>JADJQN010000001.1 GCA_016712745.1 Sandaracinaceae bacterium
GATCGCGGAGCTCAGCGCGCCGCGCCGACGCGAGGTCGCCAATGACTCAGCTGCCATCGTTCCGCCGCGAGAGCGATGAAGTCTTGTGAAAACATTGGGCACGGCATCGATCACCGGCGTTTTCGCATCCGCAAGCACAGCATCACGACTACTCCGGACCTGGTCGAGGAGGCGCGGACGCCGCGCGCGGAGCGCCCATTCGCCAGCAATGGGGCCGCTGACTGGAGACGAACATCAACGTGATTCACGTCGGGACCGGAGCGCTATCCGTACGGTGAGCGGCTCCGAAGCGTTCTTGTTCAGTGCGCCGGAGAATGCCTTGGCGTCGTCGTCTGTCTCCGCAAATCGGTAGCAGACGATGATGACCGACCCGGCCTTCGAAAGGCTGTGCTCGCGAGGCCCCAAAGTCCGCGGCATGCTTTGAGGCCAACGGCTTGATGGGCGGGCACTCCGATCAGTGGGTCAAGGTCGGGGCGAACGACTTCGCGTGCGCCGACGGCCTGCACGTCCTTCGAGGTGCGAGCCCATCCCCGCGGAACCATGCAGTTTGAGGAGAGTCGGGCGTGAAGGGTCCAGTTCTCCGGTCCACCCCGGTGCCAGCGCGTTGATGCTCGTTTTCGCAAACTGCTTCTACGACCTCGTCGTAGTTGAATGTGATGATCTTGTCGCGGCATCTAACCTGCTCTTCCATTTGAAGTAAGGCCTCATGCTTCACGATTCGCCAAGCCGGCGGTGTCGCGTGGAATGGAGTAACTACACGCCATAGCGGATAGCGCGAACCCATTTCAAGCAACTTCTGCAGGTCGGCATTTGGCAACCGCTGCGATACCAATCTACTTATCGGATCATCGGTGCGCGCCTGGGCGCAGCATGCTCCACAACCGCAAGAAACTCTTCGACACTAGACCACGGTGAGTCCGGCGAAGGCGTGACTGTACCGTCGGCACCCGGCTGCGCGTAGTACCGCCACGTCTGCGATGTCCGTGTACCCAGGAGCTCCTTCGATCCCGTCCGCATGCGGTTCGCCGTCTTCTGCGAGAAGAGATTCGCGGTTACCGGCGCGCCGGAGTGGCTGCGAGAAGCCGGCGCCCAACACCCAAACGTTAGACATCGAGCGCTCCTGTCTGCCCACGTTCAAAGCTCATGTTCGCGTCTTCCAGTAGCCAGGTCGCTGTCGCTGGTGCATCACAGCGAGCACACGAATCGAATTTGGAAGTTCAACAAATACGAGTGCGTACGGAAATCGATGCAGGAGCACGCGACGAACATTGAGCTCGGGTGCCACGCCGATCGCGAATGCGTGACGTGAGGGCGAGGCGAGGGCGTCAATCGCGGAAGCTATCTCCTGCGCGAAGAGGCCTTCGAGCACGGGCGCCTGCGCTGCATACCATCGAGAGCGGCGCGCAGCTCGGCCTGGGCAGCGACGTCAAACTCGACCGGCTTCTTCATCGCTTCAGGCGGGCATCAAGCTCGGATTTGACTGTCTCCCAGGGGACCGAAGCTGCGGTGCCATCGATCGCGGCTCGGGCTCGGGTTTCGATTTCCGCTGTCCACTCCTGCGCGGCTCGTGCGTCCGCAGGCCCGTCTACGCTTTCAATGAGGTCACGGAGGAGCTCAGCCCGCTCGTCCGTTGGCAGCTTCATGGCATCGGCGAATATCTTGCTGGCGCGTTCACCCATGGGAGGAGGATAGCCCGGCGGAGAGGCTCGAGCCAACGCAGCATGGCTAACGCCCAGTACGCGCGCATACGCAGCTAGACAGCATGGAATGTGGCCGGACTGGACAGGACTCGTTGGGCACCAGCCCACGTACGTAACGATCGGAGATGAGTGAGAAAACGTGTGTCACCTTGCTGTTAGCGCATTCGCTTCGTTCGCATTCGAGCGAGCTGGTTGGCATGTCGCCTCTCGACGGGCGCGCGGCATTCCTACTTCGTAAGCGCGGTCAGATCGATGATCAATGCCTCGCCGGCTTCACGCGCAACACGGCGATACTCTGCAACGAGCTCATCGAGGAGCACACCGGTCGTCGCGGATGGAGAACGCTCTGGGAGAGCCACGCCTGGCTTGGATTCGAGAAGAATTTCGATCCACGTTGCACGCGCCATTGCGGCCATCATCGCTGGGCCCTCACCCATCGAAGGCTTCAGCTTGTCGATGAATCCGGGATGAACGGTCCCCCCAGCTGCGGCCGCACGGCGATGCTTCGAGATATTGTGGTAGTCGTTCAAACGGGCGAGGACAGCTTTGTTTGCGTCGAACACTCCGTTCCACTTCGGAAAGTGCATTGCGTAACCGGGACGTGCCGGGCGCCCCGCACAGCCTCCGAACACGTTGTTCGGATCGACCTTCTTGAGACTGGCAGTCGTTTCCACCGAATGAAAATCGGTAGGGTCGACGGCGCAACCCAGAGCGTTGATTCCGAACACCATGCATTCAAAGGTCGACCATATTCCAAAAAGGACCTGAGCAACGTACGTGTCGACGAGCACCTGAGCAGCAGGAGCGGTTGGGACTAAAGTTTGCGCGTGGCCGACTAGATCGGGTTGCGCGAGCGCACCGAGTGCGAGATCCACGGACGCTGCGCGGGCTCGCATTCCGCGGAATGCAGCGCCGAACTCGTAGCTGCACGCATCCGTCGCCTTCATTTTCTTGAACAACGCGTCCGCGAGGGCATCAACCGAATCGAATGCCCGCAACGCTAGAGTTGGCTGTGTTGATCCAGAGGTCATTGCGAATCATGGCGCCAGGGTCGATCGCGGCGCAATCGCCGCTTGATGGCTGCGCGGAGTCGCGCATCGGAGGGAGAGTTTCGCGTATCGAACCACGCGACCCTACTAACTACTCCGAGGAGTTCTTCGTCGTCAGGGTAACACTTGCAATCTGAACGTCGGGACGTCTTCGGTGCAAGTAGCCGGGGAGTGGAGGAAAAGGTGGCTCGTTGGGGGCACTGGCCACAGCTGCTTGAGCCGCGACGAGCCACGCATCGACATCGGTGGACGATACGAACGTTGCGTTGGTGCAGTCGACGGAGCTGTCCGGCGAGACTTCGAGCTTCGAGTCCGGAGTGAGCGCGCACCACTGGCGTATCGGCTGGTCGGGATTTCGTGGGCGCAGCGGAAACGTTTCATCCATGACGGCGAGCCAGCCGTCTTTCATCTCGGGGAAATCGACTCGTCGATTCACCGACCAGGTGTATCCGCTTAGCGGCGAAAAAAAGCTAATCGCGTTCGGCAACCTCACCGACGCAATCATCAGTCCATCGATCACCAACAGAAACTCGTGTTCGTATCGCTCGGTTATCATCCCGAACAACGTGAGTGTGTGGCGCGTCGCAGAATCGACGATTGCTCGACCCCCCACCAGATGCGAGGTGCCGGCCACGTCGGTCACGCGCATTTCCGGGCGACCGTCATTCAAGCTGACGGTCAATCGCACATTCGAATTCCCAAAAACGCCATCCAGCAAAACCAACTGCTTCTGCAATGGCGCCGCGAAATTGAAGTCGAACGTGAATCTGAACAAAGGCGTCAACATGCGTCGCGCGATGTGGAGAACAGTTTTCGCCAGATCGGTGAGAATGAGCTGCGCCGGCATGAGCCCGGCGACTCGGAGGGATGAGTTCAGCAACGTCAATACGCGTCGCTCTACCTTCGAGGCAAAGTGCGCGCCACCGGCCTTGTTGGCGTAGAACTCGATCAGCTCGCGAATGGAGCAGTGCTCGCCACCTTGCGCTAAGCCAATGCGATCGAGGAACACCTCCAACGCGACCTCTTCCTGTTCGGGAAATTCACGATGGACCGAGCTGTGGTGCGACAAGTGCAGTGCGCTCGGTGTGCCCGCCGCGTCGGGGGCCGGCAAACAGAACAGCTTTAGCTCTTGGTTCGTCTCTGCGGCGAGTTCCAACAAAAGCCCTTCGCCGCCTTTCGCCTTATCGACGAGAAGCGCACGCAGCTGGCCCGACAATGGCAGGAGCGGGTGGCTCGATCCCTGATCGATGGCGTTGACGCTATCGCGGAGGACCAGAAGACTCTGTAGTAGCTGCTCAAACCGCACGCTTAGCGGCACGCGAACCTTTTCGTAACTCGAACTGGTCGCGAATGACTGCCCCTATGTCGCCGTGAACCCGAGGTTGAGACGGCACCTCGTACTAGCATCCCACCTGCGAGGCACAACACGAGTTCAACGTGCCGCGGCGGAGGAGCCTCGATCTCGAATTGGGGGCGTTTTGGGAACAGTCATGTTTACTTTTAGTCGGAGCGACGCCAACGTTCTGTGTACGTCCGATGAACATCCGCGAAGCCACTGCGCACCTGCCGTCCGGTTTGCACGACGCACACATCGAGTGCTTTGTGCACGATGTGATCAACGCGCGTGTCACTGTTCAACTCAGGATTCCTATGGAAACCCAACTACCGGGTTGAGCGACGGGGACGCTCAGTCGACGGGGTCCACTTCTGGTATGTCGATCCGCCGACCGGCGACTGGGTGCCAAGCGAACGCTCCCATGTTGGGCTGATGATGGACGACTGCGGCGGACGACCGGCGACGTGCAAGCACGAGTGGCCACACGTTCCTATGGACTGCTTTGAGGACACTTTCTACATCAACACTTGGAACACGTTCATTCACATTGCGGCACGAAGTGCCCGTTTCGATTGGACGGAGGACGCGATTGGCCGGCCTTAGCGACTAGGCAAGCGGCAGGAATAGCGGTGCCCAATAGGTGCCCAGCCACCGTCGGACAGCGTGGAAAATGGTCGGACTGGACAGGATTCGTTGGGCATTAGCCCACGTGCGTAACGATCGAAGATGAGCGCGAAAACCGAGTGTCGCCCTGTTGTTAGCCCATCTCATTCGTTCGCATTCGAGTCCCGTCCACCCCGCTAGTCGCGCACACACGTTTCCATCGGAAGTACCCACCATATGCGACGCAGGATCCTCGTAAAGAAGTTCCAGTCGTGGGAGCAGGCGGAGCAAGCCGATGACGAGTTCTGGCAAGCCATCACGCCGGAAAAGCGCGCCTGCGCTCTCGAGCAAATCCGCGCCGAGCACGCCGCGTGGTCCGGCCGCCGTCAGCCAAGATTTTCTCGAACTCTTCGCATCAAACGCGCATCGCGTTAGAGCGCGCGACCGATTGATCAACGTGGGGATGTTGAAGTAGAACCGGCGAGCGAGAGCGAAATACGTGTGCTCGGTGGCGCGCAAACGAGCTGTCGTGTGTTGGTCGATTGATCGACGGGGGCTACATGAACTGGAACTTCAGCGTTTTGGCGTACGGAGCGCTGGTTGTCAGCGTTGCAGGCTGCGCGACAGCGCGCGTTCGCCCAGTTTCGCCTCGGCCGAATCTGGTGATCGCAGCAGATAACGCGCCTGCGGCAATTCGCTTCGGTGCGGAAGTGCACGACGATTTTGTGATCCCTGGTAACTCCTCAATCGGCGAGGTTCGGGTCGATGCGTGGACCTGGACGCTTACAGAAGCGTTTCGAAATGGCTTCCGACGCTATCAGTCGTCATCACGACGCATCTCACTGGACGCAGCTGATCTGAGCTTCTCTCCGGCGTCGGTCAATGGAATCGGGGGAACAGTCGCCGTCACCGCAACGATTCGCTACCGTGCTCGTTTGCTCGATGCACGAGGAGCGACACTGGCTGAGACCGCAGGAACCGTGCATGCACGCGACGTGACTACGTCCGCCAGCGGGTTGACCGACAACGCCGCGCAGGCAGTTGAGGCCATGTTCGAGGCGCTAGCGCGCGAGTGGTTTGTAACTCCCCCGGTATCGCCTGTTCCGACGACGAGTCCGCCGCTGAGCCGCTAAGGACAGCCGAACTCGCTTTCATCGTCCGAAAGGTGCTTGGCGGCGGTTGCCATTTCGCCGGGCGCGGTAATTTCGAACTCGACCGGCTGCTTCACGTCTTCGGATTCGACGCAGGAGCCGAGGCTGCAGCTCGCAGAGCGCGGATGGATCGTGCTGAACTGCCGCGAGCATCGCGATGTGGTTAGCGCACTCTTCCAAGAGCTCGCGCAGATCCCAGCAGGCGCGCAGAACGTGACGCTCTCGTCGCGATCCAACCGAGCTTAGGCGCCTGCGCCTTGTGCTGCGGCGAGCTCCCACAACCGCGCGTGCAGGCGCACCAACCCATACGTGTCGCGACCGCAGTACTTTGTGAGTACTGAGCGCGCGTGCGCGACGCCCTCCGCGCCGAGCGATGCGCTATCAAACAACAGCTTCTCAAGCAACGTCGCGGCCGATGCTCCGTCGGCGAGCTCGAGGTCGTCGTAGCCGAGGCCGTCGACGAGGGCGGGCAGGACTTTCTTTAGGCTGAAGCTTCCGCCGTATGCGGGGTGGTAGGTGAAGTCGCGTACGACGGGGAGAACGTCCGCGATGCGGCTCTCGAGGTCGAGTAGTGCGGCCGCGCGGTCGGGCAAGGCCGCGGCGAGCTCTTTGATTCTGCTTTTCTCGAACTCGGCTTGGTATGCGAGCACGGTTTGGGCGCCTGCGCATGCGGTGAGCAATGCGTCCGCGAGGGCCGGGCGTGGGTCGAGGGCGCCTTCAGCCAACCATGGGTGTTCGCGCTCGCCGTTCTCGTCGACGGTGTAGACGCTGAACTGGACTGGCACTTTGGCCATCGGGGCGAGTCCCGGCCACCGCGGGATCGGCGGTGCGATTGTTTCGAAATCTAAGAAGGCGAGAGGCGGCGTGAATTGGCGAAGCGCGTTGCCCAGGCGTGCGTCGATGATGGAGTGCCCGCTGCGTAGGCTTTCGATTTGTCGTGCGGCAGGGCCGGTGGCGCGGTAGTCGCTCGGGAGTTGCGTGATCGAGACGCAGCCGGCGGCGATCATCTTCGCCGCTTTGGCTTTTCGCAGATTGTGCAGCGTTGTTATGCCGTCAGCCTCTTTGGCGGGCCAGCATCGGCGTTCGAATGCGCACGCGTAGGGTGTACTGCAGTGCCCGCCGATTGCGACTGTGGGCAGCTCGCCCGCGAGAATCGATTGAAGTCTCGCGATCTGCGCGGGCATGCTTTGCAACGCTTCGCGGGCACGCTCCGTGACGTCCTCGCGGACAAAGAGGTTCGTTAAGTCGGGGTAGCGGCACTCTCGATTGAGATGCATCAACTCGGCGCGAACAACATTGAGTCCCGCGCGCTCGAGTGCGTAAAGCTGCACCGCGACGTCGGGAATGTGCTTGTCACCCACGTCGAGAGTCGACTTCACTTCGATGAGCACGTAGCCGTCGCTGACGCGCTCAAGAATGTCGACCGCGACAAATACGCCATCGGCAAGAAATGCCGCCTCGTAGATCACGCGTGCGCCCGCATCGATGGCCTCGCGTGTTCGTTGCGCCCGGTCCTCGAGCGAAAGCGGAGGTCCGCCAATGAGCAGGCCGTGCGGAACGTAGCCGCGCGCAACCTCGCCAACGACGTTGCCGTGATCGAAAATCGATTGAAGGAAGGGCGTTGGAACGAGCTCCGGCGCATCGCGCTCGTGCTGCTCCCACCACATGCGTCGCACGCATTGCAGGCCAGCCAAGAAACGGGATTTCGACAGGTGTTGCGTAGCCGGTGGCTCCGTCGAGGGGACGCCAAGTATGCACGTGCTTGCACGCAAGTGTCAGTCGGCTATTAGTCCTGCCGTCCTTCCTAGAGCATGCGCAAACGACTTCGAAAAAAGCTCCACGTCGGTGAGTTCCAGCGCACGTATTGTCAGCTCAGCTGCGGATTCGCGATCCCAAGCGACGCAGCGTTCGCCTCCGCGCTCGACGCCGTGACCGATCTATGCGAAGCGCGAGGCCTCGCTGCAGGCGGGGGCGCAGGCCCTGTGCATGGGCTTACACTCGTCATCGACGCCCGCAAAGGCAACGTTACCGAGGCGGATAGAGTCGCCCTGCTTGCGTGCCTGCATGATCTAGAGACGGTCGACGCGGTCGCGCGGCTTATCGATGAGGGCTCGCTGCTCGCGGAGCTTTAGCGTACGGAGGCTCGCGTACGAGATCAGGCGCATCATGCGACACGCCTACGTTCTCGGACTCATCTCCGCGTTCGACACAGGGGTCTTCCTCGACAACTTCCAGAGCTGCAAATCGCCTCTTTCATAGCGCCTATTTCCTTCGCGCTTTGGTTTTGGCTATGCGCTGCGCGCGTACGCTCCGCGCTTTGCTAAGCGTTTGCATTTCGTTCAATCGGATGGTCATCCGCATTCCCGCGCTCGCGTTCACGGCATTGGCCGGAGACAACGACCGCCGTGAAGCACTCGCTGCAGGTTTTCAGATGCATGTGCCAAAGCCCGTCGACGCTGAGCATTTGCTACGCGTGGTAGGGCAGCTCGCGAAACAGGGCGCGAATGTGAGATAGTCGCACGCGCATGACACGTTCTCGGCTTGCCTCTATCGTTGCGACGTTTGCGGTTCTGTCTGCTCTCGCGACGCCTTCATTCGCGCAGGAGTCGGGCGGCAGCTTCGGTGGTTCGCACTTTGGCGGAGGCGGCTCGTCGGGCGGCGGCGGCTCCAGCCACTCGGGTGGCGGCGGCGGTTCGAGCTACTCCGGCGGAAGCTCATCGAGCTATTCCGGTGGACGCTCGTCGAGCAGCGATAGCTACTCGGGTGGCGGCAGCTCAGGCGGCAGGCCTCTGGAGCTCGCAGATGCATTTATTCTGGGCTTGCTTCTGACGGTCGTGCTCGTGGTTGTCTACGTGTTCAAGCGCCTCATGAGGCGGGCCGACGAACGCGCGAGGGTCGACACCTCGAAGTTCGATGCTCTTGTTCCGCGCACGCCGCAGCTCGATTTGAGCGCGATCAGTCTGGGTATTGATTGGCGCGCGCGCGCGTTCGTGCAGCAGCGTCTAAACGAGCTCAGCGCTCGGTCCACAGGCACGGTCGAGGATCTTACAAAGCTGCTGCATGAAGCGGTGCGCTTGCTGGCGTCAGTTCGCGTCGCTTGGTTATACGGAGCCACGGTCAGCCAGCAGGCGACCACTGAGAGCGCGGTGCAGTCGCGCTTTGAGTCTCTGACCGGCGAGATGCGCACTCGCTTCAAGCGCGACGCTGTTCGCAATGTCGACGGACAGCTCACGCAGAACACCATCGACGACGTGCGCGCTCGGGAGCACGAAGGCGACGGCACGGTCGTGGTGAGCGTTGTGATTGCTGCGCGAGGTGTGATTTCAGACGCCGCGAGCAGCTCGAGTGCCCATCAAATCGACGCGCTCTTGTCGGAGTTCTCGGCGATGAATGCGAGCAGACTTGTAGCGCTCGAGGTGATTTGGTCGCCCGCCCTCGAGGCCGATCGCATGAGTACCCTGGAGCTCGAGCACTTCTATCCAGAGCTGCGCAAGCTCGACGAGTCGAGCATAGGCGGGCGCGTGTTCTGTGCCTTCTGCAAGGGGCCATTCACGAGTGAGCTCTCGAAGTGCCCGCATTGCGGAGCTGATCGCGAAGGCGCCCAGGCGTAGCGCCGGGGCCACGTGCAGCCGCCTTGTCAGTCGGACACTCACGCGCGCGTCACTACACGTGAAGCCGATGGGTCGGCTCGGTCGAAACGCCCGCGCAGGAGGTCATCATGAGTCCAGCCGCAGCAGAGCTTCTCTTCGCCGCCGTCCTTGAAGCTCGCCGTCGAACGCGCGCCGGTTATCTGCGTAGCAAGGGCGAGGGCGATAAGTGGGCGCTCGCAAGCGAGGAGCTTGCGCGTTTGATCCCAGCGCGCGCTAGCGTGTTCGCCACACGCTAAACGCCACAACTGGCAAGAACGCCGCACCCCGAGTTAGTGCGGTCCGCGAGTTTGGGGCGACAATTGTTCTTTGGGGAGTAGGGTGCTTCTCGGTGCACGCGCTCATGCGCATGCGCGACGAGGTCACGCGCGGTGAACGAGAGAGCTCCGACGGGAAAACGCGGTTGGGTAGCGCTCACGCCGGAGACGTGGCGTGAAGATCTTCTTCGCGTTGTGCTTCGCGTAGTCGTCGTGTTGGGTTCGGTAGTTTACGTTCCGAGCGTCATCTTCTCGCTCAAGTCTGCAATGATCGGCGTGGCGGTGCTCGACACCGTTTGCCTCGCCGCCCTCGTCTTGCTCACGCTGGTGAAGAAGATCCCGGCGACCGTTCGTACGGGCGGCACCTGCCTCATCATGTACGCCCTCGCTCACGCTAAAGTCGCTCGACGCAAACGACGCGAGACGCTCGAGCTTGCAGGAGATCATCGATGCTGGAAGCCGGTCCGCGGAGCTAACGAGTCAACTGCTCGCCTTCGCGCGCAAGCAGCCGATGGTTCCGACGGTGCTCGATCTCAACGCCACGATTAGCAACATGCTGCGAATGCTCACGCGCCTGATCGGCGAAAACATCGAGCTAGTTTGGAAGCCCGGGGCTGACCTACATCGCGTGAAGATGGATCGCGCGCAGGTGGACCAAATCCTCGCCAACCTTGCAGTGAACGCGCGCGACGCCATCAACGGCGTAGGGCGCCTCGCGATAGCCACCGAGAACGTGAACTTCGACCAAGCATATTGCGATTTGCACGCGGGCTTTCTGCCCGGCGCCTACGTGCAGATGTCCGTTAGTGACAACGGCGCCGGCATGAGCACCGATGTCCAGGCTCAACTCTTCGAGCCATTCTTCACGACCAAGGACGTCGGCAAGGGAACAGGCCTCGGATTGGCTACGGTCTACGGAATCGTGAAGCAGAATGGCGGCTTCTTTTCCGTGTATAGCGAGCTCGGGCACGGGTCGACGTTCAAAGTATTTCTTCCCGAGACGACGGACAAGGTTGCCCAAGCGCGCCCCGTCGCGAACGACGCGGACGTCGTGCCTGGCGCCGGAACAATCCTTGTCGTCGAGGACGAGGAAGCTCTCTTGCGTCTAACGAAACGCTTGCTGGAACAGCTCGGCTATTCAGTGCTTGCTGCCTCAACGCCGAAAGAAGCACTTGCGCTCGCGGAGTTGCATCCGCAAATCGACCTGCTCCTTACGGACGTGATCATGCCGAACATGAATGGCAAAATGCTGTGTGAATTGATTACAAAGAATCGGCCCAACACGAAGTGCCTCTTTATGTCCGGCTATACCGCGGACATCATCTCGCGCGACGGCTTGCTCGCAGATGGCCTCGACTTCTTGCCCAAACCATTTTCCATCAATGATCTTGCGCGCAAGGTCGCTGAAGTTCTTGCGAAGTAGATTCGCGTTGCGTGTCACCCCAGCGGGTGAGCGCGAAACATCCGCACTGCGCGCGCGATAGTGGCTATGCTGAGGCGTCGCCGCAGTACCTAGCAACGAGGAGCTCCAGTGAATCGAAATACGCGCGGCAACGCGAATCGGACACGTGTGCTTGGCGAGCAATCGTATGAGTGAGCCCATCCGCGTGCTCCTCGTCGAAGATTCCCCAGCCGATGCCATGTTGGTCCTTATGGCGTTGAACAAGATGGGAAGACCCGTTGCGCACGAGCGCGTCGATACCGAGGAACGCATGCGTGCAGCGCTCGCGGCTCACCACTGGGATGTCATTGTCTCCGACTGGGCGCTGCCCCAGTTCTCCGCACCGCACGCGATGGCGATTCTCAAGGAGTCGGGGCTCGATCTGCCTTTCGTGATCGTGTCCGGCACGGTCGGGGAAGATTCAACTGTCGAGGCGATGCGAGCTGGCGCGCACGATTTCGTTCTGAAGACGAAGCTCATTCGACTTGCACCAGCCATCGAGCGTGCTCTCGCGGAGTGCGCCGAGCGTGGCGCACGTAGGCAGGCGGAGAATGAGCTGCGAATCAGCGAGAAGCGATTTCGCACTCTCTCGGAGTCGGGGATGATCGGCATCACCGTTGCTGACCTGCAAGGCAATATTCTCGAAGCGAACGACACCTACCTCGACCTTGTCGGCTATTCGCGGCGAGAATTGGAAAGTGGACTGCTGCGCTGGGCGGAAATCATTCCCGCCGACCAAATTGAGAGAGCGCTCGCAATGGGCGCCCTGATGGGGCCCCAAGGCGCGACACCAACCTGGGAGATGGAAGTGACGCGCAAGGATGGCGTCCGCGTTCCCATTCTTACCGGTGTGGCGATGCTCGACTATCCCCGATGTATCGGCTTTGCGATTGACCTCAGCGAGCGGACAGAGGCCCAGGCCGCGCGTCTCCGCGCGGAAGATGCGCTACGGCAGACTGAAGAGCAGCTGCGGCATGCTCAGAAGATGGAGGCTGTTGGCCGGCTTGCGGGCGGCGTCGCTCACGACTTCAACAATATGCTCTCCGTGATCTTGAGCTACAGCGAGCTCATCAAGGGCGATCTGAAAGCCAACGATCCTATGCGCGCTGATATCGAAGAGGTGACCAAAGCCGCGCAGAGAGCGGCGGGGCTGACCAGGCAACTGCTCATGTTCAGCCGCCAACAGGTCGTCGAGCCGAAGGTTTTGGACTTGCGCGATGTGCTGACGGACATGGACAAGATGCTCAGGCGGGTGCTTGGCGAGGATGTGGATCTCGTGTTGATAGCGCCAGAGTCTGCGGCGCGCATCAAGGTGGATCCGAGCAATCTTGAGCAGGTGATTCTAAACCTGGTGGTGAATGCGCGTGATGCGATGCCCACGGGCGGCGTGCTTACGGTCGAGACCGCCAATGTCGTACTCGATGAAAGCTTCGCGCAGGATCACTTCGGCGCCAAGCCGGGTCCTCACGTGATGATGGCTGTCACGGATACTGGGCTTGGCATGGACCGCGCGACTCAGGCGAGGATATTTGAGCCTTTCTTCACGACGAAGGAAGTAGGCAAGGGTACCGGCCTCGGTCTCTCAACAGTGTTCGGTATTGTTCAGCAGAGTGGCGGGGCGGTGTGGGTATATAGCGAGCCGGGCAAGGGCACGAGCTTCAAGATCTACTTTCCGCGCGTTGACGCAGACCTCGACATCACAGAGGCGCAGGTGGAGCCGGCAACGTTGCGAGGCACGGAAACTATTCTGCTCGTCGAGGATGAAAACGAAGTGCGTACAGTCGTACAGAGTATTCTGCGTCGTCAGGGCTACCGGGTTGTTGCGGCGCAGAATCCGGGCGAGGCGATACTGTTGAGCGAGACGCACCCCACGGCATTCAACCTCTTGCTAACTGACGTTGTCATGCCGCAGATGAGCGGCCCTGAACTGACGAGGCGACTATGCGTATCGCACCCGCAAATGCTGGTGCTGTGCATGTCCGGATATACCGACGACAGTATCTTGCGTCACGGAGTGCTAGAGTCCGGCGTCCCGTTCTTGCAGAAACCAATCACGCCCGAGCTCCTCGCGCGTAAAGTGCGCGAGGTTCTGGATTCGAGAAACTCAACGCGAAGTTCCATGCCTCCCGGGCGCGGGTTATGACGAACGTGGAGGGGGCCCGCGCGCGCAGCGCGCGGGCCCACCGGGCGGCCCTGGGGGGGGGGGGGGGGGGCCCCCCCGGGGGGCCCCCCGCGCGGGCCCCCCCCGCCCCCCCCCCCCCCGGGCCCCCCCCCGCCGGGGGCGCCCGGGGGCCCCCCCCCCCCCCCCCCCCCCCCCCCCCCCGCCCCCCCGGCCCCCCCCGCCCCCCCCGGCCCGGCCCCCCCCCCCCCCCGGGGCGCCCCCGGCCCCCCCCCCCGCCCCCCCCCCGGCCGCCCCCCGGCCCCCCCCCCGCCGCCCGGGGGGGGGGGGGGGGGGGCCCGGCCCCCCCCGCCCCCCCCCCCCCCCGGCCCCCCCCCCGGGGGCCGGGGGGGGGGCGCGGCCCCCCCCCGCCCCCCCCCCCCCCCCGGCCCCCCCCCCCCCCCCCCGCGCCCGCCGCCGGCGGCGGCCCCCCGCCGGGCCCCCCCCCCGGCCGCCCCCGGGGGCCCCCCCCCCCCCCCCCCCCCCCCCCCCCCCCCCCCCCCCCCCCCCCGCGGGCCGGGGGGGGCGGGGTGGGGCCGGCTGCTCCGTTCCGGCGAGCCAAGCCTGCCGCACCCCGAAGCAGTTCTCGACGCGGCCGCTCGCCTCGGGCGCGTGCACGAGCTCGGGCGCATCGTGCGCGCGAAAGCTATCGAACCGCTAGCCGCACTGCCCGCCGACGTGTCGATCTTCATCAATCTTGACCCAAGCGACCTCGCCGACGAAGAGCTCTTCGCGCCAACAGGCGCATTCGCCGAATCCGCCGAACGCATCGTGCTCGAGATTACCGAGCGTGCATCGCTGCACGGTTTGCATGACGTGCCCAGTCGCGTGACGCGCTTGAGAGAGCTTGGTTTTAGAATTGCCATCGACGACCTTGGCGCAGGCTACGCAGGCCTCACAAGCTTCGCACTCCTCGAGCCGGACATCGTAAAGCTCGACATGGCGCTCGTGCGCGACATCCATTTGATGCCAACCAAAGCTACGCTGGTACGCACGATGATCACCATGTGCAAAGAACTGAATATCGTGCTCACCGCAGAAGGCGTCGAGCGCGCCGCAGAACGCGACGTCCTCGTGGATCTCGGGTGCGACTTGCTACAGGGTTATTACTTTGCAAAGCCCGCGCGCGAACTTGCGGCGCCCGTGATCTGAAGCGCTAGCGCGCGCTGTAGCCAAACAATGTTGTGAAGGCGAGTGCGCGCCGAACTGACCAGGAACGCTGCGGGTCCGCCATGATGAAACCGTCACTGCGATCGGCGTTCAGATCCATGCGCAGCACTGCATCGGTTTGCGCATCGAATCGCGGAAAACCGGAACTTCGAGGTCCATCGCCATTCAACATTGATACGCGGCACTCGCTCACGTCGAAGCGATCGTTGCGAGCCGATTAAGCGCTGTTAAGTTTGGCGCGGCGCACGTGCGCGCGGGTCCTGCGCCCACTATGGTTGGGCGCTATGAGAAAGCTTGTCATCGCTGCTGCGTTCTCGCTCACTGCGTGCGCTGGCTTTGGGCCGGGCCTTTCAGTACGCGATCCATCCCACTTCGCAGCGCCGCCTGTGATTGTGCATTCGGGTGACGAGTATTTGATCACGTGGACCCAGGCCGATTACCCGTTTTTCTTTCGTCCCGACTACGAGCCCATGAATGGCGGGCTCGCGTTTTCCGCGCACGATGCTGCGAGCTCGGGCGATCTAGTCGGCGCTTCTATGGCCTTTGCGATCGAGGGCGAAGAAAACATTCGCGCGTTGCAGCGCGGCGGCGCCTATTGGTGGCAGGTCGGTCAGGGTGGAACGAGCGAATTCGTGCGCCTCGAAGTTCGCGAAGTGTCGAACTAGGCACCGAAACGATTGAATCAAACAGAGCACCCGTCGAGTAGAGGCTCATTGTTCCGACTGAACCGTACGCGCCAAGACCCATCCCGTTCCTCGGTTTGCACGAGATCCTCGCGCCTCACCCAACCGAGAACCTCCGACATTTCCTCGTTGCCTAGGCTCGTGCGAATCAGAAGCCACCCTCGTGCACTACCCTGCTCAGTTACAGAGAGTGGCGCGCCGGTAGCCTAAACCGTTTCCGGTCTGGACCTCGCGCGCGCGCTCCACGGGCGCGGGCTGTGGAGTGGGGCTCTTACTGAATCTTGCACGCGAGGACGGAGATTTGTTCGATCTTCGGCGGCTGCGCGAGGAGCTCATCGGCTTTCTCCATGAGGGCCAACGCGATCGGACCTTTGAGATGTGCCTGGCGTCCTGCCTCGTCGGTGAAGGTATCGAAGATGGCGAAGTCCGATTTTGAAAGACGAATGGCGAACCACTGCAGTGTTCCAGTTTCCGCCTCGGCCAAAGGCAGAGCGCTCGCGAGAAATGCGGAGACCTCATTCTCCTTGCCGGCTTTCGCGACGATACGAACAAACAATCCGACTTTAGCCATCGCAACCTCCAGGAGAGCGGCTGATCCTAACGCAAATTCAAGCTTGCTGCGGCCCCGATGGCAAAGAAGAGCGCGGCGCTGAACCACAACGCGTTCGCCGACTGGCCAAGCTTTCTTCGTAGCCGTCCCTCGACGATGCAAAGGCAACCCGCCACGCCCCACGCGACCATACGCGCCATGGTGAAGGCCTCGTGTTCCACTGCGAAGCTGCCCAGCAGCGCCAACACGCCGGCGCCGACAGCCACCATGCGCGCTTTCACATAGTAATTGATCTTGAGATCGATGATGCGATTTGAATCCACGGCGAAGAAGTCTCCATGATCTTTGCCGCGAAGTCAGCGCCGAAATGGTGCAGAATGTGCGAATGGCCATCGCACCTGGACGGCGCCTCAACGCATGATCGAGATTCTCGCAGGACGAATGTTGGGCGGGCGCTTTCGCATCGATGGCGAGCTTGGCCGTGGTGCGATGGGAGTCGTGTACAGCGGCGTCCAAGTGAGTCTCGCGCGAGCGGTTGCCATCAAGGTCTTGCGAAGGGAACTCTCGAGCGATGCGAGCATGGTCGCGCGCTTTCGCGCCGAAGCTGAGCAAGCCTCGCGCCTCGCGCACCCGAACATCGTGGAGATCCTCGACTTTGGCCACGAGCCCGATGGCCTTTTGTGGATCGCCATGGAGAGACTTGAAGGCGAGTCTCTCGGCACTCGGCTCGCTCGTGTGAAGAGCATGTCCGAAGCGGATACCTGTCGCATTGCCATCGAAGTTCTTGCTGCCTTAGGTGCCGCGCATGAACATCGTGTCGTGCACCGCGACCTCAAGCCCGACAATATCTTTCTCGCACGCATGCCAGGAGGCGGTGAGCGCGCAAAGCTCGTCGACTTTGGTATAGCGAAACTTCAAGACGCTGAAGCTCTCGGCAAACTCACGGCGACCGGCGCCGTGGTTGGCACGCCGTACTACATGTCGCCCGAACAGGCGCGTGGCACGAACGTCGACGGCCGCACGGATATCTATGCCTTGGGTGCGATGATGTTCGAAATGCTGTCAGGGCGGCCGCCACTCGTCGCAGAGACTTACACCTCGTTGCTAGTCGCGATCCTGACGGATGAACCACCTCCGATTGCTTCGCTGCGGCCCACCATCGACGGGCACGTTGCAAACGCCGTGCATCGCGCGCTCAAAAAGAATCGCGACGAGCGATTTGTGAGTGCTCAGCAAATGAGCGACGTGCTGAAAAGCATTGGAGGGCTGAGCTCACAACACAATCACGCGCCAAGCGCCTTCGCTCAAACTGCCTACTCGGTACCCGCTCCCGCGCAGCCCCCAGCACCTGCGAACGCGATCTCGACCCACGGCAGCCCAGCGAGCACGACGCGCGTACGCTCGCCGCTTCTGATCGCCGCAATCGCGTCGATAGCGACGCTCGCAATCGGCGCAGGAGCGCTTTCCATCTTCATGGCGACCAAACGGCCCACGCCCCGAGCACCGACTGCGCCCACGCTCGTACCGACTACCCGCCCATCACCGGCGGCTAGCGCCGCGGCACCAGCGGCCCCGGCGCCATTGATTTCGCCAGACAAGCCGACCGTCGCGCGTGCGGCGCCGCAGAGCGCTGAACGTGAACCGCCTGCGCAGGGGCGTCCCTCGCGTCGCGACCGCGCGCGCGCGCATGATCGTCACGAGGAATCCGCAACCAGCACGGGCTCGGCCGCGCGCGGTCTAGCGCCGGGCGAGTACGCGATGGGCTCGGTCAGCTTAAGCGGCGGCACTTTTGGCAACGCTGGGCCTTCTGCGGAGGCGACGCTGTCGGCGATTCGGTGGGCGAGTTGCTGGCCTGCCGGGCATCCGGCTCGTACTCAAGCGTATGGCCGCGAGTTCACTCTCGAGGTCAGCCCTTCCGGCGAGGTGACAGGCGTGAGCTATGCGCCCGATGAAGAGCCCGCGGCGTTCATGCGTTGCGCGGCGCAGCGCTTTCGCACGGCAAACCTCGGTCCCACGAGAAACGGTCGCCCCGCTCACATCGAGGTCTATTTGAGGGTGGAGCCGCGCTGGTAACTCTCGTACGAAGCGCGCCTTAGAATTTCGGTTCGTCGGTCAGCGGAATAAATTCGATTTCGTCGCCCGGTACTTTGGGAAAGTTTCCCGCTTTCCATTCTCGCGCTGCGTGCTCAATCCGTTCTTTGCGGCTGGATACGAAGTTCCACCAGATGTAGCGCGGCCCTTCAAGCTTCGCGCCGCCGACGATCACAAATCGCGCTCGCGTCTTCGCTTCGAAGACCGCTTCGGCGCCCGCGTCCAACACGATCATCGTGCGCGCGTCGCATGCGGCTCCGTTGCAGAGGACGTCGCCTTCGATGATGTAAATGCCGCGCTCCTCATAATCCGTTGGAATGGCGAGGCGAGCGCCCGCGTCGAGCGATGCATCCACGTAGAGGGTAGGTGAGTACGTCAGCACCGGAGACGTCGCACCAAATGCCTCGCCCACAAGCACACGCAAGCGCACGCCCTTGTCACTGACCTCGGGCAACGTACTTTCCGGATGATGCGCGAAGCCCGGCGCTACTTCTTCGAACTCTTCTGGCATCGCTACCCACAGCTGCAGTCCATGCATACGCGGTCCGCGGTCACGTTCGTCTTGCGGGCTGCGTTCCGAGTGCACGATGCCGCGCCCCGCTGTCATCCAATTGACCGCACCGGGCCGAATGAGTTGCTCGGTGCCGAGGCTATCGCGATGCTGCATTTGCCCCTCGAAGAGATAGGTCACCGTCGAGAGATTGATGTGGGGATGGGGCCGGACGTCGAGTCCGCCTCCGGGCGCGAGTGCTGCAGGACCAATGTGATCGAAGAACACAAAAGGGCCGACCATCCGCCTGCTCGGCGAGGGCAGCACACGGCCCAAACGGAAGTCATCAAGCTTGCGCTCCTTGGCGGGGAGAATGAGCGTCACGTTCACTCCTGCTTGGACCACGCGATGTAGAACTCAACTGAGTTGCCGTCTTGAGTCACGGTCGCTCTGGATTCGCCCGTGAGGCCGACGCGATCGAGCAGGCCAAGCGCCATGCCCTTAATAGTCGCAAGCCAGGGCGCGGAGGTGCAAATCGCACGCGTGCATCCTTCGAAATGAAAAATCGCGTGGTTCTCTCCAAGCTCCTTCAACGCGAGTTGCCCGCCATTGAGAGATGAGGCGCGCCAGAGATGCGGAAAGACTTGAACGACATCGGCGCCATTCGGAAAGCTGCGCGTCCAGCTTCCGATGATTGCCGGAAAGAGAGCGCCTGCTTCGATGCCGCGAATGCGCTCTCGCCCAAGTGCATGCATACCATCCAGACCAACAAGCTCCGCCGCGCCATCGAGCAAGGCAAGATGCGATTCGGCCGACCACCATTCTTGGGTCTCGGTGCGATCGAGCTCACGCAGCAGCGCGCTGTTCGTCGATGCGAGGCGCGCGCGCAACTCTGACCAAAGACCCCGCTGAATGAGGGCTCCTTGCAGGCTACGAACGACGCTTCGACGCACTTGCGTCTGCGACGTCGCCACATGCACTACGCGCTGCGGATCCTGCTCCACGTGATGTTCCCCCAGCCCCATCGCGACAATACCACGCCGGTTAGGGCTCGTGGCCGGTCTGTAATATTCGCGCTTGGCCCCGGGGGCGCATCTACTCGGGTCTTGCCCGCATGGCACGGTATCACGCACTATTTCATCTCATGGATGAGCTTACGTTCGCGACCGGCCCTGTCCGTCTTGGCATCGACGGCACGCGCATGCGGACCGGATTGCAGAGCGTGCTCACCAAGGGCCTCGGCATGCCAGTCAACGTTGTGGCGGTTGCCTCGTACGCGGATTTGCTCGCACAGCTCGCTGCCGGAACCGTGCATCTGGCGTGGATGTCGCCCGGCCTAGGCGTGCACGCATGCGACAAGCTTTCTGCGACACCACTCGTAAGCGCGGTCCGCGCGCCCGGGCCTGAATTCTACGGCACGCTCTTCGTCCGTGACGACTCCCCCATCACGACTGCGGAGCAGGTGCGCGGCACCCATGCCGGCTGGGTCGATCCGTACTCTTGCTCGGGATATCTTTTTCCGCGCATGGCCTTGAAGGCGCGTGGTTTTGACTTGCGCGGCTTCTTTGCCAATCAGCACATGTTCGGAAGTCATGATGCGGTATGCAAGGCTGTTGAGAGCGGCGCGATTGAAGTGGGCGCAACGTATCTCAACATCAGCCCCGCGGCGCCGAGCACACGTTATTCGACGTCCGGCTGGTCCTCGATACGCGGCTCGACGATGCGACCGATTCTGCGCTCCGAGCCGATTCCGAGTGACATGGTCGTGGCGCACCGGCGCCTTCCCGAAGAGCTGAAAGCCAAAGCGACCGCGACGTTTACGGCGATGCGGGACGACGACGACGTCGTGCGCATTGTGCGTTTTATCTTTGGTGCGGAGCGATTCGAGCCCATCGACATCGCGCGCTACGAGATTGTTCGGCGCGCGTTGTCGATGTGACCGATGCATCAGGCTTTCGGGATCGGCTCCCGTGTAGCATCGACCGGATTGGAAGCGTCGACATCGTCGGCGAATTCGGTCGCACCGTCGGTCTCGACGAAGGGGCCGCCGTCCTCTTCTACGAGGCGCGCTTGAAAGCGCTCATTTGTTTGGTCTTCGCCGCTCGTCGCATTGGCAATGAACTCTTGGCCAAGTTGCTCAGAGAGGTCGTCTTCGCTCGAACTCGCATCGACGAAGGCGCGGTCGGAATCTTCCGATTTGCCGCTCTGCTCGCGCAACCGCGCTGCATAGGCAGGATCCAGATGGCCGGCGCCGTCACGTCGTCGGACTTCGCTTTTCTGTCCCGCCTTTGCAGACGGGCTTGGTGCTGAACGTTCCGTCATGATCTTCTCCTTCGCGTACCTAGTTGGTCACAACAACTATGGGTCCGAGACCGGAGTTGACCAGGCGAATACGCGACTATTCGTCGCCGCGAATTGGCAGGCTATTGGGGCGGTCGATAACGAGGATCTTTTGCCACACGTTTCGATAGAGGTCCGAGCTCAATGTTTCAACATCGCTTGCCGCGCTAACCGTATCCGCGTCGTCGAAGTGTTGAATATACAGCGCCGCGATCTTGCCGATGATGGCGAGCATTTCGCTGCAATAATCGAGATAGCGCCCTAGCTCAAACAGGGTCATCGGGGTGCGTGGTGATGAGGCGGTGTCTGAATCTGACGGGCGCACCACGCGCTCTGGGTCTTTGGTGAGCTGATGCATATCGATGATGTGCGCCATCGAACGCAATGCGTGAAGCTCGTGCAGAGCACGGCGTCGTTTGATACGCACTTCGAGCGTCGTTAGGAAATAGATCGCGACGCCGACGAAAATGATGTCGTTTACGACCGCTTCGATCCCCTGTGCGAAATCCGACACGTTGCCAAGGCCAGCGTCGATTTGCACGGCGCGCAGACCTGCGCCGAGCAGCACCAGCAGCCCTAGAATGCACACCGCAACAATGCCGCGAAGAACATAGTTCGGACGACCGAGCTCGCGCGAGACGGCAGCCGCTTCTTCGGTGAGCTTCTTCAAATCACGCGCAACATGACGAAGGCCGGCTTGGGGGAAGCGCTCTTCGACACGCTTGCAAAGAAGCGCGCTCGTCTCGGTGATACGTGCGGGGTCGAGTTGCCGATACATGAATGACGCATGATCGAATCGAATGCGGCTTCGCATCAAGAAAAGCGCGAATCGGGGAATCTGCGCGCGCGTACGAGTCGCTCGGTTCGCGTCGACTGACGTCTCCATAAAAATCGATTCAGCTAAGAATTAATCGGGGAATGGCCTGCGCCTGAGGCAGGCTTTCGCTCCTATGAACCAGCGCGCGTTGCTTTGTCTTGTGCTTAGCTTGGCCGCCTGTGGTGGCGGTGATGGCGGGGTCTTGCCCGTCCTCGATCAGGACGCCGGTTTCGATAGCGGACCTGTGCCCGAGGATGCAGGCCCACCCGATCCGAGTGGTTTCATGGTGCAGACCGTGGATGCGGAGCTTGAGATTGCGTCGCTGCTCGATCTTGCGATCGACGCGAACGACATCGAACACATCGCGTGTCGCCGTCAGAACTCCGGGGCAGTTCTTTACGTCCGTCCGGTAAGCGGCCTCTACGTCGTTGAGGAAGTTGAGGGCGTGTCCGGAGCAGGTCTCGACGTGAGCCTTGCGCTCGACAATGCCGTAAGCCCTCACATTGCGTACTGGGATGGCGATACGCACACACTACGCTACGCACACAAGTCTGGAAGCGCATGGAGTCTTGCAACTATCGATACGCTTCGCTCAAGCGACAGCGCGGAGATTTCATTGGAGGTCGTGCCGGCTTCGGGGCACGCGGCGGTTGCGTATTCGGATGCGATGAATCACGAGGTGCTCTTTGCCGAAAACGACGGCTCGCTCGACTGGACGCTCAGCGTTATCGACGATGCCCGCTCCAACACGCCTTCCGTAGGGCTGCAGCTTAGCGCGGACGCAGATCCCTTCGTGATGCACGGGGTGCGCGGCCTCGGGATCGATGCGGCTTTTCTCGCCCAGCGAAACGTCGAAACTTGGCAGGATATAGCCAGTATTCCTGACAACGGCGGCGCCTCGATGTCTTTCGCTATGAACGGCGCAGGCGATGTCTTCGTTGCGTATGCAATTGCGAGTGGTTCCGATGACGCGCTTCGTCTTGCGACGTTGCGACATGGCGAGACGTCGTGGAGCACGCTGGTGGTCGACGACGAGACCTTCGTGGGCACAGCCATCTCGCTTGCGATTGCGCCCTCGGGCGAAATTGGAATCGCATACTACGACTGGCAGCAGAGTGACCTTTACTACGCGCACGGGTCGCCGACGAGCATGGACCACGTGCGGATCGAGAGCGCCCGCCACCAGGTCTTCCGTTCGTCTCTGGCGTTTGATTCGTTCTCACGCCCACACATCGCGTATCGCGATGCGTTTACCAACCACCTTCGCATCGCTGTCGGACGCGCACCCGCGCCCGCGCAATAGTCAGAACCAGATGTCGTCGTTGGGTTCGTCGCCGATGATGGGGGCCATATAGGCGACCGCATCACCGTTTACGAGGCCGTTGGTTTTCGCTTCGTTCACGCGTGCTGAGACTTTGTCCGTCGACTTCAGCCAATATCGATCCCACGGTGTGGTGTCGGACTGCGCGTAGAGCGAATGATCGAATTTCGCTGTCTTATGCACTTTGCCGTCGTGCACATGCAACGTTGGGAAAAATACGCGCTGCTGGTCGCGGCGCGGAAAATCGAACGCGATGGGATGCACATTTTGCTGCGTCGCATTTTTGCCGAGCTTCACGACCACAAAGCCGTAGGTCTTTTGCACGGGCAATTGATCCCACGTCGTTGCCTGCAGCTTGAAGCGTTCATCGAGACGCGCAAAGTCGTTCACCGTCGGAACAAACGATGCTTCGAGATGCCCGACTTCGTGCACCACGAGCTTTGCCACGGACTGGGGCGCCATCGCTGCTGGCGCAAAGCCTCGCGTGAGCGGTCTCTCGAAGAGTTTGTCGATGTCATCGAAGAACGTTGGATATCCCGACAAGTCGATGAAACGCACCGCATCCTCGCCCGCACCAAGCGCAGTCGGAATCGGCAGAATCAACGCCATCTCATCCTTCGCCGAAAAACTCATCGAGTAAGCCAGCCACTGCCGCTCACCCCCACGAGCCCCCCGCGCGAAAATCTTCGTCTTCCCCACGTACGCAACGTTTCTGGAAAAGCAGCACATGCACTTGAGGATAGGGTGTCGGGGCGGGGAGGGGTTAACAAGAGATCAGGAGATCAACAGGAAGGCAGTTTTTTGTTTCCGAGGCCGATGCAGGGAGACGAGCAACCCCAATTGCCTTCCTCTTGATCTCTTGATCTCTTGATCTCTTGTAACCTCTGCCTTTCTTTCAAAAGCGATCGACGCGGATCCGTCGGGGAATTGCGGCTTATGTGGGAAGCAGACATTTGTCTGGTATCGTTGGGGGATGGAAAAGAAACGGGTGGTGGGGGCGACGCGGCAGAGGGTCTTTGAGTTTGTGCGGCATCGCCTGCTCGAGGGCGGGTCGCCGACAGTGCGTGAAGTACAAACGGCGCTTTCGTTTCGCGCTGTGCAATCTGCGAAGGCGCATCTCGATGCGCTGGTCGCTGAGGGGAAGCTCTCGCGTGTCGATGGTGTGGCGCGTGGTTATCGCTTGCCTGAGTTGTCGCAGCGTCGAACGGCGTTGCGCTTGGTGCCCATACTCGGACGCGTGCAAGCGGGTGCCTTGTCGCTGGCCGAAGAGGATCGCGAAGGATACGTCCCTCTTGAAACGCAACGCATCACCAAGTCGCATCAGGATCCCTGGTTTGCATTGAAGGTGCGCGGCGAGAGCATGATCGGTGTGGGCATTCTTCCCGGTGACCTCGTTATCGTGCGCCGGCAAGAGACTGCGGAGTCTGGTGACGTGGTCGTTGCGTTGGTGGGCGAAGAAGCCACGGTGAAAACCTTTCGCACCCGTCCCGGTCGCATCGAGTTGCATCCGGCCAATCCCGAGTTTGAAGTCATCGTGATCAAAGCGCCTGATGAGGTTTCAATACTAGGCAAAGTCGTGGAAGTGCGTCGCTACCTCGATGAGGGATACCGATGAGTGCCGCAGTCGCAGTTTCCCCAACCAAGGCTGAGCTTCATGCGATGCCCTTCGTGCGCAAGCTCGATGGCTTTGCGGAAGAGGAGGCCATCTTTGGGTTGGAGCTGATTGCTGGGCGTTTGTGCGAAGTGAGCGGTGAAGCTGCGCTGAGTCTCACGATAAGCCTGGTTTTGCAGGCTCAAGAGCGCAGCGAGCCCGTCGCGTGGATCACCGACAAAGAGCACGCCTTCTACGCGCCCGATGCCGCCGCCAATGGATTGGACCTCGATGCCTTGGTGTTAGCGTTCTTGCCCGATGCGTCGAGCAAGGCACGCGCGGCCGATCAGTTGGTAAGGTCGGGAGCATTCGGTTTGGTGGTGATCGATCTGGCCGCCGAGCAACGCTTGCCGCCGGCTCTGGTCACGCGTTTGTTAGGGCTCGCGCAAAAGCACACGACGGCGATTGTGTTCTTGAGCGGTCACGAGACGGCGCTCGGTTCGCTTATCTCCTTGCGGGCTACGACGCGGCGCACGCGTCGCGCTCACGGGGAGTTTGTGTGTGAGCTCGTGGCGGTGAAGGACAAGCGCCGCGCGCCGGGGTGGAAGCATGAAGAGGTGTTGCGTGGACCGACTGGCTTGTATTGAGCTGCCGTCTCTTCCTCTGCAGTTGCTCTTGCAAGATCAACCGGAGTGGAAGGGCTTCCCCTGTGCGGTTGTCGATCAGGACAAACCCAACGGCGAGCTACTGTGGGTAAATGAAAAAGCGCGACGTCTCGGTATTCTTCCCGGGATGCGTTATGGCTCAGCGTTAGGCTTGTCGTCCGAGTTGCGCGCAGCGGAGATGCCCGCTCATCGCATCGAGGATGCGGTGCAGAAGCTCGTTGAAGCGCTGCAGAAATTCTCTCCCTATATCGAGCCCTGTGCCGAAGAGCCGGGCGTGTTTTGGATCGATGCCTCGGGCCTTTTGCATTTGTATGAGTCGCTGGATGTATGGGGATCGGCCGTGCGCAAGGCGCTTTCCGCGATTGGCTACGTCTCGATCATGTCGGTGGGCTTTACACGCTTTGGCACATACGCCATCGCTAAGGCCAGTCGCTATAAGAAGGAAGGCGCGGTCGTTTTTGCTGACCCCTCGCAAGAGCTGGCTGCGACGCGGCGTGTGCCCTTGCTGCGCATCGGGCTTACGCCCAAGACGCTGACGCTTTTGAACAAGCTCGCGGTACGCACCGTAGAAGATTTTCTCAAGTTGCCAGCAGCCGGTATCAAGCGACGCTTTGGTGATCATGCGCATCGTTTACATCAGCTGGGTACGGGAGATTTGTGGGCGCCGTTGCAGCCAGCGCCGCCGCCTGACCCGCATGAGCGCGTGCTCGACCTCGATGACGAAGAGAAGGACTCGGAGAAACTTCTCTTCTTGGTGAAGCGTTTGCTTGATCCCTTGCTCTTGCGTCTTCTGTCGAAGGGGCAGGCATTGCTCGAGGTGACGTGCGTCTTTGAGCAAGAGCATGGCGAGACACTGACGGAGTTGATTCGCCCCGCCGAGCCCACGCTCGATGCGGCGATGTTGATGGGCTTGGTGCGTTTGCGTCTTGAGTCGATGAAGGTGCACCCGGGTGTGACGCGCTTGGTGATGAAGGCGCTCGGTGTGCGTGCGACCGTTGAGCAGCTGCGTTTGTTTGTGGAGAAGCCCAAGCGCGATTTGAAAGCAGCCAATCGCGCCATCGCCCGCGTACGCGCGGCGTTTGGAAACGACGTGGTAGTGCGCGCGCGCCTTGAAAATGGGCATTTGCCAGAAGCGCGCTTCTCTTATGAAGCGATGACTGAAGTGCCAGAAGCGCAGCCGCGCGTTGTGCCGCGTCGATCCTTGGTGCGTTACTTCAAACCTACGCCGCTTCTTTTGCCGCCGCGTCCGGCGCGCGAACCGGATGGCTGGTTGGTGCGTGGGATTTCCCATGGACCGGTCAGTCGATCGGTAGGGCCCTACGTCTTGTCTGGTGGTTGGTGGCGAAAAGAAGTTGAGCGCGACTACTACTTCGTCGAGCTGAAGTCAGGGTCGCTCTGCTGGGTCTACTACGACAAACGGCGGCGTCGATGGTTTATGCAAGGGAAGGTGGCGTAAAGATGTACGCGCCTCTGTGGTGTAAAACGAATTATTCTTTTCTGGAGGGCGCAAGTCATCCGGAGGAGCTGGTCGAGGAGGCGCATCGCCTTGGCTTGCGTAGCCTTGCCATCACTGATCGCGATGGCCTCTACGGCATCGTGCGCGCGCACGTAAAAGCCAAAGAGCTAGGCATCCATTTGATCATCGGCGCCGAGGTCTCGGTGGGCGAGCCCATCAATCCCAAGACGCAGAAAGAAACACCCTGCACCAAGGTCATTCTCTTAGCGCAGAATCGCGCTGGCTATTCCGAGCTGTGCAAGTTGCTTACGGTGGGACGGCGCCGCTCGCACAAAGGCGTGAGTCGTGTTTTGTGGCCGGAGGTATGCGCGCATTCGGAAGGCGTGATTGCCTTGTGGGTAGGCGAGGGTGACGCCAAGCGCAGCGCTGGTTTGCCGGAAATGAAGGCGGTTTTCGGGGATCGCTTGTATGCGATGTTGCCGCGTCATCTGCTCGCGGAAGAGCAGGATCGCGAAGCGCATGTGCGCGCGCATGCGGCCATGCACCGAGTGCCGCTCGTAGCGTGCAATGAAGTTCTTTATCACACGCGAGCGCGGAGGCCATTGCAGGATGTGCTCACCTGCATTCGTCATGGCACCACGCTTTCAACGGCCGGACGCGTGCTGCGTGGCAACTCCGAATACGACTTGAAGAATCCCCATCTGGTCAACGCGCTCTTTCGCGATGACGAAGCGGCGCTGGCGCGCACCCTCGAGATTGCCGAGCGCTGCACCTTCTCGATGGACGAGATTCGTTATCGCTATCCGTCAGAGCGTTTGCCCGATGGCAAGACCACCACCGAGTGGCTACGTGACCTAACGATGGATGGCGCGCGCAAGCGCTACGGTGGCGAAATCCCCGACGACACCTTGGCCCAGCTCAACAAAGAGCTCGACCTCATCGAGTACCTAGACTACGGCGGCTACTTCCTGACGATGTGGGACATCGTTCAAACCTGTCACGCGAAGAACATCCTCTGCCAGGGCCGCGGCTCAGCTGCCAACTCGGCGGTGTGCTTTTGCCTGGGCATCACCGCCGTCGATCCGGTGCGTATGGGGCTTTTGTTCGAACGCTTCTTATCGAAAGAGCGTGCTGAACCGCCGGACATTGATCTGGATATCGAGCACGACCGCCGCGAAGAAGTGATTCAGCATATGTACACAAAGTACGGGCGCAATCACGCGGCGATGGTGGCCAACGTCATTCGCTATCGCTCGCGGTCGGCCATTCGCGATGTGGGCAAAGCGCTTGGCCTACGCGAAACCGATTTGGATCGTGTGACCAAGTTGCTCTCGCACTACCACGACGACGATGTAGCGGGCGTTCTCGAGCAAAGCGGTATGGATGTGAAGGCGAGTGTTTATTCGCAGCTCTCTGATCTCTCGACCGAGATTCTGGATTTCCCGCGCCACCTCTCGATTCACCCAGGCGGCTTTCTCTTGGGGCACGAACCGGTCTCCACACTGGTGCCCATTGAAAACGCCACGATGGAGAACCGCACGGTCATCCAATGGGACAAAGACGACGTGGAAGCGCTGGGCTTGTTCAAGGTGGATTTGCTGGGGCTCGGTGCTCTCTCGCATCTACATCGCTGCTTTGATCTCTTGTCCAAGCATCGTGGCGTAGAGCTTTCATCGGCCACCGTGCCTGATGGCGACACCAAGACCTACGACATGATCTGCCGCGGCGACACGGTCGGCGTCTTCCAAATCGAGAGCCGCGCGCAAATGGCCATGCTGCCGCGTCTTTTGCCCCGCACCTATTACGACATCGTGATTCAAGTGAGCATCGTGCGGCCGGGGCCCATTACGGGCGGCATGGTGCATCCCTATTTGCGACGGCGCTCGGGCGAAGAAGAAGTCGATTACCCGCATGAGTGTTTGATTCCCGTTCTGAAAAAGACACTGGGCATTCCCCTCTTTCAAGAGCAGGTAATGAAGCTCGCGGTCGTCGCTGCTGACTACACTCCCGGTGAAGCCGATCAGCTGCGTCGCGATATGGCGGCGTGGCGACGGTCGGGGCGCATGGAAGGACATCGCGAGCGCTTGATTGCGCGCATGAAGGCCAAAGGCATCGCCGAGGAATTTGCCGAGCGCGTGTTCAAGCAGATTTGCGGTTTTGGTGAGTACGGCTTTCCGGAGAGTCACGCCGCGAGCTTTGCGTTGATCAGCTATGTGGGCTCGTACTTGAAGTGCCATTACCCAGAGGTGTTCACGTGCGGGCTTTTGAACTCATTGCCCATGGGCTTCTATGCGGCGTCTACGTTAGTGGAAGACGCCAAGCGCCATCGCGTAGAAGTACGGCCCATCGACATTGCGATGAGCGAATGGGATTGCACGCTCGAGGGTCGCGCGATTCGAATGGGCGCGCGTTATGTGAAGGGCCTGCAAGATATTGAGTGGAAGCGCGTTGCCGATGCACGAAGCGCTTCTCGCTTTGTGTCCGTGGAAGACATCACCATTCGCGCCGGCATCAATGAACGCTCGCTCGTGGCGCTAGCCGAGTCGGGAGCGTTTGCCCCATTGCAGCCATCACGTCGCAATGCACTTTGGGAATCAAAGGGGCTCGCTGCTTCGCCCGCAGTGCCCATGCCTGTCGAGACCGAGTCCGTGCCCGCTTTCCAATTGATGAGCGACGCCGAATCCATTCATTGGGATTACCAGCGCACGGGCCACAGCACGCACGGTCATCCGCTTGGCCCGTTACGTGCGCAGCTACGTCGGCAGAATCTACCCGACGCCAAAACGCTCTACGGTCTTCGCGATGGTCAGTACGTGCACTACGCAGGCCTCGTCATCTGCCGCCAGCGCCCCGGCACAGCCTCCGGCGTCACCTTCATGACCCTCGAAGACGAAACCGGCTTCGTAAATGTCGTTCTGTGGAAGGACACCTTCGAAAAGAATTCCATCATCGCCAAGACTCAATCGTTCTTAGGCGTGAGCGGCAAACTCCAAGTCCAAGACGGCGTCATCCATCTCGTCGCCGACAAACTCTGGCGCCCCGACACCCAACTAACGCCAACAATACAGAGCCGCGACTTTCACTGAAAGCCTACTCGTGGGCCTACTCGTCGCCAGCGCTCACGCGCAGGACGCCAGCGCCTTCGCCGTCGACGGCCATCTCGTAGGTTGCGTAGACGTGATCGCAGTCGTGATCCGCGTACGCAGTGATGACAGTCTGGCCGGCATGCGTGTCGTTCGATACGGCGAGTGAGAAGGGCGTTACGTAGGTCGGGTGATAGCCAAGCTCCGAGAAGCCAGGGGCGTTCTGTGGCCAAGCGACTGGCCCGCAAGGCACCGTGTTCGGAGTGCGCGGAATGTTTGCGGCGAAGGGGCGCTGTTGTAGTAGCTCGCGAACGGATCGCAATTCTAGCTGCGCTAGATGTGCGCGGGGCGAATCGTTGGGATCGCTGCCGCAGCTCGCCACACTCAAAACGCACAGCGCTGCGACCAAAATCCTATGCATCCTCGCCATGTGTAAAGGGTATGCTCAATCGATGTTCGAATGGATAATCGCATCGAGATCATCGAAGACTGAGGCCGCGATCGCTGGCTAGATCAGCCGCCCGTCTGCCGAAAGTGGCCGCTTAGCTAGCCGCCTCCCTCGCTGGAAACTCGCGGTAACTTCAGCGTTTTCCAGAGGGCGCACGGTGGCACATCACATGCACATGGGGTCGCAGGGAGACCCTCCATGGCACGTCGACTTTCAGGCTTCGCAGTTCTGTCGTTCCTCATGTTCGGTTGCAGCGCGCAAGTTGCGCCGGCGGCAACACCGGATGTTGCGAACGCGTTTACGGACGGCGAGCAAGTTGCCGAAGACGGCAAGAACGACACGGGCTACGTCACGTCGCTCGACGCGGCTGAAGTGGAGTTCGACATCGAGGGCGATATCGACGGAGAGCACTGGGACCGCGAAGCCCCGCTGCAGGTTGGCCAGTTTGCTCTCACCTATCTTCGTCAGAACAACGACGTCTACATTCAGAGTCTCGCTGAAGACTACGCGAACGGTGGCGACTCGGTTGAGTGGCTCGATGGTGATAACTGGATCCCGAATTCTCACGCCAATGTGAATCGCCACAAGCCGACGCATTTTCGTATGCGCGCGGTAAGCGGCATCATTGTTCATCCAGGATCGCGTCGCACTCTCGCGAATCGCACCTACGCTCCGATCGTACCGGTCAGCCCGGGAACCATCTACGCCGATGCGGCGGACAAATGCGGCGAAGAGACCGGCGGAATCGAAGTGGAGCAAAGCGTGTATTGGTACCTTTGGGCGCCAGAAAAGCGTGGCTGCAACGCTGTCACGCAGGAACTCTCGGTAAAAGTAAGCCGCGTCCTGCCGGCGAGCCCCGCCGTCTATCCTGAATACGACCGTCTTTTGGAAGATGGCGAGATCACGGCCGCCGTATTCTTCGGACAGGTCGACCATGGAACGCTCTCCAACGACGACTGGGGCTTTGGCCTCATTGAACAGTTCGAGACGTCGCTTACCACGGCGGGCTTCGAGAAGGCCGACGGCACGAACGTCCTTCGCTATGAGCGCACGAAAAACGACGTGCACTCGGTCATCGACATCTACAGCCCGCGCGATTTCTCCGGCCTCGACGACTACGCACATGTCGACGCATTCGATGATGCGGTGAACAACCACGAGATCATCGTGTGGAACGGCCACTCGATGCTTGGCGCCAGTGACTTCTGGGCGCGCGACAGCATCTACAACGCTGACACCGCGCACAACTATCAGATCTTTTTGTACAACGGCTGCCTTGGCTACGAGTACTACGTAAATCCAATCCTCACCGGCAAGGGTGGATGGGAGAACGTCGACATCGTCAGCAACGCTCTCGAGACTCCCTTCATGATCGTCGTCGAGGAGACGGCCACGGTCTTGGGCGCCATCATGGGCAGCGCAGAGCGCGGCGGCACGACGTCCTGGAAGCGCATCCTCGGCAGCATGAATCGCATTGGCGGCAGCGACGCGATCTACGGTGCGTCGGGCGTTCGCGACAATGCATTTCACCCCCGTCGCTAGGCGGAAAATCTAGGGCGATCTCGAAGCTCTTGACCCGAGGCGCAGAGTAGAGTCGAGTTCGCCCTCATGGGTATTCAGAACATCGTTCGGTGGTTCCTCCCCAAGGAAGATCACTTCTACGATTTCCTCGAAAAGCAGGCGGCGACGGCGCACGAAGGTGCCAAAGCTCTCGCGGGTTTCTCGGCACCTGATGCCAATGTGGAATCTGTGCGAAAGGCCGTTCAGGCTTTCGAGCACGCCGGCGACAAACTCGTGCATGAAGTCGAAGAGGCGCTTGCGCTCACCTTCGTGACGCCAATCGACCGTGAGGACATTCAGAAGTTGTCGGCGGAGCTCGACGACATCCTGGATTTGATGAACGGCGCAGCCCGCGCCGCTGTCCTGTTCGGCGTAGTGCGGCCGAGCACGGCTATGACGAAGCTGATTGCGGTGCTCGTGAGGAGCACAGAGGTCTTGGCGGCGGCTCTCCCACTCTTGCGCGTACACGAGTACACAAAACTCATCGAATCAACGCGCGTTATTCGCGGGTTCGAAAAAGAGGGCGACATCATTTTCCGCGATGCAATCAGTGCTCTGTTCGCTGACCCATCGGTAGACGCGAAAGTCCTGCTGCGTGAAAAAGCGGTGCTCGAAGATCTCGAAAACGCTCTCGATCACTGTGACCAACTCGCTGCGACTTTGACCAACCTCGCCATCAAGCATGGTTAGCCTTCTCATCGCCGTCATCATCACGGCCATTGTGTTCGATTACATCAATGGCTTTCACGACGCTGCGAACGCAATCGCGACGGTCGTCTCGACAGGCGTTTTGCCGGTGCGCACCGCGGTGATCATCGCTGGTCTCTTCAACCTCATCGGAGCTCTCGCAGGCACCGCCGTGGCGAAGACCATCGCTTCGGGCTTCGCCGACGCCGACGTGGTCAATCAGAAGGTCGTTCTCGCCGCGCTGATCGGCGCCATTGTTTGGAACATCATCACGTGGTTGAGGGGTATCCCTTCAAGCTCATCGCACGCGCTTATCGGCGGGCTCGCCGGTGCGGTGGTGGCACATGCAGGTCTTGCCGCATTCCGCTGGGACGCTTTGGTGGGCAAGGTGCTCGTGCCTCTCGTTCTATCGCCGACGCTGGGTTTCTTTGTTGCGCTCTTCACTATGGCGGGCCTTCTTTGGATTGTGCGCGGCTTCCGCCCCTCGTCCGTGCATCGGGGCTCGCGCCGCATGCAGCTCGTCTCAGCGTGTGTGATGGCCTTTTCGCACGGCTCCAACGATGCGCAGAAATCCATGGGCATCATCACGCTGGCGCTCGCCTCGTTCGCGGCGTCCGGTGACACCTCGCAATTCCCCGCTGGCATGTTTCCGGCGCATCCTGATCACGTCCCGTACTGGGTGGTCGTGACCTGCGCTCTCGCCATCGGGCTTGGCACGATGGCCGGCGGCAAGCGCATCATCAAAACGATGGGCTCAAAGATTATTCGCATCTCACCCTTACAGGGATTTGCTGCAGAGACCGCGGGAGCGGTGACGATTCTTACGGCGAGCCACTTGGGTGTGCCGGTTTCAACTACTCACTGCATCAACGCGTGCATCATGGGAGTTGGCGCGAGCAAGCGCGTTTCAGCGGTGCGCTGGGGCGTAGCAGGAAACATTTTGGTCGCGTGGATTCTCACGATTCCGCTGAGCGCTGCGATGTCGTTTGGCACGATGCTTCTGCTGGAATTTCTTTTCTAGACGCGTATTCACGGAAAAGGAAGCGCGGTAATATGCGCGCGTGCATAGAACGCCACCTCAAGCTGCCAGCGACGAAATCGATGTCTACGTAAGAACCTACACTTCTCTTCTGCGCAGCAGCGGTGACGTGCCGGTTCGCGCTTTTGAAGAGGCGCACTCGTATAGCAACTCCAGCCTTCACGCTGGAGCACGCGACGCTCGTCCTGACGTCGCGGCGTTCGCGTACAGCGCGGCACGTTTGCCGGAGTGCATGCCGGTTGTGACGCACATCGTGATGGGCCAATCACACGAGCAATTCGAAGCGGTCGGCATGAACGTGTCGGAATGGGCGCGAGTAGCAACCCGCGGTCGCCGTCGTCCACTGCGTTGGGACGGCAAGGGCACGCTCGCCGCATTCGTCACGAGCACCAGCGACATCGACGACTTGGTTCCGATTCTAACGGCTTACCAAATCGAGTGGAACAAGATGCACGACATGCTCGAGCCGAGCGAGGTGTCGAAGGACGTCGCGTCCGTTGAGAAGCTCGCGTCCGTTTTTGATGTCGACGAAACCTCGGTGCTCACTCTCACGGCGGCGCTGGGCACTTCGTGGGTAAAGGGGCTTACGGAGATTGCCAAGCGCACTTCGGATTTGTCAGTGCGGTTGCTCAACGGCAGCTTCGCTAAGTATCAGCGCGCGGCGTTGCGCTGGTGGAGTGGAATCGAGCCGGTCTATATGCGTAAGGCGCATCCGCGTAGTCCGCCGGTCTATTTTGTTTCATCGAACACGCATTCGCTCGCAAACATCCTAGGTGGATACGCATTCGCGCATCGCAACGAGATCCTCGAGTTTGCGCAGAAGCGAAATCCAGAAGGTCTCGACGAGCCCCTGCGTCGCGCTCTGTCTGAAGGCGATGAGCATTCCGCCGCGAACCTCGCTTACTATCTCCTTCGTGCATTTTTGCATGATCCAGAGGGCAACCCGGAGCAGCGCCTAGCCAGCGTCCAGCGCTTCGACGCCGAAAGCGGCTTGCGATCGATTGAAAGCCCAGGCCGCGTGGACGTCGGTGCGCAGCTCATCGAGCTTGGCAAAGTGAATCAAGACCGACTCGATCCTCGCGTGCGCGTGGATGGCATTGAGCGGCTCGCCGAGAGCGACGCCATCATCGTGAACATCGATTACCCGCTCGGCATGGCTGCCTACCACCACCTCTCGCGCACCGCGCAAGGAGTTGGCGAGATTCAAGGCATCTACATCATGGGCAAGGGCGCGACGTTGAATGGCCGCGTTGGCGACGTGATGATCGCCAGCACCGTTTACGACGAGCACTCGCAGAACACGTACATGTTCCGCAACAGCTTCGCTGCCAGCGATGTGCAGCCCTACCTGCGCTACGGAACGGTGCTCGATAACCAGAAGGCTCTCACCGTGCGCGGTACCTTCTTGCAGAACCGAGACTACGTCGGCGCGTTCTATCGCGATGGCTACAGCGTCCTTGAAATGGAAGCGGGGCCCTACCTCTCGGCCATTCACGAAATCGTGAACCCGGTTCGCCATCCCGAAAACGAAATCGTCCATCTCTCGAACTCGACAACGTTCGATACCGGCTTCCTGCACTACGCGTCAGACACGCCGTACTCCCGCCGTCAAAGCTTGCTCTCCAAGAGCCTCAGCTACTTCGGCGTCGAAAGCACGTACGCCTGCAGCATCGCGATCGTCCGCCGCATCTTCGAAAACGAAATCGCGCGGCTCGGATAGAGTCGCCCCGATTGCGCTCACTGCGCCGAAAGGCATTCGACGGGGAGGCGGCGTGAGTGGCTGGCTACGGCGTGGCGGTCAGGGGAGAGCACATGGTGCCGCAGAAGTTCTGGACGCGCCCGTCGGGGCGGAGGAAGGCGTCGAGCTGCATCTGCGCGCGCGGGTCGCGGCGGACGCCTTCGTGAGCGGTGGTGTCGCCATCGGCGTAGGTGCAGCCGTCGGGGATCATTTCCGCGCCCACGTCGTAGATGACGTAGCCCGAGTCAGACGAGTCGGCGAAGGTGGTCACGCCCTGCACGTCGATGACTGAAGGCGAGAACATTGGCAGGCCCATCGTTCGTGCTTCGCGGTCTGCACCGATGGTCGACACCTGAGCGTCGTTGAGGCCGACTTGCAGCAGCACTCGCTTGCCAGTGGGGCTGCCTGGAATGACGTCACTCAGCACATGGCCAACGAACGCTGACGGCTCGGCGTGCTCCCAAAGTTGCGGGAGCATCACCATGATCATCTGGCGGGCGAACTTATCGCGATACCAGGTGCGGAAGACCGTCTCGTAGGCAATGTAATCGACCGAGCGCGGAATCAGAACGGAGTAATCGATGCCGGCAACGCCCAAGCCAAAGTGCGAGATGTCGAGCGAGAGCGCCGCGACAGTTCCGCCCATGATGCCGCCCTGACTGTTGCCGTGATAAACGAGCAGCGACGGATCGTAGTAGGGATGACCATCTGCAGTCTGAAATGCTTCGTTGTCCAAACATGAGCCGGCCATCGTACGCGTGAGGATGAGTGTATTGACGACACCTTGCGTGAGGCGGTCGGTAATCGTTACCCAGCCCGTCATTTCAGTGAGCGCGGTCGTCGCGTTTGGCACGTCGTCCTGCGCCATGCCCCACCAATCGGTCGCAACGACTACGGTCGGATAGTCGTTGGCGAAGTTGCGCACGTAGCCGCCGTCGATCTCGTCGCGACCACCGAAGAGGCCGTGCCCGTACGTCATCAGGCGTACTGGCGCGCCCCCAGCGGTGACGCTTTCGTGAACTGAGCGCGGGATGATCATCTCGAATGGTGCTTCGGCCGTACCTTGCGCGAGTGGACGTCCGTTAGAATCGCGACGCAGGCGAGCGCCGGGCTGATCGGTTTCCATGTAGAGAGGCACCGTGAATGTGCCCTCGATCTTGCGGAAAATCTCGCCATTCTCCTCCATCGTCGGCTCTTCGACGGTGGTGATGGTGCAGCCGAGGCCCGCGGTGCCAACACGCGTCATCGCGTCGTCGCGCATGCTGACGAGGTCACCGATTGCTGACTCGTCGGAGCCGGTCCACATGTCCCAGGCTTCGATGAGCGTGCTGCGCTCGATGCCGGCCGCAGTGAGCGGTGCGAATACGTCGGTTTCGAACTTTGCGCGGCGAGCTTCGAGCTCAGCAACGTCGGTTGCGGTGTTGTCGCGTAGAGCGCGGAAGTAGTTCGTCGGATCGACCGGAGTGCCATCCATATGATGGAGGTTGCGCGTCGCGATCACGTAGTGATGTTCGGGCGCAAGTCGCGCCGCCGGGCGGATGTACATGGGACGATGCGCAGCGAGATTGTCCGGCGACACATCGAACTCGGAGAAATGCGCGACGCGTGCACCAGCCGTGATGTCGTAAATAATCGTCGGCGAGTCGTCTTCCATGCTCGCGTCAATGTTGCGCCATGTCGGCAACGTGCTCGCGTCGACGACACCGGGGTAGAGCGTCATGAAACTCGTCATCGGGCTGAAGCCATCGCCGCGGTTGTACTCGGCCGGGTCCACGTGGACGTCATCGTCGTTCGCGGGCATCGCCTCGAGCGTGAGGTTCACGCGGCGACCCGTCGGCGTCGTTGCATCGTCAACCAGGAAGCGACTCGACGGCCACGGCAGAAGGCACTCTTCCGGATTCAGGTTCTCACACTCGCTGCGCGTGACATCGATGACTGGCCCAGCAGGTGCTTCATCGCCCTTGCAGGCGGCAATCATAGTCAGGCTAGCGAGACACGCGAGGGCATTGCGCAAGTTCATAGCGCGCATCCTACTTCGCGCCCCGCATCGTCGCACTTGGAATCGTGCAGGAAGCCGTGGTACGTATGACGCGCTTTAGGCGGATAGCTCAGTGGCAGAGCGCTGGTTTTACACACCGGATGTCGCAGGTTCGATGACCAACAGGAGAGGACCCGTCCTCTCCCTCATTTCGGCGTAGCCGAAATGAGCCTCCCTCACCTGAAGGAGACGAGCCGTCTCCTCGTCGCTACCGCGACTTCACCACTCGCGTTCTTGCAACAGGAGAGGACCCGTCCTCTCCCTCATTTCGGCGTAGCCGAAATGAGCCTCCCTCACCTGAAGGAGACGAGCCGTCTCCTCGTCGCTACCGCGACTTCACCATTCGCGTTCTTGCAACAGGAGAGGACCCGTCCTCTCCCTCATTTCGGCGTAGCCGAAATGAGCCTCCCTCACCTGAAGGAGACGTGCCGTCTCCTCGTCGCTACCGCGACTTCACCATTCGCATCGTCGCGCTTTGAATCGAGTCGCGAGGCGTGGTACGTATGGCGCGCTTTAGGCGGATAGCTCAGTGGCAGAGCGCTGGTTTTACACACCGGATGTCGCAGGTTCGACCCCTGTTCCGCCTACCAAGATCGCGTGTGTGGTGTCGGACTCGGACTCGGACACTGATTCGGACACCGACACTGACACGGACACGGATTCGGAGACCGACACGGATTCGGACAGCCAAAGCTTAGCGAGCGGCTCTGGTCTCGTGGTGTTTCGGCGAGGGCGGGAGTGGTTGCGTGTTCGGTCCTGTGCTTTCGCAACTTCGGGATTCGTACACGCAACCTCAGCCTTGCAGACTACTTGCCGGCCTTCTTGGCCTTCTTCTTGTCCTGCTTCTCCTTGATCGAGAGCTTCGGCTTGTTGCTGTTGCCCTTGGCGGGCTTTTCCTGTCCTTTGGCCATGATTCCTCCTAGAGCCGCATGCGGGCGGCGAAGGAGCAAATCATATCAGCGCGAATGCGACGCGCACCATTAATCATCGGTGCGTGTGCCGCCGGCGAGTCAACAGGGGGGAGCGAAACTCTTCCATGCCTTCGCAAGACGCGCCATCGCATCGTCGATCGCGTCTTCTTTTACGTTCGAATAGCAGAGTCGAAGGGCCATCGGAGATGACTGATTCGTCGAGCGGAAGAGGCGGCCCGGGTCAAAGCTGACGCCGTGACTTGCCGCTTCCGCTAGGAACTTTGCGTCGTCTCCGGTGCGGTTGGTGCGGGCAAACACCGAGAAACCGCCTTGCGGCTCATCGAATTCCCATTGAGGGAAATGCTTGAGGACCGCCGCGACGAGCGTATCCGCGCGACGCTGATACTCCGTGCGGGCGGCGACAAGATGCGCATCGAAGTCGAAACGCAATAAGAACTCGGCGAGGACCGACTGGCTAAGGCTGCCGGTTTGCAAGTCCATGTCCTGCTTCTTCTGGAGGATCTGCTCGCGATTCTGGCGCGGGGGGACCAGCCATCCGACGCGGAGGCCGGGGGCGAGCGTCTTCGAGAAGGTGCCGATGAGCCAAGCACGGTCGCGCGCACAGCAGATAAGTGGCCGTTCGAGGTGACCATCGAAGCGCAGCTCTGCGTAGGCTTCATCGATGATGATCGGGAGTCCACTTGTAAAGATCTCGGCGTGCCGTTCTACGGACATGCCCAGCCCGCGAGGATTGCAAACTGACTGCATCGCATAGCAAGCGTGCGCCTCATCGACGTCCAACGTCGGGGTGACATTCTTGGAGCGAAAGAGCTCGAGCGCTGCGGGATAAGTTTCCGCGCCAACGTGCATGCGCATGCCGGGGAAGGTCAGGGCGCTGACCGTGAGCGCAAGTGCTTGTTGAGCGCCCGACGTAATGATGATGTCGTCAGCCGTCACGTCCACGCCGCGCGCGCGCAGCCGCTTCGACACGAACTCACGCAAGACCTTCTGTCCCTCTGGCCACCCGTACTGCAGCGCCGCACCGTTGGCGCGCGAGATGACTTTGTGCGCGGCATCTGCCAGCTGACGACGCGGAAAGAGATTCTCCGAGGGGAGGCCACCACCAAAGGAAGTGATGCCAGGCTTCGCAGCACAGCTGCGCTGAATCGCGTCGATGCGTTGGTCCATTGCAATAGCCATCGCAACATCTGCGCCACACAAGATCCGCGCAGAAATCTTGGGCCTACATGAAGAAAAATGCCCCACCGTCGTCGCGGGCTGTGGTGGATCTGTACAATGCGCGCTTGTCGTATCGCTTGCGCGAGACATACGCGTTCGGAAGTGGGGACGTGCTGCGGGGGACGGAACCTCTTGCAGATCCGTGCCTAGGAACCGTGCGGGCCGGTGGCACGGGCAAGAGGTTCCTCGGCGCTCATGCCAAGTGGCGCGTGGTCCCTTCGCATCGCCACTTGGCATGAGCGACGCCCCCTACGCACATCCCCACTTCCGGCCGCTATTCTCACGCCGGCCAATCGCAGGCTCGTTCACTGCGAAGTGCGTGCTCTGCACGACAGCGCAATTGTTCGCAGCAAAGGGGACGTTCCCCTTTTCACTCGCAGCAATGCAGTAAAGGGGACGTTCCCCTTTTCACTCGCAGCAAGTTGAACGAAGAGTCGCGAAAAAAGGGGAACGTCCCCTTTTCCTCGCAGCAAGTTGAACGAAGAGTCGCAGAAAAAGGGGAACGTCCCCTTTTCCCCCTACGCACATCCCCACTTCCGACCGCTATTCTCACGGTGGTTCATCGCGAGTTCGTTCAGTGCGTAACGCGTGCTCTGCACGTCGGCGCGAGTGGTCGGTGCTTGAAATCTTTGATGGGTCTCACAGTGCGCAGATGGTCTACCGCTCCGAGAAGATGTGCACTAGCGGAGGAAGGCGGGGATGCGCGGACGGGGCGTCTCGAATGCCAAGTCACCATGTGAAAGCGAGCCGGCGTGACTTGGCATGAGAGTCGAGGGAGCGCTTGCCCGCGCCACCGGCCTCAAGCCTTACAGGCGCGGATCTGCAAGCGCTCCCGTCCCCGGTAGCGCGTCCCCGCCTTCCTCCGCGTAGCTGTCCGTTCTGACACGAGGAGCCCCGTCCCCCGCAGCACGTCCCCACTTCCGGCCGCGTATAATTCCGTGTCTTCTAGCGCAAATGCGTCGCGCGCTACTGTCGAGCGCCTGGCGGGTCGACAGTCGGCGTCGGGACGACGAGCGGCGATTCGACTTCGCCCGATGCGCTAGGCGTGACGAGTTCGCCGCCGCGGTATTCCATCGGCGCTTCGCGGCGACCGAAGATTGCGTCCGGGTCGCTTAGGCACAGAGCTTCGCGCAGCACTTCGTCGGTGTGCTCGACGAGCACGATGCGCAGTGAGTTCAAGACGCGGCGCGGGATCTCGCGTAGGTCTTTGCGGTTCTCTTTGGGGATGATCACGGTGGTGATGCCAGCGCGGTGAGCGGCGAGCATCTTTTCCTTTAGGCCACCGATCGGCATCACCCGTCCGCGCAAGGTGATCTCGCCGGTCATCGCCACTGTGCGCCGCACCGGAATTTTCATGAGCGCGCTTGCGATGCTGGTTGCCATCGTTACGCCGGCGCTCGGTCCGTCCTTAGGAACGAACTCGGGGAAATGAATGTGCACGTCAATCTTGCTCTGAAAGTCTTCTTCGAGACCCAGCATCTTCTGACGCGAGCGGATGTAGCTCATCGCGGCTTGCGCAGACTCCTGCATTCCCTTTTCGAGCAGGCCCGTGATCACGAGCTTGCCCTTGCCGGGCACGACTGAGACTTCGCATTCAAGTGTGGTCCCGCCGTACGTCGTATACGCGAGGCCATTGGTGAGACCGATTTCGTCCTTTTCGCCCACCATGCTCGAGCGGAACTTGGGCACGCCGAGATACTTCGGAACGTTCTTCGCCGCGATGCGGTAGGTCTGGTCTTTGCCCTCTTTGACGACCTGACGCGCGACTTTGCGAAGCACGCTGCCAATCTCGCGCTCAAGGCTACGGACGCCGCTTTCCTTCGTGTAGTGATGAATCACTGTGCGAAGCGCGTTCTCGGTGATATCGACGTTGACGTCCTTGAGCCCCGCGTCTTCCTTCTGACGCGGCACCAGATACTTCACGGCGATGTTGAGCTTCTCGGACTCCGTGTAGCCGCTGAGCTGGATGATCTCCATGCGGTCTTGGAGCGGAAGCGGAATGCCCGAGAGCGAGTTTGCAGTCGTGATGAACATCACGTCCGACAAATCGTAGTCGAGGTCGAGGTAGTGATCGTTGAAGTTGTGATTCTGCTCGGGGTCGAGCACTTCAAGCAACGCTGACGCCGGATCACCGCGGAAGTCGGACGACATCTTGTCGATCTCGTCGAGCAAGAAGACGGGATTGTTCGCGCCGACCTTACGCAAGGACTGAACGATGCGGCCGGGAAGGGCGCCGATGTACGTACGACGATGGCCGCGAATTTCGGCCTCGTCGCGCACGCCGCCGAGTGATAGGCGCACAAATTTGCGACCGGTTGAGCGCGCAATGCTGCGCGCGAGCGATGTCTTACCAACGCCGGGCGGGCCAACCAAACACAAAACTGGCCCCTTCAACTTGCGAACGAGCGCCTGCACCGCAAGGTATTCGAGGACGCGCTCTTTGACCTTCTTGAGGCCGTAGTGATCCTCGTCGAGGATCTTCTCGGCGGCGTCGAGGTCGTAGTTCTCTTCGCTCTTGTCGTACCAGGGGAGAGCCAAAACCCAATCGATGTAGTTGCGCACGACGGTCGCTTCCGCGCTCATCGGCTGCATCATCTTGAGCTTCTTCATCTCCTTTTTGACCTTGTCTGCGCCTTCTTTGCTCAGCTTCTTGGTCTTAACTTTTTCTTCGAGCTCTTGGATCTCGCTCTTGAACTCGTCGCGCTCGCCGAGCTCCTTCTGAATGGCCTGCATCTGCTCATTCAGGTAGTACTCCTTCTGCGTCTTCTCCATTTGCTTCTTCACGCGCGAGCGAATCTTCTTCTCAACTTGAAGAATCTCGATCTCGGCGTTCATCAGCTCATAGAGGCGCTCAAGGCGTTTTACTGGGTCGGTGGTCTCAAGGATTTCCTGCTTGTCGTTCAGCTTGATCGATGCGAGGCGCACGACGATGGTGTCCGCAAGGCGTGCAGGATCATCAATCGTCTGCACTGTCATCAAGACTTCCGGCTCGATGCGCTTGTTGAGCTTTACGTACGTTTCGAACGTCGTCTGCACCGAGCGCATAAGCGCTTCAAGCTCGACCGAGTTGCTCGCGATTTCTTCAACGTCTTCGATCTCGCACATGAAGAAGGGCTCATGCGGAACGAACGCCTTGATGCGCGCGCGTCGTTTGCCTTCAACGAGAACCTTCACGGTTCCGTCGGGCAAACGCAGAAGCTGGATGATCGTGCCAACCGTGCCCATCTCGAAGATGTCTTCCGGCACGGGCTCGTTGGTCTTGGCCTTCTTCTGCGCGGCGAGGAGGATTTCCTTGTCGGTCTTCATGGCGTCTTCGAGCGCGTGAATCGACTTCTCGCGACCTACGAAGAGCGGAACCACCATATGCGGGAACACGATGATGTCGCGCAGAGGCAAGAGCGGGATATTCCGCGTCTTTTTCGTCGCGCCGTCAGTCGGCGATCCATCGCTTTTGTTGAAAAACATCGGTGAGCTCTCCCAGCCCGAAACGTGAGCTTGTCACTCTACTCGCTGTTGCCGGGGGCGGCCAGAAGCAAGGCCAATCGCGTGCTAATGCTCCGAATTCGCTTCAATTCAGCGAGGCTACGGCAACTCGTGCGTGGCGCGGGGCTGAAGCGCGCGACCCGGTTTAGTGCATCCCCCGGGGCGTGAGGACGCGCACGCTTACGCGAGCTCGGCTTCTTTTTCTTTTTCGTACACGATCAGGGGCTTCTCGTGCTTCGTGATGACATCTTCGTTGATGATGACTTCCTTGATGCCGGTGCGTGACGGGACGTCGTACATGATCTCGAGCATCGCCGCTTCCAGGATGGCGCGAAGGCCGCGGGCGCCAGCGTTGCGCTTGAGAGCCTCGCGCGCGACGGCGCTGTAGGCGCCCTTGGCGAACTTGAGCTTCACGCCGTCCATCTCGAAAAGCTTCTGATACTGCTTCACGAGCGCGTTCTTCGGCTTGGTGAGAATGTCGATAAGCGCATCCTCTTGAAGCTCGTGAAGTGTTGCCACGACCGGCAAGCGACCGATGAACTCCGGAATCAAACCGATGCGCAGAAGATCTTCAGGCTGAACTTGCTCGAGCAGCTCGCCGACGCGCTTGTCCTTTTTGGAAGGAATGTCCGCGCCAAAGCCCAAGGTCTTTTCGCCCATGCGGCGTTCGATGATTTGCTCTAGGCCCACGAACGCGCCGCCGCAGATGAAAAGGATATTGCTGGTGTCCACCTGCAAGAAATCCTGCTGCGGATGCTTGCGGCCGCCCTTGGGCGGAACGTTGGCAATGGTGCCCTCGATGATTTTCAAAAGGGCTTGCTGCACGCCTTCGCCGCTCACGTCGCGGGTGATGCTGGGGTTGTCGCCCTTTCGCGCAACCTTGTCGATTTCGTCGATGTAGACGATGCCGCGCTGCGCCCGTTCGACGTCGTGATCTGCGTTCTGCAAAAGCTGAACGATGATGTTCTCGACGTCTTCTCCGACGTAGCCTGCTTCGGTGAGGGTCGTTGCATCTGCAATCGCAAACGGCACGTTGAGAATGCGCGCGAGAGTCTGAGCGAGAAGGGTCTTGCCCGAACCGGTCGGACCGAGAAGCAGGATGTTCGACTTATGAAGCTCGACCTCGTCGGACGAGACCCGCGAATCGATGCGCTTGTAGTGGTTGTGAACGGCAACCGCGAGAATTTTTTTCGCGCGGTCCTGGCCGATTACGTATTCGTCGAGGACGGCTTTTATCTCGGCAGGCTTTGGAAGCGGGGTGCCGGTGGTGACTGCATCATCGCGATCAACCTCCTCGGCGATGATGTCGTTGCAAAGGCCGATGCACTCGTCGCAAATGTAAACCGTCGGGCCTGCGATGAGCTTCTTCACTTCCTTCTGGGACTTGCCACAGAAAGAACATTGCAGATTGCCGTGACCTTCGTCTCGCCTTCGCTCCACGTGTGCCTATCTCCCTTGAAAACCGAAACATCCCTGGCTTTCGCCGCGGCTTGCAGTGTAGCCCTCACGATCTGGCATCGCAAGGATGTGGAAGGTCACAAAAAGCCCGACAGCGAGCTGGTGGCCACTTTTTGCATTAATGCTCGGTCGTGCCCGCTTGCTTCGTGCGACAAAGCCGCATAGATCCTGCGCGCGATGACGACGGGGGCAAAACATCGTTGGGTGTGTGCGGCGATCGCGCTGGTGCTCGGAGCGTGTGGGCATTCGAGCTCCATGCGTATGCAGAACGAGAGTTTTCTTCACACGCCGATTTCACAGACGGCGGAGCCGGAGTGGGTCTCGGGGCCCGGGCGGTGGGCCCATCTGCGCATCGGCTACACACCGAGTAGCATCGACTTTCCGGGACAGCCGCGCATTGCGACGCTGCCGCTTACGAACTCCGATAACGAGCAAACGGTTGCGACCTACCGCGAGGGCAATTGGGAGCTCACGATCGTCACGCTGCCATGGCCGACATATGACGCGCGCGACAACGCGCTGACACTCTGCGCGAGTGCACTCGAGCGGGGAGCCACCAATGCAGGCGGCGCGATCACCTCGACTATTCATCGCGGCTCGATTTCGGTCGATGGATTTGACGGTTGTGAGCTTTCGGCGAACTTGCAACGAGGTGGACGGTGGTTTGGTCGCGCGCTGATTGGCGCTGAATTTCTTACGTCCGCGTTCGTGACGGAGAGCGACGCCACGCGTGGCGGCTTAGCTCCCGAGGCGGTGCTGCACTTCCTCGGCTCATTGCGTTTGGATCCGACTCAGCGGATGCCGTCACGCGAGCATGCGGGGGAGCTTGCCCTGTCTACCGAGACGTGGCCCTACTACTACGCAGACCGCGCGGGTATGGCAGCGCGCATTCCCGGCAATCCGCACGGTGAGCCGTCGATGCTACGCTCGACCTCGGGCGAGAATGTGGAGATGTACTCGTATTCGGTCGCCGAGACTTCGCCCTCATCGCGCGAGGCGTACGCGATCTCCGTAGGCACGCTCAACGCGCACAGTATTCCTTCGTCGTTCGAGGGACGGGTCGTGAATCGCGTCAGTGATGTTGCGGGCTGTGTTGTTCGCGAGACGACGCATAGCTATGTGCAGGCATACCTGACGGAGGACACCGTGCTCGATTGCCCGAACGGCAGCGGAGTGCTGTACGTGCGGCATATCTTCGCCGGCCAGGATATCTACGAAGCAGCGGCGCTCGTGCCAGCTGCGCTCGATGCTGACCGATCTGCGCGCGTGCGCGAATTTCTAGACTCGCTGCGGGTGCTCTTCTGATGCAGGTTCTTCATCGCGTCTGTCGTGTCGTTCTGCTTTGCGCGTTGTTCTTCGCGACAACCGCAGCGGTGGCTTCTGCCCAAGAGAGCCGAGCTGTGGCGCTTCGCCCGCAGGATCGAGGCGTGGTTAGGCTCTACGCGCAGCGAGGCTTTGCCGCGACGATTGGCGGCGGTATCGATACTGGCTCGCAGCGCATGTATCCAAGTCTCGTCGGCGGTCATGGCACAGGCTTTGTCGTTTCTCGGGACGGACTGGTTGTCACCGCGCATCACGTCGTCGCGAATGCGTTCTACTGGCTTGCGGTGATGCCTGGTTCGACCGAGCCGCGCGCGGCGATTCCCGTTTACGTCGACGAAGAGCACGACATCGCCATCCTGCAAGTGCAAGGCCGCTTCGCAGATGTCGTCGACGTACCGACGCGCGAGGTAGCGCTCGTTGCGGGGCAAGCGATTTCGGTGGCCGGATACCCGCGCGAGCTTGCACAACGAGAACCAGCTGTGACGATCGGCGCGGTTAGTCGCACGACCAACGACGGCAAAGTCGAAGCATCGATGAGCGTCAATCCCGGTGACTCGGGGGGGCCGGTGCGCGATGACCGCGGTCGCCTCGTTGGCCTGCTGATCGAACGCGGAGATCCGGATCAGGGTCTGCAGGGCATCGCGCTCTTTCAGCCGGTGCGTTTCGTACGGGCGGCGCTTGACGCCTACCGACGTGACCATCGCTTGCCGCTTGCCGCCGACGAGCTCACACGTCGCGGCTTGTTCGCGCAATCACTGGTCGACATGCTCGGGCTTGGTCTCGTTCCAGGTGAGACGCCGGACGCAGCCCGGGCTCGTGCTCTCGGATACACGCGCCACGCGCTCGCAGCGGTGGCGCACGCGCGCTCGCCGGAGGACCGTACGCTCGTCGCGGCATCGTGCTGGCACTCTGCGATTCTCTTGCTCGAGCGACATCGCGCAGTCGAAGTTCGAAATTTGTCCGATGCGGCGATGCAGCGAACCGCGACAGAACTTATCGAGCACGCAATACGCTTGGCGCGCAGCGTAACGCAAGACGCGCCGTACTTTCGCTGGAACCTTTCATTCGTTGAGAATCTGCTATGGCAGGAGGGCCGCGTCGTGGCGATCCCGGAACCTGAACGAGTGGATCCCCAAAGCCACGCCGACTAGCGGCGGCCGAACAAAGCGAATGCCAGCTGCATGACAAAATCCGCCGCATGCGAGTAGTCGCGGCATCGCTCGATTTCTGGGCTCGCGTGTTCGCCATTGATCACGGCCGCAACGTTCGCGGCGTGCGCGTCGCGTCGACCTTGCGCCGATTCTTCTTCGTGGCGCTTCTGCCATTTAGCCATTCCGCCCTCGCGCAAGAACACGGAGAGTTGCGCAAGCTCGTTCGCATCAAACCACGTGCCATGGGCGCGGCAGACGTCGACAATAACTTTGGAAATGCGCGCGAAGTTCATGCGGTTCATGATTTGTGCGCACGAGGGACATGCGACGTAGCGTGCGGTGGCGAGACTCGAGCGGGCGGGGCTAGCCGCTGACGGCTCCCCCAACGCCGCCTGCAACTCGGGATCGGCTACGATCTTCTCGAGCGACTGCGCATCGACCCATATCCCATGGCAGGACGGGCACTCGTCGAGAAAAGCTTCACCGACGGCGCCGGTGACAAGGGCGGTCGTGCAGCGTGGGCACGCCTTCGGGAGCGGGAATATCCTCGAGGTGCACACGAAGCGCGTAACGCGATTAATCGAGCACTGGCGCCAGCATATTGCCGGCGATGGTGCTCTCTTTCGTCATGCGCGCGATGTCATACGCTGTTGCGGCCGCTTGCGATGAGAGCTCGGGCACCGCAGTCGATTCCCAACGTTCCGCGCGACGAAGCACGCCGACGGCGCGCAGCCATTTCTGGGAGCGGCCTTTTGCATCGAGGAGCGTTCCATCTGGCGCCGTGAGCGCGCCGAGGCCGTTGGGGCATTGCTTGAGCAATCCATTTGCGTCCATGCGCGCGTACATCGGATCGGAGGGCGGCGTTGAGTTGATTCCAGATCCGGTGCAGAGGATTACGCGGTCGAAGAATGTGACCGTTTCTTTTCCGCTGCCGTCGGCGTAGGTGACGTGAAAACCCTTCGGACTCGGTGCGACATGAACCAGCTTGGCGCGTACGCGCTTAAGGGTGCCGCTTGCTTCCCACGCTTCGAGCGCTGCAATCGAATCAATCGGTGCGCGATGACGATGAATTTCCCAATACGGACGCAGGCGCGTAAGGAACTTCGCCCGCTCCTTCACCGCGAGTCGATTCCACAGTGTCGAGATGTGCGGGCGAACTGCTTCGACAGCCAACTGCCAAGGCTCGCCCCGCTTGATGTGCGCTTCGGCGCGCGAACGCACCATACGCAGGAGGCCGAGCGCTGTCGTTGGAAAATCCGCCGGTTCGAGCGGCGGGTGCGCAAGTGTGGACGACCCCGGTACCGAGTGCGTGCTAGGCATGTTGCCATGGCGTGAGAGCGCAACCACTTCGCCGCTATGATTCGCACCACGCAACTGGTGCAAGATGTCGACGCCGGTAAGTCCAGTGCCCACGACAAGCACGCGTTCATCTGCGCCGATGCTGGCAACAGCATTCGCCTTCCAAGGATCTGCGATGAAGGCAGGGTGATTGACCACTTCTTGCGTGAACACTTCTGGAATCGATGTTGGCGGGTTGCCGGTAGCGAGGACCACGACATCGGCTTCCACTTTTGTCCCATCGCTCAATGTGACGAAGTGTTCATTCACGTCGACGGCGCGGCCGCGACGAATGCGTAGCTTGCCCGGATTGTCGCGCACGGAGCCGCGCATGCGGTCGGAGATATAGTCGCCGTAAAGCTTGCGAGGTTGAAGTGAGTCGGGCGCGATGGGCGCTCCCGCTTTAGCCGATGCCCAATCCACAAAGTCGTTCGGCTTGCGTGGGTCGATGCTCATTCGCTTGGCGGGCACGTTCAAGCGCAACGTCGCGTCATCGAGCCCATACGCCACGCCCCGTCCCAGATCACTGTGCTCGTCGATCACGATCACGCGAATGTCGGTGCGCCCGCTGCCCAGCAAATGATAGCCAACGCATGCGCCGGAAAAACCTCCGCCGATGACGACAACCTGCAGACCGCGCGGCGTCGACGGGCGGTTGATGGGCAGGGGCGGGCTATAGTGATGCAAGGTGACAAGCGGTACAGGCTCGACGTTCGAAACTTGATGCACGATCATTGGATCGAGGCTCGCAACAAGCTCGCCTTCGCGATGCTGCAGGTCGGGAGAGCCGAGGCGAACTTCTGTGGCTTTGCCATGGATCACACGAAAGGTGCAGTCCGCGCGTCCGTGGCCGTGCAGGGCACTCGACTGGCCGGGCTTCCAGCAAATGAGCCGTAGCTCTGATCGTTCCGTCTTCGCGAGCTGATGGCGGGCGTAGTTCTCGTCGTCAAACGCGATGCGCGATTCGACGAGTGACGGGTCGAGCGAACTAAGTGCGTGTGCGAGCGCCGCAGCTTTGTCGGGCGCCGCTTCGATTTGGAGGAGCAGCTCGTGCCACGCAGCATCGGCGTTCGTTGCGGTCATGCTGGCCGAAGTTAGCACCATCCTTACGTACGCCAAACTTACGTAACGTCGCCTTGCGCGGGGCTTCCTCTCTGATCCGTGAGGTCGCGCGATATCGAAACAGACGCGCTGCTTATCGTTGGCTTACAAACTCGAGACGCAGCGCACGGATACGCCGCGCCCGCTCATCGGAGGGCGAGCTGTGCTGCCGCTCCTCGAGTTCTGCGATCAGTTTTTCGAGAGCGTGCCGCCTGGTGGCGCGCAGCTTCTCGGTAGCGCGCGCGGCTCGAATGCCGGCCAAAGCGAGACCGGTTCGCAGAGCGTCCCACGCCTTCGCGTCGGTGCGAGGCGGGATGCGGATCTTGTGCCCTATGCACACGTAGGGCGTGCCGCACGATGGGCATTTGGGTTGCTTCGCTTGGGGCTGGTGACGTTCGTGCCGTCGCGTGCTGCGGCAGTCGAAACACACCCACGTGTCACTGCTCATCCAGAGGTTATCGCGCGGAAATAGCGCCGGCGCTAGCGCGTGAGCGACGAGCTATCGCTGACGGCTACCTTGGCGCCCGCGGGTGCGACAATCATCACACGCAGTTTCTTCGCGGAAGCGCGGTACTGGCCGGGCGCATCGAGCCCCTCATTGTCATCGCACGGTTCGTGGCGCACATCCCCCAAGACGGTGACGCGGGCGCCGATCTCGAGGACGCACTCCCGGTAGCTGTACGAGTTGTTCACTTCAAGGATCGTCGTCGTCGGGGCCAACCGGTGTTTGGCTAAGAACTCGCGCTGCGTATCATTGGGGGCCTCGAACGCGCCGGACGTGTCGTGAAAGTCCTGAGCGACGTCGATACTGGCTCCCCCGAGCACGACGTACGCCACCCCGCTCTCGTCGCGAAGTTTGAAATCCTGCGCACGGTCTTCCCGCGCGACTTCGCGCCAACCGTTGCGGCCCGCTGCGATGGACACAGTCGATAGATAATAGACGCAGGGCCTTTGCGTGAAGGGCGCGGTTAGAACGGTGGCTGGCTCGCCTAGCGCTTCCACCGTCCCGACTATGCGCGTGAGCTTGCCATGCTCGGTTTGCGCGATTCGAACTGCCGGAGCTTGACGCATACGGCGGCGTTGCTGCGCTTTTGCGCTCCAAAGAAACTGGTATAGCAAAAAGGAAGCGACGGCGAAGAGCGCTACAAGTTGCGGCATCCAGGTCATGATCGGATTCGAGCAGAGGGCGAAACTCTGGCACCGACCGCCACGGACTACTGCTTACGGTGGAGGATGACGTCGTCGATGATGCCGTACTCTTTGGCTTCGGGCGCCGAGAGATAACGGTCGCGCTCTGTGTCGAGCTTGATCTGCGACGCGGGCTTGCCCGTGTGCTTTTCCATGATGACGTTCATCTTCTCGCGAATGAAGAGAATCTCCTTCGCTTGAATCTCAATGTCCGTCGCCTGGCCGCGCGTGCCGCCGAGGGGCTGATGAATCATGACGCGGGCGTTCGGAAGAGCCTTGCGGCGTCCCTTGGTGCCAGCAGCAAGGATCCACGCTGCCATGGAAGCTGCCTGGCCGAGACACACGGTCGCCACGGGGCAGCGCACGTATTGCATCGTGTCGTAAATCGCGAGGCCAGCAGTGATCACGCCACCGGGGCTGTTGATGTAGAGCGTGATCTCCTTGTCCGGATCTTCGCTTTCCAAAAAGAGCATCTGCGCGATGATGATGTTCGCGACGTCGTCGTTGACATCGGTGCCGAGGAAGACGATGCGCTCCTTGAGGAGGCGGCTGTAGATGTCCCAGCTGCGCTCGCCACGGTGCGTGGTCTCAACGACCTGGGGGAACGGAATGAAAGCGCTGGGTGCGTCTCGGTCGGTCATTCAGTCTTCTCCGCCTTCTTGGTTTTCATCTTCTTGGTTTTCTTCTCGTCCGAAGCGCCTTCGGCGACCGGCTCGCTGCCCTCGGGGGGCGCGTCTTTGCCTAGCACCCCGTCAGGGGGTGCGTCTTGGATAGTAGCCTTCGTCATTAGATAGTCGAGAAGCTTGCCCTCGAGGATTTGAGAGACGAGCCGCTCACCACGCTCACCCTGGTACTCGACGCGCACTTTGGCAATGTGCTTGCCGGTGCGTTCCGCGATCTGGGCGAGGCGTGCTTCAAGCTCTTCCTTTGTGACGCTCATCTTCTCACGCCGTGCGATCTCGCCCAAAAGAAGAGCGGCGCGGACCTTGCGCTCGGCGCGCCCGTGAACGGTGCTGTGAAGCTCTTCGCTCATCGACGTGGCCTTGCTCTGGCCAGTCATCTGCATGAAGCCTTCGAGGTCACGCATCATCGACTGCTCTTCCTGCTGCAAGAGGCTTGGCGGGACTGGCACTTCATTCTTGTCGACGAGGCGCTCGACAACTTGATCGCGAAGGCCGCTGTCGGACTTCTGCTTGGCAGCGTCCTCAAGCTTCTTGCGAACATCAGCCTTGAGCTCAGTTACGTTCTGGAACGGGCCGCAATCCTTGGCGAACTCGTCGTCGAGCTCAGGAAGGATTTTCTCCTTCATGTCTTTGACGCTGACTTTGAACTCGGCCTTTTTACCGCGCAGATCTTCGTTCCCGTGGTCGTCGGCAAACGTGACGACGATGGTCTTCGTATCGCCGATGTTGGCGCCAACGAGGCCTTGTTCGAACTCCGGTAGCAGGCGATCAGCGCCAAGCTCGACTGGGCGGTCTGTTGCGGACATATCGGCCTTGCCTTCGCCATCGATGGCGACCAGGTAGTCGATGGTCAGCACGTCGCCCGTTTTCGCCGCGCGCGCGGGGGAGGGCGTGCCGATAGTCGCGTTCTCGTTACGAAGGCGCTCGACTTCAGCGTCGACATCCGCGTCTTTGACTTCGACCGACGCGCGCATGATCTCGAGCCCCTCGAGCTCAATCTTGTCGAGCTTGGGCCTTATCTCGACCTTGGCCGTGAACGAGAGAGGCTCGCCGTCTTTCATCGGCGAGGGCTCGACGCTGGGCGTTGCGACTGCAGCAAGCGAATGCTCTTCGATCGCTTCCCACAATCCCTTCTCAACCAAGGACTGGAACACTTCGTTGCGTACCTGCGCGCCGTACATCTGCTTCACGACGTTGCGCGGAACCTTGCCAGGACGGAAGCCCTTGATGCGCGCAGTGCGCGCAGCGCGCGTGTAGCCGTCTTCCATGTCTTTCTGGACAGTTGCCCAGGGAACTTCCACTTTGACTTCGACGAGAACGGGGCTGATTTCACTGACCTGCGACGACATGGCGGGGGCCCTCCTCGGGCGCTCTGAAAGGGCGCCAGGTCTAGCGTTAGGGCCGGGCAGCGTCAAGAACGCTATGGCGCTGTCTCACGAAGCGTCGCCTTTTGTCATACATGCCTTGCATTCGGACGGGGGTGCGTACATCACACGCGCCGTAAACGCAGTCAGGGGTTCAAGGAGACAAGATGATGCGCTCGACTCGCTTATCGCTCGTGGTCGCAATGGTCTGTGTCAGTGGTACGGTCGCGATGGCCGGGCAAGCGAGTGCCCAAGTTCCTGCCGCTCCTGCGCAGAACACCGAGAGCGTCGCGAACCCGCCGCCGCCAGACGAGCCCGACGATGAAACCGTTTGGTCCTTGTCCTTGGGCGGCACGGCCAACACGGGCAATACCCGCTCGCTGGCGATCTCGACGGGGACCAATTTTCGCCTTCGTCGTGGTGCCCACCAGCTCACGATCGATGGGCAGTGGACCTATGGCCGGGCTTCGATTCGCACAGCTGGGGTTTTCGGACCGTGGCAGCAGAATGCCGACAACCTTAACGGTCGCGGTCGCTACGATTACTTCCTCACCGAGCGTGACGCTGTGTTCGGGGTCGCAGTGGCTCGCCGCGATCACTTTGCCGGTCTTGATTCACGCCTGCAGTTCCAGGCTGGTTACGCGCGCAGCTTCGTACAGGAGGAGAACCACCGCCTCTGGGCCGAAGTCGGTTACGACGTGACTCTCGACAACTTCTATCCAAATCCCCTTCTCGATCCGATGACGATGCAGCCTCTCCCTGGCTCGGACGTATTCCATTCGGCACGCATCTTCGCCGGCTACGACAATCACGTCTCGGAGCGCTGGAGTGTGCTGACGGGCCTCGAAGGCCTGATCGACGTCCAGACCATCGACAACATCCGCATCAACTGGATCTCCGAGCTCGGTCTCACGATTGTTGATGGTTTGGCGGCGAAGCTCCAGTACACGATGCGTTTCGACAATGTTCCGGTCAGCGGCACGGGCAAGCTCGACACGACCACAATCCTCAATCTCACCTACACGCTGCAAACGGCAGCCGAAGCGGAATAAGGCCACCATGTTTAAAGAGTTCAAAGAGTTCGCTTTCAAGGGCAACGTCGTTGACCTGGCAGTCGGTGTCGTCATCGGCGGAGCTTTCGGCAAGATTGTCGCCGGCTTCGTCGCAGACATCATTATGCCGCTCGTGGGCTTGATGCTTCCGGCAGGCGACTGGCGCACCGCTGGCATCACGCTGAAAGAGGGCGGCGAGCCAGGGCCCGCGGGCGATACGCGCTTGCTCTATGGCGACATGGCGGGAGTCATTCTTGATTTCTTGATCGTCGCGTTCGTTCTCTTCCTGGTGGTGCGCGCAATCAACCGCGCGACCGCCAAGCCTGCTGCGCCGGAACCCGAATCAAGCGTACGCGACTGCCCCTACTGCTTCGAGACAATCCCGAAGAAGGCCACCAAGTGTAAAGCGTGCGCTTCAGCTGTCAGCGCAGTGGTTTGAGAACGGCTTCGCGGTCGACTGGACCGCACGACGCGCACGTGTAGAATCGAGCGCACCAGGGGGTAGTGATCTACATGCGCGTGCTTGCGTCGTGCTTTCTATTGGGCGCACTTTGTTTAGGTGGCAGCTCGCGCGCTCTTGCGCAGCAAGAGGTGCCGCCACCGCCGGTCGTTATCGTTGAGCAATCGCAAATGCCGACTACCTACGGCGCAGTTGAGGTGCAGGCAGGGCCGGGCTACGCGTACGGACCCCAAGGGGCCGACCCGAACTGGGTTGGGGCGCGCATGCAGGAGCTCAACATGCTGGAGCTTCAGTATTCGCAATACTCGATGGCCCTGCCGATCACACTTACCGTGCTCGGCGGCGTCACCTTTACAATTAGCGGCTTAGTCTATTTGGCGGTGAGCGGCCTGTGCGACGCATTCGATAGCAGCTGCAGCCAGGAGCGGCTCGGGTGGGGCCTCGCGACGCTCGCGGGCGGCGTTGTGCTCACGGTCGGTATCGTCACGATGCTCAATACAATCAGCGCGCGCAGGCCCTACGGGCTGCGCATGCGGCAGATACGCACTGAGTTGCGGAACGCGGGCGTGCAAGTCGCTTGGGGCGTGGCGCCCACGCAGTACGGCGCAACTGCGGGTCTTACCGTCAGCTTCTAAGTGCCCGAGGTCAGTGTGCTCGGCTTAGCGCGAGCTGCACGAGCGCGTCGTCGCGGAGTGAAAGCTCGCTGCAAGCAACGTCCAGCAATAGCGATGTGGGTTGTTCGCGGTCGTGGCTCGCTGCCGGAGTGCGCTGACGTGTGAACTCGGCATCCGGCATCACAGTGAGTGGACGAATGCGGCCGTGCACGCGCGGCGTGCTCGACGACATGTCGATGAGTGCGAAACATGCGTTGTCGCGCGTCGCGATGGCCAGCGAATGCGCGTCCCCGAGCCTGCGGCGCGCGAGCGAGTAAGTGACATCGAACTTCGTACCGGTGCGAAGCCCGGTGAAGCGGAACCGGACGCGCCCGTGATGCCTTGGGTTGAACCTGGCGGCCGTGCCCGCCTCGAGATCGAATGCGTCCTCGCCCTCGACTTCGACGCGCACGCCTTCGTCCACAGGCCCGATTACGGTGACCGATACCGCGTGGTTACGCTCGGCGTAAAATGCGAAGCCGACGACGAGGGCTACGATCACGATGAGCGTCGCCAGCACCAGCGCCCAACGTCCTCTTCCGCGCGCGGTCGCGTGCTCCGTGCCGTGCGTCATTCCCGCACTGTACCGCATGTGTGCATTAGGCTTCACGCATTGCACACTTTGCCTTTGCGCCTCCGCCGCTTCTCCGGGAACACTGACCCCTCACTCTGTGGCACACGCATTGCTCCACCTAGGCCTTGAATGAACGTCGACCGACATCGCTGGCCCGTGCTCCTCGCTGTGGTTGCGCTTGCGACGCTTGGGACCGGCTGCCTCACGATTCCACCTGTTCGCGTTACACAAACGGTCGGGACTACATTCGGACGCGTGGGCACCGCACACCAAACGAGCATGCCAGAACCTGCGGCGACGCAAGCCTGGACTACCCGTTTTGGATTTCATCCTTTGCAGGGCTTTCCGAGCATGTTTGGCCGTCGCTTCGATATCGGTGCCGGCTATTTGTTCGAAGCACTTCCTTATTCCGGCTTTGATCGCCTGTGGCGACACGGGCCCTATTTGCAGTTCGACGTCACACTGTGGATGGCGCCTTCGATTTGGCGCGACTGGTATTTGCGATCGTCACTCGGCTTTCATGCTGACGTGCTTTTTGCACATGAGCAGGGCTCGGCAATTGGAATGGGAGGGGGCACTTCAATTTCTATCCATTTGATCAAGTTCACGACCACGAGCGATCAGCCCGCGGACGATGACTTCATGGGCGTCACGAGCGGCGAGTGGGGCTTCGGGCTCACAAGCGGAATCGACTACCGCGCGATCGATGGAGCAAGTTACGGCGTGTTTTCGATCGGCCTCGTTGTGCACATGCCGGCCGCGGCGGGGCTGGTTAACCTCCTGCCCGTAGCGGTCGCCACCACCTCGAACGTGGTGCGCAGCGTCAACCGCCGTGGCAGCTACGGCGGCTCAAGTGGCGGGGGCGCCTCGGACGTCGTGCAGCCAGGCAGTGCCCGAGGAGGAGTGCGCCCCTCGGTTGAAGTGCGCGGTCGTTAGACCGTCTCCACCGCGAATCGGTCTAGGCCTTCTTGCTCATGTCGACGAGCTCGATGCCGAGCGTCATCGCCAAATCGTAGATGCGTTGGTCGCGGTAGAACTCCCCGAATACGATACGTGTGAGGCCTGCGTTCGCGATCAACTTGAAGCAATTCCAACAGGGCGACGCCGTTACGTAGATGCCCGCGCCTTCGATGTTGGTTCCGTTCTTCGCGGCCTGCACGATGGCGTTCGCTTCAGCGTGCACGGTGCGAACGCAGTGGCCGTCTTCCATCATGTGCCCGACATCATCGCAATGCGGAAGCCCGCGCGCCGACCCGTTGTAGCCGGTGGACAGTATGGTGCGATTGCGAATGATCACCGAGCCCACATGCTTGCGATCACATGTGGCGCGCGTTGCAACTTCGCGCGCAATGTTCATGAAGTACTCGTCCCACGATACGCGCTTGCGTTCTTCGCTCATCTTGGCCTCCCGCCGACGACGAAGACTACACCAAGATGCTCAGTGCGCGTCGACGGAGGGTGCGACGATATGCGCTGGCAGCGCGGTCGCGAAGGCTCGGAACGCCGACTCGACGGACGCGTATTCTTGCGCGTCGGAAAGATTGCGCACGATGAGCAGCGCGCGCCCGACGCGAAGTTCATGATGCGATCGCGCCGTTGCCGCAGCGCGGGCAGCCGGTGTCGCGGGGAAAATCGCTCGCGCGGCCGCTTCCGCTTCGACGGCTTCTGCTTCGTTGTCCCACGTCGTAAACCACACAGCCGACAGATCGCCTGCAGCGTTTTGCAGCACACGAACGCGGTCGCCGCCCCAGCCCGCGGCCGCTGCTTTGTTGCTGTCGGCATGCGTGGCAAGGCCGAAGTACACGCCCATCTCGAGCTCGCCCACCGTGTCGTCCGTGAGTGTGCGCCAGCCCGCAGCAGCAAGTGCACCAAACTCGGGCAGCGTGATCGCGTCCGGCAGCTCTCCCGCGAGGAACTTCTCCGGATGCAAAATCTGCTCTGTCGATACAGGCGGCGTGCGATGGGCTTGATTCACCGCTTCCCAGCCGCCACGCGCCGCGTAAATCGTGATGCAGAAAAGCATGCCGTCCACGTACGAGGAAAGCAGGGGCACGCGCACGATCGGAGGCGCGTGCATCAGAGCTTCGCTGCCAGGAGTTGCCTGCTGCGGTTGCGAACTCAGCATTTGTCGTAGCATCGGGATTTGGCCCGCGAGCATGTAAAGGGGAACACCGTTGCGGTGCATGAGGTGCGCGATCATCGCAAGAGTCGCGTCGCCTTCAACCACGGCATGGAATGCGTTGCCTGCGTCGTCGCTGCGGTCAAGCTCTTCCGCCGCTGACAATCCGAGATTCTGATCCTGAAGCGCATGCACAAGCTCGTGCACAATCACCATCGCGGGAGAATCCATTGACGTCGAACGGGTCGAAGGTCCGAACGCAAACGACTGATTCATCACGTCGTCGCGCAGCGTCAGACGGCTTAGTTTCGTGTCGTAGTAGCCGACGACTTGTTCGCCAAGCACATCGAGCAGAAGCTCCCGCACGTCCACGTCGTCCGGCAAAAGGCCCAGTGCCACATAGAAATTGCGGTTTTTGAGGATGTCTTCGTCCTCAAGCTCGGATTCCATGCTGTGGCGTATCGACGCCGCCGTTTGCACCTGCATCGGCACGTCGTGCGCGAAACGCAGGCTGCGAACTTCTTGCGCCGCTCGCAGAAGCGGCTCGATCTTGCTGCGCTCGTGGAGCGACATCGGACGGCCTTCGAGTGGCGTCTCGGCCGTGGCCTGTGTCTGGTTGGTAGCGGGGGCCCGGGCGCTATTGGCCGGCGGGGTGCCCCCTCCGCAGCTACATAGCGCAGCCGTGAGCAGTGTTGCGAGCGTTCGCTTCATTCGAGCCTCAGCACAAGAGCATGCGTGATCGGGCGGCGTTTGGTTCGGCGAAGGATGAATTTGCGCAGCGCGCGTTTCGCCACTTCGCGGATCTCGCTGTCTTGCAGACGCAGCAAGGGCGTGTCGTGGTTCTCGAGAGCTTCGGCGACCGCGTCGCGCGCGTGGTCAATCAACTCAAGGTCGTCTTCTTCATGGATCACGCCGCGCGTGAAGACTTCCGGGTCGCCGAGGAGGCGGCCAGTTTCGTCGATAAGAACAACGACGAACGCGATGCCATACTCCGCAAGCAGAGTTCGGTCGTGGATGACGATGTCGGGGATCGGCTCGCCCTCATCGACATTGATGCGGCCAACCTGGGTGCTGCCTTTGATCGTTGTCGTTGCGTTGTCGAACTCGACGATAGCGCCATTCTCGACGACCGACGTGTCGCTGATGCCGGCCGCGCGCGCGAGCCTGGCGTGCGCTGCCAAATGATGAAAAGTGCCGTGAATAGGCACGAATCCCTGAGGCCGTACGAGATCGAGCATGCGCGTCTGCTCGCTCTGAGTTGCGTGCCCGCTGACGTGGATACGCGGTTCCGAGTGGTGGTCGACGAGGTTGACGCCTTGGCGTTCAAAATTGGAAATGATGCGAGCAACCGAAACTTCGTTGCCGGGAATGATGCGCGAGGAAAGCACCACGGTGTCGCCTGGCTCAAGCGCGAGCTGGTGGTGGCTGCGCGCCGCAAGTCGCGCGAGCGCCGCGGCAGGCTCGCCTTGGGTGCCCGTCGCGATCACGAGGAGCTTATCGCGTGCGACGGTCTGTGCGAGGTCAGGATGAATGAGCAGCGCGCTCATATCTTTCAGATAGCCCGCCTCCATCGCGATCCGGGTATGCGTCTGCATCGAGCGCCCGAGCATGCATACATGGCGTCCGGTTGTTTGCGCCGCAGCAAAGATGGCGCGCAGGCGATGCACGTTTGAAGCAAACATGCTGACGACCACGCGAGCTTTCGCCGCCGTGATGACGCGCGCGAGCGTTGTGAAGACTTCGCTCTCGCTGCCCGAGCTACCCGGAACGTCGGCGTTCGTGGAATCCGACAGGAGCATGCGCACGCCCTCGTCGCCGATTTGCGAGAAGCGCTCGGTGTCGAACGGCTCTTCGTCCGTGGGATCAGGATCCATTTTGAAGTCACCGGTGTGGACAAGCACGCCGGCCGGTGTTCGGAACACGAGCGCGGTAGCGTCTGCAATCGAGTGCGTGACGCGCACGGGCTCAACTTCGATGCCGCCCAAAGCGAAACGCTGGCGCGGCTTCGTCGGGATCAGATCGACTTTGCCATCCAGCCGGTGCTCAACCAGGCGTTCTTTAACGAGGCTCAGGGCATAGCGCGGCCCGTACACGGGCACGTTGATCTCCCGTAGCAGGTAGGGCACCGCGCCGATGTGGTCCTCATGCCCGTGCGTCAGGACGATGGCCGACAGTTCCTTCCTACGCGCGAGTAGATAGCTGAAATCCGGGTGAATTACGTCAATTCCCAGGCTTCGGTCGGGGAACATCACCCCGCAATCGACCACGACGATACTTCCTTGGGCGTCGATGGCCATGCAGTTCATGCCAATTTCGCCAAGGCCACCCAGGGGCACGATTCGGACGGAGGAGCTCACTTTCGTCCGGACCTACTCACGCCCACCTGCCCGCCGTCAAGGACGCTCGCCCAAGACCCCTGCGCCTCATTGACCGAGCGATCCGGCGCATGCTACGGACGGGCCCCGATGCCCCGCATATCACTCGTTATTTTGGTCGTAGCGCTCTCCTTGGTGGCAGCGCCAGGTATGGCTCAACCAAGGCCCCCGGCACGCGGTCAACAGCAAGCCCCGGCCGCCACGCCGGACGACGCCGCTGAAGACGAGGTTGAGGGTGAGGACGAAGAAGAAGACGACGATACTGCGGGCGGTCTGCGCGCGCCGACGATGGAGCCGCCGCAGCTTGGCGAGCTTCCCCCCGTCGAAGAAGAAGAGGGCACGGAAGGCGACGAGCCCGCCGAGGCCGACCCGACTGAGGGCGAGGGCGACGAAGCGTTGATTTCGCCCGAGGACGCAAACTCGCGCCTTGAATCGGAAGCGCCTTCGAGCGACCCGACCGACTCGTCGCATTGGACCGCGCCGCAGTCCGTGCTCACTTTGCACGGCTATTTCCGCGCGCGTGGTGAGCTGCAGGACACGTTCTACTTGGGGCGCGCGTTTCAGCAGGGCACTAGCACACCGGACCTGCCCTTCGACATGTACCACCCCGCCGAGACTCGGCCGGGCACCACGATCGATGGTGGTTGCGGTTCGACGCCAGGCGGCGGCGGGTGCGACACAACCTCGCTTCAGTACGCGACGATGCGCATGCGCCTTCAGCCGCAGTTGAACTTGAGCGACGACGTGCGCGTGCACCTCTGGCTCGATGTTTTCGACAACATGGTCATGGGCTCAACTCCGGACGGCTCGTTGGTGGGTGGCCGCTCGGCGTTCGCACCGCTGCAGGCGTTCTCGGGCACTGCGTTGCCGCCGACCTACGGTCTCAACTCGCTTGGCAACTCGATCATTGCGCGTCGCGCGTGGGCCGAGGTTCGCAATCGCAGCTTGGGCGAGTTGCGCTTCGGTCGCATGGGCTTCCACTGGGGCCTTGGTATGTTGGCAAACGCCGGCGATACCTTCGACAGCGACTACTCGACCGACGTAGATCGCGTGCTTTTGATCACAAAGTTGGCCGGCTTCTACTTGATGGCCGCCTACGACTTCGCGTCACAGGGCTATGGCCAGCACTACACGGCCACGGACGCATCGGGCCGCACCATCACCGACGGCTCTGCATCGTACGACCCGGCACAACGCGACAACGTGCAACAATTCTTCTTCGCCGTCGCGCGCCGCTCGACGCCAGAGGACCAAGCGACAGCGCTCTCGCGTGGCGAGCTCGTGCTCAATGGCGGCGCTTTCTTTGTCTATCGGCGTCAGCTGCTCTCAAGCGAGTACACGGGTCCGACCGACGGCGCTCCGAGCACCTTCGTGCGTCGCGGCTTTGAAACCTTCACGCCCGATCTTTGGGGACAGTTGCTTTGGGGCTCGCTGCGCCTCGAGGCGGAAGCCGCACTCGTTCTTGGCTCGATCGAAAATCATCAGTCGACCTACGCGCCCACGAACCAGGCCGTGCGTCAGTTCGGTTTCTCGTTTGAGGGTGAGTACCGCCTCTTCGACGACAAGTTCGGACTTCATCTCGCCGCCGGCTTTGCAAGCGGTGATAGCGACGCTGAAGGTCTCGGCGCGTTTGCCGACACGACCTCGCATCAAGTGGGCAGCTCGAGCTCGAGCTCACTGTCGACATTCCGCTTTCACCCGAACTACCGCGTCGATTTGATTTTGTGGCGCAGCATCATGCGTCAGATTACTGGCGCGTATTACTTCCGTCCGGGCGTGAGCTACGACTTCGTGCGCAGCCCGTTCGGCCAGTTGCTCGGCGCACGCGCTGACGTCGTGTACAGCCGCGCATCGTCACCGGTGCAGACCTGGGGCAACAGCGTCGACCTAGGCGTCGAGCTCGACGGCTCCCTCTACTATCGCAGCGAAGACGGTCCCGAGATGATCGACGGCTTCTACGCGATGCTCCAGTACGGCCTGCTCTTCCCGATGCAGGGCCTTGGCTACCTCGAGGGCCAGACGGTCCCGGGCAGCGACGGCAAGTTGAAGAACGCGCAAACGTTCCGCCTGATCCTTGGCGTAATGTTCTGATGAAAGGCGCTTTGCGCCTCGCGTACGCCTCATCGCGCTCGTTTCGTCAGTGCCGGGCTCCTGCGCGCGTCTTATCAATCACCCCCGCAATCGTGGACGGTGTGGGACGATGATGGACGCATGACCAAGAGCTTGAAGACCGTTTATGTGTGCAGTGCGTGTGGCGTGAACTCGCCGCGCTGGCTCGGGCGCTGCTCACAGTGCCAAGCTTGGGACACTATGGTTGAGGAGCGGGCGCGCGGGTCCGGCAGCGCCTCAGCGCGTGGGCGGGCGGTGATGCCCATATCCTCAGACGCGCGGCAGCCAGCACGCATCGGCGATGTGCACGCCGACGATGCACGACGCATTCCTACGGGCATAGGCGAGTTCGATCGCGTGCTGGGCGGGGGGGCAGTTGCGGGCGGCGTGGTTTTGGTCGGCGGAGATCCCGGAATAGGTAAATCCACGTTGCTCATGCAGGCGCTCGCCTCCATGGCGGCGTTAGGATCAAAGACGCTTTACGTCACGGGCGAGGAGTCGGCGGCACAGCTTGCGCTGCGCGCGCAGCGTCTTGGCGTACCGGGCGTCAACGAAGTCGCCGTTCAAGCCACCACCGATCTCGAGGACGTTCTCGCCGCTGTCGAGCAGTCGCGTCCCGATGTCGTCGTCGTGGATTCGATTCAAACTATTCGCTCCCTCGACCTGGAAACCTCTGCGGGAAGCGTGGGCCAGCTTCGCGAAGTCACAAGCCGCCTTATTGAGATGGCGAAGAATAAGAACATCGCGCTCTTCCTCATCGGGCATGTCACCAAGGACGGCGCCATTGCCGGTCCGAAAGTGCTCGAGCACTTGGTCGACACGGTGCTTTCTTTTGAGGGCGATCGCACGCACGCGTTTAGGCTCGTGCGAGGCACGAAGAATCGCTTCGGCCCAGCTCAAGAAGTTGGCGTGTTCGAGATGGCGCGCGAAGGGTTAAAAGAGGTTCCCGATCCGAGCGCGCTCTTTCTCGCAGAACGCCCCAAGGCAGCAGCGGGTTCGCTCGTCGTGCCGACCGCCGAAGGCACGCGTCCGTTGCTGGTTGAGGTTCAAGCCCTCGTCGCGCCTGCGGTATACGGCGCAGCGCGCCGCGTGGCGACCGGTCTCGATGGAAACCGATTGTCCATTTTGCTCGCCGTGCTGGAACGCAAAGCCGATGTGCACGTCCTCGATCGCGATGTCTTTGCAAGCGTGGCTGGCGGCGCGCGCGTGGACGAACCCGCCCTCGATCTCGCGCTCGCCATCGCCGTCGTCTCGAGCCTGCGCGAAAAAGCTGTAGGCGCAGACCTCGTAGTCTTCGGTGAGGTCGGACTCGCGGGCGAAGTGCGTGCGGTGCCGCGCCCCGGTCCGCGCCTGCAGGAAGCGCGCAAGATGGGATTTCGCCGCTGCATTATGCCGAAGGGCAACGGCGCACGCCTACTTGCCGAAGAGCGTAAAGGCCTGGAGCTTGTCGAAGTTTCTAGTCTTGCCGAAGCGCTGAGCGCCGCGCTCGACAATCGCTAGCGTTTGCTCCGGCGACCAGAACTCATCTCATCAATCCCTCGGTCGGCTCCTCGCGTGGCACGTCAGGGACAAGGATGATCAGTGGCCAAGGAGAGTCCGCCTGGGCGTTTGGAAAGCGCGGGGCAGCAAGGCATGTCTACCGTGCATTAAGGCCGCGCACGCGGTCGGTATCGCGTCATAAGCGCGGGGACGGCATCGACACCGCTCTCGACGGTCATGCGATGGCATTCGTCCCAACTAAGCCGTTTGGGCCCGGTCACAAGCCCGAGGCTTGCATCGGCGTCCATCAACAACCACGGCCGATCGCGACCGACATTGTCCGGATGGAGCGGGTGATTGAGTAGGATGTGGCCGAGCTCGTGTGACTGCGTCCACGATTCGCGCTCGGCGAACACGCCGTGACGATCGAGGATGAGCGTGTTCACGATCGACGCACCGTCGCCCTCAATGAAGGACTCTCCCTCCCGTGTTCCCTCGGCGAAACGATTGATCAGAAAAACGTCCACGGTCGCGGGATCAGCGTCGGCGATGAGGCGTATCATCGTGCGCTCTTCAAGCGTGCCCCCAGTTGCGTTCATGTTGTCGAACTCTGTGAGCCCGTCGCGCAAGTCGAGCTCGCCGCGCACCACGCGTTGACGCGTGTCGGTGGAGTAGGGGAAGGCGCCGTCCGCTTCGATCGCTACGGGCATGCCTCGGTTGTCGCGTACCACGAGGTCCGCGCTCGGGCCGGCCCCAAAATCCGTCGCCGTGTTCTGGTAGACCTCGGCGCGATATCCGGCGCGGCGTACGGCGAGTGCGACGTCGCGCGCTGTCTCCAGCGGAAACGCGTTGGGCCTCGTACTCACGGGCCCAATGCGATGCGTACCGATGCGAAAGCGAATCTCCCCGCCACCGTACGCAGGTAGACCGTCGCCGTCGGCAAAGGCGAGCAACGCTGGCGGCGGCGGATCGACAATCTGCACGAAGGCCTGATCTGCAGCGCCGAAACTTGCGCTGCACTGCAGCCAGATCTCATTCGCGATGGCCACCTGGTTACGGCCGATTGCCAGCGCGCTTGCCTCGTTGGTTCCCATCGAGAGCGCGCCTCCTCGAGTCACCCGTAAGATGTGCACGCGCAAAGTTCCCCGGCGTGCGGCTAGCGGACCATTTTCGTCGCCCGGACGTCCAACGCGCACGTCCTGGCTTGCGCCGCCCACGCTGGGATAGACGACCCGCACGCGGTCACGCAGCGCGACCTGCATGACGCGTGAAGTAACTCCCGGAGCCTCGCGATCGATCGTGTCACCAACCAGCCGAAGAAAGGGCGATCGGAACGCAACGCCGACGCGTGGGCGCTCGAGCGGAATGTCCGCAAGAAAGCCCAGCACCTGGCCGCTTGCGTCGTCGACTCGCTCGAGGCGCGCGGTGGCGTTGAGCGCTATCGAATCGGCGTCGACCACTTCGATTCGGATGTTGTCTGGATCGCGGGTGCTCGAATCCTGCCATGTGGCTGCGCGCGGAAGGGATGCTGCGTTGGTGATCTCATGCGACACACCGACCGCGTCGTGGGCGGCGTCCACGCGCGAGTTGTCACCGTGCAAGACCGAAAGGCCGACCACTGTGCGGCTAAGCTCTTGGCTGGCCCCATTGGCGGTGCGAAAGCTGACTCGCGCCTCGCGTGCGGAGGTTGAGGCGCGCGCGCCTTGCAGATAGAGAACGCGCGGCACGGCGCCGGCGCGAAAAACTGCGGGCGAGGGCAACGCGCGACCATTATCCACCAGGCGTGCCCCCCCACTAGCTTGTATCGTGAGTTCGGAATCGCTGCTGACGGTGAGCGCAAGAAGGTCTTCGAGTGCTATGTCCGATTCTTGCGTGGCGTCGCTTACTCCGTTGTCATCATCATCGTCGTTGTCCAGAGCCATCCGCAGTGAAACGCTTGCGGCGACGACGCTGAGATGCTCGTTGTCGGTCGCGTGCAAGCCGTTCGCGAGAAGAAGGGGACTTCCCAAACACCCGAGGATGCAAAGTATCCGCAATCGCCTGCGCACGGCGCAAAGGTAGCGTTCCTGGGCGCTTGAGCAAAGGCTGAACTGTGGCTACATAGCCCTCATGAGCGGGCCGCCAAATACGACCAAGACGGTGTCGCGACGCCGCTTCCTGAAAGTGGGCGTTGCCGGTTCTGCGGCACTCGCTCTGGGCGGCGCGCTCGCGTGGCAAACGCGCGGCTATGAGGTGCCTGCTGCCGTCAGCTCGAGACTGCGTGCTCTCTCGCCCAAGGAATACTTGATTGCAAAAGCCGTGGCGGCGCGCGTATTGCGTCGGGACGCAGACGATTTGCCGATGCCCGAAGAGCTGCACGTCGCAGAGTACATTGATGGCATGGTTGCGAGACTGGACGAGGCCAATCGCACGGATCTGAAACGCCTTCTGCACGTGCTTGAGCACGTACTGCCTTGGTCGGCGGCGAAGCCTTCGCGCTTCACTCGCTTGGACGGCGCGGGCAAGGATGCTGTTTTGGCATCGATGATGTCGAGTAGCGTGGGACTTTTGCGCGGCGCGTTCGAAGCGCTGAAGAGCCTCTGCGTGATGGCGTATTTTCGTGACGCGCGCACGTGGGGTGCGATCGGATACGATGGCCCTTTGCTGAATCGTCCAGTTGAAGGTTGGGCGCGCCTGCGCGTGCGTGAGCGAAGGTGAGCGGCGGTTTTCGGCGAGGACGCGAGATTCAACAAGACGTAGCTGCGACTGCGGATGTGGTGATCTGCGGCAGTGGGGCCGGCGGCTCGATGGCGGCGCGTGAGCTTGCGCGCAGCGGTTTGTCGGTGATGGTGCTCGAAGAGGGGGGCGATCACACCGCGCGCGATTTTACTCAGCGCGAAGACGAAATGATTCCGGCACTTTTCCAAGAGATGGGCGGTCGACGTACCGAAGACCTTTCGGTGATGATTCTCTCAGGCAAGGGATTGGGTGGCTCGACTGTACACAACACGAATCTGTGTAAGCGGACCGCCCCGGAGATTCTTACTCAGTGGCGTGAAGACCACGGATTGCGCGGCATATCGGAGCAATCGATGTCACCGTTCTTTCAGCGCGTGGAGCAGGACCTCGGCGTGGTACCGATCGATCCGATTCGTCTGAACGGCAATAACCAGATTCTTAAAGCAGGCGCTGAGCATTTGCGTTATCGCGGCGGAATGCTCTCGCACAATCGCGATGAGCGCTGCATCGGCAGCGGTTTTTGCGAGCTTGGTTGCGCCTACGACGGCAAACTGAATGCACGGCGCGTGCTCCTGCCCCAAGCGGTAGAGGCAGGTGCCATCGTCTACAGCGATGCTCGCGTTGTGCGAGTGCTTCACGACGATGGTGAAGCTCGCGGGGTAGAGGGTGTACTCACAGATGCGAACGGTCGGTCCCGCGCGGGCATCCGCATTCACACGCGCACGGTATGTCTGGCGGGCAGCGCGATCGGCTCGGCGTCAATTGCACTGCGCAGCGGTATCCATGACCCTCATTCGCAGATCGGAAAGAGCTTGCGCATCCATCCGGGTGCGATCATTTCCGGAGTGTTCGACCGCGTCGTGGAAAGCTTCCGCGGCATTCCGCAAAGCTACGAGTGCACGGAATTTCTCGACCTGAGCAAAGGCTCGAATAAGCGCGTGTGGATTATTCCGTCGTTCGCGCACCCCATTGGATCGAGTGCGCTCACGCCGGGATTTGGACCTGCGCTCATGCGTCAGATGCGCAACTATCCACGCACTGCCGTGCTCGCGGGAATGATTCACGATGAGACCGAAGGGCGTGTCTATCTCGACGGAGAGCGCACGCGCATCGACTACGTGCCAAACGCGCAAGACCGCGAGCAACTTGCGTTGGGCGCCAGGGAGTCGGCGCGCATCTTTCTCGCGGCGGGCGCGCGCGAAGTAATGATTCCAGCAGTGCCTCCCATGTACGTGCGGCGCGAGAGCGACCTCAGCCAGATCACGGCGGCGCGCTTCGCACCCAACGACGCCAAGCTCACGGCCGTGCACCCCATGGGCACGCTACGAATGGGCGCAGACCCTCACTCGTCTGTCGTCGACGAGCGTGGCCGCCATCACCATCTCAGCGGCCTTTACGTCGTGGACGGTTCGCTCTTTCCGACTTCTATCGGAGGACCGCCGCAGATGAGCATCTACGCGTTCGCCATGAAAGTCTCAGGCCACGTTGTGCAAGACATGCGCGCCCGCTCCTAGGAAGACACGCGCGCTCCCTCGCAGAAATCCTGCGCTCACGCGCTGGCGCCTATCGGACCACGCCTTCGCGCAGGAGTAATTCTGCGCGCGCAGCCATCCGCCAGCGACGCGTTCGCTCCGCAAGCACGATGCCCTCGAGTGTTGCGACGGCGTGCTCTACGTCGTCGTTCACAAGCACGTAGTCAAAAAACGGATAGTGCTCAATCTCGACAAGCGATTTGTCGAAGCGGCGGCGAATGGTGTCTTCGTCGTCGGAAGCTCTACCTCGCAGGCGACGCTCGAGCTCTTGCAATGAAGGAGGCAGAATAAAAATGCCGACAGCTTCCTTGCGTGTGGCCTTGATCTGCCGCGCCCCCTGATAGTCGACGTCGAAGATGATCCCGGTGCATCCCTGCTTACGCGCGCGATCGATCTCGGTGAGCGTGGTTCCGTAAAGGTTGCCATGCACTTCAGCCCACTCAGCGAATGCACCATTCGCGACAAGCTCTTCGAAGCGCGTGCGATCGACGAAGTGGTAGTCCTCACCGTTCACTTCTTTGGCGCGTGGCTTGCGGGTGGTGTGCGAGACCGAGAAAGTGAACTCGGGGAGACGGGCCAGAAGGCGACGCGTAAGCGTGGTTTTCCCTGCGCCCGAAGGGGAAGACAGGATCAGCAGGAGCAGGTCATCCATGGGAGGCGCCATGCTATAGAAGATTGGCGCGCCGCTCAAACGACGTTTTGCACTTGTTCCCGCATGCGCTCAAGTTCTGCTTTCAGATCTACGACAGCGCGCGAAATGTCGGTGTCGGCACTTTTGGCGCCGAGCGTATTCACCTCGCGACCCATCTCTTGCAGAAGAAAGTCGAGCCGGCGCCCGATCTGAGAACTCTCGCTCGCCTTGAGCAGGTCAACGAACTGCTCGCAATGCGATGCGAATCGTGTGAGCTCTTCGGTGATATCGCTGCGGTCCGCAAAGAGCGCAAGCTCTTGCTCGAGGCGCCCCGCGTCGGACGTATGGCCGCGAGCCTGAAGCAGCGCGTCGATGCGCTCGCCGAGCCGTTTGTGATAGCTGGCAACGACCTGCGGAACTCGCAGCTTCACGCGACTGACCGTCGTGAGAAGGGTCTGCAAGCGCGACTGCAAGTCTTGCGCGAGCGCATCTCCTTCTCGGGCGCGCATCGCGACGACCTGATTGCAGGCGCGCTCCATCGCGATGGCAAGCGCGTTGCGAAGCTCATCCGAGTAGGGCGCAGACACATTCACGGTGAACAGGTCCGGGACGGACGCTAACAAGGCGAGCGGCACGGGATCGCTAGGGCTCAGCTCGTCACGGAGCGCCGTCAACTGATGGTAGGCATCGCGCGCTCGCTTCGTGTCGAGCGCGAGCCGCGGCACTGCATCTCCCTCTGCACGAATCGCCACCTCGATGCGACCGCGCTCGAGGCGTTGCCGGACGTAGGATTCGACGGCCGGCGATATATCGCCCGACCCCTGCGGCAAGCGCACGCGCACATCGATGTATCGATGGTTTACGGCGCGCACCTCGACAACGATAAGACCGTTCAGATGCGGGGCTTCGCCCAGGCCGTACCCCGTCATGCTTAGCACTGGCGCACCGTCACGCGTGGGCTCCGAAACCCGCGACAGTCTCTTTCAAGCCTTCTTCTACGAGCACGCGTGGGCTCCACGAGAGCAGAGTGCGTGCGAGGGTAATGTCCGCGCAGGAATGGCGAATGTCTCCGGGGCGTTCGGCCTCATGCTTGGGTAGAACGCTCGCCTTGAGAATCCGCGAGAGCATTTGCACCAAAGCGTTCACCATCGTAATTTCACCGCGGACGATATTCACCGCCTGGCCCCGGGCGCTGTCGCAGCGCATGGCAGCGAGGTTTGCTTCCACCACGTCGCTCACGTGACAAAAATCTCGCGTCTGTTCGCCGTCACCAAAGATCGTGGGCTGGGCGCCGCTCTTGAGCGCCGCCACAAAGCGCGGAATCGCCGCGGCGTATTCGCTCTTCGGATCTTGCCTGCCGCCGAATACGTTGAAGTAACGGAGCGAGAGCGTTTGCATGCCGTGCAGGCTTGCGTAGACGCGCATGTAATGCTCGCTCGCGATCTTCGCCACGGCGTAGGGCGAGAGCGGATGAGTCGTCATGTCCTCGCGCTTGGGCAAGGTCGGTTCGTCACCGTAGGCGGCGGCGGATGCGGCGAATACAACGCGTTTCACGCCGGCTCTTCGCGCATTCTCCAGCACACAGATGGTGCCATGGACGTTCGTGCGATCAGCGACCTCTGGTTCTGCGACTGAGCGCACGACCGACGGAATCGCGGCCTCGTGAAATACGGCGTGCACATCGCGCAGCGCCCGCGCGACGTCGTCAGCGCTGCTCACGTCACCACGGACGACCTCGAGGTCGCCCTTGAGCGCGCTCAGGTTGGCTTCGCGGCCGGTCGAGAAATCGTCGAGAACAGTGACGCGGTCACCGCGCGCGAGAAGTGCCTCAGCGATGCTCGAGCCGATAAAGCCCGCGCCTCCCGTGACGAGAAAGCGTCCGGGCACAGCTCAGCCGAGACCCTTGTTCCGCTTCTGCTGCTCCATCATTTTGGCGTACTCGACATCGAACGCCGCAGTGCCCTCTTCGAGGTTCTTGATCTTCGCGCGCACTTCTTTGTCGAGCTCGCCTTCGACGTCCATGTGCTTGCGCATAATGGGCGCGATCTTCTTGCGAAGTTCCGCGTCTTCCGCGAAGACCTCGATCACGTTCTTCGAGTGAAAAAGCATCTCGAGAATTTGGTCGATAAGGTAGGGCAGAGAGTCTTCGCCGGTGACCGTGTTGCGCTCTTTGGCAACCTGCGATTTCATTTTGCCGAGCTGGCTGTAGCCCATGCCGCGCGCTTCCATGCGGTTCTTGGCTTCTTCGTTTACGTCACGTTCAACGCGCAGATACTCTTTGAGGACCGACTGAACGTCGAGCTCGACTTCGGCTGTGCTCTCTATTTCGAGATCCCCATCGGCAGTGAGGGCGCGAACGACCTCTTCGGCGATGGTGTTGATTTTGCCACTATAAAGACGCATGCGAAGGACTCCAGGCGGCGAAGAGTAGCGTTCGCCGGGCCATCAGGTCAACGCGTGATTGGAGTTAGATTTCGTCGCCGGCAGCTGCCAAACGCTCGCGCATTCGGCGCATGAGCGCATCCCAGCCGTCGCGCTGCACGATGCGATGGAACTGCGAGCGGTAGTTGCGCACCAAGCTAACCCCGTCGGTCGTGACGTCGGTCACTTTCCACACGCCATCAGTCTGGCGCAACGTATAGTCGATGCTGACCTCGGGCGCGCGCCCATTGCTCCGCGAGCGGGCGTAGGTGCGTACGATCGACGCGCCATTCTGCGCTTGCACGCCGGCGTAGCGGACAACGTAGTTGTGCGTACTTTCGAGATTGCGGCTGTAGCTCCGCTCAACCAGCTGACGGAGAAGGCTTACGAACTCAGTGCGTTGCGCGGCCGACAGCCCATTCCAGTGATCAACGAGTGCCGTCGCGGCGACGCTATCGTAGTCGAGCAAATGGGTGAGCTGGGTGTTGAGCTCGCCTTGGCGCCGAGCGCGGTCTGCTTCGGTACGCGCCGGCCGCGAAAGAATGCGTTCGACCGTTTGATGACGCTCCCGTAGGAACTCTTCAGGGTCTGCATTCTGCGCCTGCGCGCGGCTCGTAAAAGTCATCGCGGACGCGAGCACGCCCGTCAACGCGAAACCAAATGCCCAGGTGCGTAGTGAGCTCATACCCAACATATAGCGAACAGACGGCTCAGCTGCCAGTTCCATTCACTCGGGGCAAGTCACTTCCCAAGCAGATTCAGGCATTAATTCTACGCCGATCGCTCGTTCAAGCTTGGCTGCTGCGACATTGTTGTCGTGGATCGCTTGAATATGGCTGAAGCGCGCCTGGAAGTATGCGCGCAACGCATCCACCAAATCGCGGGGTTCTGCGGTGCCTATCTGGTAGGCCTGAGCTGCCGCCATAAACCACGCGCGGGTATCGCGATGGCCACGGCCCCATGATTCTTCGCGCCGGCGCGCATCGCGCAGCTCCTCGTAAATCGTTGCAACTTCCAGCGAGATCCCACTGCGTGCTTCGTCGGCGCGATCGTGCGCGTCGTATAGTTCCTCGCGCGCTCGCCGTACGCGAAGCGAGTTACCCCACAAATCGAGGGACCATCGAGCGACCAGTGCCGCACCGAGCGTGGGGGTGTTCCCTGAATCCTGTACGAAGGGATTGCTTTGGTCAGTAACGCCGGGAGTGCGGCTGTAGCCGGCGGACACGGCGAGCGCGATATCCGGGAAATACTGCGCTCGGGTAAGTGAAAGGCTGGCGTCCCGCGCGGCAATGGCGGCCATCAACTGTGCGGCCTCCGGACGATGTGAGCGCGCAGTGTCTTGGTAGTAGCTGAGCGCACGCAGGTCGAAGCTTAGCGCCGTCATCGCACAATCGGGCAGGGCGAAGTTCTCTTCCGTGCTCAGAATCGAAAGCGCTTCGTACGAAATCTGATGCAAACGATTTGCCTCGCTCGATCGACCGTCGACCTCGGCAAGGGTAGACGACATGCGCCAACGATCCATTTCGTTCACATCGGGATCGTCATTTTCAATACGCTCTTGCAGGCGGGCCACGGCTTGGTCGAGCTTGGAGCGCCCCTCGGAAATCATTTGTTCCGCATCGAGCGCGAGCTCAAGCGCGTAGTAGGCTCGGCGCACGTCGAAGCGTAGCTGAGCGCGTACACGATCCACGTCACTCTCTGCCGCGCGAATGCCGGCACGTGCGGCATCGCGCGCGGCGTCGAGCTTGCCAAAGGTAAAGAGCGGAATCGCGCCTTCGACACGCACCGCGCCGGCTGGTCCCCACGAGTTGTTCAGCGGCAACTGCGCATCCGGCGAAAACACCGGCGTGCCCCGCGCACCTGGCACTAGCGCGAACGAGCCCGTGGCCGTGAGCTGGAATAACGGCGATACCCACGCTTCGGTAAGGCGCGCGTCGGCTGCTTCCACTCGATGCCGCGCCGCGCTTATGCCAGGCCAGTGTGACATCGCAGAATGCATCAGCCCACCGAGCGTCATAACGCGGGGACGCGCCGTCTCCAATCCGGACTCGGGTGCAGGCTCGGTCACGGACTCGGATTCGGTTGCAGCTTCGGAGCCGGGAACTGGCGGATCCGCGAACGCAACGGTAGCGCTCGCCGTCAGCGAGACAAGAACCAACACGATCACGCGCAGAGGTCGCGGCACGCAGTGCTTGTACCACGAACCCGCAGGCCAACTCGACCCCCCGCGGGCCCAGACTACGGCGCTCGAATCCTTTGACCACAGCGGCGCGCAGGCACTAACGTGGGCCTCGCGTTGCAACTACGCGCCTATGCCTACTCATTCTGAAATGCTCGCCGATGTTCCGTTCTTCTCTCTCTTGGATGACCAGGAGAGGGCGATACTCGCCGAGCGGGTGGACATCGTGGAGGCATTTGCCGGTAGCGTACTTTTCAACTACGGCGATCCGGGCGGAACCCTATACGTGGTGCGCAAAGGCAGCGTCGAGCTCTTCTTCTCGAACGATGTGGGCGAGCGGGTCGTTGTCGGTACTGAGCGCGCCGGCGATTTCTTCGGCGAGACCTCCTTGCTGGATGGCGGCGCGCGCAGTGCTTCGGCCATCGTGATTGAGGATTTGGAAGCGTTAGTCCTCAACCGTGAGGACCTTGATGCTTTCTTTCAACTGCGCCCGATGGCCGCAATGGACGTTCTTGCAGCTCTCGGGCGCCGCCTACGTGACTCGTCCGAGCGCTTGCGCCGTGTGGCGTCGCGCAACGTCAACGAAGAGGACGAGGACAAACGCACGACCGTGATGAAGGCTGCGGACTGGATTTCCGATTTTAGCGGGAGCCTTCCGTTTCTCTTCATTCACTGCGCGATATTCTTTGCGTGGATCTTCCTCAACGTCGGACCGATCGGCGAGAAGTGGGGCAACTTCGATCCCTATCCGTTCGGTTTGCTGACGATGGTTGTCTCGCTGGAGGCGATCATTCTCTCGGTGTTCGTGCTGCTCAGTCAAAACCGACAAGCTTCGCGGGAACGCGTTCGCAACGAGATCGAATACCAAGTAAACCTCAAAGCTGAGCTCGAGATTTCGCACATGCATGTGAAGGTCGACGAGAATCACACCGAGCTCCTCGCGCGCATCGCGAGGCTCGAGCACACCCTTACGGCGCTCGATGCCCGTACGAGCTTGCCGCCGCGCTAAGGGCGGTTAGTCGCGAAAAAGCGCCGCGCGGAGAGCTTTGATTTGCATAGCTGTCTCTTCGTCGACTTGTTTCGGATCGATGGCGAGCAACTTCGTGAGCTCGCGATCGAGGATGACCCATTTCTCGATGGGCAGACGCGGGTTTTCAGGAGAGCGGCTGAAGTACTCGCGCCGCTCCAAGTAGGTCAGGTAACGAGAGTGCAGCTTGGAATCCAACGGCGCGGGCGGCTCAGCGACCGGGAGCCTTGGTCGCCTTATTGCCGCCGGCTCCAGCGCCGCCGCCAGTAGCTCCTGCGCCCGCACCTTCGCGTCCTTCACCCGCGTTGTAGCGTTGAATGACGTTGTCCGTAATATCGAGGTTGCCGGGCACCCACATGACGCCAGCTTCGTTGCGCTCCACGACGAGCGTGTAGCCTTCCGATTGTCCGATGCGGCGCAAGATGGCTTCCATGCGGTCGAGAATGGTCTTGGTTAGCTCGGCTTCCTTGGCGGCAAGCTCGCGTTGGTATTCAACGTACACTGTCTGCACATCGACGAACTTCTGCTGATACTCGTCGAGACGCTTCTGCAACGCGTCGCGCGACAAAACGTTCTTCTGCTTCTCGATGTCGTCGCGCATCTTCGTGAGCTCTTGCTGCTTGTCATCGAGGGTCTTCTGACGCGACTTGATGAGGCGCTTCAATTGAGCCTTCGCGCGACGACCGTCTTCGGTTTCGGCAAGCGCGCGCTGAAGGTCGACGACCGCGATGCGGACCTGAGCGTAAAGGCGAGGCGCAAAGCTCGTGACGAGCAGAGCGGTAGCGAGGGTCACGGCGTGTCGGGTCAATCGCATGAAAAGTCCTTTAGGTGCGCATAGCTACACGGCGCTCTGCCGCGCGTCAAGGGAACGAAAATCAGAAGAAGTTGCCGATCGTGAACTCGAAGAGAATGGGCGATTCGTAAGGCAGACGCTTGAAGGGCAGGCCCCATTCAAAGCGAAGTGGTCCCAGGGGCGAAAACCAGCGCAGTCCGAAGCCATAGGAGGTGCGGATATTGGTCAGGCTCGTCGAGCATGGGTCGGCGGTCGCGAAATACTGTTCGGCTCGCGGCGCCTGGCAAAGGTTGCGCTCGAGGTTCCAGGCATTGCCTGCATCTGCGAAGATAACGCCGCGCACACCGACGGACTCCAAGATCGGGAATTCGAGCTCAAGGTTCGAGTAGAGCTGGATGTTGCCGCCGAAGGGCTCGCCCTGCGATGCGCCCCCGGCGTTCGGATCGACCGAGAGTGGCAAGCCTGCGCGCGGCCCGAGCGAGCGCAACGGGAAGCCGCGAACGTCCAAGATGCCGCCCAAGAAGAAACGTTCGAAGATAGGCACGCCTGTGGCGTTGCGAGAGGTGATGAGGCCGGCCTCGGTATTCATCTTGAGCACCACGCCGCCGAAGAGGGGGTAGTACCAACGGAAGAATGCGCGATGCCGGATGAAGGTATTTTGCGAGCCGAGTACTTGATCGGCGAGCTCGCTCGAAAGCGAGGCGTAGATGCCGCGCGTGGGGAAGAGTCGGTTGTCGCGCGAATCCCAGGTGAGTGAGAGGCGCAGCGAGCTCGTGAGGCCGTCGCGGAAGAGATTGGCGAGGGGCAAGCGCAGACCGATATTGATGCCTCGGTTGCCGCTGCCGTTGAAGATGCCGCCGGTGCGTTCGGTAATGTCGACGTATTCCGCAGTGTACTGAAGGAAGACGCGCAAGTAGTCGGTGAAAATCGCGTGGCCGAACGTGATACTGCCGCCCGTCGAGTCGCGATTGAAGTTCTGAAACTGGCGGATGGTCTTGAACGCTTCGACGGCCGCCGACCAACGCGAGTTGAAGAGATAGGGTTCGACAAGTCGCACTTGCGCAAGCTGGCGAATGCCCGAGAGCTGCAACTGCAAGGTGAGGGATTGGCCCAAACCGAAGAGGTTTTGCTGCTGAACCTGAGCGGTGAAGATGAAGCTTTCAATCGACGAGAAGCCTGCGCCAACCTGGAAAGTGCCCGTGGGTCTTTCCGCAACTTCGAAGTTGAGCACGATGCCATCGGGCGAGGTGCCGTCCTCTTCGCTGACATCCACGCGCTCGAAGAAGCCAAGCGCCATGGCACGAGACTTCGAGAGCTCCACCAAAGTCTGATTGTACAGGTCGCCTTCGACAATCTGAATCTCGCGACGGATAACGAGGTCGCGCGTCTTGGCGTTGCCGCGAATCTCGATCCGCTCGATGTGCACGGCGGGCCCGCGACGAATGGTCACCACGATGTCTACGGTGTTGCGCTCGCCATTGGCGGGCGTTCCCGGATCGACTTGCACGCGTGCGTAGCCGGCGTCGCGGTAGACGCGGGTGACGTCGAGGAGGCTGCGCGCGATCGCGGTGCGCGAGAACCAATCACCGGGATTGATGTCGATGAGCTCGCGGATGCGTCGACGGCCGCCCAGTGGCTCAATCTCTTCGTCGTTGTCGTCAACTTCCATCACGCGCATGCGCGCGATGCGAAAGCGGGGGCCTTCTTCGATCGGCACGGTGATGTCGATGTGGCGACGGTCGGAAGTCAGCTCAACGCGCGGCGTCCCCACGTGCACCCCGATGAAACCGCGGTCGTAGTAGAGCGCCTGGAGACGATTCACGTCCTCGTCGAACATCTCCCGACGGAAGGTGTTACTCGACGAAAGAAACGAGAAAAAGCCCGTTTCACTCGTTTGCATCGAGCTGAGAATTTCTGAGGAGGAAAGGTTGCGATTGCCGACGAAGCGGATGCGGCGCACCGTGACCGACTCGCCTTCGTCGATGTCGAAACGCACTTCGACTTCGTTGTGAGGCAAAGGTTCGATGTGATAGCGAACGCGCGCGAGGAAGAAACCCTTTTCCGCGTAGAGGTCGCGAAGCTTGGTGACGTTTTCGCGCACGTCGGGGATGGAAAGAATCGCGCCTTCGCGCAGAGTTACTTTCCCGGAAAGGTCGTCGTTGTCGACCTCGCTATTGCCGCGATAGGTGATGCGAGCGATGGAGGGGCGCTCACGAACGCGAAAAACGATGTCTAGAGTTTGGCCAACTTCAAGCGCGTCGACGATGATGTCGTCGAAGTAGCCGAGGTCCCAGAGGGCGTGAGCGTCGCGTGTGATGTCCGAGTCGGCGCACGGTGCACCGCGACGCGAACGAATGGACTGCATCATGTCTTCGCTTGCGACACGGTCGTTGCCCACGACGCGGATCTGGCGAATGACGCGGCCCTGACAGATGGTGTGCGGAATCGTGACCTGCGGGGCTTGTTCGACTTCCTCTTCGGTGTCGTCGCCTTCAACCACGATGCGCGAGGGATCGCTGCCTTCAGGCGACGCGCCGGTCGTTTCGCCGGGGGGGCCCGCAGTGGCCGCCTCGGGAATCGAAGTGCCAGCGTCCGCATCCTGTGCACGTGCGGACGCTTGCCACGCAAGTAGCGAAGTACACAGCACAAAGGGCGCAAGAAGCCGCATCATGATCGGGCGCTGTGAATAGCCGTGGGAGCTATTGGGGTCAAGGTGCGATCGCGGAATTTATGAATATTTTCGCGGAATCAAACGGTTTCGGGAGGTGATTGAGTCTCGATATGCGCGCGTTTGCTGGCTCGCCGCTCGTCGCTCTCGATCTGCCCGTCTCGCATCGTCACCACGCGCGGCATGCTGGCGGCAAGCTCGCGACTGTGCGTGACGATTAGAAAGGTCGTTCCGCGTGTTTCGTTGAGGCGGAAGAAGACCTCATGCATTGCCTCGCTCGTCTTGCTATCGAGGTTGCCGGTGGGCTCATCGGCGAGCACCAAGCGCGGCTTCATAACCAAGGCACGCGCGAGGGCAACGCGCTGCTGTTCACCGCCTGACAGCTCGCCGGGTCGATGAGTGAGTCGGTGGGTGAGACCCACTTCGGCAAGGAGCTCGTGTGCACGCTGCATGACGCTTGCGCGTGACTCGCCACGGATGAGTCCGGGCATCATCACGTTCTCGAGGGCCGTGAACTCGGGCAGAAGATGATGAAACTGAAAGACGAAGCCCAAGCTTCGATTGCGAAACTCCGCGAGCGCGCCACTCGAATACTGCGTAACGTCGAGGCCGTCGTACAAGATGCGCCCCTTCGTGGGCAGGTCGAGCGTGCCGAGCAGATGCAGAAGTGTGCTCTTGCCTGCGCCTGACGCGCCAACCACGCACAGCATCTCGCCGCTTTCCACGGTCAGGTCGATGCCCTTGAGGATTTCCACCTCAGTGCCTTCGTGCACGAAGCGCTTCTCGAGCTTTTCAATTTGGACGAGGGGAGGGGTTTCAGTCATGGCGTAGGGCGTCGATCGGCGAGACTCGGCTCGCGAGAATGGCGGGGAACACAGTTGCAAGCAAACACACAACAACGGACGAGAGAGCGACCAAGGTGAATTCAACCGGATCGATGCTGATGGGCAATCGATCGATGTAATAGACCTCGGGATTCATCCGCACGCCGAAATGCTCGAAGGCAAAGCACACGACGTAGCCGACCCCCAAGCCGAGGGACGCGCCGAATATACCGATGAGTAGCCCCTCGCTAAGGAAGACCGCGACGATGGAGCGCGGAGTTGTGCCCATCGCTTTGAGCACGCCGACCTGCTTCGACTTCTCCTGGACCATCAGCGTGAGCGTTCCGAAGACGCAGAAGCCGGCGACTATGATCGCGATGCCGAGCGCAAGAAACATCGCGAGCTTCTCGAGCGCGAGCGCCCCAAAGAGATTGCGATTCACCTCCTGCCAATCGCGCACGCGCAACTCGCTTCGGTGCAACGTCTGGGCGATGCGCGCGCCAATCTCGGGGGCATGCTCCATGTCGGCGACCTTGACTTCGATGCCGCTGATGCCGTCGCCGGTGCTAAGGAACTCTTGGGCGATGGGCAGCATCATGTAGACGAACTTCATGTCGTACTCGTACATGCCGCTATAGAAAATGCCCGCGACGCGGAAGGTGCGCGACTTGGGCACGGGCCCCGTCGGCCCGAGGCCGCCGAATGGCGACACCACGTTCACTTCATCGCCGAGGAAGAGGCGCAACGTGCGCGCGAGCTCTTGGCCGATGATGACGCCCGGCAGGACTTCGCGTGGGCGAGTGAGATCAGCCGCCGGAAGAAGAAACTGATCGAGGCCGTCGTCGCGCGGGTCGTCTTGCACTGGAGCGGCAGGCCGGGGCTGGTGCGTGTCTTCGTCGTGGATCAGACTGTCGATGTCGTTGATCACGCTGCCGCGCGGGTTGATCGGACGCGCCGTTCCCGTGGTCACACCCGCGTCGCGCGTCACCCCATCGAGCGCGTCTTCCGCGGCCTGCGCTTCGACTTCACGCGCAATGCGCTGGGTGAGGGCGTTTGCTAGGGGTAGAGGGGCTGCGTTCACTTCGGCGGGTGATAGATGAAGCAGTCGCTCGGGATGCACGAGGTAATCCATTCGCCCACTGCGAATGTTGCGATTAAGATCTGTGACCTGATTGATGAGTTCCGGATCGATGCCGTGCAGCACAGCGCCGGCCAGGTTCGATGAGCTCGAGATCATCACCTCGCCCGCGACGTAGGGAGCGGCTCCGGTGACGCCGGGCACAGCGCGCGTGCGTTCGAGGAGAGGGGACCAGCCCTCGAAGTTGCCGTGATCGCGATCGATGACGATGTGAGCGTTGTTGCCGAGGATCTTGCGTTTCAAGTCCTGACGGAAGCCGCCCATGATCGAAAGCACGATGGAAGGCGCCGCGGATGCGACCGTGACAGCGAGGATTGAAAGGATGCCAATCGTTGTCAGAAAGCCGCTCTTGCCGGCGCGCAACATGCGCGCAGACATCATGGTGCGAAAATCGAATGACTCGACCAGGTCGAGAATGAGTGGCGTGACGTGGGCAAGGACACGCGCGACGAATATCACGGTGACGAGCAGAAGAATGACAGAGCCACTCAACCGGCCGGGTGATCGGGCCGCGGGTTGTAGCGAAACGCATGCAGGCAGTATGCAAAGAGCGCGAACGTGATCACGTCAATGCCGCGCCACACAAATACGCGTACGCGCTGTGCGAGCAGGAACCAGAACGTGATTGTGACCACGACGAGTGCCAGAAGATGCAGCGCGTCCACCAGCACCAAGGTTGCCGATAGAGGCCTAATCCACGGCTGAATAGTGCCGGTTCCGTGAAACATGAACTGCGCGGGCGACATCGTATTAAGCGCGACGGCGCTGACGGTCAGGCCGTTGATGAACGGCACGGTGAGCGCGATGGACAAGAGGCCATGAGCCATCGCCAGGTAGCTTGCTAGAAAGAGCCGGGTGCGTCCTGCTGTTCCCGATTGCAAACGCGATGCGTAGACGCGAACAAATACGCCGCTCAGAAATAGCAGCGCGTTCGTGGTCCAGAACGCAGCGCCGAGCAGCCAGATAATTTGGGCGGGCGGCGCGGCGAGCTTCTCAGAAAACAAACGAGCGGCATATCCAATGACGGCGCCTTGCGTCGCGATGTAGACGACAAGCCACGCGGCAAATGCGCCGGTGAACCCCCCCGCTCGGATGCTCTTCTCGCTCACGCAGGCTTTTCCGTGACCGGCTCGTCAGCAGTCGGCGGTCGCATGAGAGGGAAGAGAAGGACGTCGCGAATGGAGGGCTGATTGCACAGCGTCATCACGAGCCGGTCGACGCCCAGGCCGAAGCCGGCGGCTGGTGGCATGCCGTGCGAGAGGGCACGAATATAGTCGGCGTCGAAGTCCATCGCTTCCTCGTCACCCGACTCACGGTTGGTGAGCTGGGCGCGGAAACGTTCAGCTTGATCCTCGGGATCGTTGAGCTCGCTGAATGCATTGGCGACTTCTCGACCCTCGATGAAGAGCTCGAATCGGTCCACATACGCGGGGTTTTTGTCGTTCTTTCGCGCGAGCGGGGAAACCTCGAACGGGTACTCCGTGATGAAGACAGGCAGCGACTGCAAGCCGTCGTCGGTGCGGTAGAGATTGGTGAGCTCTGGCTCCACGAGCAATTCGTAAAGCAAGAATATGCGCTCACCGTTTGACCGAACCTTGCGCAACAACTTCTGCGTGTTCTCGTCGACCTTGCTCGACATGGCGTCACACGCTGCGGCGAGCTTGGCTTCGTCGAAAATGACTTCGCGCGTGAGCACCGCGCTCCAGATTGTCTTGGCGACGGGCGCATGGCCCGCGCGCTCGATACGGTGGGCTATCGACTCGCGCATCGGGACGCGTTCCCAACGCGACGCGAGAGCGAACGAGCGGTCGTTTACGAACTCTGGATAGTAAGTGCACAGAAGCTGATCGATTCGCTTCAGCATCTGCTCGGTCATGTTCATCAGGTCTTCGTACGTGGCATAGGCCATGTAGTACTCGAGCATGGTGAACTCGGGATTGTGACGCGTGCTCACGCCCTCATTGCGGAAATTGCGACCGATCTCGTAGACGCGATCGAATCCGCCGACGACCAAGCGCTTCAAATAGAGCTCGGGCGCGATGCGTAGATAGAGCGGCAGGTCGAGCGCGTTATGATGCGTGTGGAATGGCTTCGCAATGGCGCCCCCACGCATCTGATGAAGCAAAGGCGTTTCCACCTCTAAAAAGGCTTCTTCGTCGAGAAACTCACGAAGGCCTTTAACGATCAACGACCGCGCGCGAAACACTTTTGCGACGTCTGGGTTTGAGAACAAGTCAACGTAACGTTCGCGATAGCGCTTCTCGACGTCTGTAAGGCCATGCCACTTATCCGGCGGCGGAAGGAGAGCTTTGCCGAGGTGCCGATACTTCACTGCGCGTAGCGCGAGCGCGCCGGTACGCGTGCGCATCAAGGGGCCTTCGACGGCGATGTGATCCGCGAGATCCACTTCGGCGAGAACCTTCGCGTCTTCTGGCGACAAGAGCTCGGGGCGCACCAAGGTCTGCGCGTCACCGTAGGGGGTGCGTATGACCAAGAACGGACCGCGCTTGGCGATCACCCGTCCATAGAGAGGAAAGTGATCGGCGTCCGCAGGGACCGATGCCTCGTCGGGCAAGGCTGTGCGTTGCTCTTCCGAGAGCGCGATGCTTAACACTTCGCGACGTTTCTCTTCGTCGGCGCGATAGTCGTTGGGGAAGGGCAAGACCCCTTGTTCCGCGAGTGCTTGTGCATGTGCTTTGCGCGCCGCGATGAGCTCTTGTTCGTTGGCCACGGTGTTCCCCTTAGCTTGCTGCGCTCGAAGAGGCAGACTTGTCGGTTTTCTGAGTGCGCGCGGCGGCCATCAAGAGGTAAGCCTCGATGAACTCATCGAGGTCTCCATCGAGCACAGCGTCGATGTTGCTGACTTTGATTTCCGTTCGCTCGTCTTTGACCAGACGATAGGGCGCCATCGTGTACGTGCGGATCTGCGAGCCGAAGCCGATTTCCATCTTGTCGCTTGCGTACGTTTGATCGAAGCTCGATTCGCGTTCCTGACGGCGTTTTTCGTACAAACGACCGAGCAGCATCTTCATCGCGCTCGAGCGATTCTTGTGCTGTGAACGCTCGGCTTGGCACTTCACAATGATTCCGGTTGGGATATGCGTGATGCGAATGGCGGACTCGGTCTTGTTGACGTGCTGACCGCCCTTTCCGCCCGAACGGAAGGTGTCGACCTCGAGGTCTTCAGGCTTGATCACGATGTCCGTCTTCTCTTCATCGAGGTCAGGAACAACGAAGACCGCAGCGAACGCTGTTTGCCGACGCGCGTTGGCGTCGAAGGGGCTAATCCGTATCAGACGATGCACGCCATTCTCCGCGCGCAAAAATCCGTATGCGTAGGGTCCTGACACCGTGAATGAAACTTCTTTGATGCCCGCGTCTTGCCCGGGCTGATGATCGATAAGCTCGGTCTTGAATCCGCGGCGCTCGCACCAGCGCATATACATGCGCATGAGCATCTCCGCCCAATCTTGCGAATCAACCCCGCCGGCCCCCGGATGAATCGTGATGATGCAGTCCGAGCGGTCCTCGGGGCCCGAGAGCATGCGCGCGACTTCCATGCTGCGAACGCCTTTTTCGATCTCGGGGATCTGAGCCGTGACCTCGCTCACCATGCCCTCGTCGTTCTCGCTCACGGCCATGTCGAGCAAGTCGGCGAGATCCTTCGCGGACGACGTCAGCTTATCGAGCTTGCTGATAGTGTCTTCGACGGCCGAGCGCTCGCGCAACAAAGCTTGCGCCCGTTCCGGGTCGTCCCAAAAACCCTCGGCGCTCGAGCGCTCGGTCAGCTCGCTAAACTGGCGGCGGAGATTGTCGACGTCAAAGGTACCTCCCCAGCGCATCCAAACGCTGAGACAGGTCGGCTAGTGCTGCGCGGCCTTCTGACGGGGTCATCGACATAACGGGGGTGAGGTACCGTGCACGGACTGGAGTGTCAACGGCTTGCGCCCGCAAACTTTGGCCCTAGACTTTTCGCCAGGATGTCCTCGCTGAGTGCACGCGCGGTCGTTGTTTCCTTCGCCGCGCTTTGTGTTGTTTTGCCGCTTACGTGGGGCCGCGCGGCCTTGGTGGCACACGCTGAAGACGGACCGACTACGACTCGTACAAGCCCGATGTCTCAACTTGTCGCGGCGTGGAACGCGCTCCGCGCAGGCGACTACGAGCTCGACGCCCGAGACCGCGCGCTGTCGAGTTCGGATTCCGTCCGATGTTCGCAAGCGGACTTAGTTGTCTACCGTGGCACGCATATTCGCTACCAAGCGGCGGTGCAGGTGCATCGCGCGTTCGTGCCTCGACTTGCTCGGTTCGAGGAGCGTTTGGTTGAGCTCGCGACAGCCACGTACGGTCGCGCGCCGCGGCGTCTGCTTCACCGCGGCGCATACGTGTGTCGCACGGTTCGCGACCACTCGTCCCGCCTCAGCGAGCACGCTCTGGGGAACGCATTCGATTTTTCCGGCCTGGAGTTCTCGCCTCTGCCGCGTCGCGTTGCGGTGCCCGCCGGTTTGCCGCGCGCGTCGCGACGCGCGTTTCGAGTCGACGTGCGTAACAACTGGGTCGCGCGCAGGCAGAGCGACCAGATTCACTCACGCTTTCTGCATGCGCTCGCTGACGAGCTGGCCTTGGGCCACGAGATCTTTCGCGGTATCGTCGGCCCCCCGACCCATCGCCATTCTGACCACTTGCACCTGGACATGGGGCCGTGGGCTTTCGCTTGGTATGCCTACGAGGGCGCGCAGTCGTCAGCGGGCGCCGCCGTCGTGGATTGAAGCGATACGCGCGCGAACCAGCTATTCACTCGACGTTCCACGTGTAGCTAGCGGTTGCGCCCCTGTGATTGTTCATGCTGGCGTTGCGAAGGGTCAGGCCGACGTCCCTTCGGCCAGGATTGGCACAGCAAAGGTGCGCTCCGCGTTCGATGACACGAAACGCATTGCTGGCAGCGGCAATCTGCATTGTCGTGAATTGCTGTGCCGGAACATGATCCGCGACCACTTGTCCCGGCATCACGAAGCTCGAGGTGCCAACGACATTGACCGGGAGACTTTGCGCCGCGACGACATCGAAGACGCTGACGTAACCGCCCATCAAAATCGCTCCGGTGCGACGACGACCGGTAATGCATGTTGGGCTGAGCAACTCGATCGGCTCGTCTTCGTACGACGCCGTGCGTATGACGACGTCGACGCACATGTGTTCGTCGTCGAGCTCACTGAGAGTGGCTTCGTCCCGCAGCACGTCGTGGGGGATATCCGGGGGTGACGCTTCTTGCGCGCCGTGACCGAGGTCGAAGTAGGAGACGATTTGCGCGTATGACGTGCCGACCCACTGCGCGGGAATCGTCCTCAAAGCGCGGCGATGTCCGCACGCGACTAGCGTGAGCGCGCACGCGGCGAGGGTGAGCGCTGCTTTCGATGTGCTGAACCTGACGAAATTGCTACGCATGGAGTCTCCGCGCGCATATATGCCACGAGCGCGGCCTCCATACGCACCTCGGCGCTCGGATTTAATGCGCTCTTCCAGCGAATGAAACGCTTTGCTAGCTTCACGTGAGTCTTATGAAGTCGCGAGCAAGAGCGTATGGCGTCACGGCGTATTCCGTAGCTTGTGGCATGGGGACCAGCACGCGCGACGTCTTAAGTGCGCTTTCCGAGGGACGCGCGGGTCTCTCGGCGTGTCCGCTCGATGTCCCGTTCGCGGCCGTGTGCGGGGTTGTGGACGGGATCCTACCATCGATGCCTCATGCGCTTGCCCGCTCGCACTCGCGAACTGCGCAGCTTGCGCTCCTCGGCTTTGAGCAGATCTCGCACGAGGTCGCGCGTGCAGTGGAACGTTATGGAGCGAGCCGAATCGGCATGTTCATTGGGACGAGCACCGGGGGCATCTCTCAAACCGAGGCGTTCTACACACGGTATCGGGATACAGGCGAGATTGATTCGGTGTACGACTACGCGCGTCAGCACGAGTTCTTCGCGTTCACCGACGTGCTGCGCGCAGTGAGCGGCATTCGCGGACCGCGCTCCGTCGTTTCCACCGCCTGCTCATCGGGCGCAAAGGTCTTCACGAGCGCAAGACGCCTGCTTGATGCCGGCGTGATCGACGCCGCGCTCGTCGGGGGCGTTGATTCGTTGTGTCAGACCACAGTACGTGGTTTCCACAGTCTCGGCGTCATGGACCCCAAACCGTGTCGCCCATTCGCGGCCGATCGCAGTGGCATGAATGTGGGTGAGGGCGTTGGCATGTTGCTGTTGGAGCGAAGCGCTGAGCCACGCGCAATGTTTCTCGGCGCTGGCGAGACGTCGGATGCTTTTGATATGGCGAGTCCGGAACCCGACGGCCGCGGTGCGCGGGAAGCGATGCGATACGCGCTCGACGAAGCCGGAATCGAGGTGTCGCAGATTGACTACATCAACGCGCACGGGACGGCGACGCGTCGAAATGACAGTGCCGAGAGCGCGGCGATACACGCGCTCTTTCCAGCCGGCGTCGCCGTCGCTTCAACCAAGTCTTATACCGGACACACTCTTGGTGCGGCCGGCGCGATTGAAGCAGTCTTTGCAATCGCGGCCATCGAGCAGAGTTTCATTCCGGCAAACCTTGGACTGCACATGAAAGATCCGGAGTTGCACGTGAACGCCGTCGCAGCGCGCATCGCGAAGCCCGTACGTTACGCGCTCAGCAACTCGTTGGCATTCGGCGGATCCAACGCGAGCCTACTCTTTGGATCCGCGCGATGAATATTCCGATCTATCTGAGCGGGTGGGCTCTTTGGACTCCCGGCTTTCCCGATGCCGACGCATGGCTCGCGAATAAGCGCGACGCATCCGTTGAGAAGCCCGCGGCTGCGACAATCGACTCGCGTTTACGGCGCGGCACCAGTGTTCTTACGCGAGTTGCGAATGAAGTCGCGGGCCGTGCATGCATCTCCGCCGGCTTGTCCGCGACCGAAGGAATGCCGGTCGTGTTCGGATCGGCCGCCGGCGAGATTCAAATTGCTATCGACCAGCTCGAAATGATGCGCAGCGCCGACGGGATTGTATCGCCCGCGCGATTTCGCAACAGCGTGCACAACACTGCGACGGGCATCCGTGCGATCACGACAGGGTATCGAGGCTTTACCACCGCACTCGCCGCCGGGTCACTGACGACGGCGATGACTCTCGTGGAGGTCGCGGGATTGCTGGCAAGCGGCGAAGAGCGCGTTCTCGCTATCGTCGCGGACGAGTCGCTTCCTGCGCCGCTTGATCAATTCGCATCTCATGAAGCGCTCGGGGTGGCGTTTGTGTGCGAGCGGAGGCGCTCGCCGTCGACCCGTGCATCGGTGACTGAGCTTGAGCCGTGCTCGCATCATCCCACGTGCGCGGGTGCCGGTTCGATCTCCTCCAACTGTGCGATGAACGCAGCCCAGCTCTTGCGCGTTGCGGCGGGGGCGCACGCACAGCGAGTTCTACTCGGCCGTCATGACGAGGAAATGTGGTGTGCTCTCATAACGCCGCTGAACGAGGCGCACGCGCATGCGTGATGTCGTAGTAATTGGTGCGGGACCTGCTGGCTCCACCGCGGCGACGCTTCTCGCTCGCGAAGGCTTCGATACACTGGTGCTGGATCAGGCGATATTTCCGCGCTTTCACATCGGTGAGTCGCTGCTGCCAATCGACCTGCCCATTTTCGAGAATCTCGGCTTCGAAGCGGGTGATGGCGCCTTTCTCAAGAAATGTGGCGCTGAGTTCATCGACGAGCGGTCTGGATCGTTTTCCGAGTTTCTCTTTGTCGATGGCTTGTCCGGAACCCCGCCCTACGCCTACCAGGTAGACCGCGCGACGTTCGACAACGCGCTGCTCATGCGAACGCGGGAAGCGGGCGCCGAGGTTCGGGTCGGGGTCAAAGTGACGGACGTCGAGATGCTTGGCGACCGAGTGCGCGTGAGCGCGAGCGATGGCGTTCACGAAGCCCGCTATTGCATCGACGCCACGGGTCAAGACGCATTTCTAGCGCGACGCGCTCACACCGTGGAACCGATCAAGGGCTTTGGCGTCGCGGCGGTGTTCGGCCACTACGATCCGTTGACGGAGGCGCGTTGGAAGGAGCTGGCACGCACCGGCAGCATCAAGATATTGATGCTCGAGCAAGGGTGGTCGTGGCTCATTCCGATTGAATCGCACCGCTTGAGCTTCGGCGTCGTTTCGCATAAGGCTACGTTTTCTCCAGACCTGCTCGATTCGGTGGCGAGTGCATCGAAGGTGGTGCAGCACTTCACGAATGGTGCGCCTCGCACCGAGAAGCGCGTGATACGCAACTTCAGTTACAAGAACACGGCGAGCCACGGCTCGCGTTGGGCGTGCATCGGTGACGCGGCGTGTTTTCTCGATCCTGTGTTCTCGTCGGGCGTGTCGCTCGCGATGCTGGGTGCAGAACGCCTGGTCGAGGGGCTCGCGCCAGCGTTGCGCACAAACACAGAGAGAAGCGCCGACGTAACGCAGCCTTTCAGAAAGAAAATGGAGCGCGCCTACGACACGTTCGCATCGCTCATCCACAGCTTCTACAACACGAAGCTGGTCGAAAATCTCTTCTTCGTGGAGCACCCGGATCCCGAAATCCGCGCTGGACTCATTTCAGTCTTGGCCGGCGACGTATGGCGCACGGACAACCGCTTTCAGGAAATGTTGCTCACGGGTCGACACCACCGTCACGTGTGACATCGCGGCGACGACGGTGGCCGAGACGGCCGAGCCCGAGTCCGAGCCCGAGTCCGAGTCCGAGTCGGTCACGGCTACGGAAGCGCGCTCTGCTCCACCGTCTCAATCGTCAGCTCGTACCCCATCCACGCGTTATAGAAGTGCGTGGTCGGCGGCATCGTGCCGGGCAGCACGCCCGTTTCGTACACGACTCGTATCTGGCCGGGCGGGACTTCGCTCGTGCGCTCGAACGTCCTTTCAACGAGCAGGCCCCCTTGCCACCGCTCGCGAACCAGTTCTTCGCCGCTCCGTTCTTCGTGCCAACCGTCGGAGAGCGCTGAATCTGAAAGAAATGGAAAAACGGTTCGTTGCACGTCGAAGAGAATGTATTGCGGAGGAAATGGCAGCTCGCCGGGGAGGTACGATTCGTAACGCACATCCGTACCGGTGAGCTCAATCAAGAAGGCGCGCGTCCCGAACGGCGTGAGGCCCAGGAGCACCAGCGCGTTGCCGCTCTTCTGCAAGACCGATTCGAAGCGCACTGGCTCGGCACCGACTCGGGTGACGGTGAGTCGTTGACGCATCATGAAGTTCGCGGCCATCGTCGTCGGGGCGCGCAGCGTGCCGGGATACGCGGTGCGGGGCGAAAGCCCGCCGCACGCCATGACGACGACGCAAATGAGAAGGGTGCTTATTGAAGTTGCGGCCTTCATGGTGCTCGTTCGTCGGCGCCGAGCGAGAGCAGAGCCAGCGGCGAGAGTACCATCGAGATAGTCATCCCGATGCCAACTGCGACGCCGAGGGATCGAAGGGCGGGATTGGACGACAAGGCGAGCAGCCCAAAGGAGAGAATCGTCGTAACGCTTGCGGTCACGACAGCGAGAAGCGTCGAGGAGAGCTCGCTGCCTCGGCGGTGCTCTACCATGAAGATGCCGTAGTCGATGCCCATGCTCAGCACAATCACGAGCGAAAGTAGATGCATCAAGTTGCCATCCGCATGCGCGAGGCCCAGCAGCCCGAGCGTAGCGCCGGCAGCCGCCCAAGCCGGCAGGCAAACCGCGAGCACGTGGCGCAGCTTGCGGTACCTGAGCCACGCAACGGCGAGCACCCCGAAGAGACCAAATGCGACCAGCTCAAGCGTGCGTGCGCGGTAGCTGCCGTATGCACGAGCGAGAAAAGCCTTCTGATCAAAGTACGAAGCGCCCGGGATGCGCGCGATGCGTTGGGCGAGTGCTCCCGGCTGGTTTACGCCGCGCAAAAACGTGAGAAGGGCGACGTCGTGGCCGATGCGCATGCGTAAGGGCGTAACGACACTCGCCAGAGGCGAACTAGCCAAGTCCGAAAACGTAAGCGGCGCTGGCTGCGGGCCAGAGATCGATGCGATGAATGGCGCAAATGCGCCAGGTGTAAATCCCGCAGCGACGGAAGCCGTTTCCACACGCGCAGCCAGCTGCGGCTGCTCGCGAAGCATCGCCAAGTTCGTCCGCTGCAAATCCGCCGACCACAGCACGCTGTGCAAGCTCCGGTGCGATGCGAGCTCGCTCGCGCCTTCCGCTTGCACCAGCGCTTCGTGCACCGCGTCGTTTCGGACAAGCGCCTCTTCCTCCGTCGCGCCGCGCGCGATGACTAAACGCGCAGGCTCCACCGAGCTCACTTGCATACGCACGCGAGTGTCTTCGGCCTTGAGAGCCTCGTTCACTTCGCTTAGCGCAGATATATCGTCGTTCCATTTGAGCTGTGGAATGCCGAATGCAATGACCGCGAGGATGAGAATCCACAGCGTCCACACCAAGCCGCGACGCCGCCGCACGTGCGCGAGCATTCTCTCGAAAGCGTCGGCGAGGCGCCGTTGAGCGGGGGCGGGGCTTGGATGTGACGGCATGAAGGGCGTTACGAAATAGCGCGTCGCGAGGAGCGCAGCGAGCACGCCGACGCTCGAGAACACGGCAATCTCGCGCATGCCTGGGAACGGTGTCCAGGCAAAGCCGAGTAGACCGGCGGCCGTCGTCGCGACGCCCAACGAAAGTCCTCCCCATACGCGTTTTAGCGAGTCCTTGGGCAAAGCCCCATTGGCGGCGAACATGTGGTGATTCAGCAGGTGAACCGGATAGTCCTCCGTCACTCCAATCAGAGCGCAACCGAACGCGAGCGTGATCCCATGCACTCGATGAAAAACCAAGTAGGTCACGAGGATTGCGGCCGCCATGCCTGCGATTACCGGAACCGCAGTCAGTACCAAGAAGCGCAGCGAGCGGAAAAGTAGCAGGGTAAATAAGATGACGCAGATCGTGGAGATGATGGAGATGCGAGCGATGTCGTTGCGCACGTGGCCTTCGGCTTCGACCGCGAAGCGCTGCATGCCGCTTTGTTCGAGTCGCAGTCGCCCGCGATGCGCGGCTTGCACGCGAGCAAAAAGCTGATCAAGGCGTGAGAGAAATGGACCTTGCGTTGCCCCGTCGAACGCCGAAGCGCGCGTAGTGAGAAAGACGAAGGCGTGCGTTTCGTCGTCCGATACAAAGACGCCGTCGCGCAACTTCAAGCTTCCCGTGCGCATCGCGTCGAGCGCGCGCACGCGATCGAGCATGACGAGTACCGGGTCCTCGGCGGCCACCGCGCGGGCAAGCCCGCCGGTGGGAAGCGCAAGCTCGCTGCGCAAACGCGCGAACACCGACGAAAGACCCTGGGCCGAGAGACGCCCGGGCAGCTCGGAGCGCGGATGATCGCTCTGGAAATAGTGCCGGCGCGCAAAGTAGAGCTCCCGAAACGCATCTTGCGTTCCCGGGGTGACACCGTTCTGAATACGCTCAACGTTCTCGTCGCGCACAAGCGCGTCACGCAGCTCGGTCGATGCGCGTATCGCCTCGTCGATCGTTGGCGCGCTCAGCGACAGAATCATCGTGCGTGTGAGCTCGGCGCCGCTGAGCGCTTTCGAGAACTCGACGAGCGCCTCATTCTCGTCGCCGGGTATAAAGTGCGAGATGTCGTTGGTGATCGAGATGCGCGCCGCTGCAAACGCACCGAGTGATGCGAGCACGACGAAGCCTAAGCCTGCCGCGATACGACTCATGGACCGGGGATCCGAAACACACGTTCGGCTTCAGCGTTCGAGTACGCGTGGTGCGTGTCTACGGAGGAGAAGGTAGTCGTGCTCACATCGCCGTTGGCTTCTGCAATCACGATCCGCTCAATGATTAACTCGGCGCCAGTCACCCGGATCTCGCGTAGGACGCGCGACACGCTCGCCGCCCGTGGTCTGAGCACAAGGCTCCAATGCCGGTTAGGTTCCGACATGAAGTCGGTCTGAAAGGTGCGCTCGAGCGCGGCGCGGTTTCCCGCGAGCAAACTCACGAAGCTCTCGATGAAGGTGCGGGCAACCGGATTTGCGCCGAGCTCCAGAGTCTGCCGCGCGTGGGCATCACCCATGGAGACAGAGTCACCGCTTATCAGTAAGGTTGAACGCGCGGGACGCGTGATATGCCGCGCCAGCCGACGGGGAGGAGCGAAGTGCAGGGTGCCTTCGTTTACGAGCGGCGAAGCAAGCAGTGCGATTCGTTTCTCTTCGCGAAAGTTTGCGGATAGACCCGGAAGCTCAGCAAAGCTGCGCATCAGCGACTCGAACGTGATGGGCGGCGCTGCGTCCTGCGCACGCAACGGAGCACAGACCGCGATGAGGAGGACCGCAACGATCGCGTACGTTCGTCTCACAGCGGCTCCTTCCAAAAGTCGAAGAAGTTAAACCAGTTGTAGGGAGCCATTCGGCAATATCGCTCGAGCGATTGCGCGTATTGCTTTACGTATGCGGCGACAGCGGCCTCACGACCCTTGCGCGGCAAGATGATTCTCTGCGCGAACGGTTCGCAATACACGTCGTAGCGATTGCCGCCCCGGTAGAGGTTAACGGTGAGCATGACTGGGCAAGAAAGCGCCGCAGCCAAAAGGTAGGGACCCGTTGGAAAGGACGCGACGCTGCCGAGAAAGTCTGTCTCGACGGCGGCGGCACCGTTACCGACGCGGTCGCCGAGGATGGCCACGTACTCACCGCGCTCGATCAGTTTGCGAATTCGGAACACAAAATCGATGCCGCCGTCACCGAGCTCGATAACGCGGACTTTGCTCTGTGGATTAATCTGCTCGAGCACGCTGTTGATGCGCCGGGCATTGCTCGTCTGCATGACTACGTGGACGGGCAAATCGAACGTGGTCGCGTGACCGCGCATGGCTTCGAAACTGCCGAGGTGGGCGCCCAACAAAATCGCACCTGTTTTTGATTCCTGAAGAGCGATGAGGTGTTCGCGCCCCGTAGAGCGAATGTCGAACTTTTTTGTTGAGCCGCGGATGAGTAAGACCCGGTCGAGCGCGCACTGGCCGAATCTCAAAAAGTGGCGATAGACATTCGCAAACCCCGTCGGCTCACCGACTCGCTCCAAGTAAACGCGCGAGTGACGACGGGCACGACCGTGGAACGCCGCGTAGTAAAGCATCACGACCGCGAGGAAACCCCGCGCCGCTGAGCGCCCAAATACGGACAAAAGCACGAGGAAGAAGCGGATACCGAGGACGGTTCCTTTCTCGCCGATGTCCTGCCAACCGGTGGTTTTTTCGCACGCTACTTCTTCCACGGTCGCACCATAGCGCGGCCCATCGCTTCGATGCACAGGCGCGAGTGCATCAGGCTGATGAGCGCGTTGTCTTTGACCATTCGGAAGTGGGAGATGCCGCCTTCGCTCGCTTGCACGTAGCGCACCTTGGAAGGCACGGAGCGAACCTCAACGCCGTTCCATACAAGGCGCACGGCGATTTCGGGATCGAAGTCCATGCGATTGCCACGCACGGTGAGCGCTTGAGTCGCCTGCAGTGGATAGACGCGAAAGCCGCACATCGGATCGACGATCTTTGCGCCACCCGTCTCAATGTTCGTCCAGAAGACCGTGAGCTTGCGTGCGAGCAAGCGGCCCTTGGGCGCGTCCGAGGAAAAGACCGGCGCGGCCAACACCAGCGCCAACGGATGCGCCTGTGCTTCGGCGATAAGTCGGGGGATGTCGTTTGTGTCGTGCTGGCCGTCGGCGTCGATCTGCAGCGCATGCGTGTAGCCTCGTGCATAAGCCTCACGCAGTCCGTCCTTTACGGCCGAGCCTTTGCCGCTGTTCGTCTTACGCGTGATGACGACAACCGGCGAGCTTGAGGCAAGCCGCGCGATGGACTGTTTGGCTTCGGGTCCGCTTCCATCGTCGACGACGATGATGTCGCTCACGTGCGCTCGGACGCGCTGCACCGTCAACTCGATCGTGAGCGGATTGTCGTACGTGGGTATGACTGCGCAGACTCGAAACTCGCTCATGGTGGCGGCGGGAAGATCGCTGCGAACATGCGATCGTAGAAAGCATTCCCATAAGAGCGGAACCGATACTTGCGTACGATGTATTCACCGGCGAAGAGCGCGCCCATCACCACGTAGCTCACGATGCCTGTGTAGAAACTCCAGGCGGCGAGCGAAGCGGTAAGTGCAAGCAGAAGGGTGGTTGCAGCGTTCAGGGCGAAGAAGCAGCACCAGACCACCGTGACAATTCGACAGTACCGAATCTGCGTCTCCGTGAGCGTCGGCTCGCTCATGCGCGCAAAGCGTTCGATCATCGGCATGCCGCTCACGAGCGTGCGTCCGAACTGGGCTAGCATCGCAAGGTTGATCAAAGTCGGCAGCACTAAGTAGAAGCGCGCGTTGTCGAGCACAATGCCAAGCGCCACGCATGCGAGAACGGTCGCAGGAACGATTAGCACGGTGCCAAGTGTGGCGAGTGCTGTGCGTCGCGCCCGAAGCACCAAGCCGGGTAGCACCACTGCCAAGAGCACAAGCCCAGCCTCACGGGTGCCGGCGTGCGAGAGCCCAAAGTAGACCACCAAGGGATAGGCAATCACCAATGCCACCGCCGCAATGCCAAACACTGCACGCATCGTTACGGGGTCGCGCCAGCGCCTTGTTGCGCGGTTATGTAGGACGCGAGGCTCTTTACGCTGCGAAACGCTTCGCGGTTCACGTCTTCGGACTCGCTGAGCTTGATTCCAAACTTGCGCTCGACGGCGATGCCCAGTTCGAGCGCGTCGATAGAATCCAAGCCGAGGCCCTCGCGAAAGAGTGGCATCTCATCTTCAATCTCGCTGGCGGTGACGTCCTCAAGCATCAGGGCTTCGACGATTAGCTCTTTGAGTTGCTGGGCAAGATTGCTCATACGTAGGCGCCGACATCCTCTCTGGATGCGTCGTTGGACGCAACAGATTCTCCATGATTCATTGCGAAGCCAGCAACTCGATCGCGCAGCAGAGCCTCAATTTCGCTTTGAGCGGCCAGCACGTGCTTTCGACCTTTGCCTACGTGCGCAGCGGGCAGCTCCGCCACCTCGTAGTGCAAACACTCATTTGGCATCGAATGCCAGGGCATGCCACGCATGAGTGCCGGCGGGTCGCACGAAAGAAAGATCGGCACGACCGCGACGCCCGCGCGACTTGCAACTTCGAACGCGATGCGACCAAACGGGTTCAGACCAAACTTGGGAGAGCGCGTGCCTTCGGGGAAGATGAGAACGGAGTAACCACGCGCGATGCGGTCAGCGCATTCGTTGAGCACCCGCTGAATCTGCGCCGGCGTGCTGGTGTCTCCGTCGATTTGCGATCCGTAGCGCAATATACGTCCGACCGCGTGGCCGTTGTAGACCGAGCTTTTCACCACACAGCACACGTTGGTGTAGCTCGCCATCAGTATGATGACGTCGAAGAGAGTAGGGTGATTTGCAACGTAGACCACGGGCGTCGTCTCGCGGTGCTGCGGATGATGTTTGCGCGTGTCGTGATCCACGACGCCAAGGCCGCGCACCATTCCAAAGAACAACTCGAAGCCGACGCGGATAATGTGTTGCGCGCGCCGTGCGACCAGTTCCTTGTCTTTGCGAAACGCCACAAAGAATGGGAGCGCGAGCCACGAGAACACCGCCGAGCCCGCCCAGAACACGAGGAAGCAGAGGCCCACGAAGGTGAGCTTTACAAACCGTCTCAGCTTTTGAAACCGCACCAGAAAAGCTTCCTCACATCTGCGCTGCGCCGCACGTTTCTAGCAGAAATAGCCCACCGTCGCCAGTCAGCAGAGTGGTAGCTTAGTCGCATGAAGCAGCGTCTTCGCTCCCTTTTCGAGATCCTCACGGTGGGCTTTCCGTTTTGTGCGTTCAAAGTTCTTACGGGGCACTTCCTGCTTGATGTTCCAGGTTTCGCAATCGCAGGAGCGTTTCTGCTCGCGCTCGGGATCGTCGACATTGGGATCAATTTCACCAACTTTGTTGGCGTAGCTCTAGGCCGCGAAACCCGCCTCCTAGGTATCTGCGCGATTCACCAGGCGGTGCTCGCATTCAGACCGCGCCGCGCCGCATGGTCCGAAGTGGCGAGTTCGGCCGACGCACTGCTCTCGTTCGGGATCGTCGCGTACATGTTGTTGTCGCGCTCGCTTTCGCATTTGTCCGAGCTACAGCTTTACGTTTGGACGCTCAGCACCGTTCTGAACGTCCTTGGCGCAGGGCTTGGGCGTGTTGTGCAATCCGTTCGCGAACTTCACGCCGGCAAGACGGCCTAACCTTGTTTGGCATCGACGCGGGCACTTCGTGCTTGATTCGTCGGCACGTTGATCCCATCTTTGCCCTGATGCGTCGCATCGCTGCGTACTTGGTTTTGTTGACGGCGTTGCTCGTAACGGCGCTGCTCGCCGGATGCGCTGACGGCGATCCCCGCGCGCACGCCGAAGCGCCCGCCGCGCCGATTCTTCTGGGCGACGATGCGCGGGTATTGCGGATCGGCCGCACGACGACCGACGCACAACATCGACTTCAGTTCTCCTGGCCCGCGAGTGGTTTCGTCTTTCGCTTCCGGGGCACCGCCGCGCGTTTGCTTTTAAATAACGAGCCATTGGGCGATGCCACGCCTGCGAACGACTACATCCTCGTCGAGATTGACGACACGCCAGCGCGCGTCTACCAACTCGCCACCGGCCGCCACTGGTACCCGATCGGCCGAGGCATTTCGAACGGCGATCACACCGTGCGGGTTCGTAAACGCACGGAGGCTGAAGTCGGAATGGTAATGCTGGAGCGCGTCGAGCTGCCGCGCGAAGGCGCCGTGCTTGCGCCGCCCCCCAAGCGTCCCATTCGAATCGAAGCCATCGGCGATTCAATCACGGCCGGTTTCGGATGCGAGGGCCAGAGCCCCGCGTGTACGTTTTCCGCGCGCACCGAAAACGCGCTCGCTACGTACACAGCGCTCGCGGCCGAGCGCTTGCACGCTGAGTACTCAGCGGTGGCGTGGTCGGGGAAGGGGGTCTACCGCAACGACGATTCCCGGGATCTGGAGACGTTGCCCTTTCTCTACGATCGCTCTCTTGCGCATGCCGCGATGCCGCTTTGGAGGCACAGCGCTCATCCGGTCGACGTGGTCGTAATCAACCTTGGCACGAACGATTGTGCTCGGGGGGATCCACCGCGCCAAGAGTTTGAGCACGCGTTCGGCGACTTCGTCGCGCACGTTCGCGAGGTTCAACCGCGTGCCTTCATCGCGCTCATCTTGGGACCGATGCTCTACGACGAGGGCCGAGTGCAATCGCGCTCGACTGTAGAAAGCGTGCTCAATTCCGTGATCGCTGGCCGTCGCGCGCGGGGCGATACCAACATTGATCTGCTCTCGATTTGGGCAAACCCGGCTGAAGGAGTTGGGTGTCAGTTCCATCCAAACCGACGGGCACACGCACGCTTTGCGCAAGAGCTTGCTGCGTTCCTTGCTCCGCATGTCGTCAATCCCAAGCACTAAAGCTAAGCTCGCGCGCCGAGGTGCCGGATGAAGCTTGTGCTCGAATCGATTGGTCTGGTGAGGTCCCCCGTTGTCGAGGGTCGCGACGAGGACTGGGGCAGCGTCGTCAGTGAGTTGCGGTTCGAAGAGCGGTACGCCAAGGGGCTTTTAGGTATCGATCAGTTCTCGCACGTGCTCGTCATCTATTTGATGCACAAGTCATCGTTCGATGAGACGGATCTGGTGCGGCGACCGCGCGGGCGCGACGATATGCCTGAAGTCGGAATCTTCGCCCAGCGTGCAAAGCATCGCCCCAATCCGATTGGCGTCACCGCTGTGAAACTGATGTCAGTCGATGGCTCGGTCGTTCGCGTGCAAGGCCTCGACGCGATCGATGGCACACCAATCATCGATATCAAACCTTACTTTCCAGCGTTCGATGCGATCGCTACGCCCACGACTCCGGAGTGGGTGGATCGCCTCATGGCCGGTTACTTTTGATCTGGCATGGGCGTTGCTCTAATCGCAGGCATGCAACGCTACTGGGTCACTCTGTGCCACTTAACGCTCGCGCTTGCGATTACGGGCTGCTTTGGTTCGCACGCCAATGGTCCCGAGTCGCCTCTCGACGGCGGACTCGACGGTGGACCTGAGCTCTTTGACACTGGCCTGAACATCCGAGACTTCGGGCCGGTCGACGCGCAGTTCGCTTGCCCACCGAATCTGCCCGTATACACGTCGACCGACGTGTGTGAACACGAAGGGCAGGTGTGCTCGCAAGGTGGCACGTCGACGTGCGGCAGCTTTTACTCATGTGCGTGCCGCGAAGGCCACTGGGCCTGCCTCGTGGCCGAGCCCGATCCTGCTTGTTGGTGCGGCCGTTATCCGAGTGTCGGTAGCGACTGCAACACTGAAGGTCAGGAATGCCTCGCCCCCAGTGCTTGCGACCCATCACAGCCCAATCTCATTTGCAACGAGCGACACTGGGTCGTCGACCGGCTGAACAATGAGTTGTGCGCGCCTCCGGCCGTTTGCCCCGTCGACGGAACTGCCGCACTTGGAACCTCTTGCATGGATGAGGGCCACACGTGTTTCCAAGGAGAGTGTTGCGAGTTCGCAACGGATGGTCCGCACCGGCCGATTGCAGTTCAATGCAGTGGCGGGCAGTGGGTTCCGCTCGGTGTCGATTGTGTACCCGACCCCGAACAGCCGTCGTGTGACGAGTTTGTGTGTGGCGACGGGCTCTGCTTTGGCGAGCAGGTGTGCTGGACGTTATGCGGACCCGACGACGGCGTGGTCGCTCGCTGCATCGACAACAGCGAGCATCTCAGCTGTGAGTCTTTGGCCGCGCGTCTTGGCGACTCTGGCGCTGCGTGTTCGACGGACTCGTCAGGGCACATGTCGATAAACTCCGCGATGTTTTGCGGATAGTGGAGCCGGCAACCTAACTCAAGAGAGCGAAAGCATTCGCTCGATGGCTAGCGCAGCCGCGAAGCGCCTCGGTCATCTCGCGCCTGTTCCCACGACAAATTCTTTCGCGGAGCGCTATATCGCGTGTTTCAGAGGCGCGCTCGTTGATCCGAAGAAAGCCTCCATCGCCCACCATCGCGAGCAACGGTTCTTCGCACTCCGGATGGATGAGGGGTCTCAAGCGCCCAGCGTACAAAGCCAGTGTAGCGGCGTGCCATGTCGAGCGACCACAAGCGGTCTTCGGACGTTGAGTGGGTTCGCGAACCCACGGCGTACGCGAATACCTCGTCCACGTTGAGAGCGTTGGGGCGCGTCGAAGCGTTTGTGACGACGATATGCCGAACGCGTGCGCCTTTGGCGCACGTGAAACGGAGCGCCGGGCATCGCTCTCGAACGTAACGAGAAGCACGGCGCGTGGCAATCTCGCCAATCGGGCCCCCGGTGGGCGAGCGTTTAGCTAGCGCGACTCCACCGCGACATCAGCGATCCGTCGCGCGTGCGTCAAGGCTGACGACGACACTACCGCGCTTGTGCCCGGTCTCGACGAGCCGGTGTGCTTCCACGATCTTCTCGAACTCGAAGCGGCCGCCAATGACAGGCTTGACCGCGCCCGTCATTGCAAGTTGCGCGAGCTCGCGCATGTGATCGGCCCGCACCATCACCGGCCCTGCGAGTACCTTGTGCCGAGTAAAGAGTCCCACAGTCAACGCCCCGAGATTGTCGCCGAGCGTCGCGAGGACAAGGCCAAGACGCCCTCCGTCCTTCAAAACGACTTTGCTGCGTGCATATGGCGCGGTACCCGCGGTGTCGACGATCACGTCGTAGCGGGCATCGTCCTTTGTGAAGTCCTCATTCGCGTAGTCGAGCACGCGATCGGCTCCGAGCGACCTGACAAAGTCGACGTTGCTTGCGCTGCACACGCCGGTGACATGCGCTCCGATGTGCTTTGCGAGTTGCACCAACGAACTGCCGACTCCACCCGCTGCTCCGACGATTAGAATGCGGTCGCCCGCTTTGAGCTTCGCGCGGCGCAGCACGTCGATTGCTGTCGTGCCTCCAAACGAGATCGACGCTGCTTCTTCGAATGTGAGATTCGTGGGCTTCGGCATGAGCAAGCCATCTGTCTCCAAGAAGCGACAGAGCTCCGCGTGCCCTCCCATGGATGCGCCCGTGAAACCGAAGACTGCATCGCCGACTTTGAATCCGGTGACCTGCGAGCCGACCGCTTCCACGATCCCCGAAACCTCGGTGCCCAAAATCGCATTTCGCGGCCCGCGCATACCAATCGCTAGCGTCGCGATCCAACCGAAGCCGCGCGGGAACTTGCCACTGCGCACGCGCCAGTCGCCGCTGGTCACAGTGGTTGCGAAGACACGCACGAGCACGTGTTTCGGGCCAACGACGGGCGAAGGCACATCTCGCGTCTCGACAACTTCCGGCGGGCCGTAGTGGGGAACGATGATTGCGCGCATTGAACTGGCTCCTGCAAATCCAACCGTTTCCTCATTCGAGCAGAAGCGGATGGAGACGAGTGGCTACGTAGTACAATTAGCGCCGCGTGTGGGGATAGCTGCGTTGAACTCAACGCTCGTCTCGGAACTGACATCGAAACGAGCCCGGCATAATTCCCGTTTCCGACTCAACATCACGACATCACAACAAGAAGTCGTAAATCGTCTTTAGGACGATATGTACACTGCGCCCAGCAAGCACCGCGGCCGTGTGCTCATGAGAACGCGTTTATCCCGGCTAAGCACCGGCCGCACTCGTTTCTTGACGGCGCCCGCTGCGCCAATCTAGTGTTGCCCCACTGTTTCAGACTACGGGAGGGCACAATGCGCGCAGGTATCATTCTTCTAGGTGTGGTCATTTCTCTGGCCGGTTGTTCATCGGCGAACACGAATAGCGGCGGCCTCACCACCAGCGTCGACAACACCAAGCCACTGAACACGCTTACCCCCGCCGATAACACGCAGCTTTGCATGGACGTAAACACGTACTTTGCCGGCAGCAGCTATCGCGCCGACAACTGCCGTTTCCTTGCTCAGCTTGCCGCCGGCTTCGCCACTATCAATCCCGCCGCCACGGACGCCGAAATCCAAACGGCGTGCTCGAACGGACTGGCTGAGTGCCTCGCCAATCCTGACACGACGAGCATGTGCGACGGCACATCGGACATCCCAGACACATGCACGCTGACCGTCGCGGCCGCCCTCACCTGCTTCAACGACAGCGCAACGGCTTTGCACGCCGCAGTCGCGTCACTTCCAGCTTGCGACACTCTGACGCGAGCGTCATTCATGCGCGACGATGCCGGTGTAGAAAGCGACGCGGGCAATCCACTGAATCCCGCAAGCTGCGCAGAGTACAATCGTCTTTGCACCGAGACTGCGACCACCGACGGCGGCGTGGCCGACGCGGGCGTCGACGCGGCGACGAGCCTCTAGTCCGATTCTTCCGTAGCTTGCCAGTGGGTTTTGAGCGTGCCCGCGTGTGAGAACGTCCACGCGGGATGGGCATGTTAGCTCGTCCAGTATAAACGAGCTGACAAGGTCAGTTCCGAGTGCTTGCAGGGCAAGTTTACAAATCGTCCTACGAACGATTTACGCTTTTCGGCGTGAGTCGTGGCGCTAAGTCGAAAACGGGAATTACGCCGCGTTCGTCTGGATGGCAGTTCAGACAGTTCTAAGAGAGCGAACGTCTCTGCGCTAAGAACCGCACGCTTCGCAAGCGCCGCCGTCGCATACAAGGTCACCGTCGCACTGCCCGGAACTGCCGCAGCTTTCGCCTAGTCCGCTGCTCGCGTAACAAGTCTCGTTGTCGCAGTACATGTGCAGACCGCATTCTGGGGCGATTTGGACGACCGATGCGTCTCGATGGACGCAACGTTCACCGAGCGCAGGCGTCTCTGCAATACGAACACAGTGTGCAGCGGTGTTCGTGGTTCCTGGTTCGTCGAGAATGCAGTAGAGGTCCTGCGTGTAGTCACATTGAATGCAGAGCTGGCTTGAAACCTTATGCACATCGATGCCAATCTTCTCCATGGTCGACCTCCGTTTGCGGCTCTGACCGCGTCTATCCTTGTGAGGCATCCTGCCATCACGTCGCGGGGGTCGACCGCTTGGGGGGGGGGGCGGGAGGCGGGGGGGCCTGCTCGGGGGCAGGAGAAGGGCAAGGCGCGCGGAGCCGATTAAACTGGGCCGGTGAGGACCGCGCTTCCTCAGATCGAGGGCGGGCGCGACGTTTTCGGGGACTGCCAATCCCTCTCAGGCGGCGAAGCAGCTGGGGCATCCTCTTGGCGTACAATCTCGTGCGCCGAGAAATGGAAAGCGTGGCGCAACAAGCCAACGTCAGTCCGCTGCGCATCAGCTTCATCGCGTCGTATCGATTCATTCGCGACGAACTCCTCTGGTGCGCCATCGCATCCCCCGGCGCCATCCCTGCGCACCTGCGACGCCTGCGCGAGCAGCTCTCGCTCTACCTATTGCCGCCTCGTCGCTCCGAGAGATCCTATCCGCGTCAGCGAAAGCGCCGCATGAGCCAATATCCGCCCACAAAACGAGCGCCGGTCGCAGCGCGGGTGCCTAAGTGAATGGCATTGGCTTCATCCCATCTATCCCCGACGTCGTGCACCTTCCGCTCGGCGTCACGCTCGAGATTGCAAATCTCTCAGCCAGCGAACCGCTGCACTACGTCATCATCAAGGCCAACGCATAGAGGAATCTCGCGTGCCAAGCGATCCTCTTAATTTAAGAAGATGACGCAGGTTTGATGCTTGTCCGTGAAAGCCGCGTGTTAGCTTTCCGGGCGGGGGCATATGCGAGTTGCGAGTGGTTTTGCGTTGTTGGCAGCGTTGGGACTGATTGCATGCGGACGCATCGGATACGATCCGCTTCCGCGCGACGATGCTGCAGCTCCGGACAGTGCCACGCTCTTCGACAGTTCCGTTGATGCTCAGATCGACAGCGGGATCATAGACGGGTCGACGGATCTACCGTTGGACGCGACCAGCGATGCGCCGGTTGTCTTACCTGAGATTCTCGTTAGTCCGGTATCGGGTCTCTTAACCTCGGAGCTCGGAGGAACGGCAACCTTCACCGTGGTGCTCGCTTCGATGCCGACCCACGATGTAGCCATCGCGATCTCGAGCAGCAACACCACGGAGGGAACTGTATCTCCGGCGAGCGTGGTGTTCACCGTACTTAATTGGAACGCGCCCCAAACAGTGACAGCGACCGGCGTGGATGATCCGGACGTGGACGGGGATCAGGCTTATGTAATTGAGCTGGCACCCGCTACGAGTACGGATCCGAACTACGACGCGCTCGACGCAACTGATGTCTCCGTGACGAACGTCGACGACGAGACTGCGGGTATTACCATCACTCCAACGAGTGGTCTCGTCACGACAGAAGGCGGTGGGGCGGATACTTTCACCATCGTGCTGAATGCACTGCCCACAAGTGACGTGACCGTCGATGTTGTCAGCGCGACGCCGCTTGAAGCGGTTGCGTCGCCCATCAGCGTAACGTTCACGACATCCAACTGGTCGTCGCCTCAAACAATAACGGTGACCGGAGTCGACGATGCCATCCAGGACGACGATGTCGTATTTACGATCACGACAGCTCCCGCGGAGAGTGACGATTCCCGCTTCAATGGACTTGACGCTGCGAACGTGACTGGCACAAACCTGGATGACGAGACCGCGGGCATTCTGGTTTCGCCGACAAGTGGTTTGTTCACCACAGAAGCGGCCGGCACTGCCATGTTTACTGTGGTCCTTCAGTCGCAACCGAGCGCCGATGTAACGATTTCCGTGTCGAGCAGCGACACAACCGAAGGCACAGTCGCTACGGCGTCTCTGACTTTTACGTCGACGACATGGAACATGGCGCAATCTGTGACGGTGACCGGCGTCGATGACTTCGTCGCCGATGGAGATCAGATATTCCAAATCATGCTGGGATCTGCCGTGAGCGCGGACGCGGACTATGCGGGTTTCATCGCGGATGAAGTCGCAGTAACGAACATCGACGATGATTCACCGGGGATCACGGTGATGCCGCTGTCGGGGCTAACAACAACGGAGAGTGGCGGGACCGCAACGTTCTCCGTGACACTCGATTCGCAGCCGACGGCCGACGTTGTGTTGACGCTGACCAGCACGGACCTGAGCGAAGGGCTCGTTTCTCCCGCAACGATCACGTTCAGCATGAGCGATTGGTCCATGCCGCAGACGGTCACGCTGACGGGCGTCGATGACGCCGTAGCCGATGGAAGTCAGATGTATGAATCCGTCGTTCATGTGATGGCAAGCGCCGATCCGGCTTACGCCATGCTGGCGGATGCGCGGGTGAGCGCGATCAATGCTGACGACGAGACGGCTGGCGTAACGGTCTCGTCAACGTCCGGATTGGTCACGACCGAAGCGGGTGCAACGGCGGCGTTTACGATTGTGCTTACGTCCGAGCCCACCGCGGATGTGACAATCTCTGTGACGAGCAGCAACCTCGCCGAAGGAACAGTGGCGCCTGCCTCCGTCACTTTCACGTCGATGAACTGGAGCGTTCCGCAAACTGTGACTGTGAGCGGCGTCGACGACGCGCTGGATGATGGCAATGTCGTTTACGGGGTCGTCACAGGACTCGCTTCGAGTTCGGATCTTACGTACGACGGCATCAATCCCAGTGACGTGTCGTTGAGCAACACGGACAACGATGTAGCGGGTGTCACGGTTTCACCAACGTCCGGTCTCACCACCACCGAGGCTGGCGGCACGGCCATGTTTACGCTCGTTCTGACTTCGCAACCGACGGCGGATGTCACAATCGCGCTGGCCAGCAGCAACACGGCTGAGGGAACGGTGTCATCGATGTCCGTTCTATTCACATCGATGAACTGGATGGTTGCGCAAGCCATCACGGTTACTGGCGTCGATGACGTGGCTCTCGATGGCAACGTTGCGTATTCGATTGTCAACGCTGCGGCAGCAAGCGCGGATGGTTCGTACAACGGCTTGTCCGTTGCGGATGTCGGAGTGACGAACACAGACAACGACGCGATTACGCCGGTGCAACAAGCGTACGTGAAGGCATCGAACACTGCTGCGAACGATCGCTTCGGGCAGCGTGTCGCCTTGTCCGCGGACGGCAACACAATGGCCGTGACTGGGCTCCGGGAAGACAGCAACGCGACGGGCATCAACGGTGATCAAACCAACAATCTCGCCGGGGATTCAGGTGCGGTTTACGTGTTTACGCGTTCTGGGGCTACGTGGACGCAGCAGGCCTACATCAAGGCATCGAACACCGGCGCCGGGGAAGACTTCGGTGAAGGAATCGCTCTGTCTTCGGATGGAAACACGCTTGTGGTTGGCTCTCCGGGCGAAGGAAGCAACGCAACCGGCATCGACGGAAATCAAGCCGACAACTCCCCGCCGCTCGCTGGCGCCACCTACATATTCACACGCGCTGCGACCGTTTGGACCCAGCAAGCGTATATCAAGGCCTCGAATACAAACGCGCTGGATCGCTTCGGGTTCTGCGTCGCATTGTCGTCCGATGGCAATACGTTGGCTGTTGGTGCCCGTGTCGAAGCAAGCAACGCAACCGGCGTCGACGGAAATCAAGCGGACAACTCCGCTTCAGCAGCTGGTGCCGTTTACATGTTCTCCCGCGCGGGCGCGGTCTGGTCTCAACAGACGTACATCAAAGCGTCCAACACCGACGCCGGAGACTATTTCGGCTACCTAGTTGCTTTGTCTTCCGATGGGAACACCCTGATCGTCGTAGCTCGATTGGAGGGGAGCGGGGCCACCGGTATTGGCGGCAACCAAGCCGACAATTCCGTTGCCATGGCGGGTGCTGTGTATGCATTCACGCGCAGCGGAATGGTGTGGACGCAGGAGGCTTACATCAAAGCATCCAACACCGGGGGCTCCGACTTCTTCGGGACGAGCATTGCGCTTGCTGCGGACGGCAACACACTTGCTGTCGGTGCGTCTCAGGAAGCCAGCAACGCAACCGGGATTGACGGCAACCAGCTGGATAACTCTGCGCCGGTAGCAGGCGCGGTCTATCTCTTCACACGCGCGGGCGTCATTTGGTCGCAGCAGGCGTACATTAAAGCCACCAACACCCAGTCCAACGACTACTTCGGATACAGCGTCTCGCTTTCCGCCGATGGGAACAAGCTTGTGGTCGGTGCTGTGGGGGAGGCGAGCAACGCAACGGGCATTGGCGGCAACCAAGCGAACAACGCGCTCGCTGCTGCCGGTGCAGCATACGAGTTGACACGCACCGGCGTGACATGGGCCCACCGCGTTTACATCAAGGCGTCCAACACAGGCGGTACCGATCAATTCGGCGCGAGCATTGCATTGAGCGCGGACGGCAATACGCTGGCCGTGGGTGCCAATCAGGAAGCCAGCAATGCCACTGGCATCGGCGGGCTACAAACCAACAATGCCGCGATGAGCGCGGGCGCAGTCTACGTCTTCACTGGGACGTGAGCGTCAGTAGCTGAGCCCATGCTTCACGGATTCGGCACACAAACGGTATCAGGGCCCGCGTTGGGGTCGGCGAGCATGATGTCGTTTGCCGAGTGCGTATAGCAGATGGTTAAGCCGTCGCCTGAGATGTTGCCCGGTTGGGAGAAGACGCCAGTCGTGAGGCCCGCGCCCGCATACGAGTTAGAGATCCCTTCGAGCGGCGTGAAGGGGAGCCGACGCCGCGCGGGCCGCCGCTTTGCGCATCGTGCATCACACTCTGAACCGTCCATTGACTCGAGCGTATCCCCCACAAGCTCGTGGGCCCGTTTCTGGTCGTCGACGTCCGTGTTGATGCCGATCCAGCGCACTACCGCGCCGGCATCATCTCGCACTCGGAACTGACATCGAAACGAGCCCGGCATAATTTCCGTTTTCGAGTGAACGCCGCGACATCACAACGAAAGACCGTAAATCGGTCTTAGGGCGATATGTAAACTCGCCCTGCGAGCACCTCGACTGCTCACGTATGAGAACGCGTTTGTAGCAGCTATCCTCCAGCATCCTCGGTCGGCTCGGCTTTCAGAACGGTGACACCGTTTGCCGGGTCAATGGCGCAAGCGTCGCCGATCCAGAGCACGCCCTTCTCGTCTACAATCATTTGCGGCAGGCCCGCGACTTTCGGCTTGAGGTCGGTCGACGGGGCGAGTTTGTTATGTTGCATATCCAACTCGCGCCCTGACCACGCGTAGCCATCCGGCAGGTAAAAGAAACGGGGACGTGCCTCATTCTTGCGCGGATAGATCGCAAGGTCGTGCGCTTGAATGATGGAAGAGATGCCTTCTGGTTTCATGGCTGACGATCTTCACTCGTTGTATGTGCAGGGTAGTCCGAGTAAGCGCGCAATTCATTTTCGAACTTAAGCGGTTCGACGCAGGACGTTTCAGGAAAGCGTTGAAGCAAGTCGCGCGCGGCAAGGTCACGCCCCAAATGCGGCGCGAGGTGGTCCGAAGGCCCTGTTTACAGGTCATCCCGCTTCTCCAAGCGACCGGGCGTGGTACCGTGCCTGCGGGAATTGCTGACGCAGCAATGGGGGAGCACGTCGATGTCTACAAGAACGCCACTGTTAGCTGTGTTGATGCTCGTCGCTTTCAGCGGAGTGATCGGCTGCAGCGATGACCCCAGCCTCACAGTGCTGGTGAAAACGGATCTCGTTGCGGGCGTCGAGTTCACGCGCGTCGTAGTGGAAGTCCGTGGCGATGAGGGGAGCGGTGAGGGCGCATCGTTGCTTGCGGACAACGCAATGACGGCGACGCGGTCGATGCGGTTCGTACCTGAACGACGAGTCGCGTCCTTCGCGCTCGAGGCGGGTCGAGAGTTGATCGTCACCGTGCGCCTTCTCGATGCACGCGGTGGCATCGTCGTTGAACGTCCTACGCGAATGACCGTCACATCGGACTTTGCGTTGCGCGTGGTGCTGACGCGCAACTGTGCGCGCGTCGCTTGCCCAAGTCCGGGCGGCGATGCCATCAGTGCCGCATGCTTCAACGGGCGGTGTGTCGATGATCGTTGTCAGCCCGATGCTCCTGAATTCTGCCCGGCCGTCGCGTGCACCGCGGACGCCACCCCTCCGACGGACTGTCTCGTTACGGCCTCGTGCGCAAGCGCGCGTTGCGAAGACGGAGTCTGCCTCTACGTCGAGCCGACCTCGAGCGTTTGTTCGACGAGCGAGTATTGCGACCCGTTTCGCGGATGTGAATCGATTGACCCATTGGATGACGGCGGCGTTCCAATCGACGGGACGATGGACGATGCGTCGTTGCTCGACGCGTCGTTGCTCGACGGGACGATGGACGATGCATCGTCGCCCGATGCGTTCATTGCATTGGACATGAGCACCGACGGTAGCTCGAGCGAGGATGCGATGTCCTGCGGCGACCTGAACTCGGACGTTCATCATTGCGGTGATTGTTCGACGGACTGCACGGCGCTTCCAAACGTCGACGGTGCCTTGGTTAGCTGCGAGTCCGGCCGTTGCGTGCTGTCTGGTGCGTGCGCCGCGGGGTACTCTCATTGCACGGGCAACCCTCTCGATGGTTGCGAGACGGACACCTCCACCGCAACACAGTGCGGGGACTGCACCACAGCTTGCGACATGAGCGCGCCAGTCTGCACGCGCGGCACCGGCGGAACCTATGGCTGCGCGAGTGGTTGTGGGGGCCTAACTCCGACGCGCTGCGGCGCAACCTGCGTGAACCTCGACACTGACCCGATCGCGTGCGGGTCCTGCAGCCACGTGTGCCCGAGTTCAGATCACGGACATGCGACTTGCAGTGCGCGCGCGTGCGGCATCGCCTGTGATTTCGGCTATCACCTGTGCGGCTCCGTGTGCGTGAGTGACGCGAGCATTCTGTCTTGCGGAACGTCATGCACGACGTGTCCGGGCGCGCCACCGTTCGCAATGGCGACATGCGACGGTGCGTCCTGCGGGTTCGAATGCCAGCCAGGATACAATCTTTGCGGAGGCGTGTGCGTCGCTACCAACAGCGTGAGTGCATGCGGCCCAGCATGCCTTGTGTGTTCGCCGCCGCCGAGCAATGGGTCGGCGTACTGCGACGGGGTCACCTGCTCCACGACGTGTAACCCCGAATTCAACTCGTGCAGCGGTGCGTGCGTTGCTTCAACGGATCCTACTCACTGCGGCGTGGCGTGCACGGCGTGTGCGACGCCGCTGAACGGAAACGCAACGTGCGATGGCACGTCGTGCGGGATCACATGCTCGACGGGATTCCACGCATGCGGTTCCGCGTGCGCGAGCAACACGGCGACCGCGACATGCGGCTCGACGTGCGACTCACCATGCACCGCCCCCACGAATGGAACAGCGACGTGCAACGGTCTTCTGTGCGGCTTCACGTGCAACGCGGGATACACGCCGGCGGGTGGCGGCTGCGATATCGCGGCACCGCGTCCGATTCGCCCGATCCACTCGTCCGTTGTCACATCGCGAACGCCGCAGCTTCGCTGGCAACTCGGCGCAGGCACGACGGGCGCAACTGTCGACATTTGCATGGACCGCGCGTGCGCGTCCGTTGTGTCGACCATGAGCGTTGTGGGTAGCAGCTACACTCCTGCGTCACCCCTCGCGCCCGGACTCTACTTCTGGAGAACGCGTGGAAGACTCGGCGCTTCGACTGGAACCGTGTCGAGTCCGGTGTGGGAATTCACTGTCGGTGCGAGATCTGCGGCCGTCGACACGACGTACGGCAATGGACTGCGTGACGTCGATGGCGATGGCTACGCAGACGTTGTGGTTAACAACTTCTTTTACACCGGCGCAACAGGCGTGACCATCTTCCGCGGACGACCCGCGGGTCTTCCAAGTATGCCCGACTACGCGCTGATGGCACCTGTTGGCGGCAACGCGTTCTTCGGCTGCGCCTCCACCCTCACGGACGTCAACCGAGATGGATATGCGGACGTGTTGGTCGGTGACAGTGGTTACAACGGTTATGTGGGACGCGTCTCCGTGTACTACGGATCCGCGTCTGGTCCATCCCTCACGCCAAGCCTGATTATCGATGCGCCGCCGACTATGGGTCCAGCTGCGCAGTTCGGCGTAGCATTCGCTAGCGCTGGCGATGTGAATGGCGATGGCTTTGGGGACGTGCTGATCCTGTCGGCAGGAAGCTCGCGCGCGTACTTATACGAAGGCAGCGCCACCGGCATCGCAAGCACTCCAACAACCACGATCAGTGACGCCGGCGCGAACGCATATCACTACCGAGTTGTGACGGGCGATTTCAACGGCGATGGCTATTCCGACATTGCGGCTATGCACCCCGTGAATTCCAACACGAACTTCTTCTACGGCGGACCTGCGGGTCTTTCTTCCGCGCCCTCCACTCCAATCACGATTGGCGGTGCCGTGGTGCGAACCGCCGCCGCAGGCGACGTCGACGGCGATGGATACTCCGATGTCGTAGTGAGCACGGTGAGTCTGCTGCATCTCTACCTTTTCCGCGGCGGTCCGGCGGGCATTGCTTCCGTTCCATCGGAGACCATCGACGCGCCCGCCGGATCGTCAAGTTCGTTTGGACGTCAGCTCGCGATTCCGGGAGACCTCAACGGCGACGGGTATGCCGATGTCGTCGCAGGCGACCTCACGTACCTAGGAGGTTCGCTCGACGAAGGGCGAGCCATGATTTACCTCGGCAGCTCCGCAGGATTGGCGGTATCGCCCAATCAGATCATCACGAGTCCGTTAGGCGGCAGTGCACGCTTCAGCCACGACGTGGGATCCATAGGAGACATCGATGGCGACGGACGCGCCGACGTCATGATCACTACGGTCCAAGAGTCGGTGTACCTGTACCTCGGTATCGCCGGTGCCCTTGGTGTGGCGCCAACTCCGAGCTTGGGCTTGAGCGCCCCTCCCGGCTTCTCGGGACCCACATGGGGCGCCACAACGGCATTTCAGTAGGTTGGACGTGGGCGAGCTGCGCCGAGTCAGAACACATCATTCGAGCTCTTCCTGTGCGACTGGAGTTCCCAGGATTTCGTGGACAGTTCATCAGCGTCTTTTCTGGACGGCTTCAAACTGCGCTGGGCTGACGCCGCCCAGATGACTGTGACGACGCGTTGAGTTGTAGAAGTCGTCGATGTACGTCGCGATGGCCTCCGACGCAAGTTGTCGATTTCTGAAGATCTGCTTCTTGATGCGCTCCTTCTTCAAGCTACTGAAGAAGGACTCCGCGACTGCGTTGTCCCAGCAGTTGCCCTTTCGACTCATGCTTGGCTCGAGACGATGCGAGCGACAAAATCTTCGCCACGCGTCGCTGCCGTACTGGGTGTCCTGATCGGAATGAATCAGCGTGCCTTTCGGTCGACGCTGACGGACCGCCATGAGTACTGCGTCGAGAGCAAGCTCGCGATGAAGCGTTGGCGCCGTCGCCCAACCCACGATCTTGCGTGAGAAGAGATCCATGACGACCGCGAGGTAAAGCCATCCCTGCCACGTCCGAATGTAGGTGATATCCGTGACCCACGCTTTGTTCCGTCGTGTCACCGTAAACTTGCGTTGCAGCAAGTTTGGAATCGCCACTGACGGCTTGCCGACCGACCAACGTCGCGTCCGATAGCCGTGCAACGCGCGTAGGCCATTCACGCGCATCAAGCGCGCGACACGATGCTTGCTGCAAGTCTCGCCCGCCTCGCGTAGGTCTAGAAAGATGCGCGGTGCACCGTAGATCCTGACTCGCTGTGAACGAAGCGCGGATCAATCGAAGCAGCCGTGCATCTTCTTGAGCTCGCCTTGAAAGCGGCCGAGAACGCCATGCGTAGTAGCCGCTACGCACGACTCCGAGCAGGCGCCACATCGTTTCGACCGGAAACTGATTTTCGTTGTTGCGAATGAACTCGTACTTGGCGCGCGTGCGTAGCGAGACGGCTTTCGTGGGCATCGGTGATTTCTCCTTTCGGAGCTAAATCACTGTCCACGAAATCCTGGGAACTCCACTTGCCCCTCAACGCCTCCTGACCGTCGTTCAAGAAAACGAGTTTGTAGCGACTACGTTCTTCGCAGTAGATCCCATGCGTTCGTCCGCTACGACGAACGGACGCGCGGACTTCCTCCAAGTTGTCGGTCCTTGCCCTGGCTGCGTGGCCCATCCGTCACGGGGGGGAAGGCACGCGAACACGCGTGCGACGCCGATCCCCAAGCGTCCCCCCGTCTTGTGAGGAGCCTGGCCTTTTCGAAACGGTGCTGCGACGCTCCTCCTCGTGACCTCTCACTCAGAAAAGCTCGGACTCGCGCTCATTCTCGCAACGGCGTTTGGATGCTCATCCGAGCAAATGGACCCGCATGCGACGCGCGCGCAACTCGTCGTAACAAGCGCAACCATCGATGGCGCGAGCGTTCCCATTGCTGCCTCCGCGTTTGGTTACAACGCCAACGTGTCGAGCGGCCCTGGATGGACGGGCGCGGGTGGTCCTCCGTCCACGCCCACGTTCATCGGACAAGTGGCGGCGTTGCGTCCTCAGTTGCTGCGCTATCCCGGTGGCACCATTGCAAACTACTGGAACTGGCGCACAGGTCTCATCTTCGCCGACTGGCCAGGAAACTCTCCGGCGCTCGATGTGCCCAATACACTGGAGGCCTTCAAGGCCGCCATTGATGAGCTCGCTACTGATGGCATCCTCGCCGAGCCACTATGGACAGTGAATATGATGACGCGGGGAGCCTATGACGCGACCGCGGGAACCACTGTTTGCGACGACGCCAACGTTGCGATGGATTGCCTCGACGATCAGGTCGCCATGTTGCGACATGCCGAATCGATCGGACTGCCGATTCATCGCGTCGAGCTCGGAAATGAATTTTATCTGAGCGGACGTGAGGCGTACGCGGTGCGTTTTGCCGACGGCGCAGCCTACGCGCGCGAATGTCGTCGCTGGACGGCGCGCCTGCGAACAGAGTTCCCTGATGTAGAAGTCGGAATCGTTGGATTCGCGCGCGACGACGAAGGTGGAACGGGTGCAGCGCGCGCCGATGAGTGGAATCAACTCGTGCACGATGCATACGTCGGCGCCCCAAGCAACGAGCTGCCCGACGGATTCATTCTCCACTTCTATGCCGGCACTGGGCTGCGTTTGATTCCCGGATACGGCTCTTGCACAACCCAAGCCTGCACACAGGAAGCGTTTGATTCGACGTCGGGGCTCGCCGCCATGATGGCCACGCCATTCTCCCAAGCTAGCTACTACGACAGCGTTGCTAGCAAGATCCCGGGAGCGGCTTCACCTTGGACCACCGAGTTTAACTTGGCCGATGCACTTCTCGTCGCAGCTGGCACCTGGTCCCACGGCATCTTTCTCGCTCTCGAAGAAGGCTTGTTCACACGCAGATCCGCGATTGCATGCGTGCACAACATCTCGGGGGCATCGGGCCGCTACTCGCTCATTTTTCGGGATGCAGCACAGTATGAGCCGTTCACAGGTTCCCCGGTCACACCCGTGTACGGATTGACGGCTGCCGGTTACGCAAGCTCGCTTTTCGCGCGCGCGGTTCAAGATGCAACGATGAGAAGCGATGTCGCCTTCTCATTGAACCCGACGCGGGGCCTGACGCCGACGTCTCAATACAATGCGCTCACGGGATGGGTGTTCGAACGGGCGGATGGCACGCGGCGAGTCTTCATCGTGAATGCGTCCGAAGAATCCTTCGACGTGAACACGGACGCGATCGTGCACGCGCCGGCCACACTCTCTCAGATGAGTGCCGAACCCCACACGCGCATTGTGAATTCCACAGATCTCACACAGTTGGATAGCACCCTGACCGACAGCGCACATTTGCCTGCTTGGTCACTCACGTTGATCGAAGAAAGTGCACCCGTCTTCATTGACGGCGGTGAACCGATCGATCTCTCCACACCCGACCGCGACGCCACAGTGTCGCCGGACGCCACCGCCCCCATCGACGCATCTCTCGCATCCGACGCGAGCACGGACGCACGCGTCGACGCCGGCGTGCCAGCGCAACCATCGGCACCAGGTGGTTGCGCGTGCGACATCGTCGCGCCGCAATCACCAATCCGCTTCCCTCTTGCCGCGCTTCTTGGGCTACTCCTCATCGCGTGGCGTAGCACCCGAAGCTCCCGCTCAAGTGTCGGGGCGATCGCCGCATCGCCTTCTGCGTCGGCGCGCGGACAGTCGATGTCTGCTTGGTCCGCCAGGCGCTCAAGCTGTTTGTCGATGCGAGCGATTTGCTTATTGAGTTGCTCCATCATTGCGAGCAACGGCGCAAGCTCTGTGCGCAACGACTTGGGTAGCTCAAGCGAAAGAACGCGTTTGCTGAAAGTCGGTGCGCCACCGCTGGGCACGCGATGCCCTTGCTGATGCAAGAGACTGCGCGCAAGCGAGTCGGCGCAAATCGGGTCCGCGACAATCACCTCGTGACCAAGCGCCTCGATGCAACGCGCCACCCATTCGCTTTCGGTCGAGGCCTCCATCAAAACCCGAGCTGGGGCGCGCTCGCCCAGAACCTTCTTGAACGAATCACGACTCGTCGGGATGCGAAGCTCAAGAATTTCGCCGTCGACCGTCTGAATGCACAACTGACTTGAAACCTTGTGCACATCGATGCCAATCTTTTCCATAGGCTGACCTCCGTTTGCGGCTCCAACCGCGTACTATCCTTGTGAGGCATCTTGCCATCACGTCGCGGGGGTCGGCCGCTTCAGCCCATCTATCCGCTCAGCCTCACGTCACGCTTTCATTTGCTCTTCCCAAAGAGACTCCGCTCGGGGCGTTTGATGAGGCGAGTCGCCGCAGCCGGGGCCAGCACGAATCCAAGGTGACGCTCGAAAGCACCGTGCGTTATTGTTGGACCCACCGTATGGACATTCATCAACTCAAGACGTTCGTCGCTGTCGCGCGTGAAGGAAGCATCACACGCGCATCGGAGCGCTTGCACTTGAGCCAGCCCGCCGTGAGCGCCCACATCAAGACGATGGAGGACACTCTCGGCTTGAGCCTTTTCGATCGGACAGCGCGCGGCATGACACTGACAAACGACGGACAGCGGCTTTTGGCCAAGGCCGAACAGACTCTCGCCGCGCATCAAGATCTAATGGCGGAGGCGACGCGCAAAAACGGAGAGCTCAGCGGTGCGCTGCGCATTGGCGCCGGTAGTAATTCCAACAACGAGCCGATCGGAAGATTGTTTAGCAAGCTCGCTGAACGCTTCCCTCGGGTAGAGGTTGTGCTCAAGCATCGCAGCTCGCAGGAAGTTGTCGCCGGGATTCTCAATGGGACGCTCGACGCGGGCTTCTACAACGAACCGGGCGAAGCGAGCTCGGAGCTTTCGACAATCGACGTCGGGCACTTCACAATTCACGTCGTCGCAGCTCCTGGGTTGATCGCCCCTGCAAAGATAGGTGAATGGAGAGAGATTGCCGCACTGCCATGGATCTATCCGACCGAGAGCGCGTGTTGCAATCGCGCCGCGGAAGCATTGTTTGCTGAAAAGAAGTTTCGACCTCGCCGAATCATCAGCGCGGATCGCCAAGACGTAACGAAGACGTTGATCGTCAGTCGGCTGGGCGTTGGACTTCTGCATGACGAAGCAGCGAGAGACGCTGAACAGCGCGGCGAGGTCGAGCTTCTTTTCGAAATGACGCCACCCGTTCGCGTTCTCTTCGCCTACCTTGCAAGCCGTGCCGCCGATCCACTGTTGCTTGCTACTTCGTCGATCATGCGCGCGACGGCGCAAGGGTGAAGTCTGGCGCTTTCGTTCGTGGCTTCGTGCTGCGCCGAATGATCCACTCGGCGAAGACTATGTTGATCGCCCAAGCAAGCGTCATCAGTAGGTCGCGCGTTAGACCGACGCACTCGCCGTGAATCAAGATCACCGGCAGCAGCACGAACACTTGGGTGCCCGCGCCTTGCCCAAGCGCGTATGCTCGAATCATCCACGCTTCGTGGCGTGCAATGTCGCGACGCAGAATGCTCCTCCACGCAATCATGATTGCCGTCACCATCGCTGCCCCGACCATCAGGCGCACGACATAAACCAGTGGCCCCTGCATGGCACCGGGAATCGCGTAGAACTGCGCCATCCAAATACCGCTCAGCGCCGACGAGATACCTGCGAGCGCAATCGCTTTACCGGCGCGACGATGCCACAAGGGCCAGCGCTGCCGGAAGGCCGATGAGAATTGAAACGCGCCAAGCAGGCAGTAGAGCGCGACGCTGATGATGTGCACGACCACTGGTGCAGGTGCCACGACGAACCGTTCGCTCTCGGGCGTGACCGGAGCGGCGAAGCTTAGTAAGCGCGCGACGCCACCTGCCATTGGCACGGCACTGAGTGCAAGCAGCGTCGCCGGAAGCAGGAAGTCCTTCTTCGTGAGCGCCTTCATCACGATAGGCCCGCGGTTGCATAGGCGCTCAGGAAGAGTCCGACGCCGAAGACGCAATGCGTCGCCACGCTCTTCATGCTGTTGAAGATTGGCCGAGGTGTCTTGGACGACGCGATCCCAGCGCCCAACGCAGGCTGCAAAATGAAGAGGGGCGCCACGACGGTCACGAGTCCGATGAACATCGCGGGCAAAAGCGTTGGCGACCGCGCCCACTCCAATCCGAATACTGCAAGCAAGAGGGCGGCGAAGCTGATGCCGATCGAGTAGTGACCGAGCCACCCGATCAAACGCTCACCACGCACCGGTGGCGCCTTTGCAATGCGCTCGTGAATCCAATGCCCCCGCGGCAAGTGACCAATCCACCGACCCAGACACACGAGGTTCAACGACGGAACGCCGAAGCGCTTCAGCAGTGCCGCCCACAGGTCCATGGCGAGCGTCGCCCCCGCGCCTATCACTACGCTTCGTACTAGTAGCTCGATTGTGTGGTTCATGAACGGACCTCTTGAAAGACTGCGTGCACTGACATTGGGCAAGCTCCCACCTCGCGTCGCAAGAATCCAATCGTTCTTTCGGAGGTCAACCCTCGGAGACTCTGAGGGCGGCATGGAGAAGTTGGTCCCCAACTTGCAAGTCGGAGGCTCGGAGGATGCGCCCCCGTGATCCGCACAACCTGTCTCTTGGCGCATCGCACTTGGGATGACTTGCAAACCTGCGCTTCTGCCCCCTCGAAACCTCGTTTGAAAAGGGCGTTTAAGGCGCCTAGTCTCCCAACGTCTACATCCGCATGCAGGGTTGTTATGGAAACTGTCGAGCCGAAGCCGCCGCCCTCACCGAAGAGCTTATTGGTCTCTGTGAAGGACGCGCCGTCCGCTTCATAGAGGTGATCCAACAAAACGAAGACGACAACGAAGTCGACAGAGAGTCCTGCCAATACTGGGCGGACACCAACAACCTAGCCAATCACGTTTACATGGCCCGGATCGCAATACGTCGCGTCTGCTTCTCACGCCCGGCGTGCCTTACACACAGTGTGCATTGCCCATCGTCAAAGTCATCGACGCTGACGCGGTGATTCGTGCGGATCTCTCAGGAGAGCCCGAACAACTCAAGAGAGCGAAAGCATTCGCTCGATGGGTAGGGCAGCGGCTGCGCGCAGCGCCTCGGGCATCTCGAGCCTCGGGCTCATATCGCGCATGCAAACGTAAAGCTTCTCGAGCGTGTTGAGCCGCATGAAGGGGCACTCATTGCAGTTGCAGTTCGCGTTGGGCGGGGCGGGAATGAATGTCTTGCCGGGCGCGGCTTTTTCCATCTGATGGATGATGCCGGCCTCGGTCACCACGATGAACTCGTTCGCGGGGCTCTCGGTCGCGTACTTCAGAAGTGCGCTCGTTGAACCGATGAAGTCTGCCATCGCGAGCAACGGATCTTCGCATTCGGGATGAGCGATGATCTTTGCGTCTGGGTGTCGGGTTTTGATGCCGAGCAACTTTCGCTCACTGAATGTTTCGTGGACGATGCAGCTGCCTTGCCAGAGAAGCATGTCGCGGCCCGTCTTCTTCATGACGTAGCGGCCGAGATTCTTGTCGGGTGCGAAGAGGATCTTCTTCTCCTTCGGAACCGATGCGACAATTTTCTCCGCGTTACTCGAGGTGCAGATAATGTCGCTTGCCGCTTTCACTTCCGCTGAGCAGTTGATGTAGCTGATTGCAACTGCATCCGGATGCTGCGCGCGCCATCGCCGAAACTTTTCCGGAGGGCAACCCGCTTCGAGCGAGCAGCCGGCGTCGAGATCTGGCAGGAGCACGACCTTGTCGGGATTCAATATCTTGGCCGTCTCGGCCATGAAGTGCACGCCGCAGAACAGGATGACGTCGGCCTGCGTTTTCTTCGCTGCCTGAGCCAGTTGCAACGAGTCGCCGATGAAGTCGGCCACGTCCTGCACTTCTGAATCTTGGTAATAGTGCGCAAGGATGACGGCGTTGCGCTCCTTTTTTAGACGCAGAATCTCTTCTTCAAGATCGAGGCTCGGATCAACGTGCGGGTCTTGCATGCGGGCGAAGATCTAGAGCTACCGCGCCGCTGACGCAACCACTCTGCGAACCGGGCTTGCTGAGACGTAAATCCGCGTATAGTCCGCCCTCAGCTGGCTACGGAGAATGACGTGATGACGACAACGCGGCGTGGGTTCGGTGCGTGGATATCGGTGCTCGCCATGTGCGCAATGGGCGGCTGTAGCGGAGCGGGCCTTTCAGGCGGCGCGTCCGCAACGACTCCGGGGGCACTCGCTGCCCCGCCTCGCGACGCGCGACCCGTCGACGAAGAGGCGGTAGCGGCGGCCGTCAACGGCACCGCAGACGACGGCATCGAGCGCGCGCGAATTCCTGTCGCTGGTACAACACCGACGCGCGGGGCTACCGACGCGCTCGTTACCATCGTTGAGTTTGCGGACTTCCAGTGTCCCTTTTGCATTCGTGTAGACGCAACGTTGCGGGAGATTCTTCATCGGTACCCGACGCAAGTTCGCATCGCTTGGATCGACTATCCGCTCCCCTTTCATGAATTCGCGCCGGGCGCCGCACACGCGGCGATGGAAGCGCAGCGGCAAGGCGGCGACCGGATGTTCTGGCGCATGCACGACTTGATGATGGACAACCGCGACTCGCTCGCTCGCGCAGACTTGCAGAACTACGCGCAGCAGCTCGGCCTCGATCTTCGCGCATTCAACGCGGCGCTCGACCACGGCACCCATGCCGCCGCGCTTACGCGTGCGATGGACCTCGCGCGTTCGTTCGACGTGACTGGCACTCCCGCGTTCTTCATCAACGGCCGGTCGCTTGTTGGCGCGCAGCCGATTGAACGCTTCACAGCGCTCATCGACGATGAAATCGCGCGCGCTCAGCGTGTCGTCGCCGCAGGTGTCGCTCCCGCAGACGTGTATGCAGCGTTCATGCGCCATGCGAGCGACTCGCCCGTCGGGGAAGCGCGCGGCGGGGATGATGACGAGGCACCAAGCCCGACGATCGCTGCGCCCGATGCGAGCGCGGTGTATGCGATCCCTGTTGGCAACTCGCCCGTCCGCGGTCGCAACGACGCGCTCGTCACCATTGTCGAAGTTGGAGATTTTCAGTGCCCGTTTTGCGCGCGTGTGCAGGCGACGCTCGAGCAAGTGCGTAGCCACTACGGCAACGACGTGCGTTTTGTGTGGCGGAATAACCCCTTGCCATTTCATCCCAACGCGGAGCCCGCTGCGCAGTTCGCGATGGAGGCCAACGCGCAAGGAAAATTCTGGCAGGCGCACGACCTGCTTTTTCAGAACTCGCAGCACTTGGAGCGCGCTGACCTCGAGCGATACGCGCACCAGTTGCACCTCAACGAGCGCGCGATAGCGAACGCGATCGACACGCACGAGTTTCAGCAAGCTATCGAAGCCGACTCAGCGCTCGTGATCGGCCTTGGCGCGCGCGGTACTCCCGCATTTTTCGTCAACGGGCGCTTCCTGAGCGGAGCGCAGCCCTACGAAGCTTTTGCAGCCCTCATCGACGAGGAGCTTGCGAAGGCACGCGATCGCGTCGCGCACGGGACCCCGCGCGCAACCCTCTACGACGCGATCATTGCTGACGGAGCCACGAGCGCGCGTACCGTTCAGGTGCCGCGCCCGTCGCCTCGCGCCGCGCCGTCACCCGGTCCCGACGTTGTGCTGAATATCCCAGTGCCTGCCAACGCGCCGCGTCGCGGAAATGCGCATGCGCGTGTGGTCATCCAAATGTTCAGCGATTTCCAATGCCCATTCTGTGGGCGCGTCGAGCCGACCATCACGCAGCTTCTCGCGGAGCGCGGCAACGACATTGCTCTGATCTGGCGCAATTACCCGCTGCCATTTCACCAGAACGCCATGCCTGCGGCCGAAGCGGCGTTGGAAGTGCAAGCGCAAGGTGGCGACACTAAGTTCTGGCAGTTCCATGATCTATTGATACAGAACCAAACCGCTCTCGAGCGGGCTGACCTCGAGCGCTACGCAGCGCAAGTTGGCGGCATCAACATGGCGCGCTTCCGTCGCGCGCTCGATCGCCACACGCATCAGCCTGCGGTGGAAGCAGATATGCACATCGTCGAGAGCTTGCGCATCGGCACGCCGAGCTTCCTGGTAAACGGTCGCATGGTGCAGGGCGCACAACCCATCGAGGTGTTTCGCGCGGCCGTCGACCGCGCGATAGCCGAGCTTCCGCCGCAACCGTGAGCGCGTTTCACTCGCTCGGCTTGCGCTGCGCCATGAGCTTCTGGTGCAGCGCAGGGCCAAGACTCTGTCGCATCAACTCATCGACGACCGCTTCCACGCGCGTGCGATCCGAGTCGGACGCGTAAATGAAGCCGATCCCCATGCCGGCCTCTTTCTCGGGAGTCGCTTCGGCCGCTTCGACTATCCATTGAACTTTGCCGTGTAGCTCGAGAGGCTCCGCGAGCTTCGGAATCGAAAGTTTGAAGACGAAATCGGTGCCGATCGCCAGAGGCTTTGTGGTCTTAATGAAGGTGCCGCCCTTGCTGATGTTCCGCGTGTAGTCGGCGAAGAACGAATTGATTCGTTTATATTCGACCTTCAGCTCGATCGGCGCCCGCGGTTCGACACGGGGACCGATGGGCGGACGTTGGGTTTGCACCCCCAAATCATGGCCTAGAGCAGGGCGCGGGGTCAAAGCTTGTCGGGCACCTGGAACACCCTCCGCGCATAAGTTCCCAATCCTCCCAAAGTTCCTTGGAAACGGTTGTCCTACTGACCGTGCTGTCTTACCCTCCCGCCCGCGTGGCGCCCATGTGGTCGCCGGCCTTATTTGTGAGCCCGTTATTCGCGGGGTTCACGACAGTTGCGTTATCTTCCACAGCACTTTTCATGTCTGACCCCGTCGAAGCCGAACTTCTCACGCGCGCCCAAGCTGGCGACCGCGCAGCGTTTGGCCGTCTGGTGCGCATGCATCAGAAGCGTGTCTTCGCGTGCGCGGTTCACATGTTGGGCGATCGCGGTGAGGCCGAAGACGCGATGCAGGAGACCTTCCTGCGCGCCTATCGTGCGATCGCCAAGTTTGACCGACGCTCCGAGTTGTCGACGTGGCTCTACCGGATCTGCGTGAACGTTTCTCTGAATGCGCTTCGGCGTCGTCGCCGCGTGCAAGCGTCCGACATCACCGACCCGCGCCTGCCCGAGCCGGTGGCCGATCCGGTTAAAGGCCAAACTGATCCGCGTCGCGCGGTTGAGTCGGCCCAAGTTTACACCGCGCTCGCGAAAGCTCTCGACGGACTCTCTCCATCGCTGCGCGCGACCGTGACCTTGGTGTGCATCGAAGGCGTCTCGCACAAAGAGGCCGCTGAGGCCCTCGGTTGCCCTGAGGGAACTATCGCGTGGCGCATTCACGAAGCGCGCGCCAAATTGCGCTTGGTATTAGGCGAGGACGTTGAAGTGGATGTAGCAGTCGGCGAAGCCGGGCAGAGGAGGGGCGCATGAGCTCAGAAGAGCTACAGAGGCGCGTTTCTACAGCGCTCGATGCGCCGGGCGGCATCGATGCAGATGCAGAGCTTAAGGCGGCCGTCGAAGCAGATCCCGAGTTGCAGAGTTTCGTCGCCGACGCGAAGACGCTCGACGGCATCCTGCGCGAGTGGCCACTCGATGAGATTTCCGACGAGGCCTGGGAAGCGATGGCCGCGCGCGTCGATCAGCGCCTGGACGATGCGCTCGCCGCGATCGGCGACGTCACGCGTCCGCCGGTTTTTGATGATGGCGACGCTCGCCGCGATCCGAGCGGCCAGACCGCCGTGCAAGGTGCGCAAAAGTCTTCTTTCAGCATCGAGCGACTCAACGAGCTCGAGTCGACGGAAGAGCTAAGCATCCCTCATCTCCCGCCTCCGCCTCCATCGAATGTAATCCCGCTCACATCGCCCAAGCCGTCGCGAAAAGATGAGCGTCTCGAGATTCCAACGGTGAAACCTCTTTTGCAGCCGTTGCAACCGCTCGGACCCCTGTCGCTGCCGCCCGCCAAGTCATCCAAGAGCGGATGGATTGTTGGAGGTGGTTTGGCCGCTGCGGCCGCTATCTTGGTGGTCTTCGGCTGGCAGCTCACCAAGCGGGGCGACGTCGCGAGTGACAACACGGTGGCGACGACGCAATCGGATGCGCCCGATTACGAGCGCTCGCCCGCGGACCTACCGGCCTACGATCGAGCAGATCGTAACTCAGGCAACGCGGCGCCCGCCGTCACGCCGGCCGCCGAGAGCCCGCGCTTTGGTGCTGGCGAAGGTGCACGCGCACCGACGGGCGCTACGACGGCCGCTACGACGGCCGCGCAGGAGGATGCTCCGCCTTCGCCTGCCTCTGGCGAGGCGCTTGCGGGCGACGAGCTCGGCGGCATGCTTGACTCGCGCACGGCCGGGATCAATGCGGCGGATGACGCCGTTGGCGCACCTGCTGACCAAGCACCTGCTGACCGAGCACCTGCTGACCGAGCACCTGCTGACCGAGACGGACTCGAGCTGCGCGGTCGGGCCGCGGCAGGCGGCGGTGCTGCTATGCCGACAGACTCCGCGCCGACCGCACCCGCTGCTGTTGCGCCGCCTGCTCCAGCAGCACGGCGCGCTGCCCAAGGGCCGTCCGAGTCGAGCGCGGATACAACTGAACGACCGCGCGCCGCAGCATCCCGGGCAGCAACCGCTCGTGAAGAGGGGCAGAATGACAGCGCCGCGCGTTCGACGCCCGAGCAAAGTGAAGTTCGTGCTGCACTCGAGTCGGTGCGTAGCGCAGTAACTGCGTGCGCCGCGGGCCAACACGGCCAGGCCAACATTCGCGTCACGTTCAACGGCGCGAGCGGCCGCGTTTCCACCGTCAACGTCGAAGGTGTGTTTGCAGGTACGCCTCAGGGCTCTTGCATGGCGCGAGCAGTACGTGCAGCGCGCGTATCGCGCTTCTCCGACCCAACCTTGGTCGTCTTGTACCCGTACGCGCTTTAGTCGATCGGGGCATCTGCGGCGATCGGTGCTGCTCGCTTGCCTCGCGTGCTGCGTGATACGGTGACGTGTGGCAGAGGCCGTACTTTTTGGCTCCTACGAGCTTTTGGATCGCATCGCCGAAGGCGGAATGGCCGAGGTTTGGCGGGCTCGTTCGCGCGGCGCAGCGGGCTTCGAGAAGACGGTGGTCATCAAGCGAGTGCTGCCTGCGCTCATGGTCAACGAGCAGTTCGCCGAGCTCTTGGTGCGCGAAGCCAAAATCGCCTCGCGATTGAGTCACGCAAACATCGTCCAAATTTTCGATCTGGGGCAAGAGCAGGGGGCCTACTTCATCGCGATGGAGTATGTGGACGGTCGCGACCTCGGTACGGTCATGTCGGTGTACGAACGCGGCGAGCAGCGCGAGGGCAAGGCCGGGCTCTCCAATGCGTTGAAGCTGTGGATTGTCAGCGAAGCAGCCAAGGCTCTCGACTACGCGCATCGTCGCCGCGGCGAAGACGGCCGACCGCTTTCAATCGTGCATCGCGACATCTCGCCGCAGAATATTCTGCTCGGATACGAAGGCGAAGTGAAAGTGACGGACTTCGGTATCGCCCGCGCGGACGAGCGCGATTTAGGACGACGCGACGACCCAAAAATATTGCGCGGCAAGTACGCATACATGTCGCCGGAGCAGGCGAACGGCCTCGATCTCGACCGGCGAAGTGACCTCTTCAGCCTCGGAATCGTGCTCTACGAAATCGTCGGGCGCACCCGCCTCTTTCGGGGAATCCACGCGGCAGACACGCTCTCGCGCGTTCGCAAAGCCGACGTCCCGCCGCTGCCGCTCGCCGAGCTCGGGTGGCCTGTCGAGATGCAGCAAATTCTAGACAAGTGCTTAGCGCTCAATCGAGAAGACCGCTACCCGTCGGCCGGTGAACTGCACCAGGACTTGTCGCAACTTCTATTTCGGATGGGCGAGCACGTGGGCGCCGATGACCTCGCACTGGCCATGGCGCGCATGTTCCCGCGCATCGATCGGCAGTCGCCGAACAAGTTGCGAGTCGATCTTCTCGCGCGCGCGCAAGACGACGCAACATGGGCGGGGTCGGTACGGCCGCCTTCACGCGTGGGCTCGGAGCGCGACACAGAGGAGCCTGCAGTCACCGTGTCAGGCACGAAATCGGCCACGCGTGCTCCTGCGGAGAAACGTCGCGTCGCGCTTCTAGTCGGCCTCGGAGGCGGAGCGGATGCTGCGTCGTTTGCCGGTGCCGTCGATGCGTTCGGCGGCGCAGCGGTAGGCGCGAAAGCAGAAGCCCTTGCGGCGGTTTTCGGCCACGGCGGAGGCGAGCGCGCCGTCGAACACGCGATTCGTGCGGGGCTCGAGTGGAAGCGACGCGTCGCGTTTGATCCGCTGTCGCGGTCGGGGACTGCGCCGTCGGTTGCTGTTGCGGTGGGCCAGGCGTCTGTGTTTCCCGACGGCGAGATTGTGGTGGATCCTTCGTTGACGGACCGAGCGGGCGCGCTCTTGCGGCACGCACGCACATCTGAAGTGGTGCTCGACGGTGCCGTCGCCGACGAAGCTCGCAGAACATTTCGCATCACAACTTCAGACGACACCGGTTTTTTACTCGTCGACGGATATCGCTCGCGCAAAGAGCGCGACGCGCTTGGCGCACGCCGTCGTGGCGCACTGGTCGGTCGATCGCAAGAGTTGCACGCGTTGACCAATGCGCTGATCCGTACGTCGGAAGAAGCACGCGGACGTGTCGTCGTGGTCTGGGGCGAAGCTGGCGCAGGCAAGACCCGCCTGCTCGCCGAGCTACAAACGCTCGCGTCCGCGCAGGACTTCCTATTCCTCACCGGCCGCGCCTACGAGAGTGACGTCGATCGCAACTACGCGGCCATCGCCGACCTGTGGATGGACATATGCGGAATCGAACAGGAAGACACGCCCGCGGAGCGCTTTGGTAAAGTCGAACGGCTACGCGTTTTGGGTCTTTCGCGACGCCATGTTCGATGCGTCGGCGAGTTGCTAGGGCTCTCCTATCCGCTTTCGCCGACCGACAACATTGGCCATGCGCGTTCGGTCGAGATCCTCGTGGCGCTCCGTCGCGCGTTGCAAGCGCTCGCTCGTGATCGGGTCGTGGTGGTGGCGCTCAAGGATCTTCAGTGGATGGACGATGCGACTCGCCAGCTCTTGCCGCTCCTGGTCACCAATATTCACAGGACGCGCCTGCTGCTACTCATCACCTCGCGTTTGGGGACGACTTTGCCAGGGGTCGAGGGGGAAGCGGTTGAGTTGCGTCCGCTCGACCAGGTTCGTACAGCCCGCGTCTTTGCGCCCATCGTCGGGGCCAAGACGCTGTCGACGCCGGTCAGCGACCTCGTGTACGCGCAAGCGGCCGGCAATCCGATGCTCATCGAGGAGCTCGCCAACTCCATGACTGAGGCTAGTGCGCTGCAGATACGGGATGGCACGGCGTTTCTGCAAGACGCCTCGGTGGTGACGATCCCGCCGGCGGTGAAGACGCTTATTACGTCGGCCCTGGCCCGACTTCGACCGCTTGAGCTGGAGCTGCTGAGGATTGCTGCGACCTTCCGAAGCTCGGCGAGCGCAGGTCTGCTTGCTCAAGTGGCCGCAGTTCCCCTCGATGTCGCGGAAGCACCGCTGTGGCGGCTGCTGATAAGCCGCAAGCTTTCCTCCATCGATGGATGGGTGGTGGCACCGAAGCCACGTGGGCGCTGGGGCGGTGGGAGCGACGCGCCGCAACTCCCGGAACGTGTGTGCCTCGCGAACGAGCTGCTACGTCGCTGTGTGCTCGCCGAAATGAGTGCAGATGAGATCCAGCGCATTCACTCGCGCGTGGTGAGTGTACTCGAACGCGAGGGGGCAAGCGCCTCCATCGACGAGCTGGCTTTTCATGCCGCGCGCGCCGCCGAGCGGAGGCGGGCCGTCGATTACTTGAGAACGGCGGCCGATGCTGCGCGCGAAGCGGGCCGATTGCGCGACGCCGCGGAGTGGTATCGCGACGCCATCGAAGTCGTGCGAGGCGAAGGCGAGGATCGCGATGGCGCGCGGCGTATCGATCTCGCATTGGCCGGCGCCGAATGTGCCATCAACGCAGGCGACGCGCGCCTCTCCGTCGAAATTCTCTCGACCGTCGCAACGATGCCAAGCGTCAGGACCTCGGCGGTTGTGCGGGTGAAATTGGCTCGGGCGAACGCCGCCGCTGCCACGCTGCGCGGCGACGTCGAGGCGTGGGTAAACGTGCTCTCCTCCGTGCAAACGGATCTGGCTTCTGTAGACGACGTCAATCTGCGCGGCGCAGTTCGAACGGAGCTTGGCGATGCTCTCGTGGCAGCGGGGCGCGTCGCTGCGGCGTTCGTCGAATTGCGCGAGGCTGTTCGCCTGCTGGCGCGGGATGGGGAGCCGGTGCTACATGGCCAAGCGCTATGCGTGCTCGCGACGGCGCTTGCGCGCAGCGGTCACGCTGAGGAAGCAGCGACCGTGGTGAACCAAGCGCTTACCGTGGCTGCACGTCTCGGTGACGGGGCGCTGCGGTATCGCTCGCTCGCGGCAACAGCGGAGTTGCTCGAGCTCAAGGAGGACTACGCCGCCGCGGCTGCTCGCTTCGACGAGGCCGGCGAGGTTGCGGCAGGCCAAGATCTTCACCGGGACGTTGGGCGCTCGGCCATGCGCTCCGCGTTGTCCCATCTGGCGTTGGGAGATCTCGAGGGCGCGGCGCAGCGCGCCGACCGTTTTGCACGACTTGCCAACATCGCCGGCATCGCCGCATTTGCGCGCTTGGCCAATGTGCTGCGCGACTCAATCGCAATGGAGCGCGGCCGCGAGGTGCCGGCGACATTCGTGCGCTCCGTAGATGCCATTCGGCATGACGGCCCCCCAAACTTTGCTGCCATCGCCTTGTACGCGCGCGCGCGCGCCTTGCGATCGGCGGACAAGCGGCCCGAAGCATTGGCAGATTTTCGTCGCGCCATCGCTCAGGCTGAGAAGGCCGGGTGGGCCACTTTTGCCACGCGATTGAGCAAAGAGCGGTCGCTTGACGAAGGCCAAACCGCAACCTAGGCTCCGCGTCCTTTATGGGCGACGAAAACCAACTGCCGGATCCGAATTCGACGTCTGAAACTACGACGGAAACCCCTTCCATCGCCGCGAGCGTGCAAGCGCACGCCGAGGCCGTGAACGCTGACGTGAGCGACGAAGCGGACGGCGCCGACGAGGGTGGCGACGAGGGTACGGAAGAATCATCTTCGGGAGCGGAACTCGCGGCCGACGGCACTGCGGTTGCCGGCGCGCCAGGCGAGGGCGGTAAGAAGCGTAAGCGTCGTCGTCGCAAGAAGAAGACCGGCGCACCGGGCGAAGAATTGGCGGCGGGAGCAAATGCTGCCGGCGCGAATGCTACGGGCGAAGGCGGCGAAGCCAAATCGGGCGAGCCGAGGAAGAAGAGCCCTCCGAAGAAAGACCCGGGACAGATTCCGTTCGGTCGCTACTTCGATGGTGGCCATGCGCGTCGTCACGCGTTTGCGGTGGGCGAAGTTGTCGCGGGTCGCGTTGCCAAGTTACTCGAGGGCGCGTTCCTCGTTGATCTCTTCGGCAAGGCAACGGCGGTCGTTGACGAGAACGAGCCACGCGAAGTTCCGCTTCCCGCTCCCGAACCGACACTCGTCGTCGCGGCTGAAGTCAGCACTGAAGTTGCCGCTGCTGCCGAAGGCGCGACTGCCGAAACCGCATCCGCCGCAGGCGACGCCGCGGTGGAGATCACTGCCTCGGCTGAGAGCACCGGCGCCGCTCCAAGCGATTCTACTCAGACCGAAGTGGCGCACGCGGACGAAGCCGCTCATGTGGAAGCCGCTCATGTAGATGATCACGACCATGGTCACGACCACGCGGTCGAAGACGAACATGCCGACGACGATGGCGATGCGAGCAGTGCGGGCAACGAACTCGCCGCACCGCTCGAGCCTGAGGCGGCAGCACCAGTTCCAGCGCCCGCAGTTGGCACCATCTTCCGCGGTCGCGTTGGAGCAGTCGCGGAAAGCGGCCACATCGCCATCATTAATCGCATCGTCGACGTGAAAGTCGCGCGCACCTATCTCGAAAAGGCTCGCGAAGACAAGAAGCGCGTCCGGGGCGTCGTGTACGGCTTCAACCGCGGCGGATTCGACGTATTGGTCGAAGGCATTCGCGTGTTTTGCCCGGCGAGCGGCATGGCGCTCTCGCACATCGAGAATCCTGAGGAGTACGTCGGACAAAAGCTCGAGTTCTCGGTCCCGCCGCAGAAGCCTGGCTTTCACGGAACGGTCGTCTCACGTCGTAGCATTCTCGAGCGCGAGGGTCGCAAGGCGGCGCGCGAGCGCTTGAAGACCATGAAGGTCGGCGAGACTGTCAAAGGTCGCGTCTCGCAGGTCCGTGACTTTGGCTTCTTCATCGATATCGGTGGCGGCCTCGAAGGCATGGTTCACGTGAGCGAGATGTCATGGGACCGCATGGCGCGTCCGTCGGACGTGGCAAAAGTTGGCGACGAGCTGGAGGCTCGCGTCATCAAGATCCCCGACAACAAGAAAGAACGTCACGAGCGCATCGGCCTGAGCTTGAAGGTCCTTCAGGCTGATCCGTGGGATGTGCACGGCGAGCTCCTCGCTGAGGGGCGAAGCTTCAAAGGCAAGGTCGCCCGCGTCGCCGAGTTCGGTGCCTTTATCGAAATCGCGCCCGGAGTCGAAGGTCTTTTGCACGTAAGCGAGCTGGGGCGCGACCTCGCGCACGCGAAGGACGCCGTCAAAGTTGGCGACGAGCTCGATTTGATCATCGAGCGCACGGACAAAAAGCAGCATCGCGTTTCGCTCTCGAAGTTGAGCGCAGCAGATGTGGCCTCGCTCGCGGAAGGCGGCTCACTTGCCGCACGCCCGCCGAAACTGAACAGCCTCACCAAAGTCAAAGTCGACCGCGTCGAACCGCATGGCGTGTTCGTTCAGGTCGTGGGCGTCGTTGGCAAGCGAGGCCGCGGCTACATCCCGAACAGCGAGATGGGGACCGAGCGCGGTACCGATCATCGCCGCCTCTTCCCGCAAGGCCGTGAGCTCGACGTGAAGGTCATTGGCACTGATCGCGATGGATCGTTGAAGTTCTCACGCAAAGCGTTTACGAACGACGAAGAGAAGCGGGCAGTGCAAGACTACCGTCGCGAAGCCGCCAAGCAGGGCTTTGGAACGTTCGGCGACTTGCTCCGTCAGAAGCTCGAAAAGGGCACCTCGTAATTTCTCGCCGAGAGGGTGTTCCGATGTCGAACGCTCATCCAAGTCGGACGTTGCGCATTGTGTTCGTTGTGCTTGGTGTGTTTGGGCTCGGCTCCTTCGGCTGGATCGCCGCAGGCGCGCTTCAAAGCGGGGATTGCTTCGGCTGCGACGCCTGGACGCTGCTTCCCATCCCGATTGGGGTCGCCTGCGGGGCCTGGCTGGGCATTCGCGCTAAACATCCCGCCGCCGTGCTCGTGCTCGCCGCTGCAAGCGGAGCCGCGATGCTGTTTTGGATACAGGCCCATGACGGCTGGTGGGCCCATCGCCCGCCGGCCGCCCAAGCAGTGCCTGCGTCGCGCTAAGTCGCGTAGCCGGAATGCTTCTTAATCGCCTCGAGAATCGTCACTAGCTTGAAGGGCTTCTGCACGAAGCCAGTCGCCGACGTCGCGGCAGTCTTCACACGTGAGCTGGCATCGGCCGAGACCACGAGGACAGGCACGGAGGCGATTTGCGGGTCGCCGGCTTGCGCTTCCAAGAACTCGAAGCCGTTCATCACCGGCATCATCAGATCAAGCAGCACAATGGCTGGACGCGCGCCGCTGCGTAGTACCTTCAACGCCTCGGCCCCATTCACCGCGGTGAGCACGTGAAACCCTTCTGTCGAGAGTGCGTCTTGCACGCTCTCCAGAATATCAAGGTCGTCGTCGACGACGAGAATCGTTATGCCGATTGCAGGGGTGAGCGACATGGCTAGTGAATCGTAGAAACGGGTCCGGCGGCCGCCGCGTCGGTGGGGGGCCCCGGCGCGAGGGGGAGTGTAACAGTGAACCCGGATCCCAGTCCGGGCTGGCTCGTCACGCTTATAGTTCCGCCGAGGCTCTCCACGATTTGCCTCACAATCCACAGCCCGAGCCCTAGGCCACCGAAGTGCCGCTTCGATACGGCGCGTTCGGTGACGAAGCACTTGTTCCACATATCGAGCATGCGCGGCAGATCATCCGGGTGACACGCATTGCTCCACAAGTCGACGCCGATGTTCTCAGTCAGGCGGGCTTCCTTGAGGCCAGTGTATTCGTACCAGCGGCGATTGATGAACTCGAGCTTCCCACGCGGCGTCGCTGCCCAAATGATTTGTGGCACCGCAGTCGCCAATAAGGCGAGGCTTTGCTGAGCTTCCTCTGCTTGTCTTCTGGCTTCAACTTGCTCTGTGACATCGTACGCAAACGCGAAGACGCCGCTCACTGCGCCGTCTTCGTCAACGAGTGGTTTGTACATGCCATTCACGAAGAACTGACGAGAGCTGCTGTCGCCTTCTTGCAGAGTGATCGGAACTTCTTTGCCGACGAACGTCTCACCGGTCCGGCAGGCTTCAGCCAGGATCGCTTTGAAGCCTTGCGCCTGAAGCTCAGGAAGGACTTCGTCGACGGTTTTTCCAACCATGTCGCGCCCACCCGCCAGCAACTGGTTCATCGGGTTTGAGAGCTCGTAGCGAAAGTCAGGAGCACGCACAATGGCGATGGCAGCAGGTGCCTGCTCGAACACGCGATGCAACCGATCGCGCTCGAGCCGCAGCTCGTCTTGTGCGCGGACCCGTTCCAGGAATTGGCCGATTTGAAAGCCAATGGTTGTAATCGTGCGCATTAGGTAGGCATCAGGTTCGTGCGGGTCTCGTCGCAAGAATTCCATTACTGCGCGCGACTCGTTCGCGCAGACGATGGGAAAGACGTAAGCGGTGTTCAATCCCGCGCGCGCCGCAAGCTCGCCGCGCGGATAGGTCGGATCGCTATCGAGGTGGACGTTGACGAGCGGTTTGCGGGTCTGCCATGCGCGCCCGGGCGGACCCTCGCCGCGCTCAAAATGCATTAGGCGTGACGTTTCCAGAAATCCGTGCGCAAGCACCCACGGCGAACCCCAGTCCGCCGCCGAGCGAAGTCGGTCGGACGCGTCGGTCATCCACAACACGCCAGCGTCCCAGCGCAGCATCTCGCAAATGGTTTGCAAGAGCCGAGGCGCCGCCTCCTCGAGGCTCTTCGCCTCAGAGAGCACACTCATCACCCCGTGCTCCGCGAGCAGATGGTGTCGCGACGAACGTCCGTCTCGCAGTCGTCGTAGTGTTGCGACGAAGAGCTCGCTGCCTGCACCTGACGTCGCAGTGAATGTGACGTCGACCTCGGCCAGGCTACCGTCTTGACGAAGCGCGTGAGCTCGCTGCGGCGTGCCGAGCGAATCGGGGCGGCCTCCCGGCAACAAATCGCTGAGTCTCCTGCCGATTAGCTCATCGCTGCTCCAGCCCAAGAGGCCCGCAACCGAACGGTTGGCGTAAACGACGTGCTCAGTCGCATCCAGCGCCACGACGGCGTCGGCGACTGCATCAAGCACAAGTCGCAGCTCGATCCCCACAGCGTAACGATGCCCCACCGCCCCAGCAAAAGACAGCAGCCCCGAACGGCGAGTGGGGCGAGGATGGCCTCGCCAGTTGAACCAGTGGGCGATACAGGACTTGAACCTGTGACTTCCTCCGTGTGAAGGAGGCACTCTACCGCTGAGTTAATCGCCCAATTCGGGTCCGCGAAAGCGCGAATCACGAACGAGAAGGCGCCGTATGTACCAACGCTTCCGCGTGGGCGCAACCCACTCCTCAAGTGCGCTGTGATAGCGTCTCTGGCGTGACCCTCCACGCAGAGCTTTGCGCAAAAGTCATAGCGGGCGATGTTCGCGCGGCCGCCCGGGCCATGCGCATCATCGACGACCGTCGCGAAGGCTATCTCGAGGTCCTTTCGACTCTCTTTCCGCACAGTGGGCGCGCGTACGTGGTGGGCATCACGGGCAACCCTGGCGCCGGTAAAAGCACCCTCGTCGATCGTCTAATTGAAAACTACCGCGCGTCCGGGAAAAAAGTGGGAGTCATCGCAGTCGATCCGACGAGTCCGTTCACCGGCGGCGCGATCCTCGGCGACCGCATCCGGATGCAGCGGCACTTTCTCGATCCAAACGTCTTCATTCGCTCGCTCGCAACGCGTGGCCATCTTGGCGGCCTCTCGCGATCCGCAGGTGACGTGATTCGCGTATTAGACGCATTCGGCTGCGATGTGATCCTCGTTGAAACAGTAGGCGTTGGCCAAGACGAGCTTGAGGTCACGCGTATGGCCCACACCACGCTCGTCATCGTTCCCCCGGGGATGGGTGACGACATCCAAGCCATCAAGGCTGGCATCCTCGAAATCGCCGATGTGTTCGCGGTGAACAAAGCGGACCGCGAAGGCGCGGATTCGACTGTGCGTGACCTCGAACAGATGATGTCGTTGGGCCACGAGGTTAGCAGCGTGACGCGTGGGCACTCGGCGGCGGGCTCGCACGTGAAGGCTGAGCGCAAAGCAGGCGAGCCCTGGCGCCCTCCGGTCATCAAGACGGTAGCCGTAAAGAACGAAGGCGTGGCTGACGTGATTCGAGCTTGCGAAGAGCACCGCAAATACCTCGAAACTACCGACGACGGACAACGCAAAGCCCTCTCCCGCGCAACGGAAGAGTTGCACGCGATTTTTCGTGACGCGCTCCTCACGGCTGCAGAATCTCGTGCGAAAGCCGCGTTGGAAGACGCGCTAAAACGCAGCCTTTCGCGCACAACTGATCCATACTCCTCGTCCGCGGAAATTGTGCGCGGCCTTTTGGCTGGAGAGTTCTGACGTGAAGTGCGCCTTATTAGTTCTTGCATTGTCCCTGTTGAGCTGCGCGAAGAACAGCAACGTCGCGACGTTCACCATCGAGCTTGCGACGAGCCCCAGTAGCGGCGATTGCAGCGCCGCAGACGAACCGCTTCCAGTCGACGTTACGTGCATCGCGGTTGAGCTCTGCTCGCGGGTTGGCACCACGTGCATGCCAGAGCCGCTCTACCGCGTCGATGCGGATCACGCCGGCCCCGGCTCGTCGTCGGTACGTTTGGGCCGACTCGAATCTGCAAGCTTCTCACTCGATGCGCGCACAGAGGCGACCGACCATGAGCTGTCGGTTGTCGCCTATACCGGCACGGGCCAGGTGTTTGCAACGGGGGTCGCGCACGCAGTTCTGCTCGACGGCACACCGGTCCGCGTGCGGTTGCAGCGCGCCGATCAATGGAGTTGTGGACCGTTGCGAGAGGGCGGAACCGAGCGACCTGCGCCGCGCGCATTTCATGCAGCGACGGCGATGCCCAACGGCGACGTGCTGATCTACGGCGGCGTATCCGGTGACGCAATCGATATCACAGGCTTTACGTCGGGAGCGCAGGGCGCTTCTCTTGAGCGCTCCGTCGAAGTCTACGATGCGAGCGAGGACCGCTTTTACACGGTCTCCGTTTCAGACCCCGCCGGATTCGGGCGCGTCTTCTTCTCCTCGGAGCTTGGCTCGGCGCACGACGCCGATCCTCCGTATCGGGTGCACGTCTTTGGCGGCTACGGAATCGCGATTGGCGCAGTGCTCAGGGTCGACGGCTCACAAAGCGCGAGCTCGAATTCGACTGGATTGCCCTTCGTTCCAACCAACGACGCGACGCTTGCTGAGTCGGTGACGCTTTTTTACAATCCGTCTTCGCACAGCCTCGAGGTGCAGCAGCTCGGCGGAAGCGGTGGATTCGCGGCGGGTTTTTCTGCGGTGTCAGGCTTCGCGAACGAAGACAACCCCAGCTTGCTGGTCGGCGGCGCGTCCGCATTCACTGGCGCATCGTCGATGACGACTCTCGTGGCCCAAGCCACGTGGATCGATCTAGAAGGCACACCGCTCCCCGGCGTGCCTCCAATGTTGATGAATGGTCGGGCGGGCGGAACGAGCACGATATTTCCAAACTCACCCGGTTCAGCGCTGGTGTGGGGCGGCAACATCGGCCAGGCCTCACTCGTAGAGGCCCGTGCGCACGCGGGGGAGCTAGTCCGACTTTCAGTTCCGGCGGTACTGCAGCTCGCGGGCGGCAACCCCGCTTCCTCGCAGTGCCCAACTGCCGCAAGCACCACTGGCTTTCCCGAGCCGACGGTCTTTCACACAGCAACCGCAATGGACGCGGGCATACTCATTGCTGGCGGCCTCTACGTTGGCGCAACGGACTGCCCCGGCAAGGGGGTTCGCACCACATACAACATCGAGCAGCCGCTCACGGTCTTCACGATTTCCGGAAGCATGGTTTCAACCGCGGGCGTGAATGCAGGCACCTTCCTTGGAACCATCTTTCACACCGCCACTGCGCTCACCGCCGATGAGGGCGCAGACGAGAGTGTCCTGCTCGTTGGTGGCGCGTTTGGCGGTACGCGACCGGGCGGAACCGATCTCGCACTCACACCCCACGACCAGGTTGGAGTTGTCGATCATGAAGGCGCGACCTATGCGTACACCTCGCTCGACCCTCTTCTCGTGCCCCGCTTCGGCCACGCGACTGCGCGGCTTCCGGGCGGACGCATTTTGGTTACGGGCGGTTTCACCCGTTACATGGCCGGAACCTCGGCGAAGCTGAGGGCCATCGACACGTCAGAAGTGCTTCAACTTGGCGTGAGCGAACCCAATTTAGCCGGCGCAGTGTGCAGCGATATCGCATTTGCGAGCATGTGAGCCGTTGACACCGACTCTCTGTCGGAGCACACACCGGGCGTTGTAGTAGGAGGATCTCATGGCGAATCGAGAAGTTTTCATTGTTGGCGCAGCGCGTACTCCGATCGGCAGCTTTCAAGGCGCACTCGGGGAAGTTCACGCGACGCGTCTAGGCGCAACCGCAATCATGGCGGCTCTCGAGCGCGCGCGCGTGGCCGCGGATGCCGTCGATGAGACCTTCATGGGCAATGTGCTCTCTGCCGGACTCGGGCAGGCGCCGGCGCGCCAGGCTGCGAAGTATGCTGGTATCCCGGACAAGGTCCCTGCGACGACCGTGAGTAAGGTCTGCGGTTCAGGTTTGCAGTCCGTCATCTTGGGCACGAAATCGATCCTTCTCGGCGACGCCGAAGTGGTGGTTGCTGGCGGGATGGAGTCGATGACTGGCTCGCCGTACCTGCTTCCCAAGGCGCGCGGCGGGTACCGCATGGGCAATGGCGAGATCATCGACTCGATGGTCAACGATGGCCTATGGGATCCCTACGGCAACTTCCACATGGGCATCGCGGGAGAGCTCTGCGCGAAGGAGCTTAAATTCTCGCGCGAAGCACAGGATGAGTTTGCGAAGGAGTCCTATCGCCGCGCGCTGGCCGCTCAAGCGGAAGGCTCGTTCAAAGCCGAAATAGCGCCCGTGACAATCGCCTCGAAGAAGGGCGATGTCGTTGTGAGCGAAGACGAAGAGCCCAAGCGCGGCAACGTCGACAAGCTCGCTGGTCTTCGGCCCGCGTTCGACAAAGCCGGAACCATCACCGCTGCGAACGCTTCTAAGATCAACGATGGCGGCTCGGCCGTTATCCTGGCCAGCGCGGACGCCGTGAAGAAACATAATCTGACGCCGCTTGCTCGCATTGTGGCGTACGGCGGACACGCTCAGGCGCCGGAATGGTTTACGACTGCGCCTGTCGGTGCGATTGAGAAGACACTCGCTCGCGCGGGCCTCAAACCAGACGCCGTGGACCTGTACGAGATCAATGAAGCGTTCGCGGTAGTCGCGCTCGCCGTCATGCAGAAGGCCGGGCTCGACCACAAGAAGACCAACGTTCGCGGCGGCGCGGTGGCGCTTGGCCACCCGATCGGTGCCTCTGGCGCGCGCATTCTTACGACGCTGCTTTACACAATGCGGGATCAGAAGGCCAAGCGCGGCCTCGCTTCGTTGTGCATTGGCGGCGGCGAAGCGGTCGCTCTTCTCGTCGAGAGCGTGTAGCGTCCTACGCACACTATGTGCGCGGAGCAGACGTGACGAAACCGCATTCGGTTACCGGCTTTCCGGCGCCAGCGCACGCGCGCTCGGCGCCGTCCATTGCGGACGCAGATGGCGTAACTTTCGGTGAACCGGCGATCGATCTTGCCGCGCTCGTCCGGGCCGATGTTCCCATCGCGCGCGGATGGGTGCTGGCGCTGGGTGGCAGCGAGTGGCGCGACGAGCTCTTGCAGTTAGTCGAGTCGGCATTGGTAGCGGGCGCATCACGCGCGCACATTTCGATTTGGTTCGCGACGCGCGATGCACGCGCCCGCTTTTCACACCTCGTCCCGGACTCTGGCGACGTGACGAGTCCGCAAGGCGCTCGCGACGTCATTGCTCTGCTCGCGACAGGCTTGGGTGAGATTGGCAACGACCGAGCACTTTCCGACATCGCCGTCCGAGTGTCGCCGGTGAGCTCCGGCTTGTTCTGCTACGCGTCGAGCGCTGATCCCACCTCGGGCGATCCGGACACGGTGTCTGTGTGCACGAAAGGGGCTGTGCCCTGGCTCGTGGATCGCCGCACGATGCGGCTTGCGCGTAGCGGCGGCGCTCCGATCGACGAAGACGCGGCATCTCGCGCTGCTGACTTGGCCGACCGCGCTCAGCTCGTGCTCGGGCGACCTGTCGAAATCGAGTGTGTTCTTGAGGAAGGCCGTACGAGCATCGCGTCCGTTCGGCGCCTGAGCTTCGTTCCGCGTTTTACGTCGGAAACCTATCGTCGCGTCCGCTTCTTGCCCAGCGAGGAGGGCAGCGTGGCTCCCCTCGCTATCGATGCGATGGCCAAAGCGCTGCGCGTAGCCGACGCGCCGTTTGACGAGACGCGCATGCGAAGAGTGTACGCGCGCCCGTATCGCCGAATGGAAAGTCCGGGCGCACCCCTGCTGAGCGGTTCGCGCACGGCGCCCATCGCACGCGCAGCGTCGCGTTTGGCGCGCATCGCTGTCGACGTAGCGACACCCGTCGCGGCAGCGCGTCGCTACGAAGACACGATGCGCGCACGCGCCGCAGGCCTGGACGCGATCAACGTGCACAAACTCGATGCGGCGGCACTCGTCGCGCATATCGAGGCCTGTCAGATCCCAGTCATCGAGGGGTTGACGCTGCTCGATCGAACGCGTCTGGCCACGCTCGCTATTTTACCCGCTCTTGAGGCGATGGTCGGCAATCTTCCGCGCGAGAGCTTTTCCGCGCTCGCCGCTCCTCGCGCGACGCGCTTTCGCATGCGCGTCGACGAAAAGCTGCGCATTCTGGCTCACGCTGTGACGCGCGAGAAGGGCGATGTGACCGGCCCGCAAGGTTTATCGGCGCAGCTACGCAACGAGTGGGACAAGCTGCGGCGCGACCTCTACAACGTGCGCCCGATCGGATTGGACGTCACGCCCGAGGCGTACGGCGCGCACGACCTTGCGCTCGCACGCGGGCTCGCGAGTGCGCTCGCTGCGAGTGGGAATGTGCACGAAGCCGCGCGCGCGCATGCTGTGAACGAAATCTCGGCGCTTGCGCGGGAGCAATCCTTTGGCGCGCCGCGATTCGCAGTGGTGCGTTCGGTCATGATGGTGATGGAGCGCCTCGCGGACGCAAAAGGCCGCGTCAGCGAAGGTCTAACGGCGGCCCTGCTGCGCCTTCGCCGTGCCGCCTGCCAAGCTGGCGAGCGCCTGGTCGACGAGGGCATTCTCGAGTCGCCTGAAGACGCCCTTTACATGGATCTCAGCGAAATCGAACAGGCGCTTACCGGCGAGCCGGGCGCCTACGCGGCCCGCGTACGGTTGAGGCGCGAGGACGATGCTCGCTGGACCCACTTTGAAGCTCCCATCCGCCTGCATAGCGTATAGACCGATGAGGATTAAGAAGCGCCGTTCTGGTCCCAGTGGGAGTGTCCCATTCAGGACGAGGTGAATGGCATGATGAAACGCTTCTCCTTGGTTCTCGTTGGCTGCACGCTCTCCCTCATCGGCGTGGGCTGTGGTGAGCAAGCGATACTCAGCGTTCCGACGCTTAAGCCCATGAGCTCTTCGGTCGGCTATCGCGTCGCGATCGAAGAGACCGCGGACGAGGTGCAGCTCGCGCTGCCCACAGGTTCGATGCGTTCGGAGGTCGCATTGACGAGTCTGGATTCTACTCACGCGTGCATCGAAGTGGTGATGCGTACGTGGGATGGCGCGAGCGCACAATGGATCGCGTGGGCCGACTCCGACGGGCTTGGCGGCGCACGCAACGAAGTTGAGCTTGCGTCGTGCACCACGAGCGCTGAGTGTTTGACGCAGCCCAGCGTGCTCGGCCCTCTGCCGACCGACGTCGCGCCCAGCGTCGCTATTCGCGCCGCAAATCTCTGTATGCCGATACCGCACGAAGCGTCGCGCGAGCTTGCGTTCAACTTCACTCAAGGTGCGCTGCACCGGCGATTCGTCTTCCAAGCGCGTGACTAAATCGCCGCCTCTTGACCCGATTCGGGGAGGGCGGTAGAGCCGATGCCTCGCGAGGTTGGCATGGCCGATATCAAGGTTTTTGGGGTAGTTGGAGCAGGGCAAATGGGGCGCGGCATCGCGCAGGTAGCTGCGCAGTCGGGTTTCGACGTGAAGCTCCTCGACGCGAGCCTTGAGCTTGCGCAGCAGGGCGTTCAACGCATCGCGAAAGATCTCACGCGCCAAGTCGAGCGCGGAAAGATGGGCGCCGACGAACGCGACCGCGTGGTGGCACGCATCACGGCCATTGCAGATTACAAAGACTGTGAGGACGTCGACTTCTTGGTGGAAGCTGCGACCGAGCGCGCCGAGTTGAAGCGCGCGATTCTTCAGTCGGCCGATGCGGTCATGAAGCCCGGTGCGATTCTCGCGAGCAACACCTCGTCGATTTCGCTCACCAAGCTTGCGGCACAGGTGAAACGCCCCACTCAAGTCATCGGCATGCACTTTATGAACCCCGTGCCAGTGATGAAGCTCGTTGAAATCGTGCGCGCGCTTCAGACGAGCGATGAGGCCTACAACGTCACGCGCGACATCGCGTTGCGCATGGGCAAGACGCTCATCACGGCGAAAGACGTTCCCGGCTTCATCGTCAACCGCATGTTGATTCCATTTTTGAATGAGGCGTGCTTCGCGCTGCAAGAGGGGCTTGGCACTGCCGAGGACATCGACAAAGGAGCAAAGCTTGGCTTGAACCATCCGATGGGGCCGTTCGAGCTCGCGGACCTCATCGGCCTCGACACGGTGCTCTTCATCGCCGAAGTTCTGCATCGTGAGTTTGGCGACGACAAGTACCGCCCGCCGACGATCTTGCGAAACTACGTCGCTGCCGGTTGGCTCGGTCGCAAGAGCGGCCGCGGCTTTTACGACTACTCGCAGGAGAAGCGCTGATGGAGTTTATCAAGCTCGCCGTCGACGGCGCCATCGCAACTCTCACGATTTCGCGACCCGACAGGCTCAACGCTCTCGACAACGACGTCCTCTCGCAACTGTCAGAAACGCTGACACAGCTTTCGACGAACCGTGAAGTCCGTTGCCTCATCGTTACCGGTGAAGGTCGCGCCTTCGTCGCGGGCGCCGACATATCGCAAATGCGCGATATGGATCCCGGCGCGGCCGCAAGCTACGCGCAAAAGGGGCAGCGCATCTTCGCACAACTCGAGAATCTCCCGTTCCCTTCGATCGCCGCTGTGAACGGCTTCGCGTTGGGCGGGGGGTGCGAGCTCGCGTTATCGTGCGACTTTATCTACGCATCCGACGCAGCCAAGTTCGGGCAGCCCGAAGTGAAGCTCGGCGTGATCCCGGGCTTCGGTGGAACTCAGCGCCTGCTTCGCCGCGTCGGCGTCGGCCACGCACGCGAGCTCATCTACACCGGCGCCGTGATCAACGCCGCTGAAGCGCAGCGCATCGGCCTGTGCAATGCGGTCGTTCCGGCTGCTGAGCTCATCGCGAAGGTCACCGAAGTCGCCAGGTCCATCGCCGCTGTCGGCCCCCGAGCCGTCAACGTTGCAAAGAGAACCATCCTCTTCGGCGAGAGCGCGACACTCACAGACGGCAACAACGCCGAAGCCCGCGCCTTTGGCCAATGCTTCACCACCGCGGACCAAAAAGAAGGAATGTCCGCCTTCCTAGAAAAACGCCAAGCCACCTTCACCGGCAACTAGGGGACACGCTCCCTCCCCAGTGGGCCCATCTTTTCAACAACTTAGAAGCGAACTCTGGCCGCACCGCGAATTCGCCTGAATTCTAGGGTCTTGCGCGCGTTCAACTGAACGTGCAGAGGACGGGCGCGTGGTCCGACGGCTGAGCGCCCTTGCGCTCCTCGCGGTCCACCGCTGCGGCGATGCAGCGCTTTGCTAAACCCTTCGTCGCGTAGATGTGATCGATTCGCAGCCCGTCGTTTTTCGGAAAGGCCAGCTGGCGATAGTCCCACCACGAGAAGATCTTGCCTTCCGGATGCTGCTGCCGAAACGCATCGACGAAGCCCCACTCGCGGATCTCATCAAGCGCCGCGCGCACAGCATCGCTCGTGAGTACGGTGTCCTGCCATTGGTCCGGCTTGGCGATATCTAGTTCGTCCACTGCGACGTTAAAGTCGCCACACAGCAACAAGTCGTCGTTCGGCTTTTCATGCGTGTCGAGATAAACGCGCAGCCGCTTCATCCACGCCAGCTTGAAGGGGTACTTCGGCGACGTCTGCTCGCCGCCGTTCGGAAAATACGCCGATGCGATACGCATCCCGGCCGTCGTTCCGATAATGAAGCGTGCGTGCGAGTCGTCGACGTCGTCGGCGAATCCCCTGTGCACGTTCTCAATCGGTGACTTCGACAGAATCGCCACGCCGTTGTAGGTCTTCTGCCCAAGCACAGCGGCGTGATAACCAGCGGCTTCGATTTCCGCGCGAGGAAACTTCGCTTCCTCAAGCTTGAGCTCCTGCAGACACACGACATCCGGCGAGTGTCGCGCCAAGAAAGCCAGCACGCGCTCTTTGCGCACCTTTATCGAGTTCACGTTCCAGGTCACGACCGTGCTTGGCATCGCATAGGCGTACCGAGTTTCGCCTTCTTGGGGAAGTGGCTCGTGCTACGGTCTGCGTCGACGGAGGCTTCCATGCACGAACGAACGATTGTCTCGACCGAGAACGCACCCAAAGCGATTGGCCCCTACTCGCAAGCGGTGAAAGCTTTCGGCTTCGTTTTCACTTCCGGTCAAATCCCTCTTGACCCGAAGTCTGGGGAGATGGTTGGTGGCGATGACGCTCGTGCCCAGACGACCCAGATCATGAAGAACCTCGCAGCTGTGCTCGAGGCCGCGGGCACGAGCTTCGACAACGTGGTCAAGACGACCATCTTCGTTACAAACCTCGCCGACTTCACCGCCGTCAACGAGACGTACGGAGCGTACTTCACCGCAGCACCGCCCGCGCGCTCCACGGTGCAGGTCGCGGCGCTTCCCAAGGGCGCTCGCGTCGAAATTGAAATGGTCGCCATCAGCTGATTCGTCCGCCCCGGGGCCGACGCAGCCAGCGCCGGCTTAGAGATCTCATCATCGCGAAATTCGGTTTTCGCGCACTCGCCTCGCCGACGCCGTCGCGCTCGCATCATTCCAGAAGGCGAAGCTGCGACCTTCTCGCATGCGCCGTAGAAGCAAATGCGTGAAGTGCTTCGGATACCGTTGCCAGCGCACGTCGCTTGCGTACGCGGGAAAGGTTCGCGCGCAGTAGTTCAGAAAACCCGCCAGGCTGTAAAACTCCTCAGGAAACGCACTGCCTTCAGCGGTGGGCGGCGGATAGTCAAAGTGACGAGCGCGTTCGATCCAGCCCTGCGGTCCCAAGAACTGCGCCAAGTACTCATCGGGGTTTGCAAGGATCAGCTTCGCGATGTGCCGCCGCCGGCGCGAGTCATCGGACGTCACAGTTAGGATGTCGACAATCGAGCGTTCGAGCACGTCGAGGCCGCTGGGATGTGTCTGAATGACCTGCAGATCAAATACGGGCATGCCGCGGTGATAGGTGAGCTGCAGGTGCGTGCACACAGACGAAAGCTTCGCGTCGAGCGCGCATCCGATTCGAAAGTGGTCGCGACCGACTTGCGAGAAGATAATCGGCTGGCGTAGCCATGGCGTGCCGAAGCGTGTGCCCACGTAGCCCTCCTCGACGGTGGCATCTGAGCTCAGCACGTAGGGCGCCATTTCAATCTCGCCTTGCCAGAGCTGAAAATGCGTCGGAATCGAAACGATGAGGCCAGCGTCAATGAGGACGCGCAGCCGTTCGTAGCTCAGGGGGGCGCGAACTGTCGATGTCATATACGGCTCCTCGCGAACGATTCGTTATAGACTGCGGCCGCATCGAGTCAAAACGCGGAGCGAGCTATGGCGTTGGGATACCCCAAGTACTACGCAGTGAATGACCGACTCGTGACACTTATCGTGCTCGCCGATGGCGGAGTTGACGCGCTCGTCTTCGATTTTGTGACAGGTCGACTCGTTCCCGACCGCAGCTATTTTGAGCGGGTGTCCGATGTGGGGATCGGCAAGGATGTGGATTCGCTAAGCGAAGTGCAGTTCCGCGAGCGGCTTGTGCAGCTGCGGACGGAGCTCTCGCGACAACGGTGCAACTCGCCGCTTAGATGGGAGAGCAGCGGCGATGGCGAGTTTCCGTACCGCGCGGATCTTGGCGGTCATCTTCTCGTCATCCGGGTGAACGACTTTCCCGACGAGCCTCTCTACACGCTTTTCATTGACGGACACCCTGTCGACGACCTCGAGGATTGGCCGCTGCTTTGGACCAAGCCCGCCTAAAACCGTCGCAAATTCGATCGTGACATTTCTCGACAGACGCCTCCACGGGTGTGCGCCTCTGCGACAGAAGACGTCGGCTGGAACTCGGTCTACTGCCCAATTTGAGGCGGCATGATCCCTGCAGCCTGACGGCTTCGAGGAAAGCCATGTCTCAGGAAGCTATTAGCCAGCAACATGTCGTCTCCCGGGATGCGAGTGCAGCCGGTAGAGAAAACTTGGGCTCGAAAGTGCTGCGCATGGCGCGCTGGTTTGGGCGCACCGGCGGAAAGATTGTACTCGCACTGATCGTCGTCCTGATTGTCGCGCGTATCGCGCTGCCGTACGTCGCCAAGTATTTCATCAATAAGCAGCTCGCTTCGCTCGACGGCTACTGGGGACACGTGGAGGACGTCGACATCAGCCTCTGGCGCGGCGCATATCAAATTCAAGACATCAAGATCATCAAGACAAGCGCAATCGGCGCTCCCTTGTTCACCGCTGTAGAGCTCGAGTTCTCCGTAGAGTGGCGAGCCTTACTCGACGGCGAGATTGTCGCAGAAGGGGATCTGCGCACCCCGCAAGTCAACTTCGTCAACGGTCCCACCGAAGCCACGACCCAGTCGGGCGAGGATCAGGACTGGGCGCAAACGCTACGAGACCTGGTGCCCCTCAAGATCAATCGCTTCGCTGCGCTCGACGGGAGTGTCCACTATCGGGACTTTCACTCATCGCCTCGCATCGACGTGTTCGTGCAAAATATCTTCTTCGAAGTTCGGGACATCCAGAACACCGACGAGAGCGACGAGACACTCCCGACGAGTTTCTATTTGCGTGCGCTCGCCATGCATAGCGGTCAGATTGAGTCGCGCGCGCGTGCCGATTTGCTCAGCCCAAAGCCGAAATTCGATCTCACGTTCTCGCTGCGACGCCTGCGATTGGCCCAGGTAAATCCATTCTTGCGTGCGTATGGCGGCATTGATGCCGAGGCCGGTCGCATCTCCGCCTACAGCGTGCTGCGTTCCGACGGTCGCCGACTCCGTGGCTATGTGAACCCCCTGCTTGAGCACGTTGAGCTGAACGGCTCGGAGGAGGATGGGGGCTTTCTCGATCGCGTCGGCGATGCCCTTGCGGGCGCCGTCGTCGACATTCTCAAGAACCACAACTACGACCGATTCGCGACGCGCATTCCCATCGAGGGCGATCTCGAGAATCCGCAAACCGATGTGTGGGCGATGATCGGCGGCGTGCTACGCAACGGCTTCATCCGCGCGTTCCAGCACGGCATCGCGCCGAACTAGCGACGTGGTTCGCGGTCGAACCGCCGCTCGCGTCTGAGCGAAAGTCAGCGCTTAAACGGATCGTGCATCATGATGGTCTCGTTGCGGTCGGCGCCCACACTCACGAGACCAATTTTGCAACCAGCAAGCTCTTCGATGCGCGCGACGTAGCTGCGCGCGCTGACGGGCAGGTCGTTCATCGACCGGCACTTCGTAATGTCTTCCGTCCACCCGGGCATCGTCTCGTAGACAGGCACAAGCTTGTCGAAGTCGTCGTACGGAAGCTCGGACAAAGTTTGTCCGTTCAGTTCGTACGCCGTGCAGAGGCGCAGTTCGCCCAAACCCGACAGCACGTCGAGCTTGGTCAGCGCGAGGCTGCCGATTCCGTTCACGCGCACCGCATAGCGAAGCGCTGGCATGTCGAGCCAGCCGCATCGGCGCGGGCGGCCGGTTGTTGCGCCAAACTCAGCGCCGACTTCTCGCAAGCGTGAGCCCTCGTCGCCATGCAGCTCGGTGGGGAAGGGGCCGCCGCCAACGCGGGTCGCGTACGCTTTGGTGATACCGACAACTTCGTCGATAACAGTGGGGCCGATGCCGGCACCGGCGCACGCCCCACCAGCAATTGTGCTCGAGCTCGTGACGAACGGGTAGGTGCCGTGATCGACGTCGAGCATTGTGCCCTGCGCACCTTCGAGCAGAATGCTTTCTTTGCGTGCGATAGCTTCGGCAACGAAGCGGGAGGTGTCCGTGATGTAGGGCTTCAAACGTTCCCCGTGCGCGAGATAATCATCAATAGTCTCGGCCAGCGGAGGAAGTTTTCCGCCAAGGGCTACGATGACCGGTTGCCACTGCGCGCGATTGCGTTCGACCTTGTCGGTCAAGCGTGCGCGGTCGAGCAAGTCGCCCATGCGCACCCCGCGACGGGCGATCTTATCTTCGTACGCAGGTCCGATGCCGCGCTTCGTCGTGCCAATTGCGTTCTTGCCCGCTTCGCCTTCACGCAGGCCGTCAATCAGGGGGTGGTGAGGCAACACGATGTGCGCGCGGTCGGAAATCGAGAGGCGCCCCGGTCCCAGCAGACCTCGTGCGGCAATCTCATCCATCTCGCGAAGAAGCACTGCGGGGTCCACCACGGTGCCCTGCGCGAGCACGCACCGCGTCTTCGGATGCAAAACGCCGGACGGGATCAAATGAAGAACAATCTTGTTCCCATCCACAACGAGAGTGTGGCCTGCATTGGCTCCCCCGCCGAAGCGGACAACGACATCCACGTGCTGTGTGTAGAGGTCGACAATCTTGCCCTTGCCCTCATCCCCCCACTGCGCTCCGACGATTACGACAATCGACATTCTTAGCCCCGTATTTTGCGGACAAACATCTGCACTGCTTCGGCGATGTCTGTGGAATCGTGGACGACCAACGTTTGTGCTTTTTGATCGCGGACGCGTTCGATGTGAATGCGTCTCGTTTCGACGAGAAGTACCGCATCGTAGTGCCAGGCTTTCGCGAACGCGAGTCCTTCTTCGCAACGACCACTCGGAGCGGCACCGCAGCGAGCTTGGCCGCGCTGCTTGCCAGGGCCCACTCCAGGTGATCAACATCGAGACCAAAACCGGTCGCCGGCAGTGGGCGATCGGATTGGGCGAGAAGGTTGTCGTACCTGCCGCCCGCGCCGATGGGCTCTCCCGGCCCTTCGGCGAGCAGGGTAAAGCTGACGCCTGTGTAGTAGCTGGCACGGCGCACCTCACCGAGGTCCACGCCCAACGAATCGCCGAGTCCGAGGTGCGCGATTCGCTCGGCGACATCATTAAGTGTAGCGAGGGCGCGCTTGCTCGCGGGCGACGTGAAAAGCGTGCGAGCTTCTTTGAGCACGCTCATGTCGCCGTCGAGCGTCGCAAGCGCGAGGATGCGCGCGCGGTCTTTGGTTGCAACGCCGGCCGTCTTTAGGATGCGGGCAAGCTCCGCCTGATCTTTGCGCGCAAGCGCATCGGCGGCGAGCGGCCTTGCGCGCTCATCAATCTCGGCCAGGGCGGAGAGTCCGAGCTCAACTTGCCCCAGCTCCACGCGAAATCTTGTGAGGCCGCTGCGCGACACGCAGTGACCGCGAGGGCGATCACTTCGGCGTCTCTCGACGAGCCCGCAATACCAACGCACTCGACGCCGGCTTGCGCGATCTGCTTTTGACGCCGCGCGCGTCCGCGACGACGACGAATTACGGTGCCGTCGTAACAGAGCCGATAGGGCGGGGGCCGGTCGGCGAGGCGCGTGGCGATGATGCGCGCGATCTGTGGCGTGATGTCCGGACGCAAGAGCGCGACTTCGCCGGTGTCGGGTTCGACGAAGCGCATCAAGTCGCGTCGATCAACGGTCGTGAGGCCGCGCTCGATGACATCGGCCAGCTCGAAAGGTGGCGTGGTTACAAGGTCGTAGCCGTACTGCGCGAAGGTCTGAAGAAGCCGCGCGCCAAGGGCACGCCGTGCGGCGGACTCAGGGTAGAGCAGGTCGCGCATGCCACCGGGTGGCGCGAGGGGGGGAGAGCCGCGAGCCTTTCCTTTAACGCTTTCAAGGTCGCGCTCATACCGTCGCGACGGTCCAATCGATTGCGCGCAGATGCAAGAGGAGCACGATGGACGGCAGCGCACCCTGCGAGTCGCCACGCTGTTTCGGAATCGCAGCGCGCACCTCGTCAATCGACATCGGGCGCGTCAAAAGCGTGAGCACTTGTTGCGCTTCGCGTGGCAAGCGATTGATTTCGAAGGTCTTTGGCGTGCCTGCGCGGATGAGGCGCGCATTCTTCGGCGCGTGCGTAACGGCCGACTCAAGTCCCGACGCGATGCGCCGACGAATCCCTTCATCCACAATGGCCCAGCCCTCGAGACCCAGACGGAAACTGCTCGCGGGTGCCTGGACGCCGCGCCAGAGCTGCGCGCGCCCGGAGGTCCACGCGAATAGGTCGAGGAGCTTCTCGCGAACCTGCGCCGCGATGTGCTGAAAGAGATGCACAGGCTCGACTAGGCCAAGGCCGGCGAGGGTATCGCCAAGACGGCCTTCGAAGCGCGGCATGACCGCTAGCGCCATGTCGAGCTCGCCCCGCGAGATGACGCCCCGCGCGACCAGGTACTCGCCCAAAAGCTCGCCCGCTAGGTTCGAGGTCACGAACTCGGCCCGGCCGGTCTTCAGATAGACTTCCTTGCGGACTCCCCCTTGCTCGCAAAGCAAGAGGCCGGTGTCCTCGCGCATGACCGCAAGGGCCATGGTGCGCACCAAACCACCGTCGGCAATCGGTTCGTTCTCGTCGGCCGCAAGAATGGGGTCGCGTTCGCGAGTGTTGACGCCGAGACTGCGCATTGGCAGATGGCGCGCTAGCGAGGGGACGTCTTCGAGGGGCGCCTGCGGTGTGCCGCCAACACTTACGCGATCACGCGCGCCGATGCGCGCCGTTGCGATGGCTTCCACTGTTTGCGCGTACGACCACGGGCCGAAGAGGCGTCCATCGTGACTCTCGATCCGGTAATCGATGGTCGGCATGTCGGCCGTCGTCGGCACGTGGAGGTGCGGAGTCTCCGCGTCCATGTTCAGCGGCGTGTTCTCGAGATAGCGGCCCTCAGCACCGGCGCTCGCCGCTGCCGCCGTCTCGACAAGCTCACCCAGTTGACGACGCATCGCCGACGCAGGTTCGGTGTCAAACGCATTAAGCTCCTCGTAGAGCATCGCCGCTGTCGGCGTGCGCATTTGCGGATCAATTGAAAGCACACACGTGATCACATCGACCATGCCGCGCGGCAGAGTAGCGCCCGCGGCGATGAACGAGTGGATGTCGCCGTCGCGAATCGCGAGAAGAATCGCAAGCTCGCTTCCGCCTGCAAACAAGGGCTTTCCCGTAAGGAGCTCCGCTGTGAGGACCGCGGCTGAAAAGACATCGGAGCGTTGTTCGGTTTGAAAACCTTGCACCTGCTCGGGCGACAAATATCCGAGCTTGCCCTTGGCGTTGCCGCCGGGCATCTGGACCGCCTGGCCGCCAGAGCTGGTCGTCTGAGTCGCGGCAATGCCAAGGTCACCCAACTTCACGTCGCCATGTATAGACAAAAAAACGTTCGATGGGCTTACATCGCGATGCACGACGTTGAGCGCGCGACCCGCATCGTCACGCGCATCGTGGACCGCCTGCAAACCCTTGAGCAACGCGCGCGCAATATGAATCGCAAGACCAACACCAAGCGTTTGACCTTCGCGCGTGAGCCATCGCGAAAGGCGCCACATGTCCAGGCCCGGCACGAGCTCGAGCGCAAGATAGGGATGCCCCTCATGCTCACCCGCACCAAGGTGCGCCACGACATTCTCATCGTGGATGAGTGATCCGATGCGCGCCTCTTCGCGAAACATCGCGACAGATTCCGGATCCTTCGCGAGCGAAGGAAGCATGCGCTTAATGACCAAGGTACGCGGCGCGCCCACGGCACGAGGCTCTGTCGCGCGAAAGACCTCGGCCATGCCTCCGACGGCCATGCGGTCAAGCAGCGTGTAGGGACCGAAGCGTGTTCCGCTCGCGGGCTCGGGTGGGGGCGGCGGCGGATGGGTACTGCGTCGAATCACGCGCGCATCCTACCGTGCAACCGTGTCCCCCTGGTTGGGAATGTTGGCTCCGCCGCTCGCTCGCAGGCTCGAGTGGCCTGGCGGCTGCGCGACCACCGCAAATTGAACGTCCCAACCTTGTCACGATCGCCATTTGCGTGGCCGTGCCCAGGCAGGGCAGAGGGCGTCGGCGAGCTACGAGCAGCGTGCGGAAGTTCCCTTAGGGAACATTTGCGCGGCGCGCGAAGGCGCAAAATTGCGAGTTTTTAGCCTTCTGCGAGTGCATCCGCCCCGCGCGTTCGCTGCAGCGATGGGCCACTCACAGCTTGCCCCAACCCAGCGTCCCGACGGGCCGCCAGCCGACCCCCGCGAATCAGCAAGATCATTGACGAAGATGATTGTACGAATCGTCGCGATTCTCGTATAAGGGCGCCGGACTCGTGGCCCGCAGAGGGTCCAGGTCTGGGCTCTCTCAACTGAGCTCTTCGCTCTGACACAGCTCGACTGTTAGTTGGATCCTCAGACGAAGGCGTCATGCAGATCTTCCCTAAAACACTCAACGTCCTCCCGCTCGTCCTCGCCGTAGCTACGGTTATCGGCGGCGGCGCAGTCACGTTCATCTTTTGGTACTACTTCTCTCCTGCGAATCTTCAGGTCGGGTACGAGCCGGTTCAACCGGTCCCGTATAGCCACCGACTGCACGCGGGTGAGCTTGGCATCGATTGTCGCTACTGCCACGCGAACGTCGAACGTTCTTCGGAGGCGATGATTCCGCCAACGCAGACGTGCATGGGTTGCCATGCGGTCGTAAAGCAGAACTCGGCGCGTCTCGAGCCGGTGCGTGAAAGCTTCCGCACGGGTCAGCCGGTCGAATGGGTGCGCGTGCACAAGCTTCCCGACCACGCGTTCTTCAATCACTCGGTTCATCTCAACGTAGGCGTCGGTTGTGTGACGTGCCATGGCCGTGTCGATCAAATGGAAGTCGTCCGTGTGAACCAGCCCCTGAGCATGGGTTGGTGTCTCGATTGCCATCGCAACCCTGGACCGAGCCTTCGGCCGCGGGACGGCGACCCGGCGAACTCAATCACGAACATGGGTTGGACTCAGACAGCGACTGCTGAAGAGCAGCAACAGCTCGCTGCCAACGTCCACCCGCCACAGAACTGCTCGGGGTGTCACCGATGAGCAAGCGCGAACCGTATCAGCTGACTCCTGCGCCCGCGGGCGTACGTAAGCACTGGAAGAGTCTCGAGTCCTTCGAGGCTTCCGTGAAGGAACACGACAAGAGCGCCGACACCGAGTTTCCGCTTGGCGTAGGCGATATTGAAGGTCTTTCACGCCGAGGCTTTCTCACCATCGCCGGTGCAACGACGGCCTTGCTCGGACTCGAGGGCTGCATCCGCCGTCCGGTCGAAAACATTCTTCCGTACTCGCAGGCGCCTGAGTATTTGAACCCCGGCGTACCCATGCACTTCGCGACCGTGACTGAGCGTCGCGGCGAAGCGGTTGGCCTCCTGGTCAATAGCTACGAAGGTCGCCCGACCAAGATCGAAGGCAATCCGGATCATCCGTCGAGCGGCGGTGCAACCGACTTGCTGATGCAGGCCTCCATCTTGGATCTCTACGATCCGGATCGCGCGCACACTCCCGCGCAACGCGCTGGCACAAGCTGGACGACCAAGCGCTTCTCCGATGTCGACACGCTTCTTGCGAACGTCACTCGCACGCACACGGCCGACCGCGGCGCCGGTTTGCGCTTCCTCGCGCAGCCGACCAACTCTCCTTCGTTCGTGCGAATGCGCGCGGCGATTCTCCGTCGTTACCCCGAAGCCAAGTTCCACACCTGGACGCCGGTGAACGAGAGCAACTCCCGCGAGGGCGCGCGTCTCGCGTTCGGACAGCCGCTCGTTCCGCAATACGATTACGACCAGGCGCGCGTCATCCTATCGGTCGACTCCGACTTCTTGCAGACCGAGCAAGGCGCCGTTGCGGCAACCCGCAGCTTCGCGCACGGACGCAATCGTCTTCGTACCGGCATGAACCGTTTGTACGTGGTCGAGTCGACGTTCTCGACCACCGGCGCCAATGCGGATCATCGTCTCGCGATTGCGCCGAGCATGGTGGAGCCCTTCCTTCGCGCGCTCGCCGCCGCTCTCGTTCAGGAGCACGTAGATTTCGGTCCGATCGGCGCGGTAATCGGCGCTTCGCCGGCCGATGGCCTCGATGCACGCTTCATCGGCGCACTCGCGAAGGACCTTGTCGCCAACCGTTCGCGCAGCGCGATTGTAGTTGGCAGTCGCCAGCCCAAGCACGTGCATGCGCTCGCCTTCGTTATCAATGGCGTGCTCGGCAACTTCAGCGGCGTGCACCCGACCGTTACGTTTGGCAATCCGGTCGACACTGACGAAGGCGATCAGGTCACCGACGTCACCGCACTTCGCGACGCGCTTCGCGCGGGTAGCGTGAAGACTCTCTTCATCCTCGGTGGCAATCCGGTCTACGACGCACCCGGCGATATGCAGTTCGCCGAATCGCTCGACAAGGCCGAGACGTCGATTCACCTCTCAGCCTTCCGCGACGAGACGAGCGCGCATTGCACATGGCAGATCCCGCGGGCGCATGAGCTTGAGACGTGGGGCGATCAACGCTCCATCAACGGCACGCTTGCAGTTCAGCAGCCGCTGATTGCTCCGCTCTTCGGAGGCCGCAGCGATATCGAAGTGCTCGCGCACCTCGCGGGCGAAGCGAACTGGCGCGGCTACTATGTGGTGCGTCAAACGATGCGCGAAGCGCTCCCGACGAGCCTCTCGTTCGAATCGGATTGGCGCCGCATCTTGCATCGCGGCATCGCAGCGGCGGCTCAGCCGTTCGTCGCGGCGCCGCCGTTCCGTACGCAGGAAGTCGCGACGGCCTTGCAGCAATCGCCAGCGCGTCACGCAGCGTCGCCGCAAAGCCTCGAAGTGGTTTTCGCGGCTGACGCGAAGATGCTCGACGGTCGTCACGCCAACAACGCGTGGTTGCTTGAGCTGCCCGATCCGATGACGCGCATCACATGGGACAACGCAGCGATTCTGTCGCCGCGTACCGCGAACGCACTCGGAATCGCGAACAGCGACGTCATTTCGATCACGCGCGGTTCGTCATCCATCAGCATCGTTGCCTGGATGCTTCCCGGCCACCCCGACAACACGATCACGTTGCCCCTTGGTTGGGGCCGCACCGCTGCTGGACGCTACGGCAACGGGCAGGGCACCAACGTTTATCCCGTTCGCCACAGCGACGCACTGCACTTTGCAACCGACGTTCGCGTCGCAAAGCGCGGCGGTACGTATCGCATCTCGCAGACTCAGGATCACAACGACATGGCGGGTCGTCCCATCGCACTCGAGGGCACGCTTGCCGAGTACGAAGCCGATCCGCTTTTCGCGGTGAAGCGCACGCCGACGCCTCGCGCGTTGCCCTTGTGGCGCGAGGTTCAATATCGTGGTCACAAGTGGGGCATGACCATCGACTTGAACGCATGCACGGGTTGCAACACCTGCGTCATTGCGTGTCAGTCCGAGAACAACATCCCGACCGTCGGTAAAGAGATGGTCGCTCAGGGGCGCGAGATGCACTGGATTCGCATCGACCGCTACTTCCAAGGCGACGATGTCAACGCACCGGAAGCGGTCTCGTTCCAGCCGCTCGCATGTCAGCACTGCGAAGAAGCTCCGTGCGAAAACGTTTGCCCGGTCAACGCCACCGTACACAGCCCCGAGGGCTTGAACGACATGGCCTACAACCGCTGCATCGGTACTCGTTATTGCGCGAACAACTGTCCGTACAAGGTTCGTCGCTTCAACTACCTCAACTGGCAGATCAACCACGAGGCGAGTGGCGAAGTGCCGGCGACCAAAGCGATGCAGTTCAACCCGAACGTCACGGTTCGTACCCGCGGCGTTATGGAGAAATGCTCGTACTGCGTGCAGCGCATCGAGATGGCCCGCATCGCGCGTCGCATCACCGGCAGCGGCCTCCACGACGGCGATATCACGTCGGCGTGCGCGCAGGCGTGTCCCGCGGAAGCCATCATCTTTGGCGACTTGAACGACGCAAACAGCCGTGTGTCGCAAAAGGCCAATCAGGATCGCCACTACAAGCTCCTGGCCGAAATCGGCACTCAGCCGCGCACGACCTATCTCGCGCGCATCACCAATCCGAATCCTGAGCTTTCGCCAGCAACCGCCGCGCCCGCTGCGCACGGTCAGGCCCACGGAAATAACGAAGCGCACACGGAGACTCACCGATGAGCGACGCAACATTCACTCCCGCCGAACTCGAGCTCATGAAGGGGGCCGAGAGCCCGATTGAAGAGCTGGGCGAACGCAATTTGCTTTCGCCGACGATGACGTTCAACGAGATCACCGAGTCGGTCTGCGCACCGATCGAAGGCAAGACACCGCTTGCTTGGTGGATTGGATTCGCCATCGCCTTCACCGGCCTTGGTGTTCTTGGTGGCTCCATCACGTGGCTATTCTGGAAAGGCGTCGGCATCTGGGGCAACAACAGCCCAGTCGCTTGGGCCTGGGACATCACAAACTTCGTTTGGTGGATTGGCATCGGTCACGCCGGCACGCTCATCAGCGCCATCTTGTTCTTGTTCCGCCAGAAGTGGCGGACGAGCATCAACCGCTTCGCCGAAGCGATGACCATCTTCGCTGTTATTTGCGCGGGTATTTTCCCCGGCCTACACACCGGTCGCCCGTGGTTCGACTACTACATGGTCCCGATCCCAAATCAGATGTCGATTTGGCCGAACTTCAAGAGCCCGCTCATTTGGGACGTCTTCGCAGTCAGCACCTACGCGACCGTTTCGATCTTGTTCTGGTATGTCGGTCTCATCCCCGACCTGGCCACGCTTCGCGACCGCGCCAAGACCAAAGCCCGCCGCATCGGCTTCGGTTTCTTCGCTCTTGGCTGGCGCGGTTCGAACCGCCACTGGCAAGTCTACGAACGCGCGTACTTGATCCTCGCTGGTCTCTCGACGCCGCTGGTTCTCTCCGTTCACTCGGTCGTTTCGTTCGACTTCGCAACCTCGGTCGAGCCGGGTTGGCACACCACCATCTTCCCGCCGTACTTCGTCGCCGGCGCCGTCTTCTCGGGCTTCGCGATGGTGCTCACGCTCATGCTCGTGTGCCGCACGGTCTTCGGTCTGAAGAACATCGTCACCATGAAGCACCTCGAGCTGATGAATAAGATCATGCTCCTGACGGGCAGCCTCGTTGGTTACGCGTATGCGATGGAGTTCTTCGTCGCTTGGTACTCGGGAAACCAGTACGAGCGTTACGTCTTCATCAATCGTGCGACGGGCCCTTACGCGTGGGCGTACTGGTCGATGATCAGCTGCAACGTCATCTTCCCGCAGATCTTCTGGTTCAAGCGCTTCCGCACCAGCATCCCGGTGATGTTCGCAATCTCTATCCTCATCAACATCGGCATGTGGTTCGAGCGCTTCGTCATCATCGTGACGACGCTGCATCGCGACTACATCCCGTCCGGCTGGGGCATGTTCCACCCGACCATGTGGGATATCGGAATATACGTCGGCAGCTTCGGTCTCTTTTTCACCTTGTTCCTTTTGTTCCTGCGCTGGATTCCGATGATTGCCATCGCAGAAGTGAAGGGCACTTTGAAGCACGCGCATCCACATCCTCATCACGGAGCCGACCCGATGCACGACGAGGCCTCCGCCCACGACGCCTTGCCGGCCCCTGCGGAATGAGTCGACATGTCTACTGAAACCCATTCCAACACCGACATCACCATCGAGAAGCGCCCCGCGCTCTTTCTCGCCGAGTTCAACTCGCCAGAAGAGTGCATGCACGCGGCTGAAAAGCTGCGCGACGCGGGCTACAAGAAGTTCGACACCCACACGCCGTATCCCGTGCACGGCATGGACGAAGCGATGGGCATGAAGGACACGCCCCTCGGTTGGCTCGTGCTCGCGCTTGGCATGACTGGATGTCTATCTGGCTTCGCGATGATGCAGTGGATGAACGGCATCGACTATCCGCTTATCATCGGCGGCAAGCCGTCCGATGCATTCCCCTCGATGATCCCGGTCATGTTCGAGCTCACCATTCTCCTCTCGGCGTTCGCCGCAGTGTTCGGAATGCTCGGCATGAACAAGCTTCCGCAGCACCATCATCCGGTCTTCTACTCCGACCGCTTCGGCAAGTTCTCCGACGACAAGTTCTTTGTGTCCGTCGAAGCCGCCGACCAGAATTTCAATCTCGTGAAGACTCGCGCATTGCTCGAGTCGGCACATCCGGCTCACCTCGAGTTGGTGGAAGAGGAGGTCGCGTGAAAAAGCTGTTCCTCCTCCGCGCCAGCCTTTCTCACGCCGCCGGCGTAGCTCTCGCGGGAAGCCTCGCATTATTGAGCGCATGCCGTGGCGGTCCCTCCGAGGAAACGCCAGTAGTGCCGATTCGCAATATGTACGATCAGGACCGCTATGAAGACCAGGGCCGTAGCCCGTTCTTCGCGGATCATCGCATGATGCGTCCGCACGTGGACGGAACCATCGCGCGCGAAATGGAAAACGATCCCGTCGTCGCCTCCGGCCGTCTGGAAGACGATTCAGCGTACGTCCTGGAAGTTCCGCAAATCGTGGTCTCACGCAAGGGCGGAATGGACGCGCTCCTTCACCGTGGCCAAGACCGCTACAATATTTATTGCACGCCGTGTCACGGCAGCACTGGTGACGGGCAAAGCATGGTCGTCGCACGCGGAATGCTTGCGCCGCCGACCTATCATCAAGATCGCATCCGCCACATGCCGGACGGTCAGCTCTTCGCGACCATCACCAACGGCATTCGCAACATGCCCGGCTACTACGCGCAGATTCCCATCGATGATCGCTGGGCGATTGTAAGTTATGTGCGCGCACTTCAAGTGAGCCAAGCCGCAGTTCCGCAGGAGGCACCTCAGTGAGCGCCGTAACAACAACCGACTCCGCTACGACGACTGCGGCTACGTCGACTTCCGCGACGACCACGGATTTCACCACGCTCTTCCGCCTCAAGGGCGGTTGGTCGTCAGCCTGGAAGATCAGCGCGGCATTCGCCGTCTTGGGTCTAGCCGGGGCAGGTGCTGGTTACGCCGTCGCGCCGCATCGTTTCGCGTTCAGCTACCTCTTTGCCTTCATCGTCGCGGTGACCATTGGGCTCGGCGCCATCTTCTTCGTGCTCATTCAGCATTTGAGCACGGCGGGCTGGAGCATCACGGTTCGACGCTCCTCTGAGTTCTTCATGACGGGCGTCTTCATTCTGCCCATCCTTTTCTTGCCCATCATTCCGTCCATGCACGCCCTCTACCCGTGGCTCGAGCACGCTGGGCAGCCCGCCGCGCACGGCGAGCAGGGTGCTGAGCACGGCGCCGTTGCGCATGGCGCAGCGGAAGAAGAAGCACCCGCCGCTGAAATCGAAGTCCTTCCTCCGCCGGACGCGACCGCGTGGACTGGCAACGAAGAAGCGCTACATCACGATCATCACCAACTTGTCGAAGGCAAGTCGTGGTTTCTCTCCGAGGGCAAGTGGTACGCCTCGTCGTTCCTGGCGCTAGCCCTTTGGTGCTTGCTCGCCTGGCGCTTGTTCTCGCTGTCCGTCCAACAGGACCATACGAAGGACGTTACGCCCACGCGCAAGCTTCAGTCGTTCTCGCCTGGCGCAACGTTCATCTTCGCGCTCTCCCTCACGCTCGCCGTCTTTCAGTGGGTGATGTCGCTCGAGCCAAGTTGGTACTCGACCATTTACGGCGTCTATCTTTTCGCGGGCTGCGCGGTTTCGGCCTTCGCCATTGTTATCGTTGTCACCAACAGCTGGCGCAACGCCGGACTCACCGGCAACACCATCAATCTCTTTCATATGCATGACCTCGGAAAGATGATGTTCGGCTTCATCGTCTTCTGGGCGTACATCGGCTTCTCGCAGTTCATGCTTATTTGGTACGCGAGCATCCCGGAGGAGACCACGTTCTTCCATCAGCGCTGGGAGCTTTCGGGCTGGCGCGCGGTGAGTCTGATGCTTCCGATTGCGCACTTCGCGCTACCGTTTCTGATGCTCCTTTCGCGCAACGCGAAGCGCAAGCTTCCTATCCTTGCGTTCGGCGCGGGCTGGATCCTCGTGATGCACGTAGTGGACATCTACTGGCTCGTGCTTCCATACGAGAGCGCGACCAAGTTTGCTCCAAGCTGGATCGACTTCACGTGCCTCTTTGGCGTCGTGGGCGCGTTCCTCACGGTCGTCTTCTTCCAGATGTCCCGCTACTCGCTCGTCGCGGTTGGCGATCCTCGAATCGGGCGCGCCATGCGCTTTCACGGAGCCTAGGAGAATCCCATGTCCGTCAAGGCCACCACCGACCAATCACCGCCGCGCAACGGAGCCATCGCGTTCTATTCCGTGCTCACGGTTGTCTCGCTTGTCGGGTTGAAGTTCGTCTTCGATTCCTACTTTCACATGATGATCGACAACGTTCGCGCGGAACGCGCCGCAGTCGCACTGCTCCCGCTCTGCGCGCCCGGCGCGGCAGCGAGTGACGTCGGCGTGAGCTGCCGGCGTACCACCTCGTCGATGGACCAGCTTCAGCACATGCGCGCTCGCGAGACCGAAATGCTCGCAGGTGGACATGGTGCGACGGCTATCGACACCGCGATGCAGGCGCTCGCCCAGAATCGCCAGAACCCCGCGGTTGTGCCCCAGCCCTCAAGCGAGATGGCGCCGATCAAGGGCTGGACAAACATCCCGCACTTCGTGACGACCGCGCGCCCGACCATGGACTTGACCGCGGCACCTGCGCCAGCGCCTGCGCCTGCCGTCGATCCCGCGGCAGCTCCGACCGCCGCGGTGGATTCGACTGCCGCGACAGTGCCGAATGCACCCACAGTCCACGCGACCGAGATGGTACCCGCCAACGAAGTCATCGCGCCGCCTGCGCATCCAGCGACTGGCCCCAACGCCATCGTTCCCGAACAACGCCGCTTGGGAGGCGCCACGCCGTGACCCTTCGCGCGAAAGCCGTGCTCTGCGTGTTCGCCGCCGTCGCCCTCGCGACGACGCAGGCGCGCGCGCAGTATTACGGTACGCGCAGCGACGAGCACTACGTTCGTCAAATGCCGGAGCAGGCGTCGAACGTGGGCATCGACGAGCATTTGCTTGCACGCCTTCCGCTCGATGCCGCGTTCCGAGATCACACCGGGCGCACAGTCCACCTTCGCGATTACTTCACGGGCAACCGCCCCGTCATCTTGAACCTCGCCTATCACTCGTGTCCGCAGCTTTGCAGCATGGTGCTCAACGCGACGTTGCGCTCTTTGAAGGAAGTAGCCTGGACGGTTGGCGACGAGTTCGAAGTTGTGACTTTGAGCATAGACCCCACAGATACGCCCGCCATCGCCGCCACCAAGCGCACGGATGTTCTTCAGCGTTATGGCCGTGCACCGGCTGCGCGTGGTTGGCATTTTCTCGTCGGCGAGCAATCCCAGATTGATCTCGTCACCCGCGCAGTGGGCTTTCGCTCGTGGTACGACCCCGCGCAGCGGCAATACTCGCATCCGGCCGCCATTATCCTCGTTACGCGCGATGGCCGCGTCGCTCGTTATCTCTACGGCATCGAGTACGCACCGCAAGATGTTCGGTTCGGGCTTCTCGAAGCGTCGGAAGGTCGTTCCATCTCGACCGTCGATCGCGTCTTAATGTTTTGTTATCACTTCGATCCCAGCGATTCGAAGTACGTTTTGATGGCTTCACGCATCATGACGCTCGGCGGTGCTCTCACTCTTCTCGCAGTCAGCTCGATGCTCTTTTTCTACTTCCGTCGCGAACGCGGTCGGAAGGGGATCCACCAAGTAAACGGCCCGACGCTGGGCCCAACGGGATGATGCAATGAACCCCCAGGGAACATTTCAGCTGCCTCCGGCTCTCTCGGAATACGCCCCGAGAGTCGATGAGCTCTACTATTTCATTTTCTGGATCAGCGTGGTCGCGTTCGTCGCGATTTGCGTCGCTCTGGTCTTGTTCGTGTGGAAGTTCCGCGAGCGTAAGGGTGGGCCGACCAAGGGCGCGCAATCGGGCGATCATCACGCCCTCGAGCTCTTCTGGACGTTCACGCCTCTCATCCTCTTGACGGTCCTGTTCCACTGGGGCTTCAAGGACTACGTTGCGGCGGCCGTTGCGCCCGACGATGCCATTCAGATTCGCGTACGCGCTCGCCAATGGGCATGGGAGTACGAGTATCCCAACGGCATGATCACGCCCGGCGAGCTCACGATTCCGATGGGGCGTCCAGTCAAGCTCGTTATGTCGTCCGACGACGTGCTGCACTCGTACTTCGTTCCCGAATTCCGCATCAAGAAGGACGTCGTTCCGGGCATGTACAGCTCGCTCTGGTTCCAAGCGATCATGCAGCCTCGCCGTTACGATGCGCAGGTTTACTGCGCCGAGTACTGCGGCGCGCGCGGCGACACCGGCGGCCACTCGGCCATGCTCTCGACGATTCACGTGGTCACAGGTAGCGAGTACGAAGAGTTCCTTCGTGAGGGTCCAAGTCGGCCGACAGATTTGCAGACTGACACGCAGTGGGGCGAACTCCTCGTTACGCAGAACAACTGCTTGTCCTGCCACCACACGGACGCCGCGACCACGCTTCCGGCCCCCTCGTTCGCGGGCATCTTCGGACGCCACCAGAGTCTTGAAGGCGGCGGCGAAGTGACCGTCGATGAGAACTACATTCGTGAGTCGATGCTCACGCCGCAGGCGAAAATCGTCCGCACGTACACCGCGATTCAAATGCCGCCGTTCCACTTCAGCGACCATCAAGTGGACGCCATCATTGCTTACCTGAAGACGATCCACTGACCGTCTGTTTCACGATCCCGATTCGATCACGGAGTAGATAATGAGTACCGAAGCAGAAGCGACACTTCCGACGAGTGACCACACCGGGCACGGTACGGGCACGAGTTATCTTGATGCGTCGAGCGGCTTGCGCAATTGGCTCATCACCCTCGATCACAAGCGCATCGGAATCATGTATCTGATTTCAGTACTGCTCGCGTTCGCGGCCGGCGGCATCTTCGCCCTGCTGGTGCGCATCGAGTTGCTGAGCCCGGGTCGCACCATCATGGGCGCCGCGACCTACAACCAAGTGTTCACGCTGCACGGCGCGATCATGGTTTTCCTCTTCATCATTCCGTCGGTCCCAGCAGCTCTGGGTAACTTCTTCTTGCCCATCATGCTCGGCGCCAAAGACGTCGCGTTCCCCCGTCTCAATCTCTTGAGCTTCTACATCTACGTTGTCGGCGCGGTAATGGCTCTCGCAAGCATGGTGATCGGCTCCGTCGACACCGGATGGACCTTCTACACGCCCTACAGCTCAAACTCGGTGGTCGGCAGCCAGAACGCCGTGATCTGGATGACTGGCGCGGTCTTCACCCTCGGCTTCTCGTCCATCCTTACCGGCGTGAACTTCATCGCCACCGTTCACAAGATGCGCGCACCCGGTCAAACGTGGCGCCGTCTGCCCTTGTTCATCTGGGCGGCGTACGCGACCTCGGTCATCCAGGTGCTCGCGACTCCCGTGCTCGCAATCACGCTTGCGCTTCTTCTCATGGAGCGCGCGTTCGGTCTCGGAATCTTCGACCCGCGCATCGGCGGCGACCCCGTCCTCTTCCAGCACTTCTTCTGGTTTTACTCGCACCCCGCCGTCTACATCATGATTCTGCCAGGCATGGGCGTCGTCTCCGAGATCATCGCGACCTTCTCGAAGCGCGAAATCTTCGGCTACATGTTCGTCGCGATGAGCTCAGTTGGCCTCGCGCTCGTTGGCTTCCTGGTATGGGGCCATCACATGTTCGTGAGCGGCCAGTCCGAGTACGCGACAATGGTCTTCTCAGCATTGACGTTCCTTGTGGCCATTCCATCGGGCGTCAAAATCTTCAACTGGCTCGGAACTCTCTACGGCGGCGCCATTTCGCTCGAATCGCCGATGCTCTACGGCCTCGCCTTCATCGTGCTCTTCTCGATTGGTGGTCTCACGGGCCTCTTCCACGCGACGTTGTCGACCGGCATCTTCTTGCACGACACGTACTTCGTCGTGGCGCACTTCCACTACGTCATGGTGGGCGGTACCGTGTTCGCGTTCTTCGGAGGCCTCCACTATTGGTGGCCGAAGATGACCGGAAAGATGTACGAAGAGGGTCTGGCCAAGTGGGGCTTCGCGCTCTTCTTCATCGGCTTCAACATGACCTTCTTGACCCAGTTCGTTCTCGGGTCACGCGGTATGCCCCGCCGCTACTACGATTACCTGCCGCAGTTCACCGGCTTGCATCAGTTCTCCTCGACCGGCGCGTTCATCATCGGCATCGGCATCTTGCTGATCTTCGTGAACCTCACGCGCTCCCTCATCAGCGGGAAGAAGGCGCCGCGCAATCCTTGGCGTTCAGCTGGGTACGAGTGGATGACTCCCACGCCCCCGCCACTCGAGAACTTCAAAGAGGTTCCGGTGATTACCCGCGGCCCATACGATTACCACCTCGCGACTGAAGCCGAGCTTTCGGAGAACTGAGACTTATGGATACCGCAAACTCTCACGAACACGGAGCCGGTCACGACGACGACCATGGCGAGAGCCATGGTCACGGTGACCACCCGAAGTTCCTCGCTCACCATTTCGACACGCCGCTTCAGCAGTTCGACACGGCCAAGCTCGGCATGTGGCTCTTCCTCGCTCAGGAATTGTTGTTCTTCGCAGGTCTCTTCGTCGCGTACGGCATTTACCGCAACTGGTACCCTGATGCGTTTTCATGGTCGTCGCATCAGCTCGACCCCATCATGGGCGCGATCAACACGGTCGTTCTTCTCTTCAGCTCGCTGACGGCGGCTCTTGCCGTGCGTTCAAGCCAGCTTGGCCAGAAGTCGAAGACGTCCATGTGGTTGGTGCTCACCATCATCTGCGCGTTCATCTTCTTGGTCGTCAAGTACTTCGAGTACGAGCACAAGTTCGAGTCGGGCCTGTTGCCTGGCGGGCACTTCCATCCGCATCACCTGCACGTAGTACGTGCGATGCACGGCGCTGCAGCAGCGGGGATCCCCGATCACTCGGGAACGTTCTTCGGAATCTATTTCATGATGACGGGCGTGCACGGTCTTCACGTGCTCATTGGCATCGGCGTCATGATTTGGATTCTCATCCGCAACAACCGCGGAGAGTTCAGCGCTCAGTACTTCACTCCAGTCGAGCTCGTTGCCTTGTATTGGCATTTGGTCGACTTGATCTGGATCTACCTTTTCCCGTTGCTCTACCTCATTGACTAAGAGCGAGAACCTCATGTCACACGAAGCACACGATAAAATTGACGACGGCGGCGTGCACCCGCACATCGCTCCCGTAAAGATGTACATCGCGATATTTCTCGGCCTGATTTTCTTCACGGTCGTTACGGTCGCGGTTGGCTTCGTGCATCTCGGGCCACTGAATCTACTGGTGGCCATCGTCATTGCGACGATCAAGGCCGCGTTGGTCGTTATCTTCTTCATGCACTTGAAGGACGACGCAAAGTTCAACGCACTGGTATTCGTCGGCTCATTGCTCTTCGCCGGAGTTTTCCTCGTCTACACGATGAACGACACCGGGCATCGTGGTCAGATTGACCCGGAGCAGGGAGTCGAAGTGCTTCCATCGACAGGTGAGTTCGCGCCGGGTGGACCCGCTCGCCCCGCACGCTCAGTTGCCGCCGAAGGCCACGAGGGCGAGCCGGTCACCGCCGACGTCGTCCTGCCGGAACACGCGCCACAAGCGCACTGAGACGCGCCGCATGCGTGTCCAACTTGCAGCAACGTTCGCGCTTCTTGCGTGCGCGACCGGCTGCAAGCTTCAGCGCCAGGAAGTTGCCTCGGTGCCTCAGCTGCCATACCCGAGCTGCGGAAGCACGTCCTTGCCCGATGGAACCGTCGACGCGGTAGGCTTCCTCCGCGCCGGCTCTTTCATGCGCGAACGCAGCTACGTCGAACGTTTCGAGGTGCGTGATCGTGCATGCCTGCGCATAGCGTCGGCGCGCGTCGAGACGGCGGGTGCCATGCACGACTTCGAAATTGTATACGACGACCACGGGCGCCCCCTGCGCGCTTGGCGTCGCACAACGTTGCCCGGTATTCCCGTGCCGGATGGAAATCCCGACATCCGCAAATACGAGCTTCGCACACCGGTGGTCACTATCAGCCGCCGTTCCCCTGAGGGACGCGAGTATGTCGAGCTCAGCGGCGGCCGGCCTACCGCGGTCATCACGCTTGCGCGCGGAACGCTTACTCCATGGATTCAACGGGCACGCCTCTCAGTTGGCCAGAGCGTTCGCGAGACGGTGCTCGACATGACGGGTTACGACCGCATCCAGAACGCGGAGCTACGCCGCGACCCTGATCTCACGCGCGAGGACCTTGGCGGTCGAGTTCGCGTCTACACTATTTACGGCAGAGACACTGTATTCACCGACGACAACAACGTCGTGGTTGGAGATTTGAACGGCCTGCGCCGTGCAACGTTGATCACGTCACCGCTGCCGCCTGCGCAGTCGACCTACGGCGGCGCGGACCCCGTCGGCACCCCGTAACGGACAGCGACTCAAGCCGCCGACTGCTCCGGCTTCTGCCGCAACGGTTCCCAAACCTCTTGTCGCGCCCACGTAGCGCTGTCGCGTGCTGCCTGCTTCCTCGCGAAGAAGATACCGGCCTGCTGCGCGCAAATCGCCAGCGCGATGCCAGCAACTAGATCAATGCCCCAGTGCCAACGCAAAAACACGGTCGCGATGATGATGTTGCCCGTAAAGAACGCCGTCACAATCCATGCGTATTTGAAGGGCATTGCTTTGCGATGGCGAAACGCGTGCAGAGTGTAGAAGGTTGGATAGGCGGTATGTAGGGAAGGGAAGATGTCGAGCATCGCTCCACTCCCGTTCACAGCGACGTTCACTCGCTGCCACCAAATGCCGCCAGTGAGCTCGTGAGCAAAGTTGTGCAGGTAAACGTGCGGCCCAAAGCCTGGCACCAGCGTGTAGGTCAGGTGTCCGACCGATGCCAGGACGGCAGCGCCTGTCATGATCTCGCTCAAGCGCTGCCCGCGATCCAAAAACACCGACAGGATAAGATACGAACCCATGATCGCGAAGTAGCTGAAGTAAAAGAACGCAAACCACTCGGTGGTGCTGGGTGTGACAAACGCGTCGAGGTACTCGGCGGGCGAGCGACCGAAGAGCACTTGATCGATGCGGTAGAGCTCAGCGTCGAGTAGATGTGGTTGCAGCGCGGGCAGCAAATACCGCAGCTCAAAATAAGAAACGAAAATCGGCGTGAAAATGCCGACTCGATAGGCGATGGCGCGTGCGAGCCCTTTTGGCAGAATCTCGCCCCGCGTGATTAGTAATGCGAGTGCCGTTGCAGCGAGCAAAATTCCCGAGAAGCGCCGCGCAATGAACGCATTTTCGCTGTCCGGCGCAACCATCACGCGCAGGAACATGCCCAGGTGGTAAACAACGCAGAACCAATCATGGGCCGCCATGTTTCCGTACAACCGTCCCAGGAACGACGGACGGTCTTCGGCGGTTGTCGCCCCTACTGCGTTGTCGCCCATGAGGATCCGCGGACCATAATCCCGAGTCCAAGTGCCCGCAAGTATCAGGGATTTTTGCGGTTTCGCGCGCGGCGGGCGAGAAAAACGATCGCGCTTGCAGCGGCGACCGCCCCGAACGAAATCACCGCCCATTTAGGCATTGGCACCGCGCCGCGCTGCCAGCTACCCACAGGCGGTCTCTCAATGCGCGAGGTTTCGCGGGGCTGTGCGCTTGCAAGCTGCAGCGTCGTGGCGAAGGCCCACGCAAAAACGACGCTTCCACGCAACGAGCGCGCTGCCATAGTGCGACGCTGCCATGCGCGCCATCAGAACGCAAAGGGCACATCGGCCGCTCACGATTGACGCTTTGTGTCCGGCCCCCATACTCTGGCCGCGATCGCCACCGCGTATGAACGACGAGAGCCCAATCGAACGCAAAAAGAAGAAGCGCTTGAAGCGCCCGCTTAAGCCGCGGCGTAGCATTCGCGAAGACGCGTTCAATCTTCCGAACCTGCTGACGATGTTGCGTGTGTGCATGATTCCGGTCGTGCTCTGGCTGCTCCTCGACGGTCGGCCGCACATGAACTTTTGGGCGGCGATTGTCTATTCCATCGCGGCGATCACGGACTTCCTCGACGGTTGGCTTGCTCGTAAACGCGGCCTCATCAGCGTGCTGGGCAAATTTCTCGATCCGCTGGCGGACAAGCTGCTCGTGATGGCCACGCTGGTTTTCATGTCCGAAATGGGGCGTGTGCCTACATGGGCCACGATCATCATTTTGGCGCGCGAGCTCTCAGTCACTTCGTTGCGAACCATCGCGATGAGCGAAGGCGTGGTGATCGCCGCGAGTCAGGGCGGCAAAGAGAAAACCGCGCTCCAAATGGTCGCGCTCCTGATGCTCATCGTGCATCACACGTACTACGTGAACTTCGGCGTAGCGACCGTGCCGGTCCATATGCACAGCATCGGCCTGGTTCTCCTCTATGCCAGCGTCGTGTTCGCCGTGACGAGCGGAGGCGAGTACATGAAGCTCTTCGTTGAGGCGGTGGAGGCGAAGGAGAAGAGGCTGCTCGAGCAAGACAAGAGGCGCGAGGAAGCACGCGCGGCTCGGCCTGACGTCGACTGACCGCGGCGGCGACAACTGTGGCTTTTTCTCTCACAAAGCAAAACAAAGGCGGAGGCATCTCGATCCTGGCGAAAGACCATGATAGGAGTGCCGCGTGATTGCGTTCGAGAGTGTTCGCGGGCGTCGCATCATTGGGCGACTTTCTCATGGTGAAGATGTGTTTGCCGCGCTCGCGGCCGTGGCTCGCGAGCAGCACATCACCACCGGTTGGATCAGCGCGACCGGCGCTTTGTTGTCCGCAGAATTCCAAAGCTTCGACGCGTCAACGCGTGGCTACGTCAACTCGCGGCCGATCGAAGCGTGCGACGTTTTGCATCTGAACGGCAGCATTACGCCGGAGAACGGGATACCGTCGTTCTCGCTGCATGCGGTGGTGTCACGCAAAGAGAATGGCGCGTTCGTTGTTCAGGGCGGAAAACTCCGCGCCGCTGTGTCGCTCGCGTGCGAGTTCATCATCGAGTGCGTCGATGATCTTGAGATCGAGCGCGACTGGGATGGTGAGTCGGGGATGTCGCTCTGGCGCGCCGCTGCAAACCGCCGGTCGGCCGTTCCGCCGTCGCGCGAAGCGTGGGCCGCTCGCAACGCCCCGAAGGCTGACGCCGAGGACGACGACGCTCCCATGAACTGGGGGACGGCCACGGCCGCCGCAGAGCGAATGGTTACAGCCGAGAAGGTCGTGCTGTCTCCGCGTGCGGCGCGGCGTGACGCGCTTACGACCTCCAACGAGCCTGCGTTTGTTCCTCAGCCCTTGCCTGAAAAGAGGCGCGCTGCGCCTCCCCCGGTCGAAGATGCCTCGGAGCCCGAGCCCGTTCCAGTCGCCGGTGACTACATCTCGCACAAGCAGTTCGGTCTTTGCCGCGTGGACGGCGAAGACGATGAAGGGGGCGTTGTCATTCGTCTACCGAGCGGGATTCGCAAGAGTATCCGGCTCGATGTGATGCGAGTCATGCCGATGCAGATGGATGGCGACCGACGCGTATTCCCCGTCGAGCCGCGTCGACGCTGACTGCCTATCCATCCGTACGCACGCGCGGATCCAGCGCCGCGACGCCAATATCGGCAAAGAGATTTCCGATCACGACGCCGAGCGACGATAGAAGCACGACACCCATCACAACCGGATCGTCGCGTGAAGTAATGGACTCGACCGCGAGTCGGCCAAGCCCGGGCCACGCGTAAATCGCTTCCGAAATAATCGCGCCGGAGACAATGATCGGCAAGCTCAACCCTACCAATGTTACTACCGGCAGAAGTGCATTGCGCACCGCGTGCACGACGACTGTCCTGAACTCGCTCAAGCCTTTCGCGCGCGCCGTCCGGATGTAGTCACTGCGCAGCGTCTCGAGCATCTCGGCACGCATCACGCGCGCGTATGTCGCTATGCCGGTAATGGCGAGCGTGAATGCGGGGAGGAGCGCGTGCCGCAGATGATCCATCGCGTCAACACCATAGCCGCCGACCGGAAACCACCCGAAGCGAAACGCGAGGATGTTGAGGAAGAGTAGGCCTGTTACAAATGTCGGCGCACTGATGCCTAGGATCGCCACACCCATAACGCCCGTGTCCACGAGCGTATTGCGCCGAACTGCCGCGATTACGCCCAGCAATAACCCAAGTACTACTTCGATCACGATGGCCATCGCACCGAGCAGCGCGGTTCGTGGCAGACGAGTTTCCAAAACGTCGGTGACGCTGCGTCGCGACTCCTGATGCGAGACCCCCATATCGCCGTGAACAAGTCCGCCCATATATTCCAAGTAACGAGTGCCGAGGGGCCGGTCTGTGCCGTGCTGATGTCGCCAGTTCTGTAGCTGCGCCGCGCTTGCTCGAGGTCCAAGTTGTGCGACTGCGGGATCGCCCAGCGCATTCAGCAGAAGAAAGACGCTCGTCTGAATCACGAAGAGAACCGGAATGGCCCACAGACTGCGCCGCCCGATGACAGTCAGCATCACAGACCTCCAAAGGGCATGAGTGCTGCGAGATTCCGCCAAGGATTCTGCGCCGCTCGCATCGCGACTCGTTGACGCGGCAAATCGAGCCACACGTCGCGGTAGAACTCGCTCCACAGTCCATGGATACGGTAGTTGCGAACATAGGGTTGGTAGGCTTCAATTCGAATGCTTGTGAAAAGGAAGGCCCACGGCGCGTCGCGCGTTACAATTTCGTTCGCTTGCTCATAAAGGTTGCGCCGCAACACGCTGTCGCGCTCGGTTCGTGCGCGGTCAAGCAGGGCGTCGACGGACGCGTTGCGATAGAACGCTCGATTCTCCGCATCCGCAGGGCGCGCGTTGCGTGAGTGGAATAGGATGTCGAGGAACGTCGCTGCACTCGGAAAATCCTGGTTCCAGCCGGCGAGCGACATCTGAGCCGTGTGTGCTCGAGCGGTCTGTTGAAGATAGATCGAAAAGGAAACCTGCTTGATCTCGAGCTTGATGCCGATGGCGCGAAGGTCTGCCTGGGCGAGCTCGGCGTAGAGTGTTCCGGTCGCGCCTTCGGAAATCCACATTGTAACCGGCGCCTCGATGCCGTTCGGATAACCCGCGAGTGCGAGCTCCTCGCGTGCGCGGGCACGGTTGAAACTTTGCACGCTCGAAAGTGTCGTGGAGTAGCCCGGAATTTCGGGCGGGAGGGCTTGCCCAATGGGCCTGAGTGCGTAGTTGCGGGCACGACTCCAACGTTCGCGATCCATAGCGAATGCGACCGCGCGCCGAACATGCACGTTGTTGAACGGCGCCATCTCGCAGTTCATCGCGAGGCCCCAAATATCGCCTCCGCTACCTTCGACGCGGTAAGGGGCCCACTGCGTCGAGCGCCGCAGAAACAAACGATCTGCGGGCGTGAACCGGTGCGCGTGATCGAGGTCGCCATTTCGAAAGCGCAGGAACGCAGACTCGCGCTGCAGATTGACCTCGTACAAGACCCGGTCGGCGCGTGGCGTGCTCGCTTCGAAATAGCGCGGATTGCGTTTGAAGATGAGCCGAACGCCCGGCTCCCATTCTTCGAGCGTGTAAGCCCCCGCACCAACAGGATTTCGCGCGACGTCCGTGGGGTGCGCCGCGTAATTCTCGCGGGGCACAGGATAGGTAAAAGGCATGGCCATCGCGTTCAGAAATGTCTGGTCGGCGGCCGTAAGCTCGAACTCAATCGTGTAACGGTCGAGCACGCGAATGCCCGAAACATGCGGCGAGTGACCCTCAGCGAACTCTGACAAACCCACGAGCAAGGAGAAGAATCCGACACCCGGTGAGCTCGTGCTTGGCGCAAGCATGTGCTCCATGCTCCACCGAACATCTTCCGCGACCAGCTCGCGTCCATTGCTGAAGCGAACACCGCGCTTGAGATGAAACGTGAACGTCTTGCCGTCTTCGGAGATGGTCGGAAGCGCACTCGCAATGCGAGGAATCAAGTTCAACTCATAGTCATAGTCGAGTAGCCCATCAAAGAGCAGTTTGATGGCGATCTGCGACACCTCATCGTATGAGGTTGCTGGATCGAGTCCGCGCACATCCGCTTCGTGGTGAACCACCAAGGTGCCACCCGCGCGGGCGTGCGCGTTGCCGTCTCCTCGATAGCGCGGCCCACGCGGAGGCTCCTTGCATCCGAGTAGCAGCACAGCCCAGCAGAGCGCGCTAGCTCTTAGGATCGAGCGCATCGCGCAGCCCTTCGCCAAGCAAGTTGAAGCCGAAAACTGCTGCGACAATCAGAGCGCCAGGGAGCAGCACCAAGCGCGGTGCGTTTGAAATGAAACCTACTCCATCGTGCAACATCGTTCCCCAGCTGGACGTCGGGGGACGCACGCCAAGGCCAAGGAACGACATCGCCGATTCAACGATGATGATCTGCGCGACGAGAGTGCTTCCCAAAATGATGGCCGGTTGGATCACGTTCGGCAGAACGTGGCGAACGACAATTCTCGACCGAGACATTCCGAGCGCGCGAGCTGCCTGCACGAATTCGAGCTCACGCACTTGCATCGTCTTGGCGCGCGTGACGCGGGCCAGCGTGGTCCAAGAAAGGAGCCCGAGCAACACGTACAAGACGGCGAGGGATGGACTATCGAACACCTGATTGATCACGATAACGATGAGCAAGAACGGCATCGACAGCAGCACATCGACAAGCCGCATCGTGGCCGTGTCAAACACACCGCCGAAGAACCCGGTGGCCACTCCGATAGCGAGCCCCACAAAAACCGCCAGCGCTGTTGCGCCGAATGCGACCTGCATAGAGACGCGACCACCGTGCAAGAGCCGCGACAGCTCGTCGCGCCCTAGCTGATCCGCGCCCATCCTGAACTGGGCGTTTGCGGCAACCGGCAGCCCAGTCGTGGCATCCAGCCCCTCCGAATATTGCAGGTCAGGATCTTTCGGCGCCGCCAGCGGACCTAGAAATGCCGTGAGCGTGACAAAGAGAACCAGGAGCGCACCGACGATGGCGCCTTTGTTTTTTCGAAAACGACGCCACGCGCGGGGGTCCATTCGGTGTTAGCCCTGAAAGTGTTCGAGCATCATCGCTGCGACTTCTGCGGGGTGTTCTTCGTTCGGCGCATGACAACTCTTCTCGATCACGCGCAAACGCGCGCCGGGAATTTCCCGCGCCAGACGCTGGCCTAGCCCCATCGGGATAATGCGGTCGTCGTCGCCCCAGATGACGAGTGTGTTCTTTTTGATGCGCGCGATTTTCGGCCCGAGCGATGCCAGATCCTGCGTAATCTGCAATGCCGCGTAAGCAGCTTCGCGTGCATCGGGCGGATTGAAGTCGTCGTAGTATTCGTCGACGACTTTCATATCTATGCCCGCGTGACCGCTCCACACGTCGTTCTTGAAGTAGTCGTGGAAGAGTGAGCGTCCGTAAATCTTCTTAAAGAGCAGGGGCCCGAACACAGGCAAAAAGGGCAGCTTCGCCTTGAGCGAGAGCTCAAACGGGTAGCACATGGAGTCGACGACGCAGAGCTTGTTGATGAGCTCTGGCCGATCGGCGGCAAGCGTAAGCGCGATACCGCCGCCCATCGAATGCCCGGCGAGATTCGCTTTCGTTAGGTCCAGCGCGCTCATCAAATCGGCTAGCGTCTCCGCAAAGCCTTCCCGCGTGTACGAGAACGCAGTCGGTTCTCGTTTTTCGCTCGCGCCGAAACCGGGCAGGTCAGGAATAATGCACCGGAAGTGCGGCGCGAGGTAAGGCACCACAGGCATCCACTCGCGGTGATTCACGAGGAATCCGTGCACCAGCACGAGAGCAGGGCCTGTGCCGACCTCTTTGTAGTGCACGCGCAAACCGCGTAACAGCACATCGTTTGACTTGAGCTCGGTCATCGCTGTGTCCTTCGTCATTGCCGGCGCGCCCTAGACTACACGGGCCCGCTTCATCGCGGAGCCTGCTTTTGTGCGGGTGAGCGGGACGGCGCGTCGAATGGTGTGCCGGAGCCCTTTGAACAAACCAGCACCCCGTGCTGAGTAACGCCGGAGCACGACCAGCCCGCGGGGCACTGGTCTCCGCGGAGACAGCTGCGCGTGCACACCGATGCCTGTCCGTGCACACCCGCGACGCACATTCCCGCTGCGCAGTCGGGGTCGCGTTGGCAGGGGCCGTCAAATGCCATGTGGCCGCGCGCTGATTTGCAGGCCGGCGACGACGCCGCTGCGCAGAGTAGGGCGAAAGCGAGCACGAGGCGGGGGCACATTCGGGAAGGCTGTCGGCAGCCGAATCGAAAAGCAACGGATTTTCAATGCCTTCAACGGTGCGCGCAGCACGCGCGCGCGTCATGGCAGATCGGTACTCACGCGCAGAGATCGAGATCGTGCGCGACGGTCGGCACTACTCACCCGCCTAAACGACTGGATAAATCATCAATGATTTCCGCAGAGGTGTACGAAATGCGCACAATTTTTTCACTGCACTGGCGTATTTTTTTGACAGCGATCCATTGAGTAGAATACATTCATGCGTACAAGGCAGAGCGATTCGCTGGGCACGATTCATCCCACGAACGCTCTGAAACGGGAGACTCGACGTGGACGGCTGGACCGACCAAAAACTGCAGGCCATCGAGAAGGCCTTCCCGGAAGGGATGAGCGTTCAGCAGATCGTCGAGACCTTTACGGGCGAAGGCGAGCGTCTCACGGAAGCTACATTCCGCAAGTACGTGCAGCTGGGGCTTCTGCCGCGCAGTGTGCGCGTGGGCCGCAAGGGCAAGCATCAGGGGTCGCAGGGGCTATATCCCGCGACTGTCGTTCGCCAGATCGATCACTTGCGCCGTTTGATGGGGCAGGGCTTCACGATTGAAGAGATTCAGCGGCAGTTCCTCTCCGTACGCAGCGATGTCGAAGCGCTCGCGCGTCAGCTGGAGAAGGTCTTTGCGGCGGTTGAGAAAGCGCAAAAGGAGCGCGCGCGCGAGCATGGGGAAGATCCTCTCGCAACGCGGGCGCTCGTTGAGGCGCGGGAGACGTCGGCTGCGTTGGTGACGAAGCTCGAGTCAATCGAGCGCCGTCTTTCTATGCGGGCGCGCATGGCACGGGCAGCAGTTTAGCGGCGAATGGGGATGGGCTGGGTCGTCGGGCGAACGAAGGAAGTACCTCAAACGGGCGCGATCTTTGTGAGCGAACAAAGATCGAGGAGGACAGGGAGATGATGGACGAGCAAGCGAAGGCGACGAACATGGGCGAAGTGGAAGTCTTGTCCGCGCCGCAAGCGGCGAAGGAGGGCGAAGCCGTTCCGACCGCTGAGCGCACCGAGGGTGCGCTTGCACTCGCGTATCAGGAAGGGCTCGACGAGGAGCAGGGCGAAGAAGAGGGCGAAGGCGGGCGTCGCAAACGCCGCAGTCGTGCTCGCGCTCGCACCATCTCGATTCGTCGACTGAGCAAGACCGAACTCAACCTCGGCAAACAGCTCTATCCTGAGATGGATTACTGGAAGCCGCGCTCACGCGCGGAATGCGTCGACATGGAGCGCCCGTGTCCGTTCGTTTCGTGCAAGTACCATCTCTACATCGACGTGCACCCGGTCCGTGGCTCGATCAAAGTGAACTTCCCGGACGTTGAAGTCTGGGAGATGACCGAAACGTGCGCACTCGACATCGCCGACCGCGGTGGAATCACGCTCGAGGAAGTCGGCGAGATCATGAACCTCACCCGCGAGCGCGTACGTCAGGTCGAAACTGCGGGCCTCGCGAAGCTGCAAGCGCTCGACGACGTTGCTCGCCTCAAAGACTACGTTTACTGATCAGTCTTTGTCGGTGGGTGGCGGCGGAACTTCGCTCTTCCGTTTGCTATCCACCGATTCCACAATTGTGCGCGTGAGCTTGGCAAGCTCGGTCGCCAGTTGCTTGGCAAGAGGTTCCGCGGTTGCGCCTATTTTCTGTACGACTCGTTCCGCCTCAGCGGTCGCCTGACGAAGGGTCGTATCCTTCGTGGCCCGCTCGAAAAGAATCGAGGCTGCGCTTCGGAAGTGATCGATTGCTTCGAAGAGCTCATCTTTGGCTCGCCGGACGTCGCTCGTGTCAGGAGCTTCGCTTTGGCGGGCGCTGGGGCGTTCGGAATCTCGGTGGTCGGTGCTCATTTCCGCATTGAAGCATGCGCAGACGTCTCGGTAAACGCTGGCGGGCGTGGCACAATCGGCCGCGTGAGAGTTGGACTGGCAATACTTGCGTTGTTGGTGGGCTCGGTGGTCGTGAGCGGTGCTTGCCGCGACGCTGACGTACCGAGTCCGAATCCGAGTCCGAGTCCGAGTCCGAGTCCGAGTCCGAGTCCGAGTCCGAGTCCGAGTCCGAGTTCCGTTCCGGTCGAGCAGCGCATCGCGCTGGGGTCGAGCGCGTTCGGAGGGTTGCGGCTTGACGAGCGTGCGACGCTCGCCTCCGTTCGCGCTGCGTTCCTGAATTTCGACGTCCGTACAGAGAGCGAACGGGGCGAGAGCGATCCTGACGCTCCGATCGAGTTCTTTTGCTTGGGTGATGGTGCAAGGTGCGCGGCAGCGCTTTACCCTGATGCACAAGGCCTCATCTCGCGCATCCGAGTTCTAAGTGATCGCGTCGAAGGTCCAGCAGGCATGCGGGTCGGTTCGAGTTATGCGTCTGTCGCGAACAACGTCGAACGATGCCGCGTGCTCAACGGGGAAGAGACGGGAATCAAGTGCGACGTGCGCGGTGTAGATAACATCGAAGCTTGGTTTACATTTGACGATTCGCTGGCTTCCTCGATCCGAGACGAGAATCCCACCGCTTCAATGCGTGCAAGCGCTCGCCTGCAACATCTTTGGTGGTATCGACGCGGAACCTAGCGTCGGGCTACGGGCAGCTCGGTCGCCAGAACAGCACGCGGTTGTTGTCTTCGCGACACTCGGCGACTTGTCCGCCCGGGACATCGTCTGGATCATCGAGCACTGCGTAGTAGTCGATGACGGGCAATCCGAGCGAAGTATCGAAGGTCACCGTTTCACCGGGGCTGCCAACTTCGAGCCGCGACGTGGTTCGCACTTCGCCAATTCGTTCGCCGCCGTGTGCGGGGTCGCCCCGATAGAATGCAACTGCGACGTTGTCGCCGAGTCGATCGAGCCCGCGATTCTGGACGAGCACTTCCAGGCGCGCGCGCCCACCGCCTAAGCAGCTATAGCTTCCGCGGCCACCCCAAAGGTCAGGGCTGACCAGCACGTCCGTGCTCCCTTCGCGGATATTCTCACGATAGGCATTGAGAACGTCCCAGGACGCGCGCTCATGGAGAGGAAGCGTTCCATCTTCATTGATGTTCGTGACGTGATACGTGTGCTGATTCCAAATCCGGCGCGCGTCCACCCAACGACCGCGTGCATCGCCCCAGATTTCTACGCCTGGATCCGTGTAGTAGGTGCGCAAGAAAAAGGCTTCCGAGTTTGCGCTAAAAACAATTTCAGCGTCGCCATCATTGTCTACGTCTGCGACAACGGGATTCTCGGTTCGTGTCCGCGAAGAGTTACGCCACTGAAAGAGAGGCGTACCGCCGATGCCGTCGTAGACCCGGAAATACTCCTGGTCGTTGTAGATGACTTCAGCACGGCCGTCCCCATTGAAGTCGAACACACTCGAACCGGTGCTCGACGACGAGTCGTCATTGGTCGGCTGGTGCCAAAGCACGCCCTCGGCTTCGCACGGAAACGGATCGTTTGCGCCGCGACAATCTCGGTCATACACGCCGTAGGCGGCGCCGTGCGCGATGCCAAACTCGAGCCGGCCGTCGCCGTCGAAATCAGCGACGGTGGGCGCGCCGCCCGCGCTGATCGCGACGCGACCGGCGAGTTGCAACAACCACAGAACGTCGCCGGTGCGTCCATTCAACAGTCGAATATATCCGTTTCCGACGAGGACAATTTCCGGTCCATCGACGGTGGCGTCGATCTCTGCGACAGCACAAAACCCGTCTGGGTATTCGGCGTGGTCCCAGTAGACGTCGCCGTTCGCGCGAAACGCGGTGCGGCCTGCGATGACCTCCTGAACACCATCGTTGTCGAGATCGGCGACGCATGAGATGGGCCCGATGGCGTGCTGATCCACGCCGCGCCCTGTTTCGAGTGCGCCATTCCAGTGAAGCTCGCCGCTCCGACCGTCAAGCACTGTGTGACCTACGATGACTTCGGGAATGCCATCGCCTTCGAGGTCGGCGATTGAAACCGCGCCGGCTACGGATGCTCGTCCACCGACTCCAATCGCTCCACGATCAGTCGCCGACGGATATGGTGACTCCCACATGAAGGTTCCGTCGCCGTGCACGGCGATAGTGCCCCACGCCACGCCGATACCCACAATCTCCGCGCGCCCGTCACCATCCAGGTCTGCTGCGGCAACATTGGTAGTCGCTTCGAAGGGGCCTGTTGTAATGCTGTCGTTCGGATACGTGATGGTCGTGTCGGTGCGCGGATCGACGATGCGCAACACACCCTCGATCACGCCTTCGCGGCCATGCGTATTGTAGGAAACGAACGCGACTTCCGGTTGAATCGTCAGGCCGTCGGGGTTCACATCAACAACAAGCGGAGTCGCGCAGACGTGTACAGCGTCCGAGTATTGAGTTGGCGGCGCCGTGGGCCAGCGGTATTCGAGCACCGGATCCATGAATGGAAAAATTTCGGGCTCTGTTCTGCAGACACCTGGATCGGGTGGCGCTTCGAGTGGCGGCGGGGCGTCTTCGCCAGCGTCGCTTAGGAAACCGCGATCAATGCCCGCGTCGAACATGTCAGCGGCGGAGCCCGCATCGCGACTGATGCCCAGGTCTCGCGACGACGCATCGTTGCTTGCGTCAAACGGCGCGCCGTCTCTTCGGCCGCCATCGGCGCTCGCAATTCCGCTATCGGTGCCCGCGCGCGGATCGCCGTCGTGTGCGAGGTAGCACCCTGATACGGCCGTGCCGAGAACCAAGAGTGCGTAAGGAAGGGGAAGGCGCATTCGATGTCGACCGGTCTGCCGCTCTAACAACTTAGGGCTGTGCCAGCGCAGGCGGCCTTAACTGGGACGGAAATCCGGGCTTGTCCAGCCGGCGTCAGCGTGCGGTGGTGCAACTGCTTTACGTTGCTTTCGCCGAAGCGTGTGTCACCGCATTGGAGAGCACGCCGACGCCCTCAACTTCAACGTCGACGCGGTCGCCGTGCACGAGCGGTCCCACGCCCGCTGGTGTTCCGGTGACGATCAGATCCCCTGGTGCAAGAGTCATAATATGCGACATGAACGCGAGCAGCTCGTCGATGGGGAAGACCATGTCACGCGTGTTGCCGTCCTGGCGCACGGCGCCGTTGACTCGTGTGATGACTCGAAGAGAGTCGGGAGTGAGATCGGTTTCGACGCACGGGCCGACGGGGCAGAAGGTGTCAAAGCCCTTGGCGCGAGTAAACTGCACGTCTTTCTTTTGCAGGTCGCGCGCTGTCACGTCGTTGACGCAGGTGAAGCCAAAGATTGCTTTTCGTGCCTGGTCGGCCGTCGCATTGCGCAGCTCGCTGCCGATGACGATTCCGACTTCGCCCTCGTGTTCCACGCGCGCGCTCTGAGGTGGAAGCGCGATGGACGCGCCCGGGCCAAGCAGCGAGCTCGGCGGCTTCAAGAACAGCAGCGGCTCAGTCGGCACGTCGTTTCCGAGCTCTTGAGCGTGAGCGCGGTAGTTGCGTCCCACGCAGAGAATCTTGCTCGGCGCGACCGGGGCTAGCAGAGTATCGCTGCGCACAGGAACGAGTCGATCGGTTTCAGTTCCACCGAGCCAAGGTGCGGCCGTCCACAATTGGGCAGTCGCGTCGTCAACAAGCCGCGCGAAGTAGTTGATGCCGCTATGGCTAAGGCGAATAACACGCATGCGCGCAAACGTAGCTCAGCGGGGCACGATGGCGAAGGTGCTGTCTTCCCGGTAGAGGACCGCGCCGCTTTCGCCGCCGCATCCCCAGCAACTGCTGAATAGGATTTCCCGTGGATTCGCCGGGTTGTATGCGGCGGCGATGGGTAGGGTTTCGTCGCGTAGAAAGAAGCTACCGATGTCTAAGAAGGTCCCGTCGGGCATCGGTAAGACTGCAGCGACAAAGGAGCTGGACCCCGATGTGCCGGTGATGATCCACGCTTCCTCTCCGGGAGCGGGCGCCCACACGAGCATGTGTTCGGCGAGTCGCCACTCTCCGAGCCAACCCCGAAGGTGGTTGCCGCGAGCGAGAGTATGCTCGACGTCGTTCGCGCTCAGGCGCCGATAGCTGGGCGCAAATGCTGCGAGCTCGGGGAGGCTCGACATGATCGCACGCACGGTCTCCGGCGCGACGTCGCGGTCCTCGAACATCGCACGCGTCTCGATCGTCGGGTACGAATTTTCCGGCGAGTCACCGCTGCAACATCGAAAGGCCAGCGTTTCAGCTTTCGCGGTCGTCAATACACCGCGGCGCGCTGCGCAACGGTGGCGTCCGGCTTCCGCAAATGCGTCCGCGCCTCGAATCATCGACGTAGGCGCCTCGACGCCTGACATCATCCCGGTCGTCCACTCGGCTGCCATGACGCCCATCGACACGATGTCGAACGGCGACGTGCACGAGAGGGGCTCCATCGAGCAGGACTCCACGTCGAAGGAATTTCCACCCGGAAACATCACGTCAGCGTCGCCTTCGCACGCTCTCTCCCACTCGAGCTCCGTGCAAAGGCGTTTGTTGTCAGCAGCGCATAGGGCTGCGGCCTCGTCGCGTGTCACGTTGTTGGTGATCGGGAGCGCGGGGTCGTTCGGGTAGGGTAGCCGGTCCATGGAGAACGCGGATACTTGGATCGGGATCTGGCGAGCTTCGTTTGCTGCGAGGCGTCCGAAGCTGTTCGGGCGGCTGCCGGCACGTACGACACCAGCCGGAATGCGGACGGATTCGCCGCGCGCGAGTGGCCTCGCGACGCGTAGCGAAGTCGCCGCGGGCGGAGCCGTCGGCACGGCAACAGGGGCACGCATAGCGCTTCCGGCATCGTCATCGTGCTCGCGTGTTGCGCCACTGCAGCCGAGCAAGGTCGCGAGAGCGAGAGCGAACGTAATCGGTAGTGGGCGCGGCAGAAGCACCCCAAGACCGTAGCGGGGGAGGGCAAAACGTCAACTTTTCTGCATGTTTTGAGGCCTGAAGTCAGAACAGTGAGAGTTGCGAAGGCTTCTTGCGGCGTTTGGCTGGAGGTGCGGAGGCCTTCGCCTTCGCCGCCCCCATTATGCGCTCGGGCAACAGCTGTCGCATCAGGCTGGACTCCCGCCGGTAGAAGCCTTCCGTATGAAAGCTTTCGCCCAGTTCGAAGTGCGTGACGTCCAGGTGGTGCAGCATCTCGTGCGCGAGCGTCCGCAGGAAGGTACGAAAGCGAACGACTTGCTTGTGAGCGGCGGTGCGCATCCAAACTTCGATCTTCGGAGGGGCGTCCCCGTCCGCGAATGTGTAAAGGCCATGCAGCTCGCTTTGGTCGGAGCTTGGGCGGGTGGCGCGCACGTACACGCGCACACGTCGCACGGAGAACGCGTCGAATAGTGCTTGCGCGAAGTCGTTGGCAGCGGCTTCTACGTCGCTTCGTTTGGCCGCGATCAGGGCTTGCTCGATGCGAAGCGAAAGCCCTCGCATGGCGTCGAGGTTTGGCACCTCGATCCTCGAGATGCCGTCACTCTTTCGATAGATAGCTTTGTGGGCCGCACTCAAGCGCCGGTAATACGCAAACGGCATCAGCAACTCCCAGCTTGCTCACGTTTGAACACTTCATTCTTTGCGCAAGCCGCCGCACATCGTAAGCTCCTTCCTCAACTTAGGAGCGTGTAACGAATGCTTTCTTCCTTTCGCCTTGCGGTTTTTGCCGGCCTTAGTGCGTTCGTTATCGCGATAAACGGTTGCGCAAGTGATCGCGGGCCCGGGTCGACCGGGGATGGGGGCATGTCAGGCGGGGACGGCGGCACTCCTGCTGGGGACGCGTCCATCGGCACTTCGGAGCTGGTTTCGCCCACGTGCATCGACGGGCAGTACACGGAAGTGCTCCCCACGGGCAGCGAGGCGATCGCGGACCTGACATTCACCGCGACTGATCTCGTTGGGAGCGCGCTTCTCTTTCTCGATCGGCGATACCCGAACGGTGCCGATATCGTAAGTGGTTGCCTAGAGCACGACACCGAAGCTCGATGCGTGAACATGTGGTTTCAGCCTGCGCCGACCACAACCTCGGAGTTCCTTTTGGGCCTATCGACGGTAGTACACGAGGCCGGTCATCTGAACGATCTCGGGCGTGGTGGCAGCGGGTTCGGCACCTACTTCTACACGAGCGACACCATCCTCAGCTGCGACGATGGCGACTCCGTTCCTCGCGGAGGGCAGACCTTCGCCCGCAGTGAAATCTACGACGACGCGTTCCAGTCGGAGTTCCCCGCGTGTGCGTCGTTCAGCGATCGCGACTGCGACTCCTACGCACTTATATATCTCGATCCGAATAGCCCCGTGGGCACGCTCGGGCCTTCGCAGGGATTCTCGTCGGTCATCGAGGAGGCGACGCAGTACGTGAACTCGTTGGCGACGGGCTTTGCGTTTCGCGACCAGCTCACGGGTCAGCGCAGTGAACGCGATGGAATTCTGGCCTACCTTTGGTACGTCGAACGTTATCTGCACCTCGCGCGCTTGGAGCAGCCGGACGTCTACAACTTCATCTCGTCAAGCGCGTGCTGGCGTGAAGTCATACTCACGCTTTGGGGTCGCGCATGGCTCTACCTGCAGCACACGACCGGCCACACCGAGCTCGAGATTAATGCGCCGACCTTTCTGCAAGCAGTGCAGAATCCGGTGCTCGTGGATGAAATAGCGCGCATCCGAGCGCTTCAGGGCTGCTCGTAGGCGTCGAGGACATGCGCCGCCCTACGCGAGCATCCTGGTTCTTGAGCTTGGTGTTCGCCGCGTGTTCGAGCGGGGGCATTAGCGAGGATGGCGGCGTCGATGCGTCCTTTGTCGATGCGTGGGCAGGCGACGCTCGCGGCGATGCGGCCGCGCTCGATGCACTGACTTGGCGTGAAGGGGCCCCGTGCCCGATGGCTCGCTTTGAATCGCTCGGCGTCGTCGTCGAGGACAGACTCTGGGTGATGGGCGGATTCACCTCGGCCGACCTACGCGTCACGCCGCGCATTGATATTTACGACGTCGCGACCGATAGCTGGGAGCGCGGACCTGATTTACGTGGGGCCGAGACACATTTCGGTACGTTCTTTTACAACGGGGAAGTCTGGTTTGTTGGTGGGTTCTCCGGGTGGCCCGCAAGGGTGATGTCCGATGTGTGGCGCTACCGATACGCAGACGATACGTGGAGCCAGGGTCCCGCGTTACCGCAGTCAGGTGCGGGTGCTTCCGTCGCGCTTGTCGGCACAACGCTGCATCACGCGGGCGGATTGAACGACGCGAGTGACGCCGATGTTGACGAACACTTCGTGCTCGATCTCGTGAACCCCACAGCGTGGCGCTCGCTCGCTTCGCTCGACAACCCGCGCAACCATCTCGCTGGCGTGGCGTCGGGCTCACGCATGTGGGCAATCGGTGGCCGGCACATTTGGGACGAGGCCGATGGCCAGCTATCCGATGTGCACGCGTACGATAGCGACGGCGATGCGTGGATCACAGGACCGTCACTGCCAAGCGGCCGCTCGGAGATCGCCGCGTCCTCGTTCGCGACCGAGGACGGGATATTCGTGATCGGTGGGTCCACCGCTGGCGTGCAGCCTACGGCCGACGTCTTGTTTCTCGCGAATGGGGCGTCCTTATGGCGCGCGCTCACGCCGCTTCCGGAGCCGCGAAAAGGTGCGGTCGCCGCGCGTATCGGGAATCAGATTGTCGTTACAACTGGATCGCCGACGAGCACGGACCCTTCGAGCACAACGTACATAGGCTGTTGTCTCTGAGGCCCGGCCCGCCGCGGTGCGAAACGGTCGAGTGGCCGGTGTGGCTGCACGAGAAGCCAGTCGCACAGTTCGTCTGACGCTTAAAATGTGCGAGTTTTCGCTGTTTTCTTGCCCAGGGAACCGGCACGCAGCGTGCATCGTACGAAGGCATGACGCGTCGGTGGACCTTGCTCTGTCTCATTTTTGGGCTGACCGGCTGCGTTTCGGAAACGCCAGTTGCTCTCGGCGCCGAATCGTCCTGGGTTGACGAAGGCAACGTTGAGGACGGAGCTTTCGATGGGCCGGGTCGCCCGAAAAACTTCATCGAAGTCGATGCCGCGCATACATCAAACGCGTTTCGTCAGTACGTAAACGGCGCGTTGCGCGTTCTCGCAACCGACACCACCGAGATTGGACTGCTGACGTGGGAATCGATCCGAGCGGGACGCGTGCGTATCGATGAGCTCGCGGACCTCACGTGCAGCGACTTCGAGCGCGTGCGCAATGATTTTAAAGACACGGCGCTTGGCCTGACGGCGAGCGACTACGTGCACCTGCACGATTCGAACAGCGCAGCTCTAGCCAAGTTGAGCGATGCGATTTACGGCTATCAGTGGAGCAATCGCATTTACATCACGCGCGGACAGTCGGCCGAGCAGCTGGCGTCGACGCTCGTACACGAAGTCAATCATGTGCTCAATCACTCGGAGCAGCACTACTACGACGACTTGCCCACGTCCGGATTCATCGAGGAGTACCGCGCGTTCACAGCCGAGCGTCGCTTCCGTGCCGCGCGTTGGGAAGGCACGAACATGATCAACTACGTTTGCGACAACTACGACTGGGATCGCGACGCCATCGATGCAGAGGTGCTTTCAAGCCCTCTGTCGCCGCAGATGCTGCCCTCGGCCGCCAATTGGAGCGTGCGCCTTGTCGAGGATGATCCCGTCGATGATGAACGCGCGTGCCTGCGAAGCGCCGCTAACTAACGTCAATCAAAGAAACCAGGCGTCGTCCAAATCCACATCCGACGGGTGGGTGTCAGCGTAATCGTAGCTTGGACGTTCGCTTGGAAACGGAACTGGCGTTAGCGAACGGCCTGGCCGATCGAACCAGGAATCGTTCAACGGGTCGTTGTCTTCTGCGGCCTTTGGCTCTTCATTGCTCTGCGCCATATGCATGCGTTGCGGGCCTCTGCGGACGTATTCATCGCGCCTTGCGGCCGAATCGCGTCCGGCCTACACCTCGGCTGTCGGAGCGCTTCAGGTGCTCGTCGGCTCACGTAAGTGGGCGGGAGGAAAGTCCGAGCTTCATAGGGCAGGGTGCCAGCTAACCGCTGGTGGGGGCGACCCCGAGGAAAGTGCAACAGAGAAAGACCGCCGCGCTCTCACGCGGTAAGGGTGAAACGGCGAGGTAAGAGCTCACCGGGCCGATGGCAACATCGGTCGCAAGGCAAACCCCATCCGAAGCAAGACGAAATAGGGAAGCGTAGTTCACGCAGCAATGCGTAAATGGAAGAGTGGCCCACTTGAGCTTCCGGGTAGCGTCGCTAAAAACACGTGGTGACACGTGGAGTAGATGAATGAGTACCACTTCGTAATCGATGACGATTCGAAGAACAGAACTCGGCTTACGATGCCTCCGACCACACAGCCTCGTGCAATCGCACGGGGCTGTGTGCTTTAAGCGCCTGGGAGTGCTTGCGGCTGGCCAACCGTTTAGAAGCGGCTCCAGAGGTACTGATTTGTAACCTCGTGGTGGAACTGGATCTCGCTCGCCTTGATCAAGGAGCCAAGCTGACGTGGGCAACGTTCGGCTGACGCCGTCTTGAGCGCAGCAAATCGCTCCTGGACGGTCTCGGTGTAGAGATCGGTCGCAACGCTGCTTGACTTGAACATGCGCACGGCGTCGTAGATGTTGTCTGGCAAGAAGCGTGTACGCGCGCGCTTTGTGGCGTCGCTTCCATCCGACTTCGGTCCGGTGAGACCGACCTTCACGAGCGTGTACACGGTCATGTAGGGGTTTGCATCGGGAGCCACCGAACGCACTTCAACGCGCGCCGATTTCTCGTTGCCAACGGGGATGCGAACCATCGAGCCGCGGTCTGCCGCCGATGCTTTGATTTGGTTAGGCGCTTCGTAGTGCGGATCAAGACGACGATACGAGTTGACGCTCGAGTTGAGTACGAGGCAAATATCGTTCGCGCTGTTCAGCACGCGGTCGATGAAATCCCATCCCGCCGTCGAAAGGCCGTCCTCGCCCTTCTTGTCGTAGAAGATGTTTTTCCCCTTTTGGGAGAGTGAGATATTGGTGTGCATGCCCGAGCCGTTGACGCCAGTGACCGGCTTGGGCAAAAAGCTCGCGGTAAAGCCCATGTTACGCGCTACTTGGCGCGCCAAGAGTTTGTAGAGCTGCACTTCGTCAGCCGCCACGACAGCTTCCGTGTAGCTGAAGTTCATCTCGAACTGACTCGGCGCAACTTCAGGGTGGTCCTTTTCGTTGACGAAGCCCATCGCGCGCTGCGCTTCTGCTGCGCCGTCGATGAAGTGACGAAGCTCGTCGTTGGGAAGCGAGTGGTAGTAGCCGGTCGTTGATACGAAGTCGAAAGCGTTGCGGTCGGCGAAGTGCTGCTCGGCGTCTTGACCCCGGAAAACGAAACCTTCGATCTCGTGCGCGACGTTGGCGGTGATGCCCTTGCTGGCGAGCTCGGTGCTCAGCTTCTTGAGCTGCCCGCGCATGTCCGCGCGATAAACTTCGCCGGTAGCGGAAAGCACGCTGCCAAAGACGAGAACTTTTCCGGGCCCGAAGATGTCAGCGGGCAGCCAGTAGAACGAGGTCCAGTCGACGACGAGACGCAAATCAGACTCGTGCTGTGCCGAGAAGCCGCGAACCGACGACCCGTCGAACGTGAGGTTGTCGTAGGACTTGAGAAGAAACTTCTTGTCGTAGTCGAGCATCTGCAACCGACCTTCGAGGTCCGTGAAACAGACGGTCACGGCCTTGATGCGCTTCTCGTTGGTGAGATAGCGAACCCGCAGTTCCTTGATGCGGTCCTCCTTGACTCGGTCGAGGCGCTGTTGCTTCGCCTCCAGGTTCATCTCCTCGAGCTGGTCGTAGGGGATCTCGAGAAAGTCGCGAAGGACGACTGGGGTGCGAACGGACGAGGTGCGGGCAGGTGTTTTGGGCATGAGGCGGCTCCGGGGGAAGGCGCAGTGAACTCACAATTTACTCTAATTACAAGAGCATTTAGTCTTTTTGTGATGTTACAAATACTTAGTGCTCCCGAGTTTAGGTTAAATTCATCGGACTTTAGTAAATCACTCTCGATTTGCGAACGGCGCTAGACTTTTCCCGTGTCCAAAGCGTTTATGCCCGAGGACGCGGCAGCACCCGAAGAGCTCGCGTTGCCAGCGAGACCTGACCGCGCGCAACCAATCACCCCCCGTGGTTATCGCCGTCTCGCGTCCGAACGGTCCGCACTCGAGCCTTCCCGATATCGCGCGCAGGTCATCGATCAAATCCTGGCGACGGTCGAAGTCATAGCGCCAGCGATGATCGATGGCGCGGCGGGATTTGGGTGCGAGATTGAAGTAGAAGACGAGTCAGCCAAAAGGCGCGTCTACACATTGGTCGGACCCGACGAAGGCGATCCGACCGAAGGGTTTATTTCGACAACGTCCCCGCTTGGCAAGGCGCTTCTTGGCCACCGTGTGACTGACGTCATCGAATGGAAACGAAACGGTCGCGACGAAGAGTGGGAAGTTGTCGATGTGCGACTCCCGACAGAGGTCGAGCTCTGCGTGAAATGACAGAGACTCGTCAAGAGGCGGTCGTCGAGAGAATCCTTCACGCGCCACGCTCCCTGGTTTGGGCGTTGGTCGCCGACACGAATCGTTGGGACCGTGCGCAGGGGCTTTCGCCGGCGAACTATCGGTATCGCGATATCGCTGGGAGACGCTCGCGAGTCGCGCACGCACGCGAGCTGGGTTTCGAAATTGAGTGGGTCGAACCGCCGTATGAGTGGGTTGAAGGACGCCACGTGCGCGGCATGCGCGTCTTCCTCAAAGGGCCAATCGCGAACGCGGGATTCCATGCGTATTTGGCTGATGCGCCGGGAGGGACGCAGGTCACCGTAACGGCCTTCACCGCGGCAACGCAGCTCGTCGGACGGGCGGTGGGGCAGATCCTGAAAGTGAAGCAGCGCGCCGCGGTGGAACGCTATCTCGATGTGCTCGAAACGCTCCTGCAAGGCGCGAACGCACCGGATAGCGGCACGCACAACTTGCAAGCGCCGGCGGTCACCCTCGCGCGACGCAGCCTATTTCAATCCCCGTATGGTGCACTTACTTCTGGGCCACGTTCATCGACGAATGTTGCGGAGTTGGTGCGACGTTCCGCGATCATGCGCAGCGCGGGCTTAGATGGCGCGCACGTCGACCTGCTGATCGCACTTATGCGCGACAGGCCCGACGAGGAGCTTTCGCAAATCCGCCCGTTCGAGCTCGCGTCGCTTTGGGGAATCGACCGCAAGGCCGCGCTGCGTTTGTTCTTGCATGCCACGCATGCAGGCGTGGTGGACTTGAAGTGGCAAATCAATTGCCCGGTTTGCCGCGTCGGCGCGGCCGTCGCCGATCATATGACGGAGATCGGACGCGAGTCGCACTGCGATGCGTGCAATATCGATTACGGCGTGGACCTCGCCAAGCACGTCGAGGCGGTGTTTCAGTGCAATGCTGCGATTCGTCGCGTGGAAAATCAGCTCTATTGCGCTTCGAGCCCGTCGTTTCTCCCCCACGTGACGGCGCAGGTACGTGCGCTCGCGGGGAGCACGACGACCGAGCGTATTGATCTTGCCTCCATGATTCACATTCGCACGCTCGAAGGAAAGCACGCGCTCGATCTCGCGTTCGATGAGCTACCTCGCGAGTTGCGCGTGACAATTTCGGATACGGAGATCACTGCTTCAGGGCATGGCACAACGACCGATGGCGCGACGGCCGTCGTCGTGGAGTCCCGGGCCGCGAGCACCATGACCTTGCTCATAGAGCGCTCCGGGTGGAGTGCCGACATCGTGCTCGGCAGCGTCATTGCAACGTTTCCGGAGTTCGTTCAGTTCTTTGCGACTGAAGCGCCAGCGACTGGGGTCGAGCTCACCGTTTCACATATCGCGCTTCTCTTCACCGATCTAACGGGATCTACCGCTTGCTACGAGCGACTGGGAGACGCGCGTGCATTCGCGCTCGTGCAGGCTCACTTCGTCGAGATGGGAGAATGCATTGCCAACGAGACCGGGGCGCTGGTCAAAACAATGGGAGACGCGGTTATGGCGTCGTTCGCAGCGCCGGCAGATGCTGTGCGTGCCGGCATCGCCATGATTCGGGCGAACGAGTCAACGCAGAGCGGCGATGGGCTGGGTGTGAAAGTTGGCGTGCACGCTGGGCCGTGTCTCGCCGTGCGTGCGAATGATCGCTTGGATTTCTTTGGCACGACTGCCAACGTTGCGGCGCGCGTGCAAGCGCAAGCGGCGTCAGGGGAGTTGGTTATGGCCGCGGCGCTTGCCCGTGATCCGGCGGTAAAGCCGCTGCTAGAGGGCTTGCCTCAGCGGCAATTTCAGGCGTCGCTTAAAGGCATCAGCGCAGCCGTGGACCTCGTGGGTGTCCAAATCGGCCGCGCGGACGCGTGAGAAAGTGGCAGTGTCGTACTTAGATACCGATGGAGCCTTCGACGACAATTGTGCCGAACACACCGTGGCCGAAGTTTGACTCGTCGTCCGCGTCACCCGTGTTGTTGTTGTTCGTGTAGGAGAGAAAGCCCCAGCCCCATTCGGTGCCAAGGGAGACGCCGGGCGTGATTTGACCGCGCAAGCCAAGCGCGAGGTTGAGCCCAACGCCGGTGCTACCGCCGCTCTGGACCGTCGGCTCGCCTGTCTCTTCTCGCTGGACCTGCGAGTAAGAAACGAAGTTGAACCAGCCGGCTAAGTAGAGAGCGCCGAAGCCTTCGCGAAGAACATCGAAGGTCGCGACGGGCGAGAGAGCCACGTAGCTTTGCGACAACGTTGTTTGATCGGCTGCGCACCCCATTCCTCCGCAGGTCGTTGAGCTTGTGCCGCCGAAGCCCAAGCCGAGACCGAGAAAGAGGCGCTGATCCACCAAGCGAACACCGATAGCCGCGAACGGCACCACGGGACCGAACCCCCCTAGCGCGCTTCCTTCCGCGAGATTGCGCACGCTCAAGCGTCCTTGAATGGCTAAACGAAGGCCGGCGTGATTGGCATCTACTTCGCGCTCGCGCTCGCGCGGAGGATCGTTGCGGGGCGGCGGCGGATCATAGGCCGGCGTGGTCGTAGCGGGGGCGGGCTCGACGTAGTCCTGAGCCCGTGCAGTCGGGCCGCCCAACGTGATAGAGACCGCGATCGCTGTAAGAAGAATGTTCTGTGTTCCACGAAGGTTGATTGGCATGAGATTTCCTTTGATGGACTGTATGGGCCCACCCCGCTCATTCTTCCAGAGCCTTAGCCCCTTTTGCCAGCTGACCCCTCTTGGATTCTTTCTGCTAGCATGCTCGCCGCACACCTTGGGGTAAGCATGATGGCGCGGTGGGATGCGGATTTAGCAACGGCTGTTCAGCTCATCGAGGGCGCGATCCGCGCGATGGGCTTGAACCCCTCATTCACGCGTCAACCCACCGGTGGCAGCGTCATTCTGCGGCACATGCTGCAGCGCGGAAGTGCGAACGTCTATGTATCGCTGCATCGACCGATTCGCGATGATGAAGAAGGCATTCTTCGGGTCCTCTCGCCCATAGCCCGCTTGTCGCCAGCGATGAAGGCACGCGAAGCTGAGCTCTTTCGCCGTTTGCTCGAGCTGAACGGAAGCGAGATTCTAGGAGCCGCGTTTGCACTGGTGGAGGGCGAGATCGCGGTCATCGCCGAGCGCAGCGTTCAAGATCTCGACGCCTCGGAAGTGGAGGCCATGCTGCGAGTCGTCGGTACGGTGGCGGATGATCACGATGACTCACTGTCGCAAGAGTTCGGCGTCACGTGCATTCGCGATACGCGCATCTGATCCTCCGCGTTTCGTGCGCGCTTATCTGCTTGCTCGCACTCGCGGGCGACGCTGGTGTTGCGCGCGCCTACGATGTCCGCGTCGAATCGGACACGGTTTTTCAGGCATACGAAGTTCGCTCGCCCGGCACCAGTGCCTTGATGACGCGTCGACGTTTGCTGCAAACGCTCGGCCTCTCGTTCGCCAATCCCCTCGTTGACGAGCCGGACAGTGACGGCCGGATGCCCACGCTATCAGCGAATGTGCGCCTGCGATTGGAGCAGGACTTCGGCGACACATGCTTGCTCGCGCGCGAATTGTGCGTGCGCGCCACGAACGAGCGTGACTCGGGCGTCTATCAACCGCTCGCTCAAACCACCCTCGTCGACCTTCCGTCAGCTTATGTCGATGTGAGCGGACTCCCTCTCGGTGTTTTGGTGCGCGCCGGCCGTCAGCTCACATGGGACACGATTGGCTTCGCCAGGTTCGACGGGGCCTTCGCGCGCGCTACGCCGTTCGCTTGGCTCGCCGTGGAGGGCTTGGCAGGCGCTGTCGTACGCAGTACCAGTCTCGGCGGCACCTCCGCGTTCGAGATAGCCGGTGTTCCGCGTCTCGACTTGGGCAATGTCGATCCTTCGCGAGTGCCGTTCATCGCGCCGCCTTCAACCATGCGAGTCGATGGCGGGGCGCTCGAACTCGGTCGTTCGGAGTGGGTGCGAGGGCGAATCGCGTTTCGCGAGATGGTCGAAGGTGAGGGCGTTGTGTTGCGACGCTTGGGGACCGGCCTTGTGTCGGAACCATTGGCAGGCTTCCGTGTGCAGCTCGACGGCGTGTGGGATTTGCTTGACGGCAAGAACATCGCTGCTGCGGCCGCGACATCGTACGACTTGCCGAGCGTTCGATTGCTCGCGCGCGTGGAGCGCAATGTCCCGCGTTTCGATCCCGGAACCATCTGGGCCTACTTTGCGATCGCGCCAATCTCGGAAGGGCAACTCAACATCACGGTGAAGCCAAGCGAGCGCACCGAAATCGGAGGAGCCTTTCGTGCGCGCTACGCCGAGCTCGGATCGTACGGAAACGATGTGGACTGGGGCGGCGAGGCGCATGGGATGATTCGCGTCGGCTCAACACGATTGTCGGCCGCAGGGTCCGTGTGGGGGGGGGATTTAGGGCCGACCTCCAGCGTGCTCCTCGATATTTCGCACCCGCTCAATCCGTTTCTCTCGTTCGAAGGCCGCACGTCGCTCTGGTACTTCAATGATCCGTTGCGCACTTCAATCTACGGTGTCTCACTCGCCGAGATGGTGGGCGTGCGATGGAAGGTTGGTGCCGCGACGAGCGTCATGGTCGAGCTCGATCACGCGACCAGCCGGGTCACGGGCCATCGCTTTCGAATGATGATGTCGGTTCACATCGGGGCATGGCGATGAAGGCACGCGCGTCGGCCGTATTTCTCGCGTTGGGCGTGGCGCTCGCCGCTGCGCTTGGTGTTCAGACCGCAGCGGTGGGGCAACGGCGTGCGCCAAGCTCGGCGCCACGTGCGCGCGCACCGCAAACGACGTCGCTTGGCCAGCCCCGCAGCGCGATCATGTATCCGGAGGAACGCATTGCGCTCAAGATGAACCACTCTCTTCCAGCTCATCGGGCGCTTCCATGCACGCGGTGTCATGCCCAGGCTGCGCAGAGTCGGGTCGCGTCCGATTTGCTTGTGCCGCACGAGGATAGTTGCTTGCCGTGCCACGCTGAGCAGATCGCACGCGCCAATCCTTCTGCCGAGCGTTGCGGCATTTGCCACGACGGTTACGGACCGAGCAACTCGATGCAAGCTGCGGCGTCGTCGTTCCCCACAGCCCGTCTTCGTTTTTCGCACGCGACGCATGTCTCGCAGGGCGTTGCGTGTGTGTCTTGCCACGTCGGTGTGCAGGACACGACGATTGCGACGCGCGCCAATATGCCAACGATGCGTGATTGCTTGCAATGTCACGGTGGCGCATCGCCAACCGCGCCAACAGCCTGCCGAACCTGCCATCTGACAGAGCCCGACGGGGTAATTCGAACACACTATCCCGAGGGCAACATGAACCCGCCGACGTGGTTGCACGGCATGCACCACGACGCCGATTGGATCGTGCGCCATCGCTGGGTTGGCGCGGATCAAGGGAGCGAGTGCGCGAACTGCCATCGCGAAAGTGAGTGCGCTGCCTGCCACGATGCGCGCATTCGGCCGCGCAGTGTGCACCCGAACGATTTCCTCACTATTCACCCGCAAGCGGCGCGCCGCGATGAGCCGCGCTGCGTGACGTGTCACACCATCCAGACTTTTTGTGCCGAGTGCCATGCACGGCTAGGCGTCTCCACGATTTCCGCGCCAACGGTGCGCGCGACGGCGCGCTTTCATCCACCTGAGGCTGTGTGGTCGCGCGGCCCGGTGCAGCACGCGATGGAGGCGCGTCGGTCGATGAGCTCGTGCGTAAGCTGTCACGCCGAGCGCGATTGCGTCGCTTGCCACGGCGCGCGCGGCATTGGTGGTGGCCTATCGCCGCACCCGCCAAATTTCGCCGCACAATGCGCGAGCCTGTTGCGCGATAATCCGCGGGCGTGCCGGACCTGTCACGGCGACCTGGGTGAGTTGGCAGCTCGGTGTCAGTGATAGAGTGAGCTTGTGACGAGGTTCAACGGCACTGTGATGCGGCGCGGCGGGGCAGGGCCCGTCGTCGCACACGTCGAGATTGCGGACGGCGTGATGCAGGTGAGCTCAAGCGAGGGGCCGGTGCGTCTTAACCTGCAGACTCTGCAGCTGTCGCTCGGTGGCGCGAGCGGTCATATGGTCTTTTGCGTCGCACCGCTGGACGGAGTGACGGTGTGCGTGGAACATGCCGATTTCATCGCCACGCTTCGGAGATCAGCGAACGGCGCACTCGACGCGTCCTGTGATGCACTCACAAAGCATAAACGCACGATGCATGTTTGGCAGTGGGTAGCGGGAGGCATCTTGCTCAGCATCATCGTCCTGCTCACCCAGGTGCCGCGCCTCATCATGCATTCCGTTGGCACGCTTCCCGTCTCCGTAGACCGGCAGATCGGCGACGCCGCTATCGGCGCGATCAATGCGGGCGAAGTTGAACTCCGCAACCCGCGAGTGAGTGCGGCGATCCGGACGATGCTGGCGCGAATGACTCCGCACGCGGCGGTAGCGGGACTCGACTTTCGCTTTCACATCATCGAGAGCGAAGAAGTTAACGCGTTCGCGCTTCCCGGTGGACAGATTGTCGTATTCACCGGCCTGTTGAAGAAGGCAACACGCCCCGAGCAAGTTGCTGGCGTGCTCGCGCACGAAATTTCGCATGCCACGCTGCGACATGGCGTGCGAGGCCTGGCGCGCGCGGCAGGGATTCGTTACGGCATCTCGTTGCTTATCGGGGACGCGAGCGGCTTGCTCGGCTATGCGGAGAGCGGGGCGATCCTCGCAGTTATCCAGAGCTACAGTCGAGATCAGGAACGCGACGCTGACGCGGAAGGGGTTCGCATGATGATCGCCGCAGGGATTGATCCGCGCGGATTGGGCGAGTTCTTTCAGATGATGAAAGGCGAGCCTGGCAGTCATACGCCGGGATTGGTTCAGTGGATGAGCACGCATCCGCGTGACGATGAGCGGATCCGTGAGGTAAGCAGGCTCGCTCGTGGCGCCCCTGCGAGATCAGCGCCGCCCCTCGACATAGACTGGCCGGCTGTGCAGGCGAGCCTGCGTCAACCACAAGCTTCCACGGCAAATCAAGCCGGTCCGCATTAAGACTCTCCCAACAACTCGGTTTCTTCTTGCGCTGCGTCCCGCCTCAGCCGTACAACGTTCCCGTCCCCGAACTTCGGGGCCCACGGGAGGCCGAAGTGCGCGAGCTTGTTCGATATCTTCTGGATCACGCAGTGATCGACTTCCAGGGCGACATCGCTATCGATCAGGTCCGGCAGTTCTTGCGTGACGACGATACGCGTGAGTCGCGCCAGCTGCTCTCGAAGCTCATCGAAGACAAGGGCGTCGACGACCTCCTGATCACGATTGCCGATTGCTTGAAAGAGTACATCCGCGTTGGGGTCACGGAAGAAGTCCTCCGCGACCAGCTCACCGTCTACAGCGAATCCTGAGCCCACACCGCGCGCTTTCGTCGAGTCTTCTTTGCGTGCTACTCGTGGCGTGCGACGTAGGCAGCCCAACGGCGCTGCGCGACGCACCTCAAGTCGTCGGCGCATACCCACTCGAAGGCGCGAGCGGTGTACCGCTGGACGGCCCATTCATCGTCAATTTCGACAGGCGCGTGTCGCCGCGCAGCGTGAGTCGCGGATCCATCCGCGTGGCGTCCGGAAACACATCCATCTTCTTGTCGGTGCGTTACGACATCCTCGAGCAGCGCGCAGTCGCTGTGCCATTCGACGGAGCCCGCCTCACACCCGACGTCGACTACCGCTTGGTGATTGAAGGCGTCGAAGACCTCGACGGCGGAGTGATGGCAGCGCCCGTAACGATTCACTTTCACACCGGCCGCGACGTCGCGCGTCAAGCTCCAGTCCGCGCAACGGCGGCGTGGGGGGCCGTGGAGCCGATTTTCGCGCGTTCGTGCGCGACGGCCGCTTGTCATGATGCTTCGTTTCGCGCAGCCGGTCTGGATCTTTCGTCGAGCAACGGCGTCGCTACGACGGCGATAGGCGCGCCTGCAACGACGCTACCCTCGGGCAGCGTGGGCGAGGAGGGGGCATCCGGCGGACCCTTCTTCACCGGTCTGCGCATCGTCGATGTGCTTGGCGGCGTTGGACGCGCCGATACGAGTTACTTGGTCTACACGGTCTTGGGCGACCCTCACATCTACGGCGACCCGATGCCGCCGGATGCGCCGCTTTCGTCAGGCGAGATCGCGACCGTCGTTGCTTGGATTAATGCCGGTGCGCCCACCCAGTAGCGCTGTGATTTGACACTGATCGAGGCGCCTCCTAGCATTCGCGCCTGTCATGAAGCGCACGCCCATCTCTCGGATTTCCGTCGGTTTATTCGCGCTACTTCTTGGCGGCGCAAGCTGCGGTCACGGCCGCGACAACCCGCAAGCGGGCAATACACCTGCGCCGGCCGGCCCGCGAATCGAGCGCATCGAGTCGGTTGATACGTCCGAGCTTAGCTCGCCCGAGCGACGCGTGTGGACCGACCTCGTGAACGATCTTCTATCCCCGTGCGGCGAGCCAGTGAGTGTCGCGCGATGTGCCTCATCCGCCGGCTCGTGCAATCAGTGCGTTCCGGCAGCGCGCTTTCTGACACGCATGGTGGCTGAGGGCTACGCGCGCAACGACATCGAAGAAAACTTTGCAGCGCGTTACGGGCGCGATACGCGCAAGACGATCAACGTCGATGAAGCGCCAGTGCGCGGAGCGCCGATGGCGGCGGTGACGATCGTCGAGTTCAGTGATTTTCAATGCCCGTACTGCGGTGCTGCGGTGCCGATTGTCGAGCGCGCGCTGCGTGAGTTCGAAGGGCGCGTAAAGCTAGTCTTTAAGCAGTATCCGCTCGATGGTCATCCCCGCGCGATGCCCGCGGCGCGCGCCGCTGTCGCTGCGGGCCGCCAAGGTAAGTTTTGGGAGATGCACGATTTGTTGTTCACGCATCAGCACGAGCTCGAAGACGAGGACCTCGAGCGTTACGCGGTGCAACTCGGACTCGATCTTGAACGCTTCCGCGCCGACCTCGTGTCACCTGAAGTTCAACGCCGCATCGACGCGGACCGTCAAGAGGGGCACCGAGTGGGCGTCCAAGGCACCCCGACGATCTTTGTAAATGGGCGGCTTTTCCACGAGAACCCGCAAGCACTCTCCGCGTATCTGCGCGAGGAGCTCGACCTATGAATCGCCCGGCGCTTCGCCCGTCCAACACTCCGATGCGCAAGTCGATCGTCTATTCGCTCTCGTTTGCGAGTGTCCTTTGCGTCGTCTCGACTGCACTCGCGTTGAACGCTGGCGCCCGAGCGCCCGAAATTGGCTTGCGTGACTTGCGCGGGACGAACGTTCGCATTGCTGATCTGCGCGGCAAGGTTGCGATTGTCGACTTCTGGGCCTCGTGGTGCGTGCCGTGCCGCCAGGAATTTCCGGTTCTTGAGCGCTTGCACCGAAGCTACAGCGGACAGGGCCTCGTTGTCGTTGGCGTGAGCGTGGACCGCGAGGTATCGAACGTCCGCGATTTCCTGCGTCGTACCCCCGCGACTTTCACGATCGTGCACGACCCAGCGCACGCGGTCGCCGACCGATACAGCCCCAGTACCATGCCCACGTCATTCATTATTGACCGGCGTGGCGTAGTTCGTCACGTGCACGCCGGCTTCCGTGCGCCGGACGCTTCCGTCATTGAACGGCAGGTTCAGGCGCTCTTGGCTGCTCGGCCGTAAAGCCTTGCCATTCGGCGAGGTAGGGCGAAGACTTCTTCGCTGTGACGCGACGAAATATACCGGCGCTGCTTTGGCCGGCTGTAGCCGGCTATATGTGCGTGCTGGCGGGGTGCACGGGCAGGCTCTCCGGCAATGCTCCCGCCGCACTCGATGCGGCGGGCGTTGATCTAAGCCTAGGTGGGGATGCTTCACGCGCGGACTTTGGCGCGCACGATGCGAGTAGCGTCGACGCAGCAAGTGCTGACTTGGGTGCGTTCGACGCAGGCGGCATCGCCGTGGATGCCGGCCTCGACGCATTCATCGCCACGATGGACGCGGGCGCCGATGCGGCTTCCGGATCGATGGACGCAGGCGCCGATGCGGCTTCCGGATCGATGGACGCAGGGCCGATGACGGACGCCGGCGCGACTGTTGACGCGGGCGATGACGCGAGTTGGCCAGTCATTGACGGTGGCCCATCCTCCACTCGTCACGTGAAACGCCCGCTCGGTTCAACTGCGGCGACGGCCGGCTATTGGGAATACCTGCCGCCTGCCTATGGTGAGGTTGACGGAGTGCGCTTCCCCTTGATGGTTTTCTATCATGGCGTCGGCGAGAACGGTGACGGCTCCAGTGCAGCCCTCGACCTTGTGCTTGCGAACGGTCCCCCGATGATCATTGCGGATGACGACTGGCCGCTCGCTCGCCCGTTCGTCGTGCTCTCGCCGCAGCATCCCGGTTGGGATTGCCCAAGTGCGACCGAAATTCACGACTTCATCACGTACGCCGCGTCGCACTACGACGTGGACCCGCGCCGAATCTACCTGACCGGCCTTTCGTGCGGGGCCATCGGGTCGTGGAGCTACTACGGCGCCTACGCCGACGAGAAACAGATCGCGGCCATCGTCCCGATTGCGGGCAATGGCGAGCCCGCCTGGGCTGCGCAAGGCTGCGATCTCGGCAAAATAGCTGTTTGGGCCTTTCATGGCGATGCGGATACGACGGTTTGGCCGGGCGGAACGACCGGCCCCATGACCCATTTGATCAACGAGTGTCCTTCTCCTCCACGTCGTGAGGCCCTAATGACGATTTATCCAGGTGTCGGCCACTCCTCGTGGTGGCAGACTTACAACCTGACGGCCGGGCACGACATCTACGCGTGGATGCTCACGCAAACGAACGACTAAGAGAGGCATCGCTTATGAAATCGACGACGCGTGTGGGGGCCGGGATTGCTCTGGGCGCATGGACCGCAGGACTCTGTGTCTTCGCCATTGGCTGCGGCGAATCAACCACACAAACGATGGAGGACGCAGGGGCTTCCGTTGATAGCGCGGTGGCAATCGACTCGTTCATTCCAATCGACGCATTCATGCCGACCGATGCCGGACCGCGTATCGACTTGGCGATGCCTATCGATAGTGGCGGCCCGCGCGATTTGGGCAACGACTTCGGCATTGATTCTCATGTGGTCTCGCGCCACTTGCGCGACACCTTGTGCGCGCCGGTCTCAATGACACTTTGCGAGAACTTCACGACCTGTGGCTGCGACGTGCGTGGCCCCATCGACGTGCCCTCTTGCGTAGCTCAGCAGATTGCGGGCTGCGGCGAATCAATGGACGAGCTTGCGCTTGCGGTCGCCGCGGGGCAGTACGAAATTCAAGAAGACCTCCTCACTGCATGCGTAGCCGAACTTTCCGGCGCCGCTGAACTTTGTGCCCCGCTCAACATCACCGCTTCGGCGTCGTGCGCTCTTGCATTCAGTGCGACTACACCTATCGGGTCTGCTTGCGCGGGTGCCACTTTCGGTTTCGGATGCGCCCGTGGCGCCGGGTACTGCGACGGAAGCACAGGCTTCGTTTGCCGCGCGCTGCCGGAAGTGGGCGCGACATGCTCGAGCGCGTGCGCCTCGCCGTCGGTCTGTCACGCCGGAATCTGTGGTGATCGGGTCGTGGAAGATGGCACTTGCGCTTCAACTTCGGAATGCGCCGCAGGCTTGCAGTGTGCCGGCGGTCGCTGCTTAACCCCGCGCCCACTCGGCGGCATGTGCGACGGCACGCACCCCTGTCACGGCGGGCTCTCGTGCGCGGGCGGCGTTTGCGTCGATGGATTCCCCAGTTGCTCGTCAGGCACGGAGTGCGATGCGGACAGCTCGTGTCGCGGCGTCGACACGAACATCTGTTCGGCCCCGCGCGGAGAGGGCGAACGCTGCACCAGTAGTGACGCCTGCATCACGGGGCTCGTCTGCGACTACGTAGCCGAGCGCTGCGTAACTCCGCCGACTGCCGGCGAGTCCTGTGAGTCGGTTAGCGATTGCGCGCCCGGCTACTATTGCGAATACGGCGACGGCTCCTCTGTGTGTCAGCCCTTGCCGGGTGTCGGCGAGCTCTGCGCTGGGGGGGGCATCATCATTGACTTCGCGGCCACTCCCACTGGCGGCCGTCCCGGGCGTTTCAGTCGATGCGCAGAGGGTCTCGCTTGCGACTACTCGGACGACGGCTCAAGTGACCCGGTATGCGTGAACCGTCCGAGCGTCGGGGAACCGTGCGCTGATGATGGAACGTGCGGCGAAGGGTATACGTGCGCTTACCCATCTGACGGCTCCCCCGCAACATGCACGACGCTGCCGGGTCCCGGTGACGTTTGCTACAACGACGTGTGTCCTCTTGGCTACTGGTGTCAATATGACGAATCGACCGGTGGCTCGACGTGCGTTTCAACGTACGGCGCGGGCGAGAGCTGCGACTACTCAGCCATGTGCTCGCCTGGACTCTCGTGCATCTACGACAGTTCCTGGAGCTTCGCTACGTGCGGTGCCACGCCGACTTATGGCGAGCTGTGTCCGTCCGGCGAATGCGTGGAAGGTGCCTTCTGCGAGTACACGCTCATGGATGCGAGCTGCGTTCCGTCCTTCTGCGACCTCGCGGGTGGCGGCATCGAAACCCCGCCAGTTCCGCTCTCGAGCGGGGGCGGCAGTTCCGGAGGATCTCCCGGGGCTGACGGCGCGCGAATCTTCGGGATGCGCACTCGTTAATCTTGCGAGTAGGCGCGCCGCTTCGGCGGCGCTGACTCGCGAGCCCGCTGCACCATGGTGCGGAAGTTGCGGCGCAACTCCTCGCGCGTGGTCTCCGGCTCGCCATTGTGCACAAGGACATCAGCGACAGCTTCAAGCGTCGAGACGAATTCGCGTCGCGGCTCTTTCCGAAGCTTGCCGTAGATTGACGCCTCGCGCGGGTGCAGAATTACGCGGTTGAGCTTCAGCAACCACGGGTTGCGCCACCACAGACTTTTGCCCTGGCTCCACGTGCCGTCGAGTACGACCACACCTTCGAGTCTGGGTGGTGTTTTCTGGACGTCGCCGCGGCGGTCAAGGACCAGATAAGGCTTGCTCTTGTCCTCCTCCGAAAGTGGCTGCATGAGTGACATCGGGTAGAGCACGCCAAACCGTGATGGCTCAGCTTTTTCCCCCAGGGCGTCCGTCAGCGATGCCCACGAGAGGCCACGCCGTAGGATGGCCTTGGGCAACGTGAGCGCAAGCAACTTCGCGGTACCCAGGACGTGATCGTCCTCACGCGGATGTTGCAAGATGAGGACACGGGTGCGCGTTTCGATCTCGCGAATCTTGTCGCAGACGCAGATGTTGGTCGGCTTGTCGCATCGCGCGCACCGTTCGACCGGCGCTTGTGGGCGGCTCATCGGGATTTGCCGCGGGGCCCACTCTTGGGGCTCGGATCCTGCTGCTTCTCTTCGATGCGTTTCTCGTGCAGAAACTCGGTGAGCTGCTTGCCGATATAGGTCACGACGTTCATGTCGCCGCGGCCGAAATAATCGCGGCCACTGCGGTTGATGAGTTGCAGCATCCCGAGCAGGCGACGCTCGTGCACGAGTGCGTAGAGAAGCATGTTGCGCGGCTCGACGCCCAAGCGCCCGTCGATGCCCGGATCGAAGCGCGAGTCGTTGTGAACGTCGTCTACAACAAGCGCAATGCCGATGCTCGCTGCGGCCGCGCCAAACAAACCCGCGGTCGAGGGAATCGCGTCCCCACGACGCTCGCCCGCGCCGGGGCCATCAAGCGCGACGAAGCGGAACTCATCGGTGTTGATATCGTAGAGCGCGCTCGTGATGGCTTCTGACGGAACAGTTTCGCGCAGAAGTCGAACGATGAATTCCAAGCCATCGGCGGCTGATTTCAGGAAGAATAGGTCCTGGCATGCCTCGAAGGCATTGGCGAGGCGCTCGTCTTGCTCGGCAGGAGGTGCACTCGTGCGACGGACGCGTGCGCCGGGTGGAGGAATCGACATGCCGGGGGGCAACATGGTTGGAGGAGTGCGCGGTGGGAACGCAATCTCCGGATCGCCGCGCCAGTCTTTCCACTGAAGCGTAACGACCGGGCGTCGTAACGGGCGCTTGCTCCACGGATGGTCGAAGAGTGCGAGGTTGATGAACTTGCCCGGCATCACTTCGGCGAGTTCCGCTTGAGCGCGAACCATTTCGTCGCGAATGATTCGCTCGCAGACGTCGAGCGGCGTGTTTTCCGGGACGACGAGCGTGCGCTCGCGATAGGTGAGCGGGTTCTCGGGAGTCGGATCGTCGAAGCGCTCGGAGAGAAGTTGCGCTCGAACGCCGCCGTACAATCCGGGCGGGCCAGGTTCGGGCGCCAAGCCCACGGGCACGGGACCAAGCCCGACGGTTGCTGCCGGCGGCAGCGACGGAACGTAGGCTTCGGGCGACACTTCGATGGAGGAAGAGCCTTGTGATGCTGAATGCGCATTGGCGCGTTGCGACGCTGCTGCGTGCGGTATCGCTACATCGGGTATCGGCGCCGGGCCGGGAATGCGCGCAGCCGCGGAAGGCGCGGGCTCCGCTGCACTTGCGGGCTCCGGTGCACTCGCGGCGGCGGGCTGTCCCGCTGCGGCCGGCGCCGGATGCGCGGCGACCGGCGCAACGCTCGGAGGGGGCAGGCTCCCCTTGGCGGGCGTCACATACGCCGCTGTGGCCATCGCGATTTTCTCATTCACCCCAACCGGCGCGGCCTTTGGGGCAACGGACGTTGGCGCGGACGCCGAGGCGGGCGTGCCAACGGCGACCGGGGCATGCTGCGCCTGCGCCATATTCGGAAGCTCGAAGGCCATTGTGCGCTTCGCCATCTTTGGATCGAGCGGCGCGTTTGCCGCTATCGACGCGGGCGCCGGAGGAGGATCGTCCTGCGTAATCGCATCGTCTGGCGGAAGGTTTGCGACTTCCACGCTAGGCGCAGCTTCGCCCTGCGCCGGAGGCGGACGCAGCGAATCGCTCTTCACAACTGTAACTACATACGCGCGCTGCGCGGCCGGATCCAAAATGGTGACTTTGCCGTCGGGCGCGACCGCGCAGCTTGCGCCGGTCGGAACGCCGCCTTGTTCGCCGATCTGGGTGCGCCCTACGCGAAGCGCGGTCATCCAGTTCTCAGCCTGCACGGTTACGTCATGGAGGGGCGAGCCCGTCGCACCCAATCCACTGACTGTCAGCCTCCACGTTTTGGTCGCCACGTTCTCCTCAAATGCCCGCGCCAGCTCGTAGATAGGCTCGTTCCGAAAGCTATCAATGACTTACGCGCACGGTCAAGGGTTTGGATCACGCGAGATCACGCAATTCGTAGCAATTGCGCGCAGGCAGCGCCGCGACTAGGATTCCGCCTCCTCGATTCGGGCCTCCGCGCGATTGCGCCGGCAGCCAGCGAGCTCAATAGGAAGGCATCACGTGACGATTCGGCCGCTAGCCATTTCGGTTGGAGATTGGGCGGGGGTCGGCCCGCGCGTGACGATGACTGCGTTGCGCACGGCATGCACGCGTGATGCCGTCGTTGTGTTCGGCGACCGAGCGCGTCTGAAATCTATCGCGCGTGCACACGGTATCGCTGCCGATCGTATCAAGGACGTAGCGGTGGCCGGCCCATGGCATCTGCGCGCTGGCGATATTGGCCTTGTGGACGCGGCGGTCGTGCCCAATAGCGTAGTCGACACTCACGCGCCCACGGCAGAAGGAGGTCGGGTGCAGCTTGCGATGTTGGATTTGGCAGCCAAGGCGGCGCGCGACGGGCATGCCCGTGCGCTTGTCACCGGCCCCACGAGCAAGGAAGCCATCGTGATGGGCGGCGTTGATTTCATCGGTCAGACGGAGCACCTGGCCCGTTCGGTTTCGCGCGCTGACGACGAGGTCACGATGATGTTTCTTGGCCCTCGTTTGTCTGTGGCACTCGTCACAACGCATCTTGCCGTGCAGAAGGTTCCCTTTGAGATTTCGGGGCGTCGTGTGGAGCGCACCATTCGCCATCTTGCCGAAGCGCTGCTCGCCTTGCATCGCGATCGTACGGTACCACCAAGCATCGTCGTCACTGGCCTAAACCCTCACGCGAGCGAGCACGGCTTGTTCGGAACGGAGGAGGAACGTGTGATCATGCCCGTCGTTCGCGAGTTGCAGGCTGCTCAGCCCTTCTGCGATGGACGCGTGCACTTGCTCGACGTGCGACCGGCAGAAGCCGCGTTTCGCGATGCGGCCGCAGGCAAAGTGGATGGCGTGGTTGCGATGATGCACGATCAGGCAACGATCGCGTCGAAGCTCTTGGATTGGGGCAAGGCCGTTAACGTTACATGGGGACTTCCCTTCCTACGCACGAGCGTGGACCACGGCGTTGCTTATGACGCGGCGGAGCGCGGCGACGGCGAGCCAAGCGGAATGATCGCAGCTATTGAGCTCGCGCAGCGTTTCACTCAACGAGAGAAACCATGGACCTGATCGTCCGCGGTGCGCGTCAACATAATCTAAAAGCATCGATGTAACGATCCCTCGCGACAAGCTCGTCGTGATCACGGGGCCGAGCGGTTCTGGTAAGTCGTCACTGGCGTTTGATACGATTTACGCAGAGGGACAGCGTCGCTACGTCGAGTCGCTCAGTGCCTACGCACGTCAGTTCCTCGACAATATGCCCAAGCCCGATGTCGACACGATCGAAGGGCTCTCGCCCGCGATCAGCATCGAGCAGCAAACGACGTCGCGCAATCCGCGTTCGACCGTGGGCACGGTCACCGAGATTTACGACTACCTGCGTTTACTCTTCGCGCGCGCGGGCACGCCTCATTGTCCGAATTGCGGACAGCCCATTGCCGCGCAAACCGTGCAGCAAATGGTGGATCAGGTAATGGCGCTCGCGGCGGGCACGCGCTTCATCGTGCAGTCGCCGATGGTCCGCGCGCGTAAGGGGGAGTTCAGAAAAGAGCTCTTGAACCTGCGCAAAGAGGGCTTTGTTCGCGCAACCATCGACGGCGAAGTACGTGATCTAGGCGAAGACATCGTGCTCGAGAAGACGCGTGTGCACTCAATCGACGTGCACATCGATCGGCTTACGGTCAAGCCCGACATCCGTCAGCGACTCACGGAGTCCGTCGAGCTAGCGTTGAAATTGTCCGACGGGCTCGTGCGCATTGAGCTGCCGACTGGGGAGCCCTGGCTTTTGTCGGAGCGGTTTTGCGTGTGCGGGCTGCGGCATCTCGTTGCCGGAGATTGAGCCGCGCATGTTCTCGTTCAACAATCCGGCCGGCGCGTGCCCCAAGTGCAACGGCCTCGGTGAGCTTCGCTTTTTTGCGCCTGAACTAGTTGTTCCCGACGCCAAGCTCTCCCTCGACGAAGGCGCCATCGCGCCTTGGCGCACGGCGGGCGGCGCGTACCTAAACTTCATGCTGCACGGGCTGACTGCGGCTCTCACGGTGAAGACAGACGTTCCGTTTGGAAAACTTCCAAAGAAGACGCAAGACAAAATTTTGCTTGGCGAAGGCGAGGGCGGATACGAGGGTGTGATTCCGGGCATCGAGCGCCGAAGCCGCGAATACGAGAAACGCCGTCGCGAAGCGGGCGGAACGGACGCGCAGACGTTTGAATTCATCGAGGAGGTTTTTCACAAGTTCGCGCGCGTCGAGGCGTGTGACGCGTGCAAGGGCGCGCGTCTGCGTCCTGAGGCACTCGCCGTGCGCCTGTCGGGCCGCAACATCCGCGAAGTCACCGGATTTAGCATTCGTGAAGCGCAAGCATTCTTCCTAGAGTTGAAACTCGGATCGCGTGAGGCGCAGGTTGCTGAGCGCGTAATCAAAGAGGTCGTCTCGCGCCTCTCTTTCCTCGTAAACGTCGGGCTCGACTATCTGTCCTTGGATCGCGCGGCTGCGACTCTTTCCGGGGGCGAAGCCGAGCGCATCCGCCTCGCGACCCAGATCGGCGCCGGCCTCGTTGGCGTTTTGTACGTCCTCGATGAGCCATCGATCGGTCTGCACCCGCGTGACAACGATCGACTCATCGCCACCCTTCGCGCGCTGCGTGATCTGGGGAATACCGTCATCGTCGTCGAGCACGATTCGGAAACCATTCTCGCGGCTGACCACGTCATCGACATGGGGCCGCGCGCGGGCAAGCACGGCGGATACATCACGGCGACCGGCTCGCCCGCACAGATCCAGAAGAACAAAGATTCACTCACCGGCCAGTACCTGTCGGGCAAACGCGCGATAGCTGTTCCAAAATCGCGTCGGAAGCCACGCGCCGGCGGAGTGCGCGTCAAGAATGCCTGCGCGCACAATCTCAAGAACGTCGATGTGACCTTTCCGCTGGGAGTGCTCACGTGTATTACCGGCGTGAGCGGTAGTGGTAAAAGCTCGCTGGTTGTCGACACTCTCTTGCAAGCAGCGCGCACCGAGGTTAACGGCGCTCGCGAAGAGGCTCTCTCAGGCACCGTCGAAGGTCTGTCGACCATCGACAAGGTCATCAGCATCGATCAGGGCGCGATCGGGCGCTCTCCGCGGTCCAATCCGGCCACCTATACCGGCGTGTTCACGGTGATTCGCGACCTCTTCGCCAATCTCCCCGAGGCGCGCGCACGCGGGTACAAGCCCGGTCGTTTCAGTTTCAACGTCAAAGGCGGACGTTGCGAGGCATGCGAGGGCGACGGCGTCTTGCGCATCGAGATGCATTTTTTGCCAGATGTTTTTGTTCAATGTGAAGAGTGCAAGGGCAAGCGCTACAATCGCGAGACGCTAGAAATTCTCTATCGCGGCTACAGCATCGCTGATGTGCTTGCAATGCCAATCGATGAGGCGCTCGAGCTCTTGTCCGCTGTGCCGAAGGTGCGCGCGGTGCTCACTGCGTTATCCCGCGTAGGCCTAGGCTACGTCGAGCTTGGCCAAAGCGCGACAACCCTGTCGGGCGGCGAAGCACAGCGCGTGAAGCTCGCGAAAGAGCTCGCGCGTGCCGCCACGGGCAACACCATGTACGTCCTCGACGAACCGACCACGGGTTTGCACTTTACCGACATCGAGATTTTGGTGAACGTGCTGCAAGCGCTCGTCGACGCCGGCAACTCGGTAATTGTGATCGAGCACAATCTCGACGTGATCAAATGCGCTGACTACGTGATCGACATGGGACCGGAAGGTGGGTCTGGGGGCGGGACGGTCGTGGCGGAGGGAACGCCCGAAGTGGTGGCGCGCGTGAAGAAATCGCACACCGGACGCTATCTCGCCCGCACGCTGCGCATGTGATGGTTTACTCGCAGTGGATAAGCGCGTCCGCACCCATCGGCGGAATTACCAATCTCTGCGAAGGGCCGGCCATTGGGTTCGCGCTCACTAGCGTGTAGGTCCCCGGTGCGAGCGCGGGAGTTTCGCAGACGTGGCGCGTTGGATAGTTGCCTGGCGCGCACGCACCGCACGTGGCGCACGTGCACGCCTTGACGAGCGGGTCGATGAGCAAGCGGTTGTCGCCGATGTTCGTCACGCGACACGAACCAGCGGTGGCAAAGCAATCTACGTTGTCGACCGATAGCGAGATGCTCGCTCGCGCGAAGCCCGCGCTCAAGTTGACTGATTCGCATTCGTCGATGTGGATCGAGTCCGCGAAGTCGTTGAGCACTTGATCGCCGGGCCACTCGCACATGTACATCGCGTGGCCTTCGGTCTGCTCAAGCGTGGCTGCGGCTGGGCCGACAAGTTCGCTTGCGCCGACGAAGAGAGGGAAGGCGCGCACTCTGTTGCTCGTGACTGTCCACGCTCCGGCGGCGAGGCCGGGTAGTTCGCAAGTTGCGCCGAAATCCAACTCGCATCCGGCGCACGCTAGGTCAACGGGGGAGCATAGGGTGTGAGTGAGCGCTACGGTCCGCGCCGCTGCGTCGACGCTGACTTCGCACCGCAGTGTGGCGCCGCAGTAGCAACCGTTCAAAAACGTTTGCATCGTGAACGGGGTGCTCGGGTTGGCCGCGCTATCAAAATGCGCGCTCGCGAAGTCCACCTCCTCGGCGACGTCGTGCGGCCCCGTGCAGAACGGAACGACGGCGCCTGCATCATGCGCTGCTCCGGAGTCCGGGGCGGTGCCGGCGTCCACGAGCGACGGGCCAACATTGTGATTCGAGAAGCACGCGGTGACCGCGACTACGTAAAACAGGCCGGGCACATACTGGCACAAGAGCAGGCGCATGCGATGCACTAAGCAAAGCACGTGCCGCGCTCTTGCGCTAAGCAAACGGCCCGAAAAACTATCACGGTGTTCCGAGCAAGCATTCGTCGCAGCTTTCGAGAAGCCGCGGTGCATCGATCGTCAGCGTTCCATTGTGCGCCGAGCAGCTCACCGCTTGCGTTCCGCTCTCAGCGACCGTTGGCATCCCGTCGGCATTGTCCGCCGACCAGCTTTGATAGTCACCCACGCGCACGTGAATACGGCTCGGGATTACGGGGTTGCCCATCTCCGCCGGGCGTGATGCGGGCGTAGGGATCTCGATTCGAACGAGCATGCGGTCTAGCGGAAGAGCTCGCGCGCTGGCGATGGTTTGAATCTCGCCGCGAGCGGCCCGTGGCGCTTGGACCGTCCCGTCGGGACGCATGACGTAGTGCAGCGTCTGCACCCCAACCTCTGGCGTACAGCTTGGCTCGGCGGAAGAGGGCAGCCCGTCACCGAGTTGCGACAGGAGAAGCAGATCGAAGTCGTGTGCCTGGGTCAGTTCGAGATAGACGCTTGTCCCGGCGAGCAGTAGGCGGGGGGCGTTCGGGTCGCTGGCCTCAATGCGAACGCCACTACGCGTGCTGTCGAGACTCGCGCTGCAACCGCGGATGCTTGTGAACTGAGCGCCATCGAGATCCCGATCGAGCGTGGGAACGAGGATGTACCCCGTCGCGCGACCCTCGCAGCTCGAAGGATTTCCGCTGCCACCGCCCCGCTGGCGTACATAATCCCAGACGCGCGTGCGTTCGCCGTTATCGCTGCGACTTGCGCTATATGACGTCTCGCGGGTGAGCTCAAATGGAGAGACGTGCGCGGTCCAGGTGTCAACGCTGGTCCACGCGTCCTGTCGCGAGCGCATGAGCACGATTGCTTCGTCTTCAATGAAGAAAGAGTCGACACTTTGACCTGCCGACATTTGAGTGCAGAGCCGGGCGAGCTTGCGTGCCGACAATGAACCATCGCGCTCGACGATCACGCGCCAGTAGAAAACCGGAACACACTGATCCTCGCCGACTGCAAGCGTGCGGGTCGCCTCGTAGCCAAACTCGTAATCGCCACCGATGCCCTCGAAACCCGGGGCGGCTGGCGCGGGTCTTCGCTCGCTATCGCCGGCTGATGTGCAGTACGGGTTACCATTGCACGCACCGAACGGAAGACTGCGCGCGATGTACATTGACCGGCCGTCTTCTGTTGTACCGAACGGAGATAGTTGGTCGGCGACACATGTCGTTGCGCGCGCTGGGTCGGCGGCAGAGCTGCACAGAACGGCGTTCAACTGCGCGGACGTAATGGGCGGCGCATTGTGAGCCGTCTCAAAGTTCCGTTGCACCGGTGGCGCGGGGGACGGGGTCGGTCCGCCACACGCGCAGACGCCCAGTATCACCAGAAGCAGGGTGCATCCTTTTGTCACTATGCGAGGCGGGGCGCGGCTGACCCACTTTCGTGGTCCACGTTCACATTCGTGCATCCGGACAGTCTATCAGCTGCGAGCGCACTTAAAATGTTGACCGCAGGATCCAACGCTCCATACCATTTGGCCGAAGTTGGGAACCTAGGAGGCTTTCATGTCGTTCTGGTCAGAAGCTGCGCCCGTTTCAAAAGGGCTCATCATTTTCGGTTTGCTCGGCCTTCTCTATCTCGGCATCGCTCGCGTCGCCAGTCTTCCGCCGTTCGGAGTGTCGATGCCCGATGACCTGACCCAAAGCCAGACGCGCGGTATCGAACCGCAGTAACGCTTCTGTACGCACCCGCGGAATGGTCGCCGGTGCGTACGCTAACGTTGCAGGACGGGAGCATCGAGCGAGCGAAGGAACGCATCGCCCACGTGAACGCACGCTTCGCGCACTTCAACCGCGCCGCCCATTAGCAGTGCTACCGGGTTGAGCTCCACTGCATCGAGCTCACCTTGCCGGTCCAGCAGAAACGCGGCGAGACGTTCGAGCACGTCGTGAAGCGCGATGACTGACGCTCGGCGAATGGTAGCGCCTCCGGCAAAGAGCAGTTCCGCGCCCACCAGACGCGAGAACGCGCGCTCCACGTGAGGGACGGACGCCGGAAGCACGACGATGGTTTCATCATGCGACGCAGTTCCGTGGGCATCGGCGAATCCCATCGCGACATGCACTCGCTGAGTGCCTAGCGGCGTCGCATAGACGCGCAGCAGAGCCGCAGGCTCGGTTGTCGCTGTCACCGTGACGCCCAGCAAGCGCGCACGCGGCTCACGTGTTTGCGCGAGCGTCATCAGTTGATGAAAGACATCGCGCACACGCGCAGCATGATCGACGCCGTCGACGGCCAGGTCTGGATGGTCCCAAACACGCAAGTCCGGTGATGCGAGCGCTATACGAACCGGATAGCCGATGCGCGTCGCTTCTGAGGCGGCGCGCGACGGGCTCGCGCACAACTCTTCGATGGGCAACGGCAGTCCGTACGGGCGCAGTGCTGCTTTGCTCGCCGGATCGGAGAGTGCACGCGGCGGGCCGAATATGATGTCCAGCACTTCGCGCGCATCTGTGGTCGATGTCGCGCGCCGGGCGGGCACGTCAACGAGCTCGGCTGCTTCGAGCGCGGCGATTGCCACGGCCACGTCACGTGGTTCGCCGAGCACTGTGTGCGTGTCGGCGTTCGCGCGAGCCCAAGCGAGCAAGCCCGCGTCGGCGCGCACCAGCCGTCCAGAGCTTTTCTCGGAGCCGTCGATGGCGAAGCGAAGCCGTGCGCGGTCCACCGCCGACAGGCCCTTGGTTGAAGCGCTCCACGGTTTTTTCGCACCAGCGGTGATGAGCGCGAGCGCAGCAATAAAGGGCCGAACTTCGTCGACCGCTGCCATGCCGAGCTCGCCCGCCAGCGCGAGCGCCGATTGCGCCTCGATCGCGTCGGACACCAATGCAATGCAAAGGGGGTTGCCCGATGCGTCGTGCGTTTCTCGCAAACGGAGGAGATCATCCTTTTTGGGTGTCGTCGCAAGCAGGTAGCCGGCGGCGCCGTCCGTTTGCGCGCTCGTCGCAAGCGGGCGTTCAATGACTGCGGGCGTTACACGAAGCCCGACCTCCGCTGCGACTCGCGCAACCTCGACGGCAAACTCAGCCGTCTCGCACACTATGAGAAACGAATCCTTCACGGACGCGGGCGTGCTCCTTGAGCGGCGGGGCGCGAGCCGGGCGCGGGCGTGCGCACTGGCTGTGCCGCATGAACGTCCGACGCAAGAAAGAGGTAGCGGCCGCCGCGTTCGACCAGCGCGCCGGTGATCTCGAGGCGTGCATTAATATCGACTTGGAGCATTACGGTGATCGTGCTTGGCGTCTTCGCGACAAAGAACGGAATGTTTGCATCGCGCGTTCGAAACTGAATGGCTCGCCGACTATCGAGCCCGACGCCGCGAGCGAGGTCGTCGAATTGCGGCTCGATGCGCGTGAGGTAGTCTTCGACCATCAGAAGTCGCCCGGCATGGCGCTCCGGAATAACGGCGAGAGCGCGCGGCGGAACCGCGACGGGCGCAGCGCCATGCATCGAGCGCAGCACCGCGAACGGGTCGTCGTTCTGCGCAGTGGGAGGATCCTGCGCGAACGTGTGCGCTCCGTTGGGGAGCGCAACGAACGCGAGCGCACCTACCACTAGGAACAAGCCAATCCCAAGCCAACGTCGATTCATGAAGCCTCCAGGGCTAGTTTACGTTCACGATTCATAAGGTCGAAGATCTTGCCAATAGGGAGCCAGCGCGAGGGCGGTTTCATCGATAGCTGCGGTAAAATGGCTCTCAGGCTCGTCTCGCGTAAGCGGGATTTCCGTCCCGAGCATCGCCGCAGTCACATGACCAACGCTTTCGTCGAGTGCGCGCAGGTCGTAGCCCCCCTCGAGGAAGAAGCCCACCCGACTGTGGCCAGACCGCTTTGCCTGCGCCAACAATGCAGCCGCCATCGCCCCATACGATTCGGAGGTGAGTGCCATTGAGGCGAGCGGGTCTCGTTCGTGGGCGTCGAAGCCCGCCGACACGAGCGTCAGGTCGGCGCCAAACCGATCGAGCATTGGCAGCACGAGTTTGCGGAACGCCGATGCGTAAGCGGCGGGGCCGGCGTGCTCGGGTAGCGGGATGTTGACGTTGAATCCGGCACCCGCGCCGCGACCCAACTCGCTCGCCTTGCCGGTCCCGGGATAGAGAGGCCACTCGTGCAACGAGATGAAGAGAACTCTGGGGTCGTCCTCGAAGATCGCCTGGGTTCCGTTGCCGTGATGGACGTCCCAGTCGACGATTGCAACCTTGGCAGCTCCGGCGGCAAGAGCTGCGTACGCGGCAATCGCGATATTGTTGAGATAGCAAAAACCCATGGCGGCCTCGCGCGTCGCGTGGTGGCCCGGGGGGCGAAGTAAAGCAAATCCAAATCTTTCGCGCTCCAACATCAAGTACTGCGCGAAGTCGACGGATGCGCCGGCCGCACCCCAGGCCGCGGCCCTGGTGCCTGGGCTGACGTATGTGTCCGCGTCGAGGTAGCCGTGGCCGTGTAGGTCGCGCTCAAGACGTGCGATGTGCTCCGCAGAATGGGCCGCAAGGAGCTCGGCATGCAGGGCGGGGCGCGCTGCGATGCGCGTACGGTCGCTTGCTCCGAGCGCCCTATTCAGGCCGGCTCGCGCAGCAACCAGGCGCTCGGGGCGCTCTGGATGCGGCCCTCTGGGCGCGTGGGCGTCGAACGAGGTATCGTCCGCGACTGCAATTGGAAAAAGGGTGCGAGATCGCATCGCTGTCAGGCGAACCGTGCCGCGTTCGGGGTGGGTTGGGAAGGGCTCGGCGGGCCTTTTCCGGCTAAGTTTGCCCAATCTGCCCGTATCCCCTTCACATCCCCGAGTTTTTCCTTCGAAGGGACACGCCTTCTAGTTCTTGACCCGCTGCGCAGGCGGGTGGTACTCACGACCGCCTCTGGACTGTATTCGCCGGCGTTTTTTGCGCCGCGTGAGGGGCAGTGGGTGTTGTTGTTTGGTGTCCAGAGACAAGATTCGCCGTGATGCCGGCTTTGGTATCACGGATTTCCACGCGAGGAGATGCCCGAGATGAGGCTCAAGATCATCGCCGGTAACCTGATTGCGGTTCTACTACTTGGCCTTGTGTCGTTCGCAGTCGTGCGTAGCCAGCTCACAACGAAGCTGACCGCCGACGTCGACGCCAAGATCAATACTGATCGTCAGTTGCTTGACCGATCGTGGCGACTTTCGAACCTCGAGTTCGTACAACAAGTCGACGAGCGGGCTCGCACGCGCGAGATGAGCGATGCACTCGCTGCTGGTAGCAATACCCGCACGGCGCGCGCCTTCCAGGCGGCCGAGTCTACGGCAGCATGGTTCCGCGATCCGTCGCGCCGTGGCGCGCTGCCCGACGTCGTCTTCATTACAGACGAGACCGGTGCGGTCATCGTGCGTAACGCCGACATCAACCGCAATCACGGTTTGGCCCTCGGCCAGTCGCTTCCCAGCGTTCGTACGGCACTCGCAACCGGCACGGCGCAAGTCGACGTGTGGACGAAGACCGACGAAGACAAGGTCATGCAGACGGCCATTGCGCCGATTCGCAACGATCAAAGTGTCGTCGTAGGCGCGCTCGTCGTCGGCTTCGACATCTCGAATGGCTATGCGCAGCGCGAAGCAGGTGTTTTGGGCCGCGATGTTGCCTTCCTTATCGCTGGCAAAGTCTACAGCTCATCGCTTGAGACTGAGCGTTCAACGGCGCTTCGCGCCTTCTTGTTCGGTGGGCCGGGCAATGCAGCAGCCACGGCCGCGCTGGCAGCCAACGGCGGCGACCCGCAACCCTGGGAAGCCACCCTCGGCGGCGACACCTACATCGGCGTAACGGGCCATCTCGCTAACTCCACGGCAACTCCGGCGGCCTTCGTGGTCCTTGGGAACCGCTCGGCAGCTACCGAAAAGGTAAGCGTCACGAACATCATCTTGTTGCTCACGCTCCTTTTCACCATTCTCGTCCTCGTCTACGGCTTCGTCGTCGGCGGCGCACTCGAGAAGCCTATCGAAGAGATTGAAGAAGGCGTCCTCGCCGTCATCAACGGCCGTCACGACCTTCGCCTCGACATCGAGAGCGCCGAGCTCGGCGGTCTTGCGTATCGCATCAACCAGCTCCTCAACGTCTTTACGGGCGTGCAGGAGACCAGCGACGACTCGTCCGGTGGCGACGACGGCGCCGATTGGAACGACAAAGCGTTCGCCGATCCGGTTGGCGGCGGCGCGAGCGGTGGCAACGAAGCCGTCGACGACCCGGCGATGGCAGCGCAGCTTGCGGCGGAGCCAGAAGCGGCTTACTTCGCACGCGTCTATCGCGAGTACGTTGCGGCCAAGCAAGCCAACGGCGAGAACGTTTCCAACATTCCGCAGGACAAGTTCATCCAGCGCTTGAAGGGCAACGAAGAGGCCCTTGTGAAGAAGCACGCTTGTAAGATGGTGCGCTTCAAAGTCGAGACGCGTGGTTCGCAGGTCATCCTGCGCCCCGTCATCATTCGCTAGCCATTCCCCGCCATGGGACTATTTGATTTTCTTGGCGGGGGTTCGAGCGACGGCGCTCTGAAGAAACATGCGGCGCGCGTGGCAAATAAGCGCGCCCAGGCTCCCGACCGTTGGGAGTCGATTCACCAGCTAGCCAAGATGGAATCAGTCGAGGCCATCGAAGCACTGCTGGTGCGCTTCACCTACCACGCCGACCCCAGCATCACCGACGCTGAAGAGAAAGACGCCGCCTTCGACGCTGTCGTCGCGGGTGGCGAACGCTCAGTCGGGCCCGTTCGCGCCTACCTCGTGAAGTCGGAAACCATCAGCTGGCCATTGCGGATGCTCGACCGGCTCCTGCCTCCCGACGAGGTGGTCGCCATTCTGATCGAGACGCTCGCCAAGATGGATACAGAGTACGAGCGCGATCCGGAACGCAAGCTTCAACTTCTCTCGACGCTCGAAGAACGGCATGACGTGCGTAGCATCGCCGTTGTAAAGCGCTTCCTCGAAGACGTGAACGAAACGGCGCGATTCAATGCTGTCGGCGCCATATTCGCACAGGACAACGCCGCAGAGGCGCAGGCTGACCTGGTCGCTGCGCTCGCAAAAGAGGACAGCGTACGCGTACGTACTCGCGTGCTCGAGGGCTTCGCTGCGCGCGGCTGGTCGGTGGATGCGGCAAAGGACGCGATTCTCAAGAGCCTTCCGCCGGGCTTCATGCTCGACCCCAAAGGCGTTCCCAAAAAGCGCTAGCCTCGGCTGGCGCCGTCGTGCCAAAACCCACGCTGCGTTCAGTCGAGGCGGGACTTGATCCGTAGCCAGACAGATTCGACTGTCCCGGCTGCGCCCGAACCGTCGTCGTACACACGTACGTTCCATGCGCCGTTCACGCGCTCGTCGCCCGAATAGAAAAGCGGAAGCTCTTCGCGGATGAGGCCATGCACCTGGGCGGAATTCGTGATCGTCGCTGACGACATCGACGTATCTGGGTTTGTCACAACGATGCGAAGGTCCGTGGGACGTGGATGAGATGGCGCATAGACCCCGAGACTGACGGCGATGTCGACGGTCGCGATGCCAGAGACCGGCACGGTCACGTCGACGAAGCCGCCGCTCGCCACGGCGCCGACCGAAACGGGAACGACAGTCTGCATCCAAGCGGGCATGCACATACCGCTGGTTGCTCCGTGGAACATCGTGCACACCAGCCCAAAATCAATCGCGCATCCATCCCATGAACTGCATTCATCGCCCTGGCCGAGGATCGGTGCGCTGTCCACGCACTTACCTTCGCCTGAGAATAGTCCGTAACAGACTTCAGGCGAGATACAGCTCGCAGAGCTCGCGCATACGGCGTGCAGACCGCCGCGCGGGCGCGTGCAGCTCGTCACGTCGCCGTCCGTGATTGCAGCCAGTAAGGCGGACGAGTCTGCTTCGAACGCGCCGCCGTATCGATTGTCGCCCGCATAGTAGGTGTAGACGTGGACTTCTTTCGCATTCGAATCGTCCCAGAATCGCTCCACTGTCATGTCGTCTACAGCGGCGATGGCCTCGTCGACGGTGATCACGTCCGTGTGCGCCGACTGGTGGACGGCTTCGACAATCTGAATGCGCTCGGAAGCTGCGAGTCCGGCGCTCGACGTGATGGGCGCAGCGCTCAGATAGACGAGCCAAGGCGCCATTGGATAAGCCCGGTACGGGCTAGGGAGGAAGCAGTCCACGGCTACCGCTCCCATGTCAGTGCCAGCGTCCCGCGTGCTGCCGGAGTCTGACGCGCTTCCTGCGTCGAGCTGCGCGTCGGCCCCCGCGTCCATGGAGGCGCCGCTATCGGTGGCTGAGGCTGCGTCGAAACCAGCGTCTGCTGCTTGAGCGTCGAGCGCAGGGGCGTCGCGCGCCCCTGAATCAACAAGGAGACCGAGGTCATGCGCCTCGTTCACGATGCCGCTCGCGCACGCAGAAACGCCGCCCGTCAAAACAAAAACGAGCAGCGTGCAGCGAAACAACATCGACGAAGACTACTCGGAGATGCGTGCGTGCGACGGGAGGTAGAACGACCAGCCGATGATGAACATGTGGTTCAAGTGGAACGCACGGTCGGCCGAGCTGATCGCGTGGTCGGGGAAGGCACCCGAGTTATCGGCAACACCGAGCTCGTTGCGGCCACCTTCGTCGGTGCCCGAAGTGTTCCAAGCGAACGGCATCGCGCGCCACTCCAGATTGAGCGCCATGTATTCGTTCGCGTAGATCGAAAGGCCTACCGCGAAGGTCGGTGCGGGAGCTACGCGAGACGCGCGTGCCGTTTGCGTCGCTACGCAATCGTCATTCGCCGGAGCCGTCGGCGAGGGCGCGGTTGCGCAGAAGCCCGACTCGCTCGTTACGTCAGCACGTTCACTGACGCCGACGAAGCCGAAGCCGAGGCTGATGTACAAATCAGCATCCAGAAAGATCTTCTGGAAGAGCGAAAGCTTTCCGCGCAACGGGATGAACGTAAGCTGAAGCGCCGCCGCCCAATCGATATTGCCGATCTGCTGGTTGAACAAGCCTCGCTGCGGGAGGCTGAGCGCGTTACGGTCGGTGGTCTGACCGGTTTGCACAACCTGATCGGTGAGTGCGGTGTCGATGTGAATCGGTGCGAAGAAGCCCCAGGCACCGATGCCGAACCAATCCGTCAGGTGGTAGGAAAGCGTCGCGCCAAAACCGATGGTGCGCGAGAACTCATCTTGAAGCGTGAAGTTCGCGAACGGCGCAAGCTGCACGCGTCCTTCGCGGTACACACGCATGTGACGCACCGAGGATTGGCCCGCGAGGGGACCTGTGATTTGTACTTCTTGCGCGTGTGCTACTTCGGGGAGAGCTCCGAAGAGGATCCCACACGCGACTGCCAACGAGATAATCGTATGCTTTGTCATCGTCCGTGGTCCTCGATCAGCGCGGCAAGCGGTATTCGAAAGTGAAGGGGAAGAACACCGTGAGGCCGAGCTGGGCCGTCACGTTGTTGGTGAGCGACGGGCTCGAAGCAAGCCACGTCGAGGGATCTTGCCGAGCTTCGCCGAGAGCTACGTCTGTGCTCTCGAGACGCTCGAGGTATGCGTAATCACGAAGCTCGCCGAAGAACGCGAGCCAACGCGTCAAGAAGACGCGGATGCCGATACCGACGTTGAACGCAACGCGGAACTGGTAGTTGAACTCCGGGCGCTCATGGGTGCGGATTTCCGGATCGACGACTGCGACTGGACGCGTGCGCATCAAGCCGACGCCGCCGACGATGTATGCGTCCCACTGGAAGATGTAATCGTTGAACATCGAGAACTTGCCGTAGAGGGGCACGTACGTGAAGTTCAAGTTCGCGCCGAGCTGGTACTCGGTGATCGGCACGGCCAAGCGTGTCGAACGGCGGACGTGGAAGTTTAGGTCCGACTCGTTCTCGAGCCCGCCGTACCAGTTGAAGTTTAGGCCGACCGCGAGGACGTTGGTCCACCAGTAGTTGAGGCCGAGGCCGACGGCCGGGTGGCTCACGTACTGATCGTTGACGGTCGTTGACCAGTAGGGGGACAGCTCGACGCGTCCGTTGCGAAGCGCGTAGATTTGCTGGACGGCGTAAATCTCTTCGCTCGCTTCGGTGATGCGCGGAGCCGAATCTTGTGTTTGCGCCGACGTGTCCGTGTTTTGGGATGCGAGGTCGCCGATCACATCGCCGGAATCTGCCGGTGCAGCGGCACCATCCGCAGGCGGCGTTGCAGCCCCGTCAGCAGCGGGCTCGGCAGTGACGTCACCATCTTCGCCGAACGTCATGTCCTGAGCTGACGCGGTTGCACCTACGGTGGCCAGCGTGAGTCCCATGAGCAGCGCGAGAAAAACCCTCTTCATCGTTACCTCAGTCTACGAACCGCGGGAGTCAGGAGAGCGCGCAAGGGCGCGCGCGCAACAACGAAAAACGACTTAACGAAATCGACTTACGACCAAGTCGGGTCGCAAAACGCGGCCGACTCTAACACGCAAAAGAAAAGAGGATCAACGGATTACGCGGCAATAGTTTCGTCTTCGGGCTTTTCGAACAGAGCTTGGACGAAGCTTGTGGCATCAAATTCCCTCAGGTCTTCGACCCTCTCGCCAATTCCGATGTAACGAACGGGGATCTGGTGCTCATCTACGATGCCTAAGATGACCCCGCCCTTAGCTGTTCCGTCCAACTTTGTGAGGGCGATGCCGCTCAGGGGGAGGGCTTTAAAGATCGAGACTTGCTGGATGGCGTTCTGGCCGTTGGTCGAGTCGAGAACGAGCAAAACCTCGTCCGCAGGACGTCCATCCAGGGCTTTTTCCACGGTTCGGCCCACTTTTTTGAGCTCGTCCATCAGAGGCGTCTTCGTATGGAGGCGCCCGGCGGTATCACAAAGTACGATGTCGGCGCCGTCGGCTTTGGCCTTCTGAATCGCGTCGAATATCACCGCGCTAGGGTCCCCATTCTCCTTGCCCTTCACGACGGGGCAGCCCACCCGGCGCCCCCAAACTTCGAGCTGGAGAACTGCGGCCGCACGGAATGTATCACCCGCGGCAAGTACGACTTTTCGACCTTGCTGTTGAAAGCGACTCGCGAGTTTTCCGATCGTCGTGGTCTTGCCGACGCCATTTACGCCCACTACCAGGATGACTGTGGGCTTCTGCGTGACGGCGATTCCGCCTCGTGAGGCTCCCAAAATGTCGCGCGCATCGTCACGAATGGCCTGCCAAACGACGCTTTCGTCCTTGAGCTCATTGCGTGAAAGGCGTTCGCGTAACCGCTCGAGCAGCTTCTGCGTGGTGGAAACGCCAAGATCTGCGGTGATTAGGACTTCCTCGATCTGCTCGAGAAGAGCCGCGTCGATCTCCTTGCCGCGCGTGAGCATTTTGGCGAGGCGCGCGACAAAGCCGCCACGCGTCGAAGCGAGGCCTTTTTTCAGCGCAACGACGTCGTCCTCAGGTCCCGGGCGTACCGACGAGCGAAGGGGCTCGACGAACTCTGCTTTGATAGGGATTCCCGGCGTGGGGTTGGCGCGCGGAACTCGCTGCGCAGCGCTTGGGATCGGAGAGGGCGTTTCGCCTGCCAACGTGGCCGGAAGCTCCGTCTTCTCCTCAATAGATTTGGGGGCGGTCTGCCCAGCGGCCCGAACAGGGAGCTTCGCGCTCGAAGTCGGTTCACCGTCTTTGGGGAGCGCTTTCTGCTTCGACCGAGTCGCGAAGTAGATCACGAGCCCTAAAAGAACCACCGCAGCGAGGATGATAGGGACGATGCTCATCGAGGAAGGCCGCAATATAAACAGGGAATTTCGCGATCAGTCAATGAGCGTCATGAGATCTATTCCGGGTCGGCACGAGGCTTTCGCGCCCGAAATTCCTCTAAGGTGGCGTCTCGCGCCTTCTCAACTTCCTCAACAAAGGCCTCGTTCGGCGGATCCTGGGCGTAGCCGGCGAGCTCGGCCTTCGCGGCGAGCTCGGCTAGTGCGTCGGGCAATGGACCCTTGGCGTTTGCAGCGTCGAGCACTTCGCGCGGCGTTGTTACGCCCCATGTGCCCTTGGGAAGTACTTCGGCTGCAACCGGGTGAATGGCGTCGAGCGCTTTCTTACGAAGATTGAGCAGACGAATTCGGATTTGCGACCACTCGCCACGATGGGGGACAACGATGTGCACAACGAGCGAAGCAAAACCGTTCGCCAATGCGACGAGGGTATAGTCGTCTGGTTCAAGAGTGCCCGACGAAAAGACGCCCTGCGTGTCCGTGGCAATCTGGATAGTGTCGCGGTGCACACGTCGGAGCTCGATCATCGCGGCCGCGATTGGGAGATCGTGGGTGTCGAGAACGACGCCGACCACTTCCATCCGGTCAACACGCGCGCCGACACGCGCACCACGCTCAATGCCCGCGCTCTTTGCGACAACTGCGCTCTGCTCGGCGCGCAGCGGCGCCGGCGACCGACGCGCAACCCACCACACCAGAAGCCCGGTGATTAGCGTCGTGAGCAGTGCCCATGCGAACGGGACAAAGGAAAGTGTTCGAACCGTAATCGTTCTTGGTGCCGACGCGCTCGACACACGCCACGGTGCATCGCTATCATAACGGGCGACCACGGTAACATCGTCCTCAACCCCCTCGAGTGTAAGGGGAACGTCATATCGGCCGCGCTCGTCGGTGAGGGCGCTGGCAACGTGTCGCTCACCCGAAAAAATACCAATCGCAGCGCGCGGCAAGGGATCGCGATGGCTGTCGCGCAGCTCGCCGCTCACGCGCACAGTGTCGCCAGGACGCGCCGTATTCGTGCTGGTGTGCATCGTGACGCTCGTGGTTGTGCTTCGTAGAATCGGCACTTCAGTCTGCGCTTCAGCGCGTCGGGTGTCGGCATCCGAACGAGCTATTAGACGCCCGGCGGACGCAGGCCCGAGCTCAGTCACGAGCATCCGAAAATGCGCAGAACCACGCGCGTCCGTCATCGAAGTCGCGAGGGGGCGTCCGAGCTCATCGCTCAAATGAACGTTGAGACCAAAACCTCCCTCGACGGACTCGGCTAAAACCTCGACCTGCACTGGATTAGGATCCTCGCGCGAGAAGCGCCCCTCGTTTGGAACCGCCATGCGAAGGCGTACGTCCGCGCGGGTCAGGTCGAGCGGTCGCGCAACCTCTGCGCGATCATGATCATCGTCGCCAGCGAACTGCGCACCGATCTCGTAATCGCCCGTAGGCAGCGCGAACTCCGCACGCACCTTGCCGGTCGCGTCGCTTCGCCTTCGCGCGGAACTTGGTATCGCGTCGTGGGCGCGCGGAGAAAGACGAACCACTACGTCGCGGTCCGCGAGCGGCGTTCCAAGGTCGTCACGCAGCACGGCTTCGATTGCGATGCCGCCGGTAACCCGCCGAACCGAGAGCTCGATCCGGCTCTCGGACCGCACGTGGATCATCGGCTGCGCGAATACCGGCGCGTCCAGCAACGTCCATAGGCAAATCGCCAACGCTAAGAGGCGGCGCATTCGTTAGGAGCGTGTGGGCTCACGTGGGTCATTGCAAGCACAAGACGAAGATTGAGCCTGGATTGGCTAACTGCGATACTCTGGCCCAAGCGCACGCCGACCTACACCAAGAAGGCAGAGAACAGAGAGTCATGTCGGGGCAGGTTGGCACAAGAAACGCGAGGCTCCTTTCTGCGCGCGCGCGTTATACGTGGGCAGGGCTTGCGTTCGTTCTCTGTGCGTTCATCTCGCAAGCGGCATTCGCCGACGCACGAACGGACTTCTTGGTGCGCATGCTTCGCAGTTCCGATCAGTTTCGTGTTCGTGCGCAGGCTGCGCTTGCCCTGGCACGCGTGCAAAACGATGCCAACGTTACACGCGCTCTTTCGGATGCGTTGCGCGACGAGAATGCATCGGTGCGTATCGCGGCCGCAGCGTCGCTCGAAACCGTGGGCGACCCGTCTGCGCTCGATGCGTTGCGCGCAATTCTCAACGATCGCGATTCAGGTGTGCGCTCCGCTGCACAGCGTTCGATTCGGGCCCTGGAGCGAATCGCGGCGTCGCGACCGGCAAACCCGGGGGCGACGACTACAAATCCGTCGAACGGCACCCCTCGCTTCTATGTGGGAATCGGATCTCCCGGTGCTCAGGCGACGGTTTCGCCTGCCTTGCTTTCGCGTACGAGGACCTTTCTTGTGTCGTCCGTCGGACAGATTCAAGGAATCGCGGTCGCACCCGACAACGAGCGCCCCGCGGAAGCGAGTTCTATTTTGTCGCGCCGGCGCCTCACGGGGTGCTTCCTCGAAGCGTCAATTACGAGCGTCGAAGTACGTCCAGATGGTGGACTGCGCGCGGCGGTTAGCGTCACGGTCTACACCTATCCAGGTCGCGATCTTCGGTCGATGTTGAACGGAGCTGCGACCATTTCGGGCGGCGGCGCCGGCGACGAAGTGCGAGAGCAGGCGATTCAAGCCGCCATTACCAGTGCGTTACGACGCCTGCCTCAGGCGCTCGAGGCCATCGCCGCACGGGACACGGCAGCGCAGCAATAGACGATTTCTTGTTTCCGGCCGCCAGCCGGACCACGATCAGCGAACTGGCGATAGCCCAAAGGACCGAATCATGGAGCACAAAATCCAGAGCCTTTCGCCGAACACCGAGGCGCCGCCCAAGCGGCATCTGAAGAACTACCTGCTCGATCCAGCGTTCCAGCTGAAGTACACCGGCATGGTGGTCTTGGTGACGGTGGTCGTTGCGAGCATCCTGGGCTTCTTCACGTACCGATTCTCGGTCGGCCAAACGCAATCGCTCACGATGACACTGGTGAGCAATACGAGCGACCTTGATCCTGCGGCGCTTCGCAGCATCGAAGCAGACGCCGCGCGTGCCGACCGCGAAGTGCTCTTCAAGATCATCGGCGGCATTGGCGTGCTCGTCTTGTCACTAGGCCTCGCGGGCATTTACATCACGCACAAGATGGTCGGCCCCGCGTACAAGCTGCGCCTTCTGTTGAAGGAGGTGCGCCAGGGGCATCTCACGGTTGGCGGGCGTTTGCGCAAAGGTGACGAGCTTCAGGACGTGTTTTTGGCGTTCGAGCGAATGGTGATTTCGCTGCGCAAACGTCAGCAGGAAGAAGTCGACCAGCTCACAGCTGTAATCGATCGGGCCCGCAAAGCGGACGCGCCGAAGGACGTTATCGACGATCTTCAAGCTGTGCGCGACCGCATGCTCTCGCAGCTCACCTAACGCGTTGCCGATAACCGCGAACACTCGCGATGAGTAGCGCTGTGGCCACGCGCACCTTGCTGGCTTGCTTCCTCCTTGTGTGGACGGCGAGCAGCCTTGCGTGCAGCGGGAGCGGACCCGTGCCGCTGGACGCGTCCTTTGCGGATGCGCCTTCGGACTCACCCGGCTCCCAGAACACTCGCGTGCTGGTGTTCACCCGAACACTCGCGTATCGGCACGAATCCATAGCGGACGGCGTCGCGCTTATCTCGCGACTCGCGGTGGCGAACGGTTGGCGGCTCACGCGCACGGAGGAGCCTGCGACGTTCAACGATGCATCGCTCGCCGAGTTCGACGTCACAGTATGGCTTTCTACGACCGGGGACGTGCTTGAGGAGGAGCAGCAGGCGGCTTTCCAACGCTATGTAGAATCGGGCGGCGGATTCGTTGGCGTGCACGCCGCGAGCGATACCGAGTACGACTGGCCGTGGTACGCGTCGCTCGTTGGCGCGCAGTTCAGCGATCATCCAGCGATTCAAACCGCGACACTGAACGTCGAAGACGCGACGCATCCGGCAAGCGCGCATCTTGCGACGACGTTTTCCTGGGAAGACGAGTGGTATAACTTTCGGGAGAATCCGCGCGCCCATGTGGACGTGCTGCTGTCGGTTGATGAGTCGAGCTACGCGGGCGGCACTATGGGTGACCATCCGATCGCGTGGACACATTCCGTCGGACAAGGACGAGCATTTTACACCGCACTCGGTCATAGCGCCGATGCGTACACCGACCCCACCTTCGTGGGGCACCTGGAAGGCGCGATCGGCTGGGCTAGGCGCGCGCCGTGAGCCGTGCGCTGCCTGCCGCAGCTTAGGGCGCGTGCACTGCGGGGATTCGCAACGTGAAGACAGCGCCATTCGGTTGCGCATTCTCCGCGTGCACGCTTCCGCCCGCTCGCTCGACGATGGCCTTCGTGATCGCAAGACCGAGTCCCGTTCCGAATCCACTGGCATTGCTAGCGCGAAAGAACGAGTCAAAAACCTTGGCAAGCTGATCGGCAGGCACGCCTGGGCCTTGATCTTCGAAACGGAGCACGATGAGCGTGCCTTCGCGCACGACCGAAACGCGAAGAACGCTGCGTGCGGGTGCATAGTTCGCGGCATTTACGAGCAGGTTATCAATCGCCTGCCGAAGCTCGGCCGGCTCCAGCCGAACTGCGGCGCCCACCATGACATTTCGCTCGACGCGTAGATTTCTCTCCGCGAGAAGGGCGGACGCAGCGCGCAGCGCTTCGTCGACAATCTCCCCAGCATCCGTCTCCGTGGTGGCTTCGCTCACGCGTTGAGCTGCGGTCAAGTCGAGCAGCTGCGTGGAGAGATCCGACAAACGCGCCACTTCATTGCGCGTCGTCGCGAGCGCAGCTCGCAGCTGCATCGGATCGCGATCACGTCGCAGCGCCATGTCGAGTTCGGCCAGCATGATCCCGAGCGGTGTGCGCAGTTCGTGGGCCGCGCGAGCCAAGAACTGCTCCTCCGCATTGCGAGCCTGGCGCAATTTTTCAAAACTCACCGCCAGAGCCTTCTCGAGCGCGTCGATTTCATCGCGGATAATTTCTGGCGCGTTCCACGTCAACGAGTTACGCCCGCTCGGTAGGTTCGACGCGATGTTCTCGAGTCGCTCACTCAAGTATCGCGCGAGCCAAAGCCAAAGCATCACCAGTGCGACCAGCACGAATCCGAGCAGCACCGTCGTAGTGCGCACGTACGACGACACGGTCTGTTCGAGCGGGCCCAAAGAGCACGACAAGCGCAGAAGGTAGAGGTGCCCAGACGGAGCGCGCACGCCCACTGCCATCTCGCGGCGAGTTCCGTCGGGCGACGTCCAATAGCTCGGCTTCTGAAGAACATCGCGGGCGCTATGGGGGCCCCGCGCGACCGTGCTCTCGTCGGCGGGATCGCTTGCGAGCAGCACGCCTTCCGCGGAAAAGAATGCTCCGCGAGGATCAAGCTCGACGAAGTCGCTCGGAAAGTTGGCGCGGCCTAAGTGCAGATGCGGATGCTCCTCGGGGTGATCGAAGGCACCGACGCTCTCGACCGCTGCGCGCGCGCGCAATTCACGATCGACCGACGCAAGCATTTCCCGTCGAAAAAGCCACCGCGAAGCAACCAGAGCTGCACCAAAGACCAGAGCAGGAACGAGAACACCCAACAGGAGGAGTCGCGTGCGAACCCTCATGCTTGCTTCTTGGCCTTCAAGCGAAATCCGATGCCACGCACGGTTTCAAGAGCAACGTCTTCTGCGCCGACGCGCGCGAGCTTCGTGCGCAGGTAGCCGATGTACACGTCGACAACATTCGGCGTGCCGTCAAAGTCGCTGCCCCAAACGTGCGAGAGGATTTCGCTTCGGGCGACGACATCGTTCAAATTCGAGATAAGCAGCGCGAGCGTTGCGCACTCGCGGCCAGACAAATTTTCCTCGGCGCGGGGGCCGGTTAGGGTGCGCGCGCGAACGTCGAGGTTCACGTCTCCCACCTTCGACTCCTGGGTACTGCGACCACGGCGAACCAGCGCCGCTACCCGCGCGTGCAGCTCCTCGAGCGCTACCGGCTTCACGACGTAGTCATCAGCTCCAGCGCGTAAGCCCTGAACCCGCTCGCCAACACTGCCTCGCGCGGAGAGCAAAAGGACGGGGGTGTTCATCCCGCGCGCACGCCAACGGCGTAGCACCTCAACGCCGTCGAGTTGTGGCAGGACCCAGTCGAGGACCACCGCATCGTATTTTACGCGAAGCGCTTGCTCGAATGCGTCCGCGCCATTCGAGCAGGTGTCGACCATGAAGCCGTCCTCCGAAAGCGCGCGCGCCAGCACCTGCGCGAGACGATCCTCATCCTCTACCAACAGGAGGCGCATCACGCAGCCTTTCGGCGAAAGAACCAGGGAAACACCGACGGCATGAGCACGAGGGTAGTGAATGTCGAGGTGACAAGTCCACACACGACCACCGTTGCTAGCGGACGCTGGACTTCCGAGCCGATACCGGTCGCGAACATCATTGGCACGAATCCAAGGGCTGCCACCAGCGCTGTCATGAGAACCGGGCGCGCGCGATCCACGGCCGCTTCGGCGATGCGCTGCGCCGCGTCCTCGCTGGCGCTCGCGTGCTGCGTACGCACGAGCAATACCATCCCATTCATCACTGCGATGCCCGACAGTGCGATAAATCCGATGGACGCACTCACTGACATGGACAGTCCGCGCGCCGCGAGACCCACGACGCCGCCCACGCATGCGAACGGTACGTGAATCATCAGAAGGGTAACGAGCTTTGCATTGCGTAACACAAAGTACATGAGCGCCAGAATCAGCACGGCGACGATTGGAATCACGAGAGCGAGGCGCGCGCGCGCGGCGTCGAGTGTCTCTGCCTGCCCACCCCACTCGAGTCGAAATCCCCGCTTTCCGCGTAGCGCTCGTTCAACCGCTGCCTGCGCGCTATCTACAACTGAGCCCAGGTCCGCGCCTCGCACGTTGAAGCCGACCATCAGGCGGCGTTCGCCGTCGCGATGCTGGATGATTCCCGGAGCGAGCTCGCTCTGAATCGACGCTACTTGAGCAAGAGTCACGAGCCCGCCGCGCGAGGTCGTTGTCCGAGCAACGCTCAGGCCACTCAAGGAATCCACGGCGCCCAGGCGCACTAGAAGCGGAATCGTTTGCGGGCCTCGAGATGTGCTCCCGGCTTCTATGCCAGTTTGCGCCGCCCGCACCGTCGCTAAGACGTCCGCGCCCGAAAGCCCATAGCTCGCCGCCAGTACGGGATCAGGCACGACAGAGACGACTTGCACGTTTGTAGGGGCTAGCACGCGAACATCGACTGCGTGGGGAACGTGAGCAAGCGTCTGGGCGATTCGCTCCGCCAGCCGTCGCAGCTCATCGAGGTTCGAAGTGAATACACTGACCGAAACGTCCGTCACGGATCCGCCGAGTAACTCATTGAAGCGCATCTGAATCGGCTGCGTGAAGGACAGCTCGACATTGGGATCCTGCTCGCGTACGCGAGCCGAGATCTGATTGATCAGGGCCTCGCGCGTGAGTCCGCTGCGCCATTCTGAGTGCGGCGCAAGCCGTACGAATACGTCACCTTGCTCGATGCCCATAATGTCTGTCGCAACGGCGGGGCTTCCGATGCGGGACACGATCTGCCGAATCTCCGGAACGCCGCGGGCAGCACGTTCAAAGCGAGTCGCATCCTCGATCGCGCTCGAGAGATGGATATCGGGGCTCCGCGTGGTCTGGATGACGAGGTCGCCTTCGTCCAACGTCGGAGCAAGCTCTGCGCCGAGGCGGCTGAGAACGAAACCGCCAACGCCAAGGGTGACCAACGCGACGCCTGCGATCCACGCACCTCTGCGTTGCACACGCGCAAGAACCTGCGGATAGAAGCGCGCGATTAGCTTCGCCACCCACGAACCGCGTGTCGGCCACTTGCCGCGCATCGCCGCCGATAGCGCAGCGGGCACGAAAGTGAGCGAGAGAATCAACGCTGTGCCGAGCGCGAAAAGCACGACCAGTGCCATCGGCCTGAACATTTTCCCGTCGACACCTGTGAGGGCTACGACGGGCACATAGACGAGAGAAATCGTTAGCATCGCGAAGAGCGTGGGACGCGCCACCGAAGCGCAGGTGCGCGCAAGCCAGTCCGACTCGTTTTCTTCGGGGCGCCGAGATTCGGTCAGTCGTGCGTGGAACGCGTGCTCTACGAGTACAACGGCTCCGTCCACAATAAGCCCGAAGTCGAGGGCACCCAGGCTCATAAGGTTTCCAGGGATTCCAAACAGGCGCATGCACGTGGCCGCGCCAATCATCGCCAAGGGGATTACGCTCGCGACTACTAGGCCCGCGCGAATACTTCCAAGCGTCAGCAGCAAGACGAGTACGACGAGTGCACCGCCTTCCGCGAGGTTGCGCGCGACCGTCTTTAGCGTGGCGACAACAAGCTGACTTCGATCGTAGATCGGAATGATACGTACGCCCTCGGGCAGCGTGCGTTCGACGCTCGGCATGGTGTCCTGGATGCGATTCACGACCTCGAGGGCGTTGTCGTGCAATAGCATTTGGGCCATCACATAGACCACCTCGCCGCGACCATTGAACGTTGCGGCCCCAAGCCGCGGACGCATGGTTTCTTCGATGCGCGCGAGATCGCCGACGCGGACCGCATCACCGCTGTCAGTTAGAACGCGCAGCGCCGCGACGTCCTCCACTCCTTGCGGTCTGGCGAGGCCGCGCAAAAGGAGCTGGCCTACGCCGTTGTGGATACTGCCCCCCGGAGCGACACCAAGTTGTAGCCGAATTTGTTCGGAGAATGCGGCGAGGGTGAGGTGTCGATCCGCCAGGCGCGCCACGTCCACAGTGAGCGAGATGGCACGCTCGCCTCCGCCCCAGGAGTTCACCTCCACCACGCCCGGCACGCGCCTTAGTGCCGGCCCGACCCGATAGCGCGCGATCTCAGAGAGCTCGAGTTGGGAGTGCAAATCCGACGTCAGGGCGAAGTGAACGATTTCGCCAAGGCCGCCGGTTAGGGGAGCCAACTCCGGCGCATCGACGCCCGCAGGAAGGCGCTCACGCACGCCTTGCAGGCGCTCGGTAATCTGCTGGCGCGCAGACAGCGGCGCCACCGTGTCGTCAAAGACGGCGGTGACCGATGAGATCCCGTAGCGCGAGATACTGCGCACTTCGGCAAGCCCTGGAACACCAACGATTGCAAGCTCGATAGGCGTAGTGACTCGTTGCTCGATTTCCTCCGGTGCAAAACCCTGCGCGAGCGTCAGCACGATCACCTGGTTCGATGTGACGTCCGGCAGCGCGTCTAACGTCACTCCGCGCGCCGCGTAGGTGCCGACAACCGCGAGCAGCACGGTCGCGGCAAGTACGGCGTAGGCGTGTCTTACGCACGCCCGAACAACGTATTCAATCACGGAGTCCTCGCGCGAAGCGCGACGAAGTCGTCCTCGGCAAGCTGCCCCCGAACCACCGAGAACGTGCCAACACTAAAAAGACGCTGAACGGTTTGAACTCCGTGTGCTCGAGTGCGAACGCGCACCGAGTCGCTCGTAGTTTCAAGTGCATCATCCGGCACAAGCCACGCGTCGTCGACTACCGCCCTCAGTGAAGCCGTCGCACCCGCGATGCCGGGCGTGCCTTGCGCATCGAACCACGCGAGTTGCATGCCGTCGTCAGCGCTAACCTCGGGTGCAAGTCCCACGAAGACGAGACTGTGTCGCGTTCCGTCCTCTTGCGTCCACTCGACGGGCGTGTCCGGGCCAATGCGGAAGGGAAGCCGAGCTTCGATACGACGGCCGTGCGCGGCCACGATCGACACCAAAGCGCCTGAGCTTTGGTCAACGGTTTGTCCCAGTTGGGCGCGAATGCTCGTTACGATACCGGCGATTGGCGCATGCAGCTCGGCGTGGTCGCCACGCATCACTACGCCACTCTGGGTGATCGCGCGCAGCTGCGAGTCAGCTTCAGCTTGGCTCGCTTGCGCTTCGGCGAGGCGCATTCGAACATCTGCAACGTCTCCTCCGCGAACAAGCCCTTCGCGCTGAAGCTCCTGCAGGCGAGCGAGTCGCTCGGTGTACGCGCGACTTCGTAGTTGCGCTGCGGCGCGCGCGCCTCTCGCTTCGACGGCATCGGGCAGGGCCAGCGAAAGCAGGAGTTGCCCCTGCTGAACTTCGCTTCCCGGCTGAACGTGGACGGCAAGAACTGTCGCGCGCGTGGGCGAAGCCAGTTCGGCGTGGCCACTCGCGTCATGAATCCAACGACCCGCGAAGCGCAGCGACGGCGATCCGCGTGCTGACTCGACGCGCACCCAACGCTCGGTGACGATTGGACCTGCGCTCTCCTCGTCTTCCTGGCGCTGCACGGCCCCCGAGCATCCGAGGAGGCTCCAACATACCGCGAGGATTAGCGCGCATCTCATTGCGATGGAGCTCCCAGCGCTCCGTCGAGCTCGATAAAGATCTGGCGCGCGAGGGTCTCGTCGCCATGCACGGCTAGCTCGCGCACACGACCGGTAAGCGACGCGCGACGCGCCCGAAACACTTCGAGCATCGTGGATTCGCCCGCGGCGAACAGGCGTTCCCGTTCCGCCAGCTCAAGCGCAAGCGCAGGAACCCAACGCTCCGCAACTTGGGCGCGCGTGAGCGCCGAGTGGTCAAGCTCGTGCAATACTTCCTCGAAATCAACCGCGCGTTGCCGCGCGCGCGTCTCAGCACGGCCGAGCGCTGCGTCGGCCTCGGCGTTTAGCATCGCGGACTCACGCGCGCCGCGCCCTGTCGTGGGGAACGTGAACGCGAGCGCCGCGAGCACGGCGATTCCGCTCGGCGTCGTTCGATCGACTATCGCTCCCAAACCGATTCGCATCGCGTTCTGCGCTGTTGCTTGCTCCGCGCGCGCACGAAACGCCGTCGCGCCGGCGACTAGCGCAACGAGCTCGGGGTCACGTCGCACGCGAGCTACGAGCGCCTGCCGCGCTTCGCTATCGGGCATGGGGCGTTGCGGCAAGTCGCCGGCCGTGGTCAGCGCCACGTCTTCCGTTTCAAGCACACGCTCAAGGTCATGCTGCGCATGCGTGCGACTGGCCTCCGTGTCCAAGATCATCACGCGCAATTCTTCGCAGTAGCTCGTGGCGTCAAGGACGTCCGCACGCAGGAGCTCGCCAAGGTCGAGCCCGCGCTCTGCGGAAGCCATCGCGCGCTGTGCCGCAACGAGCTCTTCACGCAGCAGCGCGAGTTCGTGCTCAGCCACCCACAGACGTATCCATGCAGCGCCCGCGCGCAGGCGTTGGTTCAGTCGCACAAACGCAAGCTCCTGCGCGCGCGCCATGGACTCGGAATCGACAACGGAGCGATGCGCGTCGCCGAGCCCGCGCGTGGAGAAATGCTGAAGCACGCCAATGCGTCCTTGAAAGGCTGTGCTGGGAAGTAGCTGTGCTCCCGCCTCGACGCTCACTTGCAAGTCATCGGGGAGTGCATTGGTATGGTCGCGTGCAACTCGCAAGCGCGATTGACTTTGTGCGAGTCCGGCTATCTCACGCGAGTCCGTCGCTACATCCAACGCTTCGTCGAAGCGAAGCGCGTGAGTAGTTGCGCGCTCATGCGCAGCTTCGTCGATATCTTGCGGTCGGTCCTGCGCGTGCGCTTGCGCGCACACAGCGAAGACAGAGATAGCGAGGAGGGCTCGGATTACCACCCCCCGAGCGTAGGTCCACTGGGCATGCACTTCCTGAGATGCGTATGAGAATCTTCTTAGGAGCGCCGAACTGCGCTGTCGCTTCAAAATACGCGGGTTTTAGAACGCGTCCTCGAAGTAGGTCAGGGTGCCTTGCGGTGTATCGAAGACAACCGAGGCTGCATCAAAGCGAACGAGCGAGGTGCCAACGCGAGTTTTGGCCAGCCATTGTGCCGTCGCGCGCCGAATGCGTTCGACCTTGGCGCGATCGATGGACTCAATTGGATGCATGAAGCAAGCGTTCATGCGCGCCCGAACTTCGCACACGACCAGTAGGGCGCCGCGCCGCGCGATGAGATCAATCTCGAGGCGCCCGACTCGCGCGTTGCGAGCAACGACGCTGAAGCCCTTCGCTTCAAGCAGCTGCGCGACCATGGTCTCGGCGCGTCTTCCCAGTTCATCGCGTGCTTTGGTCACGCGAGCTTATCGCGCAGGTCCACGTGCAGTTGCGCGCTTGGCGATGCCTACGAACCGAGGTGCGCGACCAGCTCATTGAAGGCGGCAAGACGACGCGTTTGGAAATCGTTCATCGACGATTGGCCCGACGCGAGTGAGCTCAAGCGGGTACGGTAGTGGTCGACCCAATACGCGAAATCCGATCGAGACGCGATCCGCGCGAGTGCAAGCGCGTAACACGCCTGCGCTTCCCAGTTATTGAGGAACTCGCGCACGTCGGATGAACGGTCGTCGTGGAAATAGCCATCTACTTCCCGCGCAGTGGTGAGGCGATTCAAAATGGGCATCACGAATCGGTCGAACGACGCGGGCACGTCCTTCATCGCCGAATCCAGACAGCTTCGATGACAAATCGCGTACTCACGCGTCGCCGCATACGCGTCTTCCGGCAGCTCGCTTCTGGTTACCCTATGCAGTGCGAAGGGCTCGCATTGAATGGCAGGGAGCTCTGCCGCTGCGCACCCGACGCTACGAAGCATCTGAGCGGCTTCGTCCACTTCGACTTCGACGCGTGCTTGCGGGTGACTCGTTCGCATTTCCAAGAAGACGACGCGTTGCTTGCCCGTTTCCACTGCACGCTCGAAACACACGAAGCCGCGAACCGCCTTCTTCGTCTTGGCGAACCCATGCGATTCGAAGTAGGGCGTAAGCGCCGCGACGAACTCCTTTCGAGCCGCTGCGGGGTTGGTGCGTGGTTCGCGGGCAGGGTCAGCGGGGGCGCTGGGCGCGCGCAACGTAGTACTTTGCGGATCGAACACCGAGAGTCCGTGCTTCTTCGCGAGTCGATTAACGAAGTCGGCAACGTCGGCAGCGACTGACCACGCGATGGGCATGAGGACATGCCGCGATGAACGATCCAGCGTGGCCGCCCACGGTGAGATTTCATCATTGTCTCCGGTTAGCTCCGGATACTTCTTCACGAGCGCTCGATAGAACGCGTCGAGTTTTCGACTCTCGGTCAGTTCCACGCCTATCAGAGCTGCCGCCGGCGCTTTGCAGAGACACGAATAGACCTCAAGCGCTTTTTCATCCGACATGCTCGATGCCGGAAGGAAGACCGCGAGATCAAAACTCAACGCGGAATCCGAACTCCATCAAGGGCTCAGCCCTCGCCGCCGGTCTCTGTCCCTGCGCGAACGCAGTAGCTGCCTTGGATACCCGCGCCGCCGCTCTTGATGACGGGATCGCAAACGAAGCCCTCAGGACATTCGCAGAACTCGGCGGTACCCGGAGGACCGTCGCAACGGCACGTGCAGTAAACGCGCGCTTCAATGTCGGCCGCGTTCACACAGTTTGCGGGCTGAGTGGACGAGCCATCGCACACCACGTTCGGATCTCCGTTGATGCGGTTCACGATGCAAACACGTGTCCGGCACTGAACCGAGCTCGTCTCCAAGTACGCTTCTGAATCGCGGAAGCCGGGAAGCATCGTGCCGTTGGTTGGCACGCTTTCCGGCCGGCAGGGGTCCCCCACGCCGATGGATTGGCAGCCGAATAGACAACCCGCAAGGATCAGGTTCGTCAGAAAGAGCGAAGCGCGCACCATCTCAAGGTCTCCAGTTTCTGCTAACGACGACGACGTACATTGCTTGTGAGTCGTCGGAGTTGCAACGAAATTCCAACCGCCGCCGTCAATTCAAGTTGGTCTAAGAATCCTCACGCGCGGGTGTCGATGCTCTCACGGCTTGCAAAACGGGTGGCGAGGCGCACGCCTGATACAGGGTTTTTTTTTCACCTACCTCGGCCCACACCACACGCTAAAAGCCAGTGAATTCCCTTGACATCTTGCACTTTCGCTCTCTATCATCGCCGCCGAGTCCAGTCTAACGCCCTGATTTTCCTAGTGTTTTTGGAGAGCTGAGCCTCTTAGGAAAAGCAGGTCGGTCCAGATTCGATTCCGAGTTCCCGCATTAATTGCTGTCGCAGCGTTGATTTCGATTTTTAGGAGGCGCCGATGAGGCCGAGCCGTGTCGCAGGGTGGTTGGGGATGCTTCTTGTGCTCTCAGTGAGCACGCGCGCAACTGCGCAAGACATGACGTTCAGCGTCGAAGAAACGGGACAACCTCCCGCGCCGCCGGCTGAGGGTCCGCCTTCGGAGTACCTCGCGAACGCGCTTCGTCTCTATCAACAGGAGAAGTACCAAGAGGCCGCTGTGCAGTTTCAGCGCGTCGTCGAGGGCGAGACACAGGACGCGCCGGCGAACGTGCAGAAGGCGCAGTTCTTCCTCGGCAAGTGCCTCTATCACTTGCGCTTCTATCAGTCGGCACTCGCGGTCTTCGACGAGATCGGTCAGCAGGGCGCGGCTCACACCTACTTCAATCAGACCCTTCAGTGGCTCGCGCAGCTTGCGTCGCAGCTTCCGGAGCCGGCAGGCATCATCGAGAAGGTCGGTCGCTATGGCGTCGATCAGCTTGAGCAGTTCAACAACAGCGAGAGCGCTGACCTTTACAATCAGCTCCTCTATTTGATGGGCCGCTTCAAGTACAGCCAAGGCGAGTTCGATGAAGCCATCGCGCTCTTCCAGCGCGTCGCTGCCAACTCTCGTTGGTACGTTCAGGCCCGCTTCTTTGAAGGCATCACGCACGTTCGCGAGCGTCACGCGCAGCCGGCGATTGCCGCGTTCCGCGCGATTATCTCCAGCGTCGAATCAGGCGACGTGCAAGGCGTCGAAGATCAAGAGCGCATGGTCGACCTCGCGTGGATCTCCCTCGCGCGCGTCTACTACACCGCTGCAAACCGCGTAAATCCCGATACGAACGAGCGCACCATCGATGGCCGTCTTCTCGGCAACGCCGTCGAAGCGTGGAACCGCGTTCCGACCGACAGCGAGTATTGGCTCGACGCACTGTTCGAAGAGTCGTGGGCATTCTTCTTGGCCGATGAGTACTCGCGCGCGCTTGGCAACGTGCACACGCTTTACTCACCGTACTTCGAGACGAGCTACTACCCCGAAGCGTTGGTCCTCAAGGCCGTCGTCTTCTTCTCGAACTGCCAGCTCGATAACGCTGACGCGATGGTCCAAATCTTCCACGACCGTTTCGACCCGGTTCGCAGCGAGCTCGATACGACCCTTGCTCAGTTCCAGGACAACCAAGCGTTCTACGAGTTCTTGCAGCGCGTGCGTGCTGGCCAAGCCAACTTGAGCCCGCGCATCCGCGGCATCGTCACCTCGGCGCTTTCCGATCGCACGCTTCTCCGTAACCTCGAGTACGTCCGCGTTCTCGATCAAGAGGACCAGCGCCTCACCGCGGCACCCGCGGCGTTCGCGAACTCGTCGCTCGGTGTTCGCATCCGTCAGGACATTGCAATCGCCAAGGCGTTCGCAGTCGATCAGACGGGCGACCTTGCGCGCGCTCGCTATAGCCGCCTCGTGGAAGAGCTTACCGACTTGCTCGGACAGGCCGACCGCGTCTCCATCGAAGTGTTGAGCGCCCGTCGCGATCAGCTCTCGCAGGAAATGCAAGATCAGATGCTCGAAAGCGCACGCTCCGGCGGCGGTAACGTCGAAGTCGACGAAGAGCACCAGGTCTGGCCGTTCAACGGCGAGTACTGGCGCGATGAGCTTCCCTTCTATCGTCAGCAAGTCACCAATCGTTGCGGGAGGTAGTGTTGATGAATCGGACTCGACTCGCGGGGCTCATTCTTTTTGGGGCAGTCGTCGGCTTTACGCCGATCTTCGTCGGCGCGCAGAACGCCGGGGGAAATGCGGCGGCGAACATGTGTATCGCGCCCGACGTCGCTGGGCGTATCGCTCAGTGCCCAGCGAATGCGCCACGTCCCACCAAGGGCGAACACAGCGTACCCAACTCTCACTTGTCGACGAGTAAGCGTCACACGGAAGAGAAGAAGCAGGGTCCGACTGCGCCGCAGTACGAGATCGATCCCTCACACGCTCGTGGTCAGCAGGGCGAGCATCAACTTCGCGCCGAAGATCTCCTTCGCCGCGAAATCGAGCTCACCGCTCGCCTCGCAACTCGCACGCCCGCGTCCAACCCGCAGCGTCCCGACATCCTTCTGCGCCTCGCGGAAGATCATTTCGAGCTGCAGCAAGTTTACAACGCGCGCGTACGCGGCTTCGATCAACCGATCTACGAAGCGTGCGATCGCGATCACAATCAGGCGCGTTGCCGCGAGCTGCACACGCAGCAGACTGCCGCTGAAGCACAGGTTACCTCCGCGCGTGAAGCAGCGATTCGTGCGTACGCACAGCTTGTCCAAGACCATCCGAACTTCCGCCGCATGGACGAGGTTCTCTTCTCGCTCGGTTACGCGCTTGAAGAAATGCGCCAGTTCGATCGCGCGCGTCAGGTTTACTACCGCCTCATTAAGGGCTTCCCGCAGAGCCGATTCATCCCAAACGCCTACCTCAGCTTCGCCGAGTATTTCTTCGGTCAGAGCCAAATGGCGGAGTCGCTTCAGTTCTACCAGAAGGTCACGGAGATCCCCTCTGAGCGAAACCCGGTTTACGGCTACGCGATCTATAAGCAGGCCTGGGTTCAGTACAATCTCCAGGACTTCCGCGCCTCACTTCAGCGCTTCGTCGATACGATCGAATTCGCAACCGCGAATCCCGAAGCGACGGATGCACGCAACCTCGCTCGCCAAGCGCGACGCGAGCTCGTGCTTCCGTACGCCCAAGTCGGCAGTCCCGCGCGTGCACTCGAATTTTTCCGTCGCTATGCCGAGAACGAGCAGGGCGCGATTGATATGTTCGAGCAGCTCGGTGAGCTGTACTACGACACCGGCGCGTGGGGAAATACCATCTCGGTCTATCACGATCTGATGGGCGCTCAGCCTACGGGCGACAAGGTTTGTTATTGGCAGAGTCGCGTCACGAACGCGATCATCTCGTCACGCCCGAAGGCGGAGCAGACGCGCGAAGTTCAGCGCATGGTCGATCTCTACGAGGCGTTCACGCACACGGCGGGTCGCAGCCAAGAGGGCATCAACTCCTGCAAGCAAGCGACGGCCTCCGTACTTGTCGAGCTTGCGACGGCGTGGCATCGCGAAGCGGTCGGTACTGACACTCAGCCGGGCACGCATGATCGCAACACCATGCACGAGGCGGAAACTCTCTATCAGCTCTTGATCGAGAAGTTCCCCGACATGGAGAACATGCAGTTCCCGGACATCGATCGTCGCGACTGGCCGACGCTTTACCGCATCGCCTATTACTACGCCGAGCTTCTTTGGAATCAGGACAAGTGGCGCGAGTGCGGCCCTGCGTTCGATCATGTTGTCGATATTAGCCCGCAGGGCGAGTTCACGGCGGATGCCGCGATGGCGGCCGTGCTCTGTTACGACAAGCTCTATCAAGAGGAGTACCAACCTCACGAGCGCGAGCGGCGCAGCGAAACCCGGGCCAATAGGCGCGGTCGACGCGGCGAGCCCGAGCCTGAAGCCGATCCCAACGCCGAATTCCGCCGCCGTGATTTCACGCCGCAGGAAACCGGCATGGCGAACGCGTTCCATCGCTTCATCTGTTACGCAGGCGACAACGATGAGCTTCCGAACGTGAAGTACCATCTTGCGCGCCTTCACTACCTGGCGAACCAGTACGAAGAAGCGGCGATCCTCTTCAAGGACATCGCGTGGAATCATCGTGAGAGTGAGCTCGCGGAGTTCGCGGCAAACCTTTACCTCGATTCGCTGAACGTGCTTCTTGTGCATGCGGACCCCCGCGCACTTCGTGCGGCGCCACGATGTCCAGCGATGTTGATGCGCTGCTGGGCTTCTATTGCGATGCGACTCACCGCGCGGCGCACGAAGACTTCTGCAACGACATCACGGGCATCAAGTGCCAGATCATGCGTACAACGGTCGAGCAGTTTGCGCGCACGCGTGACTACCCGCCCGCCGTTGAGCTTTCCCGCACGATCTTGCAGCAGTGCCGCGGTGACTCGGCAACGAGCGCGCGTCTCGACGAAGTTGTCTACAACATGGCCATCTACTACGAGGCTATGCATCTCGTTGGTAAGGCGATTCGCGCACGTCAGCGTTTGATTCAGACGTTCCCGACTTCGGCGCTCGCGCGCAAGGCGCGTTACCTCCTGGGTCAGAACTTCCATGCACTCGCTTTCTACGAGCAGGCTGCTCAGTACTACGAAGAGTTCGCGGAACACGATCACGATATGACGGGTGAGGGCGATCAGTGCACCGCTGCTGAACGCACCGCAGGCACATGCCCGAACGCTCCAGAAGGTTTGCAGAACGCGGTGTTCTTCCGCATCGGTCTCGGACAGACCGAGCAAGCCGTAACAGACGCGCGTAACTTCGAGCGCTACTACAAACGCAGCCGCGGTCAGGAAACTGCCCAGGTCATGTTCGCCATCGGCTCGGTCTATGAGGCCGCGCACGATTGGGCGCACGTGATCAGTCACTACCGTGATTGGTTGCACGACTACGGTCGCGCGCGAGAAGCGCTTCCAAGCCAAGTGATCCGCGCCAACGTGCAGATTGCGGCGGCGTATCGCGCGCAGAACGACGCGGCACACGCTGCTCCGTTCTACCGCGACGCTGTCTCGGTGTGGGAGCATGGCGCAGCCGAGCGCATCAACGCTCTGCCTGACGAAGGCGCGCGCGCCGGCTACCTACTCGAGGCAAAGACGGCAACGTCCGAAGCGCTCTTCTACATGGCTGAAGACCTTTACAACGAATACCTCCGTATTCGCTTCCCGGACTTCAACGCACGTGGCGGAGCCAACATGGAAGCCGTCAACCGTTGGGCAACCCGTGACTTCGGTCCGTGGGTCGTCCGCAAGGGTGCGGCACTACGTACCGCAGAAGCTGCCTACGCACGCATCGCGGCGCTCGAGCCGGTCGCGGTCAAGGTTCCGCAATGGCTCATCGCAGCTGCGGCACGCACAGGGCAGATGTACACCGCGTTCGTTGACGCTTTCGATGACGCGCCGATCCCGGCCGAAATCGAACGCGACCCGGAGCTTTACGAAGTGTACGTGAACGCTCTCAACGCCCAGCGTCAGGTCTTCTTTGATCAGGCGATTCCGAAGTTCGAGTACTGCCTCGTCACGTCAACGCAAGTACGTTGGTTCAACGAGTACTCACGCACCTGCGAGCTTGAGCTCAACCGCTTGAACCCGCAGCAGTACCCGCTTGCCGCAGAGATGCACGGCCAGGCGTCGTACGCGTTCCACGATCAAGCGCGTCCTGGCGCAGCGGAGCTCGGTGCACATGCCGAAGCTGCTGAAGCCGGTGACACCGATGCGGCGGCAGGTGCACCTGCAGCTGCGGCCGGAGGTGCCCAGTGAAGACCATGATGAAATCGGTTACGAGCTTCACCGCAGTCGCCCTCGCCTTGGCAGGCTGCGGCGGCACTTCAGGCTCAACGACGGAACCGGCACGCGCGGCGGACGGCAACACTGTCCGCACCGCGAGCAGCGACGCTGTGAGCGAAGCGGCACACAACGCATGGCAAGATGGCCTTGCGTTCTTCAATCAGCATGAGACGAGCGATTGGGACAGCGGGAGCTGCGATACCGCAGCTTCCAAGTTCGAGAATGCTGCCGAGGCTCAAAATAAGCGCTTCCCGGAAGCGTTGTACATGGCCGGCCTCTCGCACGCTCGCTGCAACGAGCGGGATGAAGCGCTGTCGTTCTACAACCGCGCACTCTCGGTGAACGATCACTATTGCAAAGCGCGCGTCGCCATTGGCGTTGACCAGCTTGCGCAAAACGCGACCGACGCGGCTCGCCAAACTTTTCAGCGCGCCATCCGCGACGACATCGCGTGCACGGAAGGCTACGTGAACGTGGCGATGCTTCAGCGTCAGTCGGGCACTGCGGCCCAGCTTACCGAAGCCATTCAGAACCTTCGCCGCGCGCTGGCCGTGAACTCAACGTACCTGCCGGCGTTGAACGAGATGGCGCTCATCTACTACAGCCAGTCCGACGCCGATCCTCAGCGTTTGGATCTCGCTTCGGTTGTTTGCCGTCAGGCCCAGCTCATCAATCGTGAGTACGCCCCCATCTACAATACGTGGGGCCTCATCAATATGAAGAAGGGCAACATCAACGAAGCGATTCGTCTTTTCAGCCGCGCTGCGGAACTTGATCGCGGCAACTTCGAGGCGAACATGAACCTCGGGCAGATCACGTTGAGCTTCCGAGGCTACGAGGATGCGCAGCGTTCGTTCGCGCGAGCAGTGGAGCTTCAGGCCCGCAACTACGATGCGCACATCGGCCTTGGAATGGCGCTTCGCGGTTTGAATCGTCTCGATGAAGCGCAGCGCGAGTACGAAGCGGCGCGTGACATCGACGCGACGCGTCCCGAAGCGTTCTTCAACCTCGGCATCCTCACGTACAGCTACCGTGGCGGCGCTATCGAGCACCTTCGTCGCGCGAAGGAGTACTTCAACGAGTTCTTGGCGAAGGCCGCGAGCAATCCGCGCTACGCCGACAACGTCCAAGACGTTCGCCGCCGATGCGAGCAGCGCACAGGTCGCCGTCGCCGCCTGCAAAGCGCGCAGTGCCGCCCAGGCATTTTGCAGAACATCGACACCGCGATCGAGGCTTTGGCCGCGATGGCGAATATGCCGGCTACACCCGCCGCGCCTGCTACCCCGCCGGCAGCTCCCGCACCTACACGGTAGTACTGGTCGCTTTGACCAGAGTGCTTCGAAGCAGTTAGAGTTCAGTTCCCTTGGAGGCAGTCATGAAGAAGCTCATCGCGTTTGCCCTTTTTGCTGGCCTTTCGATGGCAGCTGTTCCGACGATGGCCCAGGACGCTCCGGCGGCTGGCGGTAGCAACGAGCCGACGACTTACGATTTCGAAGACGATCTCGTCACGGGCGATTTGGTTCGCCCCGACGGCGAGCTTTTGAACGTCCGTCGCCGTGGCGCGCGCACCTCGCTTATCCGGGTTCGCGAGCATTTCGTGAATGAGATGCTCAAGTCGGTCGAAAATCTCTAGCACCTCGCATCTAACGTTACCCTGGCTCGGGGTTCAGACGCGTCGCGGGGCTCGCTTCAATAAGCGCGCTTCTGCACGACGAACTTCAGCCAAGGAAACCTAGATATGACACGCAAGCTACTCGCAACGGCGATTTTGGTGGCGACCTGCGCTTCGGCGTCGGGTGCTTTCGCGCAGACCAATCGTGGCCCATCCGCCGAGCCCACCATCTACAACATCACCGATGCCGATCTGGTATCGGGGTCAACGCCCGCTCCGAATGAGACCCTCGTGGGTGGTCGCCGTGGCCTCCACCGTGATTCGCTCGTGCATCCGCGCGAGCACTTCGTGTTTGAAATGCTGAAGTCGATCGAAAACCTTTGATGGATTATGAGAACCTTTGACCAGGTTCGTTGTCGAAACTGCGTAGAAGACGAACGCGTGTAGGTCGGGGTGTGCCCGAAATTCATGTTTTCGTGGACTGAATAGCTCGGAAGATTTGCGCAAAAACTCGTTTTCTGCGCATTCTCTCGGGACCGGAGGCGAAGGTGGCTAGCAAAATTCCGATGACGTTCCAGATCTTCCAAGGGGAAGAGTTGGTCCGCACCGAGCAGTTGACCCAAGACATCATCAAAGTGGGCAAGTTGCCCTCGAGCCATCTGCGCATCGATGACGACAACGTCTCGCGCATGCATGCGGTTATCGAGGTCACGGGCCCGGATGAAATCTTCATCATCGACCTGGGCTCCGCGTCCGGCACCATCGTAAACGGCGCCAAGGTCAACAAGAGCAAGCTCGCAAACGGTGACGAGATTCTGCTCGGAGGTACGCGAGTTAAAGTCGAAATCGGGCAACCGATCGAGATCGAAGACGCGTCCAAGTCCGCGGGCGTTGGAGGTGCAGCAGGTGTTGGCGCTCCCGCCATGCCGAGCGTTCCCGCTCCGAATCCTTTCGCGGCTCCCGCGGCGGGCCTTGCCAATCCGTTCGCGGCGCCGGTTGCAACCGCAGCTGCAGGCGGCCCGGTCGATCCCGAGAGCGTTCGCTACGGCGTCGTTGCAAGTGGCCCAGCTGTTTCGGCCTCCGAAGTCGAGACCGATCAGCAGGCCGTCGAAGTCGTCATCATGTGGGGCGACAATTCGATTCTCAGCGTGCAGCATCTTTCTCCGCCACGTCCTTACACTGTTGGCGATGCCGCTGACGCGAAGGGCAAGAGCGCGACTGACTATTTGATCGACGGCACCTTGCTCGGAACGTCATCGCTCTCGGTCGTTGCGTTGTCGGGATCCGGGGTTGCTGCGGTGATTCCGCCCGGTGCCACCGGCGATGTCACCGTCAACGGCGTCACGACTTCGATCGCCGAGCTCGATCAAAAGGGACAGCTTCAAGCCTCCAGCGAGATGCCGGGCGCGAAGCAATTTCCTTTGCCGACAGGCGCAGTTTCGAAGGTTTCCTACAAAGGGTTTACCTTTGTCGTGAAGCCGGTCGCCGCTGGCCGCATCGTTGGTGCGGGCACATCGATCGACCTCAAGACGCACATCTGGACGGGCGTTTCGATCGCCGTTCACTTGGCGCTCATCCTCGTCATGTACTTCGGTGCGCCGGGTGGTTCGGGTTTGAACCTCGATCTAATGACGGACGATAACCGCTTCGCGCGCTACTTGAGTGAGCCGCCCGAGACGCAAGAAGAAGAGCAGCCCGACTGGTTGCAGCCCTCGGAAGAGCAGGATCCGGGTGGCAAGGGCAAGCGTCACGCGGGTGACGAAGGCGCGATGGGCAAGACCGAGGCGAAGAAGTCGAACAATCGCTACGGCATTGAAGGTCCGCAGGACAATCAAGACCCGCACATGGCGCGCGAAGCTGCGCTTCAGCAAGCTCAGACCGCAGGTATTCTCGGTGTTCTTCAGGCGTCGAGTGGCGCGTGGAACTCGCCGACCTCGCCCTTCGGTCGCGAAACAGCACTTGGTAACGATCCGATGAGCGCTCTTGGCGCACTCATGGGCGACCAAATCGGTGAGAACTTCGGCTTCGGTGGTCTTGGTCTTCGCGGCACGGGCCGCGGCGGCGGAGGCACGGGCGAGGGCACCATCGGCCTCGGTAACATTGGCACCATTGGCCACGGTGGCGGCGGTGGCGATGGCTCGGGTTACGGCAGCGGCGCGGGCGGTTTCCGTGGTCGTTCGGCTCGTGTTCCGCGCATCCGTCAGGGTAACGCGGACGTGCACGGCTCCCTCTCGAAGGAAGTCATTCGCCGCGTCGTTCAGCGCCACTTGAACGAAGTGAAGTTCTGTTACGAGCAGCAGTTGGCTCAGCGCCCGGATCTCCGCGGTCGCGTCGTCGCCAGCTTCATCATTGCAGCGGACGGTCGTGTTCAGAGCGCAGCCATTCGCGAAAGCGACCTCGGCTCGCCTCCCGCAGAAGCATGTATCTCGCAAGCTATCCAACGTTGGAGCTTCCCGGCTCCGGAAGGCGGCGGCCTCGTCGTCGTCAACTCCTACCCGTTCGTTCTCGAAGCACCCGAAGGCGGCGAGTAGCAGTCTTCCTGTAGCGAGATGTACCAGGGTGTGAAAGGGGCTGCCTGCGAGGGCGGCCCTTTTTGCGTTCACCGATTTACTAATCTTCTTGGGAAAATAAGGAGTTCTGGCTTAGCATTCGTGCAAACGTGATCTCGACCCGTCAAGATTATACGCGCGCTCATGCGTGCGCTGGAGAGGCTCGATGAAGCGGCTCATGATGCTCGGCGTAGTGTTGTCTTTGGGTGGCTCGATGATGACCGGGTGCTCACGCGCTCACGTCGAATCGATGACGGCGATGAACGAAGGCGTGGGCTACGCGCAAGCGGGTCGCACCGTGGAAGCGATCGAGAAACTGCAGGCAGCTGCAGCTCTCGAACCGACCAACCATCAAGTCTTCTTCCAGATGGCCATCGTTCACATGATGGATCATCACTACGAAGCCGCGCGCGATGATCTCAATCACGCGATTGCCGTGGATCCGAACAACGCGGCCTACCAAGAAAAACTTGGCACCGTATTGATCGAGCTCTCGGACTGGGCGGCGGCGAAGACGGCGTTCGAGAAGGCCATTCAGCTCGACCCGAATAACTTCAAGTCTTACTACAAGCTCGGTCGCGTTCATGAGCAGCTCGCTCAGAACGAAGACGGCAACGAAAACCTTCAAGCAGCGCTTCGTCGTTATACAGAAGCCGTGCAGAAGGGCCCGCGCTTCCTCGAAGCCTACAGCGCGCTCGGACGCCTCTACGCCGACCTCGGCTATCTCGAGCAAGCGGTGCAGACTCTTCAAGCGGCTACGCAGGTTGCGCTCGAAGGCACGGACGAAGCTGCGACGGTGCACGAGCTCCTCGGCTCCGTGTATCAGCAACAGAACAAGCCGGAAGATGCGATTCGGGAATTCCGTGCCGCACTTGCGATTGACCCGGGCATGGGTGGCGCATTGTTCTCGCTCGGTTGGGCCTTCGCTCAGCAGGGCAATCGCGACGAAGCCACGCGCTTGCTCAAGAAATTCGTCGATTCGGCGGGCACCCAAGAGCATCAAGATTACGTGCGCGCCGCGCGCAACAAGCTCAGCGAGCTCGCTGAGACGAACTAAAGCGCACTCGCGCTTCACTATCATTTTCGCCGTTGTTCCAGGAGGCATGAGTGTCGGATCAAGACGTGTCGGGATCGGGTGAGCCGCAGGGCTCCGCAAGCAATCTCACGGATGCGGAACGCGCCACGAGGCTTGCATCGCTCGACGAACAACTCGCGAAGTTCGAATCGCAGAAGCGTTGGTCGGATGTCATCAAGACCATCCTCGCCAAGGCCGAGATTCACGACGACATCGGCGAGAAGGTCTCCCTCTACTCGCAAGCTGGCGCGCTCTTCCTCGAGAAGTCATCGAACCAAGCGGAAGCCATCAAGGCGTACGAGAGCGTTCGCAAGTACGACCCGACGAACGCAGAAGCCATCGCGCGTCTCAAAGAGATGTACGAAAAGCGTCGCGATTGGGAAAATCTCGTTCGCGTCATGCGCGTCGAGGCCGAGATGCTCGACGAGAATGACCGCGCGTTCCGCTACATTGAAATGGCGCAGCTCGCGACCGAGCGTTTGCGCAAGCCCGAGGTCTGCATCGATCTTTGGCAGTTGGTGCTCACGCAAGATCCGGAAAATCCAGACGCGCTCACGCAGTTGTCTGGTCTCTACGAGCGCGCGCGCGAATGGGCGCCACTCGCCAACGTGCTCGAGAAGCAGGTCGATAAGACTCGCGATGCGGCGACGCTCGGGCCTCTGCTTCAAAAGCTCGGCATGATTTACGCCGACAAGCTTGGCGATGACGAAGGCGCGGTTCGTACCTTCCAGCGTGTGCTTGAGCTCGATCCGAATGATCGTCGTGCACAGGAACAGCTGAAGAAGCGCTACATCACGCTCAAGGCGTGGGACGACCTCGAGCAATTCTACAGCGCGGGCGATAAATGGGATGAGCTCATCCGCACACTCGAGCGCGAAACCGAAAACAAAGACGCAACGACCGAAGACAAGATCGACTTGTTCTTCCGCGTGGCGCGCCTTTGGGCAACAAAGAAAGAGAAGCTCGATCGCGCTGCCAAGGCGTACGAGAAGGTTCTCGAGCTCGATGCGACGAATCTCGAGGCGGCTATCGCGCTCTCGCCCATCTATGAGCAGGCCCGCGACGCTAAGAAGCTGGCAGCGGTTTACGAAGTTCGCCTTTTGCATCTCGAAGAGCCCACCGAGCGCGTGATGCTCTTGCGCGAAACGGGCGTTCTTTATGAAGAGCGCTTGAAGGATCCGGCAACGGCGTTCGAGCGCTACATCGAAGCGTTCCTTGTCGACCCGCAGATTGACGTCGTGCGTGAAGACATTGAGCGCGTTGCGACGGCCGTGAACGGCTGGGATCGTTTGGGCGTTGCCTACGCAGAAGCGATTCACCAGGCGCCGACCGAAGACGCAGCCCTCGCGCTGCGCGTGAACTTTGGTCGCGTGCTTACCGAGCTTGGCAAGGTTGACGAAGCGATCACCCAGTATCGCGCCGTTTACGATGCACGCCCGGACCTCGTGGATGCGGCGACGCGTCTTGAGACGCTCTACCGCCAGACCTCGCGCTTTGGCGATTTGCTGGAAGTTTATCAGCGACGCATTGAGCTTGAGCAGGACCAGACCGCGCGCCGCGCTCTCGCCTATCACACGGCGGCATTGCTCGAGAACGAGCTTGCGAATCCAACCGACGCTATCGAAGCGTATCGCGGCATTCTCAGCGAGTACGGCGACGGCGAGATGGATGCGTACGCATCGCTCGATCGCCTCTATGAGAGTGAAGGGCGCTGGGCCGATCTTGCGGTCACCCTCGAGCGTCGTATCGATTTGGGGCCTGCGAGCGAAGAAGAGCTCGCGTCGCTCAAGTTCCGCCTTGCTCGCGCGCTCGAGAACCATCTCGAGGAGCCGGCCCGCGCGCTCGAGCTTTATCGCGAAATCCTTTCGCTCATGCCCGAGCACGACGGTGCGCGTGACGCATTGGAATCGATGCTTGGCAATGCGACGTACGGCCCGGCGGCAGCGCAAGTGCTCGAGCCGATCTACGAGATGCGTGGCGATTGGGCGAAGCTCGTTCGAGCTCTCGAAGTCTATTTGAAGAGCATCGAAGATGCAGATCAGCGCGCGGAGCTTCTGACGAAGATCGGCGAAGTCACGCAGACGCGCATCGGCGATGGCTCCCGTGCGTTTGACGCATACGCGCGTGCGCTGCGCGAGGTCCCGTCGAGCGAGCAAACGCTGGCGCGCCTCACTCAGCTTGCATACGACGTCGAGCGTTTTCCGGATCTCGTTCCGGTCATCGTCGATTTGGCCGGCAAGTCGCGTGACGCAGAGCTTTCGCGTCGCCTCTACATTCAAGCAGCGCAGATGTACGAAGCACAGCTTCGGGACATCGACGGCGCCGTCCTCTCGTATATGCAGGTGCTCGACGCGGACCCGGGGGATGTCGAAGTGCTCGCGGCGCTCGAGGATCTCTACCGTCGCACCGCACGCTGGAGTGAGCTGCTCGGGATCTTGCGTCGCCGTGCCGAGCTTGCGGCGGACGTTGCGCAGCAAGAAGCCATCTTGGAACAGATGGCGGAGCTTCATGAAACGCAGCTCAACGACCAGGCTGCGGCGATCTCGCTGCACCGCGAGATTCTCGAGCTTGATCCCACAAGCACACGCGCTCTCTTGGCTCTCGACCGTTTGTTCGAGCGCCAGGAGATGTGGACGGACCTCGCCGACAACGTGAGTCGTCGTCTCTCCCTCGCGCAGCTCCCGGAAGAGCAAACACAGCTCATGTTGCGCCTTGCTGACCTGCGCGAGCAGCGCATGGCCGCCGTGGATGGCGCCATTCAGATCTACCAGCAGGTTCTCGAGCGCGATCCGAGCAATGCGACGGCGCTCGCAGCGCTTGAGCGTCTCGTTGCGCAGCCCGAGTTCCAAATCCAGATCACCGAGATCCTTGAGCCGCTCTATCGCGAGCAGAATGAATTCCAGAAGCTCATCGGCGTCCACGAGATGCAGCTCTTGCACGCTCCGTCGGCCGAGCAGCGCGTCGAGCTTTTGCATCGCATCGCTGAGCTTTACGAAGTTGCGCTCGACGACACACCCAGTGCGTTTGCAACGCATGCACGAGCGCTCAGCGAAGACGCTGCATCGGGTGTGACGCAAGAGCAACTTGAGCGCATTTCGCGTCAGAGCAACAACTTCCAGCCCTTGGCCGAAGTTTACGAAGCGCAGATTAAGAAGCTCGACGACCCGTCGCTCGCTGCGATGTTGTTGGTCAAGGCAGCCGAGATCCGCGAAGAGAAGCTTCAGGACAACGCCGCTGCCATTCGGCACTACGAGTACGTTCTTGAGCTCGACGACACGCATCTCGATGCGGCGACCGCATTGGAACGCTTGTTCCACATGTCGGAGCGCTATGAAGACTTGGCGAAGATCTATCTTCGCAAGGCGAAGATGCTCGATGCAACCGATGCGCAGAAGGACTACTTCTTCCGAGGCGCGGCCATTTACGAAGACTTGCTCGAGCGTCCCGTCGAGGCGATCGAAGTGTACAAACAGGTGCTTGAAGTTGACGGCGAAGACCTTCGCGCGCTCGACAAGCTGATTGAGCTCTACCTTCGCTTGGCGAAGTGGGAAGAGCTGCTTTCGGTCTACACGCGCAAGGCTGACATCGTCACCGATTCGGACGAGAAGAAGAGCCTGCTTGTTGAAGTGGGCGCGGTGTACGAACGCGAGCTTGGTGACCGCGCCAAGGCCATCGACACCTATCAGCGCATTCTTGAGATTGATCCCGACGACCTCACGGCCATCGGTCGTCTCGACGCGCTCTATCAAGCCGGTGGTAATTGGCAGGAGCTCCTCTCGGTGCTCGAACACGAGTCGGAGCTTGCGGCCGATCCGAGTGAAGTCATCTCGTATCGCTATCGCATCGCCGACTTGTGGCACCACCATCTCGACGACGCGCAACGCGCTGTGGAAGGCTATCGCGAGATCCTCGATGCTCAGCCTGATCACGAGCCGACGCTTCACGCGCTCGAGCAGATGGTTAGCTCGAACCTCGAACCGGTCGCGGCCGCGGGCGTTCTTGAACCCATTTACCGCGCCTCCGCCGACTGGCAGAAGCTCATCGCAGTTCACGAAGTTCAGATCACGCACGAGTCCGACGCTCTGCGCAAGGTCGAGCTTCTTCATCAAGTCGCCGAGCTGAACGAGACTGCGCTTGATCGTCCGCAGGATGCGTTCAAAGCGTTTGCGCGCGCATTGCCGTTCGATAGTGCGAATCCGCAAACCTTGTCGGCACTCGAGCGCCTTGCAGCGCAGTTGAACGCATGGGGCGAGCTCACGCGTTTGTACGACTCGGAAGTTCAGAAGCTTCGCGAGGGCGATGCTCAGCCACTGGTCGAGTTGGCATTGCGCCTGGCGCAGATTTACGAAGTGCAAGTCGGCGATGTCGAATCAGCCATCGCGCGTTACAGCATTGTCGTCGAGGCCGACGACTCGCACCTTCAGGCAATCGAAGCTCTCGACCGCTTGTACGAAGGGACCGAGCGTTGGCAGGACCTTACTGGCATCTTGCGTCGTGAATCGCAGTTGGCGGCGAGTCCGGACGACGTCTTGCGCTTCCAGTTTCGTTTGGGTGAGGTTTATCAAACTCGACTTGGCGACGCGGACCACGCAATCGCGGAGTACAAGGAGATTCTCGCTGCAGCGCCTGAGTACGAGCCGGCTGTTACAGCGCTCGAAGGTCTCTTCGCCCAGGGCGTGCAGCCATTGCAAATCGCCGAGATCCTCGAGCCGCTTTATCGCGTGCAAGAGGCGTGGGACCGCTTGATTAGCGTGCACTACGTTCAGCTCTCGAACCTCGAAGACCAGAATGAGCGCGTTGCGATGATGCATCGCATCGCCGAAATCGCCGAGGAGCGCGCGCAGGATCATCAGACGGCTTTCGATTGGGAACAGCGCGTTCTTCTCGAGGCGCCCCATGACGAGCAAGCCAATGCCGAAGTCGATCGTTTGGCGCCCGTGCTCGACGGATACAACGCCCTCGCGAATACCTACGCCGATATCCTCGCTCAGCCCAACCGTCGTCCGGCGACCAAGGTCTTTGTGGGTAAGCGGCTCGCCGTCCTCTACGAGAAGGAACTGCAGGACAACGAGAAAGCGGAAGCGACGTATCGCTATGTTCTTGGCGTCGATGATACCGATGCCGAGGCACTCGAAGCGCTCGATCGCATTTACACTGGTGCGAACGCGTACGAAGCGCTGGCTGAGACGTTGCGCAAGCGCATCGCTGCAACAGAAGCGGGCGCCGAAGGTACGAGTAAGTCGGACCTCGTCGACCTCAACTACCGCCTCGGTCGCACCTATGAGATCGATCTGAATCGTCCGGCGGAAGCCATCAAGACGTTCCGTCACGTACTCGACGATCACGACACGCAGCACGCGGAATCGATCACGGCCTTGGCCGCGATCTACACGCGCGCCGAGGATTGGGCGAATCTGTCTGAGACGTACACGCGCGAGCTCGACGTTGTCGTCGGCGACTCGGCGCAATCGGATATCTACGCGAAGATGGCGCGCCTGGCGTCGGATCACCTCAACGACAAGGCGAAGTCGGTCGAGTTGTGGAAGAAGGTCCTCGACCTTCGCGGAGAAGACGCCGAAGCGCTCAATGCAATCGGTGACATCTTCGCGTCGCAAGAGAACTGGCGCGACCTCGTCGAGATTCTAGAGCGCGAAGTCAACGTTGCGAGTGACGATGCAATGCGCGTCGCAATCTATAGCGACCTCGGCCGCATTTGGTACGAGAAGCTGCAGCGCGATCGCAACGCTCTCGAAAACTGGGAACGCGTTCTCGATCTCGACGCAGGCAATACGGATGCGCTCTTCGCGATGGCCGCAATCTATCGCGCTGGCCAGCAGCACAACGACCTCGTCGACACACTGAATCGTGTGATTGATGTGGGCGCGGCAACACTCGAGGACGCGACGCTCGAAGCCGTCTACATAGAGCTTGCGTCTCTGTACGAGAACACGCTCTCGCAGCCGATGGATGCAGTCGAAGCCCTTCGTAAGGCTCTCGATCTGCGCCCCGCAAATCACGAAAGCCTTGATTCACTCGAGCGCATCCACCGCAAAGAAGCTCAGTGGGAAGACGCCATTGGCGTCAAAGAGCGTCGCGCAAACGCCTTCGATGATCCCGATCAGAAGATCGCTGAGCTTCTTTCGGTGGCGGCGATGTGGGAGAGCGAAGCGAGCGATAAGGATAAGGGCAGCAGTGCCTACCAGCGCATCCTCGCGCTTCGTCCTCTTCACGATGAAGCCTTCACGAAGCTCGAAGAGCTACATCGCGAGGCGAGCCGTTGGGATGATCTCATCCAGCTCTACCTCGATCGCTACGAAGCGACCGACGGCACGGCCGATCGCGTCGCACTTTTGCGCAAGGTCGCGTTGGTTTACGAGAACGAGCTCGACGACCGCAACCAAGCGTTCGACTCGCTGACCATCGCGTGGTCCGAGGACTACACGGATCAGAAGACAAGTGCAGAGCTTGAGCGTCTGGCTGAGCTCACGCAGCGTTGGAATGAACTGCTTGCAGCGGCCAACGAGGCGCTGCAGCAGGTAGCCGACCCGCAGCTGAAGATTGCAATCTGCCTGAGCTGCGCCAAGTGGTATGGCACCAAGCTCAAGCATCCCGAGTACGCGATTCCGTACTTCCAGCAGATTCTTACGCTCGATCCGACCAATCTTGCGGCCATGCGCCAAATGGCCGAGCTCTATCGCGCAACGCAGCAGTGGCCGACTCTCGCGCAGGTCTTGGGACGTCTCGTTGAGATGACCGACGACGCTGGCGAGAAGATGGCGCTCTACGTTCAAATGGGCGAGCTCGCTGAGACCAATCTCGGCGTGCCCGAACAGGCGATGCGCTACTACCAAGAAGCGCTCGAGTTCGACTCGGCCCATCTGGGCGCACTCGAAGCACTGGAGCGCATCTTCCGCGATCGCGGCGAATGGCAATCGTTGCTCGAAGTTTTGCGCCGCAAAGTTTCAGCGCACGCCGAGCCGCTGCAGCAGATCCCCGACCGCATTAAGATCGCTGAGCTCTTTGAGCATCAGCTCGACGATTCGGATAAGGCAATTTCAACGTACCGCGAGGTACTTGAAGCCGACGCACTCAACCTTCCGGCATTGCGCGGTCTTGAGCGCCAGTACATGGCTAAGGAGCGCTGGCAGGATTTGTCGACGGTCCTAGAAGCACAGCTCGAAGTTGTCGCGACCGAGAAGGAAAAGATTTCGGTGCTCTCGCGCCTCGCCACGATGTGGGAGGAAGAGTTCGTCAAGCTCGACAAAGCCGCAGAGCGCCTCGAGCAGATTGTCGACATCGATCCGATGCATGAAGCCGCGTTGCGGTCGCTTTCGCGCATCTATCGCCAACTTCAGCGCTGGGACGACCTCATCGGCACGCTGGACCGTCACGTCAGTGCGACGCCTGATCGCAAGCAGAAGGTCGACCTCTTCCAAGCGATGGGCGAGACCTACGCGCAGGAAAAACAGGACGTCGACAACGCGATTTCCGCGTACCAGAACTTGCTCGCTATCGAAGAGAAGAACGTTGGCGCGCTCGACGCGGTGTCGCGTCTCTACGAGAAGCGCGGCGACCATTCGTCGGCCATCGACGCGATGGAACAGCTCATCAAGATGCTGAATGAGCCCGCTGCCATCGTCGAGCTTCGTTACCGCATGGGTAACCTTCTCGACACGCAGCTTGGCGACCGAAGTGCGGCCGTCGATCAGTTCCAAAGCGCTCTCGATGTGGAACCAGGACATCTGCCCTCTCTCGAGGCGATGCGCAAGATCCACATCGACAACAGCGACTGGCTTTCAGCGTCGCGCGTGCTCGAACAAGAGACGCATCATCAGCAGAACGCGCGCCAGCTCTCGCGCCTTTACACCGACCTTGGTCAGATTTACGACACGCGCCTTGATGAGCACGAACGTGCCATCGCGGCGTACGAATCAGCGATCAAGGCGGACGCGGATAACGAAGACGCGGCGATGCCGCTCGTTGACGAGTACACGAAGGAAAACCGCTGGTCGGACGCGATGCCCTTGCTCGAGCTCCTCGTGAAGCGCGCAAACCGTCGTCCGACGGAAGAGCAGCATCGCTTGTGGGCAACGCTCGGCGAAGCCTCGATGCACGTCGGCAACGACGATCAGGCGCTCAAGGCTTACGCGCATGCCAACACGCTCGACCCGCAGCACTTGCCGACTCTGCAGGGCCTGGCCGCCTCGCACTACCGCCTCAAGGACTGGGAGAAGGCTTTCAAGTTCTACCAGATGATTCTCGTTCAGCATCGCGAAGCGCTCGCGAAAGACGAAGTCACCGACACGTTCTATCGCTTGGGTGTGATCAAGCGCGAGCAGGGCGAACGCCGCAAGGCCATCAACATGTTCGACAAGGCTCTCGAGGAAGATGCGCACCATCGTCCAACGCTCGAAGCCGTTGTTACGCTTTACGCGGAGTCCGAGGAGTGGGAACAAGTCATCCACTTCAAGAAGCAGATTGTCGATTCACTCAGCGCGGACGATCAGTATCCGCTCCTCGTTGAAATCGGCGACATCTGGGCTGACAAGCTCGACGAGTCAGAAAAGGCCATTGCGAGCTACGTGCACGCGTCGGAAGTTCAGCCGAAGAGCCACGCACTTCTTCACAAGCTTTTGGCTCTCTACGAGAAGACCAAAAACTACGAGATGATGATCGAGACCATTCAGAAGGTCTCGGACATTGACGAGCGCGCGATTGCGAAGTCGAAGTTCGCCTACACCATCGCCGTCATCAAGCGCGATCAGTTCAACGACGCGGCGGGCGCCATCGAGAAGTTCGATGAAGCCCTCGATCACGATCACACGCAGTTGAAGGCCTTCGAAGCCATCAACAAGCTGCTCACGATGCAAAAGGACTGGCGCAACCTAGAGCGTGAGTTCCGCAAGATGCTTCGTCGCATTGTAAACAAGGGCAATAACGAGCTTGAGTGGAACCTCTGGCACAACCTCGGCGTCATCTACCGCGACCGTATGCAGAAGTACGAGAGCGCAGCTGAGGCCTTCAAGATGGCCAGCAACTTGAAGCCCGACATGCTCGAAGAGCATCAGATTCTCGCTGAGCTTTACGCGCTCGTGCCCTCACGTATCGAGGACGCGATTGCTGAGCATCAGTATCTGCTCAAGCAGGATCCGTATCGCGTCGATTCCTATCGCTCGCTTTACAAGCTCTACTTCGATGCGCGCCAGTACGATAAGGCATGGTATCTTACCAGCACGTTGACTTTCTTGAAGAAGGCCGACGCTGAGCAGCAGGGCTTCTACGAGCAGTATCGCGTGCGCGGGATGATTCGCCCGCAAGCGCGCCTCGACAACGAGCGATGGATCCGCGACCTCTTCCATCCGGACGAGGACCTCTATGTCGGCAAGATCTTCGAGACCATGACGCCAGCGCTCATGGCGATGAAGCAGTTGTCCGACAAGCAGCTCGGCCTGAACAAGAAGCAGCAGCATGACCCGGCAACCTCCACGACTGCTTTTGCGAAGACGTTCGGCTTCGTGGGCCAGGTGCTCGGCTTGCCGATGCCTCGCCTCTTCTTGCGCCCTGACGCGCAGGTGGGCCTTGTCTACGGTTTGGCTGATCCGCCCGCATCGGTGGCAGGTTCTGTGTTGCTGAGTGGTTTGAGCCCGCAGGATCTGACCTTCGTGATCGCCAAGCACTTGAGCTACTACCGCGGCGAGCATTATCTGCGTTGGATCTTGCCCACGACCGATGAGCTCAAGGCGGCATTGCTCGCCGGTATGCGCATCGTGGGCATGGGCCCAGCGGATGCAAATATTGACGCATCAGCAAAGCAAATCTCGAGCCGGATGCTGCCGATCCACGTCGAAGCCTTGAAGGCTGTATGCAAGCGCTTCGTTGAAGCGGGCGCTCGTACGGACATCAAGAAGTGGGTTCAGGCTGTTGAGATCACGGGTTGTCGCGCTGGCTTCTTGATGTGCAACGATCTTGAGATTGCCGCTCGCATGATCCAGTCGGAACCGCCCACTGGCGTTGGCGATTTGCAGCCCAAGGAGAAGGTGAAGGAGCTCGTGCTCTTCAGCGTCTCCGAGCAATACTTCCGTTTGCGCGAAGCACTCGGAATTCAGATTTCGATCTGAGCTGCGACATGTTGAGTAGTAGAAGCCCGGCGTCCGCGCGAAGGTTGCGATGGCTCGGGCTTTTGCTCGCGCTCCTCACGGCAGGCTTCGCGGGGTGCGCAGCGAAGACGCCAATGCTCGAGGTCCATCTCTTCACCGCGTTGGTGGCGGGGCCCGAGTTTCGAACGGTCGAGACTTCGGTGCTTGTCGGCACTGGCTCGACATCTTCGTCGAGCATCTACGACGCGGCTGAAGCGAGCACGCGTTTTGGGAATGACTTCTCACGCGGTCGTGGCGTTGCGACTTTCACGTTGCCGGAAGGCGCATACCGGGTGCGAGTGCGCCTCATGCGCCCCAACGGAACTTTGCTCGTGGAGCGCGTCATCGCCCTCTCGCTTGCCGGCGACACGGTGCTCCCCGTCCACATCACGCGCGATTGCGTGGGCGTAGTTTGTCCCGTGCCAGGAGGCTCGGCTGAGCTGTCCACCTGTCTTGCGGGCCGCTGCGTCGATCCTCGCTGTTCGGTCAATGCTCCTGAGTTTTGTCCCGACGTCGATTTTTGTCGCGAGCCGACCGACTGCGGTCCGACTGCGGAATGCGCAGCCCGTGGTTGTGACGATGGTGTGTGTGTACCGACCGAGGGCGAGCGCCCATGCGCAGAGAACTTCTGGTGCAACCCAGATGTCGGCGCCGGCTGCGAGCCCTTGACTCCGAGCGGCGCAGGCTCATTTCCGTGCGGCACGATTTGTACGATGGCCGACCGCCCGTGTGAGTTTGGCTATTGGAATTGCGACAACCTCGAGGCGCCGGTTTGCACCGTCCTGCAATATCGCCCGATGGATTTCGTATGCGCGGCGGGCCGAGTTTGCGATGCGGTTGGCGAGTGCGTCGACCCATCGGTACCGACCGTATTCCTCAACTCAGTCTCGCGCATCGCTACGACGGAAGCGGGAGGCAGCTCTGTTTTTGATCTCGCCATAAGCTCACGGCCGAGCGCCGACGTGACGCTTGAGATCACGGTTAGCGATTCGAGCGAAGCGACGGTCGCGCCCCAAACGATTGTTTTTACGCCGGTGAACTGGGCGATTCCGCAGCCTGTGACGGTAACAGGCGTTGATGACTTCGACGCCGATGGCGATCAGGGCTACACGATCGTGACGAGCAACACCGTCAGCAGCGACGCGCGGTTCGACGACCTGAACGTGGATGATCTGCCCGGAATCAACAGCGATGACGACAGTGTGGGCCTCGACATATCGCCGACGGCGGGCTTGGTGACAAGTGAGGCCGGCGGCACCGCGACGTTCGAAGTGGCACTCGATTCGCGTCCGATCGCCGACGTTACCGTGCCGCTTGCTAGCGATGATCCGGGAGAGGGTGCAACGACCGTCGCCTCTCTTGTCTTCACAGTAGGCAATTGGAATCTTCCGCAGACAGTGACAATCGTTGGCGTCGATGACGCAATCATGGACGGTACGCAGAGCTACACCATCAACCTTGGCGCGGCGATCAGCGATGATTCTGACTATGCGGGCCAGCGAGGCGTTGTGAGCGTCGAGAACACGGACAACGAGCTCGCGGGCGTGACGGTCAATCCCATCGCGGGACTCACGACGACAGAAGCGGGAGGAACCGCGACGTTCACAGTGGTGCTCAACTCGGCGCCAACGGCTGACGTAGCCATTGCCTTGTCGTCCGACACGCCGGCGGAAGGGAGCGTGGCACCAGCCTCCATCACGTTCACCACCGGCGATTGGAGCGTCCCACGGACAGTGACCGTCACGGGTGTTGATGACGTCACGGACGATGGCAACGTGGCATACCGCATCGTCACTGCAGCAGCGATAAGCCTGGACACCGGCTATGCGGGAATCAACGCGTCCGACGTCACGGTGACAAATACGGATGACGACGTAGCCGCGGTCACCGTCTCGCCCTCGAGCGGACTAGTTACGAGCGAAGGGGGAGGCACGACGATGTTCTTCCTCGCCCTCGAGACACGGCCCACCGACGACGTCTTTGTTTCTTTGTCCGTAGACGATGCGAGTGAAGGCAGCGTCTTGCCTGCGATTTTAGCGTTCTCGCCGGACACGTGGAGCGTCGCGCAGAGTGTCACGGTGACGGGACGGGACGACGTCGCAGTGGATGGTGACGTCCTCTATCATGTCGTGACGAGCGCAGTGACGAGCTCCGATGCGGTCTATAGCGGCCTTGCGGTCGATGACGCATCGATTACGAACTTGGACAACGAAGTGCCGTTCGTTCAGGAGGCCTACGTCAAAGCGACGAACACTCAGGGCGGCGATTTCTTTGGCGAGTCCGTAGCTCTCGCGGGTGATGGGAATACGATGGTCGTGGGAGCTGCACGCGAGGCCAGCAACGCGACGGGCATCGGCGGAAACCAGGCAGACAACTCCGCGCCCAACGCCGGTGCGGCATTTGTTTATGTACGTTCCGGCTCGGTGTGGGCGCCGCAGGCCTATCTCAAAGCATCCAATACCGATGGCGGCGATCAGCTTGGCTACGTGTCGGCGATTTCGAACGACGGCAATACCGTCGTTCTATCGGCGCCAAGCGAATCGAGCAATGCGACCGGTGTCGGTGGGTTGCAGAGCAACAACAGCGCAAGTCTCTCAGGCGCGGTCTATGTGTTCGTGCGCGCGGGCACTGCATGGACTCAGCAGGCATACATCAAAGCGTCCAACACAGCGTCTCTTGACCAGTTTGGCTACGCCCTTGCTCTTACGCCCGACGGCAGCACGCTCGTCGTGAGTGCGCGCAGCGAAGATAGCAATGCGACCGGCGTCGATGGCAACCAGGCGAACAATTCGATTCAAGATTCGGGTGCCGTCTATGTCTTCAATCGCGCGGGCACCGTGTGGACGCAGAGTGCGTATATCAAGGCGTCCAACACCGGCATGTACGATAGCTTCGGCGACTCGCTGGCGATCTCGTCGGACGGGCAAACGCTCGCTGTTGGAACTTGGAACGAGCGAAGCTCTGCAACGGGCATTGATGGCAACCAAGCCGACGATTCCGTCATTCCTGCGGGCGCCGTGTACGTCTTCGTTCGGTCGGGTCCAAGCTGGGCACAGCAGGCCTATGTGAAAGCATCCAACACCGGCAACGACGCCTTTGGTTATTCCGTGGCAATCACAGCCGATGGCAATATGCTTGCGGTCGGCGCACGCAACGAATCCAGCAACGCGACTGGAGTAGGGGGCGACCAGCTCAATAACTCCACGCAGTCCGCCGGCGCCGTGTATATCTTCTCGCGCAGCGGCGTGATCTGGTCGCAAGACGCATACATCAAATCGTGGAAGAGTCAGGCCTATCAGCAGTTCGGTGAGGCCATCGATATCTCCGACGACGGCACGCGCCTCGCGGTGGGTGCCTTCGGCGACGACAGTGGAGCGGGTGGAGTTGGCAGCAATCCTGCTGACACCACGCGTCACGGATCGGGCGCTGTTTATCTCTTCGCGCGGAGCGGCTCGTTGTGGTGGCAGACTGGCTACTTCAAGGCGTCGAACCCCGGCGTCGACGACATATTCGGCGGCGAGGATGCGGTGTCGCTCTCCGCAGACGGCCACACTCTCGCGGTCGGCGCGAGCGGTGAGCAGAGCACCGCAACCGGGGTCGGGGGAGTCGAAACAGACGATACTGCGCCCAACGCTGGCGCGGTCTACGTTTTCGACGAGATTTAGCTACTGTGCCGGCGCTAGCGCTTGAGGAAATGCACGCGACAGCTCGGAACCTCAACGCGTCCTTCGGCGGCAGCGGTGACTTCGTCTTTGTTCTGCACGATGGGCCAAAGCGCCTGTTCATTCTTTTGGATCTGATGAACCGCGTCGCGCAATAGACCGTCCCAAGTGTCTGCGAGTTTTTCCCAGTCGTGCGGAGCGACGGTGTGCCTACAGGCCGCTCGGCCGCAGCCGCACTCGAACGACTCGTCGAGATTGAGCATGCCGTAGTCGCAGGTCAGCTCCTGACCCTTTTCGATGTCACGCACGGCCACGTCGAAGTCAAAACCTGGGCTCAAGCAGGTGGGTTCGCAGGAGTGGTTCATGAAACGTCCCAGGTCCCAGCACAGTACGTGGCGGCCACTCCGATCTTTGTACGCGTACTTGTTCACGATGGGCGCGTAAAAGGGATCGAGCTTCGCCAGGTCTTCGTCAGTAAAAGCGCGGTCGAACGCACAGCGAGTCCACGTGATCGTTCCGCGCGGGATGCGCTCGGTCGCGAAGACGCCATATCCGATCTCTGGACTAATAAATCGAAGTTCTGAGTTAGGATGAATCACAGTGTCGTCGATGCTCCAACGAAGTTCTGCTGATCGCAAGATCCGAGAATTCGCTACGCTCGGATTTCTGCTCTTTTGCTCGTCGCTTGCACAGGGAGCCGTTGAAGTTATTGCAATTGGCGGCATGGTCGAGAACGCTGGCTTGCGGCCTATTCTGATCGTTTGGACTCTTGATTCACTGGCGGTCATCGCAATCTCGCTTGGTCTCTCGCCCATCATCGACCGCTTTGATAGGCGCCGCCTCGTAGCGACGCTCTGCGTGCTTGTGGCGCTGATGTATGGCGGCATGGCTGCGTATTTTGCACTCGCCCCACCATCAATTCGGTCGTCCTGGGTGCGTTGTCCGTCGCAAACACTCTGACGAGCAGCGTCCTACTCATGGCAGGTTGGGCCCTCGCACGCGATTGCTTTACGGTCGATGGAGCGATCGATCATTTCGCGCGACTGGGTTCGCTGACGTTCGTTGGCACACTTGTCGGCACCGCAGGAACTTCGCTGATCGCTCGCTTCACGTCTTCGCTGGTCCCAGTAACGGGCTTGCTCCTCCTGTTGTTCTTTGGCTGCGCTGCGCTTGTCGGGGCGTTGCCGCGGAGCTCCATGATTCAAACGCTGAAGGGAGTCAGCATCTTGCCGCCGCCGGGACGGATGCTTTCGAGCCTACGGCCACCTCGTCGCAGCACCGCGCCGACCGCCGAAGCCTCGTGGGGCTACGTGTTGCGCATGATTCGTCAAAGTCAGACGCTGCGCTCGCTCGCGGCGCTCGGCGTTGTCAATGGCGTCGTCTACACGGTGATGGCGTACGCGGTTATTCGGGTGCTTTTGGAGAGTCCCGCCCACGGGGAGCTGACGGAGCAGTACGGCATCTTGCGCTTTGCTGAACCGCTGAGCCACGCCGCGGTACAGGCGCTCTTCACCGGATGGATCTTGAAGCGCGCGGGCATTGCGCGAGTTTTCGTCGCAACACCTGCAATGCTTCTAATTATCATGGTGCTGCTTTGGGTTGCACCTGTGTGGGGCGTTGCGCTCTTGTGTTCGTGCCTCTTGCATGCAGTCTTCGCGGTCGAGACGCCAGCAATCGGTGCGCTATTAGTCGTTGCGCGGCCGTCGGTGCAGGGGCGCCTCAGCCTGCTCGTCGAAGGAACCTTTTACCAAATCGGATACCTCGTGGGGATTGGGCTTCTTGTCGCAATCGAGGAGCTCAATGCAGCTCGAGTGCTGAGCTCAGCCCACGCGAAGCTCGGTGAGTTGATTGCTGCGTGCATGATCGCCGTCGTTGGTATCGTCGTCGCGTCCCGCGTACGTACCGAGCATCACCTGCAGGCCGTGCGCTCCTAGCGCGGCGCCAGGACCACCGTCACGCGCGGCGAAGCGCCGATGCAAGCCACAGTCCGCGCGTGGCCACGCAGAGGAAGGCAAGCAGTTGCTGCACGATGAGCACGAAGAGACCGCTGTGCGGTTGATCAAGCCGAGCGCCAAACAAAAAACCAAAATAGGTGAGCGCAAGGATGGCGGCGAGCACGAGAAGGTAGATGGGAAAAGCACCGAGACTACGGCGCAATGCGCGCGCCACCGCTTGGCGGGCTCGGGTGTGCCCAGCCGCCAGCGCGGCGCGCGCGAGGTCGTGGACCGCTGACCAGTGAAGCATCAGAAGAACGCCTGGCAAGAGCGCGCAAAAAAGCGCGATGTCGTGGGTGCGTTCGTTGGTGCTGCTGAGCAGCTTGCCGGCCACCACGCCGCTGATGGAGCAAACAAGGACGCCCAGAAGCAAGAGCGGCGAGAGCAGAATGCTAACGCGAACGGCCGCCCCGAGCTGACGTATCGATAGCGCCACCGAGTCGGCAACTGCGCGCTTGCGCGAAAGCGCGTTCAACCACGCCATTTGCATCAGGGGCGAGACGACGAACGCGAACCCAGCAAGCGTTGCTAGAGCGAGCGACACGACGCCGAATGCAAGCCCATTCTCGTGCATGACGTCGAAAAGATGCGCTCCACCCGGCGTGTACAACGCGTTTACTCCTTGGGGGAGATCCCCAACGCTTGACGCGAGGCGACGAGTGAGCGGATACGCGAGCAGAACGGCGAGTCCGGTCTGCGCCGTGTACACGAGCAGAGTGAGCAGGCGCGCGTTGTAGATGCTGGGCTTGCTCATGCGACCACCCAACGAAACATCGACTGGAAAAGATAGAGCAGGCGTGCCGCCACGGGGCGCGCGCTTTCGGGGATTGTGCTTCGTGCGTTGTCGAGCGTGTTTTCGTCGAGGAGGTTGTGGTGGTCCGGATCGATCTCGGCGGCGTAGATTTCGACGTTCGTTTCGTAGGTTGCCCGCAGGCGCCGTTCCGTGCTTGTCCACGGGACGCGCGCCACGACCTCGCCGCGCTTGCCATACAACGCAATCCACAAGGGCAGGGCGACGTTTCCATCGCGGACGACCTCAACCTCCGTTCGATAGCCGTCGCCGTGTGCGCGGCAGTACATGCCGGTTATGCGCGTGCTAGCGACCGACGAGTCGAACAGGGTGGGCTTCAAATAGCGGTCGGAAAATCCTGCAAAATAGGCATCGTCGAACGCCTTGAAGAGATCGTCGGGAGCCGGATGGCGAAACGCTTGGGCGCGCGCATAGGTGCCGAGGGCCTGCTCGAATCGAGCGCGGCCCCACACGCGCTTTATGGTTTCGAGCAGCGTCGCCGTCAGCGCATACACCGACGCGCCATATACTCGTGATGAGGAAAACGCGTAGGCAGGGCGCGCCGGCGGAACACTCGGTGGGTGCGGCCACAGCGCGGCCGCGCGGGAAAGCTCAAAAATGCTCAGTGTGGTGCTGCCGAACGTCACCGCATTCGCTGACTCGCCGTACATCGTGCGTATGAGGTCCGCGCCAGCCCATTCGGTAAGCCCCTCGTCTAGAAAGGGCCACTGCACTTCGTTTGAAGCGACAAGGCCGTAGAACCATTCATGCGCGAGCTCGTGCGCGGTGACGTACTCGGGATACGGATAGTGAATGCCAGGCATGTTGAACCACATGCCTTGGCTCACGATCAACGTCGGATACTCCATGCCTGCGGCGCCGAGTGCATTGCGAGGCGGGACGACGACAGTAAGTGTCTCGTAAGGGTAGGCGCCGAACATGCGACCAAAATGTCGCAGGCCCCTTCGTGTCGCCTCTGAGTGCGCAGCAATCGCGCCTTCGTAGCCGTGCGGAAAGAGCATTCGCACCGCAACACCGTCGACGTCGAATCGCTCTTCGCGAAAGTGCGGCCACGCGGTCCACGCGACGTCGTGCACGCGCGCCGCTCTGAAGCGACGCGTGGTTTTCCCGGCGGCGCGCGCTTCGGAAATCTGCCTTCCGCTCGCGCCCACCGCCCATCCATCGGGGACGGTCAACGTTAGCTCGTAGTCGGCGAAGTCGGAGTAGAACTCGCCCATGCCGTGAAACGGAAAGGTGCTCCACGCTCCGTCCACTTCGCGAACAGCGAGCTTCGGAAACCACTGGGCGACCATATGGAAATCGTCTGCATATCCCGTGCGCGCAAATACGGGCGGTAGTGTGGAATCGAACACGATGACGAGATCAATCGTGGCGCCAGGCGCGACGGGCGTCGCAAGATCCACGCGCATCTGGCTTTGGTCGTTACTGACCAGGTCGGTGTGCGCGGCGGAAAGGAGGTTCGTTCCATCGCTTGTCGCGAGACTAGTGACATCGATGTGTCCGTGTCCCGAAGCTTCGACCTCGCGCAGCGAACCTCGCGACTCACGCATGAAGACGGTTTCGTCGTCGCGAAAGCCATTGAGGTAAAGATGGAAGTAGAGATTGCTCGCCGGCACGCGGGATTCGTTTACCCAGTGAATACGCGCTGTCCCATGCACTACATGCGTCGAGGTGTTCAGGTCTGCGGTCAGCGCGTAGTGCGTTCGCGGTTCGTCGGCACGTGCGGGGCTTGCACTCGCAACGCAGGCGACAACGCACGCAGACGAAAGCATTGCGCCACGCAGCCACATCATTCGCCCATCACTGTGATCGTGAGCTTGCGCGTGCAGCCTTGATGCCGGTGCTCCCAAAGGTAAAGACCCTGCCATGTGCCCAGATCGCAGCGGTGCTTGGCCACGGGAACCGTGAGCGTCGTTTGCGTCAAAATCGACCGCACGTGCGAAGGCATATCGTCGGGGCCTTCATCAGTGTGCTTGAAGATCTTGTCGCCATCGGGAACGAGTCGCGCGAAGAAGCGTTCAAGATCTTCACGTACAGTGTCGTCTGCGTTCTCGCATGCGATGAGCGATGCGCTCGTGTGATGCACAAATATATGGCAGACGCCCTCGAAGACGCCCGATGCTTTGACCGCATCGTGCACGTACTGGCTGATGTCGTACGTGCCGCGTCCCTTCGTCGGGACGTCGATTTTGTGGCGGTAAAGCATCGTCGGTGCGCGCGAGCATAGTGGCTGCGCGGCGGGTTTGAAAGCAGGCGTTGCCCTGCCGCCACGAAGCAGCGTCGTGTTACGGTGCGCTGCGTGCATGTCGATCTCCAGCTTGAGCTTCCGAACCCCGGTGCCACGCAGCGCGTCGCACGCGCTCTCGCGGCTGTATTGCGGCGAGGCGACGTAATCTTCCTCGAAGGCCCGCTTGGCGCTGGCAAGACCTTCCTCGCGCAGGCGTTGGCGCTCGCGCTTGGCGTCGACGCCGATGAGCCCATCACATCGCCGACTTTCACCCTCGTACAAGAATGGCCGACCGCTCTGCCGGTGCTTCACGCCGATCTCTACCGCCTGGGCGACGCACGCGAAGTCGAAGGTCTGGGTATTCGCGAGCGTCTCTACGACGACGCCGCGCTCGTCGTCGAATGGGGCGAGCGCTTTGCGAGTGAGCTGAGCACAGATGGCCTTCTTTTGGAGCTTTCGATGCGGGAAGGGGACGCCCGAGGAGCGCGATTGGTGGCGAAGGGACCGCGTGGGGCTGAGCTGCTCAACGCAGTGCGACACGCGTTCGCCGAGACGCCGTAACCGACGAAAAACACGCGCATTTCACTCGCCCCTTGTGGTCCTGACTGAAGGCTTGTACATCGACATCCCGATGCCGCGTCGGGATGACATCAAGAAGATCCTCCTTATCGGGTCGGGTCCTATTGTCATCGGACAGGCCTGCGAATTCGACTATTCCGGGACGCAAGGAGCGAAGGCTCTGCGCCAGGAAGGGTACGAAGTCGTGCTCGTCAACTCGAATCCGGCGACCGTGATGACGGACCCCGAGTTCGCTGATCGCACCTACGTCGAGCCGCTCGTTCCTGAGGTTATCGAAGCGATCATCAAGCGTGAGAAGCCGGACGCGCTTTTACCTACGCTCGGTGGGCAGACGGCGCTTAACGTGGCGCTGGCCCTCGCTGACAGCGGTGTGCTCGAACGATACGGCGTCGAGTTGCTCGGCGCGAGCGTGCAAGCCATTCGCAAAGCGGAAGACCGCGAGCTCTTCAAGCAAGCGATGCAGAAGATTGGTCTCGACGTGCCGCGAGCTAAGACCGCGCGCACGATCGAGGAAGCGGATGCGGCTGCGCTCGAGATTGGCTTTCCGATCATTCTGCGTCCGTCGTTCACAATGGGTGGTTCGGGCGGCGGCATTGCGTACAACAAGCAAGAGTTCGACTCGGCGATTCGGTGGGCATTCAAGTGCAGTCCAACACACGAATGCTTGATCGAAGAGAGCGTGCTCGGCTGGAAAGAGTTCGAGCTCGAAGTCATTCGCGACAAAGCCGACAACTTTAGCGTCATTTGCACGATCGAGAATTTCGATCCGATGGGGGTGCACACCGGCGACTCGATCACGGTCGCACCGGCGATGACGCTGACCGACAAAGAATATCAGCGTCTGCGCAATGCCGCGCGCGCGGTTATCACTGAGATTGGCGTAGAGACGGGCGGCTCGAATATCCAGTTCGGCGTGAATCCAAAAGATGGCCGCATCGTCGTCATCGAGATGAATCCGCGCGTCTCGCGTTCGAGCGCACTTGCATCCAAGGCAACCGGATACCCGATTGCGAAAATCGCCGCGAAGCTCGCGGTCGGCTATCGCCTCGATGAGTTGCGCAATGACATCACCGGCACGAGCGCCGCGTTCGAGCCGAGCATCGACTACGTCGTGTGCAAGGTGCCGCGCTTCACCTTCGAGAAGTTCGAAGGCGCTGACCCGCGTTTGACCACGCAGATGAAGAGCGTCGGTGAGGTCATGAGCATTGGCCGCACCTTCAAGCAGGCCCTTGAGAAGGCCGCTCGCTCCCTCGAGATCGGGCGCGACGGTGTGAGCTCGCTGCGCGACAAAATCGACTACATCACACTCGCCTCGCAGCTGCGTAAGCTTCGCGAGTCGAACGAGTCATTCGCGCGCATCCCGCGTTTGCCGGAGGGCGCGCAACAACCGGCGGACGACGAGTTACGAGACGCCATTTTGGAAGTGGTGCGCACGCCGCTTGGTGATCGGCTGTGGTTCATCGCCGACGGCTTGCGAGTCGGTCTCACGGTGGAGCAGCTGCACCAGGCAACCTTCATCGACCCCTGGTTCCTGGAGCAAATCAACGACATCGTGGAAGAAGAGCGCCTGCTTTCTGCTCGCGGCGATTCGGTTTTGACGAATGCGCAGGCGATGTTGGATGCCAAGACGATGGGGCTTGCCGATAGCCGCATTGCGACGTGCATCGGTAGCGACGCTGCGACGGTGCGTACGTCGCGACTCGCGATGAATGTCCGTCCCGTCTTCTCACGTGTGGACAGTTGCGCGGCGGAATTCGTCGCCAAGACGCCGTACATGTATTCGACGTGGGGCCAGGCGTCGGAATCTGCGCCCACCGACAAAGAAAAGATCTTGATCTTGGGCGGCGGCCCGAATCGAATTGGGCAGGGCATTGAGTTTGACTACTGCTGCGTGCACGCGGCCTTCGCTCTTCGTGAGCTTGGCTACGAGACCATCATGGTGAACTGCAACCCCGAAACCGTCTCCACTGACTACGATACGTCTGACCGCCTCTACTTCGAGCCGCTTACATTCGAAGACGTGATGGCGATTGTCGACGTCGAGAAGCCGAAGGGCGTAATCGTGCAGTTTGGCGGCCAAACCCCGCTCAAGCTCGCGGTCGCGCTCTCGCGTGCTGGCGTTCCGATTCTCGGCACGAGTGCCGACGCCATTGACCGCGCGGAAGACCGAGAGCGCTTTGAAGCGCTTTTGCAAAAGCTGAATCTGAAGCGCCCCGCGGGCGGCATCGCACGCGGCGTGCACGAAGCGTTCGAGATTGCGGAGCGCATCGGTTTTCCGGTGGTCGTTCGTCCCAGCTACGTACTTGGCGGTCGTGCGATGGAGATCGTGCACTCGCGCACCGATCTCACGCGCTACATGCAGCAGGCGTTCGAAGCGGTCGAAGACGCCGAGACGCGCACCATCTTGGTGGATGAGTTTCTGCGTGATGCGATTGAAGTCGACGTCGACTGCGTGTGCGACGGCAAGCTCGCAGTCATCGGCGGAGTGATGCAGCACATCGAAGAGGCGGGCATTCACTCGGGCGATTCCACGAGCGTGCTGCCTGCGCACACGCTCCCCGCTGAAGTTCTATCGGTCATCCGCGCGTCGACCAAAGCACTGGCGCTTGAGCTCGGCGTGGTCGGTTTGATGAACGTCCAGTTCGCGGTTCGCGCGGGCGAGGTATACGTCATCGAAGTGAATCCTCGCGCGTCGCGCACTGTGCCATTTGTGAGCAAGACCATCGGCCGGTCCATCGCGAAGATTGCCGCCAAGTGCATGGCCGGTCGCTCGCTCGCCGAGCAAGGTTTCACAGAGGAAATCGTGCCCAAGCACGTTGCGGTCAAAGAGTCGGTGTTCCCGTTTGCGAAATTTCCCGGCGTGGACACAATTCTCGGCCCCGAAATGCGCTCGACTGGTGAAGTCATGGGCGTCGCGTCGACTTTTCAGCAAGCGTTCTTGAAGTCGCAACTCGCCTGCGGAACGCGCCTGCCGGACAAGGGCAACGTATTCATCAGCGTGCGTGACGACGACAAGCCGATTGCGTGTGAAATAGCGGAGCGCCTGGTCGAGCTTGGATTTCACGTCGTCGCGACAAGTGGAACCGTTGCTGCGCTTGCTAAGGCAGGCGTGGTAGCCGAGCACGTGCACAAGGTCATCGAGGGGAGGCCCAACATCGTCGACCGTTTGCAGAACGGTGAAATCGCGATGGTCATCAACACGACGTGGGGTACGCAAGCCGTGCGCGATAGCTTTTCGTTGCGCCGCCAGACTCTCGTTTCCGGGGTTCCGTATTTCACTACCGTCGCTGCTGCTGCTGCGGCAGTCGGAGCGATTGAGTCGCGCCGCGAAACGCCTCTCGAGCTCATTTCGCTTCAGGAGTACCACGCGAGCGTGAACGCAGGGACGCGCGCATGAGTTGGCGAAGCGCTGTGGGATCGAGCTGTGTTGCGCTAGTCTTACTAGCAACGCTGTGGGTCCCTCGCGACGGCAACGCACAAGCGACGTCGCCGAACGTTCATCACGTAATGATTTCGTTGCCTGGGCCCGACGGAACAACACCTCAGCGGGTGCTCCTTACGTGGCCTCGCCGCGGCGGCCCGACCGGTTGGTCTCAGCGTGAAAGTGATTTTCCCGTGCTCATCGCCTTGCACGGCGCGGCTGAAGCTGAGCTTGAGCCTGCGCGCGGAACACTTGCGTGGAACGCGGAGTATCGCGTCGATAGCGCAATCAGTGCACTCATGAGCGGCAGTCTTTCGGTGAGCTCCTTCGGGGGGCTTGTCCGCGACGCGCGCTTGCGCGTGCTAAACGATCAACTCCGGACGCGCGTCTATCGCGGCGTGGTCCTCGCGACTCCCTATACCCCAAACCTTTTAAGCAACGCGCCCGGGTCAGCCGCGATTCGCACGTATTCCGATTGGCTGGCTGGGCCATTGCTCGCCGCGATTCGTGCCAATGCGCCGGTCTTGGCCACACGGGATGCGACGGGAATCGACGGCGTGTCGTTGGGCGGACGCCTTGCTCTGGAAGCGGGCTTTTTGCACCCCGAGGCGTTCGGAATGGTCGAAGCGTTGCAGCCCGCGCTTGGTGGTGTCGTGGACGCCATCGCACGGCAAGCGATTCAAGCCGCGCACACCGCGCCCCAGAATATCCGAATCGTTTCCAGCGATGGCGACGCCGGGCTCGAGCAAGCGCGTGCGTTGTCGACGGCTTTGCGTGCGGCTCACATCACGCACGAGCTTGCGGTTGTGCGGGGCGCCCATGGCTATGAGTTCAACCGCGGCCCGGGCGCCATCGAAATGATGCTGCACGCCGATCGCGCACTGCGTGGCGTGCTGTAGTCCACCCGAGCGGCCGGCAAAAAGATCACTTCCAAACATTTCGCACGCGGGTTTTGTTTGTATTTTTCCCCGCGGCCGACGAAGATCCCGCTCGCAAAGTTTCGCGAGTGCGGCTTTGACAAAACATCTTGGAAGAACAAGTTTGGGGAGGTTTCGCGTGAAAAATATCGTTTCGGTTTTCTTGTCTTGTAGTGTGCTGCTCGCATTGGTTGGCTGCGGTGATGATCCGGTCGCGGCCGACACCGATGCCGGTGGCGGAGCGGACGCTTCGATCACGACGGACAGCGGTCTTGCCATGGACGGCGCAACGCCGACGGATGGTGGAGTTTTGGTCGATGGCGCTACGCCAGTGGATGGCGCTACGCCAGTGGATGGCGCTACGCCAGTGGATGGCGCTACGCCAGTGGATGGCGCAGTTCCGACCGACGGCGGCTCTCCGGTTGACGCGGGCCCGGCGCCCATCGCGCTTACGGAGCTGGCCGACACGTACGTCGCTGCGTATTGCAATCTACTCTTCACATGTCCCTCGGCACTGCTCGGCGAAGGCCGCTTCATCAAGTTGCTTGCGGTTGACGAAGCAACTTGCCGAGGATCGCTTGGGCGCTTGCTGCTCAGCGACGACGGCAGCAATAGCCTTCCGGCACAGATCGCGGCCGTTACGGACGGCACGCTCACCTACGACGGTAACGCAGCGCGGGAATGCGTCGCGACCTTTACCTGCGACATCCTCGATTCAGGGCCGTCACGCGCTGGAGTATGCGAGAACGTGTTCGTCGGAACCGTGGCTTCGGGCGGCGACTGCGTCAGTGACCTTCACTGTGCGGGCACCGATACACGCTGCGTATCGCCGGACCACATTTGCCCGGGCACCTGCGGAGCAGCCCTCGCTCTCGGCGACGAGTGTAGCCGCAACGAAGAATGCGCGACTGCTGGCGGCACGCAGAATACGGTCTGCAACTACAACGGGACAGCGCAGGTCTGTATGCTGGCGGTACGCGAAGTTGGCGCGCTCGATGACGCATGCGGAACGACCACGGAAGGTACGACGCTAACCCGCGTGACCTGCGGAACTGGCCTCTACTGCGATAGCTCGGGCGAGGCGCCCGTATGTCATGCATTGGCTGCTTCCGGCGGAACCTGCACGGACACGGAGCAGTGCCCGGGCGATGAGTTCTGCAACGAGGGGACGTGCGGAGCGGGTCCCACCATTGGAACCGATGTGGGCGACACCTGCAGCGAGTCGGCTCCCTGCAGCCCGTTCGCGGGCGTCGTGTACAACGGTGAAACGAGCATGTGCGTAGCAACCGGCGACGGCACGGTAGGCAGCGCCTGCGGTGGTGACGGCTTCACGCTTCCTTGCAATGCAGGTCTCTACTGCAGCGACGCGAGCCTTTGTACGGCCCGCAAAGCTGACGGCATGAGCTGCATCAACAGTGACGAGTGCGTCGGCGGCGATTGTCGCTTCGCAGTCGGCGGCGGACCCCTTATGGGAACGTGCGCAACACAGTGCAGCCTCTAGTTCGTAGAGACAGATAGCAAGTAAAGAGGCCGGTGCTCGCAAGAGCGCCGGCTTTTTTTTTGCGGGCCGGCGACCGAGTAGACGACGGAGCGTCAGCTAAAACCCAGCCGCGCGCGCGAACCTTCGCAGCCGCGTTGGCCTCGCAACCAGCGCAAGCTTTTCCTCACGCGGCAAGCGCTTGATGGCGAGCTCGAGACGCAGCGCGTCGCCATGACTTGGGCACCGCGTCTTGGCCTTCAGGGCGATGGGCGCGCGGCCTCGCGTATAACGGGCGCCTTTGCCCGCGTTGTGAGCGTCGAGGCGGGCCGCTACGTCGCGGGCGATGCCGGTGTAAAGACTGCCATCGTTGCACTCGGCGATGTACACGAACCAAGCATCCACGCACGAAGCCTATCAGGCGAGTCGTGCGCGCGGGAATAAGCGACGCGGGCCTTTCGTTTCGATGAAAAGGATCCGAATGCTTCACGTCGATAGCCTCCTGCAGCTCGCGCACAAACAAGGGGCCGACGAAGTTCGTCTCGGAACGGACCGGGCCCCTGAAATGTTCGCAGCGGGCCTGAGCAAGCGGCTGGCAGTGCCCAGCACGAGCGACGAAACCCTCCGGGACCTCCTCGGCGATCTGGTGGCGAAGGCGGTGAACGCGGGTTTATTCGACGGCAAAGAGTTCAATGCACTGCACGAAGTGCCGAAGGTTGGCATCTATCGCGTGGCCATCAGCGCGCGCGGCGACCAGGGCGGGTTCGATGTCGTCTTTCGCGCGGGCGCCACGGCGCCTGCGCCCGCCTTGTCGGCGGCGCCTGCCGTGCTGCCGCCGGCCAATGAAGGTTCAGCCGCGCGTGAGGCCCTCGATACTGCCGGTATCACACGTCTGCTCGCGCGCGCGCTCGACCTTGGCGCAAGTGATCTGCATCTTTCGGCCGGAGAGCCTCCGACCATACGCGTGAGCGGCTCGCTTTCGCGGCTGATGAACGAAAACGCCGTCAACGTGGATGCGCTTGTCTTGCCTCTGCTCGACGCGCGCGCGCAAGAGCGGTTGCAGCAAGGAGTGTCGGTCGATTTTGCACTCGATGTTACGAGCGCGATGTCGTTGCACGGCGCCGGTGAGTGCGCCACGCGCGTTCGCGGCAATGCCTATCGCACAGCAAAGGGGCTTGCCGCAGCATTCCGTTTGTTGCCGCCCGCGGCCCCGTCGCTCGACGCTCTCACCGCTTCGACACTGCTGCACGAACTTGCCTCTCTGCCCAACGGTCTGGTGGTCGTTTGTGGCCCGACTGGTTGCGGCAAGAGCACGACGCTCGCGGCGTTGGCGCGGGAGACGGTGCGTCGTCGATCCGTGATGCTGCTGACTCTCGAGGATCCGATCGAGTACTCGCTCGACGGAATCGAAGGCGCCAGAAGCCTGGTGCGCCAACGGCAAATCGGCCGAGATGTTCGCGACTTCGCGACCGGACTGCGTGATGCGCTGCGCGAGGATCCCGATGTAATTCTTGTCGGCGAGATGCGCGACGCAGAAAGCATTTCACTCGCACTGACCGCCGCCGAAACGGGGCACCTTGTTTTGACCACGCTGCATAGCCGATCTGCTGCGTCGGCGATCGAACGCATCGTCGACACCTACCCTGAAGGTCGCCAAAGTCAGATACGGGCTCAGCTCGCGGATTCGCTCCGCGCGGTGGTCTCTCAGCGTCTTGTGCCCTGCGCCAATCGCGAAGGACGCGTGCTGGCGCTCGAAGTGCTGCGAATGACGGCGAGTGTGGCGAACGGCCTACGCGAAGGAAAGATCTCCGTGGTGACGAGTGCGATGCAGTCCGGTAAGCGCGATGGAATGATCGTGCTCGAGAAATTCCTCGCTGAGCTGGTGCGCAAGGGTGAGATCAGCGCAAGCGACGCACAAGCCGCGGCCAACGACCGCGACGCTCTGCTCAACTATCAAAAAAACGTCAGCTAAAGATCAGTCGCAATAGCCGTTCAGGATGAGATAGCGAAGCATGCACGCGGACTGCGGGATGATTGCGCCGCTGCAGTAAAACGGCGCGCCAGCGTAGTAGCTCGCGCTCGAGCAACCTGTGCCGCTGATCGGAGCAGTGCACGACCCGCCAGTGCAGATGCTGGCCGCCGTGACGTAGGCATCGCAACCGCAAGTGCCACAGGACGTCGCATCATTCGCAATGCAGCCGCCGAGCTGGCCCGCGACGAGACCGCAGTTCCAGACGTCGGAATCTGACGCCGCAGTCGGATTCGCGTACACGTAGGCACACAGACCGAGGTCGGGCGCACCCAGATCGGGCGGACCCAGGTCGGGCGGACCCAGGTCGGGTGGCCCGAGGTCAGGTAGGCCGGCATCGACCGCCCCCATGTCCGGCGTGCCGCCGTCAGCGAAGGACATGTCGTTCACCGGCGGCGCGCCGGTGTCGCCCAGCGTCGCGTCACGTGGCCCGCCATCGAAGGCGGGGCCTGCGTCGCCTTGCGCATGGCCGCCATCGAGAGAGTGCCCCGCATCGCGGCGCGCGCCCGTCTCGGTCGTCGCAGCGCACCCGACCAGCGCAAGCACGGCGAGAAGGCAGTGACCGAGAATGAGCTGAGGTGAGCTGCGCATCTGCTGAAACTGGCTCCTTCGTCGAAAACTATAGCGCATCCGGGAACGCAACGCGCGTGCGTCTCCAGCTCCGGGACGGAAGGCTTGCCGCAGCGCCTCGGAAACCTGGCAGGTTCGCCTCGTTTCGCGCCGGATTTCTGGCGCTTTTCGGGTGGTGCTGCTCGTGCTACGAAGCTTTGCACATGGACAAAGTTCCGATGACCCCGAACGGGCACGCGTCTCTCAAAGAGGAGCTAAAGCGCCTCAAAGAGATCGAGCGTCCGAGAATTTCAGCTGAGATTGGCGTCGCCCGCGATCATGGTGATCTCAAAGAGAACGCCGAGTGGCACGCCGCGCGCGAGAAGCAGTCCCTCATCGAGGGACGCATTCTGGACATCGAAGACAAGCTGGCCCGCGCTGAAGTGATCGACCCGTCCGTGCTTGGTGGCTCGCGCATCAAGTTCGGAGCGCGCGTGAAGCTGGAAGACACCGAGTCGGGCAAGATGGTTGAGTACCGCATCGTCGGTCCTGACGAGTCTGACATCAACACGGGCAGCATCTCCGTGACGTCGCCTATGGCCAAAGCAATGATTGGCCGCGAAGTTGGCGATGAAATAAACGTCAAAGCCCCAGGCGGCATTCGTCACTACGAAGTCGTCGAGATCAACTGGCAATAAAAGGGCGCACGCACCACAGAGGCGTTTCGGGCCGATATGGAACGACTCTAGGTCATGGCTCATGCGGGCGATTCGATTTTGCGGGAACTCTCGGCTCTGGTGAAGGAGCCGGATCTTGCTCGCGCGCACGCGCTGGCGCGGCAGTTGCGCGATTCGGTTGACGATGCGGGCGTGCAGGCTGCGGCGAATGGCCTGGCGCAGGCCCACGATCAATCGAGCGTGATGCAGAAGGCGGCGCTCGCGCTGCGGCATGCGTCTCGGTTTTTCGCTGACAGAACCCCCGAGCCGTCGCAGCGCTCCCTTCATGATCGGCGCAAGGACCAGCGGGAAGTGCGGCGCACCGCCGTGCTGTCGAAACAACAGCACGAGCACAAAGCGCGCGATGCCGCCGGCGCGCTCAGTGTGCTCGACCGGCCGGTTGAGACCTTGCCTGGGGTAGGACCCGCGGTGGGACGGGCGTTGCGGAAGCGCTCTCTCGAATCCTTCGGCGATTTGGTGATGATCGTTCCGCGTCGATACGACGACGAGCGTGTGATTACGCCGCTCGCAGAGCTGGTTGCCGACCAACGGCAGGTGACGATGGGCGTCGTGGCGACCGCGCGGGCTGTGCATGGCAGGCGGCGCTTTGTCGAGGTGACGATTGAGCCGTTGCCCGACGATCCGCGTGGGCACTTCGGAATGCTGCGCTTGGTGTGGTTTCAAATGCACCCGCGCTACGCCGACAAATTCGAGCGGGGCAAGCGCGTGCGCGTGGCGGGCGAGGTCGCCGAGTATCGCGGGGCGCTTACGATGTCGCATCCCGACGTCACGTTTCTCGACGACGGCCAAACCGATGCCCCGGCTCTCATCGTGCCCCGCTACCCGCAGGTGCCGGGTGTCGCGCCGAAGGCCCTCGCACGGATGATCAAAGTCGCGGTCGACAAAGCCGTCAGCGCACTGCCCGATGCTGTGCCGGCGCGCGAACGCGGCGAGCTCGATTTGCCGACCATCGCCGACACGGCGCGTGCATTGCACAATCCACCGTCGGACCTTACCGAAGAAGAACTTGCGCTCTGGAACGACGGGGCCACCGGCCACCACATGCGTTTGGCATTCGAGGAATTTTTCGTGCTCGAGCTCGCCTTGGCCGAGCGTCAACGCGAAGAGCGGGGTGTGGGCGCAGAAGCACTGATTCCGAACGACGCACCGCTTGCGCGAGCTCACGCGGCAATTCCGTTCACGCTAACCAACGCGCAGAAGCGGGCGCTGGACGAGATTGGACGCGACATGCGGCGCGACATTCCGATGCGTCGCTTGCTGCAAGGTGATGTCGGGAGCGGCAAAACGGCAGTTGCGATGTTGGCCGCGGCCCACGCCGTCGCGAGCGGTGCGCAGGTGGCGATCATGGCGCCGACCGAAGTTCTCTCCGAGCAACATTTTCGCTCCATGGCGCCGCTGGCGAAGGCGATTGGTCTCAATATCGCGCTCGTAGTCGGTGGGGCGAGGGCCGCCCATCGCAAGCAGGTGCGCAAAGCGCTTGCAGAGGGCACGCTCGACGTCGTGGTCGGCACGCACGCGCTTCTTGAAGACGATGTGATTTTCCGAAAACTACGTTTAGTCGTCGTGGACGAGCAACACCGCTTCGGAGTAGCTCAGCGCCTGCGCTTGGTTCAGAAGGCGAGCCAAGGTTTGGCGGCGCCGCTCGCTCCCCACTTGCTGGTCATGACTGCGACGCCAATCCCACGCACGCTTTCGCTCGTCGTCTATGGGGACCTGGAAGCGAGCGTCATCGACGAGATGCCGCCCGGTCGCATACCAATCACGACGCGAGCCTATTCGCTGGCAGAGCGCGACCGAGCACTCGCCACGGTGCAAAAAGCGCTCGACGCGCATGGCCAGGCTTTTGTTATTTGTCCGCTCGTGGAGGAGAGTGAAGAATCGGATATGCGCGACGCCGTGAGCACGCACGCGGAGCTCTCGCAGCGATTTGCCAAGGAAGGCGTCGAGCTTTTGCACGGTCGCATGAAGGCGGAGGACAAGCATCGTGCGATGGAGCGTTTTGCGAGTGGTGAAGTAAAAGTGCTCGTGTCCACGACGGTCGTCGAAGTGGGAGTCGATGTCCCTAAAGCGAACGTCATCATGATCGAGCACGCAGAGCGTTTTGGACTGGCACAGCTTCATCAGTTGCGCGGGCGCGTCGGTCGCGGCGGGCAAAAGAGCGCATGCCTTCTGGTGCACGATGCGAAGGGCGAAGACGCCGTCGCGCGCATGCGTATTCTTTGCGAGACAAACGATGGCTTCCGCATCGCCGAGGAGGATCTACGCATACGTGGTCCCGGCGAGGTATTCGGCCGTAGGCAGTCGGGACTGCCGGGCTTTCGCTTCGGAGATCTGCGTCGCGACGTGGCGTTGCTCGAAAAAGCACGCAGTGCGGCGCGTTCTCTGCTCGCCCGCGACCCCGACCTCAATGCCCCCGAGAATCGTGGATCGGCCCACGCGCTCGAGCGCTTGTCGCGTTCCGATCGCGCAGTGGTGCGGGAAGAGGCCGGATGAGCGGTCTTTCGCGCTTCGCCGCGTTCGCGCGCGTGTGCGTGATTGCGTCGCTTTGGCTATTCGCGGCCGACGCGCTCGTGCTGTGGCTCACACGCCGGGGTACGTCGCTTACGCCTCACGAGTGGCGCAGCGCCTTGCTCGGCGATTGGGGCACGCTGTGGGCAGCCGCTCTGAGCGCCTTAGTTCTGATTTTTGGCCTCTCCGTGCGCGTTGGCTTCTCGGAGAATCAAGATCAGCACGAACGCGCGTTCGCGACGCGAAGACTTGCGCTCTTCGTAGGCGTGCTCTCGACGTTCGGATTCGCGTGGCTCCTGTGGGTGCTCACGTCGGGGCGACAGGCGCAGCAGATTCCGGGTCGCATTGTGTGGGTCGTGCTCGCAACGGTCATTCTTGGCGCGAGTACGATGTTTGGGATTCGTGGCTGGATGGCACTGCGGGTGCGAGGCGGTGCCTTCGGTAGATTGGCTATCGGGCTGGTTGCTGGGGCGCTGACATTCGTACTTGCGTGGGCCGACGCGGCGATTCTGCGACGCGGTTATCCTGCCTTCCACGCAGCTCTCGCGCTGCTCGCGCTTTCAATGGCATTGGCATTCGCCGACAGCTGGTTTGCGCGAAAACCAGTCCGTCACGCGTTCACCTGGACTGCATTAGTCTTCGTTTGCAGTGCGTTCTCCGCACTCATTTTAGCGTCGGTCTGCGAGGCACCAGCCATACACTTCGTGCTGAGTGAGCGTGCGCCGCTGGCCGGCAAGCTCGTTCAATTTTTGCCGATCAGACGGCCGCCACTCGTTACGCCACAGCGCGTTTCGCGGCCGCCGCTGGCTGACGCGGCGACGCCGGTGCAGCGTGTGCAGGCCGCACTCGATCTGCGAGGACAGAGCGTGCTTTTGATCACGGTTGACGCTCTGCGTGCCGATCGACTCCGCGCATGTGGAGGACATGGCCTTACGCCAAATATCGATGCGCTCGCGCGCGACGGGGTCGTGTTCACGCACGCCTACACCTCTACGCCGCACACGTCGTACGCGCTTACGAGCGTTTTGACTGGGACTTTCATGCGGCCGGTTATGGAGCTATCGACGCACGTGCGTGCTCACGACACGATTGCGGACATCGTACGACGCCACGGCATGCGTACCGCCGCGTTCTATCCGCCGGCGGTCTTCTTCGTCGACGAGGACCGCTTTGCCGCGTATCGCGGGAACGGTTTCGGCTTCGAAACCCGTCAGGAGACGTTCGCGACTGGAAGGGAGCGCGTCGCGCAACTTCGAGATTACTTGGTGAGTGTAAACTCCGCCGAGCCGCTGCTGGTTTGGGTACATCTCTTTGAGCCGCATGAGCCCTACGAGCCGCCCGCGGAGTTTGCCCGCGGCGAATCGGACGTCGAACGTTACGATGGTGAAGTTCGCGCCGCTGACGCTGCCGTCGGTGAGCTCGTCTCAGCGTTTCGCGAAGCGCGCCCCTTGAGCACGGTGGTGCTTACCGCCGATCACGGCGAGGAATTCGGCGAGCACGGGGGCCAGTTCCATGGCACGACCCTCTATGAAGAGCAGGTGAGGGTGCCCCTCGTTTGGTCTTCGCCAGGTGTTCTTGCGCCGCGCGTGGTTCAGGCTGCGGTCGAAAACGTCGATATTGCGCCGACGGTGCTCGCGGCTCTCGGAATCCCGGGAGATGCGCGCATGCGTGGTGACGACCTCTCCGCAGCCATGCAGGCTGACGCAAGCGCGCGCGCGACGCACGCTTTTGCGAGCATTCACAACGAGTGGATGGTAAGCGATGGCGTTTTCAAGGTGGTCTGCCAGCAATCCGAGAGCGGTTGCCGCTTCTATGACCTGCACGATGACCCGGCGGAGTCGCGAGACGCGAGCGAGGCGCATCCGGAAGAGCTCGCGCTACTGCGTACGCTCCTCTCCGACATGATCGCGTCCGTGCCTCGCGCGGAGGCTGTTGACACAGCATCGTGGCCGCTCGTGCTTTCGCAAGCGGAGCTTGGGGATTCGCAAGTCGCGCCGGCACTCGTGCCGCTGTTGGGTTCGACCAACGTTGACGCGCGTCGCGCAGCGGCGCGTTTTTTGGGCGAGCTTCGTTTCGCGCCCGCGTCGACTGTGCTCGCACGCACACGAGTGGAAGACTCTGACGAATCGGTGCGCGGCGAGGCGGCAATCGCTGCACTGATTCTCGGGGACGCGGATTCCGTTGCCGACGTGCGCTTACTTGCCCGTAACTCGAGTGCCGACGTTGTGATGCAAAATCGTGCAAGGCGCGCGGCGCTTGTTCTTGCCGCTACGAACGATCCAACGGGAGCGCCGGCGCTTAGTCTGCTCGCCCGCGATTCGCATGAGGAATCTGAACTACGTGAGGCGGCGATTGGTGCCCTCGGCCATCTCAAGGTGCGTGGCGCGCGCCAGATCTTAGTTGGGTTGCTGTCAGATCTCACGTTGCGTACCGCAGCAGCGAACGCGCTGGGGGACCTCGGCGACCGCCGTGCGCTGCCCGCTCTGCGCACAGCGCTTGCGAGCGAACGCTATCCCGCAGCTCGCCAAGCCGAAGAACGCGCGATTGCGCGACTCAGCGCGCGTCACTAGGAGCTAAGGCAGCAGCCGCTTGCGATATCCGTCGATGAGGCTCTGTGCGACTTCGCACGGAACGCCGAGGTACGCTTCGTCGTAGCGAATGTCGGGAGCGTTGCGGCGCGAGATGAGCAGGCGCTTAGTGCCGTGGTAGCCCTCGAGCAGCGACCAACTCGAGCGCACTTCGACGGTCGCGCGAACGATATCGCCCAGAGCAACACGAAGGACGCCGCTGCGCGCGCGCATGAGCATGTCACTTGCGGTGATCACCAGCGCGATACCTTTGCGCGGGCGAATCTCGCGACGTATCAAGTAGGCCCACAGGAAGGGCACTGCGAGCAGGCACGACCCAATCATTAGAGGAAGCGCGGGACCAAGCGCACGCAGCGCGTCCGCGGGCAGACGCGCGTAACCAATGAAGACGGCGGCGCCCACGAGTACGGTCGCATACGGTCCTTTGCGTAACCAGCCGCGGCCGTGCTTCAAGACGGCGACGCCTTCGGGCCGAGCGCCGCCCGCGACGTCGTCGAAAAGACGGCTGCGCGAAATCTCGACCACTTCGCCGGAGCCGCCTGCGGCCTTTGCGGTTAGTGGGCCACGCCAGCGCATGAGGCGCTCGGCGAATGCACCGGCCGTCGCATCGAAGACTGGTGGGACTTCCACATAGACGCGTCCGCTCGACGGTCGTGTGACGATGAACACTTCACTGTAGCGACGTCCAGCGCGACCGCGCCAATCGCCGCGCTCGACAATATCGATAATGTCGGTGCGTGGCAGCGCGATGTCTCCCACCGGCGATCGGTAGAGAATGCCCTCGTCACAAATAGCGATTCGGTAGTCTTTGCGCTCGGACATAACGTTCAAGCGTTTAATGAGCATAGCCAGCAGGAAAGCCGCGCGGATGGTGAGTACTAAGGCGACGATGCGAACGAAGAGCCCGAGCGGATCGATGGACGACCCGTTCAAATGATCGCGGTAGAAGGAAAATGCCCACGCGCCGGCCGCCACGACGGGAGCGAGCACGGCGCTCATTCCAGCGCCATCGAGTACCGGTGGCGACGCGCCGCGCAGCACTTCGACGTCATCGATGTCGACTCCAGCGCGGAGGGCTTTCTCCGCCTTATCAATCCACGACGTTGTCGCTTCCACGCTCATCCGGTGCAGGGGCAGGCCGCCGCCATCCCTTGCTGAAGTTCGACTACCGTGTTTTTGGCGTTGTCGCAGCGCGCGCGCAAGTCTGTGTCGCGCACTGGCGACGTTACAGTGCACACGGCGGCGCTCGCGTCTACCGCAGCGCGCGTTGCGCCGCAGCGTGCTTCGCACGTTGCACTTCTGTCCCTTGCGATGGCGCATGCGCGCGCGAGGTCGGCTTCGTGGTTTTGCACGGAGCGCACTTCGTCGTCCGTCGCCGAGCGCAGTGCGCCGCTGCCATGGCCGCAGGAGGCGAGCAGAGTGGCCGAAACAATGAGAGCCGCGCGCCAGTGCATGGACACTGTTTTGCCACGTCTTCGTGAAAAGATCGCCTACGTTGTCGCGGTCGCGGCGCCTCTTTGTGTCCAGTCTTTGCACCCCGCGCGAAATCAGCGAATGATACGGCTCGATGCCGGTAGTTTCTCACGCGCGCAAAGACATCCATTTCAAGATTGTCTACTACGGTCCCGGCCTCGGCGGTAAAACCACCAACCTCGAGTTCATCCACGCGCGCAGCGAACCACAGCATCGCGGCAAGCTCATCTCGCTGACCAACGAAGCGGAGCGCACGCTCTTTTTCGATCTCTTGCCTGTGCACCTGGGTAAATTTCGCGGCTACGATATTCGCTTGCAGCTCTGCACGGTGCCTGGACAGATTGCACAGGATAAAACGCGTCGCACGATCTTGCGCCACGTTGACGGCGTGGTGTTCGTGGTGGACAGCCAGCCCGGGCGCATGGACGCGAACGTGCAAAGCATCCGCAACCTCGAGCAAAATCTGGCGCTGCAGGGTGACGACCCCGATACATTGCCGCTCGTCGTCCAGTACAATAAGCGTGACCTGCCCGGGGTTCTCTCGGTGGCTGAGCTACGTCGTGCACTGAACGTTCCGCGCGACGTTCCCGAAGTCGAAGCGGCGGCGCTGCTGGGGCGCGGCGTATTCGAAACGCTCAAGCGAACGGTGCGCGGATGCTTGGCCGTGCTCGGCGAGCCGTCGCGGTTGCCCGAGGGCCGCACGCAATCGGAGCTTCCGCAGCGACGCGCATCGATGTTGCCTGAAGGTCGTGCCCGAGCCGAATCCGTCCCAAGAGCGCCTGCGGTACCCCGCATCGACAAGTAGCCGCCAGCCTTCAGCCTTCGCATGCCTCGAGCGGTAAGATCCCGGGATAGAACATTTCGATCGTCGACTGGATGCTCATGAGCGATTCGTTGAGCGTGTCGGTTCCGTCGGTGTTGTCCGGCACGCAAATGAACTTGTCGCTTCCGCACATGCTGAACGCTTCGCACGCCGTGCGCGGTGTTGCAGCCATCAGTGCTGCGTCGCCGTAGCGCGGGATACCACTCAAAAAGACCATTCGGATGTCTTGCATTTGAGCGTTGACCAGCTCGGCATACGCATCGCCACCGCGATCGGCAATGACCAAGACGTCCGCTGCGAGCCCCGGGGCAAGCGTACCAACCTGGTCATCGAGAGCGAGCGCGTGCGCCGGGATCGAGGTGACCATCTTCACGAGATCCTCATTGGTGAGGCGGCCGTCCCAGTTCTCGCACGAATGTCGACGCGCGACGCGCATCTCCTGCAAAAGCGAAACGCTACCCGACGGAGTCCAGTCAGGCGCGAGAGACACCGACACGCCAGCATCAAGCGCTGCGGGCACGTTCGTAGTGCCACCGTAGAGCAGCAGGTTCGAGAAGGGCGACCAAACCAGCTTGGCGCCCGCCGCGCCCATCATCGCGAACTCTGTGGCGCCAAACGCTGTTCCATGAATCACGACGGTCTGCGCAGCGAGGAGGTTCTTCTCGACCAATGTGTCGAACTCGGCGCGGGACTCCTCGTCGATGCCTTCGCCCAAATGGATGACGTATGCTGTTACATCGCCGCTCGCCATCTGCCCTGAAATGGTCGTAGCGTCCATTGCATCGATCGCATCGACGCCGGTGATGTTGGTGCGCATGCGGTCGGTCGTCCCAAACGGTCCGTACTCCGCGTTGTTCACCAGCGTGCGGAAGCACCTACGGTTGGAGTTGAACGTGCCTTGAATGGTCGTCGTGCCTCCCACGAGCGCGCGAAGCTCGCCGTACTTCACTTGTTGGCAAACATGTGCGGACTCGTTGTCGTTCACGCTCGCGGTAAAATCGCTGTAGTCGTTGCGCGCTGCCCAGTCGCCACGATTCTGAAAAAGGCCCGGCGGATTGGGCACCCAGATCGGGAGGTAGTTGTATTGGGTGTGATTGTGCGCATCGACGATGCCTGGGTAGATCACGCCTGCCGTTTCAACCACCGTCGCATCGCTCGCCTCGGAATGACTCGAGCAGTCGGTGTCGACGCACACGATGCGATCGCCGGAAATGAGCACTTCGCCAGGAGCGAAGACCACATCAGGCGACACGACGCGTCCGCGTAGCAGGTAGTGGTTCGCGGCGCCCGCTGTGACTGAACCTGCGCCAATCACGCTCCCGCGCGCCGGCTCAGCGCACGTGTCCGGGACGCCGCCGTCTGCGCCCTCACCGGCGTCGGTATCGCCCGCATCGTTCTCCGCGAAGGCGTCGTCGCCAAGCCCTGAGTCGACTGGATCGTTGTGTTCTCGCACGCATCCTGAAAGCGCGAGGCTTGCGCCGAGAAAGAAACGAAGCATGAGTCGATTGGACATGGGCAAAGCCTATCAGATAGAAAGTAACGAATGAGTGCCAACGCGCAGAACCTCGTCGCGCCCAACATCCGGCGGTTGGCCCTGCGCACGCCTACGTTGCCTCCAGCCACCCACACCAATGCGTACTTGATAGGCGCGAAGCAAGCGCTTTTGGTCGAGCCGGCGTCTCCGTACGAAGACGAAATCGAGCGCGCTGTCGCATGGGTGCAGGGGGCGCGCGTTGAAGGTCTCGAGGTACTCGCGATCGTTGCGACGCATCATCACGTGGATCACATCGGCGGCGCCACGGCATTGGCCGCGCGTCTTGCATTGCCGCTGTGGGCTCATCGGGAAACCATTGAGCGCCTGCGCGGCTACGTGGAGTTTGACCGCGCGCTCTTCGATGACGAGGAACTCGTGCTCGCGGGAGAACCCAGCGTGCGCTTGCGCGTCGTGCACACGCCTGGGCATGCGCCGGGACACATCTGCCTGTTGGACGAAGACTCGCGCGCCATGATCGCGGGCGACATGATCGCGAGCATCGGCACCATCATCGTGGAACCTACGGATGGGGACATGGGGCTCTACATTGAGTCGCTCGAGCATATGCGTGCACTTGCGCCATCTGTGCTGCTGCCTGCGCACGGTGAGCCAATCCTCGCTGCCCATGAAAAGCTCACGCAGTACATCGCTCACCGTTTGATGCGCGAAGAAAAAGTCTTCGCTGCGCTGCGCGAGGTCGGTTCAACGAGCAACGCAGCAGAGCTTGTGCCGCGCGCGTACGACGACGCGCCGCCGGCCGTGTGGCCGCTTGCGACGCTCGCGACCGAAGCACATTTGCAGAAGCTAGTGAAGGACGGCCGCGCGCGCTACGTCAATGCGAAGTGGTCGGTAAGCGAGTAGGGCGATCACGGGTGCTGCGCGGCAAAGCTAGTCGCGCAACGCACAGCTTTCGCCTTAACGAGAAAACGCTGCAAGCGGGATCGCTTGCAGCGTTTCGTGTCGTCGCGACTTGCGTCGTGTGTCTGCTTCACTGAGCGAACGTCAGGCTCCAGCTGTTGAGCGTGCCGACATCTTGGCCCGCGTGGTCCACAACCTTGAGGCTCCACGAGCCAGCCAAGTTGCCGGTGGGTGCCGGCGTGAGCGGGAAGGTGGTGACGATGTTGTCAGCGCCGCCGCCCGTCTGATCGCGAAGCTTCCAGGTCTGCGAGCCGTGCGAGAGCACGAGGCTCAAATCGCCCGAGTAGGTGTGCGTGACGTTCACGGCCACGGTGACAGTGCCCGTGGTGCCAGCCGGGACCGTGGCTTCGCTGGTGACGCCGGTCGCGCTGTTGTCCGGAATGGCCATCGCGCCTGCGCCGGGAATCGTCACGTTCGCTGAGGGCGTCGGGCCATTGCCTGAGCCTTCCGTGATGCGAAGCTTCCAGCCGCGAATGGTGCCCGTGTCTTGCGCTGCGTTGTCCACTGCACGAAGCGTCCAGCCGCCTTGTGCTGCGCCGGTCACGCCGGGGACGTTGATGGTGCGAACGATGTTGTCGTCGCTGCCGCCTTCGTTGTTCCAAACGGTGTAGCTCTGGCCGCCCGGCGAGGTGAGCGTGACCTTGAGGTCACCCGAGTAGCTGTGTGCGATGTCGAGGTCGACTTGCACTGAGCCGATGGTGAGAGCGCGGTCGACGGTGATGGTGCTGCTTGCGCCGGTCGTGCTGTTGTCAGGAATCGCAATGGCTGCGCCCGTGCTCACAAACTCAGCAGCGGTGGTGCCAGGCGTGGGAGGCGTTGACTCACGCGACATCGCGATGAGCATGCGAACCTTCTCGATGTCCAGGTTCGGGATGCTCGAGCGCGAGAGGCGTTGGGGCAACCAGAGGAAGTCGGGGTGACGCATACGCGAGCTGCCGATCCATTCGCCGCCAACAATCTTGCCTGCGCCGTCGAGCTCGAGGATGTAGTCGTACGAATCATGACGCTCGTATTGCGCGGGCTCCGGAGCGTTCACCGATGCATCGGACTCGGTGAGGTAGGTGCTCGTCGAGCGCACGTGGAAGAACTTCGCTGCAGTCGTGTTGTACGAGTACGTCGCGCCGGGCGTGCCGAGCAAGTCGTTCGCCTGAGCTGCGGTGACTTCATCCATGCTGTCGACCTTCCAAGCAACGAGCGGCTGATTCCAGACCTGCGAGTCGAAGGTGCGGGACGGTCGCCGATCATCGAAGCGTTGGAGCGATTGTACGCAGCAATGATGAGGGCTTGGATGTCGCCGACATTGAACGTCACGCCGTTATACACGACCGGACGCTGCGGAGCGTCTTCAAGAAGCGATGCGGGAACCCACGCGTGGCAGAGGCCCCACCAACTCTCGACGCCGTCGTTGTCGTCGCACTCATCAGCCGTGTCGCCCGTGCCGCCGAAGTTGCCATCGTGATTGTCGTCGTCGCTGTCTACGCCATCACGTGAACTCGCGTTGCCAAGATTGGTGCTGACGTAGCGAGCGAGCGGTCCGAGAGAGGTGTAGTAGCTCGCATCGAAGTCGGAGATGTTCGGCCCGCACGTCTCACCAGAAGTGAAGGGACGCAACTGCGTGAAGTTTGACGGAGGGGTCCAGTTGTTGAACGCGCGGTCGTACTTTTCGGCGGGCGACAACTCGGTCGGGCCGTTCCAGCGCACGTTGATCGAATCTTGGTAGGTGGCCCAGTAGGTAGATGGCCAAGCCTCGCGTGCGGCGCGACCCGATGTCGGTAACTGCGCGAGCGAGAAGTTTAGCGTGCCGCCGAAACGGTTCGGGTCGTTGGCCGCATTCCAGCGGTCTTCTTTGCCGCCGCCCTGAGAGACGTCATCGTCCTTGGTGCCATCGAGCGATGCATCGACGGCGCAACCGTTGAGCAGCAAACCGCCGGCCAAGATTCCAGTAACGATCCGATGTTTGACGTTCTTCATTGGGTCCCTCACCGCCCGATTGGGCTCAGTGCCGACCCATTAAGCAGGGAGCGTGCCAGCGGCAAAGACTCAAATTACGCGGCTTTTACGGAGGGCCTAAACGGCCAATGGAAGCTTCAGTGGCCGCCATGCGGCTCCCCGAGACACCGCGCACCGTCCCAGTCAGGCGACCCTAGCTAGCTCAGAGCCACTGCAGCGAAAGGTGGATGTGATGGTGGTGGTAGGGCCAGCCATCGCCGAACGCCATCGAGTCGAGCATGGTGTTCATCTCCGTCATCGTGATGGTGCCCGCGGCCTGCATCGTGCGCGCTTGCGCCTCGAGTAGCGGGGCTATCACGCGGTCCACACCGATAACGCGCACGCGCGGCGACCGTGTGAGAACCACCATGAAGTAGACCTGGCGTTCGAGATCGACGATGTGTGAGGTCGTTGCGCCTGGCAAACAGTACGCGCCATCTTCGGTGCCCTTGTCGGCGTCGCAGATGATGCGCGCATGGTTGTCGGCACCGGTCTGGAAATACGCGATGTCGATGTTGCCGCCCTGATCGTGCGTGGACTCGGGATGACGCGGATCATCCACGTCGTAACCGGGCGTGATCGCATTGCGCTGGCACTGATCGATCATTCCCAAGGGATGCGTGCCCGGGTAATGCGCTTGCACTTCGTGAACCGCGTTACGCACGAGCATCATCGTTTCGCGACGAAGGAAGCGATAGTTCGACATCGTATCGTGCACGTAGTCCGAGCCGACGAAGGTGTCCGCGGGATCCGGGAAGGGATTGGGGATGAGCGTTTGGTGGTCGCGCGCGCCGCCTGTGCACTCGCTCATCGAATAACCGGCAGCCGTACAGCTTGGCCCATCGGTCCACGGGATGCTGGTAGCGGTGAGTGCGTACGCGCCCTCGGTCGAGGTCGCTGCGCCGGTGACCTTCACATAGTAAGTGCCGCCCGCCGTAGCGCCCGTGTAGAATCCGAAGGCCTCTTCGTTGGTATCGTACGCGCGCGCCCACGAGGGCATCGAGTCGATGTCGGCGATGCGCGCTCCGAGCGGCGTTCCGTCGGCGCGGTATGCGAAGAGGTCCAGATTCGCCACGGTCGGTGAAGGGAAGGCCGCGACCACTTGAATGATCTGTCCTGCCGGAACCTCGATGCGGTACCAATCGACGTCCGACGCGCAACGTCCGCCGATGGCAGGCGTGCCTACGGTGAGCATGGTCGCGGTTTCACGGGTGTTGTTCGGCTCGTGCGTATCGGTGTCGCAAGCGGGTGGTTCCATGCATGCGCCGTCGATACAGAGCTGCGCGCCTTCGCAAAAGCCGCTCGGGTGCGTAGCCGAGCACACGTCTGGCACAAAGGGCGTGACGCAGACGCCCGAACTGTTGCATGCGAGGCCGGTCGGGCACGCGTGCGTCGAGTCGCAACCCGGCCAGCAAGTGCTGTCTGAATCGCATACATATCCGGGGCGGCATTCGCTGTCGTCAGCGCAGCTACGGATGCACGCCGGCGTTGGCGTGGCGCCGAGGTTGAGGTTGTAGCAAACGGTGCCGTCCGCGCATGCGCCGTCGCCGCACGCTTCGGGCAACGAGATGCAGTAGCCACCGACGAAGCCCGTGTCGTTGCCGTCGCTATCGACGCCTTGGATGCATCCGGCATTCTCGCCGCACTCTTCGTTGGTCGTGCAACCATCGCCCACGGCGCCCGTGGAAACCGCGCCCGCGTCACCGCCGGCGTCGTCCGCGCTCATATCGCCCGAGGACGTGCTCATATCTTCCGGCACGCCTGCGTCTACGTTCGGAGAGGAGCGTCCGTCACCGCAGCCAGCACCCACCATGAAGCTCAACAAGACGATTACACGAGAAAAACGCATGGGCCCACCTTTGCGCCGTCCACCCGGCGGGGCCTGTCATAGCCGCACAACGCAATGTGTCAAACGGGCGAGCGTTTGCCTTTTGCCCTGATCGTGTCTTCGACGGGTCAGTGCACGACGCGGTGGGTGGATTCTGCGGTGCGCGGCTCTTTGACGAGGAGGCGGCGCAGATTGCTGATGCGCGTGTCATCGATGCGGGTGCCTTGCTCCGGGATCACGAGCGCGCCCTCGATCATTTCGGGCGAGAACAAGATCGCGCCAGCGTTTCCGTCGTAGCCGAGCGTGACGAGCGTGTCCTCCTCGAAGCGCATGCAATTCTTCTCGCAGCAGTCGAACGCGTGAAGCACGCGATACAGGCCTTCGCCCGCCAGACCTCGCAAACTACCGATGTCTTCTGGCGCGTGAAGGGTGGTTCCCTGCGCATGAAACTCGGCTCGATTGCGCACCCAACGCGAAGGCAGATAAATGCCGGGTCCAGGATTGCCGTGGTTATGAAAGTAAACAAATCGCCCGGCAGGTACTTCGCCGATCGGCTTTGTCGTTTGATAGATCCCGCACGGAGGCAAGAGTGTTTCATCGCTCATGGCGGAGAGCTTAGCGCATGCGTCGAAAGGTGTGATTGGTGGCGATCAAAGAAATACGACATGCTGCGCCGCATGCAAAAACTTTCCTGGATCCTGTGTGCGTCGATAGTCGCCGGTTGCTCGTCGGCAAATGAACCGGGCTCAGACGCGGGCACGGCCACAGACTCGGGCACGGCCGCCGACTCGAGCACGGCCGCCGACTCGAGCACGGCCGCCGACTCGGGCACGGCCGCCGACTCGGGCACGGCCACGGACTCCGGTACCGACGCAGGCGCCCCAAGCTGCGGAACAATGCGCCCGGCCATCGACGGAATCACAGGCACAGAAGGCCTAGTCATTGGCCGCGACGGAACCATCTACTACTCGCAAGACGGCGCGGTCGGCCGGGCGGTTATCGGCGAAGCAGTCGACAATGACTGGGTGGATCTGGGAGCGACAGCCAGCACGGTCTGGGGATTGGCCCTGGATGCCGACAACGAAAGTCTATACGTCGCTTCAAGTAGCGAGCAACGGATCTATAAGATCGTCGTAGCGACCGGCGCTCTTAGCATTGTGTATGAGAGCTCAGGGCTTCCTAACGGACTGACGATGGGTCCTGATGGCGCGCTTTACTATTCCGACTTCGGCGGAGACCATGTCTACCGCGTTGACGTCTCGACCAACACGCGCACGCGGGTCACGTCGTCGACGGTCACCCAAGCCAACGGTCTCGCCTTCGGTGACGATGGTCGCCTCTACGTTCTAAGCTATGGCGCGGGCACTCTGGTCGCGCTCACGCTAGTCGATGGAGCGGAGACCGCGCGCGATCCAATCGCGTCGAGCCTCGGCAGCCCCGACGGCATCGCGTTCGACGCTGACGGACGCATCTACATCGGCGACAACGGAGGGGACCGGCTCCTGCGCCTCGACGGCGACGGAACGAATCCCACGGTGCTTGCGACGAGCGTATTCGCCGCGGCCAACGTTGAATTTGGCGCGGGTCCGTTGAATTGCGCGGACATCTATGTTGCGTCCAGTGGGGAGCTTCATCGATACGAAGCTGGGACAACCGCCGGGGCTTCAGTCCCCTGGCACTGAGGTTGCTGGCGCATTCATTGAGCGCGCTTGACGTACGTCCGAGCAGCCGGCTGAATGTCGGCCATGGACGTCGCACCCTTGATTCAGGATGGATTTATTGGCGGTCTTGGCCCGGCTGACGCCGTGCCTCTGGACAAGGTTGAAACCACCCCCCTGGCAGAAATCCCGGGCCTCGTCGAGCGTGCGCGCACAGCGCAAGAGAAGTACGCGCAACTGGATCTGGATGATCGAGTCGCGCTTCTGAAGAAGTTCGCGAACGCGGTGCTAGCGCGCGGCGAAGACATCACGCAGATCCTCATGCGTGAGTGCGGCAAGGTCGAAGTTGAAGCACGTATGGTGGAAGTTTTGCCGACCGCCGACTTGCTTGCGTTTTGGAGCAGCGAAGGTCCGGGCCTTTTCGCAACCTACGAGCCCGAGCTCGACGCGCTTGCCTATCCCGGTAAACGCGCCACGGTCGAACGTATTGCGCGCGGCGTAGTCGCCTTGATCACTCCGTGGAATTTCCCGGTCGCGATTCCATTGCGCACGATTTTCCCGGCGCTCTTGGCAGGCAACGCCATCGTGATGAAGCCCTCGGAGTTCACGCCGCGGTGCGCGCGTGTGATCGAAGAGTGTGCGAGGGAAGTTTACGGACCGGACTTGCTGGTACTCGCGCAAGGCGGCGGCGATATCGGTGCCGCGCTCATCGCGTCGGGGTCGATGCTGTTGTCTTTACCGGCAGCGTTGCGACGGGTCGCAAGGTCGCGCACGCCGCGGCGGAAGCGCTCATTCCCGTCTCGCTTGAGCTTGGCGGCAAAGACGCCGCCATTGTTCTCGACGACGCGAATCTCGAGCGCGCGGCGCAAGGCCTTGTCTGGGCCGCTTTCGCGAACGCCGGGCAGAATTGCGCCGCGGTCGAGCGTGTGTACGCCACGCGCGGGATCGCAAAGCAACTTCGCGACCGCATCGTTGCGATCACGAAGGAGCTCGTTCCTGGGCGTGACATAGGGCCGATGGCGACAAAAGCCCAATGCGACATCGTTGCTCGTCACGTCGACGACGCGAAGGCGCAAGGAGCGACTGTGCTCACCGGCGGCGAGAAGGTCGACCGGCCCGGTCTTTGGTATGCGCCGACGGTACTGGAAGGCATGCCCGCCGGATCAACTGTGATGACGGAAGAGACCTTCGGACCGATTCTGCCCATCGTGGAAGTTGACTCGGAGGAGGATGCCATCAAGGCCGCCAACTCGACCCGCTACGGCCTGACAGCGAGCGTGTGGACTAAGAACCTGGCCCAAGGCGAGCGCATCGCGCGTCGCTTGAAAGCTGGCGTTGTCACCGTGAACAACCACTCCTTCACCGGCGCGATCCCCTCCTTGCCTTGGACCGGCGTGGGCGAGAGCGGCTACGGGATTACGAACTCGACGCATGCGATGGATCTGCTCACACGACCGCGCGCGATGCTCATCGATAGCTCGAAGGCCGCGCGTGAGCTTTGGTGGTATCCGTACACACCCGCGCTCTCGATCATCGCTAAATCCATGATCGAGCTTCGACGCGGAGGATCCGGTATTCCTTCCAAAATCCGCGCGGTCACCTCATTGATTCCCGCGATGATGAAGCGCTTCAAGTAGGTTGACGTAGCTCCACGCTGTGGTACCTCCATCAGCCCTATGCGCGTGGTTCTCGGCGTGATCCTCACCTTCTTGGCGTCTTGGTTGGCTTCTTGCTCCGGCCGGTCGCATTCGGCGTCGTCTGAAGCGCCGACCAATACGGGCTCAACTGCCGCGCCATCCTCACCAACGCGCGCCAACCCCGCAGCTGCCCCCGCCACCGTGGTGCTCTCACCGCCTGGCCATGACCCCGTCACCGTGCGGGTGGAGGTTGCCAACACCGACCCGACCCGTCAGCGCGGCTTGATGTTCCGCCGGCAGATGGACGACGACGCCGGGATGATCTTCCTGTTTGACGAATCGGAGCAGCTCTCGTTCTGGATGCACAACACTTATCTGGCTCTCGATATGATCTTCATTCGAGAAGACATGAGCGTCCTCGGCGTTGTTGAGAACGCGACGCCGGAGACCGATGACCCGCGCGAGGTGCACGGCATGTCGAAGTACGTTCTCGAAGTGAATGCCGGCTTTGCACGGCGTCACGGCATCGGACCAGGCACGCAGGTGCGTTTCGTAAATATCGCGGCCCAAGCCGAACCCCGAGGTGGACATGCAACGCGCTAACTCACGGCTTTCAACCTGCGTTGTTCTGATCTGTGCGCTGGTGGGATGCCATGGCGTCGAGAACGCCGACGAAGCACCGACCGCGCCCGCCGGGGCCGGCGCAAGCCTCGCGAAGCGCGGACACGCGACGCCCGACCACGGTGGCCGCGACCGCCCGCGCACGAGCGACGGCTACAACATCGTTTTCGCAGATCCTCCCGGCAAGCAGGGACCGCGCGCAAGCCGTCCGGGCGAGGCCACGGAGCAGCGCGCGCGCGAGCAGCTTATTCGCCAACCCACGTCGCCGGATCCTGAAGCGGGCAGCTTCACCCTTCAAGAATCGGTCGTGGGCCTTGGCACGGACGGCACGCTCGTCGCCGAAATCGGCACTGAGCTCGGCACGTTGTTTTGTGATTTGTACGCGGACAAAACGCCAAACACCGTCGCAAACTTCATCGGCCTCGCGCGCGGCATTCGCCCGTGGTGGGACGCGCGATCGGGCACGTGGCAAACGCGCCCTTACTATCGCGACACGACCTTTCATCGCGTCATCCCCGGCTACATGATTCAGGGCGGCGACAACCTCGGCGACGGCTCAGGTGAAGTGGGCTACCTGATCCCAGACGAACGCCACGCGTCTCTCGACCACAACTCCGCCGGTCTCTTGTGCATGGCCAACCGGGGTCCCAATACCAACAGCGCGCAGTTCTTCATCACGGACGGGCCCGCGCCGCAGCTCGATGCCACGCAGCCGGGCCAGCCTCCCAACGCCTACACAGTCTTCGGTCGCTGCATCCCGCCTGAGGTCGTCCAGCACATTGCGCGCGTCCCGCAGGCGCCACCCGAAAACCGTCCCATCAACCCCGTTACCATCACGCGCGTCATCATTCGTCGCGTTCGCGGCGGCGCAGCCAACACCCGCGTCACAGTTCCAACATTGCCCCCAGAGCAAAGCGGACAGCCCACCCGCCCGCGCGGCGCAAGCCCAGACCCATCAAGGCGCTAAGATCGGGGACGATCGGTGAAATAGTGAAATAGCAGCGCGTCCGCCTCAAGGGTGCACACGCCACGTCGCAAGCACGGACACCCCCCACGCGAATGAAAGCAGAGCGACCGGCTCCGGTCGCCCGAAGAGCGCGGGCATGCTCGGCGTAATCGTCGTCAAGACGAAGAGTCCAGCTAGAATGCTTGCGACGACTCCGAGCACATGGATCCACTGCGGGCCACGCAGACCGCGGGCGATCACGATCAGAGGAATCGCGTGCGCGAAGTAACGTTCGTGCACGCCGGTGAGCAGCGTGGCCATCGCGAGCTCGCTCAGACCTGCCGCGAGAATCCAGGCCTGCGGATTCTGCTGCCGCCACGCTGCGTAAAGAATCGTGATCTCAGCTAAGGCGAACGCGGTCCAGCCCCAGATGCGGCTGTCGGCGCCGAGCCACATAAGAGACGCGGCTTCCGTCCCACCGCGTGCAACGAGAGACCAGAGGCTCGCGCCACTCGCGACGGCGAGTTCCGTGTGATTCGAACCCTGCGTTGCGATGAACCAGAGATGAGAATGCTGGCCTGGGGGAAGGGTGAGAAAGGGATCGGGCACAAGCACGGCGATAGGCGCGCCGAGCGCGAACGCCCACTGCTTAGGTGAAGCGCGCTCGCGCAGCGCGCCAAGCAGCATCGCGGCCAGAAAAGGAATCGCAAACCAGGTGAGCTGCTTCGTAAGCAATGCCCCCACCAGCGAAAGGAGCGCTATGCAGAGCGACCGAGTAGTGCCGTCAGCGCGATAGCGCAACACCCACAGGGCAGCGCTCATCAGAAACACCGTTCCCCAAGTGTCGATTTGCCCGAACCACGCGCTCGCCGCCCATGTCGATGGGAGCGCAAAAAGGACAAGCGCCCACTCACGCGATCGGCTCGTCTTGAGCTCGGACAGCAGTCGCTCGACGACCATGATGAAGAAGATCTCGCCGAGCACGAGCGTCGCCTTCAACGCCCACCAATACTGCTCGAGTGACAGCGCATGCCCGGCGATGGCGTCGAACACGCGTGCGGGGCCCGTCACTATAAGCACCCCGAGAATTGGGTAGTTCACTCCCGGCCCGTCGCGATAGAACGCCGCCGATTCGCGAAACGCGAGATACCATCTGTGAAAGAACTCGATGTCCCCGCGGTGGCCAAGCGAGTGATGAACCGCGAACAGCGCGACTGGCAGCGCAATCGATGCGGCGTAGAACGTCCGAGATCTCATCGCGCCACGCGACTACCAGAGCGTGTAGATAAAAGGTGTGGACGCTTGGGCGGTGAAGATCACGATGGCAAGCAGACCGAGTACCAAGAGCAGGGGCACGATCCAATAGACCTTGTTCTCCGCAGCGAAGCCGAGAAGATTGCGAAGAAGTTTGCCCGAGTAGCGCAGCCGGCCCATGGCGCCGAACGATAGCACCGCTTAGTCGGGCGCGAAGACTTGTTTGAACTTTGCCCGAGACTCGTACCCCGGCTGTTGCGAAGCGTGCAACACGCAGGGCCCCAAACTCAGCACATCCATTTCGGTGCCCATGAAGCAGCGGTATGCATCTTCTGGCGTGCACACGATAGGTTCCCCACGCACGTTGAAACTAGTGTTAATCAAGAGACCGTGACCGGTCTTTGCTTCGAAGGCGCGCAAGAGAGCGTGGTACCGCGGATTGGTTGCCCGGCTCACGGTTTGAATGCGCGCGCTTCCGTCGACGTGCGTGATAGCCGGCATATCACTCCGCGGCTCATTGACCCACGCGAGCAAATCGTCTCCGTGCGGAGTATTTGCGCGCTGGGTCATGCGTTCCTTGCGTAGGTTCGCGACGAGCATCATGTAGGGCGACGGACGATCAAGCTCGAAGTAGTCCTGCAACTTCTCTTCGAGAACACTTGGCGCAAAAGGGCGAAAGCTTTCGCGCTGTTTGATCTTCAAGTTCATCAGCGACTGCATCGTCGACGAGCGCGCATCGCCAACAATGGAGCGATTGCCAAGGGCACGCGGACCAAACTCCATGCGCCCTTGAAAGAGACCGACCACTTTGCCGTCCGCCAAAAGCTCAGCCGTGCGCAGCGCCCACTCGTCGTCGTCCTCGAAAAGCTCGTAGGCATAGCCCTTGGCATCCAGAAACTCGCGAATCTGTGCCGAGGAAAACTCGGGTCCCAGATACGCCCCTTGCATCCGATCGTGAACTTCATCGCTCATGCGCGGACATTCGAGAAGCTCGTGATACGCGGCGTAGGCTGCACCAATCGCAGAGCCAGCATCGCCGGCAGCGGGCTGTATCCAGATCTCATCGAAGATGCCCTCGCGCAAGAGGCGCCCATTTGCGACGCAGTTGAGCGCGACACCGCCTGCCAAGCACAGCTTGCTCATGCCGGTGAGCTCGCGCGCATGGCGGGCGATGCGAATTACAATTTCTTCCGTGACCTCTTGAATGGACTTCGCGAGATCCATCTCGCGCTTCGTGATCCGTTCGCTCGGGTCGCGCTCACGTCCACCGAAGAGCTCGGCGAAGCGCGCATTGGTCATGCGCAGACCGTCGACGTAACCAAAGTAGTCAAGGTTGAGGCGAAACGAGCCGTCCGGCTTCAAGTCGATGAGCTTGTCGAGAATCAGCCGCGTGTACTTACCTTCGCCGTAAGGCGCGAGGCCCATCAGCTTGTATTCGCCGCTGTTCACCTTGAATCCAGTGAAGTACGTGAAGGCTGAGTACAGCAAGCCCAGGCTGTGCGGGAAGTCGAGCTCCTCGCGCATGGTCAAGGTCTTGCCCCGGCCTTCCGCAATCGTAGCTGTCGCCCACTCGCCGACGCCATCCAGTGTGAGCACGGCCGCTTGCGAAAATGGCGAGGGATAGAAGGCGCTCGCTGCGTGGCTGTGATGATGCTCCGGAAAACACATGCGCGGCTGGCCCATCACACCCAGTAGCTCGAGCGCGTCCTGGATCTTCGGCTCAATCCAGAGCTTGTCCTTGAGCCAGATCGGCAAGGCTTTCAGGAAGGGCCGTAAACCACGTGGAGCGGTACCAAGGCTTGTCTCGAGAATGCGATGAAGCTTGCGGATTGGTTTGTCGTAGAACGCAACGGCATCCAGCGTCGTTGCATTCGCCTCGGCGAGTGCGTAGCGGACGGCGTTCTCGGGAAACGCGTCGTCGTGCTTTACGCGCGTGAAGCGTTCCTCCTGGGCGGCCGCAACGATGCGCCCGTCTTCGATCAGGCATGCTGCTGCATCATGGTAGTAGCAGCTGATCCCGAGAACACGCATCAGTACGGCTTCTCCAGCGAACCCGGCTTTGTTTCGTGGCCTCGGCCAATCCAATAACTGGCGCGCGCTCGATCGAAGTCGCGATTCAAGCGGTCGTTCTTCCCGCGGCGCGCAAGCAGTCCGAACGGCACGAAGAAGAGCAAGAACACCGGCACGAGAAGGATGTAGGTGAGAACAATCCCGACGAGACGGGCGAGAAGCTCAACCCCGCGCGAAAGAATTGGATAGGCATGCGTGGGGGAGAAGACGGCGAGCAGAAGAGTGATGCCCGCAAGACCTGCCACAACCAGCGCTGTGATCGGGCGATGCAACCAGAACAAGATGGCTGCGAAGCACCCGCCGACCGCGCCGCGCAAGATACCTGCGCGTTGCTCTAAGCTGCGCCGCGCACGATCCTTGGCCTCGGCACTCTGCCACTGCCAAATCTTGCTCGAGGCTTCGGCGCGTCCCACTCGTACCTCGTCTGTCATCGGGCTATCAACTCCCGCACGCGCGTTGCGATGGCGCGCCCAAAGACGCGATTGCCCTCTTCGTTGTAGTGCAGATTGTCCCCGCTGATGCGCACGGCCGTCTCGTTGTGGTGCGCCCGAAAGTAGTCGAGTGGGTCGATTACTTCAAATCCCGCCCGCGTAGCCAGGTCGCGGACGCGCTCGTGAATACTCATCCAACGATAGTTGCGCCACGATTCGAGAACGGGCGAAATGACGAGAAGCGGTTTCGCGCCGTCCGCGCGGATCGCACGGCCCAGTCGATCCAGGGCCTGCTGCAATTGCGCACGTCTCGCGGGGACCTGCGCCATGAGCAAGTACTCATCCGTGTAGTGCGCGTCGAACCGAGCGCGATCCCAAATGCCCATCGCGCGTGCCAGCAATCGAAAGGTCGCGCTCTCTTCGCGAGCTTTGATCATGCCGTCCACGGTCTCACGCCGAATCGGCCCGGCACGCGCGAAAAAACTATCTTGTTCGTCCTTACGCGCACGCTCCGCCTGAGTGGCGTAATGCTCGAACGGACCGCTCATGATCATCGTATCGTTCATGCAGTAGACGACCACGACTACATCGGGGTGGTATTGGCGGACGTGGGTCTCATACCACGCCGCCTCCTGCGAAGTGTCGTAGCCCGTGACACCGAAGTTCAACAGTTCGGCTTGGCCATTGAGCTCGGAATCAACTTGCCGAGGCAAAGACTTCTCGAGAGCAACGAACTCGCTCCATACAATGGAGTCCCCCACCATGGCGACACGAGGCAGCACACCCCGCTCATGCGAGTACTCGATGTCGTCGCGCATGGACCCGGCGTTGAACGCTGCGTGGCCGTACTCCATCGCAACGGAGCTGCCGGCAACCGGCTCGTAGATGAGCTCGGCATTTGCCGAGCGGCGATAGAGCGTGTCGTTCATACGCCGATAGCGGGCGCGCCAAGCGTCGTCATCGCCGGAAGGGGCATTCTTGCGCGCGTTGATGATGCGAAATGCTAGTTCGCCGAAGCCCAAGGCAACCACCAGCGCCGCGAGAAGCAGACCAACGCGCGCCAACACTTTGCTCCGTGCGGTCACACTCAGTGAACCCGTGCGAGGGCCGCATGGACGAAATCCGCCACGTCCCGTGCGAAAATCGCGTGCGCTTGCTCATTCGGATGATGGTCCACCGGGTGCACCCAGAGGTTCTCCGTGCTCTGCCCACGAAACGCCGCCAGCGTGTCGTGAAACTGGATCTGCCTGTCAGTCAATGCGCTGCTGATAGTTTGATGCGTTACTTCGAAGGGGTAGTGCTGATCTAGATCGACGACGAGCGGCCAGAGCGCTACAGCGAAGGATCCGCCACGCGCGCGCATGACTTGATCCATATGCTGAATGTGCGCGAGCGTCGCATTCCAGCCATCGCGATTCTGGTCGCCAGTCATGGCTCGATACCATGCCGTGGTCGCCATGCCCACGCGTCGCGATTCCATTCGATCCTGCAATGCGAGCCAAAGATGCGAGTGCCAGAATGGCGGGGCCCCGCTGCCCTCACTAACCATGCGGCGGCGGTCCACGATCCAGTCGTCGATATATCGCTGCCGCGCGTGAAAGGCCGCCGACTGCTGGGGATCGTTCAGCACCATCGCGTACAGCACCACGTCAGGCTCGAGTTCCATATGTCGATCGAACCAGTTCGCAAGTTCGGGAAAGTCATAGCCCCGACGCCCGCAGTTTACGAAGTCCGCATACGGAAAGCGTCGAGCAAGACGAGCCACGAAGGTATCGGCCTCGAGCACTCCTTGGCCTTCGGTAAACGAATCGCCGATAACGAGTATCCGCTTTCGCCCGGGCACCTTCGGCGGGATTGCCTGCCCGCGACACAAGTCCGCCGTGTACTGGAACGGCACGGCGTACGGCGCGCGCGCAACGCGGGACTCGAAGTCACGCCCTGCGCGTCCTCGCCATGCTGCGAGAGTCGACGGCTGGCGTGCGTCCATTTGAAAATAGCCGCGCGGATTCGACGGATACAAATCAAGTCCAACTCGCTTGTCCGCGCTTTCAATGTGCACCGTCGCGGGATACCGGGATGGCGCGCCCACGAAGACACGAACGAAGGCTTCGCAGATCAGGAGCGCGAAGAGGGCGCTGCACGCAGCGAGTACGACTCGTCCGAGCGCAGTGTGCTTTCGCGCGGTCGTCACACCACTAGCGGCAGGGGCCGCAATCGCGGGAGCACGAGTTGCAGTCTTCGGGTGGCGCACAGCGGCGGTCGCCGCAACATTGTCCGCAGTCGCGGGGGCAGGTGTTGCAATCCTCCGGTGCTGCGCATTGTCCGTCGCCGCACGAGCCCCGTTGCAGCGTCGTCGCGTCGTACATTGGTGTGGCCCCTTCGCACATCAGCGCAGCGACATCGTGCGCGACGGCCGGCGAGGCGTGAATCGCTGCAATCGTAAACAGGGCAACGGCAAGGCGAAACAAGATGTTCATTGGCGCATATCCTCCGGACCAAAGTTCATTGCTAGCGGGTAAAACCATCAATGGGGCGTTTGCCTAGTGCGTCGCGCAACGCGAGTCCGAGCTCGGTGGGCGGCCGCGGCTTGTACGAGCTGTTGATGAGATCACCTTCGAGCTTCCACAAGAAGGCCGCTTGGTAGTCGTTCCGATCCGCGCTGAAGATGAAGTTGAGCAGCGAAAAAGGTTCGTCGGGGCCAGGAACTTTCGGGATGCCGCACTCACCCGCGATCAGCGGCAGCTCAAGAATGCGCGGGTCGCCCACGTACGTTGCTAGGTCCTGACGGGACGGCAGGCCGCCGCCCGCATGATAGAAATGAATGTCGACGGCTGACAGCTCAGCGCCGCTTTGCCAGAGCTTCGGTAAGAAAACGTGCGTGGTGCCGGCCGTGACCAGCAGGTCGGCCCGTTCAGCCATAGCGGCCCCTCGTGCGAAGGCGATGGTGCGACCCATGGCTTCCCAGCTTAGAGGTGGCGACTTGCTCGTGTTCGGTTCGTCGGGACAGTCGGTGGTGAGCGTCTCGGGCTCATTTGCAATTTCGAGTCCGATGGTCACGCGTGGGTCGAGAATCTTCGCGATGGGCGCGGCGACGTGCTCGGCGAAACGCTTTGCTTGATCCGCGTCTGCGAATATTGAGTAGGTGATTTCATCGTTGTCGCGGAGCGCCGAGTTCGCGTCGAGAAGTGTGAAGTAGATGCGCACGCCCGCGACGAGCGCGCCTTCTTCGAGCTGCTTGATGCGGTCGAGCAGAATGCGCTGCACACCCGTGACTCGTCCCTGCTTGTCGATCTCAACGCCTTCCGCGCCCTCACACAGCCAGATGCGCACCGCCTCGAGGCCCAGCGCTCGAGTCTCGAGCAGAGGTCCATATGCCGCGGCGTCGCGAAAGTCGCAGGGCCAGTCGGCAAATCGCGCATTGGTCGCAAGATCATGCGCGTAGGAGCCGAAAAAGTAGGGAAGATTCGCACCGAGGAGGGAACGCACGGCCCCTTATTAACATGATGCTCGGCAAGCCGCTATCGCAGCTCGATTAAGCTTGGACGCACGTGCAGAATGGCGCGCTGTGCCGAGACGGTCGCTCACCACGCAACTCGCGCTTTTGTTCCGCAACCTTTCGGGCGCGGTGAAGCTTGCGTTCGACGTGAGCCGTCCGCTCGTCTGGAGCTATCTGGTTCTGGGCGTCGTGGATGCGCTTTTGCCGGTGGGCATCGCGTGGGTCGGCAAGCAGATCGTCGACGCCGTTGTGCACGTGCTTGAGTCCCCGCAGCCGCGCGACGCCAGCATAGCTATGCGCTTCGTGATGATCGAGGGCGCGCTGGTCATCGCGAAGCTTATGAGCGGGCAGGGGCTCGGCTATATCGCAGAAGTTCTGAGGGCTCGCATGGCGGTGCATGTGGAGCTTGTTGTCGCCGGCAAGGCGCAGCGCCTCTCGCTCACGCATTTCGAAGACCCAAAGTTCATGGACATGCTCGAGCGCGCCCGCAAAGACGCAACGTGGCGCCCGCTCGAAATGATTACGCATGGCATGGCGCTGACGCGTCACGCAATTACGCTCGTCGGATTCGCGGCGCTGCTCGGCGGGCTAGGTTCGTTGGCGGTGGTAGCGTTGCTCGCTGCTGCGCTTCCGTTCTTAGCGGAGGCCCATTTTTCCGGTCACGACTACGACCGGCGGCACGCGCGGACTCAAGAAGAACGCAAGAGCGGCTACTACTCATCCGTCCTGACGAGCGACTACATGGTGAAAGAGCTCAAGCTCTTTGGGTTGGCGGGTTTCTTCGAGCGCCGCTACCGCGCCCTGGCCGAGCGCTTCTTCGGCGAGGACAGCGCCTTTGCGCGCAAGCGCGGCATTTACGTGACTGCATTGGGGGCCCTTAGCTCGCTCGTCTTTTACGGCGTGCTCGTGCGCATTGTGATGCTCGCCGCTGACTCGCAGCTCACGCTCGGCGCGATGACGATGTACCTGATGGTCTTTCGCCAGGCTCAAGGCGCGTTCCAAGGCGCGATGAGCTCCATCGCGCGTGCCTGGTCGGACAGCCTCTACATGGGAAATCTTTTTCAGTTCTTGGCGATTCCCGATGACGATGTTTCGCGCGCACGCCTCAGTGACATCGATCCCGAAAGCACGAGCAAGCCACGTGCGATAGTTTTTGACTCGGTGTCATTCACCTATGACACGGCGGACAAACCCGCGCTCGACAACGTTTCGTTGCGCATCGAGCCAGGGGAAGTCGTGGCACTCGTCGGTCCGAATGGCGCAGGTAAAACGACGCTCGTGAAGTTACTCACCGGTCTGTACAAGCCGTCGCTAGGGCAGGTCGCGATCGATGGCGAGGATGTGGCGTCCATGGACCCTGCGGTGCTGCGTAGCCGGATCGGGGTGGTCTTTCAGGATTTCGTTCACTACCATCTAACTGCGGCCGAGAATGTGGGCATTGGTTGGGAGCCGGCGCTCGACGACGTAGGCGCGATTCGCAAGGCCGCGGCCGACGGTGGAGCGCTCGACGTCATCGAAGGTTTGCCGCAAGGCGTATCGACAATGCTTGGTCGCTGGTTTGGCGGAGAGCAGCTCTCCGTGGGGCAATGGCAACGCGTGGCGCTGGCGCGTGCTTTTATGCGTAAGAGCGGCATTCTCGTCTTGGACGAGCCGACGGCGAGCATCGATGCCGAAGGAGAACACGAAATCTTCGACCGATTTCAGCGACTCGCCGAGGGGCGTACGGTGCTCTTGATCACGCACCGCTTTTCGAGCGTGCGCATGGCCGACCGCATTCTTGTGTTTGATCGGGGGCGTCTCGTTGCGAGCGGCAAGCACGACGCGCTCATCAAGCAGCGCGGGCTGTATGCGCGCATGTTCGAGATGCAAGCCCAAGGCTATCTCGAAGCCGACGGCAAGGGCGCCGTCGCATGAGTCTGACGGCGCATAATCTCTGCTTGCACTATGTCGACGCGAGCTCGCCGAAGCGTCTATTGGCCGTGAGCGAAATTGAGCTTCACGCCTGCATCGATCGCGAGCTTGCTAAAGGACGCGAGGCCGTTTCCCTGGCCGACTACGTGCGCGAGACAACGCCGCCTGCGGCGTCGGCGTTCTCCATCTCTTTCGACGACGCGCATAGCTCCGTGCTGCGCTTAGCGGCGCCGCTGCTCGTGCAGAGAAAAATCCCATTCACTCTTTTCGTCCCTGTGCTCTGGGTGGGAACAAGTGATGAATGGTTGAGCTGGGACGAGCTTCGCGCGCTTCGTGATCAGGGCGTGACGATTGGTGCTCACTCGATGTCGCATCAACGCTTCTCTTGGCGCCTGTACGACGAGGACGAGCAGGCGTACCAGATGCGTCTTTACGACGAATGCGCGCAGTCTAAAGAGTCACTCGAGCGCGAGCTTGGTCTCGCGTGTGATCTCTTTGCCTATCCGTACGGTGAGGATCCCGCTGCGGCCCGTGCTGCGGTCCGACGTGCTGGCTACAAGGCGGCGTTCACAGTGCGCGGCGATACAGAGTGGGACGGGGACGTCTATTCGATCCCGCGGGTGGACGGCCTGCAGGCTCATCAGCTTGTGCGCGCTCGTAGCGACGAGCCGCTCCCCATCAGCGTCATTGTGCCGGCCCGCGATCGAATCGATATCTTGCGCGAAACGCTCGGGCGACTCGCGGCGCAGAGCTATCCCGAGGAAAAGTACGAGGTCATCGTCGTCAACGACGGCAGCACCGAGGACCTGTCGCCCATTGTGAACGAGTTGCCAAAGGGGTTTTCGCTACTGCGGCACGGAAGCAACGATGGCGTCTTTCGCGCGGGCCAAGCACGCAACGCCGGTGCCCGGATCGCCAGGTACAGCGTGCTGTCGTTCCTCGACGCTGATATCGCTGTACCGCAAGACTATTTGTGGGCTCTCGATTGGATCCATCAGCGCCATAGCGATGCAGCCGTTTGCGGATATCTCTCGGGCTACAACCTGCACGACCTCGGCCACGTGCACACAGTCGCAGAGATACGCGGCGTCGCTGCACTTGAACACGTGCCGGTGATTCCTGATCGTTCACGCGAACCGGCTGCGCGCGCGTGTCTCGACAATGCCGACTGGCTCAGCGATGCATGGAAGCTTTGCTACACCGGTAATCTCTCCGTGCCCCGTGACCTCTTCGAGCGCGTAAAGGGATTCGCAACGGAGTTCGAAGGGTGGGGCCTCGAGGATATCGACTTTGGCTATCGCCTGAGGTGCGCCAAGGCGACGTTCTTCTTCTCACGCTTCGCGCTGGGCTATCATCTCACCGATCCGAATGAAGGACCGCCACGCAATCCGTTCCGGCGCGCTCATCCAAACCGCGAGGATTTTGCAGGCTATCTGCTCAATCTCGCGAAGCTAGTTGCGCTACATCCGAGCGATGACGCTATCGCTGACTACCGCGCGCGCGCGCTTGCCGATATCGATGAGACTTGCGGTCGCCCCAAAACAGTCGGCGTTGAGTTTGGCGGAAGCGCGAAGCGCCGCGCGCCGTTCCACCTTCGAGTGCATCGAACGCCGCCGGGCGGCATTCCGACGCACGAGCTTCTCGATCGGGTCGCTTACGCGCAGAAAGTGTGCGCGACGAGTCTGTGGCTGCTCGGCGGAGAGCCAGCGGAGCATCCAGGATTTTTCGACGTGCTCGATGCCGCTCGCAGAGGCGGCATCAAGCACGTCGGCATGCAATCGCAAGGACACGCCTTCGCCGAAGTTGGTCTCGCGAAAGAAGCGCGCGCGCGCGGACTTGGGCACGTAACGGTACTCTGGGCCGGCGCCGGCGAAGCGGGCCACGACGTATTGTTCGGCCGGGGCGCGTACGCGCTGCTGCTTCGCGGTATCGAAGAGCTGCGCAAAGCCGATATCCATCTGGCTGCCCGCGTCGTTCTAACGAGCGGCAGCGACGTAGCGAAATTCGCAGAGCTTCAGAAGGCACTAGAAATGCTAGGCCTGAGCGTCGACGAAGTGGCGGCCGACCTCGCCGTAGACCGCGCGCGTGCCGCTGCGACGATCGGCCGCGAAGTGTCGGTGCTCGCCCCGTAGTCTCAGCCGTCGTCGTGAATATCCAACGTGTTGCCGCTCGAACCACCCGAAACCTGCTTCATTCGCTCCGGGATGCGCAAGGCGATTACGCCACGCTCAACCCCGCGCTCCACACTGGGCCCCGCGAGTGCGCTTGCAACCATGCCTTGGTTCCATTCTTCATCCCACGCGTAGTTGAACGCGTTGCACGCAACGCAGCGCTTCTCCAGACCTTCCTTGACGATGTCGCGGGCGAGATCACTCGTAAGCGCGGTGAGGAGCGAGTCGCTCTGAATATTGCGCCCCTGATGCCAGCAGAGATAGAAGCCGTGATCGGAGAAGCCGATAAACTTCTGAGGAATTTTGCACCCGTCAATGGGGCGATAGCGAAAATCTTTGCGGCTGTACATCTCGAAGTGCTTGAGAAGTAGTTCGCGTTCGTTAAACCAGGTGTGCGTCGCCTTGCAGTCGATTTCGATGCGAACGAGTTGCTCGTACGCAATCTTTTCTTGCTCGGGTGTCAGTTGAAAGTGCGCGGTCTCGGGCACGACTTCGACGTGGCTGAAGCCGCAATAGCTGTATTTGTACCGACCAATGGCCTGGATGGCTTTGAAACTATCGTAGAGGGTGTGGAAGTTATCCTTCTGCATCACCGTGTTGGTGCCCCATTGAATTTTCGTTTCCGAGAGCCAACCCAGCGTTCGCATCGTTCGCGCCCACGTGCCTTTGCGCTGGCGAATGAAGTCGTGTGCTTCTTCCGTGCCGTCCACGCTGATGGTTAGGCAGTCGAGCTGCTCGAGGAAATCGAGCTTGTCGCGCTTGATGAGCGTTCCGTTCGAAACCATCTGCACACGAACACCGAGTGAGAATGCGTGCTCGAGCAAGCGATATATCGCTGGATGCACGAAAGGCTCGCCGCCCGAAAACGAAATTACTTCAATGCCGAGTTCGGCTGCCTCCGTGATAACGCTTTTGCACAACGCCTCGTCCATGAAGCGCGTCTCGGACGGCCGGCGACACATTTGGCATGTGAGGTTGCAGTACTCCGAGAGCGCGATGTCGACGCGCTCGTAACTTGTGAACGCTGCGTTCTGGCCACACTTCGGACACGGCTCGTATTCGAGCGCCTCGCGTCCGCTCATCGTATGCACGACGTCGTGGCCGCAGCCACGGCAGGCGCGCTTCTTGGTTGCTTCAACCGAGGTCGCGCCTTTCTTCAAGGTGAAGACGCGCGGCTGAAGTGTGGCTTTCATTCCCCAGCGCCTTCGGCGGCGGTTGCGTTCGCGGCGTGGCCTTTGGCGGGTGCGTAGACGACTGGCGCGGACTCCTTGCCAACAAAGCTGTCGACATCGGAGCAGGCCGCGAGGCATCCCGGGCAACGTTCCGTGAGCGCGAGCACCTGGAGTTCTTGATGATGCGTGCTGTGCCAGATGTCGGTGATTTCGTCGCTAAGCACGTTGCCCATGCGGTCGTCGTCGCTGCGCATAAAGAAACACGGATAAACGTCGCCTCGAAAATCGACGAGCAAAAACTTGCTCGGCAAAAAACAACCGCCGGGTGGGATAGGGCGTTTGCCGGTGGCGAGATAGTCGGGAACCACACCAAACATCGACTCGGTGAAGATTGAGACGCTCTTGCCGTGCGAATACGCGCTAAGTGCCTCGAGCTTCTCTTTGATCACTTCCTTTGGCGTACGCAGCAGTGAGAAGCGCTTGAGATCTTTGTCAGGCCCGCTGATCTCTTCCTGGAAAGGCTGGAACGAGACCTCGGCGATGCCAAGCTCGGCCGCAAGATCTACGATGTGAAACGCACGCTCGATGGTTTCACGCATCAGCACGCCCGAGAGGCCCACTCGAATGCCGCGTTCGACGCACTTCTTCGCGCACGTCACGCTCAACTCGTAATTGCCTTCGCCCCGTAGGTCGTCGTGTACTTCGCGCGGGCCATCGATCGAGATATGCAGGTAGACGCTCGGCGTCTTCTGCAGGCGGTCTAGGTGCGCGTCGGTGATCATCGTGCCATTGGTGACGATGTCCTGAGTCGTGTAACCAAGGGCATGCGCGTATTCAACGATGTCGAGAAAGTCCTTGCGCATGAAGCTTTCGGCGCCGCATGGGGTGAAGGTGTGCGCGCCAAGCGAGCGCGCTTGGCGCAAAAGCTTCTGCGCAACGTCGAGGGCAACGCCATGCTGCTTCAATTCCCAAACGCTGCACATTTTGCACTTGAGGTTGCAGTACACGGTGAGCTCGACCGCAAGCTCGTCCAGCGCGTGCGTAAGGGCAGCGCGCTGGGGCAGAGGCGAGAGGAGTGGGAGAGATGACTTCATGCGTTCTCTGCTCCTAGCTCGCGAAACATCGCCCGCGAGTGTTCAATCACTGAGCTTACGTCGTTTGCGAACCCGTTCTTTACGAACGATCCGGTCTCTGGGTCGCGTATGTACCAACGAAGGTCCTTGCAAACCCAATCGCGCACGGCCGTATCTTCACGATGCTTGTCCATGAAGTACACGGCGTTTCGTACGTAGGTGTCGTAGGAAGGCGTAAGCGCGCGCTCTTCACAACGGAAGGGGTCACGCGGAGCGGGGTCTTCGATATGAAGCACTCGCGCACGCGGTGCGCACACAATCGGAACGCCCGCCCGATGAAGTCGGTAGCCGATATCCGTATCTTCGAGGCCCCAGCCGACGAACTTCTCATCGAATGAGAGCTCGGGGGCGGAGCGGGTGACCGAGAAGTTGCACGAGTACACGAAGAGCCAAGGGTTTTCGTGCGTTGGTAAACCGTCGCCGTTCATGCCGAGGACCGCGATGCGGTCGTCAGGTTCGAGTTTTTCAATCTCGCCAAGCTCGGGCAGCTCGTGTCCCGCGTCGTGCGTGCGGTGGCGAAAGCCAATTACAACTTTGGGCGAGGTGCCGTTGCGATGTGCTTCGAGATGGGAGCTTACGAAGTCTCGCGTGACCACGACGTCGTCGTCGACGAATATCAAGACGTCGCCGGTCGCCGAAGCGATACCCATATTGCGTGCTTGGCCGGCGCGGAAGCCCAAGTCGTCTTGGAAGCGATAGACAAGCGGCAACTTTGCGGCGAACGATTGCGCAACGTCCCGCGTGTCGTCCGGCGAGCCATCGTCGCAGACGATTACCTGAGCGAGCCCGTCCCCATCTTGCCTCGCGAGGCATTCCAGCAACGCTGCAAGGCGATGGCTGCGCTTGTACGTCGGGATGACAACGGTCGCTTTCACAGGGCCGGAGATTGCCACAGACAACGCGTGCCGTCACCGCGTGTCCCGGACGCCAAATCGCCACCTTCTCGGAATGGTTCGAGAATTAATCGACGAAGCCGTGATCGGCGCTCTACTGCCGAATTCGCGCCAGTGCACGCGGTTCGACAATACGATAACGTACCCGGCGCATGATGAGGCCCAATCCAGAAGAGCTTCCGAGCGTCGCCGTCGTAGGGCTTGGCTATGTTGGCTCTGTCGAAGCGGGCGTCCTTGCCGCGCGCGGCTATCGGGTCGTCGGAGTCGATTTGCGCGAAGCGGTGGTCGAAGCGGTCGACCGTGGGCAAGAGCCAATCGTCGAGCCGCTGCTCTCCGAACGCCTATTGAAAGGTAAGAGCCTCGGCACATTGTCGGCCACTACTGATCTTGCCGACGCGATTTTCCGCACACGCGGAGCGCTGGTTTGTGTGGGCACCCCGCGCGGTGACGATGGTCGACTCGACGATACGGCCGTGCTTGGCGCTGTCGAGTCAATCGCAAAAGCAGTCGGCAAGGGTGTGTCCTACACAATCGTCGTTCGCAGCACGGTGCCTCCTGGATTCTTCCGCCGCGCGAAGACGCGCATCGCGGATATCGCGTCGGCCAATGGTTCGCAGCTTGGTCTTGCGATCAATCCGGAATTTTTGCGCGAGGGAAGTGCTGTGCGGGATCGCGAGGAGCCTGAGCTCATCGTGTACGCGAGCGAGGACGACGCGGCGAGCGCTTTTGTGGAATCCCTCTACGCAGACCGTGCGTCGCGAATCTCGCGCGTCGATCCGGAAAGCGCCGAGATGCTCAAGCTCGTATGCAACACCTGGCACGCGCTCAAAGTCTCGTTCGCAAACGAAGTGGCGCGACTCGCACGACCGCACAACGTCGATCCTTTCGCCGTGATGGAGTTGTTGTGCCGCGATACCAAGCTCAACACATCGAGCGCCTATCTACGCCCCGGGATGCCGTTCGGGGGCGCGTGCCTCGTCAAAGACGTGGCGTCGCTCGAGGCCTACGCGCGGGACAACGACGTGAACGTGCCTGTGCTTGCGCATGTGCTTGCGTCCAATCGCGCGCATCTCGACCACCTCGTGGGTGCCGTGCTCGAGCACAAACCGAAACGCGTGGCCGTCATTGGCATTGGCTTCAAAGCGGGCGCGTCGGACGTGCGCGACAGCGCGCCCGTCGCCCTTGTGCAACGCCTGCTCGATCATCGCGTCGAGGTTCACGTTGCCGACTCATCGGTGCTTGACGCGCGCGTGCCGCCTTTGGGACTGCTTGCGCTTGAGCAGTCGTTGAACGACAAACGTGCCTACGCGCGCGAGTCCGTGGCTGACGCGGTGCTGCACGCGGACGTCGTGGTCGTCGGCCACCCCTGCGAAGAGGACCGGCGCACGCTGGTGCGTTTGCAGCCGCGCGTCGTGCTCGACGTTAGCGGCGAGCTTACGCGCGCCTTGACCGCCGAAGAACGCGCCTTGCTCGCGCCGCGTGTCGTTCTTTCCACCCCGGCGCGAAAAGCTGTGCCGTGACGACGCGCCCGGGGAAAGATCCGCGCGTCCTTATCATCCCGACCCATCCGGGTGTGCAATACCACTTCTGCCGCGTCGGCTTGCCGACCTATTTTCTTGGGCATTGGGATCAGTTTCAGTATTGGCGTCCTCAACCAAGCAACGTGCACAACGTGCTGCCCAAGTTCGACGACTCGCAGCTCGACTACGGGCCTGCGCAATACACTGCCTTGCTCGACGACCCGTCCATCGGGTGGCCGCGTGACGCCGCGACGGAAAATTATGATCTCGCATGGTTGATGTTCAACTGGCAGTACAAGCTCTTTCGTGACCGTCCCGCGGGCAAGAAACTTTACCGCGTATCGAAGGTCGCCGAGCTTGAGCCGCACGAGTGGGACGAGATGCTTTCGCGCGAAGATTTTACCGTGGTGAGCTTCTACGCCAATACCGTGAAGTGGCTGCACGAGGAAAAGGGCGTGGACGTTCCTTACGTGCCACTGGGACTTGACTCAGCGGCGTACAGCGGGTGGACGGGCGAAAATGCGCGCGTGCTCTCGATCATTCATTCCTACCGCGAGCGTGGTTGGCACTTTCGTGCGTATCAAGAGGCGATGAAGGACGTGCCGCACCTGCATGTCGATCATCTCGATCCAGACCAAGAAAAGTATTCATACGACGACCTCCAGGCTCTTCTGAAGAGCTCGCGGGTCTATCTTCACGACGGTGAGCAGGAATACACGATCACCCTCATCGAAGCGATGATGACCGGCATGCCCTTGGTGAGCTTTCGCCTTCCGGGGATCGAGCGCTACGTGGTGCACGGAAAGAACGGCTTCGTCGGTGACACCGCCGCGGAAATTCGCGAGCACTGCCGGGCGCTCCTGTCCGATCGAGATCTCGCCGAACGCATGGGGCGCGAAAGCCGCACGATGGCGCTCGCCGAGTACGACGAAACGCGATGGCGAAATGACTGGCAGCGAATCATCCGCGCCTTTGCAGGCTGACGCGCGGCGCCTCTTCGCTGCGTTCGCAGTACTCGCTCTTGTGACGGGGTGGCTCTTTCATCCTTTCGTGACCGACGGTCTACGCGGTCACGCACGATTCTTCGAATGGGACGTCGCCGAGCAGTATTGGCCAGACCTCGTCTACCTTTGCGATGCGCTTCATGATGGAGAGCTTCCGACCTGGAATCCGTATGACCGCGGCGGCTATCCTTACTACGCCGATCCGCAGGCCGGAACGTACAGCCCAATCAACTGGGCGATCTGCGCTGTGGCTGGTCGTGATCCTTCCCTCGGCTTTGCGACAGCACGCGTCGTACTGGGATTCGCGCTCGCCGGTGTGTTCGCGTTGTTGTGGTTGCGACGTCTAGGTGCATCGATCGAAGCGAGCCTACTGGGGGCCGTGCTCTTCGAATGCGCCCCTTTCATGCGTCACAACATGGAGCTCAATCTCACCACGGCATTCGCGTGGCTGCCGTTCATGCTCTTTGCCGCAGAAGGACTGCTCGCGCGACGCCGCATTCGCGACGCAGTGTGGCTTGCCGCCGCGGTTGCGCTATGCGGGTGGACCGGATCGCCGCCCGCGCTTTGGCTAGCCGGGAGCTTTCTCGGTCTCTATTTAGTTCTTCGCTGCACACAACTGCTCTGGAACGCCGCGCGCACCGACCGCGTCACGGTTGGGTTGCTCTTAGGACTTGCTTCAGCACTGATAGCCGGCTTTCTCGCCCCTGTGCTCATCCCAGCGAGCACGCTTGCGGACTATTCCGTGCAAGCGAATCGCTCGTACGCGTCGATCGCCGAAGGCAGCCTGCAAGCCGCCGATCTGATAGCGGTCGTGTGGCCGCGCGATGGGAATCACTTCTACACGGGCCTCGTCGCGCTGGCGCTGATTCCCTTTGCGCTGCTCGCCGCAAAGACGAGTGATGTGCGTGCGCGTCGCGTGCAGGTCATTTTTGCTCTGACGGTGTGGCTATGCGCCATCCTGCTTTCGCTTGGTTCGCGCGGCGTGCTCTTCCCTCTGGCGTTCGACGTTGTGCCGGGCGTTCGAAAGTTTCGTCTGCCGTACCGCTACGAAGCTTGGATTGGACCATGCGCCGCGATCGTTTGTGCGATCGGCTTCGATGCTCTGCGCGCGCGCTACGAAAGGCTTCACCGGTATGCGATGCCTATCGCGGCGGCCTTGGCCACACTGAGCGCCCTTGATGCGACGCGCACGATGGCATCCGACCGTCATACGCGCAGAACGCCCGCTCCCCATCAGACGGCCAGTGCCCAGCGTGTGGACGCGTTGCTGCGGCGCGGTGCGAACACGCGTGACTACCGCGTGATGGATGAGTTTGGTATCTCGTCGCGATCGGGCACGCGGCTTCACCGTCGCGACTTTCGCGGATACCAGGATCCGCTGATGCTACGCAGCTACGAGCGAATCGTCGACAGGCTATGCGATATGCCCGAGCTCGCGGAGCAGTTCAACGTTCGTTACGCGCTCACGTCTCCGCATTTTATTCACGGTTGGGGGCACCACTACCTCCCACGTCCTGAGGCACTGCGTGCCGCGCATGACGCACATGATCTAGGCGAGGGCGTCGTTGAACTTCGGCAAGCGCTGCCTTTTGCCTACTTCGTGTCGAGCGATCGAGTCGTGTTCGCGCCAGAGAATCAAGCGCTTTCGCTTCTTCTCGCACAAGCGCCCGCGCGCGTTGCCGTGATTGCACGAGAGGGGGCTCAGTCCCGCACGATTCGCAACGAGATGATCGAGCCGATGGCTGTCGATGCCCGCCATGTCGTCGTGCGCCGCGACGCCATCGAATTCGATATCACGGTACCGGCTCGCGGCCATGTTGTTGTGAACGAAGTGCACTATCCGGGCTGGCGCGCGTGGGTGGATGGCGCTGAGGCGCGCGTCGAGCGCGCGAATGTTCTAGCGCGCGCCGTAGCCGTGACGCCTGGGCAGCATCACGTGCGAATGCGCTTTGAGCCGTCCGACGCTCGCTGGACGCGCTGGACGCTTTTGCTAACGCTGCTTTTTGCCGCGGGACTGTTCTGGTTTGGGCGACGGTCGCGGGCCCCGCTGTGATTTCGGGAGAGCTTCGGCGAGCCAGAGAACGTGACTGTGGCCTTTGCCTTTGCGCGCCGCGACAACCTGCACCCGCACTTTGAATCCGATTCGTTCAAGGCGCGCCGTGAATTTCTCGTCGTCGGCAACCGCCCACACGCCAAAGACTCCGCCCGGCTTGAGCGCGCGCAGCGTGCGTTCGATGCCGGCGTTACTGTAGAGCGCTGAGTTCGTTTTCGTCGTCAACGCCGCCGGGCCGTTGTCGGTATCCAGCAGGATCGCATCGTAGAGCGCCACGGCTTTGCCGATCGCAACGCCCACGTCTCCGGGAACGATGAATGCCCGCGGGTCGAGCAAGGGCTCGCCGGCCAAGTGCGCGAGAATGCCGCGATTCCATTCCACAACTTCTGGCACGAGTTCCGCGACGTCCACTTGCGCGTCTTTGCCCATCACGTCGAGAGCGGCGCGAAGTGTGTAGCCAAGGCCAAGTCCACCGATCAGCACGCGCGCGTTGCGGCGATTCAAGATGGGTGCGCAACCAAGCCGCGCCAAGTCCTCCTCGGAATCGTGCATGCGACTACCCATGAGGTCCTGTCCATCAATTCGAATCACGTACTCGGCGTCGCGGCGAACGAGCTCCATTCGGTTGCCAGACGCTGTCGTGATAGTCGCCAATCGCTCCCAAGGAATCATAGTGCGCGCAGCCTACGCGATTGCGCCTCTCTGCGCGACTGAGCTCAGCCCTTGGGCGGCGGACGCGAACGACGGCCTTGCTGGGCATCGTCGGGGGTCTCGGCATTTTCGTCGCGGTCTTTGCGCATCACGGTGGCCGAGTCCATCTTCACATCGGCTTTGACGCCGGTACCGGCCTTGTTCGGGATAAAACGAATCTCGGTCTTGATCTCGAACGAGAGACTCGTCAGCACCTTTTGCAACTCGGTTGCAAGGTCTGTCGCTTCGAGGAACTCGCGAACTTCACGCCCGACGACGCGCAGCACACCGTTCTTGGTGTCGTCCATCGCTGAAAGTAGCTGCGAAACAATTTCACGCGGCAGCTTTACGTCGCCCACAACGCCGCGAATCGCTTCGTCGGTCCTGTTCAAGGTGCCCATGCCCGCTTCAACGCTCTTCTCGATCCCGCGCTTGATCAGCTCCGGAAGGATGCTCTCGAGTCGACTTCGCCGTGGCGGCGCATCCGAGTTCGGAGGCGGGGGCGGTTCTGAGTTGCGAGGGGGTGAATCAGAACCCGACGGGTTGTCTTTGTCGTCAGCCATGAGTGCTTTCGCCGATCTGTTTGAGCTGCGCGAGGCCCTTTTCAAAATCGGCGCCGACCATCGAATCCATATCCATGAACACCGTGATGACCTTCATCATGAAGGCCGACTTGCCGGTCATGATCCAGCTTACGCGCGATCCATCGCCTTCGGGCTCGATTCGCCACTCGACCATATTGGTGGCTTGCCAGGGCTTCAAGAACTCGAGGCGAATCTCGACGATCGAGTCCGGCTGACTGCGCGTGATCGTCATTCGGCCCTCGCCGACATCATCGTTGCCGCGCCAGGCGTACGAAGCGCCGGGACCGGCTGCGGGTCCTTCGAAGCTGGTGGTCATATGCGGGTCAAGACGCTGCCACGGCGACCAGTCCGGAAAGCGGTGCAGGTCGTTCACAATCGGGAACAACGCGCTTGGCGCGGCATGAATCGATGTGTGGCGCTCGACGCGAAAGTCGTCGGACTTGGTGGCGGCGATCACAAGAATGACGACTATTACAGCGGCGAGTACACCGACGATGCCAAGAATGATTTTCTTCAACATGCGCCGGATGATGCCCCGTTCCACCGCTTCGAGTCAAAAGGCCGACGCCGCTTGCGCACGCGGCCCGATGTGCCGTATTGCTCGCGTATCCGTGGGCGAAATCCTCTTCATCTCTAAGCCGATTGCACCGCCGTGGAACGACAGCGGTAAGAACCTCGTTCACGACCTTGCACGCTCACTCACGCGCCACCGCGCAGTCGTGATGACCCGCAAGGGCACTGAGCTTCGCTACCCAAATGCCTCACTCGACTACGTCTATCCAGTCGACGCAGGCGGCTTTGCTCCAGGTCTCATCAACAATGCGCGTGTGCTCGCGCGACTCATGACGGGCGCGAGGAAAGATCTGTGGCATTTCTTTTTCGCGCCCAACCTGCGCTCCTCGCAAATGGGCCGTTTCGCGAAAAAAGCGCGCGGGATGCGGACGGTTCACACGATTGCCAGTGCGCCCAAAGCCGATGCCCGCATCAACGACGTGTTCTTCGCTGACGTCAACGTCGTGTTGTCGAAGCACACCGAGGACCGCTTACTGCAAGGGGGCCTCGCGGCGGATCGCATGGTTCGCATTGCTCCTGCGGTCTCTCCCCTTGAGATCCCGACCGAACAAGCGCGCGCAGAGACACGTGTTCGCTTCGATTTGCCATCGGGCGCGCCGGTGATTGTCTATCCGGGCGACCTTGAGTTCGGCGGCGGCGCGCAGCTGATGATCGAAGCATTCGCGCGGCTGCACAATCGAGACGCGCATCTGGTCATGGCCTGCCGCGCGAAGACGCAGGGTGCGTCCGCAGCAGCGCAAGATTTGCTCACGCGCGCGCGCACGCTTGGCGTCGACGCGCGTGTCCGCTGGCCGGGCGAGACCCGCGAGATACACGCCTTACTCGGCGCGGCAGATGTGGTTGCGCTGCCAGCGCGGGACCTCTACGCCAAGATGGACTATCCGCTGGTCTTGCTCGAAGCGATGTGCATGGGCCGGGCAGTTGTCGTCGCCGACGAGACGCCGGCGCAAGAGCTCGCCAGCGCGGGTGGGGCGGTATCGGTTGACGCGCGAAACGAAGGCGCGCTGACCGCGAAGTTGAACGAACTCATCGACGACTCAGCACAGCGCGCGCAGATCGGCGCAATCGGTCGGCAGAACGTGCTTACGAAGTATTCGCCCGATACGATGGCCGCGGCCTACGAGCGTGTCTATGACGCGTTGCTCGTATAGCGGCTAGCGCCGGATCAGACCTTCTCGCCGGCGGTTTTGAGCACGCTTTCGAGCTCGGGCAAGACCGTGTCGAACTCGACAGCGATGCGATGCGGCCACAGCCCGTATGGATCTTCGGCGTTGGCGTCGACTCGAATGACGCGGCCCTCCACGGATCGCTCCTCCGGAGATTCGTGCAGAGGGCGGAAGGTGACGCGAACTCGGGTTCCCGCTTCGATGGGAGACGCCGCCGCGATCAAGATGCCGCTGACGCTCGTGTTGTGGCTGATGCCCATCGCGACAGTGGCGTCGCGACCTTGCAGCTGCACTGGAAACCAAAGGCGGTACCGCTCATGTTTGCGTTGCTCATTCATTCGGCTTCGTCCGTTGCGGTGATTTCATCCCAGCGGATTGTACCGTCGCGGGCTTCGCGATGCCCAGTTCGTTGAAAATGCGAAAACTGCCCATCGCTGTCGAGGTCTCCGTAGGCGTGCAGTGTCACGTTGTCTCCGGACGCGGTGACCTCGAAGGCGGTTGCATCGCCGACCGGTTGAAAACCGTAGTCGACCCAAGCCTGAACGCTCCATGCAGCATTGCGCCGAATTCCGGTTCCATCGACGTACGCCTCGCTGTAGGTCATCTCCACGGTTCGCGGCGCAATCGGAAAGGGAACCGCTCGCCGTCCTGCGCGTGGATGCGCAACCGACCAGGCCTGCACACCTTCGCTAAGCTGCGCGAGCGCTGCGTGCGTGGCCACGCGTGCGCCCTCGACCCGCACGCGTTCGAAGTACTGAGTCAGGAGGCGCTGGATGTTCGTGAGCTCGGCGACTGTGACCGGGATGCGAACGGTCAGTAGGCCGTGCGCATCGCCGATTTCGGTGCGCGAGAGAAAGTCGCTGACCAACCCGCCAATGGTTTCAATCTCCGCCGATCCACTCATTGAGGTGAACGCCGTTATTTGCGTGACGGCGAAGTCGATCGCCGAGCGCAAGGACGAACTAGCAGCCTGGGCGTGGGGGGGACTGTCGAAGTGCGCGTCGAATGAGCCGTCATCGATGGTCCACGCGCCGTCCCAGCGGTCGATGAAGTGAAAGTCCCACGCGAGCTGCTCGATGGGATTCGAATCGCCTGGCCGCGGCGCGCTAATATGTTCGCTATCGGTGAAGTGGCGAATCAGCTCCGAACCTACGTGCGCGTCGCATAAAGATTCGTTGGGCGAGCTCTCGCGGGCGAGGCTCTGAATGAGCTCGCGCAACTCTGCGGATGGGGGTTTCCGACGAGTCCAAATCAGCAAGCCCTCGGCCGTGGCCTCGTGCGCCATCTCCTCGCCGAGCTCGCCAAGGCATTCCTCGGTGGTGGGGCTTTGCATGGCGAGGACGGCCACGATGCTGCCTTGCACGTCAACCGCTGTGGTGAACGAGTTCATCGACTGCATTGCGTGGCCCGCGCACTCACCTGCGCCGACCCGCTCTGCGTTCGTAATCATTTCCGGAAAGTGCGTTCGAATTCGCGCGACGTCGCAGCGCACCACCGTGGGGTAGCGCAGCGCTTGGACGCGCTCGAGCGTGGTGAGCGTGCGCGTCGGTTGGGCGCCGACCGCGCTCGCTTCTCCTTCGACCGACGGAGGCGTGCCTCCGCATCCGAACGCCGCGCACATTGCCACTAGCCCAAAACCACACGCGCTGAATTTCATGCGCCGCTAGTGTGCCCGATCCCGCATCCGCGCGGAAGCGTAACCGGCTGTCACCAACCCGGGATCAAAGGATCACGTTCAGCTTCTTGCGTCCCGTAATCGGCGCTCGCGGCCTTCGTGCGATTTCGCCGATAGCCGCCCCTCGCTCCAAGGACGGGGTGGTCTCGCCCGCCGACGGGCGTGCGAGCGCGCGCCCGTAAAACCAGGCGATGAACGCTTCGTTTTGCTCATGCCACATCGTCTCGGCGATTCGGTCCGCGACTTTCGCTGTGTAGCGCTCATGCCAACACTGCGTGCCGCCAGCGAGATCGGTGCGGCCTGTCTCCGCTTTGTTCGCGCACGCGCAATAGCTCGAGCAGCGCCACCGTTCTCCGCATGGACCACACTCCGGATTCACGGGTCCGCGCGCGCATGCGTGCTGATGCGTCGGTTGCCACGAGTCGACGTGGCCCATCACGTTTTCGGGATCCTCGTCTTCAGCAACGAGACGTTCGCACGAGTAAATATTGCCACTCGGTGCGACCGAAACTGCCGACACGCCGAGGGAGCATTTATCGCCCTCGGTAAGTCCGCCTTTGATGGCGGCCATAATCTTGTTGTCCAGCACCGAGATCGAAACGATACGACCCTTGCGATACCAATCCATCATCGTCTCGCCAGCGCTCTCCAAACTACGTCCGTAGCGCGCCAAATCATCGTCAGTGAATACGGCTTCGTAGCAAGGATTCAGGCCGATGCGCGGAACGCCGGAGTTGAACAAAAACTTCACCGATTCGGACACGAGGTGCGCGTTCTGCGGCGTGACAACCGAAATCGTCTCGAACGGGACGCCTCGCTTCACAAGTACCGCGAGGCCGCGCGCGACATCATCGAAACTCGACCCGCCGCCCATCTTGGGCCGGCCGCTATCATGAGCCTCGCGCGTCCCATCAATCGAAAGTGCAATGTACACGCCAAGCTCATGCAACTCACGCGCGCGAGTCTCGTCGAGCAGGGTGCCGTTCGTCGTCACGGACATGCGCAGCTCGGCGCCGTGCTCCTGGGCACGCGCGTGCGCATACTTCGTTGACTCGAGAAGCTGGTCGTACGCAAGCAACGGCTCGCCGCCAAAGAACGCCAGCTGCACGCGCGACGGCTTATCGGAGAACGCGAGGTCTACCGCCTTTTGAGCGGTCTCACGGCTCATGCGCTTGTTGAACTTGGCTCCCGCATAGCAGTAGCCGCAGCCGAGATTGCAGTCGTGTGTGAGTACGAGCGTGACGTCCATGTGCGTTTTGCGCCGCTCCTCTACGTACGGCGTCGAGTCCGACTCGTGAACCCGCAACCGCCTTGGGTCAGCGCGGCCTAGCCCCTGCTAAAAAACCCGCAAAAGTCATGCTCACGCTAGCTGAAGACGAGGCCGCGTGCTAGACGCCTGTCGGCATGCAAATGGCGGATTCAAGCGACAAGACCAACCGCGTTTACTATGACGATTTTTCGGGCTGGTACGAACGCGAACGCGGGCGTGGCTATCACGGAATGATCGACGACCTTGAAATTGACGCGGTGCTACCGCTCGCTCGTCATCAACATATTTTGGAAGTCGGCTGTGGCACGGGACTCATTCTTTCCCGTTTGCGCGATGCGGCTCGTACGGCGCGCGGCGTAGATATCTCTCCCGGCATGGTGAAGAAGGCGCGGGAGCGCGGCCTCGACGTAGCCCTCGGCAGCGCGACGGCATTGCCATTCAAAGACGAGTCGTTCGACTTCGTGTGCAGCTTCAAGGTTCTCGCCCATGTGCCTGATATCGGAAAGGCATTGGCCGAGATTGCGCGCGTGACAAAGCCTGGCGGGAAGATGGCGCTCGAGTTTTATAATCCGTTCAGCCTCCGCTATCTCTCCAAACGCATCGCGGGCCCTCAGAAGATTAGCGAAGGGCGCACTGAGGCGGATGTCTACACTCGGTGGGATGCACCACACGTGATCCCCCGCGTCCTTCCGCCAGGCGTTCGGATGTTGGATGCGAAGGGCGTACGCGTTCTCACGCCTATCGCTGCAGTTCATCGCATCCCTGGTTTCGCAAAGCCGCTCGCGATCGCCGAGAAGCTTGCCGGACAAACGCCGCTGCGCTGGTTCGGTGGCTTTCTCATCGCAGTTTTAGAGAAGCAAGGCTGACGCGCCGCGTGGTTGCGGCAACTCTCTCTTGCGGTCATAAAACGTGCGGGCTATAGGACCGGCCAATGGGGCAAATGCGCGATGAAGATGTGCGGACGCTTCGGCACAAAGCCGAGGCGCTGATTCGCGCGCCCGTCCGCGTACGGAGATCGAGCCCCTGCTCGACAAACTCACGCGTCTCCGGAAGACGGCTCCGACGATTGCCTTTTCGCGCATCGGCATCTCGCCGAGATGCGGATCGAGCGCAATCCTTGGCAGGCGGCGTTGCATCTTCGGGCGGTCATGAAGGTGCACCCGAACGATGACGTGCTCTACGCACTGATGGGCTTGTGCCAAGCGCTACTTGGCAACTTCAAGTCTGCCGTTTCGTCCTACCGCCGCGCCCTGTCGATCACGCCGCGCAACCCTTGGTACCATCACAACCTTGGGCATCTTCTCGATGTGGCTCTTGCCGAACCGCAGGCGGCCTTGTCGCACCTGCAAAGTGCACACCGGCTTGAGCCGCTCGAAGACGAAATCACCGCGTCGCTTGCGCATTGCCTGGCGGGCACCGGCGAGTTGGTCGAAGCCCGCGCGCTTGCGTTCGACGCGGTTCGTGCGTCTCCGCGCAACGCGGATCACAAAGCGCTGCTAGCGTGGGTTGAGCGGGGCGCGCCGGACGGAGAGGGCCCGCACGCTCGGAGCCAGCCGCGTGTCGAACGTCCAAGTCGCAGCGAGCATGGCGGCGACGCGAACAAAAAGAGTTCTCGCGCGGCCTCGTCCCGCACTCCCGAGGCCCGACCCCCGCACGCTTCCGCTCGCGTTGCTGGCAAATCCTCGACGGGCGGCGTTTCCGATGAACGCGCGCCAATCGACCAGCGTCCGCCGGTTCACGTGGTGCTCGCGTTGCTCGAACGCAATATGCGAGCGGCTGGCCTTGCTGCCGAACACGTTACTTCCGCGCACGCTATGGAACGACTACGTCGGTGCTCAATACGTGCGCGTCACGAAGCCGGAAGTTTGCGCTGCTGCAGTTGAATACGCCGTCTTGCAGATTCGCGGTGTTGCGGGTCACACGCAAGTGACTGTCGCGCGCCGATACGGTGTATCGCCTAAGTCGCTCAAGGATCGCTTTCGCCAGATGCGCGATGTGCTGCGCCTCGCTCCGCACGACCCTCGATACTAACCGCTCCTTTCCACGCGGCACTTATGGAAGCGGCGTCGCTCGCGAAATGGCCTGCACACTGTCTGGCTATGCTAGATTGCAAATGTGCCCGCTCTTCGCTCGATTGGGTTCGCTGCGGTGTTTGCGTCGACGCTAGCCGCGTGCGCGCCCCAGCAGCAACAGGCGCCACGAGACGGCGGCCCCGCGGATGCGTTTGCGCCCCTCGATGCGAGCGTCGACGCCGGCGCGCCCGACCTGGGTGCCGCCGTTGATGCCGGCCGCGACGCATCGAGTGGCCCGGCGACGCGCGTGGTCTTCGTCACTTAAGGGACGTGGCCGGGAAATCTAGGCGGCGAAAGCGGCGACGCACGATGCCAATCCGAAGCAGATGCGGAAGGTTTTACGGCTGCAGCCGGTCACCGCGCATTCCATGCGTGGCTCGGAAGCACCACGTCGGTAGCTCCCTCCCAAGTTCATCTCATCGATGCGAACTATTCCTTGGTGAACGGGACGATAATCGCGACCTCCGTCGGTGACTTGCTTGATGGGGTTTTGGTTGCGCCGATCACGCTGACTGGATCGGGGGCGCCGGTGACAGATACCAACGTCGTCTGGACGGGGACGTACGAGAACGGATCGTCGACCGCCAATGTCGATGGCACATGCTTGGACTGGTCGACGAGCGCGGCAGCTCCTACGGGCGGCACGGGCGACCTTTCGTCGTCGAACGGCGCATGGACTTTCTCTAGTGGCACTTCGTGCGCGACACTCGGGCACCTGTACTGTTTTGAGTCCGGCACCTGAAGCGAAAAGACCCGCTCCTTTCGAAACGGGTCTTGGCGCATCGGTCGTTTCGGAAGCGACTCACTGAGTGGGCAACCACCACTGGTTCGCAGGCGGCTGCGCGGGAGGCTGCTGTGCCGGCGGCTGCTGCTGCGCGGGCGGCTGCTGTGCGGGCGGCTGCTGTGCCGGCGGCTGCTGTTGCGCGGGCGGCTGCTGTGCGGGCGGCTGCTGACCCGGCTGAGCTGTGCCTCCTTGGTTCTGCAGCCACCAAGGATTCTGCGCGTTGGCCGGCTGTTGCGGTTGTTGCGGCTGTTGCGGCTGTTGCGGCTGCTGCGGCTGCTGCGGCTGCTGCGGTTGCGCGGCGTGTGCGTTGGCGTGGCGTAACCACCACGGGGCGGCCATCTGAGTTCCGGGCGCAACGGCGTTCGGATTCTCGCCAGCGGGCCTATGCCGCGCCCACCAAGGTTGCGTCTGCATCAGCGCGACTGCGGCGCGATCCTGCGCACGCGGGTCTTCCGCCGGCGTTGCCCCAGAGCGCACCGAAATCGTGAACGAGGATCGCTGGCGCGGCTGACGGAAGTGCGGGAACGCGATCGCGTTCACCTTCGGCGTGAGGCAGGCGACGAACTCAGGTGTGTTGGGCGCGTACGTGACGTCGCGCGCGGTGCCGTCGTTGTTCAAGATGAAGACAAAGCGCACTTGAGCGAGCTGCGGGTTGCGACCCATCTCCTCGGTGATGCATGCGCGCAAGTCGTCGGCGTGTTCGGCGAAAGTCGCGTTCACTTGCTCTTGCGAGAGGCGCAGCGGAAGAGCTTCATGCTCACGTCGAGCCGCGTCGGCCGCCGCGCGTGTTGCTGCGTCAGCTTCAGCGCGCGCGGTTGCATCCGCGGCGCGTGCCTCGCCCTCGAACAGAGCCCGAGAACCGGTGGCCAGTGCTTCGTGTGTCGACGCGTCGGCAATGAGCTGCTGAAGTAAGGTACGACCCTCCTCGCCACCCAATCGGAAGATGCCCTCAGAGGCGAGCAAGAGTGCTTGCGGGTTCTCACGGAAGGAGCTGTCCGCGTGGTAGAGCACCAAGAACTGTTTCAGCGCAGGCACCACGTTGGCATCGCCGAGGCGCACGATCGCGCTTACGACAGCCGGCAACACCGCGATGGGCGTCTCGTGATCCATCATCTGCTGAATGAGCCCCTGAACAGCTCCACGCTCCTCGGCTTCGACCAGCGACGGCACAATGACCGAGAGCGGCGGCACTTCTGTGCCCTCGATAAAGTCGTAGTGACGTTCGAGCGACGCAGTGAGGAACTCCGTGCCCGACCGACGCGAGCGAAGTGCTACGCCGATGGCTTCGCGCAGTGCGCCGGGCATCGCGCGCTGTGCGTAGAGGTCGAGCAAATCGCGCGTGACTTCCGGTTCCGGTTGACGCGCCAAAATGGAAATAGCGAACGCGCGCGCCGGCACCAAGCGGTTGTCCGGGTCGAGAACGATTTCGGTGAGTGAGGGGCGTATGGGTCGCGCCTCGCCAGCTGCACCATCCGGGGCAAACGTCGCGGCGTCGAGGCTGACCGATGCGAGCTCGGCGTTCATCGCGCCGGTCCAGCGGTCATTGCCCGTTTCGCGATCAAGTAGATGGATACTTCCGTGCTCGCCCGCAGTGAGCAGGCCATTCGCGGTCGGCTGCGCGGCGATGACGTCCTGATCGAGGATGCGGGTCCAACGTATCTCTCCCGCCGCGTTGAACGCGAAGAGGTATCGGAAGTACGAGAGGTAAATCGTGTCGTGCGCGACGCCGATGTGCGAGTCGTCTTCGCCGGGCGTTGGATTCATATAGATGCCGATGCGCCCGCGTGCGGTGCGCGTTCCAGGCATGGGCATGAAGCCATCGGATGCGAGCAACGCGTCGCCGGGCGCATCCTGAAGGGGCGGCGCCATGTATTGCGAAGAGGTCTTGGTACCGCTCGCTGAATTGACGTTGAAACGGTACATGCCGCGGCTGCCGTAGTAGACACCGGTGGGCGTTGCGAAGACCCACTTGATGACGTCGTCGGTGGAACGCAAACGCGCGACTTCAATGCCATCGGTCAAGCGCAGCAGCGCGATGTTCTGCTGATCCCACGGGATGAAAACGGTGCCGCCTTGAATCGCCGGACGCCCGAGCACGCCTTCAATTTCGTAGTACCAAAGATAGGAACCCGTGCGGGCGTTCACTGTTTCGATGTTGCCGATACGACGTGCACCGCCCTGAGCGCCGACGCTCAGAACGTAGACAACGGTGTTGCCATCGCGCGCCGAGCCCATGTAGGCGGTGTCACCAAGCTCGTGCTCCCACAGCTGTTCGCCCGTCGCCAGATCAAGTGCAACGACGTTTTCGCGATCACTTGTCATGACTACGTCGCCGAGGATTTCAGGGCGAGTCATCACATCCATCTGATGCGTCCACAACGCGCGGCCGGCGTCGAGGTCGTAGAGCACGACGCCGCGCGACGCGCCGTGCGTGGTTCCGACCAAGAGGTTCTTATCCAACGAGTTGGTGGTGTGCTCTTCCGCAGAAGGCGCGGGCATGTGCGCCATCACCGCGGCCGTTTGCTCGCGTTGATTGTCGGGGAAGCGCGGGCTGAACGCTCCGCTCGGGCCCGAGGCCGCGCAGCCGGTGAATAGTGCTGACGCAGCGAAAACGAGAGCGAGTGAGCGCGTCATTGGGCACCTCCGGTGGGAGCGGCGGCAGGCACGGGAAGGTTGGTTCCCGTAGCGACGTCGGGCATGCGACGAATGGTCTCTTCAACGGCGCGGCGAACTGGACCATGATCGCGCTCTGTGAATGTGCGCGCGTAGCCCTGCAAGAACGTCTTAACCATCGGGCCCGGGACTTCGGCGAGGTGCGCGACAATGTCGAGCTTCACCTGATCGCTCAGATCGCGACGACGAACGAATTCCTCGTAACCTGACAGCATGACTGCGAGCGGCTGATGGTTGAGGCTTTCGGTGAAGTGAGCAACTGCGGCAGCGTCGCCGAGCTTGCCAATGGCAATCGCCGCTTCGAGTACGCCCCGCTCAAACGCGCGGAACAAAGTCGGCACGGACGCGCGCGCGCCAATATCACCCAACGCAAGGGCTGCTGCACCGCGAACGGCGCGGTCGCTATCGCGCAGGCCTTGTTCAATGAGCGTGGGCACACGCGAATCACGAATCGCGGCCAGCGCGAGGTAGGCGCGACGACGCGCGGCTTCGCGGCGATGATGTGTAAACTCGACGAGCACGTCGATGGACTGCGGTTTCGCCAATGCTTCCAGCGCCTCGAGTGCGCGGTCCGTCACAACGTCCGTCTGGCCGGAACGCAGAAGCTCTGCGAGCGGCGGCACGACTTCGGGGCGGTCGATGATGGTGAGCATGTCGATCGCTTCACGCACCTCAGCCGGATTCGCGCTGTGCAAGCGCGGAACAATCGTTGGCAGATCCGAGATGGTGGACAAAGGACCCGTTGGATCGGCTTCGTCGCCCTCGTGGGCAGGACCGTGCGGCGCTGCACGTCCACCACCCCGCGGGGCGCGCGGGCGACCCTGCGCGTCGGCGCTGAGTGGAATTGCAACGGCTGCGACAAGAACCAAGAGAGCGAATGCGCGTTTCATGCCGTAAAAACCTCGGAAGGGTGCGTAACTTGCAGGAAAAATCGCATGGAAGCAACCAGCGCCCCTTACACCGCCGTACATATTGGGAATCTGCGGAAAAGGGGTCCTGTTATAAGGAGCGTGATACTCGTCGACAAGCTTGGACACCGCTGAACCCAAGATGCTTGCCTCCTCGTCCCAGCGAGCGCCCAAATCATTCGGACGAAGGGTTCGCGACGCCGTTCGCCGCTTTCCCAAGACGCGGGGGCGTGTCCTTTTCGCTACATGCGCCGTGCTGGCCGGGATGGTGACCGCACACTATCTCTTTGGCGGCGCGAATGCTGGCACCCCCGAGGCGTCACTTGCTGCGGTCCTTGCGCGGGACGGCATTCGCCTCAATCCGAGCGACGTGATGTGGCTCAGCGCCGACACGAGCTTCTCGCGCGGGCGAGCAGCGCTCTTCCCAGCGCATCGCGCGGGCGAGCTCACGGATCTTTACTACGCAGAGGTCCGACCCACATCACGAGGCGGGGTCGCCGATGTCGCGTGGGTGAGCAATCTGACCCGCACTTCGAGTGCCGCCGAAGTAATGCCCCTGCGTATCGGCTCCTTTGTGATGTACGCGTCGCGCGTCGGCAACGAATACGACGCGTTCGTAACGCTGGACTTGCGCGGCGAGCCTGCTGCGCTCACCCACGACTGGCCATGGCGCGCTCGCGTGCAGAATGCCGTGACCAATGTGCAAGAGACCGGGCGCCGCGAAGGCTTTGGTCGTCAGCGTTACGCGCTGCTCGCACCCGTGTCATCCCTGCACATCGCCCGCGATGGCGAACGCTTCGCGGTGACAGCGGGCGGACATCGCGTCGTAATCGATCCGACACGGAACGAGCCGCTAGAGGGCGCAAGCTTCGTGGAAGCGCGGCCCAACGATAAGTCGCAGCCGGGCCTGATCACCTGGGTGGTCGATACTGTGCGAAATGTCTCGTGGATAGGGCCAAAACCCATCGAATGGCTCGAGCACACCGTCTTCGACGTGCAGGACAAGTTCGCTCGTTTGCGGTTCGCTGTTTTTGGCAGCGGCGACACGGCTGCGGAAGCTGCCGCCGACATCGGCGCCACGCCCGTGAGCGCTGACGCTCAACGTCGCGCTCTACTCACCGCAGCCGATCCGGAAATCGGATTTCCTCCAGCATCGATGACGCCTGTACTTACGAACGACCCGGTGCGAGGCGAGGGCGAGTGGATTCCGGTCGTCGATGATCCTTTCGTTCAAAGTTATCCGAACGCCCCGCCCGCTTTCTACCAGACGTTCATTCGAGTCGATCCCGAGCGCGGCTTCGCACGCATCTACATCACGCTCTGGGATCCGCGTCAGGTCCAACTGCACATCATGACAGGGACGCGCGAGCCCGAGAGCGCAACGGGCGAGACTGGACCTGGCATCGTCCCGCGCGACGATGAAACGCTTTCGCGCATGGTCGCCGGCTTCAACGGAGGCTTCCAAGCGCAGCACGGCGAGTTTGGCATGATGTCGGAGGGACGCGTTTATCTTCCGCCCAAGCCGTGGGCCGCGACGGTGGCCGTATACGATGATGGTCGCGTCGCGATGGGATCGTGGCAGGGACCGGAAGACACGCGCTTGAGTCAGTTCACCGAGGAAGCGGCGACGCGGCAAATCCCCGAGAACATGATCGAGATGCGCCAGAACCTCACCAGCGTCGTCGAGAACGGTACTTACAACCCGTGGAGCCGTTGGTGGTGGGGAGCGGCGCCTGAAGCGGCGACCGAACAGACCTTCACCAATCGCACCGGTCTCTGTCAGACGCGCGAAGGCTTTTACGCCTTCTTTTGGGGCGGAAGCATGGGGCCGGAAGCGCTCGGCACGGCGATGAACGCACTGCATTGCGTGCGCGGGATGCATCTCGACATGAACTCCAAGCACACGGCGTTCGAATTCTATCGACTCGCACGCGCCGGTGCAGTGCTACCTCCGGTGACCTCGCCGCTCACGGATGGCTTCTTCGAAGGTCCGCTGATGAACGCCGAAGGCGCAAGTGGTCAGTGGATCGTGCGCACGCGCAAGGCCGTGTTCTCGATGGATCCAATGCGCTTCCCTCGCTACATCCGCCGCGACCCGCGTGACTTCTTCTATCTAACGCTCAAGCCCGTCTTGCCGGGTCCAGACCTCGACGGTGGCGTTCGCTTCACGACGACGGGCTTGCCGCACGCTGGTTGGCCGCACGCCTTCGCGCGCGCGTCGTTCCCCTCGTCGGGAGCCGCTACATGGGCCGTGCGCATAGACCCCGCGCGCGCCTTGATGGGGCCAACCTCGCGCGAAGACGCGCGTCGCGTGCTTGCGTACTTGAGCGGCGCGCGAAATCTGGCCCGCGATGGCGCGTCCTACGCGGTGTACGCCACGCATGCGCATCTCGGTTGGCGATTTGCGGTCGGGGCGCCTGCGGCCGGCGCACGCACTTTGATCGCAGGGGCGGAGCTCGAGAGTTCGCGTGATGCACGCGCGGCGCTGGGCGTCGATGCGGATGGCTTCCTCGTCTACATGGAGCGCGCGCCTGGGGACAGCTCATCATTGCACGCGCGTATGCAAGCTGCGCACGTTGCACGCGCCATCGCGTTACCGGACGGGGTGCGCCTCGTGTTCGTTAGCGACGGCACGGATGTTGGTATCGATGGCGAGAGCGAGGTCGAGATCGACCACGCATCCGCGCTAGCGATTTACGCGGAAGAGCGTCCGGTCGCCGAAGTGCTGAACCCGGACGTGCAACCCATGCCTTACAGTCGATGGGGTCGCCTCCAGGGCACGCGCATTCGCTACCTGCACGAAGGACCGTCGCGTTTCGTACGTCCGCCTGGCACGATGTAACGCATGAGCAAAGATGTGCGTTCGTCTGCTGGTATTAGGCGCGTTGGAATTGTGTTCGCGGGCGGCCCCGCGCCGGGAGCGAACGCGGTCATCTCGGCTGCGGCCGGTTCGTTTCTGGATGAAGGGTGTGAGGTAGTGGGTTTCTTCCACGGATACTCCAACTTGCAGGAGTACGACCGAACGACGCGCCCTCTCAAGGAAGACGAAGACTATCGCCTCCTCACGGACGACGATGTGTGGGGCATTCGCAATACGCGCGGGGTGCTCGTGGGTACTGCGCGCGCGCATCCAGGTCGAGGGATTCACTCCCTGGCGGACCTTGCGAGCGAAGCCAAGACCGTTCGATTGCGCGCGGTGTATCAAGCGCTCGTCGACCTCGAAATCGACGCGCTCATTTCAATCGGCGGCGATGGCACGCTGATGACTGCGAATTTTCTGTATGAGTACCAAAAGCGCCTGGCGCCCAATGCGCGCCGCGTACGTATCGTGCACGTGCCTAAAACAATCGATAACGACTATCGCGGCATCGATTTCACCTTCGGCTTCTTCACGGCGATCGATGTGCTCGCAAAGGAAGTACTCAACTTACGCGCCGACGCGCTCGCCACCAGCAGCTACTTCATCATTGAAACGATGGGCCGCAATGCGGGCTGGCTTGCTTACGGCGTGGCCGTCGCCGGCGAAGCGGATCTCGTAATCGCCGCTGAAGATATCGACGATGCGCTGAGCGTGTTCGAGGACGCCGTCGACGAGGACGGCCGCGTCGAGCGCGTACGCAGGTTGAATGTCGACGTCCTCGTGGAACGGATTCTGGACCTCATCACGCGACGTGAGGCCGACCATCGCAAGCACTACGGCACCGTGATACTCGCCGAGGGCCTGGCGAAAATGTTGCCCGCCGACATCGTGAGTAGCGCGCAAAATGGGCGGATCGACTTTCCACATCTCGTGGCCGAGCGAGTCGCATCGCGCTACGCGGAAAAGACAGGCGAGAGTAAGAAGATCACGGGCGTGAAGCTTGGCTACGAAGCGCGCTCGGCCGCACCTCATGCGTTTGATGTACTGCTCGCGTCGCAGTTGGGGGTGGGTGCGTTTCGTGCTCTCGTCGAGCGCGGGCTCGATGGCCACATGGTGAGTGTGAGCGGGCAACTCGAGCTTAGCTCCGTTCCATTCGCGGACCTCGTGGACGCCGAAACGATGATGACCAAGCCGCGCATGCTCAGTACTGGCTCCGACTTTCACCGCCTCGCTCGCTTTTTAGAGACGCGAACCGATCGCTTGTGGCGCGTGGGACGTCGCCGCGAGCAACGTTAGGCACCCGCGGCCGGCCGTCCGGGTGCTTACTGCAATTCAGCGGGAATTCTGGGTGCTGCCAGAGTTGACCTGTAAGTTGCTGAAAGGATTGACGCGTTCAGGAGGGAGCGTGTCCCCAATGTTTTTGGGGGGTGGGGGTCCTAGCTTGACCTGGGTTGTGCAGATCCGTTACACAAACGCCACGCATTTTCCTGTGGAATTCTTGGGGATTACGCGCGGGGCGCTTAGGATGCTGGTAGGAGTTTTGCGACAAGGTATGCGGTGAAAAAGCCGATCCCGTTCGGGAAATATCTGCTGCTCGACCGCGTCAACGTGGGCGGAATGGCCGAGGTCTTCAAAGGCAAGGCGTTCGGCGTCGAGGGATTCGAGCGTCTTGTCGCAGTGAAGCGCATCTTGCCGAGCATCGCCGAGGACATTGAGTTCATCACGATGTTCATTGACGAAGCGAAGATCGCCGTACAGCTAACGCACGCCAACATAGCGCAGATTTTCGACCTGGGTAAAGTCAACGATAGTTACTTCATCGCGCTCGAGTACGTGCAGGGCAAAGACTTACGCGCGATTTTTGAACGCGCACGCAAGCGCGGCGAGCCGCTTCCAGTTCCGCTCGCTTGCTACGTGATCATGAAGGTCTGCGAAGGCCTCGACTACGCGCACAATAAAAAGGATTCATCGGGGCGCGAGTTTCATCTCGTGCATCGCGACGTCTCGCCGCAGAACATTCTTTTGTCGTACGACGGCGAAGTTAAGATCATCGACTTTGGCATCGCGAAGGCCGCAGGCAAAGCCGGCAAGACGCAAGCCGGCATCCTCAAGGGCAAGTTCGGCTACATGTCACCGGAGCAGGTGCGTGGCCTTCCGCTCGACCGCCGTAGCGATATTTTCGCGGTCGGCATTTGCATGTACGAGCTCCTTACGGGCGAGCGCCTCTTCGTGGGCGAGAGCGATTTTTCCACCTTGGAAAAGGTGCGCAACGTCGAAATCATGCCGCCGTCGACGTACAACCGTCGCATCCCCGAAGAGCTTGAGCAGATTGTGCTCAAGTCGCTCAGTCGTGACTTCGATGATCGCTATCAGACGGCGATGGACCTGCACGACGATCTTCAGTCGTTCATGTATACAAGCGGAAATTTCTTCGCGCGCAAAGACCTTGCGACGTACATGAAGAAGACCTTCGCGGAAGAAATCGCGAAAGAATCACAGCGCGACGAAGAGCTTGCGAAGATCACCGCCGCGGGTTCGGGGCTTGACGCGTTCAACGACATACCGTCGTCGCACTCGGGTGAGCTCGTGCAGCCCCGCGCGACAATGAAGCCGCCGCGCAAGTCGGAGCAGCCGGGCGGCGGATCCAATCCGGGCGTGCCGCGCGTGTCAAAGGTTCCCGCGCCACCCGCTCCGCCCGCGCGTATGTCGCAAGCACCAGTCGCTGCGTCCTCGCAGTCGGCCACAGTCGACATGGAGTGGGACGACGAAGAGTTGTCCACGCAAATTTACGATCGCCCCGACGCCGCCGTTACTGCCGCCGCAGCCGTTGCCGCGGGCATGACTGCGCCGACGTCGATGGACCAATCGCCCACCGCGATCAAATCCACCCCGGCGATCAACTCTTCGTCACGAACTTCTTCGCCTCCTCCGCTGCCGCGCTCGTCGAACCCGCCCGCGACAGCGCCTGGATTTGCTTCGCCGCCCCCCAACGTCACGTCGGGCGCGCCGATCGCCGCACGGCTCACGCCGGTTGCTCCGAAATCGCGCAAAAAGAGCCAAGCGCCGCTTATATACGCTGCGGCCGGCGTGCTTGCGGTACTCGCAGCCATTTTGGTGTGGCTCGCCGTATGGGGCGGCAAAGAGCCCGGCAAGATCACACTCACGACCGTTCCCGCCGATGTCACCGTGCTTTTCGATGCAGCACCGGTCCTGTCGACCTCGAGTCCGTTTGTCATCGCGGACGTGACGCCAGACGAGCACCATCTGATTGAAGTGCAGAAGCGCGGCTACGATCCGTGGTCTCAAATGATAACGCTGCGTGCCGGTGAGGACCAAGCGATCGGACCGGTCACGCTCATGCCCTTGCAGGGGCAGGGCGGACGCACGAGTGCGCCCGCAGGACAGTCGGGCTTCACGCTGGATACGCAACCGAGCGGCGCGCTCGTAACGGTCGACGGTCGTCAACTGCCGCAGCGCACGCCGGTGCGTGTAACAGACCTTCCGCCGGGGCTTCATCAGATTCGCGTGAGCGCGGGCTCCCAGTACGATTCGACGCAACTGCAGGTCGAGACTGCTGCTGGCCAAGTCGTTGCGTTACCAGTTGCCGTGCTTCCCCTCCGCTCAGTGCTTGTCGAGTTTCAGTCGGCTCCGTCCGGCGCAACCGTATCGATCATTCGTGGCAACGAGCGTCGCATTCTTGGCGCGACGCCGACGCGCGCTGAGGTCGACATCACCGGCGGTGCGTGGTCCATAGAAATGGTGAAAGATGGATTTGCGCTCGCGACGCAGCCGCTCACCTTGCCCGAAGGCCAACCCACCTATCGCATCACGATCCCGCTCTCCGCGGCAGTCGGCGGCGCCGTCGCACCGCAACCGCGTCCACAGCAGAACTCGCGCCCCCAACAAAATACGCGCCCGCAGCAAAATACGCGTCCCGCAAACCCGCCCGCAAACCCCACGACCAATCCGCCCGCGAATCCGCCCGCCGGAAACACTGGGACTGGCACCTTGCGCATCAATACCCGTCCGTGGAGCCAGGTCTTTGTGGATGGCCAACTTGTGGGCAACACGCCGCAGCACAACATCCAGCTGCGCGCCGGCACCCATCGCATCACGCTCGTGAACGCGGGAGTTCAATATTCGCGAAGTGGTGTCGATCGACATTGTCGCCGGTCAAACAGTCACGCGCGCCTTGACCTTGACGCCGCCCAGCTCGCCTTAGGGTCGCGCGATGGCGAAGAAGAAACCGACTCCACGGAATGTGCGTCGGTCAGAGAAGCGCATCGATGCAAAGCTCTCGGCCGAGCGGCAGGCGATGGCTCGCGCGTTGCCGGGTGGCCACCGCGAGCATCCGATCGAAGTGGCGACAGCATCCGTGATCGAGGTGCGCGCGCTAGCGCAAGCGTGCGCTGTATGTGGCGGCGAATTGCAACTCGATGAGCACCGCGTCGAGTCAGACCTTCGCGTCGTCGCAGCCTTTTGCCGAATGTGCGGAGCGCCGCGCGTCACCTATTTCCGGGTCGTGCATCCGCTTCTTCACTGAAACGCGCACGGGCCAGGACCGGCGGCAGGCCGGCGGCCGCTACTCGACGCGATTGCGCACGAAAAGGATGTCCGTCCGAACGAGATTGCCTTCCGCGTCGACGCTCGCGTTGCGTTCGAATGTGGAGCGCGCACCGTCGCCATCCAAGTCTCCCTCGGCCCGCATGACCAAGAGCGGGTGGCCGCGTTCGGCATGCAGGTCGCAACCCACTTGGGAAGGAGCGAAGGTATAGCGGTACCGCAATGGTTGCGTTGGCTGAAAGCCGAGAGCGGTCCACGTCGCAGCGCCCGGAGTTGTCGGCGCGCCGAAGTCGACGTCGACCGCGCTGCTGGAAGTTGCGGCGGGTGAGGGACCTGCGGCTTGGGGCAGGCAATGTGCCTGGCGCGACGAGCCGACCTCATGACGTGCCGCGTAGTAGACGGCTGCGACACGGTGCATTTCCTCAAGCATCTGCGCAGCCTCAGCAATCTTGCTCGTGCGCAGATGACGCACGAATGTGGGTACGAAGGCAGCGACGACAACGCCCGCGATGCAGATCACGGTGCAAACTTCGACGATGGTCATGCCTTCTTGGCGGCGTTTCATGGCGCATCGTTCGCGTTCCGCGCGTCCATATCGGCGGGACGAAAGTTACGACGTAGGAGGGCGTCGTTCTGAGCTGTCTGCCGTGGGCCCACCAAGAGGTACATCGTCGGCGAAAGATACGGGAAGTCACGCTGGCGCGCTTGCTCGGCGTCTTGATTTGCGCGCTCGAAGGCCTCCGCATATGCCTCCGTGCGCAGATGCGAAATACGTGCGGCGATCTGGTCGCGCGCGTCTTCGTCCTGCACGGTCGCGTACATTTCCTCGAGATGACGCACGGCTTGCTCCCTTTGTCCGAGACGCACGAGCGCCTGCGCATTTGTGAGCGCCAGCCACGGTGGACCCGCGCCCATCCGCGCAGCGCGTTGCAAATGCGGCAGACCGCGGCGACGCGCGCGCTCTTTCGCTGCCGGATCATTCAGCATCGGCGGTAGCTCGTACGTGTACGTGGCGCCAAGCTGCCACTCGAGGTCCCCGTCGTCTGGAAACATCCGCGTGCCGCGCTCCAGGTACGTTGCGACGCGCTCGGCATCGGCCGCTGTGACTGTGCCGCCCGTGTTGTAGAGCGCGCTCGTAGCGATCCACGAATACGCCGGCCGCATATGTGGCGCGAGCGCAAGCATTGCATCTGTGTAGTCGAATGCGTGCTGCACGGCCCCATGATGCATCAGCTCGTCGCCGAAGTAGATCAACGCCCGCATCCAAATAAGGTCCGCAAGGGCCTCGCGATATCCCAGGGAGAACGCGCTAAGCCAGCCGGCGGGCGGCAAGTAGTAGACGTCCTCGTAAGTCTGGGTCTGAATAAAGTGCGTCGATGCCCGCACGCGCATGGACTCGGTGCCTATCAAGGCGACTGACAGCATCGCGGCAAGACCCAAGATTCGCAGCGGCTTCGGCATCGAGGTTCCAGCATACAAAAATCAAAAGCCCCCGTCGCGCCAAGCGACGAGGGCTTCTGATTTTTGCCTTGGAGCGCCGGAGGGCTACTCGATCTCGTTCGTGATGTAGAAGCCGCGTGCGTGATAGAGCTCGTTATCGACGTTCGAGCCGACGGCAAGCTCGAAGCCGCTCTGCACTGCGTCGCCGTCCAAGTTACCCGTAGCAAGCAGGGTGTACTGCGCGGTGCTAACCATGTTTGCGCACGCGCCGGTGGAACTCGGGATGCTGTATCCGAAATAGATGTAGTCGGCAATCGTGAAACCGAGCGAGTTGAAGGACGGAATCGTCTGGAAGTCGAACGTTTGCTTCGCCGTGCCGGGTGTCGGGTTGATGGCTGCTACTGCGGTCACGGTGCAGTTACCTGCAGTCGCGGCAGTGAGACCGCGTCCGGTACGCTCGACGTTGTAGTAGTTGGCGGCCTGCTTGAAGAGGTTGTTGACGTTGCTGGTCGCTTCGGTCGTCTTCGCGCGGCGCACGTAACCGATGAAGGCCGGAATCGCGATGGCGGCGAGAATGCCGATGATGGCGACGACGATCATCAGTTCGATGAGCGTGAAGCCTGCTTTGGTCTTCCGGAAAAACTTTGCCATTGTTCAAAATCTCCTTGGTCGTCTCGACCATCACGTGCACTAGAAAGCAAAGCACGGGCCACGAGAAAAACGCGAGTTTCCTGCCTCTTCCGCAGCCCGGGGCCGAGTCGACTGACGCTTTCCGTCAGCGCGGCGTGACGCGAGTGACGAAAAACGTCAGTCCCAGCCCGCGGGATTGGGGCTGCCATCCGCGAGGCCCACGAAGATGCCGTTTGAGCCTGAGTAGTTCTCGAACATACACTGCGTGCCGTCGGCATCGAGGTCTCCGAGGGCCTCCGATACGAACCAGAAGTCTGCGCCCGTGAAGCCCGGAACCCCTGCGGGTGTCGTGCCTGGAACGCCCGCGATTGTGCCGTAAACGAAACGCACGTAGCCATCGGGACGCGCACCAAGTTGGTTCCAGGGCGAGCCCGCCGCAACGTTCCACTGAACGAGGTCCTCGTCGGGTGCGGCGCGTGGAGCCCACGTGCCGAACGCTGCGCCACTTACCGCGCAGTATTGACCGAACTCGGCCCGGTATGACTCCTGGCGCTGCTTAATCTCGCCGAGGAAGGTGACTGCTTCCGTGGTTCGCGAGCGCTGCAGGTAGCTGCGAAACGCGGGGATCGCGATGGCCGAAAGCACGCCGATGATCACGACGACGACCATAAGCTCCACCAACGTGAAACCGCTTCGGCTCTTCGTCATGCGTGATTTGTAAGCAACCATCGGGCCATCCTCGGGTGGATTCTATCACGCGTCTTCGTCGTCGGCCGCGTTCTCGTCGGTCGCGTCGTGATCGGCTTCGTCCGCGTCGCCAAGACCGTATTTTGCGAGACGGTAGCGAAAGGACCGAAAGCTCATGCCCACGAACTTCGCTGCCGCAGTGCGCACGCCGCCGCAGCGCTCCAGCGCTTGCATGAGGAGTTGCTTCTCGAGCTCACCGAGATAAGTGTCGAGGGCCATGCCTTCGGCGGGCAGCGACACTCGGTTCGGAGGCGGCGAGCTTGCGCCAGCATTTGGCAAATCAGCGCGCACGATTCGTTCGCCACTCGCCAGCGTCACGGCGCGCTCGATAAGGTTCTCGAGCTCGCGCACGTTGCCAGGATACGGCTGGGCAACGATGTAGCGCATCGCGTCGGGCGAGAAGCTCAAGCGTTTGCCAGCAAAGGCCGCGTGCTTTTTGAGAAAGTGCTCGGCCAAGAGCGGGATGTCGTCAGCCCGCTCGCTGAGCTTTGGCATCGCGATATGGATCACGTTCAGGCGGTAATAAAGGTCTTGTCGGAATCGATTCTCGTGCACTTCTTTTTCGATGTCGCGGTTGGTTGCGGCGATCACACGCACGTCGATGTCGACCTCGCGCTCGGCGCCAACCGCACGGACGCGGCGCTCTTGCAGCACGCGCAGTAACTTCACCTGCAACGACGGCGAAAGCTCGCCAACTTCGTCGAGAAAGAGCGTGCCGGTATCGGCTGCGCGAAAGAGCCCATCTTTGCGCGCCGTCGCTCCCGTGAATGCGCCTTTCTCGTGCCCGAAGAGCTCGCTCTCCATAAGCGCTTCCGGCAAGGCGCCGCAGTTCACCACCACAAACGGGGCATCCTTGCGGTTGCTCGTGTAGTGCAACGCGCGCGCGACGACTTCTTTGCCGGTTCCACTTTCGCCCGTGATCAGGATGTTCGTGCGCGACGCGGCAACTTTGTGAACGAGATCCATTACCGCCAAGATCTTCGCGCTCTTTCCGACCAAATCGCCGAGATGAAACCCTTCGCGCACACGCTCACGCAGCGCACGGTTTTGATCGACGATGCTGCGCTTTTCGAGAGCCTTCTCGAGAGTTGCTAGGAGTTCGGGATTCTTGAACGGCTTTTGAACGTAGTCGTATGCGCCGTGTCGCATCGCATCAACGGCAGCTTCTGTCGTCGCGTATGCGGTGATGATGACGACTTGCGTTGACTCTTCGCGCGCGCGCGCCGCGTGCAGAACATCCATGCCCGAGCCATCCGGCATCAGCAGGTCGCTCACCACCAGGTCGTACGGCTCGTCATCGGCCAGGTGCTTCTTCGCAGCTTCGACGCAGTCGGCGGTGACTGTTTCGTAACCCGCGCGGCGCAAGAGCACATCCAGCATGTTGCGCAGGCCTACTTCATCATCGACAACAAGAATGCGCGCCGTCATGGCGTCAGTCGCTCAGGCGAAGCCCGTACGTCGGTCCGTCGAATCACGCGGCACGCGAGCGGCAAGCATATGCACAATCTCATACGGCATAAACATCGTGCGCCTGTCACCGAGGGTCGCTTCCAAATGCTCAGCTTCCGCGCTTAAATGACGGACGTCGCTAATCATCGTCGACTGTCCAATCTGTCCGACGTACAAAGCGATCTCATGGCCATCTGCCACGTCGAAGCCTTTTTTGGATTCCTTCACGCCCGTCGTGCGCTTGAGGATTTCGATGAGTTGAGTGCGCGTCATGGGCCGCATCGTCGGTTTCTCGCGTGCGCGCGTCAAGCGGCAGTTGCACTGGTCTTTGCCGTATGTTTCACGACGACTGGTTGCGCCACCACTTCGCTCGCGCGGGCGCACCGCGCCATGGACGATGGCGCGTTCGAAGATGCGGCGCGGCACTATCGCGAAGCCCTGGCTGCCCAGCCCAACAACGCAGCATTGTGGATGGAGCTCGCGGGCGCGGAGATGGGAGCGGAACGCTACGAGCGCGCGCGCGATGCATTCACGCACGCTGCACAGCTCGATCCTGCGAACCCGAGGCCTCGCATGCGCATCGGCGAAACTTGGGAGCTGCAACGCCGCTGGGATGAGGCAAGGTCGGCCTATCAGCATGCGGTAGCGCTTGCCCCCAACGACGCCCGTCCCAACCGCTTACTCGGGACGCGCCTTTTGCGATGGGGCGAGAACGAGGCGGCCATCGAGCCACTTGCTCGAGCGACAGTGCTCGCGCCGGAGCACGTCGAAACTTGGCGAGCGCTTGGGCTCGCACAGTACAACGCGCGTCGCGTCGATGACGCGGAAGCGACGTTCCGGCACGCGCTCGCGCTTGCGCCAGATGACCGCGGCCTGCGCCTGTCGCTCGCCGCCCTACTTATCAATGCGCGTCGCTTCGAGGAAGCGATTCGCATTTACGATGAGCTGCTTTCACGTGAGCCCGCATTTGCGCCGGCACACATCGGACGAGCGATCCTCTTTGAGGAGTTAGGCCGCTTCGCAAATGCCGAGCGCGCATACCAGGACGCGATCCGAACTGCGCCGGATGCGCGTGAGTATAACGAGCGCCTCGATGAGTTTCGCCGCCGCCGCGAGCATCCAGCGCAGCCCGCCTCCGGCTCCCGCCCTCATTGACAGCGTCAGCGTGAAAGCGGACCGTCGCGCGCTGTGAAAAGGCAAAGCGCCGCTATCTACGCAGCCCTTTTCGTCTCGGGTGCAGCCGCCCTGGTCTACGAGCTTGTGTGGAGCAGGATGTTGCAGCGCGTCTTTGGCGTGAGCGACCTCGCCGTGGCGACAGTTCTTGCCGCCTATTTTCTTGGGCTGGGCCTTGGAAATGCGCTGGGCGGCGGACGAGCGCTGCGCTTAGCCCGACCAGGTCGCGCCTACGTCGCCCTTGAAGCGAGCGTGGCGCTCTTCGCGCTGCTATCGCTCGTCGCGGTCCCCCTCATACATCGCGTATACGCTGGCCTAGGTGAGGACGCATCGTTTCTCACACTCTCGCTGGTGCGTCTTCTGTGCTCGCTCGCCGTTCTCCTTCCCCCGACGGTGCTGATGGGGGCGACGTTGCCCGTACTCATTGCGGCAATGCCCAAGAGTGAGTGGGCTCGCCACGCAACGCGCCTCTATGCGATCAATACACTCGGGGCCGTGGTAGGCGCGGGGGGGACGGGGCTCTTCTTGGTCCCGCACTTTGGCGCGCGCGCTGCGATAGTAATCGCGGCTGCGCTCTCGGTGGTCGCTGCGGCAATCGTATTCGCATTCGTCCGCGGCCACGCGCCCACCGAGGTAGGCGACGCCGCTGATGCGAAACCCGCGAAGCCGAACAGCGATAGCGAGCGGTCGCTGCGCTTGGCATCTGGCCTAGCGTTCTTCGCTGGTCTTTTGGCGCTCGCCGGCGAGGTTGTGTGGACACGCGTGTTGCGCTTGGTCGTACAAGGCACGACGCAAGCGTTTGCCGCGATGCTCGTCTCATTTCTGTTTGGCATTGCGCTCGGGGGTTATATCGCGGGCCGAGTCGTGCGGTCTTCGCGCTCGGCCGCACGGTCGTTCGGGTACACGCAGGTTGGCATCGCGGTACTTTCAGCGTGCGCCCTCGCATGGACCAACGTGCTTCCGCGCTTACTCGGTCTTCTGCAGGGCCAGGGCAACCTGTCCGCTGCCAACCCTTGGATTGTCCTCCTCGTCGCCGCCTCACTCCTCTTGCCTCTCGCGGTCGCGATTGGAGCGTCGGTCCCCCTTGCGTGGCACATGGCTGCGGGCGATGGCGAAGCCGGCGCATACAGAGCTGGGCGCGTGCTCGCGGCCAATACACTGGGCGGCCTGTGCGGATCTTTGCTGGCGGGCTTCACGCTCATCCCCAGTCTGGGCGTCAACGTGACCATTCTCATCCTGGTCATGATGCATCTGGCCATCGGCGGGATCGCGATGAGGGCGGGAGCCGGTGCTTCACTCGTCTTTCGTGTGGGCTCTCTGGTCATGCCCGTCTTCGTTGCACTCTTGATATTGCTCGCGGCTCCGCAGATCGATCTCGCGTTCCTTCTCGGCGCCCGCGAAAATCCTACGCGTGCAATTCTCGAAGGCGCTGGCCCTTACTGGCGTAGCAACACGGTGCGCTTGTGGGAAGGGCGCAACACGACGGTCACCGTCACGCAGAGCGCCCAGAGTTTGAAGCTCTTTAACGACGGGCGGCCCGAATCAGGCTTCTCACTCGGAGAGCCTGGCTTTGGCCCGGAGCTCGCGATGCTTGGTGCATTGCCCGGCGTGTACGCGCCTTCGTTCGACCGAGCGATGGTGATTGGTCTCGGGGCAGGGCACACGACCGCGGTGATGATGGCCGGGCCGTGGAAACGCCTCGATGTCGTTGAACTGGAAGAGAGCGTTGTCACCGCGTCGCGCTTTCTCTACGAGCAGCGTGGCAAACCGTGGCCCCTCAGCGATCCACGCGCGCATCTCTACGTCGACGATGCACGAGCGCGCCTCCTGCGCGCGCGCCCAGGGTCGTACGACGCCGTCGTATCGCAGCCCTCGCATCCATGGCTTGCGGGCTCGAGCGCGCTCTACACGACCGAGTTTTTCGGCGACGTCAAGCGCGCCCTCAAGCCCGGTGGCGTATTCGTCTTATGGATCAACTTGTTTCGCAACGACGTTGGGCACGTGCAGAGCGTCGTACGCACGCTGCTCGGCCGGTTTGCGAACGTGAATGGCTACCTCGTTGAGGGCTCAAGCTTGATCTTCTGCGCGAGCGACCGGCAGATGCCGGTGGGCCCGCGTCTCGGCGCCCGCCTCGCGCAGGCCAACACTGCGCCCTTCTTCGGGACGCTCGGCTTTGGCACGTGGACGGGTTTTGCATCGACACAAGAGTTCGCGACAGAAGGCGCCCGCGCGTTCGCTGGCCCTGCGCAGGTGCTTGTCGATGACCGCCCCCTGCTGGAGTTCGACCTGTCGCGCCTCGATGATAGTCGTAGTGTTCGTCCGGCTGATCTGGACGTCGCGTTGCGCACGACGGCGTGGCTGCCCCCTTCGGCATTTGCCGACGCAAACGTGCTCGCGCGGGCGCCCGATCTTGTGCGCGCGCGTGTGCTGCGAATAGTTTCGAGACCCGACGCACTGGCGCGCATTCTTCCCACGATCGATGCAATGGACGCCTTGCCCGCGGACACGCATGAAATGCGCGGTCTTGTCGCCGAAGCTTCTGGCGAGCTCACTCATGCGCTTCGCGAGTACGACGACGCGGCGACGCCGTCGGCCGCGCGCGCATACGACTCCCTTCGCGTTGCCGAGCGCGAATACGAAGCGACGCTGCAGCATGCCAGTGCGCGTGCAATTCTTCCGACCTCGGCGATGCCACTGATTCGTGCCGCCTTCGCGTTGGGGACTCCCGAGGCGCTCGCGATTGCGCTGCGCATCGGGGACGCCACCCACTTCGATGCAGAGGCGCCCATGGTGGAATTGATGCACGCGCTGTCCGATCGTGGCTGCGCCGAATTCGTCGCTTCCCCTATTCTCGCCGCGGCTTTGGACGTCGAAGAAGTAGCCGTGGCCGCGGAACGCTGCGCCATCTCAAGCGGAGATCGCGCGCGTGTCTCCACCTACGCCGAGCGTCGCGTGCGCACGCGTCGTGTTGCGGCGGCCCAACTTGCCGAGGCGGCGAGCCTGGCCCTGAGCAATCGCCACCAGCGCGCAGCAGTCGTACTCGCTTCACGAGCGCTCGCCGCGAACTCCGCCCACGCGGATGCTGCTTCGACCCTGGCAAGAGCTCTCGTCGCGCTTGGCTCCCCTGATCGCGCCGGCGCCGTTTTGCACAGTGCATTACAGGCGACGCGCGGCTTGCCGCAGAGTACGTCGAGGATCATCAGCACAGCGAGTGAGCTACATCTTGACCTTGCCGCGATACCGTCGATACCTCGGGCAAACGATACGTCCGCGAGCACAGCAGCACCGCCGGAGCCCACTTCGCACGAATAAATGGGGTAGGTCGCTGCGATTCGGTTGACGGGATCACGTACACCTTCATACCCTAGCCGCGTGAAGCGTGAGGACGGACACCGTTGGTACTGGCTTGTGAGCGCCATTCTCGCGGCGAGCCTCATGTCGCTGCTCGCGGCGCCGGTTCACGTGAGTGCGCAGCGCCGTCGTCGCGCGGCGCAGCCCGCGACTGGGACGCTGGCGATTCGCTCCGCACAGAACGGCGCCCAGGTCTACGTCGACGAGACGCTCGTGGGAGCGCTGCCCCTGCAACCGCAGACGCTGAATGTCGGCGAGCATACCCTGCGTGTGCAGTTGCCGGGCTACACGGACTTCACCGACGTCTTCACAATCGAGCAAGGCCACGCGACCACTCTCGACGTGGAGCTTTTGGCGGTTGCGACGGTGCTGAGCGTGAGCTCGCAGCCAGCAGGGGCGCAGGTATTCGTGGACGAGCGCTTCGCTGGGGAAACTCCGGCGCACGTGGAATTGCTCGAGGGCGAGCACTCCTTACGTTTGCACTTGCCGGGCTACCACGATTTGATTCAACAGCTCACCGGCCAGGTGGGGCGCGCGCAAGAATTAAACCTGACACTCGTCGCCTTGCCGGCGGATGAGGATCCGACGCGCGTCGAAGCCGCTCCTCGAAACTGGTACGAAAAGCCAACCACCTGGATCGCCGTGGGAGCCGTCGCCGTGGCGATTACGGTGGCCGTGATCGTGCTCGTGGCTGTCTCGAGCGGGCCGCGCGAAATTGACGAGTACTGCATGAGCGGCCAAGGCTGCGTCATCGTCCAACCCGGGTTCTGACATGACTGACATCAACGAAGACTCCGCAACCGTCACGGTGGAACACCGAGGCTCGATCGCGATTTGGACTTTGAACCGCCCTGATCGAATGAACGCGCTCTCGCGCGCGACGGTTCGGCAACTCGGACGCTTGGCACGCCAGACCGCTCAAAATAGAGCGATTCGCGTGGTCATTCTTACTGGCGAGGGCGATAAAGCGTTTTGCGCCGGCGCGGACTTGAAAGAGCGCCAAGGCATGTCGATGGACGACGTGCAGCAGTTTCTGCATCTCTACCGCGCTTCATTCAGCGCAGTCGACGCGATGCCGCAGCCGGTCATCGCCGCAATCAACGGCGTCGCGTTCGGCGGCGGGCTTGAGCTCGCACTTGCATGCGATTTGCGTGTGATGAGCTCCACTACGCACGTGGGTCTCACTGAAACATCGCTTGCCATCATTCCCGGCGCAGGTGGAACGCAACGTCTGCCGCGGGTCGTGGGCGAAGCGCGCGCCAAGGAAATGATTCTTCTCGCGCAGCGGCTGGACGCCGCCAAGGCTTTGGCCATCGGGCTCGTCACGCGGGTCACCGAAGGCAATGAGAGCGTTCTCGATTGCGCGCTGCGCCTCGCCGAGCCTCTGGTGAATGCGGCACCGATTGCAATTGCCGCAGCGCTGACCGCCATCGACGCCGCGAGCAACATGTCGCTTGAAGAAGGCCTCACGTTGGAACGCACCTGCTACGAGCTTACGCTCGGTTCCCAAGACCGCCTCGAGGCGCTCGCGGCATTCGCGGAAAAACGTAAGCCCGTCTATCGCGGGATTTGACGGACCCGCAGCGCTTGCAGTTCGGGCGGAACGGGCGCTCGATGCATGCGTGAGACGTAGAAGCGCGCGAGGGGCGCATCGTGCAGGCGCACGCGAACTTGCGCGGCGCGTTCGAGGCGGTCGTCGTCCACCGGATGGGCGTCCATCCACTGCGATAGTGGTAAGTACGCTGCGTCCTGATACCCCGTTTCGAGCATGCGTTCAGCCAAATCGTGCAGCGAATCGATGTTGTCGAGCTGCTCCGCGTAGAGCTGAGCGAGCCTCAGTGCTTGCGAGCGCGGTAAGCCGTGTCTTACTTCGTCGCGCATCGCGAGCGCGCTCATCAATCCGGAGAAGCCGAGTCGCTGGCGCGGCTCAAGCTCGGTCGCCCGCGTGAAAGCATCGAGGGCACCCGCGAAGTCGCCGCGGTCACGGCGGAAAATGCCGAGGTTGTACCAGGCATGAAATGCGTTCGGTTGCGCGTCCACCGCATAGCGCCACAGCGTACCGTCGTTGCGCCATACCGCCGTGTACAAGGAAGTGCGGACGCCAAGAGCGACGAGGACTACGCTAGCCGCAGCGAGAACGGGCACACGAGGCCATTCGCTCTTTGTGTTGGTGCGGGGAAATGCATTCACGAGCAACGCAACCCCGAAGCCGAGCGCAAGCAAGGGCAGAACGAGATAGCGGTCGAGCCATAGAAAGGGCACGAGCCACAGATTCATCACGGGCAAGAGCAGTGCGATGAACGACAGCGCGACGAACGAAAACGCCTTGTTCTTTCTTGCCCAGGCGAACGCGAGTGCGGCCATCAGAATAAGTGGGCCCGTCCAAACGCGCGCGCCGAGCGTTTCTAGATGCCCGGTTCGATAGACCGGCGACACATGCGCGGGCCAGAAGAGCGTTTCGAGCGCGTGCGTCGTGGTTGCGGCAACGCGAGTGACGAGGGGGCCACTCTCGGCCGCAGCGTCCGCCGCCGGTCCGATGCGAAACATCACGTACGCGCACGCGACGATAACGCCCGCGACCGGCAACTGCGCAAGCAGAGCGGTTTTCCAGTCAAAGCCGCGCAAGTAAACATCGCCGAAGAGTAAGACCAAGGGAAGTGCCAGCGCGTTCGGGTCGCACAGCACGGCGAGCAGCACGCACAGCCGACTGCCCCACGCGCTCTTGCTCCGCACATTGGTGGTCTTTGCGTGAAAGAGGAGCGCTAGCGACGCGAAAAGCACGGCCAGCACTGCGCTGCGTCCGCTGGCCCATGTGACCGCTTCGACTTGAATGGGATGTAGACCGACAACTAGCGTGCCGATCGTTGCGGCAACCAGAGTGAGTCCCCATGCGCGCAGCGCACGCAAAAAGAAGACAAGCGCTAGGCACCACAGAGCGAGGCTCACGGCGTGCATGGATGGGCCGCGTGCTCCGAACCAGGGCACGTCGAGCCAGTAGCTTAGAAAATGAAGCGGCCTATATGAGCCGTATAGGGGACCGCCGAAGAAGGACGCAAAGCCCTCCCAGGAAACCTGGTGAACCGCTTCATTGCGAACGATCCACGGTCCGTCACCCCAACTTCGAATAAGATCACCCGGCACGCCGCGAATGAATGAGACGATGGCCGCGACGACAACGACGCCGGTCGCCGCGCGCAGGCGCTTCGCTTCCTCGTCCGTCAGCTGTTCGCTGCCCACTAGTTCAAACCTTGGCCGCGAGCGTAGGCAATGAAATCTTCGACGTCGCGCGTGAGCCGACCCTCCGCGTCTCGCATGCCCAGTGCGCCTTCTTGCACATTCTCGATGTGTTCGTCGTAAAGATAAGATTGCGAATCGAGCACCAAGACCTGCGCGTGCCCGTCGGCGCGCGAGCCGCGCATGATGCGAAGCTGCCCGTCGGGATCCGGGTCAGGAATGATATCGCCCATGTCCGAGCGATCTTGGGCCGTGACGTACTCGATTCCGAAGTCGCTTCCGTCGACGTGTACATCCACACGCAAGGCTCGCGCCGCATTCACGTCGATGTCCCAGTCACGTGAGTTCGGAACGCTAAGATGCGTGAGCTCATCGCTGATGATCTGCAAGGCACGCGCTTCGGCGAGCTCACGCGGGGGGGCTATGCTGATGCCAGTTTGAGCTGGGGCGCTACCGCATGCGTTCAACACCGCGCAGCCCAGTACCACGAGAGCGATGCGAGTCATTCGAGAGTCACCGGATAGTGCGTGACCATAGGCGGCCCGTCGAAAGAAGGAAAATCCAGACTGTGCACCGTCGTGCGCAAGCAGTCGCCGGCTTCACCGGTCGTGACGGATGAGGGGCCACTGAGATTCACTGCGGCGACGCGACCGTTTGGTTCGATGCGAACTCCAAACGTCAAGCGGCCGCGCACCGGCTCGTCCCCCTCAACGAGAACCAGACATCGGCGGATGCGGTTCATCGCGCCGTCGAAGACGTGCTCGATCGCATTTGCGGACAGCTGTGCCTCGCCGCCTTCGGATCCCATCTGCAACTCGCGTGGCCCGTTCCCAGCGAGGTCGTCATCGTGCGTCGTCGCCGCATAGCGCGTTGCGGGATCTGTCGCGCCGCGCCCTTTGCGCGCACGAGAGCGCTTGTTCGGGACTAGGCCTGCGTCCGCTGGCGCGACGTCCGGCTCTGTCACGCCTGCGCTTGCGGCATCGTGCGATCCGAAGATGCCACTCGCATAAAGCGCAAAACCTGCGCCCCAAAGCACAGTCGCGCTTAGAAATCCGAGGGCAAATCGAGCCACTCGCGGCTTATAGCATCGGCGCGGGGAAGGGGGCGAGCGCAGACTCTGACTCGGAGTACACTCGCGCCGACCGATGACGGCCCAGAGCGCGATCGAAGCAGCTAACCCCACCGCGAAGGGCGCGGCACGCAATTCGGCTTCGGTATTCTTCGCTCAGGTCTTGGGCGGGCTTGTCAGTTTCGGCACGATGCTGGTGACACTTCAAATCCTGAAGCGGACAGATTACGGAATTATTGCGGCGGCGGTCGCTTTCGTCGAACCCATTCGCACACTAGCGACGCTCGGCGTTGACGCCGTCGGTGTTCGCCGCGCCGCGATCGACCGGACGCAGATTGGCCGTATCACCGGCTCCCTGTTGTTGTTGCGCCTTACGCTGGCGTGCATCGCGCTCGCCGTGGCGGCGGTGTTCGCTTTTACGTGGCGGGCTTCGGCGACGGGCGGTGGGTGGCCCACGATGGCGGCTGCGTTGGTGATCCTACCTGCTGCGCTCACGGGGCCATTTCAAGTGCCGTTTCAAGCCACACAGCAGATGCGGCGCCTCGTCGTGCTCCCGCTGATCGCTGCCGTGGTACAACTCGCGGCGACGCTAACCGCCGGTTGGCTGCACGCTCCCATCGCGCTCTTTGCCTGCATCCCGGCGATGGGCGAAGTGGCGAACGCCATCGTCACGCGCACGCTTGCTCGTCGCATTCTCGCGGAGCCGCTGGTTGGCGATTGGAAGCTTGCCCGAGAGCTCTTTCGGCAGGGACTGTCGTTCGCCTACGTGACGCTAGTCGTCGTTATCTACACACGTGGTGGCTACTACATCCTCGAGAGCCAACAAGGCACAGGCGCAGTCGCCGATCTCGCCGCCGCAAGCGGTCTGGTCTCCCCCATCCTTGTGCTGGGCTCGGCACTCTTCGTCTCGTTCACGACTTATTGCTCGTACCTCGTTAGCGCGGGAAAGTTCGCAGAGTTCAGCGCGTACTTCGCGTCCTTTGTCCGGCGCGTCCTGCTTATCCTCATTCCTGTCGCGTTTGTCGCGATGCTCGTCGTGCCGCTCGTGATCGATGCTTGGAAGCCTCAGTATCACGGAGCCGCGCGTGCCTTTCGCTACCTCGCGTTTGGCGCCGTCTGGATGCTGCTCTGCCAGGTTTCGTCCGCCTGCCTGATCGCGCTGGACCGGCCTCGCGTGATCGCCATCATGGCGACGGTCAACATCGCGGTCTTCTTCGCGATTGCGATCCCGCTTGCGCCCTCGCTTCAAGCGGAAGGCATCGCGATTGCGACCTTCGCCATGGAGCTCGTGAACGCAATCGGTCAGGTCAGCATCGTTTTTGCGCTTCTGCGCCGATTGCAGAAGAGCCCGTAGGCTTAAGCCTGCTTGGCCGGTCAGCAATGGGCCATCCTCTTCGGCACCTTGACCCACACGGAGGTGTCCTTTAACGTCCGGGCCTCCGTGACTTACACATCTCTTCGCTACCTGCTCTCCGCGCCTATCCTCGCGGTTTTCATGGGGCTTGTCTCTACCGCCAGCGCTCAGGCGCCCGGCGGCGATGCCGAGCGCCCGCCCACTGACGACGAACGTCCCGGAGGCTCGCGCGAGGCCTCGCACGACGCGCTTCTCGACGAACCCGAGTCGCCGCCTCTGCCGACGATGCCCGCACGCATCTTGGCGACCGTCGGTGGCGGCTTCTCCTACCGTTTCGTCCTCGACCCGAACTTCGCCCAGGGCCGTTTCGCACCGGGCTTCGTCGATCTCACAGGCGCGTATGTTTTCGCAGGCGCAGGTACCTGGCGACACGCGGTCGCACTCACCTTGTCGACGAACGTAAGCGGCGACGGCAACCCCAACATCGGCGTGAACCCGTTGGAGCAGTACACTCTTGTTCCTTCGTACATGGCGTACCTGCGCTTCAATGATGATTGGATTGTCACTGTCCGCGCCGGACTTTCTCTGACCACCGCCTTCAACGTGCAGGCCGACAAGTCGATCGGCTTCGCGCTTGCAGCTCAGCTTCAGTACATGTTCACGGCCGGGGCGGGCGTCTTCGTTCAAGCGGGAACCGATTTGTTCTTCGGCACAGCATGGAGCACGCACCCGATGGCAAGCTTTGGCGCAGGTGTTGTTGTGGACTACGAGGTGCTGCCATGAAGCTACGTACGATGGCAAATCTATCGGTCGCAGGCTTACTCGCGGCCTTCATCGTCGGGCCCACGCCAGGGTCGGTAGGCTCGTGCAGCACTGAGGTCACGTACGCGAAAGCGCCGCAGTTCTGCGCTGATAAGTACTATTGGACCTACCAGCGCGCCTACGCACGCGGCGAAGCCACCCTCGAGGAGACGCAGGCGAACGTCGCCCGCATTCCCGCAGACTGCAACGCAATCGTGTTCAGCGACTGCACCCCGACGCAGCTTGTGGCTGACGCATGCATCAACGCACTCAAGGACGGCGGACGTCTCGGACAGACCACAGATTCGATTCAGGAGTGCATGGACGCAGCCCTCTGTCCCGACTCGCAGTTCATGGAGCAGCCGGACGCAGGATCGCCTGCGGTCGATTCAGGTACCCCGACCGATGGCGGTCGCAGTGACGGAGGTGCGTCATGAACCGCCGCCGCATTCTACCGCTCGCGTTCTTCTGTGCAGCAGCGCTTGTCGCTGGCTGCACCATCTTCGCGTCGAAGAGCGAGTACGCCGACTACCGGGCCGTGCGCACTGCGGGCAGCGAACGTGATCGCGTTCTTGCGATGCACACCTACGTCGCCAACAATCCGCACGGGCAATGGTTTGCGGGCATTCAAGCGGAACGTATGGAGATGGAGCAGGCCGTCTACGATGCGAGCAAGACCACGCGCGCAGGCCTTGAGTTCTACCTCGAAGCATATCCGGACGGCACCTTCGTCGAGCAGGCGCGTCCGCGTCTCGCTGCGTTCCAAACCGTTCAAGGTCGTCGCGATGTAGAAGCTGGCCACGCGCGCGAAGTGCAGGCCACCCGTCGCCAATCGCAAGAAGAGCAGCGCCGCACCTGGGTCACGCGCGCCGTGACCTATTGGGGCCGCACTCTCTTCAGCATCACAAACTGGGGCCAGCCCATCGCTCAGGTTGCAGGTTTGAACCCGGCGTTCTCGCGCGCCTTCGGTGAAAACCCGGCTCCGCGCTGCACCGAGAACGAGTGTGTGAAGTACTACCAGAACGTGTACGCAATCCCGGTTCCGGGCGCGACACGTATCGACCGCACCATTCAAATCGTGCTGCGATTGAAGATGGAATCCATGCGTGTCGTGCGCGCTGAAGTTTTGCTTCCGAGCAAAGGCTTCTCGCGCTGGTACGAGATGGAAAACCGCACCATCGTCACCGATGAAGATCCCACGCAGCGCGAACAGGCTGTAAATTGGGCTCTCGAGCGTCTCGATCCGATGATTCGAGAAGGCTTCACGGGCAGCCAACCGCTCGAAGGCTTCACGCTCGAGGCGATCAGCGCCTTGCCGTTCGCATTCGATGGAACGCGTACCGGCACCTCGACTCCCGGCTCCGGCGGCGCTGACGATGGCGAAGCTGGCGCGGAAGAAGAAAGTCCCACTCCTGCGCCAACGCCGACTCCCGCGCCGCAGGCGACCACCCCCGCAACCGCCGCGGATGCGGGCACGACTGGCCCGAGCGTTGAAGACCTCCTCGGTCAGGCCGCTGGCGTAGACAACACGCAGCCGGCACCGACTCCAGAGGCTGTCCCAACCCCGGAAGTAACAGCGACGCCGGAAGGCCCGATTGCTCCTCGCGTAGTGCGCGCGTTCTCAACCGCGGCCTTGCGCACACTGGTCTTTGTTGCAGCCGACGAAGACTACGGCACCGCCTACGACGGCGTCGTCATCGAGCTCAACCGCGCAGCACCGGCGGCGTCAGCCACCACGCCTGCACGGGGCGGTCGCGGCGGCGCAGCGCGCCCGGCACCGCGTCCGCGGCCGGCGCACTAGTTCACAGACGTGCGCACACCCCTCGTTGTCATTGCGCTCGGGCTGGCCGCTGCGGCGTGCTCGGGCGACCCACCGGTCACACCGCCGACGGATGCCGGCGCCCCTGTGGACGCATACCGTCCCGTCGCAGCGAGCGTCGAGCAGGTGCAGGCCTACGAGGGACAGCAGCACTTCGTGACAAGCCTCTACGCGTCGGGGCTTGATCTGACCGATGCGACCGTCATCGCTGAGAACCCCGACGGACCGCTCGAAGTACTGAACGTCCTCTGCAACGCGGTTCGATGCGGCGTCGAGCTTCGCATTCGAGATGCTTACATTAACACGGGAATTCCAGTTCCCGCGGCCTTCGAGTCGCACAATAACTTTCTGCGGCTCACAAGCCGAGACGGTGTCGTTCGCCAGGCCCTCGTCACGGTTTGGCCCGTGGATGCACTCGAGAGCACGGCCATGGTTTCAGTCGGCGTGCACGACACGCTGATCGCGGCGTCAGCGACCGCGGATCAAGAGACTCTCGTGCATGCTGCCCCCATCGGCGGCCCGGTCCGTTGGTTCGTAAACGGCGGCGTCACCTTTGCCGGCACCTTCGACGTTTCAGTAAGCGGTTCGACGCCACTGGTCGGCGGCTTTGCGGGCGGAGCTGCGGGCGTGCGCGGCGATGGTACTGGAGGCGGGCAGGGCGCCCTGGGTGGAGCCGGGGGAGGCGGCGGGGGCGCGCTCGAGGTCGGGCAAAGCGGCACCGGCGCTGACGGCTCCGGCGTGGGTGGCACGGGCGGCCCGGTTTCAGGCGACACCTTTGGAAGCTGCGAGCTCGACGGCACGGATACGACGTGCGGCGGAAGCGGTGGGGGCGGTTCGCTCGGCGCGGGCGGCGCAGGCGGCGGCACCTTGGTTTTTATGGCGCTCGAGCCGATGGACTTTTCCAATGCGCGTTTGGTAGCGCATGGCGGCGACGGCACGAACGGCGGCGGGGGTGGAGCAGGGGGCAACATCGTAATCGTCGCTCCGTCGTGGACACCGCCGGCATCCATCGACGTCGCAGGCGGCGCGGGTGGATCTACCGCGGGCGGTGCGCACGGAGGCACCGGCAGCCTTGGCCACATCCGCATCGATATCCCGGGCGTCCGCTACGAAGGCGCGTTCCACGGCCCCGCGGTGAGTCTTGCTGGGGTCGATTTCGTCACGCGCGCTGAGAGTGTGCGCCTGACAGGCACGGCAGAACCGAACACGATGATCCGCTTCTCGCCATACATGAATATGACTGACGAAGTGCGCGTCACCAGTGATTCGACGGGGGCATTTGTCGCCGACGTTCCGCTCGCGCGCGGGCTCAATCGCATCCGCGTCACGGCCAACACCAGCGTGGGCAATATCCGAAGCTTCACGGGCAACGCCTTCGAATTCGGCGAGCAGCAACCGATCGGCGCATTCATCGACATTGCGTCGATTCCCGCGAGCGAATAGGCGGCGTTGCTATTCGCACGGCGGCAGTGACGGAGGACCGCGGTTAGAACGTGCCGGCGCAGAAGGCGCCTAAGCCGTTCAAACTCGGGCCGCAGCCGAGCGCGCTCGAGGTCACACTCGCGGTACGGTTTCCGGCGAAGACAAGAGCGAGAATACCGCCAGCAACCAGCGCGCCGCCGACGGCGTAGCTCACGATGGCGACAGTTCGGTCCGTATTGGCCGCGTCGATGTGTTCTTCGGCCGTACCCATGCACATCGCTGGTGTGAGGCGGCAGTCGTTGGCAAGACCTGCTTCGTGTTCGCGCATGATATGAAAGACGATGCCGGTGATGATTGCGGCGCTACCGACGCCAATGCTGGTCCAGCCGATTGCGGGCCATGGCCTTCCGGCGCGGGCCGGAGGATCGATTGCTGTCCTCGGCTCCGCCGGGGGCTGCGGCTGTGTGGGCGTTCGGGGCCTCGTTGAAGGCTCTTCCTCGGGGCGGATAACAACCTCGGACGTCTCGCCAACTTGCAGCATAACGCGTTGAGTATAGAGAACTGTATCGTCACGCCGGATTTCAACGTCGACCGTGCCCGGGTCGACCGCGACAGGATCGGCGATCGGAATCGCGCCCAGGTCTCGTGTGCCGATGACCACGTGAACGCCTTCACGTTCGCCGGATACATGCAGAAACGCAACGTGTGCGCGCACATCGATCATGGCGGCTTCCAGCGCCGACCATCGCGAGCGTATCCAAGGGTCGTCGGTCGCGGCCATCGCTTGACGGAGGTGGACGTAGGCCTCGACCCAATGCCCAAGCGCGCCATGCGTAAGACCAATTTGCGCAATCGTGCGCGGCGTCGATTCGATCGCGTTGGCGTGGAGGAATGCGTCGAGAGCATCTTGCTCGCGACCGCGCTCACGCAACGAGGCGCCGCGATTGAGTAGCGCGCGCGCGCGCGGATCATCGGCAAGGGCCGGCAGAGCGACGAAGAAAGTGGCGAGCGCTACGACGAGTGCGAGCGATTTCATCGCACGTTGTATACACGCGAGGCGCGGCGTTTCGAAGGGCGATGGGCAGGGCGCTCGTGCGAAGACGAAGGGCCGGATTCGGTCGCTGTTTCGGGTGCCGCCACGGCCGCCGGCTCGAATTCGGACTCGGACCCAGACTCGGATTCGGACCCAGACTCGGACTCGGATCCGGACACGGTCACAGACGCGGACTCAGATTCGGACTCGGGCACGTGCGCCGGCACTGGCATCTGCGCGGCCGCGGGTTGTCGCGCGGCTGGCAAAGCTGGTGTCGCCGTGATCGCAGCCGGTGCAATCAGAGCCGGCGGCACAACGTTCGCGCGGTTGATCGCGATCCAACTTGCGCCTGCGGCGAGCGCCACAAGCGCGATGGCGCTGGCGATTAAAACGTTGCGCCTAGTGCTCGACTTGCTCGTCGAAAGCGGCGATTGCAGGCCGATCGGCGTCGGCACCGAAGGACCTTGAACTGTATCGGCGTACGCCAGCGCCGCCGCACGAACCGCCTGGTGCCGGCCGGTATCGGCGGCTTGAGCGACGAGCATCGACGCCTCGCCAAGACCAAGCTCCGGTCCGTATGTAGCGCGAACTTTCGTACCGGCATAACCGATCAAGAGCGTCGCAAGCTCGGTCGCCGTGGCAATACGTTCGTTGCGGTCGACGTGCATCGCGTGATGAACGATGTCGGCGAGCTCCGCAGAAAGCGGTCGTACCGTGTCGAGGCGTTTGCATTCGCCCATGCAGATGGCGCGTACGAGGGCCACAATGCTGTCCCCGTTGAATGGCTTACGACCGGTGAGGCATTCGTAAACTAAAACGCCCATCGCATAGACATCCGTTCGCGCATCGACCGTTTTGGCGTCGTTGCATTGTTCGGGCGACATGTAGTGCGGCGTGCCGAGGAACGAGCGCGTCTTCGTCAGCCGTACGTTGTCGGTGACAAGTTGCGAGATGCCAAAATCGACAAGGATCGGCGCAAGCACGCCGTCGCGTCCGAGCGTGAGAAAAACCTTTTCCGGTTTCACATCGCGGTGAACGACACCCATCTTGTGTGCCGCGGCGAGTGCACACAGGACTGGCACGGCGAGATTTGCGACATCCTTGGGCTTCATAGGTCCGTCGCGCAGAAGCTTCGCGGCGAGTGACTCGCCTTCAAGAAACTCCATGACCAGATATGGCACACCGTCCACGACGCCAACGTCGGTAACGTCGACGGCGTTGGGATGCTGGATGCGGGCCGACGCTTGACCCTCGACGACAAAGCGATTCACGTAGGTTGCATCGCATGCGAACTGCGGCTTCATCGTCTTGATGGCGACGCGCTTTTGGAGTGTTCCGTGCCGTGCCGCCCAAACTGCGCCCATGCCGCCTTCGCCAAGAAGCTTGGTCAGCTCATATCCGCCGAAGCGAAGTCCGGATTTGAGCCCCCAGCGCGCCGCTAGTGCGGTCACGTCAGCGACTTCATCGTTCGGCACCGAGGCGGTCATTAGGCGCGGATGATCCCAACACCAAAACCCAAAAGCAAACAACGCGACGGGCCGAACCAGGTCGCTGAGTTTACATAATCTATCTTATGCGAAGTATGCACGCCGATGTGTGTAGGGCCCATTTAGAGATGTCCGGTTTCTCCCAAGTAGAAATGTCCGCCTCGGGGAGGCGGTCATGGAGGAACTGACGACAATGAGCACCAAGGAATTGGACCGGGCCGCGGTGATGGCACGGCTCTCGGAGCATTCGCTGTCACAGCGAGCCGCTGCGGAGATGTTGCAGCTGACTGTGCGGCAAGTTCGGCGACTGCAGCGTGCGTACGCGGTTCAGGGGGGCCGCGGCTCTCGCCTCCAAGCGACGTGGCCGACCAAGCAATCGCAAGTTAGCCGCTGATGTTCGTGCGCGGGTGCTCGCGCTTGTCAAAGAACGCTATGCCGACTTTGGCCCGACCTTGGCCTGCGAGAAGCTGCGCGAGCAGCATGATGTTGTCGTGTCGGTCGAGACCTTGCGCACGTGGATGTCCTCGGAGGGATTGTGGCGTACGCGCATGCAGCGGCGAAAGCCAGCCCAATCACCGCGTCGTCGCCGCTCGTGCTTAGGTGAGTTGGTGCAAATCGACGGGTCGGACCATGAGTGGTTCGAAGGACGCGCGCCGCGCTGCACCCTCTTGGTCTACGTCGACGACGCGACGAGTCGTTTGATGGAGCTGCGCTTCGTGCGCTCCGAATCGACGTTCGAGTACTTCGCGGCGACCGAGCGCTATGTGCGTGCGCACGGAAAGCCCTGCGCTTTTTACAGCGACAAGGCCGGCGTCTTTCGCGTCAATGCCAAGGATGCACGCGCGGGCGACGGCTACACGCAATTGGACGCGCTATGTACGAGCTGAATATCGACGTGATTTGCGCCAACACGCCCGCGGCCAAGGGCGCGTCGAACGAGCGCATCAGACGCTGCAAGACCGTCTCGTCAAAGAGCTCAGGCTTCGCGGCATCTCAGACCGTGATGCGGGCAACGCGTACCTTGGGGAGGTCATGAAGGACTACAACCAGCGTTTCGCGTGCGAACCCCAGAGCCCGCACGATGCGCACCGGACGTTGCTGCCCCAGGGAAAACCTCGCACGCATCTTCTCGTGGCAAGAGGAGCGACGCCTGACCGGCAGCCTCACCTTGCACTACAATCGCGTGATGTACGTCGTCGCCTCGACGCCAGCATCGGAAAAAGCGCGTGGCAAGCGTGTGACGGTGCGCGAAGAAGAAGATGGAACCGTACACATCGAATATCGAGGCGAACACTTGGACGCGTACGCGTTTCCCAAAGACGCACGCGTGCATCAAGGCGCCATCGTCGAGAACAAACTCTTAGGACATGTCCTGAGCGTCATCGCTCAAGGTCAGCGCGAGCGTGACAAGCGCACGCTTCAAACGAAGCGCCTCACGTTGCGCGACGAAGATCTCATGCGCAAAGCGATGGGAGAACCAGGTCTGACGACTCGGCGTCCACGCGCGAACCAGAAGCGCCAACAATCCGCCAGGTCGATTGCGCCCTTGCCCGTAACCCATCCATTGGCCACCGCGCTGCAGTCGGCAAAGCCGCATCCCAAACCAGCAACCCTTGACCGAGGCACCCAAGCGGACAACTGTACTTTGCAGAGCACCGGACATTTCTAAATCGCACCGACAGGATTTCCACGTGATGTCGTCCTGTTAGGTTGAGTTCGGACGTGCGGTGGGCTTGTTACGATGACTCTTTCGACGATATCCTGCCGATATCGACCGTGGCACCGCGGCGTGGGACGCTCGATCCGATCGTCGCACTACGTCTCGGCGGTGTCGCTCACATCGGCCGGACAACGCTCTCTGAGTTAGGACATATTAATCCGGCATACGTCCGGGAGCGCTCCTCGACAACAAGGGGTGGACCGAGCGATGCGTCTAGCCGTTCACGCCTGAGTGCGATGAGCCCACCAGATGTTCGCGATTTCATTTTTCTTCACGCTCATTCTGCGGTCGCCTGCAAAATTGAAGTACGCATAATCGGGCGACCCGGGATTCTGTGTCGCGAGAGCGGGCGAGTTCGCGCGCGAACGCGACACGTCGGCGAGGATGTCTTTATGTTGGAGAGCGGCGCCCGATCAAGCTCGCCAAGCGCGCGAGGCGACGTTCTGCGTCGCGCACCTCGTTTCTCCGCGGGACATGCACGTAGACGGCGGTGTCGGCGACCGGCGTGTCGGTGCCTGTGCGGTGAGAAAATCGATCATGACGTGACGTAACGTGCTGCGACGAACGACAGATCGCCGCCCGCGGTTGGTCCTCAGAAGGCCCAGTCCACATGATCTAGATCAAGTCCGAATGTATTTATTGACGCAAGTGTGAGGGACGTCACGGGACATGGATGCGCGCGCGCATAGTTGTTGAGGCATGTCAGTTTCCAGCGTTTCGACGGATCCGTTTCGAGGAGTTTGCAACGGTTGCCCCGCCGAACGGCGCGACGTGTTCGAGTCGCTGGTTCGCGGCGGCAAAGGTGCTTGCGCGTTTCCGTGCGCGTCGGTAAGCGCGCGCGCGACGTTGCCCGATCGCTGGTTTGACTTGTACGGATTCGCCTTCGTTCGTCGTGGAATTCTGATTCGGCAATGCGTCGACGAAAACGGAGTAACGACTGCGCTCGATGCGGCGGGTGCTGGGGCGCTGGTGGCTCTCGACAGAAGCGACGATCGTATCGCGAGCGCGGGCTATGCGGTGAGCGACCTGCTCGTGTGTCTTTACCCACGCACAGTGCTGGATACAGTCGTCGAGAACGGCGGACAACTTGTGCGCGAGTTGATGACGCTGCAAGCCCAAGCCGCTGCTCGTCTCGACGCATTTTCACATGCGCGAGCTCAACCGAATGCGGTGAATGCCGCGGGCGCGCTCCTGCTCGCTCTCGCCGACACGCTCTCGCCGCCGAAAATGACTGCGGTCATCCCGTCGTCACTGCAACAGCGTGACATGGCTGCCCTACTCGGCCTCCGGCACGAAACTGTCTGCCGTGCCGTCGCGCAGCTTGTGTCGCGCGGCGCCCTGCAGCGCGACACCGAAGGGTTCCGCATCGTCGACCGTGCGTTGCTCACGGCCGCATGAGCGCTGCCGGGCGCGCCCAGTGCGAGTGTGAGCGTTCACTTGATTCACATCAAGCTCGCCGGAACGGTTCGCTTCACGATGGCGCTATGCGAGTTTTCCCCATCGCCGCGTACGCAATCGCCATGATGTGCGCGTGCGGTGCAGATTCAAATCCAGTTGACCCGACCGTCGACGCGGCAAGCGCCGATGTCGGCGTCGATGCCGAACCTCTCACCCACAACCTTGCCGTCAACTTCAACGAGTTCGATCTTTGGACGTCGCATGCGGCTTACCTACGCGCGTTCGACGCGCGCGGCCAAACGCGAATTGCCGCGTGGCTCTTGCCGATGGAGAGTTCCATTCGGATCCTGGATCTGACCGAATCGGCCGGCTCGCACGCCCATGAAGTCGTCGCTTTTCTCGATCTCGACGACGACGGAATCCTGACTCCAATCACGGACATGCTGTTCGCCGGCCGAATTTTCCCTGGGGATCCGTCGTCCGTGGAACTCTCACCTCATTCTGGCGCTGCGATCGCTACGATGCCGTCGGACGACCGCCTTGCGCTTCAGGTGCATTTCGTCCGTTTTGAGCACCATCTCGGAATGCCGCTTGAGCTACGAGTGACGGACGCGGTCTCGCGAGCTGACGTATCGCTTGTCTCGATCGCAGGCATTTCTGCGGATACGTTTGACGTCTACGTCCCAAATGCCGTGGATGCCAACACCTCGTACCAAGTGCGAGTCTTTCTCGACATCAATCAGAACGGAGTTTACGACGCGCACGGCGACTTCGGCGCTAACTTCCTCGTGGATTCGGACAACACAGGCCTTCGTTTCGAGCACGACCACTTCGACGAGCGATAGAGCGCCTGCACAAGTGACTTGACGCAGATCAATGCGTCTCGGGCAGCGCGCGCGATGGTGGAACGTTCGAGGAAGCGCGCCATGGATCTTCGCATAGGAATTGACGTTGGCTCCACCACCGCGAAGGCAGTCGCGTGCCAGGACGGTCGAATCGTCTGGTCCCAATACGTGCGTCACCGGGGCGCGGGCCAGGAGGCTGGCCTTGCGTTGCGTGCTGAAGCGATTCGACGCACCGGAGTCAGTGCGGTGGGATGGACAGGAACCATCGGCACGACGCTCGCTCGCGACGGCGATCGCGTCGTGCATGAGGTGCGCGCCGTGGCGGACACGGCGCATCGAAGACACCCGCAGGCGCGAACAATCGTCGAGCTGGGCGGGCAGGATGCCAAGCTCATCCTTTTCGCCGACGGGACTTCTGATGACGCGCAAATGAACGATCGCTGTGCTGCCGGTACAGGCGCGACTCTGGACCGCATCGCACGACGGCTCGAGCTGACACCGGAGGAAATGCAAAACGCAACGCCACGCCCCGAATACTCTGTCGCTGCTCGTTGCGGTGTCTTTGCGGAATCCGACATCGTCAACTTGGTTCAGCGCGGAGTACCCAAGGTCGCAGCGTTCGGTGCCCTGCTCGACGCCATCGTGCTGCAGAACCTCGCAGTGCTCGCTCGCGGCAAAGTCCTTCTGGGACCTGTCCTGTTGCTCGGCGGGCCCCACGTCTATTTGCACGGACTGACGCTCGCATGGCGACAGCGACTTTACGAAGTGTGGAACCAAAACGAGCGCGCCTTCACTGAGATACTCGTTCCGGATGATGCATTGCTTTTTGCCGCAATTGGCGCGGCGTGCGCGACGTATGAGCGAGTGCTTCGCGCGCCACGCGTGGAGACTGCGAGTGTGTCTCCGATTGCGCCTCTGACAAGCCACCTCCCTGCAACATGGGTCACGAGCGCCACGCGATCGAGTCCGCGTGGTGTCGCTATCAACGAAGCCCGCGCGTTGCACCTCGGCATTGACGCCGGCTCCACGACCACCAAAGCCGTTCTCGTCGATGCGCACGGCGCGGTGGTCGCTTCCTCCTACGCCCACTCGACAGGCCACCCGATCGAAGATGCTCACGCACGGATCGAAGACGTCTTTGCGCATTTAAGTTCTACGCTCAGCGCTCAACGTATTCGCAGCGTGGGCATCACCGGTTACGGAGCAGCCCTCGTCCAAGCGTCACTTCGCGAAGGCCATCGTGTAGTCGAGACGGTCGCCCACGCCCGCGCCGTACATCAGCTGGCTCCTGGTACCGATGTCTTGATCGATGTCGGTGGCACCGACGTCAAAGTGCTTCGGCTCCGTGGCAGCGATGTCTCCGACTTTCACCTATCGACGCAGTGCTCAGCGGGACACGGCGCCTTTCTCGCGTCAACCGCGGCTGACCTCGGTATTCCTCTCGACGTTGTATCGAAGCATGCCCTGCGTGCGCTTCGCGTGCCGGAGGTTTCGGTGGGTTGTGCGGTATTCATGGAGACGGATCGGATTACCTTGCAGCGCGACGGCTTTAGCGCGGACGAAATCCTAGCGGGGCTCGTATGGGCGATCGTGAGAAGCATTTGGGAGTACGTCGTCCCCGTCGCGCCGGCAGAGCTCGGCCTTAGGTTCACGCTCGCCGGTGGAGCCCACAAAAACGAAGCGCTGGTTCGTGCGCAAGCCGGATATTTGCGCGAGCGGATCCGGGTTGCGAGGTGCGCGTCCTCGCCAATCCAGAATTCGCGGGTGCGTACGGCGCAGCGTTGGTAGGTCGCGATCAATCCGCGACGTCACCGCTATCGGTTCAACATATCGCGGATCTTGCCGTGGGGCGCGTACAGCTTCAGAGCACGGAGAACACTCGTTGCCAACGCTGCGAACTTCACTGCGAACGCACCATCGCAACTGTGGAAGAGCCCGATGCGCCGCCCCAAACGGTCGTGCTCGGAAATGCCTGCGAACGCGGCGCCGAACTTAGTTCTCGAGGGGCGCGCACGCGGCGCCATGCTCCGGATGTATTTAGCGAGGAAGCTCGCAAGCTGACTCGACCTGTACTCGCAGCCCCGCACTCTCCAAAGGCGCCACGATCTGACCTTCCGGTCTTCGGTATTCCGCGTGTCCTTGCGTTCTATCGGTGCGCTCCCCTTCTACTCCACTATTTACGCGCGGCTGGAGTGCCCGACAAAAACGTAGTGCTCAGTCCGACAACCTCGCCGCAATTAACTTCACAGCATTCGAGTGGAATTGTCGCTGACGCCTGTTTTCCCGTCAAAGTAGTGCACGCACACGTGCGACATCTGCTCGCAGCCAAAAGAGCAAAACCGGTCGACCACATTCTCCTGCCGAGCATCACTCACGCTGCGATCGAACCCAAAGGCACGCGCGACTGCGCGTCATGCCCCATCGTCGCCGCATGTGGCGACACCGCGCGAGCTTCGCTTCGTCAAGCTGGCTCACACACGCACGCGGACAAGGTCATGAGCCCACATTTCACGCTCTCGAACCGCGAGCGACTGAGTCAGCAGCTCTGGCGAGCGTTCGAACCCATCGTACGCTGCACCGAAGCAGAACATGAAGTGGCATTCCAACACGCGATCAAGGCGCAGTGTGCATTTCGAAGTCGCCTGCGAGAGCGAGGCAAGAAAGTCGTTCGAGCCGCCGAGCAACGTGGCAGCGTCGTCGCAGTTGTTCTCGGCCGTCCCTATCACGCCGATCCCGGTCTCTCGCATGGCGTATCCGTTGAGCTCGCTGCGCGCGGCATTCCCGTGCTCGGGATCAGCTCCCTATCCAGCAACCACGAGAGCGAGCTCGATTTCACTGGAGAGCTTGCTCACATCACCAACTCGGGGTGCGCGGAAAAAATTTGGGCGGCGCGAGTCATCGCAGCGAACCCCAACCTGCTCGCGGTTGATCTTTCGAGCTTTCGTTGTGGGCAGGACGCATCGGTGGACGCCCTGGTCAAGGAGACGCTCGGCGACCACAAGCCTTCGCTGCGCTTGCACGATCTCGACGAAGACAAACCTACTTCGTCCATTCGTCTGCGTCTCGACACGTTCCAACACGCAGCGACCTCGTACGCCGAGCGCATGACTGTCAGCGAAAGGAAAGTCCAGTGTTAGCAACTGCCTCATTCGATCAAGTTCTGATCGGTGGCTTGGGCCACCCCTACGACGACCTCATCGCCGCGCGTCTCGAAAGCCAAGGAGCGAGTAGCAAAACCTTGGGCGAGTTCGACGCAGATGCACTCGCGCGCGGTCGTCGCGTACTTCCGAAGGGACAGTGCGCGCCCGCGCTTTACACCACGGGGGCACTCCTGCGCGCCGCCAGTCAGGCACATGCCAGCGATACGCTCGCATTCGTGAGTCCACAAAGTTGCGGTCCTTGTCGATACGCGCTTTTCGCCGATGCGTGGCGTCGTTCGCTCCGTCGCTCTCGCGTGGCCAACGTGACAGTGCTCGGGTTGGACCACTCGCCGGAGTCATTGCCCGCGTTCATTGACAGCGAACTTGGACAGCACGTCGTGCAGTGTCTCGCCATTGGGGATGCACTCACGGCGACGTTCCGACGCTTGCTGCCTCTCGCGGAACGATTGGAACAGCTCGAAGGTTCCTACCGCAACGCGGCGCGCGATATCGCGAAGTCGATTGCAGCCGGAGCCACGCCGTTCGCTGCTCTGCACGAGGCGCGTAGCTGGCACCGCGAAGTAGCGTTCCGTCATGGCGAAATTTCCGCGCGGGTCGGCCTCGTCGGAGACCCGTGGGCGCTGCACGTCGACGGCGACGGTCAGGTGAATGCCCCGCGACGCCTCGCGTTGTTGGGCATTGAGACAGTGGTGCCGCCGTCTCTGCTCTGGCTCGCCTATCAGCTTTGGCTCGCGCCTTTGGAGTGGGGACAACAACGCGCTTCGCGCGAAGTTGAGAAAGCTGCGGATACTCAGCTGCACCGCCTACAGGACGCTTTAGCGACTGCCCATCGCGCAGCGGAGATCCCCGATCAACCCATTCCGGCTGTCGCGGAGCTCGCACGCCTTGCGTCGCCGTTTATCGCGCCGACATTGCGGGGCGGCTACGGCTTTATCGAGGTGGGCCTCGCACTTCGCTACGCTATGCACGATGCGATGGACGGCGTGCTCTCGCTCAAATCATTCGGGTGCGTCCCTTCTGTAGGAGTTTCGGATGCCGTGATGCCAAGTGCCTTGCGGGGCGCGGTTCCGTTTCTTTCCATTGAAGTCACCGGCGACCCTTCGGCAACGCGGGAGAGCCGACTCATGCTCTTTGCCGCGAACGCCATCGATCACAGAGCGCGAAGCGGCGCGCGCGCCGAGTTAGCGTTGCACGCTCCGGAGTTACGGTGACGCAGCACGGGTTACGACCTCTGCTGACGGCGAGCGCGCTTCTGCTGGCGCTCTCGGCGTGCCGCGACGACCCCTCGCCTCAGCCCGTATCCAGAGCGTCGCACGCCACCGTTGCAGAGCCGCGCGAAATCGAACTCGGCTACAGCGCGCTTCGAATTAGTTTGCCGATATTCGTCGCGCAAGAGAAAGGCTTCTTCGTTGCTCGCGGCCTGCGCGTCACGCTCAAGCGGTTTGACACGGCGCAGCCGCTCGTCGACGAAGTGCTCGACGGGCGTATCGCGGCAGGCGGATACGCCGCCTTCCCGATCATTCTGAACGCAGCGTCGCGCGATGGAAGCTCGATGCGCGTCGCGACTTCGATGCTCGAAGACGAGGCACATCCAGTGAGTCGCTTGCTCGTGAAACGCGGCAGCAGCATCCGCACGATTGCGGACTTGCGCGGCAAGCGCATCGGACGTTTGCCGACGGTGGCGTATCAACACTGGATTGAGTTGGTGCTCCGCCACGCCGGCGTCGACCCCGCCTCCGTCACACTCGTTGCGTTGCCGCCGAATCAGGAAGTTGCGGCCCTTGCAGAGTCCGGCATCGATGCACTCTTCACGGGAGATCCCATGGCGACCGCCGCCATCGCAAGCGATGTCGCAGACATATTGGATCCCGCGCCAGTACCAACCGCACTCGTCTCGCAGGTGCGATTTGGCACGTTCATGTTCAGTAACCGCTTCGCCGAAGCGAATCCTGCCGAAGCGCAACAGTTGCTCGCGGCTCTCGACGACGCCATCGCGCTGATCCACGCGGACCCCATTGCCGCTCGTTCCTGCCTCACGCCCTACGTGCGCGAGTACGAGCGGGCGTTTGTCGCTCGCTACCCGGACTCGCTCTATGTACCGAGTTCGATATTCGCCGATCGAGATTTGGCGGACGAAGTCGTCCACGAACACACCCTTGGCATACTGGACACGCCTCCGAACACGCAGGGCTGGGTTCTGCTTCGGGCCCCCGGTCATGACTGATCCGCTCATCCAGCTCGACGACGTGAGCGTCGCGTTCGACGGTCGTGTCCTCTTTCAAAACCTATCGCTGCGTATTGATATCGCCGAACGAGTCGCGCTCACGGGCGCAAGCGGTGTCGGCAAGTCGACGTTGCTCGATCTGATCCTCGAGCAGCGCGCCCCCGACGCCGGACGGATCGTTCGGTCGCAAGCGCTGTCGCGACACGGTGCGGTCGCTCTGGTCCCTCAAGATGCCGGCGCATCGCTGATGCCCTGGTGGCCCGTGCACGCGAACATCGTGCTTCCGCTCCGTATCCGAGGACTTCGCGAGGAAGAACGCGCGCGCGCGCTCGAGGACGTCCGACTCCGCGTCGATCCGGACCATCGCATCGATTTGAATGCACACGTTTCTCATCTCAGTGGCGGGGAACAACAGCTTGTCGCATTGATGCGCGCTCTCGTTGTTCGCCCCAAACTGCTGATCTGCGACGAACCCTTTAGCGCCGTGGATGCTGACACGCGGCGACACTTGCGCAGCGTGCTCGTGCGGCTCACGGGTCCTGCGACGGATGCGTCGCTTCTTCTCGTTTCGCACGATGCACACGAAGTGTTCGAGCTAGCGACCCGAGAGCTTGCTCTTACGGGAACGCCCGCGCGCCTCGAACCATTCCCGCCGCGCGACCTTAGCACTCAGACGGTGTACGCGTGAGCCGCGCGCAGAAAACACTTGCTCTCGTCGTCCCCATTCTGGGCGCGTGGTCGTTGCTTCTCGATACGCAGTTCGTGCGCCACCGAGCGCTCGCAGGTCCCATCAGCATCGCGCGCGCGCTTTGGCAAGGCGTCATGGACGGCTCGCTCGTTGACGACACTCTTGCAACTGTGACGCGAGCAGTCGGGGGATTGCTGATCGGTGCAGCGGCCGGCACCATGCTCGGCCTCCTTCTTGGCACCATGCGCGAGCGCACAGCCCCCGCCGAAAGCGCGCTTGATTTTGCACGCGCGATTCCGCCCGCGCTGATGCTGCCGGTTTTCTTGCTCGCGTTTGGCTACGGAGACCTGACTCGCGTCGGAATCGTCGCGTGGACGTCGACACTCGTTCTCTCGATGCACGTCGCAGCCAGCGTGCGCCAAACACCGATCGCACGCCTGCGCATCTTTCGGAGTTTTCACGCATCTCGCTTTCAAACGCTTCGCCTCCTGTATTGGCATCAGGCGACGCCGGCCATGCTCACTGGATTGCGTCAGGGGATCTCTCTTTCCCTCATCGTAGCCGTGGTCACCGAGATGTTGATCGGCGCCCCTCACGGGCTCGGTTTGCGCGCGGTGTCCGCCCAGGTCGCGTACGAAGCGCCGGGTCTTTATGCCGTAATTCTCGTGGTCGGTTCACTCGGCTACCTCAGCTCGAAAATTTTGCTTGGCGTTGAGTCTCGCCACGCGCGGAGAGGCGCTTGATCCGCGTCAACTTGCGTGCGGCTGAGCGTGCGACTTTCAACGCAACCAAATGCATCCCAAACGTACGAGGCACGGTCTAGACCGCGCCGGGGTAGAAATGATCGTGAGATCGCGACGGATTTCGACACGAGAGCAAGGCGCGAAGAAGGAGCGGGGCCGTAGCCCCGTGACTGATAAGCAACGCTGCTATCGTGGCGAAAGACGAGCGAGGTCGCCATCATTTCTGCGCCGGCACGGTCTAGTTGGCAGCATTCTTCTGCTCTGCACGGTCGGTTTACTCACGGTCTTGAGCAGCGCGCTTCGCGCCGATGACCTGGTGAGCGCGCGCGTGGTCGCGCTTTTTCCGCGCGTCGAGCATTGGTTCAGAATCGTCGATACGCTCCGGTTCGCTGTTGACGCAGACGGCGCACGCGCGCCCGTATTCCAGAGCCTCACGCACCCTCGCGTGCGACACGCAGACGGCGCCGGGCACTCGCTCGCTCCACGGTTCGCATCGCATTTTGACGGGACTCAGCGCGTCGCTGCTGCTGAAGACCCCGAACTTTACGTGGACCTGACGCCGGTTGATGGTGCGCACGCACCGGTACGCGTTGAGCGAGGCCTCGTGGTCTACGCCGATGCGTTTCGCTCGACCGACATCATCTTCAAAGCGACTCCGACTCACGTTGACGAATATTTGCTACTGCGAGATCGACGCGCGCCTCTTCGCTTTCGTTATCGCACACGCGTCGGCAGTCACGTTGCGATGCTCGTTCAAGCCGGCAACGCCATCGAAGTGCGCGACGCCCAAGGAGCGGCTCGGCTGCGAGCCTCCCAACCGTTCGCAATGGACCGCAGCGGAAAGCGTGTCGACGGAACGATCCGATTGGATGGTGACGACATCGTTGTCGATATCAACGTGCGCGGTCTCAGGTGGCCCATCCTCGTCGATCCCGACTGGATGTCCACGGGCGACATGGCATTCGGTCGTTTTTATCACGCTCAAAATGAGCTTCCCAACGAACGCGTGCTTGTCACGGGCGGTTGCTCAGCGTCGGTGTGTAGTGGTGACCTGACCATTCCCGCGTGTCGTTCTGTCGTGGCATCTAGCGAGCTACTTGACCTCGACACGCGAACGTTCTCGCGCGCAGCAGATACCACTCCGCGTTACTTCCACTCGGCGGTGAGCCTCGCCACGGGCGACGTGTTGCTTGCAGGAGGTTGCACTAGCCCTGAGTGCAGCGTCACGCAGACCACCGAGCGTTATGGCGCCGGTGACGGGGTATTTAGTTCTGGACCCGACCTCGCTGAGGCACGGGCGGGCATAGCAAGCATTCGCCTATCGAGCGGTCGGGTGCTCCTTGCGGGCGGCGCAACGATGACGAGCGCCAGCAATCGCGTTGAAATCTACGATCCGATCTCGCGACTCATCAGCACAGCTTCACCGATGAACGTCGCGCGCGGACGCGCCACAGTGACTGAGCTTGCCGACGGCCGCATCTTGGTCGCGGGCGGCTGCACAACCATCGCCTGTGACACCGTGGTCGCCGATGCAGAGGTTTTCGATCCGACTCTGGATACGTGGGAGCACGTGGCGTCCATGTCGGTGCCGCGCGCCGGTCATTTTGCGAGCGCACTCACCGACGGACGCGTCTTGATAGGCGGCGGATGCAGCACGCCTCACTGTACCGACGGGCCTCACATGACGACCGAGTTCTTCGTGGTCGCCGAATCGCGTTTCGTCCCCGGCCCCGATCTGCACGCGCCCCGCTTTGGCGCCCAATCGGTTGTGCTTCCGGATCTATCGGTGATGGTATCGCAAGGCTGCGACTCGCCTTCGCACTGCGACCTCAGCAACGAGCTCTTCACTCCATCGACGGGCAGCTTTGCGCCTATCTCCAACGCCGTCACCTCACGCGCCTTTCATTCCTTGCTTCTGCACACAAGGCGCCACGTGGTGATCGCCAACGGTGGTTGTCAACCGGCAACCTGCTCTTGGTGGGTTGAGACCTACGACGTTGCATCTCTGCACCCGCCGATCGATGCCGGAGTCGCGGACGCGGGATCGGATGCGGATACGGATGCCGGCGCTGCTATCGACGCGGGCTACGTGGATGCCGCCCTGGCCGACTCTGCGATCCCAGATGCAGGCCCCGTTCATGTTCTCGAACCGCATCCCCATCGCGCGCTTCCCCCACCTTCCGGCTGCGACTGCCGCGTCGCGCACAGCGCGCGCCGTTGGCCGACCGCGTGGCTCGTATTCACCGGGATGGCGGCTGCGCTCGCGATGGCGCGGCGGAAACGACGTCGGTGAAGCGGGTGCCTAACGCCTCGAAAAAATCGTGGGCCCCCAAGGTGCAGGCGATCTTAATCCTGTGTGGAGTTACAGCGTGCTCTTCCACGCCAAGCTGGGAGAAGACGGCGCCCGTACTCGCTCTCGGCTGGTACCACTCCGTGTACATCGACGAGTGGAACGAGCTGTACTCGTGGGGTTCGAACGTGACCGGCCAGCTCGGCCTTGGAGATTTAGTCGACCGCACTTACCCCGAGTACATCGAAGGCAACACAGTGTGGACGACTGTCGCGGCGGGATCGCGTCACACGTGCGCGATCGATTCGGCGCAAGATCTTTTCTGCTGGGGCGTCAACGCGGAAGGCCAACTCGGTACAGGGGACAACGAGGACCAGATCCGACCTACGTTGATTAACCATGGCGAATCATCTATCGGCTGGCGAAGCGTCGCGACAGGTGGATTGCACTCATGCGGCCTGCGCGTCGATGGAAGCCTCTGGTGCTGGGGCGCGAATCCAGCGGGTCAGCTCGGAATCGGACGCGAGCTTGGCAACCAAACGACTCCGCAGCGTGTCGGACTCAATTCCGACTGGATTGCGGTCTATACGAAAGTGCGTTTCAACTGCGCGATCAATGCCGCGCACGAACTCTTTTGTTGGGGCGACAACTCCAACGGCCAGCTTGGCCAAGGAGACACCACGGACAGAGCGACGCCAATGCCGACCGCACCAGAACGCAGGTGGCAATCCATCGCACCCGGACCTCTTCACGCGTGCGGAATCACGGACGCGCACGAACTCTTCTGCTGGGGCGACAATACGTATGGCCAACTCGGAATAGGGTCATACGATCAGGCACGCGCCCCGGTGCAAGTCGGAAGCGGAACCGACTGGGCCACGGCGACGAGCGGATTCGCACACAGCTGTGCCACGAAACTCAATGGAACAATGTGGTGCTGGGGCGACAACACGCACGGGCAACTTGGCCTCGGCGACAACACCGCGCACGCGATCCCGACCCGCGTTGGCCAAGGGCTCTGGGAGCGCGTGGCCGCGGGCGCAGAACATAGCTGCGCCATCCCGCGCGAGGGCCGCATCCTCTGTTGGGGCGACGCAACGCGCGGGCAACTCGGCGATGGCGCGAAGGTCACACGCCTAGCGCCGGTGCACGCGGAATACTGAAAACCACCCGGTTTTTTCGCATTTTGGCGACGCTTTTGGGCCCGCTTCAATTGAATGGCCCGAGGCTCGCTGATAGTGTCACTGCTCTCGAACGCACGGAGGACGCCTCGATGCCGCAAGAACCGAAATTTAGAAATCTGGTTCAGCTCTATCAACACGCTGTCAAGCGTTACCCCATGCGGCCTCTGTTTGGAACCAAAGTATCGGGGACATGGCGCTGGATGACGTACTCGGAATTCGGCGCGCAGGTCGATCAGTTTCGCGCGGGCCTCGTCGCGCTTGGAATTCAAAAGGGCGATCGCGTCGCGGTGATCTGCGACAACCGTCCCGAATGGGCTATCGGTGCCTATGCGGCCTACGGAATCGGCGCGAGCTACGTGGCCATGTACGAAGCGCAGGCTGACAAAGAGTGGCTGTACATACTCTCCGATTGCGGCGCCCAGGCCGTGATGGTTGCAAATGAGAAAATTCGCGATCGCATTGTGGCGCTCAAAGCCCAGTTGCCCGCGCTCTCGCAAGTCATTGTGCTGACAGGTCGCGGAGACGCAGACAGCATCGCGTTCCCAGATGTCTTGGCCAAAGGACGCGAGAATCCCGTGCCGGCGATTGAGCCCGCAGGCGAGGACATCTCGGCTTTCATCTATACGTCGGGCACGACGGGGAATCCCAAAGGGGTTTTGCTCTCGCACACAAACATCGCGTCGAACGTGAGCGCGATGCATGAGCTCTTCCCCATGGCGCAGGAGGATCGTTCGTTATCGTTCCTGCCCTGGGCCCACAGCTTTGGCCAAACGGTTGAGCTACACGGATTGCTCTCCATGGGCGCTTCGATGGGCATCGCGGAAGCGGTCGAAAAGATCATCGACAATCTTGCCGAAGTACGACCGACACTTCTCTTCAGCGTTCCGCGCATCTTCAATAAAATTTACGACAGCCTTCACAAACGCATGGCCAACGAAGGCGGCATCACCAAAAAACTATTCGATATCGCGCTGGCCAATGAAACGAAACGCAAAGAGCTCGCGCAGCACGGCAAGTCGAGCGCACTCGCTGAGTTGATGCATACGTTTTTCGATCGCATTGTCTTCGCGAAGATCCGAGCTCGTTTCGGCGGACGCTTGAAGTACGCCTTCAGCGGAGGAGCCGCGATCAGCAAAGAGGTCGCCGAATTCGTCGATAACCTCGGCATTCTTGTCTACGAAGGTTACGGCCTCACGGAGACCTCGCCGATCGCCACCGCCAACTGGCCGGGCACGCGCAAAATTGGTTCAGTCGGAAAAGCGTTGCCCGGCGTGCGCGTGGTGATCGACAAAGAGGCCACCGGTGAAGCGAAAAACGGTGAGATTATCGTCTACGGACCGAACATTATGCTCGGCTATCACGGGCTTCCCGAAGAGGACGAAAAAGTCTTCACATCAGATCGAGGCTTTCGCACCGGCGACACCGGATATCTCGACGACGAAGGTTTTCTCTACATCACCGGGCGCATCAAAGAACTCTACAAACTCGAGAATGGCAAATACGTCTCACCTGCCCCGTTAGAAGAACATCTGAAGCTCTCGTCGTTCATCGCGAACGTCATGGTCTACGGCGACAACAAACCGTTCAACGTGGCGCTCGTCGTCGCGGACGTCGATTCCGTCAAGCGTTGGGCAGCCGATCAAGGGATCAGCGCGAGCGACAACACGACGCTGCTCGAAAATGAACGGGTGCGCAAACTCTTCGATGACGAGCTCGACAAATTCAGCGCGGAGTTCAAGCATTTTGAGAAGATTCGCAAGTTCACCTTGGTCGCCGAGGACTTCACCACGCAAAACGACATGCTAACGCCAAGCCTCAAGGTAAAGCGCCGCGTCGTCATGAACCGATACGGTAAAGCGCTCGCCTCGCTCTATACCTGAGGCGTCGTGACCTGAGGCATCGTCAGCTAACAACAAAACCTCGTTGCGTTTGACACACTCCAAAAGCTGAACTACGCACCTTCTTGTGAACCAAGTCGCAACTTTTCTTTCTTTGTTCGCGGTGCTTTCGCTCGGTTCGATGGGTTGCTCGTCGTGCGGCGCAACGCGTCGCTCAACGAATCCGTCGCTACTGGACGGAGGCATGGATGGCGGTGGCGAGAGAGATAGCGGCGCCGACGCGTCTATCGACGCCGCGAACAGCGACGGTGGCTTTGTCGCTTGCGAGACCACATCAGTCGACGCGTACGGTGCCACGATCCCAGCCGACATCATTTGGGTGATCGACAACTCCACGTCCATGCGCGACGAGGAGCGTTACGTTCAGACGAACATGAATACATTTTCGACCCGCATCGCGGGAAGCGGAACGGACTACCGCGTCATCATGATTACGGATCCGGGTCGCATTACGATTCCACCGCCGTTGGGCGGAAGCCCAGAGTTTCTGGCCGTGAATCAGAGTGTCAACTCGCACGACGCTCTCCAGTTGATCGTCACCACCTATCCGCGGTGGCAAAGCTTTTTGCGGCCGAACTCCATCAAGCACTTCGTCGTCGTCACGGATGATGAGAGCGCGTGGACGCCGGCCGAATTCCGGAGCGCATTGGCTGCGCTCACCGATCCAGGTTTTGCGGATGGATTTGTATTCCACGCCATCGTCGCCGAAAGCCTTGGGCTCTCATTCCCGCTCGGCCCTTGTTACGATTTGGCCGAATCGATCGGGTCTCGCTACATCGAACTGCAAGAGAGCACCTCCGGTGTATTCGCGTCGCTGTGTCAGAGCAACTGGACGCCCGTGTTCACCCAGCTTGCAGAAGCGGTGCTCTCACTTGCGAGCCTTCCGTGTGCCTTTGATATTCCAAATCCACCGGCAGGCCAAGTGCTCGACCCCATGCGCCTCAATCTTGCCTACACACCAGCCGGTGGCGATCAGGAATTCATTCCGCAGGTTCCATCCGAATCCGAATGCGGCGTAAGCGGCGGCTGGTACTACGACGACCCCACGAGTCCAACGCAAGTACTCACGTGTCCAACGACGTGCACAACGCTCGCGAACGATATGAGCGGAGCCGTTTCAATCGCGTTCGGCTGCGCGACTATTCTTTTCTAGAAGGCATCTCACAGCGCTGCGAGTAGCTGATCTGCGACGCGAAAGGAGTTTGCGTAGATGGTGAAGGTGTACGGGACGCTGCCGCCGGTGGGCATGAAGCTGCCGTCGGTGACGTAGAGGTTGTCGGCGTCGTGCGCACGGCAGTCGGGGTCGAGAACGCTTGTTGCTGGATCGGTTCCGAAGCGGCAGGTGCCTGCTACCAGATTCGTCGAAGGCCATCCGAGTCCGCGTGAACGAAGGCCGGTTGCGCCGATGGCGCGCAGAACCTCAAGGCCTCTTGCCGTCAGCGATTCGACGACTTCGCGGTTGCGCGGATGACCATCGGGACGGATGCGTGCGACGGGGACGTTCCAACGATCACGCACGTCGCTCGAAAGCTCGACGCGAGATCCCTCGTGTGGGATCCAATCCGCAAAAATCTCGAACATCACGTGCGTTGTGCGGAAATAATTACGCAAGGACTCTTGCAAAGGACGGCCCCACTGCAACCGGGGCTGCGTGCGCGCAGCGGAGAGAGCGGCGCCGATGGGGTTGGGATGAGTGAGAAGAAAATCTAGCGTCCCACCTTTTCGTTGAGCACCGTCGTCGCCTTCGTAAACGTAAAAGTCTTGAACCGAACGGTTCACGAAGGGGCGCAAGGAACGGTGTTCTTCGCCGACGAGATCTCCGACGCCCCAACCCGCAGACGAGAACAAGAGGTTGCGACCGACGAGGCCTGAGCGATTGGCGAGGCCGCGTGGATGCCTTGGACCTGTGGAGCTTAGAAGGAGGCGCGCAGACTCGATGGCGTGGCACGCGACGACGAAGGTGCGAGCCGAGACGAATTTTGTGTTGCCTTCTGCGTCGATGTATCTCGCACGCACGACCCGTCCTCGCTGATCGCTTTCGAGCGCGGTGACTCGCGCGCGCGCGCGAATTTCGGCTCGGCCGGTGGCGATGGCGCGGTCGAGAAGAGCCGCACGTGCGCTTCCCTTGGCGCCTGTCGCGCAACCGTAGCTCCCGCAATAACCGGAGTACGAACACGATTCGCGGCCATCCCGTGGTCGACTCAAGATGGCGCGCGGCGTAGGGAATGAATGCATACCGAGCGCTGCGCAGGTGCGGTCGAGAGTCTGCGCGAGCGGGTGCTCGCCTGTGGGCGGCATCGGAAACGACTCGGTCGAGCGTCGATCCGCAAACGGATGCGAGACCACAGCGCCGCTCACACCGACTTCCTCTTCGACCTTCGCGTAGTACGGCTCCAGTGTGTCGTAGTCGATTGGCCAATCGACGACGTTCGCATCCTCGACAGGACCGAACGTCGAGCGCAACTTGAAGTCGACGGGCTTCATTCGGTGAAAGAAACCACTCATCAGATTTGTCGCACCGCCGACCAATGCGCCGTTCCAAAAATCCCATCCGGTGTCGCGCGTCAGCAAGCTCGCGTGAGAACCATCCGTACGCGTAACGTCGACAAGCTGCGGTTCGTCCCGCAACGTTGGCCGCAAGGTTGGGCGCAGGCACATACTGATCTCGTCTTTAACGAAATCACTTTCGCGCAACCATGGGCCCTTCTCCAGGACAATCACGCTGCGGCCACGACGCGACGCCTCAAACGCAATCGGGCCGCCACCTGCGCCGCTTCCGATCACGCACACGTCGCAATCGAAATCCGTCACGCGACAGGCCTCGGAAAGCCTGGTTCAATCGCAAACGCGCGCCAACCCACTTCGTTCGGATTGCCTCCATGAACAGGGTCACCGAGCAACGCTTCAAGCGTGAATGTCAAAACGGCATCGAGAAATGCGCGGCCCCCGGAAGCCTGCTCGAAGGCACGCATTTGCTTTTCTTGCTCTCGCGTCGCGAGTGACGCGAAAGCCAACGCGTGCGAAGCCCGCGAAAGTGCGTCGAGCTGATCGCTCCCCGATACGATGCGCGTCACTACATCACTGTCGACAAGCGGATCGGCGAGTGCAGCAAGCAGATACGGCAAGGCTCGCACGTCTTGCGCACTCGGGAACTCAGAGCCCGCGGGCAACATGATGTTCTGCAGCGACGCGACCGTCTGCATCTGCGTAGAGTCGAGAGTCACGCGCTGCGTCGCCGGTGTGTCGCTTCGCCAGAAAAGCCACGAAGCACAGCCGGGCAAAGCGGTCGCGCCCACCGCCCCGACCAGCGACACACGCATCACACGCTCGATAAATTCACGGCGATCCATCGTCTTCATCGCGTAAGAGGGTATGCCTCAGCGAACTACGTTCTGCAACCGAATCGGCTGCGCTCCGAATCCGCTTTTGGATGACGCCGCGATGAAGCCGCGCAGCGAACCTCGCCGATACTTGACGCTTGGTTACGTTACGCCGAACGGCTTTCATCGCTTGCGCCGAGCCAAGCGAGGGGCGTAATCTTTCGCCCTACAAAAACACATCCGATCCGATCGTAGACGGCGTGTCGTAGACGGCATAGCCGCAAAGACCAGGGAGACATCACAATGATGCACGGTGGACGAATCGTAGCGCGGGCGTTCAAGGCAGAAGGCGTCAGCCATGTGTTCACCCTCTGCGGCGGACACATTCAGAATATCTACGACGGCTGCTTGGATGAAGGCATTCGCGTCGTCGATGTCCGCCACGAACAGACTGCGGGTCACGCGGCCGACGGTTGGGCGCGAGTGACAGGCAAGCCCGGCGTCGCCCTTGTGACGGCAGGTCCTGGAGTAACCGACGTTGTCACCGCGGTCGCGAACGCGCAGCGAGCGGGAGTGCCAATGATCGTGATCGGTGGAGCAGGCCCCGCCACGTACAAGCACATGGGCTCCCTGCAAGATATGGATCATGTGGAGCTTATGCGCCCCATTACCAAATGGTCGGCGACCGTGCCGGAGACAAGGCGCCTCGAAGAATTTGTGACGACTGCGTTTCGCGTAGCGACGACCGGCGTGCCCGGTCCGGTATTTCTTGAGATGCCGATCGATGTGCTGATGAACTTCGCGAACGACCGAGATATTGTCCGACCCACGAAATACCGTACCGAGCACACCCAAGGTCCGGCGCCGATGGCGATTGCCGAAGCGGCGAAGCTTCTCGACGAAGCCGAGCGGCCGATTGCGATCGTCGGTTCGCAGCTCAAATGGTCGACGGACAAAGACGCGCTCGCGCGTTTTGTGAAAAAGTACGAACTGCCCGTGTTCTTGAATGGCATGGCGCGCGGAGCCATGCGCGGCGAGCATCCTTGTTTCTTTTCGCGCTCACGCCGCACCGCTCTTGCACAGGCGGATGTCGTGCTCATCTTTGGGACGCCCTTCGATTTCCGCGTTGACTACGGACGCACACCGACTTGGTCGGAGACGGTCAAAGTCATTCAAGTCGATCTCGATCCGGAGGAGATTGGTCGCAATCGCGCGGTTGATGTAGGTATTCCTGCCGACACCGGGCTCACACTCGCTGCGCTCGAGTCCTCGGTGAAGGGCCGCAAAGGCGGTTCATGGCTTGAAAGCCTTCGCGTGGAAGAGACCAAGCGCGTCGCCAAAATGCGCGAGGAAATGGCGCTCGAGAGTTCGCCACCCAATCCACTGCGCGTCTGCGCCGAGCTCGCGAAGTATGTTGAAGACGACACCATCGTCGTCGGCGACGGCGGAGACTTCGTTGCGACGGCTGCCTACACGCTTCCGGTACGTTGGCCCGGCGTGTGGATGGATCCAGGTCCTCTTGGAACTCTCGGTGTCGGTCCTGGTTATGCAATGGCGGCAAAGCTTGCGCGACCGCAGAGTCGTGTGATCCTCGTTTACGGCGACGGCTCTTTCGGATTGCACGGTCTCGAGTTCGAAGCGATGGCGCGTCAAAGAATCAAAGTGGTCGGCGTCATTGGAAACGACGCGGGCTGGACACAGATCTTGCGCGGACAGCGCGATATGTTCGGCGAGGATCGAACGCCTGCGACGAAGCTTGCCTACACACGCTACGACAAAGTGGCGGAAGCCGTCGGCGCCCGTGGCTTCTACGCGGAAACGCCCGATCAAGTGAAGACCGCGTTGAAAGAAGCGTTCGAGTGTCCGGAGCCCGCGCTCGTCAACGTGAAGATCGGCGCGAGCGACTTCCGTAAAGGTGCGATCAGCGTCTGAGCTAACGCGAGAAACGCTCCGCGTTTTCGACAGTTGAGGGGCGCGGCTGGTGAGGATGCCCGTCGCGCGCGCCGAGAATTTCGAAGATGAGTCCGCCGTCGCGTTCGACGCGATGAACGATCGGCCGCTCGGACTCAAGGCGTTGCACCATCGGCCACGGACACGACGTCTGGCGCGGCATGATGTAGACCCACGCGGTCTGGTTAAAATCGGGGTCTCGCGCATCGACGAAGTTGGGCATCGGCACACCCTCTGGCCAACTGTCTCCCCAGAGCACCTTGCCGGTCTGGCACAAGCCGACCGCATTGGTGACATGTCGCGCTTGTAGGAACGTCACCGCGTCGCGAACCGAGCTCCACCAGAAGTCGCCTTCGGTGCCGTTCGCCCAGCCAACGTGAGGCTCTTCCATCGAAAGGGGTCTGTCACGTTGCGCGCCATGAAGTCCGCCGGCAAAAATATTGAAGTAGGCCGCTTCAAACGGACGGTACGTTGCATCCGCATAGACGAGCGAGGCAAGACCGATCACTGCTGCGCCGACGCCTAGATAGTTGGCAACGCGTTCACGATCCGCGCAGAATGAACGCACAAGCTCAGTCAGGCGCGCGACGCCGAAACCCGCGAGAGCACAAAGCGCTGGCACGTATTCGAGAAAGTGTCGGTTCGCGTCGTAGAAATTGGAGTGGGGAGCTGCGATCCGTACCAACGGGAATAGCAGCCAGATGAGCAGAAGAATCCAAATCGCCCGTTGACGCGCATCTCCCCGCCACCCGATCGCTGTACCAGATAGCGCGAGAAAGAGCACGATGGGCGGCGACATCAACAAGAGAACGCGAAACGGGTAGCTCGTCCAAGTCGGACGTTCGCCGACGCCGCGCGAAATCATGAAGCGTATGTGTTCCGCGAAATTGTCCCAGCCCTGCGCAATGCCGGCGTGCCAGATCCAAGGCCACAACACGATGAAGAGACCGAAGGCGAGGTAAGGCATCGCGATGAAAGCCGACGACATCGCGGCGCTAATCTGAATTTTCTTGCGATAAAGAAGCCACCACGCGATCGGAACCCAGAGTACGAGATTCGCGAAGACGAGGTATCCGTTGAACTTGGCGCTAATCGAGAGCCCAACAAAAACTGCAGACGCGATGAGATGTCGCGCGCGTTGCTCAACGATTCCGACGCACGCGGCCAGCATCGCGAGACCGTAGAAGACGGCGCACGGCCAATCTTTCGGATTGTTGAACGAGTGCCCGATGGAACTCGGAAAAAGCGCCAGCGCAATCGTGGCCGCTAGTCCACCCACGCGACCGAACAAGCGCGACGTGTAGATGCCAAAGAAAAAGAGGCCGACGCAATGAAGCAGGAGAAGGCCGAGGTGATGCCCGTCGATCACGTTCATCCATCCCAGCGAGTCGTGAAAAACGCGCGACGTGATCGCGCAGACAAGGGCCGGAAAAACCGGGAACCAAATCGGGTCGTCGTAAGCGGCCTGGTGGCGATCGAACGTGCTCGTGAACGCCGATGGATCGTTGCCGCGGAAGTCGAGTGCGCCGGGCTCCGTTGGATGCGCCATCCAGTACAGGGTTCGGTCGCCAGCGTAGTAGAGCGCAGGCGCATCACTCGTCACACCGTAGCGATGCATGCTCGCGATACCGTAGATAAGTGCGAAGACGGCGATGAGCGCTGCGATGCGAGAAGCGGTGAGCTGCTCACTTAGCGATTTCGCGGTTTTTTCTCCAGCGGCGGGCGTCACGCCGCGGAGGTTTAGCACAGAAGAGCGCTTCGGTTGATGCGCGCAACCAGCGGCATTTCGCGCTACGCTGCGCCGCGATGTCGGCCCATAGCGGGAAAATACGAGGCGGTGCGTTCGCGTTTATCGTCTGCGCCTTCGCCTACTTTTACGTTTTTCCCTATCAGCCTGAACTCAACAACCCGAACGAGAACGTCCGCCTCTACATGACAGCGGCGCTTGTGGAGAATCACTCCTATCGGATCGACGACGTGCGCGCCCGGTGGGGCTGGGTCAACGACGCGGGTGTGCGTGAAGGCCACTACTACAGCGTCAAAGCTCCGGGCACGAGCATGCTCGGCGTGCCGGGCTACTTCCTCTATTACAACTGCGCGAATGAGTTCGATCGCACAACGGCGCTTTGGGTGTGCCGTGCGACAGCGACGATGTTGCCCACGTTGCTCTTTCTTCTCTTCTTCTACCGCTGGCTTCGAAAGCGTTCGAAATCGGGTGTCGCTGCCGAAGCGGTATTTTACTCCGTCGCACTCGGCTCACTCTTGTACGGCTACGGTATGATGTTCGTGAGTCATACGCAGAGCGCTGCCAGCGCGTTCGTCGCCTTCGCCTTGCTGGCTGAAGCACGCGAAAAGAGAAAAATATCAGGCGTCGCTGCATTCGTCGCGGGACTATTCACCGCCGGCGTTACCTTTTTCGAGTATCCGGGTTTCGTTGTCTCGGTCGTGCTCGCGTTCTACGCGCTCGCGTGCGTGCGTCCGTGGAAACGCCTCGTGCCGTTCGCGATAGGCGGTGCGATTCCCACGCTTCTCATGATGCACTTTCAATGGCGCTCTTTCGGCAGCCCTTTCCGTCCGGGTCACCTCTTCGTCGAGAACCCGGCTTTTCGCGCTGCACACGAGCAGGGCTTTTTCGGAGCCGACGGCTTTCACGCCACTGCTGCAAGCGGCCTCTTCTTCGACACAGGCTTCGGTCTTTTTCCGCTCACGCCAATTCTCTTTTTTGCATTCGTCGGCTGGATTTTACTTTTGCTTCGTCGCCGCGAGCGCATCGACGCACTCGCTGCACTCGCCATGACCCTCGGCACCGGCCTCGTCATCTCGCTCATGAACAACTGGCGTGGCGGTTGGACGATTGGCCCGCGTTACCTTGCAGTAGTAGTTCCCTTTGTCGCGTGGCCCGCGCTCGTCGCGCTCGAATGGATCGCAGCAAAAAGCAAGTCGCTGGCAGCGGGGCTCGCACTGGGCACGACGGCGATCGCCTTCGTTGCGTCGGGCATTCCCAGCGCCTACTACCCTCACCTGCCTGAGCCTGTCTCGCGTCCAATTGCACAAGTCTTCGTGCCACTCATCGAGCACGAGTACGCGCCACTCACCGCACTTCATTACTTCGACATTTTTGGCACCACGGCGATGATTCCACTTCTCGCCGCCGCGGTGATCGCGCTCGCGTATTCGCTTCGCCTATTGAAGGACGCACGCGAGCGAATGATTGCATCTGCGCTTGCCGTCGCCATCGCCGCCGTCGGTATTCACGCCTTCACGCAGCAGGATGATCCGCCCAACGCCGAGAGGCTAGCCAGCATAAACGCGTTCTTCGATTCGGCCGTCTGATGTGGTCGTAGAGCAAGTTTACATATCCGCCCTTTATGCGAAGCGGATTTGTAGGGCCCATTTAGAGATGTCCGGTTTCTCCCAAGTAGAAATGTCCGCCTCGGGAGGCGGTCATGGAGGAACTGACGACAATGAGCACCAAGGAATTGGACCGGGCCGCGGTGATGGCACGGCTCTCGGAGCATTCGCTGTCACAGCGAGCCGCTGCGGAGATGTTGCAGCTGACTGTGCGGCAAGTTCGGCGACTGCAGCGTGCGTACGCGGTTCAGGGGGCCGCGGCTCTCCCCCAAGCGACGTGGCCGACCAAGCAATCGCAAGTTAGCCGCTGATGTTCGTGCGCGGGTGCTCGCGCTTGTCAAAGAACGCTATGCCGACTTTGGCCCGACCTTGGCCTGCGAGAAGCTGCGCGAGCAGCATGATGTTGTCGTGTCGGTCGAGACCTTGCGCACGTGGATGTCCTCGGAGGGATTGTGGCGTACGCGCATGCAGCGGCGAAAGCCAGCCCAATCACCGCGTCGTCGCCGCTCGTGCTTAGGTGAGTTGGTGCAAATCGACGGGTCGGACCATGAGTGGTTCGAAGGACGCGCGCCGCGCTGCACCCTCTTGGTCTACGTCGACGACGCGACGAGTCGTTTGATGGAGCTGCGCTTCGTGCGCTCCGAATCGACGTTCGAGTACTTCGCGGCGACCGAGCGCTATGTGCGTGCGCACGGAAAGCCCTGCGCTTTTACAGCGACAAGGCCGGCGTCTTTCGCGTCAATGCCAAGGATGCACGCGCGGGCGACGGCTACACGCAACTTGGACGCGCTATGTACGAGCTGAATATCGACGTGATTTGCGCCAACACGCCCGCGGCCAAGGGGCGCGTCGAACGAGCGCATCAGACGCTGCAAGACCGTCTCGTCAAAGAGCTCAGGCTTCGCGGCATCTCAGGCCGTGATGCGGGCAACGCGTACCTTGGGGAGTTCATGAAGGACTACAACCAGCGTTTCGCGTGCGAACCTCAGAGCCCGCACGATGCGCACCGGACGTTGCTGCCCCCAGGAAAACCTCGCACGCATCTTCTCGTGGCAAGAGGAGCGACGCCTGACCGGCAGCCTCACCTTGCACTACAATCGCGTGATGTACGTCGTCGCCTCGACGCCAGCATCGGAAAAAGCGCGTGGCAAGCGTGTGACGGTGCGCGAAGAAGAAGATGGAACCGTACACATCGAATATCGAGGCGAACACTTGGACGCGTACGCGTTTCCCAAAGACGCACGCGTGCATCAAGGCGCCATCGTCGAGAACAAACTCTTAGGACATGTCCTGAGCGTCATCGCTCAAGGTCAGCGCGAGCGTGACAAGCGCACGCTTCAAACGAAGCGCCTCACGTTGCGCGACGAAGATCTCATGCGCAAAGCGATGGGAGAACCAGGTCTGACGACTCGGCGTCCACGCGCGAACCAGAAGCGCCAACAATCCGCCAGGTCGATTGCGCCCTTGCCCGTAACCCATCCATTGGCCACCGCGCTGCAGTCGGCAAAGCCGCATCCCAAACCAGCAACCCTTGACCGAGGCACCCAAGCGGACAACTGTACTTTGCAGAGCACCGGACATTTCTAAATCGCACCGACAGGATTTCCACGTGATGTCGTCCTGTTAGGTTGAGTTCGGACGTGCGGTGGGCTTGTTACGATGACTCTTTCGACAGCCGGTTGCGCGTGATCGCACGCCGTCACTACGAATAGGCCAACTGCAACGATCAAGACAAAACTAATCTTATTCATTGGACTCTCCCTGCGGGGGCTCCTTGTTTTCCGTTTCGAGGGCAGCCCTCGCATCCGTCGAAACGCTTTGCATGGCGCGACGACGTGCCCACACGTAGCCAACGCAACCCAGCGTAAACGCGATCAGACCTGTCACAAGGAGCGGCGTCGCGAGTTGCGATGCGTGCGGGAAATACAGACGAGCAGCCAACGACGAAAACACCGCCAGCGCGCCCACGCGAACAAGCCAGATATGGCGTTTTAGCTCGCGCAGAACGCCCATCGAGGCCTCACCCACGCGTCGATGCACGAGCTGCTCGTTGCGCCAGTACGTGTAGATCACCGGAATGATTTCGAGCGTGAGAAACGCGCTTGTAATCAGGCCGCCGACCATCGGAGCGGCGATGCGCTTCATCACGTCGGAGCCGGATCCTTCGGACCAGAGCAACGGCACTAGCCCCATGAGCATCGTGGCCACGGTCATCAGCTTCGGTCGAACGCGCTGGATGGTTCCTTCGGCGTGCGCCTCGATAATGTCCTGCAGCGAGTTGATTCGGCCTGCACGCATCCGCTCGTCGTACGCGTGATCAATGTACACGATCATGATGACGCCCGTTTGGGTCGCGAGACCCACGAGCGCGATCACACCGACCCACACCGCCGTGGAGAGGTGGTAGTTCAACAAAAAGAGAGCCCACACGCTGCCAACGAGTGCGAATGGCACGGACAGCAGCACAATCAGAACCTCGGTGAGGTTTCTGAAGAGACCAAACAGCAAGAGCACGATGCACAGGAGCGCGAGTGGCACGAGAATTTTCATGCGCTCTTCCATTTGTTTCAAAAGCTCGTACTGGCCCGTCCATCGCAGTCGGCCCCCCTCTGGAATACGAATGTCGCCGCGTGTGATGGCGGCGTCGACCGCCCGCTGCGCACCTTCCACGTACGAGCCCACATCAATGTCGCTCGAGACGTCGACATAGACGTAACCGACGAGCATCCCGGACTCATCCTTTAACATGGACGGGCCGGTCACGACCTGAACATCCGCAACATCGGCGAGGCGTACGTGGGGCGTGTCCGGTGACGCCGAGCCCGCGCGAACCGGCACCAGCACGTCGCGAATCGCTTCTGGGCTGGATCGAAACTCCTCGGCGTAGCGTACGTTCACCGAGTAACGTGCGCGGCCTTCAACGGTCGTCGTCACCGGCTGGCCACCGATCGCAGACTCAATCACTGTATTCACATCGTCGACACGCAAACCGTAACGCGCGAGATCCTCACGGCGCGGCACAATGTCCAGGTAGGTCCCGCCTGATTGGCGTTCAAAAAAAGCGCTACGCGTGTTGGGAACGCGATGCAACACACTTTCCACCGCTTGCCCCGCGCGTTCGATCTCTGCGAGATCGCTTCCATAGATCTTGATACCGACGGCGGTTCGGATCCCGGTGGCGAGCATGTCGATTCGGTTGCGAATGGGCTGCGTAAAGGCGTTCGTGAAACCTACGTAGTGCAGTCGCTGGTTCATTTCGCCAACCAGCTCTTCGCGCGTCATCGGCTGAAACTCCGGCCATATCCACGTGAGAGCCGGTCTCACAAACGAAGGTGTCCAACCGTGGTACCAACGACGCACAAACCGCGTTCGCCATTCGCTGCGCGGCTTGAGCTGCACGACGGTCTCAGCCATCGAAAGCGGTGCGGGGTCTGTCGGCGAATCGGCGCGGCCCACTTTGCCAAGCACCGAAACCACTTCGGGGAATGCGCGCAGTGTCGCGTCCTGTGTTTGCAATTGCTGCCGTGCTTGTTCGATCGAGATGCCCGGCAAGGTCGTGGGCATGTAGAGAATGTCGCCCTCATCGAGCGGCGGCATGAACTCCGAACCGAGGCGCGGAAGCAGCGGCACCGCTGAAAGCGCGGCAAGGAGGCCAATGAGCACGGTCGTGCGCGGGTTGCGCAGAGCCACGTGCACAAAGGGCGAGTACACACGACGGATAAGTCGCGAAATGGGATGACGCGCCTCCGAGCGAATCTTCCCGCGTAGCAAATAGTCCCGCAATGCAGGGGCGACGGTGATCGACAGGATCGCCGCGCAGATCATCACGGCCGTCTTCATGAACGCGAGGGGTCGGAACAAGCGGCCTGCTTGCCCGGTGAGACCAAACACGGGCAAGAATGAAACCGCGATGATGAGAAGAGAGAAAAAGATCGCGGGCGTTACTTCACGCGCGGCCTCGGCCAGGAGTTTTTGACGCTCCGCACCGCTCTGATTTGGCGGTGCATGCTCCAGCTTGCGGTGCGCTGCTTCCACCATGACAATTTCGGCGTCTACTGTGGCGCCAATTGCGATGGCGATGCCGCCGAGAGACATGATCGTTGCTGGCACGCCGAACCACCACATCGGAATGAAGGCGGCCAACACCGCGAGCGGTAGGGACACGATCGGCAGCAAGGCGGAACGAAAATGAAGCAGGAATAATAGAATCACCGCAGCGACTACGATCATCTCCTCGAGAAGGGCGCTCTTGAGCGTCGCGACGGCGCGCTCGATGAGGTTCGCACGATTGTAGGCCGGCCGAATTTCAACGCCCTCCGGAAGCGATGTGCGCAGCTCGGCGATCCTGGTCTCAACGCGACGTATGACGTCGAGCGCGTTTTCTCCGTAGCGCATGACGACGATGCCCGAGACCACTTCGCCCTCGCCGTTCCAGTCGGCCGCTCCGCGACGGATCTCGCCGCCCATGCGAACGCTGCCGAGGTCACGCACGAGGAGCGGAGCGCCGCGTCCGTCGGCCCGGACCACGACGGATTCAAGATCGGCCTGACTTCCCACGTAACCTCGGCCGCGCACAAAATTTTCGCGCTCCGACATCTCAATGAGGCGGCCACCCACTTCGCTGTTCGAGTGGCGAACGGCATCCGCAACTTCCGAAAGTGCGACGCCGAAGGAGCGCAAGCGCGCCGGGTCCAAGACGATTTGGTATTGCGGCTCAAAACCGCCCACGGTCGCGACGTCGGCCACGCCTGGAACGCTCGCGATCGCGTAACGAATCGACACGTCGTGCAATGTTCGCAACTCACCCAAGTCGTGTTGGCCGGACGAGTCGAGCAGCGCGTACTGGTAGATCCAACCGATTCCGCTCGCGTCCGGGCCGAGTCGAGGCGCCACCCCCTCGGGCAGTCGCGCACCTGCTCCACTCAAGTACTCAAGCACGCGCGAACGCGCCCAGTACTCATCGGTGCCTTCGTCGAACACGACATAGATAAAGCTCATTCCAAACATGCTCTGACCGCGGACCTCCTCGACATGCGGAGCTCCGAGCAGAGCCGAGACAAGCGGGTACGTGATTTGATCCTCGATCAGGGTCGGCGAGCGCCCCGGCCATTCGGTAAACACGATCACTTGCGCGTCGGAGACGTCTGGGATGGCGTCGAGTTGCACGTGCCGCAGCGCGGTCCAGCCGCCCAACGCGAGCGCCGCGGCAGCGAGCAACACAAGCACTCGATGCCGCGCGCAGGTCTCGATGATGCGCGAAATCACGGGGCACCGCCCTGGCTCGGCGCAAGAGCGGCTCTAAGTCGGCTCTCCGAATCGAGCAAGAACGTGCCACGGCTCACCACGCGTTGTCCCGCGACAACTCCACGAAGGATCGTTCTTTCCTCTCCGATCAGTGCGCCAACTTCTACAACGCGAGGCGTGAACACTGCGTCTGAGGTCTCCACGAACACGTACTGTCCGTTGCCGACGTCGACGACCGCGTCTCGCGGAACAAGTACGCGCGCACTCGCTTCGAGCGAAATACGCACTTCGCCAAGCTCTCCAGGCCGCAACTCCGCATCCGGATTCGCCGCAACAAATCGGACGATGCCCGTGTGAGTGGCGGACGATACTTCCGGCTCGATCAGCGCGACTTCAACGTCGTAATCGCGACGCGCCGCTCGCGAAGTGAATGTCCCTCGCATGCCCAGCGTAACCGTTCGCAGCTCGTCAGCCGCCGCTGTTGCGCTCACCCACACGTGCCTAAGATCGGTCACTCGAAACAACGTCATCTCGGGCGTGGCGTAGGTACCGAGCACAACGTTCCGTTCAAGGACGATGCCGCTCGCAGGGGCGCGAATCGGGATCAATCGTTCGGCATGCCCGAGGCGCAGGATCCGATCGATATCGCTCGCGTGAACACCGAGAAGAGCGAGTCGCTCGCGCGCAGCGGCGCTTACCGCGTCTCCGAGTGAATGCACGCCATCGGTGGTCGTCCCGGATGAGGACTCTGACGCTCGCAGATGGCGGGCGGTGAGCAGCTCCTCCTCCGCGCGCACGATTTCGGGTGAATACACCCAAAGAAGTGGCTGCTGCGCACGCACGTGCGATCCGGTTTCGATATTCGCCACGCGCTCGACGAACGCCTGCGTACGCACGCGCACTTCGGAGACCGCGTTCTCGCTGGCTTCGATGACCGCAGGGAGCCGCAATTCCTGCGATGCCGCACGTTGAGTCGCGATCGATGTCACGACGCCCACGCTTTGCCGACGCGCAAGCGTGAGCATGACCGGTGCAAGATCCGCTGGCATGTCGCCGGGCTCTGAATGCACGTGCGTTGGCGCGCTTGCTTCAGGCGGTGCGTTGGTCGCTGCCTGGCGCTCCGTCGGGATCGGTCCCAACGTCATGTAACAGATCGGGCACGTGCCCGGCACCGCCGAGCGTATCTGCGGGTGCATCGGGCAGTAGAACTTCGCCGGCCCCGTTTCGCGTGGACGCGAATCAAGCGAGTAGTGCCACCACGTGAACGCTGCGACAAGTGCTACAGCGGCGAGAAGGCACCATCGCACCACGGCCATAATTCGAAGGGCGCGCGCGCTGTCGGTTGGTGTGGCGGAAGGTTCCGTACTCGCGCTCATGGTCGCCCCTCCTCGCGTTCTTCTGCGCCGGTCAACGGCTGCCCCACCGCGACTTCAAGCTCGATGCGTGCGTGCGCCAATGCTCCGCGAATCCTCGCTTCATCCACGTGCGATTGCTTCAGTCCATGCATGGCCTCGATCCAAAGCGGGAGGCTGAAGGTTCCGGATCGCAAGGCATCGTGTTCTGTCTCGACTGCGCGCATCGCTGCGGGAATTTCTTGCCGCTCGATCAACTCGAGTGAGCGCGTGAACGCACGCACTTGGGCGAGCGCTCGATAGACCTCGACACGGATCGAACGCTCGACGTCCGCGCGCTCCTCTACCACTGCAGCGCGTTCATGCTCGGCGCTCTCAACCCTCGCGCTTCCTCCTCCCCACAACCAAGGAAGAGTCATGGAGACCATCGCGCCGACAGCCGGCGTCGCCGAAGGAGCTTGCATGTACGTCGCACGCACATCAAACGATGGAGCGGTCGCCGTGGCGTTTGCCGCGTCAATGCGCGCGAGTGCACTGCGGTCACGTGCGGCCATCGCAGTCACGTCGCCGCGCGAAGCAAGCGCGAGCGCCATCAGAGCGTCTGCGTTGGGAACAGTGCGCGTGTTGGGAGCAGTGCGCGCGTCGGGAGCAGTGCGCGCGTCGGCAAGTCGTGGCGCACGAGCGGGTAGGTCCGCGGAGTCCGCAAGCAATGCGGCAAGTGTCTCCCGCGCGACATGCCCCTCTTCCTCGGCATCGGCGACCTGTCGATCGGCGGCCGCAAGCTCGGCGTCCGATCGCGCGACGATGCTGAGCGACTCACCGCCCGCGCGATAACGCGCAACCATCGCCTCACGCATTTGGCCGAGCAAGGTTCGGTGTGCCACGAGTCGTTCGCGAACAATCTCAGCCGCGCTCCAGTCGATGCACGCGTGCGACGCCTGGCCCCAAAGAGTTCGCGCGTTGTTCGAAAAGTCGGCCAGGGCTGCGCGCGCCTCTTCCGCGGACGCACGGGAGAGGGCATCGCGTTCGCCGGCTGCCGGGAACTGCTGGCCCACCCCGACCATATACATCCCATCGCGGTTTGCACGCGATGGATCGCCTATCGGAAATCCCCACACCTCAACCGAGGCTCGCGGTGCCGGAAGAAATCCTTCCGCGCGCGCACGATCGATCGCGGCGGCGGCTCGAGCCCGCGCCGCGCGTAGCCGCGGATGCGTGGAAATCGCCATGCGTGCCAGCGTCGAGCAATCGGATTCGGATACGTCGGGCGGACGCTGCGCCGCGCCCGCCGATGGAAGACTTCCTTCAACGCTCGCGGCCGGAGCTCGCGATGCAGCGCTCGGCCAGGGTGTGCCCGACAGATCCGCTTGCGCGTCGCGACGTGCGTGAAGCGTCGCTTCCGACAAACAACCCGTGGCGAATGAAGCCGCCACGGCCATCCAAAAACACCAATGCATGAAGACCTCCAAACCAGCGGTGGAACGTTGCGACGCGGGCACGACTCGCCCACGCCACAGACCAAAGGCTGAAGGTGAATTCAGATCAGAAAGACGCGATACAACACGTGAAGCTGGGCTCTAGGGCGAGCTGTCGTGCCACGATCGCGTGCAATCGCGATGACTGTCGGCGGCCGCGCGGATGCAAGCTCGCCGGTCGACATCGGCAACGCTGAAAGATCGAAGAGCGGCACATGGGTCGACGCATCACCGCCCATGTCCCCGAGCGGCAGCGCAGGAATGACCCTCGATTCGCAGCAATCGCCGCGCATAACCGGCGACGCGTGCTGGATGTCCGGTGCGATAGACGCACCGCAACAATGCGACATCGCGCGCTGCATCGGCTTGCACCACAGGAACGTGCGACCGCTCGATAGCGCCGAAAACACCACCGCCAATGCGATGATCGATCCGAGCAGTCGCTGCGTAACGCGCGTGCGCATCTTTGGTGAATACCTCAGCACACAACCCCGCGCAACTCTGCCGCCTCTGAAGTCGGTTGACGCCGATCAACCGTCTACGTGCGAGACGGGCTCTTTGAATCCGGCGCGTTCAGCTCAGAAGTCAACGTGATCTCGGTCTCTCGATCCAGAACGACGCGCGGTGTGCGCAATCCGTGAATGGCCACGGACAGTGTTGCGACCAGGAGCGCCCCGCACGTCTGATGCAACGCTGCCAATGGCAACGTGACCAACGTGAGGAGCGTCGCGATTCCCAACCCGACCTGCACCAACGTCAGCACCCCCACACCGTAGATCCACTGGCGTGTTGCGCTTCTTAGCGACACGCGCGCCGCGTACGCACAGAAGATCGTCACGAGCACCACAAAAACGTAAGCGACGACGCGGTGCACAAACTGCACGACGGCCGGATTGTCGATCCAGTTTCGGTACGACAAAGCATCGTCCCACGACGCCGATGGAAACCACTGCCCATACATCGTGGGCCACGTATTGTAGATGTAGCCGGCGTGCAAACCGGCCACGAACGCACCGTAAATGATCTGTATTGTGAGCACGACGAGCAAGAGGCGCGCGACGTTTCGCAGGCCGCGCGCTGCGTTTGGCCGCGCTACGTCAGGCACCTGGGATGGTGCGAGCAGATCTGCCCGCACGTACGCGAGCCACCCAAGCATCGTGAGCGCTGTAACGAGATGCAGGGCCAGACGGTAGTGACTTACGTGCGGCTGCGTTTGCAGACCGCTCTTCACCATGTACCAACCGATGCCGCCCTGCACAGCCCCGAGAAGGCCGACCCCCGCCAACTGCCATGAGGTGCGCGACGCGATACGTCGACGCAGCATGAAGTAGCCCCACGGAATGAAGAACGCGAGTCCGATCAGACGACCGAGCAGCCGATGCGCGTACTCCCAGAAAAAAATCGATTTGAACTCCGCCAACTCCATCGGCGTGGTTCGCATCTGATACTGTGGATACTGCTTGTACTGCGCGAAGGCGTGCTGCCACGTTTGATCATTCGTGGGCGGAATGATTCCCACGATCGGTGCCCACTCCACAATTGACAGGCCTGAATTCGTCAGCCGCGTGATGCCCCCGACGGCCACCATCGCGACGATGAGGGCGCAGACGACGAGAAGCCAACGCGCGACCGCTTTCATACTGCGCACACCATGCGCTCTTTCTTTTCCAAAAGGCGGGTGTGCCGCACTGCGGGCGAGAATCACGTGCGCTCACTCAATCCGAGTTGGCCGAATGACTCGGGGACGCTCGTCAAACGCTGATCGCGCCTTTGCGGAAATCGCTGAGGCTAACCAGCATAAACGCATTCTTCGATTCGGCCGTCTGATGTGGTCATAGAGCAAGTTTACATATCCGCCCTTTATGCGAAGCGGATTTCCACGTGATGTCGTCCTGTTAGGTTGAGTTCGGACGTGCGGTGGGCTTGTTACGATGACTCTTTCGACAGTGCGTAGACGTGGTAGCCGAGGTGCATGTACATGTCGCGCAGATCGGTCGGCAGATAGGGCAGAAAGTTAGCAGCTCCTGTGAAGATAATAGGCGCAACTTCGCCTGCGCCTCGGCTCACAGCGAGAATGACGCCCGTGAGAATGCCGCCGGTTGCGTTGGGGAGCACAACCTTGAGAATCGTTTGAAAGCGCGTTGCGCCAGAGGCTAGCCAGCATAAACGCGTTCTTCGATTCGGCCGTCTGATGTGGTCGTAGAGCAAGTTTACATATCCGCCCTTTATGCGAAGCGGATTTGTAGGGCCCATTTAGAGATGTCCGGTTTCTCCCAAGTAGAAATGTCCGCCTCGGGAGGCGGTCATGGAGGAACTGACGACAATGAGCACCAAGGAATTGGACCGGGCCGCGGTGATGGCACGGCTCTCGGAGCATTCGCTGTCACAGCGAGCCGCTGCGGAGATGTTGCAGCTGACTGTGCGGCAAGTTCGGCGACTGCAGCGTGCGTACGCGGTTCAGGGGGCCGCGGCTCTCGCCTCCAAGCGACGTGGCCGACCAAGCAATCGCAAGTTAGCCGCTGATGTTCGTGCGCGGGTGCTCGCGCTTGTCAAAGAACGCTATGCCGACTTTGGCCCGACCTTGGCCTGCGAAGCTGCGCGAGCAGCATGATGTTGTCGTGTCGGTCGAGACCTTGCGCACGTGGATGTCCTCGGAGGGATTGTGGCGTACGCGCATGCAGCGGCGAAAGCCAGCCCAATCACCGCGTCGTCGCCGCTCGTGCTTAGGTGAGTTGGTGCAAATCGACGGGTCGGACCATGAGTGGTTCGAAGGACGCGCGCCGCGCTGCACCCTCTTGGTCTACGTCGACGACGCGACGAGTCGTTTGATGGAGCTGCGCTTCGTGCGCTCCGAATCGACGTTCGAGTACTTCGCGGCGACCGAGCGCTATGTGCGTGCGCACGGAAAGCCCTGCGCTTTTTACAGCGACAAGGCCGGCGTCTTTCGCGTCAATGCTAAGGATGCACGCGCGGGCGACGGCTACGCAATTTGGACGCGCTATGTACGAGCTGAATATCGACGTGATTTGCGCCAACACGCCCGCGGCCAAGGGGCGCGTCGAACGAGCGCATCAGACGCTGCAAGACCGTCTCGTCAAAGAGCTCAGGCTTCGCGGCATCTCAGGCCGTGATGCGGGCAACGCGTACCTTGGGGAGTTCATGAAGGACTACAACCAGCGTTTCGCGTGCGAACCTCAGAGCCCGCACGATGCGCACCGGACGTTGCTGCCCCAGGAAAACCTCGCACGCATCTTCTCGTGGCAAGAGGAGCGACGCCTGACCGGCAGCCTCACCTTGCACTACAATCGCGTGATGTACGTCGTCGCCTCGACGCCAGCATCGGAAAAAGCGCGTGGCAAGCGTGTGACGGTGCGCGAAGAAGAAGATGGAACCGTACACATCGAATATCGAGGCGAACACCTGGACGCGTACGCGTTTCCCAAAGACGCACGCGTGCATCAAGGCGCCATCGTCGAGAACAAACTCTTAGGACATGTCCTGAGCGTCATCGCTCAAGGTCAGCGCGAGCGTGACAAGCGCACGCTTCAAACGAAGCGCCTCACGTTGCGCGACGAAGATCTCATGCGCAAAGCGATGGGAGAACCAGGTCTGACGACTCGGCGTCCACGCGCGAACCAGAAGCGCCAACAATCCGCCAGGTCGATTGCGCCCTTGCCCGTAACCCATCCATTGGCCACCGCGCTGCAGTCGGCAAAGCCGCATCCCAAACCAGCAACCCTTGACCGAGGCACCCAAGCGGACAACTGTACTTTGCAGAGCACCGGACATTTCTAAATCGCACCGACAGGATTTCCACGTGATGTCGTCCTGTTAGCTTGAGTTCGGACGTGCGGTGGGCTTGTTCCGATGACTCTTTCGAGTCATGTCTTACTCACTGCTTGCCAGCGCGCCATCCGAGCGTGAGTAGGAACGCGCTATCGACGATGGCCTCCACGTCATGCTGCATACCTGATTCAAGCACGAGTAGCCGGCCCGCCGGTAAGTCGGCCGTTTTCTCTGGAAGGCGTAGCCGCACGTGTCCGGTGAGAGTGTGGACGAGGGCCGTTTCGTTGGCACGATGCTCAGCGATGCGCGCACCCGCCTTCATCACGACAAGCACAAGCCGCACATCGTCCTCGCGCACCAGCGTGCGCGCCGTATGGCCCTCGCGCACGTACGCGTCCGATGTTCGCAACTCGAGATCAATGGCAGGCAGGTCAAAAATGTTTTCGTGTGTGGTGGTTTTCTGTTCCGTCATTTCGATTAGCCTCCTTCGTCGCCGATTCGGTCTTCACTCCGAAGGCGCGCGATCCATCTCGGCGGCTACGCCGAACTCGTACCTCGGGATCCACTTCCAAGCGCCGACGACTTCGACGCCCCGATAATCCGCATAGCCCCGCCAATCGGCGCCGTCGTTTCCTAGCGTCGCATCCGCGGCCATGCGCGTGAGCGGTTGCGCATCGTCGCCGCGACCGTTCGCTTCGACCGTCGGCGCGGACACGCGGAGGCGAAGGGGGGCCTGCGCACCCGGTTCCAGAGGCAAGAGACCCATCGCGCGGAGCTCGGCCGGAAAGCGGCTATTCGAAAGCATCATGCCGTTCCGATCGAAGGCATACGTCTCGCAGGAGGGTGTGGGACCGGGCTGCGCCAGAATGTGCAAAAAATCTCTTCGTGCGTCCAAGGTGAAAACGAGGAGCGCTGGAATGGGGCCCGGCACCTCGATACGTGCGCCCACCAGCATGACGAGGCCGTTGGGCGGGCTGCAGTCCGCGTCCCCGTCGAGCGGGAGCGAAATCGCGCGGCCTTCGTCCGTGATTTTCGCCCGAAGCCCCGCGCGTACTTCTTCATCAAGCGCGCTGCCACCTTGTTGGAAGAGCACCCGCTGCTCCCATGACAGCGCAACGCCGATAGCACCAAGGGCCCGCTGGTGCTCGTCAAGCTGTAGCGTGAGGCGGCGGTGGATCCGGCCGACCGGCGACCGGTGATCGATGATCGATGGTGCTCGCAGAATACTGGCGACGCTGTCGCGCGCGCTGTCCGCGATGCGGGCGACGGCCTCCTGTCGTTGATCCATCCACGTGACAAGCGCTTCGACACGCGCCTCGAGGAGACCGGTCAAGAGATCCAGGACCTCGACCTGGTGAAGCGGCGTTTCCTGCCGTTTCGTCGACACTTCGCTCTTCGGCTTGAGCTCACTCCCCGGGCGATAAACGACGACGGGGCAAGGCGCGTGCCCGAGTATGCGCGCCGGAAGACTCCGGATCGCTCCTTTGAACCAGCGACGCGGTCTCTCCTCCATGACCAGGAGGTACGCCTTCTCGCGCTTCGCCACCTCGATGATCACCTTCTCCGGCTGTCCGACCTCCGTCACGTGGCGGTAGGGGACGCTCGGATCGGGCGGGATCAGCGCGCGGAGCTTGCGTTCGGCATCGCCCTCGCGCAGTTGAACCACCTCGTGGAGCATCGCCTCGCCGCTCGAGTCCTGCAGCGGTAGCACATGAAGGAGCACCAGGGTGGCGGCGTGATCCGCTGCGAGGCGCGTGGCAAGCGCCAAACCGGAGTCCACCGCGCCTGTGAGGTCCGTCGCGAAGACGATGGTTCTCTCAGTCATTGCGCGCCGTCGAGCCTACAACCTCCGCAGAAGTCCGTCCAACCGCGCGTCGATCCCGATGTAGATCTACACGCTAGTTATCGAAGCGGCGATCTCTTGCCTCAGTCGAGAGAGTAGTTGCTCTGCGGTAACAAATCCCACGGCCAGCGTTTCAGTCTTGCCATTGCGCTCGATCAGCAGCGTCGGAAAAGAGCGCACGCCCCATTGCCTACAGCGGACGAATTCCTGCTGAACCGCTTGCTGGGCTTCTGGCGAAGCGAACACGGCGCGGAACTCATCAAAATCCATTGCCAAGCTTACGCAGATGCTCCGGTAGAAATCCGCCACTTTTGGATCTTGTCCTTCTACATAGAACTTGCGCTGGACCGCCGAGAAGAATTTCAACGCGGTCGAGCTCGGAAGTTGGTTCCGGGTCTGGAGCAACTTGATGGTTGCCACGGCGCGGCAGGCGGGCTCGGTGTCATAGTCGAAATACGGTGCCGCAAGCAGCGTGAAATCGAACGGCTGTCCGGTAGTCTCGGCGATGTGGCGCCATTCGTTGCGCAAAAAATCCTTGAACTCTGCGTTCCACGGATCGCCGCCGCCTGCCCGCAAGCCGCCCATGGTGATCGAAAATTCGATGCCTTCCGCTTCGCAGAACGCCGCTAAGGCGCCGACGGTGGGCGAGATGCCCCAACACCACGAGCACATTGGATCGCCAACATAGCGGACGGCCCAAGCGTGGCGCGTAGCGGGCGCAGTGGCATCGACGGGCTCGTCCACGTCAGGCAGCAGGCAAGCACCTGTGATGGGATCGCACTTCATCACTGTTGGGGATTCCTTCGGATCGGATGGACTGGCTGCACTGTATCACGTCAAACCATGACGTCGTCCTGGCTCGAGTGGGATGAGGGAACACCGCATCGCCTCCGTACTCACCGAAACGGCCGACCGCGTGGCGAAACGAAATCCTCAACTAGTTTAAAACTCGACCCACTATCAATCGAAAAGAACCCGAGATCGCGGACCAATCTCCGCCGATAGGCGACGGGATCCGCCCCGCTGACGGTCACCGCAGGAGCGTGTCGATGCGGATCTCGGACGTGAGCGTCTTGTGCACCGGGCAACGCTCCGCGATCTCGAGCAGCCTCGATCGCTGTTCGTCGGTGAGGGGACCAGCTAGCTCGATCTCACGTTCGATGCGATCGATCTTCCCCTCCTTGGTCTCACACTCCGCGCAGTCCGCCGCGTGGATACGCGTGTGGCGCAAGTAGACCGTCACACCCTGGAGCGGCCACTGTTTGCGGTCGGCGTAGAGTTTGATGGTCATCGAGGTGCAAGCACCGAGCCCCACGAGCACGTAGTCGTAGGGCGACGGACCGGTGTCAGTTCCTCCCACCAATACGGGTTCATCGGCAATCAAGCGATGGCCGCCGACCTGAACGTCCTGTGCGAAGCCCGACGCCCCGCCACGTACAATTACAGTTCCCGGCTGCGCTCCATCAGTAGCGATCTGCACCATGCTGCTCCTCCTTGTTCTCGTGGTCTCTGCTGGTCGACCGCGGTTACGCGGCGTTGGGCAACCTGTTGCTCGACGGGCTCGAATGCCGATGCGGGCGGACGTTCTCGGACTGTCCACCCACCGGTCGGGGCTTGCCTACCGCGAGCCAGCGCTTAGTCGAATCGTATGCTATCGAAATGAGCTCCGAGGCGCGAGCCACCATCAACCGAGAAGAACCGAAGAACCGAAGAACTCGAAAGAGTCATCGTAACAAGCCCACCGCACGTCCGAACTCAACCTAACAGGACGACCTCACGTGGAAATCCGCTTCGCATAAAGGGCGGATATGTAAACTTGCTCTACGACCACATCAGACGGCCGAATCGAAGAACGCGTTTATGCTGGCTAGCCTCACCTTCGCCGGCCTTGGTGCCGCGCGTCTTGCGATGAACGACGCACGCGGAGCCATTCGCGCATACGAGAAGGCCACGCAGTTGCAGCCGAGCTCGTCCGGCTTCCACGCAGCACTTGGCCGCGCCTACTTTATGGCCGGCGACCGCGCGCACGCAGGCGCCGAATTCCAACGCGCGCTTTCACTCGACCCGAACAACGCCGCCGCCCGCGAGGGCATGGCGCGCGTTCAGTAGGGGGACGGGGACACGCTAGCAACGCGCAGCCGAGTGCCCCGTCACTCGTCGTCGGGGTCTTAGAACATGTAGCCGAGGCCGAAGTTAATTCCGAATTCGTCGGGGCCGACGTGGCGGTCGCGAACTTGGATATCGCCCTTTAGTACAATCTGCTGGATCGGGCGGTAGCTGAGACCGGCGGTCAGAATGTTCATCTGCAAGCGACCATTGCGCTCAAAGCCGGTGGGAACAGCGGCCTGCGTGTCGAGGTATTCGAGGCGCACGAAGGGAAGAAGCTGCTGGTCCGTGTCGCCGGCGAAGCGCAACACGTTGTACGCGAGCTCAAGGTAGCCACCCTGGATGCGCGTCGCGACCGGTCCGCTCGTGAGGTTGGGGCCGACCGTCGTGTCGGCGAAGTACGGCGTAACCACGCCATCGACGTCACGTTGCGCGCGCATGAGCGCATCGGATTCGGGCGAAAAAAACTGCGCGAAGAGTGCGCGAGCTTCAAAGCCCCATTTGCGCATGCGCGCGTCAAGGGACCAACCATAGACGGGCACGTGCACGGTGGTTGGCTGATTCAGAGCGCTGACCGAGTCGAGATTGCCGCCAGCGTCGCTCGCGTAGAACGACGCACCGAACACCGCGCCGAGCCAGGGCTCGATTTCGAATCGACCAGTGACAGCCAATGCGTTCGCGCGTTGCAACGCGCCTTCTCCCCGGCCGCTGCGAAAACCACTCGCCGAGAACTCCGACGGGTCGAATGCGGTGATGGCGTAGAGTTCGTAGCGCATCATGCCGTGGCTTCCGAAGGCGCCGAGACCGAGTTCGCGCCACGTGGTCGGAATGATCAGTCGATCCAAATCCGGCCGATTCACGCCGTGATAGACGGGCGCTTCGTGCCACTGATTGATGATGCCCATCGGCACGAGCACAAGGCCCGCGCGCAGTCCAAAGTCGTCGCCGAGCACGCGCCAATCGATGAATGCCTGCTCGATTTCGACGCCACCCGCGCAGTCCGAGCATGCAACGGCGTTCTCCCACTCGATTTCCATATACGTGCGAAATTTTTCATTGAAATTGTGCGCAAGAAAAAGCACGAGACGTCGCACGGTCGCGCGCCCGATCAATGGATTGGCTGAACCCGTGCGAAGAAAATTCAGGTTGAACTCGCCGTACCCGCCGATGACGGTGTTGCCGCCCGCCATGCGGTAGTCGCGCAAACCGCGAACCAACTCTTCGTCGGTGATCGCAGGGGAACCGGCCTGGGCTTCCGCTTTCGTCGGACGCAACGTCGACGCTCGGTCCCGCGTCTTCAACGGGGAGGTCTACCGAGGGGCGCGTCGCGTCACCTTCTGCGCCTGAAAGCGATCCTTCGACGACCGCACCGCCATCGACGACTGCGCTGTCATCAGCGACTGCGCTGACGTCAGCGACCGCGCTGCCGCTGGGACCTTGACCTGAATCGAGTTCCTGCGCGCGCGCGCGGCCGACGCAGAGAAGAAGTGCCGCAGAAACGATGAGGTGTTTCATCGCGATGGGACTCGTGCGAAATCCCGAAAACTTCTCGGTCGAACAAACGTCCGCGGACAGCGGCGTACTGCTCCTAAAATCGGTTTTGCGTGCGGACATGCGTTCGATCCTTCCTTATCGTGGCGAGACGAATTCGATCAGTGGTTCTTGTTCATCGGCTGCAGGCGGGTGAGGTCGACGATGCCTCGCCGAGGTCGTCGGCAAGCGCTGCGCCCGAGGCACGTGCGGGTCGGCGCGTAGAGCGGACCGCGGCCCGTCGTCTCAACAAAAAGCGAAACGGGTGCTTGCGAGCATCCCGCGACGACCTGACACAACACCCATCGCCCCTTGCGCATGGCTGATGTTGATAGTCGATTTCAAGAAGAAGTCAAGAGAGGCGTCGTTTGGAGCGGTATCGTGCTTTCCACGGGCGAAAAGCAAAAAGCCGGCAGCGCCGGCTTCTTGATATGAGCTATCGTTTTCCGCCGCGAGGCTTGCCGAATGGTGGCTTTCCGCGCGCTTCACCCCCGCCGCCTCCGCGGAAGTCACGCTTGGGTGCTCCGCCGGGTCCGCCGCCCTCGCGACGCGGTCCACGGGGCTTGTCGCCAAAGTCTCGACGCGGTCCACTCGGCTTGTCTCCGAAGTCACGGCGTGGTCCGCGGGGCGCGTCGCCGAAGCTGGCACGCGATCCGCGGGGCTTGTCTCCGAAATCGCGACGCGGTGCGCCGCCACTCGATCCGCCTCCGAAATCACGACGCGGTCCACTCGGTTTGTCTCCGAAGTCACGACGCGGTCCACTCGGTTTGTCTCCGAAGTCACGACGCGGTCCGCGGGGCGCGTCGCCGAAGTTGGCACGCGGTCCGAGGCTAGCCAGCATAAACGCGTTCTTCGATTCGGCCGTCTGATGTGGTCGTAGAGCAAGTTTACATATCCGCCCTTTATGCGAAGCGGATTTGTAGGGCCCATTTAGAGATGTCCGGTTTCTCCCAAACAATGAGCACCAAGGAGTGGACCGGGCCGCGGTGATGGCACGGTCTCGGAGCATTCGCTGTCACAGCGAGCCGCTGCGGGGAGATGTTGCAGCTGACTGTGCGGCAAGTTCGGCGACTGCAGCGTGCGTACGCGGTTCAGGGGCCGCGGCTCTCGCCTCCAAGCGACGTGGCCGACCAAGCAATCGCAAGTTAGCCGCTGATGTTCGTGCGCGGGTGCTCGCGCTTGTCAAAGAACGCTATGCCGACTTTGGCCCGACCTTGGCCTGCGAGAAGCTGCGCGAGCAGCATGATGTTGTCGTGTCGGTCGAGACCTTGCGCACGTGGATGTCCTCGGAGGGATTGTGGCGTACGCGCATGCAGCGGCGAAAGCCAGCCCAATCACCGCGTCGTCGCCGCTCGTGCTTAGGTGAGTTGGTGCAAATCGACGGGTCGGACCATGAGTGGTTCGAAGGACGCGCGCCGCGCTGCACCCTCTTGGTCTACGTCGACGACGCGACGAGTCGTTTGATGGAGCTGCGCTTCGTGCGCTCCGAATCGACGTTCGAGTACTTCGCGGCGACCGAGCGCTATGTGCGTGCGCACGGAAAGCCCTGCGCTTTTACAGCGACAAGGCCGGCGTCTTTCGCGTCAATGCCAGGATGCACGCGCGGGCGACGGCTACACGCAATTGGACGCGCTATGTACGAGCTGAATATCGACGTGATTTGCGCCAACACGCCCGCGGCCAGGGCGCGTCGAACGAGCGCATCAGACGCTGCAAGACCGTCTCGTCAAAGAGCTCAGGCTTCGCGGCATCTCAGGCCGTGATGCGGGCAACGCGTACCTTGGGGAGTTCATGAAGGACTACAACCAGCGTTTCGCGTGCGAACCTCAGAGCCCGCACGATGCGCACCGGACGTTGCTGCCCCAGGAAAACCTCGCACGCATCTTCTCGTGGCAAGAGGAGCGACGCCTGACCGGCAGCCTCACCTTGCACTACAATCGCGTGATGTACGTCGTCGCCTCGACGCCAGCATCGGAAAAAGCGCGTGGCAAGCGTGTGACGGTGCGCGAAGAAGAAGATGGAACCGTACACATCGAATATCGAGGCGAACACTTGGACGCGTACGCGTTTCCCAAAGACGCACGCGTGCATCAAGGCGCCATCGTCGAGAACAAACTCTTAGGACATGTCCTGAGCGTCATCGCGCAAGGTCAGCGCGAGCGTGACAAGCGCACGCTTCAAACGAAGCGCCTCACGTTGCGCGACGAAGATCTCATGCGCAAAGCGATGGAGAACCAGGTCTGACGACTCGGCGTCCACGCGCGAACCAGAAGCGCCAACAATCCGCCAGGTCGATTGCGCCCTTGCCCGTAACCCATCCATTGGCCACCGCGCTGCAGTCGGCAAAGCCGCATCCCAAACCAGCAACCCTTGACCGAGGCACCCAAGCGGACAACTGTACTTTGCAGAGCACCGGACATTTCTAAATCGCACCGACAATGCACGCCGATGTGAACCCGAGAATCTGACGATAAACCTCACGCTTCTGCGCTTGGTCTGTCTGCTGCCCGGGTCCGGCTCCAACTCAGTCGACGACGGAAAATGCGAACAACGTACCGCCGTTGCTGACCACGAATCCGAGGTGATCCGCGATGGCGGGCTCGGCCGAAAAGCCGTAGCCCGACTCGACGCGTGAGAGCTCTTGGCCCGTTCCGACTGCCAGTGCCAAGAAACCGCCCGAGTTCTCTCCCACGAGCACCACGTCCCGATAGATTTTAGGAATGCTGGCGGCGCCGCGCGACACGTGGTGGGCCCACATCTGAGTGCGGTCCGGCATTGCCAGGCAGACAACGCCATCATCGGCCGACGCAAGCACCATAAAGCCTTCTTCGCCTTCCGTGCTGCGCGCCCGATCAGACACAGCGATGGACGTGATTCCCACGCGCGCGGCGTCTCGCGCCCGCACGCTGTCACTCGACAACGCGACTTCGTAGAAACCCGCGGCGAATGACGCGATGTAAACGCTCGAACCAAGCACCACAGGGGTCGTGTCGACGTCCAAGAAGCGCGTCGCACCTTCCGGGGCTTCTTCCAAGTCGAGTGCCGTGTCGCGTTCCCACACTACGTGACCATCCGCCGGGTCGAGCGCCACCAGCGTTCCGTCGCTGAACGCAGCGAGGAGCTTGTTGTCGACGAGCACCATTCCGGCATGACCGGTGAGGGAAAATCCATCCGGCGGATCGCGGTGATAGCGCCAGAGCGCCTCTCCACTCTCGCGCGAAAATGCGACGACCAAATCGCTGGCCGTGTTCACGTAGACAGCGTCGCCAGATAGGATTGGCGGATTGCGAATCGCGCCTTCGATGGGCTTGCGCCAGCGAACGCGGCCGTCACTCGCGTGGAGCGCGTGCACGTAGCCTTGCGTCGTGCCGAGGTAGACTTCGCCGTTACGCCCATCGACGGCCGGTTCGGCTTCGATTCCGCCCTCAGCGTCGTAGCGCCAAATCTTCGTGCCGGCCGGCGTGAGAGCCCAAAGACTCCCTGCAGATGAGCCCACGTACACGCGATCGTGCGACGGGTCGAGAGCCGCTACAGCGTGTTCAACCGGCTGATACGAACCGGTGCCGGGTTCGGTCAGGCGTTCGGTCCATTGCACATGCACAGGCCCCTGCCCGACGCTGGGTCGCGCCGTGCCGCCTACCCAACCAAGCTCGCCGCTCGTGAGTACTTGTCCGCAGCCGACAACGGAAGCTAGCCCTGCGACGAGCGCGGCCGCGAGCGCAGCTTTCGGCGTGACCGCGAACATCGTTACGGTGCGCCAGCCGCAGGCGCGGTCGCTGGAGCAGCCGCAGGCGCGGTCGGTGAGGCAGCGGCAGGCGCAGCTGGTGCGCGCGGCGCAGGAACCTGCATCGGCGAGTTCGGAGTCGGTGCTGCGCCCGGCGTCGCGTGGATGCCCTGCTTGTTGAGCTGCTCGATGAGGCGCTGCAGCGCTTCGTTCTGGCCTGCGCCGCCTTCGGCGCCGCCGATTTCGATCGGGCCGTTGGGTCCCATGATCGTGCCACCCGAGCTCGGCTGTGCCGAACGGCGCGCATGCGGAACCGCGGAAGGATCGAGCTCGGCTAGGCGAATCTGAGCTTGATCAAGGACGTACGGGGATGCCGGCGCGAGCTCGCCGCCCGGGCCTTCCGCCGAGTTCAAACGATCGACGAGCGTGCGGAGTGTTTCCTTCGCGCGAACTTCTTCGTGCAGCGCGATGTACATCCGCGCCAAGTGGTAGTCCGCGAGATTGCGGAACGCGCCACTCGAAAGACGCGAAAGCTCTTGGTACTTCTGAACCGCCTCTTGGGGCTTGTTTTCAGCTTCGAGCGCAAAGCCCATGCCTTCAAGAGCGCGTGCCGAGATCATCGGATCATCGCCGCCCTCGCGACGCGCTTTTTCAAACGCGGTGCGCGCGTCGCTGATGCGATTGAGCTCAAGCAGCGCATGCGCTTCACCCAGCCGCGCCCAGCTCGCGGCGACGGTGCCCGCATGATGCGAAGTCACCGCCTGGAACTCGCGCAAAGCCGACTCTGCGCGCGCTTGAATCGTTGGGAACGTGACCGTGCCTTCCGGCTCGTCCTCGGGCGCTTCCTGATCGGCTGCGCGAATGTTCGCATTCGCAATCGCGACCGCCTTCGTCAATGCGCGGCCTGCTTCTTCTTCGCCGCGGTGCCCAAACAATGAGTAGGCAACGAAGCCGAGTCCGATCAGAACAGCAACGGCCGCTGCGATGTAAAGCAATCGCGCGTGCTTTCCGAGCTCGTGCGCGATATCGGTCGCCCTCTTGACGGCTTGCTCTTCGGCCGCCGGAGCCTTGCCGCGCTTCGCTGCTTTCTGTGCGGCCTTCGCGGCCATCTGCGCGGCTAGTTTTTGTCCGGCCGTGGGTCCGCTCTTTTCGGACGAGCCCTCCGTGCTGCTCGACGAAGAGTCAGCGGTGGGCTGCGAATCGTTTTCGAAATCGGTATCGGTATCCGGGGTCGACAAGCTGAACTCCACAAGCGAGAGAAGACGCGCTTTTTTCTAATCAAATCCACAACTAAGCCATGGGAATTCTTACCAATGGCCGGCGCGGCGAGCGACTATACCCGTCAAAGACAGGGAGTCAACGGACGGGGCCCGTGCTATCAGGCGGGCATGTCTGCTCGCGTTGCCGCCACGTTGGCTTGTGCCCTTGGTTGCGCCCTGCCCCTGGCGATCGCGTCGCCCGCGTTGGCCTACGAAGGGCAGATGACGCTCGAGATCGGCGCGGGGTACGCCGCAGCGTCCGGCGCGGAAATGGCCACAAACGGTATCGCCGCCGAGGTTCTCGTGAGCTATGGCCTCAACGATATCCTGACGCTGCGAGCCTTCGGCGCCTATGCGCTGCACCCCTCGGCGGACCAACTCGTAACTGGCGGCGCCGATCTGATTTACATGATCGACATCCTGACCATCGTGCCGTACCTCGGCGTGGGTCTCGATTCGGTTTCGCGCGTCAATTCCGACGGACTCGGAGGCACGGCGCTTGGCGTGCACGCGACCTTCGGACTCGACTACCTGCTAAGTCGTTCCCTCTATATCGGCATTGAAGCGCGTCCCACCTATACGTTGACGGGAACGCGCTTCTTGGAAGTGCCGGTCTACGCGAAGCTCGGCTTCGCGTTCGACCTTTGAGCGGATAGCTCGAGGTCTCGGATCAGGCGCCTGCGTCGGATCCGCGCATGCCGCACATGGTGTCGGTGCCGCAAGTCACGCCGCTGACATCGCAGCAATCGTAGTCGTCGCAATCGATGAAGGGGTCGTCGTCGTTGCTGCACGCGTCAGCGCAACGCTCAGCGGTATTCTCAGGGACGATTTCGCCCACGCATCCCGTCGATGGCGTGGTGTTCGTTGCGCAGTACGTGGTGCCGGTGCAGGTCACGCCTTCAATGCCGCAGCAGTTGCGATCCTCGCAGTCGACGTATGCGTTGCCGTCGTTGCTGCATCCATCCGTGCACGTTTCAACCGTGTTCTCGTGAACGAGAGGTCCCGTGCACGTGACGACCGTGGATCCACCGTCGCGGCGACCACATGCGGTGTCAGTTCCGCAGGTGACGAGTGAGCAGCAAGCAAAGTCGTTGCAGTCGACGAAGTTGTTGCCGTCGTTGTCGCAACCGTCGGAGCAGGCTGCGATGGTCGTCTCAAATTCAGATCCGCCGTCACATGCCATTGCGGGAGCGCCGCCATCGCGCGGACGTCCGCACGCGGTCGTGGGACCACAGTCGGTGCGCACATCGCAGCAACCGAAATCGTTGCAGTCGACGAAGCTGTTGCCGTCGTTGTCGCAGCTGTCGGAGCAAAGAGCGACCGTGTCTTCATTGGTGGACGAGCCATCGCACATCGCGACGGGCCCGAAATCCGTGCCGGCGCCGAGGTCTGTCGCCGTGCCCATATCCGCGGGCGTGCTGCCCATGTCGGTCCCGCCGTGGTTCTCCGTGTTTGCGCACGCTGATGTCAGCGCCACACCCATTCCCAAAGCCATTCCGAGGACCACGATTGAGACGAAACGCTGAGACATGAGAAAGCTCCTTCTATAAGACGCTCTCCTTTAGTTGATCTGCCCCCCTTCGCGCAAGGCTAACTCGCGTGAAGTGCCTGTGTCGCCCATGCGTCGCAGGGATCACTAGGGATTTGCCGGGGCGTTTTGGACCATTAGCAGCGGCGCTAACAGTTCGAGCGTGTGGGGCCCGATCCCTTCCACCTCGTCGAGGTCGCGCAGCGATCGAAACGGGCCGCGCTCCGTTCGGCGCCGAACGATGCGCTCGGCAAGCGCCCGACCGATGCGCGGAAGGATGCAAAGGTCCTCGACAGTCGCGTGATTGAGATCGAGCGGACGCCCTTCCCGCAACGCCAGCGCGGCGCCACTCGCGACTCGCTTGACTGGCGGCGAGACGACAAGTTGCGGTGTCGCGCGCGAACTTTCACGCGCGAGCGCCACGACAGCGAGCAGAGCTACCAGCATGCCCGCTGCCTTCGTATCCCGCGCGCTCATCGTGCGCATTCATCGGACGCCGCCAGGGCCGGTTGCCCATAAAGCAAAAAGCCCGCAGCGATTGCTCGCCACGGGCTCGTGCTCTGCGCAGTCGGTGCTGCTCAGCTAGCGGGAGTTCCGGCGTCCAAGTCGGGCAGGCCGGCATCGTCGGTCGGCGCAATGCCGCCGTCTTCGGTCGGCCCAACGCCAGCGTCCGTATCGCCGCCGCCGAACACGCCTGCGAATGTGACGCAAAGTGCTTCGCTCGAATGCTCGCTCATCTCACAGTACGCGCTGTAGCAGCCGATCGCGGTTTGCACCGTCGACTCGCAGTTCGCACCGCCGTCCACAACGCCGCTTTCGCATCCGGGATTCGCCACGTAGCAGCTGATGAGCGCGTCGTATTCCGTTGCGCAATCGGCGGCCGTCTCGAGGCCGTCGAAGACCGCGCAGAGGTCAGCACAGTTGATACCGCCGGAGGGCTCGCCGCCGTCTTCGACGTTGCACGAATTTTGGAAGGTGCAGATCTCCACGCAGGTATCGGGTGGTCCGCCGTCGACCGGTGCAGCGTCCGTGCTTACGCCCAAATCCGTCGCCACGCCGAGGTCGGTCGCGACGCCCAGGTCGGTCGCGACGCCCAGGTCGGTACCCGGGCCAGCGTCCGTCCCGGCAACCGGATCGTCTTTGCAGCCCGCGCCACCGATGGCCAACGTCAAAACAAGTGTCGAAATCAATTTTAGCTTCATCTCCAGGCTCCTTCGTAATCTAGTTAACTTAGTTTGTATTAGTCGTTGGGACGCGCCGGCTGATTGCGCTCGCGGGGCGCGTCCTCTTCCACAGAGTCGTTATCGCGCTGGCGGTCACTGCGTCTGTGATCGCCCTGTTGGTCATCATCGTCTTCGTCATCATGTCCTGCGTGATCATCCCGTGCGTCTCGTCGTTGGGACTCGCGCGGCGGCGGTGTCGGGATCGGCGCAGGCTCGCCGAACTCGTCGATCAATTTTCGCCCCAGTCGGTCGAGAATCATTCGCTCGACATAACTTGGCATCGCGGGGATTTGAACGACGACACGAACGCCATCGCGCCCTTCGACGCGCGCGCGTACAATTTCCAAGCTCCCCGGATAGCGATGAGCGCCGTCCGCGTATTCGAACATAAAGTATCCAGCATCCGTGTCGCGGTCGCCGAGTGCACAACCGAGGTCCACACGCACGAGGCGAACGGATGCGTTCCAAACCTTATCGACGGGGTACGCGAAATCTGAAGTAGTGCGCGCGAACGCGAGCATCGACCACGACATGGTGGTCAGGAATGCAGCCGCCGCGAAAAAAGTGCGCACTTTCACAGCGGACAGCGTATCGACTGGGCCCGAGGCGACCAAGTTTTCAGCCTAGGTTCCGGCGCACCCATTCACGCAGGCGGCGGCGGAATCGTCTTTGGGCCCGGCGCGCGAACGAGATCGGAGAAGCGAACCTGCATGGCGTAGAGGGGAATTATGCCGGCAAGACAAATACCTGTGAGCTGAATCCCGTAAAGCAGGAAGATATAGACGCCCCCTGCCGCGCTCACGAGCTGTTCCGGGAAATAGAGCTTGAGCCCAACGAGGATACCCAGCTGGAAGGTGCCGAAGAGACCGGGGCCCGCGGGCAACAAGATGCCAATGGCGAGCACGCCCATAACGGCGACGGCGTGTCCCGGGCTCATCGGAATGCCGCAACCCCACGCCAGCAGCCACATGCCAGCAGCGTTCAACGCCCAGTACAAAAGAGATTCGAAGAGAAATCCGCTCGCGAGCTTGATGTCGGCGATGGAGCGCACGCCCAGCGCCACTTGATCGATCTTCTCCGCGAGAGTGCGTGCGAGCTTCGGTGCAACGAGGCCCACGGTTATCTCGGTCAGCTTGACCGCGAAGTTGCGCTGCCAGAGGAAGAGGCCGAGCGCTACGAAGGCGCAGGCGAAGACGGTAAGCGCCAACATGCCGTAGTAGGGCACATTGCGCGCAATGGGATCGGTCGTCGGGAGGCGCGGCAGCGCAAAGATCGCCCACGCCACGCATGCGCTGGTGATGAGCCCATCGAGAATGCGTTCAACAGCGACGGTGCCGACGCCCGCAGAAATCGGAATGCCCTCACGGATCTTGCTGAGCGCCGGGCGCGCGAGCTCGCCGAGGCGTAGCGGCATCACGAAGATGGCAAAAAAGCCGATCCAATTGATCGCGACGACTTCCTTGAGGGGCACATGCTTCACCGGCGCGATCAAAAAGCGCCACCGGGTCGCGCGCACAAAGTGCGTCACGGCAAGGGCTAGGATGTAGCCGGGGACAGCCCACCACTTCACCTGCGCAAATGCCTCGCGCGACGGCAAGAGCGGCACCCCGCCGCGGGACGCGACCCAGGCGAATAAGCCCCCCAGCACCAAAGACACGAGGAGCTTTGGCAGAACGCGCTGCGCGAAAGACTTCTGGGAAACGGGCGTCGGAGAGTTCATGCGTTGATTCGGCCGGAGAGAATACGCGTAGGATTTTCGCTGAGAAGCTCTTTCGCCTCTTCCTCGCCCACAAGCTCAAAAAGTCGCGCGATCGCGTCGGCCACGATCGGCACGTCTGCGGGCTTATGACAGTCGCTACACGCGAGATAATAGACGCCCTCTTCGACCATGCGCTCGGCGGCACTCTGCGTCGCCCGCCCATACTTACCTGTCAGTGACATCAGATCGAGTTGGGCCAAAACACCCATGTCGAGCATGCGATCGATAGGGTCGGTTTGCTTGAAGAGCGGCGTGTAGCGTTCCGGATGGGCTATCACCGGACGCACGCGTTTGCGTTGCATGTCGAAGAAGCGTTGCTCAACGTTGCGCGGAATCGCAGTCGGAGGAAATTCCACCAGCGCAGCGTGGCCGCCTGGGTATGGAAGGCTCGCGCCGGTTGCGAAGAGATTCCAGAACACGTCGTCGCAGAAATGCTCGGCGGCGAGGCCCGTCTTGGGCATGTCTTGCATCTCGCGTGTTTGCGCAACGAAGTTCGAATAGACCTGCTCGAGATTCGCCTTGTTGTTTTCGAACATCGCGCTTCGAATGTGTGGTGTCGCGACAACGGTGTCGTAGCCGATGCTTCGAAGCGCACGGCAAAGCTCCGCGCCTTCGGCGATGGTCTTCACGCCGTCGTCAATAGCCGGAAGATAGTGGCAATGCAGGTCGACGTAGCCGAGCATCAGGCGCTCGGTTTCCGCTGCTCCGCCTTAGCGAGCTCTTCGGCGAGCGTGAGAAGCTGCATCCGTTCGTTGAGCGTCGGTTCATCGAGCACGCGCTCGAGCAACTGCGCGAGTAGCACGCCGATCAATTTGCTAGGGGGTAAGCCAAGATGAGTCATGAGATCTGCGCCACGCACCGCAAGGTCACGCGCCGACAGAGCGTGCCCGGCCGCGTGTACTTGAGCAATGCGCTCGCGCAAACGCAAAAGCGCCTGCAGTTCCGAATCGACGGGACGCCCTTTGGCAAGCGCATCGGCTTCGGCCAGGCGCATAAGGTCGTCGATGCGCTCGGTGCCAATGCGTTTGATGAACCGTCGAACGGCCGCATCCGTCCATTCGTCCGAGTAACAGACGAGGTGATGCCGCACCAAGTGCACAATGCGCTCGCGTTCGTCGTTGGAGAACTTGTAGGCGCGCATCCATGCATCGGTCATATCTGCGCCGACCGTTTCGTGATGAAAGAAAGTGTAGTCGTTGGTCTTGTCGGACATCGCGCGCGTCTTGGGTTTGCCGATGTCGTGCAAGAGGCCGGTGAGACGAAGTACGGCGTCTCCGTTCATTGCGTCCAGGCATTCGAGGCTGTGATTCCAAACGTCGTACTCATGCCATTTGTTCTGCTCGCAGCCGACCTGCTTCGATAGCTCCGGACACGTGATGTCCAAAATTCCTGTGCGATGCATAACGCGAAACGCCTGCGACGGCTTACGAGCTTTCATCGACTTCAACCATTCGTCGCGCACGCGCTCCGGTGAAACTTTGCGGAACGTATCGAGCGTCGCACTCATCGCGCGCTCAGTCTCGGCGTCGATTTCGAACTCGAGTGTCGCCGAGAAACGCGCTGCGCGCAGCACCCGTAAGCCATCCTCCCCAAAGCGCTCCAGAGGGTTGCCGACGGCGCGAATTATCTTCGCGCCCATATCCTCGCGTCCACGAAATGGATCGACGAGCTTATCGTCGATGGGGTCATATGCCATCGCGTTGACGGTAAAGTCGCGGCGCGCGAGGTCTTCGTCGATGTCGCTGACGAAGTGTACGTTGTCGGGGCGGCGCCCGTCGGAGTACGCGCCCTCCCCCCTTAATGTCGTCACTTCCGTCGAGAGGCCTTGATGCAGAACGGTCACGGTTCCGTGCTCGATTCCGGTCGGAATCACGCGCTTGAAAACCTTCTGTACGTCTGCGGGAAGCGCGGTCGTGCAAACATCCCAATCGCTCACCGCGCGTCCCGCGAGCACGTCTCGAACGCACCCGCCCACGACCCATGCGCGATGGCCGGCGCTTCGAAGGCGCGTGCAGATGTCGACGATGGGCGCTGGAACTACGCCTTCCGGGAATGCAGACGCCACGCTACGCAGTCGGCGCTTGTCCGATTCCGGGCTCGGTGGGTTCAGAGACGCGCACGTAGGGAAGCTCGCGCTCGATCTTCTGCAGGCGGTCGGCAATCTCGTCGGCGCGCTTCCGATATTTATCGGCGAGGCCTTTGAGCTCAGCACTTTGGTTCGGTGCCGTGGCCAGGAAGTCGGCACACGCTTTACAGCTGCGCCCCAACTCGACTTCGTTTCCGAGTTCTTCGAAGAGTCGGATGGAACGCTCGAACGCCTCGCGCGCGCGCTCGTGGTCTTCTCCGCCCCATCCACCGGCCGCCGCGATTTCTCCGAGCGTGCGCAGTGCAACCCCAAGGAAGGGCTTGCCCCGCGACTGCTCGAACAAAGCCACCGAGCGCGTGATGTAGTCACGGGCTGTGCGAATGTCGTGAATCAGCATGTGCGCCTTGGCAAGGCCGCGCAGAATCTCCGCTTCCAGAATGCGGTCGCCGAGCGTGGTCGAAATATCCTCGGCTTGCTTCAGCACGCGAATGGCTTCGGTGGGCCGGCTCGAGCGGTAATGCGCCTCACCGATATTGGTGAGAATGACCGATTGTCGCATGCGGTCGCCAACCTCGTGCGCGACCTCGAGTGCTTCCGTCCAAATCTGAATCGCGCGATCCTGGTCACCGTTGTCTTGGTGAATGGTGCCAAGATTGTTGAGCGTCTGGGCGATGCCGGGACGATCCTCGATCTCGCGCCGAACGCGCAGCGCTTCATCGAACGAGGCTAATGCCTCGGCAAAACGGCCGCTGTCCTGATAAACAAGGCCCAAGTTGTTGTGCGAGAGCGCGATGCTGCGCGGGTCGCCAAGCTCGATACGAAGGTCCAGCGCTTCCTTCATGAAGCGTTCGGCCGTCTCGTAGACACCGCGCATCCAGTGCACGCGTCCCACATCGTCAAGCGACGCTGCTACCCCGCGCCGGTCACCCGCCGCGTCGAAGAGAGCATGCCCGGTGCCGAGGTGACGCATCGCCTCCTCGAGCTGACCGATGGCGCGATAGACGCGGCCGAGTCGATTGTGGGCCGCTCCACCCTTCGCTTTCAAGTCGAGGCGAAACGCGATCTCGAGCATGGCACGAAAGCTCTTGATGGCATCGTCGTTGTTGCCCGCAAGCTGCTGCACATCGCCCATGTGATGCAATGCGTCCATGCGAAGCAGGATGTCTTCCTCACCGATGAGCGAGAGGCCACGCGTGTAAAACTCGGCGGCCTTGGCGTTGGCATAGCGCGCCCGCGCGCGGTCTCCGGCGAGAATATAGTACTCACCTGCTTTGCGCTTGGCGTCGCCCTGTTCGAAGTGTTGAGCTAGAAGCTCGCACTGTTCTTCGTTACGGCTGGTTAGTTTGAACTCAAGCCACTCGGCGACGACAAGATGATAGCGTCGCATCTCGCTCGCGCTTGTGAGCTTGTGCAGGGTTTCGCGCTCCAGGTTGTGGCGGAATGCAAACTCCGAATCACCAAAGACGGACGAGTCGGGAAGTTGAACGACGTACTCACGCGCCTCTAGGCCCTTGAGCAGATCACGGTAGTGCAGCACTAGGTCTTCTGCGCCGCCCCACAGCGCGGGCGTGGGCTTGTCGATGCGGCCCAAGGCGACCAATGCGCCTAGCCAGAACACTCCGCCCATCGTTGCGGCCATCTCCAAAAGCGCGCGCTCTGCGGGCAATAGCGAAGAAATCCGCGCGGAGATGGCGTCGTCGACGGTGAGAGGAAGCTGCGCGTCGTCGAGGCGTGACAAATCCACGCGCCATGACCCGTCGTCGCGCTCTACGAGCGTGCCTGAGTCGAGATAGGTGCGCACCATCTGTTCGAGAAGATACGGACTGCCCGCTGCCATATCGACCGCTGCATCGACGAGTTCCGCGGGCGGTTCCTCGCCGATTGGAGCGAGCAATTTTTCCATCAAGAGCGCGGCGTCATCTGCACCGAGGGGGCTCAGGTCGATGCGCGTATGGGAAGCGCTCGACTGGAACCAGTCCGAGCGACGTGCGCTCAGCTCGGGGCGCGCCGTGGTGACGATGAGAATGGGGGCGTCGCTCAACGTGCTGATCAAGTAGTAAACGAGAGCGAGGCCGTCGTCGGTTGCCCAGTGTAGATCTTCAAAGACGAGAATGAGCGGCGTATTCTGTGCGTCGACCTCGAAGAAACGGCGCAGCACGGCACGGCTCAGCTGACTGAACTGCTCCGGATCATCTTCGACCGCGCGAATGAACGGCGACTCGGGGAAACGGAGATCGACGAACGCACCGAGGAAGTGCAAAAACTCCGTCACGCGCTGATCACCCAGCGCCTGCGACACCGTTTTTCGAAAAGTCTCGCGCGTAGCGTCGGGGTTTGCGCCTTCAAAGACGCCAAAGCGCGCGCGCAGGATGCGTTGGATGGCGCTAAATGCCGAACTGCCATCGCGGAATGCGCCGCGATACGCCTGCACGCGACGCTCGCGTTCGCGGACCTTGGTCAGAAACTCGTTGAGCAAACGCGTCTTGCCGATGCCTGGGCCGCCCAGAATCGTGACTACCTGGGGCTTCTTCGTCGAGAAGGCGCGAGCGAACGCTTCGTCGAGCGCGCGCATTTCCGGACCGCGTCCGACCAAAGGCGCGCGTGGGCTGGCCGTCGCGGCGGGGTCGCTGGTGCGTGAGATTGAAGCAGTCGTCATCTAGAAAGGCTCCTAAAACAGGCAGGAGTTGTATCCCACCTCTGCCCACACGGCCACTCGACGCAGAAGGCGCCCAATTTGCCACTAGATTCAACCGAATCAAGGCGACCCGCTCGTTTGCTTGCCAGCGCGCCTGAACATAAGGGACGATACCGCGTTATGCCGCGCACTCGGCAGCTTGGCCGCTATCAAGTCACAGAACGTATCGCGTTTGGTGGCATGGCCGAGATTTTTCGCGGTTTTACCTACGACGAGGATGGATTTCGGCGCGACGTTGCCATTAAGAAGGTCTTGCCGAACTACACGGATGACCGCCACTTCGTCGATATGCTCACCGACGAGTTTAAGCTCGTCAGCTATCTTCGCCATCCGAATATCGCGGAAGTTTACGAGCTCGCGGAAGTCGACGAGTCGTTGCTCATCTCGATGGAGTTCATCGACGGCAAGGATTTGCGCTCGACCGTGGAGAAGGGACGCCAGCGCCGCGAGCCCCTCGACTTTGACGATGTCGTTTACATTTTAGCGCGCGCACTCGATGGCTTGCATCACGCGCACATCGCTCGGGACTTGGAAGACCGCCCTCTTCATCTCGTGCACCGCGACTTCAGCCCGTCCAATATTTTAATCGCGTACGACGGCCACGTGAAGATTTGCGACTTCGGTATCGCCAAAGCGGCGAATAACAAAGTGCAAACGCGGACGGGCATCATCAAAGGCAAGATCAAGTACATGTCGCCCGAGCAAGCGTTCGGTCGCAAGCTCGACGGCCGCAGTGACATCTTCAGCGCAGGCAGCGTTCTCTACGAGCTAGCCACCGGCATCGCGCCATTCAACGCTGGCAACGAGTTGGATTTGATTTTCGCCGTACGCGACGCCAACCCACGCGCGGCGATTGAAATTAACCCGCATATCCCTCCGCCACTTGCCGCCATCATCGAGCGGGCAATGGCGCGCTCCCGCTCGGCTCGCTATCAGTCGGCGCTCGAGTTCCGCGATGACTTGCTGATATTCTTGCGTGAGTTCAACGGTCAGTATCGGCGCACCAAGCTTGCGCGCACGATGAAGAGGCTCTGGGCCGCGGAAATCGAATCTGAGCTTCGCCTGATGGAGGAGTACGTCGTCTCCGAGGCCGTCAACGCTGATCTGGGCGTAAACCTAATCGCCGATGTCCTTGGCCCGAACGCGGCGTATCAGCGATTCCATCCGAACCCCGGAATGCACAGTGCCGAGTCGGCACTCCCTTCGCGGGCGCCGGAGACGCCTCCGCGTACCGAGTCCGCCGAGATCGGAACCTCACGCATCGATACCGGGCGAGCCGCAGCAGCAGCACGCTCGCCCTCGCCCCCGCCTGCGTCGCCCGTTCGCGAGCGCCGCACGACGAAGCGCGTGCCTGCGGCAGACGGCAGCGTTGACGAGGAAGGGTTCGACGAGCGCACCGACGTAAACGAGGATGGCGACACGAAGCGTCGCTAAGCGCGCTGCTTAAACGAAAACGCGCCGTTCCGATTGCTCGGTCGACGCGTCTTCTGTAGCCGGTGCTCGCTTAGCTCAGTGAGCTGCGCGGGTGATGGTGAGCGACCAGCCTTCCAGGGTTCCTGTGTCTTCGCCTGCGGTGTCGACAACGCTCAGATGCCACACTCCGTTGGCCGCTGCACCTGCGAAGGCGCTGATGTCGAAGGTCTGGTCGAGGTTGTCAGCCGCGCCGCCAACCTGGTCGGCCAACGTGTAGGACTGGCCGCTTGGGTGAACCAACTTGATGACCAGGTCGCCGCGGTATGTGTGCGTGATGTTCACGTGGACCGAGATACTGGCGATTGAACCGGCCTCGGCAACTGTAAGCGCACTCGACAAGCCGCTTGCGTCGTCATCCGGAATCGCGGTCGAGCGGTTGTTGTCGTCAGTCGTCGTAAGCATGCTCATCTCTTGGCATGCAGCGGCGTCGCGGCAGTTCGTGTCTTCGCAGTCGATGCGGTGATCGCCATCGTCATCGGATCCGTTATCACAGATTTCGGTGCGCGCCGGCGCGGTCGGTTCGTCGCTCGCATAGGCGCTCAAAAACTCGGTGACGTAGCGGTACGAGATCCAGCCATAGCCTGCGCCGTGCGGATTGGTGGTGCCGAAGCGCGTGGCGCCCCATGAGTTTTTGAAGAGAAAGAAGCCCTTCTCCATGACCGGTCGACCGTCCTGCATGACCACGTTTCCCTGCGCATCGCGCGTGGGAACTTCAAGGTTGTCGTCCCAGCCGACAAGCAAGAACGAGTGACCTGCACGCTTCTCCAAGCTCTTCGCCTGGTCTTCCGCGTTCGGATAGAGAACGTAGCCGTCTCGCATGTAGTCCGAGCTAACCGGCAGTGTCGATGAACCGTGGTTCCACGATTGGTAGAAGAAGGTGCCGCCGGCGATCACGCCCGCGCGCTTACCGTAGATTTGCGCCTTCAAGCTGCGCACGGATGAGTTGATGAAGCGACCGGCCGGCAAGTGGTAGAGCGTGCCCATCTGAGCTGTCTCAGGTGCTTCGCCATTTGTGTAACAGCGGTACGGAAGATCATCGCCCTCGTTGCTCGTGCACGCTGCATCGTTTGAAGACGACCACGCGTTGCCTTCATACGGCCACGCGGATTCGACGGGGATGCCGTACTCGTGAATCGCACGCAGGTTGGTGTTGGCGTTAGATCCCGACGTCCCGGTGAACTGGTGCAGTTGTGCCTTCACCGACCACTGCAGGTACTGCTCGGAAAAGTCCGCGTCGGGAAGGATGCCCGACTTGATGTAGAGGTTTTCCATCAGCGCTACGGTGCTGAAGATCGAGCAGACGCCGCGCCGCGCCTGATTGCGAATCGGGCTCTGATCGGCGACGAGGTCGAAGGTCGCCGGGTACGTCGCATCGGCTTTGCCCTCTTCTGGGAGCATCGAGTTTGGAGGCGCGTCTTGAAGGACGGGGTCGAGCCCGCTCAAGGCCGGCATGTCGTCACCCTCATCTACGGGGGGCGCTGAGCTTGCCTCGACCGCGCAGCCTGAGAGAGCGAGCATGAGTCCGAGCACACTGAGAGAGCGTCGTAGGTTGGGCATGCCTTAAGTGCAAAGCAGGCTCCGTGCCATCGGCCGAAGCGTCAGTTTTGCGTCGATTTCGGGCGCGGCCCCCCGTCAGTAGCCACTTTTGTGGTTCGGCCTCCCCAGCTGCTGGCTCCTCGACTAGCCCCTTGGCAGCTAACGTTTGTGGGCGCGCAAAGGTCGGTATCATGGATCTCATGAGCTCGTTCCATGCGTTTGCCGTGCACTTGCCGATGGGCCTTTCAATCTTCGCGCCGCTGCTTTTCGGCATGCTCGCGTGGCTCGTAGGCTGGCGCGGGGTGGATGCACGGGCGTGGTGGATCGCCGTGCTGGTCGCATGGGTCGTGATGGGCGGCGCGTTCGTTGCCAGCAGTAGCGGCGAGGAAGAACGCGAGGGGCTGCGCCAAGGGATCGCAGCAGCGCCCCTCGATGCCCATGAATCGGCCGCCGATCGTTTCACGCTTGCCACATGTGCGTTGGCGCTTCTCACGCTAGTCGCGCAGGTGATGCGCGATCAACGGCGCAGACGCTTGCTGTACGTCGCCAGCGTGATCCTTGCCTTTGCGGTCGCTGCAGCAGCGCTGCGCACAGGTCAACTTGGCGGGGCGCTCGTCTACGAGCACGGTGCTACGTCGTTTCGCCCGACGCACTAACATCGGGACGACGGCGCCAGCGGGCCGTGCTCGTCGTCTTTAATAGCGACCGCCCAAGCATCCAGGGCACCCGCGTGTCGGACCGGCAGAACTTTCACGTGCGGACGGAGTCCGACTGATTCGAGGGCGCGAACCGCCCTCACCTTTACGATGGAGATGGCAATGATCGTGCGAGCTCATCGAGCGTCGTCGGCGGCGCTTTGCGTTCTTTTGCTGGTGGGATGCGGCGGACAAGTCACCACCGCTGACTCCACGTGCGGTTCACTCGAAGTCATTCGGGGCAGCGTGAAGGACGCGGATGAGAATGTGTACGGTCGCGCGCGCGTGGCAAGCGGCGAGACAATCGAGGTCGGCGAAGACTCGCTGGCGCGCCTAACCCTTGACACGGGCGGCATCCTCTTGCTCGACGCGCGTACGGAGCTGCGTGTGGAAAACGATGGCGCATCCGTGCAGGTGGAGAGTGGTCGGGTGTTCGTAGAAGCACGCGACCCAACGCAGCTGCGCATCGTCGCGCGCGATGGAGCATGGGTCTTGCGTGACGCCGCCATCTCATTGGTAGTCGCAGCAGCGCAACCGAGCCTTGCGTACGTTGTTCAGGGACAGGTCGCGTGGTCGGATGCTGGCAATATTCGCGGCACTGCCCAGGCGGGTGAGCAGGTGAATCCAAGTGGCGGTGCGCGTGCGGTGACACCCACAGCGCTCTTTGCGGATTGGACGGGCGGTCTCTCCCGCGTGGGTCCGGAGCTCAACGCCAGCACGGCCGGTATCGGGCAACTCGAAGCTCGGCTGCCGGAAGAGACGGGACGCGCCAGGTGGCCGCTTACGATGCGTCGGCTCGACGTGCGTGTGAAGATTTTAGGCGACTTGGCAATCACGGATGTCGATCAAGAATTCTTCAATCCGGCGAGTGAGGTCGTGGAAGGCCTTTACCGTATAGGCATTCCTGAGAACGCCGTGCTGCAGCGCTTCTCCGTGGATCGCAACGGGCAAGTGGTCGATGGCTATGTTCGCGAGCGGGCGCAAGCGCGTACCGCGTACGAGGCGCAAGTCTATCGGGGCTCGACGGACGATCCTGCACTTCTCGAATGGGATGCGGACGGCAACTATCACGCACGCATTTACCCCATCGCCGCTGGCGCCACCCGACGAATCGTAGTGCGTTACGCAGAGTGGCTTCCGCGTGCGCACGCTAGGGCCCCGCGCGTGTATCGCTATCGCATGGCACCTCCGGCTGGGGCGCTCAGTCAGCCGATTCAAGAGTTTTCCATGGAAGTCGACGTCAGTGACGCGAGAAAGAATGTGCACGTTCGGGCTGGAATGAACGCCACGATCGATGGCGATAAAGTTGTCATACGTGCGAACGACCTGCGCCCGCGCGCTGACTTCTGGCTGGAGCTTGCCGATGGCGCCGCACGGGACAGCTTGCGAGCGTACCGCGCAGATTATCGCGCGCCAGTTCGCGCGCCCGGTGCGCCTGCGGTCGCGCACGAGGCCGAAGAGCGCGACTATTTCTATCTGCCGTTCGTGCTCCCGGAGAGCCTCTTCGAGCAGGCCCAAGTCCAAGGCCAGGATTGGATCGTAATCGCCGACGTGTCCGCCGCGACCGACGCATCACACCTTGAGCTTGGTCGGCGAGTGATCGACTCGTTGCTCTCTCATCTCGGAGCGCGCGATCGAGTCGCTGTGGTCACAAGCGATCTTGCGTTGCGCCCCCTCGGCGGTGAACCGCGAGTTGCGCTCGGAGCAGTAGATCCAGCGCGACTGTCGCGTCTGATGGACGACTTGGCGCGCGTGCCTGCTGGCGGCGCGACCGACTTGGGGGCGGCGATCACGCAAGCAGCTTCGCTCGTCGATCCCTCGCGCCCTTCGGCGGTGATTTACGTGGGGGACGGCGCGCCGACCGTGGGCGAAATGCGGGCCGCAGGTTTGCTGACGCGAATGAGCCGCCTACCTGATCCGATCCGTCTGTACGCGGTGGGTGTGGGAGCTGACGCGAATCTCGACCTTTTGGATGCGCTCACGCGTCAGAGCGGCCTTGCCGTTCGCGTAGTGGAAAGCTCTCAAGCGGCGGACACGGCGCTTCAGGTGATTGCCCACGCTTCGCGGCCGTTCGCCGATCACGTGACGGTCGACTTGGGAGCGGGAATTCGCGATGTGTTTCCGCGCGGCGCGACGACTTTGGCGCGCGGGGCCGTGCTGTCGCTCGTTGGTCGCGTGGGCGGCGACGTTCCGCGCAGTGTGCGCGTGCGAGGGCAAGTGCGCGGCCGCGCATTTGATCAGATGGTGCAGGTCGAAACGTCTGCCCTTGAAGAAGGCCATGACTTGCGTCTGCGTTGGGCACGTGAGCGCCTGCGTCAGTTGCTGATCGAGGGAGCTGGTCGAGAATCGATCGTGGACCTTGGAGTGCGCTACGGAGTAATCACTCCCTACACGAGCTACTACGTTCCAAGCGCGCGCGAGCTTGTGCAGGCTCGCGTGCTCGTCGAGCGCAGCGATGCGACGCAGCTCGCTCTGAACATGCTCGTGGCACCGCTTGCGATCATGGGTTGCGGTAAAGGTTCTTCTGCTGATGGGCCCGCGGCAAGCAGCGTGCAGTTTGGTGAGGCGCCGCACATGCTCGTGCCCGAATCGCAAAATGAGGGCGCGCGACGAGGCGAACCCTCTACGCCTGCGCCCGCCCAACCGACGCCGCCCCCGATCGCCGACAGAGAACGGCCGAGCCAAGAACCTACGACTACGCGGACTGGGGAGCTTTCGCCAACTCGTGGTGACAATGCTCACGAAGTCGCCGAGACGGGCGCATTCGCGGACTTGGACTCGTTGGGTATGCGTGGCAGCGGACGCGGAGGTGGCGGCGTGGGCGATGACGACCAGCTTGCAGGCTTTGGTGGTCGCGGCGCGATCGGATTTGGCGCTGGGATGGGCGCGGCGAGCGCTGCGCAGTCGCCGCGGAACAATGCATACGGAACTCTCGCCGGATCCAGCGGTGGCTTTGCGCTGAACGCTGACCACTCGGTAGCTACGCGCGAACAGCGCGCTGCGCGGCGCGGGCGGATGGACAATGCGGCGGACGCGCCCGACGGCGTCACGGCCGCAGTCGTCACCACGACCACCGTGGTTCGCTTTCAGACCTCGCCTCTTCATGTCGTCAACCGGTGCAGCGTGGCCGCGCGCATGCCTCTCGCTGACCGTGTGGCCTTGTGGACGGAGCGGCTCGTGCGAGATTCGAGCGTAAGTCACGCACTGACCGTTTACCGGAACGCCGTGCGGGATTGCGAGCTCAACGCCGCGGCTGACCGACGCGCGATACTCAATGTGATCATGGATCGGCTCGGACAGATCACCGAGCTCACTCAGTTCTACCGAATGCTCGACGATGGAAGCGCGCGCGGATTTTTGCGCGCATCGATATTGCGAAGGGTTCGCACGCCTACGGACCTGCGCGTTGTTCGCGATGCCTTCGGAATTTCGGAGACGCTCGACTGGACTCTCATCGAGCAAATGGTTGCCCGCGCGCCAAATGGAGCTGCGCGTGTACGCATCTTGCGGACGCTGCGCGTGAACAAGTCGGACAATTTTGATCTCAGCCTTCGCCTACTGGCCGAGCTTGAATCGGAGCACCGCACGGCAGAGACGATTCGACTCGCGAACGAGCTTCGCGCGAACCCGGCCGCTGATGCCGGCGTACGCACCGCGTTAGGCGAGATGTATGTGCGGTTGGGTAGAGTCGACGATGCACGTCGCGTCTTTAGTGAAATTGTCGAGTTTGCGCCCGAGGATGAGCTCGCACGCCGACGCCTCGGCGATTTGTATCGCGCGCACGGTTGGTTCGACGACGCGTACCGTCAGTATCAAACGCTGGCTGAGCTAAGGCCGGATGATGCGTCGGTCAAGTTGCTATTGGCCCAAGCCGCCGCGGGTGCAGGAAGGATCGACGAAGCGCTGCGCCTCGAGCAAGACCTCGCCGAGACGGCCACCGCCGGCGCCGACCAGGGTTTGTCGCGCACCGCTCTGCTTTGGACGTCGGTACGGCTAGCGAAGCTGCGCCAGGCTGCCCGCTCAGCGGACGACGACGAGAAGTTGCGCGCGCTTCTTGCCCGAAGCCGGCAGTCGAGCGCCGGGCGCGCGGCGGGCGCGTTGCGCGTCTCACTCGTGTGGTCGCATCCCGACGCTGCCTTGTCGCTATGGGCCGCTTACCCAAACCAGTCCTCCCTCGTGCGACCTACGGACACGGCGCCGGAGTTTGGGATCGAGGCGCTCGACGTGCGCGAATCAGAAGCGGGTACCTACCGCTTCGAGGTGCGCAGGGGTGGTCGCGATACCCGCGCGCAGGTCCAAGCCGAGCTCGTCGTCGTTACCAACGAAGGTCGCGCCAACGAGACTGTCCGCGTCGTACCACTCATGTTCGTCAATGAGCGCCGCGCGTTTGCATGGACCTTTACCGGTGCCGAGTTGCACGACGCTTCGCCTACGCAGATTCCGGGGAGGACCACTGATGCGCGCTTACCTGTTGGCATGCGCCGTAGCAATCGTCTCCTGCGGCCACGAGCCGCCAAGCCCGGCACAGACCATGGGCACCGCTCGGCTTGTGCGCGGCGAACTGAACGTGTCGCGCGAGGGGACACACTGTTCGTGTCGACGCCCCCGCGCGTGTCGAACGGGGGCGACGCTCACGACCGGCGTGAGCTCGCGTGGCGTGCTGTCGACGGACGGCGGCGCCTTCATTCTTCTCGACCAAGGCTCTGAGCTTGTCGGCGAGCTCAATCACCTGAGGCTCGTCCGCGGGCGACTCTGGATCGATGCAAGCGGCGCGGAACCGACAGTTGTCGAAACCGCGCTCGGCCATGTGCGGGGTGAAGGCGCATCGTGGGCTGTCGCTGTGACGGCGAGCGGCGTCGATGTTTACTGTGCTGCGGGCGAGCTCAGCTTTCAGAGCCCACGAGGTGCAGGACGCATTGCTCAAGGCGAAACGGCGCACTTTGCGGCGTCGCAGCCTGTGCACGTCGCCGGTGAGGACCTTTGGGAGGATTGGACGGGCGGTCTTGCTACGCCCTCGCCCACCTTTGCCCCCGTTGCGCCACCGATAGGTGTTCTTTCGGGACGAAAGCTCGATGCGAACGGTGTCGCGCGGTCTCCACTCGCGATTCGCAACCATGAAGTGGATGTACGCATTGCCGGTGACTTTGTGACGACACGCGTGTCACAGACCTTCTTCAATGCCGATAGTGATGCGCTCGAGGGAGAGTACCGCTTGCGCCTGCCCGAAAACGCCATCGTCGAGGGCTTCTCGGTAGACACCGGTTCAGGCGCAGCATCGGGCACAGTAGTGCCGCGCCAGGCCCAAGCCGGCGACCAGCCTGTCTGGCTTGATGCAGCGTCCACCAGCAATGCGCTCGTCTACGATGGTCCAAGCCGTGTGCGTGCGCGTGTCTACCCCGTTGCGCCAGGTGCGGTTGTCACCATCGAAATTCGCTACACCGAATGGATCGCGCATCGCGGCGAGCTTCGAACCTTTGTCTATCCAATGCACGATGCCGATGGAAGCGGCGCGCCGCTAATCGGAGAACTGGATCTCTCCGTGACCGTCGAAGGTGCCGTGCGCGCAGTCCGAGCGGGGATGGGCGCCACGGTTGATAAATCGCGCATTCGCCTGCGTCGAAGCGACTTTCGTCCGCGCGCCGATTTTGTGCTGGAGCTCTTTGATGTCACTGACGAGCACTCGGACCACGCGCGCGCGTACGTTGTCGATGCGGACGATTCACAGGGCGCCGATCACGATCGATTCGTGTTGCTCGATGTGCCGACGTCTGCATTGATCGATGAGGAGAGCTCTGCGGCAGCGCGCGGGCCCCTCGAAATAGTTCTGGTGGCGGACGTGTCGGGCGCCACCGAGTCTGAAGATTTCGATCTCACGCGCACCATGGTCGATGGAATCCTGCGTCAGCTGCAGCCCACCGATCGCGTAATGCTGCGAGTCTCCGACGTGAGCCTCCACGAGCTCGATGGCATCGGAACGGGCTTTGTGCTTGCGACGAATGCCAACCGCGAAAAGATTGCCGACGCGTTCAGTCACATCGAGCTCGGTGGCGCGACCGATCTCGCGGCCACGCTGCACGACGCGGCCGCTCTCGTCGCCGCTAGGCCACGCGGTTGCGTGGTCTATGTGGGCGACGGCCAGCCTACAACTGGTCCAGTCGATGCGACAGCCATCCAAGCTACCCTCGCGACGCTGCCAGCGTCACCTCGCTTCTTCGGCGTCGGCGTGGGCGATGGCGCCAACATGGAGATGCTTCGTGCGCTTTTCGGCGAGGGCACACTGCAAGTTCGCGAACGCGCCGAAGCGGCTCGCGCGGTGATGTCGTTCTTGGCCAGTGCGGCGCAGCCAGTTCTACGTGGGCTCTCGGTTGTGACGGGCCCGTCGATCGAGCGCAGCTTTCCCCGGCTTTTCGCCGCTGTTCCGATCGGTGAACATGTGCGCCTCGTGGGACGTTTGCGTGACGACCTTCCCGCGCAGATTACGGTTTTAGGAACACGCGATGGAGTTGCGTTCGCGAAACAGGTGTCCGTTCGCTCCCACACGATGATTGATCGAGGCGACTTGATGCGCCGCTGGGCGAGCGCTCGGCTTGTCCAACTGCTCAGTGACCGTGCAGGCCGCGAAGCGCTCATCGATCTTGGTGTGCGCTACTCCGTGATCACGCCGTGGACGTCCTACGTGATCGGCGGCAGCAAATCCACCCCCTACGGATTTGTGACGACGTTCGATATGCCGCCCGATGAAGTGAGCTGCGGCGGCCTCCGCCGTGGCTGCGCTGAGGCCTACGCCATTGCCTCGGATCTTGGTGAACGCGAGCGCGCTTCATGGATGCACGAACGCAGCCCGGACGCGCTTTCTGGACGAGGGCTGCTCGAGCATTCGTGGGTTTCGCGAGTGCCGAGCGGGGAAACGAGCGAGAGCTCGAGCGCGGCATCACGCGGCGACGGCGGCCTTGGCCTGGTGTCCGTGATGCGCACGCTTGATGCGCACGAAAGTGGTCCGGGAAGCTGTGTCGAGCGCAAACGAACGGTTCGGCCAGATCTCGGCGGGTCGGTTTCCGTGCGCGTCGATGTGGATGCAACAGGCCTTGTGCAAAGAGCCGCCGTTGTCGCAAGCAGCCTCGGGGACCGCGACGTTGATGCGTGCATTGTCGGGGAGGTGCGCGGTACTCACTTTCCGGCGACGGGACTCACCGGGATCGTGAGCGTCACTCACACCTACGTATTTGGCGTCCGCACCGACGACATGCGCGCACGCCATTCGTGCAGCGACGCCTCACGGCAACCGCTCGAAGTGCGCGATGCGCTCTGGCGCGAGCGTCTGGCGGTCAACGCGGGCGTAGAGGGGGCAGCAAGCGTTTGGTCGGAAGCGATGTCGCACTGCGAGCTTGGCGCATGGCGCGATCGACGGGTGCTTCTGGACCGCATGATGCGTCACGTAGGCGGCGTCGCTGAACAACTCCGTCTTTACGCAAGCCTGCGCGCCGACGGCTCCGTCCGCGCCTATGTGCGCGAGGCAATTTTACGACACGTTTCGAGTCCGGAAGAGGTCTTGCTCGTGCGCACAAGCTTGGGCATGGAGCCGCCGCTTGAGTGGAAAGTCTTTGCTCGGATGTGGCGCTCGACAGCTGTGGCAAGTGAGCGCCTTCTTCTGATTCGAAGGTGGCTTGCTGTCGCGCCGGACGACATCGATCTACGACTGCGTCTGCTTTCTCTTCTCGAAGAGACACACGCGACCCCGGAAGCGAAGCGAGTTGCTCGAGGGCTTGTCCAGGATCCGTTGGCCGACGTACGCGTTCGTACGGAGGTCGGTGAATTCTACCTGCGACAGCACGACGAGGAGGCCGCGCGCCGCGTCTTCAGTCAATCGGTGGAGCTTGCGCCGTCGGATCCGTGGGGGCGCGAACATTTGGGCAACGTCTATCGCGCGCATGGCTTTACGCGTGACGCATATCGCGAATACACGATGCTCGCCCGCTTGCGCGCCAATGATACGTCCGTACTGCTCCTGCTTGCGCGCGCTGCAAACGACGCGGGCCGTGTGGATGAAGCTCTGCGCCTTCTGCAACGGTTGTCGGAAACGGTGGACGCGGACGCGCAAACCGGCGCCGCTGAAATCGCCCGCGCATTTGCCGTCGTTGCGACAGCCCAACTGCGTTCGGGGGTGCACGGTCCCGTACCAGCCGAGCGCGTGCACGAGCGCGAGCGTGAAGCGGGAGTGCTTCGCAATCCGCCCGATGTGTTCGTCGCCCTGGTGTGGAAGCACCCCGATGACCGTCCCGAGCTGTGGATGCGCGACTCGTCGGCTGCTTCGGACGTCGACTTCGAGCGGGCGAGCATTTCAGGAGCTGATTTCGGCATCGAAGCGATTCGCATTCAGGAGGGCGATGACGGTATCTATTCCTTCTCCGTCCGGCGCGTCGAGCGGGATGCTTTGCGCGACATCGACGCGGACCTCTGGATCGTTACGCACCCCACCCGCGCCAACGTTCGTGTCGAGCGTCGCACTGTCCATCTCACGCGCGCAGAGCTCACTCAAACAGTCCGCTTCACACTGGCTGACGGAATGCAGACAAATTAGCAGATGCCTCGTCGCCGATAGCTGCTAGGTTCTGCGCCGCGAATGGGCTACTGGGCGTACTACCTCGTCATTTTCGGGCTCTCGTATGGGTTGCGGTATCCGTGGTTGCTCGGCGCCGTGGTCGTCTTTTGGGTTTTCCGCAAGTGGATCCCCGACCCTTTTGTTTACGTTCGAACGTTCGGCTTGATTCGCAAGCTGCGCATGCAGATCGAGGCGAATACGGCGAACGTGCCAGCGCGCCGGGACCTGGCGCGCATTTATCTCGAGCGTCGTCGCCCGCGTGCGGCACTCAAGCTACTCGACGAAGCCCGTCAGCGCGATCCAAAAAGCGCCGAGCTCTTGCACCTCACGGGGCTCGCGCGCTACCGCCTTGGCGATTTTGACGGCGCGCTCGCACCGCTTGGCGATGCTGTGGCCGAAGACGCACGCATCGGTTTTGGCGAGCCATACCTTATTGCCGGGGATGCCTTAATGGGACTTGACCGGTGGGAAGACGCCGCCGAGGCATACCAGCACTTTGTGGCAACCAACGGTTCATCGATCGAAGGCTACGTGAAGCTCGCGCGCGCTCGTCGCCGCATGCGCGACGATGAAGGGACAAAGAAAGCCATTGCCGAAGCCGCTCGCACTTGGGCGCAGATCCCTGCATACCGCCGCCGTGGTCAGTTGCGGTGGTGGCTGCGAGCTTGGAGCGGCATTCTGGGCTGACCTCGCGTTCGGCGCCCCGCTTCGCTATGCTCCAAGCGCGTGCTCGCCATCGGAAGCAAACTCCGCGACTACGAGATTGTCGCGCACCTGCGCTCGGGCGGCATGGCGAGCCTTTTTCTGGGACGCAGGCAAGGGCCAGATGGGTTTGCGCGGCTAGTCGCAATCAAAGTGGTTCACGCCGACCTCTCGCATGACCCGGGCTTCGTGCGCATGTTCGTCGACGAAGCGAAGATTTCCTCGCGCATCGATCATCCCAACGTCGTGCACGTCGAGGAGCTCGGCGAAGCTTATGGCACGAAGTTTTTGGTGATGGAGTATGTGCACGGCGTCTCACTGGCGCAGCTCCTTGGGCAGCTGGTGACGCAGGGTCGCCGCCTCACTCCGAAGCTCGCGACGCACATCGCAGTGCGCATCGCCGAGGGCCTTCATGCCGCGCACGAGACGCGCGGGGACGACGGCCAGCTGCTCAATATTGTGCACCGCGACGTCAGCCCGCAGAACGTGCTCGTCGCAGCCAACGGTCACATCAAGCTGATCGACTTTGGAATCGCCAAAGCTCGCGGCCGTTCGCAAGACACCACGACGACACAGCTCAAGGGCAAGATCCGCTACATGTCGCCCGAGCAAGCTTACGGCAAGGAAGTGGATCGTCGTTGCGACGTCTACGCATTGGGCGTTGTGTTTTGGGAGATGCTCACGGCGCGTCGCATGCATGCGGACGCCAGCGACTTGGCGCTCTTGGACATGGTGCGAAGCCCCGCCATCGTTGCGCCGAGCCAATTGAATCCCAACGTTTCACCCGAACTCGACGCGGTAGTCATGGCGGCGCTTGCGCCAAACGTAGGCGACCGCATCCCTACAACGCAAGAGCTGCGTCGCCGCCTGGCCGACGCCATGCCAAGCGCCCTCACGTTGGACGCATCTTCGCTGGCCGATCTCTTGGACGCTGTGATGGGCGAGGAGCTCACTCGTCAGCGCGACCGCATTCACGCGAGCGCGCGCGAGCAACTAGTCACGAGTATCTTCCCGCGCGCCACTGGATCTCAGGTGCTGTCCATGGACAGTTTGACGAGCGTCGACGCTGGGATTTCGCCTGCGCACGCCCCGGCCGCTTGGGCCGAGGCCGTCTCCGATGCGACCTTCATTCCAACTCCGACACGCTACGTGATGCCGGGCAGTTCACCCCCTGATCGCCAAGCGACGCAGCCACGGACGCCCGTGAAATGGATCCTGGCGCTGGCCGCCGTCCCTTCTCTTGGGCGTTGGGGCGCTCGCCGCGGTGATCGGCTATCTGCAAACGCACACGGCTGGGCCTGTGGCGCCGCTCTTGCCTCTACCCTCCCCGTCACCCCTTGCATTGCCGCGTGAAAGTCGAGCGCAACGAGTGCAGGCGGCGAGCACCGCGCCTAAGCCTCCGCCGTCAGGAAGCTCCCTAACCACTTCGCTCGCTGCACCGACGAGTGAACCCCTCGAGCCGCCGTCGCAGCGTCCGCGTCGTGCACGCACGCATGCAGCGCGAACGCCCGCTGCACACGCGCAACAGGAGAGCGCGCCCGAAGCGCGTTCGGCTGACCCACCGCGCTCACCCGCTCCAATGCCGAACTTTCCGAGCCATTCTGCGCCGAGGCCTGCGCCAGGCGGCGGCTCGCTGCTGCATCGTTTCTAGACGCTATTTTTTAAACGCGACCAATACGGCGGCCAGAATGAGCCCGAAAGAGAGCGCGTAGCGCGGCGTAAGCTTCTCGCCGAGCCACAGCCACGAGAACGCAACGAACACGACGAGTGTGATTGCTTCCTGCAAAACTTTAAGCTGATACGCGCTCATCGATCGATAGCCGATGCGGTTGGCGGGCACTTGCAACATATACTCGAACAGAGCGATGCCCCAGCTCAAGAAGATCGCGACCCAAATGCCCATGCTACGATTCTTAAGGTGGCCGTACCAAGCGACCGTCATGAATAGATTTGAAAGCACCAAGAGGCCGGCGGCCTTCCACGTGTCACTCATTCGACTACCTTCGATTGCTTAGTTTGTGAGCCGCGTTCGTTCGCAGTCGCGAGCGCCGGCGGTACCGACCCACCGCGTGCATCGACCGTAACGAAACGGTGGCGTGGCCGCTAGGCTTTCAGCGAACGTTCGGAACGCCCGCCTCGAATCGCGCGCAAACCGGGGCGGTTGCCGTTGCGAAACCGGGTCCATCCGATCGGCGCCGGATCTTCGAGGTCAAGCAGCGTCATCTGTCCCACGTCGCACGCCACTACGTCGAGCGCGCGACAGATTCGAGCGATGCACGGCATGGGCTCGCCGTGGCCACGAATCCAGAGCGAGATCGCATCCACGTCCCCGTGCGTGCTCATTGTGCGCCCGCGCCAGAGGCTGCACGCGAACAAACAGCTTCCCTCTTCCCAGCGGCCAGTGCCGTCGACCCATGTCAGCGGCTCGATGAGTTGTGAGAGCTGTGCTTTGATCGCGCCGAACTCGCCAACGACGCGCGCATCGAAATGGTGGGGAATGCGCGAAGCACTCTCACCCAGGCGCACGAGATCGACGTCCCAGCTCATCGCGGCTTTGTGCCACGGCGGCGCCACTCGCGTCACGTGCTTGCGCCCTTAAATCTGCGTTAGGATGCGGGCTACGCACTCGGCACGTCGTGCACCGACTCATCCGTTTGAAAGCGGCGAATCCCGTCGCGACGGGCGCACTTTTGGCCGTCCCTGCCGCGATCTTCTGCGTGGTATGGTGGCGCGCATGAAATGGTTTGGCTTTACTCTTGTTCTGTGGGGATGCGCAGGCACAGCTAGCGTTACGCCACCCGTCGCGCCGACCCAGGCGACCGTCGCTTCCACGCTGTGCGGTGAGCTCAACCATCCCCTCGTGCGCCTCGTGAACGCGGGACAGGAACCACGCGCGCGCCTTCAATACCGTTTTGCAGCGCCGTCCACCCAGCGTGTCGTCGTTGAGGAAGATGAGCAATCAACAGCGCACCTGGAAGGTCGCGCCGATCCCATGACCTCGCGAGTGCATCTGCGCGAGGTAATCCGTCTGGACATCCTGCGCGTACTTCCAGACGACAGCGCAGAGATTGAGTACACATTCGAAGAGTTCACTCTTCTTAATGCAGACACTGCGTCGGAAGAAGAGCGATCCGATTTTGAACTCTCCCGTGCGCGCTCGACAGGGGCGCACGGAACCGTGCGCGTGTCAGCGTCGGGCCTCGCCACCGACGTTGTGCCGTTCATCCCCGCTGGCACCAACGAGCGAGACACGGAGTCGTTTCATGCGCGCGCTCATCAGGTTCAGCAGATCTGGCTCGCAATGCCAGATGATCCCGTGGGCGCCGGCGCTTACTGGGAGGTCTGTGACCCCTACCGCGTCGCACGCAAAACCATCAACCATGTTTGGAAATTCACGCTCAGCGCGATTGCGGGCGGAAGCGCACGATTGAACGTGCGGACCGAAACACACGAGCCCGATCCCTGGGACTTCATCCAAAACGTCACCGTATCCAACCTCGTCTACGAAGCGGAGGGCGACGCGGACTTTCGATTGAATGATTTCGATCTCGACGAGCATTTCAATGTCCGTCATTCGTCGCACGTCATGCTGAGTGGCCCGCACGGGGAGCGCGCCGAAATGGTGCAATCTTCGGTGAATGCGTTGCGCGTATCCACCAGCCCTGCTGCGGCCACACCATGAATCGAGGTGTGCTCACGCTTTCGCTGGCCCTTCTCGCGCTGGGCTGCACAACGTCATCAGCGCGCGCGCAACAGCCCGCGCTGCCTGCGGGCTACGAGCAAGCGATTCCAGCCCCGCCGCCCGGTCCATCGACCGCGGCTAACATCGTGTATGTCACGCGGCCGGTTCGCCCGCCGGACGCTATTCCAACGCGCCGAGGTTTCACTCTGGAAGCTGCACTGGGCGCGGGCTTGCTCCTCGCGCCGAGTCCGGCAGAGCTCAGGGGAGTTGGCGCTGCAGCTCTCGGAATTGGTGGATTTCTCACGCCGGAACTGGCAGTGACGTTTCGGGTAATTAGCGCGAACGCGAGCGAACGCAGCGGCGCCCGCACCGTGAACGCCGTCGGGATATTCGCAGCGATTCAGTATTGGCTTGGCGCGAGGGTTATGTTTGGCGTCGGTTTGGGTATGGGATTCGTGGACGTTCCTACGTTCGACGCCACATTCGAGGAGGACGTACTCGCAGGCCTCGCCCTCGAGGCGCGCGTCGGCGTCGTAGCATGGCAATGGGCGCACCACTCGCTTCTCTTTGCATACGAACCGATGTTGATCACCGACGTCAAAGACGGCGCGGCTTTGCTGCAGACGCTCTCGTTCGAGTGGCAGTTTCACTGAGTGCCCGCGGCAAGCGTTCGGTAGCGCCTCAGTCGTTGTCGTTCGAGTGGGTGATGACCGTGACTCGGTGACGGCCTTCGAGCGGCGTTCGTCGATGCTCGATAAGGTAGGCGGTACGATCGATGACCGCTTGCGTGCCCGGCGAGAGATGCCAATGCGCGCCCACGTCGCCTGTGTCTGTCGTGTACCACTTCACGAAAAGTATGTAGTTGCCGACCTGTAAGCGTTCCAGCGACGCGTGCACGCTCGCATAGCCGGGTGCGCCTTCACGCACGGTTAGCTCCACCGGCGGAAGCTGCTCCCAGAGACTCTGCGTCGGCTCGGGCACGAGGTGATAGGTCGTGCGGTGGTCCAAATCTACGCTCGTGCGCACCGTCGAGATGTGCACGACCACCATGACGTCGGCCTTCTCAATTCGGCCTTGAAAGTCGTCCGCCCATTCTTCGCGCCAGCGACCCTCGAGCATTGTCGGATCTGCGACGAAATCCGCGCCGTCATCGAAGTAGCGCGCGTCCTCCTCGGCGAACGGAGACGAAACAACTGCGCGCGGAAGTGCCGGTCCGCAACCGAAGGTCGACGCGACCGCGCATGCGCAAATTATCTGTGCGAGATTGGTGCAGTACAGCGTTTTCAGCAGAGCGACCGCACGCATGGTGCCCGGAACATAGGCACAAGCAACCAGTCGGTCAACGCGAAGGCGGCGAATCCCAAAGGGTCTGCAGGTCGTCGGCAAGATCGGCGCTCAACGTGATGGGTAAACCTGTACGTGGGTGGTCGAACGTTATCGTATGAGCGTGCAAAGCCTGACGGTGATGTCCAAGCCGCGCTTTGAGCGTGGGCGTCATTCCTGTCTCGATGTACTCTAAAAACGGCGCCTCCTTCTCTGGCCCATACAACTTGTCGCCGACAATAGGATGTCCCACAGCCGCGAGGTGAACGCGCAGCTGATGTTGCCGCCCGGTCTTCGGGGAAAGCTCGACCAGCGATCGTTGGTGTTGTCGTGCTCGCACGCGATACTGAGTTTCGGCGAGCGAGCCGTCGCCCTCGTCGCGCACTTCCATCAAAAGGTGCAAACCCGATTTGACTGGTGCAAGCGGAAGCGCGATCAATCCTTCGTCGTCCATCTCGCCGAAGACAATCGCGAGATAACTCTTCTGAACTTTGCGCGACTCGAACGCGAACTTCACGATGCGTTCGTCGGCAATAGTTTTGGCGCATACGAGTAGGCCGCTCGTCTCGCGATCCAGCCTATGCGTAATCTGTGGCGCGCCTGGGCCAAAGCGTTCACGCAGCATGTAGGTGAGCGTGTTGCGATGATAGGTCGCCGTGGGATGCACAGGCAGGCCCGCGGGCTTATGAACCACGTAAAGCGCTTCGTCCTCGTAGACGACGCCAAAGTCCTGCGGCGTCTCCGGCTCCTCGAACGTCGGGCGAACGAGAAGCACGGTCTCGCCTTCACGCACCAAATCGCTTGGCCTGCGCTTCGTGCCGTCCGCGCGATAGGCGCACTCACGAACGATGGCTTGGGCGCGCGTGCGCGAGAGGCGCGGGATGCGCAGTTGAATGAAACGGTCGAGCCGTTGCCCCGAGAGCTCTCGGGGCACAGGGAACGACAGAACGATCGAGTCGCTCGGACAGCCTGGTGGAGGCTTGAGGCGCTCAGAGATCACTTCTGCCTACTGTCTCTTTCGCGCGATCGCTGGAAATGTAGGAGCTTGAAATGCAGCAGCTCGAAACGCTCAGGCGGCTTTGACGACGGCGCCCGAACGGATGCAGCGCGTACACGCCTTGACCTTCTGAACCAGGCCGTCTTTGAGCGCGTGAACAGCCTGCAAATTCGGTTGCTGCCACTTGCGGGTCTTGATGTTCGAGTGGCTGATCTTGTGCGCCTTTTGACGCGCTTTGCCACAGTACTCGCAGGTAAATGCCATGATGTTCCTCAGAAGAATCGAGCGCCGGCGTTTAGCATCGTCTCGCAAACCATGCAAGAAGCCTTGGCCCGCGCCGGGATTTAGCGCATTTTCCCCCGGATTTTCCCGAGGGAATGAAGCACCATGCCAGCCGTGTTCGGTGCGTGGTTGTCAAAGTTGGGAAAAGGTCAGCGCGTCGCACTCGCCGTGTTTTTGGCGAGTGCACTCGTGGGCGGTTTTGTCGCTTTTTTCGCCTTTTCGCCAGCCAAGCCGCCACCGCACGGGCCGACAGCGTCACAGCGAGTGGTTGTCGCGCCTCAAGCCGGCGGACGTGGAGTGCTCGAAACGATCGTACGCGACGGTGAGGCGCATCCCATTCAAGGCGCTGAGGTCTTGGTGCGCGCCGAAGGCGGCACAGTGGTCGGCCTAGCCCGCAGCGACGCAAGCGGGCGGGCACGCATCCCGGGTCTGCTCGACGCAACATTCTCCGTGCTCGTATCGCGCTCCGGATTTGCTCGAACGGCCGTGTGGGCCACGGTCGCGCAGCGCCGCGGCGAGGTCGCCGTCTCGCTTGCGCCGGGCACGGCATTGCGGGGGAGCGTCGTGGATGACGAAGGTCACGCGGTCGCGGGGGCCACAGTCGTCGTGCGTCCGGAGAACGACGACAGCGCAGAGCTTGGGAGACGACCACCGCGGACAACGGTTCGTTCTCGTTCGACACGCTGCGCACGGGCATGCAGCGTGTGGCCGTGTCGGCGACTGGCTTCGAGGCGGCGACGCGACGCTCCGTGCCGACCGCAGGAGCTGCGCCGCTGCGCATCGACTTGCTTCGCACCGGCGTGATCGCTGGGCACGTGCGCGACGCTGCGGGCAACGCCGTCGCGAGCGCGACCATCGTGCTCGCAGGCAGTGGCGTTTGGCCGGCGCGTCAGGTGCACGCGGGCGCGGATGGCGCATATCACATCGAAGGCGTCCCCGGCGGCGTGTACGAAGTGCGCGCGCACCAAGGCGAGCTGGTTGCCGATCCGCGCGAGGGCCTGATGCTCGACCCAGGCGCGCGCATCGATGTCGATCTCGTGCTCTTGCCGGGGCTCACGTTGAGCGGCGTAGTGATGGATGCAGACGGCAACGCGCCACTCGCATCGGTGGAAGTTCTGGTCACCGAGGATGCGCTGAGCTTTTCGCCGCGCGCTGTTCGCACGAACGTGCAAGGCGCCTTCGCCGTATCCGGGCTGCGTGACCGCGATCATTTCCGTGTCGGTGCGCGCGGACGGATTCGTCGCGCTCATCGGCAGCATCGCCCGGGTCTAACGCCGGTTCGCATCGACTTGCGGCGCGCAGCTACGATCAGTGGCATTGTCGTGGACTCGCGCGGTGCCCCGGTGCGCGGCGCGCAGGTTGAGATCACCGGCACAACCGACTCCGGCGCAGCCGCGATGTTGTCGGGCGGCGCGCTGGCCTTTCAGAGCGCGCTCTTTGAAGCACAGCTTGCAGGGCCAACGCCGCTTCGTCAGAACGGCGAGCTGGGCGTCACGTCAGGTGGTGTTCCGCCCATTCCATTGGTCCCAAGCGTGAGCGGCGTGGCGAGCGCGGTGGGCGATTTTACAACCGGCTTCGGTACCGACCCTGATGGTCACTTTCGCATCACGGGCGTTCCGCCCGGACGCATCCAACTCACCGCACGCCACCTCGCGTATGCGCCGGCTGAAATCCCGACGCGCATCGTCACCGCGGGCGCCGTCATCGATGACGTGCGCATTGTGCTACCGGATGGTGGCGTGATCGACGGGCGCGTGGTCGACGCACGCGGCTATCCCGTCGCGACGGTCCGCGTTGAGCTCACCGGGGAGCACGAGCCCTATCCGCGCGGACTACTCGCTGGCTCCGACGGTACCTTCGAGTTTCGCGGGGTGCTTGGAGCGCTTACCGTTACAGCCTACCCAGTTGGGCAACCGCCCGCGCGTGTGCACGTCGAAATCGCGGCCGGGCAGACTCTGCCGGTCTCCGTCCCACTCGAGAGCAACGTGGTGCGTTTTTTCGGTCGGGTGCTCGACTCGCGCGATTTTCCCGTGCCCTATGCTCAAGTTCGGGTGCGTTCGCTGCGCGCGCGTACGCCGCTTACGCAAACGTCCGACAGCTCTGAAGACGGCACGTTTGTGTTCGAGTCCCTGCCGGAGCCGCCCTATCAACTCGAGGTCGATCATCCGGACTATGCCGTCACGCGCATTGCACGCGTGGCAAGCGTGGAACGAGAGCTAAGTGTCCATTTGGTCGCAGGCGTTCTCGTGCGAGGCACGGTCAGCGACGCTCCTGCGCGCGCGCCGCTCGCCCTCGCACATGTTCACCTTGAGAGTCCTGAAAACGTATTCGATGCGGTTACGAACGTCGACGGAGCATACGAGATGAGTCGCGTGCCGCTAGCGGACTACACCTTGAGCGTCGAAGCCGATGCGCATGTAGCCATGAGTCGTGCCGTGCGCGTTTCTGTTCGCCGTGATGACACGGAAGTGACTCTCGATGACGTCGCGCTCGATGCGGGCGGCTCGGTTTCCGGCGACGTGGTCGATCGCTACGGCGAGCTCGTTTCCGGCGCCGACGTTGTCGTCGGTGAGCCGCTCGATTGGTCGCGCGCTGTCCGAACAGATCCGCACGGCCATTTCATCGTGCCTGGTGTCCCGGCGGGCGACGCGATTCTCTACGCGCGTCATCCTGCGGCAGGTACGACCGAGTCGGCCACGCGCGTGCGAGTCTTCGCCGCGGAGGAGAGCCCAGGTACGGTCTTGCGGTTGCCAGAGCGCTTCGACCCATCACGCGCAGTTGTCGAAGACGCGCCGCGAGCATCGATCGCAGCGGTGCTTCGCGACACGCCCGACGGCGTCACCGTGCGAAGCGTGCGACGTGGATCACGGGCGGAAGCCGCTGGCTTGCGCGCGGGCGATACGATTACGTCCGTAGATGAAGTGGACGTCCAACGCAGCCGCGACGCTACAACGCGATTGCGCGGAACCGAAGGCGAAGACGTGGTCGTTGATGTGAAGCGTGGCGAGCGCAGCGTGAGGCTCGTGATTGCGCGAGAACGCTGATGAAGTTTAGGCCTAACTCGCGCTGGATGTGGGCCTTGTACGTGCCGCTAGCGCTCTCGCTTGCCCTGGTTGCGCTCACCTGGTTTGCCACCAATCGTTTCGCCGGCTTCGGTTACGCTCCCGACGAACGCTCGCTCGCGCGGATGCATGCGTCGCCGCACTTCCACGATGGCGAATTCGTGAATCTCGAGGGCACGCACGTGATGCGCTCGGGCAAGACATGGGAGATGTTGAAGCGCAACTTCGCCGGCGATGAGATGCGCGCGCCCATCTGTCCGCTGCCGCTCGTCCGCGATGCGGCAAGGCGGCTCGCCACGCCGCCAGCATCGGGACTTCGAATCACGTGGCTTGGCCACTCGACCACACTTGTCGAAATTGACGGCATGCGCATTCTGACCGATCCGATTTGGAGCGAGCGCTCGTCGCCCACGACCTGGGTTGGACCGAAGCGCTTTCATCCGCCGCCGCTCGCGCTGGCCGATGTGCCGCATCTCGACGCCGTGATTATTTCGCATGAGCATTTCGATCATCTCGACATGGCGACGGTGCAGGCGCTCGCGCCGCGCGGCGTTCCTTTTCACGTCCCTCTCGGGATTGGCTCGCATCTTCGCGGATGGGGAGTTCCAGACGCGCAGGTGCACGAGCATGATTGGTGGGAAAGCGAATCGCTCCCGTCCGGGCTGCGTATCGTTTCAACACCGTCGCGCCACTTCAATGGACGCGGAGCGCCGGGACGCACGGGAACATTTTGGACTTCATGGTCGCTCATAGGCCCGACCCATCGCGTCTTCTTCAGCGGCGATACCGGGCTCACTGAGCAGTTCCGCGAGATCAGGCGTCGGTTCGGACCGTTCGATGTGGGGATGTTCGAAATCGGTCAATTTGACCCGCTATGGAGTGATATTCATCTCGGACCGCGGGGCGCTCTCGACGCCCAGGAGATGCTTGGCGCGCGCGTGATGATCCCGATTCATTGGGCTACATATCAACTCGCCTTTCATTCGTGGTCTGAGCCGGCGGAGACGCTCGTGCGCGAAGCGGCCCTGCGAACTTTGCCAGTGTTGACACCACGCCTCGGCGAAGCCATTGAGCCGACCGCGAATCCGCACACCGAAGCATGGTGGCGAGCGCTGCCGCCAATCGCCGCTCGTTGCCCGTGAGCGTGCCTAGATGCTTTGAACCAAGCGAAGTAGCTCGGCTTTGCGCGCCTCGTCTGCGTACGAAGCCCGTGCGGCGTTTTCGCCGAGTTTGATCAGGTCGGCGCGCGTGATCGGCAATGCGTCGCACATCGATTCGAAGTTCGCGCCGATGTACCCTCCGAAGTACGCCGGGTCGTCCGAGTTCACGGTCACGCAGAGGCCGCGGTCTAGGAGCGCTTTGATATTGTGATCGCGCATGGTGTCGAATACGCGCAGCTTCACGTTCGAGAGCGGACACACCGTCAGCGGTATTTGCTCGCGCACCAGACGCGTAACGACGTTGTCATCCTCGGTGCAGCGCACCCCGTGATCAATCCGTGTCACATGCAATAGGTCGAGTGCTTCCGTGATGTAAGACGCGGGACCCTCCTCGGCCGCGTGCGCCACGGCGCGCAAGCCGGCGTCGCGCGCCTTCTTGAACACGCGCTCGAATTTCGAAGGGGGATTGCCGCGCTCGCCAGAGTCGAGGCCCACGCCGATGAAGTGCTTCTTGAACGGCAAAGCCGCTTCGAGCGTTTGTTCTGCGTCTTCTTCACTGAGATGGCGCAAGAAACACAGAATCATCTCCGACGAGATCCCAAACTCCTTCTTGCCATCATCGAGCGCTCGGCGAATGCCGCCGATTATCGTGCCCATCGGAACTCCGCGGCTCGTATGACTCTGGGGATCGAAAAAGATCTCCGTGTGCACGACATTGTCGGCAGCGGCACGCACGAGGTACGCGCGCGTCATGTCGTAGAAATCGCTCTCGGTGCAAAGCACCTGCGTGCCGGCGTAATAAATGTCGAGGAAAGACTGCAGGTCCGCAAACTCGTAGGCGGCGCGCAACGCGTCAACCGACGCATAGGGCAACTCGATGGAATTTTTCGCCGCGAGCGCAAAGACCATCTCCGGTTCGAGCGAGCCCTCGATGTGCAAATGCAGTTCGATCTTGGGCATGGTTTGGACGAGGCGTTGGATGTCTACGGAAAGTGCCATACGCCTACGTGGATACCACACCGACGCTGCACACAGCCACACACTCATTTGCGCTCACGGCTCAAAAATGCGGTTGCGCAAGTTGTGCTGCGCCACACACTTAGAAACGAACGGAGGCGCGCATGATCGGATTCCCGGTCGGACTTATTGCCGCGAACTTCGGTGAGTGGCTGATTCATAAGTACGTGCTTCACGGCGAAGGCCGTAAGAAGGACGCGTTCTTTTCACATCACTGGACCCAGCATCACCGCGACTCGCGAAAAGAGGACGGGCTCGATGCGTCGTACAAGGTCGGCTGGTGGAAGACCGAACCTCGCAAGCGCGAAGCGTTAGGCCTCGTTGCCATTGCGCTCGCCTTTGCGCCCGTGGCTTGGTTTGCCCCTTGGTTTGTGGCCGGGCTTTGGACGCACGCCGCTCTCTATTACTTTGTGCACAAGAAATCTCATCAAGATCCGGCATGGATGCGCAGACACCTGCGCTGGCACTACGACCACCACATGGGTCGTAACCAACACGCAAACTGGTGCGTGACCTATCCACTTGCTGACTACGTGTTGCGTACGCGCGAACCTTGGGCCGACACGGCGGACGAAGCAGCGGCGCGTGAACGGATTGCCGCGCGGCGGGCTAAGAAGGTCGCCGCCGCGAGCGCCGAGCCGCTGCGGCCGTCACAAAGGCCCATTCTTTTGTAAAGCGGTCGGTCGTACACTTGGGCGCGTGACGCAGGTGCGAGCAGGCAAAGTCTACCTCTTGGGCGCGGGACCCGGCGATCCGGATCTTGTGACGCTGCGCGCGAAGAAGCATCTTGCCGAGGCGGATGTCGTTCTCTACGACGCGCTCGTGCATGAAGACTTGCTTCGCCTCTGTCGCAAGGACGCAAAGAAAGTTTTTGTCGGCAAGCGTGCCGGTCGCGCGAGCGAACGGCAGGCGGCGATTAACGAGCGCATGGTCTCCGAGGCGCGCGCGGGCAACGTGGTCGCGCGCCTCAAAGGAGGCGACCCATACCTCTTTGGACGAGGCTCGGAAGAGGCCGAGCATCTGGCCAATGCCGGCGTAGCGTTCGAGGTCGTGCCGGGAGTGACTTCTCCGCTGGCCGTATGCGCCTACGCGGGTATATCGCTTACGCACCGCGACCTCGCGAGCAGTGTCGCGTTCATTACAGCGGTCGAGTCGGGCGGCGACGAAGAGACTAGTCACGATTGGGCGAAGCTTGCGACGGCCACCGACACGCTTGTCATCTTCATGGGCGTACGCACGCTTGGCGCGGTGATGGATAAGCTCGTCGCGAATGGACGTTCCCCGTCCACACCCGCCGCGGTATTTCACTGGGCCTCGCTTCCTCAGCAACGCACCGTAGTCGGCACGGTCGCGACCATCGCCGAGCTTGCCGATAAGGCCGAGCTTGCGCTGCCCGCGCTCACTGTCGTTGGTGATGTGGTGGGTCTTCGCGAGAAGCTCCGCTGGTACGACACCCAACCGCTTTTTGGGAAGCGCGTATTCGTTGGTCGTGCCGAAGAACAAAACGACGGATTTGCCGCCTTGCTTCGCGCGCGCGGGGCCGAGCCCGTAGCGCATCCGCTCATTCGCATCGAGGCCCCCGAGGCAATCGAACCGTTGCAGCGCGCAGTTCAAGCCGCGTCGTCGTATCGATGGGTGCTGTTCACGAGCAGCAACGCCGTCCACGCTTTCCTTAATGAAGCGAAGGCTCAAGGTCGCGATGCGCGCGTCTTTGGCGAAGCAAAGATCTGCGCGATAGGTCCAGCCACTGCGGAGTCTCTCGCCGCCTACGGTATTCGCGCCGACCTGACTCCAGCCGAGTATCGCGGTGAAGCGGTGGCGGAAGCCCTTCGTGCAGCCGAACCTTCCCTCAAGGATGTTCGTGTACTGCTTCCCCGGGCTGCCGTCGCGCGAGATGTGCTGCCGGACACACTTCGCGCAAACGGCGCGCTCGTGGACATCGTCGATGCGTACCGCACAGCGGCACCGCCTGAAACGGAACGCGCGGCGATCGCTGCGTGCATCGAGAACGGCGACGTCGACGTCGTAACCATCACCTCTCCCTCGAGCGTTCAGAACCTCGTTCGCATACTTGGACCCAACGCGGCGAAAACGCTTGAGCGCCTCAAGCTCGCCTCAATAGGCCCGGTAACAACGAAAGCAGCGCAGGAATTGGGCCTCACGGTGCATATCACGGCGACCGAATACACAACGGTGGGCTTGCTCGACGCGCTCGAGAGCTATTATACGGAGACGCACTGATGCCCTTCCCTATCGAACGCCCTCGTCGTCTGCGCCGTACCGCTACGCTTCGCCGAATGGTGCGCGAGACAACTTTGTCCGCTGCGGACTTTGTACTTCCGCTCTTTGCATGTGGCGGCAAGGGTGTGCGGCGCGAGATCAAGAGCATGCCCGGTGTCGCACAGCTCAGCGTGGACGGCATCGTTAAGGAGGCAAAGCTTGCGGCAAGCGTAGGGGTGCCTGCCGTGATCCTATTCGGCATCCCTGAAGACAAAGACGCCGAAGGGTCGCGCGGATGGGATGCGAGCGGACCTGTCGCAGTGAGCGTTGCCGAAATCAAAAGCGCACTGCCCGAGATGCTAGTCATCACGGATGTGTGCATGTGCGAGTACACGGACCACGGCCATTGCGGCCCGCTCACGCGCGTGAAATCTGGCGAAGCCTGCGTCGATAACGACCGAACTCTTGACCTGCTTGCCCGAGAGGCCCTCTGTCACGCGCGCGCGGGCGCCGACATCGTGGCGCCCAGCGATATGATGGACGGCCGCGTCGGTCACATTCGCGCGGCGCTCGATGCCGAGGGCTTCGCGGACATCGCGATACTTTCGTACGCTGCCAAGTACGCCAGTGCCTTCTACGGTCCATTCCGGGAGGCGGCGGAGAGCGCGCCCAAAGAAGGCGACCGACGAGGCTACCAAATGGACCCCGCCAACCGTCGCGAGGCATTGCGCGAGGTGCGCCTCGATCTGGACGAAGGCGCGGACATGATCATGGTGAAGCCGGCTCTCTCGTACCTCGATGTGATCCGCGAAGTGCGCGATGCTGTGGACGTGCCCGTGGCCGCCTACAACGTCAGCGGCGAGTACTCAATGGTAAAGGCCGCAGCTAAAGCGGGCATGATTGACGAGGAGCGCGCGATGATGGAAATCCTGCTTTCAATAAAGCGCGCTGGCGCGGATTTCATACTCACCTACCACGCGATTGAAGCGGCTCGCGCACTTGCAAAGGGGCCGGTATGACCCGCGTCCTGCTGAGTCTCCTCGCAGCGCTATCGCTTGTCGCGTGCAGCACAGCGAGCGCTGGCGAGATGATCACGCTGCAGACGGCTGACCTTCCGGCGACGGCGGGCATGTCCGGTGAGGTCTGGCAGACGTCAAACTGGTCCGGCGGTGGCGCTAGCTGGATACGCTATCCCGGTCACACGGCCGTCAGTATCCCCCATCCGCTTGGGCGGACACCCGCGAGCGTTCTTATCTATCTCTCGTTCGACGTGTCCGGAGTAGGCGCAGCCATCGCTTCGGGCGACCTCTCGCACATCGACTCGGTAACCGCCGAGCGCGTCACGGTGTCCAACAATACGAGCGAGGACTTCTTCCTTCGCGTCGTCCTGCAGTGACCGATGCGCTACCCGATCGCACCCTGCGCATCGACGTAAGTGCCGAGCGTTCAGTAGGCGTGCTGCGTCTGGTGGCCGCCGCGATCGTGCTCGCCGGCGTCGTCGCGATTGTCGCCACCCGCCCCGCGCCGCTTGGCTATTTGGTCGTCGCGCTTTGTTTGCTCGTCGCCGCGCTCTTCGCGCGCGCGTTCGTACTGAGCGTTCGAAGAACCAAGAACGCGGGTGGATACTTCCTGCGGCTCACCGAAAAAAGCCTGGAGCTGTCGGAGGATACTCGCCAAATCGCGGTCGATTGGGAACAGATCCGCTCGGTGAACGTGAATCAAGATCGCTTGGTGGTGGAGCTGGCGCGCCATTCGGGGCAGCCGATCCAGATCGAGCCACGCTACCCAAACCTCGGAATCGACGAGCTCGCCAGCATGATTGAAGCGTACCGAATCCGCGCAGAGGCCCGCGCAACAGAGCCACGGCCAGCTAATCAGGGCTGATACGAGGCGTCGGGCGTGCGCCTCCTGGTGCCGACGTTACGACTTGATGGTAAAGGTGGCTCACGGTTCAGGGGACCTGCCGGGAGTCCGGCCAGGTGAACTAAGGAGCGGAGTGGTCATGAAGGCTTACCTTTGTAGCGGGCTTGGTCTTGCGTGTGTTGTCGCGCTGGTCGGTTGTGGGCGAACCCTGCCATACGTGCCCGGGCCTGCTGAGGACGGTGGCGCGGACGCTGCGATAGCCGACGCCCGCATGGACGCACCGCGCGACGCTCGCGTGGACGCGCCGAATGACGCTCGCGTGGATATGCCGGTGGGCGTGCCGGGAATTATCGTGACTCCCACGATGGGACTCATGACGTCGGAAATGGGTGGCACCGCCACCTTCACCGTCGTGCTTGCTTCGCCGCCGTCGATGAGCGTGGTCGTTGCGCTCGCAAGCAGCGATACGTCGGAAGGCACAGTCGCGCCGGCGAGCCTCACCTTCACCACGATCAACTGGAACGCGCCGCAGGTGGTCACAGTCACGGGCGTAGATGACCCAATCGGCGATGGCCCGGTTGCCTACTCAATTGTAACCGCGCCCGCTTCCAGCGGAGATATTCGCTACAGCGGATTGAACGCCGCCGACGTCGCGGTGACCAACATCGACGACGAGACTGCAGGCATCACGGTCACGCCGACATCGGTTCTCGACACCGACGAGGCTGGCGCTGTGGCGACGTTTACTATCCGACTCAACACGGCGCCGACCGCGAACGTCACCATTTCGCTCTCGAGCTCCAACATTGCCGAAGGCCACGTAAGTCCTGCGTCGGTCGAATTCACTCCCGCGTCGTGGTCGTCGCCCATCACCGTGACTGTGACTGGCGTCGACGACTCGGTCGCAGACGGGGATCAGCCATACACGATCGATACGGCGCCGGCGGTCAGCGCCGACCCCACGTACTCGGGGCTCGACGCCGAGAACGTGTCGCTGATCAATCTAGACAACGAAATGCCTGGAATTCTCGTTGACCCAACCGTGGGTCTGACGACGACCGAGGTCGGCGGCACTGCCACGTTTACCGTCGCTCTGCGCTCGCAGCCGGCGGCCGACGTGATGATCCCGGTCGTGGTCAGCGACGACACGGAGGGTGTCCTATCGACGATGACCGTGAACTTCACCACGATGAACTGGAACGTGCCGCAGGCTGTGACGGTCACCGGCCAGGACGACGCCGTGGCGGATGGAGACCAGCTCTACACCGTGCAGGTAGGCCCATCGACGAGCACAGACCTGGCGTACAACGGGCTGAGCGGCGCCGCCGTCAATCTCACGAACAGCGACAATGAGACTCCCGGCATTACGGCGACGTCGTCGGCGGGATTAAATACGACCGAGAGCGGCGGCACAGCGACGTTTACTGTTTTGCTCGACTCCATGCCGTCAGCCGACGTCACCATCACGCTCACGAGCAGCAATCTTGCCGAGGGCACCGTGGCTCCTGCATCGCTCACGTTCACTCCGCTCGACTGGAACATCGCCCAGACCGTCACGCTCACGGGCGTTGACGATCCGGTTGCCGACGGCAGCCAACCTTACCAAGTGACGTTGCACGTGTCGGCTTCAGCCGATCCGGACTATCTGGCACTTGCCGATATCCTCGTGAATGTAAGCAACACCGACAACGAAACGCCGAGCATCACGGTGTCTCCGACGCTCGGCTTGTTGACGAACGAAAGCGGTGCCACCGCAACATTCACGATTGTGCTCAGCTCGCAGCCTACGGCCGACGTCACAATTCCTGTCGCCTCGGACACGCCGAGCGAAGGTTCTGTCTCGCCGGCATTTGTGACGCTCACCGCAGCGACGTGGAACGTCCCGCAGCTGGTCACCGTTACGGGCGTCAACGATTCAATCGCCGATGGGTCTCGCGTCTTCAGTATCATCACGGGCGCAGCGACAAGCGCCGACCTCAACTACGACGGCCAGAATCCCGACGACGTGCAAGTCACCAATGCCGATAACGACGTCGTCGGCATCACGGTTTCGCCGACCTCGATCGTTGCGGCGGAGGGAGGCGCGCCAGGAACATTCACGCTCGCGCTCACATCGCAGCCGACCGCCGATGTCACGATTTCGCTGAGCATTCTCGACGGTTCGCAGGGCATGGCTTCCCCGGCTTCTCTCACGTTCACGCCGGCCGATTGGAACACTCCGCAGACCGTCACTGTCGTCGCCGTAAATGACCTTGTCGCTGACGGTAGCGTAGTTGGATCGATCATCACGGAGGCCGCGACGAGCACTGATATGGGCTACAGCGGATTCGATCCGGCCAACGTGACCGTCACGTTCACCGACAACGATGTCGCGAGCGTCGTGGTCGCGCCGACGTCCGGTCTGACGACCAGCGAGGCTTTCGCATCAGCGATGTTCACCGTCGTGCTTACGTCCCAGCCCACGGCGGACATTACGGTCCCGCTCGCCAGCAACAACACGGCCGAGGGAACTGTGGCGCCGGCGATGCTCACGTTCACCGCGCTCAATTGGAACGTGCCCCAGGCCGTGACGGTCACAGGTGCAAATGACAACATCGTCGACGGAACCGTCGCGTACACCGTCAGCGTCGGTCCCGCGATAAGCTCTGATCTCGTTTACAACGGCCTTACCGCGAGCAGCGTTTCGCTGAGCAACTCCGACAACGACACGGGAGCCATCAGCGTCTCTCCGACATCCGGTCTCATGGTCACTGAAGCGGGCACAAGCGCCACCTTTACCATCGTGCTCACCGTGCAAACCGCGGCGGATGTCACCGTCGGCTTGTCCGTGAACGACACAACGGAAGTGAGCATCTCGCCTTCGTCGGTGACGTTCACAGCGTCCACCTGGAACGTGCCGCAGACGGTCACGGTGACGGGTGTTTCAGACGGCTTGTCGGATCTCGATCAGACGTGGATTGCTCTGACGGCAGCGTCGACGAGCACACTCGCCGGCTATAGCGGAATCAATCCTTCAGACGTGAGCGGGGTCACCCTCGACACCGACTCGCAGCGCTGCGTGAGCTGCGACAATAGCTATGTGGCACGCGGCGGATTCGGTCCGCCTATCGGCATGACCTCCTTTCTCTCGCAGACGGGTCGTTACGTCGTATTCTTGAGCAACGCATCAAACCTTGTGAGCGGCGACACCAATATGTCGACGGACGTGTTCGTGCGTGATCGCCAGACGGCGACGGTCTCGCGCGTCAATCTCACGAGCGCCGGGGCTGAATCGCCGAGCGGCTGCAGCGCTGGCTACGCGAGCATCTCCTTGGACGGTCGCTATGTGGCGATGTCGTGTTCGTCCAATGATCTGGTCGCGGGCGACACCAATGGCGCGTACGACGTGTTTCTGCGTGACCGAACGCTCGGCACAACTGCGCGCGTTTCGCTTTCGGAAGCTGGAACGGAACTGACTGGCTTTAGCATCACGCCGACAGTCTCCTCGGACGGCCGTTATGTCGCCTTCGTGTCTAACGCGAGCAACGCCGTCGCTGGCGATACCAACGGCATTCAGGATGTCTTCGTGCGCGACACGGTAAGCAACACCACAACACGCGCAACAATCACCAGCTCAGGTACGCAGGTGACTGGCGGCGGGACCATCTCCGGTTTAGTCATCTCAGCCAACGGCCGCTACGTTGCGTTCGCGCACATCGCTTCGCTCGATGCTGCAGACACCAACGCCGTGGCCGACATCTACGTGCGCGATTTAACGATGGCGACCACTACGCGTGTGTCGGTTGCCACGGGCGGCGGGCAAGCCACGGGCGGCGGCTCAACGTTCCCGTCGATTAGCCCGGACGGGCGCTACGTCTCGTTCCAGTCCACGGCGACAAATTTGGTCATTGGCGACACGAACGCAGCCAGCGACATCTTCCTGCGGGACACCATGGGCGCCACGACGACGCGTGTGAGCATCAGCAATACGGGCGTTGAAGGCACGGGCGCAAGTACGATGTCGTCGGTATCGGACGATGGCCGATACGTCGCCTTCGTTTCGCTAGCGGCAAACCTCATCGCGACCGACACCGATGGCTTCCTCGATCTCTTCGTGCGCGACAACACGAATAGCACGACAAAGCTCATCTCGCGCACGTTGCTCGGCGCGCTGCCCAATGCAGCCGTGCTTAGCTCCTACGCGATCGGAATCGCTGGAAACGGCTCGGTGGCCGCATTTACCTCGAACGCGACCAACCTCATTTCGAACGATCTGAATGTGGGCTCGGACGTCTTTGCCGTGCCGGCGCCTTGATCGGACGCACGACGTTAAATCACGCGACGTTCCGTCACTGAGCGCTGTACACGCGTCCTTGCGCGCGTATTATTCGCGCCCATGAAACTCCGAGTCACCTTCCTTCTTGCGTTCGCCCTTTTCGTTGTCGGTTGTGCGGAGAGCACGGAGCTCACTGACGATGGCGGCGTCGCGGGCGGAGCGGACGCCGGGCCGCGAAACGACAGCGGCATGAGCGCGGACCTGGGTGCCTCCGTGGATTTGGGCGCGCCAGTCGACAGCGGTGCCTCCGTTGACCTCGGCGCGAGCATCGACGCAGGACCTACGCCGGTAGACGCGGGCTCAACGATGGACTCGGGAACACCGGGCACCGATAGCGGCCTTGCGCGTCCTGACGGCGCCATTCTTCCTCCGGTAGATGCCGGCAATCCGTTTGGCGACGCTGGGGCGCTAGGCGAGCCGGCGTGGGTTCCCGTTGACGTACGCACCAGCGGCTCGTGCGACGCTCTTACAGCGTGCGGCGGGGAACTCGTAGGCACGTGGGACGTAACCAGCGCCTGCATTGCCCTTCCACTGGGTACGCTCACCACGGCATGCCCGGCAGCGATGATCACCTACGCTGGTGGCATGGCTCGTGGTCGTACCACTTTCGACGCAACCACTGTGAGTCGCCTCGCGCAATCGCAGGTCGAGGTGGACATGTTCGTGCCCGCAAGCTGCGCCACCTTTGTGGGCGGCTGCACCGCGGTCGCTGGCTTCCTCAGCATGGCTGCTCCCGACTCGACGTGCATCGACGACGGGGACGGAAACTGCAACTGCGCAGCGCGCCAAGTCAGCGACATCGACAACACGGACACATACACGCGGACCGACACCGAGATCGTTACTGGCGGGGGAAAGACCTACGAGTATTGCCGCACCGATGACTCGTTTACGTATCAGGACACGACCGCTGGCTCGGCGATGTCGCGCGAGCCTGGCATCATCACCCTCGGAATGCGCTGATTCCGCCGCTCCCAGGCCTAGTCTTTCGACATTGCAGGCCTTCTGGCTTTGTGGGGCGTGACGTACACTCGGGGCGCCCCATAGAGAGAAGCCGATGGCCTTCGAGAATGACTCCGACAACGCCGTAATCACGCGGACGAAGACCGAAAAGAAGGTAAAGAAACCACCTCTTTACAAGGTCATGCTTCACAACGATCCGTACACAACCCGCGAATTCGTCGTGGAAGTGCTGCGTGACGTCTTTCATCGCAGCGAATCGGAGTCCATCCAAATCATGCTGCACGTACATAACAACGGCATTGGTGTCGCGGGGGTCTACCCATTCGAGGTCGCGGAGACCAAGATCCAAACCGTTGAGAAACTAGCCCGGGAGTACGAGTTCCCTCTCAGGCTAACCATGGAAGCGGAGGACTGAGAGTGCCGAGTCCGATGATCGCGAAAGAACTGCAAGCCGCGTTGAAGCATGCCTTCGACGAAGCCACGCGTATGCGCCACGAGTACGTGACGCTCGAGCACTTGCTGCTTGCCCTGCTGAAAGATCCTCGCGCTAGTAAGGGTCTCGTCGCTTGCGGCGCAGACCTTGTGCGCTTGCGTAAAGGTCTATTGGACTTTCTGGACGAGACAATGCCGAAGGTTCCGGAGTCGGCGGAGCTCCATCCGCAGACCACCGTGGGCGTCGAACGCGTTTTGCAACGCGCGGCCATCCACGTCATGTCGTCCGATCAGGAGGTGATCGACGGCGGCAACGTGCTCGTGCAGATGTTCAAGGAAGAAGAAAGCCACGCGGTCTTCTTGCTCGATCAAGAAGACATCAAGCCCTTCGACTTGAAGCAGTACTTCTCGCATGGCGTTTCGCCGGACGGCGCAACAGACGATGATGAGGACGAAGAAGGCGCGACCACTGCGGGCGAAGACGAAGATGGCGACGCGCCTACGCCGAAGGATCCCCTTAAGGCTTACACCGTGGATTTGAACGCCGAGGCCGCAGCGGGGCGCATCGATCCTCTGATCGGTCGCAGCGACGAGCTCACGCGGACGGTCCAGGTGCTCTGTCGTCGTCGCAAGAATAACCCCATTTTCGTGGGCGAGCCGGGCGTTGGCAAAACGGCCATCGTCGAAGGCCTGGCGCTCCACATTCACGACGGCAACGTGCCGGACGTGCTCAAGGGCGCGACTGTCTACTCGCTCGACATGGGCGCGTTGCTCGCCGGCACGAAGTTTCGCGGTCAGTTCGAAGAGCGTCTGAAGGGCGTGATCAAGAAGCTCGAAGAGCATCCCGACGCGATTCTCTTCATCGATGAGATTCACACCATTGTTGGCGCGGGCGCGGTGTCCGGCGGTTCGATGGACGCGTCGAATATTCTAAAGCCTGCGTTGGCCTCGGGCCGTCTGCGCTGTATTGGCTCGACGACCTATCAAGAGTTCAAAGGCAGCTTCGATCGCGACCGGGCGCTGGCGCGCCGCTTTCAAAAGATCGATGTTGGCGAGCCCAGCGTTGCCGAAACGGTGCTCATCCTCGAAGGCCTCCGCAAGAAGTACGAGGAGCATCATGGAATTACCTACGAGACGGGCGCCTTGGAAGCCGCGGCCAAGCTCGCGAGCATTCATTTGAATGACCGCATGCTGCCCGACAAGGCCATCGACGTCATCGACGAAGCGGGCGCGCTGATTCGCCTGCGCGGAAAATCGAAAGTCGTCACCATTCACGACATTGAGCACGTCGTCAGCAAGATGGGTCGCATCCCCGAGAAGACCGTGAATTCCAAGGAAAGCGACAAGCTCGCCAATGTTGAAACTGAGCTCAAAAACGTTATTTTTGGGCAGGACGAAGCCGTTACGCAGCTGGCGGCCAGTATCAAACTCTCACGCGCTGGGCTGCGTTCGCCCGAGAAGCCCATCGGCTCCTTCTTGTTCTCCGGTCCAACGGGCGTTGGCAAAACTGAGCTCGCGAAGCAGCTCGCCAAGGTGCTCGGCGTCGAGTTCTTGCGCTTCGACATGAGTGAGTACTCGGAGCGACACACCGTGTCTCGCCTGATTGGCGCTCCGCCTGGTTATGTCGGTTTTGACCAAGGCGGGCTACTCACGGATCAGGTTCGTAAGCATCCGCACTCGGTGGTCGTTCTCGACGAAATCGAGAAGGCGCATCCCGACCTTTTCAATATTCTGCTGCAGGTGATGGACCACGCCACCTTGACCGACAACAACGGTCGCAAAGCCGACTTCCGCAACGTGATTTTGATTCTCACGACGAACGCTGGCGCACGTGAGATCGGCTCTAAGAGCATCGGTTTTGGCGGTTCGGGTGCCGAGGTGGACAGTTCCAAAGCGAAGGCGGCCATCGAGCGCACCTTCACGCCCGAGTTCCGCAATCGCATCGACGCCTGGATCCTATTCAAGGGCTTGCCGCCGGAAGTGATCTTGAAAGTCGTCGACAAGGAAATCGGACTTCTTCAGGCGACGCTCGAAGAGAAGAACGTGCAGCTCACGCTCACCAAACAAGCGCGTGAATGGATGGCCGAGCATGACTACGATCCGGCTTTTGGCGCACGGCCTATGGCGCATCTGGTGAAGGATCAGCTCAAAAAGAAGCTAGCGGACGCCCTGCTCTTCGGAGCGTTGAAGAATGGCGGCAAAGTTCAAGCGGTTGTTTCGACCGACGAGAAGTCGATTGAGCTAAAGTTCGACGGTGAGTAGCGAGGGCTTCGACACCGACTTTCTGGTCATCGGCAGCGGCTTTGGCGGGTCGGTCAGCGCGCTACGCTTGATCGAAAAAGGTTATAGCGTGCACGTCATCGAGGCCGGCAAGCGCTGGGCTCAAGAAGACTTCCCGAAGACGAATTGGAATTTGCGTAAATACCTCTGGATGCCCGCGCTGCGCTTTTACGGCATTCAGAAGATCACACTCCTGCGAAACGTGATGGTGCTCTCGGGCGCAGGCGTCGGCGGCGGATCGCTCGTCTACGCGAACACATTGCTCGTGCCGCCCAAGGCATTTTTCGATGACCCGCGATGGAGCGGACTCGATGAGTGGCAAGCGGGGCTCGCGCCGCACTACGAGACGGCCAAGCGCATGTTGGGAGCGTCTCCGTCCAAGTTCCTAGGTCCGGGCGACAAAGCGCTGCGCGAAATCGCGGACGAGATGGGACGCGGCGAGACATTTCACCAACCGAGCGTCGCGGTTTATTTCGGCGAGCCCAACAAGACGGTGCCCGATCCGTTTTTTGGCGGCGAAGGCCCCGAGCGCACCGGTTGCAACTTTTGCGGCGGCTGCATGGTGGGCTGTCGGTTCGGCGCAAAGAACACGCTCGACAAAAACTACCTCTACCTCGCCGAGAAACGCGGCGCGGTCGTTCACGCGGAACGCACCGTCGAACGCGTCGAGCCCTTGCCCGGCGGTGGCTACGCAGTTCACATCGTTCGAACGACCGCCTTCTTTCGGAGCGCGACACGACGCGTGATGAAAGCGCGCAACGTCGTTTTCGCCGGCGGCGTCATGGGAACGGTGAAACTTTTGCTCGAGCAACGCGCAAGCGGCGCACTTCCCGAGCTTTCGGCACGTCTTGGCGAGTATGTGCGCACCAACAGCGAGGCCATCGTCGGCGTCGTATCCCGCTCGAGCAGCGAGGACCATAGTCGCGGCGTCGCGATTACTTCGGGCTTTCATCCCGACGACCACACCCACATCGAAGTCGTGCGCTACGGCGACGGACAAGACGCGATGGGCCGCTTAGCCACGTTGATGGTCGACGGTGGGCGCGGACGACTCCGCCGGTTCTTTGCATGGTTGGGAGAGATCGCGAAGCACCCGATCGATTTTTTGCGATCGTTCAAGCCGTGGGGTTGGGCCAAGCGTACGACAATCCTTCTTGTGATGCAGACCGTCGACAACCACATGCGCATGAAACTTCGCCGCCCGTGGTGGTGGCCCTTTCAACAGCGTCTCGACACCACGATTCCGGATGGCCAAGTGAAGCCGCCAACCTATCTCCCCGTTGCCAATCTCACGGCGCGCAAGATGGCCGCGCGCGTTGATGGCGTCGCGGTCGGCGCGATCAACGAAGCCTTTCTCGATGTGCCGACCACCGCGCACATTCTCGGCGGCTGCCCGATGGGCCGCACCAAGGACGAGGGCGTGATCAATGCCAATCACGAAGTCCATGGCTATCCCGGTCTCTATGTTTGCGACGGCTCGGCGATATCGGCAAACCTCGGGGTAAATCCCTCGCTCACGATTTGCGCTCTCACCGAGCGGGCCATGTCGCATATCCCGTCAAAGAGCGTCTAGTGCCGATTTACAAGCTCACCGACGAGCTAGTCTTTCCCCCCCCGGAAGGAGCATCTCGCGAAGGCATTGTGGCGATTGGGGGCGACGCGTGGCCCGATCGCCTCTTGCTCGCCTACGCGCAGGGAATTTTCCCTTGGCCCTCCGATGGCTTGCCGCTCTTGTGGTTTTCGCCCAATCCGCGGTTCGTGTTGGTCCCGAAGGACGCGCACGTCTCGCGTTCGCTCGCGAAGACGATTCGGCGCGGCGAATACGAAGTTCGCGTCGATACTGCTTTCGATGAGGTGATGACGGCGTGCGCGCAAGCACCTCGTCCAGGGCAGGATGGCACGTGGATCACGGACGAGCTACGTGCGGGATACGGCGAGCTTCATCGCCTTGGCTATGCGCACAGCATCGAGACGTGGCGCGGCGGCGAGCTCGTCGGTGGTTTGTACGGAGTGTCGCTCGGCCGCGGTTTTTTCGGCGAATCGATGTTCGCCCATGCGCCTGATGCGTCGAAAGTGGCGACCGTCGCGCTGCTTGGCAATTTGCGTGCGTGGGATTTCGCGTTCATCGACTGCCAGGTGCGCACCGACCATCTCGAACGCTTTGGGGCGCGAAATTGGCCGCGCAAAGAATTCCTAGCGCACCTTCGCGAGGCTCTCACCCATGAGACCAAACGCGGCCCCTGGCGATTCGACCTCACCCCCGCCCAAATAATGGGGACGTTCCCCTTTTCCTGAGCAGCTCGCACGAAAAGGGGACGTTCCCCTTTTCAGCGCTCGCCAAATCGGGAAAAAGGGGAACGTCCCCTTTAATGTGACGAGAGGAAGTTGTGGGCTAGTACGGAGGAGGCTGCGTCGGTTGCGGCGATGTCGGGGATGTTTCGCGAGCGGTTGGCTGCGCCCGCGAAGAGGATGAACGTGACGCCGCTGTCGACGCCGCCGCTAATGGGACTCGATGGTATGCCAAGCACCTCAGCCAGCGCGTACGAACCTTCGCCGATGATGCTGCTCGGTCCGGAGTCGGCGAAGGTCGCGAACGCGTAGCGGCCTTCGTAGATGACGAGTCCGTATTGTCCGAGGGCAATGCCGTGGTCGGCGGCGCGAAATCGCGTCGACGGAACCGGGACGACGATGAACGGCACTGTGTTGGCGTCAATGGGGTCGCCGCTGGGATCGCTTGCGCTGGTCTCTGCTTGGTAGCTCGGATCCACCATGCACGATGCCTCGCGTCCGCCATCGCAGTCGATGTCCATGTCCGACGTCCACCACACCGCGCCGTCAGTCTGGCAGACCTCGATGTTGGCGGCTTCGCCAACGTCGGTTGCGTAGTCGCCGCCGATGGCGACGCAGTCGCCGAGCGCTGCGAGCATTGCTGCCGGCGAGAATGGCGGGGGGCCCGAGTCAGTCTCCGTGCCTGAGTCGGTGTCTGATCCCGAGCCCGAGTCCCTACCCGCCGCTGAGTCGGCGCCCGAGCCCGAATCGGTGCTGGAGTCGGCGCCTGGACCCAGGTCGAGCAAGCCGCACGCGCAGTCCGCCCCTGGGTTGCACGCCGCAATCGCCGCCACAACACACATCGACGCAACCGCCCTGATCAAAGCGGATCCGACCGCACAAAAATAAACCCAGCGTCTTCGCCGAGTATAGGCATGGGCACGATGCCGAACGCGTAGCTGCGTCCGTACAACACCCCTTCTGTCGTATAGCCGTGCGGGCTGCGTTCGAGACCCGCGCGGCGCGCTTGCGCATTGGGCACAATCGCATCGAGCTCAGGATGCGCGGCGGTCTGATAGAAAAGGTCGTCGCCCTGATAGACGTAGGTCCAGACGATCAGGCCCTGCTCTGCCATGTGGTCGAGCTTGAGCTGGCGACTCACGCGTTGCTCGAGGCGCCACAGCGGAATGCCAATCACTACGGCTCCCACCACGTTGCCGTCACGTCGTGACGGAGCGACGAAAATCCAATACTTCGTGCCGGGTGCGCTGGCCTCTAAGCCTGGCAGCTCGCCGATGGCGTGCCCTTCTCGTCCCTGATGCAGCGCGCTCGCGACAATCGGAAAGATCTCCGCGAAGTTGCGCCCTTTCAAACGGTCGGGCTCAGCGTCGCGCGCGATCACGACGCCGCTCGGATCAACGGCCGCAATAAACGTAAGTGGCGACGACATAATCTCTTGAACGCCGCGCGGCGGGATATGCAAGTGATGCAGCGCCGAACGCATCTGCTGCTCGCGCAAGGTCGGGTCGGCCACGGCAAAGCCCGGCACGACGCGCTCCGCTACTTTGCGCAGCCCCACTTCGTGCCGATGGATGTCGTCGTTCAAGATGCGAACGACCTCCGGTAAGTGCAGCTCACGAATCTGCTTTCGCGCGTTCGCCGAATGCCGGCCCCCGCACGCGCAAATCACCATGGCCGTAGCAACCAACACGCCCCCAATGCCGTATCGCTTCATGCACGCCAGCATACAGCAAAGCTTTGCAGACTCCGAAAGCGCCCTCGAGCCCCTCAGCCGCCCGCGTTGCCGGAGCAGAACTCGTCGTAGTCGACGTATTCCTTGATGGTCGGGTGATCGCCGCAGACTGGACACGTTGGGTCGCGTCGAAGCTTGAGCACGCCAAACTTCATCTTCAGCGAATCGTACGTGAGCAAGCGCCCCACTAGCGGCTCGCCAATGCCCAAGACAATCTTCACGGCTTCCGTCGCTTGAATTACTCCGACGATGCCTGGCAAGACGCCAAGCACACCCGCCTCTGAGCACGAGGGCGCAAGATGCGCAGGCGGCGGTTCAGGATAGAGGCAACGATAGCATGGCCCTTTGTCCGCCCAGAACGTGGTCACCTGACCATCGAAGCGAAAGATGCTGCCATGCACGACGGGAATCTTCTTCCAGACCGACGCGTCGTTCACAAGGTAGCGCGTCGCGAAATTGTCGAGGCCATCGACAATCACGTCCCAGCCTTGATCAAATACACGGTCAACATTGTCGCGCGTGAGTCGTTCCTCGAACGGAATTACTTTTACGTCGGGGTTGATGTTCTCGATTGTCTTCTTGGCGCTCGCGACTTTCGCCATGCCGATTCGGTCAGTGCCATGCAAAACCTGACGCTGAAGATTCGATGCATCAACCGTATCGCCGTCGATGATCCCGAGCGTGCCTACGCCTGCTGCGGCCAGGTACAACGCGGCCGGTGATCCAAGCCCGCCCGCGCCCAGAAGCAGGACGCGCGATTTGAGGAGCTTCTCTTGGCCCTTCTCCCCGACTTCGGGAAGCATGATGTGGCGCGCGTAACGATCTACCTGCGCGGGCGTCATCTGAGCTGGCGTCTCGACCGGGTAGCCGATGTCTTTCCAGCGAACGAAGCCAGGGTTTGCCGATTCGACATTGGCGTAGCCGAGGTCTTGCAAGGCCTTGGCGGCAAACGCCGAGCGTGTACCTCCCGCGCAGTACAAGATCACGTTCGCGTTCTTGTCCGGGACTTTCTGTTCGACCTGCATCTCGAGAAAGCCGCGCGGAATCGAAATCGCGCCCGGGATGAAACCGGCGCGCACTTCATCCTTCTCGCGCACATCGACGAGGACGTAGCTCTCTTTCGCGTCGAGCCGTCGCTTCACTTCGTCGAGCGTGACGGTTCGAATCTGGCCTTTGATGTCTGAAAGCAGGTCCGCATAAGTCTTGGGCATGGGCTGTGTGATCTAAAGCGAACACGCCCAAACGACAAGTCGCTGATTTTGCGGGTGTACTTGACGAAGGAAGTCGGACTTGGCGCCGCTTACGCCGCCTCGGCAGTGATGTTGTGCACGTAGCCTTCAGACTTTGCGTACGCGCGAAGTTTGGTTTTCAAAACGCGGCGAGCGCGATGAAGGCGCGACATCACTGTGCCGATCGGACAGCCCAGCGCATCTGCGACTTCGCGATACGACTGCTCATTCAAATCTACGCGCATGAGCACGGTGCGAAACTCGTCGGGCAAGGTCGCGAGCGCGCTCTCAACTTCGTCGCCGAGCGAGATGTTCTCGTTGGGCGAAAGCTCATCGTCGACTTCGACCCCCGCCAGCGTAAGAATGTCGCGTTCGCGGCGCTTGCGGCGATAGCCGTTGATGAAGGTGTTCATGAGAATGCGATGCATCCACGCACGTGCGTTGGACCCGCGTTCGAACTGAGCTCGGAACTGCCATGCCCGCAGCACCGAATCCTGTACGAGGTCTTCCCCTTCCGCGCGCGAACCCGTCAAACGAATCGCGGTGCCCAAGAGCTCACCCGCGTGCTTCATCATCGTCCGCTCGAACTCGCTCCAGCTACTTGCCCGTTCGAAATCTGTTTCGATCATTGCGTCCCTCCGCATGCAGGGGACTTCTGCAAGGGCGGTGCCAGCGCCTCGTCCCCGTCCGGCTTCCGCCGCTTTGCCGGCAAGCACGTCGCGTTTCGCGGTGGATCGCGTTCGCCGACGCGCCGCAAGCGCCGGGATTTTGTCAGCTTGGCGTTGCCGACCCCCAGAGGCGCGTCAACGTGTCAGCGCGTGCGTGTGTAGCTTGCCGCACTTGCGAAAGCCGCGGGCTCCCACGCGGAAAGCAGCAAGTGCCGACCGCCATTTCTCGTGCCAACCGCTAGCTGCGGCCACCGGAAAAGCCAAGCCCCATGGAGGTGGCTAGCCGGCATGCCATGAAACCCGGGCTCCCCTAGCCTGGGCCCGCCGACTTGCGTGCGTACGTCAGCGCGCGCGGCAACGCGTCCGCGACTTCGCGCGCGAGCAGGCCGCGATCGGCGTTCGCGGCGAGCTCGCCCGCCACTGCGTGGAGCCACACGCCGGCGCTCGCGGCATCGAACGCAGGTGCAGTACAAAGCAGCGCAGCTACCGTACCAGCGAGCACGTCGCCGGTGCCGCCAACAGCGAGGGCGGGTGTGCCGCGATCGCAGACGCGAAGTGCGCCATCGGGCGCCGCGACGATGGTGCACGCTCCCTTCAAGATGCTGATATGCCCGCTCCGCTTCGCGAGCATCGCTGCGCTCGCGAACCTGTCGCGCTGCACGTTCGCTGTTTCAATACCGAGAAGACGCGACGCCTCACCCGGATGAGGCGTCAGCACCCTGGGCCCGGCACACCGTTGCAGCATCGCGATGTCGTCGCTGCATGCGGTAAGCGCATCGGCGTCTATCACAGTCGGCGGCCTCAGCGAGACGGCGAGCGCACGGGCGACGCGTCGCGCGTCCTCGCTCAAGCCGAAGCCCGGACCGAGCACAACCGCATCTGCCCTCTCGGCAAGGGCTGTGAGCTCGTCGATGGCACGTTCGGGCTCAGCGGAGATGCGCGCTGTCATCATTTCAATAACTTTTGCCTCGACCACCGCGAACGCGCTATGACACGGGGCAATCGTGACAAGGCCCGCGCCAGCGCGCAGAGCGCCGCTCCCTGAGAGCAAAGCTGCACCGGTGTGACCCTCGGATCCCGCAATGACAAGCACGCGGCCGGCGCTGCCCTTGTGCGCGTTCATCGCACGCGGCGGTACAATGCGCGCAATTGTCGCTGCGTCGATGAGGGCGTTCTTGATCTGCGGCGGAACTTCGGTGCCGATCGGAACGCAGACAATCTCGCCGCAGCACGGGCGGCCTGGTGCTTGATGAAGGCCTCGCTTGTGAGCTCCGAACGTGACGGTGAGAGTTGCGTTGACGGCCGCGCCGAGTATCGCGCCATCGTCTGCGTCCACGCCGCTCGGGAGATCAAGCGCGACGACAGGAGCGCGCTGCTGGTTAATGAGTTCAATGACCGCGCGCGGCGCTCCGGAAATCTCGCGGTCAAGGCCGGTCCCGAAGAGGCCATCGACGATGAGCGTGGCCGCGCTTAGCCCTTCGCGCACGCGCGGGAGGTCTGCCTCCACGCGCACGTCGATGACCGAAAGTCCCAGGCCAGCCAGCTGCTCAAAATTCGGTTTCGCATCGCCGCTGATCTTTTCGCGCGCCCCGACCAAAACTACGGTTGGGTTTACGCCACGCTTCATAAGCGCTCGTGCGAATACCCACGCGTCGCCGCCGTTCTGTCCTATGCCGCCAAAAACCCAAACGCGTTGCAACTGCTTGGCGAACGCGTCCATCGCAATGCGCGCGGCGCCCGCGCCGGCGTTCTCCATCAGCTCGCTGCTCGCGATGCCGAGACGCGTCGTCGCGTCGGCGTCCATGGCGCGCGCTTGCTGCCGTGTAAGAAGCGGAATCACCCTGTACTCCGCGCTTTCATCGCGTCGAAGAAGGCGCGAACGGCTTCTTTCATGCCCATCATGACGGCGTCAGCCACGATGGCGTGGCCAACGTTCAGCTCCTCAATCTGCGGCGCTGCTGCGAGCAACGCGCCGACATTGGATCGCGTGAGCCCGTGGCCGGCGGCGACACGCAAGCCCAACGATGCGCCGAACGCTGCGCCATGAGCTAAGCGAGCGAGCTCTGACAAGCGTGCGTCGACGGTCGTCGCATTCGCATAGTCGCCCGTGTGCAGCTCAATGATCGAGGCGCCCGCTTCCTTGGACGCGCGGATCTGCTCCTCGGCGGGGTCGATAAAGAGGCTCACGCCGACGCCCGCGGTCGCGAGTCGACGACATAGACTCTGAACCCGCGCTAGAGATCCTGATACATCGAGCCCGCCTTCCGTCGTTCGTTCGGCGCGATTCTCCGGCACGAGAGTGACCAAGGTTGGCTTGATCGCCATTGCGATACTCAGCATCTCCTCGGTAGCGGCCATCTCCAAATTCACAACGACCCGTGCAACTTTGCGCAGGCGCTCTACGTCGTGATCCTGAATGTGCCTCCGGTCTTCACGCAGATGCACGGTGATGCCGTGCACTCCCGCGTCTTCGCAGAGAGCCGCCGCCTGCACAGGGTCGGGGTACGTGGTGCCCCGGGCCTGACGCAGGGTCGCGACGTGGTCAACATTGACATGAAGTCGAACACTCATCGTCAGCTCGAGTAACGGCTCTTCAAGAGCTCAGAAATCGCATCGCTCGCGCAATGCTCGCAATAGCCAAACCGCGTTTTCAACATCGCAATCGACTTTGTGGCTGCGAGCAGTCGGTCGCCGTCCAACGTTTTGTCACCACGCAGCAGCAAGAGGACATCCTCGGCAATGGACGAGACTTGCCCGCGGCGCTCGGCGAAGTAGCTCTCTTTCACGCGCTGCAGATAGCGCGGAAAGAGCTGCGCGTAATCGACTTTGTCACCTGGATGGTCGATGGCCTGGCCGGCAACTGAGCTGATCAAGTCGCGACGGAATGTTGTGGCGTTGTCTTCGCTGTCGAGAATTTTTTCGACCGTCGCCATCAACTCCAGATCCGGGTCTTCGAATTTTCCGGTAACCCGGTTGTACACCCGCTCGTTTTTTACCCAGTACGAGACGTGGGTGACATAGCGATCAAAGAGTTCCATGTACTGCGTCTCTTCGATGATCCCGGTCGCCGTACGCACTTCGTCGTCGACGCGGTCGAGCCACCGATTGCGCACCTGCGTAACAAAGACGCGGTGCTCGTGATAGCCGCGCTCCGGCGCCTGCTTCAGGAAATCGTAGTCATTGCGATCCGCGAATTGCTCGATGCCCGCGAGTACGGCGAGCGGTGACATGCACTGATAGGCCGGATGTTGCGACGCATCGAGTAAGAGGTTGCGGATCTCGCGAGGCGACGCGCTTGTCAGGCCTTCGTAGACGGCCGACGCATCCTGCTCGTGATAGAGCGACGGCGTGCCCTGGCGCAGCTCCATGCTCTCCTCGGTCGAAAGACGAATGGGCACGGTACCGTCCGTGTAAAGCTCGGCCTTCTCGAGCGGCGTAAGCTCCGTCGCAATCTTGCCGAGCTTCTTGCCGCGGATGCGTTCAGCGTCCGGCATACGCAAGCGCGTGAGCACTGCCCACAGCGCGGCCGTAAACGTGGCGTGCGGCGCGACGTGCTTGCGTACCTGCGGGACGATTTGCGCGTCGTAAATCTCCTGCTCACGCCGGTAATCGAGAAGGTACGGCACACGCACCAGCTGCAAGCGACCGCGAAACGAGTTGTACTCGGGATGTTCTTTGAACGCGTGCAGATGCAGCTCGTTCGAGCTCGCAATCATCACGCTATTCAGAGAGATGTTCGACATCTGAAGAGCAACTTCGCCAGTTTCGATGGCGAGCAAGAGATACTTCCACGCATCAAGTGGGCGCTTCAGAAGGTCGCTGTATTCGATGACGCCGCCCGATGCATCCACGAGTTCGCCCATCGGCTCAAACAAGGTGAGTGCACTTAGCGATGCCGGCAGCGCGCCCAGCGATCGATCGGCGGTAATCTGTCGTTCGCTGGCGTCGACGGCCATCTGGGGACCGATGGTGACTGCTCCGCTACGGTAGCGCTGCGAAATGTAGTAACGCTCGACTTGTACGTGCGCGAGCACCTTGTTCAAATCGCCACGATATGCCGTAAGTAATGCGTCGAAGACTTGTTGGTTCTTTCGTCCGAGCTGCCCGCTCCAAATCCAATCCGGCGCGGCTTCCTTCGTGCCCACGTCAGCTTCTGCATAGACGTTTTTGATCAGTGTTCGACGGACATCAATGGGCAGAATCTGAAGCGGGTGCTCCCGCAACTCGCTATGCATCTTCGCGTCGATCTGTGATTCGGGCAGATGCGCAAAGGAGTCGCCGAACCCCGACGCGAGCGCCGCTTCCTGAAAGCCAATCGATTTGTTGTCGCGCCCTCGCGGGAACACCCAGGAGAAGCTGTACTGCGCGCCCTCGTCCGTCATCGAATACTGTTCGAGCCCGCGAATCACGCACGCCGCGAACGTGCTCTTGGCGCTGCCGTTGGGGCCGTGCAAAAGCGTGAGGCGATTGCTACGCCCTTCCCGCGCAAAGTTCGAGAGGATCCGGTAGACCGCCTCTTGAATCGCTTCGTGTCCGACCAGGTACTCGCGTTTGTGCGGGCTCTGGACTCCGTCTTCAAGCCCGCCTGCGGAAAGCAGATCGAAGATACGAAAACGGCGGAAGCGTCCGTAGGGCTTGTCGACTTCGTACGACCCGAAGTGGTCAAACGCATCTCTTACATAGCGTGACGCGTCGCGGGTGTGTCGCGCGGGAAACTTCGCGAGTAACTCGAGATACTCGGCGAACGACAGGACGCGCTTCTCCGCATCGAAGCGTTCTTTTACATCGGCGCCAATCTTTGCGAGCTGATCGTGTAGCCCGTTCTTCGCCATCACTGCACCGCGAGAGTCACCGCCACTGTGCGGCGATCTGGCATGCAGTTCTCCGGCGTGCAGACTGCGAAATCCACTTCCGCTTCGACGCGCGGCGTGCCTGCCGCGGTGGCCGTGAACGGAACGCTAAAGCGCGCCAAGCGCTCGCCGAATTCTGCGGCGTCGGCTCGAACGAGCTCAGCCTTCTGCAGAGTGACGCCGCTCGGTGCGCGCAAGGTGACGCGGATCGGATACTCCTGATTCACGTGATAGTTCCCACTCGGCGTCAGTGCGATCGCAAACGTCCCTGCTTGCCCGGCGCGGTAGCCGGCCTCAGGGGTCGCGCGCAGCTCGAATCCGGTATCGGTCACCACCGGCCCTGCGGGCGCAGCAACCACTGGCGCAGCCGCGGGCGCGGGGGCCTGCTCAACTGGGGCTGCGGTAGGCGGGCTCGTGGTCTCGTCAGCGTGACCACTGCATCCACTCAGCATCCATGCAGCGCAAAGCCCAAATGACAGAACTCTCATGGTGTGACGCTCCTTCAGCGGTTGAACGTGGGCATTGTGCCATAGCTGTCACCGTCAGAGCGAGGCGCCGGCGAATGCGCGCAGATTCTCCGAGTTTCGGTTGGATGTCGGATTCGTGACGTGGCTGTGACGTCGGCAGTTGCTCGTTGACCGCGCCAAAGGGGCGCCGTATCGGTCTGCATGCGCCGATTTCTCGCACTCACGCTTCTTACGCTCGCCGCTTGCTCCGATACTCCTGAAGGTTCGCAACCGCTAGACGCCGGCGCCGACGCTGAGCTTCCGCAGTGGACAGGGTGGCCTGAGTGTGACGAGACCGCGGCGACGCAGCGGATCACATTCGTGCATGCGAACGATTTGCACGCCACCTACACCCCCGTAAACGGCGTGAGCCCCTGGTCACGCGTGCGCGGATTTTACGAGCTGGTTCGTCGCCAAAGCCCCTACACTGTATTCACGAATGGCGGCGACGACCATGAGAAGGGATCCGTTGCGGAGCTTCTGTCGGGCGGCTTGTCGACGATCGAAATGGTTCAAGGGATGGAGTTCGACCTGCGCGTGATTGGCAATCACGATTTCGCGTGGAGCCTCGAAGAGCTATTGGCGTTCACCCATGACGAGCACTCGGACGTTTTGCTCAGCAACGTGTCGTACACGGGTGAAAGCCCCGAGCTCTTCGAAGCGGTTCCGTTCGTCGTCAAGCAGATCGGATGTTTACGGGTCGGCTTTGGGGGCTTGGTTTCTATGCCCTGGGACGAGAGAGATGTGGAAATCCCCGAAAACTTCTACCCGGAGCTCGCCGGAGACTACGACTACGTCGCGCAAGCTCAGGCTCTGGTCGACGCGCACCGCTCGGAGGTGGACCTCTTCGTTCTGCTCAACCACGTTGGCTTGGGTGATGACGCGACGATTGCTATGCAGGTTCCGGGCATCGACATTATTTTGAGCGGCCACTCGCACACCCTCACGGGAAGTCCTGTAGTGGCGGGCGAGACACTGATTGTCCAGTCCGGCGCGTTCGCGCAGTGGGTCGTGCGCCTCGACGTCGACGTAGATCTCGCGACGCATGAGATCCTCGATCGTGATTTTCGCGCTCAATCGGTCGCGACAGCGCCCGTGAGCGAAACGATGCAGGCGGTCGCCGATCACGTCATGCAAAGCTACGCGCCGGGCGCGCTCGACATCGTCGGGCACGTGCAAGCGCCGCGCTCGACGCTCGAGATTGCGCGAATCACCGCGCAGGCTGCCCTGGACGAGTTCGCGACCGATGCCGCCATCGTCGAGACGCGCACAGTTTGGCAGTCGTGGGAAAGCGGCCCGCTCACGCAGCAAGACATGGCCAATACGTTCAAAGTCGAGCGCGAGCGCCCGGGCACACCCGGGTTCAATTCGTTCTACACGGTTCATCTGAACGGCGCGGCTCTGACAGCGCTACGCGACGGCTCCCCAGAGGGCCCCTGGGCGGGGCTCTTTCCCGCGACGATCGACTTGGCTGCGACTTACTCACTTGCGGTGCAGAAGCGTGCGGCGTTTCACCCCGATGAGTTCCTGCCTATCGGCGTTGAGTTTAGCGATGCGCCCGTCTTCGGCATGGAGGCGTGGGAAGTGCTCGACGCGTACGCCCGCGCGCGAACAGCGATGTGCCTCGCGGTGGATGTCGCTACGGCGCTGCCCGACTGCACCCCGTAGTTCATTCTCACAAGAGCGTGATCAGAGTCCGATGGCGATGAGGCCGCCGGCGCGGTCTAGTAGTAGATAGCCAGTCGCGAGTACAGCGAACGCCGCGCTGCATGCCGTCGCCACAGCAAATGCTTTTGCCGGCTTCCGAGCATCGAAGGCTTCCCCAGCGAGACTTGCGACAAAGAGGATACACATTACGCACGCGCCGAGGAGCGTGAACGTGTCTGTTGCGGAGGCATCATACGCGCGCGCAAGCACCAAAGGGATCACGGTCACGAAGACTGCCGCTGCGATGCGCGGGCCCGCGAGGGTTTTACGCACAGCGCCTAGATCTATACGCGCACGCCAGATGGCGGCCGCCGCGAGCAAAATGAAAACCACAAGTGCACCGTAGGCCGCAACGCGGCCGACGCGGCGCTCTCCCTCAAGACGGATTGTCGCGCCTACTGGAGTATCGCCGAGTCCCGCTTGGTTAAGCGCACGCACCGCCGCGTCGCTGTCGCCCAGCGCAGAGTAGGCGCTTGCAAGGCCGCTTAGTATCGCGCGCCGCTCATTGCCTTCTAGCGCGTCGAGAAGCAAGAGCGCGCGGTAGGCGCGGATGGCGCGCCTCGGGTCCCGAATGCTAGACATCCACGCCTCGGCGACGAGCATACGCGACTCCTTGCGCACGATGCCTGCTGGCAAAGCATCGAGTGTCGCTTCAAATCGCTCGATACTCGGACGCGTCTGCGACGCCCTTCCTCCCTGACGCATGCGCATCAGCCTCGCGAGCGGCACGAAGTCGTTCTCGCGCCGCGCTTCGAGGTAGGCGATACGTGTCTCGCACCGTCTTGCCAAGCGCGACGATGGCGACGCGGCAAGTGCTTCGCTCCACGCGACGATGGCTTGCCGCGGGTCGCTTTCGCGCTCGAACGCTTCGGCGCGCGCGATGAGCGTTTGCTGTGCCACGTCGTCGGCCCGAGCACTCGCTGCCCAAAACGCGCACGCGAAGCAAACGAGGACGGTCACGGCAGCACGAAGGCGCACGCGCTATTTCGTGTAGTCGAACTGGTCGAGTACGGTGCCGTCCAGCCGATACGCGGTGTAGTGCATGGTCCGGTTTTCGATCGTGACGATGACGTAGTTACGCACCGACTCGGCGATGTGCGTGTACGAGGTCGTCGACGGGTCCACGCCGTACAGCGGAGCGCCCGCGCCAGCTGCGACCACGTACACAGTGCCGCTATTGTTGACGGGGATGCCGTTGGCTCCGGTCGCCTGCACTTGGCCCTCCGTGCCGCCGGTGGAAAATCCGCGGATTGGCCGGCTGCGTTCGTAGTTGTGGTTGTGACCGTTGAAGACGAAGTCAACCCGCGCTTCGTCGTAGATCGGTTGCCACGCCGCACGCAACGTAAGATCCGATGAGTGGGCCGTGGCGCATGTGTAGGGAGGGACGTGATGGATCACAAAGATCCACGGCGTCGTGGTTCGGTCAACGGCCATCAAATCGTCGCGCAGCCAGGTCGATTCAGCGCCTTCGATGAGCGAGCTCGTCGACGTGTCGTTGAGCACAACGAAATGCGCGTTCGCGTAGTCGAACGAGTACCATTCTTCGCCCTCGCCTCGCTCCCCGGGCGTGACTTCCTGCGGCAGCGCAAACTGAGCCAAGTAGTTCGTCGCCAAGCCGTCGTGGTTGCCGTTGGCGAGCATGAACGGTGTGCGCGCGATGACGTCCTGCACGCTTACGTCGCCAGACGCAGCTTCGAAGAAAGAGTCCCACTCCGGCTGAAGCGCACCGAGGATTACGGCGTCGCCGCTGAAGACTTGGAAGTCGACTGCGTGGTCGTTGATGGCTTTCTGAGTTTCGGCCCAAATCGATGGCTCGTTGCGCGAATCGCCGGAGACGGCAAACGTAAACGACTCAATCGAAGCCAGCGCAGGCGCAGTGGCGACGTCGAAAACCTCACTCCAGTGCCCGGCGCCGCCGACTTTGTAGAAATAGCGCGTGCCGTCGGCAAGGCCGCAGACATGGGCCTCATGCAAGCGGAAGGTGAGTGCCGTTCCGTACACCATCGAGTGGCCACTTTGAACGGTGACGCCTGTACCCGGTCCGTCCGCTGAGGCGACAGCCGCCTCATCTGTCCCGTACAGGACCTGCGACAACATGGTGTCGTAGCCGGTGCGCCAGTTGACGGCGAACGTGCTGTTGGAGGGGCCCGCCCAGCTGACGTGGATGTGATCGGGGGCTGGTGACGCGCCGGCTTCGTCCGCGTGCATCGCCGTGCCGGCGACCATGGGAGACGTAACCGCGTAGGCACAGCCTTCCGGTGTGTAGGAAATCTGCCGGTTACCCGCAGGACCCGCATCGGCGTTGAGACCGGCATCGGTCCCTGTGAGCGCGCCCGTGTCTTCACAACCGACGAGCGCAAGGAGGAGGCCGAACAGTGCGAGGGTCTTCAAAGTCATGGGGGAAGCCTGTCAGATAAAGTGAACCGTGAATGTGACGCTTTGGAGGCAATGCGTCCTTGTCTGTTACCCTCCGCGAATGGGCTTGGCAAGGTCTGCGAAGGAGGCATCGGCGCTCGCGTTGGCTTTGGCGCTGGCCGCGTGCGGATCGCGTTCCCAATGCGCTGAGACCGCGGCATGCGCACTGGGAACCGTGTGCGAAATCGACGGCACCTGCCGCCCGATGGCTGTCGACCTTTCAACCCGTTTTGCCCGGGGAGTTACGCTGCATGCGCGCGAAATGGTTACGACCGCAGGCGAGCACGACGACGATACACTGAGCCTAGGCGGCGAACGCGGAAGTGCCGTTTTGCTCGCGTTCGCGGACCTCCCGGATAGCCCTGTTTCATCCGCCGAGCTGGTCCTCACGCCTCATTCGGAATGGAATGGCAGCGATGAGCTTGTGCACGTAGTCGTTGCGCGTGTGCGCCCATTCGATAGCGCGCATCCACAGGTCGAAACGATCCGCGACCGCATTGGCGAACGCTCTGTTCCGGCCGGTGTCGCACGCCCGCTGCGCGTCGACGTCACCGGAGCGGTGCGCGATGCCCAGAGCGCCGGAGTGCGCGTGCTGGACATCTCGCTTCGCATCGACGGGACTACGGAGCACGCGTTGCGCTATTCGTTGCACGCTCGCCCTCGCCTCGAGCTCTTGGTACCCTAAGTCGGTCATGCACCACGCCAAGCAACGCCTCATCGATACGATTCGCGCGGGCATCATCGGCGAGGACTGCGCAATCGAAGGGCCGTACGGGCAGCGCCGCGTGACCTACGCGGACTACACCGCGAGCGGCCGCTGTCTGGACATGATCGAAGATTTTATGGTCGACGAGGTCATGCCGCTCTACGCCAACACGCACAGCGAGATGAGCGGCACCGGCCTCGTTACAACGCGCCTGCGCGAGGAGGCGCGAGCCATCGTCCACGCGTCAGTAGGTGGCGGCCCAGAGGACTTGGTTCTCTTCGCGGGTTCCGGCGCAACGGGCGCAATCAATAAGCTCGTCGACATTCTGAACCTTCGCATCCCCGCGAATCTCGATGCACGCTACGAGCTCTCGAAGCAAATCCCGCAAGAAGAGCGCCCGGTCGTTTTCATCGGGCCCTACGAGCATCACTCGAATGAATTGCCATGGCGCGAGTCGATCGCCGAAGTGGTCACGATCGCTGAGGACGCCGACGGACGCATCGATCTGCAGCACTTGAAGGCGGTGCTGATGCACTTCAGCGCACGCCCACTGAAGATTGGTTCATTTTCGGCTGCGTCAAACGTAACCGGCATTGTGTCGGACGTGCGCGCGGTGACGAAGCTCTTGCACGAACACGGCGCATTGGCGTTTTGGGACTACGCGGCAGCCGGCCCCTACGTACGCATGGAGATGAGTCCTGCCGACGCGCCCGAGTGTGCGATGGATGCACTCTTTTTGTCGCCGCATAAGTTCATCGGCGGACCAGGTACCCCGGGCGTCTTGGTCGCAAAGCGCGCACTATTCACCAACACTGTCCCCTCTGAACCGGGTGGCGGAACCGTCCGTTACGTCAACCCCGAGAACCACCGTTATCTCGATGATCCGGTCCATCGCGAAGAAGGCGGCACGCCGGCCATTCTCGAATCGATTCGCGCGGGACTGGTCTTTCGCGTCAAACATGCAGTCGGCGAAGACACGATCGAAGAGTTAGAACGCAGCTTCATCGATCGCGCGATTGCCCAATGGTCGAAGCATCCCAATCTTCGCATCCTCGGCAACCCCTCCGCGCGGCGCCTCTCGATCGTGTCGTTTGTGGTGAGGCACGGTGATGCCTATCTGCATCACAACTTCGTCGTGGCGCTCCTCAATGATCTTTTTGGCATCCAGGCCCGCGGTGGTTGTTCGTGTGCGGGCCCCTATGGTCACCGCCTGCTCGGTATCGATGTCGCAACCTCCAAGGAGTTCGAGCGCGAGATCGTGAACGGCTGCGAAGGCATCAAGCCGGGCTGGGTTCGCGTGAACTTCAACTACTTCATCTCGGATACGATGTTCGACTTCATCGTCGAAGCCGTGAAGCTCGTCGCCGACGAAGGCTGGAAGCTGCTTCCTCACTATCGCTTCGATTTGAATGCCGGCACGTGGAAGCACGCGCAAGCGAGCCTAGTTCAACCCCTCCATCTCGCCGATATTTCGTTCGCTGCAGGACGCCTTGAGTACCGCTCGCAGCATGTCCGCCAACCGGAGTCTGCGCTGCACACCTATCTCACGTCGGCGCGCCAAATCTTTGAAGAGGCAAGCAAGCCGGTCGCGAAGCCCGAGGCCGGCGACGCACAAAGCTCCACGGAATTCGAAGACCTGCGTTGGTTCCCATTGCCCGGCGAAGCCGCGGCAGAGCTGCGTGGCGAGCCGCCGACCCGCACGCTTGCGCTTGGCCTGAAGATGGTCATGGCCGAGTTTGCAAGGCAGCGGAAGTAACGCATGGGTCACGCGCATTCACATTCCCATGCTGGACATTCGCACGCGGGCCATTCGCATTCACACGGGGCGAGCGGTCATACACGCGCGCCTCTCATCGCCGCGCTCGTTCTCACGTTTGCATTCATGGTGGTCGAAGTGATCGTCGGCTTCATGGCGCACAGCTTGGCGCTGGTCGCCGACGCTTGGCACATGCTCAGCGATAGCGGGACGCTCTTAGTGTCCGTGGTCGTCGCGACGATTGCGATGCGTCCCCGTTCGCGGCAGAAGACGTACGGCTACCGTCGCGCGGAAGTCATCGCGGCTCTTGGCAACGCGGCGACGCTCGGGATCGCCGCAGTGTGGATTGTGCGCGAGAGCATCGAGCGCCTCGAGCACCCGCCGAACGTGATCGGCAAGGATGTTCTTTGGATGGGCGTCCTTGGTTTGCTCGTCAATCTCGTCGCCGCCTACCTGCTTTCCCGCGGCGCGCGCGACAACATCAACGTGCGAAGTGCGCTCTATCACGTGCTTGGCGACGCGCTGGGCTCGGTCGCTGCCATCGTCGCCGGTGTAGTCGTTTGGGGTTGGGGCATTTCGCTCGCTGACCCGATTGCATCACTCGTGATCACGGCTCTCCTCTTCTACGGAGCGTGGAGTCTCGTCAAAGAGGCGACGCATGTCTTGATGGAGGGCACTCCCGAGGGCCTGGACCTCTCGGCTGTGGAGCGCACGATGACCGAAACGCCCGGAGTGAAAAGCGTGCACGATTTGCATGTCTGGGCCGTCACGCCTGGGCAGCCCATCCTAACGGCCCATGTTGTAATTTCAGAGGGCTCGCACGGCACGGACGTCGCAAGCCGCGTTGGCAAGCGCGTCACCGACCAGCACCACATCGAGCACGTGACGATTCAGCCCGAAGCACCGGAACCTGGCCTCGTTTCGCTGCGTCGCAAATAAAAGCGTCGCCTCCGTTGTCCTAGCAGTTAGTGGCGCGGGACCCTATACTCCCCGCACTTTCTGGCTCCAAGGACACACCACGTCATGAATTCCCTGAAACGTTTGTGGAAGCCGCTACTGGCAGCGGCTGCTTTGCTCGGAGCGTTCTTTCTCACGTTCGTTTGGCCAGGCCGCAATGCTCTCGACTTCGATATCGATGCTTCGCCCCGCGCCCAAGCCTCGCACCACCGCGAGAACTACGATCTCACGCGCTTGGCAGTGCTGCACAACGTGGTCATCGAAGTCGTCGATCACTACGTCGATCCGACGCGTATCCAGCCGCGCAAGATGCTGCTCTCGGGGCTGAACGCGATTCAGCGCTCGGTCGCTCCGATCATCGTCGACTACGAAGAAGGCGCGAACAGTCTCACCGTTCAAGTGAACAATCAGCGTCGTCAGTTTCGCGTCGACGATGTGAATGCGCCTTGGGTCCTCACGCCACGCTTTCGCGAGATCTTCGCCTTCCTGCAAGAGAACCTGCAGAACGAGGACATCGACCTTCGCGACATCGAGTACGCGGCGATCAACGGCATGTTGCACACGCTCGACCCACACACCTCGTTGCTGACGCCCGACGTCTACACGGACATGCGCATGAACACGCGCGGCGAGTTCGGTGGCCTTGGTATTTTGATTGGTATTCGCGAGGGGCAGCTGACCGTCATCAAGCCGATGCCGGGCACTCCAGCCGAGCAAGTCGGCCTTCTGCGCCAAGATCACGTCGTAAAAATCGGCGAAGAGTCGACGCTCAATATGCCGCTTCAGGAGGCGGTCAATCGACTGCGCGGCGCGCCCGGCTCACGTGTGACCTTGTGGATTGTTCGTGACGGTCCGCGCGGTTGGCAGCAGCCGCGTCGCTTCGAGCTTACACGTGCAGTCATTCACATCGCGTCCGTCGAATCGCGCATGCTCGAGGGTGGCATCGGCTACATTAAGTTGAAGAGCTTTCAAGGCAACACGTTCGATGACATGCAGCGGGCGCTTGAGCAGCTGCATCGCCAATCGATGAACGGCTTGGTTCTCGACCTGCGTGACAATCCCGGTGGCCTCCTCGACCAAGCGGTGCGCATCGCCGATGCATTCCTGACGAGCGGCACGATTGTCACCACCGATTCGCCTGACCCAGCTCAGCGCGATGAAAAGGACGCCGAAGGTCCCGGCACCGAACCCAACTACCCGATGATCGTCCTGCTCAACGGCGGCAGCGCATCGGCGAGCGAGATCGTCGCGGGCGCTCTCAAGAACCACGACCGCGCGTTGATTGTCGGCCAAACGAGTTTCGGCAAAGGCTCAGTCCAGGTGCTGTACGACTTCGAGGACGGCTCGGCGCTGAAGCTGACCATCGCTCAGTACCTCACGCCGGGCGGCGTTTCCATTCAGGGCGTCGGCATCATGCCGGACATCACCATTGACCCGATGACCGTCGATTCCGAGGACATGGATCTCACGGCCGACGAGGCTTATCTGCGCGAAAGCGATTTGCGCGCCAGTCTCGAACACGCCGGCACGCGCGATGAGACGCATTCGTCCCTCACGCTGCGCTACTACCTCCCGAAGGACTTGCGCCAACGTCTGCGCGAGGCGGAGTCGGAGGACGATGAGGACAACACGCGCGAAGACGAGTTCCTTACGCGATTCTCCCGCGAGCTCCTCACGCACGCGCATCGTCCCGGTCGCCGCGAAATGCTCGCCGATGCCGACGCGGTGCTTACGCGGACTCGCGCGACCGAAATGGATCGCGCGGTTGCGGAGCTTACGCGTTTGGGCGTGGACTGGTCGCTCGGCGCAGATGCCGGCGCGAGCCAAGTCGAGACGGTGGTTTCGACCAATCACCCTAACAACGTCGCCACGGCTGGCGAAAATCTCGAGCTGCGCATTCGTGTGACCAACCGCGGCACGGCGCCCCTCTATCAACTGCGCGCAACTACGAAGAGCGACTATCGCCTCTTCAATGGTCGCGAGCTGGTCTTTGGTAAGTTGATGCCGGGCCAATCGCGCGAGTGGTCGACCACGCTCGGTATCTGCGAGACACACGAATCGACCCGCACCTGTACCTTGCCCCGCGACATTCCCGACCGCGCCGATGGAGTCCGAATCCAGTTCGCGGAAGGCCACGACCATGCCCCGCCGAATGCTGAGCTGCGCACCGTGATTCACGCGCTGCCGCGCCCGCAGTTCGCCTATCAACTTCAAGTCGCGGACAACATTCGCGGCAATGGCGATGGACAACTTTCGCGCGGCGAATCCGCGACGATGTACCTGCACATCAAGAACGTCGGCACGGGTCGCGCATTTGAAACGCAAGCGAATCTTGCCAATCTGAGCGGCGCGGGCGTGCTGTTGCGGGCCGGCCGCTTCACATTCCCCGCTCTCGCTCCCGGGGAGGAGCGCAGCATCGCGTTCACGTTCGAGATCCTTCCCGACTTTGAAGGCGAGCTCGCAAAGCTTGAGGTGTCCGTCGTCGATGTCGATTTACGCGAAGGCATCAGCGAGAAGATTCTGGTGCCGGTCATAGCAGCGGGCTCCGCGCCAACACCACGCACCGGAACAGTGCGTTTGCGCCCGGGCGCGGTCGTTCGCGAGCGACCCGCTGCCAATGCCGCAGCCGTCTCACGCGTTGGCAGGGCAACCGACACTGCGCCAAGCGCGCCGCTGCCGACGCAGGCCGGGCTGCCTGGATTTGTGCGAATCGACCTCGGCAATGGCCGGCCCGGCTGGGTCGCCGAGGGCGATGTCGTAACTGGTCAGGACGCACGGTCCGGGGCCACATCGATTGTCGACGATTTTAGCCACGTTGCTCCCACGCTCACCGTCGACTACGGCAATACGCTCACGACCCACGACGTAGCGCTCCCCTTGCGAGGCCGAGCTGTCGATCGCGCGCGCATCACCGACCTCTACATCTTCGTCGGGATTCGCAAGGTCTTCTATCAGTCGAATCGAGGCGCGCAGAATCCCGCCGAGGCCACCTTCCAGACGCGTGTTCCACTGCACCCGGGCGTGAACTACGTCACCGTCGTCGCGCGCCACGATGACGCGGTCATGAGTCGTCACACCTTCGTCGTGCGACGGGACGGACCCGACGGTGCTCTTCTCGACACGCCTCGTTACGACGAAGACGAACTCGGTGCGGACCATTTTGACCCCGGAATGATCGACGAGGACTGAGGCCCGCGCCCGTCCGACCGCTCTTGACCCTGCAAACCTCCATCTGGCGCCCCGTTAAACCCCGGCGCCACGGGGGTTTACACGCGGAGTGATGGATGGTATGCGCTGTCCCGCTCAAGGGCTCATACCTTTCCGGGGGGCGGCGTGGCCACCAAGAAGAAGACGACGAAACCCGTCAAAATCGCAGCGAAAAAGGCGAAACCGGTAGCACCGGCCAAAGCCGCAAAGAAAGCGGCAAAACCTGTGCCCGTGAAAAAAGCAACGTCAGCCGGCAAATACGCGGCTCCGTCGAAGTCTGCCCCGAAGTCCGCGGCGAAGACTCTCGCCAAGATCCCGGCAAATAAGATGTCGGCAGCCAAGAGCTCGTCCGGCAAGCCTCCGGCGGGCAAGCCTTCTGCGGGCAAGCTTCCTGCGGCCAAGATTGCGATTGGCAAAGCACCGGCTGCAAAGTCGCCGACTAAGCCCGGCACGATAGTCGCGCCCGTATCGCGTGTACCTGCGCGTACGCCTGAGCGTGCCGAGGAGTTGAAGGCCAAAATCGGCGCCCTCGCCTCATCGACCAATCAGATTCGCGCTCTCAAGCGCTCGCTCAACAAGAGCTTTTACGAAATTGGGACCATCCTCGGCGATGTGCAGACCCGTCGCCTCTACGAGGCGAAGGGCTACGGCTCGTTCGAAGCATTCGTCGAACGTGAGATCGACCTCGGCAAGCAGATGAGCCTGCGCCTTGTCAAAGTCGCGCAGACCTTCCTCAAGGAAGCAGCTCTCGCGGCAGGCCTCGATCGCGTGTCCGCTGCCTTGTCGGCGTTTGAGGGCGAGAGCGAAACACAGAATAAGTCGCCGTCGACTCCGCCGCCGGCCATGCCGATCGGCCGCTCCGCGCTCCCGCCGCACAAACAATAGATGAACGCGAACCGTTCCGTGCTTGGTGGCGACCGACCTCCACCATGTAGTGGGAGCAGACGTGTATGTTGAAGTTATTGGTCGCTGTACTTTGTGTCGCCGCGAACTCGTTCTTCGTTGCCGCCGAGTTCGCGATGGCAAAAGTTCGTTCGACGTCGCTCGAAGCGATGGCCAAGGCTGGCGATAAGCCTGCTGTACGCGCACTTGCGATTCAGAAACAGCTGGACGTTTACCTTACGACGACCCAGCTCGGCATCACGCTCTCGTCACTGTGTCTGGGTTGGGTCGGAGAGCCCGCGGTCGCCGCGCTGATCGAGCCGGCAATCCATGCGCTCGGTGCGTCCGACGCCGTGGTGCACGGTATCGCGATTCCGGTCGGATTCGCCGGCATCACGCTCGTGCACATCGTGATTGGCGAGCTTGTGCCGAAGTCGTTCGCCATGCGCCTACCGGAGCCGGTCGCGCGCGCTACAGCGCGCCCGCTTCAGATCATCTATTTCATCCTCTATCCCGGTCTCTTCGTCTTGAACGGCATCTCGCGCGCGGTGTTGACGCTCTTGCGTCTGCCCGCGCCCGACAACGCCGAGGGCGTGCTCTCGCTTGAAGAGCTTCGCCTCATCGTGAAGGCTTCATTCAAGGACTCGACCGACAAGCTCGAAGCCAAGAAGGGCGAGCTTTTAGAGCGCGTTCTTCGCGGCACGGATCGCAACTTGCGCAGCGTGATGGTGCCGCGAGTCGACATGATCACGCTCGCTCTCGACATGAGCTTTGAGGAAGCGCTCGCGCATGTTCGTCGGCACGGCTTTAGTCGATATCCACTAAGTGAAACCGGCGACCCCGACAAAGTGCTCGGCTACATCTATGTAAAGGATGTCCTGATGGCGACGGAGCCGCCCAAGGGCGGATTGCGCGCTCTTAAGCGAGATATCCTCTACGTCCCCGAGTCCCGCACGGTCGGCGACACGCTGACGGAATTCCAGCGCACCAAGATTCCGATCGCCGTGGTCGTCGATGAATACGGTGGAACGAGCGGTATCGTGACACTGGAAAATCTCGTCGAAGAAATCGTGGGCGACATCCAAGACGAACTCGATGTCGAAGGTCCGCGCATCGATAGACGCGACGACGGCGTCGTCGTCGTTGACGGATCCATGGGGATCGATCAGCTCGAAATTCCAGGCCTCGAGATCCCCGCGCTCGAAGGCGGCGAGACCGTGGGCGGCTTTGTGATCGCTTCGCTTGGCCGCCTCGCGCATCCCGGTGATCGCGTGCGCCTCGGCGGATACGATGCCGTCGTCGAAGATGTTCGCCGCCGTCGCGTCGGTCGCGTGGCCTTCGTGCCTGCGGTGCGCACCATTCCCCCGCCACCCGCCGCGCCGACTACCGAAGAGCCGTCTGCCTGATGGCGGCAGGGTACCGCGCGTGGCTTGCCAAGCCGCTGGTGCGCTTCGTCGCGATTGGAGTTTGCATTTTTGTCGGAACGCGCTCGCTCGCGCATCCGCAGCCATCGCCGCGTGCACGAATTGTTGTCACGGCGCACGACGTCGCTGCGATTCGCGCGGAGCTGCGCGCCCAGCTTCGCAGAGATCCAACCGAAACCGAGTTTGATCGGGGTGTGGATCGTTTCGTACTCGATTCGGCACTCGCGCAGCGGGCAAAGGAGCTTTCTCTTTTGAACGATTCCAATGCAACGCGACATGCACTTGCCGAGCGCATGCAATTCGTTCTCGAATCGGAAATTACCGAGCAGAACGCATTGCGGCGTCGGGAGTTGATCTGGGAGGCGCAGGCCGCGGTGCTCGCGAGCTATGACGTGGATCGGCGCGCCGCCGCAAATCGAGGTCGCCCGTGAAGTCTCGATTTGCGTGGACCCCTGCCCTCTGTCTCTTCCTCTCAGCCAGCGCGGCGCAGGCCCATCCAATGTCCTTCGGCACGCTCGATGCGCATGAGAGTCTCGACGGGCGCGTGCACGTGCGTCTACACGCCACTGACGCACGCAACGGTCTCGAATCCCTTCGCGCGGACCTTGCGGGACCGTGCCGGCGCGTCGGTGCGCCAATCGAGGACCGTTTCGATGGAACCCTCACTCGAGACGAAGACTTCCTTTGCGAGCCCACGGCGACGTTGCGGCCCACGCTTCGCCTCGACGGCTTTGCCAACACCGGCATAGAGGTGCTCGCTCGCGTTTGGTTGCGCAACGGTCGGCAGATGAACGCAATGCTTTCGCAGTCTCGGCCCTCCGTCGCGTTTGCGCGCCTGCCGAGCGCCGCCGACGTCGCGCGCGATTACCTCGTCTTAGGCATCGAGCACATCGTCACGGGTTTTGACCATCTCCTCTTCGTACTGGGTCTGCTGATGCTCATGCGCACGCCGCGCCATGTGCTTCTCGCTGTCTCGGCGTTTACCGTCGGCCACAGCATTACACTCGTGCTCGCGGCGCTGGGCATTGTGCGCATTCCGTCGGCTCCCGTCGAAGTCTTCATCGCCCTGTCGATTCTCGTTCTCGCGATGCAGCTTGCTCAGCAGAGCCCGCGCGTCGTCCTCGCGGAGGCGCGCAGGTCTAGCCGGAATTATGCGCTTCTTGCAGCGGTTTTCGGGCTGATCCACGGCCTCGGCTTTGCCGGAGCTCTCACTGAAATCGGCTTGCCCGCAGACGAAATCCCAGTCGCGTTGGCGATGTTCAACGTCGGTGTCGAGCTAGGGCAGCTCGCCTTTGTGTGCGTCGTTGCGCTGCTGAGTATTGCGCTCACGCGAGTGACAATTTTTACCAAGCATCAGGCACGATTCGAACAGCTCGTGGTCGCCGCGATGGGCGGTGTCGCCGTTTACTGGGTCCTCGATCGCGTTGCTGGCTAATCAGTCGAGGGGCTGTGCAATCGAGAATAGATCGGCGAAACGCTCCGCGCCGGGCGGCAGCGCGCCGTTCGCGCGTCTGTGCGCCCACAACACCGGCGCGAGCAAATCGATGGCGTAGCTCATCGGAACTTCTTCGAACTTGAGTCCGTCGGGCAGGCGCGCCGTATGGCCCGACGCCGCTTCGTCGTGCACCAGCGGATCGAAAATCGCGTGCGTCACTCCACCGTCGCGCTTCCATGCCAGGCCCATCACCTCGACGAACGTTCCATGCAAAGGACGAATCAAGAGAATGCCTCCGCGCTCTTCGTCGCCAGCGACAAGCGCCCGAGGCCCTGCTGTCGAGGCAAGCCCTGCGCCTCCCTCTTCGCTGATGGCATTGGCAATCGCACGAGCAACATCGGCGTCATCCTCTACCGCGAGCAAGGACGCGAGCGCCGCCGATGCGCTGATGCCTTCCGCGCGCGCGTCCGCGACAACGGCTTGTACAATCTTGCCGCGCGCTTCGACGTCGAGCGAGCCATAGGCAAGTGCGAGTCCTCGGGCCACCGCCGGATCCTTCGCCGCGCCTGCGAGCAAGGCGCCAAACGGGCCTGCTTTGCCGCGGCCGGAGCTTAGCAACGTGGATCGCGGGGGCTTCGGAATCGTAGACACGAGGCCGTCTATACTCTCTCGTTTTGCCCGTGCAAAGCCCTCCCGAGCCTTGGCCTTGACCTTCTTCGCCCAAGCAGGCGACCTTCTTCGAAAGCGTGAAAGCCGATAACGCATTCGTTCAGCAGTACATGGGCCTCGTCCGCACAATTGCGCAGAAGGTCCGCGCGCAAATGGACCTGACGTGCGACCTCGACGACTTGATCGCGTTTGGCACGCAGGGGCTTATTGAAGCCGCGTCACGCTTCGATGAAACGCGCGGCGTGCAGTTCAACACGTTTGCGTACTACCGGATCCGCGGCGCCGTAATCGACGGCGTTCGGCAAATGGCATATCTGCCGCGCCGCATCCACCAACGCGTGCGTGCCGCGGAAGCTATCGACCAGATCACGCAAATGGCCGGAGATACGCGCGCAGCGTCGCCCGAACAAGGCAAAGACGCCGCTGCCGCTGCGGCCGCCCTCGACGAGACCTTGTCGCAGCTGACCGCCGCGTTCGTCATGGCGAGCGTCGGCCAAGGCGAAGACGACGCACCTGAGTCACCCGAAGACAGCTTGATGGACGCGCAAACGCGCGCTCGAGTCACACGCGCTCTCGACGTTTTGCCCGACCGGGAGCGCGCACTGGTGCAAGGTTTTTATTTCGACGGCCGCACCTTCGATGATGTCGCCAAGGGGCTAGGCGTTTCGAAAAGTTGGGCTAGCCGGCTGCATTCGAAAGCCCTCGAGCTCTTGCGCGAAGCGCTCGAAGAAGACTGATCTAAGCGCGCGCGCGTGTCGCGACGCAACTCACGTGCTTGGTCATCGATAAGCCATGCGAACTCTCTACAGAGGAGCCGCAGATGGTCGCCTTGATCCAAGCCGTGTTGATTGTCGCGCTCGCGAGTCTTTTCTGCGCTCTCCACATCGGCGCACGCAGGTACTACCTACGGAAGGGCCCGGCGGCCTTCCGCCTCAACTTTCGCGACAAACAAGCCCAGCTGCGTCGCAGGTTCGTGGGCAGTATCCGTCCAACGTTGCCCGAGCACTTGATCTCGAACGAAACCATCCGCCTCGATGGCGCGGTAGAGCCCTCGGGTGAACTGCTTGCCGCTCCACTTTCGCGGCAGCCATGCCTGGCGTACCGCGTCGTGCTTGTGAACGGCACGGGGCGCACACTCGCGCTGGAGCGGGACCCGTCGGGGATGGAACGTTGGGTGAAATCGGGACAGCCATTTGAGATCGACCAGCGCTGCGCCGACTTCGTGCTGAGCGCCGGCGACACGCAAGTATTGGTGCGAAGTGGTGGCGCGAAGCAACTTGGCCTCGGCTCACTTTCCGAGCACGTTTCGTTCGACGATTTGACTCGACCAGAGGTCGTCGACTTTCTGCGCACCCAATGCATGGAGGAGTTGGCTCGCCCTGACGCGATGCTCCGCGAGTACGTACTGCTTCCGAAAAAGCGCGTCAGCGTGGTGGGGCTCGCGGAGCGCCGGTATCGCAGCGCTCCTGCGGGAGAGGACTACCGGGGCTTGTCTACGCAATGGGTGCTCGATCCGGGCAATAATGGCGAGCTCGTCGTCACTGAGAACTGCTGACACACGCTGCAAAAGGAGACGGCCATGACAAGTCGAAGCTCTGTGAATCAAACTGCCGTGCGTCCGCGCAAGGGCGCCCAGCGTCGCGTCTACATCGAGCTTGAAGAGCACATAGCGCGCATCGTCGATCGGGGGGCGCGCGACCTCGGTGAATCGCGCAGCAGCTTCATCGGCCGCCTACTGCAAGCCACCTTTCCGGGGCTCTGCTCAGAAATCGAAGTCACGCGGCAGCTGCGCTAAAACGCCGAAAGGTCCGACCATGACAGACAACGCAATCCAGCCATCCTCACACCGTTCAGCGGAGCCATCGCTGCGGGCGCGTCGCGACTCTGCAACTGGCTCAGTGCAGAGCGGTTTTCGAGAGACGATGGAGCGTGTCGCTCGTGTCACGGACCCGACGACCGCCGAACGAATGGTGCGCAGCGCCGCGACGAGCATTGAACGCGGTGAGCGCATGATTAACGGGGTCATCGCCGTTGCGCGACGAGGTCAGTCGTTCACCAATGAGCAGCTGATCGCGGTGCAGGCTGGCGTCTACCGTTATGCGCAGGAGCTAGACCTTGCAAGCAAGCTCGTCGATAAGCTCGCGAACGCCGTCCGCCAGACCATCCAGTCGCAACAATAGCTAGCGCTCCGCGCAGCGGGCCAGGGCCCTTCGGACCGCTGATGGGTTCTCGCATCCGCTTGCGGGTGCGTGCACTGGATCAGTTCCGCCTGCGAGGATGACAAGCCCGGCCACAAGCGCGCGTGCCTCGTCCACAACAGACGCATCAACGCTGCTGTTGCCGCAAGTCACCAGATCGATCACGCGTCGATACGACGCCAACGCCTCGGTCCAAGCCCCACGCTGCTTAGCGAGCGCGGCCCTTCGGCGATACGCTTCAACGTCGTCGGGAGTTCGATTCGTCTGTTCGCGCAAGGCTTGCGCGGCCTCGTCAAGCTCGCCCACCGATATCAACACGTCGGCGACGACTCCCCAGAGCGCCGCGTCTTCCGGCGCATGACGTAGTCCCACCGAGAGCACTTCGAGGGCGTCGCGAGTGGAGCCGCGCGCTTCGTAGATGCGCGCAAGAGCGAGATAGCTTCGGCCGTCGTTCGGATTGATAGCGAGCGCGTCACGGAAATAGCCGATTGCGCTCCCGGGATCTCCGCTTTGCATGTAGGCCTCGCCCCGTGCGCGAAGTTGGGCCGCACGTGCCTGTCTCGCCGCCGGGTCGGCATTCTGTGCCTGGGTCGTGCTCGCTATGGCGACAACCATCGCAACTGCGAGAAATAACGCCTTCTGCACGATGAAATAAGCATGCGCCGCGCGGCGTTTCCCCGCAACGAAGAAGCATGGTGCGGAAGGGAACGTGCGCCTATACTCCGCGCGATTTTTCGAAAAACGGCGTCTGGAGCCCACTTTGCAACTCTCCCCCTTTCTCGCGTTCTTCCTGTCTGGCGCGAGCAGTTTGATCTTCGAGTCCATCTGGACTCGCATGTTGCATCACGTTTTCGGCTCAACCGCCGTCGCGATGAGCACCGTACTCAGTGTGTTTATGGCTGGCCTTGGCCTCGGCGCTTGGCTCTTCGGTCGCTACGCCGACCGCATCAAGCATCCGCTAATCACCTACGCGCTGGCCGAGATCATGGTTGGGTTGTGTGGCCTCATCGTTCCGTATCTCGTCGCATCGGACGGATGGCTCGCCGGATTGAATGGCTGGATGCGCGCGACGTGGGGCTCTGAATCCACGCTCTTTGCAATCGCGCGCTTCATTGCCGTTGTTCCGATTCTGATCGTGCCGACTACGCTGATGGGCGCGACCCTTCCCTTGCTCGCGCGTCACTTCGTTGAAGTGGCCTCCGATGCAAAGGCCGCAAGCGCACGCATCGGTACCCTCTATTCGATCAACACGTTCGGCGCGGTCGGCGGTGTCTTCTTCTCCGGCTTCATCTTGCTCCCGAACATCGGTCTCACTCTCACCAATCTCACAGCCGTTCTGATCAACGTAAGCCTAGGCACGTTGATTTTGATCTTCCGCAAACAGCTTCTGGGCGACGCGTGGAAACCTGGCGACGCGCTCTCGTTTCTCCCCAGCAAGGTTGTGAAGACCGAGGCGCATGCCGACGAAGCGCCCATGCCCGCCGTCCAAGCGGTTGACCCTCTTTCGGAGACATACACCGATCCGATCCCACCGATTGCGCGCAAGCTCGCTTTCGTAGCGTTTGGCGCTTCTGGCGCAGCAGCGCTTTGCGGCGAAGTCGTGTGGACACGCGCTCTCGCCAGCGTCATCGGCTCTTCCATCTATTCGTTCACGCTCATTTTGATGACCTTCCTCATCGGCATCGCCGGGGGAAGCGCTTACACCTCATCCGTTGCTCAGGGAGGCCGGCGTGCGCTGTACACCGTTGCCGTTATGGCGGCGGTTCTCGTCTTCATCGCCAACGCACCGGCCGCCGTCGGCGCGCGCGACGGCACCACCACGTACACGTTGTTCGTCGTGGGCGGACTTGCGCTCATCGCCGCGGTCTTGTTCTTTTCAGTCTTGGCCACGCGTTCGTCGGGGGAGTTTGCCAAACAGCTAACCCCGCAAGAAACGACGCTTTGGGCTATCGCGCTGCTCGCCGTGCCATGCATCTCTGCCGCGATTCACTCTCACTACGCCGGGCCGCTCTCGAAGATCATTTGCTCGGTCGTTTCAGCAATCTGCCTCTTCTTGGCGATCACCCTTGCCGTTCGCCGCAGCCTAGTGCTTTTGCTCGCGCTGATTCAGCTGCTGATCGCAGCCTGCACCTTCGTCAACTACATCTGGGCAGATGAGATTCCGCTAGGCTTTGCGTCGCTGGTCGCGAGCATGGACCGCGATGCGCTTGCTGACCACGTGGGCCGCGTGCAGTTCTTCATGTTCTTCACCGCAGGCCTCTGCACTCTGCCGGCATGTCTGGGCATGGGCGCGATGTTCCCCGTCACGATTCGCGTGTGGACCTCGGGCGGGGCAAACATCGGCCGCGACGTGAGCACTGTGTATACGGCGAACACGGTGGGTTCGATCGTCGGTGCGTGGTTGCCGGGTTTCATTCTCTTGCCGTGGATCGGCATGGAGCGAACGCTGCTCATCGGGATCGCACTCAACATGCTTCTCGCGTTGATGATGTTAATCGCAACAGCAGCAGATCCTCCGAAGACCCAGAGTGCACTTGCGAGCGAAGCAGGACCCGACGCTGCCCCTTCTTCGACGGACGCAAAGGATTCGGCGCACGAAAAGAAGCCGCCAACACGCGAGCTTCCCATTTGGCAGGCGGCCACGATCTATGTGCTCGCGCCGCTCATCCCCGCACTAGGCGCGCTCGGCTTTCTCGGCGCGTGGCGTCCCAACTCCTATCTAAGTTGGAACCTCTCGCAGATGACCCTCGGGGTGTTTCGCGTGTCGATCGCGAAGGACGTCTTGAATCCGGAGACATGGGGCGAACCGGACCTGGTTTTCTATCATGATGGCTTGTCGACGACAGTCTCCGTGGAGCGTTGGGGACATCACTACGCGCTCAAGAACAACGGCAAAGTCGACGCATCCAACGGCGACGATATTCCGACGCAGGTCATGGTCGGCGGCTACCCGCTCTTGATGCATCAGAACGGTCCACAGAATCTCGACGTGGCCATCATTGGCTTCGGTTCGGGCATGACCGTGGGCACCACGCTCAAATTTCCGGTTCGCTCGGTGCAAGTGATTGAGCTTGAACGCTCGATTCCCGATGCGTCGCGGTATTTCCAAGACGTCAACGGACTTGACTATCCGCTTGCGGCCTTTCCCTTCGTACGCATGCCGCGGCTCGACGTGATTAACGACGACGGGCGCAATTACCTTGCGGCAACAAATCGTAGCTACGACATCATCATGAGCGAGCCGTCGAATCCGTGGATCACGGGCGTGTCCGACTTGTTCACGGTGGATCACTTCCACATCGCCAAGCAGCGCTTGCGTCCGGGAGGCATCTATTGTCAGTGGGTGCAGCTCTATGAGCTCAGCCCCGAGAACATCAAGACCATCTACCGCACAATCGCGTCGCAGTTCCGCTATGCGGTCGTATTCGCTGCAGAGAACATGTCCAGCGATACGGTGGTGCTCGGTTCAGATTCCCCGCTTCCGCTGGATTTGCGGCGAATTCAACGGGCGTACGATATGCCCGGCATCGCGGCCGAGATGGAACGCGCTCATATCCATTCGCCGTTTGATGTCTTCTCGCGCGTGCTCTTGGCGAGTCGTGAAGAAATTTTGGACTACACGCAGCTCGAATACCACCGCGTGCATGACGAATGGGTGCCCGATCCCGCATCGTCCAACGGCGGAGAGTGTCCGCCGGGAATGTGTCGCCGTGAACCTGCGCCACTCAATACCGACGACAACGCACTCATCGAGTTCGCGGCGCCGAAGGATCTCATTGGCTTCATGCGCTACGAGGGATACCTCAGCAATATCTATTCGCCCGAATGGCCCTACGCGCAGTTGGCGACAACGGTGCGCGGTTTCGGCTACGGCGAAGAAGCTGCTCGCAACTACGCCGAGCAGGCGATGTCGCTCATCGCGAGCGGACGCAAGACAGAGGCAGCGCAGTTCCTTCAGCGCTCGCAGCAAGCGGGTCGTGTGCGCGAAACAGCGGTCGCTCTCGAGACGCTGGCAATGCTGATGTCCGATCAGCGCGAGCCACGCATTGCTATCGAGCCGCCGATCCCCGGACCGCAGATGGACGCGCGCACAGCGGAGCGATTGACCACGGGCTTCGATGCCGTGCGTCGCTCCGTGGATGCGAATGCGTATCCTGCCGCGCTCGAGGCGATGGAAGAAATTCCCGCACCGATCCGACTGCACAGTGGACCCTCGCTGCGTTTCTTGTACGGCTATTTGCTCTACAAGGGAGCGGGTGGCGAGACCCAACAGTATCGCAACTCGATCGAGCAGCTCGAGGAGCTCGTGCGCACGGACGTTGACTACGTCGTCACGCATCCGGAGATCTATTATTTCCTCGCGCGCGCTCATGATGCGGAGTTCAACTACGAGCAGGCGCTAACCAATATGCGGCTGTACGTGGAGCTGCGGGTCGTGCCCCGGACACCAACTGGCGTGGCTGTTGCTTCGCCGGATCCGAGTCCGAGTCCGAGTCCGAGTCCGAGTCCGAGTCCGAGTCCGAGTCCGAGTCCGTCGCGTAACTAGGCGGCACAGTGTGCGTATATCCGGCAACGTGCGTAGCCGGGTGCGCACTGAAAACGTGGCCCCGCGAAGCCACCTACGCAGTTTTCGATGGCCGGCCGCCCTGGTCAAGAATGGCATTGCTGCGTAATTACATGCATTTGTCTGGGGGCGTCGCGATCGCTTTGCCCCTGGCATACATGGTGCTTTTACACGGCTGACGCAGTTCGGAGCCAACGCGACATGAAAGAAACCATGACCCCCACGAAGACCCCAACCTCGGCATCGGCGCACCAACGTGCGTTGAAGATTCTCGCGAAGTCCGTCTATCGTGAGCTCAAGTCGAGCGGATACGAGCGCCGCGACATGATCGCCTTCACTACCGAGCTTTTGGACCTCGTTACGAACGAGATGAAGGCCGACAGCGAAGCGACTGAAAACGCCGCCTGAATCAGCCTCTCGTCAAGCCTCGCTAAGGACCCGAAATCGTTGGGCATAGCGAGGCTTTTTTGCGTCCGCCATCGTCCTTGACCGCACCCCCTCCCGCAGCTAGATTCCGCCTCCTTTTCAGGCGCATTACGCGCATTCGGAGGCTCCTTCCATGGCAACGAAAATCGCGATCAACGGATTTGGTCGCATCGGTCGATGTGTCGCTCGCCAACTCTTCGCGAGCAAAGACCACGACCTTGAGCTCGTTGCCATCAATGATCTGACGAGCGCTGATGTGCTCGCGCACCTGATGCAGTTCGACTCTGTACATCGCACCTACGCGCACGAAGTCACGGCCAGCGATGGGGCGCTTAGCATCGGTGGCAAGCGGGTCCCCGTGCTCGCGGAAAAGGATCCGACGAAGCTTCCGTGGAAAGACCTTGGCGTCGACATCGTGCTCGAGTGCACGGGCATCTTCCGCGATCACGCGGGATGCACAAAGCATCTCGAGGCTGGCGCCAAGCGCGTCATCATCAGTGCGCCTGGCGAGAAGGACATCGACGGCACTTTTTGCGTTGGCATCAACACCAACACGCTCGACCTGAAGAAGCACGTGATTGTCTCGAACGCCTCGTGCACCACCAACTGCTTGGCGCCCGTCGCGAAAGTCATTCACGAGTCTTTCGGTATTCTAAAGGGGCACATGGTCACCGTGCACTCCTACACGAACGATCAACGCATTCTTGATCTTCCCCACAAGGATTTGCGCCGTTCGCGCGCTGCGGCCTTGTCGATGATCCCCACGACGACGGGCGCTGCGAAGGCGATCGGCCTCGTCATTCCAGACCTGAAGGGCAAGTTGGACGGCACATCGATTCGCGTGCCGACGCCGGACGTTTCAATCACGTGTATGACCGCCGTTGTCAGCAAGCAGACCTCGCGTGACGAGGTGAACGCGGCGCTGAAGGCTGCCTCGGAAGGCGCGCTAAAGGGCATTTTGGGCTTTGAGACCCGTCCGTTGGTGTCGAGCGACTTTATCGGCGACGTCCGCTCCTCGATTGTCGACGCCGCTCAAACCCAAGTCGTCGGCGGCGATTTGCTCGAAGTGCAGAGCTGGTACGACAACGAATGGGGCTTCTCCGCCCGGATGATCGATCTCGCTAAGTTGATGGCGAAGGGATGACCATGGACGGCATTCGCTCCATCGCGGAGCTCCCGATCGAAGGCCGGCGCGTCTTCATTCGCGTCGACTTCAACGTGCCTTTGCATGGGTCGAAGATTACGGACGACACGCGAATCGTAGCAGCGCTGCCGACTATCAAGCACGCATTGGAGCGCGGGGCGCGAGTCGTACTCGCCTCGCACTTAGGGCGTCCCAAAGGCGCACCGGATTCAAAGTATAGCCTCGAGCCCGCGGGCGCACTGTTGGCTGAGCTTCTTGGTAAGGAAGTCGTGCTGGCCGACGATTGCATCGGCGATGGCGCGCGCAAGGTCGTGACTGATCTGCGTGAAGGTCAGATCGCGATGCTTGAGAACCTTCGCTTTCATGAAGAGGAAGAGAAGAACGACGAAGCCTTTGCGAAGGAGCTCGCGAAGCTTTGCGACGTCTACGTCAACGATGCGTTCGGCGCAGCCCATCGTGCGCACGCTTCGGTAAGCGCCCTGCCCCATTTGATCACCGATCGGGGCGCCGGCTTCCTGATGCAGAAGGAACTCAAGGCGCTCGGACGCTTTAGCGGCGAAGTAGAAAAGCCGTTCGTGCTTGTTCTTGGCGGCGCGAAGGTCTCCGACAAAATCGGTGTTATCGAAGCCATGCTCAACAAGGTATCGACGATTCTCATCGGCGGCGCGATGGCCAACACCTTCCTCGCTGCGCGCGGCGTGTCCGTCGGCAAGAGCAAAATCGAGGATGACAAGCTCTCGCTGGCGCGAAGCCTCCTGAACACCGCTAAGTCGCACAACGTATCGCTTGTCCTTCCGACGGATGTCGTGGTGGCTGAAAGCCTTGATTCAGTGGCGGGCGAGGTTGTGGCTATCGATGCCATTGGCGCTGATCAGATGGCGCTAGACATCGGCCCAGCAACCGTGGCGACGTTCACCGAAGCGCTCTCTCGCGCGCGCAGCGTGTTGTGGAACGGACCGATGGGGCTCTTCGAGAAGCCCGCGTTTGCAGCAGGCACCTTAGGCGTTGCGAAGGCCATTGCTGCCGCGCCAGGGTTCACGGTCGTTGGGGGCGGTGACAGCGTGGCAGCTGTGCAAGATGCCAAACTCGCCGACGAGTTTGATCACGTCTCGACCGGTGGCGGGGCGTCGCTCGAATTCCTCGAAGGCAAGAAGCTGCCCGGAGTGATGAGTCTCATCTCATGAACGTGAAGCTTCGCAAGCCCCTCATCGCGGGCAACTGGAAGATGTACAAGACGGCGCGCGAGGCTGCGGAGCTTGTCGCTGCATTGATTGAGCGCGGCGCAGAAAAGCACGGCGCGGAAGTTGTCATCGCGCCGCCGTTCACGCTTATCGCGCCTGTCCTCGCTGCGATGGGTGGTTCGCGGATCGGCCTTGCGGCGCAGAACTGCCATTTCGAGAAGCAGGGCGCGTTCACCGGCGAGGTGAGCGCGGAGCAAGTGCGCGAAGCGGGCTGCACGTACTGCATCGTCGGCCACTCCGAGCGCCGGCAGCTCTTTGGAGAGACGAGCGAGATTGTCGGCAAGAAGGCCAAGGCTCTTCTCTCCGAGGCCGTGCATCCGATTGTCTGCGTTGGCGAAACGCTTGCCGAACGCGAAAGCGGCTCGACACTCAAGGTCGTGATCGCCCAGCTCGACGCAGCCCTGGTCTCGTTTGGTGCGTCCGACATCGCCAAAGTGGTCGTGGCCTACGAGCCAGTTTGGGCCATCGGCACGGGTCGTACCGCGAGCCCGAAAGACGCCCAGGATGTGCACGCGGTCATCCGCGCGCGCTTGTTGCAGATGTTTCCGACAACGGCCGACACGGTGCGCGTCCTCTATGGCGGCAGCGTGAAACCCGACAATGCGAAGGCGCTTCTCGCGGAGCGCGATATCGATGGGGCCCTGGTTGGAGGCGCTTCCCTTGATGCAGGCTCGTTCATTTCCATTATTGAGGCGACGGGCTAAGCTCCGCCGCTCTTTGTCGATAGGTACCCAAACATGTTTGCGTTTCTCTCAGTCATCTACGTCTTGGTCTGCCTCTTCTTGATCCTCGTCGTGCTCTTGCAAGCAGGCAAAGGTGGCGGCATGGGTGCAGCGTTCGGAGGCGGAAGCTCACAGACGGTATTCGGCGGAGCCGGTGCCGGAAACTTCCTCACGCGACTCACCTGGATCAGCGCCGTCTTGTTCATGCTGCTCTCCGGAACGCTGGCGTACATGTCGACGAGCAGTGACGCGGCTCTCCGCCGTGCGCACGAGCAGTCCGAGGAACGTCGTCGCGCACGCGACATCAGCCACACCAAGGCGCCGACCAAAGCCGGCGGTATGTCCGAAGAAGGCGCAGCAGGCGCGACGCCCGCCGCGACGCCAACTCCGGCTCCGGCGCCAGCACCCACGGGCGACCCGCAAGCGATCATTGAGAACACCGCCGCGCCTGGCGCAACGCCCCAAGCTGTAATCCAGAACACGCAAGGCGGCGCAGCGGGAACGGCACCGCAGGCGATCATCGAGAACACGCAAGGACGTCCCGCTCCCGGCGCGACCCCCCAAGCGATCATCGAGAACACTCAGGCTGCTCGTCGCAGAGCTCCTGCGCCCGCGGCGGCTTCGCCCGCTCCGGCAGCTCCGGCGCCCGCACCGGCGGCGGCGCCTGCTGCGCCGACAGCTCCCTAACGCGCCCCTCGCGAGACGCGCGTGGACCATCGAGCACCTAAGCCATCGCCCGCGTTTCGGCGGTGGCTTTTGATTGGGATGATAGCGGTCGCCGCGCTGGGTTTTTCGCTCTTCGTTTATGCCGGCCATCCTGAGGTCCCGCCGCGCGGTGAGCTTGCGGCGCGGGAAACCGCTGCGTGGCTTCACGTCGTAGCGCGCGATGCGCAGCCTGGATACTGGATCGTGGTGCGCGGCACCCATCCCGGCGATCAAGTCGTTGCCGCCGCCAGTGCGGCGCGCCTCACGCACGCGGTGATGCTGGATACCGAGCGGCAGGAAGTAGTTGAAGCCACTGGAGCAGGCGTGCACATCTCGACGCTCTGTTCACTTCTCGATGAGTCCGTGCGTATGCAGCTCGTGCGGCCTCGTGGCTATACCCTCGACAAAGGCCGAGCCGCAATGACGCGTGCGCGCTCACACGTGGGGTCGCGGTATGACTGGCTTGGCACGGTCGGCGTTCAGAATGATTCCGCCTACTACTGCACAGAGCTCTGCGCGGACGCATATCACGCGCGCGAGGATGGCTGGATGCCGCGAATGGTGCTTCATCCCGAGCAGCTCGCGCGCTATGGCGATGTGGTTTTTGATTCGGGCATGCGCGCATCACGCCATTTGCGCTAGGGTTCGCGTCCTATGAGCACACGGGTTTATTTGATTCGCCATGGAGCGACGGTCTTGTCGGCCGAGGATCGCTTCGCCGGCGCAACGAACGTGGAGCTGTCTGAGGAGGGGATCGCGCAAGTGCGGGCACTGGCCGCGCGGCTTTCGGTAGAACACGTCGACGCGGTGTACTCGAGCCCGCTTAAGCGCACCCTCGACACCGCTCGCATTATCGCTGAACCGCATTCGGTACACGTGTCGTCCGATGATCGCCTGCGTGAAATTTCTCACGGGCGTTGGGAGGGGCTCACACGCGCCGAGGTCGAAGCCCGTTTCGAGGGCGAATACGCCAAATGGGAAGAAGACCCTTTCACCTTCGCGCCCGAATCAGGAGAGTCGGGCGTGGCCGCGATGGCGCGCGCGTTGCCTGCGATTCGAGATCTAGTGACCCGCAGCCAGGGCAAATGCATCGCTATCATCTCGCACAAGGCGACGATACGTCTGATTCTGTGCGGCCTCTTGGGCATCGACGCACGTGGCTATCGCGACCGATTGGACCAATCGCCGGCCAGCCTTAACGTCCTCGAGTTCAAGGATGTCGTGCGTGCGCGACTGATGACCTACAACGACACATCTCACTACACGGTTAGCCCGCGTCGACCGGAGGGCTTGTCCAAGTGGTGGCCCGCGAAAGCGTAATCCAGTTCTACTGCGGAGCGGGAATCGGCTCGCCGCGATCGAGTGCCGCAATGGCGCGCTCCGCTTCCTGCGCTGAACGGCTATGTCCATTGTCGGTTGCAAGGCGCAAAACTTCACGGAGTAAGCGGCGCGCTTCTTCACGTTCGCCTAGCTTCTCGTCGACGATCGCCAACATGAGCTTGCCCTCGATTAGATCCCACACGTAGCCGTGATCGGAAGCATATTGAATCGCCTCCACGATGCGCGCCCGACCCTCGCTTGATCCGAACTTACTCGCGTCGATATAACCCAGAACGCGAAGGTTCATGATCTCGAGCTTCTCGTAGCCACGCTCACGCGCGAGTTCGTAGCTGTAGCGTAAAGATGCAAACGCCCGTTTGAAATCAGCGAGGCGCAGGTACGCTTCACCGATGTTGTGCGCGTTGACGGCGCACTCATAGTCGAATCCGTATTCCTTCGCTAGATCAAGCGCTTTTTGTGCGCATTCGATGCTGCGCTCGTGATCTTCGGCGTAAAAGCAAAGCAGCGACTCGAACTTCAATAGCTCGCAATCTGTGAAGCGGTCCGGTGCAAGCTTCGCAAGGTCTCGCGCTTCGCCGAGCGTGCGGAATGCCGCTGCGGAATCGCCGCTCGACGCGAACGCAAGCGAGAGCGGAATCAGGCAGCGGATCTGCGCCGGCAGGTCGCCAAGCTCACGCGAAACCTCAAGAGCCTCTTTGAACGCGGCGACTGCGCGAACGTGCTCGCCGTTGCGCGAGTCAGCTTCGGCGGCCGCGAGCGCGCCATCGCGTAGCAGTGCGCGATCGTTAAGGCGGCGCGCGATGTCGCGGCCACGGTCGAGCCAGTGTCGGCCCTCTTCGAACTTGAGCGCGTTGATGAGCAGGCGGCCGCGCATTATGGAGAAGCGCGCGATGTCCGATTCACGGCCCAACGTTTCGGCGATTTCGATCGCCGCGGCCAGGTGCTTGGCACCCTCTTCCAAATCACGCCCGCGGAAAGCCAGATCACCCAGACGGCGGTAGAGAAAGAGCATTCGGTCGCGGTCGGGCGTTGCGAGTTGGCCCAGCATTGAGATGGCCGCACCCAGGTTGCGGATGGCCGATCCAAACGCGTTCTCGCCTTCCATTCGCGTGGCGGCGCGCTCGAGATAGTCGATTGCGCGCACGCGATCACCTGCCTCGCGCCAATGGTGTGCCAACGTGTCGGCGAGTTCATCGAGACGCTGCGGATGCAGTTCTTCGAGCGCGCTCGCGACCGATCGATGCATCTCGCGTTTGCCGTCCACAGAGAGACTGTCGCGGAGAACCTCGCCGACGAGGTCGTTGCTAAACCCGTACTCACTTGGCCCAAGTGCAACGAAGAGCTGCTTACGCACCAGCGCTTGGAAGCTCTTTCCGGTTGTTGCAAGCTCTTGGCCTGTCACGCAGGCAACGAGATCTGCGTTGAACCGCGTGCCGATGATGGCCGCGACCTGCAGAACATGTCGCTCCGTCGTCTCAAGGCGCGCCAGGCGCGACGCCACGATGCCCCGCAACGACTTCGGGACTTCAATCTCCGCCACCTCGCGACGGTACACGACGCGCCCCTCGACTACTTCGACAGCTCCGCTGGCTGCTAGCGTCTTTAGATACTCCTCGACGTAGAGAGGATTGCCGCCACTCTTCAAGCGCATCTCTTGAAGAAGCTCAACGAAGACTTCTTCGGCTCGCAAGCGCACCGCCGTGAGGCGTGCGACATCGTCGTCGGAGAGTGGGCCAAGGGTATGCTGCGAGAAGTTGGGGAGGTTCGCCCAAGGATGCTGAAAGCCTGGACGGCCTGCGAGCAGTACGGCGATCCGCGCGCCGCCCCGTGCGCGCATCAATCCCTCGAGTAGCTTCTGCGTGTCCGGATCCATTGCGTCGGCCGCGTCCCACACAAACACGCTCAGTCGATCTTTCGCCAAGCGAGTCGACATCCGCAGGACAGCGGTATGCAGCGACTGACCGATTTGAACTCGGTCGCCGTCGTTTCCCAAGCCGAGGACGATCCGCACCGCGTCCAACTCCTCGGTGCTTAGGCCAAGCTCGCGCGCACGCCCCACCTTTTCGCGCGCAATGGCGTCGCTGTCCGACTCGTCAATGCCGAGCACCACACGAAGCATCTCGTGAGTGGCGGCGTAGGGGACGTTGGCCTCGTGGGCAGCACACACGGCGAAATAGACACCAGCGTCATGGCCGCCGAGTTTCAGGCGTCGCAATGTCTCGTGTACAAGGCGCGACTTGCCAGCGCCGGCCTCGCCGGTAATCAGAAAAATGCGTTGCTGGTTACGGTTCGCAATGGCGAATTCTTCGCCGATGCGCTTCAGTTCCTCGCGCCGCCCGACAAACTTTCCGTACGCTTCGCTCGCATCGCGCTCCGCTACGACTACAGACGTGTCGCGCATATTGAGGTCAGTGGATTCGAGGTGGAAGCGCGCCCGCAGAAGCTTTTCCGTGGGCGCGCTGACGGTGATTTTGCCGTCATCACTTGCGTCCGCGAGGTCACGCGCGAGCTGCACAAGGGAAGACGCGCGCTCGTCCGGCAATGGGTTTCCGTCGAGGTCGACGTAGACGCGGCCGGCGTGGAGTCCAATGCGGACGTGCGACTTTGGATCGTCGGCGGCCGTTTCGTTTCGCGCTGCACGAGCAATCTGCAACGCGCAACGTGCTGCTGTGTCCGTATCGCGCCCGTCGGGTTCGCGAATTCCAAATAGCGCCGTGATGAGCACTTCGTCGTCGCCGGCATCAAACGCATTTTGCGAGATTGTGCCGCCGAATCGGTGAATGACGCGTTCGGCGGGCCCAAGCTCACGTGCGTGTTCTCGCCGCGCGGACGCGACCAAGACCGTCACGTCGTGGCTCTCGGCGCTGGGCCGTACCGGGGTGAGCGAGTTGCGCAGTATCCCGGAAATAAGTGAGCGTCTCGCCACCACGCGGCCCGAAGGAATTTCAGACGGCGTCGGCTCGGGCGCGCGCGAGAGTGTGGAGCTGCTTGGCTCTTCGAACGCCGCTCGTAGCAGCGCGTCGGCCCCGTCCATCGCCCCAACCGCAGCTTCGGTTGCTGCACGTAACTCGCCTAGATACTCGGTCAGGTCCGACGCTCCGACACGGCGTCCACTCGCGTACAAGAATTGAATCAGCTCTTCGTACATGCGCCCGGCATTGGCCGGTCGCTCGTTTGGATCGGTTGCCATAGCGCTACGCACGATGGACACGAGCTCCTGGGCTAAGTCTGGCAGCCGCTCTTGAATTGGCTGCAAATCGCCGCTGCGCACTCGCTGAAGGGTCTCGTAGGCAGAGTCGGCCACGAACGGATTTGCTCCCGTGAGAGCCTCGTACAGCATTGTGCCAAGCGAGAAGAGGTCAGCACGCGCGTCGAGCGCGATTCCCTCGGCCTGCTCCGGCGCCATGTACGAGTATTTCCCTTTGAGCATTCCAGGCTCGCCGTCCTCTTCGACGCTCGTGCGAGCCTTGGCGATACCGAAATCTGTGAGCTTAACCTCGCCCTCCCAGCTCAGAAGCACGTTCTGGGGCGACACGTCGCAGTGCACGATGTTGAGCGGGCGCATCGCGGCATCGCGTCGGCGGTGCGCGTAGTCGAGTGCCTTCGCGAGCTCGCTCATCACATAGACGACAAGCTCACGCGACATCGGTCGGTTGTACCGACGGCCAAGGCGCAGGACCGTCGCGAGATCCAGACCCGCGACGTATTCCATCGCGATAAAGTAAGTGTCTTCGAATCGACCAAGGTCAAAGACTTGAACAATGTTCGCGTGCGAAAGCGTGACGGCAATCTTCGCCTCGTTGATAAACATCTCGACGAACTGCGGGTGCCGGCTGAGCTCCGGCAGAATTCGCTTTATGACAAGGATCTTTTCAAAACCCTCAACGCCGTGCGACTTGGCCTTGAACACTTCGGCCATGCCCCCGCGCGCGAGCAGCTCGAGAAGCTGATACTTGCCGTAAACTACCGGTGCGGCCTTTGGATCCACGCTCGTCTGCCATCGAAAGGTTCAACCGGACCCTTCCGCCCCTGTGGCCAAGTTCATATCACCGCAGCGCTCTCGACGCTATTAGCTGCGCTCGCGAACTGGAGGAGATGTAGGCGCGCGTATACCCCGTCCAGCTGCAGTAGTTGCGTGTGGGTTCCCTGCTCGACAATTTCGCCCTTGTGAAAGACCAGGATTCGGTCGGCTTTCCGAATGGTCGACAGCCGATGCGCGATGACGATGCCGGTGCGACCCGCAAGCACTTCATCCACTGCCACTTGCAAGCGTGCTTCAGTCTCACTGTCAATGTTGGCGGTCGCCTCATCGAGAATGAGCATCTCAGGGTCGCGATAGAGGGCGCGCGCGAAAGCGAGCAGCTGCTTCTCGCCGGAGCTGAAGTTGCTGCCGCGCTCAGCGACCTTCGCAAAAATTCCGCCCTCGCGAGCAGCAAGACAATCCATCGCGCCGACACGCGAAAGCGCCTGTCGCACGCGTTCCTCGCTGGGGCGAGGATCGCCCACCGCGATGTTCGAGAACACGTCGCCGGCGAAGAGGAAAACGTCCTGCGGTACGACGGCAAACTTATTGCGCAGCTCCTCGCGTCCGTAAGCGCGCACGTCTTTGCCGTCAACGAAAATCGCGCCGGCATTCATTTCGTAAAGGCGCAGCAGCAACGCCGTCACCGTGGTCTTGCCGGCGCCCGTTGCTCCGACGACAGCGACGCGTTCCCCGCGCCGTACGTCGAATGAAACGTCACTGAGCACGCGCTCCCCATCGCGGTACGCAAAGCTTACGTGGTCAAATCGGATTGCGACGCCCGCATCGGGTGGAGGCGGCAAATCACTCGGAGTGACGCCGGCGGGAGCGTCCGGCTCCTTCGTGTCGAGCAGCGAGAATATGCGCTCCGCCGAAGCGAGTGATTGTTGAACGATGGTGTATTTCGTAGACAAATCGCGGATGGGCACGAAGAAGCGCTGCATGTATTCGTAGAACGCGACCACCGTTCCGACATAGACCGCGTTCGCTGCGGTTCCCTCGATAAAGCCCGCCCTCACGCCTGCGTACCACAAGACCAGTGCGACGCACGCAGCGGCAACCGACTCGACCACGGAATAAAGAAGCGCGTCGTACTTAATCGCGTTGTAGTTTGCATCGCGGTAGTTCGCGTTGATTGAGTCGTATTCGTTGCGACATGGCTCTTCGCGGCCGAACGCCTGCACGATGGCTACGCCTTGAACCTGCTCGGAAAGGTAGGCATTCAAGCGCGCCGTCAGCGCTCGAATCGAGCGGAACGCATCGCGCGCGTAGCGTCGGAAGCCGTTCACCGCGAGTGCCAACGGCGGCAATGCGGCGAACGCGATTAGGCTCAAGCGCCAGTCGATCATCAGCATCGAAACGATGATGCCAACAAGCGTCAGGACGTCAGCGATGGCCATGACCGCGCCTGATGCGAAGAGCTCGCCGAGTGCATCGACGTCGTTGGTCACACGCGTGACCACGCGCCCCACGGGCGTTCGATCAAAGTAGCCCACACGCAGGCCCTGCACGTGCGCGAAGACGGCGCGGCGCAGATCGCCCATGCTGCGCTGTCCGGCAAGTTGCATCAAATAGACCTGCGCGAAACGCGCCACGAACTCGACCGCAATTGCGATCACGTACATCCACGTGATGCTCTGTAAGACACTCTCGCTGTGCTCTTGTACGGCGGCGCTTACCGCGCGGCCCATAAGTCGCGGCTGCTGAATCGATGCGATTGTCACCACTGGCATCAATCCGAACGCGACCACAAAGAGCCAAAGATGGCCCTTTACGTACGGCCAAAGTCGCCGCAAAAGCGTTATATCCGCGCCGGCTTCGACGTTCTGCTCCTCGTGAAAGGCGCGAAGTAAATCAGCGGTTTTCTTCTTCGGAGCCGTGTCGCTCATAGCGTCGACAACTCCTCTTCCAGCCGCTGGCGCGCCGCGAGCCTGGAGTACAAACCGTTCTGAGCGCAAAGCTCCTGATGCGTGCCTCGCTCGACGATGCGGCCTTTTTCGAGCACGACCACATCATCCGCGCGAGCAGCCGCTGCGATGCGATTGGTGATGAGTACGAGCGTGCGCCCTTCCCCCACGCGATCGAGTGCTTTCAAAATCTGCGCTTCCGTCTTCGCGTCCACGGCACTCAGCGGATCATCCAGTACCAATACCGCCGGCTGGTTTAAAAGTGCACGCGCGAGCGAGATGCGCTGCTTCTGGCCGCCTGAAAGTTGAACGCCGCGCTCGCCGACAATGGTATCGAAACCGTCGGGCATGCCTTGGATTTCGTCGAGAATCGACGCCTCGCGCGCAGCGTCGCGAATGCGAGCCATCGACTCCGCCGAATCGGGATCTTCGAGCGAGAATCCGATGTTGTGAGCGATAGTCGTGGAAAACAGAAACGGCTCCTGCTGCGCGTAGCCGACCGCTTTGCGCAGTTCGCGCACGCGCAGCTTCGTGATGTCCTCACCGTCGAGGAATACGCTCCCTTTCGGCGTTGAAAGCAGGCGGGGGAGCAATGACGCGAGCGTTGTCTTGCCCGATCCCGTCGGTCCGACGATCGCAAGCGAGGCTTTGGCAGGCACATCAAAGGAGACTTGATCCAGGGCGAGCGGCGCGTCATCGCGGTGCTTGTAGCTGAGCGCCTCGACGCGCACGGAGCCTTCGCCTGTTGCATCTTTCGCGTCCGGCGCCTCGACGATGTCAGGATCTGCGTCGAGCAGTTCGCGGATACGACCGTACGACGCGCGCCCGCGCTGCACCACCGAGAGGATGTAGCCGAAGGCAAGCGTCGGCCACAGCAGCTGGCCCAGATAGGCATGGAACGCCGCGAACTGGCCTGGTGTGAGCTCGCCGTGCAAAACCATGCGGCCGCCCATCCACAGCACGATGAGGCTCCCAATCGAGCTGCCCGACATCAGTACCGGCCACATCACGCCGCGCAGAGTGACGAGAGACATATTCTTCTTGATGGCGATTTGATTTACGGCCTCGAAGCGCTCGGCTTCGTGCTTTTCAAGAGCAAGGCTTCGCACCACACGAACGCCGGCGAGGTTTTCCTGCGCGCGATCAGCCAGCTGTCCCAGGGCTTGTTGGGCTTCGACGCTGCGCTTGAACATGGCGCGCGAAAATCCCCGAGCGACGAGAATGAAGAAGGGATAGGGAATCACCGCGAACATCGTGAGACGCGGTGAAATCGTGATCATGAGGTGCGATGCCCGACACGTACGCGACCACGGAGTTGACGACGTTCAGCACACCAAATCCCAAAAGCAGGCGCACCTGTCCCAAATCGTTGATGGCTCGGCTCATGATCTCGCCAGTATGCATCCGGCGAAAAAAACTCGGACCGAGCAGATGCAGTCGATCCAGAATGGAGCCGCGAATCTCGTATTCGGCGTCGCGGGCAACATCGAATAAGCGACGGCGCGACATTGTGCGCACGACGCCCATGACCAAAGCGCAGCCAATCACTCCCAACGCGAAGTTGCGGACCTCGGCGTAATTGGAATGCGTAAGCGCGTCGATGGCGTGCTGAAGAAGCCACGGGATGGCTTTGTCGAACGCATTCGTAAGGAGCAGCAGGACGAAGCCCGAAGTGACGGCCGCTTTGTGCGGGCGCAGATAGCTAAAGACCGAGCGTCCCTTCTCCGGGTTCTGCGAGCTCATCCGCCGGCGCGCTTCCGGGCTGTTCGTTCGATGCCGCCCCATGCCTGATGGGCCTTGCCTGCCATCTTCGTATCGCCGAGCGCCTCGTAGAGCGCCGGCATTGCGACGTAAATGGCGCTTCCATCTTTTTGCGCGGCCTCGTAGGCGCGCCGCAACGCGGCAAGCTCGACGTCACCGGGGACGATGGCTTTGCCGTAAATCATGAGGCGGGATCCTTCGAGCGTCTCCTCGCGTTGCGCGACCAGGGAGACTCCGCGTGGAAGCGTTGCGGCTACCTTCTCGAGCTGTCGCGATTCGTCGCAGAGAGCGATGAAGCGAAAGCGTTTCTCGTCACCTTCCCGTAAGCGCGCAAGCAGCGCGAAGCACGGCACGGGCTCGCCGCTTGCGGCGTCATCACGGACGCTGACCGGCGCAGAATCCCACAGAACAAGATCGCCAACGTCGACGAGGCCGTCGCCCCAGCTTGGGGTCACGACGACGCCGTGACAGGGGCTGAGCGGCGTGATCTGCAGAATCTCAAAGCGCGCGGGCGCGTCCGGTCGCGCTTCTGGGCCGACCGCTGGCTTGGTGGCGACGCGCAGCTCCGCGCTGGGAAGACCCGGCACGAAGGGCATCCCCCCAGGGGAGAGTTCCGCAGGCAATCCGATTGCAGCGAAGCAAGCGACCGCGACGGAGCCTTGACCGCTGGCGAGCGCGCATAGCGCCACATCAAGGCAGAGCCGTTTGTCGTGGGGGGCGAGCGCGTATGCATGTTGATACGCGGTGCATGCCTGGCCCCACGCACCTCTCCATTTTTGGACCGTGCCCAGTTCTTTCCATGCAGCAAGCCACTTTGCGTCGAGCGCTACGGCGCGCTCCACTGCCACCATCGCTTCGTCGAGGTCGCCTTGATTGGCAAGGCGCAGACCCTGGCTGAGCCCTAGCCACAAAGGCCCGGCAAGTGCGCCCACCAGTCGATCAGGGCCTGACATCTTGGCGAGCGCCGCCCGGCTCAGCTTCACCATGGCGTGGGCAGCGGTCGCGTCGAGGAGCGGTTCGTCGACCGCGCGTCGGCTCGCCACCTCCGCGAGCGCCGTCAGTGCATCGCGCACGGCGGGCAGGTCCGCTGGATTTTGAAGCGCGTCTTCGGCTAGCCGCACTGCATCAAGATTTGCGCTCGCGTTCATGGTCTAGGAAAGGAAAGGGATTTTTCTCGGGTCGGACGCGAAGAAGGCCTTTGCGTCGCAGACGTTCGAACGTAGCATAGCCGCAGCCAAGTTTAGGAGCAGAAGACCACGTGCGTAGGTTCGGAGTTGGAGTCACGGACATCGGTCGCCGTCGTGTTTCGAACGAAGATGCATACTTCGTCGACGACGAGCTAGGCCTCTACGCGGTCGCTGACGGGATGGGCGGGCATAAGGCCGGCGAAGTCGCGAGCCAAGAAGCCATCGACACCCTTCACGGAATGGTGAAGCGCGGGGAGGACATCCTCCACCAAATCGCAGCCGGCAACACCTCGGAGGAGTTGCTTCGCAAAGCTACGCGCCTTCTCGAGAGTGCCGTGCAAGCTGCGACCTACATGGTCTTCAGTATTTCGCAGGTCGACCCGAACCAGCAAGGCATGGGCACGACCCTGTCGGCGCTCCTGGTCTGCGGCAAGATTGGAATCACGGCTCAAGTTGGTGACAGTCGCGTATATCTCGTGCGCGAGGGCGTCTGCTCGCAGCTCACCGAGGACCATACGCTTATCGCTTGGCAGATGAAGCAGGGGATTATCACCGCCGAGCAAGCCGCACACTCCCCGCACAAGAACGTGATCACGCGTGCAGTCGGCAGCCGTGAGTATGTGCAAGTCGATACCGCCGTGCTTTTGATACAGCCGGGCGACGCATTCCTGTTGTGCTCGGATGGCCTGCACGGCTACGTGCGCGACGAATCGGAGATTCCGCCGATGATCGAACTTGGTACCGAGCAAGCCGCACGTAGCCTGGTCGATATGGCCAACGAACGAGGCGGCCGCGACAACATCACCGCCGTTGTTATTCAGATCTCCTGAGCGCGAATATCCAACGTTAATGCGCGGATTGCCTTGCGCCGGGCGCGAAGCATTGTAGATCCCGGCATGCGTCATTGCCGCTTAGCTTGGTCGGTTGTCGGCGTCTGCGTAGTACTCACCACGGGATGCGGCTCGAAATCCGGATTGCGTGACTGGGCCATTTGGAGTTCCGCGGATGGGGGCTCGATGGATGGCGGACGTCTCGACGGAGCCGCCTCCGACGCAGGTCCTGATCTTGCGGTGGACTGCGGTCGACGTGATCGCTACACGTCTCCGCGTCGCCCCATTGCCATCGAGGCGACTGCAACGAGCATTGGTACCGTCACCACGACGGGTTGGGCCCTGGGCAGCACGCCGCCAACGTCGATGCCGATGTTCACCGGCGGATCGACCGCAGCCGGACTCACGCCCGACATGACAGGCGACTACTCGTTGCAGTTCTCAGCGATGGACAATCTTGGACACGTGGCAACGTGCGAAGTTGTTGTGCACTCCGTTGTTGGCCCTCCGATTGCGATATGTCCGGAGGAGGAACTCGTTACAAGCCCCGACCTTCCCCTGCTCGTCACCGGCGACGGTTACGACGATGAAGGAGTGGTGGAGTGGGCCTGGAGCGTTCTTACCGCGCCGCCCTCCGCTTCGCCTTCTCTCGACCCCAGCGACGCGCCCGAGACGACGTTCACTTCGGCGACGCCTGGTCGCTATACGCTTCAATTGCGTGTCACTGACGCGGATGCCGCGAGCTCGACGTGCGAGGCTCAGGTGCGAGTCAATACGCCGCCCGTGGTCATGTGCCCACCCCCAACGGACGCGCCCACGCGACAGCCCGTTTCGATCACCGCGACTGCGACCGACGACACCATGGTTGTGGGTACGACCTGGGAAATGGTCGCCCGCCCCACGAACAGCATGTCGGACGTCGAGCCGCGCGAGGGCCTCTCCACTGTGACCACGCCGGATCGCGTGGGCACTTACACGCTACGGTTCACCGCAACCGACTCGGACGGTCTATCCGCAAGCTGTGACGCCATCGTGAACGGAACGCCAACACCTCCCGATGCAATCTGTCCGGACACCATCACAACCACACCCCTGTCGACGGTAGAGCTTGTTGGCAACGGCATCGACGACGGTTCCATCGTTGGCTACGCATGGCGTCTGGTCGAGCAGCCAGCAGGCTCCTCCGCTTCGCAACCCACTCCGCCGGGCAATCAGCGTGCACGCATGATGGTCGACGTCGCGGGCGAGTATCTTGCGCGGCTGACTGTCACGGATAACGACGGACAAAGCGGAACGTGCACGACGCGCGTCCGCGCGGTCTCGGCGGAGGGCTTGCGAGTGGAGATGTTTTGGAATCCACCCGATCGGTCGTGCGGGCGTCATCCAGAACTGCCGGACTGCGATAACTCAGACATGGATCTACACGTCATAAACTCGAGCACGCCGGCATGGTTCGACGTAAGCGATTGCTACTACGCCACGTGCCAGAGCGGACGGTCGGTTGCATGGGGCACCGGTGGCGCAGAGGATGACCCGCATCTCGACCTCGACACCGTCACCGGCTTTGGGCCAGAGAATACCAATATCGATCGACCCGTCCCAGACACGTACCGCGTCGGAGTGCACTTCTTCTCGAGCAGCGTGGATATCGCGGACGTCTTCGTAAACATCTATTGCGGAAGGGGTGCGACGGCTCCCATCGCTTCGTTCGGGCCAGTACGCCTGCACCAGAGCGTTGACGGCGACGGAAATGACTTCTGGCGTGTCGCCGATGTGACCGTTGGCGGCGGTACCTGCACCGTGACGGATCTGTCGCTTTCCGGACGCCCCAACATCATTTCGACGCAAGACGCACGGGCCATGCGCTAAAGTCGTCCCATGAAGGCGACTCATATTCTTGCTCTGTGCGCTCTCGTCGGTTGCGGCGTGCGCGAGTCCAACACCAATCCTGGGCGGACAGACGGCGGCGCTACGGACATGGCGCTCCCCGTCACGTGCGAGTCTGCGACCGACAGCGACTCGGACGGGCTCTACGATGCCCTTGAGGGCAGCGCCGACAATGACGGCGACGGCCTGCCGAACGACCACGATCAAGACAGCGATGGCGACGGCCTTCTTGACGCGGCAGAGAGCGGCGGGCTCGGCGGCTGCATGGCGCGCAATAGCGACGACGACGGCATCGCCGACTACCTCGACAACGATTCCGACAACGACGCGCTGAGCGACCGGGAGGAGCACGAGCGCTATCACACGAGCCCGACCGACGCAGACACCGACCACGATTCGTTCACTGACGGCGCCGAGGTGGCCACCGGACATGATCCGCTCTCTGAAACGGACGGCATCCCCCCGGAGGACTTCTACGTGGTGCTGCCGTACATGGGCAGTGCCCAGGAACGCGACCTAAGCTTTGCGACGAACATCCGGCAGGCGGACGTCTTCTTTATGATGGACCGCACCGGCTCGATGTCGGGCGCGGCATCGGAGTTGCGCGATGGACTCTCGACTCTGATCCCACGGCTCGCGACCGCCATCCCCGATATAGGCGTGGGCTTTGGCGGGTTCGCCGATTTTCCGGCGGGCCATTGCACGATGCTGGTTGGAGTTCTCACGTGCGACTACGGCGCGGGCGAGGACCTCCCCTTCACTCTCATGTCGACGATCACCACCGACCGCACGCAAATGCTCGAAGACGTGAACTTGATGCGTGCGGACATGGGCGGCGTGAGGTGGGCGTCGAGCGGCGAGGCTCTCTATCAAGCGGCGACCGGGGCGGGCATCGGCCCGTGGGTAGCTCCTCAACGCTGCGTCGCAGCGCCAGACGACACAGGCCCGCGCATTGGGTATCCGTGCTTCCGGCCCGGGTCGCTACCTATCATCGTTGTCATGACGGACACGTCGGCACGCAACGGTCCGTTTGTGCTGGCTACAGATGCCTACGATCCCACGCAGTTCGGCGGCGCGCCTCCCCACTCCTACGAAGACACGCTTAGCGCGCTTCAGGGCATCGGCGCGCGCGTATTCGGTGTAGTGAACGGCGAAGAGGTCGACGACCCGACGCCAACCCAGCAGTTCATGGAGTGGGCACGTGCTACTGGAACCGTGGACGCAAGCGATGCGCCTATCTTCTTCCGCATCCCGGCGGACGGTTCGGATCTAACTGACCGCGTCGGTGACGCAATCGAAAGTCTCGTCAGCGAAACGCCACAGGACGTGAGCACGCGCGTTCGCGATGGTGAGGACTTCCCAACGGACATCGCCCCAGTGGACGCAGCAACCTTCATCAAGATGGTGACGCCCACGATCGCGCGGCGTGGCACCGTCGAACTTGACGAGGTCGAGATTCCACGTGACGACACCACCTTCTACGGCGTGGTGCCCGGCATTGAAGTGAGCTTTCACATCAGCTTCTTGAACGACACGGTGCCATCTATCAATACGTCGCAAATCTTCCGCGCGACTCTGCTCGTCGTCGGAAACGGTGTTGCGGAGCTCGACGCCCGTGAGGTCGTAATCCTCGTGCCAGCCGGCAGCGTTCCGCTGTTCTAACGTGCCATTATTCGGTCGACCGACTCGGTGGTCGCGACGGGGGCGGCTCGCTGTAGGGCCCCGCGGCGCCCGGATCGGTCATGGGCGGCGGAATCGCCGTCGTGCTCGAGGGAAGTCCCAAAGAGAGCATCCGGAAGTGAAGAAAAAGGCTTTGAGCAACGCTGAGCGTTGGCACTGCCAACAGCGCGCCGGTCAGGCCGAAGATGTGCTCGCCGGCGAGCAATGCGAAGATGACCAAAACAGGATGCACCTTCGCGGAGTCGCCCATGATCTTCGGATTGAGCACGTTGGCTTCAATCTGATGAATGCCGATGATCCAGACCAGCACGAAGACCGGCGTCCAGATCCCGACTTGGAAACCCAGCAAGACCGCGGGTACGGAGCTGATGAACGCACCAAATATCGGAATGATGGAAAATACCGTCGCCAGCAGCGTCAAAATGGGCCAGTACGGCAGGTGCAATAGATAAAAGCCGACCGCCGATAGAGCTCCGTTCACCAAACAAATCAGCAGCTGGCCGCGAACTACGCCGGCGAGACCGCGGTCGATGCGTCGAAGTAAATCGTCGAACTGGTGCGTCTGGTCGTAGCGCACCATCGAGCGAAAGAACGCGAAGATCCGGTCGCTTGTTATCAGTAAGTACGCGGATAGCATCAACGTCATCGATAGGGTGAAGATGCCTTTGATAAGGGCACGGATCAGGTTCTGAATCGTTTGCAGAAGCGTGATCGCGTGCTGCTCGCCGTTTTGCATCGCGCGCGAAAACATGTCGGTAACGATCGACATGCCGTTGCGATGTGCTTGGTTCTCCGCCGCGGCAGGCGCAGTTCGCACGCGGTATCCGCCATCACGGGAGGGTGTGACTTCCAAACCGCGCGACGGAAGAATGACTTCGTAGCCCCCGTCCGTTCCTGGAACGATCCGAATTGAAGTGTGCTCGTCTTCTCCGGGGGCGTGCGCCGCTGCGGCCGTTTCGGCATCGCGATCGATGTGCGTGCCGAAGTTGCGCTCAAGGCTCGCTTGCATGCGCGGCATGTATTCGTCGCGAATGCGTTCGACCGTCCGTGGCGCTTCGCGCCCGAAGCGCTGAATCTCGACGACCAAGCGGGGAACGGCGAACGCTAGAAGCGAAGCGAGGGAAGCGAGTAGCAGCATGTAGACCGACAGGACCGCGATCCAGCGCGGCGGCTTCAGTCGGCCGGCGCGCACTCGCTGCACGCGATCAACAACGGGGGCCAGGACAAACGCGACAATCACGGCCAGTACGAAGGGCGCCAGCACCTCTCGAAAGACGAAGACAATGAGCAGAAAGAGAACGCCGCTCACCGCGAAAAAAATGCGTCGCCTACGCTGTGAGCCGGGACCCTGCTGAAACGAGAACGCTTTACCCATCGCGCGGGGATACTTAGCGCAATGCGTGGGCTAATCCAATTGCGGAAGCTGCGCCGCCACGGAATGCTTGGAGTCGGGGCTTTTCGCTCATCTATTTTGCGAATCCCCACGTCGCCAGCGGGCAGCCAGCGGAAATGGCCTTGCAGTAGGGCAAATTCGCGCTTTCACCCCTAGGGTACTCACCCCCAGGGTCGATTCAGTCACTCGCGCAAAAGGCGTTCTCTCCTCTCACGTCAACGTGCACATCCGCATGTGAGAGGCCAACCACCATGCGCACTACCATCCAGCAAATCGCGTTCAGTCTAATCGCGCTGAGCACTGCGGCCTGCGCTGTTGAGGTGGGGGATGGCAGCGTCGGTCGTGCAGCGTCGGCTTCAAACCCGGGCCTGGGTCTTCTTCCCGCGCTGCCGCCTGTGCTCGTTTCCGCCGAGCCGACGGTACCGGAGCGGGTCGAAATTCTCACTCCGCTCGGTGCAGTGGCGCGAAATCCGGTGACCTTCATCTGGCGGTCACTTCCGAATGCGACGAGCTACGAGCTGGTCATCGAGCGTAACGACGCGACCTATCTCGCGCGAGAGTTGAGCGCGCAAGACGCGTTATGTGATGTCGCCGGCGCAACGTGCTCGTTCGTGCACACGGTTGGCGAGGGCAATGGGACTGTAGCGATACGCGCGAAAAATTCGGTGGGCGACGGCGCGTGGAGCGCAAGCTCAGCGTTTTCCGTGCATCTGAGCCGCACCGCTGCATTGCTCTGGCCGCACGGCGACGCGGCGAGCTCGAAGCTGGGATACGCGTGGACGCCGGTTTCGGGCGCGAGCAGCTACACCCTATTCGTTGAACGCGACGATGCCGACTGGCAGACCTTCGTTGTGGACGCGTCGAGCGCCTGCGACGATGGTCTTTGCGTTTACAACTCGGCTACCGTTCACAGCGAAGGCTCGTACGCGTGGTGGGTGCAGGCCGATGAAGACGGACGGTGGAGCCTCGAGTCTTCGTTCACGGTGGGCGCTGCGGCGAATATCGCGCTGATTACTCCCAACGGGTCCGCGTCTAGCACGAGCGCAACCTTCAGCTGGAGCCCGCGCAGCGGTGAGGACCACACGTACACAGTGGTCGTTTCAGATCCGAACTCGACGACCGATGCCTTCTTGAACGAAACGTTCACGGACGTGCAAGCGGGTTGCGCTCATGGCGAAGGCGTCTGCTCCATCGGCACCCTGCATGGAATGGCCTTCGGCGCGACGCGCTGGATTGTGACGGCAGAAGATCTCGTGTCGTCTCCGGTCGCAAACTTCGTAGTCGTCGACGAATGATTCAGCGGCAGCGCGGCGCGCGCGCGTTTCGGCGGCGGAGCACCCACGTGAGCGCAATCAGCCCAAGCGCACCGACGAGACTTCGGTCGGAGTGCGATGGCAGCGAGACGTAGCAGCCGGCCTGCACACCTGGCGGAACCTCTGACGGTGCAACGCCGCCGTTCTCGGGAGGAACATCAAGGGGAACGCCGGGCTCTCGCGGAGGCAACACGTCGCGAGGGTTCTGAATTTCGAGCGCAGGATCTCCCAGAAGCGAGAACGTCGCGAGAGTGACCCCGTCGAATCCGCGCGCCGCGAGCAGGCGCGTCGCCGAGAGTACAGCGTCACCAAGGGGACGGCGCTCGCCGCTCAAAATACTGCTGAGCGTGCGGTTCGCGATCACGGAAGCGCTCGTTGCCTCCGTAATCGCCGAGGGCGACCAAACGGCGATAGCGCCGCCGCGGGGATTCTGAACAAGTGCTTCGCCTATGCTGCCAAATCCGGGCATACCGAAACCAGCGACGAGACAACTGGCAGCGGTCACAATCGGTAAGCGGTCGGCGTTGGTGAGCGCAGAAGCATCGCTCATGTTGAGCAAACCCTGGTCCGACAGCCGGTCTGTACCGCCGTGTCCGACGTAGTTCACTGCAAACACGCCTTCTGCCAGAGCGCTTGCGAGCTCGACTCGCGCGTCTGCAATGTCCGAGTCGGAGAGATCAATGCTCTGTGTCGTCACACGTTCTGGAAGCGCCGCCGCCGCAGCTTGCAGCGTATCGGTGAAGCCATTGTCGCTCGTAGCATCTGTGAGCAAGAGAACGCGATCGGTCCACTCGCTTGGCTCACCACTCTCGTACGCGATAATCTTGTCCACCGCCGTAGCCATCTCTGCCGCGTTGCGCACGGGCAAGCGGCCAAGCGCTGCATCGGGCGCACCGTCGTGATTGAAGTCGACATACTGGCTATCGGCGGGAAAGAGTCCATGAGCGGTGCGGAGCATCAGAGGCGGAACGAGATTGCCGCCAAGCCCGAGGGCATCCCGGAAGTCGAAAGTCGATGTGCCTGCGAGCAGTACGTAGCGCGGAGTAACCCCCCAGCTCGAGTTCGCGTACGCAAGGAACGTCTGGATTGCGTGAGGATTCGGCGCGCCGAAGTTGAACTCGTCGTAAATGTCCTCCACATCAACCACCAACGCGGAGAAGCCGCGCGTGATGCGCGTATTGGCAAGGCGGACCGCCTCGTCGTGGAGCACTTCGGTAGTAATGATGATGTACTGCGCGGCGTTGGCGGCATCGCGTAAGCTCGACGCGTGATCCGCCCACACCCGCGAAGGGCTCTGAAGGCTCTGTGGCGTTGCCGCCGCGTAGGTCGTGCCGGCGGCAGCGTCAAATCCAAAGGACGTGACGCCGGAAGTCGTGGCTACTTCGGCTCCGTCCACGATGCGCGGTTCATTCGCAACCGTGACGTCAAAAATTCCAACTGCACCGTCACGGAACCCATCCACGCGCACCGTTGTTGCGCTCGGTGTCGCGAACGTGAGTTGCGAGTCATTAGCCGCGAAAGTCCGCGGATAAGTCACGTCGATGGAGTCGATGTAAACGCTGCTGTCGACAGTGCCTACCCGCTCGGCAACAAGTGCGACCGTGTTGCTGCCTTCGCGCAACAACGCCGCGTCAAAAGCGAGCGCCACGTTGGCAACGCCAGATCGAGCGAACGTCATTAGACCAGCGTCAAAGCCATTGACCTGCACGTGGATGAGATGCGGATTGTCGGTGATGCCAAAGCCGCGCACCGAAATGCGTGCGGGCTCGGCCGTCGTAGCGAGCGTTGGAAGATTTAGCTCAAACTCCTGTGTGCTGTGTGCCGCATCGAGGCTGCTCACAGTTTTCCAATACCAGTAGTCCGAATCCGGATCGGGCGATACCGACGTGCCGGGAAAGGCTTCCTCTTCGAAGTGCGCCGTGTCTTGGAATGATACCGCGGTCGGATACGCATGAGCGGCAGCGACACGTGAGTGCTCCATCGACATGCCCGCGGCACGCGCTAAGCGGTAGATAGTTTCGCGTGTGAACACGCGCTCCTCGTGGTTTGCGAAGAAGACCAATGACCGCGCGTCTTCACCCCGAGTCCAGGCAACCGGTGCGCCCATCAACGAAAGCGCGAGGCTTCCGCTTCCAATGGCGGAGATCACGTCCGACTCAGAGAGGCCGAACGCTTGCGCTAACGCGGTCGCGTCAATGCGATGCATGCCGCGCGCCGTCACTGCCACATGCACCGCGTCCACGCCTTCACTACTGGCTCGACGCAACGGATTGAACGGCCGGTCTGCCGTGCTCTGCAATACACCCGTGGTCGGCCACGCGCGTGCGCTTCGCTCGTAGCCAACGCGAAGCATCTCGCGTGTGAGTCCTGTGCGATCGTGACGCGCCTGCACGTAGAATGGACCGTGAAGCACCTCGCGGTGCACATAGTCGATGTCGGAAATGAGATACGCGAGCGTGCCCTCCCCGGTGCCGTGATCGACGACCGCGTAGTGACCGCCCTGTACCGAATCAAGAAGGCTCGGAATGTAGCCTTCGTGGATGCGTTCAAAGTCGCCACGTGCGTTCATGCGTTCAACGACGAAGCCCGTCGTACCAAGCTCCGACGTCGTGTCCCATTCGACGGTTGTGAGGTCACCGTGGCGGACGGCGGTCACATTCGCGACAGCGGCAAACACGGATACGTTGCGCTGCTCCGTCAGCGGACACAAAGTGCCCAGATACGTGTTGGACGCGGCTTGAGTCGTGTTGCCTGTTTGATCCAAGTACAGCGCAAGGGTGCCCGCCGTCATCGACGTTTCAGCGCCCGTAATCGCGTACGCGGGATTGGTAGTGGGTGTCGTGTCGATGCGGTAGGAGATGGCCGCGTTGCCGCCCGCCACGATCGTTCCCGGTTGCCAACGAATTGTGCCCGTCCCACCGAGCGCGGGTGCTGACGTCACGCTGCCTTGTGTCACGGTTGCGTTGCCTCGATAGACGTTGAATCCACCGGAACTTGGGACGTTGACGCGCACTTCACGCGCGTTCCCCCCATAGGTTCCGGAGATGGTGATCGACTGCGCGGTGGGGTTGTAGACTCGGACCGTCAGCTCGAGGCGTGTTGTGGTGTTCTTCGTGATTGGGTTGGTACCGGAACGATGCCCCACGAACTGTTCCATATACGGCTCGACCGGCGCGCCAGCGGCGTCGGTTGGCAGGTAAATTCGGGCGGTGCTTGCCTCTGGTTGCGCACTGGGCGGCGTGCCCGCGGGGGTCGTGTACGAGTAACGCCCCAGGTAAATGGTGTTGAGGTTGTAGGTGTTACCGCCCGTGGCCGCGATGGTGAACGTGCTCGGCCAGATGCCATAGCCGGACGCTTCCTGCGTCGAGGTAAAGCCGGTGATGGAGTTGGTTCTCCATTGAGCATTCTTGGAGAGGTTTGCGTTCGCGAGTGAAGCTGTGAACGCGCTCGTGCGATCGGCGAATGTCCAGCTGTTCCCTGTGTTGGTATTGCGGTCTGTGTCGAAGTCGTACGCATCGAGGTCACATCCGCTATGCACCCACGGATAGAGCGAGTAGGCCGCGCTGCCCGCTGCGATGACTCCGAGCGGTACAAAAGATGGCGCGTAAATGTTCAGCTCGGTTCCGCCAGCCCCAGGTGTCCCATCATGCGCCCGGATTCCGAAGCCGTTGATATCGCCGCCAGTCGTTTGAGCAGACGACTGATCAACGCGCACCTCCCAGTGTCCGGCGGTGGGCGAGGCCTGCGTGAGAATGTTCGCCCACGTGTTGTCGCAGGTCCCGCCGCCGATGGTTCCGCATGACTGTGCGTTCAAACGCTCGTTGAAAACGGTTGTGCCGGCGGGATTGATCACTCTGTAGCGCACACGCGTGTTCGAGCCCGTCACGGCGAGGTCGTGCGAGCCGCCGGCGACGAGCACGTCGGCGTCGAAGATGTCGATCTGAAGCGAGCCAAGGCCCGATGGCACTTCGACGAAGAACGAATAGTACGTATCGAGGTCGGTCGACTCGGACACGTAGTCGCCGAAACTGTCGGCGCTTCCGGATCCGACGATGCGAAAGAGGTTCGACGATCCGCTTGAGCCCGCCGTCGCATCACCGGACCAGGCGACGACGCACGTCGCTGCCACTACGAGAGAGACCAGGCTTGTAATCGCAACACGCCCCCACGTGATGCTTGCGGGACTTTTACTCACGAATCACTACCTCACCGGTACGCACTTTCGGTGCTCGCGGGGCCACCGACGTTCACTTGTACGGCTAGGAGAAGGCGTTGGGAAGCCGCTACGCGCGAAGACTCGTCAGGCGACGATAATCCTCTGAAATGTTTCGATGCCACAAAAGCAAAAGGCCGCCACGCGTGAGCGCAGCAGCCTTTGGCAGTGTCGGCTTCCTAACGAGGAGCTATTCAGCTCTTCGGAAGGTCGTCGATCTTGTCGCCGAGCTTGTCCTTGAGGACATCGCCCAGGGTCGCTCCGCCGCGACCTGAGGGACCCACGGGCTTGCCGGGGGCTTCAGCGCGCTTCTCGGCCATGTACTTCATGGCTTCGGCGGTCTCTTCCTTCTGGTCGACGTTCTTCAACGAGAGCGCGATACGGCGTTCATTCGAGTCGAGAGAGAGAATCTCAACCTTGATGATGTCGCCTTCCTTCGCAATCGTGCGCGGGTCGGTGACGTTCTCGTGTGCAAGCTCGCTGATGTGGATGAGGCCTTCGACGCCGCGCTCGATCTCACAGAAGACACCAAAGTCTGCAATGGAGATGACGCGAACTTCGAGAACCGTTCCAAGCGGGTACTGATCGGGGATACGCATCCACGGATCTTCGTAGAGCTGCTTGATGCCGAGGGAGACCTTCTTCTCGTCGTGATTGACCGAGAGGATGATCGCTTCGACTTCATCGCCCTTGTGATAGACGTCCGCCGGATTGTTGATGCGCTGAGTCCAGCTTAAGTCCGACTTGTGGACCATGCCGTCGACGCCGTCTTCGATACCAATGAAGACACCGTAGTCGGTGACGCTGCGGACCTTGCCGCGGATGATGTCGCCCGGGTTGTACTTGCCCGTGAATGCACTCCACGGATCCGGCTCGAGCTGCTTTAGGCCGAGGCTGATGCGCTTGGCTTTGCTGTCGACGTCGAGAACGACGCATTCGACTTCTTGGCCGGCTTCAAGAACTTGGCTCGGATGCTTGGTCTTCTTCCAAGACATCTCGCTCTTGTGGATGAGGCCTTCGATGCCGGCCTCGAGCGCAACGAATGCGCCGTATTCGACGAACGAAACGACCTTACCGGAAACCTTCTTGCCGGGCGGGTAGCTCTCTTCAGCGTGGTTCCACGGATCATCCATGGTCTGCTTCAAACCAAGCGAAACGCGCTCGGTTTCTGCGTTGTACTTCAAGACCTTCACGGTGACTTCGTCGCCAACGTTGAAGACCTCGGACGGATGATTCACGCGACCCCACGACATGTCCGTGATGTGAAGGAGGCCATCGATGCCGCCCAAATCCACGAATGCGCCGTACTCGGTAATGTTCTTGATGACGCCCGTGACGACCTGGCCTTCGGCCAAGTTGAGAAGCGTGTTCGCCTTGAGAGAGTCGCGTTCCTTTTCAAGGAGCACACGACGCGAGAGCACGATGTTGCCGCGCTTCTTGTTGAACTTGATGACCTTGAACTGGAAGGTCTGTGCAATCAGCTTGTCGAGATTGCGGATGGGGCGAAGGTCGACCTGCGAGCCGGGAAGGAAGGCTTTGACGCCGCCCTTGATGGTGACCGAGAGGCCGCCCTTGACGCGCGCTGTGATGGTGCCTTCGATGAGCTCATCGCGTTCGCACGCGGCGCTGATCTCGTCCCATACCTTGAGCTTGTCGGCCTTCTCTTTCGAAAGGAGAACGAGACCGTCGTCATTTTCTTTCTGCTCGACGAGGACGTCGACTTTGTCGCCGGCCTTGACCTTCACATCGCCTGATGTGGCGAGGAACTCACTAATCGGGATGACGCCTTCGGACTTGTAGCCGATGTCGACTACGACTGTGTCCTTGCCAACCTTGATCACCGTTCCGGAGACGATTTCGCCTTCCTTCAGCTGATCCGTCTGTGCTCCGAGGGACGCCTCGAACAAGCTTGCGAAGGTGTCTCCTCCGCCATTGCCTGTCTTCTGCTGCTCTGCTGCTGTCATCCGTTGAGTACCGTCACTCTCTTTCGAGAGGTCCTTTCTTCTCCCTCAATGCACGCACGTAGGCCATGCCGACAAAGGGGAGCGGATGGGTAGCAGCCTCCCCCGCGCGTGTCAAACCCCCAAAGGGCCAAGATGGGCTCAAAAACGGGGTATTTGCTTCGAGTACGGACCGGCCCCCCGAACGCGTACGCGCGCCCGCCCGAGCAAACCGAGGACTGCGAGAGTGAGCGCCAGGCAGACGATGATTCCGACCCAATTCTCAATAGGGGTCTGCGAGACGGGCCGCCCGTTGCACGTGTAGTTGAACGAAAACGCTGGTTTCACGACCCGACTGCCCACCGTGCAGTCTGCGCCGCCCGTATCGATCGCCAAAGCGTGCTCGTCACCGGCGCTGTCACGCACCACGATGTCATGGCCACTGCCTTTGCCATGCCCGCGAGTCGAAACAAACGTTCCGTCCACTGACACGACGAACGCTGCACTCGCGTTGCATAGCGCGCCTGCGGGAAACGCGAGCATGGTGAACGCCAGAACGAACGGCAATGACCGCTTCGCTTTGATCAAAACAACCGCCCCAATCATGCCGAGCAGCACTGAAGAGTAGCCGATGATGTTAAGCGCTTGATCCACGCAGCAGCATTGCGCAAAAACGCACCAGCGACAATCGCACAAGTCCACGCGTCTCGCGCTACTCTTGCGCACCGCCGAGGGGGACTGTGAAGGACGAAGCGCGACCGATCCCGATTTTGGTGTGCACGCTGGTACTCGTCGCGGTGATCGCGGGCTTGACCTGCGCGCGCTACTTCTCGCTGCCCGTGCGCGGGGCATCGATTGCGGAAACAGAGTTTTCCGGACAGCGCGCATTCGCCGCGCTCACCCATGTGCTCGAAGGCGTGGGTGCACACCCCGTGGGCAGTCTTGCAAACGCGCGCGTGCGCGACCGTCTCGTCGCGTCGTTGCGCGCGCTCGGCTACGAGCCGCAGGTTACGCGCACTTTCGTGTGCGGCATGCACGGCGCGTGTGCATTCGTTGAGAACATACTCGCGGAGCGCGAAGGCAATGACACGCGCAACGCCGTGCTGCTCGCCGCGCACTACGATTCGGTGCCCGCCGGGCAAGGCGCGAACGACGATGGGCTCGGCGTCGCGGTTCTCCTCGAATCTGCGCGCGCTCTGCGCGCATTGCCCAAGCCCGCGCATTCAGTCTTGTTGCTGCTTACCGACGGGGAGGAGCGCGGTTTGCTCGGCGCGGAAGCGTTTGCGAGCGAGAACATAAACTTCACGCGCGTGCGCGCCTTCGTAAATACAGAGGCCCGCGGAAGCTCGGGCCCAAGCCTCCTGTTCGAAACGAGCGCTGACAATGCGTACCTGATAAACACGATTGCGCCGTCGCTCGCTCGTCCGATCACGAGCTCGTTGTTCTCCGCCATCTACGAGCGAATGCCCAACGATACGGATTTTACTGTGCTCAAGCGCCGTGGCGCATTGGGCGCCAACTTCGCGGCGGTCGGCAGTCTCGCGCATTATCACACGCCGCTCGATCGCTTGGACAACGTCGACCTGGGCACGCTCCAACACCAAGGCGACGGCGCGTTCGCCGCGATAGTCGCGTTGATGAACGCCGAGAACCTAGCAGCGCCGCATCCAGGCACGCTGGTCTGGTTCGACGTATTCGGTTTGGTCGTGTGTTCGTACCCGAGTTGGGCCGCGCTTCTCACTGCCGCCCTCGCGCTGCTTGCGCTATTGAATCATTGCGTGCGCATGAAGCGCGCGGGCGTAGTGCCCGTGCGGGCAATCTTATGGGGGATGCTCGCGGTGCCCGCATCCCTCCTGTTCGCCGCGCTTCTCTCGTTTGGCATCGCAGTCCTCGCCGAGCGCATAGGTCTGTTGCCCGCGCCGTGGATTGCGCATTCTTCATACCTGCTTAGCTCTCTCGCGCTCTGTGCGTGCTTCGCGGTTTTGCTTTGCGCCAGTCTACTCCTGGGGCACGCGACCGCGATGGGGTTGTGGCTGGGTGGTTGGCTGGTTTGGTCGGCGCTGGCTTTGTTGCTTGCAGCGCTCGCGCCAGGCGCAAGCTTTCTTTTGCAGTTCCGAGCGTGGTTGCCGGCGTCGCTGGATTCGCGTGGAACGCGCAATTCTCGACTCGCACTCTTTGCCTTCTCATCGCAGCGCCTATTGCCGCGACGTGTCTCGTTTGGACGCCGGTGCTCATCATGTTGCCGGACGCGCTTGGTTTCACCGTGGGCGCAGTGCACGGACTAGCGTGGGCGACAGCCCTATGTTCCGCGACTTCTCTAGTGGCGGTATTCTCGCCACGCCGCGTCGCGATTGCGTGCTGCACCGTACTGGCCGCGGCCGCGCTTGCGTTTGGAACGGCCGCTCTGCAAACGCCGTTCACCGCGACGCATCCTGCGCGCGCCAACGTCGTGTTCCATCAGGAATCCACTGGCAGCACTGCGCGCTCCATGGTGGATACGAGCTGGGGGTTCCGTCCCTTCGGTCACTACCCCGAAGCAATGCGCCGGTTGATGCAGCAGCCGCGCGAGCAGCCCTCGTTTCCGTGGCTGAGGAGCCAAGCGCTCGTGCAGACCAGTCCGCGCATTGGCGCCGATGCGCCGGAGCTCACCGTGCTCACGGAAAGGCGTAGCCTGTCAGGCCGTGACCTGCACGTACGGGTGCGCTCGCTGCGCGGCGCTGCTGATCTTGCCCTCCTGCTCGCACCAGACACGGAGATGCGCATGCTGCTCGTCAACGGTGTTTCTGCTCCAGTGCGCACGACGCCCGCTGGCTGGCAGATGATCATGCTTTTCGGCATTCCTCCCGAAGGCGCGGAAGTGTTCATGAGCGGCACCATCGCGCCCGCGGACGGAGTCCTCCTCGATATTACGCACGACGTACCTGCGTCGCTGCTTTCGCTTGTGCGCGCGCGCCCAGCAGCCGCGGTGCCCACGCAGGAAGGCGATACCACGATACTCTCGCGCCGTATTCGCCTCTGACGCTACGGACGAGGCGGACCACACGCGCCGAAGCTCGAGCATTGCGAGGCCTCGCAGTGACCGTCGCTCGAGGCGCCACCTGAGCAGCAGGCAAGTCCAGTTTCGCACCGAGCGTCGTCGATGGTGCCAGACCCGCAATTCCCGCCGGACCGCACGCCAACTGAACACGAGGCGTCGCGAACACATCCGCCACGCGCGGAGTCGAACACTTCGAGGCGTCCACATCGGCAGCCCATGCATCCAGCGCAAGCGCAGTCGAACGTCTCGCCGCACGCTTGCGGACAACCATCCACCCAAGCACCGCCCGTGCGGGCGCAGTACTGCTCATCGCTCGGCGATATGCAGAGGTCAATGAGCGGCGCCGTGCAGCCGAGGCTTTCGTCGAACACAAACGGAGCTCCGCAGTTGCAGGTAATCTGAGGCGGCGCGCCAGGCGCTTCGCCGCCGCATTGGTTGAGGGAGTAAGCGCCCCACCTGCCGTGAGTCGCCACACACAAATCGGCCCGGCCACAGTCTGCCGACGCGACGCAACCGACGCCTTCCTCAAAAATCTTACCGAGACCGCAATCGCACGCCGCCGCGCCCACCTCGCAGTTCATGTCGGCCGCGTGGCCGCACACGAAGTTTCCGCAGTACGCATGTTCCGCTCTGAAGAATCCGCCACTCGCTTCGCAGCGCACGGAGGTGCATAGGTCGTAGCGTGCGTGGCACTGGTCGAGCGTCATGAACGCATCGCAATCGCTGCCGGTGCAGGATGTGCAGTCGGGCCACGGCGCACACTCGTCGCCGTTCCAAAAGTATTGCGTCGGCGCATCGGGTGCGCAGTCCACGTCCACGCAGGGATCCGCCTGCACATCCATTGGCCTGCCGCACGCGGGTGCTGCGCCCGAATCCGCTCCTTGATCGAACAACAGGTTCGCATCGATCGATGAGCCCCCATCCAGTCCGGATGGTCCAAGGTCGGTTGCATTCACGCTGCCGTGAGAGTCGGCACATCCGGCGAACAGCGGCACAAGGAGCGCTGCAAATATCCATGGCTTCATGAAGGCGCTCCGTTGCAAGCGGTGCGCCACACGCAACCCGCTAAAACACCCGCCGAATTCGCTCGTCGCGCTGTGTCATGTTGTGCCTGCTCGTTCGGCATGTTGCAACATGCTCCTCAGGGACCCGGAGCTTGAGGCGCGCCGGGCGGTGGCAATGCGTCGGTCGGCTGTATTGCGAAGTCACCGCCTGCTGCGCCAACGACGCGCATCTCGCCCATCGACGACGCGGCAAGCACGAAGCGGTGCGGGTTATCTGTATGGCTCACTGTCAAATCAGAAGGCGTCACGGTGATTGTCCACGACATCATCGGGTAAGTGCCCGGTGCGATCGTGCTTGAGCCGCAGCCGCGCTTGTCGTTCTCGTGCTCGAAATGCTGCTCGCTAAAATTCCCTGCGGTCCACATCACTGCGTCGACTTTCGATGTACCGACCCAGATCCATCCGTTGCTGGTGTAAGGAATACGCAAGGAGACCACATTCGGCGTCGAACGCGGACTGACCAGTAGGTCGTGGTTGTCCGGGCTTTCCCAGATGCACCAGTTGCCAAAGAGACCGGCTGGAAGCGGCGTCGCCGGTCGCGAGGCGCTCGGCGGGGGCGGCCCGTTTGCATCGTCGGCCGAGGCCCGACCCGCAAACGTCGTTGCGACGACGACCGCCAACCACAAGATTTGCTTCATCAAGGCCTCCACTTTCAACACGCCGACCGCTCGCAGGTTGAGGCGCTGCTCGCAAAGTCTAACGCGGCGACTACCCGGAAATCTTCCCCACTCAGCCCTTCGATTCTACGCAATTCATTGACGTGCAGCGTCGTTGCGGCATGGTTCTGCGCACCACCAATGAATCAGGCTTCTTTTACGCATTTGCGCGCGCTCGAGTCCGAGTCGGTGCACATCATTCGCGAAGTTGCGGCGGAATTCGATCGTCCAGTCCTGCTCTTTTCCGGGGGTAAGGACTCGATCGTCATGCTGCGCCTCGCCGAAAAAGCGTTTTGGCCGGCAAAACTGCCCTTCCCGCTTATGCACGTGGACACCGGCCACAACTTCCCCGAGGTGCTCGACTACCGTGATCGCCGCGTGGCTGAAATCGGCGCCCGCCTTGTTGTCGTGTCTGTTCAGGACTCCATTGATGCCGGGCGCGTTGCCGAGGAGAAAGGTCCGCGCGCCTCGCGCAACCGCCTTCAGACGACGACCTTGCTCGACGGCATAACCGAGCACGGTTTTGATGCCGTGTTTGGTGGTGCACGGCGCGACGAAGAGAAGGCTCGCGCGAAAGAGCGCGTGTTTTCCTTCCGCGATGAGTTTGGTCAATGGGACCCCAAGAACCAGCGGCCCGAACTGTGGAGCCTGTACAACGGCCGTCACCAAAAAGGCGAGCACATCCGAGTTTTTCCGCTCTCAAACTGGACCGAGCTCGATATCTGGCAGTACATCGCGCAAGAGAACATCGAGATCCCTTCGATCTATTTTTCTCATCAGCGCGACGTGTTCAAGCGCGACGGCATGTGGTTGTCCACGAGTCCCTTCATCACGCAGATGGAGAATGAGCACGCGGTACCGATGACCGTCCGTTATCGCACGGTGGGCGATATGAGCTGTACGGGCGCGGTCGAATCGGCCGCTGCGACCCTGGACGAAATCATCAGCGAGGTTGCGGCGTCGCGGATCACAGAGCGCGGAGCAACTCGCGCCGACGACCGTGCCTCCGAGACCGCGATGGAAGACAGAAAGCGCCAGGGGTATTTCTGATGTCCGAACCGGTTACAGAGCTGCTTCGATTCGCTACCGCCGGTTCGGTCGACGACGGCAAGAGCACGCTCATCGGGCGCCTCTTGTGCGACACCAAGTCGATTTTCGAAGATCAGCTCGCGGCCGTGGAGCGCACCAGCAAGCAGCGGGGCGACGAGTACGTAAACCTCGCTTTGCTCACGGACGGCCTACGCGCCGAGCGCGAGCAAGGGATTACGATCGATGTCGCGTATCGCTATTTTGCGACGCCGAAGCGCAAATTCATTATCGCCGACACACCCGGGCATATCCAATACACGCGCAACATGGTGACCGGCGCGTCGACGGCGGATCTCGCTCTGGTTTTGATTGATGCTCGTAAAGGCATTCTTGAGCAGTCGCGTCGCCATGCGTTTTTGGCGTCGCTCTTGCGCATTCCGCACATGGTTTTGTGCGTGAACAAGATGGACCTCGTCGGCTACAGCCAAGAAGTGTTCGAAAACATCAAGCAAGAGTTTCGAGAGTTCGCGCGAAAACTCGAGGTCGCGGATCTCACCTTCATCCCGATTTCCGCGTTGAACGGCGACAACGTGGTGGACCGCTCGAAGAACATGCCTTGGTATGAAGGCACATCCCTTCTGCACCATCTGGAAGAAGTGCACATTGCGTCGGATCGCAATCTCATCGACGCGCGCTTTCCCGTGCAATACGTAGTGCGTCCGATCTCCGGCGCGCATCACGACTTTCGCGGATACGCGGGGACGGTTGCTGGGGGCATGTTCAAGCCGGGCGACTCGGTCGTTGTGCTGCCCTCGGGATTCGAATCGCGTGTGCGCTCGATTGAAACATTTGATGGTGCGCGTGACCAAGCTGTGCCTTCCGACTCGGTGGTGATCACACTTGAGGACGAGATTGACGTCAGCCGCGGCGATATGATCTGCCGCCCGCACAACCGTCCGACGGTGGGACAGGACATTGAGGCGATGGTGTGTTGGCTCGGTGATCACACGAAGCTCGCCGCAGGCAACAAGTACGCGATCAAGCATACGACGAAGTGGGCGCGCGCCATTGTGAACGACGTCCGCTACCGACTCGACATCAACTCGCTGCACCGCGATGAGTCTGCGGATACGCTATCGCTCAACGAAATTGGCCGCATCAAACTTCGCACAACGGCTCCGCTGCTTTACGACGAGTACCGTCGCAATCGCACTACTGGGAGTTTCCTTCTAGTCGACGAAGCCACGAACAACACCGTCGCCGCCGGCATGATCCTCTAGCCTCTAGGGACACGCTCCCCCGCGAAAAAGCACGTAATTTTGAAGGCTTACAGATCGACTTTGGCCGCGCAAACTTGATACGCGAGCGCGCCCAATGTATCAAATTTGCGCGGCCAAACTCCGTTCGCAAGTGCTTGAAAAGATAGGCCCGCTGCCGAGGGAGCGTGTCCCCGCGGTTTCAGTGCTTGAAAAGATAGGCCCGCTGCCGAGGGAGCGTGTCCCCGCGGTTTCCCAGGGTTTATGGGTCCAGGAACACGTTGGTGACAATCGCTTTTGCGAGGAGCTCGCCGTTTGATTCGCGCGTGAGGCGCACTTCGACGAGCGCCTGGGTGCGGCCAGCTTTGACGACTTCGGCGATGCCAAGGAGCACGTCGGTCGGCTTCACGGCACGCAAGTAGTGCGTCGTCATCGTCACCGTGGTGAACGGGCGCAAGCTGCGCAACGAGAACATCGCCGGCCCGACCGTGTCGTCCATCATCGCGGCGAGGATTCCGCCTTGGACCGCGCCGTAGGGGTTGGTCATCTCCTCGGTCGGACGGAACCGCACCTCGGCGCGCCCGTCCTTGGCGCTGACGAACTCGGCGTGCAGCAATGCATACGTGGGCGGGGGAATACGCGGTGTCAAAGGGGCGCTCTACAGAATCGTGGCGTGAATGATGGCGTCGAGATTCGGAAAGTTCGCGTCTAGGTAAGAATTGCCCTGTGCGTAGATCTGCGTCTGATTCGGCGTCTCGCCGTACTCGTAGTTGAGTCCGTCAACGATATCCATGCCGGACACGACGTGCGCGAAGGGTGCGAAGCCGGAATCGTCCAGCGCAAGGTTGTTGCCCAGGTTGATAAACAACTGCGCGTTGCGCGAGTTTGGAAGGTCGGTCATCGCAAACGAGATGTAGCCGCGCGAGTTTGTCTCTACGACCGGGTCGTCCGCGATCGTCCGCGAACGCCAGGTAGTCGACGTCGCAGGATCGCCGTTGATCCCAAACTGCACGACGAAGCCCGGCACGATTCGAAAGAAGCGGCAGCCGTCGTAGTAGCCGCTTTCAACGAGCTCGCGGAAGCGCGCGGCCCCGAGGGGTGCCCAACTGGATCGACTTCCACGACGAAGTTGCCTTGCGTAGTCTCGAACTGCACTTGGAACACGTCCGATGCAACAACGCCCGCATCGCTCCCCGACCCTGGTTCCGCGCCCCCGCACCCAACAGAGATCGCGAAATTTAGCAGAAGCAGGCCGATTTCGGCCGTGCGAGCGAATGCTGTGTGACGTTGGGGCATGTGCGCAGTGTCGGCAACGCCGCCGGCGGAGGCAAGCGCAAACGCACGGCATTCGCGGTCATCCTTTTGTCCGCTGCCGGCGGCGTGGTAGGCTGCATCGCACTAGAAACTTCCGCGGAGGGGGGGGTTCTGAAGAACGAGTCGAACCCGGTCGTCCCTGTCGACCAGAGCCGTTTTGGCAAATATCGAATCCGCTATCGCATGGCGCGCGGCGGAATGGCATCGATCTATCTCGCACAAGAAGTTCTGCCCGACGGCGAAGAGAAGTGGGTGGCGCTCAAGCTGATTCACGAACATCTCGCCGAGGACCGTCGCTTCGTCACGATGTTCTTCGACGAAGTTCGCGTGTCTGAGCGCATCGACAATCCGAACGTGTGCAAGGTCATCGACTTCGGCGAAGAGAACGGCAAGTCCTATCTCGCGATGGAATACATGCACGGTGAAACGCTTACGCGCGTTTTCAAACGTGCGATGTCAGGGAGCGTGTTGCCCGCCGAAGTTGCGGTTCGCGTGATCATCGATGCAGCCCGCGGTCTGCACGCAGCGCACGAGCTGCGCGGCGACGACGGCATGCCGCTTAACGTTGTGCATCGCGATATCTCGCCCGCCAACATCATGGTGCTCTATGACGGCACCACCAAGGTCCTCGACTTCGGCGTGGCCCGCGCGCGCGGACGTCTGACTGAGACGGTCGCCGGCGAGCTCAAGGGCAAAGTTCCGTACATGCCGCCCGAGCAGGTGCGAGGGCAAGCGGTGGATCGACGCGCAGATATTTGGTCGCTCGGCGTGGTGCTCTGGGAGGCGCTCACGAGTCGCTCGCTTTTCCAAGCGGACAATGAGCCCAGCACGATGCTCGAGGTCGTTGAAGGCAAGCTAGTTCCGCCATCTGAAATCAAGGCGAGTGTGCCAAAGGAGCTCGACGCGATTGTGATGTCGGCGCTCGTTCGCAAGATTGACGACCGCGTAGACACGGCGGAACAGTTCGCGAGCAAGCTCGAAGAATGGTTGAAGACGACTGCTAATCCGGCAACCACCGCCGACGTAGCGGCGTGGATGAACGAGCACTTCGCAGACAAAAAAGCCGCGCGCGAAGCATTGCTCCGGGCGGAGCCGAAGCCCGAAGCGGAAGACATTCCGGAAATCGACGTCGTGAGTGTGAGCGTCGTGGGCGAAAAAAACGTCGCAAATGACGAGGTCGTCACAGACCGCGACTCTAGCAAGAGCGGAACCAATCCGCTCAACGCGGACGCACGTGCGAGGGACGCAAGCAGGCCGGTTCCCCTCTCCAAGCCCAGCACGCCCGGCATTGCAGGCAAGACTGCGCAGGCCGACGTCACGCCCCCACCCAAGACTTTTCCTCAGCCGCTTGTAAACGCGAACACAGACGGCGACTCGTTCCCACGCGACTCGGGCCCGCCGACGAAGTTTCGAAAAGCGCAAGAGCGGCGCGCGTGGATCGTCTTGGGCGTGGCTCTCGTCGTATGCCTCGTCGCAGCTATTTGGGTGGTCGCCAATCGCTGAGCTCATTCGATGATCATCGCCATCGGAGTTCTATCCGCGGTCGGTCTGGCTGTGGTGGTCTTCGCCATCGCGCACGCCTACGGCCGTCGTCATGACGACGAGCGCGAACGCGAGATTTGGCAAGCGATGGCGCAAAGCCAAGGGATGGAGCTGCGCCAGGAGAAGAGTCACCTCAGTCTACATGGAACGATCGGCCCGTTATCCTTCGTCGTCGATCGCGACACGTTCCTAACCTACGGGCTCGACGCGATGCTCGGGCTCCGAGCGACTCTGCCGCGTCCGCCGCAGGGCCAGGTGGTGGTTTGGTATGCGCCCGATCTCGCGACGCCCCAGACAGTTTGGCCTAGTTTGGTTGAAGCAGATCCCGGCGCAGAATGGTTCGCGCGCAAGTTCCGGGTCTACGCAAGCGAGCCCGCGATCGCAGACAAACTCCTGTCGGGCGAAGTTCGTGAGCGCTTGGGCTCGCTAGCGGGCGGTGCTCTTATCGTTTCACCCGACGAGGTGCTCGTGCTGTTTAGTCATCTCGACGCGCCGAGCATCAAGGGCGCGGCCCAGGTCGTTGCCGCGTTGCGCGACGCCCAGATCCTGGGTGGGCGTTGAGCGGCATTTTCCGCGTTTGCGCCGACAGCGCCTCTTCCGCACGATAGAGTCTCGACACAGCCCGCAATCGGCGCTAAAGGATGGCCCGTTCTACTGGGCTCAACGAGCTGTTATTACAGGCTTTGCGTATGCTTCGATTCCGCGCCGACCTTAAAACCATAGCCTTCGTCGCCATTTATTTTGGCCTCGTCGCGTATCAGTGGATCTGGGCTCCGAGCACTCTGTGGCTCGCGGTTCCGTTGTTCGTGCTCACGTGCTGGTTCTCGTTCTTTGGGGCGGTCGCGACGCACAACACCGTGCATTCGCCCATCTGGAAGAACCGAACGATGAACCGCATCTCGCAACTCGTACTGACGCTCACGTACGGACATCCTGTGAGCGCGTTCGTGCCCGGACACAATTTGAGCCACCACAAGCATACGCAATCAAGTCGCGATGTGATGCGCACTTACAAGACGCGCCATCGTTGGCACTTCTTGAACGGGTTGCTCTTCATGGTTCACGTTGGCGGAGATATTACGAAAGCTGACTTCCGCTACGGCAAAGCGATGCGCACACGCAACCCAGCCTGGTTCCGCCAGCTCTGTATCGAGTGGGGCGTCTACCTGGGCGTCACAATCGTCCTGCTCGCGCTCGATTGGCGCAAGTTCCTTCTCTATTTCCTGATCCCCCATCAGTACGCGGCGTGGGGCATCATCACGATGAACCTTCTGCAGCACGACGGTTGCGACGAGAACAGCGAGTACAATCACTCACGCAATTTCGTAGGCAAGGTCGTGAATTTTTGGACGTACAACAACGGCTTTCACACGATTCATCACGAAGAGCCCGGCCTGCACTGGAGCCTTCTTCCCGCAGCGCACGCGGCTCGCATCGCGCCGCACATTCACGAAAACCTTGATCAGCAAAACATCCTTGTTTATCTGTGGAAGACATTCTTCTGGCCAGGCAAGCGCATGCGCTACGACGGCTCCGAGTTTATCTTGCCACCCGTCGCTGCGGACGAAGAGTGGATTCCCGCACCGAGCGAGACGCCCACGGATGTTTCTTTGGGCGCGGTGAGCTGAGATCGCTACGAAGCGAGCTTCGCTCGAACGATACTTTCCATCTGTGATACCGCGGCTTCTAGGTCGATCTCACTGGTGTCGACGTGAATCGCGTCAGACGCGGGCTTGAGCGGCGCAACCGGTCGCTGCGAGTCCTGCAAATCGCGCGCAGCGACTTCGGCGACAGTTTGATCGCGGTCGGCGAGCACTCCGCGCGCCCGCAGCTCGTGCCATCGACGTTCGCCGCGCACCTTTTCCGACGCGGTGAGGAAGATCTTTACTTCGGCATCCGGGAAAACCACCGTGCCGATGTCGCGCCCCTCAAGGACGACTCCCCCGTCTTCGCCGAGCTTGCGCTGCAATCCGAGCAGCGCGTCACGCACCTCAGCATGCTTGGAGACATCGCTCGCGCCTTTCGAGATTTCCGGTGTGCGAATGTCAGCGGATCGATCAATGTCATTGATCATCAGCTTGGGTGGCCCGTCCGCGTTTGGCGCGAAGCGAAGCGGCAGGTTGCGTGTCAGCTCGCCGAGTCGCGGGCCGTCATCGAACGAGATACCGGCTTCGGCCGCCGCGAGAGCGACGCCTCGGTATAGCGCGCCGGTGTCGACGAGCACATAGCCGAGGCGGTTGGCGAGACGACCCGCGCACGTGCTCTTGCCTGCGCCTGCGGGACCATCGATGGCGACAACCGGACGCGACCTTTTCATACGTTTACCTCTTCTTCCACGATGTCAGCCCCCAAAGAACGTAACACGCGCGCAAATCCTGGAAAGCTCGTCTGCACGCACTCAACGTTGCGAACGATAGTTTCGCCGTCCGCGCGCAGGCCAATGCACGCAGCAGCCATGGCGATGCGGTGGTCGCCCTGGCAGTCGACTGTCGCCGCGCGTAGGCGGTCGGTCCCCTCAAGCCAGAGCCCGTCTTCGAACTCGCCGCACGTAACGCCAAAAGCGCGAAGCATCAGAATCGTAGATGCAATTCGATCGCTCTCTTTAACCCGCAGCTCTTCGGCGTCGCGAATCTCCGTTTTTCCCGGAGCCGATAGCGCAAGCGCCGCGTACGCAGGCACATCGTCGATCATACGCGTCGTTAGCTCGCCCCCGACTCGGCCCCGCGCGATGGTCGCCTGCTCGATGTGGATCCTAGCGGTCGGTTCGTCGGCGACCGTCTCGTCGCCAGGGACGACGTTCACCTGGGCCCGCATGCTACGAAGCGCGTCGAGCATGCCTGTGCGAGTGGGATTGACGCCGACGTTGACTACTTCGACCACGCTCTTGGGCACGAGCTGTGCTGCAGCGATGAGAAAGGCGGCCGCCGAGAGATCACCGGGCATCGTCCATCGAAAGGCATCCCATCCCCCGCGCCACTCCACAGGATCGAGCACGACCATCGACGCCATGCGCTCGATGGGCACTCCGAGTGCTGCGAGCATCCGTTCCGTGTGATCACGGGAGAGCGTAGGCTCGCGCAGAGCGGTAAGACCGTTTGCGTAGAGGCCCGATAGAAGCAGCGCGCTCTTCACTTGGGCGCTCGCGACTGGCATCTCGTACTCGATTCCGAGTAGCGACTCGCCTTTGACGAGCGGCGCAACCGAAAGCGGTGGAAAAAGCTCGGTCGATTCGCTGCGCACCGTTCCCATGATGTGAGCGCCGCGAGCCCGCAGCGGATCGACAATCCGCTTCATGGGACGCCGCGAAAGCGATGCATCGCCCACCAGACGCGTCCCAAAGTGTTGCGCGCACAGAAGTCCGGCGATCAACCGCATCGTTGTGCCGGAATTTCCACAATCGATGTGCCCGTTGGGCAGCTGAAGGCCGCGCAACCCTACCCCCTGCACACGCGTGCTTTCATCTTGCTCACGGATAACGACGCCCATCGCCATCAGCGCATGTTGCGTTGCCCGCACGTCGCCACTCAGCGTGAGCTCGTCAAGGACGCACTCCCCCTCAGCGAGCGCGGCCAGAATGAGTGCGCGGTGCCCGATGGACTTGTCTGAAGCGACGCGCGCCGTGCCGGAGAGGCGCTGCGAAGTTCGAACGCGATACTGTTTCACAAGCCGACGTTCACGACGCTCAGTCGCCCAGAATCAGGCTTGCACGCGTCAAAAGAGAGTCGGCCTCGGCGGCGGTGAGCGTAACTTGGATCGATACGCGCGACGCGTTCGCTGTGATGGTCACTCGATTGAGGATGGGCGTCAGACCCATGAGCGACATTGCGATGTTGGATGCGTAGCCGCGAACTAAACTCTGAAAGCCGGTCGCCAGGAGCGCGGCGGCAGCCGGTGAGCTCGCGTCGATGAAGCCGTTCGCGTGCAGGTCTTGGCCTACGTCAACGCGCGCACTGAACGCGCGCGCTTCCGCGAGGGCGTGGGCGGTCGCCTCGTCGAAGCGAAGCTCGTCTGACCCCACCACGAAGAGGGCTAGGCGCACCGGCCCGGGTGGTATGAGCTGCGCGGTGAGCGCTGCTTGCTCACCGTTGAGCGCGTCGCGAACGTCACGCATCGGCGCGTTGGTCCACACAGACGCAAAATCGCCTGCCTTCAAGCGCTGAAGCTCAGCGTCAATACGGTCGTCACCGACGAAGAACGCGGTGCGTGAATCAAGCACCGCAGCGCCGTAGTCCCGCGCGGAATTCACCGTTGATCGAAAGCCAAAGCGCTCCGTGACGGGGGTGTCGCCCAGGGCAACCACAGGTGAATCCATTCGAACAATCGCCAAGGCTTCGTCGTGCCTGTTCGCCTCATCGAAGCTACCGCCCAAGGCGAATTCATGCCCGTGCTGCGAGATTGCGGACCACTGCGCGTCGTCGAACGCTTGATCACGCCTTCGCAGCGTATCCAAGATGGACAGCGCGCGCGGCCATGCACTCCAGCCCCGCAATGAATCGATATTCAGACGCGCGACCAGCACCGTGTTCGCGGGAAATACCGCGGTGATGTCAGACTCCCACACGTTCGGAGCCGAAGCCGCTGGCGCTGCCGTGGTCGAGGCGCCCTCGGCGCTCGCCGAAGCGCCGCCGCAACTAGAGAGGATGAGGCCGAGCCACAGAGTCGTCGCGCCATAGATAGTCGTTCGCATCGTCACTTCAAGCTCCTAGTGTCTGCTGCACGGCTGCGATGAGCCGATCATTCTCTTCGGGCAAGCCAATGGTGATTCGCTGCCACGTATCGATTGGCGCCGGCATTGGCCGGATGATCACACCCAGGCGAAGCATACTGTCGTAAACCTCTTTGCCGGGTTTGGCGAAGTTGACGAGGACAAAGTTGGCCTGGCTCGGGCCGACTTTCAGGCCCAGTTTCGTCAGTGCATTGGTTACTCGCGCGCGCTCGGTTCGATTCAGCTTCACGTAGTTGCTCACGTGTTCGTGATCGGAAAGAGCGGCAATGGCAGCAACTTGCGCGAGCGCATTGCAGTTGAACGGCGCGCGAACGCGATTGAGATAGTCGATAACGGCGCGCGGTCCAATGCCGTAACCAACGCGAATCGCAGCCAGACCGTAGGCCTTCGAGAACGTACGCAGCACCAAGAGTCGCTCGCGCAGGTTGCGCATGGTGAGTGCGCTCACAAAATCCGGAGCGTCAGCGAACTCGACATAAGCCTCGTCCATGACGAGCACCACGCGCTCGGGCAACTCTTTCATCAAGCGCTCCAGATCCTTCTTGGCTACGTGAGCGCCGGTCGGATTGTTTGGATGAGCGACGAAAAGAATGCTCGTCTCGGGGCGGACGGCGGCGAGCAATGCGGTAACGTCCCACGCGAGGTGGTCGCGCAGGGGAACCTCGGTGTACGGAACGTTCGCCGCGATGAGCCCAAGCTTGTAGTAAACGAACGAAGGCACACCGATGACGGCGTGGTTGGTCGCGTCCGCAAACGTGCGGCAGAGATTGTCGATGATCTCGTTGGAGCCGTTGCCAACGATAATCTCGTCCATCGCGATGTCGTGATGCGCTGCAAGTCTTTCGCGCAGCCGAAACGCCGCAGCATCGGGGTAGCGGTGCGTTTCCGGAAGGTGCTTGGCGATGGCCTCGAGCGCGCGCGGCGACGGTCCCATGGGGTTCTCGTTCGACGCGAGCTTGAGAGCGTTCTTGATTCCGAGCTCGCGCTCCAACTCTTCGACGGGCTTACCAGGGACGTAGGGGACAAGACGTTCAATGTACGGAGGAACGAGTCGACTCATTTGCTTGGGCCCTCCTGAGGCGGCCGCGGATAGCTTCCTAAAATTTTGCTCCAACGAGCGGCGTCGCGCAGGTCGGCGATTGCGGTGAGCACCGTGCGATCAGTTACGTGACCGTCGAGCTCGATAAAGAAGAGATAGCGCCACGTTTCCCCGTGTGCCGGGCGCGACTCGAGACGTGTCAGATTCACGCCGCGATCGGCAAAGGGCCTCAGCGCCTTGTACAGGGCGCCTGGAGAATCGTTCACCGCGACAGCAAGGATTGTGCGATCGGTGCCGGTGCGGCGGGGCAACTCGGTGCCCACTATCGCATAACGGACGTGCACGCCGCTGCGGTCTTGGATGTCCTGAAGCACGACCTTGAAGTTGTGCGTCGCCACCATGAGCTCTGTCGAAATAGCCGCCGCTCCGTGATCGTCCGACGCGAACTGCGCTGCGATTGCACCCGAAGGAACGTCGAGCACAGACGCTTTGGGAAATGCTTTTCGCAGTGTTCGGTCGCATGCGGCGTGTGCCGCCGGCGCGCCATAAATCTTCTCGATATCGGAAGCGTTCCCTGTGCGCGACACGAGGTGATAAGCGGAGGGGATCGTGATCTCCGCGCAAATTTTGGCATCACTATGCGCAAGCGCGTCGAGGGTCGCTGTGACCGCGCCGTCGGTCGAAGTTTCGAGAGGCACCACTCCGAAAGAAATTTCTCCACGGGCTATTTCTGCGACTAGCGCCGGGGCGGTGTCGAACGACTGAAAGTCTGCAGACGAGCCGAAATGGCGCGATGCGGCCAGATGCGGCAGCCCCCCGGCCGCGCCGATGAAGCCGACTCGAACCGGACGAATGAGTGCATCGCAAGCGGAGAGAATTTCGCGCATCACCGGCTCGAGCGATGGGCGAGGAAAGTCTACGACGGCATCTTTAACGCGCGCCATCACCTCGGCGAGGTTGGGCGTCGTATAGAAATTATCGGGATCCTGTTCCCGCAACGACAGGAACTCTTTGACCACTCGGGCGCGCAGATCCAGCGCCTGCACAAGCGCGTCATCCGCCTTGTCGAGCGCGGCCCGAATTTCTGCCCATTGGCCTTTGGGGTCGCTTCCCATACGTCATCCTAACGAACAGGGCCCGAAGTCGCTACCTGTTATCGCCTGGGACGAGCGCCTTGATTCGCGATAGTTCCACGAGCGCCTCGACGGGCGTCATTCTCTCAATATCGACCTGCCGCAATGCCTCTTCGGCAACGCTTAGCGCAGTCGAGCCGGCTTTCGCTTTCGGCGACCTGGCGTGCTTTGCCCCAGGCGCCTTACCGTCTTCAAGTGTGCGCAAGATCTGACGCGCTCGCGCGAGCACGGAGTCCGGCACTCCGGCGAGTTTTGCAACGGCGATCCCGTAACTGTGACTTGCGCCATCTTCGATGAGCTTGTGCAGGAAGACGACCTCGTCCCCCTGCTCTTTCGCGCTGACGTTCATGTTTGCAATGCGCGGGTGTGTGTCACTGAGCTCGCAAAGCTCGTGGTAGTGCGTCGCGAACATTGCGCGGCAGTTCACATGATCGTGCAGGTGTTCAGCGACCGCCCACGCGATTGAGAGCCCATCATAGGTGCTTGTTCCGCGCCCAATCTCGTCGAGCAACACGAGAGATCGTGACGACGCCGCGCGAAGCATGGTCGCCGTTTCCTGCATCTCGACCATGAATGTGCTTTGCCCGGCTCCCAGATTGTCGCTTGCGCCCACCCGCGTGAAAATTCGATCTACGACTCCGATGTGCGCCGCCTTCGCCGGTACGAACGATCCGGCCTGCGCGAGGATCACCGCGAGCGCGGTCTGGCGCATGACTGTCGATTTGCCAGACATGTTGGGGCCGGTGATCATCAACATGCATGCTTGCGCCGCATCAATGCCCACATCGTTCGGTACGAAGACACCCGCACTGGCAAATCGCTCAACGACGGGATGGCGTGCTTGCTGAAGCGCAATACGAAGGGAGTCGTCCACGGTTGGACGCACGTAGCCGTGGCGATGCGCGACCTCGGCCAGCGACGCATGCACATCGAGCTCGCCGAGCCGGGCGGCTAAGGCGTGCAAGCGGTGCGCATGAGCACCGATGCGCTTGCGTAGTTCTTCGAAAAGCTCGGTTTCGATGGCGGAGAGTCGCTCATCGGCGTTGAGGATCTTGCTTTGGAGCTCTTCGAGCGCCGGCGTGGTGTAGCGTTCTGCGCCAGCGACGGTCTGCTTGCGACGATATTCCTCGGGCACCGACTCCAGGTTCTTCTTGGTGATCTCGATGTAATAGCCGAAGACCCGCGTGAAGCGAATCTTGAGAGAACTGATGCCGGTGCGTTCCCGCTCCGACTCTTCAAGCCGCAGAATTACGTCTTTGCTCGACGACGAGAGCTGACGCAGCTCATCGACGCGCGCATCAATTTGCCCACGGAAGACTCCTCCATCTCGTGCGTGGAGAGGCAGATCCTCTTGCAACGCTGTCTCGAGCTCGTCGAGAACCTCATCACACAAGTCCGCTTTTGCGATAGCGGCGAGCGCCTCGCCAAGCTTGCCCTTCGGTTCCTTGCCAAGCCGTTTGCAAACCTCGCGCGCGTGCACAAGAGCTTGCCGAAGCGAGCCCATGTCGCGCGGCGTTGCCACGTGCAAGGACGCCCGCGTTGCAAGACGCTCAAGATCGGGAATCGCGTTGAGCGCCGTACGGAGTTCGGCGCGAAGATCGTGTTTTTGCACGAGCACGGCAACCGCATCGTGCCTCGCGCGAATCGCAGTCAACTCTGTGAGTGGAGACAAGAGTCGACGTCGCAACGTTCGCGCGCCGATGGCCGTGCACGTCTCGTCGATCAAGTGAAGGAGCGAGCCTTTGCGATCCCCCCCGAGCGTGCGGACGAGCTCAAGGTTGCGGACCGCAACCTCATCCAGCAAAAGTTCGGACGAAGGGTCGTACGCGGATATGCGCCTGATTCCCGTGCTCTTGCCGCGCGTCGCTTCGTGCGCGTACGAAAGCGCCGCCGCGCAGGCGTCGAGCGGCTTTGAGCCGAGCTCGTCCAGAGCAGACTTGCAGGCGTCTGTGCCGATGCATTCGCCGAGGACCGCCAAAGTCTTCTTTGCGTCGTGGGAATGGTCGCGGATGGTAGCGCGCGGCAATAGGCGCGAAATCAGTGTGCGGACGTCTTTGCCGAGCTCTGCCGGCACCAAGAGCTCACGCGGATCCAAACGCACAAGCTCCGCGACGAGCAACGCGTCGCCTGGAAGAAAGCATGCGCGAAGCTCGGACGTCGAGAGTTCAAGCGCAGCTAAGCTAAACCCCTCGCCGTGCGCGCAGACGGCGACTAGGTAGTTGTGTGCGCGCGCATCCAGGGCATCCACTTCAAGCACGAGGCCTGGCGTAATCACGCGCACGACTTCTCGCGGCACGATGCCTTTGATTTTCGACGGGTCGGCCATCTGCTCACAGATGGCTACGCGCTGGCCCTTCTCGAGGAGTCGCGCGATGTAGCCCGCTGCCGCATGGTGCGGCACGCCTGCCATTGGGATCTGCTCGGCCTCCGTGTGCTTGTTGCGCGAGGTGAGCGTCAGGTCGAGGAGCTGCGACGCGACAACGGCGTCCTCGTAAAACATTTCGTAGAAGTCGCCCATGCGAAAGAACAGGATCGCATCCGGATACTGATCCTTCGCGCGGAAAAACTGCTGCATGACGGGCGTGTGCTTGCCGCCGTTCTCGCGCGCGTCCGGGGACATCGAGGTACTACTCATCGGAAAGTGTTGAGGACCAGGAACTCGTTGAGCTGCATGCGCACAAGCGCTTGCGATGCGGTGTCGACTGCGTAGAGGTAGCCGTCAACGTCGGTGTAGTGCAGGCGCGTCTGTTGTTGACCGACGTCGGCGCCCAGCTGAAGGGGAACCCCGCCTATTGAAAAGGCAAACGATGTCGTTGAAGTCACGTCGTCGCGCGCGCTGATCTGGAACGCGACGTGGCGATTTGCAAACGGTACGCCTCCAAATGCGCGGCTCTGCAGATTGATGTCTTGGGCTGTATCGACGGTGCAAGCGCCGCCCGCACCTTCGACGACGCGATGCGGAGATCCGCTGCGCACGCCGCCCACCAGGTAGGATCGTTGCGTGCGCACCGAGAACGACACGAGCTCGCCAAAACAGGTACGCAGGCCGTCGAGCGTGCGCGATGCGTCCACGATGTCGGGACGGCCAATCATCTCGCCCAGCACCAGATGGTCCGCAAACGACTCGCTGATCGCGAACGCCACGGGTAAGCGCAAGTTGGTGGCAGGATCGACACTGACGTAGACCTGGCACTCGGTGCGGGTTTCGCCGGGAGGCAAATCGGCCGTTATGATCAGCTGATCGCCCACCGTGCCGCCGAGGCTCTCGGGGATTGTCGGATCAGACGCTGGGAAATTGTTTGCGCCGAGCACCCCGGCACCGCAGAAGCCGGTGTCGGCGATGAAGTTATTGCTACCGTCGAAACGTCCCGCTTCGCCCGCCACGACGATGCCTTCGTATTGGGCGGTCCAGCCTTCGACGACGGCCGCCCAGGGATCGCCCAGCGTGCAGACCAATGCTGGAATGGTGTCGTCGAGCGGGTACGCTTCGACGTAGCCATTGGGACACGCGGTCATGGGTACGAGCGCTGGCAAGTTGCCAGGGCGACGCGGTCGCACCGGTTGCACTGATTGGCCAGGTTGCGCCATCGGAGATGAAGGCCACGGAACCAACGGTGCTTATCTCGGTTGTGATGAGCTCACCGATACGCGGGCGATGACGACGGATGAATGCGATGGAATCGGAGGAAGAGCTGCCGGCGCCGCCTTCGCACATGCCGGCTTCGCCACGGCACGGTGCATCCAGGTCGTAGATGTCGGCGATTCGCACGGTGCCATCGGCAAATCCAACCGCGAGAAACACGCCGTGCAAGCGATTCGCCGCGATGCTGATTGTGGCAGGCGGCGAGCACAGGCCGTTGCGTGGATCTCCGACATCATAGCCAGGAGTGATGACTTCCAACGTTGTCGCGAGGGGCAGAAACGCGAGCCGATCTGTCGTGCGAGCGAATGGTACGTTAACTGGGAGTATGGCGCCGAAGCTCTCGCCGTCCGTGAAATCGACGGCCATGACATCTCCGTGCACGTCGATGGCGTAGAGGTAACGCGACGAGCCAGAACCGTCGACGTTGGTAGGAACCGCAGGAGTAACGACGACATCTCGCACCGGGATTTCAACCGCGATGCCGGGAAGCTCAGCGCCGAGGCCTGCGCTACCAATGGGCAGGCGATGCACAATCGGGAGCGCCGAGTCCGCGATCAGAAGCGAAGGCGTTTCCGAAAAGCGATCAACGAGCAGGGTCGATGGACGGGGCGCCACGCCGTTGGTCTCAGGCGTACGCGTCGGTCGAGCGCCCGCGTCAAGCACGGTGCCGCTCGTGCACACCCGCGCGTACGAGTCTTCGTGCGTGCCAGTGACCACGGCCGGGATCTCCGCTGCGAGTACAATCTCGGTGGGTGCGCCGAGTCCGCCATCCGGCAGTAGCTCGATTTGATAGACTGAGCCTCGGTCAGGGACGCCCGCGAAAAGGAACCTCTCGTCGGGCGAAATCGTCAGCGAGGTCGGGGCTCCATCGAGGCTTACGCGCGCCGCAAACGGGTCTGTTCCGTACTCAGGTGTGCGAAATCGATTCGCGGCAACCGACCAAATATCGCGCGTGCCGGCGTTGGCGATATAGGCGTGCAACGGGGACCCGTCGCTCGGTGCGACTGTCGGAACGACGATCGCCGACGGCAAATCGCCAGCCTCGATGAACGTATAGCCAGGAACGCTTTGGTCACTGTCCAGCAATACGTTATTGACCAAGTCGACGGCGGCGATTTCGCCACGCGCAGTTTGCAATACCAGCGAGTGGAGCCAGAAACCTGGAGTAAGAACCCCGTTGGCATCCTTGCGGCAGAGATCGAGGGAAACCGCAACGTCCGGATTCTGGTTGGTGTCGAAGCAAACGAACGCCGCGTCTCCCGGACGCTCGAACGCCGCCGGCGTGAACGGCAGCGCATTGCTGCTGCACGCCGTGAGCATGCACGCCAACGTCAACGCGAAACGGTTTCTCATCAGTGGAGCTCCGAACGCGGGCGCTGCGTTCCCACAAACGCAACGACGGAGAGCGCGGCATCGGCACCCGGCGTGGTGAGGGGAGCGAGATCAACGACACGCAAATTCGATCCGCGGAAGTCGGCCACATAGAGCAGGTTGCGAACCGAGTCGACCGCGATTTGGAAGGGCCCGCTGAAGCCGCGGATGATGCCAACTTCGCGCGAGAGATCTAAATCGATCACATAAAGCGTGCGTGCATCGTAGCAGCTAATAAACGCGTACTGCGTGCCGCCAATGGTTGCAACGGTGAGGCGCGATGGGCCGGCGGATACCCCGATCAGTTGCTCCACGGGAAGCTCACCGTTGTTGCGCGGGGTCGCGCTCATGTCGGCGACCAATAGCACCTCCGGCCGACGCGAGAGCACGTAAGCCATTTGGTTCGCCGGGTCGAAATGGATGTCGCGCGTATCTCGGCCGTCGTCCAAGCCGCCAACAAAGAGCGAGCTTGCCTTGAACAGGAACGAACGACGCAAATCGTGCGCCTGCAGATCAAGCGCCACGCCAACGCGCGCGAGCTCGCTCGAGCGCGTACTTGTGCCATAAAGCAGCTGGGAAGTGGGGTCGTACGCGAGGCCGGCCAGGCCCGACGCCAAGCCACTGATGACGTCGATCAACTGCGGCGCAGTTGAGCCATTCTGTGCGCGCTCGTCGATGAAGAAGCTCATCGCGCCTGCTACGTCTGCAACAATTACCGCGTCGCCCGAATCGGGCGGTGCCGCCGCGTCGAGAGCGGTAAGAGGAACCGTGATCACGCGGACTGGGTCAGCCGGCATTGCTTCGCCGCGCTGGTTGGCAATCGTTTCATCTCCGCGGCGATGCCCATCGTCGCACCTAGCAGGCGGGGCGTCATTGCCTGGGACGGTCCCGTTGGTCACGCAGCTTAGTCGACCGCTGTCGTCGACATCGATGTACGTTAGGTTTCCATCGCTGCGAATTGGCACGTAGATGCGGTCACCGCGCGTGGACACAGCCATGCCGCCAGGGAACGAGCCGGTGCGTACCTCGTTGATCTCGTACACTGACGGATCGAGCACGCAAGGAGCGGTCGCCGACTCCGGGCACATTGCGGGGTCGCGTATCGCTTCAGCGATACGCATCGCGTCGAGCGACATCACTGTGCCGCCATTGTAGCGGAGGTCGAAGTTGGCGTTAGCCACGAAGAGAAATGCTGGCGCCCCGTCCGCTGCCAGGGCGGGTGAGAGCGCCACCTCGGCCGGAAAATTGAATGTGCCCTGCACAGGGTCGACGCCCGCTTGGTCGAGGCTGCACGCCGGCGTTAAAATCGCCAGCAGCACCGTCGTAAAATGGGGAAAAGCCCTCATGGGGACGGGAACTTAGACGTAAGCCGCCCCTACCGCAACCATCGCGACCTGCAAACGCTAGCCCCTGTCGTTCGCCCGCGCGCGACTCAGTTCCAGGGGTCGACGACTTCGCTCTGACGCGCGGGCGGCCGAACGGGTGTTTGCGGCGCTGGCGACGCAGCCTGCGCTGCTGGCGCAGCGGGACCCGGGTTCACGCCTGAACGGCGCGGCCCCGCAACCCGGGCGCGCGGCAGGGGGATGTTGACCTCGGTATTGGTCAGAGACGAGATCCGAAAAGCCTGAGTCGCGTACCCGGCAAGGCGCAGTTCCACTGCGATGTTGGTTGCGTCGGTCGGGCGCTGAATGCGCACCGGAGTTGTCCCGAGGAGTTCACTGCCTTGGTAGACCGCGGCGCCGGGCGGGTCGCTCGCAAGCGTGACGATGGCCACGGCCGGCGCCCCGGGAGCGGCCGCCGGCTGCGCGAGTACGGCTTGCTGCGCAGGCGGCGATGCAGGCGCCTGGGGAGCTACAGCGAGCGCCGCGGAAACGTTCGTCGCGGGGGATGCGGCCGCTGGCTTGAATGCAAAGTAGATCCCGAGCGCGCCGATCAATACGACGCCGCCTACCACACCCAACATCGGTCCTTTGCTGCGTCGCGGCTGCGCTACGTCTTCGGAATCCTCGTAGCCCATCTGCTGTGCAGCGCGCGACGAAGCATCCGTGCGAACGGTGCTGGGGCCACGACTCGCAGCTTCGGTGACCGCGTGAGTCACTGTCCCAGCTTCAATGCGTTCGAGATCCGCGCGCATCTCGGCCATCGTCTGGTAGCGAAGGTCCGGTTTCTTGGCGAGGCACTTCATGATCACCGCCTCAAGCGGTGCCGACACGTTCACTGGCGGAGCGAGCTCGCGCGGCGGCACGGGGTTCTCGTAGAGATGCTTCGTGAGAATGCCCATGAGGTTGTCGGCGTCGAACGGAACCCGGCCGCTCGTCATTTCGTACAGGATCACGCCGACCGCGTAGATGTCGGTGCGATGATCGACGTCCGTGCCGGCGCATTGCTCGGGAGACATGTAGTGCGGAGTTCCGAAAACCTGACCTGCACGGGTCAGCTTGCTTGTGGCTCCGCCCACCTTGGCGATACCGAAATCAAGCACTTTAACGAAGTCTTTGTCGTTGCTTCGCGGTACCAAGTAAATGTTGTCGGGCTTCAAGTCGCGATGAACGATGCCGCGTTCGTGCGCGGCGCCAAGGCCGTGACAGAGCTGCTTTGCGATGTGCACCACCCGCGACGAGGGGATCGGGCGGTCGGCTTCGATCACCTTCGTGAGCGAAAGACCGTCCAAAAATTCCATGACGAAATAGGTCGAGCCGTCGGGCAGCGCGCCGAAATCACTAATATCGATGATGTGCTCGTTGCCGATCGACGTCGCACTCTGAGCTTCCTGGCGGAAGCGCGTGACGATTTCGACATCGCGCGAAACTTCGGCGCGGAGAACTTTGACGGCGAGCGTCTTGCCGAGCGCAGTGTGCTTCGCGCGGTAGACCAGGCCCATGCCGCCTTCACCGAGAATGCTTTCGATGAGGTATCGGCCGTCGAGCACTCTGCCAACGAGCGGGTCGACCGCCATGGTCGGCCCTTCTTCGTCGACCAAACGAAGGTGATTCGACGTGCTCATACTGATTCCCCTACTGCCACGTGATTCTCGAAAGGTATCGGCGCTGCGGCGCCACTCGATTCATACGGTCCATGATGAGCGAATTGAGTGGGCATGCTCATTTTTTGTCGAGTTTGGGGCATTGGATCGCTTCAGCGTGCCATAGCCGCCGCGGCTTTACCCGCAGAAAGCCTGGCCGCTGGAACAAGGGATGGCCCGCACGACACTCCATTTGCGCCAATCTCCTGGGCAAAGCCGATCGTTGCCGTGTCGGCCGCGTGCTCCCCACAGAGGTACACATGAAGGTTTTCGCGCACCGAGCGTGCCTCCAAAATGGCGAGGCGCATGAGCGCGCCGACCCCGTTACGATCGAGAGAACGAAACGGATCGACCGAAAGAGAAGTCGGTTCGAGACGCTTATACGCGGACAGCCAGTTGTGCGCATCGTCGCGGCCCATGCCGAACGTCGCTTGAGTCAGATCATTGGTACCAAAAGCGATGAAGCTCACGTGCTTGGCGAGGTCGCGCGCAATCAGGCACGCCCGCGGCGTCTCGAGCATTGAGCCAAGCTCGGTGTCTTTGCCCACAAGCTTCGAATGTGAGCGAGCTCTTCGGCCATGCTCACAAACGGGACGAGAATGCGCGCCGTCGTGCCGGCGAGCGTCGCGGCAGATTGGACGGAGTCGATCTGCATGCGGGCAAAGTCCGGCTGCGTGACGCACATGCGAACGCCGCGCGCACCAAAGGCTGGCCAGCGCTCGCGTTGATCTTGAATGAAAGCCACCATGGTCTGTGGTGAGACGCCAAGGCGCTTCGCGAGTGCATGCGTTTCGTGCTCATTGGTTGGTGCGAAATCCATCGCGGGTGCGTCGAAGAGGCGCACTGTCGTGTCCTTCGCGACTGCATAAATCGCCGTGAGCTCGCTCACGATAAATGTCTTGAGCTCACCGAGTGCCAGCGTTTTGGCCGCCTCATCGTTCGCGAAAAACACAACACGCACGAGATCGGCCGCTGTCGGCGCGGTAAGCATTTGCTCGAGCCGGCAAAGGCCAATCCCCGCTGCGCCCGCCTGCATCGCGTCTTGGGCGTCTTGGGCGTTGGATGCATTGCCAAAGACGGCGAGCGTTCGACGTTCATCGGCCCACTCGAGCACGCTCTGCAATTCTTCGAGCTGCGCGGCCGGCACGGGGGGCACGGCACCCTGATAAACATTGCCGCTGTTGCCGTCGACGGTGATGACGTCGCCCTCTTTCAGCGCCCGGACCATCACTCGCGTGTCGGGATCGGTAATCTCGAGAGTTGCCTTGTGCTCGTCGATGCGCAGAGCGTCGCAACCTACGACGCACGGTTTGCCCACGCCGCGGGCCATGACGGCTGCATGCGACGTTAGCCCGCCGGTGACCGTCAACACCGCGCGCGAAACTCGCAAGGCGTGCACGTCCTCGGCGCTCGTTTCGGGCCGCACGAGCACCACGTCTTTTCGCGCGGCTGCGAGTTCGAGCACCCTACTCGCGTGAAACGCAATCTCTCCGCTGCCCACTCCGGCGCTCGCAGAAAGACCGCGTGCCAGCAGGGGATGGCCGCGCGCGGCGAGCACCTCGGCGCTAGGCAACGACGGTCGCAATGTGGAAAGAAGTTTTTGCGGGTCGACTTCGCGCAGGGCGTCGTCGCGTGTCTTTTGCCCGTCGCGTACGAGGGCGACCAGCGCTTTGATCTCGTCGGCGACGCGGGTGCGCTGCATTAAGGCGTTTGCTGCGTAGTGAGTACGTGAAAATGTGCGATCTGCGTAATGGTGTTCGCGATACTCGCCAGAAGGCGCAAGCGATTGTCACGAACGTTCGTGTCATCGACCATGACGAATACGGTCTCGAAGAAGCGATCGATTGGACCCCTCAACTCTTTGGCGACGATGGAGAGCGCCGCTTCGTATTCACCCTTCTTGGTGTGCGCTTCGATGGCGGGACGATTCCTTCGGAAGGTTTCCGCCAGGATTTTTTCAGCTTCGTCCTGCAAGAGCTTGGGATCTACGTCGCCTGCAGGCGCGTCCTTCGCGATGTTGTAGCTACGCTTGAACGCGATGGCGAGCGCCTCGAACTCGGGCCTCGTGCGGAACGCGGCGAGCGCCTTCATCCGCGCGTCGAGGTCACGAAGTGAACCGCCGTCCCACGCAGCGAGGCACGCGTCCACGCCGTCGCCAGCATATTTGTCGGCATAGAAGGCTTTGAGGCGCGCGCGGAAGAACTCATCGAGCTTCGGCCGAATATCGCTCAGGGGTGCGAGTTTCTTATCCATCGCAGCATACGCGTTGTATGCGTCGTCAATCGTTGCGAGCACGTGTATGTCGCAAGGGCCTTCGAGCGCGATGCGAACGATTGCAAGCGCCGCGCGTCGCAAGGCAAATGGGTCTGCGGAGCCACTGGGAACAAGCCCTACGCCGAAGCATCCGATCAGTGTGTCTGCGCGGTCAGCCGTGCCGATGAAAGCCGCCAGAGCATCGCTCGGTACGACGTCGTACGCTCCCTTCGGCAGGTAGTGGTCGCGGATCGCGTCGGCGACGCGCGCGTCGCGTCCCTCGGCAATCGCGTAGTAGCGCCCCATCAACCCTTGTAGCTCTGGAAACTCGCCGACGATCAGCGACACAAGGTCCGCCTTCGCCAGCGCCGCGGCATCGCCAATCAGCGCAAGGTCAGCCCTCGCATTCGCGCGCTTGGCAAGCGCTTCGGCGACCGTGCGAATGCGCGATGCTTTTTCGGCGACGGTTCCGAGCTTGGCTTGGAAAACAACGCCGGCGAGTTTTTCTGCGCGCGTCGATAACGAAACCTTGCGATCTTCCTCAACGAAAAAGCGTGCGTCGGCGAGACGTGCGCGCAGGACGCGATCGTTTCCGATGCGAATCGTTTGTGGATCGTTCGCGGTGTTCACTACGTTGAGGTAGAGAGGCAAAAGGCGCTTGGTTTTCGGCTCCCGCAGAGCGAAATAGCGCTGATGGCCGCGCATCGATGCGACAATCACTTCTTCAGGGAGTGTGAGGTAGCTCTCCTCAAATCCGCCGAGCACCACGTGGGGTTCCTCGACCAAGGAAAGGCACTCGTCCATGAGGAAATCGTCCTCGATGAGCTCGGCGTTCGCCATTTGTGCCGCTTCGAGTAATCGCTTGTACATGGAAGCGCGTCGCTCCGCGGGGTCTGCGAGTACGTGCACTTTGCGAAGTGTGTCCGTGTACTGCGACACCGACGCGATGTCGGCGTTTGCAGGGCTGAGGAAACGATGGCCGCGTGACGTGCGACCCGATTTTACACCGGCAAACTCGACGGGAATGATTGACTCACCGTGCAGCGCAACAATCCAGTGCACCGGACGACCGAACGAATAGTCGCCCACCCCCCAGCGCATGCTTTTCTGGAAGGGGATGGTCGCGCACAAACGGGCCAACAATTCTGGCAGCACTTCGGCGCTGCGGACACCCTTCTCATCGCGCCGCACGGCGGCGTACTCGCCCTTCGGCGTGCTGACGAGCCGTAAATCGGCGGCGCCCTTACCGAGCTTCTTCGCAAAGCCTTCTCCGGCTTTGGTCGGCTTTCCTTCGGCGTCGAACGCCACGCTCTTCGGCGGTCCGAGTACTTCTTCTGAAATGTCACGCTGGGCGTCGGCAACACCTTCGACGATCAGCGTCAGACGACGAGGCGTGCCGATGGCTTTCATCGTGCCGTGTTCGATGCGCGCTCCTTCGAAGAGCTTTGTGCACAGCTCTGGCATCGCTTCAAGCGCCTTGGCGACGAACGATGCGGGAAGCTCTTCGGTGCCAATTTCAAGTAGAAGATCGTTAGCCATTTCGCGGCGAGACTTTATGTGCAACGCATGGCGAGCGCAAATGCACCGCGTAAACCCGCGTCGGCTGAGCGCGGGGCAACGAGATAGTGTTCGAAGTCTTCCGTAAGGGCTGCCGCTTGCACGTAGCCGCGCAAGAGATCCTGCGCGCGGGTGGCGACCTGGGCGCGCAATCCCTGCGTATTCATAACGCCCCCGCCCATAACTACGCGCTGGGGCGAGGCAACAAGAATCGTGGTTACGACGAGGTGGGCCAAGGCGTCCACCACCGGCGCCCAAGCTTCCGCACTAGCGTCGAGCTGCTTTGCAGATTTGCCGGTGCGGGCCTGAATCGCCGACCCCGAGGCGACGCCTTCGACACATGCACCGTGGAACGGACACGCGCCCGGCCAGCTATCTGCGACTCCGGTGCTGTCGACGTAGCGAGGGACGAGCAGATGCCCCATCTCCGGATGTAGCAGGCCGTGCACAGGCTCACCGCCAACGAGGAGCCCGCCTCCAACACCGGTGCCCACCGTGATGTAGACGAGCGGATCGCACTCTTGCCCTGCACCGTCCGTCCACTCGGCGAGCGCCGCCGCATTCACGTCCGTGTCGAGGGCGACTCTGACGCCAAGTGCGTCCTCGAGCGTGGCGGCGACAGCGACGTCGTTCCACGCGGCTTTCGGTGTCTTGAGCGTGGTACCGCGGCTTAAGTTCAATGGGCCAAACATCGCCACCCCGACAGAATGCGGGATCCCTTGCGCGGCGAAGAAGTCGATCACGCGTGCAAGGGTTTCGCTAGGGGTGGTCGTCGGGATTTCGGTACGCGCAAGGACGCGGCCTGAGCTTTCGCCGAGCGCACAGAGAAATTTTGTGCCTCCGCCCTCCACTGCGCCGAACATGCGAGTCACGGTGCAGTTGCGTTGACGCGGCTCGAAGACTGCTTGAGGAGCGGAAAGCCGAGCGCCTCGCGCTGAGCGAGGTAACTCTCTGCGCACGCACGTGCGATCAAGCGCACGCGTCCGATGTAACGCTGCCGCTCGGTAACGCTGATCGCGCCGCGCGCATCGAGGACGTTGAAGTAGTGGCTGCATTTGATCACGCAGTCGTACGCCGGCAAGACAAGGCGCTTTAGCGGATCGGCATCCGCGAAGATGAGCCCCCCGCCCTTCGCGCGTTCGTCCGAGAGGCCCAAGAGCGCCTTGCATTGCGTCTCGTATGAATCGAAAAGAGACAGATGAAGCGCCACGTCGGCGCGCTCGAAGTTGTAGGTGCTCCACTCCCACTCGGAGCGCTTGGTGATCTCGCCGTATCGGATTCCGTTCGCCCATTCCATGTCGAACATATTGTCGACGTCCTGCAGATACATCGCGATGCGCTCGACGCCGTACGTGAGCTCGCCTGAGATAGGCTTGCAGTCGATGCCGCCGCACTGCTGGAAATAAGTGAACTGACTGATCTCCTGGCCGTCGAGCCAGACCTGCCAGCCTAGGCCCCACGCGCCTAGCGTTGGCGACTCCCAATCATCTTCCACAAAGCGGATGTCGTGCTTGTTTGGATCGGTGCCCAGCGCGCGCAACGAATCGAGGTAAAGCTCCTGAATCTCGAGTGGAGATGGCTTTAAGATGACTTGGAACTGGTGAAACTGCTGCGTGCGATTCGGATTCTCGCCGTAACGGCCATCCGTTGGGCGACGCGACGGCTCTACGTAGGCGACGTTCCACGGTTCAGGACCGAGCGTTCGCAAGAAAGTATTCGGATTGAAGGTGCCTGCGCCTACTTCGCTGTTGTAGGGCTGCACGAGCAAGCAGCCGCGATCAGCCCAGAACTTAGACAGCGCAAAGATGATCTCCTGAAAGGTCATTCGTCGTCGTCCTCTTCATCGTCATCATCATCATCATCATCATCATCATCGTCATCATCATCGTCGTCATCATCGTCGTCATCATCGTCGTCATCATCATCATCATCATCATCATCATCGTCGTCATCCGTCGCGTTCGACACTGACTCCGAATCAGCCTCGGCCTCGGCCTCCGACTCGGACTCTGGCTCGGATTCGCTCTCCGCCCCGGCGTCGGCATCGAGATCCTCACCAGAGTCCGGCGGCGCTTTCACGGCGACGGTGGGATCATCGCTTCCGATTTCGGGCTCCTCACGGTCACCAACTTCCGTCGCGTCGTCGTCCCACGACAGCGCCACGGCCGCAGCTCCCGCGCCCTCCGCAGCGGCAGCAGCGTTTGCTTCTTTGAAGTCACCGAGCGGCTCCCCCGCGCGACGTTCGAAGAGCGCGCGGCTCTCGTCGGAAAGATCGGTGAACTCTTTGAGTGTCGGCAGGTCGCCGAGAGAGTTCATTCCGAAAAATTCCAAGAACGCGGGCGTCGTTCCGTAGATAATCGGGCGACCCGCTTCTTCCTTTTTGCCAAGAATCTTGAGCAGTCCACGGTCGAGCAAAACCTTCATCGCGGAGCCGGAATCCACGCCGCGAATATCATCGATTTCGGGGCGCGTGACGGGCTGCCGATAGGCCACGATTGCTAACGTCTCGAGCTGAGCGCGGGTGAGACGCACGGGTCGCGCAGAAACGTGGTCACGAACGAACGGCGCATTCGCGGCCGCCGAACGGAATTGGAAGCCACCATTCACCTCGATGAGCTCTATTCCGCGACCTTTATAATCCGCCTGGATCTCTTGAAGCAAAGGAAGGATGTCATCCTTCTTTGCTCGAACCATGCGCGCCAACTCCTTGGGCGTGATCGGGCGGTCTGAGACGAAGACTAGGCTCTCAAGCACGGTCTTCAAATGTTCGGTGCTCACCGATGCTGGTGGCGCGTCCGTGATGTCATCGAAGGCCGCCTCGTCGGGCGCAAACTCAGGCTGCTCGGGCATGTCAGTTGCGAGCAACTCCTCCGGCGAAACCGCAGGCGTAGCGGACGTCTCCGTCTCGGCCATCACCGGCATCTCTTCGGAGTCCGTCTCCACGAGCTCAAGGCCGCCATTCGCCTTCCCAGCCTTGCCGTTTTTGCCAATCTTCTTCTTCGGGGTCATGCCGTTTCGTTTCCTGAGGACGTGTCGCCTGCAACATCATCCGACTGAAGGTCTGCTGCTTGTTCCTCAGCGCTAACTTCCGAGAACGCGCCTTCAAGATGAAGCGGCGAGTACGGGTCGGCTTGATAGACACGCAGCAAATGCATCTTAGCCATTTCCAAAATGGCGAGGAACGTCACGACCAGCTCGTAGCGAGTCGCTATGTTCTCGAAAAGCTCTTCGAACTTTGTGGTCTTCTTCGATCCAAGAATCGTCGTGATTTGCGAGATGCGTTCCTGAATGGTCACGCGCTCTGCGGAAATTTCTCGAGCCAGGTCCATCTTCGCTCGCGTGAGCACCGACTGAAACGCATCGAGCAACCTTGTACAGCCCCACTTCCGCCAACGGCGCTTGGCCTTCGGCTTCGGGAGTTTCTGCCCCTCGTAAAAACACGTCGCGCCCTTGAACGCTGCGCGCGCCCAAGCCTTCGGCTGCAAGCTTGTACTTCTGGTACTCGAGCAAGCGTTTGATCAGGTGCTCGCGCGGGTCCTCCTCCTCTTCAATCGAGATGCCGTCGTCTTGGTCCGTCGGTGGCGACGGCAGAAGCATCTTCGACTTGATGTGCGCGAGCGTCGCGGCCATCAACAGGTACTCCGCCGCCACATCGAGATTGAGCTGCTCCATCAAATTGAGGAACGCGAGGTATTTCTCTGTAACGAACGCGATTGGTAAGTCGAGGATGTTGAGCTCGTGCTTCTGAATCAGGTGCAGAAGCAAATCCAGCGGCCCAGCGAACGACGGCATGTCGAGCTGGAAGCTCGCGTCGATTGGCGTGATCTGTGGCTGATCGTGCTCGGACATCGTCAATAGGCTCCGGTCAGCTTCATCACGTTCATATGCAGGAACTGCAACACCGGGCCGAGGACACGCCAGCCAATCGCGCCGTGACTACCGATGGGAAGAAAGAAGAGCACGATAAAGATCAAAAACGAATAGCGGCTCAGAAAATCGTGCACGCTTTCCATCGTGGGCGGAATTAGGCGACCGCCGTCCAGCGGAGGGAGCGGCAGGAGGTTAAAGAGAAAGAGCAAGACGTTCAACTGGATCATCACATCGCAGAACGTGAGCACCATTTCGTTGACGTGATTGGTTTGAATCATCGCGCGCACAAGGAGCGCGGCGAGAATCGCCAGTGCCAAGTTCGAAAGTGGGCCGACGACCGCCGCGATGGCCGTTCCTTGCCAGCCGGTAAGCTTCTTCGTGAAGAGGCTCGGATTGAAGCGAACAGGCTTTGCCCATCCGAAGAACATGAGTGGCGCGTGCAGTGCGAGCGCCGAGAACACCGCCAAGCCCGGAAACAGAACGGTGCCGAGTGGATCGATATGCGCCAATGGCGAGAGCGTGAGTCGCCCCTCTTTCACCGGGGTCGGGTCACCGAGCTTGGTCGCGACCCACGCGTGCATGAACTCGTGCACTGAGAGGGAGAGCAGCAAGGACGGGATAAAGAGAACGATTTCGCGAGTCGTTACCACAAGTCGCCGCTCTACTACCCCGTTCCCGACGCTACGTACAGCGTTTCAGGCGAAAGAAATCCCTCAGAACCCGGGGAGGCCGCCGCCGATGTCTGTGCAGATTGGACTTCCGCCCCCGAGGGGACCCAAGTCGATCCCGCAGCACACGTGGGCTGCGCCCATGGTGATCAGGTCGGTGCCCCAGACGCAGGAGAGCATGCTCTCGGTATCGCACGCAGTATCGCATCCGCCGCAGTGCGAGTCGTCGTTCGCCACGCAGTGGGAGTCGCAACAGAGCTGACCCAGGCTTGCTGCTGAACCGGTGGTGCACACTTCGGTCCCACAACGGCACATGCTGTCAGAGCAGGTCGTTCCCGCGCCACAGGCCGTGCCGCAGCCACCGCAGTTCGCGTTGTCTGACGTCGTGCTGATGCAGCTGCCGCCGCAGCACGTGCTGTCCTCACCGCAAACCGTGCTTCCGCAGGTGCAGACTCCCGATACGCAGATTTCTTCGATGTCACACGCGTTGCCGACGGCGCCGCAGTTGAGCGGGTCGCTGCCCATGTCGACGCATGCGAAGGTCGAACCGCTCGCAACGCACTGACGTGAACCCGTGCATGCCGGCGACGTTCCGCATACGCAGCGCGGGGCGCCGCTGCCGGCGACGGAGCATGCGCTTGCGGTGGTCTCGTTGCAGGCAAGGCCACAGCCGTTGCAGTTCATGAAGGAGCTGTCGGTGCGACCGTTGGTTCCCGCCGTCACCGAGCGGCTCACGCAGTCCGTGCCGCAGCAGCGTTCCGATGAGCTGCATGAGGGCGAACAGCTGCCGCTCGAGGTGCCCGCATCGCGTGCGATTCCGCTGTCCACGCCGCCGCCATCCGCGGGCGTGCCAGAGCAGCTACCCGAGAGGCACGTTTGCCCAATCGCGCACACGTTGCCGCACGCGCCGCAGTTGTTGGGGTCGATGTTGACCGGCGTGCACGTCGCGAGCCCGGCACTGTTGGGGCACTGCACTTCGAAGCCATCACACGGATTCGTCGTCGCGCGTGAGTTCGAGCAGCCGACGAGCAGACCCAACGAGAGCGCAAACACGGAAAAGATACGATTCGAAGATAGAGACATCAGTCACTCCCCAATGCGCCTGCGGGACGTTCAGGCGTGCTTTTAAAAGCGTCGAAACCTACGGCGCCCCTTAAGGTGAGTCAACCTGCCCCACTCAATTTCCTGACTTGCGTGCTGGCCTACCGATAAACTCGTTCATACGCGAACGAAAGGCATCGACCCATGCGAACTCTCGCACTCTCTCTTCTTTCGGCTTTGGTTTCGTTTGGATGCGGGGCTTCGTCCGCAGCGCATACTGACCCGGAAGCCACTAGCGCGCCGGATGTCAGATGGCAGACTTTCCGGCCCGATGGCGAGGAGTTCACCCTGGAAATGCCTGGTGCGCCCGTAGCAAGCCAGCAGCAAACGGCCGGAGAGCGCGGAACCGTGTTCTCGAAGCTCTTTATGGTCGACGCTGAAACCACACTCGGCGCGGGCTTCATAGTGACCGTGACCTCGGGTGGACGCTTCGCAGCACCCAACGCCAGCGCGAATGAGATTTACGATCTCGCGAGGGACGGCGCGCTCGCTGGCACCCACGGCACGCTTGTGAGCGAGGCTCCAGTGCATGTCAGCGGCCTGCCCGGCCGCGAAGTGATGATCAGCATGGACGGTGGCCAGAACCAAATTCGGGAACGGCTCGTTTTTCTGAATCACAAGCTTTACAGCATCGTGATCATGGCCCAGGCCGCGGCTACAGCTCGCCTGAACGAAATCGCCAATCACTATCTCGACTCGTTCCGCCTGCTCACCGTGCCGGAAGGCGACTGACTTAGAGCGCGCCGATCGCTTCGAGCACGTCGTCGACGTGGCCTGCGACACGAACCTTCGGAAATACCTTCTTCACTTTGCCGTCGGCTCCAATCACGACGGTTGTACGCAAGATGCCAAGCATCTTCTTGCCGTACATGTTTTTCTCGCCCCACGCGCCGTACTTTTCAATCACTTTGCCTTCGGGGTCGCTCAGCAACGGAAAGTTCAAATCGAACTTATCGCGGAACTTGCAATGGGACTCGATCGAGTCGCGACTGACGCCCAAGACGACGGTGTTCTTCTTGCGGAATTTGGGCATTGCCGCGTTGAAGTCGTTGGCCTCGACCGTGCAGCCCGGCGTGTTGTCCTTCGGGTAGAAGTACAAGACAACATTCTTGCCGGCAAAATCGGAGAGCGAAACTTTGGCACCTCCCGCTGCTTGTAGCGTAAATGCCGGCGCCTTCTTGCCCTCTTCGACCATGTCTTCCTCCGAATCATTCCTGCGCCTTGCGCGAAGGCGAATCCGCGTCAGGATTGCGCCGCTTACGCCTCACGTCAAAGTCCAAAAGGAGCTCGCATGCGTTTTCTTGGTGTCGCACTGATTGTGGTTTTGGGATTCTGTGCCGGTTGCTCAAGCGAGCGCGCGAGCACGGGTGGTGACGCGGGCCCGGTCGTAATTGACTTGGGCGAAGCACAAGACCTTGGCGCAGTGGGATCCGACAGCGGTCCGACCAATATTGACCTGGGCGTCGACGCTGGGGGCTTGCCGCCCGGTTGCAATCCGCCCGCTCCGGAGAACCCCACGGTGTTGCCGCAGTGCACCGCAGCCACCTACACATGCTTGATGCCCTGCACGACCGCTGAGTGCCAGCAAACGTGCGTCGCTAATGACGACTTTTCGGGTGACGGCACGCCCGACACCAACTGTGCCACGTGCACATCGGCATTCAGCATTCGTTGCGCCTACGACAACGGCTGCGACGATGAGTACAACACCGCCACCTGCTGCCTCGCGGAAGCATGCGCGGCGACGCCGACCGCCGAATGCGCGCAAACAAACTGCGTCGCAGAGCAAAACGCCCTGATCACCTGCGCAAATACTGCCCTGATGGCGCGTCCGACCTGCGCGAATGATCCGATCAACTGCTTCCCCACCGCCGGATGATATAGTGCGTGTCGCATGGCGCGACACATCGTTATTGGAGACGTGCACGGGTGCTTGGATGAACTTCAAGCGCTCGTGCGCGCGTGCGGTCGTACCCGGAGCGACACGCTTTGCCTGGTTGGCGACCTCGTCGCAAAAGGTCCTGATAGTTCAGGCGTGATCGACTTCGCACGCGAGACAGACGCAGCGTGCGTTCGCGGAAACCACGATCAATACGTGATTGCCTGGAAGGCCGCGTTCGACGCCGGCGACGAGCAGCCTGCGCTTGGAAAGAGCGCGCAGAAGGTCGTAAACAGTCTGAACGCGAAGCAGTTCGCGTAGCTATCGTCCTTACCGCTCGTCCACCGCATCGGCGAGCACGCAGCCGTCGTGCACGATGGGCTCATGCCCGGGGTGCCACTTTCGAAACAGAAGCCGGAACACTTGCTCAAGTTGCGGAGCATCCGTCCCGACGGGTCGCCATCGGAGCGTGCGCACGAAGGTGTACCGTGGGCAAGCCTTTGGGAGGGACCGCCGTTCGTGATCTTCGGACACGACGCTGTGCGAGGCCTTCAGCAACACAAACACGCGCTCGGACTCGACACGGGGTGCGTCTACGGGAATCGTCTCACGGCATATATCGTCGAGGAGGAACGCCTGGTCTCGGTGCCGGCGAAAAAGGCCTACGCCGAGATTCGGCGCTCCGACTGATGTCCGATGCAACACCTCGTCGCGTTCGCGCGTGCCGGGCGACTGACCTCGTTCACGGTCAAATGGTGGTCGTGCCGCTGACGCGCGTACGTGACTACATTCCTCGCGAAGCCCTTGTAACGCGCGACGACTCAGGACGCATTGTCGCCTATCGAAATGAGTGCAAACACCTGCCAATTCCGATCGATGGAATGACGCGCAAATTCTTCGACAAAGAGGGCACGCATCTGCTGTGCGCGCTGCACGGTGCGCGCTATCGCGTAAACGACGGACAATGCATTAGTGGCCCGTGCCGAGGCGCATCGCTTGAGGCGGTTGCGCTCGAGTTCGACGGCGACGAGGTCTTTGTGATCGATGAGCTCGTGAACGGGGCGGCTGGGCCAACCTGAGCTATGCCGCTTTGAACGCGGCGGGCGCGGAGAGAGGGCCGAGCTCAGCCCACGCCACGTCCTCAGAATTCCGAAGCACCGCGCGACGTGCCGTAAGCACCTCGCACCCGGAGCGCGTGACCAAGATCGTATGTTCGAATTGCGCCGACAACGAACGGTCTTTCGTCAACACTGTCCAATCATCAGCGAGCACTTCGGTTTCATAGCGTCCGATGTTGATCATTGGCTCGATTGTAAAGACCCACCCGGCCTTCATGCGCTTGTTCTGGTTCGCATCGAAATAGTGCGGCACCTGCGGCGCCGTGTGAAACTCGCGTCCCACTCCGTGGCCCACATAATCACGCACGACTGAGCAACCCAGCCCTTCGGCATATTCCTGAATGGCGCGTCCGATATCCCCGATGCGCGCGCCGTCTTTCACTTGAGCGATGCCAAGCTCGAGTCCTTTGCGTGCGCACTCGACGACTTTCTTGGCGTCCGCGCTGACTTCGCCGATGTAAAATGTTGCGCTGGTATCGCCGTGGTAGCCGTGCTTCTTCGGCAGGTAGGTCGTGACGTCCACGTTGACGATGTCGCCATTCGCGAGAACACGCTTGTCGGGAATGCCGTGACAAACGACTTCGTTGACGCTCGTGCAAACGCTCTTGGGAAAACCGCGATAGTTGAGCGGTGACGGATACGCGTCGTGCTCCATGATGAAGTTATGAACGAGAGTGTTAATCTCGTCGGTCGACATGCCCGCGTGAAGCTTTTCGCCGACCATCAGGAGGGTGTCGGCGGCGAGCGCGGATGTCGCACGCATGCGGTCGATCATTGGCGGGGTCAAAACTTCAGGCGACGACACGAGATACCTCCAGAAACGAGCGCTAGCCTGTCGCGGGGATGCGAAGAAGTCCATGACTTGGTGTGATCCCAGCGAAAAACGAAAGTCAGAGCTTCTTTTCCAAGAAGTGTCCACGCGCGTAATAGAAAAGAAAGGCCGCGGCGGCCAGTACGTTGCTCGCGGCAATCGTCCAAAACATGATCGTGTACGGAGCACCGAAGGTTTCGGCCACCAAATACGTTGCAGGCAAAGTCAGCCCGACGATGGCGACGGCATCGATGATTAGGCTTGCCAGAGTTTCGCCGGCGCCGGTCATCGCTTGCGAAAGCACCACGCCCACGCCGAGCGCCGCGTAGCTCAGGCCCACGCGCAGTAGGTATTGCCGCCCGACGCGCAAAACCTCCGGGCTCTCATCGAAGAATCCAATGATCTGTTTCGACCAAACGAGGTAGGCGATGCCAAGCACCAGCATGAATGCGACGTTGTACGCCGCTGCGATGTACCCAGCTCTCTTTGCACGCGCGTGGAGCCCCGCGCCAATGTTTACCCCCACGAAGCTCGACGCGGCGGCCCCCCAGCCCATGCCGATGAAAAGCGCCATGGTCTCGAGGCGTAGACAAATGCTGTAGGCAACCAACGCAGACTGATTATCGACGGTGGTGTAGTTCGCATTGATCAGCGAGATGAAGACGAGAATCGCCATCACGCGCAGCACGAACTGCGCGCTCGACGGCCAACCGATCTGCAAGATGTTCCGAAGTTCGACCCACATAGGCTTCAGTAAGGCCAGGCGAAACTTGGGCCCCCGGCGCGAGAGCCCAATCAAGAGAGCGCCGATGATGCAAGGAATGGTACGCCCGATAAGCGTCGACCACGCGGCGCCTTGCACCTCCATGCGTGGCACGTGCAATGCGCGTGCAATCGGCTGTGCCCACTCGAACCCAGCCGGCGACGGGCCCTCTCCGTAAATCAGGAGGAAGTTGAGCGCGAGGTTGATGAGGTTGCCAAGGATCAGGAGAAACGCCGCGCTCTTCGCGTGGCCTTGCGCACGAAGGATTGCTGTGAGCTGCAGCAAAAAGAAAATCGAGAAGCAGCCTCCCATCAGTACTTGGAGATAGCGAGACGCGACGTCCGCGGTTTCACCCTTCGCTTGCATCACTGTGCGAATTACGAAGTCGTGTCCAAACACGCCGACGAGGCCAAATACTAATGAGAAGCCGGCGACAAGCACGAGCGATTGCCAGGCCGCTCTCTGCACGCCGACGGAATCGTTCGCTCCGAGTCGTCGCGAAATCACGGCGACGGTAGCGGTAGAGATTCCATTCGACAGAATCGTGGCCACAGCGGTGACCATGTCGCAGATGCCGAGAGCCGCGAGCCCGGGCCCACTGTTCGGCAAACGGCTGATCATGAACATGTCGACGAGATTGAACGCCGTGTGCAGGATCATCCCGACCACGAGCGGCAAACCGAACTTGCCGACCGCCCACGCGAGCGGCCCGTGCGTCAGCTTACGGGCCGCCGCATCCACGGTCTTGGGCATCGTGACCGTTTGGTCCATTCGCCCAAGGTCATCTCACACCGCTGCGCTTAGAACAATGTTGCCTGGTCGCACGGGAAGACCGCGCTGACAGCGCCGCCCATATTCATGATGCGATTGCAGGCATCGCCAACGAACTCGATGTGCGTCGAATCGGTCGCGCGCCAGCCATCGGGATCATTGCAAGGAACGGTCATGCCATCGATTCGCACGTCGGCTTCGCAGTACTGCGAGGGGTCTGTGCTGTTGATTGAACCGTTCGTGAGTGAGACAGAACATGACACTTCACCGCCGATGATTTCATCGAACGCAGCGCGTAAGCCCGCGTCGTCATCGACGAGCCAGAACGGTGCGTCCGGGCCGCTGGTGTGTCCGACGCCAGCGTTGGCCATGTCGGTGAGGTGGCTTTCGTTGATGGCGCGACCAACTGCCAACATGTACAAGCGCACGCCCGCGGCGTACGAGCGCCCAGCGGCTTCGACGGCAATCGTGCGACCAACTTCCGTGTTGTTGCCGGTTTCGCACTCGTCGGGCTCGCCATCCGTTGCGACAACGATGATCGTCGGGTCGCTCGTCGCGTGGACCATCGCCGGGTCCGCAAGGAGCGCGTCAATCGACGGGCCCGTCGGGGTGTCATCCGCTGGTTCGGCGGCGTTGTACGTCGATTGGATGGTCGAGTAGTTACTGACCGCGGGGGCGATTGTATCGACTTGCGGACACATCGACGGCGCGTTGCCCGTGTACATCGCAAAACCGAATCGGACCCGGTCCTCGTATGTGCGGATCAAGCCGCTGGGATCGTCCAGCAGTGCATCGCGCAGTACATCCCATCGCGAGGCGCGACCAAAGTTCTCGGTCATGCTGCCCGAGCGGTCGACCGAGAGCACGATGTTCGGCGTGACGCGATTCGTGTTCAAACTGATGTTGGGGCAGTTGGCGTCCAAACCGGGAGCGCCATCCTGATCGGGCACAGCCGCATCGGCGAGCATCACGCACTCGCCAGTGATGCTGCAACTAAGCCCGGAGCCACAACCCTGCCCGCTCGTGTAGTTGCAGTTCGCCGTGCACATACCTTCCGCGCTGCAATAGAGGCCGGTCGAACATGGAGTCGCTGCTGTGCAGCGCTCGTTGCAACCCGCAAGCGGTGTCGCTCCCTCGCAGGGTCCGGGGGAACCGATGGTGTTGCTACACGCCGAAAGAAGGAAGAGACAGGCTAAGCTCGCCAATGAATGCTTGAGATTTGGCATGCCGACTGCGAACGGCGGCAGGTATCGCCCATGAAGTGCCTAACGCGCTGCGCAGCGAAAAATATGTACGCGGACGTGGGTCTTACGCGGTGCGCGTAAGTCCGAGTTTCTTCATCCGGCTCTGCAATGTGGACGGCTTCACGCCAAGTAGCTTCGCAGCGCCGCCCGCTCCGTAAATCCTCCCGCTGGTTTGGCGAAGCGCGTCCCGAATGTGTTTGCGCTGCGCTTCATCGAGCGTGCCCACCGCGTCGAGCTCGCGAGCGTCACCTGCCCCCACGCGCTCGACAGCATGCGCACGCGCCGGCAAATCGAGCGCGTCTGGCCCCAGCTCGCGACTGTGCGATAGAATGGTCGCGCGCTCGAGCACGTTGGCGAGCTCACGGATATTGCCTGGCCAGTGGTGGTGCGCAAGCTTGGCGATGCCCTCCGCCGTGACGCGCACTCGCTTTTGCCCGGTGCGGCGCGACTGCTCAGTGAGCAAGGATTCGCAAAGAAGCGGTAGGTCTTCGAGGCGCTCGCGCAACGGCGGCAGCGTCAGTGGAAAAACGTTCAAACGATAGTAGAGGTCTTCGCGAAAGCGTCCGTTGGCAATGGCGCGCTGCAGGTCCACGTGCGTCGCTGCGATGATGCGCACATCGACTTTCACAGTTCGGTCACTGCCTACAGGTTCAAACGATGACTCTTGCAAGACGCGCAAGAGCTTCGCCTGAAGCTCCGATGGAAGCTCACCAATTTCATCGAGGAAAAGAGTCCCGCCATTGGCCATTTGAAAGCGCCCCGTTCGATCCCGGGTTGCGCCGGTGAACGACCCCTTTACATGGCCGAAGAGCTCGCTTTCGAGCAGTCCTGTGGGAATAGCGGCGCAGTTAATCGTGACGAACGGCTGCTCGGCACGCGGGCTCCACTCATGAATGGCGCGCGAGAGACGTTCCTTGCCCGTGCCCGTTTCACCGAGCACTAAGACCGGCGTGGGGGTGGCCGCCACTTGCTCCGCACGACGCGCGACGTCTCGCATGGAAGTCGAGCGACTCGTGCCAAGTACGGTTTGCCCATGCCCGCGCAACTCGGACTCCAAGAGTTTGGCGTGGTCATGATCCTGCTGATGCAAGCGCTCGAGGGCCGCGCGCTGCTCCGCATTTACAATCGCGAGGGCTAGGATCTGCGCGTAGACCTCGGCGAGATCCACGACCGCCTGCGGGTAGAGCTCGCAGCGCGTGCGGTCGAGCGTCAACACGCCGAAGGTTCGTTCGCCAGCACAGAGCGGTACCACCATGCACGAGTGCCCGGGCGGAAGGTCCAGCACGCCGTCAAACGGGTCGCCGTCTCCGTGCGCGTGATCATGTTCGGTGAAGGCGCGAGCTCTTCGCGTTTCGATCGCTTCGCGAATTGTGGGAAACCCCGCGAGCGAAACGACGTGCCCCTTGGCCCATGGACCGGCGAGCGAACCGCGCGCCATGCGCACGACAAGCTTGTCGCCCTCAAGCGCAAAGATGGTCGCGAGGTCATAGGGAGCAAGTCGCGCGAGCCAATCGAGCCCACGTCGCAGCAGATCATCAAGTCCGTCCTCGAGTGACGCCAGGCGCGCCATATCGCGAAGGTCCTTCGTGAGGTCGACGGACGGTGTCGTATCGGAGTGCGGCATCGCGAAGAACCCTAGGGCCGCAGCACCGATATGTCGATGCCGGTCCACCGAGATTTCGTTAAGCACCGAGATTGCGGTGCTCGAGATCGCGACAAATGTCGATAATTACGCAGAAATCCGATTTTCGTTGCCTGGCACGCGCGCTGCACATATGAGGCTTACACACATCAAGCTCTTCTAGAGGAGGACGCACATGCTAACAGTTGGAGACAAGCTTCCAGAGTTCGAACTTACGGCCGTAGTGAGCCGCGAGAAGGACAAAGAGTTCAAGACGCTCACGAACAAGGACTACGCGGGCAAGTGGCTCGTCCTTTTCTTCTACCCGAAGGACTTCACCTTCATCTGCCCGACTGAAATCGCTGACTTTGGCAAGCATGTGAAGGACTTCAAAGATCGCGATGCGCTCGTGCTCGGCGGCAGCACCGACAACGAGTTTTCGCATCTCGCCTGGCGCAACGCTCACAAAGATCTTCAGGATCTGCCCTTCCCGCTCATCCATGCCAAGCACGACTGGGCGAATCAGCTCGGTATCATTCACAAGGGCGCGGGCGTCGCATTGCGCGCAACGTTCATCGTCGACCCCGAGGGCATCATCCGCTTCGTGTCGGTGAATGATCTCAATCAAGGTCGCAGCGTCCCCGAGATTCTTCGCAGCCTCGACGCGCTTCAGACCGACGAACTGTGCCCGTGCAACTGGACCAAGGGCGAAGCGACTCTCGGCAAATAAGCAACGCTCGGTAAGTGAGGACATAATGCAAGCCATCGACGCACTCCGCGACACGCTCCCTGAAGCAGCCAAAGATCTAAAGATTGGTCTTTCATCGGTACTCGGTGTCGAGACGCTGAATGAAGCGCAACGTTTTGGTGTGGCGGTGGCTTGCGCTATAGCCGCGCGCAATCCCACGCTTCGCGATGCGGTTCTCAGCGACGCGACTTCCGCGGGAATCGCCGCTGAAGTTATCGACGACGCGCGCGGCCGCGGCACTGATGGGTATGAACAACGTCTTTTATCGTTCGCGTCATATGCTTGGAGACGACTACGAGAAGAAGCCCGCTCGTCTGCGCATGCAGCGCATCGCGCAGCCGAAGAGCATCAAAGCGGACTTCGAGTTGATGTGTCTGGCCGTGAGCGCAATCAACGGCTGCGAAGTGTGCTTGAAATCGCACGAGAAGGTCATTCTCGAAGCCGGCATGTCGCAGGAGCAAATCTTCGATGCGATTCGCATGGCATCCGTGATCCACGGTGTCGCATGCGCGCTCGAGATGGGCGTATGATTTCGCGCATCCATGCGCCAAAGCCCTAACTTCCTCCACGCGATTACAATCTGTCTTCTCTGCGCTGGGTGTGGCGCCGCGCCGCCGAGCCGCGCTGCACATGCCAGTGGCGCTGACGGCGAGGCGCTCGACGTCGAAGACGCGGTCGCGGAACTGGTGTCGCTTGCACATCCCGACGCGGGAAACCTGATTCAAACGTGTGGCGTTGCGCGCCTTTCGCTTATCCCCGAAGCGAAGGTCTCGTACGTCGGTCCCTACGTCTCACACCTGCCGTGGTCGATTTTGCGTGCGATGCGCCCGTCAGCCTATGTGCAGTTCTCGACCGCGGACGAGGGCGCCTCCTTCGGCACTCTACTTTTCAGCGTGCGTGCATCGCAACGCGTCGTGCAGCGCGCATTCACTAGCCAATCGGACTTGCCGGTCCGCTTTGAATCGGGTGAGCAAAACCGTTGCACGCAAGCGCGCTGTGAAATGTTCGAGCAAATGCGCGTGCGCGCTGACTGGATCAATGAGCACGTCCTGCGGCTCCGCGCGCCGCGCATCGCAAACGAAGCAGAGGGAGCGACGTTAGAATCCGGCGTAGATTGCGCGGACGTCGGACGAAGAGACACGTCGGCATTGATTTTCGCTGTTACGACCGGCGAGGACGGCGAGCTCGCTCAGTCCATGCATCTCGGAGCCGACGGACTCGACGTCGAGGTTAGCTCGACGGACGCGGGAGCGCCGCCGCAGCGGCAGACCCTTCCCTACGACCGCATCCGTGAAGGCGTCGAGGCGGCGACGCTCACCGCCGAAGTCACGGCGCGGCTTCAATCCGGCCAGGAACGCGTCATCCCGGTCTCCGACGTCGACGTGTCCGATAACGTAGAATTTCATATCCAAGTCGGGCTCCGTGCTCAGGCCACGCCGCCGGCGCATGGCGATGTGATCGTGCTGCTGACTCGACGCATCGCCGCAAGGCCGGATGATCTCGCATCGGTGATCGCGCTCGTGCAGCTCTTGGGCGCTGCCGAACAATGGGAGCAAGCGCTCGGGGTAGTCAGGCGCATCGAGACTGTAACGCCGCAATCGGAAGCGACAGCGATTCTCGCACAGATGGGGCGCACGCTTTCGTTTCACGGGGACGAAGCAGATTGGCAACGCCGTCTCGTTCGTGATGGCGTTGCAACGCCCGCAAACGCCCGCGACATGATGAACCAGATACGTACGGTGTTCGACTTCGACCCCACTTCGTATGACCAGGCCGAAACGCGCGTTCGTGTGGATTTCGCAATTCGAGACGCTGCGTCGTCAATCGTACTCACGCCGTTGCGTCGGCCGGAACGATTTCCAAAACGAGGCTTTGTCCAGGCGCTTTTCGCTTTGGTGAACAATCGCGCAAGCGACGAGGAGGAGGAACACGCCCCTCTCATTAGTTTGCGCATTCAAGCGTCAGCCATCGCACAAGGCGAACGCAGCGATGACGCGTATTCCAGTGGCGTAATCGAATTCGCGGATGCGACGGCGCACGTGATTGCGACCAGCGAGATCCGAGTTGGCGCGCTACCCGCCGAAGCGCTCGTCTGGGCCGATCATGTTCATGATGGTCCGGTGGACATTACGCTCGCCGTCCCGCAAACGAACGCGGACGCGCCTTACCGCATCGTCGGCGTCGTGCACGGCGAGTTGCGTGGTGACGACATCGTTGTGACGAATGTCTCGCCGAGCCTCCAGGCCGTGCCGTGGGATGTTTTGCGGCGATACATCGCGGCGCCCGTAGCACCGCTGGCCAGGCTCGCGGCGGACGCTTCGGCCTCGTTCACTGTCGAAGCACGCAACCCGCCCGACGAGACTGCGCTGCTATCCGAGCTCGGCGTGGCCGGGACGCACTGCGAGCGCGTGGACGCGCGTCACGTCCGCTGCGACGTCGCAAATCGCGTGGTCGCCATGCGCGCGCTTTCGCTGGCGCTAGCCACTCGCTTGCCTCCGGGCATGAGCGAGCGTTTGTTGGCGCCGACCGAAGCCGACTAGCCACCGTTAGTGGGGTTGCGTCCCGTGTGGCGAGGCTTCCGCTTCGCCCCGCGCCATCGGGTAGTGCTGGTCGTGCCAGAAGTCGACCCCCTCATCGAGGACCGCGGTGTGCGTGAAGCCGTGCGCGCGCAGCATGTCGACGACGTGACCCGAGGCAGCATGCGGACACGCGCAATACGCAACAATCCAGGTGCCGTCATTCGGCAAAACCCGCGCAAGCTCATCGGCGTCATAAAACGGGAATGGCGCCGCGCCTGCAATGTGCGCGCGATTCCAATCGGGCGTGGCACGCGCATCGAGCAAAATGATTCGCTGATTCGCGTCGAGCGCCTCTTTGACGGCGCGAGCGGAGACAAAACGCTCTTCGCGTAGCGTAAAATTAGGCGGTCTGCCGCGCGGGTTGATCGTTAACCGGCGAAGCGTTGGCGTAGGCTCAAGCGGTAGGTTCTCGACCGGCTCTTCGCGATGCAGTGTGCGCACGAATGTGACTACATCATCGAGCTCTGCCCCGGACAGTGTCGTGCCGAACGCAGGCATGCGCGTTCCTGCGCGTCCGTGCTCGACCACGTAGCGCAAAAATGCGTCGTTCACAGTTTGGTGAAAGACTGGATGATTGAGACTCATCGCATTGACACCGTCACCGTTAGGACCGTGACAGCTTGCGCAGTGGGTCGTGTAAAGAGTTGCTCCGCGCGCCGCATTGGTGCGTACGCGGGAATTTGGGATTGTGACCCGCGGCAAGCGTTCCCAGGTCCGCATGAATGCAATGATCGCGGCAATCGCTTCGCGCGAAAGCGGTCCGTGATGTTCCGCGCCCCATGCGCTCATGGGCGTCCCCGGCCGCCCGTCCGCGATGGATGAAAACAAGAACTCTGGGCTGACCGTCGCAAGATACTCGGGATTGCCAATCGCCGGAGCATGGTCCGCCCGATAGCCTTCGCCCTGATCGCCATGACAGAGGGCACAGTGCGTGGCGTAGAGGGTGCGCCCCAACCCTCGTGCCTGCGCGAGCGCCCGAGCGGCGGAGTCGTTCGGACCTGGGGCGCGATCTTGGACCTGCGTGCTAGTACTGCCCGGCCGCGTTGCTCGCGCGGGCACCGCGTCTTCGCCGCCGCAGTGGCAAAGAAGGACGAGCGTGGCCAGAAGAACCGCTTCTCGATGCGTTTTCATGCTGCGCGCCGGATGGTAGAGGTCCTCCTCGGTCGACCACAAGCGAACGCGTAAAAACGTGTATCGATTGACGGAACGCCCCAAAATGATGCAACTTGCGCCCTTCGGAGGTCGTCGTGGAAATCAACGTACCAGTGAGTGAAGCAGACAAGGTTCGCATCGCGAAGGAAGAAGCTTCGTGGGGCGGCAAGAAGCTCATCATCTTCGGCGCGATATTCCTCGGCTTCTGCGTCCTGACCCTCTACGTGCTGGCAAATCTCACGTTGTGGATGGGCGTTCATCAGCCCTAGTCTTTTTGCTGCAAGAGCCCTTTGCTGCACTAGCTCTTTGCTGTCGCGGATTTTTGATCGCGCCACTCCGCCAGAAGTGACGCGGCCTGTAGCGCAAAGATCAGACTCGAAAAATAGATCAGATCGGCGGGACCGGATGCGAAGTTCATCACGCAGCCGGCCAAGAGCGCGAAACATAAAATCACCGCCGTGCGAAATGCGCCGAGCGAACTTTGCGCGCGCGCTCGTACGTTGATCCCAACGAACACCGCGCCAACGAGCATGGTGAAGGCCGCGACCGGCAGTCCCCGCTGAAACTGCAAAATTGCCCCCAGGGCAATTCCAGCGACAACGAGCGCAGCGAGCACGAGCGAGACGCGTCTCATCGTTGCGTTTTCAGCTGGTGAGCGGAATGGCGCTCGGCCGAGTCGGCGCGGCGACGCTGCGGTAATGGAAAGTCGTTTGGCCAATGGTCAGTGTTCCGCGCTCAACATGGGTCGTAGCGTCGCGCGTGCCGTTAAACACGATGCGCAGCGCGTTAAGCACTGAATTCGATGGATTGCTCAGGCCGAACTCGTCGCGGTTACAGTCCGCGCATCGAACGCGAGCAAGCAAGTCGAAATGAAACACGACGATGTCGGCCGGTGCCATGCCGGTCTGTAACCGGACAACGTAGCGGCTCGTTTCTCCCTGACGCTCGACGCACAACCGCTCGGGCGTGCGGCTCCATGCAGTGCCGTTGTTGGAGAGCTCGTAGCATTGCGTGGCTGGCGACGATTGCGCGCTGGCCGAGGCTGCTGCACTGAAGACGAGCGCAAGTCCGAGAAACGATGCCTGAAAGCGATTCATGGCGCAGTTGCTAGCACGCGGCGCCGGGCGGTCAAACTCGACCCCTTTAAATACAACAACCGACCAAGGGGGCGACCTTGGTCGGTTTCGCTGACGATTGCAGGGCGATGCTCTCGTCAACTCATCCCGGGAGAGGGATGCAAGCTAGTGATAAGGCCTCAGTCGAAATCCAGCTCCGCTGGTCCTTCGTCGAAGGAGAAGTCTTGCTCCGCCTGGAAGTGCGCTTCTTGGATCAGGTCGTCGAGAGAGAAGCCAATCTTCTCTGTGGAACGAATCTCTTCACGCTCAAACTCTTCGATCGACCGATAATTCTTTGGTCCGCGATTGCGCATTAGGCCTCCAAGGCAAGCTCAGGGGTCGATCAACGCGAGCTCGTTTGTAGCTCGACGAAGAGGCAGAAACAGCACTGCCCCGAGGCCACGTCCCGTTTCCGGTTCGCATCCCCAAAAGACTCGGCCGAGTACAGCCACGGCACCGGGAGAGAGGTTCGAATCAGCGCTTCGGAAGAGATTCCTAAGGCTTTCGCGAGTTCCCCGGTTCGGTCGAGTCTTCAATCGCCACCCACTTGCGACTACGTTGTCCTACATCTGCAGACACCCTACCACCCGTCCTCGCAGCCACAAAAAAAACGGTCGGTGTGCTATAGCGACCGCCCCATGAGCCTCGTCGTTGCGGTGGCAAATCAGAAAGGCGGCGTCGGAAAAACGACGACAGCCGTGAACCTGGGCGCGAGTCTCGCGGTCGCAGAGCAACGTGTTTTGCTCATTGACATGGACCCACAGGGCAACGCATCGAGTGGCGTGGGGCGCCCCTCGCGCAGCGCGCCGCAGGGCACCTATCAAGTGCTGATTGGCCAAGCGAGTTTGCGCGACGTCATTTTGCAGACTGAGCTGCCACATCTTCACATCGCTCCGTCGTCACCCGATCTCGCAGCCGCCGAGAGCGAGCTCGTTGACGAGGAAGATCGGGCCCAGCGCTTGCGCGACGAGATCGCGCGCGTGCGTGATGACTACGACTTCGTCGTGATCGATTGTCCTCCATCACTTGGATTGCTTACCTTGAACGCGCTTTGCGCCGCTGACGCCGTGCTCGTGCCGATGCAGTGCGAATACTTCGCGCTCGAAGGCCTAGCCAATCTCTCGGGCACCATCGAACGCGTACGCGCGCAGCTGAATCCCACGCTGCGCATCCTTGGCGTGATCCTCACGATGTACGATCCGCGCAACAAGCTAGCGATTGAAGTCGCCACCGAAGTGCGAAAACACTTTCACGTTTACGACACGGTGATCCCGCGCAACGTTCGACTTGCAGAAGCGCCGTCGCACGGCAAACCCGTTGTCCTCTACGATGCCGCGTCCAAAGGCGCGCATGGCTACCTCAACTTGGCTCGCGAGATCCTCCTGGAATTGCCGGAGGCGGCGGCCTGATGGTTCTCCCCCCCAAACGTCGCTTGGGAGGCGGCCTCGATGGACTTATTCCCTCGGGAAAGCCGATTCCGTCACAGATCCAGCGCCCGTCATTGACGGCGCCGATCGAAGAAGTTCATCCGAATCGCTCGCAGCCGCGCAGTCATTTTGACGACACGGCCTTAGCTGAGCTCGCGCAGAGCATTCGCGAGATGGGCGTGCTCGAGCCCATTCTCGTTCGGCATCGCTCACAGGGCGGATTTGAGATCATCGCGGGCGAACGCCGTTGGCGCGCGGCGCAGCGTGCCGGCCTCCGCGAGGTTCCCGTTTTTGTTCGCGAGCTGTCTGAGAAGGAAGCGTTCGAGGCGGCCATCGTCGAGAATCTTCAGCGCGAGGATTTGAACCCGTTGGAAACGGCGCGAGCCTTTCAGCGGCTCATCGACGAGCATGGTCACTCGCAAGAGTCCATTGCCTCGCGAGTCGGCAAGGACCGAACGACGATCACCAACGTTTTGCGCTTGTTGAAGTTACCCGAGGCGGTGCTCGAGCGCATCGGCGCGGGACAGCTCAGTGAAGGACATGGGCGCGCGCTCCTTGGTGCCCAAGACACCAAAGCTATTCTGCGATTGGCATCCGAAGCGGTCGCTAAAGGCTGGAGCGTGCGCGAGACCGAGCGCCGAGCGCGCGAGGCGAGCGGCAAGGCGACCTCGGGCCGGACCACAAACGCGAAGGCCGAGCCAAGCGCAAACATTCGCGATCTTGAACTACGACTTTCCCGCTCCCTCGGCGTGCGCGTGAAGATCGACGACCAAGGCAAAAAGGGAGTCATCCACCTGCCCTACTCTTCGCTCGACGAGCTCGACCGCCTGCTCAACGATTTGCTGGCCTAAATTCGGCAGGCCGCGTTAGCTCGCGCGCGTCATGGCCGCGTCGACCGCGTTACGCAGAAGCATTGCGATGGTCATTGCGCCCACCCCGCCGGGAACTGGTGTGAGATGCGAGGCAACTCTAGAGACCTCGTCGAAGTCGACGTCGCCCGAGAGCTTACCGTCAGCACCGCGGTTAATTCCGACGTCGATCACGACCGCCCCCGGCTTGATCCAGTCGGCTTTGACCATGCGCGACTTGCCCACCGCCGCGATGACAACGTCCGCGTCACGTACGACCGCTGGCAGGTCGGCTGTGCGGGAGTGCGCAATCGTCACGGTAGCGTTCTTCTCGAGGAGCATGAGCGCGATCGGCTTGCCTACGAGGTTGCTGCGACCGATCACGACAGCTTTCTTGCCGTTCAGGTCGTAGCCAATTTCTTCGAGCATGCGCATGCAACCGCTTGGCGTGCAGGGGCGCAGGCCACTATTGCCTGACGCGAGAGCGCCTGCGTTTACAGGATGAAGCCCATCTACATCCTTACCAGGATCGATGGCGGCGATAACCTGTGCCGAGTCGAGACGCCCGGGCAACGGCAATTGCACGAGGATGCCGTCGACCGTGTCATCGGCGGAGAGCTTCTGCACGAGCGCGACAAGAACTGCTTGCTGCGTGTCAGCCGGCAGGCGATGCACTGTTCCGCGCATGCCGCATTCAAGCGACGCTTTCTCTTTGTTGCGTACGTATACCTGCGACGCCGGGTCTTCGCCCACGAGCACAACGTCGAGGCCAGGTGCGCGCCCGTGCTTCTTGGCAAACGCATCGGCATCCCGCTTCACTTCGGCGCGAACGCGAGCGGCGATTTCTTTTCCGTCGATGATCTTGGCGGTCATACCTGCTCCTGTGGCGACGTAGGCTTTGCGGCCGCAAGGCGATTGTACACAAGCGCTACGACGGCGATCACCGCCGCGGAGATAAGCTGCGACGTCGAAAGGCCGAAGAGCGCGCCACGATCATCGGCGCGCAAGAACTCGATGACGAAACGCAGCAATGCGTACAGCACCAAAAACGCGCAGAAGACCTGGCCATCGAATTGCTTGCGCGGGTGCACGGCGAACATCAACACTGCGGCAAGACTTAGGCAGCCAAACGCCTCAAAGAGTTGCGTTGGGTACACTGGAAGAGACACATGCGATGCGTGCGAGATTAGATGATCGCGCGCTTGCGACTCGCTCGCCGGCGACCACGCCGGAAACGAAATGCCGAGGAAGCCGTCGGTCGGCATGCCGAAGCAGCAGCCGCCGAGGAAGCAGCCCATGCGACCGAAGAAGAGGCCAATCGGGATCACCATGCCTGCCATGTCGGCCCCCTTCCACATTGGGAAGCGATGCTTGCGCAGAAAGTAGAGACCAAAGGCGGTCGCGCCAATGAGGCCACCGTAGTACGCGAGGCCGCCGCTCCAAAACGCGGCCCACGCAAAGCAGTCGCGTCCGGCTGGCCGACACGCTGTAATAGACGCGTCCCACACTCCTTCGATTTGCTCACATCGCGCGTGGTCGACGTGCCAGATCACTTGCGAAGGATCTGTGCAGAGATGAACGTAATCCCAAAAGAAGCCATCAGCGAACACGTGCAAGAGGCGCCCGCCTGCGACGCCCGCAATAAGCGAGTAGAGCCCGAGGTCGATTACCACCTCGTGGTCGAGACCCAGGCGCTTCGCCCAACGCACGCCAAGCCAGGTCGCAAGCCCAAAGCCTGTCATGAGCATCACGAAGTATGCGGGGACCGACTCACCAAAGAGCGTGAACAGCGTCGGTAGCACAGCGCTAATCTAGGGAAGGATCGTTTGAAGCGGAAGGCTCGGCCGGTGTTGGTGTCGCGTCCGGGTCTTTGGCGCGAAATCCTTCAAGCAACATGAGCACGATGCCCACGGTGATGGTTGCGTCGGCTACGTTGAATGTCGGCCATTCCCACGAACGCGCGTAGGCACGGATGAAATCGACCACGTAACCGTGGCGGATGCGGTCTGCGAAGTTGCCGATGGCGCCTGAGACGATGAGCGGCACGCTCCAGTTGAAAAGCGCTCCGCGCTGACCGCGATACAGCATCACGAGCAGGCCGATCGAGACTCCGAGCGCGGTCACTCCGAAGAGCAGGATGCGCGCGATGCGGGGCGCTTTGTGCATGAGACCGAACGCCGCTCCGCAGTTCTCAGCGTATCGCAATTCGAGAAAGCTCGGGATGATTACGATGGGTGATTTGCGAATACGCTGCATGTGAACGAGGCCGTGGTCGTCCTCTTCGCAGACGGGTGCTTCGGCTGCCCCGCGCGGGGCGAAGCCAAGCTCGGCCTCCGAGGCGGAGAGTTTGTTAAGTGCCCACTCCTTGGTGCCAAGGTCGGCGGCTAAACTCAAAACGAGCACGCCCACCAAGATCGCGAACGTCTTGGCTTCCATGTGCGCTGCTGCGTTCACGCTGCGCTTTTTTCTTTGGCTTTGGCGCTTGGCTTCCGCGCCGAAAACATATCGACGATCAGGAAGACCAAAGCCGAAGGCGATGTAGATGTCAGCGAAGTTAAACGTCGCCCAGTGGAAGATTTCGCCGATGTGCAAGTGCAGAAAGTCGATGACCTCGCCGTACATCGCTCGGTCGATTAGATTGCCGAATGCGCCGGCCAGAAGCAGCATCAATGCCCAGCGAAGTGCGCGCTGCTCGTCGGTGGCTTTGCGAAAGAGTTGAGTAATGAGGCCAATCGCGAGAAACGTCGCGACGATGAAGAAAGTGCGCCGCACGCCCTCGCTCATGCTCTCGCCTAAACTGAAGAACGCGCCTCGGTTGCGCGCGTAACGAAGCTGGAAGAATCCGGGGATCACCTCGACAATGCCGGCCGTCTTCAGCTTGGCGTCGGCGATTTGCTTTGTGACCTGATCGACGATGACGCCGACTACCACTACCAACGAAAGTACGGTCCAGCGGTTTTTCACATGCCCTCGATCGCTGCGGCGCAGCGCGCACAAAGACTTGGATGCTTGGAATCTACTCCCACGTCAGCGCGGTGGCGCCAGCAGCGAGGGCACGAAGCGAAAAGCGTCTTGCTCACGCTTGCGGACATGTCCGTGCTCTCGGCCACGTGCACCTCGGCGACGGCGAAGAGCTCCGCAAGGTCGTCACCTAGACGGAAGAGCTCCGCTTTGGTTTCCGCCGGAACGTTGAGGTCAACCCGCACTTCGCGTCGGTGACCGATCTCTTTCGCCTTCACTCGCGGTTCGAGCGCTTGGTTCACTGCGTCGCGTACGCGCAAGAAGGTGGTGCTAGCGCCGACGAGCTTGGCGTTCGAGGCCGAAAAGTCCGTGTTGCTGATCTTGGCGCGTAGGAAGACCGACTGCTCGGCTTCGCCGGGCAAGTGCCGCCACGCTTCATCCGTCGTGAAGCAGAGGATCGGCGCCAGAGCTGCGATGGTCGTGCGCGCAATTTCGTTGATGGTCGACTGCGCCGAGAGGCGACGCTGTGATTTCTCTGGATCACAATAGAGGCGGTCTTTGAGCACATCGAGATAGAATGAGGACCAGTCGCCAACGCAGAGCTCGACAGTGCGGTGGTAGACAGAGCGGAAGTCGTACGACTCATACGCAGTTGCGACTTCCGAAGCGTATTTGCGAAGTCGGGCGCGCGCCCACAAGTCGAGCGGGTCGAGCGTGGCGGGGGGCTCGCCACTCCAGCCTGCGAGGTTACCGAGCATGAATCGAAGCGTGTTACGCAACTTGAAGTACGCATCCGATACCTGCGTAAGGTGATCCTTCGAGTAGCGCACGTCTGAGCGATAGTCTTCGTAGGCCGCCCAGAGACGCAAAAGCTCCGCGCCCTGCCCTTTGATCACACTTTGCGGATCAATGTATTCGACCTTCTCGCCGGCTTCCTGGCGGCGACGAATGTCACTCTTCGAGTAGGGACGACCTTGCTCATCGCAAACGAAGCCGTGCGTCAGAACACGCTTGTAAGGCGCACGACCAAGAAGCGCGCAACCGACAAGCAACGAACTATGAAACCAGCCGCGATGCTGATCGGACCCTTCGAGGTAGAGGTCGGCCGGTACTGCGTCGTTCAATCCGTACGTCTCGCCATGCATTACGCCCCAGAACGACGAGCCTGACTCGAACCAGACATCGAGAATGTTTGGATCCTTATCGAAGGTTTTGCCCCCACACTTCGGACAGGCGAAATCGGGCGGGACCAGTTCTTCGGCCTCGCGCGAATACCAAACGTCCGCGCCGTCTTTGGCGAAGACGTTCGCGATGTGTGCGAGAGACGCCTCGGTCATCGTCACTTCGCTGCATCCACGGCAGTGGAATGCCGGAATCGGAACGCCCCAGACTCGTTGACGCGAGATGCACCAATCCGGGCGGTCCTTGATCATTCCGTGAATGCGGTCCCGACCCCAGGCAGGGATCCAGCCGCTTTCGCCTTTTTGCAAATCGCGGCCCGCGGCCATGGCGTCGATTTCGAAGAGGGCTACGTCGCGCAAAGTCTTCTTGTCGTCGCGCGCCTTCATCGGCTCATCGAGTGCAATGAACCATTGCGTCGTGGCTCGAAAGAGGACCGGCTTTTTGCAACGCCAGCAGTGCGGGTAGCTGTGCGTTATTTTGTCGCCGACTTGGTTTGCCAACATTCCGTGATCAGCAAGGTGCTGAACGATGAGAGGGTTCGCCTCGAGAACGAACTTGCCGCGCCACTCGGGCACGGTGACTTCATCGGTGAAGCGCGCCGAGTCGTCCAGCGGCGCGAGCACGTCGAGGCCGTGCTTCTTTCCGAGGACGTAATCGTCTGCGCCGTGGCCGGGCGCCGTGTGCACGAGGCCGGTGCCAGCTTCAAGCGTTACGTGCTCGGCGGTGAAGATCGGCGAGTGACGGCCAGCGAACGGATGCTCCGTGATCACGTGCTCGAGCTCTGCGCCCATCAACGGCCGACCGACGACTTCACCGCTGCGCTTGGTCGCCGCCAGCACCTTGTCGGACAGGCCCGCCGCCGTGATCCAGATTTCACCGCCGACGTCGCGCAACGTGTACTCGTACTCCGCGTTTACCGCGATGGCCAGGTTTGCCGGCAACGTCCACGGGGTCGTCGTCCAGATGACCGCGTAGAGCGGCAAAAGTGTTTGCGCGCCCGTTGCGCCCGCGCTGGCGAAGACCTTCGTAGCTTCGACACCTCGAATCGGGAACTTTACGTAGATGCTCGGGGACGTGTGCTCGGCGTACTCAACCTCGGCCTCAGCCAGCGCCGTTCGATCGTTGCCGCACCAATACACCGGCTTCTTGCCACGATAGACAATGCCCTGTTTTACGAACGACGCGAGCGCCTCGATGATGCCGTGCTCGTAGGCAGGATCCATCGTGCGATACGGCGCTTGCCAGGTGCCGAACACGCCGAGGCGTTCGAACTCCTCACGCTGCGCATCCACCCACTTGTTTGCTTCAACGCGACAAGCCGCGCGCAACTCGGGCTTGGAGAGACTTCGCTTTTCTTTTCCCAGCGCCCTTTCCACGTTCAGCTCGATGGGCAGGCCATGGCAGTCCCATCCCGGCACAAATCGCGTCTCGCGACCGGCGAGCAGCTGATACTTCAGCACGATATCCTTCAACACCTTGTTGAGGATGTGCCCGTAGTGAATGTGTCCATTCGCATAAGGGGGACCATCGTGGAACGCAAAGACCGGCGCCTTCTCTACTTCACGTTTCGCGAGGAGCTTTGCGTAGACGTCTAGCGTCTTCCAGCGCGCAAGAGTCTCGGGCTCTTTCTGCGCGAGGTTCGCCTTCATGGGGAAGTCGGTCTTCGGCAGTCGAATCGTCTTTTTATAGTCGACCGACTCGGTCACGGTGCGCCTGTCGGTGCGTGGGCGGGAGCGATGCGAACGTTCGGCGGCGGTGTCGGCAAGCCTTGAACTGCAGCGGCGGGCACGGCGCGCACGGGCGCGGCCACAGCGCCTGGCGCCGCGGCATGTTCGTCGCCATCGGCCTCTGCAGCGGGCGCGGTGAAGGTTGGTTCGTCCACCGACGTAAATTCAGGGCATCCGCCCATCATCGAGCCGCAAAAGATTGCGATAATTGCCGAAAAACGAAGCGTCATGCGCCCTCCAAGAACCGGGCGGCATGCTACCAGCACGCGGAAAGGTTGCAATCATTGAAAAAACGCAGCGCGTGACACACGGTGATACGATTTTCGCTTGACGCGGATCACGCCGTGACACAAGAAGAGTGCGTGACAGTGAAGCAGCGGCCCCCCGTCAATTTGCCTGACGATGACCAAGGTGAGCCCTCCCGCAAGGAGCGGGTACTCCACACGCGTGTTCCCGCCGTACTAGAGAGCGAACTGAAGCGGCTGGCCGAAAGCCTCCGCGTGCCCGTTTCAAACGTCGTGCGCGCGATCTTAGAAGATGCCGTAGACGCGGCAGACGCGGTCTCGCGTCGGGTCGAAGGCGATATTCGTGGCTGGGCGGAAAAGCTGGCGGCGGAACGCTCAAGGCTTCGCAGTGGCGTGCAGGAAGGCGGTCAGCCTGTCCCGAGCGCGTCGCCTTCAGCAGATGCGCTCAGTAGCGTACTGGGCTTTCAATCGCTCATGCTCGCGCAGAATGCGAAGTGCGCGGTTTGTGGCCGTGAGCTTGTGCGCGGCGCCGAGGCCTATCTCGGTATCCGCGAGAGCGGCGTCGCAGGTCCGCGCGTCGTGCTCGGCAAAGAATGTCTACCTGGGCCGTAGTGGACTTTCACAATCTTTCATTTGTCGACGAGGAGAAGTGCCATGAATCAGAACAGCGAAAAGAACACGACCAGCCTTGATGAATCGCTTCGCGCGTTGACCACCGTGGGACTCGCCTGGGCACGCCACGGCCTTACGATTGCGCGTTCGGCCACCTACGCGAGCGCGACGACGCTTCACTCGGTCGCCAACATGCTCGGCGAAATCTCAACGCGACTTGACAAAGATCTCGCCGAAAAATCAAACAAATCGGCGGATTGAACTCAGTACGTCGGCAGCGCTTGGTCATGCACGAATGCAACAACCGACGCGTACATGTCGCGCGATGCGGAGGCGATTTCGTCGCTGTCAGCTGACGTCGCGTCAAGATGCTGGACGATGGCGAACTCCGTGACGTCAGGGGTCACGACGTTCAACGTAATCGAGCCTTCCATCAGATCGATGAAGGATGTGCCCCAAGTCTTTTTGTAATTGCAGACTACCTGCGTCGGCTCGTCTTCGGTGCCTTCTAGGACGTCTTGCCTCCAGGTGTTCTCGAACTCCACCGTGACGAAGTCGTGCACGACGTTGCGAATGCGAAAGCTAACCACGTACTCGGGCTCGACGTCCTGGGTCACACTGTACTCGTCGACTGCGCGACGGTCGGCGACTACATCGGGTGTCTTCATCGCTTCCCACACGCGAGCGATGGGCGCGTGCACGTAGCCGCGCGCGTGCACAAAATCGAACGGGTCGCTATTCGCTTGGATGAGCGTTAGCAACTCCGGATACGGCTCGTCAGCAGTTGCCTCGGGCAACGAAGCGGTGTTTTGCTCGAAACCCTCGACGGCATCCTCCACAAACGGGGTCGCGACGTCGGAATCGCACGCCGCGAGAAGGCCGGCGAGAATCAGTGTGGGTAGCAAGCGGAATCGCATGGGTAGAGTCTAACTCGACGTACCTATGAAGGCACCAGATAATGGCGCGGGATGATCTTCATCGGCGGAACCAGGATGGCGGGACGCGTCTTCGCGCACGACGACGGCTACATCGAAACCAAGGTTGTGCACGTCTTTTTCCTCCCGCTATTGCCCCTAGCTTCCTACGTCGTCAAGCGAGAGACCGACACGGCGGTCGAGATAGCGACGAATCAAATCTCCGTTAGCGCCGCATTTCTGCGCAGTTGGGGACCGTTGCTTTTTGGCGCGGCATTCGCGCTCCCAGTATTTCTTTCAATGACCGTGGCGAGCCCTGTGCTGTCAGCCGTAGGCCTCGCGATGACTGCCGGAGGCTGGTTCCTTGGCCGTGCATCGGCCCGCACTCTTGCAGAGGCGAAGATCTATGAGCGGGTCACGGGTATAGCCGTCGATCCAGCAGCGCTCCCGGATAAGGTGCGTGCGCTTGAGCATCGCCTCCGCCGAGATCTCGATGACGGCGTAGTACGCTTTTCGGAGGACGCGTCGTATCGCCACGTCGGCCGCGTAAACGATTGGCGCGACCGCGCGCTCGATGAACGCAACGTCGACCGCGTCTCTATTGAGCGCGCATTCACGCTCGCACGCATCGAGGAATTGCGAGCGGAGACTCGGGCCGAGCGCAACACGTGGCGCGAGCTTCATCGAAAACTCTCGGCGAGACTGTTGACGATTACCTAGCGCCCGGCGCGTCAGGCAACAAATGCCCGTGCGCGTCGGCGTTCGCGCTCCACAATGGGCTGCATTGCGCGTTCGGCTTCCGCGTCGTCGACGAGAGTTACTTTGTCGTGCTCAGCGTGCGAGCTCGCAATAGCGAGAAAAATCTCCATTGCGCGAGCCGGTGCGATGCGACCGAGTGCTCTGCCCGGCAACACAATCACGGAAGCCCGCACGCGACTTTTTGTGAGCGTTTGCAGCATGCGCTCCACGCACTGTGCGAATGATTCCTCGGTAAACGCATGCTTCGGCCCAAGGCCGAAGAGTATGAGTTTTTCGAACGGCAGTCGCGGTCGCGCGGGGATCAGTAGGACTTCCTCCGCGGATCCATTGAGTCGCCCTTTGCGGATCAGCGCGGAGATATGCCCGCACATGCGCCAGTCGACGAGGCCGAGCGCACCGCACAGCGGCCGCTCGTCTTCAAAAAATGGAATGCAAAGCGCCTCGCTCTTCAACGCGTCCAAGCGACGCAGGTCGGCGGGCACGAAATACACGTCCACGCGCGGCTACTCCTTGCCGACGTCGTTCGCGATGCGATCCAAGACGCCGTTGACGAAGCCGGCGCTATTCTCGTGTCCGTACCGTTTTGCGAGCTCGACGCCTTCATTCAGCGTTACGCGACGGGGCACGTCCTTCATCTCCAGCAACTCGTACGTGCAGAGTCGCAGAATGCTGAGGTCCACGCGCGCCATGCGCTCTACACGCCAGTTTTCGCTCACGCGGCGAATCGTTTCGTCGATTCGCGCATCTTCGCGTCCGACGCCCGCAACGAGCTCGTTCGCGAATTCTTCCCCTTCGCGTGACGCAGCAAGATTCTCCCAATAGAGCCGCGTCGCAGCCTCAGCATCGACCCCGGATAGGTCCATCTGGTAAATCATCTGAAGCGCGGATTCGCGCCCTTTTCTTCGCAGACCCACGGGCTATTCGTTTCTCTCAGAAGCCAGCGGCCGAAAAGGATTTGTCGAGGCTTACCATTTCGATGGCGCCCATCGCGGCGTCCCAACCCTTGTTGCCAGCTTTGGTGCCCGCGCGCTCGACCGCCTGTTCGATCGTGTCGGTCGTCAGCACACCGAAGAGCACGGGCACGCCGGTCGTGAGCATGACTTGCGCGCAGCCTTTGGAGACTTCGCCGGCTACGTGATCAAAGTGCGGCGTGCTTCCGCGAATAACCGCGCCGAGAGCGATGACGGCATCGACCTTTCCGCTCGCTGCGAAGCGGCGACACGCAAGCGGGATTTCGAATGCGCCCGGCGTCTTGGCTATGACGATCTGCGAATCTTTCACCCCATGTCGTCGAAGGGCGTCGACGGCGCCCGCGACAAGATGGTCCGTGATGAAGCTGTTGAAGCGGCCAGCGACTATCGCAAACCGTGTTCCCTTCGCCACTTCGAAAGCGCCTTCGATTTGCTTGATGGCTTTTTGATCGTCCGTCATGACCGTGTCGCTCCTAAGTCCGTCTATCAATGCGTGGTGCGTGACGTCGACGTAGTTTCGTCGACCTCGCCGTTCATCATGACCTGCTCGACAACGTCGAGGCCGTACGCGTCGACGCCAGCAAGGCGACGTGGCCGATTGGTGAGGAGGCGAATGCGTCGCAGGCCGAGGTCAGCGAGCACTTGCGCGCCCAAGCCGAACTCGCGAAGAACTGCGCCTTGTTCTTCGGGCGAAGCCACCGGCATTTGCTGTCCGCTGTGGAACGCTAAATCCCGCACGAAATTCACGCTTCCCGGAATGAACAACACGACTCCGCGGCCTTCGGCTTCGATGCGGGTCATGGCGTCGGCTGCGACAACTCGATCACCGCGGCGCGCGCCGAATACGTCGCCAAGAACACTTCCGGTGTGCACTCGCACAAGAATCGGCTCATCGCCATGGATGTCGCCAAGAGTCATCGCCAAGAATTGGCGGCCGTCGACCGAGGTTTCGTAGGCATGAGCGACCCACGGCATCCCGCTCGGGACGCTCACAGGTGCAACGGAAAGGCTGTGCACCAGGCGCTCGGTCTGCAGCCGATACTCAATGAGTTCGGCGATCGAAAGGATGCGCAAGCCGTGGATTTCGGCGAACGTCGATAGGTCGGAAAGGCGCGCCATCGTTCCATCGTCGTTCATGATCTCGCAGATCACGCCCGACGCGTCGAAGCCAGCGAGACGTGCAAGGTCAACCGACCCTTCGGTGTGGCCGGTGCGCTGCAACACCCCACCAGGACGCGCGCGCAATGGGAAGATGTGCCCGGGGCTTACAATGTCCGATGGCTTGGCTTCGCGAGCGACCGCTGTGCGAATGGTATGTGAGCGATCCGCGGCGCTGATCCCTGTGCTTACGCCAAAACGTGCTTCGATGCTGACCGTGAACGCAGTTGCGCGGCTAGAGCGATTTTCATCCACCATCATCGGCAACTCGAGCTGTTTAACTTTGTCTTCGGTAAGTGTCAGACAGATCAAGCCACGCGCGTGCCGGGCCATGAAGTTGATCGCTTCTGGCGTGACGCGCTCCGCCGCCATGCAAAGGTCACCTTCGTTTTCGCGATCCTCGTCGTCGACGAGAATAACCATGCGGCCCGCTCGAACGTCTTCGAGGGCGCGGTGTACGCGTTCAAGGGAATCGGCTCGCATGAGGGGGCTAGAGATACCCCTGACGCGTGAGGAGGTCCAGCCAAGCGGCGTCACTTACTGAAGTCCCGTCAATTCCGGGCTTTCCCATCAAGCGCGCGACGTATTTCGCAAGCATGTCGACTTCGATGTTGACCGGGCTGCCCAAGGGACGGTTGGCAAAGGTGGTCGCCGTTTGCGAAAATGGAACGAGCGCGATGTCGAACCGCGTGCCGTTGACGGCATTCACGGTCAGGCTTGTTCCGTCGAGGCAGATGCATCCTTTAGGCGCGACGAAGGGCGCCAGGCGCTCGGGCACTTCAAAGACGATGCGGAGCGAGTCGCCAAGCTCAGCCCGTTCCACCATTGCGCCAATACCGTCAACGTGACCCGAGACCAAATGGCCACCGAGTCGGTCGCCAACGCGAAGCGCGCGCTCGAGGTGCACTTGCTGTCCGACACGTGCTTGGTCGAGCGTGGTGCGCCCCAGCGTCTCGAGCGATGCGTCTACACGCATCACACCCTGCTGGGCCTGAGTCACCGTTAGGCAAACGCCGTCGACGGCGATGGACTCGCCGAGCACAAGCTCGCTGAAGCCCGTGGCGACGCGCAGCACGGCGCCCTTGGGGCTGCGCTCGACGCCTTCGATCTTGCCCAAGTCTGTGACGAGGCCGGTAAACATCGATACAGTCTATTCCGCCTTCGCGGCCGCGACCACGTCGCCTTCGACCAATAGATCAGGCCCCAAGCGGCGCAGTGTTTGATTGGTGAGACGCCACGCGTCGGAAATGCGCGTCACGCCGTGACCCGCGACCATGCGAACAGCGTTCTGGTCACCAAGGAGAATCGGAGCAATGAATATGCTCGCGCGACGTATGAGGTGCGCGTCGAGAAGCGAGCCATGAAGCGTGCCGCCGCCTTCCGCAAGCACGCGCACCACATCGCGTCTTCCTAGCACGCGCATCGCCGCTTCGAGATCGATGCGCTGTCCACCGCGGTCCAGCGCTACGGGGATCAGCTCGACGCCCTTGCGCGCAAGCGCCTTAGCCTTGGCGTGTGACGCAGCTTCGCTATGCAGAATCCACGTGGGGGCGCGTGAACCATGCGCGACCAACTTTGCATCAACAGGCGTACGTAGATGGGTGTCGAGTACAACGCGAATAGGATCACGGCCGCGAACGTCACGCACAGTCAACGATGGGTCGTCCGCGAGCACAGTGCCTACGCCAACGATGACCGCGTCGCTCTGATCACGCATGCGGTGCGCGTGCTTGCGCGCGAGGGGACCTGTGATCCACTTCGAGTCGTTGGTGCGAGTTGCGATGTACCCGTCGAGCGTCATGGCGGCCTTCATGCGAACGAAGGGCAGACCCGTCATGATGTGTTGCGCAAAATCTGCGATCAGCGCGCGCGCCTTGTCTTCTTCGACGCCAATCTCAACTTCGATTCCTGCTGCCGCAAGCTTTTCAGCGGCCCCGGCTACGTGGGGGGCCGGATCGCGAGTGCCGATCACCACGCGCGCAATACCCGCCGCGATAATCGCTTCGGTGCAGGGACCGGTTCTCCCCTGGTGGTTGCACGGCTCAAACGTCACATAGAGAGTTGCGCCCCGCGCACTGTCGCCTGCTTTTTTCAGTGCCACGATTTCGGCGTGCGCTTGTCCGGCTCTGGGATGGTGACCAGCAGCGAGTATCGTTTCCCCTCGCGCTACCACCGCGCCGACGTGCGGATTGGGACTCGGTCGACCGCGGGTTGCCGCGCGCAGCGCCAAACTCATCAAGCGCAGGTCTGTTGGTGTGTTTTGAGCGGGCCGAATCACCGAGGATCTCCCGGCTTCTTCAAGAGATGCGAGAGCTCGTCCATGAACTCGTGAATGTCTTTGAAGGAGCGATAGACACTCGCGAAACGCACGTACGCCACCTGATCCAAATCGCGCAGGTGTTGCATGACCTTCTCGCCGATGAACGACGACGTAACTTCCTTCTCGCCGCTCTCGTTCAGCTCGCGTTCAATCGTGTCCACAAAGCGCTCGAGCGCTTCCGCAGAGATCGGACGCTTCTCGACTGCGCGACGAAGCCCTCCCAGGATCTTTACTCGGTCGAACGGTTCCCGCCGATCATCCTTCTTGATGATGAGAGGAAGGATCTCCTCGACTCGCTCGTACGTCGTGTAGCGACGCGCGCACGATTCGCATTCGCGACGACGACGTGTGACTTCGCCCGCACCGGAGAGGCGCGAGTCGATCACTTTGTTGTCCAGATCGCCGCAAAAAGGGCACTTCATCGGTGCGGACGCTACTACCCGACTCTTTGTGCTGCAAGACGTACGACCGTCTCGACGTGCGAGGTCTGCGGAAACATGTCGAATGCGGTAAATGCGTCCGGTATATAGCCCAAACTTGCGAGTTCCTTGATGTCGCGCGCCAGCGTGGCTGTGTCGCACGAGACGTAAACGATACGCGAGGGTTTGCGAGCCGCTATCGCTTGCAGCACATCTTTTGCGCCGGCGCGTGGCGGATCCAGGACGATAACGTCGACATGGGGACCTCGCACGTGGTCGGCAGCATCTCCGTGGGCGACGCGTACGTTGTGCAGGCCTCGCGATCGGATGTTCTCTTCGCACGCTCGCACGGCTGCTTCGTCTTGCTCCACGGCATGGACGTGCTTTGCGTCGGCTGCAAGCGCAACGGTGAGATTTCCATGACCCGCGTAGAGCTCGAGAACGCTTAGGTCTTTCGGCGCCGCGAGTTCGATGACTTTACGGACCAGTGCGTCGTTGATCGCGCCGTGCGCCTGCGAGAAGCCGCCGATAGTCCCGAGCAGCGCTTTGCCGTCGATGCCTGTACCGACTTCACGTGGATCACCGAAAAGGGCTGGCGACGTCGCGCCTCCGGCAGTGAGTGCCACACCAGCAAACAGGTCCGACGCAGCAAGCGTACGCGCGTGCTCGTATGCCTCGGGCGGCTGCGGCGTATCGCTTGTGAGGAGCAATACCGCTTTGCCACCCTGCCCCAACGCCAGCGCGATTTCCCCCTCGCCTCGCAAGCAGAGATGGAACGCGTTTCGTATCGCCGCAAGCGCTTGATCGAGCACTGGCACGAGCACGGTGCATGCCTGGACGTCGATCACATCGCGCGTGCGAGCCTTGCGATAGCCCAGGTCCACGCGTGCACGCGAAGCCTTCCACGCGAGGCGAGCCCGCCGTCGGTAATGTAGCGGCTGATCGCTTGTGAGCAGCTCGATGGCCTCCGGAGGCACGCCTACCGCTTTCGCGACGAAATTGCGCTTCCACTCGTGCTGTAGCGGCAGCGTTGCGATCATCCAGGGACAGCCCCCGCACGTCATGGCGTAAGGGCACGGCGGCTCGACCCGCTCGACGGACGCCTCGACGACGCGGGCAAGTTCCGCGCGCAACGCGCCGCCTTCGCGGCGCACGTTGCGCAAAATCACGCGCTCGGTAGGCAAGACCTGTGGGACAAATGCGACGCCCGCGGTCGTGTCCACGACTGCGTCGCCTCCGCGAGCTAGCTCACGCGCGACGCCTTCGAGGACGCGCTCACGGGAAACGTTGGGAGGGCCGGCCACGATTGTAGATCACTTCGAAAGATCCCGAGAGAACGGCATGCCGTGCTTCAGGGTCGTAGGGGTCTGAGAACTGCACATTGTCGAAATCAGCGGCGATGCGAAGGGCTCGATCATCTACGAGCGGGGCATAGATATCATGAAACACGATGCTGCCTTCGCTCGCGCTCATGATGACTGGCGTCTCGTGGCGGTCTTTGTGGCAGCGTGAGTTGAGGTAGAGGCTCATGCGAACGTCAACGCCCTCGCCTTCGCCGACGAGCAGCGGAGTCTCGAGTTGTGTCGAGCGCACGCGAGCCGCGTCGGTGACGACCAAGGTCAGCCCGTCACTTCGGATCTGCAAATCGCTGCCCTCTTGGAGACGCATGTGCAGTTCGTCGCGCACCGCCTCGGCGGTAAAGAAGTCGGGAGCGAGCGCGAACGGGGCGTCCTCGAGACCGCAATCGGTCGCTGTCAGTGTGCCGTGGGCCTCGCCGGCTCCGGCGCCCGGATTGCACGAGAGGCTGAACATCGCTGCAGCGATGCCAACTAGCGCGCCTCTTCTAGAAGATGAAACCACCCGCAACCACCTCGTCCCCACGATATACTACCGCGGCCTGTCCGGGACTAATCGCTCGTTGGGCTTCGCGAAACTCAGCCCGAAAGCCATCGCCCGTAGGTGTGATTCGGGCGTGGGCCGGCTTGTGACGATGGCGGATGCGAACTTCGCCATCAAACGCTTCCTTTGGACGGGGTGCGGTCCAACTGACATCGTTGGCGTTCAGGATGGACGAAGCGAGATCTGCTGAGTCGCCGACGACTACATCGGCGGTGTCCTTGAGGATCCGCAAGACGTATCGCGGCGGACCGCCCGAGAGGCCTAAGCCCTTGCGCTGGCCGATTGTGAAGTGGTGAACGCCGGGATGGGTGCCAAGCACGTTGCCGGCTGCGTCGATCATGTTGCCGGGGCGCGTAACGCCGACATTGCGTTCGACAAAACCACCGACATTGCCGTCCGGTACGAAGCAAAGCTCTTGCGAGTCGGGCTTATTGGCGTTGTGGACGGCGAGCTTCCGTCCGATCTCGCGGACGTCGTCCTTCTGCAGATCTCCGAGCGGGAACATCAGGCGCGAGAGGACCTCGGGCGGGGTACCGAACAGGAAGTAACTTTGATCCTTCTCCTCATCGACGCCACGCAAAAGACGAGGGCGCCCGTCGGGATCCATCATCAAGCGCGCGTAGTGACCGGTCGCGACGTGAGTCGCACCGAACGCATCCGCAAGCGCGACCAGTTTGTTTAGCTTCACATGCTGGTTGCACTTTACACACGGGGCCGGCGTCTGGCCGCCCAGGTAGGATGCGACAAAGGGTTCAATGACATGCGCGAGAAAGGCTTCCCGCTCGTCGACAACGTAGTGCGGGATCCCCAAGGCGTCGCACACGCGCCGCGCGTCGTCGCGGTCTTCGGGCGCGCAACACCGGCCGATTTTTTGATGCCCCGCGGCATCGATGAGATGCATCGTTACCCCAACGACCTCCACACCGGCTGCGTGCAGGATGGCGGCGGCGATGGAGGAATCCGCTCCACCGCTCATAGCAACAACGACGCGTCCGACTTTTTGCACGGACACTTGATGGCCCCAGACGTCTTTGCCGTCAAGCCGCGTTCCATTGAATGGAACGCTCAAATGCTGTCCGCACCTTGATCGAGAATGATCTTCTTTCGCGCACTTACGAGCGAAATGTTGGCAACGCTGGAGGTCCGCCCAAAGACCTCGAACCTACCCGAGGTTTGGAATTCGCGGCAAAACGAGCGCGAATTTACGAAGGGCCGTGTCCACCTCGGCGCGCGTGTTCGATGGACCGAACGAGAGGCGAAGCGCGGTGTCGGCGCGCCACGACTGGTCGGGGTACATCGCACGAAGCACTGGCGACGCCTGGGCCACTCCCGAAGAGCAGGCAGCTCCGCTCGACAAGCAAACCCCTTCCAGGTCCATCGCGGCCACGACCAGCGTGCCCTGTTTCTCTTGAATAGAAACGTTGGCGACCGTCGCTACGCGTGGCCCCTCAGCGCCGTTCACCACGGCCCCCAGCGCTACAAGCTCGGCCTCCATCGCGGAGCGCAGCGCGGCGACGGCAGGCATCGTCGCGAGACGACTGGGCAGGTGCAGGCAGGCCACCCCAAAGCCGACGGCGCGAACCACGTCCGGCGTGCCGGCGCGACGACCGCGTTCCTGCGCTCCGCCCAGAACAGCCGGCCGCAGATCCACGCCTTTACGTATCACCACCGCGCCTATGCCAGCGGGTCCACCCATTTTGTGGCCGGCAATGATCAGTGCCGCCGCGCCGAGCGCATGGGCGTCGACCGGCACTTTGCCGAGTGCCTGCGTCCCGTCGACCACCAAGGGTATCTGGTTTTCGTGGCACACGGCCGCGTAGTCGTGAACAGGCAGCAGGGTTCCGGTCTCGTGATTGACCCACTGCAGCACGACGAGATCCGTCGTGGGCTCGACGGCGTTGCGCAACGCGTCGGCGTCGGGCGGGATACCGTGGAGGACTTTGAGGCGGGTTACGCGGGTACCGTTCTTCTGCCAGGCGTCGAGCGTCGCGGCGATTGCCGGATGCTCGATCTCCGACGTGATCACGTGACGTGGCGGCATACCGCGAGCGACCCCGTTCATCGCGAGATGAAGGGCCTCTGTTCCGCCGCTCGTGAAGACAATCTCATTGGCGTCCGCCCCCACGGAGGCTGCGACGCGTCGCCTCGCCTCGTCGAGGAGCGCGCGCGCCTTCTGGCCGGCCGCATGAATGCTTGACGGATTCGCCCAAGCGAAGGCTTCAGCTTCGCGCATCGCCGTGAGCACCTCCTTCACAGGAGCTGTCGCGGCGTGATGATCGAAGTAGATCATGTTGGCGAGCCCCGGCTCAGCGACAGCAGCGGAAGCCGACGTTGGCGAACAGGAATGCGTCGTCGGCGACCGTGAAGTCGTACGTGCACTGGAGCGCCAAGCCCGGGTTGTTATAAGCGCCGCCGCGTAAGGGATTGACACCGCTCGTCCGAGCCTGGGTCCATTCCTTTACGTTGCCGGAAAGATCGTAGATGCGATTGGTGCCGCCCCAGTTCGCGTAGCAGGAACTCATGGCGCCTGTAACGCGCAGCTCGTCTTGGTCGAGAGGCAAGGAGGGATCTGAGTCGAGGTCGTTGCCATTGCAGCTGGTCGGCTGGTAGTTCGTGCACATGCTTCCGTACGCGTAGACGCACGGCGTGCTGGCGTTCGTCGTGCACGCCGCTTCCCATTCAGTCTCTGTGCACAATCGAGCGCCAATCGCGGTGCATGCTGCGAGTGCTTCCGGATAGCGAACGTTGGTCCACGGCACGCGGCCGGGAAGCGAACAGGGGCGATGCGACATGGCACCGGGCTGCATGGCCGTGGCGTCCGGGCGCGATGCTTCGTAGGCGTAAATCTCTCGGGTACCAAATGCGCCGGTGATGGTCACCCAATCTTCGGCTACGTCTTCGTCGAGCGTGCCATCACAGTCGTCGTCGACTCCATTGCAAACTTCGGGAGAACCCGGAAGCGGCGCGGGCGCATCGCAGCGCAAGCCGTCGTTCGTCTCGTTGCAGACCTGAAGACCGTGCACCGTGCACAATCCCATGCCGTTGGTGCAGTCGCTCCCCTTCATGACAAAGCTGTCGTCGGCCAAACCGTCGCAGTCGTTGTCGAGGTCGTTGCAGTCTGACTCAGGGATGATTTCCCCGGCTGAGTTGGTCGTAACCGTGGGGCCGTAGTGGCATGCCCAGCCGTCGTCGCCTTCACATTCCGCGACTGTTCCCAAGCATTCGCCCACTTGCGAGCAAAGTGCGGGCGGGACGAGCTCCTCGTCGATTTCCATGTCGCAGTCGTCATCGATGCCATTGCACGTTTCGGCGCCGCGGAAGTCGCACTCGTACTCGCAGCCGTCCTCGGGGTCGTTGTTGATGTCTACGTAGCCGCCGCGACAAGCCGCGATCCCGCACATCGACGCGATGCAACGCCCAATCGCGTGTGCCGGCGCGCATGCGTTGTCACACTCGCCACAGTTTCGAACGTCGGTGGCCAGATCAAACGTTTCGTCGATGTCGCCGTTGCAGTTATTGTCGATTTCATCGCAACGCTCTGGCGAGGGAACACCGGCGCCCAAGCATACGAAATCGCCACCAATGCAGCGTTCGGTACCAAGAGCGCATTCGCCGATCCCCTCGCCGCATGCAGCGCCACCACCGGGGTTTCCGTTGTCGATGTTGCCGTCGCAGTCGTTGTCGCGCCCGTCGCAGAGCTCGTCTACCATCGGCACGCCGCCCGTGCAGTCGAGATGGCCCTCACTGCAGACCGTAATTCCGTGAACGCAATCGCCCACGTCGTTTCCGCAGGGCGCGCCGCCGCCCGGATCGCCGTCATCGATAACGCCGTCGCAATCGTCGTCGATCATGTTGCACGACTCCGACATCGGCGAAATTGCGCCGCCACCGCAAACGAGGTGACCGCTCACGCACTCGAACGTTCCCTGTTGGCAGGGTCCTTCGTTCGTGCCGCAGACCTGACCTTCCATCGGCAGGAGGCCATTGTCGATTTGGCCATCGCAGTCGTTGTCCATGCCGTCGCACACTTCAACGCCGGTGCGAACGCATGAGTCCAGGCCATTGCCGTCTACGATGTTGAGCGGCCCCAAATCGCGCGGATCCGTGCCGTCCATCGTGCCCAAGCCGCCATCTGCGCAGTTCAAGCAATACGGGGTGACGTCGCAGCCCGTGCTCAGCGCTGCAACAGACACCACCGACAACCAAAGAAGGAAACGCGCAGCCCGAGTCATCGACGCTCACGCCTCCGAGTGCGGACGACCACGAGCGCGAGCGCTGCGGCCATGAACGCCGCGATGGGCCAGCTGGTCGACTGACCCGGAGTTCCCACCGTGCAGGCAAGGCCGCCGCCGCCGGTCGCGATCACGCGATCCGGAGTGAAGCCCGGGCCTGCGTCGATCTCCTCGGGCGAATAGCAATCGCCGCCTTCGCAAATTTCACCAGTTGCGCAGACGACGCCCGCGCACGGATCGGGGATGCACTCTCCGGTGACCGGATCACAAATGGTCATCGAGATGCACGAAGTCGTGCGCGACAAGCAGAGGTTCGGGGTGCAGCTGCCGTCGAGTGGATTGCACGTCTCACTCGAAAGACAGTTTACGTTCGCACAGTTGTTGGGGGCGCAGGCGCCGTCGTGGCAGCGCTCAGTGTCGTCGCAGCTGACGTTGGCGCAGGATTCGACGCAAGCGCCGCCGCGGCAGAACGAACCGGTGTCGCAGCTTACGCCAACGCATCGATTGTCCACGCACGAGCCGCCGACGCAGAGTTGGTCAGCCGTACAGATGTCCGGGAACGCGGTGCAGTTGTTCTGCACGCAGGCTCCGTTGCGTGGATTGCACACCAACGAGCTTGGGCAGTTGACGGTTTCGCAAACCGGCAAGCACTCGCCCTCGAGGCAGCCGCGCGGCAAGCCGGCGCTGGTCGGGGAGCAGGTGACGGCTGCGCAGCGATCAATCACGCAGAAGCCTTCGCTCGGCGTCGTCGATGTGCAGCGATATCCCGACGCACACGGGAATTCCGATTCTGTGCAAGGACGCGCGCACTGACAATCCGGAGCTGCCAAGCACGTTGCACCCGCACCGCAGTCGACCGAGTCATCGATGTCGCCGTTGCAGTTGTTATCGCTGCAATCGCAGACCTCTGGCTCCGGCAGGGTTCCGCCGATGCATTGGAAGATGCCGTCGCGACAGATCGATTCGCCCGGCAAGCAGAGCATGCCGTCGTTGTCGCACGGACCCATCGACGCGATATCTTCATCGACGCGACCGTTGCAGTTGTCGTCGAGCAAGTTGCAGATTTCCGGAATGCCCATGCCAGCCGAGCTCACGCAGGCGAGCATGCCGTCGACACACGCCACGTTGCCGGGTCCGCAGATGGTTCCGCAGTCAGCGCCGCCGCCCGGGCTTCCGTCGTCGATGATGCCGTTGCAGTCGTTGTCGACGCCGTCACAGACTTCGACCTCGGGTCCGATGCCACCGGTGCACTCGCCCCAGTCGCCAGCCACGCAGATCTCAGTGCCAGGCAAGCAAGTGCCGATCGCCGGGCTACCACAACTGCGCACGATACCGTCGATGACGCCATCGCAATCATTGTCGATGCCGTCGCAGATTTCGTCGGTCGGTGTCACGCCACTACAGACGCCCCACGTTCCGGCCGAGCAAACTTGAGTGCCAGGTGTGCAGGCGCCAACGCCGCTTCCACACGCGCGCTCAAGCCCTTCGTCGACCAATCCGTCGCAATCGTTGTCGCGGTTGTCGCAAATCTCGGGGACCGCAACGCAGCTGCAGTCAGCGGGTGCTTCGTCGATCAATCCGTCGCAATCATTGTCCATGCGGTCGCAGATTTCGAGCGGCGCAGCACCACAGGTACCGCAACGGTTGCGGACCTCGTCCGAGGTGCCGAGGTAGCAGTTGTCGTCGGCGCTATCGCAGGGATCGCCCGGATTGGTGCACAAGTCCGCCGTGGGATGACCGCCCGGGATATCGCAGAAGAGTGTGAAGCCCTCGTCGACGAGGCCATTGCAGTTGTTGTCACGCCCGTCACAAATTTCGACGAGCAGCGAGCGGCGCAGAATTTCGGCGAACGCGATGGAGATGCTCTCTTCGTTCTCGGCGAGGTACGCGTGCTCGGTGCCACCGGCAAGTGCGATGTCATCGACACGGCGCTGCGCGTCGGAGCCTACCGGCACGCCCAACGCAATCACGTAGGTGTGAATGTCGACCGTGATTGATCCGCTCGGCGTGACAGTATTCGTCGTGCGGAGTTCCGTAGCGGCTTGCACCGTTTGATCGAAGATGGTGCAGGACTCAAGACCATCCGTAAGCAGGATGACGTAGTACGGGCGACACGAGTTCGCCGGATCAACCGGTGTCGGGTACGTCGGGTCGCCGCCTTCGAAGTAACGGCGTGCTGTACGTAGCGAGCCAGCGAGCGGCGTCCATGTATCGGACGAAAGCTCGGGATTGCCGGACGTCAGACCGCACCCGTTGCAGGTGTAGTCGATCCATTTGAGGATGTTGGGCTGCGTATCGTCGACGATTGGCGAGAGGATCTCACCTTGGTCGGCATCCGAACCGTTGGACGGGCAACCGCTCACGCCGACAGTGGCCGCCGACGGATCGCACGCGCCGCAGTTCAAGTAGTTGCACGTGCAGCTATTGCACGTCGACGGGCATGTTGCGGCGCCGCCCGTGCCGCAATCGGCCGGACATGTTCCCGTGCACGAACCCGTGCAGGTTTCTTTGTAGCGTTCGAGACCGAAGACCACGTCGCCGTTGGATGCGACGAGGTTTGTGAGCGCGCATTTCGCGTCGCTCATTCGTGTGCGCTCGCGACCGCAGCTATTGGTGCCGGCGCTGATGCGCTGATCCATCGAGCCGGAGTTATCGAGAATCATCATCATGTACGGCTTGATGACGTTGTCGACGCACGGCGTACCATCGGGATTGAGCTGCAAGCGACACATGTCCGTTGTCTCGTCGCATTCCGAGATAAGACACATCTCGCCCGGCATCCCGCAATCGCGCGTCGAGCCGACGCATGTGCCGCTCATGCACGCATCCGTGGAAGTACAGAACTGTCCGTCCGAACAGCTCGTGCCGTTCGCCACGTTCGAGTGACCGCAACCGCTAACTGGGTTGCACGAATCGTCTGTGCAGTCGTTCGTGTCATCGCACGCGAGCGGCGTGCCGGCCGTGCACGCGCCGCTGCGGCAGGTGTTGGTCCCGTTGCACACGGTGCCGTCGGTGTCGCACGAAGCGCCTTCAGGAAGACTGCTGTTGGCCGGACATGCGTTGCCGGTTCCGGAACAGTTCTCAGCCGCATCGCAGCTACCCGTTGAAGCGCGACAAACGGTGCTCGAGGGGGCCTTGGCATCACTTGGACACGATGCCGTCGCGCCATTGCAGCTTTCGGCTACGTCGCAGACGCCGGCGCTCACGCGGCATGCGCTGCCTGCGGCAAGGAAAGCATCGGACGGACACGCGGTCGTGCCGCCAGTGCAGAACTCTGGCGAGTCGCAGACGCCAGCTACGCTGCGGCACGACGTGCCGGCCGCGGCGAACGAATCCGACGGACACGACGTGAGTGTGCCGTTGCAAACTTCAGGTGTATCGCAGGGCCCCGCCGCGCTACGACACGTAGTGCCCGACGTTGCCACTGCGTTCGTCGGGCAGTTCGCGTTCGAGCCGGTGCAGTTCTCCTGCGGATCGCAGAGGCCGGTGGAGGCGCGGCACATAGTTCCCGATGTAACGAACGAATTACCCGGACAGCTGGCTGCGCTTCCGGAACAAACCTCTTGCGCGTCGCACGTGCCCGCAGCAGCGCGGCATACCGTGCCCGAACCCGCGAAACCGTTGGCCGGACACGCCGAGCCTGTGCCGGGGCACATCTCCGCGACGTCGCACGCGCCGGATGCCGCGCGGCACATCGTGCTGCTGCTGGCGAAGCCGTTGCTGGGGCAGGAGGTTGCAGAGCCATCGCAGGTCTCCGCTACGTCGCACGCGCCCGACGCCGCGCGACAAATGGCGCCGGCCGCGGCGATGGTGTCGCCAGGACACGCCGCCAAAGTCCCGGTGCAGGTTTCCTGCGGATCGCAGCCGCCTGCGGAGGTCCGGCAAACGAAGCTGGCAGCGCGGAGCGTGTCGGCGGGACAGTTCGCAGCGGACCCAGTGCAGTTTTCGGCGACGTCGCAAGCGCCGGCTGACGCGCGGCACGTGGTTGCGCTCGAGACGAACCCGTTCGACGGACACGCGCTCGCCGCGCCGGTGCAGGCTTCAGCTACGTCGCACGTTCCGGCCGCTGCGCGACACACGGTACCGGCAGGTTGGTAGCCGCCGAAAGGACATGTCGTGGCGGTGCCGTCGCACGTCGCAGGCAAATCGCACGGGCCGTTGGCCGTACACGCCGTCCCCGAGGAAGCGACTACGTCGGCCGGACACGTCGTGAGTGTGCCGTTGCAGGCTTCCGCAACGTCGCACGGGCCAGCCGATGCGCGGCACGTAGTACCCGCGGGAGTTGCAGAGTCCACTGGACAGTTCGCCGTCGAGCCCGTGCAATTTTCGGCGGCGTCGCATACGCCAGCCGACGCACGACACAGAGTCGAAGCAGAACGGAATCCGTCGGAAGGACATGCGGCGGCGCTGCCTGTACACGACTCGCCAACATCGCACATGCCAGCTGCCACGCGACACGAAGTGCCGGACGCGACAAAGGTGTTCGACGGACACGCGGCAGATGATCCGGTGCAGGACTCCGCGACGTCGCACGCGCCGGCCACGGCACGGCAAGTGGTGCCGGAGGCAGCGTAGCTATCGCCGGGACAAGTCGTCGCCACGCCATTGCACGTCTCGGCAACGTCGCACGTGGAAATCGCGGCGCGACACATCGTGCCAGAGCTCGCGATAGTGTCACCGGGACATGCAGCCGCTGAGCCGGTACATGTCTCTTGCGGATCGCACGCCCCGCCAGACGCACGGCACACAGTCGCTGCGGCGGCGAAACTATTCGACGGACACGAGGCCGACGAACCAGAGCACATTTCCGCGGTATCGCATGGCCCAGCGGACGCACGACAGGTCGTCATGGAGGCCGCGCTGACGAAACTATCCGCGGGACAACTCGCGGACGAGCCACCGCACGTCTCCGCGACGTCGCATGCGCCAGCAGAAACACGACACGTGGTCATCGACGCGGCGCTTATGAAAGTGTTGGCGGGGCACGCGCCGGACGAGCCCGTGCACATCTCGGCCGCGTCGCAAACTCCGGAAGCCGCGCGACACATTGTGGAAGCTGTCGCGAACGCATCGCTCGGGCATGCATTCGACGATCCGTCGCACGTCTCTGCGACGTCACACGCGCCCGAGGGCGCACGACAAACCGCGCCAGCTGCGCTCACCACGTCAGCGGGGCACGTCACGGACGACCCTGTGCACTGCTCCGCCGCATCGCATCCACTGGCCGATGCTCGACATGTCGTCGCAGCGCTTAGATAACCGTCGCTGGGGCACGTCTTCGCGGTGCCGTTACACGTTTCTGCTGCGTCGCACACGCCGGCGGCGCCACGACACGTTGTGCCGCTCGGACGCACGGCATCGGTCGCTGGACAGAAGGCGCTTGCGCCTGTGCACATCTCGGCTTGGTCACATACGTCGGTCGCCGCGCGGCAGGTGGTCGTATCCGGAAGCAAACACCACTTGCAGCTACCAGCTTGGCAGACGGCGGTGCCGCACTCTCGGCCAGGGCAGTCAGCATCTACGGAGCACGGAATCTCGGGCCCCTCTGCGATGCACGCGAGTGCGGCTTGCGCGACACCCACAGTTGCAGCCGGCGCATTGTCGCCAGAGCTATCCAAACAACCCGACAAGACACACGCCGACGCAACGTTCGCAAACAATGCGAACGTGCACAGCATGAGTCGTCCAACGGACGACCGCCCCGGCACAACGTTGATCCCCATAACCCGCAGGAGAGTATGCGAGCCGCTGGACAGAAGTCCACGCCTACGTCGTCGGCCAGCTGTGTAATTCAGTGTGTCTCGCCTACTTGCTCGCACACGTGGCGTAACTCGCTGCCGGTGGCATCTTGACCTCGAGCCGCAGACCCACGTAGATCGTCGGGAGTAAATGTCACAGGATCTCGGCGCCCGTCTTCTCCGCGCAGGTCTGCTGACGCGAGGCCAACTCAGCGACGCTGTGAGGGCGGCGGGGACGGCAGATGTTGCACTTTTGCTACGGGCGCTGGTCGACCAAGGCTTACCCGAGGACGCACTCGCTGGCTTCTTTTTGTCCGTGGGTTTTGGGCCGCTCGTGGAAAAGGGCGATCTCGAAAGCGCGGATCCGGCGCTTCTGAGCCGCCTAACCAAAGAGACAGCGCACGAGCTCCTTGCGCTTCCTTTGCACGAGCAGCGCGATGGCGTCGCGATGGCGATGGGCGATCCGACCGACGCGAAGTCCATCGAAACGCTCGCGTTGGCACTGCGCGCACGCGTGCTACCGCGGGTCGCGCGCGTGCGTGACTTGGCGTCGACGCTGGATGCTCGGCTTTCGGTGCACGATTCGCAGACTGTGATTCGAGACATGTCGGCGGAGCTTGCGCGTATGAATGAGGCCTCGAGCCCCGAGGACGAAACGGCCGTCGCGCTTGTCCGCAAACGCCGTATCTCTTTCTCGCCGGATGACGACACGGAAACAACGGCCGTTGGTAAGCACCCTGCCCTGCAAGCCCAGTCGGAATCGGATGAGCTGAGCCCCGTTCCTTTGGTTCGTCAAAAGGCCGTGAGCTCACCAGCACGCGCGCCGTCGAGTGAACCGCCGACAGAATCCTGGAGCGATGCGCCTGGGTCGGGCGGCGACTCTTGGTCCGACGGTCTCACGCTCCCCGGGCGCGCGCCGAGCATCGCGCCAGGCATGGCAACGGTGGTCCCTACCGGATCAATCGCACCGCTCGACGCACTCGACACGCAGCCAAGTGGAAGCGCGCCCGGGGACATCAGCTACTACTTGGATGCGCTGAGCAAATCGGCGGAACGCGACGCCGCAGTTCATCTAGCCTGCGAAGCGGCGCTCACAGTCGGACGCGCAAGCGTCTTTTTCTCTGTCAAGAAGGACGTAATTCAAGGACGAGACGCGTTTGGCGATCAGCTCTCGAAGGACGTCGTGCGAAGCCTGTCCATACCGCTGACTGGCTCATCGAATTTGCGCGCAGCAGCGGTACAAGGGCTTCCCTGCTATGGCCCGCTCGGCAGGAGCGCGGCCGAAGCGCTGTATGCCGCGGTGATCGGCAGTCGTGGTGCGAACATCCTGTTCCAGCCCATCCTGCTCAGCGGAAAGCCGGTGGGTTTGCTATGCGTTGATGGCCTGCGTTTCGACGAAGCTGGACGAGCGCAAATTGTGATGATCGCCGATGCGCTCACCGCATCCCTCTCTCGCATCATCAAGTCCGGAAAGAAGTAGATCATGAGCGACGAAACGAAACTCGCTGCGGAACGCTGGAAGAAGGAAGTGCTTGCGGCGTTCGAAAAGAAATCCGCTCCGCGCGAACTCACGAACCTACTCGCGGGCGGCGGTAACGCGCAGACGCTCTACACACCCGCCGATGTCAGCCCAGACTACCTGGGCGCTCTGGGTTTTCCTGGCGAACCCCCATTTACGCGCGGCGTCCAACCCAACATGCACCGCGGACGTTTCTGGACGATGCGCCAGTACGCGGGCTTCGGCACCGCGGCAGAGTCCAACAAGCGCTATCACTATCTGCTACAGAAAGGCCAAACTGGTCTTAGCGTCGCGTTTGATCTGCCGACGCAGATGGGGCGCGATAGCGATCATCCGCTCGCGCGCGGCGAAGTCGGTAAGGTCGGAGTAGCCGTCGATTCGCTCGAGGACATGGAGACGTTGTTCGCGGGAATTCCGCTTCGCGACGTCAGCACATCGATGACGATCAATTCAACCGCGTCCATTTTGCTCGCGCTCTACGTCGCCGTCGGCGAGAAGCAAGGCGTCGCCGCCGATGTGCTGCGCGGCACGATTCAGAACGATATCTTGAAAGAGTACATCGCGCGCGGCACGTACATCTTTCCGCCGCGCCCGTCACTGCGCGTGATCAACGACATCTTCTCGTGGTGCGCCACCAACGCGCCCAAGTGGAACACGATCTCAATCAGCGGCTACCACATGCGCGAGGCGGGCTGCGACGCGATTCAAGAAGTCGCGTTCACACTCGCCGATGGGATCGCCTACGTCGAGACGGCGGTGAAAGCCGGCCTCGACGTGGACACCTTCGGCCAGCAGCTTTCGTTCTTTTTCAACGGGCACAACAACGTCATCGAAGAAGTCGCGAAGTTTCGCGCGGCGCGCCGTCTATGGGATTCGATCATGAAGGAGCGCTTTGGCGCCAAGTCGAAAGGCGCACGCGCTCTGCGCTTTCACGTGCAGACCGCAGGCGTTACGCTGCAGGCACAGCAGCCGCTCGTAAACACGGTTCGCGTAACTCTGCAGGCACTCGCAGCAGTCATGGGCGGATGCCAGTCTCTGCACACAAACGGTTACGACGAGGCGTTGTCTCTGCCAACCGAGGAGAGCGCGACGCTCGCGCTACGAACGCAGCAAGTAATCGCGTATGAAAGTGGCGTCGCTGATCTCGTGGACGCACTGGGCGGCTCTTACGCGATTGAAGCGATGACCGATCGTATCGAAGCGGGCGCTCGCAACTACATTGCGACGATCGACGCGATGGGCGGCATGGTCGACGCCATCGAAGAGGGGTACGTGCAGCGGGAAATCCAAAACACCGCATATCAATACCAGCTGCAGATCGAGCGCAGCGAGCGCGTGATTGTGGGAGTCAACAAGTTTCAAGGCGACACCCCGCCTATTCCTTTTTTGCGCGTGGACCCAAAGCTCGAAGCCGAGCAGGTGGCGCGCTTGCAGGGAGTTCGCTCGCGCCGCGACAACGCCAAGTCCACGCGAGCATGCGACGAAGTGGAGCGCATTGCGCGCGAAGGAGGCAATCTCATGCCAGCGATTCTCGACGCGGTGAAGTCGTACGCAACCGTGGGCGAGATCAGCGATTCCATGCGCAAAGTTTTTGGCGAGCACGTCGAACACGTAACGGTTTGACCTCTCAGCAATCGCGCTGCACTCTCTGCCGCCTTGGCCGACGCTGGGTCTGCCGGAAGGGATTCTCATGAAAATCGCAGCCGCCTCGGTCGTCACTCTCGACTACGTTCTCAAAGATGAAAAAGGCGTCACCATTGATGAAAGCGCCGGTCATCCGCTCGTATATCTTCACGGGCACGACATGATCGTCCCGGGGCTCGAGAACGCCCTTGCCGGACACGCAGTTGGCGACAACGTGAAGGTCGCAGTTCCGCCGGGTGAAGGTTATGGCGAGCGTGGTGAAGAGCAGCCCATGTCGGTTCCGCTGGACCGCCTCCCCAAGGATATCAAGCCAGAAGCCGGCATGATGCTGGACGCTGTCGGGCCGGACGGTAACTCGGTCACGCTTTGGATCATGGACGTGAAGCCCGACGCGGTTCTCGTCACGGCCGAACATCCGCTCGCTGGAGTTACGTTGCACTTCGACGTCACCGTCAAAGAGGTCCGCGCAGCGACGAAAGAAGAACTAGAACACGGTCACGCGCACGGCGAAGGCGGCCATCACCACTGAACCGCCTCACCTCGTTCAGGTTTACAAGAGATCAAGAGAAAGACAGAGGAAGGCGTCTGTTCGGAAACAAAAAGCCTTCCTCTTGAACTCTTGATCTCTTGTTAATCCCGCCGCAGCTAGCGCTGTGAGGTCATTCGCTGTCGTCGTCGAGGTCGTCCGCGTCGCTGTCGCGTTCGGTGCTGAAGTCCACTTCGTCAGCTTCCGGCGTTTCGTCGGCAGCATCTGCGTGCATTTGTTGGTCATGCGACGGAGCTTCGCTGCCCACTGCGGTTTGCACTCGCTCGTCGTCGTTTGAAACGGGCGCTTGTGAAACCTCGCCTGAATCGCTTGCGGGTGCTTGGGGCGCTTCGTTCGTAGCACCGTCTGCTTGCGCAGGGGCCGTCGCACTTGCGTTCTCATCTTTGGGCTTGTCGTCGCGATCGCGACGCGAGCGATCACGGTCGCGTCCGCCACGGTCACGATCACGGCCATTTCCGCCGCCGCCACTAGCGTTCTCGTCGCGCGCGCTGACGCTCGGCGCCGGGTTCGCGTCGACGCCACGAAGCGCATCCAAGAAGTCGAGGTCGAGGGTTGCTACTGGGATCGCGTGCCGACGAAGGCCAACGCCCAGGCGCTCCATCGCGCGCGCCATGCCGATTCCATCAAAGAGAGAAACCGGCGCCGTACCGGGCACCGCTGACTCTTCGCGTGCGCCGGAGAGCACTTGGCCTGTAGTGATGATCCATGCCGCGCTCGCATTGCCGTAGTAGTGCAAGGCACCCCGCACATCGATGACGCGTTCGCGCGAAATCTCGCGCGAGTCGCGCCGTGCAATGAGAGCAAGACGTGTCTCGTCGTGGCCACGCTTGAGCGTACCCGCGAGATGCAACTCACCTGGCAGCGCACCAGGCCTTCGGACTGCGCGCAGTGAGACGACGCCCTCGGCATTGAGCCAGCTCGCCAACAACTCGGCAAAGCCCGCGCCCGGCAACTCTCGTACGCGACGCAAGAATGCACTACGCACTTGATCGCGCTGGCGATCGGCGGCGCGAACCGCATCTTGCTCGAAGCGGACCGCTTCACCCGGCAGCGACCAGTCGGTCAATGCGACGCGACCTCCAATGATGCGGAAGCGCGAACGCACACCTTCTTGATCACGGCGTGCGATGTCGGCACGGGCGGCCGCCGCGACGGTCGGGATCAATGCGTTTGCATCACCTTGCAAGCGTCCCTTGCGAACCAAGTTCTCCGCGACGCGAGAGAACATTTGCGGCTGCCGCTCGCCCGCAGCGAGCACTGCGTAAACCGCATCGGCGAGCTCTTTGCCGACCAACTCGCCGTCGCCGTGTTCGCGATTTGCGTCCCCACGGGCCATTTCATCGCGATACTCGCGTGCGCCACGCTCGTGCGAATCGCGACCGCCACCGTGCGAATCGCGGCTGGGACGGTCATGGCTATCGCGACCGCCCCGGTAGGGCTCGCGGGCTGGCCGGTCATCGTCACGCGCCGGCCTTTCGGCGGCCTTGTGTTCCGCTCCCGGCGGACGCTCGTCGGCGCGAACATCTCCGCCTTCGGGACGGCCGCCGCGACGACGACGACGACGTCCTCGACCTCCGCGGCCTTCGCGTCCGCCACCGTCAGCGTTTTTCGCGTCGTCCTTGTCGAGATTGCTCAGAATCGGCTCGTCGTCATCTTCCTCTTCGGGGAAGACGTCGGAGCCGGGCAAAGGCTTCGAGGCCTTCTTCGGTGCGGGCACCGCCGCCGCCGCAGGGGCACCTTCAACAGCCTCGCCGCCGTCCACGACAGCCGCTGCATCATCCGTTTCTTCGACGTGAACCTCTAGCGCTGCCTCTTCGGCCGCTGCTTGCGGGTCATCGGGGATCTCCGCTTCCGCGGCCGCGATCACTTCTTGGCCGAAATCGCGAAGACCAAATACGCCCGGCTTCACCTTGATAATGAGGGATTCGCCCCGGTCTTTTTTGACCAGAGTCGCGAGGCGCGAGCTCATCGTGACTTCTGGCGTTTTACCCACGTGCGAAAGCAGGTTCTTCTGAATCGCGATGTCGGTGATCTTCTTGTAGTGGAGCGGTTTACCTGTGAGGCGCAAAACCTCGATGGCTGCTTCTGTAAACGTCATTCGTAGAGCTTTCAGGGGATGAGATGAGATAGTTGTTAGTGTCCCCAACCAGACCTGCGACTGCGTGTCCCTGTGCACGCGTCCACATCGGCATGGCGGTTGAAACGAAATTGAAGCGGCGGCGTGCAGCGGAAAAAGCTCGTGACGTCACCAGGTGCCCCATTTCGAACGGGCAGAGCCTAGCATTCGAATTGACGCGCCGCAATGATGTGATTTCAGAGCAGTTTTCGGCCGAACCCGCGGATCGCCGCAGGGTTCGACGGGCCTAAGGGCGTCGCAAAAGTGCGACAACGACTGCAACCAGGCCGCAAGCGATCAGAGCGAATACGAATATCCCAACGAACGCGCTTCGGCGCTTGCGTGCGCGCGTCATTTCACGGACAGCCTGGTCCGCTTCTGCCGATGAGACCAGCTGGGCTGTAGGCTCGACCGGGGGCTCGGGCTTTGGTCGGCCCGACGGTGAAACCGCCCGCGCTGGCATGGAACCACGCGGCGGGCGCTGCGATTGCAGCAGCATCGAATCGCCCCGTACTTCGACACCCTCTGTCTCAAATTCTGCCCCCGCCGCCACCTCGGCTGCGAACAGCTCCTTCACATACTCGCCAATGCGCGTCGGGGTTATGACCTCACCTTGCTCCGCCAGGTACTTAGACAAGCGGCGATGCATGGCTTCGGCGGACTCCAAGCGCAGCGTCGGGTCTTTCTGCAACGCTTCAGTTACGAGCGAGTCGATGCTCGGGGGCAAATCCGGCCGGATGCTTTTGGGCGGGGGGACTGCGTCGTCGAGCACGATGGCCGCCACGGTTTCGTACTCGTTGTTGCGATGAAAGAGATCGGTGCCGGTCACGGCTTCGTACAAACAGACGCCCAGCGAAAACACATCGGACCGCGCGTCGGCGCCGATGCCTTTGTATTGCTCGGGCGACATATAGGCGAACTTGCCCTTCAAGACCCCGGCTTGAGTCCGATTGCGCTGATGCACAACACTCGCGACGCCGAAGTCGAGTAGCTTCACGTGCCCGTCGTAGCTGATCATGATGTTTTCAGGCGTCACATCACGGTGCACGACGCCGAGGGGGTGGCCAGTCGGGTCAGTCACGCGATGAGCGTAATCGAGCGCCTCACCTACATCGGCGATGATCTTGGCCGCGATAGGCAGCGGCAGCCCTCCCCGTGATTTTGCGCGCTCGATTAGCGAGGCGAGCGAAACGCCGTGCACCCATTCCATAGCGATAAAGTAACGACCTTGCTCACGACCGAATTCGTAGATGGTGCAAATGCCGGGATGCTTAAGGTGCATCGCAAGCTTTGCCTCCTGGACGAACATATCCACCACCGCGCTGTCACGTGCTGCATGCGGCAACATGCGCTTGAGCACGACGTGCCTCAGAAGCCCATGAGAGCTCACTTGTCGCGCGAGCAAGATCTCCGCCATGCCGCCAGTCGCAACTCGCCCCAAAACGTCATACTTGCCGAGGCGTCCGATCCGCTGCGTTTCTGGCGAGAGATGAAGGGGCATGCGAGAGGCGGGTGCTACGGGCCAACCGTTACATTGCGCGCTATCGGCTTGTTCGTCACGCGCTGAATCTCCTCGCGGAGGCGTGACACGCTAACAGGCTTGGTCACCCATGCAGCAAAGCGGCTTCCTCGCATCGGCTCGGAGCTCGCGCTCATGGCGATGACGGGCACAGACCCCAACGTCTCGATCAAACGATCCCCTGGGCCGTCCGGCAGACGAATGCCGGTAATCGCGACATCAACTTTCACTTTTCCAAGAACGTCCGCAAGGCACGACGCGCGCTCGACGATGTAACCCTCGGCCTGCAACAAAGTCACAAGTAGATCGCGCGAATCCTGATCGTCCTCAACGACGAGCACGCGCGTCCCCGTAACCTTCGCTACGCGCGGCGGGGTCATCGCACGCGGGCGTGTACGCGTCTCCGTGATTGGAGCGGACGCCTCGTCGGCGGAAGTGTTGGACGAGGCGGAGGCCGCGGCTTGGGGACTCGTGGCCGCGGCAATAGGCGAATCGAGGGCTTCCTTGCGCGCACGTTGTTGCGCCATCTCTTGTTCGAGACGTTCGAGTTTGCGGTAGAGCGTACGCCGGTCATAGCCAAGCAGCTTAGCCGCGCGTGATTTGTTGCCGCGCACAAGCTTCAGCACGTGATCCACGTAGCGCCGCTCAAGCTCGTTTACTGTCACGAGCTCGTCCGCGGACGCAGGCATGAAGAAGTTTGTCTCTTTCCTGTAGGCGCGAATTTTTTCCGGCAAGTCGTCGACGGTTAGTTGATCAAAGCGAGTTAGTGTTAACGCGCGCTCGATGGAATTCTCGAGTTCACGCACATTTCCGGGCCACTCGTACGAGAGCAGTTTTTCGGCGGCCGCCGGCGCAAGCCCGAGCACATTCTTTCCGTAGCGTTCGCTGAATCGCTGCACGAAATGCTGCGCAAGAAGCAAGATGTCACCGGAACGATCACGAAGTGGCGGAACGTCGATCGCGACGACGTTGATTCGATAGTAGAGGTCCTCGCGGAATTTCCCCTCGTGCACCAACGTTTCGAGGTCACGGTTCGTCGCCGTGATCACGCGCGCGTCAAAGGGACGCTCCGCGCTGCCTCCCACCGGACGCACCACGCGCTCCTGAAGCGCGCGCAGCAGTTTGGCTTGCATCTCGAGGGGCATCTCCCCGATCTCGTCGAGAAAAAGAGTGCCACCGTCAGCTTCGAGAAAGAGGCCCTGGCGCGCGCTCTTGGCGTCCGTGAACGCTCCGCGTGCGTGACCAAAGAGCTCGCTCTCCAGGAGGTTGCTTGGCACCGCGGCGCAGTTGATCGCGACGAATGGACCCTGCCGCCTCACGCTGTTCTCATGCACGGCGTGTGCGACGAGTTCCTTGCCGGTGCCACTCTCGCCGCCGATTAGGAGCGTCGCATCGGTGGCGGCAACGCGGCTGATCAAATCGCAAACTCGTTGCATCACGGCACTCTTGCCGACCAGCCGGTCAAACCCTCGCGCGTTCGTTACTTCCTGACGCAAGCGCAGTACCTCCGCGCGCAGTCGGCGACGCTCGATCGCCCGTGCGAGCGAGGCGCGTAGTAGCGCCGTGTCAACGGGCTTCGTAATGAAGTCGTAGGCGCCTGCGCGCAGCGCCGCGACCGCTGATTCGAGGACAGCGCGTCCGGTCACGAAGATCACCGGCAGATCCGGCTCCGTGGCTCGCACACGTTCGCAGAACGCGACGCCGTCCATCACGTCAAGCTGCAAATCCGTGACGACCGCATCGAAGATTTGACGCTCCACGGCGACAAGGGCATTTTCTGCGCGAGTCTCCGTCTCGACGGTGAAGCCGTGCTCTCGAAGCGCGGCGGCCAGCAGGTCGCACGTATCGGCGTCGTCGTCGAGAACAAGCACGTGTCCGCCGCTATCCACTCCGCCTCGCTTTCGTCGTGTGGGTCCAAACGCCTGCCTACCGACGCGTAACCTTAGCTTGAGTGAGGCACAATTGGCACGCCCGAGCCGGCCCCCCAAAGCTCGGCTCGGACGCGGTGAGTGGCGACGGAATCCCTTTCGGTTTCCTCAAGCGCCATACTCGAGTCGCCGCTAGTGCAGTGTGTGTGCCAGTGCACTGCGGCTGGAAACGAGGCGTTTTAGTAGGTGTCGCTCGCTAGCCACTGGGGCAAGCGACCACGCCTGGGGCAAACGGCCACGGTGAATCGCGCCCATTTGGCACGCTCGCTAGTCCAGGTCAATCGTGGTTCGCGGATGGTGATTTAGCGGAAGATTGATCCAGAACTTCGCGCCACAACCCTTGACGCTCTCGACTCCGACAGTGCCCCCGTGGGATTCCACAATGCCCTTCGTGATGTAGAGCCCAAGGCCAGCGCCACGATCGGTGTGTGCGGGGTCTTGAAACAGTCGTTCGAACAAGAATGGGAGCGACTCTTGCGAGACGCCACCGCCTGTGTCCTCGACTTCGAACCGTGCATGACCGTCGAGGTGCATCGCTCGCAAGGTGATACGCCCCCCGGAAGACGTGAACTTCACAGCGTTGCTACCGAGGTTGACCAGTGCCTGGTGCATGCGAGCACGGTCACACGAAGCACGTAGCGCGTCCGCAGGTAGTTCCACTTCAATGCGCAGCCCATTCTTCTCTGCGACGGGAGACAGCTCCTCAGACACGTCACGCACGATTTCACGAACGTCGGCAATGCTCACGCGCAGAGCAAGCTTGGCGTCTTGAATCCGCGTTACGTCAAGGATGTCACGGATTAGGTTCTCCATCGATGCGATGTTGCGACGTAGGCGTGGGAGAACCGGTTGTTCTTCGCCTGCGCTCTTGCGTTCGAGGATCTCGAGGCCTAAGGAGAAAGCGTTGAGCGGGGTACGGAGATCATGCGAAACAACAGTTACGATTTCCTGGCGCGCTCTTGCGCTTAATCGCGCGTCCTCGAGAAGCACAATATTTTCCATCGCCAAGACTGCCGTTCGCGCCAGCTGAACCACCACGAGGTGTTCAGCACCGACAAAATCGGCACTTTCACGCACGACGCGCAGAGAGCCGGAAAACTGATCGGGTCTGTGCGCAAACGGTAGATCGATACGCAAGTCGCGGTCAGAGTCCTCGGTCGGTTCGGTAGGCCACGCGCCAAACGAGTGACGCTTCCCGAGAATTTCCAATGCGACAAACGCCCTGCCGCCGAGGACGGTTTGAGAAGTCTCGCCGAGCGCATTGACCACGTCATCGATCGTGGTCGCGCTGTGAATGCGAAGCGTTCCGTCTACCAGGCGTTGCAGCTGAGCTGCGTACCGCGTTAGTTCCCCGCGGGCGATCTCGATCTGTCGCTCCGCATCGCTGACGTGCAACGAATAGCGAATGGTGCGGGCGAGACGCTCGGGTGTGAGTGCTGCCTTGGAGAGGTAATCGGTGGCGCCTGCGCGCATCGCGTCGGCGACAATCTCCGGATCGCTCGCGCCAGTGAGGTAGACGACTGGCACGCGCAGGCCACGCCCACGCAATTGTTCCATGACCTGTGCGCCGGTCATTCCCGGCAACGTATGATCGAGCAGCACGACGCTGAATGGTTCTTTCTCAAGGATCTGTATGGCCTCTTCGCCATCTGCACACTCCACGCAGTCGACGCTGAATGGCAGAGCACGCGTCGCACGCACGGCCGCTCGCCGATCGACGGTGTCATCGTCGACGATCAGAATCCGGACGCGCGACAAACTCTCCGTCACAACCCCTGCCCCACGGACGGCCACGTGAACCGGAAGGTTGCGCCGTGTTCGCCGTCAGAGTCGACCCACACGCGCCCTCCACGTGTCTCGACAATCTTGCGCACAACCGCGAGGCCGACGCCCGTGCTTTCAACGGCGTCGCGCGAGCTCAGAATCTGAAACATGCGAAAGATTCGCTCGTGATGCTGCGGCGGAATTCCCGGCCCGTTATCACTCACGAAGAACTCAAGTTCGGTGTCACGCTGCACGCAACCTACACGGACAGTGGACCCGCTGCTTCTGCCGTACTTCAGCGCGTTGCTAACGAGGTTCATAAAGACTTGCTGTAGTTGGGTGCGGTCGCCCACGACATGCGGAAAGGGCTTCGCGAGCTGCACGACGTTTTCGGCGGGTGCGAGCAACTCGACAACCTCGTCGAGTAATGAATCGACACTGACATCAACCGGGGGGCGGGAGATTCTCCCCGCGCGGGCGTACTGCAAAATGCCATCGATCAAAGCTTCCATGCGTGTGACGCGCCCCATCATCATGTTGATGTGTTGGCGCACATCAGCCGTCAACGCGTCGCCCAGGTCTTCTTCGATCCAGTGCGCGAGGTTGGAAATACCCCGCAGCGGGGCTTTCAGGTCGTGCGATGCCACATATGCGAACTGATCGAGCTCGAGATTCTTTGCGGCAAGCGCTTCCATCGCGCGCTCGTGTTGGGCGGCCGTTCTCACGAGCTCGGAATTGCTCCGTGTGAGCTGTTCCGTCAGAAGAGCCGCGCGAGCGAGCTCGTCGGCGAGCTCTTGGCTCTGTCGCGAGAGCCTGGCGGCTTGCTCCTCCATGATGCGACGCGAACGCAGTTGCTCGCCAATGCCTCGCTGCAGCGCCGTGTTCACTACGATGGCGAGTAGAAAAGCGATCGCGGTCCCACCGATCACCACCCCCATCGTCACGTTGTCACTCGCCGATCGCTCAGCAACGCGGGAGCGCAAGGCAGCCTCTTCGGAGCTGCGCATCGTCGCAAGGGCGGTACGAATTTCGGTTAGGGCGACTTGCCCAGCTTGCGTGTCGATGCTGGAGGTCGGATCGAGTGGACGCGGAGATTCCGCAACCTCGGCGACTGCTCGCGCTAACGCGCGAAGTCTGCTCTCGACGATGGGCCGCAGGCTTGCGGCGCGACGACGTTGGGCGGGGTTATCGCGCGCTGTCCGCTCAAGCGCGCTCAAATCGGCGCGTACCGCCTCTGCAGCGCGCGCATAGGGGCCAAGCAATGCGCGATCATGGGTGAGCAAAAAGCCACGTTGTCCCGCTACGGCGCGTTCGAGGTCAGCGCGCACGTCGCCAAGTGCCAAGAGCAGCAAGCGACTGCTACGTACTCGCCGTCGCAAAGCGTCGGTGCGCTGCATCGCCACCAAGCTTGATGCGCCAACGACCAATACGAGGATTGCGGAAGCGAAGGCCGCGATGATTCGCAAACGCAATGGCATGTGCGGCGCCCACGACGCAGGCGCCACCCGAGCGCCGATCACTGCGTCGGGCTCTGCCCCTGCCGCAGGTGCCCGCTCGTTCGATGTCGCCATGGCTAGCACGCAGTTTTGTCGCTGACGTCGCGGATGTCACGCAAGAAACACCGCCGGCAATCGGATTGGTTCGCCCTGTGGCGCGATGCCACATGTCCGTACCGCTGCACTGCGCTCAGTCAGCCCAGCGCCAGAGTCTGGAACTGAGTCATTGCGTCGTGAAACGCCTCTGGGTTCTCGAAGTGCGGGAAACGGTGTGCGCCGTCAATGCGCGCGATGCTTACGTGTGCATTATCGGTGCAGGCCGCGTGCAGCGTTTCATCCATTACGTCGCGCGCGCCGCACACCAATAGAGTGCGCACCGGGACACGAGCAAAGATGGATGCCAGCGTTTCCGCGCAACGAAGTCGTCCGCCTATCAGGCACGCAGGCGCAAAGCGCGCATGCCGGGCCCGCGAGGTGATGCGGGCGTACGCAAGAAGGCCCTCGTCGACTACGCTTCCGAACAAACTCGCATAGAACGCTCGCATGAGCATTCTCGAAGTGAGAAGGCGAAACGCGAGCGGGCCAAGGCCCGAAGACAGCAACAGGCGCTCACACAAATGCGCTGCCGGTTGCATCAATCGCGTTCGCAAAGGCATCGGCATGCGCGCGACCGTGGGAGCGACCAGCGTGAGAGAATTCGTCAGGTACGGCGCTGCTGAAGCGACGCGAGCGACCATTTCGCCGGTGTTGCCAAGCGCGACGACGTCGACTGGCATTCCTCGTTGCGTAACGATTTCCGAAAGCACGCTGAAGAGAGCTTCCATCATCATTGCAGCGTCGTAGATGCGTTCTGACCTATCGGAGCTTCCAAAGCCTGGTAACTCGACGGCGTACACGGGCCGCTTTCCGCGCTCCGACATGAAGAGCGGCATGACTTCGTACGCCGACGCGGCCAAGTGCATCGAATGCAAAAGAACGAGCGGCCGCCCTTCGCCGCTCTCGTCAACATAGCAGCCTACGAGGCCCGCGCTTGACGCGTACATCACGCGCCGGTCGGCGAGAATCGCCGGAGGGATTTCGGGGATCCACGAAGGCCGGTCTGCGGCTTCGTCATGCTCACAGGTGTCGTAAACGCCCGGGGTCAAGACGCTAGTACGTGAGAGGCCTTCGAATGCGAGCTCCATGGATTCCTCGTCCGCGTGAGAGGTGTCTTAGTGATGAAAGTTCGCTTGATGGGTCGGTAAGCCACGGTCATCGTAGAAGGCCTCAATAAGTTTCAGAACCTCCGACGTCATTTCGTAGTGGGGCATTCCTTTTGTGTGCGCGATGCGACGCGCGCGCACTTCGGCGTTGCGGGCTACGAGTTGCGGAAGGCGGTCGAAGCTTGTCGTAGGGTCCTCGTAGAAAAGCACGAGCGTCGGCACGCGGATGTGGCCGTAGAGCGTCGAGCATGCGTCTTTTGTATGAAGCCTGCGCCCGAGCACCGAGGCGTTAGCGAACCTTGCGGTTGGCGAATGGCTGGCTGCGACCGTGTCTTCCACAAGCGCTTCGTCGACGGGACCACTAAAATGCTTGTGCAAGCGCCAGCGCGTGTTTATCCGCGAAGTGAGCGCGGTGTACGCAAGGCCGCCAAGCAAGGGCGCGCGCAGCACTCCTTCGCCAGCGCGGGCGACCACGTCCGCCCAGGGGCTCTCCTCCCGCGCCGATAGCCCGGTCGGGGAAATGAGTGTCAGCGATCGAATCGGATTTCGCTCCTCGAGCGCGACTTGCGCGACGAACTCCGAACTCAAGCCGACGGCGATTACATCCACGTTGGTTGCATGGTTTGATGCGAGGCGTGTCATGAAGGTGCGGATTGCATCGCGCACTTGCTGAAGGTCCAGGTGCCGCAGGATGCGCGTTGAAGTGCCAAACCCGGGGACATCGAGCGCGTACGCCGTCCGCGCTTTTCGCAACATCTCGAAAAGGGGAACTACCTCACGAGTCGAAGCTCCGATACCGGCCGAGTGAACCAGCACGACCGGCACACCGCCAGCCTCCGTGTCGCTGTAGTAGCCGAGTGTGCCAACGCTCGGTAGCTCGAGCGTCGAGTGAAGTGTCCGAATCGACGGCACGATCGATATGCGTTCGCCACCCGACGACGGCGACGCCCCCCCCTGCGACACGAAGTCCGCCCTCATAACTTGCCTCCCGAATTTGGGATTCGCTGGCAAAGTGCCGCGGCCCCCATGGACCAGTTTGCAAGGGTGGTGCCACGCCCAACGGCGCAACCAGTGCGGTACGGACAGTGCAGTGCGTCAGCACGGACAAACGGACTCAACGCGCGACCCGGACTGCGCGCAGGCAGGTACCATGGCGAACCAAGTTTCATTCACCAGGCATCATGAACTGTCTGTGGGCACGAAATCGAAACTCGTCGATGGGCTGAACACTGCGCTTGCCCACACGCTCGAGACGCAAACTGAAATTGAAATCGCATATCGGCACGCTCGCGAAGGTAAGCTCGTGCCTTACGCCCCGCTCTTCGAATACCTCCAGGAACGGCTGGGAAGATGGGCGGAACGATTGGCCGATAGAGCCTCCGCGCTTGGCAGCTACTCGGCAGAGCCGATGCGCATCGATGCCTCCGGCCGCTTTGCCGAGGTGGAGGCCGACCCAGCTCAGTCACCTTACGAGCGTGTTGCACACATCATCGATCGCTATGCGGGATACTGTCGCGTGCTGCGCAAGCTCACCGAGCAGGCGATGGCGAGCCGTGACCCGCGCACGGAGTGGCTCTACGCGGAGATCGTCCGCTGCGCGGAGCTTGATATGTGGACTTTGCAAGATCACCTGAGATTCCAGGTGGTTTGCGCGTCGCGTCTCGCAGCGAACGATAAGTCCGCGAAATAAAATTACCAGGTGCACGTTCGGATTCAGCGGAGTTTTAGGCGCCACTTCCCCTCACTTGAGGCGAACCGCCACGCGCCTACGTGGCACGCAATCAAAGCGCAGTCGCTATGCGGACGGCATATCCGGGAGTCTTGTAAAAAGCTGGAACTAAATGCGCAGACGAGTAGAGTCACGCGCATGTGCGAGCTTCTAGGAATGGATTGCAATGTCCCGACGGACATCGTGTTTTCGTTCCGCGGCTTCGCCAAGCGGGGCGGGGAGACGGGTCCACATAGCGACGGCTGGGGCGTGTGTCTGTACGACGGTCCTGGCGTCCGCTCGTTTCGCGAGCCGCACCCTGCCGCCCAAAGTCCGCTGGCCCGATATCTGCGCGAGAACTCAATAAAGACCAAGATTGGCATCGCGCACATTCGTCGTAAGACGAAGGGCAAGGTGCATCTCTCCAACACGCATCCGTTCACGCGCGAGCTCTGGGGTCGCGCATGGACCTTCGCGCACAATGGCAAGGTGCACGCGGTTACGCATCGACCGCTCAATCGCTTTCACGCGCTTGGCACCACGGATAGCGAGCACGCGTTTTGCTGGATGCTCGACGCGATTGTCGAGAAGTTCGGTAGCTACCCAGCGGACCCCAAAAAGCTTTGGGACTTCGTGGCCTTGCTTGGCGCAGATATCGGACGCTACGGTAACTTCAACTTTCTCTTGTCCGATTCGCGCTTTCTGTACGCGCGATGCCACACGAATCTTCACCATCTGGTCAGGCAGCATCCGTTCGCGCGCGCCACGCTCGCCGACGACGACGTCACGATCAACTTCGCAGACCACACGACGCCCAAGGATCGAGTCGCGGTCATCGCTACCTACCCGCTCACGCGCGATGAGACATGGGTGAAGGGCGAATCAGGCACCCTTTGGGTTTTCTCGGCCGGGCGCCTTCGCGCCACGTTGCCGAGCTCACACGAGTTGTACAAGGAGCAAAAAGAATCTATGGCGACCATCGACATCAAGCGCACGCACACACTCGGCAAAGACAAAGCGCGCGAAGTCGCGCAAGCGGTCGCCGACCGTCTCAAAGAAAAACTCGACATCAAGTACAACTGGGCTGGCGACACGCTAAAGTTTGAGCGCACCGGCGCGAGCGGCAGCATCGACTGCAGCGCTACCGACATGCGCGTCCAGGTGGATTTGAGCTTTATGCTTCGGCCGATGAAAGGCAAAGTCGAAGATAAGGTAAAGCAGTACTTGGACGAGTACCTGAAGTAGTGCCGTCGTTCGAGTCCTTGATGCAGCTGTCGCAGGAGCTCGGCTAAGTCTTGCCCGTCCGGCCTAGCGAATTCATCCGGCTCGCGTCGCGCCCGCGTCTGGTTCTTGTCATGTGCGGGCTGCCGGCGCGTGGCAAGACGCATATCGCGCTTCGAATCTCACGCTATCTGTCTTGGCTCGGCTATCGCACCCGCCATTTCAATGTGGGAACGTATCGGCGCACCCGCCTCGGCAGCCAAAAGCGTCACGAATTCTTCGATCCGCGAAATCCTGAAGCCCGGGAAGCACGGCGTGACGTGGCGATGGCGGCGCTCTCAGACCTTTGTGACTGGTTTCGTGAAGGTGGCGAGGTTGGCATTTACGACGCGACGAATTCTGTGCGTAGTCGACGCGACGCCGTGCGCGCGCGCTGCGAGAACGAAGGCCTTGCGGTCGTATTCATCGAGTCCATATGCGAAGACGAGGCGCTGGTCGCTGCGAACATCCGGCAGACGAAGCTGCACATGCCCGACTACGCCGGAATGGATCCGGACGCCGCAGTTGCAGACTTCCGCGCTCGCATCGCGCACTACGCGAGCGTGTACGAACCTGTCGCGAAGGACGAAGGCGCATACATCAAACTAATCGATGCCGGGCGGGAACTGCTCGCACATCAAATTCAAGGATATGTCCCTTCCCGGCTCGTCTCCTTTCTCATGAACCTTCATCTCGTGCCTCGGTCGATCTACATGACGCGACACGGACAGAGTGAGTTCAACAAGCAACGCAAGATCGGAGGAGACTCGCCGCTCTCACCTCAGGGCGAAGAATTTTCCGCACGCCTGCGCGACTACATGATCGCGGAGGTCCCTTCGAACGAGCTCATGGTTTGGACGAGCACTCTGCAGCGCACGATTCACACGGCGGCTCGCATCGAGCGGCCGACTACGGAGTGGCGCGAGCTTGACGAAATAGACGCCGGTGAATGCGACGGAATGACATACGAAGAAATTCAAACGCGCATGCCGCGCGAATTCACCGCGCGAACCGAGGACAAGTTCGGATATCGCTATCCGCGCGGCGAATCGTACCGGGACATTTTGCGCCGCCTAGACCGCGTCATTGTCGAAGTGGAGCGCGAGCGCTCGCCTGTCTTGATTGTCGGCCATCAAGCGGTCCTGCGCGCGCTCTACGCGTACTTCATGGACAAGCCGACGCGCGATTGCCCATTTCTCGAGATCCCGCTCCACACTGTCTTCAAGCTTACGCCCACTCCATACGGCTGTGACGAGGAGAGAATCGTCCTTGGCCCGATCATCGCCAAAGGCGAATCCGTCACGTTACCTTGACGCGGGTGATCGCCTTTTCGAAGACGGCCGGTGCGTAACGTTTGAGATAGACGCCGAGTCCCTCGCGTCCGGCGATGATCACTTCGCTCGCGCTGCGTTGGATGGCCAGGACCATACGCTTCGCGCATTCCTCGGCAGACATTCCGCCGTTCTTCAATGAGCGGTCTACTTTGCCCTGGGCCGTTCCGTCACCAGTCAGTGCATTGATGCTCACGTTCGTCTTGATGAAGCCGGGACAGATGATCGTAACCGTGATGCCCTCATCGTTGAGCTCAGCCCGCAGCGCGTCGAAGAAGCCGTGAAGAGCGTGTTTGGACGCGGCGTAGCTCGACCGCAGCGGAGTGCCGAACTTTCCCACGAGACTCGAAACCACGACAATTTGACCGCGTTTTCGGGCAATCATCGACGGAAGCACCGCCTTCGTGAGGGCCACCGTTCCGAAGAAGTTGGTTTCCATCAACGTGCGATCGACGACGAGCGCGGTGTCCTTTGCGAGAGAGCGCTGACTTACTCCGCCGTTGTTGACGAGCACGTCGATAGGCCCCCACGCCAACGCTTCCCGCGCGGCGGCGATGAGCGTGTCGGGCTGCGATAGATCCAGTGGCAACACGCGATGGCGTTCCGGATGCGCGCACCGGCTGCGAACATGCTCGAGTGAGTCGCTGCGTCGCGCCGACAAGATCAAACGCGCGCCTTTTTCACTGAGCTCGTAGGCCAGGGCCTCACCAATCCCTGACGTGGCTCCCGTAATCCAGATTGTTTCGGCACTAAGCTCGCGGCGCGACATCAAGAACCTCCCACTCTCATCGTACACGCTGTTTGCGTCGCGCGCTTCGTGGTCTATGGTCGTTTCGAATGGCGCACGTACCTTACCTCGACGAGCTCGCGATCATCGCCGTGACCGCCGTGATCGTGACCGTACTACTCGGCCGACTAAAGCTGCCCACGGTGGCCGGCCTCTTGTGTTCAGGCGTGCTCATTGGGCCTGCGGCAATTGGTTTAGTGAAGTCATCGGAAACTATCGAAGCCCTGGCCGAAATCGGTGTCGTGCTTTTGCTCTTCACAATCGGCCTCGAATTTCCGGCCCGACGCCTGATTGAAACCTTCCGCCGAGTGGCCATCGGAGGCGCACTGCAAGTCGGCGGTACGATGGGCGTCACCGTCGCCGTCGCGATGATGACCGGCGAGTCTCCATCGCGTGCGGTGTTTTACGGATTCGTGGTGGCACTATCCAGCACGGCGATCGTTCTGCGAGCTCTTACGGATCGGCAGGAGCTCGATGCGCCGCACGGCCGCGTCGTCGTTGGCACACTGATATTTCAAGACCTATGCGTGGTTCCGATGGTGTTGATCGTTCCGCTACTCGGGGATCACAACCAAGGATCGGCGGTCGTTGGCATTAGCATCGCACTCGGAAAAGCGGTGCTCGTCGTCGCTGGCACGCTGCTGGTTGCCCGTGTGGTGGTCCCTCACGTACTCAAGTTAGTCGACGCGAGTCGAAGCCGCGAGGTCTTCCTGCTTGCCGTGCTTGGTCTGTGCATAGGCATCGCGTGGCTCACAGCGGTGAGCGGATTGTCTTTGGCACTTGGCGCATTCCTCGCTGGGGTAATTGTCGCCGACACGGAATACGGACACCGCGCGATGGGCGACATGTTGCCCCTGCGCGACGTCTTTTTGAGTGTCTTCTTCGTTTCCCTCGGCATGCTCTTCGACGTGCGAGTCGTGGTCGCGCGCCCCGGCGCGGTCTTCTTAATGCTTGCGATGTTCTTGATCGTGAAGGGCGTCATCGCATCGCTTGCTGCGCTGGCGACCCGCATGCCCGCGCGCGTCGCGTGGCTCACCGGCGTAGGCCTCGCTCAGTTTGGCGAGTTTGGCTTCGTTCTCGCCCGGCTGGGTGAGAAGAGCGGCGTCGTCACGCCCGAAGACACAGCACCGCTGCTCGCGGCGGGCATCCTCAGTATGATCATCACGCCCATCCTGATACGCGTCGCGCCACGCTTCCGCGGTGGTGTGAAGCTACTAACTGCACTTGAGCGCAAAGGCACAACACACGTCGCCGATGCGAAGAGCGATGGTCCCCTCGACCAGCACATCGTGATCGTCGGGTTCGGCATCGCCGGAAAGTTCGCGGCACGCGCTCTCGGCGCCGCCGGCTTTCGGTACGTCGTGCTGGAGCTCAACTCCGAAACGGTTCGTGTTGCACGAGAAACTGGCGAACCCATTTACTACGGCGACGCGACGAGCACCGACACTCTGCACCACCTCAAACTCGAATCCGCCCGTGCCCTGGTCATACTTATGAATGATCCCGAAGCGCTCAAGCGCGTGATCGTCACGGCCAAACGCATGGCAGCGAATGTGCCAATCCTAATTCGCACGCGCTACCTAGCGCACAAAGACGAGCTGCTCCGGCTCGGAGCGACCGACGTGGTCGCCGAAGAGGTTGAAGCGGGTGTCGAAGTGATCTCCCGTCTCATGCAATGGCTCGACGTGCCGCAGTCTGAAATCGATCAGAAAGTGATCGAGCTGCGTAGCGCAAGCGCCCCCACAGCGTCCTAACGCGCTTTTTTCTTCGCCGTCGAGCTGCTCTTTGCCGGCGTGCCCATCGGATGGCCGCACTTTTTGCACTTTACAGATCGGCCGTGGAGGACCCGCGCCCGCAGCTGGGCCATGCCGCAACTCTCGCATACGCGTTTCTCGACCGCGCCCTTAAACCCCGTGCCGATGAGCAGAACCATACCGAGTACATGCGTCACCTTCGAAGCGAGCGCAACGGGGCGCGCGTCGGCGCGTCCAACGCGGGCGCCATTTCTTGACCCTCCCAGACCCGGCTGATAGGACCAGTGTCACTTGGACGTCGCTCCTGCGTCACCTCTGACGCAGGCAGTGTCGAACAAAGTCGAATCCTTTGCAGATTCGAGGTTGGCGCGAAACTCGCACCACCTCCTCGTGTAGAAGGAAGGAGACACCGACGATGGGCAAACGAATCGGAATCTTGATGGGCGGGATGAGCTCCGAGAAGGAGATCTCTTTGAAGACCGGCGATGCTGTCTTCGAAGCGCTCAAGAGCCGTGGCCACGACGTGGTGAAAGTGTTCGTCGACCGGGATATCGATCAGGTCTTGCGCCAGACGCCGATCGACGTTGCGTTCCTCGCGTTGCACGGCACCTACGGTGAAGATGGCTGCATCCAAGGCCTCCTCGAGATCATGGGCATTCCGTACACGGGCGCGGGCGTGCTCGCGAGCGCTCTCGCGATGGACAAGTTGAAGTCGAAAGAGATGTTCCGGCTCCATAACGTTCCAACGCCTCCGTACTACTGCGTCGACGGCAGTGACATCGACAAGCTCGAGGCGATTCATGGTTCGTTCGGCTTCCCCGCTTTTGTGAAGCCGCGCCGCGATGGATCAAGTGTGGGAGCGGGGCGCGCGAACAATCTCGCCGAGCTCGTCGAGCGCGTGGAAGACGCTGCGCAGTTTGACTCATCGGTGCTCGTGGAACGTTTTGTCGCGGGCCGCGAGATTGCTGTGGCAGTGCTCGACGGACGCGCGCTCGGCGCCATCGAAATCGTTCCGCGCGGCAGCTTCTACGACTACAAGTCGAAGTATCAGAAGGGGCAGAGCGACTACTTCTTCCCCGCGCGCCTTTCGCCCACTCGCTACAAGGGTGTGCTCAACATCGCTGAGCGCGCGAGCCGTTGCCTCGGAGCCGATGTTTACTCGCGCGTCGATGTGCTCGTCACGGAAGGCGAGAACGAATACGTGCTCGAGGTCAACACGCTTCCAGGAATGACCGCAACGTCACTAACCCCCAAGATTGCCGCAGGCGCGGGCTATAGCTTCGCGGATCTCTGCGAAGTCATTTTGAATCGGGCCACCACGCACAGCGGTCGTAAGGCAAGTACGCAGCGTTCGGCATCGGTGAATCCGCCGGCGGGCGACTCAGTACCCGACGAGAGCGAGCCTGCGCTCTCAAAGTCCGCGTCTTAATTCATCGTTCAGTGAAGCTGGTGCCGCGACATACGCGACCGCGATTTCGCCCTGCCCTTGGTCGGCCGTGACGATGAGGTCGTAGCGCTGTGGCGCGTCGTCGCAACACAGGTGCATAGTTGAGGCAAGCTCTCCCGCTTGTGTTCGACTAGTCACAGCACGTGCATCTCCCGCGGCGCGGGCCAAAACCGTCACGCGGCCCAGTCCATTGCCGGAGGCTGCGACCACAGCAACACAGCTCTGCGCTGGGACAGTGACATAGCCCTCCCAGACGCCGCCGGTCGCGATCGGGCGCGCAGCGTTACGAGTCATCACGCGATACCCGTGCTGCGATAGGTCTGCGAGGATCGGCTCAAGCGTTTGCGCAGCGGCGGTGCGACTTCGTGCGCTCGAGGCCGCCACGCCGAGCCAGCTGGTCGACAGCCCGCCAGGTTGTGCTGCTTCTCCACCGTAGAACGTCAGACGCGCAATGCCAGAGCCGGCCGATGCGGTCACCTCGGCGACCCACTGGCTCGCGCGATCGGCGCAAAACTGCACAGCAGAATCGCCCTGCGGCCCTACGTCGCGCACGAGCTCGCGATCACGCTCGTCGAGCATGCGCAAGTCCACATTGCGAAGTCCATTGCCGGCGAAGGCCGCGACCGCGTAGCAGTGCCCAGCTTCGACTTGCACCGGGACGCGCACGGCTTGCCCCGCGGCCAGAGTTATAGCGACTGTGTCACGCATCGTTTCAAGACCGCGCCGGCTCGCGCCGATCCCGAATTCGCGTTCGCGCGCATCTTCCTGCACGTCGGTGCTCGAGTTACCAGCGACGCCCGGTTGTCCGCCGATGGCGCGGGCAACGTCTGCCAGGCGCGCCTCCGGGCCGGTGAACGCCGCGCAAAGGTAGGCTCCGGCACCGTCATAGGCACGCAGCGCTACATAGACATCGCGCGCGGCATTTGACGGAGCGCATACGATGGCGGTCGGGTGCGAATCCTCTTCGACGTCTTCCGTGAGCACATCGCCCTCGGCGGAGAACATGGTCGCGTCGAGGTCATGAATGCCCGGTGAAGTGACCGCGGTGAACGCGACGCAGCTTCCTTGATCCACGTGTACTCGCACGGTGGTGTTCTCGCCGCCCACGAGGAAGCCGCGGGATTCGTCGGTCGTGGGCCGAAACCCAACGCGAGCGAGCGAATCGGACAGCGTGCGCATACGCGCCGCGAGCGGGTCGTCTTGCACGACTGTCCACCTAGGTGCAGCGCGTGTCGGCGCAGGCGCCGTCGCATCGGTCGTACTCGCCGACGGACCGCCGCATCCGACAAGAAGGAACCCTGCCGTGGCGATGATCGGTAGCTTCTTCATGGCGTCGTCACGGGCGCACGACTCTCGCCGACGACGAGCAGGACCCGACCGGCCGCGCCGGCGCCGCGCGTCACAAGCAGCTGAGCGTGCTCGTCCGAGATTGCGCAGTGATAAATCATCGGAGTGCGTGAACGATTTAGGTCTCTCCCCATGACATTTCCTTCATCGTCCGCCAAAACCAGATCGAACCCCGTCGCGAAGGCCTCGGCCGCGCCCGCCATGCTCAGGCCGTAGCAAACGCCGGCCTGCAGCTCGAGGGGAAAACGCATTGATTCCCCCGCCTGCAAGAATCCCCACGCGCGTGCAGCGCCGCTAAGTCCGGACGCTGCCATCGTATTCATCGCTTGCACGAAGTTCGCACGCCCGATGCCGTCGACACCAGGCGGGATTAGAACGCCGCGGTCATTCAGCTGCAAGAACTCGGCGACAAAGCTGCCCCTTCCACGAGACGTGCGCACCACGAGCGTAGGCGTTCCCGGATCGTCGAGACAGAACACGACAGACGCTGACACTCCGTGATCGGGTGCAAACGCCAGCGGCTGCCGAACGGCGCTGAGCACAACGACTTCAATGCTCTGTACGCTCGCCTCGGCCTCGACCACGGCGGCATAACAAGCGCCGCGCGTCAGTGGCACCGGGATCATTGCGTCATTGCCAACATCGAGCGATCCACTGCGTGTCTGGCCGATTGCAACGAAGCCCTTCGCCAGAAAAGTATTGTGGGCGCGCTGCAGGGCTTCTCGTGGGGCCAGGCTGGGAGGCGCTTCGCCGAGATTGGGCCTTGCGCTGTGCATGCCGCCGACGGGCACGACGCATTCCCCGAGACTTGTATCGATATCACCAAGACTCGGTGGCGCGTGATCAATGCGAACGAGATCGATTTCGCCCTGGCCTTGGTACATCCGAGCTGTGACGTAAACGGAAAGTCCCACGCCTCCGCAGTAACGCACGTACGGATGCGCGTCCTCACCGACGTCTTGCACCAACATTATCCCAGTGTCGGTGTGCAGAAACAGGTCGAGGTCTCGCACCTCCCGTTGACCGAGTGCGAAGAAGCCAACGCAATCCGCTGTCGTGAACAGCTGCTGAAAGGAGCGGGACTCACCTTCACGCAAAAAGGCGCGGCTCACCGCTTCATTCACGACAGCGCCGTTGCGCGAAATCCGTTCGCGAAGGGGCCGCATGCATACAGCCATCGAATCCCCCGGAGCCTGTGCCAGGGCGGACGTGGCGAGCAGCATGAGGAGCGCTGCGGCAAACGCTGTCCGCAGTTCCTTCATCGTGGGCCTTCAAGTCGGGCCAGGACCACGGCGCCCGAACCGCGATACATCACCATTTCGAGTGTCAGTGTTTCGCGACCATCTGTGCAGCCGGACACGGACGCATACGACGCAGGGCCCGACTCACGCGCAACAAGTCTTCCTTCGGTGTCGCGAAGGAACATATCGACATCATCGACCCCGTCCTCGCCCGCCACCGCGAACGCAACGCAGCCTGCGCGCTCGATCACAACGGGCCGCGATTGATGCTCGCCTTCGTCTAAGCTGAGATGAGACTCTGATGTGGTGACGTAGCCACGCGAGCGAAACGATGCCGACGATTCGTCGAGTCGAAGTGCGGTGATGTCGCGAATCGCGTTCGGCGCTTTCAAAACCATAAGGTCGTAGCTCGCGCTGCTCCCGTAGGATTTAACGGCAATGCGCAATGTGGTCGGGTCCGACACGCATGCGCTCACGCGCGCAACGGGCTGCATCCCGCTATCCTCATCGAGATCGCGATGATTGGCTGCGTCCGACAAATACAAGTCCAGATCCATTTCATCACTCGATGCAACGCCCAACACCACGCTGCAGCCGGCGCCGAACGCGACGTCGTGCGTGCGCACTTCACCGGGGCTGGTCTGCGCTTGGACAGCAATCTCTTGAGGCTCCTGATACCCCCTCGCAACCAGCGTTGCGATGCTCCCACGCAGCAGCCTCGCGCCATTACCGGGAGACGCCACCGTCGTCGGTGAGGTCTGTGCAACAGCCCTGCGAACGACTTCGGCCCCCGGCGGGCCTTCGAGCATCAGAAGCCCGATCGCGCCGGCACCTGTGAATGCTTTCGCATCGACGCGGTATTGGCCGGGCGAAGCTGGGCAGTGTTCGAGAACCGGCTCCGCGTCGCCGCGAAGATCACGTCCGACTTCAGCGCCATCGGCGTCGAACAACGAGACGTCAACATCGCGCACGCCTTCGCTTGCGCGAGCGACGATTGCGTAGCAGCGCCCCTCGCGCATGACGAGGCTACGACGCACCACTCCCCCCTCGGACACTGCGTCGTAGGTTGCGGGCGCCACGGGGGAAAAGCCGCGCGCACGGAGCGCGCTGCGACTTCGTGCCAGAAGCACCTCCACTTCGCGTAGGGGAACCTCGGGTACAAGTACACCTGCGAACAGGTTGTCGAAATGAAGCTGCGCATCGCGTGGCGACTCGAACTGCGCAACGAGGATCGCGCCGCCACCGGCCGGGGACTCGAGCGCGAGATAGAACGTTGCGAGTTGTGTGTGGTGGCGCGCTTCAGTTGGACAGACATGAACGAGCGCGCCTTCGTTGGCGATATCGTCGCGCACAACCTCCTCGCCGTCTCGGTCGTAGACAGTCGCGACCACGTCCTGAGCTGCTCCCCCGCCTAGCGCGACGAAGGTCGTGCACTTGTCGACCGGCAGATTCACCGCAACACTCACACCCTCACTCTCGAGCGCAAAATACCGTGCCGGGCCACGCACCTCTCGCGCGCCGCGCTCGCGCATTACCTCGCGCAGGCGCGCGAAACGTCGCGCAAGCGCGTCCAGCGGCCCTGGGTTATTCGGTAGAACCGCGTGCTCGACGCGCGACGGGCGCGGCGGCGTATTTTGGCACGCACCCAGGGTGATTAACGCCAGCGCTAACCAACGAGGGATCACGGCGCGGACCGCTCTGACGGTGCGGCCACGGGGGCGCCGAACAAATCGTCGAGCCGAACCGCGATGCCGGTAGGGCCGCGGAAACGCCGGAGTGCGAACAAACCGCTTCCGGTCGCAGCCCGCGCGCTCACGTAGTATGTGCCCGACTGGGCGGGGCAATAGCGCAGCGCCACGCGTGGTGAAATTGCCTCGGAGTTTGCGACCGCAAGCCCTTCGCTGTCGAAGATCTCTAGGCTAAGAGCTCGCAACGCCGAAGAGCTCGTGGCGACTACCACGTAACAGGCAGAGGTACGCAATGGCGCTTCAGTGACATGTGCCGCGTGCTCAACGACGAAGCCTCGTACAGCAGTCCCATCATCGCTAAATCCGCGCGTGCGCATTGCCTCGGCGGCGCGCGCGAGCTCGTCATCAAGATGCTGCGACGAGAATGGCGGAGGCGCCGACTGCGCCCGCTCTTCCTCGCTGCGTTCTTTTGCCGCCGAGCTGCTGCACGCCACGAGCAGCGCTGCGAGCGATACGAACGTGTAGCTGTGCGGCGTGGTCACAGAAGTCTAGTTCAGTCGCGGTTGGGTTGGAGCGTTGGGGCCGGTGCTATCCCCGAGCACCATCGCTTTCAGCGCTGGGAAGCCCATGAAATACTGCACGACCGGACCCGCCGTTGAGACGAGATTCTCGATACTTTGCCGAATGAACGCATCGGACCGCGAGCCGCGCTCGCGCAGGTCGCCAAGCTCCAGCTCCGCTTCAGCGTTCAATGTGCCGAGGCGACCCTTTAGCTGCGCAACCTGAAATCGCAAATCCTCAAGCTCACGACGTCGCTCATCCGCATCGCGCTTCAAAACGGCCTCGGCGCGCTCGAGCTCGACCCACGCTGCGGCCACCGGTCCCATGTCACGCAATGCGTCGACGAGCTCCCGTGAAACCTGGACATACTCACGCATGCGTTCCCACTTTTTCTGCACCGGCGCAGCCAGGGCTTGCAGCTGTGCCATCGCGTCATCGAGGCGCACTTCGACTTCACTGATCTCTCGGGACACGCGCGATTCATCGCGCGCAAGCTCGTCGAGCGCACGCCCGATGCGCAGGCGCGCCTCGCGCATTTTTTCCTCGGTTGTTGCAGCCGACGCGCCGCACATCTCCATCTCGACGCGCGCGTCACGCATGCGCATCGCCTCCTCTGACAGTGACTGGATAGCCGCGCTGATCGCTGGGGGTGCGTTCCCGTCGGGATGGGCGCGCGCGAGCAACTCGCGGAAAAGGCTCACTCGCTCGCCCCACCAACCGTCGTCATTGGAGAAGGTGCGGTGCGAAGGCGACGCGGGACTCAGTAGGGCTTTGCCAATTGCTGGTTGAAGCGGCGGCATCGACCAAGGAGGTACGCTCACCGCGGCGGGGATCTCACGCGTCGCCTGCTCGGAGACGCGTCGCAGGTCTTCAATCAAATGGTGCGCATCCTTGTGGCGATCATCGGGGTTTTTCTCGAGCAGCTTCAAAATCAAGCGATCAAGCTCGATCGGAATCTCGTCGCGGATCGACGAAGGAATGGGCGGCGCGACGCGAATGTGCTTCATGATTAACTCGGACGTATCGCCGGTGAACGGCAAACGCCCTGTGACCATTTCGAAGAGCACGCAGCCGAGGGCATACAGGTCGACCTGCGGCGTGTGGGCAAGCCCTCGCGCTTGCTCTGGCGACAGATACTCGGGGGTCCCAAATACCGTGCCCGTCGCGGTCAACTTCATTTCGCCTTTCATCTGCGCCAAACCGAAGTCGAGAAGCTTCACGAAGTCCTGCCGGTCGGGGCGGGTGATCAAATAAATATTCTCTGGCTTGATATCGCGATGCACGACATCGAGCTCGTGCGCGCGCGCAAGTGCAGAGGCGACTTGCAATGTGATCGCAATGGCGCGGCGAATGGACATGCTCGACGTTCCAATGGCACTAGCCAGCGTTTTGCCGACTAGCAGCTCCATCGCAAGAAAAACGAGCCCGTCTTCGGTCTCACCGAAGTCGTTGATCGCGATGATGTGTTCGTGCTGGATTCGATTCGCAGCCTTCGCCTCCCGAAGGAAGCGCGTGCGATTCGTCGGGTCGATGGCGAGTTCGGGCGACAGAAACTTGATAGCAACCTCGCGCCCCACCGCCTCGAGCTGCGCCCGGTAGACCGTTCCCATCCCCCCCGAGCCTATCTTCTCGAGAATGGCGTAGCGGCCCGCGATGGTGCGCCCGAGCAGAGGATCTCCGAGCTCCACAAGGACGGTCCCGTCCAGCGGACAAGTCCGGGGATTTCCTCTAAAGCGAGCTCGGCAGACGTTGCAGACCTTCAAGAGACCTCGCGAAAGGACAACGATACTGCCGCGCGCCGGTGGCGCACAATGGAATGCCTCACAACAAGCGCGGCTCGGGCGATTCTTGACTTTACCGATGTCGCAATACAGGGTTCTGAGGCAAGCCAGGAACTCAAGTATGAAACTATCGAGCAAAGGCCGGTACGGCGTGAGGGCCGTTTTCGACATCGCGTTTCACAGCGACGGCCGCGCCACGCAGGTTCGCGACATCGCGGAACGCCAGGATATTCCAGCGAGATTTCTTGAGCAGATCTTTCAAGATCTAAAGCGCGCCGGCCTCGTTTCGTCGAAGCGCGGTCCTCGCGGAGGCTATCAACTGGCCAAACCCCCGGATCAGATCCGAATGGGCGACGTGATTCGGGCGCTCGAGGGTCCGATAGATTTAGGCTCAAAGGACAAAACCATTCTTGCGAGCGGCGATGCGACGAGCCTACGCGTGACCGAAGAAGCGCTGGGCGAGCTGTCGCTGCAACTGTCAGCCTGCTTCGACGGTGTTAGCTTTGCCGACCTTTGCGTCCGCGGCGAAACGCTCGGCGTGCAACGGGGGCCCAAGGGGCGCTACGTCTACACGATATGAGCACCGCAACTTCGCAAGCTATCCCCCGCGTCGTCGACAACGTGCTTGAGCTCGTCGGCGACACAAGCGTGGTGAAGCTCGGGCGTATGGTGGCCGCCCAGTCAGCGGCGGTTTGGGTAAAGGCGGAGCATCTCAATCCGGGCGGCTCCGTCAAGGATCGAATCTGCGTCGCGATGATCGAGCAGGCTGAGCGTGATGGCTTGCTTTCGCCAGGCGCGACGATTGTCGAAGCCACTAGCGGCAACACCGGTATCGGACTTGCGATTGCGTGCGCAGTCAAAGGCTACAAGCTTGTGCTCACGATGCCCGAAAGTATGTCACTGGAGCGTCGCGCTCTGTTGAAGGCGTACGGCGCCGAGATTGTGCTGACCTCCGCCGAGCGCGTCATGGAGGGGGCTATCGAAGCCGCGCATCGGATTCAGCGCGAGCGCAACGCGTGGATCCCGATGCAGTTCAGTAATCCCGCCAACCCGCGCACGCATGAAGAGACAACCTCGCGCGAAATCGCTGAGGCGTTTTCTGATCTGTCGCTAGACGCGTTCGTTGCGTCGGTGGGCACTGGTGGCACGGTCAGCGGTGTTGGTCGCGCGCTCAAACGCACGATGCCAGGCATACGAGTCATCGCAGTTGAGCCGCAGCAGAGCGCCGTGCTGAGCGGCGGCCCAGCGGGACCCAGCAAGATACAGGGAATTGGCGCGGGTTTCGTGCCCGAAAACTTCGATCGCGCGCCAATCGATGAGATTCGCACCGTTGCTGATCAAGACGCCTATGAGATCAAGACGCGTCTCGCTCAAGAAGAAGGCCTGCTCGTCGGTATTAGCTCAGGCGCGAACGTTGCGGTCGCGCTGGACGTCGCGCGCGAGCTAGGCAGAGGCAAGAATGTGCTCACCATTCTATGTGATACAGGTGAGCGATACTTCAGCCTCGACGAGTATTTCAAATGAAGCTCGACGCCGAAGCCATTCGACGCGCTCGCGTTCTCTTTGTTGGAGCTGGAGGTCTAAGCTCGCCGGCCGCACTTGCGATCGCGCGCACCGGCGTCGCGTCCATCACTTTGCTCGACGACGACCTCGTCGACATCTCGAACTTGCATCGCCAACTTCTTTTCAGCGATGCGGACGTCGGTCTCGATAAGGCGACCCGCGCAGCCGCGCGCCTCCAAGTCGAAGTCGAGTCGCTGGGCCTCGGCACCGTGGTGCGCGCGTTCTCTCGCCGCCTTGTGCCGGAGACCGCAGCGGACGAACTGCACGACATAGACATGGTGATTGAAGGCGCCGACAACATGGCGACGAAGTTCTTGGTTGCCGACGCGTGTGCGCTGGCGCGCGTCCCTGTGGTGCAGGCCGGGGTGATTCGTTGGAACGGTTGGGCCTTCGCAAATACGCCAGCAAAGAGCGCGTGCCTGCGATGCGTCTTTGAGGACCTGCCGTCGCGCACAAGCGGCGTCCAAGAAACGTGCTCAGTCGCAGGCGTTGTGGGCCCTGTCGTGGGCGTGATGGGCTCAATCCAAGCGCTGCTCGCAGTTAGAATGCTGGGCGGTGACACGACTGCCGCCGGCGAGATTTGGAGCTACGACGCTCTGCGCGGTTCGCTCCGGCGTTCGCAGGTGCACCGGCGCGCCGGCTGCCCTCTGTGCAACGGCGAGATACGTGATCTCTCAGTCGCTCGCTATGCAGCCGCCGTTTGCGCTGCCTGATCTATTCGCTCACACAAGGAGAAGCCATGCCGGTCACCGTACGTATCCCCACTCCCCTTCGTACCCTTACTCAAGGCAAAGACGAAGTTGCCGTCGACGCCGGAAGCGTGCGTGCGATTATCGACAACCTCGAGAAGAATTTCCCTGGATTGCGCGACCGGCTCTGTGACGAAAAGGGCGTCCGCCGCTTCGTGAATATCTACGCGAACGACGAAGACATTCGCTTCTTGCAGAATCTCGACACGATTCTCAAAGAAGGCGAATCGCTAAGTATCGTGCCGGCAATCGCCGGAGGTAGCTGATCGCGCATGGTGCTGTCGGACGAGACTCGCGCGCGCTACGCGCGGCATATCCTGCTCGTTGAAATCGGCGAGCTAGGACAGGCGCGCTTGATGGAGAGTTCAGTGGCCCTGTCTCGCCCCTCGCTGACTACCAGCGAATACTTGGCCCGGGCCGGCGTTCGTGTCGATGCAGAAGCCCACAGCGAAGTGGCGGTCATTGCAGTAGCGGAGCTCACCACGGAGCCACTCCTGCATGCGAGCGCCGAGGCCCTTGCCGGTTCGCTCGCCGCGGTCGAGGCGATCAAGACGGTACTGGGCGTCGGCGCGCGTTTCACTTCTGCGCCGCCACTGGATGGGACGGGGCGCGAGCGATGATACGCCCTCGCCTCACGTCCATCGTAGAAGCCGTCGGAAGCACGCCGATGGTGCGATTGCGGAATGTTGCGAAGCACTGCCCGAAGGTGAAGATCTATCTAAAGCTCGAGTACATGAATCCGGGTGGTTCCGTGAAAGACCGCGCGGCGCTACAAATGATGAACGACGCCATCGCGGACGGACGGCTCACGAAGGATAAGATCCTCATCGATTCTACGAGCGGCAATACCGGAGTCGCGTATTCGATCTTTGGCGCCGCGCTGGGCTATCGCGTTGCGTTGGTGATTCCGGAGAATGTTTCGCAAGCGCGCAAAAACGTCACTCGGGCTTTTGGAACGGAGTTGATTTTCAGCGACCCGATGGAGGGCTCGGACGGAGCGATTCGTAAAGTGCGCGAGGTTGTCGAGGCTCATCCAGACAAGTACTTCTATCCTGACCAGTACGCGAACCCCTCAAACCCCAAGGCCCACTACCTCGGCACTGGACGTGAAATTCTGCAGCAAGTTGGCCATGAACTGACCCACTTCGTCACAGGTCTCGGCACGAGCGGCACGATGATGGGCGTCACCAGGCGCTTGCGGGAACACACACGCAAGATCACGTGCATTGCGGTTGAGCCGGCTGGCGCGTTGCACGGCCTCGAAGGCATGAAGCACATGGCCTCGTCTCTCGTCCCGCCGATTTACGATGCGAACGTGCCGGATGAGATCATGGCCGTTGAAACCGAAGATGGATGGGACATGAGCGAGCGCTTGTCGCTCGAAGAAGGATTGCATGTTGGACATTCGAGCGGCGCGAACGTCGCTGCCGCCATTCGCGTTGCAGAGCGTATCGGTGAGGGCTGCGTCGTAACCATTGCCTGCGACCGCGGCGACCGATACTTCACACCAATGCGCTGGGAGAAACACTATGAGTGGTGACACGCAAAACGCATGGATCCGCGGCGACCTAATCATAGAGGCCCAGACGTTGGAAGAAGCCGAAGCCGAGGCAGTCCGTTGTTATCCGAACGAGGCATGTGGCTTTTTGATCGGCCCCGCGAGCGAGACGCCTTCCGTGAATGAATGCGTGAACGAAGTAAACGAGGCGGACAAATATCACGCGCTTGATCCCGAGCACTTTCCGCGTACCGCGAAGACGTATTTCAAGATCAACGAACTGCGCGCCGCACGTGCCTTCGAAGCGGGCGCGAAGGCGGGACGTCCGATCAAAGTCATCTATCACTCCCACTGCGACGCGGGCGCACACTTCTCCGGGGAAGACAGCGCGACGTTCGCGTCAGCGGGCACGCTGATGTGGCCATGCTCCTTTCTGGTGATCAGCGTGGTGGGAGGCAAAGTCGTGGACAAAAAGCTATGGGCTCACACGCCCGGCACCGACGACTTCCATGAAGCTCGGTTTACGACCCGTTAGCCGCGCGGCAAGCTTTCGTTCGGGTCTCACGCAACACCTTTTGGGCGCCTGCGATAAGTGCGCACAGTCCTAAGGAGCGTGAAATGACCGACCCCAATATTCGCGGCATTGCAGGTACGAATACAGTCAGCGCGGCAGCCTGTGGCAGCGCCGAAGCGCTCGCTGACGAGCTGCACTTTCCCGAAATTGCACAGCGTCTTCGTGGGACAAGCGATTTTCATTCGCAAGCGAGCGTCATGTCGGACGTCTTTTCACGCGACATGCACCACACGCTGGACGTACTGGCATGTGTACGACCCGAGGACGTTGTTGACGCTCTACGTTCGGTCTTCGGAGATAATGCTGACCGAATGGAAGAAGCGGTTCGTGGCATAGCGCAGCGAGCAGTTCGTACAGAGATTCAGCAAGAAGCGTCGGCACGCTTGCGTGAAATGTCACAGCAACTCGCGCAGCTCAGCCAGGAACCAGCATTGAGTTCGGTGGTTCGCGACTTCCGATCCGGCGTTCCCGCTGCGTTGGAGTTGGTGGCGATGGCGTCCGAGATCAGTGGGGACGCAACTGAGGTTAGTCGCCTAGCAAATCGCAACGCGCACGCCTCGGAGCAAGAGGTGCGCAGTCTACTCGCACATAGCTTTCGTTCCGCGCACGAGGCTGTCCGGGAGCTGGAAACTGACGTAAATCGAAACAGATATATCAGCGATGAAGACGGAGATCTCTTCGTCACGTTTCCCGGTCTCGTAAGCGCCGTCGCCCGTGAGCACGGAGTTCCGCATGCCGATGCGCTGCGCGCGCACCATGATGCGTCGGCGCTGGGATCGTATATCGCCGACGACCTCACAGAGTCGAATAGCAATCGACAGCTATCGCAGTGGGGAGAAAGAATCTGGGACCTAACCATGTCACTGTCCACCATCGCGCTGGGCGGTCCAGCGATCGGATACTTCCTTAACACCGGTCGCGCGTTCACACTCACGCGCGGGCAGATCCAAGAACAGCGGCATCATGCGCGGGACCTAGCCGTAGCCGTCGGCATTCATGCGAACGCGCGTGAGAATGCAGCAGAGGCAAGCAGGCGTGCCACAGTCACTGAGGTTGCAGCGGCGACCCGCGTGGTCGTGGACACGGCGACGTTCGGGGTCAGCTCTCCGACGACGTCCCTTCTGCACGCGGTTACGCCAAGTCATTTGCTCCGAGACGGACTGGAACACATAGGGATCGAGGTGAGCGTCGAACATGCCGTGCCCTTCGCCGAGCGTTTGTTGAGCGAGTAGTTTCCCTCTACCCTTTTGCCATGCGCGAACTTTTTCCGACGACCAGCCAGCACCGTGTGGGTGATGTAGACATCACTTTGCACGGTGCGTCTCATTCGGTGACGGGATCGATGACGCGCGTCGAGTTTGACGGCAAGGCACTCTTGATTGATTGCGGGCTTGGGCAGGGCCTTGAGGCAAGTCGCTTTCGTGTGCCCGATGACGCGCATAAAGTCGACGCGATCCTCTTCACCCACGGGCACAACGACCACGTTGGAAGCCTTCCAACGCTGATCGAGCGCGGTTACGTGGGGCCAATTCTGGGGACGCGCGCGACCTTGGCTATAGCGCAAATCGTATTAGCGGACGGGTTGCGGCTGCAGCGTGTACCGCGGCGCGACGCCGAACGTTTAATGCAGGAGTTCGACCGGCTTGCGGTGCCGGTGGCCTATGACGCACTGGCCGATCACATTCCGAATGTCGCTGCGCGGTTCGCATATCGCGAAGCTGGGCATATTCTCGGCAGCGCGAGCATTGAGCTCGTGGCCAAGGACAAGCGCATGATCTTCTCCGGTGATCTTGGCCGCCCGGACTCACCCCTGCTGCGCACGTATTTCCAAGCGTGGTCACGCAACTCGAACGTCGATTTCGTGCTCATGGAATCAACGTATGGCGATGAGTGCCACGCCCAGTCCCACGACGACGTACAGCGCGAGCTTGAACGCGTGCTTCAGCGCGCGATGCAACTGCGAGGTCACATCCTAGTACCCGCGTTTGCGATAGGGCGGACGCAGACCCTGCTCTATCACCTCAACGCGCTGGTCGAATCCGGCCGCGTTCAACACCTCCCGGTCGCAATCGACACGCCCATGGGGCTCGCCGTCACCGAAACGTACGACGGGTTCCGTAGCCTTTTTGACCGCGAAGCGACCGACCGTATTTCGCGTGGCGACGACCCGCTGCAGTTCGATGACCTTTACGCAGTGAACAAGTCCAGCGATTCATTGCGCCTGCGTGATCACGCAGGCCCCATGTTGGTCATCGCCGGCAATGGCATGTGCACGGGCGGGCGCATCGTGGGCCATCTGCAGGAGCTCTTGCCCGTTGAATCGACGTGCGTGCTGTTTGTGGGCTTTCAGGCGCCAGGGACGACCGGCCGTGCGATCCAAGCCGCGGCCGGCAAGCATCAGGCTCACGTTCGGGTCGGCGGGCAAGAGGTAGCCATGCGGGCGCACATCGAAACGCTGCCCGGCCTAAGCGCCCATGCTGACCGCGACGAGCTCACCGCATGGCTCGACGCCGTTCCAGGTAGCCCGCGCGTGGGCCTGCATCACGGGGAGCCGGATGCGCAGCGCTCGTTCGCGCAGTTCTACGGCTCGCGTCCTGCCCCGCCTTAGTAGCTCGCTTGTCAACGATTTGACCTTGGCGCGAAGTCTGGCTCAATGAAGGGGTGCGTTGGTCACTTGCAGTTCCGCTCGCTCTTCCGCTCATCGCATTGATGGTGATGACGCGCACGCATGTATCCGCTGCTCGCGAGATACGGCGCGAGGACCGGGCGAGCCCGATCCGCGTGATTGCGGTAGGCGAAGCCGACGCATCGCGCAAGGCGCGCACGGCGAACGCTGCTACTGAACCATCGACGGAGCAATTCGCGGTTACGTTCTTTCATACGCACACGCTGGAGCTCATGCCACTCGATACGCGGCTGCCAGTAGACGCCGAGCGCGTTGCGCACTTCCTGCGCTGCCGCGTGACCAGCGGGGAGCATGAGATGGCGGAGGCGTTGGTGCCGTTGGCTAGTTCGATGGCCGACCACTTTCACGCAAGTCGTATCGATGTGATTAGCGGTTACCGATCAGACAAGTTGAACGAGATGCTGCGCAAGAAGGGACACCAGGTCGCGAGCGATAGCCAACACACGCACGGCCAAGCGCTGGACTTTCGCATCCCGGGCGTCAATGCGCGCGTGCTGGCCGCCGAAGTGGCAAAGGTCCACGTCGGTGGCATTGGCATCTATACGGAAAACAATTTTGTTCACGCGGACACGGGGCGCCAGCGCCGTTGGTTCGGCCGTTAAAAAACTCGACCCGCGCGAGAGACTCGGCGGGTCGGTTGGAACGAGCGAGGCGCGGGACTCAGGCTTGGCTGGGCTCGGCTGCTGCTGCTGTTGTCGTGTTTGTCGTGACGCGTTCGCGAAGGCGTGCCTTCTTGCCTTCGAGCTCGCGAAGGTAATAGAGCTTCGCGCGACGGACGCGTCCGCTGGCCGTTACTTCAATCGTCTCGATGCGAGGCGAGTGAGTCGGGAAGATACGCTCGACGCCAACGCCGAAGGACATCTTGCGAACGCAGAAGGTCGAGCCCACGCCGCCGTTCGACTTGCGAATCACGGTGCCCTGGAAGATCTGAATACGCTCTTTTTCACCCTCGCGAATGCGATAGTGAACCTTGATCGTGTCGCCAACGCGGAACGCCGGAAGGGTTTTCTGCTGAGCGAGTTCGATGGCTGCGATTTGGGGTACTGTGCTGCCCATGGCGGTCTCCAAAAGTCCTTGTAAAAGGGTCGCTTAGCTACCACGCACCCCTTGCCCCGTCAACGTCCGGGGCCTAGAAGTGACCGATGCTCCAGGTCGGCGACAAAGTGCCGGATTTTCAGCTAGAGAACCAGGACGGCGAAACCGTGCGCCTTGGCGACGTTTTAGCTGGGGGGCCGTCGGTTTTCTTCTTCTACCCCAAGGATTTCACGACGATTTGCACCCAGGAGGTTTGCGGCTTCCGGGATGCATACGCCGATCTCACCGACGTGCAGGTCTTCGGCGTGAGCGCTGACGACGTGGCAACCCATCGGCGGTTCAAGGCCACCTACGCGCTGCCCTACTCGCTGCTTGCGGACACAGGTCGCAGAGTCGCAGGGCTTTTTGGCGCGACCTGGCCGCTTGGGATTGGCGGGCGCCGCGCAACGTTCGTCTTGGATGGCAACGGGATCGTTGTGGAAGCGTTCCGTCACGAGCTTAGCGCCCAGAGTCACGTCGAGTCGGTGCGTGCGGCCTTGAAGCGCATACGTTGACCCTACCAGTGCCGTGCGGAGTTACGTCACGGTGTGGCGCAACTGCTACAAGAGCGATGGACCTGGCGTTGCAAAACCTCGCCAAAGATGTCTCGCGTTTAAGGCATGACTCGTGAATATGGGTAACCATGCGCATCCGACTTCCTTTCTTCTCTCGCCTTAGTAACGCAGCCACAAGCGCCAAGGACCGCGTGACCGGAGCGAAGAAAACCCATCGACTTCGCAACTGGCTCATCGGGATCGCTTCCGTACTCGGCGTTATCGTTCTTGTGGCGACGAGCGGCATCTTGTGGCTCACGAAGACCGATGCTGGGCGCGCGAAGTTTGCCCGCCTCTTCGAGAAGGTCATCGGAACTCAAATCCGCGGCTCGATGACGGTTGGTCGCGTGGTCAACGTAGAGTGGGACAACGTGCATGCGACCGAGGTCGTGTTTCGCGCGGCTGACGGACAAGAAGTCATTCACGCCGACGATCTGCAAATGGACCTTCAGTGGTTTCAGATGCTTCGCGCTCACTTCATTGTTCCGTACGCAAAGATTCGCGGCGGTCGCGTGTTCGTTCGCAACGATAGACAGGGCAAGCTTGCTCTTGACACCGCGTTCCGTGGGAAGACGGCGGGAGGCCAACAGGAAGAAGGAGAATCGCCGATCGATTTCCAAAACCTCGACATTGCAGGAGTCGATCTGCTCGTACGCATGGAGGGTGTGCCCGATGTCACTATGCACAACATTCGAACGAATATGCATATGTGGGTGCCCAATCCTGGGGCGCCCGCTCGCTTCGACATGACTCGCTTGCGTGCGAACATCGATATCCAGACGCCGATTCCTTTTACGATTCGCACATCCGGTGGCCAGATCCAGTACGACGGCGGATCATCGCGGCGGGCGAACGTTGACTTGCGCGGCGAAGTTTCGGGCGCAGAGGCGCGACTAACGACACGTGTCGTTGTGCGACGCGACGAGCCTCACATCAAAACCACTCTGCACCTGCAGAACGTCGGTGGTTGGCTCGCGAATGCGCCGCTTATTCTACAAGCGTCCGTGGCAAATATCGCTACCGACGCCTTTGAGTTTTCGGTCGAGATGGACTAGTCGCTCGGTCCATCGCCAAATAGACGGTCGAGCGTGATTGCCGTCGCAGCGCGTACGGAGAGATGGTTGTAGCCGGTGGGGCGTATGGGGGCGAGAACAACGCTTGCACGTTTGATGACGCTCTCATGCAAGCCGTGGCCGGTGCCGAAAACGATCAACGTCGGCAGGTCCGTCGTTGCAAGCGTCGCCCGCTCCTGCTCGTAAGTGACAATGGGGCGCCCCTCGCTTCGTGCGCTGGTTGCGATCAGTCGGGGCTCTTTGCCTTCGCGCTCGGTGATAGCAGCGCACGCAGCATCGATCGACGCGACGGCTTCGCAAATCGAGAGCGCAACTCCACGTTCCGGCGTACGTCGCGCGCCCGCGCCGTTGCGCCAATGGTCAAGAATGCGCCCTACAAGCACCCGCTGCGCTGCTATCGGCGTAACTACGTAGTAACCCGCGAGGCCGTACGTGCGGGAGGATCGCGCGAGATCATGCACGTCGACGTTGGTGACTGCGCTCGTAACGATGGTGCCTTCGCGATCACGCACCGGATAATGGATCAACGCTGAGTAAACCGATGCCATCACGCGCCTCGCTTCGTTGCTCTCGCATTCAGCCGCGCGAAGAGGTCGGGCCTGCGCTCAGCCGTACGCTGCGCCGACTGATCTTTGCGCCAAATAGAAATCTTCTTGTGGTCACCTGACAAGAGTACGTCTGGAACTTTCATCCCCCGAAACTCCGGCGGCCTTGTGTACTGCGGATATTCCAACGAACCATCGGCGTGGGACTCATCGTACGTTGATTCGATGCTGCCAAGAACCCCCGGAAGCAGGCGCGAGCTTGCTTCGATGACCGCCATCGCCGCAACTTCGCCACCCGTCATCACGTAGTCGCCGATTGAGATCTCTTCGTCTACACACGAGCGAATCCGCTCATCGAACCCCTCGTAACGGCCGCACACAAGTGAAACCGCGTGGTGTTGGGCTAGCCTTCGCGCGGTCGTTTGATTGAAGGGCGCGCCCTGCGGCGTGAGCAGCACGCGGTGCGGTGGCTTCTCCTCACAGGCGTCGATCCAATCCAGCGCATCGGTAATCGGCCCAGGGCGCATCACCATGCCGTGACCGCCTCCGTACGGTGCGTCGTCGACGCTTCCATGCTTGTCCACTGCGAAGTCGCGCGGCGACACCGGGATCACGCGAATCGTACCCTTGCGCGCGGCCTGCCCGACGAGGCCAACGGACAAGAGCGCGTCGAACATCGGAGGAAATATCGTGACAACGTAGAAGTGCATTTCAGCTCTTCGGTTTGCGCGGTTTGTGCACGTCGAGATCTGCGATGTCGTGAACGACCAGGCGTCCGCCATCGATATCAACGTGAGCGATGTATGCATCGACGTTCGGCACCTCGCGCAGGCCGTCATCGCTGCTGACCAGGAAGCAATCGGCGGCTGGGTAACGAACAACTTGCTCGACGCGCCCAAGCACTTTCCCTTGCTCGTTCACCACGGACAGGCCAATCGCGTCGACGTGATAGAACTCGCCGGCGTCCACTTTCGGAAGTGCCGCACGCGGAACGCATACCTCCGTGCCGCGAAGCGTCTCTGCGTCATTGCGCGTGTCGGTGTGTTCCAGTTGCATGAGCACCGCATCCGCCTTGTCCATGCGCGCACGCTTAACGTCCACCGCCCAAGTGCGCTCTTTAGTGCGTAGGAAGACTTGATCGGAGTCGAGCAGCAGCGACGAATCGGGGTTGAAGAGATGCACGCGCACCTCGCCGCGGATGCCGTGCGGACGTGCGATCACGCCCAGGGCAACTAGCGCGTCTTTATCGACAGGCACGAGCAGGAGCCAAGTACTACTCGAGGATTTCGAGGATCGCGCGCTTACGCAACTTCGCCGACGATGCAGAGAGCAGAGTGCGGATGGCGCGCGCGGTGCGGCCTTCTTTGCCAATCACTTTGCCCAAATCACCTTGCGCAACCGTAAGCTCGAATACGACGGATGAGTCTTCGTCGACGACTTCAACAGTCACCGCGTCCGGCTCATCCACCAACGAGCGCGCGATATACGCGACGAGCTCTTTCATCTGGTCCACGCGTAGCTCCTTTTAGAAACTAGCGTTCACTTCGCAACGGCGGCGGCTGCCACTTTGCGAGCGCGAAGAACGCGATCAAGAGTCGGCGAGACAAGAGCGCCATTGCTGACCCAATGCGCAAGACGCATGTCGTCAATCTTCGCGTCGGTCCAGGGCTTCGACGGATCGTAAGTACCGATCTGCTCGATGAACTTGCCGTCGCGGGGATTCTCCCGATCGGTCACGACCACGTGGTAGTAGGGATGCTTCTTGGTGCCGAAACGCGCCAGCCGAACCTTGACCATCGAAAAGCCTCTTCTTCTTGTCCGTAAAAATTGCCCCACCCGATTGCAATGGGGACGCGGAAGCTAGCTGCGGTGGGCGAGCGCGTCAAGCACGCCACCTTTGCCGAAAGCCTCATGGTTGCTAGAACGCTGTGGATGGCCTCGACCTCCTCGCGCTCGAAGTCGCCGTTTTCCCGGCGTGCGCACCTTTTTGGACCGGCTTTTCTGCTGGCGATTGCACTATTCGGCCTTTTTGGCGGCTCGTGCAGTGGCGGCCGGCCAACCACGCCGACCGAGATCACGGACGAAGGATTGCCCCGCCCAACCGCGCGTTTGGTGATCGCCACCGACCTTTTGGGCTATCTCGAACCGTGCGGATGCCAAACCCGCCCACTCGGCGGCATCGACAAGATGGCCGCTACGCTCGCGAGCGTGCGGCGAGATGGCGTTCCAACGGCCATGCTCGCGGCTGGCGATATGCTCTTTATGGGAACGCGCCACGGAGGCTTGACCGGTGGCGACGCAAACGTCCAAGAGATTTGGAAGGCCGAAGCTCTAGTAGGGATCCTCAACCGCTTGCGCTTAGCAGCAGCGGCGCCCGGCACGACCGATCTATCGATGGGCTTGCCGCAGTTTGCCACGCTCGCGCACGCCGCGCAGTTCCCCCTGCTCGCCGCAGGCGTCACCATCGAAGGAGATCCGCTCCACGCAGGACCCGTGCTTCAGCAGCTCGGGAATCTGAAAATTGGAATCTTCGGCGTGTCGGAGTTGGAACAGCCCGATGGCTCGCTGACCGCCGGCGTCACGCGCGCCCTTGACCCAACGATGGCCGCGCGCACGTCGGTTGATCAGCTGAGGCGCCAAGGTGCGGACATCATCGTTGGCTTGGTGCGTGGATCGCGGCGCACTTCGCGGCGCATTGCAAATGACGTCAATGGGATCGATTTCTTGGTGACAGGCGGACTCAACGAAGAAGCCGTCGTCGCGCCAAATGCAGTCGGCCACACGACGCTGCTACACGCCGGTCGTCAGGGACAGCGCGTCGTCGTGGTGGACTTGTTTCGCCGCAGGCCCGGCACATTCACGGACGTGAGCGCTTGGACGCGACGCGCCGAGCGCGAAACGCTCACGCGTTCTATGACAGACCTACGCCAGCGCATCGCGGGGTGGGAGCGCGACTCGAATGTTAGCCCGACGGATCTTGCCGCGCAGCGCGGCCGTCTTGCGGAGATGCAGGCGCGCTATGAACAACTCGCTCGTCGTCCCGCCGCAGCCGGCAACTCGTTTGCGGCGCGGGTGATTGAGCTCGGACCAGAGATTGCCGGAGATCCCGCGGTCGCGACCCTGGTGGACCAGTACGACGCACGCGTCAATGATCACAATCGAGTCGCGTTCGCCAACCTAGCTGCTCGCCCGGTTGGCGACGGTGAGCCGTACTATGTGGGCTCCTCAGAATGCGCGACATGCCATCAGGCGGAACACCGTTGGTGGGCGAGCACGCCGCACGGCAACGCTTACGCAACGCTGCAAACGCGCCACAAAGAGTTCAACCTCTCCTGCGTGGGCTGCCACGTCACAGGATACAATCAACCCGGCGGCTCGACCGTCACGCACAACGCAGGCCTGATCAACGTAGGATGCGAAACGTGCCACGGACCGGGTAGCGCGCACGCGGCGGATCCAGCCAGCGCGTCCATCGCGCGGGTGGACGCACCCGAGACGATTTGTCTTCAGTGTCACACGCAGGAACATTCCGACCGTTTCAACTACAGCACATATCGCGCGATGCTCATCGCTCCCGGCCACGGGCAGCCCGAGCACTCAGCGCTCAATCAGATCCATCCCAACCGGCTTGCCGCATGGAACGTGCAGTAGTCCCGTTCGCGGCATTTTTGGCGGCATGCGGCGCTACTGTCACGCCGCAGGATACAACCACGCGCGAAGAACGCATGGCGTACACAGATGAAGTCCCGCCTGCCGAATGGCACGACGATTCGGATGCGAGCGAGGTAGTTGAAGAAGAAGCGCAAGCGGATGGAGTCAATCCCCTCGACGCCCAATACGCGCACGCGCGAGCGCTCTCAACTCAAACTGGGCGCGCGAGCTACTACCATGATTCGCTCCACGGGAATCACACTGCGAACGGCGAGGTCTACGATATTCATGCGTTCACGGCGGCGAGTCGCACGCTTCCGTTTGACACCATCGTGCGCGTGGTGCGCCTCGACGATCCGGCGCGCTGGGTCATCGTCCGGGTCAACGACCGCGGCCCGTTCGGGGATGCTGGGCGTCTGCTGGATCTGTCGCACGCCGCGGCGGAGCGCCTTGGGAGCATCGAGATGGGCGTCGCGCGCGTGCGGCTTGAGATTCTCTCAGTCGGCGACGGTCCTCGCGGACACGGGCGAATACGACCACGTCGCGGCCGACGGCACTGACGACTGATCCACACGTGCGCGGTCGGAAACGCGCCTAGGCGCTCAGAAGCGCACGCGAAATAACGACGCGCTGCACTTCGCTGGTGCCCTCGCCGATTTCGCACAGCTTGGCGTCGCGTAGATGACGCTCCACCGGGAACTCGCGCGTGTAGCCGTAGCCGCCGTGAATTTGCAGCGAGCGATTGCAGGCGCGCGTCGCAGCTTCCGAGGCGTAGAGTTTGGCCATCGCCGCCTCGGTTGAAAAGCGCACGCCGCGATCAGCGAGCTCCGCCGCGCGATAGAGCAACACGCGCGCAGCATCGAGCTCCGTACGGCTGTCGGCGATCATCCACTGAATCGCTTGAAAGTCGGCAATCGGTTTGCCGAATGCCTTGCGGTCCTTGGCGTACTTCACGCCCTCGGCGAGCGCTCCTTCGCCGAGCCCCAGCGCGAGCGCGCCGATGCTGATGCGACCGCGATCCAGAATCTTCAGGGTGTCGATGAAACCGCGGTCAAGCTCGCCGACGATGTGATCATCGGTCAGCTCAACATCCTCCAGACTCAACTCCACCGTGTCGCTCGAGCGCATGCCAAGCTTCTCGAGGTGCTTGCTCGCGCGAAAACCCGGCGTCCCCATCTCGATGGCAAAGGCAGTGATGCCCTTTTGCTTTTTCTCGGGCGATGTCACGGCAAGCACCACGCACACCCCGCCGACAGAACCCTGCGTGATGAACATCTTAGTGCCGTTGACGATCCACTTATCGCCCTTGCGGACCGCGCGCGTGGACATGCCGGCCGCGTCGGAGCCTGATCCGGGCTCGGTCAGTGCCCACGCGCCGAGGATCTCGCCTGTGGCCAGGCGCGGCAGATACTTCTGTTTCTGCGCCTCATTGCCGAAACTCAGAATGTGCGACGAGCCGAGGCCGTTGTGCGACGCGACCGTCAGCGCGAGTGAGCCGTCCCAGCGGGCGATTTCTTCAACGATGGTTGCGTAGGCCAGCGTGTCGAGACCTGAGCCGCCGTACTCTTCGGGGATACGAATGCCAAGGAAGCCCAACTCGCCGAGCTTGGGAATGATCTCTGCGGGGAAGCGCTCTTCCTTATCCCACTTGGTTGCATAGGGCGCGACTTCGCGGTTGGTGAAATCACGTGCGGTGTCACGGATCGTGCGGTGCAGTTCGTCGAGCTCGAAATCCATATGGTCCTCTACGCTGCGCTCTTTTTGAGGTTGGTGTTCACCCAGTCGATGATCGCCGCGAGTGGAGTGCCCGGGGTGAAGATATGCGCGACCCCCGCAGCACGAAGTTTCTCCGCGTCTTCGTCGGGGATGATGCCGCCGCCGAACACTGGGATGTCGCTCGCGCCGCGAGCGCGCAGAGCCTCGAGCACTGCGGGAAACAAGGTGTTGTGCGCGCCCGACATAATCGAGAGTCCCACCGCGTCGACGTCTTCTTGAATCGCGGCAGCTGCGATCATTTCGGGGGTTTGATGAAGTCCCGTGTAGATCACTTCGAAGCCCGCGTCGCGCAGGGCCCGTGCGACGACCTTCGCGCCGCGGTCGTGCCCGTCGAGCCCCGGCTTGGCCACCAAAATACGAACTTTTGCGTCTGGCATGGCGCAGAGCGTACGAGGAGCGTGCGCTTTTTTCAACGTGTTGCGTTAGCGGAGAACGACGCGAAAGATGCCCACTCCGGTGGAGATATGTAGCGTGGTCGCCTCAGGCGTGGCCGAGGCCCGAAGGGCATGAATGCGGTGATTGCCCTCGCCTTCTTCGGCGGCGTCCGCTTCGAAACGCGCACTTGCCGCTCCGACATCGAAGACGAGCAATTCGGTCCCGTCGGCTGCGCGCCGAATCACCACTCCTCGATCAGCGCCTGCGAAGAAGAGCGAGGCGTATAGACTGACGCCGTCGTGTTCTTCAGCAAGTGCCACGCACGTTGGCGACGGGAGACTCCTCAGTGAAGTGAACGTTTCGCCGCCGTCGTCCGACACGTGGATGCCCGCCGGGTCTCCGTCATACGCGATGGCGATGTGGGCCCCGTGCACCGCGACGTCGACAAAGCCGTCGTCGCGCAATCGGGGCGGCGCGGGCGCGTTGCGCATGACCCACCCTGCGTCGGTGTAACGACCCAGTTGGGCCGTCCCGCGCAATGGCGTGCTCATGATCACAACGCCGCCACGTGGATCGACTGCAAGCGCCATCACCGGCTGCAGCAAGACGGGCCCATGCCAGCTGCCGCCAAAATCATCGCTGCGGTACAGAGCGCCTCGCGCCGTTCGGCCCCATAGCCGCGCGCCGTCGATCCGTTGCTCAATCGCGACGTGAAATGCAACCGACGTCTTGGGCGCCTCGCTGCGCGACCAACTGTTGGCGTGCTCGAAGCTTGCGCCCGCGTCGAAAGAAACAAACGCACCTCCGAGGCGAGTGCCAACCGCGATGCGATTCGGATCTCGCGCGTCGATTGCGAACGACGTGATCTCTTGGCCGGGCACCACCGGCATCATCGCGTCTTCCGCGCCTAGATAGCTGATAGCGATCCGGTCTTTGGGCCATTCAGACGCGAGCGATGCGCCCATCCACCTTCGCTCGTCCTCGAACGAGAGCTCCGTGGTCTCGAGCTCCTCAGCTTCGCGTACGTCCAAGTCGTCGGCTGCTTCGTTACCGGTTTCGGCGTTGAGATTCATGGGCGGCAAATCCGCTTCGTCGTCCTCACCGCTCACAGCCTGTTCGTCGTCGACGCCTTCTTCGCCGCGATCAACGAAAGAGCTTGCCCCGTCGTCTTCGATTTCATTGTCGTCTTCGTCAATGTCGTCGGGCGTGTCGGCGAATGCGGCCCAGCCTTCCTCCGCGCCGTCCGCTTCGAGGTCATCTTCGTCGAGGCCGGCGTCAATCGCGGGTTCATCGTCACGAAGCCAGCTCTCGCCCTCACCGTCGTTCAGGCCGAATAGTTCTGCGTCGTCGTGCAGACCTTCGGCGGCCGTCGTATCCAAACCCACGGATTCGTCTGCGCCGTCGCCGCCAACACCAGCATCCGGGTCTGCGCTGTCGCGTTCAGTATCTGTGCTGTCGATCGACGCGGGCAGGTCACCCGCGTCGCCATCGAGCGGCGGCAGATTTGGAAGAACGTCATCGTCAGGCCGCACATTGCCCATAGCGGGCTAACTCTGCGGCCAAAGCTGCTCAGTGACCAGCGGTTGTGACGATGGTGAGCGTGTAGGCGCCGGTTTCGGTCGCGCCTGCCGTGTTTGCGTAAGCTTTGTAGGCGCCGGTGTAAGGAGCCGTAAACGTTACGCGCGCGTTCGTGCCGCCTGCGCTGTCGTCGTCGTGGGCAAGCTGATTGCCCTCCTTATCAATGAGATGAGCGTATGCGTCCATCGCACTGCTCGTGCACGTAATCGTAATAGTCGCGCCTTCGGCCGCGGTGAAATCGTAGGCATCGTAGTGCGAGTGATCGACGTCGAGGGTCGGATCGCTCGCTTCGATCGTGCCCTGATGAGTCTCGTTGATTGGCTCAGGCTTGCTGCATCCGACGAAACCGACCACCGCTGCCGCGACTAACGCCAACTGGCTCAACTTGATCATTCGCGCCTCCTAAGGTTCGCGCGAAGCTATCAGCCTTTGCCGAGGCGAGTCATTACCTTCTGCAAGTCTTCCCAGACTTGGCGCTTGAACTGCGGGCTACGCAGCAGAAACGCCGGATGGTACGTCGGCATCACAGGAATGCTGTCCCAGGTCCGCCACACGCCGCGCCAGCCTTTTGACTCGGGAGTGAAACAGCCAAGGCCTTGGCCAGCGACGCGTCCGAGCGCCACGATCACACGCGGAGAAACAGCGCGAAGTTGTTCGGTCAGGTAGGGCAAGCACGCGTCCATTTCCGGCGGAAGAGGATTTCGATTCTCCGGCGGACGGCATTTAACAACGTTGCAGATGTAGACGTCGTCCACGTTGAAACCCATCGCACTGATCATCTTGTCGAGCAGCTGCCCTGCCTGGCCGACGAAGGGCGATCCCTGCAAATCCTCGTTGTAACCCGGACCTTCTCCGACGAAGAGCAGCTCCGAATCTGGATTGCCCCGCGCGAAAACGGTGTTCGTGCGGCTCTTGGCGAGGTCGCATTTAACGCAGGTCGAAACCTCCTGTGCGATCGTCGACAGACGCACGCGGCGCTCGTCCGCTGCCAAGCGCGGCGAGGCTGGCTCGATGCTGGGCGGCGGCGGAGGCTGCATTGAAGGATGCAAGGCGAGGACGTGGTCTTCCGTTTCCTCCAACGGCGCTAGCGGCGTCACCCGCGCGTGCAATCTCACTAGAGGTTGGGCAACCGGCACCCCCGGCCCGTCGGCGTCTGCTTCCCACTCCAGATGCGCGCGAACGAGCCCTTTTAGGTCTAAAAGCTCGTCAATGAGCGATTCGTCGCTACCGGCCATGGGGCACTCGTAGCTTCTCGAGCACAACCAAGCAAGCGTGCTAGGGTTGGCCGAAAGGTCCCCATGAAAGCGAATACGAAGCAGAACCGGCCCACTCTTTCTGTCGTCATGCCCGTGTTTAACGAGCGTGCGAGCATCACCCGTATCATCGCCCGCGTGCTTGCCGCGCCGGTGGATTCACTCGAGCTCATCGTTGTCGATGACGGATCGAGCGACGGAACTCGTGACGTGCTCACCCACGAGCTGCCGAGCGATCCGCGCGTGCGCGTGATCCTGCACGAAGTGAACAAGGGCAAGGGAGCAGCCCTTCGTACCGGCTTTAAAGAGGCGCGCGGGCGCTTCGTCGTGATTCAGGACGCGGATGAAGAATATGATCCGCGCGAATACCCGACTCTGCTTAAGCCGCTTCTCGACGACGACGCCGATGTTGTCTTCGGTAGCCGCTTTCTCGGCGGCCCGCACCGTGTCCTCTACTACTGGCACTCGGTCGGCAACGTCTGGCTGACGCGCCTCTCGAACATGATGACTGACCTCAACCTCACCGATATGGAGACTTGCTTCAAAGTCTTCCGTCTCGAGGTCCTACAACAACTGAATTTGGTAGAAGACCGCTTCGGTATCGAGCCTGAGATGACCGCTAAGATCGCCGCCCTGGGCGTCCGCATCTTCGAAGTTCCGGTCAGCTACCGGGGCCGTACCTACGCCGAAGGCAAAAAGATCGGCCTCAAGGACGCTTTCCGCGCGGTGTACTGCATCGCCCGTTACGGCATGGAAACGCGCATGAACAAGCGTCCGCCGGCCCGTTCTGGCTTGACCCACGCTCCGGATGCACCCGATCATTCAACCGAGTCAACCGCTTCATCGCGGGAACGCTTGAGTTGAGCGGCACAGGCTGATAGCTTCTCACACGGAATTGCGGAGGAAACTGGTTCGTGCCTGGGAATGCACGCGTCATCGCTGCCGGCGAAACAAACGTCGGGATGAAGCGCAACCACAACGAAGACAAGTATTGCGTCCTTGATGAGGACCGCTTGTATGTCGTTGCGGACGGTATGGGCGGACATGCGTCCGGTGAAGTCGCGAGTCAAATCGCAATCGACACCCTTCGCGAGTTCTTCCAGGCCACGGGCAAAGATCCGGAATCCACTTGGCCATACAAAATGGACAAGGCACGCGGCTACGAAGAAAACCGTCTCATCACGGGCATTAAGCTCGCGAACCTTCGCATCTTCGAGAACCAGCAGCGAGAGCCTCGCCTCAAAGGCATGGGCACGACAGTCGTCGCGATCCTGGTCTGTGACGAGGGCGTGCTCATCGGACACGTCGGCGACTCGCGCGTCTATCGCTTGCGCGACAACAAGCTTGAGCAACTCACCGAGGATCACTCGCTTCTCAACGACTACATCAAAATGAAGCATCTGACCGAGGAAGAGATTGCCAACTTCCCTCACAAGAACGTCATCGTGCGCGCCCTCGGTATGCGCGATGCGGTGAAGGTCGACATCTTGCTCGACCCGCCCAAGCCCGGCGATACGTACATCATGTGTTCCGACGGGCTGAGCGGCCCGGTCAGCGACGCCGAAATCCTCGAAATCGCCAGCGCAACGCCCGACTTGCGCACGGCGTGCAGCAAAATGATCGAGCGCGCCAACCAGCACGGCGGCCCGGACAACGTGACGGTCGTCATGGCGAAATGGATTGGTCAGGGCTGAGCGCAATATGCGCTTGCGCGCGCCCACGCTCGTGGCTCGTTCAATCGTCGCAGCTTCACTCGTCGCAGGTTCGCTCGCGCTAGGGACGGCCGCCCTCGCCGCCTGCGGTGGAGAACGCCGCGACCATGGCTCAGGGGCACCGTCCAACGCGACAACGCCTGCGTCAACTGCGGCGACTCCTGGACCTCCCGTCTGTTTCGCCGCGAACCGAATGACTGCGCAACCCGGAAGTGACGCGCGTTCACTGGGCGACCCTTCTGATCGCAGTGCGGAAAAAAAATGCGGGTTAAGCCTTTCCTACGACTTAGGCGAGTGCCAGGTCACGCTCCTCGTCGGCGAAGACGACGCGCACACGCCAACGACACTGTTCAACACGATTGGACCCGACGGAGTGCCCACGAGCGAGCTGCCACTTTTGTTCGGCCCTCACCCGCGCGCGATCCGCGGATTCGACACACGCATCCTCACCATTCAAATCGAGAACGCGCCGAGTGAGACGCTCGGCGCGAATCGATATTCGTATGCCGTCTTCGAGCGCGATGGCCTAGTCACACCGGTCACGGCCGCGATCACTCAGCCCGGCGCTAACAACACAAACGGCATCTCGCCTTCGTGCGCGGCGGTCGCGAAACCGTGGCTTGCGCGCTTTTTTGGAACGCTGCAACTGACGCAGCCTTATGCGCATTTGGATGAAGTGCAACTGCCCGGACCAGACGGACGCGACTACGTGCTGGCACTCGACCGCAGCATGAATGCCTCGCGCGAGACGTTGGCAAGTGGTGAGAGCGTGACCATTGTTCCTCGGCGTAACTTTGGCGAGGCGACGTCGTGCGCGCGAATCGAACTGATGCGCTCCGATTCACCGCGACCGCCACTCCAGAGATCGACGAGCCCGTGTGCGCAATTGCGTGCACTGGGTCGCTCCTGGTCCCTTTGTCTCGCGGACAATCCGGCCCGGGTTCCACGTGGGTGCGATACGATGGCGCAACGCGTGGCGGTGAACGGTGGCGGCGCGGAGTTGGAGCTCGGCGTCACAGGCACTGAGAGCGAGCGGTCCGAGCTGATCAGTGCACTTTCGCGGGCGCGCGTTGTCGAAAGCGAACCGGCCCGCGCGCCGTAGCCGTCTGCGTACCGGCCTGGGTCACGCAAGAGGAACCTTTACTACGCTCGTAGCAGTTACTACACACTCGCTGAGCTCCTCGTTGATGTTCGCGTTGTCCCACGCAACGACGCGAAATAGCCGCGCGTCTGCGCCGACGGTCACGTTCTTGCCGATCACACTCTGCTCGATCACGGCAGCATCGGCGACGCTGGCACTGGGATCGATGAGGTTGCCCGCGCGACCGTGCAGGTTGCCGTCGAGGTATTCGCGCAGCGTGCCGAGGTCGCGCCAGGGTGACGTGTCGACAAAACCTGCAACCACCTCGCCGGAGTCGATCCAGTGACGATACGAGTTGCGGATGATGCAGCCGTCGATCGGAAGGTCTTTGAATGCGCGCGGCGAAAGAACGTGCACGCCCGTAAACATGAATACGTCGAGATCAGTTCTCGGGGATTCGGGCTTGCCTAGCAGGCGACGCACACGACTAGTCGCATCGGTTTCGATAGCCCCGTAGCGTCTGGCGTTCGGATCTGGGCGAATCACCATCGTGGCCACTGCGTCGAGCTTGCGATGCCGTGCGACTGCGCCGGCGAGATCAGGCTCATAGATGACGTCACCGTTCATCACGACCACGAGCTCGTCGTCGGCTACGTTCAACTGCGGCCATGCATTGCGAAGGCCGCCGCCGGTGCCCAGCAATGCTTCTTCATGAACAAAGACGAGCTCGACAGAACCCGGCGTATCGGGACCAAGGAGCGCAGGGAGTGCACCGCCGAGGTGGTGAGTATTCATGACGATCCGCGTCGCGCCGTGCTTGGCCAGATGTCCAATCGAATACGAAGCAAGCGTGCGGTTCGCCACCGGGACGCCGGGCTTGGGACGCTCGTTCGTAAGAGGCTGCAACCGAGTGCCGAGGCCGGCGGCGAATACCATGGCCTTGATGCGCGCCGCAGAAGGCGCTCCCTGGGACATGAGTCGCAGTATACGCTGCTGGCTCATGGACATCGAAGAAGCGGACGAATACGCAGTCGTCAGGCCGAAGATGCGCTTCTCGGCAAAGACGGCGTTTCACGTGGCCTTGGGCGCAATTTTCATTCCTCTCGCGGCCCCGCTACTCGCGTGGATCTTCGTCGCGCTGCGCCTGCGCGACGATGACGGCGTTTGGAGGAAGCGCGTGTTGATCATCGCGATCGCGGACACCCTCGTCGTCGCGGCGTTCGCGTTGCTGATGTGGAATAACTTGCTCGCCCTACGTACTCAGCAGACACGGGTGACGCCGACGCCAATAGCGCAGCCGGCGCCCGCGCCACCTCGACCGCGCATTGGCGTCCGTATGGACCCCGATGCCCCGGCACAGCCAACGATTCGCACGCTGAGTCCTGACGGGCCCGGAGCCGAGGCGCACTTGGAAGTTGGTGATCAAATCCTTCGCGTCGACGGCGCGGTTGCGGGCAGCGCCGCCAGCATCGCAGACACCTTTGCCGCCACGCTTCCGGGGGAACCGCGCCGTCTTCAGATCAGGCGCGGGAACGAAACGCTTGAAATCGACGTTGTTCCGCGCACCGACGTTTCGGCGCCGCCGGCACTTCCGGTCGTCGCGATGGCGCCTCGTGCATCGCCGCGCGTGCGCGGGCTATTCGACGTGTACGAGCCGTCCGACGACAGTTGGCTTTCCTCGTCCTTTACGGCCGCCAAATCGCTGGCGCTCGTCGCACTCACCTTGACGCTGCTATTCGTCGTGGCACGGCGCAGAAACGCGGCCGATATCGCGCCACCCGCCACCGTGGTTCTCGGCCTCGCGATTGCGATGTTCGGATCACTCTTCGGTCTGGCATTCTTGCGTTCGGTTCATCTGCTCTCAGCAGGCAGCTCGTTGCTGGTTCTTGTGGCCGGATCGACAGCGATGCTTCTCGCTGCGTCGCTAGCGCGTCGACGCATTGGGAACAGCGAAACGTTCGCTAATCCGAAGGGCACGCTCTCAACAATTGGCATCGGCACGCTCTACTTGATGGCGTGCCTCATTCGCATTGCCGTCGTGCTCGCCGCGATTCTTCCGTTCACGCGCAAGGCAGGCGTCGGCGTCGAGACAGTGGACCTTCCCTCGGCCGCAAGCAGCGCAACTGGCGTCATCCCACTCTTCATTATCTCAACCGCAATCCTTGGTCCGATTGCAGAGGAGATACTTTTTCGAGGAGTGCTCTTGCCATGGCTCCGCCGCTTCATGAGCGACACCCCCGCTGTCTTCGCGTGCGCTGCCGTATTCGCGATCGGCCACATCTTCTATGGCCTCGGTGTGCTCATCGTCCTCGCGTATGGCGTGATCCTCGGCTGGGCGCGCATTCGCACCGGCAAACTCTACGCGCCGATCGTTATCCACATGCTCATTAATCTCGCGATGTGCTTGATCGGCGCTCGGCGCTAGAGCGCTAAAGCGCTAAAGCGGCGAGCAAGCAAGCCAAGGCCGACCCCCTACTCTGACGCCTCAAAGTATGGTTGCGAGACGGGATTAACTGCCTCAGTATCCCGCGCACCTACAGCGAAGGACGGACGTCGATGAATATCTGCATGGTTGGCACTGGCTACGTGGGCTTGGTCAGCGGCACTGGATTCGCCGAGATTGGCAATCGCGTGATTTGCGCGGACATCGATGCCACCAAGATTGCTCGTTTGCAGAAGGGCGAGATTCCGATCTTCGAACCGGGCCTCGACGAAATGGTCGAGCGCAACGTGAAGGGAGGCCGCCTCTCGTTCTCGAATGACGTTGGAGCATCAATCGCCGCGTCCCAGATGGTCTTCATCGCCGTCGGCACACCCCAAGGCGAAAACGGCGCTGCGGATCTGCGCGCCGTCGAGGCCGTCGCCAAAATGATCGGCGAGCACGCGATCAATGAAACCGTCGTGGTGTGCAAGAGCACCGTGCCCGTCGGCACCAACGCCAAGGTGCGGCGCATTCTCGCGAACGCCAAAGCCAAGATGCACGTCGTGTCCAACCCCGAGTTCCTCAAGGAAGGCGACGCCATTAACGACTTCCTGCGCCCCGACCGCATCGTCATCGGCTGCGATCAAGATGATACGTTCGCGCGCGAGCTTATGGAAAAGCTCTACCATCCGGTTTGCCTCGACCACGACCGCATCGTGTGGATGGCGCCGCAGAGCGCTGAGCTCACGAAGTACGTCGCCAACACCATGCTCGCAATGCGCATCTCGTTCATGAACGAGATTGCACAGCTTTGCGACAAGGTCGGGGCCGACGTGCATGACGTACGTCTCGGCGTCGGAAGCGACACGCGCATTGGCACAAAGTTCCTCTATTCGGGCCCTGGATACGGCGGAAGTTGCTTCCCCAAGGACGTCACGGCGCTGAGTCACACCGCGCGCGAAGCCGGCATGGAGCTCACGCTGGCTGAAACGACGGACATCGTAAATCAACGCGCCAAGCTCGTGCTGGCGCAAAAACTCCGCGCGCATTTCGATGGCTCCCTCAAGGGCAAGCGCATCGCGGTCTGGGGAATCGCATTCAAGCCTCGCACCGATGATATTCGCGAAGCGCCGGCTCTCACCCTGATCGACGCGCTGCTCGCGGAAGGCGCCGAAGTTTCGGCGCACGATCCAGAGGCCCGCGCGGTCGCCAAGGAAAAGTACGGCACGCGCATCGAGCTTCCCGAAACCGCTTATGACGCGGCAAAAGGCGCTGACGCACTCGTGCTCGTAACCGAATGGCGCCAGTATCAGAGTCCCGACTTCGAGAAGCTCAAGACGCTGATGCGTCGCCCCCTGCTTATCGACGGACGCAATATCTGGTCAGGCTACGGCTTGCGTTCCATGGGATTCACCTACGACGGCATCGGCGTCCGAGGCAGCTGAGATGCGCGTACTCGTAACTGGCGCAGCGGGCTTTCTCGGATCGAACCTGTGTGAGCGTCTGCTCAAGCAGGGGCACACGGTTGTCGCTCTCGACAACCTGCAAACGGGCGCCAAGGAAAACTTTAGCGACTTCGCGACGGATGCGAGCTTCTCGTTCGTTGAGCACGACGTAACAAAGCCTTTTCCGGATTTGGGCGCGAAATTCGACCGGATCTACAACCTTGCCTGTGCAGCGAGCCCACCACGTTATCAGGCGGACCCTGTGCACACCACGCTCACGAGCGTTCTCGGAGTGCTGCATGGCCTTGACCTCGCGCGCGCGCACAACGCGCGTTTCTTCCAAGCGTCGACCAGCGAAGTGTATGGAGATCCGGACGTGCATCCGCAGCCCGAGTCTTATCGCGGCAACGTGAACCCGATTGGACCGCGCGCCTGCTACGACGAAGGAAAGCGCGCGGCCGAGTCGCTAATTTTTGATCATCAGCGCATGCACAAAACCGAAGTGCGCGTCGCACGCATCTTCAACACCTACGGCCCGCGCATGGACCCGAAAGACGGCCGGGTCGTCAGCAACTTCATCATGCAGGCGCTCGAGGGCAAGGCGCTCACCGTGTACGGCACGGGCCAGCAGACACGCAGTTTTTGCTATGTCGACGATCTTTTGGACGGCTTTATTGGTCTGATGGAGCATCCGACGGAGTCAGGCCCGGTCAACATCGGCAATCCCGTAGAGTTCACGATGCTCGAGCTCGCCGAGGAGGTCACCAAGCTCATCGGCGGCAAAGCGAATGTCGTGCACGAAGCGCTGCCTGTGGACGACCCGCGTCAGCGAAGGCCCGACATCAGCAAAGCGAAGGCGGCCTTCGGTTTCGATCCCAAGTACCCATTGGTCGACGGCCTGCGCCGCACCATCGAGTACTTCCGCACGCGTCGATGACGCAGGCGCTCTGGACGCGCATAGCGATCCAAACGAGTTCGGTGGCTTTTTGCGTAGAAAACGCCTCAAAAAATCGTCTCTTGCGGAGTGGACGTTCGGGAAATCGGGATCATAATCGCCCGATGCGTTTCGACTTGCCGCCCAGTGTAAAAGCTCGTTTTGCTTCTCTATCGAAAGATCAAATCGCCGACCTCTCCGACTCGGTCGACACCAAGACCGGGTGCATGCTGCTTTCGCCCGTGCAGTTCTACGACACGCGAGAAATCGAAGACCCGCGCCTCGCAAGTTATCGCGGTGTCGTGATTGGCGAAGACCTGGACGGCAATGTATTTATGCTGCTCGCCAACGAAGCGGATCCGTCGCGCCTCGAGGACGCTGTTTATTTCTTCGAGAGCGAAAGCGGACGCGTTTTTCTCGTCGCCAAGACTTTCAAAGCATTTTGCGACGACGGCATGATGCCCGTCGCCGCGTGGAAAGAGGCGGTCGTGTCCGGGGGCGCAGCCGCCGACGACGCGGACGACGACGACGGGCACGCTGAGGCACGGCGAAGTGTGGCTCGCTGGATCGCCGAAGAGCTAGTCATCATGAAAGACGAAGCACTTGGACCCACGTTGCTCGCAGACTTTCTGGTGCACGCGGCGGACAGCCAAAGCTCCCCCGAAGCAACGCTCGCGGAGTTGGTCGACCTTGTCTACGTCGACGAAGTATTCCTCGACGAGCAGGCGGTCTCCGTCGTCCTACACACCATCGCCTGACGCTTGCCTGATATTCGCCTGCGAGCGAACCAATTGCGCGCGCAGAACTGACTAACGCTTCGAGTTGAGCCGCGAGTAAACCGCGCCAACGACGAGGCTGATGCCGAGTGTCGCGTGCGCTTGGGCGCGCGCGAGCGAGGACGGCGCCCTCTCACTGCGCCGGGAGCCCAGCAGCCCAAATCGCTCGCTGACTTCGTGCACCTGGGGCGATGCATACAAGCGCGCGATCTGCTGCGCCGTCAGCATCTCGCGCCATTTCTCGTCCACGAAGAGACGGCGGTGATTCTGCTCGTACAGGTCGCGATTCAGCCCGGGCTCACGTGCGACAAGCTCGCGGTCGTAGTGCGTGAGCACGCCAGGGTTGCTCTTCACGAAGTGCGTAGGCTTATGCCAGAACTCATGTTGGTTCGGCTCGGGATTCAGTCCAGTCAAAGGCGCAAGCTCAGCCAAAGAGTTCGCGGGATTCGAGACGAAGTCGCCGTAGCGCACAAGCTTGTACGGCATACGCAGCGTCGCGCAGGTGCGCTCAATCTCCAGATTGCCTGCGGCCCAACGCGCAGCTAATACTTCGATGGCGTGCGACTGGCGCTTGCGACGCGTGAGCACGGATGCAACATGCGCCTCTACAGGGCGTACGAGGTGAACGCACACGGCATCCTCGACGCGCGTCGCGCTCGCCCGCAGCCAGTCCATGTCCTTCGAGGCGTCAATAAACGTCGTCGCATCCCTGAGTTGTTCAGCGGCGATTTGATAGACGCGATCGGGATCTTTGCGAATCGCAGCAACCGATGCGTCGCCCCACACCGGGCAGGTGTGCTGAGTTCCTGCGGCGCTACACACAGCGCAAAAACGGTGATGGCGCCAATCACCGTCGGGCCTTCGCCGAACGATCAGCGCAGGCTCGCCAAGGAAGACGGCTTTGGAGTGATTGCCGAGGATCGCGCCCAGCACCGTCGACCCCGAGTAGTTGGTCGACATCACACAGACGAGCTTCTTGAGATTGTTGGTCTGCCCTGGCACCGGTATCGAAATCCTTAGTCCTTTTTGCAACGGCTCGAGAAGTTGGCCCGTATGCGGCGCGCAACGCGAGGATCAGTTGTACACGCGAAACAAGCCCCGAAGATATGTCCCGCCACTAGGCGTAAGCCTGGAAGCGAAGCCTGCATAGAAACCGTTGCGAAAAGTTCCGCGAGTATTCACGCAATGGACTTAAACGCCACGCATTTACGACAATTCGACCTGTTTGGCCGGCGACTACTCGGAAACAAGCCGTCACAAAGTCTTAACCATGCGCTCCCACGCCGAGTTCGACACGGAATGCCGCCCGATGGCGACGCGCCGCTAACGCGCTACTTCGTGTTCGCGCGCGATCCGAACTGCGATAGACCGCACGCAGCAGGCGTCCCCGCTGTGTAGCCAAGGCGAAGCGCGGCTAGACGCTGCTGCGCGCTTCCGTGCGTAAACGTCTCCGGCCGCACTGTGCCCGTCGTCTGCCGCTGAATGCGATCGTCCCCAATAGCGGATGCGGCGGTGAAAGCTTCCTGCAAATCGCCGATTTCCAGAAGATTCCGCGTCTCGGCGTCCTTCGCCCACACGCCCGCGAGGCAATCGGCTTGCAGCTCAGTTCGAACCGAATCCCCACCATGCTCGAGATTGTTGGTGATGTTTTGGATGTGATGCCCCATCTCATGAGCAAGCACGTAGGCCTGCGCGAAGTCCCCCGGCGCACCGAAACGCGTGCGAAGCTCGTTGTAGAAATCGAGGTCGATAAATACGCGTTCGTCACGCGAGCAATAGAACGGCCCGACCGCCGATGAGGCATTGCCGCAAGCGCTCGCCACCGCGTCGGTGAACACTACGATCTTCGCCGGGGCATAGAGCTGTGACGACGACGCGAAGGTGCGTTGCCAGTAGCTCTGCGCATCGTCAAAGACGAATCCGACGAAGCGCACTTGCTCGTCGCTCTGCCCGGCCACTTGCGCGCCGGCACCCTGCGTCGCTTGTCGTGGGTCGGCCTCCGTGAACATCGAAAAGCCCTTAACCGCTGCGGCTATAACTAAGAGCGCAACTACGCCCTTCCAGCCGAATCGCGAGGCGACAAACCATAGAATGCCCAACCCTCCGCCGCCGCCACCAAGCGGAGGCCCTTGGCCCCGACGGTCTTCCAAATTCGAGCTCTGATGGTCGCGATCCCAGCGCATCCGGGAATCCTTAGGCTTTCCTTGGACCGGGACAAGGGGCTCGCCGACATTCGCCTGAATGCGTGAGGTGCTGCTGGGCAACACAGAAGCGCAATGAGGCTGCCGGGTTGACGGGAAGGCCTTGTCTGCGTACGAAGTGCCTCCCATTTCCGGAGTCTTTTGACATGTCTAGCTCGGTTTCAGCGATGAAAGAGGACCTCCTCAAGCGGCTGCGTTCGCATGAGGCCACTATTGGCATTATCGGTCTCGGCTACGTCGGCCTTCCGCTGGCACTCGTCTTCGTCGAGAAGGGATTCAAGGTCCTGGGCTTCGACGTCGATCCCAAGAAGATCGACGCGCTGACCAAAGGCGAATGCTACATCAAGCACATCGATGCGCCGCGCGTGAAAGCCGCTTCGACCTCGGGGCGCTTCTCATCGACGACCGACTTCAAGCGCCTGAGCGAGCCCGATGCCGTTTTGATCTGCGTACCCACGCCTCTCACGCCTCAACGTGAGCCCGATATGACGTATGTCGCGAGCACCGCCCGCGCGATCAAAGAGCGCGTGCGCAAGGGCCAGCTGGTGATCCTGGAATCGACCACCTACCCCGGCACCACCGACGAGCTCGTCAAAGACATTATCGAGGAGAGCGGACTTAAGTGCGGCGAGGATTTCTTCCTCGCATTTTCGCCTGAGCGCGAAGATCCAGGCAATCCGAATTTCAACACGGCAACCATTCCCAAGGTTGTCGGCGGCGTGGATCAGAACAGCGGCGACCTCGCGCAGACGCTCTACGAGCAAGGCATCGCAAAAGTAGTGCGTGTCTCTTCAGCGCGCGTCGCCGAAGCAGCCAAACTTTCAGAGAACATCTTCCGCGCTATCAATATCGCTCTCGTGAACGAGCTCAAGATTGTTTACGACCGCATGGGCATCGATGTCTGGGAAGTCCTCGACGCTGCAGCAACGAAGCCCTTCGGCTTTATGCGCTTCAATCCCGGTCCCGGTTGGGGCGGTCACTGTATCCCGCTCGACCCCTTCTACCTGTCGTGGAAAGCCCGCGAGACGGGAGCGGCTCCCAAGTTCATCGAGCTCGCCGGCGAAGTGAACGTCGAGATGCCCAAGTACGTGATTCACAAGCTTCAACTTGCGCTGAATGATCGCAAGAAGGCCATCAACGGTTCGAAAATATTGGTCTTGGGCCTCGCGTACAAGAAAGACATCGACGACCCGCGCGAGAGCCCGGCCTTCGAAATCGTAGAGCACCTGCTGCACCTCGGCGCTGACGTGAGCTACCACGACCCGCACGTTCCTGTTGCGCCGCGCATGCGGTCATGGCCCGGACTTCCTCCGATGGAGTCGAAGCCGCTTACCAAAGAAATCCTCGAACAGAGCGAAGCTGTTGTGCTCGTCACCGATCACAGCATCGTCGACTACGAGTTCGTCGCGCGCCACGCAAAGCTCATCGTCGATACGCGCGGCATTTACCGCGACCCGCGCGCCAACGTCGTTAAAGCCTGATTTATGCCACGGCCCGCTTCATGTCACTGAGCTCCTTCGCGTCCGTGCCCGTTCTTGTGACCGGGGGTGCCGGCTTCATCGGCTCGCACCTTGTGGATGCACTGTTGGCGCAAGGCGCAAAAGTTCGCGTGCTCGATGACCTCTCAATGGGGCGCCGCGAGAATCTCGCTCACTGCGTCGACAAGATCGATTTCATCGTCGGTGACATGCGCGACCGCGAGATGTCAAAGCGCGCGTGCGAAGGCATCGAGATCGTATTTCATCAGGCGGCGCTGGGGTCCGTTCCGCGCTCGCTCGAGACGCCGGACGCGACGCTCTCCGTCAACCTCAACGGATCGTCGATCCTGTTCACCGCCGCGCGCGACGCGAAAGTGAAGCGGATCGTGTACGCGTCATCCTCGAGCGTGTACGGCGACAGCCAAATCATGCCCAAGAAGGAAGGGACCGAGGGCAAGCCCTTGTCGCCCTATGCGGTATCGAAGGCCATGGTTGAACAGCTGGCGGACGTTTTCGCGCGTTGCTTCGGAATGGAATTTCTCGGCCTGCGTTACTTCAATGTGTATGGCCCGCGCCAGGATCCAGAAGGGCAGTACGCTGCAGTGATTCCGAGGTTTTTTGCAGCCTGTGCGCAGGGAAAGCAGCCCGTGATCTTTGGCGATGGGCAGCAAAGCCGCGACTTTACCTACGTAGGCGACGTGGTTCGCGGAAACCTCCTCGCGGCGCAGGCGCCCAAGGATGCGTGCGGGAGCGTCTACAACATCGGAGCGCAAGGTTCGATCACCGTGAAGGATCTCGCCAACACGATCATTCGTCTCAGCGGCCGCAAACTCGAACCCAAATACGTGGATGCTAGAAACGGCGACGTGCGTCATTCGCAGGCTGACGCGACGCGTGCGTTCGAAGCGTTCGGATTTCAGGCAGAGACGACGATGGAAGACGGTTTGCGCGTGACCCGCGACGCCTACCTGAAAGGCGGCGCTGCGTGAGCTCGTCGTTTGACATCGGCGATGTGCGCGTGGGCATTGGCGCGCCCACGTTTATAATTGCCGAGATAGCGCAGACGCATGACGGCAGCCTGGGAGCTGCCCACGCGTACATCGACGCGGCGAAGAAAGCCGGCGCGTCGGCGATCAAATTTCAAACGCATATCGCGGACGCCGAATCCACGCCCGGCGAGCCATTTCGCGTGAACTTCTCGAAGCAGGACGCAAGCCGTTACGATTACTGGAAGCGCATGGAGTTCACTCACGAGCAGTGGGCCGGATTATCCGCTCACGCGCGCGACGCCGGCATCGTATTTCTATCGTCGCCCTTTTCGTTCGAAGCAGTGGACTTGCTCGAAAGCATTTCGATTCCGGCATGGAAGGTTGGGTCAGGAGAGATATTGACCGCGCCAATGATCGAGAAGATGGCGAAGACCAAGAAGCCCCTGCTCTTCTCCAACGGCATGGCGACGTGGGGTGAGATGGACGCTGCGGTAAGTATCGCGAAGAAACACGGCGCACCGTTTGCATTTTTCCAATGTCGAACCGCATATCCAAGCACAGCCGAACAGGTCGGGCTAAACGTGCTTGAGGAGTTACGCGCGCGCTTCAACTGTCCGGTGGGCCTCTCCGATCACTCCGGGCACCATCTACGCAGGCCTTGCGGCCGTGGCCCTCGGCGCAAACCTGCTCGAGGTTCACGTCACCATGTCGCGCGAATCTTTTGGACCAGACGTTCCGGCATCCATCACGACGAGCGAGCTTGCTACCCTTGTCGACGGCTCTCGATTCATCACTACCGCGCTTGCCAATCCGGTCGACAAAGACGCGAGCATCGCGGAGCTCTCGCGTGAGCGCAGCATCTTCACTAAGAGCGTGGTTGCGGCCCGCGACTTGGGCCAAGGCCACGTCATCACAGAAGCAGATCTAGCGTTGAAGAAGCCGGGCACTGGAATTCCCGCGGCACGTTTTCATGATCTGGTGGGTAAGCGTCTACGCAACGCCGTCGCTCGCGACGTGTTTTTTTCGGAGCAGGATTTCGCATGACGTCGCGTCGAAAAGTTTGTGTCGTGTTGGTGGATCGAGCGAACTACGGCCGCTTGAAGCCGGTGATGCAGGCTATTCGCGAACGTCCATCGCTCGAGCTGCAAGTGCTTGCGGCGGGCACGATGGTCCTCGAGCGCTTCGACTACCCGGTGCGCGTGGTACGCGACGACGGCTTCGATGTGCACGGAGAGATCTACACAGAGCTCGAAGGTTCGACGCCGACCACCATGGCCAAGTCGATTGGGTTTGGCGTAAGTGAGTTCTCGAGCGAGTTCTCACGCCTGAAGCCCGACGTCGTTTTGATCATCGGCGACCGGTACGAAGCGCTTTCGGCTGCGCTGGCTGCCGCATATATGAACCTCACCATCGTGCATCTGCAAGGCGGCGAAGTCAGCGGCTCGATTGACGAGAGCGCGCGTCACGTGATCACGAAGCTAGCTCACTACCATTTTCCGGCAACTGAGCGCTCCAAGGACTTCATCCTGCGCATGGGCGAAATGCCTAGCACCGTGCTAGGCGTTGGATGTCCAAGCAGTGACCTCGCACGCACCATTGACCGCAGCGTGCCGTCGGACGCGTTGAACGCGCGCGGCAGTGGCGCGCTCATCGACCCAAACAAGCCCTATTTGCTCGTGCTTTTTCATCCCACAACCACGGAGTACGGCGGCGAGCGCGCTCAAATGGAAGCGGTGCTTGGCGCCCTCGACGAGGTCAAACATCAGACTTTGCTCCTGTGGCCCAACATCGACGCGGGCGCTGATCACATCAGCAAAGCCATTCGCGTTTTCCGCGAGGCGAAGAAGCCGAGCTGGCTGCGCGCTGTCACGAATCTGGCGCCGGACGTCTACCTGCGTGTTCTTGCCAACGCTGCGTGCGCGGTCGGCAATTCGAGCAGCTTCGTTCGTGACGCCGGCTACTTCGGCACCCCCATCGTTCTGATCGGCAATCGCCAAAACTTTCGGGAGACCGATCTGCACGTGACTCGCGTGCCGCCTGATCAGGCAAACGTCTCGAAAGCGCTGAAAGCGCAACTGGGCCATGGCCGCTATGCGCCGAGCACACTCTACGGCGATGGTCACGTCGCCGAGAAGGTCGCCAAAGGACTCGAGTCCCTTACGCCCTACACTCAGAAGCATCTCTCCTACGTGCAAGAAGCCCCGAAGGGCAGTTAGCAAAGTGCCGAACGCACCGACGCCCAAGGGCATAGTGAATGGCGCGCGTAAAGCGGTTCGCGAATCACTGAAGTCCGTTAAGCGCCGGAGCTTCCAACTCGAGAACGAAGCTCATCTCCTGCGCCTGCGCGTCAGCAACCGATTGCAGCGCGCGCTCCTAACGCGCCGCACGCGGGGCGAGTGTTCGTTGTCGTGAACATCGACACCGAGGGGCCAACGACAATCCGGCACAACAAGGATTGGGACGCGGTTCGCGGCGAGGTCGCGAGCACGACATCAGCCTCGTTTCGGGCCCGTTTCGCCGACTCGAACGGCCGCCCGGCGGTGTTCAACTGGTTTGTCGTGCACTGGATTGCCGAGCACCATCGCGGCATCGGCAGAGACGTAGGCTTTCATCGCATTCTCGATGAATACGTGCCCCGCGTTGCCGACGCGCGCAAAGCTGGCTTTGAGGACGAGCTGCACTGGCACTACCACCATGTGCACCTCAACGACGAGTACGACAACCGCAACTGGCTCGACACGCCGATGTACGACGAAATCATTTCCCGCGTCCTTCTAGAACGGGACTATTTCCCCACCTGCTATCGCGCTGGCAATACATGGGAAGACACCGCCGCGTCGCAATGGCTCGAGCAGTGGATCCCGTTTGACTTCTCAAACCGCTCGCCTCAACGCGGATTCAATTTCGATTGGTCGAATGCCCCGACGGCTTGGAGCATCTACTCCCCGGATACTGTGGACGTCCAGCGCGAAGGCACGCAACGAAGAGTGATGGGTCGCTCGATTTCAATCGAGAACGGCTGGTTTCGGCAAGAAGAAGTCGAGGCGGCATTCCTGCGCGCGCGCGGCGGCGAAGACAGTTACGTCTCGTTCTTCACGCACGACTACAACGAGATGACTCGCTACATCGAGGAGGGCCTCTCGCTCGTTGCCAAGGTCGCGCGAGAATTCCCGGAAGTAAGCTTTCACAACGTTTCTGCCCTCGAAGCCATGCGCCAGCTGAGTCACCGCGAGATCGGCTCAGAGCTGCGCCTCTCATGTGAGAAAACCAAGACCCACGTCGACCTTTGGGCGAACCAACCCATTTTCAATCCCTACCCCTGGATCGCGGTCCGGCGCATGAGCGGCGAAGTTGATCGCTTGATTCCCGAGCGTTTGCACGTTCCCCGCCCTACCTGGCGCGTGCATTTATCGACAATGCAGGGCAGCCCGATTGTGCAGGCGGCGGCAGCGTGCACGACCCCCGAAGGTCAGAGTACAGTGCTGCGCCTCCTTTAGCCGAGGCGTTGAAAGTAGAACGGAAGAATCATGGCGAACTCCCACAACGACATCTTCGAATTCGAGCAAGTCGATAGCTGCTGCCTCTGCGGCAGCACGTCACAGCATGACGCGAAAGGCTCTTCGTGGTTCGGCGTAGGTTTTTCCTACTGCGTGTGCAACAGCTGCGGCCTGAAGTACATGCGCCCGCGGCCGACGACCGCGAGCTACGAACGCTTCTACAAAGATCAATACTGGCAGCAGAACATGCAGGGCGCCGGCTACGCGAGCGACCTCACCTACAACGACACCGAACAGGATCAGTTGAAGCTGCGCATGCCCAAGTACGAGAAAGCCTACAAGATCGTCAAAGAGCACTTGCTCGAGACGTGCAAGGTCGACAAGAATTTGCGCGTACTCGAAGTCGGATGCGCCTTTGGCTTCACACTCGAGTGGTTGCATCGTGACTACGGCTGCAAGGTCTACGGCCTCGAACCGTCGACGGAAGCGATTGCGCGTTGCGAGTCAGCTGGCGTACCGATTGTTGCGCGCACGGCCGAAGAGATGTTCATCAACCCGAAGCCTGTTAGCGAGGACAAGAAGTACGACGTCATTCTCCTTCGTCACTGCCTCGATACATTGTCGATGCCCGTCGAGGTAATGAAGGGCATCCGTGCGTATCTCGCCGACGGCGGGCTGCTGCTCATTCACTCAGTGAACGTCGAGTTCTACGACGCAATGGACCCCTATCATCCCTTCCTTTACAGCCCCGACACTGCGCGCCGCTTGATGGCGCTCGCAGGTTTCGATGTGTTTCGTCTCGACTGCTCGCCCTCGCCGATTGATCACGACACGGCGGTCTCCATCGTAAAGCCAAGCTATCAGCAGGCGATTTTCGCCCGTCGTGGCGACGCTCGTAAATTGCCCTTGCCCAATACCAACGCTCTCGAGGTGATGACAGTTCACGACCGCGGCAAGCAAGTGATGGCGTGGGCCAACCTGGGCGGCAAGGACCTCGTGCGTCGCCTCGCGTTGAAGAGCGCCGAAAAGTCGCGCCAGGTCTTGGAGAGCGCAGCTCCGCCGGCCATTCGCGCTCGCATCGCATAGTACGTACGCCCAAGCCGCGCATGATCAAACGCCTCAAGGAGTTGCTGGGAGACTCTCTCGTTTATGGCCTTGGCTCCGTGCTCGAGAAGGTCGGCGGGTTTATCCTGCTGCTCTTCTTTGCCAACCTCCTCACACCGAGCGACTACGGTGTGCTCGGCCTGCTCGCCTACATGGACATGGCGTTTGAAGCACTCTCCTCCTCCGGAATGCGCAGCGCGGTATTCCGCGAGTTCGCGCTGGCCGACACGCTCGAGACCAAACGCCGCGTCGTGAACACGGCGATCTGGGGAGTGCTCATCGGCGGAGTCATCATCGCTTCGATCGGCATGGTCTTCGCGCCAGAGATCGCCGAGCTAGTCACACAGAACCGCGGCTACGCAAATCTCGTGCGCGTGGACTTCGCCGCCTGCATCGCGAGCGCGGTGTCAGCTATCCCGATGCTTGTCTTGCAGGCTGCGCGCCGTTCGGTCCCGTTCGCGTCGATCAACTTTTCAAAGTTCGTGCTCACTTCTGCGACCACCGTATTCTTCATCGTTGGTCTCAAGTGGGGCGTGTGGGGACCGATTCTCTCGGTCGGCCTATGGAACGTCGTCTATGCGACATTCCTCGTCGCGAGCCAGCTGCGCGAGTTTGGCTTCGAGATCCACTGGCCAACCTGGAAGCGCATGTTCACATATGGCTTTCCTTTTATGCCCTATCGCCTCCTTGCCGTCGCGAACACGGCATTTTCCACGTACATGGTTGCAAGTCTGATGGGCGTGCGCTCGGCCGGCATCTACCAGGTCGCGGCTCGCTTTGCCTTGCCTCTCGGCTTCGTCGTGGATGCGATCACGCAGGCGTGGTGGCCGTACAAGTTTCGCATTTACAAAGAAGAAAAAGATCCGGCCAATCTCTTTCGCACAATCACAACTTCCTATCTCGCGATGACGACTTATCTCTGGGTCGGCACAGCCATCTGGGGTCCGGAAGTTTTGCGCTTCGCGATTCATCGCGTCGAGTATCACCCTGCGGCCTACGTGATTGGATCCATCGCGCTCGCGCGGTTGATGATCGGCGTGTATCAAATGTTCGGAACGGGCATCGAGCTCGGCGACAATGCCAAGCCGATTGCACTGGTCAGCCTCGCCGGTCTACTTGTAGGCCTTGGGAGTTCGTTCGCGCTAATCCCCCTGTGGGGCGCGACGGGCGCAGCAATCTCGGCAAGCCTTGGCGCATTTGTAATGACCGTGGTCATCTTTCAACTTGGACAGGCGCGCATTCGCATTCATCACGACTGGCCCGCGATCACAGCAATCGCCATCGCTTCTGCGTCATGCGTCTTCGCCGGTCACGAAGTCCTCTCCATAACATCGTTCTGGCGGCGAATCCTGATCGATGTGGCCCTAAGCCTCGGATACCCGTTGCTCGTGGTCTTGATTCTTGCCGCGTCGCGCACGCAGCGCGAGCGGATGCGCGCTCTCTACGATCGCGTGCAAGCCATTCGTCGCAAGCGCCGCGAACCTAGCGTCGCGTAAGCGCGTCGAGCAAGTGCAGTCGCACAGCTTCGCGAACGATGGCCGCGCCCAAGAGTGCGTGACCTGGCTGAGCAAAATGTGAACGATCAACCGTGTCCGCCTCCCAGCCCCAATGTTGATTGGGTACGACATGGGATAGGTCGATGTAGTGGGCGCCAACTTCATTGAAGTCACGCTCGATGCCCGCGAACGTTGACGCTTCTTCGGCTGTGTCGACGATGGGTGGCGCATCGCTCCGCTGAGGCACTCCGTACGCGAGTACCTCCGTGCCGCGTTCTCGTAGGAGACGCACCAGCACGTGCAGTGCAGAAAGGTTGATCGCGCGTTCGCTGACGACCGGCGGCACGCGGCGAACCTCAGCGTCTGCGTGCGTCATCAACGAATCCACGGCGTACGAAAACCGACGCAGCATGTAGCCCCGCAACTGAGTGTTGCGACCGATCAAGCGAATGTGTTGACCGAGGAAATCCATCAGGCGCTCATCCCACGTATCCGCATGAGCGCGCGCTCCATCGGCGTCCGCTTGATGCGACGCGCGCGTGATTTCGGCATGTATCAACGCGCGCAAAGCAGGCGAAGCTCCTAGGTCCGCACGTGCCAAGGTGCGCCGTGCGCTCGCTGCGAACTCGCCCTCGCGCAGGGCGCTGCGAATGTCTTCGCGAATCGAATTATCGAGCGCGATGTTGCGGTAGGAAAGCCCAATGACGACGACGCGCGGCGCGGGACCGTGGTCGAGCGCGTACGCGAGACGCAGCAGCATCTCAACGGGCAAGAAGTTCGGATATGACAGGCGGAGGAAGAACGCCTTTGATCCGCGCGGCAGGGTCTGCTCGGTGCGCGTCGCGATCTGATCGATCAACGTGACGCCGGGGTCTTCCAGTAGAGGGGCGCCGCGGTGACGGCCCGGCAAGGAATAGGTGTGCGAATTGCCCAGCAGCCAAAGCTCCGGATCGCCAGTGCGCCGGGGAGCGATGGACGGGTGCCTGGAAAACTCCTCCACGTTATCCGCTCGCCCGGGTGGGCGGCCAGAGACACCGATGGGTTGCGTGTACGCGCGCGCAATCAGTTCGCAGCCCAGCAGCACAGCAAAACACGCGCCGCAGACCACGAAAAAGCGAGAAAAAGTCGTACGTTGCAGACCAGGCTCGGCCATGAGCTCGCTTTGTAGCATGGCTGTCCTCAGCCGCTCATCGGTGTCGGCGGATGGCCCACACGTTCAGAGAAAACGCACGCTTCGTAGGTATTTCGTACGGTCGCCACTGATCGTTTTGCGTGTTTGGTCGTATGAATGTGGTATCACCGCGAGGGCTAGATTCGTTTCACCCCTACGGGTATTCAGTAGTTGAATGGGCAGCCGTTTTTGAGCAACAAGATAGCTGGCAAGATAGCTGGGAGCAGTCCGTCCATCACTTGCAGCGATTTCTGACGGAATGTAAGTTCCGCGAGTTTTCGGGCGTAACTTGTGGCGAAACGCCGCGAGCGAGGAGGATCAGTGATGTATAGCTTTTCATGGAGTCATCTCGGACGCCGAGCGCTCATGCTCGGCCTCGTTGGCTCTGCTCTTACCGGTCTTGCCGGTTGCATGTCCTCCGGCGACGAGCGCACCGTTGGCGTCTCGCAAGGTTACGCCGTTCCTGGTCGTCCGACTGGCATTGCCCCCACCGGCAATATCATGACCAACAACCCAACCTACCAATGGACGCCCCCGGCGGGCGGCGCTGACACATATCGCCTTTGGGTCGACGACGGTTCGGCGCCGCACGTCATCGATGAAGTGTTTACGGAGGCTGCCGCTGGCTGTGTTGGCGGCGTTGGAACGTGCTCGGTGACGGCATCCACGACTATCGCTGGTGGCGTCGGCTACTGGTGGGTTCTCGGCACAAACGGAGACGGCGACGGCCAGTGGAGCGCTGGTGTCTCCTTCACTTACGCGCAGAACCTCGTCGCCACGCTCATCTCGCCGACGGGCACCATCGTTGATTCGACCCCGACGTACTCGTGGAACGCATTGGTTGGTGGCTCGACCTATCGCCTCTATGTGAGCGATCCGGTCGGAGGTTTTGGCTACGTCGATCAGACCTTCACTGCAGCGGCAGCCGGCTGCGCGAGTGGCATGGGCGTTTGCAGCGTGACTCCAGTCACTGTTCTCAACCCCGGCGCAGGCACCTGGTGGATCCAGACCAACGGCGGCGGCGGTCAGTGGAGCTCGGGCATGAGCTACAACCTGGACAACACCTGCCCTGGCGGCTGCGATGACGGCCAGCCCTGCACGGACGACGTCTGCGATCCCATGGTTGGCTGCGTGAGCACCAGCGACGCGACGAACACCTGCGACGATGGCAATGCTTGCACCACCGGCGACCAATGCAACGCGCGCGGCATCTGCCTCGCGTCGGATTACAACTCCTGCCGCGTCACAACTCTTGGCCCGACCGGCAATGACGTGGGCCAGTCGCCGACCTTCACTTGGCAGGGCATCGCCGGCGTGACGACGTACCGCCTCTACGCGATCGACGGGCAGAACCTTGGCTCGCTCACCGGCGGGGCGCCGGCGGTTGACACGCAAGTGACAGCAGCCGCTGCGGGCTGTCCCGGTGGAGTCGGCACCTGCTCGTTCGCGCCGCCGGTGACATTCGCACCGGGTCGCGCTGCCTTCTGGGTACAAACTCCTCCCTTCGTCGACGGTGAGCAATCGGGCTACCAGCACGGCCCGTGGAGCAGCCAGCTCGACTTCACCAACGGCATCAGCACGCGCCCGGTCGGTTTGACCCCCACCGGTGTTCAAGGCACGCAGACGCCGACTTATACCTGGTCGCCAATCGTAGGCTCGGGCACTACGTACATGCTCTGGGTTAGCAATGCTGCGGGCACGACGCTCTACACCGAGGAAGTTTCGGAGAACGCCGTCGGCTGTGCCGGTGGCTCGGGCACCTGCTCACTCACGCCGGCGATGGCGATTCCGACGGGCAGCAACTACTGGTGGGTTCAGGCGAACCCCCACGTGGGTATCTACAGCGCTCAGGGCTTGTGGAGCACGGGCGTAAACTTCACGTCCCCCTAACGCGAACGGCAGCGCGCTGCCTACAAACGAAACGCCCCGCCTCACGGTGGGGCGTTTTGCTTTAACGCGTTTGGTTGAGCTACTCGCGAATGAACTTGATGAGTTCGTTCCACCGCGTGAAGAGCGGGCTCTCTTTGTTCGTATGAACCGTGAAGTCCACGCGCCCAGTTTTCGGATAGCCGATGAAATCCAAGATTTGGTGCCGGCCGGTTGCACTGTTCAGGTTCTGGGTTTCGAAGATCTTAAAGCGTCCGTCGAGCTCCCGCTCCAACGCCTCTGAGCGAGCGTAGTAATCATCCCAATAGAGCTCGAGCGCCTCTTTCATAGTCTTCACACGGTAACGCGGGTAGCAAGCGTCCCAGATCTTGCGCACCAGGTCATAGCGCGTCGCGTCAGCGCGCAGGTCCAGCGAACGATGAAGATAGCTGCGCACGACTTGATCTTTGGATCGCCGTATCGACAAGAAGCGCGCATTTGGAAAAGCGCGGGCGAGCTGCGGCACGTAGCCCAGCATGTACATGCCCACATCGCCGAGATAGTGCTCAGGCCGACGTGCGCGCTGCTGCGTGTAGTAGTCGCGGTAGCGATCCCACTCCCCTTCCCACTTGAACACGGGCGCCAAATGCAGGGCCTGCTTGAGACGATGGCGGGAGAAGGAAGCTGCGTCGCCGCCTTCGTGAAGACAGCGCATGTCGGGCTGCGCGCTCAAGAACTGAGCGATCGAAAGCGACCCGTTGCGCCCGGTTCCGCAGATGAAGAACGGTTGGGTCACGTGGGCCTCGGGATCGGCGTGAAGCGCAATTCGAAATCGGGATGGGGCCGCAACGACACCAGTGGCTCCTTGCCCACCCTGCGATTGTCGACTCGTTCGATTCGGTAGCGGCTCACGAGCGTAGCAATTACAATCTTGAGCTCCAGCATGGAAAGATGATCTCCGATGCAATGGCGCGGGCCGCCGCTGAACGGCAGATATTGGAAGGGTCGCGCTGGTGGACCTGCGAGAAAGCGATCGGGAATAAACTGGTCAGCATCGGCCCACAGATCGGGGCGGCGATGGATTGCATACGGACAAACCATCACGGTTGCGCCCGCAGGAATCACGGCATCGCCGAACCGATCCTCGCCCAGTGCTTCGCGCCCGATTGACCAGACCGAGGGATAGAGGCGCAAGGTCTCGCACACGACGGCGTCGGTATACGCGAGCGTAGGCACGCTTTCTCGCAAAACACCGCGCGCGCCGACCTTGCCGAGTGTTTCCGCCCGTACGCGGTCTTGCACTGCCTGGTGCGTAGCCAACATCAGTAAGCACCACGCGAGAGCCACAGCCACTGTCTCGTGTCCCGCTGCGAGAGAAGTCAAAACCTGATCGCGCAACCAAGAGGACCTCTTGCTCTCTTCGATATCGGCGCTCGCACGTAGCAGGAGCGCCATCAGATCATCTTTCTCGCCGGGATGCGACAAGCGCGTTCGCATCCATGTGGCGAGAATCTCGTCGATCTCAGCAGTCGCTTTGTGAAAGCGGCGCTTGCTGAGCGTAGGCATGAACGCGTCGGTGTCGACAACAGCGGCGAGTCGCCGGTCCAAGTGGCGAACCGCAACCTGCATAGCTTTGAGAAAACGGCCTTCCTCGTTGCGAACGTTCACGCTTAGCATCGTGGATGCGAAGAGGCGCAGGCTGAGCACGCTCATTGCGGCGTGAGTTAGGCGCGTCGATTGATCGTTTCCCAAAGCTTCATCAAAGTACTCGCTGGTCTCAAACGCAATCGCGTCGGTGAGTGATTCGACGAAGCGTTGGCGAAATGCTGGCATGGCCGCACGTCGCGCGTGCTGCCAGAACTCATCGTGCGTCGTGATTAGGCCATCACCCAGAAAGGTCTGCATGATGCGAAAGTCGAAACTGCGCCGGTAGTTCTTGTTGTTGTGCTGAAGAACATGACGCGCAAGCTCTGGCGACGTGACGATGTGGATATGTTTGCCGGGAATGGGCATCTCCACCAAATCGCCATAGTCGAGTGCAATGCGGCGGATGGCCTCGGCTCGGTCGCCGAGCAAACCCGGTGCGCGCATCGCGAACTGCGCAAAGCTCATGCGATGCACGCGCGTCGGCACGGCCTGAGGCACGCTCACAAACTGGGCCGCGCCAAGGTGACGTGCACCGCCATGCGGGCGCTGGGCGCAAGCTTCTGCTGGGCCAGCGCAGGATTCTCCGCCCGTGCACGGGAAAGACGACGCTGCTCATCGAGCTCCGCCTTCGATCGAACGATGCGCGTGTAGGGTGCAATCCCTTTGTCGCGAACGTACCGAACGAGAATGGCCGTCCACGAGTCGTGGCTTACCAGTTTGTCGTAGTACGGGGCGAGACGAGCACGAAGCTCAGGCAAACGCCATCCGGGCACCCCCATGAAGTCGTGGTGTTCGTTGTGATAGCCCACGTTGAACGTCACGGCGTTCAGAGGCCCGTAGTACGAATAGGTCTCCTGGTCGGGCGAGAAAACGTAGTGCTCGTGAACAAAGTGCGCTGCGACCGGATGAATGCCGTGGCCGAACCAAAACAACAGGAAGAGGTAGAGAACCGCGAACTTGCCAACGAAGATCCACAGCGCGGTCGTCGCAAGGATTTGAAGAGCTGCGTTCAACACCTCGAGGCGACTTGGCTTCTTCGCAAAGAACATCGCGCGAAAGAGATAGAGGAATGGGAAGAAGAGCAGCGTGAAGAACTTACGCGTAGGCGAGTTTCCGACGAGCTTGAACTCGAACGGTTGCGCGAGATCGGTATCGTTCGTGTCGATGCCCAAGAATGTGTGATGGTCGATGTGGTAGCGATGAAACGACATCGCACAGGGAATGAGCATCGGGACGTTGGCGAAAAGCGAAACTGCGCGATTGGCGTTGCGCGTCTTCGCCGCGAGATTGTGCGAACACTCGTGAATGCTCATGGCCAGCCAGTGCGTCAGCACAGCACCGACCACAAATGAGAACACCGCGATGAACCACCACGACCCGAAGAATAGCCCTCGGTCGGCACCGAATTGCACGAGGCCTGCGAGTCCAAGCTGGGCGCAGACTACGGCGATGGTCACGTAGGCCGTGCGCAGGTCATGGCCAAAGAAGGAACGCACATCCGGATGCTGACGCAGAATTTCGGCGCGTCGGTCGAAATGCGGCTCGCCGTAGGCGACGCGCGTGAACTCCTCCGATCTGCGTGGCGTTTCCATGCTCGACCTGACTTAAGCAAGGCGTGTGCCCCGCGTGTAGGTTCGTAATCACTGGTTTTTTTTCGGAAAGACCGCGGCCCAAGCCCTCTCTTCGGCCCCAGCGTCGCGGTCGAAGTGGCCGCAGCAGGCGCCAGGCGCGTTTTGTCAGGCCCTAGCCGTCGTCAGGCGTCGGCGTGGCCCGGCTTGGCCACTCGTCTCAACCTTCGAGGCTCTTGCTCATCCATTCGATGGCATGACAGAGCGCGTAACACGCCTGGTCGTCGCTCACGTTCAAGCGGAACGGGACCATACGAATCAAGTGCAAGGCCATAAAGAAACAGCCGCGCCGATAGACTTCATCTTTGTGCTGCACAAAGACGTCAGCCCAATGGTCGACGCAGAGCTTCACCATCGCAGCGTCGGGCTCGGGCATGCGCAGTTTGCGGACGGCTTGCTCGCCATGAAGAACGTCAAAGAGTGTTTCGTCGCTGTGCGCCCAGCTTTCGTAGTGAGTGAGCACCGACTGTAGAAGCTTGCCGAAATCCAGTTCGGGCGCATCGAAGTAGTCCGAGCCGTCCATGTCGATGACGCGGACGTCGTCGCCGTTGCACAGGATATTCTCGAACGTGAGGTCGCCATGCACCGCACAGAGGAAGTTGGGGCCAAGTGCAGACAGGCCGATGGTTTCGGCCTTGGCGATCAAGGCACCGAGACCCGGATAGGTCTTGCCGTCGATGTAAACCTCGGCCGAGCTCACCAGCGGTCCCAGCCTTGGGTGCTTCTGCATCGCATCGAGCTTCGGATAGATCTTGCTCGCGAAATGCGCATGCATCCAATCACCAGATGAAACGGGCGCAGGCGAACGCGTTCCGTGCACACGCTCACCGACGATATCGAGGAGCTTCGCGAGCGCGCCGTGGCGTTCATCTATCGGCAAGTCCCCAATCGCGCGATGGTTGGGCAAGAACTCCATATCGTACGAGTACTCAAAGGAGTTTTCGTGCTCGCCGTATAGCGCCGGCACGAGCTTCTTACTCAAACGCGAGAATCGCTCCATCGTTCGGTACTGATTCTTCAGGCGCGAATAGCCGAGGCTAAGGTTTCCGGCCTTCGAGACGCGCTTTCGAACGAGCAGCTTCTCTTCGTCTTCGATGAGCAACGTTTCCGCGAATGAGCCGCCCTTGAAGCGACGACGAATGCTCGGGTACGCGGACGCAATCTCCAGGTGCGAAATGCCTTGGTCGCGTCCCACTTCGAAGGCAACGGCCTGCGGTACGAGCGCAGCCGAGGGCTTGCGGTCGTTGACCAAGAAACGGGGGCCGCTCGGAAGCCCGGCGACCAAACGATGGAAGGGAACGTCCGCCTCCACAAGTCGCTCGCGCAAGAGCTGCTCTTTCGCTTGATCGCGCGCCGTGATCAACACGATCTCGAAGCCGCGGTCTGCCCACTCACGAAGACGTTCTACCGAGCCGGCAATCGGCTTCAGAGGCTTTGTGAAGTCCGGCACGTCCTCGTGCTCGACCAACACACCGTCGATGTCGCAGAAAATCGTCCCCACGCGAACATCGCGTCGCGCCCTCGCCTCACGCAGCTTCTTCGCTTCACCGAAAAACTCTGCTTCGGCAATGGGTACGCTGCGAAAGACTTGGCCGCGCGCAATCATCTTCTCGAACGCGTTAGACATGTGCGTGTCGACATTGACATCAAACATCTCAACGACATTGCCCAGGCTCCGCACGAACGAGCAGCCGATCACGCCGACGAACTCGCCAGTGCCTTCCGGCAAGCGCTTCTCTGCGATGCCATTCACGCGTCCGTCGCTGACCGCCGCCACACTCCAGCACTTCAAATCTTCGCCGCGCAGATTCCACGTCGGCAAAATTGCGTCCGCGTGATTCTCGCGAATCGCCTTGAAGATCGGCGTCACGTCGAGCGCGTGGTCTACATCGCAGATAATTGCTTCGCCTAGCACTTGAGCCTGCCGAGCCGCAGCGACAATGGTTGCGCCGGGGCCGCGCGTCGGGGCGGCCAGCCTCACAACACGATGGGGAAGCTCGGGAAACATGGCGTCGATGCGCTGGGAAACCTGATGCAGCGCTTCGTGCTCTTCGAGACATATGAACACGAACTCTTTGATCGCATCGAGATGCGGGCGAAAGGAGCGAACGGCGGCCTCAATCAGGGTGTCGTTACCGATGTCGATGAAGGGGCGGTATTTGTAGCCGGCCCTCGGGCCCTGCTCGGCCATCGGAAAAAGCACACTGACCGACGGCCCAGCGCTCACAACTTGAACCCTGACGAGACCGCGTCGTTGCGGAACATCTTCACCGTGTCGAGCGAGAGCTCAGTGAGGTCTTTTCCGATCATGCCAATCTTCTTGAGCATGTCGTTGGGCACCGTCACGATGTGGCAGCCGACCTGCGCCGCTTGCACCACGTTGTACAGTTCGCGGCAGCTTGCCCAAAGGACTTCGACGCCGGGCTTGCTCGCGACGGCCTTGAGCGCGTGCGTGATGATGGGACACGGATCAACGCCGGTATCGGCAATGCGTCCTGAGAACACCGACACGATGGCCGGCACGCCGGGAGTCAGCGCTTCGACGATTCCGTCGATCTGTGCCGGCGTGAACACCGCAGTGACGTTCAGCTTCACGCCCGCCTTTGAGAGCGAGCTGATGATTGGAAGCGTAGGCACGCTCTGCGTATTGGTCACGGGCACCTTCACGAAAACGTTGTCGCCCCAACCAGCGAGGATCTTCGCTTGGCGTTCCATTTCGGGGAGCTCATCAGCGAAAACTTCGAGCGAGACTGGCAGGCCTTTGACCGCGGCGAGCATCTTTCGAGCGAAGCCCTCGTAGTCCGTGATGCCGACCTTGTTCATGAGCGTCGGGTTCGTCGTGAAACCCTTCACGCCGGCCTTGTCCAGCAGCTGCGGGATATCTTCGAGCACACAGCCGTCAGCGAAGATTTTGATTTTGGAAAGGTCGGGTCTCTGCATGTCTGTATTCGGGGATGAGCCCCGACTCCGTTCAATCATCCGTTGCGGTCAACCAAGGCTTTGTTCAGGCGGGCGGGATCCCCAAAAAAGTCGGCCTCTTTGAGGAAAACCCCTTCAACTGCGTCGTTTTTGCGGATCATCTGCGAAAGGATGTCCGAAAATTTGTGGCCGAAATGGCGTCGCCAAGAGCGAGAGTCGCTTCGATATCCGCAAATGCGTAGCAGCCGATGACACCCGCCACCTGCTCGTAGCCCGCCGGCTTGGCCTTCTCGGCGATGGCGCGGAGGCGTCCATCGCTCGCAAGGCCAGCGACGGCCCACGATTTCACGTCTTCGCCCGCAAGGTTCCACAGCGGCACCACGGCCGTCCACGGGGCAGCTGCCTCGAAGCGGGCAAAGAGAGGACCAACCTGCACCGCATGGTCGCAGTCGCAGATCACAACTGGGCCTTTCACATCGAGGCTACGCACGGCACGCGAGATAGTCTCTGCAGGACCTCGCGTCGGGGTGGCAAACGTCACCGTGCGCATGGGCAGGCCAGAAAACATCGTTTCCAAGCGTTTTTTGACGGCGTGCGCCTCTTCCTGCTCGCCCAGGTAGGCGAACACGAATTCCCGTATCTGCCTGGCGTACGGGCGAAACGGCGCGAGCGCCGCTTCAATGAAGGTCTGGTCCCCAAACGTCAAAAACGGCTTGAATGTGCCGCCAAAGCGCTCGCCGCGGCCCGCCATCGGAAACAAAACTGTGACTTGCTCGCTCATGTGTACGGCCAGAAGCGCGGGTGTTGTACGCGGCCCAACGATGGAGCGCAATGACACGGAAGCAACATCTTTTCCGGGCTAATCAGCGAGGACGCACTTGCTTGATGACCGACCGGATATCGCTCGGCAACGAACGCCACACGCGCACCAAGGTGCGGTCGAGTGCGGGGTAATTCTGCGTCCAACGATGGGCCACGCGCTCGGCCTTCTGCGACGGCGGAGTGAGCCAGGAAATATCGATCTGGGGCACGGGCACGCCCGGGCCTGCAACCTGAGATAGAAACTCGGCGAGGATGAAGTCGACGGCCTGCCGATTCACGTGGCGACCATCTTCGAGCATGTAGTCACTCGCGCGCTCCGCGGTGGTGACCATCTCGTACGAATGGAAGTAGTGCACGTCCGGATACTGATCAATGAATTCGGACACGGCAGCGCGGATGCGTGCTTTGGACTCAGTGTTCGCAACGCGAATGTCGCGATCGAGCATCGTCGCGTGCAGCGGGATGGGAGAAACTGTGAGGACAAGCTTCGCGCTGGTGTGTTTTTGCAAGAGTTCGCGAATCACGCGTAGGTCTTCGATCATATCCGCCACCGTGAGTCGCGTGAACTTGGCGCCCAAGGTCGGGAAGATTTCCGGGTGCGGAATCTGGCGGTAGTGATTGCCGTTGCGAGGCTGCATCCAACCTTCGATAAGCCCAAGCGTCGCAACAACCACATTCGCGTTCTTGAAGAGGTCTTCCGCTTTGAGATCGAGATCATCGCTCCACGCCTTGAGCTCCTCAGGAGTTTGGAAGACCGCGCCATAGTCTTTGAAGGGATGGACGTAGCCGCCCTTCACTTTCCAGACCGGCTCGTCGTTGTACTCCTTCCATCCGCCGAAGATCCGTTCGATCTCCTGGCGCATCGTGCGCGTCGTGTAGAAGAGTCCGGTCGGATGCATCGCACCTTGCATCTGAAGGCGTGTCATCGCAGCCGCGATTCCGAAGCGAAGCAGCTGCCTATGGTCGCAATACGCGTCTCGGGAAAGATGATCGGCGTCTTATGCGCCATGATCCGGACCTCGCGGTCCTTCCACAAGTTTACATGGGGCAACTCCCACTTGCCCAACTTGGATTTCAGCGTCGCCACGTCGACCTCCGGTTCACACTCACGAAGATGAGTTGCGCCTCATCACGCGGCGTTCATATCTGATTTCGCCTCGAATTTGCGCACAGGCTGCCACATCGGCCTGCTTGTATCCATCGAGATCCGTCGACTGAGGTTTTGCGCGGGCTTCTCGATGAGTCGGTAGTTTAGGTACGACCCAGTGATAGTGACGACCAAGCCAATGACGATTGCCAGCATGCTTTGCCGGACGTTGAGATGGTAGCCGTAGTGGCGCATCACAAGATGCACGGCGCGCGTGCCGACGACCATGTGCAAGAGGTAGATGCTGTAGGAAATCTTCCCGAGGAACTGCATCACGCGCCCAAGTGAGAGCGTCCCCAAGAAATGCTTGAGGGCACCTGCTGCGATGAGTAAAGCCGTAGCGAGGGCAACGCTGGTACGCAACACCGTGTGGTGATCGCCAATGCTGATAAGGGGCAGGAAGGTCGCAAGCGCGATGCCTGCAGCGAGAGGCAATGAGAGTGACCGCTCGATGCAGCTCCAGTACGTGAGCACGCCGAGGAAGAAGAGTGGCCACTGGGCAAAGGAGAACGCGCTCGAGAGAGGAATCCAGCCGAGGCCGCAGGCCATCGCAAATAACCACAAGGAACCAAACACGGCGAGGCGTCCGAACCGAGCGGCGAGACCCGTCGCAATGACGAGTAATAGGTAGAATTGGATCTCGTAACAGAGCGTCCAAAAAACGCCGACGATGTCCTTGATTCCGAAGAAGTGCTGCACGTAGAGCACGTGCGCCGCTATCTCGGCTGCGCCAGGCGTGGGCGCCAACCGCTCGTGCGTGATTGAGCTCGACACGATATTGAGGACAATGGTCGCAACGATGGCGACCCAATACGGCGGGTCAAGCCTCAGTGAGCGGCGCAACGCGAAGCGTCCGAGATAAGCCGGCGTAATGGTGGCACCACGAATTGAATGGGTGATGACGAAGCCGCTCAAAACGAAGAAGACCGAGACGCCCAACCAACCTTCGCGAAAAACAGCGTGGAATGGCTCGATAAAGGGCGTCGCGCCCTCGGCAACTAGATTGCGATAGTACCAATGGTGCGCGACGACCCATAGCGCGGCGAATGCGCGAAGCGCATCAATGAGCAGAAAACGTGGTTCCTGCGCGGGCGCTGCTTTGCTTTCGCTCTCCGTCACCAAAGCCCTATTTGCTTTTCTCGCCGCGAGTGAGTCGATAGGCAGCGCGCGCCGCTGCGACTCCCACCGGTCCCGCAGCAAGCAATGCCGACAGCGCCCAGTAGCGCGGGTTTCTGCGCACGTGGTTCGGATAGGTGGCAGCGCCAAACGCGCGCACGCGCGAAGCCTTTGTGCGATTACCTTGCGCGAGCAGATTTAGTCCGTGCCGCGCTATGTCGCATTCTACGAACGCGACTTCTACGTCCTCGCGGGTCATGCCGATGCGCGCAAGCAGAGCTTTGTCGATCTCAAAAGTAGACGTGTACTCGTCGGCCAAATACTTCAAAGCCCCCGACGCGCCTTCCTGGGCGTTTTGATTGGTTGCGTGCCATCGGTAGGCAAAGAGCGGCTCATCGATGAAGTAAGCAACCGTGTCCGCGCCAAGCAAGCGCCAGTGAAACCACTTGTCGGGATTCACGTTGCGGTTGCCGCCGTACCCTTCGAGACGCTCGTAAACTGAGCGCGGATACGCGGTCGCGAGGAAGTTGAAGGGATTGCGCATCGTGCGCAAACAACGTCGCAAAAGTTCGGCACCGTCAACGCGGTACACGGGGGCCTTGGTTGGCAAGTCAATGCCGTGGATGCGGTCTTCCTCGGTAAAGAGTTCCGGATCAAAACGAAGCGACGAGGTGCGGTTATCGTTGGCGTCGATCACATCGCAACTGCTACACACGATAGCGCGCGCGGCCTCCGTGGGGCCGAGCGCGTTGTAGAGTGCGTTGTACGTTGCAAGCGCGCTCGGCAACATCATGTCGTCGGACGATAGGAGAATCATGACGTCGCCCGTCGCCATGCGGCCGGCACGGTCGAGGTTACCGGCGAAGCCAACGTTGCATGCGTTGATGCGCAATTTGACGCGCGAGTCCGTGATGCTTTTGACGACGTTCACGGATCCATCGGTGCTTGCATTGTCGGAAACGAGCACCTCGAAATCCGGATAGGTTTGCCCGAGGACGCTCTGGATCGTGCGTCCGACGTACTTCTCGTAGTTGAAGTTGGGAATACAAACGGAGAACTGCATGCGCGCCCCTTTTAGTACGCGCCCGCGAGACGAGCAAACCTCGGCACAGGCCTTTCCATAGCGGCTTCGTAAGCGTCCAAAACGCCTTCAACGCACGCTGAAATCGAATAGTTCGCGACGGCGCGCTCACGTCCGTTTGCGCCAAAGGTCGCCCGCGTCTCGGCGGACGCGGCCACCGTCCGAATGCAGCGGGCCAGATCCGACACATCATTGGGGCGAGCCAGCAGACCGGTCTTATGGTCTACAATGAGCTCCGCGGGACCTCCGCCATTGACGCCAACGAGTGGCAGGCCCGCAGCCATCGCTTCCGCGATCGCGCGACCGAAGGACTCCTCTTCGTACGGGTGCACGAGCACGTCGATCTCCGACATAATCGTGACCGGCGAATCGACGAAGCCGCGCCACACCAACTGCTGGCCAAGCGCCTGCGCTGACGGTCGTGCGCGCAATTCCATGGCGTAAGATCCCGGCGGCGCCTCACCGCTGAGGCCCGGGTCGTATCCGTAGATTCGATACTCCACGTTCGGATCGCCCACCGCGGCCGCGGCATCGAGAAAGAGCGCATGACGCTTGGAGACCGAGGTCACGTTCCCGACCATGGCGACGACAACTTTCTTGCTCGTCGACTCGCGGCCGACAAGGGGCGCAAATGCCTCGACGTCTATTCCGTTTGGCACGACGCGCAGCCAGTCCTCACGAAGAAACTCGCGCAGGCACGCCGCGGTCGCAAACGAGTTGGCAATGACCATCGAGGAATGGTGCTCCAAGTATTTGCCCAGTGCCCTGCCCTGGTAACGCAAGCGTGTTGGTCGCGTCGGACCGACCAGCTCACGCACGTGCCAGACGTGGGGCAAGTTGAGCATACGCGCGACGCGTGCCCCTTCCAGGGTGACGATTGTGTTCGAATGAATCGTGTCGACGTCCCATGCACGCGCATGCCCCGCGACGCGTACGCTTGAGCCATAGCCGCGGCCCGTCCGGGCGCTCTGATAGAGCTCGAAGAGCGGACGTTTCCACGTCTTGGTGCGAATCTTCTTATTCCACCAATAGAGCGGCAGAAATTCGCAACGTCCGTTGACGAGGTCGACGAGCGCGGCCCTCTCGTTCGCATCACCGCTCGAATGGCAAACGATGGCCGATTCGACGCCTTGGTCTCGTAGGCCGCGAATGAGTGCCACCGTACTCAGTGCAGCCCCGCCGACGGCAGCGTTCATCACGTGCAACACGCGTTTGGGGCGTTTTTGCATTCTCTCACTCCACCTGGGGGCGGCAGTATCAGCTTGCCTGGCCTCAAGCAATGGGATCATCGCGTGTGAGTTGTACAACCGGTCGATATGATTCAACGTTCGCGTGCGATGCCTTCTAGGGCCTTCCAAAATGCAGTTTCCGTCCCTCTGCGGGTCGGTTTTGTAAGCGCTCGGTCGGCTGCTTTTCGCGACGGAGTTCCGTACGTCGACGCTGCAATGGGCCGCCTCATCGATGCACTCGGGGCCCGCGTATCAGACCTCACAGTCGCGCTGAGCGTCGCTCCCCAAGCGCAGCCTTTGCACGAGCACGCGCTGACACTGAAGCCCGGGCGTTTTGTCGGCATGCCTGGCATGCCGAGCGTCGTGCGCGGTTTCCACAAATTCAAAGATTGCGCCGACGCGATTCACGAGGTGGAACGTCAGTCCGATGTCACGATCATTCAGCTTCCATTCGCGGCGACGCTTGCTTTGCAGCGTCCGGCCGGACCGCGCGTCTATCACGTGTGCGCCGACCAGCGCGCCTCGATGCGCGTGAATCGAAGTTACCGAGGAGCGACACACATCGCGGCGGTCGCGGCCGCAGAAATCATCGACGCCCTCACGCGCGTGCTAATCGCTCGCAAGGACGCTCGTATCGTGACGCACGGATTTGAACTCTTGCATCATTACGGAGAGAAGAGCGGTCGTTCCGTTGTTTCGTCGTCTTTGCTCGCGAGCGAAATCGGCAGCGTGAAGAGAGTGCGTCCGAAGGGCGCGCCCTTTCGCGTTCTATTCGTCGGCTATTTGCGTCCGGAAAAGGGTATCGACGTTTTGCTCAGAGCGTTCGGTCAGTTTCTGAAGAACGAGCCGAACGCCGAGCTTTGCATCGTGGGCACGCGTGATCTCGACGACCACGGATTCGGCGTAAAGTTCGATCGCGATGTACAGGCACTGGGCGCGGGCGACAAGGTTAGTTTTCTCGGCCACAAGGGCTTCGGGCCGCAACTTTTTCAGTGTTACGCCGACGCCGACGTGGTGGTTGTCCCAAGTCGCAGCGAAGGCACTCCGCGGGTGCTCGTCGAAGCGCGTGCATTTGGTACGCCTGTTATCGGCACAGAAGTCGGCGGAATCCCTGCGTCGATTACGCACGGCGTGGACGGACTACTGATCCCGGCCGACGACGCAGACGCACTCACCGAATCATTGCTGCGCATTGCAGTCGACGACGCGCTACGCGGGCAACTCATTCAGAACGGTTACGACCGCGCACGTCGATGTACGGTGGAGGCCTTCTCTGAAGCAATACTCGGCGAAGCCGTACTTGCGCGCGCGCAGGCACGCTCCATTCAGCGCGGGACGAGCCACGCGTCGAACGGCTCGTAGTACGCGCCGCCAGCAACTTCGTTGTCGCGACGATAGAGGTCAAAGTCCGCGGGAAGATCGGCGTAGTCCGGGCTATTGAAACCCCGCACCTCCCAGACTGAAAACTTATTGCGCGTTTCTCCAAACAGAAATGGCAGCATTCCAGCGGGGAAGACCGGGTCTTCAAACCGCAGCCAAACGCGTACGCAGCTTGGATCTATGGGATCGTTCTCGTTGCCATCGACGCAGGGGTCTTGGATCTGGGTGACACCAACGGACTTCGCGCCGGACCAGGTGATGTCGCGGAATGTCGCGACTCGCTCTTGAACGAAGACGTACGCAAGCACGCGCATATCATCAATCGTCGCGTCAATCATGCGTACTCGGTCGGTGACCGGAATCGATTTCACGCCGACGCTCGCCTCGATTGTGTCTGAGATAAGCGTTCGCTCGAACAGGAACGCATTGTCGTACGCGCCCCAGTGGATTCCGAACGCGGAGAGCGACCAGAATGCGTTGTCGGTGTAGGAGTCTTGCTCGACCGCGCCGTTGTGCCAGACGAATGCGCCCGTCGCTCGGCTGTTGTGAGTGACGTTGTTCGTGAATGTGTACGCTTGCGGTCGCCCTGAACCGCCTTCCGCCCATTCGAAGCCCGAGACGTTTTCCCCGCTACCAATCCAGCCAATGCCGACGGCCACCGAATTCCGCACACCAGTCTGCTCGCCGCCATCGCCGGCAATCGCTGTCATGCGATGGTTGACGCGACCGCAGTTCTCGCGCTCGTCCACTCCAATCTTGGCCGCAAGCACGTGATCCCAAACGATGCGTTGGGGCGCCGAGACGGCTCGATCCATGCAGTTATGCTGACATGCCGAGATGTCGTACCAGAGCGAGAAGCCGTCTCCGTACGAGTCGTAGCCCGCGAGGTCTGAGGTCTCGATCCCATTCGACTTCTCGATGACGATGGAGTGGTGCTGCCCGCCCCAGACCGAGAGGTGGCGGAGAAACGACGCTTCTGCCGCATCGGATTGCTGGTGGAAATAAAGTGGAGCGCGTCGCGCAGGGCCGCCGCATTGCTCTGGACCTAGCCAACGAAACTCAACGCTGTCGAGCTGGGCTATGCCTCGTTCAGCCACCATCACGTGGGCGTGCGCCGTGTCGTCAGCCGAACGAATGACGACGTTGCGCGTCAGATTCGACGCCTCGCCGCGACGCATACAATCCGAACATCCGGCGTGGTCGAAGTGAGGGTCGGTCGCCAACGTGACGCGATTTCCATCCACGGCGCTGATGATGGCTTCATCGAACTGTTCCGCATAGTCGATTCCGCTCGAGGTCTCGACCGTCGGAGTGAGCATAACGCGGTCGCCAACAGACCAGCCGCTCGCGTCGTCCACGGTGAAGACCGAATCGCCAGGAGCTGCACCGTCGATCAACGTGCCCCAGGCGCGTTTGGGCTGACCGGCCGCGAGCAAGCGGCCGTCGCCCATGACCCAGAGTCCGATGTCGCTCGCGAGCACGACCATCTGCGTATCGATGGCGCCGCGCGCGTCTTCCTCGGGAGTAAATAGGCTCGGCGTGCTCAAATAACTCGCGTCGTTCATTCCCGTGAACACAATCTCTGCGGTGACCGAAGCCGGGATGCGCGAGTCGGGTGTGCCGTAGTCAAGCGTCTTGCGCACGACGAGGTTGTCGTGCAGGGTGATGCGCGACGACTCGGTGCGCGACGCCATCAACCTCCCACCGGCTTCGATTGTGACTGTGCGCGCTTCGATCGAGCAGTCCACCGTCACCGTTTGCCCCGCCGCGACGACCAGGTCAGTTTCCGCGCTTGCGCCGCCGAGCGACCAGTGGCTCAGCTCACAGATGGAGCACGCTTCCTCCGTACATGTGCTCGGTTGCTCTGGGCCTTCCGCCTCGGAGTTGCACGCTGTGGCCCAGAAGAATCCAGCCAGCATAAACACGGGTCGTAAACGCTTGAGAGAAAGCATCAGCCTCCGGTGAGCTAGGGACAGGCGACAAGATCAGGCAGAAGTTCAGACGGCGCACCCGCGCGCACCTCGTCGCGCTGCGACGCTGAGAGCTCTGCGCAGCCGCCGCGCCACGCGTTGGTCAAGAGACCATGGTGCTCGGCGCTGAGTACGCCGCCTCCATCGATATGCAGCGCTTCGCGCGCAAAGAATCGGCGGAGCAGGCGAACGCGCATCGCCGCATCGACGCGACGGAGCGGGACCTCGAGCAAGCGAACCGGGCCGCGGTCCGTACCGAAGTCGTCCGCAAGCAATCCTAGCGACTCCTCATAGCTGCCCACCAAGTGTAGGAAGGTGAGCAGCTCGGGCCCCGCGCCCGCGGCATCCGCAACCAGCAACACGTCACGATAGTTGAGGGGCCGCTCGCCATTGGAGAGTGAGCGCCCCGGGTTCACGGCAAATTGTGCGCTCCACCATTGAAAGGCCTGCGCCATGGCGTCGGGCGCAGCTTCTGCGTTGGCGGCTTCCAAAAATGCAAACCCTACTTCGTACGTCGAGGCGGGTCCGTGATCCGGAAAGCCGTGATCGGCGCCGTCGAAGCCACCGTGACGACGTTGCCAATCCCAGAGTTTGACTGCCGCGTAGCGCAGGATCTGAATGCGCGCGTCGTGATCACCTTCGAACATGTACTCTTTGCCAACGACAATGGTCGCAGCTTGAAAAGCGCGTGCTTCAGCCAACGTGCTCGTGGAAGCGTTCAGCGCCGCCTCGGCGTTGGCGATCATCGAGTTGTCACGCGTGAACCAAGCGTCTTCTACGTGCCGAGGCAACCAACGCATCCAGCTTGGGGCCTCGACATTGATCGGCACGAACGCCGGGTCGACGCTCGCTGCAACATCCCACGCGATGGACTCTGGCAATCCACCCGGAAAGGCTCGCGCGAGTATACCGCTGTCATCAGCGAGCACCGCGTCTCGGCCTGCACCGGCGGCGCCGTGAAAGGACGACCCGGGCTGAAACGGCGCGTCTACGATACGACCGACGGCGGGCACCGGCAGCGCGCGGATGTAGCTGGCGATGGCGAGCGCATCGGCTTCAGAGAACGTGTGGTGCACCGTGCGTGCGACAAGCGAGCGGTTCGAAAACGCGAAGTACGCGAGGTCCGCGCCATCGTTGGCGTGGCAGCGCGCACACGCAGGACCGCCATCGGGCGAACGCTGGCGGAACAGGTCCGACCCACGGGCGACAGCATCTAGCTCAAGCGAAGGGGCCGTCCATGCATCTGGATCCTCGGGCGGCAGATCGAGCGCTGCCGACTCGGTGCCATCTGCGGATTGGATTGCTGCGGCAAGCACACGGTAACCAGACACGTCGCTGATCTGACGCCGGTATGTAAACACGAGGTCGTTTAGCCCTGCGCGAACACTTCCGGCAGCAAGCGCCAAATGTGCTCGGCTCGAGCCCCCAAACGGCCGCAGCGAAGACCGGTCGCTCGCAATATCGATGCGTTCGCTCCCGTTCACACGTACATAAGCGGCGCCCTCGCCTACGACGTTGTCCAGGTCGAGAAAGAGTACAAGGCCGTGCTGCGACGCGAGCGACGCAGACACCTCGATGACCGCGCTGACGCCTACTGGAGGAGCGCCCAAGACCTCGAGAGGCAGGCTGCTGGCGACACTAATTGCGGCGACGTCGTCCCCGCCAGAAGAAGCCGGCGACGCGCAAGCACTGAGCACAACGAGCGCGAGCGCGAGCGCCTTGATCACGCGAAGGAGTCTAGTCAGGGGCGCACGCCCACACAAGTGCTCGCGTGTTACGGGAGCAGGTTTTCGCAGCCGCGAATGAGATGGAAGGCTTCGGCGAATCCATACCCACATTGCATGCCATGGTACTGCGCGACGAGCTTGAGGCCCTCGCGTGAGATGGGATGTGGGTAGCGCTGAACCTCGTTCGTATACAGGGAGAACGCGTCAATCTTGGTATCGATCTCGCTCGTGATGTCCACGTAGTAGTTCGCCGCAAAGGGTTGGCCGTTCCACATCGTTACCGTGGAGATTTCCATGCCGAGCATCGAAATCGCCTTGCGTTTAGGTCGTCCTGCGATTTTGGCCACGTCGAGCGTGAGGCGATGATCGAGATTCAGATCAGTGTCGACGTGCGTAACGATTAGGTCGGGATCGAGGTTGAGTGAAAGCACCGCATTGGCGAGATCGGCCATCGGGATTGTGTCGAACTTCTGATCAGGAAAGCCAAGAAACGTAGGCTCATGTGTGACGCCCAAGGCTTTGCACGCGCGGAAGGTATCCGGGCGGTTGTCCTGAATGCTATCGCGCACCGAGATCTTGCCGTCCGACATGACGACAACCGAAACGTCCCAATTCTTCTTCACGAGCTTCTGAATCAGACCACCTGCTCCGAGAGTTTCGTCGTCGGCGTGGGCTGCCAAGATCATCGCTTTGCGAACGTTCATCGTATCCACCGTCCTCCGTGCACGTGCTTAGTAAACGTCGTTGTCGGCTTGGGAGATATGCCACGCGCTCGCACTACTCAGACGCGGAAGGACGTCTGCCGGTCCGTCAGTGAAAATGAATCGGTCTTGTGACAAATCCAATGCGAAGCCCTTCGCCTCGAACGCTGCAGCATAGGGGTTGCGCGCATCGACCAGAGCCTGCACCTCAGCCGCGCCGTGCTGCTGCGCGAACGCGTGAACCTCGTCCAAGAACTCTGCAATGCGCCCGCGTTCGCCTTTGCGCACCACGAAATCGCAAAGGTTCACGACTCGCGACCCGCCCCGATCATAGACCTTCAACACGGCAAAGCCCGCGTCACCATCGATCATGAAGCGATAGTACGTCGCGCCGGGAATGCCGTAACGCCAGTTGAGATACTCGGGACTGCGCAGCACTCCGACCGAGAACCCGGCGTCTTTCCAAATGGCTAGGACGTCGGAGTTGAACGCTGGCACGGGTTGCAAAAGGCTAAGGTCCTTGGTTAAGCCTTGGGCATGTGCCACTCGAAGCGGTACTTTCATCAGCTCGGTCCAACCGGTGCGACGAAAGCTATTCTCGGAATGCTTGTTGGGAAACATCAGCCCAACCAAATCCGTACCGACTAAGCCGTCGCGCAATGCAGTGGCGAGCATGTTGAAAAAACCGCGACCTCGGAAAGTCGGGTCGGTCATTCCGTCCTGCATCAGAAAGCCGTCATAGATTTTACCGTCGACCCAAACATGCCGGCGCGAGACAGCGAGAAACCCGGCGATGAGTCCTTCGCAATCGATCACGCGGAGGATAGGCGCTCCTGCGGGGCCATGCTTGAACTGCCAGTCGTAATGCGCCTGCGTCCATGGAGCGTGCGGCTGCACGCGATTGATGAGCGCGAGAATCGCAGCTTCGTCATCGGAGCGTGCTAACCGCACGATTGCCTCGCTGTCTGCCACGTTTCCTCGCCGAACTAACTACCCGTTCGCCAGAAAACACGCAAGCTTGCGGGCCAAAGTCAAAGTTGACGCGTGCGAACCTTCATCGCATCGTTGCCGACGATGTCACGGATCTTGATCGCCGAGCCGGAAGGCTTCAACCCTCGTGCTGTCGAGCTGTTGCGCGCGCACGCCGAGGTCGTGCTTTCGCCGACACGTGGCGACGGAATCGCGCGCGCTCTCGATGAGTATGACGTTGTGTGGCTGCGGCTCGCGACGCGCATCTCGCCCGCGCTGGTTCGTAACGCAAAACGCTGCCGCGTAATCGCGACGCCGGTCACTGGACTTGATCACATCGCCGTCGACGAATGCGCCGCCCGCGGCATGCGCGTCGTCTCCCTGCGCGGCGAGACAGAGTTCCTGAAAACTATTCGCGCAACGGCGGAGCTCACCATCGGGTTAATGCTCTCCATCATGCGCAATATCCCGGCTGCTCACCACGACGTATTGCAAGGCCACTGGAACCGCGACGCGTTCCGGGGACGTGAGCTCTACGGCAAGTCGATTGCGATCATCGGCGCCGGTCGCCTAGGAACGCTAGTCGCGACTTATCTGCGGGCTTTTGGCGCGGAAGTTGTTGGCTATGACCCGCGGGTGGACTTCCCCGCCGAAGCAATGGCGCGGGCCTCCTCGCTCACTGAAGCGCTGCGCTACGCGGACATCGTGTCCATGCACGTGGCCCTCAACGACACGACCGCGAACTTCTTCGGCGCAGATGAATTCGCTGCAATGAAAGCGGGAAGCTACTTCGTCAACACCTCACGCGGCGGCGTCGTCGACGAGAGTGCCCTCCTCCACGCGCTTAGAACCGGGCACCTCGCGGGCGCCGCAGTAGACGTGGTGACGGGTGAACCCCATGTTGATGCGACGCATCCCTTAGTGAATGCGGCCCGGTCGCGCGCCAACCTAATCGTCGTGCCGCACATTGGGGGAAACACGGTCGAATCGTTCGAAAAGACGGAGCTCTTTCTGGCCGGTCGTGTACTGACCGCATTGACCGAGCTAGGCCTCACGCAATGAAAGCTCTCGGCATTATCCCAGCGCGCGCCGGATCCAAACGAGTTGTGCGTAAGAACGTCCGCACATTCGCGGGCAAGCCGCTGATTGCATGGACGATCGAGCAGGCGCTGGAGGCAAAGTCTCTGCATCGCGTGATTGTGTCCTCGGACGACCTCGACGCATTGAATATTGCCCGCAGCTTCGATCCGAAACTCGCACTCGAGCGCCCGCCCGAGCTCGCGAGCGATACGGCGCCCGCCGTCGGGTACGTGCAGCATGCGTTTCGTAGAGTCGAGGATGGCGATTCCTACGACGCGGTCGTGATTCTGCAACCCACTTCGCCGCTTCGTGTCGCCTCTGACATCGACGCTACCGTCGCGCTTTTAGAATCAAGCGGCGCGGACTCCGCCGTGAGCGTGGTCGCCGTCGCTCACGATGTGCATCCGATCAAGCTCAAGACAATGCACGATGGGCGACTCTTTCCGTTCTTGGAGGAGGAACGTGGGCGCATGATGGCGCACGAGCTTCCGCACGTCTTCGTGCGCAACTGCGCAGTGTATGCGACGCGACGCAGCGTGATCGAAGCCGGACAGATCATCGGCGCCGACTGCCGCGGGTACGAAATGCCGCGCGAACGCTCCGTCGACATCAACGACGAGCTTGACTTCGCGTTCGCGGAATTCCTCATGCAGCGGCTAGGCGTCTGACTTCGTTTTCGCGTCGTCGGCGATTTGCGCAGCGACACGCTGAGTGGCGCGTCCATCCAATGGGCCATAGAAACTCTCGGCAAACTCCCGCGCGCGTTTGGCGACTCCAACCGGCTCGCCTTGTGTCAACACCATGCGCAGGGTTTTCGAGATACTTTGCGTGTCTTCAACATGATTCGTTGCTCCTGCGCGCACGTAGTCTGGCTCGTGCTCAGAAGGCGCGCGTCCCAACGTGACAACCGGAACTCGCGCAAGCATCGCGTCAACGGCCGAAGTTGACATGATTGTGACCAGCGCGGATGCGGCGGCAAGCTGGTCATGAATGGTGAGCTTGGAATCCTTCGCGGCAACAATGCTAACGCGGCCATGACCGGATTCTTTCGCGAGTGCGCGATAAGGCTCGGGATCGTCTTTCGGATGCACGCGAATGATCCACTGCGAGTCGGGTAGCTCTGCGACGGACGCAAACAACGCGTCCACGGCCGCGCGATGCTCCGCGGGACCTACCATGTGTCCCGCACCGGACAGCGCTACCAGGATCGTCGGAGGCGTTGTCGCGCGACGCTCGCCGCCGCCTCCCGCGTCTAACCACGGTGCGCCCATCATTACGACGTGGTCTGGCGGTACCTGAGACTGCACGAGCAAGTCCTTGGTGCGGGGCCCCCAAACGCAGTAGCGGTCGACCGCGACATCTTCGAACTGCTCTTTGCCTGCGATAATATCGCCGTGCTGCACCATCACGACGCGTGCCGCGTGCTTGTGCGCGAGGTGCGAAGCGACACGTCCCTCCATGAGCGTTGCGTTTCCGACAACGACAACTTTAGGTTGCATCGCTTCGTAAACGGCGCCGAGTGCTGCGTAGCGATGCGTTGCATACGGCGCGTTCCTCTGCAAATACGCATGCGCCGCGTCGAGCCCCTGCGCGTGCTGTGGCAGACGCTCGCGAACCTCGCGGACGACGTCGCGAATCTGCAAACGCAAAACCGCCTGCGCGCCTGCCGACGACAGCGCCAGTGCCGATGCATTGATAACGGGCTGCCCGAGCGCGCGCGCGCGCCTCGCGTCCACCGCACGAAACGTCGCCCAGCTCACGCGCAATCCGTGGTCGCTCACTAGGCGCGGCGCGAAGCGCAACATATCTCGCATATGCGGCTCGGTGCGCGGAACCAGGAGCACGTCAGTTCGCTCGGCGGAAATCCTGCGAAGGCCGCGCTCACGCAGATTTCGAGCAATCTCGGCCAGGCGCGATAACTCGTCGCGAACACGGAAGGTCACGAGCAGAGTCGGGTCCTGGATGGTCGACGCCATCGCCTGGATGAGCCCGGCCTGCACGGCCGACGGGAGTGAGAGTGTGCCTCGGGGACCGTCGATCATGGCGAGACGCCGCTCCCGTGCAACGAGATCTAGGTTGCGAACCAGCTCACGTGCGAGCTCAGTCGCGACTGCCCTGCCCATTGCTTGTCCATCACTCACGCAGCAACCGTATTACGGAAACTGCGGGCTCGAAACCGATTGTTGGAGGCGGTTGCGTTCCGCCTGATAGGCGGCGTTTCCTGGCACAAGCTCGCACAGGCGAATGTATGTGCGGAGCGCTTGCGAACGATTCCCAAGGCGTTCAGCCACGGCTGCGAGTGCCACAAGCGTTTGCGGGTCCGCTTCGAATCGGTAGGCCTCATCGTAGGCGGCGACGGCCCGACCATCATTGCCGAGGGTCGATTCGAGATTGGCCTGCAGCAGCATTGCCGCCGCGAGCAAGTGACTCGAGCCGCCGGCGAGACCTCGAAGTTCATCGATCGAAGCGCGCATCTGCTCCGCATTGCCACGCGCAGCTTCTGCGCGCGCGCGCATGCGAACAAGGTCAGTCGGATTGCGCGCGTAACGTTCACCGGCCCGTAGGGTGCGAATTGCGTCGGCGGGCTGATGTACGCCTATCAATGCTTCACCAAGCAGCAACACCGCGTCGACGTTAGACGGCGCGTGCGTCACGATGGGCCGCAACGCAGCGATCGCCTCTTGATGGCTACCGGCGCTGATCGCGGCGCGCGCGCGCCGTAGCTGTGGGCCGGGATAGCTCGCATCGAGCCGTGTGATCTCCGCCTCAATCGGTTGCGCTGCTGGATGTGCGGCCGGGAGACAGGACGCGACGTTGTCGAGATAAAGGATCCGGTTCTCGTTCGTCGGAGCGCTTCGCAGCGCGTACTCTACGCGCGGATAGGTTTGCAGAATCCAGCAGGCAAGTGCGACCGGGCTCGACGAATCGTACGTTGCTGCCTGCTGAAGTTCGAGGAGAGCCTGGTCACGAAAACCGGACATGACGAGCACGCGAGCGGCTCCGATGTGCGGACTTGCCCAACCTGGCGCAAGGCGCATGGCGCGACTCAACCAGCGCAGCGAAGCGGGGTCGGAATGTCGAGCGGCTTCTGCGCCCGCGAGAAGTGCGAAACTTGGCTCCGACGGATGCAAACGCACGGCGCGCTCGAGCGTGCTGCGGAAGCTTGCGCGATCTCCGCTTTGCATCTTTGCGGTGAGGTCCTCATTCAAGAAATTAACGGCGGCATTCGGCAAGCGCGGACCAATGAAACCTACCGCGAACATCGCCAGCGCCGCTGCGATCCACGTGAGCCAACGCAGTTTCAGGCCGACATGAATCGTCTCCGCCGCATCCCGCTCGCGGCCTTGGCGAGGCGCTACCAGCGCGGCGAGAAGCGCGATAGCAATCGTGGACACTCCCAACAACTCGAGACTGAGATCGAACATGTCGTGAATGACGATGCCAATCACTGCAGCAGCGGCCGCGAGCTTGAGCGATGATCGCGAGCGTCGCAGCACGCGAGCGAGTGCCGCTGCGAACGCAGCCGCAATCAGCACTGCGATGGGGATTCCCCATTCGCTCGACCATTGGGCGGCGATGTTCTCCGGGTAAATAGCGCGTTTGAACGTGCCCTCGTGCCGCACGAACGCAGCCGAGAAAGCACCGCGGCCGACCCCGGTCCATGGGTTTTCGAGCGCGAGCAGCAGGGCCTGCTTGGTAAGTTCGATCTTGCGCATGTCGTTTGCGGCGTAGTCGCTTACGACGTCTTTGCTTGCCACGAACATACCCAGTCCGCCGCCTAGCACCAGCACGATTCCGATGGCCAAAAGGTTGCGACCGAACCGACGTTCACTGCGTCCACGTATCCACGAGAGCAGCGCGAAAGCGGCGAGCGTGCACGCGAGCGCCGCAATTCCCCCACGCGAGACGGTCAACACGACGCAGCCCGCGGTCACAACGGCCGCAGCAATCCACACGACGCGCAGAGCGAGATTGCGTTCTTCGCGCAGTCCCAGCGCGAGCATGATCGGCACCCCCAACGTGAGAAGACCGGCGAGAGTGTTCTCGTTGATGAGGGGCGACAAGAGATGAGGAACGGTGTGCACCGGCCGATAGACGCCGAAGACTTCCCGTAGGCCCACGACGGTGTGCGCGAGCGCCACGAACGCCAGCGTGGCGATGGCAGACGCGATAACGATGAACACGCTCTTGCGCTGCCCCGCAGCAGCTAGGACAGCCGCGGCTACAAACGTTGCGAAGAGCGCGGCTCCCTTCACGACTTCTTCCGCCGTGGCTGCCGGGTCGCGGGAAATCGTGCACATAGTCGGGGCGGGCTCACCGAGCAGACGCGCGGTCGCCTCGGCGTCCTCCGCGGCAGTGGGCGCGAGCGCGCGTACGACTCCGCAGGGCAACGGCGCGGCCTGGATACACGTCCAGACCAGCGCGCCGAGCACCGCCACACCGAGCGGCATTCGAATCTCGCCAACATCGTGATCAACGGCCCACGCAGCCGTGATCGCGGAAATGGTTGCGAGGCCCGCAATAGCCCAAATCGTCCAACTGAAGACGCCGCCGAAAAGCTGAGGCGCAAGAAAGAGCTCGGCACCTAGGGCAGCAAGGGCCACGCGATACAGACGCGTCTTCTTCGTGTGCGCGCGACGACCTGGCGAACGCGGCGAACGTCGAGGACGGTGGTCGTCCATCTCGCGCGAAACCTCTTCGCTGTCCTCGCTCACGTTCCCCTCCCCGTGCTCGAACGTGTGGACGGCCTTTTCACAAGCGAAATCACCGCCCGAAATTTGCCATTGGCTGTGCGCGGTAATTCGTCGCGCCGCTCGAGAGTTACGTTCACCGGGCCCAGTCGCTCTTGAAGACGCGTGACCATCGAGCGTCCGGCTTCGTCGCTGTAGTTGTCCGCGGGCACGTACAGGATGCGCACGTGGTCGAGCGACTCTTGGATAATCTGCGCTTCGAGCACTGGCAAATGCTGTTTAAAAACCGGGTCCAAGCGCCCAATCGCGCGACCGTCTTTTGTGTAGAGCACGTCGTCGCTGCGCCCATCGATCGACGCGAGCATCGGCATCCCGCGACCGCAACGACAGCGTTCTACGTGCGGGCGGGCGGTTGCGCGGTCGCCCACGCGATAACGGATGAGCGGCATGTCTGCGTTTAGCAGTCCGGTACACACGAGGTCGCCAGCCTGCCCATCTTCGACCGCGATCCCGTTCTCGACGAGTTCCACAACGCCGACGTCCGGCCAGATATGCATCTCGCCTTCGGCACATTCGCCCGCTGCGGCTGCAAGCTCAGCCATCCCGTAGGTCTCGCGCAGCGGACACTGAAACGCCTCTTCGATCTCCGCCCGCTGGTAGTCGAAGACGGGCTCGGCATTCGCAATCGCGACGCGCATGCGAACGTCGCGCCTTCGCAATTTCAAGACCTCTTGGGCGAGAGCGTAGAGCGACGATGTGTAGCCGAAGAGATACGTGACGCGATGGGCGATAAGCGCGTCGAGGTAGTGCGGAATCAAGTCTGGCGCGAGATGATACGACGACATGTAGAACTGCTTTAACCCCGCATTCCAGACCCAAAAAAGAGGTTTGCGATCAGCGGCGGGCGTAACGAGCTGCCCACCTAAAATGGCCCAGCGGTCGTGCCTGCTCACTCCATACCAAAGTCGCGAGCGCGCTTCGAACATGGCGTACCAGGTGCGAACGGTGTCTTTGCTCCACCACAAGTCGAGCGACTTGCCGGTTGTTCCGCTGGTATGTTCGTGGAACATGCGCTTGGGATCGCAGTCGTCTGCTACGAAAGCATGGGGCGCATTGCGTATTTCTTCCTTCTCTAGAATCGGCCAGTTTGCGAGCTCGTGAAACGACGCGTTGTCCCCACGTCGACGACGCTCCTGCCAAAGCGTCCGGTAGTACGGAACCTGCGTCGCGGCGCGCGTTAGGACGAAGCTCAGGCGTTCATCCTGATAGCGCTTCCACGCGTGGACATCCCAACTGTCCCGCGCGAGAAACTCACGCGCGAGCCGGTCGGTGGTTTTCGTATAGCGCCACGTGCGCAGGTAGTAACCGCGCAACGAAGCGGGGACCGAGCGCAGGGCGGGCGGCAACCGATGATAGAGCTGAAGCAGCGTGGGCATGAGCTTGTCGCTACACCGCCCCGTTTCTGACGGCAGCCTCATGCCAGGTGCACACGGAGAGCATCATGCGAACGAGCGATTCGTTGCTGTAGTCGCCGGCGAGAAACTCATCGGCGGTTTTCTTCACGCGCGCCGGATCAAGCGGACTATTGGTGATGGGCTCCATCGTGGAAAGTCGGCTGACTTCGTCCCGGAACTCCGGGTTACGCAGCAGATAGCTGCGCCACGGCACTCCAAAGCCCTTTTTGGGCGCTTTTTGCACTGCTTTAGGCAATCGATCGGCGAACGCTTCACGCAGCACGGCCTTACGTTGACGCGTTGGGAAGAGCTGCTTGGTCGGGAGAGCTGCAAGCTGTTCGATTAAACGATAGTCGAGAAACGGTACGCGGCACTCAATCGACGCGCCCATTGTCATGCGGTCGTTTCGGTCCAGCAGCGATGACAAGAACGTATGCTGATCGTTGAACATGGCCTGACGCAACCACTCGTTGGGATAGACGGCGGCGGCTTCTGCGAGCTTCTTGCGTCGATAGCCGAAGTCGCCGGACGGACGAAGGCCCACCTTCTGCAGATCCACTGGCAGAACATCGCACGCGTTGTAGAGCACGAAGTCGCTCATCTGCCCCATCTCGAGGAACTTGCGCAACTTGCGCGCACGCACTTCGAGGCGTCCGCGCTCGAAGATTCGCAGGTGCGGAAGGATGCTGCGACCGGCATTCAGCAAGAAGGGAAACCGAAGCGGCTGATAGCGAATGTAGCCGTTGAGCGTTTCATCTGCGCCCTCGCCGGAGAGCAAGACTGTAACGCGCGACTTCGCGTAGTCAGCCAGCTTCAGCACGTGGACGTCATTGCCGTGTACAAGCGGCTCGTCGAAAAGGTACGAGGCGCGCCTAAGCTCGCGGTGAAGGTCCTCCGGCGTGACGCGTATCTCGTGTTGCTCAAGATGAAACTTGTCGACGACAGATTGGGCGACCGGGCCTTCATCGAGCTCCGCCTCCGTGAAACGCACGGTAAAGCTCGCCACAGGGCTCGAAGACTGAGTCGCGAGCGTGCCCGCGACCGTGGAGGAATCGAGGCCACCGCTGAGCATTACGCCGAGGGGTACATCGCTAATCGTGCGCAGTCGTACGGAGTCTTCAAAGGTCTGCCGATACCAACTTACGGCATCGCGCGGCGCGGAATCGCGAAGCGACGTGGCGCGCTCGGCAAGGCTCCACCAACGCTCGGTCGTCACGCGGCCGTTTTGCCAACGCAGGACATGACCCGGGAGCAAACGCTCCACGCCCTTCCACGGCGTACGTTCACCTGCAGTAAAGCGAAAGAGCAGGAGCTCCTCCCACGTGTTGGCATCGAACTCTTTCGGCGCGCCGCCGACGAACAGCGCTTTGTGCTCAGACGCGAAGAAGAGCTTGCTCTGATGCTGCACATAGTAGAGTGGCTTGACGCCGAGCCGATCGCGTCCCAGAAGAAGCGTCTTGTCCTGACTGTCCCAAAGGGCGAACGCGAACATGCCGTTAAAGCGCGAGAGGGCGTTCACGCCCCACGTCACGACCGCGTGCAGCACAACCTCGGTGTCGCACTCTGAACGAAAGGACACGCCCTTTGCGATCAAAGCGTCGCGGCCTTCGCGGCAGTTGTAGACCTCGCCGTTGTAGGCAATCCAATAGCGGCCATCGGGCGTGGCCATGGGCATATGCCCGCGCTCTGACAAGTCGAGAATCGCGAGTCGACGTGAGCCAAGGGCTACACCCGCACCCAGGTATTCGCCAGCATCGTCGGGTCCACGATGAATGAGCGAGTCCCGCATCGCCACCAATCGATCACGCGTGATCGGGGCATCGTCTCGACCCGCTTCCACCACTCCAACCAAACCACACATGAGAGATAGTTTTCCTACGACTGCCGACGAAGCGGTAGCCGAGATGAAGGCGCGGCAGAGTACCAGCAAGCGTGGGTTGTGTCCCTGCTCGCTTGCGTTCATTCCTGCCGATAAACGGTGACGTGAACGCCACAATCAGCAAAGATAAGCCAATGCCAAAGAGTGGCTCGCCACGCCTGTGCATCCTCACCCAGTTCTACCCGCCAGAGATGGGCGCGCCCCAAGCGCGGCTGTCCGAGTCGGCGACCCGCCTGATCGAAGCGGGCTGGACGGTGGAGGTGCTGACTGCCCTACCCAACTACCCCGCCGGAAAGATTTTCGACGGCTACAACGCATTGCGACCGGTCGTCGAACGCATCAACGGCGCACGTGTCGTGCGCGTACCGATGTATCCGTCGAAGGAAGGCGTGGCGAAAAGGCTCGCCTCCTATCTTTCGTTTGCAGCGAGCGCAGCATCACTTGGACCTCTGCAACTTTCGCGACCCGATCTGCTGTGGGTCGAATCGCCGCCCATCTTCATCGGCCCCGCGGCGTGGGCACTCAGCACGCGTTGGCGATGCCCCTATGTGTTGAACGTGAGTGACCTCTGGCCTGAGTCGATCATTCGCGTCGGCATGATGAAATCGGACGCGCCCACCACGCGCGCGCTGCAGTTGCTCGAACACACGATGTACAAACGAGCCGCGGGCATCACCGGCCAGTCGACTGAGATTATCAAGCACGTCGCCGCTATCGCTCCCAACGTCCCAACTGAAGAAATCACAAACGGAGTGGACCCGACGCGCTTTGGCAAGCGCCACGCCGACGCACACGCGAAGTCCATGCTGGGCGAGAAGCCTGGGCCTATCTTCATGTACGCGGGCCTCTTCGGCTGGGCGCAAGGTCTCGACCAAATCCTTGATCTTGCCAAAGCGTGGCCTGCCGACGCGCCTGGCCGCTTCGTGCTCGTTGGCGATGGTCCAGAACGCGAACGTCTTGGCAAGCGCGTCGACGATGAGAAACTCGACCGCGTGACATTGCTACCCGCTCAGCCGCGCGAGCGCATCCCCGCGTTGCTGGCCGCAGCAGACATCGCTATCGTGAGCCTCGGCATGACCATTCCCGGCGCAGTTCCCAGCAAGATTTACGAGGCGATGGCGTCCTCGCTGCCCATCTTGCTAATCGCCGACGGCGAGCCCGCGCGGCGCATCGAGGGCTGCGGAACCGCGGTCAATCCGGGCGATGGCACAGCGTTATTGGCAGCGGGGCTGACGATGGCACGCGACGAGTCTGCGCGACGCCTTATGGGCGCTTCCGGACGCGCGCTTGCCGAGGGCCGCTATCACCGAGATCGCATCGCCAGTCGCCTCGACTCGTTCTTGCGCGCGAGAATCGCACCATGAGCTTTGGCCTCGTCGTTGGCACTCGCCCAAACTTCGTGAAGGCCGCACCTATTCTGCGTGCGCTGCAGACGGCTTCGATCCCTTGCAAGCTGATCCATACCGGCCAACATTTCGACAAGGCACTCTCCGACTCTTTTTTTCAGCGCCTCGGACTTCCGACGCCCGACGTGCATCTTGGCGTGAGCGCAAACGGACGCGGGGAACAGTTCGGCGAGATTGTCCGCTCGCTCTCGGCCGTGTTGCCGTCCCTTGAGCTTACGAAGCTAATCGTTGTAGGCGACGTAACCTCCACAGCAGCCGCTGCCATAGCCGCCGACTGTTGCGACATAGCCGTCGTTCACGTCGAAGCCGGGCTACGCAGTTTCGATCAGACAATGCCCGAGGAACGCAACCGTCGTATCGTAGACGCCATCGCCAAGGAGCTCTTCGCTAGCGAGCCGGCAGGCGTCACGAACCTGCTTCGCGAAGGACACGATCAGAACCAGGTCTTCCTCGTGGGTAACGTTATGATCGACACGCTCTTGCGCTTTCGCGACGAAGCGCTGGCCGCGACGCCGTGGAAGAATCACGGCGTTGAAAAATCGAATTACGCCGTCGCTACGTTGCACCGCCCAGCGAACGTCGACACAGAGGCCGCGCTACGTGAATCTGTCGCGATTCTCGGCGAGGTTGCGCGCGACATGCCGGTGCTCTTCGCGGTGCATCCGCGTACAACAGCGCGTCTGCAGCGTTTTGGCATCACGTTACCTGCCGCGGTCAGTCAGCTGCCACCTCAGGATTACTTCGATTTTCTAGGCTTGATGGGCGGGGCCGCTGTCGTTCTAACCGACTCGGGCGGCGCGCAAGAAGAGACCACCGCGCTTGGGGTCCCCTGTCTAACGCTTCGCGAGAACACCGAACGCCCCATCACGGTCGAGCAGGGCACTTCACGCTTGTGCGGCCGGCGTATCGGCGAAATTCGCAACTACCTCGATCAGATCAAAGCGAACAAGTACCAAATCGGCAGCGGCGTCCCGCTTTGGGACGGACACGCTGCCGAGCGCATTGTTGCGGTCCTGGCGAAGTAGTCAGCCTGCGCAGGTAACGGTGGCTACCACAGGCGTTTGCGCTGTCGCATCCGCAGCGAACTCGATGAGGATATTGCTACCGAACGTCTCTTCGATGCTCTCGTCGGTTGCGTCGAGACCACGAACCGTCGTCTCAGTGTCGATGTGCAAGCGGTAGGTGATCGCGCTGTCCGGGCCTCGCTTGTACTCGAGCGAGATGGTGCGCGTCTGGTCGGTGACGCTCTCGTCGTCAGAGTCGAGTGAGGAAAAATAGTGCTCGCTAAGAACGGACGAAAGAGTGACTTGCTGCGAGTCGAAGCCCGAACAAATGCCGCCTTCTTCCAGCGCCCCTGACGGAACGTTGACGTAGTGCGCCGCGTTCATGGCGCGTCGCCAGCTCGTGCCAGTACCCGGGCTCCACTCCGCGCTTGCCGAGTCCGCCTTGCCACCGGCGCCAGTCCCCGTCTCGTTCTCGGCCTCTCCTGCAGGAGCGGCTGCTTGAGTCGCACACGCGGTGACGGACAGTCCTGCGAGCGCGATAAGGGAAGCGAGTGAGATGTTCGAGACGAAGCGGATCCGCATGAAGTCCTCCGAGGTAGACACGTTGAGCCCGCATGTGCACTGCCTGTGCCAACGACGGACCAGCGATTGCACGGGAGAACCCCCCTTGCTTGGCAACGCAAACTGGCCACTCGGCCAGCGGAGATGACCACAGTAGCCACCTGCAGTACCCGAACCGAACTCAGTATTGAATCGTGGCCAGGCAGTGGGTGTTGAGCGCGCGCACGTTCTCAAGGAGAAAGGCCAGCGTCCACGATCGATCGACGAGACGCCGCGCGATAGGCGGCGCTAGCGTCGTACGTTCGAAATGGAATGTCGCACCCGGGAAGAGCTTTTTTATCTCGCCGCGCCCCACGCCCTTCACGCTTTTGTTCTTCGGATTGTCGTACGTGAAATCGTACCAAAGCACGATGCCGCCGGGCCGCAGCACGCGACGCATCTCGGCAGCAATTTGATTCTTCACCGATGCATCGAGGATCGACGTGAACACCGTCGACTGAAACACGACGTCAAATGCGTGGTTTTTCCAGGGCAGACTGGCTGCGTCGCCATTTACGATGTGCGTACCCGGCAAACGCGCTTGGGCGACGCGCGCAAAATCAGGGACGAGTTCGATTCCGTGCAGGCGAGCGCGCGCTGCGCCGAGCAACTCAAACTCGGTGAGCCAATCTCCGCGCCCGCACCCAACATCCAGCACGTCGTAAGAGCTAAGTGGCATCTTGCCGGCACGCCGTAAAGCGCCCGCAATCGCTCGTACCTGGCTCTGCCGCGTAAAGAGATTCGCCGCCTTGCTAAGCGAATAAAAGCCGGGATCGAGCTCGTTCGTGCGGCGCTCATATTCGCGCATGATCCGCTCGATCTCGTCGCTGTGCTCCTGGCTCGAAGTCACAGCGTACTCTCAGTCCTTCATCAACATGAACTCGCCTACCTGCATGCGCGTCAGGCCCGAGTTCTTGAAAACGTGTATCGCTTCTTCCGCATCGCGCACGATGGGAAAGCCGTGCAGATTGAATGACGTATTGAGCACGACCGAGCGACCGGTCTTCGCTTCGAACGCCTCCAAGATAGCTTCCATCTCGGGGTTCTGTCCGTCTTCGACGAGCTGCGCGCGACACGTAAGATCCGCGTTGTGCACCGCTGCGATGAAGTCCTTGAAGTTGTCCTTGGTATCGAAGGTCATCATCATGTAAGGGCTGCGCAAATCCTTCGGATTCTTGAAGTACGGCTCCTGGCGTGAGCGCTTGGCCATCGGCGCAAACGGCATCCAGAAGTCGCGCTTCTTCACCATCTGATTGATCACGCGCACCACGTCTTGATTCTTCGGATCGGCGAGGATGCTGCGATTGCCCAGGGCTCGCGCACCAAACTCCATGCGACCTGCGCAACGCGCAACCGGAACGCCGGAAGCTAGCAACTCCGCGACGAGCGTCGGCATGTGCTCCGGCTTCTCGTACTTGAAGCCCGAAGCTTTGACGGACGCTTCGGTGTCTTCGCGATCCAAATCGCCGCCGAGATAGAAATGCTTGAGCGGCGGAACGTTCGCGTCGCCAAAATGCTTCGCAAGCTCGACCCACAACGCGCCCATGGGCAATGTCTCATCGCCGCATGAAGGAAATGCTTCAAAGGAGTCGACTTCAGGTAGCTCCGCGATGCGCTTATTGGCCTTCACGTTCATGAATACGCCGCCCGACGCGAGCACGTTGCGCACGCCGGAAGCGCGTACTGCGTTGCGTGCCCATTCGCAGAGAATGTCCTCGATAAACTTCTGAAGACCCGCGCAAACGTGGTCAAAACGTTTGCCGTTCAAATCCGCTTGCAGGCGATCACTCAAGTCGTTCGTGCGCTGACGAGTCTTCTTCTCGAAGCGAAGTCCATCCTTCGACAAACCAACGTACGCGTGAAAAATCTGCGCCATCTCTTCGGCCGCTTTGTCCGACGCGTACGGAGCCATGCCCATAAGCTTGTACTCGTGTTCGAGAGGCACAAAGCCCGTCATGTACGTAACCCACGAGTAAATCGCCCCGAGCGAGTTCGCCCAGTTGGTCTCAGCCAGCGTCTGCACTTCGCCGCCACCGAACACGCGGACGCTCGCGCACATATTATCGCCATCGCCGTCGCAGGTGAGCAACAACTTCTTCTCATTCGGATCGCCACGCAGGCCGTAGTAAGCGGTCGCCGCGTGCGTGAAGTGATGATCGTAGTGAACGATCGGGACATCGCCCAAGCCCATCGACGCCAAGTCGCGGCGCACGACGTTCTGGTTCATCTCCGGCGAGAGGCGAAGCACGATGGGCATCGCAACGCGCTGACGAAGCTTTCCGTAGTTCGTCATGGCGCGCTTGTAGCCATTCAGAATGTCGGCCCGGGAGTGATAGCGCGAGAGGACCTGCTTGCCGCCGTAGGCAATGGAGATGAGGTCGGACGGCGAAGCTCCCACCTGGTCCATGCACCACTGCAAGGAGCGACGGGGAAAACCCCAAAAGTTCTTCTCGCCGGTGAGCCGCTCTTCCTGAATGGCGTAGAGCAAACCCGTTTCATCACCGATGGCTGCTGCCGAGTTATGACCGGCGTGCAGCGAAAGCACATATCGTTTCATGACCACTCACCTTGAACGAGCGCCCGAGTATAGGCGACCGTGCATGCTTCGTTGCGCAATAAACCCGGATTGATCACCGGCCCCCCGTTGAACGTTTCTCAACCCGGCGCGCAACATACCCGAAACGATGACGCGAGCTAGCAGGTCGAACGAACCATGGTAATCTCGGTCCGCCCTATGCAGCTCGTTGAAGCGCGCGAACCCGCCCTTATGCAAGTGCCCTTTTATCGGCCAGAAATCGACGAGGCCTCGATTGAAGAGGTCGTCAATGTGCTGCGCGGTGGGTGGCTGACCAGCGGCCCGCGCGTAAAGCAATTCGAGGCCGATTTTGCGCAATGCGTCGGCGCAAAGCATGCGATAGCCGTCAACTCATGCACCGCCGCCCTGCATTTGGCGGTCGAAGCCCTGGGCCTTGCGGCCGGCGAGGCCGTCTTGGTCCCCGCCCACACGTTCGCCGCGACCGCCGAAATCGTGCGCTACATGGGCGCGATTCCCATCCTGGTCGACTCCGACCCCGTGACCCTTCATATCGATCTCGATGACGTCGACGCTAAGGTCGAGGCGCTGCGCGCGGGCTCCCTCACGGCGCGAATCCCGAAAGACGTGCGCATCGTCGGGATGATCCCGGTTCATCTCGGCGGCGTCATGATGGACATGGACGCAGTGCACGCGACTGCGAAAAAACACGATCTGTGGATCGTCGAAGACGCGGCGCATTCTTTCCCGGCAGCGTGGCGCAAGGACGCATCTAAGCCCTTTGTCCGCTGCGGCGAAGACACGTCGTCGGTGACGTGCTTTTCGTTCTACGCGAACAAGACAATCACCACTGGCGAGGGCGGCATGGCAGTTACTGCGGATCCTAAAATCGCAGAACGCATGCGCCTGATGTGCCTCCACGGCCTCTCACGCGACGCGTGGGACCGATTCTCAGGCGGACGCGTTTGGGATTACCGCATCGTCGCACCGGGCTTCAAATACAACATGACGGACGTCGCAGCTGCGACCGGGATTCATCAGCTACGCGCGGCGCAACGCATGCGAAAAGAGCGCGAATCCATCGCGCTTTCGTACAACGAACGCCTTGCTTCCATCACTCAGCTCGAGCTTCCGCACACGGACAGTGACCGCCAGCACGCGTGGCACCTCTATCCGGTTCGCCTGCGCACCGAGCAGCTCCGGATCGATCGCAATCAGTTCATCGAGCTCTTGAAAGACGCAGGCGTCGGTTGCTCTGTGCACTACCGCCCCTTGCACTTGCACGATTACTACATCGATACGTACGGGTGGCTCCCCGAGCATTGCCCAGTTTCGACACGCGAGTGGCAGCGCTTGATCAGCATTCCGATTTTCTCGGGCATGAAGAGCAAGGAGCTCGACCACGTCGTCAGCACCCTCGCCTCCATCTGTGCCACGCATGCCCGCTGAGAAGGACCCCGGGCTTCCGCGGGCAGTCGAAGCCATGCTCGCCTTGACGGGCTTGGTTATAGTGGGCCCAGTGCTCGCGCTCGCAGGGCTCGCTATTGCACTCGAATCGCCCGGCCCAATCCTTTTTCGTCAGGTGCGCGTCGGGCAAAATGGCAAACCTTTTACCCTGTACAAACTGCGGTCGATGCGCATGGATACGGGCAAGGGTCTCGGGGTCACGGCTGCCGACGACGACCGCACGACGCACGTTGGGCGCTTCCTGCGCAAGACCAAGCTCGACGAGTTTCCTGAGCTCTGGAACGTAGTTGCCGGCCAAATGTCGCTCGTCGGACCGAGGCCCGAAGTGCCCCGCTATGTGAACCTGACCGATCCGCTGTGGCAAAAAGCACTCGCCGTCCGTCCAGGCCTTACCGATCCGGTTTACTTGGGCTTTCGAGACGAGGAAGCCTTCATGAGTCAGGTTGACGATGACCGCGAAAACTACTACCTCACGACCCTTCAGAAGTACAAACTCCGCGGGCATATCGAGTACTTGGAAAGACGGTCATGGGTTTCGGACGTCGCGATTCTCTTCAAAACGGTGCATGCGATTCTGGCACCGTCGAAAGCTCCCCTGCCGGATGCGGCGGAGGTCGAGCGTATCGCGCGTGGGGAATCATCGCCTCTGAACACGCCCCGGAAATGAATGATCCCGCAGTCCTGCGCATCTTCAATGTGTGCGGGGTACGATGCGAAGGAAGCTGCGACACGTGACAATCGACAGCGACAAGCCACAGCTCTCGGCCGAGAGTTTGCCTCCGTCGACGGACCCGGGCGCGCCGTGGTGGACGCGGCTTCCCGCAAAGCAGCTGCGCTTCTTCATGGACGTCGCTGTTTTGTCAGCGATGTTTTGGCTCTCGTACGGCTTACGTTTCGATTTCGATATCCCGTCGGGCTCGCGCGGCTACGCCCTGATCCAGTACCCCTTCGTCATCGCGTTTCAGTTCGCGGCGCTCTACCTCATGGGCGTGCACACTTTCATGTGGCGCTACGTTGGCTTGAGCGAAGTGAAGCCGATGGCCAAAGCTGCGCTTGTCGCAGCCCTGCCGTTAGTCGCGATGCGCTTTGGTCTGCCTAACGACTATCAAGCGTGGCGCGTTCCGATCAGCGTCATCCTCAGCGACACGGGCCTAGTTTTCGCGGGCGTGCTCGGCATCCGCATTGTCCGTCGTATGCTTTACGAACGTTTCGAGAAGGAACGTTCGCGGCGTGAAGACACCTCGAACGCTAAGAATCGCCCTGTTTTGCTCGTGGGCGCTGGCCGCGCGGGCGTGGCTGCGATGCGCGAAATCGTCGGTCGCAGCGACATGTCGATGGATGTCGTTGGCTTCGTCGACGACGACCCGGAGAAAATCGGATCGGTCATTCACGGCGTCAAGGTGCTCGGCACCACGGACCAACTGCCTGCGCTGGCGCACAAGCTCAACATTGATCACGTCGTCATCACGATTGCCCGCGCGTCGCGTCAGGAGATCCGCCGCGTTGTCAGCATCTGCGAAAAGATTCCGGTCAAGGTCCGCATCATTCCGGGCCTCTACGAGCTCTTGCAGGGCAACGTCGAAGTCAGCCGCATTCGCGATATGCAAATCGAGGATCTACTCGGCCGCGAACCGGTGCAGCTCGACGAAGAAGAAGTCGGATCCTTCCTCGCCGGTAAGCGCGTTCTGATCACGGGCGCCGGTGGTTCAATCGGCTCGGAGCTTTGCCGCCAAGTCGCGCGCTACATGCCAGGTAGCTTGCTGCTCGTTGAACGGGCCGAGCCCGCGCTTTTCACCATCGACCGCGAGCTGCGCGAAGCGTGGCCAAACCTGGTGCTTGAGCCCCTCGTCGCCGATGTCTGTGACGAGAATCGCATGCGCGCGATTTTCCGTTCGTATCAGCCGCAGATTGTTCTTCATGCTGCCGCGCACAAACACGTTCCGCTCATGGAGCAGAACCCGTGCGAGTCGATCAAGAACAACGTACTTGGAACCAAGCTCGTCGGCGAGCTTTCGGGGCAGCACGGTGCCGAAGCATTTGTGCTCATTTCTACGGACAAAGCAGTGAATCCGACCTCGGTTATGGGCGCCTCCAAGCGCTGCGCCGAGCTTGTCGTGCAAGATCTCGACGGTCGCTACGAAAGCACGCGCTTCCTCGCAGTTCGCTTCGGCAACGTGCTTGGTTCTGCGGGCTCGGTGATTCCGATTTTCCGCGAGCAGATCCGCAAAGGCGGACCGGTCAGCGTTACGCACCCCGACATGGTTCGCTACTTCATGACCATTCCCGAAGCGTCGCAGCTCGTGCTGCAAACCGCGGCGATGGGCGACACGGGCGAGATTTTCATTCTCGACATGGGCGAACCAGTTCGCATTCTCGATCTCGCCGTCGACATGATCACTCTTTCGGGTTTGAAACCGCACGAGGACATTCCGATTGTTTTCTCGGGCATTCGCCCCGGCGAAAAACTTTTCGAAGAACTCGAGACCGACACGGAAAACATGGCGAAGACGAAGCACCCGAAGATTTTCATCGGGCGCATCGAGCCGTACCCGGAACAAGATACCGAGCGCATCATTACGCAGCTTTCGCTCTATGCGAATAGCGGACAATCCGAGAAGGTTCGCGAGACGCTGTCGGCATTTCTTCCCGGATCGAAGCTGTCGGGTCAGCCGGCCTCTGCCGCCGTACACCAGACTCCGGCCACTCCGAAACGACCGTCCAGTGCTCCTGTAAGCGCGGTCGAGCTTCGCCGCCAAGGTGCGTAGCGCATGCGTGAGTCGGAGGAGCGTCTTTCGAACGCGCCGTCCTCGCGGCGCAAGCGTCGCGCGCCCAATCATAGAAGCGACAAGACACGTCACGCATTCGACATCGCGGCCCTGTCCGTCTTTGGCGTCACGCTAGTCGGTTGTCCTCTCTTGCTTGGCGGGGCAACGCCGTGGGCCGTGTGGGCTAGCGCGGGCTTATCAGCGTTATCTCTTCTTTCAGCTATCGCCGTCCGGCAACCTTCGGTCTACGAGGCGCGCCTGCCTCTGGCCATCGCGCTCGTTGTGGCGCTCGGGTGGACGACGCTGCAAGCGCTGCCTCTTCCCTGTGCGGCTCTGCGTCTGATCTCTCCGAATACGGCATCGGAAGCGTATGCCGCTGCGCGAGCGCTCGGCGAAGGCGCCCCCGCAATGTGCACGCTAAGCCTCGATCCAGGTCAGACGCGAATCGAGTTGGTGAAACTTGCTTCGATGCTTGCCTGTTTCGTAGCTGCCGCCCTCTTCTCGTCCAGCGGCATGCGCCGGCGCGTGCATTTCCTCGTCGCAGCCTCGGTCATCACAATGATGTGCGCAGCCTTTGCGCACTGGCTCTTCCAGTTAGATCGCGTCTTTGGGCTCTATCGCCCTGTCTACGCCGACAGCACGTTGCTCGCGCCCCTAATGAACCCAAATCATCTGGCTGCATTTGTGGGGATGGGCGCCCCGTTGCTTGTTGCGTTTGGCATGCGAGAAGAACACAACCGACTGAAACGCACGCTTTGGTATTTTGCCACCGCCCTCAGCGTTGTCTGTGTGGGCGCAACCCTTTCGCTGAGCGGGATAGGCTCGCTCGTGATCGGCCTCGCCGTGTTCGCGCTTCTGCTCCAACTGCGGCGCCGCGGCCGCAAACGATCCAGGGCGACGATGGCCTTTGCTGTCGCTTTCATCGCCATCGGCTTCACCATTGCCGCGGGCTCGCTTACGAAGGTTGTCTCCTCACCGAGCAGCGGCCAGGGCGTGACGCGCGCGACTCTCGTTGGCGCGGGTTTCGCGCGCGCAGTTCGCAATCCAATTTTCGGCATTGGTCGCGGCGCGTACGTAGCGGCTTCCGCAAACGAGGGCGACGCACAGCGACGCGTGACGAGTCCGGAGAACGTCATCGCGCAATGGTCGAGCGAGTGGGGCTTCGTCGTTGCTGCGTTCTTGTTCTTTGTCATTGGTCGTGAGCTCTACAAGCGCGCACGCATCCATCCATCCACCGTCAGTCTGGCGGTGCTCGCGTGCATACTGAGCCTCGCGTCCCATGAATTGTTCGATTTCAGCACCGAAATGCTCGGGATTTCGATTGTAGGCGCCACGCTCCTGGGCTCCTTGATTGCTCCAAGCGGCACCAACGTCGACGATTTTGCAACGGTGGCCGGCGAAGGCATTCGCATACGTCATTTGGCGGCGCCGTCACTCGCGGTCGTCTTGATCGGCGCGCTGGCCCTTGGCCCGATGCTGACCCGCTGGTCGAGCGATGATGCACGTGAGCGTCTGATTGGCTATATGCGCGTCGACGACCGGGCGCGCTTTCACAACACGCTTTCGGATGCGGTCAGCTTGCATCCGGCCGAGCCCTCACTTGCGTTACTCGCCGGTGCGGAGGCGCGGGAGCACGCCGACCCAAATGCATTGCGGTGGCTCAACCGCGCAATGCTCTTGGCTCCTCGCTGGGCGAGCCCGCACGTGGAAGCCGCGCGGGTGCTCATAGCAAGCGGCCACCAAGACCAAGCGCTTCTCGAGCTGCGCGAAGCTGCGCAACGCGATGCCCGTAGCGCGATTGATCTCGCGTGCTCCATCGTTCGCCGCGATCCGTCGCCGGCGCTGGCCATGCGGAGCGTTCCCACCGGGCGTAACCGCGAGGCTTATCTAGACGCGATCGGCGCCTGCTTGCCCCCCACCAGCGCTGGCGTGCTGGCCATCGACCGCGAGCTGCTTCGCGTTGCACCACGCCATCCCAGCCCGCGGGTGCGCGCCATACGCGGCCAGCTCGCGCAGCATCACTTTGATGAGGCTATCGCCGAAGCGCGCGCCCTTTCGCGCGAGAACCCTGGATTGATGGACGCGACCGCCGTATACGCCGAGGCTTTGATGGGCGGGCGGCGCTTCCCGGAGGCCATTGAGGTGTTGCGTCGCGACGAGTCGCGCTTCGAGGACCCATCCACGCTCGTGCGTCTGCGAGCCCGCGCGGAAGCAGGCCGCGGCGACGCTCAGCACATGCGCGCGGCGATCGATGAGTTGCGCGGCCTCGCGTCGGGATCGCGTCACGAGCTCGCGTCGGTGATGATCCTGCTCGCGCAGTTAGAAACGCAGCTTGGCAATGACGGTCAAGCCCTCGCGGCGTACGACGAGGCTTTCGAATTTCAGCCACATATCAGCATTCTCGAAGCTCTCGCTAAGTCTGCAGAACGACAAGGAAATCGCGAGAAAGCCTACCAGGCCTATACCCAACTCGTGGAGCTCGTGCCGACGAACGAAAGCTACCGCGCCGCCCGGACGCGATTGGTGGGAAGTCGCCCGATTCTCGGCCTATGAATCCAGCGCGCAGGCCCCGCAACAGTATCCCTACACGCCCCACATTTACGGGTGTTTGCCTTGCTGGGCGCCCCATCGACGGCTAGGCTCCGTCGCCTTCGGACAAGAAGCTCAAGAATCCCATGAATCAGCCGCAAATTCAGCCATCTGCAGTGCCCACGCCGGAAGTTCGACGCTTCGACCCCCGTGAGCTCATCGTCCCGCTTTTCAAGTACAAGTGGCTCTTTCTGAGCGTCGCTGTCGCAGTGTCTGTTTTGGTCGTGTTTTGGACGCTACGCATGCCCCGTATGTACGAGGCGGTCGTGACGCTCAAGTACGACCCCAACCCCATTCGCCCCCTAGGCAACAGCATCGAAGACGTTGCCGATCAGGACAGCAACTATTGGGCGACGCACGAGTTTATCGAAAGCGAAAACTACGTTTTGCGTAGCCACTCCTTGTCGGAGCGTGTGGTTCGCAAGCTCGGCTTGAACCACGATCCGGGCTTCTTCGGATTGCCAGCAGATGACCGCCGTAATTGGCCCGGCGTCTCGGTGGAATACGCCGCTGAGATGTTGCAAATGGCCATCTCGGTAGAACCTGTCCGCGACACGCGCGTCGTCGAGATTCGGATACAGGACCAAGACCCGGAGCGCGCAACTGCTCGCCAACGCCATCGCCGATGAGTATCGCGAAAAAGACGATGGAGGACGGACCGAGTCCACCGAGTCGACGCTCAACTATTTGAACCCGCGCCTCGACGACTTGAAGCGCCGCCTCGAGTCTTCCGAAATCGCGTTGCACGAGTTCAAGCGCGACCACGACGTGCTCTCGGTCTCGATGGAAGACCGCCAGAACCTCGTGGCGAACGCCATCGAGCAGTTCAGTCAGCAAGTCACGACCATCCGCGCCAAGCGTATCGAGCTATCGGCGCGCCTCGGCCAGCTTCGGTACGCGAACCGCGAAGATCCATTCGAGGTGCACGCGTCGGCGCTGGCCGCGAGCCCCGAAGCCACGCATCTACGTGAGAGCTATCGCACCAAGATGGCGGAAAAGCAGGCGCTCGCAACCCGCTACGGTCCGCATCATCCGCACATGGAAGCTCTCGATCTTGAGATCCAAGCGTTGCGCACGCAGATGACCGGAGTCGTTACGTCCATCACGGACGATGTCGCCGGCGACTTACGCGAAGCGCAGGCCACCGAGCGCGGCCTTCGCGAAGCGTTGAACGAAGCGAATACCCAAGGCCTCGAGCTGAATCTCCGAGAAATCGAATATAGTCGCCTCAACCGCGAGCGCGAGAACAACTCGAAGCTTTACGGCGTGCTCCTCGAGCGCACAACGGAAACCGAGCTTGGCAAGACGCGCCGCGTTTCGCGTGCGCAGATCATCGATCGCGCCATCAAGCCGACCGAAGCTATCTCGCCGCGCATCCGGATGAACATCGCCGGTGGCGCGCTTGCAGGTATCTTGCTCGGCATTGGCGCTGCATTTTTGGCAGCGCGCCTCGACCGCACTGTGAAGACTGTCGAAGACGCCGAAGGTTTGGGTCTCACCGTCATCGGCATGCTCCCGAGCATCGAAGAGAACGAGAGCGAGCCGCAGAAGCGCCGTCGTCGTCGCCGTCGCGGGGCAATAGACGCGAACAGCTTGCCCGGTGGCCGCGATCTCATCGTGCACACGCGACCGATGTCGTCGGTTGCAGAATTCTGTCGCACGATCCGCACGAACCTCATGTTCATGTCGGCAGACAATCCGTTGCGGACGATCCTCGTCACGAGTCCCGGCCCGCGCGAAGGAAAGACCACCGTCGCAACCAGCATTGCGATCACCCTCGCGCAGAGCAGCAAACGTGTGCTCCTGATCGATACGGACCTTCGTCGTCCGCGTATTCATCGCACCTTCGATGCTTCGTCGACCATCGGAACCACGTCCGTTCTCGTGGGTGATGCGACCCTTGAAGAGGCGGTCCAAGAGACCGTTGTGCCCGGCCTGTACATTTTGCCGTGCGGTCCGATTCCTCCGAACCCTGCCGAGCTTTTGCACACCGCGAAGTTTCGCGAACTCGTCGAAGAAGCTTCGCGCACCTTCGACCGCGTCGTATTCGACAGCCCGCCTCTTGGAGCCGTCACGGACGGCGCGATCATCAGCCCGCAGGTTCAGGGCACGCTTCTCGTCGTCAAGGCGCAGCACACTTCACGTGATGCAGTACGTTCATCGTTGCGTCAGTTACACGACGTAGGCGCTAACGTTCTTGGAGGCGTCCTCAACAACGTCGACCTGAGTGAGCAGAACTACGGTTACGGCTCGTACTACGGTGGCTACTACTACGCGCGCGGCAACTACTACACGTCGGACACGACGACGCCCACGGATCCCGGCGCGACCCCGGCTGAGTAGTGTCGAAAGGCGATTTGTATGCAGCCTAATCCCTCACTGCGAGTGCGCGCCGCGAACGCTCATCCGCGTTCCATGGTGGCGCAGGCTACCAAGCAGGTGAGCTCGACCCTGGAAGCTGCCAAGACCTCGCGCTGGGCGAAATGGTTGGCGGTAACGACCGTCACAATCACGCTTTCGGCGTTTCGCGATTGGCGAATCGAAGTTGGCGGATTGCTTATGCATCCGCATTTGATCCTCACCGCAATTATTTTCGTGGCCGCACTGTTCCTGGAAATTGACGATTCCCGGACGACTTCGTTCGCGGACTGGGCTTCTTCTTCCTCACCTTCTTCTTCTCGACAGTGCCAGAGCATGGCGGATTCGATCAGATCCTGAAGGTTGGCTCGGCCGTCGTGACGATCATGATCGCCGCGTTCTGCACACGCTCCGAAAACGACTATCGCCTGATCGTAGTCGCGCTCGTGGCTGCCATCGTGCCGATAGCGATTCGCGGCATCATAAGTCCGGATTTTGATGACGTTCGGGGCATCAATCCGCTCGAAGGCATTTCAAACAAAAACGGCTTCTCAGTCTTCGCGCTGCCAGCCATCTTGTTGGGCGGCCACTTCTTCCTCGATCCCACGCCCACCAACAAATTCGTTCGTTGGTTCGTCGGCGGTTCGGTACTGCTGATCGTTTTCGCGATTTTCTCCTCCGGCAATCGTTCCGGATGGTTGGGAGTCGGCATCGTGTTCGTCTCCTTCATGGGCATCCCCCGTCGCCGGCTCAAGGGATTCACGTGGGTGGCCTTGGCGGCTGCAGGCGTGGCCTATGCGGTCCTCCATTACGGCAATAGCTTGGTGCTGGAAAACCGCATCGAGGGCTCGCGTGCTGGCTATCTATCGGACGACCTGCGTCGCGATCTCTTCAGTAATGCAATTTTGATCGGCCTCGAGAATCCGATGTTCGGCGTTACGCCTCAACGGCTTCCGTTCGAGCTTGCACACCGCGTGCACTTCCATCTCTCCGCAGTCGATCCGCACAACGTCTTCGGCTTCATCGTTGGTGGTAGCGGTCTCATCACCACTGGCTTGCTCGCCTACGTCGGCTATCTGCTCTACTCACACATGCGGGGCAAGCCTGCGGCGATTTACAAGGAGATGGGCGTACAGAACGCCGTCTACATCGCGCGCGGACTTGTGTGGATCTGGTGCGTTCGCGGAATGTTTTCCCGTGAGATTCTCTATAACCCTGCGTTTTGCATCGCACTCGGCGCTTGCTTCGCCTACCGGCGAGTGCACGAAGAACGTGCGCATCGCGAATACGCAGCCTCCCGGCCGCCCACGCCCAACCCCGTCCCGCGAGCAGCACTGGTCGACCCCCCGCGCATCTACGGATAGCCACGGCCGCTCGAATGTTGTGCATCGCGCACGCATCAAACTAGCCATGGCCCCATTTAGCGCGGAAATGGCGTTCGAGAATGCCTTGGACTCGCTCGAGTTCGAGCTGATGAATCCCGGCAAATGGAGCGCAAGCTCCCGGCTCTACTACCGCGTCCGCGACGTCGCACTTGCGGCAACGGAACTTGCCGCGAACCATCCCGACGACGCGAGTGGCGAAGTGGACCTCGGCCTCACCGACGCACTCGAAGTTCTGCGCGGTTACGTCAACGCCCACGTCTTCGCCTACTTCACGCGCGCCCCGCGCCGCCCCCTGACGCGCGCCTACGCCGCGGCCCGCATCGTCCAACGCTCCCTACGCCGCACCATCTCCCAGGTGAGCGCCGCCTAACTCGACTGCCGGCCTGTGTTACGTCGGAGGGGTGAACCGCCATGACGCCAGTCACGCCAGCGAGAAGGAGCGCGCAGACTGGTCCTTAACCCAAGAAGATCCATTTGGTTAAAGCGCGTTCAGCGTGTGCCCGGATCCCTGGCGTTACTGGCGTCTTGGCGGCTAACCTGCACTCACGCCACAAGTGAGCCACTCAACAATCACGCACGCGCGAAAACGCAAGCGCACGTTGGGGGCGTCAGAAGACGCGTTCGGGGACGTAGATGGTGTCGCCCGCGCCAAGCGCGAAGTCGTCGGAGCGACCTTCGGTGACATCGTCTGCGCGCACGCGATAGCGGCGCAGCTCGCCGTTTACGCGGCGGGTGACGACGATATCGTTGCGGCTGGCGAGTGAAGTGAATCCGCCCGCCAAGCTGATGGCTTGCACGAGCGTAAGGCCTGCACTCATCGCAAAGGTCCCCGGACGTGCGACAGACCCAAGCACGCTCACGCGCTTTGAGTTGTACTCGCGCACAAGCACGGAGATATGGGGATTTACCAGAATCCCGCCGTCGTGCAGGCGCGCAGTGATCAAATCCGCAATCGCCGTTGGCTCGAGCGCTTGGACAGCAATGCGTCCGATCAGCGGGAAGTCGATCGAGCCATCTTGCGCGACGCGGTAGGAGCCGGTCAGCTCTTCTTCGCCGAACACACGCACGTCGAAGACATCTCCCGCGCCAAGCGTGGTGTCGTTGCCCGCAACTTCCGGAACGCCGCTGCTCGGCGGGGCGCTCCCGCATGCCGGCGCAAACGCGCTAGCCAGTGTAGGAATGAGAACCCACGCGGCGATGCGATGGCGCAGGGACGCACGTGAAAGGCAGGAGGTAGATGAAGCGCGCATACAACTCTCGCTGATCAGTAGAAGACTCGAACGCCGAGCCACACTTCGAACTTCTTGAAGCCTGCGGGTTCGATGAACGTCGCCGACGAGTCTGTCGTGACGTACTGATAGTCCGTGAAATCGCCCGTGTAACGCACCGTCGCGTTTACCGCGAGGTAGTCGGTGAAGCGATACTCCGAGTAAACGCCAGCGATCAAACGCACGTCGCTACGCGAGGGGTCGTTCACGTCGGTGGAGTTGAAACCCAGCGCAGTTCCGTTCTGAGCGAGCGGAACGCCAAATCCCAGCAGCGCAAGCGAGAGGTCCGCACCGACAAGCACGCGGCCTGCGAAGAGTGCCGACGCATTCAAGTAGAAGCGATCCTGACGGTAGTAGTTACCAACGTACGAGCCGAAGACCGAACGGTCGTAGCCGAACGCGATCTTGCTGTTCTCGTTGAGCTGAAAGCGTCCCTCGAGCTGCGCAACAAAAGCCTCGAAGTCGTCGCCGGCCTCGAAGAAGCCCGCCGAGTAACCAGCCATCGCCAATACCGAGAAGCGATTCGTGATCGCGCCGTTCAATCCCAGGCGCGACTGAAGACGGACGCTGTCGCTCACAAGAGCGGTCGAGTCCGCGGCATTGGGATACGTCTGATAATCGAGTGCAAAATCGTAGAGCAACGCGGTCTGCGGAAGGAAGCGCCAGTTCGAGCCAGCACGAACCGTGTGCTGCATATTGTTCGAGCCCTGAAACTGCGAGCCGTCGAAGAAGTTGTAGTTGAAGTCGTAGCCGAGGCGCCCCTGGAAGAGTCCGCCGGGCGTGCTCAGCGTCATCATGCCGCCGATGATGTTCTGGTTGCGTCCAAAGCTCACCGACGACGTTCCCACTTGTGCGGCGAACGGACGAATGGTGCGAATGAACTGCTCGTTCAACGTAAAGGAGAAAGGCTTCTCCGGGTTGACGACGAGATTGAGCGACAAATCGCCTGAGATGTTGTCGCGCGCGCTGTTGAGAAAGAAGTGATAGTACGACGCCGAAGCCGCTCCGCGGAAACGCAACGTCGGCGCAACCTGCGCTCCGCCGGCACCGCCGGTGTCACCACCTTGGCGACGCTCTTGGCTCAAGGTCGAAATAGCGATGTGCGGGGTGATACGCAAGACCGCAGTCGACTCGGGATTTGTAGCTGTCAGGAAGTTGTTCGTATCGTAACCGGCTTCTGCGCCGATGCCGGGGTGGATTTCGAGATCGCCGGTGCGAACACCGTGACCTTCGGTGCGACCGCGGTTGTCGAGCCACGCTTGGCCGTGCGCGACCGACGCACCACCGCTAGCGGACGCCAAAAGCGCTGCCATCAGAGTCGAGATACTCAACGCAAGTACTGGGCGTCGATTTGCGAGCGAAAGGCCGATGCGCGAAAACATGTTCCCCGGTGATCTCCGCGGGGGCCGGGACTGCATCCCCCAAGTTTTACTACACGCTAGCAACTGCAATCCGCGCACGTCTTATTGTCTCATCAAAGCGAAATCGAAAATTGGGCCGATCACAGCGTGCCGCTGAGCGGCCTGGGAACGAACGGGATACCAATCGGAGGAGGAGGCGTCACGCGCGCCGGATCTTCTTCCGCGGGCGCGTTTGGATCGACGCTTGTCTCGACTCGAGTCACGCCCGTATCAAAAATCTCTTGGCCGACACACTGATTGGCCTCTTGCTCCAACGTGCGAAACTTCTGCCCCAACACGGTGATGACGGTGTATTCGTGATTGCGGCGCCCGTCGTCATTCGTTGACGAAGCTTCGCGCAATGCACCAACGCGCTCATCGGTGCTGCGCATGTTCGCGTTCACTTGAGTAAGCTTGTCGTTCAAGCAGGTGATGCGGAGGATGTCGTGATCGCGACGCGCCTCGTCGAGCATCTGCGCAACACGTGAGCTGAGGGAGTTGCCGCGCTCAAGGATGGCCTCACCTTCCGAGATCTGCTCGGGGCCCGTAAGGTTCGCACGGCGCTCTACAGCGACCTCGCCATCTTGGTTCTCGCCGCCCTGAGCGGCGTCGGCGCCATCAGCACCGCCCGCAGATGGAGTGTTTTCTGGTGCGCCGGTTGCGGGCTGCTCGCCGTTTCCCGCCGAATCTTGCGCAAGCGCAGCCCCAAAGCCCGCAGTAGCGAGCGTTGCGGCGATGAAGAGCACAGGAGCGAGGCGTGAAAGACGCGAATGAGTGGGCATGATTACCCCTCCCAAAGAGTGGTGCCGAGTATACAGATAGCGATGTAGGTGTCAACGCACTGCGCAGCCAATCTGCAAGTACTTTGAACCTCTTCTGGCAGTTGCGCAGTGCGCCACTGGCATTCAACGTGAGGCGTTAAACGACTCGAGGCAGCCGGAGCTGCCTCGATGTCAAACGGTGTCCTTTCGGACAACCGTCCCAGATCAGGTCTGCGGCAACCGGACCGACGAGGTCCGGAGTACAGACCGATCAGGTCTGCGGTGCAAACACGAACGGATACGAGAAGACGACACTGCCGCCTTCGGGACCGGGGTTGAAGCGGAAGCGGCTAACCGTGCTGACAACGCAGGTCGCAACTGCCGGATCGTTGGTGGTGTTTTCGGTCGCGTGAGCACCCGAAACGCTACCCGTCGTCTGAATGGTGAACTCGACCGTGACCTTGCCTTCAAGGGCCGGGTTACGACGCAGCTGCTGCTCGTAGCAAGCGCGGATGGCGCTGATGCGGGTACGAATCATGCGAACGACGTTGCTCTGGTCGAAATCACCGTCGCCGCCGATCGCGTCACCGTCTTCAACTTGGGTACGACCGCGAACGCGAACTTCGGCGACTGCTGCGCCTTCGCCCTGGGCTGCGGTTGCGCCTGCGCCACCGGCTGCGGCAAGACCACCGAGGCCAGCGCCTTCGCCTGAACCATCGCCGCCGCCGCCGCGCTGACGAAGCGTGCTGCCGGATGCGCCGGTTGCAACGCCAACGCCTGCTGCTTGATCAAGAACGCTCGCCGCGTCGCCCGTAATGGCGCCGCCACGAAGAACGTCGTTGATGGCGCTGTCGGTCGCGTCACCAAGTGCGCCGAGCAGCATCTGCTCAGCTTGCGCCGCTGCTTGCTCTGCGATGCGTGCGGTCTGCTCTGCTTGCTGTGCGGGCGCCGCTTGTTGCTGCTGTTGCTGCTGCGGAGCGGGCGTGTTTTGCGGACGCTCGGGCGCCTTTGTCGGCGCGGGAGTGTTGTCGGCTTGCTGCTCCGGCGGAGCTTCTTCCTCTTCCGGAGGCGGCGGCTCTTCGAAAATCATTCGGGCGATTTCATCGGGAATTTGATTGAGATCCGACTCCATCTTCCAGTCGGCATTCTCGAGGTAAATGATGAAGCCGAAGTGCACCATGAACGAGAACATGATGAACGCGGTGTACGTCCAGTCGATGCCCTTAACGAAACCGCCGCGTGCTGCGGCCGGCAACTGCGGGCGCGGCTGAACGGGCGGAGTCGAGACGAATTGGAAGAGGAACGTTACGTCGCCGATCGAAACTTTGCCGCGCGACGAATCGTTGAGCTTGACCTGCCAGTGCGTGCCAGCGTTACGCGCAGCGCCGCTGGTGCGAAGCTGGTCGAGTTGCTGAACGCCCGCCGGCAGCGAAACGCGGCCCTTCATGGCCTCGGTGAAATTCAAAATGTAGTCGTTGCCGACAAGCTGGAAGAGATCGAACTTCGTCGGGATGCCAGTCGCTGACACGACGAAGGTATTGCTCTCGGCGTTGCCGATGCGAACCGTCTCGCGCTTACGAATGATCCGCTCTTCGACGATCTTGCCGCCTTGGATAACGCCAATGCGCAAGACTTTCGGACCCGCTTGCGGACCCACTTGCACGGCCTGCATGGCCATGGTCATCGCGCCAGGACGGCCGCGCGGAGCTCCAGCAGGTGCTGCGCCTGCGGGCTGATTTCCAGGTTGATTCGGAGGCTGATTGCCGGTCGTCATCGTATGCTCCCCATCAGGATCACAACTGATCTGCCGTAGTGACAGATGCCGGTCCAAGAAGTTCCCAGACTATTGCCCGTCTGGGTTTCTGACCGAGGCGGACACTACCACCGCTTTCGCGAACTGGTCCAGAGTCTCGCGCACCCCAAGCCCTTGGGATCGGTCGATATTCGGGGGCGATGTAGGTGCGAGCTGCACCGCCCCCGCGTGTTACGACGAGGGGCTGAACACAAAGGGGAACGAGACAGAAACCACGTCGCTTGGCGCCGGCACGATCCGGAAACGCGATACGACCCCGCGGATGCAGCTCGCTACCGAGGCGCCCTCCGCCCCGTCCATGGTGTTGTCGGCAACGCTCACTTCCGAGGTAGTGCCCATGGTCAAAACCGTAAAGTCTACGGTGACTTTGCCGGCTAATGTCGGATCGTGGCGAAGTCCTTGCTCGTAACAAGCGCGGATTTGCCCGAGACGCGACCGCACATAGCGCGGGATAGCCTCGTCACCCGGTCCCGTCGGCACGCTCGGGTCATCGACAAGCACGCGGGCGTGAACCACGCGCTCGGCTAGGACGCCCTCGCCTTCGTGCATCGCGCCTTGGGTCTGACTCGCTGTGAGCTGGCCAAGAGTTCGATCGGCGCCAGTGCCCACGGCACTATTTCGGATCGCGAGCATGTCGGCGGCGCCATTGGCGATCCCGACCCCATCTGCGTGAGCAAGCACGTCAGCTGCGTTCCCGACGATCGCGCCGTTCCGAAGCACATCGGAAAACGCCGAATCGAGGTTGTTGCCGAGCGCGCCGATCATCAGCTGCGCGGCCTGCTCGGCCATCTGTTGGGCCATATGAGCCGAGACGTCGGGATCGCGAGGAGCGTCGCTATCATGGTTGTTGCTCGGGGCGTCAGCGCGCGGGCGAGGCTCGCGGCGATCGGCGACCGGAGGCGTGGGACGAGCGGGCATCGGATCGTTCGTGGTCGTAGGAACGTCGCGATCCGGGTCAGGCGGTGGCGGCTGCTCTTCGAAGATCATGCGCGCTACCGAGTCGGGCACTTCCGACAGGTCCTGATCGACGGTCCAGTCGGCGTTCTCGAGATAGAGCACGAAGCCGAAATGGGCCACGAAGGAGAACATCACGAATGCCGAGTAGACCCAGTCGATGTCCTTGCGAAATCCGCCTCGAACTGCCGACGGCAGCTGAGGACGAGGACTCACCCGCTTCTTCGGTACAAGTTGGAAGAGGAATGTTGTCGTACCAATCGTGATCTTGCCGCGCGCATTGTCGCGCAGCTTGATCTGCCAGTGTGTTCCCGCGTTGCGCGCCGAACCGTCGTTGCGGAGCTCGTCCAGCTTCGACGCGCCGAGCTGAGACGCAACGCGTCCTTGCATCGCGTCGGTGAAATTCATGACGTAGGCCTCGCCTACCGCTTGAAAGAGCTCGAATCGAGCCGGAAATCCCGGAGCTTTAACCACGAAGTCGTTCTTCTCGGCGGTGCCTACTCGCACACTCTCTCGCTCGCCGATTGTGCGCTCTTCCAGAATGCGCCCGTCTTCAATCACACCGATTCGAAGCACACGCGCATCGGAACTTCCGAATGCGTTCATCGCGCGCGTCATCGCGCCGCGCGGTACGTTCTGTGCGCCGCCGCTTGTGGCGGACGCACGTTCCCCTTCCATCTCGCGTCGAGATGATTCGTCTGACATAGGCTGTCGCTCCCATTCCCGTGAACCCTGCACAGGCGCTCACGTAGCGATAGACCGCGACGTGTTGGGAAAGTTCCTAGAACTCACGCCGTGCGACGGTGCGTACGATTTCGCGTATGAAGCGCGTACGCGTGTCACGCGGCACATAAGCCAGCTCGCTGCGCTGCAATAGGTAGAACGCGGACGCCACTTGCCGTCGCCCGATGATCACGCCATCAGAACCGAGGTCGATGCGGAGCACGCGAGAAGCGGCACGATGGGCATGTGAATCTAAGCGGGTTTGCGCGCTCGCCGATTGCGCGCACACGCACATCCATGCCACTAGCGCGAGCGCTCCGATCAGTAGTTTCATTTTGGCCTCACGAGGCCAGACAACGAAAGCTCAGTTTCGTTCCAAAGTCGCGCAGAATTTGTCACCAGCCGCGCGCGCTTCGTTGAAAACCTTTACTGCGTCGCGACGGAACATACGTAGGCTCACACCGCACACAATCGCGGTTGCGATGCCAAGGGCCATCGAGCTCATTGCGTTCGAAAACGCCAGTCTCGCGAAGAGCCCAGCTTCCAACGAGGCCAACGACGTGTCCTTCGTAGCGCCCCGCGTCAGCTCCAACACCGCGCCCAGCAAGCCAGCCGTGGTCGCGAGACTGGTGAGCACGCGAAGGGTCAGCAAGCCCTTGAGCGCCTCCTGTTTCAAATCCATCAGCGTTTCATCAACTGCGTTCTCAACGTCGTCGAGCTTGGGAGCATGCTGGGCCGCGCGTCGAATCACGATGCCGATCCAGCTGGCATCGCCAAGCTTCGCCGCGAACGCACGGAGCTCGTCGAAGGCCCGACGCTGAATCAGCTCTTCCATCTTCGCGACAATGGGCTTCGCATCAAGCGGTGCACGAAACCACAAAACCCGCACGCGCTGCGCAATGAAACCGCACGCCACGGCCGCGAGTACCATTTGCCCGCTTTGATACAGCGTCACCAGAAGCGCTCGCCGAAGCGGTTCAGAACGGTTCGCGTTGCACGCTACGAATCACTTCGCGCGTGAAGCTCGTACGGAGGTCCAACACCTCGTAGCCGAGGTTCGAGCGGTTCAAAATGTAGAAGGCGTTGGGCTTCTGGACGCGACCTTCGATGCGAATTTCGTCGAGCTGGATGACGCGCGGTGCTCGTCGGCGAGCCTGGGCATCGGCCTTGCCCGAAAACAAGATGAGCGCTGCGCCAATTACTGCGAGTGAGAAAATGAATCGCATTGTTCGTTCTCCGTTGATCATGGCGCTGCTGCCGGCGCTGCTGCGACGCCCGCGTCGGTAGGCACTGCGCCGCCGTCACCGCCGCCTCGCGATGCCTGACGTGCCTGACGCGCAGCTTCGCGCTCGAGGCGCACTTTTTCACGCTCGATGCGCTTGGTCTCGCGCTCAATCTGCTTGGCAAGATCCTCGAGCAATGCCTGGCTCTGATCGGTGCGCGCAAGCTGCGGTCCCATCTGATCGCGATAGGTGTTGAACTCGGTCGTCGCACGCTGCAGCGATGTCATGCGGTCCATGCCTGGGAACTGATCCCCCGCCGCCATGTACATGAGGCCTAAGTTGAAGTGCGCCTGGGGCAAGCGCTCCTGCATCTGGATGGCTTTATCGAAGGTCGCTTTGGCCTTCTGCCATTGCTGCTTGGCTCGATAGGCGTCGCCGAGGTTCAGATAGACCGCGACGAGATTCGGCAAGAGGCGCTGTACGTACTCGAACTGGGCGACGGCGTCGTCATAGTTGCCCGATGCAAGCGCCTAAATGCCTAGTGCCATACGCGCCTCCGCGTAGTCGGGACGAAGCTCGACCGCGCGGCGAAGCTCGGTAAGTGATTCGCCAAGAGCGGGGGGCGTACGCGACTGCATCATGCGCGCTTTCAAGAAGTGCGCTTCCGCATTGTTGGCATCGATCGCAAGTGCTTGATCAAGAACCGACTCAGCGAGCTCGGTGCGGTTGCGCGTCAAGTTAGCTTTGACGAGCGCAATCATCGCCGGCACGAAACGTTCGTCGCGGCGAAGCGCACCGCGCGCCGCAGTGATTGCTTCATCGATGCGGTTGGCGGCGATGAGCGCGTTCGCATAAACGGCTTGCACTGCAAGGTTGCGAACCCATTGGCGTGCAACGGGCTCGGCCGCTGACACCGCGTCCGGAGCTGAACCCCGACGAAGGTAAATCGTGACGATGCCCTCGAGAGCCATTTCGTAGTCGGGCTGGATTCGCAACGAGCTGCGATAGAACTCAATGGCCTGTGTGTCTTGGCCAGCACGGTCGGCAAGCACACCAAGGTTGTAGGCGGCCTTGTATGCGTTCGGATCAGCTTCCATGGCGCGCTGAAAGCGAGCGCGTGCGGTAGCGTCGTCACCACGGCGCGAGGCTTCGAGGCCTTCGCGATATGCGGTGCGTGCGGCGGCATTCATGGGGCGGCGCGGAGGCAAAGGCGCTCCGGTATCGGCGTCTGCCGCGCCCCAAGCGTTCTCGGCCGGTGGTTCGGGCGTGGCAGGCGGCGTGCCCGGCGCGGGCTCGGGGGCGGGCTCGCCTGGGTTTGTAGGCTGCTGCGTGTTGTCCGCGGTTTGCTCAGGCGATGTCTCGCCCTCGCCTTCCTGTGCGGCCGGAGTTGGTGTCTCGGCGGGCGGCGTTGAACCACCACAGCCTGCCCAGCTCAGACCAGACAGCGCAGCCGCACAGAGGATGATTCCAAACTTACGCATCATTGATCCTCAGGAGCGAGAGTCGGCGGCGAAACGTCCGGACGGATATCGAGATTTTGACCGCGCGAAGAACGAGCAAACTCGCCCGGTGTCGATGCGGCGAACGACGGGTCAGCTGCGTTGGCTGCTGCGACGCACTCCACGACGCGCTCTTCGCCGTACGCGGTGAGGCGATCGATAGCGATGCGCGTGAACTCGTTGTCGAGGTTACCGATACGTGCCGCACGCGCTGCTAGTGCGTAGCGCTGCACGGCAAGGCACTCGATGGGACGAACCTTAGAATCGAGAACTTGCTGAACTCGGTCGGTGACCTGTTGCTGGATGAGCTCGCGTGCCTCCTGAGGCAGCGGACGCATCTGAGCTGCCATGTCGCGGGGCACCGTGAACGGCGTGTTCAGAATCGCGCGCGAGAGAATCTCGTAAATACGGCCCTGGCGAACGAATGCAGCGACTGTCCAAATAGGACGGCGGTATTCCGGAAGTGGCGCGTACCCCGCGGCGAGCTGTTGCGTCTGGGTCAGGCCGGCGACTATCTGCGTTTCGAGCGTCGAAACGTACGCCGCCATGGTGGCCGGAGTACCGGGATCGATGTGGAAGTTCTCGAATGCGCCGATGCCAACATCGACGAGCTCGAACTTCGCTTGCGCGGCGTACTCTGCGGAGAACGAACCCGCGGCTTGTCCTGAGCGACCGAAAGTGTCGACGACAATCTGCAATGACTGGCGAATGGCCGCATCCGGTTCGTTGTGTGCACGGCGCGCTTGCACCACGCGCCACAACGCTTGCATCACGAGCTCACCCGAGTTGGCCTGCGTGCGGTAGCGCTCCACGAACTGCTGCATGTCGCGAATCGTGGTGGTCCAGCTGCGCTGCTTGTACGACATCTCAGCGATACGGTACGCGGCGGTCATGCGCGTGGCGTCGTCATGCGTCATCGCGACGAGGCGACGGTAGTACTCCGCAGCCTGCGCATATTGCTGCTGGTACTCGAGGATCGTTGCGACGTTGACGATAGCGTCCTCGCGACGCTGCACGAAGCGAGCTTCGGTCGAGCGCGCGAAGCGGGCCGAGTCGGCAAGCACACGATAGTTCTGAATTGCGCGGTCGTAATCGAAGTTATGGTTCGCGCTGTATGCGAGCTGGAAGTAGGCGTTCGACAAGATGTTGTCGAGACTGGCTTGCTCGGTCGCATCTTCGGAAGTGCGCGGGCCGACTTCGTCAATGATGCGCTGGTAGATGCGCGACGCCGAGTCGAAGCGGTTGACTCGCTGAAGGGCGACTGCGGCACGCTCGAGCGCAATCGGCGCCTGACGGTCTTGCGGTGCGGCATCCACTGCACGAAGGAATCGCGAAGCGGCATCCTCATAGAGGCGCACTTGTTCGTCGCCAGTAGCACCTTCCGCGCGCGTAAAGACGTTGATCGCCAAGCGATACTGCTCGTTGTTCAAATCGCCCGTGGCGATGCAGAAGGGGTTGTCGCGGTTCTCTGGATTCGCGCAATCGACGCGAGTGGAACCAGGAGTTGCGTCCGCGCTGAACGTGCACTGACGGCGCTGAAGATCAGCCGCGAGGCGTGCGACCTCTTCCGGCTGATTCAAGGCCACAGCCATGTTGCGCAAGTTCAAGAACGCAACCTGCCCGGTCTCGTTCGCATTCGCGCCACTGCAATGCTCGTCGTAGATGCGCGTGAAGCGCTCCGTGGCCTGGGGCCAATAGCCGTACATGTAGAGGAGCAGCGTGTTGTTGTAGTCGTACGCGTCGCGCACGTGCTCGGCATCGTGACGCTGGTCGACACGCGCCAGGTAAATCTCGCGTGCTTGTGCCAAACGCTGGACGATTTCCGGCATCTGCACGGGACCGATGCGTCCATCCGTTGACTCAGGCGGCTCTGTGCGACGCTCGAGCGTGTGGTTCGCGACGGCAGCATCTTCCAAGCGCTTGAGCGATTCAACAACGCGACGCGCGGCTTCCGACAAGTGTGCGTCATCAAGGTTGGAATCGCGAACCTGGGCGTACTCGCGTGCGGCGCCCTCATAGTCTTCCGACCAATAGAGCGCGTCGGCGAGCTGGTAGTTGAGCTCGTACGAGTCCGGATTGTTCGGATAGCGTTGGATGTAGTCGCGGTAGGCCTGAGCGGCCAAGCGATACTGTTCTTGCGCTTGGCGCACGACGTTCAAATCGCGCTCCATCACGCCGCGCTGACGCATCTGCTGAGCGCGTGCGTGGAACTGCGTGGCCGCGTCAATGAGCGCGTGCTCGGCGAGGTCCTCGCCCATGCGCTGCTCGGCGGGATGCTCGTTGTTGGCGTTGTACCAGGGGGTGCCGATACCAAAGTTGGCGAGCTCGGCGCGCGTCGAGAGCGCATGCTCTTGATCGTTGTTACGCGTATAGGCGCGCGCGATCATATTGGTGATTTCGGGAGCGTGCTCCGTGGTCGGCCAATGCGCGAGGATGTAGCGCCACACTTCGATCGCGAGCGGGTACTTCGCTTCTTCGAAGTAAACGTTGCCGAGGCCCTGGAACACTTCGAGCGTCCACGGGCGATCTTGCGGAAGAAGGTTCTGATCCTGAATGCGAAGGAAGCCGGTGGGCTGCCCCTCTTGCACGTCGGGTGTCGTGTTCTCGTTCCAGTCATCGTACGCGAACGTGATGGCGAGGTACTGAATGGCTTCCGAGCGAAGCTCGGTGCCGGCCCGACCTGTGCGTGCTTGCTCGTCGTCCGACCATTGGACGAGCTGAGCAAAGTACCGAAGCGCTTCAGGATAGCGGCTCGCGCGGTAGTACGACCAAGCGAGCTTGTAGAGCGCGAGGTTGTAGTTGCGGTCCTCGGGCATCGCGAGAATCTTCGAGTACGCGCTGATGGCGCGATCAAGGCCGTGTCCGTCGTCGCTGTAGTCGTTGTCGAAGTGATACTCACCGATGCGCAACCAGACTTCGGCCACGAACTGCGTCTCGGCCGAGACTGGAGTGCAGCCCTCATACGGGTCGGTGTAAATCTCGCTCGGGGGTGGCGTAAGCTCGATTGGATCCATCGTGAGCGACGGATGTTCGTCTGTGCCCGCGTCCGGCTCTTCGGGGCCGACGGCGGTGCCGATCGGCGCTGAGGTCGATGGATTGTACGTAAAGTGATTGGCGCATGCGAGGTTCAACCACGCGAGGCGCGCTTCCTCGATGTTGCCCATTTCATTCAAGCAATAGCCGATGAGATAGAGCACGCCATCGATGCGGCGGTAGGTCGGGAAGCTTTGCACAAGACGACGATAGAGATTGATCGTCGGTCCGAAGTCCTTCTCGACTTCGGGGATGTCGTCGGATGAAAGACCATCTGCCTGTCGACGGTCGCGCTCAGCGTTCGTGGTCTCAATTTGCTCTTGGAACGTCGTAGCGCTGCGCTCGTAGTAGAGCTCTCCAAGGCGGAACATCGCGTCCGGCGTATAAGTCGGGTCGTTCGGGTAGTGCTCGACGAACTGCTCGAAGAGTCGGATCGCGCGATCACGCGCCTCGTTCTGCAGACGCTCTTCTTCGCGAACCTGACGCGAGTAGCCCTCGTCGCGCGTGCGGCGCTGACGTAAATACTCACGACGAACAATCGCGCTCACAGTGTCGCGATACGAAGTAGCTGCACGCGTGAAGTTCGCGACTTCCGCTTCCATCTCACGAAGCGCAGTGACTTGCTCTGCGGTCGGCGGCGGACGGTCGTCGACCATACGATGGTCGGTCGTTACAAGGAATGTCGGCAGCGGAACTTCGCCGCCATCGCTTACATCGGTTGCACCCGCCCATGGGCTTGCGCCAGGCGCGACGGTACCATTTTGGACTGTCCCGTTTTGCACGGGAGCGCCATCTTGATCGGCGGCGGGTGCACCATCCGAAGCCGCGACACCTCCGTCCATCACGACCGGAGCCATTGCGCCGTCCGAAGCGGCAACTCCCCCATCAAGCGAGCCGCCATCAAACGAACCACCATCCTGGGCCGACGCGAACGACGCGCCAGACAGAGCGGCAATACAACTAAGAATGAGAGCGTATCGGAGAGTACGCATCAGTGCGCTCCCCCGGGGGCAGCGTTGCCGCTGTCGTCCATGATTTCGCGGAACTCGTCGTCGAGCGCGCGCATTTCGCGTGCGCGCTCACGCGTGAGGTTTTCGACGCGCGAACGATGCTCCTCGCGAACCGCCCAAGCCACGTCGATGCGACCAACGTCGGCGCGCAAGACTAAGTCGTAAAAGCGCTGACGGACTCGGCTGAAATTTGCGAACGTCACGCCGCCGACGACTTCCACTGTCTCGCCTTCGAGTTCAGCGATTTGCGTGCGGTAGCCTTCCACGTTGCGGCTCTCTTGTTGAATCTGAGTACGCAGCGCTGCCGTGCGCTCTTCAACGACGGAGTCGATGTTGGCATCCTTCGCGTTGAGCTGCGTTTCGATTGCGTCGACGCGCGCGAACAGGGGAGCGACTTGCCGAGCGGTCGCGCTACCTGTGGCGAGAATCAAGGCATGCTCGCGAGCCACGAGTTGTTGGTACTCTTCGCGCACGTTCTCGTCGCGCTGATAGCGCGCATCGCCGACACCGACCTGCATGCGCGCGCGCTCGAGCATGTGACGAAGCACATCGATTTGCTCGCCGTACTGAATGACGGCCTGGCGCTGATTCGCAAGCTCGCTCTGCAACGCTTCGGCGCCCTGGGTCGTGTCCGCTGACCGCTGCGCGGCCGTGTCGCTGAGGTAACGATCAGTCGCGACAATGCGCGCTTGCATGCCCATGAGGTCCACTTGCAGGTTGCGCAAGTCACGCTCCATCACTCGGTAGCGACCCAGCAAGCGCTCGTTGCGCACTGAGAAGTCGCCCGCCGTGGTGGGCATGGCGCCCAAGAATTCTTCGAGCTGGCGACGACGCGAACGCACCTCGGCGAGCTCGCCCGTCTCCGGCACGTCCTCGCCCTCGGCGGTCATCAACTGTTGACGCAATCGCGCAAGTTGATTGCGGACCGAGACGCTCGTCTCACGCTGCTCGCGCAGGTCGGGATACGCACTGACTCGGTTTGAGCCAAGGAGCAAAGCGTTCAAGCGCTCGATGAGGTCGCTAGTCTCGCGAACGAGCGTGCGCGACTGGCTCAAATCGGAAAGGATTGAGAGGGCTCGATCCATATCGCCCTCCGCCCTCGCCCACTGCGTCGCAAGGGGCGGCAAGAACGCATTCGCATCGAACGTGGCCATGTTATCGCGGACCAGGCCCTGGAAATACTCGCGCGGATTATCGTGGCTCGATACCATTTCGTCGAGCTCTCGGCGAACTGGACCGAACTGACGCGTGACCTCGCGGAAAACAGTCGTCGCGTCATCGAAGCGACCGTTCCGCAGGAGCAAGTTGCCGCGAAGGATCTTGCCGTCGGGAATGAAGCGGCTCTCAGGAGCTGCGACGGTGAGAACTTCAAGTGCACGCTCAGCGCGGGTGGAGTCGCCCATGCGGATATAGACCCATGCGATTTCGTATAGTGCGATATCGAACATGGAGGATGTGCGCGGAACGTCTTGGTAGGCTTCCGTGGCCTGCTCAAGTTGATCGGTCTCGTAGTAGAGACGTCCGAGCGAGAGGTGCGTGAGGTCAGCCACTTGCTGATGCTCGGGAGTTGTCGCCGGCGCACGAAGCACGCGACGGAACGCGTCGATGGCCTGAGGATACTGCTGTTTCAGTGTGTAGATGACACCAACGAAGTAACGCGACTGCGGGTAGTACGGACTGCGCTCTTGTACGGCCTCAAAGGCCGTACGCGCTTCATCCAACATTGTCTGGTCAATCTGCGGAACCGGCGCATCCGCGCGCGTCTCACGCATGATTTCATCGGTGGGGACGGCGCGGTTGTAAAGATACTTCGCGCGGAAGTACGCCGTGGCCGCTTCCACCTCACCTGGGGGCAATCGGCTCAAGCGCGCGAAATAGCCTTCGACGCCGTCGAAGTCGCGTGTGTGAATGGCGATCTCGATCAGACGGCCGAGCGCGCGCTGCGCGTACGGGCGGAACTGCTGCTCATCGGCCCGATCGATCAGCTGACGAAAGCGAGTGCGTGCGCCGAGTTGATCGCCTGCGCGAAAGAGAGAGTCCGCGAGAAGGAAGAGAGCGTCTGGGTACGCTGTGTGACGCGGATAGTTGTCGACGATGTCCGTGAAGATGATGCTCGCGCGAATGTAGTCCTGAAGACGATAGAAGAGCTCGCCGTCGGTGAGGCGCTCCTCTACGTGCGTCGGACTCTGAAGGTTATCGTGGCGCACCGGCAATGCGGCGAGCGCACGCGTCGCGTTTTCGAGGCGCGTCACGTGCTCACCGATCGCTTCGAGGTCTTGCCCTGCTACGACGCCAATCGGCGCGAACAGGCAGAACCCCCGTCACGAGCAGCCATAGCGGCGGCTGCTTGGACATGATCACGGAGTTCCCCCGCCTTCAGCCGCCGGTGGCGGTGCTGCTGGTGCTCCTGCCGCACCTGCGGCTTCAGTCGCCGTCGGATCAGCTTCGCCGCGATTCGCGACGCGCTCGATGTAGCGCACGGCCGGTCGCTCTTCGAGGGGCGCTGTAGGGCCGCCCTTCTCGTAGCCAACGACGCGAACCGTCACAGAACGGCCTTCCGGCGCGGTGAATGAATAGTTTGAGCGCACGCGGAAACGGTAGCCTTGAAGGTACGAGAAAATGCCGTAACCGTGGCCGCGATACTCGAGATTGACGGTGAGCGTGTGCTCGCCCGGAACGACCGCGCCGTTGTAGATATCAAACTGCTGACGCTCAGCGAGTCCACCCTCTTCGTCGGCCTGGTTGAAGATGGGCGCGCCGTCGAGGGCGTAGATCGCCTTGACGAGCTTATAGGACGACGACATGCGATTCTCGTGAACGATGGTTGCCTGCGCACCCGCGATCGCGCCGCCGATGACCGTCTCAGCGAGAAGCGAGAGACGTGCCTTGGAGCGGAAGATTTGTTCCTTGAGCTCGTTGATGCGCTGCTCGAGATCACGTAGGCGAACAGCGTAGGTGCCGGCGTCCATGTCCTCGGCTGCAGGCGCAGCGACTGCACCGGTTTCTTCTTCACCCGCTGCGGCAGCATCTGTCGGTGGAGCGGCAGTCGTTGTCGCAGTTGGCGCGGCGGCCGTGTCACCAGCAGCAGGCGCACCAGCAGCGGGCGTAGCGGCGGCGGGCGTAGCGGCGGCGGGCGTAGCGGCGGCGGCTGGCGCCGCGGTCGCGGGAGGAGCGGCAGTGTCGGGAGCAGGCGCAGCGTCTTGCGCGAGCGCGATTCCCGTGACGAAGATCAAAACTGCTGCTGACGTCAGTGCAAGCACACTGCGCATGAATGACTCCCCTTCTGGCCCGCAGTGAAGCGACACATCTGTGCCTCTTCTAATGCAGAAATATTGGCCGGCTTATAGCAAGACGCCAGAAACTGGTCAACGCATTGGAGAGGGGCGGAAGCGACGCTAGTCCGCGAAACGAGTCAGGATCCTGGCGACCAACACGGCGCGGGCCCCGGGGCGATTTGCCCCTTTGGCGAAAAGGGGAGATAGAGTGCCACCGAACGATGAACTGTGACCAAGCTAGGCCACACCTCACGGCGCTTGCGCACGGCACGCTGAGCGACGCGTTAGCGGAAGAGGTGTCCGAACATTTAGCCACCTGTGCGGTTTGTCGTGAGCGGGCCGAAGCCCTCTCGGCCGAATTCGCCGACGCGCGCGATAACGAAGCGAAGCCGCTTACTTGGACGTCAAAGCTACGATCGATTCCGCGACGAATTTTGGGCCCACAAGTTTCCATGGCCATGGTCTTGCTGCTCATGGTCGGCATCGGCCTGCTGTATCTTCCGCGTCTCCGTGGGAATGCCGACTTGAGCGGCAGTCCGCTAGTTGATACAGGCGATACCACCGGCCTCCGTGGTGCGATCTCACCGGCCGCGCCACTTGAGCTTGCGCTCGACCCCCGCGCTCATCGAATCCGAACGCGTGAAGAAGAAGAGGCTCTTGCCGCAGCCGCTGCGATCGCCGCGCGCGCCTTGGCCAGCCGCGACGCAGGCGTCACACCCGACGGCAGCGTCGTGGCCGACGCCTCCAGTGGTACTGACGCGGGCGTTGTCCTCGAACCGCCTAGCGCGCCGCCCGCGCCCACTCCGCTGGTTGAAGGGGCAGTCCCGACAACTACGATGCCTGCGGTAAGCGATGGCCCGGCCGCGCCAAGCGCCAGCACGCCGTCAACGACGCCCTCGCCACCCGCGGCGCCTTAACCATCGGGCCACGCCGCTGTCTTCACGGATGGAATGACCGGCCGCTTCGAGTGCCAGGCGCGCGCCTTCCTCGAACGTGGATGTCGTGCAAATCAGATCAAAGGGTACCCGGGCCTTCACGCCAGCCTCGCGCCACGCCGGCGAGACGCCCGAAAAGATGCATGCGGCGCCGAGCATGCGCGCCGACGCATCGGCCGAAAAAACTTCAGCCGCGGACGAGCTCGACGGGTTCGCAAGGTGAGTGATATCGACCAGACAAGACGAGGCGTTAGCGCGTAAGAGCATTCGCGCGAAGCGGTCGACGACAGTCGCAAGCGCATCCGACTCGTGATGCCCGGAAAGAATGAGCGCCATGCACGCTTTGCTAAGGGTGAGCACGGGCTGACTCTCGGCCGACATCTTGCGTTCGGATTGCTGAAGGCGCTCTTCGCGGGCGGCGATAAATCCCTCGAAGAATAACGATGAAAGCGCGCGGTCCATCGTCGACACCAATTGAACGCGTTCGCTCGCCAACGCAGCGAGAAACGCTTCGAGAGCCACGAACGCCGACGAAGGCGTCACGCCAAGTCCACCGACGCGCCGCCCGAACAGCGTCATCATGGCCCAAGCCTCGCGATGTTCGAGTGCGCCCACCTCGCGGGGCGCGCGGCCTTCGCTCAAGGCGACTAGTATGGTGTCAACCACCGGCCTCAGTTCGGCGACAAGCTCATCGATGGTGGCCCGGTCTTCGACGAAGCCTGCGCCGCGTAGGTAGCGCTCGCGAAAATGCGCCAAGATGCGCTCTTCGATAGACGCGAGGTTTTCTTCGATTGAGCTCACTAGAAGGACGCAGCTTACGCCGAAGTTGCGAAGAAGGCTCAAGCAAGGCAGATCTGGGACCCAGAAATCATGCCCATCGTCGTACAGAAGTACGGAGGCAGCTCAGTTGCCGACGTCGAGCGCCTCGGACGCGTTGCGGACAAAGTAGTTGCCACTCGCCGCGCCGGCAACGATGTGGTCGTAGTCGTATCTGCGATGGGCAAGACCACGGATGAGCTGCTCGCGCTCGCACGCCAGGTCGACGAAAACCCGCCGCGCCGCGAGCTCGACATGCTTCTCACGACCGGTGAACGCGTTTCGATGGCCCTCCTCTCGATGGCGATCCAGAAGCGCGGCGAAGCTGCCATTTCGTTCACGGGCTCCCAAAGCGGCATCATCACCAACGACCGTCACTTCGACGCACGCATCATCGAAGTGCGCCCGCATCGGATCGAGGATGAGCTCGCGCGTGGCCGCATCGTCATCATCGCTGGCTATCAAGGCATGAGCTATCGCCGTGAGATTACGACGCTCGGTCGCGGCGGCAGCGACACGACCGCTGTCGCCATGGCGGCTGCGCTGAATGCGACGCGAGCAGAGATCTACAGCGACGTTGACGGCGTCTACAGTGCGGACCCGCGCGTCGTGAGTGACGCGCATCACCTACCAACTCTCTCGTACGATGAAATGCAGGAGATGGCGGTTGCGGGAGCGAAAGTGCTCAACGCGACGGCCGTCGAATACGCGAAGCGCGCGAAGATTATCATTCACGCGCGCTCGACCTTTGGCGGCGACCGGGAAACGGTCGTGTTCGACGTGCCCTCTGAGAAGCTGTCCGTCACGGGACAAAAACGCCTGGCGCGCTTTACGATTACGGGCGACGACGGCTGCGCGCAACGCGCATTAAATGCCGCGGAGCAGGCGTCAATCGAGGCGCAGGACTTTGAGGCGCTCGGGTCGGCCAGCTCTTTTTTGGTGGCGACCGGCCTCGTACCCGACTGGCAGAAGGCGCGTCAATCCATCGTAGAGGCGGCGCGCGCGGATGTGCAGGTTGAAGAGAAACTCGGGGCGGTGTCACTGATTGGCAGTGCGCTCTCGCGATCCGCTGGTGCCATGGCACAAGCGCTCGTGACCATTCGCGACGCGGGCATCATGCCCTTACGCACGACCTCGTCTCCGTTGCGTATGTCGTGGCTCGTGCGTGAATCAGACGTGGACACCGCCGTCCAAGCGCTGCATTCCGCACTCGTCCGATGAAATTTCCTGCCCTACTAATCCTGGTCTTGCTGCTCGCCGCATCTGCTGCCATCGCGCAAAACGTGCGTTCGGGCATTCGCATTTCCTATACACAAATTGATCGCCAAAGCGGCACGACCGGTAGCGCCTTTCTGCCGGTCTCCTCGCGAGAAGTAACGATCGAACGAACAACGCCCGAGAACGCATGTGGCGCCGCGCGCGCTGTGAGCATCACGGGCAACCTTCCGCGTGGCCCGATCCGCCGCGTCAGGATTTCGTTCACGACCAATGCGCTTAACGCCATTCCGCTAAGTCCGCGCGGGTGCCCGCGGGCGTGGGTGGAGACAACGCTCGCGGACGGTACGATTCTCGCGGGTGGTCACGGCGAAGTGCGCGTCACTCAGTTTGGGGATGCGACGCATCCATTACGAGGCACCTTCTCGCAAACGGCAGATCGAGGTGGCGTTCCAACAACGATTCGCGGTGAATTTACGACAGTGCTTCCGGCTCCTCCGTAATTTGATGCTACAACGGCCGTCATGAGCGCGACCGTTCTCATCGTCGACGACGAGAAAAACATACGTCGGACCCTGCACATGGTCCTCGATGGAGCGGGCTTCAACGTTCTCGAAGCAGGGACGGCCGAAGAAGGACTCACGCTGCTCAGCCAGAATGAAGTCGACCTCGCTATTCTCGACGTACGCCTGCCCGGGATCAGTGGCGTGGACGCTCTGCAGAAAATTCGCGCGCGTCCGGAGACGGCAAAGCTACCGGTGCTGATGATCTCAGGACACGCATCCGTGGCCGAGGCTGTGAATGCTGTTCAACTTGGCGCGACCGACTTCTTCGAGAAGCCTCTCGATCGCGACCGAGTTCTGGTGAGTGTGCGTAACGCGCTGCGTACATCGCAGCTGCAACGCGAAGTCGAGCTTCTTCGGGCCGATGCCGAGGATCGCTACGCCATGATTGGTCAGAGTGCCGTCATGAAGAAGCTCTACTCGGAGCTCGAGAAGGTCGCCCCCACCAAAGGGCGCGTGTTGATAACGGGCGAAAGCGGAACCGGGAAAGAGCTCATCGCTCGTGCCATCCACGTGCTCAGCCCGCGCAAGGACGCGCCGTTCGTCAAAGTAAACTGCGCCGCGATCCCTGCCGAACTTATCGAGAGCGAGCTCTTTGGTTATGAACGGGGTGCGTTTACCGGCGCGCAGAATCGCAAGAAGGGCATGTTCGAGCTCGCGAACAACGGGACGCTCTTTCTCGATGAGATTGGCGACATGAGCATGAACGCGCAGGCAAAAGTTCTGCGCGCGCTTCAAAGCGGCGAGATCACCCGCGTGGGCAGCGAGAGCGCGATTGCAGTAGACGTTCGCGTGCTCGCGGCAACAAACCGTGACCTGGAAGCCGCGGTCGCGACCGGCCAGTTTCGCGAGGACCTCTACTTTCGATTGAATGTCGTACCGATTCGCAGCCCTTCCCTTCGCGAGCGACGCGACGATATCGCAACGCTCGCCGAGAGCTTTGCACGCGGATTCTGTACCGAGAACGGCATGCGTGAGAAGAAGTTTGACGAGGAGGTGCTGCACGCGCTCACCGAACGCGCGTGGCCCGGCAACGTGCGCGAGCTGCGAAACGTCGTCGAGCGCATGGTCATCTTGAGCGGCGATGTTGTTACGCTTGACGACGTGCCCGAAGACGGACGCATTCTGGAACCTCGGAGTGCAAGCACGACCGCCGCCGATGCCGAAGAGCTCACCCACGGCACCGACCCCGAGCGGCTCTCCCTTCGCGAATTCCGGGAGCGCGCCGAGCGTGACTACATTCGCACGACGCTCGAGTCCTGTGAGTGGAACATTTCCAAAGCGGCAGGTCTTCTTGGCGTCGAGCGAACGAACCTGCACAAGAAGATGCGCAGCTACGGCATCAAGCGCTAAGCGCTGAGAGCGGCCGGCGGAGGCTGGCTAAGCTTGCGCGATAGAAAGCCGACGAGCTCTTCGAGCGAGTATGGCTTGGCCACGAAGCCGATGACGCCGGCGGCGGCGCGCTCAAGTTGTCGCTCGGTGAGGTGGTAGGCGCTGGTGAGAACGACGCGCGTTCGGGGATGCTCAAAGCGTACGCGGCGAGCGAACTCGAGCCCGTTCATACCCGGCATCATCAGGTCCACGATGGCAAGGTCGACATCGTGGTTATCGAGTTGGGTCAGGCCCTCCTCACCATCCGCAGCTTCCGCTACCGCGTAGCCCTCAAGGCGCAGGCCAATGCCCAGCGTCTTGCGGTGGTTTTCTTCGTCGTCGACGATGAGGATCTTGGCCGGCATCAACTCACCCGCGAAGAGGGACCGGAAATAATCCGGTCCGCAAAAAGAACGAAGGCGCGCCCCGTACGTAGGGGGGGCAGTACGGGACGCGCCCTCCTATGTAGAACAAGAGCAATACGCGTGCCGAAAAGCCGATCGTTGAAATCACTGAACTTTATGCCGCTCACCGGTGACCCTAGAGGGCCGCATTTCGTCCGAGAATGAAATGCCATTTCAGATCTGAAAGGTTGCGCGTCAGGTAGAGGACACGTTCAAGCGTTTCATTTTTCGCCAAAGCGTGGTCGCGCTTAGACCCAGAATCTCTGCGGCACGCTCCCGATTGCCGTCGACCTCCCGCAGGACTGCCTCAATGGCAGACTTCTCGGCGTCGTCCACAACTGCCTGCAGCGACCGGCCGTCTCCGGCCGGCGGGTTCGAGGACGTTGGGAGCCGGCGCGCATCCTCCGGAATGATGTCATCGCGCCGTAGAACACCGTTGAGTGCCAGCGCCGCGCCTTGCTCGATCATATTCTCGAGCTCGCGAATGTTGCCGGGGTAATCGTATTGGACGAGGTAGTCGAGCACGCCCTCACCCAACCGCAACGGTCGCTGCATCTTCTTGCAGTACTTGTCGAGGAAGAATTCCGTGAGCACCGGAATGTCTTCCCGGCGATCACGCAGCGGCGGCAGTGAGAAACGTGCGACGTTGAGACGGTAGTATAGGTCCTGGCGGAAGCGCTTCTCTGCGACCGCCGTATGCAAGTCCTGATTCGTCGCGGCGATGATGCGCACATCCACTTTGACGGTGTGATTCTCGCCAAGACGGCGCACTTCCCTTCTTGAATGGCGCGCAACAACTTGGCTTGAAAAGCCGGCGGCGTTTCCGAAATCTCATCGAAGAAAAAGGTGCCGCCGTTGGCTTCCTCGAACAATCCCTTGCGGGCGGCGATGGCCCCGGTAAATGCGCCGCGCGCGTGCCCGAAGAGCTCGCTCTCGAGCAAGGTCTCGCTGATGGCAGCGCAGTTCACTGGAACGAACGCGCGGTCCGCGCGGCGAGAGTTCGCGTGCACCGCGCGAGCCACAAGCTCTTTGCCGGTGCCGCTCTCGCCGGTGATGAGCACGGTCGAGTCCGTTGGCGCGATGCGGACGATGCGGGCAAGCACATCGCGAACGGCGCCGGAACGGCCGACGATGTTCTCAAAGCGATAGCGCTCTCGAAACTCTGCCGCCATGACGGAGAGCTCGCCCGAAAGATGGCGTTTCTCGACAGCCTTTTGAACCTTCATCAGCAGCTCTTCCTCGCTGAAAGGCTTCTGAATGTAATCTGCAGCGCCTACTCGCATCGCGTCGACGGCACTCTCAATCGTGCCGAACGCCGTCATAACAACGACCTCCGTCAGCGGAGATACCTCTTTCGTAAAGCGCAGCACGTCCATGCCATCGCGCGCTCCCATTTTCAGATCGGTGAGCACGAGGTCCACAACTTCCGAACGCACTTTCTCCATCGCGGCGTCGCCGTCGGCGGCTTCTTCCACTTCATGGCCCGCGCCACGCAGGAGCATCGCGAGCGTGGTTCGCATGTTGCGCTGATCGTCGACGACAAGAATCTTCGCCATGCTATTCGTCGTTCTCCTCGAGTTGAGGCGGCGGGGGACGCATCGGGATCTGGGTCGTGCTGGGTTGGCCGACGCGCAGGGCCTGCGAGATTTGTTCGCCGAGCACTTGCATGCCATCGCTGTAGCGCTTGCCCATCCACACCGCATAACCGGCGAGCACGAGCGCCATAAATGAAACGCCGAGCGCAGCTGCAGCGAGGGTACGCGCGAGTCGATCAGTCATGCACGGAACTCCCAGCATCGTGAGTCACGCGTGGACGGCCATCGTTTGGATCCTGATCCACGTAGCCCCGTGCCCCGCTACGGATGCGAACGAGTGCAGGTGCGCCCTCGAAACGCCCGGTGATTACGTCTGTCGGGGAAGCGGCGCCACGCGGAGTATATGGCAGCTCCGCGATGGGAGTCACCTCGTACACGCCTTCAACCAAAAACGCGTCAGGACAAAATTGTTGCGCATCCAGAATACGATGCGCGGCCGAACGCTCCGTCACGCGACTGAAGAAGTCGGCGATGGGAACGATCGGTTGCCGCGGGACGCCGCAACTGACGACGCCGAGGGGGCCGCGAATGCGGAACTGAAAGAGGTCAGGCCTTACGTAAACGCGTCGCCGGCCGGTCCGACTCGCGACCGACACATTGAATGACATGCCGGATGCACTCGCGCGATCGATCGGCGCGAGACGAACTATCGCCGCGTCTGCGGACGCCGGCGCGGTCACCGCAGCGAAGTCGAGCTCTCCCGCGTCAACGCTACGCACCTTGTTCTCGCCGGACTTAGCGACCCAGACGGTGCGCCCTCCCCGCGTAAATCCGTAACTCACACGAACGTGAGCACCGCGATTTAGCGCATCGAGCGAGCGACCAAAACAGTAGGAACGTAAGTCGATCCACTCGCGGTACGATACGTTTGCACCGTTGTCCGTGAGATGGGCGCTGTGGCGCATCGCGACTTGCGCGCGCGGAGCCGCCGGATGATCGCATCGCACATTGCGTCGGCGGGCTTCGTCGCGAAATTCAAAATGCAAAAGGCGTCGATCGAGTACGACGTCGGCGTTTGGATCGGAATCCGCGCTTACTTCGAGCACGTAGAAGTAGCGGGCGTCGCCGACAGGAGGATCTGGCTGTTGCCAAGGGCTAAGCCGCACGGAGATGGGCGGCGCGGGCGGTGGCGCGCTCGGCCGGCGATCAGCGCGTGCAATCGCGGCTGAGGCAACGAGCGCCATGCCGACCCATGCGGCAAAACCCAATCACGAAAAGCCCCCCCGAATCATCGAATCACCTCTTCAACTGCTCGAACCACGTCTGCGCGCGCTTCAGCCGGAAATATCAATCGTGGTCGAACCACCCGAGCGTTGCGTAGCTGGCCCAACAAGAACGAAACGTCCGACAGGCGCCGAATCGGCTGATGCCGAAGGATGACCCACATCCCTTCCGCTGAATCGTCTCCGGGCTCGCTATAGGGCATCTCGGTCGGCTCGTCCAAGAACACTGTTAAGTCCGCGCGCATTCCAAGGCTATTCACGACATGCTTCGCGCGGGCGAGCGCCTCGTTCCACAAGGGGCGCGCCCCTTCGTCCTCGGGGAGCGGAATGGTTTTCGGAAGCTTACGAACCATGAGACGGTTTGCGCCGTCGGCGAGAGTCGGGTCGTTCGACTTCGACCAAATGCTGAAACAGTGCAGCAAGACCGAATCGTCGAGATCGAGATAGCTCCCAAGCGAAATCGCTTCGCCCCGCGCGGCACGTGCCAAGGCGTCGGGAGTTTGCTCAGGCGCGCGCCCTTCGCGTACGAGCTCTCCGAGGCGTAGGAACACGCCGCGGATCAGCGCCTCTGCAGCACGCGTGGCTTTGTGATGGTAGACCTGCTGGTACATCGCGTTGCGCCCGAGGAAAAATCCTTCGATAGGCGGAAGGCCTTTGCGCCCCTCGATGGCTAAGACCCACTCGCCGCCCTTTTCGTGCGGGACGTATCCGAAAGCCAGCGCACGCGTGAGCCACTCCAGATCAAAGAGCCCGTAACGAACTCCGGTCATGTGGCTGTCACGCAACAAGTAATCCGAACGATCCACGTCGAGCGTTCCGCTGACGGCACGCGAGAGATACGTCAGCCGATGCGTTCCATTCAGCAGCGCAACAACGCGCTCGGGCATCCCCGCATCGATGCTCTTCAAGGTGCGATGCACGTCGGTACCCGAATCGAGGATTGCGTCGCATGTCCACTCTTCGTGGTGGCGCGCGCCGGGAAGCACTTCCTCAAATAGGTGCGAGAACGGACCGTGCCCTAAATCATGAAGCAACGCTGCGGCGAGCGCGTCGCGTTGTGCCTCTTCGTCGACGCGCTGATCCACCGGCAACTCATCGGAGACCATGGCAATGCGCTGGAGCAAGCGATTCATCAAGTGAGCGGCGCCGAGGGCGTGCGCAAACCTTGAATGTTCCGCGCCGGGAAAAACAAGCGACGTGAGACCAAGCTGCCGCACACGACGCAGGCGCTGCACCTCGCGCGCCTCCAGCAGCGCCGCGATAACGCGTTCTGCTTGCCCTTCGAAGGCCACGAGGCCATGTACGGGATCCCTCAAAATCATCGCAAATCCAGAGGGCCAAACCGTATCAGATCCCGACCGCCGCGCGCGTGAATTCGCGCGCGCTCGCACTCTCTTGTCGTGCTAGTGTCGCGCCCCCAAGAGACTCACTTGCCGGCGCTTCGTGCCCGGCAGCAGCATAACAACTCGGAACTCAGCGGAGGCGACTCACATGGCGTGGAATCCAGCGCAGTACAAAGCCAAAGACTATTCGTCACTCAAAGGCCTCAACGGCATTAGCGACGAGCAGGTTGCCGTCCATCTCACCCTCTACAATGGATACGTCACGCGTTCGAACAAGTTGAACGAGACGCTCGCCTCCATGATCAACGACAACAAAGCGGGCTCATTCGAGTACAACGAGCTCAAGCGTCGCGCAGGCTGGGAAGTAAACGGCGTGCTTCTGCACGAGTACTACTTCGACAACCTGACCCCAAACGGTGGTAAGGGCGATACGAGCAAGTTTGCAGAAGCCGTCAGCAAGCAGTTCGGCTCCTTCGATACATGGAAGGCTGACATGCTGGGCACTGCGAAGATGCCGGGCGTGGGCTGGGCAGTCACGTATTGGGATCCGACGCGTAAACAATTCGACAACTACTGGATCGATCGTCACGACGTCGGACATCCCGCAGGTTGCAAGCCAGTACTCGTGCTCGACTTGTGGGAGCACGCGTGGAGCGTCTACCTGAAGCCGACCGAGCGCGCGAAGTATCTCGAAGACTTTTTCGCCAACGTGAACTGGTCAGCAGTCGACGGACGCCTCTAAGTCGTAACCGCTACCGTTGCGAAGGGCCGACGTGTCTAGGAGATGCGCCGGCCTTTTCGCTTTAAGGGCTGCGGTCGGGCGCGCGCAAGGCGCCTTGGCCCGATGCCTGCAATGAGTCGTAGCAAGGATGAAGCGTGAGCCTATTTACGCTGAATTCGCCGCTTCAACGGGCGGTGGTCGCTAACCGGTTTCGACAAAAATGTCCCAACTGAGACTTCGCAGCAATCGTAACTTCGAATGGAGCACGTCATGAACGACATTAAGAACAAGGTAAGTGAAACGGCAGAGCAGCTGAAGAGCGTGGCCAAGGAAACCGCGAGCAAGCTTTCCGACGTAGGCAAGGAAGCCGTCGAGAAGAGCGGCCAAGTGCTTAGCGAGGCCGCTGTCAAGGCTAAGGAAGTCGTCGTCGATGCAGCGGACAAGTTGAAGTCCGACGCGAGCGATAAAGCTAACGAGAAGACAAGCGGCAAGGTGTCTGCTTCGTCGAAGGAATCGAACAGGGAAACAAAGTCCTCGAGCAAAGAGACCATCTCTCATCGGCCGGCTCCGACGAAGTAAGCACTCAAGCGTACTCACTGCTCACAAAGGGAAAAAAATCATGTCTATCGTTGCGTGGATTGTGCTCGGACTAATCGCCGGCTTTATTGCCAGCAAGATCGTTAGCGGTTCGGGCGCGGGAATCGTCATGGACCTCGTGCTCGGCGTGGTCGGTGCGTTTGTTGGCGGCGGGATCTTCCACTTCATCGGAAGCGCGGGCGTGACCGGCTTCAACCTCTGGAGCATCTTCGTTGCGGTGATCGGCGCCGTGGTCGTGCTCGCCATCTACCACGCAGTTTCGGGGCGCGGGACAGCTGCAAAAACCTAGCTGACGCCCCCGCGCGAGAGCGGCCATCATCGACGCGCGAGCGTCCCGAAGCGACCGTCACGCGGCGCGCTGAAGGGTGCGGCTCGCGCGTTTGTGATCGCGACCACGTCTTCGTGCCACAGAGGCAGCGCCGGCAAGTCGCGCGCCAGTATTTGCTGCGCAGCCGAGTAAATGGCCCGCCGCGCAGGAATATCGGTAGTCGCGCGTCCGCGCTCGAGCAAGTCGTCAAACGAAGGGTTGCGGTAACGCCAGCGGTTCGCGCCTTCGTGGCCCGCACTTCCTGGAATCCGGTCGGATGCAAAGAACCAGCTAAGTGCGTGCGGCTCGAACACTTCGGGGATTTGCAAAGTCGACATCTCGAAACGCCCCGCGTTTAGGTCTGCGATGAGAGTTGCGAGCTCGCTCGGTCGTACGTCGACGTCGATGCCAACTTCGGCGAGTTGCGCGGCGATGGCGCGCGCGATGGATTGGCGAAACCGATCAGAGCTCGTCCGCAGAACGAGCTGTACGCGCATCAACGGTCCTTCGCCGTCCGGGTCGCGCAGGCCAGCACTATCCAGTAGCGCGCGCGCGCGAGCGAGATTCCGGGTGTAACTGGGCAGAGCCTCTTCGTAAGCCCAGTGCCCCGGCGGCACGAAACCTCTCGCGCTTTGCGCTCGTCCATGGAACTTAGCTTCGATAATGGCGTTCCTATCGATGGCGTAAGCGATGGCCTGGCGCACCAGCGGATCGCGCACTTTCGACGACTCGACATTGAAACCGAGGTACGTCGTCCCAACTCCAACAGCGCTGGTCACGTGAAAGCGCGCGTTGTGCTCGAAAAGCGGAACGAGCAGCGGCGGAACGGCATTCAAGGCCACGTCGCCGGCACCCGCGAGCAAGCGCAAAGCACGCGTGTTGTCATCGCGCACGACGACAAACCGCAAGTGCGCATGGAGTGGCGCGCCACCATACCAATGCGGATTAGCCACGAGTGAAATGTTCCCTACTGTGCGGCGTTCCAGAGTGTATGGACCCGAGCTCACCGGACGAGGTCCATTCTTCAGGGCGATCACTGCGCGTGCATCCTCGGCACGCACGATTGGCAGTTCGAGATCGGTAAGGAACGTCGCGTGTGGTTCGCGCAGATGAAACTCGACCGTGCGTGAGTTTGGCGCCGTCATGTGAGCGATGCGCGAGTAGTTGCGTGTGAACGGACTCGCGGTCCCCGGATCGAGAACGCTGCGGTACGTGCTGATGACATCGGCTGCGTCCAAAGCCGAACCGTCCGAGAAGCGGAGCCCATCCCGCAGCGTCACGCGATAAAGCAGAGGCGATACCACTTCTACCCGCTCCGCTAAGTCGGGCACGACCTGCAGAGTGTGCGGATCGATTGTGACGAGCGAACCAAAGAGCAGGCGGGAAAGTTTCAGACCATACGCATCGGTGACCCGGCGAGGATCAAGCTGAAGGACGTCGGTCGGCAGAACAATGACCAGCGCATCATCATGGCGCTCGACTGCGCGTGACCCGCCGCATGCGTTCGCCAAGACAAGAAGCCCAATCGCCGTGATAACGTTCGCGGCATGTCTCGACCCCAATCGATTCTTTTGGCGTGCGTGGCCTTGCTCGGCCTTACGCTCACCCAAACTCGCGCTCAAGATGCGCCGAGGCAGACGCCGCGCGCGATTAGTGCGCGCACTCCCTCTGCACTCACGAGCGAAATCAACGCCCTGCTCGCGACTGCCCAGCTCGGCGATCATGTCGGCATATCCATCGTCGACGCGCGGACGGGTCGGGCGCTTGTGGGAATCCGTCAAGATGAGGCTCTCAATCCGGCGTCGAATATGAAACTCATCACGTCCGCTACAGCGCTTGTCGCGCTCGGCAGTGAGTTTCGTATTCTCACTGGGCTGTATGCGCACGTTGATGGAGACTCGGTCACAGGGGGACTCTACCTAAGAGGCTTCGGCGATCCTACTTTGCGCCTCTCCGATCTGACGGACATGGCGGCCGAGCTCGCGGATCGCGGTGTTACGCGCGTAGATGAGGTCGTCGTCGACGGTTCGTACTTCGACAATCAGATCTTGCCGCCTGCGTTTGACGAGCAGCCGAACGAAGTTGCAGCCTTTCGCTCCGCGATAGGCGCGGTCTCCGTCGACGAAAACGCGTACGAGTTGCGCATCTTGCCCGGGGCAACCGAGGGCGCCCCCGCCATCGTGCGCTTGGCGGCAGCCGGATACTTCCAAGTCACCAACGAGCTTACTACCACGGCCAGTGGCGAGCCTGCGGTCATCGCCGATCAACGCGCGGCTGGATCACAACTCTCGCTGCGGTTGCGCGGCACCGTGCCGATTGGCATTCGCGGAGTTAGTTACCATCGTCGCATTGAGCATCCATTGATGTACGCAGCCAACGCGCTCGTCGAAGCACTGCGGCGCGTGGGGATACGCACGGCCAATCGAGTGCGTGTGGGGCAAACACCGCCCGACGCCGCTCTAATTGTTTCACGCAGGTCAGAGCCGATCGGCGAAATGATCCAGGCGATGGGCAAAGATAGCGACAACTTCTACGCCGAGATGTTGCTCAAAGTGGTGGGCGGCGAGCGCCGTGGTCGCCCGGCGAGCACGCGCAACGGCGTGCTCGAAGCACAGGCGATGCTAGCGAGCGCCGGCGTTCCACGCGGCGCCGTGACGATGGTAAATGGCTCGGGCTTGTTTCACGGCAATGCCGTGGCGGCGAGCCACTTCACGCGCGTGCTTAGCTTCATGTTCCAGAGCCCAGCGACGCGAGACGAATACCTCGCGCATCTTGCCATCGCGGGTGTGGATGGAACCCTTCACAACCGCCTCACCGATGTGCCGCGTGGCGTCGTGCGCGCAAAGACCGGCACGCTCAACGACGTCATCGCCCTCTCGGGCTACGTGCTCGGGCCGACGCCCGACAACGTCATTGCCTTCAGCATCCTCGCCAACGATGTGAGCGGAAAGCACGGGCCTGCGCGCCAGCTCACCGACGACATCGTTCGGGCCCTGGTCCGCTACGTCACACCCTGACATTCAAGTCAGGGCGCCGCAGAGTTTAGCGACTCTGCGGCACACAATGCCAACGCGTTCCTACTCTTTGATCTGGCGACGGATCTTGGTCAGCGCCTGCTCTTGAAGCTGGCGGATGCGCTCGCGGGAAAGGTTATACTTGTCGCCGATTTCCTTGAGCGTGAGCTCGTCCTCATCGTCGAGGCCAAAGCGCCAGCGAAGAATGCGGGCTTCCATGGGTGAGAGAGTTTCGAGCAGGCGCTTCACTTCGTCGCTCCAGGTCTGGTTGACCAGGCTCTCGTAAGGGTTCGGGATATTCTCTTCCTCGAGGAAGTCGATGAACTTACGACCATCTTCATCGTTGACCGGGCGGTCGAGGGAGAACGGAGTCTCTGCCCAGTAGCCGCGGATCTTCTCGAGCTTGTCAGCTGCGATACCGGTTTCTTTGGAAAGCTCGTCAGGCGTCGGCTCGGAACCCGTGCGCGTGGAAATCGCCTGTGTGGCGCGCGCGACGCGATTGTAGGTGTCGAGCATGTGCACCGGAATACGCACCGCACGGCCCTTGTCGGCCAGGGCGCGGCTGATCGCGTGGCGAATCCACCATGAAGCATAGGTGCTGAACCGATAGCCGCGGTTGTGATCGAAGCGTTCGACGGCCTTCATAAGGCCGATATTGCCCTCTTGGATAAGGTCGATGAGAGGCAAGCGGCCGCGGTTGTAACGACGCGCAATACTGACCACAAGGCGAAGGTTTGCCGCAACGAAGCGGTTCTTGGAGCGCTGTTGGGCACGCTGCGCACGCTCTACTCCAAGGAGGTAGCGCTTGAACGCGGGCGTAATGCGAATCTCATCGCCGAGGATGTCGCGATCTGAAGCGTCGACACCGGCCAAGCGATGCACCGCCTTGTCGGACTGCGCGACGAAAAGCCGGTCCGAATCGAGCGCGCGCAGCTGCGTCGCCAGCTCGAGCGCAATCGTGTTCCACTTTTTCTGCGAGCGCGCTCCAAGCTTCGCGAGGTTGCGCGACGCCTTGGCCATCTTGGTGAGGACCGGAATCTGCGTCGGGGGCTTTGCTTCGAGGCCGGGGAGATAGCGGTCGAGCACGCCCACTACGGCTTCGTACGCGGCGGGATACGACAAGAGCGCGGTCCAATATCCGATCTCGAGCTTTTCCACTTCCTTCGCGGCTTCGACCTCTTCCACCGGCGTTAGAACACGGTGACAAGCCATCTCGCGGAAATAACGCGAAAGCGTGGAATCACCGCCGCCCTGACGCTCCATCTCCTTGAGCGCCTTCTCTGCCTCCTGCTGGGCCTCGGCAAGGTCTTCTTTGGAGGGCTCCGAAGGGTTGAGCTCGATTGAATCTTCAATACGCGCGGCGGCTGCCTCGCGTGCTTCGTCCTCATCGACCTCCGGCTCGTTCTTCACGGCTGCAGATGTTTGCGACTTCCGAAGTGTGGATGCGCTTCCCTTAGCCATGGTTTCGAGTCTCCCGGACGAACGAGGGTGTGACTTACGCGCCTCAACGGGTGATGTGGGCTTCTGTATTCCCTTGGCCTTCATCGGTCCCGCTCTCTTTACTAGCGTAGGCATCGTTCCTTTCCGGGCTTGCACCCGGTCCTTAGATGTGGAAACAGGAGCACGCGCCGTGCCAGCTTGCGCGCGACGCGAAACCGTCGGTTCCTGACGCAAAGGAGCGCGAACCGATTTCTTCGCTTTTCCAACGGACCGAACTGACTTGGACGAATGCATAGGCATTTTATGGGGCTCGTTGCGTAAAAAGACAGGGGTACAAGCTTGTCGAAATGCTGCGACCTTCACTCACATTGTTGCGATGACGACATGAACGTCCGAAACCTTGGGTCCGTGAACCCCGTGCAACAGCTCAAAACGGAAACCGCACTGGCCACCTCGAGTAGCCACCCTCAAACTTGATGCAAGCGGCTTGCCATCACGAACGCTTATCGAAGCGGCTCTATTCAGATCGTGAACCGCAAGGAAGACACTATCCTGCGACGCGATGCGTTTCCTCGTAGCCGTTTCAGTCTTTCTCTTCATGTACGGGCGCGTTTCTTCTGTGCACGCGGAAGCGACGCAGATCGGCCAACCCGCGCACCCTTTTGACGTCACGCTCGGCGATCGCGACGGACACGCGGAGCTACGCGCGGGGTCTGCGCGTGTGTTGCTTGATCTAGACAGTGAAGGCGCGCATCTCGCACTCGAGAGTTTCGCGATTGACGGCGGAGCTCGCGTTGTTGTCGCACGCGTCGTCAACGGCGAGGCACGTGCTGCTGCGTTGTTAGTAGAGGTCCGCGGTTCGGTTCGCGCACTTTGGAATGGACGCACCGATCTTCGTGGCGATCTCGGCGAGCGCCACGCATCGCGCATCGAAACGCGCGATCGGACGGGCGACGGGGTTTCGGACATCGTCTTGGGTGAGACTCAGGAAAACATTCGTTTGTGCGGCCAATCGCCGGCACTGCTCTTCGCGCGGGCCCTCGATCCTGTGTCGTTCACGCTGCGACCGGTCTCCCTCATGCCGTTCGAAGTGCCCGCGAACGCGCCGTCGATCGATGCACAACTCACTTCGCCCGGACCGACTGACGCGCCGCGCGTCCCTACTCTGCGCGTGTCAGCAGTGTCCAGCGCGGCCGGCCTCGGCGAAAATCCCGCCGCTCTCCAGCCGCCGCTTGCGCTCACAACGCCAGGACGTGCTGTGTGGAGTGAAGGCCGAGGCGGGATCGGCCGCGGGGAATTCGTAACAGCCGAATGGATCGCGCGCGGACTTTCGGTGCGCGCACTGGCGCTTACTCTCGTATCAGCCACGCCATCGCGCGGCGCACCAGTGGCGAGGCCCAGCAGCGTCTGGATTGTGGGGAGCGCCGGCGCTGCACTGCATGTGCGCTTGCCAGACGCCCCGGCGGGTGCGCGCGTTTGGATTGTCCTGCCAGAGGCCGTGCATTGGTCCTGCCTCTCCGTCGTGTTGGACGAGGCCGCTTCCGTCGACGCTGCCCATCAAGCGTCGGCGCGCGTTTCGCTCGCAGGCCTCGAGGCGTATAGCGAGATCGATTTTGGCGCACGTGTCGAATCGTTCATCGCGGCACTTGATGAACCGGGCACCCCCGGCGAAAACGCGCTCAACGCGGTTCGCGCGTTTGGCAGCGAAGCGCTCGCGCCGTTGATTGCCGCGTTTGAACAGCTCGGCGACCAGGGAAAGCTGCGCGCCCTTGAGCTGCTTGCGCCGGGTCTCGAAGAAGACGCCGGCGCACGCGCCGCGGTCGTTCAAGCAGCCTCTTCTCCCACAGAGGCATTGCTGCGCGCCGCAACGGCATCGCTGTTGAGGGCCGGCCCCGCCTCACGCCGCGAACTTGCGGCGCTCGTCTCGGGCGACGGCCAGGTCGCGGATCGGGTTGCAGCGGCTCTAGCGCCGACCGCAGACGCTGAGACGATGAGTGCATATCTGGCCGCACTTGTTGCGGATGGCGGAAGCGAACGCCCTGCCCTTCGCCTCGCCATTCTGGTGGCGGCCTCGCGAAGCACGACCGCGCGCGCGACCCTGACGACATGGGCCCAATCCTCACCGCCTGTGGCAGCGGCCGCAGCGCTGGCAGCTAGCGCGCGCGCCGGCGACGGGGCGGTGCTGGACATTGCGCACACGCTCGTCGATGGTTCGTATGCGCGGGCGGAGACGTTCCCCGATCGCTATCGCATCGCGCTTGCCGCCACTGTCGCCGGGCGCGACGCAGAACTAAGTCCGTGGTTAGCGCGGCAAGCGGCGCACGCGGAGGAATGGATGCAGCGAAACGTCGCGCTGCTCGCGCTGAGCGCGCGTCGCGCAGCGGATCTTCCAACGGCAGCACTCGCGAGCATCTCCGACCCGTATCCGCGCGTGCGTGTGACGGCTGTCGGCGTGTTGCCGGTGACCGATCAGAGCGAAGCACTGTTTACTGCCCGTGCGACGCGCGATAGCTGGCCGATGGTGCGCAGTGCCGCGCTGGCGGCACTCGCCGAGGCTCATCGAGGACGGGACGCGGCATTGCACGCTCTGCACGACAGCCAACCGTCCGTGCGCGCTGCGGCGATTCGTGCACTCACAGAGTTAGGCGCCCGCGACGCGTGGCCATCCATTTCTGCGATGCTCCTCAGTGACGAGGAGTGGCCGGAGGTTTTCGAGGCCGGTCTTTTATTCGCGCGCACGCTGTGCATTCAGAACGCCGCAGATCCTATCGTCGCGGTGCTGCAACGAGGGCTACGTCCGAATGCGTGGGCTCCCGATGAAGAAGTCACCGGGCTTGCGCTAAACGTCGCGGCAACGCTGGGCGGCGAGGCTGCGCGCGATGCATTCGCTATCGCTTCACGGCAGACGTCGCCCGCGTCGTTGCGCGGCGAGGCCACGCGCTTGCAAGCCCATCCTCCGAACGTATGCACTCCCTCTGCTGCAAATTAGCGCGGCGACTCAAAGCGCAGCGAGGCGACGGGCGAGCTGGTCGTCGTACAGTGACTGCGGCTCGAGAAAGGCGGCGTTGCCAAGGCCTTCGCTGAAATCGTCGGGCGCTGTCGCAGCATACGCCATTGGATAGGTGCTCAAGGTTCCGTTGAGCTGCAGGCTCTGGTCTTGCGTGCCGATGACATAGCCGTTTCCGAATTGCATGCTGATGAGATCACCCGTGCCCTGAGTGTTCCATAGGACGTTCTCCGTTCCCGTGTGACCTGAGCCTGTGCTCTCCGTTCCGCGATTGACGATCTTCATGCCGTCGTCAAATACTGACGAGTCGACAAGATTGGCAATCGCCAAGGAGTGGTGAAACTCGCTCGTGCACGTCGCGGCGAGCCCCACCTCGCCGAACGCGAGGTTCAGGTCGCAGAGCCCTTCGTAGCTATGCACGCGCAGCCAGACGCAACCAGTCGTGCCAAATCCGTAGTTCTGGATGAAGTTGTGCCGACCCTTGCGGCCGACATCATCCCGGAAGAGAATTTCGTTGCTCATGGTCATCTCAAAGAGATAGCCGTTGCCGCCGCCTCCGCGGTTTTCGGCGTATTCGAGGACCGAGTCCGCCACCGTTACTCGCTTGGAGTTAGTTACGGTGACGCCGCGCGACTGCAGGTGATAGCCCGCGTACGCGCCGGTGGTAGGTGAAAGCGGCGATGCGAACGAATGCACGTCTCGCATCCAGGCATCCTCCACTGTGGTGAATCGGATGGCGCTCGCTAGCACGGTGCTCCATGCGTCCGCCGCCGCCACTGCATCGGAAATTCCGAGGGATTCGAGCCCTACTTCCTTGAGGTAGCCACTTTCTCGACGCAGACTCGCGCCGTCGCGAACTTGAGCGGGGTAGCGAAGCGGCACGTCGAGGCTAATTCGATGCGGCGAGCAGGTTCGGTCGACCGCCGTAATCGTACGCCGGAAGAATCGCTGCCACGAGCCATTGAAGGTGCGCCAAACGCCGGTCATGCCGTGGTCGGCGACAAACTCGGGACTGATCACCCAGCCGACCGAAACTTCGTCTCCGACACGGAGATCGCCAGCGTCGGCCACCTCCACGAAATTGGCCCGTGAAGTTTTGTCGACGGCGAGCGGAACGTCGAGATTCGTCGCAAGCGATCCCTCGAAGTCGATGTGGCCGCGCTCGCGCATATCGCGGAATGAACTGAAGTAGAGTTTGGAGAGTTCTGGCCCTGCGCCGCGCAACACCGTATGCGAATGCCTGATGCGCAGTTCTCCGTCGAAGCGATAGAGCCCGGGCGGGAAATAGATTACTCCGCCGGTCTCCGCGACGGAATCGATCGCATGCTGCACGTCGTCGGTGCTGTCGAGCGATCCCGTTGCGTCGGCGCCGGAGTCGACCACATTGACGATGTTGCGCGGGCCAAACTCGCCAAGACGCGCTTGTCCATTGTGATAACCCGCGTACGAGAAGTCGTGCAGAAAGAGCTCGGCGTCAGGCTCCGCGTTTGGCGTCCAGTCGCTTGGATAGAGGCTGCTTCGCCAAGGCCCCATGGGAACGCGAAGCGCCGCATCAGACTCCCCAGCACTGCCGTCGTTCCCCTCGCCACCGCCGCTATCGATGGCCATGCGGCCGGGTACATTGGACCCTGTATCCGCCAGGATGAACGCGTCGCTTCGAAAGTCGGGCGATGCATCGATCAGTTCGACACTCGCATCGACGCGGCCGAGATCAGCGGCCGACAACTCAATGTACGACGGAGTTTCCGATGCGCATGCACTCAGCACGAGGGCGACGGCGACCGCACCTCTCACGCAGCCCTCGGCTTCGACTGCGGCTTTGACTGCGGCAACTTCGCTTGGTCGTAGTCGACCACGCCACGAAGGTGCGGGTCGATGGCATCGCGCAACGACTCACCGAGTACGTTGAACGTTCCGATCGCAAGACAGATGGCGATGCCGGGGAAGACTGCGAGCCACCACGCATCGCGATGCGCACGGGCTTGAGCAATAATTTCTCCCCAAGAGATCACGCCGGGCGGAGGATGCACGCCCAAGATGGGCATTGTCGATTCTATTGTGATCGCGAGCGCGACGACGAAAGGCGCAGCCGTGATCGCAGGAGTGATCGCGTCGGGTAGGATATGTCGCACAAGTATTCTACGTGGAGGCAGGCCTAGCGCGAACGCTGCCAGGACCCAATCCGTTCCGCGTGCTCGTAGTACTTCTGCCCGCGTGAGGCGGGCAACTTCGGTCCATCTCAGCAGGCCGATGACAATCGCAACGTCGAGCAAACGCGGCTCACCGGTGATCCCTCGCATGGCGAGCACCGCCAGGATTGTCGGCACGCTCAAGAGCACTTCAACCGCGCGCGAGACGAGCGAGTCGAGTTGGCCTCCGTAGAAACCGCCGACGGCGCCAAAGAACAAGCCGATGACAAGGACCAGGCCGATGGAGACGGCCGCGACTCCGAGCGCGCCTCGCGTCCCGTGCAAAACACGCGCTGCAACATCGCGTCCGAGATGATCAGTGCCTAACCAATGCGACCACGAAGGCCCCTGCAGGGCGTCGTTCATATGCACGGTCCATGGATCGGCGAAGGGCGCGTACTCCGAGGTCGATGCAAGTAAGTGCGCGAAGACCGCGGCTACGATGATGGTCACCATCCCAAGGAACGCGATGCGACTGCGACGCCTGCGCAGAAGTGTGCCGAGCACGCCGACGCGCGGATCTCTCATGCGAACGCACTCCCTGTTCGTGCGCGGCGAGTGCGCGGGTCCACGAACGAGTAGAGAATGTCTGTCAGCAAAACTCCGGCGATCGAAACCACGGCGCCGATCACGGTAACCGCAACCAACCAGGGCACATCGCGCGTCACGACTGCTTCGACGGTCTCGCGACCAAGCCCTGGGATCGAAAAAATCTCCTCGACGACGACTGAGGTGCCGATCAAAAGGGGAACTTGAAAGCCGGCCAGTGTGAGCACGGGCAGAAGTGCGTTTCGCAACACGTGCCTACGCATTACGACGTTCTCCGATAAGCCTTTCGCACGCGCCGTGCGCACGAAGTCATCTCGAATCACATCGAGCACCGCAGTCCGCTGGAAACGACTGAGCGTAATCATCGACGGATAGGCGAGGCACAGAACGGGAAGCGTCGCGTGCCACACAAAATCGCCAATACGAGCACCCAGCGCTGCGTGCTCCATGCCCGGCGAACTCAAGCCTGCGTCGGGAAAGACGGAGAGGCCTGGTTCTCCGCACAGGAAACGCATGAGCAATGTCGCAACCCAGACGACCGGCATCGAGTACACGACGAAGCTAACGATTCCGATCGTCCGATCGACGCGTCCGCGGTGATCGCGCGCCGCGCCTACGCCGATGGGAACCGCGAAGAGGAAGGCCACGATGGCCGCGATGGCCGCGAGCGTGATCGTGACGCTGGTGCGCTCAGTGAGCTTGCTTAGAATCGGCGAGCCATCACGAAGCGAAGAACCGAGGCGCAAGGTGAGCAATCGTTCAACCCACTTGCCGTAGCGCGTCTCCGTGATCGAAGAGAAGGTGCGCTCGACGTCGCCGAATTTTCGATAGTCCTTTTCGTGAACGAACCACCACTCGAGCCATGCTTCTTTGGCGCGCGGATCTGTTGGGTCGAAACGTGCCGCGGGAGCTTCAGGCAAAGCCGTACGCAGGAGCTCGACGAATTTCCGAATCGCAACCGGACGTGATTCGCGATCGAGCGTTTCGATTACGGGGCCGACGGCGTACGTGCCCAGGCCGAGCAAGTCCTCGCGCACGTGTGCGCTGGTACCGTTTGCTAAGCGATTGGCCAATCGGCGAATGTAGGAGCGCCGAAACTCGAGCCGGCGTGCCTCGTAAATCTCGCCCCAGAAATTTACTTCGTCCTGGGCGGTCTCGAGACGACTCGGATCGCCGAATTGAGCTTCGAGCGGAGCCAGGAGATCAAGCGCGGTGCGTTGAGCGACCGGGGCCAACGCAGCCAAACGCGGAACCAAGATCGGGATAAGGACGGTGCCCCGCCGCGACATCAGCGCCAACTCTCGGGGTGTCGGCGGTGAGTCGGCGGGGGCGTCGAGCATTTCCGTCACCACGACCGTCAGATCCCTGGGGCGCTCATTAAAGAAGAGCGGCAGGTCGAGAAAGAGCCCGCGCGCATACTCTTGCACGTCAATTCCAAGGGCGATTCGACTAGGAGGCGGGGCAAGGGCGAGCAAAGCGAAGCTCACGAGCGTCACGCCCACGAGGGTCGGCACCGACAGAAGCAACCGGCCGAGGAAATAGCGAACCATGTGCGGCGGGTTGCATCCTGCGCACGTCAACACTTGGTTGTGAAGGCTTTTCTCGCTGTGTTACCGTTCCCCCGCAACGGCCTCTACAGGGAGAAACGATGAATCGGACGATTCGAATGATCTGCGCCACGGCGATGTGCGGTTTAACTCTTGCGGGTTGCAAGAACGACCAAGCTTCGGACCTGCAGATTGAGGTCTTGCCCGAAGTTCATCCGGCAGTGCCGGCGGTCCCCACGATCCCGCCTCCGCCCTACCCGGTGCGCTATCAGGACAACACATACAGCGTCTACGGCGCGCGCAAGCGTGTGCACTCGACGATGGATACCGAGATCGAGGTCACGGGTTATATCGTCCAGGTCTACACGCCGCCGGAATGTCCGGAAGGCACCGTCTGCGCGCCGGCTCGCGCGCCGCACCTCTTCATCGCTGACTCGGCGACCGAAGCCGATCCGTTCAAGCGCCTGCGCCTTGTAGGTTACGCGGACAATCAGACCGCAATCGACGAAGCCGTCGAAGCTGCACGTCGAGGCCATCCGATTCAGCCCAACGCCGAAGAAGGCGAGCGCGCTGTGCCGTACGACTTCAATGTCGGTGGCAAGATCAAGGTTCGCGGCCGCTTCACGCGAGTGTCGGCTACGGGCTTCTCGGAACCGGATGGCGTTCTCGAATACGCGTCGCATGCGATGCTCGAGCCCGGGCCCAACCCGCCCGTGCCTCCGCCCGCAGCTGCGGCGCACTAAAAATCTCGATCGCACAATGCGAGCAAGATCGGCGCTGCTATGCTGAATAGCGGCGCCGATGTCGTTTGCGGCTAGCGTGTGTTGCGGAACACCTGGTGATCGGGCGCCCAGTTGCCGGCGAGCTCGCTGATGCCGCCGCCCTCCCAGATGCAAAGGCGCGAGAAGCAGATGCCTTCGCAGTCGACTTCGTTGCCAGTCACGTTTTCCTGAAAGCAAAGCTCGCCGGGCCGAGTGCTGCGACTCACCTCTCCGCCGCGCTCGTTGCTGTGGCTCTGCTGGCCCGTCGGGAGGGGGCCAAACCCAGGGCCCGTCGAAATCGCGCGCGCAATTTCCAAATCGGATTGGCTGAAGAAGAAGCGCACTGCGCCGTTAGGAGAGACGGCGATCTCCGAGGGTGCACCGAGGAAGGCAACTGGCTCTCCCTCGCCCGCGCCGCGTGACCAAACCAAGGACGCAACGTGAGCGCCGCCGAGCTCGCGTACCGCAGCGGTTCGCACGTGCACATGCTGTGTGCCATCGCTCTCGAGAACGAGATCCGTGTCAGCGCCAACGACCAAGATTGCGCGGAAGGGGTCTGCGCTGGCGTGGCCGGGGGTCGTTGTCTCGGTCGGAGTGGCTGGACCACATCCTGCGATCGCGAGCGCTACACAAACGAACGAAATGATTGCTCTTGCCTGCTTCATATCTCCAACTCGCATGCGCGCATCCTCGCACACAGCGGGCCCCCCGATAAGCCCAAATGCGCATGAAGTTTTACGACACTTTACGCGGATGGATGAACGGCTAGAACTGTAGCGGATAGCGGAAGCTGAACGTGGGGCGCTGGAACCGAGCGAAATGCGCGCGGCGCACCGCTCGCTCTAAGCAACTGCGCACGGAGCTGCTTGCGCCAACGACGCTGACGGATGAAACATGGCCGTTCGCGCCGGAGACGCCCACGAGCGCGCTCGCTGTGCCGTGCTGTGCGCCTCCGCACGAGTGCGCGGCCGATCGGACAGCGTTCATCGCAGAGCGAACGTTGTCGGCGCTTGGGGCTTCGGGAAGTGAAGAGCCATGGGCTGCGGCGGCGCGAGCCGGGGCCGCGCGGCCTGCCGTGCGTGCGTTCGATGCCATCAAGCTCTCGAGCGACGTGTCAGCCTGTGCCGCGCGAGCCGGCGCAACGCGTGCCGCGTGGGCGCGACGGCCACGTCGCCCACGAACATGCGATGTTGGGCGCTCTTCGCTTGCCTCGGCCGCGGCCACGACGGCTGGGGCTTCGGGACCTGCAGGTGCAGCGACGGCGGCGGGACTTTGTTCAACGTTGGCGGGCCGGGCTGCGTGCGCAGCAGGCGGCTCGCCAATGGGGTGAACGGCTGCCGCGGGTAGGAGAGCGACGTGCGCCGCCGCAGAAGGCGGTGCGATCTGATCTGTGTTCGTCATCGCGAAGAAGATGGCGGCGGCAGCTCCACTCGCAACTAGCACGCTTGCGCCGAACGCGAGTCCAAACACTTTGTACTGCGAGAATGCCTGCGGTCGATCCGATTCGACCCGCACTCGGCTCATGACCATCATCGAGCCGCCCTCGCTGGAGAGCGCTTTCATGTCGATAAGGCCCGAGCTCGAACCTGACGCGAGAATCAGCTGATCAGGTGATGCAGCAGCTGCCTTGGCGATATCGTTCGTCGCAGTGATGCCGCGAAGCTTATCGAGCGTAAAGAGCACCGAGCTCTCGTTGCGCGCGCCCGTCACGTTCGCGGGCGCGCCACTCGCCTCCACAGCTTCGAGCATGGGCTGCTCACCCGACGGCTCGTCTTGCGGTGCGCGTTCGCCTGTTTGCTGGACTGCCACGTCGTGCGCTTTCGCAACGGTCGCAGCGTCGCCACGCATCACAAGCACGGCGCTGCATTGCTTGCAGCGCATCTTGACAGCGCGACCCGCGATCTTGTCGACGCCAACCGAGTACTTGGCTCGGCAAACGTTGCACGCGATCTGCACGAGCAGCGGCTGAGAGTCAGGCATTGAATCCGAGTGGATCGGCTGGGCGCTCATCGCGAAGCTCCTTGCGTACTGGTCGAGTGGCTCATCAGACACGCATGGAGTGCAGAACTTAGGCCAAGACGCACGCCACAGGCGCCCGGTTCTTGGACACACGCAAACGTCGCAAATCTAGCGAATTGCGTACTGCATTTGCCTACATTTGCAGATACGTCTGAGGCGCGGTGACCCGGGGCCTGTAGGCTCTAAGGGGTGGGGTCGTCGAGCGCCAGAACGCGCGCGTACGACCGCCTCAGCCTTGGCCCGCGTCGGGCGCCGTCCGTGCGTAGGGAGCGAAGGGGACCGGGCTCGCGCTTCGCTGATTGAACGCGCGGATCTCAGTCTCCGTGAACGCCAACTGGGTGCCCGCCGGGAAGTGATCGGCTATGAACGTGACAATCTCCTCACGCGCGCGGTCTCCAATCGCATCGGTCGCGCAGTCGTCCCATACATCGAAGACCGCTTGATGCTTTTGCGCGATCGACAAACGCCCGTTGCCCGAAATCTCGCCCAAGCGTCGAACCAGCGCCGACAGCGAAGATGTGTCGTAACGAGCACTCGCCTGCGCGTGCAGACGGTCGCGCAGCTCCTGAGTGCCTTCCATGAACCAAGCTCGCTCATTGCGCAGGGGGTCCTGGCCGTTCGCGCGCATCCATTCCTCGGTGAGGTCAAATCCGATGCCGAGCGAGGCGGTTAGTGTTGTGTCGGCCGGTCCCTCGCCTTGCATCCGCGCGTCGGGCACAGGTCCGCTCACATGCTGGTCGTGAAACGTTACGTTTCCCTCCTCGTCGATTTCGGCGCGAAAGTTCACATTGCTAAACGCGTATGTTCCGTCGGCCTGACGACGCAGCGCAGGAGGCGGCCTTCGCGTGAGATAGTCGCGGGCGTTTGCCGTTTGATGGAGATATCGCTGCATGTTCGCACCGGCCAACGCGGCCGCGTCACCTGCGCTCGGCACGCTCGGAATTCCTTCTGCACCCAGTGCGACACTTCGCGGATCCAGAAGCCCGGGATTCAACGACGGGACATTGCACACTGCGGGCGGCGCCGCTGCGGGAGCAGGCGCCTCAGCCGCGTCGATCAAAATGCCGGCGGAGCTTGGCGCGCCAGGGTCGAGCGGACGGCCGCGCGCCAACGCTGAACTCTCACTGGGTGAGCTAGCAATGGCGCTCAACGGTGTTGGGCTGGGCGAAAGGCTGGTCGATGCGAGCGGCTCGAGCTCGAATTCAATTGTGCTGCGGGCCTTCGCAAACTCTGGCCCCCTGGAGAGCGAGCCGTGCGGCATGAACAATTCGATGAGCGCGTGCAGGAGCACCGAAGCCGCAAGTGCGAGCAAACCCACGTTGCGTTTTGCCCACGCGGTTTTCACAGAGATTCACCCAAGAATGTCGAGAGCGAACTCGCCGGCACGCGGAAGACTAACGGTAGGTCTTCGCGGCGCACGCGTACAAGCGCGGTGTCGCCCTCGCCTTCTTGAGCGCCGATCAGAATCCGCATCGCGTGCGGAACCGGCGAGCCCTCAGTGCGTGTGACCACAACCGTTGCGCGAACAGCGCCGATGTTGCCGTCGTACCCTGCGACGCCAACGGCGTGCAAAGTCGCAACTGTCTGATACGCGGGCGAGGCGCGGTTGGCATCGGTCGCGGGCAGGTCTGTGTGCGTGCGGCCGCGTTCGACGCGAATCGCTGCGACATTGGCTACCTCGGTGGATAAGAGATCGCGTGATGCGAAACGCGCTTCGAGCTCGTTCACGAAATCTTGCGAGACGACGAACACGGCATGATCCTCATCAAGCAGAGCCTGCGCGCCACCCGGCGCCGAGTCGTAAATGCGAAGCATGTGCGCGTGAACCTGGCCCGGCGTCGCCGTACCAAACGTTGCCTCGACTGTGTAGCGGGGCCGTGCTGTTCGCATTTCCATTGTCGGTTCCGAGGCCACGAACCGCTCGGCGCTCAAGGTCCCGAAACGCCGCAAGAAGGAGGCGCATAGCGAACGTTCAGCGATTACGCGCTCTGGCTCAATCACGGTCCAGCGTCCGTCAGCGAGCTCGACTGTCTCGCGATCGAACTGCCCTCGTGTCACGCGAAATCGAACCGCGCGCGCATCGTCTTCTGTGATCACCCGCAGCGGGCGCACGTGAATCGGGCTTGGCTCGAACAGTGAAACCAAGCTGCCCTCCATGCGCAGAATCAACGGCTCGTCGCCCCGGCGAACCCACGTGCCACTCGCGTCGGAGTTGCCGAGCACGACGGACTCAGTTCCTCCGTTTTCCGTCTTCGTGATGGTGATCGTTGCGTAGGGATGATCGAGATGCTGCGCAGCAAGGTTTGCAGGAGTTGCAGGCAGAGACGCGACCACACTCGATGCCTCGCCTGCCGAAGACGGAACCATAGGCGCCGAGCGCAAATCAGCCATAAAGCGCGCCACCGCTGCTTCGTCGGCATCGCCGCGTACGTCGTCGTGCGTGTGAAATTTCCAACCTTCATCACTACGCGTAATCTCGACATGCTGCTCTTCGGTGGCCACTTGGATGCGCTCAACGGAATCGTCGGGCGTGAGCACGAGGTGCTGTTCGTAGAGCATGTTACTGCCGACCCGAAACGCTTCCACCTCGGTCGCCGTCACGCACATGACCGGGCCTTCGTTGTCGGTGACCGCGTAGAGCTCTGTCGGATGACCCTCGCAGACGTGACCAACTCGAATGCGCATCGAGCTTGCAGCACCGCCGTCCGGTCTGCTCATCGTCGCATGCACGTCCATGTCGGCCGGATCCAAACCGTAGCGGGCGAGTTGATCTAGGTTTTCTGCGACGAAGCGTTGCGCGTGGAGCGACTCGAAGGTGTTGAGCGCAGCCTCGACCGCACCAGGAGAAGCGTACGCAACGGACGGCTGACGCACCCACCAGCGATGTCCATCCGGTCGATCGAACTCGTAGCTACCCGTCGCATTGCGAAGCGTGACGCGCACGGCGCCCGCTGCTGAGCGTCCGTCGAACAGAACCTTTGAGCGAAAATGATCTACGTCGAAATCCAGAGCCTCGAAAAAATCCTTACCGACAATGTACGCGGTCGCTGGCTCGCCAATCGAAACGTAGACGCCCTCGCCGCCCGGCACTTCAGCGCCGAGCGTCAGGCGAATATCCTCGTTCGCTACGCGCAACGTAGCGCGCAAGCGAGGATGATCGAGACCGAACTCGTGAAGATCCGCCGCTGTAAGATCAACCAGAGTGCGGCGTGCGTCTCCCCACTCGAGACTACCCAGAAGTGCATTTACGGCTTCGTCGTCAGCGGCGTCGCGAACGGGAGCCGCGACGCGCCACACATGCAGATCCACCGATTCATCGGCACCGAGAATGCGCTCGAGCGTCCAGCGTCGCCCGCCGCGTTCCACGGTGACGGTCGTGAGACGCGCGCGTACGAAATGTTTGAGAAGGTGCGTTCCGCGGGCTTCGACTTCGCTCTGCGAGAGAGTGTGGCGCTCGTGAAAATAGATGTAGGCGCCCAGGGCAATCGCGATGACGGCGAGTATCAACGTGGTGCGCGTCTTCATCTCTGTACCTAAGAGCGGCGTGACCAGTAAACAGCAAAGCCGAGCAGCAGCGCGGCCGCGGGCATGAGCACCAGAACGCGGAAGAGCAGTCCGTCGAGGTCTTCCGGCGTCATCATGACCGCGCGCACGTGCACGCGACGTGGCGCGATGGCGATGAGCGCGGGCCGCTGCGTGAGCCACCCCGTCCACGCGCTCGCGAGGTCGGTGTTCGCAAGCTGCGGCTCATTCATAAACTGTCCGCGCAGCCATTGCGTGGAGCCCACGAAGATTGCTTTGCCATGCGGCTGATTCGGATGCGCCGCGTCGGTCAGATCCACGGCCACCGCCAGCGACAGAGGACCGGCAAGATCATCACCATTGCGAACTGGCGGTACGTCACCGCTGAGCTCGAGGGTGCTGGTTTCGCCGTAAGAGCCCGGCGAGGAGCGCATAAGCTCGACAGCGCGAGAGTCGCCATGCTTGCGAATGCTGCGCGAGAGAATGATCGCAGACGGGCTCTGCGCACGACGCAGCACATTGGTCGTCGTGTGCTCGCCGTAGTCCGCTACATAGAACGCAACGGGTTGCCCTTCCGTGAGCATGAACTGGCGGTCGGTTTCCATGATCACGTTTGCGTCGATGTCGAGCCCAAGCTCCGATGCAAGATGCTCGAGCCCGGTTGGCTCGACTCGGTCATGCGAGAGATTTGGTTCGAGCGCGGCGAAGAGATTTCCAGCGCGCCTGACGAATGCGAGCAGCACGTTCGCTTCGGCTTCCGAAAATGCGTGATCCGGGCCCACAATGAAGACCGAGTCACAGTCAGCTGGAATTGTCGTGAGGCCCAGCGTCGCAATCTCCGTGACCTGCACGTTGGCGCGCTCGAGGCGGTCAGAAAGTTCGTGCAACGAGCGCTCAGCGTCGCCATCAAGCGACCACTCGCCATGGCCACGGGTCGCGCAAACCTTCGTCGCCCGCCCTGATGTGACTTGTAGAATGGCACCGGTGAGCGCTTCCTCGCTCTTCACCTGCGCTGTGAAATTCTGATCATCCCGATCGAGCGACTCTGCATCCAGGGTGAGCATGTCCTCGGCGTTGATGTTCCAATGCCGCTCGCCCGCGACGACGATGGCAACAACGCTGGGCAGCTCAGTTTCGGCAATCTCGAAGCGGCGCGCCAACGCGATGTACTGCGCTTGTTGACGCTGCGGATCGACGGGATGCAAGGAGATGTGCGAGCTCTTCGCGCGGTAGCGATCGAAGAGATCTTTGATCTCTTGAAAATTTGAATCGTTGCGCGGCAGGAGCAAGTAGACGTCGACGTTCTGCGAGAGCCTACGCAGCACTTCGTTCGAGCGTGACGACAGCGTGAAGACTCCGCTTGCGGTCCAATCCCAACGGGCGTAGTTGCGAAATGCGAGGTAGTTGGCCATCACGGCGACGACAATCAGCAGCGCTCCAATCGCGACCGAGTTGATCAGGCCGCTCGCGCCATTTTTGTCGACGGGCTTCTTGGCGACGGCGTCGCTCATGCGGCCCCCTTGTTGCGCTGGGACATCACGCGGACAGCGAAGAACAACGCGATTGCCGCAATCGAGACGTCGAAGATGATTGGGCGCGTATCGATCACGCCGCGCGAAAACGTCGCCATATGGCCCCACACGCTCATGTACGTGAAGAGTTCCTCGTAGTCGGAATCAACCATTATCTGCGAGAAGATGCCGAATACGAAGAGCAGGCCAAGCATCATGAACGTGAGCATTGCCGCGACGATCTGATTCTTTGCGACGGCGCTCATCAGAACGCCGATGGCCATGTAGTAGATGCCGATACCAAAGATGCCGACGTAGCTCGCGGCGACGGCGCCCATATCGACGGAGCCGTAACGACTTGTGAGCCATACGTACATCAAGGTCGGAAACCACAACGCGATCCAGAAAACGAGCGAGGCTAGATACTTGCCGAAGACAACCGCGACCTCGGTCACGGGCGCTGTCATCAGCGGCTCGATGGTTCCGGAGCGCTTCTCTTCAGCGATAAGCCGCATTGTCAGCGCAGGTACGAAGAACAAGAGTGGAATGAAGAAGAGCGTCGTGCCGCCAAAGAAGATCGAGATGGGCGTGTCAGTGCTGCCGTGGCTCGGGTTGCTCGCGTAGAACTGAGCAAGCGCATAGAAGCTGATGCCGCTCCATAACAACCACGCCGTCAGCACGACATAGGCGATGGGCGAGACGAAGAAGGAGAGAATCTCCCGCTTGGCGATGGCGAGCACGGTCTTCACGACGCCACCTCGCTTGTGTCAGTGGTCGCAGGCGGAGTGGGCGAAGCAGGAGGCGCGTCCGAGGCTGCGGCGTCCGCAGTGGTGAGCTCTGCAAACACGTCCTCAAGCGAGACCGCATCGCTGCGCAGCTCATGGAGCGCAAGGCCCGCCTTGGCGACGGCGCTGAATACGCGCGCACCGACCTCGGCATTGGGCTCAGTTTCCAGGCGCAAGCGCACGATTCCCGCTTCCATGTCGATTGCGTCGAGCACGCGTCGCACACCTTCGACGCCGCGCACGGCGTCCTCAAACGCAGCCCGCACGCCGCGTCCGCTCATGACAAGAATGGTCGAGGCGCTGCCGTGGAGGGTCTTTCGAATCTGATCCGTCGGTCCCTCAGCAACCAACTTGCCTTGATGCAAAATGAGCACGCGACCGCATGCAGCTTCGACCTCGGGAAGAATGTGCGTCGACAAGAGCACCGTCTTCTCTCCCGCAAGCGCGCGTATCAAGTCGCGCACTTCGCGAATCTGATTCGGATCGAGTCCGGCCGTCGGCTCATCGAGAATGAGAATCTTCGGATCAGCGACCAGTGCGTCGGCAAGCCCCACGCGTTGCTTGTAGCCCTTGGAAAGCTGGCCGATGATGCGCGTCTGCACATCGGTGACTTTGGCTTTCTCGAGGGCCGCGTCGATGCTCTTCTTCATTTGCGCGCGCGGCACGGCCTTCAGCTCAGCGCGGTAACGCAGATATTCGTTTACGCGCATCTCGGGATAGAGAGGAACGGCTTCGGGCATGTAGCCGATGCGACGGCGCGCCTCGACCGGATGCTCTAGCGCATCGATGCCATCGACCGAGATGGTTCCCGTAGTCGGCGTGATGAAGCCCGTGATCATCCGGAGCGTCGTGCTCTTGCCCGCGCCGTTCGGCCCGAGAAATCCGATGACCTCGCCCTTTGCGACTGAGAAGCTCAGGTTGCGAACGGCCGCCCGCTCTCCATAACGTTTGCCTAGGTTTTCAACGCGAATCACGGGGCGGTCCTAGTCGAACACCCGCCCCCCCGCAAGCATTCCGGCGCGGATGGCCTTAGAACAGCTAAATGCTCGAGGCCACGCCGGAAACCTTTGATCAGCTCATCCAGGAGCGGGACAAGCTCATAGTCGTGTACTTCTGGGGCACGGATTGCCCCAATTGCGATGTTTTCAAGGCGGCGCTGCCTTCGATGATGCCCGAGCTATCCGCCCTGCCCATCCGTTTCATAAGCGTCGACGCCTATACCCACATGGATCTAGCGAGGCGGTTCGGGCTAGCGGGGGTTCCCGCATTCCTGCTTTTTCGTAATGGAGATCGGCTGGGAATGATGCGCGAGTTTCGAGGAAAAGCCTTCTTCACGTCCGTTTTGAGGGAGAATTGCCCCGTCGTGCCGCCCACGTGAGCGCACCATGTAGGAGAAAATCGTTGCGCTTTTTTGGACCCTCGAACTGGCCGGAGCGAAGTTCAACGCATGTTCCTCTTCGTCGCCGCCATCATCGCCTGCTTAGTCGGTCAGGACCTGCTTTCCGTGGCCAACCGCAAGACTCGCTGAACGTTCGCGCTACATGACGCAACGCATTCCTAGAAGGGTGCCAAGCGCATGCTATCGTCCGCGACGTTACCGGCCATCACGGCCAATTCGAGCATTGACGCCATTGTGGCGTCGGTGTGCTTCACAAGGCGCATGGACGCGGTAGACCCCCTGATCCTTCGAGCCCAAGCGGGCGAGGAATCGGCGTTTCGAGAGTTGTTCTTGAGGCATCGAGGCGACGTCTCGCGCGTGGTGTTCCGCGTCCTGGGTCCCTCGCCCGACGTCGATGATGTCACGCAGGACGTCTTCATCCACGTCTATCGCTCACTGAAGTCTTTCCGCGGCGATTCGAAGTTCTCGACCTGGCTCTATCGATTGACGATTAACGTCGCGCGCATGCATCTGCGCAAGGCTCGCTCTCGTCCGCAGATTTCCGACGCTCAGGTTCCCGAGGCTCCGCGAGCAGGTGAAGAATTCGATGGACCGGATGAGTCGCTCGAGCGCTCGCAACGCGTGAAGGCTCTCTATCGTTTGGTCGAAGGCCTGAGCGACAAGAAGCGCGCCGTCTTGGTGCTGCACGATCTCGAGGGCGTGCCCGCCAAGCAGATTGCCGAAATTGTTGAAGCACCTGTTCTCACTGTGCGCACGCGCCTCTTTTACGCGCGCAAAGAGCTGTACGCCGCGATCGCGCAGGACCCTGCGCTCGCGCCGCTTCTCGAAGAGTTCAAAGGTTTGCTTTCGAGCGCCGATACAAAGGACGAGCCGTAATGTTGCACCAACCCAAAACCGCAGCGCTCATCGCATACGACGCAGACTTGCTGTCGGCGGCGGGGCGTGCGCGCGTCGACCGTCATCTTCGCTACTGCGAGGCGTGCCGCGACGAGCTTGCGTCGATGCGCCTGTATGAGTCGCTTGCCAACGACGTCAAAGCCCTGCCCGCTCCCGAAGTGAATTGGGACAAGATGGAGCTCGCGCTTCGCCGCGAAGCACGCGCCCAATCGCGCGCGGTGTCGCGCGCCAAGACGGCAACTTATGCGCCGCTCTTGGGTATTGCCGCTGCCGCGGCTCTGGTTGCTATCACCGTGTCGCGTTTTGGCGCGTCCAATGATGTGCATGAACCTGTCGATAACACCCCTGTTGCAACCAACACGCAGATGCCCGTTCAGGATGACGGAGCCGAGGTGCGCGGCGTTGTCATGGCCGCTGCTGGTCTTGTGCATCGTGACTCTCTGAGTGGCGCAACTCTTTCAGTAGGCGACACCTTCTCCGAAGGCGCGCACATCATTAGCGAAGAGAATTCTGAATTGCACGCGCGCATGCTGGAAGGCACGGGCTTTGTGCTCGCATCTGCGTCCGACGTCACCGTCACCAAGTCGCGCGAGCGCGCTGTCGAGCTCACCCTCGCTAAGGGCGAAGTGTCGAGCCAGGTACATCATCTGGGCGGCGAAGAACGCTATTTGATTCACGCGGCGGACTACGAAGTGCGCGTGCGCGGTACACGCTTCTCGGTGAAGCGCGATGCCGACAATGTCGCAGTGTCAGTCGACGAAGGATTCGTCGAAGTCTCGAAGCACGGCGAAGTATTGGCTGTCGTGCGCGCTCCTGGTCAGTGGGGGAGTTCGGGTGATCTTCTGGCGCGTGCAAGCGGACAGGTGCCGCGGGCGCGTGGCTTGGAAGCGTCCGCGCTCAGCTGGCCCACCCTCACCTTGCCGGCTGTTCCTGGCATTGTGAGCTGGATCGTTGACGGTACTACCGCCGCTGCCGTCGGCGCATTCGCACTGCGAGTTTCGACCGGAACTCTTGACGTTGTCGGAATCGATGCACGCGGCTTGGAAATCCACGCCAGCTACAACATGGTGAACGAGGGCGCTGTCCTCGACACCGCGCACCTTTTCGTTCGTCCCGATCGCAACGTCGAGCCGCGCAACGGCACTATCGAAGCGGCCGCTGTGCGCGCCGTCGTCATGCAGGGTATGGATCGCGTCAACCGCTGCTACGCACGTTGGTTGCGCGTCCGTCCGAACCTCGAAGGTCATATGCGTCTGCGCGTAAACGTCGGCGCACACGGCCAAGTCGAAGACGCTATGCTCAACATGGGCAGCACCGAGTTCCCGCAGCTCGCGCAATGCATCACCGAACAGGTCCGCAGCTGGACCTTCCCCGCGCCCACCGGCGGCAGCAGCGTCAGCCTGGACGTCCCGCTCGATTTCGCAGCCCAACGCTAATAGGGGACGTTCCCTTTTTTCGGCACTGTGTTTGAAAAAAGGGGACGTTCCCCTTTTTTGAGCGGCGCGTTTGGCACACCGTCGACCTCACGGGTAAACGGGAAAGGGGACGCTCCCCTTTTCGCGGCGGCCTTCAGTCCCGGAAAAGGGGAACGTCCCCTTTTGTCAGCCCAGCGCTGAACGTACGGCTAGGTTGTCACTTTTTCGCGATCCGCCGCTCGCCCTAGTTACGATCTCGATGTGGTCGAGTCGCGCAAAAAGCTGATGAGAGCGGGCAGGCTCCTGCTCTGCGCTAGCGCCATCCTGGGAGGCGCCGCGATTGCTCATTGGACCACACCTAAATATGTGCGCGCCCTGCCGACGCAAGAGCCAGCGGCTCGCACTTCCGATTCAGCGCCGACACTGAGCGCGGCGGAAGCCCCGCCCTTCGACGACGACGCCAACGCGAACGTCGTGCGCATCGCCGATCCAATCTCGTTCGAGCACGACAGTTTTGGCGAGAGCTTTCGCGATGGCATCACCATCACGGGCGAGACTCAGCATCGCTTCATTCTATTTACCTTTGATGACGGCCCCGACTTTCGTACGACCCCGCGCCTGCTCGATCTGCTGGATCAGAATCACGTCAAGGCGGTCTTCTTCGTCGCCGGCTACCGCATCGATGGCAACTACCCGCTCGCGCAGCGCCAAGCGGCGATTGCGCGAGACATCGTTCGGCGCGGACACATCATCGGCAATCACACGGAGAACCATCTCGGCCTGCCAAGTCTGGAGACGGACGAAGCGATTACGCAGATTGAAAGCGCGGAAGCGGCCATCGTACGCGCCACCGGCCGCCGCCCTTTCCTATTCCGCCCACCCTACGGCGCACATTCGCCGCGCATCGATCACCTTGTGCAAGAGCGCGGCTACACGATGATGCTGTGGAACATCGGTACCGGCGACTATCAAGTGCGCACCGCGGAAGACGTGCTCAATATTTGGCGCCGCGCTTACGACATCCGCATGCGCCAAGAAGGCCAGCGCGGCGGCATCATCTTGCTACACGACACGCACGCGTGGAGCGTGGAAGCGTTTCAGCTGATCTACAACGATATCCAGCGTCGCAACTGCGAGTTGCTCGCGGCCGGCGAGGAGCTGTTCGATATCGTTGGTGATCCGAGTGTGTTTTTTGCGCCCCGTAGTGAACGCGGGACGGAGCTAGCTGCGGCGCCCAAAACCGAGCCACCCGCAGAGCTGCTCGATGCGCGTCAAGAGCTTCTGCGCGACGAAGCCCAAACACGGTGCGGCGCACTGGCCCTGCGCTAGGCGGCCCGCCCGGTCCGAAAAGACTGAGTTTTCGAATGAACTCCTAAGCTCACCCTTTTCGGCCGACGCATTGCCGTGCACACTGCACCGCATGGGTGCAGCTGACGCAACGTGTCGCTCGTGCGGTTTCGTCAATCCACGAATCTGGCGCGCCTGCGCGCGTTGCGGTCGCACGCTGAACGAGGCCGCGCGAAGTGAGTCATCGCGCCCGCCGAGCAGCGAGACGATGGAGACGCGCGACGACGACACGCTGGTCACGGCCATCCCGACGATGACGCACCCGGCGTCGGCGCAGCCCGGCTCGACGCACCCCGCGTCGACGCCGCCGCCGGCGATGCCCCTCTCTCAGCCGACACAGGAGACAATGTTCGATTTCCAGGCGCCGATGGCTGATCTCGAGGCGCCGCTCATCGGGCAAGTCGAAGCCGCTTCCGCCATTCGTGACGGAATCGAACGAGCATTTACCCTTGGCCTTCCCACGATGGTCGCCGTCGAAGGCGGTCGCGGCGCAGGCAAGACGCGCATGCTCATCTACGCGAGTGAGTTCGCCGCGCGCATCTCGCCTGACGTCCGCATTCTCTACGCCGCATGCCGCGAAGGTGGCGATGGCGCCTACGCTCCTCTCGCACGCCTCTTGCTCGACCGCTTCGGCGTGACGCCGGCGTCCGCACCTTCGATTGTGCGCGGGCAGATGGCAACCGTCGTCGGCGAGGCGCTCGGCACGACCGATGCGATTCCCGTAGCCGAGACCACGCACTTGCTCGGCCACATTGCGGGCGTTCCGTTTCCAGATAGCCCTTTCCTCATTCCGCTTGAGGGCCAACCCCAAGAGCTTCGCCGTCGCGCGCAGGCCGCGTTCCGTCGCTTGATGCAGGGTGACGCGCAGAAGCGTCCCCTGCTCATTTTGCTCGACCACATGCACGAGGCGGAAGCCGATGCGTGGGAGCTGCTCGAGACACTCCTCGCGACAGACGCACATATTTCCGTCGTCATTGCCGGTGGTTCTCCGACGGCCGAACGCGCACTGAAGGTGCCCGCGCGTGGCGGCATCGCGACCGGTCCCATCTCTTCGTTCGACGAAGAAGATGTTGCGGCGATGCTACACATTCTCTTGCCCACGCTTGTAAGCACCCCCGAGCCACTCGTCTCTGCAGTCACGCATCGCTCCAAGGGCAACCCGGCCGAGATTCGCGAGCTCGTGTTCAGTTTGATGGACGCAGGCCTCTTCCGCGAGACCGACGACGGCCTCGAAGCAGACGTCGACCTGCTCGCTCGCGGAACGTTGCCGGTCACCTCCGAGGACGCCGTTCGCGCTCGCCTTGCCAAGCTCGAGGCTTTAGACCGCGCGACCGTGGATCGCGCAGCCGTTGTAGGGCACGTGTTCTGGTCGGGTGCTGTCTTGGCCCAGATGCGCAGCGAACGCGACGCGCCGGGTTCACTCAGCGATCCAACTACGCTTTGGCCAGACGATGATGATGAGAACGCCCTGCTCGCCTCGCTTCACCGGCTTGAAGAGCGCGGATTCATCGAGCGGTCGGGTGCTTCAGACCTGGCCGGCACGCGCGAGTATGTTTTCGTTCATGCAGCGACGCGCACCCTTGTCTATGACGAAATGAATAGCGAGCTGCGTACCAAGCGTCACAGCACTGTCGCGCGCTTTTTGGCGGTGCGCGCCGAACTGTCCCGCGAAGGCGTTGCGGCGATGATCGCGCCGCACCTCGAGCGCGCCGGCCTCAATGCTCGCGCCGGTCGCGCATACCTCGAAGCGGCGGCGTACGAGCGAGCCAAGCTGCGCACATCGGCTGCGCTGCGATTTGTTGAGAAGGCCATTCCGCTGATCGACGTGCACGACGTCGCACGTCGCGTTGACGCACTACACGAGCACGGTTCGTTGCTCACAACGCTCGGCCGCTACGATGAGGCCCGCGATGCGTTCACGGAAATGCTCCGCCTTGCGTGGCAGCTTGGCGCGCCCAACAAAGGCGGCGCTGCGCTCAATCGCTTGGCACGCATCGCTCGCCAACGTGGGGCCGATGAGTCCGCGCTAAAGCTCCTCGAGCGTGCGCTGGCACTGTTCCGCCGCGCCGGTGATCTGCGCGGCGTCGCCAGCACGCTCGACGACCTTGCGCAGATTCAGCGCTTGCGCGGCGACCGCGATGGAGCGCTCGCGGGCGCGCACGAAGCCTTGCAGATTCGCCGGGCGCACTCCGACGCGCGAGGCGAAGCGGTGTCGCTTTACACGCTTGGCACCATCGAGCTCGGTTCAGGCCACCTCGCGACCGGCGAAGAGTTTCTGCAACAAGCCCTGGCCATTCGTCAGACGATTAACGACATCGAAGGGATGACGCAGGCGCAAAGTGCGCTCGGTATTCTCGCCTACGAGCGCGGCGATCGTAAATCCGCGATTGGCTCGTGGCGCGATGCACTCATGCACGCACGCGAGACCGGGGATCGTCGTGGCCAAGCTTTCCTTCTCAATAATATCGGCGAAGCGCTTACCGCAGAGAAGGAATACGGCGAAGCCGCCGACGCTCTTGCTGAAGCTGGCGAACTCGCAAATGCCCTCTCCGACTTGCGCGCGCAAGCAGAGATTGAACGCAATATCGGGATTTTGGCGCTCGCCCGCGGCGACGACGAAGCGGCGCGAATCTTGGAGCACGCACTTCTGCTCGCAGAAGAGTACGGCGCCCCGGAGGCCAAGGCCCTTGCGCATCGCGCGGTGGGGCAGCTGCGTGCGCGCACAGTGTTTGGCTCGGGTGGCGGCGTGGATACGCGCGCTGAAGAGAGCTTCGACCACTCGATCAAGATCTTCCGCGAGATCGGCAATCAGAAGGAAGCCGCACGCTCGCTCGCTGAGCTAGGCCGTCACTTGATCGAACGTGGCGATATACCAGCGGCGCGCGCACGCCTCAATGAGGCCCACGCGATGATGCGTCGCATCGGCCTGCCCGAAGCCGACCAGCTCCAGGCCACCCTCAAAGATCTGCGTTAGCCAAGGGCGCTGACGCGCCTAAGTCCGGATAGCCAGAATACGGTAGACGGGCAAACCGTCCTCGTCCGCCCGCGCCTCGCGATTGGATCGCGCGCCGTACGTATTGGTTGGAACGAACCCTCGCTCGTCGCCGGCCAGCGTGAATTCCTTTCGTCCCCGGAGGGTCTCGACCATCGATTGGGCCCGCTCCTCGACGTCGGTCTGGACAAATAACTCCCCTTTCGATCGCAGAAGGCGAGCTAGTTGATCGAGAAGTACATCGTCCAAGATGCGCCGATGGGCATGCCGCTTCTTCCACCAAGGGTCGGGGAAGTGGATGAAGAAGCGGGCGACGCCGCCATCGTCCGTGATTCGCGGGAGGACCACTCGCGCGTCATCGCCGAAGACGCGAGCATTCGAAAGTCCCCTGTCATTCCGGCGCTTTTCGACAAAAAACGCGAGCTTCTTTTTGATTTCGATCCCGATGATTCGTGAGTCTTTGGCGACTTCAGCGCGATCTAGAAGGAAGGCCCCTCGGCCGTAGCCAAGCTCAATCTCGAAGTCGCCCTTTCCGGGCAGAAGCTGCTCGAGGCTCGCTTCCCCCTCGGGAAAGCGGGGCGCGATTTCGCCATAGCGGATGGGCGGGGCGGTCTGAACCTTGTCGTTCACGGCCGGGAAGATAGCACCACGCGGATTTTCTTGACCCTTTTAGCCTGCTCGCGTATCCACATGAACGGTTTTAAGGGGTTTTTGGGCTCTACGTACGACGGAGGCCATTCGTGGCTTTGACCATCCTTGCTGTTGATGACAGCGCGACGATGCGCCGCGTGATCGAAATGACGTTCGCAGCGGAAAATGTCCGCGTCGTCACACTTGAAAATGGAGCGTCGGCGGTCGAGACCGCGCTTGAGGTGAGGCCCGATGTGGTGCTCGCCGACGCGTCGCTTGACGGTGTCGATGGCTATGCCATCTGCAGCCGCATCAAGGGCAACTCGACGCTCGCCCATGTGCGCGTGCTCGTGATGGCAAGTCAGCATCATGCCTACGACGAGCAAAAGGGACGCGCCGCTGGCGTCGATGATCACATCATCAAGCCGTTCGACACGCAGGGTCTCATCGACCGCGTGACGCGCCTCGCTGCGTCCGCGCCAAAGGGTGCGAACGTGGCCGCAGCTCCAGCACCGGTTGGTGCAGTGGGTGCGCCCGCGCGCCCGGCGCCCCCGCCCGCGCTCGGAATGCCGATGCCGCCCAGCACGCGTCCGCAGATTCCGCTGCCGCCGAGCATGAGCGCCCCGCTGCCGCCCGCACGCTCGGCCGACATGCCGCGCTCGCAGACATTGAAGATGGGTTCAGAGCCACCCCCCCCGATGCGGCCGAACGTGGAGATCACACCGGCGTCGCGTGCACCGCACGTGGGAGCAGCCGCGTCCGCGGGAATCAACGCAGGTATGGCTGAGAAGCTTTCAGGCTTGGGCCTTACCGCTGCTCAGAGCGAAGCGGTCCTCGCACTCTCGCGTGAAGTCGTCGAGCGCGTGGTATGGGAAGTCGTTCCCGACCTTGCAGAAGCCATCATTCGTGAAGAGCTGAAGCGCCTCGTAAGCGAGTAAAAATGACCGAGGAGATGCCTAAAGCTTACGACCCGCGCGAGACGGAGCCGCGCTGGTATGCGTATTGGGAGAAGGAAGGCCTCTTCCGCGCGACGGGCAAGCCGGGCGACGCGCGTCCGACGTATGTCATAGCGATTCCTCCGCCCAACGTCACGGGCTCGCTGCACATGGGTCACGCGTGTCGCACGACGTTCGAAGACGCGCTCATTCGTCACAAGCGCATGCAGGGCTTCGACACGCTTTGGATCCCAGGCACCGATCACGCGGGCATCGCGACGCAGGTGGTCGTTGAGCGCTTGCTCAAAGCCGAAGGCAAGACGCGTCATGATTTGGGGCGCGCTGAATTCATCAAGCGCGTTTGGCAGTGGAAGGAAGAATCGGGAAACCGCATCCTTCATCAGCTGCGCAAGCTCGGCGCGAGCTGCGATTGGTCGCACGAACGCTTCACGATGGACGAAGGGCTCTCGACGGCGGTGCGCGAAGTCTTCGTGCGTCTCTACGAAGAAGGTTTGATCTACCGCGACACGCGTCTCGTGAACTGGGACGTCGAGACGCAGACCGTTTTGTCGGACCTCGAAGTCGATACCGAAGAGAACGTTCAGGGCGAGCTCTTCGAATTTGCGTACAACGTCGAAGGCGGCGGCGAGGTCGTTGTTGCAACCACGCGACCCGAAACGATGCTTGGTGATTCGGGCTTGGCAGTTCATCCTGACGATCCGCGCTACACGCACTTGCACGGCAAGTTCGTCACGCACCCTTTTGTCTCGCGCCGCATTCCGATCATTGCGGACGCGGTACTCGTCGATCCGAAGTTCGGAACGGGCGTAGTCAAAGTTACGCCCGCACACGACTTCAACGATTTCGCGACCGGCAAGCGCCATAAGCTCGAGGAAATCAGCGTCATCGGCTTGAACGGCAAGATGAACGAGAACGCCGGTGAGTTCCAAGGCCAAGACCGATTCGTCGCGCGCAAGCAGGTGAAGAAGAAGCTCGAGGAGCTAGGCCTTGTCCGCGGGTCGAAGCCGCACGTGATGACGCTGCCCAAATCACAGCGCTCAGGCACCGTTGTCGAACCCGTGATCAGCACGCAGTGGTTCGTGCGCATGCAACCACTCGCCGCACCCGCGATTGAAGCCGTTCAGAGCGGCAAGATTCAAATCGTTCCCGAAGAGTGGACGAAGACTTATTTCCACTGGATGAACAACATCCAGGATTGGTGCATCTCGCGCCAGCTCTGGTGGGGACATGAAATCCCTGCGTGGTATTGCGACGACTGTGAGCACATCAATGTTTCGCGCGAGACGCCAACCGCGTGCTCGAAGTGTAAGTCCGCCAATCTTCGCCAGGACGCGGACGTACTCGATACGTGGTTCAGCTCGGCGCTGTGGCCCTTCTCGACTCTCGGCTGGCCCGAGAAGACGCCGGACCTTGCGCGTTACTACCCGACGACGGACATGGAGACGGGATTCGATATCCTCTTCTTCTGGGTCGCGCGCATGATCATGATGGGCCTAAAGTTCATGGGCGATGTGCCCTTCCGTCGTGTGCTGCTCTCAGGTCTTGTCACAGACGAGCGCGGCGAGAAGATGTCGAAGACCAAGGGCAACGTCATCGATCCGCTCGATGTCATCGGTGGCTCGACGCTCGATGCGCTTGTGGCGAAGGCGGCCGATGCCGGGGCCAAGCCCTCCGGACTCGACTACCTGAAGAAGACGTATCCCGAGGGTTTTGCGGCCTATGGCGCAGATGCACTGCGCTTCACATTGGCGAGCTATGCGCCTCAGCAACGCAAGATTGCACTTTCGATCAAGCGCATCGAAGGCTACCGCAACTTCTGCAACAAGCTGTGGAACGCGGCGCGTTTCTCGCTCGGCAAGCTCGAGGGACACGATGTCCGCGCGAGCGGGGAGCGGCCGGCTGCAACCTTGCTCGCCAATCGCTGGATCCTTTCGCGCCTCGACGCGGCGACGTCGACCGCGCAAAAGGGAATCGATGAGTATCGCCTCGATGATGCGAGCGGCGCTCTCTATCACTTCGTGTGGGGAGAACTCTGCGATTGGTATCTCGAGCTCACCAAGCCGCTACTAACTTCGGACGACCCGCGCGTCGTCAGCGAAACACTTGCGGTGCTCATGCACGTCATCGAAACAACGTTGCGCCTCTTGCATCCGTTCATTCCCTTCGTGACCGAAGAAATCTGGCAACGCATTCCGAAGACTGCCGCTGCACCGAAGAGCATCGTCATCGCCGCCTACCCGAAGGAAGGCCTCGAGGGCAAAGCGGATGCGGATGCCGAGCGCGAGATGTCCTCACTTATCGCCGTGATCGTCGCCGCGCGCACGATGCGCTCCGAACACGACTTAGCGCCAAGCCGCGAAGTGCCGCTCATGCTGCGCACCGATGACCCGACCATCACCGCGCTGCTCACTCGTGAGCTTGCGGCGGTCACGACGCTGTGCCGTGCAACGGTCACCATCGCGAAGAGCGCTGGCAGCGAAGCAGCCGAAGATGCCGCAGTCGCCGTCGCGGAAGGCGTCACCATCATCATGCCGCTGGCGGGTCTCGTCGATCACGCCAAGGAACGCGAACGTCTCACGCGCGAAATCGCCAAGACCGTCAAGGACATCGAAGCGATACAGAAGAAGCTCGGCAATGCAGGCTTCCTCGAGCGCGCACCCGCGGCGCTAGTCGAAACCGAACGCGCCCGCCTCACCGAACTTGAAACCTCCCAGACCCGCCTCACCCAGGCCCTCGGTAAACTTCCCGCGGCGTGATCTCGCGGCGGCGCGAAGCGAGGCTCGGCAAAAAGAAATGCCTTCCTCTTGAACTCTTGTAAACCCTGCCTTCAAAATCGCGGGCGGCATTAGATAAGCGAGAGTTGTCCGGGGTGGACGATGTCGCGGTCGATGTGGACGCCTTCGAGCGCGAGCAGTTTGCGTTTGCGTGCAAGGCCTGCCGAGAAGCCGCCGAGGCGCATGCTGGCTTCGATGACGCGGTGGCAGGGGATGATGACGGGGATTGGGTTTGCGCCGCTTGCCGCGCCGACTGCCCGCATCGCGCGCGGTGAGCCGATGCCATTGGCGATCGCCCCGTAGGAACGCACAGCCCCGTACGGGATGCGAGCGAGCGCGTTCCACACCGAGAGTTGAAAGTCTGTGCCGCGCAGGTCGAGCGGGACAGTCGCGAAGTCGGTGGGCTCGCCGAAGAAGTAAGCCTTCAGCGGATCGGCGTAGATGCTGGGGACGGCACTCAAACCGAGTGTGGCGTCTGCGCGTACTGCATCGAACGAGACGTGCATGAGCCCTTTCTCGCTCCAAACGAGATAAAGGTCGTCGAAGTTATTCACGGACAGGCGGCCGACACCGAGGATCGGGGGCTGTGTACCGGCATCGCGAGTGGTATCTTCCCTGCGCATGTTTCGTCTCTTCGCCCTGTGCGGGTTGGTTTTGGTGCTCTCGGCTTGCGCGCCGAGTCTGCGGATGTTGCACCGAAGCAACGAGAATTTCGAGCACTGTTATGCGCTCGACACGCAACCCGACATGGAGAGCGCGGCGAAGACCGCATGCTGGTCGGATTGGTTGGAAAACTACAGCCAAGGCCAGTCGCAAGAGCGCATCCACTACGCACGCGACCGACGCAACGCCATCGAGCACAACGACGTCTCGACGATCGCGGTCACGCCCGAGGCCGTCGCCGCGCAGCAGACGTCCGGTTCCGAAGCCGTGCCCCCCGGCTCAGCGGCGCCTGCACCTGCGTCAACGACTGCAGCTACTCCTGCGACGGCAACTGCAACGGCGCCCGCGACGACAGCCGCGAGCCCCCCCGAGGCTGCGACGAGTGCGCCCGCCACAGGCGAAGTGGTCGTCGGCGACCCTCCCCGCACCGCCGCTCCCTTGCCCGTGCGCCTTCCGCCTCGCGGCTCGAACCCCGCGTGCGCATCCGTCTGCGATCCACATTACATGGCATGCGCAGACCGTTGCGATCGCGCGGACCTCGAAAGTTGCTATCACGCATGCGAGGCCGAGCATCGAACCTGCTCGGCGGGATGCTTCTGATGTTGGTGACGGTCGCGTGGGTGCTGCTAGGCATCGCCGGATTCGCGCTTGTCTTCTTTGCGGGCGGCATTCTCGCCGTCGTTCACCACCTGACCCGCAAGAAACACACGGTCGATGCTTCCTTACTGCCGCCCATTTCGCTGGTAAAGCCGCTCAAAGGGCTCGAGGAGGAGCTCGCAGCCAATCTGGCTTCCTTCTACGAGCAGGACTATCCGCAGAGCTTCGAAGTTGTTTTTGCAACCGCCACCGAAGACGATGTCGCCCTTCCCGTCGCCCGCGAAGTCGCGGCGCGCTACCCAGCTATTCCCACGCGTTTCGTCATTTCGGATCCTGCCTTTGGACTCAATCCCAAAGTTTCGAACCTCACCGCGGCTGTCGATGCCGCCGCCCACGACCTTGTCCTGCAATCCGACGCGAACGTGCGCGTACGAAAAAGCTATTTGCGCGAAGTCGTATCGGAAATGATTGCCGAGAAGGCCTCCCTTCTGAGCTCGATGGTCGTCGGCACCGGCGAGCGCTCCGTGGGCGCCGCGATGGAGAACCTCCAACTCTCTGCGTTCATCGCGCCGGCGACGTGCGTGGCTCTTTACGTGGCGCGCATCACGTGCGTGATCGGCAAGTCGATTCTATTCCGTAAGAGCGAAATCAAAACTGTCGGCGGCCTCGCTGAGTTCAAAGACTACCTCGCAGAAGATTTTCTGTTGGGAGCCGCATACGAGAAGGCGGGCAAGGTCGTCATTCTCTCGGGCACGCCCGCCGAGAACGTTAACTCGCACGCCAGCATCGCGCGCTTTATGGGCCGCCATTCACGCTGGCTCAAGATGCGCGCCGTCATCGATTTGCGCGGCTTTTTCGGGGACTTTTTCGCGAACTCCGTGTCCTTCGCGTTCCTCGCAATGTGCGTGAGTGGCTTTCGCGCGTTCTTCATCGCGTCATTCTTCGCAGTCGTGCTCGCCAAGCTCTGTCTCGACGCAGCAATGGTTTCGCGAACACGCGGACATGGGATGTCGCTTAGCCATCTTTGGGTCGCGCCGTTCAAGGACCTCTTGATGGGCGGCATTTGGTTTTACGCGACCCTCTCGCGGTCCGTGGAGTGGCGCGGCGTGAAGCTTCATCTCGAAGCGATGAGTCACCTGCGTCCGTACGGGGGCCCCCTCATTGTTCGCAAGCTAACGAGCATGCGACCGTCAAACCGTACCGAGGACGTCAGCAAGGAGAATCGTCATGTCTGAAGGCGTAGTCAATGCACTCGCTCAGTTAGAAGCCGACTGGGATGCTCACATGAATGATCTCTGCGACCTTGTGCGTATTCCGGGAATTTCTGCCGAGCCGCCGCCGAGTCCCGCGCTTCACAAGAGTGCAGAAGCCATTAAGGCCTTGATGCAGAAAGCCGGCCTCGAGCATTGCGAAGTAATCGATTTCCCCGGCGGACATCCCTATGCGTACGGCGAGTGGCTCCACGCCAAAGACGCGCCGACTGTCTTGCTGTACGGGCATCACGATGTGCAGCCGCCGGGTCGTCCCGAGAAGTGGGAGACGCCAGCCTTCGAGCCAACGATTCGCAAGGACGGCCGCCTCTATGGGCGCGGCGCCGTGGACGACAAAGCTGGCGTGATGGTTCACATCGCCGCCATCGCTTCATTTTTGAAGAGGGGCGGAACGTTGCCTGTGAACGTGAAGTTTATCGTCGAAGGTGAAGAGGAAGCGGGCTCGCAAAGCCTTTCGGCGTTTCTTGAAAAGTACAAAGCGAAGCTCGCGGCCGACGTGATCGTCCTCACGGACACCGCCAATCACGAAGCGGGCTTACCGTCGCTCACGGTCTCGCTGCGCGGTCTGGTTGCGGTGATGGTGGAAGTGCGTTCGCTCGATCATCCCGTGCACAGCGGCATGTGGGGAGGACCTGTGCCCGATCCCGTCATGGCCTTGTGCAAAGCCATCGCGGAACTCACCGACAAAGACGGCAAGGTCGCGCTCGATGTTTGGAAGGACGTTCGTAAACCGACCGACGCAGAGACGAAAGAGCTCGCGTCCCTGCCCTATAGCGAGAAAACTTTTCGTCATGAGGTCGGCCTTGTCGAGGGCGCGCATCTCACGGGGGATCCTGCGATGCCGGTCTGGGGACGCGTGTGGCGACAACCATCCGTGACGGTGATTGCACTCGAGGCGCGCCCCCTCGTTGGCTCGAGCAATCAGATCATCGAGAGCGCTCGCGCACGCATCAGCTGCCGCGTCGTCGCCGACATGGACCCGATGAAGGTCCAAGACCTTTTGGTTAAGCACTTCGAAACCAAGGTGCCGTGGGGTCTGCAAGTTCACATCGAACGCGATCCCGTCGCGGGCTGGTGGATGACCACGCCTGATCATCCGGCTTTTGCCGCGGCCGGGCGTGCTCTCAAAGCTGGCTATGGACGCGATGCTGTGCACATCGGTTGTGGTGGCTCGATTCCGTTTGTTGAACCGTTCAGCCGCGTCCTCGGCGGCGTGCCTGCGCTCTTGATGGGCGTCGAAGATCCCATTTGCAACGCACACGGGGAGAACGAATCGCTCAACTTGGACGACTTCCGCAAAGGCACGCGCGCGGCGATACACCTCTACGAAGAGCTGCGCTCGATTCCGCACGGCTAGTATGCGAGCCTCCGTCGCTGGCATGCACCCGATTGCCATTGCGCAAGGCTGAACCTAGAGATTGGCTATGGCAGAACCGAGCCGATCCGAAGTCGATGCACTACCGGGCGCCACCGTCGTGGAGTTTGGCACAACGTGGTGCGGTCACTGCCAGGCAGCTCGCCCGCACGTAGAAAGCGCGCTCGCAGCGCATCCCGACGTGCGGCACATCCGCGTTGAAGACGGCAAAGGCCTTGCGCTGGGACGCTCGTTCGCGGTGAAACTGTGGCCGACGCTAGTCTTTTTGCGGGATGGTCAGGAAGTAGCGCGGCTCGTACGCCCCGCCTCCGCCACGCAGGTGCAAGAGGCGCTCGCGCGAATTGCTTCGTAAGCCCGCCGCGCGAACAATGTATGCTCCGTGCGTGCGCGTTCTAGTTGTCGACGATGAGGAAGAAGTTCGTAGCGTAGTTGCGCGCTCGCTCGAACGCGACGGACACGCCGTCCTCACAGCATCGACAATCGAGGCCGCGCGCGTGTCCGTGCTTGCAGGGGTCGATTTGGTTGTGCTGGATCTCGGCCTACCCGATGGCTCAGGCGTTGAGTTTTGTCGCGAGCTGCGCGAGCGCAATCTCAGTTTGCCGATATTGATTCTAACCGCCCGCACGCAGGTAGACGTGCGTGTGCAGGGGCTCGACGCGGGTGCCGACGATTTTGTTGCTAAGCCATTCGCGATTTCTGAGCTGCGCGCACGGGTGCGTGCTCTCGGCCGGCGCGGAAACATTTTGCGCGCATTCTCCCATACGCATGCCGATGTCGTACTTGATCTCGCCGGCCGCAAAGCATCCAGAGCGGGGCAAGCCGTTCCTGTCACGGCGCGCGAGTGGGCGATCATCGAGGTCTTGGCGAATCGCGTTGGCCGATTCACGACGAAAGAGGCCCTGCTCGACGCCGTGTGGGGTGACGCGAGTGAGCGCGCTGGCAACAGCTTAGAAGTGCTGATCGCACGCTTGCGCAAAAAGTTTGGTCCAACCTTGATTGAGACGCTGCGCGGTGAGGGCTACTCGCTGCGAGGAGGTGCAGGCGATGGCAACGCTGCGTAGCTCCGGGATCGTAGCTCGTGTCGCCGCGGGTTCGTCCGTCTCGGCGATGGTGGCAGCGTTGGTCGCCGCCACAACTACGAGCGTACTCACAGGTTATCTCGTTCAGCTGGCGCAGGACAAAACGCTGACCGACGCCGCGCGCGTACTTGATCACGAGATTCAGGCTGCTTCCATGGCCCGCACCCTGCAGGAGATTGTTCGCGATGAGCTTTCGGAAGTGGAACAGACGGGGGTCACGTTCGCTATCTACGCCGGAGCCTCATCGTCCGTGGTAGCCGGGCTCGGCGGCGTGCCGCGCGTGGCGTTTTCGAGTTGTTCCACATTCAGCGAGCTGCGAGCGTGCGCGGTTCGAGGTCAGCACGGCGTGACAATCGTTGCTGCATCTGCGCATCGCGACCTCACGCTCTGGCTCGCGCTCGCCGCCGCCGGTGCAGCGGCGGTTGCCGGACTTGGCGCATGGTTTGCGAGCCGGCCCGTGGCCAAGTGGTTGGTACGCGTTGATGATGCGCTCGACCAGGCAGAACGATTTGCGGCCGACGCGGCTCATGAGCTGCGAACGCCCCTTACGACGCTACGCGGAGAGCTCGATTTGCTCGCGGAGGATGAGTCACTTCCTGCGCACGCGTCGGCAGACGTCGGTCGCGCGCGCGCAAAAGTGATCGAGCTTCAAACCTTGGTCGAGCGTTTACTCATTTTGGCAATGCCCGATCAAAGTAGCTGGACTGCGAGTGAGCTGGTTTCACTGCACGAAGTCATTGAAGATGCCATCCAAGAGTTGAGCGACGAGGACGCCAAGCGAGTGACCGTTCGCGCCTCGAACGACGACGCCACCATGCGTTGTGACTCAGCGCTGCTGCGGACGTTGGTACTCAACGCACTGTCGAACGCCCTCAAGTTCGGCACGTCCGTTTCAGTCTCAGTGACTGCCGACGACGCCGAGCTTGTGCTGCACGTCGATGACGACGGTCCCGGGGTTCCTGTGGCGGAACGAGAATCACTGTTCGAGCCTTTCGTGCGCGGCACCGATCGGGAACGGGCACGCAAACCCGGGCATGGCCTTGGTCTAGCCATCGTTTCGCGCATTGCCCGGCGGCACGGTGGTTCAGCTATGTTCGCTGACGTACCCTCTGGTGCTCGTCCCGCGATTCGGTTGGCTCGCACCGAAGCGGTAATAGAGCGTGGGAATCACAAGAACGTTTAGCAACGTCGAGCTCAATAGGCCACCCAGGATGACCACCGCCATGGGGTGCTCGATTTCATGCCCGGCCGCCTCGCCTGTTACGGCGAGCGGAATGAGCGCCAAGCCCGTCGCGAGTGCAGTCATCACGATAGGTCCAATGCGCTCCAAGCTTCCGGTGGTCACGATTTCCTTGAAACTCAGGGAGCTATTTACTTCGAGGTGCCGGTAGTGACTGACAAGAAGAATGCCGTTGCGCGACGCGATGCCGAGCACCGTCACTAAGCCGACCAGCGAACCCAGTGAGAGCACGCCGCCGGCGATCCAGGCACCGGCGACGCCACCCGCCAGCGCGAACGGAAGACTCGCCGCAACTAGCGCGGTGCGCCGGACGCTCCGGAAGTCCACGTAGAGCACCAAAAGGATCAGCGCGAGTGATATCGCCGAGAGCCATAGCAAGCGATGCTGAGCTTCGGTCCGCTCCTTCCACTCGCCCGAGACCTCGGCGTGGTGCCCAGCCGCGAGCGGGGCTGCGTGCACCGCGCGATCAACTGCGTGCGCAACGCTGCCGAGGTCCCCAGTCACATCTATCGAGACATGGATGCAGCGCAGCCCGTCTTCGTGCGGGATTTCGTTCGGCGTTGGCTCGATCGTCAGTGTGGCGACGTCACGCAGACGAGCGCGTGCGCCGTTCGCAGAGGTAACCAACGTTTCGCCAAGCGTAGCGGGATCCTCGCGATAGGAATCCAACCCGCGCACGACCACCGCGATGGAACGACTGTCGCGTATGACATCACCCACGCGCTCGCCACCAACCCAAAGTCCCGCGGCACGGCGAATGTCGGTGGTCAGAAAGCCCAGTGCGGCCGCTTCCGGTCGAGGCACCACTCGGAGTTCCGGAACGAGAGTCTGATGCTCGACTTGCACATCGCCCACGCCTGCGATGCCGCGGACGCGAGCCGCGATCGCGTCAGCGCCTAGCCGCAAGCTGGCGAGCTCTGTGCCCGAAATCCGCACCACGATGCTGCCGTGAGATCCGCTAAGCACTTCCTCGATGCGCTCACGCAGATACGTCTCGACGTCGTGTTGTATGCCGGGATAGCGAGCGAGCGTGTCCTCAATTTGACCGACGACGCGGTCGTGATCGCTTCCCGGGTCAACGTGTACCCACAGCTCGCCGAAATTTGGCCCGGCGATTTCTTCGCCACCCTCGGCGCGCCCAAGATGCGCGCCCACGCTCGTGACGCCTGGAATCCTGCGCAACTCGCGAGTAACGATCTGCGTGGTCCGCTTGAGCGTGCTTAGCGACGCGCCCGGCTGTGCTACCCAGTGTGAGAGAAAATCGTTCTCACGGAACTCCGGTAAGAATGCGTCACCTAGTCGTAGAAATCCGAATGCCGCAATCAGAACAATGGCTGCTGCGCTGCCGATAACGCTTCTCGGATGCGAGAGCAGAGGCGCGAGAATGCGCGCGTACCAGCGCGTGAGCACCATGAGGACTGGCGAGTGGGACGTTCGCTCAAGAGAACCAGGCAGAAGCATCAGACTTAGCGCCGGCGTGACAGTCAGAGCGACGAACATCGACATCAGCACGCACAAACCATAGGCGAGCGCGAGAGGCCGAAAGAAGGACCCCGACACACCCTCGAGAAAGAGCACCGGAACGAAGACCAGTACGACGATGATGGTGGCGTAGACGACCGCGCTCCTCACTTCGAGCGACGCTTCCAGTGCCACGCGCAACGCCGCGCGAGGCGTCTCGCGTAGACGATTCTCGCGCAGGCGCCGCAGGATGTTCTCCACGTCGATGATCGCGTCATCCACGACTTCGCCCAACGCAATCACGAGGCCGGCAAGGACCATCGTGTTCAACGTTGCTCCCGTGGCTCGAAGAACGAGCAGCGCAGCGCTCACCGGAGAGAGGGATTGCAATCGCGCTGATGAGCGCGGTGCGCCAGTTCCAAAGCATGAGCAGGAGCACAGCCACAACAAAGGCACAGCCAATCCACATGGCTTGCTGCAAGTTGGCGATCGATTGCGCTACGAACGTCGCTGGCCGAAATACGTGTGCGTTGATCTGCACTCCGGGCAATGCCGGCCGCATCTCAGCGAGAACCTCGTCGACGCGACGAGTGATCTCAAGCGTGTTGCCCCACGGCTGCTTGTCGAGGACGAGCAAAATCGCCGGCCCTTCACCAACGACCGCATCGCCAATCGGCGGCGCATGCGTTTCAAGCACGCTCGCAACGTCTTCCAAATGAAGCACGGCGCCTCCGCGCGTCGCGATGGGCAAGTGCGCAAGTGTTTCGGAGTCATTCACCGGCGACACCAACTGCACGGCCATGCGCTGTTGCGGGCCGTCCATGTACCCGCCCGCAATCGGCACGGTTGCTCCCCGCACCGCAGTGACAACGTCAGCTGCCGTAACATTGGCCGCCTCGAGCCGCGCCGGGTCCAGACGCACATCGTATTGGCGATCTCGGGCACCCCAAACAGCCACGCGTGCGACGCCTGGTACCGCGAGCAGACGGGGCCGCAGCGACCAACGTTCTAAGTCAGTCAGATCGAGCGGCGAGAGAGTGCGTGAGCTCAGACCGATCATCATCACGCGACCGGTCGAGGAGATAGGCGGCATGATCGCAGGCGGACGAGCGGACGCAGGCAAAAGCGGAATCGCGCGCCCGAGGCGCTCTTGCACAAGTTGACGCGCTACGAAGAGGTCGGTGCCTTGCTCAAACAGAAGCACCACCGACGACAAACCGAGCACGGACTGCGAGCGAATCGTCTGAACGAAAGAGGTTCCCGCCAACGCGCTTTCGAGCGGCGTGGTTACCAGATTCTCGACATCGAGGCTCGACAGACCGGGCGCTTCGGTTTGAATCTCGACGGTCGGCTGCGCGAACTCAGGAAAAGTATCGACCGATGCGCTACGCGCTGCGAACACGCCCGCGACTAGCAAGCCAATGCCGGCAAGCACGACCAGCTGACGCGCTTGCAAGCAGGCCCGCACGAACGCGTGAATCATCGATCGGCCCCAAGCTCGAAGCCCCACAGCTCGTTGCTTCCTGTACTTACGACTTCCGCGCCTGGTGGCGGCCCACGACGCAAAAGCATGCGGTCTTCCTCGCGACGCATGACTTCGACGCGCTCACGGCGGAAGCGATGCGCACCGACTTTCACATAGAGCCAAGCTGAACCCTCCGCGTCGCGTACGACCGACGTCCACGGAACCGACAACGCCGGAGCGGCGTCGGCACGTAAACCCGCCGCGTGTACAACCACACGTTCGCCCGGGATCCATACTTGTTCGCTCGGCAAGGAGAAGAAGCGATCGACTGTGCCGCGAGCCGGATCCGCGGATGGGGGGCCAGACGCGTCGGTGAGAGGCACCTCTTCCGCGCTCCCAACACGTTGCGCGTAGGCCCGATGAACGTTTGCGAGAATCGCCGCGTCGCTTGCCGTGAAGCTTGCGCGGATCCAGCGGCCCGAGGATGTGATTTCAAAAAGGACTGCATTGTTCGGAACTGACTGCCCTGGCGCGACTCGCACCGAGCGCAGGATTCCTTCGGTTGGACTGCGCATGGCAAGCGCGACATCGGAGTCGAGCCCGCCCGACGCGATTGTGCGCACGCGTGCGCCGACTGAATCGACCGTTGCCTGCGCGGTATGCTGCTGCGCCTGCGCTTCTTCGAACGCGCGCACGCTGCCCGAGTGGTCGTTCATCATGAGCTCGGCGCGACGCGTACGCTGCTCACTGAGCGTGAGGTCCGCGCGTGCCGCCTCGAGGTCACGCTGGGCGCGAGCGCGAGCGTCACGCTCAACACCGGCGAGAGGAACCAGCGTTACGAGCAGTTGCCCCGCATGAACCACATCGCCAGGTCGCGGCAAATTGGCCGACGGAACGACACGGCCTCCCACCGGCGCAACCAATACGACCTCTTGGCCCGCCGGAACCATGACTTCCCCCCCGACAACGACGCTCTCGCCACCGGGCGCTTGCGTGACGCGCGCCGTCTGCAGTGCGAGCGCCGCTTCTGACTCGGCGCTGAGCACGACCGTGCCGAGGTCATCGAGAGTTGCCGGCGGGTGCGATTCTTCGCCGGCCGTCTCCATGCTCGCAGGTGCGCAACCGGCCAGGACGAAGAATGCGAGTGCGTAGTGCGCTTTCACAACATCTCTCCCGACGCTCGACCGCCTACCGCGCGGTCCAGCTCGGCCTGCGCGCGAACGAGTTCTGCCTCCAACTCCACCCGGCGCAACTGCGCTTCCGCAGAGCGCCTTAGGGCATCAACGACGACGATGTAGCTTTCAGCACCGTTCTCAAACGAACGAGTGGATGCGCCGCTCGCTTCGCTCAACGCAGAAAGGATCTCGTCGTAAGTCCCGAGGGACTCTTCTGCGCGCTCCACAATCTCCCATGCCGAAAGGACCTCGGCCGTGACCGCGATTCGCGTCGCGGCGTATTGATGTATTGCGCGCGTAAGGCTCGCATCAGCGCGTCCAACGCCACCCTGATTCTGGTTGAAGATCGGCAGTTCGAAGTTTTGCACGCCCACGCTCGGATGCGGAACCAGCGCCCCGCGATCCGCCTGAGTATCAATCGTCGCAACGAGAGTCAGCACACGTGCGTGCTCCCATCGGCCGCGCGCTGCCGCTGCGTGAATCGCAAGTTCCGCTGCGCGTAAGTCCGCGCGCTGGCGCATCGCTTGCGTGAGCAACTCTGACGCTGAAGCACGGCTCGTGCTGACGGGCGCAGCTACGAGCGTAGGGACGTTCGGCCACGGCACCCCGATCAGTGCGAGCAAGCGAACATTGGCGACCCGAGCGTCGTGCAAAGAGCGTCGTCGCGCGTCCGTCGCAAGCAAGGCTTCGGCACGCACGGCGGATGCCTGTGCAGGCGCAATGTCTCCAGCTCTCGCCCGCGCCTCGGCGAGGCGCAGCATCGGACCAAGTAGCGACGAGCGGCTCGTACGCACGCACGCGACGCATCGCAAGATAAGCGTCGACATGCGCAATACGAACGTCGCGTTCGACGTTCAGCACAACGTGGATCATCGATTCTGAAACGCGCTCAAGCTCGCGGTTCGCCGCGGCTGCGCGGTAGGGCGTTTGCCAAATCGCTTCGATTGGCAGAAAGAGAATCGCGCTGAGCTGGCGAGGATCGATGGGTGCGAGCAGATTGATGCGCGGATTCGCGGGGCGACTCGCTTCGTCAAAATCGGCGAGTGCGGTGTCGAGCGCGGTGAGCTCGGCCTGCAAAGCCGGACTGCGCCATAGCGCTATCGCTACAGCATCGTCGGCACTTAGACCGTCGGCGACGCTCACGCCAAGCGGCATCGCTGCGCGGCCTTCGCTCGTCGCTGGCCCAAGAGCGTGCCCGGTTCGCGCACGCACGGATTGCGCAAGCCAGCCCCGATCACGCGACGCCGTCGCACAACCCCAAAACGTGACGCTGACGGCAAGAAGAACGAGCAGTCTGTGCATTGAATCAGGCTCCCACGCTGGCCTTAACGCAGGCTGAACAACCGGACCTCCAGAAAGAAGGGTCGCTGGTCTAGCGCGCGTGGCCGTGGCACACCGAGCTCACATCGAAAGCAGGCAAAATATGGCGTGGTGGGTATACGCGTTCATCTCCGCGGCAGCGGCTGCGGCCACGGCGATTCTCGCGAAGATCGGGATGCAAGGCGTTTCCTCAACGCTTGCGACAGCGCTCCGCACGTGTGTCGTCCTGGCCTTTGCGTGGTCCATGGTTTTCATCGCCGGAGAACAGCAAGGCATTCGCGATTTGAAAACGCGTTCGCTCGTGTATCTGGGACTCTCGGGAGCGGCGACGGGGATCTCGTGGCTCGCCTACTTCAAAGCACTACACATGGCCCCAGCCTCGCGAGTGGCGCCTGTAGACAAGATAAGCCTCGCACTTACCATCGTTCTCGCCGCGGTCGTGCTCGGCGAAACCATCACCTGGAAAGTCGGCGTCGGCGCAGCCCTTATCGTAGCCGGCGCCCTACTCACCCTAAGCCCGGACGCGTAACGCGCCCCCACGCGCGTCACAACTGCGACCAGCGCCGCACACTCGAGTCAGGTCTTCCAGATTGGACTGAGGCGCGAGCGCGCCCGCAGACAACTGAGGGAGTGAGCTCTTGCCCATGACCGAAGGCGGCGAGCACCGGAAAGCGCTTCAGCTTTCCGCTGGCATTCAAAGCCGCGGATCAGGCCAATCTGGAAGACCTCAGTGTGCTTTGCCCCAACTCGGCCCCCAGCCCTGATCCACGACCAGTGGAACGTCGAGCTTGATGACGCTCTCCATGGTCCTCTTCACCATCGAACCGACGACGTCTTTTTCTTCCGGCGGGACCTCGAACACGAGCTCATCGTGAACGGTGAGCAGCATGCGTGCTTGTAGCTTCTGAGCCACAAGCTCGCGGTCGACATTGACCATCGCAATCTTGATGATGTCAGCGCTCGTGCCTTGAATGGGTGTGTTGCGCGCCACGCGTTCGGCAGCCATACGCAGCCCACGATTAGCGCTGGTCAGCTCATTGATGACGCGTTTGCGGCCGAGCAACGTGCGAACGCTTCCGCTCACGCGCGCTTCCTCAATCACAGTATCGAGGAACTTCTTTACGCCTGCGTAACGTTCGAAGAAGGCCGTGATGTAGTGCGCTGCTTCTTTACGGTCGATACGAAGATTGCGTGCCAACGCGAATTCCGTTTGGCCGTAGATGACAGCGAAGTTCACGGTCTTGGCGCGTCCACGCATCTCACGTGTCACGCCCTCGGTCGGTACACCGAAGAGAGCGCGCGCAGTTCGAATGTGAACGTCCTCGCCCGTGACGAAGGCCTCCACCAGCTCCGGGTCGTGGCTGAGGTGCGCAAGTACGCGCAGCTCAATCTGCGAGTAATCGGACGACATCATGAGCCAGCCGGGCTTGGCGATGAAAGCGTCGCGAATCGAACGTCCAAGCTCCGTGCGGATCGGAATGTTCTGAAGATTGGGATCGCTGGAGGACAGCCGGCCGGTCGCAGCCACCGCCTGGTTGTAGCGCGTGTGCACTCGCCCTTCTCTGTCCAAAACCTTCGGAAGAATTTCGAGGTAGGTGCTCTTCAATTTGGAAAGCGCGCGATGCTCGAGAATGGTGCCCGGCAATGGATGCTCGGCCGCAAGTTCCTCCAGCACTTCGTGATCGGTCGAGCGCGCCGTCTTCGTGCGCTTGATCACGCGCAGGCCAAGCTCGTCGAAGAGCACCGTTTCCAGCTGGCGCGGCGCGCCGAGATTGATGTCGCGTCCGACGATTTCACGACAGCGCGCTTCGAGCTTGTTCATCTCGCCTGCGACCAACTTCGACAAGGTCGTCATGTGATGTATGTCGAGCAGAATCCCGGTGCGCTCCATCTTCGCGAGCACGTGGGACAGCGGCAGCTCGATTTCCTGAAGCATCTTCTCGAGCCCCTCGGCCTCAACGCGCGTGCGCATGGCGTTGGCGGCGTTGCGAAGAGCGTCGACTGACTTGACGGCATAGTCTGTCGCAGTCTCGACGCTGATCTCCGCCATCGGCTTCTGCGAGCCTCGCTGCTTCTCGGTAATAATGTCGTAGAGCGGCAAATCCACGCGCGACTCACTCTGCGCAACTTCGGTCAGCGAATGGCCACCGCGCTCTGGATCGAGGAGGTAGCTCGCGAGCATTGTGTCAAAGTCCACGCCCAAAAGATCAATGCCCTGCGACTTCAGCATGTTCTCGTCGCGCTTTGAGTCCGCGAGATCTTTACGGACGCGCGCATCTTCAAATAGCGGCTTGAGTGCGGCCCAAGTTTCCTTGATATCGAGCTGCTTTGGCGCACCAAGGTAGAGGTGACCCATAGGCAGATACGCCGCGTCCGACTCGCCCCACGCAAGCGCCACTCCGATGGGACGTGCGCCTGAGAAGTCGCTCTGGTCGAGCACCGGGAACATCGCAAAACGGCCCACTTTCCTGATCGCAGCGACGATCTTATCCACATCAACGCCGCTTGAGCTGGACGAAACTTTAGTTTCGACTTTCGGTTCGGTGTTGGGCTTCAATTGTGCGAGCAGACGCGTGAACTCAAACTCAGTGAAGAGTGCGCGAAGCTTCTCTGTATCGGCTCCGCCGTACTGCAGCTTCGCCAAATCAAGCTCCACCGGAATGTCATCGCGCAAGGTCACGAGGCGCTGCGAGAGGAGCGCTGCTTCCTTGTGTTCGACCAGCTTGTCGTGAAGCCCCTTCTTCTTGATCTTCTCGATATTCTCGTACACGCCTTCGAGCGTTCCGTAATCGATGAGTAGCTGCGCCGCCGTCTTAGGCCCCACCGAGGGAACGCCTGGAACGTTGTCCGACGAGTCGCCCATGAGCGCGAGCAAGTCGCGCACTTGCTCCGGGGCAACCCCCATTTTCTCCTTGGTCTCGTCGGCCCCAAAAACCTTGTCGCGCATCGAGTCGAACATGAGTACATTTTCATCGACGAGCTGCAAAAGATCTTTGTCCGCGCTCACGACGACGACGCGCAGTCCGGCCGCCTTTGCCTTCTTGACGATGCTCGCGATCAAATCATCCGCTTCAACGCCGTCCTGCTGGAATGTCGGAATCGCGTAGGCGTCGATCACTTCGCGCAGGCGCTCGACTTGCTGCTTGAGATCGGGCGGCGTGGGCGGACGGGTGGCCTTGTACTCCGGGTACATTTCATGACGAAACGATTTCGTCTTGCTATCGAGGGCCACCGCCAAGAGCGCCGGCTTCTGCACATCGACGAGCTTTTGCATCATCGCCGTCACGCCATAGATGGCATTCGTCGGCTGCCCCTTCTTGTTCGAAAGCGGAGGGATCGCGTGATAGGCGCGGAAGACGTAGCCGCTGAAATCGACGACAAAAAGCGTGTTGGGATCGTGGGCGTTGGGGAGCTTCGCGCTCATAGGCGCGGCAGGATATCAGAGTTCGGTTATCCTTCATCTCGATGGCGAAAGTGAAAGCAAAGGCCCATGCGAGCTACCCGCTCGTGCACCCCAAGGACCGCAAAGCCTGGCGCGCGTGGCTTGCGAAAAACCACAGATCATCCTCGCCGATTTGGCTTGTGCTCAATAAGAAGGCCAGCGGCAAAATGAAGATGAGCTACGCCGACGCTGTCGAGGAAGCCTTGTGCTTCGGCTGGATCGACGCGCTAAAGCATCCGCTCGACGAACACACCTACAAACAATCGTTCTCAAAGCGCAAGCCGACGAGCGTTTGGTCGGCGTTGAACAAAACGCGTGTGGCAACGCTCATCAAGAGCGGCCAAATGACACACGCCGGGCTCGTTTGCATTGAGGTTGCTAAGAAGAACGGTAAGTGGACGGCGCTCGACGACACCGAGGCGATGCTGATGCCAGCCGACCTCGAAAAGGCGCTCGGGAAGAGCAAAAAGGCGAAAGCTTTTTTTGAAACGATCTCTCCTTCGCCGAAGAAGGCCTACCTCTACTGGATCAATGCTGCCAAACGCACGGAGACTCGCGCCGCTCGCATCAAGCAAGCAATTGTCTACCTCGCTCAAGGCGTCCGCTCGCGGCACGACGTGAAGGCGTAGATGGCAAGCGCGCCCAAAGTACTGCTCATTGGCGGCATCTGGGACAACGACAAAAAATTGGCGGCCATCGCTGCGGCATTACGAGCGAGCGGGCGCGTGCCTGTCTTGCATCAACTCGTTCCTTGCAACGGGAGCGCTCCCATTTCAGAGCTCGCTCAGCAAGTCGCGCGGGCGATTGACAGCGTCAGCCCCAATAGCAAGGTCGACATCCTCGGCTTTAGTATGGGTGCGCTCGTTGTCCGCTATTACATCCAGCGTCTCGGAGGACGCGAGCGCGTTCGGCGCTTCATCTCCATGGCCGGCCCGCACTCAGGCACGCACACCGCGTGGTTTATGTCCGTGCCCGGCGTGCGAGATATGCGACCGGGCAGTGCGCTCTTGCGCGACCTCGCGAGTGATATGCATCCGTGGGGCGACGTCGACGTTCACACGATTCTTACGCCATTCGACACGATGATTGTGCCTGCGACATCGAGCCGTCTCGCCGGCGTGAAATCACACACGACGATACCGGCGCTCTTGCATCGACTTCTGGCCAACGACACGCGCGTGATCAAACGCGTGCTGGAAATCCTCAACGGAGACTAACGCGACCGAGTTAGAAGCCCGTGAACATGTAGGCGACGCCGAGATTGAACTGCGTCGAGGTGCCGGTGGAGTTGCCGAGTTCCCACGGAGTTACGCGATGCATGACGTCGAGCGAGACAAGCAACCATTCGATGGGACGGAAATCCAGGCGCGCTCCGGCCTCGAGCCACAGCCAGTGCCCCCCCTCGGACAGCAGGCCCAGTGGGCCAAGCAGCGGATCGATCGCAAAGCGCGGGCTCACCGAGAGCATCGGCAAGAACGAATAGTTAAGCGAGAGGCCGAGCGGCATACCGATCCACGTGGAATCGATTTCGCCCGCGGGCGTATTGCCTGACCACGACTCCCACAGCACGCCAAGGAAGAGTCCAAGCTCCATGTTCGGCGCGAGATCCCAAAAGACGAATGAAGAGCGCAAGTCGAGCAAGAAGTAGCTCACGCCGCCTTCATTGAAATCGAGGCTGCCAATCGAACCGCTCGCGGCGCTCCCCCAGCCGAGAGTCATCGATGTCTTCGTTCCCGCCGCAGGCGGAACAACTTGATACGAATATGAGTACGTATCGCCGGCTTGCGCGCCTGAACGCACAGCTCGGTCCTGAGCCTCCATGCGAGCGTTGTGCGCATTACCGGCTGTACCAAGAGCTGCAAGCAGCATGCCCGTCGTGTCGTACAGCGTAACGGTGTTGATGCGCGCAAACCCGACGCGCGTCTGTTGCGTGGTCGGCGTTTCCGAGAATGTTGAGGACTGTGGTCCCATCGTGGAGCGCGCAAAGCCCTGGCCGACTCCGATGCCGCATCCCCCCAATAAGAGACCACACCCCACCGCCAATAGCGGCGCCCACCCACGTGTATTCATGCGGAGGAAATACACGAGGTCGCGCTTCCGTGACAAAGAAAAGCCAACGCCGTGCTAGTTCTGCCGCCATGCGAAACGTGATCTGCGGGGATGCGGGCGCTTATCTCAGGTCGCACGACACGCCAACGGATGCGTCGTTCGTCACTTCATTACCAGACGTTTCGGAGCTACGCGGACAAACGCTGGACGCCTGGCGCGCATGGTTCATCGACACGGTCGCACTCGTCGCAGCCAAGTCTGCGGCAAACGGAGTCGCGATCTTTTTCCAAACCGATGTGTTCCGAAATGGCCAATGGATCGACAAGAGTTATCTCTGTCATCAAGGGGCCGAACGCGCGGGCGCGCGCTTACTCTGGCACAAGATTGTGTGCCGAGTCCCCGCGGGCAGCGTGGCCGATGGCCGCCCCGGTTACGCACACATGCTCTGCTTCGCGCGCGAGCTCCCGATGACGAGCGGCTTCACGCCGGACGTCATCCCCGATCTTGGTTCGATGGATTGGTCAAAGGCGATGGGCCGTAACGCATGCGTCGCAGCATGTGAATGGATCCGTGATCACACCGAGACGCGAACCATCATCGATCCATTTTGCGGAACGGGGACCGTGCTCGCGGTCGCCAACGAGCTTGGCCTCGAGGCGCTGGGCATTGAAATCGATGAAGCCCGCGCCGAGCGCGCACGCCGGAAAAAGTAAGCGATTACCTTCGCATCGATCGCAACGGCGCCAGTTTCTGGCGCAATCCGGCGAATGCGACGAGCGTAGTGAATCTTAAGACTTAGTGAAGCGTGAATGCGCCCGCTTAGCATCGCAACGGACTTTGAGATTGGGAGGGACGCAATGTTGAAGATCACTCGTCCCGCGGCCTTGGTCGTGGCGCTGCTCGTATCGTTGGTCGGAGCTTTGAGCCCGGCGTACGCCGACGGGCCTTCGCGACGCAATACGCGTCGTCGCGCGCATGCGCACCGAGTGGTGGTGCCAAGCTTTGAGGAAGCCCACGTTTCGCGCGCGATCCAGGCTCGCATAGCGACAATCCGGTCCTGCTACGAGCGCCAACTTCGCGTCAATCCGGATCTCGCGGGCAAAGTCACGGTCGAGTTTACAGTGCAGCAGAGCGGCGGAGTGAGCGATGCGCGTGCAACAGAAAACACGACACGCGACGAGCGCGTTGCAAGCTGCATCGTAGGCACCGTTAGTCGGCTACGGTTTGACCCCGCACCTGTCGACGCCAGCGTCACGCTCAACTATCCGTTCGTGTTTGCGCCGTAACGCTATACTGCGCGGGTGACCGAGTTTGCCCACGGCAGTCGATCGAAACTCACCGAGCGAGACGTTCCGCGTTTTGCCAGTGAGTCGCTTTTCGACCGTATCGCGCGCGCGGTATGTCGCGCCGATTGCCTGCCGCGCAAGGAGCTTTACGAAGCGTGGGAGGTCGCGCGTCGCGTGCGTCGCAAAGTGCGCGGCGGTCGCGTGCTCGACCTTGCGTGCGGACACGGCCTGCTTGCCCACATCATGCTGCTCCTCGACGACACGTCCGCATCCGCACTCGCCGTCGACACGCGCATTCCGCAGAGCGCACACGCACTAAGTGCCGAGCTTGTGCGAACATGGCCGCGGTTGGCATCGCGCATCGAGTTTAGGTCTGCACCGATCGAGTCTGTCGCTGCCCAAGCTGCAGACCTCATTGTGTCTGTGCACGCGTGCGGCGCGCTCACCGACAAAGTGCTCAGCGTGGCGCTCAACGCGGGTGCTGCCATCGCCGTCCTGCCCTGCTGCCAAGACGCGCGCATCTGTGACGCTGGTCCCATAGCCGGATGGCTCGATCGACCCCTTGCGATCGACGTCATGCGTGCGCAGCGCTTGGCCGCCGCGGGCTACTCCGTCGCGACCCAAACCATCCCCGCGGAGATCACGCCGAAAAACCGCCTTCTGATCGGGCTGCCTCAGCGCTCGCCAATCTAGCTGGCAAATGGCCGAAACCTCCTTCAATTCGGGCGTTCGCTTGAAGGACGCGTGTCTGCGTGGTACGTGGCCGCCTGCTCGTTTTTGAGCCGTTTTTGAAAGAGGCGCACACCTGTCATGTTCGAAGCCCTGACAAAGGGATTCCGTTCCGCACGCAACCGCCTTCAAGGCGTCGCCGAGCTTACGGAAGAGAACATCGATCAAGCGTTGCGCGATGTGCGCTTGTCGCTCCTCGAGGCCGACGTCGAGTTCGGCGTCGTCAAGCGCTTCCTTGCTTCTGTAAAAGAAAAAGCGATCGGCGAGACGGTTCAGACGTCGGCTGAGGTCAAGGGCAAGAAGGTCAAGGTCGGCCCGGCCGAGAAGTTCATCAAGATTTGCCAGGACGAACTCGAGAGCATGATGCGGTTCGAAGGCGAACCCGTCGACTTCCTCCCGAGTCCGCAAGTCACCGGCATCATGATGGTCGGTCTTCAAGGCGCTGGCAAAACCACCACGGCAGGCAAGCTTGCCTTGTGGTTGGAAAAAGAGAAGCAGCGCAAAGTTCTTCTCGTTGCCGCCGACGTGCAGCGCCCGGGTGCCATTGAGCAACTTCAAGTGCTCGGCGAGCGTTTGAACATTCCCGTCTTCGCGATCCCCGGCGGCCGCCCCGTCGACATCTGCGTCAAGGCTCTCGACCAAGCGAAGAAGCTCAAGCGCGACACGATCATATTCGACACCGCCGGCCGCCTCGCCATCGACACCGCGTTGATGGAAGAGCTGAGCGAGATTCAGGCGAAGACTGCGCCTAAGAACATCTTCCTCGTCATCGACGCGATGATCGGTCAGGACTCGGTCAAGACCGCAAAGACCTTCCATGATCGCCTCGGCCTCAGCGGTGTCGTGCTCACCAAGCTCGACGGCGATGCGCGCGGTGGCGCGGCAATCTCGGTCAAAGAAGTCACAGGAGCCGCCATTAAGTTCGCCGGTATGGGCGAGGCGATGGACAAGCTCGAGGCGTTCCGCCCCGAAGGCATGGCCAGCCGCATCTTGGGCTTCGGCGATGTCGTGGGCCTGATGAAAGACTTCGAGCAAGTCGTCGACGAGAAAAAAGCGGAAGAAGACGCGAAGCGGATGCTTCAAGGTCGCTTCACTCTCGACGATTTCTTGGAGCAGATCCGCACCATCAAAAAGATGGGCCCGCTCAAAGAGATTTTCGAAAAGCTTCCGATGTTCGGCGATGCGATGCCCGAGGGCGTCAACCTCGACGACGGCGAGCTCAAGAAAGTTGAAGCGATGGTGAGCTCCATGACACGCGACGAGCGTCGCCAGGTGGAGCTTTTTCAAAAGCAACCGTCACGCGTAAAGCGTGTAGCCAAGGGCTCGGGACGCACCGACAAGGAAGTCGTCGAGCTTCTTCAGAAGTTTTCTTTCATGCGCCAGATGATGGGCGACATCGGACAGCAAGCGGGAATGTTGCAGCGCTTGCCGGGCATGAAACAGCTCGCGATGGCGCGTCGCTTGAAGGATGCTGTCTCCACCGGGGGCCTCGAAGGCAATCCGATGATGGCTGGACTCGCCGACTCCTTGCTCGAGTCAGTCGTAGCTGGCGACGGCGGCAATCCATTCGCGGGCATGGGCCTGGGCGCAATGCCCGGCATGGGCGGCGGCCCCGGAATGCCCGGCGTTCGCAAGAAGCCGCTCGACAAGAATAAGACGAAGAAGCTGCGTCAGATGCAGAAAAAGGCGCGCAAAAAGTCGCGCCGCTGAGCTTAGATAAAAGACGAGGACACTATGCGTAAGACCACGACAACGATCAGCATCGCCCTACTCTGTGGATTGTTCAGCACCGCGTGTGTTGAGCAGAGCAACCGCATGAGCGAAGCCGACCGAGCTCAGCTCGCGCGCTATCGTTCGACGACGGCGCCCCATCCTCAGCATCCACTCGACGTCGATTTCGAAGGCAAGATTCACTTGCTCGGCTACGACCTCAGCGCAGAACGCGCGACGGCCGGCCAGCCCTTCACGGTGACTTGGCATTGGAAGGTTGATCACAAGCTTGACGCGGGCTGGAAGCAGTTCACGCACGTCGCCACCGCGACCGGCGAGAATCGCGTCAATCAAGACGGCACGGGCTGGGTTCGTCAGCACTATGCGCCGAGCGATTGGCAGGCGGGCGAATACATTCGCGACGAGCAGACCATTATGGTTCCCGAGGACTGGAACTCACCGGCCACCAAGCTCTTCATCGGCTTCTGGAGCGAGCGTCGCCGCCTTCGCATTGCGAGCGGCCCGAACGACGGCGACAACCGCGTGCCTGCGCTCACGATCCCCACCACCGCGCGTGCGGGCGGCGCTGCGACGACGCCAACTCCCGCGAATGCGGTGATCTCGACTCAATCGATCAAGGCCACCACGCCGATCACCGTCGACGGCCGGCTCGACGAGCCGGCATGGGCAACCGCCGTCCAGACCGGCAACCTTGTTGAGACGATGACGGGCGCACCGGCGGCCTTTCAAGCGAGCGGCAAAATCACGTGGGACGCAAACAATCTCTACGTCGCGTTCGAAGTCAGCGACGACTTTCTCAAGAGCACGTACACAGCGCACGATGAGCATCTCTGGGAGCAAGACACCGTCGAAGTAATGGTCGACCCGGGCAACGACGGCGTGAACTATTTCGAGATCCAAGTCGCCCCCACGGGCCAGGTTTTCGAGACCCGCTACGACTCGCGCCGCCAGCCGCAACCGGTTGGGCACTTGGATTGGACGAGCAACGTACGCCAGCGCGTTGTACTTCGCGGTCACGTGAACGATGACGATGCGGATCAGGGCTACACCGTTGAGATGGCATTGCCGTGGACCGCATTCGCGGCAGGCACGCCGCCAGCGGGTCGTCCTGAGTCGGGCGCGACGTGGGGCATCAATCTTTACGTAATGGACGCGCGCGACGACGATGCGCCGCAGCGTTTTGCAGCGTGGTCACCACCGCGCGTCGGCGACTTTCACGCGACCAATCGTTTTGCGCGTGTGACCTTTGTCGATGCGGCAGCTGCCCCCGCCACAGCCCTCGGTGTAGCTGCACCCGGCGTTCAAGTTGGCGCGCCCGCCGCGGCCGCTGCGCCAGCCGGCCAACCCAACCAAGTCGTGCCCGTCGTACCGCGCGGTGTCGCTGCGCAGATCGTCGAGCGCCAGTTCGGGGGAACGAATCGCAATAGCGCCCAGATGCCCAGCACCGCAGCCCCGGCGCGCGGCGCCGCAACTGGCCCCTAACACCAACGTTCTAAAACTCGATGTGGGCGGGCACAGCTGCAAAATGCTCGCCCCAGCAGTAGAGGCCAGGATCTGAGGTCGACGTGTCCGCTTCACGAAGCGCGCAGGTGCGGCGACCGCCGCTAGCGATCTCTGCCACGCGGCCGTCGATGGCGAGCGTGGTTACCCGAACGGGCGTTCGCGATAAAGCGAGCGTTGCCGTATCTGCACCCAGTTCGCCAAGCGCGTTGTCACCCCAGCACCATACCGAGCCGTCGTCTTTGAGCGCGCACGTATGAACGCGACCCGCTGTGATCTGGATCACGTGATCGAGAGCCGGCACGCTGTGGGCGACCTGCAGGGATGCGTCACCGCTGCTCTGCCCCAAGTCGTTCAAGCCCCAGCACGAAACCGTTCCGTCCAGCAGTAGCGCGCATGTATGCGCGTCGCCTGCGGCGAGACGAATCGCCGACGTCACTCCGAGTACGATAGTCGGAGAAAATCCGTCCCCGCCCAAACGCATGTCGTCCGGCTTGCCCCAGCACGCGACATCGCCTCCCGTGCGGGCAACACAGGTGTGAGCATCGCCTGTGGCAAGCGAGACGCCACTGCGAACCGGCACTAAATCGAATCGAGTCGGATTTTCGAAGGCCCCCGTTTGCCCGTCCGAGTTATCACCCGCACAACGCAAAATCGCGTCGTTGCTGCGCAGGCAAGTGTGTCGCGAACCACAGCTGAGCTCGCTCGCAGAAGCTAGCCGAGAGCCTTCCTCCATGCGCGCAGCCACGGGCGACGATGACGACATCGCCATCCCCCACCCCAGCTCGCCGTGCACTCCGAGTCCAAAGCACATAACGCCGATGTTCGTGTCGTAACTGCGCACGCAGGTGTGGCTTGCGCCCGCCTCGACCTCGACCACTTGTCCTATGTCAGCCACGACGCGCGGTGTGTTTGGTACGGCCGCGCCGGCAAACCCCAATTGGCCGTACGTGTTCTCGCCCCAACACAAGAGCTTTCCATCCTCACGCACAAAACAAGCGTGCGCGTCCCCAACCGCTACGCGAGCCTGCCGTGCTGCGCATCCGTCGAAGATGGTGTCGCACGCTACGCACTCGCGCGTGATGGGGTCGCATGCTTCGGCGATGCCGCACGCGCTACAGCCACCGCCATCCCCCCCCGCGTCCGAGTCTCCCTGATCCGCTAAGCCGAGATCGACAGAAGCATCGCGACGTGCGCCTAGGTTGCTCTGGGTCACGCAAGCGCTTGTCGCCATCGAGAACGCGCACAGCGTCAAAGCCAGCCCGAATCGATTTTCCCTAGAAAGCACGCAACTCCTTTTTAGCACGAACCCCAGGTGCTCTGCGAAAACGAGTAATTACTCTCGCAGCGTCTAGGCGTTTACAGCTCGCGCCACCGCGTTCTTGATCTTCGCGTTCATCGATCGGCTATCGAGAGAACGGCTGCGTGGTGCCAGCACCGCCCCACCGGAGGCGCTTAGTGAGCGTTAATTCCGTCGAGGAAGAGCACGGCATAGTGGTAGTTGGGTGCGTAGCGAAAGACGCGCGCCACGCGAAAGTTATCGTGCACCCATCGCATGCGCCCGACGCGTTGCTCAACGCCGTAGCCCCGCATGTTGCGCACTCGCCCATCGCCATCGATTTCAAACGGCGTCTGCGAATGCAGCACGATAGTGTCGGGCTCGCGCGCTCGCAGCTCGGCTTCGGAAATGCGCTTATCGAGATAAGGCCCGCGCGCACGACCCATGGCGGCATCCGTCACGCCGCCCAGATCAACCACGGTGAGATTGCTTCGGTAGGCCAAGTAGCCCACGTCGACGAGCGCAACTCGATGAGCGTGGCTGCGCAAGTATGAGGCGACTTCGTGACCCACGCGATCCCGAGAGTGACCGGCTTCGCGCGCGAGTGGGAGCTCGACGACAATATCGAGAACCGGCAAGACGAGCGCGAGGCCCAAAAGCATCGGCGCAAGCGCCCTCCGTTGTTTGCGAAAGAGCTCCAACGCCCCGTCTGCAGCAAGCCACGCATAGAGCGGGATCACCGGCGCAAACAAGCGATATCCGGGCATCCAGTCGCCCCCCGCAAGAGCCACGGCGAGCAAATGGACGACGAGCACGGATTGAAGAGCGCGCTTCGTACTGTAGGCTGCGAGAATAGCGCCAGCGAGTGTCGTGTGCACGACGAGCGCGCGCAACGTGTAGCCCGCCCCCGCTCCAAGTTCGCCTGGCTTGGCGAAGAAGCTAAGCGGAACGAGAGTTCCAAACATCGCGAGCCGGAAGACGACGATGCCAATCACGCCTATCGCGCAAAGCGAAACTAATACGATGCGCTCGCGCTTCGTAACGCGTGTGATGGTCCATGCGATGAGCACCCAGGTCGCGGGCAAAAGCTCGGGGCGCAGCCATGCGATCGCGGCAGCACACAAACCAAGGAGCTTTACGTTCGTGACCGGCTCGCGCGAAGCCGCTAGCACCGCAACCGAAAAGCACAATGTGGCACCACCCGTTTCGAGACCGGCCTGGCCCCAGATCCCGAGCGTTGGCGTCAGCGCAACGAGGCAGCACGTGAACCAGCCGAGCATTGCGCCGCTGGCTTCATACGCGCGCTGCACAACCAACGCCGCCGCGAGCGCTGCGCAGAAGAGGCCAAAGACCTTTGCGGCTGCCACGGCATCGATGCCGACCCACTGAGCCAGCACGCCAGGCATTACAGCGAGCGGACCGGTGACGCCGTCACCTGTGTGCCCGGGGTTGAAGCCGTAGCCGTCGCCCGACGCGAGATTCATGGCGAATCGTCCAACGATGTACGCGTCGTCGACTGTGTATGGCCAAGCGGCAACGCCCAGTGCGACCACGATTACGAACGCGACGAAACTCGCGAGAAGTCGAGGCATACGCGAGGAGGTGAGCGGCACCTCCACAGAATCGCGCAATAAAGCGGTGTGTGTCCATCTCGCACACGGCCAAGGCCCCACTTGAATATGACAGCGCCGCGCACTAGCCTCGCGGCATGTTTCGACCGTGGGGGTCGGAGCACCTGAACTATGCTTCGCACACGTCTGATCGCTGGCTCGGCCGCGGGGTTTGTGCTGAGTGCGGTTTTCGCAACCGTCAGCGCCGGTATCGGCATTGGCGATGCGCTCGTAGAGCCGCTGCGTGTGGTTCCAGGCCAGCCTGCGCCCATCACGCTACGCCTGCCTCCGATCACCGTGCGCGACGCCGACCCGGTCAGCGGCGTCGTCGTTCTGCGGAACATCCAACCGGTGGTCCCGCGCGGTTCCATCATCAGTAACCGACGCGCAGGCTTTCGCGACACCTACACCGAGAACTTGGTACGGCTCTACGAGAGTAGCCGGCGTCCTCCGCCGATCGGCGCCGTCATTGGCCTGTGGTTTGTCTATTTCCTCATCGCGATGCTCATCACGAGTTATCTGCGCACCTTCATTCCTAGTCGGGGCGCCCTGCTCCGCACGCAAGCAGGCATGTTGGGACTGGGGCTCATCCTGCTGGCCGTGGCGAAAGTTGTCCTGCTTATGACGGCAGCTTCTCCCTACGTCCTTCCGGTCGCGGCTGTGCCGTTATGGGCCTCGCTCTATTTGGACCGACGCACTTCGTTCATGGTGACTATGACGTTCGCGTTCCTCGCCGCGTCCCTGATCGGTTTCAGCCTCACGGCGGTCACGGTCTTCATGGCGGCCGGCATGGCCGGGGCATTTGGCTTTCGCGACCGAAAGCACTCCACCTCGCTGCTTGTCGCGGGCGTGGTATCGGGCATCGCCTCAGCAGCAGTACTCATCGCGGCCAAAATGCTTTTCGAGGGCGGCATCAACGTTGTCGAGGATCTGAAGCGCTTCACCGAATCAGAGCTTCTGTCCGCGGCCACCGGTGGCGTGCTTTCGGGCGCGTTTGCCTTTACCTTGCAGCCGCTCGCAGTGCTGGTGCTCGGGGCGGTTTCGCGCAGCCGGCTCCTCGACCTCACAGACCTCGAGCAGCCACTGCTGCAGAAGATGGCGCGCGAAGCTCCTGGTTCGTGGGAACACTCGCGCGCGATGGCTAACCTCGCCGAAGCGGCTGCGGCGGCCGTCGGCGCCGATTCACTGCTGACGCGCGTCGGCGCCTACTATCACGACCTCGGAAAGACCTGTCAGCCGAAGTACTTCGTCGAGAATCTCGAACCGGGCGAGACGAGCCCGCACGCCGACCTCGAACCGGATGTAAGCGCTGATGCCATCATGGCGCACGTCGTTGAAGGCGTGAGCATCCTTCGCAAGGGCGGCATCCCGGAGCCTGTGGTGGAGTTCGCATACACGCACCACGGCACGAGCATCATCGAGTACTTCTGGCACAAGTGTTTGGAGCAAGGGAATCCGAAGAATCTCAAAGAGACCTTTTTCCGTTATCCCGGCATGCGTCCGCGCAACAAAGAGACCGCGATTCTCATGCTGATCGATTCTATCGAAGCCGCATCGCGCACGGTGTTTCCGCCGGAGCGCGCGAAGTTCGAAGAAATGGTGCAGCGCATTCTCTTTGTGAAGCTCAAGCAAGGCCAGCTCGACGAATCGGGTTTGACGCTGGAGGATTTGCGCGTGCTCTCGACGCGCGTGACTGAGACGTTGCTGAATGTCTACCACGGCCGCGTGCGCTATCCATGGCAGGACCGTCAGGCGCGCGGCGAAGCACAGCTGCCCGTCCCCGGTCTCGCGACGGAAAAAGACATGGAGCGTGACCAAGCCGAAAAAGAGCGCACGGGACGACAAACAGTGTCTCCGCCCGTACCGCCCAAGGACGATCACCACCACTGAGTGAGGCATCATGGCCGCGCGCGCACAGAGCTTTATGAAATCGTTGTTCCACGGCGTCATCGCCGAGGAGCTCATCTTTCCCTATCCAGAAATGGCGGCGGACGAACGCGAGAACGTTCAGCTCATGCGCGAGAGTATCGCCAAGTTCGCGGAGCAGCACGTCGACCCGAAGAAAATCGACGAGGAGCACCACATCCCTGATGAAGTGCTAAAAGGGATGAAGGAGCTCGGCCTTTTCGGCTTGAGCATTCCGGAGCAGTACGGCGGCATCGGCCTCTCGCACACCGCATATGCACGCGTTGTTCAAGATGTTGCAGCGATTGACGCGTCTCTCGCAGTTACGCTCGGCGCACACCAATCCATTGGACTCAAAGCGCTGCTACTCTTCGGCACCGAAGCGCAGAAGAAGAAGTACCTGCCGCGCCTCGCGACGGGCGAGTGGGTAGCGGCGTTTGCGCTCACGGAGCCGGGCGCGGGCAGCGACGCGGCAAGCATAACGACGCACGCCGAGCTCACGGCCGACGGTGAGCATTACGTTCTCAACGGCTCGAAGATTTGGATCACCAACGGCGGCTTTGCTGATCTCTTCACGGTCTTTGCGCGCACAAGTTCACCGGACAGCGGCAGCAAGCCGCGCATCACCGCCCTGCTCGTAGAGCGGTCGTACGGCGTAAAGAACGGACCGTCGGAAAAGAAGATGGGCATTCGCGGCTCTTCGACGACGGAACTTTTTTTCGAGGACGTAAAGGTTCCAGCGGCGAACGTGCTCGGCGAAGCGGGTCGCGGCTTCAAAGTTGCGATGGAGGTGCTGAACAACGGACGACTCGGTCTTGCATCGGGTGCGCTTGGCAATTGCAAACACCTCATCCAACTGGCTGTGCAGCGCACTCAGGAGCGCAATGCCTTCGGCCGCAAGATTGGCGATTTCGGCATGATCAAAGACAAGGTCGCGCGCATGATGTGCGAGACCTATGCGCTCGAGTCGATGACCTATCTGACGGCGGGTCTCATCGACGCCGGCGTGCACGACTACTCGCTCGAGAGCGCTATCTGCAAAGTCTTCGGCTCGGAAACGCTGTGGCGCATTGTGAACGAGACGATGCAAATCGCCGCGGGCATTGGTTATATGTCGGACTACCCCTACGAGCGCTATTTGCGTGACGCGCGCATCAATCTCATCTTTGAGGGCACCAACGAGATTCTACGCGCCTTTATTGCACTCTCGGGCATGCAGGGACCCGGACAACAGCTGACCGAGGTGGCGCGCGCCATGCGCGAACCATTAAGGGATTTGGAGTCCTTAGCGACTTTGCGATCCAGCGCGCGCGCTCGGCCCTTGGCCGCGAGCGACTTGAAAAAGTGCACCCTCTCCTTCGGCGCGAATCCGTCATCTTCGAAGAAGCCGTGGGAGGACTCGCGCGTGAAACAGAGCGAATCCTGCGCAAGCACGGCAAGCACATTGCCGAACGTCAGTTCGTGCAAAAGCGCATCGCGGAGGTTGCGATCGATCTCTACGCGCTCTCGGCGATTCTCTCGCGCACAACGCGAACCATTGAACAGCGCGGCGTCGAGGCATCGCGTCGCGAGATCGATCTCGCAGCGGGCTTTGCCACCCTGGCCAACGATCGCCTGAAGGGCCGCCTCGATCACATGGAGCGTGAGGACGACGAACTTCTCAAACAGATCGCCGGCAGCGCTTACGAGGATGCCGGATACCCGTACGACGTCATCGGCTGAGCGGGTGCGTCCCCTTCGGTACGTTGCGGGAGTCTGCGCCGCGCTTCTGATGACGAGCTGCGATCAATTGGGCAATCCGCCCCGTCGCTCCAGAACAGAAGCGCACCCGTGGCAAAGCGGCGTCTTGCAGCTCGTGACACGCACCGAGTCCATTGCGGTCTCGCGTGTGCAACTTTTGCTTGCAGAGCACGCCGGCGAAGAGATCTTGGGCGAACCTGCCCCTCGCGACCCCGAAGGAGTTGCAACACTTGTGAGCGTCGTCGCTCGAGTCAGCCCGGCCATTCCGCCCGGCACGCGCCTTACAATCGCAACCACGTTCCGCGCCCGTGACGGAAGCTCAGTCGTGCGGCGCTGGTACGGTCAGCCGGGCGATCCAACGTGGCTCGGGCTGTTCTATCTGCCCGAGGCGCCTGTGGCTGCCGTGACTACGCTCGCGCAATGATCGTTTAGACGACGTGCATCGTTGCGCCGATGGACTATCCTGCCCGGCCTCAGCCATGCGCAAACAGAGCCCCCACTCACTCCCAGTACTTTTCGCTCTCTTGGTAACGGCCGCGTCCTGCGCAACTACGGACGACGAGCATGCTGCGGCCGCACACGCTGCAGTCGCGCGCACCGGTCCGTGGCTAATCCCCACCACTGTTCGTGCAAGCGCGGCAACCCAGGATGTAACGATCACTGAGGCTGGATTGTGGGTTGGCACGAGCGGGTGCTCAGGTTCGTTCACGGAAGGCGCTCGGATTTTCGGCGACTACCTCCTGGAGAACTTCCCGCAGGTCTCCGACTACGGCGGCTACGACTGCCGCCCCATCGTCGGCGCCGAAGACTGGATGTCGGTGCATGCAACGGGCCGTGCCCTCGATCTCTTCATACCGGTTGACACGGATGTCGCATCCCCAGGTGACGCCGACAACGACGCGGGCGACGCTGTGGCCAATTGGCTTATCGCCAATGCCGAATACATCGGCGTGCAGCGCGTGATTTGGGACCGATGGATCTGGCAGGCGGATTCCGATCCTACAGCGCGCGATGGCGCCTACGATTTTGCAGGCTCGCACCCGCATAACGATCACATTCACATGGAGCTCTCAGTAGAAGCATCCGAGATGGACACTGAGTTCTTCTCAGGTCCGATGGATCCGCCCGTACTCACGGGGTGCGCTGCCCTTCCCGCCGAAGGCGGCATCATCGACAATTCTGACGCGTGCTTTCAGGCATTCGGCAGCCCGACGTACTGGCGCCAGGTCGAGGGTGCAGGTATCGGCGGCTCCTACATCTGGACGAATGCGTTTAGCTCGACCGATCCATCAAACTGGGCGCGCTGGGCGATCAATCTCACCCGCTCGGGTCATTATGAAGTTGAAGTTCATGTGATCCCCGCGCACGCCGTCTTCGCACGCACACAGTATGAGATACGCCGCGCCGAGGGCTCTGGGACCGTGATCGTTGATCAGAGCGCGCACGCTGCATGGGTCACCTTGGGCGAGTTCGACTTCGTGTCCGGGGGCGCGCAATCCGTCTCGGTCTACGATAACGCGAGCGGCACCGTGCCAAGCAATCAGAACATTTGCGTCGATGCGATCCGCGTTACGAATCTAGACCCGGTCGAGCCGACTGACGGTGGCGTCGGGATCGTGGACGGCGGCGTCGCCGACGCAGCACCGGAAGACACAGATGGCGGGGGTCTGCCTCGCGACGCGGGCGCGAACATCGACGGCGCTGCGAGCGGTGACGCATCAAGTTTTGCGAGTCCGCGGATGAGCAGCGGATGCTCGGTGAGCGCGCACACGGGTAGCCCCACGCCACTCCTGGCTGGGCTCTTCGCACTGCTGTATCTGGTAGCGTCGCGCAGGCGTACACGGCGCTAGAACGCATCTCATAAATCCCGACCGAGGATTTCCGAAGCGCGGCCAAGCCGTAGCTAGGCGCGGCGACGACGAATACTGGTTGTATTTGGAGGAGCCGCAACGACGCTACGGCGAAGTGCCCGCGAGGAAGCCGACCGAGGGATTTATGAGATGCGTTCTAAAACGGACGCTCGTCTCGGCTATTCCGGAACGACTTCGCCGCGTCCCGCTGCTTCGAGGCGCAAAGCCTCAATGGACGTCTCGAATTGATCGGCCATCTCCGGGTCGAACTGAGACCCGGAACAACGGCGGATTTCGGCAAGGGCTGTTTCGTGGGGCAGCGCCTTACGGTACGCCCGGTCGCTCGTCATCGCATCGTAGGTGTCGGCTACCGAAATGATACGTGCGATGAGCGGAATCTCCTGCGCCGTCATGCCAAGCGGGTAACCGCGCCCGTCCCAACGCTCATGATGCAAATGCACGCCAGGGATCAGTGGATGCAAAAAGGTAATCGGCTCGAGGATGTCTTTGCCGTAGCCAGGATGCTTCTTGAAGATCTCATAATCATCCTGCGAGAGCTTGCCGGGCTTGTTGAGGTTGAGCACGCAGCCAATCTTGCCGATGTCGTGCATCATGGCCGACTGTCGAACAATCTCGACCTGCTCTTCGGAAAGCTCGAGCTTGATAGCGAGGATCTGTGCGTATGCGGCAACACGCTCCGAGTGACCGGCCGTGTAGCGATCCATCTTGTCGATAGCGCTCGCGAGACCGCGAATCGTCTGGCGAAACGTCGCCTTCAAGTCTTCGTATAGCTTTGCGTTCTCAATCGCCGCCGCAGCGCGATTGGCGACCATGCTGAGCAGCTTGCGCTGCCCTTCATCAAACTTCTTATCTTTCGTGTAGCTGCAGGCGACTAGGAAACCGATGATCTTTCCGCGCACACGAAGTGACGTAACGATCAACGCCTGCAGCTTCGTGCGTTCGGGCGCAACCTTGTAGTACCGATGACTACGCGTGCCGTGCAAACGAAGAGGCTTTTCTTCCTTGAACCACTCGAGCAGCGCATCGACATCGAGCTCGCCGTGATCGAGGTCTCCATGCCACCTGGGCGAGACCTCGCGTGCTGCTTGAAAGAATCCGCCCTCGCCATCTGCGAGGAGCACTTCCACGGCGTCCGCTTCGACCTCGTGAATCGCAGCGTCCATCACCGTGCGCGTCACTTCGTCGAGCGAGAGCGATGCGGCGATGGCTTCGCTCACCTTGTAGAGCGACAAGGCTTCGCGCAGACGAAGATTTTCTGCGTGGAGCTTTTGCTTTTCGAGCCCGCGCCGGATGACGTGCACTACCTCTTCAACCTTGAAGGGCTTGAGGATGTAGTCATACGCGCCGCGCTTCATCGCGTCGATGGCCGTCTCGACAGTGCCAAAGCCGGTCATGATGACCGTCACAACATTGGGAGTGTGCTTGGCAATCGCTTCGAGCAACTCGATGCCGCCCATGTTGGGCATCTTCAAATCGGTGAGCACCAAGTCGTAGGCCGAGCGCGAGAGCTCGACTAGCGCAGCAGCTCCGTCTTCAGCTGTGCGAACCCAAAAGCCTTCCATCGACAGAAAGTCCGCAACGATCTCGCGGATCACTTTCTCATCGTCGACGACGAGTATTCGAGGCGACTCATCGGGAAGCAGGGATTCGTTGATCGGGGATTCCATACTGGGGGCGGTCCCCATGGCGGACCTGACTTAGGATGCATCTTATCGGCCCGCGCGCCCGTGCACAACGTTCGCCATTTGCCGCAGCCGAAAACCTCTGCTATTTCGGGCTAGCTCGTGACCAATCACCGCCTCCGATTGTCTGCTTTGATCTACGGAGCGCTCGCCGCAGCAGCGATTGTTTGGGGTGGTTTGCGCGGACAATGGCTGCTTTTCCGGCCTTCCGCGGGCTGGGCCGACGGCTCCGCCAGTGCGCGAATCGCGGTGTCCCTCGCGCTCGGGTTGGCGGTGGCCGCGATCACGATCGCAGGCACGCGCGTTTTGGTGCGTAAATCCTCCCACGTGCGGGCACTCCATTCTGAGTTCCATCGGCTTTTCGGTCCCCTCTCCGGCTCCGAGATCGCGCTCTTTGCAGTCTTCTCGGGCGTTGCGGAGGAGCTCTTCTTCCGCGGTGCAATGCAGCCAGCGCTCGGCGTGGTGCTCACGTCGATTATCTTCGGCCTTGTGCACATCGGACCTACTCGCAGGTTTTGGATCTGGACGCTTTGGGCGACGCTGATGGGCTTTGTGTTTGGATTCATCGCTTGGATCACGGGCGACATTTTTGGAACGACGCTCGCGCACGTGCTCATCAACTACGAGAACATGCACTTCATCGCAGGGCACGATCCCGAACGTAACGCCGGCCACCCCTACGCGACACTCCCGGAACCCAACCTCGTCGGCAAGCCCACGCGCTCCTAACCGTCATGGATGACGGTCTGAGTGCTCGTCGTCATTGCATGACGGTCTGAGTGCTCGTCGTCATTGCATGACGGTCTGAGTGCTCGTCGTCATTGCATGACGGTCTGAGTGCTCGTCGTCATTGCATGACGACGCTGAGCTCATACGGGGCCTGGTTGCCGTTGCCGCCGTCGCGAACGTAAAGGATGTAATAGCCAGGCATGAGCACGCGCCCGACGCTCTCGAGCGGGGTCTCGCCGTTCGACACCGCGATGCGCGTCGCGCGAATGTCGCGCAGTTCAAGATCCAAATCCTGATGATCGGCGGCTCGACCCGTTCCTAAAATGGTGAGTCGCGCGAGGAAAAATCCGGGCTGCGTCACGTGCACCCTGTACGCGCGCATCGAATCAAACCCGTTCTCGGGCTGCGCACGTCCACCACTCGGTGCCGGATTGCTTACGCCATCGATCTTGCTGCTGTGCAAACCCGGCAACCCAATATCGAGCGGCCATGGCATTCGGTCATCGTCGGGCAACAGCGCAGGCGGCTGCCCTGACACCGCAAGCAAGCGATGCACTGCATCGCGCGTCGCCGCATTGTTCTTCACTAGATTGCGCAGCACATCCGACAAGCTGGGGAACGCGCCCGGTTCGCTCGCGACATCGATCATCGAGCGCAGCACGGCCGCCGGCCCAAGCGAAATGCCGTCGTTATCGACGTCGGCAATTCCCTCCACACCATCGGTCAAATCCCAGAGCACTTTTGAAACGCCGATTTCGGAGCCTAATCCCACGGGCCCGCGCATGTCGGTCTCGATGTTCTCGTCCACGCGCAGCGAGCCCTGCGGCTCGAGGCCAATCGTGTCGCGATACCACGGAGCTCCAAGTACGGCCGTGGCGAACCAAGTCGCACGCCCCTCCTCCCACGCAACCCCGGGATCTAAAAGCACGCCGCCCGGATGCATGCCGCCCGCCGACGAGTCGGAGCTGAGTCGATCGAACACAAAATGCCCAAGCTCATGGAGCATGATCGCTTCGTCGTGATCATCGGCGTCAGTCGTAGCAAGCCGCCCACGCTCACCACCCATAAGCTCGAGTGCATAGCGATGCGAGCCCGCTGGCCGCTCGCCGCGATAGAAGCTCCAGACGGTCGTCACGCCTCGGCCCCAATAGACGAAGAGAGGCGGCAGCTCGCGCCCCGACCACGCAACCGCTGCGTCGAGCCCTTTGATCATCGTATCGAGAATATGCAGTCCGCCAGCGATGCCCTCGTCGCTCAGATCGCTTACATCCGTTTCCAGCGGAGCGCCATTGAGCGAGAGAGGCAACGTCAAGGTGTGCGGATGCAATCCGTTTGGATCGCGTGTGACCGCAACGTCGTGGCCATGCACGCTCGAGTGGAGCACGAGCACGAGAGATGTCGCCTCGGAGGGCATCGAAATCGAGAAGTGGCCTCGCTCATCCGTCGTCGCACGCGCGAGCGTTTGGCCCGCGGGGTCCTGGGCTTCGAGGTCGACGAAACGCGCCGGCCGTATCTCGCGCGCGACCGAAGCGCCGCGCGGCGTTGCCGAGCGAGCCTCGTAGCGAACAATGCCCTCGCGCAACGTCGGGGCGGCGACAACTGCCTGGGCCAAGGGCGGTTGCGAAATGGAACCACCGCACGAAATGGTCCACAGACTCATCGTCAGAACAGCAACGCGTAAGCGCATGGCGGCAGCTTACCAGAACACGCCGTGATAACGTGGATGCGTCATGACAAAACCATCCACTTTCGATCCCAGCGCGGCGGCGAGTCCAGACTCGGGCATCTACGGATTGCCCTACAGCGTCGACGAAGCGCGCGTCATCGTTCTGCCCGTTCCCTACGCTGCAACGACTTCCTACGGCGGCGGTGCCGAAGACGGGCCTGCAGCGCTCGTGGAAGCGTCGCGCCAAGTCGACCTCTTCGATTTGGATCTGAAGCGACCCTACGAGGCAGGCATCGCCCTGCTCCACGAGGCCGCTCACGTACGCGCGTGGCACGACGAGGCGCGCCCGCACGCCTCGGTCGTGATCGCAAACGCTGGGGTCGATGACGGCACGCCGGCCTTCAAAGAGGCGCTGCATCGCGTAAACGAGCTTTCGCATCGCGTGAACGAAGACACCTACGAGCATGCGCGTGAGCTGCTGAGCCGCAACAAGCTTGTTGCGTTGGTCGGTGGCGATCACGCAACACCGTACGGCGCAATTCGTGCGCATGCCGAAGTGCACCCGGGGATGGGTGTGCTTCACATCGACGCGCATGCAGATTTGCGCGTCGCCTACGAGGGCTTTACGTGGTCGCACGCGTCAATCATGCACAACGTGATGGAGCGCCTGGACAAGGTCGCCAAGCTCGTGCAGGTGGGGATTCGCGACTTTTCGGAAGACGAATACCAGGCCATTAAGGAATCCAAAGACCGCATCGTCACGCACTTCGATTCAAATCTTGCGCGTCGAAGGTTCACCGGCGAGACCTGGGGGAAGCAGGTCGCGACGATTCTGGAAGACCTACCTGCGAAGGTATACGTCTCGTTCGACATCGATGGACTCGATCCAGCGCTGTGCCCGCGCACTGGCACGCCTGTACCCGGTGGCCTCTCCTTTCAAGAAGTCGTCTATCTGCTGCACGCGCTCTCTGATTCCGGACGCACCATTGTCGGGGTCGACGTAAACGAAGTCGTGCCCGGCGAGAGCGAGTGGGACGCCAACGTTGGCGCGCGTGTGCTCTACAAGCTGATCGGCAATATGCTCAAGACGCAGCGCTAGCTCCCGCGAGCGAACGCCTACACGAATGGAAGCGACGGTTGCGGCAAGGTGTTCGCGATTAACTCGACGACCGCTTCCAGGTCTTCCGGACGATTCAAAAAATCGAAGTCGTTTCCTTCGATCAGCAGCTTCGGGCCCAGAGCGTACGAGTCAAACCACCCGTCATAGCGCATCCCGAGATCCTCGAGATAGCCCGCGGGCATGGATTGCTCGTACTCGCGCCCTCGTTTTTGAATCTGCGCACGGCATCCCTCAGGCGTGCGGTGCAAGTAGACAACCAGGTCAGGTGGCGTGAGGCCCTCGAAAAGTTGGGCAGCCAAGATCTGGTACGTCTCCCAATCGCGTTCGTCGAGTGCGCCGCGCGCGTGCAGGTTTGCCGCGAAGATGTGTGCGTCTTCGTAGCAGGTCCGATCCTGAACCGCGCTGACCTGCGCCTTCTGCGTCTCGCGCGTCTCGCCAACGCGCATAGCCAAGAAGCGCAGCTGCAAAGGCAGCGCATATCGCGGCATGTCGTGATAAAAATCCGCCAGATAGGGGTTTGCGGCCGTACTTTCAAAGAGCCCGCGAACGCCCAAGCGCTCAACAAGCTTCTTTGTAAGGGTGGTTTTGCCCGACCCGATGTTTCCGGCTACCGCCAGGAATGGATGTTCCACCGACACGTTTGACGCTCCATGCCACAGACCTGGATCGCGAAGCAACCGGTCGTTACCCAGCTACACGAGAAGTCTCCGTGGGGGGATGTGGGACTTTTCTGCGGCACCACCTCGCGTCATCGCTTGACGGTGGGCGCGCCACTTCCTACCCTCAATGAGTTCGCTGTTAGCACCGAGAGGTAGGGGCTGCCCCTTGGATTCAGACGTCAAAACCAGAATAACTCCGCTTGATGAGATCAAAGGTGGCGCGCCTGACAAAGGTGCCGACTGTCTCGTCGTGATCTACACGTCAGATGCAAGTCAGTTTGGTAAGCGCCATGTGCTCGCTGCCAATCAGCTGAACTTCGGCCGCGGCAGTGAGAACGATGTCCAGCTCGAGAACGATAGCGTCTCCCGTCGCCACTGCCGCGTCGAGCAGCGCAAGGGCGCTTGGTACGCCGTCGACCTTGATTCGACCAACGGCACGTACGTCAACGACGAGTTGATCAACAAAGAGGTTCAGCTTCGCCGGGGCGATCAGATTAAGGTCGGCGACACCATCCTCAAGTATCTGAGCGGTTCCGACGTCGAAGCTCAGTACCACGAGACGATTTACAAGATGACCATCATCGATGGTCTTACTGGCGCGAACAACAAACGCTTCCTCTTGGAGAGCCTCGAGCGCGAGCTTCCGCGTGCACGGCGACATCAGCGGCCCCTATCGCTCTGCATGATCGACATCGATCATTTCAAGGCGGTCAACGATGGCTTTGGCCACCTTGCCGGCGACTACGTGTTGAAAGAGCTCGCGACGCTCATTCGCACGCGCCTTCGTCCCGATGACATCCTCGCCCGCTACGGCGGCGAAGAATTCGGCATCGCATTGCCTGAAACGTCACGCGAAGGTGCCGTCAAGATCGCCGACCAACTGCGCGCGCTCGTCGAGAAGCATCGTTTTCAGTTCGAAGGCGAGCACATTCCCGTCACCATGTCCGTGGGCGTAGCTCAGCTCGACGATAAATGGGACGTGTTGCAGCTTATTAAAGCGGCTGACGAAAAGCTCTACGAAGCCAAACGCAGCGGCCGAAATCGCGTTTGTTCCTGAAGAGTTAACTCACTCGCACGCGATGGCGGCTTTTTAGCCCTCAAAAGCGCGAGCGGCTAACATGACGCGATGCGCTGCCACGCAATTGCACTCGTGTCTCTGCTGCTCTCGTTGTCCGGGCACGCACTCGCTCAAAACACAACCTCGTCGAACGACGACGCGCTCGCCGCCGGCGCAGAAAGTCCAGAGCTTGCTGCCCTTCGCACCGCCGAGAGCGAAATCTTTCGTGCAGGCAGGCCGCTCGTAGAAATCGGCGCTCAGCTCCCCGCGGTCGTCGCGGAGATGGGCGACGCTGAACAAGAGGAGCACGAGGATGTGGCGTGGACCGAGGGCCTCGCCCTGCCCGACTTGCCGGTGCGCTGGGATCACCGCGTCGTCACGTTCGTGGAATTCTTTCGCGACGACGCGCGCGGCCGCTCAATCATGAGCAGCTGGTTGCGTCGAGAGCCGCGTTATGCGGCGCTTGTGCAATCGGAGCTACGCGCGGCGGAGCTGCCTTTAGACCTGCTCTATGTGGCCATGATCGAAAGCGGCTTCGACCCGCGGGCCCGCTCGAGCGCAAGCGCAGTCGGCATGTGGCAATTCGTGGGCGGCACCGGCGACGAGTACGGACTGCGCCGTGACCATTGGATGGATCAGCGAATGAGCCCGGAAGCGTCGACGCGCGCAGCCGCGCACTATTTACGTGATCTCTATCAGCGATTCGGCTCGTGGGAGCTCGCTCTCGCCGCCTACAACATGGGCTACAACGCGCTCCTTCGTTCTATTCGCAAGTACAACACCAACGATTTCTGGGTCCTGTCTCGTCTTGAAGACGCACTGCCTTTTGAGACGACGGTCTACGTAGCGAAGATCATGGCGTGCGCGATCATCGCCAAGAACCCTGCCCGATTTGGCTTTGGTGATGTGACGCGGGACGCACCACTCACGACAGTGAACGTGGAAGTACCAGGCGGCACGGCGACCGAAGCGGTTGCGCGCGCGGTGGGCATCAGCGTAGCGGACTTTTCCGCGCTAAATCCTGAGTTTCTGCGCTCACACACCTCGCCCGGCGACACGCGCAGCGTAGTGCGAATTCCGGCAGCAAGTGCGAGCGTTTTCGAGCGAGCCTGGGCGCGCTCTGAGAACCGGCGCACGCCTCATCGCGCGTACGCCGTACGCTTTGGCGAAACGCTTTCGGACATCGCCGATGCCTTCGCGACGAACGTGACCACCCTTCGTCGTCTGAACGAGCTCGAAGAACGCGAGACCATCGGCGCAGGCTTCAGCATGCTCGTTCCCAATGTCGAGCGCACGCGGGTCGCGTCGGCGACGCCACCTATAGCAACGGTGCCCGCGACGCGCTTCGAGCACCCGGGCCGGACACGCGTGTTCTACCGCGTGATCGAAGGGGACAGCTCGCGCGCAATCGGTCGTTTCTTCGGTGTGACGATGGACGAGCTTCGCCGCTGGAATGGCATCGACCCTAGCGCAAGCTTGCAACGCGGCATGATCTTGCAGCTCTTCATCGCAAACGCGTTCGACATGTCTCGCGCGGCACTACTCACTGAGAATCAGGTTCGCCTGCTCGTGGTAGGGAGCGCAGAATTCTACGAGCATCACGAGTCGCAACGCGGCCGAGTCCGGTCGCGCTACCGCGTACGCGACGGTGAAACGGTCGCGTCGATCGCTCGTCGCTTCGAGTTAAGCGCAGCCTCGCTCGCGCGCATCAACCGATTCTCGGAGCGCACGGCACTCGAGACTGGCCGCGAAATCACCGTCTACGCGCCGCGTGGCGTAGACGTCAACGCGTCGCCCCGCAGCGCGACGGCCGCTGCAGCTCCAGCGAACGACAACTCGGCCGCGCCCGCGCCCGTCCTTGGGGCTCCCGAAGCGGCGTCCGACGCGGCGCCTTCCCCGGCCGACGCACCAGCGTCTGCACCCGAGTCCGAATCAGCGTCGGCGCCCGGGTTGCAGCCTGCACCTGGGCCGTCAACCGGCTCGGCACCGCCGGCGAGCACTGGCGAAGCGACCCCAGCCGGCGCGGCCACCCGGTCCTCGGCTTCACCCGTCTCCGCGCACACCCTGCCCGCCGCTCCTGCGCCTGCACCCTCGCGTCGCCGCGCGCGACGGGCGAACTAAAACGCTTCGAGCGCGTTGACGTAGGGCGCGCACCCGTCCGTGCTGCAGCCCACGTCGAGGCGAACGTAGATGCGTTCGGCTTCATCGAGCGCGAAGCGAATGCCGCCGCCGAGACTCATCTTCAGCTCCGTGGCGCGAAACTCGGCAATGGTAGGCGCGACGCCCCCAATACCTGCGAAGAAGACCAGGCCGAAGCGCCAGACAACGGGCATGATTCGCCACTCGACTTGGGCTGCGAGGTAATCGTTGTCGCGATAGCGCCCCATATACGAGCCTCGCATGCGTGCGTTGCCGCCCAGCAAGGAGAGCTGATCGAAGGGGACATCTCCCATGTTGAAGTCCGCATAAAGCTGCATCGCCAGCACGTGATGCGGCGCGAGTTGTACGTACTGACGTAGGTCGATGTTTATGTGCGTAAAGTGGAAACGACTCCCAAGAAAACCCGGGTACGTAATCGCGAACGCTTGGTGAAAGGCGCCCGTGTGCGCAGACTGAAGATTGTCGCGTGAGTCCCAGACGACGCTCAATCCCAGACCCGAACGCACACCGCCCTCGACGCCGCGTGTCCCCGCAAGCAAACCGGTCGGATTTACGTCGCGAACCTGTGAGAGCTGAAACTCTTGCCTGACACCGACCATCAACGGTCCCCACACGCGCGTGCGAAAATCCATGAAGTCCCAGAACGAGTGCATCGTGTACAGCTCTTCGTTCGCCTCATTGGTATTGGGCCCGACGCCGTAGAAATAGTCGGGCATCAATCGATACGCCACCTGCCCCGTGATGGAATGACGCTCAAAGAGCCACCAGCGATCGTGCTCGCTGAGCTCGCCATCTTCTAAGCCGCGCAGTACGCGGCGACTCTCCGCACGCGTCAGCGAGGGGCCAAACCAGAATGTCGGAAAGAGATCGACAAGCGCCTGATTGCGAAACGTGTACAGGGCATCCGCCGCCAAGTACGAGGGTCTCGCCTCCACCGGCGCCTCGCCGAGGCGAAAGTAGTGAACGCCGAATCCGCCAAACGCCGCGCTCGTTTCCGGCGCGTAACTAAATATCGGGAAGCCCGTCGTCGAGGACGTGGCACAGCCATCCCCGCCCCGCGGGCCGTGGCATTCCTGCTGGGCCGAAGCCACCCGGGGTAGCAGAGCGATGAAAAGCATCATTCCAAGATAAGCGGCGAGAGAGCGCATGAAGTCTCCACAACGCTCGGTGCAACGTGCGTACCAGGCGGATTTGCGGGGAATTGGGCTGCTCACGGGACTATTGTCTACACACGCAGACTGCGTTCCATGGATGCGTGGCAAAAGGATGCAGTCGCCTATCACGCAGGCAACGAATGTGTAAGCTCTTCGCGTGCTCACAATTGAAGAAGCGATCGCTCGCATCTTGAGCGCGTGCCGAACGACTGAGGTTGCGAACGTCGGGTTGCACGACGCGCTCGGACTGTGCTTGGCCGAGGACGTTGTTGCTCCCTACGGCCTGCCCGAATTCGCAAATAGCGTAATGGACGGCTACGCCGCCTGTGCGGCCGACCTCGCGGGCGCGAGCGCTGCCACCGAAAAGGCGCTCCCACTGATTGGGGAATCGCGAGCCGGCGCGACGCCAGCGGCGCTCACGCCCGGCACGACGATGCGCATCTTTACCGGCGCGCCAATCCCGCAAGGTGCTGACGCAGTTGTAATGCAGGAAGACGTCCGCGTCGCAAATCAACACGTGCATTTCAAAGACGCGCCGCGCTCGCTCGCATTCGTCCGCATGCAGGGCAGCGATGTGGCGCAGGGGGCGACCGTATTGCGTGCGGGCGCGATGGTGCACGCCGGCGAGATCGGTCTGCTCGCAAGCTTGGGTTTTTCGCGCGTACCCGTGCACAAGCGACCTCGCGTGGCGATTCTGTCTACGGGCGACGAGCTTCGCGACGTTGAATCAGAGCGGCGCCCGTTCACGGTAGTCAACAGCAACGCGTACGCCCTCGCTGCGCTAGTGCGCGAAGCGGATGCCGAGCCGTGGGTGCTTCCGCGAGTAGCCGATGACGCAGAAGCTATCGCCGAACAGATTCGCATCGGTCTCAGTGCGGATCTGCTGCTCTCCTCGGGCGGTGTGTCCGTGGGCGACTACGACATGGTGCAAGACGCGTACAAACGCGCGCACGTCTCGCTTGATTTCTGGCGTGTCGCGATGAAGCCAGGAAAGCCTCTCATGTTTGGAAAAGGCGGCGCCGACGGTCGCACGCCGGTGCTGGGTCTACCCGGCAATCCCGCCAGTGCGATGGTCACGTTTGAGCTTTTCGCTCGGCCGGCGATTCGAACCATGCTTGGCACCGCCACGCCGATGCGGCCGCGCGTGCTCGTTGAACTGACGCACTCGCACTCGCACGCCGAAGGGCGCGTAGAACTGGCGCGCGCATCGCTTGATCTGGGCGATCCCTACCTTCGCGCGACGCTGCGCGAGAATCAGACGTCGGGTGCGCTTTCGTCGATGGTGGGCACTGACGCGCTGGTTATCCTTCCTGCCGAGGACAAATCCTTCCAGGAGGGCCAGATCCTCGAGGCGCTGATGATACGGCCACCAAACTCCGCGCAATTTCGGCGTTAATTCTACCGAGCGCCCGCTAATCTCTTGCTCGACGAGCCCAAGGAGCCAGGTACACTCGTGTCGAAAGGCATGCGCCGGGAAACTTCTTGGTTTCCCATACGTCTATTAGGCGCAGGACCCGTATTCAGCCTTTTCCAATGACCGACCTCCACAAGCTCCTACGACCCCTCCATGCCGTGAAGCGACGCGTGCGCGTCCAGCGTGCGCTCGACATCGCAACGACGTTGGGCCTGGCCGGTCTGGGCTCACTCGCGGTGGTCATCGCTGTCATGAAAGTCGGCGCGATGGATGCGGCCCATGCCCGCGTCTGGATGGCTGTGGCCGTCTCTCTGCCGGTCGTCGGCGCACTGGTTGGCGCGCTTTTGCCCGTGAAGGAATTGCACGCAGCGCAGCTTCTTGACCGTTCGCATCGCCTTGCGGATCGGATTGCGAGCGCATTGCAGTTTGGTCAGGTTCCCGCCGCCGAACAAACACCCTTCATGGTCGCGTCGATCGCCGATGCGATAGCGCATGCCGACGAGCTTAGCCCGAGGCGCGCCCTGCCCTTGCGCGTGCCGCGCGATTTGGTCGGGTGCGTAGGATTGGTCGCTGCTGTTGTTGCAGTCTCGCTCGTGGAAGTGCGACACCGCGTGCGCGTGCCTGTGGTCACGCGAATCACTCCGCTCGTCATGCATCCAGACGATATCGACGCATTCCAAAACGGACTCGATGCGCTGATGGCGCAGCAGGGGCTTGACGAGGGCGTTCGTGATACGGCGCGCCAATTCAACCAACTAATGGAAGACCTGGCAGCGCAGCGATTGGATCGCACCGAAGCCTTGCGAAGGTTGCAGCAGGTATCTGAGAACATCGACGGCGCTCGGCGCGCCGATGCCGACCAAATGCGCGAATCGCTGCAACAACTCTCGCAGGATCTGCAGCGCGCGCAATCCACGGAGGCGGCGGCGCAAGCGCTTCACGACGGCGACGCCGCTCGCGCTTCGCAGGAAATGCAGCGTCTTGCCGAGATGCTGCGCGAAAATCCACCCAGTCGCGCCGAGCTCGAGCGTCTGCGTGAAGCGATGCGTCGCGCTGCTGAGCGCCAAAGCCCTGACTCACGCGCGGAGTTGCAACGGCAGCGGGAAGAAATGAACCGCCTTCTGCAGCGGCAGCGCGAGCAGAAGACTGGCGAGACTGAAGCCGAACGTCGCCTACTTCAGCGGCGGCGCCGTGAACTTGAGCGTCTGGAACGGCAAGTCGCGCAAGAGACCGAGCAGCGTCGTCAGCTCGAACGTCTGCAGCGCGATATGCAGCAGGCGGCCGAGCATTTGAATCAGGGGGCCAATCCCGAAGAAGCAGCGGACGATATCGAGCGTTCCGCTGAAGAGCTCAACCGTGTCGCGCAAGAGCAGATGTCTGAAGAGGAACGGCAACGCTTGCAGGAGCGAGTGGCGGAGTTGCGCGAGATGATTCGCCGGCAGCGCGAGCAACAGGCGCAAAACGGACAGCAAGGCCAGCAAGGCCAGCAAGGCCAGCAAGGCCAGCAAGGCCAGCAGGGTCAACAGGGTCAAGGGCAGTCGCGCATGGACCGGTTCGTTCTTCGTGCAAATGGACAGGGGCAGCAGGCGCGCATTGTGGGCCCTGGCCAACAAGGTCAGGGACAGCAGGGCCAAGGCCAGCAAGGTCAGGGGCAGCAGGGTCAAGGGCAGCAGGGCCAAGGTCAGGGACAGCAGGGTCAAGGTCAGCAGGGTCAGGGACAGGGCGGGCAGCAAGGGCAAGCCGGGCAAGGAGCTGGGCAACCGGGCCAAGGACAGGGACAAGGACCGCTCACGCTGCAAATGGGCGGTCAAGGCGGAAACGCGACGCTGGAGATCCCGGGCGCGGGCCAGGGACGCGGCCAGCAAGGCCAGGGACAAGGACAGGGTTCCATGCCCGGCCCGGGCGCTGGCACCGGCCACAACGATGCGACTCTCGACGACCCGACCCACTTGCAAAGCAACCGACAGAACTCACGCGTTGAAGGCGACCAGAACGGTCAAGGCCCGACTCGCAGCGAAGTCATTCTTGGCGCGGCCGAGCGCGGCTTTGCCAATCGCGCGTACGAACGCGTCTACGTTGATTACGAGCACCACGCCGAAGAGGTGCTTGAGCAGGACGAAATTCCCGGCGGCTATCGTTTTTACGTGCGCCGCTATTTTCAACTCATCCGCCCACGCGAGGAACAGTAAAGCCATGAGCGATCCGAACTCAGTCGCAGCGTCCGTTGAAGCCTTTCGCAAAGATGTCGCCACGCTTCGTGCAGAAGTCGGAAAGATGATCGTTGGCCAGGGCGATATCGTCGACGGAGTCATCACCTGCCTCATCGCGGGCGGGCATGCGCTACTCGAAGGCGTGCCGGGTCTTGGCAAGACGATGCTCGTCCGGTCCATGGCCGACGCGCTCTCGCTCAACTTTTCGCGCGTTCAGTTCACGCCTGACTTGATGCCCGCCGACATTCTCGGCACCACGGTCATCAACGAGGACCACACCGGCCACAAAGAGTTCGAGTTTCGCCCGGGCCCCATTTTCGCAAACATCGTCCTCGCGGACGAAGTGAACCGCGCAACACCTAAGACGCAGAGCGCGCTTCTCGAAGTCATGCAGGAGCACTCGATCACGGTCGCGAAGAAAACTCATAAGCTCGAGGAGCCGTTCTTCGTGCTAGCGACCCAAAACCCGCTCGAGATGGAAGGCACCTACCCCCTGCCCGAAGCACAGCTCGACCGTTTTCTCTTCAAGTTGCACGTGGAGTTCCCGTCACGCGATGAGCTTCACAGCATCCTCGATCGCACGACAGGGACCGAACATCCCACTGTACGGCCGGTACTCGATCAACCGCGCATCCTCGCGATGAAGCGCTTGGCGCGCGATGTTGCTGTGGCACGCCACGTCCAGGATTACGTGATTCGCGTACTTGAAGCCACGCATGCCGACCGCGCCGGTGCGCCGGACATCGTCAAGCAGTTCGTTCGCTTTGGCGCGAGCCCGCGTGGAGCGCAAGCGATTCTGATCGCTGCGAAGATTCAGGCGCTCTTTGACGGACGTTTCAGCGCGTCGGTGGACGACGTACGCAAGGTCGCGAAGCAGGCTTTGCGCCATCGCATGATTCTCAACTTCGAAGGAGAAGCCGAGGGAATCAAGACCGACCAAGTTCTCGACACCGTACTTTCATCCGTCACGGAAGCCGCGAAGTAAGAACCGTGTTCGACTGGCTCAGGCGCGGTGCATCGACGACGGCGAAAAGCGTCGCTTCGAAAGAAGACGATGACCTTTTCGGCGACGACTTTCAGGCGCGCCTCGAGTACCTCGCGATTGTCGCGCGTCGTATTTATTCCGGCCGCATGCGCGCGGAACGCCGGTCGAAGAAGACCGGAAGCGGCATCGAGTTTGCCGACCATCGCGAGTACTCCCCGGGCGATGACTTTCGTTATCTCGACTGGAGCGTATACGGCCGAACCGGCCGGCTGCTCCTGCGCCTCTTCGAAGAAGAGGAAGACCTTTCGGTGTACGTGCTCATCGATTGCTCGCGAAGCATGCAGTTCGGCAAGCCGAAAAAGTTCGACTACGCACGCCGCATCGCCGCTGGCCTCGCCTACGTTGCACTCGCGAACCTTGATCGCGTTTCGATGGCGAGCTTCGCGGATGCCGTGACCGGGCGCCTTGCACCGACGCGCGGCAAAAACCGGATCTTCAAAGTCTTCGAGTTCTTGCGAAATATAGAGCCCGAGGGGCGAACCGGCATCGCCGACGCGATGAAGACGTTCGTTGCGCAGAATAAACGTCGCGGCGTCGCAATATTGATTAGCGACTTCTACGATCCCGCGGGTTTCGAAGCCGGCATCAATACGCTGCGCTACCACAAGTTCGAGACCTACGTGATTCAAGTCTTCGATCCCGTCGAAGTGCGCCCGGCGCTGCATGGCGATGTGCAGCTTGTCGATAACGAAACTGGCGAAGCGCGCGAAATCACAGTGACGCCGCGCATTCTCGAGCGCTACGCCGCGGCGCACGCGAGCTATCGCAAGCAAATCGAAGATTTCTGCGCAAAGAAGCAAGTTACTTATTTCTCCATCGAGACGAGCACGCCGTTTGACGATGCGATTCTGCGAATACTTCGTCGCGGCGGGATGCTGGGTTAGCGCGCGATGGAATTCACGGCACTTTCGTTGACGCAGGTTCTCACCGTGCTCGGCGCATTTGGCGCAGGCGTGGTGGTTTTCTACCTGCTCAAACTGCGCCGCCGTCAGGTGCCTGTGCCCTTCGTCCGCCTGTGGGAGCAGATACTCGCCGAGAAGCAAAGCACGCGCCTCTTCTCGCAGATCAAGCGCCTCCTTTCACTGCTCATCGCCCTACTCTTCGTGGCCTTGGTGGCGTTTGCACTGGGCGACCCGCGCACAAAAGGCGCGCACGATGCGGGCCGAAGTCTCGTCGTGCTCGTGGATGCCAGTACGTCGATGCAGGCGACGGACATGCGTCCCACCCGACTCGAGCGAGCGTTCGAGGAAACGCGACGCATCATCGACGGATTAGGTCCCTCCGATCGCATGCTCATCGCACAAATGGATGCGACCACCACGCCGGTGAGTCCGATGACTGATGACACGCGCGTGCTGCGCGAGTCGCTGACGCATGTCGCGCCGACCGATCTGACGACAAATTTCGCCCGCGCGCTCCGTTTTGCGCTCGACGTTCTTCGCGACAAAGAGCGTGCTGAGATTATCGTCGTCTCCGACGGGCATTTACCCGAGGCGCGTGACGAGGAAGGCCTCGTGAGCGCGCGCGGCGCGAAGCTGAGCTACGTGGCGATTGGCAGGCATCACCGAAACGTTTCAATCAGTGCATTCAGTGTGCGCCGCTACCCGCTCGACAAGAGCCGCAGCGAAGTGCTCGTCGAACTTCTCAACTCGTCAACTGATCCCGAGGCTATAGAGCTGACGTTGCTCGGTGACGGGCAGCCTATCGACGTACAGCGATTGCAGCTCGCAGCAGGTGAGCGAACGAGCCGTTTCTTTGAAAACATTTCGGGCGCCGATCGCACGCTCGAAGCGCGCATCACGTTGGCGGACGGCAAGCACGATGATTTGCCGGCGGACGATCGCGCGTTCGCGCGCTTGCCCGAGCGACGTCGCGCGCGTGTCATGTCCGTTTCCGAGGGCAACCGCTACATCGAGGCGGCCCTCTTGCTCGACGAGTATCTCGACGTGACCGAAGTGAGCCCCGCCGAATACCCCGCGCCGGGTCACTTCGACGTCGTCATTTTTGATGGTTTCGTGCCGCCGAGTCCGCCAACCACGAGCGCGGTCTACCTGAATCCGCTTCCCCCGACTGGGGTGCAGGGCCCGCTCGAAGTGCTCGGCGTTATTGAACGACCCTTCTTCGAGCAAATCGATCGACGCCACCCGCTCGTGCGATGGACAGCTCTGCGCGATGTGAATATCGCGAGCGCTTTGCAAGTGCGCCTTGCGCCAGGCGACCGTCCGGTCGCAGGAGACTCGCGCGGCCCTCTGCTCGTCGCCGGCACGCGAAGTGGCAAGAAGTTTGTCGCGCTTACTTTTGACGTGCGGCGTAGCGACCTTCCCCTACGTCCCGCGTGGCCGCTCTTGCTCTTAAACTCAATTGACTGGTTCGTCTCGGAAGACGCCGCCTATCTATCCAGCTACATGGTTGGAGAAACGTGGCACGTCGGAGTTCCGGCGGGGCACGCCACGGCAACTCTGCAGGCGCCCGACGGGACGTCGCGCGAAGTCCCGGTTGTGGATGGACGCGCCGTGTGCGGGGGCACGCGCGCAGGCTTCTATCACGTGCGTACCGGCACTGAGGACGAGCTCATCGCAGTCAATCTCGACGCGAACGCGGAGAGCGACATCACGCCCGTCCCGCGCCTCACCGTCCAAGGCCAAGCCGCGGGCCATTTCACACCCGGCACCATTGGCGTGCGTCGTGAGATTTGGATCTACCTGGTCATCGCCGCACTTTTGCTGATGGCCATCGAGTGGTTTTCGTACCATCGGCGGTGGACCGTATGACTCGCCGGGTCTTTGTGCTCTCCGGAAGTTTGGTGCTCGCTGCAACAGCGGCCTGCGTCTACGGCGTGCATTCGCTCATCCGCGTAATCCCCCGCGACATGCTTTGGCACGGGGAGCACTACTCGATTCTGTCGCCGCAGATGCTCTACATTGTGGCGGTCGCGCCGTTGCTTTTCTGGGTGGCTAGCCGCTCGCTCGCGGATTTGCCGCGCATTCAGCGTTTTATCGCCACGTTCATTCGCGTACTGATATTCGCGTTTCTGGCGCTTGCATTGTCGCGGCCGGCACGCACCACCGATTCGCAGCGCGTCAGCACAGTCTATCTGGTTGACGTTTCGGACTCGGTCACGAATGAGTCACTGGACGACGCGCGCCAGAGCGTACAGCAAGCATGGACGGCTCGGGGCGAAAACGATGTGCAGCTCGTTACCTTCGCGCGCCATCCGCGGGTCGTGCCCTTAGACGCCGACACGAACGAAGTCCCTGCAATCACGCGGCCGAGCGCAGGAACGGGCGCCGGAAGCAGTGCAGGCGACCAAAGCAGCGCAATGACGGCGACGCAGGGATCGGGAACGAACTTGCAAGCGGCCCTTCAGCTTGCCTATGGGTTGTATCCAGCCGGCTATTTGCGACGCGCCGTGATCATTTCTGACGGTGGTCAGACCGACGGTGATCTACTCGCGGAGGCGTCGCGCGCGCGCGCATTCGGCACGCGCCTCTTTTATACGCCCTACCGCCGCGGCGCTCCGCGCGAGGTCGCGTTGCGAGCTCTCACAGTGCCCGATCGCATCGAAGTGGGCGAACCGTTCTTCGTACGCGCCCGCGTCTTTTCGAGCACGGACACCCGCGCGCGCGTACGCCTCTATCAAGGCGAGACGCTGAACGGCCTCGATAGCATTCGCGAAGTCGACTTGCATCGCGGCGATACTGACCTTGAGTTTCGGTCGGTGGTCCGCGTTGCTGGGCCCATCACCTATACGCTCGACATCGAACCCACCGGCGCCGACCGATTCCGCGCCAACAACCGCTTCGCGGTCAGCACCATTGTCCCCGGTCGCCCGACCGTACTCTACGTGGAGAGCGACCCCAGTCGCGCACTTTACCTGGCGCGTGCGCTCACGGCGGGCGACTACGAGGTGGAAGTGCGCAGCCCACGCGAGATCCCGCAAAGCTTGCGCGAGCTCGAGCGTTTCGATTTCTTCATCCTGTCGGATGTCGCGGCCGATCAGGTTTCGCTTACGCAAATGGACATGATCGAACGCTACGTCCGCGACCTGGGCGGCGGCTTTATCATGGCGGGCGGCGAGGCCGGCTTCGGCCTTGGTGGTTGGCAGCACACGCGCATCGAGCAGCTTCTGCCCGTACGCATGGACGCTGAGAGACGCCGCGATCAGCCGTCGCTCGCGCTCGCGCTCGTGATCGACAAGAGCGGATCGATGTCGGGTACGAAGATGGAGCTCGCCAAGGACGCCGCGAAAGCCACGGCCGAGTTGTTGGGCGCGGAAGACTATATCGAGGTTGTCGGCTTCGACTCATCGCCCACCCGCGTCGTGCGCATGCAGAGCGCCGCCAATCGCATACGCATCCTGACCGACATCGGTCGGCTCACGGCGAATGGTGGCACCGCGATTCTTCCTGCGCTCGATATGGCGTTTCAGGATTTGTCCGTCACGCGCGCGCGTGTGAAGCACGTTATTTTACTTACGGATGGGCAGACCCAGGAGACCGGCTTCGAGACGTTGGTCCAAGCGATGCGCGCAGAAGGCATCACGCTGTCCACGGTGGGCCTCGGCGGCGACGTGAACCGTGCACTTCTAACCGCCGCAGCAAACCTGGGCGGGGGGCGCGCCTACTTCACAACCGACCCGCACAACGTGCCGCGCATCTTCATGCGTGAGACATCGACCGTCCAACGGTCGAGTGCCGTGGAGGAGTACTTTCAGCCGCAAATCGTGACGCAAGCGGACTTTCTGCGCGGACTCGACGTGGGCCGTGCTCCGTTCTTGCACGGTTACGTCGCGACCCAGGCCAAGCCCGATCCCGTGCAGGTGATTCTGCAAAGCGAGCTTGGCGAACCGATCCTTGCACGCTGGCGCGTGGGCTTGGGATGGGCCCTTGCGTGGACGAGCGACGTGAAGAATCGCTGGGCCGTCGAGTGGCTGAGATGGCCGGGCTTCCAGCCGTTCTGGTCGCAACTGGTGCGCGAGCATATGCGTCAGCGCAGACGCCAAACATTGGATATGCGTGCGGAGATTCTCGACGGCGAAGTACGTGTCGCCGTAGACGCCATAGGACAGGATGATCAATTCCTCAACGGACTCGATAGCGAGCTCACCATCGATGGTCCGATGGGCGCCCGCGCGGGCCGCGGCGCGGGGGATGCGGCTATCCACGCAACTCATCCCCTTCGGCAGGTGGCCCCAGGAAGATACGAAGCGCGCTTTCCGCTCGACCGTTACGGATCGTTTGTAATGACCGCAACACACAGGCGCGACGGCCGGCCCGTCGCCGAGAGCATTGCGCAAATCTCCAACCCCTACCCGCGTGAGTATGGAACCCTCGAGCCCGACGAAACGTTGATGCGCCGCGCGGCGAGCGTAACCGGCGGTTTCGGCAACCCCACGCCTCAGCAAGTGTTCGACCCGAACGGAGAAAAAATCCGGCGCCATGAAGACCTCTGGTCGAAGTTTCTCTACGCCGCGCTCGTCGCGTTCCTGATCGACCTCCTGCTTCGCCGCATCCGGCTTTTCGACCGCAAGTTCAAAGCTGCGCCCTCGCGCCGCTAAAGTCGGTCGCTTAGCAACGCCGCCACACCTACGTCGCCCGAAATCGATTGTCTTATCAATCGTTTTCGAAGGAATCGCTTGACGTGGCGGGCTCCGTCGTTATGCTCTTCTGCTCTCGTTTTTTGGGGGGGTCAGACCAATGAAGAAAACCGAACTCAAGCGGTTCAAGAAAATCCTCGAGGAAAAGCGCGAGGCGCTCGTCAAGAACGCCCAGCAGACGATGACCGAGGATATGACCCTCGACACCAACGACCTGCCGGACGAAATGGACCTCGCGTCCAGCGAGTACATCCAGTCCTTCACGTTCCGCCTGCGCGGACGCGAGAAGTCGTTCCTCGACAAGATTGACCGCGCCCTTCGCAAGATCGAAGACGGCTCGTTCGGTACCTGCGAAAGCTGCGAAGAAGAGATCTCAGTGAAGCGCCTCGAAGCGCGCCCAGAGACCAGCCTCTGCATCCGCTGCAAAGAAGACCAAGAGCGTCAGGAACGCGACTTCGGCTGATCACGCATCGCGGGCCGTGCCATTGGTTCATTTTCGCCCAACCCGGCTTATGCGGCTGCGTTGGGCGATTTCGTATCACCGGTCGAGCTCGTGTGATTCGCGCTCTGCGGAAGCACCATCGTAAAGATGGTTCCGTCCTGACTGCTGGCGACGTCGATCGTGCCTTGATGATCGTCGACGACCTTCTTCACAATGGCCAGACCAAGGCCGGTGCCGCCTTCCTTGCCATGAGTGGCGAAGCTTTGAAAAAGGCGGCCGCGAATTTCCTCGGCAATACCCGGCCCGTTATCGCTGAAGGTGAGAATCACGGCTCCGTCTGCAGTGCGTCGCGAAGCCGACATCGTGAACTCGCCCCCACGTTTGCCCAACGCTTCGGCGGCATTGCGCGCGAGGTTGTAGACCGCGCGCTGCATCTTCTGTTGATCGAAATAGACGACGCCTTTGTCGGCTAGCTCCAACTTGACCGTGATGCCCCGATCGCGGAATTGCTTCTCAAGCTGCTCGACGATTTCACCGAAGAATTTGTGCAAATAGACTTTGCTCACGAAGAGCGTCGTTTCGCCGCGCGCGAACGCTAAAATTTCGCGAGTCATTGAATCGACCAATTGAATCTGACGCAACGCGGCCTGCCCAAATGTATGCCGCGTCGCATCCTCAGGCTCGTTCATCAAGAGTTGCAGGTAGCCTGAGATCACCGTCATCGGCGTTTTTAGATCATGAATCACGCCCGACAAGAGTTGCCCGATAGTCGACAAGCGGTCTTCGCGCGCTTGCTTCTCACGCGACAGAGCCAAGCCAATCGCGTTGGAAACCTGGCCGGCGATCACGCTCGCAAACTTCACATCGTCGTCGGTAAAAGCTTCCTTGCCCTTTGACTTGTTGAAGAGCTCGATCGCGCCGACGCCATCTTCCCAGCGGAGCGGCACACACATCATCGAACGCGGGTGGTAGCCCACGCGGTCTGCAAGCTCACGGGAATACCGAGGATCTTTTCGCACATCGGTGACGATCTGCGGCAAACCATGCTGCGCAACCCAACCTGAAATTCCATGTCCCGCTTCGATGTGCATCTTCTTAACTTCGTCCGGCACGCCGCCAATCGCTGCGCGAAAGTGCAGATCTCGATTATCCCCCTCCAACATCAGTATCGCGCCGGCTTCTGCATCGACGGCGCGCACCGCACCCATGAGTACTCCGTCGAGCATCTCGTCGAGCTTCGACGCTTCCGCCGCCACTTGCATGATCTCGAAGAGCACGTCGAGCTCGCGAATCTTCAACTCGAGGGCGCTCTTCGCCTCGAGGAGCTCCATGTTCTTGCCGACGATGGACAAGAATAATTTGGAATTCTCGATGGACACTGCCGCCTGCGAAGCGAGCGCGGACAGTAGCCCTTCGTCCTCCTTCGAGAAGTAGCCGTTGCATTTATTGAGCACTTGCACGACCCCGATGGTGCGGCCGTGGTGATTCTTCATGGGCGTGCAAAGAATCGACTGGGTTCGGTAGCCCGTGCGTCGATCCCACTCCGAATCGAAACGGGAATCTTGATAGGCGTCCTTGATGTTAAGCGCCTTGCCGGTTTTCGCCACCCAACCCGCCAGGCCCTCCCCTAGCTTTACGCGGATCTCGTGGACCTCTTCGCCCTGCGCAAACTTCGACCAGAGCTCCCCCGTGTGCTCGTCGAGCAGATACAGAGTCGAGCGCTCTGCATCCATTACGCGGGAGGTGCGCTCAAGAACAAGAGTCAAAAGCTCGTTCAGATCCAGCGTCGACCCAAGTGCCACGCTGATATCCTGGAGCGCGCGCAGCTTCTCGTGCTCACGCGCCAGCGCAGCGCGCAAGTCCGCCGGTGGGACGGAAGGAGGCTTTGAGTCAGTTGCCATGCGCTCGGACAAAAACTGTCCCATGAACGAGCGAATCCGCGCAATCGCCTTCGCGAATGCTACAAAGCGCCCGCACTCATGAACGCGCGGCGCGGGCAAAAGACACTGTGGCGGCGGGATCTTGGGCTGATCTTCGTGCTAGCGCTCGCTCCGCGCTTGCTATGTGCTGTGGCTCTGCCGGTGCGGCCGACGTGGGATGGCGTGATCTACCTGCGAGCGGCCGAGCAACTTGCGCGCGGAGAAGGTTACACCCAACGTGCGCTACGCGCCGACGCACCAGCGCGCGCCAATGCTTACTATCCAGTAGGATTTCCGGCGACACTCGCTGTCGTGCGTGTGGCCGGAGACGGCGCGCGTACGGATCTAATCCTACAAAGTCTTTTTGGCGCACTCACTGCGTGCGCGACCTATCTGCTGGCTCGACGCTACGGCGCGCGACGTCGGGCGCGCACCGCAGCTTTGCTAATCGCGTTTTGGCCGACTGGCATCCTGCTTTCGGCGACGTGGATGAGCGAGGCGCTCTTCACATGCGCTCTCTGCTTCGCTTTGCTGCCGCTTGCGTGGGCGAAGCTTCGCCATGCTGCGCTTGGCTTTGCGTTCACGTGCATCGGCTTAGGCGTTTGCGCCTACGTGCGCCCCATCGCATTGATTATCGCCGGCACGCTGGCCGTGGCGCTGGTGGCACGCGACGTGCGCAGGCGCTGGCACTTCGCGTTGATAGCGCTCGTATGCACGGCAGCCCCCCTTCTGCCCTGGACTCTGCGCAACGCGCGTGTCCTCGACGCCCCAGCGCTCGTATCCACAAACGGCGGAACGAACCTCCTGCTGGGCACGGTGGGTGACGGCCGTTTCACTCGCATCCCTGCCGCGATCGACTGCCCCGACGGATTACGCGAGGTCGAGCGCGATCGCTGCCGTTCCGACCACGCCCTCACGCGCATTCGAGCAAAACCGCTAGCGTTCGTCGCACGTGCGGCGATGAAGCTCGGAGACACCTTCGCGTACGAGTCCGCAACGGCCCTCGAGCTTGGCGTATCGTTGGCACCTCGCGGAGCACCAATCCCGCACTGGGCCTTGGCACTCGCCGCGTTGAGCAGCATCTATTATATCTTGCTGCTCGCCGCGGCCGTGTACGCCGCCTGGATGTCTCGCACTACAATCCCGGCAAGCTTACGCGTTTTGGTGCTGGGACCGGTCGTGGCGACCGCTGCGCTGCACGCAGTGTCACTCGGGGGTGACCGATACCACCTGCCACTCGTCCCGCTATTCGCAGCGATCGCCGTCTTTGCGCTAAGGGCTGGGCGCAGCAGCTCGGTCTGACCTGAGCGCTCCCCTGCCGCGACATGCGTTAGGGGGAATCGCTGCGCGCCGCGCAACCTACGCCGGGCGTGAAGCAACCGTCACCGCATTCGCAAAAGGCAACGTTGTGGCTCGAGCTCGGCGCGCAGCCGCAAGCGCCGATACCACAGCTATCGGGAAAATCGCTCGTTGCTCCGCAGCACAGGTGACTGGCGACGACCCCTCCGGTCGACGTACACAATTCGGCAGCCGGCGATGGGCCCGCGTCGAGTGCAGTACCGCCATCCGCAGGCGCGGCGTCTTGCGAGCCCGCATCGAGCGCCCCGCTGTCGGCCGCTCCTGCGTCAGTGCCGAGATCGACCGTGCTTGCGTCGGCATTACCCTGGTCAGCTCCGAGATCTCCGACACCCCAATCCGGAAGCGCTCCCATATCGGCAGCCGACGGCGATTCGTTGCTGCACCCGGCGATGGAGACTACGACCAAGATGGGAAGCAATCGCTTGAACATGGCCAGACCGTACCGCGAAACCTTCGCCCGATCTATCGGTTGCCAACTTGGCTGTGCGCTCGCTGCCGGGCCCGCACAGGGCGGACACATTGTCCCGCTGCGCCCCCTGCTCGCGCAAACGCTGCGCGAAAACACGACGATTCTTCGCATGGGTGGCCGTGCCGCGCTTGGGCATGCGCCTTGCTCTACTAGAAAACTAAGAGAACGCGGACTTGGCGAAACAACGGAAAGGAAGCACACCGCCATCCGCGCCTCAGGACACCTCATGCGAACGAGTGCTTCGTTTCGATCGGCGGGATGCCCTCACCCCCACCTCGCTCCCGCCGATCGTAACGAAGGATTGCCTAGTGGCCATGCAGGCAGATTCCCAAAGAAGTTCGTGAGCGCGAGCGGCAGTTGGTGATAGGGTCGCGCCGCACTTTCACTGCGAGGAATTACCATGGCTAATGCATTCATCGAACTGAGCACGGACGACGTAAAGGGCGCGATCAAGTTCTACACGAAGGTCTTCGGTTGGAAGCACACCAACATGCCTGACGCGAACTACAACATGCTCGACATGGGAACGCACCAGACCGGCGGCGGCATCTCGAAGAAAATGCAACCGAATCAGCCCACCGCGTGGCTTCCGTACATCACGGTCGACAGCGTCAAGAAGACGATCAAGAACGCCAACAAGGCGGGCGCCAAGTCTCTCGTTCCGTACATGTCCATCGGGGAAATGGGCGCAATCGGCGTATTCATGGATCCCACCGGTGCAGCACTCGGTGTCTGGGAAGGCCCCAAGACCACCACGAAGACCGCTTCGACGAAGACGACGGCGAAGAGCACTACGATGAAGATGGCCGCAAAGTCGTCGGCTAAGAAAGCGACGAAGACGGCGTCCAAGTCTGCATCGAAGATGACCGCGAAGAAGAGCGCAGCCAAGAAGAGCAGCAAGAAGTCCTCGAAGAAGAACTAGTTCTTTCGACATCGAAAGCCGAGCCTCGCCGCGTTCACGTGGCGGGGCTCGTTTCGTTTTTGGACGCTGCGACGCGCCAGCTATTGTTAAATGCCCGTCGAGGGCTGTGCTAAACGAACCACGTCGCGGCCGTCTGTGTCATCGTCCATCGTAATGCACACGCCGAACCTATCCATGGCGCTCGCAACCGCGGCGCTCACGCTAGCGACACAACTCGGGTGCGGCGCGACGCAAGCGAGCCCGCGCACGGAAGCGCGAGCCGACCCTAGCGCGCCTATCGTTGTGAATGAGCCGACCACCGCGCCCACCCCTGCGCCGCGACCGGCGTGCCTCGCGATTCCGGCGCGCGCCGAGGAGCGCGTCGCGCGCGATCCCGAAGCGCTTGCGCCGAACTGGGCGCGCCTCGCCCACTACCAGCGCTGCGCCCCTGAGACGCCCGAGCACATTGCTGCGCGCCAGGCCTTCCACGTACTCGACGAAGCGTTCTCCTCGACGCCGATCAATGCCGACGTCGCGCAGCTTCGGCGGCTCTTGCTCGGCGCCCTTGAGCTGCCGTGCTTTGCCGTCGCGCAGGAGACCGGCGAGCTCCCTCGAGCAGCGTCCACCGAGAGTTTACGACGCTGGTGGGAAGAAGGTGGAAAGCAGTGGCTTGAGCAATATCTCAGGCCTATGCCGCGCACCGCGACGGACGACGCGTCGTCATCACGTTTTGTTGTACTGCCCCCTGCGGAGGCGCGCGTACTTGGGCCCGCGACTCTGTACGAGGGTCATCCGCTGCGCAGGCTTTTGTGTTCGCCCACCGATGCCACGTGCGACGAAGAGGTGCGTCCCTTTCGGCGTCGTCTTGAGCGCACGCTTGGCGCCCAGGCCGAGCAAGCACGCTCTTCGACGGAGCGTTTCGGGGACAGCCTCGAAAACCGTATGTCGCAGTGCGAGCGCGAAGCACGGGCGCAGGGTAGCGACCGCTACCTATTCTGGCGCCGCTGCATCGAATCGCTTCGCGTTACCGCACCGCAGATGCCGGTGGTGCATGCGCGGGCCCCCAGCACTGGTTGGCTCGTCGCTCAATCGCACAGCCATCCCGATGACCAGAGGAGCTGCGAACGATACTGTGCGTACGACCTCGCAACCGGAGGCGCGCATTGCGCAACTTCGTGCGGAGAATCGGCCACTGGCGAACGCGGCGCGATCACCGTGCAGCGGGGCAACGTCGAGCTGCCATTTTTGCGCGAGCTCGGCTGGGTGATGGTTTTCGCCAACGACATCGACCGGGACGCAGCACTCGGCGAGATGGTTCGAGTCCCGCGAGGTTTTTCGCCTGAGTGGTCCGACAACGAAGCCTCCGGGCTTGGCATGGGCGGGATGGGCGGTGGGTGTAGCAGCATCACTTCACTGCGATGGATCGAAGACGGCTGTGTGCTCTTCGAAACGCTCGTGGCCGTGAGCTCTGGCACCAATCCGATCGACGCGTATCTAGGCGACCTGTATGCGGTGGTCGATAGTGCATTCGTTGAGGGCGTCCCGCGCGCGGCAGCTTCGGGCTTGGCTGCGCACGAAGGAGATCACGACCACGCGATGCAGCTGCGCTTCATTGAAGCTTTGTCTCGGGACTGAGGCGGATGGCTTAGTAGCCCTGCCGCATCTGCGCGCGGTCGCCTACCGAAGTTTCGCGTAGCGACATCGTGACAAACGCCGCGCAGCTGTGGCGATCCACATGCACGACGCGCACCTCGGCGACAACTTCGTCCGGGAACGCACCGCGAGGATTCGGATTCTCAACAGAGTTACCGGGATCCATCGTGTTGTCGTCCACGGTTTGCTGCCACGAGTCTCCGTGAGCAAGGATGAAGAAGCGATTGCCCGCGAGCACGCCGTCTTCGGATCCAACGCCCAAGAAAATCAGCTGGTGTTCGCCGACGAGGGTGCGCGGACGAAGCGTCGCGACGATGGTCGTGTCAAGGTCACGTTGATTGCGCACCGGCAGAACGCTGTAGAAGCGACGCGGGATCGCCGCAACGTGGTAACCGCGTTCAATAGGGTCGAGCGCTTCCGTAATCATCGCGCGCGCAACGTGTTCCTCGGGATCGTAGGAATCGATGCGCACTGTTCCGTAGATGCGCACCAACGTGCCAGATTCGTGATCGGCGCGATCACGCGGCGCGACTTCGTGAAAGAGTGAGAGCTCTTGACCCGGGGCCGGCGCGTCCGCGTCGTCGTTGTACTTGATGTAAACGCTTTCGTACGGCATCAAAAGCATATGATCGGCCGTGGAACCGGTGAGCTCGCCCGCGTGGGCTATCGTTTCCGGATCGAGAAAGCCTTCTTCGCGCAAGTAGACTTCCAGTGGTCCATTCGTGGGTCGCTCCGCACGCACAAAGTGTCGGTCAGGTAGCTGCGTTTGAGTGGTTCCCTCTCGCAAGAGACGCACCTGATCAAGCGGGTAGATCCAGTTCGGATTGGTAATCTCGGGATTGAACGACCACACGCGCGGCCACTCGAAAGGGTCGCCGTAGTAATGCCCACTGAGATCCCAAAGGGTGTCGCCTCGCTCAACAGTGTGTGTCGGCGGAATCGTTCGCGGGGCCATCGGACGCTGACCAATGCGAATGCCTTCGCGCCGCGAACGGGCGTCGTTCACCGTACGTGGCGAGTCCACTCCGTCCGCACCGCTTGGCAACGCCCCACCCTGATACGCGCCGTTATCCGATCCGTCGTCGACGAAGGATCCGCCCGAGTCACTCATGTCTTGCGCCAGCGATCCCGCGGGTAAAAGCAGCCCCAATGCCGAGAAAAGAAGCTGGGTGCGCCGAAGCAAAGGAGATGACTTCGTGATGGCTTTCATGACGGATCCTCGCGCAACGCGGCACGCGCTGCTTCGGTGTTGGGGTATTGCTCGCGAACCCTGAGAAATGTGGCGTGAGCGCGCGCACGGTCGCCCATGCGAACCTGGCAGAGCCCGATCTTTAGAAGTGCATCCGCTGCTTTTGCGCCGCGCGGAAAACGGTCGAGCACCGACTGAAACTCAGCCGCGGCACGCGCGTACTCGCGCTGCGCGTATCGCACCTCGCCGCGCCAATAGAGTGCGTTGCCAACGTACGCGTGCGACGGATTGTTGCGCACGAACTCAGCAAGCGCTGTTGCGGCAGGTTCGAGTTGGCCCGCGCGAAAGAGGCCGAGCGCGCTTTGATACTGTCGCACGGCCGGGTCTTCAGGATTGGTCAGTGCGACGGGGGTCGCAGGCGCCGGGGCGTGTGCGAAGGCAACTGGCGCTGCCGCGCCAGGCAAAGCGACGACGGGCAATCGCGCAGATACCCCGGCGGGCGGAGCGGGAACGGCAAACGGAACTGCGTCAGCGGGCGGCGTGCGCGCTCCGCTTGTCAAAGGCGCCGCCGCTCTTTGCGGCGAACCGTAGAGCGTGAGAACCGTACGTGGTCCTTGCTCGGCGCGCGGAGCATCCCCATTGATTGTATCGCGGTCATTTTCCGTACGCAGATGGCTGCCGATGCGGACCGCACGCGTTGCGTTGTCACTCTCGGTGGCCGCGAGTCGCGCACGCAGGTCCCGCGCCTCGGCTTCAAGCATGGACAGACGCGCGCTGAGCTCAGTGATCTGCTGCGAGCGCTCCTCATCGCGAGCCAGAAGGCGGGCAAGGCGCGCGTCAGCGGCATCCGCTGCGGGCAACGCCGTTGTATGCGCCTGCGACGATGTCGCACCGCAACCGGCGAGCCCAAGACAGAGGAATAGGAAGAGTGGACGCATTTTACTTGGGCGAGCAGGACGTGCCGCCAATGCGATCGTAGGAACTAGGCCTCTACGGCGTCAAAAAACCGGGCGGGCCGGCTCCCGCGACTGCGTCTCGAACACACCGATGGCGCGGAACTTCTTGTAACGGTCGTCCACCAGCCCCGCACCTGAAAGGCCATCCAGGCCCGCAAGCGAGGTGCGCAAAGCAATCGCAAGCTTCTTCGCGATTTCGTCGGCGTCGCGGTGCGCTCCACCCCGCGGCTCCTCGACGACCTTATCGACGATTCCGAGCTTGGCCACATCGGGCGCGAGCAGCTTCAGTTGCTCAGCAGCGTCAGGAGCGCGAGCTCCGTCGCGCCAAAGAATCGACGCGCAACCCTCGGGAGTGATGACGCTATACGTGGCGTACTCAAGCATGAGCACCCGGTTCGCGACACCGAGCGCAAGTGCCCCACCTGAGCCCCCCTCGCCGATGACGGTGGCGATGACCGGCACTTTTAGGCGAGCGAGCGTGAGTAAGGATTGGCCGATGGCCTCGCTTTGACCGCGCTCTTCCGCGCCGAGGCCAGGGTACGCCCCCGGCGTATCAATGAAGGTGAATACCGGCCGGTTGAATCGGTCCGCGAGCTCCATGATCCGCATCGCTTTGCGGTAACCCTCCGGATTTGCCATGCCGAAGTTGCGGCGCAGCTTCTCCTTGGTCGTGCGCCCCTTCTGCTGACCGATGACCGCGACCGATCGACCATCGAAGCGCGCGAACCCCGTCACAAGCGACGCGTCGTCAGCAAAGGCGCGGTCGCCGTGCAGCTCCACGAAGTCGTCGAAGATGCGCTCGAGATAGTCGAGGAAGTACGGGCGGTCCGGATGCCGGCTCAACTGTACCTTCTGCCAAATCGTCAGATTTGCGTAGATGTCGTTCTGAAGCTTGTCGGCCCGGTCCTGCAGGCGGCGGATCTCAACTTCGAGGCCCTCGCCTCCCGAAGCTTCGCGCAACTCGCGAATGCGCTGCTCGAGCTCGACCAAGGGTGTTTCGAAGTCAAGATGCGCCACGGGTGATCACCCACCCGGACGCGTGCGTTCGTCGCCCGCTGAGTCGCGCTTTTCGCCGACCACATTGTAAATCTTCAGAGCGTCCGCTTTACCCTTCACCTGCGTGGGCGGCAGCGCAATGACTTCAAAGTAGTCCTTGACGCGCTCGTACACATGCTCGCTGACGATAATCTCGCCGGCTTGCGCGAACGAGCAAAGGCGAGCGCCGGTGTTCACCACGTCGCCGATGACCGTGTATTCGAGTGCGCGACTGGATCCGAGGTAGCCGGCGACCACCTCGCCGCAGTTGATGCCGATGCCGATGTGCAAAGGCACTTTGCCAACCGCCATGCGCTCCTCATTGAACTGCGCGAGCACATGCAACATTTCGAGCGCAACTTTCACGGCTCGGTAGGCGTCGTCCGAGTGCGCGACGGGCGCACCGAAGAGGGCCATGATCTCATCGCCCACGAATTTATCGAGCGTACCTTCGTATTTGAAGATGATCTCGACCATGAGCTCGAAGTACTCATTGAGCATGTCAACGACGTCCTGCGCCTTCGACCGCTCGCTCATGCTGGTGAAACCGCGAATGTCGGTGAACAGGATAGTGGTATCGCGGAGCTCGCCGCCCTTCTTCACCTCCACTTTGCCGCTCAGAACCTGATCGGCAATGGCCGGCGAGAGCAGACGCTGGAAACGCTCGCGCGTGACCGCTTCCTTCTCGAGCTTCATCGCGTACAAACCGTTCTGAATCGAAATGGCAGCCTGGTTCGCGACATTCTGAAAGAGCTGCAAGTCCTTCTCGGTGAAGGCGTTCGCCGCTATCTGCGAATCCAAGATCATGATGCCGAACAACGCGCCGGAATGGAGAAGAGGCACGGCCATCGTCGAGCGAATGCCCTGCATGATGATTGAGTGCGCTCCCGAAAAGCGCGAATCGACCGATGCATCGCTCGACAGAACCGCCGCTTTGTCGCGCTTCACGGTGTCGATAATGGTGGTCGAGAGAATCACTTCCTCCGACTGTGAATTGCCGAGCTTCGTGCGCACGCATCGCGGCTTCAACGTTCCGTCTTCGTCGGCGAGCAAAACCACACCGCGGTCCGCGGGCAACAGCAAAAATGCCGTGTCCAAGATCTTCGCGAGCAAGCGGTCAACATCGAGCTCCACGCCGATTGCGCGTGCGAGCTCGTAACTCACGCGCAGCTTCTCGTAGTCGCGGCGCAAGACGTCGTGATCGTGAATCGCGCGCTCCGGCAAGAAATTCAGATCGGCGAGCGGCGCAAGCTTGGTACGGATATGGCTCTCGACCATTCCGACTGCCATCGTGACTTTTTGCGAACGCGGACCCGCGCTGGGCTCGCCGGGCGTTGTCTGCACCGCGGGCACCACCGTCGTCTCGCCGTGGAAAACGATCTTGGTGGAGCCCAGGGTAATCTCGTCGCCGTTGTAGAGCGGCTTGTCGCTCACGCGCTCGCCATTCACGAACGTGCCGTTGAGCGAGCCAAGATCCTTCAGCACATAGAGCCCGTTCACGAGCGTGATGTGCATATGCTCTTTGGATACGATGCGATCCAGGAGCTGAATCGTGTTGTTCGGATGCCTTCCAAGCGTGTTGTGCGCTTGAAGGTCAGCTTCCTGGCGGCCCTCGGGGCCGATGATGGTGATCCGCGCCATGAGTGGTGCTTGGAAGTACGCGACTCCCAAGGAATATGGATGCTATCGACGCCCCCTGCGGGAGTAAAGGCGGCATTTGCGAGGGTACGCCCCGATTGCAGTTGCCCCTGGAAATCGCGCCCGTATGCTGCCCCGCCTATGGCCAAGGCCAACCACACTCGGCGGTTAACGCCGATCGTCGTCCTAGTCTCGACGCTCTATGCTCTAGCGCACGCGAGTCCGGCCCGCGCTCAGCAGATGGCGCCGCCAGACCCTGCCGTCCCAGCGGGATACGAACAACTCGCTATCCCACCGGCGCCGACGGCACCACAGCTCGCTTCAGCGACCTTCGCTGTGCGCGGTGCCGCCGAATCGCGCACCACTCACGTCGCACCGGAACTTCTCGGCGCCCTCGCGGGTGGCGCGGTCGGCACGGGGGTCGCAGTCGGCGCAATCTTTCTCGCGGTCGCTCGCTGTTTTGACAGCAGCTGCGATCCCAGCGTGGGGGTGGTCCTCGGCGGCCTCGTGGCATTTACAACGTATTTGCTGGCGCTCCCCGCCGGTGTGTATTGGGCGGGCAACGCCGCCGGTGGGCGCGGTCAGTTCGGCTACACGGTACTTGGCCACATTGCGGGTATGGCCGTCGGCGGGACAATCGCCGCGGGGCTTGTGGCAATCGGTGATGAGAACAACGACGACGGCTACGCCTACGCCGCAGCAGTGGTCTGGTACGCGGCCAGCGCCGCGGGTGCGATCCTCGGCTATGAGTTATCGGCGCAGACGTCAACGTCGTCCCGCCCCCCTGCCCCGGTGTTCCAACTTGCCCCAACCCTCGCCCCAACAGCCTCGCGCGACGGCGCAGTTATCGGGGTGGCCGGCGCGTTTTAGCCAGTCTTGCACAGCAAAAAAGGTGCTGCTAAGTTACGCCCCCTTCGAAGGAGTATTCTGATGGCACGCGTTACTGTTGAAGATTGTTTGGCGCACGAAGAGAACCGTTTTGCGCTCGTCATTCTTGCAGCGCAGCGTGCGCGCCAGCTCATGAAGGGCGCCCCCGCGCTCGTGCCGAGCAAGAACCGCGCAGCCGTCACGGCCCTTCGTGAGATTGCGGACAAGCGCGTCTACTTCTCGCGCCCGGTTCGCGAAGCGGTCGACGAATTCATCGTCGAGCAGCGCCTGCTCAACCCCATCTGAAACAAACCGTAGCCACGGTAAGTCTTGACGATCACGGTTGCGAACCTCCAAGTGCATCGGGAGGTTTGGATTCATGCGCTCGTTGTCTTACGGCTTTTGCGTCCGGACATTTTCCCGACTCGCCGGCGTTTTCTTGCTCGGAGTGCTTAGCGCCTGCAGCGGCGGCGCGAACAGCCCGTCCATCGTTTGCAACTCGCCGGCATCATATTGCGAGAGCGCGAACGCGTGCTTCAATTTGCACGTTGATCGCGGCAACTGCGGCGCGTGCGGCCAAGCGTGCGGCCCCGTCGAGAACTGCCTCGACGGCGAGTGTGTGAGCGCATGCCGATCCGGTGAATCGCTATGCAGTTTGATCTGCGTGGACACTAACAACGACGTCGACAATTGCGGTGGATGTTCGCAGGCATGTCCGAGCGGTTATGTGTGCAATCTCGGCCAATGCGACATCGTCTGTCCAACGAGTTACTCGCCATGCCCCGGGCAAGGCAGTGTAGATGGCGGCGTCGCGGAGGATGCGGGCTACTCGCCCAATCTGAGCGTTCCGTATTGTGCCAACCTCAGCAATGACCGCATCAACTGCGGCGCGTGCGACCAGCAGTGCGATCCGGGGTTTATCTGCGCCGGCGGCGAGTGCATCGTAACGTGCCGTACGGGCACAACTGCTTGCACGAGCGCATCCGGAATGTTCTGCGTCGACACGGTGAGCGACGACAACAACTGCGGGACGTGCAACCAGATTTGCACCGATGGCACGCGCTGCGTCGCCGGCAACTGCGTGTAGGGACGATCGTTTAGTTAAGAAAGTTAAGCCGCCCGCGTGGGCGCTTAACTTTCTTAACTAAACGATCGTCCCCAGGGACTAGGTCGCGTGGACCGACGTCGTTAGCGTGTATGTGCCCTGGGTCGAATCGAAACTGTCGACGATGATGAAGACGTTTTGCGCCTCTCCGCTCGTGTTCGTGTAGTTGATCGAATCCGTCTCGCCGGGCTCGCCCGTGTCCGCGCTCGCTGCGCACACGACCGGCTCGGCCATACACGCGCTCGCGGTGCCAACGATGACGTTGAGCGAAGGATCCCAAACACCGAAAGGCGAAACCGACGCGGTCAGCGTCAGTCCCGCGTCTACCGTAATCGAATAAACGTGGTCGGCGCCTGCGAGCGAGGTGCAAGTGGCAGTGGAGCGGTAGTCATTGCGAAAGCCAACGATCGTCTCCGGCCCCATCGTGCCGCCCGTGCCCGCGATCACCGTTGGTGCACCGCAAGTCTCGCCTGCTGTCGGAGCAGTCACGATGCTTGCAGAAACAGTGTAGCTTCCGCCGAGATCCGTCGAGAGATACGAGTCGACGACGATGGCGATCGCCACAGCGTCCGTGGTCGCGTTGTCGTAGATCACAAGGTCGGCTTGGCCGACGGCGCCGTGATCATTGCTCGCAAGACAGGTGCGCGACGCGTCGGCGCAATGTGCAAGCTCGATCAGACTCACCGACATGTCTGTCGCGTCGTCCGATTCCACCAACACGGACAAGCGCTTGCCGGCCGGCACTGTGATTGAGTAAACGCGATCAAGCCCCGCGGTAGCAGTGCATGAGGTGCCGTCTTGGTAATTGTTGGAAAAGCCAACGGTGCTCTGCAGCGTGGTTACACCCTCGGAAATCGCCACTGCGTTACCGCACGTGTCGCCCTCTGCCCCCGTCGCATTCATATCGATGCCTAGATCCCGTGGACCAGCATCGACACCAAGGTCTACGCCCAGATCAGTGCCCGGCCCCGCGTCGCGGCCTGCATCGCGTCCAGCATCACCCCGTCCGGCATCCACGCCCGCGGGGGGATCGGAGTTCGCGCAGCCGGCGAGCAACAGAGCAATCGAAGCAACTGAAAGGAGACTTTGGCGAGTTCGCATTCCGGAACGGTAGCGTCCTAGGCCGCGCTGGCCAAGATTTTCTACGTTGGCGCTACGAATGGCCGCCTAACGCCGCGATTTTCTGCTGTCCGCCCAGACGATAAAAGCGGCGCAGCGCTCGCGAAAGAGCCACGAAGTCGCCCTTCGCTACGTAGGCCTCTTCCAGGTGCAGCGCGAACCGTGCCGCAAGGCGCGTGGCCAAGCGGTAACGTCGCCCGCTCTCCGTGGTTTCGTCGTCTATGTATTCAACCTGCTCAAAGAGCATTCGCCGCAACTCTTGGCTGCGCGCGCGAATCGCACCGATGCCGTTTCCAGCGAGCAGACCTGTCGCGTACTTGTCGACCTCCGCTTGGAGCTCGAGCTCGAGCTGCGTAACTTCCTCGTCGTTCTTCGCGCGAAACATCAAGTAGACGAAATGGCTAACGCCTTCCGTCGCGAGACACGCAGCATCGAAATGCTTGCCATCGAGCCACGCGTCCTCGGCGTGCTGCAGCGCGAGTACCGCCTTCTCATCAACGTATAGGCCGACGGCATAGCCATCGGGCTCTTCCGAGACGAGCAAGACCTCGCGCCGATCAACGCCGTCGCCGCACGCTTCGCGCGCGGTGGCTTCGTCGCATACGAAGTCGCTCACGTCTTCGTCGAGCTCGAGGTCGTATAATTTCTGCAACGACTCTTGGATCCGCGACAGCATCAATGGATGACCCTGCCGCCCTTGGCCGCTTGAATCTGCGGAACACGCCCGCCTTCTCGAGTCGCTCGGCGAGTGCCGGGGATCCTGTCTGTCGCCACTTCTCGTAGAGACGAATGATGTCCTGCGGAGTGCGAAGCGCCGTCTCTTCGCGCACGTCATCGAAGACGCGCACGAAGACAACAAACTTTTCCGAGAGCTCGCCGTAGACATCGCCGAACGCGGCCTCGGCAGCCGGCGCCCAACGTGACACGAGCGAACTCGCCAACGAGTACGCGCGTCCGCCGAGAGTCGCTGCGTACTGCGCGTTCACTCCTCGGCGCGCCAAGTGGTCGGCAAAGAAGCCGCTCACGTAGAGGGCTGAGTCGCCGACGTCGCGAAACTTATGTAAGCGCTCCGCGCCCGTCGACTCCGATGCTTGCGCCAGCATCTCGATGAGCGGCGTGCGTATGGCCTCATCGCTCGGACGTATCGCCTGCGAGGCCAAGAGGTTCACCAAGTAGAACTCCGTGCGCTCGTCCGTATGCACCCGCTGCCTCTTCATCGCCGTCACGAGGCGATCCCGGAAATACCCGCGGACGTCTGAGTGATGTTCGATTGTCATGAGGCCCTCCTTGGGGGGTGGCTACTGGAGTAGCTACTGAAGTATAGGTCGGTTTCGTCCGCGAAACGAAAAGTCGGCGCGCGCCGCAAACGGGAATTCCTCTTCGTTGCGCACAGTTGCGCACGTCCCCTCCAGCCGTGCGTTCGCACACAGAACCGGGAAGAGACTCGCTGTCTAAGCGGTTGAAATCACGTTATTTCGCGGGACGCCGAAAAGACTTTGCTTTGATGTCTTGACGGCGCTCCGGCACGAGTTAGATTCCGCCCGGCTTGGCACTCTCGTACCGAGACTGCTAACAAAGTTTTCAGTTTTTGGAGGTTCATCATGGGTATTCGACCGCTTCAGGATCGCGTCATCGTTCAGCGTCTCAAGGAAGAAGAAAAGACCAAGGGCGGAATCATCATTCCGGACTCGGCCAAAGAGAAGCCGATCGAGGGCAAAGTCATCGCCGTCGGCAATGGCAAGGTCACGGACAAGGGTGACGTTCGCAAGCTCGACGTAAAGGTCGGCGACCGCGTGCTCTTCGGTAAGTACAGCGGAACCGAAGTGAAGATCGATGGCGAAGACCATTTGATCCTCCGCGAAGACGACATTTTGGGCGTCATCACGAAGTGATGTCCCCCCGCCGCCCCTCCCGCGCCCCCACCCTGCCACCCCGGCAGCTACTGGGCAGCGGAGAGGCGGACTGATTTCAACTCAATAAGATTACGGAGATTCCAACATGGCAGCTAAAGAAATTTTGTACGATACAAACGCACGCACCCGCATCCTCGCGGGCGTCAACGCGCTTGCGAACGCAGTGAAGGTCACGCTCGGTCCGAAGGGCCGTAACGTCGTCATCGAGAAGAGCTTCGGCGCTCCGACGATCACGAAGGACGGCGTCACCGTTGCGAAGGAAATCGAGCTCGAGAATAAGTTCGAGAACATGGGCGCGCAGATGGTTCGCGAAGTTGCTTCCAAGACGTCCGACGTCGCGGGCGACGGCACGACCACCGCAACCGTTCTTGCTCAAGCTATCTACCGCGAAGGTTCGAAGCTTGTTGCCGCGGGTCATAACCCAATGGAAATCAAGCGCGGCATCGACGCTGCGGTTCTCTTCATCACGGACAAGCTCAAGAAGATGAGCAAGCCCACGAAGGACCCGAAGGAAATCGCACAGGTCGGCACCATCTCGGCCAACGGCGACACCGTGATCGGCGACCTGATTGCCTCGGCGATGGAGAAGGTCGGCAAGGAAGGCGTCATCACCGTCGAAGAAGCCAAGGCCATGGAGACGACCCTGCACGTCGTCGAAGGTATGCAGTTCGACCGCGGCTACCTCTCGCCCTACTTCATCACGGACGCAGAGAGCATGCAGGTCGTTCTCGAGGATCCCTTCATTCTCATCAGCGAGAAGAAGATCTCGAACATGAAGGACCTTCTCCCCGTGCTTGAAGCCATTGCACGTCAGCAGAAGCCCCTTCTCATCATCGCTGAAGACATCGAAGGCGAAGCGCTTGCGACCCTCGTCGTGAACAAGCTTCGTGGCACGTTGCACACCGCCGCCGTCAAGGCGCCGGGCTTCGGTGATCGCCGCAAGGAGATGTTGAAGGACATCGCTACCCTCACGGGCGGCCAGCTCATCAGCGAAGAGCTTGGCATCAAGCTCGAGAGCGTCACCCTTACCGACCTCGGCCGCGCCAAGCGCGTTACGGTTGACAAGGACAACACGACCATCGTCGACGGCGCAGGCAAGAAGGCGGACATCAAGGGCCGCATCGAAGCTATCCGCCGCCAGGTCGAAGACACCACGAGCGATTACGATCGTGAAAAGCTTCAGGAGCGTCTTGCTAAGCTTGTTGGCGGCGTTGCCGTCGTCAAGGTTGGCGCTGCTACCGAAGTTGAAATGAAGGAAAAGAAGGCGCGCGTTGAAGATGCACTTCACGCGACCCGCGCAGCAGTCGAAGAGGGAATTGTCCCCGGCGGCGGCGTAGCTCTCCTTCGTGCACAAGCTGGCCTCGAGAAGCTCGACGTCTCTGACGAACAGCGTGTCGGCGTCAACATCATCCGTCGCTCGGTCGAAGAACCCCTTCGTCAGATTGCGGCAAACGCGGGCATGGAAGGTTCCATCGTCATCGACAAGGTTCGTCAGGCCAAAGAAGGCTGGGGCTACAACGCCGCTTCCGACACCTACGAAGACTTGATCAAGGCCGGCGTCATCGACCCGACCAAGGTCGTTCGCACCGCTCTTCAGAACGCAGCTTCGGTTGCTGGCCTCATGCTTACGACGGAAGCGCTCATCGCAGAGCTCCCGAAGGAAGAGAAGCCCGCAGGCGGCGGCGGACACAGCCACGGCGCACCGGGCGGCATGGACTTCTGATCCAGCCCTGCCCCTACGCTAAGCAACATCAACGCCGCCGAGAGACGAAAGTTTCTCGGCGGTTTTGTTTTTGGTGGGTGGGCTGCGCCTGGTCGTGCCTATGGAGGGCGCATGCTTGTCAGCGGCGTGCGACTGCAACGATTACGCAGCGTCCTGGGAGCGCATTGAGCCACGACGTGCCAAACTGCGCGCACGATGATTCGCTGGTGCATGTACTGCCAGAAGTTCCTTGGTGAGATGGCGCCGTATGCTGACGCATCCGTAAGCCATGGCATGTGCGCTTCCTGTGACGCACGCCTTGAGCGGGGTGAGGAAGTGCATGCGGAGACGGAATCGGTGCGAGCGCTGTTGCGACGGGTCGTCGAGCGCGCTGCCAGCGGCGACGACGCCGCGTGCGAACAGCTGTTCGCGGAGGCGCAAAAAACCGGCCTCGCCATCGAGTCTTTCCTCGTCGGCATGCTGCAGCCTGCCCTCTATCAGGTTGGGTGCGCGTGGCAGAACGGATCGTTGACGGTGGTCGACGAGCACAGGTTTACGCTGTGGTGCGAGCGTGCATTTGCGATTCTCCCTCCGCGGAAGCGAGCAGCCGACCCGCTTGATCTGCTCATCGTCCAAGGCGTAGACAACACGCACACCCTGGGCCCCCGCTTTGCTGCTCGCGTATTGTCGGAGCGCGGATTCGCCGTCGAAGCGATAGTTCCTACCCTACCTTTGGATGAAATCGCTGCGGTCGTCGTCGCCCGTAAGCCGCGCTTTGTAGGTTTATCTTGCGCGATCCTCGACTCGCTTCCACCCACACTTCGGCTCATCGAGGAGCTCGATCAACGCATCGCAGGGAAGTGGCAGACCCGCTACGTACTGTCCGGTTTCGCGGTTCGGAGCGCGGAAAACTTAGCCAACCTACCCTCACTTCCGATTGTGCAGCTAACTACTGACTTCGAGTTCCTCAGCTGACGCAGGCCGAGAAGCTCATTCAACGCTAGAGTGTCGCCTTCATGAGACGCTTTCGAAGCCTCTGTGTCCTTTGTGCGGCGACAGCGCTGTTGCTTGCATGCGATGACGACGCGCCGATGGGAAGTGCCGCTTCGGGCCACGCGTTGACACCAACGACTGAAGAGCCCGAGGACCCGCGACTCGCTGAAGCCGGTGATCTCTTGCGGGCATCGAAGTGGGCAGACACAGCGCACTTGTTGCGCAGCGTTGTGCGTGACCCACAAACGCCTCCATCGCTCAAGCGGCAAGCCGAGCGATTGCTGATCGCCGCTTGGCTCAGTTTCGAGGAACAAGAGCACACTACGGATGTGGGCTGTTCGGACACGAGCCGCTTCGCGGAGACCGCGACACCGCGAATGCTTGCGCGACAAGAAGCGCGTCAAACACTGGCACGCCTGGGTACGGCCGATGCTGAAGCGTTGCGTGCTCGCCTCGACGCGCTCGATGCTCACGACACCGCCGTGTGCAGGGCGCAAGGCAAATCGCTCGGAAGAGTAACGGGCGGTCTCGGGGTGCGCAGCACGAGCACCGGCGTCGCGGGCGGTGACGTCGAGGTCGTCCCGTACATCGACCGACGCCTTGGGATCTCCCAGCCGTCCTTGCCTATGCTTCGCGCGTTCGGAAATGGCGGCGTCGTGTTCAGCAAAAGAATCGGTCGCCGAAACGTAGCCCCTCGGCCGTCACGACACTGAAATATGGCCGCGGCTCAGTTCGCGAACGCCGCGACGCGGTCGATGGTTGCTTGGTCCGCAACCTGGCCCGCGACACGCTGACGGATACGCGCGCCAAGCGCTATCCACTGCGCGCGGTCAGCGTCGCTGACCGGGACTGCCTGAACGCCGTGCGACAGTATCGCCGCAAGCGCCTGCTCATCGGCAGCGCGCAGGTTGCGGCGCGCGAGCGCGTTGAATTGCGTGGACGTTTCGGTGACCACCGCTTGTTGCTCCGGCGTGAGTGCGTCAAAGCGGGGTTTGCTGAGTACCATTGCGCCTACGACGATCGACATCGGCAAATCGGTCATGTAACGAAAACGTGGAGTCCACTGCAAAGCGACGACCGCAATCGGCGGCGCGAAGACCGTATCGATGCGGCCGGTCGAGAGCGCGCTGAGCACTTCGGGCACCTGCAACGACACGGCTGTTGTGCGCATCGCCTGCATGGCGCCCGGCATGATGATGTCGTCGGCGCGCTGCCACACGTGACAGCTCGCAAGATCACCCGGGTTGCGTACTTGGCGCGTGGAGAAAACGCGTGTTTGCCCAAGGTCAGCCCAACCAAGCAACTTGAAACCGGAAGCCTCCACGCCCGCGGTGATCTCGGGCGCGAGCGCTGCGCGCGCCCGATCCATTTGCTCGTACGTACGTAGCATGCCCGGGATCTGAAAGACCACGGCCGGCCGATGGATCTGCGCGAGTCCGGTCGCAGTGACGGTGGTGCCGTCGAGGCGCCCACTTCGAATTTTGCGAATCACCTCAGCTTCATCACCTTGCACACCGCCCGCGTAGAGACGCACTGCCAAAGCCCCACCAGTGCGGCGCCGAATCTCGCGGTTCCACGCGTCGAAAACGCGCGAGCCAGCTGATCCATTCGGCGCGAGCGTGGCAAAGCGAAGCACGACCTGCGCAGCGGCCGCCTCTTGCGCAAAGCTTGGCGCCCCGAGCGCGCACATCGACACGAGTAGCACTGCGGCCCCGAGAGTGGCGTGTTTAGCAATCCTGCTTGAAGTCATGGTCGCATTCTTCTCCGCCGCATCAGGTCAGAGCGGCTTCTTGCCAAAGACAAAGACCGTCGGAGCTTGCCACGTACGCTCGGGCGTGTGCACCTGGGTAAAGCTATGCTTTGCAACTAGTCCGCTTCCGCACCATGCACTGTCCACAATCGCGAACAACGCAACGCCGGTGCCAATATCCACGCTTCGCGAGCGCCGCCAAGGTCTCGATCGAGACGTTCAAGAGCAGAGCGAGTCCAACGACGTCGTCCACGTTTATGGACCAGACTTTAGCGTATCCTCGCCGCTATGGCGCGACGAACCCACGCAGGCGGCGCAAAGAAGCGGCCAACGCTCTACGCGGCCTTCGCCCCTAAGACCGAACGGATGGTGCTTGCGCTGCGTCATCACCGACACGGACGCTATGAGGATGCATGCGCACTTTATCGCGAGGAGGTCGCCGCCGCCAAAGACAACGTCGACGCCTGGATGAACCTCGGAACCGCGTGCGTCTCGCTCGGTCTGGCGCAAGAGGCGCGTCGATCCTTTGCAGCAGCAACGCACGTTGCGGAAGCAAATGCACGCGCGGCGCGCGACGTCGGAATCGGGCTCATTGCCATCGGCTACCTTTCCGAGGCCCGCACCGAGCTTGAGAGGGCGCTCGCGCTCGACGCTAACGCCAACGGCGTACGGCTGGTACTCGCGCGCTTATGCCTGGACATGGGCGAGAGGCTGACGGCGCAAGAGCACGCGCGCGAAGCCGTTCGCCGCGCGCCCGACAATGCATCGGGTCACCTCGAGCTGCATCGCACTTTGTTCGACGACACGGACATCGACGCATCGCTGCCGTCAGTGCGTCGCGCTGTGGAGCTCGACCCCAGCTCGTCACTCGCGCGCACGCACCTCGCGTTCGCGCTTGGCCGCGGGCGCAATCCGCAGGAGTGCGAGCGCGTCCTGAACGACGCTCCGCAAGTGATCCCGCCAGACGCAGCCGATGCCATACGGTACGCATTGTCGGCGAACGTTCGCGCTTTCGCTAGCAAACGCGAGACGCTGCTCTTCGGGCTCGGGGCGCTCGCCGAACGCGGATTGGCGATTGAGCTCGGCGTGCGACACGGCATTAGCACGCGTGTACTCGCCGCGAGACTCCCGGTGCTGCACGGATTTGACAGTTTCGAGGGGCTTCCCGAAACGTGGGTGACGCGGCGCCCCGGCGCGTTCTCGACCTCAGGAGAGCTGCCCGACTTGCCGCCCAACGTCGAGCTGCATGTCGGGCTCTTTAGCGAAAGCCTTCCGCGCTTCCTTGCGACGCACGCGGGCCCAGTGCGCTTCCTCCACGTCGACAGCGATCTCTACTCGAGTGCGAGAACGGCACTGGAGCATCTCGCGCCACGGATTGGATCGGGCTGCGTAATCATCTTTGATGAGTACCTAGGCCACACGAACTGGCGGGAGCATGAGTGGAAGGCCTTCCACGAGGCCTGCATAGCCTACCAATGGCGCTACGAATACCTTGGCATCAGCTTGCTCACCGGACAGGCCGTTGTTCGAATCCTTTGAGAGAGATCAGTTCCAGCAATTCGCTGGCTGATCGCCAATCACGACCCATTGGCGGTCGCCCGCAACGACTGCGAAGTCGTTGCCGACCATGCCCCACCCGCCGCCATCGTGGAACGACGCCATCCGGAAACCCGGGCCGAATTCGCCAGCGCAAATCGCGTCGGCAGCGTCGCGTGAAGTAAGCGTCGAACCCACCTGGGGGGAGCTTGAAGCGAGCGACCCGCGAACCCAGCCTCGATAACCGCCGTAAACAAAATCGCCTGGCTCTGGTGCTTCTGCGCCATCGACGAGAATGCAAAGTATGGGATGCGCTTCGGAGCAGAAGGTGTCGCCGACGTAGGGGTCACACCCCGGAGCGCGCATCGTGTCAACGGTGGCAGGACTTCCACTACACTCCATGATTGCGGTGCCCGGCGGTCGCGTCACGTCATCCGTAAAGCCGAAGGTCATGCCGTGGCGGCCGAGGCCAGAGTCGAAGCCCGCATCGACTCCGATTGGCTCGCCCATATCGCGTGGCGCAAGCCCCAAGTCTGGCGCGCCCCCCGCGTCGCGCCCGATGATCCCGCCGTCTCGGCCGGCGTCTCGTGCACCACTGTCGAGCCCCGCGTCGACCATCCCTGCGTCCAAAGATCCTGCGTCGCGCGGCCCCAAATCCAATGGCGCATCGACGCGCGCATCAGCTAGGCCGGCGTCCGAGGGCCCAGCGAACATGTCGCCCGTGCCGAAGTCCCGAAAGCCCGCATCCGCTCCGAGAACGTTGAGAGGCGGCGCGGCAGAACATCCGCACAACGCTGCCAAAGAAAGCCCGAACCACGCCCCACGCGCCGCACGCAAAATCGAGATCATCAACACACCCCTGATCGAATTCGTGCGAATCCTACGGCGAAACTTGGCTCGTAGCCACCTTCGCAATTATGCCTATTTTGTAGGCGACCCAGCACCCAACCGGTGACGGGGCGTATTTTTGCGCGTGCAACTTGGGGCGTGTCTCGTCGTTACTACGGGGCGTGCTACGTTCCGAAGCGCAGCGCCCGTTTGCGCGGTACTTTTCACAGGTAGCCATGACAGCCACGAACCTTCCGATCCTTCAATTCGTTCTTTCGAACTATAAGAATTTCAACTCGCGTGCGACGCGAGACGCCCTCTTATCCTACTGGGAGCACGTGCAAGGCGGCGGCAAGATGTTCTGGTCGGTAGCTGGCGCGATGTCATCTGCGCAGCTGGGCATCACCCTTGCCCCCGCGATTCGCGCCGGGCTCATACATGGTTTGTCTGTAACTGGCGCGAACCTCGAAGAGTCGCTGTTTCGCCTTGTGGCGCATCACAGCTACAAAGACTTTCCCGACTACCGTTATTTCACGAAGAACGACGACACGAAAATCCTCGATCAACGGATGCGTCGTGTCACCGATACGAGCATTCCCGAAGACGAAGCATTCCGCGCCGTCGAGAGTCACATCGTTCCCATGTGGAAGGCCGCCACAGAGAAAAACAATCGCTTTTTCTGGCACGAATACTTTTACGACCTCATTCAGAAGATCGGCAGCGACAAGCACGAGGGCGACCCCGAACAGTGCTGGTTGCTTGCTGCTGCGAAGGCCAAGTTGCCCATCGTGGTTCCTGGCTACGAAGACTCAACCTTCGGCAACATCTTCGCCTCCCATGTAAAGCTTGGCGAGTGCAGCGCGAGCATCGCGAAGTCCGGCATCGAGTACATGGGCGCGTTCTACGACCAGTATCGGGAGCTTTCCGCTGGCAAAGGCGTGGGCTTTTTTCAAATCGGCGGCGGCATCGCGGGCGACTTTCCAATCTGTGTCGTGCCCTCGATCAAGTATGACCTCGCCGAGCCGGTCAAGCCGTGGGCGTACTTCTGCCAAATCTCCGATTCAACTACGTCGTACGGCTCCTATTCGGGCGCAACGCCGAACGAGAAGATTACTTGGGACAAGCTCACTGAAGAGACGCCCATGTTCGTCATCGAGTCGGACGCGACAATCGTTGTTCCGTTGATGCTAAGCGCACTTCTTGAGTGCAAGCAGCATCCCGCAGAAGCCAATGCTCTGATCGCCCAAAGCAAGAGCTAGCGAATGACGTTGCGCGCTCAGCCGATGCTGACTGGGTGGGGCCGCTTGCCTGCTCCCGGGACAGAAGTCATCGGTGAGCACTTGGAGACCATCACACGCGGTGCGGTTCTATCGCGGGGCCTCGGACGCTCGTACGGCGACTCGTCGCTTCCAGCTATCGCATCGGACCGCGTTGCCGGAACGCGCCTCGCCAATCGCATCCTCGCATTCAACGGAGAGACTGGCGTCTATCGCGCGGAAGCAGGCATCAGTCTCCTCGACTTGAATCGCGTCTTCATGCCTCAGGGCTGGTTTACCCCAGTCACGCCAGGCACCAAGTTCGTAACGCTCGGCGGCATGGTCGCAAGCGATGTGCACGGCAAGAATCATCACGTCGCGGGGTGTTTTGGCGAACACGTGCGCGCTCTGCGCATTTGTCTGGCGGACAACAACATCGTCGAATGCAGCGCCGAACAATATCCCGATCTCTTCTACGCGACGATCGGAGGGATGGGCTTGCTCGGGCACATCCTCGAGGTGGAAGTTGCGATGCATCGAATCTCGTCGCCATGGATCTGGCAGGAGAGCGAGCGCGTCCCAAACATTCAAGAGTATTTGGCCAGCCTTGAGCGCGGCGCACGCGCCTTTCCCATGACCAGTGGTTGGATCGATTGCTTGAACCGAGGTCGCTCGATGGGCCGCGGCATATTGTTCGCAGGGCGATGGGCGAGCAAAGACGAAGCTCCGAGCGAGCCCCCGCCCGAAAAGAAGCCACTCACCTTCCCGTTCAATCTGCCGAACTGGGCGCTCAACAATTTCACAGGGCAGATGTTCAATCGTCTCGTCTACTACAAGCACGCGAGCAAGACGGCAAAGGGCGTCATCCATCCTGACGGATTCTTCTATCCGCTCGACGTGATTTTGGAATGGAACCGCGGCTACGGGACCCGCGGGTTTACGCAGTACCAGTGCGTTCTGCCACGTGCCGCCGGTCCGAAGGCGGTCCTCGAATTCATGGATCGACTCACCAAACTGGGCGGCGCTTCTCCCCTGTGCGTAATTAAGGACTGCGGACCTGAAGGCAAAGGTCTCCTCTCCTTTCCGCTCGAAGGCACGTCGATTGCTATCGACATGGCGATCTCGCCGTCGATTCAGCGCATCGTCGATAGCTTGAATGAGTTTGTCATCGCGGCGGGCGGGCGTATCTATCTCACCAAGGATCGCTTCACTCGGGCCGACCATTTTCGTGCGATGGAGCCCCGCTTGGACAAATTTCTAGCGGCGCGTGCGAAGTGGGATCCCAAGCGTCGCCTGCGCAGCGCTCAGTCGGTTCGAATCTTAGGAGACAAAGAATGAAAGCGGTCGTGCTCGGCGGTACCACTGGAATCGGACGCGCGATTGCGCAGCAACTGGCTGAACGCGGAGACTCTGTCTTCTTGATGGGCCTCGACGAGGCCGACCTCGCACGCAGCGCAGCAGATTTGAAAGCGCGCCATCCGCGCCAAGAGAACGTCGGCTTCGCCGTTTGCGATCTGGAGCATCCGGATGGTTTCGCGCTCGCGCTCGACACAGCGGACAAGACGCTTTCGAACTTCGACTCAGTCGTTGTGACAGCCGCGATGTTCGCGTCGCAAGATGCGCTCGAGGCCGACGTCGAGCTCACGCGTCGCTTGGTAACTGTGAACTTCGCGAACACCGTTGTGTTTTGCGAGCACGTGCGCAAACGGCTGCTTTCCAGGGGCGGCGGAAGACTCGCTGTATTCTCATCCGTCGCGGGCGACCGCGGTCGCAAGCCGGTGGCAATCTACGGTTCGAGCAAAGGCGGACTTGCTGTCTACCTCGAGGCGCTCGACCACAGGTTCAACGCAGCTGGGCTCTCGGTGCTCTGCGTGAAGCCTGGCTTCGTCAAAACCGGTATGACCGCCGGATTGAAGCCGCCGCCCTTTGCGGGGGAACCCGCTCAAGTAGCGCGTGACGTGATCCGTGCGATGGATAGGAAGAAAGCATTGATCTATACGCCGCGCATGTGGGCGTTGGTCATGCTGGTCATCCGCAGTCTGCCGCGATTCGTGATGCGCAAGATCAATTTCTAAGAGCGCGTGCGGCGCAGCTCGATCAATCTTTGGCGAAGAACTTCTGGATGTGCGCATTGGTGAAGTACTGATCCTGCTTCGGCTGAAGCACTTCGAACGCGACGTACTTCACAGCCAGCGGCGGCTCGTTGGTGCGGACGCGCGTCAGTGCGGCCTCAGCGTCGGACACCTCGCTCAAATGTTCCCGGTCCGCGCCAATACCGACGATGAGAACGACGAGCACCCAGGCGTTGTCGACGGCGGGAGGCGGAGGTGCGGGCGTACGGCGAAAACCTGGCGTTTCCTCCGGTTTCGGTATGCCGCCAAACGTCACCCGGGTGCCGCCACTCACGCTGTGAAAGCGCCTTAGCTCGGCGCGAATCTCGTCAATGCTAAACGGGTCACGTGCGGCGCTGGCTACGTCGTGCGCCCCAAGGTGCAGGCGTTCCAAGAACCAATGGGCTGTCTTTTCGCGCGCGGCATCAAGAGCGCGATTGCGTTCGAGTATCTGCGCCAACGGTGCGATATCACCGGCCCGGTGCGCCGGGATCGCAAGGCGAAAGGTCCAGACATAACCTTTGTCACCCGGAGACATATTACTAGTCGAAAAGAGCGCCACGCGTTTGCGGAGTATAGGGGACGTAGCGAGTTCGCGCGAGGGGCACGGCTTCGGACTCGGCTTCGGAAGTCGGGTTCGGACACGGATCCGGATTCGGACGCGAACTCTGAATCGGACCTATGGGGGCGTCGTGCCGCTGTAGCAGCATCGGAAGCCCGTTGTAGGGAATGCGTATGTCGACGAAACAACGGTCCAGTCGAAGTCGCACTCAAGACCCCAGCCGTCGTTCGTGAACGATCCGCCGCGAAGCGGGATGCCGCCACCGCTTCGCGCGATGGTGATCTCCTTGGCGTTGCCGCTCATGTCGTAGACCGTTCCGCCCGCAACCACTGCACCACATCCCGTGAGTGATCCGGTCGGCAAGAGCGCGTCGGTCGTCGCATACTCGGCACCGTTGCAGGCGGACGTCGAGTACGTGGAGCACGCCGAGCTAAACGCCCAGGTGCAACTCATCGTTCCCTGACACGCCGTTTCCCACTCGGAGTTTTCGTTGCAGAGCGTCGCGCCCGCTGCCGTGCAGGCTGCTTGCGCCTGCGCGTAAGTTACGTTGGTCCACGGCAGCACGCCGGCCACGCTGCATGCACGATTGCCGGCCATGCCTTGCGAAGTCGATGTCGCCGCGGGCCGTGACGCTTCGTATTGCATGATCCACTTGTTGGTCGCGTAGCGAATCCATGCGCTCGTCACGTAGGAAGGCTCGGTACCGGGCGCGGACGCAGTCTCGTCCGTCAATCCGTCGCAGTCATCGTCAATGCCATTGCAGAGCTCCGCCGTGCCAGCGCCAAGAGCAGGCGCGTTGCACGCCGTTGACATGTGATCCGCCGTGCAAAGATGCACGCCGGTCATTCGACACGCGCCCACGCCGCCGTTGTCACAAGCAGCGTTCAACATCGTGAACGACTCGTCGACATCGCCGTCGCAGTTGTTGTCGTAGCCATCGCAGCGCGACTCGACGGTGACCGGTTGATGGGTCGCCGGATTGAGCTCGACGAGCGTGGTGTTGTAGTTGCATGTAAAGCCTTCATTCGACATCGAGCACGTGGGCGTTGCGCCCGCACATGCCCCAATGCTCAAGCACGAAAACCCCGACGGCACGATCACGCCATCATCGCGGATACCGTCGCAGTCGTTGTCAATGCCGTCGCAAATTTCTTCGCCGCTGGGAACGCACCCATACTCGCAGCCATCGTCCTGCTCGCCATTGAGATCGAGGAATCCGCTCTCGCACGTTGTAAATCCACACGCACCTAGCGCACACACACCGAACGCGTGCTGCGGTGCACACGGGATCCCGCATCCGCTGCAGTTATTGGGATCGTTCTGAAAATCGAATCCTTCGTCGATATTGCCGTCGCAGTTGTCATCGAAGCCGTTGCAGACTTCCGTTCCACCGATGGTGCACGAATCGGGCAACTGCGTGTCGCGCGCCGGCGCGTCACGGGTGCCGTAGTCGGGAATGTTTCCGCCGTCCATCGACATGCTCGCATCTTCGCAATCGACGCAGAACGGATCGACGTCGCAACCCGAGGCAAGGAGCGCAACGCTCAGAGCGGCGAGTGTGCCCGCGCTACGCCGAAGAAACCTCCGGCGTAGGAGAAAGACCGAGAGCAATAGCAACGCCGCAAAGCTAGCGAGACTGCCTGCATCACCGGTCCCGGCACCCGTCGTCGAACAACCACCGCCGCCCGACGCGAGCACTCTATGATTTCCGCCAGGTATAACGTCCGCGTCGCCGCCGCCATCGGTGCGTGCCATTCCGCCGTCCGGAAGTGGAGCCGCCGTTACACACTCGCCGCCCGTGCACATGGTCCCGCTCGGGCATTCCACGAACACGCAGGGATCGGCGATGCAGTCACCTGTCGTTGGCTCGCACACTTGGCCGGCAACGCACGCGTCGGCCGTGCACATGTTGGGAACGCACAAATTGGTCGCACTGTCGCAAACCGTACCTGGCGCACACGTGACAGAGGCGCACGGGTCGGGCGCGCACACGCCACTGCGGCAGGACTCGCCGGCATCGCATGTAACGCCAGCGCAAACGGGCTCGCACACACCCGAGCGACAAGCTTGGCCGGTTGCGCAGCTCACGCCCTCGCAACGATTCGGTACACAGTAGCAAGTGTCGGTATCGTCAAAGAAGAGCACGCTGCCGCCGGGGCACTGGATGCCGAATTCGCTGCGCACGCACATCGACGAGCAGCCGCACAAAATGCAGGCCTGACCGCCGGGGCAAAGTGCTCCGGGATCCGGATCATCGATTTCCCCGTCGCAATCGTTGTCGATGCAATCGCAGCGCTCGGGAGTGGGTCCTGTTCCGGTGCACACGGACCAAATCGCGCTGCCCGAACCGGGGAACACTTGCGTTTCGCAGGCTTCGACTCCTGGCATGCATGCGCCCTCGTCCATGCCGCACGGTCGCGTGATGCCGCCCTCGTCAACGAGGCCGTTGCAGTTGTCGTCGATGCCGTTGCAGGTCTCCGGCATCGTGTCGCAACTTCCCCCGCACGCAGGCACCGCGGCGCAGTCCGGATCACTGCAATCCGTGAAGCCGTCGCAGTCATCGTCGAGCCCGTTCGTGCACGCGGCCACGGTATTCTCCGCCGTGCCAGCTGCTGCCACCGCGTTGCAACGCGTCGTCAAACCGGATGGGTCGCATTCCGTGACGCCTGGCCGCAGGCACGCACCAACGCCGGCGCTGCAGGCCACACCGAGCGCATAGCCGTTGTCGACCACGCCGTCGCAGTCGTCGTCGAGCATGTTGCAGACTTCATTGAGTGCGCTTGCTGCGATGATGTCGTTGATCGCTTGCGCAATCTCTTCCTCGTTCGTCGCGTAGTATCCGTAGCTGTCGGTGCTCGAACAGCTCACGTCATGAAGCGGTGTGCCGCCGTACTGAGCCGTCGCTTCGATGTGCGAAGCGCGACAGCCGGTACCGAAACCGATTGAATAGGTGCGCGTTCGAAAAGCGCGTTGCTCGCCCATGTCGTAGCAATCGCCATCGTTGTTCGAGTCGATGTTGCGCTCGAAGCGCCCTCGCAAAAGAGGATTTGGATCAGTGGCTGCGATCGGATCGTCCCACGTGCCATTTCCGTTCAAATCGACCTGCATGCAGCCCACGTTCGCGGCGTTTGCAGGCGCGGCGTTCGCGCCGGAGCAGTTCTCTTCGCCGTCGGTCAGCATGATGACGTTCATCGGGCGGCACGAAAGGAACGGATCAGGTGCGCCCGTGCCGTTGAAATTGACAAACGGGCTGGGCGAGCCAGGAATCTGATTCGCAAGATACGCGTAGGCCGACCGCATGTTGCCGCCGAGAGGCGTGTTGTTGCGAACCGCACCGCCCGTATCGCTCGCTGTCGTTGCGAGCTCGGGACCGCCTAGGGATCCCAATGCGGGCGTCGCGGTGCAGCTTCCCCACACGCCGTCACCCCACGCGCGCATGAGCATGCGTTGAGACTCATCGAGAGGCACGGCAATCGTGGACGTGTCGGCACATCCGTAGAACGAATACGGCAACGCGGGAAAACTTCCATGCGTCAAGGTGCCGGGCGCACTTGCACATGAGACCGAGCCGCACGCCGTGCCGCCAAAGTAGTGCGGCGTCGGCGATGCTCGACATCCAATGTTGAAGATCTGCATTCCGAACGTAGCGTCGCCCACGCCATCGGCGATATTGCGTACTGTGCACGCCAGGTCGTTGATGCGTCTGCGTGTATAGCCACACGAGTTCGTTCCGCTCCCCGTCGACGCTGTCATCGACGTCGAGTTGTCGGCCACGAGATAGAACGATGGCCGCACAATAGTCTGCGCGTACGCGTCCGCGGACAGACAACAAAAGACAGCCAAGACACTAACGACGGGAACCAGGGCGTTACGCAAATTCACCCCTAAAAGGTACGTTGAACCACCCTCCTCCAGCAACATCCATACGAAGTCTCCGTGCATACGTCGTGCGCGCACCTACACGAGCGGGCTGCGCCGGGGTGCGTTAGAATGCGACCATGCGCCCAAAATCGCTCTTCATACTGCTCGCAATTGTTACCGCCTGCTCGGACGCAGCCGACTCGAGCGTCGATGGCGGCGCGGGTTCAGATTTAGGAGCGCGTGCGGACGCAGCAATCCCGGACTTAGGCGTCGACCGTGACGCCGGACGCAGCGACGGAGGACAACGATCCACGCTTCTCGGAACGACGGAGCGACCTACCCGTATCATCGCTCCCCCGGTGACGAGCGGACCTGCGCCGCTGATTGTTCTGCTGCACGGCTACGGCGCAAGCGGCGCGTCGCAAGACGTCTATCTGGGAGTCTCGCGCGCAGCTGCGGCCCGCGGCGCGTACGTCCTTGTGCCCGATGGCACCGTCGATAGCAGTGGCAAGCAGTTCTGGAACGCGACACCGGCATGTTGCGACTTCGGCGCGACGAACGTCGATGACGTCGGCTACTTGCGCGACCTCGTTCACCAAGCGATGGAGCGCTTCGAAATCGATCCTGCCCGCGTGTACTTCATGGGTCACTCCAACGGCGGCTTCATGTCGTATCGAATCGCGTGCGAGATGTCAGGCGAAGTCGCTGCGATCTTTGTGCTGGCCGGTTCGGACTACAGCAACGCAAGCGACTGCGTTCCAACCGCGCCCGTGTCCGTGATGCACCTGCACGGCACGTCTGATGAAACGATTGGATACGCAGGCGTGCCGGGTGGTTTCCCTGGAGCGGAAGCGGCAGTCGCGCGATGGGCCGGCTACGCGAGCTGCGACCCCGGGCTAGTTTCGTCGGGCGCGGCGATCGACATCGTCCCGTCCGTCGCTGGCGCAGAAACCGAAGTTTTCCACTTCGAAGGATGCACTCCAGGCTTCGATGTGCAGCTAAATCGGATGAACGGCGCGAGCCACATCCCCATCTTCAACAGCACCATGATGGGCGACGTGCTCGACTGGCTTATCGCGCACCGTCGTTGAGCATGTTTCGCGCGCGTACGAGCTGAGCGCGAAGCGTTCCGTCGACAATCAGATCCGAGTCGAGAGGATGCGGCGTCATCGCCAAGATACGCGTGAGCGCATCCGAGGTCGGGACGGCAACGTCGGCGTCGTTCGGCAAGATGCGAAGAACATCGTCGAGACCGTCGTTCAGGTAAGGCGCTGAATCGAGAGCGGCTGCGCGAACGAGCGGGTAAGCCGTGATGGTGCCTTCGACGAGGTATTCGATGGCGGCTACCGAATCGTTGCACACGCCAACATAGCCGTAGCCATCGGCGGGCATTCCCTGAGCGACGGTCGAGCGCTCAATACGGCTGCGACGCAGGTAAGCCGCGGCTGCATCGGCCACTGCGATTGCATGCTCGTCGACGCCCGAGCCCTCGTTCGAGGTGATGTCCTTCGCTGCAAGGCCCGTCCATGCGGGGCGCACGCTCGTTTGCGGGAAGAACGCCGCGCCTGAAGTGCCGAGGTAGAACATGACACGCGCCTCCAGATCCGGGCCGCTGATGTGCCACGTTTCTTGGCTATGTCCCATGGGCACCACAAGACTTTCGCCGCTGTCCAACCGAACGCCAGTGTCGAGCCATCCCGGCCAACGCACGTTGAGCTCACCGTAAGTCATCGAGAGAAAGTTCGCGTACGACCGCTCGTTGCGCACTTCAACGGCGTGACCATTCTGCATCAGCGCGCGCAGCAAAGCGCCAGGCGAAGTGATCTCTTGTCCTTGGTAGGTGACACTCGAACCGTTGCCGACCGACAATGACGTAAGGATCTGGGCGAGCGTCGCGCTATGTGCGGCCTGACACGCGCTTAACGTAAGGTCCGGAAAGTGACCGTTTCCGACCGACGACAAAGCTGCGTTCACGGCGGGAGGATTTGCGCGATCCGGGCTCGCGCATGTGCCGAGCAGCTCAGAAAGCTCTCCGTTCACGACGCGATCGGGCGCTGGCGCTGCCGAGTTGAAACCGCTCAGCGCCAGACGGAACGCATCGAACTGACGCAAGGGCAGCATCGGGAAGCGCTCCAGCCCTTCGAAATTCTGCGACGCAAGTACTCCATCGAGCGTCGTGTTAAGAGCAGCTCGTTCCGTCGCCCCGGGGATGAGCGTTGCAATCTGCTGCCGCGCCATCGCGACAAAGGGCTCGAGTTGACCGTTCTCTCGCAGCTCCGTAAGGAGTTGCTGCAATGAAATTTCTGGTCGCGTGCAGTTAGCGTTGCAAGTCGCCTCGAGGGTGAGCTCCGACGGACGTGCACGCTCAAGCAGGCGAAGCGTTTCGTAGGTGCCCGCGATCACGCGGTACACGCCAGGCTCTTCAAGCGTGATGTCGAGGTGCGAGTCGAGTGTGCCTGCGAAGTCGTCGTTCTGTGCGATGACGTGTCCCTCGCCTGGACCCACGGAGTCCCCGTTTCCGTCGAGCGGACCCTCGACAGCGATGTAAGCATCCACAGCACTGCCGCCGCGCAAGTCGAATGCGAGCGAGGTGTCGCCAAAGGATTGAACGCGATACGCGTGCACGACGCTGGTCACGTCAACGCGCTGAGTCTGCCCCATCGGCAGAGGTCCCTCGTCGCGAATTTCAAACTGTCCATCGGCTTTGCCTTGCTGGAAGGAGGTGCCGGGACCGGAGGCCTTGTCCGTGTCTGCAAGACCGCGACCGGTGGCCGCCACACAGCCCGCTCCCGCGACGGCCGAGATGCACGCGAACAATACGACCATCGATTTGCGAGAGAGAGTCATTGCGGCTCCTTGGGTCAGCTCGCCCTCCCTCCTACAAGAAACGGACCACCGAAAAGCGTAACGCTTTGCGCGCGTTCCTGTGCGAGAGGTGGATAGTTTGGTGGCCAGTTGGACGCGGGTGGCTGACCAAGCCAATGGCCGTGGTAACTTGCCCGCACTAGAAGATGACGCGCTGCTTCCTCAACGTAGACGCAGGTGAATCGCCGGTCGAGCCCGAAGAACTTTTCTCGCTGGCGGCTCTTGCGAACATCGCGTGTGGGGGACACGTGGGCGACCAAGCGTCAATGGCACGCGCAGTTTTCCGCTGCGCCAAACACGGCACGCGCGTCGGAGCGCATCCTTCCTATCCTGACCGCGCCAACTTCGGGCGCGCCTCAATCGCGATGGACGCGAACGCGTTACGAGCAACCGTCGCTGAACAATGCACTCGCCTGCGCGCGATCGCCGAGGCGCACAACGTCAGAGTCCTCTACGCGAAGTTGCATGGCGCACTCTACCACGACGCGAATCGCTCACTCGAGCTGGCATGCGCATGCCTGGCTGGGGCATGCGAGGCACTGGGCAGGGAGATCACCATCGTAGGGCCTGCGAACGGAGAGCTCGCTCGCGCGGCAAGCGACCTCGCCATTCCCTATGCGCGCGAAGGATTCGCCGACCGTGCAATGCGAAGTGACGGATCTCTTATTCCGCGAAGCGAGGCGGGCGCGTTGATCGAAAGCCCATCTCAAGCTGCCGCACAGGCTAGGTATCTCCGCACACGTGTCGATACCATCTGCGTGCACTCGGACACCGCCGGCGCTGTTGAAATCGCTCGCGCCGTGCGCGATGAGCTCGCGCTATGAAGCGCCTCGGGGACCGCGCACTCCTCGTCCGCCGTCCGTCCGAACTGCGCGGCGACCTACAGTGCACACTCGCAAGCATCCCTCACGCAGTCGATTACGTTCTCAGTGAAGAGCATATCGCGGTGTATTTTAATCGCGTACCGGATGTGAGCGAAGAACACATTCTGCGCGCTCTCTCAGCGCAGACAATGCCGCGCGCGCAGAAGACGACGCATACGTTACGCGTGCGCTACACCGGACCGGACCTCGCAGCCGTTGCTGAGCAAGTAGGTCTTACAGAAGCGGGTATCGTCGCGCTGCACTGTGGCGCCCTCTACGAGGTAGCCTTTCTCGGATTCATGCCGGGCTTCGCGTATCTGCGGGGCCTTCCCTCTCAATTAGTGCTGCCCCGTCGCTCGACGCCTCGCGAGCGTGTGGCTGCGGGATCTGTGGCAATCGGTGGCACGTACACGGGCGTCTATCCGTTCGCGAGCCCGGGCGGCTGGCATTTGCTCGGGGAATTAATTTCTCCCCCGCTCTTCGACGCGGAGCTCGGGCCGCTCTTGCAAGCCGGCGACGAGATCCGCTTTGTGCCGGAACTATGACCTTGCGAATCGTCCAAAGTGTCGGCCTGTGCACCGTCCAGGATCACGGACGCGAGAGCTTGCTGCATCGCGGTATCGCTCGCGGCGGCGCGCTTGTGCGGAGTCTCTATGAACAGGCCAACGCGAACGTTGGAAACACGCCCTTCGCCGCCGCAATCGAAGTGTTGGGCAAGCTCGTTGTCGAAGCCCTGAATGAGTGCACCGTTGCGACTGATGATGCTAAGGCGCAATACCTCGCCGCTGGCCAGCGCTATTCGGTCGAAACCAAGCGCGACAAGCGCGCATCTTACTTCGCGGTACGCGGAGGTATCGATGTGCCGGTTCGACTGGGCAGCCGTTCAACGCTTCTCAGCGCTCAGTTTGGTGGATATGAAGGGCGCTCGCTGAAAAAGGGCGACGAGGTTTGTGTCCTCGCGGGGGCTACGGCTGTCCTGAGCGCACGCACGGAAGAGCCCGCGCTAGTCTCGAGCGTCCGCATTGTTTACGGCCCTGATGCGGATGCGTTCGACTCAACGGCACTTTCGTCTTTGCTGGAAGCTGAGTGGATAGTCGCGAGCTCGAGTGACCGCGTCGGGACGCGCCTGCACGGGCCAATCCTCGCGCGCGTCAGCGTAGATCGGCGCCCCTCGATGCCCATGATCTATGGCGCCATCGAGGTCCCCGGTGATGGGCAGCCGGTCGTGCTCGGTCCCGAACACCCGATCACCGGCGGCTACCCAATTCTCGCGGTCGTCTGCGCCGACTCTACCGACGCGTTCTTCGCGCGCCCACCGGGCGCCGCAGTGCGTTTCGTTCGCTGACGCAACTTCGCACGCGCTACTTTGCTTTAAGCACCTTGAACGCGTGAGTCCAGTCGTTACGCAGAAAGCCCGGTATGCACCACAAGATACACAGCGGCTCGATCGCACGCGCGGCCTCGACGACACCTAGATCCTCTGTCTCCCAGCCGAACTGATCGAGAATCTCGGTCGCTTGCTTCTTTGCGCCGGCGTCGTTGCCGCAAATGAACATGGTCGGTTTGGACTCGAGCGTTGGATTCACCATCAACGCGTTGCCCACCGAGGAGAACGCTTTCACGAAGTTCGCTTTCGGCGCGCGCTTCTGCAGCCGCTCCATCAGTGAATCATTGAGCGTCGTGAAGTACGAGACCAATCCGTTCGACGGAGGCGCATCGGCGATAGGATTCGTCGCATCGAGAATCGTCTTACCAGCGAGCGAATCAACCCCGCATGCATCAATGGTCTCGACGGCGCCCGTGCCTTTTACAGCGAGCACGATCACGTCACCGAATTTTGCAGCGTCCGCGTACGTGCCTATTTGAGCTTTCGCTCCCGCGGAGGCCTTCCACTCTTCGAGCTTTTTTGCGTCGCGAGATGCGCGCATGACCTCGTAGCCGTGCTTGAGGAAACCGTTCGCGAGCGTCTGTCCAACGGCACCCGAACCTAAAACGCCGATTTTGATCATTGTAGCTCCTCGCATGTGCTGGCGCGGAAAGCGCCCGGAAAACTACATGCGCGCGGCGCAGCGATCTTGCAACGAAAATTGTAAGGCCCTCGCTCGAAGCCAAAGTGCAAACGCCAACGCCTCCGGCCATCGGGGTGGCACGGAGGCGGTGACGTTGATCTGCATTGCTGCGTGAACGATGGCCCGTACTAGCAAATCGATTCAGACCGGATCGCGTTGCTCGCCGCCATTGCACCGCCCCTGATGCTGCTGGCGACGGTTCTCGTGCTCAGCTTGCATACGTGCAAACTCAGTGCGCTGCTGCGGCGTAAGCACAGCATCGATCTCCGACGTCATGCGCGCCCGCATTTGCTCGAAGGCTTGATGACGGGCTTGGCGATTTGCGGGAGGAGCTTCACGCCGCGCGCGGCGTTCTTGCATGACACGCGCGAATGCTTCGCGAATCAACGCCTGCTGATTCGTATCGAGATGCAAACGCTCGGTCAGACGCGCAAGGCGCTGCTCGGGATTGTGATGGCCCTCGCCAGGACCGCCTGGCCCACCACGACCAGGACCGCCCGGCCCACCACGGCCATGACCGCCCGGCCCACCACGGCCATGACCGTGAAAACGCTCTTGCGCACCTGCCGGCGGCCCCTGTTGCGCGCGATCCTGCGCAGACGCACCCGAAATCGAGAGAGCAAGCGCGCACGCCAACGTGCCGATGCGAACGATAGTGCGATTCATTTCGAAAACTCCTTTTGGGCCACACCCAGTGCATGGCGCTCGTGAATAAAGACGCGCCACGCCGGGTGAACATTCTTGGGGCAACACTTCTTCACGATGTCGGCCTAAGTACTTGATTCGTATAGGAGTCACTTCGACGATCGCGCGCCGCCGTTACGGGCACGGGTGCGTTGCCGAATATTCGTCGAAGTCGTTGTAGAACTCGCCGCCCACATTGATCTGCGAGGGGCAGCCCTCTGCCGCTTCGTATTGTTCGTAACCGAAGCGGTGGCCGCAGTAGAGTAAGTCCACCGCGATGGTCGCGTGATAGATGCATACGGTGTCGCACCCGGCAGCGGTGATAGCATCGACTTCGGTGTCCGCTCGCTCGCCATTCAGCGTGTAGTAGATCGGACACTCTTCCGTTGTGCCTTCGACATTGACCCATTGAAACCCGAAGGTGAGCGTGCCTTCACAGCTCACAGCGAATGGCGTGAGGTCGATGTACTCGCAGGGTCCGGCATCCACAGGTTCTCCAGCGTCCGAGCCGAGGTCGGGTTCACCTGAATCGAAACCGAGATCTGGCGAGCCAGCATCGAAACCCAGATCCGGTAATCCCGCGTCCACGAGCACGCCGAGATCTTGTCCGGCGTCGTGGGCACCGCTATCGGTGGGTACCGCGGAATCGGTCGGAACTGCGCTGTCGGAAGCGCTGTGCATATCGCTTACACCGGAGTCGACCGCCGCATTGGGATCATTCGAGCAGCCGCAAAGTCCAACTGCGAAAACCAAGAATAGCTTTTTCAAGAGACAACTCCTTCGTGCGTTCTGCAACGCGAACGACGCAGTGTAGCGTGAAGACGCACCCTGCGCCGCCCCCGAATCCGCTCCGTCCGGGCCGATGAAACGTTGCGCACCATCGAAGGCAGCTGTCACTAATCGCTAGAGCGCTGGAGAACTGCAGGACTGCGAGAAGACCAGACTGTACCGCTGAGAATCGACGGGCACGTCGTAGCCGCGCACGTAGAGAGTCCACATGCCGACCATTGGGTGCTCGACGTAGACTTGCTCCACGTTGTTTCGGTGGTCTTCGCATTGATCGGTGTCGCCGCCTGCCCAGTAGAGCGGCTCCACGCATTGCGTCGCTGGCACCACATCTGTCTGCGTGATCGGGTCGAAGCCGCTCATATATGTAGTCGGGTCGATGGGCAGCGGATTCAAAATCCACGGCGAGTGTGCACGGCGCGCTGGGTCGAGCAATACGATGTCGAGATCATTGACGAGCTGCAGCTCCAAATCTGACAGCATCGGGCTTCCCGCAACATCGTCCCATGCGAGGGTCGCTTTCAATGGCGACGCGTCGTCAGTGACGGGGATGTGATAGACGTGAACTTGACCATCGCCAATGGTCTCTTCGATGTAGCGATTTGCGTTCGCGGGATCGTGCGCGCGTATCATCGCAATCGCGCTCGCGGCATTGACCTGGCCGTACCCGCTTACGAAATCCGGCCCCGGATAGTAGCGAATCGCTTCGGCGAGATCCGGATTGTGCGCGTCGCGCCAGGGCGGGTCGCCCGGACGAGAGCGGTCATCTGCGGTCTGAATCAGTAGCGCCTTGAACGTCGAAGGAAGCGGTGGTGCAGTCGTAAAATCGACGCCATGCATCTCGTGCATCGCCTGCATCATCAGGACGACGATGCCCGTAACGACCGGGGCTGCCATGGACGTGCCTCCCGACGCGCCGTAGCCGCCCCCCGGCGATGGTCCCGTCGCTCCGCCGTTGTCGTAGATAGTCGGTACCCAACGCAGCGTGCGAACAGTGCCGTTCCAATCCGCGCTATCGGTCAAGGTTGCGACGTGCGTTTGCCACTCATCGTTCTGTTGCTCCGCGCGGTACGCCACGTTGTGTTGCGCGTCAAAGACAAGATCCTCTCGCCTGCTCCAGCGCGCCGCCCAAAGGCGCGGTCGCGTAGTCGCGGGCAGCGAGCCATGCGCCACGAGGCGCGATGTGATGCTCATGCGGTCGTATTGAGTAGCATCAATGCCTTGCGCAGGAGTCCACGTAACGCCATCGTCTTGCGACGCATAGGTGTGTGCGCTCACGACGCCATCGACGCGAGGCGCGTCGGCGAAGAGGCCCGTCAGCTCAAAGCCAGTGCTCGCCCCATCATCGTCGAGAGTCCAAACGATATCGGACGCGCCTGAGCCTTCTGCTGCCAGAACGCGCACTTCATCGATGTCGAGGTATAGGCCGTCGAGCGGACGATAGTCTTTGTAACTTGGGGCAACGATGTCCGGCTTGAAACCGGGGCCGGGTATTCACCGCCCGATTGCGTATGCGAGTGATTCGATACGAATGCGTGTCCATCGACGAAGGCCGAAATCCACGGCGGCCGAATATTCTCGTTCAAGCGCGAGCTGACAATGCGATCCACTTCTGGGGCGAAGCCGTGCCACAGAAAAGGCGTACCGATGGTGCCGCGCGATTCCTGGCCATCACTCGCCCAGCCGTTGCCACCAATCATTCCGGCTACGACCGTGCCGTGGCCCCACCCTGCATCAGGCGGCGTTGTTGCACCGGTCACGCGCGTGCCCAAGTCCTCACCGGTTTCGCTCCATGCGTGAAAATCAGGATGCGCAGCGTCGACGCCAGTATCGTTTAAAGCGACGACGATTCCGCGGCCGGTAAGCCCTGAATAACGCGGGAGCCCGCCTACGATCGAAAAACCCTGGACTTCATCGGCGTGCGTCTGCATGCGCTGGATGTCGACGAGTGGTTGCATGATGTAGACGCGACTGATGCGAAGCACGTCCGAGTGCGCCGCGAGCGCCAGCGCTTCACTCCTCGTTAGTGTCACGCGAGCTGTGACGAGCTCGTGTTGAGCATTGACGCGCACAACGTCCACCTGCGTGCGCTCGCCCAAAGCCAGCGGAAGCAGGCCGAAAAGCAATTTGTCGTTTGCTTGCAGGAGCTGAAGCGATGCGACACCGCGCGCAGACGCAAGCGCTTGCACGTTCGCACCTCGCGCGAGCTGCACAATGTAGAAACCGGCACGCAGGCGCTCCAACACGGTCACGCCAAGCAGCGCAAGGTCGCGGCGCATGGCAGCGTCAAGCGTCCCGGTAAGATGCACCGTCGCGAGCGCATTTTCCTGCGCCAGCCGCGCAGCAATCCCGACCAAGTCGCTGGGCGCCTCTGCATCGAGGAGGCTCGCGTGTAAACGTGCGGTGGATCGCACCGACGCGCGCGCGGAGGGCACGTTCAGAACCTCGGGCGCGACGAGGTTCTGATTCCATATTCCGTTCACGCACGCGGGTGATGTTGCTGCATCGTGAGCATCCTCACTCGCTCCGTCGCGCGCCGTCGCATCCGGCGGGCCACCGTCGAAAACCGGCTCGACTTCGTCCGCTGCACACCCGGCAAGACAGACGCAAAACACGCTCGAACACAGAAAAGCCGCGCCCCATTTCAACATGACGCGCAGCCTAGCTCTAACGGGTCGCCCCGGCTATTCCTCTCCGAACTAAAGCGCGCGCGCGTCTGCGCAAAAGCGAGTGAATCGCGTTCTTGGTCAGCGCGCTTAAGCGAAGAGACGGAAACTACGGTTGCGACAGCGCACGTTGCTTGGCGAGCTCACACGAGTCATGCGCAGAGAAGACGCGAACGTCATCGCCGCTGGATTTGATCAGCTCGCGAAGCCGCGATTGGTTTAAGACGCGCTGCGCATTATCCACCGCCATCACGCGTTGAAAGAGCGAAAGTCCGGACGTGCACTGGGGCGGCTGCTCCATTTCGCCGTGATAGAAGTACGCATCGCCTGCGTGCAGCAGCCATCCGTGACCGCAATCGATGGCCACGCCGGCATGGCCGCGGGTGTGACCGCGCAAGGGCACCATCAAGAACTCAGGCGGCAAGCCGTCGAGACTTCGCACGGCGTCGAAGCCTTTCCATGCCTCGCCTTGCGCTTCATAAAGCCGAAAGTCCGCGCCGAACTCCCACTGTTGTTTGCGGTAGCGCCGTCGCTCCCCGAAGCTTCGAGGATTGTTGGCGGCGTCATGCTCCGCGCGTAGTACGTGGATCTTCGCGCCTGGAAAATCCACAAGCCCTCCGGCGTGGTCGGGATCGAGGTGCGTAAGAATGATATGCCGCACGTCCTCGGCTCTGAATCCGCGCGCGCGAATCTGCGCGAGCGCCGTTTCTTCTGGCGAGAGGCGCGGACCGCTCATGGCGCAGAAGTCCCGCGCCAGCGTGCTAGTCGCTGGATCGCGATCTCGCGTGCCAAAACCTGTGTCCACGAGCACGAGCCCCACGCTCGTTTCGACGAGCAGACAATGACAGACGAGGTGCGGCTGGGGATCTTCGGGGTGGGCCAGAAGCCAGCGCGCAGCAACCGGACACATGGTTCCGCAATTCAGATGATGAACGCGCATGTCCGTTAGCCTAGTCGTCGTCTTCGTCGCGCGATGCACTGACGGATTCACGCACGCTGCGCGCCAACTCGTCCAACGTACTGCGCACCTGGCCGGGCGCAGCAGGCTCACTGTGTGTGCGCACGATATCGAGCTCTACTTGATCGCGCGCTTCGGCAAGCTCGCGCTCGAGCACGCGAATCTTGTCGAGTGCCTGCTGCAAGTCTTGCTGTGTCAGTGCGTAGCGCGCCTGAATCGAGCTGTGCAGCTCTTCGTGCTCAGACGCGCGAGCGCGTGATGCACGCAGCGAATCGGTAAGCTCCGCCTCGCGTGCCCGCAGCTCATCCGCGCGAAATACCGCCTCGGTGCGCTTGGCTTCGGCTTCTAAGGCCCGCGTGGACGCCAAGCGTTTCTCGCGTTCTAGCATATTTATGCGGTCGGTCAGGTCCGGCTCACGCGACGCAAGTATCGGCGACGCCGCGTCACCTCCGGCCTTACGCAGCTCGGCGAGCTCTTCCACGAGGTCGCGAGCGAGCGTTCCGCGACGCTCGGCCTCGGCGCGCGCCTCACGCAAAAGTGCGGCTTGTTCGTGAAGCGCTTTTTCAAGCGCCACGACTTCCTCGTTGATATCCGGCTCCACTACGACGGGCGCGGGCGCAGCCCCTACAACTTCCACCGTCTGAATTTGTGTGGACGCCGGCACTTGAACGACCGAGTAAGCGTCGATGGAGACTTCGTCGAACGAGCCGACAGCAAAGAAACGCGTGGGCAGCTCGCCCTCTTCGCCGAGGAGCGTTCCGTCAAAGACGATGGACGGACTTGCCGTCACTCCAAAGTCGGCGATGGAATAGCCCGCGAAGGCCGCTTGCCCTGCCATGCGCACGTGAGGGAATACCGCCGCGGTGCGTTCGAAGAGCTCTTCGTATGTGAGTGTCGCGTCGGCAAAGACGCCGCCTACGAAAACCCCCTTCTCTCCAAGCGCTGCACGCAAGCTCGCGAAACCGCCGGCGTCGACAAACGATTGAAGGGTCACGTCGGGAACGATGACGAGATCGTATTTGCCGGCAGGCGCGGCTGGCGCGGCGCGCACGCTCGCGCAAATGGGGCCAAGCTGCTCGACGAGCTCGTGGCGAGGCGCGCCAACGACACAGACCCGGCGGCCTTGCGCGAGGCGCGAAACGTAGACGGATAGCGCGGCGTTCGCCCAATCCTGCTTCGTCATCTCGTCTGAGTTAGCCGCCGTCATTTCGATTCGGCGCGCACATTAGCACGCCACCGCGATTCTTGAGCGCTCAGATTTCGCCGCTAATTCGCGGTGGTTGCTAATGGTTTGCTGGGTCACCGGGCGTCGTCCGGGGATGCGAGAGGGCCCATCCCCGCAGGCGGCGGTCCGCACGAGATTCGCCGAAATACATACGGCGCGTTGATATCGCGACCGCCGTCATTGTTCACGCTTTGAAACTCTTGAATGGTCTCATCGATAGTCCCAGTGAAATGGTCGGCGTTGTATCCGAAGAACGGGATCGGACAGCTCGCGCGCACCACACGGTAAGTCTGCGCGCCGAACGTTATTCGCTGACCGTTCACCGTCCCCGACGCATTCATGCGCACCGTATAGTCCATGCCTCCCGGCATGCAGACGGGCGGTGAGTAATCGCCCGCGGAGCCACTCCACATATGCGACACAATAGTGCCGGTGATTCGGTCTTCGCTCTCGCGCGTGATCGTCAAGGTGAACAGCGCCCAGTCCTCCGCGCGCGGATCGTATCGATGCGCGCGCCACACACCAGCGACGGGATCGTCGCACGTGATCGGTGGCGGCAAGAGCGCGCGCTGAGCATCGACGCTTCCTGGGATGAGCCCAGCCGAACCCAAGATCAAGCGTCGTACTCTCGCGGCCTGCGCGCGCGTCCACTATCCGTTGTGGTTGCATCCGTGCCGGAAGCAGCGCTTACGACGGCACCCGCAGTCGCCGCAGAAGAGGCCTGCGCCGAAACTGGCTGGGCCGCGACCGCCTGCGCGGGTCCATCGCTGTGCTCGGACGAGACTTCGGCGGGCTGAGTTGATCTTGTCGTGAGGCGCGGTGCAGCAGCGGAGCGTGACAAGGGGGATACGGTGGGCGCATGCGCTGTTGCGGCCTGTGGCGCCTGCACCCGTGGCCCTTCAATCGACACATCGATCGTGGCGCCCCCCGCACCATCGCGTCCATTTTCGCCGCTCGCCCCCTGATGCCCGAGCGACAACGGTCGCGCGAAAAATCCGACAGCAAGCATCACGTGCAAGAGCGCAGATACGATCAAGAGCACAATGAAGCGAAGCCGAAATTGCGGATCGCTCGTCACTAGCGATGCCGCATTCGATGCCTCGCGCCCCTGCACGTCAGAGGTTTAGCGCACATAGGGAAGAACGTCATCGTGCGCATCCGGCAGGCACAATGTAAAAATCCTCGAACGCGCTTGACGCGCCTCGACTTTCGCCTAAGGAGTGCGCCCATGACGCGTCTCTCCTTCCATTTCTTGGCCATTGCGCTTCTCGCACTCGCGCTTTCAAGCTGTTCTTCCGCCTCGCCTGCGCCCGCAGAGACGGCAGAACTCTCAGTCTCAACCGGCGGCGACACTCCCGCCGCACAAAGAGCCTCCGAGTCGACTGACATTCCAGCGATTCCCGAAAACGTAGAGTCCCCGCCACAAGCTTGGGAATCTCTGACGCCGCAGGAGAAGGGTCACTGGATGGCCGAGCACGTGATGCCCACCATGGGCGCGCTCTTCCGAGAATACGACGCGACTCGCTACGCCGAGTTTAGCTGCGCAACGTGCCACGGCGCCGCAGCGAGGCAGACTCACAACTTCACGATGCCGAGCGCGAGCCTTCCGGTGCTCCCCGGCCCGACCAGCCCACAGTGGCAGACGCCGCAGCCCGAGCACGAGCGCGTGATGCGTTTCATGGGTGGCCCCGTCGAGCACACCATGGCGCGCTTGCTCGGCAAGGAGCCTTTCAACATGCAGACGATGGCGGGCTTCGGATGCTACGGATGCCACACCCATAACTAGACGCGCGCCAGAACGCATCTCATAAATCCCGACCGAGGATTTCCGAAGGGCGGCCGAGCCGTAGCTAAGCGCGGCGACGACGAATACTGGTTGTATTTGGAGGAGCCGCAACGACGCTACGGCGAAGTGCCGCGCGAGGAAGCCGACCGAGGGATTTATGAGATGCGTTCCAGTTTGAACGTTGGCGCCCCTGGGCGTCGGGAGCGCGCGGTTATAAAGATGTTAGGTTCTAGGGCGCTTATTGCGCTTAGTGATCGAGGACTTCGCGGACTTTTTGGGATAGGTCTTCGGGGGTTATTGGTTTTTGTAGGAACGCCACGCCTTCATGCAAGACGCCTTGGCGCAACGCGGCGTCGTCGGTGTGGCCGGACATGTACAGGACGCGCAGTGACGGACGCATCGTAAGCAGTCGCGTCGCGAGCTCGCGTCCGTTCATCCGCGGCATCACTACGTCCGTGAGCAGCAGGTCAACCTCATCCACGTGCGCAGCGAAGCGTTCGATGGCATCCGCGCCATTCGCGCCCACAAGCACCCGATAGCCCTCTGCCTCAAGCGCGCTCGCCAGAGCGACACGCAGTGCTTGGTCATCCTCAACGAGTAAGATGGTCTCACTGGCAACGTGCGCGCTGGTCGCGTTGACGGCGAGCGACGGGGCAGCGGACGGCGAGCTCAAGCGTGGCAGGTAGAGCTGCACGGTAGTGCCGTGCCCGGGCTCACTCGTAACCTGGATAGAGCCTTGATGCTGCCGCACGATCGCGAACGCCGTGGCAAGTCCAAGGCCCGAGCCCTTGCCTATTTCCTTGGTCGTAAAGAAGGGTTCAAATATGCGCAGCCGCATCGAGGAGTCCATGCCGATGCCAGTATCGCTCACAGACAGGCGCAAGTAGGATCCCGGCGCGACACCGTCGCGCGTCGCGGGCGCGTCGTGCGAAACGTCGAAGTTCTCCGTCGTGATGGAGAGAGTCCCTCCACTGGGCATCGCCTCACGCGCATTTGTAACGAGGATCTCGAGCAGCTGTGCGAGCTGTTCGCCGTCTCCTCGTACGGATGCTGGCATCGGATCGAGCTGCTCCTTTACCGTGATGTTCTGCGCGGCGAGGAGCGCGGGCTGCGTCTGGACGGCGGCAATGATTGGCTCAAGCTCGATCTCATCGTGCTGCACCACGTGCTGGTTCCCGAATGCCAGAAGCTTTTTGGTGAGTGCTGCCGCGCGTTGGGCGGCAGTGCGGATCTCACCGAGGTCCTCACGAAGTAGCTCCCCCTCCTTGAGCGCGTTGTAGCCAAGCGTGCTGTACATCAGGATTACGGAGAGCAGATTGTTGAAGTCGTGCGCAATGCCGCCGGCGAGTCGCCCGATGGTTTCCATCGTCTGGATGTGGCTGTCTCGCTTCATCCCTTCGAGCGACGCTAGGACCGCGTCGACGCGCTCGCGCGGCGCGTCCTTCGGCAAATAAGTTGCGAGCTCTGCGATGAGTTGCTCGGCGTCAGTCAAACGATCAGGCATACAGACGTCTTTCCAAATCTTGAGATCACTTCGTCTCAAAAGCCGCTACGAAATATGCGCGCTGTCGCTTCACCTAACTCATACGTCGTGACCTCGCGAATCACGTAGGGCCGTGTGATCGAAATTTCTCTTTTGATTGAGCGAGTTAACCCGCATGGGTGATACGAGCGCGGACTTCGATCGGATCGATTGACTGCGCGGCTAACGCGTAGCTTCGACGACGCGCTCAATCCCGCCCAGATCTCGATGCAGTGAGACATCGCGCCACACGCGAGACGCGCGTAACAGTGCCACGACCTCGTCAGACTGCCCCGCGCCAATCTCCATGAGAAGGGTACCTTCCTCTGCAAGCCACTCGGGCGCGTCGCGAACAATGCGTCGCACAATGTCTAGCCCGTCGGCGCCACCAAAAAGCGCCAGGTGCGGCTCGTGGTCTAGGATATCTGCATCCAGCTTTTCGTCGTCGTGCGTCGGGATGTACGGAGGATTCGCGGTGATCAAGCGATACGCCGTCCGATCGGGTAGCGCGGCGAAAAGGTCGCCTTCGTAAAATGAAACGCCGTCCACGATTCCGTTCGTCTCGGCGTTGGCGCGCGCGATAGCCAAGGCGCTTCCGGAAAGGTCCGTCATGTCGACCCTGAGTCGGGGGCGCTCGGCGGCGAGCGTAATGCCCACGCATCCGCTGCCGGTGCAAAGGTCTAGCATGCGCGCTTCGTCATCTGGCCCTACTAGTGAGAGCGCGCGCTCGATCAAGGTTTCCGTATCGGGCCTGGGGATTAGAACAGCCGGGGTGGTCGCGAAGCGCCTGCCGTAAAACTCGCGGTGTCCGAGTATGTACGCGACCGGCTCTTTCTTGCGCCTGCGCGCAACGAGCTCGCGAATGCGCGTCAGCTCTGCTTCCTTCAAGGGGCGATCCAAATCCATGTAGAGCGCCACGCGATCGAGCGCTAACGCGAACCCAACAAGTAGCTCCGCATCGAGCCGCGCGCTGCCGATGCCCCGGCCGCGAAAGTCCTCGGTCATCCACGTCGTGATGCGTCGAATCGTCCAGATCTCAGACACGCGCGCACCCTATCACAGCACGAAACGGATCTACGTCCCGGCCGTGCGCGTTTTCTTCCAACGATCACGCAACACGTCGCGGGCGAACACCGCGAGCCACGTGAGCGCCATGAGCGAGGCCACACAAAGCGTCGCGTTCGTCATGCCTAGTGCGTGCCAAAGCGCCCGGCCAACTCGTCCGTAGCAGAAGGGAATGTGAAACGCGTACGCCCACAACGAACCCTGCCCAAGTCGTACCAAGACAGACGAGACGCGATCCGGCAGACGGGGCGAAACCCAAACGGCGAGCGCCGTTACCGAAAGCGCGCGGGCAGTTCCGTCGATGAAGTTCAACAGCAGCGCCGGGTGGCCGCGGGTGAGCGGTCCAAGTTCGGCTGCGTCGACCCACTGCTTGGTGGCGACGTTTGCCACCAGCGCGACGAGAGCGCTTAGCCCACAAATCGCAAGCGCTTGGCCCGGCTTTGGCGGGGAGGCGAGGATGCGCCGGCCGAACACATAGCCAAGGCCCGCGAAGGCCAGCGTCGGCATCAACGGAAAACGTGAGTACGGAGGAACTTCGACGAAGAGCGCAAAGATTGGCGCAAGCGCGTGTCCCGCCAATGTGCTCTTGGCCCAACCGGTAAGTGCAAGCGATCCCGCGAGTGCGATTGCAGAGAGCCCCGCAGCAGTCCACAGAGCGTGCCTCCGTTGTACGACCACGAGCGCGAGAACGATTAGCGTCAGTGCGATCGCGTGCAGAATGTCGGCGCGCAGAATTTCGCGGAAGCCTTGCGCTCCGTCCATCCACGCGTAGACCGCACTGACCACGTACGCAAGCAAAAGTATTTCGCCGCCCCTTCGTGCGAAGCGAGCACGGATGGCGTTTGGCAACGCGCCACGTCTTGCCATTGTAACTTCGCCGTACGCAACGCCCACCCCCGCAAGAAACACGAATATCGGCGCAGGAATCGATCCCAGCTCCCGCGTTACGCGGTACGCGACGCTGGCCCGCGCGCCCAGCTCGACCCACGCGTCGTAGGCGTGGGTTTGAATCATCAGAAGGACCGCCAATCCACGGGCCACATCGATGCCAACGTCACGGACTTTGGGTTGCCCTTGGGCTGCGGTGCCGCTTTGCGTCACGAATGCACACTATCGCACTTGTGACATGCTTGCGCCTGACGCTACATTTTCACGTTTTCGCGACTTTTCCAGGTTCAGCTTTCGAGGTCCAGATGCTGATGCGCCGTTGTCTTTCGTTGTGCCTCTTCCTTACGTCCGCGCTTCTCGTCGGGTGCCCCGAGCCGCTCGATGTAACGCGTGTGATCCCGCAGCGCGGAACTTTGGGCGAAGAGATCTACAAGATCCTCTGCCAACGCATCGCAAGCACCGAGTTTCCGACCGATGTAACCGGCGATGGCACGAAGGCACTGTGCGAAGGTCGCGAAGAGCCAAACGACGACACGCCCGCCCGCTTGCGCGCGCTTGCGAGCAACCGCACGCGCCTCGTCGACGCGCTGGATCAAACCATGCCGGACGGACTGCACGACGACCTGTCCGCATTCATGATGCAGCTGATCCCGCTTTACGACCCGCCGCGCGAGACGCTTCCCGAGCAGACGCGAGCAGTAGCGGACGCACTCGCCAACATCGCAGGGGACACCGATGCGCTGACGGCGCTGCAGCGTTTGAGCGCGCGTGAAGGCTACAGGCCGGCACGATTGGCAATCGGTGTGTCACGCCCTCTCCTTACCTATCCGAACTTCGACGATTTCGCAGGCAAGCTGCTGCGCGCGGTTGACGACGACGGCGCAGCCGGGCCGCAGTTCGATCATTTGTTGCAGGTGCTCTCGCTGGAAATGGCGACGTCGCAGACGTCTTTTGCAACCGGCCCCACCACACTTGGTCTCGCACGCGACTTGCTGTACACGAGCAGCGACGCATTCGGCGGGGGTAGCGCTCGTTGGCTCGTTCGCCGAGACGAGCGAGGCATCGTGCTTCCGTCGGATGGCGCCGGTGGCATCGGCGCGCCCTTCGTCGACACTGACAGCGATGGCTTGGCGGATGTGGATTCGCTCGGTCTCTTCGTCGATGCGAGTGGTCAGCGCCTCAATGTTCCCGCGCCCTTCCCCATCAACGACGAGTTCGGAATCCGCCGTGATGCACAAGGTCGGGCGCTTCATAGCGACGACACGCCCTACTACGACTACATGGACGCGAACCGCACCTTGCTCGCCGCGTTGATGCGCGAGTCGCATGGCTGGTTCGATCCGGCAACGCCAGCTGCGCTCGATCTGGCAGACGGGATCCCGCTATTTCTCGGACCGCCTGCGACGCAAACGGAAGTATTCGGCAACACCTCGCTTCAATATGAAGGGTACGATACCGCGCACGGTCCCATTTTTGATCTGGTCCACGGCACCGGTTCCATTCTCTATCGCCCAGAGACCGACGACATGCTTGCAGTCGTCGACGAGCTTCTGCGCAATCACGAGGATGTTGTCGCGCCGGTCATTGATTCAATCTGGTACGCGATGGAACGCGGCGACGCCTATCCGAACGCCTCGATTCCGCGAACGTCAGACTTTTGGGATGACATGGTGCATGTCGTCGAGGGCATCGCTGAGGTGCAGAACTCGGCAGGCGACGCGGTGCTGCTCGATGCCCTGATGCGCGCGTTCGAAGACCCGGCGAGCGCCGACCTTGGGTTTATTGCAGCGCAAATGTGCCGGTACAAGGACGCGGTGCTCTACGACACCAGGTCAGATGAGCTGCTCAACGGCCATCCGAATCCCCAGTCGTTCAGCCAGCTCACGGACTTCTCGGCGCCCGATGTTGACGGCAACGAGAGCGTGCTTCAACGCTCGCTCGCGCTCATCCACGACCTCAACGGCGTGCAGCTCTGCAATAAGGAAGGCGCAAGTATCGGGATCTACTCGGGCGACACCTACATCGGGTCCATCGGGAACTACGCACGGTGTGAGCTCATTCAGATCGACAACGTTGCCGCGTTCTACGTTCAATCGGTATTGGGTGAAGCGCGCATGGATCTCAAGCCGCAGATCATCAACGACATTCGCGACATCGCAGGCTCCTTCGTAAACGTGGATGCGATTCTCGACGATACGCTCTCGGCCAACTCACACATTGTCGGACTCGACTCCACGCCAACTCCAGAAGCGCTTGGTCGGTTGGTGTGGGGCCCGCGCACGCCTTTCATCGACAGCCTGCTCGAAGTACCAATGACCCGCGACGGCGTCCCGGTCGCTGAGCGCTACCCCAACACCGCGCAAGCATGGGAGCTCGAGTTCACGACCGGCAGTGGAAATCGCACATTTTTGGATGCCCTCAAACCGCTGCTTCGCGCATTCAATACTTACAACCCGCAACCCAACCCGTTGCCCGCGACGCCGCCGCGCTTCCTGTTCGGCGAGCTCATCGACGCGATGTATATGCACTGGGCATCCCCTAACAGTGACCGCACACAAACGACGGATCCCGCGGCGCCCTTCTACGTTACAGGGCAAGACAACGTGCGCAGCTACGAGCCGATTATCGCGGACCTGTTTAGCGACGGACAACTCTTCCCGCGCCTGCGCCGCTTGCTGCTTGCAGTCGACGCGATGAGCATTCACACAGATGTGGATGGCATTGGCGTCCTTGCCCAAGCCACCCAAACGCTCGTCGACCCTGAGTCTATGTGCATTGGTTCGTGCGGCGTCGGCGAGACTCCCGTCGCACGCGATGGACGCGAGTACGTCTGCACGAACTCCGGAACTTGCTACGACGGGACCGGCGGACACGAGCCGCGCCGCATGTCGGCCCTCTACCTCCTGCTCGACGCGCTTCACGGAATGGACGACGCGCTCGAAGCAAATCCCGCTCGCCGCATTCGTTGGCACGCCGGTCGTCACGCGATGACCCATCAACTGCTCGCCGTGAACGGCACTCAACTGTCCAACCGCCGCTCCTACGCGATTTTGCTGACGGTGCTCCCCTTCCTTCGCGACCGCATTGCTGCACACGAAGCAGACGGCGACTTGCGCGAGTGGTCGGAAGGACTCGCCGGTCGCATGGAAACTTCGCTTGGATCCGCGATGGGCGTCTCAACCTTCCAGCTAGTCGAAGCGCTGCAGAACGATCCGGAAGCAACAGAAGCTCTCGAGCGATTGATGATGTACATGCTCGACGAGTCCTCGCCCAACGAAGCGTTCGATTCGACGCTCATCGGCGCCGCCGATCTACTTCAGGTGCTCGAGGATCAGCGCAACATGGTCCCCCTGCTGCACGCGCTATCCAATGTCGTCGCACCCAACGCCCGCCAAGCGATCGAAGACGGCACCACCATCGTGACAACCGACGGTAGCGCCGTCGACAAGACGCTCGCTCTCTTGCGCGCCATCCGTGATCTCGATGACCGCCACGTCATGCCGTTCGTTTTGCAAAACCTCGTGACTCCCGGCAGCGATACCGAGCAGACGACGCCGCTCGAGATCATCGTCGACGTCATCGCCGAGGTGAATCGCACCGAACCGGGCGCTTCCGGCCCTCTCTCGGTCGATGACTTCAATCAAGTAATGACACGCACGCACGACTTCCTGACCGACGGGGATCATGGGCTTGAGCGCGCGTACCGTGCGATTCAGAACCGTCAGGTGACCCCGTGAAAAGAACGCTCCCTATCCTTGTCGTTCTTCTCATCGCAGCACAAACATCGACCGCCTCCGCAGGCGGCCTCTATCTGACGGATCGCGGCACACGCCCCATGGGTCGCGGCGGCGCGTTCGTAGCAGGCGCCGACGATCCGAGCGCACTCTGGTACAACCCCGCAGGTCTTGCGTACTCCGGCAATCAGTTGATGGTCGACGCTACGTACAATTTTCTGAGCGCCGATTTCACCCGTATCGACGGCGGCGGCAATGTGTTGCCGACCGTGAGCGCATCGACTGCGCCGCTGCCGATCCCGGGCATCATGTACACGAACCAGTTCGGCCTGCGCGACTGGACCTTTGGCCTCGGAGTATGGGCGCCAAATGCCTTGCTCCTAAACTGGCCACAATCGATCGACGTCAATGGAACGCCAGGGCCTGCGCCCCAACGCTACTCATTGCTCAGCATGGATGGCAGCCTGCTCTCGCACATTGGCATTGGCGCTGCATGGCGCGCGAACAGTCGCTTTTCCATCGGCGCAACGTTTCAAATGATAGTGGGAAGCTTTCAGGCGCGCACGACGCTCAGCGCATGCGACCGCGCGCTATGCACTCAACCAGAGAATCCGGAGTACGACAGCGTTGCCGAGGTGCGTCTCTCAGGAATCGCGCAGCCAACCGCGAGCTTTGGCGCCATCTACGACTTAGACATCGTGCGCTTTGGTGCTTCGTTCATTCTCGGCTATCCGCTGTCAGGCGAAGGAGAGATTCGCACGCGCCTTCCCTCTGCCTCGCCGTTCGATTCGGCCAGTGTTGATGGCAATCGCGGGAGCGTACATCTCGACTTCCCAATGATTCTTCGGCTGGGCGCCGAGTTTCGTCCGATCCGTGATCTCCGTGTGGAGCTCGCGCTCGTTTACGAGGGGTGGTCGACGCAGGATGCGCTCACCATCACGCCCCACGACGTCTATCTGCGCAATGTCCAGGTAGTCGGCGACTATCAAGTCGGGCCGATCAGCATCCCGCGCAACATGAAGGATGTATTCAGCGTGCGACTCGGCGGCGAATACCACACCGGCATGCTCGGACTGCGCGCCGGCGTCTCCTACGAAAACGGGGCGTTCGACGACGCACACCTCACGCCACTGACGCTTGACAGCGACAAGTTCATCGCGTCGCTCGGCGCGAGCGTGGAAGTCGCGCCGGGTGTATTCATTGACGCGGTCGTGTTTCATACGTTCATGCGCAATCGCCAAGTGCGCGACAGCGCAGTACCCCAATCCAATCCCATTCGCCCTCCGCCGTCGGATCCAGTGTATGTGGGCAACGGCGACTACACGATGGAAGCAACAACGGTAGGCCTCGGCCTGCGCTGGCAGTTCGCGCGTCCGATTGCACGCACCACCCCCGACCCCGACGCACGCGCGAGCGGTCAGGTCAACACCGGAACGTGAAACGCCTCTCGCTCGGTATTGCGCTTGTCCTTCTCGCGACCGCGTGCGGCGGCGATTCGAGCACCGGATCCGCTCTCGCTCGGGTGCGCGCGAGCGGAGTGCTCCGCTGGGGGGGCGACGTGCAGGGGGGCGAGCCCTACGCCTTCGAGGATCCGTCGCATCCCGGCCGCCTCGTCGGCTTCGAAGTCGAGCTCGCCGATGCCATCGCGCGCGAGCTGCACGTGCGCGCGCGATTCGTTCAGAACGACTGGTCCAACTTGGTGCCTTCGCTCGACCGCGGAAGCTTCGACATCGCGCTGAACGGGCTCGAGGTCACCCCCGCGCGGTCGGGGAGTGTCACGTTCACGCGTCCGTATTACATCTTCACCGAATATTTAGTGGTTCGCGCCGATGAGACGCGCATCCATTCGCTTTCCGATCTGCAAGGCCGCCGCGTCGGAACGCTGGCGAGCTCACTCGCGTGGGACATGCTCCGCAACGTCGGCGCCGATGTCGTGCCCTATGAAGGCGTCGAAGAACCATTTCAGGATCTCGAGCATGGCCGCACGGACGCCGTCGTTCTCGACGACATCATCGCCACGCGCTACGGCCTCAACCGACCGACCCTGAAGTTGGCAGCGCAAGTCGGCGATGGCTACTACAGCATCGCCACGCGCCAAAACGACACAGACCTCGCGCGCGCTATCGATCAGGCTCTGGCGCGCATCACGCGAAGTGGCGAGCTTCGACGCATTCTGGCGCGCAGCCACATCGATTCCGAAAAGCAGGCGCGCCTCGCCACGTGGACCGACCAAGACACGCGCGACCTCGTCGGCACGCACAGCGCCTCGCACATGAGCGGCGCGCACGTGTGGCTTTTCATCGAGGGGGCCGGCACCACGTTGCTTGTCTCGACCGCCGCTATGTTGCTTGCGATCACGCTAGGCCTCGGTCTAGCGCTCACGCGCCGCTACGCGCCACGCCCAGTCGCCTTGTTGGCGCAGGTCTACGTCGAGCTCTTCCGGGGCACGCCCGTGCTCCTGCAGCTCTATGTCATCTACTTCGGCCTCTCCAATCTTTCCCCGCACCTGCAGCTCGCCGCGCTGCCCGCTGCAATCCTCGGGCTCGGCCTGAACTACGCCGCGTACGAATCCGAGATTTATCGCGCGGGCATGGATGCGGTCCCGCAGGGGCAGATGGATGCTGCCGCCGCGCTCAACATGTCGCAGTGGCTCGCACTTCGCCGCATCCTGATTCCGCAAGCGCTGCGCGTGGCACTGCCGGGAGTCACCAACGACTTCATCGCGTTACTCAAAGACAGTTCGCTGGTTTCCGTTATTACTGTGGTCGAGCTCACGAAGCGAATGACGATTACCGCCGTCGATGTGCGCAGCTGGTTCCTTCCGGGCCTGCTTTGCGCGGGGCTCTACCTCGCCATGAGTTATCCGCTCTCGCGCCTCTCGTCGTATCTCGAGAAGCGTCTGCAAGGAGAGCCATGATCCGCGTCGACTCGCTCGTGAAGAAGTACGGCGGTCGCGCAGTGCTGCGCAGCGTGACGTTCGATATTCCGCGCGGTCAAGTCACAGCCCTCGTCGGCCCATCCGGTGGCGGCAAAAGCACGCTACTGCGATGCATGCACGGTCTGGAATTTTTTGATGGTGGCACCGTCAAGATCGATCACGCCGAGCTGACGCCGGGAACGAGCCGCAAAAACAGAACCGCCATATCGGCGATCCGCGCGACCGCGGGCCTCGTTTTTCAGCAATGGCATCTATTCGCCCACATGACCGCGCTCGAAAACGTCATGGAAGCGCCGATACAAGTCCAAGGCGTACAGCCCGACGTAGCGCTGCGAAAAGCCCGCGCGCTGATGGACAAGGTCGGCATGTCGCACCGCGAGAACGCGCTGCCACGTCGACTCTCGGGCGGCGAGCAGCAACGCGTGGCCATCGCGCGCGCCCTTGCGATGGAACCAAAGGTTTTGTTCATGGACGAACCGACCAGCGCGCTCGACCCACAGCGCGTCGGCGACCTGGTAGAGCTCTTGCGCGGGCTTGCCAGCGAAGGCCTCACACTTGCGATGGTCACGCATGACATGCGCTTTGTGGTAGACCTCGCGGACCGCGCCATCGTCCTCTCGGGCGGTGAGATCATCGAGGACGGCCCACCCAAAGCGATGCTTGCCGACCCCAAAGACGCCCGCACCCGCGCCTTCCTCGGCCTGGACTGATCAGCGCGACGCGCTTATTAGCGCATCATCTTCATTTGGGTTTTGGGGCGCGCTTGGTATCCGGCTGCGGAGAGTGATTCCATCGCCATCTTCTGCAGGTCGGGGCTTGCGCTGCGATCCACAAAGGGTGCGATGTGGTTCGGGTCGATTGCGACGAGCTTGTCCATCGACTTACGCGCAAGCCCGCGGTTCTTCGTCGACATGAAGGTGTAGACCTGCGCGCGCAAGAGCATCGGACGCATTTCGCCATACGCTGCGTCGTCCCCGGAGTACGTCTCCAGAAGGCGCTTCGCTTCGTCCGACTTGCCGGTGCGCGCGAACGACTCGGCCATCACGGCGGCACACATCGCCTTGGCCTTCGGCGATGGCTGGCGATCCAAGCGTATCAGCTCAGCAACGGGTCGCGCGTCACGCGGACGGTTCTGAACGAGATAGAGTAGCGCGAGCATCGAACGCACTTCGTCCTGCGTGGGACCCGGCGCTTTTGCGAGATCGATCTTCTCGAGAGTCGCAATGGCTTCCGCAGGATTCTCTTGCGCGAGGATCTGCGCGCGCGCCAATCCGTTGAGCGCATCCTTCGAGTCGCCCGCTTCGAGCTTCTCGAGCGCGGCCTTGCGGCCCTCGGCATCGGTCGCGCCTTGCAGAATGCTCGCGATGGCCTGCGTCTTGCGCGTGAGCGTAAAGGCGTAGATTCCGAATCCGAGCGCGAGTGCAGTCAGCAGTGCCACGACGCCGACGCCCCAATACCCGATGTAGGGCGTCGTCATAAATGCGACGACCCACAGAATCGCAAACGCGCCGAGGATTTGGGCGATGACTTTCCAACGGAAGGCCGGTTGCTCAACGGTCGCCGCTGCGCTGGCCCCTTCAGGGCGACTAGGAATTTTCTTCGGTTTTGCCAAGGATCTACCTGAGAGTCGGGCGATGTAGTCCGAAGCCGGGTCGGAATCAAGCACACCGCTGTGAAGCCTCGTTTTGTGGAGAGATGCGCGCGGCGATCCCGACGACTTCACACCTAGGGGTGATACCTAACGTAGCTTTCGCCAGGGCGCTTAACACCTAGGGGTGAGGCCCAAGCGAAACGCGCAATCTGTTGCGTCCATTGGGAAATCCCCCACTCAAATCCAGCCACGCCTGGCCGTTAGCTGCGGCATGGGGAAGCCGCGCTATGGCGCGTGCATCGTGGCAGTCACAGCAGTGCGAGCGTGGTGCTGGTCGCGCGAGTCGAGCGACGAACTGGACCACGAAAAAGCGTGTGCTTGAACGCTTCGCGAACAAGCCAAAGTACGCGCCGCAGTCGAGCGAATCGTTGTTCGCATTGATGCGGCGTCGCCCAACAAAGGAGAACAGCATGCCCTCAGGAGTTAACCCACCGCGTGGAGCCGTCTCGTCGGGGACTGTGACAATGCTGGCGGCGTCCACATACAACGCGACAAACTCGATGGTCACCTACAGCGGCGTCGACTATTACCTCTGCATTCAGAAGGGCTCGACCGATGATCGATGCGAGTGGTTTTACGCGACCGGCGCCGAAGCCGCTGTGAAGAAGAACCCTTTCTGCACCTTGAGCTCCACTACGCACGGCATCATCAGCGCCGGCACGTACAATCAGACCACGCAGTTGTTCACGCACAGTGGGCACACCTACGAGCTACGGTTCGTTTACGAAAACGGCAGCCTCAAAGCCCTGGCGGTCAAGATCACTTAGGATCTAGACTCGCCACGTGACCGAGCTTTCCTGGGGATGGGGCACCGCTCTGGCTAGCGCGCACTTATGCCTGTGCGTGGTGGTCGCGCTTTACGCGCGACGCGAGAGAAGCCACATCCCCTTCCTCGTCTTTCTCGTCAGTTTTTTTATCGCCGATCGGCTGCGCTCTCTGACGGGCGTGCATTTAGATCGCGCGCACGCGCCGTACGTTGGTTTTGATCGAGTGCTGTTGCACACCGATCGATTTCTCTATCTCGCATCACGCTTCGGATTCGCGTGGGTGTGCGGGCACATTTTTCAATCGCGGGTTACGAAATGGCTCGCCGCGAGCGGCTTCGCTGTGACCTATCTCTTTTTGCTAGTCACCTACCCGCCGGTGGATGCGACGCTGCAAGGTTACGTCTTCCAAGGCGCGGAGGTCTTCTGGCTCATGATCGCCTGGTTTAGTGCGCTTCGCGCGGCGCTCGGAGGCGCTCACGTTAAGCCTAACTTCCTACATCTCGTGCTTCTCGTACTACTTGGATCTGACTCCGTCGCGGTGCTTGTCGGCTATCTCGACAACGCCGTGGTCGGCATCGCTGGTAGCGACCCCGTTTGGGCCGCAATCATGGCAACAACCTTCGTCGCATACGTCGTGTGCATCTCCGTGTACGCGTCGCGCCTCTTTGCTCCGGAACCGCGTACCGCCGAGGTGCTCCAATGACGCTGGGTTTCATTGCCCTCTGTGCCGTCGTTGTCGCAATCGTCACGGTGCTGTGGCGCGTATGGCTCGCCCGGCATGAAGAGCAAGTTCGCGCCACGCGTGCGGAGGCCGAAGCTGCGCGCTGGCGTAAAATCGGCGAAGGGTCGGAGGGCGTAGCACACGACGTTGCAAACCTCCTTTCGGCAGCGTTTTTCGATCTCCACACGCTGGGACGCCATGTTCAGACCGACCCCCAGAAAGCCCAGAGTTCTGTGGAGCGCGTACGCCGTGCGCTGCGCGCCGTCAGTGAACTCTTGAACGCACTTCGCATCGATCTCGACGGTCACCAAGACGATAAGCAGCTGCAGGCGACCACCGAAGGTCACGTGCGGCTGCAGGTGGCGCTCTATCGCAGCCAAATCAACATCGAGCTGATGATCAGCGGCGACCTCGATCACGGCGGCAAGTCGCTTTCAGCGGCGCGCGTAATCCAGAATCTATTCCACAACGCGGTTCGCGAAGCCAAGATTGCCGGTGGCGAAATCGCGGTGTCGCTGAGCAACACCGAATTCACTATTCGCAATCGCATCCGTAAGGGCGCGGTCATCAATGACAGCATCTACGAACGCGGGGTAACCGGCGGAGAAACGCGCTCGAGTGGCCTCGGCTTATCGCTGTGCCGCGAGCACGCCGATCAGGCAGGTTGGCGCCTCTTTCATCGCATAGACGGGGAAGACGTGACGTTCATCTGTGCGATGCGGGAACCGTCACAAAGGACGCTTCCGCATAAAGTTCAGCAGGCCGCACCGCTCAAAAATTAAGCCGCCAGTCAGAACCCGCGCGGTTGGAAGAGTGCGCAGGTTCCGCTCCACGCGACGCATGGTCCACACGTGGACGGGCAATCGGTGTTCGAATGGCAGGTTATCTCACCGCAGCCAAGCATCTCAGGGCGCACTTCGGGTTGCTCGCAAAACGCAGCGCCAACCGTTTTAGTGAGCGGGCCAGCAGTCGTATCCTCGACAGCGGCGACGCCGAATGAAATTGCCGCGCCAAAAACCAGCGAAGCAGAAATCGCCAGCCATTGCATAACGGCGGCTCGCGTGACGGTGTGTCCAGAGGTTGAGATTGGCGTGCGCATTGTGGCTCCCCTGGCATTCATACTTGGGCTCGGAGTTTGGACGCGTCAACCAGCGAAAGATTCAACGCACGCCCGTGACGGAATCGACCTTCTTTTGGGCGCGATATTGCTTGAGCTTCCAGCTGCCTAAGCCTGCGGCCGCGGAAATGGCGCACATCGTCAGTGCCGCCGAGATGGCCGTGAACGGCATCAGCACGTGCCCAACCAGATAAGTAAGGCCAACTCCGGCGCCGTACAGCACCAGAAGGTGAACGACGTAAATGCTGAGCGTCTCGCCAGCCAATGCCTCGAGCCAACGCGGCAAGCGAGCGACAAAGACTGTGCTCCAAGCCAGGATCGCAGTCAGGAGCACGACAAGCGCAAGCTTCTGCAGCGAGAACGAAACGTTCATCGCCGGCGAATCATGCCGGTCGAGCACCTTCGTTGCGGACGCCATTAGAAATGCGGCAGCTGTCGCGACACTGAGACGCACCGCAGTTTTCTGACGGCTTGTCGCGTTAGCTTCGCGTAGCACGAACGCGCCGCATGCCACGCCGAGCATAAGATAGGCCGCCCACGGCGTGAGAGGAAAAATCGACCCGCCTCGTTGCGTGAAGTACGCCGTGACGAAGGCAAATGTGCCGCTCGGAATCCAATGCGAGCTCGCGGGCGCCAGCGTGAGCATCCCGATCGACGCGGCGAGCGCCCCTACGATGACGAGCCAGCTGCGCCGGCAAAGCACCACCAGCGTCTCCAAAAACAGTAGCGACAGACCGATGCACTGCAAAATGTCGGCGATGAAAAACGGGCGCGGCAGATGCAGTGCGTAACCAATGCCGATCAGAAGCAGCGCGCGCGTGTATCGATGCCGAACGGCGCCGGGCTTGGACAGATGCGCGTCGATGTCGGCGAGTGTTGTCAGATAGAACGCGAGACCCGCCGCAAAAAGAAACGCTACCGACGTGAGCCCGCGCAGATACGACCACACTTCGTACGCCCGCCCTTGAGCGAAACGTGGATCGAGCAGCGCGTCGATGGTGTGCCCCTGCACCATCTGAATCGAGGCAAAAACCCGCAGCGCATCGATGACTACGACTCGTTCCTTCGCGCTGGCGTTCATCCGAGTGAGTCGCGAATCGCGCGCAGCGTCGGTCGCGCGTTAGGGTCCGCTCGCAGGCAGGACGTAGCGATATCGACCAGCGCAGGGGGAGGAGCGTCGCTGACTTGTCCGAGAACCTCTCGAATTGTGACGCCAAGTGCGTGCACGTCCGCCGGGGTAGCAACTGCCACTCGCGTGCGCTGTTCGGGCGCCATGTACGCAAGCGTGCCCTCACCTGCTTCGCCTGCGAGCCCCCCCGGGAGTTCGCCGGTTCTGCGCGCGAGGCCGAAATCTGTGAGCACGACGGAATCGTCTGCGCGCAGCAGAACATTCGACGGCTTCAAATCGCGATGAACGATTCCTTCCCCGTGCACATACGCGAGCGCGTCCACGAGCGAGCGCAAGATATGGAAGGCGCGTTCCAGAGAGACGTCACGGCTTTGCAGGATGTCTTTCACGGAGCCGCACGGAAGCCATTCCATCGCAATCGCCATGATCTCTTCGTCTACGTCCAGGATGCGCACGACGCCAGAGTGCTCAAGCGCGGCGGCAGTCGACGCCTCGCGCAATAAACGCTCGCGGTCGACCCGCCCGCGGGCATGATAAACCTTGAGTGCGATTTTGCGTTCCGTGCGGATGTCGTCTGCCAAGAACACTGTCCCAGCTCCGCCTCGTCCCGCTTCGCGAAGCAAACGATACCGACCTCTAGTAAGCGCACCATCCGCGAGCAGCGTTGCGTCGATGCGCTTCGTGGGCATCGCTTCCTCGCGCAGCCTCGCCACGCGCTCTTTAGCGCGCGGAAAGTCGATAGAACGCGCCAGCACGCGCTCATACGCCGCGAGGGCGCCCGCGCGATCCGACTTACGCTCGAGCAAATCAGCGAAGAGCATAAGAGCATCCACGCTTGCATCCGCCTGCTGATGCAATGGCGATAGCAGCTCCATCGCGACATCGTCATCAGCCCGGTCGGCTGCGATTTGCGCGAGTCGCAGAATGAGGCGCGCATCCTGCGGCCTGCGCGCCAAAACTCTACGACCCAAGCGCAACGCATGCGCCTCGCGGCCTTCCACGCGAAGCCCTTCGATCGCGATCAGAATTTCTTCGGTTGTGACCCACGTATCGGGATCGCCTCCGGCCCGTTGCAGAAGTTTGTCGGCGCCGTGCACTGCGGGCATCGCGCCCATCGACATTCGCCCGGGATCGAGGGGCGCATTTGCCGGTGCGGCAGCTGGCTTATTCGCCGGCGCAGGTGGTCCCGAGAGAAACGTGCGCATCCGCGTCCAAAGGCTCACGCAGAAACCTCCACGCGCACGCCATCGACCTCGATTGAATCGCCGCGCAAGAGCACGATCGGCATTGTCGTTACGATTCCCGCAAGGCGCAGCGATGCGCCGTCCTGCGCGTGGAGCGATGCGCGCCCGTTCACAAACTCGATCGACGCGCGCGTCCCCGTAAGCTGCATTCGCTCTTCGCCGAGCAGTGCGACAAGCGCACGGTCGGGACCATCCAGCACCTCGACCTGAATCGCATTCGATGTCGCACTCGGAATCAGCGAGAGCTGCGCATGGACATCGTCTCCCAGGCCCAGCTGCACGCCGCTGTCGACGTCGAGCGAACTTTGAATCGGAACCCGCGCTAGCAAAGTGCCATTGCGACTCGCGAGGTCCTTTATGCGAATACGGCCGTCCCCTACGAGCGAAAGCTCACAGTGCTGCCTCGATACCGACGTTCCGCGGATGGACACATCTGCGTCACGGCCCAACACCACCGGCCACTTGCCGACGCAGACAACGCGCTTTTCGCCTACGCGCATATCAACGCAGTGGGCGGGCGGAAAACGCGCGTCTAATCGCACAAGCAATTCTTCGATACGCGGATCGGCCGACGCATCACGCGCGCGCAGCAAGGCCGCTCTCGCGTCGAGGCGCGCTCCAAGGGGCATTAGCTCTTCGTACGCGCGCAACGCGCGTTGCACATCTCGCTCCCGGCCTTCCTCTGCCACGTCGCGCGTGAGCACGGCCTCGAGCGTTTCGACATCACCCGCCTTCGTCAAACACCTCGCAACGCCCTCGCTATCGGAGGCGAGCTCGTAGCCACGCACCGCTTCCTGAAAAAGCTGGTGCTCCTCGAGCTTGGCCGCCGCCTCGGCGACGCGCGCGCGTTCGTCACTGCTCAAAGCGGATGCGCCCGGCGCGTCTGCGATCACCGCACGGGCGATCTCTGACTCGGCTTTCGCGCGACGCTTGTCTTGTGGCGCCATGAAGCGGAGCGCGGCGGCATATGCTTCCGCACGTTCGCGCGCGCTGCTCGCATGCGCGCCTGAAAAGAGCAGTGCGTCGGCGGCTTCGTCGTTTGCGCCGCCTTCGGCGTACAGAGCGGCCGCTCCCCGATAGTCACCCCGGGCTTCTAACGCGCGCGCCTTGCGATAGGACGCATCAAAGAGCCTCCGCAACATGCTCACGTCGCAAAGGCTAACACGAATGATTGACAATTACGGTGCCGTTTTGGAGTGTTAGGCCATGGCCACCAGCAACCGGCTTGGCGAGCTGCTCGTTCGAGAAAAGCTCATCAGCCTTCAGCAGCTACGTGCCGCTCAGGAAGATCAAAAGAAGAACAACACCAGCCTGGGTGCGGCGCTCGCCAAGATGGGCTTCATCTCCGATCAAGCCATCACTGAGTTCTTGAGTCAGCAGTACCGCGTGCAGGCGATCAATCTCAGCGAATACGAAATTGATCCTGACGTCATCAAGCTAGTGTCCAAAGACGTCTGCGAACGTCACAAGGTTTTGCCGGTTTCGCGAAGCGGTGCGTCGCTCATCCTGGCGATGGCCGACCCGTCGAATCTGCACGCCATCGACGACATCAAATTTTTGACGGGCTTCAACATCGAACCCGTGGTCTCGGCTGAAGGCATCATTCAGAAGGCCATCGAGAAGTACTACTCGGCCCCGGACATCTCGTACGACGAGATTATGGAGGGCTTCGACGAACAAGAAATCGAAGTCGCCGAAACCGAAGACGATATTAGCTCGGGTGATCTCGCGCGCGCTTCGGAAGACGCTCCCGTCGTGCGCCTTTGCAACGCCATTCTCTTGAACGCGATAAAAAAGCGCGCGTCCGATATTCACATCGAGCCCTACGAGAAGAACTTGCGCGTTCGCTATCGTATCGATGGCGTATTGCACGAAGAGATGGCACCGCCGATGAAGTTGAAGAACGCCATCGCCTCGCGCCTGAAGATCATGTCCAGTCTCGACATCGCCGAGCGTCGTCTCCCTCAGGACGGGCGCATCAAGTTGAAGCTCGGCAAAGGTCGTGAGATGGATTTTCGCGTCTCCGTTTTGCCCACGATTTGGGGGGAGAAAATCGTTCTTCGTCTTTTGGACAAGTCGAACTTGCAGCTCGACATGACGAAGCTTGGCTTCGAGCAAAAAGCTCTCGACGACTTCAAATATTCGATCAGTCAGCCCTACGGCATGGTGCTAGTCACGGGACCGACGGGTTCTGGCAAAACGACAACGCTCTATTCGGCGCTGAGCGAGCTCAATCAGCCCAACACCAACATCAGCACCGCCGAGGATCCGGTCGAATACAATTTGCGCGGCATCAACCAGGTGCAGCAACACGAAGACATCGGCTTGAACTTCGCAGCATCGCTGCGCGCTTTTCTTCGTCAGGATCCCGACATCATCATGGTCGGTGAGATTCGCGATTTCGAAACCGCTGAAATTGCTGTCAAGGCTGCACTCACGGGCCACCTCGTGCTCTCGACACTGCACACGAACGATGCGCCGGCGACGATTTCGCGCTTGCTCAACATGGGCATCGAGCCATTCCTCGTCACCGCGTCGGTGAACATGGTGGTTGCGCAGCGGCTCGCGCGAAAAATCTGCAACGCCTGCAAGACACCCGTCGAAGTCGATGAAGCCGTGTTGCTCGACGTGGGTTTCACGCGCGATCAGATCAAAGGCTGCGTGATTCAAAAAGGTGCGGGCTGCGCAGAGTGCAACGGCAGCGGATATCGCGGGCGTATCGCTCTGTACGAGGTGATGCCCTTCTCGCAACGGCTGAAGGAGCAAGTGCTTCAAGGCGGTTCAACAAACGAAATCAAGATGGCCATGATCGAAGACGGAGTTAAAACGCTTCGCATGGCGGGGATTTCGAAGGTTCTCGAAGGCGTGACCACAGTCGAAGAGGTCACGCGAGTCACAGCAGCGGACAATCGTTAGAGCCATCGAATCGGATCGACGCAAATAGTTAAAAACCGACGCGTTTTCAGCTATTTGCCTGCCGATCCTGCGATGACTATACGTTTTGTGACCTTACACTGCTCGTCACCCGTTGTCGGCGAAACGATCGCGTGTTAGATCGTTTTCATGCGCATCAGCAACAGTTTCTCCGAAGGCGAAGTACAGGTTCTCGAGTTCATCATTCAGACGCTTCTGCGTGGCGGATCGCCGAACATGGCGACACGTCACAAGGAGTTCGCTTCGCTTTGCCGCAAGGTAATGGCGATGCGCGCGAAGGTGAACGAAGGCGAAAAGAAGCGTGCAGTCCCGACCGAGTCCTCCGTGGGCACGATCGGCGCAGCGAACGCCGACGACGTCTCAACCGACGCCGAAGCGACGGACGACTCCGAGCGCAAAGCCATCTGAGCTCCCTCCGCCCGAACCGAGCACCGCGGAAGGGTTAACAAGAGCTCAAGAGATCAAGAGGGCTGGGATTTACGTCAGCGCGAAATCGCGCCGCCAAAACCCAACTGCCTTCCTCTTGATCTCTTGACCTCTTGTAAACCATCAAGCGCCCTATGCGCGCCATTGATTCACGTGTGAGGCGTTGACAGTCCAGGGCGATGTCGCGTACTCGTGCGGGCGATGTTGGTCCTTCGCGGCGGCAGGGTGATTGACCCGTCGAGCTCTCTCGACGAAGTCGCCGACGTGGTGATCGAAAAGGGCGCGATCACGCGCATCGGCGCGGGCGCCGCGGCGGGGCTCGCAGGCGAGAACATCCGCATCATCGATGTAAGCGGGTGCTGGGTAGTTCCGGGCTTCATTGACCTGCACGTGCACTTCCGCGAGCCCGGGCAGGAGTACAAAGAAGACATCAGCTCGGGCTTACGAGCCGCGGCAGCGGGCGGCTTCACGCAAGTTTGCGCGATGCCTAATACGCGCCCTACCAACGACTCGCGCGCCATTACCGAGATGATGGTCTCGCGTGCGAAGGAAGCCGGCGGCACGCGACTTCATCCAATTGGCGCAATCACCAAAGGCCTCGGGGGTGCTGAGCTCACCGAGATGGCCGACATGCGCGAAGCCGGCGCGATTGGTGTGAGCGACGACGGTCACTGCGTCATGAACGCGGCGGTGATGCGGCGCGCACTCGAGTACGCGCGCACTTTCGATCTGGTCGTCTCTCAACATGCAGAGGACCACGACATGACCGCCGGCTCGCTCATGCACGAGGGCGCCATCTCGACGCGTCTCGGCTTACGCGGGTGGCCACGCGAAGCAGAAGAAGTGATTGTTGCGCGCGACTTGATTTTGGCCGAGCTCACGGGCGCGCGTTATCACGTGGCGCATGTGTCGAGCTTGGGCTCAGTGCGACTTCTGCGCGAAGCAAAAGCTCGCGGCCTGTCCGTCTCGGCGGAAGTCACGCCGCATCACCTGATGCTTACCGACGAAGCGCTCATCGGATACGACACAGCCTGCCGCGTGAATCCGCCATTACGCAGCGATGAGGATCGCGAAGCACTTCGCAACGCGCTGCTGGACGGCACGATTGATTGCATCGCGACCGACCATGCGCCCCACTCTCCCCTCGAGAAGGATTGCGAGTTCGCTGCTGCGGCGCCCGGAATGATCGGTCTTGAGACCGCCATGTCCGCGCTTCTCGAGCTAGTTCGCGATGACCGCATCTCGGCTCGGCGCTTGGTCGAGGCGCTGTCGACCGCGCCGGCCAAGATTGCTCGGCTCAGTGGCGGCACGCTTAAGAGTGGCTCCGCTGCGGATATCGCTGTGATTGACCCGCACGCCCGCTGGACGGTGACCAAGGACGCGCTACGTTCGAAGTCCCACAACACGCCATTGCTTGGACGCGAGCTGATGGGGCAAGTGAGTCACACTTTCGTGGACGGCAGACTGGTATTCGAGCGATGACAGAACGCGCACATTTGGTACTCGCAGATGGCACGGCCTTCCCGGGCACCGCCATGGGTGCGCCCGGCGCGACGACTGGCGAAGCCGTCTTCACGACCGGCATGACGGGATACCAAGAGGTCCTGACGGACCCTTCGTACGCCGGCCAACTCGTGACCATGACAGCGCCCGAGATGGGCAACACCGGCGTCAACCCCGAAGACCAAGAGACACGCACGCCGTCGCTCGCCGGTTTCATCGTGCACGAGCTGTCGCGCGTGACTAGCAACTGGCGCGCAACCGAATCACTCGATGCGTATTTGAAGCGCAACAAGATCGTCGGCATCACGGGCGTCGATACACGCACGCTCACTCGCCACCTACGTGACAACGGTTCGCAGATGGCGTGCATCGGTACGGACGACGTCAAGACATTGCACGACCGCGCGAAAGCCGCGCCCCCTATGACCGGCCGCGACCTCACCGATCTTGTCACGTGCAAGCAAACGCACGAATGGACCGAAGGCAGCGGAGTGTGGAAGATCGCACACGACCGACAAGGTCGTAGGCACCACGTCGTCGCGATTGATTACGGCGTGAAGGAAAACATTCTGCGCTGCCTCGTGGACGTGGGTTGCAAAGTCACGGTCGTTCCGTCGCGCACAACCGCGGACCAAGTCCTCGCGCTCAAGCCCGATGGAGTCTTCTTGTCGAATGGGCCTGGCGATCCCGCCGCCGTAAAGCATGGGATTGAGACCGTGCGGTCCCTGCTCGGCAAAAAGCCGGTCTTCGGTATTTGCCTGGGCCATCAGATTCTGGGGCTCGCGCTCGGCGGCTCGACGTACAAGCTCAAGTTTGGGCATCGCGGGTTGAATCAGCCGGTGAAAGATTTGGCGACTGGGCGCGTTGAAGTCACGACGCAGAACCATGGTTTTTGCGTCGACCTCGATTCGCTCAAGGGAAAGTGCGACATGACGCATATCCACCTCAACGATGGAACTTGCGAAGGGATTGTCCATCCCGACTCAGGAGCGTTTAGCGTGCAGTACCATCCCGAAGCGAGCGCGGGTCCGCATGATGCGCGCTATCTCTTTGATCGCTTCGTCGCGAACATGGACCAAAAGGCGTGAGCTCGCCTGCGCGCGAGGTGCGCGATGCGGATGTTGAGCACCGCCGCATACAGGTAGCGGACGACGTCTGCCTGCACGTGGTGCATGCGGGCGCAGGCACCCCGGTGGTCTTGCTGCACGGCTTCCCGCAGTTCTGGTGGGCTTGGCGTTATCAGATCCCCGCACTCGTCGACGCCGGCTACCATGTGATCGCTCCCGACCTGCGCGGTTACAACGACTCGGACAAGCCGCACGGAGTCAAGCGCTACCGCATGAAAGAGCTGGTCGCGGACGTGCGAGCCCTCATCAAGGCGTTTGGATACTCGCGGGTAAACCTCGTCGCACACGATTGGGGCGGCGTCATTGCGTTTCCATTTGCCGCGCGGCACCCCGAAATGCTCGAACGCTTAATTGTCCTGAATGCGCCTCATCCAGCGGTGTTTATGCGCGAGCTGCGCACGTTCGAGCAGCTCAGAAAATCATGGTACGTGTTTGCGTTCCAACTGCCGCGAATTCCTGAGTACCGTCTCGGCAAGCCCGATTTTGCCGCGCGCATCTTTCGCGGCCTCTCACGCAATCGTGCCCACTTCACCGACGACGTCATCGCACGCTTCCGCGACGCAATCATGAAGCCTGGCGCCCGCACTGCGATGCTTAACTACTATCGCGCTTCGATGAGCGCGCCGAGCAAGTTGGCAACCATCAAGCCCCCAACGCGAATCATCTGGGGCGAAGAGGATGTCGCACTCGGCCTTTCTCTTCTGAACGGTTTGGACGAACACATTCCCGGCGTCGACATTCAGCGTGTTCCTAATGCAAGCCACTGGGTCAACGAGGACGCACCCGAGCGAGTGAATGAGCTCATCATCGACTTTCTACGGCAACCGGTAGCGTGAGCCGCATGCGAATACTAAACGTAGCTCTTCTTGCAGTACTGACCTTGTCCGGGTGCAGCGAGGCGCCGATGCGCACGGCACTCGATGCCGGCCCCGAGCCAGTCCCTGACATGGGCGGCGCCGATGCCGCGGCGGATGACATGCACGTGGCAGACGCGGATTCGGTGGATGCAAGCAATTGCGCCGAACCATTGGTCGCTCCTGTAGCGCCGTTGAGTCCTCAGGCGGGCGAGCTCTTCTACGCGCAGCTCGGCCTCGGTGGTCTTAGCATGGGCGAGTCAGCGTTGCTCGTTGGTCCCGACGGAACGGTCGTGCTCATCGACGTTGCGAATAGCAGTCACGACGACGACATCGAAGATGCGCTGAACGCCATCACCGGCGGCACGACGGTGAATCACATCGTTCTCACGCACTTTCATGCGGACCACGGGGACGGCCTCGCGGACCTGCTCGGACGCGTCACACTGACCGGCCGCATCGTTCATCGCGGCTTTACCGACCTGACGGCCGCAGCGAATGCGGCAACCATTGATTCTGTGTGTGAGTCGATCGCGGCACGGGCGAGCGCCGACACGCCGCTCTGCTCTGCGGCCGTGCCCGCTCCGTGTTCAGAGTCCGCGCGTAGCGGCACCTATCCGGCGACGGCATGCGACGGCTTTACGAGTGCCGATTTATCGCTCGGCGCCGATGCGCGAATCGATTTCATTGCCGCCAACGGCCGCATCGGCAGCGAAAACTATGAAAGTTCCGTAGAAGCGATCGATGCGACCGACAGCAACGGCGAGAACGCACGAAGTGTGGTCGCCGTAGTTTCGCAGGGCGCGTTCCGTATGTTAGTCGCTGGCGATCTGACAGGCGGAGGCTCAGACACGAACGATGTCGAGTCGTTTTACGCGTCGCGTCTCGGCGACGCCGGCGTCGGCGTGAGCGGCGTCGATGTTTTGCACGCCGGACACCACGGCCGCAACACCTCGACGAACACAACCTGGGCGAATCGACTACTCCCCAACGACGGGCGTAGTCGCAACGTGGTCATGGGCATCAGCACCTTGCACCTGCAGTCACCGCACGCAGAAGTGCTCGCGACACTCCTCGACGAAAGCCGCCTGAACGACGGACGCGTGTGGACTACTACCGTCTCGACGGGCGGGGCAACCGCGGAAGACCTCGTGGACGCGGACGGCGGAATGGTGGTGCTCGCAACGTTCAACGGCGGCGCAACCTACGCCGTTCAGGCGATAGCTTCCGACGGCCGCGTAATCGCAAGCGGAGCATATCGAAGCGTCGGCGTGTGCCCGTGACTGATTAGGACATGAGTGTGCGGCGCGGCGTTCCCCAATCGGAGCGCGTCAGTCAGGCGACGGACGAAGCGAGATTCGCGCTGAGCGTGAGCCCCTCTGTGGTGATCGCTAGATTCGCTTGCGTGACGCGCGTCTGAAAGTGGCGTTGTGGCTGCAGCATCTTCGGGAGGGCCACGTTCGTGCTGAGCGTCTTGCCGGTACTCCACGCAAGAATCGTGGCCTCACCGCTAAGGGCATCGTTCACTTTGGCGATGATGGGTTTCTCGATGAAACCCGGCAGGTTGCGGATGTCGGCGGTTTGGATCTCGAACTGGAAGGAAAGGCGCGTGTCGTCGCCGTTGCCTTGCAATGTAATCAATACGTCGATGCAAAGATCTTCGATGCTCAGCGGAACGCCGATGCCAAGCACGGGCCACTCGACGCGGACGTTGCCCGTTGCGCGCGCGCCGCGATCAGGAACGAGAGTGAACGTGTGCACGGCATCGATGTCGATGGTGCGTGTTCCTTCATCCTCGGATGACAGATCGATGCGCATGGGAACCATCCCGCGAACAACTGCTTCGATTTCAGACTGCGGAAAGGTGATGGTTGCGTCCATGGTGAGAGACTGCCACGCCGCGATCGGCTTGCCACGCAGTTTTATCGCGTGCGGGTGTGGCGATTTTGTCGCCCCCACGAAAAGGGGACGTTCCCCTTTTCGTGTTTCGGAAAAGGGTCCGAGAAGAAGGAACGTCGCGTTTACCGAAAAAGGGGAACGTCCCCTTTATTCGGTCGAAGCTGCTTCGCTTCCGCTAGCTCTTTCTTCAGCACGGCGCCGGTGTGGCTTCCTCGGACTTTCGCGATGTCCTCCGGCGTGCCCGCCGCCACGACAGTTCCGCCTGCCGCGCCGCCTTCCGGCCCCATGTCGATGATCCAATCGGACGCGAGCATCACGTCGGTATGGTGTTCGATCACAACCACCGTATCGCCTCGATCGACGAGACGATTGAGCAGGCCGATCAGACGCCGCACGTCGTCTCGATGCAAACCTGTTGTCGGCTCGTCCATCACGTAGAGCGTTGGCCCACCCGACGCCCCTCCGAGCTCAGCGACAAGCTTGATGCGTTGGGCCTCGCCCCCGCTCAGAGTGTTCGACGGCTGGCCCAGTTTGAGATAGCCGAGACCGAGATCTGCGAGCAGTCGCAGAGGCGCTGCGACCTTGGAGAACGGGTGAAGCTTCTCCGCCGCCTCCTCGATGTCGAGGTTGAGCAGACCAGCAGCGTCGAAGCCGGTGAGCTTCACCGCACGCGTCTCGTCGTTGAAGCGCATACCATTGCAGTCTTCGCACGGCACAAGCACTTCCGGCAGGAACGACATCTCTACAGTAAGCGCGCCCTGCCCTTCGCACGACGGACACCGGCCGGCAGCGACATTGAATGAGAAGCGTGAAGCGGTATAGCCGCGCGCGCGAGCTTCAGGCGTTGCGGCAAGAAGGCGACGCAGCTCATCCCAGATGCCAACGTAGGTAGCAGGCACGGAGCGGGGCGTGCGGCCGATGGGACTTTGATCCATCTCGATGGCGCGCTTGATGTTCTCGATACCTTTGAGTGTCGCGAACGCGCCCGGCTTATCAGTCTCGAGCTTGAGGGCCTGACGCGCGGCCCGCAATAAGACCTCGCGCACCAACGTGCTCTTGCCCGAGCCGCTCACGCCCGTCACCGACACGAGACGACCGAGGGGGATGTCTACGCTCACGTTCTTGAGATTGTGTTCGCGCGCGCCTTTCAAACTCAGCATCGGACCTTTGCCAACCGGACGACGCACCTTTGGAATGAGCGGCCCCTTCGCGAGCGAGGTGCCGGTGACCGACTTGGGATCGGCGAGCACCTTGCTCGCTTTGCCCGCGGCAATCACGTGACCGCCACGACTCCCGCCGCCCGGGCCCACATCGATCAGATGATCAGCTGCGCGAATGGTTTCGGAGTCGTGTTCGACAACCAACACCGAACACCCTTTATCGACAAGCGCGCGCAGCGCTGCGAGCAGCAAGCTGGTGTCGCGAGGGTGCAGGCCGATAGTCGGCTCGTCGAGGACGTAAAGAATTCCGGTGAGTCCGCTGCCAAGCTGCGCCGCGAGGCGCACACGCTGAGTCTCGCCGCCGCTCAACGTGTTGGCCGCGCGATCGAGTCCGAGATAGCCGAGGCCCACCTGTTCCAGAAAGGCGATCCGCAAAAGCAGCTCTTTCATCGGAGCGCGCGCTACCTCGGCACTGCGACCTTCGAACTCAAGCTTCATGATGGTCTGCCTGGCATCACTGACGCTTTGCTTGAAGAGCTCGTCAATCGGCTTTTCGTTCACTGTAACGGCCCGCGCCAGCGGAGACAGGCGCGACCCATGGCAGTCGTCGCATGGCGTTTCGACTTCGCGCGCACTTTTCCCGCGTCCCTTAAGTTCGACAAGGACGCCCTTGCCTTCGCACGCCTCGCATGCGCCTTGCTTCGTATTGAACGAGAAGAAGCGTGGATCCAGCTCCGGAAAGCCACGACCACAGGACGGGCATGCGCGCTTGCTCGAGAGCAGAGTTTCCTCGCCCGCCGCGATCACGCGCGCAGTGCCGTCACCGAGCAAAAGCGCGCGCCTTAGCATCACCTCAAATTCGCATCTCCGGCCTGCACATCGCCGATGACAAACTCGATGTCGTGCTCTTTGAAGCGCTCGACCTTCATACCGCGCGTGATGGGCATGAGCTTTCCGTCTACGAGCGCGTGAGTGATCTTTTCTTTCGATGCGCGTGCGAAGACCGGGCCGTGATGGCCTTTGCGTGCGCGCACGACCGGAGCGAGCACCGTCACGCTGGTTTTCTTGCCAACGCGTCCTCGAATATCGTCGGCAAGCACGCCAGGCTGCCGAGGGGCAATCGGCACGCGACAATCTGGGCAATGCAGAAGCCCGGCACGCGCGTAGATTAGCCGCAGATAGTGAGCGATTTCCGTGACGGTGGCGACCGTGCTGTTCGCGCCGCCGCGCGTGACGCGCTGTTCGAGCGACACACTCGGAGGCAATCCAGCAACGCGATCGACGTTGGGCCTCGGCAGCTGCGGGAGATACTGCCGCGCATACGGCGAGAGTGTTTCGAGATACCGACGCTGCGCTTCTGCATGAATGACGTCAAACGCGAGCGTGCTCTTACCACTGCCGCTTGGCCCGGTGACCACCACGAGCTTTTCACGGGGAACGCTCGCGCTGACATCGCGCAGATTGTGTTCGCGCGCGCCTTGCACCGTGATGTGCCCTGCACGATCGGACGTCGCGACCGAGCTCTTGGCGCGAGGCGGTGGGGGTGGCAGAGGAGCTTCGCTACCGAGCGCTCGCGCTAGATAGGGAGCCGTGAGCGATTCCTTGACGCGCGCGACTTCTTGGGGAGTGCCCTCTGCAACGATGCGACCGCCGCGCTCGCCGGCGAGGGGGCCAAGGTCGATGACGTAGTCGGATACTGCGGCAACCCGCAAATCATGCTCGACCACAATCACAGTGTCGCCGCGATCGACGAGCGCCTGCAAAACTTCGAGCAGCGGCGACACATCGTCGTGGTGCAAGCCCGCCGTCGGTTCATCAAGAACGATAAGCGAGCCCTTCTTGGCCTCCGCGAGCGATTCCGCGAGCTTCAAACGTTGCGCCTCGCCACCGGACAAGGTGCTTAAGGGTTGGCCGAGGCGTAAATATGAAAGGCCCACGCTCACCAGAGGCGCGAGACGCTTCTCGAGCTCTTTGTCGCCAGCGAAGTGTGTCAGCGCTTCATGCGCGGTCATCGCCAGAACGTCGGCAACGTTTCTTCCCTCGACTTGCACATCGAGCGCCGCTCCAACGAAACGCTTTCCGCCGCATTCCGGGCACGAGAATGTGACGTCGGCCAAGAACTGCATCTCAATCGTCTCGGCGCCCTCGCCTTTGCACGCTTCGCAGCGACCGCCGGGCACATTGAAGGAGAAGAAACCCGGGCCGTAACCGCGCTCCTTCGCGAGAGGCTGCGATGCGAAGCGCTTGCGAAGCACATCCCAAATCTGCAGATACGTGGCCGGGTTGCCACGCGACGTACGACCGAGCGGACTCTGATCAACGTGCACTACGTCCGTGATCAAATCGGCTCCCTCAAGCTTGGCGTATGGAAGCGTTTCTTGGCCCAGGCCGGCGAGCGCCTTGGAGAGAGCCGGCACGAGCGTCTCCAAGATCAAACTGCTCTTACCCGACCCGCTCACGCCCGTGACGCACGTCAGCGCGCCGACTGGGATCTGAATATCCACGTTCTTGAGATTGTGCCCGGTTGCGCCAAAGAGGCGGATGAACTGCTTTGCTTTGCGGCGCTCCCCTTTGTACGGCAGCGCGTGCGAGAGTGCCCGCGCGGTTGCGGTTGCGGCGCGGGCGAGCGCGGCCGGAGTGCCGTCGAACACGACCTGTCCGCCCAACTCGCCAGCGCCTGGCCCGAGTTCGATAACGCGGTCAGCACCGGCGATGAAGGCAGGGTCGTGTTCGACAACGAGCGCGAGATTCTCGCCCTCGGTCAAACGACGCACGACGCGGAAGAGCTTTTCCACATCGCTCGCATGCAGCCCGACGGTCGGCTCATCGAGCACGAACATCGCGCCCGTCAGCGAGGAGCCAAGAGCGCTCGTAAGCGCGACTCGCTGCGCCTCGCCACCGGACAACGTCCGCGACGCACGGTCAAGCGTGAGGTACTCGAGCCCGACTTCGCAAAGAGTGCGAAGCCGAGAGGTACATTCGCGCAGCACGAGGGCCGTGGCGGGGTCGTTCTGCCATTTGGGCGCTTGCCGCTCCAGGAATTCAAGCCCTGCACTGACGCTCGTCGCGTAGAAATCCGTGATGCTCTTGCCTTCGATCTTCCAGTTTTGCGCGCCCTGCTTCAGTCGCGTGCCCTGGCATGCCTCGCACTTTTCGTAGCTGCGGTAGCGCGAGAGCAGGACACGAACGTGCATTTTATACGCCCGCGTCTCAAGCCACGCGAACCATCCACGCAAGCCGCCCCAACCCTTGGGCCATCCCTTTTCATCGCCTTCAATAAGCCACTCGTACTGCTTCTCCGTAAGTTGTTCGACAGGTACGTCGAGCGGAACGGAGGCGAGCTTCGCGTGCTTCACGAGCTCTTTGCGCTCCCACGTCGTGGACTTCCCCGTCCATGGACGAATCGCGCCGCCGGCCAACGTTTTGCGGCGATCAGGGAGTACGCGTTCCCAATCAACGCCGATCGTGCGCCCGAAACCACGACAGATTTCGCACGCTCCGATCGGGCTGTTGAAAGAGAAGATGCCTGGCGTGGCATCGCGAAACGAAAGGTCGCAGTGCGCGCAATGGAGCGCGCGCGAGAAACGCAGCGTGTCCTTGCCTTCGACGACGACATCGACACGCCCCGCGCCCCGCTGCATCGCCATTTCGATAGCTTCAACCAAGCGAGCCTTGTCGGCGTCGCGCGCGACAGTTCTATCCGCGATAACCTCGAGGATGGAAACGGGGCCGACGTCGCCCTCGCCCTTCTTCGCCGTGGGCTTCGAGGTCGAGTGCGAGGCGGCCTTCTTCGCCGCGCCTTTGGTTGCAGCGCCTTTCTTTGCAGCGCCGGCGCCCACTACGTCACTTGGCCGCACCTGATCAAGGTCTTTAATCTCGCCGCCCACGCGCACACGACGATAACCGTCGGCAAGTAGCGACTCGCGTACCGCCATGAATTGGTCGGCGTTCGCGACGCGCACCGGATACGTAACCAAAAGTCGCGCGTCTTTCGCCTGCGCCATCACCGTCGCGGCCGCGCTTTGCGCTGAATCGCGCGTCACGAGACGTGCACACGACGGACAATGCAACTCCGCCGCGCGCGCCCAGACGCCCTTTGCGTAGTCCGTGAGCTCCGTCATGGTACCGACGGTGGAGCGACTCGTCTTGACCGGCGCTTGGCGTTCGACGGCGATGCCAGCCGGCACGGGTTCGAGCTCGTCGACAGGCGGGCGCCCTAGGCGCTCTAAGAACTGACGCGCGTAGGCGCTAAAGCTCTCGACGTAACGACGCTGCCCCTCGGCGTACAAAGTACCGAAGGCGAGTGAAGATTTTCCGGCGCCAGACGGTCCAGCAATGGCGACGAGGGTTCCCGGTTCAAAGTCTAAATCGAGCGCGCGAAGGTTGTTGGTTCGCGCGCCACGCAAACGAGTCGAGCGCATAGAGTCCGCCGATGATACGGTGAATTAATGAGGATCGTTGGTCGATTGGTGCTTCTAGGGCTCCTTCTCGGGGTGGCCAGTGTGGACATTCTGCGCGGCGAAAGCTCGGCTCAAGACGCGGTTCTCGAGGCGTATTTCGCGCACGCAGCCTCGGCACGACAACGCGGACAGCCGAGACGCGTGCGGATCTTTCTGCAGCGCGCAATCGCGCGTGCACCCGGCGATGCGCGTGGCGTCTTGCAGCTGGGGGCGATCGTCTTGCCAACCGAACTTCCGCGCGCGCCGCTGTCGCCTGAGCAGCTCCGCGACGTTGCGCGCCTACGAGAAGCGATAGTCGTAGCGCTTGGGCCACCGGCGGTCCAAGACGCAGAAACTGCGCGCAGGCTCCGACGAATGGACGCATGGGCGGCCGCTGTGCACGGGCAGCTCGACACCGCGATCGAGGCTGCGAGCCGCGCCTGTGGGCGCCTCGATGATGAGACTGCACTGATGCTACGCAGGCTTTCGCGAGCGGCTGTGGAGCAGCAACAACTTCTTCAAGCCGACCGAGCTCTTGAGGGCGCGCGCCGCTGCGCCGCTGCATCGGTCGAAGCTGTTTGGGAACTCGGGATTGTGCGTCTGGCTCGCGGACGCACCGCCGAAGCCGTGGCGCTCCTGCGCGAAGTCGTGCAGCGAAAACCCGGTGACCTGCATGCACTTCGAGACCTTGCTGGCGCACTGCTGGCATCGGGCGACGCAGCAGACGCGCTGCGTCTCTACGCGGACGTCGCTGCACAATGCCCCCGCGAGGCGCGCTGCGAGCTCGACTTAGCCCGCGCTGCGCTTGAAGCACGGGCCTACGACCAAGCGCTCGCAGCGTGCGCCCGCGCGCGAACCATCGCGGTGGCCAACGACCCTGAACCATCGCTCGTGCTGGCCGCGATCCACCTCGGTCGAAACGCACGACGCGAGGCAATCGATGCATTTCGCGACGCTTTACAACGCGCACCCGGCAATGCGCGGGCGGCCGAGGGGCTGCGCAATCTCGAAAGCGCGCCGGCCACTGGCGAGTCGGCGAACCCGCGTTAGAATAGCCCAATGTCTTTCGGCCGCACTTGGATAATCGCGCTCGTGCTCAGCGCGTGGGGTGCGAGCGTGGTTCGCGCGCAAGAACCGCCGGCCGCCGACGCGCCCACGATCCCGCAAGTACCAGAAGGCTATCAGGAGTCCGTCCCGGAGCCGCCCGCGACCGACATTCCGCCGCCGCCTGCGCCGGCGCCACAAACCTCCGTCGGCCCGCGCGTAGCCCTGCCTCGTGTCGCAGACGTCGAGAGCGAGGGATTTCGCATTCCCTCGCGCATTCTCACTCGCTTGCACGCGCTTGACCGCGACATGATGGCTCTTTCGATGCGCGGCGACACGCACGTCGTCGATGGCATCTTGTCCATGGTGACTGGCGGCGCTTCCATCGCATTCGGTGCCCTTTACGCCAATGCCTCGACAAGCAGCAACGCGATGGCGACTTATCTCTATATCTACGGCGCGGGCAGCATCGGACGCGGCGTGTTGCAGCTCACCGTCACACCAACCATCGGTGACTCGGCAATTCGCTACGGACACATGCCCATGACGTCGGTTGCGGAGGTTCGTGCACGCTTGCAGTTCGGGGAAGACGCGCTTGAGTCGCTCGCGGACCGCAGTCGCATCGCGCGCATTCTCGACGCATCGATCAGCATGGCGACCGGCCTTGCGTTCATTCCCTTTTATCTCGGGCCGCGAGATTTCAAGTTCACTGAGTTTCTCGACTACTTCGTGTTGATCGGGGCAAGCATTTCGATCGTAAGCGGCGTGATCACACTAATTACCCGCTCGGACGCGGAGCGGCGCTGGAGCGCATACTCGGAGCTGCGCGATGGATTGCGCGAGCAACGCTTACAGGAACGCAGTCGCATTCGCGCGGATCTAACGGCTATGCCGCTTCCCGGTGGCGCAGCCATCGGCGTATCAGGGACGTTTTAGGCCCTTAAATCTAGGTTCTCGTCGCCTTTACAAGGGCGGATCCCGAGGCCATGCTTCGCCGCGTTTGGCCCAATTGATCTTATTTGGAGGTATCGCGATGCGCGGTCAGGTCCGCCTTTTCTTGTCCCTTGTCGGCGTGCTCGGCGCGCTTCCCTCGGCCGCTCAGGCTTTGTCACTGACGTCGGAAGGCGGCTTCGAGTTCGACGTTTCGACCACCGACGGCACAATGACCGACGGCACGAGCGATACCTACGACAGTTGTTACTCGCTCAACGTTACTGTTGACGGACACACCACGCGTTACAACGCCGGGTCTGCCGCCGTCGGCATGAGTTTGGACGGACGCCAGATTGAGCTCCCCGAAGCTATGGTTGGCACTGCGGCCGCGCGTCGTTTAATTTACGTGCCCCTAACAGACGGCAACTACGCGCGCTACCTCGACATCGTTCGCAATCCCACCGCGTCAACGATGAACGCTACGATCAACATCGCGGGCAACATGGGCAGCGACTCGGATACCGTGCTCTACGCGGATTCGAGCGGCGACCTTACTGCGGATGTTTCCGATTCGTGGTTCGGCACGGACGACTCGATGGATGGGGCGGGCGACACGACTGCTGCGCACGTCTTCCAAGGCAGCACGCCACGCACGCGCGTAGCTACGGTCACGCGCTCGAACGACAATCTGAGCTGGAGCTTCGCGGTGTCGATTCCGGCTGGCGGTAGTGTTGCGATTCTCACGTACGCGATTCAGGCGACGAACCGCACGGATGCGACGACTGAAGCGACGATGCTTGCGGACCCGCCTGACCAGGCGCTCGTCGGACTCGACGAGTACATCGACGACATCATCAATTTCAGCTTCGCCATCCCCGGCGCTCCGAGCATCCGCTTTACGAGCGTGTACACCTCCGACGAAGGCCAAGAGATCGCCGTCATGGCTGAAGTTGTCGACGCCGAAGGCGACCCCGTCACATTTTCGTGGGACACCGATGACAACGGAACGTTCGGCGAGCTCACGGGCATGACGTCGTACACAATCGCCGGCGATACGACCGATGGCCCAGGCCTGCGACGCGTCGGCATCACCGCCACGGATGGGACCAACTCCCTCACGCGCTATCGCAGCATTTCGATTCGTAATCTCGCGCCCGTGATTGAATCCACACCCGAGATTAACGTCACCGGCATCGACGCCGACTATCAATATCAGATCCGCGCGTTCGACCCCGCCGGCGACCGCGACACGCTCTCGTACACAATCACCACAGGCCCCTCACGGATGAGCGTCAGCGCGGCTGGTGTCGTCTCGTGGATCCCCGAGAGTCGCGACGTGACCGCGACCGATCATCCGGTGCACGTCGCCGTTGCCGTTAGCGACGAAGACATGGGCTCGACCACGCAAGAGTGGGACCTTACGGTTCTTGCAAATCACGCGCCCACGAATCCGGTCCTCGTGTACCCGACTGAAAATGCGGGCGTGCGCGAAACGACTCCGCGCCTCGTCGTGCAAAACTCGACCGACACCGACCTGGAAACGGTCCAGTACCAGTTCCAAATCGACACGGTGGACACGTTCGACTCGCCGGCGTTGCAAGACTCGGGCTGGGTCGATGAGTCGCCGGCACTTTCGTTCTGGTACGTGACGACCCCGCTGACGCCCGCCACCTATTACGTGTGGCGTGCGCGCGCGACCGACGGAACGCTCAACACGGTCTGGCGCACTGGCCACTTCTACGTCGTTCCGGATCATGTGGACATTCCCGATATGGGCATGAGCGTGGCGGATGGCGGCATCGACCTGGGTGTTTCACCGACGCCACCCGGTGACGACGGCGGCTGCAGCGTGAGCCACGCCGGAAGCCACCGGGGCATTGGCGTATTCATCGCGCTGTTCGCGATCGTTGCGTTGCTCGTCGCACGCAAGAAGGCAGCCTCTGCTTGGTTGGTCGCCCTGCTTGCACTGCAACTCGCATCGGTCAGCGCAGCTAGTGCGCAGACGCCCACAAGCACCCCGCCGTCCGAGACCCCGGCGGCGTCGCCCCTCCCCGAAGCCGCACAACCGGACGCGCCCGCATCGTCCACCGATTCTTCGATCACGGAGACGCAGGACGAAGTAGATGCGATGCCCACCACCAACGTTGCCGCGAACGACGCGCTGGCGGAACCCGAAGATGCGACCATCGTCGTCGATACCGACGAGCGTCCCGAAGGCAGCCTCTCGCACCGACATCAGGTGGGCATCCGAATCGGCGCAGGCATGGGCGGCCTCTTCGCAGTAAAGTACGGCGCCGGGCCGGCGTGCAGCGATGACGTTGGTGAATCCACATGCCGACGAGCAAGCGTCCCGACGCTCGATGCCGAAGTCTCGTTTGCGTTTACGGATGTGGTTGAAGTATCGGCCCTCGCGCGCTTCGGTCTTTCGGCGAATATCGCGTCCGATGCAAAACCGCTCATTTTCGGACTGGGCATTCGCGCTTACGCAAACGCGCACGGCAACTTCAAGTTCTTTGTTGGCGGTCGTCTCATGATCGACATCCAGAATTCGACGACGCCTAACTGGAACAGCGTTGACCTCGGCGCGCGCGGCGAAGGCGGTTTCAACGTCGACTTCATTCGCTGGGCAGGCGTTTACGTGCAGCTCGGAGCAGGCATTCAGATATTGAATGGCCTCTACTTCATGGGCGACGTAACGGGCGGCATCCAAGCTCGCTTTCCGTAGGCCCGAGCGGGGCGGCGAGCGTTCAGCGGGCGGCGAGCTGCGTCACGTTGCGGTCAGCGCTTCCCGTCCAAATTTGGTTTGGGCGGAAGATGCGATTGTCTTCGAGCTGCTCGAGCCAGTGAGCGAGCCAGCCTGAGATGCGCGCGATGGCGAAGATGGGCGTGAACAAGTCCGTCGCGATGCCGAGCTTTGAGTAGAGAATACCGGAATAGAAATCGACGTTCGGGTAAACACCTTTGGCACCCGTCAAGGTCGCCATTTGTTTTTCGAGCTCAGTTGCCATGCCGTAGTCCGGTGTAGCGCCGAACTTAGCGAAGACTTGCATCGACAGGTTTTGCAAGATGGACGCGCGCGGATCTTTGACCTTGTACTCGCGATGGCCAAAGCCAGATATTTTGGCCTTTTTCGCGAGCCGGTCCTCCGCCCAAGCGCGAATCGTGTCGGGCGAGCTCGCGGGAATCGTCGCGATCATTTTCAGCACTTCTTCGTTCGCGCCGCCGTGAAGCGGACCCGAGAGAGCGCCGATGGCCGACGCCATCGTCGTCGACGGATCTGCGAGGGTCGAGCCTGTCACGCGCGCCGCGAACGTCGACGCGTTCATTTGATGCTCGGCGTGCAGGACTAGCGCCACGTCCATCGTGTGCGCCACCAACGCGTCGGGCTCCTTGCCGTCGAGCATGTAAAGGAAGTTTGCGGCGTGAGCGAGGGCGCTGTTGGGCGAGATCGGCTCTTTGCCGGATCGCACGCGCTCCCATGCAGCCACGATTGTGGGAAGCTTCGCCACGAGCTGAATCGCCGCGTCGCGGCGGAATGCTGCACTCTTCTGATGATCACCGTGAATGTGCGCAGCAAGCGACGACACGCCGATGCTTAGAGCCGTCATGGGATGCGTGGTGGCTGGCAACGATTTCAATGTCCCGAGGACGGTCGCGGGCACGGCGCGCGCCTTCCTCAAAAGTGCATCGAAGGCAGCGAGCTCAGCGGCCTTTGGCAACTCACCAATCAAGAGGAGGTGCGCAACCTCTTCGTACGTGCACGACTCCGCCAACGCCTCAATCGGATATCCGCGATACTGCAACTTGCCGATCGATCCATCGAGGTAGCAGACGCTCGACTTCGCGCAGGGCACGCCTGCGAGGCCAGGAGAGTATTCGTAGGTCGTTTCGGACATGAAAATCGTCAACCTTTCCGCTGTGGAGCGCGAAAGCTAACCGTCTCCGAGTTCAACGACAAGCTCTTAGAGCAGCATTCGCAGCGCCAAGGGATCGGTCACGGGCATACTGCACGTCCGTCCCTTGCAGACATACGCAGTCGCACGCCCTTCGTGTTGTGAGCGATTGCCGATCAGCTCGCCCACAAGCCCTGCAATAGCGCCTGATCCCGGGGGCACAATCACAAGCGCGCGGTTTGGAACGTAGCTCGCCCGCACCTCAGCGCACAGCGTGCGCACGTCAGCGTCGCGGGGGTTGCCAACAATAACGACTTCGGTTGCGCCCTCTCGATAGCGGGATAAGGCCGAGAGCAGATTGCCAAATCCAAACGGATTGTCGAGAGCCTGCGTCGTGAGCTTTTGCAAGGTGGATTCCGCTTTGGCGACGAGCGACGTGTCGCCGTTGAATACGCTCAAGCGCAGTAGCGCGTGACACATCGACGAGATGCCTGACGGCACGGCGCTATCGTAAGGGTCCGTTACGCGAACAAGTAGGTCAGCGGCATCTTTGTGCGAATAGAAAAGCGTATTTTCAGATTCGTCCCAAAAACGCGCGAGCGCTGCCGCGACGAGCTCGCTCGCAAATCCAAGCGAAGATGCGTCGGCTGTATTCTCGTAAACATCGAGTGCCGCATTGGCCAAGTCGGCGTAGTCATCGAGGAAGGCATCGATTTTGGCGACTCCGTCCTTGTAGATGCGTCGCAGGCCGCCCGCGTGCCAAAGCTTGCTTCGCGCGAAGGCGAGCGCTTGTTTCGCTACGTCGAGGAATTCGACCTCGTCGAACGCCCCGCCCGCTTCCGCGAAGGCCCCGATCATCAGGCCGTTCCATGAGGCAATCACTTTTTCATCGAGAAAAGGTTTAATGCGCTTCTCACGCGCATCGAAGAGAGCCTTCGTTGCCCGGTCGATGACTTGCTCCACGTGCTCGGCGCTCGCACCGATTTCCTTCGCAACGTCATCGAAGCTGCGATGACGCGTCAGAATGCTCGCCCCGTGTTCGAAGTTCGCACGCTCGGTCACGCCGAAGAACATGGCCGCAATCCGACCATCGCTTTCGCCCAAAGTCTCCCTGAGCTCGGCTTGCGTCCACACGAAGAACCTGCCCTCGTGGCCTTCGCTATCCGCGTCCTGCGTCGAGTAGAATGCGCCTTCCGGCGAGCGCATTTCGCGCATGACGTAGCGAAGAGTGTCGCGCGCGGTGGCGCGATAGACCTCGGCCTTGTTGATACGCCAGGCGTCCACATAAAGACGCGCGAGTAGCGCATTGTCGTAGAGCATCTTCTCGAAGTGCGGCACGAGCCACTCGGTGTCCGTCGAGTAGCGGTGAAAGCCGCCGCCGATCTGATCGTAGATTCCGCCGGCCCGCATCGCGCGTAGCGAATGAAAGACGCTCTCGCCGAGCGTCTCGTTTCCAGTCTCCCGCGCCGCGCGCAGAAGGACATCGTGGTTCATCGTGTTGGGAAACTTAGGCGACTGCCCGAAGCCACCGTGTAGGGTGTCGATACGGCGGTCTAGCTTTTGCGCCACGGTCGCTAAAAAATCCGCAGGCGCATCCGCAGACTCTGTGCTTGGACCGGTGATTTTAGCGATGGCAGCCGTGATGTCGCGCGCGCTGTCATCGACGTCCGAACGACGATTGACGTACGCGTCGTGTATGCCGTGCAACAGGGTTTGAAAGCTAGGCATTCCGTAACGCTCGACAGGCGAAAAATACGTGCCGCCGAAAAACGGCTTGAGGTCGGGGGTCAGAAAGACCGTGAGCGGCCAGCCACCGCTGCGTCCCATCAGCTGCACGACCAGTTGATAAACGTGATCAACGTCGGGCCGCTCTTCACGGTCGACTTTTATGTTCACGAAATGCTCGTTCATGATCGCTGCGGTCTGCGCGTCTTCAAACGATTCACGCTCCATCACATGACACCAGTGGCAAGCGCTGTACCCGATCGATAAGCAAATGGGCTTGTTGAGCTCACGGGAGCGCGAAAACGCCTCCTCGCCCCACGGATACCAATCCACAGGATTGTGGGCGTGTTGCCTCAAATAGGGTGACGACTCCGCGAGAAGGCGATTGCTCACATCGACTCGGCGTCGATGTCTTGCCCATGCGTGGGATCGACGGCGTGAGTGATGGCGGCGATTTCCGTGGGGCTGACATTGCAACAGCCCCCGATGATCCACGCGCCACGCGCCACCAATCGCTGCATCAGCGCCACCAATTTGTCGACTCCGATGCGCGGCGGAAGATCCGCGAGCGCGCCAAACGCCGCGCCGCCCTGCGCCACAATCGCGGCCGCGCGCTCGCAATCGCCCATGGTCGCATTGCCGTTCACGAGCACGACCTCGGCTCCCACTTCGCGAACCGCGTGCACCGCTTCGGGCAAGTCCTCGCCCGACAGCAGACGATTGTCCGAGCCAACGGCAAACGATGTATAAGTCGGAAGACCAGTGCTCACCGCTGCCGCAGTCGCCGCGATGGCCTCGCGCATCGTCGGCATCGACTCAATGAAGATGAGGTCGCACCCGGCTGCTGCGATGCGCTGTGCTTGCGAGCCGTGCTCATCGATCAAAACATTCTGCTCCGGCGTGCCTTCCGGGTTCTCGCGACCTTCGAGAGGCATCACGGTTCCCCCGACCGCAATTCCCAGCGCCGAGTCCTGCACGGCCTGAATGGCAAGCTCGACCGCGCGCGCGGTCAGCGACGCAGCTCGGTACTCATATCCAACGCGCCGTAGCACGCGTGGCGTGGTACGGGCGGTGTTCGCACGAATGATGTGCACGCCAGCTGCGACATACGCCGCATGAATCTCGACGAGCATGTCCGGCACTTCGCGCACGGCGGCGGCGGACCCAAGCTGCGCCGGCAGCACGAAGCCGCGACGCACGAGTTCCGATGAGATGCCTCCGTCGGTGATGACCGGAAGGCCCGCGCCAAATCGAAGCCGGACGCCATGCGCTGCTGTGGATGTCACGGCGCACAGCATACGAACGACCGCGCCCTACGTAAACACTTCCTGCATGAGCGCGCGCACCAAACCCGATGAAAGATCGCAAGCATCGAGATCAGCCAGCTCGCGCACGCGACGCGAGGCCAAATCTGCTCTTGTTCGTAGTCCGTCCCCTTGGACGAATACCGATCGAATAGGTTCGAAGCACCGCATTGGCAGGTTCCCTTCGACCAAAAGCGACGTTCCTGAGGGCATTACCGCAAAAGCGCGCATGAGGGTTTCAGTATCAACCGACTCCGCGACTTGTAGCCAAAGCACCTCCGCTGCTCCGCGCGCGAGCATTGCATCGGCTTGAGGCAGAAGCGGTGAGCCGTTACGAGACAAAAGGTGACTTGATTCGTCAGGAGAACCACTCACATAGACGCACGTAACCCTTTCGTTACGTCGAACGAGCTCGTCGAGCCACACCAGCGTCGCCGCGTCGCGCGCCTCGGTCATGGGGCCAGCCACGACGAAAGCGCGGCACGGTGGCTGAACCGAGAACGAGTTCTCCACCAAAGGTTCGACATGCCAAGCGGGGCGTTCGGTGGGGGAGAACTGGGTGAGGCGAAGTTTGCTCAATTGCCTCGCTCGATCTCGAAGCCGTCCGCTTCCCAATGCAAGAAGCCGCCTTGCAAAAAAGCCACATCCACACCGTTCGTGCGCAACGTCTCCGCGAGCGACTTTGCTTCGTCCGTCGAACGGCCATAGAGTACGCGCACGCGCCCATCGGTAGGCGCAAGCTCAGAAGCGCGCGTCACCAGAACGTCGGCGGGGATATTCTGTGCGTGTGGAATGCGGTAGCGATTGAACGCGCCCGCCTCACGAACATCCACCGGCACAACGCGATGTGTTGCCAAAAGCTGCGCAAGCTCTTTGGGCGCCATCTCGGCCACGCTCTTTGGAAGGACGGGCTTCACCAAATCCAGGATGGCCTTTTTTTCGACCAGGCCCATCAGGTGTCCAGCAACCGCCCCTTCGTAAACGAGCACCAGCATCGGTATCGATTGCACGCGAAAGCTCTCGGCGATACGCGGATTGTGATCGACATCGATGGCCACCACGCGAATTTTGCCGGCAAGCTCTTCGGCAACCTGAGCCACAATCGGCTTGAGCTGCTTGCAGGGCGCACACCAATCGGCGTGCAAATCGATGAGCACCGGCAGGGGGCTCTGCAAAACCTCTTTTTCGAATGTCGCGTCTGTTACGTCCAAAATAGCCATGCAAACCGCCTCACTGACGGAAGGTAGCCCCGCCCTTTTCCCTCGACAAGGTGTTGATCGACACAAGGCCCCCCCTCGGTTAAGCTGCGCGCCCGACCATGGACGTCACCTGCGAACGGTGCGGCACCGAGTACGACTTCGACGAGACGCTGGTCTCGGAACGAGGCACGACCGTCAAGTGCACGAACTGCGGTCACCTCTTCAAGGTGTGGAAGAAGGGTGCGCCCGCGAGCGCCGACGCGACCGCCCGTCCGTGGCTTGTGCGTCGCAACGGCGGCCCGGTGGAGACCATAGCTACGTTGCGCGACCTGCAAAAACGCATCACCGAAGGCGCGCTGACGACGGAGGACGAAATTTCGCGCTCCGGTGAAGGCTGGAAGAAGCTTGGTACGATTGCCGAGCTCGATACGTTCTTCGCCGCAGCGCGTGCTTCAGCACACCCGAGTGCGATGCCGCGCAACGACAGCGCGTTTAGCTTGGCGCCCAGGCCACCGTTCAGCCACAGCCCGTCGAACCGTCCGCCCTCGCTGAAATCCTCCGACCCGAGCGCTCACGCGTCCACGATTATCGACGACATGCGCCGGTTTCAAATCCCGAAAGCGCCGCGCCCTCCGAGCATGGACACCGGTAAGCAGACTGTGATGGGCGTGGGCCCGGCGTCGACACCACCTCCGTCGCGGCCGCCGCGCTCGGTGCCACCGCCGCCACCAGCCGGCGCAAAAGGGACGCTGCTCGGGATGTCGGCGCCGCCATTGACCCCGTCGCCGCAACTTCCCAAACCCTCTCGTCCGCCGCCGCCGACCGCAGAGATGCAAACCTTCGACGATGCTGCGAGCACCGGCATGGAGCGGCCGAGTCGCAAGACGAAACAAAACGCGCCTCCTCAGGCCGCGTCGCCGGGCCGGGCCTTTGTGCGACCCGTCCTAATCGAAGAAGAAGATCGCACTGAAATGCAGCCGCGCCGCAAGCGAAGCGGCGGCCCTCGTTGGGTGACGGCGCTTTTCACCGCGCTAATTCTGGGCGGACTCTTCGCTTTTGCATGGCTGAAGCTGCGCCCGAATCCGAACGCTGCCAATGCCGACGCGCGCGCGCGCATCCTGCACGATGGAGATGTGCGCCTGCTCGACGATGACGACACTGCGTACAACGACGCAATTCTGATCTACGCTCGCGTGCAAGCGTTCGACGCAAACGATGCCCAAGCGCTCGCGTCGATTTCACGCGTGCACGCGTTGTGGGCGCAAGCGTTGAATTTCGACGCCGACGACTTGGAAGCCCGGGCGGCCGACGACGCTGCTGCTCGCGCAGTTGCGACTCGAGTGCGACGCGAGAGCAGCATGCACGCGACGGAAGCGAAGCGTTATGCCGACTTGGCGGTGCGCGCTCTTCCGTCGGCAACTGCCGCACGCCTCGCAGCCGCTGACGCCGCTCGCCTGAGCGGGGACTCCGCTAGCGCGCGAAGCACCTATTCTCTCGCCGGCGGGGATGGACCGAATGCAAGCGCTGAAGCTTTGCGGGTTGGCGCGCTTATCGCCATGGACCGAGCAGCCCACCAAGTCGCGCAGGCTCGCACGCTTGCCGTACGCGCCGTGCAAAAAGACCCAGCCTTCGTTCCAGCGCGCATCTTGCTCGCACGCGCATTATTGGCCGAGGGGAACATCGCAGCAGCGCGCGCTGCGGTCGACGCCGTGCTTGCCGAGCATCCGCAGCATGCACGCGCGCAAGCGCTCAAAGAGGCGATGGACCGCGGCATCCCGCCCGCAGCGCCGGTCGTTGCAACGAACGATGGCGGTGTCGCCGACGCAGCCATGGGCGGCGCGTCATCGGCGGTCGAGCCCGTGCCCGCGGGCCGCGACTATGATTTCTACGTGACGCAGGGCGAAACTTTTCTCGCAAGTCACGCCAATCATCGCGCGCGGGCATTCTTCGAAGCTGCCCTGCAGCAGCGGCCGAACGATGCGCGCGCCAAGAACGGCCTTGGTTTCATCGCACTCAACGCACATGATTACGCAAGCGCCGCACGGGAGTTCGAGACGGCGGCCGACGCGGGTTCGGCTGAAGCGATGATCGGTCTAGGCGAGGCCTATCGTCGTTTGCGGCGTGACGGCGACGCTCTGCGCACCTACCAACGCTACTTGCAGCGTGGCGGCCCCGACGCAGCCATCGCACGACATTGGGTCGAGGTGCTTACCGAGACTCTTCACGGCCCCGGCGCAACGCCGCCCCCTCTGGACGCTCCGTCCCCTCAGCCCGTCACGCCTGCGCCGCCGCCGGACCCAGAACCGGTCGACATAGCTCCGCCTATTCCCGCACCTACTCCCTCCGCAATCCCTAGCGAAACGGCTGTTCAAACTCCATGACTCGCACGCTCTTGGTTCTCACTCTTTTGTCGGCGGCTATCATCGGCTGTCAGGACCCAGCGGGAACCACGGACGACGATCAGGAGCACAAGCCGAGTCTCCGCGAGATCGTGCTGGACGGTGCGCCTCCCGAGTCAGCTTCCGTTGCACTCTTTCAGTCGCCAAGCGCATCCCTTCGCGAGGTGCTCGCGCGCATCAATGAGATTCGCGTCGACGACGACGCCAAAGGCATCTTCGTGCGCGTGGCACCGTTCGGTGGTGCCTGGGCTCGCAGCTTCGACATCGCGCGCGCGCTTAACGCAGTTCGCGCTGCTCATAAGCCCGTACATTGCTATTTCGAGGTGGCCGACAACGCATCTTATTCTCTTCTCGCAAGTTCCTGCGACCGCGTGACGATGACGCCAGCGGGCGACCTGGATCTAGTGGGCGTCGCCGCGCACCTCTTTCACGGCCGCCAGCTTTTGGCATCACTCGGAGTGAGCGCGGAGCTCCTGCAGATGGGCCGATTCAAGGGCGCCGCCGAGCCGTTCACCCGCGACGACATGTCGCCTGAAACGCGCGAGTCCATGGGCGCACTCCTCGACGACCTTCAAGGCTCGCTGGTGCAAAGCGTTGCCACCGGCCGCCACATCGAGAGCGCGCAAGTCACCACACTCATTAATGCGGGTCCGTACGACTCGAATCGCGCGCGCGCGGCACGCCTCGTTGACGCAGTGGCCTTTGCTGACGAAGCCCTCGAAGCGGCGAAGAATGCGGCGCACGTTCACGACGTCGAACGCGTTCGCTTGAGGGACGCGAGCGAGAATATCGGTCTCAACGACATCATCAAGGCGTTTACCGAAGAGCATGAAGCCGAAGAGTCCAGCGGCTCACGGGTCGCGTTGGTAGTCCTTGACGGAAGCATTAGCGACGGCGAAGGCCGCGGCGGAGATCTGGGCGCGTCGATTCCATTCGTGCGCACCATGGAACGCCTTGCCGAGGAAGACGACGTCAAAGCGGTCGTGCTGCGTATCGATTCGCCTGGCGGGTCGGCACTGGCGAGCGATGTAATGTGGCACGCAGTTGCGCGTCTCGCTGCAAAGAAGCCCGTCATCGCGTCGATCGGGGATATGGCGGCAAGCGGCGGCTATTACATCGCGTGCGCGACCAATCGCATCTTCGCTGAAGACGCAAGCATTGTCGGTTCGATTGGCGTTGTCGGTGGCAAGGTCAATGTCCAAGATCTGCTCACGCGCATCGGAGTGCACGCCGAGATTCTTGCTCGCGGCGAACACGCGGGTTGGAGCGCGCCCACTCAACCCTTCTCGGAAGCGGAACGCGCTGTTCTGCACACGATGCTGCAGAGCACCTACGACCGCTTCATCGAGCGCGTGAGCACGGGGCGCCATATGGATCGCGCTCGCGTTCTCGCTGCCGCCGAGGGCCGCATCTGGAGCGCGCGCCGCGGCCGAGGCCTTGGTCTCGTCGATGATATTGGTAGCCTCGACGGCGCGCTTGCGTACGCTCGGACGGCCGCGCATCTCCCGGCCGACGCGCCGGTCGAGTTGTGGCCGAAGCATCGCACCATCGTCGATGTCATCTCTCGCATGCTCGGGGTCGACGGCGGAAACGAAAGCGGCGAGGAGACTCGCGCCCTCTTCGACCTCGCCTACACGCTCGTACCGGGCCTCGATCGCTTCGACTCACTTCGTGCGGTATTTGCCGGTCGTGACCGCGGGGCCGTCGCGCTGCCTTTCCTCCTTCAAATACGATAGGCCGTCGCCCCCACGTCGCTGAGCTGATAGCCTGCAGCCCATGCACGCCCGCGCACTTGCTCCAAGTCCGCTCGCGCGCCTTCTGCTCGAGCTCGCGGATCGGCATGCCGATGGGAGCATCGATATAGGCGGCCGTCGCATCGTACTTCTACGCGGCGCCGTCGCCGACATCAGCGCTCTGGCCGACGACCACGACGTCAGCCAGTTCCTGGTTCGCGCAGGTGAAATCGACGCGGTGACTGCATTGGATGTGGAATCGAAGGCGTCAACGACCGGCACGACGATTTCGCACCTGCTCGTTGAGGATCGACATGTCCGTCTTGAGCGTCTGTTAGAGATCGAACGCGCAATTTTCGTGGATAGGTTTCTGCTGAGCATCGGAGAAGAGGAAGAGGACTCGCGAGAACCGCCGCCCTTCGTCGCCGGCAAGCTCGTCGACGAAGCGCACCACACCTACCCGCTCGTGCCATTGATGCTCGACGCCTACGCGCGACACGCTGTCCACTTCGAGGCGCAGTATGTGAGCGAGCGCGTCGAGCAGCGCGTGGAGATGCTCGAGACGCCATTTCGCCGCATGGCGCTCGATTGGTTTGGCACGCCGATCGGCGACGGCGGCGCACTCGTCTCCACATTGCTCAGCTTAGAGGCGGCCGCGGCGCCTCGCGTAGCATCCCTGCTGCGCACTGGCCTTGCGCGAATGGTCGCTGCCACGAGCGAAGCGCCACCGCCTCCTCCTCGGCCAAACACGCTTGCGCCCGTACCGATGGAGCCCCGCGAGGTAACGCGTTCGTATCCACCTAGCTCCATCGCCCCCTTACGCGTCTCGTCGGTGCCGCCGCCACGACCAGCACAAGTCGTCCTCGCGCCAGGAGGCACCACCACCTCCCTCGCGTCCGCTGAATTCACCACGGCGCTTCGCGCATATGCAGGTTCTGAAGGCACGCTCGAAGATCCCCTCGACCGCGTCGAAGCGTCGATTCGCAAGCTAGAGCAGGCAGGGGCCCAAGGGGCTTTGCGAGCCGCCGAGTGGAAAGAGGCGGCCCGTCTTTGGCAGACACGCTACCTTTCAATCGAAGAGGCATCGCGCGCGATGCGAGAAGCAGCCGCCGCTGACCCGGGGGATCAGACTGCGCTCGAGCAATCTGCAATGTTGTGCGCGATGCTCGGCGACACACGCCTTGCATGCGCCTATGCACGCGCTGCCGCCTCGGCCGCCGCGGGCGGACCTAAGCGTGAGGCGTCCCTATCGCAGCTCGCGTTCTATTCGCGTCTCGCTGGCGACACTCAAGCCGCCATATCGGCTTTGCGCAGTGCCGCAGGCGCAGAGGATGCAAGTGCTCGTGTGTTCGAAGAGCTTGCCGATCTCCTCGTCGCCCAGGGCGAGAACGAAGAGGCCTCGGAGTATATTCGCAGCGCAGCCGCGTGCGTCGCCGAACACGAACCCTCGCGCGCACGCTGCCTCTACACCTACGCCAATACACTTTCACCAGCCACACCCTCGCACGTGCGCGCAATGGTCGCGCTTTTCGAGCAGAGTGAAATGCACGAAGCGGCGATTTCCTACATGGCGCATGTTGCGCGCACCACATCCAATCCGGACGAGGCGCGCGGGCTACGCCTGGACGGGGCGGGTCGAGCTGAATCACTGGGCCGACCGGACATTGCCAGCGAGCTTCTGCTCGAAGCCTTTGACCAAGAGCCACATCTAGAAATTGTGTACGAACCACTCGTGGCCGATCTCGAAGCGGCAGGCGCTCACGAAGACCTGGTCGCGGTCATCGAGGATATCGCTGCGGCGAGCGAAGATGGTCGCGAAGCTTGGCTTGCGCGGGCGGAGCAGAGCGGACGCGTATCCACGACGATCGGACCATACGAAGCGGCGGCGCAGAAGTTACGTCGATCACAACGCGCGCGCGATCCAGTTCTCGCACGCGATGCCTACGCCTTGCGGGCTGAGCTGGGACGTTCGACCCACGACAAAGCCCGTGCGCTGGTCGGTTTTGCGCGCACGCTTTCACTTCTGGGTGATCTCGCGAACGCCGCCGCACGCGCCGATCAGGCGTTGCAGATCGATCCACACAACGCCGACGCCGCCCGCGTGCTCCTGCAGACGTTCCGCGCACTTCCGAGAGAGACAGCGTTCGCCGCACTAGACCGTGCGCGCACAGCTCTGGGTGAGTCGCGCGATCTATTCCGTTTCCTCATTGAAACGGCGCAAGCGGACAACGATGACGGTGCGACCCTGGCGACGGTTGATGCGTGGTGTCTTGTGGAACCGACTTTTCCCGAGCCCGCGCGCCTCCGCTTGTCGCTGTGCATCAACGGCAACGACGCGGCCGCGATCGTCGCCGCTGCTACCGCACTCCTTGCGCCACGCGCAATACAGGCCCATACGCCGAACGCGATTGTCGATGCGATGGCGCGCCTTCATCGGCTCTCGGCAAGCTCCGAGGCGATTCACCTTGGCTTACACGCGATCGATCGGCTCGGGGCGGACAAAAAGACGCTGCTCGACGAAACACTCGCGCTTTGCGCGGAGACCCATGACCGTCACGTCACCATCTCGGCGCTCGAGCGCGCACTTGGACCCGCCGCTGCAAACGCACGCGTGCCGTGGCTTGCACGTATTGCGCAGCTGCATCGCGAGCAGAGCGATCTTGCTGCGGAGGCACGTACGCACCTTCGTATCCTCACGACTTCGCTCTACGACCAGGTCGCGCTCCATCGCCTCGCTGAGATTTACGCCGGCTGCGCTCAGGGCGAAAAGCTCTTGGCGGTGCTTGGCCTCACTCTCGAGTCAACAGAAGACCCAGAGGCGCGCAAGCAGTCGCTTCTCGACCTCGCAGCAGCAGCCAATGCGGTAGTGCACGATGGAGCGCGTGCCGAACAATTTCTCGCATCGCTCTTCCAAGAGTCGCATGACGACGCGCTATGGTCGTTGCGCGCCGCGGGCGCGCTCGTCGCCATCGGGCGACCCGTGCAGGCCGTAGAGCGTTTGACCCAACTTGCGGAAACCGCGTCGCGAGAGGACGCGCCGCGTCTGCTCGACCGCGCCATTTCCATCGCCGAGCTCGCAGCGAAAGATCTGCCGTTGGCCCTGCGCACGGCCGCACGCGCAGTCGCTCTTGCGCCCTGGCATGCGCCACTGCTTTTGATCTTCGAACGGCTCGCGCTCGCAACGAACGAGATCGCGTTGGCCGAAGGCGTGTATCGCGCGCTCGTTCTCGGCGCTTACGGTCCCCAAACACGCCGCGCGTTGCACTACCGGGCGGCGCGCTTCTTTGAAAAGGGCGGCGACGCGCAACGTGCGCTGCGTGCCTATCTCGAGGCGTTCGAGCATGCCCCCTCGGCTGGTGTCGTCTTTAGCGCGATCGAACGATTGGCGCATGTGACGGAGCGATTCGAACCACTTGCCAAAGCATTCATGACCCTCGCAGACCTGTCGCAGCACGTTGACACGCGTGTTCGCAATTTGAAGCGCGCGGCGGAGGTGCTGAACGAACTTTGTCGGGACCCCGCGCGCGCCTTCGACGTGATGCTCGCTGCATGGGAAACGAGCACCAACAAGGAGCGCGAAGAAGAGGCGCGCCAGGCATTGGCAACGTTGCTGCGTGTCGATCCCCAGGGTGGCGAGAGCGCCCGAAAGAAGTTCATCGGCTCCATCGAGAAGCGCTGTGAGAATGCTTGGGATGGTGAAGAGCGCGGCCAGTGGCTCGTTCGCGCCGCCCGCGTCAATGCCGTCGAGCAAACGTCGCAGGAGAGCACCATCGCGATTCTCGAACACGCCAAAAAGGCCTACGCCGAGGCGCAACCAGAGCCCGAATCCCGCGTCGCTTTTATTTGCGACATAGCGGAGATCCTTGCCGCTTGGCCCGCGGAGCGAAACCAAGCCCGTGATCTGGTGAGCGATGCGCTGCGAATCCTGCCCGACGACGCGCGGGTGCGGACCCTCGCCGAGGATCTGGTGGTACCGCTGCCGTCCCACTCAATGGCGCCCGTGCCTAGTCAGGAGGCCACCCCGCGCGCCGCGCTCGAACCGGCACGCGATGTCGCAGAAGGAATCGAATCCGCGTTCGCGCTCATGACGCAGGAGAGCGTCGCGCCGCCGGATGAAGCCACAGCGCCTGTCGCCACTTTGCATTTAGCGATCAGCAACTCACACGTCCGGGATGTTATGGCCAGCGGCGACAACGAGGCAGCGACGCGACTGGCCGAAGAGCTCTCCACTGATCCGACTCGTGTCCATGAAGCTTCACAGCTGCTCCGCGCTGTCGTCATGCGCGACCCGTCCCGCACAACGGCGCTCCGCGCGCTCTATCACCTAGCTCGAGGGCGCGGCGCGCGCGGCGAGGCCGACATGCTCGCCGGATTCGTCTCCCTCTTTGACCCCCACGTGCCAGTTCCGCAGGCATCGCGCGTTTTGGATGTCGACGCCGAACTACACGCGGCGATGCACGCAGATCCCCACAGCACGATCTACGCAAAGGTGTTCGGGACGATTTGGGAGACCGCCGCGCACCTCTACAAAAAACCGCTGCAGGCCTTTCACGTATTTGGCACCGATCGAATAACACCGCTGGTTCAAAGTCCTGTTGCGCAGTCCTTCTTTGCTGCGGCGGGCCTTCTTGACGCCGTGGACGTGCCGCTCTTCGGACGACGCATGGGCGGCAATGATCTCTTTGTCGCACGCACAGTGCCGCCGTGCGTGATTATCGGGCCCACGCTCGATGGCAGCGAGAGCGATCTGCGGTTCCGCTTTGCGCGGTCTCTTGTGTTGGCGCGCTCGACGAACATCCTTGTGGCCACGCTCGATGAGCATGAAGGTCGTACGCTTGCCGTCGCGACTGTTACAGCATTTGGCCCAACGGAGTCGAGTAGCGCTGTCGACAAGAGCGCAGCATCGCTAGCAGCAGAGCTGTGGCGCATCATTCCACCACGCGCACAGCGTGAGATACGGGACCTTCTCAACTCGCTCGTGCAGCCCTTGCAATATGACGCCGTTCGCAACTCGACGTTCTCCCAGGCGGCGCGCGCGGGCTTGGTTTGTGCCGGCGATACGCGCGCCGCGACGCTTGCCCTTCGAGGGATGGAGCCTGCACTCGCGAGCGCTGATTTTTCGACCGAGGAGGGCTGGCAGAGCGCGTGCAGAACCTCGCATGTGATGCGGGAGCTCGTGCGCTTCGCCCTCTCTTCGACTTGGCTCGCAGCGATCACGCACAAGTAAGCCGCGCCGGAGCCCGCGCCGGTTCGCGCACCCGAGCTTGTGCGGCTTGCGGTGCTCCGAAAGATGCGCATGGATGCCCATATCTGGACACTCCGTGGGTGAGGAAGTGAAGACGACGAGGAGTCGATCCGATGCTAGTCTTTAGGAATGGATGGGAGAATTTCATGCGCGCCCAGCTGCTCTTGCTTTGTGCAACGTTCCTAACGGTTTCATGTGCTGCTACGACTCAAGGCGGGCCACGCGCAGGCGACGGGGGCGCTGACGCTGCGCGAACCGACGCTTCCTCGATCGACGCTGCCTTCGTGGATGCAGCGCGCACGGACGCCGGGATAGCCCGGGATCTTGGCGATGGCCCCGCCGATATGGGCTCGCTTCCCGGCACACCTGGCGTCACCGTCGACCCGACGACTGGCCTTTCGACCACCGAGGCAGGCGGCACGGACACATTCACCGTCGTTCTTAATGCCGCGCCTAGCGCCAGCGTTACCATCTCCCTCGCGAGCAGCGATTCGAGCGAAGGCACGGTCAGCCCAGCGTCGCTCGTCTTCACGGTCTCCAATTGGTCAACGGCGCAGACCGTGACCCTTACCGGCGTGGACGACAGCACAGCCGACGACGACGTCGCATACACGATCAACACGGGTGCAACGTCGAGCTCCGATGCGAACTACAACGGAATCGTTGTGGCCGACGTTGCCGCAACCAACGCCGACAACGACGTTGGACCTGCGCTACCGCCACGCCTCATGACAAAAAACATCTATGGCAATCCATCCGCGTCTTTCACGATCACGTTCAGTGGCCCGGCGAGCACCAATCTGCAACTACGCTTCCGCAACCGCGCAAGCGAATTGGTTCATACCTCGACTGTGAGTGCGCTCGGTAGCATCACCCTCCCCGCCGTTGCCGGCGTCTACACGACCGAGCTTCGCGATACAACAAACGGCAACATCAGTTACGGCCAGGCCACCATCACCTCGAGCATCGCTGGTTTTACGAGCATTCAGACGCATTCGCCCGCGACGAACTTTGGACCCTACGCCTACTGGCCGTCGACCTCGATGGAGGCTGGCGACTACAACAACGACGGATTTCAAGACATGGTCTTTCTCTCGGGCACCGATGCGTCCGCATCCATCGCATCGCCCGGCCTCTATCTCTACAAATGGAACACGACGACCAGCACGCTCGTGTTCGACGCGATGCTCTCGATCGGAACTACAACCGGGGGCGGCGTGCGCTTCGCCGACTTCGACAACGATGCGGACCTTGACCTCGTCTACGCGGTCAATGATCCGGTCGCGTTCGAGGTGCGACTGTGTCGCATGCTCAACGACGGCTCGGGCACCTTCTATCTTACAACGTGTGTGGCGGACGCGGGTACCGCAAGCGCGCGCCCCTATGTTTACGACATCCAAGTCGCGGACCTCGATCGCGATGGGTTCGTTGACGTTGTTTCGAGCGGTGGCATCGTGAACGGTTCCTCGTGGATTAGCGCGCGCGTTAGCGTTTGGCATAACGGTGGTGGCTCGGAGCTCAGCCTCGGGAGCGAGCTCATCGGCGGCGGCGGCGGGGTCTACCCTTCGGTAGCGGTCGGCGATTTGCAGGACGATGGGCTTCTCGACATATTCGCGGCCGGCATAGGCGCGGGCGCCTCTGGTCTGACGTTTTTCCCGCAAGCGACCGATGGCTCGTTCGCCGCAGCAACTTCGCAGATGTTCAGCACGAGCGGGGCGACGCAAGTCTCGCTCGGCTACCTAAACGGCGACACGAAGCTCGACGCCATCATTCTGCAAGGCGGAACAAGCAACGGAAGCGTTCTCTATTCGAACACGTCCGATGACACGTTGGCTGCGATGCCCATCACCGCCACGGGCGAGCAGCTTAGTGGGCGGGCCCTCATCGTCGATCTCGCGCAGAGTGGCTCACCAAGCATCGTCTTCCCTCCGAAGAATCGCCTCCTCTACGCGGATCGCGCCGGCAACGTCATTCGAACCGCTGCAAATCTCACCTCATCCATCACAGTTGGCGTGGCGAACACAATCACCGGCGCTACCACCATGAGTAACTGGGCCGAGGCGAACTCGCTCTTCACCGACTTTGACAACGACGGACGAATCGATTGCTTTTACTTCTCTGTCTACGGCACCAAGTTCTTCGAAGTTCTTCGCGCGCACTAAGCCGCAACTACGCAGCTTCGACGCGAAGGGTAATGCTCGGGTTGAGCATATAGCCCTTCCCGGTCTTGATAATCGCGTCCGCAAGTCCGAGCTTGCGCAGCGTCGAGAGAGCGACACTCAAGCGGTTGCGTGCAGCCTTTGGCAAAATGGATTCGCCCGGCCACCCGCTCTGGACCAAACGTTCTGCGGGCACCGCCGCGTTTGGAACCGCGATGCGCTCCGCAGCAAGCGCGAGCACGATGTTGGAGAGTGCGCGATGCGCTTTCATGTCGACGAACTTGCCGTCCGGCAACTTCATCCAGCTGCCTTCGCGATGAATCACGACAACCGGAAGCTCATCTCCCATGGCACCCCTCCAAGATGAATCTTGATATCACAAAGACGCGGCGTGCGCTCGCGGGCGCCAATCAGATGGCCGGCGGGCAATCGGCGTTTACGAACCAGCCCTCGCCGTCTTGGCCGGGATGACACGAAACTTCGGGCACTTCCCCTGCACAGCGATAGCAACCATCGCATATTGTTATTGGCCACGACCACTCTTGGGTCTGAATCGATTGACCACCCACCGTGCGACCAAGCACGGTCACGTGAGCGACCAAGTCGAACGTCGTAGCATTACCTGACGCGTCGGGTGGGCTCGCGAGATGCAAGTCGCGAATCTCGTCAGCCGCGATTGAAGGGATCAAGTCAATGTAGCCTGGCCCCGTGCCCGCGGTGGTGTCGAGAGCGGTTGGCACGAAGCCCGTCGAGGTCACGGAAAAGTTAGGCTGCGAGATCGGCAGCGGCGCGCCACTCGCGTCGGTCAGGCGCACGTTCGCGGTCTCTATCTGAATTCCGTTGGCGTCGACGCGCGGCGGCGAGCCCGAGTAACGCGTGCGAAGCCAAGACTGATAAATCGGATACATCGCGTAGTGTGCGTACGGATTGCCGACGTCGAAAGTTCCGGTGGTAAGAGCCGGGCTTGATTCGTCGAAAGTGCACTGCGTATCGGGGACAGCTGCGTTCAGAATGAAGAAGCCGGGGTTGTCGTCCACGCAGCCGCCCATCAGGGCGAACGCCACCAAAACAAGAGAGATGATCGGCCGGATGCGCATGCCACGAAGGTTAGCTCCCCGTCACTGCCTCGCCAAATTCGCGACCACTGCCTGCAACTCGCTCAAAGGCATCGAAACAATGCGTACGTCGCCGGGCGCGCACGGGACGATGAAGTCGATGCGGTGCCCCCCACGTTTCTTGTCGGCGCCGACGAAACCCGCCGCCGCAGCAAAAAGGCCACGTGGGGCGAGGCCATACAAGCCAAGGCGCTTCAATAAGCGCTCGACGCGGTCGGCAAAGGAAGGATCAGTCAGACCGCGTGCGACCCCTACGCGGAGCGCAACGGTTAACCCTTCGGCGACCGCCTCTCCGTGGAGCAGGCCTCGATACTGTGACCCAGCCTCAAGCGCATGCCCCACCGTGTGGCCGAGGTTTAGCGTGCGGCGTCGGGCTTGATCGTCCGGGTCCGCCGACACGATTGCCGCCTTGAGCCGAAGCGCCGAGAAAATGGCGAGGCGAAGCGCGTCCGGATCTCCGCTCAGCAAGGACTCGGCATTCCGTTCGAGCGCTTGAAGCGCCCCTTCGCCGTCCAGGATCGCGACTTTCACAATCTCACCCAAACCCGAGCGCCGCTCATCGATCGCGAGCGTACTCAGGAGATCGGTATCGATAACAACGTCGCTCGGATGATGAAATGCTCCGATCACGTTTTTGCCGCGCGCGACGTCAACTGCCGTCTTACCGCCTATGCAGCTGTCGGCCATGGCGAGCAACGTCGTCGGAACGTTCACGAAGCGCACGCCACGCATGAAGGTGGCGGCCGCGAAGCCCGCAACATCTCCCACGACCCCACCGCCGAACGCCACAATGCATCCTTTGCGATCGAGATTCGCGTCGAGGGCGGCGTCCCAGACCAACTGCGCAGACGCTAGTGTTTTCGCGGACTCGCCGGGCGAAAGTACGAGCCAGTGGCAGTTCGGCGGCAGGGTCTCTCGAACGCGTTCCCCCCAGGCGGCGTCGACGTTGCTATCTGTGACGACCAGCGTCGAGGTGCTGCGCGCGACAAACTCAGCGAGTCCAAGCGCCAAACCTTCCTGCACGTGAACCCGCGACGTGCGCTCAAGCAACGGAACGACCAAGACATCGCGCTCGGCGATTTTGCGCACAGCGTTGGCTACTTCACTAGGTGACAGGTGAGTCGTGTCGACTTGTCCGTGCGCCTCGCCGTACACGCCTGCGCGCGCCTGAAGGATTTCGCTCAGCACAGTTGCGGTATCGGGCGAGCCGTGTAGCAAGGGGCGCCCGCATCCGTCCCCCACCCGACGAGCCAACTCCTCCGCAGTCGCGGTGAGCGTCACGACGACTCCACTCGCGAGCAGCTGTCTTCGGCTGGACGCGTCGAGCACCGTGCCGCCGCCAAGCGCGACAATGCAGTGCATAGGAAGGTCAAGGAGCAACATAGCAAGCGCTGTCCGCTCGGCATCACGAAATGCGCCTTCCCCCGACTCAGCAAAAATCTGCTGCGCGGAGCGGCCTTCGTTGCGGGCGATCATCTCGTCGAGATCGAACGCGGGAAGCCTTGTGAGTTGCGCCATTTCCCTCGCGACCGAGGTCTTACCGCTGCCCATTGCGCCAGAAAGGAAGACACGCATCAGCGATTCAAGGCGTTGCCACGCCACGCCACCACACGTTCGCAAAGCTCGCGCATCGAGTCACCGCCGAACTTCTCGAGCAGCGCGTCCGCTAGGCACAGGCATACAACTGCCTCACCTACAACGCTCGCGGCAGCGACGGCGCACACATCGCTGCGCTCAGAGACCGCGACCGCGTTGGCACGCGTGGCAATGTCGACGGTGGGCAATGCCTTCTTCAATGTCGACAACGGCTTCATCGCCGCACGACACACGAGCGGCTCTCCATTGCTCACTCCGCCCTCGACGCCACCGGCGCGGTTGGTCTCTCGAACGAACGGTGCTGCGGAGTCCTTTCCTTCGGTAATCACGTCGTGAACTTCGGAGCCAAGCTTGCGTGCGGAATCGAACCCATCGCCCACCTCGACGCCCTTGATCGCCGGAACGCTCATGAGCGCCGCCGCTAGCCGAGCATCAAGGCGTCGATCCCAATGGACGTAGCTGCCGAGGCCTACCACCATCGCGCGGGCGCGTACCTCAAAGACGCCCCCCAACGTGTCGCCAACGTGCGCAGCGTCGCGAATCGCATGGCGCATTTTTTCCGACGCGATCGCGTCCGCGCAACGGAGATCGTCCGCTTGGGCGCGAGCACGCCAGACCTCCCACGGCTCGCCTTCGACCGAGGGGGCCGTGACGCCTCCGACGGCGACCACGTGGGCCCCGACTTCGACACCGCACTCGTGGAGCATGCGGCGCCCAACCACACCGAGTGCGACCCGCATGGCGGTCTCGCGCGCGCTGGCGCGTTCAATGACGTCCCGGATGTCCGAATGACCATACTTGAGAGCGCCGGGCAAATCGGCATGGCCGGGCCGTGGCCGTGTGACTGCGTGCGGCTGAGCCGCGGCCGCAGCAACGCTCATCACTTCCGTCCAATTGGCGAAGTCGCGATTCTCAATGGACAGACTGATTGGGCCGCCCGTTGTTCGGCCGTGCCGCACGCCGCTCAGAATCGCGACGCGGTCCTGTTCGATCTTCATGCGCGGCGAACGTCCGTAGCCACGCTGTCGCATCGCAAGGTCGGGATCGAAATCGCCCGCAGCGAGCGCAAGCCCCGCTGGCACCCCTTCGAGGATGCCCGTGAGCTGTGCACCGTGAGATTCGCCGGCAGTCAGGAAACGGAGAGGCACGGAGCGACTATATCATTGGACGGTGTCCGAGTCCGAGTCCGAGTCCGAGTCGGTGTCCGTGTCCGAGTCGGTGTCCGTGTCCGAGTCGGTGTCCGTGTCCGAGTCGGTGTCCGTGTCCGAGTCGTCCGTGTCCGAGTCCGTGTCCGAGTCCGTGTCCGAGTCGGTGTCCGTGTCCGAGTCGGTGTCTGAGTCGGGGCGCGGTTCTGCCGTTTCGCGTGTGGTCAGGCCCGGGAGGTGAAAGGGTCCTGCCAGCTTTCGCTTTGCGCGCTCTGTGTGCTGAGCTGGCATGACCCTTTCACTGGGGAGGGCATGACCACACGCGAAACGGCAGCTCCTTTTCTCACTCTCGAAATCATGTACTCCGTCGCTGAGCAACTTGTACCGGTTGTTCGCGATATCAAACGCTTCGATCGAAATCTTGCAGACCAACTTCAGCGCGCAGCGACGAGCGTCGCCCTCAATCTCGCCGAAGGCAGCGGAGTGCGCGACGGGAATCGCAGGCGACACTTCAGCATCGCGACGGGCTCTCTTCACGAAGTACGCGCCGCGCTGAGGATGGCTCGCATCTGGAACTACACGCCGGCTACGACGCGCGTCGAAGCCGAGCTCGACCGCGTTGCGGCTATGACCTATCGCCTACTTCATCCGAAGTAGGCGGTATTCGAGTCCGAATCCGTGTCCGAGTCCGAGTCCGAATCCGTGTCCGAGTCCGAATCCGTGTCCGAATCCGTGTCCGAATCCGTGTCCGTGTCCGTGTCCGAGAAACGGGAAAAGGGGAACGTCCCCATTTTTCCATTCGTGTCCGATTCCGTCACGGCTCGCTGTGCATCAGACGCCATGTCATCGCACCGATGATGTCGAGTTGTTCGTCAATCGAGCCGACCTCTGCGATGTAGCCCCACGCTACGGCGACGCGAAGGGCTTCGCGTACTTCGCGCGTCGAGCCGAGTGCGATGTGAAAGTGCTTGCGACGATTACCGCCGAGGCTTGCATTTCCCTCGCCGAGATTGAGCGCAATGCTCGATGCCGCGCGACGTATTTGAGCTGCGAGATCGGAATCGCATGTGCGAATCAAGTGAACGAGCGGTGCGAGCAATCGAATCGCATCGATGGTGACGTCGAGAACCCTAAGAGACCTGAGTGTTTTGCGTGGTGTCATGCCCCCCTCAAGTGAAAGAGGCATGCCAGCTCAGCACCCAATGAGCGCAGAGCGAATGCTGGCATGACTCTTTCACCCCAGGGGCCTGACACCACGCAAAACACGATGGCGAAGCCGAGAAGATCCAGCGTCCGAACTCCGAATCCGAATCCGCGTCCGAATCCGAATCCGAACTCCGAATCCGAATCCGAGTCTGTGACCGAGTCCGAATCCGAATCCGTGTCCGAATCCGTGTCCGAATCCGAATCCGAGTCCGAATCCGTGCCCGACACGGTCGCTTAGTGCGACAGAGCTTCTGCCCTGTTGACGATGCGCGGCGTTAGGAAGATTAGCAGCTCGCTGCGTTCATCGCGGACGCGGCGGCGTTGGAACAGGACGCCGATAATCGGAATGTCTCCAAAGAATGGAATCTGGTCGCGGTTGCGGCCGGCTGTGCGCGAGTAGATGCCACCGATAACCGCAGTGTGACCATCTTGGATCAGTAGATCTGTCTCGGCTTCGCGCTTGAGGATCGTGGGATCGCCGCGCGTGCTGGTGCGCGTGAAGTCGGGTTCGTCACGCGTAATGCGCACATGCATAGAAATCGAGCCGTCGCTGGTCACGTGCGGGCGCACGCGCAACTCGAGCTTGGCTTCTTGGAACGCGGTCTGAACGCCTTGCGCGCTCACCTGTGAATACGGAATCGAGGTGCCTTGCGAGATATGAGCTTCGTGGTTGTCGAGGGTCAGGATGCGCGGGCTGCTGATGATGCGCAGATTGCCGTTCGCCTCCGACGCGCTGAGCCGCACGTTGAGATTCACGTTGCCGCCGATGCTCCCGAGGGTGACGCCGAGCGCGCCACCCACGCCCGAGCCCGTCGTCGCGGGAAGATTCACACCGAAATTCGGATTGGGGGTTGCACCAAAAGGCGACAGGCCTCCCGTCGGCGTCGCCGCATCGACGTTGCCGCCCGCAAGACCAACGTTGCCTGGGAACAGCAAACCCGTTGGATTGCCGGTCGCCGAGCCCATCGTCACGTCCCCACCCCACTGAATGCCTACGTCGCGCGAGTATTGGCTCGTCGCTTCTACAATGCGCGCTTCCACTAAGACCTGAGGCGTCTGAGTGTCGAGGCTACGCACAAGCTCTTCCACATCATCGAGGTTGCCAACGATGTCGCGTGCGATTAGCACGTTGGTGCGCTCGTCAACTGAGACGGTGCCGCGACTCGACAGCAACTCACGCACGCGCGGCTGCAAGTCCGCTGCGGTTGCGTAGCTGACGGGAACGATACGGGTCTCGAGCACTTCGAGATCAACCTGTTGCTTGCGACGTGCGATCGCGAGCTCGCGCTCCTTCTCGAGCGTGGTGAGCGGAGCGACGCGGATCAGGTTGCCACGACGAACCATGCCGAGGCCCTTGGCCTGCAGAATCACGTCGAGCGCTTGATCCCACGGAACATTGGTCATGCGAATCGTGACGGCGCCGGTTACGTCATCGCCCGCGACAATATTCACGCCGCCCACTTCGGCGAGGAGGCGCAAGATGTTGTGGACGTCGGCGTCCTTGAAATCGAGCTCAACTCGGCGACCCGAGTAGTGTCGCGCGCCACGAGCGCCGCTTACTTGAAGGGGAATATCGCTCAAGAAGCCAGCGACTTCCCCAGTATCTCCGGTCTGCGCGGGCCCGTCCGAGAATCCACCCTCGTCAGGACTCACACGCTCGCGCGCAACCGTGCGCGATGCGGGGCGTCCATCCGGAGCGTCCGCGTCCGGCGCAAACATCCAGACGATACGATTGCCCTCGCGAATCGCCGTTGCACTCGCGCCCTGCGCGCGGTCAACTTCGAGCACGGCGCGATCGGTCGCGTGGCGCAAGCGCACCCTGCGTATCACGGAGTGTGAATCGCCATCCAAGCTGCGCGCAACGCCATCCGCGAGCACGGCGCCCGGGAGCTCAAGACGCGCGGGGCCTACTGTGCCGGGTACAAGGCGAAATTCGGATGCACGCGAGAGCTCGACGACAACGCGCTCGCGACCATCGCGCCGCTCGATATGAATCGAGCGCACTGCGGCCGGTGCAGACTCGGAAGCCGCACTCGCGACGGCTGGCTCAGCTTCGCGCGCTTCGTCGCTCATCGACTCGAAGCGAACGACGATATTCCCTGCTTCAACACGTGCGCGATACGCTGCCGCGCGCCGAAGGCTAACCTCAATACGAACGCCCCGTGCAGTCGTGCTCGCGACAGTGCGCATCACCAAGGGAGATGTGCCCGTCGTCGTAACACCGCCGTCAGGAAGCGACGCGCCCCCCACATCCACGACGACAACTCGCCCTTCTTCACGCGCTCGAACGGCATACGACGGTTCCGCGAAGTGCCCGCGAATCACGAGCTCCGCTTGGTCTTCCCCACCGCGCACCTCGATGCCGACCGGAACGGCTTCGTTCGTCTGCGCATGCACCGGCAAAGCCCCAAAAGCAGCTGCCGTTGCGAACAACAATGTGAATAAACCTTTGACGCGGGTGGCCATCGAATTGCCTCCGTCGAGATTGTCGAACGCTGCCGTGCAGCAACGCAAAAAACTGGTGAAGCGGTGTCCGTGTCCGAATCCGAATCCGAATCCGAGTCCGAATCAGTGCGCGCCGGAAGATTCGTCGGGGTCGTGAACCGTCAGCACGCGTGTGAGCGGCGGGTGATCCGGTCCTGTCGGGTCCTCGCGAGTGAACACAATCTCACTGTTGTGCTCACTCGACCGAATGCGGTCGACGCGCCAGTTCAGCGTGATTCCCATGCCTTCGTCGCCGCTCAACTGAACGACTTCGGGCCGGCCCACGTAATCACCGCGTTCAACCACCACACCTACCCCCGTGGCGTCGAGCAACATGGCTCTCGGGTTCGCGACGCCTGCAACGACAGCGATCAAACGCATTTCGTCGATCGCGGTGTTGGGCATCTTGACCGTTCGCTGAGGCGAATCAGGCGTTTGCGCGCGGAACGACGCAGCAAAGCTGCGAAACGGATCGCGGTTGGAATCGGTCTCGACGAAATCGTCGTCACGAAGGCTGAGCACCGGAATACCCGCGTCGTCCTCCGCAAGTGGACCTGAGGCTTGCACGTTGGTGTTGCGCGGGCGTGGCGGCGGCCCCGTTGTGATATCCGAATCGCAGCCAGCGAGAATGAGCGCAACCCAAAGTACAGAGAGTGCGTGACGCATCATCGGCCTCCCGGCCCTTGCACAGGCTCGTCTTCAGGAAGTGCCGGCGCAGCGGCAGCGGGTGCCGTCACGGGCGCAGCCGCAGTCGTGCCAGGTTGGGCAGAATCGGAATCCGGCTGTCGATAGGTCGTCGCCAGCACTTCGACGGTGAGCGAGACGCCGTCAGATGCCGCTGTCGGCTCTTTTATCTGCAAGTTCTCCATGCTGATCGCGCGATCGAGCTTGCTCACATTGAAGAAGAACTTCGCAATCTGGTGATAGCGCCCCGTGATGCGCAGGCTAACCGGAATCTTTACGAACTGCTCGGTCGCCTCTTCGGGTCGCGTCTCGATGAAGATCTGCAGATCGCTCAACCCGGCTAAGCGATTCAGGTCCTGCAGGAATGCCGGTACGTTGGCACTGCGCGGAAGGATGCGACGGTTCTGGCGATCAAGCGGCGCGCGCTGATCGAGCCGTTGGCGCAATGCGAGGTACTGTTCCTGGCGCGCATGCGCATTGTCGAGCTGCGTGCGCAGCTGCATCGTCCGCCCGTCCGCCGACGCGATTTCGTCCTCAAGGGGCATGTGCAACGCGAAATAATAAACCGCGGTCAATATGCCTACGATGATGATGAGCAAAACAACTTTTCCTGCCGGCGGCATTGTGCCGAATGCAAGGGGCGCCTTCGCGGCGGGTGCCATGGTTCCGGGGGGCGCCATTAGTACCTCACTCGGCAGGCAGCTTCGAAGCCAACAAGAGGAAGGTGGTTCTCCGCGTCGTCTACGTTCGTCGTCTTATCGAAGTGCACGCTCTCAAAAAGGTCAGACAAGGCAAGACGAGCAAGAAACTCGCTCACGTCTCCGGTCGTCTTCGCCACGCCGACAATTTTGCAGTCGCGGTTGTCTTCGGTGAACGACACAAGCCACAACCGACGGGGATCCCAGCCAGCATTGTATCCCGCCAACGGATCATCGCGGCGAATCTGCTCGAGACGCTGCGGATCGATGGTCGGTCCGCCGCCCTCGCTCAAGATACGCGAGAGTTCCATCAAAACGCGGGTCGGACCTAAGCGGGCGCGCTGCAGGTCATTGGCAATTGTCGCGAGCTCCTCGCTCGACTGAAGCTGATGCTGCACTTCGTCGAGGCCCGCGCTGTTCGCGGTCTCTCGCGCAATCTCTGCCGTCAGGCGCTGATTCGCTGTCTGCTTCTCGCTGAGCGTCTTGGTGTTCGCGTAATAGAAGAGCCCAAGCCCAATGCCCACGACAACTACCGCCGCGAGGTAGCCCGCAATCCAGAGCTGTGCCGCCGGCCCGACGTCTGCCGCGGCGGCCTTCTGGCCCATCTTTTTCGCTTGGGGGAGTAAGTTGATCCGAATCACGTGCTCTTCTCCCTCTCTTTTCGTAGAGCGAGACCGCACGCTACGGTGGCCTGAAGCGAACGCGACGTCAGCATTTCGACATCGACCGTCTTGGGGTCGGGTTCGGCGATGCGCGTGGCTTCCATCGTTTCGACATTGACGCGAGCACGGCGCGCGACCGCATCCTGGAGCGCGCGGACGTTCGCGGTGCCCCCGGAGACGACGATGCGATGAATGTCGCGGTCGCCGCTCGTGGCCAAATAGAAGTCGAGTGAGCGTTGGATTTCGCCTGCAAGTGCTTCCACTGCCTGCGAAATAATCTGAGGCACCTCTTTAGGCACAAGCCCCTTGCCGCCCCCGCACTTGTACGCCTCAGCCTCTTCTTGGCTGATGTTGAGCTGGCGCTGAATCTCTTCGGTGACCGAGTTGCCGCCGTTGGCGATGTCACGCGTGAACGCGGTGGTTCCACCAGCGAGAATGTTCAACGTCGTTAGCGACGCGCCCACATGCAGTAAGACGACTGTCTGCAGCGGATCCGGAGCGCCGTACGCGACTTCAAAGCAGTTCTGCACGGTGAACGCATCCAAATCTACGACCTTGGGCTTGAGGCGCGCTTCAATCGCAAGGTTGGTGAGATCCGTGATCTCCTCCTTCTTCGCGGCAACCAAGAGCACGTCCATTTGGCCCTGGCCCTGACGTTGATTGAGCACTTGATAATCGATGCGTACGTCCGCGAGATCGAACGGGATATGCTGTTCGGCTTCCCAGTTGATTTGCTCGGCGAGCTCGGCGGCCGTCATGGATGGCATCGTGATCTTCTTGATGATCACGCTGTGCCCGCTGGCGCGCAGGGCCACGTCGCGCCGCTTCTGCTTGTGGAAGAGCTTTTCGAGCCCTTCGATGATCGCACCGGAGTTCATCACGTGGCCATCGACCACGGTCTCGCGGGGCAGAGGATGGTAGCCAAACTGCACGAGCTTACGCTCGCCGTTCCGGCTCTCTGCGATTTCGACCACCTTAATGGAGCTCGACCCAATGTCGACTCCGATTAGGTTTTTACCTTCCGAAGCCATTGGCGAGCATCACTCCTCCTCGCCAAACACGCGTACGCGGTCTGCGAGGCTCAAACCTAAAGCCTCGAGAATCTTCCGCTTTGTATCCATGCGGCACCCGAAGCCTTTCTCGATGCGGTCGATAGTCAACACCGAGAGGTTCGCACGCCTGGCCAGCTCCGCCTTCGACATCATTTTTTCGATGCGGGTCTTCCGTACATTGTTCTTTTCGCGCTCAGGCTTCTTAGCCTTGGCGCTGCTGCTTCCGTTGTCGTTTGCATTGGTCGCCCCTACTAGGCCGACCGAAGATTCCTTGCTCGCTGACTGGCTCGAGTCATCAGTCGAGTTGGTGTTGCTCGCGGACGCGTTCGTCGCCGCGCTTGCCTGTGCAAGTCGGGAAACAGCCGCCTTCTCGTCCGCGCTCATCATTGGAAACACCTGCGGGGGTTATGATCATGAAGCCTTAAAACGTCAAGCAATAGTAAGGTTAATTAGGATCAAGTTATGCATAATTTGATCGATCTTTTGGGGGCTGCGCGCACGTTCAGGCGATCGCGCTCGGACGCCGTAGCGACCGGAAAACACTGCGCAAAAACGGGCACTTACCTGCCCCGGGATGCACAAGGAGGTGTCCCTTGTGCTGGCATCCCTGGCCAATCCGTGCTCTCTCTCGGTTGTCAACGAACGACTGCGACCGATTTGGAGTCTTGCACCCCGTGTCTATGGAGAGCAAAAAAAGTGGGCAGCGCGCGATCGGGCAAGCTCCCTTGCTGCGTCGTGCAGCCCTGCTGACGTTCGTGGCGACATTTGTCGCTGTCCTCCTGTGTTCCGCCGGCAGCAAGAGCGCTGCACAAGTGCAACATCGCGTTCGCCCGGGTCAAACGCTTTCACGAATTGCGAAGCGATATCATATCTCGGTCGCCGCGCTGGCTGCGCAGAATCGCCTGACGACCGATGCGGCGTTACAAACAGGCCAGCTCCTCTCGATTCCATCGGACGGGGTCCTCTTCGTGCGTCGCGGCCAGACACTGCGTTCCATCGCCAAGCAACACCACATCGAAGCGGACGAGCTTGCGCGAGCGAATCGCCTGCGCGCGACAGCATCGCTACGCGTAGGTCAGCGGCTTGTGCTTCCAGGCACCGACTCAAGCGACCACGCCCCGCGTTGGGGACATCCGAGGCGACCGGGCACCGGAACCTTCCTTCGCATGGCGACGCATCGCACCGCGCGCGTGCAGCTCGTCGACCGACGGGGTGCGGTACGAAGGCGCGCCCTACCCGAGCTTGCGCGCCTGCTCGCGCCCCGCGGCTCGCGTCAGACGAAGAATCCGCACCCTCAGCTCGTGCGCTGGATGGCGCGCGTCTCAGACCACTTCGGGGGCCGCACGATTGAAATTGTGAGTGGCTATCGTCCGGCCGGCGGCTACACGCGCCAGGAGAGCCGGCACACCCAAGGACACGCCATCGACTTTCGCATACGCGGCGTACCCAATACAGAGCTACGCGACTATTGCCGCACCTTCCACCACGTCGGCGTGGGCTACTACCCCAACAGTCTCTTCGTGCATCTGGATGTGCGACGCGATGACACCTATTGGGTAGACTTGTCGCGCCCGGGTGAAGCGCCGCGCTATGCGGGCGCGGGCGAGGACAATCAGCCGGAAGCGCCCACCACCGCCGCAGTCATTGACTCGGACATCTCGGCAGAGCCTGCTGCGGCTGATGACACGGCAGCTCCGGTCGATGAAGCGCCAGACCAGCTGAGCGACGAGTGAGTTAGACCGCGCCGCAACGCGGGGAATTCTCAACCGCCGAACGGCCTGCACCCCTGGCTAATGCTCACGGCGGATGTTCGTCCGCCGTTGGAGTCTAGAATCGGCAGGCTCGGGCCTTCCTGCTGATAACGCGCCACAAGCCGGTTGCACACGCTCATCGCGTTCTGCGGGCTCGTTCCTTCGATAATCGCCATCACGCAGCTCGCGCCTGGGTGCGCCCGTACCGCGATGCGTGCGGATGCCGGCGCGAGGCGATGTAGATCAGCCGCGGCCTTCGCGCGCGCGCGTACAACCGCAGCCTCCTGTCCACTCGGTGTGGAGGCGACCGGCGACATGCGCAGGTCGAGGCAGACGTCGACCGCTGCTCGGGAAGGTCGAGCGGCTGGGGCTTGAGTTTGAGCGAGGCCGCGGAGGTTGACCGCGCCGCTCACCGCGAGCGCACCTAGCAATGCGAGGGCCGTGTGCGCGGGGTGTTTCATTGGGTGAAGCATCGCAGGTAGGTGCTGGGGGCGGGGGGATTTTTTGCGCGTGTCGGATTCGGATTCGGACTCGGACGCGGATTCGGATTCGGATTCGGACTCGGATTCGGATTCGGACTCGGATTCGGATTCGGGTTCGGATTCGGATTCGGACTCGGATTCGGACTCGACTCGGACACGGACTCGGACTCGGACACGGATTCGGATTCGGACACGGATTCGGATTCGGATTCGGATTCGGAGTTCGGAGTTCGGACGCTGGATCTTCTCGGCTTCGCCATCGTGTTTTGCGTGGTGTCAGGCCCTTGGGGTGAAAGAGTCATGCCAGCATTCGCTCTGCGCTCATTGGGTGCTGAGCTGGCATGTCTCTTTCACTTGAGGGGGGGGCATGACACCACGCAAAACACTCAGGTCTCTTAGGGTTCTCGACGTCACCATCGATGCGATTCAAAGGCTCGCGCCAGTGGTTCGCACGATTCGCACAAGCGACTCCGATCTCGCAGCTCAAATACGTCGCGCGGCATCGAGCATTGGGAAAATGGGGACGTTCCCCTTTTCCCGTTTCTCGGACACGGACACGGACTCGGATTCGGACACGGATTCGGACTCGGACTCGGACACGGATTCCGGACTCGAATACCGCCTACTTCGGATGAAGTAGGCGATAGGTCATAGCCGCAACGCGGTCGAGCTCGGCTTCGACGCGCGTCGTAGCCGGCGTGTAGTTCCAGATGCGAGCCATCCTCAGCGCGGCGCGTACTTCGTGAAGAGAGCCCGTCGCGATGCTGAAGTGTCGCCTGCGATTCCCATCACGCACTCCGCTGCCTTCGGCGAGATTGAGGGCGACGCTCGTCGCTGCGCGCTGAAGTTGGTCTGCAAGATTTCGATCGAAGCGTTTGATATCGCGAACAACCGGTACAAGTTGCTCAGCGACGGAGTACATGATTTCGAGAGTGAGAAAAGGAGCTGCCGTTTCGCGTGTGGTCATGCCCTCCCCCCCAGTGAAAGGGTCATGCCAGCTCAGCACGCATTGAGCACAGAGCGAATGCTGGCGTGAGCCTTTCACCTCCCGGGCCTGACCACACGCGAAACGGCAGAACCGCGCCCCGACTCAGACACGGACTCGGACTCGGACTCGGACTCAGACTCGGACTCGGATTCGGACACGGACTCGGACACGGTCTCAGACACGGACTCCGACTCCGACTCGGACTCGGATTCAGATTCGGACCCGGCCACGCAGAATTAACTCCTCCGCTTCTCCAGCACATGGGTAAGCTCCGCACCTGTATCGCGAGTGAGGGGCTATGACGCCGATTTCGATTCCTATCAATGAGATGACCGCGTTCGACCTTCCGAAGGTCTGCGTTTCCACGGGCTCGACGAGCAACATCGTGTTCAAGCCGGTGAAGTTTCAATGGTATCCGAAGTGGATCGCAATCTTCGCGATTGCGCCGCTCATCATGGTCATCGTGATGCTCGTCATGATGCGCCGGGTCAACGGTGAGCTTCCCTTCTCCGAAGACGGTTGGAAGCAGTGGAAAAAGAACAAGCTAATCTCCGGTCTTGGCGTCGCCTTCGCAATCACGTGCTGGGTCGGCGCTGCATTTTCGCTCGGCGCTGTCGCCGATAGCAACGCATCGCCCGTCTTTGCGATTCTTCTCGGTGTGGTCGGTCTCGTTGCGCTGATCGTTGCCGTTCGCATGGCTCAACGTGGCGGACCGCTTGTCACGAAAATCGACAAGACCGTCATCGAGCTCAAGATCCCGAGCGCGGACGCTGCTTCTGCGATTTCTCAGCACCTCATGGGCGGCGTCGCGCGTCGCGCAGTCGCGCCGTGAACATCCTAGCGCTACCGCCGGGCGCCGCCTGCGGATTTCATAGCGGTGCGCCGATGCCTGTCGCCGCAGCGCACGTGTGCGAGCGCTGCGGCAGCTTCTTTTGCTCAGGCTGTGCGTGTCGCACCCGCCCCGAAGCGCTGCCGATGTGCCCTGCATGCTGGGCGCTGCGCGCGCAGTCGGTCACGACCAACAAAGAACATTCGCCTACGCGGATACATTCGGTGGGATTGGGCCTTGGCATCGCGTCCCTGCTCCCGATTCCAGTGCTCCAGATCGGATCGCTTGTGGTGAACATCATCGCGCTGGTTAGGTCGTTCACACCCGAGACCGAAAGCTCGCGCTGGAAAGCCATTCTCGGGCTTGTGCTCACAGTGTTTGGCTTCGGCATCGACGTCGCCCTGCTCACCGCCGCGGTAATGTTCAAGTAGCTCGTCGCGGTTGATGCACTCGCGCCCGAGCTAGCTCGTCGCTTCGATCAACCTGTCGTAGAGCACTTGGACGGACTCGAAGTCTTCGGGTAGCAGTGTTCCCGAAGGCAAAGAGAGCTTTAGAGCTTGTTCGATCTCAGTCGATAGAGAGACGACCGAGAAGCTGTCCAAGTAGCCATCGCGCAGAAGCTCGGTATCAGCTTGGATCTTGGTGCCATCGAGGCCACGCGTGCGCGTGACGAAAGCTGCGATGACATTCTTCACTTCGTCGATGCTTGCCTTCATGACTGAGCTTCCTCGCTATTGATTCCCGTGGGCACGACGCCAAAGCGTCCTTGCAAATACCACTCGCGATTGCTTGTACGCGCGAGCTTGCCGCTTGTCGACTTACGCAGCGAACCACGGCTAACCACGCGCGCGTCCGAGACATCCAGGTCAAGCGTGGCGGCAACGGTCGTTCGAATCTTGCGTCCGATTTCGGGCCACTCCGCCTCCGGCGCGTCGCTCTCCACGAGCACCACAAGTCCCTCGGTGTCGAGGCCATTGAGCGACACACCAAAACAAACGACTCGTCCCGGATACACGCCTTCCACAAGATGCGCCGCGTCTTCGACGTCAAGTGCGTACACGTTGCGGCCGCCGACGATAATCAATTCCTTCAGGCGCCCGGTGACGTAGAGGTGCCCCGCCTCGTCGATGAAACCAAGGTCTCCCGTGTCGTAAAACCCAGCGGCATCGAAGAGAGTTGCGTTCAAGTCGTCACGGCGAAAATATCCGTCGAACATATATTCCGATCGGATGAAGATTCGACCCGCTTCACGCGCGGCCACGGGGCTTCCGTCCGCGGACGAAATCCGAACGGACGTGTCTTCTATCGCTTTTCCATTGCTGATGAACGTTACGCTGCGTGCTTCACCGACCGCGTCGAGCACGCGATGCTGCGTTTGCCACGTTGCAAAGTCCGCATCGATGCGGCGCGGCGGGTCCTCCGAGGTGGTCGTGGTCACCGCGAAAACGTTCTCTGCCATCGCGTAACAGCACTGCACGGATGCAGCGCGCAGGCCGAAAGGAGCAAGCTTCGAAACGAAGATATCGACATTTCGCGTCGTGACAGGCTCAGAGCAGCTGATCACGTTGCGCAGACTCGAGAGGTCGAGCCCAGTTGTAGTGGGCCGAATCCGCTGCGCGAGAAATGCGAACGCGAAGTTGGGCAGCCACGCGAGCGTCGCGCGCTTGGACGAAATCGTCTCGAGCAGCATCGCGGGACTCGCCACCCATTCGAACGGTGAAAGCCACATCACGCTTGCGCCTACCTGAAGCGGGACTAGGAAGCACGCGATAAAGCCCATGTCGTGATAGAGCGGCAACCAGCTCGCGATGATGTCATCCTCGCCAATGCCGACAGCTTTCGTGTACGCGTCGTTGTGACGCATCACGGCGCCATGCGAGAGCATCACCCCCTTCTGCAAGCCTGTGGTGCCTGACGAGTGCTGCAGAAGTAGAACGTCCGTTTCCATCGCCGCGTGTCGGGCCGGTGGTTCGCCGTCGTGGCATGAGAGCTCGCTGTAGGACGCGCGCGTGGTGCCCTGCGCGAACGACTCACTGAGCACGAGTGATGGATCGTGCGCGAAAATCTTCGCTTGCACCCGCTCGAGCAAAGCCTGGAGCCTGTCGAAGTACACCTGCTTGTCGACGCGCACACTCGGCTCGGCCAGGATCGTAGGTATTGCGCCCAGCCACACCGCACCGAGCCAGACGGCGTAGAGGTCGCGATGGTGAGTTCCGACAAGAACGACAACGTCTCCCTTCGTGACGCCCTTCGAGTGCATGTACGCAGCTGCGCGGCGCATTCCAACTGCGACGTCACCATAACTGAGCACCGAGGGGGTGCCGCGCTTCGTGATGAGCTCGGCACATACCCGTCCCGGATCATTTGCCGCAACTTCGTCCACGCGATCAACGATTGTCTTCATGCGCGTTTCTCAGAACTGAAAGTAAATGAAGGCGGTCTGTCCATGCAGATAGACCAACGTGATGGCCAAGAGCACACCGAGCGTCATGCCGTCTGCGGCCCACAAGGCGAAAGAAGAACGTGACGAAGCCGCGTCAGTCCAGCGCTTCCGAACCGACTCCAGCTGTTTGATCGCGAATGGCGCGAGCCATACGAGCGAGACGAGCGCCGCGGTGTGCAAGTAGAACGTGCCCGATAGGGCACGACGCATATGAGCCCAGGGCGTGAAGAGGTGCGACAAGAGTTCCGTCGCGTGTGTGAGCGACGCCGCGCGAAAGAAAATCCAACCGATGCAAATCAGGCCAAAGGTCAGTAGGACTTGTGCGGCCCTCACGTACGGCCTTGCAACCCGAGGTGCTACCGGTGCGGCGCCGGGCTTCGCCCGACTACGGAACGTGACGATGTGATAGCCGGCGATCAGAACGCCGTGATAAAGGCCCCACACGACGAAAGTCCAACCAGCCCCATGCCATAGACCGCACAGCGCCATCGAAAGCACTGCGGCGCGGCAGAGATCCCAAAGGTCGGTTCGGCCTTTGGTGAGCGGGTAGAAGAGATAGTCGCGAATCCAGCGCGAGAGCGACATATGCCAGCGATTCCAAAATTCGCTCGGCGAGTGTGCGCTGTACGGATAATTGAAATTCTCAACCAACTCGATTCCGCAAAGCTTTGCCGAACCAATAGCGATCCGCGAATACGATGCGAAGTCGAAATAGATTTGCATCCCGAACGCCATTGCCATCACTGCCACGTCGATCGACGAAAGCGTTTCCGGAGTACGGGCGAAGGCCGCATCAATATCTGGCGTGATGCCATCGGCGAGAAGCGTCTTCAAACATAGGCCAGTCGCTATCATCCGAATGCCGTCGAAGAATCGGTCGCGGTCGAAGGGGCGCGCCTTCTCGATTTGGGGCAACAACTCTTTCGCGCGCAAAATGGGCCCGGCAACGAGGTGCGGAAAGAACGCGAGGTATAGGTGGAAGCTGAAGATGCTGTGCACCTTCTCGCGCTTGCGCACGAGATCCACGATGTAGCTCACGCACTCGAACACGTAGAACGAAACGCCAAGCGGCAAGAGCCAATGTGGCGGCGCGAGGCTTCCGGGCGCTCTCAACGCATGTGCCAGTCCATTGGCATTAATGACGGCCCAATCCGAGTACTTGAAGATGCCGAGCACCGCGAGGTTGACCGCTATCGCAATAGCGCCGCGTCTGCGCCGGTCCTCTGCCTTGATAATCCACTTCGACGCAGCCCATGTGTACGTGGCAACTCCGGCCAACAAGAAGACGAAAGGCCAGTGCCACGACGCGTAGAACGCGTAGCTAACGAAGAGCAGCCACCCGCGCCGCGCGCGCGTCGGCAGTGCCCAAAGGACGAGGACGACCACGAACAGGAATGCGAGATAAATGAGACTGTTGAATCTCATAAGGACTTGCCCAGCGAAGGGCGACGAGGACTAGCACCCCCCTAGTTGCGGTGGCAAGCCTGCGTGTTCAAACGCTTATCTGAGTCGATTCGCGGCACCGGTCTAGCGTGTGAGCGGTGCTGGGCACGGCAAGTCGAGGCTTTGCGTTTCCTCGCAAAAGCCGGCGGCGCACGCAGCGAGAAGGCCACAGACCCGCCCGTCGTTGCAGTCCGCGACCGACGTACACGCGCGGGCGTCGCTCGGCGGATCGGGGATCGCGTTGTCACGGGGACAACCTGCTACCAAGAGAAGAGCGCAAACGAGAAGGACCCGCATCGAGGGCGCAGCCTACCATGGACAGGCCGATGAGGCTTTACCCCGCCCGGTGTTATGGGGTTTCCATCGCCGCGTCGCTCGCGATGCCACCGTCAGCCGGTGGGGGGAAACTAACGCTCGGGTGCGTGTTGATAAAGGAGGCCGGGTTGCGGTCTGCGCCGCCGAAGGGTGATGTGGCTGCGTAATCGCTCTCGTCCCAAGGCAGTTGATCGGGCACGCCAGCATCCGCAAAGCCGGACGCATCCTGCCCGGCGTCGCCAGGCGGCGGGAAGGTTCCAGAGTCCGCAAACGCTGAGCCCGCGTCCGGAGTCCAAATGCCGGTAGGCGGCTCTGGTTGTGCCCCGCCCAAACACGCGCCGTTTGCGACCGCGAGAATCGCAGTAACCAAAATCCAAACGCGGCTAGTCGGTGCATGCAGCATGGCCAAGATCATAGAAGCACGATCAATGCCACGCGCCAAATCGTCGCGAATGCCGCTGCCTGCAGTTCGCCCAGACCGACGCGCATAAGACAATGGCACATTCTGGCTCAGAGAATTTCATACTCACGCAAGCGTCGATAAAAGGTGCGCCGCGGCATGCCGAGGGCCTCCGCCGCGCGCACTCGATTCCAACTCGCGTCCTCAAGCGCGGTGAGGATGCGTTGACGCTCCTTGTCTTTGAACGCGTCCACGTTGTGTGGCGTGGGCGCGCTCGCAGTGTCGCCCTGCCCGCCCCCAGGCCTGTCGCTCGCGCGCGCACTCGCCACGGCAACGTCGCTGGTAGAGCCCTCCTCGGGCGCGATGTCTTGCGCTTCGATGACATCGTTTTGCACGAGCACGCACGCGTTGAGCAGCAGGTGCTCAAGCTGTCGAACGTTTCCAGGCAAGCGCATCGTAGCGAGTCGCTCGATCGCGCTGCGCGAAAGACGCTTGGCGAGCCGTCCGCTCTGCGATGCGAACTTTGCGAGGAAATAATCGCAGAGCAGCGGAAGGTCTTCGCCGCGGTCGCGCAAAGGGGGCAACCGCAGCTCGACGACGTTGAGGCGGTAGTAAAGGTCTTCGCGGAACTTCCCTTCGGCGACGAGCTTCTCCAGTGATTTGTTCGAGGCCGCGACGATCCGCACATCGACTTCCTCATCGTGCTCGCTACCGATGGGACGTACGCGTCGATCGCTGAGCACGCGCAAAAGGTCGATCTGCATCTTAGGCGGCATGTCGCCAACCTCATCGAGAAAGAGCGTGCCCCCTGACGCTTGCGAGATCATGCCGCGGCGCGTGCGCTCCGCACCTGTGAAGGCGCCCTTCACGTGCCCGAAAAGCTCGCTTTCCAGCAGCGCCTCCGGAATTGCGGCGCAGTTCAGCGCCACGAACCCACCGTTTGCGCGCGCGCTGCTCGAGTGCAGGGCCCGCGCAATGAGCTCCTTACCGGTGCCGCTTTCTCCATGAATCACGACGGGCACCGACGAGTCGCGCAAACGGTCGATGATCTCGAACACGCGACGCATCGGTTCGCTGCGCCCGACGATGCCGTAACGGGCGTTGGTCCGAAGAGATTCGTGACGTGTGCGGTCCAGCTCGGCTTTTGTATCCTTCAATTCTTCGGTGCGCGCGATGAGCACGCGCTCGATTTCGTCTTTGGCTGCGGCGAGTTCACGATTCGCTTGCTCAAGCAGAAGGCGCCGCGACTCGTTCTCCGAAAGCAGTCGCGCGTTCTCTAGCGCGATGGCCGCCTGATCCGCAAAAGCTTCGAGCAGTTCCATATCCGCTTCGTGAAAACGGCCGGTACGGCGGCGGTGCTCAAGATAGAGGACGCCGACCGTACCCTGTTGTCCGCGAATCGGTAGGCACGCGACCGATCGCAACATCAGTTTGTGCACTGACATATACTCGTTCAAACGTCGGTCATCGCGCGCATCCACCGTTACTATCGGCTCGCCGTCGATCAGAACGGCCTCCGCAATGGATCGACTGAAAGCAACGTGCGCCTCGTCGTCGAGATGCGCTTGACGAACCGTGCGCGGGGCGAGCGCTCCCGACTCGTCGGTGAGAAGCACGAATCCCCGCTCCGCCCCCGACAGGTCAACCGCCGCGTCTGTGATGCGCTCGAGCAATCGGTCGATCTGATGTTCACGCGCCAGACGCTTGGTGATTTCGAGCAGGCGCGATGCACGTGGCGAATCGCTGTCTCGGGGTCGCTTTTCCAACATAGGAGCCTCCGTTGCGATTTCACCAGCTTGAGCTGCGCGATTGCGCGCGTCGCGACGTCGTGGATCGTGCCAAAACGCGTCACGCCAATCGGGCGGCAACGAGGCAGCTATTCCCTCGAGTACCTCCACCGCCATTTGATCGAGACGTCGCGACAAGAAGTCTGCACCACGAAGCTCGTAAATCTTCGCGGTGGCAACCAACGTCTGCCATTCGAGCTCGCGATCCTTGGATGCTCGGACTTCGCGGAGTAGCTCGTCGAGTTGCGCAATCGCGCCCTCCGGGTCGGCCGTGGCGCCGCGCGCACGGGCGAGCAGCAAGCGCAGGCGCAGGCGCAGCGGCGTGAGTGAGTGTTCATCGCACAGCTCCCGCGCCGAAGCGAGCCGCGCCGCCGCTGCCGACGGATCCATGGGTGCGTCGCGGTCGAGCAAAATCTCAGCGCCGTCGAGCATGGACTCGGCGACCTCGCGCCAGTGAGCGAGCGCCCGGTATCGCTTTGCGGCCTCGTCGCACCGCTGTAGTGCGCCGTCGACGTCGCCCGTGCGGGCCAACCGCAGCCCGAGAATCAGAACGGCCTGCGCGGCCGTTGATCGCATGCCGTTCGCATCAGCATCCCGAAGCGCGAGAGACGCCTCAACGAGGGCGCGCTCGTAAAGCCCAAGGTAGACGTGTAGGTTCGCCAAATTCGTGCGCGCCGATACGTCGGTTGATGAGCGCCCCGCTCTCTTCGCAAGCTTTGCGGCTGCCTCGAAATGCGTGGCCGCGCGCGCAGGCTCTGCCATGTCGTAACTCGCCGCGCCCATGTTCAGCTCGTACGTCGCCATGCTGCCCACGTCTGAAAGCTCGCGCGCGATGGCCAGGCTTTGGGCGTATAGCTCGCGTGCGACAGCAAACTCCGCGGTGCGGTGATGATCGATTGCGAGGTAGGTGATTGCATTGGCCTCGTCGCGACGCGAGCCAACCGACTTCGACAGGGCAATCGCATCTTGATAGGACTTGCGCGCCGCCGCGTGATCACCGCGGTAACTCGCCACCATCCCGGCCGAAGTCAGAAGCTCAACGCGAACGACGTCGTTGGCTGCGGCCACGGCGAATCCTTCTGCAACATCGGCGAGCACCGAGTCATACTCTCCGCGACGTAGGTGGGCTTTGGCGCGTTCGCGAATGGCCTCCGCGCGGATCTTCGGATCGGCGAGGTCGGTAATCGGCTCAAGCGCGCGAAGCGCAGCCTCGTATTGGCCTGATGCATTGTGCGCACGTCCAAGCTGCACCGCGGCGTGCCCACGCTGATCGGCAGACGCCGACACATCGGCCGCCACGCGCTCGGCATTGGCAATCGATGTGTCGTAGGCACCACACGCGTAGTGCAATCGAGCTAAGTCCAGCATCGTAGCGATGCGTACCTCGTCGGTGGCCAGGTCTAGAACGATCGTGAGCAGGTCAATCGCGGCGCGGTGCGCGCCGCGCGCTTCGTGCTCGCGGGCGGCCGCACGAAGAATCTCGATCGACTGTGGTGCTTCGCCCGCGACAATCAACAGGCGCGCCTTGAGCACCTCGGGCAACGGCGCTCCACGTGGGATCGCGAGAATGGCCTTGGCCAGCGCCTCTTTGGCGTGGGACGGAAGGGCCTCTTGCAACGCGCGCGCGACGAGAGGATCTGCGAGCGCAATGCTTCCGCGCGCATGCCTCACGAGGCCCCCGTTCGCCGCTAACGCGATCCAACTCTGCACTCGCGCCGCCGTCTCCTTAGCGAAGAAGGCCTGTACAAGCGTTACAGGAACGTCGCAGTTCGCAGTCGCCAGTAGCGAAAGGAGCGGGCGAGCGACTCCGACGGCTTCGATGCGTGCATTCGCGGCGCGCGTCGCCTCTGCCGACGGTGTCGCACTTTCCACGTCGAGTTTCGTGATCGCTTCGTTGTCGGCGAGTGCAGCTAGCAACTGCATGAGCTGCTGCGCGTTGCCATTCGTGCGAACGAAGAGAGCGTCTACTACTGCGGTGTCGACCGGCCCCCACGCCGCTTCAGCGAGTGCGCCCACGTCCGCACGCCCAAGCAGAGGCACGCGCACAAGGTGAGGCGTGCCGAGGACGCAAAAAGCGCGGTCGGCGCTGGAAGAAAGGCTCGCGACCACAGAAATTCGTTCCGCGGTTTCGCCATGTGTCGCTACACGCAGTGCCGTCGCCAGCGTGTCCTCCCCCAGGTCCAGATCGTCGACGAGTATAAGAAGCGGACCGCGCCGCGCGAGCGCGGAGAGCAAGCGAGCAAGTGCATCGACAAGCGCGCCCTCTTCGATGAGCTGCCCCTTCTCGATCGTGTCCAAAACTTTCTCTGCAACGCGTCGCGCGAGCTCGTCGTCGGTAAGCACCAACGCTTGGTGCAACAACGCCTCGATTGGCCGAAGTCCGTCAGCAACACGTACTGCAACGTCGAGGGTGCGCACGCCGCGTACTTGGACGCGCCACTTGAGTTCTCGAAGTAAGGTACTTCGGCCACTGCCGGCGACCCCCGTCAGCACGGCGATTGGCTCTGCGCTCTCGACGCTTCCGCTCGATCGCTCGGTTATCCATGCGTCTAGTTTTGCGAGCACTCCCTCATGTCCTCGAGGACGCGGCGCCACAAAGGCGGTCGGAATTGCAGTCAGATGCTGGGGGGGCAACAGCGCGTCGATCGCTTGTGCGAGCTCGGTGACGGCCGGCAATCGCTGCTGCGGATCGGGGTCAAGTGCGCGTAGAGCGACGTCGAGCGCTCGCGACTCGTCGTCGCTCAGCCCTTGCGGCTTGGTTGGTGCACGGCCACCCGCTTTCGTTGTGAGCGCGCGCGCGCCGAGCTCTTCGAACGGGGCTTTCTTTGTAACTGCAATCCACAGCATGGCGCCAAGTGCATACACATCGGTCGCGACACTCACGCGAGCGCCTTTGAAGAGCTCGGGCGCCATGAACTGCGGCGTGCCGGACGCTGCCGATCCGTCAACGCGCTTCTCACGCGAGAGCCGCGCCAAGCCAAAGTCGATCAACGTCGGCGTACCGGCTTCATCGACGATGACATTCTGCGGCTTCAGATCACCATGCACGACTCCAGCGCGATGGAGCGGCGCCACCCGCTTTGCAATCATTGAGACCATCGCCAAACGTTGGTGCAAGGCGAGGCGCCCCGCGACTTGGCTGAGCGGCTCGCCCTCGACGTAGCTTCGCGTGAAGAACGGCCCACCCGGGTCATCGCCATCTGGCTCGATAAATCCGAAGTCGATGACGCGTGCGACACCGGGAATCGCAAGAGCAGCCAAAACGCCGAACTCGTGCTCGAACGACGCGCGCAGAAGCTCGTCGGCATTTGCGTGGAGGCGCTTGAGCGCAACGGCAGGTCCCCCAACGAAGCGGTCCTCCGCGAGATAGACGCCACCCTCAGCGCCCGCGCCCAGCGCCCTAATAACTCGGTACCGAGAGAGCCCCCGCATTTCCGAAAGCTAGCCCGTGGCACAGACCCGCACAAGTCGGCACAGCGCCTTGGGGCATTTGGCACAGTATGACGCTAAGAAACCAACGTAAATCCGGCGCTACTAATCGCCGCCCGTAGTTCGGCAGCGTGCTCGAAACCCTTCGTTTCGAGGTCAATTTCTACAACCGTCTGCCCGAGCTCGACTCGCGCGGCGTTTCTGTCGTGCTGGACCTGCTGGATATTGCCGCCCGTGTCGCCAACAACCGATAGGAGGCGAGCCAAGGACCCTGGCACATCTGGCACAGTGACGATTAGGCGCATGAGGCGCCCAGATTTCACCAGACCGCGCTCGATGATGCGCGAGATCACGTTCACGTCGATGTTTCCGCCGCACACAATCGCAGCCACCTTCTTGCCCGCCACGGGCAAGCGCTTGTGTACGAGGGCCGCGAGCGCCGCGGCACCCGCGCCTTCCGCCACCGTCTTTTCTTTTTCGAGCAGAAGGAGAATCGCTTCGGCGATTTCCTCTTCGTCCACAAGAACGAGGTCATCCATGTAGCGCTGGCACAGCTCGAGCGTCTTTACGCCCACCGTTTTGACGGCAATGCCTTCAGCGATTGTCTTCTTTGCATCAACTGTGACCGGTTTACCGGCGGCGAGCGACGCCTTCATCGACGCCATTGCTTTGGTTTCCACGCCATAGATCTTGATACGCGGATTTGTTTCTTTGATCGCAAGGGCTACCCCGGCAGCCAAGCCGCCGCCGCCAACTGCGATGACCACCGCGTCGAGGTAAGGATTCTGTTCGACCAGCTCGAGGCCGATCGTTCCCTGCCCCGCAATGACGTCGTCGTCGTCAAGGGGTGGATGAACGCGTAACCGTGTTCGGCACCGATGCGCATCGCTTCCGCGTACGCCTCGTCGTAGTTCGAACCGTGCAGAACGACGTTCGCTCCGAAGCTCTTCGTGGCGCTGACCTTTACCAGTGGTGTTGTCTGGGGCATCACGATGGTCGCTGCAATCTTCAAACGACGCGCGTGATAAGCCACGCCTTGCGCATGATTGCCCGCGCTCGCAGCGATCACGCCCGCAGCGCGTTCTTTCTCGCTTAAGAGCAGCAGTTTATTGCACGCGCCGCGTTCCTTGAACGAGCCCGTCATCTGCAAATTCTCGAGCTTCAGAAAGAGCTTGCAGCCCGTGAGCTCCGAAAGCGTTAGCGAGTGCGCGCATGGAGACATGTAGATCGCGTCACCCATTCGTTCGCGCGCAGCTTCGATGTCAGCAAAGGTGATCATGGTCCTACTCTTGATCGGTGTTCGTTTTTTCGTCGGTATATTCGCCAGAATCGTCGATGGCTTCTACGTCGTCATGATTCGCTTCGTCAGAGGTCGGTAGATTGTGATCGTCGGTTGAATCGTCCGTGACCTCTCCAGCCAGTCGTCGCGAGAGATCTCGCATGTAGTCGTTTGCATCTGAGTCGCTGGGCACGCGCGACTTCGGAGCATCTAGCAAGACGACGGGGTGTCCAGCGCTGTCCTCGAGGGAATCCAACGACAAATCGCGTGGCAGTGAGATGGGTTCGATCACAAAATACCTATCCATCGGATCGCGAATACCGGGCGGCGCAGGCGCAATTGACTCGAGCGGCTCGTTGCTAATATCGAGATCTTCGAATGGCAACTCTTCGGTCGAGTCGAGAGTTCGTGCGATCGATTCCGCGACGACGTCGAGCTTGGGACGCGGTGCTTCAGCGATTCCGAGCGAGAGGTCCTTCTCGGGCTCGTAGGGAAAGACCGTGTTGATATAACGCGCCAGCGCACGCGGACTCGTGGCAATAGAGTGCGTTCGCGCGAATTCCTCCAGTGCCTGCGCTGCGTGCATGGCGCTTGGCATGCGCTGCGCGCGATTGCGCCGCAACATCGACAGCACCACGGATTCCAAACCTTGCGGATAGCCGGGCACGCGCACGCTCGGCGGCAGCACGTCCTCTTCGACGATGCGCGTCATGTTCTGCACGTCCGTGCCGGCAAAGAGACGAACGCCCGTCGTTAACTCGTAGAGCACAACACCGAGGGCAAAAACATCCACGCGCTTGTCGAGCGACATAGCCTTCACCTGCTCGGGCGCCATGTATGCATACGTACCCTTCACGACGTTGGCGTCCGTGTCGCGCCGCGCGGTCGTGCGAGCGATCCCGAAGTCTACCAACTTCGCAACACCATCCCGTGTGATCATGATGTTCTGCGGATTCACGTCGCGGTGCACGATGCGAAGCGCTTGGCCAAGGCGGTCGCGCCGCTCGTGCGCGTGATGTAGCCCCTCGCAGATCTGCATCACAACACCGATCGCTACCCCAAGCGGCATCGGTCGCCCGAGACGCGCGCCCTGCTGCCAGAGTGCGGCGAGGTCGTAGCCATCGACATGCTCCATCGCCATAAACCAAGTGCCGTCTTCGAAACCCAACTCGAAGACCTGAGGAATGTTTGGGTGCGCGAGCGCTGCCAAAAGCTTCGCCTCATCCTGAAACATTCGCCGCGCACTCTCGTGCTCGGTAAGGTTGCGGAAGAGGCGTTTGACGACGACGTCGTGGAAAAAACCAGCGTCTCCGCGCATGCGAGCGAGGAAGAGCTCCGCCATTCCGCCTGCAGCGAGGCGACGCACCAGCTCATATCGTCCAAAGGTCGCTGTGCTCACGGGCGGACGCAGTGTAGCTCTCTTTGACGGCGATTTCGCGCGAATAGCTCAGGGTTGAATCAGAAAGCGCATAAACGATAGGCTCGTGCTCCCCATGAGCGCCCCCACTGCACCGGTCGAATCCCAACGAAAGGACAGCCCGCTCGTGGCTGGCCAGGCCATCGGGGGACGTTTTCAATTCGAACGGCACCTAACGAAGGACGCGCTCGGCGATGTGGTCGCCGCGCTGGACCTCAGCTCGAACAAGCCTGTGGCGCTGCGGATGGTTGCGCGGCACCTGACGAAGGACGCAGGGGCGGCGCAGCTTCTCGTCAATGAAGTGAAGCTGGCCGCGAGCCTCTCGCATCGCGGAATCGTGCGTACCTTCGGCATGGGCCAAGACCCGGTCGCCGACTGGTTCATCGCCTGCGAGCGAATCGACGGCCACGCGCTTTCTGACATCATCGCCAAACGTCGCGCCGAGAACTTGGGCGGGATTTCGCTGCGCGGCGCATACAACGTGATCGCGCACGTGTGCTCGGCATTGACGGCGACGCAAGCGACGATGCCGCACGGCGCGGTACGTCCCAGTGTGATCTGGGTCACGGAGGGCGGTCAGGTACGTATCGGTGATTTCGGAGTGGGCCGCGCCATTCTGAAGCGCGCGGGTGCGGCGGCGCTTGGTGCGACCGAGCAAGGGTATTTGGCACCTGAGGTGAAAGCCGGCCACGAGCCAACGCCCCGCAGTGACCTCTTCGGCGTCGGCGCCCTCCTTTACACGATGCTCACAGGCCGCTCGCCGTCCGAAGAATTTGTGGCGCCTTCCAAAGTGAACAGCGATGCCACGAAGGAAGTCGACGCCATCCTGATGCGTTGCCTTTCAGCCGATCCCGCCCAACGCTTCGCAAGCCCCGACGAAGTACAAAAGACCCTGCTCCCCATCGTCTCGAAAGCGCCGGAAGCCGACCCAAACGATTTCGAGTTTGCGATGGAAATCGACGAAACACTGGCGAAGTCCGGACGCCCACCGCCGCGATCGGTTCCGCCGAGCATTCGTCCGGGTGGCGCAAGCGCAGCAAAGCCCAGCGTGCCCGTTGTGCCGAAAGCGCCTGGCATTCCGAAGATGGCGATCCCCGGTCAGCCCCAGGGCGCGAAAGCGTCTGCCGCTGCAGCGACCGCAGCAGCAGGCCCGCGCATGAGTGCGGACAAAGCATTTCAGACTGCTCTCGAAACCGTGGAGAAGAACGACGCGCCGCGATGGATGGTGACCAAAGACAATATGGACCACGGCCCCTTCACCGGTCGCGAGCTCGTGCAAGCGATCATCAACGGCGAAGTGCTGGTAACTCATGGCGTGTTCAACATGGACACCCGCGAGCGCAAAGACCTTGCTGACTATGCGGAGTTTGCGCCTTTCGTCGAGCAGTACAAGTTGCGCGAGGGCAAGAAGCAGGAGCAACGCGCGCTCGAACGATCGGCGACCGTCGAGAAAGCTGGCAACGCCGTCAAGTTCATCGTCGCCGGTGGCATCGTTGCGGCGATTGCGATCGCTGCGGGCATCTACATAGCGACTCGGCCTAAGCAGGACACGGCGCGCGTCGCGAACGCGAACCTCGCCGACCTCTACGAGCGCGGCGAGATTCATCTCACGGGAAGCGCAGGCATCTTGCCGGTCCCGCGCGGTGGCGGCGGACGAAGCGGTGCAGGACGTCGCAGCGGTAGCCACGGCGGCGCGATGTCGTACGAAGAGGCGATGAGTCAGGGCATCAACATCGGCGACGCAACGCGTGAAGGCGGCGAGCAACAACTGGGTCGCGACACGGTCGCCGGCGTGATGAACCGCAGCCTCAACAGCCTCTTTAGCTGCGTGGGCGCCGAGCTTCGTCGCGGGGGCCACGTGGGCAACGTGCAAATAGACCTTGCGATCGAGGGCAGTGGCCGCGTGCTCGGCGCGACAGTGCGTACGGGCAGCGCGGCATTTCAACAGTGTATTTCGCAGCGCACGCGCGCGATCCACTTCCCGTCGTTCTCGGCGCCGCGGATGGGCGCGCGCTATTCGTTCTCGGTCGACTGAGGGCACATGAGAAATTTTCTTTGCGCAGCGTTCGCGGTGGTTACGCTCACAGGCTGCGAGACAGTCATCGAGGAAAGCCTTTCCGAAGAACAAGCCAACGCTGTTGTCGTTGCCCTCGATGAACAAGGTATCGGCGCGACGAAAGCGCGTAGCGAAGGCGGCGCAAGTGGGGCAACGTACCGCATCGCCGTGGGTAACGACGACGTGTCGCGCGCGCTGTCCGTGCTACGCAGCGCCGAGCTTCCACGCGCTTTGGACCCTGGCCTTGCAACGGTATTTGGCGAGCCGGTTCTGGTGCCCACGGCAACAGAGGAACGCGCGCGCTATACCGCAGCGCTGGGGGGCGACATCTCCCGATCCATCGAGTCGATAGACGGGATTCTGGATGCGCGCGTTCACATTGCACTTCCTGACACGCGCGACCTTGCGCTGGACGAAGAAGCGCCCCACCCGCGGGCGTCGGTTATGATCAAGTATCGCGGCGCGCAGGCCCCATACGATGTCCAAGCAGTGCGCTCACTGGTCGCCGGAGCGGTGCAAGGGCTACGGGTCGAAGACGTCGCCGTTGTGGGCGTCGCAGCCCATGCGCTCGGGCCTCAGCGCGCATCCCTCGTACACGTGGGACCGGTGGCGGTGAGCCGCGGATCCGCGATGGCCTTCAAGGCAATCTTGGGAACGGCGCTCGCGCTCGATGTGATTCTCGCCGCAGTGCTCATCTTGTTGATTATGCGAAAGCGCGCCAGCTCGGCTGACACAGATGCTCCCGTAGCTTCTGGATGATGTCGCTTATCGAGCTCAACGATGTGAACGTGACGTTTGCAACCGAGGTACTTCGCTCAGTGAAGCTGAGTATTCCGGCGCGGGGTATCTACGCACTCATTGGTCCAGCGGCGTCAGGCAAGAGCGTTCTTCTGCGCGTCATTGCCGGGCTCATTGCACCGCGCAAAGGGCGCGTGATGCTCGGCGGCGACGAGGTGACGGGCGCGGACGAACTGAAGCTCGCAACCCTTCGTCGCAAAGTCGGAATGCTCTTTCAGAACTACGCTCTCTTCGATCATATGAGCGTGGGAGAGAACATCGCGTTTCCATTGAAGCGTCTCTTTGATCTTCCCGCAGAAGAGATACGCACTCGCGTGGCCGAGCGCCTTGAGCGCGTGGCGTTGCCGGGATTCGAGCAGCGAATGCCCGCGGGACTGTCCGGCGGCCAGAAGAAGCGCGTTGGTATCGCGCGCGCAAGCGTCACCAAGCCGCCTGTTCTTCTGTACGACGAACCCACGGCAGGTCTCGACCCAGTGACCAGCCAAAAGATCTACGACCTGATTCGCGACGAGCAACGCGCCGAAGCGTCGACCGTCGTTGCTATCTCGAGCGACGTGCGCGGCTTGCTCACCATCGCCGACCGCGTTGGGATGGTGCACAACGGCGAGATCATTTTCGATGGCACGGTCGCTGAAGCGCGAGCCACGTCGCACCCAGCAGTGCGCCAGTTCATCGATGGACGCACCGAGGGGCCCCTGTGATCCTCGATGGCGTGCTCGCGTTTCCCGCACGCGCGGGAGCGGTAGCAATTTCGATTGCCGACCAAGTTGGCGGGATCTTCGTGCTCTTCGGCCGCATCGTCGCACGGCTTTTTCCTCCGCGCGTAGACGGCCGCGAACTGATTCGTAACCTGCATCGCATGGGCGTGTCGTCGGTCGGCATCATCGCCGCGACGAGCGTATTCGTCGGCGCGATCATGGTGATTCAAGCGGCACCGATGGTCTCGCGCTTCAACGTGAAAGAGCTCATTGGCTGGGGCGCTGGCTTCGCAACGCTGCGCGAAGTCGGTCCGCTGCTCATCGCGTTGGTCTTTAACGGTCGCGTCGGCGCCAACAACACCGCTGAGCTTGCGACCATGGTGGTCACTGAACAAATCGACGGACTGCGCGCTCTCGCCATCGATCCCATCAGTTACCTCGTACTTCCCCGCGTCATCGCGATGGTGTGCATGATCTTCGTTCTCACCATCATCGGAGATAGCGTCGCGATGCTCGGTGCGGTCGGCGCATCCAAAGTCCTGCTCGACGTGGACCCGCGCACGTTCATGTCATCCTTGGTCACCCTACTCGATGAGCAGGACATGCTTTCGGGACTATGGAAGAGCTTGGCGTTCGGCCTCGTCATCGCGCTCACGTCCTGCCACTTTGGCCTTAACGTCAAAGGCGGAGCGCCCGGGGTGGGACGCGCGGTCACGGGTGCAGTCGTCGCGTCCGCGAGTGGCATTTTCGTACTCGACTACTTCGCGACGTTTCTTTTCACATGAGCATGGTATCGCCCATCCTTGCGCTTCGAGATGATCTGCGCGGGCTTGTGCGCCTCCTCGCGCACACGATCCACTACACGTTGCACGGCAAGCGCGAAAAAGGAGCGCTCGTCGCCCAGATGTACGCGATTGGAAATCGCTCGGCATTCTTTCTCTCCGTGAGCATGGGCTTCATCGGCATGATCATGGTCTTTCAGTCGGGCATGCAGGCGGCGCACGTCGTTCCCGACTACACGATGCTCGGCCCGTTCTATATCAAGATGCTGGTGCGTGATCTCGCGGCGTCGATCGGAGCAATGCCGCTCGCAACCCGCGTCGGGGCTGGCATCGCCGCGGAGCTCGGTACGATGAAAGTCACCGATCAGATTGATGCGCTACGCATGTGTTCTGCGGAACCCATCGACTACCTACTCGTGCCGCGCTTCTGGGCGTCGGTCGTGATGAGCTTGGTCCTGCTCGTGTGGGCAGGATTCGTCGCGTTGATGGCCGGCATGTTCACTGCGCATGCCGTCTTCGATGTGAACTACCACACCTTCGTCGACTTCCGCATGGTGTCCATCGGCGACCTCGTCACGGGCGTAGCGAAGTGCCTCGCATACGGGGCAGCGATTCCGATCGTAAGCGCGTACCGCGGATTCAATGCGTTTGGCGGCGCCGAAGGCGTCGGGCGCGCAACTACAGACGCGGTCGTGCACAGCACACTCGCGATCATTCTCCTCAACTTCTTCCTAAGTGGCGTTGGCTACTTCGTGTTTCCGGAATAGCGCGATGCCTATCGTCTTTCGAAATATTCACAAGACGTTTGGTGACAAGGTCGTGCTCGCGGGCGTCGACCTGACCATCAACGACGGCGAGTGTTTCTTCATCATCGGCGCATCCGGCGTCGGCAAGAGCGTATTGATAAAGCATCTGGTCGGCCTACTGAAAGCCGACTCGGGCGACATCTTTCTAGACGACAAAGAGGTATCCCACCTCACCGAGGAAGAATTTTACGCAGTGCGCATGCAGTGCGCGATGGTCTTTCAGAACGCGACGCTCTTCGATTCAATGACGTGCATCGAGAACGTCGCCCTTCCCCTACGCAAGCACAAAGGCATGAGCCACGAGGCTTCCCTCGTGGAAGCCAAAAGGCGCCTCGAGCAGGTCCACATGGAGGCGCACGGCTTGGCGCTGCCCGCCGCGCTGGGCGACGGCATGCGCAAACGCGTTGCGATCGCACGCGCGCTCACCATGGACCCACGCTTCGTGCTCTTCGACGAGCCGACCACGTCTCTCGATCCGGTGTCGGCGCGGCGCGTCGACCAGATGATTCGAGAGCTATGCGACGAGCTTCACGTAACATCGGTCGTGGTGAGCCACGATTTGACCTCCATCTTCACGATCGCTGATCGCATCGCGATGCTGTATAAAGGCGCTGTTCACATGCTGGGCACGCCGGACGAGTTTCGCCGTACCGAGGACGCCGTGGTTCAGCAATTCATCCAGGGGCAAGCCGAAGGACCGATGGAAGTCTAATGAAGGGTCTATCGATCGAAGCGCGTGTGGGTTTGCTGGTGCTCGTCTCAGGCGCGCTGCTTGCCGTCTTCGTCTTCGTGTTGAGCGGCGTCACTCTCAAGAAGACTTACACCCTCTATGTTGACTTCGATAACCCGGGCGCGGTTCAAACCGGGGCCCCTGTGCGGATCGGCGGCATCAAAGTCGGAAGCGTCGAAGAGGTTCGCTACCTGGGTGGCCGTATCGATCCGCACACCGGACGTCGGGCACTCGTGCGATTGCGCTTGAGCGTGCAGGACGACGTGCGCGAGACTGTCCACGACAACGCGCTCTTTTACGTGACGGCGCAGGGCGTTCTTGGCGAGCAATTCATCGCGGTCGATCCGGGCACAGCGGAGCGGCCCGTATTACGCGATGGCGCGATTATGCACGGTGTTGACCCGCCGCGTCTCGATCTGGCATTGGCGCTCGGCTACGAGCTGCTCGAGACGCTCACGAGTGGGCTACGGGCGCACCGCGAAGAATTCGGACAGCTCCTCGACAACGTCGTCGCGCTCTTGCGCGACCTAAGCTCGATTCTGCACGACAACCGCGGCCGCATCGACAACATCATTGCCAACATCGAGGCGGCGACTGCCGAGGCCAACACCACCCTCGCAAGCGCACGCACTCAGTACATCGATGGACCGCAGGCACACCGCATCATGAGCAACCTCGACCGCGCCCTCGCTGTCGCAGCGCGCGATCTGGAGCCGATTCTGACCGACGTGCGCAGCGCAACGCACAGTGCGAACGAAACATTGGCCGCGATTGGTCCCGAGCAACGCCAGCACATCCAATCTGCGATCGAGAATGTGGACGAGATGACGGGCCGAGCGAATCACACCTTGGAGCAGGCCCAGCAGATTGTCGCACACGTTCGCGCGGGCGAAGGCACCGTCGGTGCGATGCTCATGGACGAAGAAATCTACGACGACGTCCAGGAGCTGATACGGGATTTGAAACACAATCCATGGAAGCTGTTCTGGCGGGAGTGATTGCGTAGTCCACGCCGTGGGCCTGGCGTGTCCGCGTCAACGCGACGGCCCGCCGCGCGTTCGTGCACGCGTGCGCTGGGTCGCTGCGCCATCTGTGCGAAAGAAATCGATGGAGGGCGGCACCGTTGCCGTCGTGGTCGCCGTGCGAAAGTAGAGCTCTTCGCGGCCGCGGATCGAGTTGGTCTCTTCAAAGGTTGTGAACCAAGAGCTTGCGTTCCAAGCTTCGTCAGGAACGCGCGGCCCGAGAATGCGATCGGCGCTTGCGGTGCGGCCGGCAAATCCAACGCGCGCGCTCCAGGGTTGCGCGCCGACAAACGCATCCATCCGCGTGTCCGCAACCACCGTGACGCGAAATCGTCGACCGGGGCGCTGGCGCTGATTCGCCGGTTCGGAATACGGAAAGAACGGTCGGTCCGTGTGAAAGGACATACGCACCGCTCGATTGACCAGGTCCTGGCGCCCACGAGCGGGGTGATAGAGGAACGCAGTCAGGTACCAACCATCGCGCACGTACGGCGCAAGCCATGCGGTTGTGCCGGGCGGAGTCGCGAGACCGTGACGGCTGAGCCATTGCGCGAGCGCGCCCGCGTCGTTTGCTCGTAGCACTGTCGCATCCATGCCAGCAACGTACTGAGTTGCAACGACTGTGACTTGAGGACGCGCCCTTGCGTCGCCACCGCCGCGTGCCACGCCGAGGCCGCCCATGGCGTCGCCTTGCTCAGCTGGCGTTGGCCGCGTGTAAATTTCGGCGAGCGTCCGAAACACGGCTTCATCGATTTCGGTCATCGTCGGCTGACTCGGAGTCGGAACGACAAAACCAAAGTCGCTGTTCACACCGAGAAACGATGCGCTCCGAATGAAGTGTTCAGTTTGGTGCGCCGCGTCCCACACGATGAGCGCCTCTTCGAAGTCGACCCGAATGGGCGAGTTCGCGGTGCGTCCAAATCGCCCGCACGCGTTCGCGTCCGTGGGCCTAAGCGCCGCGAGGGCGACACCGCACATCGCCAACACCAGGGCACTTCTAACTTTCTTCATGGGCACGCTCCATCGCCAGTATCGCTACCCCATCGGACCCCGTCCACCTACCCGAGCTTTGGATCCCGCCCCCACTCCCCATTTCCGTGCGAAATGTGATAGTCCCGCGCGGTGACCAGTCTCCCAATTGATCCTACAGCTGATCCCCAAGATGCTCTGCGCACAGCCGCCGATCGCTTGCACGTCGCCCTTGAAGCTGGCCGCATGGGCGCCTGGGAATGGAACGTTCGCACGGGGCAAGTGAGCTGGTCACCGACGCTCGAGCGCATTCACGGGCTGGCCGTTGGGTCGTTCGACGGGACGTTCGAGGCGTATCAATCCGATATTCATCCCGAAGACAAAGAGCGTGTACTGAACATCATTAAAGAGTCCATGCACGGTCAGCGAGCGCATCACCTCGAGTACCGAATCATTCGTCCCGACGGTGAAACTCGCTGGCTTGAAGCGCACGGTCGTTTGTTCACGGACACTGAGGACAAGCCGCTTCGAATGATGGGCGTTTGTATGGACGTGACCGCACGCAAGCAAGATGAGCTCGAGACCCAGCGGCTGGCCGAGGAGATGAAGCGCATCGGCGAATTTCGCGAACGCCTCATCGGCATCGTGGCACACGACTTGCGAAATCCGTTAAACACGATCTCGATGGGCGCGCGGTCGTTCGTCGCTGCCCCGGACTTTCCGGAGCAGTATGCGCGAACGGCCTCCCGCATCGCGCGCAGCGCCGATCGGATGAGCCGAATGATCTCCGATCTATTGGATTTTGCGCACGGCAAGTTGAGTGGCTCCCTTCCCACTACGATCGATGACGTAGATCTGGGAGACGTGGCACAGCGGATCGTCGAAGAGCTCGAAATCACGCACACGGACCGCGCCATCTTCCTTGAAACGCAGGGCAACTTGCGCGGGCGTTGGGACGGCGAGCGACTCGCACAAGTTGTGGCCAACCTCGCTGGCAACGCGCTGAAGCACGGCGAGGGACCTGTGCGCGTGCGCGTCCGATCAGAGCAGAATGTCGTGAGCATTGAAGTTCACAACAGCGGCTCGCCAATTGATCCGGAAGCGCTACCAACTCTCTTCCTGCCCTTCCGCCGCGCGACGTCCCGAACGGAGGGGCTCGGACTCGGCTTGTACATCGTGAGCGAGATTGTTCGCGCGCATCACGGGACGATCAGAGTGAGCTCCACGGCCGAAGGCGGCACGGCATTCACGGTGTCACTGCCGCGCGACCCAACACCGAAACGTCGCGCCGACAGAGCGGAACAAGCGAGTCGCTAGCCCGCATCCGGATCGGGCACGCCACTGTCGATGTCCGGTGTGCCTAAGTCTTCGAGCACGGTACCAAGGTCGATTGCAGCCGGCCCCATATCGACCGGCGGCGGGCCCATATCAACCGGCGTCATTCCTAGATCGGGCGCAGCGCCCATATCGCTGGGAGCGCTACCCGAATCAACGCCAAGGTCGTCGACGATCACGCCGCCGTCCACAGGCGAACCCAAATCGAGCAGCGACAATGTCCCGGCCTCCGCGAGCGAGGAGAGGTCGTTCGAGCACATATTGGCTACGCACGCGAGACCGGGCTCACACTCCGCAGAGCGAACACACGCGGCGCCCGCTGGCTGATTCGTGCGAACGGTTGAACAGCCGAAACCGCCCAGAGCCATCGCGCCCGCAAAAAAGACCCAAGGACTCGATAAGCGCGGCGTCACACACCCATGCTAAGGCACTGAGGCGACAGCGTCCACAAGACGCTGCGCGAAGGTGTGTGCGCAGTGGGTAGGCCACTGTCGTACACAGCTTCGCCCTTCGGTGCAGACGGAAAGTCCCGATGCCTGAAAGCGAATCGTCAGCAAAGAGCGCGAGCACAGCCCAATCCTCGAGCAAACGGTCCGCAACAACCAGCGGCATCCACGAGAGCTCGGTGCTCGTAAACCTGCGCGAGTTGATGCACCTCGAAAGCGAGCGAGTGCACGCGGAAGCCGAGCTTGCGGCCCAAGCGCAAGAAGAAGCGCGTCGCGCAAAGGAAGCGGGCGAAGCAAGAGTGCGCGCGGAGCACGAAGCGCGCATCGAAGCCGCGCTCGCGGCCCAAACGCACGAGGCCGACCGCATCCGCGACGAGCTCGCGCGCGCCGAGCACGAAAAGGCCGAGGCGGCTCTGCGGATTCGCCTCGAAGCAGAGCGCGCGCTGCGCCTCGCCGAACAGGAGCAATTGTTGCGGCATGAGCGCGAGCTTGCCGCACTTCGGTCGCAGACAAAGACTCGACTGTCACCGTTCGCACTGGTTGGGATCGGGGTTGCCGTAGTGGGCGCCGGCGTCGCGGCTATGTTCATGCTGCCGCGCGGGCAAGTGAGCGTTGTAGAGACAGCGCCGGCACTGGCCACGGTTGTCGCAGCGCCGGTGGCCCCCGTGCAGGTCGCAGCTAGTCCTCCGGTTCTCGCAGAAACTCCCCCCGCCCCCGCCGCGACTCCTCGACGCAGTCGTCATTCACGCCGGCCGCGCTCTTCTCAGACATCCACCGCAACACAAGGCCTTGAGTCGCTCGTCGAGGACGGGGAGACCGATGTCATCGACGGTCTGCAGGAAACGACGATCCGGCACCGTCGTCGATAGTTTTGCCGATCTAGGTAGGCGCGATACATACGGTTGCCTACATGCGCGAACAGTCGATCGCACCGGCTAACACGGCCCCCTCGAAACGCAAAAGCCCCTGCGTTTTAGGGGGCTTCGCGTTGACAGCCTACATGTCGACCTGCTAACTATAAGCACAGCTTCCGCTGAAATTTCACGAGGAGAAGCGAAGAGATGTCAGAGCAGAAGGAAAGCTCAGTCCTATTCAACTTGAAGGAATTGATGGGCCTCGAAGAGGACCGCATCAAGGCCGAACAGGACGAGAAGCAACGCCAAGCGGAAGAGCTTCGCATGAAGGCCGAGGCCGAAGAGCGCACGCGTCGCGAAGCTGAAGAAGCTCGCATCCGTGCCGCCGAAGAAGCCCGCCTCGCTGAAGAGCGCGCCGCTCGCGCTGAAGACGAGCGCAAACTTCGCGAACAGCAAGAAGGCGAGCTTCGTGTTCGTCTCGAAGCTGAGCAGAAGGCACGCCTCGCGGAACAAGAGCGCTTGCTCGCGCACGAGCGCGAGATTCAAACGATTCACGCCCAGAAGAAGAAGGGCGTTCATCCGGGCGTCATCGCTGGCATCGTCGCTGTGATTCTCGCGGCAGGTGCAGGTTCATACTTCGGCGTTATCAAGCCGAATCAAGATCGAAAAGAGCAAGAGGCGCGCGCAGCGACGCAGCTCGCTGAGCGCAACGCTGCCGAGGCTCAACAGCTCGCAGCGCGCAACGCACAAATTCAGCGAGAGGCTTCGGAAGCGCGTCATCGCGCGGATGCTGAAGCGCTTGCCCGTCAACAGGCGGAAGCCGCAGCAGCAGCCGCGGCGCGCGTGCGTCCGGCAGCGGCTGGTGGCGGTGGCGGGCGCCCTCACACCGGGGCTCGTGGTGGCCGCGGCGGCGGTGGTCGCGGCGGCGGCGGCGGCAACGACGACGTGCTTGGCGGCCTCGGCGACCTCTAAGTCGCTCGTCGCAATCTGAATCGGTTTGCTGGTCGGTGCGTGCACTGAACGTGTAGAGTGGCGTTCGCATGGCTAGTGGGCGCGAACGGCTGATCTTTCCTCTTGATGTCTCGACGCTCGAAGAGGCACGCGCGCTTGTCGCGTTGCTGGCTTCGGATATCGCGACGTTCAAAGTTGGGCTCGAGCTCTTCACGGCGTACGGCCCTGCAGCTATATCGCTTGTGCACGATGCCGGGGCAGAGTGCTTCCTCGATCTCAAGATGCACGACATACCGGAGACCGTTGCGCGTGCGACCGAATCGGCGACTAGGCTTGGTGTTCGCTACCTAACCTTGCACGCAGCAAACGGTCCAAAGACGCTGACGAAGGCCGCAGCGGTCGCCAAAGGCAGTCCCACCACCCTGCTCGCTGTCACCGTGCTCACCAGCATGGATGACGCAGAGCTCCACGCGATAGGCATTATGGCTTCCCCCGGCGACACAGTTCTTGCGTTGGCACGGATGGCGAAAGGCGCGGGCGTGAGCGGACTTGTTGCGTCAGCGCACGAGTGCAAAGCGTTGCGCGCGGCGCTCGGAGCAGACGCGCATCTCGTTATACCCGGAGTGCGTCCTTTGGGCAGCGACGCCAACGATCAGAAACGGACCGCCACCCCACGTGAAGCGATCGTGAACGGAGCTGACAAGCTCGTAGTTGGCCGTCCTATTCGTGACGCAAAGGATCCGCGCGCTGCCGCGCAGGCCATTGCGCGTGAGATTGACGAAGCACTTTCGGGGCGCGCATGAAACGTATCGTTGTAGGCCGACGCGCGGTCGTCGAGGCGATTCGCGCGAACGGCAAAGACGTCGCTGCCGTATTCGTCGATGAACACGACGCGGGCGCGCTTCGTGAGATTGAAGAAGAAGCGCGGCGCGCGGGGCTCACCGTCGTCCTCAAGTCGACGGCGGAGCTCGACGAGCTTGCCGACGGCCTACGCCACCAAGGCGCTATCGCAATCGGCGGTGAGTTCTCTTATGTCGACATGGAAACGCTTCGACGCCGCAGCAAAGAGCCGCCGCTCTTCGTCGCGCTCGACGAGATCACCGACCCGCACAATTTCGGCGCGATTATTCGCAGCGCAGTTGCTTTTGGCGCGGATGGGATCATCACGCTCAAACATCGGGCCGCGCCGGTAACTCCCGTCGTCGTGCGCGCTTCAACCGGCGCGACCGAGCACGCGTCGATCGCGCGCGTCACCAATCTCGTGAGCACACTCAAAGAGCTCGCGGAGGAAGGTTTCGACATTGTCGGCCTCGATGCTGAGGGGACGACGAGCATGGATGAGATCGGCACGGCGGAACTCGGTACGGTGCTGGTGATTGGGTCTGAGGGCAAAGGCCTGCGCCGGCTTGTGCGCGAGCACTGCACGCGCCTCGCGCGCATCGAGATGGACGGGCCGATTGCGTCGCTCAATGCGTCGGTCGCAGCCGGCATTGCGATCCACTATGCGGCTCGCGGTCGCGCTCGAATTGCCAAGCCGTAGCACGGCGCCTCCGAAATCGAGCTATGCTTTGCAAGCATGGCGCGCACGGCCGCAATACTGATCATCGGCAACGAGATCCTCACCGGCAAAGTGAAGGATCAGAACGTTGCCCTCCTCGCGGCCGAGTTTTTTGCGTTGGGCGTCAGCCTCAGGCGCGTTGTGGTGTGTCCGGACGAAGTGGAGGTGATCGCGCGAGACGTAAACGAGCTTCGCCTTACGCATGACTTTGTGATCACCACCGGCGGGGTCGGACCGACCCACGATGATGTGACGATCCAGGGCGTCGCGGCGGCCTTTGGCCGCAACATTACACGCTCGGCGGAAATGGAGGAGCGGCTTCGCGCCCATTACAAGGAACGCATTACTGAAGGGCATCTGCGCATGGCTGACATGCCCGAAGGGGCCGACCTCGTGCGCAACGCCGAGGTTCCGTGGCCGACGGTCGCGGTCGAAAACGTGTTCATCTTCCCGGGCGTTCCCGAGCTGCTCAAGCTGAAGTTCCCAGTGCTGCGAGATCGGTTGCGCGACGGTGCTCCATTTGCCACGCGCGCGGTCTACACGCTCTGTGACGAAGGCGAAATTGCCGAGCTCTTGATCTCGCTCGTCAAAGCCCATCCCGAAGTCGCCATCGGCAGTTACATCAAGTGGCGAGGCACCGACTACACCACAAAGCTAACCTTCGATGGAAAGGACAGCGGCGCGGTCGATCGTGCCGCTGACGCGCTTATCGCAGCCATCCCTCAGGAGAAGCTCGTCACACTCAAGGCGGGATCGGCCTGAGCTCAACTCGCACGGTGGTGTTGCCGGCCGGTAGGTTCACTTCGACGTCGTGCGGGAAGTAGCCGTTCGCGGTGATGGTAATGTGGCGCACGCCGGGTCGAAAGTTGACCGGCCGCGTCGCAAATACTCGCGCGGTCGCGGCAAAATGATCGTCTACAAATACGGACGCCGTATCGGGAACGACGACAACATTGAGCGTCGCCGTCTCGCGCACCGGCTGCGTTCCGGCGCACGAGGCAAAGGCGAGCGCGGCTAGAACGGCGGCGTAACGCAAGCGCCCTACTCCCACTCAATCGTCGCTGGCGGCTTTGACGAGACGTCGTACACGACACGATTGCAGCCGCGGACCTCGTTGCTGATGCGCGATGAGATCTTGCCGAGCAGGTCATGAGGAATCTTGGCCCAGTCGGCGGTCATGCCGTCGCGGGATTCAACAGCCCGGATGGCGATTACATAGTCGTACGTGCGCTCGTCGCCCATCACGCCGACAGTGCGCACGGGCAGAATCACACAGAAGCTTTGCCACACCTTCTCGTAGTAGCCGGCAGCACGAATTTCCTCATCCAGGATTGCATCGGCGTTGCGCAGGATCTCGAGCTTCTCTTCATTCACTTCGCCGATGCAGCGGATGGCGAGCCCCGGTCCGGGAAATGGCTGACGCCAAAGCACGTGATGGGGCATGCCCATCTCTTTGCCAGCCTCGCGAACTTCGTCTTTGAAAAGCTCACGAAGCGGCTCGACGAGCGAGAGCTTCATGTGATCGGGCAAGCCGCCAACGTTGTGATGGCTCTTGATCACGGCGCTGGGTCCTTTGAACGAAACGCTCTCGATGACGTCGGGGTAAAGAGTGCCTTGAACGAGGTGCTTCACGTTTGTGAGCTTCTTCGCCTCGTCGTCGAAGACTTCGATGAAGACGCGTCCGATAATCTTGCGTTTCTGCTCGGGGTCTTCGATGCCCTTTAGTGCATCCATGAAGCGCTTCGCAGCATCCACGTGCACGAGGTTCAAGTGGAAATGGTCGCGGAACATCTTCACCACTTCAGCGGACTCGTTCTTTCGAAGCACGCCGTTGTCCACGAAGATGCACGTGAGTCGTTCGCCGATAGCTTTGGATACGAGAATCGCCGCGACAGATGAATCCACGCCGCCCGACAGTCCACATACTGCTGAGTCGGTGCCCACTTGCGTGCGGATACGCGCGACCGCCTCGTCAACGAAGGAGCCGGGGGTCCACGTCGGGTCGCAGCCCGCAACGTCAAAGATGAACGAACGCAAAATCTCGGCCCCGCGCGGCGTATGAACCACTTCGGGGTGAAACTGGACGCCGAAGATGCGCTTTTCCCAATTTGCGACTGCCGCGAACGGCGTGCTGCCCGTGCTCGCGATGGGGTCGAAGCCAGCGGGCAATGAGTCAACGCGGTCGCCATGGCTCATCCACACGTCTGCTTCTTCGCCGACTTTGAACGCTTTCAGAATGCCGTCGGCCCTCTTGATCTCGACGCGTGCGGCGCCGTACTCGCGATGGTCTGCTTTCTCTACGCGACCGCCAAGCAGATGGGATGTGAGCTGCATGCCGTAGCAAACGCCGAGAATCGGGACGCCGATGTCGAACAAAGCCTTGTCAACGGTGGGTGCCCCTTCTGCGAAGACGCTCGCGGGGCCGCCGGAGAGGATCAGCGCTTGCGGATTCATCTCGCGAATGCGCGCGAGCGGCAACGTGCACGGATGAATCTCACAGTAGACGTGCTCTTCGCGAATGCGACGCGCGATAAGCTGAGTGTACTGCGAGCCAAAATCTAGAATCAGAACGAGGCGGCGATCCATCGCGAGACTTACTCCATGTGAACGAGAAGAGCTCAGCGCTCGACGCGGTAGTTCGGTGCTTCTTCGGTGACGACCACATCGTGCACGTGGCTCTCGCGCAATCCTTGCGAGCTTTGCTTCACGAACTTTGCGTTGGTGCGAAGCGCGTCGATGGTGCGGCAGCCGGTGTAGCCCATGCCGGCGCGCAAGCCGCCAACCATTTGATAGAGAACGGCCGCGAGGGAGCCACGGTACGGAACGCGCGCTTCGATGCCTTCCGGCACTAGCTTCTCCGCATCGTCGATGTCGCCCTGAGCGTATCGGTCTTTGCTGCCAAGCTTCATTGCGCCGACCGAGCCCATGCCCCGGTAGCTTTTGAACTGACGCCCTTGGTAGAGAACCATTTCGCCAGGCGACTCGTCCGTTCCGGCGAACAGCGAGCCGATCATCACGGTGTGCGCGCCAGCCGCAATCGCCTTCACAACATCGCCCGAATACTTGATGCCGCCATCAGCGATTACCGGCACGCCCGCTTTGTGCGCAACGCTTACACAGTCGGCAATCGCACTGATCTGCGGAACGCCGATGCCGGAAACCACGCGCGTCGTACAAATCGAACCGGGTCCAATGCCCACTTTCACAGCGTCGACGCCGGCATCGATAAGAGCACTCGCCGCATCCGCCGTTGCGATATTGCCCGCAACAAGCTGCACGTCGGGATACTTCTTCTTGGTCGCGCGCGCAGCATCGATAACGCCCTTGCTATGACCGTGGGCGGTGTCGATGACAAGCACATCCACGCCCGCTGCGACGAGAGCGGCGGCCCGCGCTTCGCCGTCGGGCCCGACCCCAATCGCAGCTCCCACACACAAGCGACCCCGGCTGTCTTTCACCGCATTTGGATTCTTCTTCGCCTGAAGCAAATCCTTGATCGTGATGAGTCCGACAAGATTGCCGTCCCCGTTCACCACGAGAAGCTTCTCGATTCGGTGCTCGTGCAAAAGCTCGCGCGCGCGATCAACCGTGACACCTGGCGGCACCGTGATGAGCTCACGGGTCATAAGCTTGTCGATGGGCTGCTTGAGATTTTTCTCGAAGCGGATGTCGCGACTGGTCAGGATGCCGACCGGCTTCTCCCCGGACACAACCGGCAAGCCTGAGATGTCGTGCTGCCGCATAATCGAGAGCGCATGCTCAAGCGACTCGCTCGGCTCAACGGTAATCGGCTCGAGGACCATTCCGCTCTCCGCGCGCTTCACCTTCAAGACTTGAAGTGCTTGGTCTTGAACGGAGAGGTTCTTGTGCAGGATGCCGATGCCACCCTCGCGCGCCATCGTTACGGCGGTGCGCCACTCGGTGACCGTATCCATCGCGCTCGAGACGATGGGAACATTCAGCGAGAGACCGCGCGTGAACTTCGTCTGCACGTCGGCGTCCTTGGGCAGGAAGTCCGAATAGCCGGGCAGCAAAAGAACGTCATCAAAGGTCAGGGCCTCACGCGGACGCTCTTCAATCACAGCACACCTCCCAAAAAAGGTGCGCTTGTATACCACGCTTTCTCGGCCTAGAACGCATCTCATAAATCCCGACCGAGGATTTCCGAAGCGCGGCCAAGCCGTAGCTAGGCGCGGCGACGACGAATACTGGTTGTATTTGGAGGAGCCGCAACGACGCTACGGCGAAGTGCCCCGCGAGGAAGCCGACCGAGGGATTTATGAGATGGGTTCTAGGGCGGCCGAGATCAGCGCGGCATGATCGTGAACGGCTGGCTCACCGCTTCGCCCCCACCGCGCACATTTACGCGGAATGTGGCGGTGCTTGGGCGAGCCGGCAGGTCGATCGAAAGCGACGTTGCCGTCGCAGCGGTGACGCGGGTCGGGAAATCGCCGAAGAAGACGGTGTCCTGCGAACGCGTCGGATTGAAGCCGTAGCCGCGGATCGTCGCATGGCAGCCGGGATAGACGCACTGCACGTCAATCGACGTAATGCCTACACCGGCTGGCACGGCGACGACGGTGAATGGCATCGCGCTTGTGACGGAGCGGCCGTCCGGAATCGCAACGACGAGAGCTCCGGTCTGTGCATTGGGCGGAACGACAGCACGAATCTCGCTCGGGCTAACGAACATCACGTTCGGTGATCGCGCGCCATTGAACGTGACCGTAGTTCCCGTCTGAGCGAAGCCGTTGCCGCGCAGAAGAACGGACGAGCCTGGGAAGCCCGAGCCAGGCTCAAGCGACGTGAGCGTGAGCGGAGCTACGACCTGCAAATCGCTCGCGGCCGTTGCCGACCCCTGCAAACGAACGGTGACAACCAGACGACCGGTAACGGCGCCTACCGGAACGCGCGCAACGATAAGCGCATCAGTGACTGAGACCAGCGCGAGCGGACGTCCGCCCAACGTCACATCGACTACGTTGGCTGCCATACCGAAGTTGTTGCCCCGAATGGTCACGTCAGTGCCCGCGACTAGTCGGGCCGGCTCAAAGCCAGTGATTGCGGGCGGACGCGTTACGATGAACGCGCTCGCTGTGCGGGTCGCGCCATTGTTTGCAACGCTTACCTCAAGCGTTCCGCTTGTAGCGCCTGCGATGCGGACGACGAGCTGGCTTGCACTCGCCGACGTTACTTCGCAGCGTGCGTCTTGGATGCTGACGTTGTTTTCTGCCACGACCGGCGAAAAGCCGCGCCCTTGCAAAGTGACCAACGTGCCAGCGGGACCTGTTTGCGGATTGAAGGTTGTGATTGCCACAGGCACAAGCACGGTGAAGTTCGCCGGCGACTGCGCCGGGCCGACGCTTCCCACCATCACGGCGATACGTCCGGTAGTTGCGCCCTGCGGAATCTCTGCGGTGATGTCAGTCGGAGTGATCGCGCGAATAACCAGAGGACGATTGTTGATCGTCGCCTGGATCATGCGAATGTCAGTGCCGTAGTTGGTGCCGATGATGTGCACTTCACGACCAGGTGGGCCCGAGATGGGCGCGACGCTCGTGATCGTCGGCGCGTACTGAATTCCGAACGGGGCCGGCGTTTGTGCACGGCCGCCTCCGCGCACGTCGAGCATCAGCGGCCCGCTTGCGCCCTGGACTGGAATCGAGACGAGGAGTGACGTCGGTGTCGCACGTTCGACGCGCACAGGTACGTTGTTCATGAAGACGCGATTCTGCGAAGGCGTTGCAGAGAAGCCGCTGCCAGTTATGGTGACGCGCGTGCCGGGAGGGCCCATGCGCGGCTGAAAGTCAGTGATCGCCGTCCCTGTCGCAACCGTGAAAGGCTGAGGACTTGTCGCGGAGCCTACTTGGCCAACGCGCACGGTAATCGGGCCCGTGACTGCGCCTACCGGAACAATCGCGCGAATCTCGAACGGCGACGCCGAGCGAACAACCATCGGCACACTGCCGATCATGACGACGTTGTCCGTCATGCGGGTCGAGAAATTTTGACCGCGAATGACAACTTCACTGCCAGGCGCGCCGCCTGCCGGTTCCACACGCTCGATAACCGGCGCGGCCGCCGCTGCCGTCACTGTGAACATGATCGGCATCGAGCGCCCGTTGCGGTTGTGCAGCACGATGCCGCCGGTTGATCCCTGGGGAGGAATGCGAACGGTCCATCGATTGGGCAAACGCGAAATCACTTCGCACTGGGTTTCCACGAGCAGGACACGCGTATGTTGATCGAATGCGCGGCCGATGACTTGCACGACCGTGCCCGCTGGTCCCGACGTCGGCTCGATGCGCTCGAGAACCGGTATCTGTTGAGCGCTCGCTGCGTCTACCTGCGTAACCATGGCGGCAAGCAGGCCCATCGCGAAGAGGGCTGAGAAACGAAGCGTTCGAGTGGGGCTAAGCATGAGCAGGGTCTCCATCTGTTTTTTCGGTCCGGAGCGTGGCGGACCCTGAAAATAAGGTCAATCCCAGAGCGTAGGGACGTGCATGGTGGATCGAATATTCAGTGCCGACCACGAATGATAGCCTCCCCACCCATGAGCTCATCTCGCGTGATTCGTGCCCCGCGCGGCGCGACGATTTCGTGCAAAGGCTGGTTGCAAGAAGCCGCCCTTCGCATGTTGATGAACAACCTGGATCCCGACATGGCCGAACGCCCTGAGGATCTCGTCGTGTACGGCGGTACCGGCAAAGCGGCCCGATCGTGGGAAGCGTTCGATGTGATCGTGCGGGAGCTTCAGTCTCTGCAAGATGACGAAACCTTGCTGATTCAATCGGGCAAAGCCGTTGGACGTTTTCGTACGCACCGCGACGCGCCTCGCGTGCTGCTCGCCAATAGCCTGCTGGTACCCGCTTGGGCGAACTGGGAAGAGTTCCGACGCTTGGAAGCGCTTGGACTCACGATGTACGGGCAGATGACCGCTGGCTCTTGGATCTACATCGGTACGCAAGGAATTTTGCAGGGCACGTATGAGACTTTTGTGGCCGCGGGACGCACGCACTTCGGCGGTTCGTGGAAGGGCCGATGGATACTCTCCGCCGGGCTCGGTGGAATGGGCGGAGCCCAACCGCTAGCTGCGACAATGGCTGGTGCTTCCTTTCTTGGCGTCGAGATTGACGAGACGCGCATCGACAGACGCATCACGAATCGTTACCTCGATAAGAAGACACACTCACTCGACGAAGCGCTTGCGTGGATTACGGACGCCTGCTCGCGTGGAGAAGCGCTATCCGTTGGCCTGCTCGCTAACGCCGCCCACGTCTACCCCGAGCTCGTGCGTCGCGGTATCACGCCAGACTTTGTAACAGAGCAAACCGCCGCGCATGATCCACTGAACGGCTATTACCCGACCGACCTCACGGTGGATGACGCACGCGAGATGCGCAAACGCGAGCCTGCAGCGTTCATTCGCCGCGCGCGCGAGGGAATGGCCGCAGAAGTTCGCGCCATGCTTGCGATGCAAAAACGCGGCGCCTTCGTGTGCGACTACGGCAACAACATTCGCGAAGAGGCTAAGACCGCGGGCGTGCACGATGCGTTCGACATTCCGGGCTTCGTGCCCGCCTACGTGCGACCACTCTTCTGCGAAGGCAAAGGTCCGTTTCGCTGGGTCGCGCTTTCGGGAGATCCTCACGACATCGAAGTGACCGACGCTGCAGTAAAAGAGCTCATGCCCAACGATGTTGCGCTGCACCGTTGGCTCGACATGGCGAAAGAACGAGTGGCGTTTCAAGGCTTACCGGCGCGCATATGCTGGCTGGGCTACGGAGACCGTCATCGCGTCGGAGTTCGCTTCAATGAGCTCGTGCGCGAGGGCAAGGTGAAGGCGCCAATTGTGATCGGGCGCGACCATCTCGACTGCGGATCGGTCGCAAGCCCCAACCGAGAAACCGAAGCGATGAAGGACGGCTCCGATGCGATTGCCGATTGGCCTGTGCTCAATGCGATGCTCAGCACTGCCGGCGGCGCGACATGGGTAAGCCTGCATCACGGAGGCGGCGTCGGCATCGGCTACTCGATTCACGCCGGCCTCGTAATCGTGGCGGACGGAACCCATGAAGCCGAGGCCAGGCTCGCGCGCGTCCTGCTCAATGATCCCGGCATGGGCGTCATTCGTCACGTCGACGCGGGCTACGATGAGGCAAAGCAAACCGCACGTGAGAAGAACGTTCACATCCCTCATCTGCAAGGCTCATGAAGTTCGACTTACTCATTCGCGGTGCGCGCGTTTACCCCTGTGCTGACGGGACTCTGGCGAGCATCGTCGATGGCGCCATTGGCATCGCAAGCGGGCGTATTGTCTACCTCGGCGCAACGAGCGAGCTCTCCGCGTACGAGTGCTCGCGCGAGATCGACGGCCGCGGAATGTTCGCGCTTCCCGGCTTGTGCGATCCGCACACGCACCTTGTTTATGGCGGAAACCGCGTCGACGAATTCGCACGCAAAATGGCCGGCGAAAGCTATCAGTCCATCGCCGCTGGCGGCGGCGGGATCATGTCCACTGTGCGCGCCACGCGTACAGCCTCCGACGACGAGCTCTTCGCCGCAGCCAAGAGCCGCGCGTTGGCGATGCGCCGGCACGGAGTAACCACCGTCGAAGTGAAGAGTGGCTACGGCCTCACCACCGAAGACGAGCTTCGCATCCTGCGGGTCGCTCGACGCCTCGACACGGAGAGTGTTGTACGTACGCGCACCACGCTGCTTGGCGCGCATGCGGTGCCCGACGAGCATCGGAACAACCGCGCCGGGTATCTTCGTGAAATCATCGACGTAATGATTCCGCGTGCGGCCGCCGAGTCGCTCGCGGATAGCGTCGATGTCTACATCGATGAAGGAGCGTTCACGCTCGACGAGGCGCGGTCCGTGCTCGTAGCTGCGCAACGTGCGGGTCTGCAAGCGCGCGCTCATGTCGGGCAATTTCGAGATCTTGGCGGCGCGTTGCTACTTGCTGAGCTTGGTGCGCTGTCCGCCGATCACCTTGAGCAGGTCGACGACGCGGGTTTGCAGGCCCTGGCTGAAGCGAAGGTCGTCGCTGTCTTGCTACCGGGAGCGTGGCGCACGCTTCGCCAAACGCCGCCTGATGCGGCACGTCTGCGGGCGCACGGGCTTACGATGGCCGTCGGTACCGATTGCAATCCCGGCACGAGCCCCTGCACCGACATCACGCTCTGCGCCTCACTCGCGGTGCGCGACGCGCGTCTCACGTTGGACGAGGCCATCCTCGGAATCACTCAAAACGCCGCTAAAGCAGCTGGTGCGGCCGATGCTGGTTCACTGCGCATCGGTGCTCTCGCAGACATTGCTCTTTACGACGGAGACGACGCCCGCGCGCTTGGCTACGTGCTGGGCGATGTTTCAGCCAAACACGTAGTCCTGGGCGGCGCGGTCGTACTCTAAGAATCAATATGCGCGCGGAAGCTTCGCGAGATCGACGTTCGAGAGTGCAAATCGAATCAAACCGCTGCGGCTCATCTTGCGGTGACCCGCTGCCTTCAACGCGGCAACTTTCTCGTCGAGCATGGAAAGATCTTCGCGGTACATCGAGATGCAGATCACTTCGTAGTGATCGGGCTTCGCGGCCGTCTTCTTTCCTTCGGCCTTGGCGCGCACAGGCTTCTTGTCCGAGCTGAAAAAGGTCTTCTGCAGTACTTCGCGAACTTCATCTCCATCGAGAAGTGTTCGCACACTTTGTGTCGTTGTATCGCGTTCCATGATGTCTCCCTTACTTAATCAATGTCGTTTCGCCCGTGTGCTCTCACGCAGAGAGCTGATCCATCGCTCGATCGTCGGCCGCGACGTGATGCGTGGGCATCTCGACGGGCAACGACATGATCTTCTCGACTAGAGCCAAATAATCGATGGCGCCGTTGCTCTCTTTCGCATACTCAAAAATCGTTTGCTTCACGCTGGGCGCTTCGCGAAGCTTCGTGTTAATCCGAATCGGCGGCAAACAGCGTTCGCCAAAATGTTCCTGCAGCGCATCCACCGCTTCGCGGCAGATCTTGTTACGGACGTCGAAGAAGGTCGGAACGACTCCGAGCAGTGTGATGTCGTGCTTGAGCATTTCGCGGACGTTTTTGATGGTGCGCAGCACTTGGCGCACGCCCACCAGCGAGAGGTAATCGCACGACACGGGCACGACAACGCTGTCCGCGTAGACGAGCGCGTTCTGATTCATGAGCGAGAGGGCTGGAGCGCAGTCGATCACAACGACGTCGTACGCATCGGCGCGATCACCAAGTCGCTCGCGCATAACGCGATCACGATTGGGTCGCCCAGCCAGATAGAGCTCGGCCGCAGCGAGAAGCTCGTTGGAGGTCAGTACATCGAGGTTGTTGCGTACCGGAACGGCCGCTTCCTCGACCGGCATTCCCAGCACGAGCACGTGATAGAGATTCTTCTCGCCGCGGATGCCCAGCGAGGCGCCGACATTGCCCTGGCCGTCCGCGTCGACGAGCAAAACTCGCTTGCCCTGCTCGGCAAGAGCCGCCGCCAGGTTGACCGCCGTGGTCGTCTTGCCGGTGCCGCCCTTGTGATTGAAGACCGCGATACGGCGGGGGCTCTTCTTCTCTTGGGGGAGCGCAAACACCGCGGCGCCTTGATCGGCTGCCTGACGGCATTCGGTCGAGCAAAAGTAGCGAGCCTCAGTGTCTGTCGCCGTCGCCTGGTAGGCGTACTCGAACACGAAGTCCTTGTGGCAAATGCTGCAGCTGCATTTCTCATCGGCGTGGAGCGCCTGCTCTTGGCAGACCTGCGAGCAGTAGTAGGCGAAGCGCCCCTCTACCTCGCGTACCTGGTACCGGAACTTCGGAGTGAACGTGCGCTCACAAACTGTGCAGCATGACGTCGGCGATTCCATCGTTCTCCTTCGCGCAAAAATGCGGCTCTCGAAGTCCTTACCGAAGCGCGCCTTTCGCGGTCAAAAAAGGGACAAAGAAAAGCGACAGGCGCCGCCTGAAGAAATCTAGAAATTGTCTAGGTTCGCGGTGGTAAGGTCTTGAGACGACGCACGTGTCCATTTCCTTCGACGAGCGCTTCGAGGTCCTCCGCGAACTAGGCTCCGGCGAATTCGCCGACGTCTCGGAAGTGCGTGATCGCGATAGCGGCGCGCTCTTCGCGCTCAAGCGCTCGCGTGACGGCGCCTCGCTCAAGAACGAGTTCGCAATGACGCGCGCTGCGGCTCACGCCGGCGTCGTATGCGTGCACGAGTTGGGAGTGCACAACGGGGCCTCGGCGTTCACGATGGAGCTCTTGGTCGGCGATGACCTGATCACGCACGTGCGTAAGGACTTGGTTTTACCCGCACCGGGTGGCCCTCACCTGCCGATGGCTTTCGGTCAGCCTCTCCAAGCGGTTGGCTCGTCTCTATTCCGGCGCTGCAGCGATGAAGGCTTGCGCAGGTTACGTTCATCGCTCGCGATGCTTACTGAAGTGCTCGCGCATGTGCACCAGCTTGGCATGGTCCATCGCGACCTGCAGCCCGCCAACGTGCGCGTCGCGAGCGACGGTGGTCTCACGCTGATTGATTTCGGTCTGACCGCTAGGCAGGGCGCCACTACCGCAACCCCCTCGCTAGGCGCGCCGTCACACATCGCTCCGGAGGACGCCGCCGGCGTCGCAGCGCACGTCGAGAGCGATTGGTACGCAATCGGAGTGCTTCTCTTCGAGGCACTCACCGGTGAGCTTCCCTTCGCAGGCACTGGCCAAGACGTGCTCTTGCGGAAGCAAACAGTAAGCGCGCCTGCGCCAAGCTTCTTCGTGGATAACATTCCTCGCGATCTGGATGCGCTTTGCCGGGGGCTCCTGCAGCCCTCGCAAAATCTCCGATTTGGCGCACCTCAACTATTCGAGTGCCTCACCCTTCAGACGGTCACCGGGCGACCGTAGCTAAAAGGCCGGAATAAATCGTTGGTGCGAAAGCAGGAGGTTCATTTGTCACGACTTGCGCGCGCGTTGTGGTTGTGCGCCGCATTCTTGGCCGGCTGCGCCGATTCGCCAGCAGGTCCCGGCACGGACGCAGGCAGCGGGGCGGCCGACATGGCGCTGGTAGCCGACGGATCCGCACTCGACGCGAGTAATGACGACACCGGCATAGCGATGGACGCACAAGTCGGCGCGACGCGGTGCACGAACGGGCTTGATGACGACGGCGACGGACTCGTCGACGCACTGGATCCCGAGTGCACAGGGTCTGCGGACAACGATGAAGGCACGTTCGGAACCGGCATTCCGGGCGACAACCGCGATCCCATGTGGCAGGACTGCTTTTTCGACGGCAACTCCGGAGCGGGCGACGATGGCTGTCGCTATCGAACCGGCTGCCTCACGGGCGAGCTGCCGCAGAGCGATCCGGATTGCACTTTGAGCGCGGACTACGTCGAGTTTTGTGAGCCTGGCACACCGAACGGCTGCGACTGCTTCGGCTGCTGCGCGGTAGACACCGGTTCGGGGACCACGGTCAACATCATCCTCGGCGGCAGCTGCTCGGAAGCGAATATTGATGACACGACAGCGTGCCCCCGATGCATGCCGACAACCCAATGTGACAATCCGTGTGGTCGCTGCGAGCTGTGCCCAGGCCGGACGGTGGCTGACCTACCGCCCGATTGCGCGCCAGACGGCGGCCAGCCCTACGCCTGTGACAACGGCGAACAGATCTGTAGCGCAACGGCAACGTGCCCTTCAGGCTACTCGTGTGAGCTCGGTTGCTGTTTGCTGAACCTGTTTTGAAAAGTTATGAGGCCCATGAAATCTGTAGCGACGCTCACTGTGTTGATCTGCGTTTCGATCGTTGGGTGTGGTCATTCGGAGATTGGCGAAGAATGCGACGCGGTCGGCTCGACCAATGTTTGCGTCGAGGGCGCCATCTGCACGAATGAGGCCGATGGCGCAGCCAGTTGCCGCAAGGTATGCGTCACGCAGGAAGACTGCGGAGCCACCGAGTCCTGCAACGGCGTTTCCGGCGCGAGCATCAAGAGCTGCCAGCCCGACGCGCTCTGAGCGGCCGAGCGAGAGATTTGCGAGATGCGTTCTATACCTTGCGCAGTGAGCAAACGCGCACGTCCACTGCACTGGCGTAGTGAGCGAGAGGCGGTGTTTGAGGGCGTGTGATGCCGGCCGCAGCGATGAGCGACTCGTCGAGTGAGTGGACCTGCGCGTGGCACGCAGGGTACGGCGTGTGCTCGACGCGGCCCGACCATAGCTGCTCACGCTTCTCGAGAAAGAGGTGATAGCGCTCCAATAAGAAATGCTGAAGTGTGCCCGGCACGGAATCGGCGAGTCGCTGCCCGATCGTGTAGTCCACATCTAAGTGCCCCTTCTCTGCGCGCGAACGCTTTGATTGATAACGCACGCGTTCGCCCTCGCGATGAAACGACATCTGCGCGTCGTAATACGGCAAACCCCATTGCGCCCGCGCGACGCGCACGGCCAACTTTGACGACGCTTCGAGCGAGAAGAAATACACGCCCTGCCGACCGCCGTGTCTGACATAGGTGCGCACATTGGTCTCGAGAAAATCAAAGCTCAGCGCCTTGGGCATCCAGGCCGTACGAATCCCGAGCATCTGAAACGGCACAAGACCGACGTAATAAACGCCGTCGTGCGCATCAAGCTCGAGCGAACGCGGCACGAGCGGACGCAGCGCGCCAGCGGTCACAGGCCAGTGCAAGAACAACAAGTTCTGCCACCGCTGCCACCCCCCCGTCCGCTCCACGTCACTCATAGGGCTACGTCAAACGTCTAGATCATCGGCGCTGGCGGCGGCGGCCTGCTCCATAATGAACTTGAAGCGGGGCGCCGGATCCTTGCCCATGAGCTCATTGAGAATGCGATCGGTTTCGAGCTCGCCTTCAATCACGACACGCATCGCACGGCGTTGACGCGGGTCGAGGGTGGTCTGCTTCAGCTCGTCCGAGCTCATCTCGCCAAGGCCTTTGAACCGGCTCACTTCAGGCTTCACGTTCTTCGGAAGCTCAGCGAGCTTCTTCTCTTTCTCGGCGTCGTCGAGTGCCCAATACGTCTCTTTGCCTGCATCGATTCGATAGAGGGGCGGCATCGCCAAATAGATATGGCCTTTGCGAATCAGCCCCGGAAGAAGACGGTAGAAAAACGTCAGAAGCAGCGTCGAGATGTGATAGCCGTCGCTGTCGGCGTCCATCAGCAAGAAGATGCGGCCATAACGAAGACGCGAGATGTCGAAGTCTTTGCCTACGCCGCAGCCGAGCGCTGATATGATGTCCTGCAATTCCTTGTTCGCGAGAATCGCCGCCAGGTTCGCGCGCTCGGTGTTGAGCACCTTGCCGCGCAGCGGAAGGATGGCCTGCGTGCGGCGATCCCTTCCCTGCTTCGCATTGCCACCGGCACTATCTCCCTCGACCAAGAAGAGCTCGCTGTCGTCGGGATCAGTGCTTGAGCAATCGGCAAGCTTGCCGGGCAAGTTCAAGCGATGGCTGATCGCACCCTTGCGCTTGACCTCGGAGACCGCCGCACGACTCGCCTCGCGTGCGCGGGCCGAAAGAATAATGCGACCGAGGATCGATTCGGCAACCGTCTTGTTGTCATGAAGCCATTGCTCGAGTGCTGTACGCACCGTGCCTTCAACGACACTGGCGATATCCGCATTGTTGAGCCGGTCCTTCGTCTGACCCTGAAACTGTGGATCGGCGACGTAAACGCTGAGCACACTTAGTGAACCTTCGCGAATGTCCTCGGCCGTGATCGTTACGCATTTCGCGGTGCGCTCATGCGTGGACATATAGTTACGAAACGCTTTAACGATCGCGCCTTTTAGGCCGTTTTCGTGGGTTCCGCCGGAGGTCGTAGGGATGCCGTTTGCGTAGCTCTTGATCGTTTCTTCGGTGGATTCTGTCCATTGAAGGGCAAGCTCCATACGTATTGGTTCATCGCGATCGAGAATGAACGGCGTCGTGTGCACCGGTGTCTTGTGGGGCTCGGTGACGAGCTTGCCGAGGAACTCGACGATGCCACCCGGATGCTCGTAGTCGAGCTTCTCGCCCGTCTTCTCGTCGCGGAACGTGACCTTGAGCCCCTTGTGCAGGTACGCCTTCGCCTCAAGACGCTCTTTAATCATGTCGGCGGAGAACGAGAGGTCGCTGCCGAAGATTTTGACGTCCGGGCGGAAGTGAATCGTGGTGCCGTGGCCGCGCGCAGCACCCAGCTTCTTGAGCTTGCTCGTAGCCAAGCCCCGAGCGAACGTCTGCTGATACTCATTGCCGTCGCGACGCACGGTGGCGGTGAGCTCCGTAGACAATGCGTTGACGACCGACGAACCGACGCCGTGCAAGCCGCCGGAGACTTGGTAGTTCTTGCCCTCGAACTTGCCTCCCGCATGAAGAGTGCAAAGAATAAGTTCGAGCGCTGAGCGCTTGAACTTAGGATGAATGTCGACCGGAATCCCGCGGCCGTCATCAATGACGGTGGCTCCGCGACAATCTTTGTCGAGGATGACGTCGATCTTTTTCGCGTGACCGTTGATGGCCTCGTCAACGCAGTTGTCGACAATTTCCCAGAGCAAATGATGGTAGCCGCGCACGTCCGTTCCGCCGATGTACATGGCGGGGCGCTTGCGAACGGGCTCCAGGCCCTCGAGAACTTCAATGTCTTTGGCTGAGTATTTCTCGCTCATGACTTCATTCCGGGGACAAAAGGCCAGGCAAGGTGAGCTCGGCGGGGACGACGGCCTTCAAGCTACCGCGCTTGAAGAGCGCGTGCCTTGCCGGCGCGTGAGGTGATCTCGTATTTGCGCGTTGAGATTTCGAACTTTCGGTCGCTCTCGTTTTGAACCACGAGCGCGTCGCTCTTGTCCGTCAGCAGTGCAGCCGCGAGAACTGTGTCGTCCTTCTGCAACTTTATGAGGATGACGCCCTTGCCGGCGCCCGAAAGAAGCGCAACTTCTTCCGACTCGCAAATGAGTGCATGCCCGTTGACAGTTGCGACGGCGACTTTCTGATCGTCATCGACTGCTCCAACGAAGACCACTTCGTCGCCCTCGCGCAATCGCGCAAAGCGACGGCCTGCGCGCGTCGACGTTTCGCGATGCGCACGAAGCGAGAAGCGCAGGGACATGCCGTCCTTCGTAACCACCAAGGCGTAGGGCGGCTCAGGCTCTTCCTTGCCTTCCTTCACCGCCGGCACTTCGCGGACGCGCGGGTCGAACGACATCATCGCTATGATGCGTTCGCCGTCGGCCATCTTGAACATCTTCTGAATCGGATCGCCATAGCCCGTCGTCGCTGGCACGTCGACAATGCGGCACACGTAGCAAACACCCGTGTTTGAGAAGAACGCAATGGAAGACTTGGTGCCACCCGCGACAACGTCGAGCACCTGGTCGCCTTCGCGCGTGCGCGTAGCGCTGACATCTTTCACTTCGCGCTGACGCTTGATCCAGCCCTGCTGCGTGAGCACGACCATGGCGTCTTCGTCGACAATGAACGCATCCGCGTCGTATTCCGGCTCTTCCGCAGCGCCGCCGACCTTCGTGTGGCGACGGATCGGATAGGTGGTCTTCAACTCGAGCAGCTCAGCCCGAATCAACTTCCAGCGCGCGCTCTCGCTCTTCACCAAGGCGCCGAGGCGGGCGGCCTCGTTGCGCTTCTCGGCAAGCTCCTCGCGTATGAGGTTAATTTCAAGCTGCGCCAAGCGATAGAGCTTCAACTCCAAGATGGCGTCAACTTGCTCGGCGTCGAGCGAGAAGCGCTTCATCAACTTCTCGGCGGCGTCTTTCTTGCCAGAGGATTTGCGGATGATGCGAATCGTCTCGTCGAGAACGTCGAAGATAATCTCGAAGCCCTCGAGCATATGAATGCGTCGCTTGAGCTCGGACAAGTCGTAGGTGAGACGCTTGGTGACGACCTCGAAACGAAAGGCAAGAAACGCACGCAACATCGCGCCGAGATCGAGGCGCTTCGGCGCAGGCACATCGACATTTTCGGTCGGCACGAGACAGGTGAGATTCACCTGCACGTTGGTTGCGAGGGGCGTGTGTTTGTAGAGATACGCCATCACGAGCTGCGGATCGGTGTCCTTCTTGATTTCCAGCACGAGGCGGGTGATGTCGGTGCTTTCGTCGCGCACGTCGGTGAGGACCGGCAACTTCTTCGACATGATCACTTCGGCAATCTTCTCGACGATGGTGCGGCGCTCGACGGCGTAGGGAATGGAGTGGATGACGATTTGCGCCGGACCACGCTTCGTCTCCTCCATCTGCCATTCGCCGCGCAATTTGAAAGAACCCTGGCCCGTCGAATAGACCTCGTTCATCTCGGCGCGCGAAGACAGCAGCTGGCCACCGGTCGGAAAATCGGGACCTTTGATGTATTTCAGAAGCTTCGGAACTGGCAGGTCCGGGTCGTCAATTAGAGCGACCGCTGCATCGATCACTTCGCCAAAGTTATGCGGAGGAATGCTGGTCGCCATGCCGACGGCAATGCCCTGCGAGCCGTTCACCAGAAGGTGTGGGAAGCGCGCTGGCAACACCGCGGGCTCCATGCGCGTATTGTCGAAGTTCGGACGAAAGTGGACCGTCTCCTTATCGAGCTCGGCAAGAAGCTCCATCGCGATGGGTTGGAGACGCGCTTCCGTATAACGATAGGCGGCGGCGCCGTCGCCATCGGCCGAGCCGAAGTTGCCGCGACCGTCGACCAGCATCGCTTGCATCGTGAAGCTCTGCGCGAGGCGAACCATGGCGTCGTACACCGACGAATCGCCGTGTGGATGGAACTTGCCAAGCACGTCACCGACGACGAGCGCGCACTTGCGGTACTTGACGTCCGGCCGCAGCCCCAGCTCGCGCATCGCGTACAAAATGCGGCGCTGCACGGGCTTCAGGCCATCACGCACATCAGGAAGAGCGCGCGAGGTAATAACGCTGAGCGCGTAGTTCAAATAGCGACGCTGCGCTTCGGTCGCGAGGGACTTGTCTTCCATGAGAGGCAACATCGGAGCCGGCGCTGCTGCCGCTGCGCCCTTGCCTTTTCCGCGGCCCTTGCCGCCGCCGAACAAGTCCATCTGCGTCTTCTTTTTGCCCTTGCGCGCCACGCCCGCCTCCGACGGTCCTGCCCACTCGTTCAGGCTGGAACGTGCCGCGATGTAACAGGCGATGCCCCGCGAACGCAAGATTCATTCACGATCCACGCTAGTTGGCGATCGCCTCGCTGGGGAAACTTGCGCTCGTCGCGAAATGCCGCAGTTGCGATTGATTGCAACAGCCGATCGCGCACCACAGTGGGCCATAGGGCTGAATTGTGCGCAATTCCGTGCTCAATTTCACAGCCGCACTTCGGCACGCGCTCTGCATTGCATCGGCCCATGCCCAACGTCGCAACCACGCTATCCGTTCGCGCACTTCCGCCGATTCCGACTACGTCGATTCTCGCCGCGTCCCTGCACGCGAGCGCTGCCGCATTTCTGGAACTTTACGGCTACGCAAAGGCGACTCAGTGGAGCGACGAAGTGATGCGCACCGGGGAGCGCCACGACCTTCTTGAGACCATCGCGGCGCGTCTCACCGAGTGCGCCGATGTTGTCGCGCAACGGGCGGTCGAGCTTGGCGTCAACGAGGGCCGTGGCCGCATTGACCGCGCGCTAGGCACATCGGCCATGTGGACCGTAGAGTCGGTTCGCACGACCAGCGACTTGGTGGCGCGGTTCCGCGCGTTACGGGATGTGCTGGACACCTTCTCGCATCAGGCGGCCCTTGCGGGGGACTCAGCGACCCGTCGCGTGTATCACGACGTTCTCAACGTCACGATGAAGTGCTACTTCGCGATCGAGGATTCGTTCGACGTTGCGCGCGCTGCCTGATCTTTTACACGGCAACCAACGTGAGGATTTTGCCCGCGATGTAAATTGTCTTTTTGACAGTCTTGCCTTGGAGATGGGCAGCGACGTTAGCGTCCGCTTGTGCCGCCGCAAGCGCAGTCGCTTCATTGGCGTCGTTGGCGAGGCGGACTCGCCCCCGAACCTTGCCATTCACCTGGACTGGAATCTCCACGCTGTCCTCATGCACGGCGTCGGCGTCAAACGCCGGCCACGACGCGTGCAGGAGTGTGCCCTTGCCGCCAAGATGCTCATGGAGCTCGTCGGCGATATGCGGTGCAAACGGCGCCAGTAGGCGCACGAGTGCATCGACGCCCTCACGCAGTACGGATTTCTCCGCGGCAGTCTTTGCTTCGAACGCCGTCAGCGCGTTGAGGAGTTCCATCATCGCAGCGACACCCGTGTTGGGCTGGCGGCGCTCGCCGAGGTCGCGCGTGACGCGATCAATGATCTTGTGCAGCGTGCGCCGCATCGTCTTCGCGTTCTCGCTCAGTTCGCCCGATGTGTACGGCGAAGTCGTCAGCAACATCTCTCGACGGTCGCGGATCATTCGCCAGACCCGCTGCAAGAACCGCGAAGCACCTTCAATGCCGGCCTCGCTCCAGTCCACCTGCGCCTCAGGCGGCGCAGCGAAGAGCACGAAGAGGCGAGCGCTGTCCGCACCGTACTTTGAAACGATTTCGTCCGGGTCGACGATGTTGCGCTTCGACTTGCTCATCTTCACGACGCCGCCTATTTCCACCGGCTCGCCCGTCGCGATGACGACTCGTGTTCCCTCGCGTAGCTCGGTCTCTTCTGGATAGAAATAGAGTGTGTGCGCGGGGTTGAGCGCATCCTGACGGTGGTAGAACTCTTTGCAGACCATGCCCTGCGTCAGCAGCGCGGCGAACGGCTCGCGCGGCGTATCCTTGGGGAAGTAGCCTAGGTCGATCATGACGCGCTGCCAGAAGCGCGCGTAAAGCAAATGCATGACCGCATGTTCGATGCCGCCGATGTACAAGTCGATCGGCAGCCAGTTTCGCGCGCGCTCGCCATCGACCGGACCGGCTTCATGGCGTGGCGTCGTATAGCGATCAAAGTACCAACTTGATTCCACGAATGTGTCGAAGGTATCCGTCTCCCGTCGCGCGGGCTTTCCGCACTTCGGACAACTGACGTTTACGAACGATTCGTGACGCGCAAGCGGCGAACCACCCTCGCCTGTGATCTCAACATCCTCCGGCAATACGACGGGTAGATCCTTCTGGGGCACAGGCACGACGCCGTCCGTTTCGCAGTGAATCACCGGAATCGGCGCGCCCCAATAGCGCTGACGCGATACCAGCCAATCACGCAGGCGGTAGCTGATGGTCCCGCGCCCAGCGTTCTTCTCGGCGAGCAGGGCGACGACCTTTTCTTTTCCTATTTCGTTCAGCGTGCCATCGAGTGACCCGCTGTTGACCATGAAACCGCCTTCGACATAGGCGGCAGTCATCGTCGCGGGGTCGAGAGGCTGCGCACCCTCGGGCTGGATGACAACTCGGATCGGCAACTTGTACTTCTGCGCAAATTCGAAGTCGCGCTGATCGTGTGCAGGAACTGCCATTACGGCTCCCGTGCCGTAGTCCATGAGTACGAAATTCGCGACGTAGATTGGAACCTCGGCGCCAGTGATTGGATGCAGGCACGTCGCTCCTGTGAACACGCCCTCTTTGTTGGCTTCACCAACGTCGTGACGTACGCGGCGTTCAGCGCGAATACGGTCCGCGAAGTCCTGAACTTCCTTCTCGCGCGGCGTTCCAGCCGCGAGGCGCGTGGCCAATGGATGCTCGGCGGCGATCGACAAGAACGTCACGCCAAACAATGTGTCGGGGCGCGTTGTGAAGACCGAGAGCTCGTTCACACCATCGACTGGATTCTTCAAGGCGAAACGGATTTCGGCGCCGGTGCTGCGGCCAATCCAGTTGCGCTGCATTGTGAGGACCTGCTCAGGCCATTTGCCCTCTAGCTCTTTGTGCCCATCCAAGAGCTCTTGCGCGTATTTGGTTGTGCGCAAGAACCACTGCTGCATCTCGCGCTGACGTACGTTGTTGCCGCAGCGCCAGCATTTGCCCTCTTCCACTTGTTCATTGGCGAGGACTGTTTGGCAATGGTCACAAAAGTTCGCAAGAGCCGCCTTGCGGTACGCGACGCCCGCTTCAAGCATGCGCAGAAACATCGCCTGCTCGTGCTTGTAGTAGCTCGCATCACACGTGGCGATTTCGCGATCCCAGTCATAGCTGAAGCCGAGCTTTTTGATCTGCTCGCGCATCTGGGCGATGTTCTCGTAAGTCCAATCCCGCGGGTGGCGCTTGCGTTCAATCGCAGCATTCTCAGCCGGCATGCCGAAAGCATCCCATCCCATCGGATGCAAAACGTTCTTACCGCGCATGCGCAAGTGGCGCACGAAGACGTCGCCGAGCGAGTAGTTGCGCACATGGCCCATGTGGATGCGGCCGGAAGGGTATGGAAGCATTTCGAGCAAATAGAAATCGTCTTTGCCGGTGGCATCGCCCACGCTGAACGCGCGCTCGTCCGCCCAGCGCTTCTGCCACCTGGGTTCGATCTCAGCGGGATTGTATCGCTCGTGCATAGGGGCGGTTTGATACCACAAGGCGGGCGATGTCGGAACCCGCGGCAGTGCGGGCCGGGTCAGACTCGGACTCGGACTCGGACTCGGACACCGACTCGGACACCGACTCGGACACCGACTCGGACTCGGACTCGGACACCGACTCGGACTCGGACACCGACTCGGACACCGACTCGGACTCGGACACCGCCGCAGACACCCTCTCGAACGCCACGCCCCCTGACGCTCAATCAACGCGCCGCATATTCGCTGCGAGCGTCACGTCTTGCTGGGGCGTCAGCGAGATGCGACGGGTCTCATAGCCGGGCGCCGAAATCTCGATGCTGTGAACTGTTCCCCTACGAACGCGCAAGGGCATGGCGCTGATCGGAAATCCGTCGAGACGAATCAGTGCCTCGGGGGGCACACCGGTCAGGGTCACATTGGCATTCGCATCCTGCATCGGCGCAACGGGCGGGCTCTGCAAATCCTGGGTCGTAGGCAACACCGGTTCGCTGAGCGATTCGGCTACTTCACTGGGCCGCACGGCGATGCGAATGGCGACGACTAGCGCGAGAAAGAGAACGAGCCCCGCGACAACACGCCAAAACGCCGGGGGAAACTCGCGCACGCGCGCGGTCAGTCTCTCGACGGGCGATGCGCGAATCGGCTCCGGGGTCAGTTCTTTCTCCGCTGCAGGCTGTGGCGTCTTGCGCGCGGTTCTCACGCCCTGTGGCGCGGCAGCCACGCGACTGTCGGAGAGCTCAAGCGAAACTCCTCCACTCGGCGCGTCGAACTCGTCGGAGAATTCGTGTGCCGAAGAGCTCAACGGTGGGGCAAGTGGTGACCTTGCGATGTCCAGCTCGAGCGCCGGCAAATCTGACATGTCCGAAAGCGTAATCGGCCGGCCACCCGTTGTAGGCGGAACGTGCGCGGCAGGGGGCGGCGCAGCTCGCGTTGCCTGAGCGCTCCCCAAGGAAATTAAGTCGCCCCAGTCACCGTCGACCGCTTGGATGGGCTGCTCGCCTTTGTTGGCTTTCACCAACATGGTTTTAAGCTCGGCCATTGTTTGTGGACGGCGCTCTCGGTCCTTATCCATGCATGCGAGAATCATCGTCTCGAATGCCGGATGAACGCCCGCGCCCCGCGAGCGCGGTGACTTCGCCACTTCATGCAGGATGGTCTGCAGAAGCGCATTGTAGTTCCCTGCATCAAAAGGAACGTCGCCGACTACCATCTCGTAGAGCACCACCCCAAGCGCGTAGATGTCAGCACGCGAATCGAGATCGGTGTCGCCCAGCGCCTGTTCAGGCGGCATGTAGTGTGGCGTGCCAAGCACGGCGCCGGTCTGCGTCAGATGAGACCGCACCTCGTCAGCTTTTTGCGAAATACCAAAATCGAGGATCGTGATGCGGTCGCCGCCCCCCGCCTTCGGACTCAGCACGATATTGTCGGGCTTGATGTCGCGATGAACGATCCCCCGCTCATGCGCCGCCCCGAGGGCCTCGAGCAGCTGCAGCAAGACGTCGCTCGCCTGCTGTTGCGTCAGCTTGCCGTGCTTTTTTATGCGCTGCGTGAGCGTCTCGCCCTCGAGTAACTCCATGACGAGAAAGGGCGTGCCGTCTTCGGTGCGATCGAGATCCAGAACTTCGACGATGCCGGGATGCTCAATCGCGCTCGCCGACCTCGCCTCCCGTCCGAACCGCTCCGTGATAGCTGCGTTGCCTGCGTAGCGCGCATCGAGCATTTTGATCGCAACTTTGCGACCGGTCCCGGTGTGCACCGCTTGCCAAACCGTGCCCATGCCGCCCTGGCCGATGGCTCGCTCGAGGTGGTACTTGCCAAGCAGGGTTTTTCCGCGAAGCTCCAAGACGAGAATGGTAGGCGGCTTCGTCCCAAACTTTCAATCGCGTAGGCGCACTGATCAACTCGGTGGATCCCAGATCACACCAAACACGCAGGCGGCGTCGCCAAGTGCCTGACATCCTGCAGTTTGGACAGCGACACGTTCCGCGCCCGTCGCGTGCAACGCTCCTCGAACGAAGCCAGCCATGAGCGCGCACAGCTCAAGATTGGGCATCACTTGACCTACGATCGTGAGACGCGCGCTTCCCTGCACTCGCTCGATGACTTTCGCCTCGCCTTGACGAATCATGCGTGACCAGAGAGCCGGAAAGTCATCGATCAAGTCGCCGGGGCGCGCGCCGGCAACGAGGTCGGGATGAATGCGTCGCAGCCCGCGCAACGCCATCGCGCAGCCGAGCTCTGGCAGCAAGACCAAGTCGCCCTCTCCGCCGATGCGATCCGCCGCCGCGAGAATGCGTCCAGCGAGCTGTATGGGAACTCCCGTCTCGCTGATCGATTCGGTGCGCCCCGACGCCGGAAGCAGCGCGTCGACCTCTGGAACCTGGTCTACGAGCCGTGACCATTTCTCCTCGCCGAGGTGGCGATAAATTGCCTCGATGGAAAGCAGCGTTGTCATTAATTCAAGAGTCGCCACTCCGAGCGGCGCAGCAGGTGGCCCAACAACTAGGCTCTGACGCTTCTGCAATCGCCGCAGATCGTCCGTCAGAGAGTCACCCGCGAGGCGGCCCCGAGTTGGCGCGTTCTCGATGGCGAGCTGCGCTTCACCGGGAATGGTTTGCGCAAGAGCGATGCGAAATGCGTCCGCATCGGGAAATCCGCGGCGCGGATCGGCGAGGATTGCCCGTTGCAAAACTGCCTCGAGCGCAGCGGGCACAACCGTCCCACCCGGCGCTCCGCTAAGCAATGTGCGAAAAAGAGTTACGGCCTGTTCGATGTCGTCGTGGGGATCCAGTGTGCCGCCCTCCGACAGAAAAGCTGAGTCGCCGCGGCGCTGCAGTTTGGCCATCTCGCCGCCGCCCCGCACGTGGGTGAGAAAAACACCTGTAAGCGACAGCTTGCGGTGTACCACGCCCGCCCGATGCATTGCGCCGAGCGCGTCCACGACATCGAGCATCAAGTGCCCCGCCTCCTCCAGGCTCATCACCCCGCCGCGCGCCTTCAAGCGGTCAGCAAGCGTCTCACCCTGAACGTGCTCGTACACAAGAAAGGGAATGCCGCTCTCGTCGTTGCCCGTGTCTACGATGCTCTGAAGATTGGGATGCGTAACGCTTCCAGCGATTCGAGCTTCGCGCTGCAGCATCGAGGCTTGTTGTCCGTCCGTCGCGTAGTCGGGTGTGAGAGTGCGTAGCTCGACGGTGCGCTGGATTCCCAAATGCTCGGCGCGATACGACACCATCCGCTCCGACTCACGAAGAAGTTCGATGATGCGGTATTTGCCCCCGACAATGCGCTCACTCACTGCGTCGAAAGGTATCAGATCTCGCGAAGGCGATCCTCGGCCCAATCAAGCACGTTCGACATTTCCGGGTAAGCAGGGTCCGGGCACGCCAGGCACTCGATGGACTCGATGTTGGCAGAATCCGTTCCGACAGCGACTACGTTGCGAAGCCTCGCGACAAAGGCATCGAGCGCGTCCTTGCGCATGCGCGGCAAGATCAGGGCTAGGCGACGCTTGTAAAGGAAGACCATGTCCACGCGTCGCAAGGACTCAACTACGCCATCCATAACCGCCGTATAAGTCTCGCGCGAGTGAACGGGAACGAGCGACACGACGACGCACGAAAATGGCTCGGCGTAGCGCTCGGCATTCGCGAACTGCTCGCGCAAACGTTTGCGAAAGTACCGCCCTTCCAAGGTCTGCACGCGATCCAACTTGGGCCCGTGCACCGCAACCTCGAGCACTTCGCGAAGGTCTTCGATGGACCACTCGCGTCCTGGCGCAGCGTCGCGCGCGGCATCCGCGAGCATCCGCGACAAGCGACGCGCGAGATTTGCGTCGGCGCAGATCTCTCCCAAGTCGCGGCCCGCGAGCTCTTCCGGATCGCTGCCACTTGCCACTCGCTTTGCTGCTTCGGTTACCGTGGTCATGTGCGCAGAACTCCAAAGCACCTTAACACGTGCCTCTGCTCTGTGGTGTCAGCGAAGCTGCCGCACAAGACCGAAACAATTCTTTCAGGTGCGCAGAGGTGGGTGCACGGGCGCCAAATGATTGACCGGGCCCACGCCGTGTCCAAGAGGCACGGCGGTGCGCAACGCTTCGCTGAGCCAACTCTTTGCTTGGCGAACCGCGGACACGAGGTCAGTTCCGCGCGCGAGGTGCGCAGTGATCGCGGCCGAGAGAGTGCAACCGGTTCCATGAGTTTGGTTCGTTGCAATTCGATCGCCTGTGAATTCATAAAAGGTGCCCGCGTCGCACAAGACGTCGACGGGCGGTCCGTCGAGGTGGCCTCCCTTCACGAGCACCGCGCGGCACCCGTGATCGAGAATGCGGAGCGCTGCCTCGCGCGCTTCGGCAACCGTGCGAACCGCTTTGCCGCACAAGGCTTCAGCTTCGTGCGTGTTGGGTGTCACGAGCAGCGCACGCGGAAGCAAACTCGCACAGAATGCATCGACTGCATCCTGCGCCAAAAGCTTCGCCCCGTGCTTGCTAATCATCACGGGATCGACAACGAGGTTCGGCAGAAACGGCGCGCATGCGCCAACTCTCTCGACGACGGCGCGTGAGCCCAAGGCTCCAGTTTTCACGGCATGCGGAGGGATGTCTTCGCACACCGCACGAATCTGCGATTCGACCAGCGCCGCATCAAGATTGGTAACGTTTGTCACGCCCCGCGTGTTCTGCACGGTAAGCAGCGTGACCACCGCCTCGCCGTAGACCGAATGCTGATGAAACGTTTTGAGGTCTGCTTGAAGTCCCGCTCCCCCGGACGGATCGGAACCTGCAATCGTGAGCGCGACGAAAACCATGGCATGATGGTGCACGCAATGCGTCGGCTTGCAATACAGGGCTCCGTCACAACTCTTCTCGCGTGCGCACTTATTTGCGCATGCGGGCATGAAGCCGAAACTCATGCAGCGCGTGACGCGGGGCACGTATCCCAACCTGTGGCACCGGTTTTACCTGATGCTGGCCCGACCTTCATCACGCACACCGTTGAAGAAGGCGAGACTTTGTGGGACATCGCGCAAGCGTACGGGATTCGATCGCGCGCCATCCTTGTCGCAAACCATCTGGACGCGCGCGATGTGCGTCGCCTCGCACCGGGAATGACTTTGCGTATCCCCGGCGCAACGAGCGCCGTCGAAGTTGCGACGGCTCGCGATCGGATTGCGGCACGCGAGACGGAGCGGGCGGCCCTTCCGCCCCTGACCGACGGCGCGTACTACACGCTCGTGCGCGGCGATACCCTCTCCGAAGTCGCCGAGCGCTTCAACCTCGAAACCGACGCCATCATCGCACGCAACGAATTGATCGATGATGACATCACGACGTTGCGCGACGGCCGAACGATTATTCTGCCCGGCGTTCGCGACGCGGAAGTCGCGCGCCGTGCCGCAACGCGGCCGCGCGATGGCGTTACGCACACGCTCGCACGCGGGGAAACGGTGTGGGACGTTGCATCGGCGTTTCAAATGAGCGTTGCCGCGATCATGGCGGCCAACTCGCTCAGCGAATCTTCGGTGACGAGCCTTCGCGAAGGCGCGCCTCTCTTCATACCCGGGGTTCATACGGATCGGGGCCGCCGCACAGGCCATCGCGAGACGCCTCGCCAAGCAGCGTCGCGCGCGCTCGCCCGTCGGCTAGGGCTCGGCACCCGCGCCGCCGCCGGCCAGCTTCTCTATGGCCGCGTGCGTCCCGAGTGGGCGCGCGAAGCCGAACGCAATCCGCGAGCGAGGCGACGCGAATCGATGCCCGGCACATTGCGTTGGCCAGTCGCCGGTGGTTGGTTTGTGCGCGGCTACGGCTCAGGCGAAGGCCACTATCATCAGGCACTCGATATCGCAGGCAACATGGGCTGGAACGTGCGCGCATCGGCGAGCGGCATCGTCGGGTACGCCGGCAATGAAGTAAGCGGCTACGGAAATATGGTCATGGTCATCCACCCCGGTGGTTGGGTGACCATGTACGCGCACAACTCGGTGCTCTACGTCGTTGCGGGCCAGCGCGTTGCGGCAGGCACGGTGCTCGCCGAGCTTGGAAGCACTGGCATCAGCCGCGGTCCTCACGTGCACTTCGAGCTCAGTTACGGAGGACAGACGTGCGACCCCGCACCTTTAATGCGACCGGGGATACGGCACCGCAATGGGCGCATCGAGCCATTGCGCTATTCACGCTGGACTGACGCTGCCGACCGACCTCGCAACGTGGAATGCGACGGGAGGCGGCGCCATCCGCATTCACGTCTCGTCATCGACGAGACACCCGAAGCCGCTCCGTAATCTGCGCGAACGAGCCCGCGCGATCAGAGCATGCGTGCAGGGATGCGCGTCTCGACTGCACTGCCACCGACGTGCTCGACGCGCCACGCGGCGACGTTCTGGCGGGAGCGCACGACGTCGACCAACTGCTCGTCTTCGTAGAGCAGGCCCACTCCGTCGTCGGCCGCGAGGCCGTCGGGTATCACTTGCGCCGCGATCAAGCGTTGGTAGGTCGGACGACGGTTTGCTTCGCCATCGTAATGAGGACAGTGGCTACCGCGCAGAAATCCCAAGCACGGCATCGCACGCAGCTCGCCGGGCCAAGAATCTGTGATGCCGTGTTCGAACCAACAAATGGAGCCGGCGCTCAGGCCGGCCAGAACGATCCCGGCCTCGTACGCTTCTCGCAGGATCGTGTCCACGCCCCAAAGTTTCCAGAGCGCGAGCATGTTGCGAGTGTTCCCGCCAGTCACGTAGATGATGTCTTGCGCGAGCAGATGTGCGCGCACGTCGATAACTGTTCCACGAAAGAGCGAAAGCACGCTGGCGTCAGCGCGTTCGCGTGGGAACGCATTCTGAAAGCGCGTGACGATGCTGTCTGAATCTCCGGAGGCGGTGGGAATCAAACAGACTCGCGGCGTCTTTGGGTCGACCAGACCGAGGACAAAGTCGTCCAAGCGAGGATTCTCAGGCTCCATCGCAAAGCCGCCCCCGCCCATCGCAAAAATCCGCCTCTTCGCCGCCATCGCGCTGTCACCTTGTTCGTTCGAAAACCTTTGCGTAGAGTGCCCGACTTCGAAAGGAATCGACATGAGCCAGATTGTCCGCTGCGGCCTCATTCAATGTGCCAACCCGATCAACGACGAGAGCAAACCCGTCGCTGATATCCAGGAGGCCATGTTCCAAAAACATCTTCCGCTCATTGACGAAGCGGGCAAGAAGGGCGTGCAGATTCTCTGTCTGCAAGAGATCTTCAACGGGCCTTACTTCTGTCCGAGCCAGGATCCGCGCTGGTACGAGGCGGCCGAATCGGTTCCCGGCCCGACCACTGAACGCCTCTCCGCCTATGCGAAGAAGTACAACATGGTGATCGTCGTTCCGATCTACGAGAAGGCGATGCGCGGAGTGTTCTACAACACGGCGGCGGTCATCGACGCCGACGGCAGTTACCTCGGCAAGTATCGCAAGCAGCACATTCCCCAAGTCCAGGGCTTTTGGGAAAAGTTCTTCTTCAAACCCGGCGACGGCGGCTACCCAGTCTTCAAGACCCGTTACGCAACCATCGGCGTCTACATTTGCTACGACCGGCACTTCCCCGAGGGCGCACGCTGCCTCGGATTGAACGGCGCGGAAATAGTCTTCAACCCGAGCGCGACTGTCGCGGGTCTCTCACAATACCTGTGGAAGCTCGAGCAGCCCGCGCACGCGGTTGCCAACGGCTACTACGTCGGGGCGATCAACCGCGTTGGCACGGAAGCGCCCTGGAACATCGGCAAGTTCTACGGCACGAGCTACTTCGTAAACCCGCGCGGTCAAATCATGATCGAAGCGAGCGAGGACAAGGACGAGCTCGTGGTTGCAGAGCTCGACCTTGCCGTCATCGATCAGGTTCGTTCAACGTGGCAGTTCTACCGCGACCGTCGCCCGGACGCGTATGACGAGCTCGTCGAATAAGCGCCCGACCGACAGATGACCCTGGGGATCAGCGGCTTACCGTGTTGACCCAGGGCGCTGCACCTGTGCGCAGATTCCAGTTCGTGTCGTCGCTAAATGCGGGGCCAATCACGATGTGCGAGAAGACTTCGCGGTCGTCTTCGCTGTCCGCGATCCCGTAGAGCGTGACGCGCTGTCCCTCGCTCCAGTTATCAGGAGTGAAGCATGCCCACGCGACGTCGGTGTAGGACTCCGTCCAATCATCGGACAGCACGCGAACACACACGTCTGCCTCAGGCTGATTGGAGAGGTAGATCGTGAAGCGAGTCGAATCGCCTTCGCTCAAGGTCGCGGGCTCTTCACGTTCAGTCACTACGTAGAACTCCCGCATATCGTCGTCCTCGTTCACAACGTTCACGTAAACGGGGGCGAGTGCTAGATACTGCTCGTCGTCCGAACGCTCGGCTGTACCGATGATGTGCAAGAAGGTATCGCCTTCGGTGTCCGTCACGTCCATGCCAAGGAATGTGACCGCTTGGGGGACGTTCCAGTTGTCTGGGTCGAAGTCGAGCGCATCGACTGTAAGCTTGCACGCGTCGTCACGGTCCGACGAGAAGCTGACGTGCACGCGGTCGCGCGGGCGTGAGCGCAAGCTTACCGTGAACGAGGCCTCGCGGCCCGCCTCGGTGATGCGAAGGTTGGTGGAATCGCTGATGACGATGCCCGGCGTCCCACGTTCATCATCCCAGTTGACGACCGAGACCGTCGGCGGCTCGAGCGCGGCGTAGTTGCCGTCCTCGACGTCGGTCAGCTTGAAAGTAACGTGGTAGCCAACGTCGCCGTCTTCATCTCCGTCGTCCAGGCCTTGCACGCTTACCACCTGCGGAATGAACCAGTTGTCTGTATCGAAGCTGACGGTGTCATTCAGAAGGCGTGCTTCTCGTTCGTTGTCGAGCTGCGCCAGCATTCCGACGCGACCTTCGGGCGGAGCCGAGAGAACCACGGTCAACGCTGCGATGTTGCCCCACTCGGACGTGTGCAGACCCTCGAGCGGATTCACTTCGATGCCGGCTGAACCAGCCTCGTCGTCGTAGTTGGTAACCGACAAATCGTCGGGGTCAAGCTTGTTGTAGGCCGGGTCTTCCGACTCAATCGAGTCGATAATCACGGTGTAGCGCTGATTGCCATCGCGCTCCGTGTCATCGAGACCGATGATGCGAAGCACCTGCGGAATCTGCCAGTTGCGCGCGTCAAACGAGATCGAGTCCACGAGTAGCCGCCCTTCGGTGCTGCGACGCTCGACGCTGACCGGAATAAGCACTCGGCCACGCGGCTCCGCAGTTAGTGCGAAAGTCACCTGAGCTTCGTGTCCGCGCTCCGACGTAATTAGATTGTCGGTCGGGAAGATTTCGAGTCCGGGTGTGGTCGAACCGACTTCGTTATCTAGGTTTTGCAAGCTCACCGAGCCCGTCGGGACGTTGTTGTAGGTCGAGTCGGACGAAACAGCGTTGCTGCAGACGACCGTGTAGGGAACGTCGCCGTCTTCCGAAACATCGTCCATACCCTGGACGATGACGCCCCGAGGCGTGCCCCAGTTTGCTGCGGTGATCACGATCGGCGAGTTCGTGACGTGGCCTTCGGCTTCGTTCGTCGAAGCGCAGGTCACGGTCACATCGGCGCGCGGCGCGCCCGATGCGGCGAGGAAGAATTCAGCGGTGCGCCCGTCTTCCGAAGTTGTCAGTCCAGACGTCGGGCTAACGAGGATGCGGTTTAAGTCGTAGTCGATATTCACGCCGCCGAAGGTCACAGCGCCGACCGTGCCGGCAATCGCCGTGTAGTCGGGATCTTCGCTTGTTGTGACGGCCGTGCGTACCGTGAACGGCTGGTCCCCATCCACAAAGCCGTCTGCGAGACCGCGAACGGTGACGGTTTGGTTGACGTTCCACGCATTCGTACCGTCGGGTTCGAAGTGCAATGACGAGGGCGAAATGGAGACTTCATCACCGTCGGGCGTCGTGATGCCGACGTTGACGCCACCGCGCGGGATGGTGTTCAGGCGCACGGTGAACGTAAACGAGCCGCCGCGTTCGTCCGTGTTCGTCACGGCTGCGCGCGTGACGGTCAGGCCCGGCTGTTCGTCGTCGACGTTTGTGCCGGTGATCATCACGGGGTCAGGCACGTCATAGTTCGGGTCGGCGCTGCTCGTGGGACCAATGCCAACGTTGAAGGTTTGGTCACCATCGTTGGCCGTGTCATCCACGCCGTTGACGCGAATCGTCTGGGGAGTCTCCCAGTTGGCTGTCGTGAAGCGCAAGACGCTCGTCGAAAGACTTGCCTCAGTCGCGTCATCAATCGTGATGAGAATGAACACGTCCGTTGTCGGCGCTGTGTTCAGTACAACGGTGACGGTGTCGTTGTCGCCGGCTTCAGACGTGCTCAACGGGCCCGCGGAAATAGTGATACCGGGGCTGTCATTGTCCGTGTTCTGAACGGCGACGTTGCGCACGAGCGCGGCTGTGTATGCAGCGTCGCCACCTGCGACCGGCACGACACGCACGTTGTAGGTCTGCAAGCCGTCGGCAATCGCGTCGTCGACGCCAGTAACGGTCACCGTCTGGGGCGCATTCCAGTTCAAGGGGGTAAAGGTGAGAGTCTCGGGGCTCACGGTTCCTTCGGTCAGGTCAAGGCTTGTAACCGAAACGGAAACATCGCCACTGGGCATTGAGTTCAATGCGACCGTGAAGGTATCGGTGAGGCCAGACTCGGACGTGCGCACGCCCGAGAGGCGGCTGAGGATAAGACCCGCTGTGTCGTTGTCCGTGTTCGTCAGCGCGACATCCGGAACGTCGAACCCTTCGTATGCAGCGTCCGAGCTCGCCGCGTTGCTCGTGATGACATGGAAAAGAACGCTACCATCTGCGAGCTCGTCGTCCACGCCCGTCACTGTGACGACCTGAGGAGCGTCCCAATCTTCCGCCGTAAACGTAATCGTCGCCGGAGTAACCGTGCCCTCGCCTTCATCGTCGGAAGAAAGCGCGATGGTCACGTCCCCAGCGGGAAGCGTGTTCAGGACGACCGTAAAGGTCGCAGTTCCACCGATCTCTGTGGTTGAAATACCGCTCGTCGGCGTCACCGTCACGCCGGCCGTGTCGTTATCGTTGTTCGTAAGCGTCACGGACGGAAGGCCGGTGACCGCGTCGTAGTCAGCATCCTCGGAGACCGGGTCGGCGAGATGGACTTGATATGCCACCGGCCCGTCTTGAACGAAGTCGTCTGCGCCGGTCACGGTGACCGTCTGAGGCGCGTCCCAGTTCGTCGCCGTAAACGTGAGCATCATCGGAGCGGCTGTGCCTTCGGCGCTATTTGCGCTCGCCAACCCGATCTGAACGTCCGAGGAGGGCGCGGAGTTCAAGACGACTGTAAACATCGCCGTAAGGCCGTCTTCGTTTGTAACGAGGCCTTCAATCGGAGTCACGGTCACGCCCGCGCTCTCGTCGTCGATATTGATCACGCTCACGTCGTCCGCAGACAATCCGTTGTAGTGGTCGTCGGTGCTCGACGCCGGCGCGAGATCAATCGAATAAGCTTGGTCATCATCACGAGTCGAGTCGTCCACGCCTGTGATGGTCACCGTTTGCGGCGATGCGTAGTTCGCCTGCGTGAACGTCAACGAAGAAACACTGATCGTTCCTTCCGTTTCATCCAAGCTCGTCAGCGCAATGACCACATCGGCGGTTGGCTCAGTATTGAGTCGAACAGTGAACGTCGCCGTGCCGCCCAACTCGGTCGTCATCAACCCGGATGCGGGGTCAACGATGATCGCCGGCTCCATCGGTTGGATGTTCGCGTCGTTGCCGCTGTCCGGTCGAAGCATGCCGCCATCCGTCGGCGGACCGCCTGCATCGTCGGTGATAGTTGGGCCACTCGGGCTGCCGCACGCACCAGTAGCGAGCGCCAAACAGATAAGGACAAGACGTGAAGGACGAAGAAGAGAGTTCATGTAGCTCCACCCGATTCTTTAGGGTTTGACGAGGGTATCACCCTGAATCCCGGAATATCAGGTGGGTTTTTAGCCTACCTCAACAATTCCCCGTGCCGAGCACGAGCAATGAAGCGGCCGCCGCCCGAAGTTGTGAGCTTCCCCTGATCAACCACGACTCGTCCTCTTGAAACGACCACTTCACTGAAACCCTGAACCTGGAAGCCTTCGTAGGTGCTGTAGTCCACACGCATGTGATGTGTGAACTCGTTCTTCACACTAATCGTCTCTTTGCGGTCGGGGTTGAAGACGACGATATCGGCGTCGCTCCCTACGGCTACGGTGCCTTTCTTTGGGAAAAGGCCGAAAGTCTTAGCCGCAGCTGTGGACGTCAGCTCCACCCAGCGGTTCAGGCTCATGCGCTTCTCAACGACACAACCTTGGTACATCAAGGAAAGGCGGTTCTCGACACCGGGCGCTCCGTTTGGAATCTTTCTGAAATCTTCCTTCCCGAGCTCCTTCTGCCCGGTCATGCAGAACGGACAGTGGTCCGTGGCAACGTTGGCCAGATGGCCTAGCTTGAGGCCCGTCCACAGCACGTCTTGATTCCACTTCTCGCGGAGTGCCGGGGTCATGACGTACTTCGCGCCTTCGAAGTTCTCGCGCTCGTAGTAGCTCTGATCGAGGAAGAGGTACTGCGGACAGGTCTCGGCGATGACGTCGACGCCGCGCATGCGGCCGCGTTTCACTTCTTCGAGCGCGTCCGATGACGACAAGTGCACGATGTAAAGAGGGACGTTGGCGACTTCGGCAATCGCGATGGCGCGATGCACGCCTTCGGCCTCCATGCGCGTCGGCCGCGTGAGCGCGTGATACTTCGGCGCGAGTTTTCCGTCCGCGACGGCGCCCTTCACGATCTCATCGATGACGATACCGTTCTCGGCGTGCATGCAAATGCGCGTGCCGTTCTCACCAGCGCGGCGGAATGTACGATAGAGCGTGCCGTCATCGACGTAGAGCACGCCGGGGTACGCCATGAAGAGCTTGTACGAAGTGACGCCTTCGTTCGCGAGTCGATCCATCTCGGGCAAACGCTCGTCAGGCATGTCCGTCACGATCATGTGAAAGCCGTAGTCGATGGTCGCTTTGCCGTCGGCCTTCTTGTGCCAGACGTCGAGCCCCTTCAGCGTCGACTCGCCCTTTGACTGAATGGCGAAGTCGACGATGGTCGTCGTGCCACCATGAGCGGCGGCGATGGTGCCTGATTCAAAATCATCCGCAGACGTCGTGCCACCGAATGGCATATCCATGTGCGTGTGCGCATCGATGCCGCCGGGGATGACGAGCTTGCCCTTCGCGTCGATTACGCGGTCGGCCCGTACGTCGAGCGTGGCGCCGATTTGTGTGACCTTCTCGCCCTCGACCAGCACGTCTGCGAAGTAGTCATCGGTCGCTGTAACGACCCGCCCACCCTTGATCAGCAACGACATAGAAAGCCTCCGGTTCGGTCGCGAAGCATACGCCATATTGCACGAGGAACGACCGCGAATTGCTCCCGGGGCGAGGCTCTCGATCATTGCCGGAAGGAGCGCTATTAGGACGCGATGACCAACGACGGACCCTTGCACGCGAGCCAGATTTTCGAATCACGGGCATTCGATGACCTGGACGTTTCTGGCGAGCGCTTCGTGGGCAAAGAGTTCTTTCGTTGCACCTTCAAGAATTTACGGGCCGGCGAGTCGACATTTGAAAAATGCCAGTTCGAAAAATGCGTATTTGATGAGTGCGATCTAACACGTTGCTGCCTCTCTCACACCTCACTGCATGGAGTCGAGTTCCGCGGTTCGAAGCTGCTGGGTGTCAATTTCTCTCAGGCGAACAAGAACGTGGACATTTCGTTCAGCGACTGCGTGTTGCGCTACGCGGTATTCGACGGCATGGCACTTCGGGACACGCGCTTTTCGGATTGTCAGCTACAAGACGCACAGTTTCAAAAAACGGACCTCGTGAACGCCGATTTCACCGGAAGCGATTTAGCCCAAACAGTGTTCGACGGATGTGAGCTCAGTGGCGCGGACTTCTCGAACGCCCGCGCCTTTCTTCTTGACCCAAGAGCTAACCGCGTTCGAGACGCCTATGTCTCGGCCGACACTGCCGCAGCGCTGGTCCATGCGATGGGGTTTCGCGTCGCTGGTTACCACTCCCGCGCTAAAAGAATTCGTCGCTAGGCATCGGTCTCGGACGAGCGCGGAGCACATGGTAGTCTCGCGGCATGCAAAACAAAGTTGTCGTCATCACGGGCGCAAGCTCAGGGATCGGAGCCTCGCTGGCGCAGCAAACCGGAAGCGCTGGCGCGAGCGTCGTCTTGGTCGCTCGTCGTGAGAAAGAGCTGAATGAGGTCGCTGCCCGAAGCGGCAACCACACGTTGACGGTGGTCGCGGACGTGACCAAGCGCGCCGAGCACGAACGCGTTGTGGCGAGCGCGATCGCGAAGTTTGGGCACATCGACGCGTGGGTGAACAACGCTGGGCGCGGTATCACTCGTCTTCCGTCGCAGATCACCGATGACGATTTCGACTCGATGATGCTGGTGAACGTAAAGTCGGCTCTCTACGGAATGCAGGCGGTGCTACCCCATTTCAAAGAACGCCAGGCCGGCCACATCATCAACGTCTCATCCATGCTGGGTCGCTTGCCGCTCGCGACTTTTCGATCGGCGTATGTTGCCTCTAAGCACGCGCTCAATGCATTGACCGCGGGCTTCCGGATGGAGCTTCGTCCCGACTTTCCGGGCATCCAGGTGAGCAGCGTGCATCCGGGCATCGTCGCAACAGAGTTTGGCGCGAACGCCTTGCACGGTGGAGCCGACTCGCGCTCCTTCCCCGGCGCGCAATCCGCGGAGGAAGTTGCAGCAGTGATCGCCACGACGATTGGGACTCGGCGCGCTGACGTCTACACGCGGGATGGCGCGCAGACCATGGTCGTCAACTACTACAGCGCCCCAGACATGGGCGAGGCGGAGCAGAAGCCGCCGTTCATGCGCTAGGGGGCTGCGCGTGCGCTTCACGTTTGAATACGCGCAGCAAGAAGTAGAGCGCCGGAAAGATCAGTAGGCAGCCACCGACCAACGCGAACAACAGGACGCGCAACACCGGCGCGGCCGCGGCCGTGTTGTAGACCGTGATGTCGCCTGCGCCTGGCCCGCCCACCAGCAAAACGGGAAATTGAAGTCGAAACCATCCCGCGAGCACGAAGCTAACCTGCGCCGCGGCGAGCACACGCGCCATTTGCCAACGCTCTGTCGCGACGCTCCACCACAACGGAAGCTGCACGAGCGTTGCGAGCGCCATCCCCGCAAGTGCCAAGGGATGTTCGATGAACTGCGAAAAGAGCGGGACGCCGCTCCATGCGGCGCACGGAAAGACCAACGCACCGACAGCAACCGCGACGGCGTTCAGCGCACGCGCGCGCGTCCGAAACACCGCACGCGAGGATTCCTCTTGAGGCTCCCCGATGAGATAGACCGCAGCTAGGAACGCGAAAAGTGTGCACGTGAATAGTCCGAGTGCGGCTGCAAACGGCGTGCACCAACGTGCGACGTAGGCGTCGTAGAACGTGACGCTTGCGCGAGCCGGTGTTGCGAGACCTGCCGCGATCACGCCAAGCATGAACGGCGTAATGAGGCTCGCCACTCTGAAAACATTCAAATAGTAGAGCTGTGAGCGATCACGCACAGCGTCGTAATGACGAAACGTGAACGCGCATCCGCGCAGGATGATGCCGATGAGCATGATCGGGAGCGGGATGTGGAACGTCGTCGAGATTTGAGCGTAAGCGCGCGGAAAACCGTTGAACAAAATCACCACGGCCAGAATGAGCCACACGTGATTGGCCTCCCACACCGGTCCCATGGCGCCATCGATCACATGCCGCTGGTCTTTGCGGTGCTCGCGTCCCAACATGAGCTCCAAAATGCCCGCGCCAAAGTCCGCACCTGCGAACACTGCGTAGAACAAGATTGAGATGCCGAGGAAGGTGGCGACGCTTTCAACTAACACGGCGGAATTGCCTCACCATCAAGAAGCCGACCACGAAACTGAGCAGTACATAGACGAGAGTGAACAGCGCCATCGGCACGACCAAGCCCGGCATCGGCGTCACAGCGTCGGCGGTGCGCATGATCCCATAGATGATGTAAGGCTGACGACCGACTTCGGTGACGACCCACCCTGCTTCGATGGCGATAAAGCCGAGCGGCGTGCACCACGCGAGTGTTCGAAGCAAGCCACGCTTCGCGAGCCACGCCTTCTTGCGCGTCAGTGCGACGAGCGCGATGCATGCGATAGCCGCCAACAGCGAGCCGATGGCCACCATGATCTGAAACGCGAAGTGCGTGATCGCGACGGGAGGCCAGTCCTCCCGCGGTATCGTATCGAGCCCATCAACGCGTGCGTCAAAATCGCCATGCGCGAGCAAGCTCAACATGCGCGGTATGTGCACGCCATAGCGCGTAGTCTGGTCGGCCTCCGATGGAATGCCTCCCAGCACAAGCGACGCGGGCTGTTCACTTTGGAAGAGACCTTCCATCGCCGCGAGTTTCGCTGGTTGCAGCAGGGCGACTTGTTTCGCGAGCCGGTCTCCGTGAAGAGGCTGAAGAATCGAAGCCACGGCCCCAATGGCTAGCGCGATGCGCAGCGCTTTCTGATGAAGCTCGTTGTTGGGATCGCGCAGCAAGCCGTATGCGTGAATGCCAGCGACCGCAAAGCCCACCGCCGCGAATGACGCGATGGTCATATGTAGGCCCTGATGCCACGCGGCCTTGTTGAACATCGCGGCCACCGGATCGATGTTGACGGCGTGGCCGTCGACCCAGTCGAATCCAGTGGGACTGTTCATCCACGCGTTGGCACAGATGACAAACATTCCGGAGAGCACGCCGGTGACGCCAACCGCGACTCCGCTCGCCCAATGCACCCAGGGTTTCACGCGATTCCACCCGTACAAGAAGACGCCCAGTGCGATCGCTTCGAGAAAGAACGCAGTGCCTTCCCACGAAAATGGCATGCCGATGATCGGGCCTGCGTGTTCCATGAACTTCGGCCACAAGAGGCCGAGCTCGAAGGAGAGAACGGTTCCCGAAACTGCATCGGTCGCAAAGAAAATCGCTACGCCCTTTGACCAGGTCTTCGTGAGCTGCAGGTAGATCTCGTTGCGCGTGCGAAGATATAGGAAGTGCGAAACCGCCATTAGAAACGGCATCGCGATTCCTATCGTCGAAAAGACGATGTGAAATCCGAGCGAGACCGCCATCTGCGTTCGCGCGGCGAGCAGGTCCGACATGGAAACGTACCGTGCCCTAGTCAGCCGAAGACTGAAAGCCCTGCTGCGCGACGCGCGCTGCACGCGCCTCGTTCACCGCCTGCCTGAACCAATCGATGTTTGAACCGAGCGCCGTTTTCGGAATCACGAAGGCTTGCACCGGCGAGATCATAAGATAGAAGCGCGAGTCGTCTTCGAGCAGATCCCGAATCACGTCCCACTGCACGGACGTCTGCCCGCCCTTCCAATCGATCCGCACCCCATCCGGGGTGGCCGTCATCGTGCGCGCGCCCATGGCCAACGGATTGCGCCGCGCTGCGCGTCGCGCAATCACTCCGTTCTTCATCAAGACCCGCATGGTCGCAAAGAGCATGAGCACCACCAGAAGCAGCACGAGAAGCGCACCAAGAACCAGCACTAGAACGTGCAGCGCGCCGACGAGCGTCCTCTCGACCGGGGTTGGATGCGCGCTGAGCTCAACGATCCAATTGGCATTGCCCTCGACCAGAGTAACCAGCCCGCCGAAGCCCACTAACAGTGTGACGCTCGCCAGCAGCACACCGCCCAGGATCTTTCGCCGGCGTACCGCGGCCGGGTTCGTCAGTCCGAAGCGCCCCTTAAGACGCTCCTGGTAGAGACGCTCTTGCAGTGCGACCAGGTCTTCGATTGTCGTCTCGTAGCTCGCCGTGAACATCTTCCCCAGGAATATAGCGGTGCGTGGGGGCGAACCGCGCGGATCATCAAACAAATTCTTGTTAATGTTGGCCTCGGGGTGGAGCCAGGGTCTTTCACCTGCTAAGAACGCCTGCCTCAAATGAGCAATGGAGAATTCGTAATGGTTCCCACGTTTTCAGCTAAGAGCTATGAGTTCGCGACCTACGTGCCTGCCCGAAACTATATCGGCGGCGAGTTTCAGGACGCCAAGAGCGGCAAATCGATCCCGGTCATCAATCCGCGACATGGCAAGGCCATCTCGAATGTCGTGATGTCGGGCAAAGCCGATGTCGACGCGGCAGTGGCAGCAGCGAAGGCGGCCTTCCCCGCTTGGCGTGATGTTCCGATTCGCGATCGCGCTCAGGTCTTCTACAAGCTGCGTGAGCTCCTTCATAAGAATCTCGAAGAGATGGCATGGCTCGTCTCGCACGAAAACGGCAAGACCTACGAAGAGTCGGTCGCCAGCGTGCTCAAGAGCATCGAGTGCATCGAATTCGGATGCTCGTTGCCCAACATGGCAGCCGGCACGCAACTCGACGTGAGCCGCGGTGTGAACTGCCAAGTGGTTTACGAGCCGCTCGGCGTCGTCGCCGGCATCACGCCCTTCAACTTCCCGATCATGGTTCCCATGTGGATGCTTCCGCAGGCGATCATTGGCGGCAACACCTTCGTATTGAAGCCGAGCGAGCAGGTCCCCCTTTGCTCGCAGCGTCTCGCGGGCATGTTCAAGGAAGCCGGCCTTCCCGATGGCGTCTTCAACATCATCAACGGCGGTCAAGAGTCCGTTGAAGCGCTTTGCGACAACGAAGACATCGCCGCGATGGCGTTCGTCGGATCGACGCGCGTCGGCAAGCTCGTCTACGCACGCGGCGCGCAAACGGGCAAGGCTATGCTTTGCTTGGGCGGCGCGAAGAACCACCTCATCGTGGTGCCGGATGCGGACGTCGCTGTCACGGCGGAGAACGTTGTTGCATCGTTCACTGGCTGCGCTGGTCAGCGTTGCATGGCGGCATCGGTGCTTCTCGCCGTCGGTGACGTGGACCACATCATCACCGCCATCAAGGCGCGCGCGGAAAAGCTCGTCACTGGCAAGGACATCGGCGCGATCACGAGCGAGCCGGCGCGAGATCGCATCAACGGCTACATCAACGACGCCGAGAAAAAGGGCGCCAAAGTCATCGTCGATGGCCGCAAACAGCGCGGTGGCGACGAAGGCTATTGGGTTGGCCCGACCATCTTGGATAACGTCTCGGCCGACCTTCCCGCAGCACGCGAAGAAATCTTTGGCCCAGTACTTTCAATCGTACGCGTCAAGACACTCGATGAAGCTATCAAGATCGAGAACTCCAATCCTTACGGCAACGCGTCTGCGGTTTACACGACAAGCGGCGACGTCGCGCGTCGCGTGATGAACGAAGTGTCCGCCGGCATGTGCGGAGTCAACGTCGGCGTGCCGGTTCCCCGTGAGCCCTTTGGCTTTGGCGGATGGAACGATTCGAAGTTCGGCAGTGGCGACCTCACCGGCTGGGATGGTTTCCGCTTCTGGACACGCGCTCGCAAGATCACCACCAAGTGGTCGTTGCAAAAAGACCAGACCTGGATGTCCTGAGGGGAATGCAATGAACGGCGAAGAAATGAAGCGGCTGTGCTTGGAGCACACGCTGTATCCGTGGGCTGCAACCGGCAAAGTGAATCCCCTTCCGATCGAAAGAGCGGAGGGCATCTACATCTACGACACCGACGGCAAGCGCTACATCGACTTCAATAGTCAGTTGATGAGCGTGAACATCGGGCACTCGCACCCCAAGGTGATTGCCGCGATGAAGGCGCAGCTTGATAAGCTGATCTACGTTTATCCGGGCACAGCGACGGAAGCGCGCGCGCGTTTGGGCAAGAAGCTCGCAGACCTTACGCCCGGCAATATCAACACCTTCTTCTTCACACTTGGCGGCGCCGAGGCGAACGAGAACGCGATCAAAGCGGCACGCGGATACACTGGCCGCTTCAAGATCCTGAGCCGCTATCGCAGCTACCATGGCGCAACCAACGCCACGATGATGCTGACCGGCGACCCCCGTCGTTGGCCGAGCGAGCCGGGAGCACCGGGATTCATCCACGTGATGGATCCGGTTCCCTACAACTATTCGTTTGGTGCAACGCCCGAAGAGATCACGAAGAAGAACCTCGAGTATCTCGAGGAAGTGATCATGTACGAGAACCCCCAAAGCATCGCGGCGATGTTCATCGAGACGGTTACAGGCACGAACGGCGTACTTGCACCGCCGCCCGGCTACTTGAAGGGCTTGAAGGCGCTTGCTCTCGAAGCACGGCATCTTGCTCGTGTGCGATGAAGTGATGGCGGGCTGGGGACGCACCGGTAAGCGCTTTGCGTTCGAGCACGGCGACATCGTTCCCGACATCGTTACGATGGCGAAGGGTTTGACGAGCAGCTACTTCCCGCTGGGAGCCATGGGCGTCTCCGATCCGATTGCGCAGCACTTCCGCGACAACGTGTTCTGGGGCGGACTTACGTACAACTCGCATCCACTTGGGCTCGCAACGGCCGAAGCTGTCATCGACGTCACGATCGGCGAGGGAATGGTCGAGAACGCAGCGAAGCTCGAGAGCGTGATGCGCTCCGAGATGGATCGTTTGAAAGCCAAGCATCGCTCCGTGAAGGAGGGACGCTGCATCGGTCTCTTCGGAATGATCGACCTTCAGAAAAACAGCAAGGGCGAAGCGATTGCTCCTTACAACGGCGCGCACCCGGCGATGGGCAAGCTCGCGAACAAGTTCCTCGAGAACGGTCTCTTCACGTTCACGCGCTGGAACAACTTCACCTGCAATCCGCCCTTGTGCATAACCAAGGACCAGTTGCTCGAAGCATTCGATATCGTCGACCGCAGCCTTTCGGTCACGGACGAAGCGTTCGAGGGTTGACCCATGACCACCAAGCTTCCGATCGCACGCTCTGAGAGCGTATTCGAGGACTACAAATCAGCATTGAACGACAGCCAAGCGGCGGTCGAAGCCAACCGCTGTTTGTATTGTTACGACGCGCCGTGCATCAAGGCGTGCCCGACCGAGATCAACATTCCGGAATTTATTCGCAAGATCGCAACGAACAATGTGCGCGGTTCAGCGAAGACGATTTTTGATTCGAACATCCTCGGCATGAGCTGCGCGCGCGTATGTCCGGTCGAAGTGCTGTGCGTCGGCGACTGCGTGTACAACGCGATGGGCGTGCCACCGATTCAGATCGGTAAGTTGCAGCGCTACGCAACGGACATTGCCTACGCAAAGAAGTGGCAGTACTACGAAGCGGGCAAGGCCACGGGCAAGTCAGTCGGCTTGATTGGCGCGGGGCCTGCGTCGCTCGCGGCAGCCCACGAACTTCGTCGTTACGGTCATGCGTGCACGGTATACGAGAAGCGCGATGTCGTTGGCGGCCTGAACACCACCGGCGTCGCGCCCTATAAGATGAAGGCTGATCGCGCAGTCGACGAAGTGGAGTGGATCCTTTCGATCGGCGGAATCGACGTAAAGACGGGCGTCTCGATTCCGGACGACGTGAGCTGGGACGAGCTCGCGAAAAAGCACAACGCGCTCTTTCTCGGATTCGGTCTCGGACCCGACAGCGAGCTACGCGTGCCGGGGCAGGATTTTGGCGGCGTATACGGCGCAGTCGACTACATCGAGAAGATGAAGCTCGGCCTGGTCTCCGTCGCTGACGTGAAGCATGCGGTCGTTGTGGGCGGCGGCAATACGGCCATCGACGCGGTACGCGAACTGCGCGGACTTGGCATCGAATCGGTGACCATGATCTATCGCGGCGTTGAAATAGGCATGAGCGGCTACCAGCACGAATGGAACGCTGCCAAGGAAGAAGGCGTCCGTGCGTTGTGGCGTACGCTGCCGACCGCTTTCGATGGCCGAGACGGTCGGGTGAGTGGAGTGCGCTGTATTTCGCTCGACGATCAGAAGCAGCCCATCAACGGAACGGAGCACGCTCTCCCCGCGCAACTTGTCTTGCTGGCGATCGGCCAAGCAAAACTCGACGCGCTAGTGAAAGCCATGCCCGATGTGAAGACCGACAAGGGACGCATCGCAGTCGACGCAAACGGCTTCACGGGGCGCAAAGGCGTATTCGCCGGCGGCGACGCCGCGAACGGCGGCAAAGAAGTTGTGAACGCAGCAGCTGAGGGCAAGCGCGCGGCGCGTGCCATTCACGAATATCTCGTAGGCGGAGGCTCGCAGTGACCGACATTACTTCGAACTGCGGCGGAATCATTTCGCCGAATCCGTTCTGGCTTGCATCCGCGCCGCCGACAAACTCCGGTCCGCAGATCATGCGCGCCTTCGACGCTGGTTGGGGCGGTGCTGTGTGGAAGACGCTGGGTCAGCCCATTCAAAACGTTTCGAGTCGCTTCGGCGCAACGACGTGGAAGAACAATCGCGGCGTCGGCTTCAACAACATCGAGCTCATCACGGATCGTCCGCTCGAATCGAACTTCCGCGAAATCTACGAAGTGAAGAAGAAGTACCCGAAGCACTCTGTGATCGTCTCCCTCATGGTGGAGACACGCGAAGAATGGAAAGAGTTCATTCAGCGCTCAATCGACGCCGGGGCGGATGGGCTCGAGCTCAACTTCGGCTGCCCGCACGGCATGTGCGAACGAGGCATGGGCTCAGCCGTGGGCCAAGAGCCCAAGGTAAATGAGCGCATCACGAGTTGGGCCAAAGAGTTTTCGACGATCCCCGTGTTGATCAAGCTCACGCCCAATGTCTCAGACATTCGCCCGCATGGTCTCGCCGCAAAGCGCGGCGGCGCGGATGGCGTCACACTCATCAACACGATCAAGAGCATCATCGGCGTGAACATCGACACCTTCGTTCCTGAGCCGAGCGTCGGCAACGCTTCCTCGAACGGTGGTTATTGCGGCGCAGCGGTAAAACCGATCGCGCTCCATATGGTGGCGCAGCTCGCGCGTGAGAAGGAATTTGGGATTCCGATCAGCGGGATCGGCGGCATCACGAACTGGCGGGACGCAGTGGAGTTTTTGCTTCTCGGCTCATCCAACGTGCAGGTCTGCACGGAAGTTATGTTGCGCGGCTATCGCATTGTGGAAGACATGATCGAAGGTCTCACCACGTACATGCGTGAGAAGAACTTCGCGAAGCTCGACGACTTCATCGGCAAGTCGCTTCCCTCGTACTCCGAGTGGGGCGATTTGAATCTCAACTACGAGACAGTCGCTAAGATCAACGCCGACAAATGCATTGGCTGCCAGCTATGCATGGTCGCGTGCCACGACGGCGCACATCAGTGCATTCATCCGAATCCGAACGGCTCACGCGTGCCGGTGGTTGATGAAGCGGAATGCGTTGGATGCAACCTCTGCCAGATCGTCTGTCCGGTCGTTGATTGCATCGACATGGTCGCAGTGGCGAACGGTTTCAAACCAGCGTCGTGGAACAATCACATCGAAGCGGGTGCACTGCTTCGTCCCAAAAGGGATCGCACTAGGATTCGTCGCCGTGGCTGTGCACGATCCAAAATCGATTATCTGGATCGGGTACACGACGCACTACCGCGGCGGCAGCGAGAAGTTCGCACGCGCGGCGGTGACGCTGGCCGAAGAGCTACGCGCCCTTGACCCAACGCGCCGCGTGCTTGTGAAGCCGCTTCGCCAGAAGCACGAGTTCGTGAGTGAGATGCGCGACCTGCATCGCGAGGGGCTGAGCATCGCTGAGCTTCACTTCATCGGACACTCAGGGATGTACGGCATCATGTTCGGCAGCACGGGGTGGCCAGAGCAGTTTAGCCCGCACGAGTGGCGGGAGATGCTCATTCCATTCGCGCCTAATGCCGTCGCATATTTTCATGCTTGCCGTACGGCTCGCTGGTTTGCACCGTTCTTCGCGCGCACCTTCGGCGTGACAACGTTCGGGCACCGGCTCTACACAACCGTATCCACGCGCAAGGACAGATTCGCTTGGGAAGCGCGGCGCGTGGGCCAGGGCGACACGTTTCCCCTCTACATCATCGCTTGCGTAGGGCGAAAATCGCATGGCCTCCCGGGGAGCTTGCGCAAATACCTGCTCGGCACGCCCGCGCAACCGATGACCGAGTGTCGCCCCGCCAGGGTGGTCGGAGATCCGTCATACGATGCGGTCGCAAGCCTTTACGATAAAGCATTCGAAGATATCCGCGTGCGTCGTGACGAATGGAAATGGATATCCGCACACATTCCTACGGGCAGCAGACCGCGTGTACTCGACATCGGATGCGGCAATGGAGCTCTCCTGCGCGCACTCGCCGAGCGAATCGGCGCTAGTGTCGGAGTCGATGCATCGAGTGGCATGATCGACAAAGCGGTGGCTAACTCGCGTTCACATCGAAACTTACGCTTCCAAACGATCGACGGCCCCACTCTTCCTTTCGCCGATGGAAGCTTCGATGTGGTTACGTCGTTCTTATCGTTTCGATATCTCGACTGGGATCCGATCCTCAAAGAGATCCATCGCGTGCTCGCGCCCCGCGGACGCTTTCTGGTGGTCGACATGGTCGCAAAACCCCTCGAGCCGCGCGACGCACTCACACTAGTGCGGTCGGCGTGGGTGCACGCCACGCGCCCTTACCTGGACCGAGCGTTCGATCAGAATCTTCGAACGCTTACTTCGCATCCCGCGTGGAAGAAGATGCTCGAGCACAATCCGATACGTGCCGAGCACGAGTACCGCTGGTTTTTGGAGAGTCGTTTCCCGGGACAGAAGCTCGAGACGCTTACGGTAGGTCGCACCCAACGCCTGGTTGCATTCGATGCGGGTCCAAAATCTGATTCGTGGCTACTCGCGCCCATGAGTTTCCCGTGAAGCATCTCGGCGTGATCGACTGGGGTATCGGCGGCGTATCGGTGTTGCGCGAGTTGCAGAGCAAATTTCCGCGGACCTCATTTACTTACTACTCCGATACAGGTGCGCCGCCGTACGGCACTCTTTCCCATAGTGCGCTGACGCAGCGGCTCGAGGTCGTTGTTGACCGCCTCGTAGCCCGCGGCGTGGACGGGGTCGTTCTCGCATGCAACGCCGCGTCTACGGTACTCATGCGCGGCGTGACCTTTTCCGTGCCAACGCTGGGTATGATTGAGCCCTCAGTGAATCTCGCCGTAACGAGCCGGGCGAAGCGCATTGGTGTAGTGGGCGGGCGACGCACGATACGCTCTCGCGTCTATCGCAACGCGTTAGCGGAACGCGGCATCGACGTCGTTCAGCGGATAGCGCAACCACTCTCCGCAGCGATTGAGCGTGGGCATTTTCGCACTCCCGCATTTGCGGCGCTGGTTGAGGACATCGTGCGACCGCTACGCGATGTGGATGCCCTCTTGCTCGCATGCACACACTACCCCGCCGCGCTTGCGGCTTTCGCATTGCACTTACCCGGCGTGCATCTGCTCGATCCAGCGCGCGAGGTCGCACTCAGTGTGCGCGCGAGGTGGAGCATCAAACCGAGCGAGGCGTCACTCACTATGCTCACGAGCGGCGACAAACGATCCATGCACAGAAGCGCGCGTCTCGCGTGGGGACGGTAAGTCCGATTGCTATTGAGAGTGCCATAAGCGCTGACGGAGCGGCCGGGTCCATGTACGCTGGTGCAATGCTTCGACTCGCTCCCTCGACAGCGCTTCTCTTTATCCTCGCCGGCTGCGGCGGCGCAACGCCGGAACCCTCGACGGTTGCAGCCGGCGCAACCAGCTCCCCGGCGGTGGTCGGCGCGGGCACGTGCGAGAGTCCATTCCTCGCAGCGATAGGTCCGGCCATCCAAGGTGATACGCGCACAAGCGCGTCGAATTCGCTGGCTGGCACCTGCGCGGGCGACCAAGGGAGCGAGCAAGTTTACCAAGTGCACGTGAGCTCAGCCGTGCAGCTTACGGCTCAACTTCAATCTACGTTCGATGGCGCGATCTATCTGCAGAGCTCGTGCGGTGACATCACCTCCGAGCTTGCCTGCAACGACGACGCAGAAGACATAACGCATTCCTTCCTGACCGCGCTCGTCGAACCCGGCGACTACTACATCGTCGTGGACGCGTTCGAAGACGGAGCGGGCCTCTATGAGCTAGTTGTCACGACACAGGCAGCACAGCCGATCGCCCAGCTGTGCTCCGAGGCGCCAGCACTTGTTCCCGGACAAGCGATTACCGGCACGACATCAGGTCACGCAGGCGCATTCTCGGCTCAGTGTGGAGGCAACGCGCCAGGGCCTGACGCAGTTCACGTGCTGGACATCACCGAGCCGTCGCGGGTGCGCATCAATCAGCAATACGAGGAGTACGACGGCGTTCTCTACATTCGCTCGGACTGCAACGACCCGGACAGCGAACTGCTCTGCAACGACGATGCGGAAGACCAGTCGCACTCCCGCATCGCGAACACACTTCAGGCTGGTCGCTACTTCGTCTACACGGACGGCTTCACTGCGGCGAGCGCCGGCGAATACACGCTCACGGCAGAAGTTCTGCCAATCGCAGGCGCAGGAGGCGCCGGCGATTCGTGCGCGAACCCCACCGCCATCGCGATCCACGAAGAGCCATCACCCATCGACACCTTCCCACTGCGCGACGATTACGCCGGAAGTTGCGGAGGACAAGACGGTGCCGATGCGGTGCTCTCATTCAGTGTTACCGCACGCTCGATCGTGCACATTGCGGCCCTCGACGTGCAAAACCCCGACGCCGTTCTATACGTGCGCAGGCAATGCGCGGATGCAGCCTCCGAGATGGCGTGCCTGCGCGTGGGGTCCATCGCGCGAGGTGCGAGAGCGCAAAGCATCCATACGCTTCTCGCGCCCGGCGCGTACTTCCTTTTCGTCGACGGCTTCAATGCAAATGCGTTTGGGTCACTCAAGATTGCCCTCGCCACGACCGATGCTGCGCCGGTAGAAGCCATCTGCCGTCAGGCGCAGCTGTTGCGCGCCGGCCAGACAGTGAGTGGGACGACCGCCGATTCCGGTGATCACTTTCAAAGCAGCTGCGTTCCTGGCGGAAACGACCGCGCTTATCGCTTTCAACTGCGCGAACGCAAGCAGGTTCGCTTTGCATTCGCACCGGGCTTCGGCGGCTCGCTCGCCCTTCGTCGGGAATGCGCGACTGGTGCGGACATCATTTGCACCAATGGCGAAACGGTGGGCCCAGACGCCGAGCTAACGCTCGAGCGAGGCACGTACTACGTGATTGTCGAGAGCTACAGCAACAATGATGCCGCGCCGTTCTCTCTCACCGTGACCACAGGCCCGCCCGGCACGCGCCTCGCTCCGCGAAACGATATCGAGGACGCCGGCGGGGACGACGACCGGGACCACAACGTCGAGACGCACTAGCTATTCGTCGCCGGACGCCATCTGGGAGTTTTCGGCAGGAGTGCGCATCGCGTTAAGGAGCGAGGGTAAGCCGGGTGCGTCCAGGCCCCATGGCACCTCGATACTCCTCACGCGTGCCATCGGCACCAGAAGAGTACCGCCGCGTGGACTGCGACAAACCACCATCAGGCGATCGAGCCGCAACGAGATCCGAAAACCATCTGCGGAAAGTAGCGACGACCACTCCTCACCTTCGAACACCGTGGCCTCGCGCAAATGCAATGCACTCACCGGAATCTGCTTCATAACGCCTCCGTTCTTTACATGGGACGTGCGTTCAGTGATGCGACTGACAGCCTCCTCACCTCTACGGGTGAGCCCATTTTTGGGCGTTTCCGCTCGACGTTTACGAAATGTGTCAGCCATAATGCGCCCCCATGGGGTGGCGGTCATCAGTCCGTTTGCTAGAGACCGACGTGCGCCGGGGCGAACGCTTGCGTGCTGTCATGAGGACGCGTGGCGAGTGCGACGCCTGGGAACCCGCGTGCTGGAAGAGCATCGCCGAGCTACCGCGACCGGTGCCGGTTCATACGGAAGAGATTGAAGCAAAGCGTCGCTTTCGGGCGTATAAGCCCAGTCTCCTCGAACGGATTACGGGCGCAGCCATACCAGAGCGCAAGGCGCATGAGGAAGCGATACTCAATGCCCGCTTCCGCGACGGAGCGACCAGCAAGCTCGCGCTGGATGAGTGGGAGTGGTTCACCGGCCTCGCCCGCCGCATTCTAGAAGGCGATGTCGATGCCTATGCGACCGCCATCGACTATCTGGCGCCGTTTCAGGCTCTTGCATCCCCTAAGACACGCATCGAACATCAAATTGAGTCGAGCCAAGTAGTCGAAGTACGCGCGTCGCTCCGCACGTCGAACGACACGCACGTGCATGCCGATAGGCTTTGCGAAACCGCACTGACAATTTCGCGCACGCTATTCGCATACTTACCCGTCGATACTGTCGGTGTGCAGGTGCATACGCTAAGCGATAGCGATGACAGCCTCGTAGACGCGCGTTCGCCAGCACTTACGGTACGCTTCGAGCGCAACGGCTTCATACAGCTCGGTCGCGAAATCGGCGAACCACACGCAGCGGTCCGCCGATTCGAACACCGCCTCGACTACTCGCCGGCGAGCGCTGCGACTTCGTAGGCGCTGAGCACTCGGTTGTATACGCGAAGCTGATCGAACGAGCCGTTGAAGGGCTCGCCCCCCGCCGCGCGCTGGCCAAGGCTCATTGCGCCAGCCATCGTGGAGTTGGTGCTGTATGTGCCAACCAACGTGCCGTTGAGGTATGCCTTCATCGTGCCGCCGCCAAGGGTCACTGCGACGTGTACCCAGGTCCCGTTGGTCAACGTGGCCGACGTGTTCTGCCAGCTAAGCGTTGGGGTGTAAACGCCGAGCGTCCCTGTGCCGCTGTGGTCGGCAATCTCGAAAGCATCGCTCGGCCAGCTGATGATGCGGGGGAATGCCGCGGCGGTGCCTGCGCGACGTACCCAGACCGAGACGGTCGCAGCGGTCGTGCTGGTAAACGCAGTGGAGACTGCTGTGCCGGTGAAGCCCGACCCCGTGTGACCGGTTGAAGTCCACGTGCCGGTAGCCGTTGCGGGGTGGCTTGTGCCGCTACCATCCGCGAACGTCGTTCCGGTGTTCTCGTTCATGTTCCACAGAGCGACGAGTCCGGTCGCCGATGGAAGTGCCTCTCGCGCCCACATCGAGAAGTTCGGAATGATCGCGTGACCCGTTGAGGAGCCGGAGTTGAAACAGCGCACTCCTGCTGCCGACGGGTTGTAGCAGTTTATGGAACCGCCCGAGTAATCGGAGAAGTAGCGATTTGCATCGTTACCGGCGAAGCCCCAAACCAGCGTATCGACGTAGGTGCCAGCCGTCGTGGTGAATGCGCACGCGCCATAGCTCGCTGCCTCACAGACGCGCGTCGGAGACGAACGCATCAATCCTTGCGCGACCATGGTGTCAGCATACGCAGCGAGCGGACCCGGCTCGAGGAAGGTGCGCTGTGCCGAAGTCGCCCCCTGCAAACGATAGGTGCGGGCAACGCCGACAGAATTGATCTGCGCATCCGAGAGCTTCGCAGCCGCAGGCGTTGCGGCCGTGGTGATGTCACCAAACGCCGCCGTGCTGGGCGTGTAGGCGGCGGTGTTGTACTGGAGGATCTTCATCCATCCGCCGCCGTCCGTCGTCATGTCGCAACGCACGGAGAAGGCGTCGCTCGCTGAGCCGCCGTTGGGGTCGATGAGGTAGACGCCGTCGGGAAGCGTCGGGTAAGCGATGTGAGCCGTGTAGCAGGTCGCGCCAATGACCGCGACCGTGCTGCACGTCGCGCCGCTGTAGCCGGGCGCGCAGGTGCAGGTGTAGCTCGCTGTGCCGTCCAAGCACGAGCCGCCGTTCAAGCACGGGTTGGGCGAGCACTCGTCGATGTTGACGGCGCATGTCGGGCCGCTGAAGCCAGCTGCGCACATGCATGTGTAGCTATTCACGCCGTCGGTGCACGAACCACCGTTCAAACACGGATTGGGCGAGCACTCGTCGATGTTCACGTCGCAGTTCGTGCCGCTATAACCGGCGGTGCACGTGCACATATAGGATGCGATACCGTCGGTGCAGGTACCGTTGACGCACGGGCTCGGCATGCACTCGTTGATGTTTGTTTCGCAGTTCGTGCCGCTAAAGCCCGACGCGCACATGCAGCTGTAGCTCGCGATGCCGTCGACGCACGATCCGCCGTTCATACAAGGAGCTGACGCGCAGTCGTTGATGTTGGTTTCGCAGAGGGTGCCCGTGAAGCCCGTCGGGCACATGCACGTGAAGCTGTTGACGCCATCCGTGCAGGCTCCGCCGTTCATGCAAGGCGTCATCGCGCACTCGTCGATGTCAGTCGCGCACGTCGGATCGCTGTAGCCGGCCTCGCACATGCAGGTAAATGCGGCTGCGCCGTCGACGCACGTTCCATGTGCGCAGGGATTCGGCGTGCAGTCGTCAATGTTCACTTCGCAGTTCGTGCCGCTGAAGCCTGCCGCGCATGTGCAAGTGTAAGACGCGATGCCGTCGGCACACATGCCGCCGTTCATGCACGGGCCGGCCATGCACTCGTTGATATCTACGCCGCAGGTCGCGCCGCTGTAGCCGGGCGGGCAGGTGCAGGAGAACGCATTGACTCCATCAACGCACATGCCTCGTTCGCACGGTGAAGCCGCGCAATCGTCGATGTCCACTTCGCAGGCCGTGCCGCTGAAGCCCGCCAAGCAGGTACAGCTAAAGCCGGATGGGCCGTCGGTACATGATGCGCCGTTCATACACGGATCGCTGTCGCAGAGAATGATCTCAGCTTCGCAGTGCGAGCCGGGGAAGCCTGGCGGGCACGTGCAGGTGAACGAGTTCACGCCGTCCGTGCAGCTGCCGCCATTCAAACACGGGTCACCTTCGCAGTCATCGACGTCGGTACCGCAGTCGCTGCCCGTGTAGCCGACTGCGCATTCACATGTGAAGTCCGAAAGCGCGTCCGTGCAAGTTCCGTCGTGAAGACAGGGATTGGGATCGCACTCGTTGATTTCCGTGCAAGCCGAAGGGGCGCCCTCATAACCCGTGTCACACGCGCAAGCGCCGGTTGCGCTCTCGCAATGTGCGTTTGCCGCGCAGGTCACGCCATCGCAACTCGGGCCGCCGTCGGCGGTTGCAGCATCGCCGCCCCCGCCGGCATCGACCATGGCGCCGTCTATCATCGCCGCGTCGATCATTGCGCCATCGACCATCGCGCCGTCGACCGTCGCGCCGTCCACCATCGCAGCGTCGATCATTGCGCCATCGACCATCGCCGAATCGGGCAGCGCGCCATCGGCTCGCACACCAGTGTCCGTCGTCGTTGCGCCGTCGCCGACCCCGGTGTCAGTTCCGCCAGCGTCCACCGTACCGGGTGGCGTGTCGCCCCCGCCGCAGCCAAACGCAAGAACACAGACCAACACACAGGTGATTTTGGCGAACAAACGCATAGTAATTTCCCTCATGGCGCGGCGCAAAACGACTACGCAGGCGACGCATAAACTCCAGCCCCAGGGCCGAATGTATCACCGGTATTACGCATGCTCGTCAAGCAATAATGTCCCAATCGCGCGGGAGCGAATCGCCCGGGCTCAACGTCACGACGCGCGAGGCACGACGCATTCTAGCTACGTGGCGAGAATGATAGGCTTTCACATCGATGCGTATCTTGCTTACAGGCGGAACTGGCTTTCTCGGCTCGCATATCGCTGAGCTGCTTCGCTCACGCGGCGACGACGTACGGGCGACCGTTCGCGCGAGCAGCAACACGAAACAGCTGAAATCGCTGGGCGTTGAGCCCGCGGAAGTTTCGCTCGAGAACGGATCTGGCCTCGACGACGCTCTGCGCGACATCGATGCAGTGATTCACTGCGCAGGCGGCGGTCGCGTGCGTTCGAACGATGAATTCTACGTTCACAACGTGCTCACCACCGAGACGCTGCTACGCGCAATCGAACGGGTGCGCCCTACTCTAAAACGCTACGTGCATGCGTCCTCCGTCTCTGCTGTTCCTGCGCTGAGTCAGTACGGCAAGGCTAAGCAGGACGCCGACAAGCTGGTGCTCGCCGCCTCCGCGCGCATTCCGACGACGCTCATGCGCTTGCCCGCGCTGTACGGACCAGGCGACACCCGTTGGGCTGCTCTCTACAAGACGGTCGCTCGGGGTGTGCAGCCTGTATTCGGAAAATCGCCACCGCTCAGTTTGCTGTACGCAACCGATGCAGCATCGTCCTTGGTCGCTCCGCTCGACTCCCCTCACCCATCCGCGTCTATCTTCAGCCCCGAGGACGGCGTGCCGATCACGCAGCGCGATTTGGGCGCCGCGGTCGCAGAGGCCATCGGCACGTCGAACCCGGTGGGAATCCCCGTACCCGGACCCGTTCTGCGCGCGGCTGCCAGGGCCTCCGAGCTGGTTGGCAAAATCACAGGCCGCGAGGTCTTCCTCACGCTCGACAAAGTGAAAGACATGCTCGGCGAGGACTGGGTCTGCGACAGCTCCTCCTTGCGCAGGGAGCTCGGCTGGACCAGCAAGGTCACACTGCGCGAAGGCACAAAGCTAACGGGCGAGTGGTACCGGCGCGAGGGGCTGATCTGACTCCGCGCTCGACATGCCCGCGAGCAGACCGATGGGTATGTTGAGCATTGCGTAGAAGGCGTTACGCGGGGCGTCGCCGGACACGCAGTGCTGCCATTCGAGCCCAAGGAAGAGGATTCCCGCGCTGAGCGTCAGCCCGGTCGTCCCGTCGGTCCAGTGTTCGAGTCCGAGTGTGCTCATCGCGTGTGCACCGATCGCCGCGGCGAGTTGCACGCCGCCGCCGAAGCCCTGCTTGCTATCAGCAGCAACGGTCGCGCCGGCGCTCCAAGTCGCAAACACAGCGCGGTCTCGCACGAGTTGCAGCACCCCGCCGCGCGCCCGCACGCGCGCGCCGTACCCACCGCCGAGTTGAATCGAGGCGTCCCAATGCCAACTGGTAACGTCGTGGAGCGCAGCGTGCGGGGGCGCATCCGCGTGCGCGCGGTTCACCACGGCGAAGACTAATGTCGCTAAGATGCCAAATATGATTCGCAAGGGTCGTACCTCGAAGACACGAACGCCCCAGCGCGCTTGACCTTACACTCGGCGAGCACGTACGACTCGGCTCGATGAGCGAGCTTCGAATCCCAGCAGCAAAAGCGAAGCGCGGTGGTTTGACCAACGCGTGCGTCCTCTGTGCCGAGACGCCCGTAGAATGGGTTCCTTTTCGCCTGAATATGGCTCTAGATCGAGTGCGCAGTGCCGTCGGGCTTCTTGCGACCCTCGCGCTCGGCGTCGGATTTATCTCGCAGCGCTACTACGAGGCGGCGTTGCCGCTTTGCGATTTGCACAATCGCGCGCGCAGGGGCTCAGAGCGTGAAGCCTTCGCGATCAGCTTCGTAGCGCTGATGCTAGTTGCCTCGGCGCCAGTTCTCATCTTCGCGCTTGACCCAACTTCCATCGGGAGGGTGTTCGCAATCTACGCGGCGCTATCGCTCCTCGTTATGTACGGGGCACTTCGCGCAGCGGCATTGATTCGCACGTCCGCGTCGACGTTCGCGCGCTACGACGCAACGACGAACGAGGTTGTACTTCCGAATGCCGCACGAAACTAAGCGCGGCGTGCTTTAGCCCTTTGCGAGGCCCTTGAGGAAGGCGTCGATTTGCTTCACTTCAGCGTGATCCTCGCCGTACGCTGTCGCGTACAAGGAACGGGCTTCCTTTGCGCAGGTAGAAGCCTCCGCGGGCTCATTTCGCTTTTCGTGAACTTGCGCGAGCATCATCAGGTCGTTTCCGACGAGTGTCGCTGATCCGGTCCCGCGTCTCGCCTTCAAGCCACTCTGAGCTGCTGCGAGCGCGCCATTCAGGTCACTAGCGTTGCGGCAGTAGTCAGCGAGCGCGTTGTACAAATCCGCTTTCACGACTGGAGAGGCGTCCGATGCGAGGACTAATGCCTCGCGAATCGACTCGCATGCCCCCGCCCAATCACCAGCACTTTTTGCGTATCGCGCGCGATCTTGAAGCGTGCGCCAGGTCGTCTCGGCCATTCACATCCCTCATCAACAGAAGCAATCAAAACACCGGGCTTTGGTTGGCGCCGGCTACTACTCGTCCGGGGAGCATACAACGAGCGAACGGGAACCGTTTGAGAGATTTGATGTCATTCTAGCCTTATGCACGCCAGGGCAGCGCGCCTCACTTATATCGCTATCGCGACGCTATTTGCGGCCACCCTCGTCCGCGCGCAGCAGCCGCCCCAGGCAACGCCGCCACCGCCCGCTCTGACCGCTGCCGAGGCGCGGGAGCTGCTTTTTTCGAATGCAGAGCCCAATTCAGCAGCGGACGCCTGCGCGCGGCTGCCGGAGCGGGACGCGTCGGTGGATTGCCTCCTCTCGGAGCGCTACGCGAGCGACCCTGCGGCGCAGCGCATCGCTCTTAGCCTACGTCGCGAGTTGAACGTGGTCGCGGGGATTGAGACGCCTCACACCATGAACGGAGGATTCCGCGGGATGATTCGGATTGTGGGCGAAGCGCCCGTCGGTCCTCATCGGCGGCATTTGGAGTGGGTGAGCAGGGCGCTGCGTGACTTCGATCAGTTCGCGCAGGGATTGGCGAGGCACGCACAACGCCCCCTCGCCTATCATCCGCTGCCCACCGCTCTGCGATTCTTGCGCTCCGTCAATCGCACGACGCCCTCCGCGTATGCTCGCGACTGGCGAGTCTCGTACAACGTATCCGGATCACTTCTGCGCAACGAGGCTTCCGTACGCGAAACACTCTTTCACGAAATTTTTCACCTCAACGACGAAGTACACACGAGCGGTACGCAGCGACGTTGGTCTGCGCGCGTGCTCACGCGCATCTCGGATCGCATCCTTCGGCGCTGCGGAACAAACCGGCGCTGCCTTGCACCGTACGCTCCAAGCACAACGACTGTGCGTGGAGGAACATACTACGCGTTTCAACCAGGCAACGGCGGCAGCGTGCCCGAGTACGCGGCCGAGCTTGCGCTGCGCTATTACCAGGAACAGCGCGCGGCATTGCGCCACGAGCGTTTTGATCGCGGGGCTTTCAAATGCGGCCCTCCCGAGAATGCGGAAGCGTGGAGATTGTTGGTCGATGAGTTTTTCGGCGGCGCTGATCTGATTTCAGCCTGCCCTTAGGGTCAACGGCGCGCGCAGTGATAAACTCGCGAGCGTGCTACCGTTGCGCATTGGGGGGCGGCGACTATGACGAGTATCGAGAGGCTTCGCGCAGCGATCAAAGCGCAAGACCCGAGCGAGTTCGAGCGGGCGCTCACCGCGTCATTCGACCAGCGGACGACGACGCCCGAAGCGCAGACTGAGCTCGCCGCTCTACTCAACGACGCCCTGCCCCTGACCTGGCACACCCGGCACGAAGACCTCGTGCGCGCGATGCAACAGCTCCGCGACCCGAGCTCGGCGACCCCGCTCTACAATGCGACGCTCGCGCAATACGAATACCTCGCACACGACAGCGGCGACAACCTTGCGCGCAAATGCATCTGGGCACTCGCCGACATCGGAACAGAGCAATCGCGCGCCTACCTAACCGAGCTCGCCAAACACGCGAACGCAGGCATCGCCACCTACGCCCAAAAGCGCCTCGACAAATGGGACGCCGAGCTCCACCGCAAGCCAACCCGCTAGTCGGGGACGATCGGTGAAATAGTGAAATAGGCCAGGCAAACGGCGGGGACGATCGGTGAAATAGTGAAATAGGCCGGGCGAGTCGGCGTAACTAGCCGCGCCCGAGCTTGCTGATCGCCGACGCGCCGACACAAAGCACGCGCGCAATATCCGCACGCGCAGCTCCGCGTTCCAACGCGAACCGCACGAACTGTGCACGGGCCGGATGCAGTGGCCGCGCACGCAGCGTCACGCACTCAACATGCACCCGTTCGCCCTGAACAAACTCGAAAAGCAGCGCGCGCGCGCATGGTCTCGTAGCCGGCATAGGAACCGTCCCGACGGTGATCGGCGGCTGGTTCGGCGGCGCGCCCCACGACGCCTCGCGCAAATCGATCTCGCGGACAAACTCGTCGAACTGACGCCGCCCGCCCGAGGTATCGTCAAACCCACACAGCGCGAGAGCGCGCTCGACGTTGAGCCAGGTGGGCGCGGTTTCAAGACGCAGATAGTAGCGGTGACTCGTCCACCGCGATTCAGCCGGCGACTGAACCACGCCGGCGTCCACGGGATTGCGATGGTGATAGGCGACCATGCGCGCGATGCTCTCCGTGGGTACACGCCAACTCGATGGGCGAGCCGCGAAAACCGGCCCCAGACCTCCGTGACGCCGATGCCATGCCAGCGCGAAACGCGTATGCAACGGGTGCACAAATCGGGCGACCGGGCCACTGCCCGCGATCAAGCCGTGATGTACGTGACTCGACATCAATGCGAATGAAACGAGCTCGGCATCGGACCGGCTCACTACGACGGCCAGATGGTGCAGGTAGATTGCGCGGTCGGTGTCGTCCATGAAGCGAAACTCACGGTCCAAGAAGCGTGACGCGAGGTGGTAGGGGAATCCGGGAGCGAGGATACGTGGGCGGCGGGGCATGGTCCGCGTATCGGGCGGTCGCCACTGCGAGTGCTCGCTATTTCACTATTTCACCGATCGTCCCCGATTTCGCTTGCGGCGTGCGGCGAAAATCGCGCAGGAATATCGAGTGCATTCCTTTTTTAAAGTCACGCTTCGCACAAGCGATGTGGACGCCGCCCGCGCTTTTTACTCGGCGGTGCTTGGTGAGCGCGAGCTCGACGTTGTGCAACTTCACGAACAGGCAGTCGCGCGCGGTGCCAAACCGCATTGGCTGGGCTTCATTGAGGTCGACGACGTGGAGCGCGCGGCAGCGTTTTTCGTAGAACGAGGAGCGAGTCCGCTCGGGCCGAAGTGGATCAATCCGCAGGGGCTTGAGGCGGCGGTGATGCGCGATCCAGGTGGCGCCATTGTGGCATTGGGCAAGCCGCCCGCAGCGCAGCGTCCGAATGAATCCGGCATCCCTGGTATCGACTGGTCGCTTCTTCACACGACGGATGTGGAACGAGCAAAGAAGAACTACGGCGAAATGTTCGGATGGCAATTCGACGCGGCGCGCGACGTTGGCGAGCACGGCGTCTTCCACCTCTTTGCATTCGACACAGGCGGGCAGCCAGCAGGCTCAATGACGGACATAGCAACGCGTCCTGAGGTGCATCCTCACTGGCTCTTCCACCATCACGTCGACTCGCTCGATGCAGCGCTAGAAAGTGCACGCGCGTTCAACGCAAATATCATTGGCCCGTTCACGCTTCCGAGCGGCCATCGCGTCGCGGTATGCGACGATCCCCAGGGTGCTGCATTCGCGCTCTACGAGAAGCCTGCGCTTCCATAGACTCGCGGGCCGCGCTTACAGCACCTTGCGCGAAGGGAGCACGACGTTCGCGAGCAGCGTGCCGATCACGATGGATCCCGCGATCATAAACATCTCGAAACCCTTCGCGGCGCCGCCCAGAAATTCGCCGCGCAGAAATGACTCAAGGCTCAAGAATCCAAAGCTGCCAGGAACCAGCAGCACCATGCCGGGCATCAAGAAGACTTGCGTCGGTCGTTTGGTGGCGCGTGCGCAGGCATTGGCATAGAGAGAAACGATCAGCGCCGCAGCGAATGCAGCGATGCTGCCAGGCAGGTAAATCGCAGCTTGGCCCGTAACGATCCAGCCGAGAGCCCCCGATATCACGGCCGCCCACAGGTAGCGACGCGGCACGGCGAACACGATCGAGAACGCGATGGCCGACGCGAGCAGCGCCACCACCTGAATCCAGACGGCGGGCGCATCGCGCGAGGCTGCGCTCGCTACCACATGATGAAGGCGCAAGTGGAGTGCACGCTCCACAGCGATAGGACCGGCGATGCCGATCAGAATAGAAAGAAAGACCATCAGCGCTTGCATGAGCCGCGCGCCGCCAGCAACGAGGTTTCTGTTCGCAAGCTCGGAGAGACCTGTTGTAAGGGTCATGCCGGGCACCAGCAGAATCACAACCGAGAGGACGATGACCTCGCGCGAAAGATTCGGATTGAGCGCCGTCGCCGCCCATGCGAGACACGCTGCGACAAGCCCGCCGATGAAGTTCTCGAGCAGCTTCGCTTCCGGCCGGCTTCGAAGCACGCGACTCGCAAGATAGAGCAACAAGCCGCCGAGCGCTGCAACTCCAACCTCGAGGAGTCGTGCGCGAAAAAACACCGCAGATGCACCGGCCGCCGATGCAGACGCGAGCCAGGATAAGAGCCGCGGGTACGGTGGAGGCTGCTTCTCGACGGCCACGATCAATGCCCGCGCTTCCTTGAGTGTAATCTTCCGATCGATGACGTCGTTGAATACACGGTCCACCGTGCTCAAGCGATCGAGATCGAGCGCCCACTCGTGCACGCGCGTCATACGCACGACCGGATTCGAATCACCGCGCCGCACCGACAGCCAAAAGCCGGTCGGCAGCGCAAACGCATGCGCGGTGCATCCTTCAATCTCCGCGATAAGGCGCACCACGTTCTCGGTGCGATGCGTCGAGCATCCGTACGACATCAACGTCGTGCCAACCCCGGTCAGATACTCGACGACGTCGTCGAGAGATAGCTGCAAACTGACCCGCTCCGTACTCATCGTCTTAGCTGCAGTGTAACGGGCCGGGACGATCGTTTAGTTAATAAAGTTTATCGGTTACGATCTGCCCCTACGTCGCAGGGGGCGCGCATGAAACTGCTTCATTCATTTTCGATTTGCATCGCGCTCGTGGCGCTTGGTTGCTCGAACGATCCGGCCGAACCGAGCGAAGACGCGGGCGGAATCGACGCCGCGAACGCGGACGCCGGCGCGACCGATTCAGGAGCACGCGACACGGGCACGACAAACGACAGCGCAGTAGCGTTCGACGCGGGACACGACGCAAGCACCCCCGACGCGACAACGCCTTCGGACCTCGGCACCGGCGGCGACGCTGCATCGGATATGGGAAGCGCGATTGACGCCGGAAACGACGCGGGAAGCGACGATGACGCAGGCGGCGCTGTGACATGCGGCTACCAGGATGCGTTCGGCGTTGGCGCCTGCGCAGCTTTCTTCGGCTATGCGTGGGACGGCGCGACTTGCCACAGCGTCAGCGGCTGCTCATGTGAAGGCGCTGACTGCGCGAACCTATACGAGAGTCCGGAGGCTTGCGTCGACGCGCACGCGCCCTGCTCCGCATCGTGCGGAGGCTTGCACGGATCGACCTGCCCTGCCGGCGCGTTCTGCAGATACGCCGTGGAAGACATGTGCGGCGCCACCGACGCACTCGGAATGTGCGCGCCGATCCCCGACGGGTGCCTCGACCTCTGGGATCCCGTTTGTGGATGCGACGGCATGACGTACAGCAATAGCTGTTACGCGGCAGGGGCCAGCGTGAGCGTATTCGCTGAGGGCGAGTGCCACGCACACCCGTGAGTGAAGCGGGGACGATCGGTGAAATAGTGAAATAGGCTGTCTCGCTATTTCACTATTTCACCGATCGTCCCCGAACCATCAGGCTACGGCGCGACGACGTTGAACGTGACGCTCACTTTGTCCGAGGTGTTGCCCTTTGCGTCCTCGAGTGAAAAGAAAAGCTCGCCCGTACCAACTTCCACTCCGCGGACATTGATCTCGATGTTGTCGATTAGTCCCTGCTCGTGGTGTTCCAGGCGTCCGCCTGCGTCAAGCGGCAGCCCCGTGCTAAAGCTCACGAGCTGCAATGGGTCCGCGGCCTCGGTAAGGAGGCTTTCGAGATCGTCGTCGGCATCCGCCATTCGGAAGCTGCACCTCACGACGGTGGTCTGATCACGCGTCAGCGTCGATGGAGCGCAAACTGCGCCCGAAAGCTCTGGCGGCGATCCCACCGGGGCGCACCCATATACTGAGCCCAACACTGCGACGACGAAGACGTTTCTCCCAAGAGGCATGCCCGAAAGTCTACTTCAAGTCTCACCAATCGTGTTGTGACGCGCTCGTGCTCGACGACGCAGATCCCGGATGGCAGCCGCGGGCCATCGCGCATCCCGGCTTGCTCGTCGGATACATTCGCGACTTAGTGACCGCCGCTAACTAGCCCGCTCGCTATTTCACTATTTCACCGATCGTCCCCAACCCGTTGACGATGTAGAATCACCCTGTGCGCACCAGTCAATCGAACGACAACCCGCAGGGACCGGACCTCGCGTTTCTGCTGACGCAGCGCCCTGGGGCGCCTTCGTCGCAGGCCATCGTCAACGAAGCACAACGCATCGGCATCTGGCTGCAGCCAGAACAGAGCGGCAAGGACGGCATAATCACGTTTCGTTTAGGGAGCGGAGCAACCGTGATCGTCGCTGCTATGGACGCGCCACATCCGGACGTGCAGTTCTTGCTTGGTGGCTACACCGCACCCACGCGAGACGACGCGCTGGCGTGCGCGTCTCATGCAATCGTCACCGCGATGGGCCTCACGGGCACGGTGCTCGAGCGTGATCGGCAGATGGCCGCGCTGACAGGATGCGTCGTGCGTGCAGGTTCGGCAGTCGCGGCGATGCTTGGACACGGCGCGTCGTTTCACAACGGTAAGGTATTCGCCGACTTCGCCGAGCTCGGCATGAAGCAGGGTCGCATTTCAATTGAGATCGCGATTGACGTTACGTTCGCGCGCGAAAGTGGAACGCACGTCTCGATGCTGACGCACGGCATGCCTCGCTATGGTCGCGAGGATTTTCTGATGACCTGCCGCAACGAGGATCGCGAGTCGATCTACTTTCTTTACGACTTGATCCGGTGGATGTTGTACGAGCCCACGAAAGAGCTACCGACAGGGGACACGCTGGGACGGACCGCCGCCGAAAAGCTGCGCGTGCAACGGCAGCCAAGTCCGATCGATCCGGCGAGAACTGTCATCCGACTGGATATGCCGTAGGCGGGCGGTCATCGCGTGGACACAATTGAACTCAAGCGGCTACTGGATGCGCGCAACGTTACGCCCAACGCCTATTCACTGCAGGGTGGCCTCCGCTCGGAAACCTGCACGCTCGCTCGCGCCGGCGATGTGTGGGAAGTCTACTACTCCGAACGCGGCTTGAAGACCCGCCTCAAGCTGTTCACGACAGAATCGGACGCGTGCGAGTACTTCCTCACGTGGGTCTGCGCCACCGCGCGCAATGGAAACGGGTGGAAACGGGGACGATCGGTGAAATAGTGAAATAGGCTCGCCGCTCGCTATTTCACTATTTCACCGATCGTCCCCGGTTTCGGCGCCACTAGCCGGTGACGCAATTTCCTGCGGCGTCGCAGCTGTCGAACCCACTAGTTCCGCACGGAGTGCCTTCGGGGGCGAACGAGGACAGGCGCGTAACGCATACGCCGTCCTCGGAGATGTTGCCTACCCTGCACGCGGCGGTGCAGGCGTCGCCGGGGAAGGCGCAGTCGAGCGCGGCCATTCCAAGGCGCCCTCCTTCGCTCAACGGTGCGCAGATCGCGTCCGGCGTGCAGGAATCTCCCACGCAAGCTTCGCTGTCGACACGACAGGCCGTACCGGCCGGCGCGTTTCCGGTGACGCACGAACCGCCGCTGTCGCATGGCGCGCAGCTCGCAGTTCCGCTGCTGAAGCAGTCAACAAAACCCGAGCGACAACCTCCGACACTGCAAGGGACATCGCTAATGCACGAGACGCATTCGCTTGCGTCGTTGCATACAGCGTCCGTGGCGCATGGAGAGCCCGGAGCCTTTCGCGAAGCAGGAACAATCGCTTCACAGGCACCGGTGTCGCAGTTGATCGACGCTGCGGCGCACGGATCGCTAGGCAATGCGCAGGATGTGTCATCGAGGCAATTCTCGACGCAATCGTGAAGCAGGTTGCACATTAATCCATCGCCGCAGGGCGTGCCGTAGGGCTCTGTGTCTGCGGTAGCAACGCACGTCTGCGCGGATCCTTCACATTCCCAGACGCCCTTGAAGCAAGGCTGCGCCTCGGGATCGCATTCTTCGCCGCAGCTGAGATTCGCATCGACGCCTTCGTCGAGGGCGAGGCCGGCGTCCCGGCCGACACCCATCTCAATTCCAGCATCCATTTCGAAGCCAGCATCCGTTCCCGCGTCGGGTTCCTGAAGTGGCATGCAGCCGCCCGACGTATCTGGATCGCACCACTGAGTCGCGCACGTGCCTTCCACCTGAGTTGGTGTGCAGATGCCGCTGACGCACTTGTTCATTGCGCATGCTGCGACAGGATCCGTGCATTCGGCATCGTTCAGGCAAAACGCAACCGACGGGCAGTACACGCGCGTCGCTTCGTCCTGTGGATTGCAACGCGGGTCGACGCAGCGTCCTTCAAGACACTCCGTATACTCCGGTGAGCCACCGGGCTCCGGGCACGTGATCACCGAGGGCAAGCAGTCGCGCGTGAGGTGCACACGCAGGACATAGGAGCCTGTGTAGTTAATCTGAACGCGTCGCTCGATCAGGATCTGTCCGTTGGGGCGATAGAGATGCACCCACACCGTGTAGATCCCATGAGCAAGATTCGGAAACGTTGCCACAGAGCGGCCCGCTGCGAACTCGCGACCAAAGACGACCGGAACGCGCAATGGCACGATGGTGCCGGCAGTTGTGCCCGTGCCGGGAGACACCTCGGTAAGCACCGACGCAAACTCCGGACCAGGAACCAAGCCGGTCACAACCTGCACTTCAAGCGCGGGCTGAGGCGAGTTCGAACACGCCGCGATTCCGAAACAAGCGAACAGAGCAAGCACGATTAAACGAGTCATGCCGTTAAGATGCTCCGTATTGGACGTGCGGTCCATGGGGCAGTGCTGCGCCCTAGCCGTCCTGCGGGTTCGCTTCGCTCTCGCGCAGTCTGCGTAACCAACCGACACACGCAATGACGATCAGTACGATGCCGAGTGCGGCGAAAACGCCACCGATGACTTTCGGCCCTGCGAACATCCCTCGTTCGCCATCCGCCAGGACTGAGAACAGCAACGTGACAAACGCGCCGAACGCGACAAATAGAAATCCAGCAATGGGCATGAGCGCGTGTTTCATTGAGGGGTTGCTCCAGGCGAGACTTGCATAGTTCAAAACATCTAACTCACTGCGCCGCAAAAACATGTCCACCGCGTGAAAGATTAAGGGGGTGCAAAGTGAACCGCGACTCCGTCGATGTCATTGGCGAAGTCTTGCACGACCAGGAACGTGGCCGCCTCCATCGCGTCGCGAGGAACCGGGGACGATCGGTGAAATAGTGAAATAAGCGTCCCCCGTTAATTCACTATTTCACCGATCGTCCCCAAGCCACGGTTCGCTGCGGGTGCGTGCGACACCGATTGCACAACTCCGCCGTCGGTCCAATCGCGGTGCCTTTGATCGCCAAGCGCAGTGAGCGGAGGTAGTGCTCGTGTTGGACGTCGTCGATCTTCGCAGCTTCGATCCGTGCGGCCAGTCCGAAAGCGTTGTTGCCGAATCCGAAAGCGTTGTTGCCGGATTGCCTGAGCACGCTACGCTCGCCGCATGCGAAAGCACACACTCTCCAGTTCAGCGCATGGTTTGCGCAAGGTCGGCCGGAACTCCGGCCAAGCAGCAGCGTTAGTGGTTGTTCTTGCATCCGGCTGCGCAGGCGCGGCGCTTCCGGCAGAGGTTCCGGCTCAGCATGCGCCACCCAGTTCGGCGGCGACGACTTCGCCGTTGGGAGCAACACGCCTCGCACGGCTCGTCGCGGGACGCAATGCTCTCGCGCCGATGCTCGCAGAGTGGGGTCTCGCCGAAAGCGGGAGCAGCTGCGTGTTGCTCTTCACCGATCACGAAGAGTGGCTCGTCGGATGCGGACGCGACGTGGAAGGTTTCGTCGCGACGGGCGAGGAAGCGCAGGGCGAACCTGTTTTGCACATGGGCCAATCTCTTGCAGTGAGTGGACAGCTCCTTCCGTTTGAACAAATCAAGTTGGCGATAGTCGGAACCGTAGGCACGTGGTCTCGCGCCGACGGTGAGCCTGCGCCGGTTTTGCTTTTGCAGGATTGGGATACGTTGCATTCACATCATCCTGGCTTCACGAATTCTGATGTGTCCGAGTGGCTCGGTGTGCTCGTCCACGAAGGTTTCCACGCGCACCAGATGTGGCATCCGAATGTTCGCCGAGTCTTCTTGGAGCTCACCGAACAACAGCCAACGGTCGTCGGCCCCGAGGATCTCGCCAACTTCTATCGAGCAAACGAAGAGTTTCGACTTGCTCTCGCGCGCGAGCACACGCTCCTTCGGTCGGCAACCGAGACGCATCACACACAGGCGGAAGCGCGACAGACGCTGCGTGCGTGGCTCGCTCTTTACAACGCACGACGAGAGCATTTTCGCGCTGACCTGGAAGGCGCTGTGCACAGCACTCGCGCACTCGACATTGATGCGTTCTACACTTTCGTTGAAGGCGCGGCGCGATACGTCGAGGCGCGGTCGCTCACAACCCCGCCGGGCGCGCTCGCAAACGATCCCGCGTTTGCAGCCACGCGTGGACGAGCCATTTCCCAACTCCCCGGCCTGGGCGGCATCGGACCCAAATACGTGTACTCGATCGGGATGTACCTGTGCTTGGTACTCGACGACGCCGCGCCGGGCTGGCAAGCGCGCGTACTTGCGAATCCCGGGTTGCTCATCGGGTACATCAATGAAGTCGTGGGTGCTGGCACTTAGGATGAGCGCTTGTCCGCCCCGAAAACTATCTCGAACGCATTGAGCACTGATTCGGCGACGATAGTCGGACATGATGGTGCTGCGACTCGTGCTGTTATCATCGACGCATGACTTGGAGTCGTCGCGACGTCATCAAAGGACTCGGCCTGGTTGCCGCTGCGGCGGTGCTACCCAGTGCGTGCTCGAAATCTCGGCGAGTAAGACTCGCACCAGTCCACGTCTCGCGCGATCGCGTGCTGCGCACCGTTGTCGGACTTCGGCCCTTTCGCCCGTCGGGCTTTGTAGTGCGGAGCGAGCGGCTCGCGGGGCAGACGATTGTTCACAACTACGGACACGGCGGTGCGGGCGTCACCCTCTCATGGGGAACGTCGCAGCTCGCAGTGGAGGAAGTCCTCAAGAGTCGCGACACCAACATCGCCGTGATCGGCTGCGGCGCGGTCGGCCTCGCGACCGCACGCCTCCTTCAACAACGCGGCCTTTCGGCGACCATCTACGCACGCGAGCTGCCGCCGAACACGACCTCGAACATCGCCGGTGCGCGTTGGTATCCATTCGATGTGTTCGACAGCGCTGTCGCCACGCCCGAGTTCCTTGCAGCGCTGTGGGCGGTGAGCCGAGTCTCCTACGCTGTGTTTCGTCGCATGCTCGGCCCGGAGTACGGAGTCTTCCTGCGTCCGACATACGCGTGTCGCAGCGAGCCTTTCGCGAGAGAGTCGCTGCTCAACTTCGACAGCCCCATCGCGGACCTTCTGCACGGCCTGCGCGACATGGGGACCGACGAGAGCCCGTTTCCGCATTACCCAATCGTCCGCACGTTCGAAAGCATGATGATCGAACCCGCCACCTATCTAGCCGCGATCATCCGCGACTACGAACGCGCAGGCGGCTCGATCATCCAGCGCCACTTCGTAAGCGCAGCAGAATTCGCAACTCTGTCCGAGCGCACCATCGTCAATTGCACCGGCCTCTGCGCAGCTACCCTCTTCGGCGACGTCGAGATGTACCCGATCAAAGGCCAGCTCACGATCCTGAAGCCCCAGCCCGAGGTCGACTACCTCGCCCTTCCCCCAGACCTCTACATGTTCCCGCGCAAGGACGGCATCGTGCTCGGCGGCACCTTCGAGCACCACGTCGCTTCACTGGAACCAGACCTCGCAGCCGAGGCGCGCATCATGTCGGCGCATGCGAGGTTCTTCGCGCAATAGCGGGGACGATCGGTGAAATAGTGAAATAGGCGCACGCCCCTACTTCACCCATCGTCTGCGAAACGAAGCGCCTCGCTATTTCACTATTTCACCGATCGTCCCCAAAACAAAAACGCCGCCTCCTTTGCAGAAGACGGCGTCGTAAGGACCACTTGGTTGCGGGGGCTGGATTTGAACCAACGACCTTCGGGTTATGAGCCCGACGAGCTACCAGGCTGCTCCACCCCGCGGATGGCTTATAGGGGTGAATGTAGGTCTGTGTCAATGGATAACGCGTCCACCGAGTGGGGCATTTTCGCGCTGGATTTCTAGCGCTTTTTTATTGGGCGCTTTGCGTCGCTGCGCTTGGCGGGACGCGATCCTGCGCGCGGCTCGCGTGAGGCGGTTGCTTTACGTTCGGAGGTGCCGCGCGTGGCCGCAGAGGGCTTTCGATCGGGGCTGCGCGCTCCGGATGCGGGCTTACGATCATCGCGTGCACGCGACGGCGGACTCGCTTTGCGAACATCATCACGCCCACGGGACGGCACCGCCTTCCCACGCGAAGGCGACGCCTTGCGATCATCACCACGCCCGCGCCCAAGCGGACCTTTACGCTCAGCGCGCGCGCGCTCGCGCATCGGTGCCATGCGTTCATCTACGCTCGCAAAGATCGAAGTCTTGCCCGACGCGGCTTTCGCGCGTGCTGCCGGCTTGCGCGCCGCATCACGTCCGCGCGCAATCCCACGCTCTTCGCCACCACGCGGTGCACGCTCTCGCGGAGCGCCCTCGCCTGCGCCCGAACCGCCGCCGCTGCGCTTTTTCACAGGAGCGGACGACCCGTCAGTCTCGCGACGCGGCGCGCGATGCAGCGCATCGCCGTAATCCTTCTTCAGCTTCTCGAGCTCTTTGTCGGTCAGCTCGCGAAAATCACCGGGGCGTAAATCTTCCGTCGAGATGCCGGCAAACGAAACGCGCGACAAGCGCATCACAGGATGGCCGACCGCGTCCCCCATGCGATGGATCTGCCGGTTCTGGCCTTCGGTGATAGTGATCTGTAACCAGGTCGTCGCGTCTTCTTCGCGAATCACGAAGACGTTAGCGGGTTTGGTCATGCGTCCATCGTCGAGACGCACGCCGGTGCGCAACGCTTGCAACGCTTTGACGTCGAGATGTCCGCGCACCTTCGCGACGTACTCTTTCGGCACGCCGTGACGTGGATGCAAAAGCGCGTCAGTGAGATCACCGTCGTTGGTGACGAGCAATGCGCCGCTCGTGTGAAAGTCGAGACGTCCCACTGGATAGAGGCGCGTTCCGAAACTCCCAAACACATCGACCAGCGACGGACGCCCTTCCGGGTCATGCATCGTGGTGACCATCGCGCGCGGCTTGTGGAACATGAAGTAGAGGTGGCGCTCAGCGACGAGACGCTTTCCGTCCACTTCGACGCGGTCGTTGCGGGTGTCAGCGCGAGCGCCAAGCTCGGTGACGATGCGGCCGTTCACGCGAACGTGACCGTTCACAATGAGTTCTTCTGCGGCGCGGCGGGAAGCTACACCCGCGTGCGCGAGAATTTTTTGGAGACGCTCGAGAGCCATAGGTATTTGTGCTTAGGAGCGCGAGCCGCCATCGACGCGACCTGCGTCGGTGGGTACGCCTGCGTCGGCGTTTTCGGCTGCTGCTGCTTGATCGGCCTGCGCTTGCTCGAGCGCTTCTGCTTGCTCGGCCGCGCGCCGCAAGGTTTCGTCGCGGTCCCAGCGATCCACAACGCCGTCACCATCCACGTCGGCGCCCGTGCGGATCATGCGGCCGTTCTCGAAGTACTCCCAGCGATCGGGACTCCAGTGATCGGCGGTGCTGCGAGCAGCGGTATCGCGCTCGGTGCGAAGGGGCTGGCCAGCTTCGTAGAAGACTTTGAGGTCAACGCGACCGTCGTGGTTTGTGTCGGTCTCGATGCGCTGAATGCGACCGTTTTCGTAGTAGCTGATCTCGTCCATCGCTGCGTCGAAGTCGCGGTCGGCTTCCTCGCGCATCGGACGGCCTTCGTCGTCGTAGTAGCGAACGACATCTTTGGTGCCGTCGCCGTTCAAGTCCGCTTCGCGGCAGATCAAGACGAGACGCACGGTCGGTGCCGTGCCCATGCGCTGAAAGACTTTGCGAACGTCGGGATGATCGTCGCCGGACGTGTCGTATTCGCTGACTTCGCGGCCACGTTCGGTGGCGTCGCAGCGGTTGTTGGCCGTGGCGCTGTTGGAATCAGTTGTGACCCCGCGCGCTTGCACGCTTGGCCCGCCACGCTCGGAAGCAGAGCCTCCGCCGCACGCCTGTACGATGACGAGAGTCGATGCGCCGCCAAGGGCCAAAGCGATTGCGAGACGTTGCTGATTCACTTTGCGCCTCCTGCGGCGGGAGTAGCGGCGGGAGCTGCTGCTGGATCGGCCGCCGGAGCAGCCGGTGTTCCTGCGTCTGCGTCGGTCGACGGCGACGGCGGGGTTGGCGGCGTTCCGCCATCTGCGACTGCGGCGCCGGCGACTGGCGTGCCGTCACAGCTCACTGGCTCATCGAGCGGGCCTGCCGACTCTTCGTCGATAGACTCGTTGTGCTGCGGGTCGGGCTGACCGTCGCCGTTCGTATCGACTTGAACTTGATAGGGGCGGCCGGCGCGGTAGTTTTCCCAGCGGTCGGGACGGCCGTCGCGGTTGTCGTCGTAGGCGACGCGTAAAAGTCGTCCGCGCTCGTAGCTCTCCCATTGATCGGGACGCCCGCGATGATGGCGATCACGCTCAGCGCGTGTGACTTCGGCGCCCGTGCACCAAACCCAGGTGTCGATCGCATTGTCGAAGTTGGTGTCGATCTCTTTGTTCACGAGACGACCGTTTTCGAAGTAGCGAATCTCGTCCATACGACCGTCGAAGTCGTAATCGTCCTCTTCGCGGATGACGGTGCGACCATCGGGACCAAAGAAGCGCGTAATGTCGACGCGACCGTCGTAGTTCATGTCGAGGATGGCGCAGCGCTCGACGCCATTCTGAAAGACGTGGCGAAGGTCGGGTGTGCCGTCGCCGTTCACGTCGACCGAGCGGACCTCGCCGTTGTCGGGGTTGCACTGTTCGCGGACGGTGGCATCGCCACGTGAGCCGGAGAGGGTTTCCTGGTTGGCGACTTCACTGCTTGAGCCGCAACCCGGCGCCACAGTAAGCGCCCCGAATCCCGCAAGCGTGCACAGCGAAAGAAGAATTGACCGCTTCGACAAGCCCATCTAAAGCCCTGGCTCCCCTGCCATACGCCCACTGGCTTTGGCGGGCGGAGCATACCCACTCCTTATAACTGACCGCAAGCGCGCAAAACTCGCGGGCTTTCCGGATTGACCGTATACATGGTGGCATGTATGTTCACGCGTAGTCGCAAGACACGACTTCGCGATGAACACGACGTTCACACGAGCAGCGGGTAACGAGATGGCGCGCAAGAAGATTTCCACGACGATTTACATCACGCCCGAGCAGAATGACCGCTTGAAGGTCCTGCACGAGCGCACGAAAGTGCCGGTCGCAGTCTACATCCGTGAGGGCATCGATCTCGTGCTCGAAAAGCACGCGGATTCAATGCCAGGTCAGCTAACGCTCGACGCTAGCCCTCGTAAGCGCTAATCCTCCGCCCCCCCCATGCCGTTTGACCCGCAGCGCATCCGTAACTTCTCGATCATTGCTCACATCGATCACGGGAAGAGCACGCTAGCGGACCGCATCTTGGATGTCACCGGAGCGCTGACGCAGCGCGAGGCCAAGGATCAGTTCCTCGACAAGATGGAGCTCGAGCGCGAGCGCGGCATCACCATCAAAGCTCAATCGGTGCGCCTCAACTACAAGTCGGACGCTGGCGTCGATTATCAGCTCAACTTGATCGACACCCCCGGCCACGTGGACTTCAGTTACGAGGTCTCGCGCTCGCTTGCTGCTTGCGAAGGCGCGTTGCTAATTGTCGATGCAACACAAGGCGTTGAAGCGCAAACGCTCGCGAACGTTTACCTCGCGATTGAAAACAATCTTGAGATTGTTCCGGTCTTCAACAAGATCGATTTGCCGAGTGCGGACATCGACCGCACCAAGCGCGAAGTCGAAGACGTCATCGGCCTCGATTGCTCCGAAGCGATTGCCGCGAGCGGCAAGAGCGGGATCGGGATCCACGAAATTCTCGAAGCCATCGTGAAGAAGATTCCGCCGCCCAAGGGTGATCCGGAAGCACCTCTTCGCGCGCTGGTGATCGACAGCTGGTATGACAGCTATCGCGGCGCAGTCGTCATGGTGCGCGTCGTGGATGGCACGCTAAAAAAGGGCGTAAAAGTCCGCATGATGGCCACGAAGAACGACTACGAAGTGACCGAGATCGGCGTGTTCGCGCCCTTCCCGCTCGCACTCGAAGCACTAGGCCCTGGCGAAGTTGGCTTTTTTGCGGCAGCGATCAAATCGGTCCACGACACCAAAGTCGGGGACACGATCACCGAGACGCGTCGTCCAACAACGGAAATGCTCGCGGGCTTCAAAGAAGTGAAGCCCATGGTCTTCTGCGGAATCTTTCCCACCGACGGGGACAAATACGCCGAGTTGCGCGACGCGCTCTCGAAGTTGCACTTGAACGATAGCGCGTTCGTATTCGAACCCGAGTCATCGGACGCGCTTGGCTTTGGTTTCCGTTGCGGCTTCTTGGGACTTTTGCACATGGACGTCGTGCAAGAGCGGCTTGAGCGCGAGTACAACTTGGATCTGATCACCACCGCGCCGTCCGTTGTGTACCGCGTAAAAACGCGCGATGGCGAAGTCAAAGAGGTCGAGAATCCATCACGCCTGCCCGACCCCGCGCAGATTGAGTCGATGGAAGAGCCCTATTTCAAGGTGGCGGTTCACGTTCCGAGTGCCTTCGTAGGAGCTGTGCTCAAGCTTTGCGAAGACCGTCGCGGCATTCAGGTTGGCATTCAGTACGCGTCGCAAGACCGCGTGATCATCACCTACGAGCTGCCACTCGGCGAAGTGCTCTTCGACTTTTACGACAAGCTGAAGAGTGCAACCAAGGGCTACGCGTCCATGGACTACGAGCTCATCGGCTATCGCGAGAACAAGTTGGTTCGCGTCGACATGCTGGTGAACGGAGAGCCCGTCGATGCGCTCAGCATCATCGTCCATCACGACAAGGCCTACTACATGGGCCGCGCGCTCGCGTCGAAGCTGCGCGAAATTGTTCCGCGCCAGCAATACGAAGTCGCGATTCAGGCGGCCATCGGCTCAAAGATCATCGCGCGTGAAACCGTGCGCGCCATGCGCAAGGACGTAACGGCTAAGTGCTACGGCGGCGACATCAGCCGCAAGCGCAAACTCCTCGAGAAGCAAAAAGAGGGCAAAAAGCGCATGAAAAACGTGGGCAGCGTGGAGATTCCGCAGGAGGCATTCCACGCCATTCTCAAAGTCGAGTAGGCGCTCAGCTTGCCGGGACGGTGCAGTGGAAGGTGCTGCCCTTGCCGACTTCGCTCTCCGCCCAGATTTTTCCGCCGTGCGCTTCCACGATAGCGCGCGAGATGTGCAGTCCAAGGCCCGCCGCGGCGGTCGAAGCGAACCTGGGAAAAGCGGTCGAAGATACCGGGCAGCGCGTCCTTGGCGATGCCGATACCCGTGTCGCTCACCGTAAATTCGATTCCGTTGGCGTCCTGCCGCGCGTGAATGCTCACGCGGCCGCCTGCCTTGGTGAACTTGATCGCGTTGCTCACAAGATTGGCGAGGACTTGCATGATGCGTCCACCGTCAACCGTGACCTCTTGCGACGCAGAGCTTGCGTCCGCAGTGAGCGTAATTTTATTAAGCTGCGCGATTGCTTCGAAGGCTATCAGTGTGTCGCTCAAGACGGTGTCTACCTGGGTGTGCTCTCGCGCAACTGCCAGCTTGCCAGCCTCGATGGCGGTGACATCTAGAAGATCGTTCACGAGGCGGTTCATGCGCGCGAGCAATCGAGCGCTGGATTGCGTGCGTTTGCGAACGCCCTCGCCGGCCGCACCCTTGGGCGATTCGGACTCAAGCAGATGGGTGTTGATGGCCAGGCCACTGAGCAAAGAGCGCAGGTCGTGACTTACCGTCGCCAGGAACTCGTCCTGCGCGGCAATTACCGCGTCGGCGTGCTCGCGCTCTTCCGTAAGGTCTTTGTCGGTTGCTTCGCGCTCAACCATGAGAAACGCGGCGAGGTAGGACTTTCGTGCATCCCGCTCGCGCTGCATCTTGGCATCGGCTTGCGCGCGTTCAGCTGCGAGCGACGAGTCCGCTTGCGCCCGCTTCCGTTGCAGCGATTCGGAGGTTCCCTCTTCATCCGCTTTATCGCGCGCGACCTCGACGACCGCGTCGGCTTTCTCACGCGCGACTTGCATGACCGCGTCGGCACGTTCTTCCATAGCGTCGCGCTTGAGCTCGGCGTTCGCGTCGACCTTGCTACGCTCGTCGCGCAGACTCTCGTCGGTGTGACCTCGCTGAGTACTGCTCTTGCCACTGCGTTGCTCGTGCATCGCGACATTATGCGCCATTTGGCAAGCGACGAGTACGAAGTTCCGCCGATTTGTCGCGAAGTCTTGAATCCGCGCGCGGCGCTTGCAAGAGACCGAGTTCGCAGATGAAAGGGCTTAGTCGTGTCGATCTTCCGCTGGCACATTCGCTGAGGGCGTCGCGCTCACGTCCGCGGTGAGCGGACCCGTGCCGAAGCGCCCGAGCTCAATACGGTAAGTACCAGGCTCGAGCTGCGCGGTGATGCGCGGGTTCTTTCCATCTGTATCGTCGTCAGTCGCGATGGACTCACCCGCAGCGTTGCGCAGCGTGAGCTTGGGATCCCCATTACCAACGGCCGTCGCACGGAACTGGTAGCTGCCTGCTTGTCGCACGATGAATTCGATCCCCGGGTCTTCCGCGTTGCTCTCGCCTGACATCTCGACGCGGATGCTTCCTTGTCCCTGCAAGCGGCCAACAACCGGCGCTGGCACAAACGGCGCGACCGTTACTCGGTACGTACCGCCTTCATTCGACGATCCCTTCACGCGAATGCGATATCGCCCGGGTGCTATCTGCATTCCCGTGAGAGTGAAATAGCCATCGCGGATGTTCACCGGATGACCGAGCTCAGTTTCGTCGTCGTGCAGAATCGAAATCCATGGGCTGCCTGGCCCTGCGCGCAAATTGATTCGCTGGGCACTCGCGACGGTGTACGCGATGTCAACGTAGGCATGCGTGCCCTCAACTTCCGATCGCGGTACATCAACGCTCACTTCGCCTGCGTTCGCGATGCTTGCCGCCGGCGCTTGGCGTGCGACGGACGACCACGTGAGCTCTGCGTTCGCTCGCGCGCCATCGTTTGCGCGCACTCGCACGTGATAGACGCCCGCAGCGAGGCGAGTCTCTTCGCCGAAGCTACCACTGCCAGTGAACGTGACGACCTCTTCGTCTGTTTGATCGAGCACAGTGGCCGTGCCGGCGAGCGGCCGATGCGAGGTCGCGTCGAGCAGATTGACGCGAATTAAATAGGAGCCCGCCTCAGGCACGGTGAGGGCAAAACGCGGCATCGCAGGGATAAGCGTGCGAGCCGTCGCGCCGGCGGAAACGTTCGTATCAGCAGATGAGGCGACGGCGGGAGTCGGCGACGCCTGTGGCGTGGCCTTCTCTCCGCAAGCAGCCAGAACGAGCACGCACGTCGCGAGAAGTTTCTTCATCGTGCACGCACAAGACCCCGATCTGGTACTGCGTTGCAACTCCTATCAGTCGACCGGCGGAAGCACGGGCATGGGCTCGCCCGTCGGGGCGCATTCACCGATGGCGCTAACACTCATGCTCGCGGCCGCCGCGACGCATGCGTTCGAATAGGTTTCGCCGTCGCAGCCGCAGACGGGGAAGTACTCGCGCGTGCAGCCTTCTGCAATGGCCATGCAGCTACCTGTGCCATCGGTCGCGCCGCACATCTCAGAAATGGGATAGTTGCAGAACTGCCCTTCGGGGCAGCTCACGCCTGTGCGTCCGCCGCAGGTCGCGCCCACACCAACGCAACCGGTGTACGTGCGGTTGCACTCATCGATGGTCTCGAACGTGGATTCGCAATCCGCGCCTGAGCACGAGCAACCGCTGATACCCATACAGTTGACGCCATTCCAAGCGTAGCCCCAGAAGCCGTCGCACGCGCCGACACCAACCGCGTCCATTGCGTTGCACGGGCCAGCGGGTCCAGCATCGATCGCGCCCCCGTCAACGCTGAGGCCGGAGTCGCGCGACCCGCCGTCGCTCGGTGCGCCGCTGTCGCTGTGCGATGCGTCCACGGACAGACCTAAGTCCTGCGCAGCGTCCAGCGCGACGGCGCCGTCGTCGCTAGAGCCTGAGTCGACGAGCGAGCCTCCGTCCAAGTCGCCTGTCGCGGAATCATTTCCGCCGTCGCGCGGTGAAAGCTGAGTGCGGCTCGAGCAGGCTGTGAGAACGATCAACGAGGCGAGGAAGAAGATGCGCGAATGCGAAGTCATACCCAACGATGACATGGGTTGGTGGTGAGCGCAGCAATCAGTTGCGCCGTATCAGCGTGATCGCGCGCGGATTAAGCGCTCGTTCGCGCTGTGCATCGAGCGCTGGCCGCTCGGCTATATTCACTATTTCACCGATCGTCCCCGATTTTATTGGGGGTCGCCGGAGTTGCGGAGCCAGTGGCGGGCTAGGTTGGTGGGGTCGAAGCCGGTTTCGGTTTCGATGGTGCTCAGCATGTCTTGCATGTGCATGGCTTGGCCAGCGTGCGATTGGTAGAAGGTGGCCAGGACGCCGTCGAGCGCTTCTTCGCCGATCTCGCGTGCGAGCGAGCGGTAGAACATCGCGCCTTTGATGTACGGGATCATCGTGAAGTAGTGATCGTTCAAGAGATCGATTTGGCCGCAGCCTTGCGGCCACGCGTTGGTGTGCTCTTCGTTCTCGAGAGCGTAGTCGAGGTCTTCTTGGTACGAGGCCCACGTAGCTTCTTCGAGCTCATCACCCGCGACCTCGCCAAGCGCGTGCGCTGCGAGATAGGTGACGGTGCCTTCAGAGAGGACGAAATCTTCCCAGCATGCGATGCGCACGCCGTCGCCGTACCACCCGTGCGCGGCTTCATGCGCCTGCGTCTCTTCGGATGCCATCGACGCGTCATCGACGTGCCAGTAGGGATGATGCTCCATGCCGCCAGCACCCGACTCGCCCCAGTTCACGGAGACCGCACCCACGTCGCTGCCAAACATGTAGGGGCCGAGATTCGTTTCGTACCAGTTGAAGACGTCAACGAGGTGCGCTGTGCCGGCGAGCGCTGCAGTTTTGCCGCGCGGCAACCAGCAGACTTTCAAATCGGTACCAGCGTCGGTGGTGCCGAGTGATTGGCACTCGTAGTTCCCAACGGCCCACGCCAGCATGTAGGCGGGCGCTTCTTCGTCGATAGTCGATGGGTAAATCGCAGTTTGGCCGCTGGGCACTCCCGTGAGGTTGAGTGCAAATGCGCTCCCGTCGCGCGTGGCTGAACGACAGGGAAACAAATTGCCGCAGAAGTAGGGCCAGGTCACGGTCGATGCGCCAAGCCAACCGTTATTCTCGTGCTGAACGTCGAAGGTGTAGTCGACGACGATGTTCGTGGGCCAACGCCCACCGGGAACGTTTACGTAAAGCTTGCCGCCGGACACCGCGTGCTCGAGCTCTGCGCCGGCTGCGCTGTGCACGCCCGTGACGTTGAGGCCCTGCGCCTCAAAGGTCATGCCGCGCGAAGTCGAGGTGGCCACGCGTACATCGGCCGTCGCATGGCGCGTCGCGAGGTTCACATCGAGCGAGGTTGAAATGATATCGCGGCGCGAGTTCGAATAGGCTGGTGCGCTCGGGTCATCGGCTTTGCCATCGTCGGCAAAGGGCGCGTTGTCGTCGGGACCGATCTCGCCCTGCCCCGATTGTGTTGCGCAGGCGCTGATCGATGCGCCCGCGAGGGCGAGCGCAAGCAAGCACGTAAGCCCACGTTGCGCAGAGAGCATCACTCGCACCGGAAGTTGTTAGGCACGCAGGCGCTCGTGTAGATCGCGCGTGAAGACGACGACGCGATGGGGCGGCACTCCGAATCGTCGGGGCACGCGTCGCTGGCCGTGCACGCCGGGACGCAATGGCGTCCGCTGCGTCCGATGCTCGCGCACACGCTGCCGTCGCCGCACTGCGCGGAGGATGAGCAGCTCGTGCACATCAAGTCGAGGTTTGCGTAGGGGTGGAGGCGCGGATCATCGTCCACACCATGAATGCCGTACATCGCGTCGCTGTAGGTTGCCGTGCGCAAGTCGCCGAGCAGGCGCGTGAGCGTACGCGGGCGGTGATGACCGCGCGAGTCTTGCTCCACCATGTGACTGATGAAATTCATCGTGGTGTACGGGTAGTCTCCATCGGCGAACGTTGTCGACGTGATGATGTCGAGCAAAGAGCCGTCGGGCTTGTTCGGGTTCTGACGGAAGGCCTCGCCCATATGATAGGTGTCGCAACCGTCGGCGTAGATGATCTGGTATTGGTCCGCGGGCATCTGCACGCTCGCAAGCTCTTCATAGGAGAGGTCGCCTTCCGAGGTGCGCTTCCAGTTGGCCAACGCAAAACCGTAGAACGGACCGGAATGACCGCTCCACACGATGACATCGCTGTGGGCGAGTGAGTCACGCACGTCGGCTTCAAGTTGACGGCCACCCGCCGCCGTATCCGGGTCCGTCGCGGGACCGTCCTTCGGATAGAAGATGCGAATTTCGATCATCGCCTCGTTGCCGTTCACGTTGATGCTGCGCGTAAAGGCACCGCTCGAGCGGGTGAGGTCATCAAAGGTGCGAACCGGCGCCGTGAAGCCCATGTCGTCGCGTAGCCAGTAGAAGAGCTTGCGTGGGTGCTTGCGGTGGTAGGCGTTGTGATAGTCGTAGCCAAAATGCACGTCGATCGTGAGGCGCCCATCGTCGAAGAGCGCGTTGTAGTCGAACCACGCATCCGACGATGCGGGCTCAAGTGCAATCTCGAGCTCAACATCTTGCTTCTGCTCGGCGGCAACGCGCGTCGGATTCCAATCTTTCCACGGCGCTTGACGAAACCACTGAGCGTCAGTCTCGAGCTCGGCAAGCTCTTCGTTGGTGGGCGTGCCCATCGTGACGGTGAAGTAGTCCTTGCCGCCGCGGCGTGTCGTGTCGAGAAGTGCAATCATATTGCTGCGACCAGCGATGACTTGAGAGAAGTCAAACTCGTAGGTGAGATTGTCGATGGCATGCACGTGGCTCTGCTCGTAATCGCCCACCTTGGAGAGACCGCCCTGACCGCCGAAGCCGAAGTTGGGATCCTTCTTCTCTTTCTCGATCAAGAACGAAGTCAGGAAGTACGCGAACTGAATCTGCTTCATCGCGATGAGCTCATTCACGCGCGCCAAACGATGCGCCTCGGTCTGATTGGCAAAGTTCGACTCGAGCGTTACGCGCGAGGTGCCAGAGACGCGGAACTCACGCGCGCTCAAGCTGAGGAAGTCGTCAGCCTTGCCATCTTCGACCGCCATGCCGTCGTCGAGGTCCTCCGGGTCCACGTTCGAAAGCCCCGAAGGCGCCGAGGCACAGCCCGTAAGCAGCATCGCGATCGCGAGGATGGAAAATGGCCGGTTTTGCATGGAGGGTCTAGTTGCAGCCCTCGTGCCAGTTTTCCACCGGCCGGGCGCACGAAAACCCTAGCTATTCCATGGGCGTAAGATCCCGTCGGGTGGCCGCCAAAGTAGCCGTAGACGGGTTTGGAGTCGCCAGCGCCAGGCGATCGCTGGCGCCCGTCAGCCTGCGAGGTAGTCGCGACCGTAGCCGACGTAAAGGACGGCTGCGCCCTTGATCATCGTCTGCTCGTCTTCGGTGAGGGGGCGAACGACTTTCGCCGGTCGACCATGAGCAAGCACTCCGGAAGGAATTTTCGTTCCGACCGTGACGAGTGATCCCGCTCCTACCATTGAGTTGGCGCCAATCTCAGCGTTGTCGAGGACGATCGAGCCCATGCCGATCAAGGAGCCATTGCCAACGGTGCAGCCGTGCAGCGTTACGCCGTGTCCGATGGTGCAATCGTCGCCGACGCTGCATGCGCTTATGCCGCCGGTCGCGTGAATGACGCTGTTGTCCTGAATCGATGTACGTGCGCCGATGCGGATCGGCGCGACGTCGCCTCGCAGCACGGTGCCGAACCAAATGCTTGTCTCCGCCCCAAGCGTTACCTGGCCGATGACCGATGCATTGGGGGCGATGAAGCACGTTGAATCAACGCGCGGCATGAGGCCTTTGTACGGGTAGAGATTGGTCATTGGGATTCCTTCGGATCGCCGGTTGTCTTGAGACGGTGCAGCGAGGTCGGCATTTTTGGATGGATAACGTATCAAGGAGATTCCTTTGGTGCGCCGTGGTCCCTCGCCTGCCTGCGCGATATCCAAAAGCGATAGAGACCATGACACACGAGAGCGCCAATGCACGCTCCCAAACAGTCTGCAGCGAGATCGAAGATGTCGGAGTTTCGGGCCGGCACGAACGCTTGGTGCACTTCGTCGAGTGCCCCCCACGCGGTCGTCATGATGACCGCCATGAGCCATGTGCGGGGCCCACGCTTGCTTTTCCAGGTTTGGATGCACGCGTGCGCGAGTAGGATCCCGAGCATTCCGTACTCGACAAAGTGCGCGCCCTTGTCTTGAAAGGGCATTTCGTCGATGGGCACGCTTACAGCGCTGAACGACGAGAGCGTCCAGATCAGCGCCATGTAGAGCACGGCCGGCGCCCACGCGAAAAACCCTTGGCGCAGAGTCATTCGCTTGCAGCGGTGGACGCGACTGACGGCGCAACGGGCAGGCGAACGCGTGCCGGCGTCGACTTCACTGGCCGCGCGGGCATTGCGATCGCGCCCTCCATGCGGCCGAGAAGTGAATGCTTGTAGGCTTCAACGATGGTGACTTCTACGAGCGCACCGATCGGGTCGATGCCTTCGGCGACTTCGACGTGCGTAATTTCATTCTGCGCCGTGCGGCCCACGAAGCGGCCGGAGTTGTCCCGACTTCTATCCTCGATGAGAACTTCTTGGCGCGTGCCGAGCAAGCGAGCGAGATGTGCGCCCTGAAGCTCATCGACGAGAGCGAAGAGCGTTGCGAGGCGCGCGTCTTTCACTGCTTCAGAAACGTCGTCACCAAGCTTTAGGGCTGGCGTGTAGGGACGCGGCGAGTACTTGAACGCAAACGCTGCGACGAAGCCGACCTCGCGCACGAGCGAGAGCGTCTCTTCGAAGTCTTCATCGGTCTCGCCGGGAAAGCCGACGATGATGTCGGTCGCGAGCGTCATGCCGGGCCGCGCGCTCAAAAGCTTGCGCGCCCGATCGATGTAGTCCTCGCGCGTGTAGCGTCGAATCATGCGCTTTAGCACGCGATTGGATCCCGATTGCACAGGCAGATGCACGTGCGCTGGCATGACCTTGAGCTCGGCATGCGCTTTGACCAGAGCGGGGGTCACATGGCGCGGATGCGGAGATGTGTAACGCAGGCGAAGAAGACCGGGGACTTCTTCCGAAATGCGCGTGAGCAACGCTGCGAAGCGGGAGTCGCCCTCTTCGGCTGTTCCGTCGGTCGGATCGAACCACGAGTTGACGGTCTGCCCAAGCAAGGTGATCTCGCGCACGCCGCCGTCCACGAGACCGCGGATCTCGCCGATGATGTCATCGGCCGGGCGATAGCGCTCGGAGCCGCGCGTGTAGGGAACGATGCAGAAGCTGCAACGTTCGTCGCAGCCCTTCATGATCGTCACAAAGCCGGTCACCTCGGCGATGCCCTCGCGGGGGCTTGCACGCAAAAACTTCGGAGCTTCGTTGTCGAAGACTGTGCGCGCGATGGGCGGAGCGCCGTCTTGGATGTGTTCGATGAGATTCGGAAGCTCGGAAATGTTGTCAGGGCCGATGACGATGTCGACATGCGACATGCGACGAAGGAGTGCCTCGCCCTCTTGTTGGGCGACGCATCCGGCAATCGCGATCACAAGATTGGGATTTGTGTCTTTGAGTGGCCTCAGCGTTCCCACAACGCTGCGAAGTTTCTGCTCGGCCTTCTCGCGCACGCTGCAGGTGTTGAAGAGAATGAGCGAGGCGAGCGTGGGCTCGTCGGTCGCGGTCCAGCCGGCGTGCTCGAGCACTTCCTCGATACGTCTCGAGTCGTGCACGTTCATTTGGCAGCCGAAAGTCTGAACGAGGTACCGCTTCACAGGGGGCGCAACTTAGCATAGGCCGACGTGGTCGCCAGGGCGCAAATGAGCGGCTATCGTTGGAAAATGCCTTCGGAACGCAAAACGCCGCCGGACGTTCCTGCGCTCAGCGACCGAACGGATGTGGCCGAGGCGCTCGAGGCCAGAATCGATTCAGTTACGAGTGAGCTCGAAGTCGCCTACGCACATCTCGAGCAGAACATCCGCAACCACGCCGCCCTGTCGCAGCGATGGCAACGAATCGCGGGCGCGAATCGAGCATCACCGTTGTCGTTCGCCTCACCTTCCGAGCCGGAGAACGACAAAGCACCGATGGAGCCCCATATCCCAGCGGCCATCGACTACCGGGGGAATGCGAGTGGCCAGCAGGCCAAGCTCGACGCGATCGAATCCGAGTTGAAACGGATCGAGCGCGAAAACGCGCGCGTTGCACTTGAGAACAGGAAGTATCTGAGCGCGATCGAAGCGGAGCTCGGCCCTGTCGATACGGCACCGCACCAAACGGAGCAATCCGAGTTGCGCAGCCTGCTCACGCTTCTGCCCCGGCCTTTCGCACTGCTGATGCTGCACGGCGCATTCCGAGGCGATACTCGCCACTGGATCGCGCTCTTTGCATTTGCGCTACTGACAGTGGTGACCTTCCTCATAAACCGTTCGCTGAACATCAAGCAGCGCATTCCTCCTCGCTTTTCAGTCGCCGAGATGGGCGCGTGGATCTTGAGTGCAGTCGCGTGGCCGTATTAGCTTCTAGCTTGCCAGTTCCAACGATTTGGGAGTCGATTCGCGGTTCAGAGGTGTTGGCGTGGGTAGCCTCCCTGCTCGCTTTTGGCTTCATGCAGTTGCTGCCCGAGATGACCTGACCGTCGGCACTGTCGTTTAGCCAGGCTCACTCGACGAGCGCATCAACAGCGTCGCGCAGCGTTTGCAGATTGTGCACGGTCATCACGCGCGTTGTGTAGGGCTCGTAGAGACGCATTGCGCTATCACCGAAGCCCCACGCGCCGGGCGGCTCCGGGTTCATCCACAGCACCCGTCCCGCCTTGCGCTGGATCGATGCCAACGCGCCCGTATTCGCGTCGTTGTAATTGTTGCGGCCATCGCCGATGACTACAACAGTTGTGTTGTGGTCGACGGCATCGCGGTGCAGCTCGTCGAACATGCCGAAGGCGCGACCGTAGTTGCTGTTGGCCGCGACGCTGATGATGGATCCGCCGTAGGCGAGTTGAATCGCGTGCTCGACCGGATGCTCTTTGAAGAGATCCGTGGTCTCCCCCAGATCGCTCACAAAGACGAAGCAGCGCGTTCGCGAAAACACTTCTTGCACGGCGTAGGCGAAGATCAAAAGAAAGCGCGCGACCGAGCGGACCGAATCGCTTACGTCACAGAGCAGAACCAGTTTCGGTCGATCGCGACGCCGCCGGCGAAACATGGGGACGAAAGGCAAGCCCCCTGTGCGGTGCGCATGCCGAAGCGTGCGACGCACGTCAAGATGACCGCGGCGTTGCCTGCGGCGACGAACGGCGAGCGCGCCCTTCAGCCGTTCCGCAAGTCGCTTTACCTCAAGCGTGATTTGCTCCATCTCCTCGGGGCGAAGGTTTACAAAGGAACGTTCTTCCAGCTGCTGGCGGCGCAAGTCTTCATAGAGCGTACTGTTGCGGCGGCGAAACGCTTCTTGAACGTGCGAACGGGCGAGGCCGCGAAAATTCTCGAGTTCTTCCGCGACCGCGTCGGCGAGCTCGTTGCCGCGATTACCCAGCGCATCGCGCAAGCGTTCGCGAATCGCGATGAGATCCGTCTGCGCGCGCGACGCACCCGCCGAGTCCAAGAGACGTTGCGTGTAGAAGCCGATTTGCATCGGGCTCTGCATCCGATCAAGAGCGGCCGTTTTTCCGGCGAGTGCCAGCAAGCGATCGAGTGCGCCGCCACCGGATGCGATGCTGGATAACGATGAATCCCCGTCGGCTGTTTGCGCCAAATGCGAAAGCAACTCTGTCAGCGCTTTGACCTCGTCCTCTGAGAAGCCCCGCGAACGCAAGCGATCGAAGAGGTTGCCCTGCCCTCGCCCGTCCGCTTTGAAGAACGCCTCAAACGCACGCTCAAAGATGGGCAGATGCGACGGCTCCTTCACGAAAACCGAACGCAGCGCGGCTTTGAGATCAGCTCGCTCGCTGACGCCGACGGTCATCGCCGCGCGCTGTGCATCAATCGCTTCAACGGGCGAGAGAGTCAGACCCGCGCGACGCGCTGCCGATACAAACTCTGCAAAAACGAGATCCATCCCCACGCGAAAGCTCCGTTCTTTAGGGAGCCGGCTCGGCGAGTAGCATGTCCACCTCGGCGCGCAGCCGCGCGAACGTGCTCGAATCGAAACCTACTTGCACGTCGCGTACGACGCCGCGGCGATCAATCACAACGATCGTTGGCAACGCGTTCACGCCAAACGCCGCCTGCGCTGCGCCGGTCTCGCGTGCAATCGTATAGGTTACGGCGTGGCGCGCGAGATGGGAGCGAATCAGAGATTCCGACTCATCACTCACGCCCAAAATGGTGAGGCCTCGATCATGGCTTGCGGCGTGCAACGCATCGAGTTGCGGCATGATGCGTGCGCACGGGCCACACCAGGTCGCCCAGAAGTCCAATACGACCACGCGTCCGCGCAACGAGCTCAGCGTTGCGTTGTCGGGACCTGAAATACGTGTACCGGTAACTTCCGGCGCGGCTTGGCCGACGGCCACTCGCCCACTACCGCCGCGTTGCGCAGAAGCTGTCGCGGTCGGTGCGGCGAGCGTCACGTTGAGCGTTCGCGTCGCGCTTCCACGGCGCATGCGCACGTGCACGAGTCGCCCAGCCGTGCTCATGTAGACGAATTGAATTAGCTCGTCAGGCCGATGCACGGGCGTTCCATCAAGGTCGACGATCAGATCGCCGACCGCGACGCCTGCCCGCTCGGCTGGCGAACCCGGTGCCACTTCTCGGACAACGAGTCCTCCATTTTCTGTTTCGGTACGAACTCCGAAAAACGCTCCACGCGCGCCGCCGCCTGGGGACGCGAGCGCCACGACCGCGACGCTTGAAAGCGAGGCCACGATGGCCCAACGCGACAACCACTTCATACGCGAAAGTTAGCACGGTATTCGTCGGCGCGCGTTCGGGTTACAACATGCAGATGCGACGTGTTTGGGCGGTGCTCTTGATGTGCGTGCTGCTGCCGAGCTACGGCTTCGAATGGCAAGGCCGACTCTCGCACATTACGCGCGAATTCGACTCGGCGGATGCGTCGCGCAGGCGTGATCTACTTCGCATGCTCACTGGCTACGGCGCCGATGAGGTACGCGCCCTGCTCCTCACGCCCTCGAGGACACGGACCTGAGTGTGCGTCACGAAGCAGCTGAGGCCGTGGGACGCGTTCGCCTGCGTGCGGCCACGGCGACGCTCACAGACTGGCTCGACGACCCCGATGTTCCGACGCGCATCATCGCCGTGCGCGCACTTGGGCGCATCGCCGATGCGGGTGTCACGACGCAACTCGTGCGAGCGCTCGGCGACGCGGATGCTGAGGTGCGGCGTGCAGCGGTAACTGCTCTCGGTGCGATCGGCACGCGGGACGTAGTCGTCCCACTGCTCGGCCGCTTGGACGATTTGGATTCGAATGTTCGCGTCGACACCTGCGCCGTATTAGCGCGCCTGCACGACTCGCGGGCAGTTGTGCCTCTTGTGGGCCGTGCGCACGATAATGCGCCAGAAGTGCGAACCGCAGTCTTTCGCGCGCTCGGTGAGTTGTCCGATCGACGCGCTCTCGCGCCGCTCTTCCAGGGCCTGCGCGACGACGCGGACGAGGCGCGCCTTGCTGCGATAGCGGCACTTGGAGTGTTGCGTGACGAAAGTGCGGTCGACGCCTTGATCGAAGTTGCGGCCGCACGCGACGAACACACCGCACGCGCAGCAATCAGCTCCCTCGGCCTTGTCGGCGGCGCGCGCGCCACTCGGGCGGTCGTTCGCCAACTGACCGTCAGCGCCAATCTGAGCACCACCGTCGCCGTCGTAACGTCCATGGTTGAACGCGCTTCGAACGATGCAGCGCGCACGGCAATCGTGCACGAAATCGTGGCGGCGTTCGAAGACGCGGATGCGTCCGGTGTGCGCAATCTCGCGGCGGCGCTCGAGGAGCTAGCGCCAATTACGTCAATTGAGGCCGCCGTGCCGGTGCTTCTGCGCAAGCTCGCAGAACGTCGAGGCGACGTCAGCCAGATTGAGCGCACCCTCGCCACTAGCCGCGATGCACGTGTCCTGTTGCCGCTCCTTGAGCGCCTGCGCGAAGCCTCGCCGACGAGCTTGCGCGCAACAGTGCAAGCTCTCGCGGTCTACTTCAGGCACCAGCCGCCTGATGGACGCGCTGCAGACCCGTTGCTTGAAGCACTTGGACGCGTCGCCCGCGAGGCGCGCGCCGACGTCGTGACATTGCTTGGGCGCGTGGGTGCACGTCGCGCCATTCCCGCGATCCGCCCTTTCCTCGACGCAACGGATCGGCCGACGCGCCTGGCAGCAGTCACGGCACTTGGCGCAATCGGGGACGCGGCAGGGGCGAACTTGTTGCTGCCGTTGCTCGGCGATCGGGACGCCGAGATTCGAACGCGTGCTGCCGATGCGGTAGGCGCTTCGGCCTCGCTTGAGATCCTTCGCGAGTTGGTGCGCCGCTTCGTGGGCGACGCGCCCGTCGATCGCAGCGCCTTCGCTCACGCAATCGGCATCGCTGTCCGCCACCTTGGTGAAGAACACGCCCTACCGGCCTCGGACCGGGATGCTGCACGCGACGCACTTGCTCACGCCGTGCGCGCGCCTGACTCGCGCCTCGCTGCAGTAGCGATCGATGCGCTCGCGCGAGCGAACGATGAATCGTTCGTGCCGATGCTCGTCACGCTGCTCGAGCGTGGACCACGGTTGGTGCGACCTGGAGCCGTGCGCGCCTTGAGCCGCTCTGACTCAGACGCCGCGCGCACCGCTCTGCGCGCAGCCCTCACCGATCCCGATACCGAGGTCGCATCTGCGGCGGCGGCCGCGCTTGCGAATTATGGTCAGGCTGTGGACGCGGACCGCCTGGTCGCGCTGGTTTCGGCTCTGAATTGGCCCGTTTCAACGAACGCATCGTTTGCGCTTGCGCATCTAGCCGCGCGAGGCGTTTTGAGCGCTGAAACTAAGGCCGGCTTGTGCGCTTTGCTGCGCGCGCGCGATCCGTATACGCGTGCCAATATTTTGGTCGCGCTCGGCAATGCTCACGTGGACGCATGCCCCGACGCCGGCGGCGGCGCATCTACATGGCTCGCAAGCACTCACCACCCCATCGTGCGTATCGGTGCAGCCCGCTGGCTGAACGAGCTTGTCGCCGCACACCCCGAGAGCTCGGAGCAAATGCGAGCGGAGCTCGCTCGGTGTGTTGCGTCGGACTCATCTTTCGACGTCACGGCTGCCTGCCGACTGTCACGCGTTGCGCAGGCGGACGACACGGTCGACGTGACCGCCTACCGTCCCGACGGTCGCACGCTGCTCGCCAACACCTTGGTCGCTGTTCGACTCGCCGACGGAACCTCGCTCATCGTGCGCACCGACAACAACGCGCACGTGCGCGTCTGGAACGCGCCCCGCGGCCCTGTGAATCTCGACGACCCGCTCAACGCGGCGCTCGAAGCGCGCTGACGCGAGGGCCTGCTGTCACCTTTACGGCGTACAACTCTCACCGCCGCCCGCAGTCACGAGGAAGAGCTCTGCGCCCGGCCCGCTTGCCGGATTGCCTTGCGGAGATGTGCTCGCGTTGTTGAGCGCGGGAGCTGCGCCCACGATCAAATCGGCCGGTGAAATGTAGAGTCCCCCGCCCATATTGTCGCCGGCAGGGACTGTCCCGACGGGCCATGCCCACGTGATGACGTCGTCGAATGCGCCGTGCATGTTGGGATGACGCAGCACACGTACATCATTGGCAGGCGCAGCCGCGTCGGCGAGTGGATTGCTCTCACCAAACGACGAGAGCGCCGGCAAACAGCTCCCGTTTCCAGCGGTAACTGGCGAGGTGGCGTTTTCGATCACGGCGTGAATCGCGTAACGCGGAAACCCAGTCGAATCGTCGGTCGATGTCTCTTCAGGCGCGCCTTCGAAACGCACGCGAATCGGCTTGTCGAGGCCCGTGAACGCGAAGCTAGGAGGGTCGCCGTCAGTTCGCGTCGAAGCAAGCCCTTCGTACACTCGACCTGCCAGCATGCGCTGAAAGACGCGGTCGTCGATGCGCACAACCGGCGTGACCGAATTGACCGTGGTGCCGATCGCGTTCGCCACGTAAATGAAATAGGCATAGCGAAGGGAATCTGACATCGACTCCGCTTGGACCCAGGCTTGCGTCGTATCGATCTCGTAGTCCTGCGTACGCGTACGGAAAACCAGCGCGTTGGACTTGGCGTCATGTGTGAACGCACCATACGGGCGGTCGTAGCCTTCCGCCGATGTATCCACCGGCAGGTGCACGAAGGGCGGCGAATCGAACGCGACATCGCAGACCGTCACCATCACGCCACCTGCAAGCGTTTCCTGATGCTCGGTCGCGCAGTACGGCGGCGCGATGGGTCCAGCGTCTACGCCCGCATCCACAACCTCTGCGTCGGTGCGTGCGCCATCGGCCCCTGCATCAAGCACCGAACCGCCGTCCACTTGGTTGTCGGCTGATGACGAACACGCTGCAAGAATCGGTAACAGTGCAAAAGCGAAAAGGCGCATGGTTTCCCCCGAAGCGTAAGAATCGTAGTCTACTCGAAACGCTGCAGCCGCAAATACGCGGCGATTGTTCGGATTTGCGCCTCGCTCAGCTGATCGGCGAAGGCCGGCATCGTGTTGAGCTCGCCGTACTGACTGGCCGCTGCGGGTGTCGCTATCTGCCGTGCGATCCAAGTCCGCGACGCGTAGCCGGTCAGGTTCGGACCGCCTTCCGCGAGGTAGTCACCCTCGCCGCGGTAGACGTGGCATTCCATGCACTTCGTCTCGAAGACATGGCTGCCGCGCGCAACCAACGCAGCGTTCACGGGCGGGTCTTGTGGCTCGCGACCTTCAGCGAATAGGAATTCTGTAACCGCCTCGAGGGCCGGCTCGCCCAGGCGCGCCTGCGAGCGCATGCCATCAATGCGCGTGTGCGCGAAGAAGCGCTCGCCGCGCGGATTGCGCAAGAAGTTCAACAACCATTCGCGCGACGCGAAGCCGGTGTGTTCGGGTGCGCGCCGCCGGCCGTGCCCGTTCATCACGTGGCACGACGTGCACTTGTCGGAAAAAGTATCGCGACCACCCGTGAGCGGATCGTTTGCCAACATCAGAAGCGGTCCTTCGGGAGGAATGCCGTTGCGCGCGAGTTGAACGGCGCGCGCGGCACGCGAATCGGCATCGCGACGCTGCGCTTGAAACTTTGCGTCGTGCGCGTCTGCGTTCAGCGACATGGCCGTAAGGCCTACGATGGCGCAGGCGCCGAGAAGCACCGGCGTGATGATGCCCAGGCGATCCCGCAAACGATTGGTGGGCTTGCGATCGATGAACGGTAGCGCGAACAAAAAGCCGCCGACCAAGGCCGGGATGCCGAGAGTCACGAGCGACTCGAGATTTCCTGGCACTAAGTTGAGAGCTTGGTAGAGCCACAAGAAATACCACTCAGGTCGCGGCGGATATTGAACGGAAGGGTCGGCCGGCGCGTCGAGCGGCGCCCCGACATTAATCGTGACGAGAGCCACGACGAGCAAAACAAAGACCGCGAAGCTCACGTCCCGAACGATCTGCCACGGATAATATGCCTGTTTTATGGCAAGATTTGCCCCGGCCGGCGCGGTCGGTCCGTGCCTCCTATAGAGAAGCACGTGCAACAAAAGTAGGATGCCGATGAGACCGGGGAGTGCGCCAACGTGCGCAGCGTACAGGCGCGTCAGTGTCGACTGACCGTACTGTGCACCGCCCACGACGACTTCTCGCACCTGAGCTCCGATAGCGGGAGTGCTACCGGCGATATTCGTTGCGACGGTCGTCGCCCAATACCCTTTTTGGTCCCACGGTAAAAGATAGCCAGTGATGGCGAGGCCGACGGTGGCTCCCATCAACGCAAGACCTAGCCACCACTGCACTTCGCGCGGCTTCTTGTACGCACCGTAGATGGTGACCTGCAAAAGGTGCATGCCCATCACGACCATCATCGCCTGGGCGCCGTAGTGATGCATCCCGCGGATGAACCAACCGCTCGTGACGCGGTGTTGGATGTAAAAGACACTCGACCATGCGTCGTGCACAGACGGCGTGTACGTCGCCATAAGCATGAGGCCGGTCACAAGCTGGGTAAGAAAGACCACCGCGAGTCCGCTGCCGAATACGTACGCCCAGCGCGCCCCGCCTTGGATTTCTTCTTCGAGTGCGCGCGTCATCAATTTGCGAACGCCAGTGCGCGAATCGAGCCATTCGATGAGTTTCACAGGCGCCCCTCAGCCCAGCGAAGTCCGGTTGCGTGTTTGCGTGCGGAAGCGTTTGAAGTCGACTTCGACTTGGCCGTCACGCACACGTGTCGCCAAAGGATCCATGCCGCGCGGAGATGGGCCGGCAGTGCAACGTCCTTCGAGATCAAAAAAGCTCTCATGGCAGGGACAGGCAAATCTGCGATGTTCCGCGTCGAGCTGAATGCTGCAACCCAAGTGCGGACACTCGGCTTGCAACGCAATGACCTCGGTGTCGCTCTTTTTACGCAACCAGATCGTTCCAAGGCGCTGTGCGGGCGCGCGCGTCCAGGCGTCGACTTGCTCGCCGATCACGGGGACCGCGACGGGCATGCCACTGGCGCCAGGAACTTCGCGCAATTTCGCCACACGCTTCCACCGACCCGTGTCACCGGCGCGACGTTTCAGGGGGTGCAGCAGGTACGAAACGCCGGGCACCAAGACAGCGGCGGCCCACGCAGCGGCGCCAAGCGCAATGAGCGCTTTCAATGCCTTCCGTCGACTGCTCGACGTCCCTTCCGATTCCGACATAGCCACCCCTTTTTCGGAACATCGTTAATACGTTAGAGGCGCGGAAAACGATAGAGTACCCGCGCTGAAAGCTCACGATTTTCCATGTCCTTGGCCCCTACTCCCCGCTGCTCTCTACTTCTCACCGCGCTCTTTGTCGTTGCGGCCTCTGGCTGCACGCTGCCGAGCATTCCGGCGGGACGTCGCGGAGTTACTGCGCTGTACATCCACGGCGCGGAACGTTTGGATGAGCGCGCGCTCGCCGTCTGTCTCGCGACGCGTGAGCGCGAAGATCTTGCGATCGACATAAGCACCAATCCAAACCCCACGTGCGGCATCTCTCCGTTCGCAGCGTCGCACTTGCGACTCGCTCTTTGGTCGTGGCCGTGGACGGATTGGCCCCTCTTCGACCGCGTAATTTTCGACCGCGACATTCAGCGGATCGAACGCTGGTATCGCGCGCGCGGATACTACGACGCGCACGTCACGAGCGCCGTCACCACGCCGGCTGACGACGCTCCCCCGGAAGCAGGCAATCAGGTTCAGATCGACATTACGCTCACCGAAGGCGAACCGGTTCGCACCGAAAGCGTAACGTTCGAAGGGATAGACGCGCTCGATGAGGACTTGCAAGCAGCGCTCCACGCGCGCGCTGTCGAAGTGGGCAAGCGTTTTGACGAAGAAGGTTACGGCGACAGCAAGACGCGCATGCTTACAGACCTGCGTGAAGCGTCCTATGCCCGCGCGACGGTCGAAGGCGCCGTTGAGGTGAACCCGGCCACGCGAATTGCACGCGTTGTCTATCGAATCGTGCCCGGTGAGTCGTGCTTGATTGGAAACATCGAGCTGCACATCGACAACCCTCACCTGCCGCCGCAGCCGGTGATCACTGCAGCGAGCCTCGACCGCGGAATGCGCTACGCGACCACCACGATTGAAGGAGCGCAGCGTGCGATCTATGCGCTCGGCTCGTTCTCGTCGGTCGAGATCACGCCCGATCTGACGGGCACCTCGCGGTACATAAACCTGCGCATCGATGCGCGCGCAGGCACCCTCACTCGCTTGGGCTTTGGCGTCGGATTTCAGTACGGCGATGTGCTTCAGGGCAATAGCGTCGCCGAGCTCGAAACGATTCGGCAGTGGGATATTCACGCGCTCGCCGTGTACGAGAACCGAAATCTCTTTTCCGGCATGCGGCGTTTCCGGGCCGAGATTCGTCCACGCGAAATTTTTCGGAGCCTTCTCGATCCCATCTTCGGCATGCTCGCGACAACCGAGTTCCGGCAGCCGGATTTTTTCGAAGCACGCACCAACTTGGTCGCTGGCGCGCGCTGGGATTGGTCACCCGATCCCTACGGACGAACCTTCCGCCGCCACGTGCTCGACGCTTGGATGGGCCCCGAACGCTCGTGGTGGCGTGGCAAGTTCTACGGGTACCTCGCCATTCACGGCCTGCTTTTCTATCCGACGGAGCTTCAAGATACGCAGATCCCAAACGATCAAGTTCGCTATCAAGTTGGCTTCTTCGAGCAGTTGATCAAACTCGACTTGCGCGACAACGCGCTGCAGCCGCGCAACGGCGCTTACTTTCAACTCGGTCTGCAAGAAGCTGTATTTCCCTCGAACCGCTCATGGCAGTACATGCGCATCACGCCCGAAGCTCGCGCATACGTCGCGCTGCCGTTGGGCATGGTGCTCGCCGGACGTTTCGCGATGGGCTATCTCGGAATCATCAGCACGGACCTGCCGCAGACGGTGTCGACACCGGACGGCGACAAGCTCGGCCCGGGGGCATTGGGACCGGAAACCTACCGTCTGCGTGGCGGTGGCTCGAACAGCAATCGAGGTTACCTCGCAGGTTCGCTCGGCGGCACGACGCTCTTCCCAAATGCTCCAACCGACGGCGGCATTCGTCGTTGGGAAGCGTCGCTCGAGCTGCGCGTTTCACTGACAGAAAATTTCGGTCTCGTATTCTTTGCTGACGCTGGCGACGTAAGCCCCCTTCCGCGTTTTCGTTGGTATGCCCTGCAGCTCTCGCTTGGTTTTGGATTTCGCTACCGCACCATCGTCGGTCCGGTGCGACTCGATTTCGGCTTCCGCGTGCCAAGCGCGCGTGTGCTGGGCACACACGCCGACGTGCCGCCTGAACCGACCGACACCCTCTTCGGCATCAACGGCGTACAAGGCGCATTTCACATCACCATCGGCGAGTCGTACTGATGGTGAAGAAGATCGCAAAGGGAGTTTTCGCGGTGATCGCTTGGACGATCATTGGCGTGCTCGCCCTTGCGGTCAGCATCTTCATTCACGTGCGCAGCGCCGCGACGAAAAACTTCGTACAAACCTTGGCGCAAGACTTGGTGGCGGAAAACGTGCGCGGTCGCCTGACGATCGGTTCGATCGAACGCCTTACGGGTCGTTACGTGGTCATCAACGATGTGCGGATCTTCGACCCAAGCGGCCGCGAAGTAATTCGCGCCTCGCGCGTGAGCGCTCGCCTCAACCTTGGCGCGCTCACACGTGGCCTAATTCATATTCCGGAAGTCACAATCGATGGCGCGCATTTGGTGTTGGTTCGCGGCGAGGACGAGCTGCCTACGTTCATAGAAGCTTTTTCACCGCGCAATCCGGCCAGCGATCCAACGACTCCATCTCCGCACGTTCTTGTCGATCGCGTCATCATCAATCGCGCGACCGCCGAGGGCGAAGTGCAAGGTATCGCTGGGATTCAAATACGCGATTTTCGCGTGCGCGCGCGCTTCGAGCTGCAAGAAGAACTTGTGCTTACGATCTTCGAAGCGCAGGCGGATATGTATGCTCCGTATCGGCCATCGGTGCTGGTGCGCTCGGTCAAAGGCACAATCGACACGGACCCCACGCACGGAATCTCGTTGCTCGTGGTTGCCGACAGCGGAGCGACCGACCACATTCGCGCGAACGTCGCAGTGCACCCCGCCGCCGACGATTTACCCACGTCCAAGACGACTGTGGAAATACTCGCACATCTCAATCCGCTCAGTGTCGAAACCGTGCGGGGCGCGGGCATCGAAGGCTTGGACACGGTCCGCGGAAGTGTTCGCGGCTACGCGCGTTTGATTGGGCCGGTCGATAACCTGCACTTCGACGCCGCACTCAATCACGAGGCGGGCGACGTGCGTGTCGATGGGCGCTTGTCGGAGACTCAAGGTTTCGACGTGCACGCGCAGACGAGCGGGTTGAACCTCGACCGGGCCATCGAAGGAGTGCCTCCCGGGATGCGCATCGGCGGCGACGCGCGTCTACATGTGGCGACGCAGACGCAGGACGGCCCTCCTCCGACCTTTCACGCCGAGGTCAATGCCTTCGCCTTCGATGAGTGGGCCGTGCCGTCGTTCACCGCTGACGGCGCGATTGCGCCTCACGAGATTCGCATTGATCGCGTGGACGCGCCGTACGCGGGTGGCGAAGTGCACGGCAGCGGACGTATATCGACCGAAGACGATGGCGCAATCGCGATCGACATTCGCGCGCGCATTCCGCAGATCGCGCGCGACCCCAACGTGCATCACCTGGTTCCCGACGCGCGGGCATCGCTCGATGCGACGGTGCACATCGAAACGCATCAGCACGGGGGCGGCGCGCAGCACGTCGGCGTCGACGGAAGCGTCGCGCTGCGCAACGTCTCGTACAACGCAATCGAGGCGCAATCGATACGGGCTCGCGGCGAGCTGCATTTGGTCGGTCGTACGCCGACCGTGCGGGCTGACGTTCGTGCGGAATCACTGCGACTCGGCGGATATGACGTCGGAAGCGGAACCGTTGCTGTGCGCGGAGGCCCAAACCGATACACAACCGTCGGCCGGTTCGAGACGCACGACCAACGACGCGCCGATTTCGACGCCACGATTACGATTCGCGCGGACGACGCCATCGAGATTGACGCACCTCGCGTGGAATTGGCGATCGGGGATTTGGTGTGGCGCGGACTCATTCAGCGCATGGTGATCAAGCCCGATCAATTTATCGAGACGCAAATGCTGCGTCTCGCAAACGGTTCGCAACGGCTTGAGGCTCGGGGCCGCGTGGCGTTTCGCTCCTCACAAAACCTTGACGTTGTTCTGCAGGACTTCGACATCTCCGCGATCAATCGCATCGTGCCCGATCTAATTCGTCTTCGTGGCCACGTGGATGCGCACGCAGTGCTTGGCGGCACTCTCGCGCAGCCAACTGTGTCGGTGGAAGGGGCGTACCGCGAAGGCATAATCGACCGCATCGAAGGCATCGAGGCGGTCTATCGCGTGACGTACGAGAACGGCGCACTCGAAATCGATCAACAAATCGACCTCGGCGAACGCGGCAATCTGATGCTGAGCGGCGGCGGCGCAATCTCAACTCAGATCGCCAATCCAATCGAGGCCATCCAGCGCGGTCAGTACACGCTGCAGCTCGACATCGGCGACCTCGATATCGCAGTGGCACGTGGCTATATCCCGCAGAAGTATCAGAGCCTCGGTGCACGGATCTCCGGCACCATCAATTTGGAGAGCTCGCACGATCAGCCACAGTTGCGCTTGGACACCACCGTTAGCGCGGCGTCGATGTACGGACTACCACCGTTCATGCTCGGCATTACGGGTACGTACACGACGGCACTTACGGAGGCGACCGTTGTGTTGAGTCAGGAAGACAATGCGCTTGGACGAGTCGACGTGCGCTACGAATCCGACGTCCGCGATTTTGTTCGTGGCCCCAACCCTATTGCAAACGCACTCGAACGACACGCTTGGCGCTTGCAGGCCAATGTTCCCAATCAACGCTCCGACGAGCTGAGCCCCACACTTCAAGCGTTGCTCCGCGACTATCCGGTCGAAGGATCACTCGCGCTCGTTACGCAGGGAGGACCTGAAGGTTTTAGCGCGGAGCTCTCGAGCCGCGCCATCTGGCACGATGATTTGTCACGCTTGCCGTGCGGCCAAGGCGCGCATCCGCGCGTGGAAGTGCAAGCCTTTGTGGCGCAAGGGCAGTTTCGTGCATCTGCAAAGGGATTCTTGCAATCCAATGAGTCGGCGTTCGAGATGACGGCGGAGACGGCGATTGATGTGGATTCTTGGATACGGCAGATGGCCGTCCCGGCAACGCTTCCCGCGACCACGGTCGACATCAACTTGCCCAACCTCGACCTCGGGCAAGTGCCCCTCGTGTGCAATCGCTTTTCGGGCCCAGTGAGAGGCACCATTCACGCGAGCGACCTTTTCACGGACACGCACGCGCTGCGCGCCGTGATTAACTCGCAAGGTCTGCAAGTGCACAATGGCCCTGCGACAGACTTCGAGCTCGTCGCCAACGTGTCCACGCGCGCGCTCGTGGCCGATGTTGCGTTGGCCTCCCCTGGTACCGACTCACACGCAGAGATTCAGGCGACGATGGAAGTAGATTGGCCTGCTCCGATGCCCTTCCCCATGGTTCGCGCCGATGGCCGTTTTCTCCTCTTGGGACGCTTCGAAGAGGCGCAAGTCGCGCCCATGCTCGCGATGATTCCTGGCATCGCCGACGCACAGCTGATCGTCGACGGGTCGCTGCAAGCGCAAGGTACGCGCGACGAGCTGACATGGGCCGGAGCTCTCGCGCTACGCGAGGGAACAATTGAGCTCATCGGACCGGGTCAGCGTTTGGATCATATGAGCGGCGCGCTCACATTCCATTCCGACCGCGCGGTCATCGAAAGCCTGCACGCCGAGGACATTGAAGGGCGTATCGATGTGACGGGAGAGTTGGTGTTCAGGGGGATTATCCCGCAGAGCGGCGACATGAGATTGCACCTGAATGTCTTCCCTATTCGGCGCGACGGACTTGTACTTGCAACGATGACTGGTCGCGCGCACGTGGCCGTAGCCGTCAGTTCAGCGCAGACCGAGCTGCGCGTCGGTGTCCAGGACCTCTCCATCGGCTTACCCGACGAAACGGGCCAAGCCGTTCAATCCCTCGAGCTTAACCCTGACATCGTTGTGATTGGCGAGGAGCGCGAGGAAGTCGACCCAACTCAAGCTTACCCCTTCCACGTCATCATCGATGCGGACCAGCCCTTCTGGATACGCCGCAGCGATTTCGCGGCGCAGGTGCGCGCAAACCTCGACGTGACCTATCGTGATCCCACGCTGCGCGTCGGCGGCTATGTAAATCTGCAGCGGGGCTTCTTCGAAATTTTCGGCAAGCGCTTCGACCTCGCGCGGGGCAGCCTGGTCTTCGACAATTCGTTCGAGCTCAACCCAACGCTGGATATCGTCGCTGTGTACACGCTGCCAGGCGGAAACGCACGGACCGTCACGGTGACGGTCTCTGGAAACCTCGCATCACCGCAAATCGATTTCTCCACGAGCGAGCAAACGACAGATCGCGGCGAGATTATCGCGCTGCTATTGAGCGGGCGCACTTCAATCAGCTCGCAAGGATCGAGCGCGAGCCAGGCGGACGCTCAACAGCAAGCGGCGTCGTTCGTCAGCGGCGTGCTCGCTGGCGTGCTCACACTCGGATTGCGAAGACAGCTCGGCGAGATGTTCCCCATCATCAGTATCGAGAGCGGCGACACTGCGTTCACGAGCGCGCGCGTGCGCGTTGGCTTCCAAGTCGAGTCGTTTATTCGCGACAACCTGCCTGCGCTCAGCAACGTCATTCAAGGCGCCTATTTCGAAGGATTCGCGGCCGTCTCATCCACCGACGCCTCGAACACGACCGTTACCTCGTCCCAAGGCAATGCGCCGGCCGGCGCGCTGCTCGAACTGCGCTTCCCGCACAGTATCGTCTTCACTGGAACCGTGCGATACCCCGGCAGCTGGGGTGTAGATTTCACGATCGAACCTTAGTTATCTTTCGGAGCAACATGACGCTGGGAACGAAATTGTTTGGTACCGATGGTGTGCGAGGGCTGGCAAACGCGGGCGTGATGACACCCGAGATGGCGTTCCGCATTGGCGCGGCAATCACCTACCAAGCGAAGAAGAAAGTCCGTCGTCCTCCGCGCATCGTGATCGGCAAGGACACGCGCGTGTCCGGCTATCTTTTCGAGACAGCACTCTCCGCAGGCGTATGTGCAATGGGCGGCCGCGTGCTTCTTTCGTCCGTGTTGCCGACGCCGGCCATCGCCCACATCACACAGAGCATGCGCGCGGATGTTGGCGTGGTGATAAGCGCGTCGCACAACGCATTCCAGGACAACGGCATCAAGATTTTCGGTCCCGATGGTTTCAAACTGCCGGATGAAGCAGAGGCAGAGCTTGAAGCGCTGATCGCAAGCGATACTATCGATCGCAAACGCCCAACCGGTGTGAACGTCGGGCGCGCCGAACGCCTCTACGACGCATGGGGGCGCTACGTTGCCTTTGTGAAAGGCACCTTCCCCACGGATCTGTCACTCGAGGGGACACGCATTGTTGTCGACGCCGCTCACGGCGCGGCATATCGCGTCGCTCCTGCGGTTTTCGCGGAGCTTGGCGCGACCGTGACGGCGATCGGCATCAAGCCCAACGGCCGCAACATCAACGCACAATGCGGCGCGCTGCACCCTAGCCACGCCGCGGCCGAGGTACGCAAACAGCACGCGGATCTTGGTATCGCTCTGGATGGGGATGCCGACCGCGTGATCGTGATTGACGACAAAGGCCAAGAAGTCGACGGGGACGTTGTGATGGCTCTTTGCGCAACTCGTATGTTGCGCGAGAAGCGTTTGAAGAAACGCACTCTCGTGGCGACGGTCATGTCGAACCTCGGGCTCGAGCAGGCACTCGCCCGCGAAGGCGGGAAGATGCTGAGGTGCAACGTTGGCGATCGTTACGTCGTCGAGGCTATGCGCAAGGGCGGCTACAACCTGGGCGGCGAGCAATCGGGTCACCTGATCTTCCTAGATCACGCAACGACCGGCGACGGTCTGGTCGCCGCGCTGCAGCTCCTTTCCATCGTGCTGCGCGAAGGCCGCCCTCTCTCTGAGCTAGCCAAAGAGGCGATGAACCGCATCCCGCAATTGCTCGTCAACATCTCGCTCAAAGCGCGCAAACCTCTGAGCGATATGCCCACCACAACGAAGGCGATAAGCGCCGCCGAAAAGAAGCTCGGCAAAAACGGCCGCGTTCTTGTGCGCTGGAGCGGTACTGAGCCCAAGCTCCGCATCATGGTCGAAGGCCCCACCCCGAAACAGATCAAAGCCCTCGCCAACGACATCTCCGAAGCCGCCCAACGCGACGCCTAACCCGCGCGCATAGGGCTAGAGGGCCTCTAAGGGGCCACGAGCACTTCCGGGGGGTTGGTGCGAACTACTTCGACGGCATCGGGGAGGCCGCGGACCTGCAAGGGGCGCAGCGCCGCGTTTGAGCCCGCGACGATTCCCTCGAGGTCGACCGTGGGCAAAATCTGATCTTGGTCGAGAGTACGCAGGATCGAACGCGGACCGCGCAAGACCACGTCGACGCGAGCCGGGCGAATATCGGCGTGCGCACTACCGCCAACCACCGCAACAAGGAGGTGACGCAAAACGCGTTCTTCGGTTTCGGGAACGATGTCGAAACGCACGACAACTTGCCCATCGTCCGAATAGCTAAGATGCCCGCGCGCGCGCTCAATCGGCACCGGCAACGAGTGCGAGCCAATGGCAAAAGTATTGATCTGGATGGGCTCGGTCTGCACCTGTTGAATGCGTCGAACCTCGGCGGCCGGCCCGGACACAACGATGGTCGCCGGTTCGAAGCGAATGGGGTTACGCACCTCGTAGCCGTCGGTCACGCGCCCCGTAATAGTGGCTACGACTGGAACTCGCTTCTCGGCGCGGTCCGCCCACTCGAGATCAATCGACTGCGGCGAAACTTGAACCGCTGAAACGCCTGGAGGCAGTGCGAAGGCGTTCACATCGAACGAATAAAACCTTCGCGTCGTATCGCGCAGGTCGAGTTGCACGGGCGGCAAGGGCTCGCGCGACAAACGATTGAGCAGCGCGCTTCGTCCGCTCAATGTAACGCGCACCGTGTCAGGAATATTCGTGAGCAGAATGCGGCGGCTCGAGGACGCGGGAGGGATGGTGCTGACTTCAACGGACACGCTCCGCTGCGCGTCGCCCGATCCACGCACGGAAGCAAAGAGCGCAAGCGACGCTACAAGCGAAAGCGCCTTCAATCCTATGTTCTCGCGAAAGACGCGGGTGAGAAGTTTCTGACGAGGCATCAGCTGCTCTCCTCAGGTTTTTCGCCGAGCTGCGACGCAGGATGAGCGATGCGCTCAAGCGTATCCTCCGAGAGTCGCGGCGCCGGCGGAATCGATGGACTTGGCGGCGGCGGTACTGAACCCCTAGTCGCGGGAATTGTGACGCGGGCGGTGCTTTCGGGACGCACCGTCGGGCGTTTGCCGGCCTTCTTTTGATAGAAGAGGCCCAGCAAGGCTTCGCGCAGGCTGTTCGGATCGAGGTTGCGAACCATATTGCCGTTGAAGCAGAGGCTCACTGCCCCCCGCTCCTCCGAGACGACGACAACGACTGCGTCGGTTTCCTCCGTGATGCCGATGGCTGCGCGGTGGCGCGTACCGAGCGTCTTGTCGAGCTTGGGACTTGCAGTCAGAGGCAGGAACGCGCCGGCTTGCCAAACGCGCTGATCCCGAATGACGACCGCACCATCGTGCATGGGATTCTCGAAGCTCGGGATGAAGACGCTGTAAAGAAGCTCGGTCGAAACTTTCGCGTCGAGCGTGGTCCCCTCTTCGATAAACTCATCAAGGGTCGCGTCGCGCTCGAAGACGATTAACGCGCCGACGCGCTTCTGTCCGAGCATATGCGCCGCTTTTATAACCTCCTCGATCACTTCGCCTTCTTCGGCGGTGCGCACGGCGCGCAAGAACGGACGGCGACCGAATCGCATGAGCGCGCGGCGAATGTCGTTCTGAAAGACGACGACTACAATGATGACGATCGACGCAACGATTCCGTCGAGCAAAGCGTAGAGCGTCATCAGGTCGAGAAAACGCGCAACTTCATAGATGACCAAGATCATCAGCAGGCCGACGCCCATCTGCATCGCACGCGTGCCGCGTAGCAGAAGCAAGACGCGATAGACGATGAACGCGACGATGAAGATATCGAATACGTCGCGCGCCATGGCGAGCGGTGAGCGGTGAAGAAACGCGGTGAAATAGGAGAGGATGGAATCGATCACACGCCCCCCAGGTCGCGCGCGTGCATCGCTGCCAAAGTAAGCTCTACGGTTTGGCGCATCGGAGCAACGTCGTGAACGCGAACCGCGTGGGCGCCGGCGAGCACGGACATCGTGATAGCCGCAGCGGTGCCCCCTAGTCGGTCGGTGGGCTGAGGCGTCTCGCCAACCGCGTGGCGCACAGCTTCTGCGATGAAGGATTTGCGTGAAGGCCCAACCAAGACCGGGCGTCCTGTGGAAACGAATGCGTCGATATGCGCCAGCAAATGAAGAGACTGCGACCACGTTTTGGCAAATCCCAGACCCGGATCGATCCAAATCTTATGCAGCGGCACGCCCCGCGCGCACGCGCGCGCCACTGCCACTTCAAGCTCACGCACAACGTCCCCGACGAGGTCGCTGTACCGCGTCGTGGTCTCATCGATCTGGCCACGGTCGCGCGTATGCATCAGCACGAGCTCGACGCCGGCTTGCGCGACCACCTGCAAGAGCTCGGCGGACGCTCCGCAGGAAACGTCGTTCACAATCTTCGCGCCCGCGCGAATCGCTGCGCGCGCAACATCTGCTTTCACAGTGTCGATCGAAACGACGGCGTGATGCTCCCGGCAGAGAATCTCGATTACCGGCGCGGTTCGTCGAATCTCTTCTTCAACCGAGATAGTTTCGGCGCCGTCGCCGTAGGTTGTGCCTTTGGGCCGGGAGGATTCGCCGCCCACGTCGATGACGTGCGCCCCGCTGCGCAGCATCCGAACGCCCTGCTCCACCGCTTTGTCACGCGAAAGAAACTCGCCGCCGTCGCTGAAGGAGTCGGGCGTAACGTTGAGCACGCCCCAAATCGCCACCTGATGGCCACGGGATGCAGAATTCGAATGCTCGAGCGAAGTCCCCCCGCGAACCATGAACGAAAGCTCCCTTCGGCTTGATCAGCCGCCCGACGGTACCTCACGAGGCCGCGGGGTGAAGATGGCTCCCTTGCGCTTATCCTTCGCCGACTTTTGCTTCTCGGCGTAGGTCGGAATGATGATGCGCTCACGCGGGGGAAGAGGCTCGCCCTTCATGAGTGCGTCAATCTCGCCGTGGTCGAGCGTCTCACGCTCCATCAAACCTTCGGCGATGGCGTCGAGACCCTTGCGGTTCTCTTGCAAAAGCTTCATCGCGCGGGCGTGCTGCTCGACAATGATGCGATGGACTTCCGCGTCGATCTCCTTCGCCGTCTGCTCGGAATATTCGCGCGGGCGTCCACCCCCAAAGCCGCCGAGGAAAACGTCTTCCTTTTCAGCGTACGAGAGCGGGCCGATGATCGCGCTCATGCCCCACTCCGTGACCATGGCGCGAGCCATTTGAGTGGCCATGCGGAAATCCGATGCAGCGCCCGACGTGAGCTGACCGAAAACGATTTCCTCAGCGCAGCGTCCTGAGAGAGCCATGGAGATTTTGTCGAGTGCTTGCTCGCCCGACCAGCTCAAGCGATCTTCCTTCGGCAACGACATGGTCACGCCCAGCGCAGGTCCACGCGGAATAATCGAAACCTTGTGAATCGGATCGTGCTTTGGAAGGAGCATACCTGCGATGGTGTGACCCGCTTCGTGCCAGGCGGTCATCTTCTTGTCTTCGTCGCTCATGATCATCGAGCGACGCTCGGTGCCCATGAGGACTTTGTCCTTCGCCATCTCGAAGTCGGACATGCTGACGGCGTCTTTGTCCTGACGCGCGGCAAGCAGAGCGGCTTCGTTGACGAGGTTCTCGAGGTCAGCGCCTGAGAAGCCGGGAGCTCCCCGCGCGATGACTTCAAGATCGACATCGGGCGAGAGCGGCGTCTTCTTGGTGTGCACCATCAAGATGCCGAGGCGCCCCTTCAGATCCGGACGTGGAACCATGATGCGGCGGTCGAAACGACCGGGGCGCAGAATGGCAGGGTCGAGAACGTCGGGGCGGTTGGTTGCAGCGATGATAATGACGCCTTCGTTCGATTCGAAGCCGTCCATTTCGACGAGAAGCTGATTGAGCGTCTGCTCGCGCTCGTCGTGTCCGCCGCCCATGCCTGCGCCGCGATGACGGCCGACTGCGTCGATTTCATCGATGAAGATGATGCAGGGAGCGTGCTTTTTGCCCTGCTCGAACAAGTCGCGAACGCGGCTCGCTCCTACGCCGACAAACATTTCGACGAAGTCAGAGCCCGAGATGCTGAAGAACGGCACTCCTGCTTCGCCGGCGATGGCGCGCGCAAGCAAGGTCTTACCCGTGCCCGGAGCACCCATGAGCAAAACGCCCTTCGGGATACGGCCGCCAAGGCGCTGGAACTTCTTCGGGTCCTTCAGAAAGGCGATGATCTCTTCGCAATCATCTTTCGCTTCATCGATGCCGGCGACGTCCGCGAAGGTGACCTTGTTCTGCGTCTCATTCAAAAGGCGCGCGCGCGATTTGCCGAAGCTCATCGCCTTCCCCCCGACGCCTGCAACTGGCGCATGAAGAAGAAGAACACGACCAAGAGGAAGATCATCGGCAGCCACGTCACGAGCAGGCTCGTCCACAAGCTGTTCTGATCGTCCGGTACGTAGGTCACGCGCACGTGATGGTCGAGAAGCTCTTTCGAGATGTCGTTGTTCACGACACCGTACGAAAGCTTCTTCACGGTCTCGGCTGTCGGCCCGGTGCCTGTGGTTTGCCAGTAGGCAATCTCGCCGCCGTTGTCGCGCGACTTGATTTCGACGCGTGTCACGTGGCCCTCGCGAACGTCCGCAACGAAATCGCTGAACGGAACCGTGCGTGGCTGCTCGTCGTTCGCGACGAGCGTGTAGATCGCGCCAAACATCATGATCAAGAGCACCCAAAGGAGCGCTGTTTTATGACTTTGCTTCACGTCACCCTCATCCCAGCCGAAACAACCAAAGGAATTTTGCCCCTCGAATCGGATAACGGCTCACCGATATCGAGCACAACCTCAAGGAGCCCAAACCCTTGGAGATCGTGATGGTTCTGAGTAGCACACGGGGTCATTTCATTCAACGCGTGGGGCCTTCCAAATGCACTTCGATTTTCATACGACGCGCAGCGCGTCCGTTTGTTTCAGACCTAGCCTAACCATGGGGTTGAAAGGTCCAAACCGTCAGGGGTGATCAGGGGGCCTATTGGTCAAGAAGTGTGTCGACCGCGGTACTGGTCTCTTGGCTTCGGTCGCTCCGCGTGTGACGAGAGTCGCTACGGATCACCCGGAAAAGCTGGCGATCTGGCGAAATCTCGCCGACCCATTGGTGCGGCAGGAGAACCGACCCACGATCGATCGCGAGCATGTGCACGAGCGCCTCAGTTTGGGCACGGCCGGGCGTAGCGCCGGTCGTTGCACGCACGAGCTCGCGCAGGACAGCCCGAAGAACCGCCGGCGGAACTCTTTCTAACCCTTCGATTGAAAGGGTGCCCTCACCGCGTGACGCCTTGCGCAAAACGCGGCGCGCTCGGGAGCGAAGCACGGATGCGGCCGAACGGGCGTCGTCGGCCAACGCCGCGAGGTGGCGGACGACCGCAGGATCTTCGAGGGAAAGTCGCGGCAGAAGGTCCGACCGCACCCGCGCTCGCAGAAAGCGTGAATCCACATTGCTCGGGTCGTTCCGGACCACAAGGCTGCGTTCCTGCACGTACGCGTGCACATCACGACGCGCGCAGTCAATGAACGGGCGCACTACCCCATCGCGGCGCACCGGCGCGATACCGGCCAAGCCTTCGATGCCAGCACCGCGCAAGATTCGCGCGAGCACCGTCTCCGCTTGGTCGTCCATGGTGTGGCCGACGGCAACCCGGCGCGAGCCGATTTCCTGCGCTTTTCTGAGCAACGCTTGGTAGCGCACTTCACGCGCCGCGTCTTGAATCGATGCCTGCTCAGGCACTTTGACCGTGAGCGAGTGAAACGGCGCGCCGATATTCGACGCATGCGCACGAGCGCACGCCACATCCAGATCGGCGTCAGCGCGCAAGCCGTGGTCGACGGACGCGACATGAATTGTAAACTGCATCTCGCGAGAGAGACGCGATAGGACGTCGAGCATCGCAACCGAGTCCGGACCGCCCGAACACGCAACAAGCACGACGTCGCCCGGCGCAACCATGCGTCGCTCGTTGAGAGTGCGTCGAGTACGCGCAAGAAGCATGGCGCAAACTAGCACGGATGCCCGCATGCGGATGGCGAATCGCGTGAGCCGTTTCCCGTGCTATGCGGTCCCAAGGGCTATGCTTAACAAAACATTCGCAAACATTGCTGCCGTCACCGTAATGCTCGTCGGCACATCGTGCGCTCAGTCTTTCGAAGTGCTCAGCACAAGCGACGCAGGTGCAGACGGTGGCCCACCCGTAGTTAGCATAAGCGACGCGGGTGCCGACGCCGCGACACCAGTGCCCCCCGGCTGTGCTGCCCAGGCATTCCATGTGTGCTCGAACGCGTGCACGGATGACATGTTCCCAACCTACCTTTGGGACGGGAGCCGGTGCGTCGCCGTGTGCCCAATTACGTGCGTCGGTGCTGACTGTGGGAGCGGTTCCTCGAGCCCCCAAGAGTGCATGAACGCGCACGCGCAGTGTGCGCCTGCACTCTGCGGCCTGACGGGAGGAACCTGGAACCCTGCGCAGGGATGCCCGTACGAATGCGGAGCGCGAATCAATGACGTTGGGGGATCCGTCCCTTGCGCCGGCGTCGCGGGATGTCAGTGCGCGCCCGGAGAGACTTTCGACGCGGCGAGCGGCTGCGTCGCGGCCCTTTCCTGCACACGAACCCAGTTGTGCGAGGCAAGTGGCGGCGAGTGGCGCCAGCCGCGCGACACGGCGCGGCACTTCTACGAATGCGGTGAGGATCTGGCGGCCGAGTTGGAACCGGCTCCGTCCATTGAAGAGTTCTGCTTCTGCGGGCACGGAGGCACGGCGAGCTCAACGACTCACACCTGTGTTTATGGAGCAGACTGTCGCGCCCGCGCCAGCGATGAAAGCGATCGGGAGTACGCAGACAACTTGTGTACGAGCAGCGGTGGAACCTGGCACACGACGGATTCAGAACACTCATTCTGCGGCCTTCGCGGTGGCGTGTCCGGGACGGGAGCATGCGAGTGCGGGCCACTGGAAAACTTCGATGCAAGCGCAGGCTGCGTGATCGACGGGGCGTGCTACTCGCGCAGCATTGGTAACAACTGCTCCGCGGCTATCAGCGCATACTGCGAGGGGCCCGACGCGTATTGCGACACAAGCGACCCATTCTCTGGAGCGTATACGTGTTCGCTAACCTCGCGGTCGTTCTGCGAAATGCCCGCGCACCGCCCCGAGTGTCAGAACATCGGAACGCGCAGTGAAGGCTGGTACTGGGTGGACACGGGCGATTTGATCTGCTGGACCTCCTGCGCATCAAGCACGCCCGTGTGCGAAACACGCACCGGCGCAGGTGGCACCGGATGGTTCACCGACGACACCTCCGGCTGCGGCAACGATCCGCCAAGCGCCTTCATCGTCGCTGACACGTGCGCCTAACGCGGCGGAGGTTTTGAACCGCCAACACGCCAGTGACGCCAGCAAATTCGAACTCGCCCAAACCTCAAATTCCGAATCTAGGAATTTCTGGTTTTGTGCGCACATGTTTCGCTCGTACTGGCGTTACTGGCGCCTTGGCGGTTAGCCCTGCCTTGACGGGGAGGACCGTGTTGATTGTTGTGGGGTTTCGATCACAATCGGGGGGTGAGCTCGACGCGACGGGATTTCTTGATTTCGACGGGCGTGGTAGCGGGTGCTGCGCTGCTTGGCTGCAAGCCGAGTCGCGCGCCTGCGCAAGTGAACGTCTCGCAGCGAAGGGTTGCGCAGTTAGTTCCGGGCTTGCCGAGTGCTGATGGCGCGGGCGTTCGGCTCTCGCGCGTGATCGGTCAGCCGATGCTGCGCAACCTTGACCCTTTCATTCTTCTCGATCGCATTCACTCCGATGAGCCGCGCGATTACGCGGCTGGGTTTCCGCAGCATCCACATCGCGGATTTGAAACTGTCACCATCATGCTCGATGGCAACATTGAGCATCGCGATAGCCGCGGCAATCACGGCATCATCACGGGAGGCGGTGCGCAATGGATGACAGCCGGTCGCGGCATCGTGCATTCCGAGATGCCGGCACAGCGTGAGGGACTATTCTCGGGCTTTCAGCTCTGGGTGAATCTCCCGGCGCGCGAGAAAATGTGCGCCCCGTATTATCACGACCTCTCGCCGACGGTGATTCGAGAAGCATCGCTTTCGCAGGCAGGAAGCCACGTTCGCGTGATTGCCGGTCACGTGAGCGGACTCGACGGTCCCGTCCGCGAGCGCCCTACCCAACCAACGTTGCTCACGCTCGCACTTGAAGACGACACTCCGTTCACCCTCGATGTCGCTCGCGAGAATGCCGCATTTGCGTTTGTGCATCGCGGAAGCGTCGAGATTGGCCGAGATGGTCACTCAACGCATGTGCCAGAGGGCACTCTCGCCGTGCTCAGCGCCGGCAATCGCGTGCGGATGCGAGCGCTCACGCAGGCAGCCGGAGTTCTCTTTGCGGCGGCGCGTCCGATTCACGAACCGATTGTGCAGCGTGGCCCCTTCGTGATGAACAGCGAAGCCGAGATTGAGCAGGCATTCGCTGACTACCGCGCCGGCACGCTCGGCACGTAGTCACTCGTTTCCTTCGCGACGCCAAATGAAAGCGTCGAGAAAGTAGTGGGTGAGTTGCGGCATGGCCAAGAGCGGCACCAGAAATGCCAGCGCAGTTTCGCCAACCAGCGGTGCGTGACCGAAGATGTTCGGATGATCGTGCCACACGTAACGATCCCAGAGAGTTTCTTCCACAAACGCGAGTGCAAGCACCGTCACCAGAAAAGCCGGCCATCCGATGCGCGCAAGCCGTACCAGCGCTCCTTCGCCAAGCTGCGCCGCGCGCCGATCCCCATAACGGAACGTGAGAAAGAAATACGGGATCCCATGCACCAAGACGTTCATCACCGTGAACGCAAAGTCGGAGTCGAACAAGACGATGCCTACGTACCACGTCAGCGCTGTGGTGCTCAGCAAGAGCAAACGTCCCCACGCCGGCCGGCCCGTGCTACGCGCGTGCATCGCAAATCGAACGCACCACACCAGCAGCGTTGCCACGTAGAGCGGACGCACAATGTTGACGACGTCCGGCGCGAGACCCGTGATGAAGTCCCCCTCAAGCATCCACGCGAATCGTCGCGGCAAGCGTGCATGCCAGACGATGAGCGGATAAAGCATCGCGATGTAGGCCGCGCCGAGATCAAGCAGGCGCTCGTAAGAACTAATGCTCGGATCGCGACGATGATAGAGGCGCATCCAGCCGACTTGTTGGCGCACAAAATGAAACACTGCCGTATAGGCAACCACGCGCCAAAACAACAGGGCCGAAAATCCGTACGCGAGCAGCCCCACGAGATATGCGAGCACGGGTGCACCTACGTAGAGCACGACGCGACGTCTGATTTCCGTCTTGTCCAGATAGACGCGAAATATCGTCGACCAAACGTGTGCCACATCCACTGCGACCACGCAGAGCAACCACACCCACGCTGGAGTGTCGTGGTGCAAAAGTCCCAGCGCGTAGCCAGCCGCGAGCAACGCGAACGCAAGTGCGGTGCTTCCACCAAAAGCGAGCAGGTCGGAGCGGCGGCCGAAGAGCCATTCGCGCTGCTCTGAAGATCCGAACGACGCGCGCACGCTACATGCGGGGCCGCCCGTCACGCCATCACTCGCAACGCGTCCACCACCTCGCGCGCCGCCCGCAGCCCTTGCTGAAATGCGTTCTCGAAGAGCGCGATGCCCGACAGATCGGAATGTGCGAAGTGAACGGCCCCCCGCGGGGCTTGCGCCCGCTGGCGCGCACCGCTCCACAACGCACCAACACGGGGCTGCACCATCCCGTGGCCCCACCGCCACACGTCGATGCGCTCGACGAAGTCGTCGAGCCCCTGATGCGCGCGGCGCAGGTCGGTCAGCACCGCCTCCTGCCAATCGTGCAGATTGTGCCCGAGCAAACGCCGGCGCCCTTCCCGCGCATCGGCCTCGGTGAAGGGCAAGTAGTAACTCTATACGGTAGGACCGAACTCTCGTCCTCGCTGATGTGTCGCGCTAACGTAACCAAGTGATGGGCTGTCGTAGATCACGTTGTCCCATGCGAAAGCGAAACCTCGGCTGCGTGGCCGATCCGAAAGATGCAGATTAGCGACCATCCATGCGCCGTGGTCGAAGCCATCGGCCAGCTGCGGCGCATTGCGCAACGACGCCACGACACGCTTGGCGATGAACTGCGGCATCGCGACGATTGCGCGGCGCGCGCGATGAACCACGCGCTCGTTATTGCGGGTGTCCACGCATGTGACGTGCACAACGCCGTCGCGCTCTGTCACATCTGCGATCAGAAGGAGCTTGCGATTCGATCGCCGACCGCGCGAGTCAGATGCTTGACGATGGCGCCGTTGCCCTCGGGCCATGTGATCAAATCCTGCGCCTCGCTTGTTGCATCACGCATACGCGCTGCGTAGTAATGGACAAGCGCCCACGCGCTCGTGGTCATAAGACCCATTCCGAAATCATCGCGACACGCGTATTCGCACAGCCAGCGCAGGCGCGGCGACGTGAAACTCTCCCTGCGAAGCCAGGCGTCGGCGCTCATACGGTCAAGTTGCGTTGTCTCGCTATCGTCGCTGCTCTCATCGACGGGCACGGCAAACGCGCGGCGGCCGCGAGCGTCGCGCAGCGCCGCAAACTCGCCCATTCGGCGCTTGAATCGCTCGAGCTGCGCTATGTCTTCAGGCGACGCGCCCGCGTACGGATAGAGACCCGCATACCAAAAGCCGCGATAGAAATGACGCTCATCGGGCTCGCGAACAAGGCATGCCTCGTCGACTACCGGATCTCCGTCCGAGCTTAGGCCCGTTACAACGCCCATCTCCCGGAGCAGCGCAATCAGGTCCGCGTTCTCACGAAAGGGAGACGGCAGGTAGTGCGCGCCCCAAGGATAATTCGTAACCGCGCTTGTGCCGAACGCCGACGTGCCCCCCGCCTCTCGCTCCAACTCGAGCACGCGCACATCGCGGACTCCCCGACGCAACAGTTCCCACGCAGCGCTCAAGCCCGACGGCCCCCCGCCCAATACGAGCACGTCGTGCAAAGGACCGGACGCCGCGCTCTGCGCCTCTGCCGACGTCGTCGCGGCATTGCGCAGCAGGTGTCCGTGCTCCATGGAGGGGCCGCGAAGCGCACCCGCAAGCTCGCGTCGTCGCGTAACCGGCGCATCGCAGCCCGTAGCGGCCAAAGTCGCAACCAGCGGCGCGCCGAGCATGGAGGCCAGCCACTCACGGCGCGACAGGCTCATTCGTACTCACTCCACTCCGCGTCGTAGTAGCGAACGAGCGCCTGCGAGTTCATGTGATTTGTTTCGACCTCGACGGGGCCGGTGTCCGCGCCAAAAACGAAAAGCGTTGGCAGAATCGCGTCGTTGAGAAAGCGCAGACGCTGCACGTCCAAGCGCGTTGGTACATCGAATGGGACGCGTCGCGCCAGCACATAGCCCCACTCGCCGAACGACGGCACAAGCGTGTGGTAGGCACGCGTAGCGAAGCCAGCTTCTGCCATCGTGCGCTCGATGCACCAGAAGCTACGCCGGGCGAAAAGCGGCGAAGTGCTTTGAACGACGAGCGCGGTGTCGTCGCGCATGACTTCGCGCAAAATACGATAAAAGCGCGTTGTATAGAGCTTGCCGAGTGAAAAATTATTGGGATCCGGGAAGTCCACAATAACCACGTCGAAGGTTCGACCGCGCGCGTCTGCAAGCCAGACCATCGCATCGTCATTCACGATGGTGACTCTCGGATCGAGCATTGAGTCGTGGTTCAAGCGTCGCAAAAGCGAAACACGCTTGGCCATGTCCGTGACGCCGTGATCCAAATCCACCAGCGTCACGTCCTCAACGTCGCGGTAACGAAACACCTCGCGCAACGCCAGACCATCACCGCCGCCAAGAATTAAGATGTGCTTGTGCTCGGCGGCAAGCGCCATCGCAGGATGCACGAGTGCTTCGTGGTACCGATACTCGTCGATCGAATTGAACTGAAGGTTGCCGTTGAGCAGGAGCTGAACGCCGCCCTTGCTTGCAGTCAACACGATACGCTGATACGGCGATTGCTCTGCATAGGCGATCTGAGCGCCGTAGGTTTCTTCCTCGCCGAGCACCTCGATGCGACGCGCGTAGATGAAGACGACCACCAGCGCCATCGCGATCACAACAGAGGCGACCCGCAAGCGGATTAGCGTTCCCCGACGTATGAGATCGGCCAGAATAAACGTCGAGAGCAACGCAACTGCGATGTTCAATAGTCCAAAGAACAGAGAGGTGCGCAGCATGCCGAGCCACGGCACAAGCACCAACGCGAACGCAAGCGAGCCCACGAGAGCCCCGATATAGTCGAAGGTTAGTACGCGCGAGACGAGCGTTTCGAACTTCAGCTCATCCTTCACGATGCGCATCACGAGCGGGATTTCGAGGCCAACGAGAGTGCCGATCAAGCCAAGCAGCGCATAGAGCACCGCGCGATACGACGATGCATGCCCCGCAGCTAACCAAAGGATCGGCGCCTCGAAGCCGCCTACGATGGCGGTCGCAAGCTCGACGTGGACGAAGGTTTCGGCGACGCGCGCTGTGACATAACCCGACAGCCATGCGCCAATACCCATCGAGAAGAGGTAGACGCCAATCGTCGTCGAGAACTGCGTAATCGAATCGCCAAGACGCTGGCTCGCAAGCGCCCCGCCAAGAAGCTCGTAGACCAGGCCCGCCGTCGATATGACGAGCACAGTCAACATCAGCAGGGGCTGTTTGCGCTTCTTTAGCACTGCGGAAACAGCTTATCCGTGCACAGCGGCCGACACGATCATCGCGATGCCGATGATGATCGAACCGATCACAATGCCGAGCGCGACGTTCTGATCCTCTTCGATTTCCTTCTTGATCGAAAAGGGCAGCGTCTTTTGCAGAATGAAGAATGCCACTGCGAAGAAGATGACGCCGATGACGCCAAATACGATGGAGCTCACTGCGGCCCGAACCAATGCGTCCAACTGAATCATGATTATTTGCCTCCGAAACCGGTTGCCCAAAAACTGGGATAAGCACTTCGATTGCCCGCCACTCCGGCAGGCATGTGGTCGCGCGTTCCGTCCGCGCCAAACGGTTGCCACCCTGCGAAGAGCGAGAACGCATAGCCGCCGATGGCGAGGGCGGTAATCACTGCGTAGATTTTGACGAAGCCCATATCTCTACCCTCTCGCTCAAACTACGTTGGAATTTTCCCAACGCTTCTTTTCGTGCTGCAGACGCAAATAAATCCCGATGCCGAAAGGCAGTATCAATAGAAGGAACGCCAGCAGCCACGCGCCTGGTCCGCGCCCGTTCACAACGACGCTCAGACTGGCACTCGGTGGAAGCGGCGCGGGCGGCGACGATCCGGCGCCAACGTACGTTTCCCAATCCGTCACGCACCGAATGCTGTAGTGCCCGGAGTGAACGCGCGAAATGTAATCCGTCGTCGAGCGTTGTCCCTCCGACCAATTCTCGCCGCCGGTGTAGCCGCGGTATTCGCCGGTATCCACGGTAAACTCGATCACCTCGCCGTTGTCTTCGTTAATCAAGGCGCAGTCGGCACCGACCCAAACGTTCGTAGACGTCGTTGCCAGCGTGACCTCGATCGTGGTGGGGCCACGACGAACGGTGAACGCATCGGTGTAAGTGACCGCACGATTTGGATCGTTCGCAGCTGGACTGTCACCCGGCACGCCGAAGGCAACCCCGCTGCCGTCAACGTAGGGCGCTGTCCCCTTCGAGTCGACGTTCAACGCGATATCGCGGAACACCGGCGTGTCAGGGAAGCGCGAGCCGTAAATCACGCTGAGTATGATCATCACGACAAGCCCCGCGCCGAAGATCGCTGCCGGGATGCCGAATTTATAGGGATTGGGTGACGCGACGGGGACGCCGTCGCCGTGCAAGTTCACGGAGAACGCTTTTTCAACTTCGGCCCGCGGCAGGTGCTCGCTGAGCGAGCTGATGATCTCGCTCGGGTTGTACTCGATACTGACGACTCGCGGCGGCGCGATGTAGTCGCAGGCACGCACTGTCTCGCCGATTTCAACCTTCCAGTAGAACTCACCGACCACCATGTCGACGTAGGCCTGGTTGTCGAAGAAGCGGCGAAAGCGTGTTCCCTCGTAAACGACGCCATCGCCAAAAGTACCCTGCTGCACATCGGCGTTTTGAATCGTGCGCGTAAGCATGAACGCGCTGTTGTCTTCGACGAGCCAGGTATAGCCGCCGCCCGACCCGTAGAGCAGGTACTCGCCCCAATCGTAGCGGTCGCCCTCGACGATGGTGTAACGGCGCATGTAGCCGATCACGATATACTCGGTGCCGCGCAAGGTGCCCTTGCTGCCGAGCGCGATGGCCGGCATCGCGAGGTTGCGCCGATCCAAAATGCCTAGAAGCTCGAGCTTGCCCTGGTTGGTATTGAGCGTGGCGCCGCACGAGCCGCAAATCGCACGCTGCGATTCGGACGGCGCGAATAGAGGGATGGGCGCGCCACAATGCGGACACTGCAGTCGCGAAACATCGACACGTTGTTCTGGACGCGGCCCGAGCGCCGATGACACCAACTTGACTGCGTCGCCCGGCAGAATGCGCCCGATGTAGAGCGAGGCCGCTTCAATGTTGTCGCCGAAATCCGCGGTAGCGAATCCGCCGCCGGGCGCCGATAGATCGAGGTAATGGCTGAGCTCTCCGACAGCGAGTGCGGCGTCGAACTCGCCCTTTGCGGCAATCAACGTGGATTGTCGCTTTTCGTTGATCATCCACGGACGCGGATCAGAGCCGAGGCGAATCCCGCTCATGCCGACCGCGCTTTGCTCCCACGTGTGCAATGTGGTGCCTGTCGGATCAACGCGCGACGTTAGGTACCAATTGCCCTGTGCTCCGGCGAGCCACGCAGTCGTGCCATCGTCGAATGCGACAAAGAACTCATCCCACGGTCCCATTCCCCAATCGCGCTGCGACCGGCCAGCGACCGTTGCGCTACGCCCATCGATTGCGATGGAGTCCTTCACTTCGAACGGTGAAGCGGTCGGGACCAGGTCGGCCATTTTTCCGGTCGCGCGAAAGCCCTGATCGTTTCGAATAACGACGAAGTGACAGTATTCGCACACCAACGCTGGCGAGCTCGCGAGACCGAAAGAAATCGGCGCGCTGCAATTCGGACACGGCGCCGAGCGCACCCCCATCATTGCGAATGGGCCACAGGGGAAACGACGGGTGCAATCCCGCGGGCGAGCAAACGCACTTCGCACGACGTTGCCGAGAGCGCCTTGGTCAGAATTGCTTTCGACTTTTCAGGATCGCCACTCCCGCACGTGTAGAAATCAACCGCCGCATAACCGCGTTCGGGCCACGTGTGAATCGACACGTGCGACTCCTCGAGGAGGAGCACGCCCGTGACGCCTTGCGGTGCGAACGCATGCATCATGGCGCCAACGACGGAAGCGCCGGTCGCCAACGCGCATTCCCGAAGCACGGCTTCTAGGCGTACAGCGTCGTTGAGCGCTGCCGCCTGGCAGCCCCAAAAATCCAAAATCAGGTGACGTCCCCTCGTCTGCACGCGCTGGCCCCCGAAAACTCGCGCATTGGTATCCTATCAAGCCTCCGTCGTCGAGCGCCGTCGGGTTGTCCGTCGAGGTAACGTCTTGTAAGGTCCGCGCCTTGAGCCGAGGGGATCCATGCAAAAGATGCTTCGAATCGCGTGTGTGAGTGCGTTGGTGTTGGCGGGCTGCTCAACGACACCCGAAATGTCGGTTAACGACGCGGGTGTGGACGCATCGTCCATCGACATGGGGCGCGCCGACGGCGGATCGCGCGATAGCGGCGCTCCCGACGCCGGGAACGACGCTGGCCCGAGTTGCACAAGCGGTTGCGGCATCGCGCAGGTTGAGGCCGGCTTCTGGCACACCTGCGCACGTCGCGAGAACGGCCAAGTGCTGTGCTGGGGCAACAACCTCTGGAGTGAGCTCGGCGACAACAGTGGTCGTCACATGACGTGTCCGCCCGTGCATGAAGGAATCGTCACCGACTGCAGCGTGAATCCCGTTCAGCCCGTTGGCTTCACCGACGCCACGGACATCGCGGTTCATCGCAGCACCAATAGCTGCGCGCGTCATGCCGATGGAAGCTGGCAGTGCTGGGGCGTTTCGTTCGTCCCCGCCACCGGCATGCCGACTCAGAACGCTTCCCCGGTCAGCTACCCGAGCCTTTCCGGCGCGGTGCAAGTCGCCAACACGAGCAGCTTCGCCTGCATGATTGTCGCTAGCGGCGCGGTCGAGTGCGTCGGCTACAACGACGGCGGCGAGCTTGGCGACGGCACGAACGTGCAGCGCACCTCGCGTGTTGCCAATGGCGTGACTGGCGCAACGCAACTCGACGTTGGATCGAGCCACGCGTGCGCCCTGCTTAGCGACGGACACATTTCGTGCTGGGGTAGCAACCAATCCGGGCAGCTGGGCGATGGCATAACCCACGGGACATGCGGAGCAGGTGCGCGCCAGTACGACTGTGCGCTTACCCCCGTGCAAGTCGCGCTAATCGACGACGCGACTCAAGTGGCCACCGGTGCATCCCACACATGCGCACTGCGCGCTGACCACACGGTGTGGTGCTGGGGCGGCAACTCGTACGGCGCGCTCGGCTCAGGCGAAGAAGCCGATGAGCTTACGCCCGTCCAAGTAGATGCCCTGAGCAACGTGAGCGCGATCGCCGCGGGCGACAACAATACGTGCGCGCTCAACGACAGCGGCGCTATCTACTGCTGGGGCGCAAACCAGCGAGGGACACTCGGAGACGGCGCAACGACGCACTCGGTGTGCAGCGTCGACTCCAACGACTGCAGTCGCGTACCAGTCTCCGTCGCAACGATCGACGACGCCACCGCGATCACCGTGGGCGGCGCGCACGCATGCGCCATTCGCGGCGATGAGTCGGTTTGGTGCTGGGGCTACAACGTCGACTACCAGCTAGGCGTTTCGCCCAACACCGACATTAACACGCCGACCCAGGTCACCTCGCTCAATCCCTAGGCGCAGGCCGGAATCGCGCGGGCGCGTTCGAATTCTTCGTGTATGATTCGTCCATGCGTTTGGGGCGAATCGCGATCTTACCTCTCGCCGTCTTGCTCCTCGCAAGCGCGCCGGGCAGCTTCGACGGCTGCTCCTGCACGGCCGAGGTGCCAACGCCTCTCCCGCGCGTTGACGCTGGCTTCTGCAGCGCGGACGACGAATGCCCTCACGAGATATGCGCCGACGTGCGCTGCATTGCCGGTTCCTGCATCCAGATTTCGAGCGCGATCGATCGCGACCGCGACGGACACTCTCCCGCCCCGTGCGGCGACGACTGCAACGACGGCGACGCGTTCATTTACACCGGCGCGACCGAGCTGTGCGACGGCGTCGACAATGATTGCGACGGCGAGCGCGACGAAAACGCAGACTACGCGACGGACGTTGTCGAGCTCTCGGACGGCAGCGCCAATACTGTCGTCGTTCCGTGGACCCCCGAGTTCATGATCACGACCGGAAGCAATCCTATCTTGGGCCGACGCATGGACCGCTTCGGAAACTTGAGCGCGCCCATGTCCCTCTTCCGAGGTCCAGCGAGCATGCTAAGGGCAGTGGCGAACTCGAGCGGAGCGGTCTTGCTCGTGACCGTCGGTGAACTCGCAGACGAAATCTACTTCGTCACGCTGACGCCCGACGCAAGTGGCCTCGCCATGATCTCAGCGGAACACTCGATCTCGGTAGCTGGCGCGGTCACGAACATCGAACTCACGCACAACGGCGAAGTCTGGGGCCTCGTCTATGACGTCACCAACGGCGAGGCGTATTCGCGCTCGCTCGTTCGTATTGCTGATGGCGAAGACGCATCGACGCAAACCAGCATTCCTCTCGAGAGCGAAGCGCTTTCGCCGAACGGCATCGGCATTACGTCCCACGCGGACGGTTTCGCAGTCACCGACAACGGCAACCACGTTCACCTGGTCGACGCGCTGGGCGTGATAGCGAGCTCGATCGATGCACCCGATGCGTCGCTTCGATTCGCTGAAGGGCCGCTCGCCTCACTCACCGGTCATCTGGTCATCGCTTACGAGGAGGGTCCTAGCCCGTCGGCAGACTACCCCGTCTTCGCACGCTTCGCGGATGTCGGAACTGCGCTCACCTGGGAAACAGTGACCGCAGTGGGTTCGGAAGCAAGCTTGGGGGCACTGTCCATTGCGGGGGCGGGACAAACGCTAGTCGCCTGGCGTGGCTCGGCCTCGCACACGGACGTGTCAGTCTTCGACGACACAGGAACGTTCGTGTTTAGGCAAAGCGTTCGACACGCCGGCAATGTTGTTGGGCCACGCACCTTGGCCGAGCGAGGAAATACGCTCGTCGTGGTCGAGCAACACGCGGTGCAACCCGCAACCGCGATCTTCGTCCGGTCGTGCGTCTCGCACTAGCGTCTCGCTTTGAGTAGGATGACGGTGCCATGAGCACCCTATCGTCCACGCTGCAGAACCTTACGACCGAATACTTGGCGCTACACACGCGCAAGGAAGACCTTTTTTGGGAAGCGAAGATGGGGCTCGGGCGCGACTCCCAAGCGACGCAACGCGCCCTTGGCGAAGCGGAGATTGCGCTCAACCGTTTTTTGCAATCGCCCGAACGTCTCGCATCCCTTCGCGCACTGGAGAAAAGCGCGGAAGGTGACGAGCGTGAACGCAGAATCCTTGGCGGGTGGCTTTCCATGTTCGCGGCGCATGTGGTCGAAGACCCGCGCGGTCGCGCCCTGAGCGAGCGCATCGTCGAGAAAGAACAAGAGCTGGCGCACAAGCGCGGCACAATGAAGCTTGGCTATGTCGAATCGAGTAGCAACGAGTTCGTCGAGGCCTCGAGTGTTAAGCTTGGCCTTATCCTGCGCACGGATCCTGACGAAGCGCGCCGGAAAGCCGCATACGAGGGCCTACTCTCCATCGAGAGGTTCGTTCTCGACAACGGGTTTATTGAAATCGTGAAGCTGCGCAATGAGCTTGGGCGTTTGCTCGGCTATGAGGATTACTACGACTACCGGGTGCAAGTTGTGGAGCGTATGAGCAAAGCGCATCTCTTTGAGGTGCTCTCAGCGTTCGTCGCGCGCACGGAAGCGGGCACGCGGACGGCCCTGGCCGCGTTCGCCAACGAACGAGGCAGCAGCGCGCTCGAACCGTGGAACTTCGTCTACCTGCGATCGGGAGATCTTTCGCGCGCGCTCGATCCATACTTCGCATTCGCGGATGCGTTGCGTCGTTGGGGCACCTCGTTCGCTGCGCTCGGCGTCTCGTATCGTGGCGCAACGCTCACGCTCGATCTCGTCGACCGCCGCGGGAAGTATGAAAACGGCTTCATGCACGGGCCCGGACCGGCGTTCTTCGACGAAGGTCAATGGAAGCCTGCGCGCATCAACTTCACCGCGAACGCTATTCCGGGTGCCGTGGGCAGCGGTCTTCGCGCAGCGGAAACTCTCTTTCACGAAGGCGGGCACGCCGCGCATTTCAGCAACATTCTTTCCGATGCCCCCTGCTTTAGCCAGGAGTTCGCGCCGACAAGTGTCGCCTACGCCGAAACTCAATCGATGTTCATGGATTCGCTTTTGGGCGACGCGGACTGGAGGGCCAAGTACGCGCGCGACAAAGACGGAAACGCGATGCCGCTCGAACTCGTGGAGCGGTCGATTCGCGAGCACCAGCCGTTTCGCGCTTGGGAGATGCGTGCGATGGTCACAGTGCCCTTCGCCGAGAAGGCAATTTACGAATTGCGCGACGACGAGCTCACCAAAGAGCGCGTGCTGCAAACGCTACGCACGATTGAACAGCGCATGCAGGGGCTATCCTCCGGCCTGCGCCCTGTTCTCGCGATTCCGCATCTCCTGGCTGGCGAGTCGAGCGCGTACTATCACGGCTACGTTCTCGCCGAGATGGCGGTGCAGCAAACGCGCGCCTTCTTTCTCGCGCGCGATGGGCGGCTGACCGACAACCCGCGTATCGGCCCAGATTTGGCGCGCGCATATTGGTCTCCCGGCAATCAAGCGAGCTTCGACGAAACCCTGATGGCACTAACCGGCAAGGCACTCAGCGCCGATGCTCTCGTCGATACGTGCAACGAAACGGCGGAAGGCGCGGTCGCGGCGGCGCGCGTCGCGTACGCACGCGCAGAAGCTGAGGGACCGTACGCCGGTGCTGTAGAACTCGATGCAACCATTCATGTCATCCACGGACCGACCGAAGTCGCGTCGACCGATCGCGGCGGATTCGTGAAAGCCGCCGCCGATTTCGCGAACTGGATCGACGCACAAAGTTAGTTCGTTCCGCGAACTTCGACGGCGGGGCGAGAACCTTGCGCGGGCTGATCCGCGCCGCGAACTACGTCGCGTACGCTGCCGCCGCGGCGTGTGCGCTGGCCACCGGAACCACTGCTGCGACCGCTTTCACCCCACGAAGTGTAGAGAACAACACCGGCCGCCGCAGGTAGTCGGATCGTGAAGCCAAGCTGAAAGACGCCGTACTGCGCGCCATCAATTGACCGATAGTCTACGCCTGCGCTCAAGCCAAATCCCCACTCCCCTGTGCCCGCGCCAAGAAAGCCGGCTGCGCCGCTGCTATCGACGCCTGCCGCGGCGACGACGCCGCCCGCGAACGAAACGAGCTCGATGTTCAGCGCCGCACCACCGCCAAACCCGACGGTCGTTCCAAGCCCATTCGCAAAGAGTATGTCGCTATGCACCGCCGTCGAGGTGCGCACAAACCAGTTATCGGAGATCTGCGCCATCCACAGGTTGTATGTGAACTCGAGATAGGGACCGTGTTTCCAGAACGATGAAAGGCCTGGTTCGGGCATCACCTCGAAGAGATAGCCCGCACCGAGATCAAAACGGCGTGTGAATAGACTCGGAAATGCCTGAAGAGGATGGAGACCAAGGCGCGTTGTCACCACCGGCGCCACACTTTGCTCCACAGCACTTGCTCTCGTAGGAGCCAGTCGCCCCGCGGCGAAGCCCCCGCTTTGCGCGATGCGCGCCGGCGGCGAGATCACCGGCACGACAACGCATCCGGCGCTCGCACTTGCGAGCGAGATGACCACAAGGAAAAGGCGAGCGTAGCTACGTGAAGTCATGTATCGAGGGTGGAGCAAGCGATATGCCACGCGCTTGCGGGGCTAGGATTCCAGATACTCAGAGCGAAATCACGGAAGATCTCTCTGGCGTCGCCTCGCGGCGCAGCGCGAGCGTGAACAAATGGCAGCAGACAATGTGAAACGCCGTTCACACGAAGCGTAGCGTGCATGCTTAAAGAAAAACCCCGGCGGGCAATGCTCACCGGGGCCACTCTATCGAGACGAACGAACCGTGTTACGGGTGGTTGCTCTCGAGCTCGGTCACGTGAAGGACCGCGCGGACCTGCTGACCATTCTGGTAGCTGCCAACCCACACGTCGATCTGGCCGGCGCCTTCATTGCGAAGGTCGACGCTCGGGTTCGTTCCGCCGTACGAGTCGTCATTGCACGCCCATGAGCCGTTCGCACGGTTGATGATGAGTGTGGTGTCGCCGCCGCCCGTCGCGTAGATGCGAAGGAAGTCGTCCGCCGCAGTGAGGTTGATGCGGAAGTCCGGCTGGCTCGTGACCCAACCCGTGCAGCCTGGTGCGAGGTTCGCGCCGCTGGCGTCGATGCTGCCGCCCGACGTGACGTTCACGTTCATGGGATCCGGCGTGAAGCCTGGGGTCACGTTGCGCACGCCGAAGTTCGGCGTTCCGTTCGTGTTCAAGCCACCGCTCTGCGCGCTAGCCGGAACTGCGAGAGAAACTACGAGAGCGCCACCAAGCACCAAAGATGCTGATTTACGAAGGCTAAAAATGTTCACGGCTAGCTCCATTCAGGTTGAGAGAAAACGACTGCGTCTGACGTGTGAAGGCCGCCCCCGATTCAGCGCCGCGGCTCCCCCGGACAGATCTATATCGATTTGTGTAGCGAACTTCTACGGAAACTATCGGAGTCGCGCTGATCGCCCCCGCGCCCGCTCACGCCGATGGGCCCGCGTAGCTGCTTTGGTCGTGAGTTAACTCAAAGATGACGCGGCGCACCGTAGCGACCGTAAAAGGCTTCTCAAGAACCTTGCTGGCGTTTTGCGCGAGAAAACCCGCTGCCCGCTCCGTGCACGCGCCGCCCGTCATGAATACGAAGCGAGGCAAGAGTTCGGGCATGACGTGGGCTACACGCGCGTACACATCCATCCCAGTAACCCCCGGCATCATCATGTCGCAAAGCACGACGTCAAACGATCGTCCCGACAGAAGGATGGCACATGCGGCCTCGCCGCTGTTGGCCGTGGTCACGTCATGGTCGTCCGCGATGAGCATTCGCAGAGTGGTCAAAAGCGATGGCTCGTCGTCGACGATAAGCACCTGGGATCGAGCGCGCGTCGCCCGCGGCGACGAAACCGAACTCGGCGTAGCAAAGGAGCGCGCCGCCACTGCATTTAGAAGCACGCGCGCCGTCGTGCCCACGCCGACTTGGCTTTCCAAGACGATTTCCCCGCTAAGCTGCTTCACAATGCCGTGACTAATGGAAAGGCCCAGCCCCGTGCCGCCAGAGCTCGACTTGGTTGTGAAGAACGGGTCAAACACTCTGGGCAAAACCGCGTCGTCCATCCCCGATCCGTTGTCTTTGATCTCGACGGCTACGCGGCCGTCTGCGGCTACGTACGCACGTATGTCAATTCGGTTCTCCGCTCGTCCCTCGGGCAACGCTTGAGCTGCGTTGATCAACAAGTTCACGAATACTTGCTCAAGTCGCTGAGCGTGCCCCATCGCCAAGGGCACAACGCCGTAGTCCGTGCACACGCGCGTGTGATGACGCAGTTGGTGTGTGGTCATGCGCTCTGCGGCGGCCAACGACTCCAAAACATTGGTAGGACCGGGCGGCGCGGTATCGGTGCGCGAAAACGCACGCAACTCACGAATAATGCCCGCGACCCGATCGACACCGGCGCGCAGCTCATCGATCGCTGCGGCGATGCTCTTGCGCTCTCCCTGATCCACGCGCTCAAGCGCTGGAGACAACCGATTCGCAAGGTCCTCAAGAGAGAGCGACATAACGGCGAGCGGATTGTTAATCTCGTGTGCGACGCCAGCGGCGAGAGTCCCAAGCGCCACCAATCGCTCACTTTGGACGAGCTGCGCTTCGAGCTTCGCCCGGTACGTTACGTCGCGCGCAAATCCCATCACGGCGAGCTGCCCGTCGTGCTCGTAGGGTACCGACGTGATTTCGGCAATGATGCGCGAGCCATCGCGGCGCTTCGCCTCATAGACGCGTGGAGCGAACTGCACGCCCTCGCGCATCTTGGCCACGCGCTCGGTCATAGCTTCCGTGTCGACGGGCGACATCAAAGCGTGAAGCGAGACGCCCTTGATCGCGTGAGCGTCGTCGTAGCCGAGCAGGCGAGCAGCGGCGGGGTTTGCATCGAGCACAACGCCGTTGCGCGAGATAACAATTCCGTCCGGTGCTGACTCGATCACACGACGAAGCCGCGCTTCTTCTGCGCGACGGCTCGAGATGTCCCAGAAGAAGACGACGATGCCGCGCGACGTGCCAACCGGCGGTTCCGCTACCGCGTAGGCTATCGGGACGCGACGCCCGTCCCCTCGGATGATCTCTGTTTCGATAATCGGTTCGCACGGCTCGCCCGCCAGGCGACGACGATGCAACTCTTCCAGGCGCTGCCGATCTTCAGGGGCAACGAAATCGAACATGTTGCGCGAAAGCATTTCCTCGCGCGTTCGTCCGACGATCGCTAGCGCCGCGTCGCTCACGTGGACACCGCGCACAGTTCCCTCGACAGGCATCGTGATGCAGACGCCCATGTTGGCGATGCGCACCGCGTCGAGAATCGCCTGCCCGTAGAGGTCGAGCTCTACCTGGCTTCCATCAGTATGTTCGTGCTGCGCCATCTGGAGCAGCCACATTACTACTTAATGGGCGGCGAACCAGGCCACAACGCAACACGCGCTATCAGAACGTCGCGGAGAAAAGATCGACGTGCACTTCGGCGCGTTGATCGCGCGGTGACATGCCCATGCGGCGCATATCTTCGACGGAGTAAGTCGCAACCGTGGTGACCGCGGGCATCCCCACGAACCAGCCGCGCTGGTTCACGCGAAGAAGCCCGGTGCCAACGGCCGCGAGCGGACGCGAACGGTGACGACGGCTTGCACCAGGCGAGGGAGCGGGCGCAGGCGTCGCCTCGGGAGCTGCTTGTGCGGGGGGAGACGTCGCTGAGTCGGGGGTCGCGGTGTTGCCGGTCGAATCTCCAGGATCGATGGAATCGCCAGTATCGACAGCGTCACTGTCGCTTCCGCCACTGCCCACTTCGTAGTCTTCCGCTGCGGCGGCTGGAACTTCTGCGCCATCGATCGTCGAGTTCTCGTCGAGATCATCTGCAGGGTCGTACGCGGTCTCCGAGAGGGTCAGAACCATCGCCGGAATCACCAAAGCCATACCTGCGGCGAGGGCCGCAACGCCAATCTCTTGGTGCGTTCCCGGTTGGTCAATCAGGAAGAAACCCGTGAGAGCACCCGCCGCAGCACCGACGGTCGGGAAGACGACGTAGGCCCACGTTTCGTCTACGCCGACCAGGGCCGGAATGACGAAGCCGAGCTCGGCGCCCACAAGACCAAGACCAATGGTGCCTTTGCCCATAGTGTCGACTTGCGTGGCCGCCGGAACCTGCGCATGCGCAGTTCCTGCAACGACTTGAGTTGAAAGCACAATCGCAGCGACGGCGGCGACGAACCAAGAAATCTTACCGAGCTTCAAAGCTCTACCCTCCATAAGGGACAGCGGGCTGACCTTAACACGTGTCCCTAAATAACAGCAACACGCTTTGGTTTCGCAAACCCAGGCGATTATTCACAGTATACTGACCGCCCCCATGAGCTTGACCGACAAAGTCGTCATAACCTGCGCGCTAACAGGCGTGCTCGCGACGCGAAAACAGTCGCCTGGCATCCCTTACACCCCGGCGGAAATCGGCGAAGAGGCCCGCCGTGCGCACGATGCCGGCGCTTCGGTTGTACACATTCACGCCCGCAACGACGACGGGTCGCCAACCTTCAGCCCCAAGGTCTTCGCTGCCATTCGCGACGAGGTGCGTAAACGCTCGCCTGTCATCTTGAACTTCTCAACGGGCACAATCCTCGACGACGTGAGCGAGCAGTGCACCTACATCAAGGAATCTCGCCCCGAGATTGCCGCGCTCAACATGGGCTCGATGAATTATTCGAAGTACTCGGAGAAGCGCAAAGAGTTCGTGTTCGACATGATCTTTCCGAACCCGTACGGAAAGATGCTGAAGCTGCTCGCCGCAATGAACGAAGCGGGCGTAAAGCCCGAGCTCGAGTGTTTCGACTCAGGCCATACAGCGGGCATCGCGCCTCTGATCGATATGGGCATCCTGAAAGCGCCCATGCAGTTTTCCTTCATCGTGAACGTGCTCGGCGGAATCCCTCCGCTGGTCGAGTCGCTACAGTTGCAAACACGGATCATGCCCGCAGGTTCGCAGTGGGAAGTGATCGGTATCTCCCACGGGCATTGGCGCATGCTCGCCGCGGCGCTCGTGCTTGGTGGCAACATTCGCACCGGCCTCGAGGATCATCTCTACTTGCCCAACGGCGAGATGGCCACAAGCAACGGCGCCATGGTGGAGGTGGCCGCTCGCCTCACGCGCGACATCGGACGTACTCCAGCGACTGTCGGCGAGGCACGGCAAATCCTTGGCCTACACGAATTCGCAGCAGGGCGCGACGCTGCGGTCGCGGCCGAGCAGCACGCAGACGCATGAGCACGCCGGCGTTTCGGACGATTCTTTATACCGTCGCCGACCACGTGGCGACGATCACACTCAACCTTCCCGACCGCAAAAATGTGATTGGCGTCGAGATGGCCAACGAGCTTGTGGTCGCCGTGGACGAAGCGGCAGGCGATGCGAATGTGCGCGCGATCGTGCTCACGGGCGCAGGCAGCGTTTTTTGCGCAGGCGGTGACCTGGCGGGAATGCCCACAGGCAGCGATGCGCATAAGCCGCTCGCGATGCGAGGCGACTTTGGCGCACTGCTCATACGCCTCGCCGAAATTGAGAAACCGACCGTCGCGCGCGTGCAAGGTCCGGCGATGGGCGGGGGCTTGGGTCTCCTCGCGAGCTGCCACATCGCAATCGCATGCGAGAGTGCAACTTTTGCGACGCCGGAAATCAAGCGTGGTTTTTTCCCATTCATGATTTCCGCCGTGCTCGAGCGAGTGATGCCGCGCCGCAAGATGATGGAAATGATTTTGCTGGGCGAGAAGATGAGCGCGCACGAGGCGCGCGAGGCCGGATTGCTTACGCGCGTCGTGCCTGACTCGGAGCTAGATGCGATTGTCAGCAACATCGCAAGGAGTCTCGCTGAGCTGTCGCCCTCGGCCGTGCGAACGGGCCTCTCAGCCCTGCAGGACAATGTAGACTCATCGCTGCGTGACTCCGTGCCGCGCCTACGCGACGCGCTCATTGCGGCCCTCGCGACCGAGGACGCTCGCGAAGGCATCGCCGCATTCCTAGAAAAGCGGAAACCGAACTGGACGGGGCGCTAAACCTCTCGTCTCGCTTCGCGAGTTGTGGTGGGATGCGCCCTACTCTTCGAAGGAGGACGTCATGAACCGTTCACTCGCATTTCAAGTTTTGACGCTCTGCGTCGCCGCTTCGCTCGTCGGCTGTGCACACGATCACGAGTCTTGTGCCCACGCGCACACGACGCCAAACGCCGCCGTTGCGAACGGATTCCCCCTCGCTGATCCAATCACGGCGCCAGCGTCGCTCACGGTACGCTCGGCGGACTTCGCCGAAGGTGGCGCAATCCCGCTCACCCATGTTTTTAGCGGTATGGGTTGCGGCGGAGGGAATGAAAGCCCCGCGCTTGCATGGAGCGGCGCTCCCGAAGGCACTCAAAGCTATGCGATCGTCGTTCACGATCCCGATGCGCCGACCGGCGTTGGATTCTTCCATTGGAGCGTCTTCGATCTGCCGGCAGCCACGACGTCGCTCGCGCGCAACGCTGCGGCGAGTCCGCCCGCGGGCGCTGTGATGGGCCGCACCGACTTTGGCACCAATACGTATGGCGGCCCTTGCCCGCCCCCGGGCGCGCCGCATCGCTACGCGTTCACTGTCTATGCGCTCGACGTTCCGAGCCTTGGGGTCGACGCGACGGCATCTGGCGCGCTCCTTCGCTTCATGCTCGCCCAGCACACCCTGGCGTACGGTCGTCTGGTCGGCACCTACCAGCGCTCAGAAAGTCCGTAGTTTTGCTGGCGCGCGGGCGAGTGACAGGACACACTCATGTCACTCGTTTGTCACATACCCACTTGGGGGACGTGTGGCTCGACCCGGCGCGATGGCGAAAGACACAGCATTCAAAGCGAAGAAGTCCGCTCCTCGCCCGCACGTAATCGGCGTTGTCGAAGGCGATGTCTCGGCCGCCGCAACGGTACTCTCAAGTGAGGACATTCCCTCGGATTGGGGAAGCCTTGTCGCTGATCTGTCGATGGCCGAAATGCCACGCGAACCCGAGTGGCGCGTGCACGACCGCACCCATCTCGAGTTTGCGGTCGATTATCGCGTAGCAGCGAACGAAGGCAAACAAGTCTTCGAGTGGGACGCGTACTTCTTCGTACCCGAGAGCCTTCGTCTCTACGAAGAGACATATGAAAAACGTGAAATCTACGACGACCTTCAATCGTACGTGCGCTTTGCGGTCCCGTCCGTGAAGTTCAGCGCGCTGATTGGCGCACCCATCAGCCGCCTGAAGGCGTCGCTGCTCGACAACACGAACGAGGCCGCGACGCTACGCGAGCTTCGCCTATTCGCTTGCTTGGTACGCGCGTCGAGTCTTGCTGCGCGACGGACGGTCTTGGAGGAGCTCGAGAAAGCCGAGAACCCGTTGGCCGCAGGTGAGGCAGCAATCGAGCTTGTACGAAACGCTGGCGCCGTGACCTCCGCCATGCGCGAGGTCATGAAGATTGCGCCGAAGGATGAGAGTCCTATCGGCACCGCCGTAACCTGGGTGGACGAGGACGTGTCGCGCGCGATGGAAACGCTCCTGGGCACGCTCGCGATCGATCTACGCGGTCGCGGCGCGCCCGAGCTTGTCGCTTCCACCGTCGCAGCAGGGGCAGTCAGTGAAGCTGTTTATCGCCAGGCCAACAGTCTCGAAGGCGTTGGCTACGCAGACGCGAACGAGCGCGCCATCGAACGCCTAGAGTTCCGGCGCCACGTTCTCAAGCGATTTACCTCTTCGGTGCTGTGGCTGAGCCTCGACGTGCGCGACGGGGCAAAGCTCGCGCTGCAGTTCTTCTACGCGCTCGCAGCCGGTGTTGCCATGGCCCTCGCCTTCGTGCTCGCCCTCTCACAAGGCGATGCGACCGCCACCGGCAGCAGCGGTTTTGTATGGCGAACGGCACTGCTGGTCGTGCTCGCGTATGCGATTAAAGATCGGGTGAAGGCGTTTTTGCAGGAGCGATTCTCGCGCGTTGTGTCTCGACACTTTCCCGATCGCCGTTGGCACATCCGCGAACGCGAACGCAACGTGACCCTCGGCGAAGTGCGCGAACGGTCTGGCTTTGTGAAGTTCAACGAGTTGCCTGCCGAGGTGCTGACGAGTCGGCGCATGACCCGCGTGCACTCATTCGAAGAAGACGCGCGGCCGGAGCGGGTGCTTTGGCATCACAAGACGGTGCGCGTGCACGGCGACGATTTAGCAAATGCCGATGGGCGCTTCCAAGCGCTCACAGAAATCTTCCGTCTCAATCTGCGTCGCTGGCTCGACCACACCGACGATCCGAAACGCAAAATCGTCTTCGCAGATCCCGACGACCGCCGCATCTACACAGCGACCGCTCCGCGCGCCTACAACATCGCAATCGTCTACCGGCTGCGAAAGAAGGGCGACACGAACGCGGCCTGGCATCGCAACCGCGTCGTCGTCACCCGCAAGGGCATCCTGCGCATCGACCCGATCAGCTAGATCTCGATCGCTTATTCGAAGTCGCGGACGCGCATTTCGATGGCGCCGCCGCCGCGCCAGGTGTCGGGAGCGAGTGATCCGAGCACGCTAAGGATCTGGCCTTGCCTGGGCATTCGCGTCGCCAAGCCTGCACCGAAGCCGGACAACGTCACGTAGCCGATTTTGAGGTTGAGTTTTAGGTGCGTTTCCCCGACGACCGTTGCGCGTTCGACCCGCGCGTTCTTGACCAAGAAGATTGGCTCCGCATTGCCCTCGCCATACGGCTCAAGGTCGCGGAGTTCCTTCGCTGTCGGGAACAATCCCTCGTCCTCGATGACCACATCAACATCCAGCACACGCGGATCCTTCGCGGGCATAGCCACTTTCGCGCACGCGTCGTGAAACGCAGCGCGAAATACATCGATGCGCGATTCTTGAATCGAAAGGCCTGCCGCGGCCTGATGGCCACCAAAGGCAGTTAGCTCTTGGCGACACGCTGCGATGCAATCATAGAGCGGGAAGTCGTCTGGTGTGCGGGCGCTGCCGTGCCCAACGCCATCTTCAACCGCGATCACGATCGAGGGCACTCCAAAAGTATCGACGAGCCGCGCCGCGGTGATGCCAACGACGCCCCGATGCCAGCCCCGCCCTGCGGCGACGATTCCGGACTTCGGCTCATTGCCGTAAATCTCCCTAACCTGCGCGATGGCAGCTTCGGTCACGCGCGCTTCAATGGATTTGCGCTCTTGATTCAGTTGCTCGATGCGTGCTGCGAGAGTTCGAGCCTCGGACGCAGTCTTGGACTTCAGAAGTTGCAGCGTGATCCCGGGATCCATCAAACGCCCTGCGGCGTTCAACCGCGGCCCCAACTTGAATCCGACATCGCTTGCGCCAAGTTGGGTGCCGGCACGAAGCTTTGCGACATCCCGCAGTGCGGCGATGCCCGGTCGCGCGTTGGGCGACGACAAAACGGACAGACCCGCACGAACCAAGCGACGGTTGTCTCCATGTAGCGGCGCGACATCAGCGATAGTTCCGAGGGCCACGAGATCGAGCCAAGCTCGTAAGTCGACGGCGGCACCGACCGCCGCACGCACGGCGCCCGCAAGCGAAAGTGCGAGCCCCGCACTTGTCATATGCTTGTAGGCAAAGCCGCATTCGGGTCGATGCGGGTTCAAAAACGCGTTCGCCGGCAGCGGATCTTTGGGCACGAGGTGGTGATCCACGACGATGACGTCGATCCCAAGGCCTCGCAGTGTTTGGATGCGGTCGTGATCACTCGAACCGCAATCGCAAGTCACGACCAGCGTCGGGGATGCATCACGTACGCGTATAAGCGCAGCGTCGCTGAGGCCGTAGCCGCCCTCGAAGCGGCTTGCCAGCAACGTCACGACGTCGGCCCCCAGGAGCGTCAGCACATCGCCTAAAATCACCGCGCTGGTGGTGCCGTCCACGTCATAGTCACCGAAGACCACAACGCGCTCTTTCGCGCGCACAGCCCGAGCAAGTCGTTCGGCCGCTACGTCACGATCGAGCATCGTGTCCGGTGGCGTCAAGTCCTTCAGCTTCGGTGAGAGGAAGTCACGCACACTCTCGCTGTCGGTATGTGCCCGGTGCAAAAGCACCTGCGCAACCGTCACCGAAATACCGCACGCATCTGCGAGCGCACGCGCCGCCGGAAGATCCGGAGGTCGCAGTGCGAACTTCACTCGTTCAAGCCTTTGCGGGCGTGCTGCGACGTCCGCCGCGCGCTGCAGCGGCGGTCATCACGCGACGGAAGAACTTGCGATCAATCCATTCGGTCACGGGAGCCGCAACGTAGATGGACGAATAGGTTCCGACCACGATGCCAATGAGCATCGCGAGTGCGAAGTCTTTGATGACCTGTGTTCCCAGGAACAAGAAGGCCAGCATCGAAGTGGCCGTGACGGTCGACGTAAGAATCGTGCGCGACAACGTTTGCGATGTGCTCACGTTGATGATCTCGATGAGCGACTTGCCGCGCATGCGCTGCAAGTTCTCGCGAATACGGTCATAGACGACGATGGTGTCATTGATGGAGTAACCGACGATGGTCAGCAACGCCGCGACCGTGGTGAGCGTCAGCTCGCGTCGCAGGAGAACGAGGATGCCAGCCGTGATGACCGCGTCGTGCAACATGGCGATAACGCTGCCCGGTGCGAAGCGAAGATCGAAGCGGAACGCGACGAAGATCATGATGAAGAGAACCGCGTAGAGAATCGACATGATCGCGGCGTTACGAAGCTGAGCACCGGCCTTCGGGCCGACCCACTCTACGCGAAGCGGGCGTTCAGGAGCGCGGTCGCCGAGCTTCTGATGTAGGCCCTCGAGAACCTTGTCGGCCGTGCCAACGAGCTGCACTTCGTAGCGATGGTCAGCGGCCTGGCCGAAACGCGTCACTTGACGAACGCGCACGCGCTGTTGCTCGAGAGCGGCGCGCACCACGTCGGGCTCGACGTCATTCGAGAAACGGATCGAGAGCTTGTCACCGCCCGGCGAAACTTTGAGCTCCTGGGCCTGGGCGTGATTTCCTTCACCGATACCGCGGGCCAGCATGTCATGCATGGCCGTGTACTGCGCGCGCGGCATGGTGGTCACCTGCTCGACGCGGATGATGTACTGGTTCGCGTGTCCCGCGACGCTCACAACTTCGACGCCGTCGAAGTCGAGCTCGTCCAACTTCTCGCGCAACTCGTTCGGCGTGACCGTGCCGCTGAACTCGAGTTGAATTTCGGTTCCGCCCTTGAAATCGATGCCCCATATGGGCGAGAGATCAAAGCTGCCGAACTTGAGCGGCACCACGAAGAGCATGATTGCGATGACGAACGTGATCGCCGATAGACCGACGTTGAAACGTCGGAGGCGCATGAAGTCGTAGGTTTTATGGTGCTTGAAGAACTCCACGGAATCACCCGACCCTTAGTGTCTGAACGCGCAAGCCGCGCACGATCCAATCCATCGCCACACGCGAGCAGAACACGCCGGTGGTCAAGGATGCGACGATGCCGATCATGAGCGTGTAAGCGAAACCACGAATGGGGCCCGTGCCGTACTGCGAAAGCACGATGCCCGCGATGAAGGTCGTGACCTGGCTGTCGAAAATGGTCCAGAAGGCCCGAGCGAAGCCTTGGTCGACCGCCGCGCGCGGCGACTTACCTGCGCGAAGCTCTTCGCGAATGCGCTCGTTGATGAGCACGTTTGCGTCGACGGCCATGGCCACAGTGAGCGCGATACCCGCGACACCAGGCAAGGTGAGCGTACCTTCGAGGAAGGCGAGAATGGCCATCACGAAGAGCAAGTTCAAGATGACCATCACGTTCGCGACGAGGCCCGCGACTTGGTAATAGACCAGCATGAAGATGAGCACGGCGACGATGCCGATGAGCGCAGCTTTCACACCGTCCTGAATCGCGTCGGCGCCAAGGGTCGGGCCGATGAGCTGCTCGTTGCTCGGGCGAATCGGAGCGGGCAAGGAACCAGCTTTCAACACGACGACCAAGTCGCTCGCCTCGGAAAGGATCGCGTTGTAATCGCGCATGCCGCCCATGGTGATCTGACAATGACCGCCCGGGATGCGGTTCTGAATGACCGGCGCCGACTGCACCTTATTGTCGAGCACAATCGCCATGCGCTGCTTCACCGCGCGCGCCGTAAGACGCTCGAAGGTGTCTGCCCCCTGCGGCTGGTTGAACGTGATCGAGACGTAAGGCTTGTTGGTCGTTGGGTCGTTGGCAACCATCGCGTCTTCGATAGCGTCGCCAGTGATCTCAGCGCGAGAGAATACCATGTACGTACGCCATCCCTCGGCGCTAGCGGCATCGCCGCGACGCGACGAGCTTTCGTCGGATTCGATCTTGCCGAGAAGCAGCTCGTGATCTTCTGGGATACTTCCTGCGGCTTCGAGGGTGCCGATGTATGCGGTGAGACGCTCACGCGAACCTGCGCCACGCGCAACAAGCATCGAAGTTGGAAGCTGCGGACGGCTCGGGCCGCCGGCACCCATGTCGCCTTCGCGTTCGATGCCTTCCGGCAAATCCGTCAGGCCCTGAACGAAGTCTGACGCATCGTCGACAATCTTGAACTCAAGGCGCGCCGTTTGGCTGATCAGCGTGCGGATGCGGTTGAACATCACTTCGTCGACGCCCGGGACTTCGACGATGATGTCTTCGTCGCGTGACTGAACGTTCGCCTCGCGAACGGCCATCTCGTCGATGCGATTGGTGATGGTGGTTTTGGCCTGCGAGACCGCGTCTTCGCGGATGCGCGCGAGGCGATCCTCACGAAGGGCGATATGAACAACGAGGCCATCGCGCCCAATTTCGCGCATATCGCCGAGGTGCGTCTCAATCAGAGTGTGATCGAGCTTCGCGGCATCGGCTGCATTCTGAAACGTCGCCATGATGTCGCGCTCGCCGACCTTGCGAATTTGCACGCGGCGGCGAACCTGCTCGAGCTGTTCGCGTGTCGGCTGATCCTCGTCGTTAAAGACGCCGAAGGAGCGACCGAGGGACTCCAAAAGCTGGTCGGCACGCGTATCGCGCAAATCGCGAATCGCTTCGTCGACTTCAACTTCGTAAGCAAGGCGAAGGCCGCCGCGAATATCGAGGCCTGGGCTGATGCGGCCCGGGAAATTTGCTTTCACCCATGCTGGCGCGTGGATGAAACCGTCAAGACTGGGCCACAGCGCAAGCCATGCAAGCACCGTAAGCGAGACGACGATTAGAAAGCGAAAGTACCAACCCCTGTCCATTTACACCTCGTGGAGCGCGTTCCGACGAGCGACTGCCTAGCTCGTCTGACTTCTCCGATTCCTACTTGTTGTCCGTCTTGCTCTCTGCGACTGGCGCTGTCGCCGGCGCAGTGTCGAGGCCCGCAACGTGCGTGCGCAAGACGTTGATCTTCACTCGGTCAGCGATGATGAGATTGACATCGCGCTCGTTGATCTCTGCGACCTCGCCGCGAATGCCGCTGGTCGTGCGAACCTTGTCGCCACGCTTCAAGCTCTTCTGCAAATCGTCGGTCGCACGCTGTTGCTTTTGCTGCGGACGCAAAATCAAAAAGTAGAAGACGGCGATCATCAACGGGATCATCAGGAGCTGCGTGCTACCGCCCGCGCATCCCGCTCCGCCACCGCCGCCGCCGCTCGCTCCCGCAGGGGCGCCGCCACCGCCTGAAGCTTCAGGCTGGAACCACCACAAGAGTTCGAGAATCGACAGAAGCACGCGAAAGCCTTTCTAAAACCGTCCGACGAACGGGTCCTGGGAAGGGCCCGTTTAGAGCGCGGGGTTCTACTCGAACGGTGGGGGGGCGTCAATTGGAGGCGTTGCCTCGGACAGGCCCCCGAACTAGGCTCGCCAGCTATGCGGCAGCTCCTAGTTCGCTTCTTGGCCCTAACCGCCCTGTCCACGAGCATTTTGCTGAATTCGTCGGCGGTTGAGGCCGGTCCGCCCCCCATCGAAGATAGTGGGGTCCCTGATGTCGACGCGGCGCTCCCCGACGATCCCGACGCCGGACTCCAGGATGCCGGTGCCAGCGAACCCGCGGACGCGGGCGACCTTGCGGATGCAGGCACGACCGACGCAGACGCTGGCGCGGCGAGTGATGCCGGCGCAGACAGAGATGCGGGCTTTACGTTGGATGCCTCGACGCCGATCGCCGACGCGGGCGGTTTCGACGCCAACGCGGCGCCCGACTCAGGGAATAGCGGACTCGGGGGACTGGCCGCTACGCCCAGCGGCGGCGCTTGCAACTGCGACGCAGCGGGAGTGAACAGCCCTCCTTCCTTCCTCGCATTGCTCCTATTTTCAGTTCTTTTCGCAGTGCGTCATCGCCGCGAACGTCGTTGACATAGGCACACGCGACCGGTTTACTCGGTCGCCATGCGCAAATACGCCTCCACTCTTCTTGTCGGTCTACTCGTCGCCACGTCACTTTCGGGATGCGACGGCATCATGACAAACATCGCAGCGGGTTCGACGATCCGCGTGATCCGCCGCGCCGCCCCCGCGATGTCGCGCCTCGAAGACCCCGATTTCGCTGAGCAAGCGATCCCCGGTGGCCTTGGCACGATGGAAGGCGTTCTCGTCATCAAGCCCGAGGATGCGGACCTGCACGCGTCACTCGCGCGCGGCTACGCGTCGCTCGGTTTCGCGTTCTATCTCGATCACATGGAAGCGGCGCTTGCCAATGACGATGAGGAAGCCGCTGAGCATTGGCGCGGCCGCGCGACCATGGCGTTCCGTCGCGCTCGTTCGCTCGGCCTCGAGATGCTCACGATTTGGGAAGACGATAACGGCGGCGCTGAAGGTGCAATCAACGGCGGCATCGACACGTGGAACGCGTACTTACAGAACTTCGACGCAGACCAAGCGCCGATGCTCTACTGGACGGCCTACGCTTGGGCAAACTTCATCAACGCCAACCGCGATGACATCGACGCCATCGCCGGCTTGCCGTTCGTGAACGCGATGGTCGACCGAGTGCTTGCGCTTGACGACACGTTCTACAGCTATGCGCCGCACGCGCTTCGAGCTGGTCTCATGGGCGGCCTGCCTGCGCAACTCGGCGGACGGCCGCAGGACGCCAAGCGCGAGTTTGAAATCGCGATTGCCGCGACGCAGCGTCACAACCTCATGTATCTGACGATGGAAGCCCGCATTGTTGCGGTGGCCCTCCAAGATCGCGCTCTCTATCAGAGCCTCCTTGAGGAAGTGATCAACGCGGGCAACGTAGACCCGGATAACCTCCTTGCGAACCAGTGCGCAAAGCGACGCGCGGCCCGCTATCTTGCTGATATCGATAACCTCTTTGAGCCGGTGGATGCTCCGGCGGAAGAAGCCCCGGCGGATGCACCGGTTGAAACACCAGCGGCGGAAGCGCCTGCCAACTGAATAGTTTTTAGATTTGCGCGTCCATTTGGGACCCCCAAGGGAGACTGCTAATGAAAAAGTACGCTGTTTGGTTCCTCGCCCTCGCCTTCGTCGGCCTTCTAAGCTTTGATGAAATCATCTCAGCCCAGGATGCTCCCGCCGCCGCGACGAAGACGCTCTCCATTGCGACCCTGGCTCCGCCCGGCTCGACCTGGATGCGCGTATTTGATTCGTGGAACCGCGAAGTGCGACGTCGCTCGAACCGTGGCCTTCAGTTCCGCTTCTACGCAGGCGGCGTGCAGGGCGACGAGTCGGAAGTCATCCGAAAGATTCGCAGCCGTCGTCTCGATGGCGCCGCCGTGACCGCAGTTGGTCTCGCTCAGATCCATCGCCCGGCGCTCGTATTCCAGATGCCAGGCATCTTGCGCACCTACGAGCAGCTCGATGCCGCTCGCACCGGCCTTGCAGCGGAGATGGACACGGCGTTCGCTGCAGCTGGGTTCGTTCATCTTGGATGGGCTGACGTCGGTCAGGCGCGCTTGTTCTCGACGGAGCCGGTTCGTGTTCCAGCCGACCTCGCGAATCGTCATCCGTGGGTTTGGCGCGACGACCTCGTCGTTCCAGCTCTCTACCAAATCGTGCGCACCAACCCCGTACCGCTTCAGGTGCCGGAAGTTCTTGCGGCACTTCAAACGCACCGCATCGACATGCTCCTCGGAACCCCCGTTTCGTGCGTCGCTCTCCAGTGGGCAGCGCAGCTTCACTACATGATGGACATGCCCCTTTCGATCGTCATCGGCGGAACGGTCATCGGCAAGCCGCAGTTCGACGCGCTCACACCCGATGAGCAGACGATCATCCGCGAGACCGCAACCCAGTTCCACGCACTCGCGCGCCGCAACTTGCGCAACGATGAGCGCCAGGCCCTGACCACGCTCACCACTCACGGCATCCAGCTCACGAGCATCACGGATGCACAGAAGGCCGAATGGAACCGCGTAGGCGCCCAAGTCCGTCAGCGCCTCACTGGCCAAATCGCCGATGCAGCCCTCGTGGCGCGCGTCACTCAGTACGGCAGCCACTAGAACTCCTCCTTTACGAGGACTACCCGCAACGCGAGCCCTCACCGGCTCGCGTTTCGCTTTTAAACGCGCCGCCTCGCACGTTAAAGGCAGGTTCACCGCCAAGTCACCACCAGCGCCAGCTGTTCAATCCCACAACAAGAAATCCGAGATTTGGTTTTGGCGCGGCCCCGCTGCTGGCGCCGGTGGTGACTTGGTGGTTAACCTTTCCGTCGTTGCAACGGTTCTACGCGTTGCGCGCTGCGTTGGTCGATGTACGCAATGTGGGCGAAATTGGGCGCGGAAATGGGGCTTTCTGCGAGACGGGTTGAGAGGCGCTGAGATATAGTCTGCGCCGCATTGGGGGCGCATTCGCCTCCTCGCATGCCTGGAGAGCCTACCGAATGGCTGGAGCAGCCCCGACCGCGAAGCCCGCGCCCTTTCTTCGTCCGCTTGACCTCTTAGACCGGGGCATTCTTCTCGCCGAAAGTTCTCTGTGTCTCGTCGTCGTCGCGATGATGGTGCTCGTTGCAGTGATTGACGCTGCGTTCGGAAAGTACATCTCGAGTCAGAGCATTCGCGCAGCGATGGGCGAGGCGCCCATGCACGCAACCCTGTGGGCTGCATTTCTCGGCGCAAGTTTCGCAACCCGCGGACGCCGACACTTGGCCATCGACGTACTTGGACGGCTGCTGCCCGATCGTGCTCGGCGTGTGACGGTGGGAATCGCTGCCGCTCTAGGAGCCGTCGTCGCGTTCGCGCTCGCGAAGGGCTTGTACGAAACCCTTACAGAGCAGGCGCATAGTGTTGCCGAACAGATGCGGCAGAACACCGAGCTCGGCATCGAAGGCGCGTCCGTCGATCACAGCTACCAGTTTCACTTCATCATGCCAGGGGGCTTTCTCCTCATCGGCATCCGCCTTCTGCTTCATTCGTTTCACGAATTCATGGCGTCCGTGCGTGGCAGCGACCTGCACGCGCGGCCGCCGATTGAGCCCGCGCCCGATTCAGAGAGGCCCGCGCATAGCCTCACGCACGCGAATGAAGCCGCACCTGCAGACGCACCCATCGTGGATGATCACGATGGTCGCTACGCGCCCGTATCGCAGGCAGGCTGGCTCGAGATTGCGATCGGCGTAGTAGCGCTCGTCGTTCTCGTCTTCCTGACGCTCGGCTCGACCGTTTTCAAACCGGCCGCCGTTCTCGCCCTCGCAGCTGCGCTTTGCCTCGTGGTCCCGCTCCTGCTGCGCTACCGCAAGAACAACTCGATGGTGCCGCCCGTCAAAGACGACGGAGCTCCCTCACCGCCCGCCAACGCGAAGGAAATCATCGTCGGTGTGGTCGGCGTAGCCGTCGTACTGGGCTTAGCGCAGTTCGGCATCGCGCACATCAAGGAAATCCCGATGGGCTGGGGCATCGGCTTCTTCGTCGGCATGGCGCTCCTTGGTGCACCTCTCTTCACGTTCATCGGGGGGCTCGCGCTCTTTATCTGGACGCACGGGACGTCCGTCGTTGATCCCATGCCAATCAAGGACGCAGTCGAAGATGTGCTCGGCGGTCACTTCGCACGCATGAGCGTGCTTCCGACGATTCCGATCTTCACGCTCGCCGGTTACCTGATGAGTGAATCGAAAACGCCGCAACGCCTCGTGCGCCTCGCACGCGCGTTCCTCGGCTTCGCGCCGGGCGGTCTCGCGATCGTATGCGTTCTCGCATCTGCATTCTTCACGGTCTTCAGTGGTGCGAGCGGCATCACCATCGTCGCCATCGGCGGTTTGCTACTGCCAGCGCTCCTGAAGGAAGGCTATAAGGAGCGGTTCTCGCTCGGCCTTGTTACGACCGGCGGCGCGCTCGGCATCACCTTCTATCCGTGCTTGCCCTTCATCGTGTACGGCATCGTCGCCGGCCTCCAAGAAGTACCGCCTGGTCACGAGCGACTTCAGCTCGACAAGTTCCTCTTCGCAGGCTTTGGCCCGGGCATGCTCTTGATCGGGCTCTTGGTCATCTACTGTTTGATCATGGGCTCGGTCCAGAAAATCCAGCGCTCGAAATTCGATGCGCGCGAGGCGCTGTCTGCGTTGAAGGGCGCGTTGCCCGAGCTGCTTCTTCCGGTCTTCCTCATCTCCGGTCTAAAATTCGGCATTTTCAGCCCGATTCAAGGCGCTGCATTCACTGCGTTCTATGTCTTCGTCATCGAAGTGTTCCTCTACAAAGACCTTTCGATCACGCGCGACATCCCGCGCATCATTCCCGAGTCGATGGTTCTGGTCGGCGCCATCTTCGTGAAGCTCTGTGCAGCCACTGTGCTCACGGGCTTCTTCGTGCAAGATCAGACCGCTGACCGAGTGTTTGAAGCCCTCACCTGTGGCGAGCCTGCCCAGCAGTACATGGCCGCCCACGCCGATACCATCGGGCAATGCCGCGAGGCCGTGACCGCGCTCATGCATCAGGGTCAGACAGGCGGCGGCATCATCAACTCCGATATCGCGTTCCTCGTTGCGTTGAATGTCTTCTTGCTCGTTGTCGGTATGCTAGTCGACATCTTCTCGGCCATCGTGTTGATCGTTCCGCTCATTTCGGGCATCGCTCTCGCGTTCAATATCAATCCCTACCATCTCGGCGTCGTCTTCCTGATGAACCTCGAGATCGGCTACCTGATGCCGCCTATGGGACTGAACCTCTTCATCGCGGGTTTCCGGTTTAACCGACCGGTGCCGGATCTCTACCGCGTCGTCTTGCCCTTCATCGGCATCTTCGTCGTCTCGCTGCTTATCACGACGTACGTGCCGCAGCTCACGCTCTTCATGGTTCCCCCCAGTGAAGAAGTTGCGGCAATCGAGCCGCAAACCAACGACACGACGCCCGCGCCGACTGAAAACGCGCAGCCCACTGTTCCCGTCGGAAACTGCGAGGAGCAAGGCCCCGACGAGTCGTTCGAGCAATTCGATCAGCGCTGCAACATCACCGGCGCATTCCCCAACGCGCCGGGTGCCGCTGGAGGCGCTGCACCTGCTGCCCCGGCAGCACCGCAAGGCAATTGCGAGGAGCAGGGACCGGACGAGTCGTTCGATGCATTCGATCGTCGCTGCAACATCACTGGAACCTATCCTCCCGGTGGCGCAGCCCCGCCCGCGGCCGATGCCCCATCAGCGCCGGCCGCAGCGCAAGCAGCCCCAGCAGCCGCGCCTCCACCCGCTGAGTCGTGACCGAGAAGAAGCCCGCCAGCAAAACACCATGGATCCTCGGCGTCGTCGCCGCAGGCGTGGTGATCGCGCTGTTTGCAATCCCACCTTCACGTCCAGCCACAGGGACGCGCATCGCTCAACCCGTCGTCGAGGATGCTGGCGTTGGCGCCGAAGCGGGAGAGACACTCCCCGCGACCTATCACGGCGAGCGCTTTCTAATGGGCACGACATGGGAGATCACAATCTCCGGAGTCGACGGCGGGAACGAAGCAAGGGCGCGCACAACTGTCGAAGCTGCGTTCGATGAAATTGACCGACTGGAAAATCTGTTAAGCGAATGGCGACCCGAGACGGAAATCTCGCGCGTCAACGATGCCGCCGGCATAGCACCGGTTCACATTGGACCCGAGCTTATGACGTGCGTCAAAACGAGCTTGGCGGTCGCGCGATGGAGCGATGGTGCGTTCGACATTTCATGGGCGGCCTTGCGCGGCCTGTGGAACTTCGGCCCGAACGCTGAGCACGTTCCGCCGAGCGAGGCCGCCGTGCGCGCCAAGCTGCCGTTGTGGAACTACCGCAACATCGTGCTCGATGAGCAAGCGAGCACGCTCTTTCTTCGTCAGCGGGGCATGGCCATTGGACTCGGAGGCGTCGCCAAGGGCTATGGACTCGATCGCGCTAGCGACATTTTGGTACGCGCCGGCTTCAACGATTTCATCATGTCGTCGGGCGGGCAGGTGTTGGCACATGGTCGTCGTGGAGCGCGCGCCTGGCGCGTCGGCATCCGTCATCCGCGGCGCGACACGTACTTCGCGTTCCTCGAAGTGCCGAACGGCGGCTCCGTCTCGACGAGTGGCGACTACGAACACAGCTTCGAGTACCAAGGCCAATCCTTTCATCACATCATCGACCCGCACACCGGATTTCCTAGCCGCTCGTCCAGCTCGGTCACGCTCTTTGCGCCGACGGGCCTTGCTGCGGACGCAGTGGACACGGCGGCGTTCATTCTTGGAGCGGCGCGCGCGATCCCGCTTTTGCAGACCGCGCCGGGCGGACCGATGGAGGGCGTGTTCGTCGATACCGACATGCGCCTTTTCGCGACACCCGGCACCGAGCGCCGTCTGGTAATGCGAGCGCGCCTCGACGAAACGCATCATCTCGGCGAAAGCTTTACCGGAAATGTCGATGCCGGCGCGACTCCGCCTCTCACGCCCTGACGGCCCCGCTCTGGCTAGGTGATCGCGTAGGGACATGATACAAGCGCAACGTTTCTCACCCACTTCTGCGGAGACCTCATGGTCGACAAGCTCGAAAAGATTTGGATCGACGGAAAGCTCGTGAACTGGGACGACGCGAACGTCCACATCCTCACGCACACGCTTCACTACGGGCTCGGCGTCTTCGAGGGCATCCGCTGCTACAAGCTTTGCGAACGGCAAGAGCGGCGTTTTCCGTTTGCGCGAGCACATTCGGCGATTGTTCGAATCTGCTCACATTATGACGATGGAGATTCCGTTTACAGAAGAGCAAATCGTCGACGCCTGCCTCGAGATAGTTCGCGTGAACAAGATCGAAGAATGCTATCTGCGTCCTATCGCCTTCTTAGGGGACGGCGCGATGGGCCTTGGCGCAGTGAATCCAACGCGCGTGGCTGTTGTTCCCTGGAAGTGGGGGAGCTACTTGGGTGATGAAGGCATCAAGAATGGCATCCGCGCCAAGGTGAGCTCGTTCACGCGCCCCGGCGTCAACATGCTCATGGCCAAGGGCAAAGTCGTGGGTCACTACGTCAACAGCATCCTCGCCAAGCGCGAAGCGTTGAAGGCCGGCTACCAGGAAGCCGTCATGCTCGACGCGAGCGGGTACGTGTCCGAAGCATCGGGTGAAAACATCTTCGTCGTACGCGACGGCAAGATTGCAACGCCTCCGTACGGCGCGTCGATCCTTGGCGGCATTACCCGCGACAGCGTGATCACCATTGCCAAGGAACTCGGCTTCGAGACGGAGCAGCGGCTGATATCTCGCGATGAGCTCTATTGCGCCGACGAAGTCTTCTTCTGCGGCACCGCTGCCGAAGTGACACCGGTGCGTGAGCTCGACGACCGCAAAATCGGCAAAGGCGGCCGCGGCCCGATCACCCAGCGCATCCAAGAACGCTACTTCGAAGTAGTCCGTGGCAAACACCCCAACCACGCCGAGTGGATCTCCGTGAGCCGCGGTTTGAACCAAGGTCCGATCGCGCTGACGCTATTCGCGCGCTGATTTCAGTGCTGAATGACGCGAGAACGATACTGAGCCTACCCACCAACGACGGCCGCAACCCGCCGCAGGAGGGGGGGGGGCGGCGCCCTTTTTCGTGGCGTTGACTGCGGGACACGGACGCGCGCATGTTCGGCGTCCTACTCGCGGGAATCCGATGGGCTTGGCTGGTCGCGGTGGGCACTGCAGCGCCGCGCGAGTTTCCACCGCGCCAACGACTTCGTGAGAATTGTCTTCGCTCCAGCTGGCCCCACGCAAAGACGTGCGGGAAGCTCTTCTTCGACGCGGCTGGGCGCGCACAACGGCGTTTCGTCGACGAGGGCCATCGCCGCCCGCTCGTGACCGCCGCCGCCGAGCTCGCGAGTCCTCCCGCAGGCGCGTGGCCACACACCCGACGGACACACCGTGAACACGCATTTAACTTCGTCGCAGGATCCCACCCTTCAGGATGAACTCGAGTCTAACCACGCCCCAAGTCACCACCAGACGCCAGCAGTGCCAGCCGCACTGAGCACGAGACGCATTTGGTTTTAGTTCGCGCAGAAGAGCGACGCGCGGCCTCGCGTCGTTTCAGATTGAGTCGAGCTGCGAGCGCCCCCGCAGACGACTGAGGGAGTGGGCTCGTGCCCATGACCGAAGGAGGCGAGGAGGTAAGCCGCAGATCGGCTCGATATGGAACGGCGCTACAAAGAGGGCTGGTCTTCGATGAGCGAGCGCACGTAGAAGAACCGGCGGCAGTGCGGACACTGCGGGACTTCGGGCATTTCGCCGCGTCCGATTTCGATCACGAGCTGCGGCGGAACCGCGAGGCGGCAACCCGTGCACATTCCATTGGTCTCCAGCTCGACGACTGCAACGCCACGCTTCTCGCGGACTTGCTCGTAGCGGCGCAGTGTGACCTTGTCGATCTTCGCAGCGATCTCGTCACGGCCCACGACAATGATGTTGCGCTTACCGTGAAGCTCAGCGAGCTCGGCATTGGCTTTGGTCTCGTCCGCGGCGAAGATCGCGCGAAGCTTTTCGAATTCGCCCTCGTGCTCCGCGAGCGTCTTCTTCTGCGACTCGATAGCTGTCGCCAAAGTTGCGAGCTCGGTTTCACGCTCTTTGATCGTGCGCCGTGCGTGGTCGAGCTCTCGCTCAACCGCATCCGCTTCACGAGAATTACGCGCCTTAGCGGCCTTCGACTTGGCCTGCCCGATCGAGGTGTTCTGCTTGGTAATCTCTTCCTGATGGCTCTTCTTGAGCGTTTCCGCGGACGCGAGGTCCGAGCGTTCCCGCGCTAGCAGTGCGTCGAGCTTCTTCAGGTTGGCCTGGGATTCGCCGATTTGGGCGGGGATTTGCTGAAGCTGCAAATCAATCTCGCGGGCCGATGCATCAATCGTGGACAGTTTCGCTAGAGCTCGCAGCGTATCTCGCAAAGGTCGTGCCTCCGTGTGCGAGAGGCGTGTACCCCGAGTGCCAGGCCTATGCAAGTGGGCCCGAAAAACCCCGCGTCACGAGTAGACACGCTCGCCTTCATGCGCGAGATTCCAAGCGAAGTTTGCACCGGGCCTATAGCTCAATTGGTTAGAGCCCCCCGCTCATAACGGGGTCGTTCTAGGTTCAAGTCCTAGTGGGCCCACCGGGAAAACGCTCGCAGCGGTCGGCGAACATTAACTGTCGTCGGCCAAGGATTTCTTCTGCGCGGCTTCATACTCGCGCGAAGGGACGTATGCGCCACTACTCCATGCTTGCTTTGCTCGGTTTCGTCATCGTCATCGGCGCATCTCTGCTTGTTGTTCCCAGCGACTCTCACGCCGACATGTGGTGCGCGCAGTCTCTCATCGTTCATGAGTGGGGCGTCCATGTCTTCTCAGGTGAAGAATCATCGCGCCAGACGAACCCGGTGCCCGCTCTGCCCCGGTACTTGCACCATCACACTTCGCAACCCGTCGATCCGTTGTTGCCCGCGGTCAACGCGTTGCCAGCCGACAACGGCGTTCGAGGTTTGCCCGTAGTGCACTTCTACGGAAGCGTTGGCGCTCAGCCGATTCCAGTCGGAGTGGGTGTTCGCTTCGCGCACGGAGCTCCCACCCTTTGGTATCCGCAAGTCGATCGAAGTATCGGCGCGGGTGCCCCGCCGCAACTGGAATGGACACACCTCGATCTCACCCGGGCGCCTGCACACACGCTCGCGCAAACAGACGTGCCTTGGGTTTCAGCGCTGCGAGGTTTCGATGACGCGCTCTGGGTAAATAGTTCCGTGGAGTCCGAGCGCTTCGTATTCTACGAAGGCCAGACGACTGAAACGCAAGCTGTGCAAATCAGCCGCGGCGACACCTACGCGGCGAATCGTCATCATTACATCTTGCGCAATACCAGCTCCTTTACGGTACACGACGTGTTCTTCGTCCATCGCGGTGAGCGTCGTACCTACGTATTCTACGCGCCGGCCATTCCGCCGAACCGGAGCGCCGGATTTGTGATGGAAGCGCACCCGCTAGTCGAGCGTGAACGGGGCGCGAGCACCGCAGGCCGACTATTGTCTGCGCTGACCGATATAAGTGAGCGGGACGCCGCAGCGGCTCTGCAACGCAACGCCGAATGCGTCATGTCGAGAAATCCCGCCACACCCTTCACGCATGCCAGCGGCCATAAACTCTTTGCGCCCGAAGCGAACGCCCTGATAAGTGCGTGGCGTACGCGTTTCTTCGAAGCGCAAGGCACTACCATTGTCTACCGCGAAGACGCGGAGTTGCTCGACGCCGAAATGCCGCTCTCAATCTACACGGACATGTTTCACGACGTGCAGCTTCACCGCGCAGGCATCGCGCTCATTGAAAACGTGTCGCTGCCCTAGCGCCGAGTCGCAACGAGTACGATTCCAAGCGCCAACGCGGTGAGCGAGCCCGTCATCAGAACCTGTTTGATGCGCGATCTCGTCCGCCCCTGAGCGCGGCGACGAAGTCCGTACAAACCGTCGAGCAGGTCGTACGCACTCACGACGGCGAGTGCACCAAAGACCGCGCCCACCTCGTCTTCGCGAGCACCGAACATGTTGACGACGAGCCAAAGCTCCGCGAGAAGAATCATCGAGCCGGACACAAACTCGCGCGCGAAGAAGTGTCCCGTACCGCACTGTGCGATAAGCCAAATGGCAACGAGTTGCATCCACGAGTGGGACGTGGGGAGCGGAACCGGATCCTCGGACCCAACCCGCTCAGCGTGCGCATCGAGCACCGGCGCGTCCTGCTCGGTGACCGGCACGGCATCCAAAATACCGAACGCCTCGAGCACTTCGCGTGCCTCCGCCGCTTGCGAGCTCGGAACCTGCACCGGAATCGGGATGTACCCGCCACCGATTGGCGCGAGCGCTGCAGCGTGGCGGGCCCCCTGGATGGTGCACGATATACTGGCTTGGCTGAGCAACTCCTCGGCCATTTGCGCCCGCGATGGGTCGAACAAAGTCACGACGGTCACGAAACGGTCTTCGCTCGAAGTACTCACGACGCGTCCTTGGGCGATAGTGTTTCTAGAATCTTCTCCAAGTCCGGCAAGTCAATTGGCTTCACAAGATGCCCATCACATCCGGCCTCCCGCGAACGCTGCCGATCGGATTCCTGCCCCCAACCGGTCAATGCGATGATTCGGATGCCAACCGCCCACTCGTGCGCGCGAATTCGGCGAGTCGCTTCTAGCCCATCAAGCTCCGGCATCCCGACGTCCATCAATACCAGATCGGGCCGCAGCCGTTCCACGAGCGCCACAGCTGACGCGCCATCATTCACGACGTGAGCTTCGCAGCCGAGCACGTTGATAAGCATCGCGAGCGTTTTTGCGCCGTCTTGATTGTCATCCGCGATCACCACACGCCATTTGCCACGAGCCTTCTGCCCTTCCCCAACTGATGCGACAACCTCTTGCGCGTGCGATGGCACGGGCAAGCTCACGATGAAAGTACTCCCCTGACCAACGCCGCCACTAGATACCGTGACCGTGCCAGCGTGCGACTCAACCAGGCCCTTCACAAGCGCGAGGCCGATACCAAGCCCGCCCCCCGCGCGGCCAATCGACTGATCCACCTGCGAGAACATATCGAACACTCGGTCGAGGGAGTCCGCCGGGATTCCATCCGTTGTCCTGCACCGATACCACCACTTGCCCGCCGCGGAGCTCGGCACTCAGGCGAATATGCCCGCCCGGCTCCGTGTACTTCGCGCTGTTCGTGAGCAAGTTGCCAAAGACCTGTGCCATACGCGTCAAATCGGCGTCGAGAACGACGGGCGCCGACGGAAGCGAGACCTCCAGGGTGTGCCCTGCGGCATCGACCGCCGGGCGAACGGTTTCGACTGCGTGATTTACAATTTCCGAAAGCGCTATTGGCGCTTTTCGCAGCGTGAGTTTATTGCGGTTGATCCGAGACACATCGAGAAGATCATCGATCAGCCGCGCCATGTGCGCGATCTGCCGGTCCATGACGTTCCGCGTTCTTGCCACAGCATCGGCATCGTCGGCGGCGAGACGCATGACCTGCAGTCCCGTGCGAACTGGCGCGAGTGGGTTGCGCAGCTCGTGTGCCAGAAGAGCAATGAAGTCGTCCTTCTTGCGGTCGGCGTCGGCCAACTCCTGCGCGCGACGTCGCAGTTCGTCCTCCAGATGCCTCTTTTCCGTGATGTCCTGAACGACGCCGTAGGTGCCGACCATCGCCCCCGTGGCGTCATGCTGGGCGCGGCCCTTCGCGGAGACCCATCCCTCGCGCCCGTCCGCATGCACGACGCGATACTCCACGTCGTATTGCTGGCCGTAGCTCGCCGCGCGGTTCAGTGCTTCTCGCACGCGCTCACGGTCGTCGGGGTGAATGAGACTGTCCATCTCGCGCGTAACGCCGGGTTATCAACGGGATGGCGCGTGCCTTCATTGATGATATGAAAAACCTCGACGAGTGGGTGACCGGCGGCTTCTTTTTGCGTCCAACCCGTCAGCGCTTCAGCGATGCCGTTGAGATAAACAACGCGTCCCTCTGCATCGATGCTGATGACGCCGTCACCGATGCTCGCGAGCGTGATGCGCAGGCGCTCACGCTCCTCGGACAATGCGCGTGCGATACGCGCACGTTCCACCGAGAGGCTCTCAGCCCCCTCACGTGCGTTCGAACGAAGCGCTCGGTCCCCGTCTGTGTCATTGACACTCACTGGCGTGCTCCCGCGCGGCGTTGTTCGAACAGGCATTTCCCCCGCCAGCGCCGCTCACACCTCACCATTGCAGATCGGTGAGAGCGGGGAGTGAGGTAGGTAGGACCGAACTAGTCAGTTTTCAATAAAGCTCTTGAGCTGCTTCGAGCGGCTCGGATGACGAAGCTTGCGCAACGCCTTTGCTTCAATCTGACGGATGCGTTCGCGCGTAACTTCGAAGTCCTGACCAACCTCTTCCAAGGTGTGATCGCTCTTCTCGCCGATGCCAAAACGCATACGAAGGACCTTCTCCTCGCGCGGCGTCAATGTCTTGAGCACGCGGCGAACCTGGTCTTCGCAGTTGTTGTTGATGACGTTTTCCACGGGAGAGACGATCGACTTGTCCTCGATGAAATCGCCAAGATGTGAATCTTCCTCTTCGCCAATCGGCGTTTCGAGAGAGATCGGCTCTTTTGCGATCTTCAAGACCTTACGGACCTTGTCGAGCGGCAGTTCCATCTTCTCGGCAATCTCTTCCGGCGTCGGCTCACGGCCAAGCTCCTGCACGAGATAACGCGAGGTGCGGATGAGCTTGTTGATCGTCTCGATCATGTGCACCGGAATACGGATGGTGCGTGCCTGATCGGCGATAGCGCGGGTGATGGCCTGACGAATCCACCATGTGGCGTACGTGCTGAACTTGTAGCCGCGGCGGTACTCGAACTTATCAACAGCCTTCATCAGGCCGATGTTGCCTTCCTGAATGAGATCCAAGAACTGAAGGCCGCGATTGGTGTACTTCTTGGCAATCGAAACAACGAGACGAAGGTTGGCTTCGACGAGCTCGGCCTTGGCCTTCTCGGCGTTGCGCTCACCCTCGTGAAGCTCTTTGTAGGTCAGGCGCAAAACCTCTTCAGGCTGCCCCATGTCCTCTTCGACCTTCTTGATCGACTTTCGTGCCTCTTTGATGATCTCTTCGGCTGCGTTGAGATCCTCGAATGAGCAACCGAGCTTCTTGAGCCATTTCTTCTCGGTGAGCTTGTTCTCGGTGATTTCACGGATGACGCGACGAAGATCCTTCTCGGCCAGACCGCCCGCGCGACGCTCGGCTTCAGCAACTGCGCTTTCAGCTTGCTCGATGCGACGGACGTAACCCTTGATGCGGCCAACGATTTTGTCGACCTGCTTCTTGTTGAGGCGAAGTTCACGCAACGCGGCAAGTCGCTCATTGCGCGTCTTGTCGTGCGCGTCTTCAAGGCCGCGACGGATCTTGTCGGAGGACTTCTTGCCGGCGTCGAGATCGGTGCGCGACTTGGCCACGTTGGTCTCGATGCGCTTCACCTTGTCGATGAGGCGGATGACGCGGTTCTTGGCTTCCTCTTCGTCGAACTCGGTCTCTTCGCCGTCCGCATCCTTGACGATGTCTTTGACGCGAACTTTGCCCTTCTTGAGCTTCTCGGAAAGATCGATGATCTCGGCGATGCCGACCTTCGAGCCGAGCATGACTTCGAAGACCTTGGTCTCGCCTTCTTCGATGCGCTTGGCGATTTCGACTTCGCCTTCGCGCGTGAGCAGAGAAACACTGCCCATCTTGCGCAGATACATGCGAACCGGATCGTTTGACTTGGTGTAGTACGCCTCGTCAACGGCGGCCGGAATAAGCGAATTGGATGAACGCGGCTCGCGCTCTTCCTTCTCTTCGCCATCGGGACCGATGCTTGGGCGCTTCGAATTCGACGAAGCCGAAGCACGCGGGCGCTCGTCCTTGTCGTCGTCTGCGTCCTTACCCTTGCCGCTATTCTTCTGCGCGGTGGCTGCGTCGACGACTTCGATTTCCTCGTCGGCGAGCAACATCATCAAGTCATCAATCTGCTCGCTCGTCACCATCTCGGGCGGAAGTGCATCGTTGACTTCGTCGTAGGTGAGATAACCGCGGGCCTTGCCACGCGCGAGGAGTGCTTGCACTTCTTTGCGCTCGCGATTCTTGAGCTTCGTTCCATTCATGAACGATTGCGTTGCGGAATTTGCGGCCGCGTTCTTCGAGGATCCGTTGCCCTTAGCAGCGGTATTTGCGCTGCCCTTGGTGGCCTGAGCATTGCCCTTCGCAGCGGCATGACCGTTGCCGTTCTTCGACGCATGGCCGTTGCCATTCTTCGAAGCGGCCGCCTTTGTCGAGCCAGCACTGCTATTCTTCAACTTCGATACTTCTGACTTTGCATCATGAGTCTTCGAGCTTGCCTTCGAACCATCTTGCAACTTCGAACCGCGCGCAGCCACCTTGGTGTTGCGATCGGATCGTCCCGCGTTCTTCTCCACCATCTTCACCTCTGGTTGCCCTGAAGCCCTGCCAGCTCCCTGTGGAGCTGATTGATTCGTTCCCTAAGCCCGTTCGCTTCGTCCTCTTGCCCTTGGCGAGTCGCCATGAGGACTTGCTTCTTCACTTCTGCGAGTTCGTTTGAAAGGTGAGAAGCCCAAAGACGAGGAAGGCCATCGCGAAGAACTGCTCGCGCTGTTTCAACGTCATACTTCTCGAATGCCAACCGCTCCTTTAACCAACCCACCAACGGATTCCCCTCAATAAGAGCGAGAAGCGCCGTCGCGTCCACTGCCCCCCGCACGATTGCCCGTCGAGCGGCGGAGAAGATGGCGCGAAGTTCTGGACTCGTCAAAAGCTCTTCAACCTTTTTCGCCTCTTCCGTGTCGATTAATTCAGTCCGGTCCAATATGGCGCCGAGAAGCTCGGATTCAAGAGGCGGAACGACGATCTTCGCCGGCGGGCGTTGCACTGGCATTTCGGGCTTCTGCGGATGCGTATCCGGGAAGCGGCCTTGCGAGGTTCGGTTGCGTCGATAGCCCCTGGTTAACAATTGACGCACGCCGGCAACGTCGGAAATACCGAAGCGCTGGGCGACTTTTTCCACGTAAAGCGTTGCTTCTACTCGATTATCGAGCGCGCCGATAATCGGACCTAAACTCTCAATCGCGGCGGCCTTTGCGCCAGGGTCGCCCGCTGACAGGTCGGCCGCCTCATCAATAAGGTGCTCGACGATTCCCGGCGCGGTTCCAATCAAGCCCTTGAGCGCCTCAGGCCCCTTCGTGCGCAGGAAGCCATCGGGGTCTTCGCCGGGGGGCAAGGTAACCACCTTCGTTTGGATGCCCGCCTCTCTCAAGATCGGAAATGCGGCTCGCGTGGCCTTCTTGCCCGCGTTGTCGCCATCGAACATCAGCACTACTTTGTCGGCGAAGCGGCGCAGCAGCTTGGCCTGGGTTCCGGTCAAAGCGGTGCCCATCGGCGCGACCGAGTTGTCGAAGCCCGCCTGGTGCAGCGCGACCAAGTCGAAGTTGCCCTCGCAGATCATGGCCAAGCCTTGACGCCGCAGGGACACGCGACCTTGGTAGAGACCAAACAGAGTCTCGCCCTTCTTATAGAGAGGGCTCTCCGGACTGTTAACGTACTTGGCGCCCGCTTCGCCATCCTTCGGCTCGGGCTGGCCAGGCGGAGTGGGCAGGAGGCGACCGCTAAACGCGATCACGTGACCGTGGACGTCGATGATCGGAAACATGAGGCGGTGGCGAAAGCGGTCGTAGTATCCGTCGCCCTTCTTACGCGGGACGATGAGGCCCAGCTCTTCGCATTCACTAGGGCCCCAACCGGCATTGGCTAAGTACTTCGCTAAGCCGTCCCAGCCTGCCGGTGCGTAACCGAAACGGAACGCCTTAGCGGACTCCTCCGTAATTGAGCGCTTGCGATACTCTTCGCGCGCCATATCCGCGAGCGCGTGCTGCTCGAGCTCCTTCTCGTAGTATGCGGTCGCCGCTTCCATGATCGCGACGAGGCGTTCACGTCGCGCCCGTGCCTGGCGCTCCTGCGCGGCCTCCTGCGTGTCTTCTTTCGGCAACTCGATGCCTGCGCGTTCAGCGAGCGTGCGAATCGCCTCCACAAACGTGCGGCCCTCGAGCTTCATGACGAAGGCAATCGCGTCGCCCGACGCACCGCATCCAAAACAATGAAAGAACTGGCGCGCTGGGGTGACGGTGAACGAGGGCGTCTTCTCGTTATGGAACGGACAGAGGCCTTTGAAGCTGGTCCCTGCCCTCTTCAAGCGCACCACTTCGCCGATCAGCGCGACGACGTCGGTGTGCTCACGAACTTCGGCGATTTTGTCGTCCGGAATCATCTGACGCGGGGCCTATAGCATGAGGCGAGCCGCAACGCAGAAAGCCGCACTCTCGCCATGCGTCTGGTTCTCCTCTAACTTTGGCGCTCGAATGAAGCCCCGCGGGCCCCTTGCCGAAGTACTGCTCGTCTTTTCTGGCGTCGCGATAGCCACGTTCGCGATCACGCGACTGCGCGCAATGCCAAAGGGCGCGGAGTTCGTTCCGTTGCTCGTAGCCGCAGTCTTTCTCTTCTTAGCGATCCGCCTGGCCCAGCGCGAAGAAAACGGAGTCGAGCGGTATGGATTGGCCCTCGGCGGCCTGCTCGCGCCCCCGGTCGACGCACCCGACGGCAAGTTTACATTTGTGCGCGATCTTCTGCGTGCGATCCCGAAAGGCCTTCTCGAGCTCGGAGCCGCACTCCTCGTAGCGCTTATTATATTTCCGCCCTTCGCCTTTGCCTTTCGTTTCTGGTTTTCCGTTCGAGCCCCGTTCGCGCTGTCGGTCCCGCCCGACATAGGCTCGATGGTCCTGGCGCAACTCATTGTGGTCGCGCTCCCCGAGGAAGCGTTCTTTCGCGGCTACGTGCAAACGCGCCTGGGTGACGCGTTTCCACAACGCGTCCGTGTTCTTGGCGTCGAACTTTCACCCAGTGCGCTGCTGCTGCAGTCGGCACTGTTCGCGCTCGTGCACGTTGTGGTCGACGGCCGTCTGGTGCACTTGGCCGTTTTCTTTCCCGGGTTACTCTTCGGCTTCATGCGCGCATGGCGCAACGGCATAGGTGCCGCTCTGATCCTGCACGCTCTTTGTAACATCTACTCGGAAATGCTCTTTGGAGGCATTCAGTGACTGCCCTGCTTACGCCGATCCCAGCTCATGTCGTCTCACGCGCTGTCGCTTTCGCTCTCGAAGAAGATTTCGGGCGCGGCGACATCACAACCGCCGCATGCGTGCCCGACACCGCGCAAGGTCAGGCCGTGCTCGCTGCTCGCAAAGCTCTCGTCCTTGCCGGCGTCGCGGTATTTCGCGAAACATTCCGCCAAGTCGATCCCTCGTTGGTCGTCACGGATCTTGCGCAGGACGGAGCGCTACTGCCGAAAGGCACTTCAGCGGTGCGCGTGCAAGGCAAAGCGGCGTCCATTCTACAGGCCGAGCGCGTAGCGCTGAATTTCGTGCAGCGCATGAGCGGAATCGCGACGCTCGCGCGTAGCTTTGTGGACGCACTACCGACAGGAAGCAAAACCCGAGTCACCGACACGCGTAAGACCACCCCCGGACTACGCGCGTTCGAACGCTACGCGGTGCGTTGCGGCGGCGCGCACAATCATCGCGAGGATCTTTCATCGGCGGTCCTCATCAAGGACAATCACATTGCCGCCTCTGGCGGCGTGACGCACGCGATCACGCGCGCTCGCGCCCACGCGCCGCACACTTCGCGCATCGAATGCGAAGTGGATTCGATGGAACAGCTGCACGAAGCGCTGGAAGCACGCGCCGACATCGTGCTGCTCGACAACTTCGACGACAAAACCCTCGGCGACGCGGTGAAGCTGGTCGCTGGCCGTGCGCTCATCGAGATCTCGGGCGGAATCACCCTGGATCGCATCGCGCTCATCGCGGCTGCCGGCGTCGACATCATCAGTGTTGGCGCTCTTACCCACTCAGCGCCCGCCGTTGATCTCGGTCTCGACTGGATTGCATGAGCGATCCGCTGCACGCAGAGTCGATTCAGCGAATCCTGCAAACGAAACTCTATGGGCGTTCGATTGACGTGCTCGCATCGACGATTTCGACTAGTGATGACGCGAAAGAAGCCGCGCATCGCGGGGCTGTGCGAGGCCACGTCGTGGTGGCGGATACGCAGCGAAAGGGCCGGGGCGCTCACGGACACGTCTGGACCTCCCCCGCCGGAACTGACCTCTACCTCTCCATCGTCGAGCAACTCGACGTGTCACCGCAGGCACTTCCTGCGTTGACGCTCGCAGTCGGCCTGGGTGTAGCGGACACCGTGGATGCGCTCACTGGGCAACGCTCGCTTGTAAAGTGGCCGAACGATGTCTGGCTCTTGGAAAAGAAATGCGCTGGCATTCTGGTCGAAAGCAGTTCGACGGGAATGACGTTAGGCCCCGTCGTGATCGGAATCGGCCTGAACGTGAATCGCGATCGTTGGGACGACGACCTTGCGCCCATCGCCACATCGCTTCGCACAGCAAAAGACGGATGCGCCTTCGATCGCGTCCAGGTCTTGTGCGAGCTATTGGCGCGCGTCGAGCGACGGGTCGATCAGTTCACGACGCATGGCGCAGGCCCCATCGTTCGCGACCTCAACGCGAAGCTTGCGCTTCGTGGCGAGCGAGTAACGGTGGAAGGCTATGGCGAAGGCGTGCTCGAAGGACTAACCGACGATGGCGCTGTGCGACTCTCAACAAGCGACGGCCCGCGCGTTGCTGTCACAGGGACGCTGCGCCGCGCGCGCTAAAGCTCGGTTGCCTTAGCTCAGCGCCAACGAGAGTAGTGGCGACGCGGGCTCCAGCCGAACGCGGGTTGCGGGCCAACGTAAATCTGCTGAGGCGCAACGTAGACAGGCCGCGGAACGTAGACGGAGCCGGGTGCGTAATAACCGGGCTGTGGAGCATAGTATTGAGTCTGCGGAGCGTAGTATTGCTGTTGGGGAGCATAGTACGTCGGCTGCGCGTTGTAGATGTACGTCTGTTGCTGTGTGTAGACCGGAGCAGCCGGCGCGACGTACGTGTACGGCGCGGGTTGTACTGTCATCGCGGGCTGCGACATCGCCGGCTGCGTCGAACTCGGCGTGAGGATTTGCCCCGGGCGCGCATCAGCGGGAAGCGGATAGTACCACCAGCGACCCTGGCTCTGAACCCAATAGCCGGCGACGCGTCGTGTTCCATTCGCGGGAACGCGTACAACCGGTTGTGTCGCAGATTGCGTTACCGTCGCCTGCGCTTGCGCCGTCGCCTGCATTGCGCTTGGCGCCGGCATCTGCGCCGCTTGCGCCGCGCCAGAGTCAGAAGCACCGTCGTTCACGTTCGCAAATATCTGGGTGACGTAGACGCCGCGCGAGCCATGCGCCGCCGCGAGACCGATGCGATTGAACGCACCGTTCAAGAGGTTCGCACGATGACCTTCACTCGCGACAAACGCGTCATGCGCCGTCAGCACGTCGGTATTTACGGAGATGTTTTCTGACAGCTGCGTAACCGCGACGCCCTGTGCGGCAACACGCGCAGCCGGGTCACCCGAGCGCGGCGAAACATGCGCGAGCATGTCGTGGTCGGCCATGTCCTCACTCTGAGTCAGCGCGGCACGGTCCAGACGCGGATCACGCATCAACGGGCGAAGCCCAGTTGCGGAGCGCATTTCGTTTACGCGCGCGAGCATCTCCTCAAGGTCACGAGCCTCGTCGCGGTCCTGGGCGAGCGCAGATGCCGCGCAGAGGCTGGCCGCCACGAAAATCAGCCAACCAAGCCCTCGAGTGTGTCCACGCTTCAACATTGATGAGTACGATAGCAAGGCCTACGCCAAGATCCGAGTGATCTAGACGCATGAAAGCATGCGGTTTTTTACGACCGTAGGATCGGTTGAGAACCCTGGTTCACGCGCGAGGCATGCTGGCTGTGTCCCGACGTTCACAGACACGCCTTGCATTGAGCCTCCCTTTGACCCACGAAGAGCGCGTGACCCTCCCCTCATTTCTTCAAACCGCCGGGCTCTACTCGTTGCGTGAGCACGCCGTTTTGCGCGTTCACGGAGATGACGCGCGCTCGTGGTTGAACGGGCAGATTACCAACGACGTGCGAGCGACGACCAAAGGTCAGAGCGTCTATGCACTCGTTATCAATTTGAAAGGGCGCGTGGTTGCGGACGTTTGGGTGTTGGATAACGGCGACGATTTCCTGCTCGTGCTGCCGCAGAGCGCCTTCGCGACGGTCGAAGCCCAGTTCGAAAAATACATCATCATGGAAGACGTAGCTCTTAGCGCAGCGAGCGAGCTACGCGTTGTGACCCTTCAGGGGGCTCTCGCAGCTTCCCTTGCTGAAAAGACCGGCGTCAGTACTTCGCTCGCGTACAGAGCGGATCGAATGCACGCCGAGGGCGTCGACATCCTGATCGCAAAAAATGACTACGACGCAGCGTGGGAGAATCTTTCCGCGGCTGTTCTCGCGGAGGGCGGAGAGATTCTCGACGATGTGAGCTGGCAGGACGCGCGAATCGGGGCCGGACGCCCTGCCTTTGGGGTCGACTTCGGCGAGCGCACCTATCCGCAGGAAGCGGGTCTGGAAGAGCGCGCCGTGTCATTCAACAAAGGCTGCTACCTCGGGCAAGAAGTGGTTTGCATGCTCGAAAACCGTGGGCAGCTCACGCGTCGGCTCGTCGCTCTGACGGTCACGGATAAAAACGGCTTGACCCACGGCACGCAAGTGACGGGTTCTGACGGCGCAAACGTTGGCGAGGTCACGAGCGTCTCGTCCGACCAAACGCGTGCCTTAGCCTTCGTGCGCCGCGCACTCGCTAACAAAGGTACGGAAGTGAATGCTGGTGGTGAACGCGCAACCGTCGAGGAAGTACTTTAGTGCGCGGCCGAACCGTGGCCAGGATCTTCAGAGTCAGTCCCAACAACAGGCCGGTTGATCGTCGATGTTCACCCAGCTGCGATCGGCCGTAACGACGCCAGGGGATTCTCATCGCCAGGCATGCCGCACCCGGTTGCGGACTCGGCCGCTAGCCTCGCCGTAGAGGAAGGCGCAACGCCAGCACATCGATAAGTCGTGTGTGTGATGTCAGTGCCGCGCGGAGCTAGGCGTACGTGCACCTCGCAAAAATCCGATAGAGCCCGACTCGCATAAACTTTCGCTGCGTTCTTTGATATTCTCGTCACGCGATGACGGATTGGACCCGCGTGTTGGTGCTGTCGTTGCTCTTCCCTACGTGGGTCGCGTGCGCGGCCGAGCAGCAATCCCCGCCGCACGACGCCTCCATCGAAAGCGATGCCGCAGCTGCGATGGACGCATCATCAGAGCTCGACTTGGGCGCACTGGACGGCGGCTGGGTTGACGGCCACTCGCTCGACCTAGACGTATCGGATGGCGGCGCGGTCGATGCGGGTCCTGGGGACGGCGGAGTCTTCCGATGTGACTGGAGCGCAGGTCCGGTAATCACAGGTGTAGTCGCCCTGAACCCGCTCAATACTGACTTCAACGAAACCGAACCGTTCGTCACGGCAGACGGCCTCACTATTTATTTTTCCTCGTCGCGTACGGGATCGGGTGACGTCTACACGGCGACTCGCGCTTCAACCAGCGCGCCGTTTGGCGCGCCGACACTGGTGCCCTGGGCAAGCGGCGCCAACTGGGAAACGCGCGTCGAGCTAACCGCCGATGGCCTCACTGCCTACAAAGCACAAGATGCCAGCGGCGGAAGGACCATGAGCGACCTCTGGGTCGCGCAGCGGGCTTCCCCAGGCGAGTCCTTCGCACTCTTTCAACCGCTCATGATCAGCACAGCAAGCAATGATGTCGACCCGCATCTCACCGCGGATGGCTTGCACCTCTACTTTGCCAACAACGGCGGCACAGGGGGACGATTCCAGATTCTCGCGTCGGAGCGCGCGTCCTCGACCGAATCATTCCTAACGTCTTCGGTAGTGACCGCGCTCGCCGACACGGCGTCTGAAAACGCCAATGCCACGCTGAATGCTGATGAGACCGTCGTCGTGTTCACAAGCACCCGCCTACTCAACGTGGGCTCGACGGATGCGAATATTTGGTATTCGACGCGCGCGTCGCGCGCCGACGCGTTTTCAGCGCCTCTGCCCTTGCCCGCGACGGTCAACAATGTAGACGTCACCGACTACGAGCCATTCATCACCCAAGACGGCTGCGAAATCTACTTCACGTCAACCCGCAACGCTCCTGACGACGATGATCTCTTCGTTGCCCTCGTGGCGCGCTGACGTTAGACAGCACCCTCGCCTGCATTGCCTGCGCCGACGCGGCCCCCGTCCACAAAAAGCTCTGCGCCCGTGATCGACGACGATTGCGCCAGAAAGATCACGGCGCAAGCGATGTCATCGGGCGTGCCGATCTTTCTTAGCGGGATACGCGACGCGAGCAGCTCAATCGCTGCAGCATCCAGGTCGGCTGGCGGAAGCACAGTGCCGGGTGCAATCGCATTTACGCGAACATGGGGCGCGAGCTCGAGCGCCAATACTCTCATCATCTTCTGCAAGGCGCCCTTCGACACGACGTATGGAAGATAGTTTCTATATGGCGTGGTCGCGCTCGTGCACGTGACGAAGACAATCGATCCGCCCGCTTTGCGCAACGCGTCTTTCGCGGCGTGCGCGAGCACGAACGGCGCCGTAAGGTTGAGCGCGAGCGCGCGGTCCCATGCAGCGTCATCGATCTGGTCGAGCTCGACGCGATCAAAGTTCGCTGCACTGGCAACCAGTAGGTCCAATCCCCCAAACGTTGCGAGTACGTTCTCCACAAGCTTTCTCGCATCCGCCCGATCGGAGAGGTCGGCCGCAAAAGGAGTCGCCCTGCCGCCGGCCTGCTCGATCATCAAACAGGTCTCGAGCGCACCCTCGCGGGAGCCGTGGTAATGCACCGCGACGTGCATCTGGGCGCGTCCAAGCGCCGTCGCCACAGCGGCCCCGACCCGCTTGCCAGCTCCAGTCACCAACGCACGCTTATGCGCGAGCTCAATCACGTGGGCAGGCTAGTCATAAGGACAGGCGCGCGCTATAGTCGTGTTGCGCTGAAAAGGAGCCCGTTCGATGTCCTCTACCCATGACCACTCCCACGCCGAAACTAATCCCAGCACGGAATCGCACGCGATTTTGGGTGCGGACGGACTTCCCGGCGGAATCTCGCTCACGGAGAAGGCAGCGGCCAAAGTACGGGAGATCCGCGAGGCCGAGGGCCTCGGTGAGCAGGGATTGCGGCTGCGTGTGATCGGCGGCGGCTGCTCGGGCTTTACCTACGACCTGTACTTTGAGGACGAGACCACCGATTTGGACCAGGTTTTTGAGTCAGCGGGCATCAAGCTCTTCATTGATATGATGAGCTATCAGTACCTGGAGAACACCGAGATCGACTACGTCGAAGGTCTGCATGGCGCCGGCTTCAAATTTCTAAATCCCACGGCCAAGAGCACGTGTGGTTGCGGATCAAGCTTCAGCGCCTGAACAAACCGAAGCGATTTCAACGCGATGCATAAAATCGTCGTGCCGTTGATTATTTTGTCAATCACCGCGTAACGAACCCGCCCCCCGCGCGACTGAGTGCGGTAGTTGGGGGAACAAGGCTTGTACATCGCTTGTTGATGTTTACGTTACGTAACGTTCAAGGCGCCGCGCCATTTTGGGCGACGACTGATTGGAGGCATCCGTGAATTCTTCACCTCAAAGCGACGCGGCCCTCTCACGCTACATCGAGCGTGTCAGGAGCATTCCGAAACTCACCCGCGAAGACGAGCACGATCTCGCCGTCAAAGCGAAAGCGGGTGACGCGCTCGCGCGTGAACAGCTTATCAACGCGAACCTCCGCTACGTTGTCGCGGTGGCGGTGCAGTACCGCCGTTACGGTTTGAAATTGTCCGACTTGGTCGCTGAAGGCAATTTGGGGCTTATGCTCGCGGTGGCCAAGTTCGACCCCGATCGCGGAACGCGCTTCGTCACGTATGCGGGCTACTGGATCCGGGCGTACGTGCTCGACATGGTCGTGCGCGCCACCAGCATGGTGGGTGCAGGCTCGGGCCCGCTCCGCTCCAAGGTCTTCTTCCGTCTTCGTCGCGAGCGGGCCAAAGTCGCAAACCTCGTTTCAGACCCTGAAGAAAGGGATGAAATGCTTGCTCAACGATTCAACATGAGCACCGAGAAGATGCGGGAAATGACGCGCCGACTCGACGCGCGCGATGTTTCGTTGGACGCGCAAGTCTTCTCCGACTCGCAGACGACAATGCTGGACACGCTCACTGACGATGGGATGTCGCAGGAACAGCAACTCTCGGACATGGAACAAGAGCACTCTGTAAAGGGTGCGCTTGATGTCGCCTTAGCCTCGCTCGACACGCGCGAACGTTACATCGTGGAGCAGCGCATCATGCGTGACGATGAAATGTCCCTTGCGGCGATCGGTCGTCGCTTGGGCGTCTCGCGCGAACGCGCGCGCCAACTGGAAGCCCGCGCCAAGAAGAAGCTGAAGAAGGAGCTTTCGGGCATTGGCGAAGAAGTTAAGCTCGCGGCCGGTTGGCGCTGATTTCTCGCATAAAACCGTAGATCACTAACCCTGCTGAGGCTCTTGTGCGCATAGCTCGCAGGGGCCTCGGCGTGCGATACTGACGGCGCCCATGGCCAGCGACAAATCCGACGGCGAGAAGCCGTCCCCCGACGCGACCGTTGATATTCTTCTCTCGGAGTTGGAAGACGCGACTGACTCATCCGAGTTCGTCGGTCGTAACTCTCTGACAGGGACTATTCCTCCGCCAAGCCGACTGACTCCGCCCCAACAGGCAAAGGCGAGTCCGCCGCAAACAAGCACGTTGATCGGGACGCCGACGCCGGCAACTACCCCGGCCAATCTTCGCTCCCCACTTCGTCCATCGCAACCAAACCTGCGCGCCGACCGGCCCTCGCTCGAGCTGGCGGGCGAGACGGATCCGCATGCGCACAATGCGCTCGTGATTGCGCGCGCGTGCGAAGCCGAGCTGCTGCAAAGCCCCGAGCCCATGCGCGCTGCGCGTTTGCATTTTGAAGCCGCCCGCCTCTACGAGTCGCCCGTGGGAGATTTGCGCCGCGCCGCAGCTCACTATCAAGAAGCACTCGCGCTCGCACCTGATCATCTCCCCGCGCTGCGAGGCGCGCGAAGGGTTCTAATCGCGCGTAAGAATTACCAGGCCGCGTTGACGCTCTTTGACGCAGAAGCACGGCTCACGCGCGAGCAGGCGCACAAAGCGTCCATTCTGCACGCGAAAGCACGCCTACTCGACGACGTGATGGGTCAGAAGACCGAAGCGCGCGATGCCTACGTCGCCGCGCTCGAGCTGGACCGAAGCGACGCCTCTCTGCTCAAGTCGGTCGAGCAGGTGGAGCAGGCCAGCGAGCAGTGGGATGCGCTCTCACGCACCCTCGAGACGGAAGCCAACGCAGTTGCCTCGGATGCGCATCATCGCGCCGCGCTCATCGTGCAACGCGCGCAAATTCTGGAACATCGCCGTAAAGATCCGGAAGGCGCCATTGAACTTTATGAAACCGCGCTTGCTGTCGACCCGCAGGTCAAAGGCGCCTTGTCCGCGCTGAAGCGACTACATCACGCGCAACGTCGGTGGCGTGACTTGATCGGAGTGCTTCTGCGGGAAGCGGAGCAAACGACCGACGCCGCGGTGCGCGCAATGGCGTACTACCGCATGGGCCGGTTGCAAATGGAGCGGCTAGGCAATCGTGACGAGGCGTTGGTCGCGCTGCAGCGCGCTGCACATGAAGCGCCAGACGATCCCCTCATTCTGCAAGAGCTTGCTCGACTCTACGAGCAAGGCGAAAAGTGGGAACCACTGGTTCGCGTACTCGAGAAGCTCGCGAACGATGCCCAAGGCGAAGGCGATAAGCTCGCGCGCCTGCACCGCCTGGGACAGCTCAGCGAAGACCGACTCAATAACGAGACGGCAGCGATGGGCTTTCACGAAGCGGCCCTGCAGCTCTCTCCGAGTTACGTGCCTTCGTTGCAGGCGCTCGGAAAGATCTACACGCGCGGCGAACGCTGGTCGCAGCTTATCGCTATCAATCTCGCTGAAGCGGGCGCGTCCGATGACGCTCGTCGTCGTGCTGCAGCCCATGCCCGCGTTGCGGATATATTCGAGAATCAGCTAAAGCAAATCGAAGACGCAGCCGAGCATCATTCGCGAGCCCTCGCGTTGGTCCCGGGCTATGCAACCTCGTTCAAGGCGCTCTCGCGCATTTACGGCGAGCTCGGCAAACACCGGGAGTTGATCGAGCTTTACGAACGCGCACTCGACGGACCGTCAGACAATGACCGCTCGATCACATATCTCTTTAAAATCGGAAGCGTTTACGAAGACTCGCTGCAAGAGCCTATCCAAGCCGCCCAAATTTAGCGCCGCATCTTGCAGATAGATCCCAACCATCTTGGTGCTATTCACGCGATTCAGCGCGCGGTCGAACGCGCCGGTCGATACGAAGAGTTAGTCGACGCCCTCGAGCTCGAAGCGGAGAAGACCCAGGATCCTCAGCAGGTGGTGGCGCTGCTCCATCGTGCTGGCGAAGTGCTCGACGAGAAGCTGAGCGACCGGGACGGAGCACTCGCGCGTTTCAAGAGGGTGCTCGGGATCAACTCGAAGTACGTACCGGCGCTTGCGAGTCTTGGGCGCATTTACTACCGCACGGGCCGTTGGCCTGATCTGCTCGACATGTACGCGCGCGAGCTCGAAGTTACTCCACGCGGTGCGTCGGCCGTCGCGCTGCTGCTCAAAATGGGCGAGTTGTGCGAAGGACCCATCGGAAGAAAAGAAGACGCAGCCGCCTACTACCGCCGCGCAGTAGAAATGGACAGCACGCACGCGCCGTCGCTGCACGCGCTCGAGCACGTGCTCAGTGATCGCGCTGAGTGGACAGAGTTGGCGAAAGTTCTCGACATCGAGCTTCAGAGTGTTCAGGAAGCAAGCGCGCGCGCCCTTCTCGCTTACCGCCTCGGCGAAGTGTACGAAGAGGGTCTCAACGAAACGGATCGCGCGATTGGTGCGTACGAACAGTCGCTCAAGGCAGTCGCGGACTATCGTCCTGCCGTGGACGCGCTCGCGCGAATGCGCGGCGCCGCGCGCGCATGGCAGAAGCTCGTGGACGACCTCGAACGCGAAGCAGCAGCCACGCGTGATCCTCTGCTCGCGACCGCCGCATTGATGCGGCAAGGGGAGATTTGGGCCGACGAGCTCAAGGAACCGAGACGCGCGATCGCTGCGTTTGAGGACGTGCTCGCTCGCGATCCTGCGCACCTTGGTGCACTACTCGCTCTCGAGCCGTTGTACCGACGCACCGGCGCGTGGGAATCACTCACCCGCATATACGCCACAGAAGCGCGCGTGCTGACCGACGTTGGAGCTCGCGTGGCCGCTTTGCGCGAGCTTGCGCGGCTGCAGGAGGCACGCAGCCTCGGAGGGCCAGCGGAAGTACGTGCCACCTACGAAGCGATTCTTGCGTTACAGCCTGGTGATCTTGGTGCGCTGATGGTGCTTGAGCGCATGGCACTGGAAAGCGGCGACCGAGCGATGCTCGCGCAGGTGGACACCTGGCTCGCCGCGACGAGTGAAGATCCAGTAGTCGTAGCGGCCTACAAAACCCGCTATGCAGAATCGCTGGAGATTCAGGGCGATGCGGCCGCGCTTGCGGCTTACCGTGAAGCGCTCACGCTCGATTCGGAAAGCATTCACGCGACGCGGGGCTTCTCGCGCATGGCCGAACTCTCGAACGATCCGCACGCGGTGGCCGAAGCGGCGCGACGCGAGGCGGCCGTGGCGCGGAGCAACGAACTTGCAGCGCAGTTTTGGGTGAAGAGCGCTAAGACGCGCACCGAGCAGCTCGCGGATGATGCCGGCGCGCTTGAGGACGCTGAGCGAGCCCTTGAGCTGGTGCCCGACTCAATCGATGCTGCCGAACTCGTCAGCCTCCTCTTGCGCAAGCGGAATGATCCGGCGCGCCTCGCCGACTTGCTTACGCACGCTGCCGGCGCGGCGAAGGCGCAGGAGCGAGTGGCAACGCTGTGGCGCGAGGCCGCGGAGCTCTACGCCGACGTCTTGCACAACACTGCCGGGGCACTTGGCGCGCTAAGCCGCGTGCTGCGCCTCATGCCAAACCATGTTCCTACCCTGATGCAACTCGCGGAGCTCTATAGCCGAGATACACAGTGGAGCGAGGCGACCAACCACCTCACGCGGGTGGTGCAATTGGGACCGGACCGCGACACGTTGCGACGGGCGCATTTGAGCCTGGCAACCATCCTGGACGAGCAGCTTGGGGAGAGCGCCCGCGCTCTGGCCAGCCTGCAGGCGATACTTTCGTTCGAGCCGGATCATCGACAAGCACTTGGGAAACAGTGCGACATCTACTTGCGCACGGGCGAAAACGATCGCGCACTCGAAACGGCGCAACGCATGGTGCGCACCTCGAAAGACGCGCGTGAGAAGGCCGAAGCGTTGCTTCGCTTCGCACTTTGCGCGCGCAAGAAAGGTGACCTCTCCGCGGCCGGCGATGCGATACACCATGCGCTCGCGCTTGAAGGACCGGGCGGCAAGGCCGGGCATACAGCAATTGAGTATTTGAGCGATCACGGCGGATGGGAGCGCTACGCGGCATCCCTCGTCGAGCATCTTTCGGGACCGCGCGAGACTGCGGCAGCACCGCGCTATCGGGCGTACCTCGAATTGGCGCGAATCCAAGACGACGAGCTAGGAATGCGTGAGGAGTCCGGCGACACGTTGCGCGCTGGCCTGCTCGCCTGCAACGACGAACCGCTCTTGCGCGAAGAGCTCGCTCGACGCCTGCGGAAGTGGGGCCAGCCCGATCATGCGCTCGTAGAGTTTGCAAATCTCCTGTTGGCCGACCCAGCGCGCGGAGAAACGTACCGCGACATCGCACGCACATATGAAGTGCTCCGACGACCAGAAGAGGCCCGGCTTTCGCTCGCGCCTCTTTCAATTTTGAACGCGCTTGAGCCGAGCGAAGCGCTGATGCTGCAGCAGCGTCCGCCGCGACCCGCGCACGCCCGCGCCGGCAGTTTCTCATCGGAAGCGCTTTCACTGATCGAGGCGGGGCGCCCGCAGGCGCTTGCCGCAAGCATGCTCGGCAGCCTGCAAGAAGCGCTGCCGAAGCTCTACCCTCCTGATCTTGAGGGCTACGGTCTGTCGTCGCGGGACAAGATCGGGCCACGTGCCAATAACCCGCTTCGCGCATTGGCCGAACGAGTGGCGACTTTGTTCGGCGTCACGGGATTTGACCTCTACGTGCATCGTGCACGCACGATCGGCGTCACAGTCGAGATGGGCGATCAGCCGGCCATTCTGATTCCGGCAGCGCTCAGCGAGGTGCGCGAAGCCCAGCAGGTTTTCGCCTTTGCTCGCGTGTTCGCAAACATTTCGCGCGGGCTCGTTGCCGCAGAAAAACTAACCCCACGCGAGATCGAAATTGTCATCGCGGCGGCAGCACGCACGGTCTCGCCGAACTACGGAGCGGGCCTCACCAGTGAGGATGGCTTCGCCGATCAAAATCGCACGATACTTCGCGCACTATCTCGCAAAGCACGCAAGGCAATGGAGGACATCGCAGCGCAGTACGTGCAGCACGCGTCGCCCGACTATGCGCAGTGGGTGCGTGCACTGAAGCAGACCGCCAACCGCGCAGCGCTCCTCGCGTGCGACGATATGAAAGCAGCGATTGAAGTTTTGCGCCGCACTGAGAAGGACATGACTGGCCTCGAAGGGGTCCCGCTCGTGCAAGGGTCTGTCGTAGTAGCTGACTTGATGAGGTTTTGGGTATCCGAATCCGCTTTCGCCTTCCGCAAGCGCGCCGGACTAATCGGTGCCGGGCCGGGGGCAGGCTGATGGCGACGCGCATCCTCGTCGTCGACGACAGCGCAACCGTACGCAAGGTGGTCGAACGCGCGTTGCTCGAGGCGGGGTATGAGGTCGTACTTGCCGCCGACGGGCAGGAAGCCATCGCCCGGCTCGAGGAGAGCACGCCCGACCTCGTTCTCGTAGACTTCGTGATGCCGAACATGAACGGCTTTCAACTCGCGCAGGCGATTCGCAGCAACGCGGCGTGGAAGCACCTCCCGCTTGTGTTGATGAGCTCGCGCGCCGACCGCATCGCCGATCAGTTCATGGCCCAAACTTCCGCGGTAGACACCATCGCGAAGCCCTTTTCTCCCGACGCAATCGTCGCAGTAACCGCGCACGCAATCGCGCGCGCGAACGCAAGCCCAACGTTGGCCGGCGCAACGAGCCCCGGCAATCTCTTCGCCGTCGCAGACAAGGAATCAACACCGTTCGTCGATGAGCAAGAACAACGGGCTCGTGATGAAGAGTCTCGTCAGGTCGCAGCCCTTGCATCGGCTCGTAGGGTTGCCGAAATGGTAATGCCGTCACTCTCCCGTTTGGTTTCCAAGGAAATTGACGTTGAATCGCTGGCGCAGGCCCTGACCTCGGAAGATGCCGACGCGCTCTTCGCGCTTGCCGATGACCTTGCGCGCCTATCACCGTCTCCAACCGGCCTTACTTCGCTTACAGGTCGGATAGAGCACGGTTCGCTGGGCGACATTCTGCAAATGCTCGAGATGCAAAAGCAGACCGGAGTCCTCACCGTCGAACGCGGCGCGCATATGGTGCAAGTGTGTCTGCGTGACGGACGCGTGGAGATCACCCTCTCGCGCAACGTCGACCCCGAGTTTCTCATCGGTCGGTATCTGATCGAAGCTGGCGCGCTGACCTCGCAGACTCTACAGACCGCGCAAGAGACGCCGAGCGAAGGCAAATGGCTCGGTGATCGCTTGCTCGCGCAGGGACTGATCACCGAGGAGCAGAAACAGAAAGCGCTCATTCGTCAAACGAGCGAGCTTATTTACGAAATGCTGCGTTGGCGAAGGGGCACGTTCCGCTTCGAGCGTTTCGCGCGCTTACCTCAGGCGCAAAACGCGCATCTTGGGCTGCCTATCGCCTCTGTCTTGATGGAGGGGCTGCGGCGCGTCGACGAATGGCGGCTCGTCGCCGAACAGGTGCATGACTTCGAGATGGTATTTGCGCGCAACGAAGACGCCCTGAGCGCGTTTGACGTAAGTGCTCTGCCGCGCGTCGAGCAAATAGTGCTCGAAGCGGTCGACGGAAAGCGCAGCGTGCGCGAGCTAATTCTTCACACGCATCTAGCGTCATTCGATGCATGCAAGCCTTTGTTTCAGTTCGCGACGTCGCGCTTGATCAAGGCGCTTGCCCGCCAGTAGCGGGATTAGAGCAACACCGCGCGGCATTGTTAGAACGTGAGCGCGACGCCCAAGGTTGTGTCGATATTGAACAGGAACGTCAGAACCATGAATACCGCTTCGACGGAAGCCTGAATGCCAAAGTTACGAACGATACGGTAACCGATAACGCCGCCTCCGCTGACGCTTCCTAGACCCGAGATGATCCACGGCGCTGGATCGCCATTGCCGCTTGGGCTGATCTGAATTTGTCCGTACCCGCCACCAACGAACGCGTCGAAGGTAAGCCCGGTGGACTTCGGCTCGACGAGTGCGTATTGCGCCCGCGCGCCAAGCACCATGTTGGCCAAACTTCCGACGCCCGATGAAAACGCGATGCGTGCAGTTAGAGCGAGCGCGAGTCGCGGCAAAACGTAGTAGCCGGCCGCTATGCGCATGGCGAAAGCAGGCACGAATCCGGGTGTAGCCACGCGCACGCAGTACAACTCGGCATCCGCCATGCAGTCGCCTGTCTGCCCAGGCACCCACGCCGACTGATTCGGGAGCTCGGGCGGTGGAGTCGCGTCGGCGAGCATGCCACCCGAGGCGTAGCCGGAGCCGAGCGTCGCACCGAGGTGCAGGAATATACGCGGTGCCTCCCCTTCGTCTTCGAGTTGCGGTTCTTCGCTAGCTTCGGGGTTTACGCAAAGCCCGCTCTCGCAATCGAGATCGTCAGCACAATCGCTCGTCCGAGTGCATGCGTCGCCCAGGCCGGCTCCGGAGCCGGTCCCGCCGCAACCCGGCATGCCGGGCGGACATTCTTCGGCGCACTGTTGCGGCGGCGCCTGTCCCGGGAGGGACGGCGGCGGGTGATTGCGTGTGGTGACAATCGGGACGGTCACGGGCCGTTCTTCATTTCCAACGAACGCGACGCGGTCGCCACTGCGCCCAATCACTTCGATGTAGTAATAGATCGCGGGTTCAAAAACGTCCGCGCACGGAATTTCGAAACCGTATCCGCCGCGCATGCGCTCCATTGCGACCTGGCGATACGCGCGCATGCCGTGGCCACGATAGAACAGGTTTACTTCGCTAACACGCTGGCGGGGTGGTACTTCGAGGAAAACCGGGACCGGAGTCTGCGCCAGCTGCTCGGGAACTGAGTCGTGCGGAATGTTGGAGGGCGGAGGCTCGGTGGAGGGCACCGGATCGGCTGTCTGTACTGGCGTCGATCCAACTTCGTTGCGCGCGCGCGCGTACATAAGCTGAATCTCGGGCGTGCTGGTAAGCGGATCGAGCTGCACGCTGCCGTCGGCACGCAGCGCTTGGATGAACATCTGCAAACCCGCCGCGTTGTCGCTGAGACCGCCGATTTGCAGTACGCCAAGGTTGAGATAGGTGCGTGCGAGAGGTGCGCCAGTCACGTGGTTTTGCGTCGCAAGTTGTTCGGCCTGCTCAAGCAGCGTGCGCGCCTGGTCGATCTCGAGATTGTTGTACGCCTCCATCGCCTGGCGGTTCAAGTCGATCACCTGCTGCTGCGGCCGCGGTTGGGCGCTCGCACTAGCGGCGACGAGCAAAGCACAGCAGCCAACGAGAAGAGGTAACCAAGCGCGATTCATGATCCTCACGTGCATCCTCTCAAGGTGTCGCCGGAGCGGCCGTGGCGGCCTGCCCGTTATCCGTCCGGATGAACTCTACACGGCGATTTGCCGCACGTCCGGAAGCTGTCCTATTCGACTCGATGGGCGTGGTCTCGCCATAACCGCGTGCGGTCAGGCGAGACGCGTCAATTCCCTGTGCTATCAAGTACTCACGCACCGCTTGAGCGCGCGCGTCCGACAAAGTCATGTTGTGCGAGTCATTGCCGCGGTCATCCGTGTGTCCCTGCACTTCGATAGTCATGTTCGGGAAGTCGCGTAGGACGGTCGCGACTGTGTTGAGGATGCGATAGGAGACGGGCTGAATCACCGCGCGGTTGTTCTCGAAGTGGATGATGTCGCGAATTCGAATCGCCGTGCCGGTGACTTCAACGTTCTGATATGCACGCGGGCAACCGTGCTCTGGCTCGGGGCCCGGCTCGTTCGGGCATTGATCGGTCGCGTCGTTGATCGTATCGCCGTCGTTGTCCATGTCCGGGCAACCGTCGTCGTCTTGGAAGCCGTCCATGTCTTCCGGCTCAGTCGCGCAACGGTCGTTGGCATCGAGCAGGTGGTCAAGATCGTTGTCGGATTCTGGACAGCCGTCTTGATCAAGATAGCCGTCGACATCTTCCGCTTCAATCGTGCACGAGTCGCGCGAGTCGGGGTTGCCGTCGTTGTCGGTGTCCTGGTCCTCGGGGCAGCCATCTTCGTCTTGATAGCCGTCAACGTCTTCAGCGACGCGCGGACAACGGTCAGCGGCGTTCAAGATGCCGTCGTGATCGTCGTCGCCATCCTGAACCAACGGTTCGGCCTCGGCGGGCGCGACCGCAACGCCGCGAGGTGCGCAGCGTGCTGCAGGACTTAGAGTGAATGCCGCACGAGCATTGGGTTCGGCAACGGCGATGTGCTCTTCAGACCGCGCCATGTCGCCCTGCTCAAGCTCAACTTGCGCAAACTCGAGATTTGCACGCGAAAGCGCGAGCTCGCGTGGTGCGCACTGATACGCCCCGTTGCGTTCGGATTGATCGACAATGTCGCGCAAGCCGGCAATGCGGCCCTGCAGGATTGGACCTTTGGCACACGCACAGAGTGCGAGGAGCGCCAACGGCAGAGAGCGTGCGTAAAGCAGCTTCATCTCAGCGGCCCGTCTCGCGCATGTTGCGGCGGCTGAGCGCAATCGCGCGTGTTGCGTTCTCTTCCGCGTGCTCCGCGAAAATCATTGCGTCCTGGTAGTTCGCCTGCGCTGCTTCCTCGCGCGCTTTAACCAAATACGCCTGGGCCAAGTAGTACTCGTACGGAGCGCGCGTCGGGGCCTCCGCGAGTCGCGCTTGTTCAACGGCGCTCGACGCTGGCGCAACATTGATCGTGTAGAGCAAGGGCCCGCAGCCCGTCGAGACGAGCACGGCTGTACACGCAGAGGCCAGCAATAGAGTTCGACGCAGCGTCACACGTTGCTCCAAGCGCCCTCCCCAATGAAAGGCGTGAAATCGCGCGAAAAAGTACCAGCAAGCGTGCTTTTTCGTCAACGCCTGAGCGCTAAATCCTAAAGCCTCACGAGGATTTGCGCGCGCCCGTCAGCAGGCGGGTCACTAAGTAGGCAAAGCCGCCCAGCAAGAACACGCTCATAACGATCGTTCCGACCAAAACCGGGCCATTCGAATACGGGGTCAGACCGAACCCGCCCTGATATTGGGCATAGGTGCCGACCACTGATAGACGCCGGCGCGCGAGGAGCACCACGACGATGGCCAAGGCTGAGACCACGCCGCTCATCGTCGCGGCAAGCCAGTCGCGCTGGGCCCGAATAAAAGATGCACCTGCCCCAAAGCCCATCGCGCCAAAGGCCGCCTGGAGCATGAAGACGAAGAGCGCAATGGCGGACGGGATGCGTCGCGTGTCGACGATGTAGAGCACCGACCAGTCGCCGTGAAACGTATAGAAGTAAACGCTGACCGGAACGAGCACGAAGGCGACAAAAAACATAAACGCCGCAAACCCGCGCGACAGCAATGCCGGTCGGGGCTGAACGCGCAGCTCACGCCGCGACGCGATGGCTGCGCCAACGCCGAAGGCAAACGCAAGAAAGAAGAAAGACGGGATTGGCATATCTACATCATGGCGTCAGTAAGGAGACGGGAGTCGCGTCGCGCGCCTCCGTGCGGGAAGCGCTCGTCAACACGTCAACATTTACAGCCACATCGAGTTCGCGTCCCGAAATGGATCCGTGACACCCGCCGCACAGTCCATTGAAGAAGCGTCGCGGCAGCATCTGGTTCGCACGCTCTCCGGGATAGAACTGCATCTCTTCGCGCTGAATGATTTCACCGGTGAAAGGCGCTCCGGCCGCAAATTGCAGTGGAGCCCCTGAGGAGTCGGTTGCACGCAGGCGAATCGGAGTTCCTCCGCGATACTGAAAGAGCGCGGAGTCATCGCCCAGGAGCGGCACATGGCCGAGCAGCCGATCGCTGACATAGACGCTGCCGAAGCTGTCGGTGACAACATGATCTGACACGTCGCCAAACGACACGGCCGAGTCGGGCGGAGGAGTCGTCGCCAAGACATCAAATCCACCGATCGCGGAATCGATGGGCCGTCCGGTTCGCGTGTTCGAAAAAACGAGCGTCGCAAGTAGCGGAAAATCTTGCACACGCACAATTGCATCCGTCGCACCGGGATCGACCGTGGTGTGGCCGTTCGCCTCGTCGATGCGCGAGGCGAATACGCCGCGGTTGGCGCGCCCGTAAACGGCAACCACCTCGATATCGGCCTGCCCCGCCGAGCCAGCGACACGCCGCACTTCACCCGTGCGCGGGTCAAGCTCGCATATTTCGAAGTCGTACGTCGCAGAGGTCAGCGAGGTAACGGTCGTGTCGCACGCAACAAGCATACGTCCGGTTGGCAGCGGCGCGGGTGATCGGAACGCGCCTGCCCCGCCTTCAAATGCGCCGGGCACGGGCATCCGAGTCGACGCGATGTAGAAGCGGTCGTTCGGATCGCGATCGACCTGATCTGGCCCGATCGAGCGATTCAGAATCACGATGGACCCTGCGCCGTGGGTCGCATCGAGTGGCGCTGCGACAACAGCGAAGTTGCGATTCGCAAGTTCTACGATTTCCGTGGCGGAAGCGAAACCGACGCTCGGACGCTGAGCAAACAATGGATGATAGTCGCCGCCATCCAGGTTGATCCTTCGTCCCGCGAACTGGTGAAACTCCGGCTCGCGCTTCTCGGCCGTCATGATCACGCGACCATCGAGCATGAAGCTTGGATTCAGCTCTTGATTGAGAAGATAGGTGAGTTGCCGCACGCTCGCACTCGCCATCGGCTCGTAGACGTAAAGGTTGGCGTTGGGCTGCATGGAGGCGGGCGTCCGCGTCGGGCCACACGATGAAAGGCCCTCGCAGTTGAGATTGCCGCGCGTGGATGCGAAAACGATGCGACCGTCGGGAGCGAAGGATGGGTCGAAATCGTGTTCTAGCAATCCTGACTCAGCGTCGCGCGCAGTTGCGCTCGCGAGGTCGGGAATGGGTTCGCAGCTCGAGCCGTCCTCGTTCATCCAATAGAGGCGCAGCGGCTCGTCGGCAGAGCTGCGTGCGGCAAAAGCTAACTTCGACGCGTCCCAGGAAACCGCCGGAGTGCGCACGTCCGCGCTCGCGCTCATCAAGCCACAACCGGCGAGCAAACTCGAAGTTGGTCCAAGCGTAATTGCGCCCGATCCGTCCACCGTCGCGCTCGCCATGACAAGATCGGCGCCCGGTCGATACGTATCGAAATCAGAAGGAGCTCCCACGTCCATCGGGCGCACAACCCAAACAACGCTTCGGATGACTTCCGTCGCGGGCAGAATCTCACCCCTCGCAATAGCGGCAGCACGCTCGATCGCTTGCCAACGCGCGAGGACGCAATAAGCCGGTATTTCATTGAGGTCACCAGCGTCCGCATCGACGCCTGCGCAATCCGCCAAGGTGGCCGGGTGAACTGTTCCGGTGCCGCCACCGAGATCTTCAAGAAGCGAGCCTCCACGATGCGGGATCCCGTCCGCCCCACTCACCAGCGTGGCGGGGAAGAGATTCTTCGCGATGAGCCGACTTTGATTGGGATCGCTCGCTTCGAGCGAAAGAAGGAGACGCGATGATTCGTAGTTGCGTCGCGTTGCAACGCGGGAAAAAGAACCTTGCGAACCACCGTGCAATCGTAGGTCATGAAACATCGCCGGCGAATGGCAATTCAGGAACATGCAGCCCTTGCGCACGAGCACGGGCTGCACGCGATTTGCAAAGAATCGCAGGGCCTCGTCGGTATCCGTTTCACGTGCGATTTCTGGATTGCGCGCTACGACATCGGTCGCCCAGGCCAGCATCGCCGCGTAGCCGGCATCATCGGTTGACTCAAAGATGGTGCCGCCGGTGTGGTATGTACCGCCGCGCTGGCTCGAAAGTGGACGGCGCAAGAGCTCCGAAGAATCAACCGGGTCGCTCAGATGCTGTGTGGCGATGAAATAGTTCCAGCGTTTCTCTTCGTCCGTCTCCCCGCACGAAAGGAATAGGTCCGCGATCGGCGCGCCGTGACAGCTGCCGCCGCTGCACCGCGCAAGCACGGGACTCACTTCGCTTACAAAGCGGTTGAACGCCTCCGTGTCGGACGGGGCGGCAGACGGAACAAAGCCAGGAAAAGTTCCAGCGCCGTGTGTGCACTCGCCCAAATTTTCAGACAAGGTGTCGGATGGCACGCCTGTCCGTGTGTGCCCGGCCTCGATCCACTGGCGTAATCGTGCATAGCCGCGCGAGTCGACCTGAATGCCAGCACCTGCCGCGTGGCGTATGTCGGTCGTGATCATCACAGTTCCGTCGAACGTCTCGACAGGGATCTGAACGGGAGCGCCGCTCTTCAACAAAAGTACGCCGACAGGATACGGGCCATACGCGGGCAAGACGTCGGCTCGTCGCATAAACGAGTCGTAGGTGGCTAAGTCGAGATTACCTGCAGCCGTTCCTTGCGGCGATGAGAGGTGGCACCCGGTCGTCTGCAGCGCGCAGCCCATTTGAACGATGGGCTGGATCTGATCTTCGTAATACGAAAACGGCGGTGCGGCTTGCCCGCCTTCACAACCGGCATATGCAGCCGCCAAAAGGACGACAAGCCCTAGGGCGAGTAGCCATCGGGCCGACGTCATGGATTTGCGAAGCAGGGCTGGCATAGAACAACGATGATGCCACAGCTCAGCGCGCTGCGCTGGACATCTGTCGCGCGATTGTGATGGCATCGCGGACGGTGGAAACGCTCTCGTTCAAGGCCGGATCCGTGAGGACCGCAGTCGCTTCCCCACCGCCAATACGGCCCAAGGCCCACGCCGCCGCTTGACGCACCAGTGGATCCGAGTCCGAACGCAATAGCGCCGCAAGAGGCGCGACCGCATCCGTCACTCGATGCGTACCCAGCGCACGGGCCGCCAAGCGACGAACCGAAGCGTCCGAGTCTGCCAGAAGGGGCAACATCTCATCGAACGCGCGAAAGAAATTGACGCGCGAGACACCGTCAATGGCAGCCCGGCGCACTTCCACATCGTCATCCGCGAACGCAGATGCGATCACGTCGTTGCCGCTCGGCGCATTGATACGCGCCACAGCAACAACCGCTGCGCGACGAACAGTGGCATCGGCGTCGCTCGCGGCGGCGGTAGCGAGCGCGGGTAAGCCGTGTGCGTCCATGAACTCGCCAATCGCTTCCGCAGCGCGGGCGCGGTGAACGATGTTGGTATCCGTCTCGAGCACGGTCCGCATGTGATGCATCACCGCACCGAAGCCGAAAGGACGACGGCGCAACCACCATGCGGAGATCTCGCGCACGCGCGCGTCTCCACTCTCAAGTAGCTTAGCCTCGAGGAGTGGTTGACACTCCGAGCACTCGACGTGCTCGCCGTACTCGAGGATCGTGTAGACCGCCGTCGTGCTTCCGTTGCGAATCGTGTCGACCATTGTTTGACGCGTCGGAGCAGCAGTTCCAAGGCTCAACTCGCCGCGTGCACGGTCATGCACCGCGACGTTCTGAGCGCTGGCCCCGGCGGAAATCGCCGAAGCTGCGAGGAAGGAGGTAGCGAGCAGGAGATTATTCGTCTTCATGGTGCGGTCCTTTTTCATCGTCATCTGAGATCGCGACTTCATGGGTACACCGTTGTCATCGACTGCCACGAGGCTGCGCCTTCGACGTTCTTACGCGACCAGTACTGGCCACCCAAGTCCGCCATGCGAATGAGCATCATGCGTTCCTCACGCGTGAGCGTGACGCCAACATCTTCGGGATGAGCCGCACTCGAAAAGGCGAAGGCTGTGGGATCATCCTCAGCTTGGGCGTTCACTTGCTGGATCAAGACCGAGCCGCGTGCTGAGCCGGGGGTGACCCACTCTGGCGGAACATCGCCCTCCACCATCGAATCGCCCATCATGGCCGACGGATAGAGGAGAGAGACATACGACGCCGGATAACTCACAACTTCGCGCTCGTAGTACGACTCGACCAAGCGGTCGGACAAGTCGAGGTAGGGAATCTCGTACATCTGCGGAGCAGTCGCGCCTTCCGGCGTTACAGTGACGGTGTAGAAGCGGCCCGCGAAGGGATCGTTCGTTCCGCCTGAGTGACAGGAGACGCACTTCGCGTTGAAGAGGTCTTGCACGTTCTCGCCGCTCGGTGCGCCGAACCACGGGAGCTCGGTGCGCGAAGCAATCGGAATCATGAGATCAGTGGGGCCCGCTTGCTGCGCGAGCGTGGTCGCGCCACCCATGCGAGGAAGAATCGTTTCCGAACGACTTTCATGGCAACCACCGCAGCGACGGTTTTCGCCGGGCATACCCTGCACCCAGAGGAGTTGGTTGCGGATTGCCATGCCGAAGCGGTCGATGGGCTGCAAATGGTACGGAAGGTAGGGAGGCACAGACGCTTCCCACGAACCATCGGCCTGCACCGGCACTTCGCCCATGATCGCTCCGCCCTCGTGCATCGTCAGACCGAACTGACCGACGGGACCGATCTCCGATGAGAATCCTTCGATGACGCGGACGCGCGTCGCCTGAGCGAGGGCCTGGCCCAACGACTCTCCGCTGAAGTTACCGCCGGTGACGGTCTCTTCGAGCGAGGTCTGTGAAACGTCGACCGATCCAATGATTGCCGGCGTGGTCTCAGTCGGGTTCGGCGAAACGACACCGGTTCGTACCGGAGGGGTGTCGCGCGGCACGACCGGCGTTGCGTAAAGGTCCCAGGTGTTCGTGTCGTCATAGATGAGCGTGCGCTCATGGTTCGCGGGATCCCACGTATAGATGCCGAAGTTGGGCGCGGTTTCCGCAAGCTCGCTGCGGTCGTTTACTTCGCCGTCGGCCCACGAAACAAGGATGCGGCTCGTGCCCGGCAACCAGTGCGGCGCACGATAGCGGCCAACGCCACTCGCCGGATCCGAGGAGCTGGTGGGCACAGCTGCGGTGAGAATGTCGAAGCGAGCTTCCTGCTCATCGAGTGCAATCGAGCTCGAGCCGCTTGATGCGCGTGCGTCTACTTGCACAAGCGCGCCTGCTTGAATGGTGCGGCTGCGCGAGGTGCCGATACCGACGAAGACGCCGGGCTGAATCTCGGTTGCTTGCACGAGCGAGTTGAACGGCTTGCCGTGCTGGCCAGCCACCGCGACCATCTGCGTGCAGTCCGGATTCATGCGAAAGAGCTTCACGTCGTTGACCGGGCCCAAATGCTCCCAGCGTGAGTACCCGATGCTGCCGTCGCTCATCAGGAAGGGGTTGGCGGTGTGCGAGAGGTTTTGGCTGCACACGTGGCGATCCGCGTCGCCGTTGCTGAGCGAGATCGTGGCGAGCTGCGCCACGATACGACTGTGGTTGTACTCGTCAGCGCGCGTGCCCATCGGCGTATAGGATTCGTTGGTGACGAAGGCGATGCGGTCACCGGGAACAAAGATCGGCGTGACGTCATCATACTCGCCGAAGCTGAGCTGACGCACGTCGCCGCTGCCGTCCACGTTCGCAACGAAGATGTGATAGCGGTTGTCGCCGCCATGACGCATCGAGAAGACGACGCGCGTCGCGTCGAACGACAAATCCATGCCGTTGATATCTACGTCTTCGAAACTCTCAGTCAGCTCACGCAACGTTCCGTCGCGCGTCGGCGGGGAGAGAACGAAGAGACCACCACCCGGCTGGTAGCGCGTGTAATCGAAAACCTGCCCTGCTCCGCCGGAGACGTTCTCGCCTCCGTCATCCGTAATGAAGGCTCGTTTCACGAACACGACCGCCTGAACGCCGGGCAGTACATCTTCGTTGCCACCGCCACTGGTGCAGGAAGCAAGCAGCGACGGTCCGAGAGCCGCCAGGGCGATGAATAGCGCTTTGCGCGTCATGAGAAGTCCTCCGCTATGGGAGCTTTGCAATCGGCAGACCAAATCGAAGTCTGAATACCCCTAGAAAACAAGCGAATTCCGTGCGTAGGCCTATGTACGGAAGCTGTCGCTACGCGGCCTGGGCCCCCCAAGACGGGATTTGTGCGGGGTGTCTGTCCCCCAGACGTAGACCTTCGCCGCATGGGCCTTATACTCCGCGAAGCTATGCATAGAGCTCGTCTCTCCTCGCGTGTGACCTCGGCGTTATTGATGTGCGCGAGTGTGGTTGCGCTCGCGTCGATCTCAAGCACCGCCTATGCCGATGTCTTTGGGGACTTGCGCGCGCGGCTCGGTACCGCGCTCTCGTCGGGCGACTTCGGCCTGGCGCTCGGCATCGTCTTTCTCGCTGGCGTCGGAACTTCGTTGACGCCTTGCGTGTATCCGATGATCGCGATCACCGTGAGCGTGTTCGGTGCGCGGCAAGTTTCGTCGCGCGCGGAGGGCGCCAAACTCTCAACATCGTTTGTGCTCGGCATCGCGGCTCTGTTTACTCCCTTGGGGGTCGCAGCAGCATTCTCAACCGAAGCGTTCGGCTCACAGCTTTCGAGCTATTGGGTCGTCATTCCCCTTGTAGTGCTTTTCGTTGCAATGGCAGCTTCAATGTTCGGCGCCTTCGAGATCAGCTTGCCGCCCGCCTTGCAAAACCGCCTTGCTCAAGTGGGTGGCGTTGGCTTAAAGGGGGCGTTCGCGCTCGGGTTGGTGAGCTCTCTCATTGCAGCGCCCTGCACGGGGCCCGTGCTTTTGCTTTTGCTAGGCTGGATTGGGACAACAGGCAACGTCTGGTTCGGCGCCGCGGCCATGTTCTCCTACGCCATCGGACTCGGCCTGCTCACGTGGATTGTCGGTACCTTTGCGGTGAGCTTGCCAAAGTCGGGACGTTGGCTCGAGTGGGTGAAGAGCATCTTCGGCCTCGTCATGCTCGTTACTGCTGTTTACTACCTGAGCGGGCTTATCCCGGGCATGCGCGAGAGAGCGGTTCACTCGACGACGTTCTTATTGGTCGCGCTTGGGCTGACCGTCGCCGGAATCGCACTCGGAGCTGTGCATCTCTCGTTTCATCACACGCCGATGGGTGAACGCATTCGCAAAGGCATCGCAGTCTTTATCGCGACGGCGGGGATGGCGGGCATCATTGGCTATCTCATCGCCCTTCCCCCCGGCGCGAAGATTCAGTGGGCCGAGGATTATGCGGCCGCGCGCGCGCGCGCACTGCAAGAGCACCTTCCGATGCTCGTCGACTTCGGCGCGTCTTGGTGCGGCGCGTGCGGTGAGCTTGATCGCAATACGTTTAGCGATCCCCGCGTTGTCGCTGAAGGGCAACGCTTCGTTGCCGTGCGCGTCGATCTCAGTCCGAATCAGGATAGTCCCGAGAAGCGCGCCGTGCTGCGCTCCTACAATGGTCACGGGCTGCCGCTTGTCGTGATGCATGATGCGAGCGGCGCAGAAGTCGACCGCATCGAAGAGTTTGTTGCAGCCGAAGCGTTTTTGGATCGCATGCGGCGCGTGGACTAGCTATTCCGCGAGGGGCTCGAGTTCCTCAGCGCAAATGCCTCCGGCGCAATCGTCCACGCATGACCAGCCACTGCCAACGCAGTCGCACAACGACGACGTGCAACCACCGGTCAAGCAAATGGCATTCTCCGGACAGCCGCGCTTCTTGCAGCCGGTCGGCGGCGGAGTTGTGCAACCAAGGCCTTCGCAGATGTTCCCGTAGCAACAGGTGGGATCACCAGGCGGACACCAATCCCAACACAGGGCGCCGGCGTAGCAAGTTGTCCCCAAAGCGCAATCGCTGTTGGTCGTGCAAGCGTTGGCCACAACGCAGGTGCACGGCGTGCATCCATTGCGCACCATGCGCGTCGATCCGCGCGCGCAACGCGCGGGACACGCGGCCACATCCGCAGTTTCGCAAGCGACGCATGCGCCGTGCACACACCACTCAGCGCCGAACGTGCAGTCGGCGTCTGTGCGACAACTCAATGAGATTGTGCCCGCGTCGGTCGCGGGGACACCAGCGTCACTTCCACCGTCGCTCCCGGACCCAGAATCCGTAGGCGTGGCAGAATCAGCTACTAACGACGCGTCATCGGAGCCACCGTCGGAAAGTCCGCCTTCTGGCGCAGCGGTCATGTCTACTCGATCGCCTGCGTCTTGCATCGCAGCGTCCGTGCGGCCAGCGTCGCCGACTGCGCCGGCGTCACGACCTGCATCCACGCCCAAACCGCCGCCGCCTGTGGCGCAAGACGCAACACTAAACATGAGTAAGAGGCAGGCTAGACGCATTCGATTCTGTCTTTCGCCCAACGTGATCGCGCGCCGGGTGGTGCATTCTGACAGAAATCGCTGCGCCAGTGATGCGGGAGAATGAAAAGCGCGCGCTTTGGCCGCCCGTGCTAAATCAGCGACCGATGAAGCTGCAGTCCCTCTTCGACTTTTGGAAGCGTAAGAAGAAGACGCCACGCTACGTCTTGGCGCTCCTTTCGTTCCTGGTTCTGCTCGTGGCTGTGGCCGGCACGCTTGTCTGGCTTACGAAAACAGAAAGCGGCCGAGCGGTGGTCGCAGCTCGCGTTGCGCGCGTCGTGTCCGAGCGAATCGTAGGTTCGATGACCATCGGAACGATCTCGCGTATCAGCTGGTCTGATGTGAACGTCCACGATGTACACATCAAGTCGGCAGACGGTCGCGATGTCGTAGTCGCTCGCGACACTCATCTTACGATCAGGTGGTGGTCACTCCTCGCCGGTGACATCATCGTGCCCCGCGCTCGAGTGCGCAGCTGCAATGTGTTCTTGCGCGACAGCGGAGCGGGGTTCTTGTCGCTCGAGGAAGCGCTACGCACTCCCAGTTTCGGCAACGAGCGTCCGGGGTCGAGCCCCTTCGAGCTAACATCGTTGAGCGTAAGCGACGCGCATGTTTTCGTGCGCATGAGCGGGATGCCTGATATCCAAATCCGCCGAGTCGAAGCGCACGTGCACGCTTGGCTTCCGCGGCGCGGCGCGAAGCTGATGTTCACCGCAACACAGATCCGCGGGCGCACAATGGTGAACGCGCCGATTCCATTTCATTTGCAAATGCGCGACGGTCGATTCGATTACGACGCAAGCAAACCGCGACGAGGCGTGGCCGATGTGCGCGGCGAGATGTCCGGCGCAAGCGCGCGTCTTCAGGCGTGGATCACAGTTAGAAACGATTCGCCGCACATCCGCTCGACGCTTCATCTGCGCAATGCCGGAGGCTGGCTACAAAACGCGCCGATGATCCTCCAAGCGTCGCTCGCTGAACTCGTGGACAACAGATTTGAGTTCTCGGTCGAGATGAACTGACGCTTGGAGGCGGCTGCCTTACTACTGCTGAGGAGCGGGGGTTGTCTCGGTCGTAACTTGGCGATCGGTCGTTTGCACGCCGTCCGCATTGGTCTCATTTGTCTCAGTCGTCGAGGTGCGCACTTCAGCGCCGCCTTCGGGGTGCTCAACTACTTCGGACGAGCTGGTCTCGGTGTGGGTCGGAGCTCCGCCGCATCCGGCAAGCGCAAGGGCGAGCGTGGAAGCTGAAAGGAGACCTGCTGCGCGCGTAATTTGATTCTTAGTCATGAAATCCGTCTTTCTTCTATTCGAGGCGAATAAACGAAGGGCGCCTGCGAGGGCCGAAGTTAACCACTCGTTTTCAATAAAGCCATGCCGCGCAGGACGAATTTCGCAAATCGCCGACCCTAGCAAAATTGTCACATGCTACCAAAGCGTGTGCCCGACGTAGCGTCATCCACTCGTGCCTCGAAGTTTCTTCGGCTGCTCTACTGGCTCTTCGAGTCGTTTGGCTCGCTGCTCGTCTTCTACATCGTCGAGCACAGCTACGGCCTGCTCGCCGCGATCGTGGCGGGTATCACGCAAGCGATCATTTTTCTTTCGATTCAGATTGTTCGTGAGAGGCACGTTTCGCGCCTCACCGCGTTCAGCGGCGCCATGGTTGTTCTCTTCGGCGCGCTGGATTTGTATTTTCAGAGTGGCTTCTTCGTGAAGCTCGAACCGGCCATCGGCAATTTGGTCTTCGGCGGATTCTTCCTGTGGACGGTGCTCAGCGGCAAACCGATCATCGCGGAGCTTGCTATGCGCGAGCGCCCAACACTTTCCGCGGTGGTTCAAACCTATCTACGCAACCTAACTTTGGTGTGGGTGCTCTTCTTCGCAGCACGCGCCGCGCTCTACACCTGGATGGCCTTCTCGATGAACCTTGACCGTGCGCTAGCGGTCCGCGCTTTCCTTGGACCGCTATCGTTCGGTGCAATGTTTCTCGGCGAGTATGCCTACCGTTATCTCCGCTTCGGAAAGCGCGCCTTCTCCAAAGAGAGCGCGCCCACGACGAGTGACGCGACCGGCGTAAAGTGAATCAGGCCTCTTCGCAAATGCCTGTGTACTGAACTGACGTGCCTGCCATCGCGGCGCGACATTCATTGACGTAAGTCACGCCGTTGCAGCCGCACACTGGACTGTCGACGTCGTCGCAGTCGATGGGCATCGGTGCGCACTCGCCCGAGCCGTCGGCGAATCCGCAAATGGCGTCGCGGGAGTACATGCAGAACTCTCCTTCGGGGCAGCGTAGACCGGCAAAGCCTCCGCAGAAGCGCGAACCGGCATCGGGCGGTGGACCGAAATCGGGCGCGGAGCCGCCATCGAAAATTACTTCGGCATCGAGGCCGCTGTCGACCACGCTCCCAAGATCAGTCGCGCCCGAATCGAGTGGCACGCCTTCATCAAGCGCGGGCCGGGCGTCGTAACCTGCATCGGCGAGGCCCCCGTCCTCACTTGTGCTTGCATCAGCCGAGCCAGAGTCCAAGCGCGAGCCGCTATCAAGTGTGTTGCCGTCGACGCGTGTGCTGCAAGCCGTCGCGAACGCAGAAACGATGAGCAAACAGAACGTGGCGCGTGAGAATAAGTGCATAAGGTTTCCTCGCTTAGCAAAAAACCAGGATAGCAGCTTGAGCGTGCGCGGCACGGCAGCTCGCACAAACGCGCTTATGGCGTGCTCGACGTGGGTTGGAGCGCGAGTGCGATGGAACGCGACAAGAGGTCGATGTCGCGCGCCAAGGAGTCCAACGTTGCACCGAGCTCCTGCAGCAGACTTTGGTAAAGAGCGAGCAGCGCCGGATCGTAAATGCCGCCCTCGCCGAATAGAATGAGCTCGGCAGTCGCGCGTTGGTTGCTTTCCACCACGACATCCATCAGCCGCGTCCATTCGGCAATGAGCTCGTCGCGAGGCGTCGGGGCACCTTCCGCGCGGGCAAGTGTCAGAAGTCGGAAAACGAAAGTAGGGAAATAGAGGTTAGGATCTTCGCCCGTAACTATGGGCGCGAGAATATTGTGCTCGTGCACGTACACGATCTCGCGTTCGGCGGGCCTGACCACCGCGACGCCCAGCGCTGTTGTCGCCACCGCACCGACCAACGACGTGATGAGCGGCCCCTGATCCAGGGCTGGCGCGTCGGTACGGGAGTTGCCAAAGTCCCAAAGACCGGCCGCGATGCCAGTACTCGCGCCCACCACCAGCGAAGCGATGGTAAGCGCGAGCTGACGGTCAGTCTCACTTTCAGCGTACTCATCGAGTACGTCATGGATCAGGCCGCGCACGCAATCGCACTCGAATTCCATCGCGATTAGCTGGGTCTCAAGCGAGCCCACTCGCTCAGCAAGCTCTTGGCGCAGTGCGAGCACCTCAGGGCTTTGTTGTCCGCTGCCTTGCTCGTTGCTACGCGCAATCAGAAGCCTCGCCAGCAGTGGCTCGATGCCCGCGGCGACTGCCGTGCGGCGCGCGGCCGGCGGGATATGCGAGAGCGCTGCGACGAGATCGGGACCGGTCGCAGGCCCGGAAAGTGTTTCGCGGTACGGACTGTCGGGGCCTGGAATTCCGTGAATGCATCGCTGCCCGGCACGTTCGGAAACGACAAAGGCCGTCGATGGAACGTACGTAGGCCTGCCAGCGCTCACCGTGACGGAGCACCCGGATGTAGCGAAGAGCCCTACTGCCGCAAAGGCGAACCGTGGGATTACGAACGCGCGCATTCGCGTGAGCATCTCACGTGAAGATACGCGAACGCACGTAAATCGTGGCGCCCCCAGGAGGACTCGAACCTCCGACCAACGGTTTAGGAAGGCGATGGTTTGCTACGGGAACGCCGCTGAAAACCGGCACCGAGCGGTCGGCGGTGATGCTATGGCGCGGCTACCGCTGACTCGACACTCTGTCCTCAACCTGCGGGTACGTAGCGGTATCGAAATTCGAGTTCGTCATCAGCTGTACCTGCGACGAAATCTGGCCCCGGCTGGTGGGCACGGAATTCCGTCAGGTCATATTCAGCGTCATACAGGTACAGATAAAGTAAATCGAAGGTGTGTTCACGCGTGAACCACATCTCCACCGGTTCGCGCTCCCTCGTGCGTCGCTTTTCGTGCAACGCGCCAGTTGTTGACTCGTATGTCGTCAACCATGCGGACCCGATGGTGTCGTCGTCTGTGAAGTACACGCCGTCCGCTCCAGTTTCGAGAGATCTATCCGCGATTGGTCGATGATATGGATCCAGCGTGATGAGTCGGATAGCGTCCACGTGGTCGTCAGGTGTTCGCCAGATCGAGTCAGAGCCGGCCGATGTACCGTACCGGCGCGCTTCAGTCTCAGTCGCGGTCAGCTCGCGATACAACCAAAAGTATTCGATTGGGTCATCAGTCGTGAACGGCATCCCGTCCGACCCTGCGTCCCAGTAGTATTCTTCGGCCTCGACGTTGCCGTGGTCGTCGTATCTCACTTGTCCTAGGCGCGTGTATCCATCGTCTGCAGTCAACCACAAGCCGTCCGGTCCCATGCTCCGACTTGCGAATCGCCAAAATGAGGTTGCGGGGTCGTCGTCAATGTCGACGACGCCATCGATCACGTCGTCCTCCGTCCCAAACACGGTGTCGACGCCAGCGAGATAGGTGATCGTGGAGCGCCCGTCCAGCGAGTAACCCATCTCGCGCTCGTACAATACTTTGTTGTCGGGAGTTCCGAGTACGAAGTCTTCGCCGGACGCGAAAATCAGGGTTTCGTGCACAGGCCGAAGCAATGAATCAAGCATTCGCACATGGCCAGACTGAACGCGAAGAGTGAGCACTCCGAATAGTGAAAACTCTTCCCGCAAGTCCCAGGCCACCCTTTTTGTTTCGAACGTGAAAGTGACCTCCGGCAACGCTTCGCCACAAATGGATATCAGTCCTGTTGCCCGAAATTGATACGTGCTGCCACCGGCCAGAATGAATCGTGGAGCAATCACTATTCGTCGATGCTCAATTTCGTAGCTAACCGTTGCGTCGACGCCACTCCTCGCATGAGGAGCTAACAGCAATACATTTTCGCTCGAGACGGAGCCGGCTGCTAGTGCACCGCTGAACCCGACCATAACCGCGTGGTCCAGCGATACATCGGTGCTCTCATCCGCGGGCGTAAACGATGTCGGTACCACAACAGCCGCATCGCACGACGCTGCACCGTCGACAGCGATAGGGGCGTCGTAGGCTAGTCCGTCGTCAAGTAGTTCCATTTCGATACTCGGAACGTCCGCAACTGCAGCGTCCAGAGGCAAGCGCAGGAGGTGGCTCTCCGCGTTACATGCGGACATCGACGCAAGACACATGAATGTTGCCCACGCTCGAGCAGGCGGACGTGCCGTTTCATGGTGTTCGTTGTCCGGAGTGATCATCGCTTCGACCTACTATGAAACTATCAAACTCCTAGCACGCGGTCTCGATGGACAGCGACGAGAACGAGTCGCCATCACAGGCGCTGTGTGCACTTTCACACTTAAGGGTGAGAGCGCTGCGCGTAGTTGACTCACCCCTAGGGGCGATTGTGCTTTGAGAAAAGCGTATGTATCAGTGCCCGAGAATGTCTGCAGTGCGGGGGGAAAATGAAAAACAAACTTGCGATGGCACTTTGGCTGCTTGGTGTGACTTTTTGTGTTGGCACTGTGTCGCTTGCACAAGAGTACGAGCCAGCCGCACATTTATCTGATGGCGATGCTGAGCGCGACACTCGAGGCGAAGAGTCGATTGCGGTTCAAGCGCCGTTGCTCGGTGAGTTACCCGAAGCCCGCGCCGACATCGAGGATCCAAATTCGGTAAGTGCGCGCGAACTGGACGCGTACGCTGCAATCGCGGAGTCGGCTCGCCGAGAGGTTGAGCTGGTGCTTGCGCGTCGAATCGCCAACGTAGATCTGCTCTGGGGGGAAGAGCTGTGATCCGGGCTGCCTGTCTTGGTTTTGCGTTCGTGGTCTTTGGGTGCGGGGGCGGAACGGTTCGCGTAAGCGATCCGCGAAACACTTTTTCCGTTGAACTACTCGGCTCGGGCGATGCACATCACGATGGATCGAAACTCGCGTGGACGATGCCGTCGGAGCAAGTCACCGTGACTGCGCAACAGCTTTCTCGCAGCGACGACCTATACACAAATCGCAGTCTCGACCAGGTGATGCAAGCGATCGTTACTCGCTATGCACGCGGAGACGCTGCCGGGGAGCTTCACTACCGTCACTGCACCACAGCCGGACGTCCATCGTATTGCCTCGATGCGTCCGCTGGGAATAACGCGCCGAGCGAGCATCTCATGCGCATTGGTTTTCTGGTCGATACGGGGTCTGAGTTTCTCCTGGTGGAGTCAATCGGTCCACGATCCCGTCGTGATCGCGTCCAGCTTCAATCTCAACTCTTGAATACTTCTTTGCAGTTGTCGCGCCGGGGGAGCTAGTGATGCGCACTTTATTACGATTGATGTTGGTGACGAGTTGCTCGGTTTTCACAGTAGCCCTTCCAGAGGCTGCGCACGCGCAGGTTTGTGAAGAACACCGTTTTCGAGTGGTCGTCGGCAATGGCAGCCCTTGCACCAGCGGCGGCGGCACGTGCGGTAAGGTCAGCCTGCTTCGCGACATCTCCGACTGCGATGGAAACTACGAATCGACCTGTGAGGTCTCGTGCTCCGTGTTCGTCGAAGACCTCGACCCTGGAGAATCGTGCGGCGGCTGTCAGCCCATTTGCGTGCCCAATTGCCCCCCGGGCAGTATCCCCGAAGCAAGCTGCGGGTTCGACGCGTGCAGCTACACGGAACGCGAAGTGTGCAACGGAATGGACGACGATGGCGATGGCCAGGTTGATGAGGAAGTTTGCGAGCCCGAGGGACCCTGTCAAAACTATCGCACCGATCCAGTCCACGTTGGTTCCGGCGCCTATCTTACGCACCCTCAGGTTGACGTTCGGTACGCCGGGGTGGACGACATTCCGATTCAGTTTGTACGTCGGTACACGTCGATGGACCGATGGCCGGCGCAAGAGCGCACGCGCCTCAGTTCGGGATGGTTTCACACGTTCGACGAACACCTCTATTCAAAAGATCTTCGCGCGCCAGGAACGCCGGTCAACAACACCGCTCCCCTCGCGATTACGCATCGTACAGCTACTGCCACCTCACGCCGATTCGATTGCGGTACGAGCCACTCGCCACTCGTCAACTTCAGTTGCCTGTCCAACGATGGATCTCTAGACACTCTCAAATGGAACGCGGCTCAAACTCGGTGGGAAGTCTGGTCCTCACTCGAAGTCGTTACGCGATTCAATTCAAGCGGCGACCTACTTGGTCGATTCAACACACGAGGAATCGGATACTCAGTTGTCTACAACACGAGTGGAACCTTCAACGGTCGCATCGCGTACGCGATTGACCACTTGGGGCGACGCTTGAATTTCAATTGGTCTCAGATCAACGGAGAAGTCGTTCGACTAGCCAGTCTACAGGACAATGCATCAGGCTCCATTTTGGCGACGTTTACGCACGATGCGAGTGGCTCTCGGCTGTCGGGGGCCGCAAGCGCGGCGGGCACTGAGGAGTATGACTACGCATCAAATCCGATGCCTGCCAATAATGCCTACTTTTTCATGACGTTGGTTAAGCGCGATGGGTTGAATAGCGTTTCGGTCAGCTACGTCACGGACGGATCAGGGGCGATCCCTCAAGGTCGCGTGCGAACTGTTAGCGCTGGCGATGGAAGTTATTCGATGCGCTGGCCTGGGGAATCGAACAACTCTTGCGCTAACTCAAATCGGACCACGCAGATCGTCGATCGGTCTACCGCGCCGATCGGTGGCATTTCGTGTGCCGTCGATGCAGATTGCTCGGCGGGCGGTGCTACCACCGTGTGCGACGCTGGCGTATGTCGAGCCTCAACGTGCCAGGAGTTTGCGATAACCGGGACAACAGTAAACACCGCAGAGGTAACGGCGCTTACAGGCAACTGCAGTTGCGGCGGAGCTCAAAACTTCACTTGGATGAGCCCAGGAACTGGCTCCCCGCGTCGCATATCAAACACTCTGGACCGAAATGGTCGCCGTACTACCTACGCGTACGACACCAGCGGCCGCGTCGTCGCATCATGTGTGGGCGACAATGATGGATCCGTCACGACCACGCCTTCGTCGTGTCCATCGACCGGTGTGTGGACAGCCACTCAGTACCACACAAGGTGGAAACTCTTGCCCACGTTGGAGACTCGTCGCAGTCAGCTTTCGTCGGGCGGCACGACCACCATCGCCTACACTTACGACACAAACCATCCGGAGCTTCTGTCCGCAACTCAAACTGGCTATACGCGAACTCTCGCAAACGCAACTGTTCAGGAATCGGTTTCGGCGAGTTTTGTTTACGATGGTCAGGGACGGGTGCTTACGGAGACCGGGCCCGCGGGAGAGACGACGACTCGTACGTACTATTCGAGCGGTGCGTACCAGAACGGTATGCCACAGACCACGACCCATGTTGTAGGCGCTGACACACTGGTTACCACGTACTCGAATTACAGCGCACTAGGGGCGCCCGGAACCATCGTGCGTCCGTGGGGCACCTCCGAAGCTTATCAGTTCTCATTTGGAGGCATGCGACTCACGTCACAGACCATCGGCACGCTTCCGGCAACCACTTTTTCATACACGACCGCGGGGCGTCTCGAGGAAGTAGTTGATCCCACGGGTCGACGGATTCGATTTTCGTACGATTCGCTTGGCCGTATTGTCCAGCAAGACACGCGTGACTCAGCGGGTGCGGTTGCAAGCGACCGTGTTCAGTACACCTACGACGCGGCGGGCAGGTCGATATCTGTGAGCCAGCGTCGTGTTAGTTCGGCTGGCGTGCCGCAGGCGGTCGAACGAGAGTACATCGCTGCCTATCAGGCGCAGGGTTTTCAGAGTTTGGAAACCTCCACACCGTTTGGTGCGAGCTCGCTGAGTTACGACACCGCGTTGATGGGATATCTCGAGGGAATCACTCGTGCAGACGGTAACCAGCTTTCTGCGTCGCACGATATATTTGGCCGTCAAACTAGTATTACTCGATATTTTGGCGGTGCCTCGTCTAGCGCGTTCACGATGGGCTATTCACCGCCGAGTGCCGTCAACGCTGGCGATAGCCGGCCGACTTTAGTAACGGATGCGGCTGGCAAAACCCGTCAATACACTTACGACGATTTTGGCCAACTAGTGCGTAGTGTCGGTTCCGACTACGGCACTTTTCAGTGGCGTTATGTCAACGGTCGGCTCACCGAATCGACGAACGCGCAGAGTAAGCGCTCTGTCTATACCTACGACGCACTGTCGAGACTTGTTGGAGTCGACAACGACGCTAACAATCCCACCTTCGTAGGGCAGGACTACCATTTCATCTACCAGAATTCCGCCGGTGGTGTCGCGTGCGGTACGTCGAACCCTTGTACAAATCGCCGGGGACGTTTGGCGAAGGTGGAAATGGAAGCATACCCGGGCGTTTTTTGGACTTTGGAGTACGCCTACGCGCAGGACGGCAAGATCAAGAGTGAGCTATGGCCGAATGGTCACGAGACAAAGTACGAGTACGACTCGTTGGGTCGACTCATTCGTACACGGATGCCCATCCCAAGCGGCGACATGATTCGATACGACTACGACACAGTCGCGGGCAATGCACTCGATCCAACTGAAGCAGTGACCGTCGCAGCCGAGCTCACGGCCGGAACGAACTACTTCTTGTATGCACGGAACATCAACTACGACTCCGCGCATCAAATGACGAGTGTTCGACATGGCGACAATCCCACTACGTGGAACTCCGCGACATTTGGATACAACTTAGCCGGCGCTCCGACCACCTGGCAGACGAATCGAAATGTTAGCGGCGTGAGCACAAAGGTGGTTGATCGTGCGTACACATATGAGGCTGATGGGGCGCGTAGCGCGTTCACGTCTACAACAGAAACCCCGCGACGCTTTTTCTACGACGGCGCAAATCGTGTGACGTGCGTCGTGAACAATCCGGCATTGACCTCGTGTCCGACGCCTCCGAACGCAGCCATTATTCAGACTTATGCCTACGATACCAACGACAACCGAACCTCGCTGCTCGACTCCGCTGGCACGACTACGTACGCGTCGTCCGGAAATGCGCTGACCACGGAGTCCGTCCCGGGATCACGCACCGTTAACTACACATGGACACTCTCTGGGCCCAAAGGCATGAGGGCTTCCGACAATGAAACGACTGCCGGCTATCCGAATAACCAGCGCAACTACTTATATGACGGAGTGGGTCGTGTTCGCGTGATCAACCTCCCACGAACGGGAGCCACCGTTGGCGCGTACGATTCTCATCAGATCGTCGTTCTGTACGACCACTTGAGCCGACCGATATACATGGCCGACTTGAATCTTACGAACTCCAAAGAGCGACGCGAGAATCTATACTGGGATTTTGGCAATCGGCTCATCAACCGACGCATCACACCGGACAGCACACAGTCCACGAACTACAGTGTCGACGTATACGCGCACATCTCGCGCGCGGACATTGGGCAGATACACCTGGACTACGTTGGTGGGACATTCACGAACGAGACACGCCACTATATCGCCACCGATCCGGTTGGCTTACCGATTGCTACTTATCAGTGGACCTCGGCCGGAAGCACGTCCGTTTCATGGAGTGCTACTTACGCGGCATATGGGGGCGCCCACTCAACCAGTGGCTCAGGTGCGCCCCCGTTCGGATTCCGTGGCCAGTACGTGATCGAAGGCAGCCAAGCCGAACGTTGGAACGGTGCCACCGTCCAAACACTTCGACTTCCACTGCGTGCCAACCGATGGCGCACATACGATCCGCGAATCGGCCAGTACCTTAGCGCCGACTCCACGACGGTCCGCGGTGGCGGGAGTGGATATCGTGGCGGTACAGCGCGCAACGCTCGGTCGCTATCCCATTCATTCGCATACGCGGATCTAGACCCAGTGAACTCCGTGGACCCCAACGGACGCTGGCCGCTACCTGCTCATCCGAACGTAAATAACTTACCTGGTGGGTGGGCAGTGGACACGGTGCACCAGCATGAAGGTGGTCTCGCGTTTAGAGATCCGTCCGGAAACCGCCTGACTTTCCACTACGGAAGAGAGATCAATCCGGAGACCGGCAGACCTTGGGGACGCAGATCTCATCAGAACCGCGATCATTACCACCTCAGCCTTGCCAACAATGGCGGCAACGGCGGGCGTGATTGGTATCCCGTTGGCGCTGATATCAACATACCTCCAGCCTCGGAGTGCTCCGCGCTGCCGGAGGGAAACTGGACCCCGTGGCCCGACGATTGGGAACCAGAACCGTACGTGCCGATGAGCGAGTACGATGACGACGACGGCAATGACTGGGACGCTCTACCAGGCGCAGATGCACCATACTTCCTCCTTCCCCTTATTCTCGAAGGTCCGCCGTCGCCTGCGCTGTTGTTGGAGTTGCTTGAAATCTTCGAGGGGGCTGGCGGAGGAGCTGGCCTGGGGTACGCGTAGAGTCGTTAACGCTAATTCGAACAGAGGGTAACAATGACGGACAATTGGGACTTTCCAACAGATCCGTGTCTGGAGTTCCACGACGCAGGATTTCAGCGACTGATTGTGACGAACCGAGACGTCATCATAGAGCTGAGCGACGTGTCGGTGTACAGCTCGCGCGAAGACGAGCATGCGGACCTTTACGGTCATGCAGTGACCATCACATTTACCGATGTCACGGAAGTGAGCGTTCTCGGACGAGTAACGACGAGCGAAGTCACGCCGTTTGAAGACATTAACGTCTACGCGGCGTGTGCGTTTATGGGCGAGGTTGGGCTCGATTGGCCGAATACATCCGAGCCCGTGCAAATCACTAGCGCAAAGTTCGATCTCACCCAAGCCAAGCTTGTTGTGAAGGCAGCTTCGATGCGCATTGACATTGGAGCCCGGAGCGGGAGACACGAACTCGTTTGAGCTGGTGTCCAAAGTTTGGATCTGCCGCTGCGCTTAGTGCGGAGGTTACCCCCTCGCCTCACTGAGTCCACGAGACCGACTCACGCCCTGACGAAGAACACATTGCTTGCGGCGTGATGTAATCGCGGAGGGTGCGTATGGGTTGGATATGCGGAGTGTTGTCTACCATCGCGGGGCTTCTTGCGCTCGGTTTCTGGGTTTGGGACGTGGCTGGGCGCCCGAAGGCTGGGGAGTTTACGGCGCGCCCAATGGAAGCCAAACGGCGGGCCGCAGACGAAATCAGCCATTTTTCGCGCGACCGACGGAAGGGGGATTTTTTCGATTCATGGGACATCGCATTCGAATCTATGCGATTGCGCGCCTGGAGCGCATGCACTGGAGCCGGCGAGACGACGACGTTCTACTCCCTGCGATGCTCAGGCGGAGCGTGGGAGCGACTACTCGATGTGGAGAGCGAGAAGGCTCGGTTGGAACACGAGGTTGCGCGCACTCTCAAGCAAGGCCGAACGGGCGCCGCAACCGATGTGCAATACCTGCGCGAAGAAATAGCGGAGTTGGAGAAGTCGTCGGCTCGATGGGAACGTATGAATGATGAGTGGATTGGCGCGCTCGAAGTCGCGTACCAACGCTACATTGCATCTCTGCAAGAGGGGTCGCGTTGACTTGCACAACCGGACGCTCACTCGACATTGCGTAGATGCGGCAACGCTGGGGGACCATGGGCGACTCACCGGAAGAGAAAGCGCTAGCACACACAATCGCAGTTCTCGACCAAGCCTCAGCCCCAGACGTGGTGGCCAGTGTCGGGGCATTGCTGCTAGTTCCGGCCAATCTCCATTACCGAACAAGTTTGGAGTGCGTGCTGGGGCTCGTGATGACGGGAGCATGCGGGCCGAGTGGATCGCTGTCGTGTGAGACTCTGGATTCGCTTCTAAACGAATCGGTCGCCAGTTGGGCAGGTCATCTCGATGATTTGTGGCCTTCGGCGGCAACCGAAGCTTTTACATTCCACGGCGGGACGCACGTGTTCATTCCCGGTGGAGACGGCATATGTGCCACGCTACGTTGTCTCGCGGAAGCGGTTTGCGACGACGACCTCCTCCCAGCGACACTAGCGCAACGCTGCATACGCATGATTCAAGGCATGTGCTTGATAACGGACCTTAGTGTTCGACGTGCGAAACTAGATAGAAACGCCGAAGTCCCCACCTGGTCTGACAGCATTCACATTCCGCCTGCACCTCAGTTGGATGCGCGGAAGCAAAACGTCTGCCTCGGTGCAGGGACAGTTGAGCGCATCCTCCGCGACACTGGGATGAATAGCGACGATCTCGATGCGTTCACGTGGCAGACGATGTCCAGTTCGCACGAGCTGGGAACCGTGGTTGACACGCTTGCATACAAGCCGCTGTTTTCGTTTGCCGAAGGTCTAATTGTCGCTGCGCCGCACTGGATCGCGCATGCGTTGGTGTGGCGCATTTGTGATCTGGTCATGCGTAGTGGGCAACAAAGAATACTTGCCGAGCACTTGCACGTTGCTCGGCTAAGCCATCTGCGTTCCCTCCTTGCGAGGATGGACGTTCGACTTGTCGATATTGCCGAAGAATCGCTGTGTGCGCATTCGTTCGTTACGCACACGCTCTGGACGTGGGATGCCGATAAGGTGCTTCACCTTGCGTTCTTCAGCGATGCGTTGAGCTGCAATGAGCCTGCAACGTTGTTCGGATCTTGGCAGACGGATGAAATTCAAGGCGAGGTTCATCGTGGACGCGCGATGATGCTCGAGCGCGTTCGACGGCGAAGCGCAAGCCTTGAAGTCTTTTCGCTCATTGTGACGGCAGACGTCGGTCGCAGCTACAGCGTCGGCTTCGACAGGAACTCGTCGGACATACCTGATGGCCAGATGCTCGGCGCTCTCTCGATCTCCGACCTGGAAATTCTCATGACCAGAGTCGCCAGCGATGGCGCCGACTTTCTAACGGTAGTGAAATTTCTAACCGATATGTGGAGTGAATCGCGTCTTCGGTTTATCGCTATTCTGGACGCATTTGGTCTTTGGCGAGCGTCTGGGTGTTCGTTCTTCGGGCCAGACGACGATGGGACGTCAAAAGGCATGGTAATTCCGGGCGCGTACAGTGCCGACCTTCATTCGCACAGCTTATCTGTGTTCGACTGGCACGCGATCCGCGTCTACGGTAGGTCGTCTCTTGTCGAGGTTGGTCGCCTCAGTCCCTCTGGGCATGTCTATGTCCCGCGCCACCCGAAACCGCGCGGAGGTGAACTCGCTGTCGAGGTGGGTTCTACAGTTGTCTGGGTTCGCACCGTTCGATCCACAGAGCCGTCTGTTCTGAAAAACGGGGCAATGCAGGTCGAGTTTCTGCGGTTGTTCACCTATTGGATCGCCGAAGCCGTAAGCGCAGTAAATGGATCGGTCCTACTAGACCCAGCGCTGCTCGAAATCGATTTGGGACCCTACGAGCCGTGGGCCGCGTTGCAGGAAGGACAGGCGTCTGTTGATGCCGGTTACACTATCAACAGGATCAAATCCGATCACGTAGTCGTCCAGATCAAAGCTGAGTTCGCCCTTCGATATGACGACTCGAATGCTGCGGAGCTCGAGTTGGTTTCCGCAGCAGCCGACGCACTACTCGAAGGCGTCGATTTGAAATGCCGCAACGATTTGAAAGCCTTCTTCGAAAAATCGGCGCAGACATCGGATAGGCGTATTCTCAACTTAACGAGTACGCGTACGCCTGAGTACATCGCTTCGGATGCTCAGCACTCCGTCAGGTACGTACAAGATTACGCGCGCGTTCCGGCCAGGCGTGGACGTGCGATGCCAGGTTCGACGCCGGCCACTCTGACGGATGCCGAAGCTACGAGCTGGCTGAACGAAACCGTTGGCGCCCTATTTCAAGAGCTTAGACAGCGACTCGCTTCGCTGGACAAACGCGCTGCATTGCATCGCCTGATGGCGGCGAACGAAGGGCTAGTGTTTCTGGATAGGCATCGAGTCGACACGTTAGCGGCGCGCGATGCCATCGGATCCAGTGCAACAACAGTCGTGACGGATGTGATGCGGCAGCTCAACCGGCACGCGGAAGCTGCGATGCCAACGCGTTTTCTAATCGAATACCTTGCCGCGGAACGCTCAGGTGGGACGGGCGTGTTATCAGGAACGGAGCATGACGCGTGCCTAGCGATCGCCGCCGAGATAGTTCGCCTCGGTGTTGCGAGCGATATTGCGCACTTCAAGCTCGCGCCCATTGCGGTCGATTTATTCGCGCGCGACTACTCGGTAAGAAAGGACCAGTATGAGGACGCCACCCACCAAATGGGGCTTCAGTTTACTCGCGAACTAGTTGGCCAGGCTTATTCGCGAGGCGGCACGAAACCCAAACTGGTGCAAGCGGTCGACGCGGCAAAAACATCATCGACGTTGGAGCGGGCAAGTCGCACGGAGTTTGGTCATTCGTTCCAGGAGATGGCAACGTTTGTCGATGCGGCGACGCGCGTAGCCTCTGAGGCGAACGCGACGGTCGTGACCATGGACGAACGCGCGTTCGTTGCGCTTATCGCCGAGCGATGCAGCTTCACGGAGAGCGCCACGAAAGCGATTCTCACCCGGCTGTCGCTCGAGCCACGACCGAACTTTCTGAAGGTTCCCTCAGAGGAGTTTGCCGACGCAGATGTCTATCCTTGGCGATTCAATCGAGCTCTTTCCTATGTCTCGCGTCCTTTCGTATTCGTACCATCTCCAGTCGGCCGCGAGGTTAGTTACACGCCCGGTCACGTTGCGCGCGCGGTGCATCTTCTTGTCGAATCGTGCATTGAAGGTCGATACAAGGCGAAGTCGACAGAGATGAAAACGTTGATGTCGAAATTCACGAAAGCAGCGTCAGAGGATTTCGACGACGAGGTTGCAGAGACACTAAGGACGCGAGGATGGAGCGTCGCCACTCGCGTGCTCAAAATAGGGTCAAAGCGCATCGCAGTTGGAGGAAACGACCTCGGTGACATAGATGTGCTTGCCGCGGATCCGGCGAAAAAACAAATATGGGGCATTGAATGCAAAGACTTCTCAAGAGCTCGTTTGCCCAACGAGGTTCGAGCGGATCTCACTCAGCTGTTCGGCGATGAAGGCGGCGGTGCTTCTACCCAGGACAAGCATTTGCTGCGCGTGACCTGGTTGCAGGAGAACCTCGATGCAGTCGTGCGCAAGCTGAAGTGCGACCCGGCTGACGGAACATGGTCGATCGAGGGCGCTATTGTGTTGAGTGCCGCGTTGATGGCGCCCAAGTTGGCGAAGCCTAAACTGCGCATTTGGACCTTGCAGGAGCTGGCTTTGCGCGAAGAGATCTGATTGTCGGTCGCGTCGCGTATCCGTTTGGCTACACAAGCTCGCACACTTCAATTCCAAGAAATAGTGCCAAGTCCGCCCGGCGAACCAGTCTCAGTCGTCCAGGACGCACGCTGCGAAGGCGCCCTTGAGAGACCCAGTAGCGCACAGAGCTGAGGGGAGCGCGCGCAATTTCCGCGCACTCGGATAGGGTCAACAGGGCTGGAAGTTTTGTCGTTTGCGCAAGAGAGTTCTTCTTCATGGCGAGCACCGTGTTGGGTTGTCATGCTGGAAGCAAGTGTGCAGACGCGTCGACTCTGTGGCTTCGCATCGACTAGTTCTAACAATGTCCGCCGAAAGCACGCAGCGAGCGAGTACGCGCGGGTTGCCTCAGGCGGACAACGCGATTCGCCCCGGTCACCCTTGAGGGTGATAGAAATAACTGTCGCCAGACCGCGCGCGCGTGATGAAGTATGAGCGCCGCGATGTGAGTACACCGCGGGTCATGCTCTTCAGACAGGGGATTCTATGAGGGCGAAGAAACTTAAAGGCGGAACACGCAGTGCTAAAGCCACGAAAAAGATGGCAAGAAAATCAACGAGTATGAAGCCGACGTCGCACCGTCTTCGTTGTGCCGTGCCGCACTCTCCCACCTGTCGTCAACACTGCACCCGCACGCAAGGCCACGCTGGTCTCCACGGAGACCTGCGCGGTCACCGTTGGTAGCGCCGGTATCGCGCCAGATTCCTCGCCTACGATGACTCCTTCTCGTTCGTTTGCCTGCGGCGCTTTACCGGATTCCGTGTAGAAGAGATTCCGCTGTCGTCCGCAGCGCTCTAGCCAACCGAACTATGTTTTCTAGGCTGACATTGCGCTCGCCCCGCTCGACGGAGCCGACGTATGTCCGATGAAGTCCGGCCTCCAACGCGAGCGCTTCCTGTGACATCCCGAGGTTCTCTCGGGTCTTGCGGACTTTGAGTCCAAATGTTTTCGCGGCGTTCGGTCGCACGCATAAAGCACGCCTCTATGCAGACTTTAGGTCGACAGACTATAAGTAGCATTCGTTCTGTCCGCGACCAGCGGTGCTGAACTCGGCGTGTGTGTTTTGGGGGGAATAGAATGAATATGTCTCGATTGTGGCTCGCAGCAGGAGCGCTGGCTTGGTTGATCGGGATGTGCGCGGGCACTGGGCTCGGGTACGCGAATGCTTGGGTTGGAGTTTCCTTATGTGTCGCACTCGTTGCGCTGACGGTACTTCTCGCCGTCGGCAAACTGGGCCCGCGCCGCCGCTTCGCTGTGGCGTCAGGCTTACTCGCGCTTTTCGTTGGGTTTGGGACGGCAGTCGGCATTGACCGTCGAAAGCGTGAAGCCGCTCAAGAGGCCGCGCGCGTTCACCAAGCGGCGGAGCGGCGCGCTTTGGTGATAGCGAACTCAAATACCATCATCGCAACAACGAACGATCTCGTTGCTCAAGGGCGGTCAGCTCTGCTGGCAAAACATCCCATCGAAGCTGCGGCGCTCGCTGAGCGTGCAGCCGGCGCAATCACCGAACTTGCGGCGGTTAGTCCGCAACCTCCGTCTGTGACCGCCGCTCACGACAGCGCTAGAGCCTTGCAGACCGAAGCGGGGCCGCTTCGCGCGTTCGCGCTGCTACTTCAGACCGCATCTGAGGAAGCGCCGAGTGACGGTCCGGAACTCATACAGTGGGACGATCAGATGGTAGCTCTCGGTAGCCAGCTTCGTGGTGCGAACGCGTCCATCCGCGAGTACTTCGGAGGGCCTGCTATTGAAAGACACGCGACTGCGCTTGATCGGAGACGTGCGCGAGTTGAGCGAAGAGTAGAGCGAGCACGCCAGGCCGTGCGCGAGGAAGTTGAGCTTCGTGCACAGTGCGGAGACGGACCGAGCATTAGTCCACTTGACGGTGAGCTCGCAGGCGCAGCTCTCCATTTGCGACGGACTGCGAACGACCCAGACTCCATCGAAGTGTCCAACTGCTCTCCGCCGCTGCTCTACCCACGAGACTGTTGGGTTTCGACGTGCATGGTCCGTGGACGAAACGCGTTCGGTGCACTTGTGGCCTCCCGATATCGTTTTGCGGTTGCGCGTGACTACCGCTTCACAAGTGCCAGACAGCTCCGATGACTATCGAGTAGCACTGAGAACCAACGCCGGAAGCCGTTGAACTGCCTCGCGTGTAGCTTCGATGCGTAGATGCGCATAACTTCGTTGCGTCACGGCAACAGATGAGTGACCAAGAAGTTTTGACACGACCTCCAACCGCTCGCCGCTGTTGATGAGAACGGTTCCGACATGCCTTCGTAGGTCGTGAAACGTAAAGTTCTTCAAGCCTGCTCGAGCGACGAGCTTTGCGAAGTACTTCGAGAAGCCTTGAGACGAGTATGGAGCGCCGAACGAATTGACGAACACGTGTTCGCAGGCTGACTCTTTCATCGCTTCCTCCAACACACTGACCAGCGCATCGGAGACTGGGATCGTGTGCGGCTTCTTGTTCTTGCGGTTCTCGGCTTGCAGTTTCAGCATTCGGGCGGGTAGGTCGACTTGAGACTTCCGCAGCGTGAGTAGTTCGCCTTTGCGCATGCCGGTCTGCATCGCCGCTTGGGCGATTCGGAACACGTGCGGCAGTTCTTGAAGCACATGACAGAGCTTGTCTAAGTCCTCCGGTGAAATGTCGCGCTGACGGCCTGCTGGTTCACGCAGCATGCGCACATCCGCGATCAATCGCGCGCGTTCTGCCTCGATCCATCCCCAGCCTTCTTCAGCGGCGCGCGAACACATGTGCTTCATCATCGCTACCGCTCGATTGATCGTTGCCGGGGCGGCGGCTTTGCCTACGACGCCACGGACCTTGTGCTCTCCATTGGCGTCCTTCGCGTACTGCATCCGTGCGCCGGCTTTTTGCCGCTCGGATTTGAACCGCGCGACGAAAAGCGGAGAGAGTTCGGCCGTTGATACGTCGCCCATAGTGCGTATCCACACGCGGGAGAGGCTGCGGCGGTCTTGAACAGTTTTCAGATTCGCTGAGGCGCACCACGCGAGGTATTGCTCAAACGCTTGTGCGAGTGTTGGTGCTTTGCCGCGTGGACCTGCCTTCGTCAGAGTGCCTGCCAGTGCCGAAGCGAGAACCTTTACGGCGCGAGCTTTAGCGTCCGCGAGCGGAATGCCGACCGGAAGCGGTTCAACCCAACGGCGCTCTTGTCCGCTGAGCTTGTCCGTCCACCGCAGGTCTATGCGGTAGTGTCCGTGTTGGTCGCGCTGGAGACCACGAACGCCCGTTTTTGATTTACGCGGCATTGACTACGTCCTCTATGAAATGAGTTGAGCGAGTTGTCATGGTAATTTTTAAAAATCTTTCGCGAGCCTTTGCATCGCAAGCACATACTGTTGCGTTCGACTGATGCTCAGTCGGACGAGCGCTTGCGTCATCGCGTCTACCTGATCGTCATGTCGACCAAGAGGGAACGAGAGAAGTTCATCAATGAAATCAATTGAGTCGCTCATCTGCTCTGAGATAAGGACGTTCCCGGCTTCCCAAAGCGGTGCGATCGCGTTCGCACGAGACTCTTTTCCTCCCTCGGGACGTACGAGTACGATCCCGGGGAGTGAGTGTTTCAACGCGCTAGCGACCGCTTCGCCGTTTGCGGCTGCCTCAACGAGCTTGAGGCGAGCTTTGGGCCATTTGGCTGACAGCATACGCATCGCGTCGCACGTGGCGGAGAAGCTCATACGCGCCCGAACTTGGTCGACCAAGTAGTATCGACCTCCCGAAGCGAGCCAGACTTGCCCGACTACGTAGTCGCTCGTTGCCGCGCCTTTGAACGAGAGGTCCCACGATTGGAGCCAAGTGCCGTCGCCCGGCAACGCATGCCACGTCCGAATCCAGTCTCTGCGAAACAGGCCTCCGCCCGCTGGTACCGGTCTCTGTTGTAGTTGGGCCGCTGCTGTCATTGCGCCCATGTCTCGTTCGAGTTGGGCGACTACACGCTCTGGGAATCGTTCAGGCCAAAGCAGTTCACCGTCAACGCGACGCGGGTCGTCCGCATGGGCTTCCTCCTTTTCGAAGCGCATCGGCAGTCGAACCACTTGGTAGTCGCCGTCGTCGATGCAAGCACCCGGCAGGTCGTCGGCGTGCAGTCGCTGACCGATGACGACCTTTCGAGCGGTCGCTGGGTTTGCTAGGCGTGAGCTCATTGTCGATGCCCACCATTCGCGAGTGGCGGCGAGAGCTGTGCGCGAGAATGCGTCCTGAGCCTTATGAGGGTCGTCGACGATTAGCGCGTCAGCGTGACGTCCGGTGCCTTGCCCACCCACCGACGTTGCGATGCGGAGGCCGCCGCTCTTCGTAGTGAAGTCGATCGCCGAGTCGCTCTCATCGACAATAACGTTCGGCCATCGCTCCCGGTACCAATCGCTTGATACCAACGCCAACGTTCGTTCACCATCGCGCCGCGCGAGGCTCTGCGAGTAACTCGCGAAGATGAGCTTCGCGGATGGATTCCAGGTCCACCACCACGCGGGAAAGAACACGCACGACAGCAGCGACTTCATCGCGCCTGGCGGCACGCAAATCACTAATCGACGTTCGTGGCCTTTGGCAATCCGCTCAAGGTGCTCTGCGATAAGCCGGAGATGCCATCCTGGGACGAAAGGACTGGGCTCAACCAGTGGCCAGGCGGCCTCGACGAACGCGAGCAAGCCGCGGCGTCGAACCAGCTCTCGGTCAATCGCAGCAGCGTTGGGAATCTGTGTCGTCATAGGTTCCTCAGAGGCGACGTTTGCCAAGACATAGCCAGGCGCGCGTCGGAAATCGGACGTCTTGTGCGCGTTTCCACATCAAGTGGTGCGGTTCAGATAACCGGAGACCTGGGGAGATGAGGCATCCAACTTCGACCGAAGCGCTCGGAGCTGGTCCAACTCGTCCTCTGTCAGGCGAGACAAGTCGACGTGGACATGCGCGTGGTTGTGTTGGACGGCGGTATTAGGCGTCACGCCTGCCCGATCGAGAATCGCTTCGGCAGCTCGTACACGTGCTGCTGCTGGTGCTTCGGCGTTGTTGACGATGTCCAGGAGCGCATCAACTGCTTTGGGAACGGCGTTGACCAAGCCTTCAGACGCGAGCTCGAGAACGGTTTTCCGAGTTCCGTCTATCAGTTGCCGAAACTCTGGCTCGCTCTTCCAACGATGAAGTGTCGCCCGGTGGACACCAAGGACCTGTGCGACATGTCGCAACGAGTGGCCACTGCCGAGAAGCTCTGCTGCGCTGACTTTCTTGGGTGTCGGAGGGGGCGTGTTTGTTTTCATAAGTTGCACGATGTCGCATCGAGGGACGGGCTAGGTCGGGAGCGGTGGGAGAGTTGGCAGGCCGAAGCGGGATTGCTGTCGGTGATGAGTTCAATGAAAAATCGAATTGAGATCGATGACGGGAGGTGTCCCTCCGCTCCCATTGCATTCACCCCCATTTTATTTTTTCGAAGGGGTTCCCGTCCGGTGTTCCGTCTGCTCCATCACCGACGACGCGAATACCGAGATACCAAATCTGGCCACTCTTTTTCTTCTGAATACCGGCGTTTGACATTGCCTCGGCAAATGCCGTTATTGAAAGGCCGGAGTAATCGCCGTTTGCGCGCGCCCAGTCTTGGTACGCCCTGTGTAGACGCGATGACGCTGAGCGGGCCACTGGCTCTTGCACGCAGCGCTCGTCTAAGAATGTAGCAATGCGATCTGACCCGGTTCGGTAGGCATTCGTGTCAGCTTGAATAGCAGCGGGTCTACCAAGACCTTGCTCGTGCCACTTCCTGGCGCCGCGGATCAGCCATGCAAGAATGCCCGGAGCTTCTGCGAGCAGCTTCTCCTTCAACCGCTTGTCACGACGCTCCTTCGGAATGACTACAGGGAATCGAACCAACGCTACACGACGCCAAGTGCCTTCGTCCGTGCTCAGCACCTCAGGCTTGTTGTTCGTCAGCATTAGTATTTTGTGAGTTGGATCGAAGTAGAAGAAGTCCTTTCGCATGAACCTCGCCGCGATTCGATCCCCGCCCGTGAGCTGCTTCATCTTCTGCTCGTCGAGTTTGCGACCGGCGCCCGTCTCGCTTATGACGACGAGACGCGCTCCGAACAGGGAGGCAATCTCAGTCGGATGCTTGTCGCCGAACTGTTGCGCAAGGAGAAGTTCGCGCGGCCCGGGCCGTGCGTAGTCCCCGAGGATGTTCATCACGACCTCAATGAGGGTTGTTTTTCCGTTAGCCCCGCCTCCCCAGAAAATGGGCAAGATGTGCTCGGTTGTTAGGCCGGTCGTCGCGTAGCCAAACAACCGCTGCACAAAGGCACGCGTCTCTGCGTCGGGCAATATCTCCGCGAGAAACGCTTCGAACGCCGGGCAGGTAGCGTCCGCGTCGTACGCGACAGGTGCTTGCTTCATCAGCCAATCCGAGCGCTCGTGGGGGTGAAGCTCACCTGAGATCAGGTCGATGGTTCCGTTCAGGACATTGAGGAGCGAAGGCTGGCGATCGAAGTCTTCGACGCTTCGCGATACGAGCCCGCGTGCGATCTCCAGCATCGCCTTGAGTCGTGCATTTGATTGACTCGATTTGTGCCAACCCTTGAACTTGTCGACGAGATTTTCTAAATCGCCGTTGACGTCCTCGTTCTCGAGTGTAGCTGTCTCCGCGAGAATGACATTTGAAACTTGGTGGCAGAGCCGCTCGACGCTTCGATCGCGATCGACGACCCAGCGTGTGCCGTCGTAGAACGTCCAGCCAATCTCCTCGATGTGCAGCACATTGTCTTCTGCTAGCGCCACGAGTCGATGGGCGTTACCCAGGTCGGTCAGCGGCTTTCCAACATCGTAGCGCTCGCAACTTTGCGCGACTTGTAGAACTTCGTCTTCATCAAGTGGAGGAATGAATTCCGAATTCCGAAGCATCAACGTCGGCAACATCTCATCGGCGTTCAAGCCTTTCTGGCGGAGCTGACACGCAAATAGAAATAGGGCGTGGTTGCGCCCGCCTTCCTGGACGCGGACGCTTGGCTCAGCCTTCTGAGGCCGTTGCACGGCTAGCGCGGTATTGGCTCGCGAAAGTGAACGCGTGTTCGATGACTGCTGCGCGGTGCTTCGACGGAGCACGGCATCCACGTCGAGAGCTATGCCCTCGAACGATTCGAACTCCGGCTCCAGTTCCGGCTCAAGCGGGCAGGCCGGCACGAAGTACATACGGGCGCAATCGGAGCACGCGGGATCCGGTGATATCCGGAGCTCTGCAAGCGCGGCAGGCCAGAATAGTTTCCACTCGTTTGCATTCACTGGTCTGGAGAGCTGAACCACCGCTCGGTACCGGTGCCCGTCTTCGCTGTGGGAATGTGTCGAGTAGTAGAACCAAGCGAGCGCGACCTCCCGATTTCGAATCTTGCTTAGCTCGGAACGGGTATCTCCCCGATCGAAGTCGAGCGAAAGGAACGCGACGTGAAGCACATTACTGTTCCGTCGTGCCGTTCCGGGTGCAAACACGGCTGGCGCGTACAGACCGCAATCATGCTTATTGGCGACCCGCTCGTGCTTCGCGCAAGCCTCCACCAACTCTGCCCAGGTGCAATCGATTTGCTTGGGAATGTTGTCTCGTAGGCCATCGAAAGTGGAGAAAATCATGGCGCACCTCCCGTTGAACGACCGGGTCGCTTCGTCTCCATGAGTCGTGACGCCGCATCCCCTCGACGAGTGGACACTGTGCTCCCTCTCTCATCCGGCCTGTTGGCCGCTTGCCGGATCCGGTCTCGACGGTTCTCACCGAGGAACTCGAAGAGGTCTCGCTCGGATACCAATCGGCGCCGCCCAGGTTTGGTACTTGGAAGCTTTCCGTCGGTGATCCAATCACGGACGGTGGCGATACTCGTCCGGGCGATTTGGGCTATTTCCGGGATTAGATAGAAACGACGTGTTGTGACTGACATGTCGCGATAGATGGTCGCCAACGGGGGTCTTTGAGAGGGGGACAACTTTGGCCACCTCGGAATTGCACATGTTTTTCCCGCCGGGTTGCAAGGCGTCTGCCCGAAGCTTGTGACTTTTGTCAGCGCGAAACGGGCGCTTTCCGCGCGTAACGCAGAATGGTCTTGTGATTCATCTTAAGTCCTCTCTCCAGCAGCTGCATCGGTAGTGTCCCGTCGCCGCGTTCAATGACCGGGGTTGCTCGCAAGTCGGCGAGAATCAGCTCGAAGTCAGCAACCGGCTCAGAGTTCCCATGGCCGGTGCGTGAGAGAAGCGCCGCTGCGTTTTCATATGCGCGTGCGGCGGCTCCAAGCGCTGTCGATCTCAGCCACTCGCCGCGTGCGTCTCGCTTGGAAGATGGGTGCAGATCTCGCTCGACTTCTTCTAGAAGCGCCCTTAGTTCGTGGATGACCTCATCGCGCGAATCGCAGCGCGGACCACCAACTGCGAGTAGCTGTTCCGCGGTCGGATCATTTGCCAACATTTTTAAGTACAACCTTCGCGTTCTCTCAAAGTGCAGCAGAGTGCGAATTCCGTCGTTGGCGACACCGATTGCGGAAACAACTCGTTCACTAAGCGGACCACTGATAACGTCGTCTACTTCGCGCATCAGGACGAAGTGCTCGATCAAAACCGGATCCGTGTAGCGAGCTCTCACCGGGGCGACGTGAATGTCTCGCAGCTCGCTCATTGTCTTACTTCCATTCGGGTTCCAGTGATACTTCCTATAAACTCGATCAATCCTTCCACGGCGTACTTTCTCTAGCTCAAACGATTGTAGCGCTCGCGCGAGAGTCTTTGCCGTGTGTAGCGGCATCGCACTTCGAGGGTCAGCGATTCGTTTGCGCGTTGACTCAATTATCCGCCTGAACATTTCCTCCACTTCATCAGACACATTTTCGGGCCTCTTCGCCTCCGCGATTAGTGCAAGGTTCTTGAAAATCGCGGCCGTGTCTTCCTCGGAGCGCGGCTTAGGGTCAGTGAGCTCAGCGATACGCGAACGAAGCTCCGCGCATACCCGATCAAGGCGCTGTTGCTCGGCCTGCAGCTCCGCAGACTTCACGCTTCTTTGCCCGGTCGCCGCTTGGGCTATTCCGCGGCTAACACTGTCCGTAGCTCCCCGTTTTGACCCGTCGTTGCCCACGAGTCTTGAGGGTAGCAGCTGACTTCTTTTGCGCTCGTTCTGTCGAAGATCTAGCGCGAACTAACTGGCGCCCCCGGCAGGAATCGAACCTGCGACCAACGGTTTAGGAAACCGCTGCTCTATCCCCTGAGCTACGGGGGCCAAACGGCCGTTCATATAGCACGCGCGCCGCCGCGCTAGTAGTGCGGCTCAGCCGCTGAGCTTGTCGCCGATTACGCGCCGCGCGAGATCAAAGTGTGCTTCGTGAGTCGCTTCGATGAGCAAAGGCGTAATCGCAACCATGCCGAGGTCCACGGCCTCGGTGTCGCTGCCGTCCATGTGCAAATGCACGGTGTCCACCGGCCCGCCTATCCAGTAGTACTCGCGCCCGCGGGGATCTTTGCGAACGACGACGGCGTCGTTGTATGAGCGCAGGCCAAGGCGCGCAACGCGTACGCCGAGGTAGTCTCCAGTCGGAAAGTTAACATTCAAGAGCGGCGTGTTGGTGCCCCTATCCGCTTCGAGCGCTAGCCGGTGCACGAGCTCGGCCGCAAACTCGCTCCCACGCTCACGATTGCCCCCGTGATCCATCGAAAGCGCGATCGAGGGAATGCCGCGCAACGCGCCCTCGCGTGCGGCGGCCACGGTGCCTGAGTAGAAGATGTCGGTTCCCAAGTTCATCCCGTGATTCATACCCGACACGACAACGTCGGGGCGACGCGGCAAGAGATCCGTCTGAAAGAGCGCGACGTATACACAGTCAGCCGGCGTTCCGTCGACGGCGTGGACACCTTCGCTCACTTTGCGATGACGCAGCGGTCGACTGAGCGTGAGCGCATGGCTATGAGCGCTCTGCTCGGTCTCTGGCGCAACGCGAACGACGTCCATCGAGCGCGCGAGCACTTCGTGCAGCACCTCGATGCCAGCCGCAGAATATCCGTCATCATTGGAGAGCAAAACGAGAGGTCGGTCGGCCATGGCGGCGGAGCATGCCCCCGCCCCGCTCAAAACGAAAGCGGAAGTGGTTTTGAACCGCCAAGCCGCCAGTAACGGCAGCAAGCGCGAACCGAATACTCGCTGAAACAAAAAAAGATCTCAGCTTGGTGTTTTTAGTTCAGGCGTCTTCCACGTACTGGCGTCACTGGCGTCATGGCGGTTCAACCTTCCGAAAGTATTCGGCGCCCTTAAACGCGAAAGCGGCGGTCCGTGTGGACCACCGCGTTTCGTTTCGCTCCCTCTTTACTTCGTAAGACCGATTCTCGTTCAGACCTCCGGGCTGCAAGCGCTTGAGCATCCGTCACCGTCCACCAAGTTACCGTCGTCGCAGCTTTCTCCTTGAGTTGAGATGTCGTTTCCACATGCAGTCTCGGTGCAGTTGCCGTCGCAGCCGTCACCATCAAACGCGTTGCCGTCGTCGCAGAGCTCACCGGCAGTCACGACACCGTTACCGCAGACCGTGACAGCGCAGTTCGAGTCGCAGCCGTCGCCGTCCACCGAGTTGCCGTCGTCGCAGCCTTCGCGACCCGAGCGGACTCCGTTACCACATGCGGAAGCTGTGCAGTTGTTGTCGCAGCCGTCGCCGTTTACGCGGTTGCCGTCGTCGCAGGCCTCGCCGTTGTTGGCAACTGCGTCGCCACACGAGATGAGACACTCACTCGGCTGCCCTACGCACAAAAAACCCGGCTCCGCTTGGCAGATGCGGCTACAACCATCAAGGCTTTCGGTGTCGCCGTCGTCGCACGACTCGCCTGCGTCGATGACGCCGTTGCCGCAATCGACCGGAGGCGTCTCAAGCGCGCCTGCAGATGCTTGCGAGCCCATGCTCACGCCGCCGCTCACGTCCACATCGATCGAGAGCTGCTCCTGCTGCGCATCCGGGGAAGCTCTTCGCCGATGCGCGAATCAACACTTGCGGCAGGTGCCGCGGCACAACCGACCACGAGCAAGGCTGAGACGAACGAACACAACGCGCTGATTTTGGAGAATGTAGTCATGGCATCACCCTTTTCGTTTCTAGATAAATTCGTGGCGTTCATGAGCCCCTCGCTCACTCATCACCCCTGCGGGGGGCGCTCTTCTCAGCGCCTCAACCGCCTCGCTTACCCCTACTCAATACGCTCGCCTTCACCGATCCCGTAGGGTGCGCATGCAAAATAAATTCAGAATCCGTCTTTTTTAAAGGCGAATTCACACTTAGGGATGAAGAATCACCCGGCTTATCACCCGTGCGGTTGAGGGATCGCAGAGCACGTGCGGATCCCTTCACCCGTGCGTGTGAAACGAGTACGCCTTGCTGATGTAGAGTGGCCAACCATGCATCAGACAACCCTTCAAACCTGCGTCACTCTCTCGCTTATCTGCATAGCGGCGTGCGGGAACCACACGCACGCAAACCTTACAGATGCTGGAGTCGATAGCGCACGGCCCGACGCAAGCCTCGCCTGCGAGGACGTGCTCTTTGGCGAGCCCAATGCGCAGAGCGGCCTCGACGAGGCTCAGTGCCGGCCCACATGCGGGTGCGACGGCGCGCCGTGGCGTGCACCAACGTGGAGCAATGAGCGTATCAACGCCCTACTCGCCTGGACGCTGACCGCGCCAGCGCAACTCCTGACGTCCGACCCGTACGACGTAAGTGCGCCCAACGTGGATGCCAACGCCGTATGTGCGGTTCGGATCCTTGACCGCGAGTTGCGCAGCTACGAGCTCGCGGACTTTGCCACGCGCGCGGCCGCCGAAGCCGAGGGCGCCATCGTTACGCACGGAGGCGTGTGCGGCCTTTGTTCCTCGCTCGCCGACCTGGCCGTTTACGCGCGCTTGCCGGATCTCACCGACCCAGTCCGCAGCTGTGGCCTTGCGCACTCGGACCTCGAGGGTGACATCGAGTGCTTGCGCGAACTCGGTTTCACCGAACCGTGCGCGGAGATTTGGGCGTACAACACTCAGCACACCCGCGAAAGCTGTCTAAACACATGCATCACGTTGTTGAGCGCGCCCTACCATGAGCGAGATGGCCGCCTGAACGCCTGCTTGCAGTGTGATGAAGATATGAGCGGCGCCGTATTCAAAGCGGTGGCTGGCCGCACACGCAGAAACACCGGCGTAGCGTCTGCTCTTTGTCGCCCGTGCAACGAAGTCGTCCGGCTCGACCACATCTACGAATAGAGCTGGCCTCCTCGAGCATGAGGTAGCAGCGGTGCCCTACAGCCCGAGCATGTCCCAGCAAACGCCGGTCTCTGCGCACGTTGTCGCATTCGTTGCGCAATCGATCGCGGCCTGGGACGGTGCCGTCGGCGCTTCCGATTCGCAGCTGTGGGGGCACGCATCGTCGGAGGGACAAACGCGCATCACACCGGCGCAAAACTGAGCGCACAGGGCCGCGCGCGAGCTGCCATCGGCCGCGGTGCCCGAGTCGAGCGTGCCAACTTCCTCGCTGCCACACGCGGACAAGATGAACGTTGCAAACACCACAATAGTGAAAGAGCGCATACCGGCATCATACCGGCATGCGCTCTCTGACTCAAAGAGCAGAGTTGTGCTCAGACGTTGGGGCTCACGCTTGGTTCGCGCGCCCAGATCTTATGTTTTTTCGCGGTTGCGATGTACTTCGCCACGGCGGACTTTGTGTCGAGCGAGATGTGCCCCTCATCGTTTGGAACCGGGGTCACTCCGGCAGCGCGCATGAGCTCGGCGCCGTTTGCGTCAAAGCCGATGACCTTGAGATGAGCGTGCGCGTCGCGACAAAAATCCTTCGCGGGACCGTTGCGAATAAGATCAGGAAGTCCAGCCTTGCCCGGAGCAACGACAACCGCGTCAAAGAGGACGGATGGGCCTCCGGGGATTGCGTGATCAACGGCGAGCTTGCGACCGCTCGATGTCGTCACGCCGTAGATGTGCGAAGGTGAAGAAGAGGTTGACCGCGAGCCGTCCGCGCAACGAAACGGTGCACCCTGGCCAGTACGAAGAGGCGGTAGGTTTCTCGCACTATACAAACGTTCGCTGACGATCAGCCTGTTGCTGCTCTTTCTCGTATCATTCGCGTTGCACCTGGATGGCCGCTTTCGCGATGAGAACGACAAGCGGCAACTTTTGCATTTGACCAAACTGTCGCTCGCTCAGTACCTGCATGATTCACGCTTCTGGTTCGAGTCATTCCAAAACTGGCAGAGCGAGTTCCTGTCGATCTTCGCGATCATCGTGCTGTCGATTTTCTTACGCCAGCAAGGCTCGTCGCAGTCAAAGCCGGTCGACGCGCCACACAGTGAGACCGGCGAATAACAAAGACAGCGCCGTCTCGGACTCGGACTCGGACACGGACTCGGACACGGATTCGGACGCGGACTCAGGCACGGACGCGGGACTCGGGCACGGACAGGTCAACTCACGAGCCCATCGTTGCCGCACGCCTCCGCGCCATACGAGCACGAGCTGGAGGTGAAGTTGCGGAGCAACGAGGAACCGCGCCCAAGCGGTTCCTCCAGGTGCGGGAGCCTCGTTTGCAGCTTCGCCGCGAACGAGGGGGCGGACAGGTCCGCCCCGTTCACGAAGGCTCGTTTGTGGCTTCGCCGCGAACGAGGGGGCGGACAGGTCCGCCCCCTTTCATCAGTCGGGGCGACTGGATTCGAACCAGCGACCCCCAGACCCCCAGTCTGGTGCGCTAACCAGGCTGCGCTACGCCCCGAACCCTCAAACTGCGAGGGAGCGCGAAGATACACGCTTGCCGCGCAGGAGCAAGGGGCTGGGATGCGAGCGCGTACTGAAAAGTGCGGTCACGCCGCCGGCCGAAAGCTCGCTAATAGCGGCGATACGGCGAAGGGGACGGACTCTTGGGCCCGCTGAGCGGTTTTGGCGCAGAAAGCTGAGCCGAAACGGTTGCGGAAACGGTCCTTGGCGCGCCGATCACTTCTCGCGTGGGCTCTGCTTCTTTGACGGGGCTGGCTGCGGGCAGGCGCGAAAGCAATCCGGACAGCTCTTCGCGCACTCCAAGCAACTCGGCGCGCAGGAAGACCTCGCGCGTCGCGCTCTTGCCCTCTTCCGTTTCTGGGCGCTCGGAGCCTAGCTCGCGAATGCGCTTCTTCGCGCCGGGGATAGTAAAGCCTTCGTCGTGCAATAGCCGACGAATCAACATCGCCAGCTCAACGTCGCGGCGCTTGTACACGCGATGCGCGCCACGTGTCTTCATAGGGCGAAGGCTCGGGAACTCGCTTTCCCAATAACGCAGCACATGCGGCTTCACGCCGACGAGATCAGCGACATCGCCAATCTTGAAAAATAACTTATCGGGAAGCTGGGTGCGTGCGGACACGAACTAATTATCCGTTCGCCTGTCCGTCCACTTTGGACGGGCCACCCTGCTTGTGAGGATTGAGGACGCCCTTGAGCACCTGGCTCGGCTTGAACGTCAGCACACGACGCGCAGTGATAGCGATAGGCTCGCCCGTCTGAGGATTGCGTCCCATGCGTTCCTTCTTTGAACGCACGACGAAGTTGCCGAAGCCGGAGATTTTGATCTTCTCGCCTTCCGCTAGCACTTCCTTCATTGCGTCGAAAACGCCTTCGACGATTTCAGCGGACTCCTTCTTGGAGAATCCGCCGACCTTCTCGTAAACGCTATCGATGATTTCCGCCTTTGTCATCGAACATGCCTCCCGAGCAATGAACTCGTGAGAGCTATGGAACCATGACACCGCACGAATCTCAACCGCCGAACGCGTCATGAACGCGTTTTTTTTCGGCCCGCTTTACGACCTCAAACTTGCGGACAGCTGCGCTGAAACGCGTTCCGTTACGTGCTTATGTGCGCGGTCGACTTTCTCGTCCGTAAGCGTCGCATTCGAATCACGGTAGACGATGTGAAAAGCGAGACTCTTGTGGTGCTGCGGAATGTTCTCGCCCCGATAAACGTCAAAAACTTGCACGTCTTCAATCAAACCGTCACTCGCATTGCGAATTGTGTCTGCGACCTGCGACGCCATGATGTCTTCCTGCACGACCACCGCAAGATCACGCGTTGCCGAGGGGAATTTGGGCAAGGCGCGTGCCTTGGCTATGTCGCCCTTTTCGATCGCCGCACGCAATTCGCCAACGTGCATTTCTGCGTATATGGGCCGTCCCACAAGCTCCATCGCACTCACCACATCGGGATGGAGCTCGCCGATCGTTCCGACCACCGAGCCAAATAGAACGATGTTTGCGCAACGCTTCGGGTGAAGGTGCGCGACGATCGGCGCGCCCTGCGTCAGCCCGTCACGCCCTACTCCGTGACGCCATTGCGCGAGCACCGAAGCAAGCGCACCCTTCGCGTCGAAAAAGTCGTACTCGCCTGCTTGGCCGAGCCAAGCCGGGCGCGCCCCTCCGAGCAGGATGCCAAGCATCACATGTTCGTCCGGGAGGGCTGCTCCCGCATTGCGCACGAAGACATGCGCGACTTCAAAGAGAGCCGCGTGTCCCGCTTGGTGGCGCAATGCGCGGCGCAAAGCCGATGCGAGGCCCGGGAGGAGCGACGTGCGCATCACCGAGCGATCCTCGGAGAGCGGGTTGGTAATGCGAACTGCGTCGGTGCTCACGCGGGCATTGCTAAGATCGGTCATCGACACGAATCCGTAGTTCACGGCTTCAAAGAGACCAGCGGCCGATGCCTGCTCTCGCAGGCGACGAACGAAGCGAATGCTATTCGCTGTGCCCGTCGCCGATGCGCGCACGTGGGGAACTTCCGTTGGGATCTTGTCGTATCCGCGCACGCGAGCGACCTCTTCGATCAAATCCACTTCGCGCAGAACGTCCGGGCGCCACGACGGGACCGAGACGTTGAATCCCTCGACGGTCGGTGTCGTTTTGAAACCGAGAGCGTTGAGGATCTCGCCGACTTCCTTCAACGGCACCTTCGTGCCAAGCACGGTATCGATACGCGACGAACGCAGCGTGAGCTTGGTCTCCGTCAGTTTGCCAGCAACAACGTCGAGCGCTTCCTTGACCGTGGTGCCGCCGGCGTTGCTCGTGATGAGGCCGGCTACGCGATGCAAAACGGAAGGAACAGCGCCCGGATCGACACCGCGCTCGAAACGATGGCTGGCATCGGTGTGCATGCCGAGGCGGCGCGCCGTTCGACGCACCGACCGCGGATCGAAATACGCGCACTCGATGAAGACGTTACGCGTCGCGCCCGTGATTTCGCTCGACTGACCGCCCATGACTCCGGCAATGGCAACGGGGCCCTCACCGTCGCAAATTACAACGTCGTCACCTTGAAGCGAACGCCTCACGCCATCGAGCGTAGTGAGCGTTTCGCCCTCACGTGCCACGCGAACGACGATGTGCTGCCCGCGCACTTTGTCGAGATCAAAGGCGTGAGTTGGGTAGCCCCACTCGAAGACGGCGAGGTTGGTGGCGTCGACGATGTTGTTGATCGCGCGCACCCCCAGCACATGCAGCCGATAGCGCACGGCAAAGGGCGAACGCTCGATGGTCACGCCTCGCACCACGGCGCCGGCGTAACGCGGACAGCGCTCGCTCGACTCGATGGCAATCCCGAACGTAGCGCCGCCGGCATCGAACTCACCGCTCGCTCGTTGCACCGTAGCGATTGAAAAGCTCTCCGTGAGCGTCGTGCGCACGCCAGTGCTCTTCATAACTGCGGACAGCTCGCGCGCTAGGCCAAGATGGCCCAAACAATCGGGGCGATTCGGCGTAAGCGCTATGTCAAAGACACTGTCACTCAAGGAGAGAGCTGTCGCGACCGGCGTGCCGAGCTTCGCTGTGGTGTCTTCGCGCGTGAGAACGATGATGCCATCGTGATCGGAGCCGACACCTATCTCGTCTTCCGCGCACAACATACCGCGCGAAGTCACCCCGCCGAGCGCACGTTCGGCAATCGCGAGCCCGCCAGGAAGCGACGCACCAACGCGGGCCAGCACGACGAGACCGCCCGGCTCGGGAACGTTCGATGCGCCGCACACCACCGTGTGCGCGTCAGTGCCATCGAAGACTTCAACGACGGTGAGTTTGTCCTTGCTCGGATGCGGCGCCTTCGAACGCACTTCGGCGATGACCACGTTTTCGAGGCCGGTGCCGAACGCCGTAACGGCATCCACGGCTAGGCCCAGGCCGGTGAGCTTCTCCGCCATCTCGTCTGCCGAGAGGTCTGAGCCAGTGAGTTCGCGCAGCCAGTTGTACGAGGCAAGCATGGACGCCTTAGAAAGTTGCGATCAAATCTGAGAAAGAAAACGAACGTCGTTTTCGTAGAGCCAACGAATATCGGAGATGCCGTAGCGCAACATCGCAATGCGATCGATGCCGAGCCCAAATGCAAAGCCTGTGTACTTGTCGGAGTCGTAGCCGACATTTTCAAACACGACCGGATGCACCATTCCGCATCCGAGCACTTCCAGATAGCCGCTCGCTTTGCACACGCGACACTCGGCTTGGCGCGCGAGCGCTTCTTTGGTGCCCTCGTACCCGCGACAAATCATGCAGCCAATATCCACTTCGCCGCCCGGTTCAACGAACGGGAAATAGCTCGGGCGAAAACGCACCGGCACATTGTCGCCAAACATGCGCTGTGCGAAGCGAGTAAGCACGCCCTTCAAATGAGCGAAGCTGACGCCTTCGTCGACGAGCAAGCCTTCCAACTGGAAGAACATCGGCGAGTGCGTCACGTCGTCGTCGCGACGATAGACTTGGCCTGGCGCGACAATCGCGAGCGGCGGTTTGCGCTTTTGCATCTCGCGCACCTGCATCGTCGACGTGTGAGTGCGCAAGAGTGATCGTTGCTTCTGGCCGGCTTCTGCATTGATGAAGAAGCTGTCCTGCATATCGGTCGCAGGGTGGTCGGGGGGAAAGCCGAGCTTGTCGAAGTTGTTCTCGTGCAAGTCGATCTCGGGGCCATCGACGATGTCGAAGCCGAGCGAGGTGAACACATCCATGATCTCGTACGCGACGCGCGTGATCGGATGCAGGCTTCCGGTGCGTTCGTTACGGCCGGGCAGCGTCACATCGAGATGGGGTCCGGAGAGCTCGGCATCGCGCACCGCCTTGGCAATCGCGAGCAGCTGCGTATCGAACGCGGCGGACACCGCGCTCTTGAGCGCATTGGCTTTCTGCCCAAGCACTTTGCGCTGATCGCCGGGCAACTTCGGCATCAACTTCAAAAGCCCTGTGAGCTCGCCGGTCGGCCCAGCGATGCGCGCGTTCACCGCACGCAGCGATTGCTCATCACCACACGCATCCAGCTGAGAACGAAAAGAGGCCTCAACTTTCGCGAGGCCTTCTTCGAACTCTTTAACCGCGTCGTCACTCACTGTGCATCTCCGTTAGCAGCCTCAACCCAAACGCACCCACACGAGGCTGGGGTGGCGGGGTGGGGGCGCGGGAGGGGCGGAGGGACGGCTTTATTTTTTAGCAGCGAAGTTCACGATGGCCTTGAAGCCACCGGGATCACGCACAGCGATGTCAGCAAGCACCTTACGATCGAGGCCCACCTTGGCGAGCTTCAAACCGTTGATGAGCTTGCTGTAGCTGATGCCCGACATGCGAGCGGCGGCGTTGATACGCGCGATCCACAAGCGACGGAAATCACGGCGGCGTTCGCGACGCGCTTTGTACGCGTCCTGCCAACCGTTGCGAACTTGTTCAACCGCGTCTCCGAAGATACGACCACGGGCTCCGTAGAAGCCTTTGGCGTGACGGAAGATGCGGTTACGACGACGACGAGCTTTGAAGCCTCTTTTTGCGCGCGGCATGTCTCGTCTCCTCTTACAACGCGTACGGCAAGAGCCGCTCGACGTGCTTTTGGTTTGCGTCGTCCACGATTCCGTTCTTACGGAGATTGCGGCGACGTGCGGCCGACTTGCCACGCATCAAATGCGAAAGGCCGGCTTTGCCACGGCGGATTTTGCCGGTGCCCGTGACCTTGAAGCGCTTCTTGGCAGCGCTGTTGCTCTTCATTTTCGGCACAAATTCCTCACTTTACGGGTCACACGCGTTCGCGTGATTTCACAAACATAGGACCAGCGAAAACGCGGCACTACGCAGGGGGTCGCTGATTTAGCTGTCCTTACGGGGGCTGTCAAGGGATGGGGCAGCCCCTACCCACTTATCAGTTGCAGGTAAGCTGAATCCACTCGGACGAGGAGCAGTCGTCGTAGCCCCAACTGTCGTGGGAACAGGCGTCAATCCGCGTTTCGCTCCCCGAGCAATACACGCTATCTAGCCAGAATTCGCTGCTTGGCCCAGTCGCGGACGTGGACGTGCTCAAGTGGGTGCTCCCAAACTGCTGGCAGGCCACCGTGGACGCAGTCGTACTGAAACCGTCGTCGCAGATCCCGCGCCACATGCCCGTGTGATAGACGAAGAGGAGTCCGGTCGGGCCGGTGCCAAGGTCGCCGTCGGCCGGCTCGTCGCAGCCGCCAGAGACGTGAGCCAGGCATATACCGCCGCAGTTGGTCGTGCCAGGTGCGCATGCGCACGTGCCAGTGCTGCAGCTCCCGTCGCATACGACGCCGCACGCGCCGCAGTTCATCGACGTGTTGAGCGCCGTGCATGTTCCAGCGCACGCCCCGTATCCAACCACTCCGCAGGAGAGAGGAACGTTTAAGCTGCGTGTGGCTTCATAGCCTTCGTAATCCGTCACCGTAACGATGAGGCTGCGCGAACCTGAGCCAGTGAACTCGATCGTTTCGCCATAGTTCACATCGTTCCAGGTGAGAGTGCCCGTGAAGGTTCCACCTGATCGCGAAAGTGTCGTGTAGTAGTTGCCAAGCTCATCGTAGACTTCGGCGGTCGCCAGATCTGCGACGCCGTCCGCGTCGGTCGCCACGGCTGTGAGCGTCACGGTCGTGCTCGGTGTAAGCGTGCTTGGACTCATCGTGAAAGAGGTCACCGATGGAGCGTGCGTCGCGGGGGATACGCAGGCTACGGTCGAGAAATCAGAGCACGTAAGGTTGCAGCTCAAGCTTCCCGACGCGTAGCCGAGGCTTACGCAGGTCTCGCCGTTGAGGTTGGTTCCGTCGCACGTCTCGCCCAAATCGACGATGCGATTTCCACAGCGCGGGGGGCCGGCGTCTGTTCGCACACCGAGATCCGTCATTGGGCCAGCGTCCGATGCGCCCAAGTCTTCGCGTCCCAGATCGATTAAGCCAAGATCGCGACCCGCGTCGATCACGAACGCGTCAAGCCCTTCGCCGGCGTCGGTCGTCAGTGCATTGGGGCGGCGACGTCCGCCGCACGCGCTCACGGCCAGCGTGGCGAGCACGAGTAAAACGACGGCAGGTCTACCGACAAACATCGAGTCCGAACAGGCCATGAATCTCCCCTATGAAAACAGCCGAACGCGCCGAAGCATGCCGCGCGTTTCGAAACGTTCAAGGGGCCCAATGTTAAAACTGAGGCCTGAATGACCTACGGTTCGACGGGAAAGAACCGAGCAACCATCTCCAGACGCATCCCCATCGCTTGGGTTTGGTCGCCGGAGGTAATGTGAGCGCTCATGTTCGCGTGCATCGTAACGTCCGACGTGGGCGACAGCGTCACAAAGGAAAGCACGACGTCGCCGCTTCCGTTTGACTCCAGGGAATCGACGAGCGCCTCGGCACCTTCGGGGAGGTTAGGAAGGTTCATCGCCGCATTGCGCGCGTGCTGTTCGACCAAGATGTGCATGCTCGCTGTGTCAGCGTCGCGCTCGTTCAGCACGAACGTGCTCACTTGATCGACATCGATTCCGCGCAGGTTCACTTTCGCGTGCGCTTCCCATCGCGCTCCCAGACCAACCGGCTCCTCGGGGAGCACGGTTGTGATCTGCGGCATCGACTTGCGCATGTCATCCAAGATCATGCGAATGGCTTCATCCGCATCCGCGGGAAGATTGAACTGAGTGTTTGTGCACACTCCGCGCGTGTCTACGTCCATCGAACCTGCGATGTGTTCGAGCCGCGTATATTGATCTTGGATAGCCGCGACGACATTCGGGTCATGCTGGTCGGGATCGACAATCTGCATGCTTTCGATTGTGTAGCCCACGTGAGCGTTGCCTTGCGGGTCGACGGTGAGGATCTCGATCTTTACGCCGATGCGTGACGCGGGGAGACTCGGCATCGGCAGCTCTTGGCCCTCAATGCTTAGGGCCATTGTCATGTGCATCTCGAGCTGAGAGCGCGCGACATTGCCGGCGGTGAAGCGGTAGCGCAGTGGCGCGCGAGGCTCAGCGCCATCCTCGAGCAAGCGGATGTTCGGCGGTCCGCCGACGACCAGCTCAGGCTCGTTCCCGTCTGCTGTTTCCGCCGTTTGAGCCGCGGGCGTGGTGCTGCCGCACCCAATCAAAGAGATGAGCGTCAGAAGCAACACGATGCGCATGGCGGATTCCTCAGTGCGAAAAATTATCAGACGTTCGCGCGATTCAAATGCGGGCGCGATCAAACGTCCGCATCAGCCGGTGCTTCGACGTCTTCACCAAGCTCGTTCTTCTTGCTCACCACGACGACGCGCGGACGCATCGAGGGGCTTCCTGCAACGCGCGGAGCGAGGAGGACCGTCATCGTGCGGCCTTCCATGCGGCTCGACGATTCAACGAGCGTGACGTCTTTGACGGCGTCGACGATTCGGTCGAGCTGCTTCTGCGCCATCTCGGGATGGGTAATCTCGCGTCCGCGGAAGCGAACGGTGATCTTTACCTTGTCGCCGTACGAAATGAACTCGCGGATCTTGCGAACCTTGAAGTCGATATCGTGGTCATCGGTCTTGGGACGAAGTTTGATTTCATGAAGCTCGACGACCGTCTGCTTCTTCTTCGCTTCACGCGCTTTGCGCGCCTCTTCGTACTTGAACTTTCCGAAGTCCATGATCTTGCAAACCGGGGGGAACGCTTTCGGGTTCACCTCGACGAGATCGAGTTCCTTTTCGCGCGCGAGCTTCAAAGCTTCGCGCGTTTCCATCACGCCGAGCATTTCGCCATCGTTGCCGACGACACGTACCTCAGGAATGCGGATGCGCTCGTTGGTGCGAGGGCCAGTCTGAACGCGCTGACGTGGATCAAAACGGGGTCGAGAGATAACTAATTCCTCCTGCAAGGAAGGCAACGCCTTCCGCTATCATGAAAGCAACCTCGGCGGTTCGCCTTCCGGTACTGCTCTTCAAATCGCGGCGAAGCCTAACTCTTTCGTTGAGAAAGAGGGAGGGCTTCTGCGGTTACGCGTGAAATGACGTCGGCGAGGGGTATGAAGCCCAAATCCTTGTCTTCATCGCGTGAACGGACCGACAAACCACGTGTTTCAACTTCTTTTTGGCCGATTACGCCCAGGTAAGGCACTCGGAGCATTCGAGCCTTGCGGATCTTGGCGCCCAGCTTGTCGCCTGACAAGTCGGTCATGACACGAATGCCATGCGCCTCAAGCTCGGCTTTGGCCTCCAGGGCGAAGTCGTTGAACTTCTCGCTGACGGTGAGGAGAGCGACTTGCTCGGGTGCGAGCCAGGTCGGGAAGGAGCCGCCCACGTGCTCCAGAAGCACGCCGTAGAACCGCTCGACGCTTCCTAAAATCGCGCGATGCAACATGACCGGGCGATGCTCAGTGTTGTCTTCGCCGACGTAGTTGAGGTCGAAGCGGTCGGGCAAGGTGAAATCGACCTGCATGGTGCCGAGCTGCCACGAACGCTTGAGCGCGTCTTTCAAATGGAATTCGATTTTGGCACCGTAGAAGGCGCCCTCGCCTTCGGCGATGTTGAGCGGCAAGCCCTTGGCTTTGACGGCATCAATGAGAACGCCTTCCGACTTGTCCCACATCTCGTCGGTGCCAAGGCGTACCTCGGGGCGAGTCGCAACTACTACACGAACGTCGCTGAAACCGAAATCGCGATAAACGTCGTAAACGAGATCGAGAAACTGCGCGATTTCGTCTTTGATTTGGTCAAGGGTGCAGAAGATGTGCGCGTCGTCCTGCGCGAAGGTGCGCACGCGGGTCAGGCCTTGCACGACGCCGCTGCGCTCAAAGCGATGGAGGCGTCCAAAGTCCGCCATGCGGTAAGGTAGCTCCCGATAGCTGCGACGAGTCATGCCGAACAACAAGGCATGGCCCGGACAGTTCATGGGCTTTACACCAAAGCGCATGTGATCACGCATGTGCTGCTCGATCACTTTCGGATCGTTGCTCGGATTCTTCGCGATGGCGGCCGCGCCCTTCTCGATGGTCTCGGAAGTTGCGGCGAGGAACATATTCTCTTCGTAACCAGGCAAGTGGCCTGAGGTTAGGAAGAGCTCGGTGTCGAAAATCTGCGGAGTAATGACCTCGTCGTAGCCGACTTTGTCGTAGAGGCCACGCACGTATTGAACGAGCGCGTTGTAAACTTTGGTGCCGCGCGGAAGGAAAAAGGGAGAGGCCGGCGCCAGCGGATGGAATGCGATGAGGTCGAGCTCTTTGCCGAGCTTGCGATGATCTCGCTTCTTGGCCTCTTCAAGCGCAGCCATGTGTTCGCGCAGGGCTTTGGGCGAAGCGAAGGCCGTTCCGTAGATGCGTTGCAGCTGCGGGTTTCGTTCATCCCCGCGCCAGTAGGCACCGGCCACGTGAGTAAGCTTCACCGCCCGCAAGAAGCGAGTGGACGGGACATGGGGGCCGCTGCAGAAATCAACCCAATCGCCATGACGGTAGAGCGAAAGGTCGCCCGTTGCCTTGTCGATGATCTCGAGCTTGAACTTCTCGCCCATCGACTCGAAGAGCTGTCTGACTTCGTCGCGCGACTTAATCTCGCGGCGGAACGGTTGATCGCTCGCGACAATCTCGAGCATCTTCTCTTCGATCTTCTGAAGATCCTCGTCGGTGAACTGCTTGCCGTCGGGGCGAGAGAAGTCGTAGTAGAAGCCGTCTTCGATCGCAGGACCGATGGTTACCTGCGTTCCAGGGAAAAGCTTTTGCACCGCGTCCGCCATGACGTGTGCGGTCGAGTGGCGAATCACTTCGAGAGCAGCAGGCTCGTCGTCGCGGACAGCCGTCACCGTGGCGTCGCTTGGAATCGGCGTAAGCAGATCCATGAGCTTGCCGTTCACCATGGCGGCAACCACGCTTGGGTTGAACTTGCCTTGGGCTTCAAGAGCGTTACGAGCGGTGAATTCCTCGGACATGGACTTGCTCGCTCGTTCTGGTAGGCACGCCGGGGATTGAACCCGGGACCCCTACCGTGTCAAGGTAGTGCTCTCCCGCTGAGCTACGTGCCTGCTCTGTAAATGAGAGGCAGGCTGTGTAGCGAAGCACCCCGGGGGTGTCAAGCAGTGTCGCCATTACGCGGGGGAAATACCCCGCACGTAGCGTGACCAGCCCGAATCAGGGGTTGGTGAGCAGTACGAACTTGATGCGCCGGAAGTCGCCGCGTTCGTCGCCGAAGTATGCGGTGGGCACGAAGCCGGATGCGCTGGTTGGGTCGAACGATGGTGGAACTTTGAATAGCTTCTTTGCGAAACGCGAGCTCCTCGCGAGCTGTGCGAGCAAAGGAAAGTCGTCAAGCAGCGTCCGGACGCGCTCCCATTGTGCGCCCCAAGGCGGGTCGACGAAGAGCACGTCAGCTGCACGCGTGTGCGCAAGCGCAAGCGCATCGCCCTCGACGAACTCGATGCGTTTGCCCACGCCATAGAGAGCGGCGTTGTGCTTAGCGAGAAGCAGACGCTCCTTGTTCTGCTCGACGGCGATCACGCGACAGCCTTCGCGCGCGAACGCAATCGCGTTGCCCCCTACCCCGCAGCCGGCGTCTAAAACCGTAGCGCCCGCGACTTGCTTCGCCACCGCAAGCGCGAGGACCTCAGGCGTGAGCGACATCCGCCCCTCGTCGTCGAGGCGCGTGCCTTTGCGTAGAAAGCCCGGTGTCGTTTCGCGGCGACGACGTGCATCGACGAGCCGACCCTCACGTACTTCGTCGCGCGAAAGCTTCGGCGTGATGCTGACCTCGAGCAAGTGCCCGCCAAGCCCCACCTTACGAAGCCGCGCGTCTAAGTCGGCGGCTTGCTCCCGAGTAAGCTTCGCTCGCGCCGTGTTGGTCCCATCGCTCTCCAAGGAGAACGCCCACGCACCGTCGCCAAGCAGGCGACGTCCATCGATCCACGTTGGGATCTTTCGAACTTCGGTATCAGTAACGCGGGACACTGGGATCGACGCGCAACGACCAAGCATCGATGCCGCCTTCGAGGTTCCATACGTTCGTGTAGCCCTCGCGCAGAAAGTGCTCGGCAGCCGCACGACTCCGCATGCCGTGATGACAGTAAAACACCAACTTTGCGTCGATGGGCAGCCGACGCACAAACTCTTTGCCCACTTCATCGAGAAGATGCGACCCGGCAATAGCGGCGGTGTTGCGCTCTTCTTCGGTGCGCACGTCGAGTAGCTCGAACTCCTCGCCGGCCTCCTGCATCGCGCGCATCTCCTCGACCCGAAGTGAACGAACCTTGGGCGGCTCGTTGGGGTTCTCGATCTTGAAACCAGCGCCGGCAGCGGACTCGACGTAATCGATGCGCATGCCGTCAGCGCGGCGCGCGCTCACCCGGTCGAGCAGTATCGTCACGCCATTCGAACTCACTTCGACGTCTCCGCGCTCCCGTCCACCAAGGAAAAGCCCGTAGTGAAACTGCGCACTAACCTCCAAGCGCAAAAAGCCTTCGTCGGGCGCCGCATCTTTCAACATTTCTTTGATCGTCGACGCTGCGCGCTCGCTCAGCGCGATAGTAGGGATCACGGCCGGAGCAGTCGCGCCACCAAGCATGCCAGCAAGTTCGCCTTGTGCCGCCATCTCCTTGACGATGTCCGCGCCGCCGACGAACTTTCCATCCACGTAGAGCTGAGGAATGGTCGGCCAATCCGAAAATGCTTTGATGCCATCGCGCATCGAGGGACTAGCGAGTACGTTCACGGTTTCATACTCGTCGACGAGATCGTCGAGAATATCTACGACCGATGAGGAGAAACCGCACTCGGGCGCGAGGCGTGTGCCCTTCATGAAAAGCACGATGCGATGTCCGGCCAGTAGCTCACGAATCTGATCTTGAATCGGCTCCATCGGAAACTCCTCGACGTTCAACTTCTTTTCAGCGGGTCAGCGTCTCAAGCTCACCCAGCGCCGACAAGAGTCGGACGTTGGCAAGCTGCCACGCGGCGCGCAAGCGTACCACGGTGACGCGAGCGTTGGCGTCACCAGCCTGCGCGTCGACTAGTTCGAGCAGCGACGTGACGCCTGCCTGATAGCGACCCTGCGCCTGAAGCAAATCAGCTGCAGCACTTTCTTCGAGTCGGGCACTTTGCTCCATCGCAGCGCGCGCGCTGGTCACCGAGATCGCCGCCTGCGCGATAGTCGCGCGGATATTCAGGATAAGCGCGTCGAACGATTGTTGCGCCGCATCACGATTCGCTTCGGCCGCACGTGTGCGCGCGCTGATCGCGCCGTCGATGATCGGTATATTCAGCGAGATACCACCCGTCGCTGTCGCGCTGGCGGACGTGCGAGATGCGGTGTCCGTGGCGCGACCCGCAAACGAAGCGGACGCGGCAATCGATGGCGCATAGGCCGCATTGGTGGAAGAGACTGATTCCTCCGCTTGGGCCACGCGCGCCTGCGCCGCTTGCACATCGGCGCGATGGTGCATCGCGCGCTCGAGGGCAGCGTCTAGGTCCGTTGGGACGTCGAGATTCGGCGGAGGGACGAGAGTGATCTGGGTGCGCGGATCGATCGCGAGCGCGTTGCACAGGGCAACGATATCAGCCGCCAAAGTGCCCCGTGCAATCTGCAAATCGAGCGCAGCCGAATCATACGCCACCTGGGATCTCGTTCGCTCAATCGGCGGCCGCGTTCCGATCTCCACCAGGCCAGTCGTAATCTCAAGTTGCGCACGGCGCTGCGCAAGCGTTCGCTCGGACACGACGACCGTCTCTTGATCGGAAAGCACGTTGAAGAATGCGTTCGCGACCGCTTCCATCGCGACGCGCCGTGAGTTCACCGAATCGGCGACTGCCGCTTCGACTCCTGCCTCCGCTGCACGAGTTGCCGCGCGCGTCCGACCGAAATCCCAAATCGTCCAACGCGCATCAAGGGAAGCGACGCCCGTTAGGTTGCCGGTGGGCGTCGACGACGTTGGAACGCCTACGCCTGCGATGGCGGAAATGCCCCCGGCAGTACCTTGCACAATCGACGCCGTGCCGAGAATCGATGCTGACAAGGTTGGCCAAAGACTCGAACGAGTGACGTCGACTTGAGCGCGTGCCGCCTCGGCATTGGCCATGGCACTGAGCACGGTCGGTGCGTGATCGCGGGCATAAACCAGCGCCTCCTGTAGCGTGAATGCACGCGGTCCTGGTGCGGCCCGCGGCGGACGCGGCGGACCGTCCTGCGCGAGTGAAGTGGCCGGCATGCTCGCAAGCGCGAGTAGGCAGAGAAAAAGTCGAACTGAATGCGCCATCATTCGTGCCTCAAGGCCGTGATCGGATCGAGCCGCGCTGCATTGCGCGCCGGGAAGAAGCCAAACACCAAACCAATAATCGACGAAACGCCAACGGCTATCAAAGCGCTTTGTGGTTGGACTACGACTTTCCAATCCGTGACTGCAGCGAGGATTGCGCTTATCCCGACGCCTACGCCGAGGCCGCTGAGGCCGCCTACGCTGCATAAGATGACGGCCTCCACGAGAAACTGGGCGAGGACATCGGAGGCACGCGCTCCGATAGCGCGGCGGATCCCGATCTCCCGAGTACGCTCCGTGACCGACACAAGCATGATGTTCATAACGCCGATGCCACCGACAAAGAGCGCGATGGAAGCCACCGCCAACAAGAGCGTCGTGATCGTTTGGCGTTGTTGATCAAACGACCTCGCGAGCTCTTCGAGATTGCGTACCGTAAAGTCGTCGTCTTGATCGATGCGCAAGCGGTGTCGCTGGCGCAAGAGCGCAGAAACGGATTTCTGAACGTGGTCGGTCAGTGTGCGGTCCGCGGCCGAGATCGAAATTTGTTGAACGCTATCGCCCACAGCCCTCTCGAGGTTGGCGCGGAACGTGGTGAGAGGCACGAGAATGATGTCGTCCTGGTCTTGGCCAAAGCTCGACTGCCCCTTGCTACGCAGCACGCCGATGATGGTGCACGGCATGCGACCAGCGCGGATGTGTCCGCCAACGGCGTCTTGTTCGGGAAAGAGGGTGTCAGCGACGGTCTTACCCACGACGCAAACTTTGTTGCGTCGATGCAAATCGTTCTCATCGAAGAGCGCACCACGATCGATGCCCCAATCGCGCACGATGAAATAGCTCGGCGTCGTTCCGGTCACTCGCGTCGACGTATTGTTAGCGCCCGCGACGACTTGTGACATCGCCGTGATCTGTGGCGCGACGCCGACGACGGCTGGGATCTCTTGCTCGATGGCGACGGAATCCGCTTCGGTCAGCGTTGCGCCGCCACCCGCTGCCGAGCGCGCACCGCCTCCCATCATCTGCCCTGGAAAGACGATGAGCATGTTGACGCCGAGCGCCGCCATCTGTTCTTCGACACGCGCCTTCGCTCCCGCGCCAATGGTCGTCATCGCAACGACCGCTGCAATGCCAATCAAAATTCCAAGAATCGTGAGCGCCCCCCGCAGTCGATTGCGGACGAGAGCGCGCACGCCGAGAGAAACCGCGACGTACGACTTCGCCATGAAGCTGCGCAGCCCGCTTGCGCGACCGGATCCGTCACGTTTGATAGGCACGAGCGCCGCATCGGCTCTGACTTGCATCTCTGCACGTTGCGGCGTGTTCGGTGCATCGGAGGCTATCTGCCCATCGCGCACGGTGACGATCCGTGTTGTGTGGGCTGCAACCTCCGGATCGTGCGTCACCAAAAGGATGGTGAGGCCCTTCTCTTCGTTGAGCCACTGCAGTAGGCCGAGTATGTCGGCTGTCGTTCTCGAATCCAGATTGCCTGTCGGCTCGTCGGCCAGTAGCAAGACAGGATCTCCAGCAAGCGCGCGCGCGACCGCAACACGTTGCTGCTGACCACCCGAGAGCTGCGACGGCGCGTGCTGGGTGCGGTCGGCGAGGCCGACAGTCCGAAGGGCGTGCAGCGCGCGCTCCTTGCGCTCGTCCGCTTTCATGCCGCGATACACCAGCGGCAACTCCACGTTCTCGAGCGCGCTGGTACGGGCGAGCAAGTGAAAGCCCTGAAATACGAACGCCAGATACTCATTTCGAATCGTCGCGAGACCGACGTCGTCGAGCGTTGATACGTCATGACCTGCGAGGCGGTACGTGCCGCGCGTGGGCTTATCGAGACAGCCGATCAAATTCATCAGCGTGCTTTTGCCGGATCCGGACGATCCGACAATCGCGACGAACTCGCCGCGTCGCACCTGCAACGAAAGGTCTCGAAGTGCGAAGAAAGACGTCTCGCCCGACTCGTACACCTTGTCGGCGTGCGCGATGTCGATGAGGATTTCGCTCATAGAATGCGCGGGCCGCGGCGTGGTGCCCCACCGGCGGGTCCAGTCGCTGACGCGTCGTCAAGTACGACGATGTGACTGGGGTTGAGGGGACCGCTCGTCACCTCGGTGTAGCGCCCGTCGGTTGCGCCCGTTACAACCTGCACGCGGCGCAGGCGTGTATTTGGAGCGTGGCCTTCGAGGACCCATACGATTCCGTCGTGCGACGTTCGCGGGCGGCGAGCGCTGGCAGGTGCGTTCGCTCCTCGTTGTCCCGGCGGGCCCCCGCCCGCTTGTGCCTGCACATCCTCCGGCGGCGAGAAGCGCAATGCCGCGTTTGGCACGCGCAAGGCGTTCACCGCATGCGCCGTCGTGACAGAAATCGCCGCCGTCATTCCCGGACGCAACGCGCGGCTCGGATTGTCGACATCGATAACGGCAGGATACGTCACGACGCCCTGCGTAACGGTCGACCCATAACGCAGCTCCCGAATACGGCCCTGAAAGACCTGGTCTGGGAAGGCGTCGACGCGAACATCGACGTTCATCAGAGTCTGCAACTTGCCGATCTCCGCTTCGTCGACGTCGCCGATGATCTGCATGCGTGCGAGGTCGTCAACGATTACGAAGAGGATCGGTGCCGAGAAACTCGCAGCAACGGTCGCGCCAACATCGATTGAACGCGTGATCACAAGGCCGTCAATCGGCGCCAAGATGCGCGTGTAGCCGAGGTCAGTCTGGGCCGACGTGAGCGCTGCCCGCGCTTGAGCGACATTCGCGCGCGCAACGCCGACTTGCGCCTGCGCGTTGGCCTCTGCGTTCACCGCAATGTCGAGATCGGATTGTGCGTTGAGCTCTCGCTCGCGCATCGCGCGCGCGCGAACACCGTTCGCCTGCGCTAGCGCAAGATCGGACTGAGCTTTGCGCTCATTCGCAATGGCCTGCTGGAGCGCAGCCTGGCTCTGCGCGAGCCGCGCGCGAAACGGCGTAGGGTCAATCTCAGCCAACACGTCGCCTGCGTGGACCTGCGAGTTGAAGTCCGCATGCAGCGCTGAGATGCGACCGCTCACTTGACTCGAGACCTGGACCTGCACGATGGCCTGAACGGTGCCGGTCGCTTCGATCGTCTCCGTCACGTCGCCCCGGCTGACGGTACCGGTCAACCACCGATGCACAACCGGCTTAGGGCGCAGCATGAAGTACGCGCCGGCGCCGATTGCGAGCACGAACGCCAAAACGATCCACGGCCACACCTTGCGCTTCTTCTTCGTCATGGACGGGGAGAGGGCTGCATGTTCCTGACTCACGGGGAGCGCGCTCGATTCGTCCATGCCGCCTTTTACGCGCGAACTACACGCCTTCGATCGCCGTACGCTGACTCAGAAGCCCGAGGGACGCAAAGCTGTAGCTGCAACGTGGGGGCGATGAGAAACAATCCGTGACACTGTATTTCTGCGCGGGCCAAGCATACACTCGGCGCCCTCGGAGGCTCTTTGTGGAAGAAGTAACGTTCCGCGACATTTTGCGCGCGTGGCCCATCGTTCATCGCTATTTGCCGCGCACGCCGGTCTATCGGCATAGCCTCCTTTCGTCGCGCTGCGGTTTCGACGCGTGGGTGAAACACGAAAATCATCTGCCCATTGGCGCCTTCAAGGTGCGCGGCGGCGTGAACCTCTTCGCCAATCTCTCGGACAAGCAGCGCGCACGCGGAGTCATTACGGCCACACGTGGCAACCACGGCCTTTCGATCGCACACGCCGCGCGAATGTTCGGGTCGCGTGCCGTCATCTACGTTCCCAAGGGCAATAATCCCGACAAAAACGCGGGTATGCTTGCCATGGGCGCCGAGCTCATCGAGCACGGTCGCGATTTCGATGCAGCGCGCGCAGAGGCCGAAGCGCGCAGCACCAACGAGATGCTGCGCTACGTACATCCTGCCAATGAACCTCTATTGATTGCGGGCATCGGCACTTTTGCGATGGAAATCACCGAAGACCTTCCCGATGCCGATGTCGTCATTGTGCCCATCGGTGGCGGAAGCCTTGCCAGCGGCGCGGTAGTGGCCCTGCGCACCTTGCGCCCCGACGTAAAGATTATCGGCGTTCAAGCTGAACGCGCGTGCGCGATGCAGAAGTCGATTGAAAAAGGCTCGATTGTCCAAATCGAACATGCGGACACCTTCGCCGACGGCTTGGCAACGCGTTACGCGTTCGAGCTGCCCTTCTCTATTCTGAAAAACGGCCTCGATAAAATCGTACTCGTCAGCGAGGACGAGATGCGCGAGGCGGTGCGGCTCGCTCTTGAGACCACACACAGCGTCGCCGAGGGCGCGGCTGCCGCGACCTACGCAGCCGCCTGGAAATTGCGCGACGAACTGCGGGGCAAGAAGGTTGTCATGGTCCACAGCGGCCAGAATATCGACCGCAATACCCTTCGATGGGCGCTCGGCTCGTTCGATTTCGACGCCTGAAGCTTCTGCTCACTCGGAAATGCGCACCTGAACATAGGCTCAGCGCATCGCATTGCGCTTCCTCGATCCGGCTGATAACCCTCCCCGGCCATGGCGGCCGAACAAACAAAAGACGGGATCCGAACTCATCGGCCCCTCCCGTCTGTCGACATCCCGCTACTCCGCGACGAGCGACGGGCGAGTCGCACGCGCCAGATGATAGTGTCGACAACCGTCGTCGTCCTGATCTCCGGCGGGACGGCAGCCGCTATCATTTTGCCGCGTGTGCTGGGAAGCGAACCGCCCCCCCCAAGCCAAGCGAGCGAGCAAGTCGGAGACACCACTCCCGGACCCTACCCGCTCCCGCCTTCCTCTATTGAGGAGAGCGCGCAGCGTCCGCCCCCTCTGGCGGCGCAAGGCACAGTGACTTCGAATGCTGATGCAGGCAGCGCAGTCCCCGAAGCCGCGTCTACGACCGGGGGCACTACCCGCACCACCCGCACCTTCGGGCAGTCCGGGGGGTTTCGCGATGCGCTCGTAGCGGCCGGCTGCAATCGCGACGAAGCTCAGGAGCTCATTACAGCGCTCGAGCACGTGATCGACTTTCGGCATTGCCACCCAGAGGACACGCTTACGTTCGAGCGCACTCGGGCAGGCAGCATTGTGCGCTTTCAGTACGACGCTGATCGCACGCACATCTATCAAGCCGTACGCGATAACGCCGGACGTCTCCGGGGTTCACGTGTCGAGGTGCCGGTCCAGCGCACGCGTCTCACGCGCGGCGGATATGTGGGCAGCGCCCTTGGTGACGCGCTCGACGCTTTGGGCATCGGACGCTCCCTCGTGGGCATTTTCGTCGAGGTTTTTGAGGGTCGCATCAACTTCAGCACGCAGACGCGCGACGGCGATAGCTTTCGCATACTCGTCGATGAGGAGCGCATCGCGGGTGACTTTCTGCGCTACGGGACGGTGCACGCGCTGGAATACACGGGGAGTCGTGCCGGCACCCAGCGCGCGTACTTCTACACGCCCCGCGGAAGCGAAGGCGACTTCTTCGATTCGACAGGACACGCAATGCACGGGGGGTGGCTGCGGACGCCACTTCGATATGATCACATCTCCTCGCCGTTTGATCCGCGACGCATGCATCCGGTTCTGCATCGCATCATGCCTCACAACGGCATCGACTATTCGGCGGGCACGGGCACCCCGGTCTGGGCCGCTGCTGACGGAACAATCACATTCGCGGGCGAACGCGGCGCGAACGGCAATCTCGTAGGCATTCGGCACCAGGGCGGATTTGATAGCTTCTACGCGCATCTGTCGCGGATCGCTCCCGGTATCCGGCCAGGCGTTGTCGTGCGTCAGCGGCAGCTAATCGGCTATGTCGGAACCACTGGACGGTCTACCGGTCCTCATTTGCATTTCGGACTTCAACATCACGGGCGAAACGTGGACCCGGCTCGTGAGCTCAACGGTCCCGGCCGTCCCCTTCCCGCCGCCGAGATGGCTGCATTTCGTCGCTTAGTCCGTCAGCTCGACGCCGAGCTCGGACGGGTTTCACTCGCCCCCGCCCCGCAAGGGAGCCCAGCGCCAGCGCCGCAAGAAACCCTCATCGACGAGGGGGACGAAGATCTGCCGGTCACCACCCCGGCTGCCCGCCGACGTGCACATCATTGAATTGCAAACGGCTTTTCCATGCTAGAGCAGCGCCCGAATCCTCTTTCCCCTTCGCTTACTTGAACGAGACGAGATGGAGCTCTCACGCAAGAAGTCACTGACCGCCTCGGTGTTCGCCTTCGCGTTCCCCGCGCTGATTCTGCTTATCGGAATTTCAGCGTTTGGCATTTGGGATCCCTGGGAGCTCGCCACCGCGGACGAAGCACGACAGTTCTCGCTCGGGCGTGACGTAGAGCTTACGCGGGCTCCGTTGCGTGCGCGTCTGATTGGCATCGCATTCAAAGTATTTGGCGTGCACGAGTGGAGCGGTCGTACTCCGATGGTGCTCTGCGGCTTGCTCGCGCTTGGCGCAGGCTACCTGCTCGCTAAGCGTTTCAGTGATACACGCACGGCAGCGTACGCCGCGATTGTCGCCGGCACGACGCCGATCTTCCTGTTCAACTCACGACAGATGCTTGGTCACTCCATTGGCTTCGCCGCGCAAGCGTTGATTGCGCTCACTGCTGCAAGCGCAGTCTTCTTTCCCACCGCAAGCGACGATGAGGCAAAGCGACGCAACACTTCGATCCTCTGGCTAGTGGGCTTGATCGCCGCTGTGACCATGGGTGTGTTCGCCGAGGGCGCGCTCGTCGGCGCGCTGCCGCCACTCGCAGCCATCGTCGTTGCTGCGGCACTCGAAGGAACGCTGCTCTCGCCGAAACGCGATCCACGTCGCGCCTACGCTGCGTACTTCGTCAGTGCCATCACGCTTCTGCTCATCGTCCTGGTTTCCATGAATATGGGCCGCGACGACGCCGATTTCTCTTACATCATGGGCGCTGCTCCTCACGCCGGGAACGCGCCTACCTACGACTCCGTCCTCGACAAGGTTTTCCATTCCTTCGCGCCATGGAGCGCCATTCTCCCGATCGCAATCGGGCGCCTTTTCATCTCGAGAAAAGAGGAAGAACCCGAAGTAAGCGCCAGCGACGAAAGCACTGTTGCCGTTGCGCGGACCTCGTTCACGAACGAGCAGGTCCTGCGCACGGTGGTTTTAGTTTGGGCAACTTTCGGCTACGGCGCGCAGACTCTCTTCGAATCACGCTACGGCGTGACTGGCTACCTGCCCGTCATCGCACTTGGCATCGCAGTCGCGAGCCTCTTGAGCGACATCGAAGACAGCAAAACATCCTGGTGGGCAGTGGGCATCATTGGCGCACTCTTCGCTGGCCTCATACTGCGCGATTTCGATTTGTATCCGGGCGGACCGATTGAAGGGCTAGGCCTCGCCGACGTCACCGTTCCCGAGATCTTCAACCCCAAAGCGGTGTGGGCCGGGTTGCTCGGCCTCTTCGCCGTTTCCATCGCCCTCGCGACAGCCGTCGAGCCAGGCCATCGGCCGCTTGATCTGAAAGCGCCCTACCGGTGGTTCCGCACCCAATGGCAAAAGCCGTTGCCTTTCAAAATTTGGCTCGGCTTTTTCGCGTCCGTGCTCCTTGCGGCGTTAGTCGTTGGCATCGTCTTCCGCATCATCAACTTGAACCCGAACGCCCAGAACGACGTCCCGCTGATCGTGCGTAAGTGGCTCGCGCGCCTTTTCGTGATTCCGTTGGCAGTCCCGCTGCTGATCACGGGCACGCAACTGACCTTCTTCGTCTATCGCAAACTCGGCGAGTTCCGTATTTGGCCGTTGCTGGTGATCGGCGCCGCTGTCGGCGCATATTCGGCTCAAGGGTATTTGCCCGCGCTAAGTGAGCACTTCTCGCCTCGTGAGATTTACGACACCTACAACGCGCACGCGCGTCCGAGCGAGCCGTTTGCTCAGTTCGGAGTCGGCGGCCGCGCGGCAAGCTTCTACGCGCGGGGCGAAGTTCGCGACATTCCCAATCAGGCGGCGTTGATCACCTACCTCTCAGCTCCAACGCAGCAGTGGGCGGCGTTCGCGGCAGACCAGCTTCCTGCCGTCGATCGCGCATACCGCGAACGCACCGGCCGCCACATCTTCATCGCCGATGCGCGCAGCGCGCGAGTTCTCCTGGCCTCGTCGCTGCCAGTCGCGGGCGTGCAAAACCAGAACTTCGTCGCGCAGTTCGTGCTGCCGGCCGTCCCGAATGTGCAACATCGCGTGGGCGTGCGCTTCGACGACAAGATTGAGTTCATTGGCTACGACCTCGACCTGCCCCACAATGGCTATGTCGGTGGCGGCGAAGCGTTCACCATCACGTGGTACTTCCGCTGTCTGCGCCCAGTTCCTGGCGGGTACAAAATGTTCGTGCACATCGATGGCGCGGGCAACCGCTTGAACGGCGATCACGAGCCAGTCGAGGACCGCTACCCGGTTCGCTTGTGGAATGCAGGCGACATCATCAAGGACGTGCAGCGACTCACGGTGCCCGGCAACTACCGCCCAGGGAACTACGGCATCTTCATGGGCTTCTACGCGGGCGAGTCGCGCTTGACGACGGTGTCCGGCCCGCACGACGCCGACAACCGCGCCAACGCTGGCGTGTTGCGGATTCAGTAATGAGCGAGGGCCGCGACCGCCGCAAATACGAGCGCTACGACACTTCGATCTCGGTCGACTACGTGAGTGGCGAAACCTTTCTCTTCTCCTACATTACCAACATCAGCGAGATGGGGATCTTCATTCGCTCGGAAGAACCCCTTCCCATCGGCTCGCATATTCAGTTGAAGTTTGCGACGACCGAAGAGCAATTCGATCTCGAAGGCGAGGTCGTCTGGATTAATCCAATGAAAGCCGACGGCGACAATATCAATCCCGGAATGGGCGTCCGGCTCGTGGATTTGCAGCCGGAAGAACGCGAGCGCGTCGTCGCGTTGATACGCACCGTTGCCTATCTTCGCGATGACGCCGAAGGCTGTGACTGAGCTCGTAGCGCGATGACCCTGTCGGCCCCGCTCTTGGTCTTTGCCGGCATCGTGTGGCTCGCGCTTCTTGTGGAGTCGGTCGCAGGATTCGGCGCGACCGTCATCACGGTTGCCCTCGCGTCGCAGATCTATCCATTGCCGCAGGTTCTGGCCGCATTCGTTCCGGTCAATTTCGTCTTGTCGCTCTACATCGTGGCTAGGCATCGCGAGCGGGTGGATGTACGCGTGCTGGTACGCCGCCTCCTACCGGCGACCGCAATGGGCGTTGCCGTTGGCATCTTCCTCGTCTCCTCGGAGGGCACGGACTGGCTGCGTCTCGCATTCGCGATTTTTGTGCTGGCGCTTTCTATCGGCTCTTTGTGGATGATGCGCCAAGGTCAGCCCACCGCCCGCGAACCGCTTTCGCCATGGCAATCATCCGCTGTGCTCTTCATCGCTGGCATTGTGCACGGACTCTTCGCGTGCGGCGGACCACTTCTGGTCTACGTCGCCGAGCGGCTCATGCCAGACAAAAGTATGTTTCGCGCAACTGTGTCCGCAGTGTGGCTCGTGTTCCATGTGGTGCTACTCGCGAGCTACCGCGCCGCTGGGACGCTCACATTTGACTCGCTCAAAGTAAGCGGCGTGCTGATGCTCGCGCTTTTACTGAGTATCCCGGTCGGTGAGTGGATTCACACGCGTCTTTCCGCGCAGAAGTTCCGCGTTGGCGTGTACGTTTTGCTCGCAGTCGCCGGCGCGGCGCAGCTGATACGGGCGCTCGCCTAGGCCTCGCAAGCTCGAGCACCGGACCTACGAGCTCACCTTACGTCGCCTCTGGTCCGCGTCGCGCCAAGTCTCAATCGTTTCCGTTGGGTGCATGGGGCCGCGAAAAGGAATGGCGCGCACGGCGTCGAAGTCGGTGACGCCGCTGGTGCGTACGAAACGAACCATGCGCACGTAAGCAGCGAAGTACATCAGGAACGGAAAGAAGTTCTTCACCACGACAATGTCTGCGTTCCGGACTTTCAGACCCGCGTTCGCGAAGAACGAGGGTCGAATCGCCAAGGCCGGACCCTCGACGGCGATGATGAAAATCGTGCCGACCTGCAGAACTGCCATCCGCCCGATTCCATGTGCGCGCGGAAGCGAGAGCAACTTGGCGTCAAGGTGCAGGGGTTGTTGGCGCTGCGTGTCGAGCTTTCCTCCCACCGAAACGTTTACGCGTTGCCCGGGTCGATGTTCCTGCCACAGCATCGCGACAAGCTCAGGATCTCGCACGGAGGCATAGCAACGCATCCCTTGTCCATGCTCGATGAGCGCACGAATTACATCTGTGTTGTCGCCGGGTGCACCGGCGGTTACGACGTCGGATGCGTCCGCGAGCACGCACACGCCCAGACGACGCGCCCACTTCGCAGCACGCGCATCCTCGATGGCTTTCTTTGGCGTTGCAAACGTGGAGGGGAGATGGTCGCGAACATCCCAGCACATCTCAGCCAGCTCCTCTGCGCATCGCTCGGCAAGCGCTTGGTCGCGGTTGGCGACGACCAATGTCGCCCAGCCAAGCTCCGGATGCCAGTTCCAGGGATGGCAACTGAGCACGCTGACCGCAAGCACTTCGGGATTGATCTCCATTTCGCTCATGCGCTGAAAGAGCTGATTCATCGGTGGAAGAAAATCAATCGTGGGGGAACCTCCGAGGAACATCGGCAGCGTGCGCCACGCGGTGACCGGCTCGACCTCGCCAGCAACCGTGCGAACGATAATCTCGCCGACCTTCTGGCCCATCAGACTGTGATCGCGATGCGGATTGGTTCGGTAGGCCTGCACGACGTTCGCACGTTCAACGAGCTTCGGCACGATGTTGCCGTGCAAATCCAGAGTTACGCCAATCGGCGCGGTCGGCACAAACTCCCGCACGCGCCGCAAGATATCACTCTCCGGACTTTCGTCATCGGCCAGGGGAAGATCGTGAACACCCATGCCGCCGTGCAGACTCAATAGCACGGCATCGATGTCCTTCGCGTTGCGCAATGGAGCGATCAAGCGTTCCACAAGATTGTCGTAGCATTCGCGCGTAAGCGGTCCCGACGAAACCGCCCATGCCGAAACAAGCGGAACAAACTCGACTTCCATGCCGCGCTCGAATGCAGCGGATCGCACGCCATCTACAAAGCCCGACAACTCGGCGTTCTTCATGAAGCCGCGCACCTCGTGGCTGCGCCAGCTCGTCGCATCGATCAAGCCCTCGCCGCTCAGCAAGTGAACGCTCTCGAAGTCGTGGAGCGTTGTACCAACTGGCGATAGCGCGTTCGTCTCTTGCGTGATGCGTCCGATTGCGATCCGCAGCGTCCTCGACGCAGCGGCGCCGGGCCCCTTCTTGCCGGAGCGTGACCGCGCCTTCGCTTCCCGTCGCAAAACGTCTGCGATACTGACGAGAGCGCGCCCAACCAGCCCCACATCGATACCGGTGGGTTTCCTCTTCGCTTTGCGCGGACTTTCAGGGCTCATCGTGCCTTCGTACGAAGCTTCATTGCTAGCATCGTCTTGGCGCGCTTTTTCACATTGGCAAGGCGATCTAGTGTTTCAATCGCAGTCGCGCCGTACTTGTCGAGAAGCTTGGCAACAGGTCCGTCTCCGCGCGCGCCGCCCTCCCCTGAATTTTCGGGGCCGTACATTTCTTCGATCACGCTATCGACCGCGAGCTTCACGGCGCCCCGAATCGGCATGCGTGCCATGATTCCGTACATCGCTGCATCGCCGCGCGACTTCAGTTCGGGATGCGCTCGCACGTGCGCGACCGACGCACGAAGATCACGCAGATACTCATCGACGATCGGTAGATGATTCGCGGTGACGGTGAGATGCACTGTCGGCGGCTGATGCTGTCGGTCAACGAGCCATCCCTTGTCCTGCATAGCGTCCGCCACTGCGTAGACATCGATCGCGTCGTTCGACGAGCTCCAACACACAATGGTCGTCGGGTCGTCGCCAACCAGCCTCAGTCCCTCGATCCCGCGGATGCCAGCGCGCAGCTTCTGTGTTGCGGTGAGCGCCTTTTGCGTGAGCGCGAGATAGCCGTCTTCGCCCATCGCCTGCATACCCGCCCACGCTGCTGCGATGGGTCCGCCCGGCCTTGTGCCCGGCATCGAAGGCGAGATGTACACGCCACCTGGAAACTCCGTCGCTACGAAGAACTGATGCTTCAAGGTCGCAATCGAGCGGTGAAGAATCACCGACGCGCCCTTCGCGGTGTAGCCGTACTTGTGCAAGTCCGCCGAGATAGTTGTTACGCCGGGCACGCGGAAGTCCCACGCCGGCACGGGTTGTCCGAGCTTTTCCAGAAACGGCAGCACCATGCCGCCCACACATGCGTCCACATGGAAGAGAAGTTTTTTCTTCTGCGCGAACGCGCCAACTTGCTCGATCGGATCCATCACGCCGTGCGGATACTGCGGTGCCGACGCCACGACCATCACCGTGTTGCGATCTACCAGCTTCTTGAGGGACTTCATGTCCACGCGCATTTCGTCATCGAGCGCTGCATGCTTGAGGGCGACACCAAAGTACTCACCGGCCTTGTCGAACGCCGGATGCGCGCTGCGCGGCAACACGATATTGGGCCGGCGGATCCACGGCTTCTTCTTGCGTGCATGGTCGCGAGCCATCTTCACGGCGAGCAGGAGAGATTCAGTGCCCCCACTCGTCATGGTGCCGCACGCGTTCGCGTCTCCGTGCAAGAGCGTGAGCGCCATTCGCACGACATCTTTCTCCATGCGGCGCAGGCTTTGGAACGCCAGAGGATTCAAACCATTCTCAGAGAAGAAAGCGTTGTGTGCTTCCTTCAGGAACGCCGAATGCGCGTCGGACGCGTGATAGACGAGGCTGAACACTCGCCCCTTCTTCCAATCCACGTCGTCGCGGCCGAGCACGTGGAGATCGGCAAGCAACGCCGCGTGCGCCTTACCCTTGCGCGGAATCGCGGCGACCGGCGCGACCCCTTTCTTCTTGGGCTTAGTCGTGTTGCGTTTGACCATCGCGATTCAGCTTGCGCGTCTGTAGCGACGACGTTCGGCGGCCACGTTGCCGCCCGTCATGAGCGGCGCGAGCGCGTGTAGTCCGCTGTCTTCTTCCTGCACTTCAGGAAGGAAAACGATATCCTCTTCGCTAAGTGCGAAGATGTCCCTGTCGTCGTCGACTGGATCTCCGACGTCGATCCACTCGAGGCCCTGCGCCTGCGGGGGCACTTGGCGCCCGCCATAGCCAGCGAGCGGTGGCGGCAAGCCGTGAAGGCATTGCGTCAAGCGGCCGAGCTCGGTCGGACTCAGATCCTCAAAATGCACGCCCATGCCCGCCAAGACGCCGTCCTCGCGACGCCGGCGAAGCGCAGCGCGCGCAACCTTCGCGGTGACAAGCAACTCATGCACGCGTTGCTGACGGGGGGGCAGGAAGGAGAGGAGCACCTCGTCGCCGGGCTCAAGAGGCAGGGAGGTCTCGAGCCACGCGCCAAAGGGCGATAGATCCGTCAGGAGAAAAGGGACCGGTTCGTCCCAGTGATCGCTCAAAACACTGCATTCCAAGGCCACCGCGCGGCGTACCGCGCGCCTCTCACCAGGCAGAATTTCAACCGTGGTCTTGGACATCGAGCCTCCTCTGTGGGCGTCTGTCCTACATTATGCGACACCGCTGGCTCGGATCGCCAAAATCCTGCGTGCCCCCTGCGCTAAGCCCCGAAAATGGCTACGGATTTGCCGTGGTCCAAAACGAAGCAGTCGCCGTTCCAACGCCCAGGAATCGCTGTCGCCCGGCCCTCGTCGAGCTCGTAAAGCCACACGCCTTCACGTCCAGCGAACGTCGCACTACCTGCGCCGAACACCCTTCCCGATAATCCGTGCAGGGTGTGCGAATACGTCCAGTGAATGTGGCCGTGCAAAATCGCAAGCCTCGAGTGTTGCGACGCGACGGCGACCAAAGCATCCGCGTTCGTAAGTCCGTGCCACGGATGATCGTACTTTCCGTCGCGACGACGCATCGCGTAGTGCGTGATCAAGAAAACGCGCCGCGACGCAATGCGCTCGTCGGCGAGCACTCGTGCCAGCGCGTCCAATTGTGCTTGCGGCACGATGCCACTCGAACGCCAGAGCTGTGGATTGGGGCGCGCGCTGTTCAGAGCAATAACGGCCACGTCGTCATTGATTAGGCGAACGACCGGCCACGGTTTATCAGCGACGTACTCGGGAAGATCGGAGTGCAAGAATGCAGCAAAGTGAGTTTCGAAGCGTCGTTCACGCACGGCGGAATTTACATAGACATCGTGATTGCCCGGGACGGTTATGAAGCCGTGTCGACGATGCGTAAGCTTCTCGATCGCGTCGTGCGCGATGCGAAGCTCTTCCTGTGTGCCAAGCGCCGTGTAGTCGCCCGTGCAAATCACAGCTTCCACGTCCTGCGCCTCGATGAAGGGAAGCAGTGCAGCGACCTTGCGCGATGCTTCGCGAAAATGCGCCTCACGTCGCAACGCAAGATTCGCAGCGCCCAAGAGTCGTTTGGGCCCAATATCAGAGAGCGGCAGTGCCGAGTACGGCGCCCTCAGATGAATGTCACTAAAATGCAAGATCCGCAGCACAGGCGCGCACCATAGCGAGGCCGGTTGACACAGCGCAAGGGCACAGCGGAATGTCTGTAGATGCGACACGAGCTACGCATCCGCACCGCACGCGAAGACGACGTAGAACGTCTCATTGCGATACACATGGCGGCATTTCCCGACGGTCGCAATCGGGATGCGCGTCGGCGCAACTTTCTCGAGAACATGCGTGGACCGTTGTCCGATTTGTATGTCGCCGAATCGGGCGGCGCGTTGCTCGCGCACGCGTTTATGTTTCGCATGGCGAGTTGGTTTGGCGGCTCCGAGCTCGCCGTGGGCGGCATCGCGAGTGTCGGCGTCGCGCCGGAAGCACGTGGCAAAGGAGTTGCGCGCGCACTCATGAGTGCGCTGCTCGCCGAGCTTCAGCAAAGGCAAACGCCGCTATGCCTGCTCTATCCTTTCCGTCATCATTTCTACGGCAAGCTCGGCTTCGCCACTGTGTCCGAAGTTAAGCGCGTTCGCATTCCGACTGGCGCGCTTCCGACCCAACCAAACGACATCGTCTTGCGCGCCGCCACACGACCTGAAGACTTCGCGCTAGCGCGCCGCTGCTACGAACGCTATGCCGAGCAACACACTGGACTCATTGTGAGGCGAGAGACGTTGTGGCGCGCCCTCTTCACCCTCGAAGGACGCCACCTGACGCTCGCCACGACGCCGGGCGGGGAAGTAGTTGGCTATTCGATGCACGGCTATCTGTGGCCGCCGGAGGGAATGCCACAAGAGATCGACGTGATGGAGATGATTGCCGAGACCGATTCCGCGCGACTGGCGCTCTATGGGTTTTTCAAACGGCAGCGTGATCAGTCGTCCTATGTTCGGCTGCTCCTGGACGCGCGCGATCCTTTGCTGGCGTTCGTCGATGAACCGCGCAGTGCATCTTTCGACGCGATTCGGACGCTAATTCCCATCGCAGGCGAAGTTGGCGCAGGTGCGATGCTTCGCATGATCGACATTCCCCACGCACTCACGGCGCGCGGCTACTTACGCGACGGTGCGCTCAGTCTGCGAATTCACGACCGCGACACGAAGGCACCTCTCTTCTCCGGGACATTGCGCGTCGAGAAAGGGCGCGCGCAGATTCAGCCGGGCGCTCTCGGTCCGACTTTGGCGACCGACGTTGCGACCTTGACTCAGTTATACGCCGGCTACATTCGCACTGCCGATGCTGTTCGCTACGGACGGGCACATGTGGATCGCGCGGAGACCCTTGCGATCGCCGATGCGCTCTTCGACGTACCTCCCTTCTTCACGCTCGACTATTTTTGAGAGCTCTCGCTTGGAAATCGAATCGCTATCGTCGTGCCCTTCCCTGGTGCACTGACGATGTCGAGCGTTCCATCCGCAGCGGCGACCATCGAGGCGACAAGCGAGAGGCCAAGGCCAGTGCCGGTACCGGCGGCGCGTGTGGTGAAGAAGGGCTCGAGGCAGCGTCGCTGCGTGTCCGCGTCCATGCCCACGCCGGTGTCCTTTATACTTAGCACGATGAACTTCGCGTCGCGCTCTGCGTGAATCGTGAGAGTGCCACCTTCCGGCATTGCGCGGAGCGCGTTGTCGATTAGGTTCGCGAGCACCTGTTCGACGTGCCCGGCGCGCGCCGTCACGACAAGATTGTCTGCGACCTCAACGTCGAGGATGTGTTCCGGCTTAATGCGCGGAGCCGCGAGTCGAAGAGTCTGATCGACAGCCTTGCCCAAATCCACGCTGACTAACGAGCGCGACGCACTGCTTTTCAGATTTTGCAAATCAGCGACGATAATCTTCGCCCGCCGCGCGCCCTCGTCGACATCACGCAGAACTGCGTCGAGGTCGGAAATAACAAAATCAAAGTCCTTTTTGGGCGAAAAACGCGTGAGCTCGGCGAGCTGCTCCGGCGTTCGCACTCGCCCGTCGCTCAGCTCCTTTGCCACCCGCGCCAAATGCGCCGCGTAACTACGCAGAGGCGCGACGTTCGCGGAGAGGAAGTTGATTGGATTGTTGAGCTCGTGTGCAACTCCCTGCACGAGCGTCGCAACCGATGCTTCACGCTCCGCGCGGATTACTTCCGTTTGAGCGGCCTTCAACTCGGTCAGCGCGTGGTCGAGCGAGCGCGTTCGCTCTTCGAGCTGAGCGGTTCGCTCTTGCACGGTCAGCTCGAGCGCGCGCGCGCGTTGCTTCAGCGAATGCGTGCGAATGCGATAGGCGACCAACAACGCGAGGACGAACGCCAGCGCGCACAGGCTGCGAAACCACCAGGTCTGCGTCCAGTGCGGCAAAACAGAAAACTCGATGGTGAGAGGCCCGCGACCTACTCGTTCGCCGCGGAACCATGCTTCTGCTTCAAGAACGTATTCGCCAGGAGGCAAACGTGAAATGCGCACTTCGCGACTTTCGCCGACATCGCGCCACGAACTTTCCACTCCGCGCAGCCGGGTGCGCACGTGAATCTCCTCCGCATGGGCGAAGAGCGGCGCGGTGAACTGGATACGCAACTGATGATCGCCGGGGCTCACGGTGGGGCGAACTCCAAACGGAATGCGCTCCTCGTCCATGCGCAGCCGATCCACGGCCAAGGGATGCGGTCGTGCGCTTGGCAGGATGTCGCCGCGCACCATGGCAACGCCCTCTACGGTTGGGAAGATCAACCATCCGTTCGGCAGAATGCCCGGCTTTCCGCCATTGCACTCACCGGCGCGCAGCCCTTCCAGCAAGCCCACCCAGACAATCTTCGCGTCGTGACTGTCGCCACGTTGCAACGCGCGCAGACCCGCGCGCGATACGTGCACAAGGCCGCCGTTGAACGCGCCCCACAACCCACGCTCGCGATCCATGCCCAGCGAAAACATCAAGTCGCTCGGCAGACCGGACTCCCGGCCATACGCATGGAACTGGCCGTTCACGCGCAGAGCAAGGCCCCGGCTGATCGTTCCGACAAGGAGGCCGAGCTCATCGTCCTCGAGGAACGTGAGCGCGCCAGGAACTGCATGCTCGCCCGTGACGCGCGGCGCGTCGGCGGGGCCGGTGATCTGCAAGAGCGCCGAGGCCGCGCCCACCCACAGCGTTCCGTCGCGCGCTGGATGCACTCCGCGTACCGACGCTGTGCCGAAGTCTTCGGGTTGTGGGCGCCAGCGCAACTCATGCCCGAACATCTCGACGAAGCCGCGACCTAGCGCCCAACCGAAGACGTGATGATCCGATTCGCGTCGCGCCACCATATGCCACGACACCCCGGGCGCTTGTTCGCTAGCCGGTGGTACGACGAGCACGTCGTGATCAATTGCGGCGAACCCTCGCGTCGTCGCTGCCCAAACCGCGCCGTGCTCATCGATTTCGACACCATCGACATCGTCGGTCGGCAGACCATCGGTGACGCGCCATTCGCGGACGACACGCAGAATGCTTCCGTCGAACTGCGCTTGGACGACTCCGCGACCATGGGTCGCGACCCACACCGTTCCGTCCTCGCCCACGGCCATTCCACCCGTCGGCCCGATGTCGAAGCCTTCCGCAGCGCCCACCGAAATCACGCTCGGATTGCTCATTACGTGCAACCCCTCAAAGGCGTTGCCGTACCAGACTTGTCCGCTCGTATCGACGTACACCGCGTAGACAACTTGTGGTCGGTTGGTGTTCGCGCATTGCGCATTGCGGCAGCGGTAAATCCCAGTCGACGACCCCAACCAAAGGTTCCCGTCGTTGTCGAGCGCGAGGCTTCGTACTGTGAGATGCAAGGCGAGGGATGCTGCTATCGGCGTGGGCGCAACACCGTTGAGCTCGTACACACCTTCGGTGAGCCCGACGAAAGTACGTCCGTTCCGCGCCACGTGCACCGCGGTCAGCATCTGGTCGGCAAACGCCACGACGGAGAAGTGACCGTTCTCGCCCTGCCAAAGCCCGTGATCAGTAGCAGCAAGCAACGCATTTCCTCGGCGCGCCATGCCCATCGTGCGTCCAGGAATCAGCAACTCGAACCGTGCACCCCGTTTGCGGTAGACACCGGCGCTCGTCGCAACGGTGATTGCTCCGGTCTCGTCCACGTCAATGGCGCGAATGAACTCGCGCGGTAGGCCGGACTCGGCGGCGTAGCAAACATCAACGATCCGATGGCGCAGTGCGCACAGCACCCCGTCGTAGGTGCCAAACCAAACCGTATCGTCGTGTGCAACGTGCACAGCTCGCACCGCGCTCGAGTCGAGCATTGGATGCGCGCTGCGATCCCAGACGTCAAAATGGCGTCCGTCAAAACGCGCTAGCCCCTCCTCTGTGCCGACCCAAATGAATCCATCGGAGCTCTGTGCGATGGCGAGAGCCGCATTCTGCGGAAGTCCGTCCACCTCGGTCCACATCTGGTGAACGTATTGCGTGGGCGCGATCGAGGGATCGAGTGCGCGCGCGGGATTGCTCAGCGTCAACAGCGCAAGAGCCATCCCGAACACGAACAGTCGACTCATCAGCGAATGCCGTATCGCCGAATCCGGTCGCTCAACGTGGTGCGCGGAATGCCAAGCGCTTGCGCAGCTCCCGCCACACTTCCTCGCGCGCCCTTCAGCGCTTCACGAATTCGCGCGGCTTCTTCCTGCGCAATCTCATCGAAGACCGAGGTCGGCGTCATTGCCGCCGCCTTCGTTGAACCGCTCGAACTGACGGGCACAGCGAAGTCAAAACTGAGCTGTGGTGCGCCAATGACCGTCCCGTCCGCAGCGAGAACTACCGCACGCTCGATCACGTTTGAGAGTTCGCGAACGTTACCCGGCCACGAGTAGTTCTCGATCGCCGTTAGTGCGTCTTCTGCAATCGAAACTTTCTTGCCCGTCGCGTTAGCGTGACGCGTGAGGAAATACTTTACTAACGACAGCAAATCCTTGCGGCGTTCACGAAGAGGCGGAATCGTCACAGGCACGACATGCAGGCGGTGAAATAGATCTTCACGGAATTTGCCTGCTGCGACCAGCTCTTCGAGTGGGCGGTGTGTCGCAGAAATTACGCGGACATCCACACGGATGGTTCGCCCGCCGCCGACACGTTCGAACTCTCGCTCTTGCAGAACGCGCAGAAGCTTTACCTGCACATCGCTCGAAAGATCCCCGATCTCATCGAGAAATAGCGTCCCCCGATTGGCCTGCTCGAGGCGTCCAACCCGCATCCCACGCGCGCCAGTAAATGAACCTTGTTCGTGCCCGAAGAGTTCGCTTTCGAGAACCCCCTCAGCGAATGCCGCACAGTTCACTCGGATGAAGGGATTGTCTGCGCGTTCGCTCATCTCATGCAAAGTGCGCGCGACGAGCTCTTTGCCGACGCCGGTTTCGCCTCGTATCATGACGGTCGCATCGGTGCGTGCGACGCGTGCGATCATTTCGCGCAACGGCGCCAGATCCCCGTCGAGACCAATGAGCTCGCCGTAGCCAGACTTCTCGCGCAAGTCGTCCATGAGTGCGTCGTGCTCTGCCGCGCTGATGCGCGTGCGTTCCGCTAAGTCGTGCAAATCGAGTGCTCTTCGCAAACGGATCTCGAGATCCTTCTCGTCCCACGGCTTCAGGACGTAATCGTGCACCTGCGATTGGCGAATAGCATCTAGCAACAAATCGCGGTCTGAGTACGCGGTGAGCAAAACGCGGGACACGGCTGGCCACCGCTTGCTCACTTCCGCCAGGAGCGCAACGCCAGTCATTTGGGGCATCCGCTGGTCGCTCACGACCACACCAACGTTTTCCTTATCGAGTATTTCGAGTGCGGCAGGACCGTTTTCTGCGGTGAGCACGCGGAACTGCTCGTCGAACGCGCGACGAAACACTGCGAGGTTTGGAGCGTCATCATCTACATAGAGGATGGCCGGGAGATTGGTCATTGGGTTCATGCTCTCGTGCGTTGCTCAGTTGCGTCAATCGTCCTTAGAAACCGGCGTCGTGGCAGGAGAAATCTGCGACGTAGCGGGTGCATTCGGACATCGGTGCCTCGCCCGGCAGACATGCGGCCCGTAACCGAGCGCGCGTCTCGCAATCGCCATTGCCGCACGAGTCCATACACGGAATAAGCCCGCCGTCGACGAACGCGTCGTCTGCACCGCCGTCCTCGAACGTGATTGCGCCATCGAGCTCAGCATCGTTGCCGCCCACATCGAGAAGGTTCGCATCCGCAACGGTGCTCGCATCCGCAGCGTCGACGCTCGCGCTCATGTCCGCGCTCGCGGAGGAATCTGCGCCGCCTGCATCAGCACCGGGCGTGGGCATCGTGTCCGAGCAGGCTGCGATCGTCAGAAAGAGAAGGCTCAAGATTAGCGAATGTTGGATGCGCATGGACGTTCCTCGTGGCGCTGCACTCAGCAGCGGTGCAGGTGCCCTAGAGCAACACATGTGCCCAGCGCAATTGCGACGAATTTCGGCAGCTCGAAACGACGGGCGACGCGCGTCAACGCAGGGCGACGGAAAACGACGGCCAATGGCGCCGTTTCTGTTCGTCAGTGCGGCGAGTCAGAAGGATGCAATGAGGCGATGAGCGCTGTGAACGCCGGGCGCGCCGCGTCCATCGTGGCTGCTGGCCCCATCATCTTGAAGAAGACGAGGCCCTCAGGCCCCTCGACGACTGCGCCAATCAAGCGCTGGTTAGTCGCGGCGCTCGCGGCACCGGCGCCCGGCATACCTGGCATCCCGCCGGCAAAGTCGCCCGTTACGTCGACGGTCGTAATCGCCATCCCCGAGACGGTGCGATGAGCGATACGCGCGGCTTCGCGGCGTGTTCGTCCCTCAGGCTGGGTCAGCTGTGAAAGCCAGCGCTCGATGTTGTCTTGAACCGTCCCGCCCATATTTGGACCGAAGTAGAAGACGGCCAGCGTCCCCTTCTCCGCGCCGTTCTCGCCGGGGAACGCATACTGCGCAGCACGCATTGCGCTGTCCGGAGCTTCAGCAACAAAGCCGGTGGGCAAAATCCATGCGAGACCGCCCGCGCCGTTGCCTTCAGGCGTTCCCCGCACGGGACGCGCTGGCGGCGTAGCTGCAGTGGACGGCGGCACCGGCGGGTGGTTAGGCGGGAGCGCGCCCTGAGTGCGCGGCATCTCGGGCGGCGGCATCTGGGGCGGCTCGGACGAGGACGATTCGAATCCGCGATCACAGCCACCCAGCACAACCAACGCACAAACGACGATGACGCATTTTCGGATCATGGAAACATTCCTACGCCGCGCAGGGCTTCGTTCTCTTCGAACGCGAAACGCACGTTCATGCACTGCACAGCTTGCCCGGCGGCGCCCTTGCAGAGGTTGTCGATCACGGATTGTCCAATGATCATTCCTGTGCGCGCATCGCGCGCGTACGCGAGCTGCGCCCGATTGCTTCCACGCACCCACGTCGTGTCCGGATGACTTCCTGCACCCAGCACGGTCACTGACGGGGATCCTTTGTAGAACTCGCGCGCGACCTCGGTGCATTCCTCGGCAGTTGTGCTGTCAGAGCTCGCGAGCGCATACGTCGTCGCCAGGATCCCGCGAGTCATTGGCACAAGATGCGGCGTGAACGTCAAACGGATGGGTTTACCAGCGATGAGCGATAGCTCTTGCTCGATCTCGGGAGTGTGACGATGAAGTCCGCCCGCTTTGTAGGCGCGCAAGCCTTCAGCCATCTCTGAGAAATTGGTGCTGGCGCCCGGCGTGCGCCCGGCACCGGTGGTTCCGCTTTTCGCGTCGACGATAATGCCGCTTGTCGCGATCAGTTTCTTCTTCAAGAGAGGCGCGAGCGCGAGCGTGCTTGCGGTCGGGTAGCAACCCGGAACGGCGACGAGGTCCGCTGTCTTCAGAGCTTCGCGATGAAGTTCGGGCAATCCATAAATAGCTTTGCCGAAGAGCGCCGGCGCCCCGTGCTCGCCATACCAAGTTTTATAAATTGCTGGATCGCTCAGGCGGAAGTCCGCCGAGAGATCGAAGACCACAATTCCGCGTTCTCGCAGCTGCGCGACGATCGCGGCGCTCGCTCCATGAGGCAACGCGCAGAACGCGGCGTCGGCGTTGGCCTTGATATCGTCGGCGTCGTACGCGCGGATCTCGCCATCGAGCACGCCCGCAAAGTTCGGCAGCACCCGCGCGATCGGCTCGCCCGCTTTGCCGTGCCCCACCACGCGCGTGATGGTGACGCGTGGATGCACAACGAGAAGCCGCAACAGCTCGGCTCCCGTGTAGCCACTCGCGCCAACGATGGCGACGCGCAGCATGCCCAACCTCAGCGCTTGCTGAACTGGAACTTCTTACGAGCGCCCGGCTGACCCGGCTTCTTGCGCTCCTTCTCACGTGCGTCGCGCGTGAGGAATCCGGCCTTTTTGAGGGCAGGACGAAGAGTGATGTCGATGTTGAGAAGAGCGCGCGAGATTCCGTGGCGCACAGCTTCGGCTTGAGCCGAGATGCCGCCGCCGCACACGTTCGCGGTCACGTTGTACTTGCCAACGAGCTCAACCAACTCGAATGCCTGAGCGACGACCATCTGCGAGGTCTCGCGCGGGAAGTAATCCGGAAGCGTGCGGCCGTTGACCAACACCTCGCCCGTGCCCTTAGAAACGAAGACGCGTGCGATGGCGTTCTTGCGCTTGCCTGTTCCGTAAAACTTTCCGTGAATCGTTGCCTGGGGCATTTCTTATTCTCTTCGCTTATGAATTGGGCTTGGAAATTAAAACTTGAAGGGCTCGGGCTTCTGAGCCGCGTGCGGGTGCGTTGCACCTTCGTAAACCTTGAGCTTGCTGAGCATGCCGCGTCCAAGGGGCGTGTTCGGGATCATCCCCTTTACGGCCTTCTGGACTGCGAACTCAGGACGGCGCTGCATCAACAAGCGATACGACTCGGCGCGGAAGCCGCCCGGAATGCCTGAGTGACGGTAGTAGAACTTGGTGTCGAGCTTGCCGCCGGTGAGCTTCGTCTTCTCGGCGTTGATCACGATCACGAAGTCGCCAGTATCGACATGCGGCGTGAATTCGGGCTTATGCTTGCCACGAAGGACCGAAGCGATGCGCGATGCAAGACGGCCAAGAGGCTGATCGGTTGCGTCGACCACGTACCAGTTCTGAGTTACTGTTTCCGGATTGGCGGCGTAGCTGCCCATATTCACAAACCTTTTCACGAGCCCGGGCTCGGCAAGAGCGCACGGGGAGCGGAGGTGTACTTGCGCCGGACGTAGCTGTCAAGGACGGGCGCGCGTCCATTGACGTGCCCTGCGACTGACTTTCTAAGGTATTGATATTGCTACCGTCCCGAAGAGGGAGCGCGTGCCGTCGTTTACGCAGGGCTTGACGTGGTTGGGGGGGTCATCGACATATTGCAGGCGTGATTGAGTTTCCGGCGCGGTTGAGGGCTTTGCTAACAGCGCACGGGGGCGATGCGCTGGTGCGAGCCGACGCGTTCATTCGCGCCAATCGCCGCCCGTGTTCGTACGTGACCTCGCGACGCCTGACGATGCAACCACTCCGACGGTCGGGCCTCGATCAGCTTCTCGGGCAGTCGTCGGCGCCGCCGTCGCTGGCGACGACTGCGAGTAAGTTCGGCGGAATGCCCTTCTCGCAAATGAACATCTCGAAGAGCTCGCTCTTCGTTGGGCAAGTAAACTTTGCGACATTGCCGTTGCCGATACCGAACGCGCCCAACGAAGGGATCTTGGAACTCTACGTCGATGTCGCTGAACCGGGCGGCGCGCCAACGGGTTTTCGTTTGCGGTGGCATGCGACAGCGGCAGACTTGGAATCGAGTGCGTGGCGCGCAGCACCGCAGTCCTACGGCAACTACGAAGCCGAAATGGTGATGAAGAGTGGATTCACGTTGCCGGTTGGCGAAGCGTGGAAAGCCGCCATTGCGTTCTACGGCGACGACGAGCTCAACTCCGAGTGGATGAAGTTCGCGCCGGCTGGTTACAACGACGATCAGTTTCGCGGCGACTGTCACCGCATCTTCGGACATCGTGCAGCGGGGCTTAAGCACGCGACAGGATTCGCAGGCGAGCAAGGCCTCGGCGACAGAGCCCAAAACTACGAAATGATCATGCGCTTGACTCAGGACCGCGAAGCGGACTTTTCATGGGGCGGCAAGCACGTCTACATCATGATTGATCCCGACGACCTCGCGCGCTCGCGCATGGAGCGCGCTGTAGTCGTCGGATCGACCCAGTAGTGGCTGCAAAACGGGTGTGCGTCCATGTCAGACATAAGACTGAATGCCGTGAGACCGGCGGCCGTCTATGATGCACACGCTATGAAAAAGAACCTTGCGACGGTCGTTTCGGTTTCGGTTTTGACTCTCCTCGCCGCATTCGTCAACGCGGGTGCTGCGAGCGCTCAACAGCGCGCGCGTATTTTGTGCAGCGCAACCGACAACGGGCAAAGCGCTTCCGGATCGGTGAGCGTGAAGCAAGGCGACCGCGAGATTGCGAACGGCATCACCGGCACTGCGATTGCGGTACCCAATGGAACCTACGACGTGATCGTGACACTCGACGGAGCGCTCGACCACCCGACGGTCACATCGCAAGTTGTTGTCGCGCGCGCGCAGCAGTACACAACCACTGCCACCTTCCAAACGGCAGTGCTGCAGATACAAGTCGAAGCCGCAGGCCGACACGCAGCGGGCATGGCGACGATCACGCGCAACGGCGAACGCGTCGGTACGCTGGGCGCCGGCGTGCCATGTCATCTCAGCGCTGGCACCTACGACATCGTCGTGCGCTACCGAAGCACCGAGCGCCGTTTCGACGGCATCGCCCTCTCGCCGGGCGAGCACCGTTCCCTCACCGCTTCCTTCTAAGTGCGCAGCGCCCCGCTCGAGCGTCGCTGATGTGCCACGCCGAAGCTTGCGCTTGGGGCGTTTAGCGGGTGAAAACAACGTGCTAGCCTTCGCGGCTTCCGATGGAGAGTCTGCCCGAACCACGCGCGTCCACGCCGCCGGCTCCGTACGAGCCGAACCCGATCTTGGGTTGGCTATACAAGCGTTTTTTCTCGCGCATCTACGTTGACCAGAAGTGGAGTGCCGTGGTGCGCGATTCGGCGCAAAAGGGCGTTGTCGTCTACGTGATGCGTTCGCTCTCGGTGCTCGACTTTCTCTGTCTCGATTTCCTGCTCAAGAAATTCAGCCTGCCACTCGTCACGTTCGTCAACGATCTGGGCCTGTGGATCCTAGAGCCGTTCGGCAAAGGCGGTCGACGCCTGCGCCTGCGGCGGCAGGATCCGGAAGATCAAACGCTGCGCGAGGTTGTGAAGGAATCACACAGCGCCCTTCTCTTTCTTAGGCGCCCCCCATCGTTCGCGCGAGACGACCGGAAAGGCGGCAAGCTTGAAGTGGATTTGATCCGTACCCTCGTCGAAACGCAGCGCCAGATGGACAAAGCTATCTTGCTCGTGCCGCAGACGTTCGTATGGAGCAAGCTTCCGCCCCTTAAGAACCGCTCGATACTCGGTCTCATCGTCGGCCCCAGCGAGGGGCCGGGAGAAATTCGCAGCTTTTTTCAGTTCATTTTGAACTTCCGAAACGCGTTGCTCCGCTCAGGCGAGCCTTTCGATCTGCGTGCTTTTCTCGCGCAGCATCAAGAGCTTACTGACGCAGAAGCGGCCGACAAGATTCGCTATGCCTTGCTGCGTCGTATGGAGCGCGAACGCACCTTGGTGCTCGGGCCTAGCAAAAAGACACCAGCGCGCATGCGCGAAGAGATTCTGCGAAGCCCGCGGGTGAAGAAGCATATCGACGCGACGGCACGCACGTCGAAGAAGACCGTGGACCGTGTACGAAAAGACGCCGCCAAAGATTTGCGGCGCATGGCCGCAGCCCCCGATCAATTTTGGATGGCAGTGATGCATCGCATTTTGGCGCGCGTGTGGACGCGCATCTATGACGGCCTCGTCGTCGATAAGAAGGGCATCGAGCGGCTTCGCGATGCCGCGCGCAAGGGCAACATCGTCCTGCTCCCTAGCCACAAGAGCCATGTCGACTACGTCGTGTTGAGTGACGTCTTGTATACGAACGCGATTTCACCCCCGCTCATTGCCGCCGGTGAAAATCTGAGCTTTTGGCCGCTCGGACCCATCCTGCGCCGCGCGGGCGGCTTCTTCATTCGCCGCAGCTTCGCAGGCAAGCGGCTCTACTCGGCACTCGTCGACGCTTACGTTCGCAAGCTCATGGTGGAGGGCTTCGCTCTCGAGTTCTTCATCGAAGGCGGTCGTTCGCGCACCGGCAAGCTCTTGGCACCAAAGCTCGGCCTGCTGTCGATGATCGTTGACGCGGCTTTGCTCTTGCGCTCGCGCAAAACATTCTTCGTTCCGATTTCGATTGGCTACGAGCGCATCATTGAGGAAGGTGCCTACGTGCACGAGCAGTCCGGCGGCGAAAAGTCCGAGGAGAACGTGGGCGGCCTGCTTACAACTCCGCGCATTCTTCGTTCTCGGTATGGCCGCCTCTACATTCAAGTGGGAGAAATCCTCTCCTTCGACGACGTGCTCGCCGAAACTGCAGGTCGCCCTGCCGAGGAAGCGGCTGGATCTCTCACTCCGTCGCAGCGACGCGCCCTCGTGCAGACGCTCGCTCACCGCGTCGTCTATGAAATCGATCGTGCGACGATGGTTACTCCTGCGGCGCTAGTCGCCGCCGCGCTGCTCGCTCACCGCAAACGCGGAATTACTTTGCGTGAGCTCGCTGACTCGTGCGAGCAGCTCATCGCTGCGCTTCTGCGTGTGCACGCTCGCATCGGTACCAACCTGGTTGATGACAAGGGCGCTCTCCGGATTCCCGTGCTTGAAGGCGCGCTCCGACTATTCATCGACGGCAAGCTGGTCACTGAGCAGTCGGTCGGCGGGCCGCCTGTGTTCACGATTCCCGAAGAGCGGCGCATGGCCCTCGAGTATTACAAGAACAACCTGCTGCACTTTTTCGTGCCGAGCGCACTCATCGCAACAGCCCTACTCGTCGACGCTGTGGCGCTGCCAACTGAAACAGAGCTGCGTGAGCGCGTGAAACGTTTGTCACGCACCTTCAAGTACGAGTTCATGTATCGAGCGGATGCAGACTTCGATCAGATTTTCGACGAAGCGTTGCAAAGCATGCTGGACGCTGACGAGTTGGAGCGCTTTGCCGACCGCATTCGCGTGGGTGGCGGCCGCGCTGGCCAACGCATCACGATGTACGCGGCACTGCTTCGCACCTATCTCGAGAGTTATCGCATTGCGCTGCGCAGCGCCGAGCAGCTCATCAATGCCCCTGCGTCGAAGAAAGAATGGCTGCGTCGAACTCTTTCTCTCGGCTCGCATATGTATCTAGCCGGCGAAATTGAGCACCGCGAATCGATCTCACGTCCGAAGATGGAAAATGCACTCGCTGCGATGCACGACATCGGCCTCGTCTCATTTCGCGCGGGGAACACCGTCGAAGCTGGCGAGCCGCTGCGCTCGAAGGAAACAGTCCGGCAGCTCGAGGCCGAGCTCACAAGCTTTGTGGCCTAAAGAGCTGTCGACTGCCAATGACGACACACCGTCTGAAGCGTGCACGACGCGCATCGCGATTCGTCGCGATGACTAGGACAATCGCGAGAAACACCTAGGTGGCAAAGTGCGAAGTCGAACTTCACGGGATCAGACGCATCAAACCGCTTGAGTGCGTTCGTGATCTCTTCTGCCGTTCGCCAGCTCGCTGTTTGACGATCCGTTAGGCGAAGATTCTGGGCGATGCGATGGATGTGTGTATCAACCGGGATGACCAGTGCCGAAGCTGGTAGCGACCACAAACCCAAGTCGACTCCGTCCGCCGGTCGAACCATCCAGCGAAAATAGAGCAGCAAGCGTTTGCATGCGCTGCCGGCGTGCGGATCGGGAATCAGATGCTGCAGCCCGCGCGATGGAGCGTTCCCGCGAAGCTCTGTGGCCAAGGCGCTCATGGTCCTGCGAAGATCTGATTGGTGGTCTGCAAAGCTTCGCTCGACGAACGCACCAAGGCTACCGTGCGCACGTTGAAGACGCGCGGCGTTCGCAAGCATACGAGCGACGTCTGCACCGCGATAAATGCGATGCACAAATCCACTCAACGAGGCGCGCAGTTCGAGTTCGCTTCTCGAGGCGAGCGTACGCGCCGGTTGTTCGCCAAGAACCAGCAGCACGCGCGCGATGCTTGCGCGCACAGCTTTCACATTGCCGAAAGCGAGCGACGACGAGAGCAAGCCGACCAACTCAGCATCCAACGGGTCCACGAAGCGGTGAACGAAACTAACGGGATCGTCCTGCAAATGGCGCGCGTGATCGCGCGTGTCGAGGAGCACGTTCAATCGAACATGCACTGGATCCTTTCGGGGAGGCACAAAGACCGGTATAGAACGCGAGATGACCCGCCTCAAGGCGACGTTTCTAGTGAGCCGGCGACTCCTTGCTGTCGCGTCTCTTTGTGCTCTGGCCCACGCGGCCACGCCCGAGGCGGCATTCGCACACCCTCAGTTTGTTACACGGCCTTACTTGATGGATGTGACTACGAACTCCATCGCGGTGCTATTCGTGCTGGCGCATGAGCAGCCGGTCGTCGTAACCGCCGTCTCGCCCGCCCACACGGCGAAGCGTTACGAGCGTCCCGCGTCGCGCGTTCACGAAGTCGTGATGGACGGACTCGACGTCGACACGCAATATGCGTATCGGGTCTTTGTCGCGAATGACGAGATTGCGCGCGGCACTTTCACAACAGCCCCTGCCGCTCCCGACGCCCCGGTAAACTTTCTAATCTACGGCGACACGCGCACCAACCCTGCCGCCCACGCCAGCGTGATTCGAGCGATGAGTGATGAAGCAGCGGATTTCGTCCTGCACACCGGGGACTTCATTGCCGATGGACGACGAGCCGAAAGTTGGGCGACTTTCTTCGATGTCGCGGCTCCGCTCTTCGCGTCCACGCCCCTCATTCCGACCATAGGAAATCACGATCTCTATGCGGGTGCCGGCTTACGTAACTACCGCGCACACATGCGGGTAGCTGCAGGCGGCTCGGAACACGAAACATACTTCGTGTTCCGATATGGCGCGACTGTCATGATCTCGCTCGACACGGAAGAGAGCCTCGCGCCTGGCGAACCGCAGCGCGTGTGGCTCGAGCGTGCTCTTCGTTCGCTGCGAGACGATCACGCCGTGAAGCATATCTTCGCGATGATGCACCATGGCCCCTTCTCGAGCGGAGCCCATGGGGGAAATCCGGCTATCGCGGGCACTGACATCGAAGGGCTACTGCGCCGCGACGGCGTGGAGCTTGTTTTATCCGGACATGATCATACGTACGAGCGCGGGGATGCCAGCGGCCTCAAGTACATCGTCTCTGGTGGCGATGGCGCACCCTTGTACTTTTCCAACAGCGAGCAGCCAACGCAACTCGCCTTCTCACCGGTGCATCATTTTGTACGCGTCGAAATACGCGGCGACGAAGTCCGAATCGCCGCGATCCGTACCGACGGGCATACCTTCGACCGTTGTTATTTCCGAGGTACTCGCGATCCTTGGCACTGCACAGGGGGCAGCTCGCGCGGAAACGTCGTGCGCGCGGCATCATCATCTATGTCGCGCTATGTGATCGCGCTGGGCGTCGTGCTGGTGGTGGCAGTTGCGATTCTCGCGCGACGGGGGCGTAATGCGAAGAAGAAAGCTTCATGACCTGCCCTTTCCAAATTGCCATGAGCGTCGCCGTCACGCTTTGCGTGTGCGCATGTGGCGGAGGCAGTTCACAAGCGACCGGCGCGACGCACGCGGCGCTCCCCTCACGCCCGGTCGAGTTAACCCTCCGCACACCGGACGGGCAGTTTCTAGACCTGGGTGACCTTCGCGGTCAGCCAACGATTCTTTTCCTGTTCGCAACGTTCGATGCGCTCTCGCAGGCTGCGTTTCATCCGGTGGCAAGCTTCCATCGCTTGCACCCCGAAGCACACGTCGTGGGCCTTGCGGCTCAACCCGATGGCGAGGAGTTGGTCGCGGCCTACACGGAGGCGATGCACGTCTCCTTTACCGTGGCGTACGACCCCGACAACACAGTCGCGCGGGGAATAAGTGGCCTCGGTCCCATTGAAGCTGTCCCGATGTTCATAGCGCTCGACGAAAATGGGTACGTCGTTCATGAGCACGTTGGCTACGCGAGCGAGGGACAGTTGGAGCGCATGCTCTTGATCGCAGAGCACATGCCCATCCCGTCTGGACCGCCCGCGGAAGATGCGCCGGAAGCTAGCGCGCCGCCGTCACCTTAACGACGGAGCCACGTCTGCTACAACGAACTAGGATCGATTCCGTTCTCGGACCATACCTCTTCGAGCGAGGTGCCGAGACGCTGCACGATCAATCTACCGACGTCCGTGGCCGTTGCGCACTCGAGCGCGTCTTTGGCGAGCGCGTGGACTTGAACCATATTCACGCGAGAAAGGATCTCGCGCGCGAGCGGCATCTGCGAAAGGGACATGCTCAAGTTCCGAAAGCCGAGTCCCAGCACGAGCGGCAAAGCGATGGGGTCGGCGGCCATGTCGCCGCACATCGCGAACGGCACCGATGCGTGCTCGGCCGCTTTTGCAACGTGCGCCAATGTCCGCAAAACGGCGGGATCGTACAAGCGCGCGCGAGAAAAAAGTTTGGGATCGCTGCGATCCAGCGCAAGCACATACTGAACGAGGTCGTTCGTGCCAACGGAAAAGAAGTCCGCTTCCTTTGCCAAATGATCAGCAAGCATCACTGCGGAGGGCACCTCGATCATCGTACCGATCGGGACTTCCGCGAACGGCACGCCGTCGGCTTTGAGCTGGGCTTGAACGTCGAGTACGCATTGCTTGGCGCGCCGTAAGTCCGGAATCGTCGCCACCATGGGGAACATGATCCGTGCTTTGCCATGCACGGACGCCCGCAGAATCGCGCGCAGTTGCGTCATGAGCAAATCGAGACGGGTAAGCGCAAAGCGCAAACCGCGCAACGCGAGCGCCGGGTTGGAAGGTCGCGCGACCGGCGAGGCAAAGGGTAGTTTATCGCCGCCAAAATCGAAGACGCGGAATACGACCGGGCGTTGTTCGGCGGCGCGCAGAACATCCGCGTAGACGTCGACCTGTTCGTCTTCGGTCGGCGGGTTCGCGCGGCCGAGATACAAGAACTCGGTACGAAAGAGTCCAATGCCAGCCACGCCGTCGAGATTGGCGATCAAGACTTCGCTCGCCAACTCCACGTTCGCAGAGAGCTCCACCACGGTTCCGTCCTGAAGTTCGGGAACCAAGCTGCGCCGCTCTCGCAACTTACCAGTGAAATGACGATAGCGACGCGAGCGCTCTTCTACGCGGGCCAGCATAGCGTCGTCAGCGTCGAGAATCACATCGCCTCGAAGTGCGTCGACGACGACGGTGTCGCCATGCGCAATGCGTCGCGTCGCGTTGGCGACGCCCACGATGCAGGGGATTTCCATCGCACGCGCCAGAATCGCCGTGTGACTCGTCGGGCTTCCCAGCTCAAGCACGATGGCGGCCGGCCTTGACTGCGAGAGTTGCACCGCGTCGGCTGGACTCAGGTCGGTCGCCACCAGCACCGAGCCGCCCTGCACCATCGGCAGCAGCGATACACGCCCGACAAGCTGCCTCAAAATGCGCTCGCCCACTTGCTCGACGTCGCCGGCACGCTCCCGAAAATAGCCGTCCGAAACAGACTCAAATTGCTCTTTGATCGACGCGATGACGCGTTCAAGAGCCCACTCGGCATTGATCAGTTCCGCTTTCATCAGCGTGACGGCGCTTTCGATGAGCATTACGTCATCGTGCATTGCGACGTGAGCGTCGAGCAGCATGCGAAATGTGGCGGCGCCCTCAACATCGAGCTGGTCGCGAATCGCGCACAGCTCGGTGCGGGAAGTTTCAATCGCTTGCTCGAGTCGGCCGCGCTCGTACTCAGTCGTGTCGGCATCGATCCGTCGGCGCGGAGTCGCAAAGCGTCCGCGATCCAGAACGTGCGCGCGCCCCACTGCAATCCCGGGAGCGGCTGAAACGCCACGAATGGATGCCTTGGGAGGTTCAGACCGGACGATCACTGCGCTTCCCCAAATCGGTTTGAGATGAGCTCGCCAATTGCACGGACAGCGTCCGGCGCATCAATCGCACCGAATGCGTGAACTGTTACAAAGGTCCCGCGTGCACCACACAGCAGAAGCACGCCCATCACGCTCTTGGCATTTGCGCGCTGCCCGTCTTTGCTAACGTCGACGTTGCAGCGGAAACGTGACGCTGTTTGTACGAGCTTCGTCGCCGCGCGCGCATGAAGCCCAAGCTCGTTAACAATTTCGAACGTGGCCTCGGCGTGTGTAACCTCGTCCATATTCAGCGCGTCGAATCGCGGTGAGCCACTGCGACTTCGCGCACGGGCCGCAACCTACGGGCGAGCTCCTCGGCGACCGCGACCGAACGATGCTTGCCCCCCGTGCACCCAACAGCAATCGTGAGGTAGGCCTTGCCTTCGCGCTCGTAGCGAGGCAAGAGGCGCGTGAGCATGGACTCGAGGTCTGTGAGCAGCTCCTTTGTTTCAGGTGCATCGAGTACGAAACGAGAAACACGCGCATCCATGCCCGTCAGCGGCTTAAGCTCGGGCACGAAATGCGGATTGGGCAGATAGCGAAGGTCGAACACCAAATCCGCGTCGACCGGGATTCCGTACTTGAAGCCGAACGAAACGATGCGCGTGACCATGCGCGGCGCCGCATCGCCTCGCGCAATCGAGTCGACGAGGAGGCGACGTAGGTCATGAACGCTCAGACGCGTTGTATCAATGACTTGCTTCGCGCGAGCGCGCAGCGTCGACAAGCGGTCGCGCTCTTTTTGAATGGCTTCGAGCAGGTCCCCGCCCGGAGCCAGCGGATGGGGGCGACGCGTCTCGCTATAGCGCTGAACCAGAGCACCATCTGCGGAGTCCATGAAGAGGACCTCGACATTGTGGCCGCTGGCCTCAAGCTCCTTGAAGGCCGCGTCCGCGCCTTCGAGAAAAGAACCGGTCCTCACGTCGATGCCGAGGCCAACACGCGTGATTGCGTCTTCTGCCGCGAGCATCTCGACGAGTTTTACGGCGAGGGCGGGCGGCAGATTGTCTACGCAAAAAAAGCCGAGGTCCTCGAGCACGTTGAGCGCAGTGCTGCGCCCTGCTCCGGACATCCCCGTCACGACGACCACGTGAAGCGCGCTCACAGGCAAAGTGTACCTGAAAAGAACATCAACGTGTCAACGCTCGATGCCGAATATCGCAGCGGGGATGACTCAATGCGCTTTCGGCGGCTTCGATAGTTCTACGGTGTCGTCGACGAGCCCGAGCGACGCTTCAAGACGCGCAGCGAACGCACGCGCGCTGTGGTGGCCCGCGCGCTTCAAGAGTTGGTTGCGCGCTGCGACCTCGAGAATGGTCGACATCTCTCGTCCGGGGCGAATCGGCACTTTGAGCATTGGGATGTCGCAGCCCATCAAGCGGTAGCTCGCGTCGTCGATGCCCAAGCGTTCGTATGCTTCGTCCTCTCGCCATGGGCACAGCTCGATCACGAGATCGATCGGCGCCTCGTTGCGCGTGGCCGTTGCCCCGTACAAATCGCGAATGTTCAAGATGCCTAGGCCCCGAATTTCGAGGTGCTGACGCAGAAGTGGTGAAGGTGCGCCGACAACCTGCTGCCCGGGTAGGCGCGTCAAGATCACAGCGTCGTCCGCAACGAGCCGGTGGCCCCGCTCTACCAAAAACAGGGCGCACTCGCTCTTTCCGATCCCGCTCGGCCCGAGCAGGAGCACGCCAAGGCCGTGCACATCAACAACGACGCCGTGCAAGTTCATCGTGTCGGCAAGCTCGCGATCGAGAGCTGCATGCAGTGCGTGGATGGTTTCGCTCGAGCGAACACTCGAAACGATGAGCGGCGATTCGGTCTCAGCGGCGGCGCGCAGGAGCTCCGGCAGTGGAGCAACGCCTCGCGTCACCAGCGTGCACGAAGGTCCTAGCCCGAAGTACGCGTGCAAATTGCTCTCACGCGCGGCGGGGCTCAATGACTCGAGAAAACTCATCTCCGTTTCGCCGATGACTTGGACGCGTCGCGGATCGACACCGCGCACATAGCCTGCGAATGCCAACCCGGACTTTTGCACGCGCGTGTGCGCGATTCGCCGGGACATGCCAACAGCGCCCGCCACAACCTGCAACATCGGCGCAAGATCCGGATGCTCGATGAGAAGACTAACGGGGACAGTGGCCGCCGTCATCAGTGACGCGCGTCTTCTTCTGCAACGATGGCGTGCAGACTCACCGCGTCCTGCGCTCGCAAAAGGCGCATGCGCACTGACTCGTCGCGCAAAAGTCGGGAGATGCGAGCCAACGCTTTCAAGTGGTCCCCCGTATGGCGATTCGGCGCGAGCACTGCCACTAAGATGCGGACCGGCTCGCCGTCGATCGCATCGAAATCGACTGATTTCGGGCAGATTGCCAACGCCGCGCGCATTGTGGATAGGCCGTCGACGCGTCCGTGCGGGATCGCGACGCCACTGCCCACGCCGGTGCTCGCTACGACCTCACGGTCGGCGAGCACCTTGTAGATATCCTCTTCGCCAAGCTCCCAATCGGTCGACGCAAATAGTTTGGCCATCGCGCGCAGGGCCGCGTTCTTGTCCTGCACGTCGAGCACGGAGACAACACGATCCACAGTGAGGATGTCGACGATGCGCACGAAGACGCCGCGCGTATCTTACTTCTTGCCGCTCGCCGCTGCGAACCCACCAGAGGTGCGCTTGCGCTGCGTGGCCGAGTCTTTGTCGTCGCGAACCTGGCGTCCGATTTTGTCCATGACGAGATCGATCGACGCATACATGTCGTCAGACTCTTCGCGGCCGTGGTAGCGCTTGCCGCCGGCGCTTACCGAGATGTCAACGCAGTGCAAATGCTTCTCGAGGCTCGCAACTACTTCAGCTTCGATCGGAGCTCGCAACAGCTTTTGAAGCTTGCCGATCTTCTCCTCGGCATACTCCTTCAACGCATCCGACGACTCCATGTGACGAAACGTGAACGCGACTCCCATCGGAACCTCCTAAAAACTCGTGTAGCCAGAGAACGGCTGTGGTCAGAAGTACTTCTTGCGTTTGGACGAGCTCAAAATCCCCAACATCTCGCGGTATTTCGCTACCGTTCGGCGGGCAATCACAATGCCTCCGTCAGCCAGATGCTCGACGAGCTTCTGATCGCTCACAGGATCTTTCGGATCCTCTTCGCTGATCAACTTCTTGATGGCTTGCTTGACGCTCTCAGATGCGATGTCGTCTTGGCCGGCGTCGCGTCGGATGGCGCTGTTGAAGAAGTATTTCAACTCGAAGATGCCACGCGGAGTGTGGACGTACTTGTTGCTGGTGACGCGCGAGATCGTGCTCTCGTGCATGCCAACGGCCTCGGCGACGTCGCGCAGGATCATCGGACGCAAATACTCGATGCCGAGCTCGAAGAACTCGCGCTGCTTCTCAACGATGCACTCAGTTACCTTCACGATCGTCTTTCGGCGTTGATCGATGCTGCGTATCAACCACTGAGCAGAACGCAGCTTGGTCTGAATGTATTCCTTGGCCTTGGGATCGCCCTGCATCGCCGAGCGGTAGAAGCCGCTGATCTTGAGCTTGGGCATGCCGTCGTCGTTAGCTACAACGAAGTATTTGTCGCCGACCTTATGCACGTAGACATCGGGAGTGATGTACTGCGGCTCATCCGTGACGTAATTGCGACCCGGACGCGGCTCGAGCTCGGCGATCATCTGAGCGACGTCGTAAATTTCTTCGACCGCCACTTTCAGATCTTTGGCAATCGCCGCGTAGTTCTTCTTCTCAAGATTGGAGATGTGCTTGTCGAGGACGTCGACACAAAGCTTGTCGAGACCGAGGTGCTCGGCCTGCACCATCAAACACTCGCGCAAATCGCGGCTAGCGACGCCAACCGGATCGAAGCGCTGCATCATCTTCAGCACTTCTTCCGCATCTTCGGCGTTGAGACCAGCTTCGGCGGCAAGTCGCGGAACGATTTCTTCTTGGGGGACGTCGTCGAGGCGAAGATAGCCGTCGTCCGAGAGGTTGCCGATCACGAGCGCTGCAAAACGCTTCTCGTCTTCGACAAAGTCGTTCATGCGCAGCTGCCACAAAAGATGCGCGGTGAGATCCTCGGCCGTCGTCATCGTCGACTCGGCGCCCGGCATCTCGTCGTCGCCGCCAGTTCCGCGGAAGCTAGGCATCGGCGCCTGCATGGCGTGATTCTCGAGGTAGCGCTCCCAATCGATTTCGTCGGCCTTCTTCTCGGCCTGTGTGCCTTCGCTGCTTTGCGACTGCGCTTCGCCCGGCACTGCGGCGTCGAGCGACATCATCTGTTGCTCGCCTCTGGAAATCGTCGGGTCAGCGGACACGACAGCCACTTCCGGCGTGTTCAGTTCGAGTGAGTCTTCGAGCACGGGATTCTCGAGCATCTCCTCGCGGACTGTTTCCACGAGCTCCATGCGCGACATCTGAAGCAGCTTGATCGCTTGCTGAAGCTGGGGTGTCATCACCAGCTGCTGCGACAAGCGTAATTGCTGCTTGATCTCCATTACATCGCTCCCCGGGAAACACCCACCGCGCCGAACCAGCTTCAGTATAGGGAGCGAAGGTGGGAAGGGAAAGCAAAACCCCTGCAAAGTGCAGGCCGAGCGGCCATGCCCGAGACTGGGCTAGACGCAGGACTTGAGAGCGATGTTATTTCATGAGCTTACAGCCCGGCGTAGACGTACACCGCGCCACTGCCAGCGGCGGCATCATTCGTCTGATCACCGCCGATGCCAGTGGCGTTGCTCGCCTCGCCGGTGGCTCCTATTGCAATCGTGCGCCCGTCTCCCGAGATCGCGATGCCACAGCTTCCGCCAAGCGCGTCGCTCGCATTCGTGTTGGACGCTTTGATGTAGGCCTGCTGTGTCCACGCAGCACCGGCGCGCGTAAACGCGTAGACAGCTCCGCTCAATGTCGCAGCGTTGCTCGACTGATCGCCAAAGAGTCCGGTCGCGGCACTGGCCTCGCGAAACGCATTCACAAGCAAGGTGTTCCCGTCCGCCGAAAGTGCGGTTGCGTAGCCGAAGTAGTCGCCCGCCTCTGCATTGGATGCCTTGATGTACGCCTGCTGCGACCACACGCCGGCGCTGCGCGTGAACACGTACTCAGCTCCGCTATCGGCAGCGAGGTTGTTCGTCCCATCGCCACCGATGCCGGTCGCGTTGCTGTCCTCCAAGTAGGCGCCAGCGGCGAACGTATCGCCGTCCGCGGAAAGTGCGATGCTGAGCGCGAAGCGATCGCTCGCGCCGGTATTCGACGCTTTGATGTAGGCCTGCTGCGACCAGACACTCGCCGCGCGCGTGAAGATGTATGCAGCGCCGCTGCCAGCGGCGGCGTTGCTCGTCTGGTCGCCGTTGATTCCCGTCGCAGCGCCCGCTTCGTTGTATGCACTCACGCCGAGCGTATTGCCATCGTGCGAAAGCGCGACGGCATGGCCAAATACGTCGGGCGTGCCTGAAACTGCCGCTTTGAGATAAGCCTGCTGCGACCACACCCCCGCGCTGCGCACGAAGATATAGACGGCGCCCGCGTTGAAGAGTGAGTTGTCGAGCTCATTGCCATTCACGCCGGTCGCGCTGCTATCTTCCGACTGCGCGCCGACCGCGAGAGTGTCGCCATCTCCGGAGAGCCAAAGTCCAAAACTAAAGCCGTCGAGCGCACCGGGGTTGGAAGATTTGATGTAGGCCTGCTGCGACCAGATCGACCCGCTGCGCGTAAAGATGAACGCGGCGCCCGCGTCCATGGAGGAATTGTCTGCTTGGTTTCCGTTAATTCCGGCGGAGGCGCTGTCCTCATACCAATCGCCCACCGCAAGCGTGTTGCCGTCGGCAGAAAACGAGAGGAACGCGCCGAAATAGTCCCCCATGCCGGGGTTGGACGCTTTGATGTACGCCTCCTGCGACCATATCCCGGCGCTGCGCGAGAAGACGTAGACGGCTCCGCTATTGGTGATGCTGTTGTTAGTTTGGTCGCCGCCGACACCTGTGGCGTTGCTTGCCTCTCCGGGTGCGCCCACGACCATCGTGTTGCCGTCATAGCTGAGCGCGACCGTGAAGAAATGATCGTTCACATCCGTGTTCGATGCCTTGAAATACCCTTGAAGCGCGAGTGACGTTTGGTTGAGCGCCATCACATCGGACGCGTCGCGTGCGCTGTAGTTCGGATCGGTGCTGATCGCGGGCGCCGTGGTGACGTCGTAGGCGACGCTGGGATCGAGGATGAAGTCGTTCACGCCGGTGAGTGTCACGGTTTGTGGCGTGTCCCAGCTCAAGGCGGTGAATGTCACTGAGGCAGGGGAAACGGTGCCCTCACTGGAATTGCTGCTCGCAAGCGCGACCGTCACGTCCGCGACCGGCTCACTCGTGAGTACGATTGTGAACGTAGCCGTTGCGCCCGCCTCGGTCGTTACCAGCCCGCTCGTCGGCGACACGGCAATGCCTGCCACGTCATTGTCGAGGTTCGTGATCGTCACGTCGTTGGCGCTGCGGCCTGAATAGAGCGTGTCGGTGCTCACTGCCGCGGCCGTGACGATTGCATACATCACATCGAGATCCGCGACATCATCGTTCACGCCCTCCACCGTGACGGTCTGAGCGACGTTCCAGTCGACAGGCGTGAATGTGAGACTGGCTACCGTGGCCGCGCCTTCTTGCGCATTGCTTGTCGACAGGGGGATCACGACGTCGGCAGTGGGCTGCGAGTTCAGCACCACCGAGAATGTGTCCGTGCCGCCGCCTTCAGTGGTGACAAGACCCGAGGTTGGCGTCACTGAAATGCCCGGCATGTCGTCGTCGCCGTTGGTTAGCGCGACGTCGCTCGCATCGAAGCCATCGTAGTTCGGATCGGTGCTTGTGGCGGCGTTCGTCGCTACTAGGTAGGCACGATCACCATCGGCAACGAAATCGTTTACACCGGTCACTGTGATCGTTTGCGCAAGGCTCCACGTCAGTGGCGTGAACGTGACAAACGCAGGACTAACCGATCCCTCGGCCGCGTCCGTGCTCTCAAAGTCGACGCGCACATTTGCAGTAGGTTCCGTATTGAGTACGATTTGGAACGTCGCGGTTCCTCCGCCTTCCGTAGTCGTAAGGCCGCTGGTGGGAGTCACGGTGATGCTCGGCGTTTCGTCGTCGATGTTCAAGACCGAAACGTCCGGAACCGTCACGAGCGCGTAAGCCGTGTCGCTCGACGCGACGCCGAAGCGAATCGCATACATAACGTTGCCATCTGCGATCGAATCGTCGACGCCGGTGACGGTGACGCTTTGAGGATCATTCCACGTGGCGTGCGTAAAGGTGATCATCCCGGGCGCCACCAATCCCTCGCTCGGCATGATGCTGCTTGCCATGATGACGACGTCGGCTTCTGGCTGCGCGGCAAGACGCAAGGTCAACATCGCCATGCCGCCCATCTCGGACGTCGAGACGCCGGTCGTCGGCGAAATGATCACCGCCGGTAGGCCGGAACCCAGGCGACAGACTGCGTCAGCGTCGCAAACGCCATTGGTGGTACAGGGCATTGCGTCTTCACAACTGCCAACGTCGAGACATGGTGTTCCGGGTGGTGAGTGCACCGCCGGAACCGTGGGCGCGCAAACGGGAGCGCCAGTTGAGCAGTTGATCGTCCCTCGAGCGCAACCTGCGGAGCAAGCGGCGCCTTCGTTACAGGATACGCAGGAGCCGATGACGTCGCACACACTCGCGACACCGCAGACAGTGCCGGGGGCGAGCGAGAATAGTGGCTGACACGCGGGGATAGGTCCTTCGCAGTTCCAATAGCTGGCGCGACAGGTCGCGGCAGTTGCGGCGCAAATTGTTCCACACTGAATACTCTCGGGTGGCATATCGACGATGGCCGTACAGCCGGACCCCGGTCGCGGGTCGCACCATTCGTTTGCGGCGCACGCATCCTCCGACGGCACTTGCGCACACAAGCCGTCATCACACGAAAGAGTTGCGCACGCCGACACCGCCGCGCAATCGCTGGCGTCGTTGCAGAACTGCAAAGCCGGGCAGAATGATCTGTGCGCGGCGTCGCACTTTGGATCTACGCACTGCCCGTTCAGGCAGGCAAGCAGCGACGCGTCGCCGCCACCAGGGCATTGCACGCCCGCGCAATCCCGCGTGATATGCACGCGCAGCACGTATGCGCTCTCAAACGATACAGCCGTCAGCTGCGTCGCGAGGATTGCGCCGCTGGGGCGCCGCAACACCACTCGGACGAGGTAGTCGCCCGGCAGGCGGCTGAATACGCCAACGCGTTGCCCGTGAGCGTAGTCTTGACCGAAACGAGCGCTGGCTTCGCGCGAATCGACGGCGACAAGCGACTGCGTAGAGTCATCGCGCACAAGGACTGCGGTCTCGACGCGTGTGAACTCCGCGCCGGGAACGAGGCCAGTGACTACCTGGACTTCTAGACTCTCACCCGAGAGATAGCGAACGCGACCGCACGCGGACGAAACCAGCACGAGCAAAATCGCGCACAGAGCATCGCAACGCATATGTAAAACCCCCGCCCCCGAGCCAAGCATTTCAGCGACTGCCACTTGATTCTGAATCGGGGCGTTGAGGGTGTCTACGGTCGCCCAACGGGGATGCCATAGGTCATCCGGCCAAATATCGAACGCATCGGCAAAGCAGGCCGCTGCGCATCACCGGGCCCACCCTAGGCGCCAAAGCTGAGTTCGAATAGCATGCGCTGCGTGGCGCTCGTCGAGTTACGCGATGTCGAAAAATTCTACGGGGATCTGCACGCCCTCAAGAGCGTCACGTTGACCCTCGAAGCCGGGCGAATCGGGCTCTTGGGACCGAACGGCGCGGGCAAGAGCACGTTTTTGAAATCATTGCTCGGGCTCGTGATCCCAACCTCGGGAACCGTGAAAGTTTTTGATCTCGAAGTCGCGCGAAACCCTTTCGAGGTTCGCGCGCGCGTGGGCTACATGCCCGAGGGCGATCACGTGATGCCCGAGCTCACGGCACTCGAGTACGCCTCGTTTGCGGCGAAGCTCTGCGGCTTGCCGGACAAAGAAGCGGTCGGCCGCGCGCACTTGGTGCTCCAGTACGTTGGTCTCGGCGAAGCGCGCTATCGCAAGCTCGGCTCTTATAGCACCGGCATGCGTCAGCGAGCGCGCTTGGCGCAAGCGCTCGTTGGAGATCCAAAGTTGCTTTTGCTCGACGAACCGACCAGTGGTCTCGATCCGCGCGGTCGCGACGAGATGCTTGCGCTCATTCACGATATCCCGACGCGCACTGGCGCGAGCGTAATTTTGTCGACGCACATTTTGCCGGACGTCGAGAAGACTTGCGATCAAGTCATCGTACTCGCCGGAGGCCAAGCCCTTTATGCCGGCGCGCTTGCGCCGTTGATTCGTCCCGAAGAGGGCATCTTCGAAGTGCGTACCAAAGGTGACCCGGCGCGCTTGAGGACCGCGCTTGAACTGTCGCAGTGCATCGTGACGATGCAGGGCACGACGCTCGAAGTGCGTGTCCCGCACAACGGCGGAGCAGCTCACGTCGTGCGTGTCGCCGTTGAAGCCGGTTGCCAGCTTCGACATCTAGCGCCGTTGCAACACACCCTTGAACGTGCGTTTTTCGAGACTCTCGAGAAAGCCGCGAGTCCGACTCCCGCATGAGCAGAGCACGCCTGCTTGGCGTGTGTGCGATGTTGCTGCTCGCAGCCTCCACCGCCGAAGCGCAGCGCCCCCACCCCACCCTTGAAGCTCAGCCACGCGGCGACTCCGCCATCCAGCTCGATGGTGTGCTTGACGAAGCCCCTTGGACTAGAGCCGCGATTGGATCGCACTTCGTCGAGCGCCTTCCGATCCCGGGCGCGCATCCCCCGGTGGACAGTGAAGTGCGCGTGCTCTACGACCACGACGCTCTCTACATCGGCATCACGATGCACTTGCTGCCGGGCGAATCGCCACGCGGCTTGACCTACCAACGTGACGCCTACCGCATCTGGGATGACGACGCGGTCACATTGAAGTTCGACGTTCGCCACGACCATCGAACCACGGTGGGTTTTGCGACGAACATTTTGGGAGCGCAGCTCGACTACATCAGCACCGACAACGGACGTTCGTTCCGTCGTGAGTACGACGCCGTATGGGAAGTCGGCACTCAAGTGAACGCGGATAGCTGGGTCGCTGAGTTTCGCATTCCCGCAGAGGCACTTGGGCTCTCACCCGACGACGACGCGCGAACGATTGGCTTCGATGTCTCGCGCGACCACAACGCGCGCATGGCCACGGACGACTGGTCGCTAATCCCTCCGGAGTTCGGGTCAACTTCGGCGCTTCACTACGGGGAAATCACCGGAGTGACCGGCATCGGCGGCGGCCACTTGCTCAGCCTCATTCCATACGCCGCGGGTACATATCTTCGTGAGCCGGGCGGTGACGGGACCACGTGGACACCCAACGGTGGTGGCGACATTCGCATGCGAATCGCCAATGACGTGTGGGGCCAAGCGACCATTCTGACAGACTTCGCCGAGGTCGATCTCGACGATGCAACGATCAATCTGAATCGCTTTCCACTGTTCTTTCCCGAGCGCCGTCCGTTCTTTTTGTCCGGAGCGGACGTGTTCGAGTTCGGCGAAGCGGGTGTCTCGCAGCTCTTCTTTTCTCGCCGCATCGGCCTCGATGCAAACGGCCGCACAGTTCCGATCCTCGGAGGCATCAAGACGTACGGACGCGTCGGAAACACGTCGTTCGGCATCCTCGACGTTGCGACGCAAGCCACGTCGACAACGCCTGCATCCAATATGAACGTGCTGCGCTTGCGGCAGAACATTGGCGAGTCATCGTTCGTGGGCGCGATACTAGCGATGCGCGAGTATCTTCCCGTGGCGGGTGCCGGTCGCGTGGCGCCCTTCACCGCCGACCCAAGCATCTCAGCAGGCGTCGATGGACTCGCACGGTTCTTCGATGATCGCTTGTCGCTCACCGGCTACGCCGCATTCACGCGGCGCACGGGCGAGCCCCTGTTACTTGACGATGCGGCTCAAGCGGGCGACGGCGGATCTGGCCGCATCGGTGCCGCGTGGCTCGGGCAGAACTGGACTCCGAGCTTGTCGATGCTCTACGTGTCCGACGAATTTCGCCCGGAGCTCGGCTTTGTACGACGGCGCGGCATTCTGCAGACGCGTGTGGAAATTCCATATCTGCATCGTTTCAAACACGGCGTGCTTCGCTCTTATACGCTCGGCGCAACTGGACAAATCACGCGCACCGATGAGGGCGACGCAAACCTCGGCTCGACGACCGGATGGGACGCGTCCATCACGACACGTGGACGCTGGGAATTTCTCGTCGGCGCCGACTACGAGTCCGACACGGTCGAGACCGAATTTACGCTCGTGCCCGGGGTTGTGATCGCGCCGGGATCCTATCGCGGCGCGACGATGCACACGACCGTCACCTCGCCAAGCGGGCGCAACCCCGCGGCAAGCGTCTACTACGAAGTCACTAACAGCTACTTCGGCGGCATACGGCATTATCTGTTTGCGGATCTCGCGTTGTGGCTGGGGCCTCATTTTCGCGTGACGGCGAGCAGCACCAATGCTTGGATCACGCTGCCCGGCCACCCTGCCTTCAACACCACCACGCTGAACAGCGACCTCACAATCGCCATCAACGCGAACCTCACGTCGGACTTTGTCGTTCAAGTGAACAACGTCGCCAAGATTGTCATCGCGTACGCGCGCGTACGTTGGCGCTTTCAGCCGGGCAGCGACGTCTTTCTCGTCTACCGCGAAGACGTGGATTTTTCCGACGACGGATTTTCGTCCATCGCGCGCAGCCTCACGCTCAAGGCGAGCTATCGCTTCGACGCGTTGCTCTGATCACGTTTCTTTTTGGCAGGTTCGTGCTTGTCGTCGGTGCGGATGCCCGGACCTTCTTCGTCGGGGCCGGCGCCGTGGGGAAGCGTCGCCTCCACTTTTCGCTTCCCGAAGAGTACGCCGCCCAGAGCTACGAGAATGCCTCCTGCCGCAATGACGAAAGTGCCCGAGGCGAGTTGCACGTGCATCGGCTCAGTTCCGAAAGGTTGGTGGGCGGCTGCAACGTAGAGCCCCCACACGGCGATGGCCTCCGATATCAAGATTGCGATGCTAAGCAGTACGATCACTATCCGCGCACCGCGCATGCGCGCGATCGTGCGGCGCTGCACTAAGATCACGAGAACAAAGAGCGCGACAATCGGCACACCCCACATGCTGGGTCGACGCGCAGCTGCGATCCAATAAGGAGTAATCTCGATAATCTCGGTGCCCACCAGATAACCAAGCGGCAACAAGAAGCCAACCAACACAGTTATGGCGCCGAGCGCAGCGACGCCGCGCCCGAATCGCAGGTCTGTCGCGGGCAGCACGTCATGCTCACCGAGGGGCGACGTCTCCTCCTTCGTCTTCGGAAGCGCCTCGAATGACACGAGCGCAAGATCGTGATCCGGGCAATGCGTTAAGCCCTCGAAGCATTCGCGGCAAAACGGACAGAAGAGAATGGCGGTAGACGACACGATTTAGATTCCCACAAACTCAATCGCCAAGGGAAGCGTTGCACTCTATGATGCCCGCCGAAGGACACCGCCATGGACCAACCCAAACCTGTGCAACCGGCATTCACGATCAAAGCCGAAGACGAAATCGCCAAGGGCCGCTTCTCGAACCTCGCCCAGGTGAGCATGAGCACCGACGCATTCGTGCTCGACTTCGCGTTTTTGCAGGGGCCAAGTGGTTGGCTGCTCTCCCGCATTTTGATGTCCCCGCAGCACGCAAAGCGGTTTCAGGCGGCCTTGGCGGAAACGATCGCTCGCTATGAGGAGCGATTCGGGCACGTCGACCCCGGACCTACGTTGCAGTAAAAGGGTCGGCGATGAAGACGCGCAAGCTCACGAAGAGCGACTACGACTATATCGTTTCGGTGATGGATCGCTGGTGGGGCGGCCCCGCAGGCGAGCGCGCGCATCCTGTCTTTTATTACGAGCTTGGCGAGATGGGCCTGATCGCCGAGGAAAACGACGAGCGCGTCGGTTTTTTGCTCGGCTTTTGGTGCAGCCAACAGAGACAGATCCCGCGACGGGCTATGTGCACCTGGTCGGCATCCACCCGGAACATCGGCGCCATGGCGTGGGAAAAGAGCTCTATTCGCAGTTCTCGGCGCGATGTAGGTCTGCTGGCGCCAAACGCCTTAAGGCCATCACCACAGTCGGAAACGACGGATCTCTGCGCTTTCACATGGCCCTGGGATTCACTGTGCACGAAGACCCCAACTACGCCGGCGAGGGCCGAGGCCGCGTTGTCTTCACAAAACCACTTTAGTTGGCCAACGAAAATTTATTGATGTGAAAGGCCAGCGTCCCGGGTATCATCTCGAACCCGCTAGGTTTTGGCGGGCATCAACTCGCAACACGCTCAAGCGGGCGTTCTAAAGAGGATCGATCAGATGACCTACTCGGGCGCGACAGCTGCGCGGACTGCACGTGAAGAGCTTGGACAGGCTCTCGAAGCACTCCAGAAGGATCCCAACATTCCGCCCGACGTTTTGAACGTCGCGCAAAACTGTGCCCAAGCCGTGGGACAACTCTTCGAGGCTGAGAAGGCCGCCGATGAGACCGCGGGCAAGGCAGCGGTGAAGCAAGCGCTCGGTTCGCTGAGCCAGACCCTCGCTCTGCTTCAAGACGTGCGCTCTCAGCACCCGGGGACCACCGGCGCGACTGAAGCCATTGCCAAAGTGATGGGCGTATTGTTCCCCCTCACCTCGGCTCCTTCGAAGTTCCCCCCTGCGGGAAGCATTCGCCCCTCGACGGAAGCCGGCACCGGCGCTGGTGGAATTCGCACCTCGCTTGTTCCCGCACCGGCTCCCTATGATGGTCCGCGCCAGGAGCTCGAAGCCAACATCGGTGCCAACACGGAATCGAATTTCTTCGTCGGCTTCTCCGGCGAGATCGCCGAAGGCGGCGTCTTCATCGCGACCTACACCTCGCTCGAGCGCAACACGCCAGTTAGCGTCCTTGTGACGTTGCCGGGTGGCTTCGAGACGAAGCTCAATGGTCGCGTCCGTTGGGTCCGTGATCCGATGGATTTCACGGATGAATCGGAGCCCGGCATGGGCATCCAGTTCGAGTCTCTCGCGGCTGACACGCGTGAGCTCATCCTGCGCTTCATCAAGAAGCGCCCGCCGATTTTCTACGACGAGTGAGCTAGTTGCAGTTCCTGCAAAGAGCAGCTCTTCGACCGGTGCCGGCATATGCGGTGGTCGACGAGAACGCGCTCGCACAGCTCGAGAACTCTCTCGACGAAGACGAAGACCGCCTTCAGGACAAGCTCGATCAAGCTTTTCGTGAGCTTGATCGCTTGCAGCCTGATCTCGGCCGGTATCTGACGGAAGAGCTGAGCAAGAGCACCGACGACATCGCGCAGTCGCTCGGCTACTTTTTAATCGTGACCGTCTTCATGGCCTTCCGCGAAGCGTTCCCGACACGGCTTGGCAGTGTGACACCGGATGGCCTCGAAGCCGCGCTTGCCTCGTTGGCTGCTGACGAAGCACTGCGCGCTGAAGATCCCAATGAAGTGCTCGAGAGTGACGACGTGTTAGCGATGGGCCAACCTGCGCTCATCGACTTCGTGCAGGAGCACGTCCAAGAAGCGCTGGAGGTCTCACCCGAGGACACCAACCTCGACGACCTCGACAACGTCTACCGCGCCATTCTCGTGGAAGTCATTGCGCTCAGCCACGCCGTCCAGCCCGGCCCCGGCGAGCCCGAGCCCATTGCCGACGGCGGCGACAGCGAAATCCTCGCGTAGCGCGTTTGTCTTTTGCCCTGACCATGTCTTTCGTCCTCGCTCGAGTCGGTCATGTGCTTTGCAGCACACTCCCTCCTGTCGCTACGGGCGCGTCCATGCTCAGGCAAAATCCTGCACGCTTACTGAGAGCCGGGATTCGCCGCCTGCCGGCAGCGCCCTAATGTAACCTTCGCGTGGGCTGGGAACTTTGGTGGGGTTGGGAAGTCTTGAGGGGAAGGCTACTCGATGATGCGCTTTGCAATTCTGGTTTGGGGTGTTCTGGCGTGTGCGGCGTGTGGCTCGCGGCACGATTCGCGTTCCGCGCAGCAACAACACGCTCCCGCGCAGGACTTACGCGCACTCTTCGCGCATCTACCGGAGCCGCAACTTTCCGATGATGGCCCTGCGAGGTTGGTGGTTCGTGAAGGGCCAGCGGTTCCTGCACCCGGCCACACCGACGCGCCCTTCCCGCCCGTTTCGACTGACGATGCCGGCCTTCCCCCGGGCGCGAGCGCGAGTGACGGTTTTCGCGTGCTTGGCTACTCGCCCCATGACCGCGATGCGCTCACCGGTGCTGTGCGAGTCACCTTCAGCGAGCCGATGGTTCCGCTCGAAGCGCTCTCGGCACAGCACGTGCGCGTAGCGCCCATCACCATCTCGCCGCAACCACCTGGACGATTTCGGTGGCTGGGCACCGACACGGTGGTGTTCGAGCCCGATGCGCGCCGCATGCCGAACGCCACGACCTACACTGTGGCGCTTCGCGAAGGCGCAACGAGCGCCCTCGCCCATCATGCACGCGAAGCCTTTGCATTTACGTTCAAGACAAAGCCCCTCGAGCTTGTCGCGTCCATTCCCCAGGACCACGCGGCGGCGGTATCCACTGAGCCGACGATCGCGCTCCGCTTTAATCAACGTGTGGACGGCCCGACGATTTTGGCGGCCTTGCGAATGCGCGGCGCTGCGGCAGTGCAGCTCAGGCTCGTTACGGCCGCACCGGAGCTCAACGCGCTCAAGGAAAAATACCCGGCCATCGAGGCGTGGGACGACGGGTACTGGATCGCGGTGCGTCCCGGCGCGCCACTTGCGCGCAGCAGCAACTACACGCTGAGCTTGGCCCGCGGCGCGCGTAGCGCGGAGGGCCCGGACCTGTCGACGCAGAGCTTCGATGTTATGTTTCAAACGTATAGGGCGTTGGCGGTCGAAGAATGCGGCTGTCCGTACGACGACCACAACATCTGCGATCCGCGCGAGACGCCCCACATCGAATTCAACAATCCGCTCGATCTCGCGGACGTGGATCCAAGTAGCTTGGTTCGAGTGAGTCCAGCGATCGATGGGTTGCGGATACGCCCCGTTGAGTCCGGGTTTGCGCTCGAAGGAAGCCTTAACGCTGCCACGACATACACGGTCACGATCGCAGCGGCCGTGAAGGACAAGTTCAACCAATCGCTTGACCGCGACCAGGTTCGTACGTTCCGCGTCGGGGACTTCGAAGCCGAGCATTCGTTCAACGTCGACTCCATCGCAACGATTGAGCGAACTAGTCCGCGCGTGTTGCCGATTGATCTCATTAACACGCGAAGCGTCGCGCTTGCGGCTACCCGCCTTTCATTTCGCAACGTGCTCTCGTCGATTGTGGCCGCCAATCGCAACCTCGCCGGAGGAACGGCGCTTTCGAGCGCGCGCCGTGTCACCGTGGCAACGCGCGCGCAGCGCAATCAGATGGAGCGCGTTGGCCTCGATATCTCGCCCGAAATTCCTGAGAATGCATTCGGAATGGCCCTGATCGACCTTCCGCAACAACAGGATGGTTGGGTCAACCACCAAGTGCGTTTCGTGCAGGCGACGGATCTTGGATTGACCGCGGTGACGGACGCGCTGGGCGCAGTCGCGCGCGTCACTTCGCTTGCGACCGGCATGCCGCTCGCTGGGGTTCGAATCGCCGTGCACTCCATGACCCCTGCGGACGCTCCACCGATTGTGACCACGCTCACCGATGCCAATGGCTTAGCCCGAGTCAGCTACCGGATTACGACCGGCGAAGTGGTGGTGGAGGCAAGCCTTGGCGACGATCATGCGTTCGTCTACGGCGGCGCGGCGCTGATCAGCCCAGAAGTCGTGGGCGCGGTTTTGTCCGACCGAGATCCTTACCGGCCAGGTGACACCATTCATCTGCGCATGTTCGCCAGGCGCAAAGCGGGGACCGCGCAGCCTTCCCTGACGTTGATTCCGAGCAGCGTTCAAATCGAGTGCGCGGTTCACGATGCGCAATGGGCCGAGGTATCCAAGTTCAACATTTCGCTCAATGAGTTCGGAACAGCGACGCATGATCTAGTAACGCGCGAGGGTGCAGCGCTGGGTCAATGGTCGGTTCGCTGCACAGTTCAGGGTGGCCACGACTATCAGAACAACAACGCGATTACCGGCTCGATCCACGTGGAAGAATATCGCGCCCCCGAAATCGAAGTGCACGTGACGGCGCCGGACGGAACGCACTTTCAACGAGACCAAATTGACATGCGCGCGAGCGCTGCCTACCTCTTTGGCGCGCCCGCCGCTGGGCTTGCGGTCTCGTGGACGCTAGGTCGCGAGCGCACGAGCTTCGCACCGCCCGGCCACGCCGACTTTCGCTTCGGCGAGGACGCCGACCTCTTTTTCTTTGGCCCCGGCACGCTCCGGTCAGAAAACCGCTGGGGAAGATCACACGCCGTTTTCGGAGTTGATCAGAGCCAGCGCGAAGTCATTCGCACCGGCTCCGGCGTGCTCGGAAACGACGGTTCGCTGCGCGTTCACGCCCTCCTGGATCCTGGCGAGCCTGCGCGCGCCGCTGTGCTCGGGCCTAGCAAGTACGTTCTCGAGGCTTCCGTCACCGACACATCGCACCAATCAGTCGCCGGCCGCCTTGAGGTCATCGCGCACCCGGCCGACATTTACAGCGGTACACGCCTTGAAAAAAGCTTCGTGCGCGAGAGCGATCCGATCGTTTCACGGCACATCGTCAGCGCCATCGACGGGCAGGTGCAATCTGGCGTCCGCATCCGCGTGCGAGCATACGAACGGCGTTCACGATTCACTCCGCGTCAGGTCGGCGGACTTTGGGTCTACGAATACTCCGTAGAAGAACGCGACGTCGGGCATTGTGAACTTACATCGGGTGCGGCGCCCGTCGAATGCCGCATCGGGCCTCAGCACGCAGGTCAGTACATCATCGAGTCGACGGTGACCGACTCCCAACGTCGTACTCAAACGACGCGCGTGCGAGCCTGGGTTTACGGCGGCACGTTTGTCCCGTCCGAGAACACACACCTGGCTGAGATCACCCCCGACAAAGAAGAATACCGCGCAGGCGAAACAGCTCACCTGCTTGTTCGCGTGCCCTTTGCTGGCGGACGCGGCCTTTTGGTACGAGAGCGAACAGGCATCGTGCAGGCGCAGCCACTCGACTTCACCGGCAACGTCCAGATGGTCGACGTCCCGATCACGGGTGCCGACGTTCCGAACTTGAACATTCGTATCGCGCTGCAGCGCGGCCGCGCGAGCGACGCTGAGCTGCAGGCGATGCTGCAGGGTCTCGGCGCCGACGCGCGAGCGGCAACGCGAGCTGACATTGGCGGTCCACAGTGGGCAATCAATTCGGCTTCGCTCACGGTCAATGACGCGCCGAAACGGCTTACGGTAACCGTTCACCCGAGGCAAACCACACTGTCGCCAGGCGCGCGTCTATCGGTCGACATCAACGTGCGCGACAGCGGCGGACACGCTGCCAGCTCCGAAGTCAGCGTACTCGTCGTCGATGAGAGCGTGCTCTCCCTACTCGCGTACGAAACGCCGGACCCGGTCGGGTCTCTTCATCGGCCAGCGGCGAGCGTCGCCAGTGCCGACTCAATCTACGCTCACGTGGTGCAGCGCACGCCGATGCGTCGTATTGGGAGCAATGGAACGGGATTCTACGAAGCGCACGCGGAAGCGTCGTTCGGCGGGCTTGGGCTCAGAGGGTCCGGCCGCGGAGGCGGAGGGAGTGGCGAAGGCACGATTGGTCTGGGTAGCCTGAGCACGATTGGTCACGGAGCAGGAGTTGGTGCCGACTCCCAACCCGTGTTTGAGAGGGGCCAGCAAAATCAACGCGCGCCGCAGACACGACGCGCTCGAACGTCGGCAACGAGCGGCGCCGAGGCCCCAACCACGACGCGCTCACTCTTTGCGACGACGGCATTTTACCGAGGCAACGTGCGCACTGATGCGAACGGTCGCGCGCATGTCGACATCGAGATGCCGGACAATCTCACTACGTTCCGTATCATGGCCATTGCGATAGGACGCGATGACCGAAGCGGTTCCGGCGAGGCTAAGGTGAGAGTTCGCAAGACCGTTGTGCTGAGGCCTGCTCTACCGCGATTCGCAACATATGGAGATACATTTCAGGCGGGCGTCGTGGTGCACAACGAGACCGGCGCCCCGAGCGACTTCGTCATTGGCATTCGCGCAGCTGGGCTCGTCGTCGAAAATAGCGGGCTTGAGCGTATCCGCCTTGCCGCGGGTGAATCCAAGCTGGTTAGCTTCCCCGTACGCGTGGATGCTGCGGGCGCACGCGCGCGCGTTCAGTTCGCAGCTTCCGCCGCGCACGGATCGGACGCCGCCGACGTTGAGCTGCCGTTGGTCGAACCCGCCACCGGAGAAGCATTCGCAACGTACGGCTCGCTCGAGCAGGGTGTGTTTCGCGTACCAGTGATCACGCCAAACCACGTGATCCCCCGATTCGGAGGGCTCACACTCTCCTTGTCCTCCACCGCACTAACCGGTCTTGACGACGCGGCTGAGTGGCTCATCGACTATCCATACCTGTGCGCTGAACAACACGCGAGTAGATTGGTGGCAGCCAGCGCGCTGCGCACCATTCTCGGCGACGGCCGTGTTCCCGACGGCGAGCAGAAGGCGCGTGAGCTAGCGCGCGTATCCATCGTCGAGCTTCAGCGGCTTCAGCGCAGCAGCGGAGGATTCGCGTACTGGGCGGAAGAGCACCGCCAGCATCTCTACGTTTCCGCTTGGGTAACTTACGCGCTCTTGGAAGCAAAACGCGCCGGCTTCGACGTGCCGCAAACGATGCTTGATCACGCGCTGGCGTTCGTGACTCATCGACTCGAACGCCCCAACGTTCAACTCGGCGAGGACCAAGCGTGGGCGGAGCAGGCATTGGCGCTTTATGTGCTTGCTGAGGCGGAGCGCGTTCTGAACCCTGAGCTATTGAATCGCGTGCACGCGCACGTGCGTGAGCTTCCCGTCTTTGCGAAGGCATGGCTGGATCGCGCGCTGCGTCGCGCGAACGCCAACGACCCGCGCGCGACGGCACTTTGGACAGAGATCTCAAACGGGGCGGTGCTTACCGCGGCTGGCGCGCACTTTGCGGAAGAGCGCGTTGAGAGCGCGCGTCTGCTTTGGCACTCGGAGCGCCGCACCGACGCAATCGTGCTCGCCAATCTACTCAACCGGGCTCCGCAAGACCCACTCGTCGAGAGAACGGCGCGCTCTCTCGCAGCCGCCCGTGTCAGCGGGCACTGGGAAACCACGAACGAAACGGCCTGGGCCCTCTCTGCGCTCGTTCGTTACTATCGCATCGCAGAGGCGGTTGTGCCCAACACGAACGTAAGCGCGTGGATCGGCAACGACTTCGTCGGCACGACACCGTTCCACGGCCGCTCTAGCCGAGTACTAGACGCACAAATTCCGATGGTCGATTTATTGGCACGCGGAGCGCGGACGAGCGACTTCGTCATCGCCCCGTCAGGCGAAGGTCGCGTTTACTATCGCCTTGGCCTGCGCTACGCACCGACCGACCTACGCATGCCCGCCGAGTCACAAGGCTTCACGGTATCGCGAACGTACGAGCCCATAGATTCGCCGGGCAGCGTGCGACGCGACAATGACGGAACCTGGCACATTCAGAACGAGGCCAATGTGCGCGTGCGCGTGACACTGATCGTACCGGATGATCGGTACGATGTTGCCGTGGACGATCCCCTCCCCGCGGGCTTGGAGGCTACCAACATGACGTTCGCGACGAGCTCGACACAGTCGCTGTCCGGCGAGCTCGACGAGACCCGTATCGACTTCGGAAACTACTTCGCGATGTTCGCCTTCGACCACCGCGAAATGCGCGACGACCGCACCGTGGCCTTCTCACGCGTCGCGCCCGCGGGCGTCTACGAGCTCACCTATTTGGCGCGCGCAACAACGCCCGGCCGCTTCATCGCAACAGCAACCCACGTGGAAGAAATGTACGCGCCCGAAACCTTCGCCCGCGGCGTCACTGAAACCGTTGTCGTCGAACCTTAAAGGCGGGTTGGCGCAATGGCGGTTCAAACTTCCGTCGTCGACGTCGCCAGCAAGTAGACGCTAGCGGAGCTGGACGCCGGTGGCTGAAATCGATACGGCGGACGCGAGCGCTTGGGCGCCTTCGGAGGCGAGATGTGCGCGCTGCGCTTCGGAAAGCTCAGTGACGGACACCGTGCCTTCGATTACAGCGTGTTTGCCGGTGATGTCGCGCGGGAGGTTGAAAGCATGGCCCGCGATCGGAACGCGAACCGTTCCTGACTCTGCCCGGAGCTCCATCCAGCAGCCCATGCGTTGGCAAACGGCTGACACTTCGCCTTCCGTGCGCACAGTTTGACCCGCGAAGCGCGCTGGCTCGGCGAGGATAGTGGCGAGCGGCGTCACCGGAAGCGACGCGTTGAGCTCATGACCATAGAGCGTCGAGCCGTCAGCGAGCGTGTTCGCCGCAGGAGCGCCGCTGGCGTGCTCGTGATCGCATGCATGGCCTTCGCCGTGCTCGCAAGCTGCGCCTTCGTGCTCGCATGCCTCACCAGCTGCGTGCTGTTCGCCAGAAGCTGCTTGCGCTGCCGGCGCAGCGGGCGATGCCGAGCTGCAACCTGCCAAGGCCAATACTAGAAAAGCAAATACATTCGATTTCATCACGGCTCTCCAAGCAACTGCGTCATAGACGCTTCATCAGCGGGTGTGAACGGATATTGGTCGAACTCGGACGATGTGACCCAGCGATAGTCATGTACCGCACGCGCTTCGAGGTTCTCCGTCATCAAACGACACTCATACAAGTAGAGGTCCACAGTGTAGTGGTCGTAGGGATGACTCACGAAAGAGATGAGTTGCCCGACCTCGATCTGAGCGCCTAATCGCTCAAGTACCTCGCGGCGTAGAGCCTCTGAATCGGTTTCGCCGTCTTCACAGCGACCTCCGGGAAACTCCCACATGCCGGGCAGCACCGCGTTGGGGCGCCGCTGGGTGATCAGATACCGACCGTCTCGTTCCATGACGGCGGCTACAACGCGAATGGTTTTGCGCTTGTCGTCTCTCACAAGGGTCGATTCTATAGCACATATTCGCCAAGCCGTGGCGCTGCTAGGCTGACCGCAGAAACCATGCGGATTCTCTACTTCGGCCTGCCCTTGGGCGCTCATGTGCTGATGCGAAACGGAATTGTTCCCGCGGCGATTTGCACAGGCCATGCCGATGCACCAGGCGCGCGACACCTGCGCCGCATCAGCGCCCGCGATCGAAACCTGCTCTTGCTGGGCACTCCCAACCTGCACGATGCCCATGTCGTGCGCTTGCTACGAGCGGCGAAGCCGGACGCAATCCTGTCTTGGTTCTGGCCTTTCAAGATTCCGCACGAGGTCTTGGCGCTCGCTCCGCGCGGCGCCTTCGGCGTTCACCCTTCGCTCCTACCGCGCTGGCGCGGACGCGATCCCTACTTCTGGGCGATTCGCGAAGGGGACGTCGAGACTGGCGTCACGCTCCACCGACTCGATGCCGAATACGACACGGGCGCGATCATCGAGCAGCAATCGTTGAGCATTCGCGACACGGACACAGCATGGACGCTAGCCAAGCGCCTCGATCGCCCTTCGTTGCGCCTGCTCGTGTCATGCGCGCAACGCTTGCAGAAGGGCGAAGCACTAGCCGGCGCTCCGCAACCTCTCAATGGCATCTGCGAAGCACCACGCCCCTCGGACGAAGACATCGTGATCTCATTTCACGACAACACGGATTCTATCTTGCGCTTGATTCGTGCCGCCGCTCCTGAGCCCGGTGCTAGCGCACAAATCGACGACGAGTTCGTGTCGGTGCTGGAAGCGAAACGTAGCGAGGCCACGATACCGCGTGCGCTGCAACCGTCCGAAGCTTTTGTCGACAACGACGGCAACGTTCACGTCGTAACGAACGACGGGGCCTTAACGCTAGTGCGCGTGCGCACCGAAGATGATCGAGTGCTCACGCGCAGGGACATCCAGAAGCTGTTAGCGAAGTAGCTACCCTTTGTAGCTGGCGACGACATCGCGCGGCGGTCGTTCGACCGAGACGATCGCGCTCGTGACCAGGTCGCGGCCAGAAGCGTAAAAGAAGAGCGAATCGCCAATGCGCGGCAGGCCTTCGTTGGGAGTCACGCCGCCGGTATTGTGAAAGCGCAACGAGCCTCGAACTCGATGATCGAGCGCCATGTGCGCGCGCAGCCACTCGCCACTGCGGCGATCACGCACAGCAACGCAGGTCTCGCGACGGACGTGATACTCGGTGTTCCGCGTGACAAACACCCTGTGAATGCGTCGTTCTTTGTCGCCCATGGTAGACCTCCTCGATGACGGCTTCCCCAAAAGCAAGCTACAACCCCCACCCCGAGACCACAAAAAAGCTGCAGGAACCTGAACGCTCGTGACCCGCAAACCACCCAGCCCCATCTTGCTACGCGCGGACAATTTCACGCCTCCATCACGCACGCCGTGGGGCGGCACAACATTACGCTCCACACTCAAAGCGCACGCCCCCCTCGCCGCTGACAAAGCGGCGTACGCAGTCGTCGGCGAGAGCTGGGAGGTTTCGGTCGAGCCCGACTTCCCGAGCGTCGACGAGCTCACGAGCCTGCAATTGGATGAGCATATTCGGGGAGCGCCGGCCGAATGGCTGGGTCGCGAGCATGCAGCGGGCAAAGAATCTACCGCGCTCTTGGTGAAGTTGATTGATGCCGCCGATGAGCTCTCCGTGCAGATTCATCCGAACGACAGCTACACCGGACTGCACGCGGGAGAGTCGGGAAAGCCGGAGAGCTGGTACGTCGTCGCGTGCGAGTACGGAGCAGGTATTTACTTGGGATTATCTGAGAGCACGTCACGCGACTCGATGGCGCTCGCGCTTGCGCGGGAGGCAGACGTCTCAAAGCACCTTCAGTTTATTCCGGTCGAGCCCGGCGACTTCTTCTTGATCGAGGCTGGCACCGCGCATGCCATCGGCCGCGGACTCATCTTGGTGGAGCCGCAGCATGTAACGCCCGGCAAGCGTGGCGTGACCTATCGCTACTGGGATTGGAACCGTCGTTACGACAAAGACGGGAAGCTGGACCGCTTGGGCTCGGCTCGCGCGCTCCACGTGAAGGACGCGCTTGCGGTGACGGCCTGGGATGCGCCCCGCGGCAGCGAGTTCTTGCACAGGGCGCGCCTGCAAGCGGGCACGGCGGACCTCGACGGGCCACCATCACTCTTACCGCTCTGCGGCCCGACGCACGGCCTACTCTCATCTCACCTGGAAGTTTCTCGTCTTGCCGGAAACGGTCGCTTTCGTCTGCCTGCTGTCGACGCGTTGCGAGGCCTGACCGTCGTGGACGGCAGCATCACACTGCACGCGGAGGCCCGCGATTTCGTCGTCGCTAAAGGGCGCTCGGCCGCCCTTCCCGCATGTCTTTCAGAGACGCCGTGCACTCTTTCGAATGCGCACGTGATTCTGAGCAGCATCCCCTGATATATTCGGCGCATGGAACGGCTCATCTTCGGAACAGGTCCGGTACGCCTTGGCGCTGACGGCGTCAAAACGCGTTCGGGTTTGGGAGCCCATCTCACAAAAGTCCTCGGCCTCCCCGTTCGCGTGGTCGCGGCAGCGTCGTATGCGGACTTGCTGGGCCAGCTCTCACGAGGTGAGGTGCACCTTGCATGGATGTCGCCGGCCTTGGCACTCAATGCATGCGACGAGCTCGAAGCGATGCCCTTGGTTAGTGCGGTCCGCTCGCCCGGGGCGCAGTTCTACGGCACTCTCTACGTGCGCGCCGATTCGAATATGAAGACGCCGGAGGACCTTCGGGGGAAGAAGATCGCGTGGGTCGATACCGATTCCTGCTCAGGCTATCTCTTCCCGCGAATTGCCCTCGCGGCCGAAGGCATCGATGTGCCAAGTTTTTTTGGCGAGGAAAAGCTTCTCGGCAGTCACGATGCGGTCGGACGCGCCGTCGCGCAACGGGCGGCCGACGTTGGCGCAACCTACATGAACGTCGATGACGACGCGTTCACTGGGAGCACCATCCTCGCTGGTTGGTGCGATGTCACCACCGATCCGATGCGCACGATCTTGCGCACCGACCCCATTCCCAGCGACATGGTCATCGCGAGCCGCGAGCTCGACGCGGGCTGGCGCGAAAAAGCGCTGCGCGCGCTTACGTCTCTTCATGAAGACCCCGACGTGGTACGCCTCGTAAAGCATCTCTTCGGCGCGATTCGCTTCGAGCCGGCACAGCTTGCGCGCTACGACATCGTGCGCCGCGCGATGCGCACCTAAGAAGCGCGTCGTGCTGGCCTACGACGCGTTGTACGCGTACGGGTGCGTTGGCTTGAGCTGTACACCGTTGCGCAGCGTCAGATAGAGCGCGCACGCGAGGAGTTGGAAGAATGCGGTCGCCGGCAACAAGCCGATGAAACACATGAGCATACCCGCGATCGAAATCGGGATGGCTAGCAGGTAGACGAGAAAGATGGACACGCGCTGGCCGCTAGCGATCGTCCAGCAGTTCTTCAGAGATTGAATCACGCCGACATTTGCGTCGTGCACGATTTCCATGTTCGCGAACGCGAACGGCAAAATCACCGGAAGCAGCGCGAAGAACGCCAACATCGCCGTAATGATTCCCATCAAAACGATTATCTCGGTCGATGCGCTCGCCGCGTAGGCGATAAGGGCCGCGCCGCCCCCGAGCACGGTCAATGGAATGCCCGTCGCCACCATGATCAGAAAAAGCTGGGCTACGTACGGACTGAGACGCCCTATCTGGCGAAACATGTCGGCGAACTCAATTGGCTTTCCTTGCAGCGAGTCCAACGTCAGCTTGATCACGCCGAGCTGAAAGACTCCCTGCACTACGATTTGCACCACGAACGAAACCAGAGTGACAGCGACTGAAATCGCCTCTGAACCGCTCATCGCGACACCAAAACGTAAGAGCGTCGACACCATGTTGATGCCAAACGAAACCACGAAGACGACGAGCGTCGCGAGCGTGAGCATCAAGCCATCGCGTTTGAAGACCGTCCACGTGTAGTTGAGCAACGCATCGAAGGTCCACGAATCGCGATGGAGCGGAAAACCAGTCACACCCGCTCCGACGATGGCTCGGCAGGGCGGGCAGTAGTCGAGCGTGCGGTTTTCGCTGCATGTGTCGCACATGAAGTTGCCGCAGCGCAGGCAGGTGCGCGCCGCCATCTGCTGCGGGTGAATCGCGCACGCGCCCTGAATGAAGGGCCCGGCGGGTTGTGGCTGTGCGTAGTCCATTTTCTTCAGTTCTTTTTCGCACGAAGCGCGTTCACGAGAGCGCGTGCTTCGACGATGTTGTCTTCGATGGAACAGTAGGTCCATCCCCCGTAGCGACCGATCGAATGCACACCGTGAGAATTAAGGATTGGCTGCAAGCGCGCATGCTCGGCAAGCGACGCTTTCGTGATGTGCACATAAGCAGGATCCATCACGACGGAGTGCTCTGCGACTAACTCGTGATCGCGAATGACGGTGTTGCGCGCGAGGTCGGCGAGCACACGTTCGCGGGCCGCTGCCACATCGACGACTGCGTCCCGCGGATAGCCCAACTCCACATAGATGCTTAGCCGTTCGGTATCGAAGATATTGTCGTAAAAGCCGATGCGATAGAACGATGTTGCACGGTCCGGATAGTACATCCAGTGCACATCGCTTTGGCCTTTGCGGTCGAATCCGAAATTGAAAACGAGGACCTTGTTCCAGGTAAACGCACTCTCATCGTGGGCAAGCTTCGTCATTGCGACGAGGGCAGGCAACGGCACCGATGAGACCAGGTGCTCGAACTGAAGCTCACGCTTAGTCGTCGTAGCGGTTCGTGCTTCGAGGTCAATCGCGATTAGCCGTTCTGAAAGCGCTATGCGGTCCCTGCGGACATCGCTTGCGATCGCCTTCACATACTCGATGGCGCCGCCTTCGGGATAGGTGAAGGTGGAGTTGTAGCTGGCGTTGTTGGCCATGCGCATATTGCGCACGATGTCGGTCAGGTCCGCGTGCGGAAAGAATCTGCCCATCGCGTCGACGTCGAGTTTCTCGAGGTCGCACGCGTAAAGCTTCTCGTTATACGGAATGAGAAACTTCTCAGCGATTGACTTGCCGAGGCGCGCATAGAGCATCGACTTGAAGTTGTCTTCGCCTGCGCTTTGCTCTTTGGCGAAATACAGATCGTAGAGGCAGTCGATGAACTCGTTCTGAGGCAGCTGGTGAATGTTCTTCTGGAACGGAAAATCGATCTGGCGATCGCCGTATTGAATGAACGACTTCTTTTCGACGACGCGGATCTCTTGACCGGGCATACGCTCTCGTAACCAGGCCTCGATTTCCGGATGCTTGAAGTGAAAAAAATGTCCGGAGTAGTCCCAGACGAAGCCTTCGCGCTTGATGGTTTTGCAGTAACCGCCGATCTCGCTGTCGGCTTCAAGAACGAGATAGTCCTCGTCACCCAGCGCTGCCGCCGTTGACAAACCACTCACCCCTGCACCGACAATCAGATAGCGGACCTTTTCCATGGGCCGCAAGACTTAGCTGAATGCCGGCAAATGCCAACGGGAAAGAGGTCTTTCGAATCGACCTTGATGTGGGGCCAAATAGCTAGAACATTGCGCGCCGATGAGCGCAGACGCCGACAAAGCCCGTATCTCTCCGCGGGTTTCCATCATCATCCCGATCTACAACGAAGAGGCGATCCTCCACTCAGCCGTTGTGGACCTGATCGACCGACTCGAAGAGTTCGATTGGCCGTATGAACTCGTGCTCGCCGAGAACGGTTCCAAGGACCGCACCGTCGAAATCGCCAACGAGCTGGCCGCGCGCTTTCCGCAGGTGATCAGCTTCAGCCTGGGCGAGCCCAACTACGGCAAAGCATTGCGCAAGGGCATGCTTGAAGCGCGTGGTGAGTTCGTACTCTGCGATGAGATCGACCTGTGCGATACAGACTTCTATCGTCGTGCCCTCGCTATTCTCGAGACGCGTTCAGCAGACCTCGTCATCGGCTCGAAGCTGCTAGCGGGTGCGAGCGATGAGCGCCCCTTCGTACGTCATATGGGCAGCCTCGTGTTGAATGGCATGCTCCGTGTCGCGGTTGGATTCAATGGAACCGACACGCACGGATTGAAAGCATTCCGCCGGGCGTCGCTCGTTGACGTTGCGCGCTCGTGTCTCGTCGACAAGGATTTGTTTGCCAGTGAGTTCGTCATTCGCGCCGAACGCGGCGGAGTTCGCATTCAAGAGATCCCGGTTCGCGTGCTCGAAAAGCGCCCGCCGTCCATCGGACTCTTCAAGCGCGTCCCGACGGTGCTGCGTCACATGGCTCAACTGTTCATCGCGATCCGCATCAAAGGCTAGATGACTTTGTACGCTGCGCTCTCGGTCGATCTCGACGAGATCCCGTGCTACGCGGCGATCCACGGCATCGAAAGTCAGGGGCTATCGGCCGTGCACGCGGTGTACGACAAAGCCATCCCGCGCTACGAGGAATTGCTCGATAAAGAAGGCATCCGCGCCACCTTCTTCACCATCGGCAGTGACCTCTCACGCGAGGAGAACGCGGCGACTATCGCGCGTCTTTGCGCGGCCGGCCACGAGATCGCCAACCATAGCTATTCGCACTTCTACGACCTTACGCGTCGCGACCGCGATGTGATCCGCAACGACATCGCGATGGGCGCGCGCGAGATCGAACGGGTGACAAAGAAGAAGCCGGTGGGCTTTCGTGCGCCGGGCTACACCATTACCGACACGGTCTTCGAAGTGCTCGAGGAGCTTGGCGTCGAATACGACTCGAGCGTCTTTCCTTGCCCGAGCTACTTCGCAGCGAAGTCCGCAGCTATCGCCGCGATTTCATTTCGGGGGCGAAAGAGCCGCAGCATCGTCGATGACCCGCGCGTGCTCTTTGCACCAGCCGATCCCTACCGCGTTGGAAAGCCCTACTGGAAGAAGGGGCGTGGCCTTCTCGAGCTTCCGATTGGAGTCACGCGCGACGCGACTGCGCGCCTTCCCTATATCGGGACGAGCGTAGTGTTGTGGGGCGAACCAGCCGCGAAACAACTCACGCGCGCGATCATCGGACGACCTTTTGTGAATCTCGAGTTGCACGGCATCGACCTATCGGACGCTGAGCAGGACAACCTGGATTTCCTGCGCCCGCATCAACCCGACCTACGCAAAACGTTTGTGCAGAAGTCTTCTGCGCTACGCGCGGCCATCCATCAATTGCGAGATGCGGGCTACGAGTTTGTGACCTGCGCCGAGGCTGCCGCAAAATTGCACTGAGCGCTCACGCCTCACTGGTGCAAATTTGCTAGGTTGGTTGGCTGCGCTCTTCGCGATCTGGTGGCTTTTTGGCCCCTTCGCGCCGGCACGACCGTTGCACTGCCACGCAGCAAAGGAAGGTGGCTGCAATGAAAAAGCTTCTCGGGTTCGTGTCAGCATTAGTTCTACCAACAGTCATGGGCGTCGGCTGCGGTTCTGCGCCATCGCCTGGAGACGAGGCGCTCAATGCTCGCGCGGCCATTCGTGCAGCCGATGAGATGCATGCGGAGAATCAGCCGCAGGCTCGCTACTACTTGGCGCTTGCGCGCGAGCAGATCGGCAAGGCCGAAGAGTTTTTCGCGGCAGACGATGTCGAGCGCGGCCGCCGCATTCTCGCGCGCGCTCAAGCAGACGCCGAGCTTGCGATTGCGTTGACGCAGGAAGCTGCGACGCGCGCTGAAGCCGAACAGATTCAACAGCACGTCAACGACTTGCGACGGGAGCACCTGTGAACCGCAAGAACGTTCTTCAATCCACGAACCGGAGATTTGATATGCCGCAGCGTCGCTACGTATTCTTGATGAGTGGTGTGCTTGCGTTGACGGGGATGGCCTGCGCGTCCGTCCACCCATCCGTTGAAATAGCCAATGCGCGCACTGCTCTTCAAGCAGCGCAGCAGAGCGAAGAAGGCCGCCGCGTCCCCGCGGAGCTTCTTGTTGCTCAACGCACCATCGAGGCGGCGGAACGCGCCCAAGAGGATGAACCGGATGGAGCCGAGGTTCGCGACTTGGTGTACATCGCCGATCGACAAACCCGCATCGCGGTCGCGCACGGACGCCGTATGACGCTCGCAGAAGAAGTTGAGCGCAACCAAGCGGCCTATCAGCACGACCTCGAAAGCACGAACCGCACGCAGCGCGAGCAGCTCAGCGCAACGGAGACCCAGCTCAATGCTTCAGGTGCGCAGGTGGCTAGCGCGAACCAAGCGCTCGCTGTGCAGGGCGCCGAGCTCGAGAATGAGCGTCGCGCACGTGTCGAAGCGGAGCGTCGTGCAGCAGAAGCGATGACTCGCCTCGAAGCACTCGCATCCGTACGCGAAGACCAGAATCGCGAAACGGTCATCACGATCCTTGGCGCACTTCTCTTCCGCAGCGGCGGCAGCGAGCTCTTGCCGGGAGCATCGGAGCGTCTGCTCGCGGTCGCGTCGGTGCTAACCGAGCAACCAGATCGTACGGCAACGGTTGTCGGTTACACCGATTCTACTGGCTCCTCATCCACCAACGACACTCTTTCCCGTGCTCGCGCGGAAGGTGTGCGGGCCTTCTTGATCAGCCACGGGGTTGCAGCGGAGCGTGTTCGCGCCGAGGGCCGCGGTCCGCTCAACCCGGTTGCGGACAACTCCACGGCCGAAGGCCGCGCCAATAACCGCCGCGTCGAGATCGTACTCAGCGCGCGTCCCCAGGCCGCCGCGGCTCCCGCCGGCGCTCCTGGCGCTCGACCCGCAGCTCCTGCCGCTCGCTAATGCGATCGCTTCTCAGACTCAGATGACCTGCCATGCGCGCGAAGCCCTGTTTTGTACGGCTTCGCGCGCAAGCTCGTCTGCTCTTTCGTTTAGCTCGATGCCGGCATGGCCTTTGACGTAGTGCAGGTGAATCTCCGGCACGGCGCATAACGCTGCTTTCACGGTTGCGACGAGCTCCTGATTGGCTTTTGCCTTCCAGCCCTGGGTGAGAACACCAATCGAATAGCTGGAATCCGTGTAGGCGTGCACGGGAACTTTTTGCCCTGCGCATTTTTCCGCTACGCGCAACATGGCGGTGAGCTCCGCGATGTTGTTGGTGCCTTGTCCCAGATACTCGGAGAGCTCGAAGCGCTTGCCGTCCATCATGACGACGACTCCAAGTCCGGCCGGTCCCGGGTTGCCACTGCATGCGCCGTCACCATAGGCGATGATTGCGTTTTCGGGATGATCGACGGGCCCTCTGGACGATTTTTTCGACGCACTCGACTTCGCCGTGCGCTTCTTCGTTGTGGCGGACGCGCTCGCTGTGTCCGGGCTCTCCGTAGGGAACGATTCGTCCGCTTCGATCGTGGACCCCGCAATGGGTGAAAGATTGCGCACTCCCGCTTGGTAGGCTTTGCCGGCGCCCTTACGGTAACGAATCTCGACGCGGCCACTAACGGCCTCGAGCTCACCGTTGTCGTCGCAGCGCGCGAACACTTTCGAGTCGCGCAACATCATTGGGCGGAAGGGCATGCGGTTTCGTAGCACGACGACCGCGACAATTGGATCTATGAGATGGCTACCAACCCGGCCACTGGCTAGCTAAGACGCCACTCCGCAGCCACAGAAAGCATCGGTTAAACGCGTGTGCCTTGTGGCCCGCTTCTTGAAGAACCTGGTCCGGGATCAGGCCAATGTTCTTCGTAACCGACACGCTCAATGAGCTGATGACCACCGCCGATGAATCCGCAACCGACGCGGAAGCACGCAATTTAAAACCGCGCAATCCCGCGGCCACGACACCCACTAACGCCCAACACATCGAATCAGAGCAGACGGTCTTCTTCTTCAGCAGCGATGTGGCTTGGGATTTGCTTCTGCGTCGGCCACATCGTTTCCCCGGAGCCAGTACATGAACATCCAACGCATCGCCTCATTTCTCACGTTCGCCACGCTCGTGGCGGGATGTGCAGCCAATGTCGAAGCGCCGAAAGCGGCGATCGAAGAAAACCTCAACTTCGACAACGTCGACTCACCGGCAGATAGCCGATCGCGCCGTCTCGACATCCGCGGAACCATCGGTTTCGGGGAAACTGTCGAAGGGACATTCGCCGAGTCCGGATTCGTTGGTTATCTATTCACGGCCGCGGGCCGTTCGACTGTCACCGTCAACCTGACCTCGGCGGATGCTGACCCGGTTGTCTATCTCTACGGCCCGCAGACTGGTCGCTCGTGGAGCCGCGCAACGCCGATCGCTTCCGATGACGACTCCGGTGCGGGCACGAACTCGCGCCTCACGAAGCGCTTGCCCTCGGCTGGAACATACCTGCTTCTGGTTCGCGAGTACTACGGTGACGAAGGCAACTTCGCTCTCACGCTCGACTGCGCGGGTGACTCGTGCCGCGTTGAGTGCGGCGCCGATGATAGCTGCCCCACGGGCTCAGAATGCAACCGCGTCGTTTGCGTGCGTGCCCCCTGCCCGTCGTACTGCGCGCCAATCTTCACGCCCCCGCCACCGCCCCCGGTTCGCTGCGGAACTCGCGGCGCAGGCACCTGCGCTGACGGCGAGTTTTGCAACTTCGGCGACAGTGCCGGTTGCGGCGCGACGGATGCTGGCGGAGTCTGCGAAGTTATTCCGACGATCTGCACGCGAGAGTTCTTCCCGGTGTGCGGCTGCGACGGCGTCACCTATTCGAACTCATGTTCGGCTCGCGCGGCTGGTGTTTCAGTTGCAGCGACAGGTGCGTGCGCCCCCCGCCGCCAGTAGCGTGCGGCGGTCGTGCAGGCGACACATGCGCAGCGGACGAATTCTGCGCATTCAGCGAAGGCGACGTTTGCGGCTGGGCTGACGCACAAGGCGTTTGTGCACACCGCCCTGAAGCTTGCATCGCGCTGTACCGCCCAGTGTGTGGTTGCGACGGCCGCACCCACGGTAACGCCTGCTCCGCCAACAACGCAGGTACCTCGGTACTACACGACGGCCCGTGCGAACCGGTCGACTGCCGCACCACTGGCTGTGAGAGCGGAACCTGCATGGGTTGCCGCGGCGCAGAGCCCGGAACCTCGCAATGGATCTGCGTCCCAGAAGGCGCCGTGTGCTGATGACTTGGGGTGCCGCGCGGCGCCCCAACGTGAAGGCACAACTTAACGCGGATGAAGGCTCCCTCGAGGGGGCCTTTTTCCTTTAATGCGCGGTGGTGCTGGGAGGCATCGCGGCGCTGGGCGGGGCAGCGACGGTGCATGGCGTGCGCGTCAGCGTGAGCTCGTAGTCGATTGCGCCGTCGGGCGAAAGGTCGAGAATCGGTTCGTCGGCCGCAGGGCAAAGCCTTTACACGCTGACACATCCATTTTGCAAACATGTGTGGCTCGTGGTGCCGCCCGCTGGCGATGCATCGACGTGCATTCGTTGCACCGCGATCACGCGCGGGAACGCTTGGCCGTGCACGCCGACCTCGAGCGTGTAGCCCTCGCCGGGCGCATTGCTGACGCGCAGCCGAACGTGTCCCGATGCATCGGCGTGACCGCGCAGGGTAACGGGCGCGGAGCTTCGCGCGAGATCCGCTAGATCGACGGGAACGCCCCCGATGATCTCGCGTACGGCGGGAGCAGCACGGGGTGTCGGCGGCGTTTCATCGTGCGAGTCACACGAGGCAACAAGAGATCCCCCAACGACAAGCAAAGCCGAAACCCAGGCGTTCATTTTCATGCGCGGATGATTTACCAGAATTTGGGAAACGGAAAGTGCCGCTTGATTTGCGCCGATCGCAGCGCGTGCGCAACCATCGTTGTCATTCGGAGGCGCCCGGCCATACTGGCTTTCTATGAACTACCCCTGGGCTAGCTATAGCAAGACTCTGCTTACCCTTACGTGCGTGGTTTTGCTTGGAGCCTGCAGCTCCCGAACCGACGCTGGGGCCCCGGACGGCTCCGTGGATTCCGGAGCCGGAGACCTGGGCGCTGCCGATTTCGGGCACGCCGATCTTGGCCCTCGCGATGCCGGCACGGTGCCTGACGCCGCGTTCGACGCGCGAGCTGACGCAAGCTCGCTCGTCGACGCCGCCCTCCCTGACGTCGACGCGTCAGTTCTCTACACAGAGCCGGACTATGACGCATGTGGAGGCAACACGTTCTTTCCCGATGGCAGTTGCGCGGACGGCGCGTGCGCTGCTTCGGATTTTGAAGCGCGCGTCTACGGAGTTTGGAAAACGCGCTTTCTCGAAACCCACCATCTGGATGCAACGCAGTTCGCGGAGCGCATCGACGTAAGCTCGCTGTCTTACGAAGAAGGCCCGGTCTACAACTGGTGGCGCGTGGACTACGTCTTGCACCTTGATTGGGTGCGTTCGCGCCAATCCGAAAGCGTAAACCTCGGTGAGTACCCGGCATCGGGCGACCCATCGGACGAAGAGATTGCGCACGCGGTCGATCTTGCGATCGAGAGCGCAGAACGATTCGACGTGCCAGCGGTCGCGCAGTTCGAGCATGTCGTGGATGCGATCGTCGCGTGCAGCCCTTACGTGACCCTTGACTGGTGCTCGCTCGACTTTGAGAACGTGTCAGGCAACCCCATCGTACACACGCGCTCGCGCTCGCCGGATGCCGTGTGCAAAGCGATTCAAGTGCAGCTGGCGGATGCCTCGACCGATATGTGCCTCATCGATCGTTGTTCGATTCATTAGACCAATTCATTAGTGCCCGTAGCGATGCTATGGTGCGCGCGTGAACAAGCAACAGATTCTCTTTGGCGTGCTCGGGGCAACCTTGCTGGGTGTGACTGGATATCTGGCGTTTCGACCGCATGCGTCGCTGCCGGAGAAACCACTCGAGAGCGTTCCGAATAGCGCGGTGCTCGTTGCGCACGCGAACGTCGCGGCTCTAATTCGATCGCCTGTCTTTCGCGAGCTCACGCAGGGCAGCGGTGATTCGTCCATTGCCCGGCTTCGATCGCTGTGCGGCTTCAATCCACTCGAGGCGATCCGCGAGGCGACGCTCTTTGTCAGTGAGGGCGGCAATCTCTCTCCCGAGCATATCGGCGTGGTGCTGCGCGGACGCGTTGGTGCGGGGGATCTGGGGCAGTGTTTGCGACGCGCAGTCGAGACCGATGGAGGAACCATTCGCAATACGACCATCGAAGGCTTTCCTGCGGTCGTCTCGACAGGGGGCGTGAGTCGCGCGGTTTTCGTTGGTGATGATGGCTTTGTCGAAGGCGCGGAGGCTCCGGTGCTCGCGGCGTTGCACGCAGCCAACGGCTCCGGGCGTTCTGCGGCTCGTGATCCGCAGCTCGCGGATCTTTGGGAAAAGCTAGGCGCAGATCGGGACCTCTCCGTCCTTTCGCGCGTGCCCGCCTCGTGGCGCGAGCCGTTGACGGCGCTGGCCGCGCGCCAGCAAATCCCAGCGCTCGCACACCTGGTCGCAATGGGAATCGGCTTGCGCGTCGCAGAGGGCGTTACCGCCGCAGCGATCATTCGGGCTTCCGCACCAGAGTTTGCGCGGTCAATCGCAGAAGCTATCACCGCGTACAAAGCACAGATCGCGCGAACGGCGCTCATCGGATTTACTCCGTTCGGTGCTGCGCTCGCCGGCGTACGCATTGAAGCGCAAGGCAACGACGTCGTCATCGCCGCCGACCTCACCGCCGCGCAGGTTTCGGCGCTGGTCTCCCTCGTGACCGAAGGTGGACTGAGCGGCATCGGTGGTAGTGCGCCGCAAGCGCCGCCAGGTGTTGCGCAGCAGCCCACGCCAGCACCGACGCAACTGCCCACTGGGCCCGCGCAACCGGCCGGCGCCGCGCCTAGTCCAGAAGTGATGCGCCCGTCGGCGCCGCCTCAGCCCTGAATTGCAATTCGTGTCGCAAGCGCGTCGATAAAGTTGTCGGCATCGGAGATCTCCACGCCCGAGGCGCACGCGTTGCGTTCGGCAGAAGCGTAAACCTCCAGCGAGACCCGGCCGTGCAATCCTTCGAGTAGCAGAGCCATCACAAAGTCGAAGCCCGCGCCAACGAAGACGACCACCGCACCGACGAACAACAGAGACGGGGTTCCGCTCCGAACGCCATCAAAGCCGAGGAAGCCTCCCGCGATCACGCCGGCGGAAAGTGCCGCGGCTCCCATAAGCGACGGTTACCACGCAAAGCGCGCGGTGCGTCGGGCGCCCAGAAGGCGACTTGCGTCGTACTGCTCTTGGCTCTCGCGGACGGTGCGGCCCAGCCATTTCACGCGCCTCGACACGTGCAGGACCCGCGCGCGAAGCGTGAGCTCAACCGTCGATCGAAAACCCGTGAGGAAGAGAAAAATGCGTAGCAGGGCCGCGATAAACGCCCACCCGGATATCCAACGTAGAACCTCGATGACGAGGCGACGGGGGACGCGACGCGTACGACCACTCACCGTAAGAGTCTCGTGGCCCCACGCCGCACGTCGACCAAGCACCGCGCGCGCAAGCTCGCGTGTGGACGCGTCGGTCGCCTCTCGCGCAATACGCTCGATATGCCCGTCATCGCGCGCCACGCCACTGCGAAGGAGCGCGTACATCCGCATGACCTGCGTCGCGCGCTCGCGCGGCAAGTCTTGCTCAGCGTGCTCGGCCTTCGCTGCAAGTTTCGCCCAGATCTCACGTGCATCATCCGCGGACAAGAGCACGTCCACGAAGGTAAACAGGGAGAATGTTGTCGACATCTCAAACCAGTCGGCGTGTCGCAAAAAGCGCTCGAGCGCCACGTCACGCGCGCTGCCAAGTGCGTCCCGCAAGGAGACTCCCCACCCCGCTACTGCAAATGCCGCAATAAGCTGACACTCACGCGGCCGTTCGGCGCCGCGTTCGAAGACATCAAGCAATGTACCCGCCGATGTCGTCGTCATCTCGCGCGTGAGCTGCCGCTCTCCGGCGCGCCGCTGCACCCAATCGCGACCGACCAGTAAGGTGCGCCCTTCCCCCTGTCGCGTCATCCAGTCGAACGAAAAGAGAGCCAACGCATCCCGATGGGGATGCTCGCTCACTTCAGCGACGATGCGACGCAGCTCGTCGGCGCTCACATGCTCGTCACTCATAGGGGAGGCGCTTCACGGGTAAACACTGGGCTACGTCGATACCAACCGAGCCCGCGAAGAATGAAGATCTTGATGACGGCGGCGACGGGAACGGCGATGAGAACACCCAAAAAACCTAAGACCTCACTGCCCACCATCAGGGCGATGAGCACCCAAATCGCTGGCAATCCGACCTTTTCGCCGACCACGCGCGGCGTGATGACGAAGGCTTCGAGAAGCTGGATGACTGTGTACGCGATGATCACGCCGAGGATGCGCCACCAGCCGCCCCAGTCGAGGAAAGACATCAAGAGAGCAAGGCCGAGTGCCGTTGCCGAGCCAACGTAAGGGATGAATGAGAGCAGGCCACCGACCAACGCAATCGCAATCGCCAAGCGAACGCCCAGCAACGAGTAAGCCACCGCGTAGAACACACACAGCGACGCCATCACGATCAGCTGGCCGCGCATGAACTGCCCGAGCACTTGGTTTACTTCCGTAGCGAGCTTCACGGAGGCATCGCGGTAGCGGCGGGGAATGAGCTCGCGCACGGTGTCGATCATCGCGTGAAAATCGTAGAGCAAGTAGAACGCGACAACGGGGACGACGATGACGGCCACGACCGAGCCGATGAAAGATGCGGTGCCGCCCACTACCCAGCTCAGCACCTGACCGGCTGGCTCGAGAGCCGGCTGCATTGCACCCTGCGCGTCACTTTGGAAGCGCTGCAAGAATTCATTCAACGTCTGTGGAACAACGATGCCGATTCGATTCAACGCTGGCGTCATGCGTAATAGCGCCGAGTCCACGTATGCTGGTAGTTGCGCAAGCACGGCAAGGACGTCGCGCGTGATGCGGGGGACAAGCAGTATGAGAAAGAGAGCGATCAGCGAAAGCACAACCACGAGGATGGCCACAATCGCGAGCGAGCGAGGTATGCGCCACGAGGCAAGCTTGTCGACAACAGGGTTGAGTGCGTACGCCATCAAGAACGCGATAAAGAGCGGCGTAAGTACGCCGCGCAGCACGTAGAGCAAGAGCCAGGCAAGGGAAATCCCAAGAGCCCAGATGATCCAGACCGGCATTCGCTGTCGTTCAAGTAGCTGAGGCACGTGCGCCTTGTATCACAAAGGCCTGTTTCGCTCTCCCCCGTCGCGCTACCCTTTGTGCCTACTCGGAGGCCACCGCGAATGCGACGCATCGACTTCTACGTGCAGCACTTGGTCAAGCACGACGCCCAGGAAATTATTCTGAGCTCAGGCAAGCCGGTGACATTTCGTTTTGCGTCCGGCGACCGCCATTCAAACTCCGCGATCGAGCACGGTACCATCGCGCAACTGGTGCAAGAATGCGCACCCTCCGACGCTCTCGACACGTTGATGCGTGCCGGCAAAGCGCGCTTCACCTATCGGGGCGATGATGGAGTCGAAGTAAACGTCGTGGTGGAAATCAACGGTGCATCGACGTGGCTAGTGAACGTCCTACCGGCAAATCCTGCTGCGATGAAACTCGAACGCACGACTGCCGCGGCCGCGGCGGCGGCCTCTCAGCGCGCTGGGGGCGGTGCGGCGGCTACGAACGCGACCACGATGCCGCGACCAGCAGGCGTTGGTGGAGCGCCGGGGGCCATAGTGCCAAAGCCCGAGGCGATGAAGGCTGCGGCGCCTGAGATCAGGCTTGCGCCGGGGGAGCCGGCAGCCAACCGGATGCTCAGACTGATGATGCAGATGGGCGCGAGCGATTTGCACGTCTCGTCGGGCGAGCGCCCGATGATTCGCTTACACGGCGAAATGATGCCTCTCGAAGAAGGTGCGCCGAAGCTCGACGACGCTACCATTCGCGAGCTTCTCTTTCCTCTCGCGCCTGAACGCGCACGCAAGGAGTTCTCCGAGAGGAACGATGCCGACTTTGCGTACGCCATTGAGGGATTGGCGCGTTTCCGCGCAAATTTTTTCGTGGATCGACGGGGCATGGGCGCCGTCTTCCGTCAGATCCCTTTCAACATTGTCAGCCCCGAGGCGCTTGGCATTCCGAAGCAGGTGCTCGATCTGTGCTGGCTTAGCAAGGGGCTCGTGCTGGTCACAGGCCCAACAGGCAGCGGTAAATCCACGACGCTTGCTACGCTCATCGACTACATCAATCAGAACCGTTCCGATCACATCATCACCATCGAAGATCCGATCGAGTTCGTGCACGACAACAAAAAGTGCCTGGTAAATCAGCGCGAAGTGGGCGCGCACACAGAAGGCTTCAAGAGCGCATTGCGTGCGGCGCTGCGTGAAGATCCGGACATCGTGCTGGTTGGCGAAATGCGCGATCTCGAAACGATTGCGATTGCTATCGAGACTGCCGAAACCGGCCATCTAGTGTTCGGCACGCTGCACACCACGACGGCGCCGAGCACCGTCGACAGAATCATCGACCAGTTTCCCGCCGATCGACAGGAGCAAATCCGCACCATGTTGAGCGAGTCGCTGCGCGGCGTCATCTCTCAGGTGCTGTGCAAAAAAGAAGGCGGCGGTCGCGTCGCCGCGTACGAAGTCCTTGTCGCAAACTCCGCCGTCGCCAATCTCATTCGCGAAGGGAAAACCTTCCAACTCGTGAGCGTCATGCAGACGGGTCGCAACCTTGGCATGCAGACGATGAACGACCACCTCTTCGAGCACGTCAAAGCAGGCCGCGTGGATGCGAAGGAGGCGTACGTGAAGGCCGTCGACAAGACGGGCCTCAAAGAGATGTTCGCCAAGGCTGGAATCGCGCTTACTCTGTAGAGAAAGGAAACGACGTGTTTCGATCTTCTTCGCTCCGACCTTCGTTGTTGCTGCTGATAGCGCTTCTCGCTGCCTGCACCGGCAACTTGCAAGGCGCGGACGACGCATCCGTTCGAACGGATGGCGGGTTGGAACGCGATGCGGCGCGCTTGGATCTCGGCGCGCTTGACGGAGGCTCGCACGACGGTGGCCAAGACAGTGGTATGGACGCGAGCGTGAGCTGCGGCGAGACGCACACTGTGACGTTCGACCCGTCGATCCCCATCTACAACTTGGATGCGAACGAGCAGCTGGGCCTTCACCCGGGCGACACGTTGTGCATGCCCGCAGGGGACTATCGGCCGATCTACTTCCACCGTTTGCGCGGGACCCCAGGCTGTCCGATACGCATCACGAACTGCGGCGGTCTCGTGCGCATTGGGCCGGGCCCCAGTAGCGCAACTGAGCACCGCCTGAACTTCTCGGACTCGGAACACTTCATCGTGGCGGGCGACGGCGTCGCGGGCATGGACTACGGCATCGAGATCGATGGCCGCACGGGCACCAACTCCTACCATGCGATCATGGTGAACGGCGCAAGCTCGGACTACGAAATTCACCATGTCTACGCTCACGACCACGGCGTCACGGTAGAGAATGTTCCGCAGCTCTCCTGCGCGCGGCCCGAGCTTTTCGGGAGTGTGTTCACGGTTCGCAATCCAAGGATTCATCACCTCAAGATTCGTAACGGTAGTAGCTACGGTATCTACCTTGCGGGGCAAGCGACCGTAGACCTTCCCGACTGCGGCGGCACTATCGCGGCGCCAGCATACGAGAACGTCCAAATCCACGACATCGATCTGGATACCGTTGCGCGCGCTGGGATTCACCTTTCGCACGCACCGAACGGCGAGAATCGAATCCACCACAATCGCATCGTGAACGCGATGCAGGGTGGAATCACGGTCGACAGCGATTGCCGGGCGGAGGTCTACGCAAACGTCGTCAACGGTCCAGCGTTTGGAGTCTTCGTGCGCGGCTCATTGGACGTGCCCGTGCACGACAACCTATTGATCGCGACCGGCTACGGGATCCAGATGGCCGGCACCGTCACGCGCGCGCGGGTGATCGCGTACCAGAACACGATGATTATTCCGAACGGCAATGCAGCGCAGAGTTATAGCGGCGGAGACAGCGGACCGCATGTCTTCGTAAACAACTTGATTGTCGCGCCGACGGCCACCGCATCGCGTCCCGTGCTTGGCTTCGATTTGACGGGCGCCAGCACGGCGGACATCCACGACAACTTGGTACTGCCGTCGATCGATGCCGCATATTTCGTCGATGCAGCGGGTGGTGACTATCACCTGGCCGCGGGCTCCCCAGCGATTGGCGCGGGCGTCGACTTGAGCGGGATGGGCGTGGATGCCGACCTCGATGGCCGAGCCAGGAGCGTGCCATTCGATGTCGGGTGCTACGCGCACTGACGGTCAATCGAGACGAGCACGATAGACTCACGCAACGCGCTCAAAACAAGCCTTCACGATTTTTAAACGTCGCCGCAACTTCTTGCTTGCGTGAATGAATTTCTTCGTGCGGGGATCTCGATAGCCGCTGACGCGCTCGAGCGTTTCATCGTGCCGGCGGTAGAAACGGTTCTGTCGGTCGGTGAGAATCTCGCGCACGTATTTGCCGACCAGCGAAGCGAGGGCCACAGGCAAATGCCAATCGTCAGCGTCGATTTCGAACGCGACCTTGCCTACGCCGGGAACCTGGTACGCAGAGCGACCCTGCTCCTCCTCAATGATCGATGCACCGCGCGCAGCAAAGCGTGTGAAGTACTCGGTGTACTTACGCAGGCCCCCGACCATTCCGCAAATGGCCAACACGTCTTCCGGCGAGTGCGCGCGTAGCTCTTCGAGCAGCCACTCGAACGAGTGCAAGTCGAGTTGCAGTTTGTTGATGCCCGCCGCGTGCGCTTCGTTCAACTTCTGCACGCAGATGACTCGCGTCTTGGCGCCGCGCAGAGTCACCCCACCGGCCTCGAGCGCGTCCAGAGCGCGTCGGCCCAGATCAATGTCGCCATCGTAGCAGGGCAGCGGCATCGCTTCGCCCCAGCAATGGGCGCGCGTGGACTCGGGGCACGGCGCGCTCAGCGCTTCAAAAGCGTCCACAGAAAACGCACGCACGAACTCGTCGACATTTGTAGGCACTGTGCCAGAGAGGCGCTCCGCAACAGCGAGCACGAGCGATTCGGCGAATTTCATTCGCCCGAACGCAGAGGTCTTTTTACTGTCGGTAATCGACAGCGTGAGCCCCAGCTCTCGCAGCGCCATCTGGTCGTACGAATCGGTTTCGATGATGACAGCGGTGGCAATCATCGGCCCGAGCAGTGGGCCCAATCCATTTTCGTCCGCGCCGATTACAAACATGCGTGGGCAGGGTTTAGCGCGTCCTTGCGGCTATGCCCAGCGTTGACCGAACGCGCCGAACGTCGCACTCTTGCCCCACTCTGGTTCTTCGATGAATTCGCACCCTTCTCCCTTTAGCTCGGTCGACGAAGCGCAAAAACGTTTGCGCGACGCCGGATATATCGCCGATCGCGAAATTGCCGTGGTGGCCCATCTTGCGGGCGCACTAGGCAAGCCGCTACTGCTCGAAGGTCCGGCCGGCGTGGGTAAGACCGAGCTGGCCAAGGCCCTCGCGCGCGGTCTGGGACGCGAGCTCGTGCGCCTCCAATGTTACGAAGGACTCGACGAGTCCAAGGCGCTCTACGAGTGGGAGTATGGAAAGCAGCTCCTTTACACCCAGCTCGTGCGCGATGTGCTGGGCGGCGTGGTCGCCGGAGCTACTTCCGTGAGCGATGCGGTCGAGCGCGTCGCTAGCCAAGAGGCAGCGTTCTTTCATGAGCGATTCCTACTCGCGCGTCCGCTGCTTCAGGCATTGCGTAGTGAAAAACCTGTCGTCTTGCTTATCGATGAAGTGGATCGCAGCGACCCGGAATTCGAAGCCATGCTGCTGGAAATCTTGAGCGACTTTCAGGTCACGATTCCGGAGCTTGGAACGATCCGGGCTAAGGCCCATCCCTTCGTTGTCCTAACGAGCAACGCCACGCGTGAGCTCACCGAAGCGCTTCGGCGGCGATGCCTGCATCTCTTCCTCGATTACCCAACGGCGCAGCGCGAGCTCGCCATCGTGCAACTTCACGTTCCAGAAGCGTCCGAGGCGCTCGCGAAGCAGGTCGTCGCCGTCGCTGAATCGGTACGCGATTTGGCGCTGCGCAAGGCGCCTAGCGTGTCTGAAGTCATCGACTGGACGCGCTCACTTGTGCTGCTCGGCGCTCAAGCGCTCACGCCCGAGCTGCTGCGCGACACGCTATCTGCGCTCGCGAAGCACACGGACGACAAAGAAAAAATCCTCGACCGCGCGAACCAGACGCTGCGCAAGGTCTAGCGTCGCGCTTCGGCGACGCTGTGTGCCGCGATAGTCCGGCGCACTGAGCGACGGGCTGGAGGTGAAGCCGCGGAAGCGGCGAGGAACCGCGCACAAGCGGTTCCTTCAGGGGAGTGGATTCCTTATTGGGCTTCGCCCAATAAGGCGAGGGGACGGGTCCCCTCGTTCAACCCAGCGGGTTGAGGATCTTTTGCTCGGCGATGAATTCGTCGACGGCCTCTTTGACGGGGCGTGAGAACGAGACGCGCTTGGCGGCGATTTCGCGGAGAGCCGTGACAGCTGCGCGGTTCTTGCTGGGGACGAGCGACGGTGCGCCCTTCATCAGCTGACGTGCGCGCTTGGCAGCGAGGATGCAGAGAGCGAAACGGTTCTCTTCGTGCTCGAGGCAATCTTCGACGGTTACGCGTGCCATGATGATTTCACTTTCAGACGTGGGCCACGAACTTCGCAGCCATAACGCTCGCGCAGAGTGACACAAATCCGCGCCGGGCGGGCGAAATGGGCGGACGAATCCCGAAAAATCTTGGATTACGCGCCTAATCGTCGAGCAAAGCGTGTATCAGCGACGCGTCGTCATTCGCGAAAGGTAAGTCCGGCGCGGGTTTGACGGTCCGCTCGTTGAACCACGGCCAAACCGGTCCCCCGTCCACGCAGCCCTCCGCGCGAGTCTGCGCGGTGCAGGCAAGCCGGATGTGAAAGTGATCATCGTGCGGCCGACCGTCGGTGGGCTGATGCAAGACGTAGGTCGCGCGCCACAAAACTTCGGGATTTCGCTCGTGCGCGAGCGCCCAGGTCAGCAGGCGTGTTTTTACTCCTGCCGAGCAGAAGATCCACTGGATGGGTCTCTCGTCGTCGAGTAGGAGCGTCCGCATGAAGTGCCAATTGCGAGCTTCATCGAGGAACTGCAGCTCTGCGTGCGCGTCCCGGGCATCGCGCGCCACGCCAAAACGGTCGTACGCGAAGAAGCCCGCACCATCGATCGGTGCACCGCCTTCGTCCATGGCGTAATAGATGATGTCGGCATCACGACCGCTGCGATGACTGTGGTGCCGCCCGTGCCGGCCGCCGTACGGCGCGGACAAATCCCCGACGCGTATCGGGCGCGTGCCTGCAAAACGCTGCATCACCGCGCGGGCGGCTTCGCGAATCGCTTCGATAAGACCGCTCGTCCCAAAGCGCGTGTCTTCGCCCGGTCGCGCGCGCACGAAGCCTGGCCCTGAATCGGGCATCGAGACGCCGCGACCTCGGATGTACCCACGCGAGGGACCGCCCACAGTCGCCACAGCATCCCGCGGTAGATCAAAGCCAACGCACGCCGAGCTCATGCAGGCGACGACCACACAGAGGCAACGCAACGCGTATTTCACCCTGTGATCTAAGCCCAAAACTCACTTCAGGCGAAACTTCCTGCACCAGCCTCTTGACGTGCCTACGCTAGGCCGTAACTTCCTGCCGAAGATGACCACCATGGACAGAGGCCCGATGGATCAATTCGCGGCCACTCTCGACCGCGGATGGGATCTCGTGTCGCGCGGGGATCTCGCCGGCGCGATGCTCTCCGCCGAGAAAACCCTCGAGCTTGATGCGCAATCCCCGGAAGCGCACAACCTGATGGGCTACGTTTTCGCCGCCGAAGGTCACGCCGAGGAAGCGCTCGATCACTATCGCCAAGCGATCGACCTTGACGAAGGCTTTGTCGAAGCGATGCTGAATGCAGCCGAGCTTCTGATTCACCCGCTCGGCGATCATGAAGCCGCACTCAAGCTTATTGATGACGCACTCGACCTATCCGAAGGCGATGACGAGATCGCCGACACGATGCTGCTCAAGTTCGACGCGCTCGTTCATCAAGGCAATAAGGAAGCCGCCGCGCGCGTGATCGCCGCCCTCCCCGATGGCCCCTTTGAGAATCCATCGCTCGACTTCATGATCGGTCGCGCCAAGTTCGAAATCGGCGACGTAGACGGTGCCGAACCGCGCATCCGTCGCGCGCTCGAGCAAGACAAAGAGAATCCCGATGCGCATTACTACATGGCCCTCGTCCATGAAGCGCGCGGCAATATGCGCGATGCCACCGTGTGCTTTCTTCATGCGCGCGACCTCGATCTGCAAATGGACAATCCTCCCTGGACCATGCCGGCCGATCAGTTCGAAGCCCGTGTCCAAGCCGCGATTCAAAAACTACCCAAGGAGCTCGCCGCCGCGCTCGACGGCTCGCTCGTGGTCGTCGCCGAAGCGCCGGGCGTTGAAGTCGTGGCCGATGGAGTCGACCCGCGCGTGACCGTGCTCCTCGAGGACCTCGCGGATATCAAGGTTGGCGCGGCCCCTCGCGTCGGGCGCGTCTTCGTGTACCAGCGCAACGTGGAACGCGTCGCGGTCGGGCCAGGCGAAGTCGAAGACGAAGTCGCGCGCGCCATTGAAATCGAACTTGGCGCAGCCTTCCCGGCTCTTATTCAAAAGCCCGAAACTCCGCCCGCAAATCACTGATCGAGCAAGGACGCTTCGCCGCCGAGCGCTGTCCACAGAGCTCGCATGTCGGCAGGCACTGGTGCGCGCAGCGTGTGCGAGCCCTCGGCATCGACGCGCGGCAAAACGAGCTCTGCGCAATGCAGCATCACGCGCCGCGCGAGATGAACGCGTCCGTCGGGCGTCGTGATGTGCTTCTTGCCCTTGTAATGAACGTCGCCCAGCAGCGGAACACCTGCGTGCGAGGCATGCAGACGAAGCTGATGCGTGCGTCCGGTCTCGGGCCTTAGCTCGAGCAAGACGCCGTGTGAAGCTACAGAGCGCACGGCGTAGCGGGTCGCTGCGAGTTTGTGCGCTATGCGCGACTCCGTCGGCACAACCATTCGCTTGCGCGGATCACGCGTATCAATCGCAATCGGAAAGTCCCAACGGCCTTCGCCGGGCTGGGGCGCGGTCTCGGCGAGCGCGAGGTAGAGGCGCTGATACTGATTCTTCGCGCGCGCCTCGCGCAGCGCCGCAATGCCACGGGTCGTGCGCGCGAACGTCACGAGCCCTGTGACATCGGCGTCCAAACGCGACGAGGCGTGCATGCGTTCAGCGCCTGGGTCCAACGTCTTTGCAATCGCAGCGAGGCAAGGACCGTCGTCGGGCGACGTGGTGGGAAGGCCGCTCGGCTTCGAGAGCACGAGCAAGTGCTTGTCTTGAAAAATGATCGAGACGCTGGGGCTTTCAGACGCCACGTGGTTCGCCTTGCGCAGCAGGCGTCACGATTTGGACAGTGCCAGCATCGCCGTCGACGCGAATGACATCACCACTCCGAATTACGCGCGTGCCCACTTTCACGTTCATCACGGCGGGCAGGCCGTATTCGCGCGCCACGATCGCGGCGTGCGAAAGCGGTCCGCCGAGATCCGTCACGAGCGCGCCCGCTACGAGAAAGAGCGGAGACCAGCCAACGTCAGCATAAGGCGCAACCAGAATCTCCCCGGCTCGGAACTGCCCTGCGTCCGCAGGGGACATCAACACATGCGCCACGCCCTCGACGACGCCGCCGCTCGAAGCGAGGCCGGACAAAACGTTGGTGTCTGGCGCGGGAGGTGGCGCCGGCGGCGGGAAGCCGACGAAGGTATCCGGCGGGTCCGGGAGCGACACGTCGCGTTCGAACTGCATCCGCCGCGCACGTACCAACGTTGCGACGGTCGACAAGCGACCGGTGAGGTACGCGCGGAGCTCTTCAACTGTGAGGAAGAACGCCGAATCTCTGCCGCAATGTTCACGCGAGTCGATGCGGCGCGATGCTTCGCGCGCGACGCCGCGATACAAGCCCAGAACGTCCGTCGAGTGCGCGCGAAGACGTTCGCGCAAACGAACGAAGCGCTGCACGAGCGCGAGCAAATGGCGAAACGCTGCGCGGGTCGGTCCTAGCAAGCGCGTCTCAATCTCCGCCTCGGCTTCAGCACGCAGCTGGCGTTGGCGCTGCTCGATCGCCAGGGGATTGCGCGCGGCGTCGGGCGCGCTCTGCAAGTGAAGGCGCAGCGTCACGAAGAGCAGCGAAGGATCTTCCCGCCAGCGCGGCTCGGCGATCTCAGCCTCGCGAGGACCACGACCGCCGTACGCGGCGATGAACTTCTCGAGAGCGCGACGGGTCGGACCTTCGGGAAGCGACGAGACCCGCATCTTGCTCGTGTCGCCGTTCAGAACCTTCTCGCGCGCCGGCGCATCCGCTCTCGCCATTTCGGCTATGTGCCAAAGCGCGGTGCCAGGCGCGGCACTTTCGAGATCCGCAAGCCCAGTCGTGAGCGAGCGTTCGACCATTTCGACCCGGTCACCAACAAGCGCTCGCAACACTGTGTGCAGGACAATCGTGCTCGACAGAAGATTGCCGTAACACGTGAGCATGATTGCGCCGGTTTCATCGAGCAGGTTTTCTACGTCGTTGAGCGTGTGTGCAAGCGCTGCCGCCGAAAGGATACGAAGGTCGATGCTTTGAATCCGACGGAACTCTTCGCGGAACGCGCGCTCAAACGCTTCGACTCGGCGCCCGATGGCAAAATTCTCCCGAACAAAACGCGCCGCAGTCAGCGGCAAGCGCATTAGAAACGCCGTGTGGCCGCGCGGCTCGATGCTCGCCTCGAGCGTTTCGACTTCACCGCCGCCGCCGAAAGAGAGGATCGTCTTGGGACTGAGCCCCGGAACCTGCGACGCAATCGCCACCATTTCGGTGAGGTTCAAGTAGATGCGCCCGCGAAAACTGCCGACAAGCTCAGCATCTTTTGGAACGGAGCAACCCATCGATCCGAACGCGCGGCGAAAGCCAAGATCACTAAACTGGCTCAGCACCGACCAAGTGAGCGGCGTGGCAACGCCTGGCAATGCCTCACCCACATTCACGTTCGACCAAACGATCTTTGCGCGCGCCGCATATGCTTCTCGCGGCTTGCGCGCTTTCTTCGCCGATGGCCGCAACGATAACGCGGTAACGGGGCGCGCCTGCAGTACGTAGAGAGTTCCGCTCGCAATGGCCCACTCGATATCGCGTGCATCGCCGAAGTGCGCTTCGACGCGACGGCCCAATGCCACAAGATCCGCGATGGTGTGTTCCGAGAGCGCTTCGCGGGCGCTCTCGGATTCGGACACAGCCTCTTCGCGCGTGCCCCCCGTGAGCACGCCTACGGCCCTCTTCTGCTTCTCGCCAAGCACGCGATCGCGAACAAAGCCGCTCGATTTTTCGATGCGATAACTGTCCGGCGACACGCGCCCGTCGACCACGAGCTCGCCAAGACCGTAGGCCGCATTCAGCACCATCTCGTTGCTGTCCCCAGTGAGCGGATTCACCGTAAACAACACGCCCGAGACGTCAGCAGGCACCATCGCTTGCACGACCACGCCTACCGCCGCGTCCACAGCTCCGCTCACCGTCTTGAGGTACGCGATGACGCGCGGCTCAAATGCGCTTGCAAAGCATGCACGCACCGCATCGAAGAGGCCCTGTTCATCGACAATGTTCAAGAAGGTCGAGTGCAGGCCAGCCGCTGAAGCCGCCTCGTCATCTTCGCGCGTCGAGGACGAACGAACAGCTACCGCATGCGCGCCCTCGCGCCGTAGATCAGCGAGCACCTGCTGCAGCGCACGGACGAGCCCATCGCTCAGCGGTGCGGTACGAACGCGCTCTTTCAAACGGCGCAGCCGTGCTTCGTTAACCACATTCTCGGGTGCCGCCAAAAGGGCCGCAATGCGATCGTCTTCGGGCAACGCTTCCGCGATGAAAGCCGCACCAATATCGCCGCTCAGCGCGTAGGCGGCCGGCACAGGGAAACCGGCGCGCGCCAGTGCCGCTAGGTTCTTGGCCTTCCCGCCAAAACCTTCGGCGCGCCGAGGCACGATGGTTTCAATACGTCGTAGCAGTGGGATCCCGCTCATCGGCGGCGAAAGCTTAGTCCCTTCGCATGGTTCGGGGAAGCGGTCTTGCCTCGACTTCGTAGGGCCCCAGGAGTACATACGCGAGCCATGAACGAGGATGCTTTTCTCGACGACCACTTTCACGATCAGTGCGGTGTCTGCGGCGGCTTCGGCGCCGAGGAAGCGGCCAACCTGACCTACCTCGGGCTGCACTCTCTGCAGCATCGCGGTCAGGAAGCGGCTGGTATTGCTAGCAGCGATAGTCGGCAGCTTTTCGTGCATCGCGCGAACGGTCTAGTTCAAGACGTCTTTACCAACGAAGTGATCGCCGGCCTTCAAGGTGATCGTGCGATCGGTCACGTCCGCTACTCAACGGCGGGCGGCGGGCACATCAAGAACGCACAGCCCATCGCCATCGACTACCAGTTTGGTTCGATCGCCGTGGGTCATAACGGCAACATCACCAACGCAGATCATCTTCGCGCTGAGCTCGAAGCGGCCGGCTCCATTTTTCAGACGACAAGCGACACAGAAGTCGTCGTGCATCTGATCGCGCGATCGAAAGAGAAGACGACCGTCGGCCGCATCGCAGATGCCCTGCGTCGTGTTGAGGGCGCTTTCTCGATGGTCTTCCTGACACCGGACGAACTTGTCGCGGTTCGCGACCCATGGGGCTTTCGACCCTTGTGCCTTGGCACATTCAAAGACGGTTTTGTCGTTTCGTCGGAACCGCCGGCGTTCGATCTGATCACCGCATCCTATTTACGCGACGTCGAACCCGGTGAGATGGTCATTGTCGATCGCACAGGCATGCGCACAGAGCGCCCTTTCGAGAAAAAGCCCTCGAACATGTGCATTTTCGAGTATGTCTACTTCGCCCGCCCCGACTCGACGCTCGGCGGAGTGAGCGTCTACGAAGCGCGCAAAGAGATGGGTCGCTTGGTTGCCAAAGAGCATCCCGTTGACGCAGACCTCGTGATCCCCGTGCCCGACAGCGGAGTCGCGGCCGCCCTTGGTTATAGCAACGCAACCGGTATCCCGTTCGAGCTCGGCCTCATTCGAAGTCACTATGTCGGCCGCACCTTCATTGAGCCCAGTCAGTCCATTCGCCACTTCGGTGTGCGTTTGAAGCTGAGCCCCGTGCGCGATCTTCTGGCAGGCAAGCGTGTAATCGTCGTCGACGATTCGATTGTGCGCGGCACCACCAGTCGCAAAATTGTAAAGATGCTTCGCGACTGCGGCGCGAAAGAAGTTCACTTGCGTATCAGTTCGCCCCCTACCCGCTGGCCTTGCTTCTACGGCATCGACACACCATCACGCCGCGAGCTTATCGCGAGCAGCCACAGCACGGAGGAAATCGCGCGCTACGTAACAGCGGACACGGTCGGCTACCTGAGCATTGAAGGGCTGCACCAAGCGGTTCGCGGGGGCGGCTATTGCGATGCGTGCTTCACCGGAAACTACCCGGTGCCTCTTTCAACCGACGTACCCGCGCACAAGAAGTCTTTGCCGCTTGTCGGCGTCTGAGTTCTGCACGCGCGACGATCGCCTCGAATTTGCCCGATTTACAGGCATTTTACGTCCCAATCACCCCGTGGGTGATCACCCCTTAGGTCGATTCAGACACTCATCGATTTGGCGTTATCTCTTTTCAGTTGCTGCAGTGCGCAGCGGAAAGTAGGAAAGGCCACCCCATGACAGTAGTTCTTAGTTGCATTGTACGTCGCCCCAAGCGCTCGGACGAAAAGCTCACCGTACCGTGCAAGCACCTGTCTTCCGCGCGTGAGCGAGTCATGAACGAAAGCGCGATGGCCATCCACGCGCGTCCCACGGTTCCGGCCCCACGCCAACTTAAGCTCTAAGAAGCAACTGACGGCGGTCGCGCGGTCCTCGCTGTGTGCGTTGATGCAGCCCGCGCTTGGGACCCGTCCTTAGCGCGTTCGCGACTCAAAGAACACTGCGCCAGTCTCGCTGACGCCGGTCAGGAGCACACGTCGGTCGTGCAGGAGCGTCGCCGTACCGGCGGCGGAACCGGTCTCATCGGCTATGTTGATAGTCTCACGAAACGTGTTCGTCGACGTTTCGTATATCTTCGGGTCGAGCATTCCTGAATACGAGAGGTATCCTGCGATGAAGAGATTTCCGTCCGGGAGAAGCGACGCGACGTGCCCGGAGGAGTGGGCGCCCGCAGGATTGTCCACTAAAATCCAAGAGTTCGATTCCGGAAAATAACGGGCAGCAGAGCTCCGTGAGAGTACCAAGACGGTTTGGTTGCTGAGCAAGGTCGCGGAGTGCTGCAGCAACTCGGCGCTCGACTGCACCATGCGAACGGCGTCGTGCCAGCTTCCACGTGCGATGTCCAGACGCTCACTTGTCGCGAACTCGGCTCCAGCCGTGCGCGAAAAACTCCCGCCCACGAGGACCTGCGGTCCTTCGGTCAGAATCGCGAGGTGTAACGCGCGCGCCTCGATCATCGACGGTCCGGCGGTCCATTGCCCTGTCTCGGGCTCGAAGACCTCTGTCGACGAGGTGTAATTCGCGGGGGACCCACTGGCAGCATCAGGCGCGGCAGAAAACGCGCCTCCGGTGACTCCGCCCGTCACCAGAACACGGCCATCGGGAAGCCTCACGCTCGCGTGACTGTAGCGCGGCGTATGCATCGGCGATTGCGGTCGCACTTGCATCATCGTTGGATCAATGATCAAAGCGTCCGCGCACGGAGCATCCACACCGGAAACAGGGCTATGCGCCGCGCCGCCGACCACAAGCACCGTTCCATCACCGAGAAGAGTCGCTGTGTGTTGCAAAGGCGTGCGTCGTCCGAAGTCGAGCGCATGCCATTCATCGCGCGCCGGATCGAAGATCGCCGCGTTTTCCATTCCGAGGACAAACACGCGACCGTCGGCGAGAAGAGTCGCGGAGAGGACATGCGGTGGACAGCCTGCGGGAGCGACCGTCCAACGGGCACAATGGCTCGGCCCGTCCTCGGTAAACCCCGCGGGGCAGCCAACGCCGGCATCGTTCGTCGAACCGTCGGGCACGATTATCGCGGCGTCAGAACCCGAGTCGCCGATGAAAATCCCAGCGTCCGGCGGCGCAGCTGTCTGAGGTGTCGATTGAGCGCACGCGACGATGGAGCAGGCGGCGAACCCTAGAATCCAAGCTTGTTGGTTGTGCATGCGCTCAAACTGGCCGGAGAGCGCGTAAACGACAAGTGAATAGTTTTCATGCTATTCATGCCCAGTGAGCATCAATGTAGATTTGACGTCGCTTCGGTATTTCCTTCATGTCGCAGCGGCGGGCAGCTTTGTGGGCGGAGCCGCTCGCGCTCACGTCTCGCCTCCCGCCGTGAGCAAAGCCATTCGCAAGCTTGAAACCGATCTCGATGCCAAGCTCTTCGAGCGAACCACGCGCCGCGTCGTGTTAACGCAGGCAGGCCAAGTTGCGCTCCATCACGCCCGCGGGGTGCTGCAAGGTGTTGACGAGCTCGGCGCAGACCTAGCTGGCGCGGCCAGTACGCCCCGCGGACCGTTACGCGTTGCGGCGATGGAGGTCTTCTCCGCGGATCTACTGCCGCGCGCCCTCTCCGCGCTGGTAGCAAAACACCCGGCGGTCATCCCGCAATGCTACGAGATGATCCCGCAGCGCATGACAGAGCTCCTCGTCGCGGGTGAGCTTGATATTGCATTCACTATCGGTGCCACTGCAATGCCAGGCATCGAGCTGCACGCACTCGGAGTCTCGCGCGGCGCGTTAGTCTGCGGCAAGCGCCATCCGCTGTACGCCACGCGCAAGGTCACAAGCAAAGATCTTTTGCGCTATCCGTCCGTCGTACCGAAGTTTCTCGGTGCCGAGCATCTGCCCAGCCTGGACGCTTTCCCCGAAGAACGAGCGCCGCGTCTCGTCGGCGCAACCATTGAGCTTTTGCAAATGGGCATCGGCCTCGTCCTGCATGGCCAATACATGGGCTTCTTCCCGGAGATTTGCGTGCGCCATCACCTCAAGGACGGTTCCTTACGCGCGCTCCGCGGAGCGCCAGTGGGCGCTCCGTTCAAGCTTCAAGCGCTTACGCGCGCCGGAGTTTCACAAAAGCCCGCGACGACGTTGTTGATCAATGAGGTCAAACGAACGGTGAAGGCTCGGAGCTAGCAGAGCGTCACGCATTGTCTCGCGACGATTCGCGGCGCGACCGTACTATTTGGCGATTCCTAGAACGAAGGGACCGGCTATGGACGTTCGGTGATTCGCCCGCAGGTTTCGCGCGTGCAACGTTGGGTGTCGTGCTAGCGATTGACTAGAGCTGTGAGGCACGAGATCGCGCTGCTCGCGCCTCCACTGTAATCGCCTGTGCCGGTTTGTATCGCCCACACCGCGCAAGGAGCCCACCATGTGGAAAGTCCCGGCTGCGGACCGAACGAGACGACTTGCACAGAGCCACCCGCGAGCCGCGCACTGGCGCTCGCGTTGCATGCACTTGTTCGTTGATTGCGCGCAACGCCGTCGACGTAAACCGCCGTGGTACAGGTTCCATTTGCCGCGCGAGTTTGGCCGACGCCGATTCGAAATTCACCCGGTGCGCCACTGACTGCACGATTGGCGCAGGCAGTGTAGGCCGCTTCCTTGGTGGTCGCAGCGCCACGATAGGTGCTGGCGTCCGCAAAGACGCACAAGGCTTCTCGCGATGCCGGTAAGAAGAACGAGTAGAACCCGTTCTTCGCGGCAGAGGTGTTGAGCTCCTCGCTCGACGCTGCAACGGATTGCTCGGTGTCTAGCTCGGGCTCGCCGAGTACCTCGGTCGCACACGCAGATAGGAACATCGACAACACGCACGGGAATAGAAATCGCGTCGACATCGCAGCACCTCGCTGAAGAACAGAGAAGCACAACGCGTGCCATCGAGGATCTGCGCGCAATTTGCGACGATAGGCCGGCTGTCCCCATCTCGCGGGTAATGGGCGACCCCGGCTACGTGTTGGGGCCTGGGGCCTCTTCCGAGCGCCGCTAGAAAAGAACCGAGCAGCTGCCGTCGACCTCGGCTTCGTTGTTAAGCTCGCGGCATTCTTGAAAGCGGGTGTCGGCGCCGTCCATGGCGTCGTTGATGACCGCCCGGAAATGCACCGTCTCCAGCGGATCGCGACCAGTGACATTGTACGGGAAGCTCAGGACCTCGCTGTCGCCCGGCAGCAGAGCACGGCTCGTGAGCTGCCGGCCGATACGTGTGTAGGTGCCCGGCGAGGTCTCAACGTAGGCCGTAACCGGTACCGACGGCTGTGAGCCCGCCCAGCCTTCATTGCGCACGCGGACGTGGAATATCATTTCGGCAGGGCACCGACTGATGTCGACGGAGAGATCCGTGAGCACCAGGTCCGGGGCATTGCTCGCGCCGGGTTGCGCGTTGCTGCGGAAGTTGTTCAGGCCCGGCGTGGTCCAGTTGGCCTGTTCGTGCGTCGGGATGGTGGCGTCCTCGGTCACATTGGTGACGTGATAGGCGTGCTGATTCCAAATACGACGCGAACGGACCCAGTCGCGAAAGGGTCCGCCGAAAAGGCGTACGCCATCCGTGCCTTCGACCTCATCGTCGGCGATGCGAGCCATCGTGCATTCGTCAAGATCGCGATCGCGGGGACAGCTACTTCCGATCAAGGTGTTTGAGACAACGACAATCTCAGCAGGGCCGTCGTTGTTGACGTCGGCGATGACGGGATACTCCCACAACGTGCCGGTGGTATTGCATTCGCAGTAGCGCACTTCGCCGGTGCGCCCGTCGAAGACGCGCAGCCAGTACTCGTCGTTGTAGACCGCTTCCGCGACGCCGTCGCCGTCGAAGTCGAACACGCTCGAACCCGTTTTGCGTGACGATGCGTCGACGGTCGGCGCGTACCACTTCGGTGTGCCGTCGCTCTCGAAAATGGCGTAGCCATAGCCGGTGGCGAGGGCAATCTCCGGTTCCGGATCTTCGTCGAAGTTCGCGATGGTGGGCGGACCGCCTCCCGCTATCTGGCCGACGGCGGTGTCGGCGGTCGGCGCGTGTCCTTGATGCACATCAAAGGGCCCCCACAAAGGAGCTCCGGTGTGGTCGAGCACATAGATGAAGTGGTCTCCGGTGTAGACGCGGGGCATCGTGAAGCCAGAAGCGACGACGACAATCTCTGGCAACCCATCCAGGTCGAGATCTGCGACGGCGGGATAGCCATCCGTGAAATCCGCGCTTCGGTCGTAATAGATCGAACCATCTGCGTTGTAAGCGACGTTGCCGCCGACGAGCTCAAGCTCGGGATCCTCGTCGAGGTTGGCTGCGGTCGTGAAGCCACATGGATCATTGTAGCGGTCGCTATTATGTGGCGCGTTCACACACGCGTGGGACCAGGCCACCGTTCCGTCCTCGCCATTGATCACCGAGTACTGAACGAAAACCTCCGGGTTTCCGTCGTTGTCGAGATCGGCGATCGAGATGCCGGTGCCTCCGCAGCGTACGCGAGCATCGGCGGTGCGCCACTTGATGGCGCCCGTGTGACTGAAGGCGATCACATCGCCAGTCATCTCGCGTGTGTTGAATGTGCACGCGACGATTTCGGGAAATCCGTCGTTGTCGAGATCCCCAATCGCGACGGGTGACTCCGCGTCCACGGCCGGCGAGTCGACGCTGAATATCTTCAGGCCGGTTTCACCGTTGATGACGCGCAAGACGCCTGCGCCGTCCCAAAGGGTGCCCGTCGAGCTAGTGAACACAACGTCCGGCATATCGCGGTGGTCGACGAGTCCGTCCTCGGTGTCGTCGGTCAGATTCGCGACCATCGGCGTGACCATGACGCGCGAAGACGCAGGAAAGTCCCCGCTCTCTGGCACCCAATGCCACAGCAACGTGGGCTTCACTTCACCGCCAGTGGGAGCGGCGATGCACTCCTCGCCGTCTGGAGCGGGCAAACACTGGCCCAAGGTCGGCTCGCAGTACTGATCGGTCGGGCAGTCGTAGAAGTCCGTGCAGCTCAACGTCGGCAGAAAACATCGATCGCGTGCGCACACTTCGCCGGCGACGCAGCAGAACTCGGCGCCAGTGTCGTCCTGACATCGCGCAGCGGAGGAGCAGTCTTGGTGGCAGACCGCTCCTTCGCAAACCTGGCCTGCTCCACAGCAAACGTTTCCGCAGAGCATGTCGCGAGGGCAGCACTCATTGGTTGCGCTGCACACTTCGCTCGCTTCGCAGCAAACGTCACCGCAAACCCGGGCGCCTGTGCTGCACGTTGCGGCGTCGGCGCTGGAATCGGTTCCGCCATCCGTCAGACGCCGCTCGGGTCCGTCATCCGTTGAACAAGCAGCAACTACAAAGAAAAGAGCTAAGAGGCCCGATTGATACACACGCATGCCCCGCGGTTAGCAGCCGCGCGCGGATGCGGCAAGGCCTCCGCCCCTTAAGTCTTCAGGCGAACAGGTCTGATCGTTCTCCATCACCGCTTGGGGGCTGAAGCCAAAGTGCTTCCAACTGTCACCAGACTGAGACTCAGTTGACGGCGGTCGGTCCAGAAACCGCTTCAACAGGCTCGCCCGCCGCGATCCACCCCTGGATGCCCGCGCCCATCACGAAAACATTCGGGTGACCAAGCTCCATCGCCTTGCGTGCGGCCGTGTGACTCGCTGAGCACTCTTCGTTGGCGCAGTAGAACACGAGGCGCGTCGACGTATCGCTTGGCAGGTGTGCGGCCGTCAGGTCGTGACCGACCCAGGTCGCGCCCGGAACGTGATGCTCTTCGAATGTCTCGCGGCGATTGGCGTCGAGGACTTTGGTATTCGCATCTCGCGTCGTGACAGCGGTCGCGACTGCTTGAACCGAGATCATCTGGAACGCCGGCGCTGCTGCTTGGGCAACCGGAGCCGCCTCGCTGTGCGAATCGCTGCACGCAGCCGTGAACGCAAGACCAAGAATGATGAACGAGAGAGATAGATTGCGCATGGGCGCCTCCTTGAAAGTTGCGGGCAGCTTAGCACCTAAAACTCCATGCTGGTTGTGCGGCGTACTACGGTTCATTGCGAAAAACGGGCTTCGACCTAAAAGGGAAGCTCGCGCGGGCGCCCGGGAATAGTTCGCACGTCGCGCTCGTACTCCGTGATACCCAACGTGACGGTCCAAAACATTTCGTGTGCATCGACCGGCGTGAAGCGAACGTCGTATTCGACGCCGCCGCCAAGCGTGAATCCCCAACTGCTAGCTGTGATCGTGCGCGTGCCCTCGTGCGCGTGCCCTCGTACCCATCGAATGTAGGCCACTCAAACTCGTATTCGTGCGTATGCACAAGCCAGGTAATCGCGAGCTGCGAGTACGGCGTGCCCATGCCAAACTCAAACGCACGGTCTAAATAGCCGGCTTCGACTACGTGCACGCCGAGGCTTGCCCGCAGCATCAAGTCCCTGCGATCGGGTCCGTGTGAAATAGAGCCCCGATGCCAACGCCGGCTTGCGCGCTTTGTTCGCCGAAGCGTGCACGCACCGGCACGTCAAGCATGACGGCGCTCGGAGTGAGGCCGTTCGCGTACCTGGCTTCGACGGCGACTGCTTGGCGGTGGCTCGTCGGGGAATTTGCGTAGGCGACTGAGACTTCGCGTAGGGTTGAACAAGCCCCCAGACTCATCACGAGAAGAGGCATCACGGCGTATCACGCTCGAAATCAACACGCGACGATACTGTGCCCTCTCGCGCCGCGTGTCAGCCCAGTTGGCCCGCCCACCCTCAGCTGAAGTGCGCCTTTGGTGCTGCTAAAACTCGGGGCGATCCGTGTGTTGCCCGAAGACCGCGCGAAGGACGTCGCAGACCTCTTGCAGCGTGCAGTAAGCCTTCGCGGCTTCGATAATGGGCGGCATGAGGTTGCCGTCGGTCTGCGCGACCGCTTTAACCGATGCGAGACATTCGGCGACGCGCGCGTTGTCGCGACTCGCCTTGAGCTCGATGAGCTTGGCGATTTGCGCCTTCTGCACCGCTTCATCCACGCGCAAGAGCGGAATCTTCTGGGACTCGGCCTGCTGATACTTGTTCACGCCGACGACGACCTTCTCGCCGCGATCCACTTGGCGCTGCAGCTTGTAGGCGCTGGCGGCAATCTCGCGCTGCGGATAGCCGCGCTCGACCGCGTTCACCATACCGCCCATCTCGTCAATCTTGCGGATGTAGTCTGCGGCCTCCGCTTCCATCTTGTCGGTGAGCCACTCGACGAAGTAGCTGCCGCCCAAGGGATCGATGGTGTTGGTCACGCCGGATTCCTCGGCGATGATCTGCTGCGTGCGCAGGGCAATCGTGACGGCATCTTCCGTCGGAAGCGCGAAGGTTTCATCAAGCGAGTTCGTGTGCAGCGATTGCGTACCGCCGAGCGCTGCGGCCAGCGCCTGCAGTGCCACGCACCACGTTGTTGTATGGCTGCTGCGCTGTAAGCGAGACGCCGGCTGTTTGCGCGTGCGTGCGCAGCATCAACGACTCCGCCTTCTTCGCGCCGAAGCGCTCTTTCATCATGCGCGCCCAAAGCCTTCGAGCGGCGCGGAACTTGGCAATCTCCTCGAAGAAGTCACTGTGCACGTCGAAGAAGAATGAAAGGCGCGGGGCAAACGTATCGACATCCATGCCGCGATCGACACACCACTGCACGTACGCAAGACCGTCCGCCAATGTAAACGCGAGCTCCTGCGATGCCGTGGCACCGGCTTCGCGGATGTGATAGCCGCTGATGCTCACGGTGTTCCAGCGCGGGACCTCCGTCGTGCAGAAGGCGATCATGTCGCTAACAATGCGCATCGCCGGGCGCGGCGGAACCACCCACGCGTGCTGGGCAATGAACTCTTTCAAGCAATCGTTCTGAATCGTGCCGCCGATTTTGTCGCGCGGAATGCCGCGTGTATCGGCAAGCGCTACATAGAACGCCAGCATGACGATGGCCGGACCGTTGATGGTCATCGACGTGGTCACCTTGTCGAGCGGGATCTGATCGAAGAGGATTTCCATGTCGCGCAGCGTGTCGACGGCGACGCCGCACATACCGACTTCGCCCAACGAGCGCGGCGAGTCACTGTCGTAGCCCATCAAGGTCGGGAAATCGAAAGCGGTGCTCAGACCGGTCTGGCCCTGCGCGAGCAGGAAGCGAAAGCGCTCGTTGGTTTGCTCCGGCGAACCGAAGCCCGCGAACATGCGCATCGTCCACAGACGGCCCCGATACATCGTGGGCTGCACGCCGCGCGTGTACGGGTACTCGCCGGGGAAGCCGAGCGTGCTCATGTAGTCTTGGCTGACGTCGAGCGGTGTAGCGAGATCGGGTAGCTCGATATCGCTCAGTGTCGAGAATCGCTCTGCGCGCAGTGGCATCTTGGCGACCGCTTTGCCAACGACGTTCTCGGACCATGCGTCACGCGCGCGGCGCAACGCGGCCAGGCCGCTTTCACCAAGGCCAAGCTCGTCGCCTTCCGCCGCGTAGCGATGATCTTGATTCGGTACTTCGGCCATCGGTCGAGCTCCTTCGTCGGCTGAGCCTTGCGCTCAGTTCTTCAGCGTGTCTTTGGTGGGAAAGGGTATCACTTCGCCACGCAAAGTTTGAAGCATGCCTTCGACTTCCATAGCGACCTCAATCTCGGGGCGCGTCAGCAAGAAGCGCTCGAGATACTGCACGGCCGAGCGTGTATCGCCACGGGTGAAATGGATGAGTCCGATAAGATGCAACGCATCCGGATCGTCTTTGACGCGCGCAAGCACTTGGTGCGCAACGCGCAGCGCCTCATCGTGACGCCCCAGCATGCGCAGCGTTTGCCCCAAGTGAACCATCGCACCCACGTACGTTGGCGCAATCTCGAGCGCGAGCACGAACGCCTTCATGGCACGCGCAAACTCACCCTTTTCGAAGAGCGCGCAGCCCATGAAGAAGTGGGCGTACTCGTTGGACGGATTTTCGGCGATCACCCGCTCAGCCTCAGCGATGGATGCATCCGGCTCGCCCTCGCGAAGAAGTTCGCCCGCGTTCTCCGCTTCAGCCCACGAATCGCGATTGTTCTTGTCGTTCATGCGCACACTTTCGGCCGTGAGTGTTGCCGCGTTCCGAGTGCGCGGCAAGGGGGACCAGCACGGACTCGGACACCGGCTCGGACTCGGACTCGGATTCTCGGGAAAAGGGGACGTTCCCCTTTTTTCCTCGGACTCCGACTCCGACTCGGACTCGGAAAAAGGGGAACGTCCCCTTTTCTCGGACTCGGAAAAAGGGGAACGTCCCCTTTTCCCCTTTTCCGGGGATGGACACTGGCACGGAGTGGCCCGCCCTCTCAGTCGCGCAGCGCAGCCCTCGCGATAACGATGCGCTGAATCTCGCTCGTCCCCTCGTAGATCTGCGTTACGCGAACGTCGCGCCAGAAACGCTCCACCTCGAACTCGCGCGTGTAGCCGTATCCGCCGTGCACTTGCACCGCGCGGTTGCAAACGCGCCACGCAGCTTCTGATGCAAAGAGCTTCGCCATCGACGCTTCTCGCGTAAATGCAACGCCCTGCTCTTTCAATTCCGCGGCGCGCATCACCAGCACCCGCGAGGCGTCGAGGTCAGTGCGGCTGTCGGCGATCATCCATTGAATCGCTTGAAAGTCTTTGATGGCAGCGCCAAACGCGCGACGGTCGTGCGCGTATTTTACGGATGCGTCGAGCGCGCCCTCGCCGATGCCGAGCGCTTGCGACGCAATTCCGATGCGGCCTCCGTCCAAAGCCATCATCGCAATCTTGAAACCGCCCGAAAGTTCGCCAAGCAACGCGGTCGCCGGCACGCGACAGTTCTCGAAGACGAGCGGCACGGTGTTTGAGCCTCGCAGCCCAGTTTTGTCCTCGTGATGGCCGACCTTCAAGCCCGGCGTCCCGCCTTCAACGAGAAAACAGCTGATGCCTTTGGTGCCAGCCTCTCCCGTGCGCGCCCACACAACGAACACGCCGGCCCACGCGCCGCTCGTGATCCACTGCTTCTGGCCATCGATTATGTAGTCGTCGCCGTCGCGGCGCGCGGTCGTGCGCATTGCCCCCGGATCGCTACCCGCATCAGGTTCGCTCAGCGCGAACGCGCCCACGGTCTCGCCACTCGCGAGCCACGGATTGTACTTCTTACGTTGCGCATCGCTTCCGAACTTCGCGATGACCTCGCCGACCATGTTCGTGACGGCCATCGTGACTGCGGTCGACGCGCAGGCCCGCGCGACTTCGGTCATCGCCACGCTATAGCTCACGACGCCAGCGCCTACTCCGCCCAATTCCTCGTCAACGTTGACGGCGAGCAAACCGAGCTCGCCCATCTCACGCAGCACCTCGGGGCGCACGCGTTCCTCGCGCTCAGCCGTGCGTGCGAGCGGTACCAAGACGCGCGTCGCAAACTCGCGCGCCGTATCGCGAACCATGCGCTGAGTTTCGGACAGATCGAAATCCACTACGGAACCTCGAAGGTGACTTTGGCGGGGTAGGAACCGGGGTTGGGCATTTGCCATGTGCGCACGGCTTCGGCGATGCACTCGAGTCCCGCAACTCCGTCGTAGGTTGAGGAGGACGCGCCAACTGAAAGCACCGTTCCGCCCCGCGCAATATAAACAGTTGCGGTGTAGACAGCTTCGCTGCCCGCAGGTCGGCAGCGCGCGCTCACGCCAACCTGCTCTTCAAGTACTCGCGCCAAGCGTTGCGGTGTCCAGTTGAGCGCTGGGCGCGTATCGTCCGGCAAATCAAACGCGAGCGGGAACGTGAACTCGGCTTCCCCACCGTGCGGCCTCGGAAAGTGCGCGCTCGCGGCAACGCCGACAATGCACTGCTCGGTTTCGCGGTCGCCGAGATCCGATCGAACCGCGAAGACCCACGCCGTATGCCCGGTCACGTCGACATGAAACGTGAGCGCTATCTCACCCGCCAACACGTCCACAGCGTCGAGCCGCCGCGCGAAGCACTGAAGAAAGCGTTCCTGCTTCGTGTCGAGGCCCACGCTGATCTCTTCTTGCGATAGATGGCCCGTGAGACCGGAGATTGTCATGCCATCGTTCGCCTCGGGCTCGGGATCGCGGGGTCGCTCTCGGTCGTGTTGCTCTGCCGGCAATGAAGCTGGCGGCGCTTCAGACGTCCCGCCGCCGCACCCGCAAGCCATTGCGACGCTGAGAGCGGCAACGCAAAGATCTACGTCCCTACGCACAAACCAAGATGCCCGCACGCTCACGCCTTCAACGTGTTCGATGCGATCACCAAACGCATGATCTCGCTCGTGCCTTCGTAAATCTCCGTGATGCGCGCATCGCGGTAGTGGCGCTCGACGTTGTACTCGGTTGAATAGCCGTAACCGCCGTGGATCTGCAATGCCTTGTGCGTGACGCGCGTTGCCATCTCCGACGCGAAGAGCTTCGCAGTCGCGCTCTCCGACGTGTGGCGAACCTTCTTGTCCTTCATCGAAGCGGCACGCATAACGAGCAAGCGCGCGGCCTCGATTTCGGTCGCCATGTCAGCGAGCATGAACTGGATGGCCTGCTTATCGGCAATGGGCGAGCCAAACGACTTGCGCTCCTTCGCATAGGCAAGCGCTTCTTCGTAGGCCGAACGCGCGATACCGATCGCTTGCGCAGCGATGCCGATGCGGCCACCGTCGAGCGTGTTCATCGCGATCTTGAAGCCCTCACCTTCTTCACCGAGGCGCGCCGACACCGGAACTTTACAGTTCTCGAAGTAGATGGTGCACGACTGGGCCGCGTGAATACCGAGCTTGTGGTCGGGCTTCTGCGGAGTGAAGCCTGGAGTGCCCTTCGGAACAATGAACGCGCTCACGCCCTTGCTACCGAGCGTTTTCGAAGTCGCGACAAAAACTACGACCAGGTCGGCATGCGGCCCGTTGGTGATCCAGTTCTTTGAGCCGTTCAGCACATAGTGGTCGCCACTCTTCTCGGCGACGGTCTCCATATGGCTCGCGTCGCTGCCGCTGGCTGGCTCGGTGAGGCCGAAACAGCCGAGCTTCTTTCCACTGGCAAGGGGCGTGAGGAATTCCTTCTTCTGCGCATCGTTGCCAAACTTGTAGATCGGATCGCACACGAGCGAGTTATTGACCGACATGATCACGCCGGTCGAAGCACATGCGCGGCTGACCTCTTCGATCGCAAGCGCGTAGCTCACGTTGTCGGCGCCCGCCCCACCAAGCTCGCTCGGGATTGCCACGCCCATCAACCCGAGCTCGCCCAGCCGTTTCACGAGCTCGGTCGGCCAGCGTGACGACAAGTCGAGCTCGCGAGCGAGGGGCATCACCTCGCGCGTTGCAAAATCACGCGCGGCTTGCTGAATCATCGTCTGTTCTTCGTTTAACGAAAGGTGCATGGCGGCCCGACTTTAGGGGGGTTCGGAAGGGCGATCAAGCGCTCAAACACCCACAGCGACACACGCCAGATCTGCGTGAGCAAAGGGCATCTTCGGGTGAGAGAAGGCGCACATAGCCAAGCGGATATCCTTTGACAACGCTATGCGCGCTCTGCGTGAATGCGGGCGGGACGGACTCCGTCGTATTGCACCCGCGTGGGTCAATAACTGACGGGTTGGAGGACTAAAACATGCGTACATGGATGATCACTGGAATCGCCGCCATTGCGGCGGTCTGCGGAATGTCGACGACGGTAGAAGCACAGCGATTGAACACAAGCGGCACGCCGAACTTTGGAACGCGCGCGATTGCGCCGGGCTTCACCCCCGACCCGATCGCAGTGAACGTCACCTCCGGCGGCAGTCTCAACGTTGCAGGCATGAACCTCGGCGCGGGTTGCACCGGTTACGCAACGGCGGCTCCCGACTTCCGCTTCAACCTCTCGGGCACCTCGCAGTTCCTTCGCATCTTCGTCGAAGCAGCGGGCGACACCACGCTCATCATCAACGATGCATCCAACCAATGGCATTGCGCGGACGACACCTACGGAACCAATCCTGGGATCGATCTCACCAACGCGCCTCGGGGCCAGTACGACGTTTGGATTGGCAGCTATCGTTCGGGCGAGCAGATCCGCGGAGCGCTCAAGATCACTGAGCTTCGCAGCATCCAGCCCGGCGGCGGAAGCGTCGCGCCCCCGAGCACCGGTAGCGGCAGCAACTCGGGCGGCGCCAGCGCTCTCGACCCGCGCGCGAACCCGAACTTCGGCACGCGCAACATCACGCCCGGCTTCACGCCCGATCCAATGAACGTGAACGTCACTTCCGGTGGGAGCATCAATGCAGCGACCGCAGGCCTCGGCGCAGGTTGCGTTGGCTATCTCACGCGTCAGCCCGACTTCCGCATCAACCTCACTGCAGCCGATAGCTTCCTGCGCGTCTACGCCACGAGCACTGCAGGGGACGTGACGCTCGTAATCAATGGCTCGAACGGCCAATGGATTTGCAACGACGACTCCTACGGCGGCACCAATCCAAGCGTCGACCTACGCAACCTTGGCGCAGGCCAAATCGACATTTGGGTCGGCAGCTATCAGAGCGGTGTGCAGGCGCGCTCGGTCCTTCATGTGACCGAGCTCGAGAGCAACCATCCATAACGAGGCAAAAACTCGAAAGAGTGCTTCGTTCTAGACTGCGCCCCGATGGCTTACGCCAGCGGGGCGTTTTCCTTTAAGGGTAAGGGGGCAAGTTCATGCGCATCGGCTTTGCACTTTCATGCGCGGTGGCGTTCGCGATAGTCGGCACGGCAGTGAACGTGCAAGCGCAGGGATTGAATCCGCGCGGACGACCGAACTATGGAACGCGGCCCATATCACCAGGCTTCAGTCCCGATCCGATTTCGGTCCCCGTCGTAACCGGTGGCACCGTGGACGTTGCATCGTTACACCTAGGGCAAGGGTGCGTGGGCTACACTGCCCAGGCGCCAGACTTTCAGTTCACGCTCACTGGACCTTCGCGCTTCTTGCGCATCTTCGTGGACGCAGGCCAGGCCGACACGACGTTGATTGTGAATCGTGCGGACGGAACTTGGGCATGTGCCGACGACACCTACGGGATGAATCCCGGCGTCGATCTCGTCAACGCGATGCCCGGTGTCTACAACGTGTGGGTCGGCAGCTATCGCAACGGCGAACGCGTCAACGGCACCTTCGCGGTCACGCAGATTCCCAGCATTCATCCAGCGGGCAGCACCGCGACTCCATCAGCACCCGTCACGCCAGCGCCCGCGGCCAACAATCCGATGCGGCCCACAGCTGAGCCTAACTTCGGCTCCCGTCGATTCGTTCCCGGCTTCCGCAATGACCCGTTGCGAATTCGCATCACGTCGGGTGGCGCCACCCGCGTGCGAGATTTGAACCTTGGCAGCGGCTGCACTGGCTATGTCACGTTGCAGCCCGACTTCGTTATGAACTTGACGGGAGAAAGCCCCCAGCTGCGCGTTTACGTCAACGAAGCGCGCGACAACGCAGACACAACCCTCGTCATCCGCCGGCCGGACGGTTCATGGCTCTGCAACGACGACTCATTCAACGGGCGTAACCCGAGCGTCGACTTGGACAACGCGCAACCCGGCGCCTACGCTATTTGGGTCGGCAGTTACGAATCCGAAGTGCAGGCGCGCGCCCGGCTCAACATCACCGAACTTCGCGACAACCATCCGTAGCTTCCCCGCGCGGGAGATCAGTCGACGGTGATAACAACTTTACCGAAATGCGCTCCACTCGCTAGATAGGCGTAGGCAAGCTTTGCCTCGTCAAACGAGAAGGTGCGATCAACGATGGGCTTGAGCTTTGTCGCATCGACCGCACGCGCGAACGACTCGAACATCGTTACGGAGCCGACGTAGATCCCAGCGATGCGCAGCGCTTTGTGGAATACACCGTACGTATTTACCTCGCCTTTGGTGCCGGTAAGCACGCCGAGAATGCTCATGGTGCCTCCGTAACGCAGCGACGCTACCGACTGATCGAAAGTGCCCGGACCTCCAACGTCTATGGCGATGTCTACGCCTCGACCTTGGGTCCAGATGCGCGCTGAATCGCCCCACTTCAGGTCCGCCTTGTAGTCGATGACGTGATCGGCCCCCATCGCCAACGCTCGCTCGCGTTTCTCGGCGCTCGACGAGGTGAGCACTACGCGGGCCCCGGCGGCCTTCGCCAGCTGCAGACCAAAAATCGAAACGCCACCGGTCCCTTGAACGAGCACGGTGTCACCGGCGCGCAGGTGCACGGCCTCGAAAAGCGCGTTGTACGCCGTCACTCCCGCGCACGGCAGAGTTGCCGCCTCTTCGTACGAAAGATGAGCTGGCACGCGTACCCACGCTGACTCGTGAAGTACGACCTGCTGCGCGAGCATGCCGTTCTGTCCGCTACCGAGTGAGAGTGCGTGATGCGCATCGGATAGCTCACCGTCCACCCACGTTGGGAAGAACGCTGCGGCGACGCGGTCGCCCAGTTTATGGCGCGTGACCTTTGGGCCAGCCTCGATGACCTCGCCTGCGCCGTCCGACACAGGAATGACGGGCGACTTTCGCTTGTGCGCACCCTTGACCATGACCAGATCTCGATAGTTCAACGCGGTGGCTCGTACGCGCACGCGCACGTCGAACTCTCCGAGCGGCGGCTGGGGCTTTTCAACGAGCGTGAGCGCATCGAAACCTTCTTTGGGATGGAGCTCATAGGCTTTCATCGTTCGCGTCTCCTTTGCCCAGTGTAGCTTCGGCCTTCGTATTTGGAATCGCTTTCTCGTACGCTGCGCTAGTGGTCGTCCCCTTCGTCATTGGAGTGACAATTCTCGCGTACGCAGCGATTCGCGCGGAGCTGCGGCGAAGCCATTCGGCGGCGGGATTTCGTCAACACCTCCCGGCGCTTCTGGCCTTCGGCGTGATGCCGCTTGCGCTCTTCGCCTCGGTCGCAGCCGAACACGGTTTTGCGGCCGCGATGGGATGGTCTCTTGCTGTCACAGTAGGCATTGGAGGGGGCGTCGCTGCAGTCGACCCGATCACCCGCGCGCGCGGCATGCGTCGCCCCGCTCGCCTCTACTATCACCTTTATCTCTTTGCGATCGCGACCGCCGTCTACGCTCTGCGACTACTCACGCAGCCCTCGCACGCTCTCTCGCTCATCCTCCCTGCCGCCGCCGCGTTGCTGGCGCTCGTCCTCTACGGACACGCACTTGGAAGCCCGTTTAGCCGGGCGAAGCGACGGCTTGCCTCAACGCGGGAAACGCCGCTCGCCGATTGGAAGGAAGGCCAGCTCGTCAAGGCCGTGGGCGTTGTGAACATCGATTCCAAAGCCGAACCATTTGTGGAGAGTGAACCAGCACGTGTGCTGCTCCATGCGGAAGGGACGGCGCGTGTCGAATATCCTGCAGCCGAGCTGCGGCGTCTCAAGCGTCCCGTCTTTGCAATGGTCGACACAGGTAGGGGACGCAGAGATTTTCGACAGGTGCTGCCGCACGAACTGGCGAAATACAAAGTCGCCTCGGCGAGCCTTGAGGAGGCAATCAAGGCAACCTTTGTGCAGCCATTCTTTCTGACGGTTGGCGATGAACAAGTGCGCATCGACGTGACGCGTGTCGAACCGCACCTTCAGCACGAGCCCATCGATCTGCATCGCGGCGACCCAAGCGAAAGCAAATCGCGCGCGCCCGACGACCAACTCATCCTCAACACTGCAATCACGCGCTTCACCGCGGGAACGGTCGGTCAGCTAAGCATCGAGAAGCAAACTTTACGCGCCGGCGACCGCATCGCTGTAATTGGAATCGCACGCAAAGAAATACGCCCGGGTTCAGGAGGCTCGTATCGCCACTCGGCGAGCTCCTTCGCAATCGAAGCTCCGGCGAGCGGAGTGCTGCTGCTCGCAGAGCCGGATCCCGCGAGCTAGGCGTGCTCGCTACGGGACGTAGAGCAGGTAGCTCGTCTGCTGGCGATCGGGATCCCAAACGCTGTACATGATGTTCGTGGCATAGGTTGCGTAGAGGACCCAGTGCCCGTCGCCCGAAATCGACGGCGCTTCAAGACCGTAGTGTATCGCGTCTGCCGCGTCTTGCGGCACACCCGTTGGACTGCGCGTGACGAGGAAAGTCTGGCCTAGCGAGCGGTCGTAGACGAACGCGTCAGGTATTTCATTCGTGTCGTCCGCGACAAGGTTTGACGCAAGCGATCGAAAGGCGATGCGATTGCCATCGTCAGACACCGTCGGTTGACGCGACTCCGCGTTGGCGTTGGTGCCGCCTAACCCGACGCTGACCCGGGAAGTAATCATCGTGTTGCTGTCATAGAGAAAAATGTCTTCGACTCCATTGATGTCGTTTGGAACGAACGTGGTTGAGGTCGACGAGTACACGATATAGCGACCGTCGCGCGAGATTGCCGGCATGTCGCCGTAGCTCGCGACGGTGGTTGTGGTGCCCATCAGCAGGTCGCGCACGTAGATTCCAAAGCATCCGAAAACGACGTAGCGGCCGTCCGCGGACATATCGAAGCGCACCGAATTCAGCGTGAACTGGGCGCCGGTGTTCGTGACGGAAGCGCGCGTGGTGGTGTTGAGAGTCATATCGCGGACGAATACGTCGTAGGCACTGTTGGTGTCCCCGCTTACTGCGGGGGCAAGGCTCAAAAACGCCACGTAGCGGCCATCGTCTGAAACAGCAGCGAAAATGAACGACGCGCCGAGCTCGGCTCCGGTATCAGACAAGCTCACGCGTCGTGTCGTTCCCGCCATGCGATCGCGGAGGAAGATGTCGTTTGCACCGTTCGTGTCGGAGGCTACTAGGTTGGCCGCGCCGCTCTCAAACGCAATGAAGCGGCCGTCGGAGCTCATCCAGTTGCGCGACGAGGGCCCGTTTCCAACAACGCCCGCACTACTGACACTGATCAGTTCCAGGGTGTTGGTTTGACGGTCTCGAAGATAGACATCGCTTACCCCGCCGTTCGTGTCGGCGGGTAGGACCGCAGTAGTTGTTGTAAAGAGCGCGTAGCGTCCGTCAAGGGACACACCATCACGCACGGACTGTCGGTCAGCGGCGATGGGCGTGTAAAGCGCAGTCGTGCAGCTCACGCAACGCTGCGACTGAACGTCGATGACGGTCGCGCCGATATCGAGCGCGTCCGAGCCGCTGAACGTGACGTCGCCGCTCACGGCGGGGGCGGTGACTATCGATACGGCCTGGTCACCATCGAGGGTTCCGTCGGCCACGCCCGTCAGCGTCGCAAGCTGCGGCGTCGCCCAGTTTGCCGTGGTGAAAACCATGCTCGCCGGCGCGATGGTCGCCTCGCCGGTATCGCTGCTAGCAAGACCGATGGTGACGTTCGCGCTCGGTGCGCGGGAAAGCACAAGCTGTGCAGTCGCGGTCGTGCCGCCTTCAGTCACAACTAGGCCCGCCCCCGGCGATGTAATCACTGGCGCGACGTCGTTGTCGGTATTCGTTAGCGACAAAGGAGTAACGCTTAGGCCGTTGTAGTTGGAGTCGGCGCTCACTACGGAGACGTTGATTGAGTACGGTCGATCTCCGTCGATGATCAGATCGTCGACGCCCGTCACGGTGAACGGGACGGCTTGCAGGTACGACCCCGGCGTCCCGAACAGGATGGACGACGGCGACACCACACCTTCGGTTGTGTCCGTACTCGTAAGATTGACCGTCACGGCCGATGTGTTGTTGCTATTCAAACGCAATGTGAACGTTTGGACCGAGCGATTCTCCGTCGTGACGCGTGGTCCACTCGGCACGATGACAACTCCGGCCACGCCCTCGTTATCCGTATTGCTGACGGCAACGTCTAATGCGTCGCGCCCGGTATACGAAGGGTCCGTGCTCGTGGCGGCCGACAACACGATGGTATACGGCACTGTGCCGTCGATAATCGCGTCGTCGCGACCAGTGATTGTAACGGTCTGCTGCGCGTTCCAGTTCATCGACGTGAACGTCAACGACGTGACGTTTGGCACGCCTTCGCTCTCGTCGCTGCTATACAACGGCACGGTGACGTCGGCTGTCGGTGGAGATGTGAGAACGATGTTGAAAGCCGCGGTCGCGCCCCCTTCGCTCGTCACAAGGCCGCCCACTGGCGAAACACTGATGCCGGCCACTTCGTTGTCGGTATTCGTCACGAACACATCCGCAACAACGAGTCCGTTGTATGCGCCGTCTGCGCTCATCGAAGCACCCGTGACGATGGTGTAGGCGACGGAACCATCGAGCAAAATATCGTTCACACCCGTGACTGTCACGACGTGGGGACTATTCCAGTCACTCGACGTCAACGTCACCGTCGCAGGGGACACGGTGCCTTCGGTGAGATCGCTGCTTGATACGGAGATGGTCACATCCGTACTGGGCATCGAGCTCAACACGATTGAGAAAGTCGCGGTGCCGAGCCCCTCAGTTGTTACAAGTCCGCTCGTCGGCGTGACTACGACGGCGTTGGAGTCGTTGTCTGTGTTGACCACCGTGACGTCCGCGACGGCAAAGCCGCTGTACGCCATATCGGCGCTCGACGCTGCCCCGGTGACGATGTTAAACGCAACGGAGCCGTCGACTATCGCGTCATTGACACCCACAATCGTGACCACGCGCGCAACGTTCCAGTTCGCGGTCGAGAACGTGACCGACGCCGGCGAAACCGTGCCTTCGGACAAATCGTCGCTCGTAAAAGTGATCGTCACGTCCGCGCTGGGTTGCGAGTTCAGATGCAGAAAAAATGCCGCGCTCGTTCCAGACTCGCTTGTGGTCAGGCCGGCAGTGGGCGACACGGTGACGCCGACTGCGTCGTTGTCTGTGTTTGTGACGGACACGTCCGCCGGATTGATACCGCTGTACGAAGGGTCCGCCGTGACGACGGACGTTATGATCGTGTAGGCGCGCGCGCCGTCCGCCACGAGGTCATCGGCGCCCGTGACTGTGACGGTGCGCGGGACGTTCCAGGTTGCGCTGGTGAAGAGCAGGCTAGCGGGCGCAGCCATACCCTCAGTCGGCACCGACGACACCAGATTGATCGTCACGTTGGCCGACGGCTGAGCAGTAAGCACTACGGTGAAGACGGCGGTGCCGCCCGTTTCTGTCGTGGTTAGTCCCGCAGTTGGCGTTACGATGATATCCGCCGTGTCATCGTCGATATTCGTTACCGCGACGAACTGGTCAGCAAGGCCCGCGTAGCCCGAATCGCCGGACGCCGCGAGGTGGACTTGAACATTGTAGGGTTGATCGCCATCCGCGACTGGATCGTCTACTGCGCTCACAACGACCGTCTGTGGAACGTTCCAGTTGCCGGGCGTGAAGCTCATGGAGGATGGAGTGACCGTGCCTTCCGTGGTGTCAGTACTACTGATCGTGAAGAGCACAGATGCGATGGGCGCGCGGTCGAGAACGATCGTAAACGAGGCATTGCCGCCCGCCTCCGTCGTCGTGAGGCCGGCGAGTGAACTGAGCGTGAAGCCTGCGCCTTCGTTATCCAGATTTGTGAGGTCCACAGCGTCGCCGCTCAGTCCCGCGTAGCGAGGGTCCGTGCTTAGAGCCGGGCCAACACCAATCGTGTACATCTGATCGCCGTCTGCAACCAAATCATCCTGGCCCGTCACAGTCACCGATTGCGGCACGTTCCAGTTGTCGGTCGTGAACGTCACGACGGCATCGGACAGCGCACCCTCTCCGCTATCACTATTGTCGAGGGGCACCATCACGCTCGCGGTTGGTTGCGACTGCAGAACCACAGTGAAACTCGTACTCGCGCCGGACTCGCTCGTCGTAAGCCCACTGCTTGGCGTCACGACAATTCCTGGGGTCTCGTCATCAATATTCAGGCCAGTTACTTCATCGATCGCGATACCCGAGTAGTCTGTGTCGGTACTTGCTGCCGAAAGGTTGATTGCGAAGGGCTGGTCGCCGTCCGCGATCGCATCGTCGACTCCGGTCGCCGTGATCATCTGCGGAGCGGCCCAGTCGAGAGTCGTAAACGTTATCGGCGTGGGCGCAACGAGAACTTCCGTCTCATCACTGCTCGACAGCGTGACTACGACGCTCGCGGACGGGGCGGAGCGTAGCGCCACGGAGAATGTCGCCGTTCCGCCGTTCTCCGTCGTGCTTAGGCCGGTCGTGCGACTGAGAACCACACCTGCGCTTTCGTCGTCAATGTTCACGCCCATGGCGTCCGCGACCGTCAATCCGGAGTATGCAGTGTCGAGGCTTACACAATCGGACGTCTGCACCGTGAAAGGTTGGTCGCCGTCGACCATCGCATCGTCGACTCCCGTCACGGTGACGACATGCGATGCAGCCCAGTCCAAGGGCGTGAAGGTGACGGTCGCTGGCAGCGCGGTCGCTTCGTCGAGCGCGCTGCTCACTACGGAAACAGTCACGTTCGAAGTGGGCGCAGTCGTAAGCGAGAGACTAATCGTCGCAGAGCCGCCGGCTTCTGTGGTGACCAAGCCGGACGTGGGCGTCACCGCGACGGCCGGTGCGACTCCCGAGTCGGCTGCGTCCGGCGATTCGGCGTCGAGTGGCCCGTCCGCCACTACCGCCGCATCGAGCCCCGCGTCGATACCTGCTTCCGTCGCGGCGTCGGATTCTTCCGATGCATCCAGTGACACAGCCGCATCGGGCGCGATTGGCAGCTCCTCGAAGCCGAAGCGTCCGCAGCCCCACACCATGCAAATGCACATTGCCAACCACGGGAGCAGTGCTGAATTCAGACGCATCGCAGCGACGATATCATGCGCGTGCGATTCGCTAGAAGCCTCGCGAGCAAGCAGGTAGTCTGCCGGCATGCGCTGCGTTATCCCTTTGGTAGCTTTGGCCCTAGTCGCTTGCAACCCGCCGCCGCGCCAAGCGGTGCCGGCACCCGATTCCGTCGCGCCAAGTCGATCGCCGTCGAAAGTGGACGATGGGGATCCAACGCCGCCATCCGTGCACACGCCCCCGCGGATCGCGCCACCACTTCCGCCCGGTCTGACAATTCAAATCGAACAAGTCACGCGAATGCTGAGTGGTCCACTGCCGACTGATTTGATGCAGCGACTCGTCGTGCAACACTTTCACGAAGTGACGTTCTGCTACGAGCGCGGACTTGCGTTTGACCACTCACTGCACGGAGAAACGACATTCCACATCGTCGTTGCGAGTGGCGCCGTTATGGAAGTGCATGCCATGAATGCGCCCCCGGACGCGGCGGAAGCAACGGGCTGCGCAGAGCAGGTCATCCGCACGTGGACTTTCCCCCCATTGCCCGCGACTACGGAGTTTGAGATCGACGTGACCTACGCCCCGCGTCACAACGATGGACTAGAGGCTACGCAGGGATTCTCCTAGGCTGCGGTAGGCGAGTCGGAGGGCAGTATCGGAGTCGGTGTCCGTGTCCGAGTCCGTGTCCGTGTCCGTGTCCGTGTCTGAGACCGTGTCCGTGTCCGTGTCCGTGTCCGAGTCGGAGTCCGTGTCTGAGTCGGAGTCCGTGTCTGAGTCTGAGACCGTGTCCGTGTCCGTGTCCGTGTCCGTGTCCGTGTCCGTGTCCGTGTCCGAGTCGGAGTCCGTGTCCGTGTCTGAGTCGGGGCGCGGTTCTGCCGTTTCGCGTGTGGTCAGGCCCGGGAGGTGAAAGGCTCACGCCAGCATTCGCTCTGTGCTCAATGCGTGCTGAGCTGGCATGACCCTTTCACTGGGGGGGAGGGCATGACCACACGCGAAACGGTAGCTCCTTTTCTCACTCTCGAAATCATGTACTCCGTCGCTGAGCAACTTGTACCGGTTGTTCGCGATATCAAACACTTCGATCGAAATCTTGCAGACCAACTTCAGCGCGCAGCGACGAGCGTCGCCCTCAATCTCGCCGAAGGCAGCGGAGTGCGTGATGGGAATCGCAGGCGACACTTCAGCATCGCGACGGGCTCTCTTCACGAAGTACGCGCCGCGCTGCGGATGGCTCGCATCTGGAACTACACGCCGGCTACGACGCGCGTCGAAGCCGAGCTCGACCGCGTTGCGGCGATGCTCTACCGGTTACTTCATCCGAAGTAGGCGGTATCCGAATCCGTGTCCGTGTCCGTGTCCGTGTCCGAGTCTGAGTCCGTGTCCGAGTCCGAGTCCGTGTCCGAATCCGTGTCCGAGTCCGAATCCGAATCCGTGTCCGTGTCCGTGTCCGTGTCCGAATCCGAATCCGAATCCGTGTCCGAATCCGAATCCGAATCCGTGTCCGTGTCCGAATCCGAGTCCGTGTCCGAATCCGTGTCCGAGAAACGGGAAAAGGGGAACGTCCCCATTTTCCCATTCGTGTCCGAATCCGAATCCGAATCCGAACCTGCCCCCCCCCGCCTACCTCGTCGCGCCTAATGCGCGCCGGGCACGCGACGCGAACTCGCCTTGGGGCGCAAGCTCGAGGTAGTGCGTGTACGCGGCGCGCGCAGCTGCGGCATCCGTATCGCTGAGCGCCTCGCCGTACCAGAAAAACGCATCGGGCGGCGCGCCAGCGAGAGAGGTTGCCTCGCGCAATGCGTCGCGTGCGGCTGAGCGAGCTGCGTCGCGGAAGCGTGCGCGGCGCTCGAAGAGCTTGGCGCGGCCGAGCAGGTACAACGTCGTGGCGCGCACCGAAGGGGGCCGCATGTGCGTCGGTAGCGCCGCTTGAATGCGCGACACGTATGCAAGCGCATCCTCGTCACGCTCAGCGCGAATCGAGACTCGTGCGCGGCCCAGGAGTGCCTCGGGAAGGCTCGCGTCGATGAGGAGGGCCGCATCGTACATCTGTGTTGCGACGTCGATCTGATTGGCCGCGAAGAGCGCGTCACCGTACAGCGCAAGAGTCTCTGCGTTCTTGGTCGCAGGGTCTTCGGTGAGCGAGCGCAGTTGAGTCACGGCTTCGCCGGCGTGACCTTGCGCAAGTGCAAGGCGTGCCGCAGCAAGGCGCACGGTTGGCAAAGTGCGATCGTCACCGCGCACACCTTCAAGTTGAACCGCAGCGTCGGGCAGACGGCCGAGGCCTACCAATGCCTCGACGCGGCCCGTACGACCCAACGTCGACGCCTGCGCTCCGTTGCTCACGCCGACGCGATGCGAGAGGTCTTGGTAGGCGTGGTCGGCGTCTTCATAACGCCCCATCTCCATGTAGAGAGTCGCGAGAGTCATCAGCGCTTCGTTGTGCAACGGCGACAGCTGTATCGCTCGCTGCAGGTTCTGCTCGGCGCCCGCCGCATCGCCAGCAAGCTTGCGCGCCCGACCGAGCAGATAGAAGACGTCCGGCTCGTTCGGCTCCGCTGTAGCCAGCGCGGTGAGAGTCTCGGTCGCAGTTCGCGCATCTCCAACTGCGAGTGCGGCATCGGCAAGCGCAAGCGTTACGGTCGGGTCGCCCGGAGCATCGCGAAGCAGCTCGCGCGCGACAGCAAGTAGCGTCACGTCGCCGAGACGAATCTTTGCGCGAATGCGCAGCGCTTTAGCTTCGGTGGCCGCGTCGGGATGCTCAGTGACAAACTGGTCTAAGGCAGTGGCCGCTGCCTGCAACGACTCAGCCGTGCCAACGAGCAGCGCAGCGCGCGCGCTCAAAATCAGCACGTCCGGATCTTGCGTCGAAAGGCCGTGCATTGTCGCAAGCGCGCTTACGCCGTCACGACGCTCAACTTGGATCTGCGCGAGCATCTTGCGGAAGTCGCCGTTGCTCGGCGAGCTCTGCACGGCCTGCATCGCGGCCTGTTGCGCGCGATCCAAGCGCCCGGCCCCGCGCGCTTCGGCCGCTACGAGCGCAAGTAGGCGCGGCTCGCTGGCCCCCGCCTGCATCGCATGGTCAACGGCTTCGCCCGCCGGACCGTTCTCGCCTTTGCGTCTGAGCAGGCGCGCGCGTGTCAGATCGACAAGCACCTGATCGGTCGGCGCGCCGACACTCAAGCGCGCCGCGAGCTGCGCCACTTCCGTGAGGCCGGTTTGCGGGTCGACGTCATCGGCTGAGAGAAAGCCGCGCCAGAGCTTCGCGCGCAAGTGATTCGACGTTCGACGAAGTGCAGCATCGATCAACGCGAGCGCTTCCTCACGCTGCCCGTCGTCGGACTTGGTCTCGGCAAGTGCAATGGACGCCGCGATAAGTGCCGGATCGCGTTGCACTGCGGCCGCCAAATGTTCCGTCGCGGTCGCGTCACCCAGACGCTGCTCGAGGCGACCTGCGAGGTAAAGAATGAACGCATCGTTTCCGCGTGTGCGAAGTGCGGTGGCGAGCGCTTCACGTGCTCCCTGCGTATCTGTCTCTGCTGCTTTGAGCACTGCTTGCGCGACCGCAATATACGCCGCATCCGCGTGTGAGCGCTGCGCTACGTTGACGGTTGGTGCCAAATAGCCCGCGTCAAACGAACCTTCTTCAAGCGCGCGCTGAGCTTGCACGAAGAGTAGTAAGGTCGGCACGTCGGCATCGTGCGGATTCAAATCGCGCGCGAAACGCAAGTGACGTTCGGCGTCGACCAGCGCCGCGTGATCACCGAGCTGCGCTTCACGACGCGACTGCTGCACCAAGCGGTGCGCCTCTTGATGACGCTTCTCAACGTAGTAGCGCCAACCGAAATACCCGCCGCCGGCGAGCACGACAGCGACGCCCCAGACCACCATGAGGGTGCGCCCGATGCGGTTGCCGCTCTTTGGCGCATCGCCGCGGCGCGCCCAAACAGCCTCAGCGCCTTTCGTCGGGGGCTCGAAAATCTTCGACTGTTCGAGCATGCGTAGGATCGCGTGGACGTCTTCTTCCTGTCCCACGCGCGAGCCAACCCCTACGTCGGGTTGCGGGGCCGAAATCGCGGCCGTCGGCTGATCGCCGAGCGGAGCGAAGCCTGCGTCCTCATCGTCGATCGACACATCGACAGTGTCTTCTTGCGCACTGCGCTGTATCAGATCGAGACCAATGCTGATCGAGGTGGGGCCGTCGGAGTCGTCTTGCGGAAGCAGATCATCGAGTATAATGCTCGGAGCGGACTCTTGCATCGGCTGTGTAACGGGCGCGCTCGCCGAGGTTGGAAACATGGGCTTCTGCGCTGGAGCTACCGTGGGATCGAAAGGCAATGTGCTCTTGCCCGTGGCAGTGGGCGGAATCGCTTGCGCACGCGGAGCGGGCGGTTTGGGCAAAGACGTCGAGAGCTTGGGTGCTGTAGGCGGTGGTGGTGGCGGAAGTGGCGGCATCGGACGCGCCGGCGGCGCGCCAGGCAACGGTCTGACGGGAGGCGCGGGAGGCCCGGCAGGCACTTTGGGAAGTGAAGACGCGGGCGGTTTCGCTGCTGCTCTGGCATCGGGCAGCAAGTGCTCAGCCGATTTCTGCAGAAGCTTTTCGTCTGGCTTTCCCGCGGCGGTCGATGCGTCGTCGCTATCGTTCCAACCTGGAAGCTCGCGCGCTACGGTCGCCACGTCGGCGCTGTCATCCCAGTCGGCTGCGGTCTTTAGCGGGCTTACCAACGAACCGGACGCTGTCGTCGGAAAACCGGCATCTCGCGCCGCCATTGCCTGGGCGATGATGCTTGAGTCCTGCGACATCGAGGTCGGGCCTTCGTCGTCGTCGTTCGAGCTCGGCACGGGAGCTCTGCCGGCAGTCGGCGCGGCGGTTTTGATACGCGAGCTCGGGTCCGCGATCGACGATTCCGCACGAACCACGGTCTCCTCTTCGGTGTGCGCGTCGAAGTTTTTATCGTCGAACACCGAGCGCGAGCCGGTGCCTGGAGCTGACTCTTCACTAAAGTCGTCCTTCTCGGACCCGTCCGCGATGCGCGCGAGGCGCGCCGCACGCTCCTGCAACAACCGAATCGCCAAGTCATTCGGATCGAGGGCTGAAGCACGCTCGAGAACTTTAACCGCCCGCGCGGGATCGCCCCGCTTTAGTAGGACCTCGCCAAGCGAGCGAAACACTTCTTTGTTGCGCGGCGACACACGCGCGGCGTTGATCAACGAAGCCTGCGCCTTTTCGAACTGGCCCTCATGCAACCAGGCCTTGCCTTCAATGAAAAGTAGCCGTGCATCATCTGGCGAAGCCAGAAGCGCAGTCGATGCAACCTCGACGGCCTCGGTGGCGCGGCCCGCGCGCACTAAGTCTTCCGCAAGAAGCGTTGCGTTCTCGTTGCCCGCTCGAGAGCGGAAGCGCAGGAGACGCGCATCTAGCCCAACGGACGAAGGTCCTTTCAGATCGCTCACGGCTGGGCATGCTATCAAAGGGCTCCCAACTTTGATAGAAGACAGTGTGCGCAACGGCCGCATTTTCATGGAGTTCGCTCTGGTCGCGGGGCTCTTCGCTCATATCTACGGATGCGGCGGGGCGCAGGCACGATCGCCCGAGCGCGTAGTGCAGGCTTTTGCGGCCTCTTTGTCCTCCGGAGACTACGCGGGCGCGTACGCGTTGATGTCGAGCTCGTATCGGCGACGAGTCACGCTCGACGAATTCCAGCGCCACCTTTCCGACAATCCCGCCGAGGCGCGCGCCGCGGTGGACGCCCTCATGCAACCGGAGGGGGAAGCTGAGCAGGTCGCAGTCGTCGTGCTTGCCGATGGCAATGAAGTCGAGTTGCGCAACGACGGCGGCGAGTGGCGAGTGGCGACGAACGTCGTCGACTTCTACGACCAGTCCACGCCGCGCGCGGCATTGCGCTCGTTCATTCGCGCGATGGAGCGCGAGCGCTATGACGTCGTAGTTCGCTTCGTACCGAACGCCGACCGTGAAGGGATGAGCCCGGAAGCGATGCGCGCTGCTTGGAGCGGCGATGGTCGCGAAGAAATCACGCGCTTGCTCACCAGCCTGCGCAGTGCGATGAGCAATCCCATTGAGGAAGTCGGCGACCGCGCGACTATGCGCTACGGCGACGCACAAGCCACTGTGCAGTTCGTGCGCGAGGGAGGCCTTTGGAAGATCGAGGATCCGGACTAGAGCCGCGCCCCGGTTTCGCGGCACGTCCTCGCGAACGCGATCCGGCACTATTTGTCCGCGATTTGCGACGCCTCACGAAGCGCGCGTGGGTGACGCCGACTATCGTTGCGATCAACGTTGCACTTTTCGCGGTGCAAGTCGGCACTGGCGTTGATTTCAGCACGCCGTCGATCGACGACTTGCTCACGTGGGGCGCAAACTACGGTCCGCTCACGATGAACGGCGAGCTCTGGCGGCTTTTCACTGCGTGCTTTTTGCACATCGGCGTGATGCACATCGCCTTCAACATGTTCGCGATGTGGCGGTCAGGCGTTTTCGTCGAGCAGCTCTTCGGCAATGTGCCTTTCTTGGTTCTCTATCTTGTGGCGGGCCTCGGCGGTAGCGTCGTGAGTCTCGTCGTACACAACAACACCGTAAGCGCAGGCGCATCGGGCGCTATCTTTGGCATCTTCGGTGGGCTCGCCGGATACCTCGCGCGCAATCGCAACACGATGCCCAAAAGCATTCTGCGCAGCCTGGGCGCAAACGTCGCGCAAATCGTCGTGCTCAACATTGCCATTGGCTTCTTGGTCCCGCGCATCGACGTCGCAGCCCACGGGGGCGGCCTCGTCATCGGCGCCATTGCGGGCTTCGCGCTTGCGCAGCCGATGACTGAAGACGGCGCGCGGAAACGGGTGCCGCGCGCGATCCTCGTTTTGCTCGCGAGCGCCGCACTGCTATTTGCCGGAACGTTTGCCCTCCCAAAGCACGGCAATCTGCTCGGAGCGTTGCAGCAGGTGCAGCGTCTCGACAATGAAGCGGTGAGCCTTGCTCAGCCTGCCGCGGCGGACTTCGAGGCGCAGCGCATTACGCCTGCTGAGCTGGTCGCGCGACTCACGCAAGCGCGCGCGAAATGGGAAGGGGCGACGGCGCTGCTCGACGGCCTTTCGGACCTCTCGCCGGAAGAACTTGGATTACGCGAGAAGTATAGGCAGTATTGCCGCCTTCGCGTCGAGCAAGCCGACGCCACGATGGAATACGCGCGCACGCACGACGAATCCGCACTCACCAGGGCTCACAACCTCCTCGGCCGCATCGAGGCTCAGACGCGCGCCATCGAACAAGCCAACCAAGACCCATGACCACGTCTCGCTACATCGGCTGCTCCGGATTCGCAGGCCCGCCAACACGGTATTGGCCTCTCTTCACGTGCGTCGAGATCACCGACACCGAGATCGCCACGCCCGGCGACGCCTCGGTGCGTCGATGGCTTCGCGAAGCACCAAAGGGATATGCATTTTCGGTTCTGGCGCCGCGGGAAATCGCCCAGACTGGATTCGCCGAAAAAGGCAAAGACGCACCGCGCCTTATCGAGATTGCGGCGGTCGCGAAGACACTCAACGCCGATGCGATTGTATTTGTGGCGCAGCCCGACTTCACGCCTACAGCTGTGCACAAGGCACGCTTGAAGGCCTTCGTCGAAGCGCTGCCCAAGGGCTTGCCGACGGCGGTTTTCGATTTGCCCGCCTTCTCCATCGACGAAGCCGTCGATGTCGTGAGCAGTAGCGGCGCGATGGTTGCAACCAATCCCCTTTCGCGTCCGGGCAAGGCAGCGAAGGATTTCGTCTACCACCGTTTGCCCGGCCCGGCCGGTCATCGGTCGCGCTACGACGAAGAGACCCTCGAGCGCGTCGCCAAAGCAGTGCGCGAATCAAAAGCGAGGACAACCTTCTGCATCATGGCCAACATCGACTCACTGGCGAATGGTGCAACGCTCGCGAAGTTGTTGCGCTGAGGCGGATTCGGACACGGACTCGGACTCGGACTCGGACTCCGACACGGACTCGGATTCGGACTCCGACACGGACTCGGACACGGACTCGGACTCCGACACGGACTCGGATTCGGACACGGACACGGACTCGGTCCCTAGATCAGCGCTCTCAGCTCAGCCAGCGCCCGCTGAAAATCCGGCGGTGGCTCTGTCTCAAAGCGCAGCTTCGCCGCCGTGATCGGATGCACGAAGCCAAGCACTGCGGCGTGCAGCGCTTGGCGGCCGAGCTGTGATGCGATGTCGCGCAGCTTGGGATCGCGCGGCGCCTTTCCATACGACGTGTCGCCGAGAATCGGCGTGCCGTGGTCAGAGAGATGCGCGCGAATCTGGTGCGTCCGCCCCGTCTCGAGCCGACATTCAATGAACGTTACGGCACCGATGCGCTCGCGCACGCGAATGTGCGTGACCGCTTTCTTGCCGCTCACGACCTTGGTGCTGAAGCGTTTGCGATCGGTGGGGTGACGCCCGTGCATCGTGTCGAAGGTGATCGCATCCGGCAACGCGCCGACGGCAAGCGCTAGATACATTCGCTCGATATCATGTGCCTGAAAGAGCTTCACCAATCCCTCTTTCGCGCGCAGCGACTTTGCGACCACCATGATGCCGCTCGTGTCGCGATCCAAGCGATGCACGATGCCGGGCCGCTGCGCTTTTTCGTCTACGTCGCGATCGATGCGCGTGTGATGCAAAACGGCGTTGACCAGCGTTCCATCCGGATGGCCCGGCGCCGGATGCACGACCAGCCCCGCGGGCTTATCAATAACGAGCAGATACTCGTCCTCGAAAAGCACGGTGAGCGGAATGTCCTGCGCAATGGCATCCGTCGTTGGCGGATCCATAGGCGTCACGTGCACGCGCATGCCTTCGCGCATACGAGAGCTCGCGCGCGCTGGTTGGCCGTCGACCAGGACCTGGCCTTCGTCGATCCATCGCCGAAGCGTGGAACGCGACGCAGCAATCAACCTCGACGCCAGCAGCTTATCGAGCCGCTCGCCTTCTTCCGTCTTCAGAACAACCAGCGTGAACGGCCCCTCGCTTGGCAGGGGCTCTTCGTTGGTGAGGAGAAAATCCTCCTCGCTCACCACATCTTCGACTTCAGATGCCCCTTTGAGCGAATCAGAATGTCGATGATGGCGCGGTCATAGAAGTTCTTATCGAAGAGGGACGGGGCGACGCGGCTCTTGAAGAGAGCGCGGCCTTCTTCGATTTCCTCTGAAAGCGTACCGAAGAGGTCATCGTTCGAGAGACCCGTAACGATCTTCTCCTCGTTATAGAGGGAGATATCGCTTGCGATGGCGCGGGCTAAACGACGCGCGGCTTCTTCGGTCTCAATGAGCGCCATGAATGTCCTCCGAACAGCTTGCTATCAATACCTTGGCTCGCGCTCCCATGTCAAAACTCAATGGTTTCTTCCGGGTCGAGCCGATGAAGAACAAGGCCGGTTGGGACCTTCGGATAGAAAAAGGTGCTCTTTTGAGGCATCACTTCGCCCGCCTCGCAGGAGCGCCGCACGTCAGCGACCGGAGTGCCATTCATGAGGAAGGCGATTTGGCCGTCTCCGTTAGACACATCGGCGAGCGTTGCGCCCCCCTGCTTCCAATAACGCAGGTGCGCTTGCGACGCTTGTTGTTCACGCGTGATGCCAAGCACCGATTCCAAGATGCCGGTGTGTAAAAGCACAACATCGGTGCGCCGCAACGCGGGCGAGATTCTCGAGAGCGCTGGATGCGCGTCGATGTTCGCATCCTTGCGCAACGAGAGAATCGCCTTCGACTTGTCCTTGAAGTAGACCGCGAACGACGGGCTCGACTTGCCAGCCTCGGCAACGAGCTGCAGGAGCTGACTGGAATCCCGGCCCGGCCCCGGCTCTTCCGTCACGTAGCGAATGTCGAAGAGTGATTTCACGTCGGCGAGGAACTTCTCTCGGTCCACCGCAGCAAGCCCGTAAACGACGCGGTGAGTTGGGAAAACCAAGAGGCCCGGATCATTGGCATCGGCAAGGAACGCGAGCACGAAGTGATGCGCGCCATCCGGGGCCGGCGGCAAACCTTTTTTCGCGCGCTCTTCATCGATTGCAGTCCCGTAGCGAAGGGTCGTTTCGTAGCGATGGTGACCGTCGGCGATCAAGAGTGAGCTGGTTGACAACGCCTTCTCGATCGCAGCAATCGAGGCCTTATCGGTGACGCGCGCGAAGCGACTGATGATGCCGTCGTCGGTTTTGATTTCTTCTTCCGCCTCGGAAATGCGCAATGCACCGGCAACCACGTTGGCCTTGTCTTCGTAGAGAAGGAAGACGGGCGAAAGCGCCGTCGCCGTGGCGCAAAAGAGCTTGTAGCGATCTTCTTTCGGGCCGCTGAGAGTGCGCTCGTGCGGAAGGACGACGCGCTTGTCGTACTGCTCCGCGCGCACCAACGCAAAGAAACCTTTGCGCGTAATCGGTGCGCCACCTTCAGGCGGCTCGAAGGTCTGCTCGTAGCGCAGGAAAGAAGGTTTGCTGTCGCGCGCGAGCACGCCCTCGGCGATCCACGACGCGAGTCGTTGCTTCGCATTCTCGTAGCGTGCGTCACCCTCGCCCTCCGGGAGATCCAGATGAACGATATTGTGCGGCGACTTGTCGCCTAATAGCTCGCGCTGCTTTGCATCGATCACGTCATAGGGAGGCGCCAGCACCTTATCCAAAGGGTCCTGAGCAAATCGAAGCGCACGAAACGGAGCAATCTCAGCCATGGGCGGCTTTATATCACGCCGCGCGCAGTTGCATCGACGAACGTTTTCTACGATTTGCGTGCGCGCCAGCCGATGTCGCGGCGGTATTGCATACCCGCAAACGAGATGCGCGCTACCGCGCCGTAGACTGCCTTCGCGGCGGCATCGAGAGTCGCGCCACTGGCACACACGCCCAGCACGCGTCCGCCCGCCGTCACAACGTCGTCGCGTTGGACGCGTGTGCCGGCGTGAAAAACTCGCACGTCGGGCGTGCTCGCCACGTCAGCCAGCCCATGAATCGGTACGTCCTTCTCGACGGATGAGGGATAGCCACCCGCCGCAAGCACCACGCACATCGCGGCCCCACTTCGCCACGCGATAGAAACGTTACTCAAGTCGCCGCGCGCTGAGCCTTCGAGCAGGGGCATGACGTCGCCATCAAACCGCGCCATCAGCACTTCGCACTCGGGATCGCCGAAGCGCACGTTGTACTCGAGCACGGTGGGCTCGCCATTTTCGATCATCAAACCGCAAAAAAGTGCCCCTCGAAAAGGACGCCCTTCCTCGCGCATTCCGCGCAGGGTCGGCTCGATAACCCGGGCAATAACCTTGGCCTCGACTTCAGGAGTGAATACCGGCGGCGGCGAATACGCGCCCATCCCGCCGGTGTTTGGGCCCTGGTCGCCGTCTCGCAGCCTTTTGTGATCTTGGGCCGCTGCTAGGGCGACGAAGCGCTCGCCGTCGGACACAACGTGATAGCTAACCTCTTCGCCGCGCAAGGTCTCCTCAATGACGATACGCAACGCAGCGTCGCCGAACGCGCGCATGCGCATCATGGAGTCGACAGCGTCGAGCGCTTCCGCTGCATCCTTCGCGACAACGACGCCCTTGCCGGCGGCGAGGCCATCCGCCTTCACAACAAGGGGGCGACCCGCGCTTTTGATGTAAGCGCACGCCTTGTCTGCGTCTGCGAAGACGGCAAAACCTGCCGTCGGCACGCCGTGACGGGCCATGAATTCCTTCGATGCGACCTTCGATCCTTCGAGCTCGGCCGCGGCTTCGCTCGGACCGAACGCGAGGATGTTCGCGTCACGAAGTCTGTCGACGACCCCGGCCACCAACGGGGCTTCCGGTCCGACAACTACGAAATCAATCGCGTGCTCTTTAGCCAATGCAACAATCGCCGCTGCATCGTTTACATCGACTTTGAGATTCGTCGCGTGAAGCGATGTGCCCGCGTTGCCGGGCGCGCAATAGACCCTAGCTGCCCGCGGGCTTTCCGCAATGCGGAAACAGAGCGCATGCTCGCGCGCTCCACTGCCAACGACCATCACGTTCATGCGCTGCATGGCTTAATGACGAAAGTGTCGAACGTTCGTAAGCACCATGGCAACCCCGGCTGCGTCCGCGGCCGCAATCACGTCCGCGTCTTTCACCGACCCACCTGGCTGCGCAATCGCGGTGATTCCGGCTTTGGCCGCTGCTTCAACCCCGTCTGGGAACGGAAAGAATGCATCCGAAGCAAGCACGCTTCCTTTGGCGAGCTCGCCCGCCTTCTTCACGGCGATTTCGACACTGACCACACGGGACATCTGGCCTGCGCCCACACCGGCGGTGGTTTCTCCGCGCGCCAGCACAATTGCGTTCGACTTGACGTGTTTGCAAACGCGCCACGCGAATTCGAGCGACTTCATTTCTTCTGGGGTGGGCGCGCGCTTGCTGACGACTTTGCCACCCGTTACCTCACCGCGTCCTGAGCCGTCACGCTCCTGCACGGCGATGCCACCGCCGACCCGCTTCCACACTAACTCTTTGTGGCTGGGCTCGAGCCATGCGCCCGTGGAGAGCACGCGCAGATTCTTTTTCGTCTGCAAAAGGTCGAGCGCGTCTTCCGCGTAGGCTGGCGCGATGATGCATTCGAGAAAGGTTTCTTTGAGCAGCTCGGCGGTTGCGAGATCGACCGTGCGATTGAGCGCGACGATGCCGCCGAATGCGCTCAGGGCATCGGCGTCACGGGCGCGGCGGTACGCCTCTACCAGTGTCTCCGCTACCGCGACCCCGCACGGGTTAGTGTGCTTGACGACGACTGCGGCCGGCCGTTCATACTCGCGCACTGCATCAAGTGCAGCTTCGCAGTCGACGAGATTATTGAAAGAGAGCTCTTTGCCGCCCGCTCCCAGTGACTGCGCGCTCGCAAGCGAGCCCTTCATCGCATTGCGCTCGACGTAGAAGGCGCCCTTCTGGTGAGGGTTTTCACCGTAGCGGAAGGGATACGCGCGCTCGAACTGCAGCGAGAGAGTTCCGGGAAACTCGGTGCGCGTCTCGTCGTCGCTGAAAGAGGTGAGGTAGGCCGCGATTGCGCCATCGTAGGCAGCCGTGTGCGAGAAGGCTTTTGCGGCAAGCTTCTTGCGCGTAGCGAGGTCGGGACCACCTGCCGCGAGCGTCATCGCGATCATCGCGTAGTCGTCGGGGTCGACTACCACCGTCACACGTGCACTGTTCTTCGACGCGCTGCGCAGCATAGAGGGTCCGCCGATGTCGATATTCTCGATCACCTCCTCGTACGGCGCCCCGCGCACAACCGTCGCTTCAAAGGGATAGAGATTCACGATCACCAAATCGATTGGCTTGCCACCAAGCTCATTCAAATCCTTGCGATCCGAATCGTTGTCTCGCATCAAGAGGCCGCCATGCACGCGCGGGTGCAAGGTCTTCACGCGCCCGTCCATCACCTCGGGCGAGTTCGTAAAGGTAGAGACATCCACAACGGGTATGCCGGCATCGCGCAAGGCCTTCGACGTACCGCCGGTCGAGAGAAGCTCGACGCCCGACGCGTTCAGCGCCTTGGCGAATTCGACGAGACCGCGCTTGTCTGAAACCGACACGAGTGCACGAGCAATCTTCGCCATACGATTCTCCAGTCGCGCTATAAAAAGCGCGCGAAGGCTCGTATCGTGCGGCATCGGCGCGCGTCAAGCTATGCCGCAGGGACGGTCTTGATTTCGTCGCCGTCGCGCATACGGCACGCGGATTCCTTCGCGAAATCCGCGTAGCGCCCTTCGAGGATTGCGATCCGCGCGCGCTGCGTGAGCTGAGCGTAAAAGTGCAGGTTGTGCTCGGTCAAAAGACGGGGCCCAAGCATTTCGGCGGCGACAAACATGTGGCGCAAGTAGCCGCGCGAGTACGTACTGCAGACCGGGCATCCGCAGTCCGGATCAAGCGCCGACTCGTCGTCGCGATGGCGCGATTGTTTCATATTCACACGCCCGTGCCATGTGAGCGCCTGACCATTGCGCGCGTTGCGCGTCGGCAGAACGCAATCGAACAAATCTACGCCTGCGCCAATGCCATGCAAAAGATCATAAGGAGTGCCGACACCCATCACGTAGCGCGGCTTGTCTTTGGGCAACTTTGGCGCGACTTCAGAGAGCGCGCGGTACATTTCGGGGATGGGCTCGCCGACGGAAAAACCGCCCAGCGCGATGCCATCGAAGGGCATCGCCGCAATCTCTTCGATGTGTCGCAAGCGCAGATCAACATGCGTCGCGCCTTGCACAATGCCAAAACGCGACTGCCCTTCCCCCGCGGGTGTCGCGAGACAACGCGCCGCCCACGCCGTCGTGCGTCGCATTGCGTTCTCGATGACCGAGCGCTCGGCGCCTCCCGGGGGGCACTCGTCCAGTACCATGGCGACATCAGCGCCTAAGAGAGCCTGCACGCGCATGCTCTCTTCGGGCGTGAGCCGATGCGCCGACCCGTCCAGGTGCGATCGAAAACTCACGCCGTCGTCGTCAATCTTGCGAAGCGCAGCGAGTGAAAAGACCTGATAGCCGCCGCTATCGGTGAGCATGGCGTGCGGCCAACGCATAAAGCGCTGAATGCCTCCGAAGTGGCGCACACGCTCGGCGGTCGGCCTCAGCCAAAGATGGTAGGTGTTGGCGAGGATCATGCGCGCGCCAGTGGCGGCAACCTCGGCCGGGGTCTGCGATTTTACGCTGCCTTGTGTGCCGACCGGCATGAATGCGGGCGTTAGAATCTCCGCGCGTGGCGTTTTGAAGACACCCGCGCGCGCGTCGCCATCGCGCGCTTTCTCTTCGTACGAGAATCCGATTGTCGGCAAAGCCATCAGAGCACCGCGGGACGCAAAAGCATGGCGTCTCCATAGCTGAAAAAGCGATAACGTTCACGTACGGCCTCGGCGTATGCAGCGCGCACGTTTTCTTCGCCAGCAAAGGCCATCACCAAGGCGAGCAGCGTTGAGCGAGGCAGATGGAAATTAGTGAAGAGGGCATCGACCACGCGGAATGCGTACGGTGGGTAGATAAAAATGGACGTGGCGCCTTCGCTTGCGCGTACCTCGCCAAACTCCTTCGCCACGGCTTCGAGTGTACGCACCACCGTAGTGCCTACCGCCACTACGGGGCGGCCTTCGGCTTTGGCGTTGCGGATGGCTGTCGCGGTTTCTTCCGATACTGAATAGCGCTCCGCATGCATGACATGCTCCGTTAGGTCATCGCTGCGCAGCGGCATGAAGGTGCCGGGACCAACGTGCAGGGTCACTGTGGCAAAGGCGTGGCCACTGGCCTTGAGTGAATCAATCAGAGCAGCGGAGAAATGCAGACCGGCCGTGGGCGCAGCGACTGCCCCAGGCTCACGCGCGAAGAGTGTCTGGTATCGCTGCTTGTCGGCCTCAGAAGGTGCCCGTCGGATATACGGGGGTAGAGGAATTTCGCCGACGTCCTCCACAATGCTCAGCACATCCTTCTCGCCGATGATGCGAAGCTCGACGTGGCCATCCTCGTGCTTCTTCGTAACGGTAACGTCGAGTGCGCCGTTACCCACGCGCACGCGCATGCCTTCACGAAAACCTTTGCCGGTTCGTCCCAGCGCGAGCCATAGCTCGTCGCTGCCTGCAGGCGATAAACGTTCGATAAGTAAGAACTCGGCTTTGCCGCCACTCGGCTTCTCGCCAAAGAGACGCGCCGGAATGACCCGAGTGTCATTCACAACGAAAAGCGCGGGCGGCAAAAGGCGGCCAAGCTCGCGCACGCCTGAATGAAGCAGTCCTTTTCCAAAACGGTCCATCACCAAGAGGCGCGCGCCATCCCGGTCGGGGAGCGGCGCGTCCGCGATCAGACCCTCGGGTAGCTCGTAGTCGAGTGCGTCGGCTCTCATGGCCAGCCTCAGTACCACACTCAGTGAAAGCCGATCACCATCGGGGTCTCTACTCGCGCGGCGGTCGCGTAAGCCAGCAGAGCAACGACGCCATCGTCGGTGAGCGTGGGCGGCGCATCGAGCGGCCTTTCCGGGAAGTCGACGGCCCATTCCTCGGCCCCTTCCGCGGAGAGTCCCACCAATCGTCCCGACTGCGTAGCCGTTTGCAGCAGCACCAAGGTCGTCGCCGATGCATCGAGAGCGGCGCTTACCACGCGCCTGCCAGCGTCCGCGTAAGTCCACAGAACGTTGCCGCGACTGTCGGTCGCCACGACTTCGTGCACGCCAAGCAAGCGAAGACTTCCGTCTGCTGCGATGAGCGGAGCTTCGGCAACATGGAGCGTCGCGCGCGCTGCGCCATTCAGGCGCTGCGCAGGCTCCACAAAGACAACCGACCCATCGTCCGCCGGGCCCCACATCACACCGTTGCGACTCACCGACACTGAGCCACGGAAAAAAGACGATGAGCTGAATGTTGAAACAAGCACGCCGCTCAATGCCAAGACCAATCCCGAATTGGCGGAGAGCACTGCAAATGAGTCCTGATCAAGCTCGACCGGAAGCAATCGATTGAGCGACGGGACGTTGGCGCGGAACGTATCGCTAAGGTCGCTCGTCGAGAGACCGATCACCATGTGGTCGCTCGTGCTCCACACCGCCGTACCATCAGCCAGCATCAACGTAGGCGAGTACGGGCCTGCGGCTTCCCTCCGGCGCGCGCGAACCCGCCCGTGCAAATCGACCACGACGACGTCGTCTGTTTGCGTAGAAAGCGCTATCTCGTCGCTGGGTGTCACCGCGGGCGTCTCGCGCAAGGCGCCAACGTCAGCACGCCCCTGTTCACGTCCGGCCGAATCGACGAACACAAGCCCGCGCGAGTCGTTCGCGACTAGCAGTCCGTGCTCAAGCGACAGCAAATGGGATGGACCGCGGCCGCCTCCACGCACCAGGGGTAGTCGCCAAATCGCTTGCGTAATTGCCCCGGCGGAAGCTTTGATTTGGCCTGTTCGCCGCGAATCGCAGCGCATCGTCGGACACGGGTGCTCGCCGCGGACGCCGCGCGCAATCTCAGTATAGACGCCGATGCGCACCGGCCGCGCGCGCGCCGAAGTGGAAGTCAGTGTCGCAGCGACGACGAGGCCCACGACCACGACCAACCCCACCGCCCCGCCAACCCACTTCATCAGTGCGGCGCTCCGCGGATCGTAAAGTCATACCGGTGCTCGGCTTCAGCACGCACGCCACCTCGTGCTTCCGAGACTGACAAAACAAAGCAGGTGAGGTTGGCGTCCGCAGTCGCAAGCACCGCGCTTTCTTCGCCAGCCCCAGGACCGTTTCCGTCCACCGTCGTTACTGCTTCGTCTCCTCGACGAGCGACGCTCAGCACGAAATCGACATTGGGCACGGGTGCCACGACCGCTTGCACATTGCTGCCGTTCTGATCGAGGCAAAACACGTCTTGATCATGTCCCCAGCCGATGTAGCCGTGCACGTGCGCGTTGAGAGCCAAAGGATTGCCAAGCTCGAGACTGTCATTGCTTTCCCTTTCTTCGCCCTCCCCTTGCGTCACGTAGTCCCAGCTGATGCGGTACGTGTCGGAGACGTTCTCCGTTGGTAGTTGTCCCTGATGCCAAAACTCTCGCACCCGCAAATAGTACGTGAGTCCCTCCATGAAGAAATTCGGCACAGCTTCTGCGGCACCCACCCCGCCGCTGTCCACGGAAAGCACTGGCGTCTCGAAGCCCGCGCGCACCACGTCCACGACCAGATCCATGTTTGGCAGGCCGGTGAGCGTAAACTTGAAATTACGCCGTTCTCCGCCGGGATTTCGCAAGACGAAGACATCGGCGTCGCTAAAGGTTGGCGATTGCCGCGCGCCGATATGCCCGGTGAGCGAGATGCCGCGCACAAGCTCGGTGGCTTGTGCTGGCTCGTTGTTCGGTTCGATCTCAACCGTCGGCGGCGGCTCTTTGGACGTGCGCCAGTAGTAGATACCACTCGCGCTCGCTGCCACAAAAAGCACAGCCAAAAATACGTAGCCAATATAACTCAACCGGCGAATACGTTTCTCGTAACTATCGATTTCGCCGCGCGTCGCGACTTCGAGAATTTCACGTTTGCCCGAAAGGGATACGACTTCGGCCTTGGCGGGCGACTTACTGCTCGGCGCACGCGTGGTGCGCGGCCCTGACAGCGTCATGCCGGTGTCTTCACCCACGGAAGCAAGATATGCGACAAGGTCGTCGCGCATCTCTTCCGCGCTCTGATAGCGGGCCTTTGGATCCTTCGCCATCGCTTTGCCGATGATGTCGTCGCACTGCGGCGGAAGCTCCGGATTCTTCTTGGACGGCAAGACGAGCTCTTCGGACAGGTGCTTCGTGAGAACGCCCATCGCGGAGGTCGAAGTGAACGGCGGCACGCCCGTGCACGCCTTGTAGAGCATCGCGCCGATGGAATAGATGTCGGTGCGCCCGTCGACCCGGTCGCCGCGGATATGCTCGGGTGCCATGTAGTACGGCGTGCCCACGATCGACCCCGCGCGGGTAATACCGCCATCTTGGTCGCGCAACTTTGCAAGGCCGAAGTCGAGCACCTTCACGAAATCGGGCTGGCTGCGAGTCTCCGCAACCATCACGTTTTCAGGCTTCAAATCCCGGTGAATCACGCCGTACGAGTGCGCTTCGGAGAGCGACGCACATACCTGCGCACCAATTCGCGCGGCGCGCGCAAAGGCGAGCGGACCTTCGTGTTGGATGATCCACGCGAAGTCGCGACCACTCACGTACTCCATGACGAGGTACATGAGATTGTCGGCGCGACCGAAATCAAAAATCTGAACGGTGTTGGGATGGCTCAGCTTTGACGCCATCTCTGCTTCACGCTTGAAGCGTTTGACGGTGTCCTTATCGCGCGCAAGCTCACCTGCGAGCAACTTGATCGCGAGCAACTTGCCGATGCGTACGTGCTCGGCCTTGTACACGACGCCCATGCCGCCGCGGCCGATCAAGGAGAGAATTTTATAGCGTTCAGCGATGACGTTGCCGATCAGCGGATCGGCTTGAACGTTGGTACGGACCTCGACGACGACTTTCTGATCGTCCTTCGGAGCCTCGGTTCCGCAGTTTGGGCAATAGCGCACGTCGAACGCGTTGATGCGTCCGCACTTCAGGCAGCTCTGCAGTTCGAGCGTGGGTGCGCTATCGGTCACAGAGCCTAGCTACCGTGCCCGCAGTGGAAGGATGAACGCAGCATCGACGCGCGGCGCGGTGTTCGCTCGCCCTGACTGCGAACGATATTGCTGCTCGCCACCCACGGTGCCGATCACGCGGATGTTGGTGTTGGTCTGCGCGGTGGTCGCAGCTGGGAAGGTGACCCACACTTGGCAGCGTTCGCCGGGCGGGCAGTCATTGACCAACATCTGCACGACGCTTTGGCCGCCACCCTGGGTGACATTGAAAACCAGGCCTTCTAGGGCAATTTTCTGCCCTACGAAGGAGTTGGGCGCTGCGGCGATGCGCGCGTACGTCAACGTGCGATCAACCCCGAATCGCGCAGCCGCGTCGTTGAGGTCAGCGACGCGCGTCACCTGAATGTTGAAGGTCTGCGGCGCCTTGCCGTGTGCGCGCGCGACGACGGCAATCGCGCGCTCGCCCATGTCAGACAGCGTGATGCGTTGTGTGAAGCGACCCGCAGTAACTGGAACTGTCACGCCATCGACGGTGACAACGGCATCTTGTTCGACAAGACCCGTCACCTCGATGTTGGCACTGTCCGTTGTGAGAATGCGACCCGGTCGTTCGATCTGCAGCGTTGTAACAGCTAAGCGACTCGCGAGCGTTCCTTCGACCGGGGGCGTGCCGCCGTTGTTGGCAATTGTGTAACGGCTGTTGACTTCGATGACGCCGGCCGCGGCGAGCGCTGTGTTGAGTGGTAGCCGCCGCACGCCATGCCCCTGCGCATCAAGCGCCAACGGCGTGCCGTCGAGCGTAACCTGAGCCCCCGGATGCGCATCGATCACGATATCGATCGACGGCACAGCATTGTCGACCGCCGAGATGTCGGCGCGCACTCGATAGTCGACTGCGAGGTGGACGGTTTCGTTCGACACAGAGCCGTCGGGCGCAACGAGCGCGAACTGCAACGTGTTGTCGCCGACGTGTAGCGCCTGAGACTCAATCGGAAAAGTAGCTCGACCCGATGCGAGCAGCATTTCCTGCCCAGAAAAACGAAGTTTCGTGCGTGAAGGGGCGCCGGGCACATCCACCTGCAGCGCGTCCCCCGTGGCGATGCGCACGATGCTCGCTTGAATGGGCGCATGCGTGCTCTTCATCTTCTTGAGCACCAACACGGAGCCTGCCACGAGGAGCAAAACGACAAGGCCCAGACCTATCCAAAGAAGCAGGCCGCCTTTCTTCGTCGGCGTCGGTGGCTCCGGCTGGGGTGCCTCGAGCTCGTCGTAACCACCTTCGTTGCGTGCGCGCGTAGGTTGAGTGGGAATGGCAGCCGAAGGACCTCCGTAGTTGCCGTCTTGCGGAGGAGCGATAGCGACGCCCAACATGGTTCGATTCGTTTGCGCTTCGAGGTGCGCCTTCGCGGCTGCGGCCGCGTTCGATGTCGGCGCCGGCTCCGGTGTGCTAGGCGCCCCGGGCAATTCATTGAGCGGCATGCCCAGCATTGTCCGATTCGCGCTCGCTAACGCCGCCGGCGCAGACGAGGTATTCGGAGCGGCTGCGGCTACGGCCACCGGCGGAGCACTTGGCATTGGCGTGGCAGGCATCCCAAGCACAGTGCGATTGTTGTCAGATGTCGGCGCTGCAGCAGGATTGAGGCCGTACGTTGCGGGCATCCCGAGAACGGTCCGCTGCGGAGCAGGCGCCGAAGGACTGGGGGATTGAGGATTGCTTTCGGCCGGCGCGCTGAAAGCATAGCCGCACGAACCGCAGAACTTGATGCCTGCCTCAACTTGCTTACCGCACTGCGGACAGGGGCGTTTTTCTTCGCTCATGGGAGCGGCAGCTTAGCAAAACTTGCGAAGAATTCCGAGTACATCCGCGGCGCGCCAAAGGGGCTCGCAAGCGCCAGTTTCTGCGCCTAACGGCGAACGCCGAGCACATCGCTCATGTCGTAGAGGCCGGGGGCTTTGCCAACGACCCAATGCGCCGCACGTACGGCTCCCCGCGCGAAGAGGTCTCGCGAATGGGCCTTGTGCGTGAGCTCGATGCGTTCTTCGCTGCCCGCGAGGATGACGGTGTGATCGCCGATCACATCACCTGCACGCACTGCATGAATTCCAATCTCCGTCGCAGTGCGCGCGCCAACCGAACCGTGACGACCGTGACGCGCCGCGTTCTCGAGCTCTAAGCTCTTGGCGTCCGCAACCGCTTCGGCAAGACGTAACGCGGTGCCACTTGGCGCGTCGACTTTGCGACGGTGGTGCGTCTCGATGATCTCGGCGTCGTAGTCCGGTCCAAGAAGCTCTGCCGCACGGCGGACCAAATGCATGAGGACCGCAACGCCCGGGCTCATGTTTGCGGCGACGACAATCGGCGTTGTCGCAGCAAGCGACTTCGCTACGGCATGGACGCTCGCATCGAGCCCAGTCGTGCCGACGACCACCGGCTTCTTTTGCGCGATGCACAGCTCGAGAAGCGCTTGCGTGGCGACCGGTGCGCTGAAATCGATCACCACATCCGCGAGCTTCATCGCCCCTTCGAGGTTCGTTGTAACAGCAAAGCCGTTTACTTCACCCGCCGTGCGATCGATCGCGAAAGCGAGCGTCGCTGCCGCGTCTGTTTTGAGCGCAGACATGCACGCGATGCCCATGCGACCGTTCGCACCGTGCACGAGAACTCGGAGGCTCATGCCACGAAGCCCGAGCGAGCAAGAACGTCACGAACGCTCTCTTCCGTAGCGGGCGTCGGCCACACCATCGGAAGACGTACCTCTTTCGCGATATGCCCTTGCGCGGCAATTGCAGCCTTAATCGGTCCCGGATTGGATTCGATGAACATGGCGTCGTGAACCGGCACGAGCTTCAGATGCAGCTCGCGCGCCTTTTGCGTTTCACCACGGCGATAGAGGGTGCACACGTCCGTCACCTGCTTCGGCAACAAGTTGGACGTCACGCTGATCACGCCATTGCCCCCGACCGCGAGGATGGCGAGGGTGAGTGAATCGTCCCCGGACAGAACGCTGAAGCGATTGCCAAACTTGCATATGATCGCTTGGCTGCGAAGTACGTTGCCGGTTGCCTCTTTGATGGCGACCAACTCTTTGACGTCGGAGAGCTTCTCAAGCGTTTCGAGCGAGAGGTCCGTGCCGGTGCGTCCCGGAATATTGTAGAGGATCGCGGGAATAGAGACCGCGCTAAGTACGGCTTTGTAATGCGCAACCAGGCCCGCTTGGGTCGGGCGGTTGTAGTACGGAACGACAAGCAGCACGCCGTCGCACTTGTTCGCGCGCGCCATCTGGCAGAGCTCGATCGTGTGCGCGGTCGAAACACTTCCCGCGCCGGCCACAACCGGGACACGTCCCTTTGTTTGCGTGACGACCGTCTTTACGACGTGCGCGTGCTCTTCTTCGGTGAGCGTCACGCTTTCGCCCGTGGTACCGCACGGAACAAGTCCGTTGATCCCGCCGGCGATTTGGCGCTCGACAAGCTCGCAAAGAGCCTTGTCGTCGACCTTCCCGTCGCGAAACGGAGTGATGAGAGCGGTGAGCGCGCCTTCGAACGTCGTCATCGAGAATCCTTTCGATAGCCCATGAACACGCGCGAGAATGTCACGCATTCCACGTGCTTTCCAAATTGCGCAAACGACGTCATTTAGCGCGAGTTTGCGGGAACCGGCGTTACGCGAACGTAGGGCGCGGCGGGCACCACCCGGACGCCGCGCTCGCGCATCAGACGATCGAGAAGTGCGTTCTCGGTCGCAATGCGTCGTTCAGCTTCGATGCGGCTGCGAATTGTGCGGCGCAAAGATTCGAGCTGCATTGGTTCCGGCGCGCGCACTTCAGCCACGCGCACGATGTAAAAAACGTTCTCCGCGCCCTGCACAGGCCGTTCGGACATACGACCCACATCGTGCAGGCGAAACGCTTCGGCGATGAGCGCTACGTCTTGCGGCCCGCCCGCCCACAACCATCCTACGTCTCCACCTTGATTGGACGACCTACCCTGCGATGAACGACGCGCCACCGCACGAAAGCGTCGCTCGTTGGCGCGGCGCAGCTGCCCTATCAAGCGCCGAGCTACGGCCTCTTCACGGACGAGAATCACCAAGGCGCGGATCTTCTCCGGCTCGGTAAACATGTCCGCAAGATGCGCGCGGTAGTACGCCTCGACTTGAGCGTCAGTGATCGGCGGCGACGGCGCTTGCGCGACGGCGCGAACCAACATGCCTTCCATCAGCACGCGATCGATATCGCGGCGCATGCCAGGTTCGTGGTCAAGACCAGTACGTCGTGCCTCGTCGGCTAAAAGTCGCTCGCGCAGGAGCGACCGCGCGGCCCCTTCGACTGCCGCCGGGTCAACGAAACGTCCCCGCATCGGCGCCGGGCGCGCGTTGATCGCGAGCGCAACATCTTCTGCTGTGACGATTGCACCGGCACGCGTGCCCGCGATTGCGCGAGCTGGCTCGGTGGCCCTCGCGGTCGCGTCCGCGGGAGCGGCAGGCATTGGTGCTGGCGCGTCTTGCGCCGCCGCGCGCGCGGACAAAAGGGCTAGCGCCACGATTCCGAAGAGAAAACGCACGGCCGTGACGCTACCACGAAGTCCTGGGCACCGCGCGATTCCGCGGATACCATCGGCCGCGTGAGCTTCTCCTTCGATTTGGATCGCATTGGTGGTCGCCACGCGCTTGCGGCGCTCGTCGATGAAGTCGTTGGCGCAGGCGAAGACGCGCTCCGTCTTTATCGGGGCGGTGCCGCAGCGCGCGTGCAAATCAAGCCGGATCGAAGCCCCGTCACCGAAGCGGATCAGGCTGTCGAAAATCGGATACGCGGTTATCTCGCGGGGCGTTATCCCACCGCGGCATTTCTCGGCGAGGAAACCGGCGCGAGCCCGGAGAGCAATGCCTCGCTTCGCTTCGTCGTGGATCCCATCGACGGCACACGCGCATTTGTGCGCGGCATTCCCACCTGGTCGATTCTCGTAGGTCTCGAGGCCGACTCGGTTCCGTCCGTTGGCATCGCATACTTTCCGGCGACCGGCGATCTCTACGTCGGCGTACGCGGCGACGGCGCGACCGGGAACGGGCGTCCGCTCGCCGTGTCGTCTGTTCGCGAGCTTGCGGATGCGTGCATCTGTCACGGGTCCTTGCAACAGTTCACGGAGTACGGCTATCGCCACCTGTTGCCGAAGCTTGGCGAACGCACGCACACCCAACGTGGCTTCGCAGACTTCGATGGATTCCGAAACGTGCTTCACGGACGTGCCGATGCGATGGTCGATCCGGGTGTGCAACCGTGGGATCTGTGCGCGGCCGCAGTTCTCGTGCGGGAGGCGGGCGGTGAATTTTCCTCGATGAAGGGCGAAGACACAATCTTCGGCCGTAGCGCGCTCGCGACCAACGGGCATATTCACAACGCGCTCGTCGCTCTATGCAACGAGCCCGCGTAAGCCTTACCTGCACGCTCGCCGCGTGCTGCGCCTTGTTCGTCACCACGCAGGCGACTTCACAGATCCGCATGCCGCAATCGCAGGCGCTGGAAGATGCGCATCAGTCGCTCGAGCGTTTTTACGCGGCGCTGCGGCGCACGCGCGGCGGCGGAACGGACGCTGTCACACGCGTCTTGTACCTCGGGGACAGCGCCGTCGTGAGCGATGGATTGACGGGCGAGCTGCGGCGGCGCTTGCAGAATCGCTTCGGCGATTCAGGGCACGGCTTTCTGCTGCCCGGACAGCCTTGGGTCTGGTATCGACATCACGACGTTCGTCATAGCGGCGAGGGGTGGCACTACGATTCCATTTTGCATCCGCCCGCCGATCGATTGTTCGGTCTGCCTTTTTTGCTTTCGTCCGCTGCGCATCACGCGACCGCTACCTACGGCACCATGCGTGGTTCGGGCCTTGGCTCTCGCGTGTCGCACATCGAAACGATGTACTTGGAGCGCCCGAATGGCGGCACTTTTTCGGTACAGCTCGATGACACAACACCGGTTACCGTCTCTACGGCCGCCGCCGAACGACGCGCGGCCTACCACGCCATGGACTTCGCAGATGGTCCGCACGAGATCACGATTCGCGCGAACGGTGACGGTCTCGTCGAGATGTTCGGCACGGTCATGGAACGAGAATCTGCGGGCGTAGTGCTCGACGCGGTAGGCGTGAACGGTGCGCACGTGCGCAACTTTCTCTTTGCCGAGCCAGCCATGCTCAACGAGCACATGCGCCATCGCGCCTACGACCTCGTTGCGATTCAGCTAGGCACCAACATGAGCACCAACCTCGCACCGGCTCGTTTTGGCGAGCAGCTGCGCAGCCTGGTGCGACGTATTCGCCACGCGCGGCCCGAGGCTTCATGCTTGCTCGTCGCGCCCTTCGATCGACGCGGGCGTCGCGCGGACGGAACTCCCGGCACGCCCCCGTACATCCCCGCCATCGTTCAGCAGATGCACACGGTCGCGGAGGAGTTTCATTGCGCGTTTTGGAATACGTACGCCGCGATGGGCGGTGAGAATAGTTTCGTTCGCTGGCAGAGCGCTGATTTGGCGGGAGGCGACGGGAGCCATCTTGCGCAGGCGGGGTACTCGCATCTCGCGCATCTGCTTGATGACGCGATTATGAGAGGGGTCGAGCGGGCGGCGCAGTAGCGGAAGGGCGTGGCCGAGTCGGTGTCCGTGTCCGGATTAATGGGGACGTTCTCCTTTCTTTCGTGTCTTCAGTTCCGTTGTGAAAAAGGGGAACGTCCCCTATTTCAACGCCACCAGCATCCACCGGCGCGCGGCTGCCTCGGACTCGGACTCCGACACGGACACGGACTCGGACACCAACACCGACTCAGCCACGGCCTCCGCCACCCCGACTCACCACAACCAAACCGACTACCAAAAAGCGGCGTGTCGAATCTCACCGGTCGACGCGGGATACGAAATGCGGGGACGCTCCAATGCGTCGAGGGCGAGCGACGAGTGCGCGCCAGCCGCGACCTCCGTGTCGACGACTTCGACAGTCCATGAGAGACCATCCCATGATGCGTACTTAAGATCATGCATTGTAGAATCGAAATAGCTGATGCGCGGGTGCAACATGCTATCGATGGCAATTGATGTGCCTTGGCCCACGCTTGTGTCGACGACCGTAAAGATCCAGCCGCTCCCGTTCCAATGAGCGAGTTTCAGATCCCCGTTGGTCGTGTCTTGGTAACTGATGTGCGGCTCAGCGTTGGCGTCCATGACGAGGGAGCTGTACGCGCCCACGTCGCCGGCCGTATCGATCGGTCCTGTAACCACCACGTCGCCAATGCGATAGCCATACTTCAGGTCGCCATTGACCGCGTCGTAATAACTGAGGTGGGAATGCTCCCAGGGATCGATGGAAAGCGAAATCCAGATCAAGTTCGGCGAGGCATCCCACACCTCGTGCATCCACGCCGCGCCAGTCCAGTACACGTAGCGCAGCCCCGCCGCTTCCTGGCAGATGATTTGCGCGTGCTCGGATATGCCGACTGCGATGTCGGTAAGAGCACCGCAATCGCCCACGTCGTCGATGGTTTCAAAAACCCATGCGCCCGAGATGCGCCGCGCAAAGCACAGCTCGTGCGTGTCGCTGCGCTGATACGAGACGTAAACGATGTCGTTGTAGACGGTGAGCGAGACGGAAGTGGGCGTCGGGTTGTCGGTGCCGACGTCTTCGACAAACCAAGTGCCACCGCTTTGCCACGCATGACGAAGGCGCATGACGCCTTGGTCGGCGTAGAGCAGGTGCGCATTGCCGCCACTATCAAGCGCCACGCTCACCACAGGGCCTACGGTCGCCGCACTCTCGACACTCGACAGGCGCCAACCAGGTGCGCCGCCGGCGTCTGGCGCACCGAGATCAGGCTCTCCCAGATCCGGTGGCCCGAGATCGGGCGCACCCAAATCGGGCGCGCCAAGATCCGGAGCTCCGAGATCCGGCGCGCCAAGATCCGGCGGCCCGAGATCCGGCGCGCCAAGATCCGGCGCTCCGAGATCCGGCGCTCCGAGATCGAAGGTACCCAGGTCGTGTAGTCCGGCGTCCGGCGCGCCGAAGTCAGGCAGCTCAGCGTCGAGCACCCCATCGTCAGCTGCACCCAGATCACCAATGCCCTCATCCAGCGCCGCCGCGTCGTCGCCGGCATCGGGCGGGCCGAAATCTGGCGCGCTGAGATCGGGGCCGCCGAGATCCATAGCTCCGCCATCGACCCTGCCGAAATCGATCGGTCCCATCTCCAGCGCTGCCGCATCGCGGTCCGCGTCGAGGTCGTCAATCGAATGACTCCCCTCGCATGCGACGAGCAGAACCGCCATAAGCCACCACGATCGTCGAATTGGCATCTCGGAGCAGCGTAGCAGTGGAGCATTGTCCAGGCTACGGCGCCGGACGGGGTTGACGTTGTCAGGTGAAGGCGTAGAAATTCGCCAATGACCACGCCGTTTATCCTCAAGGTCGAAGGCATGCACTGCGCTGCCTGCGTACGGCGCGTGCAGGCAGCACTTAGCGCACTTCCCGGTGCAACTATCCAGCACGTGGCGGTAGGCCAAGCGGACGGAACATTCGATGAGTCCGTAACAAATCTAGCCGCCATAGCCCAAGCCGTCACAGACGCGGGATACGCCGCGACAAGCCCATCGCAGTCAGATGTCTGAATCGTCCACAGTCACTCTGCCGATAGGCGGAATGACCTGTGCCGCGTGTCAGTCTCATGTTGAGAAAGCCTTGAAGTCTACGGCCGGCGTTCTGGATGCCTCCGTGAATTTGGTCACGCGTAGCGCGACTGTCTCCTTCGATCCCGCGCGCGCGCAGACGACCGACCTAATTGGAGCGGTAAAAAAATCCGGCTACGAAGCTTCGCTTCCCGCTCAGGGACGCGGGCTTCTCGAACAGCAGGCTGACGAAGACACAGCGCATCAAAATGAGGTGCGGTCGCTCATTATCCGAGCCGCTGCGAGCTCGGCCGCAGCTGCCGCCCTTATGATCGCGATGCCCTTCGTGCACATTCACGGCGTCGGCCTTCAAATCGCCGTCGCCGTGCTCGTCGTTGCGACAGGGGCGCCGATATTCACGCGCGCCGCACGTGCACTTCGACATGGGAACACCGACATGAACACGCTGGTCGCGCTCGGCAGCATCGCCGCGCTTTCGCGAGCTGAATATGCGGAAGCGTCGCTCGCGATCGTGGCCTTCGCCCTGCTTGGTCGCGCACTCGAAGCGCGAGCAAGGCGCCACGCGACATCAGCCCTGTGGGGACTCGCTTCGCTGCAGAGCGCGGCGGCACATATTGAGCGCGAGGATGGAACGCTCGTGGACATGAAGCTCGACGAGGTTCGCGTTGGCGACATCGCGTTGGTTCGGCCCGGCGAGCGAATCTCCGTCGACGGCGAGGTGGTCGACGGAACGAGCAATGTCGACGAGAGCATGGTCACTGGCGAGCCGATGCCCGTAGCGAAGTCGAAAGCGAGCCTCGTCACAGGCGGGACGCTCAACCAGTCAAACCCGTTGCGCGTTCGAGTCACAGCAATCGGAGATGACACCACTCTTGCGCGCATGCTTCGAATGATGCGCGAGGCGCAGACAGGGCGAGCGCCTACGCAAAAAATTGCCGATCGTGTGAGCGCTATTTTCGTTCCCGCAGTGATCGCAGCGGCCGCGGCTACGTTTGGCCTTTGGATGGCGCTTGGGGCATCTCCCACTGACGCCCTCTCGACCGCAGTCGCCGTTTTGGTCGTCGCATGTCCTTGTGCGCTCGGGCTGGCAGTGCCAACCGCCGTTGTAGTGGCCACAGGGACCGCAGCGTCGTTCGGCGCGCTCATCAAGAACGGCGACGCGCTCGAACGCGCCGCACATCTCGATACGCTGGTATTCGACAAGACGGGCACGTTAACCGAAGGCCGTCCGCGCGTGACCAAGTTTTTTTCCCTTGATGGAACGGACCCCGCAGAGGTTCTCGCCTTGGCTGCCGCAGCGGAACGCGCGTCCGAGCATCCGTTGTCGACCGCAGTGTGCGAGTTCGCAGCGAGCGAGGGTGCGCTCTCACTGCGCGCTACGGAGAGCGAGAATGCAGTCGGCCGTGGCGTCGTTGCGATCATCAACGGTCGCCGCGTCGCGGTGGGTAGCGAGCTCCATATGCATGAAGTCGGCGCATCGGGATTCGAAGGGCTCGACTCGCATTTCGTCGAAGCCAAAGCAAACGGCGCAACTCTCGTATACGTCGCTATCGACGGAGTGTGCATTGCGGCGTTTGCGGTCGCCGATCCCATTCGCGCGAACGCATCCGCTGAGCTTGCCGCGCTTCGCGCGATGGGCTTTCACATCGAGATGCTCACCGGCGACAGCGAATCCGCGGCCCGCTACGTGGCCGGCGCGGTCGGAATCGAAAAGGTTCAGTCTCGCGCTCTTCCAGCCGACAAACTCGCTCGCATCCGGCAGCTCGCCTCGAGCAATAAGCAGGTGGCGATGGTTGGGGACGGCATCAACGACGCTCCCGCTCTCGCGGCAGCCTCCGTCGGCATCGCCATGGGCGGCGGCACCGACATCGCCGCTCACGCCAGCGATATCACCCTGATGCGCAGCGACTTGAGTTCGCTCACCCGCATGCTGCGCCTTTCGCGGCGCGCCTATTCTACGATGCGAAAGAACCTCTTCTGGGCGTTCGCCTACAACGTCATCGCGATCCCCATTGCGGCGGGCGCTTTGCTTTCGTTTCACATTCGCATGTCGCCAGTCGTCGCGAGCGCCTGCATGGCGCTGAGTTCCGTCAGTGTCGTCCTCTCAAGCTTGCGCCTGCGTAACGCACGCTAAACACGTTGTTGAAGACCGCGCAGGTCTCCCGTACGCTGCCCGCATGACTGACACCGCAGCACAGGCTCACGACACGCACAGCACTCACGGTGCACACCCAGCGGATGCACATCCGCATGACGCACACCCTGCGCCCGGCGTGCCGACGACTATTCGCGATGAAGCCGCGAACACCCCGTCGTGGGTACCGTGGGTGGGCATCGGCTTTCTGGTGGCATTTCTCGGCTTGATTGCGTGGCTGTCGATGAACCATCCGCCCGTCGACGCAGCAGCGCCAACCGTGGAGATTCAGGCGCAACCAACGCCCACCTCCGCGCCCGCGGCACATTGAGCCGACCCCGGTTAGACGAAGTATGACTACGCAAAGGCAGCACCTCGTGATGCTTATCGAGGATAACGACGACGTGCGCGATTCACTTGGCGAGTTGCTCGCCGACGAAGGATTCCAAGTTCTGGCGGCGTCAGGCGGCCGCGACGCGCTCGCTCAGCTCTCGAACGCGAAAGAGTTACCAGGGGTAATCCTGCTCGACCTGATGATGCCGCAGATGAACGGAGCCGAGTTTGTCGGAGAGCTTCGCAAAAACCCTCAGTGGTCGGGGATCGCGACCATCGTGCTCAGCGCCGACGCGGGCATCGCTGGCAAGGCGGCCACGCTCGGGGTTTCAACGTATGTGCGTAAGCCCGTACATTTGGATGACTTGCTCAACGCTCTTCGCGTGCAGTTCAGATAGCTGACGCCCGACGTCAGGATTGAGGTGCAGGCGGGCAATAACGTGCCACCGCCGCGAGCAAGGCTTCGAGCCGCAATGGCTTGAGCACAATTTCGTCGACCTGCACCGGCGCTTCGTCGAGATTGCGGCCCGCAGTCATCACGATGACAGGGATCGTAGCCAGCGCCGGATCCTTCATTTGTTCAGCGCGAAACTGCCAACCGTCCATGCGGGGCATCATCAAGTCGAGGAGCACCAAGCAACAACGCTCGCCGTCGGAACGCAGGATTTGTAGGGCTGCTTTGCCATCGCCAGCTGGAACCGGATCGTAACCCGCGTCGGACAAGAGCTCGGACACGGTTGTCCGAAGGTCCTCATCGTCATCTACTACCAACACGCGGCGAGTCATGCTGAAGGAAGTTCTACCGCAAAGGGCCATTGCCTACAACTGAGGCGATCTATCTATTGGCTTGCGACGTATGCGCCCCACGCGGTCGACGAGCCGCGGAGCGTCGAAGCGGGCGAGCCATCAACCGCGGAGGTCGCGCTTCCCACGTAACGATAAACGTACATGTTGCTCGTCGACACGAGCACGTCGGCGAGACCATCGCCATTGGTATCACCCGCCGCGCCAACATCGATACCGAAGTGGTGTGCGCCGCTTCCGGGATACGCGAGCAAGACAGGTGTCGCGTTGAAGCCGCAGCCGGTGCCCATGTAAATCGACACGCCTCCCACGCCGCCTACGGCGGAGCACTCGCCCGTGTGCAGAGCACTCGCGCCTTTATTGCAGTCAGCTACGACGACTTCTGGGTATCCGTCGCCGTTCAAGTCGCCCGGCATCGACGATTGCAAACCGAAATCGGAGAGTTCTAGCGGGAAGGTCGGAGAGGTCACGGAAAACGTCTCAGACCGTTCCGCCACGCCGTCGCGCCCGCCCAGATACACATTCAGTGAACCGTAGCCCACACCAAACGCCGCGATGATGTCCGCATAGCCATCGCCGTTCACATCGTTGGCGGCGCTTCCATAGCCGCGATCATTGACGGTGGTCGATGGAAACGATTCGAGGCCGCCCGATGATCCGTAGTAGACGCGAATGACGTTGTCCTGCGGCAAGCCGACGTCGCTGTAGCCGTCGCCGTTGAAATCCCCTACGACGGGATGCAGATTGTAGCCCGTGTCGATGGCATGCTCCATGTACGTCGAATACGTCGCCGACAATCCCGATGAGCCGCCTTGAAAGATGTAGGCATCGCCGTACGTGCAGACGACAACGTCGCCGCGACCGTCGCCGTTGACGTCACCTGCAGGCGACACGAACGAGCCGAAGTAAACGCGATCATCGGCGGTCGTGCGCGCCGTAGGCGGCGAGATCTCCTGGGGCGCTGTAGCAAGCAGGTCGGGTCCGCGGTAAACGAAGACGCGCCCGCCCGTGCTGCTTTCTGCTCCGACGACCACGTCCGCGAATGAGTCTCCGTTAACGTCAGTGAGCGTCAACGCAGCGCCAAAGTGGTACCCGGCGAGGCCGGCCCGCGGCGCAAGGCGCATCTCAGTTGCCAAGCCCGTGGGCGCGCCCATGTAAACGGATGCTCCACTCTCGCGCGATCCAACGACAACGTCCGAGTAACCATCGCCGTTGATGTCGCGAGGCGCGTTGCCGAAGCTCGTATCGTACGCGGCCGACCGCGCGGGAATGTGCACTTCCCAAATCGCACTAGAATGTCCAACGCTAGACACGCGCCAGAAGTGCACGCCGGGCCGCAACGGACAACTCGGCGTGTAACTGGTGCCGCTTGTGATGTGCGCGGTGAGCTCGAGCGTGTGCGCTTCCAAGTCTGCGCGCGACGACGCTATCTCGAGCGTCGTATCCGTCGCGCCCATGGCCCGCTGCCAGCGGAACACCGGACGTTGCGTGGTAACGACTGTTGATGAGAGCGGGCGAATCGGGCGGGGAGCGTCCTGCGCATCCCACGCCACGGGGGTGCAACTTCCAATCACTGCGAGGTCTCCGCCCCCAACGACATCGCCGGCATTCGCGCCGCTGCAGAATGCCCCCCCGTCAACGCTGCCTCCGTCGATGCCGCCCGCGTCGGGTCTCGGTCCGGCGTCGACGGGTCCGAGGTCCATTCCGCCTCCATCGCCGTTCGCATCGACGGACACTCCAACGTCAAGGTGTGCATCGATCGCAATTCCGCCGTCGCCTCCCACATCACCGTCCATGGTGGGCGTCGATCCGTCGACGCGCGGCGGGGGCACATAAATGGAAGAGCATGCAACGCAGGCGACTGCGCACACGCAAAGCGCGAGCACCGATGCGGCATTCTCGAAGAGTCTCGACGTGCGGCGACTCAAATCACTCTCCATAAAAGCGTGCGCGCTTTCGCGACCTGCACTTCATAAGGTTAGCGGAACTTTGGGCGTAGAGACAGCGGCGCGAGGTGGTTGGTTCTAGATTCCGGCAAAGGGTCGAGGTTTGACTCGCTGTGCGCCTTGCGGGATCCTCGCAAATTGTAATGGCTGAGGCGCGGGAAGGCGAAAAGTTGGCGGGCATCCTCGAAGCTGGTCTTGCCAGCGGAAGTATTGTTGCCAACTACGAGCTCATTCGCAAAATCGGTGCCGGCGCGATGGGGGCGGTGTGGGAAGCGCGGCACACCACCCTCGGGAAACGCGTGGCTATCAAGACGCTCAACCCTGATCTTGCGTCAAGTTCGGACTGGGTTGCTCGATTCATGCGTGAGGGCCGAGCCGCTGTGAGCATTCGCCATGCGAATGCCGTCGACGTCAGCGACGTCGGACTTGACCGCGGCGTCCCGTACATGGTGATGGCCTTGCTCGAAGGCGAGTCTCTGGCGGTCGCGATCAAGCGCGATGGCGCGATGAGTCCGAAGGCAGCGGCGAACATTGCGATACCAATTCTCGCAGCGCTCGCAGCCGCTCACGAAGAAGGCATCGTCCACCGCGACATCAAACCCGAAAATATTTTCCTGGCCAAGGATCGGGATGGAAACGTCGTTCCTACTCTACTCGACTTCGGCGTCTCGAAGCTCGCGAGCGACACAGCGAGCCTGACCGCCACTTCTTCGTTCATGGGCACTCCCTATTACATGTCGCCGGAGCAGGCGAATGACTCCAAGGGCGTCGATGCCCGCACCGACATCTACTCGATGGGCGTCGTGCTCTACGAATGCCTCGCGGGCGCGAAGCCTTTCGTTGCGACCACGCTCATCGGTCTCGCTCGCGTAATCTGTGACGCCGAATGCATTCCGCTCGCTGTTCGCAAGACTGATCTTCCGATCGATTTAACCACTATCGTGCACGCGGCAATGCGCGTTGAACGAGAAGACCGCTACCAAACAGCGCGTCAACTCGCGGTGGCGCTTTTGCCGTATGCAGGGTCGGCCGTGCGCACAACGTTTGGCCCCGCGCTTGGACAGGCAGGTACAAGCGGTCCTCCGCCAGCGATGACCGAGCCCAAGCTGCCGCCCATGGTCAGTGGCTCAGTCGATCCCCTAAAGCGAACCATGTCACGCACGGTCGCCAATCCGACCGACGTGGGCGAGTTCGGTGCGACCACAATGAACTCGGTGCGGCCGATGAAGAAATCGCCGCGCACACTCTTACTCGTGCTCGGTGTCGTCGCACTCGCCGTGGTTGCGTTCGTATGGAGGCTTTCGACTCGTTCTTCAACGGCAGATAACCCCGAGCGCGCTCCACTTACGCAAGTGCCCGAGAGCGTTCCCTCGCCGCCTTCCCCTGTGATTACCGGCGCTACGCTGCCGTCCCAGCCCTACGTGCTGCCCGCGGCTCAGCCGCCTGTAGAAACGCCGAACGCAGACGTGCAAAATGCACCAACGAAGACCACGTCTCCTCATGTGCGGCGTCCGCATCGACCGCCTGCTCAGCAGCAACCGACGAAGAACAACAGCTTCCGTGTTCCCCTTTGAAATGTTTCGAACCGTAGCCCTTACATCGCTGTGCCTGATCGCGTTCGCCTCGACGGCGCATGCGGAAGATACGGTCGCACGCGCGTTCCTTGAGCAGGGCATGCATCAGCGGGACCTTGGCAACGACGCAGGTGCGCTTCTCCTCTTCGAACGCGCGTACGCAATCGAGCAGACGCCCCGCACGCAAGCGCAGATTGCTTTGTGCCAACTCGCCCTTGGCGATTGGGCTCAGGGCTACATCACTCTCACCGATGCGATGTCGCACGATCGCGATCCCTGGATTCAACAACGTCGCGCGGCCTTGACTGAAGCGCTCACTGCGGCGCGCGCGCACATTGGCTTCGTGCGAGTGGAAGGCGGAAACCCGGGTCAACACGTCTGGGTAAACGGTGACGATGCCGGCCCACTGCCCCACCCCGAGCTCATCGTTGCCAGCGTTGGCGAAGTCAATGTGGAACTACGTGATGGTGCAAGCGTGCTCGACGCGCGCCACGTCACAGTGCAAGCCGGCGCGACGGCGAATGCAACGCTCGTGGCACCGGTGCCGGCGCCAGCCGAGCACGTCGAAGAGCAAACAGTTGCGCCGGCATCTGCGATTGCTGCGCCGAACGACGGAGTGCCTGGCAACACCTTGCGCACGGTGGGCTGGACCAGCTTGGCGATTGGCAGCGCGGGTGTTGTGGCCGGAGTGGTCTTTCAGGTCATGCGCGAAAACGCCGTATCGCACCAGCGATCTTGCTACACGAATATGTTCGACTTTGACCTAGCGGTCTGTCCCGAAGGCGAAGCGTCAGTGCTTTCGTCCGTCAATCGCAATGGCACCGGTGCAGTTCTTGGCTACGCGATCGGCGGCACCTTGGTCGTGACCGGGGTATTGCTACTCTTGCTGACCGGCGCAAACGACGAGCAGCCGCGAGAGCACGCGTTCGTGTGCGGGCCCAACGTTGGTGTGCTTGGCGCCAGCTGCGCGGGGACCTTCTAGCGTTCGGCCCGTTGGGCCCTGGCTGCGGACGCGGGCCTTCGCCTGCACGCGTTGCGTTCCGCAAATATTTCGGACCACACACGCGGTGCGATTGCCGCTACGCTAAACTGATGGCGCTTGATTCCCGGTTTCTACGACTCGCTAAACTCCTTTGCCTCGTCGTGCTTGCGACGTCGACAGCCCGCTGCAGTTGCGCGGCTACGCCCCTGGGTTCGCCATGTACGACAAACACCGAGTGCAGAGACGGGCGCATCTGTTCGCAGGGTGCGTGCGTTCTGCCCGATGGCAGCGTCGCCGACGGCGGCGACGCGAGCGCGAGCGACATGGGCCAGTGCCCCACCGCACACATTTGCGGCGCGCACTGTTGCAGTGCCATTGACGTGTGCATCGCCGACACGGTGTGCGCGCCAACCGAGACTCCCTGCACCAGCACCGATGAATGTCCAGGCGACACCATCTGCGATGCGACCCTCGCTCACTGCATTCCTTATGGAACCGCTCCTGCGCCCGATTTCGATCCGTCCTGCTTGAACCTAAGCGCTGCGGGTGTCTTCGCGCCGACGGTTCAGTGCGCCTTCGATACAGCCCCTACTGGCGATCCATTTCCGATGAACGTTCACGTTCTAACGACGCCGATGGTCGTAGACTTTGGAATTGATCGTGGCCCCGACGCGCCCCGCAGGCCGTCGATCGTCGCCGTGTTCGACGACGGCGAGGACGGCGGCAGCGAATTGCCGACAGGTGTCATTCGCATTCTCGACGGCGCTACGTGCGTTCAACAAGCAGAACTTGGCAGCCTTCAGCTCGTCTCGCACAGCTCGCCGGTTGCGGTCGGCGATTTGACCGGCGACGGGCGCGCCGAAATCGTAGCGTACAAAGCAGGTGGAGGCCTTGTCGCATTCACATTCGACACAACCGCTCATGCTTGGACAATCCTCTGGCGCTCAACGCTCGCGGACGGAGTCACCCCGTACGACGTAGTGGGCGGCGGATGGGGCGGCCCAACATTGGTTGATCTCGACAACGACGGCTCGCCAGAAATTCTCCGCGCAGGCATCGTGCTTGACGCCCAAGGTCGCCTGATCGATGACACGTCACTTGGCTTGCATCCCTATCACTCGGGCATCTTTGGAATCGCGATTGATGTCGACGCGGACGGACGCGTCGAGTTCATCGCTGGAGATGGCGTGTGGGAGTGGAATGCAACAACGCGCAGCTGGGCGGCTGAAAGCTATGTGATGACGCCGCGCGCAGCAGGTCACATTGCAGTGGCTGATTTCGGAGACTTTCCCGGTGCGATGGCTTGGCCGGCCGCAACTCCGGAGGTTGTCGCTATTTCGCTTGGCATGGCACGCGTGCAAACACTGGACGGTACGATTGTGTTCGGGCCTGTCGCGCTTCCAGGCGAAGGTTCGGGCGGGCCACCGACCATCGGTGATTTCGATGGCGATGGACGCCCGGAGTTCGCGAGTGCAGGCGCCAACGCATACTCGGTCTTCGATCTCGACTGCGGCCCTTCTCCGATCGGAACCTGCGCCACCGGCACAACCACTGGCGTACTTTGGTCGCAACGTTCGCAAGACGCCTCGAGCAACGTCACGGGCTCGAGCATCTTTGACTTTGAAGGCGATGGGCGCGCGGAAGCGGTCTACGGCGACGAATGCTTTGTGCGCGTCTACGACGGTCCCACGGGGGACGTGCTCTTCAGTCAGTCGCGGTCTTCGTGCACATGGTACGAGAACCCGGTTGTTGCGGATCTCGACGGCGACTACAACGCCGAAATTGTCATTGGCGACAACTACAATTGCGGCAGCGCGTCGAGCGGCACCAACTGCTCCGCATTCGATCTCGACGCGCGCTCGACCGATCCGATTTTCGCAGGCCTGCGCTGCGACTCTGGCGCAGACTGTCTGTCAGGAGATTGCGACGAAGGCTTCTGTCGCTGCACGATTGACACCGAGTGCTGCGCCGGCGCTGGCTGCGCGAGCGCGCACTTTGTATGTGCTGCCCCGCCGACAGGTACACCAGGCTCGGGCAATACGTGCCGTGCCGCGCGACCGATCGGCACCAAAGGCATTCGTGTTTACCGCGACGCCGCGGATCGCTGGGTGCGTTCGCGCATGGTCTGGAATCAACACGCCTACTACGTCACGAACGTCAGCGAGGAAGGCGTCGTTCCCATGAGCTCAGCCGTTGAGTCCAACTGGCTCGACCCGGCGCTCAACAACTTCCGCCAGAACGTACAGGGCGATGCGCCCGCTGGCGCGTCACCCGATCTAACAAGCTCGGGCAGCCCGCTGGTCTGTGACGACACGGGTGCTCATCTCATTGCGCGAATTTGCAATCGAGGAACAGAGCCGGTCGGCTCCGGCGTAACGGTGGGGTTCTATCTCGGCGACCCGATGTCAGGCGGCACGCGACTTTGCGATGCGGCAAGCGTAGGTGACCTGACGCCCGGTATGTGTGAGTCGGTCGACTGCCCGTGGGCAGACGCGCCGCTTACCGCCCCCGGCGTCGATGTCTACGTCGTCGCAGACGACGGACACGTCGCAAGCGAATGTCGCGAAGCGAACAACATCACCGTCTTCCGCGACGTTTATTGCGGACGCATCTTCTAAGCAGCCGCACGATTTCGCGATCGAACAAGCTGTGAATCCTTGGTGCCAAGCGGCCCGGAGATCCGATACACTTCGCGCGGTTCATAGCCCCGAGGTTTTAGACATGCAGAAGCCGATTCGTCGCGTAGGTGTCATTGGTGCAGGTGTGATGGGCAGCGGTATCGCAGCTCATTTGGCAAACGCCGGAGTGCAAGCCGTCTTGCTCGACATCGTTCCGCCGAACCTCACGGACGACCAAAAGAAAAACCGCGCGGCTCGCAACGGATTTGCGCAGGGCGGACTCGACAAGGCGATCAAAAATCGCCCTGCTCTCTTCTATCATCCATCCAACGCGCGTCTCGTCACTGTCGGCAATCTCGAAGATGACATTCAAGAGCTCGCGAGCTGCGACCTTGTGATCGAAGCCATCATCGAGAAGCTCGAGGTAAAGCGCGCGCTTTTCGAGAAGCTCGTAAAGGTCGTGAGGCCTGACTGCATCGTCGCCTCGAATACGTCCGGCCTGCGCATCCACGACATGGTCGCGGGCTTTCCGGATTCGTTCCGCAAGAACTTCCTCGTGATGCATTTCTTCAATCCCGTTCGCTACATGAAGCTTCTTGAGCTCGTGAGCGGGCCGGAAACGGATCCAGCGGTCACCGATCGCGTGAAGGCCTTCGGCAAGAACGCGCTCGGCAAAGGCATCGTCATCGGCAAGGACACGCCAAACTTCGTTGGTAACCGCATCGGAACCCACGCGATCATGATCGGCATCCATCAGATGCTCAAAGACGGCCTCTCACCTGAAGACGTCGACGCTCTTACCGGCGCGCCGATGGGTCATCCGAAGAGCGCGAGCTTCCGCACAGCCGACATGGTGGGTCTCGACACGCTCAAACATGTCGCTGACAACTGCTATGCCGCGCTCACGACCGACGAAGAACGCGAAGTGTTCAAAGTTCCCGCCTACATCAACGCGATGGTTGAAAAGAAGTTGCTCGGCGACAAAACCAAGGGCGGCTTCTACAAGAAGACCGGCGAAGGCATCGCCACTCTCGACCCGACGAGCGGCGAGTACCGCGCCAAAGGCGGCGACGAAGCTCTGCAGAAGACCGCCAAGAGCATTAGCAAAGTCGAGGATCCGAAAGAGCGCGTCAAGAAGCTCGTCGCGGACACCAGCAAAGCAGGCCAGTACGCTTGGACGGTCATCTCGCGCTCACTCGCATACAGCGCGCGCCGCATCGGCGAGATCGCGGACGACGTGACAGCGATCGATGACGCCATGAAGTGGGGATACAACTGGGAGCTCGGCCCGTTCGAGACCTGGGATGCGCTTGGCTTTGCCGAGACCGTCGACCGAATGGAAAAGGATGGCATCGCCCTTCCCGACTCCATCAAGAAGATGAAGGCGAGCGGCGCCAAGTCTTTCTACAACGCGGACGGCACCGTCTACAGCCTCGTCAAGAACGCCTACGTGAAGCGCGAAGTCGATCCACGAGAGACGACACTCACTATCCTGCGCAAGGGCGGTACGCCGGTCTTGAAGAACGACGGCGCCGAAGCGTGGGACATCGGTGACGGCGTTCTCTCGCTTACGTTCAAAACCAAAGCGAACAGCATCGATCCGGACATCATCAAGATGCTTCACGAGGCGTGTGCCAAAGCCGAAGACGGCTTCCGCGCTCTTCTCATCGCCAACGAGGGCGAACACTTTTGCGTCGGCGCGAACCTCTTCGGCGTTGTCATGGCCGCAGGCGCCAAACAGTGGGATCAGCTCAGCGAAATGGTTCACGGCTATCAGTACGCAACGCAGCGCATGAAGTACGCGAGCGTGCCGGTGGTCGCATTGCCCTACGGTTACACCTTTGGGGGCGGCCTTGAGCTCTGCTACGGCTGCGATGCCGTGCAAGCCGCTGCAGAAACGTACTGCGGCCTTGTCGAAGTCGGTGTCGGCCTCATTCCCGGCGGAGCAGGCAACATGAATATGTTGTGGCGCGGCCTTGACGGCGTGCTCGAGGGAGCCGCGTCGAATACGTACGATATCGTCACGCAGGTCTTCAAGAATATCGCTCTCGCGAAAGTCGCCACCAGCGCTGAAGAGGGCAAGCACCTCGGCTACTTCAAGAAGTCGGATGGCGTTTCGTTCGATCGCGCGCGCCAGCTTTCCGAAGGCAAGGCACGCGCAATCGGCCTGGCCCAGGCCGGCTACCACGCTCCCATCCCGCGCGCCTACAAGCTTCCGGGCGAGAGCGGAATCGCAACTCTGTCGATGATGGTCGACACACTCGTCGCGGGCGGCTTTGCCAGCGAGCACGACGCACTCATCGCACGCAAGCTCGCTACTGTTTTGTGTGGTGGCGTCTCGGGCGCAGCCCACGAAGTTACCGAGAACGAGATGCTCGATCTCGAGCGCGAAGCCTTCTTGAGTCTTTGCGGTGAGCCGAAGAGCCAAGAACGCATGCAGTACATGCTCATGAACAATAAGCCGCTGCGTAACTAGTCGATCTGCTCGCGCGTAAGCGCGGGCGAGTTGTTCGATCTTAAAAAGGGGGAGCTCCTTGCTGAAGAAAATCTTCAAGGTCGTGGGTATCGTATTGGGCGCCGGTTTGCTGCTGGTTGTGAGCTTCGTCGTATGGAAGCTAGCCAGCTACGAACGGGACTTCACCGGCGTACGGCTGCCCAACATTCACGCGAGCCAAGACCCCGCTGTGATCGCCCAAGGGGAATACCTTGTGCACTCAGTAGCGCATTGCTCGGCCTGTCATGGGCCCGCGAGCGTGGTTACGCATCACCAACTACCATCGAATCTGCAAGACATGCGCGGTGGCTACGCGCTGCGCGCCGGGCCATTCGGAACGTTTTACCCTTCGAACATCACGTCCGATCGCGAAACAGGCATCGGCGCCGTCAGCGATGGACAGTTGGCGCGCGTGATTCGTCACGGCGTTGGTCGGAACGGACGTTACGCGGCGTTCATGGGACTGGTCGTGGGCAATATGGCCGATGAGGATCTGACGGCAATCATTTCGTACTTACGCACGCTGCCTGCCATTCGCAACGCGGTTCCCGATGACGAGTGGGGCATTGTCGCAAAACTCATCTCTGCGAACTTCAATCCTCACCCGAACCGTCCCATTCACTATGTGCCAGCCGGGGCTCTTAGCCGCGAGCGCGGCGAGTACTTGGCGACGGGTCCTGCGGCATGCTCGGGATGCCACACGCCCACCGATCCGATGAATGGCTTCGCTCCCACGGGACCTCTCTTCTCAGGCGAAGGACATGCCGAGCCCGATCCCACCGACAGCGCATATGAGTTCGTCGTTCCGAATCTCACGCCCGATGCGACCGGTGTGATGACCGGCTGGGACGAAGACCAGTTTGTCGCGCGCATGCGCGCCGGTCGTGTGCATGCGGGCTCGAAGATGCCGTGGGAAAACTTCGCGCGCATGACCGAGAACGATTTGCGCAGCATCTATCGCTATCTGCACACGCTTCCGGCAACCAGTCACGACGTGGGCACAAGCCGCCGCCACGCAGGCTGACTCACGATCTAGTACGATCGGCCGGCTCCGAACGAGCATTCTGGCTGTCCGACTTAAGACGTGGCTGCTAGGGTACGCCCCGTTGTTGGGGGGATTCTGAGATGACACGTTCGCTCTCTGCGTCGGTGATGGTTGTCCTCATCGCCGGCTGCGGTCGGATCGGGTACGACGCGAGCTCGCCGCGCGACGCCGCTGTCGACCTCGCCGTCCCGAGCGACGCGTCGAGAATGGACGCAACGGACGACTTCGGGATGGACGCCAACGTCGATGCGGAACGCATCGATATGAGTATCGCCTCCATCCGTGTCGCACCTACCGCTGGCTTGAGCACAACCGAAGCGGGAGGAGCCGACACGTTCACGATCGTACTTGATTCGCAGCCCACGAGCGACGTCACCATCGGGCTCACGAGCAGCAACCCCGCGGAAGGCACTGTGTCGCCCGCGATGGTGGTCTTCACCGTGCTCAATTGGAACGCGCCGCGCACAGTCACTGTAACCGGTGTCGACGACGTGGCCGTGGACGGCGACTCGCTCTACACGATTGAGACCGCGCCCGCGATCAGCAGCGACACAATCTACAGCACGCTCGATGCCGCCGATGTCTCTGTGACGAACGTCGACAACGAGTCAGCGGGCGTAACTGTCAGCCCGACATCCATGCTCGAGACAACCGAAGGCGGCGGCACTGACGCGTTCACCATCGTACTAAACGCGCCCCCGACGGAGGATGTCGTCATCTCGTTGACGAGCGACACGCTGCTCGAAGCGACGGTGGCACCGGCGTCGCTGACCTTTACGCCGACGGATTGGGATGCCGAACAAACCGTCACCGTAACGGGCGTCGACGACCTCGTGCGCGATGGAGATGCCACGTTTACCATCGTCACCGGCGCCGTCGTGAGCGACGATGGCGCGTACTCGGGCGCGTCGGTGCGTAACGTAGTGGGAGTCAATCTCGACGACGAAACACCTGGGGTACTTGTAAGTCCTGCGGCCGGCCTCGTCACGTCGGAGTCTGGCGATACCGCGACTTTTACGGTCGTTTTACAAGCTCAGCCCGCGAGCGATGTCACCGTGCCTGTGCTGAGTAGTGACGCCAGCGAAGGTGTCGTGTCAGCGACACCTCTTACATTCACGCCAACCAACTGGGACATGCCCCAACCCGTCGTCGTCACCGGCGTCGACGATGCAATCGCAGATGGAGATCAGGTCTACAGCATTACGTCAGGACCGGCGACAAGCACGGATGTCGGATATGAAGGCCTGAGCGCGGACAGTGTGAGCGTCACCAACACCGACGACGAATCCGCAGGCTTCATCGCTACACCGCTCTCCGGTTTGCTCACGTCCGAAGGGGGCGCAATCGCCACGTTCACAGTCGTGCTCCGCTCTGAACCTTCCGCGAGCGTGCTCTTCGCCGTTGCGAGCAACGATACAACCGAAGGAACCGTGGCGCCGTCGGTACTCTCATTCAACGCATCGAATTGGGACGCACCACAAACGGTCACCGTCACCGGGGTGAACGATCCGATCGCCGACGGAGACATCGCATACACGACGGTCGTAACCCTGCTTGCAAGCGGGGACTCGAGTTACGCCGCGCTAGTCGGCTCGAGCGCGAGCGTGAGCGTGACGAATGTCGACGACGAAACTGCTGGCGTCACCGTGACCCCGACAGCTGGGCTAGTAACTAGCGAAGCTGGAACCAGTGACACCTTCACCGTCGTGCTCAACTCACAGCCTACAGACAGCGTGAGCGTTGGGTTTTCGTCGGACACTCTCTCCGAAGGGACCGTGTCGCCCGCATCTGTTGTTTTCTCGACGGTCAACTGGGCCACGCCGCGAACGGTCACGGTGACCGGCGTGAGCGATTCGATTGACGACGGCGACCGCGTCTATCACGTCGTCACGGCAGGCGCGTTGAGCAGCGACAGCGCGTATAGCGGCCTCATGATCGACGACGTCACCGTCACAAACATTGACGACGACACCGTGGGCGTCATGACCACGCCCGCGAGTGGCCTTACCACCAGCGAGACCGGCACCACGGCGCCGTTCACGATCGCGCTCTCGTCGGCCCCGACGGCCGGTGTCACGTTCGCGCTCTCGAGTAGCGACGTCAGTGAAGGCACCGTCTCCCCGGCGAGCCTGACCTTCACCACGGGCGATTGGAGCAGTGCTCAAACGGTGACCGTGACTGGCGTGGACGACGCAATCACCGATGGAGACATCCTCTACTCCATCCTCACTGCAGCGGGAATGAGCGCAGACTCCCTATACAACGGCTTCGATACCGCGGACATCGGCGTGACCAACATCGACAACGAAGTGGCGTCGGTCGTTGTAACGCCCACCGCCAGTCTTGTAACGACGGAGACTGGGGGGATGGCGACCTTCACCGTGGTCTTGAGCGCGCCCCCGGCAGCACCCGTTACCATCTCGCTCGCGAGCAGCGACGCAACCGAAGGGACAGTCGCGCCAGCGAGCGTGATGTTCTCGACGATGAACTGGAGCACGCCACAGACTGTCACGGTGACGGGGGTCGACGACATGATGGTCGACGGAAGCGTCGTCTACTCAATCGTGACCGGCGCAGCGACGAGTGCCGACGGAGCATACAACGGGCTCGCGGTCGCCGATGTGGCCGTCACGAACTCCGACAATGACACGCCCGGCGCAACCGTTAGTCCAACCTCGGGCCTGACGACAACGGAAGCTATGGGCACGGCATCGTTTACCGTTGTCCTCGTTGCCATGCCGTCCGCCGACGTCACGGTCGCTCTCGCAACAAGCGATGCTACCGAGGGCTCGGTTTCGCCTGCGAGCCTCGTCTTCACGACCGCCGACTGGAACGTGGCACAAACGGTCACTGTAACGGGCGTCGACGATTCGCTCGACGACGGGAACATCGCGTACAGCATCATTACCGGTAATGCCGTGAGCGCCGATTCCAACTACAACGGACTCGTGGTGTCGGATGTTTCTCTGTCGAACGTCGACAACGACTCAGCGGGCGTAGCGGTGTCCCCGACGTCGGGCTTAGTGACAACGGAAGCGGGTGGGTTCGCGTCGTTCACCATCGTCCTTCTCGCACAGCCGAGCGCGGACGTGAGCATTTCCCTCACGAGCAACGACACGACCGAAGGCACGGTCGCCCCCGCGAGCGTGAGCTTCAGCGGCCTCAACTGGAACATCGCGCAAACCATCACCGTGACGGGAGTCGATGATTCCATTGACGACGGCAACGTCGCCTACTCCGTCGTCACCGGAGCCGCCTCGAGTGCGGACAGCGCCTTTAATGGTCTCGCCGTCGCGGACGTGGCCATCACCAACTCAGACAACGACACCGCCGGAGTTACTGTCACGCCAACATCCGGTCTCACGACGACCGAAGCAGGTGGAACAGCAATGTTTACACTTGTGCTCGACTCTCAGCCCACGGCGAACGTAAGCATCTCGATTTCGAGCAATGATACGACCGAAGGAACTGTCTCTCCGAGCTCCGTGTTGTTCAACACATCGAACTGGAATACACCGCGAACTATCACCGTCACCGGCGTGAACGATACCCAAGACGACGGCGACATTCTCTTTAGCGTGCTCACCGGCGCTGCTTCGAGCTCAGATCCCGCATACAGTGGACGCGTCGTCGCTGACGTCACGGTGACCAATATCAACGACGACATCTCCGGCGTTCCGCTTACCCCTCAAGGCGGGACCACAACCAGCGAGAACGGCGATGAGGTTGTCTTCGACTATCGCTTCACGGTCGCGGCCGGAGTAAGCGATCTAACAGTGATTTTCACGATTAGCGACCCAACGGAAGCCGTCATTGTGCGCGGCGGGTGGGGCGTCGGGCCCGTCTACCTTGCTCCAGAACTGAAGGCGTCGGTGATCATTCGCGGCGTAGACGATTTCATCGACGACGGAGACGTGCCGTACACGTTGAGCGGTCTCGTTACCAGCACTGATCCCAATTACGACGGCTTGGTCTTGGGGCCGTTCGCGCTGACGAACACGGACAACGACTCAACCGACATCATCGTCTCGCCAAACGCGTCAATACAACTCACCGAAACCGGCGGCCAAGGGACAGCGTCGGTCGTGCTCGCACGCGCGCCCACGTCCAACGTCGTCGTCGGGCTGAGCAGCGCGGACACGGGCGAGGCTACCGTTTCTCCCGCCTCGCTTACGTTCACGACTGGCAACTGGAACACCCCGAGGACCGTGACCATGACCGGTGTCGCCGACGGCATTCTTGACGGAGACCAAACTGTTAGCATCGTTACCGCGGCCGCGACGAGCGCCGATGCAAGCTTCAATGGCGTCAATGCTGCGGATATCAGCGCCGTCGTAATCGACATTCAAGCAGAGCGTTGCGCGAGCATTAACCTGTTGTCGCGACCCGCAGGCTTGCTGAACTACCCATACACAAGCCGTCACGGGCGAAATGTCCTTTCCGATGACGGGCGCTACGTTGCCTTCCAATCGACAGCGAGCAACATTGTTGCCAGTGGTGGAGGCACACCGGACGCGTTTCGGCGCGATCGGGTGGCACATACCACGACGTGTTCGAGCGTGACGTCTGCCGGTGCCGACGCGAATACGCAGGCGCAAGCCGGTGCCGATGCACAAATCTCTGGCGACGGGCGATTCGTCGCCTTCGGTAGCAACTCCGTCATCGTCGCAGGCGACACCAATAGCGTCAGCGACGTCTACGTGCGCGACCACACACTCGGCACGTCACAACGAATCTCCGTTTCCGACACGGGCGCTCACCTCAACGTGCTCAGTACTCCGAGCGGCATTTCCAGCAATGGACGCTATGTGCTCTTCGAAACGACGGCGGCCGCTGTCGCAGATGACACGAACGGAGTGACGGACATCTTCGTGCGCGACACCATGCTCAACACGACAGTGCGGGCCAGCGTTTCCTCCACCGGCACGCAAGGCACACTCGCTTCCACTTACGCCGTCATCTCGGGCGACGGACGCTACGTAGCGTTCCAGAGTGCCAACGTATTCACCGGCGTCTCGACTCCCTATACGCAGATCTACATACGCGATCTCGTCGGCAACACCACTACGTTTGGTGCCTACACGTCAACGGGTGCCGCGGCCAACAGCGGCACCGGCTACCCTCAACTCAGCTTCGATGGGAGATACCTCGGGTTCGTCTCCACGGCGTCGAATATGGTTCCTTCGGATACGAACGGCACGCCCGATGTCTTTGTGCGCGATGTAGTCGGTGCGACCACGACGCGCGCCAACCTTACATCCACTGGCGCAGAAGCCTCCGCGAGAGCTGAGGCGCCTTCAATCTCGAACGATGGACAGCGCGTCGTTTTCGCGTCACGCGCCGCGCTCGTACCCGCCGACACGAACGACATCCTCGACTTCTACGTGCGAGACTTCGCGGCGGGGACCACGCTGTTAGTATCCGTCAATGGTGCAGGCCAGCCGCAGAACTGGGCAACGCCCATCGGCTACCCCGGCAACATCCCGAGTATCTCGGGCGATGGTCACACGGTCGCGGTCCAGACGACGGCGTCGAATCTAGTTTCCACGCACTACGACACCAACTTCGACGAAGACATGTACATCTTCTACGTGCCGTAGCGAGTTCTGGACGCGATCGTCTGGATAAGGTCGTAGACCCCGAGCGCAACCAACTACTCGTCGCACGCCTCGGTGCAGATCGTATCAAGGTCATCCATCCACGCTCCGTCCGTTGCCTCGCAGAGAGCATGACACGCTGTGTTGGAGTCGGCTTGGTTCTCGCCGCCGCTCAAGCTGAGCGCCGCGCAGCTTCTTGTATCGGCGGCTGGCTATAAACAATCATTCTGGCTGTCCGTACGGCTCTGCGCCTGTTACGATCCCCCTGTATTTTCCGGGGGGAAGTTCGATGGGACGGCTGTGGCACATTTCGGCGTTTGCGTTGGTTCTCACGGCGTGCGGGCGCATCGGATTTGAACCCCGAGCGGGCGACGCGGGCGTCGACGCCGGCACCGCGAGCGACGCTGGCGAGGACCTTTCCACGTTCGACGCGTCTGACGCGGCCGCGACGGACAGCGCGCGAGTCGACATGGGGCTCGACGCGATTGTCGTGTCGCCAAGCGTCGGGCTGCGTACCACTGAGGCGGGAGGAAGCGACACCTTCACAATCGTCCTAACGTCGCAGCCCACAAGTAGCGTCACGGTGGCCCTCACCAGCAGCGACACAAGCGAAGGCACTGTGTCCCCCGTGGTGGTCATCTTCACGCCCGAAAACTGGAACGCTCCGCGCACGGTCACTGTGACCGGCGTAGATGACGCGGGGGTCGACGGGGATTCAGCGTACGCCGTTCAGACAGCACCATCCGTGAGCGCGGACTCGCGCTACGACGCGCTCGACGCGACCGACGTATCAGTCACCAACATCGACGATGAGAGCGCCGGGGTAACTGTCAGCCGCGTGTCGGGTCTCGAAACGACGGAAGCAGGCGGCACTGACACGTTTACGATTGTGCTCAACGCGCGGCCCACGGCCGACGTAGTCGTCACGTTGACAAGCGATGCGACACTCGAGGCAAGCGTGTCGCCAACCACCCTCACCTTCACGACGTTGGACTGGGACGCCGAGCAAGAAGTGACGGCCACCGGCGTGGACGATTTCGTGCAGGACGGCAATGCGCCCTTCACCATTGTCACGAGCACGACAACGAGCGTCGATCCCGCCTACGCCGGTATCGCGATTCCCGATGTGTCCGGCATGAATCTCGACGATGAAACGCCGGGCATCGTCGTGACCCCCTCGTCCGGCCTCGTCACCTCTGAAAGCGGCGATACAGCCACATTTTCGGTGGTTTTGCAGTCCGAGCCCGCAAGCGACGTCACCGTGCCAGTTGCGAGTAGCGACGCGAGCGAGGGCACTGTGCCTGCAACGCCGCTCACCTTCACACCACTCAACTGGAATATGCCGCAGCCAGTCGTTGTAACCGGCGCGGACGATGTCATCGTCGATGGAGATCAAATCTACAACGTCACCGTCGGGCCTGCGACGAGCACTGACCCGGGCTACGAAGGCCTTAGCGGAGACAGTGTTGACCTTACAAACTCAGACGACGAGTCGGCGGGATTCCTTGTTACGCCGCTCTCGGGTTTGCTGACTTCGGAAGGCGGCGCGGTTGCGACCTACACGGTGGTGCTTCGCTCCCAGCCAACTGCCAGCGTCATCTTCACCGTTGAGAGCAGTGACATCGGAGAAGGTACGGTCACGCCGACAACACTCGTGTTCACCATTGGCAACTGGGCTACACCGCAAACGGTAACCGTCACTGGCGTCGACGATCCGATTGCAGACGGTGACCAGGTCTACACAGCGAGCGTCAGTCTCGTCGCGAGCGGCGACCTTAGCTACGCCTCACTCGTAGGCACCTCTGCAAACGTTTCCGTCACGAACGCCGATGATGAAACGGCGGGGATAGTCGTTACGCCGACAACAGGACTTCTCACCACGGAGGCGGGGACCACTGCATCCTTTACCGTGGTGCTTCGCTCGCAGCCCACCGCCAGTGTGAGCGTGGCTCTATCCTCCGATACGCCATCGGAAGGCACGGCCTCCCCCGCATCGCTCGTCTTCTCGACGGTGAACTGGGGTACGCCGCAAACTGTGACGGTGACCGGCGTCGCGGATTCTGTGGACGATGGCGACCGGCTCTATCAGATCGTAACTGCGAACGCCGTAAGCGCCGACGACGCGTACAACGGGCTCGTCGTTGACGACGTCACCGTAACCAATACCGACGACGACACGATTGGCGTCACGGTGGCGCCGACATCCGGACTTGTAACCGGCGAAGACGGCTCCACCGCGCTGTTTACGATTGCCCTTGCGTCCGAGCCCACGGCCGATGTCACGTTCGCACTCGCAAGCAGCGATCTGACCGAAGGCACGGTCTCGCCAGCGAGTGTCACGTTCAACGCGGCGAACTGGAACGTGCCTCGTGCTGTCACGGTGACTGGCGTTGACGACCTGATCCCAGACGGGGACATCGTGTACTCGGTCGTGACTGCCGCAGCGACGAGCGCCGACTCAATGTACAGCGGAGTAAACCCAACCGATGTTTCGGTCTCGAACGTTGACAACGATCTCGCGGCGGTCGTCGTCTCGCCCACGTCTGGGCTGGTTACGAGCGAGGCCGGCGGGATGGCGACGTTCACGGTTGTGCTGGGTTCTAGCCCGGCCGCGCCGGTGACTATTTCAGTGATGAGCAGCGACGCCACCGAAGGTGCAGTCGCGCCCGCCAGTTTGATCTTTACGAACCTCAACTGGAACGTACCGCAAACAGTCACGGTCACCGGCGTGGACGATGTGATGGTCGACGGAACGGTCGCGTATTCAATCGTAACGGGCGCGGCGTCGAGCGCGGATCCCGCGTATAGCGGTCTCGTGGTTGCCGATGTGTCAGCGAGCAACACGGACAACGACGCGCCCAGCGTCACGGTTACCCCTACTTCTGGCCTCGTTACGACTGAGGCGCTCGGCACCGCAACGTTTACGGTGGTCTTGGCCACGATGCCATCGGCAAGTGTGACCATCTCCGTCACCAGCACGGACACCACCGAGGGGACCGTTTCCACGGCGAGCCTAGTCTTCACAACGCTGAACTGGAGCACGCCTCAAACGGTCACGCTGACCGGCGTCGACGACGCGCTCGCCGACGGCAGCGTCGCGTACACAATCACGACCGGAGCCGCCGCGAGTGCGGACCCGAGCTACAGCGGCCTGGCCGTCGCCGACGTGATGGCGACCAATACCGACAACGATGTTGCCGGCGTCACTGTGACGCCCACCTCTGGCCTCCTCACCACAGAAGCAGGCGGTACCGCGACATTCACGGTTGTACTCACGTCCATGCCCACAGCGTCCGTGACTATTTCCATCACGAGCAACGACACGACGGAGGGCACCGTCTCGCCTGCGAGCCTCGTGTTCACAACGGCGAACTGGGATACGGCGCGCACGGTAACCGTCACCGGCGTGAACGACTCCTTCGACGACGGCAATATCGCATTCGCCATCGTCACCGGCGATGGCGTAAGCACAGACCCGAGTTATAGCGGACGCGTCATCGCGGATGTGACTGTCACTAACACCGACAACGACACCGCCGGCGCGACCGTCACTCCCACGTCGGGCCTTGTGACCACGGAGGCAGGAGGGTCGGCCTCTTTCACAATCGTGCTCACGGCGCAGCCAACGGCCGATGTCACGATTTCCCTCGTCAGCAGCAATGTAGGAGAAGGAACGCTGGTCCTGAGCAGCGTGACGTTCACGACGGTCAACTGGAACGTCGCGAGAATGATCACAGTCACCGGAGTCAACGACGCCGTCGATGACGGCAACGTACCCTACTCAATCACAACCGGGGCAGCTTCGAGCGCAGACGCCGCATACAACGGCTTGGCGGTGTCCGATGTGTCCGTCACGAATACCGACAACGACACCGCTGCCGTTACCGTGACACCGACGTCCGGCCTCATCACGACGGAGGCCGGCACAAATGCGACGTTCACCGTCGTTCTCGTCACCCAACCAACCGCCGATGTCACAATTTCGCTCACCAGCAGCGACACCACCGAAGGTACCGTCTCGCCCGCGTCGCTCACCTTCACCGCTATGAACTGGAACGCGGCGCAGACGGTTACCGTTACAGGCGTCGATGATTCCGCCGCCGACGGGAACATCCTCTACACCATCGTGACGGGCGCCGCCTCAAGCAGCGACGTGGTCTACAACGGAATGGCCGTCGCGAACGTCACCGTGACGAACAACGACGTGCTGCCGTACGTTCAGCAGGCCTATGTAAAAGCGTCGGTCGCGTCAGGCTACTTCGGACATGGGACGGCGCTGTCTGCCGACGGAAACACCATGGCTGTGGGCGGCTATCGAGAGGATAGCTTCACCGGTGCGGCATACATATTTACGCGCGTCGCCGGAGTTTGGACGCAGCAAGCACGCATCACGGCATCCAATCCGGATACGGGGGACTTCTTTGGCTTCCGCGTGGAGCTTTCGGCCGACGGCGATACGCTGGCGGTCAGCGCCTGGGGCGAGGCGAGCAATGCAGCGGGCGTTGACGGAAACCAGGCCAACAACGCCGCTGACAACTCAGGCGCGGTCTATGTGTTCACTCGCGCAAGTGGCGTATGGACCCAGCAAGCCTACATCAAAGCCTCCAACCCTGATGCGAACGACGAGTTCGGCTACGGCCTCGGGTTGTCGTCCGACGGAAATACGTTGGCAGTCGGGGCGTGGTCAGAAGACGGCAGCGCCATGGGCGTCAACGGTGTGCAGAACAACCTGCGAGCAACCTCTGGCGCCGTCTATGCGTTTACTCGAACTGGCGTGACGTGGGCTCAGCAGGCGTACATCAAAGCATCCGACACGGGGGGCACGTTCGGCTTTGCGGTCGATGTCTCTGGCGATGGAAACACGCTCGCCGTTGGAGCATGGTCTGAAGGGAGCAACGCGACTGGGATCAACGGTGACCAGGCCGACACGTCAGCGAGCTCTGCGGGCGCGGTATACGTCTTTACGCGCGCGGCGACCGTGTGGTCACAGCAAGCGTATGTGAAAGCGTCGAACACCGGTGCAGGAGATCGCTTCGGCTCGGCTGTCGCACTTTCTTCCAACGGCGACACACTGGCCGTGGGCGCTCCACTCGAGGATAGCGCCGCACAAGGAATCGGCGGCGATGAAACCAACAACGCGACCAGTGGCGCCGGGGCGGTATACACGTTCTCGCGCAGCGGCTCGACGTGGACACAGCAGGCCTACGTAAAGGCGTCGAACACAGAGCCCTACCCGCCCATTCCTGGCTGGACCGACGTCTTCGGTTCGAGCGTGGCCTTGTCCGCGGACGGCAACCTGCTCGCGGTGGGCGCATGGGGCGAAGGTTCTTTCCGCACGGGCGTGAGCTCGGGGGCGTACGTGGCCGAAGGGCAGACAATAGATATCGGCGCCGCGTATACTTTCAGACGGGCAGGCGTGACGTGGACTCAAGAGGCGTACATCAAATCCTCCCGCGTCGGCCAAGATCAATTCGGTCGAAACGTTGCCGTGTCGGCAGACGGAAACACGATTGCGGTTGGAGCCTGGCAGGAAGACAGCAACGCAACCGGCATCAACGGCGACGAAGTGGACACCAGCGCAGTCAACAACGGCGCGGTATACGTCTTCATTGCGCAGTAGCCAACGCTTCGTCGCGCGTCGTGAAGGTTGAATTCCTTCGGCGGGTTCGGCTACGACTACGGCATCTGCTGCTGGAGCGCCCACAAAGCGCCCGCGGTCCGCTGCGCCTCGCCAGAAAACCGGATCTCCGGATCGCCTTCGCGTCGACGCGAGAATCCCACGAGGAGCTCGTGTAGCCGCGCGACTTCATCGGGCAATGCGTTGTCGCAATAGCTCACCTGCGCTTTACCATCTTGGCTGAACCACAGAATCGCCTGGGTTCCATCTTGGGTTCCGTCTTGGGTCCCCTCTCGCACAGTTCGTCGCGGAATGTCGCCCGCGTGCATCGAACCAAGCATCGACACAAGCGGCGTATTTACCCGCGCGGCCGGCAGCACCTCGTCAACGAACGGTTCACTAAGATCGGCGCTTGCGACGGTGACACTACCGTCAAGGTTGCGCGTCCAAACGGTCATCCCGCCTAAACTCGAGCCGTAGCCAAGGCGCATCTCGAATGGGCGACGGAGATCGAGTTCGAACTCATCATCGCTCTGCAAGATGCGCGTAACCCGGTCGCGTTTGAGGTTCATGTAGATGGTCGCGCCCAGGCTGACCATGGCGAGCAGCACAGTAAGCGCGGTTGTTAGCTTGGCTGTGCCTGTCATGGTCGTCACGAACACTAGCGTGAGACGTGGCCACCGGTTGTTAAATCGCCTGGCGTCTACTCGTCGCACGCCTCGGTGCAGATGGTGTCGAGGTCGTCCATCCACGCTCCGTCCGTTGCCTCGCAAAGGGCATGGCACGCTGCGTTGGAGTCGGCTTGGTTCTCGCCGCCGCAGCTGCTGTGGCTGCGCGCGTACGAGTCGCAGTTGCTGTTGTAGCCCGTCGACCAGCACATGCTCTCGGGACTTGTCCACACTTCTTCTGCTTCTTCGGCGTTCGCACCCGCATCGCGGCATGCGTCGAGGCACTCATCGAGCGTGCTCAAACAGGCCCGGTTTGCGTCGGCGTAGAAAGGCAGGGCGCTAATGACGTCGCCGCAGAAATCCTCAGCGTCGCCTTCGCATGCATCTGTGCATGACGCGCCTTCGATGGTTACTTCCTCGAGGCAGGCCTCAAAAATCGAGCGCGCACGCGACGCACCCACTGCGCCGCGCCACTGCGGCAGCTCCGCGAAGCTGCACACGCGCGCCGACTCGATGCACGTTGCCTGCTCGCCCACGGTCAAGTAGCGCTCGAGTACCTCGCCGTTGCACGGACCGCCGCTGCATTCCGCTCGGATCGCGTAACGTCCGGCTCCGGCGCCGCGGTAGGGCTTGACCGCGAGGTAGTAGCGACCCGTCGCCGCCAGCGTGTACGACTTTTCGATTGAGCTATCGCTGCGTTCGAACTTGTCGGACGCGATGTAACGGTTGCCGCCAAAGTAGAGAGTGAAGTGTGGCGCCAAATCGCCATTGACCACGTCGAGGGTGGTGGTGATGACGTCGCCTTCTCGCAAATCGATCGCGAACATATCGAGCTGATCGCCTTCGACGTATCCGCGACCGATCTCTCCGAAATCCAGCACAGGCGCGCTGTCGAGAACGCCATCGGCCTTCCCGCTCGGAATCTCGTCGGTGCCCCACGCTTCATCGTAGGCGCTTTCGCTGCACGCAGCGGTCATGAGAAGGATTGATACGAATATGCTTAAGCGCACGGGGCGCGTCGTGTTTGTTTGCATGGGCAAGTGCTAAGCAATCGGCGTACCCGCGCTCGATGCGCTTAAGTGTTTGGAGTATCGCGAGCGCGCACTCCGCACGGCCACGCGAGCAGCCGGCTAGCGCAGCTGCGAGTGCCACGTCGCAGAGTCTCGTCACGCATCTCAGCCACACCGCTGGCATTCCCGCAGCGCCCCGGTCGACCTCGTCTCGATGAAATCCAACTTCGTATGGGACGGCCTGTTTCACGCCTGCACGTGGGTTGTCACGGTGGTCGGCATCGCTCTGCTGTCGCGTGCTTCAAAGAGAGGCGACGTGCCTCGGTCTGGGCGCATCTTTGTCGGCTCGCTCTCACTCGCCGGTTTGATAACGCGTCGCGCGGAGCTAGAGCAGCGTGCGCGATCGTGGTGGTCTAACGCGCGTCCGGAACGACAGCGTCCACCAAGACGCTGCCGACAAAACTGTCACAGCCGAAGGGCATGTCGAGACGGCCGCTGCGCGCGACCTTCTGTGCGAAGGGTGAAACACGCGTCGTAAAGCGTGTGGGGTAGTAGTTCTGGCGGAATACGAGCTCCATCGCCGCCTCGTACGGATCGGTGATGCGCGAAAGCTCGGTGCGCGCGACATCGTCGCGGCACATCGAGAGCGCCTTCGCGATTTCACTCTCGGAAACAGCGCTGCGCGTCAGACCTTCGTCGTCGCCGACCTTTGAAGCTGGGCACGGCGTAGGTGAATTGTGATCTCGCCAGATTGAGACTTCACCCGCACGCGCAAAGGGGTCGACAGGTTCTCCGTTGAGCCATGTATTGAAGTGGACGTGGGGCGAGATCCAGGGGAAGCCCGCGACCATGTCTAGCCCTGATGCGCCGGACAGTCCGATGCGTTGACCACGCGTGAGCCGGTCACCCACGCGTACGGTGACGCGTCCCAGATGATTGCTCGTGGTCATGAGCGTGCCTCCGTGATCGATTACGATCTTCAGACCACCCCGATGAAACTCGTTCGACACGCGCACGACGTAGCCAGCAGCTAGTGTGGTAACGGGTGTGCCGGGTGGTATCGCAAAGTCGGTACCGTTGTGGCTGTCGTACGTCAGCGTCCCTCCACGGAAATCGCACATCTGCCGCTTGCGAACCGACCATCCCTCTTCGATGGGCGTGGGCGTGTGATTGAAAAGGTTCATGATCGGGGCGCGTCGATCGGCGCGCGTGTGCGACAGCCACGCGTCGAACGCAAGACGCGGCGACCCCGCGAGAAGACTGCCAAGGTTGAAACGCGAGCGCGGGGTGTAGGCGTCCCCGCGTATCGCGAAGGCCGCCTGTTTGAGGCGCTCAGGGAAGGGACTGAGGCCGAAGACCTCGACGAAAGAGAGTGAGCCGTACATGAGCGAGTCCTAGCGCAATGTCAGCTAACGCGCGCGGATCTTCGGCGCGGATGTGCGTTTGTCCCGATACTACTTGGTTTTTGCCGCACGCCTTGGCGCGATAGAGCGCAGCGTCCGCGCGCTCGATCGCGGCTTGCACATCGGCGGGTGCCCGTATCGCCGTGAGCCCGGCGCTTATCGTGAGCGAATGCACTTCGCCCGACAGAATACGAATTTCTGCAGCAGCAACTTCCTTGCGAACGCGATCCAGGGCAGCGGTTGCCGATTCGGCCCCTTGCTTTGCGAATACGAGAAGAAACTCCTCGCCGCCATAGCGATAGATCATGTCCACCTCGCGAAGGTGACGACGCAGCGTCTCTGCAACGGAGCGCAGTGCAATATCGCCACTCGGATGTCCGAAGCGGTCATTGAACTGTTTGAAGTTGTCGATGTCACAGAGCGCGACGCAGTAGGCATCGCCGAAGCGCTGCATATTCGCACGAACGTCTTCGAGATCTTCGTTCAGACGCAAGCGATTTGGCAGGCCTGTTAGCGGATCGACTCTCGCCTCCGCCGTGGCACGTTCGCTGTCGTGACGGAGCGTTCGGTTGCTGTCTGCCAGAGAACGGTAGACACTCAGCACGCGCTCCGCCGAATGAAGCCGCGCCGAGAGCTCGTCCAAGTCGACAGGCTTGGTTTGGTAGTCGTCCGCGCCAACCGCCATGCCCCGCAAGAAATGCTCGCGATCCGCGAACGAGGTCATGAATATAAAGTAAGTATACGAGTGCCCACTGGCGCCTCGCACGCGCCGACATAGCTCTGCGCCATCCATGCGCGGCATGTTCCAGTCCGAGAGAATCACCTGGGCAGGCTCCGCTTGGTAGAGTTCCCAGGCTTCCTGTCCGTCACACGCAGTGCGGCAGCGGTGGCCGTACGACGTGACGGCGATCTCCAGTATGGCTCGCGACGCCTCGTCGTCGTCCACGACGAGTATGTCGAGGGGAGCGGCGAGCGGCTCGGCATCAGGCACGCTCTTTCTCGTGTCATCGTCTAAGACGCTGCTCGGCTGGGTGCTGCGCTCGGTTTCAGACATAGGGATGAGCTACGCAAAAGACGTGCCGCTAGAAACTAGTCGGGCAGTGTCGTTTTTCCCCGCGCACGGTAGCCGCGCGCACGCACATCTTGCGTTAGGCGCAGCGTATGCGCTCCCTTTGCACAGGCGTTGCGCGCGGGAAGATCACCTGGCGCGATAAAACCAACGCTTTAGCACCTCCGTTGCAGCAACGTAGAGCATGGTGATCACGGCGAGAACGACGAGCAAGCTGATGGGAGGGGCAACAAAACCCAATCCCGACGCGTACGGAAGATAGGGTATTGCGAACGCAATGGGCACGAGTACGACCGTCGTGACGAGAAGCACCTTGCCGGGACGGCTGCGAAAGAAGGGGCGACGCGTACGCACTACCAGTGCGATTACAAGCTCGGTCAAAAGCGACTCCACAAACCATCCTGTGCGAAACAGCGCAGCGTTCGCATGAAAAATGAACAGGAGCGTGCCAAACGTTAGGAAGTCGAACACCGAACTCAGCGCGCCAAACTGCAGCATGTAGCGCGCGATTTCCTTCATGTCCCAGCGGCGCGGTTTTTCGACCAGCTCGGGGTCCACCGCATCGCCCGCAATGCCCACGGCCGGAATGTCGGAGAGAAAATTGTTGAGAAGAATCTGTCCCGCGAGCAAAGGCAGAAATGGCAAGAACAAAGACGCGAACGCCATGCTCACCATATTGCCGAGATTCGCGCTCGTCGTCGTGAGAATGTACTTGAGCGTGTTGGCAAATGTGCGGCGCCCTTCTTCGATGCCGGCTCGAATGACGTTGAGGTCTTGGTCGAGAAGTACGAAGTCCGCTGCAGCGCGCGCGACATCCACCGCCTTCTCGACGGAGATGCTCGTGTCGGCGGCGTGCATCGCCGGCGCATCGTTGACTCCATCGCCAAGAAAGCCGACTACATGGCCCATCTTCTTGAGCGCCAGAATAATGCGCTCCTTCTGATTCGGATCGACCTCCGCAAAAATATCGGTCCGCTCTGCGGCCTGCCAAAGAGCCTCGTCGTGCAAGTTGTCGAGCTGGGTGCCGGTCAAGATACGCTCGTCTCTAAGACCGACTAGCCGCGCGACGTGCTGCGCGACGAGCTTCACGTCGCCCGTGATGACTTTGATGCTCACGCCCGCGCCCGAAAGTGCGCGAATAGCTTCGGCGATGCCTTCCTTCGGCTGGTCTGCAAACGTGAGAAAGCCAGCGAAGACCAGGCTGTGTTCGTCGCTTCGCTCGTAGCGTGACGCGCGCGGGAGCACGCGTGTGCCGACGGCGAGCACGCGAATGCCTTGGGCGCTATAGGCATCAAAACGGGCCTCGAGCTCGGCGCGCTTCTCGGCATCGAGGGCCGCGCCCCCTGCGACAGTCGCGCATACCTCTACGATGTGATGAAACGCGCCCTTGGTGATCATCGTGACGAGACCAGCCTCTTCGACCACCACGCTGATTCGCCTTCTCATGAAGTCGAATGGGATCTCCGAAAGCTTACGCATGTGAGCGAGATCGGGGCGCCGGGCCGTGAGAATCGCGTCGTCAAGGGGACTTGGAAGACCCGTTTCGAGCGCCGCGTTGATCGCGCCAAGCTCGAGAACTGCAGCGGAGCGTACGCCCTCGATATCGTACGCCCCTTCAAGCTCGACAGACCCCTTGGTGAGCGTGCCCGTCTTGTCGGTGCACAGAATATCCATGCTGCCAAGATTCTCGATCGCATTCAGTCGCCGAACGAGCACACCCTTCTTCGCCATCGCTTCCGCTGAGCGCGCGAGGTTGATGCTGAGCACTGCCGGAAGTAGCTCGGGACTTAGCCCTACCGCGAGCGCGATGGCGAAAAGAAGAGTCTCAATCGCCGGGCGGCCTTGAAATAGGTGCGTCGCGAAGACGACGATGACCATCACGAACATGGCCACGGTGAGTAGATAGCCGAATCGGCGCAGCCCGCGATCAAACTCCGTTTCCGGCGGCCGCAGCGATAGCCGATGTGCGATCCCGCCGAACTCGGTCGAGGGCCCTGTCGCCACGACCACGCAGCGCGCCGTGCCGCTGCGCACATTGGTGCCTAGATAGACGCTATTTGTTCGCCGCGCCAACACAGTTTCCGGTGGAAGAACACCGGCAAACTTGCTCACCGGAAAACTCTCACCGGTCAATATCGCTTCGCTCAGATGGCAATCGGTCTGCTCGAGGATCAATGCGTCGGCAGGGACGATGCTGCCTGCTGCAAGTTGGATGACATCTCCAGGTACCACCTCCTCGATGGGAAGCTGCACAAGCGCTCCGTCCCGCAGAATGCTCGTCCGCGTCTTGACGCGCGTCTGCAGAGCTTCGAGCGCAGTCTGCGCTTTGAACTCTCGTGAGTATCCGACAAAGACCGTCGCAACGACGATCGCGAATACGATGCTCGCATCGACCCATTCTCCACTGAACATGGAAATCGCGGCTGCGAAGAGGAGGAGCAAAAGCAAAGGGCTGCGAAGCTGATTCAGAAGCGTCCGCAGTCGCGAGAGCGCCTGCCGCTCATGCAGCTCGTTGCGCCCCACGGTCTTCAGGCGCTGCGCGGCCTCTGCCGAAGAGAGACCACTGCGCTGAGTGCGCAGGTGTGCGAGCACATCATCGGAATTGAGGGACCAATAACGCGAGTTACCCGGCTGCACGGGAGCGCTCACTCAAGCTCTCGGTCGCCGCGCAGCTTCCAAGATCACGGCGCGCTCCGCGGACGCAATCGAGCTACGCGCAGCGTCAACGGCATCGGGATTCACGGAAATGGACGTGATTCCAAAGCGCACAAGCTTCTCCGCAAACTCCGGATAGTTCGAAGGCGCTTGGCCGCAGAGCGAGCTTGTCATTCCTGAGCTCTGCGCGGCTTGGATGATGCGACGAATCGTATCGAGCACTGCCTCGTCGCGCTCGTCGAAGAGCTCCGCGCACATCTTCGAATCGCGGTCGACGCCGAGTACAAGTTGCGTGAGATCGTTGGAGCCGATTGAAACGCCATCAATCCCGAGCTTTGCATACTCGGGAATGTAGTACGCGACCGAGGGAACTTCGGCCATGATCCAGCGGTGCAGTCCGCGGTGCTTGCCGAGCGGATGCGCGTCGATCAACTCGAGGCACGCGAGCAACTCCCATTTCGTGCGTACGAAAGGAATCATGACGTGCAAGTTCGGAGTTTCCTCGCGCACCCTCGCAAGGACGTCGAGCTCGAGCCGAAACATTTCCGGGTCGCGGATGTAGCGATAACAACCTCGATAGCCGATCATTGGATTCTCCTCGACCGCCTCGAATGGTTCGCCTCCTTTGAGCGCGCGAAATTCGTTCGTCCGAAAATCTGTTGTGCGGTACACGACCGGGCGCGAACCAAACGCTCGTGTGATCTGAAGGAGTGAGTTTGCCATGCGATCGACGAACTCCCGCGCCCGCCCCTGTGCAACCAACGCCTTGGGATGCTCACCTCCGAGGGCCGCCGCGAGCATGAATTCGGCACGCAGAAGGCCGACACCTTCGACCGCAAGAGCGGCAACTTCTGCGGCACGCTCCGGCATCGCAAGGTTTACATAAAGTCGGGTTGCGGTCGCCTCAGCGACCGTGACCACGCGTGGTTTGCTCGCAGTGATATCTGATGCGTTGCTCACCGTCTTCGCTCGCGTGACGTCGCCCGCAAATATTTGCCCCGAACGGCCGTCGACGGTGACGACATCGCCAGTGCGCAACGTCTTTGTTGCGAGATCAGTCCCCACGACACAAGGGATGCGCATTTCGCGACTGACGATCGCGGCGTGACACGTGATTCCGCCGCCGTCAGTGACGAGCGCGGCTGCGCGTCGCATCAGGGGTACCCAATCTGGACTCGTCATGCTGGCGACCAGCACCTCTCCGTCTAAGAAGGACTCGGCTTCTTCGGTCGAATGCAGGATGCGCACGCGCCCGCTCGCTTGCCCCGGCGACGCGCCCAATCCGACGAGCAATGCGCGGCCGGCACTCGTCGCGTCCGCAGTGTTCTCGTTCTTGCTGAGCGTAGTAATCGGGCGCGACTGAACGATCAGACATGCATCGCCCGCAAATGCCCACTCGATATCTTGAGGTTGGCCAAAGTGTTCTTCGATCCGCAGCGCGAGCGTGCGCAGTGTTTCAATTTCCTGATCGTCGAGCACTCGCTTTTTTGCCTCGCTGGCGTCAAGCGCCACTCGTTCATCGCGACCACTCGTGCTGCAGATGATCTTGAATGCCTTTGTGCCGATCCGTGCGTGCACTTTCATTGGCCCGGATTTTTGCACGGTGTACGTGTCGGGTTCGACTTGCCCACTTACTACAACTTCGCCAAGACCGAAGGCCGCCTCAATCACCATCTCGCTCGGCGACCCGCTCGCCGGGTTTGTTGTGAAGAGCACCCCCGCCTTCGCAGCGAAGGCCATTGCCTGCACAACAACCGCGATAGCTGGTTCTTCGGTGAGACCTCGGCTTGCACGATACGCAATTGCCCGCGGCTCCCACAGCGAGGCCCAGCACCCAACGACAGCGTCGACGAGCGCTTGCTCGCCACGCACGTTCGTGAACGTGGCGTGTATTCCCGCAAACGATGCGGCAGTGCCGTCCTCGCTCGTCGCAGAAGAACGCACGGCGACGAGCACATCCGGGCCCATTCGGCGGTATGCCTCGAGAATTTGCGCGCGCGTCGCCGCAGGCACACCTGCGTGGCGTACAAGCGCGACTAGGCTTTCGGACGCAATGGTCAGTGCGGCTGTGTTGGTGCTATCGATCTGAGCGACGGTTTTGATAAGCGAGTTGCGCGCGTTGCTCTTCTGCATGGCGTCGAGATACGCGTCGGCCACCACCACGAACCCGGGCGGTACCGGAACGCCGGCTTGAATGAGTTCGCCAAGGTTCGCTGCTTTTCCGCCCGCACTGGGAACATCCGTACGGGTCAGTTCTTGAAGCCAGCGAACTCGTGGTGTTGCTGCAATCGCGACCGCGGGCTGTTCGAGGGTAGATTCCATGTGCGGAGCCATGTGCACATTCCGGACCACCCATGCTCGCGCGCCCGCAACGCGCCGCGGGCTCGAGCGCCCACCCGCACTACCGACGCGCGCGCAAAATGCGCGTGATGTGCAAAATGCGCGGCGCGATGAGTTCGGTGCGAAGGCGCACGTGTCGACGCCATGATAAACAACGCTCCGCGCGATTGGAGGATTACGCGCTCCGGCGGCATCGATCGTGCAAGACCAGCTAGGTTGCGGGACTGCGCATCCAGCGACTCTCGCTCGCGATGCGTGAATGCGCTGAGCACGGAGACAAGCATGGTAAATTTCGTTGGCAACGCGGCGCGATGGGCGAGTGTGATAGCAGCTGCGCTGATGTTCTTCGGATGCGGAAACGCCCAAGAACAGCGCGATGAAGCCCATCAACGCGTTGCGAATGGCGCGATGCTCGTCGATGTTCGAACGCCGCAGGAGTTCGCGGCCGGTCACATCGAGGGCGCGCGCAATATCCCCGTTCAAGAACTTCCGTCACGTCTCGCCGAGCTCGGAACGCATGACCGATCTATCGTCGTGTACTGCGCAAGCGGCAGGCGCAGCGCGCGAGCCAACGAGCTCATGCAGCAAGCAGGTTACACAAAGGTCTACGACCTCGGTGCAATGTCCAACTGGTAGTCCGTCGCGAGTTCGCCGTAATCTTCTGACATCGCGATCTCTGTAGTGCCCGCGTCGAGCGCGACGCAGCTCGAATCGGTGCACCGCTCTCGCGCAAGCTGCGTGAAAGTGACCGGCAAGCCGCATTCGGTCTTCCTCCCGTGGCTGCTCGCTGGTAGAGTCGCGAGTCTGAAATGGGGGGGCCATGACGCGCTCAACAATCGTGATCGGTTATTCGGTAGTGTGCTTGGCGCTTAGTGCATGCGGTGGTGCTCCGTCGAGCTCGCAAATGCCTAGCGCATCAAGTGGAATCGCGCTCGAGGTCGAGAACGACCTCCCGCAGGTTGTCTGCTACCTAAAAATGTCGCCTTCGTCGGATAGTAACTGGGGGAACGATTGGCTGGGCGAAGCTGAAATGCTGGCCACAGGCGCGGTGCGCCCGTTCACGATCCCCGCGGCGGTTCCCTGGGACATCAGGGCGGAAGACTGCCAGCACAACCAGCTTGCCGAAGGTCGCAATCTCGCCCTCGCGGGACCGTCGCGCATTCACCTTGCATCGATGACGGTGAGTCCGATCGGCGCGGCGCCCGCGGTGGTCGCGCAGCCGGTCCCCGTTGTGGTCGCAGAGCCGGCCCCTGTCGCTACTCCCGAAGTCGTCCTGCAGCAAGCTGTACCAGTCGAAACCCCGCCTGTCGCTGCGGCGGTCATTCGCGATGACCACATCGAGATCAACCAAACGATTCAGTTCGAACCTGGCAGCGCTACGATTCGTGAGGAGTCCACGCCCATCCTCACGCAGCTCGCTGAAGTCATGCGCGCTCATCCAGAGATCACTCGTGTACGTGTGGAGGGGCACACGGACGCTCGTGGCAACGCCGCACAGAATCAGTCGCTGTCGACGTTACGAGCGAACGCCGTAGTGACGTGGTTGCGTGGTCACCAGGTCACCGCGACTCTCGATGCTCAGGGTTTCGGTTCTTCGCGTGCGCTCTGCGCGGAAGACGTCGACGCATGTCATCAGCGCAATCGCCGCGTCGAGTTCTTCATTTTGAGGTAGCGAATCGGTTGAAGTGCAATCCGCGTGAGGGCGTGCTGTGCCACAGTGCGCCACGCCGTGCGTATCGGCGCATCGAGAGTAGCTGCTGTTCGCGCAGCGGAGTGGAATGCGCCCGTTTTATTGAATGGCGTGACGAGCCCGTGGCCGATGCATGCACGGACGTGGACATGCATGCGGATGCGGGGGCCTAGTGCGATCGACTTAGGTCTCCACTCTGAAACCGATTCGGGGACGGACAGCGCCTGCACCGGTGAGGTTCCTCGGTGTTATGGACTTTGTCCTGGCGACGCCGTTTCGCCGCACAGCTGCCTGAGCAGTCTCACGGCCGATGCACAATGCAGTGGCGGCAGCTGGGTCTGCGGCGGAAGCACATACCCCGCAATCGAATCATCGTGCGCAGCAAAGGTCTTCGACTGCCACGTCCTGCGCGACGGCGGCGCCTGAGCCCCGGCTGGGCCGGGGCGACCCTCGATAGAGCAGCCCGCATCAATTGGGTTGAAGCGGCCCGGTGGCCTCTTAATTAAGCGTCATGGTTCTGTGCGAAACACGGCTCCGAGCCCGCACTTCTGGCGAACCTGGTATCGTTTGCGAACGATTTAGGTTTGGCCGCGGGGGGCGATGTGAGAAGTCATACGGTGTTTCGTTCGCAATCGATTCTTGGCATGGCGGCGCTGGCCTTGATGCTGGGCGCCTGCAACGGAGATGAACCCAGCCTCGCCATAGAAATCGTAACGGGCCTCGTGCCAGGAGCGCAGTTCAGCTCGGTGGACGTGCAGCTCTTAGAAGGAAGCGCCGTGGAGGGCTCGCTCACCCATCGCGCGTCAGCGGACCACGCTGCCAATCCCGGGGATGACTTCGTGCACGGGCTGCGCGTCGCGACCTTCAACGATGTCGGCAAAGGTTCGCGGACAGTTTCTGTGCGCCTGTTGCGGCGCGATCTTCGCCTCGTGATACAGCGTCGCGTCACGTTTCAGATCAGTGACCACACGGTACTGCGGGTTCACATCACGCCTAATTGCGTTGGTGTCACCTGCCCCTCTCCATCGGGCGGCGCTGGCTTCTCGGAATGCTTAGACGGCCAATGCGTTGACCCGCGATGCAATCCTCCGCAGGCAACAGAGTTCTGCCCCGAGATCGATTTCTGCGATGCAAGCTCTGACTGTACGTCGGACTCCACATGCGCCGATGCCGTTTGTCTGGAAGGCATCTGCGACCGTCAACCCCCTGCGAGTGCATGCGCCGAGAACGAATACTGCGATACGACGACCGGCGGCATGTGCACACTCGTGCCGGTCGACATGGACGGCGGCGTTGCGGATGCCGCGATAGACGGAGGCGTCCCCGTGGACGCGACGGTGTCCGACGCAGGTCCTGCGTGCGGGAGCATTTGCGTCGACCCAGGGAACCCATGTCTCTACGGCACCATCGATTGCTCGACGGGTGCGCACATCTGCCAAGCAACTCTTGAGCGCACAGGTGTGCCATGCGGAGACGGTCAGGTGTGTGGTTTGCGCGGTAGCTGCATCGATTGCGTCGAAGACGCGCCGTGTCAGGCCGGCTGTGCAGTCGGGGAACTGCGCTGCGGAAGCGGACAGCCGCAGTGCGAAGCCCTCACAACTGCGGAGGACGTCGACCCAGGCACGCCATGCGAAGAATCATGCGGCGGCAGCGCGTGCGCAGGCATATTCGTATGTTCGCCCGAGGGCGAATGCGCAAGCTGCGACGACGGCGCAGCGTGCATCGTCGGGTGCGATCAGGGCCACATCAGCTGCGCAGCTGGCGGCGTATGCGTATCGGACGGAACGCCGGCACCCGAGTTCACGGTGTGCGGTGAGTCGCAATATTGCGACGGACGCGCGAGCTGCGTTCCATGCACCGAGACTGCCGCATGTTTGTCGTTCAACGAGTGCGCGAGCGGCCAGCAAGCGCTTTGCTCGAGCGCAACACCGACCTGTCAGATCTCGCAGGCACTTTTGCCCGGCGTCCCGTGTCGCGATGGCGTATGCAGCGGCGACACGTATTGCTACCCGCCCTTCTTCGCGCTCGGTATCGCGGCGAGCAGCGAAAGCAACGAGCGCAGTACATGTGCGATCCGTGGTGATCGTCACATCATCTGTTGGGGAAGCAACGCGATTGGTTCGCTTGGATGGGGACGCCCATACGAGCCATTGCTCCACCAGAAAGTGGAAGTACTCGATATTGACGACGCGGTGGAGATCAGTGGAGCCGGGGGCACTTACTGTGCACGACGCATGTCCGGCGAAGTCTGGTGTTGGGGCGAGAATCAGTGCGGCACGATCGGCGATGGAACACTGGAGCGTCGTTATTCGCCTGTTCGCGCCCTGCTGCCGGGGCCGGCGATCGACATCGATGTCGGCCGTGGCGTCGCGTGCGCAGTCCTCGAGGACGGACGCGCGATGTGTTGGGGAGGCTTCGAAGGCGGTTGCTCCGCACCCGAACTTCCGGCCACAGACCCGGCAGACTTGAACCCTACCCCCGTCGCCATTGCGGGCATTGCGGATGCCGTGCAAGTCACGGCCTCTTACTTTGCGGCATGCGTACGGCGTGCGGATGGTCACGTCATGTGCACGGGCCTCGCTTGGCTCGATCGAATGGGAGATGGCGTGACGCATGGCTACAACGAGTATGTGCCGCCAGTCGAAGTAGTGGGCATTGACGATGCGGTCGATGTGTCCTTGAGCGACCGCATGGCGTGTGTCCTGCGCGAAAGCGGACAGGTCGCGTGCTGGGGCCCCGGCGATGGTTTTGGTCTGCGCTTCGCGAATCCAATGTACACATCGAGCAACATCCCCGTACCGGCTACGCTGCTAACGGCGACCGACATCGTCCGCGTCGAGGTCGGAGAAAAATCGACGTGCGCGCTCGGAGAAACGGGAGAGCTGTGGTGTTGGGCAGCTTACGATGGAATCGGAATTTTAGGACGAGGAGCCCTGTCGGCGCCTGATCCGCAAACGCCCGGACCGGTCGTGAACGTCGAGGACTTTGTCGAAGTCTCCAACGGCGGACTCCACGTGTGCGGCCGCTCGGTGACAGGGTTGATGACATGCTGGGACGACAACACCTTCGACATTGGTGAGCTCGGGACGGGCCACGGCGTTCCCGGCTACTTCGTTGCACCCGTCGTTGTCCGCGGAGAAATACCATGAAACGCATCCTCAGCTGTTTCGGCATGGCGTTGTTCGTCTGCGCGTGCTCAAGCCGCCCTTCCCTGACGGTTCAAATCGCCACAGGCCTTGTGCCGGGTCCTGAGTTCGTTCTGGTCACGACTGAGCTCATCGAAAACGGCGTGTCGCTCGATGCGGCACGCACACTTGAGATTCACGAAACCGCCGCCGCCTTCGGACAGGCGTTCGCGCGCGGTCGACGTGTGACCACATTCGACAGCATCCAAGAGGGCCAACATACCGTGCGCGTCAGGCTTTATCGGCCCGACGGTACGCTGCTCATTCAACATCGCACGCGCGTCAACGTAGGCAGTGACTTCGTTCTCACTGTGCACCTCACCCGCGACTGCGTCGGCGTGATGTGTCCAAATCCCGGTGGCTCGGCGGCGTTTTCAGAGTGCCTTGCTGGGCGATGCGTCACACCGGATTGCACGCCAACCGACCGCAGCACGTGCGCCGACGTGGTCTTTTGCAATGCGCCCGCTGATTGCGGACCCACTTCGTCTTGCGCAGCGCAAACGTGCACCGAGGGCATATGCCATCCTGAGAGCATCGACGAGGAGTGCTTGCCGACCGAATGGTGTGACCCGGACCCCACGGGAGGTTGCTTGCCCGGCCTCATGCCGACAGACGCGGGCGTCATTGAGGACGCGGGCACAGACGCGTCAATTCCAACGGATGCGAACGTGTTCACTGAATGTGGTCGCGCGTGCACGCCGGCAGGACAACCGTGTGTCGCCGGCTTCTGGGACTGCTCTGGCGCCGAGCCCGTGTGCGCACGCCTCGGGCAGCGCACGACCGGCACCGAATGCGCAGATGGCTCGGTCTGCAACGGCTTCGGTGCCTGCGTCGCGTGTCGCGCCGACGAGGTGTGCCGCATCGGCTGTGCCATGGGACATGTTTCGTGCGCGCGTGGCACCGAAGAGTGCGAGCTCGACGAGCCCGCCGCGATCGCGCCTGTTGCAACCAGTTGCGGTACGTCCACCCAATGCATCGGTGACGACGCGTGTGGTAGCGGCGACATTTGTTCGGACACTGGCACGTGCACTCCTTGCGCCAACGGTGCTCCGTGCGTCGATGGTTGCGCACGTGGGACGGTCGACTGCGCTGCTGGAGCCCTGTGCGTCCCGAACGACACCTATCTTGCGATGGGCGCGCTTTGCGGCACTGATCAACGCTGCACCGCCGAACATGAGTGCGTCGAATGCATCGAGTACGCCGTGTGCGAAAGCACGGACCCCTGCCAGACTCTAAACGTTAGTTGCCATCTCGGCGCACCGACCTGCTACCTCACCGGAGGTCTGCCCGCAGGCAGCTCATGCGGAACGGACAGCGTCTGCGATTGGAACTACACGTGTCAGCACTGCGTGGTTAGCGATTTTTGCACCAGTGTTGACGGTTGCTCGTACGGTTTCATTGACGACTGCACCTACGGACCCAGCTGCAGCCTGTTCAACGCGTACGACCCCGGCATGGCATGCCCTACCGGTGTTTGTTCAGGGACGGGATCTTGCTATCCGGATTTGATCGCGGATTTCGTCGATGTCTCCGGAACGTTTGCCTGCGCACTGCTCGCCGGAGGAACCGTCAGCTGTTGGGGCGGTAATACTTACGGTGAGCTCGGGCGCGGCTACTTCGATTACATGGCCCCCGAAAACTTGAACAAGATTGATATCGGCTTGACCGACATTGTGGCTCTCAGCGTCGGCAACTCGCACGCATGTGCGGTCAGCGAGAGCGGTAGTCTCTGGTGTTGGGGCGCCAACTACGATGGCTCACTTGGCAATGGGGGCGTCGATCCCGTTCCGTCGCCAACTCTCGTCACACTCATGGGTCCGGCGACCGCCGTCGCTGCATCATCCAATCACACATGTGCCTTGCTCGCGGATGGACACGTCCAATGTAGCGGCGCTGGCGCATACATCGGCACCGGCGACGGTGTCGCTTCCAATACCTTCGTCGCGGTCAGCGGAATCACCGACGCGGTTCAGATTGCAGTGAGCGGCGCATCAACGTGCGCGCGCCTCGCAAGCGGCAGCATCCAATGCTGGGGGGCGAACTCTCAGGGCGAGCTCGGCGACGCCGCACCGATCACATCGGATCCCTACGCGTCCTATGTCCCGGTCGACGTCCTCACGATTGACGATGCAGTCGACGTCGCGATAGGCGGCAACACAGGTTGCGCCGTTCGTGCCGACGGTGAGCTTTGGTGCTGGGGGCAAGGCGGCGAGCCGCTCTTCCTCGATCCCGGCGCACCCGCGTCTGGGGCTGCACCGACGCACGTGCCGCTTGCCTTCGACGATGTCGTCGACGTTGAAGTCGGCTACTCGCGCATCTGCGTGTTGCGCGCCGCGGGCGAAATGTTGTGCTGGGGTGACAATAGCTCGGGGCAACTCGGAGTTGGCTCCTACGACCCCGTAACCGATCCGACAAACATCGCGTATTTCAGCGACGTCGTTCAGGCCTCAATCACGCAGGGCGCCTCGTCGTGCATACGGCGAGCGTCCGGCCAGGTCGCGTGTTTCGGCGACAACTCGTGGGGCCAGCTCGGCGATGGCAGTTACAACGGCGCCGCATACCCGGTAATCGCGAGGAGGAACTAGCATGCGTACCCTGCACATTGGCCTGCGCTTGTTCGGCACAGCTCTCGCGCTCGCGTCGGTTCTCTCGGGATGCAGCGATGACCCCGAGCTCGAAGTACAAGTCGTCACGTCGCTCGTTCCGGGCGTCGAATTTACGCAGGTCGAAGTCGATCGATTGGCTCCTGCGCCACTCTACGAAGGTGCCGAAGTTCTCGAAGGCGTTCAGTCGCGCGCGGCGTTCGGCGATCCGTTTGTGCGCGGTAAGCGCGTCGCGGCGTTCACCCTCGCCGCGGGTGAGCATCTAATTCAAGTTCGACTGCGTCGACCTGATGGGCGTCTACTAATTGCGCGTCGCACGCGTGTGGTCGTCAATGACGCGCGCATATTGCGAGTCCATCTGACGCCCGATTGCGTCGGCGTGACATGTCCGTCACCTGCGGGCTCGCCAGCGCTCAGCGAATGTCTGGCAGGGCAATGCGTGGACGAACGATGCGTCCCGCCGAGTAGCGAGTTCTGTCCGAGCATTTCGTTTTGCAACGTCGATACCGATTGTCCTTCGCCAGTTGTGAGTTGCGCTATGCGCGCATGCGTCGAAGGAATCTGTCAGGTCGAGCCAGACGCTACCGCATGCGCGGCAGACGAGTATTGCGATTTGAACGACGGATGCACGGCTCGTACGGTCCTTGACGCGGGCATCGGTGATGCCGGTGTCGGGGACGCGGGCGAGGTTGACGCGGGCGGGTCCGATGCTGGTCCACCTGTCCCGGATGGCTCGGTGTGCGGCGGTCTTTGCGCGCTTGAATCCGATCCGTGTCGCATCGGATCCTTCGATTGCAGCTCGGGCGTCGCGGTATGCGCGCCTTACGCACTACGCACAGTGGGAACGAGCTGCGGCACGGGACTGTTTTGTGACGCCGTCGGCGATTGCAGCGCGTGCCGTGAGGGGGCCGCCTGCTCTGTGGCGTGCTCGCAAGGAGCCATCGACTGCAGCTATGGCTACGAGCGCTGTGTGATCGACACGACCCTGGAAAGTGTCGCACCCGGAAACAGTTGTTCTGCAACGCATGCGTGCGTGGAAGGCGATAGCTGCGACGGCACGAGCATCTGCTTAGCGGACGGCTCCTGCGGCGCGTGTTCGAGCGAAGGACAGTTTTGCTGGGGCGATCCCCTCGAGACGTACTCAGGCTGCTCCTACGGAACGCGCAGCTGCGCGATGGGCGGAGCGTGCGTGGTGACGGAATTCCGGAACGAAGGCGACGGCTGCGGCATGGAGCGTCGCGACAGCTCGCGCTACATCTACGGCGGCGTTTGCGACGCCGTCGGCAACTGCAACGAATGCATCGATGCGGAAGCATGCGACCTCGACAACGGATGTGGCAGCGGAGTTCGCGACTGCACGAGCCGCTGCATCTTGCCGGGGGGCGATTGCTCTGGTGGCCACGGCGAGGGATACGTTGTGGGGACGTGCCGCATGCGAGATGCGGCTGTACCTGGCACGTTATGCGCGGATGGAGTCTGCGACGGGCAAGGCGGGTGCGTCGCACCCTTGCAGGCGAAGCACATCGGCACGAGCGCTCACTTTACGGGCGGCTGCATCGTCACACCCACGGATGGCGTCGCATGCTGGGCGCAGAGTCCCGCTCCCGACCCAGATCCTGCAGCCCGCGCAACGGCCGAAATCTATCCCATCGCCGGACTGCCCACGACGACGGCGCAGGTCACGGGTCACTCGCACGACGGCTGCGCCCTCTCAAGCGAAGGCGAGGTTTGGTGTTGGGGCATCGATCAAACACCGGGCCTAAAAACGCTTCCCGGCGACGCCATCCACGTCGAGGGCGGCCAGTCACACGGATGCGCCATCGTGTCTGGAGGACAGCTCTATTGCTGGGGCCCCGGCTATCTAATCGGAACAGGTGATGGAGTCGATCAGGCCACACCTGTTGCAGTCGCGGGCCTCGACAACATCATTCAGGTTGCAGTCGGCACGACTTCCGGGGCCCTGCGCGCTACCGGCGAGATCATGTCGTGGGGGCAGTGGGGCTCAAGCGGACGCATACTCGGCACCGCTGTCATCCCGACATACGTGCCAGGATTTGGTAACCACGTGCTCACGCCCGTTCAAGTCGACACGATCGACGATGCCATCTCCCTCTCGTTCCTCAACAGCAGCACCGCGTGCGCGCAGAGAGCAGGCAACGAGTTGTGGTGTTGGGGCTCGGCGATCGGAGCAGGCGCCTATCCTTACGGTGCCCCGACAGCTCCTTCGCCGCTGCAGGTTCCATTGACCTACACCGACATTGAGCACCTGAGCGTTGTAGGCGGCGCCATTTGCACGTTGCGCAGTACCGGTGAGTACTGGTGCTTCGGCACGTGGGGAGGCCTCGGTCGCGGATTGGCTGGCGCCTACGGCGCACCCGGTTCGATCGTCGGCGTCGATGCGATCGAAGAGGTCTCCAACGAATGCGGCGTTCGCAGCGACGGAAGCGTCTTCTGCTGGTACGTCGACCCAAACAGCGTGTACTCGGCAGGCGTCGGCACGCTTCCGATCCTCATCTCCAGCTCCGAATAGGCCGGCTAGATCTCGCCGTCGATGCCCAGCTCCGCAAGCTTGTTGTAAAGAGTGCGGCGGCTTACACCGAGGATCTTCGCGGCAGTGCTGCGGTTGTTCTTCGCGCGCGCCAGCGCATCGAGCACGGCCGTCTTCTCCGCGTCCCGCCGGCGTTCAACTAGCTGCGAGCCATCGTCGCTCGCTTTGTCGTCCTTCGTAATCGCACTGCGCCCCATGGCGCGCGTGATCGCAGTGCCGTCAATCGTAGTGCCGTCGGTCATGATCACCAGTCGCTCGATGACATTGCGCAACTCGCGAACGTTTCCTGGCCACGAATGCGCACGCAGGACCAAGGCGGCATCCGGGGTGAGTGTGATGGCGGATCGTCCGTGCTCTTTGCTTAGCTCTGCCACGAACTTCTGTGAAAGCACCGCGATGTCATCCAAACGCTCTCGCAAGGGCGCAATCACGACAGGCAGCACCGAAAGACGATACCAAAGGTCTTCGCGAAAACGGCCATCGTTGACCATGCTTTCCAAATCTTGATGAGTTGCCGCCACGAAGCGCACGTCGGCTCGGCTGACGGACGTCCCACCCAGGCGGATGAACTCGCGCTCCTGTAGCAAGCGCAGAAGCTTCGCTTGGAAGGCCGGCGACGTGTCACCATTTCGTCGAGGAAGAGCGTGCCGTGCTCCGCAAGATCGACGCGGCCGAGCTTACGAGTGTTGGCGCCCGTGAACGCGCCCTTCTCGTAACCGAAGAGCTCACTCTCCAGAAGGTTGTCGGGCAGCGCGGCGCAGTTCACCGCGACGAAAGGCCCTTTGGCGCGATCCGATTGGTCATGCACAAAGCGAGCGGCGACTTCTTTGCCGACGCCGCTCTCCCCGCGTAACAAAACAGTCGCGCTCGTCCTCGCAGCACGCACCAACATATCCTCAGCGGCGGCAAGTCCGGCGGACAAGCCCTTGCTTCCGTCCGCACGCGAAACCGACGGCACTACACCGTGCGCGTTTTTCTTTACGATCTTCTCAAAGACGTGAAGCACTTCTTCGCGATCAAATGGCTTGAGTAAGAAATCTGCGGCGCCATTCTTCATCGCGTCGACTGCATCGCCTACCGCGCCATCGGCCGTAAGGATCACAACTGGCGTATCGGGATAGAGTTGAACGAGCTCGCGCAGAAGCTGCGCGCCATCCATGATTGGCATGCGCAAGTCGCTGATAACGAGGTCTACGATCTGCTTCTCGAGAAAGCGCAGCGCGTCCTCGCCCGACGACACGAAGTCCGCTCGAATGCCGCGTTGTCGCAGAAGCTGCGTCAAGACCGTTCCCACCGCTTTGTCATCATTTAAACTGCAGGGCGATGCGACCAGAGGCGCCGTAAAAACGCAACACGCGAGGCAAAGCACGGCATAATGTCGGCCATGTCGTGGACCGACATCTTTGCGCTCGCAGCATGTGCTGGGCACTTTTCCCTCTTCGCCCTCGCCACACGCCGCGTCTCAAAAAGCCCGCTCGCGCTGCCTCTCGCGATGCTTGCGATCGATATGTTCACGTGGAACCTCGCCGATCTCGCGCAGCGGTGGTCGGGCAACCAGTCGTGGGACTACGTGGACATCACTGCGTCATCGCTTCTAGCGCCCTTCGCAACTCACTTTGTGCTCAGCTTCGTAGGTAAGCGAGGGCGATTCATCGTCCTGCTGCGCGTGCTCTACATTTGGTTCGGCGGCATCGCGTTGTTGTGTGCGGCGAGTCTCTTTAGCGACGCTGTGCGGCACGTCGTCGACTCGCCCTTACGCACCTACCCCGTGCTGCTCACAGCCGGACCGACCGCGGCATTTGTTCTCTACCTGCTGGGCACCTACCGCCTTCGCGCGATCACGGACGAGGACAGGCTGCGCAGTGCCTTGGTGATGACAGCGTTTGCGATCGGCACGGTCGGCGCACTAACCGAGCTCTTCGCCGAGATTGGTTGGAGCGTCACGCGTCTTGGCGCGCCGCTCACACTCTGCTCGACCATTGTGCTGGGCATTGTGGTGCTGCGCTGGAAGCTATTCGGGAGCGAGCTTTCGAACGCATCCGGTGTTCTCTCTGCATTCGTCGGCATTCTCGTGGTCTCCGCTTACGTCGCGGGCTTTGACTGGCTCTCGAACCGTCGCGGCGCGCTGATCTTCGCCACAACGGCGGTTGCATTCTTCGTCATCGCAATTGTGGCGCGTTCGACGGCCCGCTCGACAGACCGCCGCGCGCGTCTCGAGCACCACGCGACGATGGGACGATTCTCAGGGCAACTCGCGCACGATCTGCGAAATCCTCTAGCCGCCATGAAGGGCGCGTTGCAGCTGATGGAACCGGATGAAAGCGTGCCCCAAAGCTCGCGCGAGCTCTTATCGCTCTTGCAAGAACAGGTGACACGCATGGAGCGCGTGCTCGTCACGTATCAGCGCCTCGGCCGCGTCGAGCCCGTCTTCGCCGATGTCGACGTGCGCGCGATGTTGAATGAAGTCGTTGGCGCGCAGAGGCACGCAGCGCCCGCGTCCGTGCACGTCCAGATTGAGTTCGGTGACGACACGCCAAAAGCACTCTCCTGCGACAAAGATCTCGTCACCGCCGCGCTCGAAAATGTGATTCGAAATGCCTTCGAAGCCATGCCCGACGGCGGCCGCTTGATAGCACGTACCCACTCCGTCGGTGGCGAGCGCCCAGGCCTTACCATCGAAATCACGGACACCGGTTCGGGCATCGACGCGGCAGTTCACGACTCGCTCGGCCGCGACTTTTTCACCACCAAAGCAAACGGCTCGGGCCTCGGCCTCTCCTTCACGCGTCGCGTCCTTGAGGCGCACGGCGGAACACTGGCAATTGCGAGCCAAAAAGGCCAAGGCACAACCGTCAGCTTCACGTTTCCGGCGCGCGTTTTCGGTGTATAACTAACGCGCAGAAACGGCCCATCGCATGAAGGCGATGGCGAGGAGACGTCATGGCAGACATCGTCATTGCAGAAGCAGTTCGCTCAGCCGTTGGTCGCTCGCACAAGGGTTCACTTGCGCAGAAGAGGCCCGACGAACTTGCAGGCGAGGTCATTGCCGCTCTCTTGAAGCGCGTTCCCCAGGTCCAAGCGAAGGATGTGGAAGACGTCGTGCTTGGCTGCGCGATGCCCGAAGGCGAACAGGGCCTCAACATCGCGCGCGTAGCGTCGCTGCTTGGCGGCCTCACTGTCGATTCGTCGGCGATGACCGTCAACCGCTTCTGCTCGAGCGGTCTGCAAGCGATTGCCTTAGCCGCGGGCGCGGTATCGCTCGGCTACAATGACCTCGTGATCGCGGGTGGTGTCGAGTCCATGTCGATGGTCCCGATGACCGGGAACAAGCTCAGTGCATCGCCTGTCGCGATGAAAGTGTGCCCGACCGCCTACACGCCGATGGGCATCACCGCTGAAAACGTTGCCAACAAGTTCGAAGTTTCGCGCGCCGATCAAGATGCGTTTGCGTTCGCGAGCCATCAAAAGGCGGCGGCCGCCCAGAAGGCTGGCAAGTTCAATGAAGAGATCGTCACCGTGAAGGCGATCCGGTACGAAAACAACGAACACAAAGAATTCGACTTCAATCAAGATGAGCTCATCCGTGCTGAGACCACGCTCGAAGGCCTCGCGGCGCTCAAGCCGGTCTTCTCGGCCAAAGGATCAGTCACCGCGGGAAATAGCTCACCGCTTTCTGACGGCGCAGCGGCGTGCCTGGTGATGACGAAAGAGAAAGCAACGAGCCTCGGTGTAAAGCCGCTCGGTTATTTCCGGCATTTCTCAACCGCCGGCGTCGACCCCGCGATCATGGGCATCGGCCCCATCCCGGCGGTGCGCAAGCTCCTGCAGAAGACCGGATTGAAGATCAGCGACATCGATCTCTTCGAGTTGAACGAGGCGTTCGCGAGCCAAGGTGTCTACGTGCAGCGCACGCTCGAAATCCCAACCGATCGCTTGAACGTGAACGGCGGCGCCATCGCGCTTGGTCATCCCCTCGGCTGCACAGGCGCAAAGCTCACAGCGACAGCGCTCTACGAGCTGCGTCGTCGCAAGGGCAAGTACGCCATCGTCACGATGTGCATCGGCGGCGGCATGGGTGCTGCTGGTCTCTTCGAGCTCGCCTGAGCGCGTTCACGCATCTCCCGAATGGAAGACAAAGTTTACTGCGAGCATGCCGCCCGATGTGCGGGATGCCCGCAGATTGATCACGTCTACAGCGAGCAGCTTGCATTCAAGACGGCTCGGGTAGTGACCGCGTTTGCTCGTTACCCAATGTTGAAGGACGTTCGCATCGAGAACGCACGCGGCACTGCTGCCCGTGTCGGATATCGAACGCGAGCCAAGTTGGTTGGTGGCAAGAACGCAGCTCTCGGGCTTTTCGCCAAAGGCGCAGCGCACGAGGTAGTCGACATTCCGAGCTGCCGCGTGATGTCTGACGAGGTGAAGAGCGCCGTCGCGACGATTCGCGCGTGGCTCGCTTTGCCGTCCGTCCCTTCCCTGCGCACCATCGCCGATGGTGGCCGCATCTCAGCAATCGATGCGCGCGAAGTGCGGGATGAGAACCAGGTTTCGGTCATCGTCACGCTGATCCTTCGCAAGCCGAGCATGCTGAGTGAGAGCGAGCTCGCAGCGCTCGAGGCGCTCGAGGCACTCGCCGCGCGCGAGACCAACATCTGCTCACTCGCCGTCAGTTTCGTCGACGCCAACGCGATTCAACTTCTCGGTCGCGAGCTTCGCGTCATTCATGGCCCGTCGTCAGTGCGCGACCGAATCGGATTGGGCTCCGTCTATCAACTCGCGACGCACGGCTCCTTTGTGCAAGCGCATCGCGAGCAAACAGAAGCCATTCACGAACGCATCGTGATCGCGCTGCGCGCCGCGCTTCACGAACTCGACGGCAAACGCATTCTTGATCTCTACGCCGGTTCCGGCGCGCTTGGCTTGCAGCTTGCCGACACCGGCGCACGCATTCTCCTCGTCGAGTCCTACGAACCCGCAGTCGAGCAGGCGCGCGCTGCGGCGCAGGAGCAGGGCTTGCAGGACGTGCACGTTTACGCCGGCGATGTCGCGGATGTTGCGCACGAACTTGTGACTGCTGACGTGGAAGTCGATGCCGTCATCGTCAATCCACCCCGGCGGGGCGTCGCTCGCGCTGCGCGGGCGGCAATTGCGAATCTCGCGCCGGCGGTTATCGTCTACGTGTCGTGCCATCCAGAAACGCTCGCGCGTGATCTGGCGGACTTCGCACGAATGGGGTTTTCAACGAGCGCAGCATCGCCATTCGACATGATCCCGCTCACCGACGAAGTCGAAACACTTGTTGTTTTGCACAAGACGAATATTCCGGCGCCCACCGTGCTGTATGAGAACAAGGAAATCATCGTCGTCGACAAGGCGCCCAACGAGCCCACCACCCCGCAAGGCGAGCACGCGCATTGCTTGCTCGCACGCGTGCAACGCATCAAAGGTTGCGCCAAAGCCGCGCCGATCCACCGCCTCGACGAAGGCACCAGCGGCGTCTGCATCTTCGCCAAGGAAACGCGCTTCGTTTCAAAATGGTCGGACGCGCTCCAGGCCGAGACCGCCGTGAAGAAGTACATCGCGCTCGTGCGCGGCTCGATCCGTGCGACAGGCACAGTGGATCGCCCGCTGACCGACGATGGCCGAACGCGCGAAGCGAGTACGCGCTACGAACTAGTCGAGACGGTCTCCCACCACTCCCTCGTCGCCGCCTACCCCAACGAAGGTCGCACCCACCAGATCCGTCGCCACTTCGCCGCAATCGATCACCCGATCCTCGGCGACTCACGCTACGGCGACGCAGCTAGCAACCGCCACCTCGTGGAACGCCACGGCCTCGACCGCGCGTTCTTGCACTGCCAGCAGATCACGCTTACGCACCCGGATACGCGCACGACAATCACTTTCGAAGCAGTGCTTAGCGGCGACCTGCAGGCCGTGCTCGCATCGCTTGCAGCGCGCTAAGCTCAGGGCGCTCAAACTAGATGTTCCCGAGGATGATGCCCATTTGGAGGGTGACGGTATCGGCATCGGCCATGCCGCCAAGGCGATTGAATGCGTAGCCAAGGCGCGTGTAGAAGCCGACTACCGGTGCGCCCGTCGTCAGGCGAAGCGGATAGCGCGCGAAGCCCGCGTTGCTTAGCCCCACGTCAAGTTCGACGTAAGGAGAGAGTGAGCTTGCCCGTGGTCCGTCGAATGTTGCGGACAGCGCGCCCCCCGCCAAGACGCGTGCGGTCATCCCCCAAAGGCGCGTGTGATAGGCCGCAAACGGACCAACGGCGACGCCGACGAGCGACGCGTTCACGGCTGCGAAACGCGCGTAGCCGAACATGACTTCCGTCATCCACCCCAACTGAAAATCGCCGAGGTTTAGGGCCACATCCGTTCCGTACTGCAGCGCCAAACTGTAGCGCTGTGAATTCCCATAGCTAGCGGCAAGTCCGGCGCGTGCAGCGACCGTTCCAAGCGGCGCGACAGGCGTCCACTCTGGGGTTCGCCGTTCGGGATCGCTGAGAGTTGCGCGCAATGGCTGCTCGCCCTCTATCGATAGAACGAGCTGCGCCCGGCGCGGCGACGGGACTTCTGCGTTGGCCGATCGCCGATCGGTGGTGACGTCATCGAGCACAACCCACATCTCCGCTGCATCTCCCGCGCGGATGGCAACGAGAGGGAGTTCGGACTCGTCGTCCATCTCGTCCTCGCGCGCTAGGCGTAGCGCGACAACGCTTCGAGAAATGGGCCCGCTCGCGGACGGTGCGGACTCCAGGCGAAAATCTCGCGCTGAAACTCGCCACGGTTGCGTCCCGTAGTTTGCGAGTTTCACGCGTGCGAAGAGTAGCGGGATCCGCAAGTTGTTAGGCGTGGCCAAGCGAATCTCGCTCACACGCATGACTCGCCCGGGTGCCGTGACGACTGCCGCGGGGGTCAACGCGCTGCGAGGGACATAGCCCGAGGCGTACGGATCGTAACAAGCGCTCACGCTCACAATCGCACCGACGAGGCTTGATAGAACGATAGCGTGCAGATGGGCGTTCGCGCGCCGCTGCGAGTTCATCATGATTGCCTCCCCAGGCGACGTGGCTGGGTAGACGAGCACGCACGGAAGCCGTTCAGCGAAGACAGCCGCGAGGCCGAAAGTTAATACTACACAGCGTTAAAGCAAAACGCCCGAGGCGCGTTGGCGTCCCGGGCGTTTGGCGATGAGCGAGCGTTCGTTACTCAGCCGCAGGTTCGACTGGGGAAACGCCCGTGCGGCAGGTGTAATCGGGGCAGGTCACTTCGTCGCAGGGACCGTAGGTGAGACCGGTTCCGGGAACCGCCGTGCAGCCTTCGCGCGGCAGGCACGAGATGGAGCAGAACGATTCGCAGACGAGGGTGCCGCAGGTCACATCCGAGCACAGGCCTGCGGTGAGTGCACCTTCGTAGTGGCAACCCTCAGGCGGCGCCGCACAGCGAATCGCGCATTCCGCAGGAGCGATTTCCGCCGAGTCGGCAACCAACGTGCCGCACGTGAGTGACTCGCACGGGCCCGAAGTCATAGCGCCTTCGTAGTGATAGCCAGCGGGGGGAGCTGCGCAGCGAATCGCGCACTCGGTCACCGGCTCATGACAAACGAGAGTTCCGCAGGTGAGCGTTGCACAATCGCTGCCGCCGACCGCGCCAACGTACTCACAGTTTTCCGGGGGAGCCGCACAGCGAATCGCGCAACCCGTATCGGCAACCTGTGTTCCGCACGTGACCTGATCGCAAGGACCGGAGGTAACTTGGCCCTCGTAGTGATAGCCGGGCTCTGGCGCTGCACAGCGAATGGCGCACTCGCTGTCGCAAACAACTTCGCCGCACGAGAGCTCGTCGCATGCGCCAGTGGTGACTGCCCCTTCAACATGGCAGCCCTCACGAAGGTCAGTTGCCGGACAGCGAAGACCGCATAGCTCACCTTCCGCTGACAGAGCCGGGGCACGACGTTGTTCCGCGATGCAGCCCGTGAGAGCGAGCAGCGCTGACGCACAAGTCGTGAGCACCATCATCTGTGAGTATCGGTTTGCCATGGTCGGTTCCTTTCGAGTGACGCGGTTCACGAGGGGGTATTGCAACGCTTAGGCCAGATAGATGACTTAAGCGCTTAAGTATTAACCCGTCGAAATTACACGGCTTATGCGCGCACCGAGATCGCGCGTGCGCGCCAGATGCCTCTTGCAAACCCCAGCAGCGGTGGAGTTGCGACCAAAGACCCCACTTGCGGCGGCTCCTTAAGTGGCCCCAAGTTGCGGCGCCCGGCCGATACAGCTATCTGCTGCCGCCTTCCCACATGATCGATCTCGTCTTTGCACATCCCTACCCCAAGCGTTCGCGCGCGAACCGGATTCTCTTAAATGCTGTGCGCGATATCTCCAACCTGGATGTGCGGTCGCTCTACGACATCTATCCGGATTTCGGCATCGATGTAGAGAGCGAGCAGGCGGCTCTCCTGAGCGCGAAGCTAGTCGTCTGGCAGCATCCGCTCTATTGGTACACGGCGCCCGGACTCATGAAGCACTGGTTCGACAAAGTGCTCGCGCGGGGATGGGCGTACGGCGAAGGCGGATCGGCGCTCCACGGGAAACTCTGCCAATGGGTCGTCACGACGGGCGGCGATCAAGAGGCGTACTCCGCGACTGGCATGCACGCATTCAACTTCGAGTCGTTTGTGCCCGTGATGCGGCAGACTGCCGAGTTCTGCGGGATGAAGTGGCTCGAGCCCATCGTCGTCCACAACGCGCACCGAGTAAGCGACAAAGAGCTTCACGCCGTGGGCCGCGACTATCGCAAAAAACTAATTTCGCTCGCCACGGAAGCGCAAGAGCTGGTGGTCCATGGCTGAACACGGACTTCTCGTCGACGCGTTTGTCTATCTCGCCGCGACAGTTATCTTCGTTCCAATCGCGAGCCGCCTAAAGCTCGGTTCGGTACTCGGCTATCTGGTGGCCGGCTGCATCATCGGCCCATGGGGCATCAAGCTCGTCGAGAACGTCGAGTCGATCATGCACTTCGCGGAGTTTGGCGTGGTGCTGATGCTCTTCGTCATCGGCCTCGAGCTCGACCCACGACGTTTGTGGGCCATGCGTCGCGCTGTGTTCGGCGGCGGCGGGCTTCAGCTTCTCCTTTCGAGCGTGCCCTTGTTTGGCGTTGCGATGCTTCTGGGTTTGCACTGGCAAGCCGCTTTGGTCGCCAGTCTCTCCCTCGCGCTTTCCTCCACGGCGATCGTCGTGCAGACAATGAACGAACGAAATATCCAGGCGACGCCGGTCGGTCGCACCACCTTTTCGATTCTGCTCTTCCAGGATATCGCGGCCATTCCACTCATCGGCCTTGTGCCGCTCCTCTCGGATCAAGCGTCGAGCGAAAGCGGCGGCCCCGTTTGGTTGAGCGCACTCAAGATCATCGCCGCCATCGCGGCGGTTGTCGTCGTCGGGCTCTACGCTACGCGCCCCACCCTGCGCTTCGTCGCCAAGATCGATTCGCGCGAGCTCTTCACGGCGTTCACGTTGATGCTGGTGGTTGGCATCGCGCTTTTAATGTCGTTCGTGGGCGTTTCGATGGCACTCGGCGCATTCCTAGCCGGCGTCTTGCTCGCGAGCTCCGAGTATAAGCACGCGCTCGAAACCGACATCGAACCCTTCAAGGGGCTCTTGATGGGTCTCTTCTTCATCGCGGTCGGCATGTCGATCAATTTCGGGCTTCTGAGCACGGCACCCTTGTTGGTCTTAGGCCTCTTGGCTGCGGTCGTCGGCTTCAAGCTGGTAATGCTTCGGCTCTTTGCGCCGCTCTTTGGCGTTTCAAAAGTGCAAGGCATCTTGTTCGGCTCCCTGCTTTCACAAGCCGGTGAGTTTGCATTCGTCGTCTTCGGCGTCGCACGCGAAGCGCGTATTTTGCCAGGCAACTGGGACGCGATTCTCACGCTAGTCGTTGCCCTCTCGATGGCGACGACGCCGCTCCTGCTCGTGCTTCACGACTTTCTCGCCGCGCGCAAAACAACAGCGAGTAAGCGCGAAGCGGACGTTATCGATTCAGAGCTTGCGCCCGTCATCATCGCCGGCTTCGGCCGCTTCGGTCAGATCATCGGACGTCTGCTCTTCGCGAGCGGTCTGACCGCGACTGTTCTCGATCACGACCCCGATCAGATTGAGCTCTTGAAGCCCTTCGGCTTTCGCGTCTTCTACGGCGATGCCACGCGCCTCGACCTTCTGCATTCTGCAGGAGCGGGCCGCGCACGCGCCATCGTCGTCGCAGTCGATGGAGTCGATGAGTGCCTTGAAATCGTCGATATCGTACGCGCGAACTTCCCGGCGCTCACGATTGTAGCCCGCGCCCGCAACGTGACTCACTACATCGAGCTACGTAAGCGCGGCGTCACCATCATCGAGCGCGAAACGTTCGAAGCGGCGCTCGCGCTTGGTCGCAAGACGCTGGAATCGCTCGGCGTAAGTCCCTACGAGGTGAAGGAGCGCTCCGATCGCTTCCGGCGTCACAACATCGCGATGCTCGAAGCAATCCTCCCGCACATGGCCGATGCATCGAAGCGCGTTTCGCTTGCGCGCCAAGCCCGTGAAGAACTCGAAGAGCAGTTTCGTCGCGAACAACAGCTTCTTGCGCGACCCGAGTCCGCCGGCTGGCGCCTCGATCTCGACGACGCCGATGACAGCGAAGAAGCAGCCGAATAGCGCGCCGTCGCGTCACAGCCCCTAGCTAAGAGCTCGGGCGCGGCACAACCTGGCACGCGCATGTTCCTGCATTTAGCGCTACATCTCGATACGACGAGCGGAATATCTCCGGCATGAGCTTTGCTCTTGGTGCGTGCATGCAATTCCACGCACGCACCCTTGGCTCACTGACTCTGGCGCAGCTGGCACTCGCCGCATGCGCATTCTCGCATGAGAGCCGCGACGTCGTCGCGTCTACGGATGCTGGCTACGACAGCGGTAGGCCGTCCGGCTTCGACGCGGGTCCTTCGTGCCCGGCGCCGCCATTCGGCTACCCCACGGCCCTCACTCCGCGCCTCGACGCCGGCGAGTACGCCGCGACGATAGCCGCGGTGGATGCGAGAGGAATCACTTTCGCGGTTATCGGCGGAAGCGAGCATCGACTGAACTGGCCGAGCGCGGACACTCTTCGATATGTCTCCGTCGGCGCCACTACGCAGATTTCCATTTCATCGTTGCCGCAATTCGAGCGACTCCGCCTCACGGCCGGTACCGGGATGTGGGATCTGCTTTTCTACAGCGATAGCGCATTCGTGCGGAGCTCCGACGACCCGGTGGTAATACCCGACACCGACATTGAAGTGACACTCGCCGAGCACTGCAGCTTCCCCACGTCGTGCAATGGACACGCGGCGACTGGCACCGTCTATGACGCCGTAGTGCAACATGGCGGCGAGTCGACCGTCGTTGCAGCCGGGTCTAGCATTCCGAACGACTGCTTGTACGGGGAAATCCACTTTGCAGGCGCGGCGCAGTTTCCTGGCTGCCACGAGACAACGCCAGACGGTTTCTCAACAATCACCGAGGCCGCATTCTTCTCAAGCTTCACGTACGGCTGCTTTCACTACTTCGACGACTGAAACCCTGAACGAAACTCTACGGCCCGGAATCGTGTGTCCCTTCCCAGTCGCGAAAGGCATGCGTGCTTCTGAAGCGAAAAGCTACGCGACGGTGCCGTGTAGCCTTTCCCCCTCGCGAAAGGCATGCGTGCGGCACTCGCAACGACCACTCCTAGACTTCGAGTAGCGACCATCTTCGCACCGTGCAGCCTGTAGTCCGCATTATCGTTGCTCGCGCCGTACGCGGTCCCAGCTCGCGGGGAAAGACTACACGGCCCCGCCGCTAGTTTCTTCGTAGTTTCGCCAAAGGCATGAAGAGTCGCTCGACGCCTTTCGCATCGCATCCGCCTTCGCGACTGCCAATGAAGAAACTAGGCACGGAATCGTGTGTTCCTTCCTCCCGAGCTGGGACCGCGTACGGCGCGAGAACGAGCAAGTCGGACAACACGCTGTACGGCGGGACTCAAGTTCGCGCGTGAAGAAAAGTATTGGCGAGGGCGAGTGCCGCACGCATGCCTTTCGCGAGGAGGAAGGGACACACGATTCCGGGCCGTAGAGTTTCGTTCTTCAACTTAGCGTGCGGCAACCGGTCGGGGGGGGGGGGCGATCAAGGTCCGATGATCTGTTCCGCCGAACGTATCGACGGGATGTTGAGCGAAACGCGCCAGTGTCCATCCTCGAGTGTCATCGGAACGTGAGCATTCTCGCTTGAGCCTTCTGCTTGCACAGTGACGGTGGCATGCGCGCCGTTGATATGCTCCGTCATACCAACGCCGCGCGCCGGGACGAAGCGAAGTTGGAAGCGACCACGCACGAGCATGTCCCACGGCTGAAACTCTCGGCCCATCGCAAGAGCGCCCGCAAGCTGCGCACGCTCGGCCAACTGGTTTCGCGCGGCGGCGTCCAGAAGATCATACGCGTCGTGCAGACCTTCGGGGTCGTAAGCTCCGCGCTGCATCGCCCCGATGAATAGGCGCAGCGCGCCCGATGGGGTTTTGTCGGTTGCTTTGGTCGCGCAGGAGCTGCACACGACGACAACCACCACCAGGCTGAGAAACACGCGAAGCATGGGCGGGCGCCATTGTGTGCCGAGCCCCAGCAGAATCAATCCCCGACCGTGCGTTTGAGGGCGATTTCGTAGGCGAAATTATTCAAATGCGCGCGTGCGCGGCGTAGTACGATGCCGCCGCCATGGGGCCCATCGCCGAAGACGACCCAACACTTGGATTGTTCCGCGTTCTGCGCGACGACGGCACAGCCGATCCGAGTGCGGATCCGTTCCTGCCCGAGGCTCAGCTGCTCGGCATGTTCACCGAGATGCTGAAGATTCGCATGATCGATCAGCGCATGCTGATGCGTCAGCGTCAGGGCAAGATCGGCTTCTACGGAACGATCACTGGCCAGGAAGCGACGCCCATCGCGACAGCATTCGCGACGCAGAAGGAAGATTGGATCTTTCCGGCACTGCGCGAGAGCTCAATCATGCTCGCGCGTGGCTTTCCCCTCGTGACTTGGCTTGCGCAAGTTTACGGAAACGCGGGTGACGTTCTCAAGGGACGTCAAATGCCAAGTCACATGTCCGGTCGCAGCGTCAATCAGGTCTCGTGGTCGTCGTGCATCGGTCCTCAGATCCCGCAGGCAGTCGGCGCGGCGTGGGCGGCTAAGCTGCGCAAAGATCCCGTCGTCACGATTGGCTTCATGGGCGACGGCGCCACGAGCGAACCCGACTTCCACTGCGCGATGAACTTTGCGGGCGTCTATCGCGTGCCGTGCGTGATGATCTGCCAGAACAATCACTGGTCGATCAGCGTACCTACGGCGCGTCAAACCGCTTCGCAAACCATCGCAGTCAAAGCCCACGCGTACGGCCTTCGCGGCATTCGCGTGGATGGAAACGACATCCTTGCGCTCTACCGCGTCATCAAAGACGCGGTTGATCGCGCGCGGGCTGGCGAAGGCGCGACCTTCATCGAAGCCCTCACCTATCGCATCGGCCCGCACAGCTCCTCCGATGATCCGACGCGCTATCGCAGCGAAGAGGAAGTCGAAACCTGGCGCAAGCGCGATCCGATCAAACGGTTCGAGAACTACCTGCGCAACGCCACTCTTCTTGACGATGCTCGCCTTGCCGAGATCGAGAAGGGAATCGACGCGCAGATCTCGGCCGCGATTGTCGAGGTCGAGAAGTTTCCGCTTCCGGCACGTGAGACCTTGTTCACCGACGTATTCGCGCAGACGCCCCGGCATTTGCGCGAGCAACAAGAAGAGCTTCAAAAACTTCCCCCCGCCCCTAGCGAACATGGCGGCGGGCACTAGATAGCTGAGGAGAGCACACGAGTATGGCGAACAAATCTTTCGACGCGATTGTGATTGGCGGCGGCCCCGGTGGTTATGTCGCGGCGATCCGACTTGGACAACTGAAGCAGAAGGTGCTCGTCGTCGAAAAAGAATACATGGGCGGCGTGTGTCTGAATTGGGGATGCATTCCCTCGAAGGCACTCATCGCTGCAGCCAATCTCGTTGAAAAGGCGAAGCACGCCGACACGATGGGTATCTCGTTCGGCGAGGTCAAAGTCGACGTCACGAAGATGCAGGCCTGGAAGGGCACGATCGTCAATAAGCTCACGAGCGGCGTCCGTTCCCTTGTGAAAGGCTCGGGCGGCGAAATCGTGATGGGCACGGCTTCGTTCAAGACCGCCAATAGCATCGAAGTGAAAACGGAGACCGGAGCGGTCGAAGTCTTCGAAGCGAAGAAGGGCATCATTGTCGCGACGGGTGCTACGCCCATCGCGATTCCGGGCCTCACCACCGACGGCAAGACCGTCATCACGGCGCGCGAAGCGGTGAGTCTCACCGAAGTTCCCAAGACTATGGTCGTCATCGGTGGTGGTGTGATCGGCCTCGAGCTTGGAATGGTCTATCAAAAGCTCGGCACCAAGATCATCGTCGTTGAGCTAGCCGAACAGCTCTTGCCCGGCGTCGATATCGACATCGTGAAGGTCGTCGAGAAGGCGCTCGTAAAGGCCGGCGGCGAAGTTCTCTTGAAGGCGAAGGCAGCTGGCCTCACCGTCAAAGGATCGACCGCGACGGTCACCGTCGAACAAGATGGCAAGAAGCGCGACATCGAGTGCGACAAGGTGCTGGTGGCGGTTGGGTTCAAGCCGAACAGCGCGAACCTCGGTCTTGAGAAGGTCGGCGTGAAGCTTGATCAACGTGGTCACATAACCACCAACGAAAAGCTCCAGTCCAATGTGCCAAGCATCTACGCGATTGGTGACGTGAGCGGCGCCCCCTATCTCGCTCACAAAGCGAGCAAGGAAGGCGAAATCGCCGCCGAAGTCATCGCGGGCCACAAGGCCATTCGTGATTGGCGCGCAATGCCCGCTGCCATCTTCACCGAGCCGGAGGTTGCGACCGTCGGCATGTCGGAGAAGCAGTGCAAAGACGCAGGACGCGCCGTGAAGATCGGCAAATTCCCATTCTCCGTCAGCGGGCGCGCCATGGCGGTGTCAGCGACCGACGGTTTCGTGAAGGTCATCGCCGACGAGAAGACGCACGAAGTTTTGGGCGTGGGTATCGTCGGGCCAGAGGCAAGCGACCTCATCAGCGAAGCCGCACTCGCCATCGAGATGGCCGCCTTCACCGAAGACGTTGCTCTGACCGTTCATCCGCACCCCACGCTTGGCGAGAGCGTGATGGAAGCGTTCAAGCACGCGCTTGGCGAAGCCATTCACATCGCCAACCGCTAACCGTTTCGCGAAAGAGTTGTATGCAGCGTCGTCTCCACACCTATCGGCTCGGCAAGATTCGCTACGACGAATGTCATGCGCTTCAAGACGAGCTGCGGGAGGCGCGCACGCGCGGCGAGATTGGCGACACGCTGCTGCTTCTCGAGCACGACCCGGTAATTACATTGGGTCGAGCTGCGAAGGCGCAGAATGTTTTGCTCACGAAGGAGATGCTCGCTGCGCGTGGTGTGGATCTGCACGAGATCGGCCGCGGCGGCGATGTGACCTATCACGGCCCGGGCCAGCTTGTGATGTACCCCATCGTGAGCCTCGACCCCGACCGGCGTGATGTGCGCCGTTATGTGCGCGAGCTAGAAGAGACGATGATTCGTACGGCGTCGGATTTTGGTGTCACTGCCGGACGCGTGGATGGCTTGAACGGCGCGTGGGTCGACGGCGCGCGCAAGCTGGGCGCGGTCGGCGTACGCATTAGCCGATGGGTCACGATGCACGGGCTCGCGCTCAACGTCACGACAAACCTCTCGCATTTCAGCTTCATCGTGCCGTGCGGCATCACCGACAAAGCCGTGACATCGCTTTTGCAGGAAACGCAGCGCGAGATTCCTATGCGCGACGTTGAAGACGTCGCGGCGAACCACTTCGCCTCACTGTTCGACGCGGAAATCATCTGGGAACCAGGCCGTCCGCAGCTCCCCCTCACCGCAACCCCCTCCCCATAAAAGGGGACGTTCCCCTTTTTCGCAAGGTTCGCGTCCGAAAAAGGGGAACGTCCCCTTTTGGCTGGTGGACTAGAAGCGCTTGGAGAAGAGGTCGCGTGCGTTCTGGGCGATGAAGCCGCTCAGGCCGCGGCCATCGCGAGCTAGGTTCTTCATCTGCTCGACGCGTTCTTGGCCCGCGCTGCGGTAGGTGTAGACGTAACGGCGCCCGTCTAGAAACGCGACTGAGATGGATCGGGGTCTGATGTCGTAGGCGACGACGCCTGATTCCCCACTCAGGTTTCTGTGCGAGCACGGCCAAGCCCGCAAACCACGCACGCTTGCCCTTTAGCGGCACGTGCACATCAGCGTGTTGTTCGAATGCGGTCCACGGCCTCGACGAAGCGCAAGACCTCTTCGTCCGTTGTATAGAAGTGTGGACTCGCGCGGATACCGCAACCCGGTCGCCAATCGCAGAAGAAGCGCTCCCGATTCAACTGCTTCGCGACTTCGTCGGATCCTGCAAAGTCGAAGCAAATGGTTCCGCCGCGAGCGACGTCGTCGTGCGGCGTGTTGATCTTGAAGCCGCGCTGCTCGGCGAGGCCGCGCAGCATCGTCGTCTGTCGCAAGGACTTCGCGCGAACCGCGTCGTGCGAGAGACCCGCGACGATCTCCCAGCCGGCCAGCGCAGAATACAATGCGGGAATGGCGGGCGTGCCTCCCACCATGCGCCACATGTCACTGGCGTAGCGCATCTCCCCCATGTCGAACGCGAAGGGCTCCGCATGTCCAAACCAGCCGGTGTCGATGGGCTTCATCATGGGAAGCAAATCGGGTCGAACGTAGAGATAAGCTGCGCCCGGCCCACCGCATGCCCACTTCACACTACCGCCGCACGCGAAGTCGACGTTCCACTCTTTCAATGCCAGCGGGATCGTCGCAGCGCTCTGATAGCAGTCGGCCAGAACGTAAGCGCCGACTTCATGGGCGCGCTTGATGATCGCCTTCAGGTCTTGCAGCGTGCTCGAACGAAAAAGCACATGGCTGAGCGGAACGATCAGCGTTTCTTCGTCGATAGCGTCGAAAAGCCGTTCGAGAGGGAGCGTCATCCCATCGTCGCTCTTCAGAATAATTACGCGAGCCCCGCGGCGCGCCTGCGCTTGCCACACGTAGTGCACCGTCGAGAACTCGAGCTCGGAGTAAACGACTTTGTTGCGCTTCTGACTCCAGTCGAAGCAGGAGGCGACGACTGCCTGCACAGTGCTCACGTTCTGATTCATGATCACAGTGCCAGGGTCGACGCCCAAAACCTTCGCGACAAGATTGCCAAGCGTCTTCATCTGAGGAAGCCAGTGATTGCTCCACGCCTCGATCGAGTCCGTCTCCCACATATCGAGGAAGTTCTTCGTGTGCTCGCGAGCCTTCCTCGGCATCGCACCAAGCGAATGACTGATCAGGTGCACGGAGTTCTGTAGCGTTGGAAATTCCGCACGGGTATCGAGCAGACGCTGTTCGTCAAGTTGAGACATGCTTAGCTCACTTCTTGTAGAGATTCTCGCCACGCGAGAAGTCCGCAAACATTGTCTCGCGCACTTCCCAAAGCTCCGGGTAGAACGGCGCGCGCATCGACCGCTCAAGGAGTTCGGTGGGCTTGCCTTTCAGCGACGCCGTTCCGGCCCCGATAATGCGTTTCACGAGCATAATGTGGTGGAAGCGGAAGGTTTGAAAGAGCTCGTCGTAATCGATGACGCACTCGGTGAGCTGAAACAGCAGCGGGTGTTTGGTCGGCTCAGCGTGAACCTCGAGCGCGCTAACACACGCGCGCTTAAGCACACCGTGCATCGCAGCCCCAAGTTCGGGGGCAACGCGCAGCATGGCGTTGAAACCCGGGCTTTCCTGTCCGCTGCCCTGCCCGAGAACTTTGCGCACCGCGATGTAGGAATGAGGCGACATCATCTCGATCAGTCGCAGCTGTCCGATCATCATCCGTTCGATTTCAGTAACCCGGCGCAATAGGCCAAGCGCGCTCGCTACTTCGTCGGCGTTGAGATGCCCGACAGCATCGTTGATTTCGTTAATCGCGAGCTTCATCCAAAGCTCTTCCACTTGATGAATCACCTGAAAGAGCAATTCGTCGCGATGGGCGCGCGCGCCGCCTTCCTTTTGCAACGAGAGCAACGTGGGTACGCCTAGGTAGATCTCGTATTCGCTTACGGGCTTGGCTTCGCTTGTCATGAAAGTACCTCGATGCTTGCGTCTGCAAAGATAACCGCGAGCTCATCGTAGAGGGAGTTTCCCTCTTTGGCGGTCGCGGCCGATGGATTTCCAAAGTAGGCGTGATCGCCACCCGCTTCGTGGAAGTTCTTCTTACCATCGCGAATCGCGCGCGACAGAGAAATGAGATTCGGTTCGAGAGCGAGTGCAACGTCCATGCGCACGAGGTCGGCATTGGCGGCAAGCACCAGGCTCGTCTCATACGAGCCGGCATGGCACGCACCGCTTCTAAACTCCTCGCCGAGACGCAGCGCGTGTGGTTTGCGGGTGATGTCGGGGAATGCGACTTTGCCGCCTCGCGCCTGAACTTCCTCGACTGCCGAGCGTAGAGTTTCAAGGTGCCCGGGTTCGAGGTGCGCATTGCAGAGCACCACCGCGCGAAAGCCCGATTTCAACGCCGCGAGACACACGTCTCGGACTAGCGCGCGCGCCGTATCGCGCGGAAGCGAGATAGTGCCGCCAAAGCCCATGGCGAAATCGGTAACCGCATAGGCGAGCGGCGGCAGCACCAAAGCCTCGACGCCGTTGCGTTCCAGCAAAACTGACGCGCGCATTGCCGCCGTTTCGCTGATGATGACATCGGTGGCGAGTGGCAGGTGCGGGCCATGAGCCTCGGTCGCACCGCAGGGGAGCAATGCAACGGCGCCCTTCGCGACGACGTCTGCCGCCTCCTCGTAGGTCAGCTCGCCAAGTTTGCGGGTGAAGGGTTTGCTCATTGAAGCTCCCGGCGCAGAATTTTACCGCGGTCGTTGCGCGGCAGGCTTTCAGCGAAAGCGACGATGCGCGGATACTTGTACTTAGCGAGTCGTTCGCGGACAAAGTTTTGCAATTCGCTCGCGAGCGCGTCACTGGCTCGATGTGTCTCGCGCAAGACGATGTGTGCTTTCGGAATCACGAGCCCGGACCCATCGTCGACTCCGATGACGGCGCACTCCCGAACTGCCGGGTGGGTCGCCAAACAATCTTCAACCTCGAGCGGACTCACAAAGACGCCGCGCACCTTGAGCATGTCGTCGGCGCGGCCGGCGTAACTGAAAAAGCCTTCCGCATCGCGACGAAAGAGATCGGCCGACACCACCCAGTCACCACGGAGCGTCGCTTTTGACTTCTCGTGGTCGCCGAAATAGCAGAGCGCTGCGCTATCGCCTTTGACCCACAAGCGACCAATCTCCCCGTCCGGCATCAGGTCACCGTCGGGTCCGCAGACCTTCGCCTCATAACCAGGGACGATTCGACCGAGCATTCCTGGTCGCGATTCCCCCGGGTAGTTCGTGATGTAGATATGGAAGAGCTCCGCCGATCCGATGCCGTCGAGGATCTCGGCCTTGGGCCAAATTGAGTGCCAACGCGCGTATAAATCAGGCGGCAACGCTTCCCCCGCGGAGAGGCACATGCGCACGGAAGATAGGTCTGCCTGCGCGGCTACGGGGGCATCGAGCATTTGCCGAATCATCGCCGGCACGTTGGTTAGCACCGTGACTTTGTGCTTCTCGCATTCTGCGAACATGCGCTCGGGCGTTGGCTTGTCGGGGAAGAGCACCGCAGTACCGCCAACCGCGAAGGGGAACATCAGGTTCGTCCCGGTGGCGTAACCAAAAAAGAGGCGCGAGACACTGAGAAAGACGTCGTCCTCGCGAAGCTGCAGCACGCGTTTGGCGTAGCACTCGGTGTTGAATGGAAAATCGTGATGAAAGTGCACGGCGCCTTTCGGCTTCCCGCTGGTTCCCGAAGTAAAGAGCCAGCCCGCGTAATCGTCGCTCGAAGTGTCCGCGTTGTCCGTAGTGTCACTTGCCGCAGCGAGCACTCCTTCCCAGCGCTCGCAGCGTTCAGCGTCGGCACCTACGATGATGCGAACACGACAGCGCGGATGCTTCGCGAGCGCAGGCAGCAAGCGGTCAAGCGTGGATGCGTGTGCCACGACAGCGCGCGCGCGTGTGTAACCGAGCAGGTACTCGAAGTCGTCTTGCGTGACGAGCGGATTGCCCATGCAAAAGACTGCTCCGCTTTTAAGGATACCAAACCAGGTGGCGACAAACTCGATGCCATCAGGCAAGAGCATGAGCACGCGATCCTCGAAATCGATTTCACGATCACGCAAGGCGTGCGAAAGGCGGTTCGCCATGGACTGGACTTCGCGATAGGTCCACGCGGCATCTCCAACGCGCACCGCCGTACGCGCCCCCTTGCCCTCGCGAACGCGCGCATCGAGGAAGTAATCCGCCATGTTGAAGCGGGCTGGAAATACGGGAGGAAAGTCCGACACGACGAGACTTTATGTCGAGACCGATGGATTGGCGAGGGTTGCTTGGTGTAGCTTCCCTGCATGCAAATTGTGAATCCGACCGAGCTTGGAAAAGCGCAGGGCTACTCGAACGGCATCGTTCTCGGACCCGGTCGTACCCTCTTTGTGGCAGGGCAAATCGGATGGACTTCGGAGCATGTGCTCGTGGGCAAAGACCTTGCCTCGCAGTTCGGCCAAGCTCTTTCGAATGTACTCACGGTCGTTCGCGCGGCCGGTGGCAAAGCGCAGCATGTCGGCCGCCTGACAATCTACGTGACCGACAAAGAGGCGTACGTGGCCGCTCGCAAAGAAATCGGCGCGCACTACAAAGCGCTTATGGACGGACACTATCCGGCCATGGCACTGCTCGTCGTTGCTGGCCTTTTGGAGCCCGGCGCGCTCGTTGAAATCGAAGCGACGGCGGTGCTCTCATGACGCTGAGCGCCGCTCATTTTCTCTACGAGCAGAAGCCGAACGGCGTCGGCGTCGTTTCGCTAAACCGCCCTGACCGCATCAACGCGCTTACCTTCGACATCTACCGCGAGCTGGAAGCCTTCTTTCGAAAGCTTTCCGACGAAGCCACCGTTCGCGCCGTCGTACTGCGCGGAGAAGGCGTGCGCGGATTCTGTTCGGGCGGCGACGTACGCGACATCATCGGACAGTTGTTTTCGCGCGACATGGCTGGTCTCCTCGAGTTCACCCGTATGACCGGCGCGCTCGTGCATGCAATACACACCTGCTCAAAGCCAGTCATCGGGGCACTTCACGGGGCCGTTGCTGGCGCGGGCGCCGTGATGGCACTTGCGTGCGATGTACGCATCGCGACGCCTGATGCACGCATTGCGTTCCTGTTTCCGAAGGTTGGCTTGAGCGGCGCGGATATGGGTGCGGCCTACCTACTACCGCGCATTGTCGGATACGGCCGCGCATCCGAGCTCCTGCTAACAGGTGATTTCACCGGCGCGGAAGAAGCCCATCGCATCGGGCTCTTCAATCGCATTGTGCCCGGCGAATCACTCGTAGCCGAAGCGATGGCCTTCGCAAACAAGATTGCGGAAGGTCCGGCGTTTGCGCACGCAATGACCAAACGCATGCTCGAGTACGAAAGCAACGTCGACTTCTCGACCGCCATCGAGGCGGAGGCGCAAGCCCAAGCGATCTGCATGCAGCATCCGGATTTCAAAGAAGCTTACGAAGCAGGCGTCGCTAAGCGCACGCCGAGGTTCAAGTGAACTATCCGGTCGAGAGCGCATTCGTCAATGGCACGACGGTCGCCGAGGTTTTTCGTCGCGTCGATTCAATTGAGAAGAGCGCGACGCAGATCGAGGCCCACGCGTCGTCGGCGGCAGCCGCGCTGAAAGCTTTGGTTAAGCATTTTGGCGAGAACGACCTTCTCTCGTTCGCGGCGCCAGAATCCGGAAGCCATGCGAACGTGGACATGTCCGTCGCGCTCTGTCTCATGCGCGAGCGCCTCGCGTATATCTCCCCTCTCGCCGATCTGGCGTTCGCGATGCAAGGGCTGGGATCGTTTCCTATTTTGCTCGGCGGCTCGCCAGAGCTTACCCAGGAGTGGCTGCCGCGCGTGCGACGCGGTGACGCCGTTGCGGCATTTGCGCTGACCGAGCCCAACGCCGGAAGCGACGTCGGCGGAATGGAGACGACGGCCGTCGAGAGTGGTGACTTCTTCGTACTAAACGGCGAGAAAGTCTTCATCTCGAACGCCGGAGTCGCCGACTTCTATTCGCTCTTTGCTGTGACCGACGCGAGCGGCGAGAAGAAACGCCTGTCGTGTTTCGTGGTTCCCGCGCACACCGAAGGATTGAGCGTGCGTGCCGTCGACGTTCTAGGCGCACACCCCATTGGCGACCTTTCGCTCAAGAACGTGCGCGTCCCGAAAAAGAACCTGATCGGTGCCGCAGGCGATGGCATGCGCATCGCGCTCGGCACGCTCGAACGTTTTCGTCCAACGGTCGCCGCCGCAGCCCTGGGCTTTGCAGCGCGCGCGCTCGACGACACAATCGCTCACGTGAAATCCCGCAAGCAGTTTGGCAAAGCCCTGGCTGAGCAGCAGCTGGTGCAAGCGCATCTCGCCGACATGGCGTGTGACGTCGAGAGCTCGCGATTGCTCGTCTATCGCGCGGCGGTCGCGGCCGATCAGAAGAAGTCGCGCCATGAAATCGCGCGCACCGGCAGCATGGCAAAGCTCATGTCTACGGAAGCCGCGCAACGAGTCATTGATTGCGCCGTGCAACTTCACGGCGGGCGCGGCGTCGCGACCGCTACCCACGTGGCGAGGCTCTACCAGGACATTCGGGCGCTACGCATCTACGAGGGCACGAGCGAGATTCAGAAGTTACTGATCGCGCGCGAGGTGCTTCGGCCGTGAGCGATGCTCTGCCGCCCTGGGTGCAAGCGTTAGAGTCGGCGTGCTCACCGCTGGTGCGTGCGTGCAGGCCCGCGCTAGCGCCGACGTTCCCTCGGGGCGTCGAGGCCCTCAAGCAGATCGGCGCCAGCATCGAGGAGTTTGTTTTTCGCGAGCACGCGTCGGAGGAAGAAGAACGCACGTTCGTCGAGAGAACCGGCGCGCTTTTGGCGCTTGTACTGATCGATCATGTGGGCGATGGGGCATACGTTTCGCGAAATGGCGTGAGCCGTGCGCGCCTCAAGACGCGCGCCTTCTTCGATCCCTTTTCTGTTATCGATGCAGCGCTCGACGCTGAGAAGCCGCAGCGCTTTTTGGCCGAGGTCGTCGGGAAGCTTGAAGCTGAAGCCAACGATGAAGGCCCTCTCTCACGTGTGCTGTGGTCGTTCGAGAATACGCTGGCGCATGTGCGCCCGGACCTGAATATCGAAGACCGCTTCGAGTGCACGATCCGATTGCAGGACGGAACAGTGATCGATCTGCAGCGTGCTGTTGAGGCAACGCGCGATCAGGGCATGTCTGCGGTCGCACAGGCGACAGCGAAACTGGTGGGCATGCTTCCGGGCGGCGATGGGGAGCGAGGCGTTCCGTGGAGCGAAGCGAAAGCGCGCATCCTTCCGCGCCTCGTTGCGAAGGACTTCAATCCGAGCGCCGACAAGAAAGTGCATTCGCTCTTTCTCGCGCCGGTAGTCGGCGACATCGCACTCGCGTTCGTCCTTATGTACGACGGCAAGGCGCGCTACGTGCGTACAGACGAATTAACCTCGTGGGAGGTGAGCGCCGACGCCGCAAAGGAAGCAGCCGTCGCAAATCTGGCTGCGCGCTCCGCAAACGCGCGTTTCGCTCACGTGGACACTCAAGAAGGCGCCTGCATCATCGCCCGCTCTGGCGACGGCCTCGACTCGGCTCGGCTCCTCTTGCCAGGCCTGCACGACGTGCTCGCCAAAGAACTAGGCCCCACCGTTTACCTCGCCGTCCCGCACCGCGACACACTCCAAGCCTGCGCCAACACGAGCGACGCACTCAAAAAAGCGTTCCACGCCCGCGCCAAACAAGACGCGGCGCGCGCACCACACCGCATCAGCGAGAAGCTCTACATCCTCGACGCGACCGGCCTCCGCGAAGACCCCGCCACCTAGTCAACCGCGAACGGCACCCGGCCCGCTGGCGCCACTGGGATGGTTTAACAGGAGGTCAAGAGATCAAGAGGAAGGCAATTGCTTTTTTGGGGCGCGGGACGGACTGGATAGTTGCGACGGTAGCCGCAGCGAAAGAAAACCCAAATTGCCTTCCTCTTGATCTCCTGACCTCTTGTAAACCCCGCAGGCGAGCGCAGCACGCACGCCGCACGCGTGCAGTCGCAGGAGGCGCGGGGATCAGCGGATGCCGCGGACGAGGGCTGCGAACTCGGTCGGATCGAGCGGTACCTCGCCGAGGTTGCCCTGATCGGCTGCTGCTATCTCGACGAACTGCGCGAGGTCTTGGACGAGACTTTCCGCTTCGGGCATCACAGGCATCGGCAAAGCAATGGACTGCTGCGCTTTGAGCAGGCCCACGATCAGCGCCATATCGTCGCGGCCGACTTCGGCGTCGTAGCGAGCGAGCATTTTGGTGAGCGCGTCAGCGAGAGCTGCAGCGCTTGGCACGCGTGTCTCAGGCCGAGGCGAGAGGGTTTTGCGCACAAGCTCGTCGAGCTCAGGCGTCACTGCGCGATTGAAAACGGAAGGCGGCGGCACCGCGCACTTGGCAACATTGCGCACGGTTTCTCCGTCGTCTGCGCCCAAAAACAAGCGTCTGCCGGTGAGCGCCTCCCACAAAATGATTCCGAGCGCGAAGACATCGACCGAGGGTCCCGTCGGCTCTTGGCGGATGACTTCCGGCGCGAGATAGCCAAGCTTGCCGCCGACCATATTGGCGCCGGTGTCCGTCTGTCCGGTCGACGCGTTGGCGAGACCGAAGTCGGTGAGCTTCACGTCGCCTTCGGCGCTGACGAGCACATTGTGCGGGGACACGTCGCGATGAATGATGCCGAGCGGCTTGCCGGTGCCGTCTTCTGCGTGATGCGCGTAATCGAGGGCGAGCGCAATCTCTCGCGCCATGTAAATCGCGGGCGCCGGTGGCATTCCCGCTTGTCGTTCTTGCGCATGCTCGAGCACGCCCCGCACGGCCGCGCCGTCCACAAGGTCCATGATCATGATCAACGCGCCATTAACTTCGCGCGCGTCGTAAACTCGAACGATGTTCGGATGACGCAGGAGCATACCGAGGCGCGCTTCGTCTTCAAAGAGAGAGCGGTACATCGGTTGCGCGGCGAGATGGGGAAGCACGCGCTTGATCGCAACCAGATGCGAATCACCGGCGGAAAAGATCGCCTTGGCGCTCCACACCTCGGCCATGCCGCCGACAGCGATGCGTGACACCGGCTCGTAGCGCGTTGGCGACGAGCGAAGCTTGACCGACAAGCGCGGTGGCGGAGGAGCGGTCGGCATGGGCAAGCAGCGTTGCAGAGCGGCCAAAACGCGTCAACGGTTAGAACGCTTTCGGCACTTTTTGTGGGGCGAGCAGTGCGCGCGGGCGCTGCCGTTCTTTCAACACAAATCGCTCGGGATTCGAATCGATCCGCGTGTCGAAATCGATGTGCAGGATGCCGGGCGACTTCCCAACGTCGAGCGTCCCGAGGTGCTCATCGTACCCCAATGCGGTCGCTCCCCCGCTCGTAGCCATGCTGACAAATACGCCCGCGTCGCGCTGAGGAAAACGTGCGTACAGAGCCGCCGCTTCGCCGAGCACGTCCCCGTCATTGGTAATCGCGCAGCTGCCCGTGCCGAGTGCGAGCGGAATATGATTGCGTAGCATCGCGTCGACATTTGGGAGGCGCGTATCGGAGTGCATGTTTTGTCGAGGCAGCAGCACGACCGGCGCGCCGCTTGTCGCCACCTGGATGATTTCGCCCGGCTGCGCATCCAGCAAGTTCACGAGCAGCGTATGGGCGCCCAAGGCATCAACGCTCTGCGCATGTGTGACGGAGTCAGACCCAGGGGCTTTCCAGTCGCGCGCGCTCTGCGAAGATTGCGCGAGCAGTGAATCAAACGGCCCCGTGCCATCGAGCAGAGACGCGCGCGCCACCGCGCTCTCGCACAAAGGAACGAGAGTGCGCGCTCCGCGCAGTTTTGCTTCGGCCACAATCGTGCGCACCGCGTCCGGATGAACCGCATACACAGAGTGCACGCTCTCAATGATGTCGAGCCCCTTCCCCCGCTCAGAACGCAGCTCGGCCGAAAGCTCCCGCATCACTGCGACAACGTCGGCTCGCATGCCCCGCGTGACTTGGAAGACCTTGGTCTCAAACCGTGCATCGCGAAGCGCATTCGCGTCGAGCAAGCTCGTGCTCGAAACTCCGCACGCGACGGTGCCGCGCTCGCGTAACAAATCGCAACGCGCGGCGAGCGCCTCGCCATCAATGAACTCCCCCCTTTCGGCCGCAGCGCGAGCTATGCCCATGGCCAGCTCGAAGTGGCCGCGGCCGCTGACGGCGGGCAGCCCGAGGTCCTCAAGCACTACGTTTGCGTTGACGAGGCCGGGAAGCAGCACGCCCCCCAAAGTCTGCCAGTCAGCGTTTGGATAACTATTCCGGAGGGATGCGCTATCGCCGATCGCGACGATGCGGCAGCCCTCCTCATCGAGGACGAGTGCGCCGTCCTGAATCGGCTGTGAAAGTGCCGCCGCCGATACCAGCCAATTCGCAGTAATTCCGCGCAATCTGCCCAAGAAAGCCTCGCAAAACTGTGTAGTACCGCAGCTTCCGCAGCTGCAGATTATGGGATTTAACAAAACGCGTGTGATGCAATGCCGAAAGGCGTGCTAAATCGCGCGCGTTGGCAGGCTTTAAGGAGGATTCGATTATGGTCCGTTCGTTCTCAATCAATACGCTTCTGGCGTTTGCGGTTGTTTCGGCTTTCACGGCGACGGCTGCAGCACAGGACCCCGAGCAGGGGGACACCGGCGCGTGGCAGCAAGGCACTCCGCCTCCGCAAGGCCAAGGCCAGTGGAATGGTCAACAACAGCAGGGTTGGGGTCAGCCCCCTCCTCAGCAGCAGCAGCCGCAACAGGGCTGGAACAACGGCGGCCCCCCGCGCGGCAACGAAGAACGTCCCGGTGCAGTGAACACCGAGAACGATGAAGAAGCGGGCGACACGGACCACGCGCTTGCCGTTGGCCACGTCGGCGTCGGCTTCTTTGGTGTCATGGGCGTTCCGTACAACGACGGCACGGGCACCACCTCGCTCAATGCTCCGACGGTCGGCGTCCGTTACTGGATGAACGAGCGTATCGGTCTCGACCTCGCTCTCGGCTTCGGCTTCACGACGGCTTCTTCGTCGGTGAACTCGATCTCGGCAAGCGGCGGTTCGGCGTTCGCGCTCGGTGTCCACGGCGGCATTCCGATCGCTCTCTACGCTGGCAAGCACTACACCTTCATGCTCGTCCCCGAGCTCTCGCTTGGCTTCGCTTCGGGTTCACTCCCGAATGGAAGCAACGACAGCCAGTTCGGTGGCTTCTTGCTCAATGTCGGCATGCGCGCAGGCGCCGAAGTTCACTTCGGCTTCATCGGCATCCCCGAGCTCTCGCTTCAGGCCAGCGTTGGCCTTGGGCTTGGCTTCCAGTCGACGAGCAGCGACATCTGCGAATCGCAGTCTTCGTGTAACAACAGCACGCAGACCTCGAACTCGGTCCTGTCGCTTTCGACCAGCGTCGGCTCGCGCCCGTGGGACATCTTCCTCGGCAACATCAGCGCGATTTACTACTGGGAGTGAGCTGAGCGCCTAAAAAGCGTTCGCTTCACACGAGACGCCGGTTCCCTCACGGGGGCCGGCGTTTTGCTTTTTGAATGAGCCGATTCTGAGGGGCAACGGTTCATATAACCGTGCGAACGCGAGCCACGCTGTTGGTTGGTCTCGTCACCCTGCTCGGGTGCGTGTGTAGCTTAGGCTGCTCGCCTGCGCTCACGACGATGGAGCCCGCACGGCTCGTCCCGGCGCACCATCTTCAGCTGACAGCCGGCTTGTACGGAACAAACCCTATGGGCGATGTGCGCGCGGCCTTCGATAGCGCGACGCAGATGCGCATTTCTGAGAGCGGTTTGTCGCCCGATCAAGTCACGACGCTTATGAATGGCGCGGCCGCCGTTGTCATTGCGCCCCCCTCCGCGGGATTCGAAATCGGCGCAGCGTATGGAGTGACGCGCAACTTCGCGGTTGGTGCGCGCACCACCGGCAACACGGTGCGCGCGAACATGCGTTTTCAATTCCTACGCATGGCGCCGGGCTTCTACGGATCGATTGGCCTCGGCGCTTCGGTTTACTTGTATGGGTTTCCGGTTCAGCAGTTTACGGACTCTGTCTCGCTGACCAGCTTCGCGCGACAGGAGCTCGACATTCCGATCTCCTTCGGGTTCAGCGGACGCTACGGACACATCTGGCTTGGCCCGAAGATGGTCTTGTCGCGCTACGACGCCGATGTCGCTGCGTGTACGCAAGGCAATACCAGCACCTGCACCACGACCGCAAACGTTGCCGTTGCGGGCACGGCCGCATACTTCGGCGGCCAACTCGGCCTCGCTGTTGGTTATCGTCAGTACTGGATCGCGGCTGAGCTAACCCTCATGCACATTCAAACGAACGCTACCGTCGACATCGCAATGAACAGCATGAGTGCGTCCACGACCTTTGCGTCCGGAGGTCTCGTAGTCGTCCCTGCCCTAGCCTTCCTCGGCTGGTTTTAGGGCCGTCAGCGCTCACTCCCCGTGTCCCAGGGGTGTGCTAGGTTGCTGGGCCGTTATGACCGCACCCAAAGAGCATCCGTACTCGCACTTCATCAAAAAAGTGCAGAAGCCATCGCAGTATTTGGGCGGTGAGCATGGCGAGAAAGTCAAAGACTTCGACGCGGTCGACGCGCGTGTGTGTCTCGCATTCCCCGATCTCTATGAAATCGGGATGAGCCATTTGGGCTACAAGATTCTCTACGGCTTGCTCAATGCTCACCCGCGCATCCTAGCCGAACGCGCCTACGCGCCCTGGGCTGACATGGAAGCACAACTTCGCGAACGCAACGAACCGTTGCGCAGCTTAGAGACATGGCACGCGTTGCGCGATTTCGACATGGTGGGATTCTCTCTTCAGTTTGAGCTGACGTACACGAACGTGCTTTTGATGCTGGAGCTTGGCGGCATTCCCCTTCGAGGCAGCGACCGCAGCGAAAACGATCCGCTCATCGTAGCGGGCGGCCCAACTGCGACACACGCCGAACCGATGTCGCCCTTCTTCGATGCGATGCTTATTGGCGACGGCGAAGAGCGCACACAAGAGATTGCGTTGCTGTGGACCGATCTCAAGAAGGCCGGCGTACCCCGCGCCGAGCGCCTGCGCGCCCTCGCCAAGTTAAATGGCGTTTACGTGCCATCGCTTTACTCGACGAAGCTCGATGCCGATACGGGCTTCGTTGTTGTTGATGCACCACTCTTTCCCGAAGCGCACTTGCCCATCGAACGTGCATTCGTCGAAGATCTAAACAAGTATCCATTTCCAAGCGATGGGCCGGTCGCCGCGACGCAGACCATCTTCGATCGCGTGTCCGTCGAGATCGCGCGCGGCTGCACTGAAGGCTGCCGCTTCTGCCAAGCCGGAATGATCTACAGACCCGTGCGCGAACGTGAGCCGGAGAGCATTGTCTCCAGCATCCTCGCGTCTGTGCGAGACGGCGGATACGACGAAGCGTCGCTCACGTGCCTCTCCACCGCCGACTACAGCGCCATTGCGCCTCTCGTTAAAGAAGTGATGCAAAAGCTCGATGGGCAAAAGGTATCGCTCAGCGTTTCGTCGCTGCGTGCGTACGGCCTTGGTGAAGAGCTTCTCGATGAGATTCAGAAAGTGCGCGCGACCGGCCTCACATTTGCGCCGGAAGCAGGCACGCAGCGCATGCGCGATGTCGTGAACAAGAACGTCACCGAAGCACAGCTGATGGAAACCGCCGACCGAGTGTTCTCGCGTGGATGGTCCAAGATGAAGCTCTACTTCATGATCGGTTTGCCCACGGAAGAAGACGAGGACGTCGTCGGCATCGTCCAGACCGGCGCGCGCGCATTGCAAGTAGGTCGTCGTGCACAGCGCGGCAACTCGCCGAAAGTTGTCGTGAGCGTAAGTACGCACGTGCCCAAGCCTCACACGCCCTTTCAGTGGTGGGCCATGGACACCCGCGACGAGATCGTTCGCAAGCAGGGGATGCTACGCGACGAAGCGCGGCACACGGGCGTGCAGCTTCGCATGCATGATTCGGTTGGCTCCTTCATCGAGGGCATTCTTTCGCGCGGGGACCGCACTCTCGCCAATGTTGTCGAGGGCGCGTACAAACGCGGCGCACGTTTCGATTCGTGGGAAGAAGAGCTCAAGCTTGACGCCTGGCAAGGCGCGCTCGACGAGACCGGGATTGACACCAATCGATTCCTCTCGACGATTCCGATTGATGCGCGCTTGCCGTGGGATCACATCGATGTCGGTCTCGAAGACGGCTTCCTCGCGCGCGAGTACAAAAAGTCTGTAAAAAACCGTCTGAGCCCGCCCTGCGGCAAGGCAGTCGGCATGTTCATTCATCACACGAATCTCGAAGATGCGAAGACGGATACCCGTCGCTTGGTTTGCTACGACTGCGGCGTCGCTTGCGATATGCAGAAGATGCGTGAAGAGCGACAGGACTTCTTGATTCAGCTCGGTGCGAAGGTCCGACCCGAGCCAAAGCCTCTGTCAGATGTCGTGAAGACGCCGCGCCAACGAAAGCCCCAGGCCAACTTCAATCAGACAACGCCCATTCGTGTTCGCCTCGGCTATACGAAGCTTGGTCGGGCAGCTTTCTCGTCGCATTTGGATCTTGTGCGCTTGATGCCCCGGCTTTTGCGTCGGCTCGATTTGCCTCTCTACTACTCGCAGGGTTTTCATCCAAAACCCGATATGGTCTTTGGGCCAGCGCTTTCGCTGGGCGTGGCAAGCCTTGCCGAGTACGTCGACATCAAGCTCGCGGGCGAAGCCACATTCGATATCGACGATTTGGCATCGCGTTTGAGTGAAGTCTCACTCGATGGCATTCGTTTCATCGGCGCAACCGTGCTCGGCCCCACGGATCCGGGATTGAACCGCATCGTCGATGAATCCATGTACGTGGCCGGCCTGCCGCGCTCTACCCTCGCGGACCTCGGCCTTCCAACGCTCGACGATGTCAAAGCGCGCATCGCAGCACGCATGGGCGAGAAGCTCGTCGTGCGACGCATGATCGAAGGCCTTGGCAAGAACATCGACGTCAGTGCCTATCTGATCGACGCGCAAGCGGGCGTCGGACACGAACACCTGGAAAACGCGGGCATCGTGGGCGAGCTGCTACCTATAACGCTGAATATTCGCATCACGGGCGCGGGCTCGGCGAAAGCGCAAGAAGCCCTCGATGCTGTGCTCGACAAGACCGGCGTGGAAGCGCGCCTGGTTCGTGTTGGCCTCTACGGATCGCGTACGGGCTCGCGCGCCACGCCGCTCGACATCGAACAGCATCGAAAAATGCACACGCGCACGGAAGCTGTCGCTGCGGCGGAGATGCCAGCTGAATGAGCGACACAACCGATCGCTGGAAGAGTCTCGTGCGCCACGCCGTGCGACGCGCCACAGATGAGGTCACGAAGATCCCCGGCGTAGCTCAGGCGAAGGGAGCGCTGCGGGAGCTGCGCAATCTTGGAGCGGTGGTGCCGACGGAGCTCGTGCGCGCCGAACTGCTGCGCACACCATCGCTACAAAGTTTGTCGATGAGCATTTCCGACTCGGGCGTTCACATCGAGGCAAGCTTCGACGATGCCGACGATATCACCGTGCGCGTCGTACCCGGGCAAGTCCGTTTTGCGGCACGCGGCGCGAAAGAAGTCTCATTCGAAGTGCACCCTGTCGAGGTCGCGCGTCACCGCCACGCACAGGACCTTGTAGTCGCCATCGCCAGCGCCGTCGCGCGGGCTTTGTGGGCGGCAGTCCTACGCGGCGACAACAATTCAACACCGATGGCCATCGTCGATCGCGACGCAGAAAACGTTTTCCGCATCGACCTTCGCACCCTGAGCATCCTAAAAAAAGCGCGCGGCGGCGCCGCAGTCTCCGTCATGCTCGACGCCCTAGCCCTAGAATCCATACGCGCAACCGAAGGCGCCCTCCGCCTAAAAGTCACAACCCCCATTTTGTTCTGAGGGGACGATCGTTTAGTTAAGAAAGTTTACGCGTAAACTTTCTTAACTAAACGATCGTCCCTACTCGCTTACGCGGTTGTAGCCGTTTAGGGCGGCGACGCGGTAGGCCTCGGCCATGGTCGGGTAGTTGAAGGTCGTGTTGATGAAGTAGAGAAGCGAGTTGGCTTCGCCCTTCTGCGACATGATCGCCTGCCCGATGTGCACGATTTCAGACGCTTGGTAGCCAAAGCAGTGGATGCCGAGCAGCTCGAGCGTTTCCCGGTGAAAGAGCAGCTTCAGCATGCCCACCATATGGCCAGTGATCTGCGCGCGCGCCAGGCTGCGGAATTGAGCGTGGCCGACTTCGTAAGGCACGCGCTTCTCAGTAAGCTCCCGCTCCGTCGCGCCGAGCGAGCTAATCTCTGGCGTCGTGTAGATACCGACCGGCACGTTCTGCACGAGACGCTCGTCGCAATAGCCGTGCACAAGATGGCTCGCCGCGAAGCGCCCTTGATCGTACGCAGCGCTCGCGAGGGATGGAAAGCCAACCACGTCGCCGACCGCGTAGATATGCGGCATCGTCGTGCGGTAGTGCTCGTCGACCTGGAGATTGCCGCGCGAGTCGGGGTTGATGCCAAGTGGCTCGAGGCCCATATCGTCCGTGTTTCCGGTGCGACCGTTCGCCCACAGGATCACATCGCTCTTCAGCTTCTTGCCTGACTTCAAAGTCAGAACCACGCCATCGGCCTGCCCTTCGACCTTCTCGGCTTCTTCGTTGTTGCGTATCAATACGCCCTCATCGCGTAAGTGATAGGCAAGTGCGTCGATGATCTCGTCGTCGAGGAAGGCGAGCAACTTCTCGCGCGTGTTGACCAGGTTCACTTTGCAGCCGAGGTTGCGAAAGATGGATGCGTATTCGCAACCCACAACACCGGCGCCGTAGATGGTGATCGAGTGCGGCGAGTGGTCGAGCGAAAGAATGGTGTCGCTGTCGAAGATGCGCGGATGGTTGAAGTCGACATCAGCCGGACGATAGGGGCGCGACCCGACCGCCAGCACAAAACAAGGAGCCTCGGCGCGCTCGATGGCGCCGTGCGAGTTCTCAATCTCGACGGTGTGCGAACCAGTAAAGCGCGCCTTGCCCTGAATGAGCGTAACGTCGTTGCGATCGTAAAAACTGCGCCGCAGCGAAACCTGCTTGGCGATGACCGAGTTGGCCGTCGCGACGAGCTGCGGAAATGAAACGTCGAGATCGGCGATGACCTGCGCGAAGAGAGGACTCTTGCGCACTTCCATCAAGCTTCCGACTGCGTGGCGCAGTGCTTTGCTGGGAATGGTGGCCCAGTGCGTGCAACCCCCGCCAATGGACGAGTAGCGCTCGACAACAGCGACTGATTTGCCATCTTTGGCGGCCTTCATGGCGGCGCCTTCGCCCCCGGGACCACTTCCGATCACTATTACGTCGTAGCGCGCCGTGCTCATGCCACTCCTTCGGACGAAGCCTGCGCGAGTCTATCCCAGAGTCGGGATGGAGTGCAGTGATTTCAGCGGCTTTGAGGAATGTAGCCGCGTTCTTCGAGAAAGCGCAGGACCTGTGCGGCGCATGCATCGGGGTCGTGCTTTGTAGTGTCCACGACAAGCTCGGCCGCGAGAGGCTCTTCATAGGGCGCACTAACGCCGGTGAACTCCGCAATCTCGCCGGCTCGCGCGCGCTTGTATAAACCCTTAGGGTCCCGCGATTCGCACGTCGCCAAATCCGCTGCAACGTAGACTTCGAGAAAATCGCCCGCGGCCATGCTCGCGCGCACGGCATCGCGCTCCTTGCGATGTGGACTGATGAACGACGTCAGCACCAAGACGCCGGCGTCCGTGAATAGCTTTGCGACCTCGGCAACTCGCCGTATGTTCTCGTCGCGATCAGCGGTAGAAAAGCCGAGATCCTTGTTAAGGCCCAAGCGAACATTGTCGCCGTCGAGCACATACGCGGTGTGCCCGCGTTGCACGAGCAGCGATTCGACACGCATGGCAACCGTGCTTTTGCCCGCGCCCGACAAACCGGTGAACCAAAGCGTCGCGCCCTTGTGCCCGTGCAGCGCCTCTCGATGCGCGCGAGTCACGGCGCCCGTGTGCTGCGTCAGATTGCGATTCGATTCATCGGCCACGGCCCAACGCTAACGGATTTCGCGCCGCTCTACTACTCGACGCCGTCGGCTAGCATCTTGGCAATGGCTTTGATGGTAAGCGGTGAAGAGCCTTCGAGCTTGTTGTTCGCAATCACGTAGATGTCCCGATCGAATTTCAGCGCGTTTTCGATGAGCTTCAGAACGTGCCGGCGTATTTCGATCTGCGGCAGTACCATGCGATTGAACGGAGTGAACTGCCTCTTCAAGCGTTCGTAGTCGCCGCCCTGCGGCATCATCAGGCGAGCCACAACGAAATCCGCAGCGGGATCTCCCGCCAAGGCCATCTGCTCCTCGATGCTCGGCATGCGCGCCCACGCGTTGAACACATGCGCTGCTTGGTGCGCGCGCAGCACCTCGAAATACGTCGGATGCAAAAGATGCGCGTCCCGCACTTCGAACGCGTAGCTTCCGGAACGCGGCGCGTTGGCCAAGAACTCGTCGATGCGTCCTGCGAACTCGAGGGGATCCGCCCGCACCGGCGAAGGTGGAACTTCGAATACGAATGGCCCCGCGTTCTGGGCAAACTCGTCCGCGTAGGGATCAAACATCGCGTCTTTGAAGAGCTCGACGTTGAGGAAATCCGGATTGCGCGTTCCCGCTTTGGCCCCGTAACGCGCGTGGTTTGGAAACGCATACGTCGTAATCTGCTGCCAGACTTTCGAGACACAGCGATAACCTTGCGGCAACTGCTTCGCGTAAGCCGCAAGCTCTTCGCGCGCGATTGGCGCGTAATACGAGCGATCGATGCCGACCGTTCGGAAGAGCGGATACTTCGCATACTCCTCCAACGACTGTCGCGTGAATGACGCGTCGCTCGGATAGTCCCGCCGGTACACGAGCCCCTTCCACCCCGGAAATGTCCACGTCGACGTTCCAAACTTCACGCGCGCGGGCACTCGCTTGGCCAGCGCGACCAAGTCCGGATCCGGCTCGGGAATGGGTCCGAGCACGCGCTCTTTGGCGCTCAATGACTTGGCGGACGCTGCGTCACCGAAGAGATTGAGCTGCGCGTCGCTTGCCTTCTTCATGGTCGTGCCCGCTCGCGAGTCACGCGATCACGATACGCGTCCACGGCCTCATTGTGCTCGGCAAAGCTACGCGTGAAGCGATGGCGACCGCCGCCGCTCGCAACGAAGAAGAGATAGTCGTGCTGCGCGGGTGCCATCGCGGCACGAATCGCGGGCAAGCCTGGACTGCATATAGGACCTGGCGGCAATCCGTCGCGACGATAGGTGTTGTATACGTTGAGTGAATCGCGCGTCATCGCAGCCGTTACGTGCCGTCCATCGTAGGTCGCGCATGACGGCGCAACCGAAGGGCTCACTTTGCAGCCGTACGCGGCGGTCGGATCGGACTCCAGGCGTTTCATGTTGGGGCTACGCAGGCGGTTCATGAATACGCCGGCGATGATGGCCTGCTCTTCCCTCGCCTGCGCTTCCTTCTCGACCATCGAAGCGAGAATCAGCACTTGGCGCGCTGGCATTCGGTCGGCCACGTTGCCCACACCCAGCACGGCGTCCACGCGCGCGTGCCAATCGCGCACGAAGCGCCGCACGACAGCTTCCGCGTTTGTGCCGATGCCCAAATCGTAAGTGTCCGGATAGAGATAACCTTCGGCAGATTCGCCTTCAATCGCAAGCTCGCGCAGAAGGTTTGCATCCTCCGTCGCCCGAAGAAACTCATCGCGGCCGACAACCCCATAGCGGGCAAGACGGTCGGCGATATCGAAGCGCGTGAATCCTTCGGGAATGGTGATCCGCACGCTGCTCGTACCAAAGCCGTTGGCGACACGCTGCAGCACTTCGCGCGGAGTCAGATTATCCGTCAGGTAAACCTCGCCTTCGCGCATACGACCTTCGGCGCCGAGCACGCGCGCGTAGGTGGCGAAGAAGAACTCATCGTCGACAAAGCCATGGCCCGCGAGCATCGACGAAACATCCTCGATGCTCATCTCGCGGTGGACGGTGAGCCATTCGTTGTGCCCGTGTCTCGCCGTGCGACGCATCGGATAGACCAGTAGTAGCCACGCGGCTGCAGCGAAAGCCACACCGACCAGCGCTAGCGCGGCCGCGGTCAGTCGTCGCGCCTGCCTCCGCGCCCGCCCCGCGCGCCCTTTTCGCGCTTTGCCGGCTGAGCGAGAGGCTCCATGTGCATGTCGGGATCGATCCACCGAGGTTCCGCCTTCGAATCGAGATAGCTCTGAAGAAGAAGTGTAGCCGCAGCTTGATCGATCACGCTTCTTTCTTTTTGGGCTCCCATATCGCTCGCGCGCAGAGCTCGTTGGGCTTGCGCAGTCGTGAGGCGCTCATCCCACAAGATAACCGGTGCGTCGGTACAGGCTCTCAGGCGCTTGGCGAGAACCTGCGCCTTACGAGCCGCGCTTCCTTGGCTGCCGTCGAGGCGCAAAGGCAGCCCCATAACAATCGAGCCACACCCCTCTTCCGTGGCGATGGCGGCGATGTTCTTGGCGTTGACCGCGGCATTGGGGTCGGCCGCGAGCGTGCGTAATGGCAACGCAATAATGCCCTCGTCATCGGACATTGCGAGCCCAATACGCCGGTCTCCCGGGTCTACGCCAAGTATTCGCACCGAGGGCTATCTATCAGCACGCGGGCTCAGGGTCGAGCTTTGCTATCATGCGGGCATGCGCATCCTCGCTGGCGATATTGGCGGCACCAACACACGCCTGGCTCTGTTCACAGGGGACGACGTCGCCGGCATGAAGCGCGCTCGCGAGGAAGTCTTTGAAAGTCACGCGCATGCGAGTCTCGATGAAGTCGTGAAGATTTTTCTGCGCGATGAGAAGTTGGACGCTGCTTCATTCGGCGTGGCCGGCCCCGTCGTTGACAACGCGGTGCGCGCCACCAACTTGCCGTGGTGCGTCGACGCAACGGCCCTGGCAGCGAAGCTCGCATTGCCGCGGGTCTACGTGCTCAACGACTTTCACGCGATTGCGCTGGGCATTCCACTTCTACAGCCTAGCGATCTGCATTGCCTGAACGACGTTGCCGCGGATCCGCAGGGCACGGTCGTTGTGATTGGCGCCGGCACCGGCCTCGGTGAAGCTGTGCTTGTGCCCTCGCAGCGTGGGCCTACGATTCTTTCGTCCGAAGGTGGCCACAGCGATTTCGCGCCGCGCAACGACGAAGAGTTCGAACTGCTCAAGTTTATGCAAGCGATCCACGGCCGCGTCAGCGTCGAGCGCGTAGTCTCGGGCCCGGGCTTAGCATCGATTTTTGATTTCGTCGTAGCGACGAAACGCGAGAGTGCGATGCCTTCGACGCTGCGGCGAATGGAAAGTGAAGACAAGGGCGCGGTCATCGGCGAGCTCGCGCTCGCAGGCGCCGATCCTGCGTGCGCACGCGCAGCGCACATATTCCTAGCACTCTACGGCGCCGAAGCGGGCAACTTAGCGCTGAAGGTTTTGGCGCCGGGTGGTTTGTACCTCGCAGGCGGAATCGCGCCGCGCCTCTTGCCGATGCTCCACGCGAGCGATTTCATGTCGTCGTTCTTCGCGAAAGGTCGTATGCGCCGCTTGCTTGAGAAGACGCGCGTGAACGTAATCCTGCAAACCGACGTCGGTCTGCTCGGCGCGCTCAACTTCGGCTACCTCGCGCGGAGCAACTCGTCCTAGGGGCTAGCTTCAAGCGCGGCGGTCATCTCCTGCTGACGTTTCAAGATCAGCGGGACGATGTAGGGGAAGCCAACCTGCAGAGTATCGAGGTCGGGCGCTATCTGCGCGCACAACCAAAACATCATCACGCTCGCGCGCTCGGCGTAGAACCAGCCGTCAGGATACTGAAATGAGCGCATCAACTCGCGCAGCTCCATACGCGCGACCTCGGGATCCGCCAAACTCTCGAGCTCGTGCTGCTTAGCGCGCATCAACGCTCCAGGCGTGCGGTCCTGGATCTTCAGGAGCTTGCCGAAATAGGTCATGACGGTGCGCTCGAGTAGCTCCTTGTTGCCTTCCTCGGCGACAAAGCCCATGCGTCTAAAGCCGACAAGCGCAAGCGAGCTGTCCTCTACGAAGATTCCCTGAAGAATGTCGGTGAGACCTTCGACGAGCTCTGTTCGCACTTCGCTTATCGCGCCGAAATCCAGAAAGACCAGGCGCGGCTCTTCGGGAGTCGGGCCCGGCTGTACCAGAAAGTTACCGGGGTGCGGGTCGGCGTGGAAGAAGCGATCGATGAAGAGCTGCTTGTAGAACGAACGAACCAATCGCGACGCCACCGCCACGCGATCGATCCCAAGCTTCTCGTAATCCTCGAACTTGGTGATCTTGATGCCTTCCATGAAGGTCATCGTCAAAATGTCGCGCGTCGTAAATTCGGAAATCACCGCCGGAAAAAGCAAATCCGGTTCGTCCGCGAAATTATCGGCCATCCGCTTCATGCATGAGGCTTCGTGGATGTAGTCGGTCTCGCGACGCAACAGGTCGACCAACGCGTCGTGCACGCGCTCAATGCCGCCGAACGGAAAGAATTTTTTATAAACTGTGAGCCCCATGCGCACGACACGCATGTCGACGCGAATGATGTCGCGAATCTGGGGATAGAGAATCTTGACGGCTACCTTCGTGCCGTCTTTCAGATAGGCGAGATGAACCTGCCCGAGAGATGCAGCGGCGAGCGGAATGCGTTCGATTGAGGTGAAGCACTCATCGGGCTTTTTCCCGAGACTGCGGATGAAGGTGTCCTCAACGTAATCGAAGCTCTGAGGCGGCACGCTATCCTGTAGCGATTCGAGCTCACTCGTATAAGCGCGGGGCAAAAAGCCGCCCATGATCGAGAGCACTTGGCCAAGCTTGATGTAGACGCCGCGCAACTTGAGCATCGTGCGCAGCAGACGTCGGGCGTTGCGCATGTCAACGCGAGCACGGCGACGCGCAAGCCAAGCCGGCAAAACGGGCTCTTCGTTGCCCTTCCCATCTTTGCGCCACGTGCGGAATACTCGCGCCAGGCCCAACTGGACCATGTAGCTCATAAAAATGAGATTGAAGACGAAGAGCGCGCGAACTAGTCGGATGAACAAACTCATACTGATGCGCGGGTCGATACGCTGTGCGCAGCCTATCGTGAAGCCCGGGCAGATGCCAGACACGACGGAATCGTGTAGGCATGCGTTATGAGCCCAAAGCCCCTCTTGATACGCGAAGGCGCGCGCTATGCGTGTTTCTCGGACGGGCTTTGTTGTACGGACGCGCACGCGCTCGGGCCTGTGACGGCGTCTGAAGTGACGCGTTTGACCGTATTGCGAGGGCCGGTCACGCGGCGCCACGATGCGCTCGATATCGATGTGCTGACCACCCGCGACCACCACTGCACCTTTTTGCGAAGCGATGGGCTGTGCGATGTGCACGTGAAAGAAGGCGCTTCGGCTAAGCCGCGTACGTGTCAGCAGTTTCCCTTTGGGTTGGTATCCACGCCTTCAGGCATGCGCGTCACAACGGAGCACCGGTGCCCCTGTCGTACGCTCGGTGAACGCCCTCTCTTGAAGGCAAGCGAAGTCCGGCAGATTTTCCCCGAGGTGGACGAGCCCGATTTACTCGTCGACTATCCGATCGCGATGAACGTGGCGACCGAACTCTCGTTCGCCGAATACGAATACATCGAGCGCGAGTTGCTTACGCGCCTTGCGGCTGGCGACGACGCGCTGGACGTCCTCGTCGCCTCGCCGTGGCCGTCACTCGATGGCGTGTCATGGCTGGATGCCTCGCATCTATTTCGCGCGCTGCTCGATGGCAGTGCGTGTGGCGACGCTCTCGCGAGCTTCGGCGACGTCATACTGGCCGGCGTAAGCGAGCGCAAACCCGAGCTGCGGCAGCGCTCCTGGGGGGCCTCCTTCGATCGCGCCGAAGCGCGCACGCACGCTCCCCAAAAGCCTCAGGCGATGTTGAATGACTTCGTGGCAGACAATATTTGGAGTCTCGCTTGGACGGACTGCACCTTCGCGCAAGCGCGCGCCGAGCTCGCCACACGGGTCGTGATAGCCAACGTCTATGCGGCGAAGCTCGAAGCGCACGGGGTTCGCAGTGATCGTGCAATGGCCGAAGCATTGCTCGTGGTCGAGCTTGGCGGGTCGTCGTCGTTATGGCGGCAACTCGTGCACCAGATGGTCGTGCCGTGAGCTCGGTTTGCGTTCTTCTGCCTTACCGAAACGCACAAAGCACCATCGTCGAAGCGCTGGAAAGCAGCCTCGCGCAACGAGACGTTCGGGTGCATGTGATTGCTGTCGACGATGGATCAACCGATAACAGCTCATCGCTCGTGCATGCCCTAGCCGCGAGACACAGTGGAATCGAATGCGTTGCATCGGGTGGAGTCGGCATCGTCGGCGCCCTTCAACGAGGTTCGTCGTTCTTGCGCTCGGAATGGGTCGCTCGAATGGATGCCGACGACATCGCACATCCCGAACGACTCGTCGCGCAGCTTGGACTCCTCGAGCAAGATGCGACAATCGCGGCGGTAGGAACCCAAGTCGAAGCTTTTCCTCAGGATGCGGTCCAGGAGGGCCTGCGACTCTATCTCGAGTGGCAGAACTCAGTGGTTTCGAAAGGCGACTTCGTACGAGAAATCTTTGTCGAGTCTCCCTTCTGCCATCCCTCCGTGACGATGCGTCGAAGCGCGTACGAAACTGTGGGCGGATACCGCGACGTGAGCTGGGCGGAGGACTACGACCTGTGGTTACGCTTTCACGCGGCCGGCTACGGGCTGGCCAAAGTTCCGCGCTCGCTTCTTTCCTGGCGACACCACGCTGGACAACTTACCTTTGGCGACGCTCGCTATTCCAAGGGCGAGTTTAGAAAAGCGCGCGCCACATTTCTCGCACCGGTGCTACGGAACGCTGGACGCGAGGTGGTGATATGGGGCGCGGGCCCCACCGGAAAAGGCCTCGCTCGCGAGCTTCGTGGGCATGGTGTGCAGGTCTCATTCTTCATCGATATCGACCCAGCGAAAATCGGACGGACGAGACAGGGCAGCTGTGTGTACGGTCCTGAAGTACTCGCAAAAGGCGCGCAAACAATCGTCGTCGCGGTCGGAGCCCGCGGAGCACGCGCGCTGATTCGTGATCATTTACGGCAGCGCGCCTTTGCCGAAGGCGTCGACTTCATCGTCGCATCGTAGAGAGGGCTGAGTTAGGATGCCGCCGTGACGATCCGCGGATTCTACGCCCGACCCAACGACGACCGCATCAGCGAAGCCCCGGCGAGCGAGTTGCAAGCTCTGCTGGCGGACCCGACGGTCACGATGTGGGTCGACATGCAGGGCCAAGGCGCCGAGGAAGAGCACTTGCTGAGTAACCTATTCAAGCTGCATCCGCTCGTCATCGAAGACATTTTTTGCGACTCACCGCATCCTAAAGTCGAAGACTTCGGTAGCTATTTATACGTCGTCGTTCATGGCATCGATCGAAAGGCCGAGAAACCACAGGAGCTCAACACGCTCGAGCTGGATCTAATTCTGGGCGAGCGCTTCGTGCTGACGCATCGAAACGCCGCGATGCGATCGACCGAAGCGGTCGAAGCCGAAATACGTCGCACGCCTCGTCTGCTGCAAAAGGGCGCTTCGTTTCTCGCACACAGCGTGCTCGACCACATTACCGATCACTATCTCCCGCTCATGGATCGCTACGACGAAGACCTCGATGATCTCGAAGCGAAGATCATGGCTGATCCTCATCCCTCGATGCTCGAGCAGATTTTCGACTTGAAACGCTCCTTGCAGCGTGTAAGGCGCGTCGCGGTTCATCAGAAGGAAATCCTGCAGCGCCTCTCGCGCGGCGAGTTTGATCTTGTGGACCGAAATGCCCTGCCCTTCTATCGCGACGTCTATGATCATTTCGTGCGGGTCGCCGATCTCACGGAGAGCTATCGCGACTTGGTAGCCGCGGTGCTCGAAATGTATTTGAGCATGCAATCGCAGCGACTCAACGAGGTCATGAAGGTCTTGACCCTCATTTCGACCATCATGCTTCCGCTCACCTTTGTCGCGGGCGTGTACGGGATGAACTTCGAATTCATGCCCGAACTGCATTGGAAATATGGCTACGTCTTTGCGCTCAGCCTCATGGGCCTCATCACAGCCGGACTCATCTGGTATTTCAAGCGCAAACGCTGGCTCTGAAGCCTTGGTCGCGGCTTACGGAAACGGCGCAAGGCGCGCGACATAGACGTCGGCGCCAAGATTCGTATCTGTTACTACGGGTACGAGATTCGTCGCTCGGCTCGTGAACGCTAAAACGGTTCCGTCGTCGGAGATCGAGGGCGAATAGGAATCATCGTTGCCGTGGGTGATTTGCGAGAACGAAGACGTGTCGACATCGAAGACGAAAACCTGAAACGGTTCGTCCGAAAGGCAAGAGGCGGCGCGCGTCCTGATCGCGTCCAAGGAGCATTTCGACGAAAACGCCAAGTAGCGCCCGCTGACAGAAAGATCGATGGACGCCTCAGTGAAGTCCAAGCCCGGCGCGGCGCAACTGCTGCCTGCGGCGGAACGACCCGTCGGGGCAACGAACGCGCAGCGCTGGCCCGTGACTCGGCCGCCCTCAAGGCATAGCCAAACACCGAACTGATTCGCAGTAGCAACCGCGCCGCCCTGACTCAGATTGGTCGCAGCAGAGTTGAACGCCACGTGTTTGCCGTCGCCGGAAATGACCGGCAGAAACGCACTCGCGTTGCCCCACTCGCTCGATCCGTCAGCGGCGACGACGACGGACACGCCACTCATGTTTGCGTCCGCTACGTTGGCTCGCCAATTCGAAATTTGGTAGACCTGGCACTGCGCAGTCGCGGGATGAGGTGGCAAAGAGTCAGGCACAGAATTCGGCTGATACGCGGAGAAGACGACAGAGTCGCCGTCGTCGGAAATATCCGGCCACAACGTTACGCGTTCCACATCAATGTCGTTGGGCGTTAGCGGGACCGGTGTCGTTACGCCTGCGGCGATATCGAGTGCGATGATGTGCGGGGCAATGAGGGGGACTAGACCTCCGTCAGGAGGAAGTGCCGGAATCGACTGTGCGCTCGCCATCACAACGACGTCGGCGGATGCCGCGGTAGCGAATCCCAGGAGTGTCGGCAAAACCGTATCGAACACACCGGAGTTGCAAGAGAGCGCGCCCCCACCCGGGCCTTGAGTGACTAAAATCGTCGACGCGGCGGCGTCGCGGCCGTTCCATTCATAGACCTGCCAAGCTAGCGGACGGTACGTCCCTGGTGGTGCGGGTTCCGGAACCAAAACTGGGGGCGTCGTAGCGAACGCAACACGCATTCCGTCCCGTGACACGGAAGGCAAGAGCGAATCGTACCGACCGACACCATCGGCTGTGTAGCTGGTGATTGCGCGCAACTGCTGGGAGTCCAGGTCGCGGATGTAAATATGCGAAACCCCATCCGAGGCGGTTGGCGTCTCCCCCAAATTATGAGCGCGTGATTCAAAGACGAGATAGCTCCCGTCGGCAGAGATTCGCGCGGCCTGGCTCGCTGCATCGGCGGCTATCGAAGGCGTCGCATGGCCGGCCGATACCAAAGACAGTTGCCAGCCGATAGGTTCGTTGATGGGCGTGCACGCAGCGACGACTGCGAACGAAACACCTACCAGCCCGAAGCACGCGCGGATCTTTGTGCTCATCAAAATGTCCCCACGCAACCTAAGCCAAATGCGTTCGTCGTGGGACCGCACATATAGGCGTGCTGAGCGATGGCGGGCCGATTAAGAACAAGCATTAGCGCCCCCGCGACGAGGAGGGATCCACCGGCGACGTATCCAGCGATCGATAGCGTCGTCAGAGAACGTGCAGCGTCTTGGCGCTCGCGTAAGTCTGTGCACGCGCCGGATGCGATAGCATTCGCTGTGCAGTCATTGGCGTGAACGGCTGCACTCTCGCGCAAAATATGAAAGATGACGCCCGACGCGACGCCTGCACCGCCCACCACAGCAAGCGTCAGACCGAGCGGCCGTTGCCAACTGGGAGACGGCGTCGACTGCGGTACGGTTTGCGCTGCCGGCGCCAAAGTCAGGTTGGCAGTGGCTCCCTGATCGACACGCACTGTGGCACGAGCCACTTGCACACCGTGACGGTGCAGTTCGGCGGCAAACATTCCCACCTCTGCAGCGATTGGCGCAGAGAGACGCCAGTGCGGAACGACCGCGCCATCTATCCAGACCTCGTCGCTCGCGCTCGCGGTCGCGGCCAAGCTCAGATTGACGAAGCCAATGTGTTCGCGCGAAACGTTCAGCGCCGTCGTAAGCGCAGGAGTGCGCGTGGCGATCCACGCGTCGTCGGTATGGGACATCGCCTCCGTGAGCTTATTGAACGCCGGCACCCATTGGCCGAGCGCTTGATGCGCGAGGGCTATCTGCGCAAGGGCGCGAGGACTTGGCTCGATGTCGTAGGCCGCCTGAAAGAGCTCAAGCGCGCCGACCGTGTCGCCCGATTCGCGAAGAACGAGCCCTTGCTCAATAAGCGCACTCGCACGCGCGTCCTGGGCGCTCACACGATCAACGTTGACGAGGAGCGCTGCCGCCGCGATTAGCCATGCGAAGAGTCGTGACAAAGCGCATCACTCTATACCGGCCGATGGCCGCGAACCAGCGCCCTTTAGACGCGCTCGGCACCAACCGCCTCGCTCAAGCGAGACACGGACGACGTCTTCATACGAGCAGCGATACGACGTGCGATGCGCGACGCAGTGAACGGTCCTCCATAAATAAAGCCAGTATAGATCTGTACTAACGTTGCGCCGGCGCGGATACGTTCCCATGCATCGTCGCCGTTCTCGATGCCGCCCACGGCGATGAGCGTGACTCGGTCCGACAGGCGCATGCGCAAGCGCCGCAACACCTGGAGCGATCGCGCTTTGAGCGGCGCGCCAGAAAGCCCGCCCGCACCGATCTGAAGAACTTCCGCAGCCGGAGTGCACAGCCCGTCGCGTGAAAGCGTCGTGTTGTTCGCGATCACTCCGTCAAGCGCGAGCTCGTTCGCGAGGTCGGCAACGGCGTCGATATCATCATCGGCGAGGTCTGGCGCAATCTTGACAAGCAAAGGCACACGACGCTGCGGCGCAACCCGCTGAGTGGCTTCACGCACAGCAATCAGGAGCGGCCGCAATTTCTCGACCGACTGCAGCGCGCGCAGGCCCGGCGTGTTGGGAGAGCTCACGTTCACGACTAGATAGTCGGCGAACGGCGCAAGCTTTTCGGTGCTGGCGACGTAGTCCTCAATCGCGTGTTCGTCGGGCGTTGCTTTGGTCTTGCCGATATTGATCCCGAGCACGACATCTCGCGGCTTTCCGACTCGTGTGCGGACTAGATCAGCGCCTCCGTTATTGAAACCGAGTCGATTGATGAGCGCGCGGTCCTTGGGCAAACGAAACATGCGCGGCTTCGGATTGCCGGGCTGCGCATGAGCAGTAACGGTCCCAATCTCAATCGCACCAAAGCCAAGCGCTGCGAGGGCGTCTATGCCTCTCGCGTCTTTGTCGAACCCCGCCGCGAGCATCACTGGACTCGGAAACGAAAGCCCAAACGCCTCCACGCGCAACGCATCGTCTTTAGGCAAGAGTAACCAGCGCGACAAAGCCTTGACGCCCGGAATCGCCATCACGAATCGCAAACATGCAAAAGCGAAATGATGAACGCCCTCCGCCGGAAATCGCACGAGCAGCAGCGAGAAGATCAGGCGGTAGAACATGAGCGCGCCGAATGTATAGTCTTGCGGCTCGAATTGCTCAACCGCCGGGGCGCCGCACAGCTGCGGCACCTGCGTCAGGGACGGGAATGCCGCCATCGGGAATGGCGTTGCCGAGGTCGCCGCTGTCGACTGGACCCGCCCCGTCTCCGTCGGCGTCGATCCAGATCGGATTGCTGAAGGCGACGGGCGCAATGGAATTTCGGCCAAAGTAGTCGTCCATCGTGCGTTCGCCGCGAACGATCACGACCAGATACGAGTCCTGCAAAAACTCAAGCTCAAGATCGCGATTAACGCGTGGGGCATCCGCTACCGCGCGCGCCGGCGAAGACTCACGTCGCGTGGGCGCCTCGCGCACGGGCGCCACGGTCCAGCTGCCCACAACCGCGTTCGCCGACCACAGCTCTACGGTGCTCACGTCCATCCAACTTGGCGCTTGCACGCGCACGTGCACGTGGGCGATGTGGCCACGTAGGCTAACCGTCTCGCCGGGTCCCCGTTCGTCGACAGTGACTTCCAGAAACGGCCCACTGCTGACGAATGCGTGACCAGCACGCAGACTGCGAATGACTGCGCGGCCGTCGTCAGCGCCAGAAGGCGCAAGCACGTACGTGCGCGGGTAGCCGGCCCACTGATAACGAATCTGATGCGAATCGCTGTTCCCGCTCGCGACAACACGGCGGCCGCGCGTAAGCATTGACTGCCACTCGCCGAAGACCCGATCGAAGACCGGCTTACGCGCAAGGTCGAAACCGTTCCACACTTCAAGCACTTCGTAGTCGTCGCTGTAATGCCCGGTCGCATACCCAGTTGCGGGATCGTAGCCCGCCATGTCGAAGTAGCCGACGTCACCTTCCAGACGCGGATGGTTCACCTGCACGACCGTTTCGGGATCGAGCCTGTGCAAGGCCGGCAGGAGAACTTCTGGGGTAGTCCCGCTCGAGGCCGGCGCTCCGTTGCCTGGCATGGTCGCGACGAGCGGGACGGGATACGCATTGAAATGGCCAAAACCAGGCTCGATCGTACTCACTTCGATGCCTGAAACAGATCCAAAATCGTGTGCATGGATACCGCGGATCGCCGGTCCGTAGTCCGTCACGTGATTGTGGTCGGTGGGCACTGCGAAGCGAATGCCTTCGGCGAGGAGCGAAGCGATTCGATCTTCAAGCGTGACATGGCTGTCGGGGCTTGGAGATGCATGCACATGAAAATCACATGGCACCCACGCGCCTGCGTCCACCACATGACTCAGACGCGCACGCACGTCCGGACGGAACGTTTCAGTGACCTCCACCGTTTGATCGAGCAAGGTCCACTCGGGCCCATGCGTGACCAGCACTCTGTAACGACCGGGAGGCAGTGGCACCAGCGCCTCGCCGGTAGGCATAACAACGCTGTCGCCTGCTCCATCCGCTGCGTAGTCCGGCCCTAAGTTGACCGGCTGCTCAAGGTTTGCGGCGATGATGCGCGCGCGCGCATGAAGGCGATCGCCCGAGAGGGCGTCATGGGCCGAGATGCGAATGCGCCCACCACGCGGTACCTCCACCACGACCGGCTCGGCTTGCCCTGCCGACGACGCCACCTCATCGCTGCTGGCGTGACCAAAAGCTTTCGCAACGACTAAAAAGCGTCTTTGCTCCTCGCGCACCACGGGAGGCAGTGCGACGATCTCCTGGCCGCGCGCATCCGGTCGCGCGTGCACCACCGGCAGATGGTTCACCTCCGTGAACACTTCGATCTCTGCACCCGGTGGAGAATACGGCAGCTCCACGAGAATCTCGGGGAACGCCCGCCCACGCGCCCATCCGAAACGCCGCACCGCCTCGCCGAGGTCGCCGTCGCCGAGGACGAGCGTGCTTCGCTCATACGCGGGCGTGCCTTTCCTGGACGCTCTCGGCGCGGAAAACACCTCAGTGTGCTCCAGAAACCGCGTCGCGCCGTGCTGTTCGTAACGGGCAAGCAAGCGGATCTGCGAATCGTGGACGCCGAATGCGGTGCCTACCTCCGGCCCTTCGGAGCCGACATAGGAAGCCTGGTGCCACCGTTCATCGTCGAGCACACCGACGCCCGGAACCCAGGGGGCATCGCCGCCCCATCCGATTCGTTGACCGACTGTCACGTCGACTTGCGCATCGTCCTGCGGTGCAACGCGCGTTGTCATCGAGAGCGACGTCGGGACCGCGCCAAGTGTAAACTCTCGCGACACGTCGAACACACGATCAGGTGTGCGTGCGATGCCGTCGATGCGCAGCACCGGCTTTCCGCCACGTTCGAGCAAGTGCATCGCTTGCATCTCGATCGGAAACGAACGGTTTTGTACGAGCAAGCGGGGCGCTAGAAACTCGATGCTCTCATCTTCTTGGCTCGCACGCCGCGTTAGCTCGATAACCGCGCCGCGCATCTGCCACTCGCGCTGCGGGCCGCCCACAACAACGTGAAGCGCGCTGCTGTCAAAGACCCAGTCACCCGGAAGGAGAGCTACGCCGTTGATATGCTGCGCCGGCTCGCGCACCTCGACGCGGCGCAGCCCCACCCCATTTGCCTGAAGCGCGGTGAGCGGCTTGCCTCCGCACTGCGCAGCAATGATAACGACACCGCACAGCATGCAAAGCAACGCCGCGATCCGTGTCGGGGATCGCACTGGCGGTTTTGCTTGGGACGGCAGCGACACGTGCGAGAACCTCCTCATCAGAGTACTCGACGGAGGGCGCTTTTCAGCGATTATTCACAGGAGCGCAGACTGCGACGTGCGCTTTTGCAGTCGCGCCACCCTTTTTCGAGAGGCTTCTTCACCTTCGGCGTTCGTCGCTTGTGCCGCGTGAACGAGCGCAAGCGCATAGTTCTTGAGGCGGTGCTCGTAGAGCTTGGCCAGCGCAAGATGAATCGTACCTTCGCGTTCCTCATCGTTATTGCAGTGCGTGAGCGCGGTGCGCAATGCCTCCCCTGCTCCTGCGTCGTCGCCCTTCTCTTTTGAAAGATGCGCGAGCAGTGCGTACGCCTCCGCCGCGACGGCGTCCATTCCACCGGTCGAAGCCGCGCGTGCAAATTTCCATGCGCGGTCGCCGTCGTCAGCACGCATGGCTAGATGCGCAAGGCTCAGATGCTCGCGCGGGTCGTCGCTCGATCGAACTTCGTGGAAGCGTTCGCCCAACGCGACGAGCACGGCGGCCAGCGCAATCAAATCGCTGCCATTGTGTTCGATGACTGCTGCGATGCGCGATGCGTCGATGCCGCGCAGGAACGAGAGATAGGCTGCGGGGATCTGCGAACCGTCGATGTCATCTTCCCGATAGAGGCCAAGCACCTCGCGCTCCAAATGCTGCAGGCGCATCCCAGGCATGCTTCGCTTGAAGACGCGTCGCGCACAATGCAAAAGATCGAGATGCGGAGGCGGCGCAGGGACGGCCACACGATTGAGCACGTACCGCGTGCGCAAGAGCGGCCAGTCGAAGCTCTTGCCGTTGTAGCTCACGATGCACGTGGCCTTGGTCATTCGGGCGGCTGCCTCACGCAACATCGGAGCTTCCTCGCCGGGGCGTTCAAGGAAAAGCTGTTGCACGCGCAGGGATTCATCTTCGAACCAAGCCATGCCGATCAAAAAGGGAATCGTTCCCGAGCCGCCTGCCAGGCCGGTTGTTTCAGTGTCGATGAGCAACATCCCGCGCATGTCGACGTTCTCGAACGCGGGATCGAGCGCGAGCTTTGCGACCAATGAGGAATCGGCACGTAGTGCGTGCGAGACCGGTACGCGACCATGACAATGCGCAGGCTCGCAAAAGCGCTCGACGAAACGGACGCGGCCATGCTCCGTCTCCCGCACCTGGCCGGGAAGCTCATGCACGCGAGATACCGAGGCGGCTGGCACAGGCTCGCGCTTGAGATCACGCGTCATCATTTGGCCGAGCATCGATCGCAGTGCGTGCACACGCTGTTCGGCGGGTGCCTCGCGCTCGAGCGACGGCGTGACCAAGGCCGGTACTGTCCTCGGCCCTGGACTCGTCAAACGTGAGAGCTTGTCCTTCAACTTCATTTAGTGCGCCTCTGAAACTCCCACGGCAGCGAGCATCTCGAGCGCGAGCTTCTTGCGCGGAGGCAAATCAGCGGGCAGCGATGGATCGTTTACGCCCGTGTCTGGCCCGATGCACGCCGGACATCCCGCGCTGCACTCGCATCCGACAATGAGCTTGCGCGTGCGACGCAGCAGCTCTTCGCGCTCTTGAAAAAGTCGCGGAGCAAGCCCAACACCGCCTGCAGCTTGGTCGTAGAGGAAGACTGTCGGATCGAAACCGACGCCGCCATCCTTCTCGGGCGCGCCGTCCTCCGGCGAACGATTGCCCAACGTCTGCCCGAGGTCTCGCGGATCCACCATCAATCCGAGCACCGCGACCGTATGGAGCGCATTGCCAATCGCGCGCAATGCGTCGATTACGGCGGAGCGTGGCCAAGGCTGTCGCGCCACGACTTCCTCTGGCCAGGTCAGCCATATGGCCGACGTTTGCATCTGCATTTCTGGCAGATGCACGTCGCCGTAGCCGACGTTCTCGTGCGTGTGGAACTTGATCTTCTTATAGCCAACGACCTTCTCGATGACGCTCACTTCGCCAAGGCCCGTAGCAACGCCCGCGTCGGGCGCAAGTCGTAACCACGACGCGTCGTCTTCCTGCACGACATGCACGCGCGTGTGCGTCATCGCGTCCGTGTAATAGTCCGGTTTTACTTTGCGCACGAACGCTTTGTGATTCTCGAAGTCTAGACGCTCAACTTGGTACTGCTCACCATCGTGTTGGTAGATCGCTTGCTCATGCAGCATTGTGTGTGTCGCTCGCCAATCCATCTCGGCGATGTTCTTGTCGGTGTCGAGGTCGATGATGACGAAGTTGTCCCAGCCGACGCTGCGCAAGGAAACGTGATTGGCGGGGTAGGAATCGGACGCCCAATGATATTTCGTCAGTCCGTTCGAGCCTTTGACCGGATGCACGAGGTCATGCTTGGCCAAGAAGTCGAGCGTGTCTTTGACAGCTTCGGCAGGCACGTCGCCAAAACGCTCGCCCTCTTCGAAGGGAAGTTCGAACGCCGCGCACTTGGTGTGCTGCACGAGGATCTCGACGTTGTCGGGATCGATGCGTGCATGTTCGATGGGCGCGCCGATCACGCTCTTGGGATCGCGCGCGACGTATTGATCGAGAGGCGCGCTGGAAGTCACAAGCACGGCCAGGGAGCCTCCCTTGCGGCGACCTGCACGACCGAAGCGTTGCCAAAGGCCAGCGACCGTGCCGGGGTAGCCAGCGCACACGACAGCATCGAGCGAACCGATGTCGATTCCGAGCTCGAGCGCATTGGTCACAACGACGCACTTCAATGAGCCGTTACGTAAGCCCTCTTCGACGGCGCGCCTCTGCTCGGGCAAATATCCACCGCGATAGGCGTGCAAAACCGCAGGATCGACCTTGTCACGCGCCAATATGTCGCGCAGGTACTTGAGCATCACTTCGACCGAGTTGCGCGATTGTCCAAAGACCAACGTCGGCACATCCGCCCGTACGAGATCGGCCGCGATTCGCACCGTGCTCTTGATGTAGCTTGCGCGAATGCCAAGCTCTTCGTTCACAACCGGCGGGTTGTAAATCATGACGCGGCGCTCTCCAGCCGGCGCACCACTCTCGTTGATGAGCTCTACATCGCGCCCAATCATGCGCGATGCGTGCTCTTGCGGATTGCCGATTGTGGCGGACGCAAAGATGTACGTAGGATTTGACCCGTGAAAACGCGCCACGCGATCCAAGCGGCGCAGCACATTGGCGAGATGCGAACCGAACACTCCGCGATAGGTGTGCAGCTCGTCAATGACAACGTAACGCAGATTGGAGAACAAGCGTGCCCATGTGGCGTGATGGGGCAGGACGCCCGCGTGCAGCATGTCTGGGTTGCTGAGAATCACGCCGCTGCGATCGCGGGCGGCGCGGCGCGCATCGCCAGGCGTATCTCCATCGTAGGTGATGGCGCCGTGATCGATCGACGCATCCTTCATCATCCCGCGGAGCGCTTGCTCCTGATCACGCGAGAGAGCCTTGGTCGGAAACAAATAGAGAGCGCGCGCGGCACGGTCTTCGGCCAAGCGGTGAAGGATCGGAAGGTTATAGCAAAGACTTTTGCCCGAGGCGGTGGGCGTCGCGATGACGAAGTGTTTGCCTTCTTGCGCGAGCTCGAACGCCCGGGCTTGATGCGCGTAGAGTTTCTCGATTCCGCGCATGCGCATAGCTTCGCGAACATTGGGCGCGAGCGTCGCCGGCATCTCAGCGTAATCGCCCTCCTCTGCATCGAGCTTCGCGTCGAGCGAGAAGCAGCGCGACAGGCCGCTATCAGATCGCCAGTCTTCTATAACTGAGGCAAGTCCCCGCCTTGCCTTCCAAGGAGCAACAGCACGGGAAAGCGAGAGTTCGTAGGGCGGGGTACTCATGCGCAGTACTGTACGGACGTATAAGCCCGGTTTCAACAAATCCGTGAAGCGGGTTGCAGGTCCTGCCGCAGGCGGCTATCCCCCGCCTCCCGGTTTTCCTGAGGAGTTCGAAATGACCCGTTCGCTCAAGCATTCTTTTGCCGCCGCCCTGCTGTCGACCGTTGTCGCAATGGCGAACGCCTCGCCGGCACGCGCCGTCACCTTGGTCCCCGGGGATATTGCGATCGTCGGAACCTGGGCCGACAGCGCGCCAGGCGCGAAGTCGGTAGCGTTCGTGACGCTCGTTGATCTCGACATCGGCACTGTCATCTCGTTTACGGACAACGGCGCACACACGGACGGCACCTTCCGCGCGTCCGAGGGAATCGCCACCTATATGGTCACGGCACCGATTGCCGCAGGTAGCGTGGTCGTGGTTGGTGCGGGTGTGAGCGGCGGCTTCAACCTTTCAACCGAAGGCGATCAGGTTTTCGCCTTTCAAGGAACGTTCGGTAGCGCGGCTGGAGTTGGAACGATCACCGGCACACTTCTTTGGGGCATGACGTACAACGGAAGCGGCGTGTGGGAAGCGGACGGTACCGACTCGAACACGTCGGGTCTACCGACCAGCATCGCTTCGCAAAGCATCGCGGTGCCCGAGTTCGACAACACGGCTTACATGGGACCAACCTCAGGAACGCGCGCGTACCTCCTCGCGTCGATCATGAACGCGGCCAACTGGACCGGTAGCGACTTAACGCAACCGGCATTCCCGACAGCGTTCACGCTCACGACCGGCAGCGGCATCGGCACGGATTGCGGCGATGCGAGTGAATGCGCGAGTGGCTTCTGCAGCGACGGCGTGTGCTGCGCGACCAACTGCGGCGATGACCCGCACGATTGCCAAGCGTGCGCGACCGGAGCCGGCGCTGCGAGCAACGGGACCTGCGGCGCCGCGGGCATCACCACGATCTGTCGCGAGGCATTAAGCGCCTGCGATATAGCCGAAAACTGCAATGGCACCGACACGACCTGCCCGGCGGACGTGGTCGAACCTGCCGCCACTCCTTGTCTTGACGGCACCGTGTGCAACGGCAGCGAACAGTGCGATGACGTCGGCGAGTGCATGCCCGGCACAGCACTCGATTGCGACGACAGCGACGAGTGCACAGCCGAAAGCTGCGACCCGACCTTCGGCTGCGTGCACACCCCGATCGACGGATGCGGCGATTTGGACGGCGGCGTGCCAGTCGATAGTGGCACTCTCGCCGACGCAGGCTCGTCGGATCTGGGTGTTCCCGCCGACGCGGGAGCCGGTCGCGATAGCGGCGTCCCGTCGTCGGACGCATCGATCGCAGAAGACTTAGGTATGAGCGAACCGCCTACACCACGCGCGAGCGGTTGCAGCTGCGACACCGTTTCTGGCTCGACTTCATTTTCGTACGGCGCGCTTTGCGCGATGCTCGCCGCCGTTGGCCTCGTCGCTCGCCGCCGTCGGCATCGATGATCACTGAAATCGAAAAAGAGTTTCGATTCGAGTCGGCACACCGTCTTCCGAACGTGCCGGCCGACCACAAGTGCTCGCGCATTCATGGTCACAGCTTTCGCGTGACAGTGCGCGTTCGTGGCGAAGTTGATCCCAAATTCGGATGGGTCATCGACTTTGCCGAGCTAAGCAAAGCGTGGGAGCCACTGCATGCGCTTCTCGATCATCGCTTGCTAAACGAGGTCGCTGGTCTCGAGAATCCGACGAGCGAGATTCTCGCTGCGTTCATTCTCGCGCGCATTCGTGTCCCCGCGCCTGCACTCGTGCACTCCGTCACCGTACACGAGACGTGTACCTCACGATGCACCGTATTTGCGGGCTGAATTCGTGGTTCGACGCCGGGCCTAAGCCCGCAGCGTGAGCCCTGAGTCGACCACCAGATCGGTAGCCGTTACCCACGGGGCCTCGATTAAGTAGAGCGCGGCCTCGGCTACGTCCGCCGCTGTCGGAAACCTGCCCAGTGGATGCAACTCGCGCAGCGCTGACATTTCGGCGGCGCTGCGCTCCTTCACCATATCGGTTTCGACGATTCCCGGAGAGACGGCGTTGGCGCGAATGCCGCGCGGCCCCAGCTCGAGTGCGAGGCTGCGCATGCTCGCGAGAAGGCCGGCCTTGGATGCAGCGTATGCCGCTGTGCATGGTGCCGCTGACGATGCGAGCGTGCTCGCGACGAAGACCATCGCGCCGCCCTGCCCCATATGTTTTGCGACGTCGCGAGCCAGCAGAAGCGGCGCAATCAGATTCGTTTCAATCTGCGCGCGAACTTCATCGTCCGTGAGATCCGCGATGCCGACATACTTCACGATCCCCGCCGCGGAAACAAATACGTCGATTCCGCCAAAAGCGCGCAGCGCCTCATCAAGCAGGCGATTCCGATCGGCCACGCGTTGCAGATCGGCCATGCATGCGCTCACGCGGCCAGGGTAGAGCGCAGTCAGCTCGTCGAGCTTGGATATGTCGCGTCCCGACGCAACCACACGATAGCCCTTGGCGACGAGCTGCTCTGCGATAGCACGGCCAATGCCCCGACTTGCTCCTGTGACGAGCGCGCGCATCACACATTGCCTCCGTGCACTTCGACTTCGTCATCCGGCAGAAAACGCGGTGAATCCACACATAGAACCGTTTGCCAGCGTTCGGTCGGGTTGTCGTAGCGATGCGCGGCATCTTTTGCCCACCGAAACACGTCACCGAATGCAACTGGCGCCCCTTGGCAAAGCAAACCATCGCCGAGCACCATTTCGGCTTCGCGCATCACTTTGTGAACGTGCAACGGGATGCCGCGACCCGGCGCGACGTTCAAACGGTAGATTCCCGCCTCGGCTGTTTCCTGAATCACGTCCACGGTGCCGAAGGGCTTCTCCTCGTGGGTGAGCGTGACCCACGATGCATCGCGCGCAATCTCGAGGGAGGGAACGCCGTTGCCGTGTAGCGCATCCGGCTTTGTCAGACGTAACCGCAAGGCATCGACCGCCGCTCGGCGCTCGCCCAACGCGGGTGGTGCGAGCAAGTAGCGCGCGAGCGCGTGCGCTGCGGTTTCGAGCAAGCGAAACTTGCAGCTTTCGAGCAGAAAGGAAAGCTGTGCGGAGACCGACGCATAGTCCACCGACTCGCGCAGACGCTCATGCACGGCTGCCGCCTCTGTTGAAAGCGTGAGCTCTACATCGAGCACGAGCGGCTGCGTCTGCACGCGCTCGTGCGGATTGACCCCGACGACGCAGTCGACCCGTAGGCCTTGGATTCGAATGATGTCGGTTGCCATCGCGCGCGCCCCAACGGGCGCCCCGCAGATGTGGCGCACCCGCGCTCCCTGGTCAATGCCGATCCCATTTCAACGGAAGAAATGCTAGGTTGCCGCCCCATGCAGTCGTCCCGCCCCGAAGCCGACCGTCCTAGCGCGTTTCGCCCCGTTCCGCGCACCGGCGTCATCTACGTCATCGCCGAAGCGACCCGCGCGGGCTACAAGCCAACGGATCTTGAATGGTGCAACTTGGGCCAGGGCCAACCGGAAACGGGCCCCCTTCCCGGTGCTCCCGAGCGAATTCAAAAAATCGTTTTCGAAAACGCCGACCAAGAGTACGCGCCCGTCGCCGGCATGTGGGAAGTGCGCGAAGCCGTCGCGAGCATGTACAACAACCTCTTCCGCCGCGGCATGCCTTCGCAGTACACGGCCGAGAACGTAGCGATTTGCGGTGGCGGTCGCGTGTCGATCATGCGCGCGTGTGCCGCGATTCATCAGATTCATCTCGGGCACTTCTTGCCCGACTACACAGCGTACTCGGAGTTGCTGGACATCTTCCGTCGCTTCACTCCGATTCCGATCCTTCTCGATCCCGAGCAAGGCTACGATTTCTCGCTCGCCAGTTTGCGCCGCGAAATTCTAGGCCGAGGCCTTGGCGCACTTTTGATGTCGAACCCCTGCAACCCCACCGGCAAAGTGGTAGACGGGCCCGAGCTTGCGTCCTGGGTTGCGACGGCGCGTGAGCTGGACTGCACGCTTTTGCTCGATGAGTTCTATTCGCACTACATTTGGAAAGACGGCCCGGCTCTGATGAGCGCGGCGCAGTATGTCGAAGATGTGGAGCGAGATCCGATCGTGCTCTTCGACGGGCTCACGAAGAACTGGCGCTACCCAGGTTGGCGCGTGACGTGGACGGTGGGTCCGAGCAAAATCATCGAAGCCATTTCGAGCGCCGGCTCCTTCCTCGATGGGGGAGGTTCGCGCCCGATGCAGATGGCCGCCATTCCTCTCCTCACGCCCGAGCATGCGCAAAAGGAAGCGGAAGCGATCCGTAAGTCCTTCCGCAAGAAGCGCGACAAGATGGTCGATGGCCTGCGTTCGATTGGTGTGCGCTTCGAACGAGAGCCCGAGGGCACCTTCTACGCCTGGGGCGACCTCTCGCGTCTTCCAGCATCCTTGCGCACCGGCGAGGACTTCTTCCGCGAAGCGCTCAAACACAAAGTGATCACGGTTCCCGGCCAGTTCTTCGACGTCGATCCAGGCCAACGCCGCTTCGGGCGCCCTTCCCGCTTCCTCCACCACACTCGTTTCTCCTTCGGCCCAAGCGAAGCAACACTCGATCTCGCACTCGACCGCTTCCGCACCATGGTCGCCGGCGCCAAGTGAGCCAGGACGCACATCGAAGGCGCGGCGGTTAGAGGCCGAGGGCGCGGCGCAGTTCGCGGGCGGCTTGGCGGGAGACTTCGACTTCGGCACCGCCTCGTAGATGCGCAACGTAGCCGCCCGTTTCGACCGGGGCTAGGCGCATAACGTGTTCCATGTTGATGAGCGCGCGGCGGTGCACGCGCACAAACGTGGGCGAGTTAAAACGCTCCTCGATCTCCACGAGCCGCAAGTCGGTTAGGTGCGAGCCACTGAGCGTGCCGACGTGCACGAGCTCACCTTCCATCACCACGTGGGTGATCTCGCGCGGGTCCACGAGCCACACGCCCTGGCGCGTTCGAATGGGCAAGCGATCGAGTAGCGGCGCTGGCGTCGTACCGCTACTTACGAGCGAACCGGAACGAAGGCCTTTACGCGCGCGCGCGCGGTCCACGGCCTGTTGAAGTCGCTCAGCCTCGATTGGCTTCACGACGTAATCGACGGCTCCCAATGCGAAGGCATCCACGGCGTGCTCGCGATGAGCGGTGCACAAGATCACCATCGGCGCCGAATCAGAGAGAGACTCGATGAATTGCATGCCGCTCGTTCCCGGCATCGCCACGTCGAGCATCATCAAATCCACATCGCCCGTCTCGAGCATGGTGCGGGCCTCCGCAGCGTTTGCCGCTAGTCCAACAATGTCCAGGTCGGACATTTCGGAGAGCAGACGATGCATGCGCGTGCGCGCTATCGCTTCGTCGTCGACGATGAGAACTCGCAGCGTCATGAATGCTCCTTGCTGGGTGCTTGCTCTCGCACAGGCAGGGTCACACTCGCGGTGGTGCGCTCCCCCATGCCCTCGATGCTAAACGTGGCGGCAGTTCCGTACGCAACCTGCAGCCGCTTCTCGATCAAGGCGATACCCATACTCGCCTCGCGCGGCCCTCCGTACGGTCCGGGGTTTTCCATCGCGATTCGCACGCTGTGCGGCTCGCGGACGAGGCGCACGGTCACAAGTCCACGAAAGCCGGAAGCGGGCCCATGCTTGACCGCGTTCTCTGCCATCGAAAGCAGCAGCATCGGTGGAACCAACACATCGGCGTGGGCATTCGGGTCCGACGTATCGAGGCCTTCCCACCGCAGCGTAAACAAGTTCGGGTCACGCAGGAGGTGCAGCTCGAAGAGGTCGCGCACCAATCGAATCTCGCGCGAGAGTGGCCACTGTGCCTGTTGCACCCCGTCGAGCAGCAAGCGCAGCAGCGCCGAGAGTTTCAGCACGGCTTGCTCGGCCATCACGCCGTCGATCCGGCACCACTCGGCAATCGCATTCAGCGTATTGAAAAGAAAATGGGGGTCGAGGTTGGCGCGGATCGCCGCTAGCTGCGCCTGCTCGGCAACGCGTGCTAGCTCATCAGCACGCGCACGTTCCGATTCAAGCTTCGCCTCGAGCTGGATGTCACGACCAAGGCCCCACCCGCCGGCAATGAAGAGCGCGACGCAAACGATCAAGCTCGTCGGCGCCGTGAGAATGCTAGGTCCCATTTCGAACGCATACGGGATCGCCACGCCGACTGCGCCTACGGTTCCCACGGCAACCCCTGCATAAAGCAGAAGACGAATCGCTCCGTGACTAAGGTCGAGCCCGTCCTCCATCAACACACGCCAGGCGAGCGGCGCGATGCTCACGAACGCGAACACCATCACGAGGCCAAGCAGCCACGCATACTGGTCGCGACTCCACCGCGCCTCGAGGAAGACCATCGGCACCGCAACGATCGCGATAGGCACGGCGCGCCGGAGCACCATCAGCTCCCGCAGGGTGTGACGAATGAGCGACGGAGCTTTGGCGCGGTCAACCACGAGTCGCCGACTAGCATAGCCCGCAACGCGTCGCATGCGTCCGCTTCCCACCGCGGACGCGCGACCGTTCATACGCGCGCCACGACCGTTCGCGGCGCAGGCCGAATATTGAAGTGTTTTCGCTCGTATTCTGAGTCGGTCAGTTGCACACACGCCCATCAAGGACGCCATTCATGGACCTCGTCGATAGCACCGCTCAAGCGCCGACTTTACCGAATCCCCACCCAATCCCCCGTCTGCACTACTTGCTCTCTGCTCTGGCGGCAGGTGTCGTCGTCGACGTCGTTCGAACGCATCCGTGGTTTGACCACAATGACACGCGCCTTGCGTGGCTCTATGCAACATGCACGGGGCTTGTCGCTGTGTGGGGATTCGTTTCGCTGACGGAGCGTAAGTCGGTTCTTGCGTGGTTCTCAACCGCTACGCTTGCGCTCATGAGTGGTGCGGTTGTCTTCTTTGCATACCGCGCAGCTGCGTACCGCGAAGAGATGTCAAATCCTGAGCTGTACAACTTCGTTGTCCTCGTGCCGGTTGCTGCCTTCCTCGCGGGCTTCGTTCCTGTCGCCATTCGCGACAACGTGCACACGACCAAATTCCTCAGCACCGCGCTTCGCAACTATTTCGGCAGTCTGCTTCGGCTTCCCTCGGCGATTGGCAGCGCATCCGCCCTACCGCGTTTCGGCTCAGCGCAAACCTGGCGCTCCTCCGTTGCGGGCCTTTTGCTATCCATTCCAGCCACTGCAATCATCGCGGCGCTGCTCTCCCAGGACGCTCAGTTCAGCACGGCTACGCAGTATCTTGTGGATAAGCTCGGAGCAGCGGTCGCTCATGCGATGTGCGTCGCGTTTGTTACAGCATTTGCGGCAACCTTTCTCATGCTCTTTCGCGCCGGGGCCGCCGCCGATGAGCCCGAGCAAGCAACGCCGGGCGCACGCGCACCGACCGCACATCTCAATCATGCCGCAGGGGAGAACGAAGAGAGCACGTTCAACACTGACACTCTGTTCGTCGCGTTTTTCGTGCCCGTCGCAGCACTCTTTGCGATTTACGCGAGCGCAAATCTTCCGACGTTCTTTCTGAGCGACGCAAGCATTCACTCGCGCGGCGGCCCTACCTACGCCGAGCATCTGCATCGCGGCTTCTACGAATCAGTCACCGCAAGCATGCTCGCGTGCTCGCTCATTTGGGCCGAACTCGCCCTTCGTAGCGATCGCAAAACGATATCGCGCGGCATCGTTTGGATGCAGATCTTGCTGCTCGCGCTGGCGTCAATCGCGGTGCTTTCCTGCGGTCATCGGCTCTTCCTCTACATAAGTGCGTACGGCCTAACGCCCAAACGCGTCTTCGTAGGATTCTTCGTCGTCTGCGCGCTCGGAAGCTTTCTGCTGACGTCACGCAAAGTCGTCAACCGCAGCCAAAACCGCCTGAGCGGCGAGCTCTACTTCTTCTACGTCGCGCTCGCCCTCTGCATGGGCACCTTCCCCTACTTCCTCATCGCTCGCTGAGTGCTCGCGGAGCGCGCTCGCGCAAACAGCGCGTCGGCACGCTCTGGCGTTACTGGCGCCATGGCGGTTCAAAAAACTCGGGTCGAACAAACGCGCGCTGCCTCGACGCACGTTTTCGCGTGCGTGAGGCGTACTGGGTGTGCGTGTTAGTTGAGGCCGCGGAGAGCGTCGCGCATGCGAGCTTCGAGCGAACGTGAAAGCTTTTGAGCGCGAGCGGGTGTCGTTCGCAGCGTGCGCGCGAGCTGCGTGAACGGCGCGGGCTTCGAGCTTAGAAGTCGCTCGCGAAAAATCACGCGCTCGGCCCCCTTCAAGCTGTCTGCAAAATCGACGAGCCGACGCTGAAACAACGCGCCTGCGAGATAGTCCTCAAGCTCTACTTCTTCACGCATTTTTGAATCTCCCCCGCGCGTATCAAATGCCGTTGCGCTCATGGGCGGAATGCTCGCCCTTCGCTTCGAAGTTGGCTTTCGCTGTGTTTTCTTAGCCATCCCTGAACCCCCGTTCCCCGGACGGGTGGACTGTGCCCCTATTTCGACAAGGGAAGACAAGAATTCGTCAATGATAACGCGCCGCGGCAAGCCATCGGCCACGCGCGCTACGGCGTCTCGAACACGCTTGCGGGTTTTTTTGGCGGAGATCGCGGGTGCGTTAGCGTCGCACTATGCCTACATCTGCCTACGTTGAACGACAGACACCGACGATCCGCGCTGCATCCCCGATCGTCAAATGGGTAGGCGGAAAAGGCCGAATTCTCCCGCAATTGACGCCACTTTTGCCGCCGGGCGTCGAGCGCTTGCGCCATGTCGAACCGTTTGCAGGCGGCGCCGCCCTTTTCTTCGCGCGACAGCCGAAGCGCGCGCTGCTCTCAGACGTGAATCCCGACCTCGTCAACACGTACACCTGTGTGCGCGACGACGTCGACGGAGTAATCCGTTCGCTGTCGCGTCTCGCGCAAAAAGGCTTCACCGAAGAGACCTACTACCGCGTGCGCACGCTCTACAACGCCAAGGGCAAAGCCGGACGTAACGATCGCGCCGCCATGTTCTTGTTCTTGAACAAAACGTGTTTCAACGGATTGCATCGCGTCAATCGCCGCGGTGAGTTCAACGTGCCGATGGGCCGCTACACGAACCCGCGCATCCTCGACGAAGCAGGTTTGCGCGCTGCGAGCGATGCTCTTGCTAACGCCGACATTCGCTGCGGTGGCTTCGACGACCTGCTCGAAACGGCTAAGCCCGGCGATTTCGTCTATCTCGATCCGCCCTACGCGCCCGTTTCGGCGACTTCGAATTTTACTTCCTACGCAACCGACGGATTTTCCCACGAAGACCAAACGCGCTTGCGTGATGTCTACCGCGAGCTCGACCGCCGCGGCTGCCGCCTGATGCTCTCCAACAGCGATGTCCCCGCTATCCGCGACCTCTACAAACAGTTCTCGATCCGCACCGTCATGGCACCACGCGCAATCAACAGCGACGCCGCCAAGCGAAAGGCCGTCGCCGAAGTCGTCGTACGCAACTACTAGCGGCCAGCGTTGGCGCCAGCTGGTTTTTTGAACCGCCATGACGCCAGTAACGCCAGTACGCGCGAACTGAATACGCACCAAAACAAAAAAACTAAAGTAGGAATTTTCAGTTTAGGAGCGTCGGTACTGCTGGCGTCACTGGCGCCATGGCGGTTAAACCGCCTCTAGCGAGCGCACTCAGAGGTAGGGGACGGCGAATACGTCGGCTACGCCGTTGGTGTCGTTGGTGATGAGGTTGGTTGCCGCAGAGGCGAACACAACGAAGCTGCCGTCGGGCGCAATGGACGGGTAGCTGGTGATCGGCGGCGCGCCAGTCATCTGCGCGCCACCTACGGCGCGACTCACGAGCGTGGTCGTTGCTCCGATGAGGTCGCGTACGAAGATGTCGTCGAAGCCATTCGCGTCGCCTGCGACGAGATTGGTCGCAGACGACTGGAACGCAACGTAGCGCCCATCGGCAGTGATAGACGGATACTGGGAAATCGCACCAGCTTGAACGCTAGAGGAATCCACGCTCGCACGAATGTTCATTCCGCCCGTGATGTCGCGCACGAATATGTCCTGCACGCCGTTCGTGTCTCCCGCGACGATGTTTGTTGCCGTCGATGAGTAGACGACATAGCGGCCATCTGCGCTGAGCGAAGGCGTGATAGATGCGCCTCCCGTCGGATCGCCGCCGCCACTGCTCAAACTGACACGCGTGGTCACGCCCATTGCGAAGTCGCGGTAGTAGATGTCAGACGCGCCGTTGGTGTCGCCGGCGACGAAGGCGCCAGCTGACGCGAATGCGAAGTAGCCGCCACTGCCAGCGACCGAGCCCGACGTGGTTGCGCTCGCGAGCTGCGCGCCGCCCGAGTCCACGCTAACGACGAAGTTGACCGCCGAAACCGTGTCGCGCACGAACAGATCGGTGGTTGCGCCGTTGGTATCGCTCACCACAGCGTTGGTGCAGGACGAGACGAACGTGACCCAGCGCCCATCGTCCGTCACTGTGGGAATGGTGCTCGTGCCATTGCACGAGTTGGAGTTGGTGGCGCGGAAGGATACGAGCGTGGTCGCACCGATCGCGCGGTCGCGAATGAACACGTCCGTGTTGCCATTCGTGTCCGTCGCGACAAGGTCGCTCGCCGAGCAGCTGAAGACAACGTAGCGGCCGTCCGGCGTAATCGACGGCGTTCCGCTTGCGGCGTTGCAGCCAGCGGATTGAACGCCCGCCGAGTTTACGCTTTCGCGCGTGATAGAGCCCGTCAAGCGATCGCGCACGAAGAGGTCAGTGGCGCCGTTGGTGTCGGCGGGGACGAGGTTGCTCGCCGAGCTCATGAACGCAACGTAGCGCCCGGAACTCGACACCGCCGTAGTAACTGGCCCGCCCACGTCGCCGCCGCGCGGCAGGTACACAGCGTCACAACTTACGCATCGTTGGCGGTCCACATCGATGACGGTCGCGGTTACGTCGGCCACGGCGAGGCCGTTGTAGAGAGCCTGCGAGCTGCTCGTAGCTGCGGTGACGATAGTGACCGATTGATCACCGTCGATGACTGCGTCGGCCGTGCCAGTCACTGTCACGACCTGCGGAATATTCCAGTTGCCGACGGTGAACGTGACGGAGTTAGGCGATACGGAGGCCTCGGCGGTGTTACTGCTTGAGAGCGCGATAGTCACGTTCGCACTCGGCGCGATGGTAAGCACCACCGTGAAGCTCGCGGTTGAGCCAGCTTCCGTGACGAAGAGCCCGCTCGTCGGGTTGACGACAACCCCTCCGCCTTCGTTGTCGGTGTTGGTCACGCTGACGTCCGCGACTGCGCGACCGCTATAGCTCACATCGCTACTCACGCACGCGCCGGTGACGATGCTGAAGGTGATGTCACCGTCGAGCAAGACGTCGTCAATGCCGGTCACGGTGACAGTGCGCGCAACGTTCCAGTTCAAGGTGGTGAACGTCACGCTGGCCGGCGAAACCGTCGCCTCGGTGGGATCACCGACCGCAAGCGAGATGGCGACGCTTGCAGTGGGCATCGCAGCGAGCACCATGGTGAAGGTTGCCATCGTGCCGGTCTCGCTTACGACGAGTCCCGAGGTTGGCGTCACGATGACGTTCGCTGAATCGTTGTCATTGTTCGTGACGGACACATCGGCAACCGCGAGACCGCTGTAGTTGATATCCGTAGTCGAAGCCGCACCGGTGACAATGGTGACGACCTGATTGCCATCGATGATCACGTCGTCGACGCCGGTCACGGTCACAGTTTGCGGAACGTTCCAATCGGCATTGGTGAACACCACGCTCGCGGGCGCCACGGTGTCTTCGGTGGCGTCGCTGCTCATCAGGCTGATGGTCACGGCGGCCGTCGGCTGCGAAGTGAGCACGATGGTGAACGTTGTCGACGCGCCGGTCTCAGTTGTAACGAGCCCTGCGGTCGGGGTTACCGTAATGCCCGCGACGTCGTTGTCTGCGTTGGTGCCGGTTACATCGGCGGCGTCACGCCCTGAGTAGCTCATGCCCGAGCTAACCGCGGGCGCGGTGACGATCGTGAAAGGCTTGCTCCCATCGACAACGAAATCATCCACACCCATCACGGTGACCGTCTGAGCCATATTCCAGTTCAATGACGAGAATACGACGCTGGCAGGCGCGACCGACGCTTCTGCGGGGTCGGAGCTCGATAGGTTGATAGTTACGTTCGACGTAGGCTGCGACGTGAGAACGATCGTAAACGACGCGCTGGTGCCCGACTCCGATGTCATCAAGCCGGATGTCGGAGAGACGGTAATACCAGCAACGTCGTTGTCGGTGTTGGTCAGCGACACGTCAGCGACGGCGAGGCCGTTGTAGCCTGCTGATGCGCTGGCAGTTGCACCCGTGACGATTGTGTAGCCGACTGGACCGTCTTGAACAAAGTCGTCCACGCCGCGCACGGTGACCGTCTGCGGCACGTTCCAATTCATCGCCGTGAAGGTGAGCGCTGCGACCATGAGGTCGCCTTCCGCCGGATTGCTCGTTGACAACGGAATCACAACATCGGCGACCGGCGGTGCCGTGAGCACGACGGTGAACATCGCGGTTCCCCCAACTTCCGTGGTGGTTAGACCGCTGGTTGGCGAAACCGTAACTCCGCCCACATCGTCGTCGGTGTTCACAAGCGCGACGTCAGCCACGGCGAGTCCGCCGTAAACCGAATCGGAACTAGCAGCCGCGCCGGTGATGATCGAGTAACTCACATCGCCATCGACCGCAGCGTCGTCCACGCCAGTCACGACGACGTTCTGCGGAACGTTCCAGTTCGTGCCGTTGAACATGACGCTCGCCGGCGCCACGTTGCCTTCCGTGGAGTCGCTGCTCATAAGAGAGATCGTGACACTCGACGTCGGCTGCGAGGTCAGCACGATGCTGAACATTGCGCTGGCGCCGCCTTCGCTCGTGACCAAACCCGTGGTCGGCGTGACGACGACGCTACCGGTTTCATTGTCAGTGATGGTGACCGCTACGTCGTCGGGATCAAAGCCGTTGTAATAGAGCCCCGTGCTGACAATCGGGTCGAGCAGCACCATATTTACGATGTCGCCATTCGCAATTAAATCATCCGTCGGCGTAACGGTGACGGTTTGCGGAATGTTCCAGTTGGTTCCGTCGAACAGGATGGATGAAGGGTCCACCGACGCACGGGTCGCATCCTGTAGATGAATGTCGATCGCAGCATCCGCGCTTGGACGCGAAGTGAGAACAACCGTAAAGGTCACTGCGGGGCCGGTCTCAGCCGTCGTGATCATAAGCGGCGACACTGTGATGCCTACGTGATCGTCATCCATGTTGATCACGGTCACGTCGAGAGGGTCCACGCCATCGTAGTCAGGATCGCCACTAACAGCGGTCGAAGTAATGATCTGAACCACGTGATCGCCGTCCGCGAAATCGTCGTTCACGCCAGTGATGGTCACCGTCTGCGGCATATTCCAGTTGCTCGCGTTGAAAGTGACGCTGATGGGGTCGACGGTCGCTTCGCTCGTTAGGTCCGACGAGAGGTCAATCGTCACCGGAGCTGTTGGCTCAGAGTTCAGAACAATGGTGAAGGTTGCGGTTGCGCCGGTCTCCGATGTGGTGAGACCCGTCGTTGGGGAGACCGTGACGCCAGCCATCTCATCGTCGATGTTTGTGACGCTCACTTGAACATCCGCGAGGGCAGCGTAGGTCGGGTCGGCAGACGCCGAAATGTGCACAACTGCTTGGTAGGGCTGCGGACCGTCAGCGAACGAGTCGTCAACGCCGGTGACAGTGACCGTTTGCAGCATGTTCCAGTCGGCGGGCGTGAACGTGAGCGTCGCGGGACTGACGGTGCCCTCGAGCGTGTTCGAGCTCGTCACTTCGATGGTGACAGTGCCCGATGGCTGCGACGCAAGCGCGACGCTGAAGGACGCGGAGCTACCGCCTTCGGTCGTAATCAAGCCATCGATCGGGGTGACAGTGATGCCCGAGGATTCGTCGTCAACGTTGATGAGGTCGGCAGCAGCGGCACCGAGCCCGTTGTATGCAGCATCGGTGCTTCCCGCCGGGCCGAACACAACTTGGTACGGCTGGTTACCGTCAATCAGGAAGTCGTTGACGCCCGTGACGGTGACGACCTGGGGCATGCTCCAGTTTGTCATCGTGAACACGATGCTCGCCGTGGAGACTTCGCCTTCGAGAGCATTTGAGCTTGCAACCGGGATCATGACGTCTGCGTTTGGCTGCGCTTGCAGCACGACGCTGATGACGGCCATGCCGCCCGCTTCCGTCGTGATGAGGCCGGTGCTCGGCTCGAGAATGATGCCTGCTGTCTCGTCGTCGAGATTCGTGCCGAGCACATCTGCGGGATTGAGGCCCATGTAGTTCGTGTCGGCGCTCGTCGCGGCCTCAGTCGCGATCGTAAAGGGCTGGTCGCCGTCCGTGTCGGAATCGTCGACGCCGGTCACCGTCACCGTCTGCGGCGAGTTCCAGTTCATGTTGGTGAACATGATGGGCGTCGGGTCAACCGTCACTTCGCCGGTGTCGCTGCTGGTGAGCACGAGGATGACATCGGCCGTCGGCATCGTGTTCAAGCGAATCGTGAACGTGTCGGTAATGCCGCTTTCACTCGTGCGTAATCCCGCCAATGGCGAAATGGTGAAGCCGGGAGTTTCGTCGTCGACGTTCTCGACCATGACGTCGTCGACGGGCATCGAGTTGTAACTCGCGTCGGCACTCACGGCCGCGCCCGTTACGATGCTGTAGTTGATGCTGCCATCGCGATCGGGATCGTCGACGCCGGTTACCGTAACGATTTTCGGTGCGCGCCAGTTCACGGAGGTGAACGTGATCGAATCAGGTACTACCGTGCCTTCCGTCTCATCGCTGCTCACGAGGGAAACTGTGACATCGGAGGTCGGCGCCGCGCTGAGCACCACGGAGAACTGTGCAGTCGTGCCGGTCTCTGACGTCATCAAACCTGACGTGGGGCTAACGATAATCGTCGGAAGGGCCGGGCCCATGTCGCCGGCATCGCCGCCCCCATCGCCGCCCCCATCGCCGCCGTCTGCGAGGCTCATGTCGGAACCGTCCAATCGCTCGCCACCGTCGCCGTCCACGCACATGCCCGAGCTGCACAGCATCGTCGGGCACATGATTCCGCACCCGCCGCAGTTATTCGGATCGTTGTTGGTGTCGACGCATGTGTGGTGGCACTGGGAGAAGCCCTCCGCGCATTCGCCTCCTACGATGGGGCTTGCGCACGAGGCCGTGAACATCAATAAGCCGCTCAACGAAAAGAGCGCTGCCTTATGCGCGATGGTGCGCCCAAGACTTTGATAAGACTTCATGAATGCTTCCCCTCGGCGGGCCCTGCCCCGTGGCCGCCATACTATCGAAGTAAGCGCAAAATGTCGCGTGAATCTGCCTATCTAGGGCGACTCGGAACGCTCACACCAGGGGGTGAAACATTGCGTTATTCGAGCCAGCCGCCGTTCACGATGACGATCCACTCAGCGGTCGAGGGATCGAGAACGCCAACGGTTCGCGGATAGAGCAGAACGACGGACGAAAAGACGTACCCTCCCCGCCAGATGGCGCCCGGTACGGCGGTTGCAGCGACCACGGCGAGTGCCGCGTTAACATCAGATACGTCAAGTACATCCCCACTCTGAAGATCCCAACCCCGGGGCGTTGAGCCCAAGCCCCCGCTCAGCGCACAGCCGCTGCCAAGCTCGCCCGCATCGCGCCAGCTGCTCGGGTAGTTGATCTCGCCCGTTCCTGACCAAATGATTGATCCGCCGAACACGGTGAGACCTGTGTCGTGGCTAACAACGGACGCGCCTCCGAAGTCGCCAGGACTTTGATAGAAAACGAAATCGTCCGCTGGGCTTTCGCCACTCAAGGATGTGAGGTCAGCGCCGTAGGTCGTGTCGCTTTCAGCGGTGGCCTGCGCCTCGGCGAGAGATGGCGTGTTGTATCGATTGCAGAAGACTTGGTAGCCAAGAACCGTGAAGCGTTCGTAGTCGAGGCGGACGGTCACCGTGCACGCGCGACCCCCGATGGAGAGGAGCTCGGCGAGAGCTGTGGTCTGAGATTCGCAGTCGACTGCGCCACCGTCAGTTATAACCGACGCGTCTTCACCCGCGTCTACTTGGACGAAAGCATCTTCACCCGCGTCCGCGCCGACCGTCGCGTCTTGACCTGCATCAACAGATGACGGCGCGTCAAACTCGGCGTCCGAGGAAATGTGGGCGTCAGTAAGGGGTGCTGCATCGACGCCGGCATCGTTTGCGGGCATTTCGGTATTTGATGAACACGCGGAGCCCACCAACGTGAGACACAATCCGAGAAGGAAGTAAGTACGCATAAGGTGACCTCGGCGCTCATTGTTCGCGAGCGCGCACGAGAGATCAAGTCGTGCTATCGGCGCCCGATTTCATCAAGTCGGCGCTCACTCCGGAGGCTTCGAGGAATTCGTGTACCCGCGGACTCTTGGATTCGAGAATTTCTGTAGGCGTGCCGCTCGCGTCAATGCTGCCTTTGTAGAGGTAGTTGATGCGATGGGCGATGCGGAAGACGCTGGCCATGTCGTGGCTGATAACCACCGAAGTAACGCCGAATTTGCTGCGCATGCCCTCGATTAAATCATCCACGGTGCGCGAGGTGATGGGGTCAAGACCTGTGGTCGGCTCATCGTAAATCAAAATTTCGGGTTCCATCACAAGAGCGCGAGCCACGGCTACGCGTTTGCGCATGCCGCCCGAGAGCTCCGAGGTTTGCTTTTGCGCGGCGTGTTCGACGCCGAGCGCGCTCAAACGCTCCATGACCTTCTCGCGGATCTCTTTCGAGCTGAGCTTGGTGTGCTCGCGCAGCATGAACGCGACATTGTCGTAGACGTTCATCGAATCGAAGAGCGCCGACATTTGAAAGACCATTCCGAACTTTCGCCGCACGCGTACCAGCTCGACGTCGCCGAGGGGAACGATGTCTTCGCCATCGACAAGAATTTGTCCGCGGTCCGGTTGCTCGAGGCGAATGAGTTGGCGCAAAAACACGGTCTTGCCCGAGCCCGACGCGCCGATGATGACGTTGGTCTGACCGCGATAGAGATCCAACGTGACGCCTTTGAGAACTTCGTGCCCGTCGTACGTTTTCGCAACGTCGCGGATTTGCACCTGCACCGGATCTTTGGTCTCGGCGCGCTCCTTCGCGGTGCCGCTCTCTTTCACCGGCTCCTGCGACTCGTTCACAAGCCGCCCTGTCCAGTGATGAGGCTCGTAATGATGTAGTCGAGAAAGAGGATGGTCACGGCGTTCTGCACGACCGCGCGCGTCGTAGCCTGACCAACACCAGCCGCGCCGCCTTTGGCGTAGAAGCCGTGGCGACAGGCGATGAGAGAGACCGCGAATCCAAACACCAAGGCCTTAACCATGCCTTGCGTGACGTCTTTGGCGTCGACGAACCAACGCACTTTGTCGACGAAAATACCGGGATCTAGGCCAAGTATCTTCACGCAAACAAGCCACGCCCCGAAGATGCCCACGATGTTGAAGATCATGACGAGCACGGGAAGCATCAGCGCGCCCGCGATGATGCGCGGCACGACTAGGTACTGAATCGGATTGACCGCCATGGTCGTCAGCGCATCGATCTGATCGGAAACTCGCATCGAGCCAAGCTCCGTCGACATGGCACTACCCGCGCGGCTCGACAACATCAGCGCCGCGAACACCGGTGCAAGCTCACGCGTGAGTGCGAGGCCAACGACTGCACCGGCCTGGTTCTCTGCACCAAACTGGCGGAATCCGTCTACGAGCTGAATACCGAAGACCATTCCGATGAAGGTGCCGGTCAAGACGATGATGAAGATGGACTGAACGCCCACGTACTCCATCGCTTCGATCACTAGGCGGAATCGGTAAGGCGGACGGATGCCCCAGAAAACCGCCTGGCCGAAGAGCTGGGCCATCATTCCGATTTCGGTGAGCACGAAATGCGGCCACGCGAAGATAGCCTTCAGCGCCTTCTTCCACATAGGCGGTGCTGGGACTTGCGCTTCTGCGTTGACGACGTCTGCCACTCGCGAACTAACGTTGAGCTACGTGATGTCCGTGTCCCGCGCACAAGGGGCAACCGGTCTCACAGCAGGCAGATTGCTGCGCGCAGCAATCGCCGCTTACGTAGTTGTAAGCATGCACTCCGCCGAACGCGAGTGCTGAAAGCAATACCGCGCCTACCGCAACCTTGTTCCACGTCGAGCTTAGATATTTACGCATGCAACCCTCGCCCGAAGGATAGCTGGTCCCGCAGCTGCGGGAAGTTGTTTTTTTGCCGCGCGGATTAGCGGTAAAAGCGCGGAACACGGCGCGAGACGTTGGTTAGTACTTCGTACGGGATAGTCCCGGCCGCCAGCGCCAAGTCCTCAGCCCGTGCGAAAGCACCGCTCTGCTCGCCAAGCACCACGACCTCGTCACCAACCCGCACGCCCGGCACGTCTGTCACATCGAGCGTCGTCAGATCCATCGACACATTGCCAACGATGCGGCAAGCGTGCCCGCGCACCAGCATCATTCCGCGATTGGAGGCAGCCCGCATCAGTCCGTCCCCATAGCCCATGGGCACGGTTGCGATCTGCGTCGTGCGCTGCGTGTGAAACGCTTCGCTGTAGCCAACCGGCGCGCCCGCTGGCAACTCACGCATCGCGATGACTTCGGTGCGCAAGCGCATCGCCGGTAAGAGCTCGTTGGTCGTCCCTTTGGCCGGTTCAATTCCAAAGAGGGCAAGCCCCGGCCGCACCATATCGAAGCGGGCCGACGGATGCGCGAACATTCCCGCGCTGTTCGCCGCATGAATGAGCTTTGGCCTGTGACCGCGCGCCGTGATCATGCCGCGCGCTTCTTCAAAGAGACGAAGCTGAGAGCGCGTTGTCTCACTGTCGAGCTCGTCGGCCGACGAAAAGTGAGTCATCACTCCGTCGATGCGAACTCCTTCGAGGCGCTCGAAACCTTCCAAGAACTCGTTGAGCTTATGAAGCTGCACGCCGAGGCGCGCCATGCCAGTGTCAATCTCAAGATGCACACCGACCGGCGCACGCGTCGCCACGCGCGAAAACGCATTGGCTTCGTCAAGGTCGTAGATAACCGGCGTAAGGCCTGCTTCGACAACTTCGCGATGCGCGCCTGCGTGCACTCCGTTCAAGACAATAATCTGTGCGTCGATGCCTGCTTCGCGCAGCTCGATGCCTTCTTCGGCTAGGGCGACGCCGAAGCCGTCGACACCTTCAGCCTCCAGGCGCTGCGCGACCGGTCCGACGCCGTGGCCGTAGGCATCCGCTTTCACCACCGCAAGCACCTTGGCCTTGCCCGCGGTCTTGCGCACGACACTCAAGTTGTGAGCGAGCGCATTGAGATCAATCTCTGCGCGTGTCGGTCGCAACGCTTCATCCGCGCTCATGACGCGCGGACGAAGAGTGATGGTTCTGGACGGTGATTCCACAGCGATTTCGGCCCCAGAGCTACCCTTAGCGCACGCCTTGGTCAAGGTGCGGTTATGATGCACAACGAACTGCGCCATGAGCCGTATTCCCGAACACAACTACGAAGACCCGCTCGCCCGCATCTGGCTTACCGCAGCGTCGCGCATCGGCTTCAGGGTGCGCCGTTCGAGCGACGTCTATGCGTCGACCGATGGCAAAGGCACGCTCACCATTGGAAGTCGCAATACGCTCGATTCGGATGACTCGCTGGCCCAGATGATCTTTCACGAGCTCTGCCATTCGCTTGTCGAGGGGCTGGCTAGCCTCGATCGGGAGGATTGGGGGCTCTCGAACTACGACGACAAAGATCAGTCACGCGAGTATGCGTGTCTGCGCTTGCAGGCGGCGCTGACTGCGCCGCGAGGGTTGCGCTGGTTCTTCGCGCCTACAACCGAGCATCGTCCTTACTACGACGCTCTTCCCATAGATCCACTTCCCCCTTCTACGGATCCGATCGTTATCGCAGCGCGACGCGGCGCGGTGAACGCCGGACGCAATCCCTGGTCACCCCATCTCACGCACGCGCTCGAAGCGACTGCGTACATCGCGACGATTGTCGATCGCTATGGCGACGCGCCCACGGCGAGCCTGTGGAGCCGCGTTAAAGAGAAGTACCCATTTCACGAGGCCGGCTTTCCGATTGGAATGGGCGAGCGGGCACGTGAGACATGCGGCAGCTGCGCATGGCAGCATCTTGACGCGCAGCAAAAGCCGCGTTGTCGCCAGGCCGCTCGACGCATCTCCTCGCAAAGCCCTTCGTGTGAGCGCTGGGAGCCCGCGTTGGACTGTCAGGACTGCGGCGCGTGTTGTCGTGAGGCCTATGGTGCGGTCGAAATCAGCGCGCGTGATCCCGTCGTGAAGAAACGTCCCGAACTTGTCGTGCTGAGGGCCGATGGAAGGCGCGAGCTTGCGCGCAAAGGCGACCGCTGCGCGCATCTCGAAGGCGGGCAAACCGCAGGCGAGCGTTTCAACTGTGTCATTTACGATGATCGCCCGCGCACCTGCCGCGAATTCACATTGGGCAGCGAGCACTGCATGACCGCGCGAAGGCGTGTGGGCCTCAGCCGCTAGGCTGCTTGCGCACACGAGCACGCGGACCTACCCTCGCCGCGATGCGAATTCTCGTGAATGGCGAGCGAAAAGAGCTCAAGGATCGCGGCACTGTGCTCGATCTGCTCGTGACCATGGGCCTCGGGACGACTCCCGTTGCCGTCGAGCGTAACCACGACATCATTCCCCGTGCTGTGCACGCGACGACCGAGTTAGCTGACGGAGACGAAGTCGAAGTGGTCCACTTCGTCGGAGGCGGATGAGCGATGAGTGATGCGTTTCAAATTGGCAAGTACACTTTTCAGTCGCGACTCTTTGTAGGCACCGGCAAGTATAAAGACCTGGCTGAAACAAAAGCGGCGCTCGAAGCGTCTGGCGCAGAAGTCGTGACGGTCGCTGTGCGTCGTGTCGACATGAAGGCAACCGGCGGCGAGTCGTTGCTCGGCTATCTTCGTGAGAAGAAGTACACGCTTCTTCCCAACACAGCTGGCTGCTATACGGTCGACGATGCCGTTCGCACCTGCCGCCTCGCGCGCGAGATTCTCGGCGACACCTTGGTGAAGCTTGAAGTGCTTGGCGACGAAAAGACTTTATTTCCAGATGTCGTGGGCACGCTCGAGGCAGCAAAGATTTTGGTGAAGGAGGGCTTCACTGTGCTGCCGTACACAAGTGACGATCCCATCACATGCAAGAAGCTCGAAGACATCGGCTGCGCAGCCGTCATGCCGCTCGCAGCCCCCATCGGCAGCGGGCTCGGCATTCGCAATCCATACAATGTCGAGTTGATTTTGCGCGCGGTGAGCGTTCCGGTGCTCGTTGATGCTGGCGTTGGCACCGCATCCGACGCTGCCGTTGCGATGGAGCTTGGATGTCACGGCGTGCTGATGAACACCGCCATCGCCGGCGCGAAGGACCCGGTGTTGATGGCATCGGCTATGAAGAAGGCCGTCGAAGCCGGACGCGAGGCATTTCGAGCAGGCCGCATTGCGCGCAGGCTCTTTGCGACAGCGTCGAGCCCCCTTGAAGGCGTCATCGGCTCGAAGCAACTGTGATTCGACCGTTCTTGGCGATGGCTGTCTTGCTCGTGCTGTGCGGCGCAGCGCCATTTCAGTGCGCGTCAGACCCCGACACGACGCTCGAGACCGAAGACTCGGCGCCCGAAGCACTCTGGAACCTCGCGGAGCGTTTTCGTGCTGACGGCAATGTCGATGCGCGACGCGTGACTCTCCAAGAGCTGCGCGACCGCTATCCGTCTTCACGCTTTGCACAACGTGCGCGTCAAGAGCTCGAAGGATCTGCGCCGCAGGTCGTAGCGCCAAGCACAGCAAGCCCTGCGGCCCGATGACTTTCGATCTGATGCTAATCACCGATGCTTCACTCGCCGCAGGCCTCGCCGAGCGAACGCGGCGAGCGCTGCACGGGGCAAGGCCTCATCGGGTCGCGCTTCAACTGCGCTGCAAGCAACTAACCGATCGCCAACTGCTCCCGCTCGCGCGTGAGCTGTGTGAGCTTGCGCATGAGTACAAGGCAGTTTTCTTGGTAAACGGGCGGCCGGACATTGCGTTACTTGTAGGGGCCGATGGCGTGCACCTGCCGCAGTCGGGCATCAGCGTCGCCGACGCTCGGGCGCTGCTACGTCCAGCCATGCAAGTCGGCGTTTCGTGTCATGACGAAGTTTCGCTATCGGCAGCACAATCTGCCGGAGCTGACTACGCGTTGCTCAGCCCTTTCGCGGATTCGCCGGGAAAAGGCCAGGCGCTTGGCCCGATGCGCTTTGCGTCGCTTATGAAGAGCTTGTCGATGCGCGTACTCGCGCTCGGCGGTATCGACGCGAACAACGCCGCCGCCGCGAAGCAGGCTGGCGCCGCGGGCGTTGCGGTGATTCGGGCCGTTTACGACGCGAGCGAGCCTGGCGCTGCGCTCGCCGAGTTGCTCCGCATCCTTGACACGTCGCCGTCGCTAGCGCGATAGACCAGACGTGGATTTTCTCAAAGCGTTCGGCAAATACTTGCTCACGATGGTCATCGTTTTCGTGGCCTTGGGAATCGTCGTCCGGATCTTTTACGTGGACATCGTGACGGTGGGCGATAACAGCATGGCGCCCACGCTGCTCGCGGGTGAGCGAGTCATTGTGTGGCGCCTTGCCGCGCTTAAGGTCGGTGACGTTGCGCTCTGCGAGAAGCCCGTGCGGTCAGGCGTGCAGCAGTTCATGATCTCGCGCGTCGTCGCGCATACCGGCCACCAGATCGCGGTCGAGAACGGCGTTCTCAATGTGAGCGGACGCAAAGCACAGTCGGTCCTCCAAGAAAGGTTGCGCTTTTACAACACGACAGCGTCTCGTGATGAGCTTCCATGGCGCGCACGCGAAGACCTTCATGGCCACGAGCACGACATGTTCGTCACGCGCGTACCGCCATTCTCCATGCGCCCGGTCGGCAGCATCAACGGCTTCTTCATGCTCGGCGACAACCGCACGCAATCGACGCTCGACAGTCGTGCGCTGGGAACGGTGAGCCCCAACCGCTGCCGCGGCCGCGTAGTACTGCGTTGGTCGGTGGCACCGCCCTCCGGACACGACGACGACGTGTACGGAACGCACGAAGCGTTCGACCGCATTCGCTAGAGCCGTTCCATCTTGAAACGGCTCTAAGAGTACGCAGCTCTTTCCGGTAGTCTGATTTGGGTTGTGCCTTCTATCTACGCTTTCGCGAAACGCGAAGAGCGAGCGCGAGAACACCAGCGAACGCGACGAGTGCGGCAAGCGGCGAAGTCGGGTTGGTCCCCGCAGCGCTGCAGCTGCAACCGGAAACAGGATCCACGCCCGAACCGACACGCCCTGCGTCGGTTGCTAGCCCACTGTCGACAAGCGAGGGTCCCGCGTCGGGGGGCGGTGGACCTGCGTCGAAGCTGATGCCGAGGTCTACCGAAACACCGGCGTCGACCGGCGGAGGTCCCATGTCTGCAGCGACAGGGCCCATGTCTACCGGCGGCGGGCCGGCGTCAAAGCCCACGCTGCCGTCGAGTGGCGTGCCGGCGTCAGTGCCTGGTTCGATATACTCGTGTGCGCCGATATCCACGCTGCCTCCGAAGGGCACTGGATGCCCATCAAGGTCGCTTGTGAAGGAGACAGCGACGCCCGCATTGATGGCGACACTCCCGGCTTGCAAGTGAAAGTCGTCGGCGGCTGCGTTAACGAACATCGGACTTGCGGACGACTCGCTCGCGCCAAGCGTGATTCCGCCCAAGCGTGCGCCCCCTGAAAAGACGTTATTCGAATGGGTCACGGCGGTGGCGCGCTGGAAGAAGCCACCGACTGTCTGAACGACGATGTTGTTCACGAACGTGTAAACCCCGGACTCAGCTTCGCGCGAGAACCAGAATGACGATCCGCCGAGGGAAGAGTCGTCTTCGGATTCGAAAATTGTGTTGTTCGTGAAGAGAATGTTCGAAAAATCGGAGTCGAGAGTGTTCTGGATCGTCGCGAAGCCATGGTTGTCGTGGGTTTCGTTGTACGCGTAGACGACGTTACTAATGTTGCCCGCGATTTCGGAGAAGCCATCCGAGTCCTGAACCGTATTGTGATGAATCGAAATGTCCGTGATGGAAGCGTCGTCGGCCGTGAATAACTCGCAGAATCCGCCGTCCACGGTGAAGTCTTCACTCGGCGCAATCAGGCGCTCGGCATGGTTGTAGGAAATCTCGTTGTGCGACCCGAGGACAACCAGACCGTTCGCGCCGTAGTCGTCTACGCCGCCCGGTGTATTTACGACCATTGTACCGTCGCGGAAAAAATTCTGCGTGACGAGGTTGTTCTCGCCAAAGAGCACGACGCCGATGCCGAGGTGATGCGTTTCGATGTCGCGCACGATGACGTGATGGCCGGAACCTTCGACCACGACGGCGCCGTAATGCGCTTGACTGAATTCGATGCTTTCCACGGTGACGTAGCCGCCACTAATACTTATGATGCGATCGCCGTCCCCCCCTTGATCGTTCATCATGATGGGGCGCGCACCCGTTCCGTACGCCGAGAGCGTAATGCGACTTTCCTCCGTGCCCGACTCTGACATGGAGAGAACAAGCCCACTGCCGTCGGCCCCGGATGCAGCGGCCGCGAGATTGAACGTGCTGCCGCGCTTGAAGTAGACGTTGTCGCCTGCGTGCAGCGTGGTATCGATGAGCGGGGCGATGGTGCGCCACGCGTTTGCGTCGCTGTGACCGTCGCCGCCGTCGTCGCCGCCGATTGAGTCGAGGAAGTAGTCCGTTGCTCGCGCAGTGCTTGCGTTGACGATGGTGGCCAAGGCGAATGCGCAGGCCACGAGAAGATACTTCAGCGAATGCCCAGCGCCGGTGTTGTCTCGCATGTCCAACGATACTGGGGGCTTCGATCCGTCACTGCAAGCCGGAACGCACAAGGAGCGCATCCGGATCAGGATCGCGTCCCATGAAGTTTCGATAGAGAGTCAGCGGATCGTCGCTGTCGCCACGCGAGAGCACCGCATCGCGAAACGCCTGGCCGGTCGTACGGTTGAAAACGCCTTCTTTTTGAAAGCGCGTGAACGCGTCAGCGTCTAGCGCCTCCGCCCACTTGTAGGAGTAGTAACCGGCGGCGTAACCAACGGAGTCGGCGAAGAGATGCCCGAAGCTCGCGATCATCGCGTAGTCATCCGGAAATTTAGCCGGCGCGTAGCCCGCTAGCACTTTGCGTGCGTAGGCCATGACGTCGCCGTCGCACGCGGGATCGTAATCAATGTGCATCGCAAGATCGACTGACGCGAATCCGAGTTGGCGCATTTGATCACTCGCCGCACGAAAGTTTTTTGCGCGATACATCTTCTGGAACATCGCATCGGGAACGGGTTCGCCCGTCTGATAATGCGCCGCGATGAGGGCGAGGCCTTCCTTCTCCCAGCACCAGTTCTCCATGATTTGTGAAGGCAACTCGACGAAGTCCCATGCCACGCGCGCGCCAGCAAGGCTGCGGACCTCTACGCGACTCAAGAGCTGATGAAGAAGGTGCCCAAACTCGTGAAAGAGTGTCTCTACCTCGCGGTGGGTTAGGAGCGCCGGGGTGTCGCCTTGGGACGGCGTAAAATTACCGCACACAGTGGCGAGATGCGGCTCAGCGGCGCGACCACTGATGAAAGTTCCCATCCACGCGCCATCGCGTTTGGTCTCGCGCGGAAAGAGGTCCATGTAGAAGTTGCCAAGCAAAGATCCATCGGCATCGTTCAAATGGTAAGCGCTCACGAGTGGATGCCAGATCGCAGCCTCTTCGTTACGAACGACCTCGACGCCGTACAGGCGTTTTGCTATCGCAAATACGCCGCTGATAGCGCGCTCGACCGGCAAGTACGGACGCAGCTCTTCGTCGTCCCAATCGTACAAAGCGCGCCGCTGCTTCTCCGCGTAGTAAGTGACATCCCACGGGGAGAGCGCGGGCGCTGAAGCGCCTTCGAGCGACTTACGGAACTCGAGAAGCTCGACCTGCTCTCGAGCGAACGCTGAGACGGTCTTTTCATGCAGGCGCGTGACGAACCCCTGAGCCGTCGCGCCGTTCTTCGCCATGCGATCGGCGAGCACAAGATCGGCGAAGCTATCGAAGCCAAGCAACTTGGCGCGTTCGCGCCGAAGCTCGAGGATTCGAGTGATGAGCGCACGGTTGTCGTGTGCGCCACTTGTCGCGCGCGTTGCGTAGGCCTGCCAGAGGGCGCGGCGCAAATCAGCGTTGTCGAGGTAAGTCATCGCAGCGATGTAGGTAGGCCCATCGAGGGTGAGACGGAAACCGCTCTTCCCTTTTGACTCGGCGCTTCGCCGCGCGCTTTCCTTGGCGCGCGCGGGAAGTCCTTCGAGGTCGGCTTCATCGTCCACGTAGAGTTCGAACGCTGCGGACGAGTCGACCACATTTTGTCCGAACTTGGTTGTGATCATCGCAAGCTCGACGCTCAGTGCCTCGAGCTTCTTCTTTCCTTCGGCATCGAGGTCGGCGCCGTGGCGGCGAAACTCGTCCACGGTCTTCTTCAGCAGGCGTGCCTGCGCGCCTTTCAAATTCTTCGCTTCGTCCGTCGCCGCGAACTCTTTGATCGCGAGCCAGAGCTGTGCATCGAGCGGAATGCCGGTGTAGAAAGTGCTAACCGCGGGCTGCACGGCGTTGTACGCAGCTCGCAGCTCAGGTCCCGTCACGACGGACTCCAAATGGCCGACCACGGACATAACGATCTCAAGCTCGAGCCCTGCCTCGTCGAGCGCAAAGAGCGTATTGGCGTAGGTGCGCTCGCCCGAATGAGTCTTTATTGCGTCGATTCTCGCCTGGGCAGTTTTCAAATGCGCTTCGACGGCGGGCTCGACGTGCTCCGCACGAATACGGTCGAATGGAATCTCGAACGAGGGAGAAAGGAGCGGATTTTCTAAGGTCATGATGGTGTTTCCACGCAAAGAGTAGCATTGCGTTCGCTACGGCAGCGCGAGTATTCTCCGCGCTCGTTTTTAGCGAAATGTGGAGTAGGAAATGAACGTCGCGGTCGTTGTTTTTCCAGGCTCGAACGCAGACTTCGATGCCCTTCACGCAGCCCGCGATGTGCTGGGCGCCGACACGCGCCGCGTCTTCCATAAAGAAGAATCGCTCGGCAACGCCGACGCGGTGATCATTCCTGGGGGATTCGCGCATGGGGACTATCTTCGCTGCGGCGCGATTGCACGCTTCAGTCCAATCGCGAAGGCAATCACCGAGTTTGCCGAGCGCGGTGGCCCTGTGATCGGTATCTGCAACGGCTTTCAGATTCTGACGGAGATGCATCTGCTTCCGGGCGCCCTAACCCGCAACGCCCACCTTCGCTTCGAGTGTGGAGACATCTATGTGCGCACGGAAGCACGCGGCGCATTTACGACCGGCATCAGTGAAGGCAAAGTTCTTCGTCTGCCTATCGCGCACGCTGAAGGCCGCTACCAGTGCGACGCAGCCACGCTCGCCCTCCTCGAAAAAGACGCTCGTATCGCGTTTCGTTACTGCGACGAGAGCGGCAACGTCGAGGGCTTCACGCCCAAGAGCAAGTCGATGGCCAACATCGCAGGCATCTACAACGAGAAGCGCAACGTGCTTGGCCTGATGCCGCATCCTGAGCGCGCCTGTGAGAAAATTCTCGGCAACGACGACGGATTTCTGCTCTTCGCATCTCTTCGCGAGCATCTTCGCCATGGAGGCACACAATGAAGGCCCCCCTCGCGATGCCGAGTGATCCGAGCGTTGACCTAGCTCTCGCTAAATCATTCGGCTTGAACGAAACCGAGTACAAGCATGTGCTCGAAGTTTTGGGCCGCACCCCAACCTACGCGGAGCTCGGGGTTGTAAGCGTGATGTGGTCCGAGCATTGCTCGTACAAGTCCTCACGTATTCACCTTCGTCGTCTTCCGACGAGCGGTCCGCGCGTCGTGCAAGGCCCGGGCGAGAATGCCGGCGCGGTCGACATTGGAGATGGGTTTTGCGCGGTCTTCAAAATGGAATCGCACAACCATCCTTCGTACATCGAGCCCTACCAAGGAGCGGCGACCGGCGTCGGCGGGATCTTGCGCGACGTGTTTACGATGGGAGCCCGTCCCGTTGCTTCGCTCAACTCGTTGCGCTTCGGGCGTCCCGATCATCCAAAGACGCCGGCGCTGTTGCGCGGTGTCGTGGCGGGCATCGGAGGCTACGGAAATAGTATCGGCGTGCCCACCGTTGGAGGCGAGCTTCAGTTCGACTCCAGCTACGACGGCAACATCCTCGTCAACGCATTTACGGTTGGCGTGGCGCGCACCGAGGGGCTTTTCTTTGGCAAGGCATCGGGCATTGGCAACGCCGTCATCTATGTAGGCGCGCGCACGGGTCGCGACGGCATTCACGGGGCCACGATGGCGTCGGCCGAGTTCGACGACCATAGCGAGAAGAAATTGCCGACGGTGCAGGTCGGAGATCCGTTCATGGAAAAGCTCCTGCTCGAAGCGTGCCTCGAGATTTTCGCGACCGATTGCCTGGAGGGCGTTCAGGACATGGGCGCGGCTGGTCTTACCTCAAGCTCAGTCGAAATGGCCGCACGCGCTGGCAACGGCATCGAGCTCGACCTTGATATGATTCCGCGTCGCGCGCGCAAGCTTAGCCCTTACGAAATGCTCTTGAGCGAATCCCAAGAGCGCATGCTCATGGTCGCGAAGCCGGGTCGTGAAAACGAAGTTTTTGAAATCTGTAAGAAGTGGGATCTGGACGTCGCTATCATCGGGCGCGTAACCGACACAGGTCGTTTTGTTTGCAAAGCGACGCCGGCATTCGACCCCCTCGAAGACATCAAGAGCAAGCGCGAGGCGGTTGTCGCCGTTGATCTTCCCATCGGCATTCTCACGGACGACGCACCCAAGTACCAAAGGCCCGAACGCGCGGTCGCTCCGAACACGGAGGATCCTGCAACGCCCAAAGTCACCGACGTTGCGCAGGAGATCGTCGCACTTCTCGGTTCGCCGAACATTGGAAGTCGTCAATGGGTGTGGCGCCAGTACGACCACATCGTGCGTGATGGCACGGTCTTCCGCCCCGGACAGTCGGACGCAGCGGTCGTGCGCGTCTTCTGCGAAGAGCCTAACGGACGTACGCGCGAGAAGTTCTTGGCGCTGAGCGTCGACTGCAACGGGCGTCACGTCGAGCTCGATCCGCAGGCGGGTGCGGCGATGGCTGTCGCCGAGTGCGCGCGCAACATCGTGTGTTCGGGCGGACAACCGCTCGGCCTTACCGATTGCCTAAACTTTGGCAGTCCGGAGAAGCCAGAGACGATGTGGCGTTTCGCACGCGCGGTCGACGGAATCGCCGAAGCCTGTAACGCGCTCTCCGTGCCCGTCGTATCGGGCAACGTGAGCCTTTACAACGAGACCGATGGACGCTCCATTCTTCCGACGCCGAGCGTGGCCATCGTCGGTCAACTCGAGTCGGCCGACGATCGCCTCGGCAGCGCTTTCGTTGCGGAAGGGGACATCATCGCGCACATCGGCATGCCCAGCCGCGGCGCACTCGGCGGCTCGGAATGGCTCACACAGAAGCTCGGTCGCGTAGACGGCCAACCCGTCGGCATCGACCTCGACGCGGAAGTACGGTTGCAGAAAGCGATCCTCTCGCTCGCGCGCGCACGCGTGTTGCAAAGCGCCCACGACATTAGCGACGGCGGTTTCGCGTGCTGCCTCGCTGAATCATGCATCGCGAATGGGCTTGGCTGCATCGTCACAATTCCTACGCCCGCGAGCGAAGCCGCGCCGGAAGCACTGTTATTCGCCGAAGAGCCCTCGCGCGTGCTTGTTAGCTTCAAGAAGTCGAATCAAGGGGCAGTCGAAGCTGCGTGCCTGAAGTATGGAGTTGTTTTTGAAGTGCTCGGTGCGGTCGGCGGCAAAGCGATGGCCATTGAGAAGGTCGCGCATATCGATGTCGGCGCACTCAAGCGCGCGCATCACAACGCCCTCGCTTCGATCATCGGAGATGATTGATTGACCGAGCGGGATCTCACTGGCCGGTGCGGCTCTTGCTCCTTCTTCACGCCGTTCCGTGTGGAAGGAGCCGACGTGCAAAGGGGGGACTGCCGCATTTGGAAAGCAATCAAGCTCGAGATTGCTACCTGCAGCAGCCACAAGCCTATGGGCGCAGGCTGGGAGGGCTGGGCGAAGAAGAAACCCGCCGCGGCCGGCACCCCGCGCCGCATGCGAGACGACTACAACGACGAACCGATCAAGATTCCGCTTCCTCAGGAGATTGACATCGATATGGACCAGAACGAATTTCGCCGCGTGTTGCGTGAGGTCATCCGCGAAGAACTTGGCGCGGGTGAAACCGTCTTGGGTGAACGCTGGCGCGGCGGAGAGCTCGTGCTCGCGCCGGGCAAGAAGGACACGCAAGAGAAGCGCATTCCCATCGACGCCTTCTTTCATAAGATCGTGATGCTGCGCGACAAGCTGCGAGTGCTCGAGCAAAAGCTCAACGGAAGCGCGCTCGCCGATGACGACAAGGTACAGATGCAGCAATACATCACCGCCTGTTACGGCACGCTTACGACGTTCAATGTTCTCTTCCGCGACAAGGAAGACAACTTCCAGGGCCAAAAAGGCGGCAAAGACTGAGCCTCGCTCGCGACACATGTGGCAATGCTGCCGCATAGCCGATCCGCCGTTCTGCCAAAAACGTAGTGATTTACCGACGTCTGAGCAGTGCTATGGCGCGGCACGCACGATGCAACGTGCTTCATTGCTAATGAAAGGAGCGTTGCAATGAATACCTATACGCAAACACAAAATTCGGGAGCCGAGGGGCGTCGCGAGCAGATCACAGAACAGCTCGCGTCATTTTGCCGGGGCGAGATGTCGGCCGCCGAGTCTTACGCCAAGGCAATGAGCCATGAGTCGCTCGCATCCTATCGCGACACGTTTCGTCGCGTGCAGCAGTCGCACGAGAGTCGCGTACTGCTGCTCACGGAAAAGATTCGCGTGCTGGGCGGCACCGTGCCCACTTCGTCGGGCGCTTGGGGCACTCTCGTTACTGCTCTAGCAGAAACCGCGTCGGCCCTGAGTGCGGAAGCTGCGATTGCCGTGCTTGAAGAAGGTGAGGACCACGGCCTTCGTGACTATCGCGCCGACGTCAAGAACCTCGACGATGAAACTCAAGCATTCATGCGTCAGCGCATCGTGCCCGAGCAAATCGATACGCATCGGACGATAAGTGCATTGAAGCACACGCTCGCGCAGCACTAGCGCGTAAGCGCATCCGATACCGGCCTCTCGTCAGACGTCGTCGTTACGCGACGGCGACGTCAGACGAGGCGGCCATTGGCTTTGGGGCGCGCTTGGCGTCGGCCTTGCGTAGCTCGACCGCCACAAGCTTGCTGATGCCTGGAGTTTCCATGGTCACGCCGTAAAGGATATCGGCCGTTTCCATCGTGCGCTTGGAATGGGTGATGACGATGAACTGAGAGTCATCGGTCATTTGACGAATCGCGTCGCTGAAGCGGCCAATGTTGGCCTCATCGAGCGGCGCGTCGACTTCGTCGAGCAAGCAGAATGGACTCGGCTTGTACTGGAAGATGGCAAAGATGAGCGAGACAGCGGTGAGGGCTTTTTCGCCGCCGCTCATGAGCTCGAGATTGCCGAGTCTCTTGCCCGGAGGCTGCGCCACGATTTCGACGCCGCTCTCCAGGATATCGTCGGCGCCGGTGAGCTTGAGCTCGGCCTGACCGCCGCCGAACATCATCGGGAAGACGCGCTTGAAACGCGCGTTCACTTCCGCAAACGTCTCGCGGAAGAGGCGCTTGCTCTCAATGTTCATCTTGCGGATGGCCTTGTCGAGCTGGTCGAGGGCTTCTTCCAAATCCTTCTGGTGCGTCGCGTAGTACTCGAAGCGCTTCGACTGCTCTTCGTACTCTTCAATCGCCGTGAGGTTAATCTCGCCCATGCGTTCGATAAGGCGAGCAAGCTCGTCGATGCGTGCCTTGGTCTGCGCGCTGGGAATTTCGCGATCATGGAAGTCGCCAAGCACAGTGCGCACGTCGATGCGGTGACGCTCGACCACATGCTCGAGCAAGTGCGAAAGCTCCATCGAAAGCTCACGCGCTCGAAGCATCAACTCGTTGCCACGCTTATCGTGTTTCTCAATGAAGGAACGCGTCTCGCGAATGGTTACCTCGAACTCGCCCAGCAATGCGCGCGCAGCATCGAACTCAGCGCGGGTGCGAGCCAAGGTCTCCTGCGCTGCCATCGCCTCCTGAACGCGTTGCGACAGTGTTTCGCGCGATGTGAGAATCGTCGCCGAAAGCTCGCCCTGCTGGTTGGCTCCAGCCAGGACTTCGCTCTTCACGCGCTCCGAACGAACTGAAAGCTCGTCGATGCTGCGGTCGAGGCGTCCAACCGTGTTGCGGTCGCCTTGCGCACGCTCTTCTGCTTGCGCGGCGCGGACGCGAACTTCAGTAACGACGAGCGTCTGCGCGTCGACTGCTGCACGACGCTCGCGATTCATCTCCTCGCAGCCGACAAGGGCTTCTTCGGCATCGCGAAGGGCGAGGTGCGCTGACGTGATCTCTTCTCGCGCAGCGCTCTCCTCGTCCGACGCGGCGGCGAGCGAGTGAGTCAGCTCATCGGCATCAACACCAATCGTCTCGATGCGCGCGCGAGTACGAGTCGCGTTTTCTTCGGCCGCGTGAACATCGCGCTCGGCTTTGACGAGTGCGATTTCATTCTCGTGCGCCGCGTTGCGTGCGCTTTCGAGTGCTGCTTGGCGCTCTGCGATGCCCGATCGCAAGGCGCTGTGGTTGGTGACAGCAGTCGAAAGTTCGCCGTCAAGCTTTGCAACTTGCGTGTGAAGCTCGCGAACTTCGCGCTTCAAATCGAGCATGTGTGCGCCGACTTCTTCGCCACGGCCACCCGTTACGCGACCGTCCGCGCCAAGAACGTCACCGCGGCGGGTAACGAGCGTGACCGAGGTGGTTTGGTGCAAGCGCATGGCCGCTTCAAAATCTTCGACGACGAGAACGTCCCCGAGGAGATTGCGAACGAGCGACTCATCTCCGAGCTCCGCGCGCACCAAGTCGGCAAGCCAGCCAACGACCGACGGGTCTTGGGGAAGCTCACGCGTCGCCTGCTGAGAAACCTCCGTCGTGCGCGGCAAAAGGGTCGCACGGCCCTTGGTACCTTCGGCGAGGAAGTTCAATACTTTGCCCGCCGTCTCGAGGTTTTCGACGACGACATCTTGAACTCGGTCGCCGAGAGCACCCGCCAAGGCGTGCGTTAAGTCCGCGCTCACATCCAAACGATCAGCGAGCAAACCAAGCACGCCGGCTCCGTCGCCGCCGAACTTGGTCATGACGGCTTTCACGCCGTTGCCCACACCTTCAAAGCGCGCTTGAATCTCTTCGAGCGAACGTAGACGGGCGCGCTTACCGGCGAGCTCGTTGCGAAGTCGGTCGACGAGCGCGTCGCTGTCCTTGATGCGTGCACGCAAATCCTGCAGCTCCGTTTCGAGCTCGAGCTTGCGGCCTTCCGTGTTCTCTTTGCCGCCGGCCAAACCGGAAAGGCGTGCGCGAAGCGCGTTGGCCTCTTCGCCGAGCTCGACCACGCGGGCGAGCAGTGTTTCCTTTTCGGCGTGCATCTTCTCAAGACGTGCGCGCGCTTCATCGCGGCGGCGTTCGAAACCATTCAACACGGCTTCGGCACGCGCGATGCGCGCCTGCGCATCGGCAACGCGAGCGCGCTCTTGCGTAACGAGCATCTGTGCCTCGTCCGAAGCGAGACGACGCGCGTCGTACTCAGAGGTTTCCTTACTAAGCGCTTCTGTTTCGAGCGCGGCGTGCTCTTCGAGCGAAACAAGCGACGCTGCGATACCCGAACGTTCAGTGAACAACGCCGTTCGCTGCGCTTCGATGTCGGCGAGCTCGCGCTCTGCCGCGCGCTCGCGGTCGGCAATCGCTTCGATGCGGTCTTGGTGACGGGCTATTTCCGCTTCGAGCTGCTTCACGGCGTTATCTGAGGCGAATGCTGCGTTTTGCGCGAGCTCGACCTTTCGCTCGGCGTCGAGCAGGGTCATGCGGTCGGCTTCCACTTCGGCTTCGCGAACGCGAAGCGCGGCGCGCGTGCCTTCAACGGTCGCCGACACCACGTCGAGCTCCGACGAGACAACCTTCTCGACAGCGATGAGCTCCATGTACTTATGCGACGCGGAGTAGAGCTCAAGATCACGTATTTCTTTGCGATACTCTTTGTAGCGTTCAGCTTTTTGCGCCTGGCGCTTGAGGCTCGCGAGGCTGCGTTCAATCTCGGCGGTGATGTCGCCAACGCGCAAAAGATTCGCGCGGGTCTGCTCCATCTTTCGCTCGGCGGCCTTCTTCTTCACCTTGTACTTGGTGACGCCAGCTGCCTCTTCGATAAGGTGACGGCGTTCTTCAGGCTTCGACGACACGATGAAGCCGATGCGTCCCTGCTCGATGATGGAGTAGGCCTTGGTGCCCACGCCGGTTCCAAGAAAGAGCTCTGTGATGTCCATCAAACGAACGGGCGTCTTGTTGATGAGATAGTCGCTCGAGCCAGCGCGGTCGAGACGGCGCGTGACGGCGATTTCAGCGTAGTCGCGATACTCAGCGGGCCCGATGCCGGCGGTGTTGTCGAAGGTGATGGTGACTTCAGCAAAAGAGTGCGGTCCGCGCGACTCTGAGCCGTTGAAAATGACGTTGTCCATCGACTTATCGCGGAGGTGTTTCGTGCTTTGCTCGCCTATGGCCCAGCGGATCGCGTCCACAACGTTGGACTTTCCGCAGCCATTCGGTCCGACGATGCCAGTCACATCGTGGTCGAAGTGAATGACCGTCTTGTCAACGAATGACTTAAAGCCGCAGATTTCGAGCTTCTTGATCTTCATGGGTCGTGAATTCCCTGGAAAATGGAACGGTCGACCTAGCACCCCGGGCGAAGAAGATCAACGGAATCCGCGATCTGTTGGGGAGGCAGGGGTGAGACCCCCACTACCGGTCGTAGCCGGTGAATCCTGCCCTTACATCGCAGGAGCCGATTTCTAGGTCACTATGTTCTTGGCGCGGGGACTCGACCCGTTCAAGCGAAATCGCGCCGAAGCCTTCGCTCGTGAAGATGAAGTTGCCCTCGACCCAGGAGGCAATATGGCCGGCCTGCGGGTCTTCGCCGACAACGAGAGCACGGTCGATAACCCAGCCGTCCTCGAGCAAGCCCAAGGGACCAAAGGCCACCTCGCGGCGCGAACCTTGAGCGCAGAGTCCTACGTAGTGGGCGTGGCGAAAGTTGAAGCGCAAGGCCTCTTCGACGTTGCCGATGCGCTGATGCAGCCCGCTGCGGTGGATCGTCGCTCGCGTCGCCGCATCATCGGTGAGCACGGAATGAAGGGCGGCGTCTCCAAGAACGACGCTCCCGGGCCGCCCGTCATGCAACGCCGCAAACAGGCGACGACCGAAGGCGTCAATCGCAGCGATGCGTTGCTGGTCTCCGCGCGGCATCGTCACGAGCGCGACATTACTCACGACTGTTCCGCCGCCACAGGCGATGGCACACAGAACAGAGAAGGCTACGCCGATGCGCAGAAACCGTGACATGCCGATATCCCTTTGCCTGTCGCTGAGTGCGCCTTTACTGCGCGCGAATCGAGAAGGGATAGGTAACACGAAGCGTGGTCTGGCGGAACGGCGGGAAATGCGCCGTGCGAACGACCCCTTCCCATGCATGCCCCCTGCGGCGTGCCGCCGAACGGCGCGCCCGCAATCGACGAGCTTGCGACGGTGCCGTCGTTGCGTACGAGAATCGTCGCCATCGCCATGCCGACCTGATCCCCAGCGCACTGACGGATGCCCGGAAGCAGCCGGCCGAGCGTGCGCTGCACATCGCTCTGCGAAGGCGTCGTGGGCAGCGGTCCGGCAGGCGCCGCGGGTGCTGCGGCAGCCGCAGGAGCGGCGGCAGGTGTCGTGCGCGTTCCGCCAGCGGCGGGCGAGCCGCCGAGGGCTTCGTCGAGCAAGGAGTTCATTTCGGCAGCGACCGGTGCGTTGCCTGTGCGCGCGGCAGGATTGGCAGGTTCGGTCGGTGCGGCCGTCGCAGCGGGTGTCGCAGCGACTACTGGAGCAGCAGCTGCGGCCGGATGGGCGGCACCATCGTCGGTGTGATGGACGCGCGCGCCAGATTCAGGCGCGACTGCGGCCGGGTGCTCGGCGCTCGCTTCGCGGCGCTCCGGGCGAGAATGCACGGAGTCGACGGCGGGCGCTGCGGCCGGATCGACCGGCATCGGATTCACTGCGGCAGCAGGCTCGGGTGCGGGCTGCACCTGCGTGGTGGTAGGCGGGGCGTAGTCCGCGATAGGGGTTGTGCTGGGCGCGCTCTCATCGGACGCGCCATTGTTCTTGAGAGCGAAGAATGCGCCAACTCCGATGGCCGCGGCCGCAGCGAGGCCAATGACTAGAGTGTTGCTCGAGCGCTTTGGCTCTGCCGCGACCGGCGCGGCCTCTGCAGCGACAGCAGTGGATGACTTTGAAGACGTTGCCGTCGCCTGCTTGGCTGCGACAGCTGGTGCGGCTTGCGTCGAGGCTGCTTCGTCAACCTTAGGCGCAATTTCCGCAGGAGCTGCGCCGGCCTTCAAGTCGATGTTCAGATCATCGTCTTTGTCTTCGGTTTTGCTGGGCGCCGGCGGAACGCCCGACGTCGTGAGTGCGCGCAAGTCCAACATGCCGCCATCGTCGTCATCGTCCTGCTCGGATTTGGGCGCGTCCGGGGCCGCGGAGGGCCGCGTCAGCGCGCGAAGAGCATCATCGTCGAAATCGTCTTTGGCCTGATCTTGCTTCGCCACGTCTGCCTCGTCCCCTACTCGCTCGAATTAGAAGCTTTTCTTGCTGCGGGATGCGGAACCTACCACACATCTACGCAGCCGCTATCCGACTGTTACTAACGAGCAATTGACCCGCAGTGCCCTGCCGACCTTGGCTATTTAGGTTGCCTCGCGAAATCGCTCGCGCTAAGCGCTGGCGCGCATGCCCACCGAGGTCGTCGAATCCAAAGAGCGAGCGCGCATGCGCACCATTTTCGGATGGATTGCGGGCGGAAGTTTGGGTCTGCTTCTTAACTACCCGCTCTATCTTCTGTTCGGCGAGAAGTACCCGAAGGAGCCGACCACCTTTGTCTTCTTCGCAGCGGGCGCGTTCCTGGGCCTGCGCGTCGCTGACAAGTTGGGTCCGCGTGGCTTCCGTCCACTTGGACTTGCGGCAGGCATTCTGCTCACCGGGATTCTTGTTTTGCTGTTGCTCGTTTTGATTTCAAACCGGAGCTAAGCGCACCGCATGCTTGTTCGAGTTCATTTCGATCCGCCCGGTTGGTACGCAACGGACTTTCCGTTAACGCTGATGGTCGACGGTCGACCCGCATACGAAGGCTCGTTCTTGCAGGGCGCCGTTCACGACGTCGACGTGCCGAGCGGCAAGCACTTCCTTCACGCGACGGTAGGTTCTCGTGGATTCGTGCGAATGTGCGAATGGGCCTTCGAAGTTCCGGAAGAGCAAACGAGCGAGCACGCACTCGAATTGACGATCACGTATAGCCGCACGTGGGGGCGGTTCAACAAAGAGATCACATCGCGCTTGCTTCCTGTCGAAGAGCTCGCGGCCTTCCCCGCTAAGGTAGTGGCGCCGGAAGCAACGATCACGCCCGATCGCAAAGTCATCGCGACCTGGGTCGTACTCGCGACGATCATCGCAGGCTTCGCCATCGAGCTCCTCTTTCCGGTCGACGGTAAATTTCAGTTTACGCCGACCACACAAACGCTGATCGCCACGGGCGGTCTCTTCCCTGAAAGCGTGCACGATGGCGAGTGGTATCGCGTGGTCACGTGCGCTTTTCTGCACGGCAACTTCCTGCATCTAGGTCTGAACGGCGTAGCCCTCGTGATGGCGGGCTTTCTGCTCGAGGCGCGATTGGGATGGCGCTGGTTTCTCAGTGTCTACTTCGTCGGAATGCTCGGCGGCTCAGCGGTGTCGCTTCTTACCAATGACGGCCATACCGTTTCCGTCGGCGCATCGGGCGCGATCATGGGTTTATTCGCGTCGGGCATGTTCGTCGCGCACACCCTTCCAATCGCGCAACGCGGCCAGGTTCAGTTTGGCTTGGGACGCGTGCTCTTGCCTTCGCTGATTCCGATGGTTCCGCGGTCGGGCGAGCGCATCGACATTGGCGCACATCTCGGAGGCGCGATCGCGGGAGCGGTGATCGGCTTCGTTTTGCTCAAGCTGATGCGCGCGCATGAAAAGGAGCCCAAGGGTTTGGAGCCACTGCGCTCAATGATTGTGCCACTGCTTCTCGCGGTAGCACTTGTCGTGGTGAGCATAGGTTCCTTTGCGGGCGTCGCAGTGTCTGCATATCCCCGAGCGCGTGACGAGATTCGGCTGGTCGAGCTGCTCCTGCCCAACGATGACCTGCCCGCAGGCGAACCTGACGATGCGAGCATCGAACGATGGCTTTCGCAGTACCCACAGGATCCGCGCGTTCGTCAGTGGGCCGCCCGGAGCGCGTTCCTCAAAGAAGACTGGGACGCGGCGCTTGAACATAGCCGTCGGGCCCGCGAAAGCGCGCCTCGTTTTGGTGCGGTTCTGAGCGCTGCGTCGCTCGCCGGCATGGATCGATATTTCGCCGAGCTCGAAGAGACGGTTGCGCTGCGAAAGCAACTCGTGCCCAACCACGAATGGGTCGCCCCGGACGAAGCGACTCGCGAGGTAAACCTCACAGCGCACCTATCCGACTGGGCACAGCGCTATCCGAACGACCCGCGCGTGCAGTCCGAAGCTGCGTGGCGCGCTCTCGAAGCGGGCAACATCGACGAAGCGGCTCGCCACGTGAACATCGACTATCCGTTAGCGCAGCGCTTCGCGACGCTATTCGGAGGCGAGCTGCCGGAAGTTCATTGGCTGAAGCTCGCTCGAGCCATCGTCGCTCATGAACGGCACGACGAAGCGGTTGCGGGTCCATTGCTGCAGGAGATCTGCTCCGGCGCCGAGGGGGCGGACGTTCAAGCGAACGCGCAACAGCACCATCTCTGCGATCCGCGCTGAGCAAGCGAAAGAGGCCGACGACGTCGCCGCTACATGCGGAACATGCGTTCGTAGTTCGCTTGCATCGCGGTGTTCTTCAAGCGACCCCAGAACGAGCTGATGGCAAACCAAATCGAAAGGCCGCTTGCGTCGCGAAACATCGACGGCATGTAGACCGGTGGCTTGACGACGCCGTCATGCGCACGCGACGCGAGCAGCGGAACGTCCTCAAGCGCAATCTTTCCTGCGAAGAGCCACGGGATGAGGTCCGCACGCCCGGCTTGAATCGCGCTTCGAAGGAAGGTAGTAGTTCGACACGAGCCCGCGGATGTAGACGATGTCTTTGGTGAAGGGAGCACCGCCCTCGAGCACGCCGCCGCGAAAGATGCGGTGCGCATTCCAGAAGCACATTTCTTCGTCGTATCCCTCAGTTCGAAACCATTCGAATACATCGAGGAATGAAGCGCCGTCTTCTGCCTTATCGACGGCCAAGACGCGGTCATTCAAACGGCGAGCACGACTCGGATAGGTGCGCAGCGTCAAGATTTCGAGAAGGGCCGCGAGGCCTTCTTGTGTGGCCGCCGTACGCGGCGGACCCTTTGCGAGCCAGCGCGCCACCGGCTGCTTCTGCCCGTTCATGCTCGTCGCGACGTGCACCCAGCCTTCGTGCACTTCCAAGATGTTGATGTCGCGCTCGGAGAAGACCGCCCCCTGACGAATTTTCACGTAGTCGCTACCTGCGGCGGCGTCGGCGACAATCCCATCGTCGATGCGTACGCGAACCGGATCATCGACGAAGAATGAGTTCAAACGCTCATTCAAGATCTGCACAGCCTGCTCTGCGGGAATGTCGCGCACCGGCTGCGGACCGAGCACCTCGTCGGTGAGATGCGTGAGAATATCGTAGAAGTCGAAGGCAACGTCGCGAATGCGAGTCGCGTCGTCCGCGAAGACATCTTTGGGCGTGCCGTAGAGCGATCGCGATATCTCGTAGAAGCGCTTCGTGCCGCGCACCTCGAGCATGCGAACTACGCTCACGTATTCCTGACACGTAACTTTGAGCACGCGTCCGATGGCGTCCTCGCTACCTATGTCGCGATCGATATCGCTCGCGATCTCCAAAAACTCATCGATCTTTGCGCGAGGCTCGAAGCCCAGACTGATTGTGTCGTAGTGGTCTTGCGCAAGCAGCGGCAGCTCACGATAGCGCGAGGCGCGAAACTTCTCGTACGTGTCAGCCGGCCACTTGAGCGAATTGAGAACGCGAATGGGGCGCTGGGCATCCACGACGCGCTGCGCCAAACTGGCAAGCTTCTCTTTGTAAGAACGCCAAGGTCCGGTTTCCTTCGGCGCAGGGGCAGGAATGTCGGAAATGCTCGAAACCTGACGGAGCTTGGTCATGGCCCGAATTGTAGGGGATCAAAGCACCCAGCTCCAAACATCGGAAAGGTCAGTCGGCCAAACACTAACAAGCACGTAGGGTTGGAAGGGCATGCGGGATCATGTAGAACCATGCGCGGGCAGGTTGGGGCGCGGGTTGTTCGCGCCATCCAAAGCTCGCGAATAGGACGAACTCGAATGCAGACCTGGATGAAGCTTAGCCTGACCTCACTCGCAGTCGCTCTCCTGCTCGCCGCATGCGGTGGAGAAGACCCGCCGGGCAACACTGTCGATGCGGGCCCCGAGATGCTCGATCCCGTCGCGGCGTACACGCGCGAAGGCGTCGCGGCCACGCTCGACCTCTCATGCCAAGGCGTAGCGACAGCGCCGCCAACGGATGGCGCGGCGACGTCGTTCACTCTCCTTACCAAGGATTATCAGACGGGCGATTCGCTGACGAACATCGGCATCAACTTCTATCCGGACAACGACGTGCCCGCAGATTTGTCCTGCGCAGGATCGTGCGTTTCCGGGACCTCGGCGGCAAACAGTCAGATCCCAGCGACGGGCAATCTCGGCGCATGGTTTGCGTACCACGCGCCCGGTCGCGATTGCGACGCGATGCCCACCCTGTGTTCGAATGCAGCGACGACTCCCGTGACGACAGTGCAGTACAATATTCCTGTTCCCGCGGAAGCCGAGACGCACAACGCGAACGTCGTCTCGTTGGCAACGCTCAACTTGATTCCCTCGGTTCTTGGTGTCTCGCGCCAGGGCGGGACGGGCCTCATCGCCGGAGCATTCTTGGATTGCCAGGAGCACGTGCTTAGCAATATGCAGGTCCGCGTCTATCGCCCGGACGGAACGTTCATCGTCGCCCCGCCGGCCGCGCATACCTCCCCCGCCTACCGCTACTTCGATGGAAACAACAATCCCGATGCCACGCAGAAGCATACCAACGAAGACGGCTTGTTCGGCGCGTTGAACATGCCTGTACCGACCGACGGCGCAGAAATCCGCATTGAAGGCTGGGGCAATGTCGATGGCGAACTTCACATGATCAGCTGCGAGAACGCGCGCATTTTTGCCGACGGCGTGACGATCATGAACGTGCGCCCCGATCGCGCCGACGGCCCGTCGAACTGCAGCGAGTAGTAAGCCCCTGATGAAACGCCTCTCGATCTCCGCGTTGTTATTGGCTCTAGCGCTGACCTACGCGCCTGCGCGGGCGCAGGATTTCGTCGATCAAGATTCGACGACGCCTCGCACAGGCGATGAGCCGACCGCACCCGTGGAGACGCCCGCCGGCGATTCAGCAGCGACGGAAGGCGCTGCGAACGCCGAGGCCGTGCCAGCGGCACAAGACCCAGCGGCAGCAGGTGCCAGTGGCCCGACCGTTGACACCGCTGACGCCGCGCGCGAACCCGAGGCGCCGCCATCGAGCGGCATTGACGCGGAGATTCTCGGCGGGCGGATGCCACTTCGCTTTCAGATGACTGGATGGTTTCGCAGCCGAATCGTCTCGGGCAATGGTTTTCCGACCGAGAATTTCTCGAGCGCGCGAGCACCCGACCCGTCCATCAATCCTTCGTTTGCGTACATGCGTGGCCACATTGAGCCGAGCATTACGTACGGCTCAGTGCGCGAGATGCCCGTCGTTGCGCTACGCACCCAGTTTGATCTTCTGAACAACGTAGTCTTCGGTGACAACGCGCGCCTCTCAGGTACGCCGCTCTTTACGGAGCAACCGAGCGGCACCGACATCAACGGCATCGATGTTCCGCCGATCCAACTACGCCGCGCCTGGCTCGAAGTGAATATCCCCATCGGCCAGATCCGCGTCGGTCGCATGGGCGCCTACGGCGGCTTGGGCATTCTCTTCAACGACGGCAACGGCTTTCGCAATGATTGGGGTGATGCGAACACGGCCGCTGCGTTCGACCGCGTTCTTTTCGCGACGCAGCCTCTGACGATCATTCGCGCGCTCGCAACCGGAGACACGCGCCCCACTCCCCTCATCTTGGCGGTCACGCACGATTGGCTCGTCGAGGATCCGCTTGGACTTGGCGCGCAGCCAAATCCAACACGCAGTACATTCCCGTTCGCGACACTGGGCAACGGCGCCGACGACGTCGAAGAGACGATCCTCTACTTGCAGTGGCTGCAGAAGGACATCAATCCGTTGCGCAGCACCGACATCCTCGATATCGGCATGCTCAATATCTATCGAACCCAGCAGCAAACTGAAACCAATGTTTACGTGGGCGACCTCTTCTGGAAGATTCGTTACGCATTCCTGGGCAATCGCGCTCCGTCGCTATTCTTCAACGGTGAAGTCACAACGATTCTTGGAAGCTCACGGGGCCTGCCGCTGGGGCCCGGACAGTTTCTCGACGCCGAAGGTCGCACTCCGAACGTGACTACCTCGGCAGTCTGGGGCGGCGTTGTGCAGCTTGGCGCCGCAGCGGCGAACTGGATCGGCACGCTCGAAGCGGGCTACGCGCGCGGCGACCACAATATCTTCTCATCCACGACGGACTATCGTCTCGATCAGCGTGTGCTTAACCCCGACTACCACGTCGGCTTAATCATGTATCAAGTCGCCCTCGCAGGGCGTACCGCGAACGCCTACGCGGCGCAGCTGGGCGGGCTTCAGTCCCGCGGCGGGGTGTGGAACTCGAAGTACTTCTTCCCGCAGTTCCGTTACACGGTTGTGCCTGGCCTCGATTTGCATGGCGCCTTCTTGCTCGCATGGGCTGACCAGCTCAACGAGGCATTTCCCAGCACTGTGGCGGCACGCGAAGCCGCCGGCTCGACACGCATGTCCTGCAAAGTATTCGAAGGCGATTGCTTTCTCGGATGGGAAGCTGACCTCGCCGTCAAGGTTTCCTGGGGCGAGAACGACGTCATGCGCTGGAGCACGGAGTTCGGCATGATGAACGCCGGTGGCGCGCTCGCTCTTGAGCTGCAGCAGAGCTTTATCTGGACGCTGCAGAGCCGTATCGCAATGGTTTTCTAAGTCGCGACAACTACAGCCCGCGCACCAAGGGGACCGAATGCGAAATCGTGCCGACATGTTCACCGTCATGCTCGCGCTTCTTTTGTCGGCGTGCACTGCGTCACTTGGTAGCGCGGATAGCGATGGCGGGAACCACGCGGACGCGGGCATAGCTGACGCCGCAATGCTCGGCGACGCGCACTCCGACGGGACGATGAACGACGGTGGCGGAACGCCGGCCAGCGATGCATCGCCCGGCACCGACGCAGGCGCGGGAAGCGATTCTGGCGTGGGGGCGGATGGAGGCGGCACGATCCTGCCGACGTGCACAGCGAACGTAGTGAGCAGCGGAGCCGTGGGCGACGGACTAACTGACGACACAGCAGCGATTGTGACGGCGCTCGATTCCGCAGGTGCAGCGGGCGTTGTTTGCTTTCCGGCGGGCACATATCGCATCACGGGTGGCCCCCTTCGCATCCCAAGCGGTGTGTCACTGCGTGGCGACGGTATGGACGCATCGTGGATCAAAGGGCGCGTCGATTTCGGCAGCGACCAGCTCTACATCGATCTCAAGATCGGAGACGCAGGTGACTGCGCGCTTCACAATCAAGATGGCGCCAACAACGTTCGCTTTGAGCGATGCCGTTTCCACGGCGGCGGAGGCTACGACGGCGAGCATGCCATCGGTGAGGGCTTGCAAGGTCCCGTGATCACCATCGGCGACGACGGGGACGCCACGAATATCGTCTTCTACGACAGCATCGTAGAACGCAACCTCGGCACGGAAATCCCAGAAATGTGGCCGGCAATCACCAACGGCTGCAACAACATCTCCATCACCGACCGGTGGTCAGGACCCCATGTTGCCCACGTGACTTTCGAACGGTGCGTGGTGGGAGCGTTCAACGGCGTTGCGACCGGAGCCCCGCGCGCTGGCCTCGAAGCGTGGTGCGATTCTTCGTCCGGCTCGCCCGACCATTGCTGGGAAGACATCAACATTCTCGACAGCACGTTCGAAGGCGCGGATATGTTCACGATCGATTTCTCAACGACGCCAACCCTGGGGGGCCCAGTTCGTGTCGAGCGGACCGTCATTCGAGGCGCTGGGAACATGGCAATCCCGCAGGTGTACAACTATGACCTGTGTCTTGAGTGCCCTGCTCAATTCTCGATACGCGACAACACGTTCTACCGGTCGCGCATGGAAGCGATCAACATGGTCACAGGAAGTGACGACAACAGCTGCGACGGGAAAGACCTCAGCGGCTCGGTCATCAGCGGCAACCAATTTCTCCTCGACGAAGACAACGGAATCGAGTCATGGGACTGGGACGTGTTCTCGTTCTTCGGAAACAACTTTGAGTTCAGCAACAACACCATCCGGGTGAACCAAGGGCCGGTCGTCGGCGGGCAAGTCGTAGGCGTCTGGAACGCGAGTGGGGTCAGCTTCCACGGCAACACGATCGAGGACTTTCGCACGGGTCTGAGTACGCTGATGGTACGAGCGGGCGCAGACTCGAGCCACAACTCCTTTACCGGCAACACGTTCATCACGAATAGTGGATCGGCACCGATGTGGAGCGATAGCGGCAGCGCAAATAGTTGGATGGACAACACGCTCATTACGCGCTGACGTCCGACGGGGCGATGGCGTTCGCAACAGGGCAAGACGAGAACAGTCTAATTGTTCTCTACGTCGGGCGGATGCTGGAGCTTTCGCCCCGGTAGAAGCGGCCCAAGAAGGCCAGGCTCCCTACCCGTGCCCCGCCAACTTGCGCAGCTTCAAATAGAGCGGCGCTGAGCTGTTCTCGTTCTTCTCTTTGAGCGGGCCGTCCATCAGCGGCAAGTACATGACTCGGCGGGTGCTGGCGTCGCCAGTGAGGGTGGCTTGCGCGACGCGATGCCAGATTCGGCCGTCGTGAATCGTCAGGTCGCCCGCTTCGGCTTCGATGGCGTACTCGTCTTCGTCGGGCTCATTGTCGAGGAAGTGCATCTTGTGCGTAAGCAAGCCAGCGATGGGCTGCTTATGTGTGAATGGAAGAAGGCGAACGCCGCCCTTGGTCACCGGCGAATCGTCGAAGTAGAAACCGACGTTTAGATACTTGCGCGGCTTCTCGAAATAGAAAATGTCGCGAAGGCTGTCGGTGTGCCAGCCAAGCTTCTTGTAGCTCGACCCCTCTTCGTGGCGGAAGTGGTTAACCACAAGGCCGTCGCGCTCGCGCTCACCGATGCGGTAGCCGGGGCCCGCAATTTCCAGAATCGACTTGAATAGTGGGTCGCGGATGAACTCCGCCAGCTTCGGGCTGAATAGCGATGAGAAAACCATTCGCTGAACGAAACGGGTGCCATCCTTCTTCGTACCGATGATGAGCGGCACGCCGTTGATTTGCGTGCGCCCCTCCGAGATTATCTGACGGTCGACCGCTTCGATCTCCTCGATAAGCTCACGCACTTTGGCTTTCGTCGCAAACGCCTTGAAACGAATAAAGCCGTACGTGTCGAGGAACTCGATCTGCTCTTTGGTCAAGCGCTCGTCGAGGTGGAAGCTCGGCATTTGGATGACACGGTTTGCGCGCGGAAGTAGTCTCGCGCGTTCGGCGTCCGTTGGCGTTGCGCTCGGGCCTGTCATTTCGATCGTGGTCATGCCTGTCTCCTCGTCCCAAACGTCGATACTGTGTTCGGTCGGAGACCTAAGATAGCACGCTTTCGCGCCCTAAATGCCGCTGGGCGTAGCCAACAATGCCCAAGCCTCAGAGTTTCGATGCAGGCGGCAAAACCGACGCATCCGGCCGCGGGTCAGCGTGGCCATCGTACTTGGAATCCGGCTCGATGAAGATCTGGCGCATGTGCGGCATTTCCTTGCGAAGTTCGCGCTCGATTTGATCGATGAGGCCTTCGATATGGTCAATGTCGAGCGCGCGATCGAAGTCGACCTTCATGGCGACGAGCACGTCGTCCGGTCCGCGATGAACGGAAAGCAACTGCCGCACGCGACGGACTCCGACGACGCCCTCCGTGATTACACGGATGCGCAAGCGATCCTCGACCGTGGCGCTTTCACCAATCAGCAGGCTGTGTGTCTTGCGTCCCAAGAAGAACGCGACGAAGCAGAGCAAGACTCCGATGGCCAAGGACGCAACGCCGTCCCAACCCTTCCATCCCGTCAGGTCGGAAAGGCCGACGCCGCACAAGGCGACCGCCAGGCCAACGAGAGCCGCGATGTCCTCCATCAACACGACGGGGATTGTGGGATCCTTGGTCTCCACCAACGCGGCAAAAAAGCGCTTCGTCCCCCGAAACTTGTTGAACTCGGCGAGCGCGACACTGCACGAGTAGAGCTCGAAAATAAACGAAAGGCCCAGAACACCATAGTTCCAGAGATTGGAGCCGTGAGCCGTCTCAGGTTCGTGCAACGTGCGTAGTTTGTGCACGCCTTCGTACGCCGCGAACATGCCGCCGACGCTGAAGAGCATGATGCTGACGATGAAGGGCCAGAAGTAACGTTCGATCGTGCGGCCAAACTGGTGCTTTTCGCTCGGGTCGCGTCGTGAAAGTCGCATCCCCACGAGAAGCAAGATCTGATTGCCCGTGTCGGCGACGCTATGCACGGCTTCGGCGAGTGTTGCGGCGCTACCTGTAACGAACGCGGCAACGAACTTGCTCAACGCAATAAGCAGGTTGCCGAGCAGAGCGGCTATGACAACGCGAACTGAGTTTGCTGAACCAGACATAAGGGCCGAAGCGAAATGACCCTATCACGGAATGCGCGCTACGCATTCCAGGAATTTGTCACGTATCGAAGTTCGCAAGCACGCGCATGGTCGTGCGTGCGCGCAGAACTCCGACCCAACGTTCGACGGTGCGCTCGAGCGCCTGCCGCGCGAGCTGGGCGCGAAGTGGTTCGCGAGCTTGATCGAGGGTCTGCCCCGGGAACGGATTGTCGTGCGACTGAAAGACGCGCTCGACCTCGGCGTCAGAAATCTGCGTGGCGCCCTCCAAGTTGGACGCCAAAAATGCACTCACCAAAGCGCGACGAAGTGCCATGGCGTCAAGCGCAGCGCGCGACAAACCATACATGCGCGCGAGCTCTGCAAGTGCGTCTGTGCCACCGCACGCGCGCTCGAGCCCTTCGCGTTCACGCGCGATGTCGGCCGCGGAGGGCGCGGCCAAACGCACGCGCACGGCTTCGCGCGCGATGAGGACCTCGCCAATAAGCTCATTCATCGTGGCGCTCAGCAGTGCATTCGGGACAGCGGCATGCAAGGCTTGGTCGAGCGAGGTTTGGTCGGCGAGACGCATCCTCGCGCGAAACTCGACGTCGCTGCGATAGACGGTGTCGACGCCCGGCCCCGGAGCTGCGCCGCCGATCACCACAGCGATGCCGTCGGCGCGTACCGCAACGCGTTGCGCGAACGCCGGCGTTGGATTGCTTATCGCAACCGTCGAACAAAGCGCAATGAGACACACATACGCGCGGCGCATGCGGTCAGGTTTCGATAGGGCCTGAATCATCCGGCGTGAGAACTCCATCGCGATCGACGCTGCCTTCCGCTCGGTCGCGAACTCGCGGAGTATGTTTGCGCTCCCGCAGGAACTCGATGAAGGCAATCGCTGTTTCGAGCTCACGGGCGGGTAAGGTCTCGATGTACTCACGCAAGCGCCCACGCTGCGCGTCGGCGGTCGCCGCGCGCGGCTTGCGATTTGGTTTTTCGTCGACCTCGCGTTCAACGACGTCGCGAACCGCATCGACGCTTGGAACCTCCCACTGAGGACGCTCGGTGGCTTCAATGCCATGGGCGTTGAGCCAAGCCTCCATGCAGGTACGCAAACGCTCCGAGCGGAACGTGAACCAGCGCTCGCGCTCGACCGGGAAATTCATGAGCACGTCTTTGAAGCGACGGAAGGCACCTTTGCCGTCGATCGCTTGCATGAGCTTGGAGCGAAACTCGCCCTCCTCGACCGTCTCTATATAGCGTTCCATCCAGCGGTACTGCTCACGCGACGAGACGGGATCGACACGCAGATAACCAGCATCGGCAGCGATGCGCGCGTGCATCGTCGGATCGGCAATGCCGTCCACGACGCGAATGACTTCGCCGGTCGAGAGCTGAAGGTAGCTGTGAACCTCCGGCGCATTGTTCTCGAACGCGTCTTCGAGCGCTTCCCACGCGACCGGCACTGGCTTCAACTCACCTTGTGCTGGTTCCGGCGCTATCAGCGCTGTTTCGGTTTCGAAGTTCTTTTGGACTTTGCTCATGAGGATCGTAGCTCGCTTCGTGTTCGTACTACCGCGCGCTGCCAGCGCGCTAAGTGATGAGAACGCTCACCCTCAGACATCCTCGGAGAGAATGTCCTTTCTACGTGGTGCGCCTTCTTCACGGCGTCAAGATCTTCGAATACCCCAACGGCCAAACCGGCGAGATAAGCTGCTCCCAACGCTGTCGTTTCGACCGATTTCGGGCGATCGACATGAACGCCCAGAACATCGGCCTGAAACTGCATCAAAAGCTCGTTCGCGGCCGCGCCGCCATCGACGCGCATACGCGCGAGGGGTTTGCCAGCGTCCGCCGCCATGGCTGTTACCAGGTCGACGATCTGAAAGGCGATCCCGTCGAGGGTCGCACGCGCGAGGTGCGCTTTGGTCGTGTCGCGGCTCAGGCCACATATGAGCCCGCGGGCATGCGGGTCCCAATGGGGCGCGCCAAGGCCCGCCAGCGCAGGCACGAAGACCACGTCGCCCGCTGATTCAACGCTGCGCGCGAGCACTTCGATTTCGCTGGCCGATTTGATGATGCCCAAGCCATCGCGCAGCCATTGCACCGCAGCGCCCGCGATGAAGGAGCTGCCCTCGAGCGCATAGGTCGTCGTGTTGCCGAGCTTCCACGCGATCGTGGTCAATAGTCCGTTCTTCGATGCAACGGCTGAGCTGCCGGTATTCATCAAGAGGAACGCGCCAGTTCCATAGGTGCATTTGGCTTCGCCGACCCCGAAGCAGGTTTGGCCGAAAAGCGCGGCCTGCTGATCTCCCGCGATACCGGCTATCGGCGTGCCGTCAGCGAGGCCCGCGACGCCGCTCGTCTTGGCGTAAATCTCCGACGACGAAGCAACCTTCGGAAGCATTCTGAGCGGCACGCGCAAATGCGTCGCAAGTGTCGCGTCCCACTCTTGGCGGTGGATGTCGAAGAGCAAGGTGCGCGACGCGTTGGTCACGTCCGTCACATGCGCCTGTCCCTGCGAGAGGCGATAGACAAGCCACGAATCGATGGTGCCGAAGAAGAGCTCGCCAGCTTCGGCGCGGGCGCGGGCGTTCGGCACGTTATCGAGAATCCACGCGACCTTGGTGCCGCTGAAATACGGATCAAGGACCAATCCGGTCTTCGCGCGAAACGCATCCTCGAGGCCAGCGTTCTTCAGCGCGGCACAGGCATCAGCCGTGCGGCGGTCTTGCCAAACAATCGCGCGATGGATCGCGCGTCCGCTCTTATCCCAAACGACGGTCGTCTCTCGCTGATTCGTGATGCCGATTCCGGCGCACGCGTTCTTTGAAACACCGGCATCTTTCATGGCCGCAGCGAGCACATCAAGGATGCTCGCCCAGATTTCTTCGGGCTCGTGTTCGACCCAGCCAGCCTCGGGAAAGTGCTGGGGGAACTCGCGCGTCGCTTTGCCGAGAATGCGCGCATCCTCGCCGACAACGAGAGCTGTCGAGCCTGTGGTGCCCTGGTCCAGGCTGAGCAGAAACCGCGACATGGAAATAAGAAGCTACTCGGACGCAACACTCGGTGTCAAAGCTCGCCTGTGGGTCAAACTGACCCGCGCGCCCGATACATGAGTAAACCGCTCCGGCATGCACGTAAGCACGATGATTTGGCACTCTTTTCCTGCGTGACGTAACGCAGTCGCCATCTCGGCGAGACGCGTCGAATCCGTCGCGCCGAGCACATCGTCGAAAATCAGCGGAACGCCACCGTTTTTTGCCACGAGAAGCCCGCAGGCCAAGCGCACCAAAAGAGCGAGTTGTTCGCGCGCGCCTTGGCTCAACGACTCGAAGGGGACCGTCTGCGCGCCCAGCGTGCGCGATAGCACGCATAAGTCGTCACCAACGTCGACGTGAAAGCTGGAATCAAAAACCATTCGCCCAAGAGCATTGATTCGCTCTTGCAAGGGCGCCACGTACCTGCGGCGCGCATTGTCGCGCGCGCGCGACATTGTCTCGTAGAGAAGACGCGCGGCGCTTGCATGACGTTGCATCGCTGCGTGCTCCGTCGCCGTGTGATGCAGCTTACTTTCGGCAAGCGCGAGCGCCTCACCGTAACCTTGCTCGTTCTTCGTTTCGAGCACGGCATGTGTTTTGGCAAGCTGCAGATTCACGTTCCCGTGCTCGTCGACGAGCCGTACCACAACGTCCTTGGCCTCGCTCAAGCGCGCGTCGACAAGCGCAGGTTCGGCTTTGCGCAGCTCGTCTTCCGCCTTGCCTAGCTGCTCACGCAACGACATCTCCTGCGTCGAGAGTTTCTGGTAAGCCTCGCGCAAACTATCAAGGCTTGCGCCGTTCTCTGCCTCGGAAAGTGCGCTACGCGCGAACGCTTTGCGCTCGGCTGCCACGCGCAGAAGCGAGTCGGCTTCCGCGAGGCGCTTGCCCACTTCGCTTGCGCGCACCCGAACGAGGTCGCGTTCGCGATCTGCGTGCTCCAACGTTTCGCGCGCCACGGCCAACTCGGCCTCGGCGGCTTCGTGCAAACGGCGCGCCTCGCGTAGCTCGCTAGCCATCGGCGGCTGCGCGGGCCGCTCCGCTGCGTGGGCCGCCGTGCTGCGTTCGAGATTCGCAATCGAACGAGCGAGTTGATCGCGCGTCCAATCCCGCAAATCGTCGTTGATGACGCGCTTCAGGTCGGTCAGCGCGCGCTCAGCCTCATGGCGGCGGGCGTTCTTCTCCACGGCGTCCTCGAGCGAGCTAACGCGCGTTTCAGACAGAGCTGCGCTAAACGCGTTCTGTGCCTGAGCGAGGCGGCCTTTGAGCTCGTCGGCGCTCTGGCCGGGCGAAAAGGTAACGCGTACTTTGCCGTCCACGTCGAGCGCGAGCTCTGATACGACAGATTCCTCGACTTCTTGCCCAGTGCCCAGGGAGAGAGCTCGGCCAGACAGCGTGAGGGCCGCCGGCTGCAGCGCCAGCACGTGAAGCTTCGGGCTAGCGGCGCGCAAGACATCTTGGGCGCGCAGCAAGGCCTGCTCGCTTGAACGAATACGTTCGAGGGCGTCATCGGTCACTAAGTTTCCGTCGAGCTCGGCCTTGGCCCGTACACCCTTCTCTGTCGCAGAAACAACGCGGGCATGACGTTCGCGATTTCTCGCGAGCTCGATTTCGTTGCGGCGAAACGTGTCGTCGTTGCGGCGAATGCGCTCGAGCGAGATGGCGAGTTCGACCGCGTCCTTTGCAGCCAAGTACGCGGACTCCACTGTTTTCATGGACGCGGATACTTCTGTGGCAAGCGGATCCGCGGAGGCGCGTTCGGCGCTCGCCGCCTGCCAAACCTCCTCTGCCTTTGCAAGCTCGGCGGCCATGCGCTCGCGCTCACGAACCGCTTTGCTCGTTGCTGCGGCATCATGCGCGACGGGCACGAGCTTCTGCCCGAGTGACTCTACTGCCTCACGCTTGTCATGGAGCGCTGCCGCCTGCTCCTCGCGCTTCATCAACACCAAGCGCGCTTCGGAGAGACTTCGAACGACGCGCGCACTCTCGCCCGCGAGATGCGCGGCACGCCGGACGTCATCCTCCAAGCCTTTCATTGCGCTTTGCAAGGAATCGACCGCGAGCTGGGCCTCGTTCATCTGGACGATGGCGTCACGGTACTTACCCGTTGGCTGCCCCTGCTTCGCGGTGAAATAGAGTTGGTACTCGTTCTCCACACGCTCGAAGAGACTCTCTTCCCGTTCGCTCGCGCGTGCACCACCCGCTACGCGGTCGAGCGCCTCCGACAGGCTCGTCTGCTTGTCGAGCACAGGCTGCGCCTCGCCATCGCCTTGGGAAACGCGAATCGCCTTCCACAACGCGTAGTCCATATGATCGCCGAGTATTTGTTGTACGCGCTCGTGCGCTTCGCGCCCTTTCCATTGCTCGGGCGAGGGACGTGAGATTGAAAGCTCCGTTAGCTTCTCGCGATGAAAACGTTTGCGGTATGTGAAGGCATAGGGCCCGATCTCGGCTTCCATCTCGATCTCGGTCGCAACGTCGCGACCTACGGGTTGAATGGCCTTTACCTTTTGGTTGCGGGCGTCGTCGAAGAAGTCGAGCAACATATCGATCGACTCGACGAAGCTCGACTTGCCGACTTCATTTGGGCCCTCAACTACGGTGACGCCGTCGCGTGCGAAGCGAACCTCCGACTCGACGACGCCGCGAAAGTTCTTCAGTTGGAGCCGGAGAATACTCATGCAGGCCTCTGCGCCAAGCGCACGAGAAGGCCGAGCGCATCTTCCGCAGCGGGCGCGGCATCGACGTTCGCCGCAAGAGCGCGCAACTCGGCAAGCGCGTCCGAAGCGAAGCCCGAAAGCGAAATGTTCTGAAAATCGTCGTCGCTGGGCTTCACCACGAGTTCGGAGCGACTGGACGACTGCAAAATGGCTGCGAAGAGATGACGCTGGTCATCGAGCAACTCCTCAAGATCGCCGTGCACGCTGAGCGAGAGTGTACCGACCAATGCGAGCTTGAGGACCGTCGTCTCTTTTGCGGGAAGTGCGCGAATAAAATCGCCCAATGCGTTTACATCGCTCGTGTTCGCGAGCTGCGCTTCATGACGGAGAAAGCGCCACGCGCCGACGCGTATCGAACGCGCAACGCACTCGCTCGGGGAACAATCAACGACCAGCACCTGTCCGGGGTCTACTTCCACATCGCTCGTGGGTTCGGGCGTGCCCGCGTAGTAGATGCGCTTCGAGTCGCCCGCCTGCGTAAGCGAGTGTCGGTCGCCGAGCGCAAGATAGTGAATCTTCGATTCGCCCAGAAGAGCCTCGGCCGAAGCACGCTCGATGATGGCAGGGTTGGCCGGATCGGGCGCGAGCGAATCGAGCGCGCCATGCGCTACAGCGATGCGCACCGTATTCGGAGGCGCGACGTCCAGCGCCGCAAAAGTCTGTGCGACCAGATCGCGCAACGGGCGCTTGGACGTCCACGGCGCTCCGACAACTTCAACGCCATCACGCAACACGACGGGGGTGCCATCGGCCAAGACGCGAACGTTGGGCGGGCAATGCGTTGTGAAAACGGACGAACGAAAGACGGTCGCGGCATCGAGGGGATCGTGATTGCCAGGCAAAAGAAACACTGGCGCGGGGATCTGCGCCATCGCTTCGAGTGCACGGCGCACCGTTCGGCGGTCGACCTGGTTGGTTTCGAACACGTCGCCCGCGACTACAACGAACTCGCATTTTTCTTCGGCGACGATGCGCCCGATACGCGCGACCGCCTCGAACCGGGCCGCCGTGAACCTCGCCTGCGCCTCCTCCGAGAGGAAGTGCCGGGTCATCCCTAGCTGCCAATCACCCGTATGAAGAAAACGCACCATGCTGCTTAGACGCCTTCCTTTTACAGCGACTGACCAGGAAGCGCCACGCCGGCCCCAATCCACACCGAATTGAAGTTCTGACAGGCTCGCGCTGCGTATGGGCATCTCGCACTTCGTCTGCTTGCAGGCGACCCAGTTCCTGTTTTCGGGCTCGGCAGCATTCCTCGTGACGATCGTGTTTGGCGTTGCTGTTCCGCTCGCAATGGCGTTGTACCAATGGCTTTGTCTTGCGGATGCAAGCGAACGCAAAGGGCAGCTTGTCGCCTCGCAACGTCCGCGCGCGAACTTCGTCTCGGGCCGCAGCGCGCTTGCAGGAACGGTCGAGCTCCTCGACGACAATCCGCATCCGGTCGCGCTGACCATCATCCAACAAGGAGACGAAGGCCGCCATCGGAATCAACAGACGTTCTCATGGGTCGAAGTCGAGCGGAAGCTCGAGACTCATCTGTTCGCACTTCGCTTGGACAGCGGCGAGAAAGTCTTGGTGACTCCCGCCGCGAAGGTCGTCTTCGTCGACAGCTTGGGTAAGCGGGCAATCTTCAAGCATCGATTCGGGCTAGGTACTTGGCTGGCGTTCCTCGTTCTTGCAAACGCCCTCGTCTTTCGAACCTACTACACCGACGGCGGTCTCACTCCGGCGACAACGATGGTTGGCTTCCTCGTCATGATTCCCGCCTACCTCGTCGCTGGGTTCGCACTCGTCCACCGATCGCCTTGGTATCGCCAAACGAAGCTGACCCATTCTGGAATAGGCGCACTCACGAGCGAGCACGCGCGGACCATCGGTATCTGACGAGCAGGCGCTGGACTAGGTGCGCAGGCGAGGACGCTTTTGGTTGGCGCGACGACGCGTGTGAATTGAAAGCGAGCCCTTGCCGTGTGCAGGCGGAACCAGGCAATGCGGCGCAGTTCCGATGAGGTCGCGGCGGTTAGCGCGAACCAACGCTTCGCGAACCAAATCGTGTTGCTCGGGATCCCAGTAGAGCAGCAGCGCCTTTTGGAGCTTTTTGTCGCGGAGGTCGACCGCTGTGTAAACCGGCTCACGTGTAAATGGGTCGAGCCCCGTGTAGTACATGCTGGTCGCCATCGACATCGGCGTCGGAATGAAATCCTGAACCTGACGCGGGCGTACGCCCTGCTTCTTCAGGTAAATCGCAAGCTCAATCATCGTACCTAAGGTCGAACCGGGATGTCCGGAGATGTAGTAAGGAACGAGGTGCTGCTCCTTGCCCGCATCGCGAGACGCGCACGAGAACATCTCAGCGAAGCGGTCGTAGCTTTCGACGCCTGGCTTTTTCATCTTGTTGAGTACGTCCTCGTTCACGTGTTCCGGCGCGACGGAGAGTTGCCCGCCGGTATGGTGCTTCGCAAGGTCGCGCACGAACTCCGGGCTCAGCTCGGCGAGATCGTAACGAACTCCAGATGCGATCATCACGTGCTTGATGCCGGGCTCTTTGCGCACGCTCTTTAGCAAGTCGACCAGAGGAGTGTGATCGGTTTGAAGGTTCTCGCACACGCCAGGATGCACGCACGAGAGACGACGGCACGACGCTTCGATTTCGTCACTCTTGCATTTCATCTGATACATGTTCGCGGTCGGGCCGCCGACGTCGGTGATCGTTCCGCGAAAATCATCCATGCGACGCAGCGCGCGTACCTCGCGCAAAATGCTCGCCGCTGATCGCGATTGGATCACTCGGCCTTCATGCTCGGTGATCGAACAAAACGTGCAGCCGCCAAAGCAACCACGCATCGTGACGATGCTGTGCTTCACGGTGTCGTACGCAGGAATACGCTGGTCGTACGCGAAGTGCGGAACGCGCGCGAAGGGCAAATCGTAAAGCTCGTCCATCAATGCGGTATCGAGCGGGATTGCGGGCGGATTGAAGTAGACCGCCTCGTGCCCGTGGGGCTGCAAAAGCGGGCGGCCATTGCCAGGATTGGTCTCGTACTGAAAGGCGCGCGACATTTCGGAGAAGGCTTTGCGATCCGCGAGTACCGTCTCATAGCTGGGCAGCCACAGCGCCTTGCCGTCTTTCACGAAGCGGCTCTTCTCGACCGATTCCCATTCGCCTTTACGCATCGCGAACGCGGTGCCTCGTATGTCGCGCGCGTCTTGAATGCGCGCGCCATCACGCAAACGGTCGGCGACTTCCCACACCGGCCGCTCGCCCATTCCGAAGATGAGCAAGTCGGCTTTCGCATCGAGCAGGATGCTGCGACGGATCTGATCGCTCCAGTAGTCGTAGTGCGCGATGCGACGCAGCGATGCTTCGATCCCGCCTATCACAATCGGCACCCCCGGCATCGCCTGACGAATCAGGTTTGAATAGACGATGGTCGCGCGGTTGGGACGCGAACCGGTCTGTCCGTTCGGCGAGTACTGATCGTCAGAGCGAGTCTTCTTCTGCGCGGTCAGCTTGTTTAGCATCGAGTCGAGGTTGCCCGCCGTGATGCCGACGAAGAGGCGCGGTCGACCCATGCGCAACACGTCCGTCGTATCGTTCCATGCCGGCTGCGCGATCATGCCGACGCGGTAGCCGCGCGCTTCGAGAAAGCGGCCGATCAGCGCAGCACCGAAGGCCGGATGGTCGACGTAGGCGTCGCCATTGATGATGAGGATGTCGAGCTCGTCCCAACCACGCGCGTCCATCTCCGCACGTGTTGTCGGCAAAAAGGCGCGCAGGTCTCGCGGAGACGCGTTCGCCGAACGCCGAAGTGGTACGAGGGAGGCCATCGAGCGGCGCAGCCTAGCAGAGCGTTCCACCCGGCCCAGTCGAACTGTCGGGGCGGTCACGGCATGGAGGTTGCTTTACGAACTGGCGAGGCCAAACTCAGGCTCAGACTGGCACACACGTTCGCACGCGAAGGGCGGGGTTGATGAAATCGCAGGGAAATACGTGGCTAGCATCGCTCGTCACGGCGGCAAGCCTGCTTGTGGCCTGCTCATCTTCGCACAGTGGCCTAGACGCAGGGCCTGGCTCAGACCTTGGGGCCGACGCTACCAGCACGGGGTGCACGGGCATCGTGCAGATCGAGTGCCGGGAGCTTTGCCCGTTTGGTTCCATTCCAAACACAACCTGTTTGACCACGGGTCCTTCGCCCGTCTGCGACGGCATCGGGTGGTCGTGTCCTTCCGGATCAATCAACGCGCTCGCTTGCAACGATTTATTTTGTGGATCGCCAGTCGAAGATGGCGGAGTGCCGCAAGATGCCCCGCCGTGCTCCGGCCTAAGTTGCAACCGCGTCTGCCCCGGCGCCATCGACGCGCAAGTGTGCTCGAGTGAGACGGTCGCGGCGAACTGCGACGGCAGTTGTCGCTCCGGCTACGCACCGGCGCCGACGTGCACAGAGTTTGTGTCGAGTTGCCCAGGCGTTGACGCAGGAGCTCCTGATTGGACGTCCTGTAGCGACAACAGCGATTGCGGCATTCGCGCGGCGAGTTGCTGCGGAAGCTGCGGCGTTGCGACAGCGTCCGATATGATCGCGCTCAATCGCGCGCACTTGAGCGAGTACGGCGTTGCTACGTGCGGCGACGATTTCGCGTGTCCGCCGTGCTTCGCTGAGCCCGATCCGAACCTCGTCGCGGTCTGCGAATCGAATCAATGCGTGGCGCGCGACTTGCGCACAACGGCGATCGAAGCATGCGAAGAGGACAGCGATTGTCGCGTGCGTGTCGCTGAGTGTTGTGAATGCGGTTCCGAGAGCACGCCCCCGTACATCGCAATCAATGCGTCTCAAGCCACCGCTTACGAATCGATCGTGTGTGTGCCCGGCGATTGCGCCACCGACCCGCCCTGCTCAACCTACCCCGATTTCCCCGTGGCACGCTGCACTACGCCGGGGCCGAGCGGCGCAAGCTACTGCTACCTCGATTGGGGAGCGGACTGATTCGGATTCGGATACGGATTCGGATTCGGACTCGGATTCGGATTCGGACACGGACTCGGATTCGGATTCGGATTCGGACTCGGACTCGGATTCGGATTCGGACACGGACTCGGACACGGACTCGGATTCGGACACGGACTCGGATTCGGACACGGATTCGGAGTTCGGACGCTGGATCTTTCTCGGCTTCGCCATCGTGTTTTGCGTGGTGTCAGGCCCCTGGGGTGAAAGAGTCATGCCAGCATTCGCTCTGCGCGCGATGGGTGCTGAGCTGGCATGCCTCTTTCACTTGAGGGGGGGGGGGGGCATGACACCACGCAAAACACTCAGGTCTCTTAGGGTTCTCGACGTCACCATCGATGCGATTCAAAGGCTCGCGCCAGTGGTTCGCACGATTCGCACAAGCGACTCCGATCTCGCAGCTCAAATACGTCGCGCGGCATCGAGCATTGCGCTCAATCTCGGCGAGGGAAATGCAAGCCTCGGCGGCAACCGTCGCAAGCACTTTCACATCGCACTCGGCTCTACGCGCGAAGTACGCGAAGCCCTTCGCGTCGCCGTAGCGTGGGGCTACATCGCAGAGGTCGGCTCGATTGACGAACAACTCGACATCATCGGAGCGATGACATGGCGTCTGATGCACAGCGGACCGTGACGGATTCGGACACGAATGGAAAAATGGGGACGTTCCCCTTTTCCCGTTTCTCGGACTCGGACTCGGACTCGGACTCGGATTCGGATTCGGACTCGGACACGGATTCGGACACGGACTCGGATTCGGACACGGACTCGGACACGGACACGGACACGGATTCGGACACGGATTCGGACTCGGACTCGGACACGGACACGGACACGGATTCGGATACCGCCTACTTCGGATGAAGTAACCGGTAGAGCATCGCCGCAACGCGGTCGAGCTCGCCTTCGACGCGCAGTGTGCAGGGAGTGTAGTTCCAAATCCGCGCCATCCGAAGCGCAGCGCGTACTTCGTGAAGAGAGCCCGTCGCGATGCTGAAGTGTCGCCTGCGATTCCCATCACGCACTCCGCTGCCTTCGGCGAGATTGAGGGCGACGCTCGTCGCTGCGCGCTGAAGTTGGTCTGCAAGATTTCGATCGAAGCGTTTGATATCGCGAACAACAGGTACAAGTTGCTCAGCGACGGAGTACATGATTTCGAGAGTGAGAAAAGGAGCTGCCGTTTCGCGTTTGGTCATGCCCTCCCCCCAGTGAAAGGGTCATGCCAGCTCAGCACGCATTGAGCACAGAGCGAATGCTGGCGTGAGCCTTTCACCTCCCGGGCCTGACCACACGCGAAACGGCAGAACCGCGCCCCGACTCAGACACGGTCTCAGACTCGGACACGGACTCAGACTCGGACTCGGACTCGGACTCGGACTCAGACTCGGACTCGGATTCGGACTCAGACACGGATTCGGACACGGACTCGGACACGGACACGGACACGGATTCGGACACGGATTCGGACACGGACTCAGACTCGGACTCGGATTCGGACACGGATTCGGACTCAGACTCCGACACGGACACGGACTAGGCCCCCCCGCCTCCCCCTCACATACACGCCCTCAGCCCCCCCCGTCCCCCTCGTGACATCGGCGCCTCGCGCCTTATGCTCCGGCCATGAGCTCGCCCATCCTGCGCACGCAGCCCCTTGGATTTCCGTGGGAAACGTCTGATCCGTTTCTCTTTTGCGTTCATCACGACGACGCCTATCCTGCTGGCAACGAAGAAATGGGGCCGGCGGTTTCGCTCGAAGGACGCGTGCTCGGCCAAGACTTTGCCGGTCGCGATGGCTTTCGCATGTACCACGGGGAAAAGGTCCCGGGTTTTCCGCCCCACCCTCATCGCGGTTTCGAGACCGTCACGATCGGTCGTCAGGGCTTCATCGATCATTCTGATTCACTCGGTGCAACAGCGCGCTTCGGTGCGGGCGATGTTCAATGGATGACGGCGGGGCGCGGCGTCGTTCATTCCGAGATGTTCCCATTGCGCGAGCGCGATAAACCAAACCCTGTTGAGCTATTCCAAATTTGGTTGAACCTTCCCGCGGCGAGCAAGCTAGTCGAACCGCACTTCTCAATGTTTTGGAACGAGCGCGTGCCAACACGCACCATGCACGACGCAAACGGGCGCACGACCGAAGTGCGAGTCGTCGCGGGACGCTTCGAGACAACTGAAGCACTGCCACCCCCACCGAAGTCGTGGGCTGCGAATCCCAACGCCGAGATCGCCATCTGGACAATCAAGATGGCGCCCAACGCCCAGTGGACTTTGCCGGCCGCGAGCGAAGGGTTGAATCGCAATCTCTATTTCTTCCGAGGTGCAACACTTCGTCTCGAGGAACAGGAAGTCTCCGTGAGAACGCGAGTCGAGTTAAGGGCGGACACTGCGGTGACCTTGGTGAACGGCCTCCAGGAGAGCGAGTTGCTCCTGCTGCAGGGACGTCCAATCGGCGAGCCAGTCGTGCAATACGGTCCCTTTGTAATGAACTCGCCGGAAGAAATCCAACAGGCATTCAGCGATTATCGCCGCACTCAGTTTGGCGGATGGCCATGGCCGAGCAACGAACCGGTGCACGCCCGCGCCGAAGAGCGATTTGCAATCCACGCCGATGGCCGCAAAGACAAGCCCGCGACCTAGGGCAGCAGGTTCGCGTCGCGCGGAGGCTTTGGTTGGCTTAGCGCAACCTGAGTTGCACGGACGCGTCCCAACCGGTGAAACTTGTGCACGTGTCGTCGGCGGCGAGCAAAACGAAGTAGCCAGCATTTGAAAATGCTGGGCTCGCGAAGAGCAGGTCGCCGGTGAAATTGCCGCTCGCATCGGCGTGCAAACACGAGTAGCTCCAATCGCTGGCCGGATTGTACACCGCGAAGAGCACGTTGCTAGTCGGTCCCGCTGTGTGACCAGTAAATGGATAGCTCATGTTGAGCATCGCTGTTGTGCAGGGCAGGCCCGGGTCGACCCACACACCGAAGGGCGCGAAGGTATCCCAAGGACAGTCCGAAAACTCGGGCGTGATATCACACGTCGCTGGTGGCTCGTTGGCGGATGTCAGGTCGATGCCCGCGAAGGCGACGCCATCGCCCATCTCCCCAACCTCTTCGAAGAAGATGGGTTGCGTATAGCCGTAGACATCGATGACATCGAGATGAAGATGCGGCGCGCTCGAGAAGCCGGTGTTACCGCTGAGACCAATCGGCTCACCCGCGCAAACCACGTCGCCGACATCGACGAGGGCTCCGTTCTGCTGCAAGTGATAGTACTGCACGCGAGTGCCATCACCCTGATCGACGGTGACGTAGTTGCCATCGTTCACGCACGACACGTCCGCGCATCCGCTGTTTGAATCCTCGCGAACTGCAACAACGCGACCGTTGCTTGCCGCGACAATGCTCGTTCCCACAGGTGTTGTGAAATCTAGCGCATGCACCTGAGCACCGTTGTGACTGAAGTTACCGTGAGCGCCTTGCCCGATTTCTACGTGCGTACCGCTCGCGAAGGGAAGATGCAGGCGCACGGCCGGGACAACGACGCATTGATTGCCCTGTGCCACGGTCCCGACACCGCACGTAACGCCCTCAACTTGAGCCACGCACTGCCCGCCTTCGAGCGCCGTCCCTGGGGCGCAGGTGACCGGAGCTGCCGCTACGCACATGCCCATGTCTTCGTGAGTGTTGGCGCCGCAAGTCACAGACGCTTCCGAGGCCCCGCAACCGGCCAAGAAGACCCACGCTAAAAATCCAAGCGCCGAAAGTTTCATGGTCAGGGATTCTCAGAGCACCGTGTCGATTGGTCAATGTTCTTCTGCAGTGCGTCCGCGGTCGCGCTACGCTACCTGAATGCCAGGCCCGCGCGCTCGCAGAGGAACTCCGTGGTGGGCTAACTTACTCTTCAGCGTGGTCCTCCCGTCGCTCGTGCTTTCCAAGCTCAGCGCTCCTGACCGACTTGGAGTCACCTACGCGCTTGTGCTAGCGGTGCTCTTCCCACTTAGCTTCGGCGTGTACGAAGCCGTCGTCCGACGCAGGCTCAATCCTATCGCGCTTCTCGGCCTTGTCAGCACGCTGCTGACGGGCGGAATGGGCCTCATGCTGCTCGACGGATTCTGGTTCGCCGTGAAGGAAGCTTCGGTGCCCTTCATAGTAGCCGTAGGCATCCTCGTTTCTGCGCGCACGCAACAGCCTTTGGTTACGACTTTCTTCTATGACGAGGGCGTGCTCAACAGAGACCGCATCGCGCGTGCGCTTGAAACAGAAGAGAAACGCGTAGAATTCGCCGGAGTCCTTGCGCGCGCGAGCTTGCACTTCGCCGGGGCGTTCTTGCTAAGCGCCGCTTTGAACTTTGGGCTCGCTCGCATAATCCTCAAATCACAACCCGGCACCGAAGCATTCAACGTCGAGCTCGCGCGTATGACTGCGTTGAGCTGGCCAGTGATTGCGCTTCCTTCGATGGTCACAACTGCGGTCGTCATGTGGGTGATGGTTGCCCAACTCCGTCGCATAACTGGCCTCGACTACAATACCTTGCTCAACCAAGCGGCGGAGACGGACGACGCTGCGTGAGTCCGCCAGCGCGCTCTCTCAGTTGTGACAGGCGTTACGCCCTACTCGCGCTTGGCGTCGGCTGCGCTCGTCAACTCTTCGCGGCGAGTAAGGAGTAAGCCTCGAGCCGGCCCGTCGCCTACGAGCGCGAGGGCCGAGTCTACCAAGGCGATGGCTTCGTGCCACGCGCCGGCGCGGGCCGCGCCTTCGATGGCCGCGCGAATGGTTGCTGCATCGTTGCGTGCAACCCCGGCGCGACCGAGCGCAAGCGCCGCCTCGCCCATTTTGTTCTGAGCGCGATAGAGAGTCGCACTACGCCTCGCGAACGTGGCTCTCGCCGCAGGCGCGTCAGCGGCCTGCTCGAGTGCCTCGAGTTCGTGCGGGTCGTCGAACGCGTGGACATGCAGCGCCGCAGTCTCAGCAACGCGAGCCGAAAGCTGTGCGTTATGAGCTCGGTTGGCCGCGATGAGAGCTGCGCCCAAAAGGCTGCGCGTAACTTCCGGTTCCGGGTCTGATTCGGACAAAAAGGACGCTAGCAAGGACTCCGCCGCCTCAGCGGGAGCCGACGCGTCGCTCGCCATGTCGACGATGCCACCTGCGTCAAGCTCCGGCACGCGAGTCGAGACCCGCATCCACGTTTCTGCAACGAGCCGAGCCAACCGGGTCTTGTACTCTGAGACGTCCGCGTCGGATCCGGTCAAGCGAACGAGTGCGTCGAGGAAGACGCGTGCCGCTGCGGCATCCGCTTGTGCCAAATGAAACTCGACCCCGGCGCGGAGACCGCCCTCCGCTTCGGCAACGCTGGCGAAGCGCAAGACCTCGTTGAAAGCGCGACGCGCCTCCGTGGTTGCTTCCATCTGCGTATAGCGAACAGCACTCTCCGTGTGCCAGCGCACATCGTTGGGATTCAAAGTGGCTGCGCTCACGATGCGCGCGAGTGCCGAATCGTAGCGGCCAAGGTGAGTCAGCATCTTAGCCGCGAGCCCATATGCTTCGGCAGCCGCTTCGGGCCTCTCGTCATCGATCCATGCGAGTGCGGCTCGTTCGTAAGCGAGCAAAGCGGTAGCGGGATTCGCTTCGGCATCCACATCGCCGAGACGCATCCAGAGCAGCGGGTTTTGAGGATCGAGCCTGGCCGCTTCTTTCCAAAGGCTGCGCGCCGCTGACGATTCACCGAGGCCCAGCAGGGCGTCCCCCGCATCCATAAGTAGTGCGATTCGTGATTCACGGTCTGGGATGGAGGCCAGCGCGCGGCGCGCAATCTTGTCCACCGACTGTGCGTCGCCGATCACGCTTACTGCGCGCAACGCCGCGCTTGCGATTGCGGCATCAGCGGGCGCCCGAGCGCATGCACGTTCCAATAGCTCGGCGCGCACGGCCGCTCGCGCTTCCGGTTGCGCGGCTGCGGCTAGACGAAGTGCGCTGGCCACAAATTCGTGCACGGCCTCATCGGCGTCCAGATGATGAGCAGCGTTTGCCGCTGCATCGGCGTCACCGGCCCGCACCGCAAGCCGCAGCGCCACGTCGTAGCCTGCCTCTAACTGCACGTCGGCTTCATCGCCTGCGTCCAGTGCGATGCGAGCCGCATAGCGCTCTCGCAATGCCCCAAACTTTGCAAAGCTCGGGATATCTGACAACGCCGCGAGGGCTCGCGCGGCCTCGCCTTGAGCGAGCCACGCACGCGCCTGACTTAGCACGCGCGCCTGCTCGAGCGCACCTGCGTGGGCTTGGGTCGCGGATGCGACGCTCGCGTCGTGAATCAGAACTGCGTGTGCGTTGGGCACGTCGACGCGCAGATGCAGTGCCCGCTCATCGGGAAGGCGCCATCCATATCGGCACAGCGTCTGCGTGAGGGCAATACGCAACGCACGCTTCCACACAAACACGCCGCGCTGTTCGTCGAAGCTCGCCGATAGCGCATGCATCGCGCGCGCAATGCGTTGCCACGCGGGAACGCCATCTTCAACGACACGTCGCTCATTTTCGACGAGGACGCCGATATCGGCATCAAGAGCCACGACCGTCGCTTCGAACGCAACGACGACGTTATCCTCCATTAATGCGCAAGCAACGCGACCGGATTCATTCACGCCGTACACACGCAGCACGACGCCCTTCTCTTTGGCGATGCCTAGCAGTTTGGGCAAGTCGAGCTGCATCGATATTGAATCGATGGTCGTGTGGCGTGTGCGAAAGCGCGCGGCGCCGCCCGCGCCGAGCGATATCGGGAACCGAACGCGGCCAAGTGCCAGCGTGAGGGCACCAATTGAAACAGGCCCCCACGTGTGGACTTCCGCCAAAGAAAGCAGTCCGCGCCCTCGCTCGAAGCGAATATGAAAGCGTGGTCCCTCAGCCGCCGCGGAGGAACGCGATTTCGATCGCGTAACCGACGCGGACGAGCCGGCCTTCATCGAGTGCCCACGTAAGTCGGCGGGATCTCCAGGGACGGACGATCCTGCCCGGGGACGGCGTCGCGGAAGTTGGTCCATGCTTCGCCAAGCGCAGCCGACGCCTCTTCACTCACGCCGTACACATTCGCGAGCGGTGCGCCAGCGGCCAGCGCCTCGTCCACGCAAGCCATGGCCGCGACGAAACGCTTTCGCGCAGCAAAGCATTTCGCCAGCAGCGGCATCACGTCGCGCGCAGGAGCGCCCAGTGCGAGCGCATGACGCAAAATACCGATGGCCTCACCGTAGCGCTCCCGCGCAACGTGCGATTCACCGAGCCTGCGAAACAAATCGCCACTTCCCTCACCGTCATGGCCCCATTGGATGCCTAGGCGCAGAGTTTCCTCGGCGGTATCGTGCTGCTGTTGGCGTGCGTATGCTGTACCTAGCAGGCCAAGCGCATGGGCGAGCTGAGCCTTGGACTCCGCGGGAAGCGCTTGGCCTTCGCCGGTGCGCAGCAATATCGAAAGAGGCCCCGGCCAGTCACCGAGCAGCTCGACCGTCTTTTGGTAGTCTTGCGAGGCCATCGACGCTTCGGCTTGCGCAACACGGGCGAGGTCAATCGCAAAGGGCGTGGGTTGCGCCCCGATTTCGCTACGCACTCGGTCGCGTATCAATGAGCGGAATTCGCCGAGCGTGAGCTGTTGCGGGTTGCCTTCAACGTCGACGAGGATCGTTGCTGCCGTTCCCCCGCCGAGACGCAGCTCAAGCAATCCCACTTGATAGATCGCCGAGAGCAGAATGTTGTGCACGCCGAGAACGCGCTGCGCTTCTTCCGGCGTGCCGAGGGTCGGGTCACCTTCGTCGAACTTCTCGTCGCCGATAAGGGCGGTGGCTAAGCGCTTGCGAAACTCGCCAAGGCTCAGACTCTGCTCGTCCTTCTCTTCGCCAACTACGAACTCGACCACGGAGGCATCAGGAATGCGGCGGTCGACCGTGAGGGTGGTGATGCGCACGCCCGCGATGACGCTGAACGCCACGTAGTTCTTCCCGACGAAGTCGCAGAGCTGCGCGAACTCTTTGGACCCACCGCCCACGCGTTCGAACCACCCGTCGGCACGAATGGCGGAAAGACTCAGGCTGCGGCGCTCTTCTGGCACGCGCGCATCATATCACCGAGCTCGCCGTCGCAGGCGAGCACTTATTTGCGGCGATACCAATCGAGTGTGCGTAAGAGTCCATCTTCCAGGTCGACTTTGGCGCGGAAGCCAAGGAGGCGCTCGGCCTTCTTCGTGTCAGGGATGCGCAGCTCCACGTCCGGGAAATCCCAGGGTACAAACTCGATCTGCGACTTGCTTCCCGATAGACGAATGATGAGCTGCGCCAGTTGATAGATCGTAATCGTGCTGCGCGCGTTGCCGATATTGAAGGATTCGCCAATAGCTTCGTCGCGACTGAGCGCAAGCACGATGCTGTCGACGATATCGTCGATGTAGCACCAGGAGCGAATCTGATCGCCTTCGTTGTGAATGCGAATGGGCTCGCCCTTGAGTGCGCGCACGACAAACGCGTGCACCGCGCCCTCGCCCACTTGGCCGGGACCGAAGATATTGAACGGGCGTATCGCGCAGGTCGGAAGTCCGAACTGCTTGTAGTAGTTGTGCGCGAGATGCTCGGTTGCGAGCTTTGAGACAGCGTAGGTCCACCGCGCTTCGCCAACCGCACCCAGGCTCGTGACGTCCGCCTCGCGAACGCGAAACGCGTACGAGCCGAAGACTTCGCTCGTCGAGAAGTCGATGAAGCGTTTGATGCCGCCGTGCGCGACCGACGAACGCAACGCGTTCATCGTGCCCTCGAGGCTTATCTCCATCGTCGGCACCGGATTCTTGAGCACGGTGTCAACGCCGGCGATCGACGCCATGTGCACAACGTGCGTCGCCCCTTCCATCGCTTTGTGAAGCGCATCGCGGTCGCGAACATCACCTACGATGAGGTGAATATTCGGATGCTTGTCGAGGCCTGCCTCAGCGAGAGCATTGCGGCGCAAGCTATCGAAGACCACGATCTGGCATTCGTCGGCGAGACGGCGACACAGCGCCGAACCGATAAAGCCCGCTCCACCCGTCATGAAAATGCGCGAATCCTTCAACATGGGCCGAGCGCTAACACGGAGGCGGCAGCCTTGTCGACGACTTCTGCCTATGAGATCGTTCGTCGGTCCGATGCGATCTGTTTTGCTTTCCACATTGTTCGCAGGGCTTTGTGTGCTGCTCGCCGCACCGCGGGTCCTCGCGCAAGACGCGGCCGGCCAAACCGAGGACGATGCGCGCGCGCGACGTTATTTCGAGGCGGGTAGCACGCGCTATCAGGACGGAGACTATGCCGGCGCCGTCGATGACTTTCAGCGAGCGTACGAGCTTAGCCATCGAACAGGCCTCCTCTATAACCTCTACCTCGCACACGAACGACTCGCGCATCTCGAACAGGCGGCAGATTTCTTACAACGCTACCTGGACGCCGAACCGGTGCTCGATGAACGCGAGCAGCTTCAGCTGCGTCTTCAAAACTTGCGCGACCGCATCGAGGCGGCCAACGCGCCGCCCGACACCGCGAACACGGGCACAGGTGGTGGCTTGCCGCTGGTGACGTCGATCTCGTGGGGAGTGGGCGCAGCAGGCGTCGTCGCGTTCGCCGTCTTCGGCTCGCTTGCCTTGGTCGAGAACGGATCCTTGGCCGATCGGTGCGGCTCGAACGCGGGTCGCGTCTGCACCGACGACGACGTTGCGACGTTGCGGCGCGATGATTTGATCGCCGACATCGGGCTCGGCGTTGCAGTTGCGGGCGCGGTCGTCGGCTTTATCGTTTTACTTCTCGATGACAACCAGGAAGAGTCCCGCACGCCATCCTCGGTGGCAGTACTTCCGTGGATCAATCACCAAAGCGGCGGCGCGACCCTGAGGCTTTCTTTATGAAAGCGTCGCTTACGGTGCTGTCGGCGCTGCTCGCATCGTGCTCGCTCGTGTTGCCGGCAAGCGATCACCAAGGTGGTAGCGTGGACGCGGGCGCTGACGACATGGGCCCGCGCGATAGCGGGGCCGATGCACGCGTCGATGCCGGTGCGCCTGAGTGCACGGGAAATGCGGAGTGCGATCCAAGCGGCCTTATCACATGCCTCGCCGGTCGCTGCGTTTGGTGCGTCACCTCGCCCGCAGTCGCCACCGGGATTCCCTTCGGTGCGCATGCACGCGAGCCGCTGCACACGCTCATCGTACCGCCGGATACCTCATCGCATCCGGCCCGCGTGCTTGTGAGTTATGCGACGGGTGACGGCCCAGGTGATGGGCCCCATCTGGTGCGCACCGATCTTGAAAACATGCACGTCGGCGAAGGCTCGGGCGACGTTTATGACGTGCTCTCTGCAGTACCGTCTGCCACGCGTACCAACTACGAGGCGCTGTTCGGCTTCGCATTTCGTGCGCAAACGAGCACGACGGGCGACGACCAGCAAGTGTACTGGACGGCCTATGCTGTGCGAAACGCGGTCCTCGGTGACCTGGGGCCGCGCCACTCGCAGCTTTACGCCGTCGGTGATTTCTTCTCGAGTGCCGAACACGATGTATATCAAACTGATCTTGCGCTTGGCCTTCGCTATCTCGCGGAGCCCGCCATTACGAACGAGGGCGATGACGCGCGCTTCGTAGGACGCGTATTGCATATGGTCGGAAACAATTCGCTCGGAGCAGCCGCGCGCAACGGCGGAAGCTCACGCACCTCCACAGACGTTCGCATCCCCGCGGGCTATGCACCCATGTCTGCCGCTGGTGCGTTCGTGGCTATCGGTGCATTAGGTTCCACCGATGTTGTTTTGTGGAATCCGGACGACGGCAGCGCGCCGGAGAGCATCATTACAGCCGGTCGATCGACGCGCCCTGCGCTCGCGACAAGCGACGGCACCAACTACTATCTCGCTTACGGAGCGGGAAGCACGCTCTACGTGCGCCACGCGGTTTGCACGCGTGACGTCTCGAGCTGCAACTTCGAAATGTTCGGACGCGTGGAGACAAGCGCGACAAGCCTGAGCGCGCTTGCGCTTCAGGTGCTGCACGGCCATCCCATCTTGGTTTCGCGCGAAGCCAATGCTTCGACCGACGACGTCGTGGTACGCATGTTTCGCGAGGACGGCACGCTCTATCCAAACGTCATCGACGCGACGGCAGGCGGAGGAGAAACGGTCGCCGTAGATGCGATCGTCGTCGACACTCAGAGTGCGGCCGCAAGTACGCACGCGGACGTCGACCTGGCCGTCGCCGATTTCGACTCGCTGGGCCCGCGCGTCGTAGTCAGCTATCTGCGCGGCGAACCCAGCCCCGCAACCACGCCGCACCTCATCGGCCTCGCCCGCATCAGCTCCTGCCAACCCTGACGGCGCGTACCACCACAACGGGATAGCTCAGCTGTGCCGCCGGGGGAGACGAGGCCGGCGTTGTGTGCCAATCCGTTCTCGGGTGTGCGCCAGCATGGCGCGCCTTTGCGACGCTCCATACGCGACCAACAACAATTCTGACGCGTGCCCGGCGATTTAACGAACGTTTTGACGTCCTCGGGGCACCTAGTAGGAAGCAGGGCTCTTGGCCCATGCCTTGCTCATCCAAAGCATGACATCCTCGTATTGTTTTTCGCGTAACCAGGAGCTCCGAATGCGCCTTTCCCGAACCCTGCCGATCCTCGCCCTGCCCATTCTAGTCACGGCCTGCGGTCCGGACGCTGCGAGCGCCCCTCGGTTCGAGTTCAATCAGGGCCCGCTCATCTCGAGCGGCGAGCGCCCCGTTCCGATCACGGGCGGCACCTTGCTGGTCACTCGCGATGGGCAGACCGCGGTCGCAGCGGATCCGGAACGCGACACGATTTCGCTCATCGATCTGGCCACAGGCACGGTGCGCACGACGCTCTCTCTTCAGAACGAGGATGAGCCCGGCCGAATCGCCGAAGACTTTTCAAATCACGCATTCGTCGCACTGAGGCGGGGCGGCGCCGTCGTTGACGTCGATCTCTCGTCCGGCGAAGTCGTCAGCCGCCAAAATGTATGCGCCGCTCCGCGCGGCATTGCATACGACGGCTACCGGGATGTCTTGCACATCGCATGTGCCGGTGGTGAGCTTGTATCGCTTGATCGCGCAACAGGCGCCGTCGTTCGCCGGATCAACATCGAAGGCGGCGACCTGCGCGACGTAATCGTCCCGAATCGTTCGGCGCTCACCGCTGTGCCTGGAACCGCAAATCCCATTAACGGCGAGCTCTACGTCACACAGTTCCGCGCAGCGCGTATGTTGGTCGTTGCCGAAGATGGCTCCACCACCCCGGCAGAAACTCCCACGGATTTCTGCAGCAACGGCGATGAGGCCGACGTCGCGTGGCGCACCATTCAACTCGGCGACTCTGGCAACGTCGCGATGCTGCATCAGCGCGCGCGATCCAATGAAGCCGAGCCCGTTGCCATCACCGAGGGCGGCTATGGTGGAGGCGGCGCCAATGATTTCTGCGGCGGGCAAGGGATCGTAAAGCCCGCTCTGTCGGTCTTCCAATCTTCTTCACCGCTTTCGACGAACGTTATCAACAATGGCGTGCTCGCAGTAGACGTCGCTTCGTCACGCGACGGCTCGCGTGTCGCCGTTGCGATGCCCGGCAACGTGGCTAGCCCATTTCCCCAGATTGTTGTCGGCTCGCCGTTCTCGCGCCTCGACCCCGCAACGGGTACGTCGAACTCAGGCACGAGCGGCGTCGATTTTGGTGGTGTCGCATCGCCGGCCGAGCCGCGCCCCGCAAGCGACCCCGCTATCGGCGGCATGGCGTTCGGCGACGGATCGCGCAGCCAGGGTTTCGTAACGCATGGCCAAGCTATCGCGATTGCATTCATTGACGCCACCCACATCGTAGTTCAAACGCGGGAGCCGGCGCAGCTCGAGATCCTCAACTTGAGCGACCGCGCCGACGTGCGCACCGTGCGTCTGGCAAGTGATAGCCGCGCCGACACCGGCCAGTATCTCTTCCATGCGGGCGCCGGCCAGATGGTGGCGTGCGCGTCGTGTCATCCCGAGGGTGGCGACGACGGCCACGTCTGGAACTTCGCAAGCCTTGGCGACCGACGCACACAAGCGATTGCGGGCGGCCTCATGGGAACAGAACCGTTTCACTGGGACGGCGACCAAAGCGACTTTCGAGATCTCGTCACTCACGTCTTCACCGAGCGAATGGGCGCGGGGGTGATTGGCGATGCACACAAGGATTCACTCGCTCATTACGTGGACCGCTTGGAGATCATTCCTCCTTCCCTTCCGGATGACATGGGCCAAGTGGAGCGCGGCCAGGCACTTTTCGAAAGCGAACGCACGCAGTGCGCCACATGCCACAGCGGCGCAATGCTCACCAACAACACAACGGTCGACGTAGGAACCGGTGGAGCATTCCAAGTCCCGACCCTTGTCGGTGTCGGGCATCGTGCACCGCTCATTCACAATGGTTGCGTCGCATCGCTTCGTGACCGTTTCACGAACGCGTGCGCTGGCGGCGACCAACACGGTCACACCTCAGACCTGACGCCCGCCGAAGTCGACGACATCACCGCGTTCTTGAAGACGCTCTAGAGATCGACTCCGCTCTTTCGTCGCGGTTCGCGAGCGGGTACGCTTGCACGCATGGGCATCTTCGATCGTTTCAACAAAGTGCTGCAAGCCAACATGAACTCGATTCTCGACAAGGCCGAGGATCCGGACAAGTTGATCGGCCAGACGATTCTGGACATGGAGACCGAAGTGAAGAAGGCGCGCCAAGAGCTCGTCACCACACTCGGCACCGCGAAGCGCCTCGACAAAAAGAAAGAGGAGCTCGTTGCTGAAGCGCAAGCTTGGGAAGACAAAGCAATCCTTGCTCTCAAAACCAACGATGAAATGCTGGCCCGCGAAGCGCTCAAGCGCAAAGCCAAGTCTGAACGCGACGTCGAGGATACCGCGCGTCAAGCGGCCGAGAACTACACGAGCGCTGATCAAATGAAGACGACGCTCGAGCGTGTCGAACGCCGCATCGAGGAGCTCAAGAATCGTCGTGGCTCACTCGCTGCCCAAGTCCGTAAGTCCCGAAGTGCAGATAGCACGACGACGAGCGGGGGTTCGTCATCGTTCGCTGAGCTCGAGCGAATGAGCAGTAGGATCGATCAGATGGACGCTGAAGCCGAAGCCCACGCCGTGCTCGACGATCCAAATCGCGCTGCGGTCGACGCCAAGTTTCGCGAGCTCGAGAAGTCGAATCAAGGCGGCGTCGTCGAGGACGAGCTTGCGGCGCTCAAGAAGAGGCTTCAAGGAAAGTAGCCCGTCCGGTGCACGAGTTCGTCGTTTGGCAGCGCTGGGTGATGACCGGCAAGGACGATGCGGAGGACGCTCGCGTCGCCGCCGAAGCCGTGCGCGCCTTTAGCGAGCGAGCCTCTGCGATGGGCGCGCGCCCCCTCCTCGCCGCGGGCGGAACTTGCGCGTTCGCGTTCAACGGTGACGACGTTCGCGGCGTGATTGATCTCCTGCTGTCATACCTGGCCGAGCTCGAACTAAGCGAGCCCAATCTCCGCGTCACTTTCGGCGTGGCACTCGGCACGCTTAGCGCGGGAACTCCGCCCGTCGGCGACGCCATCGATCGCGCACAAGTCTTTGCCGGACGCGCGCGACCTGGGGAAATCGTTGTCGATCCAGAAACGAGACAACGGGCCCAAGCGCATTTTCTCTTCGCGCGCTTGGTGAACGCGGGCGCGTCGGCATTGCGTGGACATACGGTCGATCGCAACTTTCCTCGACGGGAGACGTGCCGCACCGCGCTCACGCATCTTGGCGAGCTCATTGTGGCCCCGAGCCACACTCCGTTCATTGATCGAATTCGGGAGCTTGCCGCGACGCCTGGCTCTCCGCGCCTCTTGCTGCGCGGCCCTGCCGGCGCTGGCGTTCGTACATGGGTGGGAGTGCTCGAACGCGAGTTGTCTCCGCCGCTGGTCTTGCGTTTGCAAAGCGTGCCCGGCGGGCTCGAGCCGCTCGGCAGTTTGCGCATGGCGTTGATCGAGCGTTTCGGTACACGCGAAAATTCTGAAGAGCGCACCCTCACCCGCGTGCAACTGGACGAAGTTACGCAGCGCGCGCTGCTTCGAATGACCAATGGCGAACCGCTTCCGCGCAATCAAGCGTTGAGCGCGCTCGTGGCATTGCTGAAAGCATCCCAGAAGACGCCCACCGATCGAGCCTGGGTGCTCCTCGACCCGCTCGACGCGCTCGACCCTGCGTCCATCGAGCTCGTCAGTGATGCCGTCGGCCCGCATGGAGCCGACGCGTTGATCGTTGGTCGCCTTCCCGCAGATATGCGACCACCGGCGAGCCTTTTGCGCGGCGGCGCGGTCGAGGATATGCGTGTGCCTGAGCTGCGCTTCACAGACGCACGCGCGATTGCCGAGGCATTGCTGGGCACAGCAACTCACGCGGAAATTGTGCGGCGCACAGCGGAGCTGGGCGGCGACTCCCCGCTCGGAGTAGTCACAGCGGCGCGAACGCTCATCGCCGCGGGGGATTTGGTCTGGCACGAAGGCGGCTACTATTGGCGCGTCGGGCCTCGCGCAAATGCTGCCCCCCTTTCGCTGCGCGCCATGTGGCACGAGCACGCGCACCTCTTACCAACGTCCGTCTATCGGGCACTCGAAGTCGTCGCCGCCTGTCCGGAAGACGTGCGTCTGGCGACCCTCGCAAAGTGCATTGCGCAAGACGGCGGCAACGCCGAACAGGCATTGCACCTTCTGCAACGCGAGCTCTTGCTGCAATCCAATGACCCGCCGGCGTTGGTCTCTCGCTTTTTGCGCGCGAGCATTGTCGAGGCGATGCCTAAGGCGCGCCGCGCGCAAACGCATTCCATCATTGCCGATGTGCTCCGGGACGAGACCGGGCCGAACGCGAGTTTTCGCGAAGCATCTCTCGGGCACTATTTCCAAGAAGCCGGCAAGCCTGCCGAAGCTGCGCAGGCTTTGCTCAATGCCGGCCGCGCCGCGTCGAAAGCGGGGTACGCACGCTCGGCGGTCCGCCTTGCGGCCGCTGCCGTCCGCGCCGATGGCAGCGATGCCGTCCGCGACGCGACCGCGGCCCTCATGATCGATGCCGACACGTATACGCCGGCCCCGTCGACGCGGCCCCTTCCCGAACAATCTACCAATCCGGACATTCTCGATGTGCCAGCCGTGCACTCGGCGGTTCAGGCGATTCTCGCGCGCGATTTCGACGCGGTCGACCGCGCAGTGGAAACAGCCGTCGCTAAAGGACGCGACCCGGCGGCCGCCGACCGCGTACGCGCCATGGCCGAGCTCGCCCGCGGCGATGTCGCTGCCGCGATGCGCATCTTGAGCCGCGCGCGCAAACTACCCGAGCAGGACAAGAAGAGCGCAGCGCGCGCAGCTCTCACGCTTTCACTTGTGCTGCTTGAAAGCGGCGACAAACGTCACGCGGTGCGCGCGGCACTGGGTGCGCTTGCGGCAGCACGCGCCGCTCAAGACGCTCGCGGCGAAGAAGCAGCGATGCGCGCACTCGCGCAGTGCTATCGCGCGCTCGGTCGAGAAGACGACGCCCGCGCGCTCGATGGCGTAGCGTCCCAGTAAGGACGCATGAGCGAACCGACTGCCGCCTCGAAGGGAGCTAGCGCGAAGGTACACGTCGCGCTTTTTGGCGTGCAGATCGCCTTCGCAACCCTCTCCATCGCAGGCAAAGACGCCCTTCAAAGCTTCGCCCCTAGCTCAATCGCGTTCCTGCGCATGGCGGGCGCGACATTGGTCCTGCTCGCCTTCACAGCGGCGCGGGTGGGCGTCCCGCGTGTTCCCTGGCGGGACGCCGCGAAGATCTTCGGCTTGGCCTTGCTTGGTATCGTGTTCAACCAACTTCTCTTCTTGCTTGGTCTCAAACGCACGACGCCTATTAACGCGACGCTGCTGACCTGCACGATTCCAATATTCACCGTCCTCATCGCGCTCGTACTCGGACGCGAGAAGACAAGATGGCAGAGCATGGTGGGCGTCTTCATTTCGTTCTTTGGCATCGTCTTTCTCGTCGGGACCGAAAGCATCTCGTTCGGGCTCGACGTGGCCGTAGGCGACCTCTTGATCGTTTTGAACGCATTCTCCTACGCGGTCTATCTCGTGCTGGTGCGCCCAGTTATTGAGAAGTACGGCGCCCTCACCGTGATGACCCTGGCTTTTCTCTTCGGCACGCTCGCGATGGCGCCACTGGGCATCCCTGAGCTCATTGAAAGCGCCCCGCGGGCGACTCCCCACGCGTGGAGGCTGGTGGCATTTCTGGTCTTAGTACCCACGGTCTTTACTTACCTGCTGAACGCATGGGCATTGCGCCGCGCGCCTGCTTCGCTTGTGGCCATCTACATCTACGTCCAGCCCATCGCGACTGCGCTGTTCAATATCTTGCTAGGCCGAGGCCATCCGAGCTCCAATGTCATTGCGGCCGGGCTACTAGTTTTCGTCGGCATTGCTCTGGTTACCCGGCCGCGGCGCGATACGGAACCCGGGGTGAGGTGACCCCAGACCCCAGAGAGCGGAGAGATCGAGACTGCAGACCTGGGGCTTTCAGTGCCCGCTTGCCTACATAGGATCTGAAGGTGCGCTGGATCTCATTGAGATCATATATGAATCTCTGATCGCTTCGGTTAGAGTCTCGTTGGCACGTCGGCTGCAGATACCCAAACCAGAACAAGTCATGAGCAAGCCCGCTACTAAAACCCCCGAAGTTGCCGTTCAGAGCCTGCGCGCGGACGTACGCGGCATCGCGACAGTGGAGTACGTGACCTTGCTCGTGCTGGTCACGCTTGGGGGAGCGGCGGCAGTGCTCGCGCTCGGAGTGCCCTTCGTAAAAAATGTTTCGGTTCCAACAACTTTTGATTGCTCTGCCCTTCCCGTGAAGGTGCGATCGATTTTCTGCCTCAGCGAACACTCATAAGGAGAAATGCCATGTCGACCAAGAAGAACAACACCGCCATCAAGACCGCTGCGAACAAGAAGTCACTCACGCGGGATCAGCGCGGTCTGACAACGGTTGAGTACATCATCGTTCTCGTTCTGATCGCGGTGACGGGCTTCGCTATCTGGCGCACGTTCGGCAGCATGGTCAAGCAGAAGGTCACCGGCTCGAACACGACGCTCGACCAGATGAACACGACCAGCAACTGATACTAATACTCCTTCTGATGAGGCACCCGACGTGGGCAACGCGTCGGGTGCTGTTCGCAGGGAATCGAGACGACCATGAGAAAATCCATGTCTGACAAGGAAACGAGAATGCAGACAAAGAAGCGCCCCCTTCTTGCGGACCAACGTGGTTTGACCACGGTCGAGTACATCATCGTACTCGTTCTCATCGCAGTAACGGGCTTTGCGATTTGGCAGCGATTCGGCGGGATGGTGAAGGACAAAGTCTCCGGCTCCCACGACACGGTCAACGAAGCAAATACGGTATCGACAGAAAACTAGACGAGATTGCCTGCAAACAGACGTGCGCAGGAGAGGACTATCCCTGTGAATCCCGCGCTCGTAGCTTCCATTCTTGCCCTCGCAATCACAGGCACAGCCGCCGTGACCGATTACAAGACTGGCCTGATTCCGAACTGGCTCACGCTTCCGCCGCTTGCTCTAGCGCCGATCGCGTGGGCTTTTGTTATTTGGCCCAGCGGCATTCTCTACTCTTTGTTTGGCGCTTTTTGTTGCGGTCTTCCTTTGTACATTCTCTTCCGCATCGACCCCGATGGGTGCGGTGGCGGCGACGTGAAGCTCTTTGGAGCCGTCGGCGCAATGCTCCTCTTCGAAGCGGGTCTTGAGTCTCTTTTTTTCAGCTTGTGCGCCACCGCCGTCTGGGCACTCGCGAAGCTCGCGTGGCAAGGAAAGATTTGGCGCACGCTCAAAAACTCCGGCCTACTCTTCTTGAACATGTTTTTGCCAAAGTCGCGTAAGCACGAAATCAAGCCCGGCGAAAAGACGACCATCCGCCTCGGTGGGTTCGCATTCTTCGGTACGCTCATCGCAGTCGTGCTTCGTCAGCCCCAGCTCATGGTGTGGATATGACATCTTTCGTTCGGCAGACGCGCGGCGCCGTTTATGTAGAGTTTCTCATCGTCTTCATTCCTGTGTTGACGCTCTTTCTGGGAAGCATTCAAGCGGCACTCCTGTACGGAGCGAACTTGGTCGTGCGTCACTCAGCCACGACAGCCGCGCGCGCAGCGATTGTCGTACTCGACGACGAGCCGGAGAACTACGACGACCAGCCTCGCAATAGCGTCACCAAGCCAAGCGGCGGAAGCTCGTCCAACAGCGAAGGCTTGCTCAGCACGCTCACCGATCTGCTCGGCGGCGGCTCCGGAGGCAGTAGTGGCGGAAGCTCAGGCGATTCGCAAAGCACCAGCACGTTGGGCGGCAAACGCTTTTCCGCAATTCGCTCCGCGGCTTCGCTGCCGCTGCTTGGCATCTCGCCATCCCTGCAGGACCTGACCGGCTCGCAGACCCTTCGTAGCGCGATTGGCACATCGAACGTTTCGCGCCTCGCAGGCGCATTCCTCTACAACAAGGCCGCCGTCGCGGTGACTTTCCCGCAGTCCCCCAATTCAGGCGAGTATCAAACCACGTTTGCGTACGATGAAGATGTAACGGTCCGCGTCACGTACATGTTCAATTGCGCCGTGCCTATTGTGAACCGCTGGATGTGTGACAGCTATCTCGCATTGAAAACGGGATACCCGACGGAGATGTTGAGCCAACTCGCTGACATGATCAGCAACGGTGCGACGCTCAATGAGATTCAAGCCTTTCAGGCTGCGTATCAGCAGCGTCGTGATCGGCTTCAGGCTCAGCAGCCCGGGATGGAAGAAATCGAACAGGGCGCTGAGTCGCCGAATCTTGGGTACCTCTTGATGCTCACCGGCTCGCGCTTTCACGTCCTTCGCCAAGAGGCGACCTTGCCCAATCACGCCGGTCGCTACGAATACACGCAGAGCAATAACAACGGGGGCGGCGGATGACACTTAGCTTTTCACGCAACGCGGCCGAGTCTAGCGAGAGGCGCTCGCTCACGGATGATCAGCGCGGCGCGATCATGGTCATGGGCATCTTCATGGCCATGCTCATGGTCGGTTTCATCTACTACGTTTCCGGGCTTGGCCAGGCCGTGCTCTTCCGCGAGCGCATGCAGGATTCGTCGGACGCAGGCGCCTGGGCGGCCGCAGTCATTCACGCGCGCGGCATGAACATCATCGCGTTCCTGAACATGCTGATGGGCGCGATTGCCGCGGTTCTCATCGCGCTGAAAATCATTCTGCTCATGTGCCAGATTGCCAGCATCGTGTGCAAAATCCTCTGCGCGATTCCATACACCGCATATATCGGGTGTCCGTTGGAAGGCCCAGTGGACGCACTCAAAGAAGGTGTGAGCGAGGCGCACGACGCCATGCAAGACTTCGCTGACGAGGTATTGCCGATACTTACGAAAGCCGAGCGGGCGATTGCCAAAGCCATACCTGCGCTCGCCGAAGTAAAGGTGGTCGCGATGTCGTTGGGAGTGCTGAAGCACCCAGTCAGCTTCGGCTTCATGTATTCGAAGACCATTCGGGATTTTTCGCTACCCGTCGAAGACGACGAGTGCAGTCGGATCGAAGAAGAAGGCAAGGCTTACATCGGCGACCTCATCACGCGTCCGTTCAGTGGGGGCATGGCCGCCATCCTCGACAAGGTTATGGGCGCGCTCGGCGATGTCGCCATGATGATCAACGGTAAGGTCTGCGGAGACGGCGGGAGTGAAACCACCAACATTGATATGAGCGGCATGGTGGACGAGAACGACAACGGCGAGTGCGACGGCGACGACGAGCCAGATTGGTGCGACACCGATGAGAGCGGCCAAATTCAAGGTGCGCAATCCGGATCTGCGGGGGATGAGACCCATCCTCAAAAGGTCAAAGAGGACTGCAACCTCGGCGACAAGTGCTTCCAGCTTCGCGTCTTCATGATTGCAGAAGACGGTTGGTTGACCCGCGGGTTGAAAGGCGCGCAGCTGGGCAACTGGGGGCGTTCGGTGGACCAGAGCGGTATGGACACTTTTGAGCTGCTCACACGCATCAGCGTCGCGCAGTCGGAGTTCTTCTACGACGAAGCAGATGCTCACACGCTGCGCGACGATTGGATGTGGCACATGCAGTGGCGGGCGCGCATGCGCCGTTTCTCGCTCGGAGATGTGAGCATGATGACCGACGCCTGCGGCTCGAGCGGGGGCGACATCTGCGACGGCCTTTCGACTGTCACCGACATCCTAGAAAACGTTTTGGTTCACTGAGGCACGATGGAAAACAAAAACCAGAAACGCCGAAGTCTACTCCACGACGAACGTGGCGCCGCTATGGTCGAAGCCGCCATCCTGCTGCCCATTTTCATCTTGATATTCGGCGGCGTGATGTACACGTCACGCTCGTTCGAAACGGCCGTGAAGCAGCAAGCACAAGCGCGGCATTGCGCGTGGGCGTATGCAAAAAACGCCTGCGATGGAGATCAGCCGGCCGGCTGCACCTTCACGGAAGGGTCGGACATGGACAGCTCGGTCGTTGCGGGCAACCAAGATGTTCAAGCGGCGGACGACGAGAACAACTTCTTTACTAAGATCGTGGACTTGATCGCCGGCAAATCGACCACCGCTGCCGCGCAATCGACCGTCACTGCACCCAACGTGTTTGGCGGCGGGCAGAACACTATCGAGCGCAAGAACGCGCTCTCATGCAACGAAAAAATTCGCCACACGTTCGGTCAGGCCCTCGAGGCCGCGTGGGACTCGTTCGCGAACTTTTAGGAGAACGCTATGAAGCGAGAACAGCCCGCTAGTATCAAAGGCCTTCTGTGGACGCGAGCGAGGGATCGCTTCACCGATGTCGCACCGCGTATCTTGCGCGTCTCCGCTGTCTTGGCAATTTGCGCAAGCATTGTCGGCTACGTGATTGTTCGACGGGCGCGCGCAGACGTGCAGGAAGTCATGCTCGGCGTAGGTGCTCAGATGATGCACTTCAATCACGCGGACCATCACGACGCGCCGCGCGCCCTCTTCTTGAACGGCCAGCAAATCATGTTGGCCACCGCGAGCACACATAAGTCCGTGGACGAAGTGCTCGACTACTACGAAGCTCGATGCAAATCGCGCGACGGCGATTTCAACGCAGACATCGACCGCGCGGCCCGCACGGAGCATCAAGAGATCTCTGCAGGCAGCGAAGGTCTCTTTGATACGACGCTGCGCGACGACAAGGGCGACCGCGGTTTTGTGGCGTGCCTCGATACCGGACGCGATCATTTGACGATTCAGCAGGTCCTGGATCGCATCCGCAACTTCACGCGCAGCGGCGACGTCTCCGATGTCGGCAATCTGCGGTACGCGTACATCGACGCTAGCGGTCAGAGCACACACATTGTGACCTTCTGGACCGAGCATCACTTGAACGTGCGATCGATGTTCCCGGCCAGCGGCGACTCGCCGGGCCGAGACATTATCGACGTCCCCCGCCCGCCGGCAGCTCGTCGTTTTCTCTCTGCTTGGGAAGAAGGCTACCCGCAGTCGATCGCTCTTTACGCGGATTCGTCCGCGAATGAACGGGGCTTACGCCGCTTCTACACGCAAACCCTCCCTCACCATGGTTGGACGATCCTCGACCCTACACGTGCGCGCTCGCTGCGCGGGCACCCGACGGGCGACGTGAGCCACGTCTTAGCCGCTGAACGCAACGACCAAAGCGTTTTCCTCGTCCTTGGCGAAGACGCCGACGGCCGCGGCAACGTGGTCGTGCTCAACTCGCGATAATAAAGGCTTTTTTCGCTGCGCGACTTCCTGTAGCCTCCGCTCGACCGCACATGACCGTTTTTCCTGAAGGATCCCGATGAATCGCAAGGCCCTCATCGCGGCAGCCATCGCTGCTGCCATTGGTCTGTCGATGCTCTTCCTTTACATGAAGAGGTTCGAGGACGAATCCCATGGCGGCGACGACATCGAAGTTGTCATGGCCGTGCAGGACATTCCCGTCGGCACCGCGCTGACCGAGACGATGATCGTCACGCACAAACTTCCTTTCGCGTACGTCGAGGCGCGTCACGTTCGCGCCAACCAGGCCCCGCGTATTCTCGGCGTTCGTACCATCAATATGGTGCACGCCAACGAATCGGTTTTGTGGACTGACCTCTCGACGACCACGGATGAACGCCGCAATCTCGCGACGCTCGTGACGCCCGGAATGCGCGCTGTGACGATTCGGGCTGGGCTTACGTCAAACTTCGCCGGTCTTCTGCGTCCTGGAGACCGCGTTGACGTACTGCTCACGACGGACAAGCCTGCGACTCAGCCCGGCTCGGACAATCGTGTGAGCATCACACTCCTGCAGTCGGTGTTGGTGCTTGCGACAGGCCAGAACACGGGCGGCGAGCAGCGCATCACTCAAGGCCGTGCCGGCACGCAGACGATGACGACCGCCTACAATCAAGTGACGTTGAGCGTTCGCCAAGATCAAGTGCAGGTCATTGCCTTCGCGCAAGATCGTGGCGACTTGATGCTGTCCCTGCGCAATCCAGATGACATCGCGAGCCGCTCCGATCTTCCTGAGACGACTGAGCGCGACATTCTCGAAGCCGACCGACGCATCCGTCTGTTGCGCCGCGAGCCAACCAACACTCCGCGGGAGATAGAGCAAATTGGCCCGAGTCGTCAGTAATCTACGGTCGCAGTCCTGGGTAATTGCGCTTGTTTTGAGCGTGTCTGCACTGACATGGCAGCTCGACGCTTCGGGCGCGCACGCGCAGGCTCGTGGCGCCGGCCAAGTCACGCGCCGCGACCTCACGCTGCAAATCGGTGAGCAATCGATCATTCCGGCGCAAGGCGTCGCGAGCTACTCCGAAGGTCAGCAAGGCATCATCGATGTGCGTCTGCCCAACGACCGCAGCCAGTTCATCATCGTTGCGATGCACACGGGCTCGACGACCCTCTTGCTCTTGATGGACGACGGTAGCCAAATCCAGTACCGCATCAGTGTCGTGCCGCCCGACACTGCAAACGCGAACGTTGCATCACGCGACAACGTGCGTCTCGACTTGTACTTCATGCAGGTCAGCGACACGTATCAGCACCGCATCGGTTTGAATTGGTTTCCCGCGGCGATGACCATCAACCCCGGCCTGCAAGTTCAGCTTCCAACTCCCGCCGGTGGCAACGCGGTGCAATCAAACGCAACGGTTGCTGCGTCCCCGCTCCCCCGCATCGACATGCTCCAAGCCACTGGCTGGGCGCGCGTACTTCGCCAGACCGCTCTCATTACGGCGAACGGCAATGAAGCCACCTTCAACAGCGGCGGTGAGGTGAACTTCCAGGTGTCGGGCGCCCTCTCCTCGTCGATTCAGCGTATCCCCTACGGCACGGAGCTGCGCGTGCTTCCGCGCTATGACCGCGACACGGGGCGCGTCGAGCTTCGCGTCATGGCCGACATCACAGATTTGACGAACGACAACGGTAGCGGCCTGCCGGGGCGCACCATTTCTCACCTCGAGACGCTCGTAAACCTGGAGCTTGGCCAGTCGCTCGTTCTCGCCGGCCTCACATCGGACAGCGAGGCGAGCACGCGCAGCGGATTGCCCGGCTTCTCGCAAATCCCCATTTTGGGCGCTCTTTTTGGCACCCACTCCAACCGGCACGAACGCACTCGTAACGTTCTCTTTCTCGTGCCGACCGTGGTCGACAACGTTTCGCAGCAAGCGCGCAATCGCATTGGGGAAGCGATGGCCGTATACGAAGATTTCGACGGTGACACCGACGAAGTCTTTCTCGTCGAACCCGTCCGAGCCGATCAAAACGCAGGACGTCCTGCACCTACCAACGAACCCACACAAGACATCCCCTGAATGTTTTGCATGGAGACTCCATGCTGCTGTCCATAGAGCTCGCAGACGGAACAGTCGAAAATCTTTCGATTCCTGATTCACCGCAAGTGGTGATCGGGCGTGATCCTACCTGCCACGTCGTCTTGCCGTCCGCCGAAGTGTCCCGGCGTCATTGCGTCTTGGACTTTCGCGACGGCGGCATCGAGCTCACGGATACCTCAGCTAACGGCACGATCGTGGGCGAGACGCGTGTGGTCGGGCAACGAGTTGTGCTGAGCCTCGAAGTGCCTTTCCGATGCGGGCCGTACGCGATTCGCGTGCGCGCAGAAGTCGGTGCCGTGCAACCAGCGCAAAATGCAACGTATGTATCGCAGGCGGGAATGCCGCAGCCAGCAGCGGTCGCAGTGCACATGGCACAACCCGCACAGGCGGCCGTAGCTCCGCCGATGCCAGCAGTGACCGCGCCGCCCCCGGCGGCGGATGAACCTTCGTGGCGACACCGTCATGGCACGGCCAAAGTCACGGTTGAGATTCGGCGCAAGATTCACCGCATGCTTCTCGACCAAATGGACCTGGCCAATCTTGATCGCTCCAAAATGGACGACCGCGTGCTGCGCCCGAAAGTGCTTGAGTCGCTCAAGCGCATCGTTCAGCAGATCAGCCAAGACCTACCCCAGGGCACCGACAAAGGTCAGCTCATTGAGGAGATGCGCGATGAAGCGCTGGGTTTGGGGCCGCTTGAGCTCCTGCTTGCCGACGAGACCGTTAGCGAAATCATGGTCGTCGATCCGCAAACGATCTTCTGCGAGCGACGCGGCAAAATCGAGCTTACGCCTCTGCGTTTCACCGACGACGAATCGGTACGGTCGGTCATTGAACGCATCGTCACGCCTCTCGGACGCCGAATTGATGAATCAACGCCACTTGTCGATGCACGTCTGAAGGATGGCTCGCGCGTAAACGCCGTTATCAAACCGCTCACCATTCGTGGATCTTGCATCACCATTCGTAAGTTCTCGAAGAACGCGCTTGGCATTCAGGACCTTATTGGCTTTGGCGCTATGACAGCGCAGATGGCAAAGTTTCTCTCGCGCACCGTCATTAGTCGCAAGAACGTCGTCATCTCAGGCGGCACAGGCTCAGGCAAGACCACCTTGCTGAACGTCTTGTCCGCGGCGATCCCTCACGAAGAGCGCGTGGTCACAATTGAAGATGCAGCGGAGCTGCGTCTGAGCCAACCGCACGTGGTGTCGCTTGAATCGCGACCGGCGAACATGGAAGGCAAAGGCGAGATTACCATTCGCGATCTCGTGAAGAACGCTCTGCGTATGCGCCCCGATCGCATCATCGTCGGTGAGTGCCGAAGCGGCGAAGCCCTCGACATGCTTCAGGCGATGAACACGGGCCACGACGGCTCGATGACAACGACTCACGCGAACAGCCCGCGCGAAGCACTGGCGCGCCTTGAAACACTTTGCCTGATGTCGGGTCTAGACCTTCCATCCCGCGCTATTCGCGAGCAGATCGCGCAGAGCGTACACATTGTTTTGCAGCAGACTCGTTTTTCCGACGGCTCACGGCGCGTGAGCAGCATCGCCGAAGTCATCGGCATCGACGAGGACTCGGGCGACCTTCGAACTGCCGAGATCTTCCGCTTCGAGCGGACTGGCACTGGCAAAGATGGCAAGGTTCTCGGCGACTATCGGGCGACGGGCTACTTACCGTCGTTTTTGGACGAGTTCATCAAGCGCAACCTCGTGAAGGAGGGCGACTACCTGTGAACGCATCGAGCGCGACACTTTGGCTACGCAATGGCGGAATCGTTCTCCTGGTGCTGGGCGTCATCGCGCTTGTCATTCTTCTCTTGGCCAATCCCGACAGCTATCCGCGTCGGAAGTGGACCAACTACGTCGCCAAGGTCGAGTACGAGGTCCGCTTCCTCTTTATGAAGACCACGGGTCTTCGCGTCGCCCGCATGCAGCTTGCGATTTGTGCGGTGCTCCTATTGGTCACGCTCATTACGTTGCAAACAATCCTGCTCATTCCGCTGCTGATGGTGGCAATGCTTCCGTGGATGGTTTTGCGCAGCCGCCACGCCGCGCGCGTCACCAAGATGGAAGCGCAACTGGATTCATGGTTGGTGATTCTGTCGAACGGTCTTCGCGCAACGCCCTCTCTTGGTGAAGCGCTGGACGCGAGCGCACGTCTGATTCGCGAACCCATGAGCGACGAGATTGAAGTTGCTCTCAAAGAGATACAGCTCGGCACGCCTATCGATCAAGCGATTCAAAACATGTCGATGCGTATCAACAGCCGCGTGATTTCGAGCGCACTCGCCACGCTGCTCGTGGGACGCCAAACCGGTGGCGACCTGTCGCGCATTCTCGAACAATCGGCGGCTACGCTGCGCGAGATGGCGCGCCTCGAAGGTGTTGTGCGAACCAAAACCGCGGAAGGTAAGTCTCAGGCCATGGTGCTTGGTGCGATGCCCTTTGTCGTTGTTATTGCGCTCAACTTCGTCGATCCAAACTGGCTCACGCCGCTTTTCTCATCGAATATGGGCTACGCGCTCATGGGTGCGGCTTTCGCTCTGTGGGGCAGCGCTATCTTGATGGCGCGTAAGATATTGGCGGTGGACGTCTAATGCTAAAGAGCACGCCAGCGACACAAGCTCTCCTTTACGCCGCGCTTTTTCTCGTGGGCGTCAGCATCGCGATCGTCTTCTTCCTGATCGCGCGAAACGCACCGACGGTCGCGCCGCGTTTGTGCATGCGCGGACTCAAGCGCCAGAAAGCGATGAGCGAAGGTGGTCTTTTCGCCGCGTTCGAACCGCTTGTGCGCGTCGTAGCGTCGTGGTTCTCACGCATTCCAATGCCTGACTTCAAGCGCAACATCGACCGTGAGCTTATGTACGCCGGCGACTATCTCGGACTCACGTCCGATGAATTCCTCGCGCTCTCCAGCATTGGCTGCGTAACGATGGGTGTCATCGGTTTTGTCAGCGCGTCTGTATTCGAGCTGCCCGTGATGCTCGGCGTGCTGATGACGCTGCTCGGCTTCTTTATGGTTCGCTTGAACGTAAATAGCGAGAAGACTCGGCGCTTCAAAGAGATTAACCGCGGATTGCCCGCCGCGATCGATCTCGCCGCATTGTGCATGGGCGCCGGCTTGGATTTTCCCGGTGCACTTCGTCAGTACACCGACAAGTCGGCGAAAAACGATTCACTGAACGAGGAACTATCCCGCGTGCTGCAAGATTTGCAGCTGGGTCGCACGCGTCGCATGGCGCTCGAGAATCTTGCCGAGCGCGCCCCCACCGACGCGGTGCGTGATTTCGTTGGCTCCGTCGTGCAGGCCGAAGAAAAAGGCAATCCGCTCGCGGAAGTGCTGCGAATCCAGGCTCAGATGTTACGTATGCGGCGTTCGATCACGGCCGAGGAGAACGCCGCGAAGGCCGCCCTGAAGTTGATGATTCCCCTCATGTTTATTTTCTGCGCCATCATCATCGTCTTGATGGGGCCCTTCATCGTCAATGCGATGGGCAAAGGGATTTGACGTGAACGCGTATATCGAAGTCATTCAGCCCGACGGTTCCGCGGAGCGACACCGCATCGACGGTGACCAGACCACGGTTGGCCGCTCTCCCGCGGCGGGTATTTCTCTGCCCGGTGTAGCTGGTTTGGACGCGGAACATCTGCTCGTGCAGCCGCGCCCCGAGGGCTGCTTCATCGCTGTGCACACCGGCTCACCGCGAGCGCGTGTGAACGGTCGGGAGTTCGACAGCGAAATTTTTCCGTGGGGCACCGAGGTTGAGGTCGCTGGCCTGCGACTTAAAATCCTCGACACAGCTCCCCAAGACGAAAAGTCGAAGGACAAGAAGACAAGTCCGGTCATCTTCCTTGCACTCGCCGTCATCCCGATCTTGCTGTGGACTTTTTTAGAGACAGAGGACCAGAGTTTGCCGCAGGCGTCTGGCCGCGCACCGGAGCTCTTCGCTGCAGTCAACGCATGTCCGGCGACCGGCGTGAGTGCTCAGAGCGTAGCCGATGACGATTCGGAAATCGCTGAAGCGAAAGCTGAGCGTTACGCATTTGCGGCGCAGGATGGCATCGACGCCGTCCGCCTGTTCGGGATCGCGAATCGTTGTTACGCCGCCGTCGGCCGCACGAACGACGCCGCCCGCATGGAGCGAAAGCGCGTTGCTATCTCGCATTTGATCGAGAGCGACTACCGCAATCATCGCCTTCGCCTGGAGCGCGCGCTCAAGTACGAACGGTGGGAAGACGCGCTGGTGGCAACCACCGCGTTGCAAGAGCTCACACGGCATCTGGATAACGAGTACACCAGCTACTTGAGCAATCTTTCGCGGAGACTGCAGGCGATTCTCGCGGCCATCGCCGCGGAGCCTCCGGCCTAGTGCGCGCCGTCGGTCTCACTGCGCTTTTGCTAGCGACCGCCGCGTGTGGAGCGTCGTCGGCCGAAGAGCGTCCGGAGCTGCCGCCCTCCGATCCGTTGAACGGCGTCGAGCCGGCCTTGCTTTTTCAGCAAGGCGAGACGCTGGCGAACGAGGGCGACCTTGTCCGTGCCGAGCAGTACATGTCGGCGGCGTTAGACCGCGGCTACCCGGAGGAACGTGGGCTTCCCATCTTGGTGCGTGTCTGCGTGAACGCATCGCGCATTCGTGCGGCCTTGCAATACGCGACTCCTTTTCTCGAGCGTCATCCTAGCAACTGGGCGCTGCGTTTTGTTGTGGCGTCGTTGCAACTTGGCCTGGGGCATCCCGACATTGCGCGCGACGAGCTTCTGCGCGTCGTCGAGTCGGCTCCCGACCAGCCGGACCCGCACTATCTGCTGGGCGTAACTTTGGCCGACAATTTTCAGGACGCCGAAGGTGCACGCACGCATTTTGCTCGCTATGTACAGCTTGCGCCGCGGGGCGCCCATGCCGAGGAGGCCCGAGCGCGTATGAGCGCGCGCGCCGAAGGAAGCGTGCCCGGTCACGCAGTGCAAGTCCTCGGCCCGACGGCGCCCACGCAAACCACTGCAACTGTGACGATTGACGGAGGCACGCCTTGATCCCGAAAGAAGTATTCGAGCAAACGTTGATGTCGTTTCTCGCACCGATAAAGCCGTTTCTCGACGATGCCTCGGTGAGCGAGGTCATGATCAACGGTCCCTTCGACATCTACGTCGAAAAAAAGGGCCGCCTCTACAAGACCGACGCCAAGTTCGATTCACACTACGCGCTCGCCGCTGCACTGCGAAACCTCGCTCAGTATGTTGGGCGTCACGTCGATGCAGAGCGGCCAATTCTCGAAGCGCGTCTGCCCGATGGCTCGCGCGTCGAAGCAGTCTTTCCCCCGGCGTCGCCAGATGGTCCGTCAGTCGCGATTCGCCGCTTCTCGAAAGAGACGCTGACGATCGAGACACTTCTGAATTTTGGCTCGATGACGCCCGACGCTGCCGATCTGTTGCGCGGCATGGTTGGTTCCAAACAGAATATCATCGTCGCTGGCGGCACGGGCTCCGGCAAAACCTCGATGCTCAACGTCTTGTCGTCGTTCATCGGCCTGGAAGAACGCGTTGTGATCATCGAGGACTCGCGCGAGCTGCAGCTGCAGCGTCCTCACGTGGTGCAGCTCGAAGGTCGTCCGCCCGATGCACGCAATCGCGGCGCAGTGACAATCCGTGATCTCTTCAAAGCCACGTTGCGTATGCGCCCCGACCGAATCGTCGTGGGTGAAATCCGCAGCGGCGAGGCTCTCGAGCTCATTCAAGCGATGACCTCTGGTCACGGCGGCTGTCTCTCGACCGTTCACGCGACCTACCCCATCGACACCTGCAACCGCCTTGAAACTATGGCGCTGATGAGCGATGTCGGCTTGCCCCTCTTCGCGCTGCGCGCGCAGATTTCCTCCGCTATCGACTTGATCGTGCAGGTTTCGCGTCTCCAGGACGGGTCACGATGCGTCACGCACATCACCGAAACCGTCGGATACCACCCCGAGGGCGGATATCAGCTTCGAGATCTCTATGTCCGGGAGTATGATGGGAAAGACGCCAAGGGAAAGGTGCTCTCGAGGTTCGTACCTACAGGCAATCTTCCCAAAGCTACCGAAATCCTGCGTGAGCACGGGTACGAGCTTCCCGAGCGCATGTTGAAAGCCATTGCAGCCAAAGCTTAGTCCTCACGATGTCCCAATCTCCTTCTGACAAACATGCAAGCGGCGCCTGGGCGCGGGCGCGACTGATCCTCGGGGATTCGAAGGGCGCGGTATGGGAAGTCACGGGCGAGATCCAGGAAGCGCGCATCGCTGTCGGCTTCTCCAGCAAATGCGCGTGGGTCGTGCGCGGACCAAGCATCGCTCCGGTGCACTTCGAGCTTTTCTGGGATGGCAGCGGCTTGTGGGCTGGTAACTCCAACGATGCTCCGAACATTCGCGTGGATGGGCACCCGCTCAAAGATTGGGAAGCGCTCTACAACCGCTCGCGGATCGAGTTTGGGTCAGCCGTGATGTCGATTGAGGCGCCGGTCGAACGGAGCCTTCCCGCGGTGCGCGCCGACGTGGGTGAAGTGAATGATCTCGAAGCGGATCGCACGGTGATTGGCGAGTCCTCACTCGAGATGCCCTCCGGGAATACCTCTGCCATTGCCCAGCGCGTGTCTGTCGCTGGCAACCGCGCGTATGAAACAGGCGCATCACGCCTATCGGACTTGGCGGTGGTCCCTGGACGCCGCGACAATGCCAACGCATCCACGCGCGCCATCGAGGTGGATCGGGACGCGACAAAGGCGCCGGTTGCTCCCATCCGCAGCACGCCCCCCGCTGAAAGCGCCACGAAAATCGTTTCGTCGAGCACTCCGTTGTCCGCAAACGACTTGGCGAACGAGTCGACTCGTCTCGGCGCGCCGCTCAGTGCGCCAAGCGCCCAAGCAGCTCCGCGCCCCGGGGTCGGCGCCGCACGGCCAATTACGGGCGTCGCCGCGGGACTCGTTCCACCGCGGCCCATGATGCCGCCTCAGCCAAGCGCGCCAATGTCGCCGATTGGCCAACCGAATCCCTTTTCGTCGCCACCTACGCAGATTGCGCCACCCGCGCAGCATGCCCACCCGCCGGTAAACACCCCCGGTGCGATGCATGGTTCGTTTCAGCAACCAGGGTTGGCGCCGGCCGCGCCACCAGCGCCGAACGCCGGTGCTTCCGCTTCCGCGCCCGCCGCGAACAATAGCCCATTCGCCGCACCACCACCTCCCGACGCGGATGCAACGTCGCGCGCGATGGCGAACTTAACCGCAAAGTTTGCCGCGATCGGGCAAGAGCCCAAATTTTCCGTCGCGCCCCGCACGTGGCTTTTGAGCGCGCTCGTTGTCGCCATCCTCATTGCGTTCGTATTGCCGACCTTCAAACCAGCCGAGGTGCCGCCGGCTCCTCGGCCGCGTCCTACGGCCGAGGCCGTTGTTCCCGTCGCGCCCCCCGTTTCGGTATCGGCCCTTGGCGTCGTGGGTCAACCGCGCCCCGCCCAGCCCAACGTCCCGAATCCGCCAACGCAGCGTGCCGCCGACTTGCTCATCGCCGGTCGCTGGCAGGATGCGCTCACGCATTACGAAGCGCTCGCGCTAGCCGAACCTACGAACCCGGCCTACGCGAAGATTGCGCAGGTGTTGCGACGCCGTATCGCCGAACAGTGCCTCGATGGCGTCAACGCGCGCGGCGAACCGTGCGAGGTAAGTCCATGATTCGCACCTCGCTACTGGCGTTCGCGCTAGTCTTTTTGGCGGGCTGCGAAGACCCTCCGCCACCAAGTTTTCGCGTCACATTTACAGCAGTCGAGGACGACGTGAAGCTTGCGGGCGTCGAGGTCAACGTGGCCGGCCATTCAATCGGTCGCACGAACGCGAACGGCGAGCTTCAAGCAAATCTGCTCGGGCGCGAGGGCGCGTCGGTGCCCTATCGCGTGCGCTGTCCCGTCGGGCATCGCGAGTTTCCCAACCCATTTAGCCTGACCTTGCGGAGCTTTCGCGGGATCGCAAATCACAACAACGCGCGCGGCGTCGAAGTGTCGATCAACTGTCTGCCCACGGAACGCTATGCGGCCGTCGTCATTCGCACAGGTGGGCGCGCCGATCTGCCTGTCATGCTGCAGGGCCAAGAAGTTACACGTACGGACTCAGGCGGCGTAGCGCATCTACTACTGCGTTTCTCGCCCAATTCGAACTTTCGCGTGTCGCTCGATACGAGCTCGATCCCGCGCCTTTCTCCGGCAAACCCGGCTGAAATTTTCACGCTCACCGACGCGGATGACATTTTCATTTTCGATCAGCAGTTTACCGAAACACGTCCGCCCCGGCGTCGCCGCCCACCGCCTGGACCCGTCTTCACCGGGCCCATTCGTATTCACTGAAAGCTCGGGGAGCTTCGATGCCGACCTCGTTCACGCCGTTCACCACGCAGATCTCCATTCGCTTCAGCGACGAGGATCACGCGCGCATCGTGTACTTCCCGCGCTTCTTTCACTTTTTTCACATGGCTTTCGAAGACTTCTTCGCGAGCCAAGGAATTCCCTACCGCGAAGTGCTCGATGTGGACAAGCTCGGTTGGCCAGCGGTGCACGCCGAAGCTGACTTCGAACGGCCTGTCCGTTTTGGCGACGTGATCGAAGTCGCCATGCACATCGAGAAGATCGGCAACTCTTCCGCGTCGTTCGTTTATCGCGCATCGCGCAAAGGTGAATCGGTCGCGAACGGGCGCATAACGGTGGCGTGCGTTGACATGGACACGATGCAGAAGAAGACAATCCCCGACAAGTACCGCGCCCTCTTCGCTCGCATCCTTATCGATTAGGCGTCTCTGCGACCGGGAAGTGCGTCAGGCCAATGCGGTTGCCCTCGGGATCGCGGATGAAGAGTGAGTACGGCGTTTCGCGCTCGAGCAGGATCGCGCGCGTCGCGAACTTTTCCTTCCAAGCGTCGCGCGTCGCCACGTCGATTCCGAAGGAAACGACGTGTAGTCCCGGTGTGCTGCTCGCGAACACTTCGTCGCGGATGGCGCCGTTCACGGGTTCGAGCATGAGGATGATCTCACCTGCTGTGAACCAGGTCACGCCGTCGCGCGCGGCTTTGGTTTCCGTGAGACCAAGCAGGTCACGGTAAAATGCGCTCATAGCCGCCAAATCGGCGACTTGAATCGCGATGTGATGCACACGCATAGTTCGCTACGATAGAAGGCATCGTGACCCTCTTCAATGCCCAGCCGTCATCGTTCGCACCAGCGATTCGCTTCGGGGCCGCGACGCTCACGTACGGGGAGCTTGACGAACTGGCGTTCGGGTACGCAGAGATGTTGCACCGCCACGCTGTCGTGGGCGGGGACCGCGTTGCCGTTTGGACTGCGCCCTGCGTTGAAACGATTGTCGCTCTTTATGCGAACGCGAAGTTCGGCGTCACGAGCGTACCCGTTAACGCAAACATCGGAGCGCGCGAGCTGCGACATATCTTCGACGACGCTCTCCCGAAGCTCTTGGTAGTGCCAGAGAGCGCAACGCTGCCCTTTCCGTTCGAACACGCCCCCGTCCTACGGACGGGCCTTACGCGAGCAGACGCCACGTCGCTTCAACCGAGTTATGACGCTCCGCTGCTCATTCTCTACACTTCCGGAACGACCGGGGCGCCCAAGGGTGCGGTGCTGACCTATGCAAACGCCGCCACGAACCTGGACGCGTTAGCCGACGCGTGGGAGTGGACGCGCGAGGACACTGTGGTGCACGCGCTGCCGCTCTTTCACGTGCATGGGTTGGTGCTCGGTCTGTTCGGTCCGCTGCGCCGGGGAGGCACGCTTCATTTCCTTCCGCGTTTTGACGAAGAAGCTTTGGCTCGCGCACTCGGTGGGAAGAGTACGATGCTCTTCGCGGTACCGACGATGTATCACCGTTTGATCGGGGCCACCGAAAAGAGCCCCACAGTTCGCGATGGGCTGCGCGCCGCGCGTATGCTCATCTCGGGCTCGGCGGCCATGCCGGTGCGCGATCACAATCGCCTCTACGAGCTCACAGGGCGTCGAGTACTTGAGCGCTACGGCCTCACCGAAACACTGATCAATTGCAGCGTGCGCGCGTCCGATCCGCCGAGGCCGGGTCGCGTTGGCCGGCCCCTACCTGGCATCGAGCTTCGCCTTGTGGATGACGCGCGCAACGCGCTGGACGTGCGCGACGACAGCACAATAGGCGAGATAGCAGTGCGCGGTGCCAATGTCTTCGCGGGCTATTTGAATCGCGACGACGCGACAGCTTCCGTTATGGACGACGCGGGGTTCTTCTACACAGGCGACCTCGCGACCGTAGACACGAGCGGGTCTATTCGCATCGTTGGCAGACGAGCGACGGACCTCATCAAGACGGGTGGCTACAAAGTCGGCGCGGGCGAAGTTGAAGCTGCAATCCTGGAGCACCCCTTGGTGAGTGAGTGCGCTGTGCTGGGCATTGCCGACGATGACTTGGGCGAGCGGATTGTCGCGTACGTTGTGTTGCACAGTGAAGGTTCGGCTTTGACGGAGAGCGCGCTGGTGGAGCACACCACGTCCATGATCTCTGCTCACAAGCGCCCCCGTCGCGTGCACTTCGTCGACGCTCTTCCGCGCAACGCGATGGGCAAAGTGGTTAAAAGCGAACTGCGCAAGCACGGAGCGCCTCGATGAGTGACGTCGAGGTTCGACATGATGTGTTCACCGACGAAGAGGTGGTATTCGCCCCTCATCGGCGCAATCTTGTAACGCGTGCACCCGGCGCTTTGCCGAGCGTGCCGGCCAATGGGTGCCCCTTTTGCAAAGGGCACGAAGCCGAAACGGAACAGACGATCCTTGCGCTTCCCTCCGCTAGCGATTGGCACGTGCGGGTTGTGGGCAACAAATATCCGCTGGCCCCCAACCATGAAGTCGTGATCGAAACGCCTGACCACGACGGTGACCTTGCGGACTACACGAGCACGCATCTCGCGCTACTGCTCTCCGTGGTTCGCGACCGTGTGCGTGCGCTCGAAGCCGTGCCCGGTTGCAAAGCTGTTTCGGTTTTCCGCAATCGCGGCCGGCGCGCGGGAAGCTCGCAGCCGCATCCCCACCTGCAGATAGCAGGCCTGACACTGGTTCCGCCGGAAGTTAGGCGTCGCACCGCACTTGCCGAGCAACATTTTGCGCTCCACCAACAAACGTTGCTGGCGTACGCGCTGGAAAGGGAACTCGCCGCGAAGGAGCGCTTGATAGAAGCGACCTCGGCCTTTGTGGCATTCGTGCCCTACGCTTCGCATCGACCGTTTGAGACGTGGATCGCGCCCACTCACAACGAGGCGTTTTCCAATCTCAGTGCTGAGCGCATTGACGCGCTCACCGATCTGTTGTCGCGAACGCTTAGGCGTCTGCGCAGCGCCACCGAAAATTCCGCGGCGAACATATTGCTGCGCTTGATGCCGGTGGCGTCTCTTGGTGCAAGCTACGCATTTTGGTATTTTGAGATTGCGCCTCGTTTTGGGGCAGGCGGAGCGGGATTTGAGCTTTCGACCGGCATGGACGTGGTCACGACGACACCTGAGGACGCTGCGCGCGCGTTGCGCGCCGCTTCGCCATGAGTGATCGGCTTCCCGCGCAAGAGCACGTGCTCGAAGACGGCGCATCCATTCGCATGCGGCCGCTCGTCCCGGAGGATGCGCGCGAACTTGAACGCGGCTTCGATCAGCTCTCGCCGCAAACGCGCTATCGGCGTTTTTTGCACGCGTTCGATCATTTGAAGCCTGCGCATCTCGAGTATCTTTCGCACATCGACGGCAAGCGTCACCTCGCATGGGCTGCCGCAGACAACGCGACCGACGGCGGCATTGCCATCGCGCGCAGCATTCAAGAGAAGGATTCCGCTGACACATCCGAGTACGCGATCACGGTGGTGGATGCGTGGCAAGGTCGCGGCGTCGGCAAATTGATCACCCACGCCCTTCACAAGGACGCGTGGGCAAACGGCGTTCGGTTTTGGCGAGCGACGATGTTCGCTGACAACATCGCAGTGCAAGCGATCCTGCTCACCTGCTGCGACGAAGTCTCCCGCCACACCGAAGAGGGCGGCGCGATCGAGATCCTCTACCGCCTCCGGCCCCCAGCCGAGTAGACATCGGCATCGCGCGCCGGAGGGATTAACCGCCAAGGCGGTTAAAAACACCGAGTCTGCAAGGGCTACTTCTTCGGGAGGGAGATTTTGGGTTTTTCGGGGTGGCGACGGTAGAGCATGACGATGCGACCGATGGTTCCAACCCCATGCGCGTCGAGCGCTGCGGCGAGCGCTTCTTCGCATTCGCGTCGGTCGACCGGCGAGCTTTCAAGCACACGTACTTTGATGAGCTCATGATCGATGAGAGCCCGATCAACGGCCGCGGTTAGCGATTCGGTGATCCCGTCTTTGCCAATCTGAACGATGGGCGCGAGCGCATGAGCGAGGCCTCGCAGATACTGGCGTTGCTTTCCCGAAAGGCTTTCTTTTTCCGTGCTGGTCACAAGGCGAGCTTACACGTCTATACGCAAAAGTCGCTCACTTCTTGCGAAAGGGGGCGAGTGCTGCCCGTCGGCCTTGATCGCTCTCCACAAGTGGCGAAAAGAAATTGTCTTTCTTCGTGTATTCGTCGACATGAAATGCGTACTTGTAGCTCGGTGCTGCGCGCTGATTGCAGTCGGTGCGTTCGCAAAAGCGACACGTGCTTCCGACAGGCACCGCCATTTTGCGCGGGTCGGCAAAGGGCATGTCGTCGGCATAGACAAGGTACTTGGCGTTGTCGGCATAGGTTCCAAGGCCGATGCTGTACACGGTGCCGCGGGCCAATGAGCCCTGCTCAGGTTGCGTGACGACTTTCGCAAAGCAAAAGTACGTCGCGCCATCGGGGAACACGCTGTACTGACGCGTGATCACGTTCGGCGTCAGAAACGCCAAGTTCACCGCCCATTTCGGACACGACCCCGAGCTGCCGGGAAAGTGAATACCTGTAGCGGAATAGCGTTTGCTGATATTGCCGGCGACGTCGACGCGGGAGAAGTGAAATGGAATTCCCTTTTTCTTCGGGTCAGAGAGATTGCAGAGTCGATGGGCGACCGTTTCATACGAGGACTCGAAGGTGCTAGCGAGCGCTTCGACGTCGTAGCGGGTGCGGGTTACTTCGCGGAAGAAGTCGTCGTAGGGGAGCAAAAGCGCGCCGGCGAAGTAGTTTGCGAGGTGTATTTTGATGAGCTTCGGCGTTTCCGAATGACGCGTGGCGTAGCCCGCTGTAATCTTTTCGTGCAGTTTTTCGCGATCGAGCATGCGCAAGCCGAGTGTGTGCGCTAGCTGAAAGCGCAAGCGTTGTTCGAACATCGTCGATGACAAAGTGAGCACTGAGCCCTCGGCGTCCCATCGCCGCACCACCGACGAATGCTCTGATGGAGGCACCAATCGCACCTCCACGTCGAAGCGTGTGCGCAGAAGGTCTGCAAGCTCGCGGCTCGTGAGGCGCGCGCCTTCGCCGGCCTCACGACGTAGGGCATCGGCCTTCTCCTCGATCGAAGGAAACCAGTTTCCGTTCGATTGCAGAAAATCGATCACCTCGTCGAAGGGGGTGTGGTCGAAGCGCAGCGCCTTGTCAGAAGTCGCGCCAACCGTCGCACTCTGATCGTCACGCGCCAAAGACCCGAGCATCGAATCGAGCTGCGTGCGCGTCGTCTTATACATGTTGAAAAGAGCCGTGATGCTCGTCACGACTTTGGGGTCCGAGCTGAGGCTCTGCAGATCGTCTCGCGTCAGATTCAACGAACGCAGCAGGGGTTCGTCGGCCAGGGTACGAAGGCCTTCATCGACACGCCTCTAGCCGACGCTCGCCATGAATTCTTCCATCCCGAGCCCGTAGAGCTCGAGCGCCTTCCAAAGAAGGGGCAACTGCAAGGCGCGCTTCCCCTTCTCGATGAGGCTCAAATACGCTGGGGAAACGCCGAGTCGCCGCGCCACCTCGCCCTGCTGCAGACCCCGACCGACGCGCAACTCGCGCAGCCGCAATCCCATGTTCGTGTTGTCCATTGACCTCTTTACAACTCTTTTTACAATTAACGGCGCGCACCCGGCAAGGCCATGTTTCGTAGCGCGAAACGGAAGAGACACTCAGCGCTTGACGGCCTCCGTAAGCGTTCGCTACCTCTAAGGCGTGTGGCTCGCCAGTAAATGTGTAAACGAGAACGACCGCGGCCGGAGACCGCCTCGGCTAACGATGCCGCGCAGCGTCGAGGTATCGCGTCGACCACTCGGCTGCTATCTGAAGAGCCGACACGCCTTCAGCCGCGCGCGCCGCCGCCTCCTCGCGCAAAGCCTCCGTGCCTCCCAACGCTTCGGTTCCGTGGGAGCCGTGAGCACGCGTGAAAAGGGACAGCGCCCAGCTAACATCGACGAGCGCGCGATGCGTGCGGAGCGAGGAGTCGGGCAGCGTTGCGCGGCGCTGGGTCAACAGGGTTGCGAGTTCGCGCACGCCCGTTCCCGCGAGCGCACTTGTCAGGCAGACTTTTACCTCGTGATCGACACCGGCGCCGCGCATCGCGTGCAGCGCAGAGGACAAGTCGGCAGCGGCACGTTGGGCGAGCACGCTCTCGTCGGCTTTGTTCACGACGCAAAGGTCGGGTATCTCCATGACGCCAGCCTTGATGAACTGCAGCGCGTCGCCCGAGCCGGGCTGCACGACCAACACCACAGTGTCGGCGACATCGGCCACATCAGTTTCGTTTTGCCCCACGCCGGTAGTTTCGATCAAGACCACGTCGTACGCGGCGGCGAAGATGCGCACGATGGCAGCTGCCGAGTGTGCAAGGCCGCCGACTTCTCCGCCGGTCGCTACCGAACGCACAAAGAGTCCCTCGTCAGCAGGATCGAATGCCATGCGCGCACGGTCTCCGAGGAGCGCGCCGCCACTTCGAGTGCTGCTGGGATCCACGGCCAGGACGCCGACTGTTTTCTTATCCTCACGAAGCACGCGGGCGAGAGCTGCGGCAAGCGTGCTTTTTCCAACGCCGGGAGGCCCAGTTATACCGATGCGATGACTCGCCTGACTGCGCGCACTGCCTCGCAGCAGGCCGAGCAAAGCGCCGGCGTTTTCGCGCGCTTCCGCACGCGTATCTTCAACAAGGTTCAGCGCCGCAGCGACAGCCGTCTTTTCTCCACGGCCGATTCGTTCGACAAGTGCTCCGAGGTCAGCTGACGCCATGCGCCTCTTCCACGAGCTTCACCAAATCGCTCATGATGGCATTGAGCTCGAAGTCCTTCGGGGTATAGACCCGCGCAACCCCCTTCTCGCGCAGGCTGCGAGCGTCCGCCTCGGGAATGATGCCGCCCACGACGACTGGGATGCGCACGCCGGCTTCGCGCAGCTTGGTGACGATCTCGGGCACGATTTCCAGATGGGAGCCGCTCAGGATCGAAAGACCGATCAGATGCACGCCCTCTTCGATAGCCGACGTAACCAGTTGCTCGGGGGTGACGCGAATGCCTTCGTAGACGACTTCGAATCCGACGTCGCGTGCCTTGATCGCAATCTGCTCGGCGCCGTTGGAATGACCATCGAGTCCCGGCTTGCCGACCAAGATCTTCGGGCGACGACCGATCAATTTTTCAAGCCGTCCAAGCTCCTTGCGCAAGCGCGTCACTTCTTCGGTGTTGTTGGTCGTGCCAGTCACGCGTGCTCCTGCCACTCCGGTCGGAGCGCGATATTCACCAAAGACCTTACGCAGCGCACTTGCCCACTCCCCGGTAGTCACACCGGCTTTCGCCGCGGCAATCGACGAGGGCATGATATTCTCGCCACTTCGCGCAGCAGCTTCGAGCAAAGCGAGCGCGGTCGCGGCGGCTTTGGGCTCGCGCGCTCGTCGCCACTCGCTTACGGCCGCCGCTCGCTCTTCTTCAACGGCCGCGTCAATCACAAGAATCGTATCGCTGAGATCACGCGTGAGCGGCGAGGGTTCCGTTTCGCGATACGCGTTCAAACCCACCACGATTTGCTCGCCCGCTTCAATCGCGCGCAGGCGCCTCGCGTTACTCTCCACCAGCCGTTGTTTGACGAGACCGCTTTCAACCGCCGCCACAGCGCCGCCACGCGAGACAATGTCGTCAATTTCCGCTTGGGCTTCAGTCACCAACTGGCCTACCCGCGCTTCGATGACGTGACTGCCGCGGAAGATGTCGTCGTGCTCGAGCAAGTCGGTCTCGAACGCGAGAATCTGTTGGGCGCGCAAGCTCCATTGCTGGTCCCAGGGTCGCGGCAGGCCCAGCGCTTCATTCCACGCCGGCAATTGCACCGCGCGCGCGCGCGTCTTTGCTCAGCGTGACCGCGAGCATCTCGATTACGATGCGAATGATGTTGTTCTCGGGTTGTTGCTCGGTGAGCCCGAGGGAGTTGACCTGCACGCCGTAGCGAAAGCGTCGATGCTCGGCGTTGGTCACGCCGTAACGTTCAAGTGCGAGCTTGTCCCAGAGCACGAGGAACGCGCGCATCTTGCAGAGCTCATCGACAAAGCGAATACCGGCGTTGACGAAGAAGCTTATGCGACCAACGACCTCGTCCATTTCCGCTTTGGAGATGCCGCCGCTGTCGCGCACCGTATCGAGTACAGCGATCGCAGTGAGGAGCGCGTAGGCGAGCTCTTGGGTGGGCGTGGCCCCCGCCTCCTGCAAGTGGTAGCTGCAGATGTTGATGGGGTTCCACTTGGGGATTTCACGCACGGTGTAGGTGATCACGTCGCTCGTAAGCCGCAGAGAAGCGGCGGGCGGGAAAATGTACGTGCCGCGAGAGAGGTACTCTTTGACGACGTCGTTCTGAGTTGTGCCCGAGAGCGCTTTGGTGTCGATGCCTTGCTCTTCTGCAACGGCGACGTAGAGCGCCAAGAGCCAGGGCGCCGTTGCGTTGATCGTCATCGACGTATTCATGCGGTCTTGCGGGATCTGATCGAGCAGCGTGCGCATGTCGCCAATGTGCGAAATCGGAACGCCGACTTTGCCAACCTCTCCGCGCGCCAAGACGTGATCGGGGTCGTAGCCGGTCTGCGTGGGCAAATCGAACGCGACCGACAAGCCGGTCTGCCCTTTCTCGAGGTTTTTTCGAAAGAGCTCGTTGCTCGCTTTCGCCGAGCTGTGGCCTGCGTAGGTACGCATGATCCACGGTCGGTCTTTTTTTCGCTCGCTCACGTTCTAAGCCTTTCGTCGCCCTGTTCTCCCGAGCGTACCTGTGACCACTCTTATGTCGAGGCCTGCCATGTCTGAAACGAAAGTTCGTACCGCCCCCGCCATCGTACCCGTAGGGTCCATGCCCGAGCTAGGAGTATTGCCCGAACGCATGCATGGCTATGCGATTCGACGCGAGCGCGAAGGCGACCCGACCAAATCGTTCGTGAGCGAAGAGCTTCCAATTCCGGAAGTTCGCCCAGGCGAAGTGCTCGTGCAGGTGATGGCCGCAGGCGTCAACTACAACGGCGTGTGGGCCGGTCGCGGCAAGCCCGTCAGCGTCTTCGATATGCACAAGGATCCTTTCCATGTGCCTGGCTCGGATGCTTCCGGCATCGTCTGGAAGGTTGGCGTCGGCGTTCAGAATGTGAAGGTGGGAGATGAAGTAATCATCCACTGCAACATCACCTGCGGGCAGTGCGTGTTCTGCAATGGCGGCGAGCCCATGGCGTGTCGCCAGCAGAAGATCTGGGGTTACGAAACGCCGGATGGATCGTTCGCACAATACACGCGCGTTCAAGCGCAGCAGTGTTTGCCGAAGCCCACGCATCTGACGTGGGAAGAAGCAGGCAGCTACGCGCTCACCTGTTTTACCGCGTGGCGCATGCTGGTGAATCGTGCCGAGATGAAAGCGGGCGATGACGTGTTGGTCTGGGGCGGCGCCGGAGGCCTAGGCGTGTTCGCGCTGCAGATTTGCAAACTCATGGGCGCGCGCGCGATCGCGGTTGTCTCGAACGAAGACAAGATCGAGTTCGCGAAATCGCTCGGGGCTGTGGGCGCCATCGATCGGCGTCAATTCCCCAACCTGCCCTACAAGCCTAATGAAACCGAAGAGCAAAAGGCGCTGCGCCTGAAGGACACCAAAGCCTTCGGCCAGAAGATTTGGGAGATCATCGGCGAGAAGAAAGGTCCGGACATTGTCTTCGAGCATGTTGGTCAATCGACGTTCCCGGCGAGCGTGTTCTTGGCCAACCGCTTTGGGCGCATCGTGATCTGCGGCGCGACCACGGGCTTCGAGCTCAACTTCGACGTGCGCCACCTCTGGATGCATCAAAAATCCATCATTGGATCTCACTTCGCGCATGCTGGCGAATGCGCCACAGCCAACAAGATGATTCAGCAGAAGCGCATCACCCCCGTACTCACCAACACGTTCAGCTACGCGGAGATCCCCGAGGCCCACGAGAAGATGGCGCGCAATGAGCTTCATGGGACTGTCGCATGTCTCGTTGGCGCGCCGCGCGCGGGACTTCGCAACACCGCCGAGACGTTGGCCGTGATGGGTGCTCGCTGATGGAACGCACCATCGCAGCCCTCGAAGATTTGTACGCCCGCGCCCTTTCGCATATGCGCGCGCGCGTGTTCGAAGACGAGAAGATTTCGGCAACGAAGCTCGATGAACACCAGGTCGCAGCCCACGGCGTGGCGTACCTCGCAACGGAGGTCATGGCGGCGAAGCAGCTCTCCGAATGGGCGCAACGGAGCGGCGGAGCGCAGGAGAAACGCATTGCCGCTGCGTATATCGCCGAGCTTGCCCGCAATACCCAAGGCAGCATCACGCTCGGCACTTGCGAAACAGTCGGCCTCATAGAACTTGGCATTACGGACGCCGACATCGCAGCGACGCTGGGCCGGGCTGAAGTGCGCAACTTCTGCGACGAACACGGCTCTGCTGCCGCGTACCAAGCGATCGCGGTGGCGGCACGCGACGAGGGATTTGGGGACTTCGCGCTCGATGACGAAGTCCTATCGGACATTCGCAAACAGTTCGCGCGTTTCGCCGATGCGGAAGTCATTCCGCGCGCACAGGACATTCATCGCAAAGACGTTCTCATCCCCATTGATCTCGTGGAGAAGATGAGCGAGCTCGGCGTCTTTGGTCTGACGATCCCCGAAGAGTATGGAGGCCTCGGCCTCGGCAAAGTCGCGATGTGCGTCGTGACTGAAGAACTTTCGCGCGGCTACATTGGCGTGGGATCGTTAGGCACTCGCGCCGAAATTGCTGCGGAGCTCATTCTTGGTGGCGGCACGGCCGAACAGAGAAAGAAGTGGTTGCCCAAAATCGCGGCAGGCGAAGTCTTGCCGACCGCTGTCTTCACAGAGCCCAACTTCGGATCCGATCTCGCGCACATCGTGACCCGCGCCGAAAAGCAGAGCGACGGTTCGTACGCCGTGAGCGGCCAGAAGACCTGGATCACGCACGCAGTCCGCGCGGATTTGATGACGCTGCTCGCGCGCACCAATCAGGGTGACTCGGGCTACGGCGGCCTCTCGATGTTCCTTGCCGAGAAAACACGACAGAGCGGCGAGCCCGGCACACCGGAGTTTGTCGACGAAGGCTTGACCGGAACCGAGATCAAAGTACTGGGCTACCGCGGCATGAAGGAGTACGAGCTTTCGTTTGACGGCTTTCGCGTCGCGCCGGATGCCCTCCTTGGTGGTGCGGAGGGACAAGGCTTCAAGCAACTCATGCGCACGTTCGAGAGCGCCCGCATTCAAACGGCGGCGCGTGGCGTCGGGCTCGCGCAAGCGGCGCTCGACGACGCGTTTCGCTACGCGCATGAGCGAATACAGTTCTCAAAGCCCATTGCCGAGTTTGGGCGCGTCCAACGAAAACTCGGGCGCATGATTGTTCTCACGCAAGCAGCTCGCCAGATTAGCTACTTCGCGGCGCGCATGAAGGACTCCGACAAGCGCTGCGACCTGGAAGCTGGCATGGCGAAGCTTCTCGCAACTCGAGCCGCGTGGGAGTGCGCGGACGCGAACGTGCAGATCCACGGCGGCAATGGATTCGCAGAGGAATACACGGCGTCGCGCCTGCTCGTCGACGCCCGGGTGCTCAGCATCTTCGAGGGCGCGAACGAGATCCAAGCGCACGTCGTGGCGCGCCGTTTGCTCGAGAGCTGAGCTCCGCTCGACTGCTGGCTGGAGCGCCGTTCGCGTAATTGCCGGCGAACTGTTACTGATCATGCCGAAAATCTTTCCATGACCACTTCTCTCGCTGGCTCTCACACCGAACCGCAAGCAAGCACAACGATTCTCCTGGTCGACCAGGACCCCGTCCGTCTCACTTTCTGCAGCGCCCGCATTCAGCACGCCGGGCATTTCGTGGAAACGGCAAGCGGCGCGGAAGAAGCCTTGATGAAGACAAAGCTCTTCCGGCCGGACGCCATCGTTTGCGACGTCGTGATGGGCGATATCGACGGGTTCGGGTTCTGCCGACGCGTACGCGAGCACGCATCGATCGCGAGCATTCCGGTGATCCTCGTGAGTGATCACGTTCATGAAGACTCCGACCAAGCTCTTGCGAACGACGTCGGAGCAGCCGCGCTCATAAAAAGAACTCGCAACTTCACCGACGAGTTGTCGATGCTCAAGCAGACCATCGGCAAGCGTTCCGAAGTGCCTGCCTCCGTGGCCGCGGCGGCGATGTACGAGGAGCATCTGCGCGCCAATGCCAACCAGCTCGTGCGACTGCTTGCGAAGGCACGTGAATCGAAGGATCGCTACCGCGCTCTCTTCGACAATGCAGTCGATATTGTCTGCTTGCTCACGCGCGAAGGCGTCGTCGTGGACATCAATCAGCGATGGGCGGAGCTTTTCGACGAGAACGAGCAAGCCTTTCAAGACCTGCAAGTGCGGGCGGCCGAAGACGCGGGCCACCCCGAACGCAACCAGCCTGAGCGCCGGATCATTGCCATTCCCACCTCGAGTGGTTCGGTACTGCAGGTCGAGTTCTCGACGAGCATCGTGGACATCGATGGCGTCTCGCTCGTGCTGGCTATCGGGCGCGACATCACAGCTCAGCTCGAGACTCGGCGCGCGCTCGAGGCGGCCGAGCGCAAGCAGCGCCTTACCATCGAACGCATCCCGGATATCCTGTGGACGCGCAAAGCGAGCGGCCCGATCAGCATTACAGAGAACGTGCTCAAGATACTGGGCTACTCGGCCGAAGAGGTGTTGCTCGGGGGCAACGCTTTCTGGACCGCGCATACCCATCCCCATGATCGCGCCATCGAAGCGACCGCTGTCGAGAAGCTACTCGCGGACGGCACGCTCTTCGACCTGGAGTATCGCTTCCAGCACAAAGATGGGGAGTGGCGCTGGCTCCGCAGCCACGTCTTCTCCACGTACGAGGAAAAGGGCGAACAACACTTCGAAGGAGTGCTCACCGATATCTCTGCGCGCCATCAGATGGAGGTCAATGCGCGCCAGGCTCAGAAGATGGAAGCCATCGGCCAGCTCACAAGCGGCATCGCGCATGACTTCAACAATATGCTCGCCGTCGTCATGGCGAACGCGCATTTCGCCATGAAGGGGTTGGCCGCGGACGATCCCAAACTCGCTGACATGGCTGAAATCAGCAAGGCAGCTGACCGCGCAGCGAAGCTGACGCGCCAGATGTTGGCCTTCAGTCGCACGCAGATGCTTGCGCCGAAAGTCATCGATGTAAACGCGATGATTTCGGAGTTGCAGAAGATGCTAGGGCGCTTTGTTCGGGAGGACATCGTGTTCGAGGTGATCGAGGGGGCCGGGCTGCGTTGCGTTCGCGCGGACGTGAGCCAGCTCGAGCAGGTCGTCATGAACCTCGTTCTCAACGCGCGCGACGCCATGCCTCAAGGCGGCAAGCTTACGCTCCAGACCAACAACGAAACCGTCGTGAATCGGCGTTGGGATCGGCAAGCGATGCCGCCGGGCGAGTACGTCGTCATTTCCGTGGCCGATGAGGGCATCGGAATGGACGACGCGACCATGAGCCGAATCTATGAACCCTTCTTCACCACCAAAGGCGTGAGCGAAGGCACGGGCCTCGGGCTTTCCACCTGCTTTGGAATTGTAAAACAGAGTGGCGGCTATATCTGGGCGACGAGCGAGCTCGGGCACGGAAGCACGTTCAGTGTCTATCTTCCGTGCGTCAGCGGAAGGCCTTCGGAGGTCCGTGTCGGCAGGTCCATCGCGGCGAACCTTCGCGGCAACGAAACCATTCTGGTCGTCGAAGACGATGCGCGCGTGCGTAGCGCCATCGCGCGTGCACTTCAGTTGCAGGGGTACACCGTATTGACCGCGGGCAGTAGTGCCGAGGCACTTTCGTTAGCCACGGAGAAAGCGCGCTCCATCGACGCAGTGTTGAGCGATGTAATCATGCCCCGGGGCAATGGCCCGTTCTTGGTGACCGAGCTTCGCTCGGTCATTCCGAATCTACGAGCGCTCTTCATCTCAGGATACACAGTCCAGATTGCAGCAAGCAGCGAGGCGCCCGACGATCGCAGCTACTTCCTGCAGAAGCCATTTACGCCCGACGTACTCGCGGCGAAGATGCGCGAAATGCTCGACGCCCCATCTTCGTAGCGACTCAGCGTCGGCTAAGAAGCTCTTGCCGTTTTTCCGAATAGCTCGCAATCGCTTCGCTTAGAATCCGCAGAGCGATCTCGCGATTGAAGAACTCTTCGACTACGACTTTTTTGTTCTCCAGCGTCTTGTACTCTTCAAAAAAGCGGCGCACTTCCATCATACGATGCGGCGCAAGCTGGTCGATCGATGTGTAGTGCATGTACTCGGGATCATCGGCATGGACCGCGATGAGCTTGTCGTCCGCCTCCCCTTGATCCTGCATGCGCATCACACCGATGATCTTCGCTCGCATGATGCACAAGGGCGCTACGGGCTCCTGGCCGAGCACAAGCACATCGAGCGGGTCGCGGTCCTCACAGTAAGTCTGTGGGATGAAACCGTAGTTGGCCGGATAGTGCACGCTGCTGAAGAGCACGCGGTCGACGCGAATTAGACCGCTTCTCTTGTCGAGCTCGTACTTGAGCTTCGACCCTTTGGGGATTTCGATTACCGACGAAACAATCGACGGCGCGTCATCGCCCAGTTCAACGTCGTGCCAAGGATGCATTCGGAGCCTCCGGAGCGGCGTTGTAGCAGAAAGGCCGCGTAGCGTCGCCAGCCAACGCGCATCTTTCTAAGGCGCGCAAGAGACTGTAGCTTTGCCGCGTCGTATGGCCCGCATCTATGCAGCACGTGTTTTCTTCTTCGTCGCGAGCTCGTGCGCCCACTCGTCGGGGGGAGTTCTCCCGAACAGCGCGCCAGCCCTTAGCTACGAAGTGAGCATCAACGACGCTCTCTCACGGATCGACGTGCATATGTGCACAGGTGCGGGACGCTGTTCTGACTATCAAGTGAACACTCTCGAACGGACAGGATCACTCGAGCGCGATCCGATGATGCTGGGCCACACCCTGCTCATTCCAACCGAACGTTTCTTGCGGGCACCACGCACCCCCTTCCCCTTTCCGTACCGCGTTCGCTTCGGGCTTCCGGCGAACGTGGCGGTGTCCGTGCCATGGCCCGAAGACGATGATGGCTATCGCGTCGAGGATCACGATTTTCGCTTTAACGGTTTTGCGGTCTTCGGGCGATTCGACCGAATGGAGCTCGAGGTTGGAACGACAACTCTGGACGTGGTGCTTCCGGAAGACGCGGCTCGAATGGATCACGACCTGATTCGCGCATGGCTCACGAGCGCCGCTGACGTCGCGGGAAAGCTCACTGGATTCTTTCCAGTCGCCCACGCGCAAATCATTGTCGTACAGGTGCCGTCGTCTGAATCACCGGTACCATTCGGTATGGCGTATCGTGGTGGCGGCGCGTCGGTGATCTTGCTCGTCGCTGCAAACGCAAACATCGAAGAGTTGCGCACCGACTGGGTTGCGATTCACGAACTTACGCATCTCTCTCTGCCCTTCATCCGCGAGAGGGACGCCTGGTTCTCTGAGGGCTACGCGACTTATTTTCAGGAGGCGTTGCTCATGCACGCCGGCCTTCGAAGCGAGGCGGACGTTCGCGCTGCGCTTGCCGCATCATTCGAGCGTGCCCGCAACGCCGGCACGGGGCGCACGCTGGCAGATGAAACGCGCGCCCGTCACACGACCCGTGCCTACCGGCGCATCTATTGGGCGGGCGCTGCAATCATGATGCTCGCCGATATCGGCTATCACGCAGCCCCGAACGCGTGCGGCAGTCTGCGCGAAGCCGTGCACCGCGCAGGCTTCACGCGCCAGGATATGTCGCGGGTATTCGCAGCCGATGAAATCATCGCGCGTCTCGATGCCGCGTGCGGCGTGCCAGTGCTCGCACAACTTCGCGATCGCTGGCTCGGCTCCGCTGAGTTTCCGGACGTCGACGCCACAAACCCGGCGGCGCTGCACTAGCACGCATCTCATAAATCCCTACCGAGGATTCCGAAGCGCGGCCAAGCCGTAGCTAGGCGCGGCGACGACGAATACTGGTTGTATTTGGAGGAGCCGCAACGACGCTACGGCGAAGTGCCCCGCGAGGAAGCCGACCGAGGGATTTATGAGATGCGTTCGAGAGGCGATCTCGGAACGGGCCTCGTCCCTGCGGGTCCACGTGAAGGCTGAAAGGCAGGAAACCCGCGTGACGCAGGTGAGAGCGTGAACGGGCACCCAGCGCCGTAGCGCTTTGCCGCAGCGCGTCGAGGGCCGCCGTGCAACTCTCTTTCCGTTCTGGAAGTGATCCAGGTAGCATCCCGGCCCGTAGTAGCTGGCAGAAACAGACATTCTCGTCGAAACGCGCTCGGCCTGATCCGCTCGCGTCTACGACGAAAAACAGGAGCAGACAATGAACATCAGCCTTAAGACGAAGCTCGTGACCGCAGCAACCCTTGCCCTTGGCCTTACAGCAGTAGGCTGCGGCGGAAGCAGCGCAGAAGCTCCGGCGGCAGAGACGACCCCGGCCCCGGCAGCAGCTGGCGGCGAAGCATCATGCAGCGGCGCAGGAGCTGCGACCGGTGAGCATTCGTGCAGCGGCGCGGCAGCCACGACCGGCGAGCATTCGTGCAGCGGCGCAGCAGCGACGCCCGCGCCCGCGCCGCAGTGAACTAAGTAGTTAGGTAAGCACACAAAAGGCCCGTAGGGAGCTATGCTCTCTGCGGGCTTTTCTTTGGAGCTGCGATGAGTGCGCTGTCGTCGAACGTGAAAGGCATTGGCCTAGGCTTGCGGCAGCCTATCGCGGACGCGTTGCTTGAACGTTTGCCGAAAGAGATCTCGTGGGTGGAAGTGCATCCTGAGAACTACGTCGAGCGCGGAGGCCGTTTTCCCCATGTGCTGGGGCGAGCACGTGAACATTGGCCGGTTGTGACGCACGGCCTGACCTTGGGCCTGGGCTCAGTGTCACCTTTCGAGCGCGAATACGTGCAGACGCTGAAGAAATTCTTGCACGAGGTCGAGACGCCCTGGCACAGCGAACACTTGTGCGTGACCGGCGTCGACGACGTGATGTTTCACGATTTGATCCCGATACCGCTCACACGTGCGGCGGCGCGAATCGCGATTCAACGGCTGCGCGAATTGCGCGACGCAGTCGAGAAGCCGATCGCGCTCGAGAACATCACGTTCTACGCCGAACCAGGAAAGAGCGGAATGGACGAAGCGTCGTTCGTTCTAGACGTGCTCGATGGGGCGGACGCTTTGCTGCTCTTGGACGTCAACAACATCTACGTCAATGCCAAGAATTTCGGATTTGATCCGCGCGCGTACCTCGACCGCATTCCGAAAGAGCGCGTGGCGCAGATCCACATCGCGGGCCATTTGATTCAGCCGGACGGGCTGCGCATCGACACGCACGGGGAGGCGATCTGTGAAGATGTATTCAGCCTGCTCGAATACACACTTGCGCGCCTTGGCGAAGTGCCAGTCCTGCTCGAACGCGATGGGAACTATCCGAGCCTCGATGTGCTCGTAGAAGAGCTGCGTCGACTGACCGAGATCTACGAGCGCGCGACGTCGGTGAAGGTACTATGAGTGACGCTGCATTCGACGAAGTGCGGGAGCTGCAGCGCGCGTTCAAACGCATCTGCTTCGACGCAAGCCCCGCTGAGGAAGACTTGCGCTTATTGGGCGCGGACCCGGCGCGGTGGCGCCTCTATCGCGAGATGGTTCGCTTGCGGCTGCGCGAGCTTTTGCAAAGCGCTTTCCCACGCACGCGAGCATTGCTCGGGGCCACGCGCTTTACCACGCTCGGCAATGACTGGCTTACGGCGCACCCTCCCCGCACGCGCTATTTGCGCGACATCGCCGGCGAGTTCGCACGCTGGACTTCAGGGGAAATGCGCACGCACGAAAATGTGCCGGCCCATACGCACGATTTGCTCGCGCTGGAAGCCGCTCGCTGGGAATGCATGCATGGCCAAGAGCGCGTTCCAGCGAACGTGGTTGAGTTCGAGTTCGATCGCGTGCCTGTGGTCGATCCAGGCGCGCGACTTCTTACGCTCGAGTACGCCGTCAACGACGAGAGCGTAGCGGAACCGCGACGCGGCTCGTTCCATGTGTGCGTGCATCGGCGCAACTCGGATTACGGCACCGAGGTCTGGACGCTCAACCAGATGGCAGCGCGCATGCTAGCGGGTTGGAAGAGCGGCGATGAGACCGCACAGCAAACGATTGCACGCATTCTTCGCGAAGACGGAACAAGTGCCGACGAGAAGTTCATCGATGGCCTCGGCACTGTACTTTCGTCGATGATCGAGCGCGGCGTGATCCTAGGCTCGCGTTAATTCGCGCATGCCGCTCTCTAAGGAGCGGTAGCGCGAAGCGTAACGTTGACCTCGAGCTCGTTGGCAACCTTGAGCTGCACGACGGACGGAATCGAGACTCCATAGTCGCTCATGCGAATGCGAAAATTCGCTTGCACGCGCAGCGCGTCGCCGGTGATGTGATTGGTGCGCATCTGGTCGGTCACCGGGACGTAGCGCAACTGCGCCTGTGCCGTGGTCTCGCGGGTCACGCCGTGAATGGTGAATCGGCCGTGCAACGTCACGTTCGCGGTCTGATTCGGCGAGAGCGACGTTGCGCCTTCAATACGCGTGAGCACAAAGGCAGCTTCTGGAAAGCGTGCAGCGTTCAGCCACGTGTCGCTGCGAAGGTGTTCGTCTCGAAGATCGATGCCGGTGCGGATCGAATCGACGCGGACTGCTACCCGTCCCGTCGCTCCTGCGAGGTTTGCGGGATCGATATGCACTGTGCCGGTGACGTTCGATGAAACGCCCGTGATCGTCTCGAGCGGCGCGTCGGATACAAACTGGATACGGCTGCCGCCTTGATTTGTGACCGCAAAGTCACGTGCTGCGGCGTACGCAACCGAGGCGACTGTGAGCAGGGCGAATGAAATCACAACAAGACCAGGCTTATTCAGGCGTACGCGCATTATAGGGCTCCTCTTAAACGGTCTGAGTGGATCACCGCCTGTAGCCGGGCGATGCTAACGTCAAGACGTGAGACCGATCTTCGCAAGACAGACGCGCACCCCGCTCCTTATCCTAGGCACGATGCTGACCATCGGCCAGATCGGATGCGTGGGAGAATTATCCGGTGGGCCTATCGAGGCAGTCGATGGAAGCGTGCCACTCGTGGATAGCGCACGGCTCGATGTGCCCGGAACCGACCTCGGCCCCCCCGTCATGATCGACGGCGGCGAGTGCATGGACGCATCAGATTGTCCCGACCCGCCTGTCTGCATGCAGGCGGCAACGTGCGCGTCTGGCCGCTGCAATTACGCGCCCTCGACCGCCGGCACATCCTGCGGCACGTCAACGGGCTGCGCTGTCTTCTCGTGCAATGGCCTCGGCGTTTGCGACATGGCTTCCGCGCTTTGCAACGATCCGCCCGTCACCACGGTTCCTACGAGTTGTCCGGCAGGTACGACGTTCATGGCTCCCCTCGGCGGCGCGTGCGGCGGCGCGTGCAATCCATCGAGCGGTGCGTGCGAGTACGCGATGGTCGAAGTCGCCTGCCCGCCCAGCGGCGCGAACCACCTGCCAACCGCCTTTGCCTGGCAAGCGAAGCTCCGTGAATACCTCGCGTCGCTAACCGCCGCAGACTTTACCGAGCCTGCGGCGACACAAATCCTGTATAGCTCAAGCGGACCTGAAGGAAGCGCCGACGCCCGTGATCAATTCGGTTGGTGGCTCGCCGCACGGGCACTTTCGGGCGCGAGCGCGACTTTCCCCTACACGGGCTTGCCGGACACGTTCGAAATCATGCCGGCCGAGTTCACGCTCGCACAAATCGAGCAATCCCCTCCCCGCGTGAAGGTTGGCTGGAAAGGCGGGGTACCGACAGATTACGCCGCGTGGCTTTCGCACTGGTCCTTCCCCGGCAACGGCTTCAACGGATCGAAAGCCGAGTTCCTTCGCGCCTTCGCATTCTCGTCGGGCGACCTGATGCTGACTGCGAAGCGCTACATCAGCGACAGCAGGCGCGATATCTGGATCTGGCCTGCGCTGCCCTATCATGGCTACGTCGGACTGGTCGCGCATCAGGGACATTTCCTCGAAAGCTCAATCCTTGAGCAATGTGCCATGGCTGTCTACGACGTCGGCACGCGCGCGCTTCTAGAAAAAGCCGGCGCATTCGCTCCTTCTTGGGGCTCCGATCCGAATGGCGACATGGTGGCGATGGGTATCCGCGGACTCGCGTACATGGGCCAATCTCTGGGCGATGCGGAGGCGATCGAGATCGCCCATCTCGCGGCGGCAGATCTTATTGAAGACAACGCGAGTCCCGCAGGCGGCTATTGGAATCACTTCAACTGCGACGGCTGTTACGACGCGCAGTACGAGGGCACCACTCTCATCGCAATCCGCGAAGCGGCGATTGCGTCGGGATGGCCTGAGGTGCGAGCCAACGTCGAGCGGCTGCTTCATACGATCGCGTACACGTCACTGCCAGAGCCCGGTGGCCAACTCTACGGGCCGAGTCACTTCTCACCTGCGACAGCCGACCCGTCGTCGTATTCGTTCTCGTATCCGCGCGAACAACTCCCCAACTTCGAATTTGGGGACGACGGCCTCTACGCGCTTTTTACCAGCGTCCAGGGCACGGCTACGACCTGGCCAACGCAGGCCGAGATGCGCACCGACCTCGCAAACTGGTTCGATGGGATTACTGCTTCTGCAACCATGAGCTTTGACGCCGCCAACCAAGGCTGGGATGCCACCGACCACTACAGCTACGGCATGTCGAACTTCGTGCAATACCGCGCGGAGTGGTACGACCGGCTTGCCGAGCTCATTGCAGCACCGACAGACCCGCGTCGCCTCCCGCCCTTCGCGCGCAGTGGTAATTTCATCGAGCAAATTGGCGAAGATTTCGTGAGTGCGAAAATCGGAAACGCGGGGCTCATTATTCACACCGGGAACGTAAGCGGTGACGCTGAGCCGCACGGATTCGGTGGCGGCGAGCTCTCAGCGTTTTGGACGGCGGAGGGTGGCTCGGCGATTCTAGGCTGGTCGCGTGGCGGTCAGAACCCAAAGCCCAATAGCTGGTCGGGCAGCAACGGCTGGGACGGCTTTCGCAATCACCTCGCGCACGCGGTCGTGGGCGTCAAAGACGGTCAGCCGTTTAGCTCGGCGCGCTTGCCGTCCGTGACTCACACCAACACGGTCAGTTCCGGCACGGCGATGGTGAGCGTCTCCGGGAATCTCAACTCGAATCAATCGGACCCGGGTAACGTCCTCACCGCAGCGCTGAGCTACGCACGAACGTTCGAGGTTGGTATGGCTGCGGCGAGTGATGGCGTGCGGATCACGACGACGCTCGGCGCACTTCCGAGTGGCGTCACTGAGCTTTACGAAGTACTTCCGATCTTTGATCACGGCTATAGCCAGCGGCCTGCCGGGGAGAGCTCTGAGCATTGCCCGCCGACAACTCGAGCGTGGCGTTGGCGCTGATGACGGTGATGCTGATGCAGAGCGGCACATCGGTGACGCCGACAATCAATGTTGCTGTGAACAACGTGACATCGATCGTCATCACGCGTTTTGGGCACACCGTTGTCATCACTCTGGACTCGCCTCGAACGGTGACGCTTTCGCCCAAGAGCTGCACGACGTACCAGAACTTTCAACCGGTGGGTCAAACCTTACTCATCGCAATGGATCACACAGCGGGAGCGTCGCCGTCGATTTCCTACACGGTGCGGCCCGGCACTTAATGTTAGTGTGCGAGCCCTTCTGGAGGAACCATGAACAGCACACTCAAGACCCGACTCATTACGTTGGCAACTATTGCTCTCGGCGCGTCCGCAACAGCGTGCGGCGGTTCCGCTGAAGCGCCTGCAGCCACGCCCGCCACGTCCACGACAACGAGTGGCGCAGAGTCATCGTGCGGCGGCGCAAACACCTGCGGCGCGGCAAACCCCGACGCGACACAAACGCCCAGTCAGACGCCTAACACCGGCGCGCCGTCAGACGCCGCAGCTGTTCCCGCTCAGTGACGTGAACGCAGTCCGGACGTGATCAAATACCTCGGCTCAAAGCGTGTGCTCATCCCGCAGATCGTCGCGCTCGTCGACGCGCTTCCGCGCATCAAAACTTGCTTCGACGTGTTTAGCGGCACCTCCCGTGTGGGGCACGCGCTCAAGGGCCGAGGTTATTCCGTCACCGCGAACGACCACAACACGTACGCGCACACGCTTGCGCTCTGCTACGTCGCAGCTGATCGCGCAAAGGTTTTGAAGGACGCAACCAAGCTGATCGAGGAGCTTCGGCGGGTGAAGCCGAAAGCTGGTTGGTTCACTGCTACGTACTGCGAAGGAGCGCGCTACTTTCAGCCGAAGAACGGCGAACGCATCGATGCGATGCGCGAGCACATTGAAAAGCTTTCGCTCTCGCCCGAGTTGCGCGCGGTTCTCCTGGTTTCCTTGATGGAAGCGGCCGACCGCGTTGATTCGACCGTGGGAGTGCAGATGGCCTACTTGAAAAGCTGGGCCGCTCGTTCGAGCAACGATCTAGAGCTTCGCGTCCCCGATCTCGTCAACGGCCAAGGCCGCGCGCTCTGCATGGACGCGAAAGACGCGGCAGTCGAAGTGGGGTCCGTTGATTTGGCGTATCTCGACCCGCCCTACAATCAACACAGCTATCGAGGCAACTACCACGTGTGGGAATCACTCGTGCAGTGGGACAAGCCCGAGGTCTACGGCATCGCACAAAAGCGAACCGACGTGCGCGAGCACAAGAGCGAGTTCAATTCGAAGAAGAAGATTCATGCTGCGCTCGGCGAGGTGCTCGATGCACTCAATGCACGCTTCCTCATCGTCTCGTTTAGCAACGAGGGCTACATCGCGCCCGAGGACATGGTGACGCTGCTCGAAGCGCGCGGCCGTGTTCATTCGGTCGCGTTGGATTTCAAGCGCTACGTCGGCGCGCGCATCGGCATCTACAATCCAAGCGGCGAGAAAGTCGGCGCGGTCGGCCGCCTGAAGAATCAGGAACATCTATTCTTGCTGGATCGCGACTCCGCCTTGGCCAAAGGCAAACTGCTGCTCGAAACTGCGATGGTCAAAGCTCTCTAGCGCTCGCTGGGAGTTAGCGCGCAGAGGCTCGAGCGCCGGCGGGCGGTCGGCTGGCGCGCACAATCGAGAGAAACCGCAGCAAAATCGGAATTGCCGGCCGCGCAGGAGTGCCCTAGAAATCAAACGCAACCCTTTTGTCGCTGCCCCCGGGGCGCTACACTCTGCTCCCCGCCTGACGCGAATGACTGCGCCAGTTCGCTCAATGAGGACTCCGAAGCAATGACTGCACTTCGTCCGAACACAACGCCGCCCCCCCCGTCCGCTCCCAACAAGCACGCCGAACAGTGGGTCGCGCAAATCGCGAAGATGACTCAGCCCGACAGCATCGTTTGGTGCGACGGCTCGCGCGAAGAGAAGAAGCGTTTGACGGAGCTGGCCGTGTCCACGGGCGTGCTTCACCCCCTCAATCCGGAGAAGCGCCCCGGTTGCTACCTCAGTCGTTCGAACCCCAATGACGTCGCCCGTGTCGAGCATCTCACCTTCATCTGCACACCGACGAAGGAAGAAGCTGGCCCCACCAACAACTGGATGGCGCCCAAGGAAGCGTACGACAAGCTCGCAAAGCTGTTCGAAGGTTCGATGAAGGGCAAGACGATGTACGTCGTTCCGTACATCATGGGTCCGATCGGTTCGCCCTTCTCAAAAGTTGGCGTTGAGATCACCGACAGCGTTTACGTTGTTCTCAACATGCGCATCATGACGCGCATGGGCCAGGTGGCGTGGGACATGCTTGGCGAGAGCAACGACTTCAATCGCGGGCTGCACTCGACGTTGGATCTCGATCCGAACAAGCGCTTCATCTGCCACTTCCCCGAGGACAATACGATTTGGTCCTGCGGTTCGGGCTACGGCGGCAACGTACTGCTTGGTAAGAAGTGCCTTGCTTTGCGCATCGGCAGCTACCTTGGAAAAAAAGAGGGTTGGCTTGCCGAGCATATGCTCATCCTCGGCATCGAGAGTCCCGACGGACAGATCTCGTACGTCGCGGCGGCGTTTCCGAGCGCATGCGGTAAGACCAACTTCGCGATGATGATTCCACCGCGCCGCTTTGAAGGTTGGCGCATCTGGACTGTTGGCGACGACATCGCATGGATGCGCGTCGGCAGCGACGGCCGTCTGTGGGCGGTGAATCCTGAGAACGGTTACTTTGGCGTCGCTCCCGGAACGAACCACAAGTCCAACCCCAACGCGATGAAGACGATGGAGAAGGATTCGCTCTTCACGAACGTCGCACTCACCAAAGACAACGACGTGTGGTGGGAAGAGATGGACGGCGAAGTTCCCGAGGAGCTCACCGACTGGCAAGGTCGTCCGTGGAAGAAGGGCTCGACCGAGAAGGCCGCTCACCCGAACAGCCGCTTCACTGCACCAGCGACCAACAACCCGTCCATCAGCCGCGAGTCCGACAACCCGAACGGCGTGCCGATTTCGGCGATCATCTTTGGCGGTCGGCGCGCGACCACGATCCCGCTCGTGCTACAGAGCTTCAACTGGGCGCACGGCGTCTACCTCGGCGCGATGCTGGGCTCCGAGACCACCGCAGCAGCGACCGGCAAGGTTGGCGTGCTTCGCCGCGATCCTATGGCGATGCTTCCCTTCTGTGGCTACAACATGGGCGACTACTTTGCGCACTGGCTCTCGATGCGCCACAAGATCACCTACCCGCCCAAGATCTTTTTGGTCAACTGGTTCCGCAAAGATGAAGACGGCAAGTTCTTGTGGCCAGGCTACGGCGAGAACATGCGCGTGTTGAAATGGATCGTCGACCGCGCCTTCGTGCGCATCGGCGGACGCGAAACCGCGGTGGGTTGGGTGCCGCGCGAAGGCGACATCGATCTCAGCGGCCTCGACATCACAGCCGAGACCTTCAAGAAGGCCACCGACATCAACGTCGATGAATGGAAGACTGAGCTCGACAACCAACAAGAGTTCTTCGACCTCATCGGCCCCACCATGCCCGAACCCCTCCGCCTCCAACGCGACCTCCTCCGCGCCATGCTCAAATAACGGGGGGACACGCTCCCCCCGAAATTGGCGCGCATTAACGGCCGGTTACAAATCGAGTTTGGCCGCGCAAACTTGATACGTTCTCGCGGGGCGCGCCGGCCACGCGCGAACCGTTTGGGCGGCGCACGATTCGCGGATCGTCGTCGACGATGACCGCGCGTTGCAATGCGTCCGCCTCGAACTCGGCGCGGTCGCGTGCGAGGCAGTAGTCCACGAAGGCTGCGTACTCGCGCGCACGGGCTGCCGATTCGCTTCCCAAGCGCGCGTACCAGAAATTAGGCGACCAGGTTACCGCGGTCATATCACTCAACGCCCCTGTACTCGGCTCAGCATGGATGCGATGCGTCGACCAGCGATACGCTCGCGGGTCCTGCACGACGCCCGCCCGCACCGGATTCAACTCGACATACGCCATCACGATCGCAAGGTGCGCTTCGCTCTTGATCGGCAGGGCTATGAACCGCGACTCGAACAACTTGCCGGTGCCTCCCCACTTCTGATTGCGGTATTGCGCGTATCGCTGCGCCACACCTTTGATGAATCCTGAGAATTGCGCCACGTCTCGCGGAGTCGCCAACAAATGCACGTGGTTCGCCATCAGGCAGCCCGCGTTGAGCTCGATGTTGAAGCGCGCCTGCATGTGCGCAAGCTGCTGGATGAAGAACTTGTAGTCGTTTGCGAACGAAAAGAGTCGCCGGCGGTTGTTGCCGCGCAGGATGATGTGGTGCGGAGCGGAGGGGACGGTTGATTGAGCGCGCGTGGGTCGAGACATGCGCGGTTATCGTGCGTACGCGTCGCTAGGTGCGGCGACTAGGAACGTATCAAGTTTGCGCGGCCAGAGTTGCTCTGCAAGTGGTTGAAATTCAAGCGATCGCGGAGGGGGAGCGTGTCCCCAGAAGGACGCGTTTTTCTACGACGTAGAGTAAGGGGGGGACGCTGAGGCAGAGGCCGATGGAGATGAATGCGACGGTGTATATGCCGATGAGGGAGTGGTTGGGGCCCTCGGAAAGTATGCGCGAGGATAGGAACGCGCCGAACGCGGATGAGGCGTGTTGCACCGAGCTTTGCAAGCTCATGAAGCGAGCGCGCTCGCGTGGGCCGGGTACCCGTGTCGTGAGCGTGTTGTAGGAGACGTTTCGAAACGCGGACGAGAACATGAAGCCGACAAAGACTAGCAGGACTCCCGAGTGGCCGGTTAGTTCGCCCACGGCGGTCGGCCGGAACACTCCGATTAACGCGACGAGCGGATGCGTTAGTGCGTCGAACGCTGCTGCGACGAGCTCGTAGTTGATGAAGCCGACATAAATCACCGTGCTCATAAAAAACGTGCCGAATGCGCCAATGCGAAATGCGCCAAAACGATCGACGAGCATGCCCACCCCGCGCATCGTAAAGAGGCTGATCACGCCACCGGCGAAGTAGAGCAGGTCGATGTAGTTGCGCGGGTAGCCAAGGTTTCCTTGCACGTACGCCGCGATATTGGGCACCAGAATGAACATGCCCATCATGGCCAATGCGGTCATGAGATAGGAAATGAGTACGGTGCGATTCTCGAGCAACTGTACGAAGTCGGCGACGCGCACGCGCGGTGCTCCCGCGACAATGTGTCCGCGCATCGACGGCAATAGCGCGATAGCCATGATGGCTATCACGAGGCCTGCCGCAGCAACGGCGAAGAAGGGCGTGCGCCAGCCGGCGATCAGCGCGAGTCGCAATCCGATTGGTACGCCAAGCACAGAGGAAAACGAAAAGGCCATCATCACAGTGCCGAGCGCTTTGCCGCGACGCTCCGGCGGAATGACGTCGCTGATGATCGCGAGCGAAATGCTCGTCGCCGGACCGCCGAACGCTCCCGCGAGGACACGCGCGGCGAGAAGCGTTTCAAAGTCGGTCGCGAAACCTCCAAGTGCGGTGCTCACGACTAGGCCAGCGAGCGCGACCGCGAGCGCGCGGCGACGATCGAAGCGGTCGAGAAAGAATGCGCCGATGAGCCCGGATAGCGCCGCCGATAGCGTGTAGGCGCCGCCGATATAACCCAGGTGCGAAGTCGGAATCCCAAGCGAGCGCGAGAAGTCAGGCCCCAGCGGCATGACCATCATGAAGTCCAAGATGTTGATGAACTGAACCGCGGCGACCAGCAGCACGGTATTTCGTTCAACGCGGGAGTCGACCATGGCGCGTACCTGTTCCTCGATCCCCCCGAACCACAGCCCGCCTTATACGCAGATCGGTCGAAAAGTTCATGAATAGGCAATAAACGGCCCTACCCCGCCCTCTGTCACACCGATCCGATTAGGGCCTGGTCTCTATAAGGAAGCGTTGTCATGGCCGTGTCACGGCGGGCATCGCACGTGGAATCGCTTGGGCGACCCAACCGTTCGCCTCCCCGGAAGGTCAAAAACCGAATGGACGAAGCCATCGTAGGGATGTTGCTGTGTTTCGGGACCCTGGTTCTACTTTTGATCGCGAGCGTGGTGCTGGCGCTCAACCGCTCAGCGACCAAGAGGGCGTTGCTACTTCACGAGGACGCGGGGCGCCTTTACCAAATGGTCGCGCAGCTACGCACAGCGCACGACGGGTTGCTCGATCGGGTCGCGATGCTTGAGCGGTACTGCGTGGTTGCGGTGGCGTCACCGGTGCCCGTGTCCGTGTCCGTGCCCGAGTCCGAGTCCGAGTCCGTGCCCGAGTCCGTGCCCGAGTCCGAGTCCGAGTCCGTGCCCGAGTCCGAGTCCGTGTCCGTGGCCGTGTCCGAGTCCGTGCCCGAGTCCGAGTCCGTGCCCGTGTCCGTGTCCGTGTCCGTGTCGGTGCCCGAGTCCGAGTCCGCGTCCGTGTCCGAGTCCGTGCCCGTTTCCGCACCTGTCCAACAATCTGCCGCCACCGCCGAAGCTGCAGCTGTCGCGGGAGGGGGCTCACCTCTTGAGCGTTTCCTCGGTGTCCGCGCCGCCGCTTTGCTCGGCGCGACTGTGCTCGTGATCGCCGGGCTCTATTTTTTCAAATACTCCATCGACCACGGCCTTATCACGCCTCTCATGCGCGTGATCACGGGCGCGGTTGTCGGCAGCGGTTGTGTCGTCGCGTCCGAGATCTATCTACGAACACGTCACCGCTATCTCGCGGACGCGCTCGACGGTGCGGGTGTCGCGATTCTCTATCTCACGGTTTGGTCGGCATCGGTCCTCTTCGGCCTCCTCTCCGTGCAACTCGCCACGCTCCTCATGTGCGTGGTCACCGCGCTCTGCTGCGTGCTCGCGGTGAAGCAAAAATCTCTCGCGATAGCCACATTGGGCTTGATTGGTGGATTCGCGACGCCCCTCTTGCTCAGCAGAGGGGAAGATCGTCCCATCGCCCTCTTCGCGTACCTCGGCATCCTCGACGTGGCGTTGCTCTACGTCGCGCGCAAGGGGAACTGGACCGTGCTTTCCGCGCTGGGCCTTCTGGGAACGAGCGCATACCAAGCGCTGTGGATATTCGAGCGCATGGACGGGAATGCAAGCGTGCTCGGCGTCGCGATACTTGCGGCGTTCGCACTCATCTTCGGACTCAGCCTTGCGCAGAAGAATGAAAAAAACGAAATCGATCGACTCACGCAGTATGCGTCGCTCGGGCTGCCTTTTCTCTTCGCTTTGTACTTCGCCAGCAATCCGGCTCTCGAGCTCAGCCTCATTCCAACCGGTATTCTGCTGGTGCTTCTGAACATCGGCGCAATCGTTGTCGCTCGTCGCGAAAAGTCAGCCTGGCTCGCGACGGCAGCGGCCGCCGGCGCCGTTGGTGTGGTTACGGTCTGGTGGCTGCACGGTGCGAATCCTTCAGCTCCGCTGTGGGCAATGTTCGCCACTACCTTCGCGATTGTGCTCGCGCACCACGTTTCACTCGAGCTGAACGCGTTGCGCGGGTCCGACATCGAGCGCGCCCTTCCCACGGACACCGCCAGTCTGGGCATGTGGCCGGCGCTCGTCTACGCGTGCATCACGGTGCAATCGTCGTCGATGCTCCCTTGGCTCGCGGCATTTGCGGTTCTATTCGCGCTCGGACTTCGCCAAGCCGTACTCATGCACCGAGCGTGGATCATGATCGCGCACGCGGTCGCTGCTAGCGTTTCGATGATCTTGGTCCTGGTGCGCAGCGACGCGCTCAGAAGCACGCAGGGGCATTCGCTTGTCCTGTACGTGTTGGTGTTGGCAGTCGTCGTGGTAACGCACGCGGCGTCACTCGCGTTGCGCGACGAACGGCAGAAACGATACGCCACGCACGCAGCGGCCATTGTGGCGATGGGAGCCACCGTTGGTTTTCTGCTGCAAGACTACGGACTCGGCAAGCCGTGGATTTACGAGCTGAGCATCTCGAGCGCACTTGCCCTCATGCTGCTGAGCGCGACACGGCTTCGGTCCTCCGCGTGGTTTGGCGCCGTTGCCTTTCTTGCCTTCTGCACGCCGATTTCATTTCTGATGAAGGGCGGCAGAGCGTGGGAGCTTGCCGCGATCACCTTCGGCACACTCGCAAGCCTCGTGCTCGCACACTGGCCGCAAACCCTCGCCTCCCCATTTCGCGACAAGCCGTTCGCCCATCGCTGGGCGGCGATGATTCCACTCGCGATGTTACCGCTCGCGCTTGTTCCGTACGAGGCACTGTGGCCCTCCTGGCCGGAGGGCTTCGTGCCGCTGCTCCTTGCAGCGGTATCCGCTTCAGTGGCGCTGCGCTCGTACAGCGCACGGGCTGATTCCGCCGGACGCAACGTGGGTTTTGTCTGGCACACGGCCAGCGCACTCGTGCTGGTCACGGCGGCAATCCCGATACAACTCGCTCACGAGTGGATCACAATCGCGTGGGCAGCCGAGGCGATGGCGCTCGTCGTCTTCTGGAAACGATTGGACCATGTCGGCCTCAAGTACACCGCCATAGCGCTTTTCGCCGCAGTCTGCATACGTCTCGATGCAAACCCGTTGCTGCTCGAGTACCACACGCGAAGCGGCTCGTTCGTTCTGAGCTGGCTGACCTACACGTACTGGGTTCCGACCGCTCTGCTCGCCGTCGCGAGCTTGGTCGTGCGCCGCTACGAAGTGGCTCGATACACCAAGCGCGAACTGTCGTTCTACACGGAGGCGCGCGCATGGGCAGCGGACCTGCTCGCCATCGGGGCTTTGGTGACCTTCTTCGTATGGATGAACCTCGCAATCAGCGACGTCTTTGGCAAAGAGCAGTTCATCACGCTCGCACTAGAACGCGACGCAACGCGTGATCTTGCGCGTTCGCTCTCATGGGCCCTCTACGGGCTCGCTCTGCTGGCTTTTGGCATGCGAAAGAAGGCGATGGGCCTGCGCGTGGGCAGCCTCGTTCTTGTGATCCTCACGAGCTTGAAAGTTTTTCTCTATGACATCCCCAATTTGAAAGACCTCTATCGCGTCGCCTCGCTGCTCGGGCTTGCCCTAACGCTTCTGGTGATCTCACTCGCGTACCAACGCGTCGTGTTTCAAAAAGAAAAACCCCGTCTCGCGTAAGCGAAACGGGGCTACGAATGCAGTCAAGCACGACTTAGAACTGCGGCGGTCCACCCTGAAATGGCTGTTGGTACTGCGCGCTCGATCCCCACAAGTATTGCGCCGAACCGAAGCCGAGAATGGGGTAGAAAACTGGTCCGAGGAGTGCGAGTCCGACACCAAACGCTTGCGATTGGCCGAACGCCTTTGCGATCTCCTGCGTGACCAGAATGATGATCACGAAGTTTACGAGCGGGATGAGCATGAGCAAAAACCACCACTCGGGCTTACGGGCGATCTGAAGCAACACGATGATGTTGTAGATGGGAACGATGGCGGCCCAGCCGGGACGTCCCGCCTTGACGAAGACCTTCCACATCCCCGCGATGACGACCGCCAGAATGCCCATGTACACCACGAAAGAACACAATGCCCCGACTAGTCCGATGCCGCCGTTGTCGTCCATAACCCCTCCCCTGCCGCAATCTAAACTGCGCGTCTCGACTCGCATGATTGCGCCCCGAGGAACCTCACTGCGAAAAGCGCGGCTATGATATTCTACGAATCGCGGCGTTGCCTCACTTTTTCGCACTGCCCGAGCGTGAGCACGTGACCCTTCTTCGAGTCGTAAATAGCCAGGAGCCTCAAGAGTCGCGCGAAGGTGCGGATGATTGGCGTTGGCAGGTACGGCACGCCGTCACGGATCTCGCGGCGCTGCAGGCTGCGGTTTCGCTCACAGAAAATGAGCGCAACGGCGTCGAGCGCGCGCTGGGCGAAGGCTTCCCGATGTCGATCACACCCTACTATTTAGGGCTAGTCGATAAGAGCGATCCGAACTGCCCCATTCGTCGCCAGTGCGTTCCAAGCGACGCGGAGGCGATCGACGTCATCGGGGATATGCGCGATCCCTTGGGCGAGGAAGCTCACGAAGTCGCGCCGCACCTTGTGCAGCGCTATCCGGACCGCGTCCTTCTGCTGGCGACAGACCGCTGCAGTGTGTACTGCCGCTTCTGCACGCGCTCACGCATGGTGGGTGCAGGTGGTGGCGTTCGCTCGCTCGAGTCGCTCGGCGAAGCGTTTGCGTGGCTTCGCGCGCACCCAGAAGTATGCGATGTGATTGTCTCCGGCGGCGATCCGCTCGTGATGAGCACCGAACGCATCGCGGCCATCTTGGACGAGCTCTCGCGCATCGAGAGCGTGTTGTACGTCCGCATCGCAACGCGAACGCCCGTCACTTTGCCTCAGCGCATCACGAGCGATCTTTGTGTCGCGCTGCGCCGCCATCCCTCAACATGGATTATGACGCACTTCAATCATCCGAAAGAGCTGACTGAAGCGTCACGCGCCGCGTGCGCCCGTCTCGTCGATGCAGGCTTGCCGGTAATGAATCAAACCGTACTTCTGCGCGGCGTGAACGACAACGCAAACACACTCGAACAACTCTTCCGAGGCTTGGTCCGTTCGCGCGTGCGTCCCTACTACTTGCTGCAGGCAGATCCTGTACGCGGCACAGGGCATTTGCGCACCTCGATTGAGACGGGACTGTCGCTGATGGAAAGCCTGCAGGGCCGTGTGAGCGGAATTGCCCTACCGAAATACATCGTCGATACACCGGGCGGACGCGGCAAAGTGCCGGTGCTTCGCGACGCGATCGTTGGTCGCGACGGGGCAATCACGACCTTGCGCACCTTTCGCGGCGAGCTCGTCGACTATATCGATCCCCCGCACTAGAACGCATCTCATAAATGCGCTCTAACGAGATTGCGAGAATCGGTAGTTTCGTGTACGAATGCGCACGTTTGAGGCGTTTTTTCTAAGGCGATTTTGCCTTCCGAACTGCCCCTCGAGAACCTATATACGCAATGAAGGTGTCGTGATGCACGCGCTGGCACTCCATCAGACCACCGTCGGCAAGAAAGTGATCATCGCCATCACCGGCGTGATCATGTTCGGCTTCTTGATCGGGCACACGCTCGGCAATCTGCAAATCTTCATGGGTCCGGAGAAGATTAACGCTTACTCCGAGTTCCTTCACCACACCGCATCGCTTCTTTGGGGCACGCGCGTGGTCTTGCTGGGCGCTATTTCCTTGCACATCTATTTTTCGATGTCGCTCGCGAGGCAAAACTCGGCAGCTCGACCCATCGCGTACAAAGCTCGCAAGGACCAAGCGACGAACTACGCGGCGCGCACGATGGTGTGGAGCGGTCCAATCATCGCAGCCTTCATCGTCTATCACTTGGCGCATCTCACCGCGCACGTGACGCCGAACTACACGATGAGCGAAACGAACGTGTACGACAACCTCGTCTACGGCTTTCAAATTCCGTGGCTCGCGTCGTTCTATATTTTCTGCCAGCTCTTGCTCGGCACGCATCTCTTTCACGGCGTGTGGAGCTTCATGCAATCGCTGGGCATCAATCATCCGCGCTACAACAATCTGCGCCGCATCATCGCAGCGGCGGTTACGGGCATCATCGTGGTCGGCAATATTTCGATTCCCCTCGCCATCATGGCCGGCGTCGTCAAACCTTCGGCTGAGCTTGTCCGCGCCGACGACCCCACAGCAGGACCTCACGACCAACTCGGTCGCGAGACGATGGAGTGATCATGCAAGGACCTTCGACTCCCTCATCTACTTCCGCCGCAGCAGCAGCGAGCAGCCCTTTGCTCAAGTCGAACGCCCCCACGGGCCCGATTGAGCAGCGCTGGGACAAACATCGCTTCGACATGAAGCTTGTTAACCCCGCCAACAAGCGCAAGTACAAAGTCATCATGGTCGGCTCAGGGCTCGCTGGCGGCGCGGGAGCAGCCACGCTGGGTGAGCTTGGCTACAACGTCGAATGCTTCTGCTACCAAGACAGCCCGCGCCGCGCTCACTCGATCGCAGCACAGGGCGGCATCAACGCCGCGAAAAATTATCAGAACGACGGCGACAGCATCTATCGCCTCTTCTACGACACAGTCAAAGGCGGCGACTTCCGCGCGCGTGAGTCGAACGTTTATCGTCTCGCGCAAATCTCGGTGAACATCATCGATCAGTGCGTGGCGCAAGGAGTTCCCTTTGCCCGCGAGTACGGAGGCCTTCTCGACAATCGCAGCTTCGGCGGCGCGCAGGTCTCGCGCACCTTCTATGCGCGTGGTCAAACGGGTCAGCAGCTTTTACTGGGCGCGTATCAAGCGCTCGAGCGCCAAGTCGAGGCGGGCACTGTCAAAATGCACACGCGCTCCGAGATGCTCGACCTCATCGTCATCGACGGACGCGCACGCGGCATCGTCACGCGCGATATGGTCACTGGTAAGATCGAGACCCATATCGGAGACGCGGTGGTTCTTGGCACCGGTGGCTACGGCAACGTCTTTTATCTTTCGACGAACGCCAAGGGCTGCAACGTGATGGCTTCATGGCGCGCCCATCGTCGCGGCGCTCTCTTTGCCAATCCTTGTTACACGCAGATTCACCCGACGTGCATTCCGGTGAGCGGCGACTACCAGTCAAAGCTCACGCTCATGAGCGAATCCTTGCGCAACGACGGTCGTGTATGGGTTCCGAAGAGCAAAGCCGACGTTGGCAAGACACCCTCGCAAATCGCCGAAGCGGATCGCGACTATTATCTCGAGCGTAAGTACCCGAGCTTCGGCAACCTGGTGCCGCGCGACATCGCATCGCGTAGTGCGAAGGAAGTTTGTGACGAGGGGCGCGGCGTTGGTCCGGGTGGGCTTGGCGTGTATTTGGATTTCGGCGATGCCATCAAACGTCTAGGCAAAGACAAGATCGCCGAACGATACGGAAACCTCTTCGAGATGTATCAGCGCATTACGGATGACAATCCGTACGAGACGCCGATGCGTATCTATCCCGCCATCCACTACACAATGGGTGGCCTCTGGGTGGACTACAATCTTCAGAGCACGATTCCAGGTCTCTTCGTCATCGGCGAAGCGAACTTCTCCGATCATGGTGCGAACCGACTTGGGGCAAGCGCCCTCATGCAAGGTCTCGCCGATGGCTACTTCATCATCCCCTACACGCTCGGCAACTACCTTGCGCAGACCAAACTCGACAAGGTCGACGGCTCGCACGCTGAAGCGCAGAAGGCCGAAAGCGAAGTGCGCGAGCGCATTCAGAAGCTCTTGAACGCACCCAATCCAAGCAAGACTCCGGACGCATTCCATCGCGAGCTTGGTAAGCTGTGCTGGGATAAGTGCGGCATGGCGCGCACAAAGGAAGGCTTGGAAGAAGCTGTGCGCCGTATTCCGCAGTTGCGCGAAGAGTTCTGGAACAGCGTGAAAGTTGTGGGCACGGGCGACGAGCTCAATCAAAGCCTCGAGATGGCTGGCCGCGTTGCCGACTTCCTCGAGTTTGGCGAGCTGATGTGTCGCGACGCTCTACACCGCGAAGAATCATGCGGCGGTCATTTCCGCCTCGAGTACCAAACGCCGGAAGGCGAAGCGGCACGCGACGACGAAAAGTTTCAATACGTGGGCGCATGGGAGTGGAAAGGTGTTGGCGTAACGCCCATCCTTCACAAGGAAGTGTTGGACTTCGAGTACGTGCATCCTTCGCAACGGAGTTACAAATGAGCGGCAATAGCGGCAAGACCATGCACATCAAACTCCAGGTCTGGCGTCAGAAGAACGCTCAAGAAAAAGGCGCTTTCGTCACGTACGATGTGAGCGATGTCAGCCCCGACATGTCCTTCTTGGAAATGCTGGACGTCCTCAACGAGCGCCTCATCCACAAAGGCGAAGCGCCCATCGCCTTTGATCACGATTGCCGCGAAGGCATCTGCGGCATGTGCGGTTTGATGATTAACGGAGTCGCGCACGGCCCCATGGCTGCGACGACGACGTGCCAGCTCCACATGCGCAGCTTTAAGGACGGTGATGAGCTCATCATTGAACCGTGGCGCGCGCGCGCGTTTCCGGTTCTGCGCGATCTCGTCGTGGATCGCGCGGCGTTCGACCGTATCATTCAAGCAGGCGGCTACGTGTCCGTCCGCACCGGGACCGCCCGCGATGCCAACGAAACGCGCATTGCCAAGCAGGATGCCGACGCCGCATTCGACGCCGCAGCGTGCATCGGTTGCGGCGCATGCGTGGCAGCTTGTCCAAACGGATCGGCGTCGTTGTTTACGGCAGCCAAGATCTCTCACCTCGGCCACCTGCCGCAGGGTCAGCCCGAACGTATGCGCCGCGCTCGCAACATGATAGCCCAGCACGACAAAGAAGGCTTCGGCGCCTGCAGCAACCACCGCGAATGCGAAGCCGTCTGCCCGAAACAGATCAGCATCGCCAACATCGCCATGATGAACCGCGACGTAATCCGCGCGACCACCATCGCCGAAGACGACAAACAAACCAGCGGCGGCGGAATGTAGTCCGCGCCGGCGCGCCGATCGTCACTTGGCGGTTGGCCGCCTTTTGCCTTTAAGCCTACGCCGGTGCGAAGCTCTGCGTTGCATGACGTCGCGATTGCGTAGGCCGAGGGTGGTTCGTGAGGGTAGTGTGATCGGGGTGATCGCGCCTTCGAGTCCGTTTGATCGGGCGGCGTTTGAGCGCGGCGTGGAGCGGCTCTCGAAGCGCTATGAGGTTCGATACGACGAATCGATCTTCGCGCGACAGGGATACTTTGCGGGCGACGATACGAGGCGGCTGGATGAGATTCGCCGCGTGATTGCTGACGAATCGGTCGAGATGATCGTGGCAGCGCGCGGTGGTTACGGCGCAACGCGGTTGCTGCCCGCCATCGACATTGCAGCGGTGAGCAATGCCGAAAAGCTACTCGTCGGGTTCAGCGACATAACAGCTCTGCACGCATTGTGGCAGCGCGCCGGTGTGCAATCGATTCACGGGCCCATGATTTGTGCGCTGGGCGATCAAGGCGAAGAGGGCAGCGCGCGGTTTGAACGATGGGTAGATACTGTTGAAGGGCGTGCGCTTCCCCCGTTTGCCAATCTTTCGTGCATCGTTGCCGGCGAAGCGCGCGGCCCGGTCTTCGGCGGCAACCTCTCCGTGCTGTGCGCCATGGTCGGATCACCCTACGCGCCCAAACTCGACGACGCGATCGTCTTCATCGAAGATATTGGGGAGCGACCCTATCGCGTGGACCGCATGCTCACTGGCCTTCTTCAATCCGGCTTCTTCGCGCGCGTTGCGGGTGTCGCGGTCGGACACTTCACCGAGAGTAAAGTCGGCGCTGACGCAGTCACGGTTGAAGAAGTGATACGCGAACGGCTCTCCAGCCTATCTGTCCCTGTTGTTAGCGGCCTTCCCTGCGGCCACGTCGACGACAATGCGCCACTTCCCTTCGGCGCCGCGGCGAGGCTCGACGCGACACGTGGCACGCTCACCTTCGAAGCATACGAGTGACGCCTATTCAACGACGTCGGGAATCGCGTCAGCCTGTTCTTTTTGCAGGAAGATGCGCAGCAAACCCGGCAACAAGAAGAGGCCAAGCAATGTGCTTGAGAGCACGCCCCCAATGACGACAGTCGCGAGCGGCTGCTGAACTTCGCTGCCAGCGGACGTCGCAAATGCCATCGGCAGGAAGCCGAACGCAGCGACCATCGACGTCAAAAGGAGCGCACGCAAGACACGCGAGGCGCCTCGGATGAGGGCTCCGTCCAACTCGGTGCTCTGCTCGAGTTGCTTGCGCGTCTCACTCGCCATGACCACCCCGTTGAGCACGGCGATCCCGCACAGCGCAATGAAACCGACCGCCGCCGGAATGCTGAAGGGCATGCCGCGTACTGCAAGCGCGAGGACGCCGCCGATCAGAGCGAATGGCACGCCCGAGAATACAGCCAACGCCGACCGAACTTCGCCAAACATGAAAAAGAGCATGCCGAAGATGATCACGAGAGCCATCGGGACGACGACCATCAATCGGCCTGCTGCGCGTTCGAGGTTCTGGAACGTGCCGCCCCAACGCAGTGTGTAACCGTCGGGGAGAGCCACCTGCGACTCCACTTGCGCGCGAGCATCGTTGACGTAGCTCACGAGATCGCGTCCGCGAATATTGATTTCGACACGAAGGCGACGGTGCAAATCCTGACGACTGATCTGAACCGGACTCTCTTCTTCCGTGATGGTAGCGAAGTGTCCAAGAGGAATCATTTCGCCGGTGTGAATGCCCACCGGAAGTTGAGCGAAGGATTCCAGTGCGCTCGACGAAGGGGGCAGCATCACGCGCAGATCAAAACGCTTCTGTCCTTCGAACACGACGCCGACACGACTGCCCATTCGGGCGGCTTCCACGGTGGCAAGCACCGCATCGGTACCAACGCCATAGCGCGACATGCGACCTCGGTCGGGACGAACCTGCAAAGTTGGAAGTCCAAGCGCGCGCTCGACACGTACGTCGCCAGTACCCGCAACTCGGCGCACCACACGCGCGATGTTGCGCGCGATGTCGGACATGCGAGCGAGGTCTTCACCGAAGAGTAAGATGGCGACGTCGGCGCGCGAGCCTGCGATCAGCTCGTTGGTGCGGTCCTCAATGGGTTGCGATACGGAGACGAACGTTGACGGCACGCGCCTCTCGATGCGCTCCTTCATGATCTCTGCGAGATCGTCGCTGGTATGCGCGGTGCGCCACTGCGCGCGCGGCCGCAAAGTAACGAGGACATCCGTGTTGTCTAAGCCAACAGGGTCGGTCGCAACTTCGGCGCGCCCTGTCATTGCCAACGCGGTGTCGACCTCGGGAAACTCTTTCAAAACCTTCTCGACCTCGAGATCAAGACGCCGTGCTTCCGCCAGCCCGATGCTCGGTATGCGCCGGATCGCGATGATGAAGTCGCCCTCGTCGATGCGCGGCACAAAGTCCGCACCGAGCCCCATCGCAACGGGCACCACCAGAACGAACGCCGCAATCGCAGCCAGAAGCAATGGGACGCGACGCTTGATTGCGAGCGTGACCCAGCGTTCGTATCCGCTTTCGATGCGGTGCCAGATCTTTCCGTGACCTCCGGGTTTTGGTCTAAGGAAAGTCGCCGCAAGAGCGGGGAACATCACAAGCGCGAAGATAAGTGAGCCCGCGAGTGCCAACGCCATCGTGATGGCCATCGGCTTGAACATCTTTCCTTCCGTGCCTTCGAGCGCGAGAAGCGGCAGATAAACCAAAAGAATGATCCCGACAGAGAAGACCACTGGCCGCGCCACGCCCTGAATGGCTTGGCGCACCGACGTGGCCGGATGTGGGCCGGACGTCCCCATCGCGAACTTCGCCATAATGGCCTCCGCCATCACGATTGGGCCATCGACTAAGAGACCAAAATCGATGGCACCGAGCGACATGAGGTTGCCGGTCACACCGAGCTTCAGCATGCCGAACACGGCGATAAGCATTGAAATCGGAATGCCGAGCGCCACGATGAGACTTGCACGCCAAGAGCCCAGAAAAATTAGAATGACGAAGACGACCAGCAGCGCGCCCTTAACCAGATTGAACGCGACGGTGTCGAGAGTGCGATTGATGAACTCGGCGCGGTCGTAAACGACGTCGAGGTGGACGTCCGACGGCAGAGTTGCGCGTAACTCTTCAATCTTGGCGTGTACGCGATGCACCACCTCACGCGAATTCTGACCAAGCAGCATCATGATGATGCCCGTGACAGCTTCGCCCTCCCCGTCGCGCGTTACCACACCCTGCGGAAGGGTCGCGCCGATCTGCACGGTGCCGAGACGCCGAATTTGGATCGGCGTGCCATCGGAGTCAGTAGCCACAACGACATCGGCAATATCATCGGTCGTGCGAAGCTGGCCTTCGCCGCGGATCACCAATTGTTCCGGCCCCCGTTCCACGTATCCGCCGCCCACGTTCGAGTTGCTGCTGGCAAGCGCATCGAGGACCTGCGGCAGGGTGATACGAAATGAGGAGAGAGCCCGCGGGTCGATGATGACTTGGTACTCTTTGGCGGCGCCCCCGAAGGAGTTCACCTCGATAACGCCGGGCACTTGCCGCAACGCTGGCCCAAGCTCCCACGTGAGCAGCGTGCGCAACTCCATCGCAGAGCGCCGATCGCTGCGCAAAACGAACTGGTAGATTTCGCCCAGGCCGGTAGACACGGGAGCAAGTTGTGGCCGCCCGAAGTCTGGCGGAATGTCGCTTTCAATTTCACGCAGACGCTCGGCCACCAGCTGGCGCGCAAACCAAACGTCGACGTCATCGTCGAACACCACGGTCACGGCGCTCAGGCCTTGACGCGTAACCGAGCGCAGCTCTCGCAAACGGGGTAAGCCGTTGAGCCCCGTCTCAACTGGGAACGTAACGAAGCGCTCAACTTCCTCTGCGGACAGCCCTGGGGACTCGGTCAGTACCTGGACCTGTACGTTGGTGACATCCGGCACCGCGTCGATCGGCAGGCGCTTCAGTGCCAACACGCCCACTGCGCTCACCACGACGCTCCCGATAATCACCAGGAATCGCCAACGCACCGCAAACTGAATGATGGAGTCGAGCATCTGTGTTCGCTTCAGCGCAAAAGCTCGCTCTTGAGAGCGAAGACGCCATCCGTCACTACCGCGTCGTTCTCCGCCAGACCGCGCACAATTTCCACGTCGTCACCGGCACGCATGCCTACTTCAACGGCGCGTAGTTCGTAGTGATTGCGCCCAACTTCGACGAAGAGCGATTGGGCACCATCGAATTGGGTGAGTGCACGCGCCACGACGCACACCGCTTGCCGTGATTCGCCGTGAGTCATCACGCGCGCGCGCACGAATTGACCGGGTCGCAGTAAACGACCTTCGTTATCGACCTCGATGCGGACGCGCGCCGTACGGGTGCGCACATCGACGGTGGACTCCACATGACCCACGCGCCCACTAAAGACGCGATCGGCATGCGATTCGGACCGAATCTCTGCGACGTCTCCGACGCGAACCCGCGAAAGATCGCGTTCGTATACATCGAGCATGACCCACACCGTGTCGAGGTCGGCGACACGAACCACAACGTGCGTTGGATCTACGACTTGCCCCATATAGCCGTTGCGCATGACGACTTCGCCTTCGAGCGGCGATCGCAGTGTGATCTGCCGTATGCCACGGCCGCTTGCGAGTGCTTCGATTTCTCCGTGGCTCAAGCCCACCGCGAGGAGGCGTTGCTCGGCGCCCCGAGCTTCGGCTTGAAGGGCAATCGCATGCGCACGTGATTGCTCCACCGAGCTTGCGTTGGTTAGATGCTCGGCGCCAAGCGCCTGCTCGCGCGCAGCGTTCGACGTGGCCGCTGTGAAGCGGGCACGAGCGCCCAGCATGTCAGCAATGGCGTCCCCAATCTCTGGACCTTCGATTTGCGCAATCGCCTGACCCACGTGCACTTCTTCGCCAAGCTGCACCATGACTGAGGTCAACCGACCTGAAACGCGGCTACCAACGTCGGCAACACTCTGCGCATCGAAATCCACCGAACCGAGCAGATCGATCGACGGCAGGAGATTGATGCGACGCGCCGCGGCGACAACGATATGTGCGCGACGCGCCTCCTCCGGGTCGAGATTGACGCGAAGAGCAGATGGCGCCACCTGGGCAGGACGAGCGGTGGTTGCCGGGGCGTTCTCACCTCGTGGCGCAACGAAATAGCCCGCAACAAAACCGAGCGACGCCGCGCCCACGACAAGCGCCCAGAGCCTCATGCCCTTCATTGGTTCAGACCTCCTACCGCGTGATCAAGCTCGGCATACGCACGCCACGCGCGACGCATCAGGTCGATGCGATGCTCGCGCTGCGTGTACAAATCGTTACGCGCCAAGAGAACGCGAAAGACGTCGCTTGCACCTGAGGCAAGCAGGCGTTCCGACAGCGCAAGATTCTGCTCGGCAGCAGGAATCGCGCTTTCCTCAATCATCGAGAGCTCACGAAGCAAATGGGTCAGCGCTCGATAGGCGGCTGCGGCTTCGCGTTCAATCTCGCTGCGCCAGCGCAAGCTCATGGTCTGCAAGCTCGGCTTGGCTGCGCATCACGGCTCGGTCGGCCTGTGCGGTTCGTACGATTGGTAATGGTACCGATAGAGAAGCGCCGGCTCCATACGCCGCGCTCCGATTTCCTTGTCTCTCGCCTTCCAGCGCGACGGTCACAGGCTCGATTGCGTCTCGACGCACTCGCTGTTCGGCCGCGCGGAACCGCGCTTGTTGCGCACGCCATGCTGCGGTTTCGCGACGTCCGCGCAAAGCGCGCGTCGTTGCAGCATTGATGGTGAGCCCCTCGGGAATCTCTGGGCGAATGAGCTCTTCAATCTCGACGCTCTCGAGAGCGCCTAAATCCAGTGCTTGGCGGAAAGCTTCCTTGGCATTCTCGAGCTCGCGTTCCGATTCCTCCACGGCAGCTTGGGCAAGAGCAAGCTCACGCTGTGCGAGCACGACATCGAGACTGGTAGCGGCGCCGGCCCGGAGCCGCGCCTCGACGCTCGCGACGAAAACACGTGCGGCGTCGGCCCGATCCCGTGAGTTCGCAAGTACGTTTTGTGCTGCCGACACATCGACGTAAGCTGTAAACGCATCTCGGCGCGAATCCGCGCGGGCGATGTCCACCATCGCCGTCGCGCCTTCGACCATATGCGAGGCTTCGGACTGCCATGCGGATCGGCTTCCCGAAAAGTCCAGAGGGACGCCGAAGGAAAGTGAGTACGTCGCGGCACTCGAGTCGGGCCCAAACAATGCACGCGCTGCCAGCACTGGATTGCCAACGACTGGCCGACGTCCAAACGCGGTATGGGCTGTGGCGACTGCGAGTTCGGCCGTTGCACGTTGGACCCCGGGCGCACCCTCCTCGGCTTGCGCAAGCGCTGCATCGAGCGTCCAGTCGGCCGATGACGTAGTTGCGTCCGCCATAAAGAACACGGACGGCAGCAAAAGGCCCAGTAGCCCCAGCAATACCCGTGTTTTACGCGGCCTACGCGTCATCGAACGCACCGTATGCAATCTGTCCCCATGCGGCGTCAAGTACCCACAACGCTCAGGAGCCAACAGGAAACTAGAGCGGATATTCCAGGGTCATGCCTAAAAACGTCACGAGTATAAGGACGAGCGGCAGGAGCACGAGGAAGATTAGGAACGTAAAGCCCATCACATCACGGGCGCGCAGCCTAAAAAGCCCTAGCACCGGGAGCATCCAGAAGGGCTGGACTAAATTGGCCAGGGCCTCGCCCAAGTCGTAGACCGCGACCGTCCAACCCAGATGCACGTGTAGCTCATGTGCGGCCTGCATGACATAGGGGGCCTCAATCACCCATTTAGATCCACCGCTCGGAACGAACACGCCGAGCAGTGCCGAGTACATGGCCGTTAGGGCTGGAAATGTTTCTCGGTTCGACAGCTGCACAAACCAAGAGGCAATCATTTCGTTCAAGTGGGTCTTTGATACGACTGCGGCGATCCCCGCGTAAAACGGGAACTGCAAAATGATCCCCCACACGGCCGGCGTCGCCTCGCGCACGGACTTCATCAAACGATGCGGCGTTCCGTGCAGCGCTATCCCGACAGTTAAAAACGCGAGATTGATCGTGTCGAGGGTGATGGAGGCGAGTCCGTTCTCACTTTTCCAGAAGTAACGGGCGAGGTAGGTGGTCGCGAGCACGACGACCAGGACGCTCAATATCGGCGAGTACTCGAGCCATTCGCCCTTGGTTTTAGCTTGCACCTGCTCCTCATGCACGGCGACATCGGCGTCGAGCGAAATGCCCAGGGCCGCAGCGTTCTTGGCACGCATGCCGGTCGGCGCTGCGAAATACACGACCAATGTCACCACCAAGATCTCGACGAAGACACTCACCAGGCTCTGCCACAGGAAGATTGTGTGCGTGAGCGGAATGACTCCGTGCGGGACCTGGCCATCACCCTCGATGATGGTGCGTATCGCCGGCTGCAAAGCGGAAGGCGTTGCCATCTGCAGCGCGGCAGATCCACTCAAGCCTTGCGCCCAAACACTTCCAAGGCCCAAGAACGCGGACGCTGCGAGCGCGCGGTAATCTGCTGCCTGCACGCGACGCGCGACTTCTTTGGCGAGCATCGCGCTGAACATCAAGCCAAATCCCCAGTTGAACCAGGACGAGACCATCGCGATGAACGCGACAAAGGCGACCGCCGTTCGCGCACCCTTGGGAATCGATGCGAGCCGCTCGATCAGGCGATGTACAGGACGTGTTGTGGCAAGCACGTAGCCAGTAATCACGACAAGCGCCATCTGCAGCGTGAAGGGAAGCAACTCCCAAAAACCCTTCCCCCAAATCTCGACGACATCGAGTGTGCGCACCTCAGGACGCACGGACGCTGCGACCACAACGATCACGGTGCCGATCAAAGCAAAGACAAATGCGTCCGGGATGGTTCGCTCAGCCCAGCGCGTAAACGCCGCTGCGACGCGCTCAAGGCGGGTTGGGTTTTCGAGATCCGCAGCCACGGCGCGCACCTTATCAAGCTGCCTTGCACTGTGCACGGCGCTGCGTGCAAACTGCCGGCGCCCATGGGTTTGCATCTCCATCTCGAAGGCCGCGCTTCCCCGGCACATAACGATTTGCTCGAGGAAATAGCGCGCTTCATCCCATCGCAGGGAATGACGCCGCTCGCACACCTCGAACGCGCTGTGTCCGAGGACGGCCACCCGTCACTCATGGTCGCCCTGCACCCGGCGGCCGAAGACGTGGAGCTTGTGGTGCATGGGCTCGCGGTGAGGGCGACGGCGAAGACCTCGACCGCTGGGCCCGGCTACCACCGCCACGTATGCGATCTGCTTCGACGCATCGGCGAGACGTTTGCGATTTCGTGGACCCGCGGAAACGCAGCTGACGATTCCGAGTATTTCTTCACAAGCGATCACGACGAGCTCGAACGCCAAACAGCACAGTGGCTTTCTGAAACCGCCACGCAAATCATTGCCATGCACGAGGCGGGCGCAACGCAGATGGCATTGTCGATGCCGACGTCGCACGCGTTCCAACACAATCAAGTCGTTGCAACACCGCTTGGACCGCGTGACCTTGCCTGGCTGCGCGCCGTGGAGCAGAACGGCCGAGCCGGCTTCGACATCTTTCCGTGGGCGGAGCTCGGAATGGGCGCCGGCTATTCACTTGGACGCGCGCTCTCTTTGATGTGGACCGACGTTCGCTGGCGCACGCCGGTTTCCGAGGACGAAACTTCGTTGCTCGAGGAAGTCGTTCGCGCGCTTGAAGCCGCCTACCGCGCGGATCCCAAACGCGAGTATCCCTGGAATGAGTGGGCGGAGATTCTCGCGTTCCTTGGCAAGGAATCGCTTCTCGCAACGCGCGCGCAACTGAAAGCCTCGACCGCTAAGCGTGGCGAACCCATTGGCTATCGGCGCGGCGACGTCGTCACGCACCTTTCCGGCGGTTGGAGCGTACGCCTTCCCGGCGATTTCGCGGAGACGTGGGACGCTCAAGGAACGTTCTGCGCCTGGGATGGGACGCGAACCGTATGGTTTACATCGGTCTCCTACACGCCGGCCGGCGATCCCAATCCTTCCATCGAAGAGACGCTGGCTGGCTTGCCGCCTCTGCCCGGCGAGACGCTGACCGAAACTGAAGGTCGTGTTCTGCGTCGCGCCTCGTTTACGGAAGGCAGCGAGGGCGATCAAACTTTCAAACAGCTCAACGCTTACGTCGGCTTCTCGGGCCAGGCGGGGATCGCAACGATTTGCTTCGAAGATCCTGACGATCAGGAATGGGCCCTCTCTACGTGGCGCAGCATTCTGCGCACAGAAGCCGGTCGTTGAACCGGAGCTCGCCCTACTCTATCGTGTGCGAGTGAAACGATTTACTGCGGCGTTGGTTTTCGGCTTAGTGCTTTTTGGATGCGGAGGGTCGGTGCCTCCGCGCTATGTGCTCGAGCGCGACGTCGGCGACTTTCGCTATCGTCGCTATCAGCATGTGCTCGATATCGAAGTGCCCATCGAAGGCAATGCGGCGCAGGGTCACACGGCAAGCTACATAAGGCGCGACCCCAACGATCAAACGTCCATCGCCACTGCCTTTGTGACCGTCTACGCGCACGCCGCAAGTCTTGCTGCGGAAGTCGCCGACTCGTTGCGTAGCTTGAATAGTTACGAGATGTCTGTGCAGGACGCAGGCGCCGGCTACGCGTGGATGCTGCAAGGCGCCTCGGGTGACAAATGGCTGCTCTGGGTTTCACGCGAACGCGTCGTTAAGGTCGGCGCACCGCCCGGTGAGGATGTGCCGGAGGATCTGGTCGATGCCTACATGAGCTTGTACCCCAGCGACCTTGATGAGCATGGCCGCGCGCGCGAGGGCACGGAGAGCGCCGGTACCTCACATCGGGCAAGCGAGGAAGCAGGCGGCGAGGAGTTACCTGCAAGTCTTCGCGAAGGCGCTCCGCGATGAGCTTGCTCGATCTTGTTCGTCCATCACTTCGCGATGTTGCCGCCTATGCGGTGCCGTCCGATCGCGCGATGGTCAAGCTCGACGCAAACGAAAGCGCATGTCCGCTCTCCGAGGAAGCTCGGCGGAAACTGGGCGACGCATTGGCCGCGGTGGATGGTCGTCGCTACCCCGACCCGCGTGCCGAGAAAGTTCGCGCGCTCGTCGCAAAGCAGCTCGGCGCTAGGCCCGAAGAGCTTGTCCTTGGATCCGGTTCGGATGAAATCATCGCTTTGCTTTCCACCGCGCTCAGTGCACCGCGCGCGGGGAGCACGACGTCTTGCATACTCGTTCCCACACCCACTTTCGTCATGTACAAAGTCACCGCCACAGCACACGGCATGCGCACCGTCGAGGTCCCGCTGACGCGCGACTTCGAGCTCGACGTCCCCGCGATGCAGACCTCGATCACGGCAGAGCGGCCACACATTGTGTACTTTGCGACGCCGAATAATCCCACTGGCAACGCGTACGACCAAGCCTCCATGCAGACGTTGATTCGGGCCAACGTCGACACGCTATTCGTGATCGACGAAGCCTACGCCGCCTATCAGGGGTTTTCGCTGGCCAGCTGGTTCGACGATTTTCCGAACCTGGCAATCATGGGCACGCTCTCCAAAGTCGGCTTCGCAGCTGCACGCGTGGGCTGGATTCGCTTGCCACTTTCTCTCGCACAAGAAGTGGACAAGGCGCGTCAGCCATTCAACTTGAACGCCTATGCCCAGGTCGTAGCAGAGCTCGCGCTCACTGAGTTCGCGCCAGAAATCGGGCAGCACATCAAAGTTCTGACGCAAGAACGAGAGCGCCTAATGACAGGGCTGCTCTCGCTTCCAAATATCTCGCCCTATCAGAGCGCCGCGAATTTCATCTTCGCCGAAACGGTCCACGACGCGGACCGCGTGCAGCACTCGCTAAAGGGCCACGGGATTCTCATCCGCAGCTTTCACAAGCACGGCGGCGTGCTCAGCAACAAAGTACGCATCACCGTAGGAACGCCCTCAGAAAACGAGCGCCTTCTTCAAGCGCTACCCATCGCCCTACGCTGAACGTTCGCGCACGCGCCGAGCCCAAATCGAGAACGCAGGCGCAAACGCAAACGCAAGCGCAAGCGCAAGCGCAAACGCAAACGCAAACGCAAACGCAAGCGCAAGCGCAACAGTACGCGGCCGGCCAATCGCAAGTTCGCCAAGTGCGTAACGCGTGCGCAGCACGCCAGCGCGAATAATGGGGACGTTCCCCTTTTTCACTCAGCAGGTTGAACGGAGAGCTGCCGAAAAGGGGAACGTCCCCTTTTCCGCACTTTTTCACTCAGCAGGTTGAACGGAGAGCTGCCGAAAAGGGGAACGTCCCCTTTTCCGCAGCGGGTTTGCAATGCGCAGATGGTCTATAGCGAAGAGAAGATGTGCACTAGCGGTCGGGCGAGAGGGGATGCGCGTAAGGGGCGTCTCGAATGCCAAGTGGCAAAGCTGGGAACCGCGCGCCACTTGGCATGAGAGCCGAGGGAGTCCTTGCCCGCGCCACCGGCCGCAAGCCTCTCAGGCGGGGATTTGCAAGGACTCCCGTCCCCTGTAGCGCGTCCCCTCTCGCCCGGCCGCGTAGCTCGCCGTTCTGATACGAGGAGCACGTCCCCTCTCGCCCGGCCGCGTAGCTGGCCTTCTGATACGAGGAGCACGTCCCCACTTCCGGCCGCGTATCGTTTCGTGCGTAATTGAACGCGCGCGCGACGGTGGTTAGCTTTCGCCGAGGCCGGTCGGCGAGGTCGGGTATTCGCTGCTGATGTTGCCGACGAGCGACGCGCGCGGCGGAATGATTGCGCCGAACCACTCGAAGAACTGCATCATGCAGGCCTTTCGCTTGGGCGACAGGTAATCGAAATTCTGACCGCGGTCGCTGATCTCCCAGAACTCGCCCGAATGCACTGCCAAGAGCTCGTCACGAATGGATGCGAGGCGCTCGGGCTTCTCGTTTGCCATGTCTTTGTAGACCTCACGCGCAAGGGCCTCGTCGCCCTTCCAAAGATAGTAGGTCGCCAGCTTCACTTGCGCCTTGCGCACGCCACGCAGGCTCGCCTCTTGAACCTCGGACACACTTTCACGATCGACTTGCAGGAAAATGCGAAGCAGCTCTCGCGATGCGTTGCTCTTACGGTCAAACGCGAGCTCGTTGAGCGTGCACAAATCGTAAGCCACCGTCTCGAGAATGAACGGCTGCTTCTGATCGAATGAGATGCGTCCGTAGTACTTGAAGTAGCGTGCAATCTCCGTCGCACGCGCGCCGTTCTGCTCGTCGAGGAGATTCTCGGCCAGCAAGCGATACTGGTTGAGCACGTTGTAAGCCGTACGAACGTCACGCGCATTGATCGTCGCGCGCAGATAGGTATTGAAGAACTTGATCACCAGATCAAAGAGCTCAGGATGCCCTTCTTTAATGGCAAGCTCGGCTATACGGCGCGAGTTGATCGCGACCACGTAGTTGATGTCGCGCTGACGATTGAGCGCCTCGGTGTAGAGCGTCTGATACTGCCTCAAAACCTTCATTTCGAACCAGATTCGGCGCGAAGAAACCTCGTCCAGGACCTCAGGCGCCATCGACACGAAATCCGGGTTGTGCGCGAGCTGGCCATCGACGCGAAACCATTCCTCGCTCAGGCCTTTGCGAATGGCAAGATAGTCTGACGTCAACGCGAACAAGGCATCGACGCTCGCCATTGAAATGCCGTTGTCCTTGTTCTCCATCGCATTGAGTGCGACATCGGCAAGCTGCTCGACTCCGCGCACCGCCTCGTGCTGCGCGCGCGCGATGTTGCCGCCTTTCTTAATCACATCCAGGGTGTGCGTCCGGATGCGCTCGACAATGGTCACCGGATTCAAGAAGTGAAAGACAAACGCAAAGTAAGGCAAAAGGATGAGCAGGCAGATGGTGAGCATCGCCATCGAAACGCCGATGCCGATATAGGGAACGAACGCGCCGGGGAGCACGTGTCCCGTCGAATCGACCTGATAATCGAACGTGAGTGTCACCCACAGGCACTGCAGACCCGTGATGACGAAAAAACCCATAACGTAGAAATTGATCGGCTCTGCGACGAAGAGCTCCGTGATGCGGTGTGTGTAGCGGTTACTCGCTAGCTCGACGACGATGGCTACCACCGTAATCGCTATCGCCAACACTGCCGCAACGACTTCTCCCGCGTTGGAAAGCGTGTTCGACGCCGACTGCGGATTGGGATGAGTAATCAGCTGCCCCATGCGAGCGAGACCGCCGGCACCCCAAGCATCGGCAACGAACGCGAGCGTAAAGAACGCAAACGCCACCCCAAGCAGCAACGAAAAAGGAAGGAGCCAAATTCGAAAGAGGCTGGGTTTGTGCGCGTCTTTGGGCATCTTTCGGCAAAGCGTACATGACCTACCGCATGGACGTCGACGACTGCTGGTCGACGGGGGACGCGCATAGGGCTAGGCTTTCCTAGCTCTCCATGAGTCAGGTCAAAGGCAGCGCGATAACCACGCGCATCAAGTACATCCGCGAAAGCTTCGGCGAGCCCGGCTATCGTCGACTCCGTGATGCACTGAACCCTGAGAGTCGCGCGGTTATCGAATCACGCGTCATGCCCCATGCCTGGGTGCCCTACTCCGCGTTCATCGATTTGAACGTCATGGCCGATCAACTTTTTGGTACTGGCGATTTGTCGCTTTGCTACCAGATGGGGCGCTACGGCGCCGAGATCAACCTTCCAACTCTCTATCGAATATTCTACAAATTCGGCACGCCGCATTTCATTTTTCACAAAGCAGCTCGCCTTTGGGAAATGCACTACGACTCGGGCCGTCTTGTTCCGCTCTCTTCTGGTCCGACTTCGCTTCGCATTCGCATCGAAGAATTCTCCGAGCCTCATCGCGCACATTGTCTGAGCGTGCTTGGCTGGGCCACGAAGTCGGTCGAGATGTCGGGTGCCGACGTCACGAACAGCGTCGAGACCCTATGCCGAACGCGCGGCGACGAGGCTTGCGAGATGAGCTTGTCGTGGGAGTAGCGCGAGCGTTCGTTTTCGTCGTTGTGCTTGCGGGCTCGCTCACGAAAGTCGCAGCCCAAGACCAACAGAGCCCCGCGTGGCATCCCCCGATTTCGATCGTGCCCACGCAGGGCCCAGGTTATCCGATTCAGCCACCGGCACGACCCGCCCCCCCGCCGCCACCAGACTTGCGCCTCGCGCGTTCCAACGTTGCGGCCGACTTCAATATCTTCGTCATGACTTCGCCGGTTTCGAGCTTCGACAGAACGCTCGGCGCACGCGGCATCTCGTCAGAGGCGCATTGGGGCGCAAATCTCGCGGTTGTCGGCCGTGTCGCCAACTGGTTTTGGATGGGCGCGCGCGGTGGATTCCACCGCCGTAGCTTCGACACAGCGACGCTTAACGTCATGGCATATGGGTTCTCAATGCAGGGCACGGCGCAGGCTCGCTTTGCGCTAGGCGAGAACGTCGACGCCTTCGCGCACGTTGACGCGGGGCTCGCACATGCGGGCGTGAGCTACAACGGCGTGTTTGACGGCGGGGTCGTACCGCATCTCTCGAGCGGCGTGGGCGTGGGCATCTGGGTCGTAGGCGACCTGCGCGCATTCCTGAGCTTTGACTATCACTACTACTTCACGCCCTCGGTGAACTCCATGAAGGACGACGTCGACTTGGGCGGAATGGCATTTGGTTTGGGCATGGAATGGCGCCCTTCGTCTGGAGCGGAAGAATGAAGTACGTCATTAGCTGCGCTCTCTTCGCTGCATCGATCGTATTTGCCGGGTGCCCGATTCAACGGATTTGCGCCGGCTCATCCACAGGCGGCCCATCCGAAACGTTCGACACTCAGTGCAACAACGTCCCTTGCGGCTGGAACGTGGTAGGCGGCAACGATGGTGATGCGACAAGCGTCTCGACCATCCACGAAGGTGAGCGCGGCATCGCCCTTAGCGGAACCGATATCTTGGTCGCAAACCAGAACGTGGGTCCCACCTCCTTGTTCGGCTCCACAGACATGTCGGTGACGATTTCCGCGCGCTGCGATGTGGGCAGTTTTTTGGTTTTGGGCGTCAAGCTTTTCGCTCCCAACCACACAGCCGATGCTGCTCCCGTTGCAATCTATGATCTCTCTCTCCATCCGCTTGCAAGCTGGGGCTCTGCGCAAACTTTGACGATGAATCCTCAGCTCACGGGCGGGGCTGACAGCGGCGGCATGGATACCACGGTGACCATCCAGAAACTGGGCGACGGTCAATGCGAGATCGACGACCTTACCTTCATCGGCGGATTCGGATTCGGATTCTGCGAATAGGCAGCTTTTTGAGCTCCGTTGGACATTGGGGCGGAACGCCGTTAAACCTCCTCGCCCTTCCGTGACGAACGTGACTGAAATACAGGAACCCAGCGCCGAGCGTGCTCTTACAGCTTTACGCTGGGCGGCCGATGTCGGTACGCAAGAGGCTGAGCTCAGCGCCTGTCCACCCAAGCCGACTGCGGCTGATCATCGCGCGGTCTCGATTGAGGCGGCACGCGCTCAGATGGATCGCTTGCTTATGGGCAAGAACACCGAAGAGGGTCTCGACGCGTTGCACCTCACCGGGGCGCTCGATGTATGGATGCCCGAGGTCGCTGGCCTCGTCGGCTTTGGCGATGGCGAGTGGCGGCACAAGGACGTGTGGAAACACACCAAGCAAGTCGTGTGGCAATCCGTGCCGCGCATCGCAGTTCGATGGGGCGCGCTTTTGCACGACATCGGCAAACCGAAGACGCGCCGCATCGAGCCGAACGGCGATGTTCATTTTCACGGACACAGCGAAGTGGGCGCCGCGATGTTTCGCAAGCGCGTGGGCGAGCGCCTAGGTTTTGACCGCGAGCTTTTCGATCGCATCCACTACCTGATTCTGCATCACCTGCGCGCGAGCCAATACGATCCCGATTGGACCGATGCCGCCGTGCGGCGTTTCGCCAAAGACATGGGCGAAGGCCTCACCGATCTGCTCGACTTAAGCCGCGCCGATATCACGACCAAGCGCCCGGAGAAGAAGAAGCGCGGCCTTCAACAGATTAGCGATCTTGCTGCGCGCATCCGGCGTATCCAAGAGGAAGATTCGGTTGTCGCGCCCTTGCCCAAAGGCGTCGGCACCGCGCTTATGGTGCACTTCAAGCTCGCGCCGGGCCGCCACATTGGAGACCTGAAGCGTCAGCTTGAGGATTGCGTTGAAGCCGGCGAAATCAAAGGCGGCCTCACGTCGGAGGAGTACGTCGCCTGGGTCGAAACTCAGCGCGAACGCTTCGGGCTCTAACTACTCCGCGACCCGCTACTCGGCTACGCGATAGCCGAGCCAGGTCATGAAGGGCAAAGCGCTGCCTTCGTCGCTCACAATTTCGGAAGCGTCGGCGCTCACCGTAGCCATTCCGTACTGCTGGAAGTCGGCCTCATTCACTTGGGTGCCGTCCGCAAGCACAGTGAAAATGCCGCCGAGAACGTAAAGCGCAACGCGCGTCCCGGCTGCCAGATGCGTGTCATTGGCGATGTGAATCGTAAACTGAGCGTCTACGAGCGAGTTCTGCTTCAACGCGTAGAGGCCAAGTAAAGCAGGCGCGTCGTGCATGAATGCTGGAGCGCTCGGCGAGAGCGGGACTTTGCGTGCGGCAAGCTCGTTGTAGTTGCGCATGATTGAAAGAGCGCTCGGCGTAACGTCGAGCGACAGGCCGTCGCGGAAATCCACGCGACGCATGGCCTCGCCGTCACCATAAGCGGGCAACGAATCAGGTGGCTCAACGGCGTAGACGACAAACGGCTGCGTCCACGTGATCTCTCCAGCGGCAGCTGACGCGATTTCGGTGTGAACGTACGTGTCGGCGTGTAGTCCGTCGGGGAAGAATGCACGGATGGCGCCGCTGACAATACAGCTCACGTCGGGCGGGACGGCAACATGGAAGACGCCCGTCGCATCCGCCGCGGTCGGCATGATGCATGAAGCGCCACCGTCCTCGAGATGCACACAGAATTGTGCGAGCGCTCCTTCGATCGGCGCGCCGGATTCGTCGACAATCGATCCAGACACGGTCGTAAGGCGCATGACAGTACAAATCGGCGCTGCATCAACAGCGGCGTCGAGATTGGCAGCGTCGGCACGGCCGGCATCGCTGCCCGACGTCGACTCGGTCGTACACGCGGTTAGAGAAAGCAGTGCGGCAAGAATCGAAAAGCGCATGCCAGCAGCCTAGCACGGGCAGAAACCCACGAATCGGAACGCTGTTGCAATGCTGCGCTGCTCTTGGCATCGTCGCGCCGTGAGCTCCAACAACAGCATCCGCAAACTCGTCATAGGCGACTCAGTCTACTTGTGGGGAGTCGCGCATCAACACAACCACGGCCACCACCACGAGCAAGGCTGCCGGGAAATCTTCACTGCGTACCTCGAAGGACAGAAGGCAGCGCCGCTCCGTATTTGGTTCTCGGAGGAGGACGCGACGCGCATGGCAGCTGGCGTTGTTGCGGACGGCGCGGCGGGACCGCTGACGAATCTCAACGAGCCGAAGACCGCGCGCCGCCTAATCGATGCGGCGCGCGTGGCGGGATGGACACCGGAATCAGCACGCACGCCCTTCGTTGTGGAGGACGGGCTCGCGCTGCTGCGGGATGTGCACGCGACGCAATGAGCGGTGAGCCCCTCAGCGCGCAGGCCAAGTTCTGCTGCGCCGGCGTGGTGATTGAATACATTCCCTGCGCGTGGGCCCTCGTCGACAGTGTCGTGTCGTATCTCACCGATCGGCACGACAATCACGACCCGCAAGCGCTCATGGGTGCGACTGTCATCTTCATTCCGATCTTGATCTACCTCGCTTGCGTCGCAGCGACGTTCTTCATGTCAGTGCACGCCTTCTTCCGATCGGACAGTGGCTCACGTTCGCGAAAGATTTTCGCCGTAACCGGGATCCTGAGCGTCGCGCCCTGCATCGCTGGAATTGGCCTGCAGACCCTGCTGGCAATCATCGCGCGAAGTCACTGACGCAATCCTTAAAGGGGACGTTCCCCTTTTCCCCAAAGTCGATCTCGAAAAAGGGGAACGAAAAAGGGGAACGTCCCCTTTTCCTCAAAGTCGATGTCGAAAAAGGGGAACGTCCCCTTTTCCGGACTCGGACACGGACCGCTTAAACACAAACGCCCCCCGTGACCATTCACGAGAGGGCGCTGTGTGTTCAAGAACCGTCCCGAGAGGAGCGGCGTTTAGTCGGTGCTGATGTTGGCGCTGCGGCGGAGGTATGCCGGGATGTCGAGAACTGCTTCGTCCTCGAGCGCGGCTGCGCCAAATGCGCGGTTCTGACGCGGCTCGGGCATCGCAACTTGCTGCGACGGGATGGACGAACGGCGCTGCATCGGCGGAGCCGAAACACTGGTCGTGCGTGAGGGCATGTCGCGAAGGCCGTATGCCGGCGGGTTCGATGAACGTGCGGGCGTGCTGAGCTGTTGGCTGATGCGGTTCGAACGCGGCTGTTGAACCACTTCTTCCATCATCTGGCGCATCTCGGGATCGAAGCCGGTAGCAATGACGGTCACCTTGACCGTGTCGCCCATGTCCGGGTCGGTGACGACGCCGAAGATGATGTTCGCTTCTTCATGTGCCGCTTGTTGAACTAGGCTGGCAGCTTCGTTCACTTCACGAAGCTTCATGTCGGGTCCGCCCGTGAAGTTGATGAGAATGCCCGTTGCACCGTCGACCGAAACATCGTCGAGAAGCGGCGAGTGAATCGCCATCTCCGCAGCTTCAATCGCGCGACGCTCGCCACGGCCGTAGCCCGTGCCCATGAGTGCGCGGCCCATGCCGCTCATGATCGTCTTCACGTCGGCAAAGTCGACGTTGATCATGCCGGGGTTGACGATGAGGTCGCTGATGCCGCGAACGGCCTGCACGAGAACGTCGTCAGCCTTCTGGAAGGCAGCAAGCATCGAAAGATCGTCTTCGGCGATCGAGAGAAGCTTCTGATTGGGAATCGTGATGATGGTGTCGACCGAGTCAGCGAACTCGCGGATGCCCTGATCGGCATTCTTCGAGCGGCGACGTCCTTCGAACATGAAGGGTTTGGTGACAACGCCAACCGTGAGCGCGCCCTGGTCACGTGCAACCTGCGCGATGATAGGGGCAGCTCCGGTGCCCGTGCCGCCGCCCATGCCTGCCGTCACAAAGACCATGTCCGCGCCCTGAAGCGCTTCAGCAATGCGCTGAACGTCTTCGAGAGCCGACTTGCGACCCACTTCCGGGTTCGCGCCTGCGCCAAGACCCTTGGTGAGGTTTGGACCGAGCTGAATCTTCGTCGATGCAAGGTTCGAGTTGAGAGCCTGCACGTCCGTGTTGGCAGCGATGAACTCGACACCCGTGAGCCCGCTCGAAATCATGGTGTTTAGCGCATTGCCGCCGCCGCCACCAACGCCCACGACCTTGATACGCGCGGTGAGATCCGTGTCATCCGCGAATTCAAATGAAATAGCCATCGCCATCCTCCCGGGAAGAGTTGTTACTCTTCGTTGCCTTCTACTCACCGAGATGCGGAATCGCCCGCCGCATCTCGATGCAAACTTTTTCAGAACACTTCTTTGAACCAAGCCCCGATCTTGCGACCGAAGGTCGGACTGACTTGCGCCATGTCCATCTTTTCCAACACTCGCGGCGCTACACGAAGCTTCGCAGCGCCGTACTTCACCAATCCAACACCCGTCGCGTACGCCGGGCTCTTCACCACATCCGCAAGACCACCGACGCCCATCGGTGCTCCACGGCGAACTGGCAAACCAAGAACCTGCTCGGCAAGCTCAGGCATGCCATCGAGCATCGTCGTGCCGCCTGTGATCACAGCGCCCGCCGCCAACATCTCGGAGAAGCCTGTTTCGTTGATCACGTGACGGACGGCTGAGAAAATCTCATCGACGCGGGGCTCGATGATCTGGCAAAGCACGTGACGCGGAAGAACTCGCGGTGCACGTCCGCCGACTGAGGGCACCTCAATCGTTTCTTCGTGATCGACCAGCGCAACACTCGCGCAGCCGTAGCGGATCTTGATGCGCTCGGCTTCTGCCACCGGAGTGCGAAGGCCTTGAGCCACGTCGTTCGTCAGCGAAAGTCCACCGAGTGGAACCACACTGGTGTGCACGACCGCGCCGTTCACGTAAACAACGATGTCGGTCGTCCCGCCACCGATGTCGATCAAGGCAACGCCGATTTCCTTCTCGTCGTCCGAGAGAACCGCTTCCGCGGAAGCCAAGGGCTCAAGAACAACTTCGGCCACATGAAGACCGCAACGCTCAGCGCACTTGATGATATTCTGCACGCTAGGCGTTGCCGCTGTCACCACGTGCACGCGGGCCTGAAGACGCACACCGTTCATGCCGATCGGCTCCTTGATGCCGTCCTGATCGTCGACGATGTATTCCTGCGGAAGCACGTGAAGCACTTGGCGGTCGGACGGCAGCGGGAAGGCCTTGGCCTGCTCGAGCACGCGCTCGACATCGCTTGCATCGACCTCGCGGTGCGGAATCGCAGCGACTCCGTCTTTGTTCATGCCGCGCACGTGGCTGCCAGCAACGCCAGCGTACACGGTGCGGATCTCGCAGCCGGCCATCGTTTCGGCCTGCTCGATGGCAGCCTTGATCGCCTGGACGGTCGACTCGATGTTGACGACGACACCCTTCTTCAGACCCTTGGACGGCACCGAGCCGATGCCGATGATGTCCAAGCCATCCTCGGTCACCTCTGCAACGATGGCGCAGACTTTCGTCGTTCCGAGGTCCAGCCCTGCAATGATTTCGTTGTCTGCCATTTTGTTCGTTGCTCCGTAACTCCCGAGCCCCACTTCACGCTTACAGAAGTCCCCTCTCCATCACCAAATTTCGTGCAAACAATTCGATTGATTTCAGGGTCTTGAACCGTTCGCGGCCTCAAGCTTTGCTACCCAAGTGCGTAAAATGAGAAGGAGAAATGCCTAAGTAAAAAAGTTAAAAAAACTTCAGCTCCGGTGCTGCGGAACGGCAATTTCGGTCGCGTTTTCGGACCCGTCGCGGAGGCGCACGGTGACCCGATCCGGACGGCGTTCGTTGTCCAAGTAGACGTAGGCGGCGGCGGCTCGGCGGCGCTCCAAACGCGTAAGCACATCGCGAAGTCGCGACAGCTTGTCGCGGAAGGGCGCCTTGCCAAGACGCACAAGCATCGCGTCATCGCCTACGTAAAGAGATATAGAACCGTCCCCTTCAAGATGCATCTCCGCGATGGGCTGCCGCTGGTAGAGACCCGCGCCGCGGTAGTCGTGCAGGAGCGCCACAACTTCTAGAAGTAGTGAGGTTCGATAAGCGCGATCCTCCGTGAAGTGAGTTCGGTCGACGCCTGTGACGACCGGAAGGTCTACCGGATCATGCGATGCGACGCGTTTGAAAACTACGCCGTCGTCCGAGACGAGGTAAAGGGAACCGAGGGCGAGAAGCGCGACTGGACGGCGCTCGACGATGCGAACATTGAACGACGACGGAAGATGTCGCTCGACTTCGGCACTGGCGATCCACGGATGATCCATCAAGCGTGCGGCCGCTTCTTCCGGACCGCGCACGAAGACATTCTGCCCTTCTTGCAAACCGGCGGCGGCGAGGATCTCGTCGCGCGTCAGTCGTTCGGCTCCCGTGACCTCAATCGTATGTGTCGCAAACGAAGCGGAGGTCTGCACATGCTTCTCAACCAGATGTGCCAGGGCCAAGGTGCCGGTCACGCACGCGACAACGACGAGCACGCGCCCCGCGATAATGAGGGGACTGCGAAAGTTGGAAAACCTGCGAATGATGCTCTTTTTGAGCCTTTCGACGCGCACACGAACGCTGACTCGAGGTTCTGGCGGCACGGAGGAGATGCGTTTGGCATTCGGGGCACGCGAGTTGCGCGGCCGCACCGATTGCGGCTCAGCTTTGGCCTTGCGAATCATGAATCACCCGTCTTGGTGTTTTGAAGCAGCGCGAGAAGCTCGGGCGCGACGCGCGTGATGTCGCCGGCACCAAGAGTGATCACCACATCGCCTGGTTGGAGTCGAGCGAGCAATGCTTTTGCCAGATCGGAGCGCTGCGCGACGTAGGTTGCATCGCGGTGTCCGTGGCTTCGAATCGCCTTTACGAGCGACGCTGAGTCCGCGCCTGCGATGGGCGCTTCGCCCGCAGCGTATACGTCGCAAACGAAGAGAACATCCGCACGATTGAAGGCGCGTGTGAGATCTTCGAAGAGGTGATGAGTGCGCGTGTAACGATGAGGCTGGAACGCGACCACGATACGGCGACCGTAAGCGCGCTGTGCAGCATCCAGGGTGGCTTGCACTTCGGCGGGGTGATGCCCGTAGTCGTCGACGATGGTGATGCCGTTGTGCTCGCCAACGATTGTGAATCTTCGCTGTACGCCACCGAATGTCGCAAGCGCTTCACGTAGTGGTTCATGAGCCACGCCAAGCTCGTCGGCCACGGCGATGACAGCGAGGGCGTTGAGCACGTTGTGCATACCCGGCATGCGCACTTCGAACACCCCGAGATCTTCGCCGCGACGCGAAACTTCGAAACGTGTCGAAAGCCCGCGAATTTCGGGGTTTTTCGCGCGATAGTCGGCCTGAGCGGCAAGCCCATAGGTCACGGTGCGCCGACCAATCTCGGGCAAGACAGCTTGAACGTGCGCGTGATCGAGGCATGCCACAACCAAGCCATAAAACGGGACACGGTTCGCGAACTCAACGAAGGCGCGCTTCACCGCTTCGTGATCGCCGTAGTGGTCGAGGTGCTCCGGATCGATGTTGGTGATAACCGCGACGACCGGAGTGAGGTGCAAGAACGACCCGTCAGACTCGTCCGCTTCTGCCACGAGGAGCTGCCCCTCCCCTCGCTTGGCGTTCGAGCCGAGTGAGTTGAGCTTGCCGCCGATAATGACGGTCGGGTCCAAGCCGGCATGACGCAAGACGGTGGCAACCAGCGAAGTTGTCGTTGTCTTGCCGTGCGAGCCGGCGATGGCGATGCCTTCTTTGAGACGCATGAGCTCAGCCAGCATCTCGGCGCGCGGGATGACAGGCACCAAGCGAAGGCGAGCGTCGACAAGCTCAGGATTGTCCTTGGCTACGGCCGAGGAGAAGACAACGACATCGGCGTCGGCAAGATTTTCTTTGCGATGACCGATGGCGATGCGTGCACCCAACTGAGCCAAATGCTTCGTCGCATCAGTCTCACGCATGTCGGATCCACTCACGAGAAAGCCCGAGTCAAGCAAGACCTCGGCAATGCCGCTCATGCCGATTCCGCCGATGCCTACAAAGTGAATGGCGCGTACGCGACCGCGAAACATGAGACCTCAACTATCCGTTGGAAGCGATGGGCAAAGGACGAACCGAAGGAAAACGACCGCCCCGCACGCGCGGATTGCGTCGACGGGTAGCTTCTTTCGCACGCGCAAACCCTGCCGGTGGCGGCACGGAACGCGGTCGCGACGAAAGAGGTGGCTCGCTCGTGCGACCTGAGCGACTGCCGGAAGCCGAGCCGTCGGTGTTATCGCTTGCGCCGGACGCCGCGCAGCCGAGCCATGCACAAAGGTCATCGACGATGGCAGCAGCGGCCTCGGGATGGCCTACACGGCGCGCGGCCATAGCCATCTGAGCGCGCCGGTAGGGGTCTGCCACTAGCTCTTGCACTTGGTATGCAAGCTCATCCACGGAGAACGCGGATTCCTTCATCATCAATGCGGCGCCCTCTTGCATCAGAGCCTCGGCATTCTTCGTCTGGTGATCGTCGGTCGCTTGGGGAAACGGTATGAGGATTGCCGCGCGTCCGATCGCTGAAAGCTCGGCCACCGTTGCTGCGCCTGCGCGCGAGATGACGACGCTTGAGGATGAGTACGCGCGCGCCATATCCTCAATGAAGGGAACGACCGTCGCGCTCACACCAAGTTGCGCGTAGCGTGCTTGGACTTCAGCCACCATGGCAGCGCCGGCCTGATGAACGATCTCGATGCCACGCTCCGCAACATGGCTCTTGGCGAGCGCTTCGGGGACTAGCACATTGAGCGAACGAGCTCCTTGCGAGCCTCCAAGCACGAGCACGCGGCGCGCGCGCGCTTCGAAACCTTCGGGATCCATTTGAGCGAGGCGCGATGCATCGACAAATGCACGACGCACCGGCGTGCCGAGGAGACGCGCCCTCTTCTCGCCGAAGCTACGAAGCATGTGCTGATGCGCGACGTACGCGCGGCCCACCATGTTCGAAAGCAGCTTGTTTGTAAGCCCAATATGGGCGTTTGGTTCAAGCAGGGCCGTCGGGATGCGCATCGCAGCCGCCGCCGCCAGTACCGGTCCGGAGGCGTAACCGCCAACACCCAACACAAGCTGCGGTCGCACGCGACGGACGATGCTCACCGCTTGGCTCATGGCCTTGGGCAGAAGGGCGAGGCTCTCCGCGATTTGCTTAGCGCGGAGCCCCTTCAGTGGCGCCACGTCGATGAGCTCCAGGGTCTCGCCCATTGCAGGGATGACGCGTGCCTCGATGCCCCGCCGCGTGCCGACAAAAACGGGATCGATGCCGGGTGTCCGACGTCGCAGCTCCTCAACAATGGCAACACCGGGAAAGAGATGTCCGCCCGTCCCGCCGCCTGCGACGATGATCTTCTGAATCATGTAGATCCTCCGAGAGAAGTCGCACGCATCGCCGGCACGGACGAATTGCGTGACTCCTTTTTCTCAACCATCTCGACGTCCGCGCTTCGCTCGCGCGAGACGTTGAGAAGCACCCCCATCGCCGCACAGTTTACGAGCAGCGATGACCCACCAAAACTAATGAACGGCAAGACGAGTCCCTTGGTCGGAACGAGCCCCATCGCAACCGCGAGATTTGTAAAAGCTTGAATGCCGACGAACATCGTGATGCCGACGGCGAGATACGTTCCGTAGTCATCGGCTGCGCGGAATGCAGCTCGCAAACCGAGATAGACAACGAGACCGAACGCAAATACCAGAGCCATGATGCCGACAAAGCCGAGCTCTTCACCGACAATGGCGCTGATGAAATCCGTGTGCGCCTCGGGCAAAAAGAAGAGCTTTTGGCGACTATCACCGATACCGACGCCGGCGACCCCGCCGGAGCCAAAGCTCATGAGCGATTCAGAAATTTGGTAGCCGATGTCGTAGCGATGCTCGAACGGAGCGAGGAACGCCTGGATGCGGCGCATGCGATACTCAGAGCCGGTGACTAGGAGATACGCGATGGGCGAGAACATCAGAATCGCCGCAAAGATGTAGCCGGTCTTTGCACCGGCGGTGAAAAGAAGAACGAACGTGATGAGGCCGATCATCATCGCGCTGCCGAAGTCGGGCTGCTTCAAACAGAGAAGCATCAGCAGACACGCCATCAACGCGTGCGGAAGGAATCCAACCGTAAAGGTCCGGATGCGATCGGCTTTCTTCGAAAGGCTGTAGGCAAGCCAGAAGATGATCGCAACCTTCGCCGTTTCAGCAGGCTGAATATGAACCGGCCCAACCGAGATCCAGCGAGCAGCGCCGCCCGCCGCATGACCGAAGCCGAGCGCCACGTAGAGCATCAGCGCGATCGAGCCGGCAAGCAGAACGTACGTGAGACGGCGCAGGCGGTGATAGTCGATGCGCGTGAAGATGAACATTAGCGCTATACCGCCCAGCGCGTAGAGCGATTGGCGGATGAGAAAGTGCTGGCCGTTGTGGAATTGCTGCGACGCAAAAACCGCACTCGCGCTGTAAACCATGACCACGCCGAACGCGACGAGCGCGAGCACTGTGCCCATCAGGAAGGCGTCTGGCGGCCCGACGTGCGGGCGCAACGGCGCTGCGGAAACGGCTGATTTTAGGCTCTTTCGCGCGACGGCCTGCTTGGCCCACGCAAAGGCGTTGCGAATCGCGCCCATCACGCCACCTCCGGCAAGGCGCGCACCGCACGCTGAAATTCGTCACCGCGGTGTGCGTACGAGCGATACATGTCAAAGCTCGCACACGCTGGCGCAAGCAAGACCGCGTCACCTGACTTCGCAAGCTCGACGGCGCGCGCAACCGCATCCTCCATCGAGGCAACCTTTCGAATAGCGACGCCACTGTCTTTAAGTGCGGATTCGATCAACGGGGTCGCTTCACCGAGCAAGACGACAGCACGACCCACTCGTGCCATGCGCTCGGCAATTGGAGCGTAGCTTCCGCCCTTATCCTTGCCGCCAGCAATCAGGACGATGTGTGAGTATGTGCTTTTGATCCCGTCAATGGCCGCTACCGTGGCGCCGACATTGGTTGCTTTGGAGTCGTCGAAGAAGGAAACTCCCGCACGCGTACGTACAAGCTCCATACGATGTGGCAGCCCGCGAAACTCGCGCAGCACAGATTCGATGTGATGCACAGAGGCGCCCGCCAGACGTGCGGCCAGAGCGGCCGCGCACGCATTCATCTGATTGTGTGCGCCGCGAATATGCAAGTCCGCCAACGGCACGGAAAGGCCCGTCTTCGTGTCGACGATGTTCTCGCCCTCCACGCGCACTTCCGATCGGCTTCCGCCGAAGGTGTGTATCGGCGCCGCGCCGGCTTTGGCGAGTGCGAGCACGACCTCGTCGCCCTCGGGCACGATCGCAAAGTCCGCCTTAGTTTGACCGTGAAATATGCGTGCTTTCGCGGCTGCGTAGCTCGCGAAGGTCCCGTGACGATCGAGATGATCATCAGTGACATTCATCAGAACGGCCACGTGCACGTGAAGATGCTCGACGCGCTCCAGTTGAAAGCTCGACATCTCCGCTACGACAACACCGCTCTTGCGCGCCGCATCGGTTCCGATGGCCTCAACTAGCGGCGTGCCGAGATTGCCACCGACAAACGTTGGTGCGCCTGTCTTCTGCATCATCTCGCCAAGCAGCGAAGTCACGGTGCTCTTACCGTTGGTGCCGGTCACGCCAAGAATCATTCCTTCAATGAACCACGATGCGATTTCGACTTCGCTCGCGATGCGAATGCCTTTCTTGTCGGCCGCGACGAGAGCGGGCAGCAAAGGCACACCAGGCGAGAGCACAATCTGATCGACCGAGGTGAACAGCTCCTCCGGGTGCGCGCCGAGCACGAGCTCGACGCCAAGCGTCTTGGCCTCGCGCACCGCGTCAGCGATCTCCTCCTGCGGGCGCATATCGTTTGCGATGAGTTGTGCACCGGAGCGTGAGAGAAGGCGCAACGAAGCCAGGCCACTCTTGCCGAGGCCGACGACGAGCACTTTCTTTCCTTTGAGATCGAGGTTCTTCATCGAAGCTTCAACGTAGCTAGGCTCGCGATGGCGAGCATGATCGAGATAATCCAAAACCGGACGATGACTTTCGGCTCCGCCCATCCCTTCTTTTCGAAGTGATGGTGAATGGGTGCCATAAGGAAAATGCGCTTCCCGGTGAGGCGAAAGCTTGCAACCTGAGCGATGACGCTCACACCTTCGACGACAAAGATTCCGCCGAGCACCACCGATAAAAACTCATTCTTGGTCAGCACTGCGAGCGCGCCCAAACCGCCACCGAGAGCCAGCGACCCGACATCGCCCATGAAGACTTGCGCGGGGTATGTGTTGAACCAGAGAAAGCCGGTGCCGGCTCCGATCAATGCGCCGGCAAAGATCGCGAGCTGCGATGCGCTCGGAAGAAAGGGGATGCCGAGGTAGTCAGCAATCGCATGGCGGAAGAAGACCGCTCCCGCGAGGTAAGCAAGCACCATGTAGGTTGCTGCATTGGTCATGACGGGGCCAATAGCCAGGCCGTCGAGGCCGTCCGTGAGATTTACGCAGTTGGACATCGCGACGATCACGAACGAAGCAAAGATGACGTACGCGAATGGTGGCAACGTGAGCGGGTGCTTCTGAAACGCGATGAACGGAACACCCAAGGCGCCACGGCTTTCGATCCAATCGCGCGGGAGGCCGGAGTCGCCGTACCAAAGGAAAGAGCAAAGTCCGAGTGCTATCGCAAACTGCAATAGAAGTTTGTAGCGACCGGCGAGGCCGCCGGTGCTCTTGCGTCGAATCTTCGCGGCATCGTCGATCCAACCCACCGCGCCGTACGTTGCCGTGATTGCCGTCACTACCCACACGAGCGCATTGCCCGGATCCGCCCATAAAAGCGTAGATAAAATGAGCGCGAGCAGAATGAGCGCACCACCCATGGTGGGCGTGCCGGCCTTGCTCAAATGAGACTGAGGACCATCGTCACGAACGACTTGGCCTATCTGCTTTGTTTGCAGGCGACGAATGAACCACGGGTACAAACCGAAGGTCAGCAGCATTGCGGTCATCGTTGCCGCAAGCACGCGGAAGGGAACATAGCGAAGGACGTTCAGCCACGAGAGTCCCGGCTGCGTGTGAAGCGGATAAAGGAAGTAGTAGATCACGCGCGACCTCCTGCCGGAGCGCGCAGCGCGTCAACGATACGTTCCATCCCCATCGAGCGTGAGCCCTTGATGAGAATGACATCTTTGGGGGCGATAATTTTCTTCGCAAGTTCCACAGCGTCAAGCGTCTCGACGACGTGCATGACTTGCGTTGGATGCTTCGCGTAGCGACCGGCCGATGCGCGCACAGCTGCTGCGGTCGCTTGCGCCATCTCACGACCGCACCCGATGAAGACGGACACGCCCGCTTCCACAACCGCGTTACCTACTTCTTCGTGCTTCGCGGCGGCGTCGGCGCCGAGCTCTTTCATGTCCCCCAGAATTGCCACCGCGCGCGCGCTGCGTTGCGCTGCCATCTCGACCAACGTTTCAATCGCGGCTCGCGTCGAAACCGGATTTGCGTTGTACGTGTCGTCCAACACCAGAGTGCTCATCAATCCGTGCACCGGCGTGACACGGCCGGCTGGCGACGAAGCCTTGGATAGGCCTGCCGCTGCAGCCGCAGCAGACGCGGGACCCAGCAATGCAACGCAGGCGGCGATGGCGGCGCTCGCATCCAGCGCTGCCGCGCGACCGAGAATTGAAAGCGCACCTTCTACGCGCTCTCCATGCACCGAAAAGACGCACTCGCTCATTCCACTGTCATTCACCTGGCGCGATACGAGGCGAACGTCTGCGCTCTCGGCGCAACCGAAGGTCCATGCTTTTGTATTGGCGGCGCGCGAGTCGAGGCGCGCGGCCGTTGGAACGTCGTCTGCATTGCCGATAGCGGTTCCGTCCGCGCGAAGACTCGACCAGAGGCTGCTCTTCTCTTTAACGACATCCGCAAGGGAGCCAAGCCCTGCCGTGTGCGCGACGGATGCGAGCGTCACGATCGCGACGTCGGGTCTTACGATTGCGCCAAGACGCGCAATCTCGCCGCGCTCGCTTGTGCCCATTTCAATGACGGCGGTGTCTACAGACGCGTCGAGTGTGAACAAGGTCATCGGGACGCCGATGCGGTTGTTCAGATTGCCAAGCGTCGCCACGACGCGCGCACCCGCGGATGACAACGCCGCCGCGCAAAGCTCTTTGGTCGTCGTCTTGCCGGCGGAACCTGTCACGCCCACGATACGGCCGCCCCAGCGTTCGCGGTGAAAGCGCGCGAGTTCGCCAAGTGCGAAAAGCGTGTCGTCAACTTCGACGACGGAAACACCTTGTGGAAAGGCGTTTCCGCGCTCGGTAAGCAGAATGGCAGCGCCCTTCTCTTTCGCCGTTGACAGGAACGCGTGCGCGTCGTGTGTCTCGCCACGCAACGCGACAAATAGCGAGCCGCTTTTCACCGCGCGCGAATCGATGACGACGCCGCGTGTCGCCGTCGTGACGCGCGCGCGTGTCACACCGCGAGTCGCTGCGGCGACCTCGTCGAGTGTGAACGACACGGTGTTGCTCGGGATGGGCGTAGCCATCAGCCTTGCCCTCCGCGCAATTGATTGATCGCGCGCGACGCTTCTACGCGATCATCGAAGGGCAATTTCTGCGTGCCAACGATCTGGTAGTCTTCGTGACCTTTGCCCGCGATGAGCACCGTATCGCCCGGCCGGGCCACCTGGATAGCTACGTTGATCGCCTGGCGTCGATCTTCAACGGTGATGTACGCGTTCGACGCGTTGGCAATCGCCCGTTCTGTCGTGACGGCTTTGCCGACTCGGGCGATGCCCGGAAGCACATCTTCGATAATCTTACTTGCGACTTCTGTGCGCGGGTTGTCGCTCGTCAGCACAACGAGGTCGGCCAATGAGCCTGCGACCTCGCCCATGACCGGACGCTTGCTCTGATCGCGATCCCCGCCGCAGCCGAAGACCAAGATCAGTCGACCCGGTGTCACGGGGCGAAGCGCACTGAGGACGCGACCAAGGGCGTCTGGCGTGTGCGCATAGTCGACAAAAACAGCGATATCTCCGGGATGCTCGATACGCTCCAGCCGTCCCGGCGCGCCGACCGCCTTCGAAAGGCCGCGCGCGAACGCATGTGGATCCATCTCGAGTGCCAAACCGCATCCCAGCGCCACGACGAGATTCTCGAGATTGTGCGAGCCTAGCAAAGGGCTCTTCAAGGAAACTGCGCCGAGCGGTGTTGCGATTTCTGCGGACAGCCCAGAACGCTCCATCTTGGACCAAAGCACGCGCACTTCGGGTCCGGCATCCGGCCGCGTCGAGCAGCGCCACATCTTTGTGCGTATTTTCTTCGCAAGCTCGGCGCCGCGTGAGTCATCGACGTTGATTACGGCGGTCGCGGGAGCGAGATCGGTGAAGAGCTTTTCCTTGGCGCGAAAATACTCATCCATCGTCGAATGAAAATCGAGATGGTCCTGACTCAGATTGGTGAAGGCGGCGACGCGGAACTGAACGGCGTCAACGCGGTGGAGTGCCAATGCATGGCTCGACACCTCCATCACGAGATGAGTCGCACCGGCATCGAGCACTTCGCGCGCAAAGCGAGCGATCTCATCGCCCTCGGGAGTCGTATGCGGCGCCGGACGCTCACCTGTTGGACCGCGCAGCGAGACAGTACCCATGACCGCTGGACTCACGCCGTCCATGGACGCTAGCGCCGACTCCACCAAATATGAAACAGTCGTCTTGCCGTTAGTACCCGTGATCCCGATCACATCAAGGCTGAAGGTGGGCTGTCCGTAGACCACCGCGGCCGCGAGAGCGAGCGCACGACGGGCATTTTCGACCACAATTTGCGGTATTTCGATATCGAGTACGCGTTCCGTCATCACGGCGGATGCACCGCGCGCGACCGCATCGGCAGCGAACCGCGTTCCATCGGCAAGCGCACCGGGCACGGCGACAAAAAGATCCTTTGCATGCACCGCGCGTGAATCGTGCTGGACGCCGAGTACCTCGGTGCCGGGATCTCCACGCATGACGGTTCCAAGCCCCTCTCGCGCGAGATCTGCAAGTGTGGTGGGACGGCTCATGGGATCACATCCGCCTGCGCAACCGTGCGGTCGTCTTCGTTCGTTTGCGGCGGGGGCTCATCGTTGTGAAACGTGGGCGGGGACAAAACGATGCGCACGGTCGATCCTCGCGCGACAACATCGCCAGCGCTTGGCGACTGCGAAACCACAATGCCGCTGCCTTCGATGTCGACGAGCAGCTCGGCGCGGGCAAGCGTGACGAGCGCTCGGCGAGCTACCTGTCCGCCAAGATCGGGAACGCGAACCTCGCCCGGAGCCGGCGCACGTTCTTCAACGGCAACGACCGGCGCAACAGCGGCGACTGTCCGGTCTGAGTTGACGTGCTCGGCGCGCGCCGCTTCGACGCGACGTGCCAGCATATCGCCGCTGCCATCAGCCGGAACGCCGAGGTGACGAAGTGCTGCGGTGCCGACGCGACGGAACACCGGCCCTGCCACGAGTCCGCCGTAATGCTCGATCACCGGCTCATCGATGACGACCGCGATCACCAGGCGTGGGTGCGACGCCGGCACAAAACCCACAAAGGATGAGGTCCACGCGTCGTCCGCGTAGCCGCCGAGAACATAGTCCGCCTTCTGCGCAGTCCCTGTCTTGCCCGCGACGAGATAGCCGTCGATCGCAGCCTCGACGCCTGTGCCGCCAGGCCCTGTGACCGCAGTGAGCATGTCCGACATGAGTCGCGCCGTGCCTGCTGGGATCACTTGGCGACGAACTCGCGGAAGCGTTTCCTCGATGATGTTCCCATGACCGTCGGTCACGCGCTTGACGAGTATGGGCTCCATGAGGCGACCACCGTTCGCGATTGCGCCCATGCCGAACGCGAGCTGCAGCGTCGTCACGCTCAAGCCCTGCCCGAACGAAATGGTCGCCGCGTCCATGTCATACCAGCGACGGTAGTTGCGCAGGATGCCAGCGGTCTCTCCGGGCAAAGGCAAGCCGGTTTGCTCGCCCATGCCGAAGCGGCGCAGGACACGAAAGAGGTTGGCGCGTCCCATCGCCGCGCCGATCTTCGCGGTGCCAATGTTGCTGGAGCGAGCGAGGATCTGCGCGGGCGTCATCACGTCCCACGGATGCGAATCGTGAATCGTGTACTCGGCGACGCGCATTGCGCCGTGCTCGCAATCGATCGTCTGCTCGGCTGAGACCGCACCCGATGCGAGCGCGCCGGCAATCGTGAACGCCTTGATCGTTGAGCCGGGCTCGAAGCGATCCGTGATGGCGCGGTTGCGGCGCTCGGTCGGCTCCGCCGTCCCCGGGTCGTTCGGATTGAACGTCGGATAGTTCGCAATTGCGAGGATTTCGCCGGTCGACGGCTCCATCACGACGACGCTCCCCGAGCGTGCTTCGGAGGTCCGAATGGCCATCGCGAGCTCTTGCTCGGCGACCATCTGAATCGTCTTGTCGATCGAAAGCGTCAGGTCCTCGCCCTGCGCCGCACGATCATCGAGAAGCTGTTCGCTAAAAACAACGGAGCCGTGACGATCACGAATCGCCGGAACCGCACTCACACTTCCGCGAAGGCGTTCTTCGAACGAGCGCTCCAACCCCTCGACGCCAACGCCATCGACATTGGCGAAACCCAGAACGTGCGCCGCGAGATCGCGATTGGGGTAATAGCGACGCGCCTCCCGCGACATTGCCACTCCCGGCAAGTGCATATCGCGAACGAGCGCAGCTTGACTGGGTGTGATGCGACGTTGGATCCAAACGAAGAAGCGATCCGAGGAAAGGCGCCGAGTCGTCGTCGCAACATCCACACCCAAGAGCGCAGCTAGACGTTGGGCAATTTCGATCGGATTTCCACCGTTTCGACGAAGCTCGCGCGGATTTGCCCACACACTATCCACATCCACGCTGACAGCGAGCTCCGCGCCGGCGCGGTCGTAAATTGTTCCGCGCTTTGGCGACAGACGGATATCACGCAGGTACTGCTCCTCAGCCATCTCGCGAAGCGCGGGTCCACGCTTCACTTGCAGATCGTACGCGCGATGCACGACCGCACCGGCGCCCGCCACGAGCACACACGCGAGGATGACAACTCTCACCTTCATCCAACGCGCGCGACCCGCCTCGAGATTCCTCATCGGATTCTCCCGGCAGTGCGAACGGAGTCACGCGCTTGAATGGGAATAACGCGCGTGGAGTCGGGAACATCCATATTCAGGCTGCCCCGCGCGACCGTCTCGACCCGAGCCGCCTGACGCAGCGTCGCGGCTTCCAGGGACAAAATGCGGCGCTGCTCCACAAGACCGCGTTGCGAACGACGCGCATGGCCAACGTCGTAGCCAAGACGCACCGTCTCGAAGCGCAATGCGAGATGCGCGACGAACGCTGCTGCGGTCGCCAGAACCGCAACCGACCAGAGCGCCATGAAACGCCCCGCTGGAAACGGCGTGCGCTGTCGAGCAAGACCGGTGGGCCGAGCAGCGCGCGGCGGCGTGCTCTCACGAGGGATCACCCGCGGAGGAACGCTCGAGTTGCGATCGGATCTGTGTGCCACTCGGACGTTCACGGCGCCACCTCGCGCGGGACACGGCGCGCCGCGCGCAACTTCGCGCTACGCGAGCGCGGATTGAGCGTCGACTCTTCTTCGCCCGCAATGACCGGCTTCTTCGTGAGCGGCTCCATGCGTACGTCGTCGCGGAACGCGTACTTCACCACGCGGTCTTCGAGCGAATGGAACGAGACGATCGCGGCAACCCCGCCGTCGGCGAGAAGATCGGGCAGCGATGCAACGAGGGCTTCAAGCTCCTCGATCTCGTGATTGACGGCGATGCGCAGCGCCTGAAACGTGCGCGTAGCCGGATCGACATTGCCGGCGCGACGCGGCCCGGCCGAACGAACGATCGCGCGACGCAAATCATCGGTGCTCGCAATCTCTCCGTCGGAAAGCGCTCGCTTGATCGAGCGAGCGATGCCGCGCGATTTGCGCTCCTCGCCGTATTTGAAAATGATGTTGGCGAGCTCTTCCTCGTCGAGTCGCTCGATAAGCTCAAGCGCTGTCTCGCCCGAGCTGCGGTCCATGCGCATATCCAACGGCCCTGATCGAGCGAAGGAAAAGCCTCTTTCGGCTTCGTCGAGCTGCGGCGAGCTAACGCCAACGTCGGCAATTACGCCGTCCACATGCTCGTAGCCATTAGCCTGCAACACTTCGCGCAGCTCCGAAAAACGCGCGTGCACCAATGCGACACGGTCCCCGAAGGTGGCGAGCCGTTCTTTCGCGGACGCGAGCGCTATCTGATCCCGGTCGAGCCCAATGACACGCCCATCAGGCGAGCTCGCCTGAAGCACGCCCTCAGTGTGTCCGCCAAACCCGACGGTAGCGTCGGCGTACACACCTCCGCTTTTCGGGGCCACAGCACGCAATGTCTCGTCGAGCAAAACGGTCTTGTGAACCAAAGCGCTCACAGTCCGAGCTCCGCAAGGCGACGAGCAATCTGTGCGCGCTTCTGATCGTCGGCGAGAGCATTCGTGCGCAACGCTTCAAACTTCTCTTTGGCCCAGAGCTCGACATGCTTTCCCATGCCTGCCCAAAGACCATCGCGCGCGAGCGTTGCGTGATCGCGCAGCGTGGCTGGGATCACCATACGACCGAGCTTGTCGATGTCGCACTCGACCGCGCCCGAGACGTAGATGCGACGCAGCATCGCGACTTCGGGATCGAACTGCGGGAGGCGCGCGAGACGATCCTCAAACGCGATCCACTCAGCCATCGGATACGCCACGATGCATGGATCGATGCCGGTGGTGATCACGAGCTTCGTTTCGCCACTGGCGACGAGCACGTCACGAAAGCGCGACGGAAGGGACGTGCGCCCCTTCGCATCGATCGAATGCTCGTACCGTCCTCGGAACATCGCCCTTACCCGCCCGATCCGTAGTCAGGCTCCGTGCGGCACTTAATGCCACTCTTTGCCACTCTACGGCCCGAAGCTACGGGTCTGGGTCTCGCCCGTCAACTTCTTTCGGGTGGCCAAGTTCGCGAATACACACACATTCCCACCCATGTGGTGCGTGACACTGTACGTACCGCCAGAGCGAGGCTAGGCTCGTAACCGATGGTCGAGCCCCCTCCATTCGCGGACCCTGTCGACGCTGCGTGGCGGGCCGTCCTGGGCCGGTGGGATGATGCGGATGCGCATCGCAGATTCATACATGTTTGCATGGACTTAGGTCGCATTGCAGACGCGGCAAGACGCTATCGAGAAATCGCTAATTCTGAGCAGAATCGCAAAATTGACGCGGAAAAGCGCATTCAGGCCATTGTCGTGCTCGCGACCGAGCAGCTGGCCTTGCGGACGCGCGAGCCGCGCCAAAACTCGCGCGGATTGGTGCTCTGGGTCGGCTTTGCGGTCAGCATGGCGCTGCTTTTGACAGCACTCTTTCAATACCTCCGGGCTAGCTAGCCCCTTTCGATGGAGTAAGGTTCGCGAGGACTCCCGTGCAGCTCGACTTTCAGACCCGTGAGCTCTTGGTGAAACTGGTCTACTACGGCCCCGCGCTGAGCGGCAAGACGACCAATCTTCAGGCTCTACACGCGCTCGTAGCTGACGACGCGCGGGGCCGCCTTATGACGCTGGAGACCCGCGACGACCGCACTCTCTTCTTCGACTTGCTGCCACTCACCTTCCGTTCCGGAAATCTGCAAGTGCGCATCAAGCTCTTCACGGTGCCCGGTCAGGTGATCCACAACGCGACGCGACGTTTGGTGCTGCAAGGAGCCGACGGCGTAGCGTTCATTGCCGATTCGCAACGCAGTGAGACCAAAGCCAATACTGCAGCGTTCGTAGATCTTAAGCAGAACCTTGCCGACAACGGACTCGACATCAAGAAGATGCCGGTGGTGATTCAGTTCAACAAGCGCGATCTCATCGATATCCGCAGTGACCGCGAAATCGATCAGCTTTCGCAGCAGGGTCGCGAGCCCGTTTTCAAAGCCATCGCGATGCAAGGCGTAGGAGTGCTCGAAACATTCATGGGCCTCTTCGAGCTGACTTGGCGAAAGCTCGAACGCGAGCATGGCCTTCACGATAAGTTTGATATTGAATCCGAGAAACTCTTCTCGGACATTCGCGCGCGACTCTCCGTCGTGCGAAGTGGCAGCACAATCCCAGGGCCGCCTCGATGATTCACGCTGACGTCAAACACCTCTCGGATATCGTTGATCGCGAAGCGCTGGGCGAGGTATGTCGCTCATTTTTCGGGCTTTTTGGCCTGCCAATCCGCATTTTTGCGGCGGACGACAGCCTGCTTGCCGATGTTCACGTCGAGCGTGAAGTCTGTCGCTACGCAAACACACTCAAAGGCGGCCGCGACGGTTGCACGTCCACTGTCGCCCAAGTTCGCAAGCTCGCGCCCGCCAGCGATACACTGCTGCATACGTGCTTTACAGGCGCTGTATATCGCGTGGTGCCAATCGTTTACGACGGCGCGACGCTCGGCCGCTTCGTGCTCGGACCCTATCTGCCGTCGGAGGTGCGGGAAGTTCCGCGTTCACTCCTCGTTGTGGACAGCGGCATCGATCCTGAGCGCGCGCGCAAGGCGCTCGAGGAGATGCCGCGCGTGCGCGCCGAGACCGTCGAGCGGATCGTGACCCATTTGCGGGGCGTCCTTGATCTCATTCTCTTCAGCGGTCACAAATCCTTTCTCACGAGCGAGATGCACGTCCTGAGCGAACGCGAAAGCTTTCGCGAGCTGTCTGAAAAGAACACCGAGCTCGAACGCGCGTACGACCGGCTCAAGGAGATTGACAAGCTGAAGTCGAACTTCTTGGCGACGGTCAGTCACGAGTTGCGTACGCCACTCACGTCCATCATTGGCTATTCGGAGATGCTAGCGGCCGGGATTGCCGGATCTCTCACGACCGAACAAAGCGAATTTGTTCAAACGATTCGCAGCAAGGGCGATCTATTGCTCAAGCTGATCACGAGCCTTCTCGACATCAGCCGGCTAGAGCAAGGGACATTGCGGCTTGAGTACGAACGCGTCGACGTCCTACCGCTTTTCGAGGAAATAATTGAGACCGTGCGTCCTGCGTCAGCTAGAAAGAAGCTCACCATCGCGCTCGATGTGCCTACCGATGGGATCCCCGAGTTCAGGCTGGACCCCTTGCGCTTGCGGCAGATTATTTCCAACTTGCTCGACAACGCGATCAAGTTTTCGCACGAGGGTGGCACGGTCATATTGGGAGCTCGCGATGTCGAGCTGAGTCGCGACCCATTTCCCGATCTCGATTCCGATGATTCCGGTCTCGTGCTGCTCGCGGCCCCGCATCGAGCGCTCGAGATTCAAGTGCGTGACGAGGGCATCGGCATACCCGTGGCAGCACAAGAACGTATCTTCGATGCGTTCTACCAGGTGGACGGAAGCTCCACTCGCGAACACGGCGGGACGGGCCTTGGTCTCGCGATTGTGAGACGTCTCGTCGAGGCGCACGGCGGAACTATTCGCGTGCTGAGCGAAGTCGGCAAAGGCACGAGTTTCTATGTAGTGCTTCCCGAAGGTGAGCTGAGCCTCTAATGGCCGATGAGTTCGAACGGATCGCCCGTCTCTCGAAAGTTCTCGCACGCGCGTCAGACGATGTCCTTGTGGGCATCGGTGACGACGCAGCAGTGCTTCGCGCAAGCACCGACGCGACCGTCATCACTGTCGACGCCTCCGTCGAGGGCACCCACTTTCGGCGCGATTTTGGCAGCTTTCGCATGATCGCCCGGCGCGCGATTATCGCCGCAGCCAGCGATCTAGCAGCGATGGGCGCAGCACCGCGCGCAGCGGTTGTGGCGATGAATGTCCCGAGTGACATCGACGAAGAAGACTTTGATCAACTGATCGCCGGAAGCAGAGACGCGGTCGACGAGCTTGCCGGTCATCTCATCGGCGGAAATCTCGCGCAGGGACGCGAGCTATCGATCACGACGACCTGGCTCGGCTCGCTTAGCGGACCACCGCTACTTCGCGCGGGCGCGCGTGTGGGCGACGAAATCTACGTTACCGGTCATGTAGGCGCAGCGGCGCTTGGATTGCATGCGCTCATGCAAAAATCTACCTCCGGCGCTGCGTCACCCTTTATTGAACGTTGGCGAACACCGCATGCGCGCGTCGCTGAGGGGCAACGCCTTCGCGGGATTGCAACTTCGTGCATCGATATTTCCGATGGCTTGGTTCAAGATCTAAAACACGTATGCGATGCCTCCGGCGTCGGCGCTGAAATCGACGCGCGCCTTCTGCCTTTGCTGCGCCAGCACACAGCGCTTGCCGCACACCTTGGCGTTGATCCGTGGAGTGCAGCGTTGGCCGGCGGGGAAGACTACGAGCTCCTTTTTACGGCGCCGCCGGGCGTGGTCATCGCGGACTTAGGCACGCGAATTGGGCGCGTCACGCCTGGCTCGAACGTTCGTGTCGCGGGTACGCCCTCCTCATTCAAACTCGAGGAGCACGGGTACGTGCATTTTCGCGCATGACCATGCGCTTCCTTGTTCTCGCGGCACTAGCCGCCGCGTTCATCGTGACGGGCTGTGGCCGAGAAAGTGGAGAGAGCGCCACGAGAGCGCATGCAACAACGATCCGAGTACTCGCGGCCTCAAGCTTGTCCAATGCAGTGACGACGATTTCGGATCGATTCGAGCAACGGACGAACATTCACGTCGAGCTGAGCTTTGATGCGACGTCGCGACTGGCGCATCAGGTGCAAGAAGGTGCGCCGGCTGACGTACTCATCTCGGCTGATCGCCAGTGGATGAATGAGCTCATCGCGACGGGTTTTGTTCACGCATCCGGCGCACACGATTGGGTGGGCAACTCGCTCGTGGTAATCACGCCTCGACGCGACGCGGTTGAAATCCAATCGCTCGCCGACTTGCGGCAGCACGCGGTCCGCCATCTCGCTCTTGCGGCGCCCGCGGTACCGGCGTCGCAATACGCCGAGCAGGCCCTGACTCGAGCGGGCGTGCTGTCGGAGTTGCAGCGCAGCATTGTCCGCGCGCCGAATGTGCGTGCGACGCTCGCCTACGTCGCGGAAGGGAATGCGGAAGCCGGAATCGTGTACGCCACGGACGCTCGCATCGACACGCGCGTTCGTGTCGCGTACGCGATCGATGCAAGCTCGCATGAGCCAATCGTGTACGCACTTGCGCGTCTCGCTCACGCCGCATCTTGGGAAGGCGCGCAGCGGTTTGTGGACTACTGCCGAAGCGAGGCATCCATGACTCTCTTACGCGAACAAGGCTTTGTGCCGTTGGCGCAGGTTGCCTATGCACCTTGATCCGTGGTCGGCGATTCGCATTTCCGCATTGGTTGGGATTCTCACGAGCGTGATTGGATTTCCGATCGCCGTGAGTGTCGGCTGGCTGCTGGCGCGTAAGCAGTTCGTCGGCAAGTCGCTCGTTGGCGCATTGGTGCTCGCGCCGCTGGTGATGCCACCGATTGTGCTTGGGCTTGGGCTACTGCGCGTGTTTGGCCATCGGTCATGGCTTGGTGAGGCGCTGGCCACCGTTGGCATTTCAATCCCCTTTGGATTCGAGGGCGTCGTACTGGCGTCGCTCCTCGTAGGGATGCCGCTCTATGTACTTGCCTCGCGCGACGCGTTCGTCGCTACCGACTTGCGCTACGAGGAACTCGCCAGAACGTTTGGCCAGCGGCCCTGGAAAGCATTTTGGTCGACAAGCTTCCCTCTCGCGGTACCGGGGATAGCGTGCGGCGCCCTACTCGCATTTGCGCGCGCGCTTGGCGAGTTTGGTGCGACAGCGGTGATCGCCGGCAACATCGAAGGCAAGACACGCACGATCTCGTTAGCCGTGTACTCATTGCTCGATAGTCCCGGCAATAGTGAAACGATGTATGTTCTGGTTGGTGCGAGCCTTGGCATTGGTCTCACAACGATAGTCGCGTACGAGATGCTAGCTCACTGGCAGAGGCGACGCTTGGGGCTGCACCATGGATAAGGGTCCTCGCTTCGACATCGACGCCACCGTGACCATCGCAGCCACGACCTTGGAATTCGTGTTGCGGAGTGCGGCCGATTTTCTGTGCGTCACCGGTGCCTCGGGAAGCGGCAAAAGCACATTTTTGCGGCTGCTGTGCGGGCACGAGCTCAATGCGAATGGACGCGTTTCCGTCGATGGCCGCGCATTTTTGGACGGGAGCGCGCGCATCCCAAGCTGGGAGCGCGCAATCGGCTGGTGTCCGCAAGACTACGTTTTGCTGCCTCACAAAACCGTCGAAGAAAATCTACGCTTAGGTGCGCGCGAGGAAGCTTGCACAAGCGAGCTAATCGAACTGCTCGCGCTAAGACAGCTGCTGAAGCGTGCGCCGCGCAATCTCTCGGGCGGCGAGAAGCAACGCGTGGCACTCGGGCGCGCCCTCGCCTCGAAACCGTCGTTGCTCTTACTCGATGAGCCTTTCAGCGCGCAAGATCGTCCGCGCCGCAGTGAGCTCGCACGCGACGTCGCGCAGTGGATACGCACTTATGCAATACCCACCGTGCTAGTCACCCACGACGACGACGACCGACAATCGCTCGCCGACGAGACCTGGCACCTTGCACACGGTCGCTTCGATCAAACGGAAGGCGCGCAGTAAAGCTTGTACTTGATGAAGCCCATGAACGGACCGTTCCAACCGGTAGGCCCACCAAAGGCACCGCGGTAGGTGACGCTCGTTCCCGACGGTGCGGTCGACGATTGCTGTCCGACAACAGGTTGCCAGATCAACCATCCGAAGGACCCGGACGAGTACTCTGTGAGCGAGGGGAAATTCGCGCCTTGCCAAGCGTTTGTCATCGCGAGGCCGAACGTCGCAGTCGCGCTCATCGCAAGTGGTTCTGGGCCGGTCGCATTGTCCGTCCACAGCGATAACGTGTTATCGCTGCTACGCTCTCCCGTGAACATCTCCGCGCGCACCACCTTCATCGTGCCTGTCGCTGCGAAACGAATGGCGAGATATAGATTGGGGCCCCCAGTTGTCGAACCACCGACGACGACGTCGTCCGTGTTCGCCCCGGCGCACATGAAGCAGTCGTTCGTTGCGTTGGTGTCACACACTCCACAGGGATCGCATACGACAGCGGCATCGGGCGGGCCTAGATCGACCAGGCCTAGATCGGCTGCGCCCGCGTCTAGCAGGCCGGCGTCTGGCGCGCCGGCATCAACCGCTGATGCGTCCATAGTTGCATCGACGGGACGGGCGGCGTCGGATGGCGCGTCAACGAGGCTCGTGTCGAGCGCGGCGTCAGCGAGGTTGGCATCGCGCGATGCGACAGCATCCGATGATGTGCCGGCGTCAGACGCAAGACCACCCCCGCTCGCACAGGCGCTCAGCACGACGAGTACGATGACAGCGGCTGAGCGAACGCTCGAAGACAGCATGCGATTCAAGGATAGCTGATCTGGGCGGCGATCGTAGCTCACTTGTCCAGCCCGAGCCGGCGCATCATCTTCTGCAGGCCAAAGCGAGAAAGCCCTAAGACTTTCGCGGCACGCGTTTGGTTGTTGCTGCACTGCGCGAGAGCTTCGCGAATCATGCGTTTCTCGAGCGCATCCGTGTGCGCGCGTAGACCCAGCGTAGCGTTCGACGTGGGCGCCGCTGTGCCTCTTACGTTGTCCGAGAGGTGCTCCGCGCGAATCACCTCGCGACAAAGAACTAGCGCCCGCTGAACTTCGTTCTCAAGCTGTCGTACATTGCCGGGCCACTTGTACTGTTGCAGCAGCGCAAGTGCATGCGGCTCGATGCGCACACTTCGACTCTTCGCGTACCGCTCAATGAAATGCGCGACTAGGGGCGCGATGTCCTCGACGCGCTCCCGAAGCGGCGGGACGCGAATCGTAACTACGGCCAGGCGGTAGAAGAGATCTTCACGAAAGCTGCCGTTCGCGACCATGGCGTCTACATCGCGATGCGTCGCCGCGATCATGCGCACATCTACACGACGGATGCGGTCGCTTCCGAGCGCACGAACTTCGCCCGTTTGCAGCACGCGCAAAAACTTAACCTGCATCGCAGGACTAAGCTCGGCGATCTCGTCGAGGAGGAGCGTGCCCCCGTCGGCAACCTCGAACAGGCCGGCGCGAACACGGTCGGCCCCGGTGAACGCACCCCGCACGTGACCAAAGAGCGCGCTCTCCAAAAGTGGTTCGGGAATCGCGCCGCAATTTTCACTGATGAAGGGCCTCGTTCTGCGAGTGCTTTCTGCATGGATAGCCCTCGCAACCAATTCCTTCCCTGTACCACTCTCGCCTGTGATCAGCACGGCGACATCCGACACCGCGACACGCGATGCCAGCGCGAGCACACTTCGCATGGCTTCACTTGCGCACACAATCCCGATCTGCGCCGCAACGGATGAGTCGCTGTCCAAACGCCTCAGACTCGAAAGCTCTAGCCCCTGCGTAGCGACAAGCTGCGTAAGCCGTTCGTGCGCTAGGGCAAGTTTTCGGCGCGCGACACGCTCTTTGCGCCGTTGTGCAGCGGAGTCGAACGCGAGCGAAGCCAGCTCTGCCAGATCGCGGAGCAGCGCGAGCTCTTCATCGTTGAACGCCGAGGGACGCAGGCGGTCATCCACGTAGAGCGCCCCGAGCCCGTCATCGGCGAGGCGCACCGGAACGGCCGCGACGGATCGCAATAAGAGTGCATGCGCGCTCGCAGAGCGTGCAAACCGCGTGTCGGTCAATGCGTCCACCGAAAGCTCAGGCTTTCCGCTCGTGAGCACACGCGTCACGATCGAGTTTGAATACTCAGAAGCTGCGCCGATCTTTCCGCCAACGTCGCGATGCGCAACAACGGAGAGTCGGCCCTGCCCGTCTGAGCCAATCAGGAACGCTCGCTCGGCGCGGGTCAGCGCGAGGGCCGCTCGCAGCACGGCCTCTTCCAAACGGTGCGCACTTTGTTCTGCCGCAAGCTCCTTCGCGAGACTTGTCAGCTGTCGCCAACGATCCTCAGTCTCGGCGCGGGGCGTGATCCCGGTCGGTGCCGGACGCGCCGAGAGAGCACGCTGGTAGGCCGGGCAGGCGCGCAGCTGCGCTCGTCCATGCTCGTCGAGCGTATGAGCAGCGTGGTCGAGCAGTGCCCGCGCATCGGCGAGAAATAGCGTCGTCGCCTTGCGATCTTTTGCAGCTTCTCCTAACTCGGCACCGTATAGAGCCACCCTCAGACGCAGCTCAAACGGTGCATTTTCGTGGCGATCGCGCGCATGCAGCAGTATCGCCAGCGCTTCCTTCTCTGTTTGCAGCCCGCGAGCACACGCGGCGTCGGCGAGCATGCGCTCCACTGCAAGCGCTGGTGTCAACTCGCCACTTGCAAACGCTGTCAGCAACTCGCGTACGCGAGATAGCGTGGGCCGATCGTTTTCATGCGCGGCGAGCAACGCGACGCGGGACGCCCACGGAATCTGAGCAACGGCGGCTCCGACAACCGTGCGTGGCAGAAGTGCGCGAGCTTGGGACCAACGGTGTGCATGCGCGTGGATATCGGAGAGAACCAGAACGGAGAAGAGCGCGAGAAGGTCGTCCCCAACCCGTTTCGCATTTTCCTGCGCGCGAGTAGAAAGCACAACCGCGAGCTCATCGTTCGCACATAGCGCGGCAGCGTTTGCGGCGTTGTACAAAGCGCGGCCAACTTCACTCGCACGACCGATGCGAGTCATCTTCTGCGCGGCTGCTCGCAACGAGGAGAGCGCTCGCCCAAGGTCGCCCTCCTCGAGCAAAGCAAGTCCCAGATTCACCTCGTACACGGCCAGCGCGTGGGTTTCGCCGGCGCTATCCGCAAACTTCACAGCTCTTTCCGCGTAGCGGATTGCGCTGCCCGTGTGTCCCATCTGCAGAAGAACCGACGTCATCAGCGAGCAAGCGCGCGACGTTGCGCCACTGTCCTCGGATGCCGCCGCCAACTGATTCGCACTTTCGGCGTAGTGCTGCGCGCCAGCTAAGTCGCCGCCACGCATAGCCAGCAGCGCAAGTACTTCGGCGGCGCGCTGCTTGGCACGTGAGGAGGCCTCGCTACGCGAAGCGACATTCGCTGCCAGTTCCCCCGCTTCCTTTTGCTTGCCGTTGTAGAAGAGCGAGCGCGCTTTCAGCGCATGCAAGTTGTAGGTAGCGTCATTGTTCAAACGCGCCAGCGTGAGCCACGCCGAGAGTTGCGCACGCTCTCCGAGCAAGCGAAGCACTTCTCCATGCAGCCAAACAAGCTCATGGGTGCCGGCACTCTCAGAGAGGGACTTCGCCTCCTCGTACTGCCCCGCCGCACGCAGAAGATCGCACAGAGCGAAACGCAGGGAATCGTTGCTTGCATAGAAAGCGTTCGCGTCTCGCGCAAGAAGCAACGCCTCCGCTGCGCGGGCGTTCGCATGTGCACGGCCGATCGCTTCCAGGAACTCACTTTGGGCGAGCGCATCGTTGCCAGCAGCGGCGAGGAGATAGGCGCGTGCAGGGCCATCGTGCACAATCTCAAGCAAGGCGCCTGCGAGGCCCCGGCGCTGGCGCGCGGTCATAGAACCGACAACGGAATTGCGACGCGCCACCGAGAGAGCTAGTGTGCCGTCGCTTAGAATCCGCACCGTCGAGGACGCTACTAATTGTTTGAGCACGCTTTCCGCGTTTTGCTCGCCGGCGACGAGCGTGGCCGCGGCGAGTGACAGAGCACCGCCCGACACGGCGATCGAGCTCACGACTTTCTGCTCATCGTCGGAAAGAGTGGCCTCGCCCGGCTCCAATTGTGGCTGCGCCCACACGGCCGCGGAGCTCGCGTCAATGCCTTGGACGCACGCACTTTGCAAAGCTGCGCATATGCTGCCGGCAAGTCCGCCGCTTGCTCGGATGCATTGAGCTACCCACGCATCTGCGGGTCGCGGCCCATCGCCGAATACTGCGGCGTAGAGCAAACGAAGCTCCTCTTCGCCTAGCGGGTTCACGCGAACCTCCGCTTCGCCCCTAGGAGTCGGCGTCGGTGCTTCGATCACCACGCTCACTTCGATCGAACCGATCGCGCACGCGTCTACGAATGCTCGCGCGGAAAGCGGATCGGTTGGGCCATTCACGTGAACTACGCTCGGGTAGGAAGCGGCCTCGTTGGGCAGCGCGTCGACCACGACGTACGTTGGCACGACGCGCTCAAGCTCGCGCGCCTTCTGCTGCACGACTTGCACAGCGTCCCTTATCGCACGCGAACGGCCTGCTCCCTTGGCGCCGGCGACCCACACGACCGACGTCGCCGCGAGCGCACCGACAAGATCCGCAACCGCACTGTCACTCGCGACGCGCGGGAGAGAGCCGATGCGCGCGGCCAACTCCTCGCCGGATTCATCGTTGGAAATGACCACCGCGTCGGGCGGCGTGTCACCTAGGAGTTCGGCGACCGCCGTGAACTGCGTCGCCACTTCGCGTGCGGAAGATGGACGCTTACCTCGATCCGCCGCGCACAAAGCGGCGATCGGACGGGCAAGGCGCTCGTCAACCCATGCGGGGATAGGCGGCGCAGCCTGCTGAAGCGACGCGAGACTCCGGTCCGATTGCGATTCTGACGAAAGCTGTCGGCTCAGCAAGTGCACGAGCGTTACGCCCAGTGCGTAGAGGTCAGTTCCTGCGCTGCACTCGCCGAGCCAGGCCTCCGGCGCAAGGAAGCCCGTCGTCCCGCCTACGCGAGTTGACGAACCCATCGGCCGTGACAATCCGAAATCGATCAGCCGCAGTGCCGTTAGATCTGTGGCGTCGCTTTCGCGGAGCACAACGTTCGTTGGCTTGATGTCGCCGTGAACCAGACCCCGCGCGTGAACCGCTGAGAGGGCTGCACTCACGACCGAAGCAAAGCGCGCCACCCAGCGACTAAGCGCGATTCGATCAGCGTGCATCTCGGCGGCGACGAGGTCTGCGGTTCGTCCGTCGACAAACTCTTCGACCAACCACGCGCCGTTCTTCGGCAGCGCGAATAGTTGAGCGCTGTCGTCATCAACACGCAGCAACTCGTAAACCTTTGCCACATTCGGATGCGCGACTTGGCGCAACGACGCAAACTCCGCGGCGAGCCACGTTGCGTCGGCAGGTCCGACCGCCTTGATAGCGCGCAAGGCATGCCTAGCCTTCGTGTCTGCGGCGAGAAAGACGCGGCCAAGCGCGCCGTGCCCAAGCTCGCGCACATAGCGATAGCGTCCCGCCAGAAGTGCTTCATGTGCCAACGGCGTTGGCAGTGCCGAATCGCTCACAGCCGGAAATATCGCTCAAGTTGCTGCCCAGTCAACGCAGTTGGCTAAGGAGGGACGATTAGCGGTAAAGGAGGAATTGCTGACGCGTCTCGTTGAAGCGACGCGCGCCGTCTTCCTCGGCGCCCAGTACAGCGTCGAGACCCACGCCGCTTTCGACGGCGACGCGGAACTCCGGGCCGCCAGTCAGCAGATCGATGGCCAGGCGATCAGTCACGTACTCGTACTCCTCGGTACGCCACGCAAACTTGCCGTTCGATGCCTGGTGCATCTCCGCGATCAATTTCAGATAGAGCGGGTATGACTGAATAGCCGTCGCGTCCGTGACATGAACCTGCACGCCGCCACATATGGTGCGCGCGTGTTTGTGGAAGGTCGGCGAGAAGGTCAGCGCTCGAAGCTGACACCCGGGTGCGTGCACGCGCGAAGCTAGCTTGTCCCCATCCACGAATGGCGCGCCGATGATCTCGAACGGCCGCGTCGTGCCGCGCCCCTCGGAAAGGTTGGTCGCCTCGATCAGGCATCCCCCCGGATAGACGAGCGTTGTATCGGGCGTCGGCATGTTGGGCGACGGCAGGATCCAGGGCAGCTTCGTATCGCTCCACATCATCTTGCGCGTCCAACCCTGCATCCTCACCACGTCTAGGCAACTCTCGTCGAGCGCTTCGAGCGCGCGCACCATCGTGCAGATCTCGCCAATCGTGAGGCCGTGCCGAACGCTCACGTCGTAGAGACCGACGAACGATCGGTAGCCGGGACGCTGAGGAGCGCCCTCAATCGCTGTGCCGCCCAGGGGGTTTGGCCGATCGAGTACGATGGTTTTTACGCCGCACTGTGCAGCAGCCTTCATGACGAGCGCCGCCGTCCACACAAAGGTGTAATAACGGGCCCCCACATCTTGCAGATCGATCAGAACAGCATCGAGCCCGTCCAGCCACTCGCGACGCGGAGAGAGCTCGGCCTCGGTTGCACCATAGAGCGAGCGAATCACCGCCCCCGTCGCGGGATCACGCGCTTCGGTAACGCCGATCATGTCTTGGGCTTCGCCGCCGTACCCATGCTCCGGGCCGAATAAAACCTCGATCTTCGCCCCAGCGGAGTGCAGGACGTGGCGCGCATGAGTGAACTTTGCGGTAACGCTCGCGGGATGTGCGACGAGGCCGACTTTCTTTCCACGCACGGCGTTCAGAGCATCGCCGTCGCCATCTTCAATGCGCGAAAGCCCTGTCGCGACGGCCGCATACACCATTAGGAGCTTGCCTCGACCGGACCGCTTTCGCCTGTGAGCAGGTAGAGGACTGCCATTCGCACAGCGACGCCTGCTTCCACCTGATCAAGAACGGCGCTCTGTGAACCGTCGGCGACGTCGTTCGAAATTTCAACGCCGCGGTTCATCGGACCGGGGTGCATCACAAGGGCGTCCGGCTTGGCGTACGCGAGTTGCTTCGTGCCAATACCGAAGGTGCGACTGTACTCGCGCAGCGTCGGCAGCATTGCGCCCTGCAAGCGCTCGCGCTGTATGCGCAAGACCATTACGACATCCGCACCATCGAGCGCCGGCTCAAGTCGATCGTAAACTCGCACGCCCAACTTATCGAGCTCGACCGGCAGCAAGGTGCGCGGCCCAACCATGCGCACGTCGGCGCCGAACAAGCGGAGCAGCGCGGCATTGGAGCGTGCAACACGTGAGTGCATGACGTCGCCGCAGATCGTGACTACAAGCTTTTCAAGTTTACCCTTCGCGCGGCGCATCGTGAAGGCATCGAGCAAGGCTTGCGTCGGATGCTCGTGCTGCCCGTCGCCGGCGTTCACGATGCTGCACTGGACGCGTTTAGATACGTATTCCGCAGCGCCCGATGCGTCGTGACGGATCACAACGACGTCCGGACGCATTGCTTCCAGAGTGCGGCATGTGTCTAGGAGCGTTTCGCCTTTGCTGACGCTCGAGCTCGACGCGCTGATATTTACGACGTCGGCAGAGAGACGCTTCCCCGCAAGCTCGAAGCTCGTGCGCGTTCGCGTCGAAGCTTCGAAGAAAAGGTTAATGATGGTCTTGCCACGCAGCGTGGGGACTTTGCGAACGGGCCGCCGTGATACCTCAAAGAACGCTTCGGCCGTATCGAGCACTTGGAGTACGTCGACGGTATCCAGGCCTTCGATGGCGAGCAGATGACGGTGCTTGAAGGGGTGCGCGCTCACGTCGCCGCTCCCTTGCCGATCAACACCACGCGGTCTTCGCCGCCCTCAAGCTCGACTGCCAACTTCTTACCGGCAGGAACTTCGACAATGCGGCCGATGAAGTCAGGCGCGATGGGCAACTCACGGCCGCCTCGATCGCAGAGCACGGCGAGCCAAACGCGACGCGGGCGGCCGTAGTCGAGCAAGCAGTCGATTGCGGCACGAATGGTGCGACCCGTCTGCATCACGTCGTCGACGAGCACGACGTTGCGACCGCCGACGGGGAAGCGCACATCGCTCGGGCCAATCTTTGGATCAGGCAACGCAGTCGCCGCGTCATCGCGGTAGAGCGCGATGTCCACAGTGCCGACTGGCACGTCCTTCTTTTCGACTTCGCGAATGACCTCGGCGATGCGCTTCGCGAGGGGCACGCCGCCACGACGAATTCCAACCAGCGCGAGCTCGGCGCCGCCGGTCTGCTCGACGATTTCGAGAGCAATACGCCGAATCGCCCGCGAAATCGCGTCGGCGTCCAGCACACTCTCGTAGGCCGTAGTCACTGGAAGGGCTATCTACGCGTCCGGCCACCTCGCGGTCAAGAGGCGTCCATTTTCCACTCGCGAGGCTTCATGAATCGCGCCAGGATCTGCTGCGAAAGGGATCGCGATGGAAAACACGCATCGCGTTCGTGAAACCAAACGTTTCCCGAGTCGACGATTTCGTTCTGCTCCGACACCCGGGTGCGACGTGCGACACACCCACACCCCCATGTGCTGGGCATTGATGATCGATTTCGCATCGTGCAGGCTCAATAGATTCTGATGCTTCAACGGTGGATGTTCGCGTTGTTCTACACAGTAGCGCTAGCGGCGTGCACCGGCACGTTGAGCGCCTCGGGCACCGACGCCGGCGGCACGCGCATCGACATGGGTTTTGACGCAGGGCTGAGTGTTGATCTCGGCGCAGGGACTGACCTAGGTCGTCGCGATGCTGGGGCACCGCTGACCGACTCTGGTGCGATTCTGATCGACGCTGCGCCAGCCGATGCGGAAGTGATCGACTGGACGCTCTACTACACAGCGTCGTTTCAGGGCGCCGATATCCCAAACTCCCTCAATCGTGACGAAGTAGCGGACGACAGCTTGATGTTGGTTCCCGCGCCTTGGGATAGTTCACGCCAAGCATTGCGCGTCCTCGTCCGCGTGGGCGAACGCTGGCGACGCGACGCCGAAGACGGCGGCTATCCGCGCTCGGAGGTGAACGTGACGGACACGATGGCGCGCCGTCTGCAATGGAACGTCTTGCACCGCATCGTTGGCGCGTTTTCATTCGATGCCGACCAAGTATTCCCGACCGACGGCGATCACGGCGTCGGCACGTTAATCGCGGGCTTTCAACTACACGGCGACGACTCAACATCGCCGGTCATCGCTCTTGTGCTGAGCAACGGCCGCCTGCAGATAGACTACCGACCGACAAGTGGAAGTCTTGCCGACGACGTTACGGACTGCGGAGAAGCTCCCCGCGGTGTCCGCGTGCCTTATGAAATGGTCTACCGACCGGCCACAGACTCGACTGGTTACCTAAGCATCCGAGTTAATGGAACCCTCGTCGAACGGCGCGGCGTCAGCAATCGCGCTGCAAACCCCACCCCCGGCTACATGAAGTTCGGCCTTTACGACTTTTGGCACACCGTGAATCCGTCGCTCGCGATGTACCTGGATGACATTATGTACTACCGGCAGGCGACCGCGCCCTAGCCTAGTGCCAAAACCCAATCGCGATGCCCCAGTCGTTGTAACGAGGGGCGATATCCGCTGAGGCGGTCACGCGCACGGAGAACTCGTCGAGCATTCCGAACAACGTCCAGTCAAAGAGACGCACGTCCAAGCCGAAAGTTGCATGCATTCGGAAGCCCGACTCATCAAAACGTGACGGCTCGAGGTAGCTGCCAAGGCGGAGCTTGAGTCGATTGGGCCATGGTTCCGTTTCCGCGCCGATGCGCAGCGTCGGGCTGACGGTTTCGCCCGCTCCCTGACGCTGCTGCGATAGGAAAGCCTCAAGACCGATGGCGTTCGGCGAAACGCCCGACAAGAGAATGTCCGCTGAGAGCAACACGTACTCGCGTGACAAGAGGCGCATCTCTTTTTCGTGCGTGAGCTGCAGCGCATTGAGCCGGCGCTGGAGCATCGCCTCTTCTCCCACCCGGCGAGCCCGCTCACGTTGCCAAAAGTGTTCGTCGCGGCGCTCCAGCGGAACGCGCGATAGACGCGCGCCTTGCCGACGGCGCAAGGCCGCGCGCTCTTCGGCTTCAACTTCATGTGGATTAATCCAACGCCGATTCAGCGGCCGCGAGCCAAACTGGTAGGCAAAGCCGAACTCAACTTCCCACGGCAAATGCACTTCATTCGGGAGGATGAATGAACCGACTACGCGTTGCCCTTCACTATTCAGGTCTACGCTCGCGCCTTCGGTGATGCGCGAGCTTACGGAAGTGCGCACCGACGCGCCCATGCGCCAGGGAAGGCCGTCGAGGCCCAGCATCACACCAGTTTCAAAACCCGCGCCCGTAAACTCGACGAGCGTCGCGCCGGTCTGCTGACTAATGTCGAACGTTGCCACGCGAAGGCCTGCGCCTAGCACGAGCTGACCGTCGAAGAACGCATGCCCAATGCCCAGGTTCGTAAGGTTCAAAGATACGTCCGAGACGGTGCCGTCAACGACCACGGAGAACCCTTGCGCGCGCTGCAACACACCGATGCCAAAATCGCCAAACTGAAAACGTAAGCCCCCGCTCAAGAAGATGAGCGAGTTGTACGGAATGGAGCTGTCGCCGTTGTTGTCCAGGTCATCGCCGCTGAACGCGCCCGGGAAGACTAAGCCGAGCGAGAGCTCCCAGCCGAACCACGAGGTCTCCCACAGTTCGCGCGTGGCGTACGCCGAGGTGTTCCAAGCGACCCCATCGATGCCAGTCGCGATCGGCGCGTACGCACCCGCCATACCCACGAGACGACCTGACGCGAAAGTCGGCCCGGTGAACACGTCGATGTTGAAGTCGTTGCGGCGAATCGGCTGAAACGTCTGGGCGTGGGCCTGCGAAGTCGCGGCCGAGCCTCCCAGCGCTAGCAAAAGCGCCACAAGTCTGTACGCCCAATTGGACACGGCGCGGAGTGTATCCGGGCCCTGTGGCAAATCACTACGAGAACTGCCGATCACTGCGAGACGTGTCCCCAAACGTTCGTCCTGCACCGGCCGCGCGTTGGCGAAACGTTAACACGCGCTCAGTCAGGCACGAATTAATATTCCTGAGGCGCTAGAAGGTTTTAGCGAGTGCTAGCCACGCCGCCGGCCTGCAGAGTGCCCGCATGCGGCATCGTCTCGCCGTTGCGCTGGCGCTGCTGCATTTCGTACTTGGATGGGCAACGCGGAACGACCTGGGTCGCCGCAAAATGGTTATCGGCTGCGAGCCGTCCCTGCACCGTGACCGTGAGATTCACGCCGTCGCGAAATGTATCCGGAACAATGCACTGAGGGAACTGCACGGGCATCGCAAAGCCTTGCTTCTCAATCACGAAGCGCCACTCGCACGGGCTCTCGCGGAACTGAATCGAGCCCTGTCGCAGAGTGCCTTCGACGCGGAGCGTCTGGTCGCGGAAGGAACTCGGGTTCGCCATGACCTCGTTTACGAGCTTCGAATAGACGAAGGCGTTCTGAGCTTCGCCGCCCAGCAAAAGGAACGCAACGCCGCCCGCGAGAAGCGCGACCACGATGGAAACTTTGGCGACGGGTGAAACCTTCATGAGCGTGCGGAAGTATGCGTCACAGATGCACGAAGGACAAACAGCGAAGGCCGCTCATCGTGCTTTCGCACGACGAAACGGCCTCCAATTCAAGACTTAGAATCGCGAGCGAAGTCCTGCCGACTTTGCCCGAGCGGCTGATAAAATCAGCCGACTTTACCGATAATCTGGAACGCGATGAGAAGCGCGTAAATCACGAGCGACTCGATGAGCGCGAGGCCAAGAATCATGGGGACGAACAACTTGCCCGAAGCGTTCGGATTGCGAGCGATACCCTCGAGGGCTGCTGCTGCCGCCTTGCCCTGACCGAGCGAGCCACCGAAGGCTGCGATGCCGATTGCCAAGCCGGCCGCGAGGAGGCCCCACTTGTTGACGTCGAACTGGTTCGAGCTACCGGCCATGTCCTGCGCAAACGCAGCCGACGTGACTACCATCGTCGCAACAAACGAAACGAGCCCAAGCATCTTCTTCTTCATCACAGAGCCTCCTTAAAATCGCCTTTAATTCGTCCGGCGTTTTGCGCCGCCGTAATCAGTGTTCTTCGTGTGCAATCGCCATGCTGATGTAAACCGTCGAGAGCAAACAGAAGACCAGTGTCTGAACCACCACGACCATCACGCCGAGCAACATCATCGGCACGGGGACGAGGAAGGGCACCATCGCAAAGAACACAGCCACGACGGCGTGATCGGCGACGATGTTCGCCATGAGACGCATGGCGAGTGAGAGCGGACGCACGAAGTGACTGATGAGCTCGATCACGAGCATCAAGAGCATGAGCGGAAGCGCATACCACTTGATGATGGGTCCGAAGAAGTGTTTGAAGTACGCGATGCCGTGTTCCTTCACGCCGTAGATGTGCGTGACGAGGAAGATGATCACACCAAGGACGATGGTGGTGTTGAGCTTGTCGGTGGGCGGCAAAAAGCCGGGGACCAAGCCCATCGCGTTTGAGACGAGAATGAAGAAGGCGCAGGTGCCAATCAGCGGAAGAAAAAACTTCGCGGCCTTGGGGCCCATGATGTCGGACATCATCGCGTAGATGGTGCCAACCATGATTTCAACGAAGGTGCGAGTGGTGAGCTGCGCATCCGGCACGATCGCTTCGGATGCGTTGGCGACTTTGCGGTAGGCGACGACGGCCATCACCGTCAACAGAAGAAACACAAAAAAGGCGCCGAAAATGTGCTGCACGCCGATGTGCTCGTGCGCGTACCACGTACGGCCGTTCATACCGAACACGGTCGTAGCCTTTTCCATATTCTCGTAGAACGGAAGGAAGTTGAACCAGCTCATTCCATGCGGCATGACTAGCGTTCTTCCATTGTAGGGGATGCGAGGTCGCTCTCGGCGAGGTCACGGGCAGCACCAAGGCTTCCTAGAAGCACGCCAAGCACAAGCGACGAAACACCAATCGCGAAGCCCGTCGCGTTCACCATCTTATTGATGAGCAGCACGCCGACGATGGCGAGAAGCGCGAACATTTTGCCGATGAGCAACATCATCAAGCCCGTCTGAGTACGCGTGGTGCCGGTCTGAACCTTTTTAATAATGTAGCGAAGGGAAAACCAGTTCGCGACCGAAAGCACTGCGCCGACTTCTGCGCCGATGAAGACCGAAAGCCCAAGCGCAACCCACGCGACCACCGGCAGTGCCGCAGCACATGCGATGACGACGAGCGAGATGCGATTCAGTGAGCGATTGTCCATCGAGGGGTCGAACTCTTAGTACTGGGTAAAATCAGAGTTTGTTGAAATCCGTGCTCTTCACTAAACGAACGATGCTGTTCACACCGCCCGCGATGCCGATCCCGAGGCCTACGTACATCAGCCAAGGAGCCGTCCCGAACTTCTTATCGAGCCAGTTACCACCGAAGTAACCAACCGCGATGAAGAGTGCGAGCTCGAATCCGATGCCGCCGTACTTCGCTACCAGCCTGAGCTGCTCTTTGCCCTCAGGTCCGATCAGCGCCATCGAAATTCAACCATCTTCACGTTCGCCCTCGGGAAGATCCCTAGGTCCAAACGCGGCGCCCGTCTACCATGTGGGCCAAGACCGGTCAAGGCTTGGCACCGGCAGAAAGCGCCGTAAAACAGCGGAGTTGCGATGATCGGCGCGATCTCGCGTGGATCTGGGCGTTGCGTGGTGGTAGCCGGCTGCGATCGAGTTAAAGCAATCGGCCCCGGGTCAGGCGACGCGGGCCCGAGTTGGTGTCGTTGTGAGCGAGCTCGGGTGAGCTCAGCGCCCGCCCGTTAGGACTCAGCGCACCCCCGGTTAGGGAGGTGAACAATCGTCGACGTTCACGTCACACGACGCGCCGGTGAAGCCCGGAGCGCATGCGCAGGAGAAACTATCTACGAGGTCCGTGCAGGCCCCGCCGTGCATGCACGGGTTCGGATCGCATTCGTCGATTTCGGTGCAGGTCGTGCTTAACCATGTAGGGCGGTTTGCGAGGCCTAGGGCGTAGCGAACGCTTTGGCGAGCGCGTTTTCAAAAATTCGAATTGTTTCTGCATCGTGCGCCAGCGACACGAATGCAGCCTCATACTGAGAAGGTGGCCAATACACACCCGCTTCGAGCATCGCTGCGTGCCAGCGTCCAAATGCTTTGGTGTCTGACGACGTTGCGTCGCTAAACGAACGAACCTTTCGGTCCGTGAAGAAGACCGTGAGCATTGAACCTACACGTTGCACTACGCACGTAACGTTTGCCTTCTTCGCGGCACTGACGATGGCCGCTTCAATCGATGCGCTGGTTGCCTCAAGCCGGTCGTAGGCAGTCTTGTCGTCACGAAGGACTCGTAGCGTGGCCAGGCCTGCTGCGACAGCGAGCGGATTTCCGCTGAGTGTGCCGGCCTGATAGACGGGCCCGACCGGAGCAATGTGCTCCATGATCTCGCGACTACCGCCATACGCTCCGACGGGAACTCCACCGCCGACAATCTTACCCAGCGTTGTGAGGTCTGGCGTCACGCCAAATCGTGCTTGAGCACCGCCATACGCCAGACGAAAGCCAGTCATGACTTCGTCGAAAACGAGAAGCGCGCCGTGTTGCTTCGTGATTTCGCGGAGGCCTTGCAAGTATCCCGTGCCGGGAGGGACGCACCCCATGTTGCCGACGACCGGCTCCAAAATGAGGGCGGCAATTTCGGCACCGCGCTCCTTGAATACCGCGCGCACCGCCTCGAGGTCGTTGTAGGGAACGGTGATGCATGTTGCGGCGATGGCGGCCGGCACGCCCGCGCTATCAGGCACCCCGAAGGTTGCGAGGCCGCTGCCGGCCTTGGTGAGCAAATAGTCGGCGCCGCCGTGGTAGCAGCCTTCGAGCTTAACGATGAGGTCGCGCTTGGTGAACCCGCGGGCGACGCGCAAGGCGCCCATCACCGCTTCAGTGCCGCTCGATGTGAGGCGCACCATCTCGATAGATGGCACGGCGTCGACAATGGTTTGCGCCATGTCGATCTCGCCTTCGGTCGGGGCGCCGTAGCTCGTGCCGCGACCGATCGCATCCTGCATTGCCGCTACGACGGCTGGATGAGCATGGCCGAGAATCATCGGACCCCAAGAGCCGATGAAATCAACGTAGCGCTTGCCATCGGCGCCGGTGAGGTAGGCGCCTGCGGCCTCGCGAATGAAGATCGGTTGTCCGCCGACCGCCCGAAATGCACGTACGGGAGAATTGACGCCGCCCGGAATTACTTTGCGCGCGCGCTCGAACAGCTCTTTGGAAATCTCGTCACTCATGATTCACGCCTCAGCTCTAGACTACTCGCCCGACGGCTTCGTTAGTACGCGCGAGCGCCTTACGCAAAGCAGTTTGCAGCGCCGACGAATCGTAGCCTAGATGGGTCGCCCGCGCTGCGTACTCGCTTGCCGCAATCGTGTTGCCGTCGAGCTGCGCTGCGATCGCAAGGTTTACGTTGGGCACCGCGTAGAGGGGATCCAGCGCCAACGCCCGTGTCCAGTACTCGCGCGCGCGATCGCGTTCGCCAGTCTCAAGGTGGCACACGCCGATGTTGTTCAAGGTTAGCGCGCGTCCATTGAGCGTATACATGCCGACGCCGATCCACGGCACGAGGCGCCCTGTGTTCGAATCGAGAAACCGGAGGTAGGCTTCGAACTCCGCGGTCGCGCGCGCGTAGTCCCGATTTCGCATCGCCGCCCGTCCCCGAAAGAAGTTACGGCCGACGGTCGCGCTGACCAGCACCACCAGCAATAGCACCCCAAGCAAAGGCATTTGAAGCCACGGCCAAATCACACCAACACCGACTACCGTGAGCACCAACACCGCGACTGTCAGCAGGACTCTTCGGGGGCGCGTGAACGGCATAACGCGCATAATACATCGCCGAAGCGAATCCGGAATACGCATTGGGTTGACGCGCAAATTGCGTTCGTGTAGCACTGCCGCCCCGTGCGATTGTTTTTCGTCTGTGTTGTCGCGATTTTCGCTTTCACTCAGCTTCAAGGAAGCTCACGTGATTGCAGTCGCTCACTCGAGAGCGCAACGATTGCACAGCTCGCCGCGTCGTCCATAGTTAGCGCGACACACACGTGCGGGGCCGCCGCCAACACATCGCCCGTCGCTTGCGATACCTCGCAGAACAACGACGAAGGCGAACAAGACGACGACGCAAACGATGCGCTCGTGCTCTCACCGCGAACAACGACGCGGCAAGAGACCCTGGCCCTTTCGGTGTTCCCTGTTCGTTGTTTACTCGCCGGTTTCGACGAGAGCGAGCCCGCTCTTAGACCGCCTCGCGCCTGATTGCTCGCTCACCCGTAGGGTTGTCGCGCGCAAAGTCGCGCGCACGAGCGTCATGCAATCGAACGAGGCTCCATGTTCTTAAAGCGTCTGAAGCATTTTCTCACACCATTTGACAACCGCTACGAGGATCTAAAGAAGGGCAACGTTGTCCTCAATGTCCTGCACGACTTCACCGCGGGCCTCGTGGTTGCAATGGTCGCCATCCCATTGGCGATGGGCATTGCAATGGCGTCCGGATTTCGGCCAGAGCAAGGAATCATCGGCGGCGCCGTCGCTGGGTTGATTGGCGCGCTCTTCGGTGGATCGAAGTATCAGGTGAGCGGCGCGACAGCCGCGTTCATTCCGATTCTGGGCGCGATCATGATCGCTCACGATCACCGTTACCTCGTGCTCTGTTCGGCGATCGCCGGCGTCATCCTCGCGGTGATGGCGTTCTCCGGTGCAGGTCGCATTGTGAAGTTGGTGCCGCACTCGATTGTGGTCGGGTTCACGATCGGCATCGCCATCTCGATCGCGCTCTCACAAGGAGGCGAGATTTTCGGTCTACGCGCAGCGTCTGGCCACAGCGCTTTAGAAAAAGCGCACATGATCTCGACGCACTTCGGGACGTTGGAAATCTGGGCCGTTGTATTGGCGCTTGGAACCTTGTTCTTGATGAAGTTCTTCCTGCGCATCTCGGTCTTCATCCCCGGCCCTCTGATCGCGTTGGCGATTGCTGTCGGCCTCACGCAAACCCTGCTCAAGAACGAAGGACTCATACTCGTTCGCGACAAGTTCGGAAGCATTCCCGCGCAATCCTTTCGCATTACCCTGCCAGACCTTGGTGCGCTAAGTACCGATCTCGGTGGCGTCATTTACGCCGCAATCACAATCGTGTTCGTTGCCGCAATCGAAAGCTTGCTTTGCGCGCGGCTCGCTGACCGTCTCGCGAAAAACACCGGCACCCCTTACGACCCGGACAAGGAGCTCTTTGGGCAAGGCAATCTGAATATCTGGGTACCGCTCTTCAACGGCTTCTCGAGCACAGGCGCTCTCGCTCGCACGGCGACGAACATCAAGCTTGGCGCAATCTCGCCGCTCTCGACTGTGTTCATGGCTGTATGCCAGATCGGGCTCGCTTACTACCTCGCGAGTTATCTCGAGTTGGTTCCGATGGCCTGCATTGGCGGCATTCTTCTTTACGTTGCGACGAACATGGTCAAGCTCGAAGAGCTCCGCGAAGTGCGCGAGATGGGTCGCGGACATGTGTGGCTCATGCTTTACACGGCAGTCTCGGTCGTCGCTCTCGACTTTCTTCGAGGCGTTCTCTCGGCCTTGGTCATCTATGCCATCTGGCAGGTGATTGAGCGCAGCCGCACCAAGCCGGTCGACGCTCACACGCTCGAAATCTACAAGAAGCCGCGCCCGGCCGCTCACGGCGGGACGCTCGTTCCCGCGCGCGCGGTTCTGCAGACCGGACACGCTCATCGCGACGAGCTCGTCACGGGCCGCCGCACCTGGCTCGCGAACATCCGTCGACCGGGCAGCGTCTCTCGCTCCGCCTACATTCACGGCCAGGCGAACGTGGCAGGACGCGTGGTGCTGGGCGATCACGTGCACATCGCTGCGGGTAGCTCGGTGCGAGCGGACGAAGGCACTCCCTTCTTCATCGGCTCGAACACGAACATCCAGGACGGTGTCGTGATCCATGCGTTGAAGGACAAGTTCGTACTCGTGGACGGCGAACGCTGGGCTGTTTACGTCGGGCGCAACGTTTCGATTGCGCACGACGCGCTCGTGCACGGGCCTTGTCACGTGGGGGATAACACCTTTATCGGATTCAAAGCGGTTGTTCACGATGCGGTCGTCGGAGCAAACTCCTTCATCGGCATCGGCGCAGTAGTAGTAGGCGTTGAAATTTCCGAAGGCCGATACGTTTCGCCCGGCTCAATCATCGATACGGCAGATAAGGCCTCGAAGCTTCCGCAGGCCGATGCGAACCATCATCACTTCAACGCTGACGTCGTAGAAGTGAATCGTGGCCTTGCCGCCGCGTACCGCGAAAACGCCGCACACGCGCCGCACGGACATCACGAGCCGCGGGTCTTCAGCGACGACGGCGACGAATCGGCAAGCGCCGGTTGGCATACGCCGAAAAATCACTCGAACCGTTTCTAGATTTTAGTTCAGGAGGCTGCACGTGTTTGCAATTGGAATATTGGTTGGCTTGATCGCCTATTTCTCCTATCTAGCGACCCGGTCTTCGTTCCGTGTCGATGAAGGTCACGCGGGCATCCTCACAACCTTGGGTAAGGCAGTTCGCGAGAAAGACGAGCCCAAGCGCCTGAAGCTGTACCCGCCAGGACTGCACTTCAAGTTGCCGTGGCAGCAGGCTCGGTCGATTCCTCTCATGGAAGAGATCATCGATCTGTCGGGCGCAGAGGGTGCGCGAACAGCCATGGCGCAGGACGGTACTACGCTCCGCCTCGATGCCGTGCTGCGCTACATGCCGGTCTCCGATGAGCTCTATAACTTTGTATTCGACATGACGGCGCCCAAGGAACACATCACCAGCCTCTTCACCTGCATGCTGCGCAACGAGATTGCGAACTTCGGTGTAACGGACGTCAGCAGCGATGCCTTGAAGGACACGCCCGGCGGCTCCTATGCACTCTTGCAGCGGGAGCGCGAGCGACTCAACGACGGCATCATGACTTATTGCAAAACCGAAATCGGGTCGCAGTATGGGATTCGGTTTAGCGCGGTCGATCTTGTGGATATCCGCCCACCGGAAGAGCTGGATGAGGCGCTGAACGCCGCGGTGCACGCGCAGATGCAAGCGGAGACAAGCTACTCGCACGCGGAAGCCCGCGCCGAACGCCGCGTTATCGCATCACGTCACGGGGTCGAGATTGCCGAAATGGATGCGCGCGCCGCCGAGGAAGAAATGAACATTCTCGCGGCCCAACTGACGAAGCTTGAAAAAGAGGGAACGCTCGAGCTTTACGTCGCACGCCGAAATGCCGAAGTACTTTCGCAATCACGACACCACTATGTAATGAGGCCGCGATGACTCTCAATGACGACGCACTTCTTCTCATAGGCTTCGTGCTCGGCGGCTCGATCATTTCACTCTCGGTCATGCTCTACAGGCTGCTGAATATTGCGGTCGATGAGAAAGAAGTTGTGCTGGTAAGTCGCTTTGGGCGTCTGCAGCGCAGCATTGACGTGCCAGGCTGGCACTTCATGTGGGACCGCTCCCTTCCGTGGGTGCAGGTCCGTCGCGTGAGCACCCGTCTCGAATGCCGCACCATCTCGGGCGTCGTCGTGAACGACGCGCGCGGCACGACGGTTACGGTGGATGTCTTTCTCGAGTTCCGCATTCTCGATCCGTACAAAGCATCGTTCGCCGTGGTCGATTGGGAACGCGCGATTACCAGTCTCGTTTCCCACTCAGTGACGTCCGCGCTCGGCAATCGCCAATTCGAGGACATCCTCAGTGACCGGTCGTCGCTCGCCGATTCGGTGCGCCGGGAAGTGACCGACGAAACCAATCGTTGGGGCATCGGCCTCGAACGTTTGATGATTCGAAGCGTCACGGTTCTGCCGGAGGTCTCGCACGAGATGATGCGTTCGGTTGCCGCGCGCATCGAGCGCTGGAAGGCCGACATCGAGGAAGACGGCCGCCAGCGCGTCGCCTTTCTCGAGGCAAAGACCGGCCGCGAGGTGGCGCAGCTTGTCGCCGAGGCTCGCTCACAGTACCCGGCCGCCATGGGCCGCGCCTTCGACCGTCTGAAAGCAAGCCCCGCAGTATGCAAGGCGTACAACGAACTCTACGAACTTTCACTGATGCATCCGCAGCGAACGATTGCGTTCGTTGGATTCGCTGAAGGTGAGATCCGCCCGGTGGATGCAGCGATGATTGTGCCGATGAAGCCGGGCCCAAGCGCCTAGCTCAAACTTTGGTGTAAGCTCGCACGCATGTCGGCCGAGCAACATCGACGAGAGAGTCCAGGAGGTGTGCGTGTCGCCGTACTTACGGTTAGCGATACGCGCACTGTCGACACCGACACAAGCGGCGCATACATCTGCGACGCACTCGGCGCCGCGGGCCATTCAATCGCGCACTACGCCATTTGCCGCGATGAGCCAAGCGATGTGCGCCTGAAAGTCGCGGCGTGGCTTCCCAAAGACGCCGAAGTGCTCATCACGACGGGCGGCACCGGTATCGGCGCACGTGACAGCACCTACGAAGCGATCGATTCTTTGATTGAGAAGCGTCTCGAGGGCTTCGGTGAGCTCTTCCGCATGCTCTCCTACGGCGAAGTCGGCTCGGCCGCGATGATGTCGCGGGCAATCGCAGGGACCGTGGCAGGGGGCGGCGTGGTCATCGCCCTACCCGGCAGTTTGAACGCCGTCACCCTCGCGATGGCCAAGCTCATCCTGCCGGAGCTTGCTCACCTCGCCAAGCTTGGCAGGCGCGCGCCCTAGTGGCTTTTGCGTTGTAGTCGCGCGGGTTTCGCCTACCCACGGAGGGAATAAATCGAAGCCGTCCGTGTTGCTCGTAAGGCCTTTTGCGTGCTACGCGAGCCGCCTGAATTCGTAAGGAAACAAGCCATGTACAGCGATGTTCGAGTCATCAACGATTTGGTTCAACGCGAGAGCGCTTTTGTCGATCCGATCCTGCATGAGGTCGGAAAGGTAATCGTCGGCCAAGAGGCCATGGTCGAAAGGATCCTGATCGGGCTGCTTACCGGTGGTCACGTCCTTCTCGAGGGCGTTCCAGGTCTCGCGAAGACGCTCACGGTCAAGACGGTCTGCGACACGCTGCACGCCAAGTTCCAACGCATTCAGTTCACGCCCGACCTGCTTCCCGCGGACGTGGTGGGTACGGTCATCTACAACCAGCAGCGTGGTGAGTTCAGTGCGAAGAAGGGTCCGATCTTCGCCAACCTCGTGCTCGCGGACGAAATCAACCGCGCGCCGGCCAAGGTTCAGAGCGCTTTGCTCGAAGCGATGCAGGAGCAGCAGGTCACCATCGGTGATACGACCTATCCGCTGCAGCAGCCCTTCATGGTCATGGCGACGCAGAACCCGGTCGAACAGGAAGGCACATACCCGCTACCCGAAGCCCAGGTCGACCGCTTCATGCTTCACGTCAAGGTCGAGTACCCGACGCGGGAAGAAGAGCGAAAGATCATGGAGCGGATGACTGAGGCTCTGCTCAACGGTCCGCGCAAGGGCGAAGTGAATCCCGGTCCCGATCCGCTGGCGGTCAACCGTGTCGCGTCCATCGAGCAGGTCTTGGGCGCCCGCCGTATCGTCGGTCAGGTCTACGTCGACGAGAAGATCAAGGACTACATCATCTCGGTCGTCACTGCGACGCGCGATCCGCGTAAGGCAGGCTTGAAGGACCTCGGGGACATGGTAGCGCACGGCGCCTCCCCACGTGCGTCAATCGCCTTGAATTTGGCCTCGCGCGCGCACGCGTTCTTGAAGCACCGCGGCTACGTGACGCCCGAAGACATCAAGGCAGTCGGTCCCGACGTCTTGCGCCACCGCATCATCCGCACCTACGAAGCAGAGGCGGAAGAGGTCTCGAGCGATCAGATCGTTCGCCGCATCTTCGACGCCGTGGAAGTACCGTAAAGAATACGGTGCCGCTGTGATCCCGCGCGAGATCCTTAAGAAGCTCAGGAAGATCGAAATCCACACTGCACGTCTGGCCAACGACCAGCTTGCGGGCGGATATCATTCTGTCTTCAAGGGGCGCGGCATGGCGTTCAGCGAAGTGCGTCAGTATCAGCCGGGTGATGACGTGCGCTTCATCGACTGGAACGTGTCGGCGCGCATGAACGACACCTACGTCAAGATGTTCACCGAAGAACGCGAGATGACGGTGATGCTTCTCGTCGATCTCTCCGCGAGTCAGCGCTTTGGCAGCGTCACAAAACCGAAGATTGAGACTGTTGCCGAAGTGAGCGCACTCTTGGCATTCAGCGCAATCAAGAACAATGACCGCGTCGGCCTGATCATGTTCACCGATCGCGTCGAGCGGTTTGTCCCGCCCAAGAAAGGCAAGGGACACGTGATGCGTGTCGTTGCCGAAATTTTGAACGCGAAGCCCAAAGGCCAAGGCACGGACCTCGAGTGCGCTCTCGATCTATTGGGCGGCGTGGCGCGGCGAAGGTCGGTCGCGTTTCTCGTGAGCGATTTCATAGCCGGCGGATACGAGCGCAGCTTGAAGGTCGCGGCGCGCAAACACGATTTGATCCCGCTAAACATAGTGGATCCGCGCGAGGAAGAGCTCGCGGACATCGGCATCGCGCTCGTCGAGGATCTGGAGACGGGTGATATATTGGAAGTGGACACCGGCGATGCGCGCGTTCGTCAGGCCTACGCCAGCAACATCGCCAAAGAGAAGCAAAGGCGAGAGCAGCTCTTTCGTCGTCTGCGCGTTGACCACATCACCGTGCGCACGAACGAGGGCTATGTCCAACCCATCGCCGATCTCTTCCGGGCGCGCCAACGCCGCATGAAGGGGTACGGATGAAGCGCGCTCTCGTCGCTGCTAGTGTCGCTGTCGCGTGCGCGTTCGCGCAGATGCCGGCATATGCGCAAGACGAGCCTCATCACCGTCATCACCGCGACGGCGGAACTCGCCCGCGCGACGCTGGCGCCGATACGCGAGACGCAGGCCTTGACCAACGCGATGCTTCTGCGGCGCAAGACGCAGTCGTGCATCGCGACGCGGCGGTTAATTCGGACGCAGGCGTACCACGCGCGGACGCAGGTCCCGTTTTGCGCGAAACGACTCTCGCGCCCGAGCACCGCCCTCGCCTCTCGCTCGAGGTCAGTCCTGCGTCGGGCGTGATGACCGGCGATGTGATTCACGTAACGCTCGTTGCAGACGCGTTGACCGGCGATGATGTGACAGTCCCTCAACAGTCGTTCGCGCCGTTTGAGTTGCACTCGTCGAACATGGTCCGCGGCGAAATGAACAACGGCCGTCGCCGCACGACCTTCCGCCTCGACTTGCTCGCCCTCGAGCCGGGTAGTCTCGCGATTCCCGTGCTGACCGTACGCATCGCAACCGCCGATGGGGAAATCGGCAACGTGCTTACCGCATCGCGACCGGTGCGCGTCGGTTCGGTGCTTGGAAATACGCCTAACGCGCAGCCGAAACCGCCTACACAGCCCGTCATTGTCATGGAGGATGACTACACGCTTGCGTGGATCGGCGGCATCGTCCTCGCGCTTATTCTCACCGCGGCGATCACGCTTTTAATCGCGCGCTATTTGCGTCGTCGCAAGAAAGCGATTGTACCGAGCACGCCGCCGCGACCGCCGTGGGATGTCGCTATGGAAAAGTTGAACGCGCTACGCATGAACCAAGCGCGCCTGCTTGCCGAAGGCCGCATGATGGAATTCGTTGACGGCGTGAGCGACGCTGTTCGCGAGTACCTCGGCAACCGTTACGGCTTTGTCGGCCTCGAGAGCACGACCGATGAGGTCATTGCCTATCTGCGCAAGGTGGATCGCCTCGGTGTCGCGCGCGAGCAGGTAGGCGCGATGCTTAGCGATTGCGATCTAGTGAAATTCGCGAAAGCCGTTCCCGACGATGCACAGTGTCAGCATCTTTTGGACGGTGCGTTCTATATTGTGCGAGCAACGATTCCTGTTGTGCCAGTGGGTCCGACTTCCGACGGAGGTCGGCGATGAAGCGCGTGTGGAAAGCACTTGCTCCAGTCGGCTTTACTCTAGCCTTTGCAATCGGCGCTGGGTACGGGGCCATCTACGTGATCGAAACGGTATTCGAGATGCCGGTGTCGACGGGGCAATTCCGTTTTGAACGCCCTTGGGCCGCATGCCTTTTTCCGGCGGCAGCGTTGGTTCTGCTGGCGCGCGGCTATTGGCAGAACACGCGTGCGCCGCGACTTTTGGTTTCACGCGCGTTCGACATGCAGCGCGCCGGCACCGGAAAACGCCTCACATCGCCGGATCGCTCGCCGGCATGCGCACGGTTGCCGTCGCCATGATGGTGGTTGGCTTGATGGGCCCGCAAAGCATTCACGCGAAGGACCGTACCGACGTCGAGGGCATCGACATCGTTGTGGCTATGGATCTTTCCGGCTCGATGGAAGCGGCGGACGTCGCACCCAACCGATTCCTCGCCAGCAAGGCCGTGGTTGGCCAGTTCATCGTGCGCCGCCCCAATGATCGCATCGGCGCCGTGATCTTCGGTCGCGAAGCGTACACCTTGCTTCCGCTCACGACCGACCATGAGACTTTGCGCAACATGGTATCCGAGCTCGAGCTCGGCATGATTGACGGACGAGGCACCGCGATCGGCAACGCACTTGGCGTTTCGCTCAATCGCCTACGCAGCTCGCACGCGAAGACCAAGATTGTGATTCTTCTGACGGACGGCAATTCGAACAGCGGAAACGTCTCGCCGGATCAAGCGGCTGATTTTGCGAAGACGATGCACGTGAAGGTTTACACCATCCTGATGGGGCAGAGCGATGAAGCACCCCAACAGCAGGGAACCGATCTCTTCGGCAATCCGATTTTCCGTAGAGCGCCGTCGCCGATCAATCCCGAGCTTTTGCGCAACATGGCAACGCACACAGGTGGCGAAGCGTACCGAGCCACGGACCGCAACGGCCTCGAGCAAAGCTTCCACTCGATCTTGGATCGCTTGGAACGCTCGCAGATCGAAGACGCGGGGCGTGTCTATGGAGAGCTCTTCCCAGCGTTCGTCGGCCCTGCGCTGATTCTCCTTCTTCTTGAGCTGATTCTTGCGGTCTTCGTCTTCCGGAGGTTTCCATGAACTGGGGAACTTCCTGGGCACTGTGGCTCTTGCTCGGTATGCCGCTCGTCGCTGCGCTTCCGATTTACGCTTTCTGGCAGCGTGGACGCGCGCGCAAGCGTTTTGGTGATCCCACCACCTTGGCAACGCTCGTGGTTGGCAAGTCGGGAGCGTTCCGCGCCGCTCGCGGGGCTATCTTCGTTCTCGGATTTGCGTTGCTGCTCCTGGCTCTCGCGCGGCCTCAGTACGGCAGTCGCACGCGCATGCTGCGCAAGCGCGGTATCGATGTGGTTGTGGCACTCGATTTCAGCAAGAGCATGCTCGCACGCGATGTTCGGCCGAGCCGCATCGACCGTGCCAAGGCCGAGCTCACGCGCTTCTTAGGCGAGCTCACCGGCGACCGTGTTGGCATCGTCGCGTTCGCAGGTGAGACCATGGAGTTTCCGATGACGCTCGATCCCGCAGCCGCGTCACTCTTCTTCCGCGACCTGGGTCCCTACGACATGCCCGTTGGCGGCACTGCCATCGGGCGCGCTCTCATGGCAGCCAAGGATTTGCTCGACCGTGGGTCTCGTCCTTCAACGGAAGGCGAAGGGCCCAATGGTCGTCAGACCTCGCGCATCGTCATTTTGATGACCGATGGCGAAGACCACGAGGGCGATCCCATCGCCGCCGCGCAGGAGCTCGCGACCGCGGGCATCAAGGTCTATGTGGTGGGAATCGGCTCGCGCACGGGGGAGCCCGTCCCGACCTACGCTCCGGACGGTACATGGACCGGCTATATGCGCGACGATTCGGGGCAGCCCGTTATGACCGCTTTGACCGCAGAAAATGAGCAACAACTGCGTGAGATCGCGCGGATCTCAGGCGGGCGTTATTTTCAGGCCGGACGTGGGTCGGTCGGCGTCGAGCAGATCCGCACCGAGATGCGCCGGATGAAACAGGATGAACACCGAGGCCGTCGCGTGACCGTGCATGAAGACCGTTACGTGCTCGTGCTCCTGCCCGCATTCTTCTTTCTCGTGCTCGAAGCTCTGTTGCCTGAGGCATGGGTCTGGCGTCGTCGCAAGCATGCGAGGACCGCATGAAGTCTTTCCTGATTCTCAGCGCGCTCGTCGTCACTTGCTTGGCCGTGCCGACCAAGGCCTACGCGTGGGAGTGGTTCCGCTCAGAGAATCGCCACGTCGCCGATGGTAACGCGCGCATGCACGCGAACGACGGCGCGGGAGCGCTGCGCCTTTACGACCAAGCGGCGCGCGAGCTGCCCCACGAAGGAGGCGTGCATCTCAATCGAGGCCTCGCGCTTTTGGCTACAAGCGATCTGGACCACGCGCGCGCTGCCTTCTTGCTTGCGACTGATCCGCCGGCGAGCCGTGAGGTGCGGGCTGCCGCGTACTACAATCTGGGCATCGCGTTCTATCGCCAGGCCGATGCCAAGGCAGGCGAGAACGATCATCAAGAAGCCCAACGTCTCTTCCGCGAAGCGGCCGACTCGTTTCGGCGCTCCTTGCGCGTGAAGCCCGGAAATCGCGATGCCGGCTGGAATCTCGAGCTCGCGTTGCGCCGGATTCAAGAGCAGCAACAAGAGCAACAGCAACAAGAGCAACAGCAGCAACAGCAGCAACAAGAGCAACAGCAGCAACAAGAGCAACAGCAGCAACAAGAGCAACAGCAGCAGAATCAGGGCCAGCAAGATCAGAATCAGAATCAGCAGCAACAGAACCAAGAAGGTCAGAACCAGCAAAATCAGCAGCAACAGAACCAAGAGGGTCAGGAGCAAGAGCAGCAAAATCAACAAGAGCAACAGCAAGGGCAACAAGACCAAAACCAGGACGAGCAAGGTCAGCCGCGCGAAACCAACGGCAATGAGGAAGAGGGACGCAATCCCGGCGGCGAAGACCCCGCGAACGCCGAAGAAGGCGAAGCCGTTCCAGCGGACGTGGCGCGCGTGCTCGATTCACTGCAAGACGGCGAGGACAATCTCGAACGTATGCGTGCGCGCGTTCGCGCGATGCGCGAGAATCGTAGACCGGCGCAGGACTGGTAACGGATGAAGCGATTTGCATGGATGGTAGCCGCGAGCGTGGCGCTGACATTGAGCGCGGCGCCTCCGCGCGCGTCTGCGCAGCAGGCCGACGTCGTGATGTCTATTGATCGCTCGGAGGCGGGTCCGGGCGAGCCCCTCTTGCTCGAGATTCGCATCAACGCGACCAACGGACGCGTGGAGTCAGTGAACCCGCCCGACCTCTCGCGATTCACGATTCTCGGACAAGAAGACCTGCGCCCGATGCAGTTCAGCTTCAGTTTTGGAGGCGGTGGCGCAACCGTCGCGCAGTCGTCGGTCGTGCGTCGCTATCGCCTGGTGGCCAAGGCCCTTGGCCGCATCGAGCTTGGGCCGGCGCGCGTCGTCGTAGGTGGTCGTACCTTCCGCAGCAACCCCCTGTCGGTCACGATTCGCGATCCCTCGCAAGCGCAGCAAGCACCCACCGATGTCGCCGCGCCTCCGACTGCGAACCCGCCAGGATACGCGCCTCCCACGGGAACTCTCGATGGCGCGCATTTCGATCGCACTGCGTTTCTGCGTACTGTGGTCGACAAAACAACAGCGCATGTTGGTGAGCAAGTCACAGCGACGCTCTATCTGTACGTGCACGGGTCACTCGGCAGCTCGCCAGAAGTTTCACGCGAAGCCACGACCGACGGTTTTTGGGTACACGATCTGACGCCACGCGACGACCGCGACCTCGTGACGGAGCAAACGGCCGGCGGAATCCCATTTCGAGTCTATCTACTTAAGCGCATGGCCCTTTTTCCACTGCGGGCCGGCACGTTGACCATTGGTGCGATGCACCTCACGGCGCAGACCGCGATGGGCTTCGACACCTGGGGCGTTGCGCAGCCAGAAGCATTCGACCGCGAGGGCGTCGCGGTCTCGATAACGGTGCAAGACCTGCCAAGTGCCGGTCGTCCGAGTGGCGACGTCTACGTGGGCAACTACACCATCGAAACGCGTCTTGATCGCCCGCAGGCCGCGACCGGCGACGCGGTGACTCTCACCTGCGTCGTGCGCGGCAGTGGCAATATGCGCGAGCTTCGCATTGAGCTGCCGACAATTCCGGGGTTGAACATTCTTGCACCGCAGGTCAACGACGAGGTGAGTGCACCCAGTGATCTCGTCGGTGGCTCGCGCACGTTCGAGTGGCTGGTGGTTCCGCAGCGGGCCGGCACGTACACGATTCCAGCAATGGGATTCAGCGTGTTCGACCCGCAGTCAGACAGCTACGCGCGCGTCGCGGCGCCGGCGCTCACACTTGTCGCCGCTGGCAACCCGATCGCGACGAGCAGCGACGCGGCAGACCGCAGGCCGCAACCAGCCACACCGGCGGCCGAGCGCGTGACTTTCGGTCCGTTGCACGCGACCAGTGAATTTTTGCACGCACGCGCTCCCCTATCTCGCGCGCGCTGGTTCGGTCTGGCTTTGTTCGCGCCGCCCGTCATCTGGTTTATCCTCGTGTTGATGCGGCTGCTGCAACGTCGCAATCGCGCGAATGAAATCTTGAATGCGCCAAAGCGCGCGGTACGTGGCGCGAAGAAGCGCCTCGCCAAGGCCGACAGTCTGGCTCAAAGCGGCGACGCGCGTTCGTTCTATACCGAAGTTGCCCGGGCAATGAAGGAAGTGCTCGAGGCACGCCTGCTTGAGCCGGTGGGTGGTTTGACGCATGCGCAACTGCGGCAATTCCTAGTGTCGCGCGGCATGCAGGACGAGCTCGTGGTTCGCATCATCGAGGAGCTCGAAGGTGGAGACTTCGCGCGTTTCAGCTCCACAGGAAGCAGCCCCGAAGAGATGACCCGCGCGCGCGAACGCGTCGAGGCGCTTCTTCAACGAATCGATAAGTTCACGCCGACACCGAAGGATGCACCATGAAACGTCTGCTGCTCCTGCTCGGCTACGCCTCACTATTCACGGCACTCGCGACAGCGGCTCACGCGGACTCGGCGCGCGAAGTGTTTCAGCGAGCCAACCAAGCGTATCTCACTGGCCAATACGACGCGGCGATCGCCCAGTATCAGGTTCTCGTCGAAAGCGGCGTGGCAGATCCTGACATCACGTTCAATTTGGGTACGGCGCACGCGCGTGCTGGTCACTACGGCGAAGCGATTCGCTGGTTTGAACGAACATTGGTATTGAGGCCAGGAGATGACGATGCTGAGCGCGGGATCGCGGGCGCGACGTCCCTTCTGGGAACCAGGCGCGCGCAAGCCGAAGGCGAGGCCACCGTGCAAACGCGTCCCGCTATGTTTGAGTCGTTCGTGCGCGGCTTCTCGGAAGACACTCTTGCGATAGCAACGCTCGCGCTTGACACACTTTTCTTCGCAGTGCTCGTTGCGTTCTTCTTCGTCGGTCGCGAGTCAACACGCTTGGCGCTTGGAATCGCGGCTCCCTTGCTCGGGCTCCTCGGTATTGTGGCGATGTTTGCGCTCGCTCAGAAGATGGGAATGTTTCGCGACGGCCGGCCCGCAGTGATCGTGCGCGAGCACGCCGAGGTTCGCGAAGGCCCAGACCCGCGTGCGGCTGAACGCGCGCACGCGTCCGAAGGCGAACGCGCGGAACTAATCTCGCGCCAAGGCAACTACGTGCACGTGCGCCTGTCGGGACGGCGCGAGGGTTTCATGCTTGTGGCTGACGTGGGTGAGATCTAGATTCTGCGTCGCTGCGGGGGCGTGCCGGGGCGTCAAAAGGCTCGTAAACCCCCAAACTCGTAAACCAGCGAGACGACCTCGCGCGCCATCTCCGTTGACATTTTCCCGTGCCACCTCGAGGATTCCTCTCGAACCGAGTTGTTACGAGGGCTTTCACGATGGCCGGCAAACAGGATCTCAAAGACACCATTCTCGTCGCGGATGACGACTTGGACATCTTGGCCTTGGTCACGCGCCACTTGCGCACGACCGGCGCGACGATTCTCGAGGCCTCCGACGGCGAGGAAGCATTGCGCGTCGCCAAAGAGAAGAAGCCCGCCCTGCTGGTGCTCGACGTGATGATGCCCGGCATGAGCGGCTGGGAAGTCTGCCGCGCGATCCGTGAGGATGCCTCGTTGAAAGATACAGGCGTAATCATGCTCACCGGCATTGGCGAGCGCCTAAACGAAATGACATCGCCGCTCTACGGCGCGGACGAGTACATCGACAAGCCTTTCGATCTGACCGATCTCGAGAAGCGCGTCCGCAAAGTCCTCGCCGCTCGCAAGTAACGACCGCCCTCACCAGACCGCGCGCGCGATTTCGACTTCTCACGAAACAACACGCGGCCGGAAGTGGGGACGCGCTCCTCGTATCAGAACGGCCAGCTACGCGGCCGGGCGAGAGGGGACGCGCTACACGGGACGGGAGTCCTTGCAAATCCGCGCCTAGGAGCCGTGCGGGCCGGTGGCGCGGGCAAGGACTCCCTCGGCTCTCACGCCAAGTGGCGCGTGGTTCCCAGCATTGCCACTTGGCATTCGAGACGCCCCTTACGCGCATCTTCACGGAACGACAGCCCCTCTGCCCATTGAGAAAAAGGGGACGTTCCCCTTTTTCTGCGACTCTTCGATCAACTTGCTGAGAAAAGGGGACGTTCCCCTTTTCGGCAGCCCTCCGTTCAACCTCCTGAGTGAAAAAGGGGAACGTCCCCTTTCTTTTGTCGTGCGGCGCACGCGTTACGCACTTGGCGGACTTGCGATTGGCCGGCGTGAGAGTAGCGGGCGGAAGTGGGGATGTGCGTAGGGGGCCGTCGCGAATGCCAACTCGCCAAGCTAGAGACCACGCGCGAGTTGGCATGAGAGCCGAGGAACCTCTTGCCCGTGCCACCGGCCTGCACGGCTCCTAGGCACGGATCTGCAGGAGGTTCCGTCCCCCGCAGCACGTCCCCACTTCCGGCAGCGTATTGCTGCGCCCGGGGCATCAGGCGAGTTCGATTCCTAAACGCGCACTGTCTACTCGTCTTCGTCGACGGGGCGCGAGCGGCCGAGGGCGCTGAGGCGCGCTGCGGCGGTGCGGTACGAGGCGCTTGAGGCCGGCACCAGCGTAAGCACGCTGCGGTACATCTCCTGTGCTTGCGTGATGTTCGAGCGCTCGGCGGCGACAGCGTCTTGCAATACCGTCGTTGCACGTTGCTCACAGCGCCGGACGTAGTCGCGCACCGTGGCGTTGCGCGAATCGAGCTCCGAGGCGCGTCGGATCTTCTGGCACGACTCCGTGAACTGGCCGCCATTCCACGCGGTTACCGCGGCAGCCACGGTAGCTTCTACGAGCAGCGGCCTAAGTTGGGCCGCATATGCCGAACCGCCGCTGATGTCTTGATCGAGCGCAATTGCGCTCTCGATCGAACGCAAAACGCGCGCCGTATCGCTGCCAGCTGCGCGCACACGCTGATACTCCCGCGTGAAGCGATCGATGCTCGACGCCATGTCCGCCAAACGGTGCGCAGTTCCACCGGATGCGTTGGACGCTGCTGTTCGGGCATAGCGCGCAGCGCCTGAGAAATCTCCGCTGCGATAGAGCTCGAGCACGCGAATGTCCGCGGTTACGCCAGTGACTGCCGCGCCCCCTGAGCGCGAAGTTCCTTCAAAGGCATCGCCGCCGACGATCGGCGTTCGCAAACCACCGCTGGTATTTGTACTCGAGCCTGTACCACTCGAACCCGAGCGCGAACCTGAGCGCGAGGATCCCGACGAAGACGATGATCCACCTGCGCTGTTTCCCTCGTTCGTACCGGCTTGCGAGTTCGTGGGCAGAGGCTCGATCACCGGCGGCACGTACGCCGCCGGCGGAATCGCCGTGTAGCCATTGGGCGCAATCGTGCGCGCAAGCTCGACGACGTCCGCGTTGGTGGGATCGTAACCAGCCGCGCGTGACAAACGGTCGCGGGCATCGGCGGTGCGTCCCGCTCGCCGAGCAGCGCGCGCTTCGTTGAGAAGGCGCGCCACGATCTGATCGCGAGCCGATACACGGAGCACGTTGATTTCAGAATGGAACAGGCTGGATTCCGGCAAACCGTTCAACGCCGCCAGCGTCGCATCGCCATCACCACGCGCAAATGATTCGCGCGCAGCGGTGAGTTTGGCCTCGTGGGCACGCGCTTCGGTGATCAGTGAGAGGTATTGCATCGCCCGCGGCTCATTGGGCGTGACCGCCAGGGCTTGGCGAAACTGCGCTTCGGCGTCCGCAAGGTGTCGCGCGTTGTAAGCAGCCATGCCAGCGGTCACAAAGGCGGAAGCGTCCGGACGTGGCGGGTCTGTGCGTTGCTGCACTTCGGCGGGGCGGTTCAAAAAAAGCATCCCGATTCCCACGCCCGTGCCCAACAAAACTACCGCCGCGATGATGCGCCCAATGACCGGCGATGCATGTTTGACGCCGGCTTGTGCCGGATGCTGCGCCGTCGGCTGCGCGTGGTTTGGAAACCCCTGATTTGGAAACCCCTGATTCGCAAACCCTTGATTGGGAAAGCCCTGACCAGGCAATGCTTGATTTGGAAATTGCTGATTGGAAAGTGGTGGGCTGGAAAATTGCGGCGCACCGCTCGGCATGACCGGTTGTTGCGGCGAGCCAATCATCGCGGGTGGCCTCACCGTGGCCGCGCCCGCGAGCTGCGGATTGAGCACCGGTCGCGCAACGCCCGCAGCGGCGCCAGTACCGATCATCGGGGCGAAGTGCTGCCCCAGTTGGGGAGGGGCAGTCGTGTCACCGTCGTAGCCGCCGCCAGCCGGAGCTGTGTTCGTGCGTTCACGCGCGCCGCGCAGTTCCGCTGCACTGGGGATGTGCAAGATGAAGCGAGTCTCGCCGATCTCGATTCGGTCACCGCTGCGCAGCACGCCGTTGCGCACGCGAACCCCGTTCACGGTCGAGCCGTTGCCGCTGCCGAGATCTTGAAACTGCACCTCACCTGAATCGTCGCGGAGGATCTTGAGGTGCTTACGGGAGACCGCGATGTCGGTGAGAATGACGTCGTTATCAATACTGCGACCGATACCAGTCTCGCCAACGATGATGGTAAACCGCTTGCCGACGTCGGGCCCAGCCTCGACGGTGAGCGTGGGATGCAGCTGCGGTACGTGCGACGCCGGCTGCTCGTGGCTGGTCGCTTCTTGCTCTACGCGCGTGGCGTCGCCTTCGAAGTCGTCCTCAAACGCCGCGAATGGATCTCGGGGTCCACCGGCGTTTTCCGGTCCCCCTCCATTTCCTCTCGGCGAGCTTGCCATGGAGCTTTGAGAGGTTAGCAACCGTAAGCCTTGGGCTCAAGGTTCTGCGTAGTCATTTCTGGCCCAAACCCTCGTCTGCCTTGATGAAAACGGGAGCACGTGGTAGCCAAACGCCTCATTTAGGGCCAACTCTCTCGGTCTTTTTGGCGGTGACTTCGATGCTTCGACTCGTAGCTTTTCTCTGCCTTGCCTCGTTCGGCGCCTCCATGGCGACCCTAATGGCGTGCTCATCCAACAGCGGGCGCCACGCGCAGCCTGCCGGCGAGACTCTGCACAACGGTCTAACCAAGCAGCAGGCCGCTGAAACGCTGGTCAAAATCGGTGACACGCGAATCACCGTCGGAGAGTTCTCAGACCGCCTCGCCAACGAGTCCCCCTACCTCCGCGCGCGTTACAACAGCCCCGAACGCCGCCGGGAGTACCTTGAGACTTTGGTTCGTTTCGAGTTGCTGGCCGCAGAGGCCCATCGCCGAGGGTTCGATCAGAACGACGACGTCGTGCGCACGCGCAAGCAGATGATGATTCAAGAGCTCATGAAGCGGGAGTTCGAAGACCGGATTCAGCTCTCGGATATCTCCGATGCCGATGTGCAGGCCTACTACACGGCGCATCCCGAGGAATACAACAAGCCAGAGCAGGTTCGGGCGAGCCAGATTGTCATTCGTAGCCGTTCGACGGCTCAGCGAGTTCTCGCGCAAGTGCTTGCGCACGCCGACGACGCCAGCTTCTTCCGCGAACAAGCGGAGCGCCTCAATGAGGATCCCGAGACGCACGACCGTTTCGGCGATTTGCGCTTCTTCTCGCGGCCCGCGGATCGAGCGGCAGACGAGCCTGTCATTCCGGAAGCAGTAGCAACGGCCGCGTTTTCGATCGCGCAAATCGGTGGGGTGCATCCGCAGCTCGTCGAAACCCCGGCGGGCTTTCACATCATTAAACTTACCGCCAAGCGCGCAGCTCTTCACCGATCGCTCGAGGAAGCCAGCCGCCCTATTCGTCAACGTCTCTGGCGCGAGCGTCGCGAGCAAGCCATCAACGACTTCGTAACCCGCCTTCGCACCGACGCGCACATCGAGGAGCACTTGGACGTGCTCAACGACATTCACGTCGACATGCCGGCAGGCGAAGTTCCAGCAATGCCAACGCCCGGTCCAGGAATGCCGGGCGCGCCGGGAATGCCGGGCGCGCCGGGAATGCCGGGCGCGCCGGGAATGCCGGGCGCGCCGGGGATGCCCATTCCAGGAGCTCCGCACGGCCGATCTCACTCGCCCATGAACGGCGAGCCGCACTGAGTTCATGCGCATCCGCTCACTCATCGCTGGCCTGCTTCTTGCGCTGCTTGGCATCGGTATCGGTGTGCGCGACGCGCATGCCGATGTTATTGAGCGCGTGGTCGCAATCGTTAACGACGAAGCGGTCTTTCTCTCGGACCTTCGCCGCCGCGCCGCGCCCTTTCTGCCCCGCGCAATGGAAGCCTCGACCGATGAAGAGCGCGCGGGGCGCGTTCGGCAGCTCTACACCGAAGTCTTGAATCTGCTGATCGACGAGACCTTGATCGCTCAAGCGGCCACGCACGCACAGATCCACGTGACCAACGCAGACGTTGAGAACGCGATCTCCAACGTCAAGCGCCAGAGCCAACTTTCGGAAACGGATTTCTGGGCGGCTGTTGGCCAACAAGGATTCACCGAAGCGCAATATCGCGAGGACGTGCGCCGTCAGCTCGTGCGCCTACGCCTGCTGAATCAGCGCGCTCGGGGCCGCGTGAACATCACCGAGACCGACGTCCGCCAGATGTACGACACGCAAGTTCGTATCGCGCGCGCCCACGCAACGTTCGTCGCCGCGGATATCCTGTTCGCATTGCCGCCGCACCCGACTGCGACCCAGGTGGCGACCGCGCGCCATGAAGCGGAAACCCTTCGGGCCTCGCTCGACACTGACAATTACGATGATGCCATGACCGAGCACAACGGCATCGAGCTCGGCGAGCTGCAGCAAGGTCAGCTCGACCCGTCGCTCGAGCAAGCGCTGCTAGCGCTCGACGAAGGCGGCATCAGCACACCCATCCAGAACGCGGCCGGCTTTCACATTCTCCTGTTGCGCGGACGAAGTGCGGGAGCTTCACAGATTCCGGAGTACGACAGTGTGCGTGAGCAGATTCAGCGCCGCATGATGGAAGAAGCGATGGGACGTCAGGAGAGCATCTATCTCCAAGAGCTGCGGCACGACGCAGTCATAACGCGTCACCTTTAGAGCGCGCCCCTATGAGCACCACCACTCCCGATTGCGGAAGCTCCAAACACGTAGCCTCCCTCGAGGCACTCGTCGAGCGCGACAAAGATCACGATTGCAAAGGCTACGGTGCGCACAATGTATGCGTGCGCATCGAAGCAGTCGCGCAGCTGCCGACACGCTTTGGCTCCTTCAAGATCGTCGGCTTCTCCAACAATCGCGATGGCAAGGATCATCTGGCACTCGTGCATGGCGACATCATGGGACAGATCGATGTACCGACGCGTCTGCACTCCGAATGTCTAACCGGCGATGTCATGGGTTCGCTGCGCTGCGACTGCCGCGAGCAACTCGAGTCGGCTCTCGAAAAACTCGCAGCCGGTGAGCGGGGCCTCTTGCTCTATATGCGGCAGGAAGGGCGAGGGATCGGCTTGATGAACAAGCTGCGCGCCTACGCACTGCAAGAGCAAGGACTCGATACGGTCGATGCCAATATCGCCCTCGGCTTTCGCGACGACGAACGCGAATACTCCGTTGCGGCGCACATGCTCTCGAGCTTGAATGTGCAGTCCATTCAATTGCTCACGAACAATCCGAACAAGATTGCGCAGCTCCAGCAGCTTGGCGTGAACGTGAGCGGGCGGATTGAGCACGTCATGAAACCCAACGAAATCAATCGACACTATCTCGAGACCAAAGCTGCACGCTCCGGCCATCTGATGACCTTCATGAAGATGAGCCCCGAGGCCGAACAGAACGATAGTGTTGTCGTACGGCCGGGCAGCGGCACACGCACATAGAAATTGCGCGCGGCGACTCAACCCATGCGAACGCCGACTAGTTCCTGAAGCAGCACCGCAAGGGCGTGGACGCTGTGACCCGGCTCGATACGAATGCGAAAGATGCTTTGCGCTGGCATCTCCTTCTTACTCGGTGCCTCGCTGCGGATCTCGAGCGCGCCACGATTGACGACGACGGATTGCAGCATCGTGGCGTCGAGCCGCGCCGTCTTATCCCCCGCCCGCACTTCGACATACGCAGGGCCCACGCAAACCGACTCGTGGGCGTTGAGTGCAAAACGAACGAAGCCATGCTCGTTGAGCTCGGCGTCGAATGCCCGCAGCACGTACTCGCTATACGCGCGCTCGGCTGCCTCGGCGAAGTGAATGGGGCTGGTTACCGCAGTCGTAACACCTTGAGTCACGCTCGTGCGTATCGCAAAAAGTACGACGCCAGCGCTATCACAGAACTCGTAGCTCACACGGGTGTGCATGGCACGCCCGCGCATGCGCGCGTCGCGCGTTACGCGCAGTTCGATCGTTGGCGCGAACAGCAATACTTCGTTGCGCGAACGCCCGAAGCGGCGCCGATGACGCGAGATCCCAAGATTGCCGACGTAAGTGCAGACGCTCCCATGGAGGAATGCGGCGAGCGCCGCCGGCACGCCGCCCAGATCGCTACTCTGCATCGAGCGAATTTCACCAATCGCAGCCTCGGGCTCCTGGAAATAGTGCTCGTTCCTTTCGACGGGCGTGCCGTCGTGGTGGGGGGCTAGATGGGTCACTGGGATTGAGCCTAGATCGCCGAGATGCTCTGGCGCAAAGCAACACGCAGGTGACACATCCGTTACGCTTCGGTTGAGGGGCAAACGCCGGGCGCGTCCTCAGGTACACCCCCGTGGCCATGCGGCTCCTTGCCCTCACTCTGCTCTTTTGCGCGGCATGTGCCGAGCAATCTAGCTCGCGCACGGACACGATTGTGGACGCGCTAGTTGCAAGCGATCTGCAAGCGCTGCGCACGCGACCACTGCTCGTCGAGGGAAAGTACACGCGCATGTCGCTCGGGCTCTTCGAGTACTTTCGCGGATCGCTGCCCGTGTATCTGCACGACGTGCAAACGAGGGCCGACCTCTTCCCTCCAAGCAGCTACGTAACCAATCCACCGATTGTTCCAGGTCTGGGCGATGCACACGTCGAGAACTTTGGAACGATGCGTGCCTCGGATGGAACGTTCGCACTCGAACCGAACGATTTCGATGCGTGTGATATGTGGCCATTCTTATGGGACCTGCGCCGGCTGCTCGTCGCGATTGTCATCGCTGCGCGCGATAGCAACCTGGGCGATGAGGAGGCACGCGCCGCGGCGGCAGCCGAATCTGACAGCTATGCGCGCGAAACGCTTCAAGCCTACATCACAGCGATGCACGGCTTTGCGAATGGCACAACGCTTGCTCGCGTAGTCGAAGCCACGGACCAGGGCGCGGTGCTCGATGATGCCTTCTCGCGTTCGCGTCGCGATGATGCGGAGCGGCGCGAGCTGACGACGCTCACACGAATCGACGAGCGAGGTGAACGGCATCTCATCCGCGGAGCCGTCGATGGAGAGGCGAGCAACACGCTCGCGAACCTTCCGCAATTTGCGGTCGATTCTCTGGCTAGTTTGCTGCGCGACTACCGACGCACGCTCGTGCTTCCCTTCCCTGAGAACTACTTCAACGTTCTGGACGCGGCACGCGAGTTTGGATCCGGCATCGCAAGTTGGCCTCGCGTCCGCGTCGTCGTCCTGATCGATGGGCCAACGCCCGACCGCGAAGACGATCTGCTTCTTGAGATCAAAGAGACGGGCGACTCGGGGGGCCTTGCGTGGACCCCACCAGGTCCGATCGCCGACAGCATCGTCGCGCGCATTCGTGTGATGAGTCGGGGCATCTGGGCTCGGCCGGACGCCGATCCGCTGCTGAGCGCAATCAATTGGTTCGGTATGCCGGTGGTGATACGGACGGAGAGCGACGCGTTCAAGACACTGCGCGTCTCTCGTTTGGTGAATGCGCGCGGGACGCCCGACGCACTACGGGATATGAGCCGAGCGCTTGGAGCGCTGCTCGCTCGTGTTCACGCGAGTGCGCTCGTTCAGGGGAGCGAGGGTGCGCGCGCGATCGACACGGCTGTGCAAACGGACGTCGTTGGTTTCGTGAACGAAGAATCGGCGTTCGCGCTGCGGTACGCCGACATCGTAGCGGAGGACTTCGCGCTCTTCCGTGCAGCGCTCAACGCGCGCGGCGCGCGACTTGGAGTTCGTACGGAGCCTGGCGATCGCGCGCACAGCGACGCATCTCAAATCTTTGGCGTTCCCGAAAGTCCCTTGCCGGTGTCCCCATGAAAGTACATCTCCTGATTTTTGCGTCGCTATTCACGATTTGCGCAGCGGCTGAGGCGCAAATTCCGCCCGAGCCCGAGCCCGTGTTCGTATCCGAGTCTGAGCCCGTGTCCGTGCCCGTGTCCGAGTCCGAGGCCGCGTCCGAGGCCGCGTCCGTGTCCGTGTCCGAGTCCGAGTCCGAACCCGTGGCCGTGCCCTCGCCCGTGGCCGTGCCCGAGGCGCTCGCTATGCCCTCTGTCGTGTGGACTCCCGACCTCGAAATTTTCGCGCGCTACAATTTGAACCTCACCAATACGGATGCGGATACTGCTTGGTTTCACTCTTTCGATCTAACACGCGCTCACGTGGGGCTGCGTGCTGACTACTCGTTCGTGCACGCCCGCCTCCTTCTTGAAGGCGCTTACTCGACCGAGCAGGGATCGTTGTTTGGAGTTGCAGGGGACAGCTTCGTTGCACGCTTCCGCGAAGCCTGGGTCGGCTTCGATCTCGATTCGCGCGCGTTCGAACTGCATGCCGGCATGGTGCGCACGCTCACCATCCCATCACTCGAATCCGCGTCGCGCCTTCGCGTAATCGAGCGAATGGCCCTCGAGCAAGCGGGTTTCGCGTCGCCAGCCGATCTGGGCGTGACCGCCACCTGGCAGTTTCCTTACAAGTTTGGGTTCGCAGCAATGGGCATGTACAGCGGCGAAGGCTATATGCAGCGCGAGCTGAACCGCGGCAAGAATGTTGAAGCTGCGGTCGAGGTTCACCCGCTGGCGTTCAGCGAGGCGCTGCGTCCATTGGCCATACTCGCCTCCTATGTTCATGGATCGACTGGAACTGCTTCTCTTCGCGCCAACCGACTTACGACCGCACTTCTCTGGAGCGGCGAACGCCTGCGCGGCGGCGCGATGTTCACCTACGCATGGGGAAACGGAGACGATGGAGCAATCGAAGGGAGCACGCTCGATCTCTTCGTACGGGCTGAGCCCGTGAAGAACTGGCTCGTTGGTGCACGCTTTTCGCGCACGCTGCGCAATTTGGATGTCGGCGATGATCGCCTTACGCACGTCATGCTTACCACCGGCTTGCGCATCGCAGAGCCGCTCGAAGTATTCGCGGCGCTCTCGCGAACCATCCCTGGCGCAGCGGCGAGCCTCGCGATGCCGGGGAGTGACTCGTGGGACATCAGTTTGATCGTACGAACAGCTTTGGGAGGAACCACACCATGAATCGAAGTATGTCTTTTGTATTGCTCATGCTGAGCGCTAGCGCGTGCTCGGAAGCGCGAAGTGTGCAGGACGCAGGTTTCACGCTCGACATGGGCAGCAGCACTCTAGATTCGGGTTCAACGGGATCGGACCTCGGAGCGCGAGATGCCGGTCGCGATTCGTCAACAGCCGGCGGAGACATGGGTGCCGTGGCCGACCTAGGTATGGGTGTCGATGCAGGTACGGCGCTCGACGCTGGGGCCCCGCCCTCAGTCGAGGGCCTCGTCATCAACGAGGTTCGCGCGCAGGGCGACGACTGGATTGAGCTCTACAACGCTTCGAGCGGCGCGATTAGCCTCGCTGGTTTGCAGATCACCGACAGCTCAGCTCCGGGAAGTCCCGCGCTCGATCATACGACAACCTTCCCGGCGGGCTTGACCATCGAGTCGGGCGCGTACTTCGTGGTGGTCGCGGATCTTGGAACTGAGACGCGTGACGGTTTGCAAGTCGATTGCCTTTCTGGCGCATTGCCAACCTGTGTTGAGGCGTCCTATGGAATCAGCAAGACCGAAGGCGACGAGCTCTTTGTCCTCGGACCCGACAACGCGGTACTGGTGAGCGCCACGTACCCGCCGAACGCGGTCATTGACGGGCAAAGCTGGGCCCGCCTGCCCGACGGCACCGGCGATTTCGCCGCGGGAAATCCCACCCCCGGCGCAGCCAACGCGGCGCCCTAGCGCGCAACGAAGTTTCCCCTTGGCGTTTGCGCTCGTTCGTCGCATGAATCCGGTCTTCGGGGATTTGTGGCGCACGAGAAAGAAGTCGAAACACCCATCGCCCAAGCCTCCGCGCTCGAGGCGGGCCTTTCACGCGCCAACGCTCGCGTCGATGACGTCATTCAGCGCATTCTCAAAGGTGGCCGCGTCGATGTGCGCGGCCTACCGGCGAGCTCCGTTGCACTTGTGCTCACGCGGCTGCGCGCGAAAGATTCGCGTCCGACCTTGCTGGTCGCCTCCGACAATGATGCGGCACGCCGCCTCGCAACGGACCTGCGATTTTTCGTCGGCGGCAGCGCTGATGAAGACGCCAATCGGGGCGTGCTGCTCTACCCGGGTTCTGATACTTCGCCCTTCGTAGAAGTCGCGCCCGATCGCCGCACGGCGATGGATCGCTTGGGCACCCTCTTTCACCTCGCTCAAGGCTTGCCGTTCGATTTCCTGGTGGTTGCGGCGCCCGCGTTGTTGCGAAAGGTTCCGCCCAAAGATTTGATCCGCGAGCGCTCACGGGTAGTCCGCGTCGAAGAGGAGCTCGAACGCGACGACTTTATTCATCTGCTGCAAGATGCCGGCTATCTGCGCGTTCCGGTCGTCGAGGACGCGGGCACCTTCGCGGTGCGTGGCAGCCTTATCGATGTCTATCCACCTCACGCTCGCATGCCGGCACGCATTGAGCTCGACGACTATCTCGTCATGTCGATCAAGCACTTTGATCCCGAAGACCAGCGAACTGTGCGCGAAACGAAAGAAATCTTCGTTCATCCCGTGCGCGACACGCTTTTCGGACCAGCGGAAATCGAGCTTGCTCGCGAACGCGTGCGTCATCTCTGTGATGCTGTCGATTGGCCATCCACGCGAACGCGTCAACTCATCGACGACATCGAATGTGGACGCGCATTCTTCGGGATCGATGGCTTCCTGCCCGCTTTCTATCCGACGCTCAATACTCTCTTCGACTTTTTGCCGGCAAACACGCGCTCACTCGTAATTGATCCCACTAGCTTGGTGCGCGCCATCAATGAAGAGCTGACCCACGCGGAGGCAGATCACGAAGCGCGGCGTAGCGCGAAGGCGCCAACATTCAAACTGACCGATCTCTACTTGGACGAAGGCGACTGCGCTGCAGCGTTGATGCGTGATTCATTGGTGGTCGTGCATCGCCTCGCGGTGGGCGGCAGCCTCGCCGATGATGAGACATCTGCGCTCGCTTCACTCGACACGGTCGCAGCCGAAGCCGTGATGGCCCTTGGCGGTGAAGATCAAACCGCACTTTCAGCCGAGCTGAAGCTCGCGCGCTCGCGCAGCGGCCGTGATGAAGCCTTGTTGCCGCTGGCAGCACGCGTACGTTCCTGGCTTGATGACGGGTTGCGCGTGATCATCACGACGCGTACCGCGACGCAGGGCGAGCGAATCCTCTCGATTCTGCGCGGTTACGATGTGCCCGCGGACAAGAACGCGAGCACGTTCGAGCCCTCGATGTTGCGCAACGCTCCCGACGGAAAGACGAAGGTTGTCGTCGGCAGTCTTGGAGGGGGCTTCGTGCTCGCAAGTGAAGCGCTTGCCTGTGTAACGGAAGAAGAAATCTTTGGCAGTCGTGCCGCCGAACGGGCGAGCTCATCAAAGAAGAAGCGCCGCGGCAGCACCGAGCCATTTCTCGAAGATTTGCGGCAGCTCGCCGTTGGGGACTACGTAGTCCACGTTGAGCACGGCATCGGCAAATACCTCGGCCTCGAGCGCAAGACGATGCCGCGCACGAAGTTCGAAGAGATGCGCGGGGTGCCGGCTGTCACCGTGGAAGTGCTCGTGGTCGAGTACACGGGGGGCGACAAACTATTCCTTCCGGTTACGCGCCTCAATCAAATTCAGAAGTTCAAAGGCGGCGAGGGCAACGCGCCCAAGCTCGACCGCTTGGGCGGACAAACGTTTGCCAAGACCAAAGCTCGCGTGGCTCGCGCGGTGCAAGAGCTCGCCGATGAGCTCCTTCGTCTCTACGCTGCCCGCCAAGCGAGCGAGCGCAAGCCCATCGCCGACGCGGATCGAAGCTACGCTGAATTTGAGGCGACCTTCCCGTTCGATGAAACGCAAGATCAAGCGCGCGCCATCGAAGAAGTGCTCACCGATCTCGAGACCGGGCGGCCAATGGATCGCGTCGTATGCGGTGACGTGGGCTTCGGCAAAACCGAAGTGGCGATGCGCGCGGCCTTCCGCGTGGCGATGGCCGGACGGCAAGTCGCACTGCTTTGCCCGACGACAGTCCTCGCTCAACAGCACTTCAATACGTTCCGAGATCGCATGCGCGACTATCCTCTCCGTGTGGAAGTGCTTTCGCGCTTCGTAGACAAGAAGGACCAGACCGAGATTATTCAAGCCGTGAAAGAAGGCAAAGTTGATGTGCTGATCGGCACGCATCGCCTTTTGAGCAAAGACATTCACTTCAAGCAGCTTGGCTTGCTCGTGGTCGATGAGGAGCAGCGCTTCGGCGTCACGCACAAAGAGCGCGTGAAGAAGCTCAAGACCGACGTCGATGTGCTCACACTTAGCGCGACCCCGATTCCGCGCACGCTGCAACTGGCGGTCGGAGGCTTACGGGACTTGTCGCTTATCACGACTCCGCCCAGCGACCGCCGCACGATTCGAACCTTCGTCACGCGCTGGGACGATCACCTGCTCACCGAAGCCATCCAGCGCGAAGTCGGACGCGGTGGTCAGATCTTCTTCGTCTACAACCGCATCGAGGGCCTATACGAGCGCGCGGCGCGCATTCAAGCCATGGTGCCGACGCTGCGCATCGCGGTCGCGCATGGCCAGATGGGCGAAGAAGCACTTGAGAAAGTCATGACGGACTTCGTCGACGGCCGCTACGACATGTTGTGCGCCACAGCGATTATCGAGAGCGGTCTCGATATCCCGCGCGCGAATACAATCCTCATCGATCGCGCCGACACGTTCGGCTTGGCGCAGCTTTATCAGTTACGTGGCCGCGTGGGCCGCTCGCGCGAGCGTGCGTACTGCTACTTGATCACTCCGCCACCAAGCCAGATGACTGACGACGCGCGTGCACGTATCGAGGCGCTCGAGCGATTCTCCGAACTGGGGTCGGGCTTTCAGGTGGCCTCGCTCGACATGGAGTTACGCGGCGCTGGCGATCTACTCGGCGCCGAGCAGAGCGGCAGCTTGGCCGCGGTCGGCTTCGATATGTTTGTCCACATGCTGGAAGACGCCGTCGCGCATCTGCGCGGCACGCCAATTACGCATGAGCTTGATCCTGAGCTCACACTCGATATGGAGCAGTTCATCCCCGAGCAGTACATCGATGACGTCGGCATTCGTCTCTCCCTCTACAAACGCTTTGCAAGCGCCCACGATGAGGACGATATCCAAGACCTCGCCCGGGAAATGGAGGACCGCTTCGGGCCGCCGCCGCCGCCCGCGCTTCAGTTCATCCGGGCCATGTCACTCAAACCACGGCTCCGGCCCTTCCGCGCGTTGGGGTGCGAAGCCAGTCGCGAACGCGTCACGTTGCACCTGCGCCAAGATACACCGCTCGACCCCGCCAAAGTGATGAAGCTCGTGGCCCAAAAGGGAAGCGTCTGGAAGCTCTCGCCCGACATGAAGCTCACCCGACGCTTCACCGAAGGCGACGGTACAGACTCCATCGAACACGTGCTCACCACTTTGAAAAGCTTGGAATCCTGCTTCAAGGATTGAGCGTGGCCACGCATACAGGTCCTGTGCTAAGACCGGCCCATGAAGCCAGAGCAATTTCTCGAAACCATTTTCCGTGCCGACCGCGAACTGCGTGATGCTGAAGCGCATCTCATGGAGACGCGTGATCAGAACACGCTCGTCGATATCCTCTGGAAGGCGACCGAAGCTGCACGCAAGATGCAGGACCGCCGCGAGGGCACCGTGCGTCTCGAGCGCCTTGCCGACCTTTGCGCGCAAGTGTCAGGCCCACGAATGACCGATGCATTGATCTTGATTCTCGACGACGAAGATCCGGCGGTGCGTGTTGCAGCGGGCGAGGCATTGCTCGATGTGGGCTACGAGCGTTACGCCGAAGTCGCGCGCGGCATCGAGCGCGTGCTCGAGAAGAAGCACAAGGGATCCTCCATGGCCGAGTTGCCGTGGGTGCTTGCGGAGATTGGCGAGCCTAGCGCGCTCGGGCTCATCCGCCGCTTCCTCGAGAATGAAGATGCGGAAGTCTGCGCTTCGGCGATCGAAGCTTTGGCAACCCTTACGGACCCCGGCGCGATCCCCGCGCTCGAAGCACTCGTAGACGACGAACGCGAAGTGAGCATCGACGACGGCGAGTCCGAAACAACGACGACCATCGGCGAGCTTGCGGTGGAAGCGATTGCCGAGCTTGGCGGCGAGACCGACAAGAGCGATCAAGACTGATATGTCCCAGCAAAGCCCGGCTTCGCTTTTTCCGCTTCCGAACGACGTGACGCCTGAAGAAGCCGGGTTCTATGAATCGGTCGTCGTACCGCGTTACAGCTCGCTTATCGCTCAAGGCCTTGTTGCGGAGATCCCCAGCGGGTCGCGTTCGCGCATTCTTGATGTTGGCTGCGGCACCGGCACGCCGTCGCTCGGAATTCTGCGTCGGCTTGGCGATGGCGGCCAAGTGGTCGGCGTCGATCCTTCAGGCGCAATGCTCGATGTCGCGCGTGCCCGAGCCCTCGGTGAGCTCGGGCGGCACGTCTTTTACAAACGCGAGAAAGCCGAGCAGCTGAAGTTCGGCGACTAGGTTTTCGACGTGGCCGTCACGAATCTCACGTACGCAAACCTCAGTGACTACGCAACGGCGCTTCGCGAAATGGGACGCGTAGTTCGCGCCGGCGGACAAATTCACATTGGCGAGGCGACGGATGGCACGTTTAGCGAGCTGACCGACGTGCTGCGCGAAACGCTCGTTCAGAAGGATCGCGAAGACCTCGTCTCACGTCTGGACGTAATGGACGCGCTATTCCCCACCGGGGCTACCTTGCGCGCGGCGCTCGAACACGCGGGATTCACCAAAATACGTGCGAGCACCGAAACGTTCACAATTCCCTTTCGCAACGCAGAAGAGGCGCTCACGGACGGCCTCGTCGCGAGCATCTACCTTGACGAGATGCGAAAGCGCACTGAGCTTGAGACGCTGATTCCCGACCTACTTACTCACGCTGCGGCAACACTTGCGACCTACCACTCCAATGGCCCGCTCTCATTCACCGTCAACGCCACGGTCGTGAGCGCGCTGCGGTAGACCCATTGCGGTAGCTTCATGTGCCGCGCCCCCGCCAGCCGTGGTTAGGGCACCTGCACCTGAACCGCCGCCGGCAAGGCTATGCGCCCAAGCTCGCGCCAAGCGCCAGGAGGATCTTCGCGTTCACGTCCGGTACGAGAGTCAGTCTCGACGCCATCGCCTTGGTCTTGAGTGCTCGCGATGATCTGGTCGCCGACTCGTGTGATTGCGATGGTGCTCGCGCCTCCCAAGTAGCACACGGTGCCCGTGAGAGGATTGCTGGTCGGGGAGACGCGCCCGCCCTCGTCGTACCGCTGCTGGGAACACGCGCCGGCGAATCGGCCAAGAAGGAGTGTCGAGGGCTGGGCGGCCGGCGAATCGATATGCAACGTGACCTCGGTCTCAATGTCGGTGTCCGTCGAGAGGTCTCGGTAGACAAACGACAGAGCTGCGGGCGTAAGCTCAGTGCTGGTGGCGGGTGGCGCGATTTGCTCCCGCGCTACGGCGGGCGCGAGCGGCACGCTTTCGTTCGCGGTGCCGCACGCTGTGCCAACCAACGCCGTACCAACCAACGCCGTACCAACCAACGAAATACCACATACGATAGCAAGAACGTTTTTCATTCGGGCTCCCGGGATGACTTCAGCTGGTCAACAGGAAAGCCGGAGGCGTTTGTTTCCACGAAGCGATGCTTTAAGCGCGCGCACTCGATCATTAAGTGCTGCGCTTAAGAAGACACCTGCCCTATCTCGTGAAGAGATAGACGGCACCAGCGCCGGGTAGCGAATTGATTGTGCCGTCGCCGTCGACGCCTGTGGCTGTGCTCGCCTCGTTGGAGGCCGCGCTCGCGATCAGCGTACCGTCGCCGGACATCGAAGTATTGATGCCGAGATAGTCGAAGGAGTCGGCGTTCAGCGCGCGGACGTACGACTCCAATGCAAAACCTGAGCCTGCGTTATGAAAAATATAGACGAGGCCGATATGCGCATTCGGTCGATCTGCTGGCGAATCGTACGCGGCGCCAATCGCCACCGTCGCGCCATCGCTGGAAATGGCGGACGAATAGCCGAACTGCGCAGTCGCCGCGATGGCCGATTTCAAATAGGCGATCTGCGTCCATGTCGTGCCTGAACGAGAAAACACATAGGCAGCACCGGCCTGCCAAATACTATTGTCTGCTTGGTCGCCGCCGACCCCGGTTGCATTGCTAGCCTTTGCAATAGCCGTAGCGAGAAGCGTGTTTCCGTTCGCCGAAAGAGACACGTTGGATAGCGCGTCACCCGAGTCCGCGTTCGATGCCTTAATGTATGCTTCCTGAGCCCAGACCATCCCGGTCCGGCGAAACACGTAAAGTGCGCCGCTGGAGGACGCGAGATTGTTTCCTTGCGCACCGTTGATGCCTTGCGCATTGCTATCTTCGCCAAGCGCAGATACCGCGAGTGTGAGCCCGTCCGCTGAGACATCGACACTACCTCCGAACGAATCCCCGCCCTCCGTGTTCGATGCCTTGATATAGGCCTCCTGTGCCCACGTTGCGCCGTTGTAGCGAAATAGGTAGACGGCTCCTGCGTAGGGCGCGCTGTTGTTGCTCTGGTCTCCGCCGACACCTAACGCGTTACTCGACTCGTTGGCTGCTCCCACCGCGAGCAGCGTTCCGTCTGCCGACAACGACGTTACACCAAACCCGTCATCAGGTCCCGTATTGGACGCTTTGATATACGCCTCCTGCACCCACACCGCTCCAGTGCGGCGAAAGAGGTAGACCGCCCCCGCACTGTTAGCCAAATTGTTGCTCTGATCTCCACCAATGCCGGTCGCATTGCTGTCCTCGGAATTGGCGCTGATTGCCATGACGGAACCGTCCGCCGAGAGCGCGACGTTGCCAAAGTAGTCATCCGCCTCGGTGTTCGACGCTTTGACATAAGCCTCTTGCGCCCAAACCGAACCGCTTCGCCGATACACGTACACGGCGCCGGCGTGGTTCGCGGAGTTGTTGGATTGATCGCCGTTGATCCCCGTTGCGTTGCTCTGCTCCCAAAACGCGCCGACCGCCAACGTCTGACCGTCCTCGGAAAGCACCACGCGAGCGCCGTACAAATCGCTGCCCGACGTATTCGATGCCTTGATGTACGCGGTCTGCGCGCTTTCGCACGCGCTGCCATTGACGCGATACCACGGCAAGCAGCTCGTCGGCACACACATAGCGCCACTGCAACCCGTCGTGAGAATTCCGTAGCCCGTCGGACACGATGCACACGTGCCTCCGCACATAATCGTCGGCGCCGTGCACGCAGTCGTGTCGGTGTTCGTAACGGAAACGTCCGCTGGATTGATCGCGCTGTACGAAGGGTCGGTGCTTACGCACGTCGCAAGGATGACTGTGTAAAGCTGCGAGCCATCAAAGAGGATATCGTTCACCCCCGTAACCGTGACGGTCTGCGGTGTCGCCCAGTTGATCGTGGTGAAGCTGAGTGACGCCGGCGCGACACTGCCTTCCGTCAAGTCGCTCGAACTCAGCGCGATAGACACCGTCGCACTGGGCATCGTCGCAAGTCGCACCGTAAAGGTCGCGGTCGCGCCCGCTTCGCTTGTTACAAGGCCCGAGGTAGGAGTTACGAGCACGGAGGGCGTGTCGTTGTCGTTGTTCGTCACGGATACGTCGGCGGGATTGAGTCCCGAGTAGTTCGTGTCGCTGCTCACGACCGCCGCAGTAACAATGGAGTAGATTTGATTGCCGTCGACAATCAAGTCGTCGACGCCCGTGATCGTTACGGTGCGGGGCGTGTCCCAGTTAGCCGCCGTGAACGAGAGCGTCGTTGGGCCCGCCGTGCCCTCGCTGCTATCTGAGCTCGAAAGGCTTAAGAGAACGCTCGCACTTGGCTCTGATGTCAAAGCAACAGTGAAGTTGGCAGTGGACCCACTTTCGCTGGTGGTGAGACCGCTCGCAGGAACAATCGCAAATCCCGCGGTCTCGTCGTCGCTGTTTGAAATCACAACATCGACCGCTGCAACTCCGACATACCCCGCATCCGTGCCTGCCGCCGGGCTCACTCGCGCACTGAAGAGCTGAGGTCCGTCGACGATATCGTCGTCGATGCCCGTCGCCGTGACCGTTTGTGGAGCGTTCCAGTTGAACTGCGTAAAGGTCAGCGTCGCGGGCGACACGGATCCTTCACCAATATCGGTGCTCGTCACATCGAGCATTACGTCGCTCGCTGGCTCACTCGCGAGTCGCACAGAGAACGTCGTCGTGCCGCCCGCCTCGGTCGTAGTGAGCCCGCTCAGTGGAGTGGCGTCAATGCCAGCACTGTCGTTGTCGGTGTTGGACAGAGCAACGTCGCTCGGATCGATTCCGTTGTAGTCCGAGTCTGCGCTCGTAGCGACTTCCGTCACCACGACGTAAGCCTGCGCTCCATCGGCGACCGCATCGTCCGCACCGGTGACGGTGACGGTTTGCGGCGCATTCCAGTTCGCCGTCGTGAAGGTAAGCACGGCGGGCGAGACGATCCCCTCGGTCGAGCGACTCGAATGTAAGCCGACCGACACGTCATCCGTTGGCATCGCGTTGAGAACAATCGTAAACGTAGCCGTGGCTCCCGATTCGGACGTTACCAGTCCACTCGTGGGCGCAACGTATACGCCTGCGGAGTCGTCATCGAGGTTCACAACGGACACATCAAGGGGCGCGAGTGCGGAGTAGCCCGGGTCGCTGCTCGTCGCGCTGAGGCGAATCGCATAGAGCTGCGCCCCATCTACGGCGCTGTCGTCGACACCGGTGATGGAGACGGTCTGGGGCGATGCCCAATTGGTCACGGTAAAAGTTAACGTGACCGGGGTCGCTACTCCTTCTGCCGGATCGGTGCTCGCGGCTGTGACGATGACGTCGCTCAGAGGTTGACTTGCAAGACGTAGCGAGAACATGGCCGACGTCCCAGCTTCCGACGTCGTGAGTCCCGCAGTCCCGCTCGCGACAAATCCCGGACTCGCACTGGAGTTCGGCACGCACATCGCCCCGCCGTCGCAGATCCCGGTCGTTACGCACGGTTGTCCGTCGACGCATGTGGAGTCGGAACACGCGCTTCCTTCGAGCACGCTTTGCATCGGACTCGCGAGCACGCAGCGCGCGATGCCGGAGTCGCACGCAATCGCGCCGCGCGAACAGCCGGTTTGGCATCCGGCGCCCGCATCGCACGCTGTACATTCGCCGCGAAGGTCGCAGACTTGAGCCTCGCCGCAGACGTGTCCCGCCTCGCGGTTGAACAGGTCGACGCACACCGGCGCAGCGTCCCCGTCGCAGCGCCAGTAGCCGACCCGACATCGATCACTGGACGCGCAAATCGTTCCACACGCAACTCCGGACTCTGTGCTCGTGAACGGTACGCAACCGGCACCAACTGTGGGGTTACACCACTCGGCGTCGTCGCAAGCGTCAGCGACGGGCTGCTCCGTGCATACGCCTTCATCGCAGCTCTGAGTCGCGCACGAGGCGACATTGTTGCACTCGCCCACCTCGCGACAGAATTCGATTTCCGGACAGAACTCGGGCGCGCCCGCAGAGCAGCGCGGGTCCACACACCGACCCTGCAGACACGCCGTCAGCGCCGCCGAACCGGCACCGGGGCATTCGACACCCACACAGTCGCGCGTGATGTGCACGCGCAGGACGTAGTGGTCTGCCAACGTCACGCGGGCGGTCTGCTGAACGAGCAGGGTGCCGTTGCTGCGTAATAGGCGTATCCGCACGCTGTAATCGCCCGCGCCGAGGCCAAACGAGGCAACACGGTGTCCCCGATCGAAGGGCTGACCAAAACGCGCGCGGGCTTCTGCGGTCGCGACCGTGGCGTTCGGGCCTGCGGCGACGGATGAAACCGTCGTCTCGACAATGCCAAACTCCGGACCCGGTACGAGGCCCGTCACCACTTGCACCTCGAGCTCACGCGGAGCGCTCGAGCAACCAGCAACGAATGCCGCTAACGCGACAAAGAAAGTAAACCAAACAGTTCTTGGTGACACCGCCACAGTGTTTGGCTTCGCGCGAAAGACGTCAACGACAACTAGCTAATTACGAGACTGTCGCAGCCAGCGCCGTCAATGGCCGGGATGACCACGCGAACTCGACTGCGGCCCAGGTTGCGGCGCCCGTCACCGCGGAACTCGAGCTCGATTTCGAAGATTTGTGGCTCGTCGGTCGGAATGATTACGTCGTTTCGAAACTGCACCTGAAACGTTACCTGCGTGCCGGCGCGAACGCCTCGAAACACTCCCGCTCCAAGGTCGATCGACTCGATCCCGTTCATCGGCTCGGCGCGCAACGGAACGACTGCGCTCACCAGGCGCCTCACATCGACGCCATCGTCGGGGTTGGGATCGTTTACCACGGCATCGACGTCGAGCACGATGCCTTGCGCGAACGCCTGAATAGCTTCGACGACGCTCGTATCGAGCGACGCACCGTCGAATCCAATATTGAACACCAGGGGATTACCCATCACGTCGAGCGCGGCCGTGTCGCGCGCGAGCGACTCGAGCTCCTCGGCCGAGTCGAACACATCGCCCGAGAAGAAGCCGAGCACGCGGATTCCTTGGGAGCGCAACGCGCGAATGGCATCGATGTACTGATGCGGAGGCGGTACGATTTCAGGCCCGTAGGGATTGGAACCGCTCGGCCCGTTGTGAAAGGGCGCATCTGTAAAGAGGAAGACAAGCGGCAAAGAATCTTCGCGGTAACACGGGTAGCCGAAACCTCCGCGCGGACAGCCGAAGCTGGGCGGCACAAAGCGTCCAATGCCGGCACCGGTTGCGAGTTGGTAGAGTGCTTCGACTTGCGCCTCGGGTTGATCGTGTCCGCTCTCGAGCTGAAGGGCGTTGACGGCGCCCTGCACTGCCGAGATGTCTCGTGTCATTGGAAGTTGCAGGGTGAACGGATCGTCAATGGGGTCGTCGCCGTAAGGCTCGACCGGGAAATCGGCAAAGGATGCAACGCCCAGGGCGATGTCGGGGATCTGCGCTTCGATCGCCGGCGCGATCACATCGCGCAACTTGTCGCGTATCTGGTCGATCTCGTCGCCCATTGAGGCGGTGACGTCGATCAGAAAGACGATGTCCGCGCGCTGTAGTCGCGTTGAAAAGCTCACCGGCAGTTCAACGGGCGGCTGATCTTCCGGAAGCATCGGCACGTCGATGCAAAGAAGCGCTGGCATGGGCGGCACGACCGCATCGCGCGACGCGTCGGGCAAGTTGAGCCCCGTCTTTGAGCCGCACGCACTTGTCGTCATCGCGACGGCAGCTAATACCAGCGCGCGTGCGACGTTGAGACGTGCAATGTTCAGAAATGAAGTACGACGCATGCCAAGCCTCGCAAAAGCCTACGCAAACGTAGCCGCAAGGGCGTGACTCGTCGAGCCGGTCAGAGGCGCATTTTTGCGCGCTTCTTCGCAGCATGGGCCCGTGCACGATCGCGCGAGAAAAGCGCGATGTAGTCAATGACGTGAGGCTCGTCGCCGACATGAGGATCCTCGCGCACAACGACTTGCCCCATTTCGGCCTCTACCGCGTCGAGACGGGCAAGAAAGCCCCGTATCACGGCAGTTGCACCACCAAAGAGCTGCTGTTCGAGATTGGGGCGTTCGAGCATCAGCTCGTGAACGGCGGAGAAGCCAATTTGTTTGCGGCGTGCCAAATCGGTGTAGCTCGCAAGCAGCGCATCCGCCGTGAAGCCATGTTCAATCACAAGCTCCGCGCCAACCCGCAATACGGACATCGGCTCGAGCGCGCCTTCTTCTAGCAGGGCGAGCGCCGGCTGAAAATAGTTGTAGAACGGGCAGACGCGTCGGCCCAGCTCGGTGAATGCATCGGGCGACGAAACGCGATCGAGATGAATGAAGATGCGTCGACACACATCGCCGCGTGGAACGTCCGCTGCTAGGCGCAAGATGCGCGGGATCTCCTCGGGATACACGCGCGCACGCTCCAGCACGGCAAAAAGCGTGTCGCGGCCGACGCGCTCGCCGCAGATGTCGGCGTAAAGTGAGTAGATGAATGCGTCCGCCTCAGCATCATCGCCGAAACAGATTTCGTCGGCCGAAGAAGCGGTCTGCGTTCGCGATGTGAGCAAGGCGGCGAGCTTGTACCCAATCTGATCGCGCAAGAAGCGAACGCGGCCGCGCACCAAATGATGCAGGCTCGGCTTGAGCGTGAATGAATCCCACTTCACGCCATCGAGCCGCAGCTTCGCTTCGAGCACGCGACGCATCTGCTCGGGACTCCCAGACAAAATGTAAATGCCCGCTGGATTCGTTGCTCGCTGTTCGCGTAGCAACGCAGCCGCGCCTGGCACAGTCAACTTCTTCTTCGCTGGCTCGAACGCCGTACGTAGCAAATCGCGCACGGTATCGAACTCCGTGCGCAGATACGTCTTGTCCAGATCCCAGCGATAGACGATGCGTTTCACCGTGGCGGTCGCGTCCCGTTAAAGGCCTGCTCGTTGGCACAGGTGAGCAGATAGCCGCAGTCCGCGGAATTGTTGTGCTGTGCAACGTACGTGATGGTGCCCGTAAGCACGTCGCCGTCGATGTCCGCTGAAACGTTCGCATTGATTGTGTACGCGCACGCCCCCGTGCTCCCGGCGCGCGTGCCTGCGATGTGCAAGTCCATGTGCTCGCCGACAAGCTCGCCTGTGAAGACGTGGCTGCCAAGGTAGATATCGAGGGCCGGCGCTACCAGGCCTCCGGCCGTCGCACTCACACTGCTCCCGTTTTGTGTGAGGGTCATTTGCACGCCGGTAGTCGTCGCGTTCTCATTCCAGTTGGGGAACATGCACGCGTTCTCGTGGTTGGTGAGCGAGAGCGAGTAATCGCCCGCGACGTCGACCGGGTCTGACCCGCAGGCAGCGGTCGAAACCATTCCGAAAACCACAACAATCATGAGCGTCCTGTGCATGTTGCTTCCCTCCCCTACGCGTAGGTTGTCGCATTCAAACTGTGAGCGTTCAAGACATCTGATATCGTGCGCACATGCAGCGTTTGTCCGAACCACCGAAAGCCCGGATCGATGTGCTGATCCTCGCCGCGCACGCCCCAGACTTGGCTGGCATGCGCGCGGCACTCGGTGAGAACCTCGATGGCCATATTCGTGGCCTCTACGTCTCGGCGAAAGCCGTGGGTCTGGGGCTCGCGATGGCCGGAGCGGGCACCGCGAGTCGCATCAAGCAACTTGAGCCGCGCTGCATCATCTTCAGTGGAACCTGTGGCGTATATCCAGGGCAGGCGCACTATCGCCCGAACGACGTCATCGTTGCGAACCGCTTTGCACTTGCCGATCCTACCGCCCTGTCGGGCCACGCAGCATTTCCTGAGCCCATGCAAACCAGCGTGGAAGCGCCGGCGCTCATCTGCCAGGGCCTCGGAGCGTCGGGGCCGCGCGTTCGCATGGCGCCCGTGGCGAGCACACTTTCGACGACGATCGACGACGCGCTCGCGGCGCAGCTCCTCATCGCCAGTGGCTGCGAAGCTGAAAACCTCGAAGCTTTTTCAGTCGCGATTGCTGCAGCGGCTGCGCACGTACCGTTTGCGGTCGTACTCGGTGTCGCGAACGCAGTAGGCTCCAAGGGCCGTGAAGATTGGTTGCAATTTCAACGCAGCGCGGTGATTGCTGCGGCTGACGTGATCACCACGTGGGTGCACAACGGCGCGCCCGGCCTTCCTCATAGCTGAGACTTCCACTGCGGCGTTTCGCGTCACATTGTAAGTTAGGCGAGATAAATCGGCGTATCCGTTTGCTATCGCTCTCGCGCGACCCCCTATTTGAGCTGCATCGCTCGTTTGCAGCGAGAGGGGGATTTGATCATGAGCCAAGCAACGATAGATCAGCTCGCCGACAACGTGCCGACGGCAGAAGTGTACCAGCACCCCATCCATCGGCTTCGCGTGGCACTCATCACAGGTCAGCTCGCAAGCTCGATCATGCTCCTCTTGATGATGGCGGTTTCCTTGGTCAGCGGTGACGGAGCGTTCTATCCATTGCGGGTCATCGGTTCGATGGCGCTGGGCGATCGCGCCATGACCGGCGACGGAACGTTCCCCATCGCAATCGGTTTGCTGCTCAACCAGTTTGCGCTGACCCTCGTGTGGAGCGTCGCCTTCTGGGCAGTTCTCGAAGCGCTTCACGTGAGGGATCGGGGCAAGCTCGCGTTGATGGGTTTGGGCCTCGGAGTGGTCAGCCAGATTCTCGACGTGAACATTTTGATGGGCCCGGTCATGACGGCCCTGCACGGTCACAACATCTACGCTGAGCACGTCCCGCCGGCCATGAGCTGGGTAGCCCACCTGGTGTTTGGCGCATCCTTCGCGTGTTACCCGGGGATTCAGCGTTACCTCGATAGCAGCTAGCCGCCTGCGCCTTAGACGGCCGAGGCGCGCAAACCGGGGCCAAGAACGCGTCACAACGCGCAGTGGCTGAACGGCTCGGCTTCGTCTACGCTTCTCCCACCAGGCTCGCATGGACGCCCCGTCATCCAATCGCCCACCGCCGTCCCAACCGGCTACTAACGATCCGTTCGCGGCCCAGCCGACGCCGACTGACGACGATGGCTCCTTCGTGACAGCGTTGCAGGCGGCTGGCCTGCTGACCGAGCTCGACGACAACGAGTTTTTGCGCATTCTCGGATTGCTCCCTGATGAAATGCAGGGCGCGGCACGCCGGATGGAGTTGCTCTCACTCTATTTTCAGGGCGGCGACGAGCCAACGGTGGGTTGGCGCCGCACGCAAGCCGATCGCTACTTCATGCATCGCGAGACCGACACGGTATCGGCCCAGTCGATCTTGCGCCGCGTATGCGCCCTCGCTCCCGAAGTCGGCAGCGTCACACTCGAGCGAATTGGCGAGGCGCGTTATGGCCAGCTCGTGCTGCGCAACAATGAACATGTGATCGCCGTTGTCGACGACGATGAGCTCGACGACGACGACGCTACCGTCCCGATCACAATGCCAACCGTCACCGTCCGCGGCATCGTCCGCGCCATGAACATGCTGCTTCAGCGCGCCGGCGTTCGCATCCGCTTGATCCCTCTCGCCAGCAACGATTTCGCCGAAGCCTACATCGCGATGTCGGTGCGCGCCGTGATGGACCTAGCCAAAGCCGGCATCCTCGACGAAGACGACCCCGAAGAACTCATGGAGTTCGCGGGCTGGTAACACTCGGCAGGCGGACGGCAGTGCTTAGATGAAGCGTACGTTGGCGGTGGGGTCTTCGCGGGTGGTGCGGCAGTTGTTGGCTGCGACCGCGCTATCTTCGTAGCCGATGGCTATGCCGAAGAGCAGGCCGATGTGTTCGTCGAAGCCGAGCATGTCGCGGATGGCTGGCGCGTAGGAGGCAAGGCTTGCTTGGGCGCACGTGCCCAGGCCCTCGCTAGTCGCGAGGAGCAACACCGATTGCAGCCAGCAGCCCACGTCGATCGCGGGGTAGAGACCCAAACGCTTATCCATTCCGACAATCGCGATGTGCGGCGCGTCGAATGCAAGGAAGTTTCGCATCCACGCCTTCTGTCGCGCTTCGTGGTCTGTGCGCGCAACGCTCATCGCCTCGTACAATGCTTTGCCGCACTGCCGACGATGCGTGTTGTACGGCTCGGGATAATCACCCGGCCAATCGAAGTCCGCAGAAATCATCCCGCTCTCGGCAGCCTGGCTAAGCCTGTGCGTGAGCGCCTTCGTGGATACGCCCGACGTTACGACCACGCGCCACGGCTGAATATTGCACCACGAGGGGGACACCTGAGCAGTCGCAAAAATGCGCGTGAGCACGTCGCGCGGTACTTCACGCGAAGTGAAGCCCCGCACGCTGCGGCGTGCTTGAAGCGCATCCGCGAGATCCATCAGTTGATGCGCTGAAGGTTCATGCCGCCGGCGTAGGCGTAGCTGACGTAGTTGTCGAAGCCGTACACGATCACGCCGATCGGTTGATCGGAGAGCAGCGTGTGCACGCCATCCTGCTGGTCCCCATCATCCACGCGCGAGATCATGCCCATCGTGATGACGTCGGGGTATGAGAGCTGGCAACGAATTACGACACGCTCAGGATCCGGATCCCCGGGCGCGCGCGGGATACCGTCGGCGGGGGAGCGAGTGCAGGTGTTGGGGAGCGCTTCGCCGTCGAGCTGAATAGTCGCGTTGTTCGGTGCCAAGATCGTGATGAAGTCGAAGCCGTAATAGAGGGGCGTGAGCAATACGTAATCACGGCGATATTGCGCGATCGGCGGAACAACGATGATGGAGGGATCACCTCCCGGGAAATAATACGGAATGCCGACCGCATCCTGGCTCGACATCGCCTGCAGCACTGCGATGGGCCTGTCGGCACTCATCTCGAAATCCTGGTCTGCGCGCAGAATGATGTCTTCACCCTCGCCGAGCGAGAACGACGCATAAGCGTCTGGCAACGACGTCGTGATGCTGGTCGTACCAGGCGTGATGGCGAGAACACGAACCCACTCCGGCTCGTTGAAATCGCCGACGCTGTTGGCTGGGTCGAGGAACGCGGCATTGAGCGCTTGGGTGCGGCGCGGCATGCGGCCGATAATGAAGTCGGTACCAAGTGTTGAATTTGGCACGAGCTGCTCTTCAAGATGATCCGCACAACACTGACGATTGGCGAGCGTGTCGAAGCGCGGAGCATCGGATGCTTCGCTGCCCACGAAGACAGTCACAGGCTTTGTCGCGGCGATGGTGGTGCCCGTAAAGTCGGCGTTGAAGCCTTGCGTCTCCATGTTCACGACGTCGTACGGACCGATAGTGATGTCGAACGACTGTCGCGAATGTAGCTCGGGGATCTCGCCGCCGGCACGCACGAGCACTACGCCGTTGCCGGTCGTGATGTGCATCGATGTCTCGGTCTGAGTTCCAACGATGGTCAGGAATGCGCGCAGGTCTTCGTCGGTGCGCGTCTGATCGAAATCGGTGTTGGGATTGGTCGAGTTCGCAATCGTCTGAGGCCAGCCGACCACTGTGTAGTTTACGTCGAGACCCGACGACGGAATCAGTAGCGAGGCGTCGTTCGAGAAGACGCCTGCGTTGTCGAGCGGGTTGAACTGATACGCGACGATGGGGAGCGCTGAGGTCACACGATAGGCGTTTGATGTAAGCGCCGAATGTGTGCCGTCGTTCATGCCAGAGGCCGTCAAGCTTACACGGCAGCTACCCGTTGTTTCGCAGCGCTCCCCTGTACCGCAATCGGTATCCGCGTTGCAGGTCGCCGGGAGATAGGCGCCGGTCGAGGTACGACAATGCCTCGCGCAAACTTCTCCACCCGTGCACTCGCTTGGAGAGTCGCACATGGCGAGACTGCTCGAGCCATCGACTTCCCGGCGCGGCAGGCGGAAGATTTCTAGGTCGCCAGGCAAAACGGTCTCGCGCGCAACGACCGTGGGAACAGGCGGACTGCCGACCGGTGCATCGTTACGCTCAACGACAACTTCGGTGGGAATCGACCCGGGATTGGAGACGACGACGGCAAACTGTTGCGACGAAGCGTCTTTGCCAGCGCCGATGGCGGCGTTGTCGAGATCAGCTGCCCAGAATTCACAGCCTTCGTAACTATGTGCCGCGACCGCGAGCTCGCACAAATTCTTGCACTCGCCGCTGTCACACACGAAGCCGTCTTCAATAATGCATTCCTCAACGACGTTCCACATGGAGCCATCGCCCGCGCAACGCACTACGTTGTTGTCGTCGCAGCCGAGCGTGTCGGGTTGGCACTTGATGCACCACAAGTCCGGCACACAGATCATGTCGTTCGCTGCGCAGTCTTCCGTCTCGACGCGGTAAAACTCCCCCGCACGAACGCACGAGTTGTGCACATTGCCAACGCACGCTTCGCTGTCTTCTTCGTAGCAGAAGAAGGAGCCGTCCAAGAACGGAGGGCGTGCATCTTCCCTACCGCCGTCTTCGCGCGTGGGCGCGCCCGGGGGGCTACTGCATGCAGTGAGGGCGCACGCTACGAGACATGCGCCGAACCAAACCGAAGATGTGGAACGAATCATTGCAGAGCCGAGAAGAAGTCCACCGCACTGCCCGTCCAGTACTGATCGTTCAAGTACGAGTAGCTAAAGGTGTTGTAGTCAAAGCCGGGGATTTGAACCGCGTACACGCCCCATTGCACGAAGCCGCCCGAATAATCAGGTGCGCCGCAGGTCGCTGTCACGGTGGTGTTCGGGATCGGGGCTTCGTGGACGTCGCCGGGGATAAACTGGCGCCATGCCGGTTGGCCGTCTCCGCCCGTCATCAACACGATGTTGAGGTCAGACGGCGCACCGTCAGCGGTCCAGCGCAAGATACGGTCCTCTGGGATTTGCGCCCCGGGTGCCGGCGAGCTTGCGGCCGGAATTCCAAGGAAGCCATTGAGCTCAACGGTCCCCGCAACATCCGCCACGCCGCGACGCGTGACCATCGTGTACGGAATTGAATCGTACTCGCCCGTGTACCAACCACCCTCGAAGAGGTAGCGCCCATCGGAAAGCGCATCGAAGAGCGCGGGCTGCGAGAGCAGGCGGAAGGGTCGGTCGCGGCCCGCCGCACGCACCACGTCGAGCGGCTTTGTTTGCACGGTGCGAACGATCAAGCCTTCGCCGCCGAGGTCAATCGCGGCGCGAAGGCGATAGCGATTGGGGTTTCCGCCGGGCACCGACATCGGCAGCTCGTTCATCGTGACGCTGACCGCATGATCGAGTGGAATGTTCATGATCATGTTCGTGTTGCGTCCTTCCTCGCCTGGGCCGACGAGCACGTTGCGCGCGATGCCCATCACGTACGGGATGAACTCGCCGGTCTCTTCGTTTTCAAGACCAGAGAGCGCGTAGACTGCCATGCCGCCCGGAGCAACGAAGATGCGATATGGATAGCCGCGGTCGCCCACGGTGCCTTCGACGATGCGCGACACACCGCCGCCGGTATTCGGATCGGGATTCGGCGAGTCGAGCGTCTCTTGCGTCGCGAAGACGTAGGAGACCTTCACTTCGTTCGAGCGCGGACGCGGAATATTGGCCCACGGATTGGGACCGTACTCATTGGGGCCGCGCCAGATGAGCTGCCCTGACACGAACGACCCATTGCGACTGCGACCGGGAGGCGGCTCGCCGCCCATCCCGCAGCGGGGATCCATCAACGGAACGAGGAAGATCGTGACTGAGCTCGCGTCTGCTTGAACGAAGGTCGTTTTCTCGAAGCAATCCTTGGCGGCGGTAACCGTCTGGGGGCCGAGCAAGTCGGGGCTCGAGAAGGTGACGTGGCCTCCGGCATCCGTGGTCTGACCGTAAACGCTGGTCGTCGGGTCATTGAGAACCACGCAAACGCCGTCGATGGGCTCGCCTGTGGATGCGTTGAGGACGGTGATGTTCATGGTGCCCATCACCGGGCCGCCACCAAGTCCGCCGCCGAAGGGGTCGGACGTGTCGTAGTAGGTATAAGCCTCGGTCGCGATGACCGTGCTCGCGTCAGCCGGATGCGTGATGGTTACGTCGACTGTGCTCGACGAGAGAGGCGGCGTGCGGCAGGTGATGACCGTCGGCGAAACGACGATGATGTCCATGCACTCGCTATGGCCGAAAGTGACAACGTCGCCTGCTTCGAAGTGGGTCCCCGATCCTGTGATCGTGACGAAGGTTCCGCCGGCGACCGATCCGCGGTTCGGATCGAGCTGAAGCGCATCGTAGTTGTAGCCTGCAGGAAGCGTAACCGTTTCAGTGCCGAGCTCAACTGTGACATCGGCCGGGCCAACGTCGCCTGCCGGCACCACGACTTGAAGGCGACGCGTGTCGAGAAGCTGCAAATCCGCAGGCTGAACCATGCGGCCACCGAAACGAACTGTCGCCTCTTCCGAGAGACCCGCGCCGCGGATCACTGCGATGTTGCCGCCACTGAACGGACCGTTAGCCGGCACGACACGCGCGATACTGAAATCGGAATGCCCGATGCCGGTGTCCGGAAAGATCACGCCGCTGTCAGGCGGTCCTGCGTCCGAGGTCGACGCGTCGATCATCGGAACGACGTTGATGGTATTGTCTTCCGTCTTGCCGCTGCAGGCGGAGACGAGGGCGGTGCTGCCTGCGCCCACGATCAAAAGTGTAAGAGCTCGGCTAAATGAGTTCATGCTCGTCCCCAGGGCGCACACACGCGCGAAAAGCTTGCTCGCAGTATCGGTGTAGGTGAAAACAAGTCAAGGCGGCCCGCCCCGAAAAAGGCTCGAATCTCAGTGAAATTCCACGGTATCGCGAGTGTCTTGGCTAAACGTTCGTTGCTCGTTAGCGGGCTAACGTTCGCATGCGCGATCGTCGCGATTCGTCACGAAGCGCACGCTGATGCGGATGATCTCACCGTGAGAATAATTCCGCCCGAGCGGCTGACGGCGGGCGACCACACCGAAGTCGTCGTTGAGGTCAGCGCACGCGCCACGCAGGCCCAGCCGCTCATCCTGACGCCCACCAGCGAAGGCGACGCGATTGAGGTCGTTCGCGGCCGTTTTTTGCGCAGCGACGCCACAGTCGCCCTCCCCGACGACGGCATGTTGCGTTTCCGCGTGCCCATCGTCGCGCAAAGCTCAGGTACGTCGGTTTTTCGCGTTCGCGTCACGAGCTACGTGTGCACCACGCGCTGCCGGGCGGTTGACGCGGATTCGTTCGTGGTGCTCAGGGCAATACCGCGCACGCCCTGAGTCCGCGCAATCATAGCGCTATTGCTAGGCGAGTAGCTCGCCAGCGAGCTTGCTTGCCGTCTTGCCGTCGACGTTGTCGTGGCGGGCGGAGAGCTCTTTCATGAGCTTGCCCATGTCCTTCTTTGTGGTCAGGCCCAGCTCCTTGATAATCGCGGAAACCGCTATGCGCATCTCGTCTTCGCTCATCTGTTTTGGGACATAGCGCTCAACTACAGAAAGCTGTTTTTCTTCGATCTCGACCAAATCATTACGGCCGTTCTGGCGATACTGATCGATGGAATCACGTCGTGATTTCACGCTCTTCTGGATGATGGCGAAGGCCTCTTTGTCCTCGAGCTCGCGCGCAAGCTCGACTTCACGATTCAGGAGCTCGGCCTTCATCATGCGCAGGGCGTCCTTCGAGACTTCGTCCTTCTGCAACATCGCCTGCTTCAAATCCGCTTCGATTTTTGCTCTGACACTCATCGCCGCCTCGCCTTCTCCGGCGCCATTATGCACGCGCTTCAGGCAAGCGCCCGTGCCGCCAAATACTGGACATGCGAGCAGGTGCCCGTTAGCTTCGAATCATGCCTCGCCCCGTCGCCAATCCGCCAAACCCCTGGAAGAGCGATCAGATCGATTGGGAAGGCGAGCCGCCTCCCGCCGAGCTGACCGTCTATGAGGAGACGGCCAAGTCCATCCTCAGCGAGAACGACAGTCCGGACATCGGCTTTCGCTTCAGTGTGAATCCCTACCGCGGTTGCTATCACGCGTGCGCGTACTGTTACGCGCGCCCAACGCATCAGTACATCGACTTTGGGGCAGGCACTGACTTTGATCGGCGCATCGTTGCCAAAGTGAATGCGCCTCAGCTCTTGCGCGCGGCCTTCGAACGCAAATCGTGGAGCGGCGAGACGCTGATCTTCTCTGGCGTGACCGATTGCTATCAACCACTCGAAGCAGCGTATCGACTTACGCGCGGCTGCCTCGATGTATGCCTGGAGTTCAAAAACCCAGTCGGCATCATTACCAAAGGCGCAGTGATTCGCCGCGACATCGACGTGCTCTCAAAGCTCGCCGTTGAAGCAAGTGCGCGCGTTGCGCTGAGCATTCCATTTATCGACGACGAGACCGGACGATTGATTGAGCCGTACGCAAGTCCGATCTCCAAGCGCTTCGAGACACTGCGTATGATGTCCGATGCTGGCATCCGCACCACCGTGATGATCGCGCCCGTAATCCCGGGCCTCAACGACAGTATGATCCCGGCGATCCTCGAACGTGCTCGCGATGCGGGCGCTGACGGTGCAGGTCTTGTGCTTTTGCGTCTTCCGAAAGAAGTCTTGCCCGTCTTCGACGAACGCATCCAAGCCGCAATGCCGCAGCGGGCCAGCAAAATCAAAAGCGCCATTCTGCAAATGCGCGGCGGCAAAATGAACCGCGCGGAATTTGGCAAACGCATGCACGGCGAAGGTCCGCGGTGGAGCGTGATCGAAGACCTCTTCGCCGCGCACACGCGCAGGCTCGGGCTAAATACCGACCGAATCGTCGCTCCCGCGAGCACCTTCATCCGGCCGACTTCGCAGCTTTCGCTGTTCTAACGATCGCCTTTCGCGCGGAATCGGCGCAGGACTTTTCCCGAAGTCTGTGTGAGCCTCGACGACCTCTTGCCCTCACCCGCTGTCGAAATTCTTTTCGCTGACGAATCGCTTGTGATCGTGAACAAGCCGTCGGGTCTGCTCGTGCACCGCGGCTGGGACAACGATGAGGATGTGATGATGATGCGCGTGAGGGACGCACTGGGCGCTCGGGTGAATCCAATCCATCGATTGGACCGCGGCACCAGTGGCGCGCTCGTGTTCGGCTTAACGACTGAAGCTACCTCACGCTTGAGTGCGCTCTTCGCGAACTCCGAGGTGAGCAAAACCTACCTGGCGCTCGTGCGGGGAGTTCCACCAGCCGAAGGCATGGTGGACAGCCCGGTTCCCCAGAGCGAAGACGGACCGCGGGTGAACGCTCTCACGCGCTTTCGCCTGCTCGGGACATCGACCATCGATCGGTGCTCGCTCGTTTGCGCGACACCGGAAACCGGTCGCCTTCATCAAGTGCGCCGCCACCTGAAGCACGCAGGACACCCTCTACTCGGCGATGTGAACTACGGTAAAGGCGATTTGAACCGCCGGTTTCGCGAGCTCTACAATCTGCATCGGCTGGCTCTTCATGCGCGTACAATTTCCTTCGTGCATCCAGTGACCGCAGAACGAGTTTGTGCCGTGGCCCCCGTCCCCGGCGACCTCGCATTGCCGCTCGATGCGCTCGGGCTTCTGGAAGCGAGTTCCTCATTATGAGCCGGCGAGCGCAGGCCCACGTACGCTGCACGCGATGCAAGATGCATCGCTCGTTGTGCATCTGCGCGGTCATGCCTCGCCTTCAAACGCGTACGCGATTGATCTTGCTCATTCACCGCATCGAAGCGCGCAAACCCACCAATACCGGCCAGCTCGCGGCGCTTTGCTTGCCCAACAGCGACGTCGTAGAGCGCGGCCATCAAGGCACAATCACGCACGACGGCGAGCTGCGGTGGCCCGCCGATTCACAACCTCTCATGATCTTCCCGCACGACGACGCAGTGCCCATCGCGAACTTCGTCGGCTGTGACAAGCCCATTTCTCTCATCGTGCCGGACGGAACGTGGCGCCAAGCGTTCAAAATGAAAAAGCGCATGCCGGAACTCGCGCATGTTCCTTGCGTCTCCCTTCCCGACGGTGATGAAACTCAGTACCGTCTTCGCATCGAGCGGAGGCCTGGTGGGCTTGCGACCATCGAAGCGATCGCTCGTGCATTCGGAATCCTGGAAGGCGCTGAAGTGGAGCGAGAGCTCACACGGATTTTCCACATCATGGTGGAACGCTCGCTGTGGGCGCGCGGCAGCATCGCCACCGAGGACGTCACGGGCGGAATTCCCGACGGCGCGCAGCGGCATCAGCCGCTTCGGTGACCGATTACGGATACTCGTCCGAGCCCATCACCCAGATGAAAGTCATTGGCCTAAGTCATCGGGCCCGCGACTTTGCCGCCACACGGAGGCATCACTGCCAACGGTTCGGCTCGGCTTAGTGTGGCGAACACGCCCGACGTAAGCGCGCTAGCTGCGGCGAGTGCGGGTACTGCGCAGCGAAGCGCTCAACCTCGGCGCGAGCTTCTTCCTGTGCAGAGGTATGACACATTGCCAGCGCGTGGAACGCAACGCGTTCCTCCATCAGCACGCCACCAGGAAAACGCTGCGCGTGTGCTTCGAGCAACGATATGGCCGCCGCCGCGTCGCCGCGATTGATAGCGGTGTGGGCGTCGCGCAAAAGCGCAGTCTCCGCAGCGAGTGAATCGGTCACCGGTTCCGTCGTTGCAGGTGCACCTGCAACGAGCGGTGCAACTGGAGCGTCTGCGGTTCGCGAAGGGGCATCCTCGCGCTCGCGTGACGCCGCACGAACCGGCGCCGGAGGATGCTGCTCCTGCGGGATCTCAAGATTTACAATCGGCGCGCCCGCGATCGGTATGGAAGGGGGGTCGTATCGCCGCAGCCCCATTTCACGCGGCACTTCAACTGCGCGCGATGACTGTGCGACATGCACAGGCGACGAGCGTTCGGCGCGCTTTTGCTGAACGAGAGCGCCTACACCCAAGGCGCTGGCGCCTACCAAGACCACGGCAACCGACCACTTCGCGATGACCCCGCCGGTCAGTGACGAAGCGGACGCGCTGAAACCGAGGCCCGCGGTCGATGCGCTTTTGGTGGCGGCCGCGCTCAACGCGGCCTTCGACGTGGACGCCGCGCTCACCGCGGCCTTTGCCGTGGCCGCGCCGCCCACCATTGCACCGCCTGCTACCGCCGCGAGGACGCCGCGCTTCAACGACGCGCGTTGAGCGCTCGTCGGGCTCATCTCGCTGCGCGCCTGGTTGAGAAGAGCGCGATCCATCTTGGGATGGTCGCCCATGTGTTCGTGGCGCTTCATGTCCGCCTCTGTTGCGCCGGCGCAAGCGAGTTTTCCCGCGCCTGCAGACGCGCGAGTTGCTTCATATAGTCGCGGCGCGCCAAGCGTAATCGCGAATACACAGTGTTCACGTTGACGCCCAGGGCCTCGGCCACTTCAGGCGCAGTTAGCTGTTCGAACTCAGCGAGCACGAACACCGCGCGACGGTCTTCGTCAAACGAGTCGAGGATTTCGGAAAGGAGCTTCGATGCTTGGGCGCGCTCCGTGCTGTCGAACGGCGTCGAGCCGGCGTGGTCGACGATCTCGTCAGGCAACTCCGAGTGATTAGCCTTGCGGTAAAATGTACGACGTTGCTGCGAGAGAACGCGCCATAGAATGCGCGTAAGCCAAGTGCGGATACCGACCGAGCACTCGAGCTCAGGCAGTCGTCGATGCACGACGACGAATACATCCTGCAGCAAGTCGGCAACCCCCTGTTCGGGAACACCGAACGCGCGCGCACAGCGCCAGAGGCCGTCCACATGGGCTTCGTAGACCTCGTCAAACGAAAGCTCGCCGGCCGCGCTGGCTTGGCGCGCGCCGAAATCGGCAGTACTGGCGGTCGGGGCAAGGAGCATCCCGCCTAGTGATGGCCGCGCTCTCGAGAATCCGTCACGAAATGAAGAGCGCATCGGTGCTTTAGTTCGGAGGTATTTGAACGGTGAGGCCTAGCCCGACAGAAAACGCAAATGGCGCGGCGGTATGGGCGGTTTCGGCACCGGGGAGCTCATCGAGAAAGAAGTCCGGGCGATGGATGGGCACAAGCAAGTCGGCGAACGATGACACCGCGAGCCAGCCGGTCAATGCGAAGCGCGCCTCAATGCCGACCCCCGGGCTCAGCCACACGCTCGTTCCCGCGCCCGGGTGCGTAACTCCGAAAGATTCCCAGCTCATAGCGCCCAGGTCGAAAAACACATGAGGAACAACCGTAGTGGAACCGATGCGGAATGGCAGCCCAACTTGAACGCGACCAAACGCGAGCCTAAAGCGCGCGCCAGCGTCCGGCACTGTCACGAGATTGGTGGCGCTGGACCCAGACAACGATCCGGCTAACGAGACTTCGAGCCCAGGCATTGCAATTCCGACGACCAAGCTTGCGCCCATCGTTGCGCGCGGCAGCGCCCCGATGATCAACGTCGCATGCGCACCAGCGAAGACTGAGACGCGTCGCGCCCGCCCCGCAGGCGTTATCGGCGCGTCAACACTCTCCGCCGGAACCGACAGCCCCGCCGCAGACTCGGACGCGGACGCGGATTCGGACTCGGACGCGGAGTCGGATGCGGGCTCGGATGCGGGCTCGGACACCGACTCCGACTCGGACGCCGTCTCGGACACCGCCCCGGGCGCAGACTCCGCGCGCTCCACCGCGTCAGGATCGACCGCCATCGCAACGACCAACGCCGCCGCGCGCAACAAGTCGTCGCACGACACCGAGGTTAAACGGCGAGATCCACCGCGAACGTCGAGCACAAGCTCCAAGCTTTCGCCGTTGCGCGTCACGCGCATCGTCGCTTCGACGGACTCGCTACTCGACGTCTGAAGGAGGCGCGCGATTTCGCGCTCGACGCTCGCTCGATCAGGACACTCTGGCGGCGCGTCGAGTTGCACGGTCGCGACTATCTCTTGCGCGCGCGCCGCGCCCGTCCACGCAAGCGCCATGCAGCATGCAGCGACGAACGTGCGCCCTTTAGTGCCCCTCATGAGAATGGACCCTTGCATCGAATCGCGCGGAGTGTCGAGACCTCGCGGCGCAGAATTTTCGTGATCTGAATGCAAGCCGGAGGTCAATGCGCCTGGCACGGCATTTCTTACAGGCGACGTCGACGGGATCAGTCACTGTGCGTGTGCGACTGCAGCGACGTCCTCCACGTGCGCTTGCACGACGTGCTCAGTCGAGATCTTCGAGCGCGGCGTCTTGCAACGACAGACACTCTGGGGCGAAGACCCGCGAGCTGCTGAGCTCGGGCTGAGCGACTTCTGGGTCGCACGAGACGCATTGGATGTCCGAGTCGGTAGCGACCACATTTGCGGCTTCGCAAAGGGCGCTGAAACTCATGCGCACGTCGTTCATAACCACTTTGTTCTCACTGCCTGGCGCAAGCGCGCTCGATGCGATTCGCATGCTCGCAAACTCCGCCGCGCCTCGAACGCGCGAGCCGTTGATTGACCCTCCGCGAAAGAGCAGAGGTTCTTCGCACTCTGCGAATTCACTAGTCTCGAACGTCGCGTTGACGAATTGCAGTGCCTGGCAGCGGTGAAACCGTGCGCGCTCGAATCGCGTCGAGACAATACTTGCGGTCCCGGCGGCGAGCTCTGTGTTTCGAAACGAGCCGCCAGCAGTCAGCAGGTCACCCGCTGCGATGCGCGAGTCAAGAAAGCTATCTGCGTCAAGGATCAACACCGGCGCATCGAGGACCGCGTCCTGGGCGCTGACCCGTGAGAGGCGGACCTCACTTGCGCCCTTCGCTCGCACGGCGAGTTTGGCGGCCCACGCATCTTCGATCAGAATCGCGCGCCCCTCCTCGTGCGGATCGGAAGCGATCATCACGTCGTCGAGCTGGCTGTCGCCCACGATCTCAAGCCGCACATTCTCTCCCAGTACGATCACCACGTGCGTGAGGTCTGCATGGGCGAGCCGCAAGGTGGCATTCTGAGATGCACTCACTACGAAGCGCGTGTCGCGCCACGAAACATCGGACAGCGTCTCAGTGCCTGTGAGTACCATTTCTATTTCGCGCTCCGAGTCGCGCGCAAAATCGCCATCGCCAATCGGGGCCAGGTCCAGCGGCAGCGTGATTCCGGTGCAGTCAACTTCGACTGGTTCGCAGGTGGCCGGCTCAGGGCTCACCTGAATTCCAACCACCGGCGCGGCGATGCACCCGCTAAGAATCCCCGTGAGCATGCCTGCGATCGCAGAGAGTGGTGGCGAGAGCTGCTTCATTGCTCCGCCTCGGCCCCACTGCCGCCGGCGTTTTGAATACGTTCGACTCGAAAGGTCACTCGTCGGTTTATTTGTCGCGTGCGCTCGCTCTCACCGTCTTCGAGTGGTCGCCCTTCTCCATGTGCCTCAACGCTGAGGCGCCTGCCCTCGATCCCGTGCGCGATCAGCCAGTCGCGAACAGTGCTCGCACGCGCGAGTGATAGTTCTCGATTCAATTGCTGGTCCCCGCGGCCGTCTGCGTGCCCTTCCACGACCACGGGTTCCGTCATCTCCGCGATCAACTCGCGCGCCGTATGCAACGCGACTTCTCCGGCGGGCAGAAGGTGCGACGACCCGGTCGCGAACAAGACCGGGGGTATGAGCAAGACTTCCTGTCGCTGCGCACGCGGGAGCGCTTGATCGAGCAAGCGCGCAAGCGCGGCATCATCCGGGGGTGGAATGGAGTGGTGCTCGAGAGGTGGAGTCGTGACCACGCGCACCGTGCGCTCGCGCTCAATGCGCTGAACGTTACGCGGCGGCGGCGAAGGAGTGAGCTCCGGATGCCAGGCAAGAAATACCGCGCACGTTAGAAAGCGCGCATCCGTCGAATAGAACTGATCGTTGGGCCACAGGACCTGATCGAAGATCAGCTCCGGTCCCATTGTTAGAGTTTCGCTAACGGCGAAGCCGAGTCCAAGCGCCGCGTCCAGCGAAGGTACGACGTGCGGCCCCGTCCATGCAGCGTTCACATGCGCAGACACTTCCAACCGCGCCCATCGTCCTGGCAACGCGACCGCCAAGCGCGTTCCAAGCCCAAGCTCGGTCATCCCGCCGTTGAGATTCTCGTTGCTGGCGACGAAGTAGCTACCGGAAACGCGCGCTTCAATCCCGAGAGCGTCCGCGAAACCGTACGATGCGATTGCGGCGCCACTCACGCCTGTGCCATTCAATCCCATCCATGAGCGCTGGTCGGAACTCAGCATCGCGCCCACGCCCGTCGACGCGCGAAGTGAGAGGCGGCGCTCCTGGCCGGACGCCTTCGCCAACGGCGCGGCCATAGCGAGTACGAACGCCACTTTGAAGAGAGGTAGAATCCGAGGCGGGCGGGGCACGAAGGTGAGTCGTTTGGAGGGCCACGAATTTCTATTCGGCGCTCAATAAGGCGTCGCGATCTTCAAAAATGCCTTGCTAGTCGCAGTTTGGAAGGCGCGGACTCGCGAGCTTCGCAGCCGACTTGCGCGAGCGCCCGACTCCTGGGAAAGTGGCCCCGTTCTTTTCAGAAATGGCAGGAACACGTTCTAGGGTTCGCTCCGGTTTTCTCGCTCGTCGTTCGTCTCTCGATCGTCTGCGGGTTCGGTGTCGGGTTCAAGCAACGCAAGGCAGCTCGATACTCCTGGATTCAAGTGAGCCCCGGAAGTCGAGTAAATCGAAAGACGGATAACATCATGGCAGAAAACAAACTCTACGTAGGCAACCTCCCGTTTAGCACCAGCGAAGAAGACTTGACCGCACAGTTCGGTCAGTACGGCACCGTTCAGCGTGCAACGCTCGTGACCGATCGCGAAACGGGTCGCTCACGCGGCTTCGCGTTCGTCGAAATGGCGAGCGATGCAGACGCGAAGGCAGCCATCGAAGCTCTCGACGGCCAGCAAATGGGCGGACGTCAGCTTCAGGTCAACATTGCTCGTCCCCGTGAAGATCGCGGCGGCGGCGGTGGCGGCGGTGGCTACGGCGGCGGCGGCGGTGGCCGTGGCGGCGGAGGCGGCGGTCGTGGCGGCGGCGGTGGTGGCGGCGGTCGCTGGTAGACTGTTCCCCTCGCTGTAAAACGAAACGCCGTCTTCTTCGGAAGGCGGCGTTTTTCTTTAACCTGTTCTCGCGCGACGGTAGGAAAGCGGCGGCGCGCGCGTTCTCAGTCGCAGCGGGCGGCGCGCAATGTCCAACGCTCTGCCAGAACGTGTACACTCTCGCGCGCGTCCGAATCAGCCGCACTGTGAGGTCAAATGTACCGACAAGCATCGAGAGTATGTCCGGGTTGCAGCGCACCGATGGAAACGCGTTCTATTTCCACAAGCGACGGTCCATACATCGAGATCGACGTGTGCAGTGAATGCCGCGGCTACTACTTCGACTTCGACGATGGTGAGCCAAGCAACATCGCGCGTGCGCTCATGAGCAAGGTGACGATCACAGTAGCGGAGCGGCACACCCATCCGAATGCGCCGCGCTGTCCCGACTGCCAAGTTGCGATGGAGTGGATGGACTATCTCAAGGAAGGACCCGTCGTCGCACGCTGCGGCGAGTGCATGAGCCTGTTCGTGCCTGACGATTGCATGGCTGACCTAGCCCGTGTCGGCATCGAGCATGCCGATGCTGCAACTCGGTCACTGTTCGAGAGTATCGAGCACGCGCTCACGAAAAGGGGACCGTCCTCGGACGCACCCAACTGAGTGCTCACCCGTTACTGCGCAGTCGCGCGATAACGCAGACGCTCTTTCCAAGCGCGCGCAGCGTCGAGTCCCACAGCTTCGAAACCTGGAATGATCACGTCGCGAATCGTTTCGAAGAAAAGCAGGCGGGCGTCGCCACCGTCGCACAGGCCAAGCTCCGCGCCTTCAGCCGGCGGCTTCGAATCAAGCGGAAGGTGCGCGAGTTCGTGTCGCTCGAGGTGCTCGAACGCGACAGCAAGATATTTCGTCAGCCGTGCCTTCGCCTCCGCGTCGAGCGTCGGCACGAGCGTCTGCACGAGGCGCCAGCCAAAACGCGCGTGCCCCACTTCGTCAGACCAGATCCCCGTGAGTAACTCGCGCAATGGCCCGTCCGGCATTTCTAGGCGTTCCGCGCCAATGAGCGCGACAGCCACCGTCTCGCTCATGCACGAGATGCTGAGCAGGTTGCGTAGAAGCCCCTCGAGCTCGCTCACGTCCTTGTGCAATGGATAGGCGTGTTCTTCTTTGTGTGGTGCAAGCGCTGCTCCACCAAGTGCTTCGACTACGGCTCCGCACAAAACACCGTGCTGGCGTTCTTCGGCCGCAAACGCTTCGACTTCGGCGACGAGCGCCGGGTCGAGATTCGCACGCTGCGCGTGCGCGGCCAAGCCTTCGAATACCTTTGCCGACGAGTACTCGTTGATCATGCGCCCACGCCAGGTGGCGATGGCGGCGTCTCGCAGCTGCGGAAGCTGCGGCAGCTCCACGTGCACCGCGCGTGACAAGGCGCTCAGGTCGATTGTTTGCGCGCTCACGCGAGTACCTCGGTCGGCATCGCGGGAGGCATCGGCGGTCCCCACGGTGTGCACGAGCCAAGGCTTTCCCAGTTCAGCACGGTGCCGCAGCAGTAGCTGCGGAGGTTTTCATCCTCCCAGTTGCCCCACGTGGTTCCATCACCGTCGATGAACGCTTGCACGTCGGTGCAGCACTGGGTGTCGCCCGGTCGCGCGGGCACCACAACGGCTGGATCGGCAGACGCGAGGTACGCCGAGAGGTCTGCGATGCAGGCGTTGACGGTGGGCCCGCCATCGACCGATCCATCGCGCCCTTCAAGACCAAGATCGGCCCAGAGATCGGCATCTGCGCCGCCATCCGCAACGAACGCGTCGAGGGCAGTCGCGTCCAGCGCGGCGGCGTCACGCTCGCCTGCATCCGCCATGATTAGCGGATCGGTATGCGCATTGGCGCATCCTGCCATCGTCAAAGTAAGAGCAAGCTTTTGCGCAGCACGTAGTGCTTGGCGCCTAATTTCAGGAGTCATTCTTCACCTCCACTCTCACAATGACCCGGAACATGCATGCGCACTATCGGTATTGTTCAAACAGTACTATGTCGCTCAGCCGCATAGTGATTTGAGGCTGCAGAGTGCTGTGCTCGTGTATCGTGCCGCGGTGGACGCTGCAGGGTTGATGGCGCTTTTCTCAGGCGTGTTTCACGCAGGCTGGAATGTGATCGCGAAACGGTCGCTCGAGCCGCGCGGCGCTGCGCTCGCGATTCTAACTGCGGACTTCGTGATCATGGGCTTCGTCACGCCTTTCGTGCCGCACGCGATCACGTGGTCTGCGGTTCCCTGGATTGCACTCGCAGCCATCGGGGAAGCGGGCTACGTGGTGTCACTTGGAATCGCGCTGAGCAAAGGCGACCTCGGCGTCACCTACGGAGTGTCTAGAAGCGTCGCATTGCTCGCCGTATGGCCACTTGGCTACATCATTTTTCATGACGTTCCGTCGAGCGCGGCGTGGGTTGCGACCGGATTTCTTTGCGTCGGCATGTTGCTTTGTCAGCCGCGCAGTAGCGATACGAAGAAGAGCTTGATGTCATGGCCCTGGACAATCGCGACCGGGCTTTTCGTGGGCGTCTATCACACGGCATACAAGGGATCGGTGCACGCCGGCGCAGACGCGATTACTACGTTCACGGGGTCAATCGCGATCGCCGTGCCGTTGCTCTGGCTTATCGCGCCACGTGAAGTTCAAAGAAGCGCCACGAATGTCGTGCGCACCCAATGGCGAACTACGCTGCTTGCGGGTGTGATGAGCACGGCGTCCTTTGTGCTTGCGGTACTCGCGCTCTCGATGACGCAATCCGGGCGTGTACTTGGCCTGCGCAATGGCTCTATCGGCTACGCCGCACTGTTTGCGCTTTGGCTGGGCGAACGCCCATCACAGCGGCAATGGCTTGGGCTGGCAACGCTCTTTGCCGGCGTGATCGTTCTAGTAATTGCGGCCTAACGACGTCTAAAAACCTAGCGAAGCGGAAGGGTCGAAAGTTGCTTCGCGAGTGCTTCGAACACTTCGCGTCTCGGACTGTCACGGCGGAATACGAGTCGAAAATAGTCGTGCAGCGGAGTAACACGCGGAAGCAGGCGCTGCAGCTTCTTCGCTTTCAAGTCGCCCGCGACGAGATAGACGGGCAGTACCGCGACACCGGCCCCGAGCAGCGCGCGGCGACGGATCGCCTCGATCGTTCCTAAACGCACCGTGCGCGCAAAGCGCACGCCTTCGGGAACGTCCAGAACGTCTTGCAGATAGCGGAAGAGCGAAAGGTTTGAATCGGTGTCGAGCAAGACGTGCCGCGCGAGATCCTTCACGCTCGCGCACGGAGTCTTGGTGAGTAGCTTCGGCGCGCCCACAAAGACATAGTCCTCGCGATGAATCGGGATGGCGTCTAAGCGCGCGTCCGAATTTCGCGCGGACGTAACGGCGCAATCGGCTTGCAGCGACGCCACGCGAAACATCAGATCCGGGCCGGAGCCGAAATGCAGCTGCAACGCGAGGTAGGGGAAGGCCTTCGAAATAGAGTCGTACGCGGGTAAAAGCCAGCTCAGACCGAGCTCGTGACGGGTGCCAATGGTGAACTCAATCGGTGCGCTACTCGCATCACCCTTAACGACGCGAGCGCAGTCCTCGGCCGCTGCGATACATCGTTCGGCCACGGGAATAAGCGCCTGCCCTTCTCGCGAAAGACGCACGGACCGTGTGGTACGCAAGAAAAGAGGCGCTCCCAACTGCTCCTCCAGCTGACGTATGCGCTGGCTGAATGCCGTGGGCGTGAGCGATACCGACCGCGAGGCCGCGCGAAAGTTCAAAAGACGCGCGGCCGCGAGGAAACAACGAAGCGACTCAAGAGAGGGCATCGATCAGTCCTTGAAAACCTGCGGTGGCTGCGGCTTCACGCTAGCACGCTTCTTCGCGCCCTTTTCCAGCGAAACCATGATGGCGCCGGCGACATCGACTTGCGTTGCACGCTCGATCCCTTCGAGTCCTGGAGAAGAGTTTACTTCCATGACCAATGGACCATCTTTGCCCTCGAGCATGTCCACGCCAGCGACGTCGAGGCCCATGATCTCGGCCGCGCGAATGGCAGTTCGCTCGTAGGTCGCGTCGAGTGTCAAGCGCTCGGCCGTTCCGCCTCGATGCACGTTGCTCCGAAACTCTTCGCCCTGCGCTTGTCGCCGCATCGCCGCAACCACGCGGCCTCCCACCACGAGCGCGCGTACGTCTTTGCCGCGACTCTCGCTGACGAATTTTTGAATGAGTACATTCTGACGAACGCTCTGCAGCGTCTCGACGATCGCCTCGGCGACCTTCGTCGACTCCGCAAGCATTACGCCCACGCCCTGCGTACCTTCGACCAGCTTGATGATGACGGGTGCGCCGCCAATCATCTCGATTGCCGGCCGAACCCCCTTGGAGTTGCGCACAAATACCGTTGGCGGGAAACCGATTTGAAAGCGACTTAGCACCTGCAAGCAACGCAGCTTGTCGCGCGACGCCGTGATCGCTTCCGACGTCGTGAGCGTGAAAATACCCATCTGCTCAAACTGACGAACGACCGCCGTTCCGAAGAATGTAACGGACGCGCCAATGCGTGGGATGACCGCGTCGTAAACGCTCAATGCGCGATCGTGATAGAAAAGCTGGGGCTGCCCCCGTTCGACCGACATCGCGAAGGCCAGCGTGTTGAGCACCTTAACATCGTGGCCGCGCGCGAGCGCAGCTTCGCGAAGGCGCTTGGTGCTGTAGGACCGGGGGCTGCGAGAAAGGATGGCGATTCTCATCGGGCGACTTTGGCTTTCTTCTTCTTCTTCTTCCGAAGCGGACGAACGGTGGCGAGCGCTCGATGCCCCACATCAATCAAAAAATCCTTCTCCAAAGCCTTACGACCAAGGAGCATACGGAAGAGCATAGGTCCACGTGACGCCAAACTCACCTCAATGAGCTTCTCAATCGACCCCAAACGGATGCATGCGTTCACAAAATAGCGCGTCTCCCGCGTCCCGCTGCTCGAGGTCACGTAGGCGCGGCGCACCACGGGCACCTCAATAGTCACGCGTCGATCGGTGAATTTGCGATGCAGAATCACATCGAAACGCACGCGCCCGCGCGATACCTCGGCGATATTGTCGACGTGCAAGGCGCTCGTGCGCGCTCCGGTATCAACCTTCGCTTTGAGCCCCGTGATCTTCCACTCGGGAAAATCGATGTACTCGTTCCAGCCGATAACGACGCGCTCTTTTTTAGATGTGTCTCGCGCCGAATCCAAAGTTAGTCTCCCAAACCGGGCTTGAAGGGTAGCAAGCGTGTTCGGCGTAGCCCGGGAAATCAAGGCAGATCAACGCATCGGCGATCTCATGGTAATTTCGCGCGAATGAACACCTTGCGTATCGCGCCCGCCACTTCCTCACTCGTCATCGTGGATGTGCAAGAACGCTTGCTCGGCGCGATGAATGCTGGGGTTGCCGAGCGAGTGGTTGGGAACCTTGGCATTCTTGCTACAGCAGCCAGACGACTTGCCGTGCCCGCGTTTGTGACCGAGCAGTATCCGAAGGGTCTGGGGAGAACCGTGGCGAATGTGCGCGACGCCTTCGGCGAAACGCTGGCCATGAACCCACCCTTCGAGAAGCTCGAGTTTGATGCGATGCGAAATGCACACTTCGCACGCGCCTTCACGCACGCATGCCCGCCCGCCACGCGCCCTCATGTCATCGTTGCCGGCATGGAAGCGCATATCTGCGTGTACCAAACTGCGCGTGGCTTTCGCGAACAAGGCTACTCGGTGCATGTCGTGAGCGACGCGTGTTGCTCACGCACGGAAGAGAACTTTCGAATCGCTCGCGGACTTTGGGAGCGCATGAGCGCTGTCGTATCCAGCACGGAGACCGTCCTGTTCGATTGGCTGGGCAAGGCAGGCACGGAGGATTTCAAAATTCTCTCACGCCTGATCAAGTAACCTTTGGACGAGAAGAATGTCGGCAAGCGTTCCATGCGCAGCGCGCTTCGGCGCGCCCACGAGCTTGCGCGCATGTCGGCGGTGCCTGACATTCGCGAAACAGAGCAGCACACAACGACCTTGCCGCTGACCCTGCTTTTTAGGGCCTTGCGCCGTTTGGTGCGGCGTTGCGTCGATGACAACCTGCCTCAACGAGCGGCAGCTCTTTCTTTCTTCACGCTCTTGTCCGCGGTGCCGCTAATCGCATTGACGTTCGCGTTGCTGAAGCGCGTGTCCGGTTTGGAAGGAACGCAATCGTTCGTCGCGTACGTTGCGCGTCGATACTTCCCGAGCGCGACGGAGGACGCAATTGGCTACGTCGCACCGCTGCTCACCGGCATTGACCTCGACGCGATTGGCGTTATTGGTCTCGCCGCGCTCTTGCCATTGACGATCAGCATGGTGCGCGAAATCGATCGCGCGCTCATCGAAGTATTCCGTGCGCCCGAGAAGCATCCCGCATGGCGCCTCTTGCTGCAGAGCGGCCTCGTCATCGCGGTCCCTGCTGGCACATTGCTTGGCGCACACTGGGCACCGCGCTTTGAGTCGAGCGAAATCATCGACCGACACCTTTGGCCCTTTCTTGTCGCGGTCGTCTTTCTCTTTCTCGTATTCAAATATCTGCCCGCCGCTGGCCTGCGCAAAACACACGCCCTGATCGGCGCTGCGACCAGCGCACTTCTCCTCGAAGTCGGCAAAGCCCTCTTCAGCATTTACGCGACCTATCTAGCGCGCGGCCTGCACATTGTGTGGGGCGCGATTGCATTCGTGCCCATGCTGCTCGTATGGATTTTCCTCGCGTGGGCGTTCGTGCTCTTTGGAGCGGAAGTCGCGGCCGTCGTGCACGAGCTTTCAATCAGCGTGGACGCGAACGACCGCAAGGCTCGCCGCGTGCGAGTCCCGCGCTTGCGGCAACGTCTGCGGCGGCGGCTAGGTCTTAGACCGCGCGTCCGAGCTAGCGAAGCTTTCGCCAGCATTGTGACAAAACCGCCGCGGACTTGACGAATCGTCCGCGCCATGACAAACAGTCCCAAATGAATGACATAGTGACGGAACCGGCGTCTGCCGATACGACCGTGTTGATCGTCGATGACGAGGAGTCGAACAGACAATCCCTCGAAAAGATCTTTCAGCGCGAAGGTTTCCGCACTTTGACCGCCGAGAGCGGGCGCGCGGCGCTCGATTTGTGCCGCCAGAGCCGAGTCCACGTGGTGCTCACGGATTTGATGATGCCAGGCATGAGCGGCATCGACCTGATCAAGGCGCTCGAGACGGTCGCTCCCGACGTTGAGGTTGTCGTCATGACCGCGTACGGGACGATCGAGACTGCCGTCGAGGCGATGCGCGAGGGCGCGTACGACTTCGTTGAGAAGCCGCTAAAACGCATGCAAATCGTCAAAACCGTGCGAAAAGCCCGAGAAAGGCACGCGCTTGTGACCGAGAACCGCGAGCTCAAGCAAGAGCTGTCAGCCTTGCGCACGCCCCGCTCGATCGTGGGCTCCGCTCAGGCTTTGCGCAGGTCACTGGAAGTCGCGACCCAAGCTGCACCATCCACGGCCAACGTGCTGATTTTGGGGGAAAGCGGTACTGGAAAGGAGCTTTTGGCGCGCTTTATTCATGAGCGTAGCGCCAGGCGCGGAGCCTTCGTCGCCGTAAACCTGTCGGCCCTGCCGGAAACCATCCTCGAGGCCGAGCTCTTCGGCCACGAGAAAGGCGCGTTTACGGGCGCGGTTCAGAAACGTGACGGCCGCATTGTCCAGGCGGCCGGCGGCACTCTCTTTTTGGATGAAATCGGTGAGCTTGCTCCCGCCGTGCAAGTGAAGCTGCTTCGACTTCTGCAAGAAGGCGAGTTCGAACCCGTCGGTGGTCGCACGCAGCGCGCCGACTTCCGCTTGATCGCGGCAACCAACCGCGACCTAGCGAATGAAGTTGCGCAAGGACGCTTCCGCGAAGACTTGTATTACCGCTTGAATGTCATCGCGCTAACAAGTCCCAGCTTGCGCGATCGGCGCGATGACGTGCCCTTGCTTGTGGATCATTTTCTCGACGTCTATGCGAAGAAAAACGGCAAAACCAGGCCGAATTTGACCAAAAACGCGATGGAGAAGCTGCTCGGCTACGATTGGCCGGGCAACGTGCGCGAGCTCGAGAACGCCATTGAGCGCGCGGTCGTCTTGTCGAAGTCGAACACCATCGCAGTCGAGGAATTGCCGGCGCAGATTGCGAACTCAACGCCGCGCGAAGACGGCTTGCTCTTCACGCTCGGCACCACGCTCAACGAGATCGAAGACCGCGTCATTCGCGCAACGCTCGATCACACCAAGGGCGATAAACACCTAGCGGCCCAGCTCCTCGGCATCTCAGCCCGCACCATTTACCGCAAACTCGGCACCGACAAAGACGACCTCGACGACGCGCCAGTCTGACTAGCCGCCGTCTGCCCGTTACCGAGGGGTTAACAAGAGATCAAGAGGAAGCAATTTGAGTTAGGTCCCGTCGCGCAGTAAGCGCCCCCCAGACTGCCTTCCTGTTGATCTCTTGATCTCCTGTAAACCCTGCCTTCCCTCTTCTCGGAACGCGTCCCCCCGCCTTGGCGCAACGCAATCTCATTGCCAGTTTGTCAGGCGACGTGGGGTGGTTGGGGCGATCGTTGTCAGCTTGTCCAAAGGGGGCTGATTTCCGGCGCTCGGGATCGCGGAATTGCGCGGAATTTCCTGGATATTGAAGTGTTTTTCGGCTAGGCACGCACGTTGCTTTGGTACCCCTTGGCTCGGAGGGTTTTTGTGGCGACTGACGTTCGACAAAAGAGGTTGAGAATGGGAATCGTCCTATCGACGATTGCCCTGACGTCCCTCTTTGTCTCAGCGGGCACCTCGCGCCTCTTAGCGAACTCACTTCTGCCTTTGGACCCCGGCGGTGCCGGCACGGCCAGCCCCTCACCCGGAGTTAGCAACGCGGTCATCGCGCGCAAAGACCCAACCAACATTTTGCGCCGCAACATCTTTGATTCGGCGATGGGTCCGCAGGACGGAACGCGCGTCGCGGCTGCAACCGACGCAAGCGAAGCTGCGGAAGCTGTGCCGGAACCCGTGCTCGACGATCCGTCGCATCCGCCGTCCCCGTGTCAGGGGTCGGTGCGTTTGGTTGGCTCGTTTTATTGGCCGCGTTCTCCCGAACGTTCGTTCGCCGCGATCACGGACCCGGCGGGCAAAGTGATTCTCTATCGCCAGGGTGGAACGGTCGACGGTCGCGAAGTTGTCGCGATTGGATCGAACATGGTTTACCTCCGCCCGAGCGGACAGGCGCTGTGCAGCATCGCGATGTTCAACCCGCCAGGCGGAGCGGGCGATGCACCGGCGCCCTCCACCGCGCCGGTCGCTGCGCAAGCCGCAGCCGAGCCAGCAGCTCCCGGTGGCGATGACGGCGCGATTCCTGCGGCCGAGCTCGATCGCGGCATCACGCGCGTGAGCGATACCGAGTACGGCATCACGCGCAGCCTCGTTGATCGGGTGCTGGCGAACCAAGCGGATTTGATGCGCCAGGTGCGCATCGTGCCGCAAGAAGAAGGCGGCCGCGTTACTGGCGTCAAGATGTACGGCATTCGTCGCAACAGCGTGGTTGGGCGCCTTGGTCTTCAAAACGGCGACACGCTTCGCACGATCAACGGCTACGACATGACGAGCCCCGATTCCGCGCTCGAGGCGTACACGCGCCTGCGCACCGCCGACCATCTGACGTTGTCTGTGATCCGTCGTGGTGCGCCCACGAACATGAACTACTCGATTCACTGATTGGATTTTCTTGTGAACTCATTCTCGCGAAACGTTTTTGCCAAGACTTCTGAAGGAGCGTCCCTGTGAGGCTGCGCGTTGCTGCACCGATTCTTCTACTCTCGTTGTGCGTGATGCTCGCGGGCTTGTCCCTCGCGACAGCGCAGCAGAATCCCGGTCGTCCCAACATCGATGTTTCGGGTCCTGCGGCTCGTCGCCTGAATCTCCCCCCGCTCTCGAAACTTCCGGGAACGCCTGCAGCACCGACGCCTGCAGCACCGGCGCCTGCAACACCTGCGCCTGCAACACCGAGTCCGCGCCCTGGTACCCCGGTAACACCGGCGCCCGGGCCGACTCCAAGCCCAGGTCCCCAAGCGGTGCCGACGCCGCCGCCGATGTCGCCCACGCCGCCGCCGATGACGCCGCGCGCCCCGATCACGCCGTTCGAAACCGGGATCGAATTCGAGCCGATGTCGCCAAACGCGCGCGTCACCTTCAATCTCGAAGATGCGGACCTTCCCGACCTCGTTCGCCTGATCAGCAGCATCACGGGCAAGCGTTTCATTTTGCCCGGTTCGAAGGCGCGCGCGATCAAGGCGACTGTCTACGCGCCGACGAAGGTCACCACGGCGGAGGCGTATCAGGCCTTCTTGTCGATCCTGCAGTTGAACGGCATGAGCGTTGTTCCCGCGGGCCGCTATCTGAAAATCGTGGAAACAACTGGCATCGAGGGCATGCCGGTCGCGACCTACACCCAAGGCGAAGCAACGCCCGCCGATGATCGATTCATCACGCGCATGCATCATCTCGAAAACGTGCCCGCAGAAGATGTCGCGACGTTGCTCGGACGCTTCAAGTCGCATGAAGGCAATATCACCGCCTACGCTCCGACCAACACAATCATCCTCACCGACATGGGTTCGAGCATTCGACGCATGTTGCGCATCGTTGAAGCGATCGATATCCCGCGCGCCGGTGAACAGGTTTGGCTCGAGCCCGTGCACTACGCCGATGCGACGGAAATGGCGACGCGTCTTTCGGAAATTTTCCCGGTCAGCGAAGGCGGCGCGGCCAGCGCACCCGCCGGCGCGCCTCGCCCGCAACTCCTGCTGCTCCTGGCCCCCCCGGCTCACCCACCGCAGACGGTCCGTCAACCGTCGGCTCGCGCGCGGGCGAAATGCGCATCACGAAGATCCTTGCGGACGAGCGAACCAACTCGCTTGTGATCATTGCGACGGAGCGCGCGTACTTGCGCATTCTCGAGATGGTTCGCGCGCTCGACATCCCGCTTGAAGGCGAAGGTCGCGTCCATGTGCATTACGTACAGCACGGCGACGCGGAAGATATCGCCCAAGCGCTCACCAGCATCGTCGGCGGCGGCGGGGGTGGCGCAGCTCCTGGTGGGCCACCTGGTGCAGCACGTCCCGCGGGCGCTGCGGCTGCAGCGGGCGGAGGCACTCCGTTCGAAGGCAGCGTACGCATCAGCGCTCACAAGCCCACCAACTCGCTGGTCATTACGTCGTCGCTGCACGACTACGCAACGCTGCGCAATGTCATCGGTCGACTCGATGTTGAACGTCGTCAGGTATTCATCGAAGCCGTCATCATGGAGCTTCAGGTTAAGCGCGGCACCAAGGCAGGCCTCAGCCTGCACACCGGCCTTCCCGATACCCCGGCCGCGGGCGCCCTCTCCTTGTTGGGCTTCAACGCGGGTGGCTCGCTCGCATTCCCGAGCCCGACCAACCAAGACACACTCACCGGTCTTGCGCTTGGCGTGCGCGGCCCGGCGATTCAACAAGCGACACAGGCCATCGGTATTTCAATTCCGGCGTTCGGTGTCGTGCTCAACGCTCTGTCGACGACGGGTGACGTAAACGTCTTGTCGACGCCCCACATCATGGCGATGGACAACGTCGAAGCTGAAATCAGTGTCGGCGCGGACATTCCCTTGCAGACGAACAGCGGCTTTGGCACAGCGGGCGGATTGGGCGGGCTTGCCGGAGCAATACCTCAAGCGGGTGGTGCATCGGGTCTGCTCGGCGGCGCACTTGGTGCGCTGGGTGGACTGGGCGGCGCGGGTGCGTTCGGCGCCGGTGCTGCTGCACGCCGCAAAGTCGGTACGAAGATTCACATCACGCCGCACATCAATGAGGCGAACGAGATACGTCTCGAAATCGAAGAAGAGATCAGCGAACGCCAAGCGTCGGAAGGCACGCTCGGCGTCGTTTCGGTCGCAGAGCGCACCGCCAAGACTCAGCTGGTCGTTCGCGATCAGCAGACGGTCGTAATCGGCGGCTTGATGCGTGACTCCGTGTCGACGGAGGAAACGAAAGTACCGATTCTCGGCGATATTCCGCTCATTGGTATTCTCTTCCGCCGCACGAACCGCACGGTTGAAAAGACCAACCTCTTACTTTTCCTCACGCCCTACATCATTCGAAGCTCGGCTGATTTGCGTGCGATCTTCGAACGCAAGATGCGCGAGCGCCAAGAGTTCATCGATCGCTACTTCGTGTTCGGCGATCAAGAGTACTCGCCACCCATCGACTACTCGCGCACGCGCGGGCTTGTGTCTGAGATTATCAACGAGATTGGCGCGGTCGCTGAAGAGCGACAACTCATGGAAGAGGCTGCGGCGAGACCGGCGCCGGATCACGTATCGAGGCGCCCTGTCGGCGCGGTCGAACGAACTGAGCCCGAACCGGGCGACGTGGTGATTTCACCCGAATCTCCCGAGGGTCGCCTCGTTTCCGAAGACGATGTGGGGCCGGTGACGCCGCCACCCACCAACGCGCCTCCTGCCCCTGCGGGGCAAGGCACGCCTGTTCCAGTCGGACCACGTTTCTAAGTAGTCAGCAGCCGAGGCATCATGGAGCAGCGTTACGTCGGTGAGATTCTCGTGCGACGCGGAGCGCTTCCCCCAGAAAAACTGGAGGAAGTACTCACGTTGGCGCACGAGCGCGGTTCGCGTCTCACCGATGTGATCATCGCTGGTCGCGTCGTCGACGAGAGCCTGATCGTGCGCGCGCTCGCCGATGAAGTCGGTTTGCCATTCGTGGACAAGCTGCGCGTCGAGTCTGTGCCGCAGGAACTGATTGAGCTCGTTCCGATTTCGTTCGCGCGTCAGAATCGCGTGCTCCCGATTGGCGAAGTCGATGGCGTCGTGCAAGTCGCGGTCGCTGACCCTCTGGATTCGTTTGCGCTCGATGATCTGCGCACTCTCCTCAATCGCCCGGTGGTAGCCATCGCAGCTCCTGGCGAAGCGATTGAAGACGCCATCAACCGTCTCTACGAACGCAAAGATGAAAACGCTCTCTCGGAGGCCAAAGAAGGCGAAGAGATCGAAGAGCTACAAGACTTGATCGACATGACCGACGAAGCGCCGGTGATTCGTTGGGTCAACAATCTTTTCTACAACGCAGCGCGTGACCGCGCGTCGGACATTCATATCGAGCCGGGTGATCGCGAAGTCGTCGTGCGTTACCGCATCGACGGAGATTTGTATAAATCGAAGACCGCGCACAAAGGCTTTTTGCCGAGCATTGTGGCGCGCGTGAAAATCGAAGCCGGGCTCAACATCGCCGAGAAGCGTTTACCGCAGGACGGCCGCATCACGAAGAAGATTCAAGGCCGCGTCATGGACGTTCGTGTCAGCACGATTCCCACAGCCAAAGGCGAGCGCATCGTGATGCGCCTTCTCGACAAGGAAAAAGTTCTACTCGATTTGCCCGATCTTGGTTTCGATCCGGATTTGCTCTCGTTGATGGAGCATCTCATCACGCGCCCCAACGGCATCATCTTGGTCACCGGTCCCACCGGTGCCGGTAAGACGACGACGCTCTACGCGTGCTTGAACAAGGTGAATCGTCCCGACCTCAACATTCTCACCGTTGAGGATCCGGTCGAGTATGAGCTTCCGGGTATCGGACAGATGCAAATTCAGCCCAAGATTGGCCTTACGTTCGCGTCCGGCTTGCGCGCCTTCTTGCGCCAGGACCCGGACGTGATCATGGTCGGCGAAATTCGCGATCAAGAAACCGCCGATATCGCGATCAACGCATCACTCACGGGTCACTTGGTGCTCTCGACCTTGCACACCAACGACGCCGCGGGCGCTATCACGCGTCTCTTTGACATGGGCGTGCAGCCCTTCCTGATTTCGTCCTCGTTGCTTGCGGTACTCGCGCAGCGTCTTGTGCGTCGCCTCTGCCCCGCCTGTCGTCAACCCTATGCGCCGAGCGATGCGGACATCCAATCGCTCGGTCTCGATCGCGCGACGCTGCTAAAGCAGTTCGAAGCGCACGCGAAAGCGCCGGTTCTCTCGACGCCACCCAAAGCCCCGCCGAAGGCTGAGGAAGATGGAGACGTCGAGAACGAACCGACTCAAGTCACCGCCCTCTCGAGCATCACGATCGGCGCCAAAGGCCCGAGCGAGCCAGTGTTCTATCGCCCAGTCGGATGCTCTGCCTGCGCAGGCACGGGCTACCGCGGACGCCTCGGCATCTACGAGCTTCTTCTCATCGAAGAGCCCATTCGTCGTGCGATTCTCGCCAACTCCGATTCTAACAACATCACGAAAGTCGCTGTTCAACGCGGCATGCGCACCTTGCGCGACGACGGAGCACGTCAGGTCTTGCTCGGACGCACATCCGTCGAAGACGTCATTGCGGCGACTCAAGCCGAGGATGTCGAGTAGATATGGCTGTATTCGCATATCGCGGCATCAATGCCGCCGGCAAAGCCGTCAAGGGAGTTCGCGACGCGGAGAACGCCAAGGCCTTGCGCTTGGTCTTGCGCAAAGACGGCGTGCTCGTCACGGAAGTTCTCGAAGAGTCGGCGGCGCGCGTCAAGAACGCCAAGGAGATCGACTTTGCGAAGTACTTCCGTCGCGTGTCGGTACTCGATGTCGCTGTAGCTACGCGCCAGCTCGCGGTGCTTCTGCGCTCTGGCATTCCGCTTGTTGAGGCGTTGACGGCGATGATCGATCAGCTCGAACAACCCGAGCTCAAGTTTGCATTCACGCAAACGCGCGACAAGGTCAACGAAGGCACAAGCCTCGCCGAAGCATTGCGCGCTCATCCCAAAGTCTTCTCCAACCTCTACATCAACATGGTCGCTGCGGGCGAAGCCTCAGGCACGCTCGATGTCGTCTTGGGACGCCTCGCTGAGTTCTTGGAAAGCCAGTCCAAGCTCACCAGCAAAGTCGCCGGCGCCCTCGCCTACCCGGCCTTCATGATGGTCATGGGCATGGTCGTCATCAGCGTGATGATGATCGTGGTCGTGCCGAAGGTCACGGGCATCTTCGACAACTTCAAGCAAGCCCTGCCCTGGTACACGCAGGTCTTGATTGTCGTGAGCAATATCTTCGCCGGCTATTGGTGGCTTTTGCTCATTTTGCTCGGCGGCGCGATCTATTTGTTCCGCCGTTGGCGCGATACCGAGGCGGGCCGCAAGAAATGGGATCTTTTCGTTTTGAAGGCGCCGATGTTCGGCAAGCTCATGGTGATGATCGCTGTTTCGCGTTTCGCGCGCACACTTTCAACCTTGCTCTCGAGCGGCGTCCCGCTCTTGAGCGCGATGGAGATCACGCGCAACGTTCTTGGAAACACCGAGCTTGCGCGCGTTATCGAAGAAGCACGCACGTCCATTCGCGAAGGTGAAAGCATCGCCGCGCCATTGAAGCGTAGCGGTCGCTTTCCGCCCATCGTTACGCACATGATCGCCATCGGCGAGCGTTCGGGTCAGCTCGAAGAGATGCTCGAGAACGTCGCCTCGGCCTACGACAACCAGATCGAGTCGCGCATCACGATCATGACATCACTGCTCGAGCCGATCATGATCGTCGTGATGGGCGGCCTCTCGGGCGGCATCGCATTCTCGATTCTGATGCCTTTGATGCAAATCAATGAGTTTGTGCAGTGATGGAGAGCTTCCCCCATGGCGCGTCGCGCAAAATCTCAAAGTTCCATCTCGCTTCCGTGGGAGCGCCGGTCCGCGTGGTTCTCGGGCCTGTTCGCCCAGGGCCGATGGCGCGTCATGCTGCTCATCGGCTTTCTGCTCTTCGTCGTTTATTCGGTGTGGAGCATCTCCGACAGGAATGCGCGCACCCGCGCCACACGTTCTGCCATTGCGGAAGTGCAGCGCGCCATCGCTCGCTTTCGAACCGATCTGGGACGATGTCCGCATTCGACGGTGGAGCTTGTGCACCCACCGCGAACCGGCGTGCGCTATTTGACGGAGCTGCCCACCGATGGGTGGGGCAAGGCCCTATGGATTCAGTGTCCCGGTCATTGGGATGCGGAAGAGGTAGACGTCGTTTCGGCAGGCCCGAGCGGCTCGTTCGTGGATGACGACAATATTCAGTGAGCGCGAGGCGCTCGAATCGGAGGAGATCATGATCGAAACCCCTAAGAAGAAGACCTCGCTGCGCAAGCGTCTACGTTCCATGAACGCGCGACGCCTGGCCCAAGAGGGTATGACCCTCGTTGAAATCATGGTCGTCGTCATCATCATGGCGTTGATCGCGACGGCCGTCGGCGTTGCCGTGCTTCCCAAGATCAAAGAAGCGCGCATCAAGACCGCTCGCACCGACGAAAGCACAGTGAAGGCCGCTGCAGAAATGTGGATTGCCGATCACAACGGGCAATGCCCGACCGTGCAGCAGCTCGTCGATGATGGAGAGCTCGACCGCTCAAAGAAGACTCAAGACCCGTGGGATCACGACTACACCATCGAGTGCCAGCCCGACTCGGTCAGCGTTACGTCCGGCGGACCGGATGGCCAGACCGGGACTGAAGACGACGTGAGGATGTGAGATGGGCGGTGTCTCCCAAAAGCTGTTGATTGGGAGACGCGCGCTTGCCGGCCGATCGCGAAAGCGAGGCTTCACGCTCATCGAAGTTCTTGTCGTCGTCGCAATCATCGCGCTGGTTTCGGTCGGCGCGACCTATGGGTTTAGCCTTCTAACCAAGACGAACTTGCGATCGGCGTGCATGAAGGTGATGGCGGCCTCGCACTTTGCGTACAACCGGGCCGTCTCCCAAGGCATGACCGTGCGCGTCGTATTCGACCTCGATGCCGGCAAGATGTCGATCGAAGAAGCGCACGGCCGCGTACAGCTCGTCCGAAACGACGATGCGCGACGACGGGAGATTGAAGACAATGCCGAGGAGGAAGAGGCCGAAAGTGCTTCCGCGGTGGACCCGTGGGAAGCAGCACGCGCTGGTCTCGAGAAGGCGCAGCATCCAACGTTCGGAGCATCGCCCTTCGGACCGATCCGCGATGCGGAAGGCGAATCCGTTGCCCGCTATTCGCCCAACTCGATCGGTAGCGGCATTCGCATCGTGAAAATGTTCCTGCCGCATGAGCCCGAGCCACGAACACGTGGCCGCGGGGCGATTTACTTTTTTCCCGGTGGCCGCACCGAGCATTGCGTCGTTCAGTTGATGGACGCGAGTGAGCACGTCTACTCGGTCGAGATTTCCGCGCTGAGCGGACGCGGCACCGTCCACACCGAAGCGTTCGAGCCTCAATCGTTGGAGGATGAGCCGGGCCGGCGTAGCAATTCGGAGCTTGAAGAGTGATGAAGAAAGCCGGCTTCACACTTCTCGAGGTCATGGTCGCGGTCGCCATTCTGGGCGTCGCACTCACCGCGATTTTCTCGAGCGAAGCTGGCGCTATCCGCGCGTCGAACCGTGCGCGTCGTACCAACGTCGCGACTCTCTTGGCTCGATGCAAGCTCGCCGAGCTCGAAGAAAAAGTTGCGCGCGATGGATTCAATGAAACCGATGAGCACGACTCTGACGGTTGCTGTGAGGACGCAGAGGTCGAGGGCTTCACATGCGAGTGGATTCTGAACAGGGTTGTGCTCCCTGATGTTCAGGATTCGGGATCCACGGACCCTGCCGCTGTGGCGAACGCGACGGGCTCGGGATCAGGTAACGCGGGTGGTAGCGCTCCTGCAGACCCACTGAGCGCGCTTACGAGCGGCGCAAACGGTGCGGCACCGACCGCAGAATCGATTATGGCCGGCGGCGCGACCGACATGCTTTCAACCATCGCGATGCAACTGACCTACCCCATCTTGAAGCCAGCCATTGAGATGCAAGTGCGCCGCGCGAGCGTAACCGTGAGTTGGCGCGAGGGCAGCGGCTCGCGTTCGTTCGAAGTGACTCAATTTTTGGTTGGCGACGCCGCCGCTGTTCCCGGCATGCAGGACGGCGTCCTGAATCCAACTGGCAATCCCCCCCCACCCCCTCCGCCAGCACGCTAATGGCTACACCGCGCAAACACCTGGAAGGCGTAACACTGATCGAGATCATGATCGCAGTTACGATCTTGGCCATCGTTTCGACCCTGATCTACAGCGGTTTTTCGCAAACGATGCGCAACAAGCAGCGCCTGGAAGCCGACGCAGAACGCTATCAGGGAGCTACCCAAACACTAACGCGCATGGTCGAGGAGTTGTCGGCGGCGTACGTCTCAGCGCAGATCAATCCGAACATCTCGCTCCAAGCCATGCGAAGTTGCTTCATCGGCAAGGACCACGGACGCACAGACCGCATCGACTTCACCTCGTTCTCACATCAACGCCTCTATCGCGACGCGCATGAGTCCGATCAGAACGAGCTTAGCTACTTCATCACCCGCGATCCCAACGATCCGACACGCAACGTGCTAGCGCGACGAGAGCAAGCGCGCCCTGACGATGACCCGCAGCACGGGGGCGAAATACAGATTGCGCTGCGCGACGTCAACGAGATGGAACTGTCGTTCCTCGATCCGATCACGCGCGAGTGGGTCGATAAGTGGGACGCGGGCGACACCGCAGGCGAAATGAATCGTCTCCCCGCGCAAGTGAAAGTCATTTTGCGCATGCCAGGCCTTCGAGACCGGCGCCACCTGCAAACGTTCGGGACACGCGCAGTTGTGCAGATCCGCTACGCGCTCAACTTCGCTATCTACAACCCATGATCAAAACCACGCCACAGATTCAGCGAAAACGCCGCGCGAGAAGTCGCGCAAGTGGCGGCGTGCGCAAAAAAGAAGGCATCGCGCTCGTGCTGGCCATGACTGCGGTTGCGGTCCTTGCTGTCTTGCTCGCGGACATGCATGAAAGCACCAGCACATCGTTTGCGATTGCGACTTCCGAGCGCGATGCGCTCAAAGCTGAAATGCTCGCGCGCAGCAGCATCGATTTGACCCGCATGCTTATCGGACGCGAGCCGGAAATCCGCGCCACCGTCGCGCCGATGTTGCAGATGCTCACTGGGCATTCACCGCCGCAGCTGCCCATTTGGATGTACGCAGATACTTTGCTCGCGCCCTTTTGCGACTTCGACAATTCGCACGAGGGGCTCGATGCAGCCGGAATCGATTTCTCCGGGGTCCAGGGCCTCGGGCATATCGGCGGCGAGTGCCACATCTTGGGCCTCGCCGAGAACAGCAAGATCAATGTGAACATGCCGCTCTTCTTGCAGGGCGACGAAGCACGCAAGAGCGAAGCGATGCAGCTCTTTGCGATGATGGGCGGCTATCAGTCGCCAAGCCCCTACGATCCACTCTTCGATCGTCAGGACTCCGAAGGTCAGATCAACACGCGCCTCGATATCGTTTCGTCGATGATCGATTGGTGGGATCTCGATCAGGATCGCACATCCTTCGATCCGGGCGCACTCACGGTTACAAGCAGTGGCGCCGAAGATGAAATATATCGCCACTACCGCGACTCGTACGTCACGAAAAACGCGCCCTTCGATTCACTCGAAGAGGTGCGATTGGTACGCGGAGTTACCGACGACTGGTGGGCGACGTTCGCCCAAAAAGATCCCGAGGATCCGCGTCAAGACGCGCTCACCATCTACGGCTCGGGCGGCGTGAATCCAAACGAAGCACGGCCGGAAGTTCTCCTCTCACGCGTGTGTTCGTTCGTATCCGATCAGCCGCTCTGCACGGACCCCCTTGAGGCCGCGAAGTTCATTCAGCTCGTATCGACCGTGCGCAGCATCCTGCCCATCCCCTTCTTTACCGGCCCCGGTGACTTCGTGAATTTCATCGAAGGACGCGGAGGTCCGAACGATTTGTACCCCATGCTGCTCGGCATGCTCGGCGGGGCGGATAGCCCGCTCATCTTCCGTCCCGTCACTGTTCCGTCAGATCGACGAGGTGGCCTCACAAGCGCGTTCGTGACGGCGGCCCGCATTTTGACCCTCCGCGCAACGGGAGACGTTGGGCGCGCTCACGTGGCGATTCGCGCAGTGCTCAACACGCACGACCGCTGGACGCCTCCCCCGCCGAATGCTGGCGTAATGCCCGTGCTTGGTATTTTCCACTACTGGCGAATGGAGTAAAAGGACTCTCCCATGGCACGGATTCTCGGGCTCGATATCGGTACGACAATGGTGCGCGGCGCCATTCTGCGCACCGCTTTGCGCAAAGCGGACGTCGAGCAATATCTCGAAGTGCCTGTGAACGGCGATGTCAAAGCAGCCATTCGCGAGCTCATCTCGGCGCAGGGCGGCCGGATGCCCGACAGCGTAATCGTGGGCTTGCGTGGCGAGGATGCGTCGCTGCGAACCATCGAAGTTCCCGAAGCCGCGGCCAAGCGCATCGACGAAGTGTTGCCCTTCGAGCTCGAAGCGGTTCTGCCCTTCTCGCCGGATGAAGCCATCATCGATTCGCAGCCCATCTCGCGCGCCGACGGACGCCTTCACGTGCTCGCGGCGGCGATGCCGCGCGAACGCGTGCGGCGGCTTCTTGAGGAGCTCCTCGAGTCCAACATTTCTCCGCAAGAGATTGCGGTCGGCGCTGCGGCCCTCGACGGTCTTGTGGCGCTCGTTCCCGATTTGCAGACGCCGGGCCCTTTCCTGATTTTGGACATCGGCGAGAAGCACACCGACCTGTGCATCCTTCACAAAGGCCGCACCGAATTGGCGCGCACGATCACACGCGGCCCCGCGGCTGCTGATGCTCAGAACGTCGAGCTTGGGCGCGCGATCCAACAGACTGTTGCGATGTATCGAGCGAGCGGTGGTCCTGAGATTACGCGCGTCTTGCTTGCCGGTGGTGGCGGTATTTCACCCGGTATGGCCGAGTTCCTCGCTGGCCAGTTGAACCAGTCCGTCGAGTTCCTCTCTCTTCCCAACCCGACCAACATCGATCCCAGCATCCTTCCCGTCTTCGCGCGTGCGGCGGCACTGGCTGGTCGTGTGCTCGGTCGCGGCAAACGCATCGACGCTCGCCGCGGAGACTTTGCCCACAAGCGCGCCATGGGCGCGCTTCGTCAGCAAACGGGATTGCTTGCGGCCTGCGCCGGTGTCGTCCTTTGTGGATTCATCTTCTCGACATGGGCCGACTACCGGGTTCAAAAAACCCGTCACGCAGTTTTGGTCGCCGAGCTCGAGCGCGTGACTGAGCGTGTTTTGGGTGAGAAGACCAACGACTCGGACGCTGCTCGTCGTCTACTCGAAGGACGAACCGGCGCCAACGATCCGCTTCCGCACTTTGATGCGTTCGACGCTTTGAGCGTCATCTCGGACGCCATCCCGTCGGACATCCACCACGACACGACGCGCCTAATCGTTGAGCTCGCGAGCGGTACACGCGACGGTCGTTTTGAGTTGAAGGGGACCGTTTCGGATATCGCGGAGCGCGACCGAATTAGCGAAGCGCTGAGCGCCCATCGCTGTATCCACGACATGAACAACGGTCGCACCAGTGGCCAAGAACGAATTAACTATCAGATCACCGGCGTTCTACGTTGCGGTGAACGCGCAGCGCCGTCAAAGAATCGAAACTCCACTACCGGAGGTTCGCCATGAAACTGCCCGATTTCGGAGCCCCCGCCCGTCGCGCTTGGGAAAATTTCAACGAGCGCGAAAAGAAGATGATGACTGCCCTCGGCGGCACCGTCATCGCGCTCATTCTCGGCGGCATTGTTTATTTCGCCATGTCGACGGTTGGCGATCTGCAAACCGAGAACGAGAACATTCAAGCGGTGCTCGATCAGGTTGGCCGCGAAGGTCCGCGACTGCGTGCACGGGCCGAAGAGCGCCGCCAAGCGGAGCGTCGCTACTCCAATCGTGCCCCGGCACTCGGTGGTTTCCTGGAAGCTACCGCTCACTCGAACGGGCTCACTCTGCGCGAGGTCACCGATCAGCCGGATGAAGTCGCGAACGGCTTCAAGAAGCGCTCGGTGCGCTTGCAGCTGCCGGGCGTCAGCCTGCGCCCTGCGATCGATTTCATGGCTGCAATCGAAAACAGCGTTTACCCGGTCGCGATCGAGCTCATCGAAGTCGAACACTTTCAGGCCGGCACTGACGCATTCAACGTGAAGATGGGTGTGCTCGCTTACGACCGCGTTGGCGCAGCCCCGGGTGCACCCGCCGCACGTCCGGCTCGTCCCACCGCAGACGGCACTGCTGGTCCGCCGGCTCCCTAAGGCACTCGAAAGAAACGAATGAAGCCCTTTTTTCGAAGAATATTGCCCTGGCTCGCTTATCCGGCGTTCGCGCTTTTCTGCGTTTTTCTATTCGCGTACTTCACCTTTCCCTACGACCACGTTCGCTCCTTCATCATTCAGGAAGTTGAACGCCCCATGGGCCCGGGTGGCGAGCGACGTGCGAGCGGCTATCACCTTGAGATCGATGATTTGAGTCCCTCGTGGCTCACAGGTATCGACCTCGAGGGCGTGCGCTTCAGCAAAGATTCGGACGACCCTGAGAAGCGTCCGACCGTAACGAACATCGACGAGCTCAGCGCGCGTGTTTCGTTGTGGGGTCTCTTGATGGGCGACACGGACATCTCGTTCGAGGTGACGATTGGCGACGGCACGATTGAAGGCGAGTTTGAGTCGAGCGAGGAGCAAACTCATATCGAGACGGATTTCACCGACGTCGATTTGCATCGGCTCGGCTATCTCGCGGACGCCATCGGCATTCCGGTATCGGGAAAACTTGCCGGCCATATTGACGTCGTCATCGCCAAAGAGAACGCAAACACGCAGGGCGAGATTGCGCTCACCATCGCGCGCTTTACGCTCGGGGCTGCTGGCGCGAAAATCGCTGGCTTCACGGTAGGGCGCATCCAAGCCGGAGATCTCACGTTGAGCGCCACGGTCGACCGCGGTACGGCGCGCATCAATCGTTTCGCTTCGAACGGTCAAGACATCTCTCTACGCATCGGCGGGACTATCCGTCTTTTGCAACCCATTCAAACGTCTAGCTTCGATTTGCTCTTGAACGCCAAATTCTCCGATGCGTTCAAGACGCGTGACGACCGGACTCGAGCGATCTTCTCCATGGTGGATTTGAACCCGCAGCTGCAGCAAGCACGTACGCCCGATGGCGCGATGCAGTGGCAGCTTCAGTTCTCGCCGACCCGCCCCATCCGATATTCGGGCGCGGGACGCATGCCTGCGCCTCGCTGAACGCGCCTTGCGATGCGGAGATTGCTCGCCACTTGCGCTCTGCTCCTCGTCACGGGATGCACGTCAGGTGAGCCTCGGCGACCGCGCGCATCTGTGTACAACCCGCGCCCCCAGTTGGTCGTCTCGATTGTCTTGGACCAGGTTGGGACGGTCGTGCTTGAGCGCTATCTCGAGCGCTTGCCTGCCGACGGCGTGATTCATCGCGCGATGCGCGAGGGGACGTTTCACCATCGCGTGCGCTACACGCACGCAAGCACGTACACGGCGCCAGGCCACGCGGTGATCTACACGGGAGCGACACCGAATGAAGCTGGGTTGATGGGCAACCGCGTTTGGGATGCGCAGCGGGGACGTGTTGTCAGCGCGGTCGATGATGGGCTGCACCCGGTGCTGGGCAACGCGAACGAGTTTGCAAGTCCGTCGGTGCTGCGCGTGCGCGGCGTTGCGGACATGCTGAAGGAAGCGACACAAGGGCGCGCTCACATCGTCGCCATCTCGTTAAAAGATCGATGTGCTGTTCTTCCCGGTGGTGCACATCCTGACGTTGCGCTCTGGTACGACGAGGACTCCCGACGCTTCACGACTTCAAGCTACTACGCAGACTCCCTTCCAGCGTGGCTTTCGCAGTGGCAGAGCACACACCCGGCGCATTCCTATTTCACAATTTGGAATCTCTTCAACGATGAAGAGCAAACCGGGATGACGGACGGCGCGGCTGGCGAAGGAAACTGGCATGGGCTCGGCACACGCTTCCCGCACGACCTTGCACGCGCCACCGAGCCCTACTCGGCGATCCTTGCCACGCCGCAGGGGTCGACGATGCTCATCGACATCGCAAAGCAGGCGGTCGCTCGATATCGACTTGGCCAAGACGAAGATCCGGACTTGCTCGCCATTTCAATTTCCGGAACTGACTACGTGGGACATGTCTTCGGGGCGGAGTCTCTGGAAGCGCTAGACAACCTAATTCGAGTGGATCGCATGTTGGGCGCATGGATGCGCACCTTATCGTTGCAGACACGTCTCGCTGTGCTCATCACGGCCGACCATGGTGTTTCGCTCCGGCCCGAAACCAGCCGCACGCAAGGCCGCGACGCCCATCGCCTTGAGCCGAGTGTGATCGAGCGCGAAGTGGACGCGGCGCTCGATGCCGAGCTCGGCGCCGAAACCTGGGTCGATAAGTTCGTTCAACCCCTACTTTATCTAAGCGCTCGCGCCAAGCGTGACGACGTGCGCGCGCGTGCGATGCAAATCGCGACGCAGGTACTAAACGCGTTGCCTGGAGTTTACGGTGCTTACGATGTCCGGGAGACGGCAGGCTGGGCCAATAGTCCCGATCCGTTGCAACGCGCGATTGGTCTTGGAACGTACCGCGGTACAAACGGCGACATCTTTCTAGTTCCTGCCCAAGACTCGTTCGTTGATGAGCACATGCCCGAAGGGAGCGGCACAAGCCACGGATCGCCGTGGCCATACGACACGGATGTGCCCGTGTTGATGTTTGGCGCTGGCGTCACGCGCATGGAGACGCAAGCGCCAATGGATGCAACGCGCATCGCCCCGACGTTGAGTGCGTTGCTCGCGATTCCGCCGCCGCCCAATGCGCACCTGCCCGCGCTGCCCGGACTACTCAATCGCGATTTGCCACGATCTGCGGCACGAAATCAGTAACACGCGAGCAGCTGATCTGCAGGCCGAGATCACGTAGGCTATGTCCGTCATGACAGCAACATCCGACTCCGTCAGCATTCCGACCGTCGACCTCGAAGACATCGTTTCAAGCGACGCAGCGCGCCAGGCTAGAGCCACCGCGGCCATCCGCGAAGCATTCGGCGTGTACGGGCTCATCTACATTCGCAACCACCCGGTCGACGCGAAAAGCTTGGAAGTGTTCTATCAGTCGTTCCGCGAATTCTGTGCGCGGCCAGAGGAGGAGAAGCGCAAACTCGCGCGACCGGACCTTTGGTATCAGCGCGGGTGGACGCCTCCCAACACCGAAGTTGCGGTCGCGGCCCAGGGACAGCCCGATTTCAAGGAATGCTATTTCGCAGTGCCGCTCGCGGTGGATCCAAACGCAGCCGCACAATACCCGGAGCTTTACCCGGAAAATATTTGGCCGAACGATGCAGCCCTCTTTAAAGAAACTTACCTGCGCCTCGGCCGCGAGCTTCACGACACGGGCATCACGCTTCTGCGCGGATGCGCTCGTGCTCTCTCCTTGCCCGATGACATTTTCGCCAAGGCAACCGAAGGCGCTCCACACGTCACGCGCGTTCTCAATTACCTCCCGCTCTCGAAAGAGCAGGTCAACACCAACATCGTCTGGGGCGAAGAGCACACCGACTTCAATCTACTTACGCTTTTGCCTGGCGGTCGCTTCTTCGATCCCAGCGGCAAAGCATCCGGACGTCCCGACGACAAGAGCGGTCTTTACTTGCGCACGCGCGCGAGCGCTGCGCATCCCCAGGGGTTGAAGGTCCGGGGCGTGCCGCCGGAAGGCTGCGTCATCGCGCAGGTCGGCCAGCAGCTCGAAATCTTGAGCGGCGGAGCCTTCGTCGCGACGCCGCATGTGATCACCGCGCCGGGCGTGCCCGGCTACTCACGCTTGTCGTCGGCGCACTTCATTCATCTTCACTCAAATGAAGTCCTCTTCCCTCTCCCCTCGTTCCAGAACGCGGAGACGATTCGCAGCTACGCGCCGCCGGTTCTCGCGGGCACTTATGGAATCAAAACTCTAGTAGATATCGGCCTCGCGCCGCGCAGCGCGCTCGATAGCCTTGGCTACCGCCACTACGACCGTCTCGACGAGGCGCGCGCGCTCGACAAAGCGTTGTGAATCCTGATCTAACGCCGCACCTCTTCGGGATGACGCCCGAGGACTTACTTGCGCACGCGCAGAAGGCAGGCGTGCGTCTCGATATTGGCGAAGCGCGTCGCACGATGGCGCGTGTGCTCTCTTACAAACCTGACGAGCATCCGAACGTGCGCCGCCCGCTGCGCAAAACGTTGTTTGGCGAACTCGCGCAATCGACTACCCGCGCAGAGCTCGAGGTGGTCGAGCGAGTGACCGACGACAACGACGGATTCGTAAAGTATCTCTTTCGTTCACCGGACGGCTCGCTCACCGAAGCGGTGCGCATACCCCTGCACAAACCGGGTCACTTTACCGTCTGCCTATCGTCGCAGGTGGGTTGCGCGATGGGCTGTGTATTTTGCGCGACGGGTCGTTTAGGTCTCACGCGCAATCTAAAGGCGTGGGAAATGGTGGCTGCCTTCAAGCGCGTTCGTGACGAGGCGCCCGGTCGTGTAAGTGGCGCGGTCTTCATGGGCCAGGGCGAGCCATTTCACAACTACGATGAAGTGATTCAAGCCGGCCGCGTGCTCTCGAATCCATGTGGAGGTCGCATTTCCGCGGACATGATCACGATCAGCACAGTGGGGCTCGTTCCACAGATCCGGCGCTACGCACGCGAAGGACATCGTCACCGACTGATCGTGTCATTGACTTCGGCGATCCCTGACAAACGCCGTGCGCTTCTTCCGGTCGCGGGACGCTTTTCGATGGAGGAGGTCAGCGAAGCGATTCGCGAGTACGCGGCCGTCGCCAAAGGGCGCATGACCATCGCGTGGGTCGTCATGGCCGGTGTGAACACAGGCCAGGACGAAGTTGACGCCTTGCGCGACCTGCTCGGCGATCTGAAGTTGCGGGTGAACTTGATCGACGTAAACGACGCCCGCGAAGACGGCTTCAAGCGCGCGACTCCTACGGAGCTCAAGGACTTCCTAAACCGCCTGTCCGTTCTCAATGTGCCGCTCGTCCGCCGCTATTCCGGAGGCCGCGAAAAACACGCAGCCTGCGGCATGCTCGCCGCGCACCAGCTCGCGAAGGACGCGACCGAGCTAGACGGCGAATAGCTGCGGGCGTTGGATCCACCTGTTTTGTCTGAACCGCCAAGACGCCAGTTACGCCAGTACGTGCGAACTGAACGCGCACCTAAACAGAAAACGTTTAGGAATTTTTTTGTTTAGGATCGTCCCCGTGCTGGCGTTACTGGCGCCTTGGCGGTTAACTCCCCGCAAGCGCAGCGTCGCGTTTGCGATCGATGCGGTAGTGGAGGGTCAAAACGCGGAATCCTAGGAAGCGGATTTCGTGTTCGCAACGCACGAGATCCTCGGTGTCCACCCACAAGTGAAAATTTTCGTGGAGGCTTCCGACGCGCCACACACGCAAACCCGATCTGAATTGTTGCACTCGGTAGAATCCCGCATCGCCAAAGTCACGACCACTGGACGCGAGCAGTAGCCCGTCTTTCTCGTCGTGCTCGGGGCGCAGAATCACAGTGGCGTTTCCGTTCGGCATCGGGAAAACCACTTTCACACATGCACCGTCGTGCAGCGGCACGGTCTCAGTCATGTAGAAGCCGGTATAGATCACCTGCTGCGTCTTCTGCAGGCGCCTAAACCAGCCCGTGTAGCGAATTGAGTTGTCGCGCCTGCGCAAAAGAACAATCTCACTCGTCATGCCGTACGCCGTATCGAGCCCCTGCAACGGAAAGTTCAACTGTTGTACGCGGCGGCTGATTGTAGTTACCAAAAGCCAAAGCGCGAGCCGCGCCGGAAAGTAGGTCGTGGCCCAAGTATCGAGGCGGTACGCCGATGTGTCCTCATAGAAGCTACGAATCTTCGGATGCACGCGCGGCGGATGGAACGATGTGCTCGCTAACGCCGAAAAGTCCGGAATGAGCCCACCCTCATTTGCGTGCCGGGTGACGACAAGCTCCTCGGACTTCGCAGTCTCTTCGTAGACAGTGTCACCAATCAGCGCGCCGCCTACCGGCCCTTTCAACCACGCGACATCCGCGGACGCATATTTACGCCCAAAGAGCCAAATCAACGCGTAGATAACGCCGGCGCCAAGCGTCGCCACAAAATCCCGAAAAAGCCCAAGCACACACCAACAATCTCACACGCCCGCTGGAGGCGATAGTCGCGCAGCACGCGGACGATCCTAAACAAAAAAGCTCCTGAACAACTTTTGGTTCAGGTGAGTATTCAGTTCGCCCATGCTGGCGTCACTGGCGCCTTGGCGGCTAAACCGCTGAAGGGCATTGGCGTGTCAGCGTTCGTCGAGGGCTCCGAGGACGCGGGCGTAAGCGTCGTTTTTGGAAAGGGCGTACTCGTCAACAAACATCTTTGCGATGTCACGTTTGCTCGTGCCTTCGGCGGCGAGGGAATGGATGCGCTGCACAATTGCCTTGTCGTCGATGACTGGTTTTGCGGCGTAGAGCGCTTCGCTTTCGTCGAGGCCTTCGACGACGATGGCGATTTCGCCGCGGGCGCCGTCGGCGAAATGCGCCGCCACCTCGGCCGGGATGCCGCGGACGACTTCTTCGTACGCTTTCGTGAGCTCGCGGCATACGGCGATTCGGCGCGCGGGTCCCAGAAGCGCTTCGAGATCGCGTAGCGTTGCGAGAAGGCGCTGCGGTGATTCGAAGAAGACCGTGGTTATCGTGTCGCGACGAATGTGCTCAAGGGCCTCCTTGCGCGATGAACCGCTGCGGGGAAGAAACCCGACGAAGCGAAATGAATCACTGCGCAGGCCAGCGACCGTCACTGCGGAAATGACGGCGCTCGCTCCGGGAATGGACTCGACGCGCACGCCTGCGGCCACGCACGCCGCCACGAGCGATGCACCTGGATCACTGATCAGCGGCGACCCTGCGTCGCTCACGAGAGCAAGACGCGCACCCGCTTTCAATTCCCCGACAATCTTCTCTGTAAGCGAGTCGTTCGAATGCGCGTGGTATGCACGAAGGCGCGTTCCGATCGTGTGTCGCTCGCAGAGCTTCTTGGTGTGCCGTGTATCTTCGGCAAGAATCGCATCGACTTCGCGCAAGATACGCAGCGCTCGTAACGTAATGTCTTCGAGATTGCCTATCGGCGTTCCGACGACGTAGAGAATGCCACTCGGCTGCGCGGCCGTATCGCTCACGCGTCGAGAAGCCCTTCGCCAAGCTCACTTCGCAAATAAGTTTTCAGTTTTTCCTGGAGGCGCTTCTCAAGTTGCCGCACGCGTTCGCGCGTTACCCCGAACTCATTTCCAAGGTCCTGCAGCGTGACAGGCTCCTCGGCGATAAGTCGGCGCTCGAAGATGATGGCTTCTTTGCCCTTCAATGTTTTGCCGAACTCTTCGATCTTCTCGTGCAACATCAAACTGATCTGGCCGGTGGCAAGCGCGTCGTCGGCGCCCGTCGAAAGGGAGGGCAATAGCTCAAGACGGGAAATGGATGGACCGTCGGCATTCGAAATGGGTGCGTCGAGTGAGGCCTCGCCGCTCGCCAAGCGTCTATCCATCTGCACGACTTCTTCCTCAGGGACGTCCAGATTCTTGGCGATGACATCGGAGGTGGGATCGATCCCCATCGCGGACAATCGCGCCTTCTCTTTGTTGAGATTGAAGAAGATTTTTCGCTGCGCTTGCGTCGTGCCAATTTTCACGAGGCGATGATTGTTGAGAATGAATCGCAAGATGTACGCGCGTATCCACCAGGCCGCGTAGCTCGAGAGCTTTACACCTTTGTACGGATCGTACTTGCGCACCGCGTGCATCAGGCCGACGTTGCCCTCTTGAATGATATCGAGAAGATTCTTGTATGCCCTGCGATATTCGTACGCGATCTTCACGACGAGGCGGAGGTTCGAAGTAACCAAGCGTGCCGCAGCCTCGACATCCCCCGTGGTCGTGTATTTTACGGCGAGCTCGTGCTGCGCTTCCGCGGGGAGAACGGCATAGCGCTGAACGTCGCGCATGTATGCAGCAAGCGGATCGTGACGCGTGAGCGCAGTTGCATCGGCCTTCGCTAAGACCGGCAGCGCGGCGACGGACTCGTCCCCGTCCGCATCCACGTTGACGATGTCGAGGGAGTCTTCGTCGACAAGCTCTGCTTCGACCTCTTCGCGAGGCGCTCGTGCGGGCTTTTTCGGCTCTTTCGTCTTCTTGTCGGGCATGGAATTCGGGGGAGCACCATTCTGGGGCATTTCCTTCCGGAACGGTAGCCACGCGTGCCCGGAAAGGATTAGGCGGGCGAAAGTACGACCGGACGCAAAAGTGCCACGACTTCTTCGTACTCGGTGAAGAGTGCGAGTTCGACTCCGACACGACCATCAGGGAGTCGCTTCGACCAGACAAAGGTCGGATCGACCGCGGCGCCCTGTTTGCGAAGGCGCGCAGGCGCTCGCCACGACGTTCCGACGAACTCGGGTGCGCCGAGCATCTGCTCAAGCCCCTCTTCGTCGACGAGAGAGCTGCATACGGTGATCTGCACCGGCTCAAGCGTGTTGATTGAAGCGAGTGCGTCTTCGTTGACGCCCTTCAACGCAACCGACGAACCATACGCGAGCCCGCCGCGCATCGCCTCCGAGGGAACGATGGAATGCTCGATGGCGAGGACCATACGACCTTTGCCAGCGCGCTCGAGCGATCCGAATACGAGCAGGCCATCGCGCATTGCCTCGGCGAGAAGGTCCGAATCCCCGTCGCGAAGGATGTCGATGATCTCCATGCCGATGTCTTCGGGCAAGACGAGATAAGTATCGTCGTCAGAGACGTGAAACGGAGCAATAAGTGGAAGGACGTCGGCGCCTTTTTTCACTTCGGCGATATCTTCCCCGGTGGCGAACGCGAGTGTGAGCGGCGCACCCACGAAAAGTGCGTGGGTTTCGAACTTCTCTTTTTCTTTTGCGACAAGCTGCATGACGCCTCCGAAGTAAGGTAGCTTCACGCAGCCGCCTCAACTGGGTCAACAAAGTCGCGAGTCGATTCATGGAAGATTCCGAGCTAAAAATTCGCCCCATCGGAATTGTGCATTCTCCGTTTCCGGACCGAGTGAGCACTCCGCGCCAACCGTATGTCGCGCAGGATATCGCGGGGACGATTGAGCTCTACTCAGGCAATAATTACGAAGACGCACTCGCAGATCTTGGAGACTGGTCGCATATCTGGGTGCTCTTTTGGTTTCACCTCAACGAAGGCTGGAAGCCCAAAGTTTTGCCCCCACGCAGCAGCGAAAAAAAGCGCGGAGTTTTCGCCACGCGCTCACCTCATCGCCCCAATCCGATTGGCATCAGCGTGATGAAACTCGAGCGTGTGGAGGGTTTGATCGTTCATGTGAAAGGCGTTGATCTCATCGATGGGACGCCGGTGCTCGATATCAAGCCCTACGTGCCATTCGCCGACGCGATCCCGGACGCAAGCGCGGGATGGATTGCGACCGATCCAGAACCACCGCACGACGTTGTGTGGGAGGCCGAAGCGCGCGAGCAAGCGACGTGGCTGCAACGGGAGCATAAGGTGGATTTGTTTCATCCGGTCGAACGAGTATTGGCGCTCGGTCCTCAGCCTCATGCCTACCGGCGAATCCGCGAGGAAGACGGAGTGCTGCGACTCGCAGTGAACGACTGGCGCATTCGCTTTCGAACCGAGGATCGCCGCGCCATCGTCGAACGTATCCGCTCGGGCTACAAACCATCGGAGCTCTTCGGGAAGACAGATCCGAAGCTCGACATCCACAGAGCCTTCGCAACCCGCTTCGGCGTCTGAGCGCGCGAGAGCTCAGCGTTGGACGCCGCACGGAACAATACGCGGCCGAAAGTGGGGACGTGCTGCGGGGGACGGAACCTCTTGCAGATCCGCGCCTTGGAGCCGTGCGGGCCAGTGGCACGGGCAAGAGGTTCGTCGGCGCTCATGCCAACTCGCGCCGCCTCGCCTAGCTTGGCGAGTTGGCATTCGCGACGCCCCTTACGCACATCCCCACTTCCGCCCGCTACTCGCACGCCGGCCAATCGCAAGTTCGCCCAGTTCGTAGCGCGTGCGCAGCACGCCAGCGCGAATAATGGGGACGTTCCCCTTTTTCACTCAGCACGTTGAACCAAGAGCTGCCGAAAAGGGGAACGTCCCCTTTTCTCGTCCCAGCGCGAATAATGGGGACGTTCCCCTTTTTCACTCAGCACGTTGAACCAAGAGCTGCCGAAAAGGGGAACGTCCCCTTTTCACCCTACGCACATCCCCACTTCCGCCCGCTATTCTCCGCGATGTTCAATCGCAAGTTCGTTCAGTGCGCAGTGCGTGCTCAGCACGCCAGCGCGAACAATGGGGACGTTCCCCTTTTTCACTCAGCACGTTGAACCAAGAGCTGCCGAAAAGGGGAACGTCCCCTTTTCCAGCCGGTTGAACCAAGGGCTGCCGAAAAGGGGAACGTCCCCTTTTCTTCGGGTTTGCAATGCGCAGGTGGTCTGCCGCTCCGAGAAGATGTGCACTAGCGGCCCTTCTGATACGAGGAGCTCGCAGCACGTCCCCACTTCCGGCCGCGTATCGGCGCGTGTTGCGCGGTCGACATCGCGATGCTCATGCTCCGCGTAGCTGTCGGTTCCGTGGTTAGAACTGCGCGGTGAGCATTGCGTCGAAGCTGATTGTGAAATCGCCGTCGAGGCGGAAGCGGCGGCCCGGTGTGTCGATGCTTGGGCGGTAGCTCGGGTTGAGGATGCCACTCGAGCAGCTCCCCACGCGCCGGTCGTCCGCATCCGCCGGCAAAGAATTCGGGTTGCAAGGATCAGCGCCGCTGATCAGGTATGGCGTGTTGTAGAAGAGCGAGACGCCAAGCGTAAAGCGGACGTAACGTGCGGCCTGCATCTCAAGTGCAGCACGCGCGCCCAAGCGCGCATGAGCTTGCGTGTCGGTAATGCCGTAGTTGTAAGAACGACGGAGCGATGGATCCGCCGGCGAGCCGTCGGACACTTCGTAGTTCGGTGACGTCAGCGCGGAATCTTGCGATACGCCCAGTGCATCGAAGAGCGGCGAGTAATCGCGACCGGCCGAGATGTACGCGAACTGGCCACGCAAATCGAAGGTGAAGCGCTGGTAGTGCGCGCGCTGTTCCCACGGAATCACCGAGAGACCCGCTGTCATTTCGCCCATGACGGGCGGGCGACGATGCACTACGCCGGGCAGCTCACCGCCGGGCGAAAAATACTTTTCAGCGCTAGCCAGGAACTCCTGCTGGAACGCAAAGCCCAAGTACGGCTCGACGTAGCCCATGCGCCGCGAGACACGCGTCTCGATTCGCAACGCATTCGTTCCGCCACTGATGCCCGGATCGCTGACGAACTGTTGCGCGTCGTTGGCTCCATACTCACCGCGGCACGCGCCGCTCGCTCCGGGGATCGTCTCGGTAGAGCAAGCATGCAGGGGAACACCGATGCCAAAGCGCCCTTCGAGCATCAGCACCCACGTAGGGTAGCTCGGCATGCGCGCTTGATTGGTGATCGACCAAGCGGCTCCCAAAACAAGATAGTCGATGCCCGAACGCGTCGGTGAATTGAAGGGCACACTGAACGGCAGATCGCTCAAGGGCATTCCCGGTGAGCTGGCTGCGCGCAGCGACCGCTCATCGCTCAACACAAGTGGCAGGCGCGCGTAGATCATGACGTCGCGATACACGCCGACCTCCATGCCAAGCATCAACATGTTGGCGAGGCGGCGATGTTGCGCGATGTTGGAATAGCTCGGCTCCCCCGGCCGGACGCCAGTGCCCGCAACTTCGCGAGCGATGTTGCCGGTAGTGATCGATCGCGCAAAGCCGATGCTGAGATTCAGATCGAAAGGATCGTGCTCGTCGGCTGCGTCAACAACGTCCGTATAGCTCGTGGGCTCCGACATCAGCACGAGCGCATCGTCCTGGGCGAACGCCAAACGAGGCAGCGAAAGGCCACCGAGGACGCAAGACAGTGCAAGAAGGCCGTAGAAACGCATGAATGCGCGCCGAGTTTAGGTCGCATGAGCGTAGGCCGTCAACCGCCGAAAGCTCCTAAATAGGCGTTTTCCTTAGCCAGTTCTCGCGCGTGCGCCGCATGACGAGCCGAAGTGTAAGGCTTCCGACCTATGCGGCGTTTGTCCTTCCGAACGAGCAATCGGAGGAAGAATGCGGATATGGAACTTAGGTGCAGTGGCTGCGCTCGCTTGGGTGGTCGGCTGCGGCGGCGGCGGTCAGCAGTACGGATCGACCATCGCGAGCTCTGAAGCCGTCTACTCGGACGATGAGAGCGTGATGCGTTCAGTTTCGCAGCGTCTCGAATTCGACGGCATCGAGGTGCGATCGCAGCGCAGCGACCTCTCACGCATGGCGAGCTCACCCCCGCCCGATGCCCCGTCTCCCATGCCAAGCGCCACTGGCGAATCTTACGAGTCCGAAGCGATCAGCGCTGGGGCAGACTCCGCTTCCTCCAATGAAGGCTCGCCCAGGCAACGCTACGCCGATGCGACGCCGCCGCCTGCGCAGCCCGTCGCGGGAACCGCTCGTGCCGGCGCCGATAGCAGCTCACGCGTCACAGACGATGCGCACCACGGTCCACTGCTCATCTACACCGCCACGGTGCATCTTTCGGTCTTCGAAGTCGAACGCACGCAGCAGTCGGTCATCGAGATCATTCGCGAGGCGGGCGGCTTTTTGCAGCTGCAGAACGACCAACAGCTCACCGTTCGCGTTCCTGCAGCAAACTTCCGCGACGCCCTCGCGCGCATCGAGCAGGTAGGCGACGTACTTCATCGCAACGTGCAGGCGCTCGACGTAAGCGACGAGTATCGCGACCTCACGATTCGCTTGCAGAATGCGCTGGCGATGCGTGACCGGCTGCAACTGCTTCTGCAGCAAGCCAGCACGACCGAGCAGGCTTTGCAGGTCGAGCACGAGCTCGAGCGCGTGACCCTCATCGTCGAGCAGCTTCGCGGACGAATGCAGCTGCTCGGGGACCGTCTCGCATTTTCAACGATCACTGTGATGTTTCAGCCGCATGCCGAGCCCACGGATCAGCCGGGCACATTCCGACTTCCGGTGCCGTGGCTGGACGAGCTCACCCTCACCCATCTTCTCTCGCTTCCCTACGAGGACTGACATGAAAAAGACTTCAATGATCGCGGCAGTACTTCTTCTCGTTGCATGCGGCAGCGCATCGCATCTAACGCCGCCCGCAAACTTTCTCGCCCTCGACGAGAACGAAGAGGGCTACGCGCAACGCGCGACGAGCGCCGAAGGCGTCGTCATCGCAACACGCGAGCTCGACAATGATCACGAAGGCACCCTCGCCTTCTGGGTCGAGGCGATCAAGCAACGCATGCAGCACACGCGTGGCTACGCCCTCACCGCAGAGAGTGACATCAGCATCGCGAGCGGACAACGCGGCAAGCAACTTCGCTTCGGACACGACGAAGCTGGCGGGCCCTACGTCTATTGGCTGAACATCTTCGTCGAAGGCGACCGAGTCTTCATCGTCGAAGCGGGCGGCAAGCAGGATCTCTTCACCACAACGCAGCCCCAAATCGAGCAAGCAATCGCAGCTTACCGGTTTTAGTCAGAGCCGATGATTGTGCGAACGCGCTCGCGCAAGGGAAGAAAGCGCGCTTGCCACCCCAGTGGCGCGCAGCCACCGTAGGCGCTGATTTCTTCCCAAAGACTGAGCACGTACTGGCGGTCGCGCGCGACACGCTGCGCCTGCCCGGCAATCTGTCCCATCATGCCCATGGCTCGGCGCGGATCACGACGACTGAGACCTTGGTGCGACTCGTCGAGCGTGCGCTGCAGCGCGAGATTGGATTCGGCCATGGTGAGCGCTTCTTCGAGCTGGGTCGCTGCAACCGTCGATACGGAGGCAACATCACGCGTGGCCTCGCACATGTTGCGCACGCGCGAGCGTGCCGCCCGCAACGCGGCGAGCGTGACCTGCCCGCTCTCCTGCACTTCACCTTGAGGCAAGCCGGTCAGCGTGCCGCTCAACGCAACGCGATGATGCGACCCGCTGGCGTAGCTTTGGCCCGCGTGCACGCGCGTAATGGCGGGACGCTCAGTGGCCTCGCGCGTACCGGTGTGCATCGAGATTTCACCCAGCAGCACTACCGTCGTAGTGTCCGCCCCGTCGGGCGACGTGCGAACGAAGATGTCACCCGATCCGGTAATCTCGGACGTTGAGCTAGGCGTCGCGATGCGCATCGGCGACCGAGGAGCGTTGCCAATGGGCACAAGCACTGCGTGGACGGCACCGGACGCGAGCAGAATCTGCATGGGCCTGTCTTCGCCAACGGCGAAGCGCGTTTGAGGCTCGATCTCAACTCGCCCATCTTGAGGAAAATCGAACACAATGTGCCCGTCAGCGCCCGTCTCAATCCATTGCATCGCGGGTAAGGTGTCGCGCGCCGCAATGGCCACGCCGCCATCCAGCCGTCGAACTGTCCCGACGACGCTAAAAACCCGCGGTTCCCGTGGCTCCGGCGCGGGATGCAAACGGTCGCGCGCGGTTGCGATCTCACGCTCACCGACGATCGGAGGTCGTTTCGCGTCGCGTTTGGCGGACGAGACTTGCGCTCGCCGTGGAGGATCCTGATCGGTGCTTCGTTCGGTACATCCCATCACCATCACGACGGCGACGATGCAGCCCAGCGCGCGCGTCACGGAACCTCGATCGGAAAGATCTCATCCGTGATGTCTTCGAGCGCCGCTTGTTCACGCGCCTCGCCGAGCTCGCGCGACGTATTGCGCAAGCGTTCGGTGAGCACGCCCACGAAGCTCCACAAGAGCTTCACGGCGACCGGCGGATCCTTGCGGATAATTTCGTAGAAGTCGCGACGGCGAATTACCAATAGCTTCGTTGGATCATCCGCGCTGACGCTGGCGCTACGTGGCGCCTTGTCGACCATCGCCATCTCGCCGAAGTGTTGGCCCGCGCCGAGCCGAGTGATAATCGCGTCGCCGGTGTGCACGCGCACTTGGCCGGTCAGCACAATGAAGAGCTCGTCGCCTTCTTGGCCCTGCTTCACAATCTCATCGCCGATTTGATAGGTGCGAACCTCGGTCATGTTGAGTACACGGACCAACTCTTGGTAGGCGAGGAAGCGGAAGAACGGCATCTTCGCCAAGGCGTCGATCTTGAGATTGACCTCGCGGGCGAGCATATCAACGCCCGCATCGGCGTCGGGGATACGCACCAGGAGCACGGTGATGTTGTCTTTGCCCCCGCGATCATTGGAGAGATCGACGAGCGTTTGCGCGATGGTTTCGTCTGGCGCGGCCACAAAATATTGCGCGAGCTCGCCCGTCTTGAAGTACCCGTGCATTCCATCGGAGCAGAGCAAATAGCGGTCGCCGCCAAGAACGTCGAAATCCAAGGTGTCGGCTTCAACGCTCTCGTACACGCCGACTGCGCGGGTGACGGCGTTCTTGTACTGAACTTTGTCGATTTGCTCTTTGGTGAGGCGTCCACGCTTGAGCAGCTCGTTGATGAGCGAATGGTCCTCGACGAAGTGATGCACTTGTCCCTCGCGTACGAGGTAGAGGCGCGAATCGCCAACGTGGGCGAGAAAGCCTCGCGAGCCGACCACGAGAAGCGCTGTAAGCGTCGTTCCCATGCCGCGCTTGGTGTCGTCATTCTGACCTTCGGCGTGGACCTTCTCGCAGGCTTCCTGAACCGCGCGCTGCAGCATCTGCAAAATGTCTTCCCGCTTCACCGACCCTGTGCCCCGCTCGAAGTCGTCGATCATCTCGCGCGAGGCAACCACCGCTTCCCGGAAGTAGCGTGCGGCTAGTTGGCTAGCGACCTCGCCTGCCGCGTGCCCGCCCATGCCGTCGCACACAACAAAGAGGTTAAGCTTCTTGTCGACGAGGAAACTGTCTTCGTTGACGTTGCGCACGCGGCCAACATCAGTGACAGGCCAGAAGGGAAAGCCGTCGGTCGGAGCCATAAGTTGACAAGGGTCGTACTACGCGGGTGGAAGACGCGTCAACGCCGCTTTGTGCAGGCATTTCCGCGTCGAACGCCGATTTCGGTGAGACCCATTTCATTGGTTGACGAACTCTGCCGAGCTTCTATGGTTAGCCGCCACTCGGGGGCACGAGGACATGACCATGCGCAGTCTCATTCTTACCGTTCTTGCGGTCTCATTTGCAGCTCTTATCGTTTCCGCGTGCAGCTCGTCACACTCCGACGAACCCGATATGGGATCCGAGATTAGGTTTGACGCCGACTTCCCCGATCTTGGGCCGGACACCGGTACGGACCTGGGCAACGATGCCAGCGCTCCGCCAACAGAAGGTGCGATCGGCGCACCCTGCAGCGACTCCACCGACTGCGCCACAGGCAACGTGTGCATTGCCGATTTTGCCGGTGGCTACTGCTCGCGTGATTGCAGCACAGCCGATACCTGCCCGACTGGTTCAGCATGCGTACAGGTCGGCTTCAACCAGTCTCTCTGCTTGGACAGCTGCACGGCCGGCGCGACCCCGCGTCAGTGTCGTGAAGGTTACGGTTGTTCCATTGAAGCGGGCGCCGTGTGTTTGGAAGGATGCACCGATTCTACAGACTGCCCAGGCGGCGAGTGTGATCCACTGGGCGGCAACGGTGGCGCCGGCGGTTGTTTCACGCCGGGCGCAGCGCTCGGCACCGCGTGCGAAGCCGACTCGGATTGTGCGAGCGGTGGCTTTTGCGCCAGCGAAGATTTCTACGGCTATCCAGGTGGCGCATGCATTGGACAACGCTGCAGCTTGACGGATGGCAGTGGCTGCGATGGCGACGGCGTTTGCCTTGATGGTGGCGGCCAGGGCATATGCTTCGATGGATGCGCGTTGGATACGGATTGCCGCACGGGCTATCGCTGCGTGGGCGATGACGCTTTCCCGGACCGCAAGTACTGTTCGGCGGGCTGCACAACGAACGCCGACTGCACGATTGTTGGCAATGTCTGCAACACGATTGCCGGGACTTGCGCGCCTCCCTTCAATCCGGCTGAGCTTGGGATCGCATGCTCCATGTCGGCTACGGCATGCACGGGCGGCGAGTGCCTGCGCGAAACGTCGAGCGGATTTCCGCGCTCATACTGCACTTACCTCGGCTGCACTCCCGGCGTCGCGGACGAAGCCGACGGCTGCCCGGGCAGCGGCGTGTGCACAACCAACCGCACGGGATCATCGACCTATTGTTTGGAGCCATGCGCAACCTCGGCCGACTGCCGCGCTGAGTACACGTGCGCGCCCAGCGACCCCGCAAACGCCGAGAGCCCCAAGGGCTGCGTTCCCGGATGCGACGCTGACGCCGATTGCCAAAACGCTTCGCGCCGAGGGTGGGTCTGCAACAACGGGACTGGCTTGTGCCAACCCCCGCTCGACACCGACACGTTCGGCGGCCCGTGCACAGCGACCGACGATTGCGTGGGCGGCCTTTGCGAGACCGAATCCTTCGACGGTTACCCAAGCGGCATGTGCGTCGCTTCCGGTTGTCGATTGAGCAGCGAGGGTGGCAGCGAACCGTGCCCTGGCGCGTCTGTGTGTGTGCCCGGCAATCTGCGTGATCCGTCGCTCGGCGTTTGCGTACCGAGCTGCTCTGCGAGCGCACCTCTTCCGTGCCGCTCGGGCTACGCCTGCGAAGCTCTTGTCGAGGGCGAGACCGCGGGCGCGTGTCGGCCCGCGTGCGGCGAGACAAGCTGCTCGGCCGGACGCACCTGCAACTCCGAATCAGGGCTCTGCACGTCGGCGACCTGAGCTCCCGAACCGTGCAGACGCGTGCTAGCGGACGCGCTTCGCGCGACGACGACGCATCGTGATTACGAGCGCAGCGATCAGCGGGATCGCTGCGTACAGTGATGGCGATGACGGGCGCGCAATGCTCGCGCTGCACAGCGAATCGAAGAAGTTGCCCTGAATGGGATCACTGCAATTCTCGCTCGACGAGACAACGTGACCGACTCCGTCGACGGCGTTCAGCGCGAGGCAGATGGCTCCAGTCGCGCGCTCGCTTTCGAGCACAAACGACATCGTTATCGAGTCGCCTGCGAAGTTGCGGGTGCGGGCTACGAGCTCTGGCACCGCCAAGCGGGGTGCGCGCGTCATGAAGAGAAGGTATTCGATATCACCGCGAGCGCCATCTACGTCCGTCGACGGCGTAAAGCTGACATCAATGCGGTAGCCTGCCACCGTCTCGCAGGTGGCGGCGACTTCATCCGCCACAATCTCTTGAAACGCTGGCGCACTCGGCGGCGTGATGTCGGTTGCCGCGCCGGTAAGGAAGGAGAGACTCACGTCCACGTCGATGCCGCGCGCGACGCCGTCGAAGAGGCTGCTCGGCGGAAAGCCTCCGTCCGGACGGAACACGAGCGTATCACCGAGCACGGTCACGGTGCCCGGCACGCTCTGGCCCGTGTCCGAGTTCGTGACGCTGATGAGCGAGCTCGGCGCGTCTGGGTTGCTTGCGAAAAATCCGGCGCTGTAGCGAACACGGATGGGGGCATCGAGCGCAACGGCCGTCGCACCCGACGCAGGAAAGATTTCCACCGGCCCGCGTGGCTCGGTGACCGTCGGACATCCGGCATCGTCCTGCGCTAACGCCTCGCTCGCGAAGCCGTTTACGCACAGCGCGCCGAGCACGACTAGGCTTCGAAAGGTGAAACGCACGAGGGCAGTATACAGCGAGGATTTTCGCGTACCATACGAACCATGTTCGAGTCCGAACACATGCGAAAAGGGTTTGTTCTGGGCGCTTTGCTGATGCACGACCCGGATCTGGCACAAGTGATGAGCGCGCTTGCCACAGGCGGTCGCGCTGCCCTCGAGGCAACGCTCTTGGCAAGCAAAGACGCGCGCGCTGCATGGGCACGCGAGACAGCCGCGCTACTCAAGGGGCGCGTCGATGGAAATCGCGCGGACGACCCCCGAGTCTTTCCGTGGATCGAAGGCGAAGTCCCGCGAAACGCGATCTTGAATCGACCCACCACGCCGATGCGTCGCGGCTTCACTGCGGACGAAGGCGTGCGCCGCACGCTTCGCGCCCTTGTCGGGGAAAAATAATGGGCCGCATTGTTCGAGGGAAAAGCGTCGAGGGATCGCGCATCGTGCGCGCAGGTGAGCTCACCGCTGAGGCGAGAGCTATTAAACTGCTTATCGAAGCGCAAGCTGCTCGCGAGCGCGCCACGGTCGATCTCGCCGGGCAGCTGCAAACGTTGGTCGTTGAGGTTGCGAAACGCGTGATCGGCGACGAGCTCGCAGAGAGGCCTGCGCGCGTCGCGCACGTGGTGAGTGAGGCAATCAAGAAGGTCAAGCGCGCGCGCGAGTTGGTCGTCGTGTTAAACCCCGCCGACGTTGGAATCGTGCGCGCGGAGGCTGAAAGTATCGGAGCGCGCGGAGGCCGCCCACTTCCCTTTGAGGTCGAGGAAGATGAAGCGCTCGCGCGGGGCGACTGCGTGGTTCGGAGCAATCTGGGAGACATCGATGCCCGGATCGAAACGCAGCTGCTCGCATTCGAAGCGGCGCTTCGCGCTGCGTCCCGCACCTAAGGCACGCCCCCCCGCGTAGCTGCTGGAAATTTCAGTGGTTCCAGGGCCTTTGATAGGCTCGCCACCAGTGCAACGGTCTTGGCCGATAGCCCTCATGGGCGTTCTTTTGTCTTTGGCGGCGCCTACATCGGCCTACGCCTGGACTGACGCGAGCGTGCAAACGGTTCGCGCCGTTGTCGACATCGATAGGCACGCCGTCGCGCACGTGACTTTGGTGGCCAAGGTTCGCGTGCACGGCGGCTGGCTCACGGACTTCGAAGTCGACGGATTGGATCCTGATCTCGACCTCGATGGCCAAGGTACACCTTGGGCAACCGACGAAGCGGGCGTCGGCTACACGCCCGCCGTCACCCGCGTCTCAGAAGGCCGGGTGCGAGTTTCATTTGAGCGGCGCAACGCTCCGCGACGCGGCATATGCGAGATTGGTTTTCACTACCGCACGGTACTCGCGCATCGCGCGACGGCGCCGAGCAATGAAGGCCAGAGCATTCGCGTTCGGTGGACCTTGCCGGCATGGCAAACCGGCCTCGATGGCGTAACTCTCGCTGTCAGTGTTCCCGGCCGCGCCGAGGACGTGTACACCGATGACGAAGAGCGCGACGTGGCCACGGTGCAGCGCACGTTCGAGCACGGCAAAACCACACTCACCTATCGTCGCGTGCACCTTCCGCGCACGACGCCGTGGGCTGTTGAAATCGACACGCCTCAAGCGGCAATGGATGCGTCTCTGGGAAGTACGCGCCAAGCGCGCGCGGGCACGCACCACGAGGAGCTACCGTCGTGGCCGTTTCGCTTGGGCCTTGGTTTGTTGCTCGTGCTTCTCTGCGTCGCGAAAGAGCGTCTGACCGTTCGAAACTACGCAAACGTGCGAGCGATTGTGAAAATGCCGGCTCTTCTCCGAGGTCTCTTCCTCGTCGCGGCGCTGACGAGTGCGTCGATCTCTGACCGCGTGAACGCGCTCGTCCCCGCCGTCAGCTTGATGGCCGTAGTGCTGCTCGGACTCGTACGCAGCGACGAGCCCTTGCTAGAGCGCACCCGCCTGCGCACACATCTAAGCCTATCGTCGCTCATGGACCTCACGACCCTAACCGGCGCGCTCTTCTTCGCCGGACTCTGTACAGCGGCATTCTACGCATCGACGTTGCACGCCGTGCAAATCGCGAACGCAATGATCCTTTTGCGCGCGCTCCCGCTTTTCGCGTGGCCCCTATTTCTCACCGCGACACGCCTGCACCAAACGCCCGCCGCCTCAGTCTCGACGACGTAGCCGGTCTAGCTCGGCGTTGCGCTTAGGCGTCAGCGAGCGACGTCTACTTGACGAAGGCTCGTTGCCGGAGCGGCGGGAGGATCTGATCGACGGATTTCACGGCGCGACTGATTTCCGCTTCCGACAAATCCAGACGCACGAGCTCGGCGATGATCGATTCGTAGAGCCAATCGGTCGAGTTGACGTCTTGAACGCACTGATTGGCTGTGTGGCCTTGCAGCGAAAGCGTCTTCACCGAATCCGCGGCGCGCTCCATGACCTTCACGAGGTCCCCGAGGTACGCGCGCATCGCAGCACAGTTGTCCTTCCAACGACCGAACAGCGAGGAGCTTTCATCTTCGTGCTTGGTCATCGCTTCGGGCGAGCGCGCGTGTGCACGTTCGATGACGAGCAGCATCACGATGATATCGTCGATGTAGCCAATCGTTCCGCGCAGACCCGGAATCGCATTCTGTCCCGAGAGCAAATGGAGTATCGCCCCCGCAGCGTCGATCCGGCTGTCGTCGTCGATGTCCGGATCTTCCACGACGCGCATCAGCGCCTTCATGTCCTGCGGAAGTGAAGTAAGTCCGTCACGCACGACTTCCATGAACTTCGCTTGGGGCATGACGTGTTCAGCTTACCTTGGTTCTAAAGGGAATTGATCAGCGGGGAATGAGCTCGCGGCCAGCGGGGCAGGCAACTTCAACGCCTGTCTCACCGTCCGTCGTGCGGATGATCTTGAACTCGACTCGGCGGTTGGCATCCCAAGCAACTTCATTGTGTTGCGGGTTGACCGGGCAGCGTTCACCGTAACCGCCGCTGCGCATGCGGCTGCGGTTGACGCCGCGCTGAACGAGGGCTTCGAGAACCGAGGCCGCGCGGTCGCGGGTCAGGCGAATGTTGTACTCGTCGGACGAGCGTTCATCGGCGTGGCCTTGGATTTCGATAAGTGCGATTTGCGGGTTGCCATTGAGCGTCGCTGCAACTGCTTCGACGATCGGATAGCTGCCCTGTTGGATGACAGCGCTGTCGGTCTCGAAAAGGATCTTCTCGAGAATGACGATGGAGTTGTCTTCGATGACAACCGTTCCGCGATCGGGGCAGCCGTCTGCGTCCTGGAAGCCGTTGTAGGTTTCCGGGTTGTTCGGGCAGCTATCCTGCGGATCGAGGATGCGGTCTTGATCGTTATCCGGATCCGGGCAGCCATTCTCGTCTTCGAAACCGTCCCGGTCTTCGGGGTCGTTCGGGCAAAGGTCGTCAACGTCGAGGATGGTGTCCTGATCGTTGTCCGGATCCGGGCAGCCCTCTTCATCTTGGAAGCCGTCTCGGTCTTCGGGATCGTCCGGACACTCGTCGACGTTGTCGAGGATGCCGTCACCATCGCGGTCGCCTTCGTTGCCTTCCGGACAACCGTCTTCGTCGGCATCGCCGTCGCGGTCTTCGGGAACGAGGGGACACTCGTCGTCGACATCGAGGATGCCATCGCGGTCGTTGTCGGGCTCCGGGCAGCCGTCGTCGTCGGAGTAGTTGTCGAAGTCTTCCGGCTCATCCGGACACTGATCGACGTCGTCCTTGAAGCCGTCGCCGTCGCGGTCGCCGATCGAAGGCTCGAAGATGAAGCCGAGCATCGCGCGTGCATCCGCCGCGTCCCAGCCACCGAGGAAGCCTGCGCCGCCGCCGATGACGAGGTAACTGTTTCGCTCGACGAAGATCTTGAGACCGCCGATGGCTTCAACGCTAAGAGCGTGCTCGGTGCCGAACTCGCTCATGATCTGGTTGCCGTAGATTTCGCCGACGAGGTCAATCGCGGGGGCGAGGCGGAAGCTCACGCCAGCGCCGAATGTAAGGAGATGGCCGTACGTAAGCGAGGTGCCGGGATTTCCCATCTGGCCCGCGATGCCCATTCCAAAGGTCGGGTTGATCGCGTTGGAACCCATGGGCACGGTGCGGCCGCCAACGGGAACCGTCGCGTTGTCGCCGAAATGAAGCCGTGCGCCCAGGTTCAAGGCCACGCGGATCGCGCGGACGGGGCGCCATTCCGCAGCGAGTGCCGGCCACAACGCAAGGCCAGGTTCGCCGGCGAAGAAGCGCGAATCGCCGGTGGGCAACTCGATGCTCAACAATGCGGCGAGGCCAATCGCGTCGCGGTCAGCGCGAAGCAGGCGAATTTTGCTGTGCAACGTGATGTTGCCGAAGCCTTGGAAATCTAAGCCAGATGGATTCGTGCGATCATTGATCGCGCCTGGCACCGTGATGTTGGAGCCGCTAACGACCTGCACGGGAATCTGAATACCGACGATGAGGCGGTTCGCGATGCCGTAGTTGAAGTGAAGTGTGCCGGTGAAGAACTGGTCAACGATGTTGCTGTGGCGTTCAGCTCCGGCGGCAGCGACGCCAGCGTTGTTCGTGAAACCGTCGTGGGGAAGAAGGCCGAAGCCGCCGTCCAAGATGAGACCAAAGCTGAACTCGTTCGCGCCGAGGACGTCGGTGCCGTTCAGCGTAAGCAAGCCCTTCGAGTCCACCGCGGGACGGAAGAGATGCAAATCCATGCCGCCACCGGCGCTTAGGGTTTGCGCGTGTGCGCCCGACGACGCGAGCGTCGTCAGTAGTAAAGACGACGCGAGCGTCATCAGAACGAATGCCGACGCTGCGACTAGCGACCATCGAGCCCATGTCCGGGCGACCCAGCGAAAATTCACGCGACTCCTCCAGAAACCGGCGAAAAAGCAGTGGTTCGAGTAACACGAAGCATTTTCCCCTGTCAAATCAGGACATATCGGGCGGATGAAAGCACGAAAAGCTCTTTGACTGGCCCCGCCGTATGCCTGATCCTTCCTTACAGACCGTCCCCCCGATGTCCGCCGATTTCGAAAATGACCAGCTAGACCCGCTCGCAGCAAGCGCGTCGCAGATCAAGCGTTTTGGCGGTCTGCAAGCCGGGACGGTTCTGGGCAACTACACCATCGTCCGAATGATCGGTGAGGGCGGCGTCGGCGCAGTCTGGGAAGCCACGCACAAGACGCTGGCGAAGCGGGTTGCACTCAAGACGTTGAAGCCAGAGTACGCCATCGACGCGGACATGGTCACGCGGTTCGTGCGCGAGGGACGAGCGGCCGCACGTATCCGCCATCCAAATGTCGTCGACGTCGCAGACGTAGGTATTGCCGACGGCGTGCCCTATCTCGTGATGGACTATTTGGAGGGGCAGTCGCTCGCCAGTCGGATTGCGACCGAGGGTGCCATTTCTGTCAAAGAAGCGGCGAACATCGCCGTGCCAATTCTGGTCGCACTTCAAGCGGCCCACGACGAGGGCATCGTGCACCGCGACATCAAGCCGGAGAACATCTTCCTGACGCTCGGACGCGACGGGAAGATCACGCCGATGCTTCTCGATTTCGGCATCTCCAAGCTCTCGAACGACGATGCGAACCTGACTCAGAGCGCATCGTTTGTCGGAACCCCTTACTATATGTCCCCCGAGCAAGCGAATGACTCGAAGCGAGTCGATGCGCGCACGGACGTGTACTCGATGGGGATCGTGCTTTACGAAATGCTATCGGCGCGCAGGCCATACGATGGCGACTCGTTGATCATGCTGGTTCGAAAGATTTGCGACGGCGAATGCGCGCCGCTCGAGGAAATCATGCCCGACATCCCGATGGAGCTCGCCACCATTGTGCGCATTGCTATGCGTACTGAAGCTTCATTGCGCTTTGATACCGCGCTCGAATTCGCGTCGGCGATTTTGCCGTTTGCAGGTTCCGCAGTGCGAGCGTCTTTCAGCCGCGTGCTTGGCTACGCCGAGACGAGCGACGCCAGTGCTCTGCGCAGCGTCGTTCCGATGAGCATGCGCCGCGACGACACGGGCAAGGTGCGGCCCGACGCAACAGGAAGGAACGTTGCGATCGGCTATGCGCGTACCCGCAATTCTGCCGCGATGTCCATCGACGAGTTCGCCGATACCGATCCCACCTCCACCAAGCTTCGATCGCGACGCATCATCATCGGCGCGTCGGCGACCGCACTTGTAATCGCGGTAGGCGCTCTCGTCTGGGCGCTAATGTTTCGCAATACAGACGAGAGCCCGAGCGCCGTGCGGACAGATGTGTCGTCAACCGCTCCTGCCCCTCCTCAGGTCGGAGCGACAGCGGCGCCGAATTCCAACGCGGCGGCCAGTGCAGTCCCCGCGCCAACAACGACCGGTCAACCGGCGCAGGCAGAACCATCGCAATCGACGGAAGCGCGGAGCGGCGCGCGGCCGCAAACAAAGAATCGGGGTCGACGCCATGTCGGCGCGCCTCAGACGCCGGCGCCGCCTGAGCCAAGACCCGCCTCGCTACCGCACGATCCAACCATCGTCCACTGATCAACGCACGCAAAAGAAAAAGGCAGCCAGCTTTCGCCGGCCGCCTTTTGCATTGGCTACGTTGTTTGACTAGAGATGACAGGTGTTCGCGACGGCTGCCGCACAGAGGCCGGGGTTGCCACCGGTGAAGTCGCAGTGGTCGCTCGTGCAATGGCGGTCGTTGCCGCACGCCTCGCCGTTCGCCTTGCGCGCAATGCAGTGCGCGGCCGAGCCCGTCGCGTCGCCTTCGCAATACGCCGACGAAACGCACTCGATGCCGAAGTCGCCGGTGGTGCACTCGTCGCCTGCGACGCCAGTGCCCGCTACTGCAACGCAGGTACTCGCTTCGCCGCAGCGCAAGCGCTGGAAGGGATTGCAGTAGGGTCCCGCATCGTTGTTTGTACATGCGTCGCCCACGCTATTTGCGATCGGCGGCGCTGCGCACACATTGTTGAAACAGCCTTGGTCGCTCGCGCACGCTTCGGTGCGTTCGCACGCTGCGCCGGTGGCGACAAGCGCGTGACAAATGCCGTTGCCATCAGTGCTTCCCGTGCGATCGCAAAAGAGGCCGGTTCCGCAATTCGCAAAGGTGACGCTTGTTGCAGAGCTGATACGGCCGCACGCCGCATCCGCCGCGACAACCGCCGCGACGCCGCTCTTACACACGCCATTGCCGCTCGTACCGGTGAAGTCGCATACGGGCGAAATCGTTCCGCTGAGCGTGGAGCAGTCACGGTCGTCGTTGCAGTTTGCGCCTTGCGCGATTGCCGCTTCGCACTCACCTGGACACGTACGCGCAACTTCGGATGCACAGTGCATATCGGCGCCCGCGCACTCGTCGTGCCCGTTGCAGGCGCCGCCCGCTGCGACGGTTCCACCGAATACCTGACGGCATGCGAGTGGTTCTGGAGCGCCGCCGGTAACGAGGTTGCAGCCTAGCGCGTTCACGCATTCGCGCGCCTTGGCGGCGTCGTAGGTGAGCACGCCGGAGTTCACGCGTTCAATTTGGCTTTGAATGTCGCCTTCGGAAATCTGGTCGCCGAATCGCGACACACAATCGCTTTCGGTGTCGAGGAGGAATTTGATCACGCGCGTGTCGTCGCTCGTCTGCTCGCAGGTGAAGAGTTGGTGGCACGTTGCGGAAACGATCGCGTTCTCGATTTCGGTGAGAGGAATGGGATCATCCCCGCCCGTGTTCGAGTTGCTGCAGCCAGCGGCGATAATGCTCATCAACGAGACAGCAAACATTCTATGGCGTTTCAAATTGGCCTCCCTAAGTGAACTACTGTCCTCGGCTGCAGCACGTTGCATGCCAGCGCGCGGATGCGTTCGCCATTGTCACTGGACGCAAATCGTGGGCGCAACTTAGCGGCACCTGTGGTCGCGGAATCACACCTGTGACTCCCTCGCCTGAGTAAGAACGTGCGCAGTCGCGTTGCTACGCGGTGCGTTATTGACCGTAGTGGACGAGAACTTGCTGATACTGCCGCGCGCGCTGCGTGGTCGGGAACCGCTCGGTGTAGCGACGCATAAGCGGGATGGCAGCGTTGTTGTTGCCCATCTGACGGTAGGTCTCGATAAGCAGCGCCATCTCGGTTTCGCTTCGCGCGTGGTTTGCGAGCTGCTCGACAACGCACTGATTGTCGCCCTGCACGGCGCACTGGCGGGCGAGCTCTAGACGCGACGCCGTGGGGGCCGCGCTCTCGTCGTAGGGATTCGCCGGGACGTTACTCGCCTGCGCGGCGACGGGTGTGCGCGGCGGACGCGCGTTCGACTGCGCAGCTGTTCGCGGATTCGCGGGGGCACGGGGAGTAGCCGGCGCGCGTGGCGTCGCGGGCGCCCGGGGTGTTCGAGCATCGTTCACAGCGAGACGCGTGTGCGTTTCTTCGAAGCGTCGCGCAGCGTCCGCAAACTCAGGCCGCGCGCGAAACACGCTTCCTTCGCTCAACGCACTGAACGCGGCGTGGGCTCCATCCACATCGCCGGATACGAGGCTCGTGCGGCCCCGTTCGAAGGTCTGCTGATCGGTCACTCCAGCGGTTGCTGTTTGCAAACATCGATTGGCCGACGCATCGCTCGGTCGCACTTGCAGCGCCGTTGCTGCGTGCGCAGCGGCAGCCGCAAACTCCGAACTGGCAAGCTCAGATTGGCACGCGCTAAGCGCAACGTTGAACGCGTCCTCGGCATTGTCGGGCGCGGCCGCCGCTGCATGAGCCGGCGGGGTGACAGGGTCGACATTGCGAGGGGAGTGCTCGGTGTCAATCGCCGCGGTGGCGGTGTCAATCGTCGACGTCGCCTCGTCTTCTTCCGAAGGACTCGACGACCCCGCGCCTGTTGCGACGTAAATCGCATAGCCCAACGCGGCCGCGATGATGCCGCCCGCAAGCCATACGGTGGCTTTTGAGCCCGAGGTTTTGCCAGTTGTCGACGCGATTTTCGCAGCAGGATCGTCCTCTGCGCGGTAGGCCTCGCCCTCGGGGATGAACTTCAAACGCACTTGGCCAAGCTCGAGCACATCGCCCGGGCTCACGATTGCGTTTTGCACATCGTCACCGTTCACGCGCACGCCGTTGGCGCTCGCCAAGTCGATTACGCGGTAGCTGTCGCCCTGCTGCACGAGCTCCGCGTGTTCGCGACTGATGGAACGGTGATTGATGCAAATATCCAGATGCTCAGCGCGACCAATGCGCAAGCGCGCGGACGACAACGCGAACTCCGCGCCGATGGGCGGCGGATAAATAAGGACCAGGCGCGCCGGGGGCCTTGGCTCCGCCTTTGGCGCCATGATGTTGGTCAGCGCCGTGTCTTCGATCTCGAGAGGCACGGGTTCAGGTGAGGTGCGCGTCGTGACCAGCGGCGGCGCTTGCACGGCGGGCGCAGTCATGGCCTGCGCTGTCTCTTCCTGCTGAAGCGCAAGAACGTAATCGCCGATGACGAGCTGGTCACCAGAGTGAAGCTCTGCCTGACTGTCGATGCGGCGACCGTTGAGGCGGATGCCGTTGTACGAGCTCAGGTCCTCGACGATGTAGGCACCGTTCGAACGGCTAATGCGCGCGTGCTTGCGCGAGACGTTCCTCTCCGTCAGGCGGATGGTATTCCCCTCCTTACGACCGATCGTGATCTCGTCGCGGACGAGCGGAACGACCGTGTTTTTTCCTTCATCGTCGGAGATGACGAGTTTGTACATCTCGCGGGGTCCTAGAGATCCGTTCAGAAAGAGGAAAACGCCGACTTGATGGTACCTTTCGCCTATACCCTGTCAATCAGCGTTTGCCTTGGCCTGGTTACACCATACGTCCTATGCGACCCTAAGGCCGCATGATCGCTTGGCACCGATTCCCAGTTATCGTGCTTTTCCTTGCGACAGGCTGCGCATTAGAGCCCTTCCCAAGCCTGCCAGCCGCCGACTCCGGGCCCCGAGTTGACGCCAACCTGGAAGCGGGTCCGCACGGGCCGGATTTCGGCATGCGTGAGGATGGAGGGCCGATCTTGCCACCCGCGGACCTCGAAGTCGTTCTTCCATATGGAGAGTCCGCACGGGTCACACTCGAAGCGCAATCGGACCTCGCCCTACTCGACGTGCACTTCTCCATAGATACGACGGGCAGCTTTCGCGACGAAATCGAGACGCTGAAACGCGACCTGACCGCGAGCATCGTCCCCGCATTACGTCGTCGGGTGGACGACGTCGCAGTTGGCGTTTCGCGCATGGAAGATTTCCCGCGTTTGCCATTTGGCGAGTCGAGCGATCGACCGTTCAAGTTGGTGACCGCAATCACGACTTCGCTTGCGCGTGTCGACAGTGCGGTCGCAAGCCTTGATATGCCGCTTGGTAGTGGCGGTGATGGTCCCGAGGCGGGAGCTGAAGCGCTTTATCAGATCGCAACCGGCGAAGGCTTTTCGGGCGCACTGATATCTCCATGGAGTGGAGTGCCCGCGTCTGGCGGAGGCACACGTGCGGGCGTCGGATTTCGTGACGGCGCTCTCGCGGTAGTCGTGCACGTAACCGACGCGCCTACGCACACGCCCGAAGACTACGCGGGGAGCTACATCGGAACGCACTCCCTCACGAATGCAATCGACGCGCTGCGAGCGGAAGGAATCTACGTCGTCGGCATTGCGAGTGGCGACGACGGGCGTGGTTACTTGGAGGAGGTCGCAATCGGCACAGGCGCCGTGCAAGATCCCGTCGACGACGCGTGCGGAACCGGCATCGGCGGTCGAGCTCGTTTGCCCGTGAGTGGCGTATGCCCGTTGGTGTTCGACGTCGCCGGCGACGGGACCGGTTTGTCGAGCAGCTTGGTCGACGCCATCATTCGCCTGCTCGACACGGTTCGAATCCACGAGGCGTTTGGCGTAGCGACGGACGACCCCTTTCATTTTGTGACGACAGTTGAGGCGGTATCTGCGACGCCGCCATCGGGCTTCGATGCGCCGGAACGCGCGGACCGTCGGCCCAGCGACGACGGGATCTTGGACACCTTCACCGAAGTGCCGACCGGCACGGCCATGCATTTCGACGCGCTTTTGACCAACTCGCTCATCGAGCCCACGGACTACGACCAAAGCTTTCGCATCACCGTCACGATTCGCGGCGACGCCCTTACGTTGGCGCGGCGCGTGATTCGCGTGCGCGTGCCCGCAGTGCATGCGAGCATCGACGCAAGTTTGGATGCATCGCAACTAGACGCGGGCCTAGCTGACGCTGCCAACGGAGATCTTTGATGCGTGGAATTATTCTCGCCGTCGTATTGCTGAGTGCCTGCGGTGGCGGTTGGGTCGGCGGCATTCACGCGCGTCTCGCATGGTCGGACACGCGCGGATTGCGTGTGGTGGAAGTTCCCGCGGGAGCCGCAGCGCGTGCCGGCCTACGTGCGAACGATCACGTGACCATGATCGATCACGAAACCATCCAAGGCATGTCGCAACAAGAAGTCGTCGAGCGCTTGCGGGGCCCCGTCGGCTCGCGCGTCACGCTCACAGTTGAGCGCGATGGCCAACCGACCGAGATCGAGATCGAACGCGCGCCGTATGAGTAGCGTGAAGAACGTCGGAGACGGCGGGTTTGGAGCGATTAAGCAACGCTGCTGTTAACGCGAAGCGTTACGAGAATGACTGCGTGAGTCTGAAGGGAAGCACCGCATGCACTTTGAGGCCCGCACAATGTTCAGCGCGAACGTAATGCGACTTCACGGCGCAAGTCCGGACGCCATTGTGCCGGGTCAAGCATTCCTGGATTGCGAGCCCCCCCGCCAGACTGCCATCGCGCACTCGAGCGAGGCGCCGGTGTATTGCCTGCGCAAGAACGCATCGGCGCGTGGACCGTCAACACGTACTCCTAGAATCACTACGGCGTCGACGAAGGTTTTGGTTAGGTGACGGCGCGTGTGCCTTCCGATTCGGAATCGCACGCCTTGCAATAACGAGTCACAACCTGGCTTGCCCGAATCGACTCCGCTTCCTGGATGGCAAGCGAAAAGTTCGGCCTGTGAAGTGCGCCAAGGACCACGACAAAATGCGCGTGCTTGCATTTGCTAGCAAATGCTACACCTTCAAGAAATGACAACCGTGCAGTTTGCAACACGAGTGAGCACGAAGGTGAAGAAGGCAGTTGAGAAGGCCTGCGATTCAAGAGGGCTCAAGCTACAGCATTTCGTCGAACAAGCACTCATCGACAAGCTGGAAGAACTCGAAGACATCGAAGACATTCAGCGTATTCGTTCTGAACGTACGAAGCCACTGGCGGCAGTCGTGAAGAAGCTCAAGCTCAGTGGTCAAACATAGCATTGAGATTTCCCGCACCGCCGAGAAGCAGCTAGAGGCTCTCCCTCGCAGGGAGGCAGTGCGGGTTCTTCAAGCCATTCAACGGCTCGAAACCAACGCCCGCCCGACCGGATGCCGAAAGCTTGAAGGCCATTCCAATACGTTCCGCGTTCGCGTCGGCATGTACCGCATCATCTACGATGTCGACGACTATCGCGTAGTGATCGTGGTCTTGAAGGTCGGACACAGGCGCGACATCTATCGCTAGCAACATGCCGCGACGTAACTAGCGATCCGCCTTTATGCTCGCGGGTGGTGCTTGAATATGTACTGGGGGTTCGTCGTCGCACTACGCACGGGCGAAACAAAACGTTGGGCGGGAGTTCTGAGCGCAGTCGGTGTTCTTACGGCGTCATCGAGATTCCCGAGCGCGCTTCAGAAAGTGCGTTGATAAAGACTATCCGCGCAGTGCGCGCTCAGCGCCTTCGCGACTTGCGTCACAGGATTAGAACCGCATCGATCGATCCGCGCTTGATCGCACGGGTGCGCGCCAGACTCGCGTCGTTTCCCGGAGCTCTACAAATGTTGGTGGTGCCATTCCAACCACCTCGCGCCACGTTTCAAGAGTGAGCGTTTAGAACGGCTAAGCACCCGCGGTGCGCTTTCGCGAGCTGACGATGTTCATCGGACAAAAGGTGCAAGTAGAGGGCGTGTTCGGACGGGAGCAGAAGCCGAGTCGCGAAGCCGGCTACCGAGGCGACGCGCGCGTTAAATTTCTTACGCCGCCACCTCTCGGATCGATCCTAATCGGAGACGACTACGAATGAGGCGCCGAACGCTTCTTGCACTCCTGATACGTTCTTGGTTTCTCGACCACGAGGAGAGGAACGACTCAATCGTCAGACGCTGATCGCACCTTTGCGAAAATCGCTCGCGCCGATCTTCACGTTCACGAGCGCCGGTTCTGGACACTCGAACGCTTCCTTGAGCGCAGTCTTCACCTGCTCCGGCGTCTCCGCGTAGAAGCCACGCGCTCCCACGGCCTCGGCAACTTTGTCGTAGCGGGTGTAGGCGAGCTTGGTTGCGGGCGTACGCTCCTCGCCGAACATGTCGCGTTGCCCGCGCAGGATTTGCGTCCAGCCCGCGTCGTTACCGATCACACCGACGACTTTGATCCCTTGTCGCGCCATCGCTTCAAACTCGAGCCCGTGCAATCCGAAAGAGCCGTCCCCGTAGACGAGGATCACGCGGCTTTGTGGGCGCGCGAGCTTGGCCGCCATCGCGTAACCGGGACCAACACCGAGCGTGCCGAGTGGACCGGGATCCATCCAAACGCCGGGCCAGCGCACGGGCAAGGTATACGCTGCAGTCGCGACGAAATCTCCGCCGTCGCCGACCACAATGGTGTCGTCCTCAACGTATTTTGCGAGCTCCGCGCAAACACGCAACGGGTTGGGAGGCGAGCTGTCGAGGGTCATCTCCTCGCGCATTTTTGAGACGCGATTGGTTTCTTCGGAACGCAGCATCTCGAGCCAGGCTCCGCCTTTGCGACCCTTGACCGACGATTCAAGCGCGGCGAGCGTGAGCCCCGTATCCGCGGGAATGCCAACGTCCACCGCGCGGTTGCGCCCAATCTCCTTCGGATCGAGATCGATCTGAATCACCTTCACCGTTTCCGACCACGTCGGCGTGCGCCCGTAATCGACTCGGAAGTCGAACGGGGTGCCGAAGATGAGCACGACGTCGGCTTGCGCGAGCGCATTGCGCCGCGAGCGTGAGAAGAAACACGGATGCTCACCGCGCAGAGCGCCGCGGGCCATTCCGTTCAAGAAGACAGGAAGTTCGTACTTTTTCACGAAACGCGAAAGAGCGTCTTTGTCGGTCGACCACTTGAGCTGTGAGCCCACGATCGCGATCGGCCTCTCGGCTTCGTCGAGCAATTTCGTGGCTTGCGCGATGGACACAGGCGATGGCCCGGGAGTGTTATCAGTACGGTACTTCGTCGGTCGCACGAGGTCGCGATCGTTCGAGAAATTCATTAGCACATCGAGCGGCATCTCAAGGAACACCGGCCCCGGCACGCCCGTCGTCGCAACGCGAAATGCCGTCGTCACAAATTCCTCGAGGCGTCGCGTCTCGGGTACCGTGGCTGACCACTTGGTGATCGGGCGCATCAATTCCACATGATCCATGTCTTGGAGCGAACCCATGTGCTTGTACGCAGCCGGGCCCGCTCCGCCGACGACAATCATCGGAACACCCGCGCGTTGCGCATTCGCAACCGCCGTGACGACGTCGGTTACGCCGGGACCCGCTGTCACGAGAGCCACACCCGGCTCGCCTGTCACGCGCGCCCACCCGTCCGCCGCGTGCCCGGCGGTTTGCTCGTGACGCACGTCAACAACGCGGATGCCCTCATCGAGACAGCCATCGTAAATGTTCTGGATGTGTCCACCGCAAAGCGTAAATACGTGACTTACGCCTTCGGCCTTGAACGCCCGCGCTACGATCCGTCCACCGTGCATCATTGCGATGTCTCCCTGTAAGTGATTGCTACGCTGTTTATGATTGCCTTTGGGAGAGTATCGTATTGCGGCGCTGCAGAAGGATGACCTCGGTCATCTCCGGTGCCGAAAGACGCGGCGGCCGCCGTATGTGTCGTGCAGAGCGCCCGTTTTTCCCTGCCGGGGGGAGGCGAGATTCATGACCAAAGCGTGCGCGCGATGGTCGGGCACCAAAGATTTGAATTCCGTCCCAGGACGTCATGATTTTGTTGCGTTGGTTTTCCCCTGTTCTCGCATCGATAGCACGGCACACATCAGAACGAGCGCGCCCGTCGCCTGGTGAAGAAGTGCGATCGACAACGCCACGTGGCTGAGTACGGTCGCGATACCCAATGACACTTGTACCGCCAGCAATGCGAGGAGCGCACACGCGATGCCCTCGCTCGGGCAAAGCGTTGGCCATCGCGTGTCTCGCGGTAGACGGTGCCGCCTACGCAGCGTGATCCCCGCCGCGAAAATGCCCGCCACGAAGCTCAACGCGGCCAGAGCTCGATGCACAAAGTGCACAGTGAGTGGGTCCTCAAAGACTGCGCTGCCGTCGATATGAAGCCCCGGCGGAATCCACGCGCCATTCATCCGCGGAAAGGTTGGTGCGATGTGCCCAGCGTGCAGTCCCGCCATTAGTGCTCCCCATGTTTCGGTCGCCCCGAGTAGGACCAAAACGAGCAGGTACGCGAGGCGTTCAAGCGATGCAGATTTGTATTGTTTGACGCAGCTGCGGCGATCCCATTCGCTGGCTGCGCACCACACAAGTCCGCCACACAAGACGAGCGCCAGATTCAAGTGAAGCGCAAGGCGGTACGGACTCACTCGGGCGTCGCGAATGAGGCCGCTTTTGACCATCCACCATCCGACCGCACCCTGCATCAACCCGAGGACGAACAGAGCCAGCAACCGGTACAGGCGAACTCCCCGCAGACGCCCACGAATCGTCCAAATGACGAGCGGAACCAAGAATACGAGTCCCGTGAAGCGCGCGAGCGCGCGATGGGCCCACTCCACCCAATAGATTTGTTGAAACTCGTCGAGGGTCATCGGAACTGTGCGCAGCAGAAATTCCGGTGTCTCCTGATAATTCGCGAACTCGGCGGCCCAACTCCGCTCGTCCACCGGAGGCACGACCCCCAGGATTGGCTTCCACTCGACGATCGAAAGCCCGGACTGTGAAAGGCGCGTGTACCCGCCTAGAGACACCATACCAAGCACGCACGCTGCGCACACAGCCAACCAGATCGCTACAGCACTGTCACGGGGTTGCATTGCGCGAGCGCACTTTCACATTGCGCTTATCTCTACACGCGATCACCCGGCAATGACATCCGTCAGTTGCATCGATACTATGCCATGCGTCACACTCGGCCATGCCTGCCAAGCTCGTTTTAACCATCCTCGCCGTGGACGACCTGGAACGTGCAATGGTTTTCTATAGCAACGCTTTTGGCTGGACGCGAACGGTGGTGACTCCCGCGTACGCGGAGTACGCCATGTCGGATGGCATGCGCTTTGGTCTCTACGAACGGCGTGGCTTTGCGCAGAACGTTGGCCAGTTGCCCGCGCGCGCGCCGGAGGGCGGCGTCACCGCGACCGAGCTCTACTTCTACGTGGATGACATGGCTTCTGCCGAAATCCGACTGCGCCATGCCGGTGCGCGCGAATTGAGCCCGCGGGCAATTCGAAGTTGGGGCGACGAGGCCGTCTATTTCGCAGACCTCGACGGCAATGTGATCGTTCTCGCCGATCGATGTCGTGCCTAGCCTCCAAGCAGTTGCCGTCCCGCTCTCGCAGCCGCTCGCAAAAAGCCGCACGGCGAACAGGAGCTCGGTGCCACTTGCGAGATTGGGCTCGACGGTGAGAGGTCGCGTAAGAGCGCTTCGCTCACGTATTGAGCATGAACAACCAGTCGCCAGTGATCGCCGAGTAGGTGAGCCTGGACGCGACCATCGAGCCTGCAAAGCCGGCCGAAAATGCATCCTGGCCAGTGAGCCATAGACCGGAAATCGTTGTCTTCGGCCGCAGCCAGTGAGTGTGCTTGACGAAACGGTCGGCACTCGGCTCGAGGCCCAACGAGCATCCTTTCCACGCCCGTGGATTGCACCCCATGGGCAGGCCACTACGCACCAGCGTCGGCTGCTTTCCAGCGAGCATCGGCATGTGCCGGCGGACGATCTTGAGCAAGTTCTCGCCAACCGCCGCCGAAAAATCGGCCTTGAATGCCTTGTCCGCGCGCGCTCGATCGACCCATGCCGGAATTCCTTCGGCGAGCACGATGACCGTCGATTTGCCTGGGTAGCGCTGTCCGTGGAGAGGTTCGCGCGCCGAGGGGCTGAGAAGATAGCCCGCCATTCCGTCGAGCTTCATGTGGTTCTTGTAAAGGTCATCCGACCTTGACAGGTCCCACCGCGACACTCCCTCGTAGGTAGGCATATGCCAGATAATCTCCTTGGGCAGCTCGATGTCCTCGTCGTAGCCGAGCTCGAGGAAGACGTGGGAGGGACTGGGTCCGATCGAGTCGAAGCGTTGAGAATATCCGTGGCGCCTACTCACTTCTGGGTCGAGCAGCTCAACAAACGTCGTGTAGGCCGACGCGTCACTGATCACGAGCTTGCTTCGAATCTCGGTACCGTCTTCGAGGAGGACTCCAACGGCACGATCATCTTCCACGAGGATCCTTTTCACCCCCGAAGACACCGCGAGCTGCCCGCCGTGTCGCTCGAGGATCGGTCGTACACACTCGGCCATCTGCGATGCGCCACCGGCGGGGTAGTAGGCCCCGTCGCGATAGTGAAAGAGGTTGACGGCGTGAAACGCGAACGGAGCGTGTTCCGGCGTGCGACCGTGATTGCCGTACATGTACGAGAACACGGCCGCGAGACGCTCGGAGAAGCCGAGCTCCTTACGGAACACGTCGTTTACGGAACGTTGCATGTAGGCGCGCCACGCGCCGCCCGCCGCTTTGTAGAAGCCTTCCCTGATGCGGAGTGGGACGCCCTCGGGGAGGAGCTTCGTCATGGCCCACGACCACGCCCACCATTCAATCTTCTCCTCCAGGCGGTAGTAGGCACGTACGTCGCCTTCACCCGGAAAAGTTTTCTCGACCCATTCGATGTTCTGCTCGGGGGAGCTGTACCAGGGATAGACGTCGTCACCGAAGCACGCGGTTTCGTGCTTATTCGGCATCTTGGCCCACTGAAGCTGGCCGCCTGTAATGAAGTCGATGGCGGGCCGGTAGAGGCCACGGCCAAGCCGTGGGTCCATGTCACCGATGGAGTCGATGCCGCTGGGAAACTCGAACCCGTCAATCTCGTGGACGTGAGTGCATCCACCAGGTACCGAATTGGCTTCGAGCAGCAGCACCTTCATGCCTCGCTTCTGCGCAAGCGTGGACGCGATGCCAAGGCCTCCTATCCCGGACCCGATGACGATAGCGTCCGGACAATCGAGGTAGTCGGACGGCTTCTGGTATTTGCTCTTCGCGGGGGATTGGAATGTGTTGAGTGGGGGCCCGCGGTGGGCCTGCCCGGGCTGAAAAAACAGTTCGGCGTCCGTTTTCATGATTCTCCTGGGTCACGAGTCTGGAGCACAACGAAAAAGCGAAGGTGCGCTGGATCAACCCACCGGGGAGAGCAGCAAGAGCATCGCGGAGGTCGCCAAAGACCTTGGCTTTGCCGATTCGGGGCGTCGGGTGTGACTGAAGCACTCGGAAGTCGATGCAGGTCGCGGACCGCGCGCGCATTAGCGACTGCTGAGCGCGCCTAGCTTGCGCAGTTGCGCAGTTGCGCACAGGGAATTGTGCGCTGAAAGAGGAAGGCAAACTGCTAAAAATGGCGGCTGTCGGTTCAACCCGTCATCGCGAAGGAATCGAAGTGAAGTTTGGCTTTGTCCGCGCAGAACGCAACGTACGGCGCTCGGAGCAGAGCTCAGGAGGGGCGGTGCATAGTTCCAAAGGCATTCCACCATCTAGACATCAGAGCGGAAATCGCAGTTCGCACGTGGGAGGATGTGTAAGCCGCTGATGCCAGGCTCGACGTACGCGCCAACGACGGTCACGAAAGAAACGCGTTTGGACCGCCTATCCGCCAAGCCACTCAGCGTGCTCTCGCTGGCGAGGATCCGACGCGTTCGACGTGGAAATTGTCGACTACCATTGAGGCCAATGATGACAAAGTCAAAACGACTGCGAAACATTCACCCCGGCGAAGTCCTTCTGGAGGAATTTCTCGAGCCGATGGGTGTTAGCCAATACGCTCTCGCCAAGGCGATTCACGTTCCGTTGACGCGAATCGTTGAGATCTGTGCTCGGCGTCGCATTGTTACGGCGGACACAGCTCTTCGTTTGGCAAAGTTCTTTGGCACAACTCCGAAGTTCTGGCTTGGACTCCAAGAGGATTTCGATCTGGAAGAACTTCAACGTGAGAAGGGGAACACGTTCGGCGCGATCCAGCCACTGGCCCGGACCGCCTGAGAGCAACTCCTTCCGCCCTCCGCTTCCTTTTTTTTTGCGGCGGAGAGCTCGCCTACGCCTGAGCAGGGTTCGCGTCAGTGTGACTTAATCGAGAAGAGCCTCGGCCTTCTTCGTGACGACAGTGGTGTTTCAGTGTTCGTTGCCGACGTTTCCGGGAACGATGAAGGGTTCGTCCGCGCGGAAGAGGCAGTTCCAAGGCGTGCATGCCTGAAAGCTTAGCGTGCCGGTGAAGCTCTCCGTGCAGGGGCCGCGCGACGTCGAGTAATAGGGAATCGTGATCTCGATCTCGCCCTTGAAGGTCGAAGCGTATTCGTCGCCGCGATGGTAGAGCGTCGGCGCAGGAAAGTGCGGCGCCTGCAACGTCAGACACGAGGGCGCATCGAACGTCACGGTCGTCGGGATGAGCTCCGGACGCGAGGGCACGTTGGACTGAATGTGAAAGTCCGGCGAGATGCTCACGTGCACCGTTACAGTATCGGCGTTTCGCGTTGCCGTTACGTGCAACGCTCGCGCGTCCGCTGGAGATGACGGAGCCACTTCTTCTGCCGCAGCGGGAGCTGGGGCCGGAAGCGTGCGTGCGGGTGCGACAGTCGATCCGCCACACCCGATCATCCACCCTGCCATGCCGATAGATAGGAATTGTAGACGCATTGTTATGCCCTTCGTGGTAGCCGAGCGAACAAAGCAGCAATGCCCGTGCCACTTGCAGCTGGTCGCATCGCCGCTCGCATGCGTGAATAAGCGCGCAGCATGAGGTGAACTGTCGCGACGCCGATTTTGCGCCACGTGCACCATCCGCGCGGATGCTCGCACGCGATGCAGGTGTCACTGACACGCTTGCGCAGTCAAAGATCGTGTTCGTGCCACTAGTAGCGGGCGATCAGATGACCGTCGTGTGCGTCAATCAAATAGAAGGCCGGGTGCGGCTGGACGTTGAACGCTCCGGGCTACGTCGTCGCTCGGTACCGTACCAACGCCGCGTCGCGCGACACCTCTCGCGCGTTTAATGTGCCCGCGTGGCGGGTTGCGTACTTGATCTCTCGAGGCGTGCGGGGAGGAAGACGGCTGCGGGTGCGTGCGGACGATACCGAATCGCGAGAGGTGACGGGGCATCGAACTCGAAGCGCTAACCTGCAGTGCAAAAGCCTTCGACGCAGTACTGGCCGGGCGAGCATTCGTTGGCGCTGGTGCAGCCGCCGCCGCCGCCACCGAGTACGACAGGGACGAACACCGAGAAGTGCGAGGTCTGCGCCGACACATGCGTGGAGTCGACCACGGTCGTGGTAAGCGGCGCGTAGTTGTTGCTTCCGACCGCGGCCGTCATGATGACCACGTTGGCGGCGGTCCTGCCGGATGGGAGCCGCTCCGGATCAAACGCGAGGCTGACCGTTGCAGGCGTGGTGAAGGTCTGTCCCTCTGGGCCTAGCACAAGCGGATCACCAACGACTGTTGACGATGCGGGGGCTGGTGCACTCGCGGGCGAGGACACTGTGATCGTGACCGTGGCTCCGAGCGCGCCCGAAGGGATCATCACTCCGCTGCCGTCAGCGTTCGAGACCGTTCCGCCGGATGCACCGATTGCCATCTCAAGGCCTGCCGAAGATCCAGTGTCTGCCGCCGTTCCCGAATCGGTCGCTGGCGTCGCCGCCTCACTCGAACACGCCGCCAAGAACGAAATGCCGAGCATACATAGAACGGAACGCACAGTTGTCATGAGCAAGCCCCCTTGTTTCACAGCTGCGGGCAAGATCTCATGGCGCAGAATGGCTGTCTACGTTCGCATCGGAGGTCGCCTCCGAGAGCGCGTGCTCAGTCTTTCCCCGCATGAGAATAATTTGGAAAATGGGGACGTTCCTCATTTCGAAAATGGGGACGTTCCTCATTTCGCGTGCGGCTTCAACCGGTAAATCGTCGACGCTTCGTCTGTGACCCCACGCGCGCAGCCGCGATCGCAATCTCTCAACGAAAGGCGGCACCGAGCGCAATCTGCGCGTAGGGGAGAATGATCTGTCCCGCGGCACAGCCATCGCCTCGATATACTTCGCACACGGGCTCTGCCGACAGTGGTTCCACGTTGGTTTGGAATCCTCCCCCTACGCGAAAGTAGACGCCGACAGTGGAGCGAAACTCGATCGCAGCTTCGAAGTTTGCGAACGCTCGAATGGCCCATTCTTGACGCCACGCAGGGTCGTCGTAGCCAAAGAAACTCCTGCGACCGCCCTCGCGATCGGTGTATCGACCGAACGATAGGCCCGCGCCAACACCAAGCGCGAAGCCCGCGCCAGGTAGGACGTAACGCGGTCGCACCATAAAGCCGAATTCCGGACCGTCCTTGGGAATAAGGCTGCCGACGCCCGCGCCCACGTTCACACCAAGTTGGGGTATGGGCGAATACTCTAGCTCCGCGCCGATTGCCCCCGTCGGACCCAACAGCGTGCCCGCGATCACGATGTGCCTGCGCCAACGCGGCGGGATTTCGTCGTCCGCGTGCACGGCGTTGGGTGCCGCTGCGACGAATAGGAGCAAGGAAAGGAATGTCAGCATCGAAAAAACTTTGGGCATATGTGGAAAGATTTGCAGCGACCGTGCCGAGTCGAAACACGCCTACTTCCGCGGCGCGTGTTGAGCAAGCGGCTGCACACTGTTGCTACTTCCGCACGCGGACGTAGGCGCTCGCCGATCGGAATCGGGTGGCTACCGCCGGGCGCAGGCGGGCAAGCGCATCGGAAGAGACAGACATGAAACTCCGCACCGCAGCACCCACGAGAATGCGTATATGCTCGCTGTCCTCATGCTCTTATCTCGCTCCGTTCTTGAACGCGTTGTTCTTTGTTCGTTCTCGGTGCTTGCGATCTCCGCTTGTAGCGGCACCGATGCACGCACTGACGCGGCCGTCGAACATGACGCCCAGGTGACGTCGGACGGCGGGTCATCCGGGTCTGTTTCGCAAAGCGCATACATCAAAGCGACGAATACCGAAGCGGGTGATGCCTTCGGTTGGGCGACGGCCCTCTCGGGCGACGGCAACACACTGGCCATCGGCGCGCCCGGCGAAGACAGCAACGCCCGCGGCATCGGCGGGGATCAAGCGAACAACAACGCGACGGATTCGGGCGCAGTCTACGTATACCGGCGCAGCGCTGGCGCATGGATGCTCGAGGGATATCTCAAAGCGTCGAACGCCGATGCCGGTGACCGCTTCGGGACTTCGCTTTCGATCGAAAACAACGGCAGCACACTCATCGTCGGCGCGGACGGCGAGGACAGCAATGCCGTCGGCGTTAATGGCGATGAGACGAACAACAGCGCGTCGGGATCGGGCGCCGTGTATGTCTTCGGGCGAACGACGGGAATCGGTTGGTCGCAACGTGCTTACGTCAAGGCTTCGAACTCGCACGCATCGCTCAGCTTTGGCAGCCACGTCGCGCTCGGAATGAGCGGGGACGAGTTCGTCGTTGGCGCCACAGGCGATGCGAGTAACGCGACGGGGATCAACGGAAACGAGTCGGACACGAGCGCCCCGAACAGCGGAGCTGCGTACATGTTCCAGCTAAACACCGGCCGCTGGTCGCAAGAGGTCTATCTCAAAGCGAGCAACACCCAGGCAGGCGACATGTTTGGCTCGTCCGTTGCGATCTCGGGTGCCGGCGTCGAGTTCACCGTCCTCGTGGGCGCGGTCGGCGAAGCGAGCAACGCAGTCGGCTTCAACGGCGATCAAACGAACAACGCGGCGCCGAACAGCGGCGCGGTCTACATCTTCAAGCGCGCGGTTTTCTGGCGCCAAGAGGCGTACCTCAAAGCGACGAACACCGAGGCGGGCGATCGCTTCGGAGAAAATGTCGCGATAAACATCTTCGGAAGCTCGATTGCGGTGCAAGCCAGCGCTGAAGACGGCGGCAGCTTCGGCGTCGGAGGTGATCAAGCAAGCAATACGGGGACCGATAGTGGCGCGGTCTACACGTACACGCGCGTCGACCCGGGTATTCGCATGCCTGAGGCTTCGTGGATCGCGGACACGTATTTCAAATCTCCGAACGCCGTTTCATCGTTTGGATGTAGCTTGGCTTTGGCCCAAGGGGCGCAGTTCCTCGTCGTCGGCAGCGCCAATGACAACAGCGGTGCACCGCAAGGCGGCGCGGTGTCCATGTTCGAGTACGCAACTGAGGCTGCAGCATGGACACACTTTGCGAGTCTCAACGCATCGAACGCAAACGCGAACGACGGGTTTGGCACACGTGTGACGATGAACACCGATGCGAGCGTGTTTGTCTTCAGCGCCGCCTCCGAAGACAGCAACGCCGTCGGGATTGGTGGCAATCAAAGCAACAACGACGCATCAGACTCCGGTGCGGTATATGAGTTTTCCGCCGAGTGGGCGTTCCACATTTGAGCAAAGGTAGTTACGGGCCAGCGACGAGGGGGCGCTAACTTTCTTAATTGAACGATCGTCCCCGCTTTCCGTTCGGGCTCGCGATTCATTTGCACGGCAACGAGATCAGGTGTGAACGACGCCGACCAAGAAGCCCGCGAGCTTGCCATTTTCGTCGAGGCCGACCACGACGTATGCATAGAGCCCTCGGTCTGTGAGCATGTCGCCGTTCTCATCGGCCGGTCCGACCTTGAAGCCGCGGATGCCGGTGAGGTTGTCGCTCGTGGACTCGCGAATCTGCTGCCGTGCCTGAGCGGACGAATGGTCGTCTTCGCCTGCTTCGCACACGTCGTTGAAAAACTCGTTCGTCTCCGCAACTGACCACATTTCGAACGCGAGGTCGTCGACGCTGACCGCTGTTTCGCTGTCCGATGCGAAGAATGCTGCGACATCCTCACCAAGTGATGTGCGGAACGTGCTCACGGAAAGGCGACCACGGGGCGGGAAATCACCCGACACGAACACCGGCGAGTAGTCGCTCTCGCTCGAGTAGTTTGCGGCCGGTCCGACTTCGTTGATCACGTTCCCTACGAAGCTACCGACTTCGGTGCATCCGGCACCTTGGCAGGACGCATGCAGCCTGAAGTCTCCGGCTTCCGCGCGCGAGTAACCTTTAACGACGATTCGATAGTTGCCTTCTTCGAGCTCAAGGTCCTCGAGGCGCGACCAGTAGTTGTGTTCAGCGATGTCGTCGTTCCGCTCGATATAGCGTCCCCACGTTCCCGTCGTGCCTTGCTTGTAAAGGTACATCACGGTGTCCAGATCGGCGCCGTCTTGCGTTTGAGGTCCGGTCTCGAAAGAAAGCGTTGCGCTTCCCGATAGAGCGAACGTGAGTGCGTGCGCAGGTTGCTCGGGGCTCAGTGCGTGCCGGAAGTCGCCGTAGTACGAATGCTCATCGTCGATGTCCCAAGCGAGATCGCCATGGTTGATGATGCTTGCTCCATCGAGCTTGCCATCAACCGGTGCGTCAAACTCGTCTTCTTTGTTCAACGACGCGTCCGCGGGCGCGACGCAAGCGCTCGCACCAGCGACGGCGCCGGCGAGCAAAAGTTTGGACGTGAACTTTGAGAAAATCATGATGGGCTCCTGCGTAGAGCGGTGTGCAAACTCTGAGGTCGCCACACGTGCGACGTGCGACGTGACGTGCGACACGTCTGCAACGCATGTGCCAGCGAAATTCACGCAGTGACGGATGGAACCACTCGGTTTTTCCGGACCTGACTGGCCGCTCGATCAGCCGATCGGGCGCCGTGCGGCGAATGGTTGAGCCAGCGAGTCGGAATACGACGGCGTTCGACGAGGGATCCGAGAAGCGCTACGGCTCACCAGCCGCAGAGCGTTGCGTTTTCATCGACGACCGAAAGCAACGCGGGCCAGTCCTGACGCGTTCGGGTGAGATCGGGCATTCGTACTCGACGAACGCTTGCGATCGCGGCCGGGCTTGGATGCTCGAAGCTTCCATCAAGACGTTCAAGCGTGATTTGTAGCATCGAGAGATCGGGCCCCGTTGCACCCACTCCCATCGCATCGTCCATATCGTCTACTTCACGCTGGACCGCAACGCTTACCGCGACGCGTGAGAGAAGAATGGCGATGTGATCGTAGTGCCACTGGCAGCGCGCCTCCGGTGAGAGCGAGGCGGATGCGGAGACGAGTGCATTGGCAACAATGGCAAGATCTCCGGGGCGCAGGGGCGCGAAGGCGAGCGCGCGAATCGAATCGCCGTCGGGTGCAGAAATCGCTTCGATCGCGGAACCAAGGCTCTGAAGTAGCTGGCGGCGGCGACGTCGGTAATCAGCGGCGAAGCCATCGTCGAGTCCGGGTTCGCCCATGTCATTTTCGTCGCGGTGGATGTCGCCCTCGAGTCGACGGAAAGCACGCGCAAAGCTGTCGGCAGCGCGCACAAAATGTTGTTCAACATTATCGGGGGCTATCAGGGTTTCGCGAGGAGTGCGCGCGCCCACATGGAAATGTGGAAAACGACGCCCCGCAATTGCCGTGGGCGCTTGGCCGAGCACACGAAGCTCGGACACACAAACTTCCCGCCAGTTCGCGTGCGACCCGGCAACGAGCTCAAGAACTTCCACCCGGTACACGCCGCCTGCTCCGTGCACGGGAAGCGTTTGCAGTTCTCGTGATTCGGGATCGATCGAAAAGACACCGAGCTCGCTGTCGTTGTGGCGCACGCGCACACGTGCGATGCGTTGGTTTCCGGTGAAGAGATCGGCGGTCGCGGTTCGGTGGGTGAATCCCGCGGTTATCTGGAGCGATGTAACGGTCGCGTCGCTCGGAAGGTGCACCTCGATCCAGCTATCGAGCAGTTCGCCTGAGCGTGCATTCCACGCCGTTTGCAAGTCCGCGTCGGCGAGTTGGGCCGCTTGCTGAAGGTCGTTGCGATAGACCGATGAAACTACGATGTCTGTCGCGACGGCACGCAGAAGATCCACGTCAGGCTGTCGCGCGGGAACCGGGTTGGGAGCTGGCGCGGTGGATCTCACAGGCCGGTTGCTCGGCTGCTGCGCAGCTTGATGTGCTTGCGCAGCCGTGTCGGAATCATCGGTACACGCTCCCAGCCCCACTACCGTGGCAAGAACTAGAAACCATTTCATGCGGCGATGGTCTGACGCTTGCCGATGCTTCGCAACGCAGAAAGTGAACAGTGGCGCCCGGACGCGCCGCGATGGCGGCTGCGCACGGGGACGATCGTTTAGTTAAGATAGTTACGGGCGTGTGGGTCGACGAGTTCAGGGACCGATGATGCCGGGAGAAGCGAACACTACGGTGTTTGACCTGCCGATGACGAGGCGGCGCTTGCTTCGTAAAGCAGGTGTTCGTCCCCGTCAGCTGCCTCGTTTCGACGCCAGCCTTCCGAGGTTAATGAGAAAGAGGATCTCGTCCTGTTCGAGACGCCTACGAGCCGCAGTCCGAGTCGAGTGTATCGACGAACGCGATTAGATCCGCGGGTTCGTTGCTCAGATCGATCGAAAAATGTTTGCGCACAACAGAGACCACGTTCGCGTACTCGTGAAGCTCGTAGCCGTGAAACACGACGCTTCCAATATTGCTGTCGCGGTGCGACGACGCATGGGCGCGCAATGTTGTGCACGCGATGTCCACGCTCTGGCGCACACCCATTGAGCCCGTTCCTGCGCCCAACGCGACCATGCCGACAGAGAGGTTGTCCCGGTCGATTCGTTCGAGCTCGGCCCACAAGTTTGTGCATCCACGCCGGATGCGATCCGCGTCGGGCTTTGCTGCGTGTGCAGACTGTTCACGGTAGTCCATGACGGCGACGTGCGCGACGAATCGGGCGTGCGGATGCGTTCCCGCACCGGTCACGAGCACGTCTCCCGGCTCCATCGCGTTCCCAAATCGCGCGCGAAGCGCTTCGTGAATGTCAGTCTGGAATTGTTCGCCACAGGCACGGCGAATCGCAGCAGACACGCCGCTGCCGAGATTGCCCTGCGTGTTCGACGCATTCACGAGAACGTCTACAAGCGCCGTTGCTACATTGCCATGGCGTACGGAGGCTTCCATCAGTCACGCGTAAGATATCCCTCTCGCCGTTGTGGCGAAAGGGACACCACGCATAGCGTGAGCGTTTCGCGCGCAGCACAATTCTCGTTGTCACGATTCCAGATGGAGCCGTTTCAGCTGGACTTGAGGCGCGAGAGCAACCGCAGACGTTAGTTCGACTGCATCGTGGAGAGCACGGCGCAGGGAACTTGGTTCTGCGACGTTGGGTCCATGCCGGTGCTGGTCATGTTGCTCGAGAAGTCGCTGCCGTCGTGCTGCTGCACCATGGTCATGCCTTGGATGGTGCAATGCCCGTCCGGCCAGCGCGCGCCAACGTCCGCCATGAACCAGCGTGAGAGCATGATGCCCGTGCGCGTGTTGCGGTTGAGCTCCCAGTCGCTCGACGTAACGGTGAGACCGGTGAACTGCTCGCTGTATCGCTGTTGCTCCGCAAACTCGCGCGCGGTCTGAAGCGCTGCATCCCCGTACTCGCTCTGCATTGAGCCCGCTTCGCTTGCATAGGCCGACATCTCAGTTCGCTCGAGCGCCAGCAGATTCCCCTCGACCGCGGTGCCTTCTTCCGCGAGCACGAATGGACGGCCGTCCGGTGAGATGGTCACAGTGTCGGACGGGCGATGCGGAACGTAGGAATCCCAAAGCACGTATTCGTCACCGCATTCGATGAGGCGCAACGCGTAGGCTGTTCCGGACAAGGGGACCACCGTGGATGCGCCTTGCTCGACTGGCGTCGACGAGAGATCGATGGACTGATAGTCGGGCTCACCACCGTTTTGAAGCACTTCGATCGTACAGATCGAATGCTCGGTTTGATTCTGAATCGTGATCGGTCCAGCGGTCCCGCCACCTGACGCCGCCGTCTCGCTCCCGCCGCCGAATAGCCCGGCGCAGCCAAGAGTAATAACTGCGGAGCCAGCAACCACGACTGCGATCAACGACTTGCTCTTCATTGTCATGCGTGTCCCTCCCAACGAGACCAGGGCGACCGTGTATCACGCTTGCTGGGGCTCAGCCTTAAAAAACATTAAGACTGTGAGCCCGAATCAGAGCGCCTGCGAAAAGAACGCTCACTGCCAGTTCAGGTACGCCGTGAGGGACGCGATGTGATTCACCGGGTCGGTTCCGGCTCGAAAGAGCCATTGATTGACGTAGCCAAACTCCAGGCGAAGTTGCGCCGGCACGACTTGCAATCCCACTCCAGCGAAGAAACGGTTTTGGTCGAAGCCACTGCTTTGCCACGTGCCCGCGTCGTTGAGGGCGATGAAGAGCTCGTCCCAGCTGATGAGAAACCAATTGCGTGCGCGATCGATCGCTACCTGCCCACGCGCCATCATGCGCAAACGGACGCCGACGTCCGATGGTCCGGCGGTACGAAAGCGCTGCTCGCCGCGCAACCGAAACTGACCGGAGAGCCCGCGAGCCAAATCGGACGGCGTGTAGTTCAGCTGCTCCCAGATACGGTGCTCGTCTATATAGTTGATGTCGCCCCACTCGTGCGGGTCAGGCGTCTGCGTCCATTGCGGTACCCACGCGTAACCGAGCGTTGCGAAGAGCGCGGGCATCGCTCGCCAAGAAATGCCCGGCCGCACCAGAACGGATTGCGGCTCGAACGAATCGTAGAATCGAGGTTGCAGATCGACCCACAGCCAGACGTCGCCCTTGATTGGACCGTGGGCAAACAACCCCGTCCAAGTTCCATAGCGATGGTCGGTAGCCTGCTGAGCATGCGCCGTGGATGAAGAAGCAGCGACCGCGAAAAGTGCCAGCGCGAGGCAGCAAAGGCGAAGTGTACGCATCCGGGGCACGAGTATAACCACGGACACGGCGACGGCCTAAATCGTATTTCTATGTGACGGACGCGCAGGTGCGTCAGTTTGATGCGCGTACTGGTAGGCGCACGAGAATTACGCGATGGACCGTGGATGGAGCCGGAACGATGGTGAGTGGTGCGATGCGCTCAAGCACGTAGTCGGGAAGGAAATAGAGCAGCTCATCGCGCGCGGCAACGGGTGATCTACGCGCCTCGCGCGTAGTGCGGAGGGGCGCCGCTCCAAACAACTCATCGCCCCACGCGCGCATGAAGGCATCGGCTTCGGACTCGCTCAGGCCCAGCGAGATGGTCGCCGCGCGCAGAACGACACGCCCGTCCACCTGGGTCGTTACTTGGTCCCACAGTGGGATTTGCTGTGACGGTGCAGGTGAGCTGAACGACTCGACGGCAATTCCGTTGGGCGCTGCGCTCGAGGTGCGCACGCGCAAGAACACGCTGCCGAGGGAGCGCGAGCTTTGATTCGCGGCCACGCGCCATCCGTTGTCGAGCGTGCGCACGACGATCGGCAACTCCACCTCGACGTTGGCCGCACGGTAAAAGAGATGGTTGTGTTCGACACCGCCGACCAGTAGGCATGCACCATCCGTGGTCTCGTAACGTTCAAGCTCGGCGCGCTCACAAAGACCATCGCTCGTCCGCGCACAACTGGGATCGCTGCTCAAGATGCGGCGAGCATTGTGGCAAGTGCCGTCGCGCGCGGTGATGTGTGGCCATTGCAGCCCGCGATCGCCAGCCGCAAGCGTTCCGTCGGGAAAGTTCTCCGCGATGACTCCCGTCGCCAGCTGTACGCCGATCGCTACATCGAGCGGCGCCGACTGCGGCGGCAGATGTAAGTAGATGACTGGCTTGCGCACGGCGGTCACTGCGGCCGGAGGAAGTGGTGCTCCTGAAATCAAACGCCCCACGCGGCCTCCAGCGGGCACATCGAACAGTCCCCACTCATGCACGTCGAAGTCTGCATGCGGTGGCTCGCCGGCCAGCGGCGGGCTGACGGAACCAGGGCGTGGCGCCACCTCAGCCGGCGGTCGGCTCCGTGCGGACGGTTCTTGGCCACAGCCGAACGCAGCGATTGCAAAAGCGAGCAGTAGGATGGTTCGCATGCTTTCCCCTTGGCACAGACTAGTCGCTGCCCGGCAGCTGACACAACCGCCGTCCACGATCCAGGCCTGCGTGCGCGCCGGCGAGGCTACGCCGCGTTCGCAAGGCAGCGGTTGGGGTCGGATCCACGGTGAGCGCCTGCCCGCCGGGCGTGCTACATCGGGCCCGCACCGATGAACTTCGACTGGCTTCTTTCGATTCGAGACGGCGTGTGGCTCTACTTGGCCGCCCCACTACTTCTGCTCACAGGGCTTTGGCTCACGCTTCGCTTTCGCCTACCGCAGCTCACGCGCGTCGGGGAAGCGATACGCGCGGTTCGCAAGTCAGGCGACGCCGATGGTGAGATGGCCGCTTGGGGCGCCACGATGTGGAATACCGCCGGCATGCTCGGCGCCGCAGGCGCGGTCGGCGCAGCAACCAGCGTTGCGCTCGGGGGCGCGGGCGCGCTCGTGTGGATTTGGGTATGGACCTTCTTGCTAGCGCCCTTGCGATTAGGCGAAGCAATTCTTGCGCGAACAAGCGTCGCAGGCAGCAAAGGCGATGCTCCGACCTCGCTCGTCGCGAGGTTACGCAGCGAGAAGAACGGCACTGCTGTCGCGGCCGTGCTCGCCGTATGCCTTTGCATCGCCGCCTTTGGTTTCGGCGGCGCCGCACAAGGTGAGGCCTTGCGCACGCTCACAAACGTAGTCGTTCCCGGTGCCACGATACCGATTGGCGTTGCCGTCATGGTAGGAGCCGCGGCCCTAGTGCTCCTCGGCGCGAAACGAACGGGCTCGTTCGGCGGCTTTCTCGCGCTCTTCTGCGTGGCGTCAATATTCGGCGTGGCACTTCTCTCAGCGCTGGCCGATCCCGGGCGTGCACTTGGAGCTCTTGGCCGCACGTTCAGCGATGCGCTCGAGGGTGCGCCCACCGTGAGCGCGTTCGCAGGCGCGCTTGCAGGCGAAGTCGCGCGCGCGGCCCTCGTCCACTCGCTAATTCCGACGGCAAGCACAACAGGGTTTGCAGGAAGCGTCGATGCAATGTCACGGGGCGGCACTCGCGCGCAAGCACACGCGGCGATGATTCCGCCATTTGTCTTCGCACTCGTGACGACGACGCTAGGTATCGCTTTCGTCGCCACGGGCACCTACTCGCACACGGGCGAAGACGTGCGCCCATTCAGCGACGTTTCGGTCTATGAAGTTGCGTTCGAATCGCCGAGTCAGCGCCTTGAAGGGGACGGTCTGCGAAGCGGGCCTATGCGAATTCGCGGCGGACAACTGCGCGATTCGAGTTTAGTGCTCGCCACCGAACGCGGCATCATTACCAATCCGACGTTTACGTACTACGGAAGCCCAGCCGATCTCGCCATCGATTTGAGCGAGGGTCGCGCAGAGCATCTCGCGCGTTATCAAGGTTTGGCGCTCGGAGAAATTCCGCTGGCGCAGACGGCTGCGATCATGGTGCACGGCGAGATGTTGCCGAGCGGTCCCACACTACTTACGCGTGCCATGGCGCGCGGCGCACTTCGCAAGGCCGGAAGCCAGTTGGTGTTCGCGGCGCTGGTTATGCTCTCGATTCTGGGGAGCGCTATATTCGGTCTCGCTCTCATGCGCGCGGCTCAGCCGTTCACAACGCGACCCTGGCTCCCTAAGTTACTGGGCGTCCTCCCAGCGCTTGGCTTTGGCATCGCGACACTTATGCATGCGCCTGCGCTGTCGTGGTTAGGCGAAATCGGCTGCGCGCTTGCGTCGATCGTGGTGGCTATAGTCGTCACAATGCGATCCGACGAAATATGGAAGCGCATCCACTAGCGCACATCGCACACATGGCGTGAACCCGACCTGCGGACCGGGGATTACCTAGCGTTTCAGTGTCGACGCCGTGGTGTCCGCATGCGAAAGTGTCAGGCCGCTCGCGGTTGAGCGCATCCCTTTCAGGTGCTTCGCATGTCACGTTCGTTTCTTTGCATTCATACAGTCGTTCTCGTCTCGTCACTCGTCGCCCTCACCGGCTGCGCCGAACGCACGTTGCGCGGTCTGCCAACGGACGGCGGCGGCAGCACCACGGACTTCGGAAACGATGGCGGAATGGGCTACGACTTGGCTCCCGTGAACGCATGCGCGCCGGGTTGCGGCCCAACGGAGCTGTGCGGTGAAACTGGCGATGGCAACGGACTCGACGACAACTGCAACGGAAGCGTCGACGAAGGTTGCATCTGCGCAGCCGCCGGAACCACGCGTCCCTGCTTCCTCGGCCCGCCCGACCGCCGCGACGTCGGTTCGTGCAGCGATGGCGTCGAGAGCTGCGGCGAGTTCCTTAGCTGGGGCGACTGCGTCGGCGGTACCTCGCCGAGCGAAGAAGTTTGCGACGGCGCGGACAATGACTGCGACGCAATCACCGACAACGGTTTGAGCGGTTGCACCTCGGGCGTCACGTGCCCAGCGTCGCAGAACGCCGCGCCTCTGGCGACGTACCCCCTTCGTGGCGACCTTGTTTACGGTGCGCCGGGCTCGAACTGGCATTGGGATGTTCAGTGCTCTGACGGGTTCAGCGGCACCTGTCCCGCGCCCACCAATCCGGATGCGCGCGACTCATCGATTTACTTCGTTTCGTCTGGCGCCTACCGCGTCACCGTCACGTTCACCACGGACGAAGGCGAGCCCGGCTCATGCGCGTTCACCGTCTACGTGCAGGGCTCGGGCCTGCGCGTCGAGTTGAACTGGGACACGGTCGCCCAAGGTACGGACGTCGATTTGCACCTCCACCGCTGGACCTCGAACTCGAACGAAGCTGACTGGTTCGACCAGGTCGACGATTGCTATTACGGCAACTGCACTCCGTCAGATTTCTCGAGTGGCGAACCTGGGTTGTGGCTCCCAGAGCACGCTGAATCGAGCGTCGATCAATGCGCAACGGCGCCCCACGGCGGCGGCGCGCTCTGGCGCTCGCGCGGCAGTTGCGCCAACCCGCGTCTCGACATCGACACCAACGGTCTTGCGGGTCAGTGCGATCCTTCGGATACCGATCCGAACAGCGGCTCGTTCTGCGCACCGGAAAACATCAACGTCGACAATCCCGTGATCGGCAAGCCTTACCGAATCATGGTCAATTACTTCAACGACAACGGCGTGCGCGGCCGCACAGGGCCCATCGTCAACATCTTCTGTGGTGGCGCACCGCGCGCGACGTTCGGCGCTGACCCCTTCGTCTTCCTCGTCAACGGCGAGGGTGCCGGAGCTTCGAACGACAACTGGCTCGTGGCAGACGTTGTCTTCTACAACGGTGAGTGCGGACCCGATTGCCGCATCTATCCGATTGCGTCGAGCACCGTACGTGGCGATCCGGACCTTGCTTTCGGACCGCCCTGGTCATGCAACTACGACGCGGCGTCTGAATCCTGCATCGAGCCCTGATGGGCGTTCGGACACTGGGTGTGATCGGGGGGAGCGGGCTCTATCAGATGCCCGGTCTCGTCGATGTGAAGGAGCACGTTGTCACGACGACCTTCGGCGAGCCGTACGCTGTGATCACATCGGGCATGCTCGACGGAACGCGCTTACTTTTCTTGCCACGCCACGGGCGCGGCCATCGCATTGCGCCCCATCGCATCAACTACCGCGCGAATATTCTCGCGCTAAAGATGCTGGGCGCGGAACAAGTCGTTAGCGTGTCGGCTGTCGGTTCCATGCAGGAAACGATTCGACCGGGCGACATGGTGCTCGTCGATCAGTTCATCGATTGTACGCGCCAGCGAGCGCCGACGTTCTTTGATGAGCCAGGCTGTGTCGCGCACGTGGGCTTCGCTGATCCGGTGGACGCCGGTTTGCAGGACGCTCTGTACCGCGCAGCCCTTGTTGTAGGCGCGCGCGTGCGCAAGGGCGGAACGTACGTGTGCATCGAGGGGCCGCTCTTCTCGACCCGCGCCGAATCGAATCTCTATCGGAGCTGGGGAGTGGACGTCATTGGAATGACGGCGATGCCGGAAGCCAAGCTCGCCCGGGAAGCCGAGCTGCCCTACGCGACGCTGTCGCTGGCCACTGACTACGACTGCTGGCACCAGGATGAAGAAGTTGTCACCGTGGAAGCGGTGATCGAAGTCATGAAGCGCAACGTCAAAACGGCCCAGGCGATTCTGCAGCGCTTGGCCAATGATCTACCCGATCCAGCGTTGGCGCCGGCGACGAGCGCACTCAAGGGCGCGGTGATTACCCCTCGCGAACATATTGCAGAGCAGGCACGAGTCAGGCTAAAGCCCCTGCTCGCAAAGTATCTCTGAAGTCCTAAAAGGTGGTTATGTCTTCTCCCTTGCTCGTCGTCGGTTCAGTCGCGTTCGATACGCTTCACAATCCTTCCGGAACCCATAGCCGCATTCTTGGTGGCTCGGCAACCTATGCATCGCTTGCCGCTTCGCACTTCACCAAGGTTCGTTTGGTCGGTGTCGTCGGTAAGGACTACCCCGATTCAGCCATTCAGATGTTTCGCCAGCACGACATCGATCTCGAGGGACTCGAGGTCGACAAGAGTGGCGATACCTTCCATTGGGAGGGCCGCTACAGCGACGACTTGAACTCGCGCACGACTCTGGCGACAGACTTGAATGTCTTTGCGACGTTTAGTCCGAAAATCCCTGCTGCCTTCAAAAGCTCTCCCTTCGTGATGCTCGGAAACATCGATCCTGTGTTGCAGCTCGAAGTGTTGAAACAAGTCGAGAAGCCCAAGCTCGTCGTCGCCGACACGATGAACTTCTGGATCGGCGGCAAGCGTGACGATCTCATCAAGACGCTTGCTCGCGTGGACGTGCTCGTCTTGAACGACGAGGAGGCCCGGGAGCTTTCTGGCAAGAGCGCGCTTGTGACCGCAGCCCGCGCGCTCTTCGCGATGGGTCCGCGCGTAATCGTGATTAAGAAGGGCGAGCACGGCGCTGTGCTCTTCGAAGGAAGCGAAATCTTCTCGGCGCCCGCGTACCCGACAGGCGAAGTAATCGATCCGACCGGCGCAGGCGACACGTTCGCCGGCGGCTTCATCGGCTACATCGCGAGCAAAGGCGAGACGAGTCACGCCACGCTGCGCCGCGCAGTCGTGTACGGATCGGCGCTCGCGAGCTATAGCGTCGAAGGCATCGGCGTCGACCGCGTGCTCACGCTTACGCGCGACGACATCGAAAAGCGCTACAACATCTTCCGCACGCTCACGAGCTTTCACGAGTAGCACCTCGTAGAGGCACCTCGGAATTCAGCGTTCGCCGCGCCGATGGTACGCCGACGCAGCGATACGCGGCCGGAAGTGGGGACGCGCTCCTCGTGTCAGAACGGCCAGCTACGCGGCCGGGCGAGAGGGGACGCGCTACACGGGACGGGAGTCCTTGCAGATCCGCGCCTAGCAGCCGTGCAGGCCGGTGGCGCGGGCAAGGACTCCTCGGCTCACGCCAAGTGGCGCGTGGTTCCCAGCATTGCCACTTGGCATTCGAGACGCCCCTTACGCGCATCCCCTCTCGCCCGACCGCTCGTGCACATCTTCTCGGAGCGGCAGACCACTTGCGCAGTGTGAGACCCACCGCGGCGGAAAAGGGGACGTTCCCCTTTTTGGGGAGCTCCCGTTTAACCTGCAGAGTGAAAAAGGGGAACGTCCCCTTTCTTTTGTCGTGCAGAGCACGCGTTACGCACTTGGCGAACTTGCGATTGGCCGGCGTGCGAATAGCGGGCGGAAGTGGGGATGTGCGTAGGGGGGCGTCGCTCATGCCAACTCGCTAAGCTAGAGAGCACGCGCGAGTGGGCATGAGCGCCGAGAAACCTCTTGCCCGTGCCACCGGCCTGCACGGCTGCTAGGCAGGGATCTGCAAGAGGTTCCGTCCCCCGCAGCGCATCCCCACTTCCGGCCGCGTATTGCTTCGCGCGGCGTCCAACACTGAGCGCTCGCGCGCTTAGAGAAGGATGATGGAGTCGGCGGGGACGCGGAAGATCAGGAAGGCTCGGAACGAGTTGCTTCCGGTCGAGTAGAACGCGCCGCGCGTCGCGCTTCCGTCCATCGGGTCGTACCACATCCAATGAGCGCCGGGCTCGATACCCTTCGCACCGTCGGCGTCCTCGGTGCACACCGGCGGGAACGCCCCGTACGGAACGCCGGTAACGATTGGATCGTTTGCCTCGCCAACCGCGAGTGTCCCGACCGCGCCTGGCGTGTCGCTAATCGCGCCTGCGCTATTCACCCAGCCTGCGCTCGTCGTCGCCGGATCACCTGACGCAGCATTGCAGCGGCCAATTTCCGCATTCACTTGCTCTTCGGTTGGGCCACCGGCGGTGCGGAAATCCACGCCCGTCGCACATACTTCGAAAGCCGGGTCGCCGCTGTAGAGCACGGCGTCGATGCGCTTGAACTGCGCAATGACTCCTTGAGTCACCGAGTGATCGTCCCACGATACGATGTAGAGGTACGCGCCCGGTGGCGCGTCATCGGCGGGAACGATGTAGTGCTCAGGACCCTCGCCAATCGGGCAGCTGAAGATCTGTCCGGCGCTTGTGGCGCGAGTACCGGGATAGTACGTGGTAATCGCGGTCTCGGTTCCGTAGCCGAAGCTATAGGCGTTGTCCGCTGTGATGACGACATCGACTTCCGACGGCGTCGACGGAATCGGTCCGCGCCCGCCCATGTCGACACTGGTCGCGCCGTCAGCACGCAGACCCGCATCCACATCGAACGAACCGTCGAGCGATGTCGCGGAATCAACTGCGCCGCCATCACGCGGCGACCCACGCGAACCCGCGCGCTGGCTGCAGCCCACACAGGCGAGCGCAATAAGGGCACACGTGAAGATCAGACGTTCAGAGCGCACACGACGCCCGAGATAAGTGTATGCATTCATCTACGCGAGTTGTTGCAGGCGCTTGAGCTTTTGCAAACCCAAATCGCAGAACCGAACGCGCGGCCGAGAAGCGGCATCGCAAAAGGCGCAGGGCGCTCGGACGGCCCTCTGATTAGGCGTTCAAGCGTTGGCCGAGCAAAGCTGAACGAGCGCCTCTTCGAGCACCGTCTCCGGCGGACGCCGACTCCCTTTAAGTGCCATGTCCGTGCTGGCAAGCGTTCGGAACGCACGCTGCAAGTCGCCCGGCGTAAAGCGCTTCGCGGCCTCACCGAGGTCGTACGCCTTAAACGGCGGCGCACCGGCGTGCTTCGCTGCGTCGGGACCGCGCAATCCTTGCGCAAGCGCATCGCGCATGCGCGCGACCATGCGTAGCTGACGCGCAACCATCGCAAGGATACGCAGGGCGGGCTCTCGATCCGCGAGAAGCGAGGCCGCAGCACGCAACGCCGTCTTACCGTCGCGCATGCTTACGGCGTCGACGAGCGCCCAAATTGTTTCGACACGAACTCGAGTGATACAGGCCTCAACGGCCAGGAGACTAATCGCCTTGCCCGGCTCCACGTAGAGCGATAGGCGCTCGAGTGCGTCGTCGAGCGCGGAGAGGTCGGCGCCAATCGAGTCGGCCAACGCGTCAGCGGCATCGGCCTCAAGCACGTGTCCGCGCTCCTTCGCTTCGGCGATGGCGAACGAGCGAACTTGCGGCCCCTTCAGCGCTTGCACCTCCGCGAAACAATCCGACTGTTTTGCTGCCTTCGCGAAGCGCATGCGACCATCGACCTTCTCGCCGATGAACACTAAGCACGTCGATGGAGACGGCGCGCTTAGGTACGCGGCCAAGGTGTCTTGTTCGGCCGCAGCGATGCTCTCTACATCGCGAACCAGTATGAAGCGCGCGTTCGCGAACATCGGCATCGTGTTCGCCGCGCGCACGAGCGATTGGGCCGAAAGGCCCTTGCCGTGAAAAATATCCACGTTCAGGCCATCCGCGCCAGCTCCGAGCGCAGCAGATCGCAACGCATTGACCGCGCGGTCTATCAGCAACGTCTCGGTGCCAACGAGCACGTACACAGGCTTCCACTTGCCCGCGCGCGCATCACGAATGACGTTGCCGATTTCCATTAGTCGCGCGAGCGCGTGTCTTGCTCGGAGAAGTCGACTTGGCCATCGCGGCGCGGTTCTTCGCCGATCGTCTCGAAAGATCCGCGACCGACTTCTTCGTGCCGCACGGTAACGACCAGCTCGAAACGGCGATTGGGGCGAAAGCGGGGACGCGCGAGCTGCAAGCGCTGCAAGTACGTCGTCTGCGTGCGATCGTTCAAGTACGTGCTCATGTCGTCGACCGACGAGCGGGAGCCACCCGTCACGTCGTAGAAGACCACGTGGAACTCCAAATCACCGATCGGTCCGCTAAAGGCAACGACCATATTTGCGAGCCACTTACGTTGCGCAATGGGTTCCGCCGTTGTCTCGGCTAGGCGACGCGCTTGATGCCCGCGCGCGAAGCCAATCAACGCACGCTGATTCAAGCCACGCGGAACCTGCGCCTGCGTGATGAAGATATCGGCACGCAATCTTCGCTGTGCGTCCGCCGATGGAACAGCCAGAGCCAGTGCGATGCAAAGACCAACCGCTGCTGTCGCCGTCCACTTCAAAAGGGATTGAGTGCGTGCCATGTGCAAGAGCGTAACTAAAATCACGCCGGGATGCACACGCCTATTGGGGCCGGCACTAAGTACCGTCGGGAACCGTGCCGCCTACACATGCGCCCAAGAGACACACGCCGTTGCAGCACGAACCGCCGCAACAGCTTTCGCTTGAGCCGCAGGGCGTACCGCAGCCCCCACAGTTGAGCGGATCATCGTCCAGCGATACTTCGCATCCATTGCTGAGATCGCCGTCGCAGTCCGAATACTTGTCGCTCGAACAGACTAGGTGGCACACGCCGCCTGAATCGCAGGTCCCCGAGTCGACGTGTACGCCGGTGCTAGGACACACATGGCCGCACTCGCCGCAATTGGCGGTCGTATTGGTCATGGTCTCGCAGCCATCCGCGGACCCATCGCAATCGCCATATCCTGCGTTGCAGTGGAAGCCGCACGTGCCCGCCGCACAGGTGCGCATCGCGTTGCTTGCCGCAGGGCACGCGCCCAAACAACTGCCGCAATGATCGACGTCGTTGACGAAGTTTGATTCACAACCGTTGCCCGCCATGGCGTCGCAGTTGCCGTAGTTCGCGTCGCATTGAAATCCACATGCGCTCATCGCACACGTTGCAACTGCGTGAGTCATCGGTGGCACCGTGCAAATATGGCCACAGCTCATGCAGTTTGCAGCGTCCGTAGCCGTGTCGACACAGCTCGTCCCACATAGCTCGTTGGTGCCGCCGCCGCACGTTGCCACGCACGAGTACGTTCCGCTCATGCCCGCCAAGCAGAGGGCGTCCGAGCCGGAGCATGCGTTGTGGCATTCGCCGCAGTGGGCGGAAGACGAGAGCGGAGTTTCGCAACCGTCAGCTGCGCCGCAATCCTGATAGCCGGGGTCACACGCCAACTGACACATGCCTTCCATGCACACGGAGTCGGCGTGCGCTGGATCGGCCGCGCATGAGCGCTCGCACGAACCGCAGTTCGCGTTGTCCGAGCGCGTATCGACTTCGCAGCCGTCTTCAGCGACGCCGTTGCAGTCTTCGAAGCCCTCGGCACAGAGCGCGATCCCGCAACTGCCCGTCATGCAGCTGTACTCCGAGACGTGAGGCAGGTTGCACACGTTGGTACAGGTGCCGCAGTGGCTCGGCACGCGAACATTCTGCTCGCAGCCGTTGGCCGCAACGCCGTCGCAGTTCTCGTACCCGACGTCGCATGCCAAGCCGCACGTCGAAGACGAGCAGCGCGGCTGGGAGTTTGCACCGCTTGGGCAAACGTGGCCGCACGTCATGCAGTTTTGGGCATTGGTCGTCGTATCGACGCAGGAGCTTCCGCACAGTTCGCCGGTTGTACAGTTCGAAACGCACGCAAAGCCCGCGCGCACCGATCCTTCGCAGAAAGGCTGTCCGCCCGGGCATTCGATATCGCACGAGCCGCAGGTTGCAGGATCGTTCATGTTGGCTTCGCAGCCATTGTCCGCGCGTCCGTCGCAATCTTCGTAGCCAGGATCGCAATCGATGAGGCAGCTGCCCGCCTGGCATCGCGATGTACCGTGATCGGGCGTGTCGGGACAGTTCGAATCAGTGCCCGCGCACGAGCCGCAATGATTTACATCGGTGTTGCTGTTGGTCTCGCACCCGTTGCGCGCGTTGTCGTCGCAGTCGTCGTATCCAGCGCCGCACGCCGAGACCGAACACATCGCCGTCGACATGTCGACCGCGCAGCCGGCGGTCGCATGCTGCAGAACGCACATCGTCAAACACGAGCCGCACGTGAGCGGCGAGTCGAGCGGTGATTCGCAGCCGTTGCCGTAGAACTGATCGCAATCCGCAGAATCGAGGCCGATGCACAATGCTTTGCACTGTCCGTTCACGCAGCTGCGCGTGCCTGAGCCTACTGGCAATGCGGGACAGGCGTGACCGCATGCCCCGCAGTTGTCGACGTCGTTCAAAAGGTCGAAGTCTTCGTCGATGCGGGTGTTGCAGTTGTCGTCGAGACCATTGCACAGCTCGGCGCTGCCGCACGCGTCCGGCGTGACCGTCATGTCGTTGCCGTAATCGGGACGATTCATATCGAAGGGAACGCCACCATCGAGATGCTCGGGCTTGCCGGCCCAATCGAGCAGCTCCGCAGGATCCACATCGATCGCGCGACAACCTTCAATGTCGCAGCTTTGCTCGGCACCGCACGAGAGCGCGCGACACGATCGAAGCAGGTGCAGTATGAGACCTACCGAGCGGCCTTCAATGAAGGAAACACGCGCGCGTCGCTCGATAACCTCGGCGCTGTTCGATAGTCCGGTCACGCGGACTTCGTAGGGGCCAAGCGCGCCATTGCCGCGAGTAAGTGCCAGTGTGCGCGGAAGGGAGGGAGCGTCTGCACCGCTTAGGAGGGCGTCGGACGATTGAACGCGCCCATCGGGGCCGGTGACATCGAAGTGAATCGTATCGAGTTCAGAGGGAATGCTGAAATCGGTGTCGACGGCCACGATGATCTGAGTCGGCTCATCGCTGCAGGCGCTTACTCCGATTGCGATGCCCAGAACAATAACTGTTTTGCGAAACCAGCTCACCATTGCAACACCGCCGGATTCGAATCGCCCGAGATTGGATCACGGCTCGCGCCGCTTGTCGCCAGAAGCGCGACGACTACAACTGCAACCACAACAACCCCGCCTACGACAATCCATCCCCACGGAGCACCGCCGCGGTCATCTTCCGCGACTCCCGGCGCGGCGAACACAACGCCGTCACTCGCGCTCGTCTGACCGGCGTTCGCTGCCGTCCTTGGATCGATGGCCGGCGCCGCTGGCAACTCCAACGACGCACTCGCCTGCGCTCCCACCGATACGTCGACGGTGGCGGTCGCGATCTCATCACGGCCACGCAAAGCGCGGATGACGTGTTGTCCAGGATCCACAGGCCCTGCAACGCCGATAGCGGCGCCCGGAAGCGGCCGACCATCGAGCTCGAAGCTCACGTCCTGGCGCGAACCGGTGACTTGCACGATCAGTCGTCCCATACGCGGACGAATCTGCGCGAGCAGCGCCGCGGCCGAAGCTTGCACTCGCGCGTCGGCTCGAGTGTCGCGACCGATATGCGTGAGCCGCTCGCTCGCTTCAACGAGTCTGCCCAGATGCTCGTACGCCGTCGCGAGATTGAATTCGATGGTGGCCGAGCCGCGTAGGGCGAGCGCGCGCTCAAAACGATCTGCCGCCTGGGCCCATTCGTTCTGGTCGGCGAAGTGCACGCCTTCTTCGAACAATGCGCGCGCCATCGCAGTTTGCCGCGCATCTACCTCTTGAGCCGCGGCAGTGCCCACCCCAAGTAGAAGGGGAACTACCGATAAAACAGCTGCAAGCAAGAGGCTCTTCATGATCACTAGCGTTTCATTCAAAGGACAGCGACACTGTACGTCGCGATGGTGGATGTAGCCAAGGTCCTTGGCGGGAAATATCGCCTGGACACAATGCTCGGGACAGGCGGCATGGGATCCGTCTGGCTTGCACAGCACATCGAGCTCGAGAGCTCGGTAGCTGTGAAGTTTCTGCACGCCCACGGTCCGCAAAGTGAGAGTTTGGTTACTCGTTTCTTACGAGAAGCCAAAGCTGCCGCCGCTATCCGGCACCGCAACGTGGTGAGCACGACCGACTTTGGTATCAGCGACGACGGCGAACCGTACATGGTGATGGAGTTGCTCGAAGGCGAAAGCCTCGCGCAACGTCTCGAACGCTCCCCCCCACTCACTGTTCCAGAGCTGGTCAACTTGCTTTCGCTCAGCTTGGGCGGACTTGCGGCGGTGCACGCAGCGGGAATCATCCACCGCGATCTTAAGCCCGAGAACATCTTCCTCGTTCGCGACGACGATGCGCCCTACCCCAAGCTCATCGACTTTGGCGTGTCGCGTGGTGCGCCCGGGAGCACAGGCTCCAGCGCAACGCAGAGCGGACTGCTCGTCGGAACGCCACACTACATGTCGCCCGAACAAGCGCGCGGCCTCAAGACGATCGACTACCGCACGGACATTTACTCGATGGGAGTAATTCTCTACGAAGCCTTGAGTGGCGTGCTTCCTTACGATTCAGAGAACGTCGGCGATTTGATCATGATGGTCACGACAGGCGGCGCGCCTCCGCTCTCGACCTATCGTCCAGACCTAGGTCAGATGATGAGCGACGTCATCGCCAAGGCGATGAGTCAAAAGCCGGAAGACCGTTTTCAAACTGCGCGCGAAATGCGCCTCGCGCTTTACGAGGCGGCGGTGCAGCTCGTTCCGGAAATGGGTCGTCCCACGCAGCTGCCCGGTGGCGGAGGTATGGGTGGTGGAATGGGCCCGCGCATTCTGACCCCCGACGAGCTCATTGCCGCTGGCGCACCGGCCATGTCCGGCGCACCGGACGCGTTTGGGCTATCGACGCCACCTGCGATTCCAGTGTTGTCGGTGGCAGCACCGGCATACCTCGCCTCGAACATGAACGTGCCGAAGCCGGCGGCCGTGCCCAATATGCCTTCGCTCAACCCCGAAGAAGCGACGCCCTACGACGCAGTGTTGGCGAATTCTTCCTCGCCGGAGATGCCGGGCTTCAGCGACTACCCGCGCGCGAAGCCGAAAGGCTCGTCGACGAAGCTGTGGACCATCGTGTTTGCGGCGATCGCGATCGTTGGATTTGGAACGGCCATCTTCTGGCCGAAGGCCGCGCCGCAGCAACGCGCGTCGACGACGCCTCCGGCCACCCCGCAAGGGCCCACGCCGGCTGCAACACAGGAGACGGGTGCAATGGACCTGCCCACGACTCCCACCACGGTGCAAGTCACGCTGGATGGCGTCATCGACGGCGCGCGCGTTATCGTCGATGGCCATGAGATGGCGTCGTTTCCGGTTCGCGGCGGCGATCCGGCGCGGCGTACGCTCGAGCTCACGGGCGGCGATCACGTATACGCGATCGAAGTAAACGCGGAAGGTCGCGTCCCGTGGCGCGTCGGCCATCCCGGGTCAAGCGGCGCGGAGTACCGCGTCGTGCTCGAGCCTTCCGCGCGCGCGGCGAACAATCGCATCGTGCGTGGAGGCGTCGCGCGCCCGGGTGTGGTTCGCGGCGGACGCCCAGGAGCGACACCTGCTCCTGGCCAAGCAGGACAAGCCGCGCAGCCTCAACAAGGCGTGTTCCGCGACGTCGAGTTCTAGGTCTGTAGCGAGGGCGTCACGCACTGCGGCGACCGTCTCACCATCCAAATGGCAGGCAATTCCGCCGTTGCCGGCGTGGCACGACTAGCGGAATTGTCCTGCGCCAAGCCAATGCGGCTCAAGATTAACGCGCGTTGCCTTGCGCTGGGGCCACGCGCAAACCATATTCGCCCCGCTTTTACGCATAGGAGCGTGACCATGAAGTTCGCAAGCTTCGCTTTGTTCGCAGCAGTGCTCGTTCTCACATCGGCATGCGGCAACAGCCGCCGCGGCAACTTCGTCGCTCCGGACGGAAGCGTTCCCGGTTTTGATAGTGGCACGCACGGGGGCACTCTCGATGGCGGCCCTGGACTTATCGACTTCGGCCCGGGCTTCGATGCAGGCCCCGGTTTCGATAGCGGTCCCGGGGGTCGTGACATGGGCCCAGCTCGCGTAGATGCGGGACGCGATAGTGGTCCCGTGACACCGGCCTGCGAGAGCCAAGAGTTCATGCGCGTCACCGGTCCGTACTGCAGCTCAGAGACACAAGCCTGCACATCCAGCTGCACGACCGGCGAATGCATCACCGCCTGCCTCGACGCTGATGCGAGCGCAGACTGCTCCCTGTGCGCGGACAACAACTTATACGCCTGCTTGACCGGCGCGGGCTGTCAAACAGCTTGGGACAACTTCGCCTGTTGCCTCCAGACCTACTGCCCCGACTCAACCACGCGCGACGCGTGCGTCATCACTAACTGCACCGATGAAGATGACGCGTTTGGCGAGTGCGCTACCGCAGTTGGGACGGAGGCCGGTTGCGGCACGTCGTGGACCGACTGCTTCTGATCAGGAAACAGTTAATGAAGTGAGGTCGCGCGCTAAGCGCTGAGCCTTCGAGCTGTCCGAAACTTGGCCGTATTTCCGAGGGGTTGTATCCCGGAAGGCGGAGGCAAAGGATGATCGAAGGCATCGGCGGTGAGCTGCGCGGACTTCTAGTCAATGCACAGGACGCAGCAAGGTCGCGACGGCAAGAGCTGTCCACCGCGCATCTGCTTCTCGCGATGCTGCAAACCGACGGCGAGGTTGCCGGCCTGCTCACCAAGCTTGGCGTGCGCGAGACAGAATTGCTGGATTCGCTCAAGTCGTTGCATCAAGAGCCCAATACCGCGCTCGATATCTCGCTCGAACGCGCACGCAAGACTGCCGTCGGTCTCGACGAAAAGACGCCGCGCGGCGCGCATTTGCTTTGGGCGCTCATGCGCGAATCGCGCTCGGCCGCACATCAGTGTTTGAACCGATCCGGCACGAACGCAAAGAAAGTCGAGACCGAGCTTGCTCAGAAGCTCGGCATGGCCGGCGCCCGCGCTCGTTCATTCCCAAGCTCCCTGCCTCCCGCCATGCCGGCGCCACGCGTCTCGCCGCCGGCCGGCGCGAGCCCGCTCGCCGATTCGCGTCGTACGCACGCGCATCCGATGACGCACACACTGACGCCACGACATCCGCAGCGCGCGTCGCAGCGTGTGATCATGCCGAAAAACAAGAAAGTCGACGCTGCGCCGCAGCACGCGGACGTCGCGCCCGAGGCCTTCGCTATCGAAGAGATGCCGAATACAAACGCGTCCCCTTTCGAGCTTGACCGACGCAGCTTCCCTCTCCTCTCGTCGATCGGACGCAATCTCACGTTGCTCGCTGCCGAAGGCCACATCGATCCGGTCATCGGACGCGATGCGGAGATCGAAACTCTTTTCGACATCCTCGCGCGTCGTCGTGCCAACAACCCCTTGCTGGTTGGCCCTCCCGGTGTCGGCAAAACAGCGATTGTCGAAGGCCTTGCGCAGAAGCTCGTGGACAATCACACGAATGGCGGTGCGAACTCTCCGCGCGTTGTAATTGAAATCTCATCCGGCGCGCTCGTATCGGGCACCGGCGTGCGCGGTGCTCTTGCCGATAAGCTCGCGCGTATGCGTGCAGAAGTCGCACAGAGCGACGGCCGTGTTCTTCTTTTCCTCGACGAAATCCACAGCATCGTCGGTGGCCACGACGGCCCAGATGATCTCTCAAACGAGCTCAAGAGCTCGCTTGCGCGCGGCGAGTTGCCATGTATCGGCGCGACCACCGAGGCTGAGTACAAAAAGCACTTCGAAAAGGATCCGGCGCTCGTTCGACGCTTTTCGCGTGTTGATGTCGCCGAGCCAAAGCCCGCCGACGCTGTGCGCATCCTGCGAGGCCTCATCCCGCGGTACGAAGCGCATCATTGCGTGGCTTACACCAAAGACGCGATCGAACAGGCTGTCGCCCTTTCCGTGCGCTTCATGCCAGATCAAAAGCTTCCCGATAAGGCAATCTCGATCCTGGATCTTGCAGCCGCGCGCGTGCGGAGGCGCGAGAAAGCCGTCGTCGACGTTGAAGCCATTGCTGAAGTGGTGAGCGAGCAAGCACACGTTCCACTTGAACGACTGCTAATGAAAGACGGCGACCGTCTTTTGCGCCTCGAGTCTTTTTTGGGCGAGCGCGTTGTCGGCCAGAAGAATCCGATTTCACGCATCGCGGATGCGCTGCGCAAGGGAGCGGCCGGCTTCCGCGGCGAGAGACCACTCGGAACATTCTTGCTTCTCGGGCCGACGGGCGTCGGCAAGACCGAAACTGCCAAAGCGGTGAGTGAGCTGCTCTTTGCGAGCACCGATATGACGCGCCTCGACATGAGCGAGTACGCAGAGGCGCACGCTGTCGCGCGTTTGCTTGGCGCGCCTCCGGGATACGTTGGTCACGACGACGGCGGCCAACTCACCGAGGCCGTGCGTCGCCGTCCGTATCAACTAGTCCTGCTCGACGAAATCGAGAAGGCGCATCCTGACGTCCTGCTCGCGCTGCTTCCGTTGCTCGACGAAGGACGTCTCACCGATGGTCGCGGTCGCACGGTCGATTTTAAGAACACTGTCATCGTCATGACGTCGAACCTGGGCGCGGTTGTTGTGAAAGAGAGCACGCGCATTGGCTTTGGCAGTGACGCGAGCAACGCGTCCACGGGCGATGGGGAACGTGCTTTGATGTCGGCCCGTCGCGCACTGCCGCCTGAGCTGTGGAACCGGATCGACGAGCCACTGTGGTTTGCGCCGCTGGGTCGCTTCGAAGTCGCACAGATCGCCGACCGCATGCTCGAGAAGGTCGTCGCGGTGATGCAGGACGAACACGGCATCGATGTCGAGTATGACGACGCTACGATCGACGCGCTCATCGACGCGGGAGGCTTCGATGCGACGTTGGGCGCACGCCCCATGCGCCGCATCGTGAGCCGCTTGGTCGAAGCAAGCCTAGCAACTGCGGTTCTGGGGGGTACATTCACGCGCGGAGACGCGATCATGCTGGTCGGTGAGGGTTCGACGATTCGTCTCGAACGCGGCTTGAACCTAGACGCCGCCGAGTAGAGACTGCGGGGCCATGAGCTCCGACATTCATCTAGAAAACAAGGTCGCCATCGTCACGGGCGCAAGTCGCGGCATCGGCGAGGCCATCGCCAAGTCCTTCGCGCGCAATGGCGCGAAAGTCGTTCTGGCCGCACGCAAGCTCGAAGGGCTCGAGCGCGTGCGTGACGAAATCCAAGGCGCAGGCGGCAAGGCACTGGCCGTGGCCTGCCACGCCGGTGAACCCGACCAGATCGATGCGTTGGTCGCTCGTACGATCAAAGAGTTCGGCCAAGTCGACGTTCTCGTGAATAACGCGGCGACCAATCCCTACTTCGGTCCCATGATGAATCTCGAGTGGGCAGCGTGGGACAAGACGTTCGACGTGAACGTGAAGGGCTACTTCGCAGCGACGCGGGCTGTCGCCAAACATTTGATGGAGCGCAAGGCACACGGCTCGATCGTGAACATGGCGAGCGTCGTAGGCTTCATGGGCTCGCCTCTGCAAGGCATCTACGCCATGACCAAGGCCGCCATCGTATCAATGACCAAGACCATGGCGATGGAGCTGGGTAGCGCTGGCATCCGCGTAAACTGCATTGCGCCCGGCGTAATTGACACGCGCTTTGCGTCGGCGCTCACGACGAACGAGGAAATCATGGCCACTGTAAAAGCGCGCAACGCATTCTCGCGCATCGGTTCACCTGAGGAAGTCGCGGGAGCTGCGCTCTACCTTGCGAGCGACGCGGCGTCGTACACGACCGGCCACACTCTTGTCGTCGACGGCGGCTGGACTGTGTCGCTGTGAGCACGACGGCCGCCGTTCAAGGTCCCAAGCCGCGCTGGCCCAAGGGAATTCCTTTTATCGTCGGAAACGAAGCCGCAGAGCGCTTCAGCTTCTACGGGATGAAGTCGATCCTTTTCGTCTATGTAAGCCTTCTACTCGTTCAGTTCCGCGAGCTTGGCGAACACGACCCCGCCCGCCTTCACGCTGAGGCCCACGCGACAGAAATCCAGCATCTCTTCATCGCCGGTGTGTACGCATTCCCGATGATTGGAGCCGTGCTCGCGGACCGCCTCTTCGGCAAGTTCCCGGTCATTATGTGGGTCTCGCTCATCTATTGCGCAGGCCACGCGGTCCTCGCGATCAGCGGCGACACGCTGACCGGCGTCTACATCGGTCTCTCGCTTATTGCGTTTGGCGCGGGCGGCATCAAGCCATGCGTCTCCGCAAACGTTGGCGACCAGTTCACAGCCGAGAACGCCTCGCTCGTTCCCAAAGTTTTTCAGATCTTCTATTTCAGCATCAACTTTGGATCTTTCTTTTCGTCGCTGATTACGCCCTGGCTCTATCACCGCTACGGCGCCGACATCGCGTTTGGCGTGCCTGGTGTACTTATGGGCATCGCAACACTCGTCTTCTTTCTTGGACGCAAAAAGTTCGTGAAGATTGAGCCCAAGCCCGGCGGCACGTTGGGGCTCATGGACGCGATTGCGACCATCGCCCTCTTCACGCCGATCGCCATGTTTCTCTTCGCCGACATGCTGAGCGCAGCAAGTCGCGTCGCCATCGCCGTGGGTGGCGTGCTCGTGTGGCTTTTCGTGTTCACCGCACGCCAGCGCAAGCAGCAGGACACCGGCTTTCTCGCGACCGTGCTTTATTGCATGCGCAACCAGAGCAAACGCAAAGCCGGCGATGGCTATTTCGATGTAGCGCGGGAAAAATTCGGCGATGAGATAGCCGAAGGACCCATGGCGGTCATCAAGGTCGCTATCGTCTTCTCGATGGTGACGATATTCTGGTCCCTCTTCGATCAGCACGGCACCACCTGGGTCAATCAGGCAAACCACATGCACCTGCCGCTTCTGCCGGGTTGGCTCGGCGGCGACGGTATCGACGATCGCATTCTCCCCTCGCAAATCGCTGCGCTCAATCCCGCGATGGTGATGCTGGTCATCCCGTTTCTGAGCTTCGTTGCGTACCCCGCGCTCGAAAAGATGGGCGTGTCGATCACGCCATTGCGCAAGATGTCGTTCGGTATGTTCGTGGCGGCGCTCGCTTTTGTATCGGTCGCCCTTATTCAAGGTCACATCGATTCGAGCCCGAGCAAATCGGTTCACGTGATGTGGCAGATTATCCCGTACATCATCATGACGACATCCGAAGTATTGGTCTCAGCGACGGGTCTTGAGTTCGCCTATACGCAAGCCCCGCGCGCGATGAAGTCGACGATGATGGGCTTTTGGCTGCTCACGGTGAGCTTTGGCAACAAACTAACCGCTGTGCTCGCTGGCCTCAAAGACATGCCGCTGCAGAAACTTTTCTGGATTTGCACCGCACTCATGATTGTCGCCGCATTGCTCTTCAGCATTCTGTCGTACTTCTACCGCGGCAAAACGTTCATGCAAGAGAGTGAATCGTAGCCTGGGGCGTGCCCGCGCGATACGTTTCATGCTCATGCGCTAGCTCCCAGTGCGGCCTCGAGGGTCGCAGCCAAGCCAAAGAGTGAATGATCGGCGCCCACGCGTCCTATTAGTTGCACCCCGATCGGCAGTCCGTGGCTCGCACGTCCGGCCGGCAACGTCACCGCTGGCTGACCTGACGCATTGAAGGGCGCAGTGAGCGAGCCGCTCGGTGCAGCTGCGTGAAAGAGCGCTTCGGGCTCAAGCCCTGCAAACGACCCGACCTTAGGTGCGAATGACGGAGTGGTTGGCATGAGCCACACGTCAGCGTCGCCAAACCACTTGAAGACCTTGGTCTCGAACTTGAGCTTCGTCTCCCACATCGTCTCGTCGCTGACGCGGCGTCCTTGGGCACGTAGCCAACGGGTCACCGGCTCGGTGAATCGATCGCCAATCTTCGGCAGCGGGATGCCAGCGATCAGGCGCGACATCAGCGGTAGGAAATCGTCGACCGCAGCCTCAAGCGTTGGGCCCTCGTCAACATCGTGGCCCATCTCTTCGAGAAGTTTCGCTGTGCGACGAACAGCGCTCTGGATTTCCGGATCGACGGGCGCAATCCACGAGTTTACGCAGAAGCGAATGCGCAATTTCTTCGGTGCGCGCTCGCACGCGGCAATGAATGAATCCTCGCGCGCTCTTTCGCTGTGCATCGGTCGACCGGCCAAGACGTCGAGCAGCAGCGCGGCATCGCGAACATCGTGCGCAATCGGTCCGTTACTCGCTAGACCAATCGGATCAATCTTTCGGTGTTCATTGTAAACGACGTGACGACTCGCTTTCCATCCAACCAGTCCGCAGAAGGAGGCCGGAATGCGAGTTGATCCCGCCCCGTCCGAGCCCGGCGCAATGGAAAGCATGCCCGACGCAACCGCGGCTGCGGGACCACCACTCGAGCCGCCCGCGTAACGAGACGTGTCCAACGGATTGAGTGCGGGTGGATGTATGGCTGTGTCTACGTAGGGCAAGATGGCAAGCTCGGACGTCGCAAGCTTGCCGCAGAGAACGAAGCCACCGTCGCGACAGCTCTGCACAAGTACGCCGTCGAGCGGCCACAGCACCCAAGTGAGTGCACGCGAGCCGACGCGCGTATGCATGCCGCGCATGTGTTCATGATCCTTGATGCCAGTCGGCACACCGAGAAAGCTCGGCAACTCACCGCCGCGCGCGATGCGTTCATCGGCAACATGCGCTGCGCGCAGAGCGCGTCTTCGGTCAAGCTCGACGAACGCGCCATACTTAGAGTTGAGCTCGGCAATGGCTTCGAACGTGGCACGCGTAACTTCGACGGAAGACACGCGACGTGTACGAACCAGGTGCGCAAGGTCGCGCGCCTTGCCGCGCAGGAGTTGCCGTACGTTCGCATGCGATGTAGTCACGAGCTAGAGCGTATCAGCGCACGAAGAGCCGAGCGAAATCCGCCGGTCGAATTCTTCAACCAGGGCGCCATGCGCCGCGTTCTGACGGAAAGCACCTCCGGCGTGTCGTCGCGCTCGGGGCATGTTGTCGCTAGAAGGCGCCCAACAGCACGCGCCGTTTGCATATCTCTTGCTTGGGACGTGTTGCGCGTGTCAAAAACGTCGGTCCATGGCCGACGCAGCCAACCGCGAACTACCGAGGAACTTCGGTAAGTATCTGCTCTTCGACCGCATCGGCGCGGGCGGTATGGCCGAGATATATCTCGCGCGCGTGCAGGACGAGCTGGGCGGCGCCCGTCGCATGGTCATCAAAGAAATACTTCCTCAACTCTCAGCAGACGAAGGCTTTGCTGCGATGCTTATCGCCGAGGCGAAGCTTGCTGCGCAGTTGCGACACGCCAACGTCGTGCAAGTCGTTGACCTGGGTCGCGAAGAGGGGCGCCTTTACATCGCGATGGAGTACGTCGAGGGCTTTGACCTCAATGCGCTGCTGCGCCGATTGTCTAAGAACAGAATCGGCCTTCCCTTCGAGTTCGCGCTCCTAATCGTACGCGAAGTATTGGCAGGGCTCGACTATGCGCATCGGGCCAAGGGCGCCGACGGAATTCCTTTGGGCATTGTGCATCGCGATCTTTCGCCTTCGAACGTTTTGATTTCGATGGAAGGCGAAGTGAAGCTTTGCGATTTCGGAATCGCGCGAGCGCTCGGCGCGCAAGCCGAAACTGGCGCAGACGCCTCGGCGCCGCGACGCTCGCATCTGATCGGAAAGAGCGCATACATGTCGCCCGAGCACGCTCGAGGTGAGACCGTCGACTCGCGCGCTGACGTTTTCGCGGCGGGTATCTTACTCTGGGAACTCTCTGCCGGCCGGCGTCTCTACAAGGGCAACGAAGAGCAAATGCTGGCGATGGCGCAAGCTGCTGAGGTACCGAAGCTACCCAACACAAACTTTCCCTGTCAGGAAGACCTGCAAGCCATTCTGGACAAGGCGCTCACAAAAGATCGTGCCCACCGATACGCGAGCGCCGCAGAAATGATGAAAGCGCTCGACGCATACATCGTCAAAGCAAAGCAGTTCGCATCCCAGCTTAAGTTCGGGTCGTTTCTGGTGGATCACTTCGCCGACGAGGTCATCGGAGTGCGTGGGGAGCGCGAGATCACGGCGCAGCAAAGCATCCGGCCCCCGGTAGTAAGCACAGGGCTCACGGCGTCTGAGCCGGCGACCGCCCAGCTGTCCGAAGCCGTGGCCGTGACCGAAGCCGTGACCGAGGAAGTGGCCCACAGTAAAAGCCGGCCCGGCTCGCAGCCGCCCAAAACGAGATCCATCCCCGCCAAGCCCGCGTCAACGGGCGGCAGTCTCGGTTGGTTGTGGATCACGCTCATCCTCGGGGCGAGCGCGTTGGTTGGCTACTTCTTGCTCGGTCGCTGACGAAGCTTCGCGCCGATCGCGCGTACGGACTTGGCATCGAGGCCGCCGCTTTGCGCTACGCGCAACATCCTCTGAGCCACCGCGATGTAAGCGGCTTTCGAGACAGGCGCTGACTCGAGCGCCCGCAGATGCGCACTAATCGTCGCAACGTCGCCGCGAACGATTGGCCCGGTGAGCGCCGCGGGGATGCCCAGTGTCATAACGTTCTCCCCGACGCCTCGTAGAAGGCCTCCTAGTGCGAGCACAGCGTCGCGCTTCGATAGGCCAACGTTGCGCAAGAGCTCGACGCAATCCACTAGATTTGCGAGTGAGCCGCCCACAAGAAGCACGGCCGCGGCGTGGTAGGCGGCTCCGTGAAAGCTGCCCACGACAGAGAGCGCGCGCATCGATTTCACGAGACGTCGCGCTACTGCCCGTGCCCGCGCGTCGCCGTCGATCACAAAGGTGGTACCGGAAACTACCGGTGTTTTCTTCTTGTCGGCGATGGAAACAAGTGGATGCATCACGCCGGTGCTGACGCCACGCTCCGCACATGCGTGTAGCGCCAGCGGGCCTACATTGCCGGCGCAGTGAAGAACGACGGTGCCTTTCTCAAGCTGCGGCGCCAAACGTTCACTCGTCGCTTCGATTGCAGGGTCACGTACCGCGACGATGACGACATCCGCTTTGCCAATCGCAAGGCGCCCGCGCGACGCGATCAAGCGAACGGCAACGCCGGCTCGGGACAGTTCGCGCGCAAGCAGACTACCGACTCGGCCGCGGCCCACTACGACAACTTTCACGCGCCCTCTTCTTCCGTGCGATAGAGCCGATGCTCGGCGATGTAGTCCATGACCGAGGCCGGCACGATCCCTTCCACGGGCTCGTTGCTATGCAGGCGACGTCGCACCTCTGTCGAGCTCACTTCAGGCAGCGTCACGGCGAGGTCCGCGCCGGCGCGGTGCCCCTCACGCCCCAGTACAAGCAACGGTGCCAGCGCAATCACCCGATCGAACGCATGCCATCGCGACGACTCGGCAAGTAGGTCTTCGCCCACTACCAAACGCAGACCAACGTCGGGCATCCGCTTCTGCAATTCCTCAAGCGTGCGAAGTGTGTAGCTGTCGCCGCCAAGCTCTGCTTCCACGCGAGAAACTGTCACACGTTTCAGATCGGCGAACGCGCGCTCGGTCATCGCTAGACGCTGCTCGAACGGCGCCATCGCCTTGTGAAACGGATGCTGGAATGTCGGGACGACGATCAAGCTTTGGACGCGCGTGGCAGACAAAACCCATGAGGCTGCAAAGACGTGCGCCACGTGAGGGGGATTGAAGCTGCCGCCGAACACGGCGACCTCCCGTTGCGTCACACCGCCACCGTCATCTTGCCGCCGCGCGCGGCCAAAAACTCGCGTGAGACCGGCGTGCCTGCCGTATCGAAAACCGTGATGGCAATGCGCCCGTCTTCTTCGATCTCAATCACCCCCACGTGTCCATCCTTGGCGGGCCCGGGTGTAAAGAAGTAGCGCGTGCCGAAACGTTTCAAATCGTGCGTTGTGCTCTTGCCATAAACGACGATGTTCGCATTCGCGATGTCTTCCTCATCGAGCAACGCCTTGTCATGCACCATAAGCACGATGCGGTCGTCGATCATCTCGATTGCGCGCGCGGGCGGAGGCGGCAGTTTTCGCACGACGTCCAATCGCTGTACAGCTGTGTCAGCAGCCAATAGCGCTTCAATCTCCTGCGCCGAGCCAATGGGCGCAAGGCGCACGACGTGATCCAAGAACGCATCTTCCGATGCACGACCATCCATGAGCTCGTTCGCCCACGCCGAAAGAACGCCATCGATCGCATCGTCGAGTCCGAGGTAGATGCATTGATCCACGGACGCGTCGCCCACAAGGAATTCCACCGCGTCGCGAAGTTGCGATGCGTCGCCGTCTGCGGGTCCGATGAGGCCTAGGCGCATGGTGTCTTCTACTCGCGAGTCAAAACAGTATCGTGTGCTCGCTGCTGAGCGTCAACGAGCGGCTTGCAGCAAGCGACGGATCGATGCGAGGCGCTTCTTCTTTTCGGCCTCTAGCGCTGGGTAATTGACGTCGAGGCCCGCAATCGTCTTGCGCACAACGCGCGCGACCGCGTGGCGCATGAAGTGTTTGTCATCGGCTGGAATCGCATACCACGGCGCCCACGGCCTCGAGGTCGCACGCAGAGCCTCTTCGTACGCGTTCATGTATTTGTTCCAATGTCGACGTTCGTGAACGTCGCCTTCCTGAAACTTCCAGTTTGCCTCTTCGTCATCGATGCGATCGAGAAAGCGCTTCTTCTGCTCCTTCTTCGAGACGTTGAGCCAGAACTTCACAACAGCAACGCCGTTGCGAGCGAGATGCTTCTCGTGGTCCGCGATCGACTCCAAGCGATGCTCCCAAACTTTGGCGGGGCTTTTCGGAAGCGTCGGAATGTTTTGCCCCTTGAGGTACTCTGGATGCACACGCACGACCAGGACTTCTTCGTAGTAGCTACGATTGAATACGCCGATGCGTCCGCGCTCCGGCAAGGCGCGTGATGTGCGCCACAGAAAATCATGGTCGAGCTCGACGTGCGAGGGCGCTTTGAACGAAGAAACTTGGCAACCCGAAGGATCGATCCCGGACATCACCGCGCGAATCGTTCCGTCTTTGCCCGCTGCATCCATTGCCTGAAAGACCAGGAGCACGGCCCAGGTGTCTGCCGCGTAGAGCTTGCGTTGAAGGGCCGCAATCTGCTCGACGTCCGCGCGCAAGAGGGCGTTGCACTCTGTCTCCCCGGGCGACTTCTTTGGCGCGTGGGTGTGCGCATGCTTCTTGATGCGGAATGAGCCATCGGTCGGCACGAGAAAGGGGCTATCGAGCTCAATGCTTTTCATGGTGCAACACTCTACATCAAACCCGCCGAAGAGCGTGGTAACGTCGCGCAGATATGGCCTCTCTGCCGACCATTCGTCTCTCCGATCCGTGGACACTCGATGAGCTCTCTGCCATCGCGCACGGTCGCGCCAAGCTCGTCTTTCCCGAAGAGGCACGCGCGCGTGTCGCCAAAGCGCGTGCATTTGTCGACGGCCTCGCTGAGGCTGGTGAAGACGCGCCGGACGTCTACGGCGTGAACACTGGATTTGGCGCTCTTGCGGAAACGCGCATCGCCGCCGATGACATCCGTTCTCTGCAGCGCAATCTCGTTCGCAGCCACGCGTGCGGCGTTGGCCCTGATCTTCCACTCGACGTGGTCCGGGCAATGATCGCGCTCCGTGCTCAAGTGCTGGCATTGGGCCATTCAGGCGTAAGACCTGCGGTAATCGATTTGTTGGTGAGCTTTCTCGACCACGATATCGCGCCGCGCATCCCGGCGCAGGGTTCCGTTGGCGCATCCGGCGACCTCGCGCCCCTTGCGCACCTTGCCCTCGTGCTCATCGGCGAAGGCGAGGCCTATCATCAAGGTGTTCTCTTCGACGGCGACGAAGCGCTGCAGCGGGCGAACCTAAAGCCCCTCACACTCGAGGCCAAAGAAGGCCTCGCGCTCATCAACGGCACGCAGATGATGCTCGCGATAGGCGGCCTTGCCATTGTCGAAGCGGAATCACTCACCAAGCACGCCGACATTATCGGCGCGATGTCGCTCGAAGCCTTGCAAGGCTCGGCACGTCCGTTTGATGAGCGCATTCAGAACGCGCGCCCGCATCCTGGCCAGGCCGCGAGCGCCTCCAACCTGCGAATGCTTCTTGCTGGTAGCGAGATTATGGAGAGCCATCGCGACTGCCACAAAGTGCAGGATCCCTACTCGCTGCGCTGCATGCCGCAGATTCACGGCGCGACCCGCGATGCGCTCGCTTTCGCGCGGCAAACGCTGGAACGCGAGATCATGGCCGCTACCGACAATCCGCTCATCTTCATCGATGATAAGGGCGAGGCCGAGGTCATTAGCGGTGGTAACTTCCACGGGCAGCCGCTTGCCATCGCACTCGATCTCGTCGCGATAGCGACTGCGGAACTTGCGAACGTCAGCGAGCGCCGGATGGAGCAGCTTGTGAATCCCGCCATGTCGAGCGGCCTGCCGCCCTTCTTGGCGCCGCGCACGGGTCTAGACTCCGGATTCATGATGGCGCAAGTGACGGCGGCGGCGCTCGTCAGCGAGAACAAGATTCTTTCGCATCCGGCGAGCGTCGATTCGATTCCGTCCTCCGCGGGCAAGGAGGATCACGTCTCAATGGGGAGTATCTCAGCTCGCAAAGCAGCACAGGTCGTCGACCACGTGCGTAGTGTGCTTGCGATCGAGGCACTCGCGGCAGCTCAAGGCCTGGATTTCCGCCTGCCGCTCAAGCCTGGACGCGGCGTGCTTACGGCGCACAAAACCCTGCGGGCGCATGTTGACACGCTCACCGAGGATCGCCCGTTGCACCGTGACATTGAAACGGCGCGCGCTCTACTGAAGAGCCGCGCCTTACTCGATGCCGTCGGCACGATTCGCTAAGCGCCTGGGGGCGTTTTGTTCGCGCTGCGGAATCGCCAGCTAATTCGCGCCGTAGATCTCGCTGTAGAGAATCCCTGATCCTTCGGGACGTATGAGGAAGAGCACGCGGTACGGTTCGCGCATCACGTTGTACTCCCAGAGTTCTTCGCCGCGGTCGGACGGACAATCGTAGGTCATATGCATCATGGGTCCGGTCGATGACGGATTGCCTGCTGCATCCTCGAGGCGTACGTGTGCGCGCATAAACTCGGTTGGCGATCCGTCGCTGAAATCCACACGGCGATTCATGTAGAGCTGGCCGCCCTCGTCGCGAAATTCCATTCGCACGCCGCGCGTGGGTGACGCGAGTGCGTCTCGCCCCTGCACGGTGAAGCTTGATTGTATCCACGGCTCGAACGGGAACGAGCCATCGATATGTCCCGGCAACTCTCCACCGGTTGTGAACGTACCGGTAGTGACGGCCGCGTTGTACTCACGGTTGAACGAGCCCTCAGGAGCAACCATCAGCGGGATGGGAGAAAGCGCGTTGGGATCGCAGGTTGCGCTCGTGCCCATGTCGGATGCGCCGCCGTCGACACCGGCGTCCATTTCACCGGCGTCCACACCGGCATCGCTTTGTGCTCCAGAACAGGGCCATCCGCACCAGGTTGCCATCTGGTAGAGAATTAGCGCTGGGCTCGTGTCGCTCGTGGCCAGGTCGAGATAGTAAGGCTCGGCGTGAGTTGGCACGAGTGACGAACCCGTGGGGATTGTGCAGGTGCACGCCGCACGAGTGCCGGTTGCATTTTGCATCGGCGCGGGTGCGAGCGCGCAATCCATGCCAGCAGCGATGGCGGTCGACGCCGAACAAGACCCCGAACAGCTAAGGCTGGGAAACGCACCGGTGCATCCAAAGTCGGCGCACGCCGTGGGGACCACACAGCCGTTTGCTGCGAACACTGGCTGCGCGAGCGCGAGGATAAGCGAGAAGTGTGAGGTTGCACCGACGACCGACGTTGCCCCCTCCGCTGCTCCGCCGATGGCCACCCAATCGGGATCGCTATTGCCCTTGCGAAGAAGCACGACCGGGTCGGACGTCGCAGACAACGCAACGCTCACGCGAACTGGCACGGAGAATTCGACTCCTTCTGGCTCCAGCCGGAAGACTTCGCTGCGCGCATCGCCCGAAGGGAGCGCACTCGTCGAGGCGCGCGAAATGCGAAACGTGGTGTCGGAGCTAACAGCCCCAGCTGGAACGTCGATCATCACGCCGCCGCCACTAAGCGAACCTCCCGCCGCGCCGATGGAAGCGCTTGCGACCTCTGTCGGCGCTGTCGCCTCGGAACTGCAGCCGGCAATCACGTAAAGAGCAACGAAAAGAAAAGAATATTTAGACAATCGATCCCCCAATCGCCGCGCAGTAGACGGAGAATCGCGCCGTGGGTCAAGCGCGTTTGCGACGCGCGCTGTTAGGCAGACTTACGAACGAGCAGCGTGCGCGTGATCTCAAAGACTTTTTCAGGCACTCGCTGCTCTTTGGTTTTGCCGAGCTCGGGTGCGAAGAGATCCACATCGCCGCCGACCAAACTATCAGGCCGCGCGTTCTTGACCCCGACCAAGCGATACGTGATCTCACCGAGCTGCGCGCCAATGTCTTTCTTGGCGAGCACTTTGGATGCTGCGTACAGCGTGTCGCCCGCGACGACGCCACTCGGATGCGCCCCCTCCTCAAAACCAAGATCCCACAGTGCGTTGCCCGCAACGTCGCGACTCGAAAGGCTCGCGACCCACGAAAACACCAGTCCACCGTACACAACCCGCGTACCTGTGAACGAGTTTCCCTCTTTGCAGTAGTGCTCGTCGAAATGCAGGGGATGTGAATTGCGAACGAGCGAAGTGAGCTGCATGTGCTCGCTCTCGCCAACCGTCTTTCCAACTTGATGCAAGATCACGTCGCCGACATCGACGTCGTCGTAAAAGCCTGCAAAGCCCGCCGGTCGGGACGGCAGCACCCGCGACACACTGAGCTGCGATGGAAGGCGCGGAGCATCCAGAAGCTCGTTGGGTACTTCGAGCTTTGGCGGAGTCGGACGACCGACTAGCTTACCGCCTGCGCGCACAAGCGCCTTGCGCTCGAACGTACATACAACTTCACCAACCTGGTTACACACTGTGGTGCGTACGTGAACCACACCGCGGTCCCCGCTCGACGCGGGCTTCACACCGATCACCCGCGACGCCGCAGTCACGGTGTCGCCCGGGTAGCATGGATTCGGAAAGCGCACGTCGATGTAAGCCAGATGAGCAATGGCTTGCTCGCTCACGTCTTGCACGGAAAAAGACAAGCCCAGGTTCAAAAGCAGAAGTGAGTGGATGGGGCGATCTCGAAAGCCGAGAGCCTCCGCGTACACGCGAGAAGCAAAGGTCGGCATCGCGTCCATGAAGCTAGCTTGAAAAAGCGCGACTGTTCCGCCGTCGATGGTCACGTCCCATGGATGCGCGTAAACAGCGCCGGGCTCGAAGTCTTCAAGCATGCGGCCGTACTTGGGTCTGAGCGTCTTCATGCGAATCTCCTTCGAACGTGGACGTTGGCTATATCTCGCATGGCATAGACCTTGTCGAGGGGCATGAGGTGTAAGACCCTAACGCTTCCCGGAAGCGCGAACGCGGAGTCGCTGGTGAAACGCACTGATTTCGAACCACTCGAGCCGTCCATCCATATCGATCCCCAGAGCGGGCGCAAGGAGATGTTAATCGACGGCGCGCCATCGTCGGTCTTTCAGCCGGAGCAACCGGTGACTGGCGACGTGTGGGATGCACTCGCATGTCCGGTCGCGATGTTCGCGCATTTGAAGACGCCACGCGTTTTGATTTTGGGCTTGGGCGGCGGGACCATTGCGCGCGTGATTCGCGCCTTTTCGCCCAAGGCGTACATCGCGGCCGTGGAAATTTCGCCAGCGGTGATCGACGCGGCTCGTGAGCACTTCGACCTCGATTCTTTGCACGTCGACGTGACGCGCGCCGACGCGCAGGATTTCTTGAGTGCGCCCCCGAGCGAGTTCTTCGACGTGATCATTGAAGACATTTTTCTTGGAGCCGGCCGAGACGTGCGCAAGCCAAGCTGGCTTCCCGAACCCGGCTACACGCACGCGCAACGGTGGCTCACACCCACTGGAATCTTCGTTGCCAACACTGTCAACGAGTCCCAAGGCGCACGCATCATGTGTGAGTTCCTCTATCAGTACGTAGTGGCGATGCGCATCGACTTTGCGCACAACACAGTCTTTGCGGCGAGCAACAACGCGCTAGACGCAATCGCGCTTCAAAACGCACTCGCGGGCAGCGAAGTTTGGTCGAAGGTGCGTGAGCGCATCTCCATAATGGACATCAAACAGCATGCTTGAGCTCTATCAACCGCCGCGCCCCAAAGCCTGGGGAATCCTTCCGAACATGAGCCCCTTTTGCGTGAAGCTCGAAACGTATTTGCGCATGGCAAAAATTCCGCACGAAGTGAAAAGTGGCAACCCGCGCAAAGCGCCCAAAGGGAAGATTCCCTACATCATCGACGACGGGAAGATGACGGGCGACGCCGGTCTTATCATCGACTCCTTGAAGACAAAGTATGGCGACCCGCTCGACCAGAACTTGAGCGCCAAGGAGCGCGCCATCTTGCTCGCGACGCGCCGCATGATGGAAGAGCACACCTACTTCGCCGTTTTGTACTTGCGCTGGAGCACACCCAACTCGTTCGAGTACGTAAAAAACTTCTTCATGCCCTTTTTGCCACCGATAATTGGTGGCCCCATCATGGGCAAGATTCGCAGCAGCTTGCTTGCGTCGACGCGTGCCCAGGGGATGGGTCGACACACGCGGGAAGAAATCATCGGCCTCGCAAAGGCAGATATAGACGCGTATTCAGCCCTGCTTGGCGACAACCTATTCTTCCTCGGTGACAGCCCGACGAGCCTCGACGCAACCATGTTCGGCTTCCTCATCAACGCGATGTGGGTTCCATGGGACTGCGAGCTCAAGTCCTACGCCCTCGGAAAGCAGAACCTCGTCGACTACGTCGAGCGCATGAAGACCACCTACTGGAAAGACCTTTAGTCAGGCTATGGGCTGGGTCCAAGCTTCGCAGCTGAAGGTCGCATGGGATGAAGGAAGAGGTTTCTCCGGACGGTCCGCCCGCCTGCCTCGCCCCCTGCGCGGCGAGCCTGACGAGTGCCGGTTTGACCTACCGATCTACGTGCACGCGGGCGGCGAGATCGCCGAAATCGGCGTAATCCACGCCGGCGCCGGCTATCGAAGTGTCCCAACAAAGACCGCTGGGTGGCTCGAAGTGCGGCCATTCGATAGCCGGTGGCTGGAATTACCCGCCAATGTCACCCTGCTGACCAGACCCTGCGGGGAAAGTCCTCCCCCGGCCCTCAGCCTGCCGCCTCCTTGACAACCCTCCGTCTAAAGGGCAGTTTTCCGGCCCCCTCAGGGAAAATTGGAGAGTTTTCGTGGCGAATCACCCGTCTGCAGAAAAGCGCAACCGTCAGAACATCAAGCGCCGTGAGCGTAACCGCCACGTGAAGAGCACCGTTCGTGGCTTCATCAAGGAAGTCCGCGAGGCGATTACCGCTGGCAAGAAGAAGGACGCGCAGAAAGCATTGAAAGAAGCGATCACTCGCATCGATCAGGCTGTCAGCAAGGGCGTTTATCACCGCTCGACCGGCTCGCGCTACGTATCGCGCCTTTCGGCTCAAGTCGGAGCTCTCTCCTGATTTCCAGCGCCTGAGCGCTTAGCGCTTCAGGAATGTTCTCGGTCTGCCCCGCGTTCCACTCGGAATGGCGGGGCAGTGCGTTTTTTGGCCCTGAGATCTTCGCAGCGGATACTGAGCGCGCATGAGCGAGTCGAAGCAGGACAGCGCGCACGAGCCCGACCGCACTCGCGGACCGGCAAGCGAAGGCGTAGGACAAGGCGAGCAAGTCGCAGTCGCGCGACGGGCCGGTCTCGTCGCAGTCGGTACACTAAGCTCGCGCGTGCTCGGTGCGGTGCGCGACTCGGTCATCGCCGCCTACTTCACCAAGGGCGCCACCGACGCATGGTGGGCCGCGTTCACCATTCCCAACGCCTTGCGCTCGCTGCTCGCAGAGGGTGCGGTTGGCAGCGCGTTCGTTCCGGTCTTCGCCGAGGTACGCGCCAAGGAAGGCCTTGAACGAGCGCGCCAGTTCTACAGCGGCCTGGTAGGCGTCATGCTGGTGATTCTGTCGGCCGTGACACTTGTCGGTATGGTCGCAACCCGCGGCATCGTCACGCTCTACTCGGCTGGCTTTCAACACGACGCCGCAAAGTTCGACACGACAGTAACGCTCACGCGCATTGTCTTTCCTTACATCTTCTTCATGGGGGTGGCCGCGCTGGGCATGGGCGTCTTGAACGCGATGAAGCGGTTCTTCGTGCCCGCGGTTGCCCCCGGCCTTCTCAACGTGCCGATGATCGCTGCTCCGTGGGTCTTTGTTCCGCTGGCGATTGCCTTCGGTTTGCCGCCGGTGATTTCCCTCGCATTCGGTGCGCTTGTCGGCGGCCTACTCCAAGTGATCGCGCAATTCCCAGCGCTCAAGTCGATTGGCATGCTGAACATCCCGCGCTTCGCGTTTAGCGATCCCTACGTTCGCAAAGCGCTGCGCTTGATGGCACCACTCCTGATCGGCCTTGGCATCTACCAAGTGAATCTGATCCTTTCGCGTCAGATGCTTTCCTATCTGCCCGAGGGCGCGACAAGCTATTTCAACTACGGCTCGCGCATGGTCGACATTCCGCAGGGAGTCTTCGCACTCGCACTCGCGTCGGCCACCCTGCCCTCACTCGCCGCGATGCGAAACCGAGGCGAACACGCAGAGGTGAAAAAGCTCTTCGGCTACGCGCTGCGCCTTTCGCTCTTCGTCGCCGTCCCCGCGACCGCTCTCCTGGTCGTGCTTGCCGCTCCAACCTGCACCGTGCTCTACGCGCGCGGCGAGTTTGGCATTCTCGAAGTCCACGAGACTGCGCGCTCACTCGTGTGGCAGGCCGGGGGAATCTGGGCCGTCGCGTCCGTGCGTATGGTCGTGCCGATGTTCTACGCGTACAACGACACGAAGACTCCCGTTCTGTGCAGCACGATCAATCTGATCGTGTTCGGCTCGGTTTCCTTGCTCTTGATGAAACCGATGCAGCACGCGGGCATCGCCGTAGGCCTAACGGCGGGCAATACGGCGCACTTGCTCGCGGCCGTGCTTCTTCTGCGTCGCAAGAGCGGGCGGCTAGGCCTCAAAACCGTTGCCGTCAGTCTGTTGCGCATTCTCATATCGGCAGCAGCCATGTCGGCAGCAGCGTACGGCGTGGCTCGGCTTGCCGACTGGGAGCGGGGGGGCAACAACCTCCTGAACATCGCCGTCTACGTCGCTGCACTTGTTGTCAGCGCGGTCGTGTACTTCGCAGTAGCGCGCGTGCTGCGATCCCCCGAAGTTAGCGAGCTTCTTGCGGCCTTGCGAAGGCGTCGCACGCCGCGATGACTCGTGCTAAAGGGAGCGGGCTGTGAACATCGATATTCGGGACGCCAAGTTTCTCGCCGCTGCCGACAATCTCGAGCGTTTGCCGGCTGCCGCCTTTGCCGAGGTTGCGTTTGCTGGCCGATCCAACGTCGGCAAGTCTAGCCTCATCAACACGCTCGTTGCCCGCAAGAAGCTAGTTCGCACCAGCGGAACGCCCGGTTGCACCCGGGGCCTCAATCTTTTTCGCGTCGAGTTCGTTGACGGAGTGCTCGATGTCGTCGACTTGCCGGGTTACGGATTTGCCAAGCGCAGCAAGAGCGAGCGCTTCAGTTGGGGCCCGCTCATCGAAAGCTACCTGAAGAACCGCGCGAACCTGCGCGTCGTGGTCGTGATCGTGGATGTGCGGCGCGGCGTCGAGCCCGACGATCAAGAGTTGCTCGACTATCTCAAACACGTGAAGCGTGAAGCGGTGGTGGTTGCAACGAAGCTCGACAAGCTCCCGGTCAATCAGCGCAAACCCGCGCTCGCTGCGTTGGCAAAAGAGAATCCCGGCACCCGCGTGATCGGCTTTAGCTCAGAAACGGGCGAAGGCCGTGAGCAACTCTGGAAGCGCCTCTTCGACCTCACCAAGATCCGCGAAGCGCAGCCGACCGAAAGCTAAGCCAACCGAGACTCAACGAGTCGAGGCAACATTAGTCGGCAGGTAGCGCAGGCGACCGTTGCCTTCGATGTATGAACGCATCATCGAGGGCACGCGCATCATCCACGAGTGGACGCGCGGCCTCAGAAAACCAGCGAACATTCCGTCGCCTACGTCGGCCATGATGCCGAATGAAATGAGCGAACGACCGCCCTCGTAGGGCCGCACCGTGAAAAAGCCCCAAGCGGCGGTGATGGAGTGCGGACGACCGGCGTCGATCGTAAACGTGAGATCACGACGCGTGTTTTGCACGTGTGTGTTCAAATAGTAACTGATGTTCATCGGACCGCTTTGGTGTTCCATGTAGACCAAGCGTCGATCGGCGACACGGCTCACGACGCGCGCGTGCGCGAGAAGCGGAATCATATGCGTGTAGGCCGGCGTATCGAGCAGCGCGCGCCATACCCCTTCGGGCGGCATCTGTACGACCTGCCAACTTGCGCCACCAACGAGACGCAAAGCACCGCGCTGCCGATGAGTGGGCCGAACCACGAGCTCGCCGCGATCCAAGCGCGCGCGCTCATCACTCGTGAAGGGGCGCTCCCCGCCGTCGCGTGCCTGGGCATCCACAAGACCGTCCGCAGAAAACGGAACGAATCCGCTCGACGCGAAGAGCGCGAAAATGCTTAGGAAAAGTACTTTGCGACCTAGCTTCACGGGCACACTCTATCCGTTTTGACGTCGCCCGAAAACCCCTATTCAGCTGGGCGGGACAACGCCTGGATACCAAGCATGGTACGGAGCGCGATCGACGCAAGCCGGCCTGTCGCTCGGATCGCAATAGATGCGCACGTGAAAATGATTGCGATGCGGGTTTCCGGTAGCCGGCTGCACCAAAACCGACGCTGCACGTGCCAAGACCGACATGGGCGCATGACGTGCGCGACCTTCGTTGAGCAGACGATCTCGTAATGCTCGTGCAACAAATATGTATTGCACGCGTGCTTCCGGATCGGCCACCAGGCGGCTCACGAGATCCCAGTTGCGTGCGTCGTCAAATCGCAGGCCTGCGTTCGCACCAAGTCCGTGTCCGTCAGCACGGAACGCAGCGAAGGCGTAAGGATTGGCATAGGGGTGTCCCGCCGCATCCATCATGTAAAAGGACAGATCGGCGTCGCGCCCGTTCTCGTGGGATCCGTGTCCGTCGATTTCGCCGCCGCTGTGCTTCGAAAGCTCGCCGGTGGTGAGCTTGCTGCCAGGATTGCGGCGCGCGACAACGGCTGCGGCGCGCTCAATGAGATGCACGAGCTCCGCCGTTCCAAAGAAATGCGTGCTCGATGCGTACGCGCCGGCGCGACGAATATGCTGCGACTCGCGCAGCTCGATGCCGCGCTCAAGCCGGCCGTGCCACGGCGCGCCGATCGAGCGGGCGCGTGCCGTGTGAGCGCGATTGCGCGCACGACTGCGCTGCGGACTTGCGAGGGCGACTTGCGCCAACAACAAGAGCACTGCGAGCAAGGGCAACACTTTTACGACGCTACGCACCCTATTCGTCTGCCACGCATAGGAATGCCGGGCAAATTCCTGGCACCCCTTGGCGAGGCGGCCTTTAAAGAGTACGCATTTCCGCTATGAAACTCGTGTTGTTCGGAGTGTGCGCTGTGGTCGCATCGGGATGCGGCGCAGCGACAGCGCCAGTGGCCGGAGTTCAATCAGTGTCTGGGTCGGAGTTCGCCTCCGAGTCCGGTTCCGAGTCTGGGTCTGTGACCCACTCCGCGACCTCGCGCGCACTTCGTGCCGACAGCACATTCGGCGATATTGCGCGCGTCGCACGTGAGCTTGATCAAGCAGGCGCAGGAAGCTCGAATGCTTCATGCCTCTTGCGAACAAGCTCGTCGCCGTCCCTGGAAGCGGACCTGATGCTCGCGATTAGTCCGCTCCCTAACCCGTGGAACGATTTTACACGCTTCAACGAAGCGCACGGGGCGATTCGCGTGCTAACGCGATGGGGACAAGCAGGACCTGAGATCTACGATGCGGCGATTGCAGCATTTACCGCTACGCCACCCGTTGCGCTGGACGCCGCTGCCGCGGTGGTCTTTTTAGCCGATGACCGCGCCTACGTTCGACTTTCGAGCGGCGCGGTCTCCGATGCACACAAACGTTCGGTGGCTCTGGGCACGCTCACGCAGGCGGTGCGCGCCGTCGCACCGTCGAATCTCGCGGTCGTCTACCTCACCGCAACCGCATCCACCTCACTCGCACACATTCACGCGGCGCTTGAGCAGCTTGGCGCCCTCGAGATCTCGGTGGCCTTCGCGGTACCGCTCGCTCCCGACACGCATTTGCCTGCTCGTCTTGTCGACGCGAGCAGCGAGCCGGCCGGGGATCTATGCACGAACGGCATTGACGTCGAAGAAAGTGCGCCCGAAGGCGACCTGCCACCAAGCGGCATTCAAAGCGTGCTGCGCAGCGCACAACCCTCACTCACCGCGTGCTTTACGGACAACGCGCGCGAAGCTGCAGGCGGCGCACGCTACGAAGTTCAGTTGCTCGTCGATGCGCGCGGACATGTCGAGCGCGCGTGCGTACGCCAAGAGAATGTTCGCGACCGTGCACTGCGCAGCTGCGTGCTCAACGCCGTGCGCGCGTTGGTTTTTCAGGCACCGCAACCAAGCGGTTCGGTCCTGCTTGAGCTGCCGTTTGCGTTTCAGGCGACGGCTGCGAGCATGAGCGCGCCGCTATGCGGTGATCACTGACCGATGCGTTCGCGCAGCGCTGAGTTCAGATGGCGGTGCGCTGATTTGTAGTCGAACCAAGCGTGCGCGATCTTGTTGAGGCCTTCGCGCGCGTCATCGGCTTCTGCATCGTACGGCTCTTGGCCGAGCGAATCGAGGTGTCCGTCAAAGGCAGTCCATGCCATGCGCAAATCGTCGAGCGCTTTGCGCATGTTCTCGATATCTGGCTGCAGCGGCGCGGGCGTGATCAGCGTATCGAGGCTTTGTTTGAGCTGCGCAAGCTTCGGCAGGCAACGCGTGCGAATTAAATCGGCGAATCGTCCGCGGCCGTTGGTTGCGCGTCGATTAATCGCATCAGCGAGCTCCGAGTTGTTGCGGAAGCTCGACGCGTCGGCACCGCCGCGCTGCAATGCGCAAGCCCAAAAGCCATCGAAGCCCGTCGTGTCTGCCGTGTTCACGGTGCGTGCGAAGTCGCGGTAAACACGCTTGTCATCGCCCCCGGCCAAAAACCAAATGATGCCGGCAATCGCAAGCAACGCTGCCCCGACGATAGCGATGAGCATCTTGCCCTTGCCGCTCTTCATTGCCTTCTCATCGGCTTCAAGGGTTGCGCCGGTCGGACCAAGAGGCGGACGGCCTCCACCAATCGGCAAGTTGTCGTTCGGATCAGTCATCGTTTGCTCCACTCAAAGCCGCGCGATTGCGTCGGCGTTATCCGGGGAAACTATTCGTTCAAATTGAGATGAAGGCCTCCGCCCTCGCCTCCACCCAGCTGCAGTCGCGATCGGTCCCCCAAACGCAATTGCGATCCGCCGCCAGGTGCTTCTTCTTCGTCGCCCGCTCCAAGACTTGGTCCCTCGACGTTGCCCGGCGCCTCGTCGCCCAAGAGGCGCGAGCCCGAACCAAGGCGCAGCTCACTCGGCGATGGCGGCAAATCGCCAAGCTCTTCGTCGCCGGTTGCTTCTTCGTCTTCGGCGAGGTCATCGGCGCTCTCCTCTTCGAGCGCCGTCGCTCCCAAGCGAGCCGTGATCTCTGCACGCATGCGATCACGAGCACTCGCCGGCGCCTTCTCGAGCGCGAGATGAGCTTCGCGACGCATATCGCTGTAGCGCGAAGTCGCGCGGAAAAGGCTCGCGAGTAGAAGATGCGTCTGCGCGTCTTCAGGACGACGTCGCACCGCGTCTTGCCCTGCGGCAAGCGCGCGATCCATCTCATGCTCGTTCATCCAGAATTGTGCCCACAGCATCGGCAAGAGCGGAAGGTCGGGGTCGAGCGATTGCGCGCGTTCGAGCTCGCGTTGTGCATCCTCGCTGCGGCCACCTTGCAGATGGAGTGCCGCCAACGTTGCATGCGCAGGGGCGTAGTCCGGCGAGCGTTCCAGCGCGACGGCGGCCTCGCGTGCCGCACCCTCGAGGTCCTGCTTCGCCATCAGCAGGCTCGCGAGGTTGTTGTGCCGAGGAGCGTCGTTGCGCATCTGAGCGGCCGCTTCGAATTCGCGCGTCGCCTCCTCGATTCCGCCGGAACCAATGAGCACTGCGCCGTGTGCGCTGTGCACTTCAGCGAGGTTGCGCGCGAGGCTCATCGCCGATTGCGAATCATCGAACGCAAGCGAGGCATTGCCTTCGCGCACGATGCGATACATCGCGCGAATATTCAGAGCGGCGCCCATGACTTGGGAGTCGCTCAAGACGCGAACGTCGGTAGCCGCTGGCTGTCCGGTGTGCCCGCCGTAAGGATCGAAAATCGTCGCAGTTCCTTCGCCCACGTTACCGGGGTACACCGCGACGCCATAGTAGCCAAAGTGCCCCGACGCGTCGGGCGGAGTGCGGTCGTTGGGGAAGCCGTAGATGGCGGCAACCATCGCATCAACGCCTTCAGCGCGAAGCGCGGCCACGGCAACCGCAGCGACTTCAAGCGGGTAGAGTTTTTCGCGGCCGCCGTCTCGCTTCAATGCGGCGTAGGTGCGAGCCGCGGTTCGGAGCGTCGTGTCGCGAGGCTCCATGATGGACCAACGCACGAAAGCGTTCGCGGTCGCGCGCGCACGAATGGCTTCGGTGACGCCTCGCGCTTTGTCGAGCGGGCTTTGCTTACCTTGGACTGCGCGCTCCGCAAAATTCTCAATCTCTTCGTCCGCGTCGAGTAGATCCACGAGGTCGCGAGAAGTCACATTCGCTGCGCGCATGTATCCAGTGAGCTCGGACTCTGTGAGAGGACGAATGGGCGCCTCGCCCTCAACCGACGCCGGGGTGCTCGATGACCACCAGACGTACGCGCCGCTCGCGGCCCCTACGAGCGCGACGAGTAAGACGGGCAAAACCCAGCGCGGGCGCTCGGCGGCTTTGCCTTTGGCTACGCCCTTCTCGTCCATCTTCTCGATTCCGTGCACGCGCATGCACTTCGGGCAGCGTGGCTTTTGCTCGTCAGATTCGAATCGGTTGTCGCAGTGAACGCAAAGATAACGCATCAAAATGCCCTTTGTGCTCAACGACGTACAAGACAGTAGCGGCTCATGCAAGAGCTACCTTGACCCGGCGCTCTTTCGCCCTTACTAGGGCAGTCGTGAGCGCACAAGCCAACGCCGCCGAACGTGAGAAACTCATCTTCGCGCGCATCGCGTGGCTAGAGCATCGAATCGAAGGGCTCGCCGGCAATTGGCGGCGTGTCCCCATCCTGCTCTCGACAGCCGCGCTGGGTATACCGGCGGCGTTCATTTGGGGCATCGGTATCGGCTTCGTGGTGTTCTGCCTAGGCCTATCGCTCGGAGGCGTGTCGGCCTACCTGCTCGCCATTCGAAAGTCGACATGCGAAGACGAAATCCGAGTGCTGCGCAAAGAGCTCGTGCGGCTGCACGCACCGTAGTAACGACGGGCCGCTATGGACATCCTCGCCCAGATTCGTAAGCCCGCACGCGCGACCGCCTTCCTCGCACTGACGGCCGCGTCGGTCGCCGTGTGCGAAGCGCATCGCGCCCGTGTGCCGGAGGATCAACGCGACGCTATCTACCACCGGCACTTGCATCCTTTCGTTCGCCGCCTCATGCGACTTTTTCGCGTGGACATGCGCGTGCTGCACGATCCGCCCAAGCAAACGACCAACGCGCGACTCATCATTGCCAATCATCGCTCCGCGCTCGACATCGCGATTCTCCTCGATGTATTCGAAGCGCGCATCGTCAGTCGCGCAGACCTCTCGATGTGGCCCGTGCTCGGGCGCGCTGCGCGCCTCGGCGGAACAATTTTCGTAGATCGTGACGAGGGCGGCAGCCGTGCGACTGCGCTGCGTGCTATTCGAAGCCAACTCCAAAAAGGCTATACCGTCGGCGTATTCGCCGAGGGCGCGACGTTCGAAGGCGACGAGGTGCGTGAGTTCAATGCGGGAGCATTTCTCGCTGCGCGCGGCCTACACGTCGATATCGTGCCGGTCGGTCTCGCCTACGAGCGTGGCACTGAATTCGTGGGCGAATCGTTCGTTGCGCACCTCGGCAAGATCGCCAGTCGCAAAGGCACGACGGTGGTTGTGAATGTTGGCAAGCCCATCGCGGTACGCAATGGGGCGCGAGAATTGGCCGCAGAGTTGCGCGAGCGTGTTCAGGCTTTGGTGGACGAAGCGCGCGTCGAGCTTTCGCGAAGCCGCTGATCGATCAGCGCCAGCATTGCCTCGGGCGCATCAACGTGGACCCAATGCCCAGCGTTTGCCACGACGTCGAACGTCGTGCGCTCATTGACAAGCGAGAGTGCGCGTTTGCGGTCGCTCGCGTCGAAGACATCCGACGTGTCGCCAATGATCATGTGCACGCCCGCGGCGTAAGGTGGGTGCTCGACAACCGGCCAAAGATCGACATCGAAGTAGTCACGAATCAACGCGCGAATCGCCGAGAGGTCGAGCTTGAGCGTGAACCCTTCGCCGGCCGCGCGGACAAGGTTCATCGCCAACCACTGCGCAACCGCCTGACTCAGTCCCGCTTCAACGATCGTCGCGATAAAGGCCTCACGTGTCGGAACAACCTTCGGCATCGCGTCGAGAACATCCAACGTTTGCAACGTGCCCTCGGATCCGCGCGCGGTGGGGCGCGCCCCTGGAAGGGAATCGATCAAGAAAATGTCTTCGAGATTGCGGGGTGACTTCTGAAAATACGCGAGCGCTACCTTGCCACCAAAGCTGTGTCCGATGACGCCGCGCACATTCAACTCGTGTTTTGCTGCGTGCGCGAGCAAGTCATCGGCGCACGCCTCCACCGTGTGAGGTGGAGCAAAACCCTGCGAATCGCCGTGCATGCGCAAATCCACGAGCAACGCACCGAAACGCGGATGCGCCTCGACAATGCGACGGGCAAGCACCCGCCAATTGGATTTCGTGCCTAGGATCCCGTGCAAAATGAGGATCCATTCGGTAGGCATCGTGCCCGGCGCAACCACTGTGACGTGAGAGAGCTCGCTCATGAGAGCTCAGGGACGACGTAGGCGGTGAAGTTGAAATAGAAATACCAACCACGCGTGCCATCCGGAAGCGTGTCCCGGTCATCGGTGACCGCGCAGCACATGCTCGAGCCCGGCAAGAGCGATGCGAGCGGAGTGCCTCCCAACAAAACGACATCAGGCGGAATCGTCGACAGCTCCGCATCGGCTTCCGACAAGAAGCCCATCAAGAGCCCATTGACCAGCTGAGTCGCGGGCGCCCCCGAATACTGCGCCCCAACTTGCACATTGTGCAGTTCGATCGTGATACCGCTCAGGTCGACGATGAGCGAAGGGATCGACGTTGAGAAACAGTTATCGACGGGTGTAGCGATGGGACCGTACGAAGCATTGGTGGTTCCCGCGAGCGGCGCCAAGCACTCACCAACGCGCATGTTCAATGCGATGCCATCAGCCAGACCGTCACCACGGGATTCACTGCAGCGCGTGGTTTCGAGCGGGGCGATACAATCTGCGCCGCCCACTTGCACGGGCGTCGATGCGGCGGACGGATCGAGCGGCGTGAAGGACGTCAGCACGCTAAAGTCGAGCCAGCCATCGACCGGTTGTTGATCGGTGAGTAAAGCGCCGCCGACTTGCGTATTGATAAGCGTCGTGCCGTCAACACAGACGCCGATACTGAGATAGGGGTGCGGATCTCGCACGACCATGGTGTCGAACATAAAGATCGTACGCACGTCCTCACGTGCGCAGGCGGCGTCGCAACCATCGGTCGATGCTCGGTTGCCGTCGTCACACTCTTCCCCCGGCTCGATCAACGAATTACCGCAAATAGAGGCGCAATCTGTGTCGATCGCGTACGTCGCGCCTGGCGAGCAGCACGAGTCGCCGGCTCTATGCTCACGTGTCACCGTGTGCGAGCACGCGTCGCTGCAGGTAGCTTCGCTGACAAGCAAATCCTCCGTGCATGCGTCCATATCGTCGCAACTGGACGGGCACGCCCCCGCCCCGCTCGGGAGCGCGGTGTCGCAACTTTCGGATCCGGTGATGGATCCGTCGCCGCACGTGGGCGAGCAATCGCTGTCCATGGCGGGCGTTGCGCCACTGGGGCAGCAGCCATCGAGCGGCGTGGTATCGAGAACCTCTTCGTGCTCACACCGAACGACGCAGCGGCTCGTGGTTACTAAACGATCGAGAGTGCATGCGATGGCATCGTTGCATGACGTCGGACACGCCCCGGGCCCGTCCACGATGCCTGGATCGCAAAGCTCGTCCGCTTCGAGCACGCCATTGCCGCATGCGGTGTCGCAATCGCTGTCTTCGAGCGACGACGTGCCATCTGTGCAGCACGCGTCCCCGGCGACGTTCGCTGTGATCAGTCCGTGCGCGCAGGAGCGCGAGCACGGCGTACCGACCAGCATGTCCGTCGTGCATGGGTCGTGGTCATCGCACGAGCTAACGCACGCCCCTGATCCGCTTAGAATCGCCGTGTCGCATGTCTCCGACGCCTGTACGACGCCATCGCCGCACGCAAACACGCACGTATTGCGGCAGGCGTCTGTGTCGTCTTCGTTCGCATCGTCACAGCTCTCGCCGGTGTCGACTACGCCGTTGCCACACGGCATGGGTGCCCCGTCGATAACTTCGGAGTCGCGCGGTGTGTATCCATCCTCAGCGACGTTGCCGTCGGCTTGCGCCATTGCGTCGATGCCCGCGTCAAACTCTGCGGTTGGCCCGCCCGTGTCGTCACCGCACGCGCACAAAACAAAGGCGACGCACACTCCAAAGCCCGATAGAAAACGTTTCACAACGACCTCACCCCTGAACTATCTCTTCTTCAAATCAGCAACGTGCGCTTCGAGCAGAACCAAACGGTCGTTGCCGAAGAACATTTCATCACCAACAAAGAATGTCGGTGCACCGAATGCGCCGCGCTTCACGGCTTCGTCTGTGTCCGCCCTCAGGCGATCTTTTGCGGCGCTTTGATCCGCGCCACCGACGATTGCCGCACCGTCGAGGCCGACCGAGACAGCGGTACGAACAATGACCTCATCGGCCGACACGTCTTGATCTTCGACCCAGTATTGGCGATACAAAGCTTGCGCGAGCCGCTGCATCGCATCCGCACCCTGCGTGAGCATCGTGCCAGTGAGCGCCCGCTGCGTTCGTAGTGTGTTGAGCGGGAAGCGCGAGGAGAACTTGAACGGCACGCCGTACAGCATGGCGAAGCGGCTTAGGTCCTTGAACATGTAGACGCCCTTCGCTGCGACACGTGCCGGCATGTCGTTGCCGCTTGCTTTGAACACGCCGCCCAATAAGAAAGGGCGCCATTCGACCGGAACGCCAGTGCGCTTCGACACGGCATCAAGCTGCGTCGCAGCGAGGTAGCTATAGGGGGAACCGATGTCGAAGAAGAACTCGATCTTCTGCACGTCTGTCATGGATGCCTACTCCAATCCGAAGTCGCGGCGAAACTCGTGGCATTGCCGGCTTCCCTTTTCAAACTCGCGGCAGGTCGTACCACGATCTTCGTAGATCTGGCAGGCGTGAGGGCTCGCGTCCGTTCCCAAGTGCACGCACGAACCGTCTGCGTGCGTCGCAAAAGCCTGCTCACCAAAATGCCCCGGCTGAAGCTTCTGCGCGATGTCCTCGCGCCCGATACGCTTCCAGCGAACGATGTCTTCGGCGGGCACGAGAATACGACCGTCTCGACCGGTTCGACAGCACACCCCGCATTGAAGACAATCTAGCTCGTCCGACACCGCGAAAGGATGGACTGATCGTCGCGTCCGCGCCAACGGGATGGGTATTGACCTTTAATGCTACCGTGAGCGGATGCGCGATTATCGGGGATGGATTCTCTGCGTTATGTTTTCTCTCGTCGGGTGCAACGGCACGCTGGGTGACGCGAGTACCGGCGCCACGGACTCCGGCGCCACGAGTGACATCGGCGTACCGCGCGACATCGGCGTAGCGCGCGACTCGGGCGAGGAGCTCGACGCAAGCACTGCATTTGACATGGGCACCGCGCCTCTCGATGCAGGCTTCGACCTCGGAGCTTTTGCGGACCTGGGACTCGCGTTCGATGCGGGCCCCCCACTCGTGGCGCGGTACTACGTCGCCGTCGATGGAAGCGACGACAACGCCGGAACCATCGAGGCTCCATTCGCGACTTGGGGGAAGCTTTCCTCGGTGATGGAGGCTGGGGATCTCGCGTACATCCGAGGCGGGACCTATCGCAGCCCAGGAGGCGCCGGGGCATGGTCGCATTGCGCGTTTGAAGGGCTCAACGGATCGCCGGGCGCGCTAATCAAAATATGGGCGTACCCAGGAGAGCACCCAGTTCTAGCGCTCGACGACTTCATGACAACCGTCTCGGATCCGACTGGCATCATTTTTAGCGACAGCAACTATGTGCATCTCAAAGGGCTGAGAGTGACGGGCTTGCAGCAGAATCGCAGCTCGGGGATATCGCGCGGTTTCGATCTGCAACGCTCGTCGAACAATCTCCTCGAGCTCATCGAAGTGGATCACATCGGCGGTTACGGTGTCATGATCTCACGCGGCAGCAACGACAACTACTTTCTCAACTGCGACGTGCACCACACGGACGATCGGTGGAGTAGCGATAGGCCCTGGACCGGCTCCAACGGTTTCAACTGCACCGGCGACAGCGACGCCACACGCAATACGTTCGATGGATGCCGTGCATGGTGGAACTCAGACGACGGTTTTGATTTCTTCAGCACCGACGGCGTGAACACCATCAAAAACAGTTGGGCGTTCTGGAATGGTTACGAGCCCGGCACGTTCACTCAGCGGGGCGACGGATGCGGGTACAAGCTCGGTCCAACTCGCACAAGTCAACATGACACGGTGCTGAGGTTCATCTCGAACTCCCTCGCGTTCGAGAACACGTCCGCGGGCTTTAGCCAAAATGTCGCCGACACGCGCTTTGAGATGCACAACAACACGTCGTTCCGAAATGGCGAGTGGGGCTACATCTGGGACTACGTGATGCCCGCTCCGGTTAGCGACTTCCGCAACAACCTGTCCTACATGGACCCGAGCGCGCGCCGCGGTGACGATACGATCGGCAGCCACAACAGCTGGAACATCGGCGTAGTCCTCACCGACACGGATTTCCTGAGCGTCTCATCCGCCGGCGCGGACGGACCGCGTAACGCAGACGGCAGCCTCCCGCGCCTCGACTTCTTGCGTCTCTCAGCGGCGTCGGCGCTTATCGATCGCGGCGAGGATCTCGGACGCCCCTTCAGCGGCACAGCTCCCGACATCGGCGCGTTCGAGCGTTAGGGCTACGTGAGAGCGTACCTCTGCCGCGACATCGGCTTTAGTTTCGGGCCGCCGGGGATGTGTCGATTGCGAGGAACCCAACCGCTCAGCCGATGTCTGGTCTTGCAGTTGCAAGCTGAGCTGTAGCGTTTGCACTCACGCCTCGAAGCGAGCTCACTATGACAACGAAACTTATCGTCTTTCTGCTCCTTGTCGGAGGTGCATCAGCCGCCACGCTGTGGCCAAAAGAACACGCTGCCGTGGACAAACTCCCGCATTCGGCGACGGCGACAATAAGCGCTCGTCAACGCGCCATGGCGATCGCTCATCTGGGCGCTCGTACCACTCTCGCACCAGCTGAGACCGCTAAGCCTGACCCGCTACGTGCAAGTGTGCGGGTGCACGTCATCGACACATCGCGTCGCGGTGTCGCCAGAGCAAGCGTGCATGCGGAGCACGATGGCGACGTAGTCACTGAAGCGCAATCCGACGAGCGCGGCTTTGCCATTCTACATCTCGTCGTGGGTGAAGAGACGCGATTGAGTGTGCGCACCGACGATGGTCGTGAAGGCACGCTTAGCGAGTTTTGGCCGACGGCGACCGATACCGACGAGACCATTCCCGAGAACCAAGTCTCTATTGAAGTCATCGAAATCGCCACGCTCACCGGTCGCATCCTTGACGAAAATGGCGAGGGCATTGCCGGCGCGAGCTTGGCGTTGGTACCGATAGCGATGGGTATGCATAGCGAGCGCGTGGCGGGGGCACAGCAATACTTCAATGAGCTCCGTGCCCAATCACGCCCGCCTGCGTTGGCCGTAGCCGAGGCCGACCTAGAGGAGATGCTCACCACGGACGCCCTGGGTGAGTTCAGTTTGCCTCTTCGCGAAGAAGGCGCGTGGACTTTGATGGCATCCGCCGAAGGGCGCATCCCAAATCAGACCGGGTCGATTCAACTTGTAAGCGGTCAAACCAACAACGTCGAGCTTCGCCTCGAACGGGGCCACGACTTTCAAGGACGCGTCGTGGACCACGAAGGCAAGCCTGTAACCAATGCGATGGTCTCGTTGGTATTCGCGCACGTCCAGTTGCGCCAGCAAGTGTCTGAAACCGGAACATTTCGTTTCGCCGGATTCGAAGAGACGCAAGCTGACGCCCAAGTATACGGGGAAGGCTTTCTCGGTAGGGAGCTGCGGATCACATCGGCAGCACCGGATACGCGAATCGAGATGAGTCGCGGCGCCCTCCTTGATCTCGACATTTGCGCACCTCGCGCGCTCGGTGGAGAAGTCGGCGTCGCAATCCAAGGAGGGAATTCTACGGCTACCGACAGATGACTTTGGACCCTGGCGGCTGCGCTCCTGTGACGCTGTCCGGTCTCACGGCTGGCGACTATCAGGTGGAAATCCGAGGGTCCGGCTTCTTTCATCGCATCGTGCGTCTGAGCGTCTCCGAACGTGGCGCACGTTCGCGCATTCAGATCGGCGATGGCCGTACCATCTCAGGTCGCGTGATCATGCCTAGCGAGGCTGTCGGCGAGGTCACGTCGTCCATAGCCATGCTCGCCGATCCCGCGTTCGGTACCCACTTCATTCTCCCTCCCAGCGGGGATTTCGTCTTCAGCGGAGACTTGCCAAACTCGGCCCAACTGTCGGCGCACGCGTACGATGATAACGCAAGCTACAGCGCGCAATCTGCCGTTCGATCAGGAGAGCAGAACATCGCGCTTCGAATGGTGATGGACAACGAAATCGCAAACGACGAAAACGACGAACATCGCGAAGGCGATGACAATTCGTTCTGTTTCATTCCGCTGCAGTTCATCAGCAGTGAAGAGCAAATCCTCGTGGCGACGTCGGATCCTTCGAGCTTGAATGTGCGCGTCCTCGCCGGAGACATCCTTGTCGATGCACAAGGGCGTCCGGTGCTTGAGATGGATGAGGGTGGCGAATGTGGCACCACGATTGTGATGCACCTGCTACGCCCGTCCACCCGCGAGCGCTACACGGTGCGCGCGGAGCGGTCGGTTGAGGAAGGCGGTTGCGGCGGCTGATTGCTGAGCAGCCTCGCGGCGATGCATGCGCCAATGGTCCCGTCGTTTAAGAACGCCTGGCCGTCGCGCAAACGCCGAGTTCTCGCCGTTTCTTTTGCGCCGTCTCCCCACGTTGATACGATCATGCCCACGGGGACTTCAACAATGCGGATTCGTGACGCGGTTCTATGTTTGTCGGTGGTGGCTTTTACGATGTGCGCTTCGGCATGTGCTCAGCGGCGCGTCGTGCGCAGCGACGGCGACGCGGCGGTCGCATCGGATTCGGGGAGCAGTGTGCCGGGCGATATGAGCGTGGCTCTTGACGCGGCCGGCGGAGAGTTTGACGAGTGCTTTTCGTTCTGCACGCGAAACAACGCCTGCGACGTGGAAACGGCGCCCCAAGATTGCGCCGCTGACTGCACGGCGATTGTTGCGATCAACGAGGCAGGTGGTTGCCGCGCGTCGTGGGACGCGAGCTACACGTGTTCAGCACCGCTGTCCCCAGCCGCGTTCTGCTCGCTTTCAACCAGCGAGTGCTCCGCCGAATTCACTTCTTGGATCGAGTGCGTGAACACCTACTGCGCCGCGCATGCCTCGGACCCTGCCTGCGCAACTGCAGGCGGATAACTCGGGCTTAGTGCCGCGACGCTATCGGACGCGCGGCTGCATGAACCGCGTGTACTCGATCGACTTGGCGACGACGAAGCCCGTCCCGCCGTCTTGATCAAAACTACTATACACGAGCACGTCAGAGTCGAACGGGTCGCGCGACGACGAGATGCTGAAGAACTTGGGCGATGCGTTGGCGAGCGTGCAAGCATCCATGCCGTCGCCTCTTGACCAGACCGGCAACGCGATGAGCGCGACGCCAGTGAAAACGATGAGGCCCGACTCCGGCCCGATCTCCTTCTCAATCTCGAGATAGAGGGTCTCGGCCTGGGCGTCATAGGCGGCGATCGTCAACGTCGAGTCAGCGAAATATGAAGTGAGATCGGCGGGCAACATGGTCCAGCCGCTCTTCTACCGTACCGACCTACCCCGCGTCTCGCGCTGAAGAAAGCGAACTTGCGCTCTTCACGTGGGGAGGCATCGTCAAACTTCTGCGAGCGGTGCCAACTGTTCAAGTCCCCGCATTCGAGCTTCCCACTCCGAGCGCGTGGAGGGTGGGGACGGCAGGTGGTAGGCGCGCGCGAACGCCGCCAGTTCGTCGAAGTCTCCCTCGAAGGCAGTGTAGAAGTTTGATCGCCACGCAAAGTGAGCAAGCAGGTCATCGCCGGTCAGACGCAACTGCCCCTCGTTGTCGAGGTAGACGACACCGACTTGCCCTTCCCGAACGATAGCCCCTACGCACCCACCGTCCGCCTCGACAGCGAGCCAGTGCACGTGTGCATACTCCTCTCCCGGCTGAGGAAGTGGTGCCGTGAGCTCGATTTCGCCGAACGACGAACTCGCGTGCGGCGGATCATGCGAGTCGAGGGAGGCTCTCCACATCGCAGAATACTGGCTCGCAATCTGGGGCGCAGAGTTCAGATGGCTCGCGGAGCGCGAAAGCGCGGCCTGCAGTTGCGCTTCGGTCGGCCGTGCATTGCGACGCTTGTTTCCAGCTACGATCTTCTCACTAAGCGTGAGCATGGCAGGCCCGTCAGGAGCGAACCCCTGCTTCTTCAGCAAGGCGGTTTCTGACTCGAGCTTCGTCTCCGGCGGCATTTCCTTCCACGGTGATGGATCCTGACCGAGTTTTCCGGCGCGCTTTTCTAGTGCGCCACCTACTTGGCGAAATTCGACCACCTGCCGCTTCTTCAGGTTTTCGTACCGCCAGCTATCCGGATGTTGCATAGCGCCCGCTTTCTTGGTGAAAACACGAATCGTTTTCCGAACAGATGGGTCGTGCCCGTGTGCTTAATACTATTTCATTTCTCGCGCGCGTACCGCTACGGCTACTACACAAATCTTCCAAGGCGCGCAGCGCATCCGTCCAGAACGTGCGCTCTGCAAATCATCGTCTCCCTTTCAATCAATCCGCGTAGTAGTCGGCCATGAGGCCGTCGACGAGCGGGGTCCACACATTGTTGATGCGGAAGCGCTTGATGAGCTGGAAGTTCACTTCCGTGTTCATGTTCGTGTTGCGGTACTCGTTGATGCTGGTGCGCCAGCCCTCTTCGATGCCCATGAGCAAGACGTCGGGGTGTGTGTCGACGCTCTCGCCGGTCCACGTACCGCTGGTTGCCTTGGTGAGGTCGCCGTTCCACGTGCGGCCAACGCGAAGGTCGAAGGTCAGTGTGCGGTTGAGCAGGTCGGGGCGTTGCGCATTGGTCGAGAAGACTTCATCGATGCCGACTTCGTCGTTCGCGTAGAAGATTTTCACGCTCACCGACACGCGGGTCGACGACTTACGCGTCCAGCGCGCTTCGAAGCGATGAATCGGGTAGTTCCAGACTCCGTCGCCCGGATCCAAGTCGGCTTCGAGCATCCTGCCCTGGCCGATGGTCGTCATCAGAGCGCGCGCAAAATCGTGCGGCGCAACGTCGGCGTATGCCTCGTCGCTGTTATCACCCGCTTCGTGAAACTCTTGTCCAATGGCTTGGTCTTCGGGAATGAAGAACTGTGCGCCGTTATAAATCGAGGCGAGGTAGCCCTTGATGTCGGCGGGATGAAACGTGATGCCGAGGAGATCGACATCTTCGGTCGGCTCGGGATTTTCCATCGTGGCCAACGCCCAGCCAATGCACTTGCCCGCGTAGCCGCGCGAATCCCAGTAGCGATGGTCCTCGTTGTCACCAATGAAGTGATTCTCGAGCTCCCACTTCGCCGCGTGCGAGTACGCCGTCGCAGCTGAGCCGCCCGCGCCGTTCGCATCTTCGAGATAGAGACGCGTGTAGTAGTCGAACTTCATCATCGGCGAGAGGCCTTCGCCGTGCGAGCCCGCCATGCGATTCAAAAGCGTCACGCAGCGCGATGAGTAATCCGAGATGCAGGCGTCGAACGCGCGCACGTCGGACTCAGTCCAAACTTTGCGGCCATTGCCATCGTTCCAGCCCATGACGAGCTCGCCCTGCAACATCGACCAGTAGTATCCCGACCAGGGAGTCGTATCCGCTTCACGCCTCACGGTACCGGTGCGACGAAGGCCGTCCTCTTTGCCGTCCTCCGCTGCCCAGAAGGCGTCGTCCCAGACTTCTTCCGTTTCGTCGGGAGGCATGTCCGCGGTCTGTGCCGTGCAGCCGCCCAACCCGAGCAATGCTGAGCAAACTGCGAAGAGACCAGCTGTGGACGTAACGCGCATGAGTTCGATCCTCCGAGCCCGCTTAAAGCAAGCGCGGTGCCACGATCAGCGCCCAACGATTTCAATGGGTTAGGCAGCGCTTGGCTAGTCGGTTAGCCATGTCAGCTGGCCTTTGGACGCGCTAGTGCGCCGGCCGACGACGGCGGGTGAAGGCGATCGTGAGCACAAGCGTCAGGCCGAAAAGGGGCCAACCGGGGGTCTTGGACGGCGCTGCTGCGACGCTGCAACCTGAGCTATCGATCGACGGTGGACCTGCGTCGACCTCGGCGCTCGCGTCCTCTCCGTCGCACGACGCGCCGCCATCGCAACTCACCGGAACGGAGGCATCCACTTCTTCGTTCAGCGAGTCACACCCGTCGCTCGCTGTAGTCGCCACACACAAAGACACAACTTGGCCAGAACCCTCAGTGCGTGCGTCGATGAGCGCGAGCAAGAGCGAATCCGCGTTCGAAGGAACGGTGACGCTGTCGCTTGGAAGCGCAAGCTCGACAGCCGATTGCACGGTGGTTCCCGCAAGCGTCGTGTAAAGAATATGAACTGACGCGGCGGGAGCGCTCGACGCGAGCCGCACGGTGACAGGCGACGGCGCACCAAGTGCGATGCGGAAGTAGCGTACGGACGCGGGCTGCAAACGAATCGAAGTGTCTTCGAAGGGAAGCGGACTCGCTGTTTCATGTACCAGCGGCAAGTCGATGGCCTGCGCGTAGCCAACTCCTGCTTGCGCGCGCGCATCGGTAAACCAGTTCCACTGCGCGAACTCGACGAACGCTGATTCCAAATCGGTCGTCTCGTGCGCGACGAGTACGTAGTCGAGCGATGAAAGCCACGGCTGCGACGGATTGGCGTGCACCTCGTCCCAGAGCAGGCGGATTAGATCCACGTCGTAGTTCTGGCTCAAGAACTCGAAGAAGACGCCGCTGCCGTAGGAGAAAGATTGAACCGGCCCGATGGGATCGACGCCCAAGCTTTTGTCCGACCGATCAAAATACGCGCTCGCGAAGCCCTCGACGTCAAACTGAGTGGCATCGAACTGCTCACTCGCCCAAACAGCCGTGCCCTCCGAAAGCACCGAACCTTGCGCGCTCAGTTCTCCGTCATACGCGGCTTGGATCGCGTGAAAGAACTCATGGCTCGCGAGCAAGCGGGCCCCGTACTCACGGCTCGGGTAGCGGCATCCGGCGAAGTCGTTCTCTTGGAGCATGTAGCCAGAACAACCATCGGCCCCAGCACAGAGCTCACGCCGGAATGCACCATCGGCGCTGCCACCGAAGTCGACTAGATAAACGTCGAAGCGACCGTCGCCTCCATGGTCTGTCGGCACCGCGACGTCATCGATAGGCGTGCGGTACGCAAGCGATTCGTAGAACGCGAGCACCGCGTCGTACGTCGTCGCGACGAACTCGACGTAGTCGGGCACGCCTGACAAGTCCGTGTCTGTGGCCGGGACCGCGTTCGATCCGGCGCGCGTGTAGTGAATACGGAATGAGCCTCCGGGCGAAGCTAGGCTCTCCACAATATCGGTGGGGTCGAAGCGCGGCGGCAGCTCGGTCGCGCCTGGCGTATTGGGCCGGAGCTCACTCTTCGCTGCACCCACGTCGCGCGAATCGATTGCGCACGCGCTAACAACAAACGGAAGCGCGAGCAAGAAAAAGCAGGCGGCGCGACGGACCACGATAACGCTCGCAAGAATCGCGAACGCAAACAAAACCCATGCTGTCGTCGGCGCATGCCCTGCTGCCGCGTCACATTGACAGCCAGACTGCGGGGGCGGCGCCGCGCCGTCGACTCCGGCATCGTCCGTTGAAGCGTCGACCCCGGCATCGGCGGGGTGCATCGCGCGCAACGCCATGAGCGCACCTTCGGGATTGATAACTCCGTATCCGTAGACGTCGTCGTGACCGTTTTCATCCGGCGTTGCAAAGGGCGCCGGTCGTGCGGTCGTGTGTAAAAGCTCCGAGACTTCCGCGCCCGTGATCGTTGGCTGCTCCGCGATCATCAGCGCTGCAACGCCCGCGACGATCGGTGCCGACGATGAAGTGCCACCGAAGAGCGAGGTGTAGTCGCCGCTCACGTCGCCGTCCGCGCCGTGAATATCGAGAGCCAGCGTTCCAGTCGGGGCGGTGATATCAAGAGACGCGCCGAAGTTGCTGAAAGGCGCGGACTCGTCGAAGTTGTTCAGGGCGCCGACAGTGATGATGCCCTCGATAGCGCCAAGCTCGTTGGCGGCGATTTCCGCGGCGTCGTTGCCTGCCGCGAAAACTACCACGGTGCCAAGCCCGCCCCGCCCTTCGCGCATCACGGTCTCTATGGCGGTACGCAACATGAACGAGACGGGCGCGCCGTGCTCGTAACCCCAGCTGTTGGAGATGACCGCGACGTCGCTCTCGAGGGCAAAGTTGAATGCCATCACGTCGGCAGAAAGTGGCACGAGCGACCCGCTCGGCCCGAGCAGCCGTACACAGCGCAGTGTGCATTCGGGGCATGTGCCTGCCACACCAATCGAGTTGTCGGTAACCGCGCCAACAAGACCTGCGCATGCAGTGCCGTGCGAGTTGCCGTCCCCATTGGGCAGATAGGACGGGTCGTCGTCGCCATCGTAGACGTCGAGGCCGGGCAAAAGCTTTGCCGCAAGGTCCGGATGTGTGAGATCGCACCCGTCGTCGATTACGGCGACCGTCGTTGACGGGGAGCCGACGTTGAGGCGCCACGCACCCTCGATGCCGATGCGGTCAAGATACCACTGCCCGCCATAGCGCTCGTCGTTGGGAGGAATGGCGATGTCAGCCGGACGGTGAATAACTTCATAGTCGGGTTCGACTGCAAGCAGTGAGTGCGACGCAACGTCCGCTTCGAGCGCGCGCGAGAGAGCCTCGCCATCTTCGTAGCGCGACGACCAAGCGCGGTAGATCCCGGCGCGCGGCATGAGCGGGTCCGTGTGCAATGCGCGACGCATGGCGATTTGCTCGAGCGCACGCGGCGACGCAACGCGAATCATCACGTAGCGCGTCACGCGGCTATGCGCCGGGCCGGCCGTGAGCGGACGGTGAGTCTCGCTAGCCAGTTGCGCGGACGCATTCGACGAGAGCAGCACTGCACACAATGGCAAAAGAAGAAATGCAACGCGCCGCATCGTGCGCCGACTTTAGTGGGCGACATCGATCCACGCAACCAACGCTCTGTGTGCGTGAGGTTGCGAGGAAAAGCCGATGATCCGATCGTGGTTGGCAAAGAAGCGCATCTGATGGGTGCTGAATGGAAGGGCGTCAATGACCACCGACCAGGTTCCGGTAGCGATATCAAAAACCTCGACGCGGTTGTCCGGCTCAAGGCCGCCGCCACCGCGACTCGAGCCTCCAAGCAGGACTAGTTTGCCATCGACGGAAACCAGATCGGCCGACACGCGCGCGCGGGACGGACAAGCGAACGGTGCCCACGTGCGTGCGTCCAGATCGAACGCAAAGCAATCATCGACGCCAGCGAAGTCTTCGCGCATACCGCCGACGACGTAGAGCTTGTGGCCGACAAGCGTGCTCTCGAAGGCGCGACGCGTGCCGGGAAGGGGCGCAGCAATTTCTTCACAGGTCTGGATCTCATAGTGCGCTGGAAGACTCGCGTTCTCGCGAAACGGACAACGCAACACGCTGGAGAGATGACGGAACACGTCATCGCGTGCACGTGCTTGATCGTAGTCGAGGCCGCCTACGACCCAAATCGCGTTGCCATAAACCGCAGCGGCGAATTGCGTACGCGGAGACGGCAGAACGTTGGCGACCGTCGTCCACTCTGCAGTTTCCGGATTCAGCATGAAACCGTTGTTGAAGGTGCGCGGCGCATCTTCATCGTGACCAAAGCCACCGAAGGTCAGCACGCGATCGCCTAGCACGACGGTCTGCATGGACTGCCGTCCTTCCGGCAATGCTGCCATCGGAAACCAACGCAGCGACGGAAGATGCAAGCGATGCGCTGCCCTCTCGAAGTTCGCTGGCTCGAAGTCGTGCTGCTCTTCGCTGTTGTTGCCGCCGTAGATCCAAAGCGAATCGTCAGAGACGAATGCGCCACTGCGGTTGCGTGCTTCGCCTGGGAAGCTGATTTCGACGCTGCTCACGCGCACGCGCTCGTTCATGGATCCCGCGACTTGTGCGCGTTCGATCAAGCGTGCGCGACCATCGGTCGTCATCGAACCGATTCCGCCGACAACGAGGAGGTGATTGGGACCGTCGGCAATTACGCGATGAAAGAAGCGCGGGTTTGTGAGCGACGTAACGCGCTGCCACGCGTCTGCGCCCGGCGACCATGAAGAGATGACGCCATCTCGTTCACTCGCGTAGACCGTTGAACCAATCACCGCTGCGGCGACCCCGAAACCGTCGCTCGGAAGATCGGGCCCGCGCGTCCAGTTGCCAGTTGCCGTATCGAAGACATCTACGCGTTGCGAAGCGTGAAGTGTCGCGTCGAGGCCACCGAGCGCAATAACCGAGTTTCCCACCGCGACTACCGCAAGCGCACGGCGCTCAAACGGAGCGGGTACTTCGCGCCACGCATTCGTTTCCGGCTCCCAAACCGCAACCGTGTTGCGCATCGCCGAGCTATCGGTGTCGCCGTTCACTGCCCAGCCGCCCACGGCGTAAATGCGTCCACCAACGACGGCGGCGTCGAACGACGAGCGCGGACTTGGCATCGCGGGGAACTCTTCCCAGCTTCCCGACCGCACATTAAAGCGCGCGCACTCCGCGACTGAATGCATATCGGCATCCGCGCCCGCGGCGTTGTCGATGCGGTTACCGCCGCATCGAACGAGATCAGCGCCCAGGGCGACAAGCGTCAACCCTTGCAAGCCGGTCGCGAGCGGCGCGAGCGCTGTCCACTCACCAGCGTGAAAGCGTGCGAACGACCTCGACTGCCCTTCCCGGCTATAGCGGTGTGGTTCGCCGAAGTAGCCGCCCGCTACGTAAACATCTTCACCAATCGACGCCGCTCCGAAGCTCGTGATCGCGACGGGCATCGTGCCGACGAACGCCCCCGTCATATTTGCGATTGCGGACTCTTCGAACGTGGCGCGCGGGGTGGTCGTCCCAGCAACCGGCGCGCTCGCAGTACCGGAGGGCCCGATCGGATGAGCGCTTGCGCCGCATCCGGCGAGGAAGAAAGACAGCAGGAGGTAAGCGTTCCGCATCGACATCACCTAGCCATCCTACCGCGCCCGCGCCACTCGCACAGCTCAGAGATGCGTGCTATTTCCCAGCCCCGCATCGATTTGAATCAGGAGCTTCTGTGTCACGCGCATCCCTTTTCATCGCTTTGATCGCCCTCACTGCCTGTCGGTCGAACTCGCCTAACAACATCGCGCCCGACGCGGGCAACGACGCCGTGACGCTCGACTTGGGCGACGCAGTCGACTTGGGCGAGACCGCAGACTTGGGCGAGACTGACGACGCTGCCACCGACGGCGGCAACGCCACATGCGGGGCACCTGCAACGTGCATTGACCAGTCGATCTCGATGCTCGACCTTTTCGACACAGCGAGCCCGTCCGCGATTACGGAAGAAGGAACGACGGCCGGAGAATTTACGACGTTGGTCGACGCGACCGGCGGCGGCTTCATGCCTTCACAATCTTTTGTCTATGCCAAGTTCACCGAGGCTGGCCTGACCAAGGTCGCGATCGATGATGAAGCTGCATTCGAATCAAGCGATTGGGATATCGCCTTCCGTCGTTATGTCGTTCGCTTGAACAGCGGCGTGTCCGGACCGTCATGCGTGCAGGGCGCGCGCACGGCACCTGGCACCACGTTCGACGCGCTCGCCAGCGTGCCCACGACACTCACCTATCACGTTGAGGAATACTTCACGTCCACGTGCGAGTTCGTGCCCGATGGGTCGGGCATCGGCGCGCCGGGCAGCGTGCTCTCGAGCTTCTGGACGTATCCGGGTTGCGTGGCGATGAGCGGCTACGTGTATGTGGTCGCGCTCGCGGACGGTCGTCACGTGAAGCTTCAGGTGCTCTCTTACTATTCGCCCGCGGCGCAAGCGAGCTGCGACACTTCGGCCACGGTACCCATGCCAAGCGGAGCGGGCTCGATTCGCGTACGCTGGGCCTTCTTGGACTGAGCTTTTCTCGGTAGAGTGCAGCGATGTCTGAGCCGCTCATCATCGACGACACACACACGATCCCTGCGGATGAGCTGCAGTGGCACGCCGTGCGCGCGAGCGGCAAAGGCGGACAGAACGTCAACAAAGTCTCATCGAAGGTCGAGCTACGCTTTGCGCTCAACACTACGAGCGCAATTGATCCGATGTCGAAAGCCCGTCTGCGCGCGATCGCGAAACGCTATTTGATCAGCACCGGCGAGCTCGTCATCGCAAGCCAACTCACACGCGATCAGCCACGCAACCTCGACGACTGCCGCGCAAAGTTGAAAGAGCTAATTATCGAAGCGCTCATTCGCCCGAAGAAGCGCTTCAAGACAAAGCCAACGCGCGCGTCGAAAGAGCGCCGCCTGGAATCAAAGCGTCGCGAGTCCTCGCGCAAGCAAGCACGCCGCGGCGACGACGACTGAAAAAGGGGACAGTCCCCTTTTAGAAAAAGGGGACTGTCCCCTTTTATTCCAAGCCTCAGACTCCGAATGCGTGTCGGATGTTCGCGCGCGCTTTTTCCTCGAGCCGGTCGTGCCAGTACGCAGACACGTAGATCCGATCACTTTTGAGGAGCGTCTGCAAGAACGCAGCGCGACCGTATGCGAACGACTCCGCATCGATGACGGCGGCGTATTCCGTGCAAATCGCTGACTCGTAGCTGGCGAAGCCACTCGGCTCTGCTCCGAGAATGGCCATGTCGCAATCGACGAAAAGCGCGGCGTCGCGGTCGAGGTCCACGGGCCGCAAGTGGCCGTGCCGTGCAGTTAGCGTGATCAAGTGCGCAACACGATCGAGATCCAATTCGTGCGCGGCGGCGATCGGACTCAGCACTCTCTCTGCCATCCGCGCGCTCTCGGCCTCATTGTCGTGGCGTTTGACGTCGTAGACAGCATCGTGAAACAGCATCGCGCACCACACACTCTTGGGGTCGTCCCAGCCTACGTCACGGGCAACCTCGGCAAAGTGCGCGGCGAATGCAACGATGTGCTCGAGTGAATGGTATGCGCGGGGCGGCACGCGATAGGCGCGTTCCAACTTCTCGTACACACGCGAGGGGAGCGCGAAGGGTTCATGCGCTCGAAGAAGGTCGACCGCGCTCATACTTCACGCTCCGGCGAAAGCAGGCTATCGGCCATGCGTTTGACCATCGCAGCCGCCGAACCGCGCGGGATGATGTCCGCATTGGCAACCGCCACGCGAAAGCAACCCTCGATGGCGCAAACAATCGAAGACGCGATTTGCGACGCATGCCGAGTGGGAGCGGCGTCAGCCTCCAAGCATTCAACGACTGCGCTGCGCGTGCGCGCGTACGAAATTGCGAGCGCTTTCGAGTAGAGACGCCGAACTTCGCCTTGGCGAACAGCCTCGGCGCCGATGACGTTCCAGGCGGCCACAGCACGCGGGTCGGCTTCGTCGTCGAGCGAAAGATGTGCATCGATTAGCGCATGAAGACGCGCGATCGGCGTATGCGCACTTCCGATGCGTTTTGCGTATCGTCCTTCGACAGCGGCGGTAATCTCCTGCACGACGGTGACCAGGATTTCGAGCTTCGATTCGAAATGATAGTGCACGAGCCCGGGAGCGAGCTTCGCTTGTTTAGCGATCTTGCTTATGGATGCGCGCTCGTATCCCTCGCGGCTCATAACGGCCAACAGCGCTTGGGCTACTTGCGCGCGGCGCACTCCGGTATTTGAGGGCCTAGGCATAGTTTGGTTGACCAACCAAGTATCATCTGACACTCTTTTGTTAGTTGGTCAAGCGCCCTACAAACACAAAGAGGATTTCGATGGCCACCGATAGCATTCGTGAGTCGAAAGGTGTCTGGCCGCCCTGGTGCGACATGACCAGCGGCACGCCGCGAGGACAGCAGGACTACGGCTATCGAACGCCACCCCGCAAGAAGGAGCTTCTGCACCTAACGGCGATCTCGCGAAGCGAGCGCATCCGTCGCGCGATAGCCACGTGGTTACGTGGCGGTCCACAGAACTCCGCCGAAGTGAGCGGCAACCTCTTTCTGTTCGGGGGATGGGTCAGCCGCTTTCTCTGGGAACTGATTGGAGCCGCCCTCCTCGCCTGTCTAATACTGCTCACGCCCGGGGGACAGATACGCTGGGACGTCTATGCGTTCGTCTCGGTCACCGCCGTAGCGCTCGTCGAGCTATGCGTGCTCCAGATCCTACTCGATATCGCCACTCACGCTGCGTGTCCGATGGAGGAATTCATTGTCGACCCCGTTTCATTCGTGAGCTCTTCGTCGATCACGCGCGTTGTGGCTCACCGAGACGCGGTGGTCATCGAGTTCTTGCGCACTACTAGCGACGAAGATCTGTACGAGCTGACCGTAGTCGATGCACTGGGAATTCGGGAGAGTGTGACGCCCCCTCTCTCCCTAGGCGTCGCGCGTAGAATCGAGGCGATGCTTCGCGCCGTAAGTGGATTCTCTCAGCGCGTTCGCCTCAACACCGAAGCGATTGTGTTTCAAAAATCGCATCGCGAGTTCGAACGCCTGCGCGCCCGCGCGATAGGCGGCGCGCTGCCGTAGTCAGCGAATGCAAATAGGGGACTGTCCCCTATTCGCTGAAGAGCTCTTCGACGTCAGCTTTGGTGAAGCCCTTGGGGGCTGCGTTCTCCGAAAGTACATTCTCGACGAGCGAGCGCTTTTTGGCGCTGAGCTTGAGGATCTTTTCTTCCACAGTGCCCTTCGCGATCAAGCGATAGACGGTGACGACCTTGGTCTGGCCGATGCGGTGGGCGCGGTCGGTGGCTTGATCTTCGACGGCGGGGTTCCACCAGGGATCGAAGTGAATGACTGTGTCTGCGCCGGTGAGATTGAGACCGGTGCCGCCCGCCTTGAGCGAAATCAAGAAGGCATTGCAGGACATGTCCGTATTGAAACGGTCCACGCGCGCCTGGCGATCCTGCGTGGAGCCGTCGAGGTATTCGTACACGACGCCGTCCGCATCGAACGCGTTGCGGATGTGCTTGAGCATCTCGACGAACTGACTGAAGACGAGCACGCGATGGCCACCGGCTACCGCTTCGCTCATAAGCTCACGCAACGCGTTGAGCTTGCCGCTCTCCTCGTCGTTCCAGTCGCCGGGCAATTTGAGCAGACGCGGATCGCACGCGACCTGCCGCAAACGTGTGAGCGCCGCCAAGATTTGAATCTGCGCTTTGGCGATGCCCTTCTTGTCGAGCTCGCTGAGGAGACTGTCGCGAATCTCCTTCATCATTTGCTTGTGCAGCTTGCCCTGCTCTTCGGCGAGCGGGACGATCATGTCCTGTTCGATCTTCGACGGCAGGTCCTTCTCGACTTCGCGCTTGGTGCGGCGCTTCACGAAAGGCCGGACGATGTTGCCGAGCTTTTGCGCAGTCGGCAGATCCCCGCGCTCGATGGGGCGTGAGTATTGCTCTTCGAAAATCTTCAGCGAGCCGAGCATGTTCGGAGCAACAAAGTCGAAGATGGACCAGAACTCGCTCAAGCGGTTCTCGATGGGCGTACCGGTCAATGCCAAGCGACGTTCGCTCTGCATCTTCTTCGCCGCGCGCGCGGTTGCACTGAGCGGATTCTTGATGTGCTGGGCTTCGTCGAGAATTACGTAGCGCAGCTTCAACGTCTGCAAAAACTCTTCGTCGCGGCGCAAGAGCGCGTAGCTCGTAATGACGACGTCAGCGCTCTTCAACTGCTTGGCGATGTCGTGGCGGTCGGGTCCGTGCCAGAGCATGACCTTCAACGAGGGCGCGAACTTCTCGATTTCGCGCTGCCAGTTCGGAACGACGGAGGTCGGCGCAACGACGAGCGAGATGCCTTCTTTGTCTTTCGCCTTCATCCAACAAAGCAAGGCAATGGTCTGCAGCGTTTTACCGAGCCCCATGTCATCGGCGAGAATGCCGCCCGTCTTGGCGTTGTGAAGGAAGACAAGCCAGCTGAAGCCTTCCTTCTGATAGGGACGAAGGTCGGCTTTGAGGGTGCGGGGCTTGGCGACCGGATCGATTGCGCCGATATCGTCAAACTTGCCGAACATGTCGCGCGCGGTTGGCGTGATGTTCGTGTCGCCGACAAGGCGTAGCAAATCTTGAACGCGGCCGGCCTGGGATAGGGGCAACTTTTTGCCCCCGCCCGACGATGCGACGATTTCAGCCATGCGCTCGAGCACTTGACCGACCTGCGACGGATCTACTGCCGCGTAGGTTCCGTCTTTCAACTTCACCAGGCGGCGACCCTGCGACAAACACATACGCAGCTCGTCTTCGTCGACGGCGATGCCGCCGGCGTCGAACGACATATCGAGTGAAAGCCAATCGACGCCGCTCGAAACGCGCATACGTGGCGAGACTGCTGAGTTGCGAATCGTCACGTCGACGAGATCGTCCGGAATGAAACGATCCCAGTCCTCGGGAAGATTTCCGATGCCCTCGGTCCAGAACGCGATGGCCTGATCCCCTTTGACGACCAAATCCTGCTGCGTTTGATCCACCGTGAAGCCGAGATTCAAGAGATCTTGAACGGCCGACATCTCGGCGCCAACGTCGCGACGCACCACGCGCGGACGAGCACCCGCGTCAAGAGGTGGCAAGAACGCGAGCGGCGACGGAAAGCCACTCGGCGGAACATCGAACTCCAAATCGTCATAGACGACTTTCAACTTCGCGTGAGCTTCCACGATGTCGCCCGTGACCTTGAGCTGCATCGAAGCCTTCGCGTCGACGAGATCAGCAACGGAAGCGATGTCTGGCAGATCGGAGCTGAGCGACGCTGCAACGCGCGGAACGAAGTCGGTAAGCAAGCGCGGAAGATCAGCGACCGGATGAACGAGCGCGGGCGAGCGATAAAGACGCTGCAACCACGCCGGCGTCACAGTTTCGATCACGGGACGTGCAACGCCATCGGTGGTGTCGATATGCCAGCCAGGAGTGCCTTCGAACCATGCGCCCGATGAAAGTGGAAAACGGCGCGAGCCCGCTTTCAATTCAAAGACGACGCGCACGCGCACTGACGCCGAGGTAGCGCCGCGTTGCGTCTGGTCGTGTTGTCCCGCGAAGTCGAGCTCGAGCCGAGGACGTAAGGGCTCGTCGGCAAAGCGCAGCTCCATGCTCGCGGGCTCGAGCAAGACGCGTCGGCCCTTCAACATGCCGAGAACTTCGGCAGCGTCTTCACCGCGCAACTCCGCAGTCGCAGGGGTTCCGCGCGAGACGTGACGTGCAAGCGCACGCAAAAGCGGACGATCCGACGCGGCGACCGCATTGAAGGCGCCGAGCGCGTCGGAGAGCGGTAGTGCCTGACGCGTGCCTGCGATAACAGGCGTCACTGTGATCGACGCTGCGCGAACCATCAACCGGTACTCAAGCTCAGCGGATTTGGTCAGCTGCTCTTCCGCAGAAAGCCAGGTGTCGAGGCCACTGCGTTCGGATGCCGGAATACTGCGCGGGCTCTGACTCAGCTCGCGCGGCGAGACGATCTCGACATGCGGTGCAATCGAGCTCCCCGCGATCTCGTTCGCGCCGCCACGACGACGACGCCGCGAGCGACGACGCTTTCCACCGACCGACACGGTCTGCGGCATCAAGGATGAGTTCGCGCCGCCGGCGTTCTCATCGGGCGGGCTGCTGCCGCCTCCGTTGCTCCCGTTGCCGGTTGCCGAGTGGCTGCCGTTGGTGACACTGCCATCTTGAGCAGGCTTCGCGCGGGGCGGCCGCTCACGATCGCGTAACGCAACTAACAAGGCCGCCACGTGCTTGCAGTGGCCGCTCGGCCCCTTCCAAGCTGGGCAGGAGCACTGCGAAACGATCTGCCCTTCGTCGGTTAGTCCTGCTTGAACGACGTATGGCTCCTCCGTCCGTCCACGAACGTGCGCGCTCGCGGTGGTGCCTTCAGCGCCAAGCTCGCTCACTGCATTGCGCCGCGCATAAAGCCTTCCGCGCAAGAAGGCGTTGCCTCCGACGAGACGTTGAATCGCGCGATCCGAAAGACGGGCCACGTGTTGGGAAATGGAGGTCAGCGACCGAGGTTCGATGAGCGGGCTTTCAGCCATATGTCGAGCGTGTCGCGCGAACGAGGTTCGCGAGCTCCCTGTTGTGGATGCGGCGCACGCGATCACGTGCCTTGCGCCGGCGGCCGCGCTTCTTGCTGCGAAGCTTCGCGACCCTGCCAACCGATGAAAACGCGTGCAGTTTACCTGAGCTGACTCACGAAGCAAGACAGAAAAGGTGGGGCTTCGATTTGCCGTCCGGCCGCGCTCGGCTCTCCCTGAGTGCCGCCTATTTCTCGGAAAGTCTGACCGCACCCCCACAGATCCGCCCGGATCGCGCGTTTTGTTCGCGCTTGGCCTGAGTCTTGTATTGTTCCTCAGGTAAGTACCCACATGGAGACGTTCCACCCCACTACCCGCGCTTTTTACTCGGCAAGCTGCCTGGTCATCGCCGCATGCCTTTCCGCGTGCGCTGCGGCAACGGATACGGGAGTGCACACACCGACACCCGTCAATCCTGCGAACGAATGCGAGAGCTTCCTCGACTCCGATGACGGCCTCGTTTGCCGCACGGTCGACTCGGTCACGCGCTGCGTCTTTCCGCAGCTCACCACTCCTCAACAAACGGAATGCGGCGAGTGCGCGTATCCCGCAAACTGCTTGGGTCCTCTATGCGTAGCCCCGGACACGACCGGCGAGGCATGCGAGTTTGATACGGGATGCGGCGCCTACCACGTGTGCATCTCCGGTTATTGCACGATGGACCCTCGCCGCATGGCGTGCACACGCGACGAGCAATGCTTCACCGGCCTTGCCTGCAACAACGACGGCTTCTGCGGAGTACCGCATTGCGATAGCGCGCTCGACTGCAACGATATGTTCCAGTGCGTCGATGGCGCGTGCGTTCCGCCCAGCAACGGCATGTGCTCCATTGTGGCGCCCAATTTCGCGGGCGCTTGGAACACCGAGAGTCAACTCAACATGCGTGAGGTCCTGCCGCCTGCCATCGCGACCATTCTCGACGCAGTAAGCGGCCCATTCGCATACATCTCGGGCGAGACCACGACACTCGAGACAGGTTTTCCGGAATGGGTCAACGACGCCATCGAGTCGAACCTCCGCGACTGGTCGGACGAACACCTTGACGATTGGGCGCGCGACATCATGCGTGCGATTTCGCAGTTGAACGGCATTATCTCAACGTGGAAGACGCAAGAAGTATTGACGTTCACGCATGCGGACGACGGTGACCCCACTCATTACACCGGCACTCAACAGTGGCTCGCGGTGGAGTTCGTTTACAATGGCGTGACTCTCCACGCATCCGCCGACGATATTGAAGGCTGGAGTTTCAGTCCGCGGGATTTCACTGCCCGCGCCGAGTGCTTTGACCTGGTCATCGACGAGCACGATGTGCGGGTCTCGGTGGGTGCAGTCATCGGCTGGCTCGTGAACCATCTCGTTGGCCTCGTTACGCACGGTCGCTATATGACGCTCGGCGCAGCGCTTACGAATCTCGGCGGCGATATTTGCCCCCGCGTTGCGAATATCGCTCAGGACGCGGTCGACTTGATTTCGCACTACGAAGTGCATGACACCATCTTGAACTGGTGCACGTCGCACTGGCCCCAATGGATGAACAAGGTCGACGACGCCATTGCCGATGCGCGGGTATCCGCCAATGCGATTCAGCTCAGCGGTCGCGGCACCATTGCCGGCCCCAATACCGTTGGTCCCGGCACTTGGACTGGCGGAATCGCCGGTCGTCCGTTCAGCGGGACGTTCCACTCCTATCGCTGATAGCATGCGCGCATGCGCGGCTTGCCGGTCGGTATCGCTCTCTGCTTAGTTCTCGCGTTCGCGTGCGGCCATAAGGACGAATCTGCGCCTCGGCGGACAGGACCCGCGTTGCCAGCGGTCCCCGCGTTGGGCGCGGATGTGCGGCGCCGCGCGCCAACACCAAACGCGACCACAGCCGACACGAGTGAGTGTCACGGCGCATCCGTGGATCCGGAGCCGACCATGCTCGAGGAAACGATCGGCCGCCTGCAGGGCGCACGCAATCTTCCCGCCGCGTATGCCGAGCTGCTCGCGCTCTCATTGCAGTATCCAAACTCTGCGACGCTGCGTGTACGTGCAGCGGGAGTCGCACTTCAATCCACGCCGCCTCGCTCGCAAGACGCCGCGCGCCTCTACGCCGAATCGATTCGCCTGCACGACAACCACTGCACGCTGGCGCCGCGCGATCTGTGGATAGCCCTGCAAGGAATGGCCGTCGCGCACATGCAGGAAGGCGAGTTCGGCGCAGCGATCCCTTGGCTTGAGCGCGGCTCGCGTGAGTTCGCGAGCGCACCGCCAACGCGTTACAACCACGCCTGCGCTCTGTGCCGCACCGACCACGTTGAAGGCTGCATCACTGAGCTTACGGCGGTCGTCGACCACGTACTTGCGAACGACGCGCCGCCCTTCGTCTCGTATCAAGATCAGCGGACTGCCGCTGACTACCTTGCACTCTTCAACAGCGACGCCGATCTCGCACCAGCGCGGCATGACGCACGCTTCGCTACACTGGTGGAGCGCCTTGGCGCGACTGCTATCGATACCCGTTAGGGCGCGCGCGCCAGCAAAATGCTCTTGAGGTGCGACTCGGCGCCCGCGAGCGTGGGGTAGTCGCGCGGGGTGTGCAGGTCTTTCATTTGCGCGAGCTCTACACGGGCATCACGCGCGCCTTCGTGAAGCAGACGGCGGAACTTGATGTGCAGCATACGGCGGTCATTGCTGCAGGCCAGTACTCGCCCACCCGGCGCAACAAGCGGCAGAATCATTTCAATCAAGGAGCGCCAATCTTTGCCGGAGGCGAAGCGTGATGCTTTGGTCGTCGAGTACGTCGGAGGGTCAACGATGACGAGATCGAATTTCGCTCGCGCGCGTTCGAGTCGCTCGAGAGTTTCGAAGACGTCAGCGTCGATCACTTCGTGACGCGATGCTCGCTCCGGTGCGGCGAGCGCCACGTTCTCTTTACCCCATGCGAGCGTGTCGGCGGACGCATCCACGCTCACGACGTGCTTGGCGTCGCCAAGCAAGGCCGCGCTCGAGAACGCGCAGGTATACGAGAAGAGATTGAGCACGCGCGCATCTCGCGCCCACTCGCGCACGCGCAACCTGTTGTCACGCTGATCGAGGAAGATGCCGGTGCTGAGGCCGTCGCCAAGACGTGCAAGATAGGGAATTCCGTTCTCGTAGATGGTGACAGGCTCGGCGACGGGGATTCCGCGCAGCGGTTTCGCGGGTGCGAGCTCCGTGCGGCGCGTGTCGATCACAACATTGGCCTGTCGCGGCCGAAACTTTGCGTACACACCGTCGACGCCGCGCGCGTCAAGCAAGTCGAGAATGGATTCGCGATTCTCAAGTGCTTCGTCCGAGTAGAAGTGCGCAACGAGATGATCGCCGTAGACGTCTACCGCCAAGCCGGGCAGCCCGTCGGCATCTTCGTTGATGAGTCGAAACGCGTTCGTTCGTTCCTTCGCGGTGTCACGGCGCGCGAGCCCCCAACGAGCCTCCAAAGCGTCGCGCAATAGTGAGCTCACCAGGCGAGCGTCATGCCACGGAGCCGACACCCCACTCAGCCATGCATTAAACGAAGGCGGCGCTTTGGCGCGCAACTTGAGCGCGGTGCCCGACATTGGGTGCGCAAGTGCGATTTCCTCCGCGTGCAGAAGCATGCGCGGCGCCCCAACGTCACCGTACAAAGCGTCACCTGCCACAGGGCTTCCGATCGCCGCGAGCTGAACGCGGATCTGATGCGTGCGGCCAGTCACGAGCTCGCACATAAGCAAGGTTCGATCGCCGTCGGTGCGCACAACTCGAATGCGCGTCTCAGCATCTTTTGCGCGCGAGTCATTGCGCGCCGCGACTTCAACACGGCCGCGCGTCAACGGAAGCAGACGGTGGCGCAAAACCTGCTCTTGGGGGCCGTCGTAGCCGACGACACCCGCGATGTACGTCTTCTTCGTCGTGCGCTTTTCGAACTGTGCCGCGAGCGAGGCATTGGCACTCTTGCGCCGCGCGTAAACGAGAACGCCCGATGTGTCGCGGTCCAAGCGTTGATGGATTCCGAGATAGGGGTCGTCGCCGCGCGCCGCGAGATGACGTGAGAGACGCGTAACGATGTCGTCCGGATATGCAGGGTCTGCCGCCTCGACGGAAACGCCAGCCGGCTTATCGATTGCGATGAGGTCAGCATCTTCGTGAAGAATCCACTCCTCGCGAAAGTCAGGCCAGATCGATGATCTAGAAGCCACGTGCTAGTAGCGCGTCCGGCAATAGCTGCGACGGCGTTCCGGAAGTAGTGACCCAAAGCTGATGCGCGGCGCGCGTCGCGGCGATGTGCAGAAGGTGGCGAGCTTCGGTATCGACGGGATATACGGCGTCAGAGACCTCGAGCAAAACCACGTAATCGAACTCCAAGCCCTTAACCTGGCGAACGTCGGTCACGTCGATGCCGGGCTTGAACGGAAAATCCTGCTCGCCCGAGCGACGCAGATTCGGAACCTCGGCGTTCTGCAAACCGCGATAGTAGATGTCGGCCTGCTCCGGATAGCGCGCGATCAAGCACACCGACGCAAGCGGCTCAGCGCGAACGAGCTCACGCAAGATCTCGCCAAGAAACCCCACGGCATCGCCGCTATGCGAGAAGCGAAAGAGCTCGACCGGCGCCCCGTGGCGCGTGGCATTCCCGGGGTCTTGTAGCAGCGGACCGAGCACGTGATCGGCAAACTCAATGATCTCGTGTGTGGAGCGATAGCTTACGCGAAGCGGTTCGATGGTTACGCTCGAGAGGCCAAGCTCACTGAGCACGCCCTTCCAATCACTAAAGCCATTGTCCATCAGCAAACGCTGCGCCGTATCCCCGGCCAACGTCACGCTCCGCTTTTCCGTCACGGTATCAAGCGCGACGGCTAGCTCGACCGGGCTCAGATCCTGTGCTTCATCGATGAGCAGATGCTCGTAGCGCAACGGCTCGCGCTTGCGATCATTTGCGGAACCGCGGCGCAGCGTGCCACGCATCAACTGCCACAGACGCAAGAGCAATGTGTCGTCCTCGACGTCGAGGCGCGCCATTTCTTCTTCGCGCTCGTCGCGCCCATCGATGCCGATATTGCGATCGTCGTGCTCGCGTTCGCCGCCACCATCGTCGCGATCGCTGTCGCGTTCATCACGTTTGCTCGCAGCGCTCTCGGCACGTTCTTCAACATGGTTGGAGAGCTTCATGCACGCGCGCACGCACCAACCGTGAGCCGATCCGATCTCTTGCTGAGACAGCTCCCCGGGCGCGTACTTTGCAAAGCCCGCTTCCAACAGGCCTCGGTCGGTGAGCACTTCGGCAAACGCGTGGTAGACGTCGAGAGTCTCGCCGCGCAACTGCGTGTTCAGTTTTTCGATCACGTGTCGCACCGGCAAGGGCGGAGTTTTCTCGCCTTCGAGCTGACCGGTCGCGTAACGCAGAAGTCGATCCAGGCGTACCGACAGCGGATGCTTTGCGTCCTTCTTCCAGCGCGCAAGAGCGTCATCTCGCCCTTCGACGTTCTCAAGCGCCGTCGTCAGCGCGCGTTCAATTTTCTCGCCAACGGCGCTCACGTAATCAGCCAGAATCCGTAGCATTACGGGATGCTTCTTCATGCGCACGACGACCGACGGAGTGTCGTCCGTGTAGCGACGGGGCAATCGCGGCAGATGCGCCATGCGGATCTTTTGAATCCACGCTTGGTAGGTCGTAACGCCAACACCAGCGACACCGAGCGCCGGCAATACGCGCGAGATGTAACGCGCGAGCGCAGCGTTGAATACGAGCACCAGCATTTTATCGGGGCGAAAGCGTTGCGGGTCGTTGAAGGCGAGGTAGGCCATGCGATGCAAGCCAATCGTCGTCTTGCCGCTACCTGCACCGCCTTGAATCACCACGAGGCCGGCCGCGGGGCGCGTGATCAAATCAAACTGTCGCGGATCAATAAGCGCGGCGATCTCAGGAAGATATTTGTCAACGCGTCCATCACCATCGCGCCCAACGCCAAGCTTGCCGGGACGATGGTAGTGATCGGGCCTGTCGGCTGCGCCAGCCCCCCCGCGCAAACGCCGTGCGCTATCCGATACGCGCTCCCAACCTTCGGCGCGATGCACAAAGGTTCCTTGCGGCGCCACGATGCGACGCAAGCGTCCTTCGGAAATCGCTACGCTGCGTCGCGTGATCACCATGCCGTGCACATCGCGTCCGCCAAACGTCTCTTCGTAGTCGTCGCCTTCATCGTAGCGGTAGTAGACGCGGCTCACCGGGGCGTCGCGCCAATCGACGATGCGAATGCCAGTACGCGGCTCGAGGTAGGTTCCGCGACCGATCAAGACTTCTCGCTTGCGCTCGCCCTCTTCGAGCACGAGTCGACCAAAGTACGGTGACGCGACATCGACGCTGCCCGCTTGCACCTCGGCGCGTCGCTGCGCGACCATCTGTAAGCGTTCCATCTCCTGAATGAGCGGCGGCACGTCTTCGAGGCGCGCCTCGGCGATTTGGTCGCGCAATGCGATGAGGTCTTGGTCGTAGTCGACTCGCCCGAGCACGCCGCCAATCTTTTGGCTGGCCACGTGCTTTAGAATTCGGGCGAGAACCCGCTCTTCTTCGCCAGAAATCTCCGCGAGTTCGGCGTCATCTGCGGCGATCGCACTCGCGTTATGCGCGTCATCGAGTGCGCTCGGACTCGTTGAAGATACTGGATTTTCTGGCGGCGGGACCGGTGCCATAGGGGGCGTAGGGAGTAGCACTTTTCCAGAAGGCGACAAGAGCCCGCAATCATGCGGGAACTCCTCAGATTATGCGCGCCCATGCTAGGCTGAGCACATGCATAAGCTTCTTACGTCCGTCCTCTTCGTCGGCCTCTTTGTCGGTTGCGCATCGGGGGATCCGCTCCCCTCCGACGCAGGACGACGCGACGGAGGTGGCGACGCGGGTCCAATGAGCACGATCCACTGCGGCGAGAAGCAAGGCCCCTGCTGTCAGCCCGGTCGTATCTGCGAGAGCGGATTGCATTGCGGCAATGGCGACCGCTGCTGTGCAACTCCTGGCGGCGCCCCGTGCGCGGGTCCCCAGGATTGCTGCGTTGGTTTGCAGTGCGTGAACCAAGCGTGCGTTGCACCGACTCACGGCGGATGCACCCTGCCGATCGAATGTGGCGCAGGCCAAACCTGTTCGGGCGGCGTATGCATTCCCGCACCGACCACAGATGGTTGCGGCGCGTCGGGCCAGACCTGCTGCCCTGGCTTCGTTTGTGACTCAGGACTCGCGTGCGACGACGGAATGTGCGGCGCGTGCGGCGATGACGGCCAGCCCTGCTGCCAAGGCGACAACCCGTGCATCAGTGGTTCGCTCGCGTGCAACACCTCGACCCTAACGTGCGGCACCTTGCGTCCCTGTGGCAACGAGGGCACCCCTTGCTGCTTGGACAACTCATGCGCGGGCGCCCTCAAATGCGTTGGCGGAAGCTGCATCGTGGACACCACGTGCGGCGGCCTCGATGAAGCGTGCTGCACACGCAACACCTGCGACAGCAATCTCATCTGCGACGCGACAATGGCCAAGTGCGTGACGCCCCCGGATGATTGCGGTCAGAGCGGCCAGATGTGCTGCACCACCTCGCCCAGCGGCGAATGTGTGGGCGAGCTGAACTGCGAAAGCGGCAGTTGTTCAGATTGCCAAGGACCGAGCGGGATTTGTCTCTTCTCGAGTCAGTGCTGCAACGGCGCGACCTGTCGCTTCGCGAGCTTCAGTCTTCACTGCTGCGTCGGCTCGGGTGCAACTTGCACCAACGCAGCCGATTGCTGCGGTTTGATGGCGTGCGTCGGCGGCATGTGCCAAGGCGAAATGAACGGCGGCTTGTGCATTGACAGCTCGAGCTGCGCAGAAGGCTTTCATTGCGAGATTCCGTTCTGCCGTCCTGATGCTGCAACTGCGTGCAGCGAGCCGAGCGAATCTTGCAACGACACGACCAATCGCTGCTGCACTGGTCTCCTCTGCCAGACGGGTGGAACCAACGGTGGCTTCCCGGCGCCCGGCGCGGATGGCGGCGTTGGAGTCGACGCCGGCGTTGGTGTCGACGGCGGTGTGAGCACTGACGGCGGCGTTCCGACATCGGGCGAACGCGCCTGCTGCGCTTACGCATCGACAGGCTGCGCTCAATCAGAGGATTGCTGCGGTCGCATGACTTGCGCCGAGGGCGTCTGTCAGTGCGGCGTGGAAAACGACTTGTGCAACACGGCCGACGGCTCGGATTGCTGCGAGGGCTTCACCTGCATTGGCGGCGCCTGCACAAGCGACGTTGGCTGCGCATTGCCCGAAGAAGAATGCACCAGTAGCGGCGATTGCTGCGGCACCATTGCCTGCGGCAAAGAGACGCGCGCCGCCACAACGCGCCAGTGTTGCGAATCGCAAAATGAACTCTGCTTCAACGACGATCAATGCTGCGGCCCGATGGTTTGCGGCACGAACCACAGGTGTGTGGGACGCGTTGTCGGCGAAACGTGCGCGAACTCGTCAGACTGCGTGGGCTCCGCGATTTGCGACGAAGGCGGCCACTGCGTCTGACGCACTGTGATTTGCCTTGACCGACTTGCGCAGGTCGGGGCAAAGCGCGGCGCGCTCTAGCTCTCCTACTCGATAATCACGGGCATGCCGTTGGACGGTACGAAGGTGACGCCGCGTCGCACGGTGCGCGTTTCCTCGCCTGGCACCTTACGGAAGCGAATGGCGCCAAGCACGGTCGCCATCACAACCTTCATTTCCATCGTGGCGAACGCAAGTCCGATGCACCGGCGCGCGCCGCCTCCGAAGGGGAGATAGGCGTAGGGATTGATGCGCGTGTCCATGAAGCGCTGCGGGTCAAACTCGTCCGGGTTTGGCCAGTAGGCAGGATTGCGATGCGTCAGGTAGATGCACGGCGTTGCAATCGCGCCTTCCGGCAAATCGTGGCCGCCAATCGTCATCGGACGTGCGAGGTGACGCCCCACCACCGGAACGACCGGGCTCAAGCGCATGGTCTCTTTGCACACCGCATCAAGCAGCTTGAGGCCGGCGATGTGCCCTGCTTGCAGGGGAGCACCACCAGTGACCTGCTCGATCTCGGCGCGCAGTTCTTCTTGGATGTCGGGACGCTGCGAAAGCCAGTGAAACATCCACGAGAGCGTCGTCGCTGTTGTCTCGTGACCGGCGATGAGCATTGTGATCATCTCATCGTGGAGCTCGCGATCGGAAAGTGCGCGTCCCGTCTCGTCGCGCGCATCGATGAGCATCGACAAAATATCTTCACGCCCTTCTCGATTGCGCACACGCGCCGCGGCGATCAATGCGAAGAGCTCCGCGTCCACTTTACGCTTCAGGATGGCGACGCGGCCCCATGGCGAAAGGCGGCCGAGATCGTGCTGGAACATCGGCATGAGCAGGAGCGGATTGGATCCGATGTTAAGGAGGCTCTTCAGCGTGTCGCGCAGCTTGCCGACGCCCTCCGACTCGTCGACTCCGAAGATCGTGTGCACGATCACGTCGAGAGTGATGGCCTGCGCTTCGGGATGAACGCGCATTGGCTCGCCCCGCTTCCAGGTCTTGATCGCAGCCTGCGTAAGATCGCGCATCACGCGCACATAGGCTTGCATGCGTTCGCCATGAAAGGACGGCATCAGTAGACGGCGCTCGCGCAAGTGCTCAGCACCGTCGAGCAAGAGAAGCGAGTGCTTTCCAAGCACAGGCTCCAGAATGATGTTGGCCTGACCCGCTCGCAAATCTTCGACGTCGCTCGTAAAGATTTCCTTGATGGCATTGGGATCCGAAAACATCACGAACAGGGGGGACTGCGGAAACTGCACGGTAAACACCGAGCCAAAGCGCTCCTGACAGGCGCGCAAAAACGCGATGGGGTTGGCGACCCACTCTGTGAGCTGCAGCGCGTGCGGTAGAGCTGGCCCCCGCGGCACATCCGTGCGCCGCTTGCGCATGCGCGCGAAGGACTCTTCAGTCTGCTCGGAAAGAATGCCGCTGAGAACTCGTGAGACGACCGGATTCGTAGTCAGCATGAAGCCTCGTTCAGAGATCTTTGATGAAGACCTTGGAGTTGCGTTGGCGATTGTAGAGCTGCTGACGCGGCACGGGAAGGTCACTGACCTCCGCTTTTTCGAAGCCGCGCTCGAGAAACCAGTGCGCCGCATGGGTCGTCAGCACAAAGAGGCGCTTTAAGCCCATCTCGAGCGCATGGCCTTCCATGTACTCGAGGAAGGCGTCCCCACGACCCGTGCGACGGTAGTCAGGATGCACCGCCACGCAGGCGAGCTCCGCGATCTTCTCGTCCATCATTGGGTACAACGCGGCGGTCGCAATGATCATTCCGTCGCGCTCTACGACGGTGAACTTGTCAATCTCGGTTTCGAGAAGCTTGCGCGGACGGCGCACGAGTACGCCTTCCACTTCGAGTGGTCGAATCAAATTGAGAATGCCGCCGACGTCGGCAAGTCGCGCAGGACGCGTGCCTTCATAGGTTTCAGCGGTCACCATCGTGCCATTGCCATCACGCGTGAAGAGCTCAAGCAAGAGCGCGCCTTCCGTCTCGCGGCCCACAAGATGCGCGCGGCGAACGCCCTGTGCACACGCTTGCGCTGCTGCTCGCAGTTGCGTCTTCACATCTGTGGGCAGCTTGCGCTGCTTTTTTACGAGTGTTTCGGCGGCCTGTGGCGTGATTTGGTGGACAAGACGCTTTCGCGAATCGATGAGGCCTCGGCCTTCGACGAGGAAAACGAGCTTGTCAGCACCGAGTGCGACTGCGACGGAACGGGCCACTTCATCCGGTGCCAAGTGGAAGACGTCCCCCGTGATCGAATAGCCGAGTGGAGATACGAGGACGACCGCGCCCGAGTCCAAACGTCCGCGAATGCCCTCGGCGTCGATGCGTCGCACCTCGCCGTTGTTCTGGTAGTCAACGCCATCGCGCACGCCAAAGGGACGCGCGGTCACGAAGTTGCCCGAAGCAACGCGCAAACGTGCGCCCTCCATCGGCGAGTTGGGCGCACCCATCGAGAGCAACGCTTCAATCTCGACGCGCAAGCTTCCGACGGCCTCCTTAACACTTAGCAAAGCATCCGGGTCGATCACCGGATGCCCAGCGACGGTTTTGATCTCGGCGTCACGTTGACGAAGCTGCTCAGCAATCTGCGGACGTGCGCCATGCACGAGCACGAGACGAATCCCAAGGCTGTGCAAAAGAGCGATGTCGTGAAGCAGGCGCGGGAACTGCTCGCCTGTAACGGCCTCGCCGCCGAACGCGATGACAAATGTGCGGCCGCGATGCGCATGGATGTACGGCGCGGCATGACGGAACCAGTTAACGAAAAGTGTCGGATCGGTGCGAGTGGTTTGCATGGAGCTCACGGCGCGCAAAAGCGATGAACGAGAGAGCGGATCACACGCACGGCAGGCGCCAGTGCGTCAAGTCGGATGTACTCATTTGGCTGGTGAGCTTGCGCAATATCACCGGGCCCAAGCACGATGGTCTGCATGCCAAGCTCCGTCATATACGGAGCTTCGGTTCCGAACATGGCGGAGGTTGGCTCAGCGCCGGTGAGCTCCGCGGCTGCACGAACTATCTCGGCGCTTTCGGGCGTTTCAAAGGCCGGGGTTCCGCCGTGCTCGGCCTTCCATTCAACCTTAAGTCCGAGCCCGTCCACCGCTTGCGTGACACGCGCGCGAATCTCTTTTCGGTGCGCCTGAACATCCATGCCGGGCAAGGGGCGTAGATCGAAACGCAACTCGCACTCGGCGCAGATCCGGTTCGGACTATCGCCTCCGTGAATCGCGCCGAGGTTCATGGTGGGGGTCGGTACGACGAAGTTCTCGTTGCGATGAAGGCGCACGAGCTCGTCGCGATAGGAAAGCAGTACAGCGATAACACGGTGCATACCCTCCAACGCATTGCGACCGAGCGATGGATCACTCGAGTGGCCGCTCTGCCCGATGAGCTTCACTGCTTCCATGATCGCGCCTTTGTGCATGCGTACCGGGATCAAACTCGTGGGCTCGCCGATGACCGCGTGGCGCGCACGCGGAACTCCAGCTTTGACAAGGGCGCGCGCGCCAGCCATGGAGCTCTCCTCGTCGGCGGTCGCCACGATGATCACGGGCGCCTTCAACTTCTTCACGTCAATATCGCTCAACGCTTGGAGCGCGACTGCGAAGAATGACTTCATGTCCGCCGTACCCAAGCCGACGATACGATCGGACGTTAGCGTCGCCTTGAACGGATCTTGCTGCCAGCCCGCTTCATCGAAGGGTACCGTATCGGCGTGCCCCGAAAGAACTAGCCCACCCTCGCCTTCGCCGAGCGTCGCGATAAGATTGAGTTTGTCCTTGGCGCCGGGCATGGGCATGCGCGTCAAGCGCATTGAGAGCGCATCCGCCCATTCTGCAACTTGCTCGATGACGCCGGCGTTCCCCTGATCGAAGCGCGCATCGACGCTCGACACCGACGGCAAAGCGACCAGCTTCGTGATCATTTCGCTGATTTCGGGGAGGCGCGGCATGGGCGGATAGTGACATAGTAGAGGCCGATGCGAATCACGCTCGTACGCCACGCCGAAACCCTCGCCAATGCCGCACACATTTGGCAGGGGCAGACGGACGCCGCGCTTTCGCCGCTCGGCGAGACGCAGCGCGAGCATCTCACCGCGCGAATGCGGGGTCAGCGTTTCGATGTAGTGCTCTGTTCGGATCTCGGTCGCACGCGTCGAACCGCGGAAGCGCTAGGCGTCGTTGCCGAGCCGCTCGCTGCCTGGCGCGAAGCGAACGTCGGTTCGTGGGAAGGCCGAACCCAAGCTGAGATCGCGCGCCTCTTCCCGGAAGAAGTAAAGTTGCTTCTCGACGGCGAGGACTTCCGCATCGGCCAAACCGGCGAGTCGTTCGGAGAGTTCCAGAACCGCGTCGCCGAAGCGTTCAACGGCGTCGTGCAGACGCTACGGCCGACTAACGGACATGCGGTCGTCGTTACCCACGGTGGTGTGATCTCGACCTTGCTCCTGCACCTCATGGGAAAAAAGAAGCGGCTCGGCACGCGCACGATGGCCATGCTGCGAAACACGTCGCTCACGACGGTTGCCTTCGACGATCACCAGAAACCGCACATCGCCGTTTTCAACGATGCGACGCACCTCGGCACAACCGCCGGTTCCTCGCCGTTCGCGCGTGTGGCGATGCTTCACGCAAACGACGATGCCCAAGCGCTCGAGCATCTCGACTCGGCACAGCTATTCACCACGTTCGGAGCTGCGCGCCACACCATCGCAGCTCATCCGGCGTCTATCTCATCGCTCGCCAGCAGGCTGCTGCGCTGCCAAGACGAGCATGCAGCCTTTGCGCCGCCCAATCACGGTGCAGCTTCTCATTTCGAAATTGTCGAAGGCGCGGTTTCGCTCCTCGATCACGGCGTCGTGCCACGCGACAGCGCCAACCACGCCAGTACGTAAAGCGTTGCCATCACGGCGAAGCCAATCAACGCCGGGCGCCGGTCTTCGCGCCGCAAGCGCCGCGCCCGTGGATGGGCTGCGATCACGGCGAAGCTCATCAGCGGCAACGCCGGCATGGCGAGCTCGGTCCACCAAACGAAGGCCATCGTGCCCATGAGTCCGACAAAGAGCGCGATGATCGTTCGGCTCAGTGGAAGCTCGTGCACGCGCGATGCAGAGATGAACAGCGCAGCAGCGGTGACGTCTCCCACACCCAGCACGGGAACGAATTCCTCCGTTCCAAACAGAGGCCAAGGCAGCGCGAGCACGGACATGAGGCTCGGCGCCGCGTAGACGATGGCTGCGCTGGGTCCTGCTGGGTGAAAGACGCTGAAGGTATCGGCGAGCGTGAACACGACGCCGACAATGAAGAGCTGACCCGGGTGTTGAATGGCGCGACCAATGACTGTACCGATCGCCGTCCCAGCAAAGAGCAGCGCCGAGAGCACGACCGACGCCGCCCACAATGAGGTCGTGCCTGGTTTCAACGTCGCGACGATCTCGAGCGCCGCGATTGCGACCAACACCAAAATCAATGACGAGCGAGCAAGCGGGGGGGCAGCCCATGCGGTAAACAACGTCGCCGCCACTACGCAGCAGAATGCTGTCGAGTAGACGACGAACGGTGCAACTCGTACGTGCGGCGCAAAAACCGAGACCACGCTCATAACGAGGACTGCCGCAAGTGCGCTTCCGATCCAGCGCGCGTAGCCGATTGTCTCGGGCTTCATCGTATCAGTTCTTGATGCGGGGCCCGAACGCCAACGCTTCAAGTCGCGCAAGGTCGCAGACTTCGATGAGATCGGGCGTGACCTTCAGGGCACCTTCCCGCTCCAGAAACGCAAGCCCGCGCGAAATCTCTTCACGCACCGTGCCGAGTCGGCCCGCTACCGTCTCGGTCGTGAGGTCGCGCACCAAGAGGCGACCGTCTTCGCCACGCGCCACGCGCGATGCGACGAGCGTGCACAGAAACGAAGCGAGGCGCGCAGGCACCGTGCGCAGCGACAAATCGCTGACAAGCGCGAGCACGCGATCTTCGCGATGCGCGCGCAAATCCACCATGGCGCGCAGGATGGCCGGCTTCCTCTCACCCAACGTCGCAATGACCTCGTTGCGGATCAGCAGTGCCGTCGCAGCGCGCATCGCCAAGGCGCTCGCTCCGTACTTGCCGCCATCGAATCGCATGCCTTCCACGATCACTTTGCCCGGCCTCGCGAGATAGAGGATTTGCTCCCGCCCGTCCTTGCCATTCTTCGTGAGTTTAACTTCGCCCGTGCGGACGATATAGAGGCCCTCGGCTTCCTGCCCCTCGGTGAAGAGTGGCGTGCCGCGAACGCACTTCCGGGTCTCCGTCGCATCGGCCAAGGCCTTAAGCTCAGAGGCGGGAAGCGCCGCCAGGATGGAGACATCCTTTAATAGGTCAGAAGCCGACCTTTGCAGCAGAGCCATGCCCGGGAGGGTAGCATTCTCCGGTTCCGGGTGGAGATGTGTGGATCTGTAGGTCATACTACCCGTCCATGTCGATTCCGCCGCCCAATCGCGCGACTGCTTCGAGTCAGCCCGACGCGTTTATTGCGGTAAAGCTGCACGAGCGCAGCTGGGTCGTGGACCTTCCCGTCGGCGCAAGCGTTGTGGCTGGCAGCGGGCGGTCAGCGCAGATCCGCATCGACGCAACGGACGTGGGCGCACATCACGCGGAGATCCATTGGGACGGCGAGCGCCTCACGCTGCACGAACGGCGTGACGACTCCGCCGCGACGATTCTTGTGAACGGCAAGCTCATCGGCGACGACATCGAACTTATCGCGGGTGATGAAATTGCGGTCGGCCCCGCCACCTTAGTTGTGGGTACGACCGCGACGACCTCGCAGGCAGGACGCAAGCCGCTCGCACACCAAGACTTTCACGCTCGGGTTGCGGAAGAGATGGCACGCGCACTTCGCGCGGGGCGTCCGACATCGCTTGCGATGGTTCGCGCACTGCCGGGTGAAGGCGCGAGCATCGCCCAGGCGGCACTTGATTCGTTTCGCGCCGGCGACGTTGTTGGCATCTACGCAACCGACGAGCTTGAGTTTCTTCTCCCCGACGCACCGGGTGACACGGCACGAGCAGCACTGACGCGCCTCTTCGCGCGCGCGGGTGTAACGAAAGTTGTCGCCGGCGTTGCGGTCGCGCCGCACGACGGAGATCACGTTGAACGCCTGCTACGTTCAGCGCGCCAAGCGCTCGCTCACGCGGAGCGTACGTCGAGCAATCACATCGAGGGCCCGCCCGCGCAAACGCCCTTGATGCTCGGCGCACCCATCGCACTCGATCCACGCACCGTGCATCTTCTCGGCGAGTTGTCGGCTGCTGCAAGCGAGAACCAAAACGTGCTTCTCTCCGGCGAAGCGAGCAGCGGGCGCGGGAGCTATGCCCGCCAGATCCATAACGAAAGCCCCCGATCTACGGGCCCATTTGTGCGTTTGCGCGCCAACGCGACCGTGCCCGACGACGAGCTACTGCGCACCTTCGCGCACGATGCCGAAGCGGCGATGAAGCAGGCCGAGCACGGCACTCTTCTTATCGAAGAGCTGTGTGAGCTCACGCTCGAAGCGCAGACATGCCTTGGCGTAATGCTTGAAGAGCACCCCGATCTTTGCGTGATCGGCACGACGCATCGCAATCTGCAGACACTGATCGAGCGCCAGACTTTCGATGAAGAATTGTGGAAGCGCATCGCGCAGGCGCTCATCAGCATTCCGCCCTTGCGTGAACGACCGCTCGACATCGTGCCCATGGCCGAGCGATTTGCGATCGAGTTCGGAGCCGTGCCCCCCATTAACTTTTCGCCGGGAGCACTGGCGCGTCTTCGCGGACACGCGTGGCCGGGCAACGTTCTCGAGCTGCGCAATGTCATGGAGCGCGCCGTCCGCCTCGCAGGCAACGGTGAAATCTTTGCCGAGTATCTTCCGTCGGATCTTCCGAGCGCTCCGGCGAGCGATGGTCGCCTGCGCGAACACGTCGATTCGATCGAGCGCGACGCCATCGTCAAAGCGCTTTCCGAGAACCATCACAATCAGACGCGCGCCGCACGCAAGCTAGGCATCTCGCGCCGCGCCCTGATCTACAAGATGGAAAAGTACGGGCTCAAGTTGCCGCCGAGCTCAACGCGAAAGTCGTAGCGGCGTTCGCCAGCGACTCGCAACGGAACTACTTGATGACGCGCAGGTACGGCGGCAACTCACGCGGCTTGCGCGGTTGAGCCGAAGGGGATGCGTTGGGACGTGCGCTCGGGCGTGCGCTTGTCGAACCAATAGACGACGAGCTCGCAGCAGACGATGAAGACGAGGCTGAGCGCGCAGTGGCCGGATTCGAGCTGCGTCGCGCATTCGGACGCGCTGACACCGTGGGCGGCTCAGACAACGATGGCGCACGCGAAGGGCGTGTCTTTTGAACACGCGGCTTTGTATTGATCTTATCCAAGCGCGAAATGGAGTTGAGCATCGGCTTGGGCTTCGGCTTTTCCATGTCGACTTCAGCTGCGATTTCGGCTGGCATGTCGTTCGGCCAGACCATGCCTTTGCCGTCGTCGCCGACAAGGGCGAAGACCGCATTCCACGGAACCACACACGAGTGCGGGCTACGTGCGAAGGAGAGAGTGCCGAACACGCCTGCGTCGTCTACACGCAGATCGGGAATGGGCACCGGAAGATCTAGCCCGATCTGCAAGACGAGCTGGGGCTGCGTGCGCAGAAAGTCCGGAACAGAAACCTCTGCGATGCGCGGATCGAGATGCACAAATACGCTGCCCCGAAGCAAGAGGGCCCGGGCAACATCTTTTTTCGGCGGCAATCGAACCGTTTCGCTCACGGGAGGGGTTGTAGCTGATCCATTACGCTCGCGCCACGTCGAGTTCATCGGCTGAATTTCCGTCGTGATCTCAGCGACGCGCCGGGAACTTCGTGGGAGCATCGCTGTCCAGACCCTGAATGCGACGCATGGGCAGGATGGAAGTGCTGCACGTCGTTGAATGCTGGGGGATCGCCTCGAGCGCTACCAGGTATTCGGTCCGGAACAAGACGTATCTGTCGGCGAGGAAGCCGGCGTCGACTTCGTTGTTCCCGGAATCGGTTGCGCCCGCTACGCACTCGTTGAATCGAGAAGGGGCGTCTTCACGCTCTGCGCCGCGCCGTGGGCCGAGGTCTACATCGAGCGCGTCAACGAAGAGCGGGGATCGAGCATCGAGTCTCTCTTGGAGTATACGGGTACCCCAACACGCACACGCATTCGCTTCGAGCGAGGGATGCGTGCAATTGTCGTGGTGGGTGAGCTGTCGTTTTACATCTCAGTCGAGAGAGCCGTACCAACTCCGCGACGTCTCGCCTATGCGATCGTCGCTTGGCACGCTTGGCTCGCTGCCTCGTTCGCACTTCACGCAATCTACTTGAGTGCAGGATTGTACTTTTGGCCGTTGCCAGAACCATCCGCGCTGCTTCCAGAAATCGACTATCAAACAGCGAGCTGGTTCGTGCGTATCAGCGACGGGCTCGCGCGGCCCGCTGCGCGTCAATCGCGGCGTGCGCCCGATATCGCTCAACACGCGTCGGGGCGTGGATACCCGCCAATGCAACTTAGCGTGGTCGAGCAAGCTGCCGTTCTCAGCCTCACGCCCCCTCCGTGGCGCGACTTCTCGAGATGTTCAGCGTCGGAACACGAGCAATTGGCCATTCGATGGGGCTCCGATCGCGCTGATCAGGAGTGCGGGTATGACGATTTCACTCTCGAGACCGTCGCCGACATGGACCAGAGTGCGTGGAGCCTCGTGCCATATGTACGGATGACGTTACGCACCACGACCGCCGGCAGCCTCACACCTAATGTTGTCCAGACATTCACCGAGGCTCGCATGGCAGAGCTGCGCTTCTGCTACGAAAACCTTTCCGCGCAAGCGCCACGACACGGGACCACGCGGGCGTCCGTCACTCTCGAGCCCGCCGGCACCGTTAGCGAGATCAGCACTCGCCACGGCAATCGCCGTGACGAGACGCTCACTCCGTGCATCGAGCGCACCGTTCGCCGCTGGACCTTCCCTCCCGCACCCAGCGCGACGCGCGCGAGTCTGACGTTCACCTTTCGCACGAACCGGCAATACTTCTCGATCTTGTCTCGCTAATCGAAAACGCGCGCCAAATGGTGTGGGAACGCACGTGAGCGCTCGCCAATGTGGCGACGCAAAGCCGGCGGCCTCGCCGACGTCACGACCCGCCTTTGCATAAGCGCGAACGGGCCCTATGATGTGTTTGCCCTTTGCTAAGGAAAGGGGGCGACACGGTTTCGACGGGGGTACCAAAGCGGTTGTGGCGTGCCGTCGGTGATTGGGACGACGTAAAGACCTCGATCAAACACGAAGTGCCAACGATAACGCACTCGCTCTCGCGGCCTAACTAAGCCAAAGGAGCCGTCGACCCGCGGAGTCTGTCAGTACTCTTCGGCGAGGCGTCATTGAACTGACTAGCTGTCTATTTGCGATTCGGTAGAACGGCGAAACTCTAGAATCGATAGCGGTGTGGCGAGCCTGTCTGTGGGCGCAACGCATCGCAAAACTAAATCACAGAACACGCACGTAGAAGCAATCGTAGAGGACTTTCGGACGCGGGTTCGACTCCCGCCGCCTCCACAATTGGGGCCGCACGCGCGGCCCCCTCCACCTCGGCGAAGCCGAGGCGGAGCCTCCCCCACGGCGAAGGAACCGCTCGACGCGCGGTTCCTCTCCGCTGCCGCGGATTCACCTCCGGCTCGTTGCGTTCGAGGGTCGTCGCTAGCTGGACGCGATGCGAGGTTCCTTTCCGCTGCCGCGGATTCACCTCCGCTCCTCGCGCACCGTCACGCGACCCTCCCTCATTTGGGCGAAGCCCAAATGAGCCTCCTGCCCGCGAAGGGGCATGCTGCCCCTCGTCGCTACCGCGACTTCACCCCGGCCGTGAACGGGTGAGTCTCGGTGGACGACGGATCGTCGCACGAGGTTGGTGAAGCGTGGTTCCTCTGCGCTGCCGCGGATTCGCCTCCGACTCGCAGCACGATGAATCCAGGTCGCGTTCCGTCCGCATCGCGGTCGTCAGCTCGCAGTGGCCTCCGTGCACGACGAGAGGCGACTAGCGCATCCTCCACTCTCTCTGGTAGGACTCTCAGCGGTTTGACCTTGGCGGAGATCGCACTCGGCCAGTGGCTACGTAGCGTTGAACTGTCCTTGGGCTGATGCGCAACCGCGCCGCAGTTTTGATCGTGTTTCCGTCCTCGCGATCGAGAGCAGCTTCTACGATTTGCTGAATGAGAGATTCGAGACCGGCATCGAGATCGAGGCTCATCGTCGTCTTGGACGACGACACCGAATCCATCTGCTTACCTGACTCGACCGCTTGCGATCGAACGCTCTCAGGCAAATCGGCGACTCTCGCTTGGCGACCATCGCGAAGCAGACACAACGTTTCGACTACGTTTCTGAGCTCACGGACGTTACCCGGCCAATCGTAGCGGAGCAGTAAAGCTTTCGCTTGACGACTGAACTTCGGTGGGCGCACGCCATGCTTGCCGGCGAGTTGAGAGATGAACTGATTGAGAAGTGGTGCGATATCGACTCGCCTCTCGCGTAACGGTGGCACGTTCAGCGTGACTCCTTGGATACGATAAAAAAGATCTCCGCGAAAACGTCCCGCTTTGACTTCGGGTTCGAGGGGCCGGAGCGTGGCGAACATCAAGCGAATGTCCGCTTCGATCTTCATCGCGCCACCCACGCGCATGTAGCGGCGATTTTCGAGGAAGCGTAGGAGCTTGGCTTGCATCGGCATCGGCAACTCGCCGATCTCGTCCAAGAAGAGTGTGCCTTTCTCTGCCGCTTCTACTTTGCCGTGTCCTCGCGCATTGGCACCCGTGAACGCGCCGCGCTCGTGTCCAAAGAGCTCACTCTCGAACAAGGCCTCGGGGATCGCAGCACAATTGATCGGAATGAACGGACCCTTCCGACGTTCGGAAATTTCGTGCGCTCGACGCGCCAAGACTTCCTTCCCGGAGCCGCTCTCCCCGATGAGAGTCAGCGTGACTTCCTTGGCCGCAACCGCACGAAGGATCTGGTCGGCCTTTCTCATGGCGGCGGAGCGCATGACTGGCTCGAATACAACGTCAAGTTGTCGTTTTCGTTCCACCATCGGCCCGAAAGCTAGCAGGACGCGTCGTAGTTGACCACAAACTCCCCGGGAGAGGCCCAAATGCGAGCGCGACGGGGCAAAAGCTGATGGAGCCGACGTCATGGTTCGCATTTTGAGTGCACCCATATGTCGTATCCGCAGCGAGTTGAGGCTTGCGATGCAACAGATCCATTTGGTGCACATTTTGCTCAGGAACCCTGCATGTTTTCACTCGCAGAGTCTTCACTGTCCAATCCGTCATTGCGCGCGTGGATCCGGGCCACCGCCGAACACACCCGTCCTTCCAACATTCGTGTATGCGATGGCAGCGAAAACGAACGCGCGGCCATCGAGCGCGACATGGTCGGCGCGGGCGCACTCGTCGAGCTCGATCCCAAACTGCATCCACGTAGTTTTCTGCATCGCTCGGATCCGACGGACGTCGCCCGCACCGAACACCTCACTTTCATTTCGACCAAGCATGAAGAAGATGTGGGACCGACGAACAATTGGATGAGTCGGCAGGACGCCGAAAAGCGCGTCTGGTCCCTTTTTGCTGGATGCATGCACGGGCGAACGATGTATGTGGTTCCCTATCTTATGGGACCCGTCGACTCTCCGCACAGCCGCGTCGGAGTCGAGATCACGGACAGCCCCTATGTCGTGCTCAGCTTGCGAATCATGACGCGGATGGGCAAAGAAGCGCTCGCGCGTCTCAGGAACTCGGAGGGATTCGTGCGGGGCACTCACAGCCTCGGGGACTTGTCACCGGAGCGACGCTTCGTCGTGCACTTTCCCGATACCTTGGAGATTTGGAGTATTGGATCGGGGTACGGCGGCAACGCTCTGTTGAGCAAGAAGTGCCACTCCCTTCGGATAGCAAGCGTGCAAGCCAAGAAGGAAGGCTGGCTCGCCGAGCACATGCTCATTCTCGGTCTCACCAACCCACTCGGTGAGACCCACTACGTCGCCGCCGCATTTCCGAGCGCGTGCGGAAAGACCAACCTCGCAATGCTCGTGCCGAACCTTCCGGGCTGGAAAGTCGACACCGTCGGGGACGACATTTGTTGGATGTATCCCGGTGAAGACGGTCGCCTGTGGGCGATCAATCCGGAGAACGGAATGTTTGGAGTCGCACCAGGAACCAGCCTCAAAACCAATCCCAACGCCATGCGCTCGCTCACTCACGACGTGATCTTCACGAACGTCGCTCTTCGCGCAAATCGCAATGTGTGGTGGGAAGGAATGTCAAAGGTCGACGATCACGAAGTCATGCAGGACTGGCGAGGCGATACGTGGACCAAATCCGACGCGCAAGCGCCGGCTGCCCATCCCAACTCACGGTTTACCGTCCCTCTTGCACAGTGTCCGAGTGCGAGCGATTCGTTCAACGCAGGGTCGGGCGTTCCCATTTCGGCGATTATCTTTGGTGGACGTCGTGCCAAGCTCGCGCCGCTCGTGTACGAAGCTCGAAATTGGCAACACGGCGTTTACGTCGGCGCGACGATGGTCAGCGAGACAACCGCAGCCGCGACCGGCGCGGTCGGAATTCCACGCAATGACCCGATGGCGATGCTTCCCTTCTGCGGGTACAACATGGGTGACTACTTTGCGCACTGGCTTGCGGTCGGACAGCAGCTACGCCATCCGCCCAAGATCTTTCATGTGAATTGGTTTCGCACCGGCAACGACGGCCGATTTCTTTGGCCAGGCTTTGGCGACAACGTTCGCGTACTGAAGTGGATCTTGGAGCGCGTTGATGGAGCGGTGACTGCTCGCGAGGCGCCGATCGGATTACTACCGCACACCGATGGCATCGATCTTTCTGGAATGGATTTCCCCGAGGAGCGTCTCTTCGAGCTACTCGCTGTCGACGGGAGCGCCTGGATGCAAGAAGCTGGACGCACGCTCGAATTCTTAGGGCGCTTTGGAAATCGCTTGCCGCACGGCCTTCTCACAGAGCTTCGGTCCTTGTTGAACCGCCTTCAACTCTCTCTGCACTAGCGGTTGCCTCATGACCCTTTCCTCCAAGCAATTCAACTTACTGTCAAATGATGTCGACTCCGACGAGCGCTCTTCGACGGGCGATCTTTCGTCGGCAGCGAGCCGGATCATCCACGCGTTTCGATCGCAAGAGTTTCCTACTGACCGCGTGTTCGATCGAGTTCTTCCACGCGAGCTACAGGTCGTGTCGGGACAGCATTGGACGCCTATCGAAGTAGTCGTGCGTGCAGTCGAGTGGCTCGAGCAGCTCAATGTTCAGAGCGTAGTGGACATCGGCTCCGGCGCCGGCAAGTTCTGTGTCGCCGCGGCGCTTGCGGGACGCGCACGCTTTATAGGCGTCGAGCAACGACTGCGTCTGGTCGAAGCCGCGACTGATCTCGCGCATGTGCTCGGCGTCGATGCGCGCGTAAGCTTTGTGCACGGCAGGCTTGGGGAAACTCGTATACCGGAGGCCGACGCATACTATTTGTACAATCCATTCGGCGAAAATTTTTTTCGCACGAAACAGTACTTAGATGAGGAAGTCGAGCTCAGCAATGATCGCTACCATCGCGATGTGGCAATCGTCGAGCAGCTGTTGCGCGACGCGCCCTTCGGAACGTGTCTGCTGACCTACAATGGCTTTGGAGGCTCAGTTCCCTCGAACTATCGCGAGATCTTCGTCGACCGCGATATGCCGAACGTTCTGCATATGTGGCGCAAGACGTAAGCGGGTGCTGCCCCGAGAGGGAGCACGGGAAGGGTCAGCGGGACAGATGTCATGGCACCGCCGACGTTGCCTGCACACGGATCGCGTCTAGGATCGTCCAGCCAAAGGCGGGTTTTGGAAGCACAATAGGGAGCCGTGAATTCGGGTCGGCATCCAGCGCCGGACGAAAACGCTGAGGCGTGCTAGTCACCACGACGATCAAGAGCTGCGGCCGAGTCGCTCGCAACGACGAGACGCGCTTTACGACCTGCGCGACGTCGAACTCGTCAGGGAAAAGCACGACTGCAGTGATCGCTGGCGGAACGGCCGTCGCGTCCTGAAGAGCGCGACTCGTGCGCGACGCAACGCCAGCGTTTTGTAGATAGCCATGCAGACCGTCGATCGTCTCGCGGTTCTCTGCGATGACGGTGACGTAGTGCGGGCGTGGATGAGGTGGAGGCGACATGGCTTGCTTGAGAGCAAGCGCTGGGCCATCCCTGCATCGCCTGGATTTGTCGACTCATTGAGCGTTGCGGCGCACGCCAAACCGGAGGAAGGCCCTTGAACGACAATGTGACGCGTGTTTTTCCAGACTTATGTCACGGAACGACTTCGCATGACGGCATTCATACGACTCGGCTCGCCCGCGTTCGGCACTCGGCTGGACTAGTTGGGCAGACGGGACGACGCGCATCACACCCACGGGAGGGCAGAAACTGAGTGTCGTGATTCAGATACGTTCTCTCGCTGCTAGAGCCTCGACTCCCGCCGCCTCGGCGAAGCCGCGTGAAGACACCCTCGGCGAAGGAACCACTTGGGCGTGGTTCCTCTCCGCTGCCGCGGATTCACCTCCGGCTCGTTCTTCAAATGGGCCCTGCCCCTCTCCCCCGACTTGGCGAAGCCAAAGTGTCCAGCCGGGCTGATGGGCGACACTTTGGGACTGGTCGAGTGAGCGCGAAAGCGCTCATTCGGACCAATCGTTCCGAGGATTAGAGATCCGAAGTACACACACGTGTTCCGAGCGGGCCGAGGTCTTCGACGCCGAATTTTTCAGCTCCCCAATGCCTGGCACACGTACATGCGCTGACGATGGAGTCGCACTTCGCCGTCGCTCCGAAAACCGATCGAGCGCTTCGATGCCAAGAATGTGGCGACTGAAACCGTCGGTCATTGTCAGCGGTGTGCAGTTCTTGCGATTGCCTAGCCGCAGCGTGCCTTTGAAGTCCGCGCTCCACAGATCATTGGCGGCGCCCACATTTGGAAACGGAGTCGTGTAGACCGGAACGTAGCGACGCATTTTCTGCGGTCGCGACAATCCGTGACGCCGAAGGATGTCGCCAATCGTGCTCGCTGCCGGCCAGCTCACCTTTGGCCAACGTTGGGGCTGGCCAGCATGAACGCCACTTCTGAACGCGTGCTAAAGTGAACCTTTGCGTAGTTCGCAACGCAAGTTTACCAGTCCTCCCAAGTACGAGGTCCCCATTCGTCTCTGATGTTCGCAAAGCGCGTGCCGTGAGGCACTGCGCTCAAAAATCGGAGCGTTGTCAATTTCGCAGCGTGCGACGCATTGCTCAGTCGTTCAGACGCATCCACACATCGCAGGTGCGTCAGGGGGCGGCGCAGGTGTCGGTCACTATGCCGATGCGGACAACTCCCCCTATTTGGCTCACCGCGGCCACGGTTCCATCTCCTTGCGCGCCTCTGCCCTGACCGCCGTAAACGACACCACTGTGGTTGCAGAATATGTCTACTTGTCGAATCGGAACGAGGCTATCTTCCCTCTGCCGGGCAAAAAACGTCGTGTAGAACCTGTTATCGTCGGGAGCAGATAGCCCCGCGAACTGTCCCCGCCACACCACCGCGACACCGTCACACGTTGCAGTAACGTGCATGCTGCCGATTGTGTAGTTTGTGGCGTCGAGCGCAACTCCAGCGTGACCCGCAATGCGATGTCCAGGTGCATCGTACATGGCGATTTCGCCGTCGCCTGCGCCACGCGAAAGTACAAAGTAGTTGCCATCGTTGAACACCACGAACGCAGAGCCAGGAAATCCGTCACAGCCACTGCACGGCAAGTGCTCCCGGTCTCCGAGCTCGGTAAGATCCGTATCGAGCCACTGCACGATCGAACTATCGTCGCCCCATGTCACCGCGTAGCCATCGTCTCCAACAGCGTTCTCAACGGCTTCGAGACCCTCAAAGGCTGCGTGCACCGTGTCCTCGCGCCGTAAGCCGATTGCTCCATCGTGCGCGAAGGCAACCGACGTGATCTAGAACGGATGGGGACAGAACGGATGGGGACGATCATTCAGTTAAGAAAGTTAAAACGGTGCTGAGCGATAACTGTCTTAACTAAACGATCGTCCCTCCTCGTTGGTGTGCTGGTACTGCCTTCTGGAGGTAGCTGCCTCGGCGACGCGAGCAGCGTCATCGTTCGCACTGACTTAAGAAGCTAAACGCTCGCCCGTCCGCTTCGGCGGTAGACTAGCTCGCGGCCGTCGAATCTCATGCTAGCGTCCGGCCCATGCGTAATTCTTGTGCCGTGGTTTTGATGGTGTTTGCCACAGTGAGCTCCAGCGTAGCGTGTGGCACGAGCCGCAATGGGCGCTCAGGTTTGGACGCTGGGACCAGTCGTGACTCCGGTAACGCTGACACCGGAACTCCGCTCTCGTGCGCATGCGATGTGGACGCGAGCTGCAGCTCGGGATGCTCGTGCGATTCTGATTGCCGTAGTGCGTGCGACAGCTGCTCAGGGTGTTGCTCGTCGACAGGATCATGTGTTTCCGGGAGCGAGCAGAGCGCCTGTGGGAGCGGCGGGGACACGTGCGATGTCTGTAGCGGCGGCAGCATTTGCCGCAACTCTCAGTGCGCGGGGACGCGCGTATGCACCGATGGCACGTCTTACGATTGCAGTAGTCTCGATGAGGAATGGGTTTCGACCCAGTGTTGCGTGGACGGAGTTACGCAATGTGTCGATGGCACCGCGTACGACTGCGAGACGGGCCACTCGGACCGCACGTGGACGGGCGCTAAGTGCTGCATCGAGTTCGACGCGACTTGTGTTCCCGGTACGGCATACGACTGCGGAACTGGTTCGACGATTGAGAACTGGACCGGGTCGGTCTGCTGCGTGGAAGGCGCGACGGAGTGCTTCGATTCAGCGAGCGAATACGACTGCACCACTGGCCGTACAGGACGCACGTTTACCGGCAGCAAGTGCTGCCTGGTTGAGTAACGCAACCCTGCGAGCACCATTGACGTGGACAGCGTGAATCCTGCAGCCGCTATCGATGCCGAGCTAAAGCGCCTGCGTGCGGAGGGAGCGCGTTGGCTTGAGGCGCGTGTGCTCAATGAGAGAGCGCTGGTGATGGATGAGCTGCGGCCGAATGCACGGGCGTTGGCGAGCCACTTGCTCGAGCGCAAGCCCGAACTCCTTGCGCGCATGCGTATGGCGCCTAGCGACGCGGGGGATGGAATGGATCTTCGCGCGATTATTCTGTCGCCGACTGGAGATTCGTTGCGCGATGTTTTGATATTCGTCGCGAACGACGATCCGAGCGTGGCCTTTGGGACGTGGCACACCCACTTTGATTTCGACGCAGGACGGGGCGCAACCGAAGCCGCTAACCTCGTTGATGCAATTCTGTGCGATGATTTCGTAATGCTCGCGCTCTACGACAAAGACGCGCGAGCGACCACGCACGTTTGCGATTTACGCGAAGAAGACGCGCTCGCCGATGCGCTCACCAGTCGCTACACGACTGGCGAAGGCCGTCTGCTGTCGTGGTCGGGTGGCGCCGACCGCGACGTGTCCCTCGCAACGCTAAAGATGTAGGGACGATCGTTTAGTTAAGAAAGTTAACGCCGCGACTCGGATAACTTTGTTAACTAAACGATCGTCCCTCTCTGCGAGTCCCTCTCTGCGACGGCGCTGTAGCGCGCTGTCACTTGGGCCGCTGGACCACTCGGACCTTGCCGCTCTTGCCGCCTCCGCAGAAGAATCGATCGGCTCCGTCGGACTCGAGGCCGGATACGCCGGTGCCCGCGGGCATTTCAAGCTGCTGAAGCACTTCGCCGGTTTGCGGATCGATCTGGCGCAGATCGCTCTCGTCGCCTTCCCAGGTGCCGTGCCACATCTGTCCGTCGACCCACGTTACGCCGGTAACGAAACGGTTGGACTCGATGGTGCGAAGCACCTTCCCGCTCTCTGGATCGATTTGATAGATCTTGCGCTCGCGGTACTGGCCAACATAGAGCGAGCCCTCCGCCCACGTAAGCCCTGAGTCATCGCCGTTTGCGGGCGTAGGTATCGACGCGACGACCTGACCCGTCTTCGGATCGATTTTCTGGATGCGCTTGCCAGCGATCTGAAAAAGGTGCTTTCCGTCGAAAGCCGTGCCGGCGTCGGCGGCAACATCGAGCGAACGAAGGGTCTTTCCGCTGACCGGGTCAACTGCGTTGAGCTTGTCGCCAGAAGCGAACCATATGTGCGCGCCGTCGAAGGTGACTCCATGCACGCCTTCGACGCCGGGAAAGGGTCCGTATTCGCGAACGACCGTAGCGAGTGTCTTTGTCATGCGCCTATCCTAGTTCGCCGGGAGCAGAGCGGGGAGTAACAAGACCGTCGCGAATCCAAAGAGCGGCGCGGATCTCCAGCGACGTGCGCGTCCGTGGCCGGACGCCTCTACTTTTGCGTCTGCTGCGAGTGAATCGAGAGCACGCTGAACTGACCGCTGACTTGCGCCGAGCGCAAGCGCCAAGGCGGAGCTAGACCACGATTCGCCGTCTGCAAGCAACGCGAGAACTTCTGCGTGCTCACCGTCGACGGGCAACGCGAGCACTGCAACTTTCTTTGCGCTCTCGGGCGCCAGCGCAAAGCCGTGCTTGGTCGCGGTCACATTGGACACGGCGCGCAGAAGCTTGCGGAGGCGGCCTATCTCCACGCGCAAACGCGCCCGATACGAGTCACTAGCGCGCTTCGATCCGAATGCGCGCGCGATAAGGACATCTCGCGCCACGTCGGCGGGCCACGCCTCGGCGAGAGCGCGCACAAGAGCGAACAGCACGGGTCGCTTGGTGAGTGAGGTCACGATCGTTTTGTGACGCACGACGCGGCGACATGCATCCACTATGAGCGCGTTCGAAGCAAGCAAGGTCTCGACGTCGTCAAGGAATAGCGTTCGCTGCTCCCCATTCGCGATCAAACGCGCAGCAGGCGCGTCCATGATCAATCGTGCACTCGCGACTTCCGCCATCAGCGCAGGAATGCGCGCATGGCGCGCCGCACGTTCGGCCCGGCGCAGCGCAGTCCGTGCTGCCTTCGTGTGCAACCGACGGAGCAGAACCCCGGCGATGACCAACTCGTGCGTGGCTCTCCACGCCGGTGGGAGATTCGACGGGTCGAGCTTTGCGAGAACACGTTCTGCCGCGTCGATCTGGCCCAATAGGAGCAATCGCCGCGCCTGCAAATGTCGCGCGTGCGCAGCATTCGCATAATCGCCTTCTGCTTCGAGCGTGGCGCGCGCGCCCTCGAGTCGCTTCGCAGGCCATGCGAGGTCGCGCCGCGCGAGCGCTATCTCGGCCTCCGCCACCACGCACCGAGCACGTGCGGCCGACTCCGACGCGGCGAAGGCCACCGCAGCTCTTCGCAGCAACGCTTTCGCGCGTCCGAGATCACCAAGTTGCGCCATGGCGATGCCGCGAAGGGCGAGCGCCGGGGCGTCGTTACGCAACGCAACCTGCTGTAGCGCAAAAAGCGGGTCCCCTGCCGCTAGAGCTCGTGCAGCCGCGGTGATCAACGAATCCATCGATTGAGCCTAACGTTGGGTGCGGCTCATTGCTAATGGAGCTCCAGATTCATCCGCCAACGACTAGCGTAATTGCCATGACGACGAGGAACGCTGCGTAGACGAGCGTCGCACTGTGCGTGTTCACGCGGCTTGTGAGGCGCGCTCCGCCTCCGGCGCCGATCACGAAGCCAACCGCAACTGCACCCAGCAGCTCCCACGGAAGCCCGCCTTGTTCGCGCGCGTACACATAGACCGCAGGCAGACCGATGGGCGGCAACATCATCGCGAGTGTCGTTGCCTGCGCCTCAAGCCTGCCGAGGTGCAGGAAGCGCCGTAGCATCGGAAGAGCGACCAGACCGCCGCCCACACCAAGCATGCCCGACATAACGCCCGCCAAAATTCCGATCGGTAGTGCAAGCCACAGTCGCCGTACCGGCGCTGCCGCTTCTGGCTCGTCTCGATCCACGGTAGGCTTTGCGCGAACTGCGTTGAAGGCTGCCAGCACCAAGAACGCGGCAAAGGCCCATCTCAGTTGCAATCCGGGAACTCGATGGGCGGACCACGCTCCAGCCGGTGCACCGACGACAAAGCCGACGACGAGTGCAACTACGAGAAGAACCTTAACGCGCACGCCAACTTTGCGGTACGCGAGCACTGCGGGCAGGCCGACCGGAGGAAGGAGCGCAGCAAGCGAGATGCCCTGCGCGCGATGCAGGTCTATCCCCAGGAGCAACACAAGGGACGGGGCGATCAACGCTCCGCCGCCGATTCCGAGAAAACCCGAGAGCACACCGGCCGCGGCGCCGACCACTCCAGAAACGACGATCTCGTACGGGGATGACATTCGCGAGCACCTAGTCGTTAACGCGTATTGGCCAACAAAAAGCCCATGACGGCGCCGTAAAGAGTCGCCACGTACGGGTTGCCTGTGATTAGGCAGGTGCCGCTACGGCACCCGACGAATCGGTAGTACGCGTAGCCCAAGCTTGCTCCAATTGCGACGAAAAGCGCGAGTCTCAGGCCCATCGATATCCTACCTGGTTTAGGTGACTGAACGTCCATGCGGGTGAGAGCCAAACCGCACGCAAATGGGTTCACAAATCCACGTTGATGTCAGCTATTGCGAACCCAATTGCCGAGCGACAGGCTCCTACAATGCGGAGGCGACGATGAGAGTCCAAGAATTCTTTGACACGAGGACGTTCACGCTCACGTATGTGGTGTTCGACGAAACGAGCAAAGACGCGGTCATCATCGATCCGGTGCTCGATTTTGACGCTTCCCGAGCCGAGACGTCCACTGACTCGCTCGACCGGGTTTTCGCGTTCGTCGAGTCGCAGTCGTTGCGCGTCCACTATGTGCTCGAGACGCACGCGCACGCCGACCACATCACCGGAGCGCAACCGTTGAAAGAGCGGCTAAATGCCAAGATTGCCATTGGAGCGCGTATCTCAGAGGTACAGAAAATCTTCGTGCCGCTTTTTGACTTGAGTGCAGACGTGTCCACTGAAGGAGAGCAGTTCGACCGGCTTCTGACCAATGGCGAGAAATTCGACGCCGGTTCCCTCGCAATCGAAGTCATTGCCACGCCAGGCCATACCCCGGCATGCGTAACGTACAAAATCGCAGACGCCGTCTTCACAGGAGATGCGTTGTTTATTGAAGACTACGGAACCGGTCGTTGCGACTTCCCGGGTGGGAGCGCGGACGTGCTCTACACTTCGGTGCACGAAGGGCTCTACACGCTGGCCGACGAAACCCGCGTCTTTGTGGGACACGACTATCAGCCGGGCCAACGCGCACTTCGCTTCATGACGACGATCGGCGAATCAAAGCGCGCAAACATTCACATCAAGACAGAAACAAAGCGGACTGACTTTGTACGTTTTCGTAACGAGCGAGACGCCACGCTGTCAGCGCCCGCACTGATTCTGCAAAGCATTCAGTTGAACGTGAACGCAGGGTGCTTGTCGACGCCGCATTCCAACGGACGGCGCTATCTCACCATTCCGCTCAACCTGTTCAAGCCCAATGCCTGACGCCCGACGATCGATCTAAAACGACCGAACACTTGCGCCCGTTCACGGAGTCGGTGACTCGCATGCTGCGGGTACGGAACGGTTCCTCGATACGAGAAGCTCGCGCAACTCGCGTTCCGTCTGCGCGCACTCCTGCCTATCGGGGGCTTGATGCCAATAGTCGCATTCGCCTTCAGTCGGAACGTAGCCCGGCTCATCGGCGTTAAGAATCGGCATGGCGGCGACGCAACAACGTTGCATGCGACGACAGGCCGCATCACCCGCGCTCATCCAGAGCTGTAGCTTGCGCAATGTCGCTGCCAACTCCTCTCCCGTGAGCAGTCGCGCAGCAAAGGACTTTTCAGAGCCAGGCGTTTCCTGCACGCGAACCGTAAGCGTGAGATGTCGCGCATCAGCACCAGAGAGGCCAAGCACCTCCCGGGGCGGCCGCCACCGTGGTGGGTCCTCGTCCGTCTCGAGCACGACGTGCGACGGAAGAAACACGTCGTTCGATTGCGCACGAAATAGGACGTGATCCCGGTAGCACGCAATGTGCGACCCTACGTCGATAACTTCGAGACACGCTCCTTCGAGGAGGGAAGTCTGATCAGTCTGAGCGCCAGTCTCACCGCGGCCAGGCGGCGCTACGACAGCAGGCCGCGCTACGAGAGCAGGTGGCGCTACGACAGCAGGCGCCGCCGCATGTGAGCATGCATTCAGAAAGAGCGCCGCCGCGGCAGTCGCAACCTCGAATCGCGTCATCTCACGAAGACTAGCTCCCGAATGGGCGTTTGTCTTCAAACGATTCACCCGGATGTTCTTCGCTCATGCGTTTGTGCCAAGGCACGGCGTAACGACTCACGGCGCGCCGAATGCTGCGTGCGTCGCCTCTTCGAAGAAGTTGGGGCGCGCTAGCGTGCGCTCCACGCACGGCGCGATGGTTTCACCGAGGTCGGAAATAAGCTGCGCGCGAGCCGTCGTGTTCTCCCGCGGCGTTTCTTCGATTTGCGCGAGCAACTCTTGAGCGCGGGGCGCCTCGCGTTCGTTGCTACAGATGAGGAGCGTCGAGTACGCGACACCCAAATAGAGATTGGACGCTTCGGTGATGCCGAGGAAGTCCAGGTTTCGCTGGCGCGCGGCAAGCTCGCGTTCGATGAACGATCGAATGACGTCTTGATCGGGTCCCCCGCCGATCCGCACAAGGACGTCGCCAATATCATCATCGGCCTCAAGACACACCTCTGAACGAGCCGCGTATGCGAGCGGACTAATGCGCACGAGTGAGATAGTCCCGTAGCGCCAGGGCGCCTCGCCCTGCGCGGGATCGAGCATCCTGAGGAGCATGCGGTCGTGGTGGGGGCCGTGCACGATGCGTACACCCACGCGCGGGACAAGCGGTTCGGTTGGTTCAGACGGCGCGTCGCCGCCGATTCGGCACGTCAGCGTCGACCACCCCGTAGGCGACATCATCCCGTCGCATTCGGTCCATCCGACGACGCGGTTTGTGTCCAGGCGCAAAGCCAAGCTATCGCCACGCTCGCGTGCCGCGAGATTGAACATTCCCTCGTACATATCGCGCTCGCCGCCGCGAAAGGTCTCGCCGAGCCACACGCCATTGAGTGAACGCCCAGCGCGAAGAGCATTCAGGGGAATGAACTCCCCGCATCCCTGGCCTTGTGTGCGCAACTCCGTAGCTGCGCTTGGGTGGGAATTATCTACGCGCGTGAAGTCTCCCAGCGCTGCATCGATGCTGGTGCATGCGCTTCCACTCGATGACGTTTCGCGCACATGAAGCGTCGTTTGCGTTGCACGCACCTCAAGGACGTGAACGCAATCTGCAAACGGCACGGCGCAATCAACCACGTCGCCCATTCGCGCAAGCGCAATGCAGACAGGGGTGGGCGGCTCGTTCGAGAGCACGAGCTGCCAGTCCGTGGACGCGGGCCAAAGCACGAGCTCGCTATCGTCCTGCGATCGCCACACCACGCTGTTCGCGTTGGCCCACGTTTCGATCGGATGCGCAGTGGACACGCTTTCTTCGCTTGGCAAGGACGTCGGGTCATCAGCACTCTGAACAGCCGAGGACGGTACAGCTCCGCACGCTGCGAGGAGCGAGCTAGCAACTAAGACAGCGACGCGTAGCATGGTTTCCATTCTGCGAGCGCGCACCGAGCCTAGAGCGGCCGCGCAAGCTCGCGCACAAGATAGTCGACGACGCGCTCGAAGGGATCGAATCCGAATGCCTGGCCAATGGGCGCACGCAAATTCGAGTTTGCGTTGATGTCGTAGAAAACGCGGCGGCCGTCGCTTGACTCAAGATATTCGATTCCAGCAACGTCAAGCCCACCTGCCGCGACGATGCGACGTCCCTGCTCCACGGCTTCCCTCGGAACTTCCGGGTAGGGGTAGAACTCTACCGGTTTCTGCGACGTGGCCGCGGGAATTTCGCAAAGCGCATCGCTTGAGTCGGCGGGGTTGCAAAGCTCGGACGGGCAGAGATTGAACGCGCCGTGAGAGACCACGCGCATCGCGTAGAGCAGCTCGCCACCCAGAAATTCCATGCGCACGATTCCGCGCGCGGGATCGGTGGGAAAATACTCCTGAAGCAGCATGAGATTGTCGGGAAGCCAGATGTCCGGTGTCGTCGCAACTGTTCGCGCGAGCTCGTCGAAGGAGTTGAGCAAAAACATGCGGGCGCCGCTGCCACCTTGTTCAGGCTTGAGGAGCGCGGGCCAGCGCGTCCACGCATTGCGCACCGCTTCAACTTCGTTGAACGCGAGGGACGCCGGATGATCGATGCCGAGCCTCTTGAGCAGACTGCCTTGCGCGCTTTTGCTCAGCTCGAGTGAAAACGCGCGCGAGCCGTTGAGAACGCGCGCGCCCGCAAGCTCCAGGCTGCGCATCAGCGCGAGAGCCAACGGCACGGCGCGCGTGCTACCGCGCAGATAGGCGCTGGGACTCGCCTGATTGAAGTAGAGCCGCGCGCCTGGAACGAGATCGACATCAAACGATGCCTTCTTAAGATCGAACGTTCCAAATCTTACGCCACGTTTCTCGAGCGCGGCGAAGAGGGGCTTCTGCCACTCAGGATGCTCATGAATAACGATAAGCTCGACAGTCACAATGGACCGTGCGTCGCACGTAGTGCGTGTCAGGTCAAACCCGTGCTCGCCTTGACCCTGGGGGCCCCGCGTGTAAGTCCGTAGCCGCGGTTGTTGACGGAAATAGTGGAGGAAGCTCGTGCACGCCAAGGTTCTTACGCTCGCATTGCTCGCATCGGTTTTGAATGTCGGATGCGGGGCTGACCGCGGCCCAGACGCGAGCACCACGGACGACGGCGGTCTGCCCGAAACGGACGGCGGTAGTCTCGTGGCCGCGCCTCAGCTCGGCGACGGCACACCGGGAAGCGCGCATGTCGTTTCGATCTACTCGCCCTCCGCGCAACGTGAAGCGACGGATCTGGAGTTCGATCCGACGAGCGGCAAGCTGTGGGTAACCTTCCGCGAGTACGAAAGTTCGGCAATCTGCACCGAGGCCTCGTTCGCAGGTTGCGATGCCCTCCCCGGCTGGACGTTGGAAATCACTGGCGCCGAAGGCGACGCGCCGAGCAGCGTGCTCAAGCAGGACGCCAATGCGTGGCACTTCATGCGACGTCCAACCTCGATCGCGTTCGGGGACACGGACGCGCGCTCTAGCGCAACCCCAGGCCAGTCGAGTTTCTTTGCGACATGTCACGAGGCCCGAACCGGCAACTACGACGATGACGCCTACGACTATATGGGTCCCGCCTTCTGGACGTCCGATCCGGCGGTCTACACATTCAACGGCCCGGGGGGCAACGGCTCGCACCTCGACATGTTGCACTCCGCGCCCTTCTGCATGGGCATCGCGCACAATCGCGGCAATGCGTTTTGGGTATTCAACGGCGACGCTGGCTCGATCGACGATGTCGACTTCGTAGAACCGCATGTCGCCGGCGGCGAAGAACACGGGGACGGGCGAATCCGCCGATTCGTCGCAGGCCAAGTGGCGCGCGTCGCAAACGTGCCGAGTCACTTAGCATTCGATTCCGACTCAGCGTTCCTCTACATCGCTGACACCGGCAACGCCCGCATCGCACGCCTCGACACTGCGACCGGCACGATGGCCGGACGATTCCCGAAAGCCTACGACAGCCTCGAAGTGTCCAACTTCATGAGCGACGCGGTCATCGAGGATGTGGTCCCCCCAGGGACGCTCGTTCAGCCGAGTGGACTTGCGCTTCACGACGGCACGCTCTTCGTGAGCGATCATGCGACGAGCATCATCTACGCGTTTAGCGTGGACGGCGCCCTGCTCAATCAGTTCGACACAGAGTTGCCCGAGGGCTCGCTCGCGGGCCTCACGATCGGACCCGACAACAAGATCTACTTCGTCAACATGAAGACGTCCGAAGTTTTCAGGCTCGACCCCGCAAGCTGATCAAGCGCTCGCCGCGCTCGCGCATTTCCGCGCGGCGCATTTCACATTGACACATACCCCACCACCGTATAGCAGCCAGCTATGCGACTAATTCTTCTATGGGGTTTGAGTGCGCTCGCGCTTAGCGCTTCCGCATGCGGTGGCGGTCTACCGCACGAGTTTCCGTCAGCTTCCGCGGCATCACCGGACGCGGTCGAGATGTCGCCAGCACAGCTCACCACCGCTACGCAGGGAGACCCGCCCTTGCCAGGCGAAAGCGGAGTCGGCGCGTGGCCTGGTTTGGCAGGAGCACGACCCAGCGCGGCGCATCACCACCACCACGGCTCGCAGACGGGAGCTCAATAATGCGTATTCCTTTTACTACGCTAATCTCGGGGGTCCTGCTCACTGGTTGCGTGAGCACGGCTATCCACAATGATCTTCCGCAAGTTCGTGAGCTCGCTAGAACGTCCGTGCCGGACGGCGTCGTCGAAGGCGAGGTCAACGCGAGCACCGACAGCCAGGTGCTGCAAGCCCTGCGGCAACCGGTCGACGTCGATGCAGCGGTCCGCATTGCGCTCGCCGGTAACCGCGAGCTTCGGGCGCTGTTTCGTGAGATGGGAATCGCGCGCGGTCGACTACTGCAAGCTGGTGTCGTCCCCAACCCTGTCGTGGGAGTAGAGTTTTTGCCGGAGCGCAACTCGCGCTTCGAGCTGCGTGTCGAGTACGACATAACGGGCTTGATTCTGGCGCCAGCGAGTTCGCGCGCAGCAAGTAGTGAGGTCGACGCGGCTCGCTTCCGTGCCGCAGCAGCGGTAGTTGCAACCGGCCTTGAAGCACGTGCCGATTATTACTCATTCGTCGCAGCAGAGCAGAAGCTCGCCATCGCCCAGCAGGCACTGGACGCACTCGCTGCAGCACGCGATGCCGCCAATGCGATGCGCGCATCCGGCAACGCCGCGGAGTTCACCGCTGACGTGCAGATCGCCGCGTACGAGCGCGCGCGCGTCGGGGTCTCGGAAGCTGAACTCGAGGTCGCGCATCGCCGTGAAACGCTGACACGCTTGTTCGGCATCGCTGGCGGCGAAGTGATTTGGCACTCGAGTGGTTCGTTACCGGAAGCGGAACACCAACTGTCAGTCCCCGACCGAGTTGAAACGACCGCCATTGAAGCGAGCTTTGCGCTCAAAGAACAACGCGCCCACCTCGAGGCACTAGGTCGTCAAGCTGGCATGGCGAGTACGGCAGGATGGATGCCCGAGATTGTTGCAGACGTACATGCACTGCTGGGTCATCCGGAGAGTACGGAGACCAATTCCTTAGGAGACGATTGGCGCTTCGGCGCGGGCGTCGATGTGCGCCTTCCTATCTTCGCGCAGAATCGCGGGATGGCTGGCGCGCTGTCGGCGGAGTTCGACGCGCAAATGGAACGCTACATCGGCACCGCAGTCACGGTGCGTTCTGCAGCACGCGAAGCGCGCAACCGGCTGGTGTCTGCGCACGCGCGCGTTCGTCTTTACGCGGATGTTATCGTCCCGGCGCAACAACGCGTGATGGAGCAAGCCTTGCTTCAGTACAACGCGATGGATCTGAGTGTTTTCGAGTTGCTCAATGCTCGACGCGAGCAGCTCGATGTCGAGCTCGCACGCGTTGAAACACTCGCAGAGTACTGGACGGCACGTGCAGAGTTTGAATCCGTAATCGCAGGCGCGCTGGTTCACACGCGCGAAGGGGCTCGCTAACCATGGACCGACGTTCATTCATTCAGCTCGGCGGCATCGCTGCGGCAGCGGCGCTCGCCGGTAAGTCGACGGAAGCGCTTGCGCAAGACCAAGCAGCGTCGCCAAACCGCCCCGCTCGCAACGTCGCAAGTCCGCCTGCACCGGGGGGACAGCCTGCGGTAGTCACGCCGAACGGCTCGACCCTTCCGTGGCGTGTTGTGAACGGTGTGAAGGTTGGACACTTGATCGCGCAAGAGGTCGACAACGAATTCGCGCCGGGCTTGCGCGCGCGCTGTTGGGGCTATAACGGCGGCACGCCCGGCCCAACGCTCGAAGCGGTGGAAGGCGACCGCGTTCGCATCTACGTGACCAACCGCCTGCCGGAACCGACGACGGTGCATTGGCACGGAATGATTTTGCCGAACGGCATGGATGGCGTGGCCGGCCTCAACCAGCGCCCCATCCCGCCTGGTGAAACCTATGTTTACGAGTTCGATCTCCGCCACGCAGGCACCTTCATGTACCACTCCCATTTCGACGAGATGACACAGATCGCGCTCGGCATGGTCGGCATGTTCGTAGTGCATCCGCGCGCTGCGCGTGGCCCACGCGTCGCGCATGACTTCGTGCTGATGGCGCATGAGTGGAAGATCGACATCGGCGCATCGCGTCCTGATCCCTTGGCGATGAACGACTTCAATGTGCTTACGTTCAACGGCAAATCGTTTCCTGCCACCGAGCCACTCGTTGTCGGCCGCGGACAGCGCGTACGCATACGCCTCGGGAATCTCGGGCCCATGGATCATCACCCGATTCACATCCACGGCCTGAACTTCAAAGTCACGGCAACCGATGGCGGCTACGTACCGGAAAGCGCGCAGTCTCCACAGACGACTGTGCTCGTTCCGGTTGGGTCCACACGAGTGATTGAGTTCGTGCCCGAGGAAGCCGGCGACTGGGCGATGCACTGCCACATGACTCATCACATCATGACGCAGATGGGTCACCGCATGACACCACTCGTCGGCGCAGATACCCGGCGGCTCGACCAGCGCCTCACGCGCGTGCTTCCCGCGGCGATGACAATGGGGCAGACGGGAATGGGAACAATGGGCGCGATGCAAATGCCCATTCCCGAGAACAGCGTCGCGATGCGTGGTAGTCCGGGGCCCTTCTCGACGATTGATATGGGCGGGATGTTTACTGTGCTCAAAGTCCGCGAGCGCCCGACCGCAGAGGACGCCGCGACCTGGTACACCTATCCGCCGGGGACCACCGTAGAACGCGCCGATGCGCAGCGCATGCAAGCGGACGGCATCGACACGGCGCTGGGCCCGGATGCGGGCGAGCGATGAGTGCGAGAAAAGCAGCCACGCACGCAACACACGCCGTCGCCGTCGACGCAAAAACAAAAACAGCCAATCTGAAACGTCTGCGCCGCATCGAAGGTCAGGTGCGCGGAATTCAGCGCATGATCGAGGACGAGCGCTACTGCACGGACATTGTCACGCAGATCTCCTCCATCGAGCACGCACTTCGCGCGGTCTCGCGCGAGCTCGTTCGCAATCACATACGTCACTGCGCGCGACACGCGCTCAGCTCTTCGAGCAAAGAGTCGGAGGCCATGGTGGAAGAGCTCGTGAAGGTGCTCGTACAATCCGCACGGTGACTGGCGACCAGCGGTACCCTACTCTTTGCTGTACGTGAATCGCCACTCAGGGTGGTCTACCACGAGCTTCTCGAGGGCCGTCGCATCCGCGGCGCCCTCGATGGCACGCTGATCCCCGAAACGCACGAGATAGTGCGTGATCGCGTCTCCCTTCAGCGTAAACGAGACGTCCACAGGATGGAGGCGCTGCGAATCGAGTGCCCAGATATATCCGTCTGCGTGAAAGTCAGAAGCGCTGCGTGCCGACGAATTGCGAATGACGAAGCCATCGTACCAGCGGCCGCGCAGATCCGAGCGCGGGTCGTGATGAAGAAAGGTTGCGACCCAACTCTCGATCGCCGCGGCGAAGCGACCCTCGAGGGGTGAGTAGTCCTGCGATGCCAAGAAGGGACGTTTGTCGAGTAGCCAGGCTCGCGTCGCTTCGGCAAGTTCCGCCTCGATCAAATCTTGGTCGGTCATAAGTCCATCGTAGCAAGGGATCGCTCGCATTCCCCAGATGAAAATGCGCTGCAGCCCGGCTCGGGGGCAGCCCGCCTGCCCTTCCCTGTTCGCGCGATGGTATAAAGCCGTCGTGACCATCCAACTCTACCGGCGCAACGCGTTCGCGCGATCGACCCGCATTTCGCGCGTCGCATTCGCACTGGTTTTAGCCGTCTGCGCATCAGCGATAGTCGCACCATCAAAGGCGCATGCCGAAGGCGACCGATTCACGATCGAGCTTGGGGGCGGCTACGCCATGGCTAGCGGCGCAGGCCTGCCGAGTCGCGGCATCGGCGGCGATTTGTGGATGACGTACGGCCTGAGCTACTCGTTCACGCTACGCGCGTTTGGCGGAGTAGCGTTGCAAGGGAGCGACCACTGGATTCAAGACTACGGAGTGGACGTGGTCTACGTGATCAACGCGTTCGCGTTCGTGCCCTATGCTGGCCTTGGGATGAACGTCCTCACGCATACCCACAACCACGAATCTATTAACGCATTCGGCCTTCATGGGGTGCTCGGCATCGACTTTCTCCTGAGCGATGCGGTCTTCGCCGGCCTCGAGGTGCGGCCGACTTTAGCGCTCACCCAGTACTTCGAGATGCCGATCTACATCAAACTAGGTTTTGCGTTCGACCTCGACTAGTCGCCGCGCGAACCTACGTCTCGCTGAAGAAAGCGAGTACGCTCTTAACATGCTCAGCAAATTTCACAGTGCTCTGCTTCGACGGATGATCTACGCGATGGTTGCAGTCGGCGTCATCGCCAAGCTAAGGCCTCACGATGGTGCGCGCTGGCAGAACGATAAGCTTGTGCCGTCGTAGCATTTCGATGCCCCAGGGATTGTCGTCCTGTAGCGCAGTGAAATGATCGTCGGCTTCGTCAAGGACGCCGTAAATGTGCAGCGTGTCGTCCCGCTCCTCGACGACAACTGCCGTGAGAGGCCGTCGCAAGAACAGCTCACGCTCAATCGCGGCGATTGTCTGAGGCGGCATTCGAAGCGCTTGCTTCGCATTCCAAACGCGCAGCTCCACGCAGTAAGCGATCTCGAAGCCATCGATCTCTTTGGGGAGCAGAGTGAGGGGCACTCGATGGCGCGCGTCTCGCGTCGTTACCCACATCCACCAGCCGCTGTTGTCGTGCGACATATCGACTTGCGCGATATCGGTATAACGAATCTTGGTGAGCGCCTGGCGCCAGAGCGGATACGACGGAAAACTCAGATGCTCTGCGCCGAAGCGAAGCTCGAAGCGCGGAAATCCCTTCAACCGATACGCGATGAAAAGCAAATACATCGCCAACGACGCCAACCCGATCGCACCGAATTCGAGACCGTATCCGCCACGCGTCGTCAGGCGCGTGCTTGCCGCATGCGCGAGGATGGCGAGCAAGAGAACGATTCCCGCAACCCAGTAGATACCGTTCGCGCGTCTCCGCAATGGATAGACGATGTCGTCATTCAAGGTGGGCACATCGATCCTGCGGAAAGTCATGGCGATGGCAGACTATCAAATCGCAGGCGTGCTGAGTATCGCCCGCCCTTTCAGAGGCGGGAGCGAGATTCACTCAGTATTGGGCGTCTAGGACTGCCGTCCAATCGTTCTTCGCGTCCGGCGAAAGAAAGGGCACGCGGAACCCGCACTGCTGCGGCATCGCGCGCGCGCGCACATACCAACATGAAGCACCAACCCACTTGTCCGATCGGCATCCGGCAGACGCAAGCGAGTGATCGATTAGAAGCTCGGCCGGTGCGGGCAACGCCCACTCCGCATTCGTGCGAACGGCACGCAGGTGCAACGGATCATTCGCGAGCGCTTCGGTATGGCAGACCTGCAGCCTGTCATGGCGCTCCAAAGCACCGTAGATGCGGCGTACGTCGTCTCCGCCATCTTCCTCGAGCGCGATTGCTAGACCTACGAAATAGGGAGCATCGCGCCCTTCGATTGTTCAGCTCGCTAGCGCCCGCTGCGCGCTCATCGCACGTGATGGATATGGTGTCTCGACTGCGAACCTGTGAATGCTTCTGCCGACCGTGCGACATGTCGCGCCGTCCTTGACGTACAACGCGAAAAGCACAACCGGCTCCGGCTTGCCACGAAGCAAGCCGTCATGTCCGCGCGCCATCTCCAGCGCGTTGAGCTCCTCAACGAAGCGGTAGGACGGAGTGCACGGCGGTTTGAGGAAGTCGAAGTACGAAGTATTTCAGCGCTCGTATGCACCGACGTCGGGCGCGGCGCCGTTGAAAGGGAAGCCTACATCGGTTCCGCGGTCCAGAAGGTCGGATCCCGCAACGAGGCGTAGGAATGGCAAATTCGGCAAGCTTCCGTCGGCCTGACGCGGCCCGGCCGCACCGACCGACGATGTGCTCATGAAATCTGCGTCGTTGATCGTGACGCCCGGGCTCAGGTTGCCGTAGTCGATTCCGTCGTGCGTCGTGGCCCAAACGTTGTTCGAGATATTGTCGTCAAGGCCGTCGTACACCCAGTCGCCACCTGATTGCAGGCGGTTGTTCGCGTACGCCCAGTCATTGCGGAAGATGTGGGCGATGCCAACCGATCGTCCCGTGCCAAAGCCAAATCCATCGTTTCCATTGTGGTACGCGACCGAGTTCACGATCTGCATCTGATGGCTGAACTCGGCCATCATGTTGGCCGAGTAACCCGTGCCGACATTCTCGAAGGAGACGCAGTGATCCAAATACTTCTTTAGAACGGTCGGCATGCCAGGCGGGCCGGCCGAACCATGCCCGCCGAGTTTGAAGCCTTCGCCGGCCTCGATACTCACGACGTAGCCCTCGACGCCAAAGAAAACCGCCGGGTCCTCCGGGGTCATCTCAGAATCATTGGGCGTCGTGTTGGTCGGGCCCCACGGCTTGATGCCGTTCCAAAACGACCAACATCCGCTGAGCGTTACTCGCGCCCCTGCCCAGTCGAACCAATCATATCCATCGTCCGAGTTGAGCCATGCACGACAACCTTCATACACGTTGTCCGTGGACTCATCGCCGCCGGAACAACCAAAGCCATCACCTGTGTTCCAGGAGCCGTATTCTGGAAACGCGGGATCACCAAGACCATCGCCGTTATGATGTGAGTCGATATTCAGCAGGTGATTGTTGGTTGAAGGCGTGACTGACGACTGGCTGAGCGTAAAACCCGCGCCCGCGATGTTCGAAATATCGAAGAGCTCGATGGTGCAATGCTCACAGCCCGAAATGTTCACGCCGCGAGATATTCCAACGCCGCTTGGGACTTGCGCAAGCATCGTCACGGTGAAGCCCTTTAGATGAACGTAGCTGCTGTTGAGCAGAACGAACACAAACGGATATTCATACGTCGGCGTAATGTTGGCGCAGCTGAAGATGGGTTTCTCGCCGGGATACGCCCAGATGCGAATCGGCGCACCGGCGGTGCCGTGAAGATCTTCGAGAATAAAATGGTTGGACGCGTCGTCCCCCGCCTCCGACAGATAGGTGCCGCCGCGAATGTACGCGGTCTTTCCCGCTGCCCCCGCGCCCAGTGTGTGAAGCACGTTGTTGAGCTTAGCGAGAGTGCGAAAGGGCGCTTCGATCGTACCCGGATTGCTATCGTTGCCGGTCGGCGACACGTAGTAGTCGCCTTCATCCGGACTGCCCGCATCGGAGCCGCCCGAGTCGGGCAAGCCACCTAGATCGATGTCGGCACCGGAGTCGAAACCGCCTGCGTCAAATGAACCGCCGTCGACTCCGCCTGCGTCCACGCTTCCGAGGTCGATGTCTACGCCGAGGTCCTCCCGCGCGGCGGCATCGGTGCCCGAAGTGCTAGTCAGCGAGGATGCGCAACCGACGAAGCATGCGCATGCGATGATCGCGGCGGCACAGGCCGCACTACTACCTGAAGATGGCAATCTCATCGTGAGGATCCCTTCGCTACTAAGGTTCAGATCACAAGGTACACACGCGCCTCGGCGGCTTCACGACAAAACGCGCAACGCCTGTGTTAAACGTGTGCCGACATACCGTCTCGCCGGCCGGAACGCACAGGGCGGGCGCAGAGGTAGTCTTGAGTGCACTCGCTTCGCGCCCGCAGCAAGCGTATCCTGCGCCGTCACCGGCTTTCGAACGTGAGCGCATGACCCTTTCACGACGCAATTTCATTCAACTGGTGGGCGCTGCGTCGCTCGCGGGCGCTTTGCCTTCGTGTGCGACCGAAACGCCGATCGTCGAAGAAGAACCTGAAGAGATAATTCCAGTACCGACCGAGCTTGGGCCCGACGGTTTTCCCATCTACGTCGAAGACCCGATTGTCGGCCCGGCCTCGCTCTTCTCGCACGGGATCGCCAGTGGCGACCCGACGGATAGCGCGATCATTCTATGGACGCGCGTTTCGCCAGACGACCCGTCAGTGCCCGCGCTGGTTTTTTGGGAGTGCGCAAGCGACGCCGCTTTCACTACGCGCCATGGTGCGGGCTGGATCGCAGCCACAGCGCGCCATGACTTCACGGCCAAAGCCGACGCACAGGCGTTGCCCGCGGGCACAAACCTTTACTATCGCTTTCGATCGCAAGGGCAGATGTCGATTGTGGGCCGCACGAAGACTGCAAGCAGCACCGCGGCCCAAGCGCGTTTTGCGCTCGCGTCCTGCGCCCGTTTCGAGGCCGGCTATTATATCGCGTACGGCGCCATCGCCGAGCTCGATGATCTTGACGCGGTTATTCACGTCGGAGACTACATCTACGAATATGCGGACGGCGTAACCGACGCTGTACGCTCGGCCGAGCCCGCGAACGAGCTCTTCACGCTGGCCGACTATCGCACGCGCTATTCGTGTTATCGCCGGGACGTGCAGTTGCAAGCCATGCACGCGCGCCATCCCGTGATCGCAGTATGGGATGACCACGAAGTGGTCAACGACGCTTGGTCGACCGGCATGCCCGCCGATTCGACACCATCGCCAATCGAGTTTTCCGCCCGTAAAAAGAACGCTCTGCGCGCGCACGGGGAGTGGATGCCCGTCCGCGTCAACGCTGACGGAAGCATCCATCGCTCTTTTCGCTTCGGCCCAACCGACTTGTTTATGCTCGACACGCGCTACGAAGGTCGCGTGCAACAAACCACGTCCAACAATTTTGCAGCGATCGCGAGTCCCGCGCGAACGCTCCTCGGCAGCGTGCAGGAAGAGTGGCTGGCGAGCGGACTCGCGTCGACGAATGCGCAGTATTGCTTGATCGGCCAGCAACTTATGATGGCTCAGCTCGCACTTCGCGGACGGACGTTGTCGCAAGGTGGTCCAAACATCGTCAATCCGGATCAGTGGGACGGCTATCAGGGCAGCCGCGCGTGGATCTTCGACCAGTTCGCGCGCCGACAGAATGTTGTCGTGCTGTCGGGCGACTTGCATGTTTCATTTGCCAGCGAGCTGGTAATTGATCCGTGGGATTCCGCTGTCTACAACCCGGAGACCGGCGCGGGCGTGGTTGGTGTCGAGCTGCTGACGCCCGGGATCACGTCACCAAGCGGAATCGACGGAGCGTTTCTGGGCTTCGCGCTCGATAACAATCCCCACATCCTGTACGGCGAGATTGAGCACCGAGGCTTCGTCAGCTTGGAGTTCGACTCGACGCAGATGCGGGCATCCTATAATCACGTGGAGAATGCACGCGATGAGACGAGCGGCTTCCTTCCGCCTGTCCAATTCGAAATGATGAGCGGCAGCAAGCGGCTTGTGCGTGTCGGTAGCTAGAGTCGTTACACTAGCGTCGTGCTAGTGTACGCCGCGATGATTCACCGACACGACAACGCGACGCAAACCCGTTGGGACCGCGGCGACTTCAAAGTGCAGCTCATTCTGCCGGGCGACACAAAGCCGATGGGCTTCTGCGACGGCACGGATGCCGACCGCGCCGAGCTTCGATCGATGGCCGAGGCCGAAGGGTCATCCTTCGAGATCGAGGTCAAAGTGCTCAAGACCGGGCGCGAAATCTGGACGCTGCGCGGTTCTGGTTAGCTGTCTTTTGAAGTGTGGCCGACGTGACGGCGAGGCCCCGCGTCAAACGCAAAAACGCCGCGGCCGTTTGATTCGGTCGCGGCGTCAGTCTGCGTTTCGTTGGGTGAAGCTCAGGCCATTTTGGCGCCGGGCGCTTGCGTGGTCCAGCTGCGCATCATTTCTTCGCCGGGCTTGTTCGCGTGAACCTTATCGTCGACGCTTGCGATCGAGCTCACCGGAATGTAGTGATGCACTCCCTTATCGTCCTTGTTCAACTTGATCGAGTCGCCTTCGACGCGATCTACAACGCCGAACTGTCCATCGTTCGAGCAAACAACCGGCATGCCAACCTTGATTTGCTTCTTGTCGACGGCGCCTGACGTCGTTGCCTTGTTGCTCTTGTCCTGCGTCGTGTTCTTATCATTAGTATTCAACATGGGTGGCTCCTGGAAAATTTGCGTCGCACATGCCGTGCAGCGCAGCTGTGTGACGGGAGGCAAAGCACCTTCCATGCCACGCGCGTGGCTTTATGAAACGGCGTAAAACCTCACAGTTCCCCTTTGGCCAGCGCGCTCTGGCTCACAGCCCGGCCTCAGGTGTGGCGTCGCTGCGCGTTGCCCTACTCCACCAGCGGATGCCCCGTGTTGCGGGGCGGAGCGACGGAAACTTTGTTGCGACCGCCTTCTTTTGAGGCGTAGAGAGCAGAATCGGCAAAGGCGATGAGCGCATCGAGCGTCGCGCAGTCATCGCCCCTACTCGCGACCCCCAAGCTCACCGTAAACGCGATCTCAGTCGAGTCCACGATGGCGGCGTGGGCTTCTGCGCGCGTGCGAATGCGTTCGGCCAAGGCTTCCGCATCCGCGCTCGAGCCCTCTGGCAAGAGCACGACGAATTCTTCGCCACCGAGGCGCGCAGCGAGCTCGCCATCGCGAACGGTATCCTTGAGAACTGTCGCGAGCGACTTGATGACCTCATCGCCAGCGGCGTGCCCGAAACGATCGTTGATGCTTTTGAATCTATCAATATCAATCATAACCGCAGCGCACGAGCGGCCCGATCGCGTCGCGTTCTGTACGACCGCTTCACCCTGCTCATAGAATGCACGTCGATTGCGAAGTCCGGTTAGCACATCCGTGCGCGCAGTACTTTCTGCAACCGCACGCGCCTTGTCGAGCTCATGCGCAAGCCGATAGGAACGACTTAGAAACTCATTGAGCAGCTTGGTCGCGCGCGAGGCCATCGTAATGTAAAGAATGCCGCCGAACGCCATACCGCGATGAAGCATGTCGTTCTGCATGGCGAAGTGGACCGTGGCCGGGCGATGATCAGAAAAATCGATACGGCGACGCTGACGACATGCGCCGAGTAAATGGCGGCAGTGCCACTACACATCCCGATGAGGAAGAAGTAGACGACGGCTTGATATGCGACAGAGCTAGGCATGATCCACCATCCGCCGACTCCCCAGACCACGCTCGTGAGCGCAACGGAGACAACGAACCGGCGCTCCCACACCATGAAGCGCTCCCCCGCGTTCGAAGAGCTGCGCTGCCAGAGAACCAACCCGAGCCGCATCAAGGTCATCGCGATCGAAGCGACTAGCCACGTGATGAGCTTCGCTTTGTCCCCATGCGTCCAGAGGATAAGCACCACCGTTGCAGCCACGATCGCGCTCACAAATACACTGGGTAGTGCCTGCCGATAGATGAGCTGAACTTGCTCGGCTCGAACATGTTCCGCGACCCAAGCCGCTTCTTGCGTGCTCAGTGCCGGAAGGCTCTTTTCGCCGTTCGCCAAGGCGCCTATTACGCCGGCTTTCGAATCGCGCTGCAACAACTACCGCCGCGCAATGTCCCGCACTGACGCAATTTTTCTCAACGCGGTGAGGAACGGCACGCAATTTCGTCGGCAATACGGTCTGGCACGGCGCTCGCATTCCCGAGCGTAAAAGAGCGACGCCCAGTCGCTCGCAACGGAGTAAGCGAATATGAATCCCGCATTTGGTATTATCGCATGGATAGTCGTTAGTGCGCTGGCTGGCTGGATTGGCAGCATGATCATGGGCACGAACGCAAAGATGGGCGCCGTTGCCAATATCGTTGTTGGCATCGTCGGCGCCTTGGTGGGTGGTTTTGTGACGCGTCTCATGTTCGGAGACAATCCAGGCAACAACGGCTTCCTCGTGAGCCTCGGAGTTGCGCTGCTGGGATCGTGCATCGTGCTCGCGATCGTGAAAGCGGTATCAGGCGGCGGCGGGCGAAGAGCCATCTAGCTCACGTTCACGCCAAACAAATTCCGCGTCAGTGCGCGGCTATGTCGACGCGATTTCCACCGTTGCTCGTGCGAGAAGAAGTGCGAGAGGAAGACTGCGCAAAGCAGCGTGAAATTGGCGTTTCATCGACACCCCGAGCACCAAATCTGCCTTGCGGCCAGAATTGTGTCGATGGCTCCAGTAAGTCGAAATCAGCCGTCATCCTCCGCGAGCACCACCAGGCGGTCACCCTTGCTAGCCGTGAAAGGAGTATGGCGATCGATAGGATTGAGGAGCAGACCAAATCTCTTCGAAGGGTCGTCGATGTAACGCTGCACGCCCATGACGACTTCGCCGCGCGCTTTGGCGGCGAGCACGAGGTACTCGAACGTGACCTGATTGCCGGGCGGTACGTAGAACGCCAAAGGCTTGAGGTAGATCTCGCTGCCGTCCGATTCGAACAAGTCCTCCAGGACAGCGCGCACCCGCGGCTCGTATGTGATCTGCGCGAGCACCATCGACACCATCTCGTTGCTGATGACGATGTCGTTGATCTCCGTTGTAGCCGCAAGCTCTCGATTCTTTGGGTCGAGAATTTCCGAACACACTTCCTGACGCGGCACACCATGGCGACGACGCGCGTCGCGCAAAAGAAGGAGTGCAATGATTGCGCGAGTATCAGCGTCCTCTGCGCTCTTCGCTTCGACCGAGTCACCAAGAACCATCACCGTAGGATAGCGTTGCGGTTGAATCTGCTCCATCAAGGCGCGGCTCGTGAACTCCCCCACAACGTGCCGAAGCTGTACGTTCTTTAACTCGCCAACGTTTTCCTTCAGCCGTTTTTCGCGAACATCGCGCGGAAGTGAATTGACCAGCGTAAGCGACGAGCCCTCCCCTACGTAGTTGTCGTACTCCTGGATAATGGGAAAGAGCTTCTCGTTCCAACCCAGCACCAACATGTGCTCCATCGGTTTGCGCGGCGCCGCTTCGAGCTTCGGCATCGCATCAAATCGCAGAGGCCCCGCGTAGGGCTGAAACTTGATGTTCGAATCCTCCGCGAGCAGAAGCAGTTCGTCGCCAGGCTGAATGATGTAGTCCGCCGCCGGATTGAGCTGATGCGACGATCCATCCGCTTTGGCGGTGCCTACGACGAGCGCGTTCGGGAAATCGAGCAGGATGTCCGCGAATCGTCGGCCCACGACCTGCGGCAGCGCCTTGTAGTGAATCTCGTTGCCCTCGAAGCGCAAGAGCTCGTCGTACACCACGGACAGACCGCCGATGCGCGAAGTCTGAAGAATGATCTTCGAGATCATCTCGTTGGTGCGTACGACTTGGGCGCGACCGTTGGCGGCGATGGAGGCGATTTCCTGATTCTCGGCGATCATCACCTCGGCGGTGACGCGCGGGAACTTGGCGCGGTCCCTGCCTTCGGGATGGTTGTAAAGCGCGAGCAGAGTTTTAATGATTCGGCCATCGGCTCGGTTGGGTTCTTCAACGTCTTTCGCATCGACAAGGACGACGATGGCTCGCGCCTGGGCGAACGAGACGCGCGCGAGGTCATTGAGCGAGACACTGCTCCCGGAACGCACGACGATCTTCACTCGGTCTTGGTGGACGACCTTGTCACGAAGCTCCTCTTCCATGGCGGACTTTTCGCCCTCGGCCATAACGACGCAAACTATCTTTTGGGTTGCGTACGCTTCGGAGATTTGGTCGATCACAGAGAAGATCTTTTCAGACCAACCGAGGATGAGAAAGTGATCCTCCTCCATCACGGGGGCGCCGCCACGCTTGATGGCATCGAGGCGTTCTTGAAAGTTGCCTGCGAGTGAAGAAATGAGAAGTCCGGCAACGACAACGCCCAGCACCGTGGCGCTTGTCGACACCAGACGGTTTACGTTCCCCCCATCGCCACCCATCGTGCCTGCGTCGATGAGTCGCGTGAAATACCACCAAGCTCGATCGAGTATGTTGCCGTCAGCGATGCCCAGGCCCGGCGCAACGGCCGACGTGATCATCGACAGAAGTGTGAATCCAATAACGAGCACACACGTTAAAGCGAAAAGAAAGGCGAGCTGCTTGCCTGCGCCCCCACCGAGGAACTCGTCCGCCCGATACCGAAACCTGGCCTTCCAGCCGCGCTCGACGCTCATGTGCGATGTCCGTATCACGAGCGACTTCGCGTCGTCTACGCCCGTGCACCGGTGCTTCGAGTCTGGTCCGGAATGTGAAATTCCCGCGACAAGATCCTAGCTGCTCAACACTCGGTTGACGGAATTGGAGACGGCTGCGCTACACTCGGGCTTCTTTTTAGGGGCACATGCACAGCGTAAAGATTCACCGTGATATTTTGTGGGCGAACGCCGAGGGCGAGTGCGTTGTTCGGCCGTCCACGGATTCCGAGCATGCCGAGAACGCCCCACCTCCCAGGTCGGATTTCGCCGTTGCCTGGCAGCTTGCGCAAGTCCAAGTGGACGATGCGGCGTTCTTAGTTGCGTTCTCGATGTCGCCGCTCGGGGCGTTCGACACCTCGAGCGCAGCAGTCGCCCACGCGCCAATTGTGGGGCTCGCATCCACGGAGAAGAAGGGGCTGCTCTTCGTCGCGCGCGACGGCGATGGGTTCGTTGAGGCGCAGCTAGTCGGCGATGGCGCGAGCGCCCGCGCCGCGGCCGCACTCGCGGCGATTCGCTACGCGTGGAGCTGGGATGAATCCGAGCACTTTGCTGTCTCGGTGGGTGCCGAGCATTTCACCGTCACGCTCAGTTACGATCACAAAGCAGAAGCCTACTTGGTCGACGCCGCGTCAACGACATCTCCGCAGAACTACGTGCATCGCGATCATAAGTGAGCACTACTCGCGTGGCCCGGCGATTGCTTGCGTGCGGCGCGGTTCTTTGCGTCGCGCTCGCTGGTCTCTTGACCCTGCCGCGCTCGTTTGCACGTTCGCAAACCCGGTATCCGGCGTTTCCGATTTCAGTCGCCGTAGCAGAAGACAGACTCGGACAACCCGTTGTCCCTGCGGCATGGGTCACGGAACGCGTGTCTCGCGCCAATGAGATTTTCGCGGACGCAGGGGCGTTCTTCGAAATTCGGGAAACGCGTTCGCTCGATCCGAGATTCTTCGCGCTTGGAAATCGCGCGGATCGCAACGCTCTTGCGGCAAGCCTGCATCCAGGTCTTATCAATGTTTTCGTAGTCGCATCGCTCGCCGACGTCGACGCAACGGGATTCCGGATGGGAGTCCATTGGCGGCCGCCGCGCGCAGCCGGCGCTCATTTTGTCATCCTTGCGCAAAGCGCCATGCCCACAACGCTTGCGCATGAGCTCGGCCATTTCTTTGGCAACCCGCACAGCCCAACGCCCAACAACATCATGAGCTATGCGCGCGACGGACTAACGCCCCCGGTCTTTGACGCAATCCAGCTTCGACGCATTGGCGACCACGCGGCCCGGTTCCGGCGCTCGCGGGAGATCAGCCTCTAGAAACCCGCGACCGGCGTGCCTCGATTTTTGTGCCATGTTGCGCCGCGCCTCACACGCCGCCCCATGGTCGGTTGGTCGCACCCGCAATTCAGTGCACATTTTGTTTGGCGCGTTTCATGCTTTGTCTTGCTTTGGAGGTTTCATGCTTAAGCACTCAACTCTCGTCGTGGCAGTCGCCCTGTTCTCCGCGTGCTCAAGCTCGCACCCAAACGATGGACCGACCGATGGAGGCTCAAACCAGGACGCGCACGTAACCGGCGACGCCGGCTCCCATGACGACGGAGGTGCGGACGCCGGTTCCGACGGAGGCGTGTGCGGGCTCGCGTCAGCGAGCATTCAGGTTGTAGCTCAGCCAGGTCCAACATCGGTATGGACGGTGGAGGAGTGCAGTGCGTCACCAAGCAGCCCCGATCCAATGGGCTCGACTGTTCGAAGCTCAGTGGCGGTGCCCGGAGCAAACGGAATCCGCATCACGATCGATCGCTGCCCCGGAGCCGACGAAGACTGCACCTGCGAGTACACGGTTCACAACGTGGGCGTGGATATCGAGTTCTCGGGCATCGGCGAGACGCTGAGCCTCGCGCTAGCGCCGAACGCGATCTCGCTTTCGCGAACCGATGTATGCGAATGCCTCGGATGTCCCTGCTCGATCGCCCCAGTCTTCTTCGCTGCCGATTCCACGATCAACGAGATCCCAGTCGCGCACGAGAGCCTCGACTTCTCGGTTGCGCCTGCCTCGTGCATGAGCCCCCCGGATGCTTCGGGCAACTTTGCGGTGCGCCAGCCGATTAGGCTCACCCTGGGCGGCGTGTCGACGCAGACGCTCGTTGCCGACGAAGGCGAAACCGAGGCCGACGACGCGGGCCAAACCCTGCGCGTGATTCGCTCCAATGAAATCGAGTGCCCCGCGTGTGGAGGCTTCGCGGCGTCAGCGCGCGCCTGGGTGTTTTGGAAAGAGCGCGGTGACGTAGCGACGTTTTAAGCGTCGAGAAGCTTTGCTGTGCCGGCGTCAGTCTGTACTCGCATCTTCCGCCGGGATTCCGGCATCAGATGGCGGCTCGTAGCCGGTGCGGCACGCGCTCAAGCACAGCACCAAAACCACCGCGGCGATCCGAATAAACATGGCCCTCCAGAGTGCGAACGAAACGACGGTCGTTCGCAATCCTGAAGGGCCAGTTTGCTCTAGCTACGTGCGCTCAGTTCTCGGGATAAGCGGTCCAACCGCTCGTCCAGTCGCTTCCGCCCGGCGCGATCGCGCCACGGTAAGTCGCCGTAGCATCAAAGAATGTGCTGGGCGGCGTTGCTGCGCTTGAGCCAGCGGCGGAGGCTGCAGCCGGGGCGAAGTTCGGCGCTGCGATGTTGTAGGGCGCTCCCAACATTGGGTCGGTGCCGAACGTGTTCATACGGGTGGAGCTCATGAAAAATGCGCTTTCGTCGAAGCTTGCATCGTTGTCGGCATCGCCCTCTTCAGTCGCGAAGTAGGTCATGCCGTCCGCGCCAACCTGGAAGAACATGGCGTTCGTCACGTCGAGCGCACCGCTCGCCGTTTGCGCGACCGAGGAAGCATCGCGTACATCCACGGAGGTACGGGGGAAGCCCATCATGATCACGTTGTGCAAAAGGCCGGCTGTGCCGCGACGGAAGTCCGCCGCGAACTGCGCTTCTGCTGAGTTGTTCGTTCCAACGAGCGTCACGTTCCAAAGTGTCGGTGCCGAGCGCGGCGTAAGGTCGTTGTTTGAGCGGTTGTTGTCCGCTTCAATGCCAGTTTCCGAGCCGCTGTGCTGCTGCGCGATAATGAACTGTCCGCGGCCGGTCCAGCCTTGATCCCAATCGAGGCAATCGTCGAGAGCGCCAGTGATGACGATGTGCTTGATGTCGACCGTGCCGCCGAAGATCTCAACGCCGTCGTCATCGCCGCGATGGACTTGTACGTAATCGATGATTGTGTCGGAGCCGCATCCAGCCAAGGTCAAACCGTTGAGCTCGTTGTCGACCGCGATCGCGTAACCCGCGAACTCGATGCGTGCGTAGCGGAGAGTGCCGCAGCTCGAGGTGGCATCCGAGCCGCCGTATTGACCGCGCATGTCGGAGGCGTCGATACCTTCGACCTGACCGCGGACGGGCGCACCTTCGGACTGCAAGTTGATCGGCGCGTTGCCGAGCATGACAAGTCCACCCCAGTCGCCATGGCTGCGCTCACCGGCCGATTTGGAGCTGGTGAAGAGAATGGGACGAGACGCAGTTCCATCGGCCACCAAGCGCGAGCCTGGCGTCATGATCAACGCTGAAAGATCGTTGCCTTGCACGATGGTGCCCGGCTCGATGGTGATCACAGCCGGGCTGCGAACGAAGATGAGGTCATTGAGCACGTAGAGGTTGTTGCAAGTCCACGTTGCGCTCTCGGTGATCTCTGCGCTGATCGTGACGACAGTGCGTGCCGAAAGAGCCGGACACTCGGGGCCTGCGTCAGTGCCAGGACCGCTGTCGATCGACATGCCGCCGTCGGTCGCGATGCCCAAATCAACGCCCAAATCTGTGCCTGGACCCGAGTCGATGTTGCCCGTTCCGGAGTCTCCGCCGCCGTCGATGCCCGGCATTACGTCTTCCGAGTCCGAGCAGCCCGAAGCGGCCACCACGAGCGCCAAGAATAGTCCTAGTTGCTTTCGTCCCATGTTCAATCTCCCTTAGTCAGTCCATCCAAGCTTGATCGCGAACGTCGTGCCTGGATTGAATTCGCGAATCGCAACATCGCCCTGCTCAACTCCCACCGTTTGGAAGAGGAGATTCTTCGCCGTAACTCGAAGCGTGAAATGCTCCGTGAGTCGGTAACTCATGACGAGATCAAGTTGATGAAACGGTCTTTCATACACGTCTGGCAGACCCAAGCTTCCAACGTCTTGGATGCGAGGTCCGAAGACGTTGTAGTAGAGGAACGTTGAGAACGGTGAGTCATGTGGGGAAAGTCCAAGTGACAGATTCGCAACCCAGGGTGACTGACCGGCGAGCGCTCGATCGGAGTTCGTTGCTACAGCGCGTTGTTCGGGTGAGAGCGAAACGCGCGAGTATACGAACGTAAAATTCGTCCCAAACGTGAACGCATCAAGTGCCCTCGTGATACGGCCAAGTGACAATCGTGCTTCGAGCTCGGCGCCGTAGTTCGTGGCGCCATCAACGTTTTGAAACGTAATATTGCCGTTGTCGTCGAGGATGGTCTGCTCGATCGGGTGACGAAAGTTCTTGTAGAAGAGCGACGCCGAAACGACCTCGTTCTCCGACGGGAAGAGCTCCCAACGCACGTCCGCATTGTGGATGAAGGTGCGAGAGAGATCAGGGTTGCCCTGCACAGTGCGGCGACGGACGAAGTCGGCAAACACGAAGGGCGCGAGCTCGCGCGCCTGGGGCCGAGCTACGGTGGCGCCGTAGGATGCACGAATCGCCATGGTTTCACTCAGGCGAAAAATCGCATTCGCCGCCGGCAGTACGTCGACGTCGTCACGATCCGATCCGCGCGGCATAGGCCCCGTCATCGATGCAAACGGCGACGAGGAGGAGAGCGATTGGTGCGCGGCTTCGACGCGCGCTCCGAGCACGACCCGGACTGGATCGGCGAGGTGCAAGTCGGTCATCGCGTATCCGGCAATCAACTCTTGATTCGAGACGTAGCCGTCGGAGGCAAGGGTGCGCTCCAAGAAGCGCGTTGTGCTTCCCACTCGATCCGGGCTGAATAGTTCTTCCGGTCCAAGATAGCGATCGAGCGAGTTCGATCCACGAAAGTCGTAGGCGAAGCGACGCGATTCGAAAGCGCGATCAGTGGCCCGCGCGTACGTGCCGGCGCGGATATCGCTCGCTCCGATTGGAAACGTGAGGTCGAGGCGTCCTCCAACATCGCGCCCCAGCAAGCTGCCGTAGAAGCGTTCGCCGCTACCGGGACCGCTTTTCCACTGAAGTCCGAGCGGGCCTTGTGTGTAGAGGACGTCGCGTGTGTCTGGTTCATCGCGAAATGCGAGTGAGCCATAGACCTGCCATCGCAGGCGCATATCGAGCGGCATATTGCCGTGGTGATCGCCAAGCAACTGGGCGAACACGAGTGAGCGCTCCACAAACTGCAGGCGGCGCGCGGAGACGTTGAGGCCTTCGGACTCGCTCAATCCCGTAAGCAAGCCCGTGTAATCGGTGGAGTTGCGGCTATACATCGCGACGAGCGAAATCTCGTGATCGTGCGCCGGCTCATATGTCAGCGTGCCCAGCGCTCCCCACAGAACGTTCTGACGCGCGCCCTCCTGCTGCATTGACTCGGCAACTTCCAGCTGCGCACCGGACACGCGCAGGCGGCGCAGCGTTTCAATCTGAGTTCGCGTGGTGGCTTGATAGCCAAAGCTGACCAAATAGCCCAAGCGGTGCCCGCCAACGTCCAACGTATCGCCGATACTCGCGTTCAGAGTAAGGTCAGGAAGTGCTGTCGAGCGTGTAACGTTCCAATGGTTTGGAAACTGGCGCGCGATCGCGTTGACTTGGTCGCTCGTCAAGCCACGACCGGCGTCGACACGCACGTCCGGCACGCCCGACGGCATCGCGCGTGTGCCATCATCGATGCCAAGCCAGTCGAGGCTTCCGCCTTCGTAGCCGAGGGTGCTGCGGAACGTGCTTTGCGTATTGAACGCAGTGCCGATGCTCGTCGTAGCCGTGAAACGCTCCGGATAGCTGCGCGTGTCGAGCAACATGAGACCGCCGGCAAAGTCACCCGGCAACTCGGGCGAGAAGGTCTTCACGATCGTGAGGCTGTCGAGCAGCGCAGCCGGAAAGATATCAAGCTGAACTCCCGCAAGATCCGGGTCGGTGCTCGGTAATGGTGAACCGTTGAGAAGAACATTCGTGTAGCGCCCGCCGAGACCTCGAACGAAAAGATACTGTCCGTCGACAATGCTGGCGGCGACTACACGTCGCACGGCATCGCTGGCGGTGGCATCGGGCGTGCGCGAAATCTCTTGAGCGCTTACCGCATCTTGCACGCTCGTCGCGTTGCGTCGGATCTGCAGTTGCGTTGCAGCTGTCGAACGATCGGCGCGGGCCGTGACCACCACTTCTTGGGTGGATTCACGATCAGGCTCAAGGGCGATTTCGATGCGCGTTCGCGCCCCGGCGCGTACGGTCAGGTTCTCGACACGGGCCGCTTGATGCAGCTCGTAGAACGAGCGCAGCGTGTAAGTGCCAGGTGGCAGATCGATCGCGAAGATGCCGTCGATGTCGGTCGTGGCGCGGCGTCCGTTCTGGACGACTGTCACAGTGCCTTCGATAATCGGTTCGTGCGTCTCGGCGTCGGTGACCACGCCGTCAATGCCAGACGAAACTTCGGCCGGAGCGACCGGCTCGGATTCGGGCACGGACACGTGTTCGGACTCGTGCACGGCCGCAGGCTCTGGCGCGGACTCGGGTGCCGGCACGGGCTCGGACACCGGCGCCGTTTCGGCAGCGGGCGCGATTCCCGCGTCACTGGCGGGCGGTGCAACTCCACCGTCTGCGTCCTGCGCGCTCGCGGACGACACGCTCGCGCCCCAGAACAAACACACGCTCGCCACCAGGCAGTGCGCGGCCCGCGCGCTGCTCGTTCGATGCTCTGACATTTGCTAACCCTCACCCGCGCAGCGACTGCGCTCTTTACGGAGTCCCGATCCGTTCCGTTGCTACAACAATCGTTGATGCCCCTGCGCCGCGCGCCGTATCGAGCGCATGCACCGCTTGTTCGAACGGAGCTGTGTCAGCAGCGTCGAAGAACACGGTACGATCTCCACGATTCGTGAGCACGCGCCGCAGCTCGCTATCGAGCTGGGCCGCGCTTACCACTTGGCGATTGAGATGAATCACGCCGCTGCCGTCCACCGACACGACGACCGGCGGTGGCCCATTGTTTGGCGCCGGCGCAGAGTGATCGTCGCGCGTCGGCAAGTGCAACCAGAACTGCTTGGTCAAGAGCGGCGTGATGACCATGAAGATAATCAGAAGCACGAGCACCACATCGACCAGCGGTGTCACGTTCATCTCCGGTGCTGCGCGCCCTGCGCCATGCAGCTTTGTGCCCATGATTGCCATCGTCGCTTGCTCCTAGTTCGACGCCGATTGTCCGTGCGCGTTCACCTGCAACGCGACGCCGGGAAATCCGATTCGCTGACAGATTCCGTAAAGAACGCGCATGCGGCCGTACTGCACGTTGCGATCACCGCGAAGCACGATGCGGCGCAACGGCTCACTCTCGTGAAAAGCGCGCAGGCGCGATTCGAACTCGGCCTCCGGCAGCCGGTCACGCTCGTAGTAAAGCGACCCGTCGCTCTGCACCGATAGCGTGACGGGATCGGTGCGGCCTCGCTGCTCTTCGTCGATGTTCAGGACCGCCGGCAAATCGACTTGTGCGCCCTTCTGCAATTTCGGCACGACCACCATGAAGATGATCAGAAGCACGAGCACGACGTCGACGAGCGGCGTCACGTTCATGGCGGGCGTCGCGCGCTTGCTTCCGGACTGTGTCGAGGACATTCCCATCTCAGTTGATCGCGGGAAGTTCGGCGTCGAGCTCGTTCATCGAAGGTGGCTCGCTCGAATCGCTGTGAGCGTGCGAGGGTGAGCGGTAGCTGCGAAATGCGTCGGACAGCTCGCCCGATGCGCTGGAGAGCGCAAGCTCGTGCGCCCCAAGCTTGGCCGTCATCCAATTGAAGAGAAGAACGACGGGAATCGCAACGCATAGGCCGTAGCCCGTGACGATCAACGCCTCGCCGATGGCGCTTCCGATGGTGCCAAGTCCGCCCGAATCATTTTCGCCGATGAGGTGGAACGCATTGATGATGCCAAGCACCGTTCCGAGTAGACCAACGAAAGGCGCAGTCGAGCCCGTCGACGCCAGCACGTTCATGCCGCGATAGAGCTCGCTGCTTACCTGGGCCTGCTTGCGCGTGATGGCTCGGTCGGCGATCTCGTTCGCGTCGGTGCGCGAGGCGCCGCGCGAGACCGCGTCGAGAAAGGATGCAACGCCAGTACGGAAGAGGACAGCGAGATGAATGTGGCTCATCTGCTCGGCGAGGTCCTTGAGCGCCGGAAACTCACGCTTCATCAAGAGCTCGCTCGCCGGCTTGGCGAACTGCGTCGAGGTCTTTTTCGCGCGCCGCAAGAACATCAGGCGGTCGATGATGACCGTGAGGCTCGCGATGGCCTGAATGGTGAGTACAAACACGACTGCCTTTACGGGCAGCCCCATCTTCGACCAAAGCTCAATCAGATTCAGACTCATGACAGCTCCCCTTCACATGTTGTCGAGGCGAAATGGAATTCGGATGATGCGGTAGACGGCGGTAGGCCTTCCCTCGACCATCGCGGGTTGAAAGCGCCACGTACGAAGGACGCGACGAACCTCGTCATCGAATGCCGGATGGCCTCGCATGATCTCGATTGCTCCAACGGAGCCGTTCTCAAGAACGACGATCTTGGCGATGACCGTGGCCGAAACGCCTGAGGCGCGCGCTGACTCGGGATAGGCGGGTGATGCGTTCGATGCGAGGGGCTCCGGCGGTCGCGCATTTTCGGGAAGCTGAATGGGCCCGCGCGCGACTGGCGCGGGCGGCGGCGGGGCCGCCGCAACAACGACCGGCGCGGGCGCAGTCGCGGAGCCCATTCCCGGATCCACCCCATCGCTCGCAACGTCCGAGATGATCGCGGGCGCAACGGGCGCTTCGGAGACGTGGTCGGGCACTTCCATCGGCTGAGCAAGAGTGCGGCGGCGAACTGGCGGCGGCGCCGCGCTCGGAGGCGGTGGCGCAATCTCTTGAACGACCGCTTCCGGCAACGGCCGAAACGTGACTTGGGTAAGCTCTTCGTGTCGAACCACGTTTCGCGCGATTGCGCTCAAGGCCACGATGCCCGCCGCAATCAAGCCGTAAACGAGCAACGATGCGGCCAGCGACGTGCCTACGCCCTTTTGCGCGGTGCCTGTGTCGACTTGAAAACCTTCGAGCATGCGAAAGCTCTTACATGGCGTTTGTTACGCGGAAGTGTCAGATGCGCGCCGGTCTGTGACGCGTGAGTGGCGTTTGTCACCGACGTCCTCGGCTCGGAATCGATAGCCAACGCCGCGAACCGTTTCGATGGAGTCGGAGGCGTCGCCAAGCTTTGCGCGCAAACGCTTCATATGTGTGTCGACAGTGCGCGAACGCTTGCCCTGAAGGCCACCCCAAATACGTTCGAAGAGGGATTGCCGAGTTAGGACAAAGCCGCGGCATCGAATGAGCTCGGCGAGTAGCGCGAATTCCAGGCCCGTCAGGTGAAGATCTTTGCCGCTCCGCAACGCGACGCGATCGTTCGCTCGCAGTTGTAGATCTTCGGCGACGAGGGTTTCGCTCACAGACTCGATCTGCTCGCTCTTACGCCGGAAAAGTGCGCGGAGGCGCAGTGCTACTTCGCGGCCGCTGATCGGTTTGATGACGTAGTCGTCCGCGCCCATCTCGAACGCCACGACGCGGTCGATCTCATCGTGCCGGTTTGATACGAACACGATCGACAGGTTGGACAAGCGAGTGTGTACGCGCAATCGACGACACAGCTCGGTGCCGCTCATATCGGGAAGCGAGAACTCGGTGACGATCGCGTCGGGCGGATCGCGCATCACGCGCGCCAAAGCCTCAGCACCTCGGCTCGCATAGGACACAGAGAAACCCGCGTCAGCGAGGTGCTGAATCAGCGTTGCGGAAGTCGTTCTATCAGGGTCTACAACGAGCACGCGGCTGGACATCGGGCGAACGACAATGGGCCTCGTTCGTGACGAACGCGTGGACCGCCTGTGGCCGGCGTGTGACCACTCTGTAACAAGGCGGTCGGGGCCAGGGGTCACCAGGGTCTGGCAACTCAAGTGACCGCGTTTCCCAGCCGAATCGCACGCGCCGACGACTCTCTCGCGAAATCACGCGCAATTTCCGGCCGAGTGACCTGTGCAGGTCCGGGCATGCGCATTGCACTGCATTTGCGCCGGAAGAAGGCGCAGCCATGACTGACTCACACAAGGCGTTTCGACCCGTTCGAATCGTCAGCACCGGCCGCTATGAGCCGAGCCTGATCGTCACGGCAGCCGAGATCGACGCCGCGTTGGGTCTCGAAGCCGGCTGGACCGAAAAACACACGGGGGTGCGCGAGCGCCGCGTCGAGAAGCAACTCACCTGCGCTGAAATGGGTGCGCGTGCTGCAAAGCAAGCCCTCGAGCGGGCGAAGCTTTCTATTAAGGATATCGATCTCGTCATTAATGCGAGCGCATCGTTCGACCAGCCCATCCCGTGCGGTGCCGTGCTCATGCTCGAACAGCTCGGCGGCAATCACGGTGCGATGGCCTTCGACATCAACTCCACCTGTGCGAGCTTTCTCGTGGCGCTTGATACCGCGTCAGCGATGTTGACTGCGGGAGGACGGGTGCGGCGCGTGCTCATCGTATCCTCGGAGAAGCCGAACACGAGCATGAACCCGAAGCATCCCGAATCGTACGCGCTCTTCGGCGACGTATCGGCAGCCTGCATCCTCGAGCGCGACGAAAGCGGTCGCAGTCAAATTCTCGCGACGCGTATGGAAGCGTATCCCGAAGGCCGCGCACTTTGTGAAATGCGCGCCGGCGGCATGACGAAGCCTCCCTCGCGGTGGGACGAGCACGAACACGACGACAAATATTTCGACATGAAGGGCCCTGCTCTGGTGAAGATGTCATTGAAAAAGCTGCCGGGCTTTGTGGAGCGCTTGTATGCGCAAGGCACGGGCTTTACGACGCCGGACCTCGATTGGCTTGTTCCGCATCAAGCGAGTCTGCCCGCACTTGAAATCGTGCGACGTGTCCTCAACGTCGCGCCGGAGCGCTACGTGATCACAGCAGACCGTTTCGGCAATAACGTGGCGGCATCCTTGCCGCTCGCGCTCGATGAAATTGCGTCGACAGGCAAGCTTAGCCGCGGGCAATCGGTTTTGCTTTTGGGGACAGCAGCTGGCTTCAGTATGGCCGGCGTGCTGTTGAAATACTGACATGGCGACGGCAACTACCACCGACTTCAACTCGATCCACGAGCGCGCGCTGCGCCTCGCGACGCAGATGCCGCTCATCACGATTGCGCATGTGGCGTTCTCCGGATGGCTGCTTGTCTCGCATTCGGCTGGTAGCTATTGGTACGGGATTCTCGCGGGCATCGTGACGCTCACCTGCGTCGAATACTGCTTGCACCGTTTTCTATTTCATTCGCGCGATCCGAAGTCTTTGTTAGCCGCGGTGCATCGCCGACATCATCGCAATCCGTCGCACGGTCCACACGGCATCGTGCCTATCCCGATGAGCTTTCTGATCGTCTACACATTTTCAATGCTGTGGTTCATCCCGACGCAAACAGCAAGTTGGGCGGGATTCGCACTCGGCATGAGCCTCGCGTACATCGCGCACGAGTGGACGCACTTTCTGGCTCACACGGCGCGCGGCAATAAAAGCGGCATCGCGCGCTTCATGCAGCGCTACCACCTCGTTCATCATTTCGACGACAGCAAGCGCAACTTCGGATTCGTCGTTCCGTTTTGGGACATGGCTCTGGGAACCTACCGCGCCATCGACGCCACCGAAGAAGCACGCCTACTGAAGCGCCAGGACGACGCGGACGCAGTGCTGGCCCGCCGTCTCGCAACGACATCGCGCTAAATCGAACTCAATCGATCACACGAGCCCGATCGAGGTCGCTCTACTAAGAGCGCACGAAGCCATACGCGGCCGGAAGTGGGGATGCGCTCCTCGTGTCAGAACGGTCAGCTACGCGGCCGAGCGAGAGGGGACGCGCTACAGGGGACGGGAGCGCTTGCAGATCCGCGCCTGAAAGGCTTGTGGCCGGTGGCGCGGGCAAGCGCTCCCTCGGCTCTCATGCCAACTCGCGCAGGCTCGCCCAGCTTGGCCACTTGGCATTCGAGACGCCCCTTACACGCATCCCCTCTCGCCCGACCGCTAGTGCACATCTTCTCGGAGCGGCAACCCCTCTGCGCATTGCAAACCCGATGCGACCGTCCCGAAAGAAAAAGGGGCGGAGAAGAAAAAGGGGACGTTCCCCTTTTCGGCAGCTCTCCGAAAAAGGGGACGTTCCCCTTTTCGGCAGCTCTCCGTTCAACTTGCTCAAAAAAGGGGACGTTCCCCTTTTCGGCAGCTCTCCGTTCAACTTGCTCAGTGAAAAAGGGGAACGTCCCCATTATTCGCGCTGTCGTGCAGAGCACGCACTTCGCAGTGAACGAGCTTGCGACTGCGCATCGCGAGAATAGCGGCCGGATGTGGGGATGTGCGTAGGGGGCGCCGCGAATGCCAACTCGCCACGCTAGGCGAGCCGGCGCGAGTTGGCATGAGCGCCGAGGAACCTCTTGCCCGTGCCACCGGCCTGCACGGCTCCTAGGCACGGATCTGCAAGAGGTTCCGTTCCCCGCAGCGCATCCCAACTTCCGGCCGCGTATCGCTTCGTGGGGCCCGTTGCACGTTGCGCATTGCCTGCTGCGCGTTGCGTGTGTGTGCTTACGGGTAGAGCGTTTCGAATTCGGCGAGCAGCGTGCGCGCTTGTTCGGCGATGCCGCGGACGTGTGACTCGACGATGTCGCGGCGGCCTAGCGAAAAAAGCGTGCCTAAGTTGCGCAAGATCTGACGGCGCAAAAAACGCGGTGGCAAGCGTGGGCGCGAGACTTGCGCGATGCGCTGAGTCAGCGATTCTTGATAGTCGAGCGTCGCCTCGACGGAGCGCAGGTCCCCGGCGAAATCGCGCGCGCTAAAGGAATGCTCCGACAAGGCTCGAATCGCAGGCAGTCCCAAGACCAGATTCCGGGCGAACGCTTCACGCAGGCGCTCGACATGAGTTACGCGCATGTCGGAGCGCATCAGTGTCTCGGCGAGCGGACGCGCACCTGGGTCGATACACTCGATTCGGGTCGAAGACGGGTCGAAGGGACCCCGAAACGCGAACACACGCGGCACGATGAACGCCTTTGCACTCGTGGGCGGGATGAAGTCGAGCTGTGAACGCGGCCATACGGGAAAGGCAAAGGCCGCAATGGGCGGCGCGTGCTTCATGCTCCTCAACAGCTTGCCCGCCTCAGCCCGCTGCTCCGATCGGAAACAGACGATTGCCGCGTCGACGTCGATTTCCTCAAGTGACGTAATGATGCGCGCCGCAGGCAACAGTTGGTATTGGACCTTGTTCGAACGCGTTAGATAGCTCACGCCACGCTCCGTCAGCTCATCGCGCTGACGCTCGCGCGCATACAGGCTTACTTGAACACCGGCACGCGCGAGCTGCGCAGTGAAATCCTGTCCGACCTTCCCCGCACCAAGCACCAGAACGCGTTTCATGGAACGCCTCCTTCGCCATCGAGCCATGTATCGAGAAAGGCGCAGTCCCGTGAAATAGTCGCGGGGTCTAGATGAAAGCTCGCGTAGTCGTATTTGTGATGGCTTTTGTACCTACGCTGCGCCGCTGAAGTACGCGCGATGACCTCTTGGTAGGGGCCGGCCTCGATCCGTAAGAACTCCAGCGCCTGATTCATAACCTTCTCGAAGTCGTTCATCATGCGGGGGAATGGCAAGATGAACGAACGCGCCTGCACTTCGGACGACTGCGACCAAACGTCGTGGAAGCTGCGCAACTGCGCCACGAAACTGCGGTACAACGCTTGGAGATAGCGCCGCTTCACCGCTTCATCGAGCGAGTCGAAATCGAACTGCTTCTTTAGCATCGACAGATTCAAACTCATCGCGGACGGAATCATCTCGAGTGGGTCGCGCACGGTATAGAGCACCTGTGCGCGCGGAAAACGCGCCAGAAATTTCTCAAGGCGCGGCGCGGCCGAAAACAGTTTGGCAGCAACGCGTAACTTCGGATTGGCGCTGCGTTTGCGGCGCCACAGCGCTTCAAAGAAATCCGCGTCCCGCTCGAACGTCTCTGTTTCGCTCACGAAGATGTTTTCCGGCGCCGCCTCTTTGAACCCACGCAATAGCGGGCTCGCGAAAAACCCATCGAAGTAGCGCAGCGTGAGTGCGGCGTCGTCAGCTTCCGCCAACGTGAGTCCGATTTTGTGCGCCGGCGTGCTGACCCTCTCACTGGGAAAGCGCGCTGCAAGCGCGGCCTTCATCGGTTCGAGCAGGGTCTGCACACAGAGCGCGGGGAAAATAAAATCATAGGGCGTGCATGCGTGCGCCATCTTTGCGTCGGCGAGGAAGCGATGAAGAAAGGTGGTTCCCGACCGCGGGTTGCCGCAAAGCAAAATCGGATCGCGAACTTCGACGTCGCGCAAAGACCTCTGCGCGAGCTCATCGAGCTTCATCGTAATCGCGGACGAGGTACGCACGCTCGTCACCAAAGCACTCGCGGCCACGATAGGCAGCGGATTGTGAAAGCGACGGAGGGCCGTGAGCGCCGCGGCCCCCAACCTCGTTGCGGTGTTGGTCACGTGCCCAGCATACAAGATCGAACTTGACCGCGTTAGGGCGCGGTGCAGGTGTACTGATACAGGGGCGTAGTGGCCGCCAAATGTTCGGTGATCGTATAGTACGAAGCTCCGTCGGCGGCGTACGCACATGCCTCGCCGCCCGAATCGGATGACACGGGCAGCATGCGAGTCGACGCAGACGTTGCCGTGAAGATCGACTCGAACGAAGCGCCGCTCGGTGAGAGCTCGTAAAGGTGGCCGTAGGTTCGAATAAGCAAACGCTCCCCGCAGGGACTCACGTCTGCGCTCGTGACGAGCTCGCCGGAAAAACGAGAAAGATCCGAGCTTACTTCGACAAGCGTGTACGTGCTGCCTGGCGCAAGCGCCATCGAAGGCATCGGGAACTTGTACACCCGCGACGGTTGCGAAACGTCGTCGGTACGCTTCGTGATGATGTAGATCTCACCAGTCACCGGATGCACAATCATTGCTTCCGCGTTGTGGTTCCCGTCGGGAAAGGTGTAGGCGAATTTGTCGAAGTCGACAGTGACTGTTCCGGACAAGCTGGCTCGCTCAGGCGATCGATAGACAGCATGCGTCGCCGGATCGCCGCTTCCGTTCACTCCGATGTTGCCAAGAAACACACAACCTCCCCCCGAGGGGCACGGCCCTACAGCCATCTCTTCGACGTCGCATCGAGCAGCTCCGCCCCCGCAATCTGCTTCGGCCGAGGCGATGACGGTCGCAATAATCGCTGCCGAAGAATCGAGTGCGTAATAGCGCATGCCCTCGTCGTTGTGCGTGTACATCACGCCTGCATGATCGCGGCTGGCCGCGAGACCACTTGCTTCGACGAGTACGGTTGCATCCGTGATGCCGACGCTCGTCGCCGAGGAGTAGGTAGCGCACACGGGACACGCCGGCGGCACGTCACCCGCATCTGCCCCGGCATCGTGCGCTCCCGCATCGAGTCCGCCGCTGTCCCGCGCGGCGTCGATGCCGCCGCTGTCGTGCAGTGCCATGTCGTCGCGCGCGCCGCCGTCGCTTGCACCACCGCTGTCGACACGGTCTGCATCCATCGCGCCGCCAAAATCAATCGTGCCCGCGTCGAGACCCGCTGCATCGAAACGCGTCGCTCCATCTTGAGAATCAGGACTGCCAGCCAATGTCGCGCTGCATCCTTGCGCGAGGAGGCAAACTACGAGGAATGCGGCAACGCGCGTCATCGCGTGAATGTCTCATAACTGAGCGGACTTGCGATAGGCAACTGATTTAGTGCGGGATGCCATCCTTGGATCTGCGCATCGCGCACGGTCACCTTGTCATGCGGCCCTTCGGGTCGTAAATCTTCGTCCCCCCCAGGAGGTCAACGGTGAAGCAGGTCCTTTCGTTCCCCCGCTCGCTCTTCGTCGCAGCTGTGCTGATGGTCCTCGGGCAGGCCGCACTCGTGCACGCGACCGTGGTCGTGGCGCTGAGTCGGGCCGAGCTTACGCAAAGGTCCGCTCGCGTCGTACGCGCGACGGTGGGCGCGCAACGCTCGATGTGGAATGAGGACCATTCGCAGATCATCACGCTCACCACGTTGCAGGTGCGCGAAACCTGGCGCGGAGCCCCAGCGACATCACTCACGCTGCGACAGTTCGGCGGTGAAGTGGATGGAATCGCGTCGGCGATTCCCGGCGACGCTCATCTTTCTCCCGGCCAAGACGTCGTGCTCTTCTTGCGAGAGCGCAACGGCGCAGTTTTTCTAACATCGCTCGCTCAATCGGCGTACCTCGTCGACTCGTCGCACGGCACGCCGACGGTCGCCCGCGACTTGAGCGAGCTTTCGTTTGCCACCCGCAACGCGAATCAAGTTCTTCAGCTTGCCGAAGCTGCGAGCGATGCCAATGAAACACTCTCGCATCTGCGCGCCGATGTGATTCGCATCTCTGGAGGTGCACGATGAAACGCGCATCCTTGCTGCTTGCGTGCCTTGCAGTCGTTGCACCGGCGAGCAAGTCCTTCGCTTACGACGTCAGCAGCGCGCGTTGGGCTTCGAGCGACATACCCGTTCAATACCGCATTAACGAAAGCAGCATTCCTTCGTCGCTTGGAGCTGCAACCGGACGTGATGCTGTCGACAGCGGATTTGCGGCGTGGGCCGCCGTGAGCTGTACGACTTTCAGCACGACGAATGTCGGCACCACAGCTGCCACAGCCGGAACAGCGGGCGATGGGCAAAGCGTGATTCTTTGGATCTCAGGCTCATGGCCCGACGAACTCGGCGACGTAGGCTCGGTTATCGGCGTGACGACTCCGGTCTGGGAGAGTCGCGGTCGCACAATTATCGACGCTGACATTCAATTCAATAACGTCGGCTTCAGTTGGACCACGACAGGTTCGGGCGGAAGCGTGGATGCGCAGTCGATCGCAACACATGAAGAAGGACATTTCTTGGGCCTCGACCATTCGAGCAGCTCCGCTGCGGTGATGTTCGCGTCGTATTCGAGTGGCTTGAAGCGCACGCTCACTTCGGATGATCAGGCGGGCGTCTGCGCAATCTATCCGCGGTCCGGCACTGAACCCCCCGACGTGGAAGATCCGTGCGGCGCAGGTTCTGGCTCGTGCGGGGACTGCACGCCTCAAGCCGGTTGCGGCTGGTGTAACTCGAGCTCCGTTTGCGTAACGGGAACGTCGACCGGCCCGAGCACCGGCAGCTGTGCGAGCGGTTGGACCTGGTTGCCGCGCGATTGCTCAGCGCCTGTTGGCACAGCAGGTTTCGGCGGTTCATGCGCAGACAACAGTGACTGTGCGTCGAGCCTTTGTCTCAATGCCACGGGCGGTGCGGTTTGCACCAACAGCTGCACCTCCGATTGCGGGTGCCCTCCCGGTTATGGATGCGTGCGTGTGACGGGTGGCTTTAGCGTCTGCGCGGTCGGCACCAACGAGTGCTCGACCGATGTTGACGCTGGACCGTCGCTAGTCGATGGCGGACCGTCGGTTGGCGAAGATGCCGGGCCCTCGGGCGGCGAAGACGCTGGACCAGGCGAGAACTTCGATGCGGGCTCTTCGGACGGCGACGCCGGCACAGGCGGCGAGCCCGATTCATCACGTCGCAGCTCGGGCTGTTCGACGAGCGGCGCACCTTCGAGCGAAGGCGCACCGATCGCATTTGCCCTCGCGGGCATTGCCCTTCTACTGCTGCGTCGTCGGCGCAGCGCGTAGCGCGGCACCCGATTCGATCGACTCGCGCGACAACTGCGAAAGCTCGAGCATGTAGGCTTGGAAGTTCTCTGGCGCTGCGATGCGAACGTCCGTGATGACGTTGTTCGCGTCAAGCACCGGGATGAGGCGCGACGAGACGTAAGCCCATTGCGTCGGCAGATTCAGGCGGGTTGCACGTGCGATGGCGTCGGCGCGCCATTCATCGTTGATGCGCGTGCCAAATTGTTCGACCAAGCGCTGGATCGCCGCGAAGTCACCGGTCGCCTTGATGCGCTGAAGCTCAGAAAGCAACTCGCCGATCGCACGACGGAACGCATCCGGATCCGGAACGCGCAGATACCAATGGCCGTCACGCTGCTCGGGAACGACAGCGCCGCGGTCCTGCGCGAAACCAACGATCATCGAACGCGCGCGGTCGTGATCTTCTTCAATCACATGCTGGTCGGTGTAGCGACGCAATGACGACAAGAAGTTCGCTGCGAAGAGGCGGTAGCTCGCCGGCACGCAGGCTGCGTCGTGAAGAAGCCCAACCTCCATCACTTTCGGGTCGGACATGTGCCAGAGCGCGACGAGATCGGCGCGAGCTTCCTCGAGTGTCGAATAGTACTGACGCAGCGATTCGTGAGGGTCGCCGTGCAGATCCGGGGAGACGCGCCCCGATGCGTGGCCAGTTACTTCGTGAAGCGTAACCATCGCGTTCCACACGTCGACCGAGCAGCGCTCGGCAATTGCGCCTTCTTCATCGCTCGCCGCAAACTCGCGGGTGGCAGCGGGACCCACAGCGAGATTTCCGGACTCGATGATGTTGTTCAAAAAGAAGTTGCGGCTTCCGTGTTGCTCGCGAATCGCTTGCTCGTTTGGCAGATTGATGCCCGCGGCGCTGATTGGGCCGCCGTCGCCGTCCTCGAGCAGCACGTCGACGGTATTTGCCACAAGTGGGCGAAATTCCGTTTTACGGAACTGCGCATCCCACGGCGTGCGGCCTTCAAAGTAGGGAGCGTTCTGGGCAATCGCACGCATGAGTCCGGTGCGTGCTTCGTTGCGGTAGAAGGTGATGCCTTCCCAAAGGCCTTTGGTGCCACGCGCGTCGGTGTAACTTTCGATGAAGCCGAGAATCGCGTCGACCGACGGGTCATCTTGAACCCAGCCGATGTTGTACTGACGGAACTCTGCGTTGTCCCCGGTTTGGAAATAGCGAACGAGGTGTTGCCAGTAGTCGCGCTGCGCAGTCGGAGCGACAGCCATCGCGAAATTCAGATGGTGGATGACGCCGCGCAACTCCGGCGCATACAGGCCTTCGGCAACTGTGCCATCGCCCGTGCGATAGACCTGCTCGACGAGGCGGCCGCGCTCGCGAACCACGCGCGAGTTGAGCGGATACTGATCGCGGAAGTTCTGCAGGTCGCGCAGACGCAGGCCCGGGTAGAAGGTGTTGAATGATGCGGAGATGATGTCTTGGCCGCGCGGCGGCGACTTACTTGTGCACATCGGCTCGAAGTTGCCGTCGAAGATTGGACGACGGAGCCGCGCAAGCTTGGCGTCTACTTCTGCGTCCGTCGCACCAAGCTCCGTTGCACCGGCCGCGCGTGCCGCATGAGCCGCGCTTGCCAGCTCCGCTGCTGCAAAACCTTCGGGAACGAACTTGCGTGAGGTGCGCATGTTGTGAACGCCGTGGTGAATCCAAAGAAGCTTCGTGTACGTAATCATCGCCGGCGTAGCGGTGTTTGTACGAATGAGCGCCTCAAAGAGATCTTTGATCTCGAGGTTGTGCGCATAGCGCTGGTCGTAGGCGATGCGGTCGCCGGCGATGCTGGCGCGGTAGAGATGATACGCAAGGATTTGCTGCGCGACCGGAAGCTCTTCGAAGTGGTCGGCGTAGGTCTGCACGATGCCCACATCTCCGACGCGCTCGAGCAAGTACGGACGGTCCGGCGCGGTCGCGGTCGCCTGCGTCGAGGCGGGGCGTGGGTCGCTCGGCCGCGCGGCCTGCACTTCGGCGCTTGGGCTCGCTTCGGTGCTCTGCGTTCCACCGCAGGCGACCAAGCTGAAAACCGACAAAATAATCGTGAAAGAGAGTGTCCTCATCGGCGCATGGTTTCGCCCGAACGCGTCAAAATCACAAGCCCTCTGAAAGAACCTCGGGGCCTTATGTAGTAGGCTTGCGACGCCGCCATGAGCCAGGGCCTCCCCAGCACCGCGCGTGAGTCTTTTCTCATCGAAGATCACGACGCATACGACAATCTGCCGCTGCCCGTAGGCGGTGACGCGGCCGCCGTGCTGGCAGCAGCCCTCGACGCAACGCTTCGTGGTGAACGCGTGGTGCTTGCGACCGTCGTGCGCCGAAAAGGCTCTGCTCCGTCAACACCCGGGCAGAAACTCGTCTATGCGAGCGATGGCACGTGCGTTGGTACAATAGGCGGCGGGGCTGTCGAACGGCGGGTGCTAAGCAACTTGGTCGCGCGTTGCAACGACGAAGGGCGTCAGGACGCCGCCCGCGACGAAAGCGCTGAGCTTACCGCGTACAAGCTCGGGGCGAGCCTCGGCATGTGTTGTGGTGGCGTCGTCGAGGTGATGTTCGAGACGATTACGCGTCTTACGCCGGTCGTGTTAGTCGGCGCAGGACACATTGGAAGCGCGGCCGCGCCGCTACTGGCGCAATGCGGGTTCGTAGTCACGATGGCCGATGAGCGCCCCGAGTGGATCGAGCGAGCGAGCGCGAGCTTCGAGTCGTTCGGCCCCCGCATTCGCTGCGTCGCGGATGAGTTCGAAGAGGCAGCGCGTCCGGTTTCACGCAGGGGCGCGCTGATCACGATGACGCACGATCATCAACTCGATCAACGCGTGGTCGAGTGGGCGCTGAAAGAAGGGTTCGCGTACGTGGGCGGCGTGGGCTCGCGCGCGAAGGCGGCCCGCACGCGCACGCGCCTCCTCTCCAAAGGATTTGGTGCCTCCGATATCGGGCGGGTTCACATGCCGGTCGGTGCTGACATCGGCGCGCGCCAACCGAACGAGATTGCGGTCGCGATTGTCGCCGAGCTCATCGCGTGGCGTTCCCAGCTGCACGAATCATCGATGGAAGGCGCAACGCATGGCGAATAGTTTCGAGTTCACGCTCAACGGCGAGCGCGTCGTCGTTGAGAATGCATCGTCGACCATGACGCTGCTCGATTTCCTGCGGCGACGCGGTCTGACTGGCACAAAGCAGGGATGCGCCGAAGGCGATTGTGGCGCGTGCTCGCTCGCGCTGGTCGATACCGATGCGCACGGCAAGAAGACCTTCCGCGCGATCAACAGCTGCATTGCGCTCCTGCCGATGGTCGCAGGGCGTGAAATTCTCACCGTCGAAGGCCTGGCCAAAGCGCGCGACGACGAAGCGCCACCGACGCTCGAGGAGCTCCACCCTGTTCAGCGCGCCATGGTGACCAACAACGGATCACAGTGCGGGTTTTGCACGCCGGGCTTTGTGATGTCGATGTTCGAAGGTTATTACCGGCCTGCTCTGCAGGCGCGAGCCCAGATTTCCGATCAACTGTGCGGCAATCTCTGCCGCTGCACAGGCTACCGCCCGATTCGCGATGCGATGGAAGTCGCGCTCGAGGAGCGTGCGGTACGCGGAAGCGATGAGTTTCACGCGCTTCTCAAGCGTGCTTCGGGCGAGGTGCCCTCACTCGACTATCAATCCGGTGGTCAGCATTTTTTGCGCCCGAAGACCTTGAAGGATTTGCTCACATTGCGCGATCAGCATCCCGACGCCTGGCTCGTGGCCGGCGCGACGGAGATCGGCGTCTATCTCAACAAGAAGTTTCAGAGTTTCCCCTTTTTGATTTCAATCGAGGGGGTGAGCGAACTGCGACGCATTCGCAAAGTCGATGGCGTCTTCCACGTTGGCGGCGCATCGACTCTTACGGAGCTCGAAGAGGCACTTGCCGGGGCGATTCCGGCCATCGACAAGATGCTGCTCGTCTTCGCGTCGCGGCAGATCCGCAACCGCGCCACGCTTGCGGGAAACCTTGTCACGGCTTCGCCAATCGGCGACATGGCTCCGGTCCTTCTGGCGCTTGATGCGAGCGTGGTGCTCGCGTCGGTCACCGGCGAGCGCACGGTGCTACTGCACGACTTTTTCACGGGCTATCGAAAAACCGTGATGGCACCAAACGAGATCGTGCGCACGATCTTGATTCCAGATCCGGTGGCCCACGCCGGCATCACGCGCCGCATCGAGTCGTACAAGGTGAGTAAACGACGCGAGCTCGACATCAGCATCACCGCCGCAGCATTTTGCATCGAAACCGATGCAAGCCACATGATCACGAGCGCACGACTCGCCTACGGCGGCGTAGCCGCAACCCCGGCGCGCGCGACGCGAACCGAGGGAGCCCTGGTTGGAAATCCCTGGAACGAAGAAACTTTACGCGCAGCGTGCGAAATCCTTGCAACGGAGTTCGCGCCGCTCAGCGACGTGCGAAGCGGCAAAGAGTATCGGCAAGAGCTCGTGGTCAGTCTCTTCGAGAAGTTCTTCCGGGGCGAGAGCAGCGCGAGCCAGGACCTACCGCTGGGTTACGAGAGCCCGGGCGCCTTCGACGGCGGCAGGCGCGATGTGCCGGACTCGCATTTACTCGTGCACGAGAGCGCCATCTCCCACGTCACCGGCGCCGCACAGTACGTCGACGATCAGGCGCAACGTCGCGAGATGCTCGAGATGTGGCCGCTGTGTTCCCCGCACGCCCGAGCTCGCATTCTAAAGCTAGATGTGAGCCGCGCCAGAAGCATGCCTGGCGTTGCGCTGGTCCTCACGGCGAGCGACATCCCCGGTGTGAACGACGTCGGCGCGATTCGCAAAGACGAAGTGCTTCTTGCCGACAAAGAGATCGTTTTTCACGGCCAGATGATCGCGGTCGTCATCGCCGCCACGTATGAAGCTGCACGTTTGGCGTCCGCCGCAATCGTCGTCGAGTACGAACCGCTCGATGCAATTCTCTCCATCGAAACCGCGATTGAGCATTCGAGCTTCCATACGGAGCCCCATACCATTCGCCGCGGTGACGTCGCTCGGGCGCTGCAGTCGGCAGCGCACCGTGTTGATGGACGCATCGAGATTGGCGGGCAAGAGCATTTCTACCTCGAAACCCACGCAGCGTTTGCCGAGCGGGGAGATGACGGCGATGTCTTTGTCTCTTCCTCCACACAGCATCCATCGGAAATCCAAGCAGTCGTCTCGCACGTGCTGCATATCCCGCGTTCGCGCGTCGTGGTTGAGGCACCGCGCATGGGCGGCGGCTTCGGCGGAAAGGAAACGCAAGGCAATGCCTTCGCTGCGCTCGCGGCCCTCGCCACGTGGAAGCTCGGCAAACCTGTTCGCGTGATGCTCGATCGTGACCTCGATATGATGCTCACGGGAAAGCGCCACCCGTTCCTCGCCGACTACGAGGCCTCGTTCGATAGCGAAGGTCACATCCAAGCGCTCAAGGCCACGCTCGTATCCGACGGTGGCTGGGCCCTCGACCTTTCAGCGTCGATTTTGGATCGTGCACTTTTTCACATCGACAATAGCTACTTTATTCCGAACCTCGAAGTGCAAGGGCGCGTTGCGAAGACCAATGTGGTCTCGCACACCGCGTTCCGCGGCTTCGGCGGCCCACAAGGAATGGTTGTCATTGAAGAGGTGATGGACCGCATCGCGCGCGCTCTTGGGCTTGCGCCGGAAGTTGTTCGCGAACGAAACCTCTACCGGGGAGAAGGTGAGTCTCGCACCACACACTACGGCCAGGACGTTGGCGACAACCGCATTGAGTTTATGTGGGGTGAGCTCAAACGCGCATCGGAGCTTGATGCTCGTCGCAAAGAGATCAAGGCATTCAACCAGAAGAGCGCCAACATCAAACGCGGCATCGCGATGACGCCGGTCAAATTTGGAATCTCCTTCACCGCCTCGTTCTTGAACCAAGCGGGCGCGTTGGTGCTTATTTACTGTGACGGCACGGTTCAGGTGAATCACGGCGGAACAGAAATGGGCCAAGGCCTTTACACCAAAGTCCTCGGCATCACGATGCGCGAGCTCGGTGTTTCGGCGGAGAAAGTGCGCGTCATGAAGACTCGCACGGACAAAGTGCCTAACACGTCGCCCACCGCAGCATCGAGCGGCGCCGATCTCAACGGCGCAGCGGTGAAAAACGCGTGCGACACGTTGCGCGCACGTCTGTCCGACGTCGCTGCTGCGCTCCTCAGTAGAGAACACGGCGTCACAATCGACAAGGAGTCACTTCGTTTCAAAGCCGGTCGCGTGTTCGTTGAGCACGACGCTGCGAAGTTCGTGCCTTTTGAGCGATTGGTTGAAGCGGCCTACCTCCGGCAGGTGAGTCTCTCAACGACGGGGTTCTATCGCACTCCGGATCTGCACTACGACGCGCAAAAAGGTCGCGGCAAACCTTTCCACTACTTTGCGTACGGAACCGCTGTGACCGAAGTCGAAGTCGACGGCGCCAGTGGCATGAAGCGCATCCTGCGCACGGACATTTTGCAAGACGTCGGCGAGAGCTTGAACATCGGCATTGATCGGGGTCAGGTTGAAGGTGCGTACGTGCAGGGCTTGGGCTGGCTCACCGGTGAAGAGCTGAAGTGGGATGACAAAGGCAAGCTCCTGGCTCACTCGGCCAGCACCTACCAGATCCCCGCCATCAGCGATGCGCCGATTGATTTTCGCGTCGCGTTGCTTCCGAAGGCCGCGCAAGCCGATACGGTTCATGGCAGCAAGGCCGTTGGCGAGCCGCCGTTGATGTTGGCCATCTCCGCGCGCGAGGCCATTCGCGATGCGATAGCCGCGTTCGGTGCCTCACCAACGCGCGTAGATCTTCCGTCGCCCGCGACGCACGAAGCGATCTTTCACGCGATTCGGACTATTCGCCGGGCGAGCACGTAAACGTCATCTCGAAGCCGCTCAGCAAGGGCGCCGAGAGATGCATCGAGTCTGCGTTGAGCACGGCTCGCACGCGCAAATACGGAAGCTGCGACGCCTCCATCGCAGCGGTTAGCAGGCTGCTCACATTGATCGGCGAGGTCGAAGGTGGGGTGACAACCGAGACCGCAGTCGCGGTGTCTAGGTCAGCAATCGATTCGGCCGTATAGAACTCAAACGTGATGTTCGTGCCGGCTGGCTGTGCACCGGGACTCCAACTGAAGCTCTGCCAGTTCGGACGCTCCGTGCCATGACAAATGGTCGTGCTGTCGTAGTCGCGCTGGTAGTAACCGGTTGGGGCGAAAACGTTTCCGCTCGGCGGGACTACAATGCGCACGGGCGTGCTCGAGAGACTGCTCGTGCCGTTTGCGACGACTTCGATCGTGAAGTTGAACTCCTGCGCGGCAAGAATCATTGGCATCACGATGTTGTTCTGGAAGGTGATCTGGAACTGCGCGTTCGTGCCAGGCAAGCACTGGATGAATTTCGCAGGCGACGCGACCGTGCCCGTACAGCGCATCGCCGTCTCAGCGCTCGGGACCGGTACAATGTTCGCGACGAAAAGGCGCTCATCCACAGCCGGCGTCGCGGGATCATCGTGCACGACGACGGTGATGTCCTGGCGCAAATAGCCAGCAAGCTGCTGAATCGAATCGACGACCGATGTCGCGAACGTCCCGCTCGTGCCGCCGTTAGCGGCAATCTGCGTGTAAACAGGCTGAAGCGTCATTGGATCGACCGAATCTGTATCGACGCCGAGTTGACGCCATTGCACGCCGCCCGAATTCGCCGACCAGACCACGCACTGCGTCGTCGATCGATTCGTGCAATGGCGATAGAGGTCGCTTGGCGAAAGAGTGATCGGCGGGGCGTGTGCCATCACATTGAGGCCAGTGTTGTACGACGTGCACGGCGAGGCGGCGCCGGGCGGGCACGCCGTGTACATCGCAGGGCTACACGTGAGCGGATGCGCCACCGCAGGAACCTGCGGCATGCAAAGCGTCCCATAACTTGTACCTGCCGTGCACACAGCGCCGGGCGTTGCCGGCGTGCACGTGTTCGGGGGCTTGTAGCACGTGCATTCCGTGAAGCTGCAGCTGATGCAACCGTTGCCGCTCGACGGATTGCAGCCGCAATTCGGGCCGCAGGTGTTGCAAGAGCGCGTCACCGGCGCGCACGCCGTTGGACCCGTGCGCGGTGGTGCGGGCACGCCGGTTCCGCATAGGTAGGGCACCGTCGCAGGGCATGTGCACGACGTCGTTGCGGTGGCGCAGCCTTCGCAATACGAAGGCTCGCGCCAGCCTTTGTCAGTCGATTGGTTGCAGCCGTACTCGGAGCACGCATCGTTGCCGGACCAAATCGTTACAAGCTTCGCGCCGATACCAATGAGTGCGTCGCGGGCCTGCGTGTACGTACGCGTGGCTATGCTTGCGTTGTAGTTCGAGGACGACACCGACGGAAGCACAGGGCCGTTGTGCATGGGTGAATCGGTGAAGACCAAGAGGATCGGAGTGGACCCGGGACGGAAGCATGGATAGCCGATGCCGCCGGGCACCGAACACGCCGTGCTATGCGCCGGGAAATCTGTAATCGGCACGACTCCGTGGGTGACGGCCGCGCCTGTCGCGATCGAATAAAGCGCAGGCGGAATCGCCTCCGGACCATCAGCACCCGATCCGGGATTGGTGGTGAGTGTGGCGACCGCCGCTTGTGTTGCGGCGGTGCTCGCCGTGACGTCCTGGACGTGAACGAAGGGCGCGTCTTGCGGATTTAGCGGATCGCCCGGCGGCAGACCGTACGGGCTCACGGGGAAATCCTGGAACCAACCCAGGCCAAACCACGCATCGGGAATTGCTGCGCGTATCTGCTGAATGATGCCGCCCGCCACTGGGCAACCAACATCACCCGCAGCGCAACCAATCGTCGTCACCAGGTTTGCGCGCTCTTGATTCATCGAGCCTGTGTTGTCGAATAAAACGTAAATGTCGACGGTGTTGACCGTGACTTGAATGTTGAGCGGGTCGTAAACGGGCATGCCCATATAGGGTAGCAAGTGGAAAATCTGTGGCGGCGTCGCATCGTGATAGCCGTCGAGCAATGGATCCGTCGGGTATGCATCCCACATATCGGGAACGCCATCGCCGTCCATATCTTCAAGCGTCATGCCCATCATGGACGGAAGTGTGATGCCGCCGTCGATCGGATCGTACACAACACCCGAGGAGTTTGTGGTGGTGAGGCCGGTCGCGTCTGGGTAGTCTGTCGACAAGCCGCAGAGAGGATCGCAGGGGCTGCATGCGTTGGGGCCCGTGCTCACGAGTGGCAGAAGGTGATTACCCTCGAGTGTGAACTCACTGTCAGACGAACAATGCGTCCAACGACCGCCGACGCAAAAACGCGTGCCTCGCGAACAGAGAGTGTCGCCACTGTCGAGCAGCGACGGCGCTCCATAGCAATCAACCGCTTCCGTGGACGCAACATCGCACGCGCCCTCAGTGCCGACATTGCTGCCGCCGCATTCCAAATGGGTGCGCGCGTCCGTGTCATCGCAGTCGGGGCCAGCCGGGCAGCGAAGGCCGAAGGTGTCGCCGTCGACATCCACGCAGCCCGCTTCGAACACGATGGAACCGGCATCGCCGCCTGAGTCTGTACCGGCATCCGCAGAGGTATTTGCCTCAGGACCAAAGCAGCCAGCGAGCAGCGCCATGCAACATGCGCCTGCCGACACCGCCCAGCCTTGCATCCACCTACGCGTCATTCCCGCACGTTCCTTCTGACGAATGAAGAGCTTGGCTTCCCTCGCGCCCGTCACCCACGCTGCAAGGGACGTTCCGGAAGCTCCCGAGTGAAAGTCCCCGTGATCTTGAGCGTCTAGGTTCGTTTTGGGCAAAAAAGCAGGCACTTTCTAGCGGCACTACGCATTGTTTGCAGGCGATCTTGCGCATTCGCCTACATGCCCCCATCTGGTTCGCACCAGCCGCCGTCGGTCGGTTCGCCCGCGACGCTGCAACCCACCAATGCGAAATGGGCGTCGTTTCCGCTAGCGCCAGTTTGCGTCCACGCGACCCCCAACGTGGTTCGGTCTTCGCTAATGCCGATGCCGATGGTAGCCGGCCCGTTCATATCCGTGTCGGCGATAGTCACGGCCGCTTCTTTCGGAAGCTCGTCTATCTCGAGCTCAAGAAACCGAAGTGTGTGTTGCCCTGATGGCCCGCCAACATAGACAAGGCCCAGGTGAAACGCGCCAAAGAGCGAGAGTGCAGGCGAGCCGCCTTGCTCAGTGCCGCGCGTGACGACGCGTTCGACTGCAAGCGTTCCCTCGTCCGTTACGCGCTGCACGTGGATGTCGGATCGCAAGCTGGCCGTCACTTCGGTCCACGCGATGACGGTGTTGCCTGTCACGCGTATCGCAGAAATCTCATCGATGATCGTGTGATCACCCGCGAGCTCTATCGAGGCGGTAGCCACAGTTCCGTCGGCGTTGATCGGTCGAACGTAAACTGATTGAGCGCGGCCGCTGGTTGCAGAACGGTCGAGCACGTAGACGAGCGCCGAGTCGTCACCACCGCGCGCCAAGGTGAAGCCACGGATCGGCGCATCCGTCGGAATCACCGTCGCGCTCTCGTCCACGACTCCGGCTTCGTCGACGTGGATGTAACGAAGGTGCGTATCCACATAAACCGGCGTGCCGTCTTCAAAGATCTGCAACTCGGCTTCTGTCCACGCGAGGGCAAAGCCTCCGCCTGACAACGCCGCCACTTGCGAGCGCAAGCTCGGAAACTCGCGATCCGAAACGATGCGCTCATCGCCCAGCGCACTGCCGTCGACGGCCATTGAACGAATGGTCGTGGTGCGCGTCGTGCCCGTTGCGAAGCTGTCGTAGCTGGCGAGGCCTGCAAACGGTGACGACGCAGCGCGCGGTACGTAGATTGTGCCGAAGCCCGGCTCAGAGATTGCGTGCTCGGCTCCCGAGAGTGCCCCGTCGCTCGTCGCAAACGCTTGACGCACCACCACGTCGCCCTCCTCACGAGCCGCCACGAAGAGCGCATCGATCGTGTTCGTGCCCGCGACGACGTCCGCAAAGCGGGTCTTTGGCAAGGCAAAGTGCGCGAGGTCATGCACCGCGCCCACGCGGCCGCAATAGGTCATCCCGCCGTCCGAAGGCACTCCCAAGTCGCCCAGGCCGGCGTCGTCGCGCTGCATGTCGGGCGGCTCGCCCAAATCAATCGGCATGCCGCCATCGGCGCGTAAACCGGGGGGCACGCCGTCGCCGCATGCGGCGATAGCACTCGCGAGAGCGAGAGTTCCGAGCATCCATGCAGGCCCCACTCTACTCATCGGCGCTCCCTCTTTCGTCAATCTACTACGTTCAATATGTTGAGGCCGCAATATTCTCCGAAGTATCCTGGGGCGCGAATGTACAAGCGACTGGGGTGGCTCTCGTGTGTGGCGATGTCGTGGCTCGTTCCAGGCTCCGTCATGGGCCAGAGCATTTGGCATGCGTCGCGTGGTCCGTCAGTGAATTTGGCGGCGGCGGATGACGATTTCGACAACGGCGAGACTTACGATGTCGACATGGGTGCCGAGATCGGATTTGCGAGCCTCGATCACATTACCTATCTCGCCCCCACCGTAGCAGCCGACATACGCCTCAATCTCTTTCAAATGGCGTTTCGAGCTCCGCTGCGCTTTCACATGACCAACTGGACCCTGCGCGAGCAAGACTGGGACGAAGCTTCTGACTTCTTCCGTCTTGGCCAATGCGTCCGCATCGATTGGAGCAACGAAGGTAGCTTTCAACGCGAGCGCGGTCAGTGTCGCCCATGGCGCGTCGTTAAAGACGATTACTACGTCTCGACACGCCTTGCGCCTGTCCAGGATTTTACTCTAGGGCACGGGACGATCCTGAATGGCTTTTCGAACACCCTCGATCCCAACCATTTTCAAAGCGCTCTGGTCACAGACTTTCAGCTCCATGAATTCGTGTCCGGCCATTTCATTGTGGACAACGTGACCAACCCAAACCTCATCGGCGGCACCCTCTCCCTGCAACCATTCGCGTACGAGCAGGAGGCAACGGAGCAGCTTTACGAGGAGAGCAATCGCATTCACGTGCAACTCACCGCGGCGAGTGACGTCGGCGCTCCACAGCGAGTGCTCACCGCGCTCGGTCGACCGCTCACGGACGGGCACGACAACCTGCTCTATTCTCAGAATCCGGTCACGGTCGTGGGTGCCGATCTGCAGTGGCGCTACATCCTCGGCGACCAGATCAACTTTGAGCTACACGCCGACACGAATTACATCCTAAATCATGGTGCCGGAACGCACGCGCAAGCGCTCTTCATCTACAAGCACCCCGACGGGCTTTGGTCATGGCGCGGAGTGGGCGAGTTCCGCTACGTCGCGCGCAACTACATTCCCAACTACTTCGACAGCTACTATTTCATTCAGCGTCAGCAGTTCAACCTCACTGCTCAGTCGTCCGCTGCGTCGGAAGGCGTCGGCGACACGATTGTAACGAAGCAGCAATACTTGGACTCGCTTCCCAGGGGAGAATGGGATGCGGGCTACTACATGGCGCTCGAGAGCGAAGTCTATGCGGGCGAAGGCGCGGAGCGTCGAGTCGTTGCAAATGGTCGCGTTTACATCGCAGACAACGTAGGGCGCGGCAACGACGGGCAGTTTCTGGTCTCTCTCGGCTTGCATCGCATCGGCGGTAACTTCGACGTCACCGCTCTCTATTCGCGTCAGAACTGGAACCTGTTGCGTGACATCTTTCAGCTCAACAACACTCTCGTGAAAGTTCTTGTGCGCTGGGACTTCTCGGACTCATTCTATTTGCTCATGAACTACGGCCGCATCTGGCAGCTCTTTGTCGACTCGGGCGGCTCGACCGTAGGGTACCAATCGAACAATGAGCTCACGTTCTCGCTCGGCTACAGCGGAGACGTAAACTGATGCGCGCCCTCCTCACGATGGGCGCGTGCGTACTTTTTGCCATGGCGAGCAGCGCTTGCAAGGACGACGCCGCGACCGAGTGTGCAGCGCCAGTCACTGCGACCGCGAGTTGCATGCAGGTGTGCGAACATCTTTTCGCACTGCATTGCCAGGTGGGTACGGACACCGTGGACTGTGCCGCCCAGTGCGAAGACGCTACCCAAAACGTGCCGGCGTCCGCGCGCGTTTTGGCCTGCTATTTGGTCGCGACTGACTGCGACGCTGTAGATTCTTGTAGTGAAACGTGCGGGCCCGGCGGCGCAACGGTGCCGTTCTATAACGACGGCGGCATTTCAAATGTTGATGCCAATGAATCCGCAGACGATGGTAGCGTCGAAGGCGGGGACGCGGACGCGAGCCTCTAGATTTTGCAATGCGTCGCCAAGAGACGGCTTGCGCGTGGTTGGGGACTAGGAACTAGGAGAATCCAGAATGATGAAGACATTGAGTGCGGTGTTGATGATGAGTGCAGTGGCGTTGTCGGGTTGCGTCGTTCGCTCGGGTCCCGCAAACGCTACGCCGGTCAGCGGCCCCGTGCAGACATCGGGTGGTTCGGGAAGTTCGGCCATCGTTGTCGCGAATCAAAGCAGCAATACGATTTGCTACATTCACATCTCCCCAAGCAGCGACTCGAACTGGGGTCCAGACCGTCTTGGTGCAACGGAGACGGTCGGTCCAGGCGCATCGCGTGGCTGGTCGGTCGATCCGGGAAACTGGGATATCCAGCTTCAGGATTGCCAGCACAATGAGCTGCTCGAGCAGCGCGACGTGACGGTTGCCGGCGCGGGCATCCAGCTCACCTACCAATAGACTGAACTTTCTACAGTCGTGAAGAGAGCGCTGATTCGTCGGCGCTCTTTTTCTTTAAGCTACGGCTGCTCAGAGCGTGCTCGGGCGCGCCGGCTGCCACAAGAGCGCGAGGGCTATCACGAATAGCAAAATCGCAACGACGCGCTGCCAATCGATTGGGCGCGGCGTCGTCCCAAACCATCCAAACTGATCGATGGCGAGCGCTGCGGCGAGTTGGCCGGCGAGCCCGGCTACCATCATGGTGCTCACTCCGATGCGCGGCACAGAGAGGATCACACTCACAATGAAGATGATGCCGAATGCGCCGCCGCTCCATTGCCACCACGGCGCGTGCAAGACCCCCCGGAGCGAGCCGTTGCCGGCCACGAAGACCATCACGAGTGAGAGAAGCGCGCCGCCGGCAAATGAGATGAATGATGCTTGAAAGGATCCGCTCGCTTTGGCGAGAGCGCTGTTGATCGGCGATTGAAAGGCAACGCACACTCCCGCAAAGACCATGAGGAATACAAAACTCAAATTTGCCATGCGGAAGCTGCCTTTCATCGTCGTGGCGACTATCGCCCACCGCCGCGCGAAGCGGTAGAAAGGCGCATATCGGCGACGCTACGGCGTGCTGTTGCTCGCGACGATGCAGCTGTACGAGTCCGCGGAGCGGTAGGGCGCAGTCATCACCGTGTACGTTCCCGATTCGGGGCACGTAAACGAAGTCGAAGGGCATTGCCGTCCGCAGGTGTCGTCGTCCCAACGAAGCGCCTCGCGCGCCCCGCACGCAGCAGAGCCAGCGCAGACGCGCATGATTGGATCGCCCGAGCAGGTGCCGAGATCGCAGCGCGCGCCACAACCGACTTGCAGTGTCGTGCCTGCAACGCAGGCCCCGTTACTCGCGACAACCCAGCCGCACTCGCGTCCGAGGCCTTCGCGCGATTCGCTGCACGGCTCAAGCGGAGTTATCGCTTCGTCCACGGGAATCACAACCGGAACGTCGGCGACGTTGTTGTCAAAGTTACTCTCGGCGATGATGCGCTCGTAGTTGATGCTGACCCGGAGCGAGTATTCGCCGGGAGCAACGTCGGTGACGTCTACCCACTGGCAATCGAGATTCGCGGTATATACATCGCTCCAGCCCGCTTGAATGCCTTGATCGTCGCATGTGTAGCGCTGGCTGCGCGAAACCGCCGGATCATCCACGTAGCGCTCGCTGTCCAAAAGACAGAAGGCCTGCTTGTGGCCGTGGCCCACTTCGACGCCTTCACCGTTGTTCAATTGGTAGTCCGCGTAACCAACGAAGTGATAGTGACGATGACACGTCGAGTACTCGAAATGCGGATCGTCGAGACTTGGCATTCCAATACGCATATCGGCGTTGCCGATGTTGGGCGTTTGCGTAGCGAAGCGCATCAAGCGGCGCCAGCCTGGAGCGGCGACGCAACCTTCGACGATCGAGCAGTCCCCTGGCTCGATGTACTCCCATTGAACAGAGAGAGTACTCATCACAGTCTCCGGCACGACGGAGAGGTCGGGCATGGGGCAGACGCCGCCATCTTCGAGTGATTCGCAGTGGCCTAGCAGACCCTCCACACAGCAAGTCTCAAACGCCGCGCATGCGCCATGACACGGATCCTCCGCCGCATCGACCTCGCTCAAGTCGCGTCCAAAATCCACAAGCGCCATGTCGAAACCCAAGTCCATCGGCGCTGCACGGTCGGCGACGTTCATATCGGTGATCGGGGGTCCAAGATCTGGTGGCCCCCCGTCCACACCGACCATGGGCTCGTCATTGGAGCAGGCGGCCGCGAAGAGCGTCACCATCAACGAGAGCGCCGCCCGAGAAAAAAAGCTACGCGTCATTCTGTAACTCCCTCGTCAACCGAAGCCGGTTCGATACCGAGACGGTCCGTAATGATGTCATGCGCAAGGTAACAAAGCGGGGTTAGCACGGCCGCGACGGAAACCTTGTAGAGATAGCTCCAAAGAGTGATCACCAAAATCTTCCCAACCGGCACGGTCCCCAGGAGCGAGCCGAAGGTAACGAACACCGTATCTACCACTTGCGAGAGAACCGTCGAGCCAAGGGCCCTGAGCCACAAGTGGCGGCTATTGGTGATCTTCTTGGCGAAGTGGAACGAATAGATGTCGACGAACTGGCTGATGAGGTAAGCCAAGAGCGAGGCGCCGAAGAGGCGCGCCGAGAGGCCAAAGACCGCATCGATCGCCTGCTGGGGCACGGGCGAAATATCGGAAACCGGCAGGGCACGAGCCAACATGATGATGGCGAACGCAAAGACAATCATCGCCATGCCAACAGCAGTCAGAAAGCGCGCACCTTTGCGTCCGTAGTATTCATTCACGATGTCCGTCAGCAAAAACGCGATCGGAAAGGGAATCACGCCGACAGAAATGCTCAGCCCACCGATTTGAAAGTACTTACCGGCAACGATGTCGGCCGTAAGCAACGACGTCACGAAAATGCACGTGAGGACGATGTATAGTTTCTGGCGCGCGTTGATTTCGAACACGGAAGGCGCAACCTTACCAGAATCAAGCCTATGCAGAGCAAGTCACTTCCCAAGTTTGGTTCACGAGGACTCACCGGTGTCGACACCGAAACCCTCAAGAAACTGCTGCGCGCTCTCCACCGCGGAAAGTGCCGGTTCCCCGTCACACGCGGAGACTTGATCGCCATTGGCTTTGGCGATTGGGAAGAACACCTCTCGGCGATCTGCGGCCTTGACGAACGGGGCGCGCAGGCGGTCATCGTCGCCGTCATCGCTGAACGTGCGCGCTAGTTCCGCAAGGGGGCTAGCGTTGAAAGCGCTCGAGGAGGGCTGTGGTGAACACTTCGGCCCACCGGATGTAGCCGAGGCGCGTTAGATGGACGCGATCCGAGTGCGCAAGCGGCGGGGTCATCGTCGCCCACGTCGCGGTGGATAGTGGCCCGCCTTGAAATGCAACGGTGTCGAAAAAGCCGCAACCCAGCGCGCGCGCGATCCGGCGCTGCGCTTCGATGATCAACGCGGTGCGGGGCCGATCTTCGTAGGTGTTTCGCGCGACGCGCTGCGGCCGATCCGTCGGACCCACGAGTACGCACGAAGCGTTCGGCACGGCGCGGCGCACGCGCGCGATGGCGGTGCGCATACTGACCTCGTATCGCTCGATCGTCTGATCGTCGCCCGCTTCGTTCGTGCCGTACTGAAAGACGACCAGTGATGGCGCGCGACGCTGCAGGCTTTCTTGGAACACGGATTCCTGCCATAGAAGCTGTGCACCGACGCGCGCGCCGTTGATGCCAAGAGCGTCCACCACAACTCCGCCCGCGCCACGTTCTGCGACCACGCCAAAGATTCGAACCGTTCCCGCAGCGCTCGTCCGCAACGTAAGTTGCGAGATCCGCGCCGCGTTAACGTTCGTAACTACCAAATGAGGAATCGCAGCTGCGGCACTCACATGGATGGTGGTGGGCGCGCATTCACCGCATTCGCTCGCGCTCGTTGTGGCCGTGATGTCGAATGAGCCGCCGCCTGGCTCAGCGTAGGACCAGACCTCCAAATGCGTCGTCGCCGCAGGGTCCGAAAAATTGAGGGTGGCGACTTCCGCGGAATCGATGGAGCTGACCGCCATTCCCGCGAGACCCAGAGGCAAAGGCACGCGATCCTGCATCGTGATTCGTTGCGCCGTCCATCCGCTGCTCTGCGTAGCCCCGCTGAATGGTACTTGGTAGTAGCGCCACGGACGGACCGGGAAGAAAAAGCCAACGCCGCCATTTCCGAACTGCATTTGAAGCGCGCGGCGGATCTCGCCGGGAAACGAATCGCCCGCCGTGTGTGAGTCGCCCAGAATAAGAACGCGCACCGGCGGCGAGGCCGGACTGCTCCCGCGCAGAGCATTGTAGAAATGGTCGAGTGCGTGCGAGCTTGGATCCTCGATCGCAATCTGTGTGCCGACGACCGGAATGACTGCCGACACATCCTGGGCGAGCGCGATGCCTGCCGTCGCTAGCGAGAGCGCAAGCGCGAGTGCGGCGCGACTCACCACTTCTTCTGAATGTTACGAATGAACTCGTACGGGTATCCGAGCGAAAATGCGCTCGCCTCGTCGAGGAGCTTCATCGCAGCTTCGGGCAATTTGAGCTCGGCCCCCGCAAGATTCTCGTTGAGTTGGCTGACGCTGCGCGCGCCGATGATCACTGAGCTCACGGACGGTTTGTTCAAGAGCCACGCGAGGGCCACGGCTGGCATGGTGCTGTTCAGCTCCTTGGCCACGCTCTCGACCGCGTCGAGCGTCTTCCAGTTGCGTTCGTTGTCAAACCCGTCCAGCCGCTCTTTCCACTTTGCGTAGCGCGAACCGTCGGTCGGAGGCTGACCGCGGCGATACTTCCCCGACAGAAAGCCGCCTGCCAACGGTGACCAAGGGAGAATTCCCAAACCGAACTTCTCGCATGCGGGTACAAGCTCACGCTCGAGCTCACGCGTGACGAGGTTGTAGTGCGCTTGCAGCGTGATGAACGAATGGAGGTGCTCGGCACGGCTCGTCCAGAGGCTGTCGACAAGACGGTATGCCGCGTAGTTGCTCGCGCCAACGTAGCGGACCTTACCCTGCCGCACGAGGTCATCGAGCGCGCGCAGCGTCTCTTGCTCCGGGGTGTCGTAGTCCTGCATATGGATTTGGTAGAGGTCGATGTGATCCGTTTGCAAACGACGCAGACTTCCTTCAACTGCCTGCATGATGTGATAGCGCGACGCGCCAGTTCCGTTCGGCGTCGCGTCCATACGGAAACGAAACTTCGTCGCGAGCACCAACTGATCGCGTTTTTTGTTCTTGGCGATCCACTGGCCGGTGATGCGCTCGGAGAGGCCGTCGTTGCCGTAGACGTCCGCTGTGTCGATGAAGTTCACGCCCGCCTCGAACGCACGGTCCATCATCGCGAATGCGGTCTTCTCGTCGGCCGAAATTCCATGCATGAAGGACTTGGCATCGGGCTCGCCGAACGTCATCGCGCCCAAACAGATGCTCGAGACCTTCAAGCCACTCTTACCGAGATTGCGATATTCCATGGTCACCCGATTCCCAGTTGCGAAAGCCGCGCAGAAAGACTACGAGCTACCGCATCTATCCGTAAAGGAGCGCGCCTTGGCCAGTCGAAAGAAGAGCGAAAGCGCAAAAGTCCGCCGCCAGAGCACCGAAGGCCTCCACCTAGATATAACGCCCGCCTGGGCGACGTTGAGATAGTTCACCGCAAGTAACCTGACGAGCCTCCACAAACTATGACTGCAAAACGAGGAGCGGATTTCGATCTGCGCTCAGCGATTCGAGAGAAGGGCTTCACGCCTCGAGTCGCCGACGCGAAGGAGCTCTTCGCCTTGCTCACGAGCGCCGACGACGCCGAGCATGCCGAAGACGCATTGGTCGTGCTTGGCGAGGCCTCGCTCACCCAAGCGATCACGCAGTTGGAAGGAGCGCGTGCACCTGTGCGAGGACGCCTTGCCAAGGTTGTCGCGCGCTTTGCGGCTGACGAGGCGCTCGGCACGGCCGCAGTCGGCGCACTTCTTCCGCTCTTGAAGGACGACGACGGTCCAACTCGGCGTGCCGCGGTGCAGGGCCTTGGAAAGAGCGCGAATCGTGAACACGAAAGCGCGCTACTGCGGGCGTATGAGACGCACGAGGATTTGCCCACCCGCCGATCGATCGCGCGCGCCTTCGGTGTTCTTGGAGGCGAGAAGGCCGCAGCCGTGCTTGAGAACGTGTCCAATGATCCCGAGCTAATCCGTATTGCCCGCGAATCCCTTATCAAGATTCGTCGCGACACGGTTCGCACCGAGAGCACGCGCATTCGCGAAGACGTTGCGTTGCGCCACGATCAACGAATCATCTTTCATTGCAAGCCAGGCTTCGAGCACATCGTGGCAGAGGAAGCGGAGAAGGTTTTCAGCGGAAAGGTAAAAGGCCCGGGCGAGGTGCACGGCTATTTGCGGGGGCCCCTCCGCACAGCGATAGCGCTGCGCACGCCAACGTACTTCTCATTGCCCCTCCCCTTGCGCCAGCGTGGCGGGGAATCCGTCGAAACCACAGTCGCGCAGTTGCTTACGTCCAAAGAAGCGGTCGAGATTTTCGAAACCTTCTCCGACGGCCCCATTCGCTATCGCATCGAGTGGATTGGCGCCGGTCACAAACGCGCTTCGACCTTTCGCATCGCCGAGCTCGTCGCCAAGCGGGCCCCGTCCCTCATCAACGACACGCGCGACACGCCTTGGACTGCTGAAATTGAAGCCGATGTGCGGGGCGTTCAGATCTCGCTCTGGCCCAAAGCGCTCGTAGATACACGATTCGACTACATCGACGAGCGTGTCGAGGCGGCTTCGCACCCGACGGTCGCCGCGGCTCTCGCTTGGGTCGGAGGCGTGCGTGAAGACGACGTCGTCTGGGATCCTTTCGCAGGCGGCGCAACCGAGCTCATCGAACGCGCGAAACTCGGCCCCTACAAGATGATGTATGGATCCGACAACGAGGCGAGCGCGATAGAGATTGCCAAAGCCACCGTCAAACGTGCAGGCACGAGCAACATCGAGCTCATCGTTGGCGACGCGCGCAACTTGCGTCTGCCGCAAGCTCCGACGCTCATTCTCACCAACCCTCCCCTGGGGCGTCGCATCACCCGCGACAGCACGCTTGGGCCGATGCTTGAGGATTTTCTCGCTCACGCCGCTCGCATGCTCGCGCCAAACGGCCGGCTCGTGTGGCTTTCGCCGCAGCCTGCTCGCACCGCCGAGTTGCTTACAAGCTTCGGAATGACCGCTGTGCATCACGAGCGCGTGGATCTTGGCGGCGTATACGCCGAACTGCAGGCGTACGAAAAGATAACGTCGGCTGACTCAGACTGACTCGGCCCCGCACGCGACTCCGATTCTAGAACCCGAACGGAATCAGGGCGCTTCGACGAGCACCGGAACGTTGTACGAGTCGCCCGAGGTGCCGTTACCAAGCTGCCCGTTGTAGTTGTTGCCCCAACAATACCAGGTCGACGTCGACACGCGCGCGCAACCGCGTTGGCTTATCTGGGTGACCGCGCCAAGCCCAGTGACCGGACCGTATGGGTTTGCAGGCTCCGCCATGATGGGTCCGCGGCCCAGCTGGCCGTTGTAATTATTACCCGCGCACCACACGGAGCCGCTTGACCTTCGGATGCAGTTAAACGAACTGCTCAGCTCGATATCGACCGCGTCGGCGAAGGGCAGCGCAACTTCACTAGCGGAGTTGCCCCAACACCAAACTTCGCCACCGGTACGAACTGCGCACGCGCCGGAGAAGTCGGGCGTGAGTGAGACGTCGATCACTTGGTCAAGGCCCGATACTTCGACTGGCGTCGTCGAGGCGGAAGTTCCATTGCCCACGCCACCTGCGCCCCAGCACGAGACGTGTCCATTCGTGCGCAGCGCGCATGCCAACTCCGGACTTAGGTAGACGCGCAGCGCATCCGTTAGTCCGGTTACAGGCGTGGGCACAAGCGCATCCATCGTCGCGCCATTGCCGATGACTCCCGCATAGCCAATGCCCCAGCAACGGACGCTGCCGGTGTTCAATACAGCGCACGTATTTCCTTGCGTGACGGAGATGCTAATCGCGGGACTTGGAAGCGTGACGTGAACTGGAGTCGAGCTTGGCGTGGTTGTACCGTTGCCAATCTCCCCCACAAAGTTGCGGCCCCAGCAATAGACCTCGCCGCTCATCGTGCGCGCGCACGTGCGTTGTTCGGTGGTAGCAACTTCCACGACGTTCGCGAGTCCGGCGACCGTGTACTTTGTTGCATACGGAAAAGATCCGTCGCCAACGCCAAGTTCGCCCGAGGAATTGTCACCCCAGCAGACCAGCGAGCCGTCGGTCATCACAGCGCATGCGTGCGTTCCGTCGTTGTGAATCGTCGTTGCAGTGATGGGTTGTGCGCACGCTCCATTGCCCGTACAGATGCCCCCGCTACACGGAGTGCCTGCCGGCCGATTTGATGCGAGCAGACACTGTGGTCCGCGACTGCAATCGACCAATTTGATCTGGCACTCGAGCGCCGGCTCGCAAACCGCTCTCGCCAAGCAATCGGCGCACACGCCGGCGCTGTTGCAAACGCGACCGCTTCCGCAGCTCGTGCCCGCTGGTGCATTTCCGCCGCCGCTCGGCATACACATCGGACCCGCCCCGCACGTTGTATATCCAAGCGCGCACCCGGCCGTGCACGACGCACCGAAGATACAGTCCACACATGTCCCAGTTCCGTCGCAGACTTGATTTGCCCCGCATGACAAACCGGGCGCAGACGGTGATCCGTCGAGGACGCAAACGGGCGAGCCGCTGGCGTAGTCGTAGCTGCCGTGATCGCATCCGATGTCACAGGGGACCGTGCCTGCAATTGGCCAGCACGCACCTGCGGCAGAACAAACTGAACCTGAAGCGCACTCCGTGCCTTCCGGCAGAGGGGGCATGCCATTTGGAATGCAGTCGGAATAGCCGCGCGAGCACGACGTGCGACCGGGTACGCATCCATCAACCAAGCAATCGAGAGCTTCCTCGCAGGGATCGCAGGAGCCGAACTCGCTGCAAATCGCACCCGGCGCGCAGTGCGCTCCTATCGAACGCTGCATGCGGCCGGCGCAGACTGGCGTGCCGTCGGTGCAATCCCAATAGTCGAAGCGACACGGATCCCAATCGCTGACGCAAATTGTTCCGCAGACAGGGCCCGCGTCGGTGACGAATGCGTCTGTGGCAGCGCTATCGATTACTTCCATCGCGTCGAGCTCCGCGTCGTGTGAACTATCCATGCCGCCATCCAGCAAACTCGCGTCGGTCGCCCCGGCGTCGAGCATCTGCAGGGGCATGCAGCCCGCGGTCGGGTCGCACCACTCGCTGGCCGTACATGCGCCATCGTTGGCACTCGCTTCGCAAATACCATCCACGCAAAGCGATGACGCGCACGGCGCGGTTGGCGCGCACTCCGCGACCGTATTGCAGAAAATGCTCGGCGGGCAGAAGTCGGTCGCAGGCGGATTGCATCGCGGGTCGACGCACTGGCCGGCGAGGCACTCGCTGAGGGCGCTGTCGCCGCCGGCGTTGGGGCACGTCACATCGAGACACTCGCGCGACATGTGCACCACGAGAACGAACGCTGCCTTGCTCTGTTGCAACGTGACACGTACCCGGCGTTCGAGGAGACGGCGGCCATCCGGTCGCACGAGACGCACGCGAACCGTAACGATACCGGGCGCGACCTCGTTGAAATCCGCAACCGGTTTACCTTGAGCGTAGGGTTCGCCGAAGGAGGCGGTGGCCTCGACGTGCCGCAATGCGATCACTCCGGATGTCACGGGTTCATTGCCCACGATGTCCGTCTCCACGCGATCAAATTCCGCGCCAGGGACGAGGCTGGTCGCCACGTGCACGATGAGCGACGGGGGATCCTCTGAGCACGCGGCCGCCATGCCGAGCAAGGGCAGGAAGAACGCCCCGATCCATCGTCGTTGGATCGGACGAATCATGGGCACACCGAAACCGGCTCGTGGTGGGTCCCTCCACTTGAGAATGCACCCGCTGAATCGACTCCCCAACACATCGGCTGGCTTGTGGCACCGACCAGCGCGCAGCCGCCGTCGTCATCCATATCGAGCGCCGACGCTGTCGGGATAAAATGTACACGCGTCGGAGGAATCGCCATCGAGCTTGCGTCGGCTCCCACGCCGGCGTGCACGCCTTGGCCCCAGCACCACAACTCGCCCGTGGCTTGCCGCGCACACCGCGTGCCACCACTCGTCACTTCAACGGAGACGGCGTTGCTGAACGGTAGGGCTTGTGAGGTTGGCGTCGACTGCGAGGGCGCGCCGGTATCGGTGCTTCCCCAACAGACGACCACGCCGGTAGCCCGTACGGCGCACGTGCGCGAATACGTAAGATCAATATCGACGGCGTCATGCAATCCGAGAACCGCCGTCGGCGTTGCAACGAATGAGCTCGTGACGGTCCCGATACCGAGCTCGCCCTCGAAATTGGAGCCCCAGCATTTCACATCGCCACTCGCGAGGCGCGCGCAGAAGTGTGCCCACCCGACGGCAAGCTCGGAGGTCCCCGTCAGACCGGCGATCAACGTGGGTGTTGTCGGCTCCGAGCCCGACCCGGTGCGCACGTTTTCCTCGTCACCCCAACAGTAGACGTCACGCGCGGCTCCCACGATGGCGCACGTAGAGGCACCGCCCGCCCTCACTTGGTGTGCGGCCTCGGGAAGAGAAACGGAGACAGCGCTTGTTGTGCTGGCTCCGACGAAGCCGAGCTGCCCCCAGTCGTTATTGCCCCAACACGAGACCGTGCCATCACTCGAGAGCGCGCAACCGTGTAGATAGCCGACCGACACGTCGACCGCGTTCGGCACGTCCACGGTCGAATAGCTCGCCGTCGGCCGACAGTGCAAACGCATGTCCGTTGTGATGTAGCAGGCCATCGCTGACGAGCGCGAAATCGCGGTCGCGGAAATCGGCGCGCAGCATTCATTGATGCCGTTGCACTGGCCGGTGGCACACGCCGTAGCGGGCGGCAGAAGTATAGGCGTGCCTGTGCAGGCGGCGCCGTTGGCGAAGTCACACACATACTCGCCCTGGGCGCACCCGGTCGCTTGCGTGCACGTCTCGCCGGGCACGCAGTGCTTGCACGTCGCGTCCCAATCGCAAACTTTGTCGACATCGCACGTCGTACCCGGATCGACGCGCATGCTTGTCGATGCAGTGCACACCGCATTTCCTGTCCCGCAGGACGTGTAAGCGGTACGACAAAAGTTCGCGCTATCGATGCATGCAGCGCCCGTGTTGCACGCGTTGCATTGCGAATCGGCATCGCATACGTGATTGCTGCCGTCGAAAAAGCCGCACGAGTAGCCCGTGGGTCGATTGGTCACTAAACACGTGGGAGTGCCAGACGCGCACTGCGTCACCCCGGTCTGGCAAAGGGGTTCTGGCGGCGTGCACGCCGATCCTGCTGCGCACGCGACGCAGTCTCCAGCGCCGTTGCAGACCTGATTGAAGCCGCACGACGTTCCGGGCGGCGACATGTCGTCAAGCACGCAGCGCGACCCAAGCACGTCGCACGTGACGTGGCCTGTGAGACATCCTTCGTTGCAGGCTGCGCCGTCAACGCATGCCACCGGCGATCCGAACTCATCGCAGACCAAGCCGCTTCCACAAGCATCGTCGCCGTAGCAGGGACTAGTCGAGTATGGACTACCCGGAGCAACGAAACTTGTGCCGTCGACGCTGCAGCTACGGACGCCCCCGCTACACGATTCGGTGCCGGCGTAGCAGTAGAAGGAGCAGGCCGCACCTTCGTCGCAAAGCACGCATTCGTGGTCGGCCGTGCATGTGCCTCCGCCCCCGCACGGGCTTCCTTCCGGCTTGAAATTGATTTCTGTGCACACCGGCGAACCCGATGCCGCGCAATCCCAGTAGCCGAATAGGCATGGGTCCGATTCGACGGTGCAGATGGTCCCGCACAAGGGACCGGCGTCGGAGGCAGGCCCAAGATCCATTGGTGGCGCCGCATCCGACGCTCCTTGCATATCGATCCCAATCTCGGCATCGACAGTTGCGTCGCCCGCGCCCGCATCCACGAGCGTCGCGTCTTGCCGACCGGCATCCGCTTCAACTACGCCGACGCAACCACCTGTGACGGGCGTCGGATCGCAATACGCCAAGAGCGGGCACGCATTTTCGATCGGTTGCGCCTCGCAGATTCCGCCGCTGCACACACTTTGAGCGCACGCAGCGGATGGCGCGCAGTCTTCGTCGCGCAGGCAAAAGGTGACGTTGGGGCAATAGGCAGGATCCGGGGGATTGCAGCGCGGATCGACACACGAGCCGGCGAGGCATTCGCTCAGGGCGGGCGAGCCTGAAGCGAGTGGACACATGGCACCAACGCAATCGCGTGTGAGATGCACGACCAGACTGTAGTCGCCGCTGAGCTCAATCTGTACGCGACGCGACACCAGCGCCGTACCATCTGTCCGCAAGAGCCGCACGACAACTACGTACGTGCCCGCACTCATCGAACGAAACTGAGCGACATTGCGCCCACGCGCGTACTCGTCGGTGAAGATCGCCCGCGCTTCGTGCAGCGGAAGGGCGCTTGCGCCCGCGCTCGCCGACGAGACTTCGGTCTGAACATAGGTAAACTCTGGACCTGGCACCAGGCCGGTTGCGACGGCCACGCTTAACACCGCGCCACCATGTTCGGCGCTACACGCCGCGCTTGCGATTGCGACACTCGCGCAGGCGACCAGCACAGAAAATTTGGATGCGCGCATTAGTTGGACCTCACGAGCACCGGAGACGAACGCATTACCGAGGTGCCATCGCCGAGTTGCGCGCGCGAGTTGTCTCCCCAGCAAAGAATATTTCCCGACGCGAGACGCGCACAGCTGTGGCGCGCGCCGAGAGTGAGCTGCACCGCCTGTGTAATTCCATCTACGCGCGCTGGCTCTCCGATGGCCGGCGTCGTGCCGCGCCCAAGCTGACCTTCGCTGCCACGTCCCCAGCACCAGACTTCGCCCGTGCTCCGACGAATTGCGCAGGTGTGATGCGAGCCCGCGCGAACCTGAGCGACGTCGTTGAACGGAAGCGGAACTTGGTGCGCAATCGAGTACGACATGATCGCGCCGTCACCAATCTCGCCCTCGGATCCATGACCCCAACACCACACATCGCGCGGGCTCGTCGCAGACATGTCGACGATGAATCGCAGAGCGCAGGTGTGCGCATCCCCGACGGTCACATCCACCGCGTCATCAATACCGAATGCGAACACTGGTCTTGACGCGATCGCAGGGGTGGTTGCGTCACCCAGTTGGCCAGATTCGCCGTCGCCCCAACACGCAACGCGATATCCCGGGACTGCTTGAACCGAACATGCGTGACGCGCCCCTGCCGCGAGTGCAGTGCTTGTCGCGCCGGTGAGATTGGGGTGCAATGGCGCAAACGACACACCTGGATCGAGCTCAGCGCCTAGATGCTCAGAGCTGCCCCAGCAATAGACGACGTTTGATTCATCGAGGACGCATGCGAAGTCGCCCCCGAATGCGTACTCGATCGGTTTGATCCCGCGCACGCTGCTGAGGGTGGGCAGTAGCGCATCGTTCTGCGTCCCGTCGGCGAGTTGCCCGTAGCTATTGGCGCCGAAACCAACGAGCACGTCCGACAACATTGAGGACATCGGTTCGAAGCCGCGCCCGTACACGAGTGTGTAGTCGAACGCCGCGTGCACGGTCGTAGCCGTCACGAGCCCGGGCAGTTGCGTTTTGACTGCCATCGCCGAGTCGCCCACGACGCCCGAGCCGACCTCGCCCCTGTTGTTCCCGCCCCAACAGAGCGCAAGATTGTCCGAAGCGCGAATGGCGCAGGTGTGCGTCGCGCCCGCCGACACGTCATTGGCCACGAGGGCCGAGAAACAGCTCCCTGCCCCGCTGCATACGCCCGTCGTGCACGCAGCGCCTGGCGACGAGAAGCCCATGTCGATGCAAGCACCCGCGCCGGTGCTGCAATCCATTTGTCCCGCACGACAAGTCGCGCCCGAATCGCAGCTCCCACCTTGCGTGCAATTCACGCAGGCGCCCCCCGCTGTGCAGTGTGACTCTTGCCCATCACCAAGCTCACATAGAGCTCCAGTCGCGAGGTGTCCGCCACCGAGAACGCACGTTCCTCCGGCAGCGCAGCTCGTATGCCCCGTCGCGCAACCCACGTTGCAATCGGCGTCCTCAACGCACGACACGCACGTACCCTCAGCGCTACACACGTAACCGCCGCCGCAGCTCGTGCCGCCAGCGCACACGTCAAACGGCAAGCAGGAGCTACCGACGGGAGCGATATGTGCCGGTTCGACTGGCGTGCATTGCGCGGCGCCGCTAACGCAACTGAGGGTGCCCTCAAGGCAGTCGAAGAGGCACGCAGCGCCCTCCTCACACGCGATGCAGCTGCCGTAGGGATCGCAAACGCGCCCGCTGCCACAATTGCTTCCCGCGCGTTTCGTCCATGTTGGCGCGCAGGCGGGCGCCGCGCCTGAACAGTCCCATACCCCGAAAAAACAGGGGTAATCAGGCGACACGCAAACCGTATCGCAGACAATCGCGGCATCGACCGAAGCCTCGCTCGCGCCGTCGAGAAAGCCTCCATCGCGTGACGAGTCAGACGCGTCGTCGTCGGCCGCGTCGAGGGGGCCTCCGTCGAGCAAGCCTGCATCGATGTCGCGCACAACGAGCGGCTCACAGCCCTCGTCCGGATTGCAGTATTGCGTGTCACCGCAACTATCGGCGAGGATCTCTTCTTCGCAGATCCCATCTGCGCAGATCCCAGCCGCGCACGCCGCTGACGCGTTGCACGCCGTGTCGTCATTGCAGAACAGAGCGGGCGGGCAAAATTCTCGCGTGATGGTTGTGCAGCGAGGATCGACGCACTCGCCAGCGAGGCACTCCGTGAACGCCGGCGAGCCGCCGGGCGCGGGGCAACTTACACTCACGCAGTCGCGCGTAAGATGAACCGTGAGAACGAAACTCGCGTTGAAGGAGACGCGCGTTCGCCGTTCGATGAGCAAGCTGTGATCGGGACGCAAGAGGCGTACGCGTACCGTGAGCTCACCGAGAGGCAGCGCATCAAAGACGGCGGCGCTGCGCCCGCGGGAATAGCTCTCACCAAACTGTGCGATGCGCTCGGGCGCTCGCGCGATTGCTTCCGCACCATCCGCCGCTGGTCGCGGATCGAAGACTTCGGTGACGACGTACGCGAACTCCGGTCCAGGGACGAGCCCAGTCGCAACGTTGACGCTAAGACGCGGCGAGGTGCTGCAAGCGGCGCTCACTGCGATCATGGCCGCCAGGCCAAAAACACCGCGGGCTCGGCTCGCAGAACCGAGGTTCGGTGGGCGGAAGGTCGCAAACATGAGACGGCAAGCCTAAGCGAAACCGTCGAGTATGAACAGGAAATCGCGGAAAACCGGCCCGTTTGCCTCGACCGGGCGGTGGCCATGAGTGCTAGCCCAGACCTCGGCTACGGCGGCGCCGCGCAGGCGGCGCTAGCGCCCGTGATCTTGTTCGCAATTAAGAGGTCGGCAGCGCGCGATGGGACGCGAGCGGCAAACGGCATGCGCATACCCGGCTACTGCTTCTGCGCGATGAAGAGGTAGTTGAACCCGCGCAAAAAGAAATTCTGCTCGACTGCGGCCTTGTGATGATTGCCCATCTCAAGCGATTTGTTGTGGCGCACAACCGCAATGGTATCGACCGGCGTGAGTACGCGCGCGATGAGATCGAAGAGAGCGAAGCCAACCGGCGCGAAGCCTTTTTTCTTCGCGTAAAAATCACACACGTACAAACCGAGATGTCCCCCGGGTCGCAGCATGCGAGCGCACTCGCGAATTACTTTTTCCATCTCGCGATAAAACTTGGGATCGTACGCGCTGATCTTCCCGATGCACCGCGGATCGTTTGAGTAGTCGATGTGATCGCCGTACGGCGGGTCGATGAAGACCAGGTCCGCACTTGCCGATTCAACCGGAAGTTTGCGCGCATCCGCTTGCTCAATGTCCTCGCGAAACGGCGCCACATCGAAGCCGCGCGCATTGCGCCCGGTGTCATTCGCAACATCGAGAGTCGTACCGGAACCGCACATCGGGTCGATTACAAGGTCGCCCTCTTCGGTGTAGCGCTGAATCAAGTTCCAAATTACGTAGGACGGTGTCGCACCAACGTAGCGCGAGTCGCCTTGCATCTGATTGCCGTAATGCTGGGACGGATACTCCCATAGCGTCGTCGTCTGCACGGAAAGAGGCGGCTTACGCGGGCGCTCGAAGCGCTTGGCTTCGGGGCGTTGGACTCGCGATTGAGGTCGGGACGGAGGGCGCTCGCGCATGAGGCCGCTACGATATTACTCGTAGCGGAGTGCGTCGATGGGATTCAGCTTCGCGGCTTTGCGCGCCGGGAAGTAGCCAAAAGCGATGCCCACCATCCCCGAGAAGACGAACGCAACGACCACAATCTGAGGAATGAAGACAAAGGGAAGCTTCAATGCATGCGCGGCCAGATACGAGCCGCCAAGACCGAGCGCAATGCCAAGCACGCCGCCGAGCGTCGATAAGACCGTGGCCTCAACGAGAAACTGCAAGAGCACCTCGCTCGCGCGCGCGCCGATAGCCAATCGCAGACCGATCTCGCGCGTTCGCTCGGTCACTGAGACAAGCATGATGTTCATGATGCCAATGCCGCCGACGAGAAGGCTCACCGAAGCGATAGCGCCAAGCAGCGCGGTCAAGACGCCGGTTGCTTTTGATGCGAGGTCTGAAATCTCTTTGGTGTCGCGCACAATGACATCGCCTTCACCGTCCTCGGGAATGCCGCGCCGCTGTCGCATCAAGGCCTCGACACCCCGCTGCACGTTCGAGGTCTCGGTGCTCTCACTCGCCGACACATACATCACGCCGACGTCGGTGTTACCCGCCACTCGCCGATGAAAAGTCGCGAGCGGAATGGCGACAAAATCGTCTTGGTCGTCGCCGAACGTCGAACGCCCCTTTTCGGTGAGCACTCCAATCACTTCAAACGAAACGTTTCCCGCGCGCACTTGCGCTCCGAGCGGATCTTGATTTCCGAAAAGTTCGCGGCGGGGCGTCGCGCCCAGAATGCACACCGGCGCACCCGTGAGAAGCTCGGAGTCGGTGAAGCGCCGCCCTGTCGCTATCCCCCACTCGCGCACTTCGAAGTAGTTGTTGGTCGTCCCGGTGATGCCGGTGCGCCAGTTCTTATTTCCATACACGACCAGGGCCGAACGGCCGGCTGCAGCCGCGACGTTCGCAACACCCGCAACCTCTTCGAGTACCGCGCGCGCGTCATCAACCCGTAGCGGCGGAGCGCTTGTCACGGTCGTGGTGCGGCGTGCACTCCCTGGAAAAACGAAAAGAAGATTCTTCCCGAGACTCGCGATGTCCGACGTGATGCGGGCCGTTGCACCCTGCCCCAAGGTGACCATCGCAATGACCGCGGCGACGCCGATGATCACGCCGAGCGTGGTGAGGATCGAGCGCAACGTATTGCGACGGATCTCGCGGAATGACATGAGCAAGGTGGACCAAAACATCAGGCAGGCCTCGCGTTCATTTCGTCCGAAAGCAATCGCCCGTCTTTGAATTGCACGATGCGCTGCGCAAAGCTCGCCATATGCGCGTCGTGCGTGACCATGATGATCGTAATGCCGCGCTCGGCGTTCAGACGCACCAAGAGACGCATGATCTCGTCGCTGCGCTGAGAATCGAGATTGCCGGTCGGCTCGTCGGCAAGAAGCACCGCCGGGTTGGTGACCATCGCCCGGGCAATCGCCACGCGTTGCTGCTGTCCTCCGGAAAGCTCATTCGGAGCATGGGTCTCGCGGCCAGCCAAACCGACCATGCCAAGAGCTTCAATCGCGCGGGCGCGGCGGTCCTTGGCTCTCACCCCGCGATAGATGAGCGGAAGCTCGACGTTCTCGCGCGCGTTGGTACGCGCAAGCAGGTTGAACCCTTGAAAGACAAAGCCCAGATAGTTGCGACGCAAAAGAGCGCGCTGCTCCATCGAGAGGCGCCCAACTTCGACGCCGCGAAAGAGGTGGTCCCCCGATGTCGGAACGTCCAAGCAGCCAAGCATATTCATGCACGTGGACTTGCCTGAGCCACTCGCTCCCATCACCGCAAGGAACTGCCCTTCGGGAATCGTCAGATGCAGCCCATCGAGCGCGCGCACTTCCGCGTCGCCCTTGCCGTAAATCTTCGTGACGTTGATCAGCTCAATGAGCGGCGCCGAGCTCATGGCGCACGTCGCACATCCACAATGAGCTGCATGCCCGCAGTGACCGCGCCGCTGCGCACTTCGGTTACGCGCCCATCCGACACGCCCGTCTGCACCGCTACGGCGACGGGTTGCCCGTTGCGCGCGACCCAAACGTGGCGGTCGCTGCCCAAACGCTTGCGCACCTCTTCCATATCAAAGCCTGTCGGCACGAAACGTAAGGCCGCATTGGGAACGACGAGCACGTCCGCATGACGGTCCGCAACGATGCTCACCGTCGCAGTCATACCTGGCCGCAACAGGCGTTCCTGATTATCGACGAGCAATACGCCCTCGTAGCTCACGACGTTCTGCACGCTGCGTGCGGCGTTGCGAAGCTCAACGAGGCGCGAGCTGAACGAGCGACCGGGGTATGCGGCGACTGTAAAGGTTGCTGCCTGACCTTCGTGTACACGGCCTACGTCTGCCTCATCGACATCGACATGCAACTCCATGCGCGTGATGTCCTCCGCCAACGTCAGGAGCACGGGCGTCTGGAACGATCCGTTCACCGTTTGCCCCGGCTCGACGGTGCGATCCAAAACCACGCCGTCGATTGGCGAATGAATAATGCTCTTTGCGAGCTGCGTCTGCGCGCTCGACACATTGGCCTGCGCTACGCGCTCTTGTGCGCGGGCGCTCGCGAGCGCTGCATTGCCACGCGCCAAGGCCGCGCGCGCCGTGTCCAGGTCCGCTTGCGATGCGATGTGTTGGGCGGCAAGTCTTTCGATGCGTGCCGCGCTCTGGTTGGCTTCGGCTAGCGTTGCTTGCGCCTGCTGCACCGCCGCGCGAGCCAACGCAAGGTTGGCTGTCGCTTCATTGACGCGAGCGCGCAATTGCTCCGGATCAAGCTCGACCAAGACCTGCCCGCGGACGACGCGGTCGTTGAAGTTGACGTTCACGCTCTGCACGCGACCCGACACCTCCGTGCCGACCTGCACAGTATTCATCGCACGCAGCGTGCCCGTCGCGGTCACGACGACGGTCACATCTGAGCGTCGCGCCTGCACATAAGTGTAGGTTGGGGCACTCGCCAACCGCGCTTTCTTGAAATAGACGACTGCGCCAAAAATCAGGGCGCCTGCGGCCGCTAGAATGAGAAGGCGGACGATCCACTTGCGTGCGCCCGACTTCTTCGCCATTCCGAGCGTGCGGATGACATCCGGATCAGCTTCCCGCGTAGAGGACGAATTTTCCGGAGTCGACACGGGTGCATCTTGGTGCGCTTCCCCTGCTTTGAAAAGGCCCCCAACACTTCTTTACGAATGGGGAATCCGCACCGTGATCACGTGACGAATGGACCCCCGCGGCGGCAACACGCGCACTTCGTCTTCCTGCCGCCACGCCGCGCCGGTGCTTGGCCCGCCGTCTAAGTTGAGGGCATTCTCACATCCGAGGCGCTGCAACGTCTGGGCGAAGGACTGCAGCGTCGGCCCGTCAGCGCCACGCACGTTCTCGCTTCGCGCAATGTAGACATCAAGCTCGCGTCCACCGTTGCGCAGACACAGCGCCGTTCGATCGGCGCGATGTCCGTCGTCGGAGCGAATGTTCACCGCGCGATCCACGACAAGGCGCGGTTTGCACTGCATGCCAAACTCGACACCCCACAACATTGCGGGCAGGAAAGTCTCGCCGTCGTGAAGCGTTCCCACGCCATTGTGTATCGTGAGGATCCCGCCGCCTAGGTTGCGCGTGTAAGGAGCAACCGTACGACCGCCGGCAATCACCAGCCCTTCGGGACGCATGCGCATGTCGAAGTAACCACCGTTGACCACAAGCGCTGCCCGCTCGCGCTCGAGCACCGGCGAAATTTCCCGCGTCATTCCAACATCGGTGATGCCAAGCTCAGCCCGGTTAAGCGGGATATGGAAGGCGTGCAAGCGGTAGGAATCGCCGCCCGCGATGGGGTGCACGGTAACTTCGGGACGCAAGCCTGGGGCAGGCGCGCGCTGCGGCGTGTGCTGGGCTCGCTGCGCGCGTTGCCCGCGCTGAGCTGTCACGCCTGCCGTTCCGACGATCAAACACACGGAGACGAGTGCTAGAGCTCGGCCGGGTGTGATCCATCGCGCACGCATCTGATTTATTTAGCACAAAGCGCGACGACGCGCGTCGGCCGAGTTAGGCGTGGTTCGTTACGGCGCGCGTTACGGCTTGCGTTACGGCGTGGCAGGCGCGACCGGCGCGTCCTCTTGCGGAATCACGACGATTTCAACGCGTCGATTGCGCTGATGCGAGACTGCGCTCGTCTGGCGGTCGCGAAGGTGCGTCGAGCCGTAGCCGACCGAGTCAATCTTGTCGGCGGGAATGCCAATGCGCACGAGCTCAGTGCGGACGTTTGCCGCGCGGCGCTCGCTGAGCTCCTGATTGAAGACCGCGTCGCCGCGAGCGTCGGAGTGGCCTTCAACGCGAATACGCGTCCATTCCGGATGCTGACGGAACAAGCGTACGACCGCTTCAAGCACCGGCGTGGCCGTGCTGTGCACGCGCGCTCGCTCGAAATCGAAGAGCACTGTCTCTTCCAAAATCACGCGGTCGCCGCGGAACTCGATGAGGCCTTCATCGGGGCAGCCATCTTGGTCGTCGACGCCGTTGATGACCTCAGCTTCGTTCGGGCAGCGATCGACGGTGTCGAGGATGTGATCATCGTCGTTGTCGGTCTCCGGGCAGCCGTCTTCGTCTTGCCACTCGTCGCGATCCTCTGCCACCAGCGGGCATTGGTCTGCGCCATCGAGAACGAGGTCGTGATCATTGTCCTGCTCGGGACATCCATCTTCATCCTCGAACTGGTCCATATCTTCCGCTTCTTCGCGGCAATGGTCGTCGGGATCGCGAATGCCGTCGTGGTCGGTGTCAGGTATGTCCGGCGTCACTTCTGGCGTGGGCTCGGGCGCAAGCACGTCGTGGGTCGGCTCGACGGGAACCGGCCGCGGGTCCGCGAACACGAACTCAGCCCCGAGCATCACGAGATGGGCATCGCGCTCATCGAGGCCAGCATCCGATTGCAAGACATGGATATAACGAGCCACGGGACCGATATCGAGCTTCGCTAACTCGAAGTTGTAGCCAATCGCTCCTTCGAACGTGGGGCACACCGCCGTTCCCGTTAGCGCTGCGCCAAGATCCACTTCGAAGTACAAACCCGTTCCGCGACGGCCGTGGTCTGGCTGAAAACCTGCGGTGCGCAAACGCGCCGCGAAGGTCAGTGACGAAAGGCCACCCAGTCCTGGGTCTTTGAATCCCGGTCCCGGCGGATCCCCACTCGACAGCAAGCCCAAACGCAGGCGCGCGCCTAAGAGTAGATACGGAGTAATCGAGCGATAGGCGCCGCCGGCGATCGTGCCGCCTGGGCCAAACCAGTCACTTTGCGGGGCCCCGATTGGCATGTCGACGCCGGCTTCGCCGGTGAAAACAAATGCCTCGCGAACAGGCTCCTGCGCGGATGCACGAGCGTCGAATCCGAACGCTGACGCGCCGAGGAATAAACACAGGCAGGTCGCCCACGCAAAACTCCTCGTGTACCCTCGCGACCCCATGCGAATTTTGTCAGTTCCGATAAGCATTCTGCTGATGTCGACCGCGTGCGGGTCGAGTCCGTCCCAAGTGCGCGTACTGCCCCCGTCGCATGCGGCCGAGGCAAGTCCCCAAGCCCCCATCGACGTCTCGGACCCGAGCGTACTCGAAAACCTGGCAATAACACATGGCTTCCGAATGGGCCGTCCCGAGAAAATCACGTGGGCCCCAGACGGTCGCAGTGTCTTTTTCCTGCGCTCGGGCGGGACGAACCCAAGCCGCGACTTATATGAGCTCGACGTTACGACCGGTAACGAGCACGCATTCCTCACTGCATCCGCCTTGCTTTCCGGCGGAACTGAGGCCGTATCGGCCGAGGAGAGAGCTCGCCGGGAACGCATGCGGCTCTCCGGTGGTGGCATTACGGATTTTCGGTTTTCACCCGACGGGGGGAAGTTACTGGTTCCTTACTCAGGACGTCTCTTCCTTGTAAATCGAGCCGATGCTCAGATTCGCGAGATCGTAAGCCGTGTCGAAGGCGCTCCCGTCGACCCGCGGCTCTCGCCCGATGGTCTGAAGCTCTCGTGCGTTCGAAACGGCGACCTCTATGTCACGACGCTCGCGACATCCAACGAGGTGCGCGTCACGCGCCGCGCTGGCGAGCACATCACCTATGGCGAAGCGGAATTCGTCGCACAAGAAGAGATGGGTCGATTCGAAGGATACTGGTGGTCGCCCGATTCACAAACTCTCTTGGTCGAAGAAGCCGATACGACACCCGTTGAGACCTTGCACATCAGCGACCCCGCACGCCCCGAGCGCGAGCCTACGGCCTATCCCTACCCGCGAGCCGGACACGACAATGTGCGCGTGCGCTTGATGCTCGTCGCAGCAACCGGCGGACGCATGAGAGAGGTGCACTGGGATCGAGACGCGTTCCCCTATCTCGCCAATGTGGTGTGGAGCGCCCATCACGACGCGATGGTGCTCGTACAAAACCGCCGCCAGAACGAAGAGCGTCTACTCAGCGTCGATGCTCGCACCGGCGCGACGCAGCTCCTCATCACAGAGACCGATCAAGCATGGCTGAATATCGACGAGCAAATGCCGCGCGTGCTTACGAGCGGAAAGTTCTTGTGGACGACCGAACGCAACGCCGCCTGGCAGCTAGAGCTGCGCAACGCCGACGGATCCCTGGACCACGCCATTACGCTGCCCGAGTTCGGCTATCGCTCGCTCGCTCATGTGAATGAAAGCGCGAACCAAGTCTACGTTCACGCAAGCACCGATCCGACACAATCTCACCTCTATCGCGTGCCTTTGACCGCTGATGGCAACGAACCAGTTCAGTATTCGCAAGCAGCCGGAATGCACGCTGCCATCTTCGCAAAGAGCGGGGATTCGTTCGTCTTGGTGAGCGAGCTCGCCGATGGCTCGATCCGGGTGCGCGCCATGCACGATGCTAGCGGCGAAGGGACTGATGTTCACTCCTCTGCCGAAATCCCGTCGCAACTTCCGCGCCTCGAGTTCGTCGAAATCGATGAAGCACTTCATCTGCACGCCGTCGTCGTGCGTCCGCATAACTTCGACCCGAGCATTCGCTATCCGGTGCTAGTGGCAGTGTATGGCGGCCCCGGTTTCGTTAATGTGATGCAGGCGCCCTATCGATACTTGGATGAGCAATGGATGGCCGACCACGGCTTCATCGTTGTTTCGATCGACGGACGTGGCACGCCCAATCGCGGGCGTGACTGGGAACGCGCGATCGCGCGCGACGTGATCACCACCCCGCTCGCTGACCAAGTACGCGGCTTACGCGCGCTGGGGGATCGCTTCCCCGAAATGGATCTCGCGCACGTCGGAATCTACGGATGGTCGTTCGGCGGATACTTCTCAGCCATGGCCGTGATGCGCGAGCCGAGCGTGTTCCACGTCGCGGTGGCAGGCGCGCCGGTTACCGACTGGCACGACTACGACACGCACTACACCGAACGATTCATGGGCCTACCAAGCGAAAACGAAGAAGGCTACCGCAGCACCTCCTGCATCACGTGGGCAAGCCACCTCGAGCGGCCCCTTTTGCTCGTTCACGGCACGGCCGACGACAACGTCTACTTCCTACACAGTGTCCATTTGGCGGACGCACTTCTGCGCGAGGGCAAAGACTTCGCCTTTCTGCCCCTATCGGGGTTCACGCATATGGTTCCCGATCCCGCCGTGTCGCGTCATCTGAATGAGCGAATTTACGGCTTTTTGGCCGACCACCTACGTTAGCTCACCCTTCTCGTGAATACGTTTAGGCGCCGTCGCAACTGATGTTGTGAAAGCGGCTCGAGCACAGACACGCCGCTGTGAGAGAGGATCTCCTCGATGCGTAGCGTCCGTTTTCGCACAGCCTTCGCTGTTGCGCTTTTGTTCGCGTGCGTTCTTTGCTTGCCACTCTCGGCGGCGGTCGCCGACGGTCGCGGACAGGCGCCGGCCCATCAAGCGTCGCGCGAAATGTACAACCGCGGAGTGCGCGCAAGCGTGCGGCTCTCCGCGATGCTTGGCGTAGCGAGGCGCAATCACGATACGCGACGCGAGCAGTGCTTCGATGTGGCGCTCGCGCAGGTCAACAGCCATCTTCGAACGATGGAGCTGCGCATGCATCGTATGGAGCGCGCTCACCAACTCGGCGATCGCCGATCGTTTCAGCGCGAGGCAGGCGCATTTCGTCGCGTGAGTGAAGCACTCCTCGATGCGGAAAGCGCTGTGAGCCTGTGCGTATCGGGTGGCACGTCAGTCGTGAGCGACGGCATCACGCGCGTTGAAATGAGCGTCGACCCCAGCGCTCCGCGCGGCGAGCTTGCGGAGGCAGGTCCTCGCGCGATGCCACCATCCGCAAACTGAAGACTACTTCTTGCCCTTCGCCGCGCGCGACTTCGTTTTGGCAGCACGCGCTTTGGTCGACGATGCCTTTACCGCCTTCTTCGTCGCGGTGCGCGACGCGGGCTTGGCACCAAAGTATGTCTTCATCGGCGTAAAATAGTAATCGACCCATCCGCGCTTGTACTCGGCACCCTGACCACCGGGGATTTCCGAATGCAGGATCGTGACTTTGGTACCGCCGCCATTTTTCTCGAACAAAACTTCGAGACGCGACGCGCCGGCGCTCTTCGGAAAATCACTCGAGCGCCACGCCTGAACAATACGTTTTCCAGGCTCAAGTACGAGGTTTTCCCCCTCGATATAGCCGTCCCACGCGCTAAACTTCCCCCCCACACGCGCATCACACGTTGCAGCTCCGCCAGTAAAAAGCCCGTGCTCCCGCGCGTCCAACCACGCCTCGTAGATCCGCTGCGGCAGCGCCGAAATCGTCGCCGACGTCCGAATCGCCTCATTCCCCATCCCCTCCCCATAACACAAACCAATCGGGGACACGCTCCCCCTCGAGAACCAACACGATTCCAACAATTTACAGACGAACTCTGGCCGCATACTTTTGTCACACCCGAATGACGCTAAGCTGCGCGCCGGAGGAAGTATGAAGACCTATCATCTGATCGCGTGCGTCATCGCTATCAGCAGCGCGTGTGGTTCGCACGACGAGAACGCGAACAACCACGCGAGCCCGCAATCCGCAAATCACGCGAGCGCTCCCGCGATCGAAGCGCGCCCCACGCCGCAAGCCCCCGCCGTTGCGCCCATTCCTACCTCCGGCGGCAGTGGCGCCATGCGCGACGTGCTTGCGCGCGTACTTCACGAGCTGCAAACACGTAAAGTGCGCATGCGCGCCACCGTCACGACGACCCCGAATGCGCCCAGCAAGAGTCTCGTCGTCGAATCCGTCCCGCCCGCGCGCAGCATCACGCTTGGCGAGACCACCACCGTTGTATCTGGCGCGCGCATCTGGACGCGCAACTCACCGACTGCGCCGTTTCATCCGGACTCTGAAGGCGCTGTGATCGAGATGCGACAAATCGAGGAGCAAATCAGCGCAGCCCTCGCGAATGCCGAGGGTTCATTCGAGCGGCTCGGCGATCAAGCGATTGATGGCCACCCGTGCACCATCTTCCACTTCGCCGGTACGGTGACACTTGCGCCGGCGACTCCGCCACGCACGGTGGACGGCCACGTTTGGCTTGGTAATGACGGTCTCGCGTACAAACTTCAAGGAACCGTGCAGGGCTCGTCGCCGCTCACGATCGAAGCCACATACGAGTACAACGATTCGCTCACCATCACCCTTCCTCAATAGCCCTACGCTGTTAGTGTCCGGTCCCGGAGGCCTCATGAATTCCCGTCTTTTCCTCGCGTGTCTCATCTCGTTTGCAGCGGTTGGGTCAGCCTGCGGTTCGAATAGCGAAAGCGCGCCGAGCCCGAGCGCCGAGCAAGCCCCGCACGCGACTCCCACGGCAGCTCCTCCCGCAGCCGCAGCACCGGCCGCCCCGACTCCGGCCGCGGCACCCTCCACTTCTGGCAGCGACGAAACGCGCGCGCTACTCACGCGCGTTTTTCACGCCACGCAAACGCGCAAGATGCGCATGCGCGCGACGATCACGATCGCCGGCGGTCCGCACGCCGGGACCTCGAGCGTCGTCGCCGAAATGATTCCGCCTAACACCAAGAGCGTCGTCATGAGCGGTCGTGGCGGCGCGGACCATGCGATGCACATGCTCATGTCCGGCAACAATACGTGGATGCGTCAATCCTCGACGGCACCCTGGCGTCGCTTGCCGTTCGCTCCGCAAGCGGGAATCGGCGGCGCGATGCCGCAAATTGAACAACGTATTCTTGCTTCGCTCGAAAGCGGCGGCGGAACGCTCGAGCGCGCCGGCGAGGAAACCATCAACGGCCATCCGTGCACGATCTACCACATCACATGGACCACAGCCGCTGCACCGGGCCGCCCCTCAATGCCCGTCGACGGCCGCGTTTGGATTGGCAACGATGGCCTCGCATACAAGGTCATGAGCGTGACGCGCGCCGCCGAAACAACGACCTTCGACGCAACGTACGAGTACGACGATTCGCTTACGATTGAGCTTCCTGCGCAGTAGGCGCAGCCCCGAAGATCACCATCCCGGCGGAGGGATCGAAGCTGGCCCGCGCTCGTGCCGCACGACAACTTCCGCTTCAAGCAAGCGGCGAATCATCCGGCGTTGCTGACGCAGCGGCCACCACTCGTACATGAGTGCTTCGAGCGGACGCCACACCGCGACCCAGCTGATGATCGACACGCCTTCCGTGATGATGGTCAAGAGACTGCCGGGCTTGAGCGCACGGGGAAGCTGCAGCGTCACGGCGGGCGATGCTACGATTACCGCGATGCCGACTAGAAAGAAGATAGGCCCGCGTCGCCAATAAGCGCGCGTGGCGAGCCGCAATTTCCGCTGCTCATATCTGAAATGTTCCGGAATAGCGTTCGTCATCGCCGCATCAGACAAATCAGACTCGCTGCGTTTCTCAACCCAGAGCACAAGACGGATGGGCGCCCTGCGCGGCAACTCATGCAAACGCGCAAGGATGTATTCCACCGCCTCGGGATCGAGCGCTCCTTCGCGAAACGGGCTCGGGTCGCGATTGTCGAAAAGCTGATTCGACGTACTCAGACGAATGTCGATGCAGCATTTCTCGTCTTCAATACGCGGAGCGCTAGGAGCTTCCGCCTTTGCGGCGCCGACGTCACTCATGGGATGCGAACATCATACAGCGGGCTCACCTGCATGCGCACTTTTTCAGCGTGCCCACACCGCTCTCGCAAACTACTTGTGGCTTCCCCTTTATCGCGGCGCATCGTCAATGGGCATGCTTATGGGCGCTACCGCGTTAGGTACCGCAACGAGTGGCTATCGGATTCGTAAAAGATGATGTGCACGTGATCCGTTGAGTCGAATGCGATGCGCACATAAGCCGTTCCGCCGGCGGGCGGAGCATAGACGCTCGCGGAGGTCCAGCTTGGCCCGCTCATCGTGGAGTACATGACCGCGCCGGTCGTCCGATTATTCCATACGACGCTTGGATGTCCGTCGCTATCGCCAGATGCAGAATGAAACGTCCCCGCGCTCGAGAAGTCCCCGGCTACCTCCGACACGCTCCACCCGCCGCCGCTTTGGCCGGCGTAGTGCAGATATTGGAATCCCGGATGCCCGTACGCTGCGTGAAGATGGCCGAGCGAGTCGTAGTTCAGGCTCGTGATCGACGACGCTTCGCCAAAGACTTCTTCGATCAACGAAATGTCGAACGTGTCGCCTGATAAGTGGGCGGCCTTCACGTCGCTCGACGAACTTCCGTCTCCGTAGTCGTGGTAGCTCACGTACAGAACCGTAGGAACATCCGAACCATTCAGAGCGAGCGACGGCGCCACCTCGTGGTACATCGAGTCGTCCGCCACGACGACCGAACTCCACGACGTAGTGCGCGCAGCCAACCGAACCTCGCTGTCACCGGAGACCACGCGCGAGTACGCAATGTGTGGATGATTCGTCGAGTCCACACGCAACGAACTTTGTAGCGGGTCGCCGACCGTTTCCACATTTTCCAGCGTCCATGCGGCATCGGTCCCTACGGCGTATCGAATGGCTGCCGCCGTGTCGTCGCGATAGGAGATGTGTACCGTGTTGTCGGCACCAACACCGATCGAAGTGTAGCGGCCTGCTTCGCCCGCGGCGGCAACGACGTAGGTATGCCACGTCCCATCGCGACGCACTGCGTACTTAAGATTTTGATTCGTGTTGTCGTAGTACGAGACATGCACCGCCCCGTCGGCGGCAACCGCGAGAGATGAAAACAAACCGACATCGCCGAGTCCGTCAATAGTCTCGTTCGTCCAGCTGAGACAGCACGCAGTACCGCACCGTTCGTAGCCTGCGCCACAAGTGAATCCGCACGTCACGCTATTGCATGTCGCCTCTCCATGCTCGGGCGACGCACACGGCGAACAAGAGGTACCGCAATGGTCTACGTCCGCGTTCGAGACGCACTCTGCTCCACACATGTGCAGAGTCGCCGGGCAGCCGGGAGCCGCGTCAATGAGCGGCCCCAAATCAAACGATGGTCCTGCGTCCGCAGTAGGGCTTGCGTCCAGTTCCGCCGGCACGTCTGCGAAGCTCGCGTCGAGAACGCCACTGTCCCGCTCACCCGCGTCGAGAACCTCAGCGTCCGTTTGCGACCGCGGTCCACTTGAACATCCGAACGCAGTTGTGACTGCCGCTGCGGTACAGAAGAAGAGAGCGGCGATTTGCTTGGTCATGCGATCCCCCGGGTTGGCGGGGCGCACGCTAGCAGCGTTGCGGGACTGCGCAAGACCGCTCTTCATTCGCTGCGCTGATTTTCACGTCCGAAACAGCCAGCCCAACGCTACAGGCAGCGATACGAAACATCGCCGTTGTACGTGATGCTGGAACACAGCCCGCCTACTTCGCATCGCGTCCCGTCTTGCTCTGCGGTGCACGGGTAAGTACAGATTCCCGTGGTTGTGCCATAGGACAAGCACTCGAAGTCGCCGCCCGAGCACACGGTCGGCCCGGCGCACGAGACGATTCCCGGACCTGGATCGCAACTACACCTCGTACCGATAACGGAGGTTGAGCATTCCGGGTCACACGCACAGCCACTCGTGCAGGCAGTAGTCGTATCGCAGTCGCAGCCGCCGCCGCATGACGTGGCTTCCCAGATCCAGCCGCTCGCACAAGAGGTGTCCGTTGGAGCCGACGGGCCGCCCGTTAGGCAAGTGCCCGACGCTGTGCAGAATCCACATCCCAACATGCCCGCGCACGTCGAACACGAGGTCGTCGTCGAACACGGGTCGCCGGTCGTGTCGGCACACGCAATGGCGGATTCGCACGTGCTCGCGCTTGCCGCGCAGCTGCGCTGAGCCGCTGTCAAATCTGCGCACATCCCGTTGCACGTCGCAGAGTCGACGCCCAATCCTTCGCAGAGCGGCAGGACGTGCGCACAAACGCTGCTGCAGGTGACGCCGCTAGGCCCGCCGGCGTTCGAACGTCCGCTCACGCAACCCGACACAACAAGAACGAACAAAGACCCAACGAGTAGCTGACGCATGCGCGCAGCCTGGAGCGCACCCCAACACAGCGTCAACGCAATCCGACCGGGCGCCCCGAATATCCGTGTGTGGCGTACGCCCTCTTCGCTATCGAAGCAGAGTACCTAGAGACGCTCTACCACTTGCCACTCCAGAGTCACCGGGAGACCGCCGCGCAGAATAACCACGACAATGTGATCGCCATGGCGAACGCTCTCGGGCAACACCAACGGAATGGTCAGTAGGCTTGCTATCGGCGAACCGTTGATCGTGGTGATAACGTCGCCGTTGCGAAATCCAAGAAGCGCAAAAGGTGAACGGAAGCGGATACCGTAGAGCGCCGCGCCGATCACCGTGCCGTTCGTTTGCCGCGGCACGATGCGCACGCCCGATTGCGCTACCGCGGGATCGTCGAAGTACAGATCACGAACCGTGCGAGTGATGCGATAGCTAAACGGTGAATCGGAATGGATGCCCGCCTCGAGAATGCGAGTCGCTGGGTCCGTCGCATCGCCATCGTCCCCAACAACACGGCGAGCGGGGGGCGACTCCGTTGAAGGCGCCTGGCAGTGCGCGGGCTCGGGAGTATTCGGGACGCGCTGTACGTACGCTCAGCCACGAGCAACTTCGAGGCACAGGCCCACGGCTTAAAGCGATTGCCCGAGCGCTGCAAGTACCGAGCTTACGGATGCGCCAGCTGGCGCGGCGACCGTGATGTGAGCGCAAGCGGCTCGCGCTGCAGCCGGACTTTCGATTGCGATGGGCGTCGAAGTCGCATCCTGCACGATTTGGACGACCGACAAGACCTGCTGGTCGCGCAGTGCAAGCTCCTGACGAAGCGGCGCGCGCGTCTGCACTTGCGCAAATGCAGACGTGGTAAGGAGCAGAGCAACGAGACATGCAAGTTGTTTCATCGGAGACACTTTTTGCGCATCGACGCGCACGAAGTCAACACGGCCTACTGCGAGAACGTGATCTTCACGGAGGCGGCCGAGCGTTCCGCCACCCCGTGGAAAACCGCTTCCACATTGTTGCCGTCAGGGTCGGTGACGAACGCGGCGTAGTAGCCGGGATGGTAAGGACGTTCACCGGGCGCGCCGTTGTCACCCCCGCCGGACGCCAGCGCCACTTGGTGAAATCGGTCGACCATCTTTCGGTCCTTCGCCTGAAAGGCAAAGTGCGAACGTCCAGTTACCTTCCCTTGCGCCGCCTGGCTCTGCTGACTTGAGATGAAGAGCTCGTCGGCCCAGAAATAGTCCTCGGCTTCTCCACCCATCGCAATCCCCAACACGTCGAAGATGGCCGTGTAGAAACGTTTGCTGGCTGCGAGGTCTTTCACAACCAATTGCAGATGATCGATGAGTCGGCCGCGATGTAGCTCTTGGGTTTCCATGATCGATCCTCCGGAGCGATGAATTGGACCACATACGTTGCCACCGGGCGGGATTTTGCGAAATCCCGCCTGCGTCGAGGAGCGTCACGTTGAGTCTTGCGCCGGCGAGTTTCTTTCCACTGCCGCGTGAGAGATTGACTCGGCCCCCGGATAGAGGCCCCTTATATTTCGCGCAAATCTCGGGGAGCGGGACGATCGTTTAGTTAACACAGTTATGGTTATGGCGCGCCGAGGGAGAGCGCTGTGTGCCGACCGGGGATCGATACTCGCGGCCATACGGGTTGCTCGAGGGTGGCGCTAACTTTGTTAGCTGAACGACCGCCCCATCGGTTTTGTGTTAACCAAGCGACCGCCCCGATCTGTTCTTCGCTGAGGAATTTGGGCAAGGCGCGGTTCATCGACGGGCGCAGTTCCCAAGACGCGACGTCGCTCGCTGACGAGGATTCGAACTTGAATGCGGACTCGCACTCCGACTGACGCCGACGGTGTAGCTTGCTCGTTGGTGGCGTTAACTATGTTAACTGAACGATCGTCCCCGTTCCCAGATTGCGCCTCGCTGCTCGATGCGTGCTATCGTGAATGCGTGGACAAGCGAGCACGCAGACTCAATGGGGTCGTCCGGGTCATCGCACTCGGCGATGATCACAAAGCCTTCGACCGAGAGCTTGCCGCTAAACAATCAATGGCGGAACGACTCGGTGAAGTTTGGGCGTTGACGCTAGCAGCTCTTGCATGGAGTCCTTCAAATGGAACTCAACCCCGACTTCAGCGATCTGCTGCAAGCATTCGCCGATTGCGAGGTTGAGTACCTGATCGTCCGCGGCTATGCGATGGCAGCGCACGATCTCCCACGCGCCACCAAAGACCTTGACGTCTGGATCCGCTGTTCTCTAGTAAACGCCGAACGCACTCATCGCGCGCTCGACGCTTTCGGTGATCCACTTGCGCGCATCTCCGTCGCAGACCTGGCAAGCCCGGGTCTCGTGTTTCAACTGGGCGTGGAACCCGTCCGCATCGATGTGCTGAATGAAATCAGTGGCGTCGATTTCGAAACGGCCTGGGCAGACCGGGTCGAGAGCACCTACGGTCAAGTGCCAGTCCATGTAATTTCAAAACAGCAGCTCATCGCGAACAAGCTCGCCTCCGGTCGACCGCAAGATCTCGCCGATGTGGCCGCACTACGCGCAAGCAAGGTGACCCCGTGATGCATTAATCGCAAATCGTCGCGCTTTGGACAACCGCCGCACATCAGCTCAGTCCAAGGCCTCGGCCTTACGAAAGGAGCGCGCAACGCGAACAACTTTCTCCATCGCCACGCCGCGAAACTAGCACGTGTGCGGGCAGCAGCGAAGCGGTGGTAACGCTCGAGCAAAGCGACCGACTTCGGTGAAAAAGAACGCATCGGGGGAGCGGGACGATCGTTTAGTTAACACAGTTATGGTTAGGGCGCGCCGAGGGAGAGCGCTGTGTGCCGACCGGGGATCGATTCTCGCGGCCGCACAAATTGCTCGAGGGTGGCGTTAACTTTGTTAACTGAACGATCGTCCCCGTTCTTCTCCGTTCTTCTGTCGGGCTGCGCCAAAAGAAAAGGAGCCGCTTTCGCGACTCCCTCTTTTGTCCGAAACGATCACCGCGCGACGAGCCGGAGGTGAATCGCCGCCCCGCTGCGAGAGGAACCGCGCCCTAGCGGTTCCTCCAGGAGTGGGGGACCCGACGCGGGTTTCCCGCGGCGGGGGCGAGGACAGGTCCTCGCCTAATAACGATACATGTCCTGCTTGAAGGGGCCGTTGACCGGCACATTCAAATAGTCGGACTGTGCCTTCGTCAGCGTGGTGAGCTTGACGCCCAACTTGCCGAGGTGAAGACGCGCGACCTTTTCGTCGAGCTCCTTCGGAAGAACGTAGACCTTGCCTGTCTCGTACTTCTTGGTCTCAGTGAAGAGAGCAATCTGTGCCAAGACCGGGTTCGTGAAGCTTGCGCTCATCACGAAGCTCGGGTGACCGGTTGCGCAGCCGAGGTTCACAAGGCGGCCGCGTGCAAGCACGGTGAGCTTCTTGCCATCCGGGAAGATGAAGTGATCCACCTGGGGCTTGATGTTCTCTTCCTTGATGTCCTTCTGGCTCTCGAGCCATGCCATCTGGATCTCGCTGTCGAAGTGACCGATGTTGCAGAGGATGGCTTCGTTCTTCATCTTCTTCATGTGCTCGCCGGTGACGACGTCGCAGCAGCCGGTGGCCGTTACGAAGATGTCGCCGATCGATGCAGCTTCATCCATCGTGACGACTTCGAAACCTTCCATCGCGGCCTGAAGAGCGCAGATCGGATCGATCTCGGTGACCATTACGCGCGCGCCGTAGGGGCGAAGCGAAGTTGCGCAGCCCTTGCCCACGTCGCCGTAGCCGCAAACAACAACGACTTTGCCAGCGAGCATGACGTCGGTCGCGCGCTTGATGCCGTCGACAAGTGATTCGCGGCAGCCGTAGAGGTTGTCGAACTTCGACTTGGTGACCGAATCGTTGACGTTGATGGCGGGGCACTTGAGCTCGCCCTTCTTCGCCATCTCGTAAAGACGATGCACGCCCGTGGTCGTCTCTTCCGACAAACCGCGGATGCCGTCCGGACCCGTGAACATCTCGGGGTACTTCTTGTGGATCAAGATGGTGAGGTCGCCGCCGTCGTCGAGGATCATGTTCGGAGCCTTGCCGCCCTCGAAACACTTCAACTGCTGCTCGATGCACCATTCGTATTCAGCTTCGGTCTCGCCCTTCCAAGCGAAGACGGGGATGTCGGCAGCGGCGATAGCTGCTGCTGCGTGATCTTGAGTCGAGAAGATGTTGCAGCTGGTCCAGGTCACTTCGGCGCCGAGGTCGCGAAGAGTCTCGATGAGAACCGCAGTCTGAATGGTCATGTGCAAGCAACCAGCAATGCGCGCGCCCTTGAGCGGCTGCGTTGCTTTGTACTCGGCGCGAATGGCCATGAGGCCGGGCATCTCGGTCTCGGCGATTTGGATTTCCTTGCGGCCCCAGCTCGCGAGAGTGATGTCAGCGACCTTGTACTTGGCCGTGGTGTTCTGCGTCTTGGTGGTCGTCTTCGTAGTGGTCGTGTTCATCGTGTTCGTATCCGTGGTCTGCATTTCGTTCTCCGTTAAACAGTGAGTCTTTAAAACGTTGCGCGAACTAACTGAGCTTCGCGGCAACCAAAACTTGCCAACTTAGGTGTCGATCGGGACCGGCACCGTTCATAGTCGATGGAATGGGATGTACTTCCGCGCGCGAAAGTCCTGCGCGCTTGGCCCATTGAATAAGGTCTTCAGCAGGGAATCCGAGCCAAACATCGGCCTGATCCCCACGCATCGCTTCATCCTCGTGCGGAGCGTAGTCGATCACGACTACCGACCCGCCTTCGCGTAGAAGATCGGCAAGCGCCTTCATCGCATGTGCCGGGCGCGCGGCGTGATGCAAAACGCGCGACGCAAAAACCACATTCGCGCCGCCATGCTTTTTCACCAGCGCGCGTACGTCGGCGTCGTCGATGTCGCCGCGAATGAGATCAACGTTCGCGTAGTTGCGTTTCGAGATGCGCTCTTGAGCCCGCGCGAGCTGCGCTTCTTCACGCTCCACACCAACGACGTGCTTGAAGACGGGCGCAAGCACATCGAGCAGCTTGCCCTCGCCGGTGCCGGCGTCTACTGCAAGCGCGCGCTGGGGAATGAGCGGAGCAAGAGCTGCGAGGTACGCCGGAAGCTCAGGAGGCAACTGCATCACGGCTCCGCCGTCGCGCGGCTTGCCGAAGAACTCACGTGTCTGCGCGTCGCGGGCGCGCACAATCGAAGCAACACGCGCAAGACTGCCGTCTTCGCTTGCAATGGCACGGCCCGACGCGAGGGCATCGGCGATCACGGGATCTTTGTCGGCGCCGTCCGCGAGCGCGACGAACACGCGCGTGCCCTGCTTGCGCTCCTTCAAGAGGCCCACGCGACGCAGGGACGAGATGTGGCGCGAGACGTTGGGCTGCGACTCTTCGAGGAGGTCCGCGAGCTCCCCGATTGCAAGCTCTTCGCTTGCCGTGAGAGCCAAAAGACGAAGGCGAATCGGCTCGCCGAGAAGCTTATAAAGCTCCCAACGAAGTGCCCCTTGGGTCTGAACGGCTGCATCCACATGCCTGATATATGCGATCATACGCATACATGCAATCAGAAGATTATATCGCTGAATTCGCGCCAATTCGGCGGGGTCCGCGGGCGTGAATCCACGGCACAGCTGTGTATGACGCAGCACAGTGTAGGGCGCAGTGCGAAACCGATTACGCGGCTTTACGCGCCTTTCCGACGAGGCACGGCGCTTGCTCTAGCGAGACCTCGGAGGCCACATGCTTTTCTTCGCAGACCAGTCCGTCGACGTCGTCATCAAGCTCGTACGCGAGCGCTTCTTCAAAGATGCACCGCGCGCTTACGCCGATACGCACTCGGTCGCGCTCTCGCTTTTCGAAAGTGCCCCACCCTGTCGCGTGCTCGACATCGCAGCCGGACGCGGCGACCTGACGCGCAAGCTTATTAACCGTGGTCACCAGGTTACCGCGCTCGAATCCTACACGCCGCAGTTCAACGCGCCTTTCGCGACGCTCGTTGAAGGCGACGCAAACCGTGAGTGGCCCTTCCCTGACGCCTCGTTCGACGCGCTCTTTGGCATTGAGATCATCGAGCACGTGGAGAACCCGCGATTCTTCCTGCGCGAGGCCATGCGCGTGCTGCGCCCCGGTGGCATTGCGATCATTTCGACACCCAATCTCACCACGCTCGTCTCGCGCGTATTCTTTGGTGTGACGGGGCAATGGGATCTCTTCGTCAACAATCGCTTTCGCCTGCGCGATCCCTATGACGACGCGCTCGACGGGCACATTTCGCCCATTCCGAACTGGCTACTGCGCCATCACGCTCGCGACGCAGGGCTTGAGCACGAGGAGACAGCGTATTCGCGCGCGTGGTTGCCCCTGCTCCCGTGGAAGCTCAATCCGCTTCCAGCGAGCGCGAGCTTTGGACGAATACTCGTCGCCCGCTTCAGGAAGCCGGTCGCGTAAACGGAACGGTCGCGCGAAAATCGAACCAACCGTCGCTGCGACGAACGGATTCCAAATCTTCGTCCTGGTCGAGCGAGTGTCGATCCGCAAACCCCGCGTCGCGCGCCTTGCCTAGCCAAACGAGGGCTTTCTGAGGGTCGCCGGCCTTCGCAAACGAACGCGCGGTGTCGTACGCCAACCCCGGATCGGCGAAGCGCGCGAAGATGGTCTCCCCGAGCTTTCCCGCGATTTCGTACTGGCCAGCTGCGCGGGCTTCCTGCACGAGCGGCACGAGCTGAGCTGCGGCGAATACTTGCAAGTTGGCTGTGCTGACGAAGGCCAGCACCTCATTCCAGTTGTTTGCATCCACGTGCGCGCGAATGATTGTCACTCCGAGGCCCGCATTGGGCTTGGCCTGCATCGCCTCCTCGAGCCGCGCGATCCCTGCTTCGAATTGCCCCGAGTGCACCATGACGATGCCTTCGAGGATCGGGTCAATCTCTTGCGTCTCGGAAATTCCCGAGAGCACATGCGCCGCGTCCGCGTAGTTCTTCTCGAATGTGAAGCTCCACGCGACAATCTCCGTCGCCGCGAGGCGCACGACGTCGGTCTTCGCCTCGGCTTGTGCACGGAGCGCGAGCTCACGCGCTTGTGGAAGTGCTCGCTGCGCCAAGAGCGTGCGCGCTTGCTCGAGCATGGGCAGCGCAACGCGATCACGCATGCGCACGAGCTCGCTGCGAAACGCGGTCCACGATTGCAGCGCAAGCATCACGGTGACCATGGCCGTCCAATAGGACTGAATGCGCAACGAAAGAATTGCGAGCGTAGCCGCCAGCAGCATGGAGACAACGAGAGCCACACCTCGTCCGCGGCCCGGCGCGATGAGATCGGCAAACGAAGCAAAGACCTGTCCGCCATCGAGCGGAAAAATGGGAAGCAGGTTGAGCACGCCCCATCCGCCGTTCACGAAAAGGATGTAGCCAATGACAAGCTCACGCAGGGGCGCTCGTGCATCGCTCGCCCCGAGGGCTGCATCAAGTAAATGCATGGGATGCATGCCGCCCACCATTGCGCCCAGTGCCACGATGCACGCGATGGCTATTCCTGTGAACGGGCCGGCCAGCGAAATTAGAATGCGTGCGCCAGACCCAACCGGTTTTGCCGCATCCTGCTGCCACGCGGTTACGCCACCAAAGCCGTGCAAGGTAATCGTGGGCTTGTGGCCGAAGGCTAAAATTGCCAACGCGTGACCAAACTCGTGTGCGAGCACGCCGGTAAAGACGACGAGCACCCACGCGAGGAGCGCGTCAGGGCGCGATAGCACCGACGTGTTGAGAATCAGCACGATGACGAGAAACATCGGCTGCACGTGAATCGGCACGCCGAAAATGGTAAAGCCGCGTCGCTGCTTCTCGTTCATCTAGCGCGCAGCATAGCAGGCCCGTCGGCCTCGCGAGATCGCAGCTACGACGCAGAGAAGACTGGGCAGTTGATCGGGTCGCCCTTGCCACCCGGAGAGGTGCATGAGATTGCAAGCGCTTCGAGAGGCTCGCGATACAGGATGCGCGGGCGCTCGTAGGGTTTGCGAGGATTCTCGGTGGCTGCCGCCGCTAGCGTCGACGTCGGATCTGGATGCGTCTTGCTCATGACGCCTCGCGAAGTAGCGGCAAATGCACGTGGGCTTTCTGCGGCGCGATCGAGCCCGGAACGTGCGGATTGCCCGTCTGAAGCTCAGCAAGGCCTGGACAGAACGCAAACGCCCCCGTGACGCTCGCCTTTTGCGCGACTTCGTTGCGCACGGACACCGTGATGTCTCGCACCGCAGCCAACGTCTGCGACCCATTCCAAAGCTCGCGGATGGAGGCCTCGTGAAGATTGCCAATCGGGCGACGCCATTGAACGCAGGGCAGAACGTTGCCGTAAGGATCGATCGCGAGGTTCGACGCACCCGCGCCGCAATGCTTGTCGCGCGAATCAACGGGAGCATCGGCGTGACTCGGCACGGTCGAAAAATGCTCAAGCCGTTCGCTACGCGCTTTGAAGAATGCGTTCGTTTTCGAAACTCCCTCGGCAGTAGGCGCGAGGCTCAAGGGCGATAGATCTCCGTTGTCGCGTGGCTTCACCTCGGGGTCGACCTGCAACGCGATGCCAAGCGTCGCGGCGAGCGCGAACATCTCTTGCAGTTCATTCTCATTCCACCGCGTGAGCGTCGAGTTTGCCTTGACCCGCAGTCCGAGCGCGCGCATCTCGCCAATGTTTGCGATCAGCTGATTGAAACTGCCGCCAACGCGAGTCAGGCGATCGTGGGTCGCCGCCGTCGCGCCGTGCAGCGAGACCTCGACGAGGAAGGGATCGATTTCGTCGCGAACGCGTCTCGCAAGCTCGGAGCTTAGCGCGTGACCATTCGACTTGATGCGGAGCACGAAGCCGCGATCGCGCGCCATTTTCCCGATCTCGAAAAATTGTGGATGGGAAAGAGGTTCACCGCCGCTCAGAATCACGGTGAGCACGTTCATCGCCGCCAGCTCATCGAGAAGGACCTCGTATTGCTCGAGGCGCAACGGCCGGCCTTTGAGGGCCATGTCGTTGTAGCAAAACGCGCAATCGAGATTGCAGCGATACGTCAGCTCGAGGAGCACCGATAGGAGGTGATTGTCGCGCCATGCGCGCTCAACCGAGGAGCGAAAACTCATGGCGAGCCTGCTTTCTCGACAATGCCGGCTTCCTCGAGCTCGCGCGCGAATTCAGAGGCGTCCTGCTCGGCGACGAGCTTGTCCACGTCGAAGCGTTCCACGATGCATGCGGCAACGTCTCCAAGCGTGCGTGTTCCGTCGCGCATGAGCTCCAGCATCGCCGCGCCGATACCGTTTAGCGCCACGACTTCAGCTCCGTCCAAGCGCACAACAACGCCTTCGTCTCCGACGACGCGGAAACGACAGCGTGACGACAAACGATAGGGCTGCGCCAACTCGATCATACAGCGTCGACCCTCTCGCCTTGTGCAGAGTCGGATGAGATGAGCGACATGAAGCCGACATCTTTTGCAAAGCAGAGCGATTCGACTCGACACGATGTGACTATGTCTGCAATGACGCCCACGAGCGTGTCTGCGCGGTGCGGGTCGCTATTCACGAAGGGCGCGGCCGCAACCAGCATCGCGATGCTCTCCGCCTTGCCGAGCGGCGTAGTTCCGTGGACCTTGGCCTGTTTCAAACGGAAGATGCGGCGCAGCGGTACACGGACACAGCGCGTCGCGACTCGGCCGAGGTCGCCAGCAAATGGAACCTGGGCCACGTGGAGAGCGCCACTGTCGAGCGACAACGCGTTCAAGTCATCGCTCAAAACCGTGTAACCAGCGGCCTGTGACAAACGCGCGACGGTGCTCTTACCCGCGCCGGACGGCCCGAACATCAGCAGCGCTTCGCCGTTCGCCACGATACCGGCGCTGTGTAAGAGAACGCCGCGCCCTTCGAGCAAGCGATACGCAACCAAAAGGCGAAAGAAGTTTTCAAAGACGATGGGAAATTCGTGCGCAGTGTCGGCGCTCGTCCAGAGCGCGGCGCGCGTTGTTTCGCCGAGCTGGATGCGACCCATAAATGATGGACCAGAAACGGACACGCTGTCCGTCTCGTACGTGAATGCAAGTTCGTACACTCCGCGATCGAATACCGGCGGCAAGAAGTCGAAAGAGCCGGAACGGAACACAGCCACGTCAACACAAGCACCCGTAGCGACTGCGACCGAGTCAATGATCATTGAGCCAAACGCCGGATCGATGGCCGCGCGTTGGCCCGCGGATAGTCCGTGCACGTGGTAGGGCCCGCCCGAAAAATCGATGTTCGCCACGAGAGCCCCGCATGGCTCGCCCGCCAAACGGCCCGGAAAGAGTTCGGGGTAGCGAATGAAGTGAGCGTGCGTCTTAGTCATGCGCCAAATCTCCGCGCAACCCCATGCGCGGCCGAAGATAGAAACCATCGGGCCGCACTTAGCCGATCGGTAGTCCCAATCGACAGGCGGGTGCCCCACTCGTCGCGTGTGCTTACGCGCCCAAGCACTGAACTGATTGGCGTGAGCGCATCGGCAGCGGTGCCCGCATCAGCCTTTGTCACGGCGTGCAATGCCCCATTCTTCCATGCGTAGCCAAGGAAGCGATGTACCGAGAGCGCCCCGTCGGACCGCGCATAAGCGATCACATCGCCTGGCCAAAGCCACCGGGTCGCCCGCACTCTGACGCGGGCCCCGCGCAGGAGTTGGGGCCGCATGCAATCTCCGGCGACGCGTATCTGAATTGCGTCATGCCCGATCACCGCTCGAAGCATGCTGGCTGAAATGTTCAACGGACGCCCTCCAGATGGGCTCCGCGCCGTATCGCTGCCGGCTCCCCCTCGGAGTCCTAGGTTCAAGAGACCTAGATGCAAATCTGCGACGTTTCACTCATAGCACGCAGTCTCGGAGAATTGGGGAGCGGCTGAAAAAACGCGCTGATTTCCTAATATTGCCACGTACCAATCGCACGCGCTTTGAACGTGACGTATCTTCCCGCGCATGACTCTCTCCTTCGATACGCACCCCGACCGATACAAGCACTGGAAGCTCTCTGTTGAGGGGGACATCGCCACGCTCGCGATGGACGTGGATCCGCAAGGCGGGCTCACGCCCGGCTACGAGCTGAAGTTGAACTCGTACGATCTTGGCGTAGACATTGAGCTCGCGGACGCCGTGCAACGTTTGCGGTTTGAACACCCCAATGTGAAGAGCGTCGTTGTGACGAGCGCAAACGACCGTGTGTTTTGCGCGGGTGCCAACATCCCGATGCTCGGAAGCTCAGCACACGCGTTCAAAGTGAACTTCTGCAAGTTCACAAACGAAACGCGTCTCTCCATTGAAGACGCCTCCGCGAAGAGCCAGCAAAAATACCTCGCCGCGGTCAACGGGCCATGTGCGGGCGGCGGCTACGAGCTAGCGCTGGCATGCGACGAGATTCTTCTCGTGGATGACGGCGCCTCGTCGGTGAGGCTGCCGGAAGTACCCCTTCTGGGAGTTTTACCCGGCACCGGTGGACTTACGCGTCTTGTCGACAAGCGCAAAGTGCGTCGTGATCGTGCGGATGTGTTTTGCACGACGAGTGAAGGCATTCGCGGCAAGCGCGCTGTCGAGTGGGGTCTGGTCGATGCGACAGCGCCCAAGAGTAAATTCGCGGATGCGGTCAAAGCTCACGCCGCGACGCTCGCCAAAAAGTCTGGCGCCAAGAGCAAAGGGCCCGGCATCGCGTTGGGACCCGTCGCGCCGCGCATCGAGGACGGCGTGTTTACGTACAAGTTTCTTACCATGAAGATTGATGCTGCGGCCCGCCGCGCTGACGTCGAACTGCGTGGCCCGGACGGCGCCCAGCCCAAGACCGCCGATGAGATTCAGGCGGCCGGCGCTATGCAATGGTCCCTTCACGCATTCCGCGAACTGGACGACGCGCTTTTGCGCCTACGTATCGAGCACTTGAATATCGGCCTCTTGGTATTGCGCACGCGCGGGAGCGTCGACGCTGTGCTTGCGGTGGACGAAGCGCTCTTCCAAGCGCGTGAGCACTGGCTGGCCAATGAGATCCTAGCGTTGCAGGCACGCGTCTTGCGGCGCCTCGACCTCACCTCGCGGAGCACCTTTGCGTTGGTCGACCAGGGTTCGTGTTTTGCTGGCAGCTTGCTTGAGCTCGCGCTCGCGTGTGACCGCATCTACATGCTTGCCGACGACGCAGAGAAAGTCGCCGTTGCGATCTCTTCATTGAACGGAGGGCTTCTGCTGATGAGCCACGGCGTCTCGCGTCTTCAAGCGCGTTTCCTAGCCGAGCCTGCGCGCGTGGAGCGCGTTCTTGCGACGAAGGGATTGATCACCACAGCCGATGCGGACGACCTGGGGCTCGTGACTGTGGCTCCCGACGAGATCGATTGGGACGACGACGTACGCATCGCGCTGGAAGAGCGCGCGAGTATGTCGCCCGACGCTCTCACAGGCATGGAAGCGAGCCTGCGCTTTGCCGGTCCGGAAAGCTGCGACAGCAAAATCTTCGCGCGCCTGAGCGCCTGGCAGAATTGGATCTTCCAACGACCCAACGCGGTTGGTCCGCAAGGCGCGCTAACGAAGTATGGTCAACCGGATCGACCGACGTTTGATTGGAAGCGTTGCTAAGCTAGCGCCGCGTCATCCAGACGTACGCTCCCGCTACAGCCGCAAGCACCAAGAGAGTTGTCCACAGCAGCCAGCGCGAGCGCCTCGCCGTTGGCGCTGTGTTCGGTGCAGCAGCGAGCGCGTGCTTGGGCAACGGCCGCGGGGCTGCACTGGGGATCGAAAACCGCGGAACCTCGAGCGCTGCGCTTACACCAGGCTCCGAGAGGCGAGCCGGCGCTTTGAAAGCGATGTGATCGAGCGGCAAAGCTGCGACCGGGCTGTCTCCTGCTTCACTGGCAACGCGCAGTGCCATCATAAGCGCCGACGGACTTGCGTACCTTTCCTCGGCTTTGACACTCATTGCTTTCGTCAGAATCGGAGAGATGTGCGCAAGCCTCGGCTCAATCGAGCCCAAGGACTGGATGCGCCCGTGCAAGATCGCACCGAGTAGCGTGGCGCGATCGATTTCTCCGAAGGGCGAGACGCCGGCGAGCGATTCGAAGATGCACAACGCGAGAGCATAGACATCGACCGTAGGGCCTGCGGACTTCGCCGACATGATTTGTTCGGGGGCCATGTACTTCGGCGTGCCGATCGAATCTCCAGTGCGTGTGAGAGTCCCGTCACCGACGAGCGACGAGAGACCAAAATCGAGCACCTTGAGCGGAGTCGGCCCGCTATCGAGCAGGAATAGATTCTCGGGTTTCAAATCGCGGTGAACGATTCCGCGCGCATGCGCCGCGTCGATAGCGTCGGCGGCCGGAGTGAAAATGCGTAGCACTTCCGGCAGCGACAATTTCTTCTCGCGCCGTAAACGAGCGCCCAGCGTTTCGCCTGCGAGGCGCTCCATCGCCATGAAGCAGGTTCCATCGTTCGCAACGCCGAGGTTGAAGAGGCGCACGACGGCGGGATGCTCGAGCGTGTTGAGGATTGCCCCTTCGCGCTTGAATCGCTCGCGCACACTGTCTTCATTGCCGGGCGCTCGCCGCAAGATCTTGAGAATCACGGGGCGCTCTGCCGCGACTTCTGTCGCCTCGTAGACGAACGTCGTCCCATTCTTCGCGATCATCTTCTCGATGCAGTACGCGTCCGCGTAGATCGCGCCAGGCGAGAACGCCTTTACGACCACCGTAGCCACGCCGTCGTCGAAAGATTGAGTCACAGCAGATACCCCAGCGTATTTTGGCCCCGCGAAAACACAAGCCTTTGATTCGCCACCCAAGACCGTGAGCCAGCGCACGGCGCGGCCGAGCTATCGCCATTATCCTCCCCGGTATGTCGCTCACTGACTCCATTCCGAACAATGTCGACCTCGCATCCGACCCCAAGCTCCTGCGAGCTCTCGAAAAATGGCAGCCAAACTTTCTCTCCTGGTGGCGCGACATGGGGCCGGACGGCTTCCAAGAAGACAAGATTTGGCTTCGCACGGCGATCTCCGTCGACTCCAATGGCTGGGCTCAGTACGACTACGTGAAGATGCCGGACTACCGCTGGGGCATTTTCTTGGCCGAGCGCAAAGAGGAACGCCCGATTCAGTTTGGCGATCACATCGGCAAAACTCCTTGGGCCGACGTGCCGGGCGAGTTGCGCGGCATTCTGCGTCGCATCATCGTGACGCAAGCGCATACGGAACCGGCTAGCGTTGAGCAGCAGCGCCTCTTGGGAAAAACCGCACCCTCGCTCTACGACCTCCGCAACCTCTTTCAGGTGAACGTTGAAGAAGGTCGTCACCTCTGGGCGATGGTGCACTTGCTCCATCAGTACTTCGGACGCGACGGTCGTGAAGAAGCTGAAGCCTTGCTCGAACGTCGCAGCGGCGACCCCGACAAACCGCGCATCTTGCAAACATTCAACGAGACGACGAGCGAATGGCTCTCCTTCTTCATGTTCACAATGTTCACCGACCGCGACGGAAAGTATCAGCTCGCATCGCTAAGCGAATCGGGATTTGATCCGTTAGCGCGTTGCACGCAGTTCATGTTGACCGAAGAAGCATTCCATCTCTTCTGCGGTGAGACAGGCATCGATCGGGTCGTACGAAAATCAGCCGAGCTCACCGCCAAGGATCCGAATGGCGACGCGCGCAAGCTGGGCGGCATCGACATTCCCACGATTCAGAAATGGATCAACTTCTGGTTTTCGAGCGCAGTCGAGCTCTTTGGCGGCGAGATCAGCAGCAACGCCGCCGATTACTTCGCAACAGGTCTGAAGGGGCGCTACCGCGAAGACAAGTACAGCGACCACGTCGCGATGGAAAACATCTACTCCATGGACGTTCTCGAGGATGGCCGTTTGACGAAGCGCGAAGTGCCGATGCGCACCGCGCTCAACGAAGTCCTCCGAGATGAGTACGTCGAAGATTGCGAACGCGCCGTGCGCAAGTGGAATAAGACTATCGAAGCGGCTGGGCTCTCGGAGCGGCTCTTCCTGCCAAGCCGTCGTTTCAATCGCAGCATGGGCATGTACGCAGGATTTCACTTCTCGGTCACGGGCGAGCCGCTTACACGCGAGCAGTTCGAAGCCAAGCGCGACGAATGGCTGCCAACTGCTGCCGACCGCGCCTATGTCCAATCGCTCATGAAACCCGTCTACGAGCCAGGTCAGTTCGCGTCCTGGATCGCGCCACCGCTTCACGGGGTCAAGGGAACGCCCATCGACTACGAGTACGTGAAGTTCAACGAACGCGAGCGCTAGGCTGTGACGAAAGCGCGTCCGTCTCTCGCAAGCCTCGCGCGTGGCTTTCGGTCGAGCTATCTCTCGTGGACGGATATCGAGGCGCAGCTTCGTGCGTGGGCTGATGCCTATCCGGAGATCGCCCATCTCGAGTCGATCGGGAAAACGAAAGAGGGACGCGAGCTCTGGGTACTCACGCTGGGACGCGACCCCCTACGCGTTCGTCCGGCCGTTTGGATCGACGGTAACATGCATGCGAGCGAGCTCTGCGGATCGAGCGTAGCGCTTGGCATCGCCGAAGATATTCTCGCGCTGCATTTGAACGCGACGACCGAGCATGTGCGCGAGCTTCCTGCCCACACGCTGGCGACACTCGAGAACGTTCTCTTCCACATCATGCCGCGCATCTCGCCCGACGGTGCGGAGGCTGTGCTCACCACCGGCAAGTACGTGCGTTCGGTTCCTCGCGATCGCAGACCCAACAAGAACCACGCCTATTTTACGGCATACGACGTTGACGGTGACGGCGAGGCGCTACTTATGCGCGTGCAAGATCCCACGGGCGAATACGTCGAATCGAAGAACGAGAAAGATCTGATGCTGTTGCGTCGGCTCGAAGACGAGGGCCCTTTCTACAAGATCTATCCGGAGGGGCTCATCGAGAACTTCGATGGCTCGCATGTGCCGTCGCCCACCTTTCTCTCTGACAACGACACAGATCTCAATCGCAACTTTCCGCATTCGTGGCTGCCTGAACCCGAGCAGGTCGGTGCCGGACGCTTTGCGTTGAGCGAGCCCGAGTCGCGTGCCGTCGTGGAGTTCACGTCCGCTCGCCCTCATATCTTCGCTTGGTTGAATCTGCACACCTTTGGTGGCGTGTTCATCAGGCCGCTCGGCGACAAGCCCGATACGAAGATGAACCCTGAGGATCTCGCGCTCTTCCGCGAGATCGGACGCTGGAACGAAAAGCTGACCGGCTACCCCACAGTCAGTGGCTTTGAAGAGTTTACGTACGAGCCTGACAAGCCGCTGCACGGCGACCTTAGCGACTACGCCTATGTACAACGCGGGTGCATCGCGTACGTGTGCGAGCTTTGGGATCTCTTCCGTCAGATCGGAATGGAGAAGCATAAACGCTTCGTCGATCACTACACGCACATGACGCGCGAGGACCTCGAGCGCCTCGCCAAATGGGATCGCGAGAAGAATCGGGGACGGACCGTGCGACCGTGGCGCGCGTTCAAACATCCGCAACTTGGCGAAGTCGAACTGGGCGGAATTGATTCCCGCGTAGGTCTGTGGAATCCGCCGTACGAGATGCTCGACGAAATCTGTCGCGCTCAAAGCGCGGCGTTCTTGCGTGTTGCCGCACTTGCTCCGCGTCTCATCATCGCCGACATCACACAGGCGAAGCTCGGGGAGCAGATCACCGAGGTCACCCTCACCGTGAGAAACGACGGTTATCTCCCAACATACGTGCTCGCCTCATCCAAAGCCCTCGCGTGGAACGAACCGCTATACGCCACGCTCACACGCCGCACGCCGACACTGAGTATCCATCCGGGCGACGCGCGCCGTGAACTGGGACACCTCGACGGCTGGGGCCGCGGCCAATTTGGCGAAGGTAACTCGATCTTCTTTCAGCGCAGCCGCGGAAGCACCGCCTCGCGTACCGTCCGACTTCAAGTGAAGGGGCGCGGACCACTCAGGTTGAGCATCGGCAGCTGCCGGGTTGGCTACGTCGAGACTGAAATTGAAATCAGCTGAGCGGCCCGGCGTTAGACGACGCGCTACGAGCTGCTGATCGCGTCGGAGTGGCAGAAGCGGCGCGTGCCGGAAAGATCGGTTCGTACTTGGCAGGCATAACCGCCGGGGCATTCGCAATCTGCACGGCACTTGATCTCGCACGAGTACGTGGTGCCAAGAGCGGAGGTGTTCGCTGCGCACTCATAGCCTGTGCCGCAGGCTTCGGCATCTCCAGGATCGCACGTCACGCCCACTGCGCCTCCGCCCGGGGCTGCAAGGCACGCGCTTTCTGGCAGCCTGCAAAAGTGGTGAGTCCCGGCTTTGTCTGAAATCGTAGCGCACGTAAACTCGTCCGGGCACTCGCATGCGGTGGTGCACGGGATCTCGCAGTGCGGCGGTCCGGCAACGATGCCCGTCATGCTGAAGCATTCGTAATCAGACGGGCAGACTTCTTCGCCATCGTCGCAACCGGCACCGGCGTAAAGTCCTTCGTCACTTACCGACTCGAGGCACATGCCTGCGTCGCCGCCTGACCCGCTATCGATGCTGAAGCCAGCATCGGCGCCGAGGTCGGGCCTGACGTTCGCATCGACGCCACTGTCGATGATCACGTCTGCGTCGAATCCTGCGTCGCGTGACCCACCGTCCGTGCTCGTTCCGAGATCGGACGCACTCGCATCACCCGCAGTTCCGCTGTCAGCAGCGCCCGAGTCCGTACCGGGCACGCCTGCGGGGTCATCGCTGCAGGCAACAAGGAAAATTCCGACAAGTAAGGAGAAGCGCAAGCCATGCATCGTCATGGGTGACAGTTATGACACACGTGGCGGGGCCTTTGCAGTATCTGAGCGTTTCGGTAATAAGCTGGGCTTGCATGATCGAGGATCACGAAGAGCGCGTGTTGGCTGTGCACCTCGGACGTAGCGCGAATTGCTCGTCGATCGGCAGTGTCGTCGACATGCTCTTTGTTAGTGGCGTTGTCGGAGCCGCCCTTTTGTCGGCGCTCGCCGTGATGCTGCGGTCGCCCAAGGGCAACAACGAGCCCCATCAGCCAGATGCCGAAGCGGCGGCGACCGAGCAACCGCCCGAGGACTCGGAGTGAAAGGCGGCGTGCGAGCTCGAGCCGAACGCTTCGGCGCGATCGTGGCGATGGACGAGCCGCCCGCGCTGATCTCGGTGAACCGCGCGTTCGCACGGCGGTTGGGCGTTGCTCCGGATGGACAATGGGGCGAAGACGAAGCAGGTCTCGAGATCGAAGTGCTGCGTGCACCCACGGAGGTGCACCTCGCTGCGACCATGCGATGCCCCGCAGCATGCACATCGTGCTACGCGGATGCGACGCCGCGCGGTCACGAGCCAAGCTTTGACGAGGTAGTCGCGCGCATCGACGCACTCGCTAGCGCATCGGTTTTCTCGATCGCCTTTGGCGGTGGGGAAGCGGCTTTGCGCGAGGACATCGTGAAGCTCGCCGCCCACGCCCGCGCGCGCGGCCTGATGCCTACCCTCACCACGAGCGGGCTTGGCATGAACTCCAAACGCGCCGAGTCGTTCCGAGTCTTCGCACAGGTGAACGTAAGCTACGACGGCGCGACAGATGTATCAACAAGCGTTCGCGGCTACGACGGCGCTACGGTCGCAAAAGAAGCGATGCGATGTTTGGGCGAAGCCGGCGTTCCGTTCGGCATCAACACAGTTCTCACGCGAACTAGCTACGAGCACGTGGCCGACACCGCGCGCGACGTGCAGGCACTCGGCGCGTGCGAGATGCAGCTCTTGCGTTTTAAACCTTCTGGGCGGGGCCGGATGAACTACCTCGCCGAGCGCCTGACGTTCGCGCAAATCGATTCATTTGCCGAGACGCTTCGCACGCTATCTACCCGCCACAGCTTCGCGTTGCGAATCGATTGCGCGCTGATGCCTTTCTTGGTGCAAGCCAAGGACGTGTCGCCAGAAGCCATCGCGACTTTTGGGGTGATGGGTTGCGAAGCGGGCCGTTCGCTTTGCGCGACCAAGTCCGACGGAAGCATGTCTCCGTGTAGTTTTTGGGACGGAGGCCCAAGCGGCGAGCTCGACTTTCAAGAGGCGTGGGAGAAAGACCCAACGCTAAGCGCGTTTCGGTCCTACGTGCGCAACGCCCCCGAACCCTGCAAGAGCTGCGAATTTCGACAAGTGTGTCGAAGCGGATGCCGCATCGTAGCCCGTGAGCTGACGGGCGATGCGTTTGCGCCCGATCCCGAGTGCCCTCGCGTGCGATCTATGAGAGAAACAGACCCGGCAAGGAGCTCGACATGAAGAATACCGTTCTCGCCCCCGCAGTTCTCGCCTCGGCAATCCTGGCCTGCGTTGGTTGTGGCGCGCAAGCAAACAGCCGCGCCACGCTCGAAGAGCTCAAGGCCGCGATGGGCGCACGCTCGACAACGCCAGGCGACCGCGAGGCAAACACTCAGCTTGCCGTGCGCGTGGTCGAGGAAGGCGCGCTCGAAAACCTCCGTCGTGACGAGGTCATCGATGCGATTGGGCGCGGCAATCCTTGCAGCGTTCGCCCCGCCTGCGCGGAGCGCGGTTACGAAGACGACGATTGGATCTACGACATCGGGGACGACCCGACGGCACCATCGATCGTGGTCGGTTTCGACACGAGCGGTCGCGTCAGCCGCAGTACGTACATCACGCACTGATTTTCGTGCCGCGCACTTCGCATCGCTCGCGCGACGACGCGAACCACAACTTTGTTACGCACGAGTTCGCCGCGGAAATTGTCCGCAGAGTATCTGTCGCGCTTGGCGATAACGCGCGCGTAACACCGATGAAGGGCGCACTTCTCGCTCGCACTTACTACGAGGATGTCTCGCAGCGGCCTATGTCGGATGTGGACGTGCTGGTCACCGACATCTCATTGCGCAAATCGCTGCACGAGTTGAAGCGCGCAGGCTTCGTGCGAGTCGGCGTTAGCAGCGACCTCGGGGTCCGCACCCTGTCGCATCCATGCGCGCCTGAGCTCCTTCTCGACTTGCATCGCTTTCCCTTGCCCCTTGGCCTCGGTCGAGTGACCAACGCGTGGTTCTTGGTTGATGCGCGTGCCGACGACTCGCTCTTTGGTGCTCGCGTGTTCATACCCACGCGTACTCGCTTGCTCGCCCATACGCTGGGCGTCATCGCCAACGACGATGTCTATCGTGCTCACGCTCACACACTCGAAGACGTGAACCGCCTCGCGCGCGCACAGAACGTCGACGAAGACGTGCGCACGATTTCCGATGCGGGCCTACGCATCGCCGCCGTGCTCGCGCTCAAACGCGTGTGCGAGGAGAAGCCCTCAAGTGCGGCGTCCGCGTTGCTCACCGCGATTGAGCTGACTGCAGCCGAGCGACGCTTTGCTGCACGTTTGCATGCCGAGCTTGTGCGTTTGCGTTACACGCCAGAGCGCGCTTTGCGCGGGAAGATCGTTTCTCGCTTCGTGGCTGATACCTACGCGCTGCGAGCGAGATCGGTGCTTTCCGCGGGCTTAGGCAAAGCGCAGGCGCTGCTGCTAAACCGCTGGCGAAATTCGCCCTAAATTCTTCTGTATTTAGGCGTTTACGCTTGACGCGACGCGTTGGGAGAACATAAATGAAGCGCCATTCATTTAGTGAATGCGCCCATCTTAGGAGTCTCTGTGGCAGCCCCCCTCAATCGTTACAAGGCGGACCTTCGCGAAATCCAGTTTCTACTTTTCGAGCAATTCCATTTGGAAGAGTTGCTTGGAAAAGCGCCGTACGAAAACTGGGATAAGGAAACCACCGAGCAAGTGATTGCCGAAGTCTATCGCTTCGCGTGTGACGTGAGCGGTCCGTACAATGCGATTGGCGACGAAGAGGGTTGCAAGCTCGTTGACGGACGCGTCAAGACGCCGACCGGATTTAAAGGCGCATGGGACAAGCTCTACGCTGCCGGTTGGAAGTCGCTCGCGACGCCCGAGGAGTACGGCGGCCAAGGCGCGCCGCGCACGCTGCAGGCAGTCGGCGAAGAATTTTTGAGCGGCTCGAACACCGCGTGGAATATGTACTCGGGCCTCACGCTCGGCGCCGCTGAGGTTATCCACGAGTTCGGCACTGACCGTCAGAAGAAGTTGTACGCGCACCGCATGTTCAACGGCCAGTTTGCCGGCACGATGTGTTTGTCGGAGCCGCACGCCGGCTCGGATGTCGGCGCGGCGACCACAACCGCGAAGAAGAACGCCGACGGCACCTACAGCATCCGCGGCACCAAGTGCTGGATCAGCGCTGGCGATCACGACCTTGCCGAGAACGTCGTTCACCTTGCGCTCGCGCGCATCGAAGGTGCGTTGCCAGGTACCAAGGGTCTTTCGCTCTTCATCGTACCCGCGACGCGTGTGAACGAAGACGGAACGCTCGGCAAGCGCAACGACGTCAAGGTGCCAAGCATCGAGCACAAGATGGGTTTGAATGGGTCGGCAACCTGCGTGCTCGAGTTTGGCGAAGAAGGCGAGTGCATCGGCGAGGTCGTTGGCAATGCGGAGCATCAGGGCATGCGCCAGATGTTCTTGCTCATGAATTTCGCGCGTATTGGTGTGGGAATCCAGGGATTGGCTCTTGCGTCGACCGCTTATTTGAACGCGCTCGAGTACGCGCGCGAACGCAAGCAGGGCGCCAGCATGAAGGAGTTCAAGAACCCGACAGCGCCGCGCGTCGCGATCATCGAGCACGCCGACGTGCGTCGCATGCTTCTCGACATGAAGTCGCGCGTCGAAGGTATTCGCGCGCTCATCTACAAGCTGAGCATCCACCAGGATCGCGCGGCCTTGCTCGAAGGCAAAGACGATGAAGCCGCGCAGTATCACAAGGGCCAAGTTGATTTGCTCACGCCAGTCGTCAAATCGTACGCGTCCGATCAAGCGTTCCGTGTGGGTGAGACCGCGATTCAGGTCTATGGCGGCGCTGGCTACACGCGCGACTTTCCGGTCGAGCAATACTGCCGCGACTCAAAAGTCTTCTCGATTTACGAAGGAACAAATCATATTCAAGCGCTCGATCTTGTTTCGCGCAAGCTTGGACAGGTCGGCGGAAGAAACACGAATGCGTTCTTCGGCGACATCGCGAAGTTTATCGCCGCGAACAAGAGCCACGCGGAGCTCGGCGCTAGCATTCAAGGTCTTGAACGCGCGCACGAGGCGGTCACGGGTTCAGCGATGCAGCTGCTCACGTGGTTTCAGATGGGGCAAGCCGAACGCTTGCCGCTCGTCGCGAATCGCTTCCTCGAGATGATGAGCTTGCTCGTCGTGTCATGGCTCCTGCTTGACGGCGCAGTTGTCGCTGTCGACAAGGCCGGCAAACTTCCCGAAGGACACGCCGATTGCGTGTTCTACATGGGCAAGAAGCACGCGGCGATTTACTACGCACAGAACGTTTTGCCGGCGGCCATCGAGCTTGGCAAAAGCATCGCGTCCGGTGACAAGAGCGCGCTCGATATCCCGAACGAGTCGTTCGCGACCGTTTGAGCGCTCATGGGCCCCCGGGCGTTCGAGCGAGGACGAAGGACAGGGCTTGGGCAAAAGTCGAGCGCTCGGGTTGACGAATGGGCCTGGCGCACGAAGATCTAGGCCATGTGCCCGCACTGTCACAAAGACGCGCCCATCGTTCACCGGGGAATTGAGGCGTATTGCACGGCCTGTGGGCAGCCACGGTGGCCGCTCGCTAACGCTGCCTCAGTCAGCATTGCCGGCAAGCCCTCGAAGCTAGGCGGGCGCCTAGCGCGTGTGGTGGGCTTCAGTGCGTTGATATTGGGTTCGTCGATGGCCCTCGGGATCGGCGCCATTCTCCAGGCGATCTTCGATCATGGCTATGCAGGCTATATCGTCGGCGGAGCGATCGAGCTCGTCGCCGTCGCCATTGGCTGGGCCTTTCTTGGAACCGGCAAGCAACTCTTTCAGGCCGGGGAGAGCAAACGGCGCGCAACCGTTTCGCAGGCAGCCTTTGCGCTAGCTGCGCACCGGGGCGGCATCGTTACGGCGCGCGAGCTCGCCCAAGCGATCAATGTGAGCGTCGCGGAAGCAGATCAGCTGCTCACCGACTTCGCCAAAACGCAGCACGAGGACGTCTCGCTCGAGTTCGACGACTCTGGAAGCATCTACTATCGCTTCAAGCGTTTCGCACCACCGGCACTGGTCGAAGCGTCTCCGCTGCAGGTGCGCGTCGAAGAACTCTCCGACGCCGAGCTCGTGACGCCGCCGCAAAGCGCAACGTTGAATCGTCGCGGCGTCTAGGAAGCGCGATGCGGAGCCTTACGGCGCTCCCACGTCTATCCACTCGACGATCGTGCGCCGCTGCTAACACGTGAGGATGTTGGGATTGTCGAAAGGCATGATGTTCGACTCGCCCACGACGTTGCGAATGCGAACGAGGTTGTCGCGTACGCTCGCCTCGATGTCTAGGTTGACCGTGGCCGGAGCGCCATTGCGATCGGCGCCCGTGCGAGTGCTTTCGTGGCAGCGCGTGCAGTAGCGGCGAAAGAATGGGTCGGCGAAGGTTGTGTACGTGTGCCCGCCGATATCGTCGCCGGGTTGCCCGATGAGCATGTCGCGGTAGCTGTGGCAGCCGTTCGGACCAGCGTCGCCGATGGGCCCGGCGGGTTTTCCCTCGTCGGTGCAGGCCACAAGGAAGAGAGGGAGAAGTACGAGCCCAAGCTGCGCGACAGTCACTTTCATAGCGGATGCGAAAGAACATAGCAGACGCTGCGGCCAAACATTTACGTTCGCTCAAAAAACTCGTACGTATCGCGTCCCATGCGCCTCGAACGAACCTTGAATGAGCTTGGCCAGGCAGCCATGCAAAAGGCCCTGCAATCCGACGCCCCGCCGGTGATCCGCCGCGCCTCCGATCCAAAGCACGGCGATTTTCAGTTGAACGGTGTCCTGCCGCTGGCAAAGCAAATGAAGAAAGCCCCACGCGAACTCGCGGTTCCCGTGGCCGAAGCCTTGAGCGCGATGGACGGAGTCGAGAAGGCCGAAGTTGCGGGCCCCGGTTTCATCAATCTGACGATGTCGAAAGAATGGCTCGCTCGTCAGCTCGACGGAGATGTACAGGATGTCGCGCGTGACGGCGTTCATACCGTGGCTGAGCGCACGCGAATCGTCATCGACTTTTCCGGACCGAACATCGCGAAGCAAATGCACGTTGGTCATTTGCGTTCGACAATCCTGGGCGCGGCGCTCGTCGAAATGCTGCGCTTCGTTGGTCACGAGGTGATCGGCGACAATCATCTTGGTGATTGGGGCACGCAGTTTGGGCTACTCATTGTGGGGATGCGCACTTTCGGTGACGAAGCGGCGCTCGAGGCCAACGCGATCACCGAGCTTGAGCGCGTCTACAAACTCGCCAGCGCCAAGGCGAAAGAGGACACGACGTTTGCCGACGCCGCACGCGCTGAGCTGGCCAAATTGCAGAGCGGCGATCCCGAGAATCGCGCGACGTGGGCGCGCTTTGTCGCCACGACGCGTAAATCCCTCGACGAAGTTTATGCGAAGCTCGGCGTGACGTTCGACGAGTGGCTCGGTGAAAGTGCCTACGATTCGATGTTGGCCGGTGTTATCGACGAGCTCGTTAACAAGGGGGTTGCGCGCGAAGACCAAGGCGCCCTCTGCGTCTTTTTCGAAGATGATCCGGAGCTCTCCAAAGTAGAAACGCCCTTTATCGTACGTAAGAAGGACGGCGCCGCACTTTATGCGACGACCGACATCGCGACGCTGATGTATCGCCGCGACAAATTTCACGCGAGCGAATCACTCTATGTCGTAGATGCGCGACAGGCGCTCCACTTCAAGCAGCTCTTTGCGACGGCTCGCAAGCTTGGCATCGAGATGAAGATGGAGCACGTGGGCTTCGGCTCGATCCTCGGCACAGACGGCAAGCCGCTCAAGACCCGCGATGGCGTTTCCGTCACACTCGCGTCACTTCTTGACGAGGCGGAAACGCGTGCCGCAGCACGCATCCGCGAAGAGGGTCTCGATGTTCCCGAGGATGAGTTGCTGAAAGTTGCGAGCGCAGTCGGGATCGGCGCCGTCAAATATGCCGACCTGCGCCAGAACCGCGTAAGCGACTATCAGTTCGACTGGGACAAGATGATTTCGTTCAAGGGCAACGCGGGGCCCTACATGCAGTACGCGTACGCGCGCATCGCGAGCATTTTTCGCAAAGGCGAGATTGACCCTCTCGATGCGAACGGCAAGCTGTCACTGACAGAGCCGACAGAAGTATCTCTAGCCAAGGAGCTGCTTCGATTTGGTGATGTCGTGCATCACGCGGCCGAGACGCATCAGCCTCACCTCATCTGCGATCACCTCTACTCGATCGCCCGTCTGTTCAGTGCTTTTTACGAAGCATGTCCTGTCCTGAAGTCGACCGATTCCGTACGGGAAAGCCGAATTGCGCTTTGTTCTCTGACTTTGCGCCAGCTACGCCGCGGGCTGCACCTCTTGGGGCTGCAAGTCGTCGAGCGCATGTGACGCAGAGTCTGGTATTCTTCCCAGCCCGTAGCACCCGAGGCTCGCAAAGCGCCCCATGACGACGACTGGCTCAAAACCGCCGAGCAATCCAGACGAAGGCAATCCAGCCGAAGGCTCTCCGCCCGAGGCGCAAGCGCCCAGCGTCGCTGGCGAAGCGTCAGCGAGTATTCCTCCAGAAGCGGGCACGCCGAGCAGCGCGCCCGAGGCGGCGGCAAAAAAGGGCGCCGCCGCGATCGCTGCGAAGATTATCGCCGAGCAGCAGACAAGCGCCGTCTCGAGTCATGGCGCAGCCCTGCTCGACGACAAGCCCACAGTTTCAACGCAGGCCGCGCGCGTGCTTGAGGAGATCGCGACGCAGAAGCCGGAGATGCTCGTGCCGCAAGTGGATCGCATTTGCACGGGCCTCTTCTCGAGCAACGCGCGCGTCGTGCAGACGTGTGCAGTCGCGCTTCCGCACCTAGCACGCGTGGCGCCCGCGCGCGTGGCGCGTCAGCTGCAGACACTCACCGACTCGTTCCCGAAGGCGAGCGAGATGGGTAAGGATGGATTGGTCCGCACGTTCGCCGCGCTTTGCGCAGCATCGGTTGCCTACCAGAAGCGCCTGGAACCGGCGCTTGAGGTTGCGCTCAGCACAGCGGATCCGAAGACGCTCGCCAGGTGGACCGAGATTGTCCTGCCGGCCCTCAAAGGTGAACCACATGCCGCCGCGCGTGCGGTGGTCGAGAAGCGTCTTGCCACCCTTCCGCGTCCCGTAGCGCAAGGCATTGCTGATTTTCTAGGCGTGAAACTGCGCGTGACGAGGTAGCTCGTGCCTCTGGGCATTTTCCAAACCTACCGCGTCCTGCCAGTACTGGGTTTGGTCTTAGCCGCATGCGGCGAAGCGACGCCGCAGGCCCCAACGCAAGCGCCGACGAATGTCGAATCCAGTGCGCGTGCTGCAGCGCCCACACCTCCGCCGCCCGGTTTTCCGACCGAGCTCGTGACGGAAGCGGGCATTGGACCCGCGTTGTATATGGGCCCCGGCGCGGCCGCTCCCACGGTCGGCTACGTCTCGCAAGGTGTCGTTGTGAGTGTGGCAGGCGCACCGGAAGGCGATCGCGTCCCCGTGCGCATTCGAGGGCCACTCAAAGTGCGCGCATGGATGCCCCTTGCGCGGCTCGCGGGGCAAGTTACGCGACGCGGACGCGTTCGCGGCGCGCCAGTCGCCGTTCGGCCCGGTGATCGCATTGGCATTCGTGGGCAGCGGGACGAGAACACATTGATCGTGTCCGTGCGCCCCAACCTCGGCGCATCGATTTCCATGGACCCATTCGAAGGCGACTTTCCGGCGGCGTGGATTTCCGCCCCTGCGGAGGCGCCGGTCGCGGTCGAGGAAGCGGGAGAGACCGGCTTGCTGGCTGCCGGGGATGAAGTGCCTGTTTACGATCGCCCGCAGGGAACGATTGTCGCGCGCGTGCCCCGGCACGAGCAGGCGATCCCTGTGCAGATAGCCCGGCGGCAAGGCGAATGGAGTGCCGTCCGCATCGGCTTCGGCCCTTACCTCGTTGGCTATGTGCGCGCGCCCATCCAAGCGGGCGCATCGCCCACGCAGCAAGCGCCTGCGCCCGTGGCACAGGATGCGAACACGATGCCGGAACGTATTCAGAACGATGCCCAAGCGCCGCTAATCCGCGTTCGCGTCGGTGCGCGCATTCGCTTCGGCGGCACAGTCCTGGGAATCGTCGATCGTCTCGCGTACGCGCGCGTGCTGCATACCTATCCGAACGGGGACATCGACGTGTTTGTCGCAGCCGACAACGAACTCGCACTACGCGGCATAATCCGCGCGGCCGACGTCGCAGCGAGCGCGCCGCCATTGACCGAGCCTGTCGCAGCCGAAGACGCCGCGCCGTAAGGACGGCGCGCCAAATAAAAACGACGGCGACAGAGCGAGGGGGGCGCGCTCCATCTAACCGTCGTGACACATACATAGGCCCGCGAAATAGGTTGGCAAGGGGTGCTCGGTGGGCCCCCCCTTTTTTTGCTTACTCGAAAATAGTCGCTACCGGGACGATGCGGATGTGGTCGCGCGAAATATGCAATGGATACGCCTGTATCTCCCGATCCTCGGCCAGGACGGACTCGGCGGGAGGCGTGTCGTACGTGATCGGCGACGGTGCATCGGACGCTAGGGCGTCGGCGAACGTCGAGGCGTGACTGGTGACGACGGCTATCTGAAGGTGTGAGGGATCGAGGTGGCGGCGCACTGCTGCGTTGACCTCCGCCACCGTGAGCGACTGCCAAGCGGCTCGGACCCGAGCGAGCCACTCCGCGTTCATTCCGTAGAAATGGTCGTCGATGGTGTAGCCGAGGCGACGCGACTCAGTCTGCAGAAAGAGCGCGTAGTACTGCGAGGCAAAATCACGGATACGTGTGAAGTCGGCATCGCTCATACCGCGATCGATTAGGTCCTGTAGCTCCCGTACGGCCATACGAATGGCGAAATGTGCTTTGGCGGGAAGCACAGGCCGCAGCCAGATGCTGAAGTATTGGTGATGGCGCGAGATGTTCGGGAGTGGATAGCGCGACCAGCCATCCTGCTCGAAGTGCTCGATGTACGAGTAGTCACCGTAGTTCAAGCCTCGATCGCCGCGCATCTTCTGCATAAGCCTACCTGCGAACTGTCGATGCTGACCGAAGTACGCGGAAGCGATCAGGAGCGCGGGGTAGTCGGGGCTGTCTCGCGTCACGTCGATCGGCATGCCCATCGAGACCGCGGTGGATGCTGCGTCGGTCTTGTCGACAAGCTAAATACGACGTTGCTGGTCGTTCGGCGCTCGCACCGCGGGAAGCGTGTGGACGGTCGGACATGTGAGGCTCGTTAGATCAGACTGAATGCGTTGCGCGAAGTCTTCGGGGAATGCGCCCGAAAGACCGATGTGCAGATTGGCCTCGCACATCATCGCCGTGCGTTGCGCACGCACCTGCTCGAGGGTCATGGCCGAAAGCGCTGCTGCCGTGCCGAGCGCTGGATGACCGAAAGAATGGCCTTCGTAAAGCATCGCCTGCAACGTCTCTTGGCCGAGTGCTTCGTCATCGTTGCCGCGAAGCTCAAGGGTAAGCTCGCTCTGCGTCTGTGCACGGACACGCGCAAAGTCCGCTTCAGTCATTTGCGGTGCGATGAGCATCGCGCGGAAGATTGCGTAGAAAGCATCTAGGTGGTCGCGATGAACGCGCGCGCTAAACACCGTCTGCTCGCGATCGACGTGAAAATCCACCGACGCGGCCATCGGAAAGAGACGCTCTTGGATCTGCGCGTACGAAAGCTCGCCCGCGGCCCCGTCGGTCATGAGGCGCGCGGCGAGAAGCGTCGCGCCGTCATGCAAATCGGTGCCAGAACCCGCGTCGTACACGATGCGGAAGCTGACAACGGGCGATTCGGTGCGCGAGGCGACGCTTTCGATCGTTCGCGCCGATGGCTGACTGACCGTTTCACGGATGGAAGGCAGACCGACGGTGGCGTTGGGCGTGGGGCTTCCACCGCACGAGGCGACGCACGCAGCCAGCGAGATAGTTACGAGTTTCTTCATGGTACGGCTCCTGCTGCCACGGGCTGTTGAGCTGTGGCTCGGGGCGCCAAGGTGACGATGAAGCGGCGCGAGTCCGTGAGGTAGGTGCGCGCCGCGTGTTGCACGTCGTCAGCTGTGACAGACGCGAGTGCACTCAGATACGCATCGAGCGACGCGAGGTCGCCTGTCACCGACAGTATGCTCGCGATGAGTCCAGCAACATCGTCGGGTGTTTCCAGCGCCATCAGCAGCCCATAGCGAAGATTCGATTTCACCGCTTCGAGACGGGCTGCGTCAGCTCGGCCGGCCGCTATCGCGGACAGCTCGTTCTGCATCGCAGTTTGGATCGAGGGAAAATCAGTTTCGGGCTTCAGCGTTGCCGCGATAAGGAAAAGGCCAGGGTCGCGCGTGTAGCTGCCTGACATGCTGGAGAGCTCCAGAACTTTCTGTTGATCGACGACGAGCGATTGGTACAGGGGTGAGGACTGGGAGAAGGCGTAGGCGTGAATAACCTGCAACGCAGCAGTTTCACGCAGCGATGCTTGTCGGCGCGCTGGTGTATTGCCAGCCTCGAACGCCGGCACACGGTAAGCGACCCACAATCGTGGCGGCGACGAGCCATCCCAATCGAGATGGCGCGACGCGCCGGCGCGGGGCTCTGGCTCTACCGGAATGCGCGGGCTATCGCGGCGGGTATTCCATGCGGAATATTGCGCGCGCACGAGCTCCATAAGGGCTGCGTGTTGTACGTCGCCCACAACGACGATCGTGGCGTTGTCAGGCGTGTAGAAGCGACGGAAGAAGTTGCGGGAGTAGTCGTAGTAGCCTGGCATCGCGCGCACGTCGCGAAGATATCCGATGACGGTGTGGCGGTAGGTGTGACGAGAGAAAGCAAGCTCGCTCATCGTCTCGTCCATGATCATTGATGGGTCGGCGGCACTCTTGTTGTACTCGCCCAGCACGGCGCCGGTCTCCGTTCGGAACTGAGTCTCGTCGTACTGCAGGTGCTGGAAGCGATCGGCTTCGAGCTCGACGATACGCGGCAGTGCGGTCGATGGCGCCGTCACTGTGTAACAAGTGTAGTCGTTCGACGTGAAGGCGTTGTTGTCAGCGCCGAAACTTTGAATGGTCCGCTCGTAAACTTCTTCTGGGAAACGTTCCGTGCCTCGGAACATCATGTGCTCGAAGAGATGCGCAAAGCCGGAGTGCCCGGCTTCGACTTCATCTCGCGACCCTACGCGCATCACTGTGTAGTAGGCGACGATGCCGGGGGTATCCCACGGCACTGAAATCACGGTGAGGCCGTTCGGAAGATGGTCGACGGTGGGCGCGTGCGGGAAGATGGTCGACGCAGGATTTGCCGTGGGCACAGGCGGCGTGGCCCGAATCGCCGTGTGCGCGGGCGGCGGCTGTGGCGTGGCAACGCGATCTTGGGCGCGCGTGATTGTGTGCACTAGCGCGACGCCCGCGATGGCGACGCCTAGGGCGGGAAGGACGAAGCGAGGGGTCTTCATGCGCGCGACTTTAGCAGAGAGTCGGGTGCGGTGATCTGCGCTCTTGTAGCGAGGACGGTTTACAAGAGATCAGGAGATCAAGAGGAAGGCAGATTTCTGTTTGCTTATTCGATAAGGGACGGGTCGTAGCCTTCGGGGGGGGCGTAGCCCATGAGCGACAGTACCGTGGAGGCGATGTTGGAGAGGCCTTGGGTTTTGATGGGCGCCCGCTTGAGCTCGGCGGCCTTGGTGTAGATGTGGAACGGAACTCTGTTGAGCGTGTGGCTCGTTTTTGCGCGGGCGTGGCCGCTTGCGTCGCGCACGATAAGGTGTGTTTTTCTGTCCGTCTCGAACATCTCGTCAGCATTACCGTGATCGGCGGTGACGATGAGTGCGCCGTTGAGTTTTTCGATCACAGGGATGATGCGCCCGATTTGAATGTCGACAGCTTCGACAGCGACGATGGAAGATTCGTAGTTGCCGGTGTGGCCAACCATATCGCCGTTGGGAAAGTTGATGCGTGCGTGTTTGTATTTGCCCGTAACTAAGTTCTGCAGCGTTGCGTCCGTGATCTCGGCGGCCTTCATCCACGGCCGCTCTTCGAACGGGAGCGTATCGCTTGGGATCTCAAGGTAAGTTTCATTGGCAGCGTCGAACATACCGCCGCGGTTACCGTTCCAGAAATAGGTCACGTGACCGTACTTCTGCGTTTCGCTGCAGGCGAACTGCGAGATGTTGTTGCGCGCTAAATACTCACCGAGCGTGCGGTCGATGGTGGGCGGGCTCACCAAGTAATGGTGCGGGATTTTCAGATCGCCGTCGTACTGCATCATGCCAGCGAACGCGACATTGGGACGCTGACCGCGATCAAAGTACGGAAACGAGTCGTCGTCGAATGCGCGGCTGATCTCAATCGCGCGGTCGCCGCGGAAGTTGAACAGGATTACGCCGGCTCCATCGCGAATCGGCCCAACGGGAAGTCCATCGTCACTCACGATCACAAAGGGCGGCAGATTCTGATCGTCGATGCCCTTTTGCTCATCGCGCAGTGTGGCGATTGCAGCCTGGGTCGAATGAAACGCCCTGCCCTGGCCGTGCACATGCGTGCGATAGCCGCGCTCGACCATGGACCAGTCGGCGTTGTAGCGGTCCATCGTGATCTTCATGCGCCCCCCGCCCGACGCCACGCGGTAGTCGCGATCGGAACGCAGATTGAGTGACGCAAGCTCGCGTTCGAGTGCATCGAGGTAGGTGAGCGCACTCGTCGCCGGTACATCGCGACCATCGAGCAAGATGTGCAGTCGAACCTTTTCAATGCCGTCGCGCGAGGCGCCACGCAGCATCGCGAAGAGATGCTGAATGTTGCTGTGAACGTTGCCGTCCGAGAGCAGCCCGATGAAATGCAACGGCTGGCCATGATCGCGTGCGAAGGACGTTACGCGCTTCCATTCGCTTCCATTGAATAGCGCACCACTCGCGATGGATTCGTTGATGCGCATCGCCCCCTGATCAAATACGCGACCGGCGCCCATCGCGTTGTGGCCCACCTCGCTGTTGCCCATATCGTCATCGCTCGGCAAACCAACCGCGCGCCCGTGAGCTGCAAGCGTCGTGGTCAGCGCATTGTGTGCGAGAAAGTCCAGGTTCGGTGTGCGCGCTAACCACACAGCATCACCTTCGTCGTGGCTTCCGCAGCCGACGCCGTCCATCACGACGACGAGTACGGGACCTGAAACGCCCGGCAAACGAGGATGTTTCGCTAAGCGCCAATCCGTCATACGAGCACCACGATAACACGATCGCAGGGTGCAACCGCGCACCATTCTACGCAGCGAACATGACACCCGCGTAACACGATCGTTGTAGCGATCCGCTATTGCCACGTGCAAAATACACAGCCCATGACGCGCCCCAACCCGATCAAGCTTTCTGGCCGCATCCTCTATCTGACGGATGACACGGAGCTCCTGAAGGCGCAGCTCGCCGGCGAAAATCTCGCGTTCGATCCAGAACGAAAACTGATGGACAACATCAGCACGGACGAAATCACACCCGGCTGGGTTTGCTTCTACTACGACGAGACTCTCGGCCGCTATTCTTGCGTCGGCTTGCGCGGCGGCGTGATGCAGAAGGACTCGATCAAGAACGGCGGCTTCGACGTGATCGTAAGCGGCATGTCCAAGGGATGCGGCTCTTCGCGCGAGACTGCGCCGTACAGCGAGCTCACCGCAGGCGCGAAATTGGTGATCGCCAAAAGCATTGAAAAGATTTACGGGCAGAACAGCCAGAATATCGGCCTGCTCACGAGCACGGACTTCGGCTTGATTCCGCGCATCTTGGCTGGCGAAGAGATCGATATCAACGAGTTCACCAAGGGTCTCGATCCGATCAGCGCTGACATCGTGCGTGCCGGAGGTCTCTTCGAGTACAACAAGCTGCGTCTTGCGGGAAAGATGTCGCCGCCCGCGATCGAAACAGCGGTCAGGCCCATGACGATGGTGGAGAAGATCATTGCGTCGCATGCAGTCGTGGACGCGAAGACCGGCACGCTTGGGGTGGCAGCTGTGCAACCAGGCGACGCCCTCTTCATCCGCGCCGACGTGCGCTTTAGCCATGAGTACGTGACGCCCATGGCCGATGCGCTCTTCCGTCAGGGTTTTGGCAACGACGCGCAGGTGAGCGAGCCGAAAAGCGTCTTTACCTTCCGCGATCATCTTACTTTCCTCGCCGATGTGATGCCCGAGGACAAAAAGAAGATGGGCCTTCTCGACAACGCCAACGGCCTTGCGACAACGCAAAAGGCCTTCAGCGAGCGCCATGGCCTCAAACTCTATGGCGAGAACGAAAAAGGCGGGTCAGAAGCGATTTGCCATAACGCCGTGACCGAAGACCTCGCGTTGCCGGGCGATGTCGTTGCGGGCACCGATTCGCACACGTGCATGGCCGGTGCCCTTGGATGTTTCGCGTTCGGCGTTGGCAGCACGGATATGGCCAACGCGTGGTTCACGCGGGACGTGCGTGTGCGCGTCCCGGAGACCGTGAAGTTCGAGCTCATTGGTACCTTGCAAAAGGGCGTCGCCGCCAAAGATGTGATGCTCTACATCTTGAGCCAGCCCTTCTTCCGCACGAGCAAGGGCATCGGCAAGGTTTTAGAGTTCGCCGGCAACGGAATCGGTGCGATGCCTCTCGACGAGCGTGCGACTCTCACCAACATGGCCGTGGAAGCGGGCGGCTTCACCGGGATCATTGAGCCCGACGAAGTGACTGTCGACTATCTGTCGATGATGCGCGGTCTCGACAAGGAGTCGTTGCGCAAACGCATCGTGCGTAGCGACAAAGACGCAACCTACCTCGACGCGTTCACGATCGACCTGGCGAAGGTGCCGGTCATGATCGCCACGCCCGGGGACCCGCGCAACGGCATCGCGCTTAGCGACTTCAAGGAAGACGTGCGTATTGATATTGCGTACGGCGGCTCGTGCACCGGCGGCAAGAAGGCCGACATGGACATGTACGCGTCCGTGCTCAAAGACGCCGTCGAACACGGCAAGAAGATTGCCGACGGCGTGCAGGCGTTCATTCAGTTCGGGTCCCAGCACATCCGTAGGTACGCCGAGCAGCAAGGCTACGTGGAAGTGTTCAATGCTGCGGGTGTTGAAATGATCAACCCGAGCTGCGGCGCGTGTATCAACGCGGGGCCTGGCGCGTCCGCCACCAAAGAGCAGGTCACGATAAGCGCGATCAACCGCAATTTCCCTGGTCGCAGCGGGCCGGGCAAGGTTTACCTCGCAAGTCCGTACACCGTCGCGGCGAGTGCCGTGGCTGGCCGAATCGTCGGTGCGTGAGCTACCGCACTGCGCAGATTTAGCGCATTGAAACGATCAGCGATTGATGATTGGCTCTAGTCACAATGCCTCCCAAAAATCTCCGTGCCACAGTCGAAATGGTCGAAAAAACAACGGTCGTGCTCCAGTGCGGCGGTAAAGATGTTTTCTTTCCCCGCTCGCTTCTGCCAACCGTAAGTGAAGGCGACGTCGTCACCATCACGCTCGCTATCGATCAATCGACGTCCGACCGCGACGGACGCGCCGCCGAGCTCGACGACATGACGAGCAAGCGCGTGAGCAGTCGCAAGCGTGGCAATCCCCGCAGCGCATCGGCGCGCGGCAAGAAGAAGTAATGGCGCAGAAGGTGACGAAGGTCCTCGTCGCAAATCGCGGCGAGATCGCAGTGCGCATCATGCGCACCTGTCGCGAGATGGGAATTCGCACCGTTGCCGTCTACAGCGAAGCCGATCGCGCAGCGCTTCATGTGCGCATGGCTGACGAGGCGTATCCCATTGGGCCCGCGCCGAGCGCGCAAAGCTATTTGCTGCCAGAGCGCATTATCGATGCGTGCAAGAAGAGCGGCGCGGACGCGGTGCATCCGGGCTATGGATTCTTGAGTGAGAAGCCTGCTTTTGCGCAAGCCTGCAAAGACGCAGGCCTCAACTTTATCGGGCCTGATGCAAGCGCGATGATTGCGATGGGAAGTAAGCCCGCAGCGCGCGAGAAGATGATCGCAGCGGGTGTGCCCGTCGTTCCTGGCGTAAGCGCAGGAACTGCGGATGAGCTCGCAGCCGCAGCCGACGAAGTTGGCTATCCGGTCATGTTGAAGGCGGCGAACGGAGGCGGGGGCAAGGGGATGCGCCTCGTTGAGAGGCGCGAAGATTTGCGCGACTCGTACGAACGTGCGCGTAGCGAAGCGAAGAGCGCATTCAATGACGACACGGTCTACCTCGAGAAGGCTGTCGTGCGGCCACGCCACGTGGAGATTCAGGTACTCGCCGACCAGCACGGCAATGCGGTCCACTTGTTCGAGCGCGATTGCTCGATTCAGCGCCGCCATCAAAAGGTCGTTGAAGAAACGCCGACGCCCGCTGCCACTGCGACTCCCGAGCTCATCGCAAAGATGGGCGAAGTGGCTGTGCGCGCCGCAAAAGCGGTGAACTACCACTCCGCAGGGACCGTCGAGTTCCTGCTCTCGCAAACGGGCGAGTTCTATTTCCTCGAGATGAACACGCGCTTGCAGGTCGAGCATCCCATCACTGAGCTCATCACTGGCGTCGATATCGTTTACGAAATGATTCGCGTGGCGCGCGGTGAAAAGCTCGGCTTCACGCAGAACGACATCAAGCGCAAGGGTCACGCGATTGAGTGCCGAATCTACGCGGAAGATCCGGCAACGGGCTTTTTGCCCAGCCCAGGGCGCATCGAATGTCTGCGCGTGCCGGCCGGTCCAGGCGTACGCGACGATTCAGGCACTTACGAGGGCGCTGAAGTCTCGAGCTACTACGACCCGATCATCAGCAAGCTGTGTGTGTGGGCGCCGGATCGCGCGCGTGCTCTCGCAAAGATGAAGCGTGCTCTGACCGAGTACGTGGTTACCGGCATTCACACGAACATTCCTTTTCATCTGCGCTTGCTCGAGCACCCGGAGTACGCGCGAGGCGAATTCGACACCGGCTTCATTGATCGCCACCGCGATGCGCTTCTCGCCCCAGCTATTGCACTCGACGCGGATGCGATGACGATTGGCGCGGCTCTCGCGCAGGCGTATCGCGACGACGATGCGGCACGTGCGGCTCACAGCACTTCAATAAGCGGCGGCGCGAATGGAACGATGTCCGCGTGGCGCCTCGGAACGCTCGCGCGTTTACGTTAGACAATTTCGTTTTGCACGCCGGTTTTTTTGACCCTGCGTGAAGCCACTGTTAGCCAAGAAGAGGCTCTTTCTTCTGCGGCGGAGGCTTCATGCATCAGGCACCAAGATTCTGGACCGCGCTTTTGGCCATGGGCCTTGTTGTCCTGCAAACAAACGTCGGCGTAGCGCCCGCGTATGCAAGCCCAGCCCGCAGTCCTCGAGTCTCGGTCGGCGAGATCGGTTCTCCCAGTAACCGAAGCGATGCAGCCCACGCACTGCGTGCTGCGCTCGTGCACGAAATCGCCGCTATGCGAAACGTCGAGCTATCGTCGAGCGGTAACTCGCGTTTTGTCGTGCGTGGCTCAGTCACGCGCCTTGATAACCATCGGGTCGAGGACGGCCTTGTCGTTCAATGCGAGGTTTCGCTCGTGGTCGCCGAATCACGCAACGGCTCGGTACGCATGATGCTACGGGGCCACGCGGACGCGCGGGGTGACAACGACCGCATCCGCCTCGAAGACGCCGCCCTCTCCGCCGCCGTCCGCGGCGCAGTACGGCCCCTCGCCCAATCCCTCTCCCGCATCCACTAACCCCGCGCCTCTACGCTTCGCGTGCGGCGCGGCGGGTTACGCGGTGAGGGTGCGGACGAGGTCGAGGAAGGCGCCGGTGGCTACGTAGTTGGTGAGGGCGTGGTCGTCGTCCACTTCGATGAGGCGGACGAGTGATGGTGTGCCGGTTTGCGCGAGGCTGCGGCTGCCTTCAATGGCGACGATGTCGTCTTGCACGGCGTGCACGAGAGTGACGCGGACGTTTTCGGGAAGGCGGATGTTGGGATTGTAGTGGTTGGCGGCTTGCGCGAGGAGCAACGTGTTGCCAGTCCACAATCCGCGTTCGAGTAGAGCAGCTACGACTGCTCCACCAAACGATGAGCCGATGAGGAGGTCGGGTTTGAAGGTCTTGAGTGTTTCCGCGTGCACGGCGACGCAACTCTCGAAGTCGCGTGTGTTCATCGCAGGCGTACAGGCGTCGAAGTGTTCGGCGAGAAGGCGCGCTTTGCTTCCTTGCGGGCTGCTCTCAAGGCCGTGCGCGAACTGAACGCGTTTGCGTGAGACCGGCGTGCTCATCGCGTAGTGCGGAAGATCACGTAGGGCGACTGAGCGCCGTTCGGGAACGACGCGCCAATGGCTGAAATCGCGTTCATCGCGTTGGTTTCGGGATCCGCGAGGACCGTGATCCCGCAGGAGCGCGAGCCACAAATTGGCGCGAACATTCCGCTGAACGGCGAGGGTTGTGCGGTGACCGCTGAAACACGGAACGTGTAGTGCGCATCGGCAACTGGCTCTTCGAGGTCTTCTTCCTCGGGAGCTGCTGTTCCCGCCACGCCTTCGATCATCTCAACTCGCGCGGGCGCAGCGGCTGCGACTTCGGGTGCGCCAAACTGCGTGAACTCTACTTTGATTCCGTCGCCACGCGTGCGGATCAAGATATTGGTATTGCCCCCGGTCGCGGGGTTGGCGGACGGTGACGAGCATTCCGCACGCTGATCGTGGCGGCAGGCGTCTGTCACACTTCCCCACGCACGAACAAACTCGTCCCATGGAATAACCGCCGCGCCCGGAATCGCCACAGGGTTCTCACCAGGCGGCATCAGCGTATACGAGCTAATGTCGAGCCAGCCCACCGATGTTGGCGAAGAGACAGGACGTACGGCGAACACTACAGTGTCGATACGCGCCGCGGTGATTGTTGCAAGGATCTGCTTCATCGTTACGAACGGTGTAAGCACGTGCAGCCGGAGCACGACCGAAAGGTGACGAGTGCCGGTCGTCAGCGCATCGCGCAACTTGCCGATCGTCTCGCCTTGAAGCTCGCTCGCAGCAGGTCGTCCCTGCGTAAGCGTGAGAATGGGCTGGTGCTCGTAGCGCATCTCGGTGGGGCTCACTTCGATGAGACCAGCACCGGGCGGAGATTGCGGCGCGGAACGATGCGACATCGGCAGCTCGAGCACGCCCACGATCTCAGTCGTGGAAACGGGAGCGACGGGCGCCTCTTTCTCACAAGCGACGAGACCAAGGAAGAGTACGCACACGACGAGCTTTTTCATGCGCTGAGCATAGCCGAGGGGAGGCTGGCAAGTCGCGCGATTTCGCGTTACCAAGATTGCGTGCCGCGACCACCTCACGCAGCCCCTACGTCGAACGGCCTTTCGGACCGCATTTACAGCGATCTCGTGGCGCGCGCGAAAGCACGGGGTGGCCGTGTGTACCCACTGCATGTGGGCGACACGTACCTGGAGCCGCCGGCGATGGCGCGCGCGGAGGCGCAGCACGTATCGACGACGACGCGTCTGCACAACTACGCGAGCGTGCAGGGCGAGCCGGTCTTGCTGCAGGCGATACGCGATCACTTGAAGCGAAAGTCGACGCTCGACATCGACGAAAAGTGCATTCAGGTGATGAGCGGTGGCACCAGCGGCTTGTCTGTCGTTTGCAATACTCTGTTGAGCGCCGGTGACGAAGTGCTTCTGCCAGCGCCGTTCTGGCCGCTCATTCGCGGCATCGTTGCATCCCGCGGAGCTACTGCGGTGGAGATCCCGTTTTTCACGCGTCTCGACGAGACGGATTTCGACGTGACCGCGGCGCTCGAGACCTCGATCACCGAACGCACGGTCGCCCTCTACATCAACACGCCGAACAACCCAACCGGCCGCGTCCTTAGCCCGCACGTGATCGACGCGATGTTGAAAGTCGCTGTGAAGCACAACCTCTGGGTGCTGACTGACGAAGCGTACGAAGAGTTGCGGTTCACGGATGAGGCGCCCTCCCCGGTTTGGGCGAACCCAACCGTTCGCGACCGCGTGATTGCGACACACACGCTCTCCAAAGGCTACGGTCTCGCTGGCGCGCGCGTCGGCTTCACGCATGGACCGGTAGAGATCATGGCGCAAATCCGCGCCGTACAAACCTTCAACGTCTATTGCGCGGCGCGACCCATGCAGCTCGGCGCAGCGCGTGCGCTGAACGACGGGCGCGGCTGGGTCGATCACGCACGCGCTCTCTATCACGAAGCTGGCAGACGCTCTGCCGATGCGCTCGGCCTACCGCACCCAGAGGGCGGAACGTTTCTCTTCTTCGATACGAAGCCCTATTTGCGCGAGGGCGAAACGAGCAGCGTGCCCTTCCTGCTGCGCTGTCTCGACGCAGGAGTGCTGCTCACCCCTGGATCGGCCAGCGGCAGAGACTACGAACGCTACGCACGCCTCTGCTTTACCTGCGTGCCGCGCCATGAGCTCGACGAAGCGCTCGCCTGCCTGAAGGCGGCCTTGAACGCGCAGCTCTGAACGCGCAGAAGTGGGTATCGTCACGCCCAAGTCGTCGGGCCTGACGCCACACTCAGGTGCGGATCTTAGCCGCCCACAGTCGGCAATTGCCTGCCGGGCTGATCGGTCCTTTGATCACCTGACAGCCACCGCAAACGTTGTCGCCGCTTGACCGGAAGAAGTTGCAGTTCGCGCAGTTCTTGCTGGCGTCGGTGCTTACGTCCACGTAGAGGTTGGCAGTGCGCGTCGCGACGTCGCCCTGCGAGAGGCCTGCGGTGTCGGTGCAGGTGGGGCCGCTCCCGCCGCATGCTTGCAAGAAGCTCGAGCCAAGTGACGCGGCCGCGCCGAAGAACAGGGTCGTGCCGAGAAGTTCGCGTCGGCTCATCTTCTTGTCAGTCATGGTTGGCTCCTTCGCCTTGATCATTTCTTCTTAGCCTGGATGAGCTGGTCCACCGCAAAGCGACCGCCGCCCATTAAGATCAAGGTCAAGTACGGCACGAGATAGAGTATCGCTAGCTCTTTCTTTGCCAGCGGATCATGCGCGTGCACAAGAAAGGCTGCGACACCCATCGTGATAGCGCTCGGCACAGCAGCGAAGCGCGTGCCAAAGCCGATGAGCACGAGCACTGGCATGAAGAATTCACCCACCACCGCCAGCGACAGACTGAGTCCGCTACCGATGTGAAGGGGATCGGCGAACGTGTCGGCCTTATCACCAAAGTGCCAGAGCTTGTCAGCGCCGTGCCGCAAAATGAGCATCAAGGACGGGATCACCCGCAAAAGAAGTAGTCCGACATCCGCCAGCTGCTTTTTGTGTTCTTCGTTCATGTCTCTCATTTCGCTTCGTCGAGATGTTCACGATGCATTGGGCTCTCCAGCATGAGCTCTTGGATCTCGCGCTGCACGGCCATGGCCTCGTGCCCTACATACTCTGCAACGGGCTCGCCCAAACGCTCATCCGCAATGAAGTGGGAGCTGTACACCTCCGAAGGCAAAAGCCCCCGCTTCAGCTTATGCATACCTTGCGCGCCCGCTTCAAACCTCTCGTAGCCCCGCGCAATCGCGCGATCTATGAGCACGTAATAGCAAAGCTCGAAGTGCAGCGCGTCGTACTCTTTCAGACAACCCCAATAGCGGCCATAGAGATGCTTGCCCTTCTCGAAGTTAATCGTGCCCGCAACGAGCCTTGGCCCGTCGTAGGCGAGGACGGCCACCACGCGGTTCTTGGCGTTGCTCCCCTGCAGATGTGTGAAGAACTTTTCGCTGAGGTATGCATCGGAGCCTTTTCGCGCGCAGGTGTCGCGATAGAAAGCGTCAAGCGCGCTCCATTCGTCGACGCTCAGCTCGTGCCCATCTGCAACGCGAATGCAGAGGCCGCTTTCGACAACCTTGCGGCGTTCGCGTCGCACTTGCTTGCGCGGCTCAGATCGGAAGTGCGACAGATAATCGTCGAATGTTTTGTCTCCACGCGAGCGCCAGTGAAACTGCATCGACAGCCGCGGGAAGAATGGCCGATGCGCGCGCATCACGGCACGCTCCTGCTCGTTCAAAAAGAGCAAGTGCACAGACGATGCTTTAGTCTCGGTCATCGCAGCCTGAACTCCGGCGAGAAGCACCTCCACAATTTCCTCATACGAACGAGAGGGGTCGACCAGAAAGCGAGTCCCCGTTGCCGGGGTGAACGGGGTCATGGATACGAGCTTCGGGTAGTATCGAATACGCGCTCGCGACGCCGCTTGGGCCCAGCCAAAGTCAAAGATGTACTCGCCGTAGCTGTGCGCCTTCACGTAGAGCGGAAGGGCACCGACCAGCTTGGCGTCATCCCATGCGGTTACGTGGAGCGGCGACCAGCCCGTGCCAGGTCCCACGCTTCCGCTCGTCTCGAGCGCGCGTAAGAACGCGTACTCCGCGAACGGATCATTTTCACCGGAGATCGCGTCCCACGCAGCTTCATCGATGCGATGCAGGTCTCCGTGAAGCTCGACACGCACTCTACGCTCCGTCACGGGGTGAAGACCTTGCGCCGGCCCGTCCAAATGGCAAGGGGCCCAACGCTCATCGTTCCATCTTGTAGTAGCCTGGAGCTTGACCTAATCGGCGAGAGCGCCTTCGTAGAGCTTGTCGAGCATGGATTTGTACTTCTGCTCGACAGCCTTGCGCTTCACCTTGAGGCTCGGCGTCAGCTCGCCTTCCTCAATAGTGAGATCCCGCGGGAGAATCGCGAACTTCTTGATGGTTTCCCACTTTGCGAGGCTCTGATTGACCTCCTCCACGTAGGGCTCAATCAACGCGCGAAGCTCAGGGCTTTTCGTGACCTCAGCGTAGCTCTTCGCCCCGAGGCCATTCTCGCGTGCCCACTTCATGACCGCTTCTTCATCGACCGAAAAGAGTGCCGAGCAGAAGTTGCGCGTGTCGCCGTGGACGACGACTTGCGAAAGGTAGGGGCAAGCGGCCTTGAGCTTGCCTTCGATCATCTGCGGAGCGACGTACTTGCCGCCCGAGGTCTTGATGAGATCCTTTTTGCGATCAGTGATGCGGATGAACCCATCGGCATCGATCTCGCCGATATCACCGGTGTGCAGCCAGCCGTCTGCAGTAAGCGCCTCGGCCGTTTGCTCGGGAAGATTGTGATAGCCACGCATAACGCCGGGGCTCTTGATGAGGATCTCGCTGTCGGACTCCGCCAAGCGGATCGTTGTGCCGGGCAGCGGAATGCCTACCGTACCGAAGCGATACTTGCTCAGGCGATTGACCGAGCTTGCCGCGCTCGACTCCGTCAGGCCGTAGCCTTCCAAGATCAAAATGCCGCATGCGTGGAAGAACTCAGCAATCTCGCGCGAGAGCGGGGCTGATCCCGAGATGAAAAAGCGCAAGCGTCCGCCGAAGCGCTGCTTGATCTTAGAGAAGACGAGCTTCTCGGCGAGCGCGAGCTGAAGCGCGAGAAGCCCGCCCGGCGTCTTGCCCTCCTGCTTAACGACCGAGCCTCGCTTTCCAACAGCGACAGCCCAGCGGAAAATCTTCTCCGAGAAGCCGCCCTTCTCTTTGATGCCTTGTATGACCTTGTTGTAGACCTTCTCGAAAATGCGCGGAGCAGCCGCCATCAGGGTGGGGCGAACCACCGCGAGATTGTCGATGATCTTCGGAATGCGGCCGTCGATAGCCGTGACGGAGCCAGACATCAGGTGGCCGCACATCAGCACTTTGCCAAAGACGTGGGCCATTGGCAGCCACAAGAACTGAATCTCGTCGCGCTGCCACAAGCCCGTCGCGTCGATGCCGTCTGCCGTATAGGCCCAGCACTCTTGAACGAGGCGCACGCCTTTGGGCTTACCGGTCGTGCCGGAGGTGTAAACGAGAGTTGCGATCTGCTCGGGCTGAATAGCTTCAACAATCTTTTCGATCTCACCAGGGTTGGCGGCCAACCAGGTTTTGCCCAGGGCTTCGAGCTCGGGGAGAGTCATCACCCAGTCGCCATCTGCAGCCGGGCGCTCGCCGTCGATGAGAATCACTTTGCTGAGCTTCGACATCGCGCTGCGCTGTGAGCGCAATTTGTCGAGCTGGGCTTTGTCTTCCACGACGACAAACTTCGATGCCGAGTCATCGAGAATGAAGGCGCAATCCTCCGCGGTCGTGGACGGGTATACGGTCGTTGTCGCGCCGCCCGCACACAGTACGCCAAGGTCGGCAAGGATCCATTCGACGCGCGTGCCGCTCAACACGCCAACACGTTCTTCGGCGACAAGGCCGAGCGAACGTAAGCCCCCAGCAATCGCGTGTACGCGCTCTCCGGCCGCCTTCCAAGTCATCGACTTCCACTCATCGACACCGTTCTTGGTCACGGGAAACCGAAAGGCCTCGCGTTCCGCATTGTCTTTGGTGCGCAGCAGGAACAACGCTGCGAGCGATTTAGTTCTGCGAGTTAGGGGCTCAAAGGCCTTGGATTCCATCATCGGATCCGAATGATGCCCGCCCCAAAGGGATCAGAGCAAGCCCAGGTTCATCAGATGCAGCGGAGGTAACGTCACGGCAGCGACGAGAAACCCGAAGGTTTCTTCGCCGCCCCTCGTTACTAGCGCACCCGGGTGGACTCGAACCACCGACCTGCGGCTTAGAAGGCCGATGCTCTATCCAACTGAGCTACGGGCGCTTGTATCGAGACTGGTCGGGGAGGAGGGATTCGAACCCACGACAACCAGCTCCCAAAGCTGGTGCACTACCAGGCTGTGCTACTCCCCGGACAACGCGCGCACCATAGCGGACCCACGCCCGACACTCAAGGTCAGCGCACCTGCAGATAGTTCGCGAGAAATCCGATCATCGCGCGTGCCGCGATAGCGCGATGGCTGCGGGCGTTTTTCTCGTCCGGCAAAAGCTCGCCATTGGTGCGGGTTTCACCATCGGAGATAAACAGCGAATCGTAGCCAAATCCACACGTACCGCTCTCAGCATCGGCGACCGTGCCTTCCCAGACCCCCTCCTCGATGTGAACACGAGTCCCGAGCGGTCCGGTCGGGTCCGACAACGCAAGGACACATCGGAAACGCGCACCGCGTTGTTCAGTCGGCACGTGGGCCAACTTCTGCAGCAGCAATCGGTTGTTGTCGGCGTCCGAAGCACCTTCCCCAGCGAAGCGCGCGGAGACAACCCCCGGTGCGCCGCCAAGTGCATCCACTTCGATGCCGCTGTCGTCCGCAAGCGTGAGCATCCCGGTCGCGGAGGAGACCTCCTGCGCTTTCTTCGTCGCGTTAGCGATGAAGGTGTCGCCGTCTTCTACGACCTCACGCGGCGCACTCTGCACCTCGTCCATCGAGACGACCTGAACGTCAGTGAGAGGCGCGAGGAGCTTTTGAAACTCTACGAGCTTTCCTCGATTACGCGTCGCCACTAGCAAGCGAATCATGCTTGGCCCAAAAGGCGCGCGATATCCACACCGACTTTCGCAAGCGCCGCTTTCTGCGCATCAAACAAAGTCGGGATGGCACCGATGCCAAGGCTAACCAAGGCGTCCAACTGAGGCCGGCTCATGGGCTCGTCTTCAGCGGTGCCTTGAACTTCCACGACATCGCCCGTGGCGGTTGCGACGATATTCAAATCGACCTGCGCATCGCGGTCTTCCGTGTAGCAAAGATCCAGAAGCGGAACGTGTTCGAGCAGCCCCACGCTCACTGCCGCCAAAGGCGCGCGCAATACACCCGGACCCACGAGCCCGCGCTTGCGCAGACCATCAAGTGCCATTGCCAGGGCGATAAAACCTCCCGTGACCGACGCCGTGCGAGTGCCACCATCGGCATCGAGGACGTCGCAATCGACGGTGATCGTCCGCTCCCCGAGTTTCTTCGGATCGATCGCCGCGCGCAGCGCGCGCCCGATCAGCCGTTGAATCTCTTGTGTCCGCCCGTCGATACCCGAGGAGCGCCGTCCATCGCGCGACTGACGCGAAGGGTTTGCGCGCGGGTGCATCGCGTACTCCGCGGTGACCCAGCCTTTGCCTTGCCCGCGGAGAAAATCGCGCACGCCTTCGTCCACCGATGCCGAGCACAGCACGGTCGTACCTCCACACCGATAGAGAACGGAGCCCTCCGGATTTCGCTGCAGACCTGTCTCGATCGAAATGGGCCTTAGAGTCTTTGCGTCGCGACCATCTGCTCGAGTCTTCATCATGCAGTTCCTTTGTTGGCGTCATCCGCACTTGGAGCGGGCGGCTGTTCTAAGAATATGAGCGTAAATCGTGTGCCCCGCGGCGATGCCGCCTCGCAAGCGATGCTTCCGCCATGCGCGAGCATCACCTGCTGCGTGAGCGGCAGCCCCAGGCCAGTTCCGCCTTGCTTGGTCGTGAAGAAGGGATCGAAGATGTGAGCGCGTACGTCTTCCGACATCCCCTCGCCTTCATCTTCGACGATAAGCCTGACGACGGGCAGGTGCGCGTCTTCATGGCGCGCAACTCGAACGACAATCTTTCCGCCCTTCGGCATCGCTTCGCGGGCGTTGCGCAGCAGATTGAGCAACGCTTGTCGCACTTGCCCCTCGTCGAGACTGACAAGGGCCGACTCGTCGCCCTGTACCTCGAGGTGGATGTCTGCGCTTTCCATTTCGGCACGCACAAACGACGTGACGTCGCGGACGAGCTCGCTCAAATCCTCGCTCGTAAAGCGAGGGGCCGGCAAGCGTGCGAGCCGAAGGTACTCCTCGGTCACGCCGGTGAGGCGATCCACTTCGCGATGGATTGCACGCAGCAGCGCTTTGACCTCAGGGCCTGAGCTCGCGGTCTCTTCTTCGAGCATCTCTACATTCAAACCGATGCTCGACAACGGATTGCGGACTTCGTGCGTGACATGCGCTGCCATACGGCCTATTGCCGCCAGGCGTTCGGACTGAAGCAATCGGGCGTCGCGCGCCGTAATCGCTTCAACCATGCGCTCGAACTCGAGAGTCAGGCGCCCGATCTCGTCGTCGCGCAGGGCGTGGAGTCGCTCGGTTGAGTCACCTCGACCGACCGCCGCAACTCGTTCCTGCAAGCGTGAAAGCGGGGCCAGCACACGCCGCGCCCACCATGTTATTGCGAGCCCTACTCCAAGCGCGATAAACGCAATGGCCGCAAAGAGCTGCACCGAACGCGTTTCCACGTCCTCGGCCGCTGCACTCATCGCAGCGAGCCCATCCTGCACTGAGTCTGTGGCGCGTCGCAGGTTGCGCTCGATGTCACGCTCACGCGACCTCAGCTGCGCAAGCACTCGCTCAGCGCGTGGGCGATCTCGAGCGACGAGCGCACGCGTTAGATCATCAAAGTGCGCATCGTCGGTGACATAAGCGGCACGCACCTGCACAAGCCGTTGGCGTAGCGAACTCAGCAGCGCGCGCTCGCGTTCGGGCGGTGCCATTGCTTCAACACGATCGATGCCAATAAGAGCGCGATGCAAAATGGCCGGTCGTGCGCGCCGAGCCGAGTTTAGCCAACTGCGGGTGGCGCTCGTGTCTTCTTCTTCGAGAATGCGATCGACCAAGGTGCCGAACACCGCCTGATTGGCCCGCACCTCGGCAACATCGAGCGCCAGCGGCAAATAGCCATCGTGCAAAAGACGAAGCGTGCTCGCCGTTCGCTGATGCTGCCGAATCGACGCGCTCGCGACGACGCCGAATGCCACGAGCACAAACGCGAAGCCCAAGAAGATGCGTGTCGGAATCGAAAGCTTAGGCATGAGGTCGTATCAATGAGTGCCCAGGAGTGTACCCACTTCGCCCGCCAAGCTGGGATCGGCGCGCGTCGCTTCCTGCGCGGCCTGACGCGCATCCGCTGTGCGACGCAATGCTACGAGTGCGCGCACGCGCCCGACCTGAATCGGCCCCGGATGCTCCGGATGCAGGCGCAGAGCTTGATCAAGCTCCACGAGCCCCTGCTGCGCGTGATTTGTGCGCACATACGCTTCGCCAAGGATGCGGTGCGTCTCGGCCCGGCCTGGATTCACGAACAGTCCCATCTCGCCGATGGGAATCGCATCGGCCCAACGACCGCGAGTTGCGAGCATATCGAGCAAGGCATCGTTTGCCGCACGGTCGTGCTGATCAATGTGCGCGATGCGGTCGAGCGCGCGAAGTTTGAGCTCATCGTCATGCGCTTGCTCTGCCAGCTCAAGCAGGCCTTGCCATGCTCCTGCGCGTTCGCCGTCGATGCGTATCGCAGCTTCAAGCGCGGCCCGCATTCCAGCGGAGTCGTGCTTTGCAGCGGCGATGCGCGCGCTCAGCATGCGCACTTCGTACCCGTCGTGCTGGCTTGCGATCAAGTCCTGGACATGTGCCTCTGCGCGCGGAGCGTCGTTGCGCGACAGCGAGTAACGCGCGAGCAAAAAGTGCGCGACGGGCTCGTGCGCATCGAGACGCAAGGCGCGCTGCGCGTTGCTTACGGCCGTGTCCGCGTGCCCGTCCTGAAGCTGCCCCATTGCAAGGGCAGCGAGCGCGTGAGCGTCTTGCGGAGCCGCATCCACCGCATGCTGCAGCGGCGGCACGTCGAGATAGCGTAAGGGATCGACCGCAAAATCAGTGGCATAGGCCGCGAGTCGCTGCAAGGTGTGCGCGCGAAAATCGCTATCGAGTTGCTCGGCGCTTATGTGCAGCACGCGCGAGATGACGTCCGACGTCGAAGCGCCCTGCCCCCACTCGCGCAGCATCCGCGGAACTACTTCAAACCCGTAGCGCCCCACCAGGTACACAATGATCTGCGATGATCCGTAGTAGGCCGTGAGTATTTGCTGCGGATGGCGCACGTGCGTGAACGCGGAATTCATGTCGCGAATCGCCGGAAAACGACCGGCCTGCATGGCCAGATAGAGCGTGGCATCGTCTTCGCGTTTCCATTCAGGGCGCGCAACGATGGTTTCGTACTCGGCCAGCCCTTCGGTAAACCAGCGGGGGACGTGGTTGTGCGAGAGCTGGATGTGAAAGACGTGCGCAAGCTCGTGCCAAATGATGTTGCCCCAGTTGAATGGGCCACCCGCGGGCGAGATCGCCGTGACGACCTTGCCAAAGCAAACGCCTTGCACGCCTACGTTGGGAAGGCCGGTCGTGCGAATAGAGAAGTGTTCCGGACTGGCGAACATCTCGATGCGCACGGGTCCTTCGGGCGTAAAGCCATAGCGGCGCACCATGTCGGCGTACGCCCGTCGTAGGGTCGGCACCACGTATGGTTCGAGAGCCGGGCGCTCGTCGCGGTGCATGCGCATGACGAAGGGCGCAGCCTGGAACTCTTCGTACTCGCGCGTCACGATGTTGTCGTAAAAATTGAGCGTATTGTAGACGTGCACGTTGAAGTGATCGCGACTCCAAGCGTCGCGCAGAGCGGCAAGGCCTTCCGTCTCCTCGCCCATGCGCAAGAGATTGAGACCCAAGGTGGCGTGCGCCAGTGCGTCGTCCGAATTGAGGGTGACCGCCTCGCGTGCCATGCGCACGATTTCCGGATAGCGATGCTCCCAGTCCGCGTAGTCGCCGATGATGCTGTACATGCGGCTGTAGCGACGATTGCGACGAAACACTTCGCTCTTCGCGCGCTCAAACCCTTGCGCGTCGTCTGCGAGGAAACGAATCGCTGCCCGCACGCTCAGGGCCTCCAAATCGTTGGCGTTGATGTTAAGCGCACGTGAAATGTGCTCGTCGGCGAGCCGAATATCCATGTCCCGCAGTGCCATGCCGGCACGCGTCACGTGAGCAAGCACGAGGTTTGGATTGGTGGTGAGCGCGGCGTCCGTTTCCTCGTTCGCGCCGGGGAAATCGAAGGTCTGTTCGAGCTTGATGCGGGCTAAGAGTGCGCGGCCAAGAGCGCTGTGCGGATTGTGTTCGAGCGCTTCACGCACGCACTCCTCGGCATGACCCGTGTCGTACTTCTCCATGAAGAGCTGAGCCCACTCGAGCTGCGTCTCGACACGCGTTGCGTCAGCGCGAGCTGCATCGCGGAACGCTTCGTTCGCATCCTGAAAACTTCCAAGGCCCCAGGCGGCCATGCCTACGTACGTGAGCCCTTCGGCATCGCGATCGGAGATGCGATCGTCGTTATACGCATCGATGAGCGTCATCAAGACCGCTTGCGCTTCGGCGTCGCGTCCCCGGTCGATCATCAACCGACCCAAAAGCACATGCGCACGAAACGCTGAAGCATCAGTCGTAAGCGACGCGAGCAATCGTTCGCCGTCGTCGAGCTTACCCTGACGTAGAATCGCTTCGGCCTGCAGCGTCACAGCGGCTCTGTGCATGGCAGGATTCGAGCTCGACGCAGCGGCTACCTGTCGCGCCATTGCCTCACACTCGGCATACCGGCCTGTGTCGAGTTGCAGACGCGCCATCAACATCTGCGCGCGCAAGACATCGGCGCCCGTCATCATCGTCTCGAGCGCACGCGTCGCTGCAACGTATGCACCGCGACCGATGGCGGCTTCAACTCCCGGCAAGTCGGTGGGAACAACGTCTGGCTGCGCTGGAGTCGCCGGCGGCGCTGCAACTAAGGCAGGGTCAGCAGCAATCGCTGCGGCCGGGCCCGCTTGTGACGAGTTGGGCTCTGCCGTGGCGGGGACGGCGGGCGGTGCGCCCGAGCACGCTGCGAGCAGCGCAAATCCAATCGTACCAATGCTGCCTCGCCCCGCACCGCGTGCCAGTTTCATGCGCGCAGTGTACGTCGACGTGTAAAGAAAGGCCCGTTCAACTCGAACCGCGGTCCGGGGGCGGCGGAGGCCGGGAAATCGTCGTGCTCGTCGCAGGATCGTTGCTTGGCTCCACGGTCAGTGTATCCACCTCATGCGTCGGTCGATTGCGCACCGGGCGAACAACGAATGGACGATCACGACGCGCTTTGGCGTCGGCCTGCTCGGCAATGCCCTTTGCGGTTTCGAGGAAGCGCTTCTGACACCGGGTATGCACTTCGTTCGGGCCGACGGGCAAGTGCACGTACGTGCCTTCGGAGGTCAAACGCGATGCTTTCACGTTGTCTTCGAGTTGCGAGCCCAAGATCTCTTGGCTGATGCGTGCCTTCAATCGCTCGTCTTCGATGGGAAACATCACTTCGATGCGGCGTTGAAAGTTGCGCGGCATCCAGTCTGCGCTCGAGGCGAAAACATCGTGTTCCCCGCCAGCCTCAAAGAAGAAGAGGCGCGCGTGTTCCAGAAAACGATCCACGATACTCGTCACGCGAATGCGTTCGCTGACGCCCGAAAGGCCGGGCCGTAGACAGCAAATGCCGCGCACGATGAGATCGATCTCGACCCCGGCGTTCGACGCCCGATAGAGCGCCATGATGACGTCCGGGTCGACGAGCGAGTTCATCTTGGCAACGATGCGTGCCTTCTTCCCGGCACGTGCAAACGCTGCCTCGCGCTCGATCAGGCCCAAGATCCGCTCATGCAAACCGAGCGGTGCAATCGTCAACTTGCGCCAGGTCGGCGGCGCCGTGCAGGAGGTCAGTAGATTGAACAGCGAAGTCGCGTCTTCGCCGAACTCCGGACGCGCCGTGAAAAAGCTCATGTCGGTGTAGAGACGCGCGGTCGATGGATTGTAGTTGCCTGTGCCAAGGTGCACATAGCGTCGAAGGTGATCTCCTTCACGGCGAACGATGAGCGCGACCTTCGCGTGCGTCTTCAAACCGACCAAGCCGTAGACGACGTGCACGCCCGCTTCTTCGAGCTTGCGCGCCCAAATGATGTTGTTCTCTTCATCGAAGCGCGCCTTGATCTCAACAAGCGCTGTAACTTGCTTGCCATTCTCGGCCGCGCGTACCAGCGCTTTAACGATCGGGCTGTCGCCGCTCGTGCGATAGAGAGTCTGCTTGATAGCAAGGACATGCGGATCGAGGGCCGCCCGCTCCACGAATTGCACCACCGGATCGAACGACTCGTAGGGGTGATGCATGAGAAGGTCTTCGCGCGCCATCACATCGAAGATGTTCTCGTCGTCGCGCAACTGCGAGATGACCTGCGGCGTGAAGGGCTCGTCGCGCAGAGCCTTGTTGCCTTCCAGTGGCTCGGCCATTGCTGCCAAATCCACCAGGTTTTGCGGGCCATCAATCGCGAACACAAACTCGGATGAGATGCCGATAGCCTCGCGCAGCATGTCGACCGCTGCCGGCGCCATACTCTGCTCGACCGTTAAGCGAACGGCAGCTCCTCGATCGCGGCGGCGCACTTCGGCTTGCACGCTCTCGAGCAAATCTTCAGCTTCTTCCTCATCGACGGAGAGATCGAAGTTGCGCACGACGCGGAAAGTCCACGCGCCCAGGCAACGGAATCCGGGGAAGAGGTCACCGATGTAGATCGCGATAATCTGATCGAGTAGGACGAAGGTCGCGCTGCCGTCGGTCGACGGCACCTGCACCAAGCGACGAAGCACGCTGGGAACCTGCACAACGGCGAACGCCGGCGCGACGTCGCTGCGACGCGAGCCGGAGAGCATCGCGATCAGGTTGAGGCTGCGATTTCGCAAGTGCGGGAATGGATGTCCCGGGTCAATCGCGAGAGGCGTGAGCACGGGCATGACTTGCGTGCGAAAGTGATGCTGAATGAACGCTCGCCCCTGCGTGTCGAGCTCATGCACCTGCATCAAGCGAACACCGTGCGCTGCAAGCTCTGGTAAAAGCTCGTTTTGCAAGAGCGCCGACATATCGTCGAACATGCGTCGTGCGCGCGCCGAGATGGCGATGAGTTGGTCGGCTGCACGTAGACCGTCTGGGCCGACTTCTTGGACTTGGGAGGTGCGCTGACCAATGAGACCTGCAACGCGCACCATGAAGAACTCATCGAGGTTCGCCGAAGCAATGGTCAAAAACTTCAAACGCTCGAGCAGTGGGACATCCGCGTGTTCCGCCTCATCGAGAACGCGCTGATTGAACTCGAGCCACGAAAGCTCCCGGTTGAAAAAGAGCGAAGGTTGGAGCTCGATCGGCGTCTCGTTTCCGTCGCGAAGGGAGGGCGTGATGGCCTCGCGCCCCGCATCGGCGCGGTCCTCCGGGTTGGAATTTGCGGCCGGCGTAACTGCGCCAAATCTCGTCGAAAATGAGTCGTCCATGGTCATGCGGGGTCGTCATCAATTGTCTGGGCCGGCCACACTCCCCGTCAAGTGACGGTTATGCATCCCCACAGCACGGAATGTCCGTATAGTGAAAGCGTGAATCCCTTGTCATTTGATGCGCGTACGGAAGAACGACGGGTTCGTTACCGGGACGTGCGCGAAAGTCTTCGTGCCCTTCTTCTTGGCGAATCCGACTGGATCGCCGCGATGGCGACGACCGCATGCGAGTTGCACCACGCGTTTGTCTACTTCGATTGGACTGGTTTTTATCGCGCGGTCGATGGCCAGACGCTCGTGCTCGGCCCTTACCAAGGAGGGCACGGTTGCTTACGCATCGAGCTAACGCGCGGGGTCTGTGGAGCGGCGGCTCGCACGCGCACGACGCAGCTCGTCGATGACGTAAGCGCGCGCGAAGATCACATAGCGTGTTCGACGTCTACGCAATCGGAAATCGTCGTTCCCATCATCGCGCCGACGGGTCGCTTGCTCGCCGTGCTGGACGTCGACTCAAATACAAGGGCTGCATTCGGCGTGATCGACCGCGAGGAGCTCGAAGCAATCTGCTCGATGCTCGCAGCGCAGTTTGCGAACACCGCTCTCTTATAGAGCGTGACGTGCTTTGATTTCCAAGTAACGATTGACCGTCGCTGCGGCAAGCTCTCCAGGCGGCGCCTCCACAACGCCTACGCCCTTCGATGATAGCTCCGCCTTGATCTGCTCGCGGTCGTGCAACACGTCAATCGCCGCCGCACGTACGTATACGCCCTGGTCGTCGGTCACGGCAGCGTCGGCCATCTGGCGCGCGACGGGATCGTGCATCGTCACGCATACCGGTAGATGCTTGCGTTTGAGCAGTGCGGCGTTTTCGGCGAGAGGCTGCGCCTGGGCTTCGTCGAGCAAATCGCTGAAGAGCACGAGCAACGCGCGGCGTGGCATGCGCACTTGAATGAATTCCACCAGCCGTCGAAAGTCGACGTAGGTTGGACGCGCCTCTGTGCGATAGAGAGCATCTAGGATCTTCCGGTACTGGCCCGGCCCGCGCCCCGGCGCGACGAAGTGCTGCACCGAATCGGCGAACACGATAAGCCCAACGCGATCCCCTTCGCGCAGCGCGACGTAGGCGAGCAGAAGGGCGGCATTGATCGCATGGTCGAGCTTGGTCAGGTCTGACAAGCGCGTGGCCATCATGCGGCCCGCATCCACGGCCAGCATTACAATTTGGCTTTTTTCCTGCTGGTAGACGCGCGTAATTGGGCGCTGGCGCTTCGCCGTGCTCTTCCAGTCAAAATCTCGATAGGCGTCGCCGTGCACGTACTCGCGCAGCTGCTCAAACTCGCCGCCGCCCCCAACGCGCCGGACGTTGCGGTAACCCATGCTCCGCAAATCCCCTAGACGCGCCGCGAGCTCAAAGCGTCGTGGGCCAAGCACATTGGGAAAGACACGAGCGTCCGCACGCGCTGGCACTTGCACCATGAGCGCCCCAAGACCCACCGGCCCTTCGATACGCAGGTGAATATCACCGAACTCGAACTGACCGCGTCGTTCGGGCTTGACGCGGTAGGTCAACGTGCGGCGCGCAAAGGGAGGGAGCACTAGGTCCTGACGCTCAGGCGCAGGATGAAACTCTGCGGGAACTTCGTCTCGAACAGTCAAACGCACGCGCGCGCTCGAGCTATTGTGAAAATCGAGCGAGACCGTGTTCTCGATCCCAACCACCAAACGCCCCGTCGTACGTCGCGTCACGCGCGGGACGCGAGCATGCAACAAGCGCGATTCGATCAGCGCTCCAGCAAACACCAGCGCGTCGAAAGCCAAGGCTGCCCCCAGACCGAGGCCCCCGCCCCCAAGCAAGGTCAGCGGCAACCCAAGCGCAGCAGCGGCTGCGAGGCGCCCTCCGGGCGTAAAATGCGCAGCGAGCTTGTTCATCTCGGGACAGGCACCGTTGCCGCAACGCGATTCAAGACCTCTTCAACCGAGAGGCCATCGAGCTCGACTTCAGGCGCGAGAGCCAAGCGATGGCCAAGCACGGCATGCATGATGCGCACGACATCGTCAGGCGTAACGAATGTGCGGCCATCAAGTGCGGCTATCCACCGCGACGCCACCATCAAATGCACGCCGGCGCGCGGTCCTGCGCCGAGCAAGATCATCGACGTATTTCGCGTAGCGCGTACCAAGTCGCGCACATACCCGCGGACGCGTTCATCCACCAGCACGGCTTCGCCCATCTGCCGCACTTGGCGAATGGATTCGGCCGGAACGATGGCGCGCACTTGCTCGAGCGCTTGCGCGAACGAGCCGACGCCCGCAGTGCTCTGGGCCAAGATTCGATCTTCATCTTCGACACTCGGATAGCCGACGTGAATCTTCAACAAGAAGCGATCGAGCTGCGCTTCGGGAAGCGGATAGGTTCCTTCTTGCTCAACTGGGTTTTGCGTCGCGAACACCGTGAAATGCTCACTCAGTTGATGCCGCTGTCCGTCGAGACTCACTTGGCGCTCCTGCATCGCCTCCAAGAGCGCACTCTGCGTCTTGGCGGGCGCGCGATTGATTTCGTCGGCGAGCAAGAGCTCGGTGAAAATGGGGCCTTGAGTCAGGCGAAACTGCGTCGTCTTCAAATCGAAGATGTTGGTGCCGATCACATCGCTCGGCATGAGATCCGGAGTGAACTGAATGCGCCCGAACTTGAGCCCCATGGTGGAAGCAAGCGTACGCACCATCAGCGTCTTGGCCGTTCCGGGGACGCCTTCCAAAAGCGCGTGGCCTTGCGCAAAGAGCGCGATCATCAGGCCATCGAGTGCCTCGTCTTGGCCCACGATCACTTTGCGCGCTTCCGCCAATATCTGATCTCGAAGATTTCGAAGTTCTTGCATTCTCGCTATCCCTTTGTCTGCACTTGATCGGTCGTGGCCATATGCACTGCGTGATCGATTTGCCGCGCTAGCTGCGTAAGGTTTGCGGTGGGCGCTGCGTTTTCGAGCGCTACCAGCGCGCGGGCCCCGTTGGCCGCCGAGGTGAGGCGCGCCTGCTCAAGCGCGCTCACGAGCGCACCAGCGCCGTGTTGCGTTGGCAACGCGTGATGCCGCGCGATCCTGCGAATCGCGTCGCGCACAAGAACTCGTAGCGCCGCGGCGCCATCTTTTGAGCTGCCGTAAAGCGCTCCGATTGCAGCGACATACGACGCCGTGCCGGCGGGAGGTGTTGCAAGCGGAGAGACGGGGCTGCCCATGCGAGCGGCCGCACGCATGAACGCAAAAAGCGCGATGACCAAGAGTTGCGCCACAACCGCGCCCAAGCCAAAGTCAGAAAGATATTTTACGTACGAGCGACGTTCGCCAACGCCAAGATGATACTCGTCGAAGTAGACTGGGCCCCGCGGAGCATACTGGTGAGCAATACGCGCAAAGAGTGGCGCCCCGTCTGCCTCGACGAGATCACGATTCTGAAAAATGCTAGCCGATGCCAACGCAATGACGGTCCCGCGACCGACCTGAAGGGAGACAGCCAGCGGCCCAGCGTCGCTGTTGAATAGAATGACTGGCGCCGTGCTCGCAGTGAAGGTGATTGCTTGAGGCTGCCTGAATCCCGCGGCACCGAGGCCATCAAAGAGTGGCGACGTCGAGCGCCCGAGCACAAGCTGCGCCGGAGCTGTAGATGGCGCCGCACTGGCGATGTCTGTTTGAGCGCCGGAGCCTGGGCCGGCCTCTGCGTAAGCGTGAATCTGCAAACCAAGATCCTCGGGCAGATAGTCGACCGGTCCCGCCACGACCAAAGTGCCACCGCCTTCCACAAAGCGGCGTAGCAGACGTTTCTCAGCGGCAGTCGGTTTCCGGCTTTCGATCGCGTCGGGTGCGGAAAGCGCAACGAGCATGCCGGTGCGCGGCAGTGCACCAAAATCCTGGGTGAGTCGCACAGGTGAAAGCCGATCACGCTCGGCGAGGGAAAAGAGTCCGCGTGTTCCCGCTGGGCCAGCGCTGAGCGTCGAGCACGCAGTCGCGAATCGACCTCGCGCGGCAACGCGGGTGCACATGAATGCGCTCGCGCCCAGAGCAATCAGCAGGACAGCCGCCACCGCGACACGCTTGAGCCAAATGATCATGTCGCGCGCTCCGTCGCAGGGGCGCAGATGCGATCGGCAAGTGAACGGCACCGCACGTAGTCCTCTTCGGTGGTGGCCTCGTTCCCGTACCACTTCCAGTCGAACACCCGTGTAAACGTACCAAATAGATCGCGCGCCTCGTTCCGGGGCATCTGGCGCATGTACTGCCAGTTGGTCAGATGTGGATCAAAGGAGATCAGCCGACGTCGATCAAGGGCGACGAGTGTCGCGAGGTAGAGAGAGCGCAGCGCTTCGCGATAGAGGCCACGAGCCGCCAATTGCGCTGCTTCGTCGAGGAAAACGGTCGGCGCTTTCTCACGAATATCTGGAGCAGTGGCCACGTCAGCGGCGACCTCTTCGCTCAACTCTTTCTTTCGCGAACGGGCCAGGACAAGCGCGAGCGACACAATCAGAAGCAAGATGACGCCCAGCACGATAAAGATCTGTGCGCTCGGCAGTCCAAGGCCCGCGCCGGGCAGGCCGCCCCCGCCCGAGGCTGTCTCGTGGTCACCCTGGTTGAGCCAGCGCATGAGCCGGTCCCACCAACTCTCGCCTGGCTCGACGTGGTCCCGTGGTGCATCGGCAAACTCGCGGTACTCAGGCTGACTCAAGATGATCCCTGCGCTCGTGCGAGCTTCGGCATCGGCAGGATTGGTTTTGGGAAAGTCCTGCGCGCGCGCTGCCCCCGAAAGGCCCGCGAGAATCGACAACGCGACAACGACGAGCGTGCCCTGCGAAAGTGCCGTCTTCTTCGTCGTGTGCTGAACCGCAGCGTCAATGTTCGCCGTAAGATCGAGTCCTTCGCTAAGCGCGCGAGCTCCGACGAAATGAACGCACGACAAGCTCACGCGCAAGGGTTCGAGCAGAATGAGCGTGCCGCATGCCAGCACGATCATCATAAAATCGTTGCGGCCCGAGAAAAAGCTTTCAACCATGGCGAGATCAAAGCCGAAGTAAGCGCGGCCCGCGTAAACGAAAAAACGAAGCAGGAGAAAGAAATTTACGAAAAGGCCAAGGGCGCCGAAGTAGACGAAGAGCTCCGCGAAAGCACCTGTCGCGCGCTTGCGCGCGGAATCACGGAACGCACCGAGCCAGGTAGCGATTCCGCTCTCGTCGAGGACGCCGGTGCGCGCAATCCAGCTCGGCGCAAGTGCGCCTCGACCTGCGAGTAGAGGCAGAAGTAAGAACGCAAGCGGGGGCTCGACCCAACTCATGAAGACTAGCGGCCACAGCCAAAACCATAGACCGATGCCAAAGACGAGTGCGGCAAGAACAGTATTGCCCGCGGTTTGGCGGCTGCGTTTCATCTCCGGCGAAAGTAGCGCCACGGCGTCGGCGGCAACCTTCTTTAGAAGAAGCGCGCGCAAGCACCACGTAACCACCAACACGAACGCGAAGCCGAGGCGCGCGGTGCGCAACGACTCCACGCGCTCGAAGTAAAAGAGGACGATCAACGCGGCGCCCGGTAGCGCTGCGGCGGCCCACGCGCGCAATGCGGAGCGCGCTCCAAGCGTGCGCGCAGTCCGAATCGCTTCGTCGAGGAGGTCGACGGGACCTGTCCCGCGCATTTCCCGTACGCTCATGCCGCCTCTGGCAGAGCGGCTTCAAGCATGCCCCACGCCATCAACACAAATATGACTCCGACAAACAGCACCAGCGCCCAGGTGAGCGCCGGCACGAGCCGCGTTGCTGCCTCAGCGCCGCCGTCAGTTGGCTGGGCAAGCGCGGCCAGGCAATTCACGCAATAGTTGATGCCGTCGACCTTGGTAACGCACTCGCTGCAGACTTGTGCGCGGCATCGAACGCAGATCCCCAGAGCCTCACGCCCCGGATGATTCTGGCAAGCCGCTGCGCTGAACACGTTCACAGGAACCTTGTAGAAAAGGCGAGGAGCCGCGTCAAACCTATGCCGCGCAGCGCAGCTTAAGGTTCAGGGGCGGCCGCTCGGAAGCGGCTCCGTGCAAACGCCGGTACCAGGAGGCGAATAGGCATAGCTGCGGCACATCGTGCCTGGAAGGGCAGCGCAACTCGTGCTCACGGCGAGGTCGCAGATCTGAGCGCACTTCTTGACGCCAACCCCGGTGCACACTAGCTCGGGCGCACAGTCATTTGCGCGAACGCACGACTCACCCACCGCCGCCGCGCCTTGCGGACGGCAGTCTGTGTCACCCGTGCCCGACACGACGTAGCAAGCCTCTCCCGGATCACATGTGTCTTGCGTGAGCACGTCGCAGGGACGACTCACCGGCACGCAGCGCCCCCACGTCGAGGTGCCGCCACCCACCAACATAGACGGAGCGTCGCAACGCAACGAAGCTGTGCCGCAGGCAAAGGCGTCGCCGGCGCAGCACACACGTTCGCAGCGTCCGCCCGCTCGTGACGCGAAGCAGGCAAGCGTCGAGCTGCAATCGCCGTCGAGGACACATGCATCACCCTGGCGACCGCGTCCGACCATGGCCTCACAGATCGGTCCATCGTCCTCGAGGAGACAAGCGCTCGACATCGTCGGTGAACACTGGTTCGAGCTGCGCGGATCACACATAGGCGAGTAGCATGCGCTGGGCGTACCACTGTCGACACTGCCATCTGGCCCGACGCTGCCGTCAAGAGATACGGACATATCAGACTGCGTTGCGTCGATAGGCGCGCGATCGACGAAGAGCATGTCGCGCACGCCGCCGTCGGCCGTTTGTAAGTCGTAGCCCGCGCTGCAAGACGACACAATGAAAGACGCGAGTAAGAGTGCGAAAGGGGCTGTGGCGCGTTGCACCCCAGCATCCTCGCATTTCTTCGCGCGCACCCTGAACTTCACGACAACCTCAGTGCGGCCATGCCGCGATCACGCGGGCGGACGGCAGACACCCAAGTTTGGCATGCCCGTAACAACGATGCCCGCGCACACGGCAGGCGAAGCACACGACGTTGCGTCGGTCGTGTTGCAGAACTTGCGGCATAGCGCGTCGCCGGAATCGAGCTGCAAGCACTGAAGGCCAGTGGTGCACTGATCTGCCGCGATGTCGCATGTTGCGCCCTCTGCAAGCGTTCCTGCGCTGGTGTTGCGGCAAAGGCGGTCGCCAGAGTTTGTGATCAAATCGCAGGTTTCGCCGGTCGCGCAGCCCGATTGAGCAATGAGGTTGCAGTCGTCCGTCGGATCGCAGATGCCGATGCCCGTGCGGGCGCCACCCAAAGTGACCTCGCGCGCGCAAAGATAGCCGGTGCCGCATTCGCCTGCCGTCGAGCCCGTGCAGCACATGTGCAAGCACTGGCTTGAGATGCACATGAAGCCCGGCATGCAGCCCGTGTCGTCCGTGCACGCCGCCTCATGGCCGCCAGCACCCGCGCTGATACACGCAGTCGTTACGGGAAGTGCCGATGAGGTTACGCTGCAACGCTCCGCTGCCTCGCATCCGGTGTTGGCGATGAGATCGCACGTTGTCATCGGACAAATGCCGGTGGCAGGCCCTGCGTCAGTGCCGGGTCCCGAGTCGGTACCGGGCCCGCTATCAGTCGCAACACCAAGGTCAGTGCCGGGACCTGAATCTGCGCCGCCCCCGGCGTCGACATTCGCCGGTGGGTTATCGCCCCCGCACGCTGCAAGCAAGGTTGCGACACACATTCCGAACGCGATTTGTTTGAGTGACATCGTCATGGTCCCGACTCCTGGCGCGAAAGCGCGCGGAGTATAGCCAAATCGGATGCACGGGCCATGCCCTGCATATTCGAAGGAAACTACAGTCTATTTAGACGGCGAACCCAGGGTTTGCGGCGGCCGCTATGACAGGGATGTCAGTGAACGACGCCGGTGGGAGTCGCGCCCTGCTCGGTCGACGCTTTGGCCATGGACGTCGCGCGATTCAATGCAGCTTCAATGAAGCGCACGAAGAGCGGATGCGGCGCATGGGGACGGCTCTTGAACTCAGGGTGAAACTGGCAGCCCAGAAAGTAGGGATGGTCACGAAGCTCGACCATTTCGACCAGGCGCTTGTCGGGCGAAAGACCGCTCAATGAAAGGCCATGCTTCTCGAGCTCATCGCGATAGGCGTTGTTCACTTCGTAGCGGTGACGATGACGTTCGCTAATCTCAAGTGAGCCGTAGACCTCAGCCGCCAGCGAGCCGGCGGATAGCGTGCACGGGTAGGCGCCAAGACGCATCGTTGCACCCTTGTCTTTGACGCCGTGTTGGTCAGGCATGAGATGGATAAGCGCGTGCGCGGGCGTGGGGTTGAACTCCACGCTATTGGCGCCTTCGAGGTTACACACATGCCGCGCGAATTCCACGACGGCCATTTGCATTCCGAGGCAGATGCCGAAGAAGGGCACCTTCGCCTCACGCGCGTAACGAATCGCTGCAATCTTTCCCTCGGAGCCGCGATCACCGAAGCCGCCAGGGACCAGGATCGCGTGATGACCGGCTAGACGCTCATCGACGCTCGCCATACGGCCAAGCTCTTCGCTATCGACGTAGTTGAGCTCGAGCTTCACGTCGTTGGCGAGAGCTCCGTGCACGAGCGATTCGTGAAGAGACTTGTAGGAGTCGCGCAAGTGAACGTACTTACCGACAATGGCGACTTTGACGACGCCTTTGCTTGGCTTCTTCATGCGCTCAACAGTGCGGTGCCACTGGGTGAGGTCGGGCTGCCGCGACCAAATATTGAGGCGATCAACGATCTGCTGATCGAGCCCTTCGGCGTGAAGCGCGATGGGCAATTCATAGATGACGCTGACGTCGTTCGCAGCGATAACGGATTCGACCGGCACGTTGGTGAAGTGCGCGATCTTTTCCTTCAAATCGCGCGAGAGAGGCCGGTCGACGCGGCAGATGAGGATCTCAGGCTGGATACCGAGCGCGAGCAAGTCCTTGACGGAATGCTGCGTTGGCTTCGTCTTCAGTTCGCCAGCGGCTGCAATCCACGGGACAAGGGTGACGTGCACGCTGACCGAGCTCTTCGGGCCAAGCTCGGTGCGCATCTGGCGGAGCGCCTCCAAGAAAGGAAGCGACTCGATGTCGCCGACCGTGCCGCCGACTTCAACAATCGCGACGTCCGCCCTCGCGCCCGCTTCGTATACGCGCGCTTTGATCTCGTCGGTGATGTGCGGGATTACCTGGATGGTCGCGCCCAAATATTCGCCGCGACGCTCTTTGGTGATGACAGCGTCGTACACACGACCCGTCGTAAAGTTGTTGGCGCGGCGCATCTTGGCGCTCGTGAAACGTTCGTAGTGACCGAGGTCCAAGTCAGTTTCCGCGCCGTCGTCGGTGACGAAGACTTCGCCGTGCTGATAGGGCGACATCGTGCCCGGGTCGACGTTGATATAGGGGTCGAGCTTGAGGTGGGTTACCTCGAGGCCACGTGCTTCCATCAACGCTCCGATGGACGCAGCGGCGAGCCCCTTGCCAATCGAGCTGACAACACCACCGGTAACGAAAACGAACTTGGTGTGCGTCGTGCTCATGGCTGCTCTCCGGCGGAAAAAGTGGCGCTCAAAAACGCGGCCGGACTCTAGGTGTCAGGACCTATGGTGTCAACGCGAAGCGCGATCTTGCGGAGATCCGCGGTGCTGCCTGACCACCTCTCTACACACATGAAATGACTTCGCGATTTCGACGGTAGTGTCTCCACATCACGTGCGGGGGGCGCGGGTGTGGGGGTGAAGATTGGCGATCGTTTCGTCCTCCGGCTCGAGCAACGCGGCGCGCGTGACTCCTTGTTTGCCGAAGCGGTCACGTAGAGCTTGGGTCGCAGTCTCGATAGCTCGGCCGCGGACGATGCGTTCGTCGGGAAAAAGCGATTGTGGAGCGCTCGCCTGCGCGAAGTCGGACATCGACACTCCCGTGAGACGCACACGCTTGCCGGCGATCGGAATGCGCGAGAGTAGCTCGCGGGCGGCGTGGAAGATGGAGTCGGTGTCGCAGACCGCTTCGCGTAGTGTGAGTTGGCGCGAAACGGCCGTAAAATCCGAGTATTTGATCTTTACGCTCACGCAACGCGCGACGAGCTCTTCGCGCACGAGACGAGACGCGACGCGCGCGGACTGTGCGAGCAGATAGTGCTCCATCGATGCGCGGTCCGTTAAATCTTGCTCGAACGTTTCTTCCGCTCCAATGGATTTGGCATCACCGTCGGCAATCACGTCGCGATCGTCTTGGCCGCGTGCAAGTTGGTTGATGTACGCACCCCAACTGCCAAGCAGGTACTCAAGATGCTGCGCGTCCGCGCGGGCCAAGTCGCCAATCGTACTGTATCCCGCGTCGCGCACGCGTTTGGCCGTCTTGGGACCGATCCCCCACATGCGCTCGACGGGCAAAGGAGCCAAAAAGGCAGCGACGTCGTCGGGCACCACAACAAGCCCGTCAGGTTTGCGCAGATCGCTCGCTATCTTCGCGACAAACTTGCAGTGGGCCACACCCGCGGAGGCTGTGAGTCCCGTCTCGGCGCGAATTGCGTCCTTGATCTGGCGCGCGATTTCCTCGCCCCTGCCGAAGAGTCGTTGGCTACCTGTCACGTCAAGGAAAGCCTCGTCGAGTGAAAGGCCTTCCACGAGCGGCGTATAACGTCGAAAGATACCGAAGATGCTGCGGCTCACTTCCGCGTAGCGAGCATGGCGCGGCGCAACGACGATGCCTTCTGGGCATTTGCGCATCGCCTCGACCATAGGCATGGCTGACCGCACGCCAAATGGACGCGCCTCGTACGATGCTGCGCACACGATGCCCCGCTTGGACGGGCCGCCCACGATGACAGGCTTACCGCGCAGCTCCGGCCGGTCGTGCTGTTCGACTGAGGCGTAATACGCGTCCATGTCGACGTGGAGAATCTGGCGCATCACTTCAACTTCGTTCGCGCGAAGAGCATTTACGGAGGAGTAATCCATGTTGGGTCGCTCGCGTCCACCGCGCCCATCGTGACGCCGAGATATCCGGCAGGTCCCGCGCTCGCGGCCGCAGTGTCGCCACTGCCATCGTTGAAGCGCCAGCCGCCAGCCATTCCTGCGGGCGCGGCAGTCCACATGTCCGTCCGGATCTGTGCCGCCGTTCGACCCGTTCCAAAGACGCGCGCGCTGTGCATTCGTCCATCGAGATTGCTCTGAGTGAGGTTGACGGTCTCTCTGCCGAAGAACAAAGGCCCGCCTACCGATGAGACATCTGCTGTCGCGCCGTAGGATCCCGTGCTCACTCCGTCGAGATAGAGATCAATCACGCCGCTCACCCGCGAGACCGCCAGGTGATGCCAGGTGGCGTCGAAAATATTCGTGGCATCCCAGAAGCGTCCAAAGAACGAATAATTGACGCCGCCCATCTGCACGCGCGGTTGCGGTTGGCCGGCGCAGCCGTCTCGGCAAACGTAGAAGAGAAAGCCATTGCCCGAGGTGCTGCGCTTGGACGCGATGGTCGGAAAGCGCTGGCTTTGCGTCGTCGCAAATTGGACCCATGCCTCAACCGTAAAATCGCCGCTCCCGAAGTTGAGCGCCGTCGCGTCCGGCACCGTCACCCTGTCGTCGGCAACGAACGAGAGCGCGCGCGTCTGCGCTAAGCAGACCGCGAAAGCCGTTCCACTGCCGTCACACGTCACGAGTGGAACGTTGGTCGCCGCTACTCCATTGAACCCCGTATCGGCACTCGAGAGGGTTCCGAGCACCACATTGTAGTACTGCGTACCGTCCGAGATGGCGTCGGCGATGCCTGTCACCGTTACGGTTTGCGGCGTGCTCCAGTTTGCACTTGTGAATGTAAGCGACCCAGGGCTCACACTCGCTTCCGTCGTATCTCCGCTCGTCACTGTCATCGAGACGTTCGCCGTGGGCGCCTGGCTCAACTTAACCGCAAATGTCGCCTGCGCCCCGCTCTCGGTCGTGCCGAGGGCGCTCGATGCTTTCCAGAGCACAAAGCCGCGGTCGTTGTCGAGATTGGTGACGCTGACATCGCTCGGATTGAATCCGTTGTAGCCCGTGTCCGAGCTAACGCACGGTGCGGTAACTACCGTGTACGCGATGCTGCCGTCGACGACAGCGTCATCCACGCCGGACACCACAATTGTCTGTGGCACGTTCCAGCTTGTGGTCGTAAAGGTCAGCGATGTTGGACTAACGGTTCCTTCAGCCGCGTTGCTGCTCGACACAGAGACACTCACGCTCGCCGTGGGCTGGCTGGTAAGCACCATCGTGAAGGTCGCGACGCGCAAGTACTCCTGGGTCTGCAATCCCGATGTCGGCGTTACCGTCACGCCCACCGTATCGTTGTCATTGTTGGTCACGGCAACGTCGGCAGGATTGAATCCGTTGTACGCGGCATCCGCGCTCACTCCTGCTGCGGTTACAATCGTGTACATCTTAGCCCCGTCCGCTACCGAGTCGTTCTGGCCGACCACGGCAATGGTCTGCGCAACGTTCCAGCTGGCAGTCGTGAAAGTCACGCTCGAAGGGCTCACAATGCCTTCGGCAGTATTCGTGCTTGAAAGGCCGAACGTCACGCTCGCTGTCGGTTGCGAGGTAAGCACCATCGTGAATGACGCCGACGATCCAGACTCGCTCGTTACCAATCCGCTGCTCGGAGTAACGGTCACGCCCAACGCGTCGTTGTCTGTGTTCGTAACTGTCACGTCAGTCACAGCGCGCGCACTGTAGCCCGGGTCGGTACTCACTGCCGCACCGGTCACAACCACATACGCGACCGAGCCATCGACAATGAAATCGTTCACCCCAGTCACGGTAACTGTCCGAGCCGTTGCCCAGTTGGCACTCGTGAAGGCAAGCGAGGCTGGGCTCACTGTTCCTTCGGTCGTATCACTACTCGATAGCGCAATCGTCACGTTGGCCGTCGGTTGCGAGGTCAGTACAACGGAGAACGTGGCTGTGGTGCCCGCTTCACTTGTGACAAGGCCGCTCGTGGGCGTGACTGTGATCCCGGCAACGTCGTTGTCCAGGTTGGTCACCGAAACGTCGGCGACAACGCGGCCACTATAGCCAGCGTCGGTGCTGACGCAGGCGCCCGTGACGATCGCGTACGCGACGCTCCCGTCGGCAACGGCGTCATTCACTCCGGTCACAGTCACCGTTTGAGCGCTGCTCCAGTTGGCACTCGTAAACGTTACGCTAGCGGGGCTCACGGTTCCCTCCGCCGTATTGCTACTCATCAATGAGATTGTGACGTTCGCAGTCGGCTGCGATGCAAGCACGATGGAGAAGGTGGCGGTGCCGGAAGCCTCCGTCGTCATCAGCCCGGCGGTGGGGCTCACCGTCACGCCCGGCGCGTCGTTGTCATTGTTCGTGACTGACACGTCGCTCGGATTTCTCGCGCTGTAGTTCGCGTCCGTGCTCACCGCAGCTGCCGTGACAATGGTGTATGCGATGTTTCCGTCGGCGACCGAATCATTCACGCCGGTCACGGTGACCGTGCGCGCGGCGTTCCAGTTTGCAGTGGTGAAAACGAGCGATGCGGGGCTCACGGTTCCTTCCGCGGCATTGCTACTCGTCATGTTGATCGTCACGCTGGCAGTGGGCTGTGAGCTCAGGACCACCGTGAAGCTTGCGGTGCCGCCCGCTTCACTTGTGACGAGACCCGCGGTGGGCGTGACGCTAATGCCGGCTGTGTCGTTATCGGTATTGGAAACGCTGACGTCAGCGACAACGAGATTGTTGTAGACCGCATCGGAGCTGCCGGCGTTGCTCGTCACGATGGTGTACGCAACCGTTCCATCGACAACGAAATCGTTCACGCCAGTCACCGTGACGGTCTGCGCGACGTTCCAGTTCGCCGAGGTGAATGTGGTCGCGGACGGGGCGACAGTTCCCTCGGCAGCGTTGCTGCTGCTCAGGGAGACAACGACGTTGGCCGTCGGCTGCGACGTAAGCACGACCGTGAACGTCGCAGTGCCCCCGGCTTCTGTCGTGACCAGACCACTGGTCGGCGCGACAACTACGCCCGCCATGTCGTTGTCGATGTTGCTCAGCGTGACGTCGGTAGGATTGACGCCGTTGTACGTCGTGTCTCCACTCGTCACCGCAGCGGTCACGACGCTGTAAACGACGTTGCCGTCGGCGATTAGGTCATCGACGCCCGTGACGGTCACCGTCTGCGCCATGTTCCAGTTGCTCATCGAGAAGCTCAGTGAGGCCGGGCTCATCGTGCCTTCCGTTGCGTCACTGCTTGCCAGGTTGATGGTGACGCTGGCCGTAGGCTGCGACGTCAGCCGCACGGTGAACGTTGTCGTGGCGCCCGCCTCGCTCGTGCTCAGCCCAGTCGTTGGCGTAACAGTGACTCCGACAACGTCGTTGTCGAGATTGGTCACTGTTACATCCGCGGCGTCTCGGCCGTTGTATGTTGGATCCGTACTCGTGGCCGCTGCCGTGATGATGTGGTAAACGCGATTTCCGTCGGCCGTAAGATCATCGAGACCGGTAACGGTGACCGTCTGCTGTGTGTTCCAGTTGAGCGCTGTGAACGTGAGGAGCGACGGGCTCGCGCTGCCTTCAAGGGGCACATCGGACGAAACCGAAACGCTAACATCGAACGTGGGCTCGGAATTTAGTGCGATGGTGAACGTCGCCGTGCCACCGGCTTCGGTCGTCATGAGTCCCGTGATGGGCGTCACGGTAATGCCGGGCGTTTCGTTGTCCGTGTTGGTGAGCGTTGCACGCTGATCGGCAAGCGCGGCATACGCCGCATCTCCGCTCGTCGTCACATGAACGACAACGAAGTAGGATTGGTCGCCATCGGCAACGGCGTCGTTCACACCGGTGACGGTGACGGTCTGTGGCGTGTTCCAGTTGCTCGTCGAGAAGCTCAGCGTCGCTGGCGCCACGGTTCCCTCCGTGGTGTCCGAACTCGTAACGCTTAGCGCGACACTCGACAACGGTTCGGAGCGCAGCACCACTGTAAAGCTTGCAGTCGTCGCGCCTTCGCTCGTGACGAGACCCGTCATCGGCGAAACTTCGAAGCCTGCAGATTCGTCATCGGTATTGCTTGCCGCGACATCAGGCCCGCTCAACCCCGAGTACTCCGAGTCGCTACTCGAGGCGGGCCCCACAAGGACGCGGTACGGCTGGTCGCCATCGGCAACCGAGTCGTTCACGCCCGTGACCAAGACCGCTTGCGGGACGTTCCAGTTGGTCGGCGTGAACGTTAGGGGAACCGCCGTGACCGTTCCTTCGCTCGTGTCGGTACTCGAGAGGGGAATCGTGACGTCGGACATCGGCTCGGACTGCAGTACGATGCTGAACATCGCCACTCCGCCTGCTTCAGTGGTCACGAGTGTCGTCGCAACGTCAACATTGATGCCAGCCGTTTCATCGTCGCGATTGGTTCCAGCGACATCCGGCACGTCAAGGTTGCTGTAGTGAGAATCGGTACTGGTGGAGCGAGCCGTAACTATGGAGAAGGCGCGATCCCCATCAGCAACCGAATCATCCACGCCGGTCACGGTGACCGTTTGCGGCGAGGAGCAGTTGGCGGGCGTAAAGGTGATGCTCGGCGGGCTGACGGTTGCCTCGGTAGGCACGCTGCTCGAGAACGTGATCGTCACGTCCGCCGTTGGCGCATTGTTGAGCGTCACCGTGAAGGAGTCGGTGCCGCCCGCTTCGGTTGTGAGCAAACCCGACGTGCGACTCAAGGAGACGCCCGCGGTTTCGTTGTCGATGTTGGAGACGGTCACATCGACGGGATTCGTTCCGTTGTAAACGATGTCGGTGCTCACGCACGGGGCGGTTACGACAGTGAACTGCTGCAGCCCGTCGGAATCCGTATCGTCCACTCCCGTCACCGTCACTGTTTGCGGGGCGTTCCAGTTGAGCGGGGTGAATGTGAGCGAGGCGGGCGCAACGCTGCCTTCCGTCACATCGCTACTCGATACGGCGATAGTGACATTCGCCGATGGTGGCGCCAGCAACACAACTTGAAACGAAGCCGTCATGCCCGCTTCCGAAGTAAATAGCCCCACAGTAGGCGCGACTGACACGCCAGGTGCCTGCGCTCCCATGTCACCGGAGCTGCCGTCCAGAGCCCCGCCCTCCCCGCCACCGCCGTCGTGCCGCGGTGTGGTCAGAGTTTGAGCCGCGCAGCCGCCGCTCAGAAGAGCCAAGGCGAGCATGATGGAGTTGGTCGACGAGCTGCAGCGCATGAAAGGCCCCGGCGCGAACTGTACTAGACAAGCGGCCGGTTCGGTAGCCGAGCTCGGGCCAGCGAGCGCGGCGGCACGCCAAACGGGCGCGATCTGTTCGATCCGAACAACGCGCGTCGGTGCTACAGTCCTTGCCCCATGTCGTACACAGTTCTAGCGCGCAAATACCGTCCACAAACGTTCGCAGACCTCGTCGGTCAAGAACACGTCGCTCGTACCCTCGCCAATGCGATCGCGCAGAATCGAGTCGCGCATGCGTTTCTCTTCACAGGCGTTCGCGGCGTAGGCAAGACGAGCAGCGCTCGCATTCTGGCCAAATCACTGAACTGCATGAACGGCCCAAGCGTAGAGCCGTGCAATCAATGCGATGCGTGTAAAGAGATCACGAATGGCGTCGACCTCGACGTGTTGGAAATCGACGGAGCGTCGAACAACAGTGTTGACGATGTACGACGTCTGCAAGAGTCGATTCCGTTTCGCCCGGCGCGCGACCGCTACAAAATCGTCATCGTCGACGAAGTGCATATGCTCTCGACCGGAGCCTTCAACGCGTTCTTGAAAACACTTGAGGAGCCGCCTCCGCACGTGAAGTTCATCTTCGCAACGACCGAGTCCCACAAAGTGCCGGTCACGATTCGTTCGCGTTGTCAGCGCTACGACTTTCGCTTGATTCCGCAAGCGATGGTGCAGAAACGCGTGCGTGAGGTGTTGGCTGCTGAGCAGATCACCGCGGACGATGCTGCGGTGGCTCTCGTCGCTCGTGAGGCCGCAGGTTCGATGCGCGACGCGCTCACATTGCTGGACCAGATTGTAGCGTACGGCGGTCAGGATCTTCGGGGCGAAGAGGTCGCGCGCAGTCTCGGCCTAGCCGATCGCAAACTAGTTCACGACGTCATGAACGCGATACTCGCGGGTGACGGAAAAAGCGTGCTTCATGCCATCGACGCGATTGCGACGCAGGGCCTGGACCTCGTGCACTTTGCGAAGCAACTCTTGGCCCTGGCGCGCAACTTGGTCGTCGTTCGCATCGTTGGCGTCAACGACGAGGCCCTCGATGAGCTCGTCGCGGAAGAAAAAGACGAGGCGCACAAACTCGCGGGCGCCGTCGACGCGCTCGAGCTGCAGCGCATTTTCGCCAACGTTTCGCGTCTGGTCGACGAGGTTGCTCGCGCGAGCGCGCCGCGCGTTGTGCTCGAGATGGGTCTCGTTCGCACGGCGACGCGTCCGCCGCTGCGTCAGATCAGCGAAGTGCTGGCACGCCTCGAAGATTTGGAAGCGCGTCTCAGCTCCGGCTCGCCCGGTCGTGGCCCCGCATCGTCCGGCTCGCGCTCAAGTCAAGGTCCGTCTCGGGAAGGCGCACCAAGAGGCGCCAAGGTTCGCGCGCGAGATTCGAACGACGAAGATGGGCCATATCTTCCTCCGTCCATGATGCCGATGGGCCAAGCGCCGAAACCGGCGGTGGCATCCGCACCGAACTTGAGCGCACCCAAAATGCCCAGTGCCGCGCCAGGACCTGCGGTAACAGCTAGTCGCGTCGCTGAGTCAGCGAGCGCATCGGTACGCCCTGCTTCCGATGTCACGGGTCGTTGGCGCAACGTTGTCTCGCACCTTCTCGAGTCAAAGCCCGCTCTCGGCGCGGTCATGCAACATGGTGCTGCAACGGAAGTGAGCGACGAACGCATCGTACTCGTGTTCCCAACAGGCTCGTTCTTCGGACAGCAGGCCGCAACGAACGAGTCGAAGGATGCACTTCTGGACGCAGCGGAGGCGGTACTGGGTAAACGCCCCACCCTCGAAGTTCAGTTCAGCACAAACGCTGCAGCCGCCGGCCCGACCGTTGCGCAGCTTGCCGCGCAGCAGAACGCGCAATCGCGCGAGGCGCAAAAGCGCGAGGCATTGAACCACCAGAGCGTTGTGGACGCGCTCGAGGTCTTCCCGGAATCGGCAGGGCGGGTCGAAGTAAACGTCGACGGTGACTGAGGGCGGTAAACCGGTTACAACCGTGTCCCCGGAGGTTCTTCATGCAGTTTCGTGGCGGAATGAGTGAGTTGATGCGCCAGGCTTCGCGCCTGCAGCGCAAGATCGAGCTTCGCAAACAAGAGCTGAAGGCCGAGACCGTCGAAGCCAGTTCCGGCAACGACCAAGTGAAGGTCGTCGCCAACGGAGCTCGCGAGCTCGTCAGCGTCGTCATCGCGCCCGAGCTGCTCCAGGGTGAAGACCTCTCCATGGTGCAGGACCTCATCGTCGCTGCCACCAACGCAGCGCTGACCAAAGCGCAGGAGATGGTCGACAAGGAGCTTGAGAAGGTCACCGGCGGGATGAAGATCCCCGGCATCACCTGATCGTTCGGAAGTGTCGATGGACCCGATCGATGAGCTGATTCAGTTGTTGGCGCGCCTCCCCGGCATCGGTGAGCGCACCGCAACGCGGCTCGCCTTCTATGTCCTTGGCTCCGAACGCGAGTACGGCGCGCAGCTCGGTGCTTCGCTTTCGCACATTCACAGCCGCGTGAAACGTTGCGTGCAGTGCGGCAACTACGGGGCGGATGAAGTCTGTGCGATCTGCAAGGACCCACGTCGCGATCCAAGTATTTTGTGCGCGGTCGCCCGCGTACCTGATCTCGTCGCCATCGAACGGGCGGGAAGTTTTCGCGGACGCTACTTCGTGTTGCACGGATTGCTGGCACCGCTCGACGGAATCGGCCCGGAGAAGTTGCCGGTCGACGCACTCGTGAAAAGAGTAAAAGACGACGGCGTCAAAGAGTTGATTGTCGCGACGCCACTCAGTGTCGAAGGCGAAGCAACGGCTCTGTACTTGGCACAAGCGATGCGCCCGTTGGGAGTGCGCGTTTCTCGCATTGCGAGCGGTGTTCCGCACGGCGGCGAGCTCGAATTCACCGATCAAGTGACGCTCGGGCGAGCATTCGAAGGGCGACGAGAGCTTTAGTTCTGTTAGGGGGGAAAGATGGCTCAAACACAACTCGCACGGCCGTCATTTGCGCGGCGCTACGGCGACATCGTGCTCGCTTTTTTAGTCGTACTCATCGTCGGCATGATGATCGTGCCGCTGCCGACGCCCCTGCTCGACATACTCATCGCCAGCAATATCGCGCTTGGCGTCTTGATGATGTTGGTTGCGATGTACATCAAGGATGGCTTGGCCTTCGCATCGTTCCCAACGTTGCTGCTAGTCACCACCCTCTATCGCCTCGCGCTGAACGTCTCTTCGACTCGGCTCATTCTATTGCAGGCCGACGCCGGTGACGTAATCCGGTCCTTCGGGCAGTTCGTGGTGCGCGGCAACTATGTGGTCGGTGCAATTGTATTTGCGATTCTCACGTTGATTCAATTCCTGGTCATCGCCAAAGGCAGCGAGCGAGTGGCGGAGGTAGGCGCGCGCTTCGCGCTCGATGCGATGCCCGGCAAGCAGATGAGCATCGACGCCGATGTGCGAAGCGGAGCGCTGTCCCAAGAAGAAGCGCGACGCCGTCGCAAGAATCTCCAGCGGGAGAGCCAATTCTACGGCGCGATGGATGGCGCAATGAAGTTCGTCAAGGGCGACGCGATCGCTGGGATCGTAATCACGGTTGTGAACATCGTCGGCGGCCTGGCCATCGGCGTCATGCAGCACGACATGAGCGCCGTCGAATCGCTGCGCACCTACGGCCTTCTAACGATTGGCGACGGCCTCGTCTCGCAGATCCCCGCCCTCCTTATTTCAACTGCGGCCGGTTTAGTGGTGACCCGTGTGGCCGCAGAAGACGAGGGATCGAGCCTCGGCGCAGAGATTGGCGCGCAGATTTTCGGCAACGCGCGAGCCATGGGCATTGCCGCGATCTTTCTGCTGGCGCTGGCGATCATTCCGGGCTTACCCGCGCTTCCTTTTCTGGTGCTGGCTGTCGTGTTCTTTGCGACATCTCGCACGCTAATCCTTCGCGAGCGCGCATCGAATGACGCGACCGCGAAGTCGCACGACACCGGCGCGGAAAGAGACGCACAGAAACCGCGGATGCCATTGGTCGTACCGTTCGAAATCGCTTTAGGTTCGGCGCTGACGAGCCTTCGACCCCAAAGCGAGAGGTCAACCGAGCTGTCCGAGTCACTCGCCGCGCTTCGCGAAACGCTCTTTCAAGATCTCAACATCAACCTTCCGACGCTGCGCATTGAGCTTGATGAGTCGCTCCCCGAGCATGCATACCGCATTTCGATTCACGAAGTGCCAGTCGCAACTTACACCCTTGGTGCCGATCAGAATCCAAGCGCGCATATCCGCGCGGAGAGTGAGCGCTGGTTGCGCCGCCGCGCGCATGAGCTGATCGGTCTGCAAGAAACCCAAACCATGCTGGACCAGCTTGACCGCGCCTTTCCTGCGCTCGTACGAAACGTGGTCCCCAAGCCTGTCAGCCTGCCGCAACTCAGCGACATTCTGCGTCGCTTGCTCGAGGAGGGAGTGAGCGTTCGCCCCCTACGCGAGATACTCGAAGCGCTAGCCGTATACGCACCGATCGAACGCGATCCCGTGGCGCTGACCGAGCTAGTACGCGGCTCGCTTCGCCGCGCCATCACCCATCGTCATGCCGACGGCCACACGCTCAACGTCTATCTCGTTGATCCAGCCATCGAAGATGCGGTTCGCGAGGCGATTCAGCGCACTTCCACAGGGACGTTTCTTGCGCTGGCACCCGACATCGCTCGCGACATCACCGGAGCGATTAAGAAAACATTCACCGCCACGGACGCCCCCGGTGCCGTTCTTCTTACACAACCCGACGTGCGCCGGTTTTTTCGCCGACTTATCGAAGCGGATTTTCCCGACCGCGCTGTGCTGAGCTATCCGGAGCTTGCACCTGAGATCACGGTGCAGCCCGTGGACCGCATCACAATCTAGGGTCAGACATGGACACGCCAGGATCGCGCCCCCTTGTGAATCCGCCGCCGCTTTGACACCATTCTTGCCATGACCTTCGACGCAGAGGCGCTGCACAAAGCCGATCGCGAGCTTGGCTCACTCGGGCGTGAAGCAAATGACGTTAGTGAGCTGCTGGCTCGGCATGGAAACGACGATAGAAGTTTGTCGCGTATCGACGAACTCCTTGCCGACCTTCAAACGGGCCTGCAGCTCGCGCCCCTTCCCGCAATCCCTGAGCCCACAGCGAAGGCTCCCAAAGCGCCCAAGGCAAAGAAGGCCCCGGCGCCCAAGCGCGAATCAGTAGCTCCGGTCGAGTCGGCGCTTCGCGACGTTCACGAAGACGAGATCCCCCCGATTCCGCCACCAAGCCTTCCCCCCCCTCGCGCGGAGAATTACATCGATACCGTCGAGCGCGAGATCCCGAGCGAAGCTCCTCACTTCGCCGACGACGATCTCGACGTGCTGACTCCCGCTGTCAAAGTTCCCTCGATGCCGCCGCGCGCCATCACACTTGATGATCTGGACGTCGACGATGTACCTGCCAGTGAGCGCCCGAGCTCGCCGCAACTTCTGATCGAGGCCGGTGCACCGGACGAGAGCGAGTTTGAGGAAGGACCGACCTCTGATCGCGCCGCATCGACGCAGATGATCGAGTCGCCCACGTCGGACGTGCCTCCGTCGACAGCCGGCGTGTTCGAAGACGAATCAGACGTGCAGCCTATTTCGTCGATTCGTCCCGGGCCCGCGCCTGGCCTTCTTTCGGAGAATGAGCTTTTCGACGATTCGGCGTTCACCGAAGTTGGTGAAGATCAGAGCGATGTCTTTTCGCTGGATGTGTCTACTGGCGAGAAATCGATTCCGACCGGTCCGGTCTTGGTCGACGATCAGCACGCCGCCGATCTCGCGGCGCTACTCGAGGGCGAGCTCGATCCCGATGAGTTTGGCGAAAGGGACGTCGAAGACGACCTAGACGCGAAATCGACGGACGAAGACGATAGCCATGAGGACGATAGCGATGAGGACGATAGCGATGAGATGGAAATGCTCATCGATGAAGAAGGCAGCATCGAGGTCGCAGCGCCCGTCGACGACGAACCCACCTCGCCATCCGTCCCGCCTCCGGCCGCAACCGCAAGCAGCCCGCCCACCCCGCCCGCACCGCCGGAGGGCACTGACCCACAGCCCACCCCGTCCGGCAATCCTGGCCCGGGCGGCAAAGGCTTCTTCAAGAAGATCTTCGGCCGCTAACGCCAGACGAAGCGTCTGTGCAGGTACACGCTACTGGTCTGCGAACGCAACGCGCGCGCGAGTCGCGAGACGATACCCGTCGTCAAATCGCTCGATCAAATCGCGCAGGCCGATCTGTCGAATGCTCGCGACTGCAACGTAGACGCGGTTGGCGCCCGCTTCCAGTTGAGGCTTTTCGCCCGGCCAGCCCGCGTTCAAAAGATCCCAGACCGTCAGCGGAGTATCCGGCGCCTCGCGATGTCGATCGATGAGCGCTAGCAGGATGCGGCGATGTGCACGCCCGAGGCGGTGGCGCGTGCCGTCACTGCCTTTGACCCAAAGCGCATCGCGCGCGAGCGTGAGCGTCTGCGATTCGGGCGGCGCCATCTGATCGATACGTCTCGGCTCTTCTTCGGCTCGCTCGAGCAAGCCGCGCACGTAGGTCGAGAAGCCGGCCTCGTCCCGCCTCGTGCCAGCAAGCTCACGGATACGTTCAGCCATCGCGACCGCCTCGGCGATTGGCGCGCGACGCTGTGCAAGCTCGCCCACCATGCGCGTTTCCACCCATAACAGGCACTGGAGAAGCTCGGCATCCTCGGGCTGAAGCTCACCGCGAAGAATGCGTCCCACAGCTCCGGTCATGTCTGCGTATGGCATCACCGATCGCATGAAGAGCAGCACCGCTACGTAATCGGCACTCGGCGACGGTGCTCCCCCGGACGCGAGCTCGGGTGCGTAGCAGCACGCGACCGCCGGATCGACGCTTCCGTCTTCGCGCTCGACCGGGAAGTTGCGCCCGAAGCCAACGACGAACCACTCCCCACGTGCGTTGAAGAGCACGTTCGCGAGGCTGAGCCTGCCGAGACACAACGGCCCGTTGCTCCGAGGATCGACGGCCGCGTTCGCTTCGCCAATCGCTTCACGAATGCTTGAAATGAACGCGTCAGCGCTGTCGTACGGGATCTTGGCGTCCGCGTCGGCCATGAGCTTCACAATCTCAAAGCCGTCCGTGACGGCGTCACAGTCGAGCTCAACGAAGGGAGTTCCATCGATGCATCCGTGATGACGCACGCGGGGCACTCGCGGATGCGTAAAGAGCGAACTTGCGAGAACAATTTCCTCGAACGCCCGCTGCACCTGGTCGAGCTTGGCGTTCGTACCCGGGAGCAAGACAACGCACGGGGAGCCGTCTGCAATTCGGCGGGCGGAGACGATCCGGAAGGATTCGCGCGAGCGTATCGACAGTACGCCCTCGTAAAGGTCCAGCAGTCTTTGAAACGCGAGACCCGGCTCGTTCATCGGCCGCTATTTAAGAGGGGCCCGCCCTAAAAGTAAATAGTGGCGTAGAGCCTTTTTAGGGGCGAACGCGCGTCCAGAACATCGAATCACCATCAGGAATCAAGTGGTTGCGCCGTTCCACGAAACGCATCGAATACGCCATGGCGTTGCTTCCTGACTCGATGTACCGATGGGCTGCGGTGGTGACGATGAGCTTACGCGCATCGCCTGTGCCCTCCCACGAGCAGCTTGCGTCGATGGGTTCGAGGCGCGCGCCGAATGCCCGGCAACGGGGCGTGCTCGCCAAGTTCTCGAGAAGAAAGAACTGACCGTTGAAGCCCAGGTGCGTGACCCCTCGGGCGGCGATTGGATACGCCCCCGTCGCGGTCTGATTGGAAAAGAGAACGCGATCGCCATCGACGAAGAAGCCCCAGTTGTACCTAGAGCCGCTCATCCGCGCTTGCAGGTGTGTCGGACTAAGAACATCGATCGTTCCTTCGACAGTGCGCGTCTGACCTGCGCGCGTACTCACATGTGTTGCCGCGCCCGCCGCAGTGACAGTGAAGGTCTCATCCGAATAGTTGTCACTGCGGTGCCATACACCTGCAAGCTGAGCCATCGCGGCGGCTGTCGTCGCTTCGCTGCGATCCTCGTGGATGTGCGCTTGCCACGTCACCATGTCTGAACCCACCATCGGCGGGTCGAGCCTCTCGTTGAAAGCTTTACCTTCGTTCACAGCGCAGGAGCCGACGGCCGCGATCGAATTGGGCGCAGTCTCAAGACACGTCAGTTGCTCCGGAGTGAGCGCGGCGCAGACTGTATCGAAATTTCGAATCTGGCGGCGGTAGCGCTGTTCGAAGTCGGCGGGGGCCGCAACTCCAAGCGAGACCAACGCCGCGCGCGCATCGGACACCCAAAGCGTTTGCAAAGCTGTGCACCGCTCAGCACTGGTCTCAGCGCTGCGCGCAACGCGCGGTGCTGGCGCGGCGGCGGTGCGAGCTCGCGGCTGGGCATGCAGCGTAAAACTAGCGATGCAAAAGCTCACAACCAACGTTGCACCACCCCAATGACCAATCCGCTTCATGGGCTTCTCCTTCACGCAACGCGCGCCCCCCCAAGGACTCGCGCGTTGCGGGTTAATCGGTCGCTGCGCGCGGCACCGGGGTTGCGCGGTCGCGTCCATGCCATTCGTGCAGCCGACGGAAGTATCGCCGTAGAGACAGGCACGACGACCTAAAGAATTCTTAAACTCTTGCGCACAGCCAATGAGAAAGCCGCCATCGATCTCTCGATAGCGGCTTTGAGTGGAGCGGAAAGGCGCGGGGCGCGCTTCTTAGAAGTAGAGCGTTGCGCCGAGGGTCGAATACACGCCGCTCGAGGTGTTGCTCGTGCGACCGGTCGGACTACCTGCAGCGTTGGTCTCTACGAACTCGGGAACGTCCGTGGTGCTATCCACACGCGAACGAATAAAGCCGCGCACGTCGACGTTGAGGGCAAAGTGAGGGCTCATGCGCCATTCAAGTCCCAAGCCTGCTTGACCACCGAAGTAGGTGAAATCTCGGAACTCGCTGCTGAACGGGTCGAAGCCCGAGCCCAGGAAACTCGGCTCCACGTGAGCGTAAGAGACGCCAAGGCCAAGCACGCCGTAAAGCTGAAGCGCGTTTTGCGGGTTGAAGAAGAAGAGCCCGTTGACCGTGAAGGGAACCTCGACGCGATCGTTGCCGTCGTAGTCAGTTCCGCCGTACGCGCCAATGCCGAGGTCAACTGCAACCCACGGGCTCGGGCGAAGACGAAGCGCGATGTCCGCGCCTCCGATCGACACGCGATTGCCTGCCATGAATCCTAGGTTCGCATGCAATCCCATACGCGGCTCAACGGGCGGGCGTGACGTAGATCTCTTGGCGGGGCGCCTGCTGCACGTAGACGCGTTGCGGCTGCGGTGCAGGCTGGACGTAAACCACGCGCGGGGGCGGAGGAGCCGGTTGCACGTAGACGACTTGCGGAGGAGGGGGCGGCTGCACGTAAACCACCGGGGGCGGCGGCGCGGGTTGCACGTAAACGACGGGCGGGGCGGGCACTCCCACCTGCACATTGACCTCGCCGCAGAACATTGAGCCCGGGAAGCACTGCGCGTCGGCCGTATTCACCCCGAGGCCAAGCAGCGCCACCAGAGCAGACAAGCAACCCAAAGCCATTTTATTCGCAGTCATCGTTCGCACCTTTCCGGGGTCTACACGCAGCTACTACGCAAGCCCAGTGCCAATTTCGACGGTTTGAGGCCCCAGCGGATTCACACGTGATCACGAGGAGATAGAAAAGGCGGCCCCGGGTCACTTGCGCCGCCACCTGCGGATCGTGAAAGCCAGTTCACACCTCGCCTGCGAACGAAAGCGGGCGCGTAAGCTACTTGGCGACGATCTCGTAGACGAGCGCAAGCGCCTCATCGAGCTTGCTGGCATCGGTTCCGCCGGCTTGGGCAAAGTCGGGACGACCTCCGCCTTTGCCGCCAACGACCGCCGCCACGTCCTTGATGATCTTGCCCGCCGCAAAGCGCGTCAGGAGATCTTTCGACACCGTACACACCAGAAGCACGCTGCCATCCTTTGCAACAGCCCCCAGCGCGATCACGCTAGGAGCGTTCTTGTCGCGCAGCTGATCCGCAAGCTCACGCAGCGCGCCGGCGTCGGCGAGGTCTACCTTGGCCGCGAGCACGTTCACATCGCCCACGCGTTTCAGGTTGGCCGATGTATCGCCGCCGCCGCCGCCGGACATGAACTGCTTCTTCAGCTGCTCGTACTCGCGCTGCAGCTCCTTGTGCTGCGTCACCAGCTTCTCGACCTTGTCGTGGGCCTCTTTGGGCTGGGCCTTAACTAGCTCAGCAGTCCGCGAAAGCTCGCGCTCGACTTCGCGAACAAAGCGCAGAGCGTTGGTACCAGTCGCACCTTCAATGCGCCGCACGCCTGCCGCGACGCCCCCTTCGCTCACAATCTTGAAAAGCCCTAGGTCACCTGTGCGCGCCGCGTGAGTGCCGCCGCACAACTCAATCGAATCGGGCGTCATCGTGAGCATGCGAACGACTTCGCCGTATTTTTCTTCGAAGATGCCGATCGCGCCGCGCTTTTTCGCGTCGTCCATAGGCAAAACATCCGTGGTGATCTCGGCGTTGGCGAGAATTTTTTCGTTCACCAAATCCTCGATGCGCAAAATCTCTTCGCGCTCGAGCGGGCGCCCACTGCTGTAATCAAAACGCAGACGATCGGGGCCTACCAAAGAGCCCTTTTGCATCGCCTGCGGACCCAGCACGGTGCGCAATGCATAGTGCAGTAAATGCGTTGCGCTGTGATTGCGGCGCGTGGCCGCACGGAGCGAGTGATCGACTTCAAGCGTTACATCAGCGCCGTTTGCAAGCTCGCCTTCGCGCACCAGGCCGCGGTGCACGACGACGCCGTCCACCGGCTTCTGCGTGTCTTCGACGAGGAAGACGCCGTGCTTGGATCGAATCTCGCCGTGATCGCCGACCTGACCGCCTGACTCTGCGTAGAATGGCGTGACCGCAACTACGAGTTCGCCCCGCTGACCCGCAACAAGCTTTTCAACGCGAGCTCCGGCGGTCACGAGCGCAGTGACCTTACTCTCGCCCTTCTCACATTCGTAGCCTGTGAATTTGGTCGGCGCGGTCGACGACGCAATCTCGCGATAGAGATTGTCCACTCCCTTTTCGCCAACTTTGGATCCGGCACTTCGCTCGCGCGCGCGATCCATCGCCGTCTCAAACCCAGCCACGTCAATGGCAAAGCCCTGCTCTTGACCAATGACTTCTTGAAGGTCCAGGGGAAATCCATAGGTGTCATAGAGCAAGAACGCCGTCTCACCCGGGAGAGTCTTCTTGCCATCAGACGTCTTGAATTCGGCGCTCTCAAGAAGATCAAGCCCGCGACGCATCGTGCGACGGAAGCGCTCTTCTTCTTGTTTGGTGACTTCTTCAATCATCGCGCGCCGCTCGACGAGCTCGGGGTAGCTCGCGCCCATCGACTCAACCACTTTCAGGACGCACTCGTGAAAGAAGAGCTTCTCGATGCCGAGGCGGTGGCCGTGACGAATCGCGCGACGCATCACGCGGCGGAGCACGTAGCTACGCCCATCGCGATCGGGGAAGATGCCCGCAGCGATCAAGAACCCCGCAGCTCGTGCATGATCGGCGATGACGCGCATCGACACTTCATCGGCGCTAAGGCCGCCGTTGTACTTCTTGCCACTGATCGTCGCGGCTAGGTCGACAACCGGTCGCAGAAGATCGGTGTCGTAGTTGCTGCGCACGCCCTGCACGACCGCCGTGATGCGCTCGAGGCCCATTCCGGTATCGATGCTCGGGGCCGGCAGCTTCTCCAAACGCCCGCCGTCAAAACGCTCGTACTGCATGAAGACGAGATTCCAAATCTCCGTCCAGCCCGTGCCATCGACGCCCGGCTCCTGATCGAAGGTCGAAAGATCCGTTTCGCCATCCCCGTGGAAGTAGTGAATCTCCGAACACGGTCCGCACGGCCCGGTATCGCCCGCCTGCCAAAAGTTGTCTTTGGCGCCCATGCGAATGATGCGCTCATTTCCAAAGCCGGTGACCTCGTGCCACATTGCTGCGGCTTCATCGTCTGCCGGGATTCCGTTCTCGCCGCCGAACACGGTGATGACGAGTTTAGTTTTCGGGATCTGCAGAACGCCTGTCAAAAACTCCCACGCGAACGCGATTGCTTCCTTTTTGAAATAGTCGCCGAAGGAGAAGTTCCCGAGCATTTCGAAGAAGGTGTGATGGCGCGCCGTGACGCCCACGTTCTCGAGGTCGTTGTGCTTGCCGCTGATGCGGATGCACTTCTGGCTCGTAGTCGCGCGTTTGTACGCCCGCTTCTCTTTGCCCGTGAAGAGATCTTTAAACTGCACCATCCCGGCGCTCGCAAACATGAGCGTCGGATCGTTCGGCGGAACGATGGGCCCCGAAGGCAAAGCTTCGTGGCCTTTCCCTTTGAAGTAATCGAGAAAGGCCTGGCGGATTTCGCGCGAAGTGTTGGGGCGGGACATGCCCGCCGTTTTCTAGCGCAACGCGTAGCCGATCGCCAGCGTCAGGCGATAGTACGTGTCGGTAACGGGCTCAGGGACGGTAAGCTGCTCCCAGAGTTGGTTCGGGCTAGTGCAAGTGCCGGCGCCACTGAGACACGACGTCTGACCTTCAAACTTGGTCGAGAAGCTGAGGAGCTCAAAGCCAAGGCCGAAGAACATGCCGTCGGCGATGTAGGGAGCTTCCGAGCGGATGTTGAGGCCGAGCACAAAGCCGCTTGCGCCCTTCGTGTCGACACCCCAAGCGTTGCGGGTTTCCGCAGCGACCGACAAGCCGGCGCGGATAGCGCCGTGAAGCCCGACCGTGAGGTAGCGTTCGACAACGCCGATGTTCACGCCGAGGCCGAAGTTCAAATAGGAATAGCCGAAGGTCGGCACGCGCGTGCCGGGCGTGATTTGCGCAAGCGCCGGTTCGTCGAGCTTGAAGGAGAAGCCGCCATAGGTCGCATCGACCGCGATCTCGATGCCATCACGGCGATGACCAATCGCGTAGCGGCCACGAAGGCCGATGTAATAATCCTGCTGTGACGTCCCGACGTCGATGAGGGGTGTCGGACATGGCGTGCCTGTCGAATCGCAGCCCTGGGTATTCAGGAAGAGGGAGCGATGGTAGCCACCAACGAGCCCCACATAGGGGAATGCCTGCGAACCAAGCGCACCCAGATAGAACTCCCCGTCGAGACCGATTTGGCCGTTGCCAAGGCCCGAGCTCGAGTATCGACGTTCCTCCGACGGGCCACCGAGGCGAACAGGAACGACAGTCGTAGACATGCTGCGCGCGATGGTTCCGATAGCGAGAGACGCACGAACTGAATCGTAACGGCCATTCTCGCCGTCGTCCTCGTCGGCTTCGTCTTCATCTTCGTCGTCTGCATCTTCGTCGTCATCGCCATCGTCGTCCGCACCTTCAGCGTCGTCACCGGCTTGCCACGGATGCTCAGCTTCTGCGACCGCAGGGTCGGGGGCGTGGGCCGAGGCCAAGAATGCTCCGAGGCGCTCGTGACCGTTCTCGCCGATCGACGCGAGCTGTGCGGGGTTACGACCGCGCCACGTCTCGGTGCCGAGGGACGCGCCGTCGTTACCGTTGCGCACGCGAACCGTGAGCGTGAAGCGGCGTCCGTGCCGGGCGACCGTTCCGCTGATCACGGCAGAGATCCGAAGCTGCTGCGCAACTCGGTACTGCCAGCCGTCGTCCAGCTGGACTCCTGCGGTCGACGCCGCACTGCGCATCTCGCTCTCTTCGACGATCTCGAACCCGTTCGAACGTAGGTCCGAGACGAGGGCGTCGTGAAGGCGCTCGGCCTGCGGACCCGTGAAGTCGCGTACGACAACACGCTTGGGCCCAGACTGTGCGGCTGCGTGAGAGGCTCCAAATACAAGCAGCGCGGTAAACAAACATTGCACAACATGACCAAGGGAGCGGGTGTGCTGGTTCATTGCGCGCAACGTTATCAAAGCTTTCTGCTTAGGGGGAACTGTTAAGCCAACCACTGGTTACTTGTTCAGCTACGGTCAGTCGTGCTAAGCGTGATCCGTCCGCTCTCTTGTGGAGGTTTCATGCTCACTTGTCTGCGCGTGCGCGATTTCGCCATCATCGATTCGCTCGAAGTTACGTTGGGACCGGGTCTGAGCGTTGTTACGGGGCAGACCGGTGCGGGTAAATCCATACTTATCAACGCGTTATCCCTACTTCTCGGCGGCCGCGCGAACCCCGACATGGTCCGATCCGGTGCCGAAAGCGCCGAGGTGGAGGCTTGCTTCGATCTCGAGCAAGACGCGGCCCTGGTCGCTCGCTTGGAGGCGGCCGGCATTGGGCCCGAAGAGGAGCTAATCGTCCGCCGCGTCATCAGCGCCAACGGACGTTCGCGCGCGTACATCAATGGGCGCCTCGCCACGAGCACGCAACTCGCCGAGGTAGCGGTAGGCCTCGCCGATATTTCTTCGCAGCACGAGCATCACACACTTGTCGATCCGAAGACTCATCTCGACTACCTCGATGCGCACGCGCGCCTTTTGGATTCCCGCACTGAGATGACGCGCGCATACGAAGCCCTCGCCCTCGCCTCGCGTGCACTCAGTGAAATTCGAACGCGTGAGCAGGGCCGCCTCGAGCGTGAAGACCTCCTGCGCTTCCAGGTGCGCGAGATCGACGAGCTTGGGATCGCGGTCGACGAAGAATCCGTGCTCCGCGACGAGCGTGAACGCCTAAGGCACGCAGAAAAATTGAGCGGCACCGCTGGGCGAGCGGAAGACGCGCTCTACACGGCCGACGGCGCCATTTGCGAAGCTTTGGGCAAGATCACGCATGAGATCGATGAGGCCGCGCGCCTTGACTCGAGCTTGCTCAAAATCGCCGCCGAGCTCTCCAAATCCCGCGTTGAGCTTGAAGACGTGGCGCGAGAGCTTGGTCGCTACGCGCGCTCGGTCACGTCCGACGCAGAGCGCCTCGCCGAAGTCGAAGAGCGGCTCGACCGGCTCAATCGTCTGAAGCGTAAGTATGGCGGTTCTGTCGAGAGCATTCTTCTGCATCGCGACACAGCCAAAGCCGAGCTCGAAACGCTCGAACGCTTTGAAGAAGAGCGCGAGCGCCTTGCACGGATTCACGTGGAAGCGCTGAACAATGCCCGCCAACTGGCCAAAACACTTTCGGAGAAGCGTCGCGCGGGCGCGAAAAAGCTCGGAGTCGCGATTACGAAGGAATTGCGCTCGGTCGGCATGGGCGACGCAACGGTCGAAGTAGCGCTCGCTGCTTGGGATTCGCGCGAAGGCGAGCTTGCGATCGATGGCGCACGCGTTACCGCCACCGGAATGGACCGCGCAGAGTTTCTCATTGCACCAAACCTTGGCGAGGAAGCAAGGCCCATCCACCGAATCGCCAGTGGCGGCGAGCTATCGCGCGCGATGCTTGCGATCAAGCGCGTGCTGGCCGGCCTCGGAACCGCAGGCCTTTATGTGTTCGACGAAGTGGACGCCGGGGTTGGTGGCGCCGTGGCGGAAGTCATCGCACAAAAATTGAAAGAGGTGTCCAAGCACCATCAAGTCTTGTGCATTACGCACCTGCCGCAGATCGCGGTTTATGGCGACACTCACTTTCACGTTGCGAAAGAGGTTGTCAAAGACCGAACACGGAGCACGATCACCAAGCTCAGTAACAAAGAGCGTCGCGAAGAAATCGCCCGCATGCTTGGCGGGCTCACGATCACCACCAAGACCCGCGCTGCCGCGGCCGAAATGTTGCGCGCCGCACACTGATACCTAGTCCCGCACGTGGATGGCTCGTGCATAGCCCAAGACCGTTGATCGTAGTAGCGTTCGGCCGTGCGAAACGTTGTCCTTATCATCGCGACTGTCGTCGCCGTCGTCGTCGACGGTTTTTTCGCTCTCGTGAACTTCTACCCCGTGGCGCCGCCGCGCGATCGAGGTCCGGAGCGCGTCGTCCTGACTTCGCTGAACGAAAAACAGGCGAAGTGGGTTCAAGAGAATATGCTCGACGAGTACAACGCCGAGCACGCGACGAATTTCAAAATTCGCTCCGTTCCGGACGAAGGCTTGCTTCGCGCATTGCGCCAAGACGATGTAGCGCTCGCCGTGCTGCCGGAAATCGAAGCGGATCAAGCCGCGAACGAGAACCACGTTGTCCCATTCGACGGTGTCGTTTCACGTGCGCGTATCGCCGAGGATTTTGCAAATGTGCGCCCCGAAATTCTAGAGAGCGCGCGATATCGCGACCAGCAGTTCTTTCTCCCACGTGCAGTTGCGCTCGACGTCGCGGTCTATCGCATTTCCAAAGTGCGCGATGCGCTCTTGCACTGGCAGCTCGTTCGCCCAGAGATCGAAAGCGCACTGCGCGCAGTCAATGGCCGCGGCTTGCCTGCGCAGTACGTACTTGAACAACAGCCCGCCGACTGGGATGCATACGACCTCTTCGTGCTCGCCTACTATTGGGCGCACCGCGGCTACAGCGGCCAACACGCAAAGCCGCGCGTTGCCCATCGCGTTGGCCTCTCGACGGAAGCACAGCTCGAGATTGCTGCGGCGATGTATCGCGCGGGCATGAGCGATCGCACGCTCGCGGCACACGACAGCAAGCCGGCATTGGACTGGTTCCAATGGGAAACGCTCTACCGCGAGCAGAATCTTTACGCGCAAGAGATGTTTGAACCGGCGGGCATCGACGACCAGGCAATCCTAGACGGGATTACTCGCGGTGATTTCTATCTCACCAGCGTCGATCAGATGCAGGCATTCAGCTTACATGGCGGCTCCTATCGAGGCGCGCTCGCGCTCGTTCCCGATGGCGACGACCTGGCATTCACGGCCATGCCCCGTTTCGCGTCGCTCGAGCTCGATGAGACCGGCATCCCCGTACGTCGCGCTGACCCCTTCTCGTTTCGCGAGACGCTCGTGTGGGCATTGCCTGCGCAAAGTCCTGTCCAGCAAGAGGCTTACAATCTCATTCGCTGGATCGTCGAGCGCGAGAATCACGCGCGCGAATGCGAAGCGCTGGGCATTCTGCCCATGCGGCGTGATGTTATTCGTGAACGCGAGACGCTCTTTCGCGAGCCGTGGATGCAAGACGCGCTCGAAGCCGGGCTCGATCAATGGAGCCGCGCGCAGGTGCCGCCCTCAACTCTTCAAGGTGCGCTGGGCGTGGACTACGCAGTCGCGTGGCACCGCATTGTGGCTCAGCGTGAAGTCGCACCGAGCGCGCGCGCCGGGTTTGGACCGCTGCTTACGGCGCAAATCGATCGAGCGGCCGCAGTGCACGCGGCAGAACAGCTCGTGGCCGCACATCACCGCGAGCCCATCGCGGAAGAGGACGCAGAAGCGGCCTTTGCGATGCCGGCCCTTCGCGAGCCGATGGTGATCGAGGGGCTCTCACGGGACGCGGGCGTAGACTCGGGAATCACTGCCGAGGTGGTGCGATGAGCGATGGACCCAAGAGTATCCTGCCCCTCGACAATCCGGATCTCGCGGATGAGATTGAGTCGATTCTCGAACGTTACGACGCAAAGCGTCGCGCCGAAGACGCGGTCGAGAAAGAGCTGGCAGCGCGCAAAGAAGAATTGACCGGCCGCGTATCTGTTGCCGCCATCGCGCTCACCATGTTGATGTCGTTCCTTGGCTTCGCACGCGCGGAACGCCAAGAAGCAAGCGACAACGCCAAAACCGATGCCCTGCAAGCGAAGGCGGATTCAGAAGCGGACTGGGCCTATTATCAGACACGCAGCGCCGAACGAGCAAGCTATCGCTTGGCCGACGAAACGCTTTTGCGCGACACGGCACGCCTGGCCGAAACCGATCCACGCGTACGCGACGCCGAAGTGCACCACGCGCAGTACGCAACGCGCATTTCCGCCATTGATCACGGAAACCGCCGCGTCTTCTACTCGATTCAAGATCTCGTACGCGCACGTGTCTTGAAGACGCGTGAGGTGAAACGCCTCGACACGATGATCGATCGCTACGACATTGGCACGCGCGTGTTGACGCTAGCGCTGGTGCTCTTGAGCGTTGCTCTGCTCGCCAACCGGCGCTCGCTATTCTGGATTGCGCTGGCGGTTGCATTGTTTGGTGCAGCAATCGCGGTAGCGGGTTATTTCTCGCTGTTCTGATTCGCGAATACCTTCGCCAAACTCACGCGCACGCTCGTCTGCACTTCAGCGTTAGCGGCCACGCCCGCTTCCTGCAGCGCGCGATGGCAATCCGGCAATCGGTAGTGCGGCACCGATGGGTATAGATGATGCTCGATGTGGTAGTTCATATTGTGCGGGTATAGGAAGAACCGCAGATAAGCGGGCGCGATCGTGGTGCGCGCCGCCCGCAGCACATCCGTCTTGCTGTCGACGGCCCCATGTTCGAGAACCGCACGCAAACGAAGCATCGCTTGAAGCACCGTCACAAGTGGCAGGATCCACAGGAGCAGATACCACTTCCAAAAACCGAAGCCCACAGCGAGCGAGATCATCGCGAACTGAAACAGGCCAACGCCGAGCAGGTTCAGCTTGGCCTTTCTGCGAAGCGCGGGTGAAGTGTCATCGTGAACACGCTCGACGTGCGTGTCATCGCCGCGCTTCTTCATTGGCTTACCGAAGAAGTAGCTATACGCCTTGAGCACGGTCAGCCCGAGCAAATCCTTCGCGAGCTTACCAAGCAGGTAGGCCTTGCCTCGCGGATAGTCGGCAATGAGGGCGAGATCGGGATCGATCGACGTGTAGAGATGGTTGTGGTGCGTGCGATGCATCACGCGATACGTGATGAGCGAAAGGCCAAGTGGCAGCGCACAAAGCTGGCCGACGAAATCGTTGAGCCAGCGCGTCTCGTACAGCCGGTAGTGCGCCGACTGATGCGAGAGAATCGCGAGCCCGTGTTGCACGGCTCCAATGCACACGATTGCGGGAGCGATGACCCACACCCTCGGATAGTGAACGGCGATGCCAATAAGCAGCGCCCCCATACCGAAATCGAATGCAAGTGAGGCAGTGGAGCGACCCGGCGCGAGACGCGAGAGTTCTCGTACCTTGGCCGCGGGCAACGCGTGCGGATTACGGACGCGAAATTCTTCGCCCACTCTTGCCGTGAGTCCTCGGTGCGCCGCCGTAACCATCTCTTTCAAGCTGGCCCGGAAGGGATCCCCATGTCAACGCGAGCCGCGTGATATCGTAACCAGGTGAAAGAAGTTCGCCTGCGAAAAAAGATCGACTCCGTTATTCGTCAAGGCCATCCCTGGATATGGCGCGATGCGCTGGAAGAAATTCACGCTGACGCGGGAGAGGTACTCACCGTCGTCGCGGGGCGAGGCGATTTTTTGGCCCGCGGCCTGGCCGAGGACGGTCCAATCGGGATTCGCGTGTTCACACTTCAAGACGAGCCCGTAGATCAGTCTCTTCTTCGAAGGCGCATCAGCGAAGCAGCGACCCTGCGCACGCGCGTCGTGCCTCCCGACACCAATGCCTATCGATTGCTTAACGGCGAAGGTGATCGAGTCCCCGGCATCGTATGTGACATTTATGGCGAGCACGCGACCGTGCAGCTCGACGGCGCAGCGGCGCTCGCATGGCGCGAAACCATTCTCGCCGTGCTAGACGATGTTTTAGTTTCACGCGGTGTGAATTCCGTCCTGCTTCGCACAGGCAAACGTGGCGAGCGACGCGTGGACGTCGTACGTGGCAAAGAACCTCCCCCGCTCATCGAGGTGCAAGAGCACGGGATGGTCTTGCTCGCCGACCTCGTGCACGGGCAGAAGACAGGGCTCTTCCTCGATCATCGCGAATCGCGTCGGCGCGTGCGCGAGCTTAGCCGAGGTTTGCGCGTGCTCAATCTCTATGGCTATACGGGCGGCTTCTCGGTCGCTGCTGCGCTGGGCGGTGCGACCAGCGTCACTACCGTTGATATAGCGAAAGACGCAATCAAGCTTGCCGAGCAGACCTTTGCGCGCAACGTTGGCGACTCCATCCCGCACCGAGGTATTGCGGAAGATGTTCCTAACTTCCTTAAAGCGGCGAAGCAGCGCGGCGAGCGCTACGACTTGATCGTTTCTGATCCACCCAGCTTTGCGCCCAACGAAGAGTCGGTGCCCGCAGCGCTCAATAGTTACCGCACCCTGCACCAGGCTGCTTTGCGTTTGCTTGCGCCAGGTGGATTGTTCATCGCGGCGTCGTGCTCGAGCCACGTCGATCGCGACGCGTTCGAAAAGACGCTGGAGAACGCCGCACCAAGCGCCGGTCAGGTCATGCAAATCCTCGAACGCGATGGAGCACCCGCCGATCATCCGCGTCTCGCGGCGTTTCCCGAAGGCGACTACCTCAAAGCGCTGCTTGCTCGCTTGGTGGCGTAGCGAACTACGCGCAGGGGCCGCACTCGCCGCTGGTGGCGTCGCATGCGCACCCCGGACACGTTGCGGTTCCGACGCAGGCGGGCGCAAAAGAGTTGCCGTTGCACTGGTCACCGGTCGTGCAAGCCGTGCCGTCGCTACAACGTAGTCCGGCGCTCGCAGCAGAATGGCGGCAACCTCCACGGGTGCTTGTCGTGCAAGTGTCGATCGTGCACGGGTTGGTGTCGGCGCACGCCAAATTGACCGGCGTGTGGACACAGACGCCGGAGGTGCATTGGTCGGTTGTGCACGCGAATAGGTCGCCGCAATCCGCATCCGTCGTGCAAACAACGCCAGCATCGACACTGGCGGGCCCGAGATCAGTCCCCATATCCACGGCTCCGAGGTCGACACCTAAGTCCGGTGTGCCGAAATCCAAGTCGAGGAAATTCATGTCGACGCCCAAGTCACCGGCGAACGGCGCATCGAAAGCGCTGTCGGTTTCCGCCGCGTCCGCACTTCGCATGTCGGCGACCGCGAGATCTGCCCACCCCAGGTCCGTCGAGCTGAGGTCGGCGGCCTGCATATCAACGCGGCCGGCATCGCTTCCCGCGAGAGCGCCGCCTCCACTGGCACATCCAGCAAAAGCGCAAGCCAGAGCAACGCAACAAAGCGCGCGCATCACAGTCATCAGGCGAGCATAGCAAGTTTCGCCGGTGTGACGGGCCCTCATTCGCTGGCGCGCGAACGCTCACACGGCGCTCAATGCCCCCATCGCGGCCAACGCTTCTTAGACCGCCGGGCTCAAAAGCTGGTAGTAAGCGTCTATGTCGGCGATTGCTACGTCTGTGCTTTCTCTCGTCGGGAAAACTCCGCTCGTCCTTTTGAATCGCATTCAGAGCGCCTCGGGTGCAGAGATCATTCTGAAGCTCGAAACCCAGAACCCTGCGGGCAGCGTGAAAGACCGCATCGCTCTCGCCATGCTCGATGAAGCCGAGCGAACGGGCAAGCTCAAGGCCGGCGATACGATCATCGAGCCGTCCAGTGGCAACACGGGCATCGGCCTCGCGCTGGTCGCTGCCGTGCGCTGTTATAAGCTCATCATCGTAGCGCCCGATGACATCTCGATGGAACGCCGCGTGCTTCTCGAGCACTACGGAGCCGAGGTCGTACTGACGCCAGCGCGCAAGTTGATGCAAGGCGCAATCGATTACGCCAAAAAGCTCGTTGCGGAGAATCCGAATTGCTTCATGCCGTCCCAGTTCGAGAATCCTGCGAATCCCGATGCCCATCGTGAGACGACTGCACTCGAAATTCTCGACGGGACAAATCGACAGCTCGCCGCGTTCGTGGCCGGCGTCGGCACCGGTGGGACAATCACGGGGGTGGGCGAAGTCTTGAAGCGTGAGCTTCCCGGCATTCGAATTGTTGCGGTCGAGCCTGCGCGCTCGGCATCCCTGAGCGGCACGGACAAACCGAAGCCCCATTTGATCTACGGAATCGGTGCCGGCTTTATCCCCCCTCTGCTCAAGCGCGATGTAATCGACGAGATTGTTCAAGTCGAGGACATGGAGGCGCTCACGATGTCGCGCCGTTTGGCGCGCGAGGAGGGAATCTCGGCAGGTCCATCGGGAGGCGCGGCCGTCGTAGCAGCGCTCAAAGTCGCGGCGACTCTGAAATCGGGCGAGCGAGTCCTGTGCCTGATTCCCGATGGCTTCGGTCGCTACGCGAGCGCACACGCCGATACGGATGCGTCGAGCGGTTTCGATTTCATTATCTAGGGGCCATGGTCGAAGCCAAGAAAAATTCTGTTATCCCAGGTCTCGCGCTCACACTCGTGCTCGCGTGTGTTGCCTATGCAGCGCAGTCGATCCCGTTTCCTCCGTTCACGCTTGCAAACGGCCGCCATCCCCTCGACGCGATGATTGTTGCGATGGTGGGAGGCCTGCTCATTCGCAATCTTCTGCCGATGCCGGCCGCAGCCCGCGAGGGCATCAAGTACTCCGTTCTGAAGATACTTCCGTTCGGTATCGTGCTCATGGGGGCGAAGCTCAATTTCTACGATGTCGTGCGCGTCTCGCAGCAAGGCCTCTTCATCAACATCGCCTGCGTCGCGATCGCTCTCTCGGTAACGCTGTGGATCTGCTCGCGGCTGAAAGTGAATCGCGTGCTCTCGCTGCTCCTGGCCGTGGGCACCGCGATCTGCGGCGGCACGGCCATCGCCGTAACTGCACCCGTCATTGAAGCCGACGAGGCGAACACGGCGTTCTCAGTCGCGGCGATTACGCTGCTCGGCCTTCTATGGGTCTTCGTGTTTCCTATCGTGGGGAGCGCGATTGGCCTGTCGCAGCATGAGTTTGGTGTTTGGGTAGGAACGGCTGTGCACTCAACGCCGCAGGTCGTCGCAGCGGGATTCGCGTATGGTCAGCAGGCGGGTGACGTCGCGGTTATCGTGAAGCTGGTACGCGTCCTTCTGCTCGCCCCGCTCGTGGTCGGCATCGGTGCGGTAGCCGCGCGTGAGAAACGACGACGCCAAGAAGTGCACGTGAAGAAGTCGATGAAGTGGACCGACATCCTTCCGCCCTTCGTAGTCGGCTTCGTCGCGATGGCGCTGTTCAACACGTTCAACTTCCTGCCCGACGCAACGTTCCACCTCAAGGACAGCCCACTGTGGGCCGCAAGTGACGTCCGCGTATCCACTGCGACGATGGCCACCGCGTCTTCGAACTTTCTCACCACCATGGCGATGGGCGGCGTCGGCCTCGGCGTTCATTTGAAAGAGCTGCTCAAGGTGGGCATGAAGGCGTTCTACGTCGCACTCCTGGCTGCGGTGATTCTCGCCTGCGTGAGCCTCGCGATGATTTTCATGTTTCGCTAGCCGAGCGCGCGCGTCCACGATAAATTCACCACATTGGGGGCACATGACGCGTTCGTTGTCTTCAATTGACGTCTTTGAACGACGGGCGCAGGACTACCAAGCCAAGTACATGTCGGTGGAGCTCTACCACGAGGCGCTCGATCGACTCTGCATGGCGGTCCAGACGCTGCACGCCGACGTCCTCGAAGTCGGATGCGGGCCTGGCAATGTCACTAGATACCTTTTGCAGCAGCGGCCAGATCTGCGCATCTTGGCGGTCGATCTAGCGCCGACGATGCTAAAGCGCGCGCATCAACAATCCTCACGCGTCATTTCGACTGATGGATTGCCGCGACATCCGCTCACTTGCCCAGCGGTACCACGCCATCGTGTCTGCTTTCTGCCTGCCCTATTTGTCTCGTGAAGAAGCTATCCAGTTCATCGCCGACGCGGCCGCCAGTTTGCAGCCAAGCGGAGCCATCTATCTGAGCACGATGGAAGGCGACTACTCCGCATCAGGACCACAGCGGAGCTCCGACGGCAAAGACTCGACGTATGTCTACATCCATCAAGCGGACTACCTTGTGGAGGCGCTCCGCGCGAATGGCTTTACGGTCGTGCATGAGTCGCGCAAGTCCTACGCGGCCCCAAGCGGCGCGAACACGATCGATCTCATGATCGTTGCGACGCTCTAGAAGCACACGGAGAGCACCTTTCACACGCACGGGTGAAGGGATCCGCACGCGCTCTGCGATCCCTCAACCGCACGGGTGATAAGCCGGGTGATTCTTCATCCCTAAGTGTGAATTCGCCTTTAAAAAAGACGGATTCTGAATTTATTTTGCATGCGCACCCTACGGGATCGGTGAAGGCGAGCGTATTGAGTAGGGGTAAGCGAGGCGGTTGAGGCGCTGAGAAGAGCGCCCCCCGCAGGGGTGATGAGTGAGCGAGGGGCTCATGAACGCCACAGGTATCTAGAAACGAAAAGGGTGATGCCATGACTACATTCTCCAAAATCAGCGCGTTGTGTTCGTTCGTCTCAGCCTTGCTCGTGGTCGGTTGTGCCGCGGCACCTGCCTCAAGTGTTGATTCGCGCATCGGCGAAGAGCTTCCCCCGGATGCGCAGCAGGAGCAGCTCTCGATCGATGTGGACGTGAGCGGCGGCGTGAGCATGGGCTCGCAAGCATCTGCAGGCGCGCTTGAGACGCCTCCGGTCGATTGCGGCAACGGCGTCATCGACGCAGGCGAGTCGTGCGACGACGGCGACACCGAAAGCCTTGATGGTTGTAGCCGCATCTGCCAAGCGGAGCCGGGCTTTCTGTGTGTCGGTGAGCCGAGCGACTGTCTCATCTCGTGTGGCGACGCAGTTGCCAACAACGGCGAGGCCTGCGACGACGGCAACCGCGTAAACGGCGACGGCTGCGACAACAACTGCACAGCTTCCGCATGTGGTAACGGAGTCCGCTCGGGTCGCGAAGGCTGCGACGACGGCAACTCGGTGGACGGCGACGGCTGCGACTCGAACTGCGCTGTCACGATCTGCGATAACGGTGTCGTGACTACCAATGAGCTCTGCGACGACGGCAACGCGTTTGATGATGACGGCTGCGACGGCAACTGCACCGAGACTGCATGCGGAAACGACATCTCAACTCAAGGAGAAAGCTGCGACGACGGTAACTTGGTGGACGGTGACGGATGCTCAAGCGCTTGCAGCCCGGAGGTCTGAACGAGAATCGGTCATACAAGGGAAATAGGCAGCGAAGCGAAACGCGGTGGTCCACACGGACCGCCGCTTTCGCGTTTAAGGGCGCCGAATACTTTCGGAAGGTTGAACCGCCATGACGCCAGTGACGCCAGTACGTGGAAGACGCCTAGACTAAAAATGCCAATCTCAGAATTCGGGTTCAGGCTGTATTCCGCTCGAGCTTGCTCGCGCTACTGGCGGCTCTACAATGGGCTCGACATGGAAAAGCCTACACTTGGCGAGCTTACGGAACGATTGCAAAAAGACATCGATCACTACGGTGGGAGTCTTCCGGAGCGCGTCGCTATCGCGTGGGAGGGCTACCGCGCCGCTCTACTCGAGTGGGACCTCATCTCGATTTCGGATCATGCGCACCTTCGGGGGATGCTGCCGCACATTCACGATGACCCGGTCGTGAAGATCCTATTGGGTCGCTGAAACGCACAGTGCCCCGCCCCTTTCAACAACTTCCCTTCAACGATGTTCCCGAATCGCCACGCAAGGTGCATCCGTATTTTTCAGCACCGGCGCGCGACGTGAGTTTCGATTCGGTGCCGTTCGGCCCAGTAAACGTACGCGTACGTGTTTGTGGAAGCGGGCCTCCCCTTCTGCTGGTGCATGGCTTCATGACATCGAGCTACTCGTTTCGTTATGTGATCGGGCCACTCGGAAAACACTACACGCTCTATATTCCCGACTTGATTGGCGCAGGCGAAAGCAGCAAGCCGCGCGCGAGCTATAGCGCCGACGCGCTTGCTACTTCGATCGGGGAGTTGATGGATGCACTTGGGTTGCAGAACGTCCCAGTCATCGGAAATTCGTTGGGCGGCTATCTCTGCATGAAGCTCGCCCTCGCGCGCCCGAACCTTATACAGCGGCTTGTGAACCTGCATTCTCCGGGCGTGCCCACCGCGCGCATGCACGCTCTGCGTGTGCTGATGGCCGTGCTTCCGAGCGAGGTTATTGTGCGTCTCCTCGTGCGCTCCAACCCCGAACGTTGGGTGCACAAAAATGTGCACTACTTCGACGACTCGCTGAAGTCTCGCGAAGAGCTCCGAGTGTACGCAGCACCGCTTCAAACCGATGAAGGCCTCTACGCTTTCACGGCGATGCTCCGGGAAGCACTCTCGGTGGCGGACATGGCGCAGTTCGCTAAGACCCTACGATCACTGCCGGCCTTCCCGCTCCCGCTACAGCTAGTGTACGCACGGCAGGATCTCATGGTGCCCCCTGTCGTCGGAGAACGTCTCCACGCGCTCATACCAAGCGCGGACTTCAAATGGCTCACCAACGCATCGCACTTCGCACACGTCGATTCGCCGGAGCAATTTCTCTCCGTAGCGCTGCCGTTTCTGAGAATCGGGGACGATCGGTGAAATAGTGAAATAGCGTGCAGTCCGCCCGCACTATCGTGAGAATCGGGGACGATCGGTGAAATAGTGAAATAGCACCTAGTCCGCCCGCAGTGTCGCGCGCCTATTTCACTATTTCACCGATCGTCCCCGGTGCTCCGCAAACTGCAGGTGGAACCTCGAAGCTAGGGCGCGACGCAAACGTTCGCGCTGTTGGCGTCACGACGACGGTGCGTTCCGCAGGGTCGTTTCCCGTCGCGTGCACTGGTGGCATGTTGGGAATAGGGCGGCAGGGCTGATTTAGGTGGCCATACATCGCAAAGGGACCTGCCTGATCGTCGGACGGCTGCCTGTGGTTCAGGCACTGGAGGTCACGTGCGCCGCGTGCTTAACGGCTCGGCTTCGACCGGTCTGGATCTGGACTGCGATGTCCCACAGAAGCGCCAAGTCGTTACAAACGCCAAAAGATCCGCGACCCTACCCTCTCAGCGAGCCGGATCCGACCTACGCACTGTCGCTGGGTCTATGGCAGCGCAAACCCAGCCACACGAGGTTACCGTTGAGGGCGTGAACGGCTTCGATGCGCCCCAAACGCGGCTTCCTTTCGGAAGTCGCGGTTTTGTGTGTCTCGAAGTGAACGTTGAAGAGTTTATTCTTCTTCGTTGACCGCGAGGGCTTGCGCCACGCGTTCGACGCGGGGCATCTGGTAGGTGACTTCGCCGGCGTCGTCGACAACGACATCGAGCTTCTTGTATGCGCCGAGGCCTGTGCCTGCGGGGATCAAGCGGCCCATGATGACGTTTTCCTTGAGGCCGCGGAGCTCGTCGACCTTGCCGCTGATGGCGGCTTCGGTGAGGACCTTCGTGGTTTCTTGGAACGACGATGCGCTGATGAACGATTCAGTGGAGAGAGACGCCTTCGTGATGCCGAGGAGCAAGGGCTCTGCCATCGCGGGTGCGCCGCCACGTGCAATGACCTTTGCGTTCTCGTTCTCGAAGATGTTCTTCTCGACCTGCTCATCGGTAAGGAAGCTGGTGTCGCCAACTTCCTTCACGCGAACACGGCGTAGCATCTGACGAACAATCGTCTCGATGTGCTTGTCGTTGATGGTAACGCCCTGCAGGCGGTAGACCTGCTGGATTTCGTTGACCAACCACGCTGCCAATTCCTTCTCGCCCTTGACGCGAAGGATGTCGTGCGGGTTCGCCGGACCATCCATCAACGATTCGCCAGCACGAACGCGGTCACCATCTTTGACCGTGAGATGCTTGCTCTTCGCGATGAGATACTCCTGGGCCTCGCCGCCGATGTCCGGCGTGATGAGGACCTTGCGCTTGCCCTTGGTGTCCTTGCCGAAGCCGACGGTTCCGTCGATGTCAGCAACGATGGCGTGATCCTTCGGCTTGCGGGCTTCGAAGAGCTCGGCAACACGCGGCAGACCGCCGGTGATGTCCTTGGTCTTCGTGGTTTCGCGCGGGATCTTGGCGATAACTTCGCCAGCGTCCACGAACGTGCCTTCAGCCGGGATGATGTTGGAGCCGACCGGGAGGAAGTAGCGAGCGACGTTTTCGCCGACGCCCGTCTTCAAGGTTTCGCCCGACTTCTCGTCCTTGATGGACAAGCGCGGACGCGCACCCGGATCACGCGACTCGATGATGACGCGACGTGAAAGACCCGTCACTTCGTCGAGCTTCTCTTCCATCGTAACGCCGTCGACGATGTCACCGTACTTCATGACACCAGCAACTTCGGTCACGATCGGAATCGCGTAGGGATCCCACTCGGAGAGCATCATGCCCTTCTCAACGCGCTGACCTTCAGCGGCGCGGAGAGTTGCACCGTAGGTAAGATTGTAACGCTCGCGCTCGCGGCCCGAGTCATCGACAATCTTCAAGACGCCGTGGCGGTTCATGGCCACGACCGTTCCGTCCTTCTTCTTGACGGTCTTGGTGTTCTCGTAACGGACGGTTCCGTCGTTGCGTGCTTCGATGCTCGACTGTTCGATCTTACCGCGAGCAGCAGCACCACCGATGTGGAAGGTACGCATCGTAAGCTGCGTACCCGGCTCACCGATCGACTGGGCGGCAATGACGCCGACCGCTTCACCGATGTTGACCGTGTAGCCGCGTGCGAGGTCTCGGCCGTAGCACTTCGCGCAACAGCCGCGACGCGCTTGGCACGTGAGCACCGAACGGATGATGACCTTCTCGATGCCCGCTTCTTCGACGGCAGCGACGAGTGCTTCGTCGATTTCGTCGTTGGACTTCGCGATGACTTCGCCCGTGACCGGATCAACGATGTCTTCGAGACAAACGCGGCCGAGGATACGGTCGCCGAGGGGCTGGATGACTTCGCCACCTTCCTCGAGCTTGGTAACCCAGATGCCGTCGAGCGTGTCGCAGTTGTATTCCGTGATGACGGCGTCCTGCGCGACGTCGACAAGACGACGCGTGAGGTAACCGGAGTTTGCGGTCTTGAGTGCCGTATCGGCGAGGCCCTTACGAGCGCCGTGCGTCGAGATGAAGTACTGAAGAACCGTAAGACCCTCGCGGAAGTTCGCGGTGATCGGCGTTTCGATGATTTCGCCTGAGGGCTTGGCCATAAGACCGCGCATACCGGCGAGCTGACGAATCTGCTGGTTCGAACCACGAGCGCCCGAATCAGCCATCATGAAGATCGGGTTGAACGAAGGAGTTTCCTTCTCTTCGCCCGTTGCGTCGTCCTTCATCGTCTCGCGGCCGATGCCCTCAAGAAGATCCTTCGCAACCTGGTCGGCAGTGTCCGCCCAGATGTCGACGATCTTGTTGTAGCGCTCGCCGTCGGTGATCAGACCTTCTTGGTACTGTTCAACAACGGTCTCGACGTCGCCCTGAGCGCGATCGAGAAGTTCCTTCTTCGACGACGGGATGACCATGTCATCCATGCAAATCGAGATGCCGGCCTTGGTCGACATCTGATAGCCGAGCGTACGAAGACGATCCGCGAGAAGAACGGTGCTCTTGTTCTTGCTCTTGCGGTAGCAGGTGTCGATCAAACCCGAGAGCTGCTTCTTGTCGAGAACCTTGTTCACCGACTCAAAGGGCATCTCTTCCGGAAGAATCTCGCCAACAAGCACACGTCCCACGGTCGAATCGACGAGCTTGCCCTCGATACGAACCTTGATGCGTGCGTGAAGGTCCACTTCTTCCGCGTCGTACGCCATGCGCACTTCGTCGGGAGAAGAGAAGATTCCACGGAAATCACCCTCGCGCTCTGAACCTTCGCGATAGGTGCCACGTGCGAACGGACGCTCACGGGTCATGTAGTAAAGCCCTAAAACGATGTCCTGCGTGGGATTGATGATCGGCTTGCCGCTTGCGGGCGACAAGATGTTGTTGGTGCTCATCATCAAAACACGGGCTTCCATTTGCGCTTCAACGCTCAGGGGCACGTGGACGGCCATTTGATCGCCGTCGAAGTCGGCGTTGAACGCCGCGCAGACGAGCGGGTGGAGCTGGATAGCCTTACCCTCGATTAAGATCGGCTCGAACGCTTGGATACCAAGACGATGGAGCGTCGGAGCGCGGTTCAACATCACCGGATGCTCTGTGATGACCTCTTCGAGAATATCCCAAACCTCGGGCTTCTCCTTTTCGACAAGCTTCTTCGCGCTCTTGATGGTGGTGACGTAACCACGCTCTTCGAGCTTGTTGTAGATGAAGGGCTTGAAGAGCTCGAGTGCCATCTTCTTGGGAAGACCGCACTGATGAAGGCGAAGCTGGGGCCCGACGACGATGACCGAACGGCCAGAGTAATCGACGCGCTTGCCGAGCAAGTTCTGACGGAAGCGACCCTGCTTGCCCTTGAGCATGTCAGAGAGCGACTTGAGCGGACGCTTGTTGGGTCCAGTGATGGTCTTGCCACGACGACCGTTGTCGAAGAGAGCATCGACTGCCTCTTGGAGCATGCGGCGTTCGTTGCGGATGATGATCTCAGGAGCGTTGAGCTCGATGAGGCGCTTCAAGCGGTTGTTGCGGTTGATGACGCGGCGGTAAAGATCGTTGAGATCCGACGTCGCAAAGCGTCCACCATCAAGAGGAACGAGAGGGCGGAGGTCCGGCGGAAGCACCGGGACGACCGTCAACATCATCCACTCGGGGCGATTGCCCGACTCCTTGAAGGACTCGATGACCTTCAAGCGCTTGGAGTACTTCTTCTTCTTCGCTTCGCTTGTGGCTTCGCGCATGTCGACGCGGAGCGTCTCCGAGAGCGAGTGCACGTCGATTTCCTTGAGCATCTCGAGAACCGCTTCGCCGCCCATACCGGCGGTGAAAGCTTCGTCTCCGTACTCGTCCATGAGCTCTTGGTAGCGCTCTTCGGTAAGACACTCGCCCTTCTCGAGGGGAGTCTCCTTGCCGTCCATCACGATGTAGCTTTCGCAGTAAAGAACCTTCTCAAGTTCCTTCAACGTGATGTCGAGAACCGCGCCGATGCGGCTCGGCAGCGACTTCAAGAACCAGATGTGCGCAACCGGCGTGGCCAACGTGATGTGGCCAAGACGCTCACGACGCACCTTGCTCTGGATGACTTCAACGCCGCACTTCTCGCAGACAATCCCACGGTGCTTCATGCGCTTGTACTTGCCGCAGTTGCACTCGTAGTCCTTGACTGGTCCGAAAATCTTCGCGCAGAAGAGACCGTCACGCTCAGGCTTGAACGTGCGGTAGTTGATCGTCTCCGGCTTCTTTACTTCGCCATGCGACCACTCCCGAATCTTTTCGGGAGAGGCCAGCGAAATACGAATCGCCGAGAATGAAAGCGGATCTTTGGGCTTCTCAAAAAAGCTGAAGATATCTTTCATGGCGTTTACTCCTCCTCAGCGGCGAGCACGTCGGACGGGCTGCCGTTCTTACCGGTTTCGATGAGCTCGACGTTCAAGCACAAAGCTTGGAGCTCCTTCATCAAGACGTTGAAGCTCTCAGGGAGACCCGCATCGAGCGAGTGCTCACCCTTGACGATGGCCTCGTACATACGCGTGCGACCTTGCACGTCGTCGGACTTAACCGTGAGGAACTCCTGAAGCGCGTAAGCCGCGCCGTAGGCTTCCATGGCCCAGACTTCCATTTCGCCGAGACGCTGACCGCCGAACTGGGCCTTACCACCCAGGGGCTGCTGCGTAACGAGCGAGTACGGCCCGATGCTGCGCGCATGGATCTTGTCGTCGACAAGATGATGCAGCTTCAGGATGTACATGACGCCGACGGTGACATCGCGGTCGAAAGCGTCGCCGCTGCGTCCGTCGAAGAGAACCGTCTGACCGCTTGTCGCAACTTGCGCGAGGTCGAGCATGGTCTTGATTTCCGATTCCACAGCGCCGTCGAAGACCGGCGTTGCGAAGTGGAAGCCATCCTTGAGCTTGCGAATGAGCGTGGGGACATCCTTTTCAGGAATGCTCTTCACGATCTCGTTCGTCTCGCCCTTGTGATAGGCCTTGCCGAGAAGAGTTTGAATCTTCGCGACCGGGGTCTGCTGACGCTCGAGCATATCCATCACTTGCTTGCCCAGAAGCAAACCAGCCCATCCGAGATGGACTTCGAGGATCTGTCCGACGTTCATGCGGCTAGGAACACCCAGCGGATTGAGTACGACGTCGACGGGAGTTCCGTCCGACAAGTACGGCATGTCTTCCTCGGGCATGATGCGCGAGACGACACCCTTGTTGCCGTGACGACCTGCCATCTTGTCGCCGACCTGAAGCTTGCGCTTGATCGCGACGTAGACCTTCACCATCTTGATGACGCCCGGGGGCAATTCATCGCCACGTGAAAGCTTCTCGATCTTCTCGCGGAAGAGCATCTCGATGCCGGTGACCTGCTCTTCAAGCTGAGCCGCGATCGACTCGATCTTGTCTTTGCCCTTCTCGATGTCGATCTCCGCCCAATGCTTGCGCGGGAATGCGTCGAGAACTGCATCGTCGATGCGCTCACCCTTCGCGAGAAGGACTTTGCCCTTGTCGTCGACGAGCTTGCCGGTCGTGGTCTTGCCGTTCAGAAGCTTCTTGATGCGTGAGTAGGCCGAGTCACGGATGATCTTAACTTCATCCGCCATGTCCTTCTCGAGCTTGATGCGCTCTGCATCTTCGATTTCCTTCGTGCGCTCGTCCTTATCGGTGCCCTTGCGTGAGAACACGCGAGCATTGATGACGACGCCGCCGACTCCCGGCGGTACACGAAGCGAGCTGTCTCGAACGTCGCCCGCTTTTTCGCCGAAGATTGCGCGAAGCAACTTCTCTTCGGGTGAAAGCTGGGTCTCGCCCTTGGGCGTGATCTTGCCGACAAGAATATCGCCCGGCTTT
>JADJQN010000002.1 GCA_016712745.1 Sandaracinaceae bacterium
CGTGATGCGGGCAACGCGTACCTTGGGGAGTTCATGAAGGACTACAACCAGCGTTTCGCGTGCGAACCTCAGAGCCCGCACGATGCGCACCGGACGTTGCTGCCCCAGGAAAACCTCGCACGCATCTTCTCGTGGCAAGAGGAGCGACGCCTGACCGGCAGCCTCACCTTGCACTACAATCGCGTGATGTACGTCGTCGCCTCGACGCCAGCATCGGAAAAAGCGCGTGGCAAGCGTGTGACGGTGCGCGAAGAAGAAGATGGAACCGTACACATCGAATATCGAGGCGAACACTTGGACGCGTACGCGTTTCCCAAAGACGCACGCGTGCATCAAGGCGCCATCGTCGAGAACAAACTCTTAGGACATGTCCTGAGCGTCATCGCGCAAGGTCAGCGCGAGCGTGACAAGCGCACGCTTCAAACGAAGCGCCTCACGTTGCGCGACGAAGATCTCATGCGCAAAGCGATGGGAGAACCAGGTCTGACGACTCGGCGTCCACGCGCGAACCAGAAGCGCCAACAATCCGCCAGGTCGATTGCGCCCTTGCCCGTAACCCATCCATTGGCCACCGCGCTGCAGTCGGCAAAGCCGCATCCCAAACCAGCAACCCTTGACCGAGGCACCCAAGCGGACAACTGTACTTTGCAGAGCACCGGACATTTCTAAATCGCACCGACAGGATTTCCACGTGATGTCGTCCTGTTAGCTTGAGTTCGGACGTGCGGTGGGCTTGTTCCGATGACTCTTTCGACAGCGAAATGTGGTGCTGGGGAGCGACTAACATGATGGGTCTCGGAGCGGACACCGGCACGGTAGACGAGCCCACGCAAGTTCCAGATCTAGCGGCCGTTTCAGCGATGGCTCTCGGCACGTCAGGCTACGCGTGCGCGATCGCCGCAGCGACCCAACAGCTATTCTGTTGGGGAAGCAACGCGAACGGACAGCTTGGGTATGACGCGTCTGCTCCTGAGCATTACTCAGCCGTTCCGGTGTGTGGGCCACTATGAACCGATTTGTCCAACGTAGCGTTCTTCTGTTCGTGCTCATTTTCGCAAATGCCTGCAGCGATCACGGCGCCCTCTCTGTAAACGTGCAAACGAGCCTGGTGCCAGGACGCGAGTTCTCAAGCGTAGACATTGCACTCGTCGATCCAGTAGCGGTCACCGACGGAGTCTCGGTGCTGCGACACATCGAGCGAGCCGCGAACGTCGGCGAGGCCTATCTTCAAGGTATTCGCGCGGCAGAGTTTGCCAACATCGAAGCAGGTGAAACCGTAGTACGCGTTCGCCTATTTCGCGCGGATGGACTGCGTCTTTTGGAGCGTCGCGTTCGTGTGAACATAGCCGACGCGTCGACGAATTTTGCACTCATCGTTCGCATGCAACGAAGCTGCTTGGACGTGACGTGCCCCAACGCTGCAGGAAACGGTGCCCTCACTGAATGCCTTGCGGGTCAATGTGTAGACGAGCGATGCAATCCGCCTTCACATGACTTCTGCCCTGAGGAGGTCTTCTGCAATCTCGCTGAAGAGTGTCCTCAACCAGCGGGTTGTGCTGAGCGGATCTGCCTCCAAGGCCTTTGCGAAACAGCGCCAATCGACAATGCTTGCACGACCAACGAGTGGTGTGATCCTTCGAGCGGCTGTGTACCGGTGATCGAATCGGATGCCGGCGCACCAGACGCAGGTTTGGATGCCGCGCTAGAAGACGATGCCAGCACAGATGCCGCAATTGACGCGTCGAGCGATGCTGACCGCGATGCGGGCCCTATTTGTGGAACCGTATGTCGCGAAGGCCTCGATGAATGTCACTTTGGCTATTGGGATTGTTCGAGCGCCACACCGAGCTGCAGCGCGATTCTTCCTCGTTGGGCTGGCAGTGAATGCGGCGACAATCGCGTATGCGACGGTCACGGGGCATGTGTTGAGTGCGCGAGCGGCAGCGCGTGTCTCGTCAATGGGTGCGTGCCTGGTGAAGTTGTATGCGCGTCAGGTGCGGTCGGCTGCGTTCCAAACGCTGAGCCTTTGCCCGCGGGTACAACATGTGCGAGCGGTTCTGTGTGCACCACCGCGGGCCAATGTGTTCATGCGCCTGATCAAGGCGATGCGTGTGACGAAAATTGCACGCACGGTGCTTACGACTACGCGAGCGGAGCGCGTATCTGTATTGCTGACGGTTCTGCGAGTTCGCCTGGCACAAGCTGCGGCGATGGCCTTGTATGCAGCCCGGAAGGCGAATGCGTTCCTTGCACGGTCGAATCATGTATCAGCGGTTGTTGGTCCGGATCGATCGAATGCGGGAGCGGCACACCAGTGTGTTCGCAGTCTTCACCCATGCCCGCGGGCGCGACATGCGCAGGCGGCGTCTGTGATGGCTCTGGCACTTGTCTAAGTTGCACCACAGGGGAAGCCTGCGACACATGGAATCCGTGTCGCCAAAGTGCAATCGAATGCGGTCGCGAGATTCGTTGCACGACTGTAAGTAACGAAGCGGTCGGCATCGCGTGCGACGCTGGCATCTGCAACGGTCAAGGAGATTGTGTAGATCCGCTGGTCGCTCTTTCGATGCGGATGTCAACGCAACACGCATGCGCGATTCTGAGTGATCGGACACTCAAGTGTTGGGGCATCAACTCAAATGGCGAGCTTGGCATTGGTACAACAACGCCTCCGTTTTTCGCTCCATATATCAAATCAGCGGTGCCTGGGCTCAGCGACCTGGACGAGCTCGAAGTCACGTCCCAACGCACATGCGTGCGATCTCTGACAGGAAGCGTCTGGTGTTGGGGTCGCAACAACGTAGGCCAGCTTGGTGACGGCAGCACGACGGGGCGCACTTCACCCACCCTGATTACTTTGCCGTTTCCCGCTATCGATATCGCGGTGAGCTTCAAGAATACGTGTGCTGTGCTTTCGAATCACAGCGTGTATTGCTGGGGCGCAGGCAACCTTGGCGTGCTTGGAAACGGAATGAGCTCCAACTCAACGCTTCCATCGCACGTGACAGGCGTTACTGACGCCGAGCGCGTTTTTCTCGGCGGTGCTGGCATGTGCGTGCTGCGAAGCAGCGGAGTCATTTCCTGCTCTGGCACCGGCGTGAGCGGCGTTGGTTCGGCGCGAACTCTCGTCGTAGTGGACGTCCCGGGCGTCGACGAAGTGAGCGAAATGCAGTTCTCTCCCGAGCTCGGCGTTCCATGCGCAGTTCGATCGGGCGGACGCGTGACCTGCTGGGGAGCCTCTGTCGATGCAGATCTGACGTTGCCATTCTCCGACGCGACTAAGATTGCTGTGTATCTGAATGGACCTTACGATGTCAGGTGCATCTTGCGCGCGAACGGTCAAGTCTGGTGCGACGGTCCAAACAATTTCGGAGCTCTCGGACGCGGCGACGGTGTTGATTTTCCGCTGTCGGATTGGGGCCCCGTTTCGAATCTTGAAGGGGCCACCGATCTCATTCCCTACTCATGCGCGAGCGTCGTCGGCGGCTACTGGGAGTGCTGGGGTAGCTACAACTACTATCAAGGCATCTACGGAACCGGCAGCTACATGAACTATTTCTATTACCCGACCGTCGCGGTCGCCAGCCCATAGCGCGTCGTCGCGGCGTTATTCCTGTTCACGCATAAACTGCACGACGGCCTCGCCCTTCGGCGTTAGGCCGGCGAAGTCCGGGTGGAGAGTTGCCACGTCATCAGGGTGATAGTCGCTATACAGAATCTGATCGAAGAGAAAATCCCCTGGCAACAGATGCGCGAGGATCGCTTCATAGTGCGCGACCACCAAGGGAGCAGCCGCCTCATAGGTCGTGACAGCAGGATCGAGGTTGCCGGCTTCGGTGATTGCGATGCGCGTCCCTGCGGGAAGGAGCGAGCGCAAGTCGCTGATCTGATTGTAGTCGAACACTCCTTCGCCGTAGTCGTAGAGATGAATCGTGACGTTCAAGCCACGCATAATTTCCTTCGTGGAAAAAGCCTCGACCATCGCGGTATTCCACGCGGCAAAAAATTCGTCGTTCTTGGGTGCGCAGATGGCGAACATGGGTAGATCGAATCTTTCGAGTACCGGCACAAAGGCTGGGAGGATCTCATCAACGTAGATCGCGGGGGTGACCATGTGCATCACGCCGTCCACCGAGGTGTCGCCGAGGCGGTAGCCCCGCTTGTAGTACTCGTTCATGAGTTCGAGAAATGTGAAACGAGCGCCAAGGTCGATCCAATGCTGAATGAATGCAGCTTGGCTCTCCGGCGTATCGTTACCGTTGACCACGTAAACGAGACTGATGTTGTGTTCGTTCTGTAGCGCGACCCATGCAGATATTTGCGCGTCGCTCCAATCGCTGGGAAATTCGGTCTGCGAACGGGTGCCTCCATTCACACGCACGTGAATGCGTGGAAGCAACGTCGAGGTGAACTCATTGGTGAACATGGCGTCCGCGAGCGCGACTTGCTCCGTCGTATTCAGAGTCCCCTTGGCATTGAAGCCGAGCTGAACGCTATCGGTTCCAGCGTCGCCGTTCGTGGCGTCAATGGAATCCATTGCGTCGTGATCGGTGGCCGCGTCCTGCAAGCCAGCGTCGCCGTCGCTGCCTGATGTGCTCGAGCACGCGAAGAGATTCGAGCACAAAATCACCACCCAAAGCGCATGATGTGAAGAGGACATATCGCGTAGTTTGCACTCGGCAGTTCGAACTGACCATCTGAAATCAGGGCTTCGTCGCCGCTCGTCGTTTTTCGTCATGGGGCGAACTAAAACTTTCGGCGGCGATGCGCTATGGCCATCTTCCTCTGACGAACGCACACTAACGTCAGTGAGAATGTGGGCATGGCGCTACGCGCGTGACGGAGGAAATGAAATGCGTATTGGAGTTCTTGGCGCGCTTGCGCTCACCGTCGTGTTCGCAGCATGCAGCCAAGATTCGGGGCAGCTCGAGGTGCAAGTGGTCACGGGCCTGGTGCCCGGGGCCGAGTTCGCATCCGTCGAAACCTATCTCGCGTCGCGCTCAGCCGCGGGCTTTGAAACGCGCATTGATTCGGTAGAGGCAGTCGCTCATTTTGGAAACGACTTTGCGCACGGAAGGCGCGTAGCGGCGTTCAATCCGAGGTCCGGCGAGTATCTTGTGCGCGTGGTGTTGCGTCGCCGCGACGGAAGCGTGCTCGTGAGTCAGGCAACCGCAGTCTCATTCTTGAGTGACTACGTATTGCGCGTCCACATTACACGCGATTGCGTCGGAGTGGTTTGTCCCGGCGCAGGCGGTAGCGAGCTTATCGCTTGCTTGAATGGCCAGTGCGTCGATCCCCGATGCGACGATCAACACCGCGCGTATTGCCCGTCGGTCTATTTTTGCCACGCAACGAGCGAATGCCGGCCGTCCGCAGCGTGCGCTGTCTCCGAATGCGACGAAGGCATCTGCACAGAAACAAGCGCTCCTAACGCGTGCGAAGACTCAGAGTGGTGTGAGCCGAAATTGGGCTGCACATCGCTCATCGAAGAGCCAAGCGATGGCCCGACGTGCGGGACCATTTGCGGCCGAACGACAAGCGAGTGCCGAGCAAGCTACTGGAACTGCGATGGCGCAGCGCCAGTCTGCACGCCGCTCCTCTCACTCGCGCCCGGCACCGAATGCGGAGAAGAGAGCGTGTGCGATCTGGTTGGCGCTTGCGTTTCGTGCGTCTCTGGGAACGGTTGCTCTGTAGGTTGCGCACGCGGAGTCATCGGGTGCAGCACAGGCGCACCCGTTTGCAATCTCGTGTTGCCGACAGTCAGCTTGTCGCCAACTTCAATGTGTTTGGACGTGGGAAGCTGCGTCGATGGCATGCCGTGCACGACCAACGGTGTCTGCGATGGCGACGGGATATGTCGATTGGGATCCGGCGTGCCCGGGCTTATCATCACGCCGACCACCGGACTCATCACCTCGGAGGCAGGCGGCACAGCCATTGTCACCGTGCGACTCGCGGCGCGTCCAGGCTCCACCGTAGTGCTGGCGATTGGCAGCACCGACACCACCGAGGGAACCGTGGCGCCTAACACGCTGATCTTCACGAGCGCGACATGGAACGATGCGCAAAGTTTTACGATCACGGGTGTCGACGATGCAATCACGGACGGTGATCGGCCGTACGCGATACACTTTGAGGTGGCTTCACTCGATGCGGCCTATGCTGCAGTCGTCACCGCGGATCTATCCGTGACCAACACGGATGACGAGACCCCAGGAATCACCGTGACGCCAACCAGCGGCCTCATAACGAGTGAGGCCGGCGGCACGGCAACCTTCCAAATCGTTCTGAACACGCAACCCACCGACGACGTGACCATTTCGTTGTCGAGCACGAACGAAGACGAAGGCACGGTGAGTCCCGCATCGGTGGTCTTTACGAGTTTGAATTGGAGCGCGGCTCGCACGATTACGGTGACTGGCGTCGACGATTCTGTCGTCGATGGGGACGTGGCCTTCTTGATCACGACGAGCGCTGCTGTGAGCGCGGACCCGAACTACGACAACTACGACGCGAGCGATGTCTCGGTGACCAACCACGACAACGATGTCCGCGGATTTGCCGTAACGCCAATTATGGGCCTCATCACGACTGAGGGCGGCGGCACAGATACGTTCAACATCGTGCTCACTGCGCAACCGACGGCAAGCGTGAGCGTCTCACTGATGAGTAGCAACACGATCGAGGGCACGGTTTCGCCGGCCAGCGTGACCTTCACCACAACGAACTGGTCTACGCCGCAAACGGTCACTGTTACTGGTGTCGATGATGCGGTTTTGGATGGAGATATCGCTTACACGATCGTCACTGGGAACGCCGCGAGCGCCGATGCTGACTACAATGGCTTAGCCGTCGCGGATGTGTCGGTGACCAATCGGGGGGTCATCCGTTACGTCAAAGCTTCGAACACCGGAGCAGGCGACGAGCTCGGCTTCGCCATCGCATTGTCCGCGGACGGCAACACGCTCGCGGTCGCCGCGCCCACTGAAGCTAGCAACGCGACTGGCATCGACGGCAACCAAGCCGACAACTCTGCCGCGAATTCAGGTGCCGTATACATCTTCACGCGCACGGGCTCAGCTTGGACCCAGCAGGCGTACATCAAAGCCTCCAATACGGACGCTACGGATTTCTTCGGCTACTCCGTTTCATTGACTTCGGACGGCAACACCCTCGCGGTCGGAGCACCCTACGAGGCTAGCAACGCCACGGGCATCAACGGAAACCAATCCAACAACGCTGGATATGCGGGGGCTGCGTATGTCTTCACGCGCACAGGCTCCGTGTGGACACAGCAGGCCTACATCAAGTCGTCGAATACCGAAGGCTTTGACTGGTTCGGCTATCCGCTCACATTGTCCGCCGACGGCACCACGCTCGCCGTCGCCTCTGCCTGGGAAGATAGCAACGCCACTGGCATCAACGGGAACCAAGCCAACAACTCCGCCACGAATGCAGGTGCGGTTTATGTTTTCGTGCGCACGGGCTCCGTGTGGACCCAGCAAGCGTACGTCAAAGCCTCGAACATTTCTTTGTACTCCGGCTTTGGCAACGGGCTCGGGCTGTCTTCGGACGGCAACACACTCGCGGTAGGAGCGACCGGTGAGTCGAGCAACGCCACCGGCATCGACGGCAACCAGCTCAACAATTTCGCTTCGGCAGCGGGCGCGGCGTACGTTTTCACGCGCGCGGGCTCGGTATGGAGCCAACAAGTTTACATCAAGGCGTCGAACGCCGAGGCGAGCGACTACTTTGGCTGGTGTCTCGCGCTCTCGTCGGACGGCAACACGCTCGCGGTCGGGGCATACCGCGAGCGCAGCAACGCCACTGGCATCGACGGCGACCAAGCCGACAACTCCGCTGACAATGCGGGTGCGGCGTATCTCTTCACGCGCGCGGGCTCAGTGTGGAGCCAACAGGCGTACGTCAAAGCGTCGAATACGGGCATGGACGACAGCTTCGGCTATTCCGTCGCGTTGTCCTCCGACGGCGATACGCTCGCGGTCGGCGCCTACCAAGAAGCCAGCAACGCGACCCGGATCGGCGGCAACCAAGTCGACAACTCCGCCGTGGGTTCAGGCGCTGTGTACGTCTTCTCGCGCACGGGGTCGGTGTGGATGCAAAAGGCTTACGCCAAAGCGTTGAGCACGGGCGCGATCGGCTTCGGCTACTCTGTTGCGTTGTCCTCGGATGGCAACACGCTTGCAGCTGGAGCTCCCAGCGAGAGCAGCAACGCCACCGGCGTTGATGGAAGCCCAGCCGACCACTCCGCTGCGGGCGCAGGTGCTGTGTATGTGTACTGATAGAAATTCGCGATTGACGATTGCGTGTGGCGCGCTCGCGCTCGCGCTCGTGCTCGTGCTCACGGCATGCGGACGATTTGGCTACAGCTCGTTTACGTCGCACGACGACGCCGCTGTGATGAACGACATGGGCGGCGATTCGCCGCCTGTCGTCGACATGAGCGACGTTGACATGGGTGCAGCGGATGCCTCCGACACCGATGCGGGAGATGCCGGCGAAGTGACGATACCCGAGGTGATCGTGACCCCGACGAGTGGCCTCATGACGACCGAAGCGGGCGGCACCGATACTTTCACGATTCGCTTGAGCACGGCACCGCTCGCCAGTGTTGTGTTCTCTTTGGTGAGCGACAAGTCGAGTGAAGCGACGGTATCGCCGAACTTGGTGACGCTCACGCCGATCAACTGGTCCGTCGAACAAACCATCACCGTCACCGGCGTGGATGACGCCGTCGCCGACGGAGACGCGCCGTTTACGATCGTCACCAGCGATGCAAGCAGTGCGGATCCGAACTACGGCGGGCTCTCGGTGCCAGATCTCACTGGTGTCAACCTGGATGATGAAACGGTCGGTCTACTTGTGTCGCCGACATCAGGTTTGGTGACGTCGGAAGGAGGCGGCACCGCGACGTTTACAGCGGTGCTTCGTTCACAGCCGCTCGCCAATGTCGTCTTTGGCCTTGCGAGTACCGATTTGAGTGAAGGTACCGTATTGCCGACAAGCGCGACGTTCACGACGACCAACTGGAACGTGCCTCAGACCATCACCGTCACCGGCGTGAATGACGCAACTGCGGATGGCAATCAATCGTACGAAGTTGTCGTGCATGTGTCCTCGAGTGCCGACACGATGTACGCGGCGCTCGCCGACCAGCATGTCGAACTCATGAACATCGACAACGACATCGCCGGTGTTACCGTGACGCCGACGAGCGGGCTTGTCACCACCGAAGCAGGTGGCACAGCTACGTTTATCGTTGTCCTCAACTCGCAGCCGACTGCCGATGTCAGCATCGCGCTGGCGTCGGACACACCGCTTGAGGGAACGGCGTCACCAAGCTCAGTCGTGTTTACGACGATGAATTGGTCCACGCCGCAAACGGTAACGGTGACCGGGGTCGACGACTTCGTCGTAGATGGCAACATTGCATACACGATCGTCACAGACAGCACGGTAAGCGTAGCCCCAGCTTATAGCGGCATAGCCGTCGGCGATGTCTCGGTGACTAACAATGACGATGACGTCGCGGGTGTCACCGTGACGCCGACCAGCGGTCTTGTCACCACCGAAGAGGGCGGGGCAGCGACCTTCACGATAGTGCTCACCTCGCAGCCGACAGCCAGCGTCAGTATTTCACTGTCGAGTAGCGACTCGATGGAGGGCACCGTCTCTCCTGCCGGCGTGACATTCACCACGATGGATTGGTCGACGCCCCAAACGGTCACCGTCACAGGCGTGAACGACTTCGTTCTGGACGCGTACGTCGCGTACACCATCGTCACCGGGAACGCCGCGAGTGCTGACGCCGACTACAATGCTCGCGTGATTTCCGACGTGTCTGTGACCAATCGGAATGTCATCCATTACCTCAAAGCCTCGAACGCCGAGACGTACGACTACTTCGCCCGCTGCATCGCGTTGTCGTCGGACGGCAATACGCTCGCGGTTGGGGCGGAAGGCGAGAGCAGCAATGCTGCCAGCATCGACGGCGACCAATCTGACAACTCGGCCTCTCAGGCAGGCGCGGTGTACGTTTTCACGCGCGCGGGTTCCGTCTGGACTCAACAAGCGTACATCAAAACCTCGAACACTGATGCGGCCGACTTTTTCGGCACCTCTCTCGCCTTGTCTTCAGACGGCAACACCCTCGCGGTCGGTGCACACGAAGCCAGCAACGCCACGGGCATCAACGGCGACCAGGCCAACAACTCTGCATCTGGCTCCGGCGCGGTGTACGTCTTCACGCGCGCAGGCTCGGTGTGGAGTCAGCAGGCGTACGTCAAAGCTTCGAACACCGGATCGAGTGACAGCTTCGGCCAGTCCGTAGCGTTGTCCTCGGATAGCAACACGCTCGCGGTGGGAGCGTATGGGGAGGGGAGCAATGCCACGGGCATCGGCGGCGACCAAGCCGACAACTCCGCGTTCCGTGCCGGAGCTGTTTACGTTTTCACACGCGCGGGCTCGGTGTGGACTCAGCAGGCGTACGTCAAACCCTCGAACACCGGCGCGAATGACTCATTCAGCTATTTCGCCGTCGCGTTATCTTCGGACGGCAACACGCTCGCCGTCGGGGCTTACAACGAGGACAGCGCCGCAATCGGCATCGATGGCGACCAAGCAGACAACACAGCCGCAGACGCGGGGGCGGTATACGTCTTTACTCGCGCGGGCTCTTTGTGGAGCCAGCAGGCGTACATTAAGGCGTCGAACACCGAGATAAACGATTCGTTCGGCTGGTCCGTCGCTGTCTCTTCGGACGGCAACACTCTCGCAGTAGGGGCCTTCAAGGAATCTAGCAACGCCACCGGCATCGACGGCAACCAAGCCGACAATTCTGCCGCGAACGCGGGAGCGGTATACGTGTTTGCGCGCGCGGGCTCGGTGTGGACGCAGCAGGCGTACGTGAAAGCCTCGAACACCGGAGCGAATGACTACTTCGGCTACTCGGTCGCCTTTTCTTCCGACGGGCACACACTCGCGGTTGGGGCACTTGGTGAGGCCAGCAACGCTACGGGTATCGGCGGCAACCAACTCAACAACGCCGCAGGAAATTCGGGAGCGGTGTTTGCCTTCACTCGCGCGGGCTCGGTGTGGACGCAGCAGGCGTACGTGAAAGCCTCGAACACCGGAGCGAATGACAATTTCGGTTTTCCCGTCGCGTTGTCTTCGGACGGCCACACGCTCGCGGTCGCGGCATCGCGTGAGGCCAGCAACGCCAGCGGCATCGACGGCAACCAAGCTGACAACTCTGCTTACGCCGCTGGCGCTGTGTACATCTACTAACAGTCACGTTGAAGCGCAGGACGTTGCGGCGCTGAATCCGGCGATCGCGGGGAGGACGGTTGTGTTGACTAACCTCCGCAATGGTAATTGTGTTTCGTGAAGGTGGTTCCGTTTCAACTCGACGAACGTTGCGCTGTTCTCTTTCACGAAATCTAGAGTGGCTCGAGCGTCGCGTCCGGCTCACGGCCTATGATACGGTGAGCATTGGACAACGCGGCCGAGGTTAGGGGAGTTTGCATGTCGAAACGAGTGTGGATTGGGTCGTTGTTGGCGATGCTTGCTCTCGCGGGCTGCGCGGGTGGTGGCACCGATCCGGTGGTGCTGCATGGCGATGCGGACATCGATGGCGCAGCGCTTGTCGATATGAGCGACGTTGACTTGAACGACATGGACGCGGCATTCCCTGATGCGTCGCCAGGAGACGCAGGAGACGCAGGAGACGCAGGAGATGCAGGTGAGGCGACAACACCTGAGGTGATTGTGACCCCCACGAGTGGGCTCGTGACGACCGAAGCAGGCGGCACTGACATGTTCACGGTTCGCTTGAGCACAGCACCGCTCGCCAATGTCGTGTTCTCTTTGGTCAGCGACACGCCGAGCGAGGCGACGGTATCGCCGAACCTCCTGACGTTCACTCCGATCAATTGGGCCGATGCGCAAACCGTCACCGTGACGGGCGTCGATGACGCGATCGTGGACGGAGACGCGCCGTTTACCATCGTCACCAGCGATGCAAGCAGTGCGGATGCGAATTACGGCGGCCTTCCCGTGCCGGATATTATCGGCGTCAATCTAAACGACGAGATAGCCGGTGTTCTGGTGTCACCGACGTCGGGTTTGGTGACCTCGGAAGTCGGCGGTACCGCGACGTTCACTGTGGTGCTTCGTTCAATACCTAGCGCAACCGTTTTGCTAAGCCTCACGAGCAGCGCGGTGAGCGAAGGGACTGTGTCGCCTGTAAATGTGACGTTCACGACGAGCAACTGGAATGTGCCACAAACGGTTACGGTCACCGGCGTCGACGACTCTGTCGTGGACGGCAACCAATCGTACGAAGTTGTGCTTCACGTGTCCTCGAGTGCCGACGTGACATACGCGGTCCTTTCCGATCAGCATGTCGAGCTCACGAATGTCGACAACGATTTCGTCGGTGTCACCGTGCTGCCGACGAGCGGGCTCGTCACCACCGAAGCGGGCGGGACAGCTACGTTTGTCGTGGTCCTCAATTCGCAACCAACATCGAGTGTGAGCATTTCGCTGATGAGCAGCAACACGATGGAGGGCACCGTTTCGGCAGCCAGCCTCACGTTCAGCACGATGAACTGGTCGACGCCGCAAACAGTCACGGTGACCGGCGTGGATGACTTCGTGGCTGATGGCAATATCGCCTACACGACCATCACCGGCGTAACGACAAGCGCCGATCCCGTGTACAGCGGCCTGGCAGTTTCTGATGTGTCGGTGACTAACAACGACAACGACGTCGCGGGTATCAGCGTCAGTCCCACGTCGGGCCTCACTACAACCGAACCCGGGGGCACGGCGACCTTCACGATCGTGCTTACGTCACAGCCGACGGCAAACGTGCGCGTTTCCATGATGAGCAGCGCCCCGACGGAAGGAACCATTTCGCTCGCCAGCGTTACGTTCAGCACCGCGAATTGGTCCGCGCCGCAGACGGTCACCATCACAGGCGTGGACGACTTCGTGCTGGACGGGAACATCGCGTACACGATTATCACCGGAGCCGCGGTAAGCGCCGACCCCGTCTACAGCGGCTTGGCTGTCGCCGATGTCTCAGTGACTAATCGGAGTCTCATCCACTACATCAAGGCCTCCAACACCGAGGCTGGCGACTACTTCGGCGTCACCGTCGCCTTGTCGTCGGACGGCAATACGCTCGCGGTCGGGGCATACCTCGAAAGCAGCAACGCTACCGGCATCAATGGAAACCAAGCCGACAACTCCATCGGACATGGTGCAGGCGCGGTGTATGTCTTCACGCGCGCGGGCTCGGCATGGTCGCAGCAGGCGTACATCAAAGCCTCGAACACCCAACGAGACGATTTCGGAAATTCTCTCGCGTTGTCGTCGGACGGCAACACGCTCGCAGTCGGAGCACTCATCGAGAACAGCAACGCGATCGGCATCGACGGCGACCAGAATGACCACTCCGCGGCGGGTGCGGGCGCTGTGTACGTCTTCGCGCGTGCGAGCTCCGTGTGGAGCCAACAGGCGTACGTCAAGGCCTCGAACACCGACGCTGGCGACGTATTCGGCTATTCTGTCGCGTTGTCATCGGATGGGAGCACGCTCGCGGTCGGGGCACGATCTGAGTCGAGCAATGCGACCGGCGTCGGCGGCAACCAAGCTGACAACTCTGCCAACCGCGCAGGGGCAGTGTACGTCTTCACGCGCGCGGCATCCGTATGGACTCAACAGGCGTACCTGAAGGCGTCGAACGCGGCTGGAGGAGACGGCTCCGCCGGCTGGGGCGACTGGTTTGGCGCCGCCGTCGCGTTGTCGTCGGACGGCAACACGCTCGCGGTCGGGGCAGACGGGGAGGGCAGCAAAGCCACGGGCGTTGGCGGCAACCAAGCCGACAACACTGCGATAAATGCTGGAGCTGTGTACGTCTTCACGCGCTCCGCATCCATATGGACTCAACAGGCGTATGTGAAGGCGTCGAACACTGACGCTGGCGACTCCTTCGGTACGTTCGTCGCATTGTCGTCGGACGGCAACACGCTCGCGGTCGGGGCACCCGTCGAGAACAGCAACGCTACCGGCATCGACGGAAACGAAGCGGACAACTCCGCCGCTTCGGCAGGCGCTGTGTACGTCTTCACGCGCGCCGGGTCAGTGTGGACTCATCAGGCGTACGTGAAAGCATCGAACACCGGCGCCAACGACAGCTTCGGCGTCGTCGCATTATCGTCAGACGGAAACACCCTCGCGGTCGGGGCTTACCGCGAGTACAGCAACGCCACCGGCATCAATGGCAACCAAGCGGACAACTCCGCCCCGCAGGCGGGCGCAGTTTACACTTTCGCGCGTGCGGGCTCGGCGTGGTTCCAGCAGGCGTACGTGAAAGCGTCGAACACCGGCGCGAGCGACTGGTTCGGTGCCGCCGTCGCGTTGTCCGCGGACGCAACCGTGCTGGCCGTCGGGGCATACCGAGAGTCCAGCAATGCCACCGGCATCGACGGTACCCAAACGGACAACTCCGCTCCAACTTCGGGAGCGGTGTACGTCTACTAGCCGACGACAAGCGTGATCTTGAGATGCCGCCGCCCAAAGGAGTGCTCGTTGACGCATGAACGCCCACCGTGCGAAAACCAAAACAGTGACGCGAGGTGAAAAGGGGACGATGCGAGCGCTTCTGGTGGCGACATTCCTGATAGCGCTCTCCGCTCCCGCGTGCGGACGGATTGATTTTGATCCAATCGTTCGCGCAGGCGACTCTGGCGCCGATGACGCGAACGGTGACGATGGCGGGATGGATCTGGGTCCCTCTTTCGACGCGTCTGCCGATGCAAACGACAACGATGGCGAGACAGATCTGGGCGCACCATTCGACGCGTCTGGCGATGCGGAACAAGACTCGGGCATCGACCTTGGAACCGATGGCGGCATGGATATGGCGATGCCCCCCACACCGCACGTCATAGTGGCGCCAGTGTCCGGGCTGATCACTTCCGAACTTGGCACCACGGACGAATTTACGCTCGAGCTAATAGTTGCGCCATCGTCGGACGTAACGATTTCGGTTTCGAGCGGCACTCCAACGGAAGTCAGCGTCTCAACTTCCACTATAACCTTCACTGCGAGCAACTACGCGACACCGCAAGCCGTAACGGTCACCGGAATTAACGACAGCGTCGCGGACGGCGATCAACCATTTACGATCGTACTCGGCGACTGTGTTAGCGCCGACGCTGCATACTCCGGATTGTCAGTGGACGACGTCAGCGGAACGAACGAGGACATCGGCGGACCCGCCATCATCGTGACTCCGACATCCGGGGGTGTAACAACAGAGTCCGGATTGGCGTTTACGTTCATGGTGAGATTGGCGACGTTGCCGACAGCGAACGTGGACGTTCCAATTGTCAGCAGCGACGAAAGCGAAGGAGAAGTCGACCCGGCTAGCCTTACGTTCACGGCCGCCAATTGGTTCACGCCGCAGACGGTAACGGTCAGCGGAGTAGATGACTTCATCGCAGATGGTTCACAGATGTACGTGGTCCACGTTGGGCCGGCCGTGAGCGCGGATGCATTTTATAGCGGTCTCGCTGGCGCGGATGTCTCGCTCACCAACGACGACAACGACACTTCCGGAATTACCGTGAGTCCATCGGGTGGTCTCACTACGACGGAATCGCACGGCACCGCTACGTTTAGCATCTCGCTTACTTCGAGCCCGGAAGCGAACGTCACAATTGCTCTTTCCAGTGACAACACTGCGGAGGGTACCGTTACTCCCGCGTCGCTCACGTTTACCGCTCTCAACTGGTACGTCGCGCAGACTGTTACAGCGCACGGAGTAAACGATTCGCGCTGTGACGGGGCGGTGGCGTATCACATCGTGACGGGCGCCGCCGTTAGCACAGATGCATCTTACGCTGCGATCGATCCCCGCGACGTGGACGTGACTAACCTTGACAACGACGTTCCCATGGTCGACGTCACACCGACCGCAGGCTTGTCGACAAGCGAAGCAGGGGCGAGCACGTCGTTTACGATGAGCCTGAGCTGCGATCCGATCGAGGACGTGTCGATCACATTATCGGTGAGCGATGTGACGGAAGGGAGCGTCCTGCCAGTCAGTGCTCTTTTCACCTCGGCAGACTGGGCCACGCCTCAGACAATCTCGATCACTGGCGCGCACGACGCCATTCTCGACGGGAACATGCTTTACTCCGTCGTGACTTCGAACGCGAGCAGCAGCGGGGCTTTCGGCGGCGTCTCGGTCGCCGACCCCACAGTCACCAATCTGTCGTCCGCCGCGCAACAAGCGTACATAAAAGCTTCCAACGCGGAGGCAGGCGATCGGTTCAGCGACGCCCTTGCTGTTTCCGGTGACGGCAACACTATCGCAGTCGGCGAACCGAACGAGGACAGCAATGCGACTGGCATTGGTGGAAACCAGGCGGACAATTCCGCGACTGACGCCGGCGCCGTCTACGTGTTCGTCCGCAGCGCGGGTGTGTGGTCGCAGCAGGCGTATATTAAAGCTTCGAACGCCCAGGCGAGTGACCAATTCGGGTTTTCTGTTGCGCTTTCATTCGATGGCAGCACGCTCGTAGTCGGTGCGCCGGGAGAACGAAGCAGTGCGACCGGAGTCGGTGGCGCACAAGGTGACAACTCATTAGCTCACGCGGGCGCCGCCTACGTATTCACACGAAGCGCGGGAGTCTGGTCTCAGCAGGCATACGTCAAAGCTTCGAATACCAACGCGAATGACTGGTTTGGCAACGCGTTGTCGTTGTCGTCGAGTGGCGACACGCTCGCCGTCGCCGCGTACTCCGAAGACAGCAACGCGACTGGGGTCGGCGGCAATGCGGCGGACAACAGCGCTGCCAATGCGGGGGCTGTGTATCTATTTCGTCGACTCGGGATTGTTTGGTCCCAACAAGCGTACGTTAAAGCAACCAACACGGATTCCAACGACGCGTTTGGCTTTGCGGTCGCACTCTCTGGAGATGGGGCAACGCTTGCTGTTGGAGCTCTCAGCGAATCGAGCGCGTCCACCGGTGTTGGCGGTCTGCAGTCTGACAACTCGGCCGGGCTGAGTGGTGCCGTTTATGTATACGCGTACTCGGCCGCATGGACACCCACGGCGTACATCAAGGCTTCCAACACTGACGCAGGCGATCAGTTCGGCACTGCGCTCGCGCTCTCAGAAGATGGTCGGACACTCGCCGTTGCCGCGCGCAGCGAACGGAGTTGGGCAACTGGAGTCGGCGGCGATCAGCTCAACAACGTGGTCGCCGGCGCTGGCGCGGTTTACGTGTTTCGCAATAGTAGCGGATGGTCCCAACAAGCCTACGTAAAAGCCATCAACCCTTCGCCTTACAGCGGCGGGTTCGGAGCGAGCGTCTCGTTGGACGCGAGCGGAGATCGCATGGCCGTCGGCTCGTACGTCGACAACAGTGGTGCCACCGGACTTTTCGGCGACGCGTTTAACAGCGCCGCCGCGGCGAGTGGCGCGGCGCATATCTTTGGATTTCGCGCAGGAGTTTGGGCGGAGGAAGTCTATGTGAAGGCCTCAAACGCCGAGAGCAGCGACAATTTCGCCTTCACCGGTGCGCTCTCTCGCGACGGCGCGACCTACGTTGCTGGCGCGTTTCGTGAAGACAGCAACGCCACTGGCATCGGCGGAGATGAAACCAACAACGCTGCGATGGATTCGGGCGCGATCTACGTTTTCGCCGCGAACTGAGACGCGACGACATCTGTCGGACGGTTAGCACGATGTTGAGATCGTGAATCCGCATTCGTACAAGACACCGGTTTGGCTTTGAGGTCGACGTGCGGGAGCGTTCGGCGAACACCGCACACGCCTGACAAAGCTGGACCGCTGTGAAATGCTTCGTGACATGAGTGTATTGCATCGGGTTGGTCTCGTCGGTCTCTTCGTTCTTCTTGGCGCATGCAGCGACACTTCTGCGACACTTCAAATCAACGTGATCACGGGCCTGGTGCCGGGCCCTGAGTTCCGCATCGTTCAGACCCAGCTGCTCGATGCACCGTCGGCGGGCCATGCGTCGCACGTTCTCGAACAGAATGAGGCGATCGCGCGTTTCGGAATGGACTACGCGCATGGACAGCGTGTTGCTTCCTTCACTCTCGCAGATGGTGCGTATCGGGTGCGCGTACGCCTGATGCGTCCGAATGGAAGCTTTCTCGTTGAGCGCACCATGGCCATCACGCTCGCGGGCGATACGGTGTTGCCGGTGCACATCACACGCGATTGCGTGGGCGTTGAATGTCCTGCGCCGGGGGGCTCAGCAGAGCTCAACACGTGCTTAGAAGGACGCTGTGTCGATGAGCGCTGCTCTCTCGAGGCACCGGTTTACTGTCCTGACATTCTCTTTTGTAACGAGGCCTCACAGTGTGGAGACGTCGCTTCATGTGCTGAGCAAGCGTGCGTCCAAGGCGTGTGCACCCCCAACAGCAAGCAATCGATTTGCGACTCGGACCAATGGTGCAACCCAGACCCCGGCGCCGGTTGCGAGCCGCTGACGCCGATGCTCGGCAACGAAATCGTGTGCGGAACGATTTGTGTAGCGCCAGGCGAGGCATGTCGTTTTGGTTACTGGAACTGTCGCGACGGGTTCGCGCCTTTCTGCGATGACCTACTCAACCGACCTTCCGGCCACGTTTGCGGTGTCGGGCGTGTTTGCGATAGCGAAGCACAGTGTGTCGTTCCAAGCGCGAGCACGCCCGGTATCCTTGTCACGCCGACCGCGGGTCTTGTCACGAGCGAATCCGGTGCATCTGCGATGTTCTCGATACGCCTTGCGACACGCCCGAGCGCAGACGTCACCATCGACTTGTCGAGTAGCGATGCAAGCGAAGGCGTCGCCGCCCCCGCGAGTGTGGTGCTCACGCCGGACGATTGGGACGCTGAGCATGTCGTTGTCGTCACGGGCGTCGACGATCCGTTCGCCGATGGAGATATCGCGTACACCGTTGTGATTGAGCCCGCAGTGAGCGACGACGCCGACTACAACGGATTCGATGCGGACGATGTAAGCGCGTCCAACATCGACAACGACGTCATCGATGTCACAGTGACGCCGTCGAGTGGCCTCGTCACTACAGAACAGGGCGGCGAGGCGAGCTTCACAGTTGTGCTCACGTCGCAGCCGACCGCGAGCGTGAGCATTTCGGTGATCAGCAGCGACACGATGGAAGGCACGGTCTCTCCATCAAGCGTGACATTCACGACGATGGATTGGTCAACACCGCAAACGGTCACCGTCACAGGAGTGAACGATTTCATTCTAGATGGGGATACCGCGTACAGCATCGTTACGGGGAACGCCGTGAGCGCCGACACTGGCTACGACGGTCGGTCGGTCGCCGACGTGTCAGTGACGAATCGAAGCATCAGCTACATCAAAGCCTCGAACACCGGCGCTGCCGACTATTTCGGTTGGGCTATTGCGTTGTCGTCGGACGGCAACACACTCGCAGTCGGGGCCTACGGCGAGTCTAGCAACGCGACCGGAATCGACGGCAACCAAACCGACAACTCCGCTGGCCGTGCAGGAGCTGTGTACATCTACACGCACGCGGGCTCCGCGTGGATCCAGCAGGCTTACCTCAAAGCCTCGAACACGGGGACGAACGAGCAGTTCGGCTATTCGTTGGCACTGTCGTCGGACGGCAACACGCTCGCGGTCGGGGCTAACCAAGAACACAGCAACGCGACCGGAATCGACGGCAACCAAGCCGACACCTCGGCTGGAGCTGCGGGGGCAGTCTATGTCTTCACACGCGCGGGCTCCGCGTGGACCCAACAGGCGTACGTCAAAGCCTCGAACACCGACGCTTCCGACTACTTCGGTTACTCCGTCGCGCTGGCCTCGGATGGCAACACGCTCGCGGTGGGGGCATGGAGCGAGGACAGCATTGCCATCGGCATCGCTGGAAACCAAGCCGACAACTCGGCTGGGAATTCCGGCGCGGCGTACGTCTTTGTGCGCGCGGGCTCTGTGTGGACTCAACAGGCGTATGTCAAATCGTCGAACACAGGCGCGGGCGACGACTTCGGTACCTCTATCGCCCTGTCGTCGGACGGCAACACGCTTGCGATCGGAGCCCAGGGGGAAAAAAGCAATGCCACAGGTGTCGGTGGCGGCCAAGCCGATAACTCCGCTACATTTGCAGGCGCGGCGTACGTTTTGACGCGCGTAGGCGCGGTGTGGAGCCAACAGGCGTACGTCAAAGCTTCGAACACGGACGCTTTCGACTTGTTCGGCTACGCGGTTGCCCTCTCGTCGGACGGCAACACGCTCGCGGTCGCGGCGCAAAATGAGGGCAGCAACGCCACAGGCATCGATGGCGATCAAGCCGACAACTCCTCGATGTATGCGGGAGCTGTGTACGTTTTTACGCGGGCGGGCGCAGTGTGGAGCCAACAGGCGTACGTCAAAGGCTCGAACACCGAAGTGGACGACTCCTTCGGTACTTCTGTCGCGTTGTCTTCTGACGGCAACATGCTGACGGTCGGTGCATTCGGCGAGGCGAGCAACGCTCGTGGTATCGACGGCGACCAAGCGGACAACTCCGCCATGTACGCAGGAGCTGCATACGTTTTCACTCGCGCGGGCGCAGCGTGGGTGCAACAGTCGTACGTCAAAGCCTCGAACACCGACGCGAACGCTCAATTCGGTCGCGCCGTCGCCATGTCCGCGGATGGCAGTACGGTTGCAATCGGCTCATTCGCTGAGGCAAGTGGTGCGACCGGCATCGATGGCAACCAAGCTGACAACTCCGCGGCTGCTGCTGGAGCCGTGTATGTGTATCAATAGCTGTTCCCGATTGCATGCGAGGACAATGGAAGGCGTCTCGTGCCTCCTCGCGCGCGAAATTTCTACGAGGCACGCACCATTGTCGGGCGCTGCGAGCGTTCACGCGACAACGCGCTGATTTGCATCTCGTTCGCCGCGTGCGGAATGCGCGCAACGTATGGTTCAGACGCGGCCAAAAGCTCGCATCCGCAGAAGGGCTGATGATACGGTGCGAATCGTACGCAGCCGGCGTTAGAGGAGTTTGCATGTCGAAGCAGTTGTGGATTGTGTTGGCGATGCTTGCGCTCGCGGGATGCGGACGCATTGGTTATATGTCGTTTGAGCGGAACGACGATGCCGCCGTGATGAGCGACATGAGCGACGTCGACATGAACGCAGCGGACGCCTCCGACGCGGATGCAGGAGACGCTGGCGAAGTGACGGCGCCTCAAGTGATCGTCGCACCGACGAGCGGCCTCGTGACAACCGAAGCAGGCGGCACCGACATATTCACGATTCGCCTGAGCACGGCACCGCTTGCCGATGTTGTTGTGTCGTTGACGAGCGACATGCCAGCCGAGGCGACAGTATCGCCGTCCACGGTCACATTCACACCCGCCAACTGGGCCTCTTCGCAGATCGTAACCGTGACCGGCGTAGACGACGCGCTCGCTGACGGAGATGCGCCATTTACGATTGTGACTAGCAACGCGAGCAGCGGCGATGCGGACTACGACGGCTTCGATGTGCAGGACGTTACCGGCGTCAATCTTGACGACGACACGCTTGGTGTACTCGTATCACCGACTTCCGGTTTGCTCACGTCGGAAGGTGGCGGCACCGCGACATTTACGGTCGTGCTCCGATCACAGCCGCTCGCTGATGTCGTCTTTGGTTTCACGAGCACCTTGGTGAGCGAGGGCACCGTATTGCCGTTAGTCGCGACGTTCACGCCGATCAACTGGAACGTCCCGCAAACAATCGCTGTGACCGGCGTTGATGACGCTGTCGCCGATGGCAACCAAGCGTACGAAGTCGTGGTGCACGTGTCATCGAGTGCCGACGCGACGTATGCCGCTGTTGCCGACCAGCATGTCGAACTTACGAACATCGATGACGAAAGTCCTGGCGTCACCGTTAGTCCGACGTCGGGTCTTACGACGACCGAAGCGGGCGGCACCGCGACATTTCTCGTGGTCCTCAACTCGCAGCCGACCGACGATGTGAGTGTCGCTTTGGCGTCGGACACGCTGCTTGAGGGAACGGTGTCACCGATGTCCGTCACGTTTACGACAATGAACTGGTCCACGCCGCAAACAGTCACGGTGACGGGCGTGGACGACTTCGTCGCCGACGGCAATGCGGCCTACTTGATCGTCACCGAGAACTCGGTAAGCGCCGATCCGATTTACAGCGACCTGACCGTCGCCGACGTATCTGTGACGAACAACGACAACGACGTTGCCGGTGTCACCGTGTCGCCGACGAGCGGTCTTGTCACGACTGAAGCGGGCGGCACGGACACCTTCACCCTCGTGCTCACTTCGCAGCCGACGGCGAGTGTGAGCGTCTCGCTGACGAGCAGCAATACACTGGAGGGGACCGTTTCTCCGGCGAGCGTGACCTTCACGACAATGGACTGGTCCACGCCGCAAACTGTCACAGTCACAGGCGTGAACGACTTCGTCGCCGACGGAGACGTTGGATACACGATCGTCACGGGCGCAGCGGTAAGCGCTGACACGGTCTACACCGGTGTGGTGGTCGATGATGTGTCGGTGACCAACAATGACAACGACACCGCCGGCGTCACAGTGACTCCCATCTCTGGCCTCACGACGACCGAAACGGGCGCCACGGCGACGTTCACCGTCGTGCTCGATTCGCAACCGACGGCAAGCGTGAGCGTTTCGCTGACGAGCAGCAATACGCTGGAGGGCACCGTCTCTCCGGCAAGCGTGACGTTCACCACAGCAAACTGGTCGATGCCGCAAACCGTCACTGTCACAGGCGTCGATGACTTCGTCGCCGACGGCAATGTCGCGTACACGATCGTCACGGGTGCGGCGGCAAGCGCCGACCCTGTCTACAACAGTCTTGGCGTCGACGATGTATCGCTGACCAACATCGATAACGAACTCGCCGGTGTCACGGTCAGTCCGACGTCGGGCCTACGGACAAGCGAAGCGGGCGCGATGGCCAGCTTCACCATCGTGCTCAACTCGCAGCCGACAGCAAGCGTGAGCATTTCTCTGATGAGCAGCAACACGATGGAGGGCACGGTTGCTCCAGCGAGCCTGATGTTCACCACGGTAAACTGGTCTACGCCGCAAACGGTCACGGTCACAGGTGTGAACGATTTCCTTCCGGACTTGAATATTGCGTACACGATCGTCACTGGGAACACCGTGAGCGGCGACGCAGGCTACAACGGTCTGGTGGTGGACGATGTAGCGGTAATCAACGGGATGTTCATTAACTACATCAAAGCATCGAACACCGAGACGAACGACGAATTCGGCTCTTCGGTCGCGATGTCTGCGGACGGAAACACCCTCGCGGTGAGCGCGACGGGTGAGCGCAGCAATGCTACCGGCATCGACGGCAACCAAGCCGATAACTCCGTCGTCACGGCAGGCGCGGTATATGTCTACACGCGCACAGGCTCCGTATGGATGCAGCAGGCATACCTCAAAGCGTCGAACACCGGCTCCGGCGATAGCTTCGGCTACTCCTTGGCGTTGTCCTCGGATGGCAGCACACTCGCGGTCTCGGCGCTCGGTGAGGCAAGCAACGCCACCGGCATCGGCGGCAACCAAGCTGACAACTCCGCCGGCTTGGCAGGAGCAGTGTACGTCTTCACGCGCGCGAGCTCAGTATGGAGCCAGCAGGCCTACGTCAAAGCTTCGAACAGCGCAGCGGGCGACGGCTTCGGCTGGTCTGTGAGCTTGTCTTCGGACGGCAACACACTCGCGGTCGGAGCAGTCGGTGAGGACAGCAATGCCACCGTTATCAATGGCGTCCAAGCCGATAACTCTGCTTTAGGTGCAGGGGCTGTGTACGCGTTCACGCGAGCGGGCTCGGTGTGGACCCAACAAGCGTACGTAAAGGCTTCGAACACAGAAGCGACCGACCGCTTCGGCTGGTCTGTTAGCTTGTCTTCGGACGGCAACACGTTAGCGGTCGGAGCCTACGGTGAGAGCAGCAGCGCCACGGGCATTGGGGGCGACCAAGCCAACAATTCCGTAGCGGACTCGGGAGCCGTATACGTCTTCACGCGTGCGGGGGTGATCTGGACTCAACAAGCCTATGTCAAGGCGTCGAACACCAACGCGAGTGACACCTTCGGCTTCTCGGTCGCCGTGTCCTCGGACAGCAACACGCTCGCGGTCGGGGCTCGCGATGAGGATAGCAACGCTGGCGGCATCAACGGCGACCAAACCAACAACTCCGCGGCGAATGCGGGCGCTGTGTACGTCTTCACACGCGCGGGCTCGGTGTGGACGCAAGAGGCTTACGTCAAGGCGTCGAACAGCGGGGGGGGCGACCTCTTCGGCTCCTCCGTTGCTTTGTCCTCGAATGGCAACACGCTCGTCGTCGGCGCTTTGGGCGAGGCGAGCAACGCTACTGACGTTAACCTCAGCCAAACGGATAACTCCGCTTCGGGTTCGGGAGCCGCATACATCTTCGTGCGCGCCCTCTCCGTGTGGAGCCAAGCAGGGTACGTCAAAGCGTCGAACACCGACGCCGGTGACCACTTCGGCACCTCGCTCGCATTGTCTTCGGATGGCAACACGCTCGCCGTCGGCGCGCCGAATGAATCTAGCAACGCCACCGGCATCGGTGGAAACCAAGCTAACAATTCCGCCACCTCGGCAGGCGCTGTGTACGTCTATCCGTAGCGTTGGCGAGCGCTTCTAGATCAGCCGCGCGTCGCAACTCGTGGCTTTTCGTCATTCGACGTCTTTGCGCTGGAGGCGCGGACGCGCGCCTCGTTGCTCCTTGTTGCCACGTCGCAGGCGCGGGCCATCAGCGAAGATTTCACGCTCGCGCGCCTCGCTGCTAAGCTGCGCATCATGCGAACGTCCTCCCCTGTCTTTCTTGGTCACGCGATGTTCGCATTCACGATGCTGCTCGCCGCCGGTTGCGGTCGCATTGGTTATGAGGCTCACGATCGCCCGTTGACGGATGCGGGCAGCAACGATTCTTCATTCTCGGATAGCGACGTTTTTGATGCGAGCGACTCGAGTGACGACCTTGGCACCACCGATGCCGGTGACGCAGGCGAAGTCCTCGATGCTGGTGACGCTGGTGAAGATCTCGACGCCGGCGACGGTGGAACGCCTGAGATCGCATCCGTCATTGTCGAACCGCAGTCCGGTCTCGTCACCACTGAGCTTGGTGGCACCGATTCATTTGCAGTTCATCTCGGAAGCGCGCCGACGGCCGACGTGATTATCCAGCTATCGAGCAGCGATCCACTTGAGGCGAGCATTTCGCCGACGGAGCTTACGTTCACGAGTAGCAACTGGGAGTCGACACAGACTATCACCGTGACAGGCGTTGCGGACGGCGTACCTGATGGCAACAAGGCGTTCACCATCTTCACCGCTCCGTGCATCAGTCCAGACGTTCTATACAATGATTTAGATCCCGCAGACGTGACCGGCACGAACTACGATGACGCAACGCCGGGGATCCTCGTCGAGCCGACGAGCGGCCTTGTCACGACGGAGGCCGGCGGCACCGCGACATTCACTCTCGTGCTGCTATCGCAGCCGACGACGGACGTCGCCATTGCCCTGAGCGTCAGCGATATGACGGAGGGCAGCCTCTCGAGCGCATCGGCAGTGTTCACGTCGATAAATTGGAACGTACCACAAGAGATCACCGTCACCGGCGTGAACGATTTTCTGCAGGACGGAAACATCGCGTACGAGGTCATGGTCGGTCCTGCGAGTGGCGACGACGGGTATATCGGCATCGTCGGGTCGAGCGTATCGGTGACCAACATCGACGACGATTCTGCGGGCTTTAACGTCGCCGCATTGACTGGACTGACGAGCGAAGTGGGAACGTCCGACACCGTGACGGTCACGCTGAGTTCGCAGCCGACAGCATCGGTGAACGTTACTATCACCAGCAGCGACACTTCAGAAGGAACGGTGTCGCCCATCTTCCTAAGTTTCTCTCCCGCCAATTGGAATACGCCGCGCACGGTGACGGTGACTGGCGTCGACGATGCGCTCGCGGATGGCAACATCGACTACAACGTGACCTTCACGATCGCAGCCACCGCGGATGCAGACTACATGGCACTTGCGCCGCAGAGCGTCGCTTACACGAATATCGACGACGACACGCCTGGGATCACCGTCAGTCCCATGACGGGCCTTGTCACGACGGAAGCCGGCGGCACGGCGACGTTCTCGGTTGCGTTGAACACGCCGCCGACATCGTCGGTGACGATTTCGTTTAGCTCGGACTTGCTTTCGGAGGGCACAGTCTCTCCAGCAAGCTACACGTTTACGCCTCTCACGTATGGCGCTCGCATAGTGACCGTCACGGGTGTGAATGATTTCGTTGCAGACGGCGCGCGCGAGTACCACATTGTGACGGCGGCCGCGGTTAGCACGGACCTCACGTATAGTGGGATGGACTCATCCGACGTGACGGTGACGAATCTCGACAACGATACAGCATCCGTTTTGGTGTCGCCCGTTGCGGGACTCACGACGAGCGAATCAGGCGGCACCGCTTCATTCACGGTGCGTCTGACTTCGCAGCCGAGCGCAAACGTCAGCATCTCGTTGATGAGCTCCGACACGAGCGAAGGCACCATTTCGCTCGCTGGTCTGACCTTCACGTCCGGAAACTGGAGCGTGCCGCAGACGGTCGTCGTGACGGGTGTGAACGACGCTCTTGTGGACGGGAACATCGCCTACAGCATTGTGACCGGAAACGCTGTCAGCACGGACATGGGGTACAGCAGCTTGATCGTCGCTGACGTCTCGCTTACTAACCTGGACAACGACTTCGCAGCGGTTTCGGTTTCACCAACTTCGGGTCTTGTCACAACCGAACTGGGCGGTACGGCAAGCTTCACGATGGCGCTGACCGCCATGCCGACGGCAAACGTCAGCATCTCATTGGTGAGCGGAAACTCGATGGAGGGCACCGTTTCTCCGGCCAGCGTGACCTTCACATCAGGAAACTGGAACATGCCGCAGACGGTCACTGTGACGGGCGTGGACGATTTGGTCGCGGACGGCAGCGTTGCATACACGATCGTGACAGGTGCCGCGGTGAGTACCGATCTTGCCTACAGCGGTCTCGCGGTCGCCGATGTATCAGTGATCAATACCGACAACGAAAGCCCAGGTGTCACCGTCAGTCCCACGTCTGGCCTCACGACGACTGAAGCAGGCGGCACGGCGACCTTCACGATCGTTCTTACGTCGCAGCCGACAGCCAGCGTGAGCGTTTCATTGATCAGCAGCAACACGCTGGAGGGCACTGTGTCTCCGGCAAGCGTGACCTTTACTTCGGTGAATTGGTCGATGCCGCAAACGGTCACGGTGACTGGCGTGAACGATTTCGTTGTAGATGGAGACGTTGCATACACGATCATCACGGGAAACGCCGTGAGCGCCGACACCGGCTACAGTGGTCGCGTGGTCTCCAATGTGTCGGTAACCAACAACGACAACGACGTCGATGTCACCGTCAGTCCCACGTCCGGCCTCAGGACCACTGAAGCCGGGGGCACGGCGACCTTCACCCTCGTGCTCACTTCCGAACCGACGGACAACGTGAGCATTTCGCTGATGAGCAGCGACACAACTGAGGGCACGGTCTCTCCGATGAACGTGACCTTCACCACCGCAAATTGGTCCATGCCGCAGACGGTCACGATCACCGGCGTGAACGATTTCGTGATGGACGGGGACGTCGCATACACCATCGTCACCGGAAACGCCGTGAGTGCCGACGCTCGGTACAGTGGTTGGGTGGTCGCAGATGTCACGGCGACCAATCAAGGCGTCAACTATATCAAAGCGTCGAACAGCGGGATGGGCGACGCCTTCGGCTCGGCTGTAGCGCTGTCTTCGGACGGCAACACGCTCGCGGTCGGCGCTTACCAAGAGGGCAGCAACGCCACCGGCATCGGCGGCGGCCAAGCCAACAATTCGGCCGAAGGTGCAGGGGCTGTGTACATCTTCGCGCGCACTGGCTCGGCGTGGACGCAGGAGGCGTACATCAAAGCCTCGAACACTGGGATGAGCGATTACTTCGGCATCTCCGTCGCCCTGTCCGCGGACGGCAACACGCTCGCGGTCGGGGCGCCGAACGAGGCTAGCAACGCCACAGGCATCGGCGGCAACCAAACCAACAACTCTGCCAATTCTGCAGGCGCAGTGTACGTGCTCACACGCGCAGGCTCGGCATGGACCCAACAGGCGTACGTCAAAGCCTCGAACTCTGACGTGGCTGACCAGTTCGGTCGCTCCCTGGCGTTGTCGTCGGACGGGGGCAGACTCGCAGTCGGGGCGCTCTATGAAGGCAGCAACGCCACTGGCATCAACGGCACCCAAGCCAACAACTCTGCCGGGAGTGCAGGGGCAGTGTACGTCTTCACGCGCGCAGGCTCGATGTGGACCCAACAGGCGTACATCAAAGCCTCGAACACCGACGCGAACGACTCTTTTGGCATTTCCCTCGACTTGTCTTCAGACGGCGCCACGCTCGCGGTCGGCGCTTGGTATGAGGGCAGCAACGCCACCGGGATCGGCGGCAGCCAAGCCGACAACTCTGTTTCCGGTGCGGGCGCTACGTACGTCTTCACGCGCGCCGGCACGGTGTGGAGCCAGCAGGCGTACATTAAGGCCTCGAACCCTGGGGCGCTCGACGGCTTCGGCTTCTCCGTCGCTTTGTCCTCGGATGGCAACTCGCTCGCGGTCGGGGCACGCACTGAGCGAAGCAATGCCACCGGCATCGACGGCAACCAGGCCGATAACTCCGTCGCGAATGCGGGCGCTGTATACGTCTTCACGCGCGCGGGCTCAGTATGGAGCCAGCAGGCATACGTCAAAGCTTCGAACACGGACGCGACCGACTACTTCGGCCACTCCGTCGCCTTGTCTTCGGACGGCAACACGCTCGCAGTCGGAGCTTTCGGGGAGGAGAGCAACGCCACCAGCATCGGCGGCAACCAAACCAACAACTTTGCTCCGAATGCGGGCGCTGTGTACGTCTTCACGCGCGCGGGTTCGGTGTGGACCCAACACGCCTACGTGAAAGCGTCGAACACGGAGATAGGCGACAACTTTGGGTGGTCCGTGGCGCTGTCCTCGGACGGCGCCACCCTCGCGGTCGCGGCAATCGGGGAAAGCAGCAACGCCACCGGCATCAACGGCAACCAAGCAGACAACTCCGCATCAGGTGCAGGCGCGGTGTACGTCTACTAGCGGTAGCGCCGACGCGTACGACGCTGAATTCGCGCTCGCACAAAGGGCCAGTTTTCCTTTGAGGTCGACGTGCGGGAGTGTTGGCCGAACACCACGCGCCTGACAAAGCTGGACTGATGTGAAACGGTTGGTGATAATGAATCCATTGCGCCGCGTTGGTCTCTTCGGTGTTCTCTTTCTTCTTGGCGCATGCAGCGACACGCCCGCGACGCTGCAGATCAACGTGATCACAGGCTTGGTGCCGGGTCCTGAGTTCCGCATCGTTCAGACGCAGCTGCTCGACGCACCGGCGGCGGGGCATGCGGCGCACGCTCTCGAGCAGAACGAGGCGATCGCACGTTTCGGAATGGACTACGCACACGGACAGCGCGTCGCTTCTTTTAATCTCGCAGATGGTGCGTATCGCGTGCGTGTGCGCCTTCTGCGTCCGAATGGAACTTTTCTCGTTGAGCGCACGATGGCCGTCACGCTCTCCGGCGATACGGTGTTGCCGGTGCACATCACCCGTGATTGCGTGGGCGTTGAATGTCCCGCACCGGGGGGCTCGGCAGAGCTCAACACATGCTTAGAGGGACGCTGTGTCGATGAGCGCTGCTCGCCCGCGACGCCCACGTATTGCCCCGACGTTCTCTTCTGCAACGACACATCACAATGCGGCGACGTCGCCGAGTGCGCTGAGCAAGCATGCGTGGAAGGCGTGTGCACCCCAAACAGGCTTGGAGCGAGTTGCGGACCGGACGAGTGGTGCAACCCCGACGTTGGTGCTGGATGCGTGCCGTTGATGCCGATGCCCGGCAGCGGCATTGCATGTGGAACAATTTGTGTAGCGCCAGGCGAGGTCTGTCGCTTCGGCTACTGGAACTGCGCAGACATGTCCGCGCCCTTCTGCGATGACCTACTCAATCGACCCGCAGGGCACGTCTGCGATGTCGGACGCGTGTGTGATAGCGAGGCGCAGTGCGTAGTACCAAGCACAGGCACGCCCGGTATTCTTGTCACGCCGACCGCGGGTCTTGTCACGAGCGAATCCGGTACGTCCGCGATGTTCTCGATACGCCTTGCGACACGCCCGAGCGCGAACGTCACCATCGACTTGTCGAGCAGCGATGTGAGCGAAGGCGTCGTTGCACCCGCGCGTGTGGTGCTCACGCCGGATGATTGGGATGCAGAGTACGTCTTCGTCGTAACGGGCGTCGACGACGCCATCGCCGATGGAAATATCGCGTACACCATCGTCACGGCGCCCGCCGTGAGTGACGACGCCGATTACAACGGACTCGATGCCGACGATGTGAGCGTCTCCAACATCGATAACGATTCGCCGGGAGTCGTGCTCTCGCGCACAGGCGGTCTGATGACAAATGAGTCGGGCACGACCGACACTTTCACGGTGACACTCACCTCAGCGCCAAGCTCTGACGTAACGATCGCGCTCGCGAGCGACAACCTTCTCGAAGCGACTGTTTCTCCCGCGGTGCTCACCTTCACGCCGGAGAACTACGCCACAGCCCAGACGGTCACGGTCACAGGCGTCGACGACGCGATCCAAGATGGCGCACAGACGTACACGATTCTCACTGGCGCAACCGCGAGCAGTGACGCTGGCTACAACGACATCGACGTGCCCGATGTAAGCGGCAGCAATAGCGACGACGACAGCGCCGGCATCACCGTAACTCCAACGTCGGGTCTGACAACGACGGAGGCAGGCGGCACGGCGAGCTTCGACATTGTGCTCACCTCGCAGCCGACGTCCGATGTGAGTATTGCGTTAGCGTCCGACACGCCTCTCGAAGGAACAGCGTCGCCGATGTCGCTCACGTTTACTGCGATGAACTGGTCAACGCCGCAAATGGTCACTGTTACCGGCGCCGATGATTTCGTTTTGGATGGGGATGTTGCATACGCAATCGTCACGGATGCGGCGGTAAGCGCCGACTCCGACTACAACGGCATCAACCCGAGCGACGTCGCCGTGACCAACACCGACGACGACGTCATAGGTGTCACGGTGACTCCGACGAGCGGGCTCGTCACCAACGAAGCGGGTGGGACTTCCGCCTTCAACGTCGTTTTGACGTCGCAGCCGACCGCGAGCGTGAGCATTTCGTTGATGAGCAGCAACACGGCGGAAGGCACTGTCGCTCCTGCCAGCGTGACTTTCACCACGATGAACTGGTCCACTCCACAGACTGTCACGGTGAGCGGCGTGAACGATTTCATTTTGGATGGGGATGTCGCATACACGATCGTCACCGGAAACGCCGTGAGTGCAGACGCTGACTACAATGGTCAGGTGGTTGCCGATGTGTCGGTGACGAATCGGCCCGTCAGCTATATCAAGGCATCGAACACAGGAGCTTCCGACAGCTTTGGATACACTGTCGCATTGTCCGCCGACAGCAACACGCTCGCGGTCGGGGCATACAACGAGCGCAGCAACGCCACGGGCATCGATGGCAACCAATCCGACAACTCCCTTGCGTATGCCGGCGCCGTGTACATCTTCACGCGTGCGGGCTCAGTGTGGAGCCAAGAGGCGTACATCAAAGCATCGAACACGGGTACGTACGCTAACTTCGGCCAATCCGTCTCTTTGTCTTCGGATGGCAACACGCTCGCGGTCGGCGCAAATGGTGAGCGCAGCAACGCCACGGGCATCAACGGCAACCAGGCCGACGCCTCCGCGGCGAACGCCGGGGCAACATACGTTTTTACGCGCGCGGGTTCGGCTTGGACGCAGGAGGCGTACATCAAGGCATCCAACACCGGGGGGGGCGATGGCTTCGGGCGGTTCGTCGCGTTGTCGTCGGATGGAAACACGCTTGCGGTCGGCGCGAGCAGCGAGGCCAGTAGTGCCACCGGTATCGACGGCAACCAAGCGGACAACGCTGCCGCGAGCGCTGGAGCTGCATACGTCCTCACGCGCGCGGGCTCAACGTGGACTCAGCAGGCTTACATCAAAGCCTCGAACACCGGGGGAGGCGACATATTTGGCAACGCCCTCGCACTGTCCTCGGACGGCAACACGCTCGCAGTTGCATCGGGCTGGGAGGATAGCAATGCCATCGGCATTGATGGCAATCAAAGCGACAACTCTGCACCAACGGCAGGCGCGGTCTACGTCTTCGCACGCGAAGGCTCAGTGTGGACCCAACAGGCCTACGCCAAAGCCTCGAACACCGATGCGAGCGACTGGTTCGGCGCGTCCCTCGCTTTGTCGTCCGATGGCAACACCCTCGCGGTCGGGGCAAGCGGTGAGGCCAGCAACGCCACCGGCATCGGCGGCAACCAAACTGACAACTCAGCAGCAAACGCAGGCGCGGTATACGTCTTCACGCGTGCAGGCTCCGTGTGGGTCCAACATGACTACATCAAAGCCTCAAACTCCGGTGCGAACGACGACTTCGGTCGATCCGTGGCCTTGTCCTCAGACGGCAACACGCTCGCGGTCGGGGCAGACGGTGAGAGCAGCAACGCCACCGGTATCAACGGCAACCAAACTGACGGCTCCGTCGCGTATGCAGGCGCGGCGTACGTCTTCACGCGCGTGGGCTCGGTGTGGACCCAGCAGGACTACGTCAAAGCCTCGAACTCGGGGACGAATGACTACTTCGGCAACTGCGTTGCGATGTCGGCGGACGGCAATACGCTCGCGGTCGGCGCATACGGTGAGAGCAGCAACGCCACCGCAATCGATGGCAACCCAGCCGACAACTCAGCCTCGGGTGCAGGCGCGGTGTATTTGTATTAGTAGCCGTTCGCGAACTGCATTTCAGTGCTTTGATATTCGTGATCGCGAATGGCACTCACGAGCAGCAGCCGGCTCGAGCCCGACACCTAAGCCTGGGGCAAATCGATCCTCGATCTGGCTACTAGATCCGCCGGCCTGAGGCGGCCGGGCATCCATTTTCCCCAATAGAATCGCCATTAAGAGCTGGCCTGGTTCTTGAGTAAATAAGGGCAAATTCCATTCATCTACGGAGCACCGCGCGATGCGTACACGCCATTCTGTTGCCATTCTTACCTGCCTGATGAGCGCTTGCGCTGCCAACGTGGACGTCAGCGACAAGGCCGACCCCGAAGCTCTCGTCTTCGCGGAAGCCGACGAAGCCGCGGACGGATTTACGCGAAGGCTGCAGCTGCGCGGTGAGGTTGAGTTTTCCGTTCCGGTAGAAGCTGCGTACGCAGCGGATGGCAGTTACGCAGGCTATCTCTTCACCGCGGGTGCTGGAACGGATCTCACGATCAACGTTCAAGGCCATCGTAATGATCCTGTTGTTTACCTATATGGACCCGCACGCAGCGAGAGTTGGTCGCGTCACACTGCGATCGCTGTGAACGACGATGGCGGTCCAGGTCTCGACTCTCTCATCACGCGCCGCATTCGCACCGCCGGCACCTATTTGATCATCGTCCGCGAATACGCGGGCCGCGCTGGCGATTTCACTCTGTCGCTTGATTGCGACGGCGTGCAATGTCATCCCGCATGTAGCTCCGAAGACATGTGTGGTCCTCAATCGCACTGCCGTTATCTCCGATGTGCCTTGCCCTGCGAATCGCACTGCGTCCCGACGCTTCCCGAGACCTGCGACGTTGAGCTCTGCGGACCTCCCCTTCGCGCTCCTCTAATCATGTGCGAGGACGGCAGCCTTGGTGGCAACACCGGCCGTTGCTTGCGCGAAGACGGTGCCTCTTGCGGTTGGGAACTGCGCGAGTGCCCGGCTCCCGTCGCATGCGGAGCACGTCTTGGTAACACCTGCGCTGAAGGCCAATTCTGCAAGTTTGAAGAGGCGGCGATCTGCGGCTTCGCGGATGCCACAGGAACCTGCGCTGCGATCCCGTCGGACGGCTGCACCAAAGAGCTTTCGTGGGTCTGCGGATGCGACGGCGTCAGCTACCAGAACGGCTGCATGGCCAACGCTGCCGGAACGTCAGTCCAGCATGCAGGTCAATGTGAGCCAGCTCCTGTCGCCTGCGGCGGACGCCTTCGTGCTACCTGCGGTCGTGGTGAGTTCTGCGATTTCGACGAGGCTGCGATGTGTGGCTTCGCCGATGCGAGCGGAACCTGCGCACAGATCCCTGAGATCTGCACTCGCGAGCTTCACTACGTATGTGGCTGCGACGGCGTAACTTACCAAAACGGTTGCATGGCCAACGCCGCAGGAACGTCGATCCTGCACGACGACCGATGCTGATCCCAAAGCGCGCGGCATCCTCTTGCAGCGCGCTCTCTTTCTTCACCGTTTGAGCTAACGTCGGTCCAAGCACCAGCGCGGTGTACTCCCACTTCGAGTCGGACGACATGCGTGGCGTGTCGTGAAAGATGAAACGCACGGCTTCAGGGCGGCCTGAAATTCGTATCCACGGAAGGACGCTGTGCTAGCGTGCCCATTAGGCTATGCAGCCGGTTTTCCGGAGGGCGTTTTCATGCCGAAACAAATGCGCATCGGGTCGTGGTTCGCGGTGCTGGCGCTCGTGGGATGCGGGCGCTTTGGCTTTGATCCGGTTGCAGCGCATGACGATGCGGACGTAATGAACGACATGGGAATTGATTCTCCGATGTCCGCTGACATGAGCTCCGTTGATATGAACGCCGTTGACATGCAATCCGACGCCCCGGACGTCGATGCGGGAGATGCGGGAGATGCGGGAGACGCAGGCGACGCAACATTGCCTGCGGTGATCGTGACACCGACCAGTGGTCTCGTAACGACGGAAGCAGGTGGCACCGATTCGTTCACGATTCGCTTGAGCACGCCACCGACTGCCAATGTTGTGTTCTCGCTGATGAGCGAGATGTTGAGCGAAGCGACTGTCTCTCCGAACCTGCTGACGTTCACGCAGCTCAACTGGGACGTCGAGCAAACGATCACGGTGACCGGCGTGGACGACGCCATCGCGGATGGAGATGCGTCGTTTACGATTGTAGCCAGCGATGCAAGCAGTACGGATGCGAACTATGGCGGACTTCCTGTGCCGCACGTCACCGGCGTGAATCTAGACGACGACGCAGCCGGTGTGCTTGTATCGCCGACTTCGGGCTTGCTGACGTCGGAAGTCGGCGGCGCCGCGACATTTACCATCGTGCTTCAGTCGCAGCCTCTCGCTGCCGTCACGCTTCCCATCGTGAGCAGCGATCTATCCGAAGGCACCGTCTCGTCCGCAACGGCGGTATTCACCATGAGCAACTGGAATGTTCCTCAGACCGTTACGGTGACAGGCGTGGATGATTCGATCGCGGACGGCGACCACCCGTATTCGATCGCGATCGGTCCTGCGACAAGCACCGACGGCGCTTACAACGGTCTCGCAGCGCCGAGCGTCAGCGTCACCAACGCAGACAACGAGTCAGTGGGCGTGGATGTGTCGCGAACCTCCGGCTTGGTAACAACGGAAGCCGGCGGCAGCGACTCATTTGCTGTTGTGCTTCGCTCAGAGCCTATCGCGGATGTCGTGTTGAGCCTCACGAGCACCGACGTGGGCGAGGGAACCGTACTTCCGATCAGTGTGATGTTCACGTCGAGCAATTGGAACGTAGCGCAGACCATCACAGTGACCGGTGCGGACGACGCGGTCGCAGACGGGAACCAAACGTACGACGTCGTCGTGCATGTGTCCTCGAGTGCGGATCCAATGTATGCCGCAATTGCCGACCAACAAGTTGAGCTCACGAACATCGACAACGAAAGCGCGGGCATTGTCGTCAGTCCCACATCGGGCCTCACGACCACCGAAGCAGGCGGCATGGCGAGCTTTACCCTCGTGCTCACTTCGCAGCCCGCGGCCGACGTGACTATTTCGCTGACGAGCAGTGATCTCACGGAAGGCACCGTCGCGCCCGCGTCCGTGACGTTCACCAGCCTGAATTGGGACACCCCTCAGACGGTCACAGTGACCGGCGTGGATGACGCAATCATCGACGGCTTCATCGCATATTCGATTGTCACCGGTGCGAGCGTGAGTATTGATGTCACGTACTCTGGACTCACCGTCGCCGACGTCTCGCTCACTAACGGCGACGACGATGGCACTCCGGGCGCCACCGTGTCACCCACGAGCGGGCTTATCACCACTGAAGCGGGCGGCACTGCGACCTTTACAATCGTGCTGACTGGCGGACCGGCCTCGGACGTGACCGTTTCGCTTGCGACCAGCGACGCCACTGAAGGAACGGTGAGTCCTGCGAGCATGACGTTCACCTCTGGAAACTGGAACGTCGCTCAGACCGCCACCATTACAGGCGTGGATGACGCGATTCCCGACGGGCACGTTCTGTACTCAATCATCACAGGCAGTACTGCGAGCTCTGACCCGTCCTTCAATGGGCTCGTTCTTCCGAATCCGACGGTGACCAACAGTAACGATGATCTGATCCCACACATCCGCATCGATCTCAGCACGGGCGGCGCCGAAACGAACGGGGATTCACAGCACCCGTTTATCTCCTCTGATGGCCGATACATTGCGTTCGAGTCTGCGGCCACAAATCTCGTCGCGTCCGACACCAATGTTGTCTTCGACGTGTTCCTGCGCGACACGATGTTGAACACGACCGTTCGAGTGAATGTCAGCTCGCTCGGCGTGCAGGCCAATGCTATTTCCAGGGTCGCAGGCATTTCTCAGGACGGGCGGTACGTAGCGTTCTACTCCGACGCCACCAACCTCGTCGCGGGAGACACCAACGCGAAATCCGACAATTTCATTCACGACACGATGACGGGCGTAACCACGCGCATCAGCGTGAACAGCATGGGCACGCAAGGCAACGGCTTTTCGAACGGCTCCGTCTACTTCACCGACGACAATCGCTACGTTGCGTTCATGTCACTAGCCTCGAATCTTGTCGCGGGCGACACCAACGGCATCTCCGACATGTTCACCTACGATCAGATGACCGGGGCGACCGCCCGGGTGAGTCTTGGCGACGGCGGAGTGCAGTTGAACGGCGCCAGCGGAGTGACCAACTCAGGCGGCATCAGCGGCGACGGACGCTACGTCCTATTCCAAACAGTCGCGAGCAACGCGGTCGCGGGAGATTCGAACGGATTCATTGATGTATTTCTGCGAGACACAATGACGAACACGGTCGTGCGCGCGAGCGTTTCCACAGCCGGCGCAGAAGGAAATGGAGATACTGCGGGTGGCAACGGAGTTGCGCTCTCGGCAGACGGACGTTTTGTCGCGTTTACTTCGACCTCCACCAATCTTGTCGCAGGGGACACGAACGGCGTCCGCGATGCGTTTTTACGCGACACTGTGTTGAACACAACGATACGAGTGAGCGTAAACTCAAGCGGCGTCCAAGCGAACGATCTCACTTATAACGCGCTCGTCAGTCGCGACGGATCGACTGTGGCGTTTACCAGCCCCGCATCGAATCTGTACGATGGCGACACGAACGGTACCTGGGACGTTTTCGCCTATCACGTTGCGACCGGCCTCACGTATCCAGTGAGCCTCAACACGACTGGGGGCAGCGGCGCAGGTGTCTCCGGGCAATTCTGGCAGCCGACGCTTTCGGCGTCGGGGACGTACTGCGCCTACCACTCTTACGTGTCGGACTTAGTTGCCGGAGACATCAACGGCCAACGGGATATCTTTCGCGCCACCGTTCCGTAGGCGAGGCCGTGAGCGATTCAAACCAGCCCGTTGCACGAATGGAGGCGTGCAGCTTCTTGGCGCGAGCCTCCAGGAATCGCATTTTGTGCACGATTCGTCTTCAGATATGCTCGGGCGATGCGCCACCAACAAATTTCGCTCTTCGCGATCGTCCTGACGATCGGTGCTTGCTCGTCCTCGCCCTCAACTGAGGTCGCCGACGCGGGAACCGTTCTCGATCTCACAATAACGGATGCGATAGTCGTGGCCCCCGACGCTGGATTCGAGGACGCAGGACCTCTCGCTGAAAGCACCATCGTCGATCATGACGAGTTCCCCGTCGTGATCACCGGCGACAACCTCCGCGCGGTGTCGGGCGTCGCCACCGACGAGCTCGTGTTTTTTCGCTGGCACGCGGATGCGTGGGAGGCAGTTCCGTTTCAAATCGACGAGCGCCGCTCCGTTCTCTTTCATGAGATCTACGGAACTTGCGGATCATGCGTGCAGAACGACTCGACGACCGCCGGCCTCGTCTACGCAGATGGAAATACGTTTACAGGAAGTGACCCGAATCCGCGCGTTGACGAGGACGATGAAATCGCTCTGATGGTGAAGGACTTCGGTGGCAATCCGACGTCGACCGTCCCGCCAGCCGGCGTAGACGCAGACTTTGTAGTGCGCTTCGCCGTTCGCGACGGAACAGCGGCTGGATACGTCTTCGCCTTTCGCGATAGCTCGCATGCAACGACCCGCAGTACCGGCGACTACGTGACCTACGACTTTGGGCTGACGAGCGGCGATTACCGGACGACGTACGACTTTCGAGGCATCGACGACAACGGCACGGAGTTCGCAAATCCCGAAAATTCAACGGTGACCGCCGCTTCGTACACGAGACACTTTTCTTCGCGCTGGATCAGCGACGGAGTCAGCCTCATTCACGATGGCGTGCCAGGCCCGAACCTCATCGAGATGCACAACGTGCAGTTCGCACCGGGGGTCTGCTCTCGCAGCGTGGCAACGTTCGCGTCGGGGGAAGGCGCGTACGTTGCGAATATAGACGGGCCTGTGCGCGCTATTCGCGACCACCTTGGAAGCAACAGCGGACCTATAACTGAAGGTATCTATCGCTTCTACGAACGCAGCGAAGAGATCGAGATGCGGCTGCGCGTTCACCAAATCGGCGGCGTCATGGATTTGATCGACTACTCGGACGCTGCCAAAGGAATGAGCTACTCCGATAGCGTGAATGACGACCTGTCCATTGATGGCAACGCAGACGAATATGTTCCTGGCGCGCTCGAGTACGAAGTCGTGAGCGGGACGCAGGGAAGCCTCACGCATGCTTTGCAATTCGAAACAAACATTACCGGCCTCTCCATGTCGAGCTACTATCTCGACGAAGATCCAGCCGTGACAGAGCCGCAATGTACGGGCGATGATGCCGCGATCGGCGTGAGCGGTCCGATCATCGCGAGCATGATCCCTGCTACCGATCCGCGACCAGTCCGTGGGTCGAGTTCCTTCTTCTTGCGAACTCATCGGTTCACACGCTACGCCGACTACGAAACTTCGCGCAGTGAAGCGGCCGCACTCGCGGGACGTTTTCTGGCTCCGCTGTCGATACACGCCGTTGCGGTGACGGTGCCTGTTGTCGCATGTGGAGACGGCATTTGTCAGAGCAGTGAATCGACAGCATCTTGCGCTACGGATTGCGAAGGTTCGACGATCGCGTGCGGCAACGGACGATGTGAGGCACCGGAAGACGACTACGCATGCCCAGCGGATTGCGCGGCAGCCTCCGCAGTGTGCGGAGACACTGTGTGCAACGGAAGCGAAACCCATGCTTCATGCGCTCGCGATTGCGAAGTGCTGATCTGTGGGGACGGCGCGTGCCGCACGGGTGAGACGGCGAGTTCGTGCGCCGCAGACTGCGTGTCCCCGCTTAGCACCTGTGGCGATTTTAGCTGCGAGGGACCCGCCGAAACGACGAGCAACTGCGCGTTCGATTGCGTCGCAAGTTGTGGCGATGCAACGTGCAACGGCGGCGAGACGCAGACGAGCTGCTCGGACGATTGCGGTACGCCTTCGTAACATCGTCTGATCTTGCGCGCGGTGTCGTCATGCGCTGTACTTAGAGCCCATGACTAAGCGCATTGCTGTTGCTGTTTCAGTCCTTCTATTTTGCATTTCGGCTTGCGCGAAGAAGAGCGAACCCGCACTCGAAGTGCAGGTAGTGACGGGCCTTGTTCCTGGGCCGGAGTTCGCGTCTGTGCTCACGGAAGTTTTTCCTGGGACGGGAACCACTTCGGGAACCATCGTGCCCTTACGCGTGCCAGCCGTATTTGGCCGCGAGTTCGCGCAAGGTAAATCGGTCGCCACATTCCCGTTGCTTCCCAATGGCACCTACACCGTGTGGGTGCATCTCTATCGGCCTAACGGACAAATCCTCATCGAGCGACGCACCCAGATCGTCTATTCGGGCTCGTACGTCTTGCGCGTGTATTTGACGCGCGATTGTTTGTCGTCAGTGATCACCTGCCCCGAGCCTGGTGGTTCGGCTGAATATACCGAGTGCCTCTCCGGCCACTGTGTCGATCCGCGCTGCAATCCGGCCGACAACGCGACGCGCATGTACTGCCCGTCAGTTCTCTTTTGCATTGATGCGACTGACTGCACAGACCCTGTGGCAGCCTGTGCGAGCAATGAGTGCGTGTCAGGCGTCTGCACGCCGACACAAGTTGCTGACACGTGCGCGAATCAATGGTGCAACCCCGATCTCGAAGGAGGATGCACGCCGCTCGAAGTGATGGACGGAGGCATGTCCGACGCAGGCACATCCGACGCAGGCACATCCGACGCGGAAGTAGATGCGGAGCTCTCGGATGCGGACTCTGATGCTGGCGTCCCCGACGCAGGCGTGGACGCGGGACCCGTATGCGGCACCTTCTGCCGTCCAAGTGAGATGAGCTGCCAAGCAGGAATGTGGGATTGCGGCGAAGCGACACCGGTTTGCGCGCCGACAACATTGCTTGCGCCAGGCACTTCGTGTGGCGTTTATCGAGAGTGCGACGCTTCGGGAACCTGCGTCACAAGTTGCGAAGACGGCGCCGCTTGCGTGCTTGAAGATAGCTGTGAAATGGGCGTATTCGATTGCGCTTCCGGTCTTTGCAACAGTCTTGGACCCGACATGCTTCTTGCGCCCGGAACAGAGTGCGGCGACGGTAAAGTGTGCACACCGGCTGGTGCTTGCTCGGTGTGCAACCACGGCTACGATTGCGCGTTCGGTGATTGCGGATCCGGCAGAGTCGACTGCACAAGCGGTGTTGCGACCTGCGTAAGCTGCTCAGAGTTTGGCGGTGCCCGCCTGCGCGAGCGGCGGAGCGTCTGCCGGCACAGCGTGTCGTTTGGATCACATGGATTGTGTGGAATCAAGTTGTGATGCGGACAGCGTGTGTGCAGAGCTATCTGATGGGTCTCTGTTCCTCCAAACAACATGCGCATCTCCGATGCAGGATTGTGTCGCCAACTGCTTGAACGGTGCTGTAAGTAGCGTCGGCACCTGCGTCACGCGCGATGGTGACTACGCAGCAGACGGCACTCCTTGCGGCGCACACCGGCAATGTGACGCAATGGGCACCTGCACCTTTCATCGCTAATACGCGATGTGAGCGAACGGTGTTTGCGAGACCTTCGACTACGGAAGATCGCAAGTGGTGTCGACCGCGGGGGCATCACCACGCACATACGCACAAGGGTAGTAGCTCGAACGCTCGCTATCAAATCGAGCGCCTAGCGTGCGCGCAGCAAGATGAAGAGGGCGATCGCGCTTGCCAGCAAAACCACGCCAGCGAACACGTAGATGAATGTGTCGCCGTTCATCGATTTACGCTTCGGCGTTGCACCAATGATGCGTGCGGCCGGCAGCGCAGGCGTGGCGGGTTCGGGCACGGGCGCGGGTTCCGGTGCACCAGGTGCGGTACCTGCTGGAACGAGAGAAGCTTCCTCAGGAGGCGCGACAAGATCAGGCGATCCTTCAAGAGCGCGCACGGCGGCCTCCGCCGGATCGTTGTAAGTGAGTAAGGTTGCTCCAATGACAATTTCGTCGCGATCGCGCAAGCGCTTTCGCGGATGCGCTTGTCATTAACGAAGACGCCGTTCTTGCTCTCGTTGTCGCGAAGTAGGGTGCCTTCACTATCGCGTATGACTTCTGCATGCTCGCGCGATAAGTCCGCATCGGTCAGTAAGAGATCTGCGGTTTCAATGCGACCAATCATCATGCGTGCGGGCGCGGGCGGAAGCACAAGTTTCTCGCCGATATTGGGCCCCTCCGTGACAACAAGCTCGGCCGGCTGCTGCGCGTAGCCGGCTGGATCGAGAAGCTCGCGCACCATGCGTCGCGCAAGAGCTGCTGTTCGCTCTACCGACGGCACCTGATCGACTGGCATGGCGGTCTTTTGGAAAGTGACGAAAAATGTTGAAACGCGAATGACATCACCTTCGCGCAGTGACTTGGCGCGCCCGGGCACAAGTCGCACTCCATCTACATAGGTGCCATTCGTGGACGACTCGTCCACCAGCACGAAACCGTTCGGGTCGAGACGGATCGTCGCGTGATGCTCACTGACGGTGCCCTTCGGAAGACGTACGTCCGCCCCCGTGCCGCGACCGATCACCACTCGCTGTTGATCGAATTCGAACACGATGTCGGCTGTCGCATCCGTACCGGAGGGGCCGCGCACCACAAGGCGAATCGCCATGCCTAAGGAGACTCGCGCTTCGGTTCGTCCCTGTCCAAAACGCTGCGTTGGATGTGACTCGATTTTCGGGACTTGTCGAAAATTGGATTTCTTCGGCCCGTTCTGTGAGGAGTCGGCCAGCACCTCAGCCCGCAAATGAGGCGCCGCGACCGGGAGGGTCCATGGGAACAGCCGCTGAACGTAGGTCGAACGACGCCATTCGAGTTCCACTCGAAGCACTGATCGAACTTTCGCATGACGACTCCGGAGATCACTTCGAAGCAGAATGCGTAAATCTAAGTGCGCGCGGCGTGTCGATGCGCGCTGCCTACTTGCTCAAACCAGGCACGCACGTGTCCTGTCGCTTCAGAATCCCCTACGGGCGAGAAGATCCATGCACGTGGCGAAGTCGTGTGGGCGCAAGACTCCGGCCAGCGCATGGGAGAGTTCGGTATTCGCTTTGTCGGACTCGACAACAACTCCTGAGCGAATGATCCACGACATCGTTTCTGAAGTTCTCGCACGTGAGACTGAGCCCGCAAGCGAAGGCTCTACACAAGCGCGCGTCTTTCTCTCGACGGCGTGGCCTCACCGATCGTGGCTCGCGTCATGCACGCGGCCAAAGATCTGGTGACCGTAACGCAGGAGCTATCGTTCCTGAAGCTTGGGCGCGGCGTGTCGATGCGCGTCGGCGACGAAATGGAGACTCGCCGAGGTAAGATCGACGGCATTGACCTATCATTTACGGGAGATGTACCGAGCCTTGTTTTGCAGGTCGTTTACGATGAAATGCCGAGCGCAGAGCAATCTGCGACCGCGCGTGTCGAGAGACTACGCTCACTGATTTCGATGCGCCTAAAATGGACGACATTGTCGGCCATGCGATGCCAGTGCTTAGAAACAGCCACGATGACAACGGCGACAGTCACAACGGCCACGGTGACGACGACCACGACGAACGTCACCAAAGAGCGAGATGGCGTTCGCGTTATCCGCACAGAGGGCGAGTTCGATCGCGAGAGGCTAGCCAGCATAAACGCGCGTTCTTCGATTCGGCCGTCTGATGTGGTCGTAGAGCAAGTTTACATATCCGCCCTTTATGCGAAGCGGATTTATGGGCCCATTTAGAGATGTCGGTTTCTCCCAAGTAAAATGTCAGCCTCGGGGGAGCGGTCAGGGAAGGACCAACGACAATGAGCACCAAGGGATTGGACCGGGCGCGCGGTGATGGCACGGCTCTCGGAGCATTCGCTGTCGGCGAGCCGCTGCGGAGATGTTGCAACTGACCTGTCTGCAGCAAGTTCGGCGACTGCAGCGTGCGTACGCGGTTCAGGGGCCGCGGCTCTCGCCTCCAAGCGACGTGGCCGACCAAGCAATCATAAGTTAGCCGCTGATGTTCGTGCGCGGGTGCTCGCGCTTGTCGAAACGCTATGCCGACTTTGGCCCGACCAGCCTGCGAGAAGCTGCGCGAGCAGCGGTGTTATCGTGTCGGTCGAGACGCGCACGTGGATGTCCTCGGAGGATTTTGGCGTACGCGCATGCAGCGGCGAAAGCCAGCCCAATCACCGCGTCGTCGCCGCTCGTGCTTAGTTGAGTTGGGTGCAAATCGACGGGTCGGACCATGAGTGGTTCGAAGGACGCGCCCTGCGCTGCACCCTCTTGGTCTACGTCGACGACGCGGCAAGTCGTTTGATGGAGCTGCGCTTCGTGCGCTCCAGATCGACGATTCGAGTACTTCGCGGCGACCGAGCGCTATGTGCGTGCGCACGGAAAGCCCTACTTTTTACAGCGACAAGGCCGGCGTCTTTCGCGTCAATGCGAGATGCACGCGCGGGCGACGGCTACACGCAATTGGACGCGCTATGTACGAGCTGAATATCGACGTGATTTGCGCCAACACGCCCGCAGCCAAGGGGCGCGTCGAACGAAAGCGCATCGGAGACTGCAAGACCGTCTCATCAAAGAGCTCCAGGCTTCGCGGCATC
>JADJQN010000003.1:0-1747500 GCA_016712745.1 Sandaracinaceae bacterium
CGACCTTCGAGAGGTCGTAGCGCTCCGGGTTGAAGAACAAGTTGTTGAAGAGAGTACGAGCCGTCTCGAGCGTGGGCGGATCACCCGGGCGCAGGCGGCGGTAGATCTCGAGGATGGCGTCATCTTGCGACGCGACCTTGTCGGCGTTGAGGGTGTCGCGCAGATAGCTGCCGACGTTCAAACCGTCGATGAAGAGAACCTTGAACTCTTCGATCTTGGCCTTGCGAAGTGCCTCGAGCTTATCCTCGGTGACCTCTTCGTTGACGCCGAGAATGACTTCGCCCGTATCCTCGTCGATGACGTCCTCGGCCGAAACCTTGCCGACAACTTCAGCGAGATCGAGGGGGAGACGGTCGAGCTTCGCATCACGAAGCTTGCGGATCGCGGCGCGCGTGAACTTGCGGTTCTTGCGCACGATGACCTCGCCGTCGACCTTGATGTCGCGCGTCGAACGCTGGCCGGGAAGCAAATCGTATTCGATCGACTTCGCGAACTTCTTGCCGCCCTCGAGATAAATGGTCTCGGTGTCGTAGAAGAAGTTGAGCAAGTCCTGCGTGCTGTAGCCAAGGGCCTTGAGCAAGACCGATGCGTGCATCTTGCGACGACGATCGATGCGGACATAGATGAGGTCCTTCGGGTCGAACTCGAAGTCGAGCCATGAACCGCGGTACGGGATCACGCGCGCTTGGTACAAGAGCTTGCCCGACGAATGGGTCTTGCCCTTGTCGTGATCGAAGAAGACGCCCGGGCTGCGATGCAGCTGCGAGACGACGACGCGCTCGGTACCATTGATGATGAAGGTACCGTTCTCGGTCATGAGCGGAATTTCACCGAAGTAAACTTCCTGCTCCTTGATGTCGCGAACCGCGCGGTCAGCGCCTTCGGTCTGCGCATCGTAAATGATGAGCTGGATCGTCACCTTGATCGGCGCCGCGAACGTCATGCCGCGCTGGCGGCATTCGTCGACGTCGTACTTCGGACGCTCAAGTGTGTAACCCACGAACACGAGCTCGCTCGTGCCGTTGAAATCGCGGATCGGGAAGACGCTGCGGAAGACGCCTTGCAGTCCGATGTCTTCGCGCTCGTGCGGCGGAACATCTGACTGAAGGAACTTCTCGTAAGACTTCTTCTGGATATCGATCAGGTTCGGGATATCGATGATCTTTGCGATCTTCCCGAAGCTCTGACGAATCCGGAAGTTTGTCTGAATCGCCGAGGCCATGTCCGAGACTCCTAGCTGAGCGCGATAAAGGCGCGCTCAAAAAAACCAAACTACAAACTGCGAGAACGAGAGAACTAAAACTTTAGAAAAAGGTGAAGTCACAGCGCCGGAGACACCTCTCCCACGCCGTGACTTGCAGTCACCTAAGCTGCTTTGAGCCCGCCGCATCCACACCAAGCCGGGGTGGCTGGGTGGGGGTGCGGGAGGGGCGGCGGGCGGCCTTCACTTAATAGTGACCTTCGCTCCTGCCTCTTCGAGCTGCTTCTTAAGATTGTCAGCTTCAGCCTTCGAGAGGCCTTCCTTGAGCATCTTGGGAGCTGCTTCGACGAGGGTCTTCGCCTCGGCAAGGCCGAGCTGCGTGATCTCGCGAACGACCTTAATGACGTTGATCTTCTTGTCGCCCGAGCTCGTGAGCTCGACCGAGAACTCCGTCTGCTCTGCTGCTGCGGGAGCTGCTGCTGCTCCGCCGCCGCCACCACCGGCAACTGCCACCGGAGCTGCCGAAACGCCCCACGCCTCTTCGAGTGCCTTCACAAGGCCTGAAACCTCGAGGACCGTCCAGCTGCTGAGCTCCGTCACCAATTGTTCTTGCGTCATAGATGCCATGATTGATTCTCCAAAATTTTCTAACCGCTACGAGCGGGTTAATCTGTTGTCTTACTTGTTGAGTTTGGTCTCTTGTGCAGAGAGCACGTACGCGAGGTTCTGAGCGGGAGCCGCCAAGACACGCACCAACGACTGGGCCGGAGCAAGAAGTGTTGCGAGCAACATCGAACGGATTTCGTTCTTGCCAGGCATGGTTGCCAAGGTCGCTTCGACCGCGGCGCCATTCATTACGGCGGTCTCGAGGACGCCACACTTGATCTTCAGCTTTTCGTTTTTCTCTTCGGCCTTGCGGAAAGCCTTGATGACTTTCGCAGCGGCACTCGGATCTTCGTAGCTGAAGGCAAGTCCGGACGGACCCTTCAAGAATGCATAGAGCTCTTTGTTGTTCTCGAGAGCGGTGCCCTTGAGCGCCTGCTTTACGAGAGTGTTCTTGGCGACGAGGTAACCCACGCCTGCCTTACGGAATTCAACGCGAAGGGCCGTAACCATTTCGACGTCGACGCCGGTGTAGTCAAGGACGACCGTTGCGGTCGCCTTCGCGAACTGTTCGCGAAGAGCGGCTACTTCGCTCACCTTGGTTTGCATGTTCGCGTTCATGCTTCCTCCTGCGCGTTAGCGATCGACATCGGGTCGATCTTCACGCCAGCGCCCATGGTGCTGGAAATCGTGATGCTACGGAGGTAGGCGCCTTTGGCGGTCGACGGCTTTGCCTTGACGAGCGCAGCGAGAAGCTCGCGCACGTTTTCAGCAAGGGCGTTGTCAGCGAAAGACTTCTTGCCAACCGGAACGTGCACGACGCCTGCTTTTTCGACGCGGAACTCGACCTTACCGGCCTTCGCTTCACGTACGGCTTTCGCAACGTCTGCAGTCACGGTGCCAACCTTCGGGTTGGGCATGAGACCACGCGGACCGAGCACGCGACCGAGGCGACCTCCTTGACCCATCATGTCGGGTGAAGCGAGTACCGTGTCGAACTCGCACCAGCCTTCGTTTACCTTTGCGACTCGATCGTCGGCACCGACATGGTCGGCTCCGGCGGCGGTCGCTTCCGCAGCTTTCTCGCCCTTCGCAAAGACAAGCACTCGGGTTGTTTTTCCGGTGCCGTGCGGCAACACGAGAGCGCCGCGAACCATTTGGTCCGCATGCTTCGGATTGACGCCTAGACGCACTGCCAAGTCGACGCTCTCGTCGAACTTTGCGAATGCCGTCTTCTTTACGAGAGAGCAGGCTTCGTCTACGGAATAACGCTTAGCTGCATCGACGAGCTCGATTGCGGCTTTGCGCTTTTTTCCTGCTTTCATCGTTCCTCCTGTCAACTGCTGGGACTTCCAGCATGTCTCCCACCCGTGGTTCTCAAGGGGTGGTGTGGAGCCTCTTCGATGAACGGAACCATTCCGCGCACCGGAGAACCACAGCCATCGAGTTGCAACGCAACCCTCCGGCCAAAATCAGTGTGTTCAGTCGACGATGGTCATCAATCTACAATTTCCACGCCCATCGACTTCGCCGTTCCCGCGATGCTGTGCATGGCAGTCTCGATCGACGCAGCATTCATATCGACGATTTTCATCTCGGCGATCTTCTTGATCTGCGCCTGGGTGATCTTTCCGACCTTGTCTTTGTTCGGACGCTTCGAGCCCGAGCCCGGCTTTTTGCCAAGCGACATGCCGATTTCCTTCTTGATCAGAATGGCCGCAGGCGGCGTCTTCGTGATGAAGGTAAACGAACGATCGGAGTAAACCGTGATCACGACCGGAATGATCATTCCGTCTTGACCCTGGGTCTTCGCATTGAACTCCTTGCAGAAGCCCATGATGTTTACGCCGTGCTGACCTAGCGCGGGACCAACCGGCGGAGACGGGTTTGCTTTGCCAGCGGGGAGCTGGAGCTTGATTTGGCCTGTGATTTTTTTCATACCGTCTTCTCCACCTGTCCGTAATCAAGCTCGACCGGCGTCGCGCGTCCGAAGATGGACACGAGAACGCGGACCTTCTGCTTGTCCGGCTTCACTTCTTCGATTGTTCCAGTGAAATTCGCGAACGCGCCGTCGACGACGCGTACATGATCGCCTGCATCAAACACGACGCGAGGTTTCGGCTTGGCAGCGCCTTCGGCGACCTGCTGAGCAATGACGTTGATCTCGGGATCCGGAACCGGCGTCGGATGACGTCCGCCCACGAAGCCGCTGACCTTCGGAGTGTCCTTGACGAGATGCCAAGTGCGCTCGTTGAGATCCATCGAAACGAAGATGTATCCCGGGTAGAAATTGCGGCTGGTCACGCGCTTGGAACCGCCGCGGTTCTCTTGCACGTTTTCCTTCGGGATCAGGATCTCGCCGAAGTACTGCTCCATCGCGTTTTGCTTAATGCGCTCTTCGAGCGAGAGCTTAACTTTGCCCTCGTAACCCGAATAAGCCTGGATGACGTACCACTTCTTGCCGGTCATACGGAGCCCTAACCCTTCGTCGTTCCGTAGATCAGATCGGTAACCGCCGACCAAACCGAATCGAACACGCCCATCGCGATGGCCGCGACGACCGAAAACACAATCACAACAACCGTCGAGGTCGACGTTTCAGCGCGCGTCGGCCAGCTTACCTTGGAGAGCTCAGTGCCAACTTCGTGCGCGAGCCGGTTAACCTTCTCGTTGCGGTATAGCAAAAACGCGCCAAACGCCCCGAGCACGATCGCAGCGCCGATGACGATCGACGTATTCGGCTCGCCGAACTGATTCCACACCAAGACACCCGTCTTGTTGATGATCCAGACGAACAAGCCCGCGGCGAGCAAGAACGCGCCTTGGACGTAGCGCTCTACGCCAAATGCAGAAGCAATCGAAACGTTGCTAGCGGCGATTTCCTCGTTCGAGAGATCCTGAGCGGATGCCTCTTGCGACTCTTCGTCTAGCGACTTCTCGTTCGGTTCGTCGTTGTGTTGATCCGCGTCCATCGTGTTCTTTCCGACTGCTTGTTCTTTCCGACTGCTCGACTACTAACTTCCTGCGGGGGGCCGACTTCTTCAGCAGGCCAGGAGGGATTCGAACCCACAACCCGCGGATTTGGAATCCGCTGCTCTACCGTTGGAGCTACTGGCCTTCACATGCAAACTTGGCGGTTTCCCCGATCCGCGGCTTACGTCCTCGACTCAATCAGTCATGGGCAAGAGCCCATTCCTTCAATCGTCTCCGGGCGCGCTCGCGCCTCGGGGAAACTGCCAAGTTTGCTAACTCATTTCGATTCTTTGTGCTCCGTGTGCGCTTTGCAGGTCGAACAAAACTTCTTCAAGGCTAGGCGTTGTTGGTCGACGCCGATTTTTTTGGCTTTGGTCGTTCGGTAGTTACGCGCACCGCACTTCGTGCATGCAAGTGCGATGCGCTCACGTTCCATTACTCGAGGATCTTCGTGACGATGCCGGCGCCGACGGTGCGGCCGCCTTCACGAATCGCGAAGCGCTGCTTCTCTTCGAGAGCAACGAGCGAGATGAGCTCAACGACAATCTTCACGTTGTCGCCCGGCATGACCATCTTCACTTCTTCAGGAAGAGTGATGGTTCCCGTGACGTCCGTCGTGCGCATGTAGAACTGCGGACGGTAGTTGGTGAAGAACGGCTTATGACGACCGCCCTCTTCCTTCTTCAAGACGTACACTTCGCCTTCAAACTTCTTGTGCGTCTTGACGGAGCCGGGCTTGCAGAGAACCTGTCCGCGCTCGACGTCGTCCTTTTCAACACCACGCAACAAGGTGCCGAGGTTGTCGCCTGCTTGGCCCTGGTCGACCAACTTGCGGAACATTTCCACGCCCGTGACCGTCGTCTTGCGCGGCTCGCGAAGACCCAAGATTTCGACGTCTTCGCCGACCTTGATCAAACCGCGCTCCACACGACCGGTGACAACCGTGCCGCGGCCCTTGATCGAGAACACGTCTTCGATAGCCATCAAGAACGGCTTATCGACATCGCGAACCGGATCGGGGATCCATGAATCCACGGCGTCCATCAACTCGATGACCGACTTCTCGCCAGCCGGATCTCCCTGAAGGGCCTTCAACGCGCTGACGCGCTTGACCGGAACTTTGTCGCCGTCGAACTGGTACTTGTTGAGAAGGTCGCGAACTTCCATTTCAACGAGCTCAAGAAGATCCGGATCATCCACTGCGTCAACCTTGTTGAGCGCAACGATGAGCTGCGGCACGCCGACCTGGCGAGCAAGAAGAACGTGCTCCTTGGTCTGCGGCATCGGGCCGTCGGGAGCACTGACGACGAGAATAGCGCCGTCCATCTGAGCTGCACCGGTGATCATGTTCTTGATGTAATCGGCGTGGCCGGGGCAATCGACGTGCGCGTAGTGACGCTTGGGCGTCTCGTACTCGACGTGGCTCACGGCAATCGTGACGATCTTCGAGTCATCGCGAACCGTGCCGCCCTTGGCGATATCGGCATACGAGATTTCCTTGCCGCCATTGGTCTTGGCCATGACCTTGCTGATTGCTGCTGTCAGCGTGGTCTTGCCGTGATCGATGTGACCGATCGTGCCGACGTTGACGTGGGGCTTGTTACGGTTGAATTTCTCTTTGGCCATCTCGTATCTCCGTGCGTCGTGTCAGTTACTGCGTGTCAAAGTCGTCATGCCGTGATGTCGTGGGGGTTACTTGAGCCCAGGATGAGGATTGAACTCACGACCTCCCCCTTACCAAGGGGGTGCTCTGCCACTGAGCTACCTGGGCGTTAGTCGTCGTTAGAGCAGTGCGGCTAAGTCGTGTCCTTATATAGAGCGAGCGATCTCAAACATTGAAACTCGGAGCGGGAGACCGGGTTCGAACCGGCGACATTCAGCTTGGAAGGCTGACGCTCTACCAACTGAGCTACTCCCGCAGTGCTGTGGCTATTGTTGTCCGGGGTGGAGAGTGATGGATTCGAACCATCGAAGGCATTGCCGGCAGATTTACAGTCTGCTCCCTTTGGCCACTCGGGCAACTCTCCGGAATCTATAAGTTATTCTCCGTTTTTACGTTTTCCCGCCAGGCCTGATCTGAGCTGGCGATGGGAATCGAACCCGCAACCACCCGCTTACAAAGCGGGTGCTCTACCATTGAGCTACGCCAGCCTTAGCGAACGAGAGGTCTAAAAAACTCTATTTTCGCCCTCGAATTGCAAAATTGCGGACACACGTCCGCCCTTCAGCGACACGAGGGCGCGTTATGTACGACTCGCCCCTTCCCCTGTCAAGCAAGTACCCGGCCAAAACGGATCACGGATGACTCCGGGCCGCGAAAACCTTGGGCCGGCATCACTAATCGGGGGGTGCGTCCTGTCTCAGCTGAGACATCGACTGAACTGTCGTGTATAAACTTTGCACAAGTACAGGGGATGGCAAGGTGGGGCCTGAACAAGTGCCGTCGAGTCCCCCTGATGCGGCGGTCAGTCCGCATCAAGGGCGTTTTCTCCTACTCGAAGACGATCCATCAGTCGCGCGCCCTCTCTCGCGCGTCGTCGAGATGCACCGTCGCGCCGTGGTTGCCGCCACCATCGCCGACGCCAAGGCCATGTTTGGCCAAGAGCAATTCAGCGCCGTGATCCTGGACGAGAACCTGCCTGACGGCTCCGGGCTGTCGTGGCTTGCCGAACTTCGCGAGCAAGGCTGGTTCGGCCCGGTGCTCATGCTTACGGGTAAGTTTGCCCGTGACGTCGCAAACCGGGCCCAGGCACTCGACGCCCAATGCGTGTTCAAACCGGCCGAACCGGACAACATCACCCTCTTCATTGAACATGTCGTCGAGCGCGAGAAGGCGATCGCTGAACGCCTCGAGTCGGCGATAAAAAGCCTCGTGGACACGCACAAGTGCACGCGACGCGAAACCGACGCGCTGCGCGCTGCGTGCTCGGGTGTGCCCCGCGCCGACCTGCACAAGATTCTGGGCGTGACGGAAAACACCGCCAAGACGCAAGTGCGCTCTCTACTTAAGCGCGTCAAAGAGAAGAGCATCGACGACGTCGTGCAGCGCGTGCTGCGCCAAGTGCTCGCTGACATTCCCCGTCGTCGCTAACTCATCGTCGACGAAGACCGGTTGGTCTGAGCTAGCTCGCGATTTGGAGGCGAACGGTGAACACCGCGCCGCCGTCGGCTCCGTTCGATGCGAGAATCGTTCCCCCGGCACGTGTGACGAGGTCACGTACGATGGCCAGACCCAGTCCCGACCCGGACGGTTTTGTAGTCACGCCCGGATCGAAAATGCGCTCCAAAAGACCGTCGGGAATGCCCGGCCCCGAATCGCTCACCGTGATCACGCCCTGCTCTGCCTCGACACTAATCCGCACTGTGACGAGGTGATCACGCTTCTCGCTGTGCGCGATTGCTTGGGATGCGTTCATTAGAAGATTGAGCACGACTTGTCCTAGTGAGACGTGATCCATTCGCACAGTGGGCGAACCGTCGACGACCACTTGAACGCGCGATGTCTTCTCGATTTCAGAACGCACGATTCTCATTGTGGTGTCCACAGCGCGCGTAGCGTCGCACCGCTCGACTTGTGCACGACGCGAACTATCGCCCAAGCGTAGGCGCCCAACCAATCCTTCCAACTGATCGATGGCGGTCGTCGCGTCGGTTACACACGCGCGTGCCACCTCGACCAGCGCCCGCACGCGCGCCGCGTCCTCGGTACGTTGGCTCGCATGAAGATGGTCTTGGGCAGACTCTGCCGACACTTTCATCACGGTGAGAACATTGGCGATTTCGTGCGCAATTTCTGTATGGATTGTGAACGCCGACTGACTCGCCGTCCCGCGCAAAAGCCGCATCTCCATGTCGCGAACAGTTCGCTGAACATGCACCACGTGAATCGCATTGCGAAGAATCTCCTCAAGGTCGTCGTTGCGCCAGGGCTTGGCAATATAGCGCGAGACTTGACCCCGATTGATCGCGTCCATCACCGCATGCAGGTCTGCGTACGCAGTGACGATCATGCGCACAGTGTCGGGACGAATCTTTTTTGCGAGCTCACACAACTCGACGCCCGTCATTCCCGGCATCCGTTGGTCGGACAGCAGCACAGCGACGTTCCTGTCGAGCTGCTTTAAGATCTCCAGCGCTTCATGCCCTGACTTGGCAGTAACGATCGTAAACTGATCCTCCAGCGCGAATCTGAGCGCGACAAGATTGGCGGGCTCATCATCGACATAGAGAATCGGATACGCGTGGTAGTCGAGCGACTCGGACATGGGCCCCCAGGCTCACCCAATATGAGGGCAGTGTGCAGTCAGCGTCTAGTTCTCTTTCATCCCTAGGGGGGATAAGAAAAAGCTATTTCAATCCGTGCAACTCGACCTAGTCGTGACAGATTGGGTGCACGTGAGCCGAGTGGTTTATTGGGGGCGGGGAGTGCCGTTTGGTCTGCTCTCTGGTGAAACGATGAGGAGCAACACAAACCGAGCGGATCGCCGACCGTCATCGCGCCGCTCGACGGCAGTGCGAGCCGCTGCACCGTTGCTCGGTTCGAGCAAGGCGCGTGATGCTGCCCTGCGAGCAACGCGGGCGCTCGCGCCGGTCGTCGTGCGGTTTGGCTCCGGACTTCCGCGATTTTCGGCCTTCTGCGACTCCGTTGTCGAAAACGCCGACGGGGTCCATTTAATCCTAAAACCAATCGCCGCAGAGTGTTTGCCAGAATCCGACTCTGCGACGACGATTTGCATTCACTCAACGAGCGACGCCTCACCGTGGTCGCTGCGCGTAAGAGACATTCGTCCTCTCGGACCGGACTCGGCGTCAGTTCGCCTCGCCGACGCAACACTGCTGCCCGAGACACGTTCTCGCGCGCGCGATGTGCGCCGGGAGCCGTTGACGCTCATCGTGCCGGGCAACCTCGACAACGTGGACGTGCACGTATTCCCAATTGTTGATGTCGGTGCCAGCCATTGCTCGGTGGAGACAAGCATCGCCCTCGACGAAGGTCAGCATTTCCAGCGAGTCGAGATTCACGGAACGCGCCGCGTATTGCGACGTTGCGCGGCATCGGTTGTCAATACGACGCCGTGGTACACGCCTACGGGCGCGAAGCGATTCCGGTCGCGTCTCGCGTTTCGCGCATCGGAAAAATTGTCGGCACCCGGTCGCGTGTACGATCTCGTGACCGAAGTCGAGAGCATTCGCAAAGTTCTGGAGGTCGCCTGCCAGCTCAAAATGGCGGGCTGGTACGAAGCCGCATCGGAGGCGCGGAACGCGGTGCAGTTCGAAGCGCTGGGGGAGGCGTCGGTTCGACTTACGCGGTCGGCCGTGAGCGCGCCAACACACATTCGCATCGGGTTCGAGTTGTTTACGGTCGGTTACGAAATCGAAGTACGAGTGTTGTCGCAGAGCGAGCATAGTGTGGACGTCGCGCTTCCACTTTGGTTGAGGCGCCGTCAGTGGCGATCCGAGCAACGAGTTATTCCGCCCGAATTGGACCCGGTTCAAGTCTCCTTCGTGAACCCGGGGTCTGGCTCACTCGTCTCGCGACGAATCGTCGATCTGTCTTTCGGCGGTATGTGCTTCGAAGTCATTCCTGAGTTTGACGTTCTCTGGGAAGGCTTACCGCTAGAGCTTGCCGAGCTTACTTGGCGGGGCCACACGGTTTCGCTCGGGGACATGGATGTGCGAGCGCTGGAAGTTAAAGCGGGCAAAACGCTTTGCCACACGATGCTTCGCACCCCGAGCAACTCGAAGAATGACTACGTCACGCTGCTTGCCGCGCTTCGCCATCCTCATTTGCGGACTGAGAACGGCGACCATTTCGATTCGGTCCTCAACCTGCACCGAAGCGTAGGGCTCTTCCATGGATTCATGGATCGCAATTTCCTTCCCGTGCAAAACCAAGCGAAGCGGACTTGGCAGAACATGCACAGGAAGAGCCCCGAGACTTGCCGAACGTGGCTGCAGCTCGAAGACGACAACGTTGTCTCCGTGGTCACCACCGTTCGGGCATACGAGCGGTCTTGGACCGCGCAACACATGAGCGCATCGCCGACGCGGAAGTTGAAAGCGTTGGGAGCGCTCGATCTCGCCTACACGGAACACATCGTGTCCCGCGCGGACGCGCATTACACGGCGATGTGGGTGCCAAGTGGCAATGCGCGCCAAACCGAATTTCTCGGACGATTTCTCGACCTCACCGGGACCGGCGAAGCGGGCGATCGCCGGCCGTTGACGTTTTGATCGAGCCAGAGCAACTCGACCCTCGATCCGGCGTCGATCGACAAGCGCATCGAAGTCCATCCCATGACGGCACGCGATGAAGAACTCGTCGGCAATGCTGCGGCACGCGCATACGGCGAGATTTCTGCTGCCGCGCTTTCGTTCGTACCGGGCGAGTTCACACTTCCGGACACCACGCGCCGATTTGCGCGCGCGGGCATCATGCGCGAACGCCTCGGTTACATTGTCAAATACAGAGGGGAGCCGATCTGCGCGCTAATCGAAGACCGAGCAGATCCTGGCATCAATTTCACCTGCATCTTAAACGCGACGTGGGTAATCCTATCCGACCGGATTTGGATCCGACGGGCGCGGCAACTGCGGGAGGACTCACCAAGGCGAAGCGTGCGTCCACGTCAGCCGGGGAGTGGTTCGTGTTAACGCTCGCTGATGTGAATCAACGCCCTTATGGCGAGTGTGGATACTCCTTAATCGCGGGATGCGACTTCTACGCATATAACCGCACCGGCCTGCAGCGCTGGTACAATTATGTTCATGAGACACGCGGTCGCATGTACCTGCGCCACGCGATGAAATAACCCCCATGGAAAGCTCCAACGCGTGACGAATCCGAGTGCCGGTTACAACCTTGCCGAATTCGCAGCGGCCAATGCTGAGTTTGCACGTCTCGATCGACAAGCGGCCATGTTTGCACGCGAGGAAGAACGTGCACTTGAGGTGGTGGGACTTCCGACCGCCGGCGTGCTTCTCGACGTTGGCTGCGGACCTGGCTCAGTCGCGCAACGGCTGCAGAAAGCACGGCCTGCGATGAGGGTCGTGGGTATAGACGTCGAGCCACAGATGGTGAAACTCGCGTCGCAACGCGGGCTCCCGTGCGCCACAGCGAGCGCGCTCGCGTTGCCCTTCGCTGACGACGTCTTCGATGCAATTCATACGCGATTCGTGCTGCGACATCTGAGCGACGCGAAAGCCGCAGTAAATGCGCTTCGGCGCTCGCTGAAACCGGGCGGATGTCTCGCCGTGCTCGACGCGGATGATGACACGCTCATTATGCACCCCGCGCAAGACGCCTTTCGCCGCGCATACGAAGCGCGGGGAGCCGGTGCCCGCCGGCGTGGAGCCGACCCCAACATCGGACGCAAGCTTGGAGCATTGCTTCGCACCAATGGTTTCTCCGACGTGCGCATACATCCGTTCTATGTCCACACCGGCGCATGCTCGCGTGAGGATCTTGCGCAACTGCTTTCAGCGTGGCTCCAGGGAATCGAACCTGACGTACTTGCGCCGGACGACGTAAAACGGGGCGCCGCTGAGCTTGCGGCATGGACGCATGACCAGGATGCATTCGGAATGGTCGGCGTAGTCGCGGCAAGCGGCAGAAAAACGGACGCGTGACAATGCAACTGCTTGGTAGCGACGTACAAGCCATGTTTCTAAAACCGCTGCTCGACGATTCGTACGACGCGTTGGGCAAAGAACCGGTCGACTCTTTGCTCCGCGAGCTCGGCATCGAATCTGCGCAACTATTCGACCCCGGCACGTGGCTCACGCTCGAAGGCGGCGAAGCAATCATCGATCGCATCGTCGCGCTGCGCAATGATCCCGGGTTGTTCGAGCGGTGCGGCAAGCTCGCGTTCGATCCCAAGTATGTTGGAATGATGGGGCCAATCTTGCGCGCATTCGGCACGCCGGCTTCCGCGTACGAACAGCTCAATGCGAGCCTACCGCGCTTCAACAAGGTCGGTGCGATGAAGGTCGAACGGCGTGGCCGCGGACGCATCGACATCGAGTATCGCGCGCTCGAAGGAAAGCCCCGCGAGCACTCACCACACTCGTGCGCGATGCGCAGAGAAAACCTTGCTGGCATGACGACCATGTTCAAGCTACCGCCGGCCACCGTTTTGCATCCGAAATGCATGACGCGGGGCGACAGTTTCTGCCTTTACCAAGTGCAATGGCGAGAGCCCGTTGCGCAATTGCCGTCGCTCGTCGGAAGCGCGGCGGGAGCTATGCTGGGTGCGGTGTTCGCGTACGCGGCAGATTGCGGTTTTGCCTGGGCAATCGCAGCCCTTGTACTGTTCTCGCTCAGCGGATGGCTGGTTGGGCGCGTGCTGGAGCTGCGTAAGCAGCTCAACGATCGCAAGGCTGACATTCTCGAGCACAACGGTGCATTGGCCGCGAGCGTAGAGACTAACGAACGACGGTTTGTCGAGTTAGTCGAAGCCAAAGCCGAAGTGGAAAAGAAAGTGGAAGCCCGTACGCACGAACTGAGCGAAACGAGCGCGCGACTCGCGACGACACTTGACGAAGTGCAAGCGCTCGACCGCGCGAAGACGGACTTTTTTTCCAACGTCTCTCATGAGCTCCGGACGCCGCTCACGCTCTTGATCGGGCCTCTCGACGATCTGATTGATGGGCGTGAGCCTCCCGGCGGAACTAAGGCCGCGGTTGAAGTCATGCACCGCAATGCGCTTCGCCTTCTGCGCCTCATCAACCAGCTCCTCGATCTCGCGAAGATCGACGCCGGCGATTCGAAGCTCTCGCGCATTCAAGTAGACTCGTCCTCGCTTGCGCGTACCGTCGTCGAGCCGTTTGCCTCCGCCGCCAGGGCTCGTAACATCAACTTGACGGTGGATGCGCCGCACGTGGTGCCGCTCTTCGTCGACTTAAGTTGGATGGAATCGGCGCTTTCGAATCTCGTTGCGAACGCCATGCGTTTCGTGCCGGACGGCGGGACTATCACGCTCCGCGTCGTCGACCGCGGGCATGATGTGGTCTTCCAAGTGAAGGACAACGGAGCTGGCATCCTGAGCAAAGACATTCCGACACTCTTTGAGCGGTTTGCGCAGGGCAGTGACATGAAATCGCGAAGCGGCGGAACGGGATTGGGCCTCGCGATCGTGCAGGAAGCCGCGCGTCTACACGGCGGCGAGACGAGCGTAGAGAGCGCAGTGGGCGTCGGGTCGACTTTCTCTGTGCGTATTCCTCGCGTCGCGGCGGATATGGAGTCGACGGAGTCAGTCGAAGAATCGGGCAATCATGCCCAAGTACAGCGGCTGCGACGTCCCTCGGCGGCAATCGAGAGTACCGCGCCTCGGTCAAATACAGCGGTCGACCGCCTCCGCCCTGGCGCGCCGCTCGTGCTTGTCGTGGATGACAACGAGGATATTCGAACATTCGTTACGGATGTTTTGAGCGCGCAGTACAGCGTGATCACGGCTGTGAACGGGCGCGATGGTGTTGAGCTTGCAGCGCGCCGTAAGCCCGACGCCGTGGTGAGTGATATCGCGATGCCCGAAATGGACGGACTGTCGCTGGCGCGTGCGCTTCGCGCGAACAGCACCACGCGGGGTATCCCGCTCATCTTGCTAACCGCGCGTCGCGACGTGAATCATGTGCTCGAAGGATTCGACGCTGGCGCAGACGACTACATCACCAAACCCTTCCACGGACGGGAGCTGCTCGCGCGTCTGGACGTACGCATCCGTCTCAATCGACTGGCTCAGGAGATGGCGCACCGTGAGCGCCTTGCGCAGCTAGGCGTACTCGCAGCATCGGTCGCGCATCAGGTGCGCAATCCACTAACCAGCATTCGCGCAGGTCTGCCCGCAGTCAAAAGCAAGCTTGGCGCGAAGCTGGACTCGCGAAGCCTCGAGATGTTCGACGTGATGATCGATTCGGCGGATCGCATCGAGCTACTCACCGCAGACCTCGTCAATTTGTCCGGCGGCGATCGCACGTCCACGAACCGCTGCAAACCCGGCGAAGGACTGCTTGCGTCCGTGCGTTTGATCAGCACACGCGCGCCGGACAACGTGAAAATACTCACCGCCGTGGACACGACAGTCGAAATAGAAGGTCGCGCAGGCGACCTTAATCAAGTCTTCTTGAATCTGCTAGACAACGCGGCGCGCGCGGTCGGGTCAGCCGGCATCATCGACGTACGCGCTCAGCGCGACGGCAACACCTATACGGTCTCTGTGGGTGATTCTGGAAAGGGCGTCGACACAGCGATCGAGGCGCGCATTTTCGACCCCTTCTTTACGACACGCGACGCAGGAGAAGGCACTGGGTTGGGGCTCTCCATCGCCAAACAGATTGTGGATATGCACGGCGGCACAATTACCATCGGACGTTCGGACTATGGAGGAGCGCTTTTCAAAGTGAGCTTGCCGATTGGCCCCAACGCGAATCTATTTGGCGAGGTCAATGAGACCACCAAGACCAAAGATGCGGCGAACGTTACTCTCTCCTGACGGAACGGATCCCAATGAATTTTGATCGCCGCGCATACGCAATTCTCTACGTCGATGACGAGCCGGCCAACCTCGTCACGATGAAGTACGTGCTCGACGATCAGTACACCTTGATCACGACTGACTCTCCGCAGGAGGCGCTAGAGATCATCCGTAACCAAGAGATTAGTATTCTGCTGGCCGATCAACGCATGCCAGGCATTACAGGCGCCCAGCTTTGCGCGCAGGCGTTTCAAATTCGGCCCGAGGTGCTGCGCATGATCGTGACGGCCTACGCCGATCTTTATACAGCGCTGGAAGCGATTAATCGTGGCCACGTCAGTCGCTATTTGAGCAAGCCGTGGAAAGACGCAGAGCTCATTCAGGTACTCGATTCCTCGCTCGAGCTCGTCGCAATGCAGCAGGCGACGCGCGAGCTCGAGATGAAGCTTCTCTTGCGGGCGCCACAGAATGCCACGCTCGCGGTCAGCGCAGAGTTCACGCACGAGCTCGCCAATCCGCTGCAGGGTCTTGCGATCAACGTGAAGCTGATGGGCGATCTTATAACGGCGCTGAGCAAAGCGCGCGCCAATCCCGAGCGCATCGATGAGTTGATCGGCCACGCCATCGAAACGCATGCTGACGCGGCCGCCGCAATCAACCAGCTGCGTGGGATTCTCGAGCGGGCGCGCAAGCCGCAACCGCGTGAGCATTCGGATGGTGCAATCGTCGGTTTGGCGACGGTCGTCGAAACGGCCGCACGAATCGTTCGCGTCGACCTGCAGCGAGTCGCGCGCTTCGCTGTCGACATCGAGGCAAAGCCCCTGGTCAGCTTCGATCCAACGGCGCTGGGGCAGATTGTCATGAACCTCTTGTTGAACGCGATGCAGGCGATGGGTGGCGGTCCATCCGAGTCGCAGCACGTTACTGTGCGCGTTCTGGTCGAGAAGAACGACGCCGTACTCACCGTCAGCGACAGCGGTGCCGGCATGAGCGAGGAGACTCGGCTGCGTATCTTCGACCCGTTCTTTACGACCAAGTCGACCGGCACGGGCCTCGGACTGGCAGTTGTCAAAAACCTAATTCAAAAGGCCGGCGGCTCAATTGCTGTGACGACCGAGCTTGGTAAGGGCTCGACCTTCACCGTTCGCCTACCGCAAGTCACCGAGTAGCTGATCCGGCGCGTTGCGCCCGATGGCGTGCGTCAGGCGCCGCAGCCGGTCGCTAAGCATTGATGCGTGGCGCCCGTACCAGCCTGGTCGCACAACCCGCTCTCACATTCGATGTTGCTGTAGCAAGTCGCGCCGACCAGACCAGGCTCAATGCAACTCATCCTGGAGCCGTCGCATACAAGCCCACTCTCGCACGAGAGGAGAATGCCGCCGCTCATACATCGTGATCCGGCCATCCCGGAACCCGAGCGCGTGCATGTGCCGTCCGTACACACGAGGCCGCCTAACGGATTGCACAAGCGGTACGCGTCGTGCTCGGTGCTGACGTCATCGCATGCCTCACCCTCTGCGTTCAACACGGTCGCGAGGCGACAGCTCGAGTCGGGAGCGCGCCCGAGGCAGAGCGAGCCATCGGCGCAAGCGTAATCCGTTTCGACTACGCATGCATCGCCCACGGCGTGGGCTCGGCGACACGTTCCGCCACCGTTGGGGCAGAACAGACCTCGAGCACACGCGGTTCGTACGAGCGCATTGCCTGCGACCACGTCCCCGCATGGCGCGCCTTCGGCCGCGTCGGCTGCTAGACCGACCGCGGCACAGCGCCGCTCACCCGATACGGCATCCGTCACGCACTCACCGAGGTGAGCATCACTCGGCGAACACTCGGCGTTCGCGTGGCACGACATGCCAGGTGAAAGCCGCTGAACGCAAACACCCGGGCATAGACCGTCCGCGAAACTGCAGTACGCATCGCCCGCACATTCCGCACTGGTATGACATTGCCCATTGATGGCGATGGTGCCGACGAGCGCTTCGGCACATGGGCCGTTTGCAAGGAGAGTGGGATCAAAGACTACGTTGCAAGTCGCCGCGATTGAGTCGACGCATTCGCGCGCTTTGTCTGGTCGGTACGTTACGGTGCCTGTCTCGATGGCATAACGAAGACGCGGCGCCGCCACATCGGGTGCGATGCGCAAAAAGTCCTCGGCGCACGAACTTGAGGCGGCAAGATAGCGCTGCGTGAGCGGCGCGTCGTTCTCCGGCGAGACGCAGGAGCGTGCGTACTCGCAATACGCGCCAGCAAGCGCACTTGCAAAATCACCCGCTGCAATCGGCCCGCCGTTTGCTCCGGCCGAACACGCACTCAACGATACGACCGCCCCTGCCAGCGCCAGATAACGCATCGGTTGCCCCTCCACTTTTCAGCCCGGAGCACGATCGCGCGTGTATTGGCCGGGGTCAACACGCATCCAGCGTGTCGCGACGCATTGGGTCTTGCGAAACCCCTCCCGCGGCACAATGTTTGGTTCCATGGACATCACCAACCCGCTAATCACGCACGTTCCGGTTGATAGTGTGACGTTGAAAGCGCCGATGGCGATTGACGGCATCACTTATGACAAGCTTACGACGGCCCGCGGCTTCGAGATTATTTGGAATGCGGAGCTGAACGTTCTTCTTTGCAAGACCCCCAGCGCAAACGAGCTCGTGATCTCGATGAAAGACGTCGCATCGCTCGATGTCTGCGTTGAGGGCACCGACGCTACCGAGGCACGCAAAGTTATCGACGCCTTCGAGCAGGCTGGCAAACCGCGCACGCTCAACTGAGCGAAGGGTTAGGGAGCGGCGGCCGGGGGCGCATCGTGAGGCGCCTGACTAGTCGCCGCGTTGGGCGGAGGCGCAGCCGAGGACGGCGCAGTCGGCGCGCCAGGCGCTTCTGCCAAAAGACTCGCGCGCACCCGCTCAAGGTCGGCGCGTGCACGGTCGTCCCATTCTGTATGAACGCCCGACCGCTCCACCATCATGAGTGTTAGCTCCCAATAGCGGATGGCGTGCGTGAGCAGAGGACGGACCATCTCGCGCAAACGGCGGTGGTATTCGCGTGCGAAAAGCGCGAGATTTTCACCGGTTAGTTCGCGGTTGGGCGGCGTGGGTGCGTTCACGATGAGCGTCCAGAACTCGTCGTACATCTGCCCGATGCGGTAACCCGACGCCGACGCCCAGTGAGGATTACCAAGACGCACGGTGTTGAAGTACTCCGTCTGTGCGTTGAGCAAAAGCCTTGCGCGGCGCTCGAGAGCGATCCGTTGAGTGTCCGGGTCTGCCTCGGGCAGCACAATCTCGCTGGCGTGCATGCGAATCACTTCAGCCAGCACGAAGTTGGCCGCAGCAACGAAGAAATCGTCGCGCACCGGATCGTCCTCCGTGCGCGTGTGAAAATAGGCGAGGCAAATGCGTGCATCGCGGTCAGCCTCCTCGACGTGGCCACCGCCGAATTGGGCTTGAGCCTTTCGCGCCAGTCCCTCGACGCGTTCTTCCGCCGACAGGTCTTCCCGGGCGAGCAAGCGGTCGACCACGGTCAGCGCCTCTTCCCACGCCTCCAGGCGGATGAGCAGGTTGGAAAGCATAAAGTGAGCGTGCTTTACGTCCTCCGAATCGGGCACGCTCGCGATGAGATCGCGAAAGTGCTGCGCTGCAGGCTCGAGCTGATGCATGCGATCCAGGCACAAGCCAGCGTTGTAAAGCGCGGGCGAGACGAAGCTACTCGAAGCAAACTCACGCACAAGTCGGTCATACAGAACGACCGCGCGATCGCAGTGCTCTTGATTCAGCAAGTCGGTGGCCTGCTGAAAGAGCGTCTCGGCGTCGGTCGCGTCGAACTCATATTCGCCGTTCGCACCACGGCGAGCCGTGATGTGCATCTCCTCAATGTCCACCACCTCCTGGCGGGGCGGCCCCGTCTGTACGGCAGCCTGCGCCCCCCCGCACGCCCCCAGCAGCGTGCTCAAGAGTACGAATGCTGTAATAATCCGGGCCGTGCTCATGGATGTCCTGACAACGAGACCCGCGAAACGTTCCACGGTTTGGCTGTGCAGTAAAACGGTCCGCAATCTGTCGGTTTTCCAAGCACTTGTACGTTTACGGCGCACGTCATGCCGCGTGGGCATTTGATATCTATGAGCGACGGACACATAGCTGTCTGGATGACGGAGGCGAAGTCGAAAGAAGCGCAAATGGAGGCCGACGCTTCCCCGAACGCACAGGCGTTGCGCAGAGATTCGTTACATTCTGCCCCACTCATGCAAAGCGAGAAGGAAGCGCGAGAGAGAATCGCGGCCGAAGCGCTCGAGAACGGCAACGCTTCGCAGGACGAGCAGCCGAAGTCTGGGGCCGAAAGCGCAGACAAACGCGGGCAGGCATTGCGGGTGCTCGTGGTCGAGGACGACGCGGATCTGTGCGCCATCCTTAGTGAGGCGATCGTTGATCTTGGCTACCTCTGCGCGACGGCGCGCGATGGATTGCAGGCCTGGACTCTACACCAGCGCGAAGACTTCGACGTGATTTTGAGTGACTGGAACATGCCCCAACTCACGGGTCTTGAGCTTTGCCGTCGCACACGCACTCTCGATGGCAAGACATACACGTACTTCATCCTCATGACGGGCATGAGTGAAAAGAAGCATTTTCTCACAGGCATGGACGCGGGCGCAGACGACTACATCACCAAGCCGGTCGATCTCGAAGAACTAGAGGTGCGATTGAAGTCCGCAGCACGCGTGACGAGCCTCCATCGCGAGCTCGCGAACAACAACGTACGCCTGCGCCGCGACAGCGAACACTTCTTCAGCGTGGCGCGTACCGATGCGCTCACACAAGCAGGCAATCGATTGCGCCTCGAAGAAGACCTGCGCGCGTTCGAAGCGCGGGGTGCTCGATATGGGCACCGTCACTGTGTTGCGCTCATCGATATCGATCATTTCAAGAACTACAACGATGCGTTTGGTCACCCCGCGGGGGACGAAGTGCTCAGACAGGTTGCAGATTGCATGCGCGAGAGCTTGCGGTCCGGCGATCAGCTCTACCGCTACGGCGGCGAGGAGTTTCTAGTCATTTTGCCCGAGCAAAGTCTCGAGGAGGGTGCGCTCGCGATGGAGCGCCTTCGCACGTCGGTCCAATCGGTCGCCATTGCACAAGCGCCTGAAATTGGCGGTTGTATTACGGTGAGCGTCGGAGTTGCGAGCGGAGCGCGCCTCGGAGAGGCGAGCACCAACGCTTGCATCAAGCGCGCCGATGTTGCTCTCTATCAGGCGAAAAAAGCGGGACGCAATCGCGTTGAGACCGACGCTTCGGAAGTGGTTGCCGACGATCCCGTTGCTAAGTAACAACGCGTCGAGCGAGCGATGAGTATCGAGGCGACGGGCGAAATCGCACCAGAGACCGATACGCATGAGCTCATCCGAATCGGGCGCGAGTAGCTCGCTTGCTATGCGGTGCCCATTCGAGACCCCACTGTGGTGGATGCAGATCGAATGGCGGGCGGGTTTCGCGTACTGCTTGGCGGTGGTGAGCAGCTGTCCACGCAGAAGCTCGTACTCGCGACAGGCCGATGCGATCGCCTTCCTGAGGCGAAGGGCTTCAGACGCTTCTTCGGGAAGGGGATTTGGTCCTGCCCATTGTGTGATGGCTGGGAGTATCGCGGACAAAGACTGGCCGCTTTGGGGTACGGGGACGCTGGCGTGGAGCTCGCGCTAGGCCTTCTATCCTGGAGCACGGATGTCATTCTGCTCACGGACAGCAACGGCATTCCGTCTGCGGACCGCGAGCGATTGCGCATCAACTGCGTGCACGTGAACACTCAGCCAATCGCACGCTTCGCGGGAGAGAGCGTGCTCCAAACCATCGACTTTGCGGACGGCACGACGCTCGAGCGAAGCGCGCTCTTCTTCCATCTGGGCGCCGAGCAACGCAGTCCCCTGCCGAAGAAGTTTGGGTGCCATGAGCGCCGGCACTTTCTCGATGACCAGACGTCGACGTGAGCTAGCCCCAGGCTTGCGCAGCAAGGGCGTAGAGTCCTTCGCGTTGGCCCGGGGGATGCGTGCCGCCGAGCGACATCACCGGATGCGTTTTGATTTCGGAGAAGCCGGCGGCGCGAAGCGCAGCGATGAGATCCCGCTTCGTATGATTGACATCGATGCGACAAGGCCCCTTTGCGCAACGAACGAGGTTCATAATCATCGCATGCGCCGCAGGGGTGTCCTGCGCCAGCACTGGCCCCAGGACCGAAAGGGTGCCGGGAACTCGGAGGCCAAACGCGCCGCCCTGCGCCAGGCACGCCTCCGACTGTCTCACGCGCGCGGCCAGCATGCGCCGGCGATCCGCTCCAAAGACGCGCTGATCACATGCGAGAAGATCTTCAAACGAAGCTTCCACCGTGCGTGCGCGCAATGCGCGCTCGGTGGCGTTCGGGGCATCGATTGTCAGCTTATGCACATCGCCAATAACCGAGAATCCAAATTTCTCATACACGGGCCGGCCCATTTCCGTCGCGACGAGGCTCGTGTGAACATTCGGCCTGCGCATTGAAAGCAAACGCTCCAGAATTTCGCGTGCCAGCCCCTGTCCTTGGTGGGAAGCGCGCACGATCATTTTTCCAATTGTGTAGACCGAACCGAAATCGAAGAGCGCGCCCGTGCTTACGACGGCGCCAGTCTCGTCGCGATGCCCGATCACGCGCCCGCAGGTCAAAATCGTGTTCCAGTCGGCGATCGAGTCGACCCACCCAACCGAGATGGGCAGTTCACGAAGCTCGTGCGCATGCAGCGCATCGAACGTGCAGAGAGTCACCGATGTGGGTTTACTCATCGTAGACCTCGAGCAAAACACGCTACGCTGAGCGAGTCACGTGCAACGCTACATTCTCAGCTGCGTCGCGGGCTACTTGCTTGGCTCGATCTCGTTTGGTTTGATCGCAGCGAAGCGTGCAGGCATCGACTTACGTGCGGTCGGCAGCGGCAACATCGGAGCGACCAACGTCGCGCGCGCGCTCGGTAAGAACCAAGGGCGTATCGTGCTTGTGCTCGATGCGCTCAAGGGCGCAGTGCCGGTATTGGCGATTCGGTGGCTCGCGACGACTGACGAGGCGCCCTATCTGATGGCTTGGGCCGGTCTCGCAGCTATAGTCGGACACCTCGCTCCCCTATGGCATGGCTTTCGCGGCGGCAAGGGTGCGGCTACGGGCCTGGGTGTGCTTCTCGCAGCCGATCCGATTTCCGGTCTAATCGCGGCCATGACTTTCTGGGGAATGCGTGCGCTGAGCGGCTACACAAGCGTTGGTTCAATTGTCGGCGCGCTCGCCGGCGCGGCGAGCTCGCTCGGCCTGCACGGGCTAACCCCCATTTCGCGGCTGGCGCTAGTCATCGCGTTGTTGGTGGCGGTCTCGCATCGCAGTAACATCAAGCGTCTTCGCGAGGGTAGCGAGCCGAAAGCGTAAACCTCCGTGTCGCCCGATTACATTCTCTTGCTGATCTTTGGTTCGCCCGTGATCATCCCTGCAATTGCGGGCGCAACTTCGTGGATTTATCGGGTCGTCACCCGCCGCACCAATCACGAACGTTGGGACGTGCGTGATCGACTCGTGCGCAAGCAGGTCAAGCGCGCGCCGATCACGCCATTGGAAACACTCGACGAAGGGAGTGTCGCAGCCTTCGAAGGTGTCGTGGAATCCGCGATGAACACTCTCACCGCGCCGCTGTCGGGCCAAGATTGCGTCGCGTATCGCGTCGTCGTGCGCGACCTCGTCATCGAGGAACGCATCGCGGACCTTGTGGTGCGCAACGGTGGTCGTAGCGTGTGCGTCTATGCGGTGCCGGACGAGCTACTGCGCGTTGGCCGAGCGCAAGAAAAACTGACGTGGACCGACGCAAACGCGGAGCCCGTTGAAACTTACCTCACGGAACGGGGGATCGATCATACGGGTATAGGTGCAACCGTCGTCGAGTATGTGATTGCCGCCGGCGCGCGCGTGCGAGTGGTCGGCGTATATCGCAACGAGTACGTCGCCCAGGGGGAGCAGCAAGATTTTCGTGGGCGCGAGAAGCAAGCCGTGCTCGGCGCGTCAGCTGCCGTTCCGCTGGCCATTGAGGAAGCATTCTAGAAACCAACTGCCAACGACGCCGCGCGGCAGGCGATTTGCGCCGGGATCGAAGCTCGGCCGTGCCTTGGATTGACGCTGGTTTTTCGCCGTGATAACCCGCGAGCCGTGTCCGTAAATGAATCGGCATTCAGCGTTGCACCGCCTGCCAAAGCAGGTGCGCGTTCGAAGAAGAAAGACAAAGCTTCACCGGACAAGCGGGAGCGCATCTTGCGTGCCGCCATCAAGGTTTTTGCGCGTAAGGGTTTCTACGCGACGCGCGTGAGCGAGATTGCCAAGGCGGCCGGCGTCGCCGACGGCACGATCTATCTCTACTTCAAGAATAAGGATGACGTGCTCATTCGTATCTTCGAAGATCGCTTGACGAAGCTGCTGGAGTTTCTGCGCAAGGAAACACTCGCGATCGAGGGTGTCGAGGCGCGCCTGCGACGCATCATCGAATTGCAGCTCGGCCTGCTCGAAGGGCAACGAGACCTCGCCGAGGTGATCACCGTCAATCTACGTCAGTCCTCACGTCTGCTGAAACAGTACGCAGCGCCCCTCTTCAACGAATATCTCGAGTTCATTGCTAGCATCTTCAGCGAGGGTCAGCGCGAAGGCATCATTCGCAAGGACGTTCACCCGCGCACTCTGTCGCGTGCGTTGTGGGGTGCGCTCGATGGCATCGCATTGACGTAGGCGCTGGGCGACGCATCGCCTGGCTCACTGAATCGCGCCAGTGCACAGATCGCATCGCTTTTTCTGGATGGCACACGTTCTACCGCTCAGATTACGCAACTAACGGCTTCAAATTCTCGCTGAGCGCGCGTCTTGACGCCTCTTGTCACGGCACACGCATCGGCCCCATCATCTGCCCTGAAAATCGGAGGTTTCTGTGAAAATCCTGGTCCCCATCAAGCGCGTCGCTGATCCAGACAACGCCAACAAGATAAAAGTGGCTGCCGATGGCCAGAAGGTCACCTCGGACGGTCTCGAGTGGAAGCTCAATCCGTTCGACGAGTACGCGGTCGAATCGGCGCTTCGTCTCAACGAGAACGCCAAGACCAGCGAGAAGCTCGGCGAGACCATTGTCGTCTCGATTGGCAATAAGGATGTCGGTCAGACAATGCGTCAAGCGCTTGCGATGGGTGCCGACCGTGGCGTGCTCGTGGCAGCAGAAGACGATCAGCTCGATTCACTCGTCGTCGCGCGTGCGTTGAAGGCGATTGTCGATCAAGAAAAACCCGACCTGGTTTTGATGGGCAAGCAAGCTGTCGATGGCGATTCCAATACAGCGGGTCAAATGCTGGCCGAGATGCTTGGCTGGCCGATGGCAACTTTCGCTGCGACTATCGCAACGACCGATGGCGGCAAGAGCTTTGTCGTCGGACGCGAAGTCGACACCGGCGTGCTTACGCTCAAAGTGACAGGTCCGTGCGTGATCACGGTCGACCTCCGTATCGTAACGCCGACCGCCGTGAAGAACGGCGTGACGCCGGCGGATCATCCGTATGCGGACGGCGCGCGTTACGCTTCGTTGAAGGGCATCATGGCTGCCAAGAAGAAGCCGATTGCTGAGACGGATTTGAAGACGCTCGCGGTCGAAGCAACTCCCGCCACCAAGTACTCCAAGTTCGAGCTTCCGCCCGCACGCAAGGGTGGAGCCGTATTCGTCGCTTCCGTCGAGGAGCTTGTTCAGAAGCTCCGCACCGAAGCCAAAGTTCTTTAACTCGATCGCTTTTCTAGAGGAGATTTCAACATGACGGATGTTCTCGTAGTTGCCGAATTGCTCGATGGCAAAATGCGCAAGACGACCCTCTCAGCGATCACACTTGCTAAGAAGATCGCAGACGGTACGGGCGGAAAGTTCGACGTGCTTTCAATCGGCGCAGGCGCAAAAGCTGCGGCGGCTGAGCTCGCCACGTACGGAGCACGCAAAGTGTTTGCGACCGAAGTCGCCGGCGGATACATCGCGGAGAAGTTTGCGCCGACCGTGGCAGACCTTGCAACGAAGGGCGCTTACGGCGTTGTCACCGCGACCGCCAGCACCTACGGCAAGGATTTGATGCCGCGCGTGGGCGCACGTCTTTCGGCCGGTGTGGCGAGCGACGTTTCGGACGTCTCGACCGAAGGCGGCAAGCTTGTCTATAAGCGCCCAATGTACGCGGGCAACGTATTTGGCTATGTCGAAGTTACGACGAAGGTGCAGGTTGTTAGCGCACGTCAGTCCGAGTTCGAAGCAGCGGCACCGGCTGGCGCCGCGAGCCCGATCGAGGATGTGGCCGCGGTTACGGACGCTGCTGCATCGCGCGTCGAGTTCATGGGGCTCGAGTCTGTGAAGAGCGCACGTCCCGAATTGGCGGAAGCTTCCGTGGTTGTTTCCGGCGGGCGCGCGCTGAAGAGCGCGGAAAACTTCAAGACGGTGCTCGAGCCTCTGGTCGACGCAATGGGCGCGGCGATGGGTGCTTCACGCGCAGCATGCGACGCGGGCTATGTGCCGAACGATTTGCAGGTCGGTCAGACCGGCAAAGTGGTTGCCCCAAAGCTCTACGTAGCGGTCGGAATCAGCGGCGCGATTCAGCATCTCGCGGGCATGAAGGGCTCCAAGGTCATTGTTGCTATCAACAAGGATAAGGAAGCTCCGATCGCCCAGGTCGCCGACTACTTCTTGGTCGGCGATTTGTTCACCGTCATTCCGCAGCTCACCGAAGAAGTGAAGAAGGCGAAAGCCGCACACTGATCGAGGTTTAACGTCACGCCGCCCGAAGTTCGCGTAGGGACATTCTTCGCGTAAGCTGGGCGGCGATGACGGCTTCCGTTTTGCATCGCATCGGATTCGCGCTTCTCGTGAGCGCGGCGCTGGTGCTTGGCATTGCTCACATCGCGCGCGCGCAGGACACGCAGCCCGCGGCGGGCGACAACAGAAATGACGATAGTCCGTCCATGGACTACGACGCGGAAATGCCCGAGGTCGCCGCGCCGGAGTCAGACCACTTTTTCGGAGCGCCTGGGCAGTACGTACGCGGGCTCGCAGTGCCGCTTTTGCTCGTGCTGGTGCTTGGCCTAGTCTTGTTCGCGCGCAACGCATCGGAGAAGAAAACACTGCCCACGGCCAACGACTGGGTGAGTGCGATGGCGCCCAAAACTTCGCCCTCGATGCTCATCGTACACGTCGTAGCCGATGCGTACACGCGCGTGGTCGCGAGCAAGATGGCTGTCGTTCCGTCGCCGAGTGCCGACCCGGCGGAACAGGCACTGCATGGAACGAAAGCGATTGCCCGCGTGATTTTGCGCGAACGCTCGGCATGGCACTACGCGAACCTCGAGCAACTTACCTACAATGACGTAGACACGTTGGTCTCCAAGTTCGAAGCGCAGGTAAGCGCCGTGCGTGCTCGTTTCAACTACGTGGGCGAAGAGCGCGCGCAGGCGCACGATGTGAGCGCCGTGGCCGACGATCGAGAAGTCGTCATTGCGTCGTTCGTCGTCGCGTCGCGCACGAAATTTTTCGAAGGCGCGCCGCCGGAAGACGTAGCGACGCTGCGAACCTTTCTCGAAACACTGCCCGAACGCGAAGCTGCGACGCTGCTAGCCGCCGAGGTCGTGTGGACACCGGCATCCGCAGATTCGCTAATGCGCCTGCGCGCCGTGAAAACCCTGTATCCAGATCTGATCAAGCTGACCGAATCAAACGTACCGCGCGTTGCGTGCCCGTACTGCCATGCCTTATTTGCCGGCGACCGCGCCGAGTGCCCCATTTGTGGCGCCCCATATCGCGCAAGCATTCCAAGTCCGCTCGCGCGTTGAGCGTGGTATCGTTTGCCCGTCCCGTGACGCGACTCTCAATCCTAGCTGCGACGTTGTTCGTGACCGTTCAGTCGGTGGCTTTCGGCGCGCGCGCCGACGGACCGCTCGACGGCGCGTGGCAAGCTGGGCCGACCCGAATCGAGGTTTCCGTTACCAGCTGGGGCGGGGATTGTGGTCCACGGCCCCAATCCGTCACCTCGCGCGGCGGCGGCCGAGTTCAGATCTCACAGGATGGAGACCATCTTGTGTTTCGCGGCTCGCGCACCAATCGCACCGACCAGTGTTGGAGTGAGAACAGCGCAGTGCGGCGCGTGTCCACGACGGCGCAAGCGGGTCAGTGGCGCACCGTATGCCGGACGCCTGCCGGCGACTCGCGCGGCGAGACCGGGACCTATGTGGTGCGATTGTCAAACCCGACGACTCTCGATTTTCGCGACGTCAGCGAGTACGACTGGCAGTTGAACGCGTCGCACTGTCTGGCGACAATCACGACGACGCAATCGTTCTCACACAGCCAGACACCGACCAATCCTGAGCCCACGCCTCAGCCGCAACCACAAACGCCGCCAGAACCGCCGGCGAACACCGCGTGCACGCCCGGCGCTGCGGCGCGCCTCAATCTCTATCCCGCGAGCGCGACTGTGGCGCCCGGAGGGCGAGTTTGTTTTCGCGCCCGCGTGGTCGACGCGCGTAATTGCGTCGTTCCGAGCCAGAGCGTTGCGTGGAGCCTTGATCGCGCAGCAGGCGTGCGCGGTGAATTGCGCGACGGCTGTGTAAGCGCTGGCGAGGGCGAGGGCGCGGACGGCGAGCTGCGCGTGACTGCCACCAGCGGCGCGCTGCGGGACGTGGCAACCGTGCGAGTTCACACGGCTGATCTCTCCGATCTGATCGCACGACGCGGTGAGACTGGCCTCGTCGAAACCGATTCGCAGCCTGCCGCGCCAGTTCCAACCGCTGGTGAGAACACGCAGCTTGCTGCACGAACTACCGTGCAAGCCTCTACGACCACCGTGTGGGTTTTGATCTTCGCGGCGTCTGGCCTTGGCGTCGCGTGCCTTTTGTTGTTTTTGGTGTTGCGCAAGCGGCGCAGTGCAGCGGGAGCTGATTCTTTTGCGCACACCATTCCGACGGAGCCGGGAGCTGGCGACTGGGGCACCGCTTCCAGCGAAACGCCCACGCCTTCCACGCCGCCCACCGAGAACATGATTTGCCCGGTCTGCCGACGCGGCTACGCGCCGGGCGGCATCACGTGTGAAAGCGACGGCGCTACGCTCCTGCCCTACTCGGTCTTCACGGCGCAAGCCAAAGCGCTGGAGGCCGCACAATTGAAGAGCAAACTTTGCCCCACGTGCGGCGAACGCTATTCGATCGAAACGGTCTTCTGCGGCAAAGACGGCACGACTCTGATCGCGCCGAAGTAGTGCACCGTGCAGCGCAGAACTAAGATCGCTGCGCGAAGCTTTTTGGAGAAGCGCTCGCGAGCTCGAAGCTATTGGCGCGTTCGTTTGCTGCAACGGTTCCGCCTTGAATGTTTTTCCCTCCGGCATGTCGCGCAGCATGGGCCACGGAACGATGGCATACCGACTTACGCTCGGACTCCCCGCGCTTCGAGCCCATCTCACTTCTATATTCGAAGCGAGTCCGGAGCTTGTACCGGCGACCGTTGATGCGTTCTAGGGTCTCTTCGGGAATACGGGCCGACCGGCGCCAGGTTGGAATTGCCCCCAATCCGCCACACCCAAGGCGCGCCGCCTTCCGGGTTCCAATCCGACGAACCCAGAAAAGAGCCCCGCTATGAGTGGTAATGCCCAAAAACCAACGCTTTGCTTGATCGCTCGAGCGCGCGACGGCTATGATGCCGCCCTGAAGCGCACTCCCTGTTCGAGGGGGGTTTGATGTTAGCCGCGCGGGTAAATGAGCACTTCTCAAGGAATGGCCGAATGAAGATCGTGTGCGAAAGCTGTGGCGCCAAGTACTCCATTGCCGATGAGAAGGTCGCGGGTAAAGCGTTCAAGATCCGCTGCAAGAAGTGCAGCTCGGTCATCGTCGTGCGTAGCCAAGAAGCGGCGGCCGAAGAAGGCGCGACTCGAGTTGTCGAACAGCCGACCGAGCCGGACCAGATTTGGCATGTCGTAGTGAACGGCGATCAGCAAGGTCCGTTCACGCCAGCGCAAATCGGCGAGATGCTCACGACGCACATGATCGATTGGGAAGCTTTCGTCTGGAAAGACGGCTTCGACAATTGGCTTCCGGCGCGTGATGTGGAAGAGCTCGTCAATGCCGTCATGGGCGGCGGCGGCGAAGAAGCGGCTCCCCAGAGCACCGATGAAGCCGCGTACGAGTACAGCGGCGAAGTCGCTCAGAGCGATGCGTTCGGGGATTTGCCGGGCTCGCAGCCAGAGGAAGACGACGGCTTCGGTCAGCAAGCCACTATGGCGGCGAGCCGTGCCGAGTTCGGTGCAGCAGGCGCGGATCTTTTCGCCAATGCCGATGCCGGTGGCACGCCGTTCGACGCCGCTGGTCACGAAGAGGAAGACGTTGTTGCTTCGGGTGGTGGTGCGCAGCGCATGTCGTCGCCGCGCGTTGAGGTTGCACCGGGAATGACCGGCGCCCGCAATGAGAACTCTGTTCTCTTCTCGCTATCGAATCTTCAGGCTCTCGCAACCGGCCCTTCAGGCTCACCCGCGGGCGCGCCCGCACCTGCGCCAAAGGCGGGAATGGCATCGGGCGAGGGTTCAGGGCTTATCGACATTCGCGCTCTTGCCTCCAGCGTGCAGGCCACGTCGGGTTCAAGCGCAAAGAAGGATTCAGTGGACGATCTGCTTTCGATCGGCGGCGGTTCCGCGCCTTTCGCTCCGACGCTGGGCGCCCCCATTTTGGCGCCAGTCAAGCCAGAGCGCGATAGCAAACCGCTGATCATCGGCGCTATTGCGGGCGTACTTGTCATTGGTGCGATCGCAGCAGCTGCCGTCTTCTACTTGAAGAGCAAGGACACTGACGCGGCGAACAATCAGCGCATTGCGCAGCTCGATGCAGCTCGCATTTCCGCCGAGCGGCGCGCCGACACGAGACAGGGTCAGACTCCGATTGCCGGCGGCGCGGGCGCGTCTCCTGCGAACAGCAACACGCAAGCGCAAGGCGGCTCCAATGCGGGCGCTGCGGCGAACGCTGACGATGCCAACGACGACAGCCCGAGCACAGGTGGCGGTTCGCGTCGCAACAACGCACGGCGCAATCAACGCGGTGGCGGATCGCGCGGCAACGACACAGCGGCCGCACCGGCTGCCGCGCCGGCTGCTGGTGGCGGTGGACCTACTCCGAGCCGCACGGGTGGCGGTGGTGGCGGCAGCATCGACGATATGCTCGACAACGCGCTTCGCGGTTCAGGCGGACGCACTCCCGCACCGCGTGCCGAAGCGGCGCCAGCAGCAGCAGATCCGTCATTGCCCGATCGCCCCGATGCAAGCGCCGTTCGTTCGGCCATCGGTGCGGTGCAACCTGCAGTCTCGGCATGCGCACAGGGCCAGCACGGTTTGGCGACAACATCGATCACCGTGAGCGGGTCTACCGGTCGCGTTTCGAACGCCACGGTTTCCGGTCAGTTCTCTGGTACGCCTCAAGGTACGTGCGTAGCGCGCGCTGTTCGCGGAGCACGCTTCCCGCGCTTCCGTCAGGCCGCGTTCACGATTTCCTACCCGTTCCGCCTCTAACACGCGTCTCTAAAACGCCGCGCGCGTTCGGGCGCATGCCTATTCAGGCGTGAGCTCGCACGATGGACCGCTGCAGACGCCCGACGGCTCGATGCATATGCATCCGCTCAAGCAGCGCCTGGCTCGACCACCGCACACTCCGCTTGAGCAGCGGTCCGTGAGGGTGCAGGCGCGCCCATCGTCGCACGTCGTCAAATCGGGCAGCGTCTCGTGCGAACAACCGCTCGAAGGGTTGCAGAAATCGTCGGTGCACGAATTGCTGTCGTCGCACGAAAGCGTCGGTCCGGCCACGCACACGTTAGCCGTGCACACCTCAGTGCCATTGCACATGTTGGCGTCGTCACACTCAGTGCTGCTTGTGCACGAGGCGAAAGCGTCGCTAAGCAATCCGAGGTCCGCTGGACCGGCGTCCGAAGCGCCTAAATCGAGCGCGCCTAAATCCATGACGCCGAAGTCCATTGCGCCGAGGTCCACGCCTTCAAGTGCGCCCAAATCGACGCTGCCGAGATCAACGCTACCGAGATCGGCGTGAGCAAGGTCGGCGGGCGCTCCGCTGTCTGTGGGGCTGCCCAGATCTGCGCGCGCCCCCGCGTCAGCATTGCCCGCGTCGCTCCCACTCGCGATGCCGCCACCGTTCGCGCATGCCGCGACGAGTAGAACGCAAGTGCTCAACAAGAAAACGCGACGCATACTGCACTATAACACGCGCCCGGCCCCAGCACGGCCCTACGGGGAAAGCATGAGCATCGCGAAGTGTTCGGCGTGGGGGCCCATGCATTCCCACGTGCTGAACTCGTTGGTGTTTACAAAAGAATGGATGTCGCCGTAGCGCAGCATCGGCGGTCGCGAGCCAAAGTCCGGCGAGAACTCGTCGGAAGCGAACCGGTAGTAAGTGGCCGCAGGCAAATCGGTGACCGGTCCGTACACCGGAATTCCCGGCAGTGGGCCATTGCCCGCCTTGATCGAAACCAATGAGTCGAGGTGCAAGGGCTCCTCGGGTCCTCGCGTACCGAGGCCCGTGATGAAGACCATCCCCAATGGATTTGCCCCCAGCACATAGTCGCCTGCGACGCTCATCGCGTCGAAGTAGCGCTGTCGGTCGGTAGCGCTCACATCGCCCATCGCCAAACGCGCGATGATCGGATCGAGATAGCGCCCCATCACAGTGCCCTGCCCCCATCCCGGGGCTGCGCCATTCGGACGAGCGGTCCGGTGAGCATGGCCTGACTCAAGCACGCTCGCGGCGACATCGTCCGCGATGCGCGTCAACCAATCGTGCGATTGCTCGAGAATCGAAGACGACGCCGACTCACTTCGCAAATAATCGACGAAGTAGTCCGGCATGATCTGCGCATCGTCGCCACCGTAATAGTCGTGCTGGAGATTGTGCGCCGGTGCCAGATTGCTGAATGCGCCGTAGGGACCGATCGAAGCCCACGCCGCGTCGAAATCAGCTTTGTAGTTGCCCTCGGATGTTAGGCGCCACAGCTCGCTCGCTCCATACAACACGAACGACGCAGTCGCATCGTGGGCGCGCGCATAGGCGTAGGCACGCACCGCGCGATCGCGTAGTTGGGTTGCGTGAGCAGAATCGAGAGTCGCAAGCAGCCGCGACGCTTGTGCGAATAGGCCCGCGGCGCGCGCCGAGACATTTGGATCCCGCGCGTAGGTCCAATAGGGCAGAGGATCATCGCTTGACTCGTAGATGCCCCAGGGATGGCGCCATGACTCGGCGCCGGAACGAACGCCGCCGTCGGCTTCCTGAAGTTGCTCCCACGTCGCGACGCCCCACAATGCCTCGTCGAGCAGATCGGGGACTCCGTTTCCGCTCTCCGGAAGATCAAGCTGCGAATCCGTGAAACGCGATGGATCACTTTCGTAGGCGCGCATCAGCAATTGCGGGATGACCGTGTGCATCGGCCGTTGATCGAAATCGCCGGCGTCGTGGTAGCCGCCAGCCAAAGGTCGTGTGCCAGTGCGAGGCGTGCTCTCGGGATTGAACTCAAAGGGATCGACTTGCTCCCCGGTGAATACCGTCGCGTGGTCGAGCGGCCGAGTATAGGCCGTGACCGTGGCGTCCAGGGCAATGCCCGAGCGATTGTGCAAGAGACCGCGCGTGATGACATAGAACGCGCGTCGCACGGCTTCGTCGCTTACCTCGGTGGGATAAGAAACCCCTACGCCAGCGACACGCAGGCGTAATCGCGTAGCTTCGCGGCCGGGAATGCTACTCAAATCAATCTCTTTTACCGGTGCGGCGACGTCAGAATCGTTTGTCGAGCGGTCGCGAATGGGCAGCGACTCAGTCAAAACATCTCGCGGCATAAGTGCATCCGCGGGTTCGCCGATGGCGTCGGCCGATGTGGGGAACGACGCGAGCGACATTCCTCCACGCGACCCCATCCACATCGACAGGTACGCGTAGCGTTGCGTCGCGCGCGGGTTGTAACCGACTTGATTCAGTTGCACGACGGGCGTCTCGAGATAGCGGTCGCTAAACGGCAAAAGAAAGTCCACGCCAGCCGCGCCTACCACGTGAAGGATCTCACGCTCACCCACTGCCGCATCGAGCTCGAGGTAGATACGGTGATCGGCATCGACCTGGCTGAGGTCGTCGTCGAGGCCGTAGCCAACCTCAAAACCCATCTGCCGAACGGGAAGCGAATCACGACTCGTGCTGACCACGTTAAGCGCGCGCCCGTCTTTGCGGGTGATGTGCCAGTTCTCCCGCGACGCCCACGCCGCGCCGTCCCCGTTGGCGAGTACGACACGCAGCACATTCGGTGCGACGAGATTGACCTCACGCACTGCGCTGTCGAGCGCGACGCGCGGACCACCGCTCGTACGCGCGTGAGCGTTCCCGGCGACCGTTCCCGTGCTCGTGTCCGCCTCTACATGAACGAAGACGTGCGTGAGCGGCGAGATGTCGGTTACGCGAGCCGAGGTGGAGCTGCCGGAAAGCGTCGCGACCAAGAGCGCATCGTCGAATGCGCCATGACGCGTGGATGCGGGCTCGGGTGAGATCGACACACGGATCGCCGTTGCGCCTGAAATTGCGGGCCAAGACACGTCGAGATGGCTCGAGCTCACCTCGCCGACCGTCACGCCGAGCGCATCCGGATCGGGCTCGACCACTACGGGCGCCCCAGCATCGACGAACATGGGCACGCCGCTATCAGCGCGCGGACCGCTGTCAGCGCGGGGACCGCTGTCGAGAGTCGGAGCAAAGACGCCAGCATCGATTGGAAAGCTTCCTGGCTCTCCTTCCGATCCAAGGAGCGCTCCATTGCACGCGCTCAAGAGCAGCAGTGCGGGCAGGACCATCGAGCCCTGCATGACCAACAATCCGAGCGGGCTCGCGAGCGTCCGATTTTTTTGCTGCACTACAACTCCTAACGCTGAGACTGTTCGCGCACCTCCATCACGCCGCGCGAACTAATGCGTGGCTTCGGGATTACACGGGGCCAAGTAACTGCCAAGGCAGAATCGACCTCCCCGTGTCGTTAGGGGGGCACACGAGAGCACAGTGGTTGTGCGCGCGGCACACCAGTGCACGTGCACACTAGTGTGGCGGAATTGCGTTTTGCTTTTTCTTACGCAGCACCAAGTACGTCGTCAGTGCGAAGAAAAGCATCGTGGCAAGAACCATCGCTGGAAATTTTCCATAGGGCACACGCACGCGCGCAGTAATAAATCGACCGCCACGGGGATCCCAGTTCGAGGCGTAGTAAAGATCCGTGTGCACAGCGTCCGGGTTGGGTCCCAGGTCGCTTGCGACGAGCGCGATACCGTCGCGCGTACGAAACGCAATGTCAGTTCGCTCGAAGCGCGAAAGGTCCATACGGTCTTGAATTCGAATCGTGTGCTCGCCCGGGCCTAAGGGGATTCGCGCCACCATCTCCACGGTGAGCGCCTCCGGATGAATCACGCCGAGCGGGGCCAGCACCCCTTCCCCGTAGCGTGCGTCCGACGATTGACCGTCGAGCTCAATCGGAAGCTCTGTTGCCAGGCCCCGAGCCCAGGCAGAAAGGTAAGTTTCGGCCTCGCTCTGCGAGACATTTCCGTCACGATCACGATCGGCGGGGGTTAGTAGGCGCTCCGCCGCCGACGCACCGAGCGAGAGCGAAACGACGATGCGCGCTTCGTCGGGCGAGAGATCGAGCTTGATGTAGCGTTCAGCCGAAACGACGTAGTGTCCGAGATGGGCGTCGGCCTTCGTCGCGAGTGACGTTGCTAGGAGAACTGCGACGAAGAGCGCATGGCGCGCTCGCATCAACCAAGAGTTTCGAGGAAGCGCAACGCGGTCAGTACACCGAAGCCCGTGCCGCCCTTTGGGTAAATGCCGTGCGAGCGCTCGCTGTAGGCGGGACCCGCGATGTCGAGATGCACCCACTTCGTCTTACCAACGAACTCGCGCAGAAAGAGCGCCGCCGTAATCGAACCACCGAAGCCCTCCCCCATGTGCTTGAGGTCGGCGATGTCGCTCTTGAGAGCGTCGCGGAGATCATCATTGAGGGGCAAACGCCAGTACGACTCGCCCACTTGCTCGGCGGCGCCTGCATACTTTTGCGCGAGTGCGTCGTCGTTCGAGAAGAGACCCGCGGTCCACGCGCCCAGGGCCACCATGCACGCGCCGGTGAGCGTTGCGTGATCGACGAGATAGTCGGGCTGCAGATCTCGCGCGTAGGCGAGCGCGTCAGCGAGAATGAGGCGGCCTTCGGCATCGGTGTTGATGATCTCCACCGTCTTGCCGTCGTAGGACTTGAACACATCGCCAGGGCGGTATGCGTCATCGCCGGTCATGTTCTCCGTGGCGGGGACGATGCCATGCACCTCCACCGGCACCTTCAACCGTGCGGCTGCAAAGACTGTCGCGATAGTCAGAGCGCCACCGGCCATGTCGCACTTCATATCGAGCATGCCTTTGGCGGGCTTGATGCAAAGTCCGCCCGAATCGAAGGTTAATCCCTTGCCGACGAAGACGACCTTCTTGGTTTTCTTGTTCGCACCCTTGGGCTTGTAGACCATGTGAATGAAGCGAGGGTCTTGTCCACTGCCGCGCGCGACGGCGAGCAAAAGGTCCATCTTCTTCTTCTCGATGGCTTTCTTGTCGAGCACGGTGCACTGAATGCCCGCGGCGGAGCTGACCTTCTTCGCCGCGTTGGCGAGCGCGGTGGGGTTCATGTCGTTCGGCGGGCAGTTCACCCAATCGCGAACGAGATTGATTGACTCGGCAACCATCACGCCGCTGTTGATAGCGGCTTTCGCGTCTGCGGAAGTCTTGCCCGTCGCAAGGATCTCCGCCGTCTCGAGAATGCGCTTTGGCTTGCGATCGCCCGTGAGATAGGGCGTGTACTTGTAGGCGCCCGTCGCGAGGCCTTCCGCCAACGCACGCAAGGCTGTGCTGGTTGTTGCCGGCGCCGATACGGCGAGCGAGCCGCCTCGAGTCATGAGCTGAGACGCGCGTACGCCAAAAAAGCGCGTGTCCACGTCGGTGATTTCACCCTTGCCCAGCCCGATGAGCACCAGGCGCTTGCACTTCATGCCGGCGGGCGTGGTCAGAGTGAGTGTCTCTCCCAACTCGCCTTTGAAGCTCTCGTCAGCGAGCAAGCGCTTGAGAGAACCGCTCGTGAGCACGTCGATGCGCGCCACGTTCGGATCAACTTTCAACTGATCGCCTTTGACACCAATCGCAACGAGGTCCGACGTAGCAGCTGCGAGGGCTTGACTGGAAAGCGAGATCTTCATGGTCCTCCGGGCCCGCGTACGGGCTTCATCGATGCGCCGGTCCCCTCACAAGCCCACGCGATGCGGTGGCATGGTGACACGGCAAGAACCTGGGGAACAAGCGCGCGATGGCGCATGGCGGACGGCGGCGGAAAGCCTAACGGTCGCCACTTATAGAAGTCGGAAAATACGCTGAATCAAGGTGAATTGGCGCGGCACGTCCTCTGCACTTCCGCTTCGGCAACGCCTCTCACACGAGCGCGAAAGGATAAGACATGGACTCGCAAAACAAGTCGTACAAGGTCGTTTACACCATCGTCGAGCGACAGCGCGACGGTAAGAAGTATTGGTTACGCATCGGCGCGGGTTTCGAGAACCGCGACGGCAGCATCAACATCTACCTCGACGCGATGCCGACCAACGGCACCTTGCAACTGCGCGATCACCAAAGCGGTGACGACACGCGCAAGAACGGTCGCGGAAGCGAAGACGACGTAGCGGGCGAGCTTCTCGCCACCGGATGAGTGTGTTCGATAGGACGAACACGGAAAGATAGGTATGAATATGAAGAAGAAGAAAATGGGTTTTGGTTTTGTCGTGCTGACTACGGCGTTGGTGCTCGCGCAGGCGGCCGCGGCGTTCGCACAAGGGCGCGCTTCACGCGGCGTGGCTGTGGAGCGTTCCTCACGCGGTAGTGCGGCGCAGGCGCCGGAGGCCGCGCCGAGCGAGCAGCGCGGTACGGTCAATCTTAATACGGCGACGGCAGATGAGCTTCAGCGTTTGCCGGGCATCGGCCCGTCGAAGGCGCAGGCAATTCTCTCGACACGTCAGCGTATGGGGCGATTTGCACGCGTAGAAGACGTGCTGCGTGTGCGCGGGATTGGCCGTGCGACGCTGCGGCGCTTGCATCCGATGCTGAGCATCGAAGGTCCCACCACCCTCAGTGCGCCTCCCGCGCATGCGCGCAGTGGTCGCACGCGCACCGCGACCGCGCAGGAATGACGTTGAGCTGCTGCGGTGCGTGGCAGCTACGCGCGCCGCAGCAGATCGTTCCGTGCTGTCCCTCCGCGTGATAGTTGCGCTAGGCTTCGCCGGTGAGCCAAGACGATTTTCGCATCCGCCGCGCGACGAAAAAGGATCGGGAGACGCTTCTGCGCTTTCACCATGGGCTTTACGTTCAGCATCGCGATTTGGTGATGCCGGAGAAGCTGTCGGACTTTTACGGGTACCGCGATCTCTCGAGCGCGCTCGCGGAGGATGTCGATTCCATTCTTCACAGCACGAATGGCGTCGCGCTAATCGGCCTGCAAGGTACAGATCCGGTTGGCTATATCACGGGACACATCGAATCCGATGCGCGTCGCACCCTGCCGACCAAGGGTGTCGTCGAAGATTGGTTCGTAGCACCGGCGTCGCGCGGAACACGCGTTGGGGCGCGCCTCATGGAGAAGCTCATCGAGATCTTCAACGAGGCGGGCTGTGACGTGGTCGAGTCGACGACGTGGCCGTTCAACGAGACCGCGCGCAAATCGCATACCGCTCTCGGATTTCACGAAGTCGAAATAAAGTACCGCCGCCGCTTACGCTAGTCGCCCGCGACGGCCGACGCCCACGCTGACGCTGACGCCGAATCCAGGCTAAACCGCCATGACGCCAGTAACGCCAGCGCATGGGGCCCGCGCAGGTCGCAACGCACGCTCCTGTTTTTGTTTCGAGGCATGATTTAATGTGCTGTTCACTCACGATGCGCGCCGCACTGTCAGGCGTTACTGGCGTCATGGCGGTTCAAAATCCTCGCCGGCTTCGGCGAGCACAGCTCCGCTAGGTTAGGGCGAGGGCTTCGAGCAGGGGGCGGATGGATTGGCGTTTGAGCTTCATGCCGACTCGGTTGGCCACGACGACGGATGAAACATCGCAAACGTGTTCTTTGACGACGAGGCCGTTTTGCCGAAGCGTCTCGCCGCTTTCCACGAGATCCACGATGACATCGGCGAGGCCGGTGATCGGTGCCAGCTCAACCGAGCCCTGCACGTAAATCGTCTCCACGCTCATGCCCCGCGAAAGGAAGTGGCGTGTCGCGATGTTCGGATACTTGGTCGCCACGCGCAGTGGTTCGCGAGTGGCCCGTTTCTCGGGGGTGCCAGCGACAACCATGCGACATACGCCGATGCCGAGGTCGACCGGCGCGTACAAATCGTATTCGCGCTCCAAGAGCACGTCGCGCCCGACGATGCCTAGGTCTGCTGCTCCGTACTCAACGTACGTCGGTACATCGTCCGGCTTGAGCAGCAAAAAGCTAAGGCCGGTGTTCTTGTCTTCACGCACGAGGCGGCGGTCATCGGAAAGCAGTGTTTTCGGATCGACCCCCACGCGTGCAAAACGCGCGGCCAAATCCTTGAGCACCCGCCCCTTGGGCACCGCAATCACAACGCGTGACATGTCTGTCGAGGAAGAGGGGCCCGACTTCTTCGATGCAAGCGATGCCTTAGGCATTGCTCTTCACGCGCTGAATGTTCGCGCCGAGCGCGGCAAGCTTCTGCTCGATGTGCTCGTAGCCGCGGTCCAAGTGATAGACGCGTTGGACGTCCGTCGTGCCTTGCGCGACGAGGCCTGCGACAACGAGTGAAGCACTGGCGCGCAAGTCGGTGGCCATTACGCTAGCACCCTCGAGCGAGGGCACTCCGTGGACCGTGGCCGAACGGCCGTGCACCTCGATCTGAGCGCCCATGCGATTGAGCTCGCTGACGTGCATAAAGCGATTCTCGAAAATCGTTTCGGTGATCACACTCTGACCGCGAGTTAGACACATGAGCACCATGAGCTGTGCCTGCATGTCGGTCGGAAAGCCCGGGTGCGGTGCAGTCGTAACATCGACTGCGCGATAGGGCGGCGTCCCACTGACGCGAACGCCCGAAGCCTCTCGCTCAATGGCGACGCCTGCACGGCGCAACTTTGCAGTGAGTGCTTCCAGGTGCTCGAGCGTGACGCCTTCGAGCAATACGTCGCCGCCGGTCGCTGCTGCGGCGACCATGTACGTGCCCGCTTCGATGCGGTCCGCCATGATGGCGTGATCTACGGGATGCAATCCTTCGACGCCGTCGATCGTGATGACATCGGTGCCTGCTCCCTGCACGTCGGCGCCCATCTTGTTGAGGACGCGACCCAACTCTTCGACCTCGGGCTCGCGCGCCGCGTTGACTAGAGTTGTACGTCCCTTCGCAAGCGCGGCGGCGCACATGAGGTTTTCCGTGCCGGTGACCGTGGGAATATCGAGGACCACTTCCGCTCCCCGAAGGCGGCCGGCCGCAACTTTTGCATGCACGTAGCCGTGCTCGAGCGTGATGGTCGCTCCCATCGCTTCGAGGCCCTTCAAATGCTGATCGATCGGTCGTGCGCCAATCGCGCAACCGCCGGGCAAAGACACACGCGCCTCGCCGTAGCGCGCCACCAATGGTCCGAGAACCAAAACGGAGGCGCGCATCTGTTTGACGAGATCGTAGGGTGCCTCACGCGCATCGGTCGTGCGCGTGTGTAAGGTGACGACGGAAGGCGTCAGCTTGGCCTCGACGCCAAGTTGTCCGAGGAGCGCGGTGGTCGTTACGATGTCACGCAGGTCGGGAACGTTTCGAAAAACATGTTCGCCGTTGGCAAGCAGGGATGAGCAGAGGATTGGCAGCGCTGCGTTCTTGGCGCCGCTGATCTTCACGTTGCCGCGAAGAGGTGCACCGCCGACAATTCGAATCGAATCCACGCCTCCTCCTACCGCAAGAGCCTCGATTAGGCAATCAAGAGGCCAAGTAGAAAGAGGCTGATCCCAATCAGCATTGCAGTGGCGAGGCGACGTGTGTGCCCGGGAACAAAGCGGTCCTCTTCATCGATTGCATAGACCGAGAAGAGAAAGGCGCCGCAGACCCACGCCGCAAATCCGACCAGCACCAGAAGGCTTCCTAAGAACCGCGGATCGTCATTGCGAGCCAAACGCGCGCGCACAACCTCCGTACGCAGCGCGGCGTGGTTCGTGCGCGACGTAGGTACCAGGTTTACGCGCACCGTGAGGTCGGCGATATGAGTATCGGCGGCCGCGAGTCGCGCATGGTGCGGCGTATAAAAGCTGCGCGCCTGCATGATCGCGGCGCGCACACTACGCCAGGCGGACAGTGCGACATCGAGGTGCCCTGCGCTTTCCGAGTCGCGCGCGATGCGCGTGAGCGCGGCAAACGCAGCTTCCCCGAAGGGATTCCCGGGCACGTAATACGCGGCGCTGCGCCTGTAGTGCACGACGGCGCCGTCAAAATCTCCACGCGCCCGCAGCGCATCGGCCGTCCGCAATTCGTCACGCGATGACGAGACCACGCGCACCGACATCAAGAATGCGACCGCGGCGATTACGGCAACGACACGCAGTGCAACGCGCAAGACCTGCGGCGCGACGGCGCTCACAAAAGATCCCGTCGGCGAAAGATTAACGAAGCTATCACCATCAGTACGAGCGCGTAGAGGACTCCATACGCGAGGGTCTGTGCCACATACAAGAGAGGGGTTCCGAGATTCGCGACATGCGTTTCCAGGGTGTGGCGACCAGGAACGAAGAGGTTGAAGTTTGGAACGACACGGCCCAAGCCATGCATGAGCGAGCGCAATGCGGGTGCGAGCTCGCGCGAACGCATCGTGATCATTTCATCTGCAGAGCGCCCCACCAACCAGATGCCTAGCGTAAACGCGCCGGTCAAGAACGGCGTCGAGAAGGAAGAGAAGAGAAGCGCGACTGCTGAGACGACTAGCACCTCGCCGAAGACCAGGGCAAGCGATGCCACGGGCACCCAAAGCGATGCGCCCGATGCACGCGCGAGCAGAGCGCTTGCGACGAAGAGCAGCAACGACCACGGCAGCAGCAACGCAGTGACGTCGATCTTACGCGCCAGCAGAACGGCCAGCCCGCCAACGGCAAAAAGTGGGAGCGCGGCGAGCCCCACGGGCGGACCTCGATGTTGGATGGCGGTGACCCAGAGCTGAACCGCGCCCATAATTGCGATGAATACGAGTGCGGTGAGTGCGATGCCGAAGTACTTCCCGGCGAGAAATTCCCAACGTGCGATCGGTTTGGGAAGAATGACGTAAAGCGTCTTGCGCTCGATCTCTTTGTAGAGCAGCGACGAGCCTAGAAATACTGCAATGACCACGGAAAAAAGCGACACACTGGCCAGGCCGACATCTGAAACGACGCGCGCTTGTTGGTTGAGCGAGAGCTCAGCAAGCGCGAGTGCGAACAACAGAACAAGCGTAGCGAACCCCAGCACGCCGTAGAGCACCCGATCGCGAACCGCTTCGCGAAAGGTGTTGATGGAGATGGCGTAGACACGGCCCATGAAGGCGAAACCTTACTCTACGATCGCATCCGAGTGAATCTCGGTGGAAGGCTCGAACGCGAGCGCACGCCCTGCAACGAAATGGCTGAGGTTGTTGATAAAGACTAAGAAGAAGCAGAGCGCGATGAGTCCCGCGCCGATGCGCGCACGCCTCAAGCCGCCTTCGCCCGCTACCCACCCCCAGGTCACGCACGTCGCGGCCAGGCCTTGCCCAACGTGAAAGCAGAGGCTCGCGATACCCAACCCGGCGATCACGAGCTGCGTAGGCGTGCCGGCCCGGGCCATTAACACATCGTAGATGGCCTTCGCGCTGACACCGCCAAAGCGCGGCGCCCATGTCACGCTCAGATGCACAACGAGAAAGACCGCCGTCATCCCCCCCGTTATCCACTGCAGCACCCGCAGGCCGTACGAAGGATAGCGTGCGCTATCATTGCCCCCACGAGCGCGTGCAATGAGACCTAGACCCAAGCCCGCGTGAAGTGCCAGCGGTACCAGTACGAGCAGGCTCTTGACGACGAGTCCTGTCATTTCGGCGGCGGTCAGACTGAAGCGATACGCAAACGCCTCGCGGCCGGACAATGAAGCGGTTGTTTCCCACGCATGCAAAAAGAGAAATGCGAAGAGAGGGCCCACGCCCAGCGCGGAATGCAATTTGCGGCGTCTCAGGCTTTCGACGGCGCTCTCCATGCGGCGCGATCATCCGTTCGTCGCGCGGATGGGTCAAGCGTTCGTTCCGCTAAAAATTGCGCTAGTCTGTGCGGGCGTGCGCTTTTTCAGCCTTATGGTGATGACGCTTCTACTCGTAGCCGCGACGACGGCACGCGCGACCGTGTCCGTTGCGTTATCGCTTACGCAGTTGACGCGTACGAGCCGTATCGTTGCGCGAGGGCATATTGTCGACGTGCAATGCCGGCTCGGCTCGCCGACCGACCCGCGTGACATTGTCACCGAGGTAACGCTCATTGCCGATGCGACCATCGTGGGTCAGCCGGCGCGCGCCTATCGCTTTCTTGTACACGGTGGTCGTGTCGGAAGCCGCGCAGTCGTGGTGCCGGGCGAGGCGTCATTTCGTGCTGGCGAGGAGGTTGTCGTCTTTCTCATGGAAAGCCGTGGCGATGTCCTCTGGCTGAACGCTCTCGCGCAGGGCAAATGGAGCGTCGTACGTGACGACGCCGGGGTTCCCTGGGCCGGGTCCTCGGCGAGTCGCGCCGATCTCGTCTCGCGCCAAGGCACAGCGCCTCCCGCCGCGGCGATGCGCCTCACAGATTTGGAAAGCCAGATTCGCGCCGCGGCAACCGGGCATGCGCGATGAGCCCACGCACGATGCTCGCGAGTGTGGTTTTGTTCGGCGCGGTTCTCACCTCGAGCGTCGCACTTGCGTTTCGCACCACACGCGATCTTCCCGAGGCTGCACTCGTGACGAATGCCGTGCGGTGGGCAAGCAACGCGCCCACTGTTTATGTGAACGAGCGTGGCTCAGCAGACCTCGCCACCCCCGACCTGCTTAGCGCGGCCCAATCTGCATTTGCCGCGTGGAGCGCGCCGAGTTGCGCTGACCTACATCCCATCGTGGCGGGCACCACCGCCCTCGACACGGTCGCAGACGACGGCGCCGCTGTGATTGCGTGGCGCGAAGCAGGTTGGAGCGAGCTCGGCTACTCGCCGGCACAAATCGCCGTAACGCGCATGGAGTACGTGCACGACAGTGCAACGGAGTGGAGTCTCGGAGGCGCCGACATCGCGATGAACGGCGAGAACTACACGTGGGTCATCGAGGGAGGCATGGCGGGGAGCGCGACTGTGGATGTTCAAACACTGCTCACACATGAGGCCGGGCACTTTCTTGGGCTCGCGCATCCGTGCGAAGTTGGCGGCGCCAATGCAGCGCCGAGCTGCGGCATGCTCTACCCCACCACGGCCCCTACGATGACACCCGGCTACTTTGGTCAGGCGGGACGCACGCTGGAATCGGACGACATCGAGGGCATCTGCTTTCTCTATCCATCCACTAGCGCAGCGGATGCTGGCGTTCCCGATACGGACGGCGGCATCGCCGGCGACGCGGCCATAGGATCTGACGCCGGCACAACACCCGCCAGCGAGGCGGGATGCAGCGTGTCCCGCTTCAACCATTCGGGTTCGGGTCACATTTCATATATCGTGATGGCTGCTCTTGGCGTGTGGGTAGGACGTCGGAGGCCGCGCCATGGCATTCGCTGAGCGCTTCCTCCTCATCGCGAATCCCAAAGCCGGGGCGGGCCGCGCCGGGCGCAATCTAGGAGCACTGCAAACAGCCCTCTCAAACGCGGGTGCCACGTTCGACGTGCAAACGACGTCCTCGCGCGGCGAAGCGACGACGCTTGTGCGAAAAGCTCTCGCCGACGGCGTGCGCGGGGTCGGCGTCGTCGGTGGCGACGGAACGTTGAACGAAGCCATCAACGGATTCTTTGATGAGCGCGGGGCAGCCCTGCCAACCTCGGCATGGTTTGCGCCCTTCCCGGCCGGCACCGGCGGCGATTTTTGTCGCTCGCTCCGCATCCCGACAAAGATCGAGGCGATGGTGGCGCACATCACTCGGGCCAACGCACGGCCCATCGATTTGGGGTGGGCTGAATACACCTTGGAAAATGGCGAGAAAGAAGGGCGCGCGTTTTTGAATATCGCAAGCTTCGGCCTCTCCGCCGTCGTCGATCGAGCAATCGAAAGCCTGCCAAAGCAAATCGGTGGACGTGCGACTTACTTCGTGGGAGCTCTCCTCGGCATGACGCGGTATAAGCCAGCGCCAATCGCCGTTTCCGTCGACGGCGAAATCGAGCGAGAGACCGAGGCGCTGACGTTCGCGATTGCGAATGCGGAATTTTTTGGCGGAGGCATGCATATCGCGCCCGGCGCGCTCATCGATGACGGCTTGCTAGACATCGTCGGCCTCGAACACGTGTCAAAGCTTAGATCTATCGCAATGTCGAGCGCGATCTATTCGGGCCGCATACTTTCTGAGCCAGGTATCACGCATCGCCGCGCGCGACGGTTCGCGGCGCGCACGCTCGATCCCGCAGTACGCATCCACGTTGAGATGGACGGCGAAGCTCCCGGCCAACTACCCGCCACCTTTGAAGTGAGGCCACGCGCCTTGCTCTTACGCGCATGAAAAAAGCATATCTCTTCTCCGCACTCGCAGGTTTGAGTTGGGCGCTGTCAGCTGCCCCACGAGATTTTCCGCCCATCGGTTTTCTGGGCGCACCGCTTTTGCTAATCGCGATTGAGGTGGCACAGAAAGCGAATGCGCGCGCGCGTTCGATTTTTGCCGTAGGCCTCCTAAGTGGCTTCGCTTGCAACGCGGTTGTGCTCGGATGGATCGTGGGTCTTTTGCAGACCTTCGGTCACTTTCCCCTGATCGCGGCACTGCCTGTTGGAAGCTTGCTGTGGCTCGCACAGGGACTGCCTTTTGCGTTCGCGGCCCTCGGAACTCACTACCTCTCGCGCTTCAACATCCCAGCGTGGATCTCGTTGCCAGCGACCATCACCATCGCAACCGCGATCACACCCGCGCTCTTTCCATGGCACATCGCGACATCGCAGCTTCCCTTCACGGTGTACGTGCAGCTCGCCGACGTCGGCGGGACGCCCTTGCTCGACGTCTTGCTCGCCCTCACGGGCTGTGCCGCGTGGGAAGCCTTCCGTACACGCTCCAAGCGTGTCGCGCTCATCGCTCTCGTCTCGCTCGCAGTTCCCGTTGTGTACGGAGCGGTACGACTGCCGCTCATGACCATGGAGCGAAACGCCTCACGGCTCACGCGCGTGGGGGTTGTGCAGCCCAACGTCGGGATCGATGAAAAGCACGACCCTCGATTGGCATGGGAGCAAGTTGAGCGCTTGCACAGCATGACCCGACATCTCGAAGAGAACCTTGCAAACATCGTTGTCTGGCCGGAGACGGCGTACCCCTATGCGTTGCGACACGACGCTCGGCATATCTCGCGCGGAGTCGACAGCCCGCTACCCGAAGGCATGCGCGTCCCTTTGCTCTTCGGCACGATCACCCAGGATCACGATCGCGTTTACAACTCCGCGATGGCAGTTGAGCCCGACGGTGATGTGCTCGGTGTCTCCGATAAGGTACAGCTCTTGGCATTCGGAGAGTACGTGCCGCTGTGGGATTTTCTGCCTCCCCTTCGCCACTATTTTCCGCGACGAGGCATTTCGCCCGGCCATGCGCCGCGAGTTCTCGCCATAGGCGATCTCCGCATCGGCGTGCTCAATTGTTATGAAGACGTGCTCGATATGTATGCCCGTCGTGTCGCGCAGCATGATCCAGACTATTTGGTGAATGTGACCAATGACGCCTGGTTCGGCGATACGGCCGAGCCCTACTTGCACAACAGCGTGGCGCGCTTTCGCGCTATTGAAACACGGCGAGACCTGGTGCGCGCAGTCAACACCGGGGTTAGCTCGCACATCGCCTCCACCGGCGAAGTGCTCTATGCGACGGAGACGTGGCGCCAGACTTCGTTCATTGCCGACGTTCGAACGTCACACACTGTTACGCTGTGGATGCGTTTCGGCGATGTCACAACTCCCGCTCTCGCTGCATTTCTTATCGCGTGGGCGATGCGCGAGCGACGCCGTACTCGCCTCCAGGACTTAGCGGCGAAAACCAAGCAGAGTTAGCGGTTCGTCAGAACGGCTGAAGCGCAGCGTTGATCCCATCTCGATCACATGAGCGAGGTGCGAGCCATCGAGATAGAGCCTTCCTGCACGCATCTTGCTGACCACCGACAACGCCTTGCCCTCGGGAATCAAGCCGCGCGTGAGCGAATACGATCCACCAGGCGGCACGTAGGGCTCACGGGCCACGAACTGAATTTGCTTTGACGACGCTGGCAGCACCCGGCCGCCAGCTGATTTCAACGCCGCCGTCGATCCCGCCGCGGGGCCCACCCAAAGCCCGCTCGACTTGTGCTCTTCCTTCTTGCCCCCCGCGCTGATCAAATAGCGGGATGTCGATGCAGGGCTTTCGTGGCAGAAGAGGGCGTCATTCAAAACGCGCTTTGACATGGTCAGCCCGTCCACATCGACTTGCATGCGCGAGAGCTTGGTCGCGCGCAGCTTGCCTTTCATCGCGCTTTCCAGAATGTCGGCGAGCTCGTTGCGCGTCCCCGCACAGAAAAAGCCCACGCTGTCTTTTGGCGCTGTGTTGATCGCCACAATCGGATGATTCGGGCCAACAATGTGGGACGCCCAAAGGAGCGTTCCATCGCCACCCAGCGTGACCACCAAATCGAAGGTGTCGCTTTTTCCCGCGTCGCTGCGAAAGCGAAACTCCGCGTGCGCGCCGAGCTTTCGCATCACTTTTTGCGCAACGAGCAAAGCTGACGCATGCGAGTCGTGCGCGCGAACAAGTCGGGAGACGACCGGGTGCTTGCTCGTCATCAGCTGTTGAATGCGGGGGTTCTTGCGTTCGTGAACGTAGACCTGTAGCGCGCTCTTCTTGTAGATGACGAGCACGCGGGGACCTGCGCCTCGAATGATCACCGGTCGACTCATGAGCTCGACCAGCTAAAACCTAGGCCCGGAACGATGTACATCGCGCGCTCTGTATTGGTTTGAAACCAAAGATCGCATCCGAGCAAAAACGCCGCGCGGGAGCCCAGCGAAATGCGAACCCACCCTCCGATTGATCCCCAAGCGCCGCTGCGCAAGCCGTGATCGGTCGCCCCGCCCCAAAACCCGAAACGCCCGCGAAGCTCGAGCCCCGCCGCCTGCTCCGCGCCGAGCACCAACGTTGTCGAAACACCAAAAGGCGTGAAGGCGCGCGAGCGCTCACCGTTTGGGTTTGACACAACACCAACGCCTAGGCCTAGGCCTAGTCGAAGCACGCCGAGCTCCGTGTAGAGGTCTGCGATACCAGCGGCGCCTTTTTCATCGCCGCCGAGGATCCCGACAAGCGCCACAGCGCCAGCAGTGCGCCCCTGTGCGCTTGCGCCGTTCGCGAGCGAGAAGATTGTGCAAAGTCCGGCGAAGAACGCGAGCAAGGCCGTGCGAAGTCTAAGTCCCATACAATCGCCCGCATTTTTCATGAATCTCGGGCAGTTGTCGAACGATGAAGGAAAGGGGCCCATGCTCCGTCGAAAGGCCATGCGACGTATCACCGGCTTTCTTCCCTTTTATGCATACGTGGCTCTTCTTGCGCCAGGTCTTGGGGCGCTGCATCCAGACCTCGCGCGCGCGCAGGACGTCGCCGGCACGAGCGAAGGCCCATCACTCTCGCACTTCACAACCCAAGAGCGCGCGTCCCTTCAGCCCTTGCTCGCGCGCGGACCGGTAGCCCTGGTGGAGTTCAGCGAAGGTGAGGCTTTGCCTGGTATCGTCTTTGCCGCAAACGTGAACGCAAGCGCGGAAGAAGTTGCACGCGTAATCGCCGATCCCGCCCGCTACCCACATTTCATGGACGCGCTCGACTCTGTAGTGATCACCGGGCACCTCGAGCAAACGGTTTCGTACGATTGGACTTGGCACACGGCCATGTTCGAGATGCGCGGCTCGTATCAGATGACCGCATACTCGCCGCCTCCTGGTCATCCGGAGCGCGGCTACCGTTTCGCGGTGCAGAGCCTGAGTGGGGATCTCGGTCGTGGCCGCTTCGTCTGGCGCATCTACCCGACGAGCGCACACGAGTGCCTGCTCTCCCTTGCGATGCGTGTTGACCTGCGCGACGCCAACTACATCGCGCGCGAAATGTCCGAGGCATCGCGAAGCGTCAATCGCGCTGTCAATATCTCGCTCGTCTCTCTAATGGTGCTCGGCACTCGGCGCGAAGCGGAGCGCCTCGCACACGCGCCGCCGCGCGCAGCATCTCCCGCAGCCGGTGGCCCAACCTTTCTCGGCTTCGACGTTCGCTCGCTCGCGTCGCTCCTGAGGCGCGGTGACGTGATTAGCCTTCAGATGAACGGCGACGAGCTTGCGCAAGTAACGTCGATGGGCCGCATGGGCGCACCCGTCGCCCGCGTACGCTCGGTTATTCACGATCCGCACGCTTTCGGCGCAACGCTCATTCCAGGAAGCAGCGTCGAAGTGCTCAGCAGCGACAACGGTCGCCAAGTCTTCGAATGGTCCATCGCATTGCCTCTCGTAGGATCGAGCGGAACAATGGCGCTCTACGACAGTGCTGACGACGTTCTTGTCGATGGCCTCAGCGGCTCGTTGCACGCAGGTCGGTGGCGATTCTCAACCCCTGTTATCGATGACAACGGTGAGTCCGGCCTCGTCGCAACCGGCATCTTCGATGTGTCGGACACATCTTTCCTCATTCGAGCGCTGGTCGGTAGCAATCGCGACTTCGGCGTCGGCCTCGCCGCCGCCAGCCAACTCATGGTCGCCCGCGCAATTCGCAACCAAGCCGTGGCCCGCGAGCGCAGTGCTCAGCGATGATGTCTGTACTGTGGCGGCGCGCGGCCAGTTGGAAGGTGAACATGGGGACGATCGGTGAAATAGTGAAATAGGCGACGCGACCGCTATTTCACTATTTCACCGATCGTCCCCGGGGCGTCCCGGGGCGTCAGGCCACGATCGTGCTGTCGGTTGCTCAGTCGTGCAGAGGCATGCACGCGCCCCAAAGCCCTATGCGCGTCTGCCGATCAACTCGTTATAGAGCTCTCGGTTTCGCCCGCGGTCTGCGGCGCTTCTCAACATCGGCTATCGACGACAACGGTGGCCCTGCTGACCGGCGATGCGATGGCGCACCGACGCGTTGGTACGAAAGTAGAATGTTCGCATGCAATCTCCTCACGCCCCTCCCCAATCAGGGACTGGGTAGGTTCCGCGCGGAGTTTGCCCCGAAAAGGAATAGACGCGATTGGCACCGCGAGTATCATTCCGGCATGCAAAATCGGGTCGGTTGGCTTGTACTTATTGGCGGCATCTTTCTTTCAAACGCGTGCAGCACCGAGACGCCGTCTCCGATGATGGACGCTGGGCGCGACGCGAACGTAGCCGCGAATGACATGGCAACTGGCGACCCAGATACGGGTGTGCCGCTCATGGATATGGCCGTGCCTCGCATAGATATGAGCATGCCTCGCTTGGACATGGGCATGCCTCTGATGGATATGGGTATGCCTCGCATGGACATGGGTATGCCTCACACGGACATGGGCATGGCCGACACAGGCACGCCCCCGGTGGACGCTGGTCCGCCGTACGACCCGATTGCGTGTGCCGCTTGGTTCTCTTCAGTCGACGCGACGCTTCCCGCTCTCGCTGGTCTGCGCGCGACGCAACGCACGGCGCTGATTAGTGCGGGCGGTGGGCTGCGACGCGAGACGGGCAAGTACATCGCGACGTGGGTTCCGACCGGTTGGGTGGACGCGTCATCGCGGGTTGTCGTCGTCGCACTGCATGGCACCGATGGCTATCCGGAGGCCGATTGGACCGATTGGCACGGATACTTCGAAGAGCGCGGATGGGGCGTGCTCGCCGTTTCCTATCTAGACGCTGGAGTGTACGACTCCGCGACCGCGACATACGAGCGTGTGATCGCCTCCATAGACGACATGAACTCTGCGTGTGGCGCTGACATCACGATTCACTTGATGGGCTTCTCGCGCGGCAGCGCTCAGACCTTCCCCGGGTCGCTCCTCGATCGAATGGCGGACGGGCCGATCACGGGCGTGATTGCGAACGCAGGTGCGTGGCCACCGGCGGGACCTATGCCTCCAGAGCTCGTAGCCGTGGACGGCGTGGCAACGTCGATGACCGGTGTTCAGATGTGGGGTTGGTGCGGAACCGGCGACGACACGCATGGCCATCCGATGTGCGACGAGATGACGAACGCTCTCGCCTGGGTTCGAGCTCACGGCGGGCATGCCGAAGATCTCTATTCTTCGGTTGGCCTCGGCCATGGCGATTTCAAGACTGACGCAGTCGCCGTGAATGCCGCGCTTGACTGGCTCGAGACCCTCACTCCGCGGCACTAGAACGCATCGCACAAATCCCTCGGTCGGGATTTATGAGATGCGTTCTAGAACGCATCGCAACTTCATCGACATCGAGAGATGAACCTTTGCGAGGCTCTCGCCGCGCGAACGATTAGTGTTGCTCGTCCCGCTGCATGCGCGGGTTGTCGAGGGGCGTCGTTGAGCGCATGGGCGGCGGGCGGGCGGGTCCCGTGCTCCGCTCGTTGGTGCAATCCGATGCGCTCGATCCGCTGAAGTCGGTACAGGTATACGTGAACGCCTGACCGCAGCCGCTCGCGTTGAAGCGCGTGTTGCTTTGCGCCACTACGGTCACTGCGCTCTCCGAGCATCCGGTGTCGCTCGCAAAGCGTGTGCGCAATGAGCTCGTGCGACTCGCGCATCCCACGATTAGGAACGCGAGTAGCAGCGTCGGAACGAGACGCATGAGCTTAGAAAGCCCCGACGGACCAGTCGGTCGGAGCGTCGCCCGCGCCATCAAAGATTAGTGCTTGCGTCGACAGTGCACCCGAGGTCGAATCCATCGCCGAGGGCCATTGGCTGCGCATCGTAGCGGTGGTGGAGAGGGTCATACCGCCGGCGCCCCATTGGACGTAGTCGCAGATCAACGCGGCCGCGCCGTCCGCCGAAAGTGCAAGCTGGCCCGCGATGCTCATCATCATCAACAGGCCAACGCCCGGGTCGTTGGTGTAGTAGACCGGGGGCGCGTCCGTGCCCATTCCGTCGACAATCGTGATCGTCGAGGAAGCATCTACGACAGCTCCCGTTGGAAGGAGGAAGCAGACGGTCGTGTCGGTGCACAGATAGTAGCCGCTGAGGTCGATCGCACGCGTCGCGAGATTTCGTAGAACGATGGCGTCCGATGTAGTTGCGACTTCGAATCCGATTCGGTCGAGCGTCTCGCCAAGATTGACGCCGCTGCAGATGCCGCCGCTGCAGACGTCACCGACGCTGCATTCGTTCAGATCGTCACATGTATTCGTGTTCGGGGCATTGATGCACGCGGTACCACTGCACGAATCGGTCGTGCATGGATTGGTGTCTGCGCAGGTGTTGGGCATGCCGCCACCACAGACGGCAGAAGAGTTACAGGTTTCACCCAGAGTGCAGAAGTCGTCGTCGTCGCACGCCATGCCCGTCTGCGGCGCGTGCACGCAGGAGCTGCCCGAACACGAATCGGCCGTACAGGGATTGGTGTCAGCGCATAGGTTTGGCGTACCACCCGTGCACACTGCGGAGGCGTTGCAGGTTTCGCCCACGGTGCAGAAGTCGCCGTCGTTGCACGAGTTGCCCACGAGCGGCGCGTGCACACAGGCCGCGCCCGAACAGGAGTCAGCGGTACATGGATTCGCATCGCCGCAAGAGGTGGGACCGCCACCGCCGCACACCCCGGACGAGTTGCACGTCTCGCCGGTGGTGCAGAAGTCGCCGTCGTTGCAAGAGTTGCCCGTAAGAACGCTGTTCACGCAGCTGCCCATAACGCAGGTGTCGTTCGTGCATGCATTGCTGTCGTTGCACTGGGCGTTGCCGGTGCAGCCGCCATCCGTGGGTCCCATATCGACAGGGCCCAAGTCGGGCGGACCCAAGTCGGGCGGACCCAAGTCGGGTGGACCCAAGTCGGGCGGGCCCAAGTCGGGCGGGCCCAAGTCGGGCGGGCCCAAGTCGGGTGGACCAAGGTCAACACCAAGATCCGGCAGTTCCATATCCGGGCCGAGATCCGGTAGCTCCATGTCGACGCCAAGGTCGGGCAGCTCCATGTCGTCACCGAGGTCTATGCCGTCCATGTCGACGCCCAGATCGACGCCGGCGTCGATCGACATATCGACGGCCATGTCGATTTGCGCCATGTCACCGCTCATGTCCGCTGCGGTTCCGCTGTCGACGATGCGCGACCGATCGAAGTCCACGACCAGCTCGCAACCGGTGAGCAGAAGCGTGAGCAGCAAGGCCAGCGCAAATTTATTCGAGAATTTATTCGACGACATCGTAAGCACCTAGAACGTCAAGCGGGCCGTAAGCCCGCCCTCGTTGCGGCCAACCACTGGAGCTACTTGAAGTCGAACGCGCGCGGTTGTTTCTGGCGCCGCATCGGCTTCATCATCCGAACCCGACGTCGCCAAAAAGACGAGCGCCGTAACTGCACAAACTCCGGCCGTGACGAAGGCCACATCGGCAAACAGTGCGAAACGCTCACCTTTGTCAGCCGTTGCGGTCGTAGGCATAGCGTCAAAATCGCTCTGCGCTGACATCGCAAGGAAGCCAAGCACGGTGCCCGTGACGAGGGCCGCGGCGCCTACGCCGGCGAACACCCAAGTCGCAGTCGAGCCGCCACCTTCCGGCTCCTCGGTGACGGGCGGAAGTTCTGCGACCGGTTCGGTGCCATCGGGATTGAGCGGCGGAGTCGCCTCCATGCCGTCAAGCACATCTGTGCCATCGGGATTGAGCACGGGCGTGACGCCACCGCGAGTGGGCGTTGGGTTCAATGTGAGATGAACCTCTTGGCGCGAGCCGAACGTTGTCGTGAGTGACTGACGCGCAGTCTCGTGGCGGGAGAGGAGCGCTGCCACCGTATGGTCACCGGCAGTCAGTTCCAGATCCGTCGGCGAAACCCGCCCTGTCGACTGGCCGTCAACCCACACGGTCGCGCCTGCCGGCGAAGTCATGACATGAACGCGTGCGGGGCGCGCGCGCATCTGCGTGATTCGTAGCTGAACGGCCTCACGATCGGGCGCGTCGGCACGCTCGCGAAGATAGCGCTCGAGCGTGACGACCGATGCAACCAGGTTGTCCTGGCGCTCCTGAGTCTCTGCGATGGAGAGAAGCACGACCGGGTTTGGCACCGCCGAGTATGCCGCCTCGAAGCGCGCTTGCGCTTCTGCAAACCGATTTTCGCGAAAGAGCGACTGCCCCTCGCCGTAGGCTGCGCGCGCACTAGCAACTGCCGCAGCATTGGGCGGGGCCGCGGGGGCGGTGGTCGTTTGCTCGGCGTCGCGGCCCTGACGGCGGCGGCGGCGCTGAGCTTCCGTGATGGAGGGCAGCAACAGGGAAAGGCAAAGCCCTCCAACAACGACGCCCCACACTCGCGAACGAAGCATGCTTCCTCCCTAAAGACGGCCTAACTCATTGACCGTACTCAGGAAGGTAGGGGTGAGTCAACCTTTACGGCGTGCCCGAATCCAGCAAATCACCGGCATCTTCGCTGCCCGCGTCGTCAGTTACGCCCGCATCGCCGTCGGATCCGAGGTCCGGCTCGCCGGCATCCGGCGCCGCGCCAAGGTCTACAGACATCGCAGCATCAGTGCCGGCATCGCTCGCTGCGCCGTCTACCGAAGCCGCGTCGCTGAGCGACATGTCCTGCAGAGACATATCTTCGACGGTCGCGTCGGTCGTTGCGGCGTCTTCCGTCGATGCGTCGGCTCCGGCGTCGATTCCGGCGTCCGTGCGCCCGGATGTGTACGTACACATCACTTGGCAGGTCCCGCGTGCCGTTACGTCAGCTGTCGCTGAAGCCTTGCAGCAAGAGAGACCCGAGGAACAATCTGAAGCGAGCTGGCACGCGTCCCCTTCGGAGCCGCTACAGCCAACCATCAAGACAACAACCACAAGAAGGGAAAGGAAAACTCGCATGACGGCGCGACTTTAGTCGTAGGCGCAGCGAAAGCCAAGCTCGATATCCCGCGTGTTTTCGGCCACCGACGCGCGACGCGACACGAGAAGGGAGTACGCAGATGATCGGAACGAGCCTCCGCGGACGACGCGCGCAGAGCCCGCAACGGGGCCACGAGGGTTCACTCGCGGAGACACCGCGTAGTAACTCTCTGAAAAATAGTCCGACGTCCACTCATACGCATTGCCGGCCATGTCTTGCACGCCGAATGGACTCGCAGCATTCGGGAAGCTGTCGACGGGCGCGAGCACCCGATAACCGTCGGGGTCATCGGCATCGTCGCCTGAGCCCGCGGTGTGATCCGCAAGTCGCGGGTTGTACAAGTCGCCCCCCGGAAAGGAGCGGGCGCCATCACCCCGCGCCGCGCGTTCCCACTCCGCCTCAGTGGGCAGCCGTCCTCCGACGAACTGGCAGTAGCGTTGCGCATCCGCGAACGATACGCCGACGACGGGGAACTCATTGCCTGCCACTCGCGCGTCTGTTTCCGAACTTCGCGCCGGAGCGCAGACGCTCGCGGTAACGCAGTGCCGATATGCGCGTTGTGTAACTTCAGTGCGATCGAGTCTGAATGCCGAGATGAACACGCGATGGGCGGGCATCTCTGCAGCGAAGGCTTCCGGTGAACACGAGATCTCGTCGTCGCTAACCGCGTGGCACAGCGGCACGATCACGTCGAGATCGTGGTCGCTCGTTCCGACGCTTACTTCGCCATCCGGAATGCGAACGATAGCGGGCGTGCTGACGGACACCGCACGAACGTCTTCATGCAGACCCGGCAGTAGGTGAAGCGCCAACAGCGTGAGCAGAAACGGAGGCATGCGCCCATTTACTATGGAGGATCAACGCCACAACGCACAACGCCACGGACATCAGTTGCGAAGTGGAGAGAATTCCGAAGAGAACGCCACGCTGCGCATCACCACGAACGAACTCGAGCAAAAATCGCGCGACGCAGTAGAGCACCACGTACGCGACGAAACGCTGGCCCGCGTAGGGCTTCTTTATGGGCATCTTTGCCACCACAATTGCGATTAGAAGCACCAGGAGCGCTTCGTAGATCGCCGTCGGATGACGTGCGATGGGCGGGTGAGCCGAGGGTGCGAGTGGATCGCGTGCGGTTAGGGCCCACGGGGCATCGCTCCCGCTTCCGAAACAGCAGCCGCCGAGGAGACAGCCGATGCGGCCGATGGCGTGCGCCCAGGCGATCGCAGGCACACTGAGATCAGCGATGCGCATCCCTGGGAGTGTGAGTTTCTTTGCGCACCATGCGAAGGCGGCGATCCCGCCCAAAAAGGATCCAAAGAAGACCCGGCCGCCGCCGAGTAGCGCGAGCGCGACGTCGCCCGTGCGAATGAGCTCAACGACGACGAAGAATAAGTAGCCGCCGACGAACGCGCCGAGAATGGTCGTAGCCAGCAGCACATAGATGAGGCCGATGTCGAGACGCTCACGCTGCGCTGCGCGAATCACCAGGGTGCCGCCCACCAACATCGCAAGCGAGAGCATCGCGCCGTAGCTTCCAACCGGACGCTCGACGGAGAAGACATGCAGCGTAAACAGCGTGGGCCACATCGTGATGCGCGCTTCTAGTTCGTGGGCGCGACGTCCACGGGCGGCGGCGGCATCGCCGGGGGCGGTGCGCCGTTCGGAGGCTGAACGGGATCGAGGGGCGGATTCGGACTCGGATTCTGACTCGGATTCTGACTCGGATTCTGGCTCCGGTTCGGGGTGCGCAATCCAAACGGGTCGACAACGATAACGCCACCATCGCGATGACGACGCCCTCCCTGGCTTACATAACCGCTCGAAACACAGGCGCCGCACAGACCGCACGTGAGCGCGAAGAAGCCGCCCATGAGAAAGCCGATGATGTTGATCGTGAGCCCGGCAACCGCGGCACCCGACTGATCACCGTCTCGTTTGGCGCGTGACATCGCGATGCCGGCGAGCACGATGCCGACGATGGAAAGCACCGGCGCAAGCAGGGACATTGTGACGCCGACAAAGGGCAGCCACGCCAGCAGCACGCCGCCCACCATCAATAGAAATGCTCCGACGCCCACGAAAATCGAACCGGTGCCCATGGCCGGGCATGGTTGGGGGTTCATTCGGACGCGTCAAGCACGAGAAAGCCTTAAAACTGCATACCGCTCGACATACGGGCGCAAGCCTCTACACTGCGCCGCCTCATGGCTAAAAGCCGCAAAAAATCAGCGTCTAAAGAACTCGTGCGCGCCGGGCGTTGCGCAATCGTCGGTCGCCCGAATGTCGGCAAGTCCACGCTGCTCAACGCGTTGCTTGGCCAGAAGCTCGCCATCGTCGCGCAAAAGCCGCAAACAACGCGCACCCATATCTTGGGTGTCTACTTCAGTGACAACCCGCCGACGCAAATTGCTTTCCTCGATACGCCCGGCTTGCATCGTCCGAAGAACGCGCTGGGTCGCGCGCTCGTCGAGAGCGCCAAGGGCGTGATGTCGGACGCCGAGGTTGTGGTCTTGGTGACCGACATCCGAAGCGATGACACTCCCGAGATCATGATCGCGCGCGACGCAGAAGTGCTCGATACGGTGATCGCCGCGGCGCGCCCTACGCTACTTGCCATCAACAAGATCGACCGCGTGAAAGACAAGACGCGACTCTTTACGATTCTCGAAGCCTACCAAGAGAAGCATCCGTTCGAAGCCTTCATCCCGATTTCGGCAACGAAGCGCAGCAACCTCGACGGCCTGGTTAACGAGATTCGTTCGCGCTTGCCGGAAGGTCGGCTCTACGAAGACGACGATTTCGTCACCGATCGACCCGAGCGCTTCTTTGCCGCTGAGCTCGTGCGCGAAGCCGTGATTGCTTACACGCGTGAGGAAGTACCGCACTCGGTGGCTGTGTTGATTGAGAAGTTCGCGGACGACGACACGATGGTCACAGTCGAAGCGACCATTCTCGTTGAGAAGACGTCGCAGAAGAAGATTGTCATTGGCGCAGGTGGATTGATGCTGAAGCGCATCGGCACTGACGCACGCAAACAGATTGAAGAGATGGTGCGCAAGAAGGTCTTCTTGAAGTTGTGGGTGAAGGTCGCGGAAGGCTGGACCGACAACGAAGACCGCGTTCGCCTCGTGACACGCGCCGAAGGAGGCGGACTGTGACCACCGATCGTAAAGGAGGCACGGCGCGCGAGCGTTATCAGCCGCTACCGGCCGGCGCTGTTGGAACGCGGCCCATCGTCGCGATTGTCGGGCGCCCCAACGTGGGTAAGTCGACCTTGTTCAACCGCTTGGCGGGTCGTCGCATCGCGATTGTCGAGGATGTCGCGGGCGTAACGCGCGATCGCCACTACGCCGATACGAACGTGCTTGGGCGCGAATGCGTGGTGATCGACACCGGTGGTTTTGATCCGGAGAGCGAAGATCCCATGGCGGCGAGCATCGCCTCGCAGGTGAAGCTCGCGCTCTCAGAATGCGACGTTGTGATGTGCGTGCTCGACGCGACGCGCGAGCCAACGAATGCCGACCGTGAAGCCGTGAAGCTGCTTCGCATGACGCAAAAGCCCGTGATCTATGTGGCCAACAAGAGCGACTCGCCGAAGCGCGCTAACGAAGCCATGGAGCTCTACGAGCTTGGGATTCCGCATTTGATTCCTGTGTCCGGCTTGCACGGGCATGGCGTCGGGGACCTGGAAGAAGCGCTTCTTGCTGTGTTGCCGGATCGCGAGATCGAAGGCGTGCCAGAGCTTGCGGGCGTGCCCCGCGTCGCGATCATTGGACGGCCCAACGCAGGCAAGAGCTCGCTCGTGAATCAGCTGTTGAAGGAAGAGCGGCAGATCGTCGACGACCGACCGGGCACGACAGTGGATAGCGTCGACGCGCTTTTGAATCGCGGTGACAAGAAGCTTGTGCTGATCGATACGGCGGGCATTCGGCGCAAGAGCTCGGTGCACGAGTCGGTCGAAGGTCTGAGCGTGTTTCAGGCGATTCGCGCGATGGAGCGAAGCGAAGTTGCTGTGCTCATGATCGATGCGAAGGCGGGTGTATCCGAACAGGACGCGAAGATTGCGGGACTTGCAGAAGACCGCGGGCGCGCGCTCGTCATTGGCTTGAACAAGTGCGACTTGCTTTCGCGCGAAGAGATTGCCAAGGCTGAGGAAAAAGTGCGCGACGTGCTCGCCTTCGTGCCGTGGGCTGTGATTGTGCACATGAGCACCAAGACAGGTCGCGGCGTGGAGAAGCTTATCGTCGCAGTCGAAGCAGCCGTTGAAGCGCACACCAAGCGCATCACGACCGGCGAGCTGAATCGCTTCTTTGCCGAAGTGATAGCGACGCACCCGCCGCCCATCCATCGCGGCAAACCGGTGCGCCTTTACTACATCACGCAGGCGCAAACCTCACCGCCTGCGTTCATCGCAGTGGCCAACTATCACGAGGCCGTGCACTTCAGTTACAAGCGCTACGTCATCAACCAGATCCGCGCCGCGTTCGGCTTCGAAGGCACCCCCGTCCGCGTGATGTACCGCGGCAAAAACAAACGCCAAGAAGAAGACGATTGAGCTGGGGACACGCTCCCCCTCAAAAAGGAGTCTGTATTCGCGGACTTGCCAAGCAACTCTGGCCGCGCGAATTTGATACCTGCTTCACGAGGATGTATCAAGTGTGCGCGGCCAAACTCGATGCGCAAGTGGTTGTAATTGCAGCCCGGTTGGGCAGGGAGCGTGTCCCTAGGGGGTTAGGACTATTTTGCCGACGTTTTTGCCGTCTTGGATGCGGCGGTGGGCTTCGCCGGCTTGGGCGAACGAGTAGGTGGCGTCGATGCGGGGGGAGATTTTGCGTTCGCGGTAGAGCGCGAGGATCGCGCCGAGCTCCTCGGAGATGAGGTGCGTCTCGCCCCAGAGGTGGCCAATGTTCACGCCGGCAATCGTTCGATTGCCGTCCATCAACGCGAGGGGACTCCACAACGGGATGGACATGAACTGGCCGGCAACGCGGAAGTAGTTGCGCTTCTCGCCGCTCGCCATGTTCGCGAAGCCGAACGTAATCAAACGACCCACTGGCGGAAGCAGGCTGAAGCCTTTCTTCCAATCCTTGCCGCCGAGCGGATCGAGCACGACGTCCGCGCCGCGCCCGTTCGTTATACGACGCACGACTTCAACGTAATCCTCGTTGTGTCGATCGATCGGGTGCGTGCACCCCTGCTCGCGTAGTACGTCATGCTTCGACGCCGACGCCGTGCCAAACGTTGTCACGTTGCCGATCGCCTTGCACAACTGCAGCGCTGCAAGGCCAACGCCGCCCGCCGCCATGTGGATGAGCACGCTCTCTCCGCTGCGCACATGCGCAACGCGATGAATCATGTGGTACGCGGTGATGTAGACGACCGGCAAGCCCGCCGCTTCTTCGAACGACATCTCGTCAGGAATCGGCAACGCTTGAATGGTGGGCACACACACGACATCGGCTTGCGCGCCAAACTTCTTGACGAAGCACACGCGGGTTCCAACCGCCGGCGACGTCACGCCTTCTCCCAGCGCATCGACGACGCCCGCGCCCTCGTAACCCATCACGGTGGGGAACTTCGGCGCATCGAGATAGAGGCCCTGGCGTGCCATGATGTCGGAGAAATTGAGCCCAGCGCCTTTGACCCGTATGCGGACTTCCCCGGCGGCCGGCGTTGGGTCTTCGGACTCGCGCACTTCGAGCGCGTCAATCCCGCCAAATTTTGTATTCCAAAGCGCACGCATGAGCTCTCCTATCGGGTCGCACGGTTGTCGTGCCGCAAAGCCTAACGTTACACGCTAATCGTCAGGCTGATCCCCGACCGCCGCCCCATGCACCGCCTTTGGGCTTCTTTTTAGCTCCGAGATCCGATGCGCTAGCACTGGAGTTTCGCGCCAACTGCGGAGGAGTTCGGGTGACGTCCTCGGCGAGCAATCGAGGATGCGGCAAAACCTGAGCAAGGCGCGCCATGCGGAATGCGTCGACATAGACGCCGTCGCGCAACGCGATCGCGCGAGCGATACCCTCGATGTTGAAGCCGCGGCTCCGATAGAGCGCAATCGCGGCGACATTGTCGACAAACACCTCGAGCTCGATGCGCAAAATGCCAGCCCAGTTCTCTGCGTAGTCCACGGCCGCGTCCAGCAGCGCCCCACCCACGCCGCGACCCTGATACTTTTCGTGCACCATCATGCCCAGAGTAGCTGTATGGCGGATGCGCTCGCGCGAACGCGCCGTGACGCTCACCTCGCCGACAATTACTCCGCGAATCTCCGCAACCAACGATCGCTGCAGCGGATCATCGAGCACAAAGCACTTCTGAAGTGTGGAGACGGATTCATAGGGAGTGCGCAGCGTTCCACGATGCACACTCGGCTGCGAAAAAAAGCGCGAAAGCGCCTCCGTATCCGCAGGCTCTGTAGCGCGGATCACTAGATTCGCTGGCTTCTTCTTCGGCGTCTGCGCGTTCGGCATTTTCGCCCCCGTCGTACTTACTTGTCCTTAGCCAACCACTTGTTCATGACGACCGCTTCGCCATCCAGAAGCTTCACCGCTTCGCCGTGAATGACTCGCTCACCAATCATCGCGAGCGGCTTCAGCATAAACGGCAAGTCGAGCTTCAGCTCACCAGCAACGACGCGCTCCGTACGATTGGGTCCAAGCTCGCGCAACGTGATCGTTCCGCGGTTGATGAGCATGCGATCGATTTTGCCCGAGGTCGGAATATTTTTGAACGTAAAGGTTCTTGTCGACTTGCTGAACGTCGAATCCTCCACGAAGGCAAACCATTCCGGTGGCACATTCTTCGGGCCGATGGACTTGATGACCGGCTGCGGACGGTAGCGAACTTTGCGTCGCACCTCGCGCTCGTTCTCGGTGCGCTCCTTCACTTCGACCTCCAGAAGCACGCCGTGGTTCTCGAGCACGAACTGCAGGTAGTCACTGCTGAGAAGAGCCTCTTCAATCTTGGCTCGTGGCGCATCGAACGTATGCTTGATCTCGAAGTTCATCGGAAAAATCCTCCAGCGCACGGCGATGTAGCATAGGGGCCGGATCTGCGCACTTCTTTGCATGGTTTCGCGTGCTATAGACTGGCCACGTGACTCGACATCGCGCCATCACAGCTCTTGTCGGCATCCTTTGTACGGCGACGTTGCAAACAGCCGGCTGCGCGGCAACCCAGCAGGTTCAGGTAGTAAGCGCACTGGAAGCGCGCAACGTTACGGAAGCACTCGCTGCCTACGAACGAATGCGAGAGGCAGAAGGCGCAGATTCCGCGCTCCTGGCGCGCATCGCCGCGCTCATACTCGAGAGCGAAGCGCTGGCGGACAATCACCCGACGCAAGACGCTTCGTTTAGCCAATTGACGGCCGCAGGTACTGCCGCGCATCCAACACTCCAGCGCTTGGCCGACGACGACGCTCATCCCCGTCAGAAAGCCCACGCGCTCTCGATTCTCGCATCGCATGGCGACGCCGCGGCGCGCGCGGAGCTTCGTGCGCTACTCGACTCCGACGACAGCGATATTCGCGCCTATGCGCTCGCGTCGGTTAACGTAGTCGACGACGCCCCGACGCTTGCTGCAGCACTCGCGCATACGTCTGGCGCAGTTCGTTTGGCAGCGGCAAACGTTTCTGCGCAAGGCCCCCTGGTACCGGAGCTCGTGCTGGCGCTCACCGATGCTTCACGCAACGATCCGCTTCCATCCGTTCGTGCAGCGTGCGTTCGCGCGTTGAGCCGGGGCGGAAGCGAGGCGGTCGAGGCGCTGCGTGAGAGGCTCTCCGATCCGAGCGAAGCAGTCCGCATGGCCGCTGTAGGCGCACTTGCTGTGGCGGATCGCGTTCGCGCACGCGAGATTCTCACCTCGCTGCTTGCGATGGGTCCCAACTCGGCAAGCATCGAGGCGGCGCGTGTGCTCGCGATGCCCATCGAGGGCGATGATCGCGGTGTAGTTGATGCGCGCGCGTTTCTACTTCGCGGACTTCGCGCAGCGGAACCTGCGTTGCGCACGCAATCGGCGGTAGCGCTGGCCGGTCTGCCTTCCGACGCATCGATGAACGACACGTTGCTGAGCGCGATGGAGAATGACGCGGATGCATCGGTGAAGCTGCTACTCGCGGCCACGATGCTCACGCACGTTGGTGCAGAGCAACGGGCGCGCGCGGTACTTCATTCACTCTTCGCACCCATGAGCATGAATGCGGTTCAGGCGGCGGCCGCGCTTGCCAAAGAGCACGATCGGGAAGCGATGCACGTGCTCGCCGTGGCTCTTCGCGAAAGCAATGCGGCATATCGGCGCGTAAGTGCCCGCGCAGTCGCACGTGACGCAATGCTTCCTGACCTCGTTCGACGCGCGCTCGCTGATGAAGACGCAATGGTGCGTATCGTTACTGCGGGCGCAATACTCTCCGCAGAATCAGCGCGCTAGACCTTGTTTGGCGACGGCGTGACGAGGTTGCCTGGACTCGTCATCTCGGCAGGTCGCACGCTTTTCAGCATGGCATTGGCCAGCGCGTCGACCATCGCGCGAAATCGATATCGACCATAGCTTGCGCCGCTCGTCAGCCAATCGATGTGAAGGGCCTGCCCGTCCTCATCGCGAAAATGTCCGACGACGTCGAGATGGTCGCCCTTGCCGCACCACAACAGCTCACCCCAAACCATGGAGCGCGTTGGTACGACGCCGTCACAGAAGCTGTCATCGACCGGGCGACCGATGCCGTCGATGAGCATGCGCTCCGTCTTTTGGTCAAAGCGCGGATAAGGATAGCGCGACGAAGGACGGCTAGTGACGCCGTAGAGTGTGGAGTAGGCCGTGATGGAGAACGCGCTCATCGCCGAGCGCGCGCTGCGCGCGAAGCGCAATGGCGCGGGAGGCGGGGACGCGGAGACGACCGAACCATATCGAACGCCAGGCGCATCCTCAGCGAGCGTATTGAAGAGGTCCATTGTCTCGGGCGAGATTTGCAAGATGCCGCCTAAATCATTGCGGATGCCATCGAGGTACTCGCTAACCTCGGCGCGACCCTGCTCACCGATGAAACGCAATGCCACGTCGGTCGCGCGATCGAGCAGACGAATGTCGATTCCAAGAGCTTCGTCGAGAGCGCCGACGGCGCTGATAAAGCTCGACAACAATGCGAGTGGCGGTCGCCCCACACTTAGGGTCGTTACGGTCACCAGCGACAGCACGTAAAGAAGTCGCGTGCCCGCGACAGTGGTGAAGAAGCTTGCGAGCGGAGTACCGCGATGCGGAGTATTGATGGTGAGGACCGTCTCGACACGACTTCGCCAGTCGAGTGAGACGTCGGTCTGACCGAGGTTGACGGTCGGGGACATGATCACGCGAGCATCAAGCCCGCCCGTGGAATGACCAATCAAGTGAATGGGACCGCTATCGGCATGGCCCGCGGTCTTGCCTATTTCCCGCGCGACGACCTCCGCGCGCCGGCGAATCGACGCCGTGGGCGGCGTGGGTACCACAGACACAACGACGCGTACGCCTGCCTCTATGTAACGCGCGCGAATCTCGCGCTCCAGATGCCCGAAATAGTCGTATCCGGCGAGCCGGCCAAAGCCGAACATTCCGGGAATCAAATAGACGCGGTGAACGAGTTCCTTCATTCGAGGCGCCTTTCGTATCACGAAGCGGACTTGTATGCTGCGCGCCCATGCGCCCCTCCTTCTTCGCTCTTGCGGTTTTGCTGCTCACGACGGCGGGGTGCAATGGACGCGCCCGCAACGAAGCCAAGCTCTTTCTGGATCGCTACGGTGCGATCTCGAAAGAGTCGCCCATCGCCCAGCGCCGTGCGCAGGTGCAGGAGTTGCGGAGACTCGCGTTGTCAGTCGACGAAGTTATCGCCGCGCGCAATGTTTGCGCGAACATGCAAGAAGCCCTCATCACCGCCGAAGATACGACCGCCCGCGCACAGGCGCTCTACCGCCAGCATGCACCGCAACGCGACACCGACGATCCGATGAGCGGCGAGATGGCGAACAGCATTCAGCATTTGATCGATCAATCGGACGCGGCTGTGGAACGGGCACGGGATCTACTTTCGCAATGCGATGACCAGCGCAGGCGACTCTCCCTCAAATACGATTCCGGACGACGGCCGTGACCTTGTTGCAGTGCGACAACGTGACGTTCGGCTATGCCGGCGACACGCTCTTTCGTGATCTGACATTTCGATTGGAAGCGGGCGAACGACTTGGCCTCGTGGCGCCAAACGGGGCCGGCAAAACGACTCTGCTACGCATTCTCACCGGCGAGCAGACACCTGACTCGGGCGTGGTCGTGATTCCAGCAAGCGTGAGCGTTGGCTATCTCAAGCAGAACCAACATTTTCCCGACGAGTGGACTCTGCTAGACGCGTTGATGAGCGGACACGGCGATGTCGTGCGGCTGCGCGAGGAGCTAAACGAAGCAAGCCATGCCGCAGCGGATGGCAGCGACGATGCGCTACGACGTCTGGCGCGTGTGCAAGACCGGTACGAGATGATTGGCGGCCATGCGCTTGAGCATCGGGTTTTGTCTGCGGCGTCGCAGGTAGGATTCGGTGCCAAGGACATGGAGCGCAAGGTGGGCTCATTGTCGGGCGGTGAGCGCGGGCGCCTTTCACTCGGAGTCGTTCTCGCCGCAGAGCCACGCCTCTTGATTCTTGACGAGCCGACGAATCACCTCGATCTCGCAACGACCGAGAAGCTCGAGAACATGCTCTGCACCTTTCAGGGCGCGGCGGTCATAGTAAGTCATGACCGCGCTTTCCTGGATGCGACCACGAACCGCACTGGAGAGCTTGGGAGCCAGCGATTTCGTCTTTATCCGGCTCCATACACGGAGTACCTCGTGTTGCGTCAGGGAGATTTGCAACGGGAGGAAGCAGCGCTCACGCGCCAGCGCGACGAGATCGCTCGCACCGAGGACTTCATTCGGCGCAACATCGCTGGGCAAAAGACGAAACAGGCGCAATCACGTAAGAAGCAGCTTGCGAAAGTCCAGCGGCTCGAGCGTTCCGAAGATGTTTGGTCTGAGGCCGGTCGCATGGCGTTTCGCTTCGTCGAAGCTCCGCGTAGCGGCGACATTGTGCTTGAGGCGAGTGAGCTCGGCGCGACGCGTGGCACAAAGCGCCTCTTCGAGCATGTCGAGCTATTGCTGAGACGCGGCGACCGCATCGGGATCGTTGGACCGAACGGGGCCGGCAAGACCACTCTTTTGCGACTGCTTGCCCAAAAAGGCGCGCCCGATGATGAAGGCACCATTCGTCGCGGGACGAATCTACGCGAGGGATACTTCGATCAGCATCTGGAGAGTTTGAATCCCGACTCGACCGCTATCGAGGAGATTCAAAAGGTGCGTGGGGAGTTGGTCGTCGATGCGGTGCGCACCTACCTCGCGCGTTTTCGCATCACCGGCGACGACCCGTTTCGCAGCGTGGCGAGCTTCAGTGGTGGCGAGCGAACTCGCCTCGCGCTCGCCAAGCTCCTGCTGATTCCGCGCAATCTTCTCTTCATGGACGAGCCGACTAACCACCTGGATATTCCGGCCACCGAAATTCTGGAAGAAGCGCTCGCGCACTTTGTCGGGTCAGTCGTACTAGTAAGCCACGACCGCTATTTTTTGGATCGCGTATGCACACGCATTCTGCATTTAGAAAACGGTCGCGTTCGTATCCATGCCGGCACCTATTCGGATTGGCGCAACGCCGAGCTTCGTTCAAGTCAGGCCCCGGTGGTCGTCCCGACGAAGACCCAAATTGCAGGCGCAGAAATCAAAGCCAAGCAAAGCTACGACGGACAGAAAGCCGCTCAGCGTGAAGTTGCGCGCAAGCAACGACGAGCGGCGCAGCTCGAAAAAGACATAGCCCAAGGCGAAGCTGAGAGCGCCCAGCTCAAAGCGAAGCTCTTGGCAGGCGATTCGGATTGGGAGGAGCTCGCTCGGCTTGCCCAAGACGAGCAAGCGCTGAAAACTCGAATCGATCGTATGATGGAAGAGTGGGCGAAGCTGACCGAGGAGGCATGACGTGAAACGCACTAAGTGGACGCTCATTCTCGTCGCGACTCTTGCTCTTGTCTCGTGCAGCAAGGACGAGGCGAGCGCCGGCTCAGCACAGGGGGCAAGCTCGGCAGCGAACACCGGCGAAGTTGTCACTCCGCCCTTTGGGGTCGCAGGCGACCTCAGTGGATTGATGTTGGTCTGGTTCGACGAGCAAGGGCCGCATATCGCCGCCACGCGAGACGAGATTCCCGCCGCACGTCGTGAGCGCGTGCGTGTGGACTCCCTATCGCTTTCTCCGGAACAGCGTCTCGACCCAAGCTTTGTATATCTGGCGGATGTGCGAAACGCCGGGCCGAACGGGAGCTACGTCGTGCGCAAGGTTGCGCGCGAGCGTTTCGATGCGCTCCTCGATGAAGCTGCGCACGTCGTCGTCGCCGACAACGCTCCCGCCGCGGCAAATCCTAACGCTGCCGTCATCATCTACGGTGCCTCATGGTGCGGCGCGTGCCATCAGGCGGCTGCCTTTCTACGCGCGAACCATGTCGAGTTCGTCGAGAAGGACATCGAGCGTGAGCCGGGTGCCCAAGCCGAAATGCAAGCCAAGTGCAGCGCCGCTGGCATCCGCCCCACCGGCATTCCCGTGATCGATTTCCGCGGCCACATGATCATGGGCTTCGACGAAGGGCAAATGCGCCAGCTCATGACGCAGCAGCCGACGGCACCGCCGACGGCACCGCCCACAGCGCCGCCCAACGTCCAAGTGATTTAAGGGGACAGTCCCCTTTTTCGAAAAGGGGACTGTCCCCTTTTTCTGTCCCCTTTTTGCGTCTTACTCGAATCGGATTGTTTTCTGGGCGGCAAATCGCTTCTTCATCACTGCAATCGCGCCCGGGTGCGTGTCGATGAGGACGAAGCGGCGTTTGCACGCAAGCGCGGCTGCGCCAGTTGTTCCGCTTCCGGCGAAGAAGTCGAGCACGATGCCGCCCTTGGGGCACGACGCTGAAACAATGCGCTCCAGGATTCGAATGGGCTTCTGCGTCGGCCAACCTAGTTTCTCTTTGCCAGTGGGACTAACGATCGTGTGCCACCACGTGTCGGTCGGAAGCTTACCGCGCGCAGCTTTCTCGGGCCCGACAAGTCCAGGCGCCATGTACGGGATGCGATCGATATCTTCTTGATTGAAGACGTGCGCGCCCGCTGTCTTCACATAGACCAGAATATTGTCGTGCTTCTTCGGCCAGCGATCTTTGGGCCGACCGCCGTAGTCATACGCCCAAATGACTTCGTTCAAAAACTGCTCGCGTCCGAAGATGCGATCGAGCTGCACTTTAACATAGTGCACCTCCCGCGAATCAAGATGCACGTACAGGCTCCCGTGCTTTGCCAGTACGCGGCGCGCTTCTTGTAGACGCGGCTCTATGAACGCTTCGAAATCCGAAAACGAATCGTCGAACGACTCTTTGCTCAACACTTCGGTCTGATATCTCTTGCCACCAAAACCAGTACGGTCACCGCCCTTCTCAACACGCGATGTCTTCGTTTGCGTGCGGGCCTGAGCGCGCCCGGTGTTGAACGGCGGGTCGATGTAAACGAGGTCGATGCTTTCGTCGGGAATGCGGGCGAGCGCTTCGAGGTTGTCGGCATGGACGACAACACCATTCTCGCCTTTGCACGGAAGAATTGAGCGACTCACGCGCCCAGCCTATCACGCGGGAAATGGTTTATTTCAGCGTGTATTTGCACGAGGCAGAAGCTCAGGTAGAACGCCGTTCCTCGCTCGTTTCAAACCAACCGTGCAACGCATTCTCACATCGCTGTGCCTCCTCCTCGTTGCGTGCTCCGGCCGCAATGCCGACGGGCGTGCGCAATCAACCGATCGCGGCACAGCTCTCACGGCTCTGCCGCCGAATGCTGATCACGCGACGCGACGCGCGCACGAAGCCGAGCTCGATCGCGAATTTCCGTTGCACGGTCTAGTCACCGGGTTGCAGTTGGTCATTCGGCTCGAGCCCCTTCCAACAGCAACGGTGCTCGGACGTCTTCGCATCGGTGCACGCCTACGGTTAAAGGGCTCGCCCACGCGCACCTCGACGTGTGCAACAGGCTGGTATGCGATCTACCCGAGGGGCTACGCGTGCGCAGGCGAAGGAATCGAGGTTGCCCAGAGCCAAGTCGAATCCCCCGTCGCAGTGCCGCCGCCGAGCACGGACGCGGCTCTTCCCTATCAATACTATTTCGTCAAAGACGAGTTGGTGCCCGAGTATCACCAGCTGCCGTCGCGCGATCAGCAACGTGAAACGCGGGACTACGTGGAGCACTACCTTGCACTTCGACGTCAGAGTCCCGAACGGGCCGCACGCTTCTTGCGCGGGGAAATCCCGGGCGAGCTTCCCAAACCAGCGATCGTGCGCGGCTTCTTGGATCGGGGATTTTTCATCGCGGCAGCTGGCGTCGACACACGCGCGTCGCGCCGCTTTATTCGCACCGTTCGTGGTCGCTACATCAAGGAATCGCAGCTCGAAGCACGTCGCGCCTCGCAGTTCCACGGCATCGAGCTCGACGCTGCGCATACCCTTCCCATTGCATGGGCTGTGCGCGAAGGGCTCATGATGTCACCGCGTACGCTTCCCGATGGATCAACGCGCTTTGCCGATGATCCCAGCGCACCCGCCATGCACCGCACCGACATCGTGCAATGGTCGCGCCGGCAACGAGTCGGCGACCGCATGCTGCACGTGCTCGCCGACGGGCACTACGTGCGAGATTGGTATCTCGCCGTGGCGGAGCCCGTGCGCCGTCCACAAGGAGTGCGCGCCGACGAAACCTGGGTGCATGTCGATGTGGGCGAGCAAACACTCGTTGTCTATCGAGGCGACAGCCCGATCTATGCGACGTTAGTCTCGACGGGCCTCGTCGGGCACGACACGCCAGTCGGTCTTTTCGCCATTCGCGAGAAGTTCGTGGCCGATACGATGAGCGACATCGGAGCTGATGCGGGCGACAACCGCTACAGCATCGAGGATGTGCCATGGACTCAGTACTTCAGCGGCTCACTGGCGCTGCATGGTGCTTTCTGGCATGAGCGCTTTGGACTGAAGCGTTCGCACGGATGCGTAAACCTCGCGCCGCTTGACGCGCATCACGTTTTCAATCTCACGACACCCGAGATGCCAGAGAACTGGCACGGCATTACGACGGATCACACAGGCCTACGCGGAAGCCATGTCTACATCACCGAGTGAAGCTAAGATCCGGGTGTGCTTCGTGTGCCTGGGCAACATCTGTCGGTCGCCCACGGCTGAAGGTGTGTTCCGCAAGCTGGTCGAGGATGCAAAGCTCGCTCATCGATTTGAAATTGACAGCGCCGGCACGGGCAACTGGCACGTTGGTGAGCTCTCCGATCCGCGCACGCGCAAAGCTGCTGAAGCGCGGGGCATCGCGCTCACGCATCGCGCCCGACAGCTTGGTGCAGACGATTTTGATCGCTTCGATCACATTGTCGTAATGGACGCCAGCAACTGGGCCCATGTCGCACGCCTCGCGCCCACCGAAGCGGCGCGCGCCAAGATCTCTATGATGCGCGCCCACGAAGACAAGGCCGATCCTGTCGCCGAAGTCCCCGATCCCTACTTTGGCGACGAATCGCACTTCGACGAAGTCTTGGACATCTGCGAGTCCGCGTGCGCCGGCTTGCTAAGAAAGCTCCACTCACCGAGGTAGTCAGTTAGGCCCTTCGTTGCCCTTCGGAGCCGCCGTATCGAGTTGGTAGCGGCGTAGCTTATCGAGGAAGGTTGTGCGCTTGAGGCCGAGCGCGCGTGCAGCTTCGCTCTTGTTGCCGGATGCCCGAAGCAGCGCTTGTTCGAGGATGCGTCGCTCGAGCATATCGTAGGTGCCGTCGAGAGGATCTTCGACGCTCGGCGTTTCCTCAGCGAGAGCCGGAATGTCTTTCACTGTGACCTGCTGACCCGTAGCCGTGGCGACGGCGCGATCGACCACGCTTTGTAGCTCGCGAAGATTTCCAGGCCACTCGTGATTGAGCAGGCGATCGAGCGCAGCCTTCTCGATGCCCAGGACATCACGGCCAAGCACGCGACAGGCGCGGTCGATGGCGAGCAAGACAGTCGATGCTAGGTCTTCCCTACGTTCGCGCAGCGGCGGGACCACAAGTGTGAGTGGAGTAAGCCAATGCGAAAGCGCCGCGTCGAACGCATCTGCCTCGACCAACGGTGCCAACGAAATGCGCGACGTCGCGATAATACGTGCGGTCACATTGTACGTCGACGAGTCGCCAACTGGGCTGGCCTGCTTCAGGGCAAGCGCATCCGCGAGCTTTTGCTGAACAAGGCGCGGCAGCGCTGGCACATCAACCAGGAAGAGTGTGCCGTTGCCGGCAAGCCGCAACCATCCCGGATGCGCGCCGACGTCCTTACTGTCCTCGCCAAACAGCGCAGCGTGCGCATGCTCCGGATGAATCGATGCGCAATCCGCAACGACAAAAGAGCCATCAGCGACTGCGCTGGCCGTGTGAATCGCGTGTGCAATCGTGTCGGCGCCGCTTGCGGGCTCACCCACGAGCACGAGGGGAGCTTGCAGCGGCGCCACTGCGGCCACTCGCTCCATCAAGGCACGCATCGCAGGGCTGTAAGCGATTGGCGGCGACGCCAGTCGATCGGCGGCGGGGCCTCGCGTCAGTACCCGCGCGTCTGCACGCAGGCGAATGAGCTCGTCTTTGGCGATGTCCAATTCTTCTTTGGCGCGACTCGCGGATTCGACGGCTTGACTTGCGCGTGCTTCCGCGCGTGCTTTCGCGGAGAGCGATGCCACGATAGAACTTAGGGCGCGACCAAGCGACTCGAGCGCCAACAGCTCTTCGAGTGTGACGGCCGTTTGGCGCGCGCCGGCGGGGACCACGAGCACCCCTTCGAGCTCTCCTGAGCTTACGAGTGGCACGATGCATAGCGCGCCAAGCGCATTCAAGCTCTCAAGCAAAGGGCGCATGTCGGGGCGCCGCACCGCATCGGCGAAGACCGGCGCAGTGGCAACGATGCGGCCGGGCTGGGCCGCGAGCTGAGCCATGATACGCGGGGACAGCGTTCGATTTGAAAGATGCGGCTCGCCCGCGGCATCGATGCGCGCGGCTCGCTCCGGTGTGAAAACAAAGAGCAGGGGCTCGGCCGCAGGGTCCGAGCACGCGTCGCGCAGTGGCCCAAGCACCGCGCGCGCCACCTCCTCCAGCGTGGCCGAAGACGCCAAGTTCTTTTGCGCTAGCGCAAGCCCGTCGAGCAAGCGTCCGTGAAATGGGGCCATCACGTAGCGAACCAACGGGGCTAAAAAGCGCTGAATCGCCCCGGCTACAAGCAAGGTCGCGACGACGAAAGCGAAAAGCTCAAAGCGCCCTCGCGGGACGAAACGTTGCAGCAAAGCCACCATGAGCGCCACGGCAATGAGCGAAACCACAGCCACACTCGCTTGTCGTGCGGCACGATCCGCAGTCACGCGCCGCGTGACATCGACCAGCCAAAGATGACCGAGCAGCATGAAGATGGCCGAGAGCGCAAGCGCGGTTCGGGTCCACGCGTCTTGCAGCTTCACTCCAAAGAACGAAACCGCGACAAAGGCCGCGCCACACAACACGAAGGATGGCCACAATCCGAGGAGTCCCCATGCGCCGGCAGCGACGTTCTCGGGAGTGCTGCCAAGCCGCTTGCGCGAAAGCCGTAACGAAAGCGAGAGGACAATCTGCGCGAGCGCAACAAATGCCGGCACGCGCGCAACCGAGCTCGGAACAATCCACGTCGCGCCGAAGAGCTCAAGTTCGGGAAGGACTGCGATGAGACCACAAATCCACGCGATACCTGCAGTAGCCCAAATCGCTGGTCGATACCAAGCCACGGTATACGCGCGAGGAACATCCGGAACGGTCAGCGCGATATCGCATACCAACGCGCCCACCGCAGCGACGCCGAAAGTACGCGCGAACTCCATGCCGAACGACAGCGCACTCGGCTGCAACACGCCGATGAGCGCGATTCCGAGGGCTACGCCTAGCAGTCCGACGCGCGCGTGTCCGCGGTCATCAATGCGCTGTTGCATGAAGAGCGGCGCGAGCGACGTAAGCAGGGCGACGCACGCGACGAGAAGTCCGGCAGCATCGAGCCCATGCGAGGACGACGCCACGTCGGCCACGAGGTAGAGAACAGTCGCCGGCCCAAGCAATGGCCATATGCGGGGCTTTTTCAAATCATCCTCGAGCCGCGAAAGGGTAGCACCCGCTTCTAGAAGGGCCAGTTTCGGGATCGGCGCGATTCGCCGTGCAATCGAGCGCTAATACACGTAGACGCACCCTGCAGAGGCCGCTGAGTTGTCGGCTTGATTGCCGCCGATGCCGGTTGCACTACTTGCTTCGTCCTGCGCGCCCAAGACCAACATATCTAAGTTGGGCGAAATCGCGAGAGCGACATTTGTCAGACCAGCGAGATTGTCATTTGCGTCGGGCGCTGGCGCCTTCACGTAGTACTGCTGCGACCAAACCGCTGCAGCTCGCGTAAACGTGTACGCCGCGCCGCTGTTGCTGAGCGAGTTGTTCGAGCCGTCCCCGTTGATGCGTACCGCGTTGCTGTCTTCCTGACTCGCCGCGACCGCGAACGCGCTCCCGTCCGCCGTGACGGCCGGGTTGTAGCCAAAATAGTCGGAGGGGTCGACGTTCGTCGAGTAGAGCCGCGCGCCTTGCTGCGTGTAGGTCATTCCAGAGCGCGTGAACACGAAATCACCTTGGTTAATCCCGACGACGAGCGTCGACGCGTCCGCGGCCAGGGCAAGTCCGACTCCGAAACCGTTGCCTTCAGCGGGGCCCACCAAGCGTTGCGAAAAACTCCACGTTGCGCCAGCGCGCAAGAAGATATCGACCCAGCCGTCGCCGACGAGATTTCCGAACACAGCGAGTGTGTTGCCGTCACTCGCTAAAGCGACGTTCCAACCAAACCATGCGCCAGGCGCCGCACTACGCTTGAGGTAGGCCTGTTGCGACCACACTGCCGCAGCGCGGACGAAGACGTAGACCGCGCCAGATTGATTGGCCGAGTTGTCCGCTTGGTTTCCGTTGACCAGAAGCGCGTTGCTATCCTCAAACCTCGCGCCCACCGTGAGTGTGTTGCCGTCAGCCGAGAGCGCCATGCTATTGCCGAAGTAGTCGTCGGCCTGGGCATTGGACGCTTTGAGGTAGGCCTGCTGCGTCCAGGTCGTACCGCTGCGCGTAAATACATACGCCGCGCCGGCGCTATCCGCGGAGTTGTTCGCGGCGTTTCCGTTGATGCCAGTCGCGTTGCTGGATTCACCGTAAGCGCCGACCGTTAACGTATTGCCGTCGCTGGAAATTGCGAGCGACTCTCCGAAGTAGTCGTTGGCGTCTGCGTTCGCGGCTTTAAGGTAAGCCTGCTGGGACCACACCCCGCCGCTGCGAACGAAGACATAAACTGCACCGGCGTTCGCGGCACTGTTGTCGGATGCGCCAGCGTTAATCACGCGTGAGTTGCTCGCTTCAAAGGGAGCGCTGACGGCAAGAGTCGTCCGATCAGCGGACAGCGCGACCGCGTGCCCGAAACGATCCCCGGCGTTAGTGTTGGACGCTTTGATGTAGACGGCCGAGATCTGGTTGGTCACTGAGACGTCGGCAATGGCGAGCCCCGAGTACGCAGCGTCCGCGCTCGCCGCAGCGGCGGTCACGATGGTGAACGCTGTATCGGGATCCAACATGAAGTCGTTGACGCCCGTCACCGTGACAGTCTGGGGAACGCTCCAGTCCATCGTCGTGAAGCTCACGCTCGCGGGTGCGACGGTCCCCTCAGTGAGCGCGCTGCTCGAGAGCGCGATAGTCACCGATGCCGTAGGCTGTGACGTGAGCGCGATCGTGAAAGTTGCGGTTGCTCCGGCCTCGGTCGTCACAAGGCCAGACCCCGGAGTGAGCGTTGCGCCGGCGGCGTCATTGTCCGTGTTCGTTAGCGATACATCCGCCACTACCGCACCGCTATACATCGCGTCGCCGCTAACCGCAGCGGCAGTTACAACGCTGTAGGCAATATCTCCGTCGTCCACGAAGTCATTGACCCCGGTCACGATGACAGTTTGCGGCGTGGACCAGTTGCTGGTCGTGAAGCTCACGGTGCCGGGACTGACCGTACCCTCCAGCGTGTTGCTGCTCGAGAGCGCGATGCTGACGCCGCTCGCGGGCTGCGACGTAAGCACGATGGCAAAACTCGCCGTGCCGCCGCCCTCGGTTGTGGTGAGTCCGGAGGAGGGCATCACGACCACTCCGGCCGTATCGTTGTCGGCGTTGGTGACCGTGACATCGGATACCGCAATGCCGTTGTATTGGGGCGACGCACTCGTGGTGGCGCCCGTGACGATGTGGTAAATCCGTGCGCCGTCCACCACAAAATCGTCTGTCCCAGTGACAGTGACCGTTTGCGGCGTCGACCAGTTCAATGGTGTAAAGTTGACGCTCGCTGCGCTCGCCACTCCTTCACTTGGCACGTCCGAGGCGAGCGCGATGCTCACGTCGCTGACCGGCCGCGAGTCGAGCACAATGGCAAAGGATGCGGTGCCACCCGACTCGGTCGTCGTCAGGCCCGTCGTTGGGGTAACGGTAACTCCCACGCTCTCGTTGTCGACGTTTGTGATGCTGACGAGCACATCCCCGAGCGACATGTAGTCCGGATCGCCCGAGGTCATCAGGTGCACGACGGCTGCGTACGGCACGTCGCCGTCAGCCACTGCATCATCTGCACCCGTGACCGTGACTGTTTGCGGGGTGGCCCAATCGCTCGTCGAGAAGACGAGCGTGGCTGGGCTTACGGTCCCCTCAAGAGTGTTGTTGCTGGCAACGCTGAGTGTGACCGGAGCGAGGGGCGCCGTGCCCAACGCAACAGTGAAAGTCGTGGTGCCTCCGATCTCCGTTGTCGTCACTCCGGAGAGCGGCGCAACAACGAGGCTCGCCACGTCATTGTCGAAGTTCGTCAATGTGACGTCGCCACCGTCGAGACCTGCGTAGTTTGCGTCCGCGCTTGAGGCCGGCCCTACGTGCACGCGATAGACTTGCGCACCATCGACAACTCCGTCGTCGACGCCAGTGACCGTGACGGAGACGGGCATGTTCCAATTGCTCGTCGTGAACATGAGCGGCGTTCCGGGCACGGTGCCCTCGCCTAAATCCGTGCTCATCAAGGCGATCGAGACGGGCGCACTTGGCGGTGCTTGCAGCGATACCGAGAACGTCGCCATGCCGCCGCTTTCCGTCGTCGAGATTCCGGAAGTGGGCGTGATCACGATTCCCGCCGTCTCGTTGTCCAGATTTGTGCCCGTCGCATCCGCGGCGTCCACACCGTCATACTCGCCGTCCGCGCTCACCGCAGGGGCGGTGACGATAGTGAATGCTTGGTTTCCATCGAGCGCGCCATCGTCTACGCCAGTCACGGTCACGGTTTGAGGCGACGCATAGTTCAGCGCAGTGAACGTGAGCGTCGCGGGGGCAGGGGTCGCCTCCGTGACCACGCTACTCGACAGGTCAATCGCGACGTCCGATGTAGGGGCAGAGTTTAGGCGCACCGTGAAAGTATCCGTGGCACCACTTTCGCTCGTGCTGAGCCCGCTCGTCCGACTCAGCGTGACCCCGGCGGTCTCGTCATCGACGTTGCTCACCGACACGTCCGAGGGATCGAGGCCGGCGTAAGCGGGATCTACCGTCACGCAGGGCGCGGTGACAATCGCATAGCTAACAGAGCCGTCCGCGATTGCATCGTCGACTCCACTGACGGTCACGGTCTGTGGCGCATTCCAGTTGCCAGGCGTAAACGCGAGGATCGTCGGCGCAACGGTGCCTTCGCCCGCGTCTGTGCTCGATAGAACAATGAGCACATACGGCGTCGCTTCGTCCGGTGCAGCATCGAGCACCACGGTGAACGTTGCGGTGCCGCCAAATTCGCTCGTCGTCAATCCGGAAACCGGCGAGACGGTCACGCCAGGTACGGCGGGCACGCCCATGTCGTGCGCAGCATCCAGCGCATCGGTGGTCGCATCAAAGAGCGGTGCAAGGTCCTGCAGCGTCATATCGAAAACGGCGCCGTCGAGTCGGGCGGCGTCCGTTCCCCAGTCCGTGTCTTCACGCGGGTCGTATCCCAGGCGGCCGCACCCAACACCGATCCCAAAAAACAGAACGGCCACGATGGCCACGAGGCATTTGAGTGCGGGAGTTGTGCAGTTCATGGGGCGACGACGAGAATAGTACGGTGTCATGAGGCTCGTGGGGTGACAACCGAAGTGTGGAGGCGCTTGGAGTGAAGGCGCCGACGTTTGGCGTTCGCGGGAACTTCGCTCGGCGCCGCATGTCTAGTACGGCGGAGGTGCGGAATGTCCGATTTCATTCGCGAAGCTGGTTGGGGAATTTATCCGGTCCTGCTCTTTGGTGCGATTTCATTCGCTGTAGCGATCCGCTACGCCGTTGCGCCAAAGAGTGAGCTCTTGCCGCTGGTGATCGGATTTGGTGTGGCGACGATCATTGCTGGTGCGCTTGGCACAACCACAGGTTTGCAAGCGACCGCGACTTACGTCGCGAATACCGGCGAGGCAAATCGCTGGATCTTCGTCGAGGGATTGCGCGAGTCTCTCAACAACATGGATGCGGCACTCCTCATCGCGGCACTCAACGCATTGGCCGCCACGGTTGGCTCGTACAGGTTGGCCAAATTGCGCAGCGCAGCCCTTGCGGAGGGCGCTGCAGCGCGCTCGCCTGCGGGGGTCTAGCAGACTAACTAGTTTCGGAGCCAGGCGTGGATTTTCAGGGTACAACTGAAACCACGCCATGGCTGCCCGACCCGCAACTCGTCACCAAGAGCTCGTGCGACAACTCGAATCGCACAACCACAGTTACTACGTTCTCGACGCGCCGACCGTGAGCGACGCCGAGTACGACAAACTCTATCGCGAGCTCGTTGCGATCGAAGAGACGCACCCCGACCTACGAACGCCGTCATCGCCCACACAACGGGTGGGCGGAGCGCCCCGCGAAGGATTTGTCAAAGTCACACACGCATCGCGCATGTACTCGCTCGACAACGCGTACAGCGTCGAAGACCTCGATGAGTTTGATCGCCGCGTGCGTGAGGGCTTGCGCGAACAGGATGTGGTCCAATACGTCGCAGAACCCAAGATCGACGGCGGCAGCCTCGAGGTGAAATACAGCGATGGTCTGCTGGCACGCGCGGCGACGCGCGGCGACGGTGCCATAGGCGAGGACGTCACCCAGAACGTTCGCACGATCCGGGCACTTCCACTCACGATAGCTGACACGCGCACAATGACCTTGCGCGGCGAAGTGCTTATGTATCGCGAGGACCTTGCGACCGTTAACGAGCAACGCCTCGCTGCGGGCGAAGAAGCGTTCATGAACGCGCGCAATGCGGCCTCTGGTTCACTGCGGCTTTTGGATTCGCAACAAACAGCCCAACGCCCCTTGCGCGTCTTTCTCTACGACATGGTCGAGCGTCATTTCAAAACACACGTGGACATGCTCGAGAGCATCGCCAAGTTGGGCCTGCCATCGCATCGCCGTCATCGCGTCTGCAACTCTCTCGATGAGGTAAAAGCGTTCATCGTCGAGTTTGACAAGGTTCGCCACACCCTTCCCTACGATACCGACGGCGTCGTCGTGAAAATCAACCACTACGACCAGCGCGACCGTCTCGGCGCAACGACAAAGTTTCCGCGTTGGGCCATCGCCTACAAGTTCGCAGCCGAGCGCGCTGCCACAAAGGTGATCGACGTCAGCTGTGATCTGGGGCGCACGGGAGCGATTACTCCAGTCGCGGAGATGGAGCCAGTTCTTTTGGGCGGCACTACCGTGGCGCGCGCAAGCCTGCACAACTACGACTACGTCGCCGCGAAGGACGTACGCGTCGGCGACACCGTCTGGATCGAAAAAGCCGGCGAGGTCATTCCGCAAGTGCTCGAAGTGATCAAGGAGAAGAGGCCTAAAGGTGCGAAGGCCGTCGTTCCGCCGAGCGAATGCCCGGTGTGCGGTACGCCGGTCAAGCGCATTGAAGGAGAGGCGGCACTGCGCTGCACGAACACGCATTGCAAGGGACGCGTCAAAGCGGCGATTTTCTATTTCACCCGCCGCTCGGCGATGGATATCGATCGGCTCGGCTGGGTTTTGGTCGAGCAACTCGTTGACACAGGAATCGTGCAGGACGTAGCCGACATCTTCGCCCTACCGACCAAGCGCGAGGAACTGATCGCGCTTGAGCGCATGGCGGCAAAGAGCGCTGATAACGTGATCGCGGCGATCGACGAAGCGCGCGCCAGTCGCACATTCGATCGTTTGATCACAGCACTCGGCATTCCCTTGGTCGGCACGGTGGCTGCGAAGCTCATCGCAGAGCGCTACGGCGACCTGGGCACCATGCTTGAGCGAGAACCGGCGGACATTGCGGCCGAGCTAGCCGAGATCCACGGAATCGGTCCAAAGATCGCCGAGAGCGTCTCCGCCTTCATGGATGACAAAGCGACGCGCGCGCTTCTGCAGAAGCTGTTGAAGATGGGAGTGGTCGCTGTGCAACCCAAGGCCGCAGCTCCCGTCGAAGGGCCGCTCACCGGCTCATCGTTTTGTGTCACAGGCGTGCTCACCCAACCGCGCGAACAAGTCCACGCGTCTATCCGCGACGCCGGCGGCGAAGTTCACGACCGCGTAAAGAAGGGCACGACCTATCTAGTCGCTGGCGAAAAAGTCGGTCAGTCAAAACTAGACAGCGCCAAAAAGCACGGCACCAAAATCATCAACGAACAAGACCTAGCCCACCTCATCCAGTCCTAGCGCAGCTTCCAACGCGACCTTGCGGATTCGCGCGTGCAGGATTTCGCCCTGACCTTGGACGCGCAGCGCGCTCAGATGAAGCGCTTGTGGCCTTCGGACTCCCACCACGTCTGATAGCGACGCTGCACGCGTTCCCGATCCTTCTTGGAAGCGCTTGGATGAAAGCCGTAATACTCCTGGGTCATGCGTTTCAGTTCTTCGCCCGCCGCTGACCGCACCGGCTCATCGTTGTGCATGAGTGCGTCGATCAACCACTCGATTCGGTGGCGCGTGAGATTGCGTTCCGCCCAGGCGTCCCACTTGCGACGTGTGTCACCGAGCGTCTGCCGTGTGATCAAGGAAAGTGAACGCTCGACTTCTTGCACGAGCGCGCGGTCCTGCTCATCAAGAAGCGCAATCAAAAGTGGAACTGAGCCTGCGTCGCGCAACTCACCGAGGGCGCGTGCACCAATGATGCGGATGTGCGGGTCACGTCCAGGAATGCGAGCGGCCGATCGCAAAGTGTCGGTGACTCGATGATAGGTGTGAAAGCGCTGAAACAGACGCAGTACGTCGATCGCCAGTGAACGAACGCCGACATCGCTGTCGAACAGACGCGGCTTCAACTTGTCGATGAGGGCCTCTTCGACGATCTCACTCGAAAGCAGCGTCGCGTAAAAACGCGTGTCCGCATCAGCCGCCTCGAGGATCGTGCTGAGATACGGAACCGCAACCGAGCGATAGGCCGCGATAGCCTTGGCCAGCGAAGATATGTCGCGCCCGCGCGGAAGGCGTGTGTGCGGCGCATTGCGGTCAAATCGCAGCACGCCCGGAAACCGCTGCACCAGAGACGGCAGCGCGGCCTCGCCAAGAGAGACCAATGTCTCGATAATCGAATCCTCATCGGGCGAATCGCCAGATGCCAGTGAGCGCACAAGCGCTTCGACCTGATCGCCCATGTCGACGATGACCGAGCGATCGGGCGGAATGGATAGCGGTGCCGATCGCGATGACGACGGTGGTTCGCTGGGAGGCGGTTGCGAGAGGGGACGCAAGGAACGAATCACGTCGACGCGCACATCGTTCGAACGATACGAGCCATCGACCGGCGGTCGACTTGAAAGGTTAACCGGCGGAGGCGTCGATGGCAGAGCAATGGGTTCGCGCGGTTCAGGGTTCAGGGGCAGTTCCGGATTCTCGGGAACCCGCTCGCTCGGTGTCGTGGGTTCAGAGAGAAAGGTTTGCGGCGGAGCAAACCGCTGCGGAAGCGGCGGCGGCGGCGCGCTTCGTGGTACCGAGAGCACGGACAAGGCGCCCGACAGCGCGCGCTTCTCACGCGCGGGGATGAGCGCCATAGCCGGCGACGCTGGTGGACGGTCGCTCGTCGGCCGAGGCGTGGCCACCGGAGTAAGGCTGCCGGGTCTCGTCGATTCACGAGACGGAGCAGCGGCCGGCCGCGCCGACTCTGCGGGCGGCTTGCTCGGCGATACGCTCGCCGGTCGCTGAGGCATCGCTGCTGCGGGCGGAATGCTCTCGCGCACGGCGCCCGGTGGCTCCGTCATCGGGCGAACCGTGGCCGCCGCCGGCGCGATGCTAACAACGCCACCCCGAGCTGGAATTGAAGGCACTTTCGGCGGTGCAAGCGAAGGCGCGGGTGCGCTGGGCGGGCGAAGCGCCGACGGAGGCGGCGTCACCGGCGCCCGCGACGGCGCCGCAACGAGAGGTGTTTGCGCGACGTCATTCTGTGCCACGAGCATGGCCTGCGCTTTGCGTTCGCGGATCAGGCGTTCAAACGCCTCACCCACTTTAGGCGCGGCCGCGATTAGATCGGCGATGTCTTCGATCGAAAAATTTTCGCCCGAGCGATCACCGTAAAACAGCAGCACTACACGCTTGCGAATCGTGAGCGGTATCACTGCCGCCACGATGTCATTTGGCCTACCAAGCTTTTGCGCAAGCTCCTGATCTTCGGGCAGCGCATTCAAGATCGCCAAACGTGCGTTGCCCTTTCGTCGCACGTCGGCAAAGGCGTTCTCGCCGGCGAAGCTCACTGAAATACGCTGGACGTCGTGCTGGTTCGCCCCTGGGCCGTGCGCATCCCGCCCTTCTGCAGCGTCTTCGGTCGCGACGAAGAGCGCACCATAGTCGAAGTACTGCTTCGCATACGCGAAGAAGACCATGAGGATTTCGTCGCGGGTCGTGGCTTGCTGCAAAAGCTCTAGCGCAAGATCGCGCGTCATCGGGCCGCGCAACCTTCGCAACACGCCGCTCGGCCGAATCGAATCGATCGGCAAAGACACGAAGCTCGGGCGCATCGACACGACCGGCGAACGTCCTTCGATGTTGGTTTGGATGGTGGAAAGCGCCTGATTTACGTCGTCTTGCGCGCCCGCGCTCAGTTGCGCGTCGATCCGACTCGCAAGCGACGAAGGCGCCGCGGGCGGAGGCGCATTGCTTCGACCCTTCGCATCAAGCTCGCCCTGACGCACAAAGGGCGTGCCGAGCGAAACCGGCGGCGGATGCTGCGAGGCTGACGGACGCGGCGGGCGCGTTGACGGTGGAGATACGAAGGGAATGGTGCCCGGATCGAGGCCAAGAAGTCGTTCGGCGAGGCGCTGCATTCGCGGGATGGGCGCGACGCCATAGTGATCAGCGAGCGCAGCCGAGATTCGCACTTCGTTCACAATGCGAGCCTCCACGTCCAATCCCAGCAGGCGGGATAGCTCAGCGCTGAGATCGGGCGTGAGCGGCGACGAGACGGCGACGAGCAGCGTCGTGCCTTCCATCGCATAGGGCATCACCTGAAATTTTTGGACAACCTCGCGTTGCACCAAACGTAAGACTTCCTCAGGGGCGCGCATCACGTCGTCGCGGCGTGCTGGCAAGAGTCCAAACGACGCTGCGCGGTACGCGCTCAGCACGTCTTCCTGAACGGCGTTAACCTCGAGCAAAACGGTCTCGAGCTCGCCGCCCGAAATCACCTGGCGCTGTAACGCTTCTTCAATCTTGCGGACCGGAACGACTTGGTCACGGACTAGGAGCGACGTGAGCGCAGACATGGGACCTTGGGGCGGCCGGTTTACGAACGAAGGGCCATGTTCCACGGCGCCAAAGATCGTGTCAACGACTGCGAACAACCGCTGAACGAACGAGTGCTACGGCCACGGGGGCGGCGGTTTCGACGCGCAGGACGGAATCGAAAATGCGCACGGGAATGCAGGCTTCTCGCTCGAGCATTTCGACCTCGGCAGGCGAGAAGCCCCCCTCGGGTCCGACCCACACCCACACGGCCTTCGCGTCGTCGATACGATCGCGAATCGCGTCTATGCCGCGTGCGGCCCCTGGGGCAAAGACCAAATGCAAGGCGCCTGCGGGCGCGCCAGCAAGGACTTCGTTCAATTGCATCGGTTCAAAGAGTGTCGGCACCGTGCTGCGCTCCGACTGTCGCGCGGCTTCGCGCGCTACGCGGCTCAATCGTTCGAGCTTCGTTGCACTACGAGCGGCATCGGGGCGCGCAATGGTGCGCTCCGATATCGCCAAGCGAATCTCGTCGACGCCAATCTCGGTCGTTGCTCGGACAATCGCTTCGAGCTTCTCGCCCTTGGGCATCGATTGCACGAGCGTGATCGACGTAGTCGTGGAGGGCATGCGTTCGTCGACGCTGAGAATGCGACAGAGCAACGCTTCGCCATCGAGCTCTTCTATGCGGGCGAGCGCGCTGCTTCCGCGCCCATCGAAGAGTGTGACGTCGCTGCCCACCGTGAGCCGCAGCACGCGCGCGTGATGGACGGATACACGGTCCAGCGAAATAAGGCTGCCCTCTTCGGTGAGCGTCTCGACGAACAGTCGGCGCATTAGCTCTTGTTACGCATATAGAGCGAGATCCATTCGCCTTCGATCGGGCGCCCCACGCACTCGAGCGATGGGTAGGCACGGAGCACATCGTCTTCCTGGCCGACAAGAATACCGCTCATGAAGAGCATTCCGCCGGGAGCCACGCGCTTCGCGATTTGATCAGCTAAGGGAATCAAAACCCGCGCTTCAATATTTGCGAGCACCAGGGGAAACTCGCCCTTGATATCGGAGAGAGGTGTGGTGCTCGCCTGCAAGCGATCTCGCACCCGGTTGTGCTCCGCGTTCTCGTGGGAGACTGCAACCGAATCGTCTTCGATGTCGATGCAAATCGCGCTCTTTGCACCAAGAAGCAGCGCAGCGACCGACAGGATTCCGCTGCCGGCGCCAACGTCGAGCACCTCCTCGCCCCCGCGTACGTACTGGTCGAGTCCTTGCAAAATCAACCGTGTCGATGAATGCGTGCCGCTTCCGAAGGCATGCCCAGGATCGATCGTAATGACAACGTCGGTCGGTGACGCATTCCATTCTTCCCACGAAGGACGAATCACCAGACGCGGCCCCAAGCGGGTAGGCTTAAAGTACGCGCGCCATGCATCGCGCCACGCATCTCCAACGACGTGCTCAAGCCTCGCCGTCCACGTATCGCCGATGGCCTCAAGCGCGTTCTTTGCGTCGTCTTCGGTTTCAAAGCTTGCGACGAGCGTGACGTCGGCTGCCGCCTGCTTGTCTAGGGTGGTAACGTCGCGCTCTTCGAGGCCTTGGGCCCCAAGCTCCCACAACAGGGTCGAGGCCTCGTCGACTGCGTCCTTGGGGACATCGACATGCACATAGGGATAACGCGGTTCGGTGGATTCGTTGAGTTCGGTCACGCGCGGCAGAGAGTGACGCAACGTGCGACCGGGGGCAACGACTCGCTATCACGCGCTCGTGGCGCGCATGATCGTGTAGCCAACAGCGAGCACCACCCAAAGCACAGGCCCAACGCGCTTGCCAGCTGTCCACGCCGCGTACGGAGTAAGCGGAGGTACGATCGCGAGCCACTTCCACACGCGCTTCGTTTCCTCAGCTCGGATCGCTGACCACGCCACGGCGAGGTGGGTCACCAGGAGAGCCGCGAGCATCACGGTCATCAAAATCAGCATCCAAAGAGAGGCAGGCACGAACTCTTTGTAGCGCGACTTGCCGCGCTCTGCATCGGCGTGGAACACTCCGGCCCGGATGCCGCAAAATGACCTGACCGGGATTGGCGAAATCAACGCCTTACTGGGCCGTGGAACTGAGTTCGACGGCAAACTGAACTTTGTTGGCAAGGTGCGAATTGACGGCAAGTTCACCGGCGAAATATTCAGTGATGACGTGCTCATCATCGGCGAGGGCGCGGAAGTGCGAGCCGAAATCGAAGTGGGGACACTGATCGTTCGCGGAGGCGCACTCCATGGCAACGTACGCGCGACGCAGCTCGTCGAAGTGCATGCGCCAGCGCGCGTCTATGGCGATATCCACGCGCCTCAGCTCTTCATCGACAAGGGTGTTGTCTTCGAGGGCAAGTGCACGATGGCACAACCGAGTGGACCTGCTCGCTTTACGCCCGCCGCCGAATAGCGAGCGCAGCCAGCAGCGATAGCAAGCCGAGCATCGTCCACACAGAGGGCGAGCGGCCGCCCGTCGCGCCACTGACCGAGCAACCTGGTCGCATCGGAACTAAGTCCATAGCGCCATCTGCGCTCACACCGCCATCGCGCGAGACGCCGCTGTCGACGCGAAACGGCATCGATGCGTCGTACGCAACGCCTGCGTCCTCGTCAGGCCCCGCGTCCTCGGGCTCAGCGCCGCACGTGTGGTCATCCACAACACCGTCGCAATCATTGTCGAGCCCGTCGCAGATCTCGACCGGGGCGCGTCCGCATGTGCCACACGCGTTCAACACGCCTTCGTCGATTGCGCCGTCGCAGTCGTTGTCGACTCCGTCACACATTTCGCGCGTGACCATTCCGCAACCACCGCACGCGTTGGCGACGCCCTCGTCGATCATGCCGTCGCAATCGTTGTCCATGCCGTCGCAAGTCTCGGCAGTCGGAGTGCATGCGTCACAGCCTCCACGCGCGACATAGCCCATGAAGGTGTCCCAATCCCAGTTCGGGCCCGGATCCGTGTGAGAACCGTGGCAATAGAGCGAATTGGCCTCCACGTGCCCAATCACGTGATCGCGATCGCAGGGGATGTCCCATCGATCGCAAATGCTGCGTACGAGACGCGCACTCGTGCAGTATTGCGCGTCGGGATGCGTTGCGGACGCAGAGAACCCCTCGTTCTCGATACCCACTGAGCTTGAGTTCAGACAGCCAACATGCCACGCGACGTCGTTCTCTTCGACGAGCTGCACACTCATGCCTGTGTAACTCGTCACGTAGTGCGCGGACACCGACGTGCCGCCGCAGTTGGAGAGGGTTTCGACGCAGCCGGCGAAGCCGCCTTCGCACGTGTGGATAACCACGAACTCCACGTCGCCGATCTCGCGAGAGGCACGCGCGTAGTCGCAGGCCGGGCCCTCCCATCTTGCCACGGGCGTATCGGGCCGCGACAAAGCGCGCGACACGCCGACTCGCGAAGCGGGCTCCGCTATAACCGATCCCAGAGTGGGCGCGGGCGGCATGTAAATCGATTCTCCGCGCTCGTCGCTACCCCGAAACCCTTCGCGACGCATGCGCACGAGGTAGTCCGCGTAAGGAAATCCCCGCTCCGCAAGCGATGGATGCCACGCATCTAGAAGAGCGAGCCACGCCGACTCATCACTCCCGAGCGTGAGGCCCTTTGCCGTTGCGAGCTCGCGCAACGTGAGTGCTGCTGCTCGCGCTTCGAGCGCCTCGTCCTCGCACAACGCCGTCGCGTCTGCGCCAGCGAGCGAGGCCGCGTGCGAGCGCACGATGCCGTCATCGAAGCCAAAGAAGCCGCACCTCGCTGTGCCGTGCTCAAGATCGGCGATGTGATGCGCGAGTCGCGACTCTGCCCAGGCTAACGTTAGCAAGACGTCGCGCGGGACGCCGACCGACCGCGCCGCCTCTATGACGGCGCGCACGTGCGATGAGTCGCCGCGGAACGCCAGCTGCTCCGGTTGGCTGCCCGCGCGCGAGGCGTCGGTCGTTGCGCACGCACACAGCGATACGACGAGGAAAAACGCGAATACGGGACGACGGAACACGCCGCGCAGACTACTGCAAACGATACGCCAGGCCGCCCAGCACGAAATCATTCAGATAATTGACGTTCGAACTGGCGGCCCCGGCAGCCAGTGGGGCGCGCCGATCATCGCAAAAGTGGTTCAATGGCTCGCCGCCTTGATATCGTGCCGACATGACTTTCCACTTTCGACCGCTGGCATCGAACATTCTCCTCGTCGTCGTCAGCGCTGCTCTCTGCACATCGGCCTGCGCCTCGCGACGCGGCGGAGGACGCACAACGGTCGACTCGGGCACGCCGACTGACTTGGGTGTGGGCGTCGACGCGCCGATGGTGCTTCTCGATGGCGGGAGAGCGGATTTTGGCGGAGTCGATCTTGGTCCCGGCCGGGATCTGGGCGTCATTGTCTCGTGTGAGGGTTTCATTGAAACGTCAGGTAGCTGCTCGTCTCCAGCCGATGGCGACATCGGCCTGAGCACCGCGGGCATTTTGCTCGTCTATCATTCGGGCTCGTGGCTCGGTATCTGCGACGACGGATTTTCATCGAACGGCGCCAATGTTGCCTGCCGCCAGCTGGGCCATACGTCAGCGGTTACGTTCACGACGGCCACCGGCACCTCAGACACTTTCTGGCTCGACGATGTGGCCTGCATCGGCGACGAGCTCACACTCGCGTCGTGCCCGAACTCAGGATGGGGCGTCGAGAACTGCTCTGCTTCCGAGTCCATTTTGCTCACCTGTCTCTAGGCGACAGCCACTGCCATAATGACAACGCCGAGCTAGCGCGCAGCGGCGGGCTTGCGCGGGAGCTCGATCGAAACGCAGGCACCGCCTTCTTTGCGATTGGATGCGCTAGCGCGGCCTCGGTGGGCTTCAGCGATGCGTCGCACGAGCGCAAGACCAAGGCCGATGCCGCGTGCCTCGCCCTCGGCACGACTTCGTCCTTGGTAGAACGCCATGAACACGCGCTCCTCTTCACCCGGTGCAAAACCGTTTCCATTGTCTTCGACGTCGAAGCGAACCTGGCGCTCATCGCCAGACACGCGGAGCACAACCCGGTCTCCGCCGTGTTTTTTTGCGTTGTCCAGCAAGCACGCGAGTGCACGCGCGACGAGCGTGGCGTCGGCCACGACTTCGCCAACGTCGGGCGCAACGATGAGCTCACCATTCGCGATGGAAGCACGCTCCCAGGCGCGCTTCGCGGCGTCCGCGGCGTCGACCGGATTCAGGTTCAGTGCATCGAAATCAACGCGCGCGCCCGCGAGCAATTCGCCGACCAACGCATCCATCTCGACCACTTCGTCCTCGATGCCCTGCATGATATCGGTGCGCTGCGGGTTCTCGCGACCAATGTCGACGAGCAAGCGAATCCGCGATAGCGGCGTGCGCATCTCGTGCGAAACGGCGGCGAGCAACTCTTTCTGCGAGCGGATCTGTTTTTCGATACGCGTCGCCATATCGTTGATGGCGCGTGTGAGCTCGCCAAGCTCGCCACGCAAACCGTGACGTAAACGCGCGCGGCTTTCCAAACGCCCGTTGCCAAGCTCGCCAGCCACGCGCGTGAGCTCACGCAAGGGTCGCGCGATGCGCCGCGCGCCAAAGCCAGCAAGCATCCAGAGGACCAGCAGAGTAGCGCCGATCGCCATTACCAACGTACGTAGCTCGTGGCGGTGTGCTCCGCGCTTGAGTTGCACCTCGACGCTTCCGATGCGCACGTTTTCACGCATGATATTCATCGTGACGGAGTGACCAACTCCATCGCCTGTCCCAGCGCGGGTAAGCACCCTCCCGCCGACATCGCGGACCACCACGTTGGCCTCCAGATCCTGTGACACCGTACGCGCCATCGAGTCGCGCTTGCCTGGATCGTCCCAAACGCTGGCAAAGAGATGAGACGCGAATCTCTCTACGCGGTTGAGCTCGCGTGTCGCGCGCGTAAAGCCGCCACCGAAAAGCGTAAACACGCCGGCCATGACCGCGCTTGCGACCGTGATCGAAACGAAGAAACCAAAAAACATTCGCCGATGGAGGCCCGGCCCCATGTAGTTGTGACCGAAACGCATGGTCACTCTTCTTTGACGAGCATGTAGCCGATGCCGCGAACGGTTTTGATTCGCGTCGGTGCCTTCGGATCGTCGTCGAGCTTCTGGCGCAAGTGCGAGATGTGCACATCCACGGTGCGCTCGCCGACGATGGTATCGCTTCGCCCTGCGAGATCGAGCAACGCATCGCGCGGCACGACGCGACCTGCGCGGCGCGCCAAGGCGAGCAGCAGATCGAACTCGATGCCCGTAAGATCGATGAGGTGGGCGCCCCGCGTGACGCGACGCGCTTCGACGTCGAGCTGCAAATCGCCAACGCCGATCTTTTCATTGGCACCGTCGGGCATCGCGCGGCGCAGTACCGCGCGGATTCGCGCCAGAAGCTCGCGAGGACTGAAGGGCTTGGCGACGTAATCGTCGGCACCGAGCTCTAGTCCGACGACGCGATCCGTTTCGTCCCCACGCGCGGTGAGCATCACAACGGGCACGCGACTCTTCTGGCGAATGCGGCGACAAACTTCAAGGCCGTCGATGCCTGGCATCATCACATCCAACAAGACCACATCGAAAGCGCCCCTCTCAAGTGCAAGAAGCCCCCGGGCTCCGTCGAGCTCATGTTCGACGGAGATCCCGTGAGGTTGCAGGTACGACGTGAGCAGCTCGGATAAGCGAGCGTCATCGTCGATCAGTAGGGCACGCAGCGACATGTTCATCCTCTATCACAAGTGGGCGACGGTGGGTGCTGCTGGCGCAGTCGACGCCGGTGCCGTGGGCGCGGCAGGCGGGGCAGCATGGCGGGCTGCATCTACACAGCTACGGGCAAACTCATTCATCAACTCGGCTTTGCGCGATTGGAAATGGTCGGCACGAAAGTGAGCGCCGTGCCGCGCCATGTGCGCGAACCCCGATCCAAAGCCGAGCACAACACCGAGCACCAACAAACCGCGACCGATTCTTCGTCCAAACATGGTTCCTCCTTGAGAGTCCGTTTTTTTTGAATCGACTACATGCGATAGGGGCCCATGCCGGGTCCGCCTCGAATTTCCCGAGTAAGGACGCAAGTTCCTTTCGCTGATCTGGCGTGAGTGCGTCGTGCACGCGACCGAGGGCGCTCTTGAACACCACGCGCACCTTCACGAGCGCGTCGTCATGACGCGTGAAGACAGCGTCAACTGCGTTCTCGTCGAAGACTTCTCCGCTGATCGCACGAGCCACGTCGTCGCGTGTTGCTTTCCATTCGCCGCGCGCACTTTCAACTCCGCGCGCACTTCATCGAACGCTTGCGCGATTACTTTCTCTTGTCCCGGCGTCGTATCGAGGCGCGAGGAGAGCCAACGCAAGACGCCGCGCTTCATGCCAAAGCCGTCGCCGCCGCGAGAACCTCTATCGTCACGATCCGATGGCACGCCGTCTGCCCCAAAGCCGCGTCCGCCGCCGTGCCAGCCCCCACCATGCCAGCCCCCGTAGCCACGGTACGCCCAGCCGCGGTGTCGCCGCGTCGCGATCAGAGCCACTAAGCACGCGCCGCCAATCAAAAACCCAATCATGTTCATTTCTCCTTCAGCGGCGATTCGCCCGCCGTGAGAATGAACCTGCGACCCGATTGTGAAGCCCCTACCTCGCCCACTGTAAAGAAGTGTTTCCCCGAAATGGGGACGTTCCCCTTTTTCCGCCAGCGCTAGGAAATGGGGACGTTCCCCTTTTTCCGTCAGCGCTAGGACTTCTGGGGATTCGCGCTTCCTGGTCTCGGCGAGGAAGAAAAGGGGAACGTCCCCTTTTACTCGGCGAGGAAGAAAAGGGGAACGTCCCCTTTTGAGTGCGTGGCCGTGGTCGCCGCAAAGCGCGTATTCGTTGCGAGCGCGCCGGACGATCATCTCCCTCAGTCACTCTATATCCGGTAGTCTTCGCACCATGAACCTTCACGCGCGCGCCTCGACCATGCCTTTCATTCTTGTCGCTCTCGCAGCTTGCGGCGGCTCTCAGCCCAACGTGAACTTCGCGAACGGCGAAGGCAGCATGCACTGGCAGTTCGAGCGCATTGCGCGACCGGCGCTAGAAGAAGGCGTGCAGGCACAGCACGTCTTGCTCGAAATCCGTGACCCAAGTGGCTCACGCACAATCGACACCCACATCACCGAGAACAACTGCGTTGAAGCCCAGCCGGGAGGCGCCGAAGTCCGCATGCGTGCGCGTTGCTGGTGGTCCAATTCCGGCGCCGAAGCAGAAGTGTTCGAAGTCGAAGAAGACGAGTGTGCACTTCGCACGCGCGTTTTGAGCGATGGCGCAGCCGCTGAAACTCCCAATGCCACCGATTGGAATGTGCTCGAGAGCGTGCCGTGTCCGCCGCGCGCCGACCTCCCGCCTCCCCCGCCGCCGCCAACCGAAGAAGCTGCACAGGTCGATCCGGCCGCCGCATCCACCGCGGAATCGAGCGCGGCAACGAGCGCCCCGGCCGCGCAGCCTGCAGCTCACTAGGCGTGGGCGCAGGGAAGAAAAACTCCCTTCCTGTCTTCACCGGCGAGCCACCTCGTTCGCCACCCACCGTCGACGATGCGCGTCAGGGCCTCGGTGGTCGCGCGCAAACCACGAACGAAGCTGGGCTCGCCGTCCGTCTGTCCAGCGGCACGCTGGGCATCGTCGTCTTTGCGTCGGGCGATACCTTTGACGTCTGCACAAAGGACGGCCGCTTTCATCGCACAGTGAAGGAAAGCGTGACGCACGTCGATGCAGCGCTTCCGACCGAGCTAGTGGAAATTGCCGCCGACGCCCGAACCTTCGCGTCGATGCAAGAACAGCAACGCATCCGCTATCAAAGCCCCCGCCGCGAGATACGCGAAGGATTGCTCATCGAGAAATGTCGTTATGGAGCACTCGTGCTGAACGAAGACCAGAAGGTTCTCGCCATCAGCTTTCGTCGTATCTGGCCCATCGCGTAACGACAACAACGCTCACTCGCCGTGCAGCACACGCTTCACGAGATCGAAATCGTCCTCGTCGACTGCACCCACGCGCACGCAGCGGATCTTATTCGCGGGGTCGACGAATACGTGGATCGGAATACTAGCGCCGGGATCCAGACCGAGCGCTGCGAGAAGCGCTGGAATGGCCCCCGCATCCGACAGACGTGCGCTGCCTCGCGCTTCCGCGTGCGCCACTACGAACTGATCAACATCGGATTGCGCCTGGTCGACAGAGAGAAATTGAAGGTCGGCGGGAGAGCCTTCCGCTGCCAGACGGTCTCGAAAACCGGCAATCCGCGCAAACTCCTCAACGCAGGGACGGCACCAGGTCGCCCACACATTGATCCAGCGCCAGCGTCCCGGAGTCGCCGCGGCGAGCGAGTGCCCTTCCGACAGCGGCGGCGTCGACATGGGACGCGCTTGATCGGCGTGCGCGTACACATCGCAGAATGCGTCGAGGGGTCGCTGATGCTCGTTCGCCATCACGGCATTTACCCGCGACGATGAGGCGGCGGGCGCCGGCGCTGCGTCATCGGAACACGCGGCCGTCAGCAAAAGCACACTCGCGAGAGCCCAACGCATCACAGCGTGCAATCGATCCAAGCGATAAAGGCGCTGCGATTGATATCGTCCGGCGTGCACTCGCCGGTGCCGCTGCGCTGCCACGAACAGAACTGAGTGTTCAGCTGCGCGAATTCTTCGCCAAGCCACAAGAGACCAACTTCGCGGTCCAAATCGGGATCATTGAAGGTGCGCAAATGGCTCATCACAGCCTCGGCGCGAGCGCGCGAAAGGTCGCGATTGTGCTCGACGTTGCCTTCCGGTGAAGCGCGCGAAACCACGAAGAAGTAGCTCGCGCCGCGCTGTTCAGCGAAGAGGCGGCTGATCAGGTCGCGGTCGCTCTGGTCGAGCGTCGAGCCGTCTCGCTCAAACTCGATGATTCCGGCGCGTTGCGCGAGAGGATTGAAGAGCGCGTTGAAATCGTCGCCACTCATGGTCGCGACGTTTCGCGCCTCCACGGGTTGGCAACCACGCACGCCAGCGCCCGACCCGAGCAAGCCGCAGCTCTGCAGAACGCGACGCAAGACGCGGCGTAAATCGCCATTGCAATAGCCTTCGTCGGCCGCGGCCGCGACCGCAACACGTTGCGAGGCGTCCACGGGCGCAGATTCGGATTGGGCGAGGCGCGCTTTGGCGCCCGACACCCACGTGGCGACCATGATCGTCGGTATCGACAAAAGGACTAGCCCAACAACGGCGGCGAGAATCGTGCGCGGCATCAGCGTGCTCCTCCGCGACGCTCGAGCATATGCGAGAGCGCGTAGTCCATCCCGAGATCCGAATCCTCATCGCAAAGCTTCACGCCGCCAACAAAGAGCTGCGGCGTTAGCACTTGAAGATGATTGTTCACTGCCCATCGCAACGAGCGGCTGAGCTTGTTGCGAATCGCGGCGGTGCCGATGCACGACGACAACTGCGGGAAGCGCTCCCGAACCAAGCGCGTCGCCGCCGCGGGATCGTGAGATGCCGCTTCACGAATACGATCCTGTTCCGCAAATGCCCAATCGAGCACTTCGCGCGCGTTGTCACCGGCACACAGAACCGCTTCGCTTACCGTACACGCGCCGGGATGCTCAGCGCGCGAGAGCATCCAGTTGCACGTGTTATCAAGTGGGAAAAGCACCGCTTTGCGGGAGAGCCGCGGCGCCAAGCCCGATGCCTGTAGCCGTTGCTCGAAGGCTTTGCACGAGGGACAAAGCGGATCGAGAACCTCAATCGCCTCGGTAGCTCCGGGCGATCCCGGATCGATCGAAACCATGATGCCCTGCGGATCGCCTTGATGCTCGAGCGCTCCGCACTGACCGATGTAGCGTTCGTAGTTCGGCAACGTCGATGCATAAACAACCACCGGTACGAACACGAACGCAATGCCGAGCACAAACGCGCCCGCCAATGCCGGGAACGAGATCGGTTTGTCCATACGCGGATCGTACACATCGGCCGGAACGGTTTCATCGGCAGGGCCGCCAGTGCCCCGAGCCGCTTGCAACTTCGCTGACGCCGAACGCGCCATCATCGCGCCAACAAATACAACGAGACTCGACACATAAATGCCGATGCACAACTTGCACGCGGCGCCCAGCTTCGTGAACGAGATGAAGCCCATCACGAGCGACGTAATCAAGGGCAGCGCCGTCGCGAGCAGCAAGAACATGGTCCCGCGTCGGTCGCCATTGCGCTTCGTGATCATCAAGTAGATCGCCCAGAACGCGATAAACGCGAAGACCGACATCGCTGGCATCGAGACCGGCACGCCGCCCCACACCGACGAGCGCATCACGGACGAGTACGGACTCATCAACGTCACGTGGCACCCGGTGCCTGCGGCTTCCGGCCGCCCCGCGATGCCAGGGATGAAGGAGCAATGCAGATCATGTGTCTGCCGATCCAGGTGCTCCGCGAAGTCGTATGTGGAGAAGCTCGCGAAGAACATTCCGAGAGCGGCTCCAACGAGCACAACGATCAAGCCGGTTGCGCGCGTCTTCACGTAATCACCTGGTCAGACATGGGTAGGGTTTGATCATCCGTACAGGTTACTGTCAACAAAACGTTGGCCACAGACGATCTCAAGTACTGGAATCATTGGGAATTGCGGCGGTGGATCGAGATATGAATGATGGACGCAGCGAAGTCGTCCTACCTAGTGGCGAGGCGACCTTACCTAGGTCATCCTCGCGATGGAGCTAACGATGCGTCGCCTTGGCACTTGCTTGGTTCTTCTCCTAGGTCTGTATTCAACCCGCGCCCAGGCGCAGGTAAACGTCGCGCAAACCGTGGCCGACCGCCTTCGCGATGGAACCATCACCGTCAGCGACGTGCCCTACGACGGCACGGACGTGCGATGGGGGCGAGCCACCGCGCTCATCGACGCCCGGCCCGACGTGGTCATGCGCATCGTCACGGATTACGCCCGTTACGCGGAGTTTTTGCCGCATTTTCGCGTTTCGCGGGTGCTCTCGCAGCGCGGCACGTCGGCGCTCGTCTATCTGGAAGCGGTCGTCATCCACAACACGACGACGCTCTGGAGCCAAATGCGCATTCGCCCGCGACCCGACGTCGGCCCGACCCATGTCATCGAGGCCAACATGGATCGCGGCAACGTTGATCGCATGGCCGCGCGCTGGGAAGTGACCCCGGTCGACAACGGCCAGCGTACGATTGTTACGTTTCAGTTCATCATCGAGCCGGACGTGCCTTTTCCGGACGCAATTATTACCGACCAGACCCTGAGAGCAGCCCGTCGGACTCTCGAATCGCTGCGAACCCGCGTAATCCTTCCGGAATTTGTCGCCCAACCGGCCATTGGCCCGTCCCCGTCGGCTGCCGCGCTCGCCGCGCCGAGCGGGCCCGCTTGCTCCTAACGGAAGCTACTGAAATTCTGGCTCTTTTTGCATTGAATCGGGGCTTTGCAGGCTCTTGACTGCGAGGGGCTCGGCTGCTAGATCCGCGCGCGCCGAACGGCCCCTACCTTCAGGACGAAAATGGCTCTTTTTACCGCACTTAGCGCGGTTCTATCCGAGGCGATCATCGACTTGGATGGTACTTTCCTCATCCAACTCGCGATTTTCATCGTCTTGTTCTTCGTTTTGCGGAGCCTTGTCTTCAAACCGATGATCGCGCTTTTCGCCGCTCGTGAAGCCGCCATCGACGGCGCCCGCGACGAAGCTAAGAAGATGGAAGCCGAAGCCCGCCACAGCACCGGTGGTTTCGATGAGGCGATTCAGAAGGTTCGCATCAGCGCCAGTGAAGAGCGTGACCGCCTTCGCAACGATGGCTTGAAGCTCGAGCGCACCTTGCTCGAGTCCGTACGCGTGGAAACCCAAAAGACGATGGACTCGGCGAAGACCACTCTCGAAGGCGAAGCACGCATCGTGCGTAACAAGATGACCACAGACACGCCGGCTCTCGCAAAGCAAATCGCATCCAAGTTGCTGGGCCGGGAGGTCGCGTGATGTCCGTGCGTAACCTTTTCTTGATGATCGCGTTCGTAACGTGCGCTGCGTTGCCAGTGGCAGCAGGTGCGCAGGATCACGATCACGGCGCCGGTGAGAGCGCGAATGACGTCGCAGACTCGCCGGGGCACGAAGACAGCGCACACGAAGGTGAAGCGCACGAGCACGAAGGCATCAGCGGCACCGGCCTCGCCGCGAGCTTCGTCAACTTCTTCATTCTTCTTGGCATCGTCGTCTACTTGGCGAAGAAGCCGACGAAAGAGTTCTTGATTTCGCGCCGCGCCAACGTGGTCGATGGGCTCGAGGAAGCAAAGCGTTTGAAGGCGGCTGCCGAAGTGAAGTTCGCCGAGTACCAGAAGCGTCTCGCAAACCTCGACAACGAGCTTGCCGATTTGCGCAATGACATCGTGAAATCGGGCGAAGCGGAGCGCGATCGCATCGTTGCCGAAGCCGAACACAAGGCTGCGCGTTTGCGCCGCGATACGCAGTTCTTGATCGAGCAGCAACTAAAGCAGCTCCGCGTTGATCTTACGCGCGAGACCGTCGAGGCGGCGATTGCCGCAGCGCAGACGGTCCTCGCAGAGACCACAACCACCACCGATCAAGAGCGCGTCGCACGCGAGTACTTGTCGAAGCTCGTCACTGAGAAGAGCGAGGCCGCACAATGAGCAGCATCGGCAAGCGCTACGCACGCGCGATTCTGGATCTCGCATCGGCGGACAAGTCCGAAGACCGCGTCGGCAAAGAGCTCACCGAGCTTTCCAAGATGTGGACCGAGAACGCGAATCTTCGCGTCGTCTTCGAGAACCCGCAGATCACCCCCGTGCAGCGAAAGGCTGTGCTAAACGAGCTTGTCGCGAAGGCTGCCTTCTCGCCCGTCACCCGCAATCTCTTGATGGTGCTCGTCGACAATCTTCGCGTGAGCGACATTGCCGACATCGCGCGCGTCTATCAGACCATCGCCGCCGAGCGTGGCGGCAGTGTCAAAGCCGAAGTCACGACCGCCACGGCGTTGCCTGAGGCTTACTACGCCGAGCTCACGCGCACTCTCGAGAGCGTGACCGGCAAGAAAGTTCAGATTGAGCGCAAGCTCGATCCGTCTCTCATCGCGGGCGTTGTCACACGCGTGGGCGACACAGTATTTGATGGCAGCTTGAAGAATCGCCTCGGCGAGTTGAAAGACGAACTTCTCGGCGTCTAACAAGACACCGTTCGAAAAAAGGGAAAACGATGCAGCTCCGCGCGGAAGAAATCTCCGACATCATCAAGAAGCAAATCTCCTCCTACGACAAAACTGTCGAAGTCATGGAGACAGGCACTGTTCTCACGGTCGGCGACGGTATCGCCCGCGTGTACGGCCTCTCGGGCTGCATGGCCGGTGAGCTTCTTGAGTTTCCTGGCAACTTGATGGGCATGGCGCTGAACCTCGAAGAGGACAACGTCGGTGTCGCTCTCTTCGGTGAAGACCGCGGCATTCGCGAAGGCGATACCGTCAAGCGCACCGGCCGTATCTTCGACGTACCGGTAGGCCCGGCACTCGTGGGTCGCGTTGTCGACGCTCTTGGAAATCCGGTCGACGGCAAGGGCCCGATCGATTCCAAGGAACGCCGCCGCGTCGAGCTCAAGGCTCCCGGCATCATGAAGCGTCAGCCGGTCAAAGAGCCGATGCAGACGGGCCTCAAGGCCATCGACTCGATGATTCCGATCGGTCGTGGTCAGCGCGAGCTCATCATCGGCGATCGTCAGACCGGCAAGACGGCCGTTGCTGTCGACACCATCATCAATCAGCGCGGACAAAACATGTTCTGCGTGTACGTTGCCATCGGTCAGAAGCAGTCGACCGTTGCTCAAGTCGTCGACAAGCTGAAGGCCTTCGGCGCGATGGAATACACGACGGTCGTCACCGCGACCGCGTCGGACATGGCACCGCTTCAGATGATTGCGCCCTACTCTGGCTGCGCGATGGCTGAGTACTTCCGCGACAACGGACAGCACGCTCTCATCATCTATGATGATCTTTCGAAGCAGGCTGTTGCGTATCGCCAGCTCTCGCTCCTTCTTCGTCGTCCTCCGGGCCGCGAAGCTTTCCCGGGCGACGTTTTCTATCTTCACAGCCGCCTCCTCGAGCGCGCCGCGAAGATGGCTGAAGAGTGGGTAGCGTTGCCGAAGGCGACCGAGCCCAACCGCAAGACCCTGCCGCCCGGCACGCACATTCATGCCGGCGAAGAAGGTAAGAAGGAAGCCAGCGAAGAAGCCAAGAAGAAGGGCGAAGGCTACGAGGCCAAGAAGCTTCCTGATTCGGGCGGCTCGCTTACCGCGCTTCCCGTCATCGAGACGCAGGCGGGTGACGTTTCGGCGTACATTCCGACCAACGTCATCTCGATCACGGACGGACAGATCTTCCTCGATCCGGATCTCTTCTACTCAGGCGTGCGTCCGGCCATCAACGTCGGTATCTCGGTCTCGCGCGTCGGTGGTAACGCGCAGATCAAAGCCATGAAGTCGATCTCCGGCACCTTGCGTCTCGACCTTGCGCAGTATCGCGCGATGGCAGCCTTCGCACAGTTCGCAGCCGACCTGGACAAGGCGACGCAACAGCAACTACATCGCGGTCAGCGTCTCGTCGAGATTCTCAAGCAGGGTCAATACGTGCCGATGTCGGTCGAAGAGCAAGTGCTCACGATTTACGCAGCCTCCAACGGCTTCGTCGATGCGTACCCGGTCAGCGCGGTCCTTCGTTACGAGCGCGAGCTCATCGCGTTCGTCAAGGCTTCGCATCCGCAGGTGCTTGAGTTTATCCGCACCAAGAAGCAGATCGACGCCGACACCAAGACCGTTCTTACGGCTGCGCTTGAAGACTTCAAGAAGACCTTCAATCCCGACACCAAGGAATAAGTAGACCGCCATGGCTAGCCTCAAGGCGATTCGCCTTCGCATCGCGAGCGTCAAGAACACGCAGAAGATCACCCGCGCCATGAAGATGGTTGCAGCGGCGCGTCTTCGTCGTGCTCAGCAAGCGATTACGGATCTGCGTCCCTACGCCATCAAGACGATGGATGTGCTTTCGTCAGTCGCTGCGCGCGCCTCGGGTGACGAAGAGACACATCCTCTTCTTGAGAACCGCAAGCCCAACAAGGTGATGCTCGTGGTGCTTACGAGCGATCGCGGTCTTGCTGGCGCCTTCAACGCCAACATCAACAAGGCGGCGTTCAAGTTCATGAAGCAGCTTCAGAGCGAAGGAAAAGAAGTTTCCATTGCGGTCATCGGCCGCAAGGGACGCGACTACTTCCGCCGCCGCGACGCTGACATTCGCCACACTTTCAACGGCGTCTTCGAGAACCTCAACGTTCAGAAGGCCGGCGAAATCTCCCGCGTGCTCGCCGACGAGTATGAGCGCCTCGACCTCGATGCGATCTATCTCGTCTACAACGAGTTCAAGAGCGCCATTACTCAGAAGGTCACGATGGAGCAAGTGCTTCCCATCGTCCCGAAAGAGATGCCCGCCGACACCACGGCTGTCGATTTCATCTACGAGCCGAGCAAGAAGGCCCTACTCGATCGCCTTTTGCCGATGTACGTCGAAGTCGAAGTTTTCCGCGCGCTCCTCGAGTCCGTTGCTTCCGAGCACGGCGCCCGTATGACCGCCATGGACAATGCGACCCGCAACGCCAGCGAGCTCGTTGGCAGCTTGACCCTCGTTTACAACCGAGCCCGTCAGGCAGCGATCACCAAAGAGCTCATGGAAATCATCGGCGGCGCAGAGGCCTTGAAAGGCTGACGCCATCGCTTGATTGCAGCGATGCAGCAGCAAGGAAAGCGACCTGCCAAGGGTCGCTTTTCCAATTCTGGAGCGCTCTTGTCATGGGATGAGGCGCGTCTAGAATCGCGCGCATGTCCGACATCGAGAACGTGCTAACGTATTGGTTTGGCGATCGGGCGAATCCGCATCCGGATGATTTCATGAATCGCATTCGGCGCTGGTTTGCGGGTGGGCTCGAAATCGATCGCGAGATCTCGGAAACGTTTGGTCGGCTGCTCAGCGAAGCACAAGACGGAAAGCTTGCCGACTGGGCGCAGACGCCGCGTGGTCGGCTCGCCTTGATCATCGTGCTCGACCAGTTCTCGCGAAATGTCTATCGCGGCGAGGCGCAAGCGTTTGCGCAAGACGCGGCGGCGCGTGCCCTCACGATCGAAGGCGTGGAGCTCGGCGCGGACAACGACTACGGCTTGGTTGAACGTATGTTCTTCAACATGCCGCTGGTGCATGCCGAGGATCTAGCGCTGCAAGATCGCGCCGTTGCTTATCTTGAAGGATTGAAGGGCGACGACACGGCGAGCGACCGAGGCATGCTCGATTCCGCAACCAAGGCGGCGATCGAGCACCGCGACATCATTCGGAAGTTCGGACGCTTCCCCGCACGCAACAAAGCATTGGGTCGCAGCTCCACTCCTGAAGAGGACGTTTTCCTCCGCGAGCAAGCCGCATCCAACGCTTGACGACTACATCACCCAGTTTCGTGCTCTATGGAATGCGCGTCTCGATCGATTCGCCGCAGCTCTCGCACAGAAGCAAAAGAAGCAAAGTTCAAAACGTCGCCGGGCGAAACTGTCATGAGCCAGAAGAGGATCATCCTTGAGCGCAGTTTCGCAGCGACACTCGACGAGGTGTGGGAGCTGTGGACCACCAAGGAAGGAATCGAGTCTTGGTGGGGTCCGGACGGGTTCAGGGTCGCGGTTCGCAAGCTGGAACTGCGCGCGGGCGGAGTGCTCGAATACGACATGATTGCTGTTGCGCCCGAGATGGACACGTCGTGGAGATGGCGCCTACCAACGATGGCGTGAAACTGACGCTGACCCTAGACCCAATGCATGACGATGTGTGGACCGGTCGCATGTCGTCGGGTTGGGAGAGCGAGCTCGGCAAGCTGGATAGGGTATTGAAAGGCAGGCACTGAAATGGCAACCGTCACACCGTTCGTTTGGCTGCAAAAGGACGCCGACAAGGCCGCGAAATTCTACAAGTCCGTCTTCAAAAAGGGCGCGAAGATCACCGAGACGCTGAAGTGGGTCGCGGGCGCCGGGCCTTCGTATCCGAAGGGATCGATCATGTCGGTCACGATCGAAGTGCTCGGGCAGTCGCTCATTCTTTTCAATGGCGGCCCGCACATGCAGCTATCGCCCGCCTTCTCACTTTTTGTGACATGCAAAACGCAAGAAGAAATCGACTACTACTGGAAGAAGCTGAGCGCCGAACCGCGCGCGGAGCAATGCGGATGGCTCAAAGACAAGTACGGCGTCTCATGGCAGATCGTTCCGGCTATGCTGCTTCCGCTCATGACGCAGAAGAGCGTCGAGAAGAGCGCGCGCACAGCGCAGGCGATGATGAAGATGAAGAAGCTCGACATCAAAGCGCTCAAAGCGGCGTCTGACGGAAAGTAGCGAGATAGCTTTGAGGTAGACGCGAACGTGCTGACTAGAGGTCCGCGCAGTTTACTTCGTCAGCGAGAACGCGTCGACGAGCCACTTGGCCGCCGCTTCCGTTGCGTGACCCGGGTTATAAAAGATGTCCTTGGCCATCGCGCGGCGCACTTCGCTCTTTGCGCTTGGGTCGGAGAAACTTTGCTCGATCGCGGCGACTATGCCGTCGGGCTTTTCAACGACGATGCCGCCGTTTCGTCCCCAGGTGTCGAGATCCATTTGGCAGCCGGGCTCGGCGCGAAGGGCCGCAAAGAGCTCGGGACAATCAAGAAAGATCATCGGGCGGTCGAGCAGTGAATACTCGCTCGACACCGACGAAGCGTCAGAGACAAGTAAATCTGCGAGAAAAAGAAGCGGAATTACATCCAAGTCGTCGACAACCTTCGTGTGCTCGTTTTGCAGAGGCAGAAGCTCGGCATACGGATCGAACGTTCTGTCCTTCGCATGGTCATGCAACTTGATCAGCAAATCGAACTTGTTCGTCGCAGCAATTTTTTTCACGACTTCAGCGCCCATGACTTCCATGGAGTTGCGGCGTTGACCGGTCGGCGCGTAGAGAATCACCGGGCGCTCGCCGGAAAGGCCATGCGCACGCAAAAGCGCCGCGCGATCGAGGCTGCCGTTAACGAGACGGTCCGTCTTCGCAAATCCAATCTTCATCGCCCGCGGATCATCGGCTTCGAACAAGCCTGCGTCGACGAAGCGACGATGCATGTAAGGGCCTACGATGAAGTAGTGATCGCAGTGCGTGTTCTCTTCGCGAACGGCCTTGTTACGAAACGAGACGCCGTGGAAAATCTGTACGCGCGTGTCAACACTTCGCGGCATGATGAGCTGCGTATTGGCAGCGAAGATCACATCGAAGTCGATATCGCGAATCTGATTGACCGAGAGGACGCTGCCTGCGGGCATGTCGAAGGGCGCATACATCGCCGTCTCGTCGTACTCCCATTCGAGAGCGGCGTTCTTGGTACGGAGGCCTCCGGACACGAAGACTTCGACGCTCTTTTCGCGGCGTAAGCGCTCAAAAACCGGCTGAAAGCAGAGAAAGTGTACGGGCGCGTATCCGGTAAAGAGAACCCGAGTCGTCACGAAATCACCGATTGGCTGTGCGCGAGAACGGAACGACGCTGGCCGCGCCCGTTCGCTGAGCGAAGATGTGGTGATTTCTCTCGGCGGCGATTGCCGGCCAAACTTTCTTTTCCGCGCGCACGAGATCTTCGGGAAAGTCGATTTCAGTCCAGGGCAAACCGCGAACGTCAATGCCGTGAATCGGAACGTCCTTTGCCACGCGATCCAGCGCCGCGGGTGCCCACGCGTTGTGAGCGCCGGACGCGATGAGTCTGCTGGCTTCAGCGAAGAGGCTACGAGCTCCGCGCTTGTTGAAACGCAAGATGCCCAGGTTCTCGCCGTGCGACATCACGGCCGGCATCGTTTTGCTGATCGCGCGAAGCTGGTTACCGTCGAAGTTGACCTTCATGTGCTCGTCGTCATTGCCCGACGCAGAGTCGAACGCCAGCACGTTGCCGCGCGCAGCAAGTACGCGATGATAAATAATGGGGTCCGCGAACACATCGCTGTTTATCACCGTGACTGAACCTTCGACGGGACGACGGGCGAGCCAAAGTGAATAGAGCGAGTTGGTCTCGGCGAAGCGCTCGTTGAGAACGTAGTCGTAGTCCGCGCCGAGGTGTCGCATAATCTGGTCGGCGGCATAGCCGACCACGATCGTAATGCTCTTGACGCGTGCCTCGTGCAAAACGGCAAGTTGATGTTCGATGAGCGTCTTGCCACCGACCGTAAGCAGGCACTTCGGAGTTCCACCCGATGCATCGCCAAGGCGACTGCCTCGACCTGCTGCAAGAATGATGGCTCGTTTCATCCGTTTGTTCTCACCGGGATACTTGGGGTACTGCTTGCGTCGGTACTGCGAAGCCGCCCTTGCTCTACCCGAACTACCCGATCAAACCCTGGCGGCGCCATCTCGGCACTTCCAGTGACGACGACCGTAGCGACGTTATTCAATACAGAACTTAGGTCGGCAAGGTGTTTTTGCTCAGGCATATCCCACACGTATAGATCAGCATCACGTAGGGCCGAACGACACAAAACCAAGGAGCGCCGTTCCTCGAGCGAAAACTCGTGTGAAGTGCCGATCGCGTCGAGGCCGCCCTTGAGCTGCTCGATTATTCGTTGCGCCCCCGATGCCGAGAGGATCTGGCGCGCGCGCGCGTCCGGCTCGCCCTGGATACCCAAGAGTGTGCGCATCGACCGCTTAGACCACGAGGGTTCAGCGGCGCTGTAAGAAACACGTTCGCGCACCGAGTCGCCGTTAACACTCGCGTAGTCGACATCGTCCCAAAGAATTTGTCCCGAGTCCGGCATTCGCACACCGGCGAGTAGCTCAGCGAAGAGAGACTTGCCTGAACCCGCGCCGCCCCACACATAAACACGCTCCCCGCGCTGTATGCGAAGCGAGGTCGAACCAAAGACGGGCTCCTTGTCGTGCGCACGTCCACCGTTCACCACGACGTCGCGTAACGTGAGCGTCGCGCGGAGCTGCGGCAGCGCGCGGGTGTTGGCGCGCTGCACAACGTTGCGTTCGAGCATCGCGACGATGCGATCGCTCGAACCGAGCACTTTGCCGAGGCGCACACCTTGCCGCGCAAGCTGAATGAGCGGCGTTCGCACCATCAGTGCATACACGACGATAAGCAGCACCACCGAAGCCTTGAGCGAACCGATTCGCATCTGGTGCTCGGCGAGCAAGGCCCCGCTCAGCATCGCCAGGCCAAAGACGACGTGGGCCGACCATGCGGCGAAGCCCTGAATTTTGGTAATGCCCGCATCGTGGCTTCCTGAGGACGCTTTCATCACGCGGCCATAGTCGTCGGCGTCGGCCGCTCGATCGAGCCACGTATGATGGATGGCGTCGGCGAGCTTGCCTTCTTTCTCGCGTATTCTTTGCGTGCGCACGGAGATGCGCTCGGATGCGACGAGCGTGATTAGAAGTGTGGTCAGCAGCGCGCCCAGAAAAATGAGGCCGATACCCCAGTTCAAATAGACGAGCACAACGCTCACCGCGGTTAGCAAGACGAGATTGGTGGTGATGTGGATCAGAAAACCGCGAATGCCATTTTTGATGCGCGCCGTGTCGCCCAAAAGACGCGAGACCATATCGCCCGCGCGATGCGCGGGAAGATTGCCGCGATCTGCGCCCGCCGCGTGCAACGCGGCCACGCGGAGGTCGCGCGAGACGCCGATCGCGAAGCGTGCATAGGCGAGACGCTTGCGCATGTCGGTAAAACCCATCGCCAGCATGATGACGAGCAGAAGAATGCCCGCGACCCACACTGGGTCCATGGAATCAGGCAACCAGCTCGGCATGCCCGAATGGCCGTGGTGCGCTTTGTTGCGAAGCCACGGCTTGAAGAGCGAACGCATCGGCCACGGCAGCACAACGCGCAACGCGACACCGACCAACGTGGCGATCACGCCGCGAATCAAGAAGCCCCGATGCAATCGCATGAAGGGAGCCAGCGTCCGTGCCATGGCGCGTACACGCTCACGCGTGTTCAAGGCTGTATCGGTGGCGGCCACGGCGGTCGAACATGATAAAGTGAGGCGGCGTCGATGACCACCCCAACCGCTGCCTCGGCCTCGCGCTCGCTGCCAACTCGCATCGGCGCGCTGCTTTTGACTACCACGGTCGTCACGCTCGTGTGGGCGACGTTGCGTGTTGTCACGCTCGAACGAAAGGAGCTTGATTATTCGTCTCGCGCGACGGCTCTCTCGTCAGTTCCCGAAAGCGCAAAAACAGCGCGCCTCGGGCTCGTCACACTGGAGCGGGGCGACAACGTCTCGTTTGACGTGTGCACCGAGAGCGGTTTCGATCGCGCGCTTTTTCTGAACGCGATCGATGTCGCGGTATGGCAACCCGACACGCGCGAGTTGCTGGTTCGCACGCCGTTTGATGACGCTCGGTTGGCGCACGCACGGCGCACCGTGAACGGAACCTGCGTCGAAGTCGCCCAAGGCACGGTCGCTGTCAGCGGGCCGTACGCGATCGAAGTCGTGTGGGAGGGACGCACGCTTAGCCCAACGCTCGCCGCCATGCCCATGGTCACGCGAGTGCGGGCGCTGCGAATGCTGGCGACGAGCGACAAGGCTCCGGTGTGGCTTGGCTTCGCGTTTGCGTTGTTCGCTGTGATGATAGTCGCGACCTATCGGAACGACGCGCGCGACACGTTTCGCACATCGGGACCTGCGCTCACATTTGGCGGGGGGGTGTTGCTGTTCGTATTGGCCTTCGTCGCTTCGGAATTTCTGCCTTGGGGCGGCGCGTCCGGCGCCATGCTTCGTGGTGTATTTCTAGCCTTGGTGCAGGTCGCGATCGCGTACTTCTTGATTGCACGTGGCGAATTCGAGACGCGCGCACACGCACTCGGATGGCACGGAGCAAAGCGCAATCGCTGGCTGATGGGGCCGGCGTGCGTCTTACTGGGATCGACGCTTGCCATTCTTAACGGAGTCGTGACGGCACGGCTTATTCCTTCGACGTCGGAGGCGCCGATCGAAGCGCTCATCAGTTTTCCGAGCGCGCGCTTGGCAGTGGGCGCGATCGCGTTGGTGGCGCCCATGTGCGAGGAGCTCTTCTTCCGCGGCTTCATCTTCGGATCCATTGATCGCCGCTGGGGTCGCACGGCGGCATGGACCGCCAGCGTGCTCGTCTTTGCTGTAGCGCACTTGCCACAAACTTGGGGCGCGTGGGGCAGCACCGTCTCAGTTCTCATCACAGGCATCGTGCTAACCGGCGTGCGAGCACGTACTGGGTCGACCGCTGCTTCGATGCTCACTCATCTTTCACACAATGCAATGATCACACTCCTTAGCCTGTGAACTTTGCTAAGCTCTAGAACCCCTGAAGGAGCATCCATGGCCAATCTGCTCGAACAACTCACGAAGATGACCGTCGTCGTCGCTGACACCGGCGACATCAATTCGATCGAGCGTTTCACGCCTCAGGACGCGACCACCAATCCCTCGCTCATCATGGCGGCAGCGCAGATGCCCCAGTACGCGGACGTGGTCACCGAAGCGCTAAAATGGTCAAAGGCGCAAAACACTTCTGCCAAGCGCGAGAAGGTTATCGAAGACGCCCTCGATCGCTGCGCCGTGGAATTCGGTATGCGCATTTTGAAGATCATTCCGGGTCGCGTTTCGACCGAAGTGGATGCGCGCCTCTCGTTCGACACACAAGGCACCATCGATAAGGCCAAGAAGCTTATCGCTTGGTACGAAGCGGCCGGCACCTCGCGTGAGCGCGTGCTAATCAAGATCGCCTCCACGTGGGAAGGCATTCGCGCGGCGGAAGTGCTCGAGAAGGAAGGCATCCACTGCAACCTCACCCTGCTCTTTGGCTTGCATCAGGCCATTGCGTGCGGCGATGCGAAAGCGACGCTCATCTCGCCGTTCGTTGGGCGCATCCTGGATTGGTACAAGAAGAAGACCGGTAAAGAGAGCTACGCGGCAAGCGAAGATCCGGGCGTTGTTTCCGTCACCACGATCTATCGCTACCTGAAGAAGTTTGACTACAAAACCGAAGTTATGGGCGCGAGCTTCCGCAACCTGGGTGAGATTACCGAGCTTGCTGGATGCGACTTGCTCACCATTTCGCCGAACTTGCTCGCTGACCTCAAGTCGACCGAAGGCGAGCTACCGCGCAAGCTCGATCCCGCAGCCGCGCGCACCGCAACGATCGAACGCATCAACGTCGACGAAAAGACCTTCCGCGCCATGCACGAGAAAGACGAAATGGCGAAGGACAAACTCGCCGAAGGCATCGATGGCTTCAGCAAAGCCCTCGTCTCCCTCGAGAAACTCCTAGGCGACCGCCTCGACGCCCTCGCCTAAGTACTCCGCGGAAGGTTTAACCGCCAAGTCACCACAAGACGCCAACCGATGATCCCCAACAAGAAATGGATTCTTGTTGTTTGCAGATCGGGCCGCACTGCTGGTGCTCTTGGTGACTTGCCGGTGAAATGCCTTTTGCTCGCGGAGCTCAGTGGATTCAGGCGTGGCCGCGGAATTCGGCGGGGAGCGGGGTGACGATGGTGGCGCGTACGTCGGCCATGAGCTCTCGGAGTTTCTTGTAGTCGTAGTCGGCGGCGTCGACAGGCGGGTGGAGGGTGACGCGAACGCGGGAGCCTTTTTCGACGCGACGTCCGCCTTTCTGCAACACATCGCGCGTGCCGTCGATCGTGATCGGTAGGATGCGGAGGCCAGCATCGAGGGCCATGTGAAAGCCGCCCTTCTTAAACGGGGCGACGATGCCTGACCTCGAACGAGTGCCCTCGGGGGCGATCCACAGACTGATGCCGTCGCGCTCCATCAGCCGTTTCGCTTCTTTCAAGCTCTTGATGGCGCTCTCGCGGTTTTTGCGATCGATCTCGACGAAGCCCGAGGTCTTCATCGCTTTGCCCCAGATCGGCACGCGGAAGAGCTCCTTCTTCGCAACCATTCGCAAGGGGCGCGCGAGCGCTTGGAAGACCACGGGGATGTCGTACATCGACTGATGGTTGCTCATGATCACGTAGACTTCGCCATCGCGTAAGTGTTCGCGTCCCGTGACGTCGAGCACGATGCCCGCTTCGTTTAAAAGCTTCTTCGACCAACTGTCGAGGCGCGCATTCCATTCTGGATGCAGCGACTGACCTCGCACAGCCTCGATCACGGTGGGCGCGCTGATGCGCAAGGTTTCGATGACAGCGTGAGCGAGAACACGAAGTGAGTTGGGAGAGATCACGAAGTTACCTCGGACGAATGCGATCGATGTGCGCCAGAAAGTTCACAGCCTGCGCTTCGGCCCAATACTGCGGTCGGAGTCGCGAACCTGCAACGAAGCCCACGTGGCCGCCATGCTCGGTCTGGAGCGACTGAATGAATGGGTTTCTCTTCATCGCTTCGATCGGAATGCTCGACGCGGGGATGAGCGGGTCGTCAAGAGCGCTCAGGACCCACGTTGGCCTCGCGATCTGGGCCACACGCGGGCCGGCCGACGAATCCTGATAGTACTCCTCCGCCGATGCGAAGCCGTGCAATGGCGCGGTAACTAGCTCATCGAATCGACGCAATGTCCGCGCACGTCGGATTTCACCGAGGTCGAAGTGATCAGGAAAGCGCTTGGCCTTCTCCCGCGCTTTCTTACGCATGCGTATCAGAAAGCGCTCACGATAGACGACGAGCCAGCCGCGTCCCTCGTCGATCAGATCAGCGCACTTCGAAAGATCGAACGGTACGCTCACCACCGAAGCTGCATCTATAGGGCAGTCTGCTCCAGTTTCACTGAGCAGCTTCATCATCACGCTGCCTCCGAGCGAAAAACCGATGCCGTAGATCGGCCCGTTCACTTGGGTGCGGATGCGCTTGAGCGTCTCGAGCGCGTCGCCCGTTTCGCCCGCGTGATAGCTGCGCGGCTTGCGATTCATCTCAGTGCCGCACGAACGAAAGTTCATTGCGAAAGCGCCCCAGCCAAGCCGCTGGATGGCGCGCAACGTTTCGATCATATAGCCCGCGTTCGCGCTGCTTTCGAGACCGTGCAGAACAAGCACGTGTGGGCGGTCGGTGGGCGCTGCGAGCACGGCGACGTCGACGAAATCTCCATCGGGCAGATCCCAACGTTCGTAGGCCACACCCGCCAAACGAGTCGAACGCAAAAGAGTCGCGAAAATGGTTTGAGCGTGCGCGGACGTCAACCCGCGCGCCGCCACAAAAGACGGCTCCGGCACGAAGGCCGCAAGCGCTCGCGGGTTGATGTCAAAGGAAGGAGCCACGCCAGCGCGCATCTTACACGAAGGAAATCGAAAGCGTGCAGAGCTCCGACGGTAGGTTCGGATCGTCGAGATCGGTCACGAGGAAGAACTCGCCATCGTGGTAAGGATTCGCAACAAGGCCTTCGGCCTTTGCAAGAAAAGGCGACCCATCCGCTTCGGTGATGGCCGCGATCCGTAGGCCGTCTTCGGCGGCAATGCCGAAGGCCACACCTGCGACAGGTCCGTCGTCGATCGCGTTCGGTGATGCTTCCGCTGCGGCGAGAAAGCAGAGTTGATCCCCTTGCATCGTTGCGTCGGTGAATGAGAGGCGGACATTCTGCAGCTCGTTCAGATCGTAAACGTGGACGTTCTCAATTGCAGGCACGCTCATAAGGTCCGGCGCATCCAGACTGCTAAGCAGCTGAAAGAGATTTACATCGCACGTCGCATCCACCGCCTTGAGCCCGTCGCGCTCGGCGCCATTGCCTCGTTGAAAAAAGCGCAGCGTTTCACCTACAACGCACGCTCCCTCGATATTGAGATCACTACCCGAGAATCCTGTCCGGCTGCGCATCGCCTCGTAGAGCGCATGCGCGTCGACGAGGCGCGCGTCAATCTCATCACGCGAAACATCCACAATCAAAACCTTCTCGCGCATGGGCGACGAGCCGGAGCCAAACGCGATGAGCCGATCTACGTTCTCGTCGATTGCGACAACCACGCATGCTTCAAGGTCGAGCTTCTCCGCCTTGTTCCCGCGCGTCGCATCAAACTGTCGCTGGCCGCCGCGCTCCCACGGCAACGTGACGGCGGTGGCTTTGAACGTCCGCGGATCCACCAGCGCCAGAAAGCTCGCATCGTCCTGAATTACGGCGAGGCGTTCGCGTGTTCGAAGCCACACAACGCCAGAGCCACTGCGAACGTAGGCAGGCCGATCCATGCGCGGGTCGGCGCCCTCTTCGTAGTAGAGAGGCGTGCGACTCGTCACGACTGCGGAAAGGCGCTCGTCTTTCTCGGCCTTTCGAATGGGTGCCATCGGTTTTTAGAGTCTATCGGAAAGCCGTGGTACGAAAAGCCATGATCAGCAAGCTCGTTTCAGCACTGATCGCACTCGTGGGACTCATATCCTTTGGATACGTGTTTTTCGTCGTGCCTATTGGCCGACGCACACTCTACGAGCACGTAAAGAACATTGCGGCGACACCCGAAGCCCACGAACTTGGGACGGACGTACGCGAAGCGACGACGCGCGTCACCGATCGCGTCACCCAAGAATGGGAAGCCGCCCACTCCGATGGCGGCCTGCCCAACATGCCGGTGCCGTCGGTGCCGACGCTACCTGTACTACCGCACGCGACTCCGTAGTTAAGCCGCGGCAGAGGGTGGCGGTGCGGGAGGCGGTGGCGACGCGGGAGGCGGTGGTGCTACCGGCGGCGCGAATGGTACCGGCGGGCGTGGCGGGAGCTTGCGCCAGCCGCCGTCTGTCGTGAGTGAGATCCAAGCAAAGCGTGCCCAACGCACGACTCTCTCCGCCAACCACAGCGCCCAAAGCAGCATGATGACGCGCCATACCCAAATGGGCGCGCTCGTAATCGTGGCCTCAGGCAAACGTTGCGACGCGCCAGCCACGTAGTAGTGCAGGTGCGTGTTGGTTGAGCCGTTGCCCGCGACCTGCATATCCGGTTGAACGACCAGACCCACGTAGACGCTTGCTCCAAGGATGCAGGCGGCGACGAACGTGTACGCGACTAGCCCGAGCTGCGTCAGGTTGAATACAAAAGGTCTCGCCGGGTGTGTCTTTGCGCGCTTCGCCATGGCGAAGAACCAACCGACCAACACGATGGACGCGAGAGGCGGGACTTGCGTCAGTCCAAGGCCGAGCAGAAGCGCGTCGCGATATCCAAGAGGCGTCGACTTGAGGCGCCCGATAGCGAACGCAAAGAGGAGTACCAGGATCAAGTAGGCCCAGAACAAAATGGCCGGTCCCCACGCCGGACCGCTCGTCCAAATCAACAAACGGTCGGCTGGAAGCTCGAGCACGAGGTGCGCGTTCGCCGGTGCGCCGTTGAGAAGCACGCGTGACGAAGTAAACACGCTCGACCAGCCTCGCTCTTCTTGCCACTCGATCACGATGGTCGTGGCTCCGGGCTGAATCGCCACACTTACGCGATCGCCGGACTTTTGCACCGCACGTCGCGCGCCGCCGACTGTCAGGCTCTGCACCTCGGCATTGTGCGGAAGCGTGAACACGAACGGCTGACTTTGACTGGTACGCATTTGGACGGCGAGCGTCGCGTGAGTCATGCGCACGCCGGGCGTCAGCGTTAGGTGTGCCGAGTCAACGGTGAACGATTGCCCCGGTGCTGGCGTGGGCTTCGTCAGCGAGACCTGGAGCTGCTCCCCTGGCCATGGGTGGAACTCCGGTAGCAGTGCGCCTTCTTGCGTCGTAGCTACCGGCGCAAGGGGAGCAAAGGTGCAATGCCACAGTGGCGTGCATGCGAAGACCCACTTGTCCGAACGCGGCGCGTTGGTCTCGGCTCGCAGATTGATCGTAGCGCTCGGAGCAAGCGAGGATTCGAAGCTGACATCCGATTCGCCCTGAGCAAGCGTGATCACAGCGTTGCGTCCCTCCACGACGATTGTCGATGTCGTTACGGATTCGCCCGGCAACAAGGGCACGCGCATCGTTGTGGGGAGCGTTGGCGGCGTGATGCGATGCACCGTGGTGGTGATGGTCCACGTTACGCCAATATTGAAATTGCGCGTGACCGTGTACCACGGAGGAAGCTCAACACCATGAGCTGTCTCGCCGATGCGTGCTTCGACCATGGTGCGACGGAGCTGCACGGAACTGGTGACGTCACCTTCGGCGGCCATGCCCTCGATCGCCCAGCCTTGCCCTTCTGTGTCGATCGTGTGCGGTTCGCTTTCAAACGTAAGTGTGACCGCATCGCGCCCGGCGAGCGGGCCTGCGAGATGCACCGCATGCGCTCCTGCGCTGAGACGCAACATCAGCACGCCATCGTCCACGCGCACGAGCGAGTTACTCTCGCGCCCGTCGACAAGAACCTGTGTCGGCGTCCATGTGTCGGCGGGACCGGGCAACGGATAGGCGACTTGAGCGCCCGCTTGTACGCTCAAATCCAGCGTCAACGTATCAGCAATCGCGCGAAGGCTTGCGTGGCTCGTGTCGACGCAATCGATGCCGCAAAGAGGCGGACGCGTTAATCGAGCACGAAGGTCTGCAATGACATCCGTGGAAGGCGCGCCTGCCACAGGCGGAACTTCCTGCGCGGAGGCTCCCGTGACAAAAGCTACGCAGAGGAGGAATGCAGTCGCTGCCGCTGCGACTACGGGCGCCTGTGGCACGTCGGGAGTTACCGCGTTCAGTGTCGGGCGTTTCCGAAAGACAATGATGAGCAGAGCGAGAATCAAGCCCACCCGTAAGAACGCCAGCACGCGATTGAGCCAGGGCGGAATCAAATGGAGGGAAAAGCTATGGTTCTGTCGTACCGGGCCGGACCACGAAAGCTGCAATGACTTGTGCTGCCACATCGGCATGCCGCGACCCGTCTGTACGATGCTGGACGGGTCCATCCATCCGGATGAGCGGATATCGTTTTGATATTGCGCATTCGATGGGTTGCGCCCGCCCCCGCCGGAATCGTCGCTCTCGCCGCCGAAAGCCCCGCCGCGCAGGACGTCGGTTGCGGCTTCGAGGTTCTGCGAGCGGAAGGATGGGGATGCATCGCTTGGAGTCGTGACGGATGGTTGCTCAGGGGGCGGTGCCGCGGGACCGACGACAAAATCGCCGTCTGTCATTCCCGAGATAGCTCCAAAGGCCGTGACTTCATCACCCGTCGGCTGCAGCTGCGGATGCAAGCCGTAGCGCAACTGCAGAGCCGAAAAAATGGCAACTTGCACCGTCAGCACGATGCCAATGAGCCCGGCGACGAGCCAGACGAAACGTCGCAGACGTCCATCCTTGAGCGCGCGCCAAACTGCGATGGTCGCGATGAACAACAACCAGGCAATCGTCGGCGCATCGGGTTCTGGGTAAGTGAGCGTAAGGCCCAGCGCGCAGATAAGCCCCCACACGACGCCAAACACGCGCGCAAACGCGATTGAGACGATCAGTACGAAGAAAAAGCCCCACAAGGTCCAACTCTCCATCCAAGTGCCATTGGCTACATCGACGCCGCTGGTGGAGAAGAGCGACCAACCCGGCGGCAGGTGCAGTGTCGCGCTCAGACTCTGCATGTCTTCGGACCACGCAACCGCAGGGAGCGATGAACCACGGCGTGGCAACCGCGACTCAGCGCGCAAGTTGATCGCTTGTGTGCGGATATCGAGGCCCGGCCTCTCGCACGTTGTGTGCGCGGGTCCGCACGTGACTGCGTGCTGCGTGATCAGCTGATCGACGCCGGCGGAGTTGATGTGCTCCAGATTTCCTTCGAGCAGATCAAGGCGCCACGTCCGATTCATCGTGCCTTGCAGCTGGTCGCGGACGAAAAACTCGGCGCCGTTCGGATCCAAATAGATGCTGCGCGCAAGCGAGAGCTGATTGGGCGGAGGGTTCGGTTCGCCACGACGCGTTGTCGTAAGTACGAGTGCTGTGCCCGGCGACATCAAGAACGCCGGTGAGGCGCGCCAGTCGTCGGGGAGTGACGTGCGCGCCGGATCGACCGACGGCGCGCCGGATACCTCGACTTGGCGTTCATTCTCCGCTGCAACCCATACCCAAACTTCTTGCGCAGGCCATGGGGCTTGCTGTGTGGTCATCGCGAGGCGTGCGCCCGGATTCGCGACATAGGCGAGAACGGAAATCGTAAAGGTCCCCGCGCGAACTTGAATCTTCAGCGTGCCCGTCTCAGACAGCTGCACGGGCAGGTCTGATTGAACCTCGGCCGCGACCGAGCCAGCGAGCAGCACACTAGGCAGCTCGACCTCGCGCGAACGCCCCGATGCGTGAACGACCAAACGCGTGGTTATCGCAAGAGGGACCGCGTCGTTGATGCGTCGTTGCACTTCAAGCTCGAGAAGGTCTTCACCGTTGGAAGTATCTTCGTGTGCGCGCAGCCAAAGATGCCCGTCGCCATCGCGATGCGGGCTCTGCACGCTGGTTCCGTCGAGCGAGAGCGTTACTAGCGCGATCTCGCGCGGAAGCTGCAGTGTCTCAGGCAGAGCGCGCCAACCGAAGCGGCCTACCAAACGGTGCGCACCTTCGGTGAGCTCCACGTAGGGGGCGTTCGCGCCGTTTGTCAGCACGGCGATGGGCTGCCCGTTGTCACGCACATCGAGGGGCCAGTGACCCGCATCACCCGGTAGCGTCACCGCGACGCGTCGATCAGAAGTCGCGTCGAGGGTGAAGGTTCCGCCGCTCTCGTCGAGGGCGAGCGTCAGCCTTCCAGGCCACGCACATAGGAAGGTCTCGCCATTGCGTGTGCATCCATATGTTGCGTCGCCGTCCAATGCCCAAGCGACCCAGGGTTGAAGTGGGGCTGGCACCTCGGAACGCGGGAGAGGTTGTGCCTGCACGACGTGGTGCACGAAGAAGACGCTGCAGAGCGCTACGCATACCAGCCCGAACCGTTTCATCTCGCCCCCTGTTTATCTACGTGCGCACGGACTGTACCCGCACTAAGGCCCGCGTGTACCTGCATCCTTGGCCCCGACACTCTTTTGGCGGCCAGGTTCCCAAGGCACCCCCGAATTTTAGTGCGTCGCTGGCCGAGTCAGCTCTCCGGCGAGGTCTTCTTCCATGCGAGCGCGGACATCGGCCGGCGAAAGCCCCGACGCGAGCAGGCAGTAGAGCTTAGTCAGTGCAGCTTCCGGGGTCATGTCGTGACCGCTCACCACGCCCGCCCGAGCGAGCGATGAGCTCGTTTGATAGAGGCCCTGCCGCACGCGTCCTCCGTGGCATTGCGATGCGTTCACGACGACGACTCCGCGTGCTGTGGCTTGGCTCAGCACGTCGAGTAGCGCAGTGTCACGCGTCGGGGCATTGCCTGCGCCGTAGGTCTCGAGAACGAGTCCGTGAGCCCCGGCGAGAACCGTTTCCAGCATGGACGCTTGGAGCCCAGGGAAGACACGCAGCGCGACGACCAAGGGACGCGACGGAAGCTCGACAAGCTTCGGCACCCCACTTCCCGGCGCACGCACGAGCTCGCTGCGCACATCGATGCCGACGCCGACCGTCGCAAGCGCTGGCATGTTGCCGCTATCGAACGCGGCAAAATGATCGTTGTGCACCTTCTGGGCTCGGTTGCCGCGCAACAAGCGTTGTCCGAAGTAAATGCAAACTTCGGGTATACGCGAGGTGCCCGCGAGCTGGATCGATGTGATCAAGTGTTCGCGTCCGTCGCTGCGCACTTCGGCGAGCGAAATTTGAGCGCCGGTCAATATCACCGGCTTCGTCAAACCGGGTAGCAAGAAGCTGAGCGCTGACGCGGTGTAGGCGAGCGTGTCGGTACCGTGCACGATGACGAAGCCATCGAAGTCGTCGTAGGCGTTGACGATCGCACGCGCGATACGAACCCAGTCGTCGGGCTGCATGTCGGCGCTGTCGAGCAATGGCGGCAGGAGCGTAAGCGTGTAGGCGGGAAGCTCCGCGCGCTCAAGCTCCTTCATCGAAGCAAGGTAGGTTTCTAAGAAGCCATCCTTCGGACCGAATCCCTCGTCACCTCGAACCATGCCGATGGTGCCGCCCACATGGAGCACGCAAACTCGGGGTCGATTTGGAGCAGCCGTCATGGGGCGATCATAGCCGGAATCTCCCTAATCTTTCATTCCCTTGCACGAGCCAAAGTGCCCCCCTACACTTGCGGCGCGCAACGACGGGACTACCTCTTGTGCGAGGAATTTATGGCCGACAACGTACTTGCTACCCACATCGCCACGATGCACGACGACAACGTCTATCGTAAGACCAACGCGCGCATGTTCCAGAGCAACTTCGTCGAGTTCTTCTCGAAAGTGCACCCTGCGGTGCCCGCGCTCATGTTCGTGCCCGTCACCATCTATTTTCTCTGGTTGGCGTTTCAAACTGAGTCCGTTTGGATGATCGCGGCCGAGATGGGCATCGGTCTCTTCTTTTGGAGCTTCACCGAGTACACGCTCCATCGCTTTTACTTTCATATGACGCCCAACACCCCGGTGAAGCGTTTCTTGTTCTTCTACTCGCACGGCATCCACCACGCATACCCCGACGACTACTACCGGCTCGTCATGGTGCCGATTGTCAGCATTCCCCTCGCGGTCGGTTTCTACTGGCTCTTCCGCGCGGCGCTGCCGATGCACATGGTTGCTGGCACGTTCGTGGGCATGCTGGTCGGCTATCTCAGCTACGACTACATTCACTTTGCGACGCATCATGTGAAGCCGCCCCGCCAGACGTTGCTCGCACCGGTTGCAATCGTCATGAAGGGCCAGCGCCGCCGTCATATGAAGCATCACTTCGAAGAGCACGACACGGGCTACGGCGTGTCGACTGTGTTCTGGGATTTGATCTTCCGCACTCAGTCCAAGACCTAAGGCCAAAGGCGCGATGAGCGCAGTACTCCTTCGCGTCTATCTCGTATTTGCGCTGTGCGTCGTCGTTGGGACGATGACGTTGGGGATTCGCGAATCGCGCGTGCTCGGGGACGCGGTTACCCAAGCTTCGCAACACTCGCCCGGCCCGCGTGACCGCAGCGCTACGAACACGGCCGCCCAGTGGCCCGCACACGTGTCGTGGATTGCCGCTGGCGGGGGTCCGACGCCCGAGTTCAATCAACTCTCCCTCGAGAGCGACCTCGCTCTCGCTTCTGGCGTGTTTGGTGCAGAAGAGGGAGTTGTTCTCTTTGCCGGCGGCCCTGGCAGTCGCGCGGTACAAGTGCTCGACAGCGAAGAGCGCGGCGATGATTTGCGAATGGCGCTCGCCGAGTTCTTCGATGCAAGGCAGGGGCGCGATGCGCACTACGAAGCAGTCAGCATCCCTACGCTTGGCGCAGCGACACGCGAAGCAACGCTTGATGCAATTCGCCGCGCGCTTGAGGGAGGCCCCGCCAACTCGCCGCTGACAGTCTTCCTTGTCGGTCACGGCGATCGCGGCGATGTTCCCGGCGATGCTAGCTTGTCGATGTGGGGCGACGGCGTCATTCATCCCGCCGACCTCGCGACCCTCTTTGACAAGTATCAGCGTGAGCATCCAGTCCGCTATGTTGTGACCTCGTGCTACTCCGGTGGCTTCTCGGAAGCGCTCTACACTGGCGCCAAAATCAACCGTCGTGTGACCAACTTTGATCGGTGCGGGTTTTTCGCGAGCACCTGGACAGAGCAAGCGAGCGGATGCGACCCCAACCCCGATCGCGGAGCGCATCAAGGTTACGCGGTGAATTTTCTCCATGCACTTCGTGGCGAAGATCGAAGCGGCCACGCCATCGCTCGCACCGAGATCGATTTCAATAGAGACGGCGCGGTTTCGTTTCTCGAAGCTCATACCTACGCAAGCTTGTCATCGGCATCGATCGACATCCCGACCACAACATCTCAGTCCTACCTTCGTGATGTCGCGCCGCCTGCCGACGGGGGCGGCGACGTTGCACCTGCGATGCCCGAGAACGATGCGATTATCGCAACGCTCGCAGCACGCCTAGGACTCGCGGGGCGCGACGAGGAAGCTCGAAATGAGCTCGCCACTCGTGAGCTCATGATCAACGCTCTGCGTCGCGACTCAGAGGCCGCAGCGGATGAGGAAAACGCCGCCTACGAGCGCGCGGCCGCCGTCCTCCTCGGCCGATACCCAGTGCTCGACGATCCCTGGCACCCGGACTTCGAGGCAACGCTGCGCAATAACGAAGACGACATCATCGCCTTCTTCGAGTCAGCGAGAGAGATCGCAGCGTGGCAGCAAGCCCAGGAAGTCAGCGCTGACGTGGCCGAGCGCCTGGAGTTGCTCACGGTCGACATTGCGCCGTATCGCCGATTCTCCCGCGCGCTCGAAGACCGGGAGCTTGCAGCGCGGCTGCATCGGCTGGGTGGCCTGACTTGGACACGCTATGAGCGCTTCCTCGCGTGAGAGCGGAGCGTCCCGGAACTTGCGGCGCCTCGCGACGGCGATCGCCGGTGACGCTGGCGTTTAGGGACTTCGATATCTGCTCTCGCATCGAAGAGCTCGCACGCGCGCCGATCCTGCATATACTACCGGCATGACTTCGCTTCGCGCCGCTCCCTACCTTCTACTCATCGGTGTCTCGCTTACCAGCGCTTGTTCCACGCGCGAGGGTACGCCCATGGTCAACACTCACGTCGATTCGGGTGTGAGCGTCGACGCATCAACCATCGATAGCGCGCGCATCGACAGCGGCGTCCCGTTCGACGCATCGATCGCCTGTAGCGACGCGCTCGATATTGTGTTCGTGCTCGATGTGAGCACGTCCATGGGCGATGTGCTCGGCGACATTCGCGCAGGCATCACGGATATCTGGAACACAGCGACAGGTTTGTCCGCCAACGCGCAGTTCGGAATGGTCGTCTTCGTCGATGACGCAGTCGCCGTGAACGATTGCACACCGATTGGCAGCGTTGCGCAGCTGCAAGCGCAGTTTGATCACTGGCGTGACTTCTGTTCATCGAACGAAAGTCCTCTCAGCCACGAGCAAAATGTTGATTGCGAAGAAAACTCACTCGACGCGGTCGCGCTTGCTGTGGCGGCATGCCCGTGGCGCACGCCTGCGACGCGAATCATCGTGCACGTCACTGACGACACCTTCGAGGAGCATCCATACCGTCTGAGCGACTCCGTCACAGTCGGGACTAACTACGCGGACGTTGCGGCCACGTTGGTTAGCGAAGAGATTCGCTTCGCGGTATTTGCGAATCAGGGCACGGCGACGTGCGGCTCGTACAGTGGCGCGCCGGGCTTTCACACGCCCTTCATGAGCCAGCCCTCGCTACCCACACAGACCGGTGGACGCGCATGGGATCTCGACCAAGTCCGCAGCGATACGCTCAACATGGGCACCGCAATTTCGGATCTCTTGCGCGACGAGTACTGCACCCTTTTCCTATTCTGAGCAGGCTCGGGCCGCTGATGGCAGCGCGCGCTGCGCCGCTCGCCTGGTGCGACGTCTGAGTCATCAGATAATATCAGCATATTTTCATAGAGTTAGATCCGCCGTTCCATGTCCGCGCGGAGTTGACCGGCACGCCTGCGAGTGTTAGATACGCGCCCGCGCTGGGCGATCCATCCGCCCGCAATTCCTCACGAAAGAACACCATGGCAGAGCTCCCGTCCGGAAAAGTCACCCAAGTCATCGGCCCCGTCGTCGACGTTGAATTCCCCCAGGGCCAACTTCCGAACATTCTGACCGCCCTTCGGCTCACGAATCCTTCGATCAGCGATCAGAAGGACAACCTCGTGCTCGAAGTCGCACAGCACCTCGGTGAGAACACCGTCCGCGCCATCGCGATGGATTCCACCGACGGTCTTGTGCGCGGCATGGTCGTCAAGAACACGGGCGACGCGATTCGCATGCCGGTGGGCAAAGAGACTCTCGGTCGCATCTTGAACGTCGTCGGCGAACCGGTCGACGGCAAGGGCGCGGTCAACGCGAAGGTCACTTCCCCGATCCATCGCAAGCCCCCGACCTTCGTCGAGCAGAGCACCAAGGCGGAAATCTTCGCGACGGGCATCAAGGTCATCGACCTTCTCGCTCCCTATCGTCGCGGCGGAAAGATTGGTCTCTTCGGCGGTGCAGGCGTCGGCAAGACCGTTCTCATCCTCGAGCTCATCAACAACGTCGCCAAGGCCTACGGCGGCGTGTCGTGCTTCGCAGGCGTCGGTGAACGTACGCGCGAAGGAAACGATCTTTACCACGAGATGCGCGAGTCGATGCTTGACACGGGCGAGCCCGTCATCTCGAAGACCGCTCTCATCTTCGGTCAGATGAACGAGCCGCCCGGCGCTCGCTCACGCGTTGCTCTCTCGGCGCTTACAGTCGCTGAGTACTTCCGCGATGAAGAAGGACAGGACGTTCTTCTCTTCGTCGACAACGTTTTCCGCTTCACACAGGCAGGCGCCGAAGTTTCGGCTCTTCTTGGACGTATTCCGAGCGCCGTTGGTTATCAGCCCACGCTCGCAACCGACATGGGCGGCTTGCAGGAGCGCATCACCTCGACGAACAAGGGTTCGATTACGTCCGTGCAAGCGGTTTACGTTCCGGCCGACGATCTCACCGATCCGGCACCGGCCACGACCTTCGCTCACTTGGACGCAACGACCACGCTCTCGCGCTCCATCGCCGAGCTCGGCATCTACCCGGCCGTTGATCCGCTCGACTCGTCTTCGACGATGCTCGATCCTCAGATCATCGGTGAGCGTCACTACAAGGTGGCGCGCGGTGTTCAGCAGACCTTGCAGAAGTACAAGGACCTTCAGGACATCATCGCCATCTTGGGCATGGACGAGCTTTCGGAAGACGACCGCAACATCGTCGAGCGCGCGCGCAAGATTCAGCAGTTCTTGTCGCAGCCCTTCTTCGTCGCGTCGCAGTTCACGGGTCTTGAGGGCAAGCTTGTCTCGCTCGAAGACACCATTGCAGGCTTCGAAGAGATCTTGAGCGGCAAGCTCGACGACCTTCCCATGCAGGCGTTCCGCCTCGTCGGCAACATCGCTGACGTCAAGGCGCGCGCCGCCGAGATGGCCAAGGAAGGCAAGTAAGCTCCTATGGCAACGCAGCAAAGCGAAACCCTTCACCTCGAAGTCGCAACGCCGACAGGTCTTGCTCTCAAGGCCGACGCGGAAAGCGTTCAGGCTCCGAGCGTGAACGGTGAGTTCGGTGTTTTTCCGGGCCACTTGCCATTGCTCGCGTCATTGAAGAGCGGCGCCTTGAAGTATCGCGTAGCTGGCAAAGAGCACGTAGCGGCAGTTGGTCCGGGTTTCGCGGAAGCCGGTCCCGATAAGGTCACTGTACTCACCGATCTTTTCGTCGCAGGCGAGGACATCGACAAGGCCGGGGCTGAAAAAGACCTAGCCGACGCGAACGCACGCATGACGGCGTTCAAAGGCGAAAACGACACCGCCGAGTACGAAGAGATCATTCGCGACGCCGAGTGGGCCCAAGCCCGCATCGACGTCGCCGTCGAAGCTAGTCGCTAGCTCCGGGGCGGGGACGATCGGTGAAATAGTGAAATAGCGCGACGCTATTTCACTATTTCACCGATCGTCCCCGTCGTCGCCCGTCGTCGCGGGAGGGCCGGGAGGCTACGCCGGGATGTCGGTTGGCTCGTCAGCCTGCAGACGTCGCTGGACTGCGTGGCGGAGGGCGAGCAAGGAAGCGGGCGTGAGTTTCAGACGGTGATGCTGCCAAAATGCCCGCAGCCGATTTCGATCTTGATCGTTTAGAAAGTGTTCGAGGCGCGCGATCTGGGCCGTGTTTGTCGATTCGCGTTCGCGAACGTCGCGCTTGGCTTCTGCGACGACGCTCGAACGATGAAGCAGCAAGAGCACCGCATCGGACGACCCAAGACGGCCAAGGCTTGCAAGCGCCTCTTCGTCAGCGAGGGCGCCGTGACGCGCGCGCTCATCGCTCGCCGACCACAACCCAACCAGCGCGGTGTTCTCGATGAAGAGATGAAGTGCATCGCTTGCCGCAAGTTCGTTGACGATAGTGCCTAGCTCGGCACTCGATACCGCCGGCGCCGAGTAGAGGAAGCACGGCGCTTCTCCGCGATGATGGCGCGCAAGACCGGCGTCGACTTGAACTTGTTCGTTCATGATGCGACTGCGCTGCATCGTCTGATGCGCTTGAACGAACTTCGCCGAATCGAACAATGCTGTGGCGCGCAGACTCAGTCCCAACAGTGCAAAAGCCGCGGCGCCGATCACCACGAAGTGCGTTCGCGGCGCCCGCGTCGCAGACGATTTCTTATCAGACGCCACGCGTTAGCGTTGTAGCACTATCGCACGTCATCAAATGGCGCTTCGGGGAGGCAAGCGTAGCTGGCGAAGCAATAGTCGCATGTCTATCCGTCGGTGCATCCGGTGGTCGTGCAGTCCGTGGTTCTGAAAATCAGTTCGAGTCGACGAAGCGCAAGCTCGCGACGAGCTCGTTCAGGTGCTCTTGGCCAACGAACGACCACACTTGGTAAACGCAGTCCTGGCCGGGAACAACGATGGTGGCGACCGCGCCGGCCTTGGTCGGGTCTTCGTCAGTGCTTTGGTACTCAGCGCGGCTGCCGTCGTTCCACGCCGCAGCGACTGACTCTTCGTCGATCGAGTCGCGGTTCATGCTCGTGCCCGCAATGCCGAAAGCACCGCGTCCACACGTCGCACACGTGTTTCCATCGCGCCCGATGCCAGCGAGGCCTTGCTTGTCAAACTCAACCGCCCAGCCGCCTTCAAACGAGGAGCGACGCGCGTGAGCACCCATGAGCGCAGTGTCCGAGCTCGGCGCAATAGGCGCGCACCAGCTGCGGTTGTCGGCATGACGCCACGCCTGCACGAGAGGCTGCGGGGCTTGGTTCATCGCGATCCGTTCGTTGGACCAAGGTGACGAAGGAAGAGCGACGGTCGCTGCACGATTCTCGTTCGAGTTCGGGTTCGTCGACGCGGGCTCCTCGTAAGGAGAGGGCATCAGCGCGACTTCGGGATGCGAGAGTGCCGGAGCGGTGGTCGCAGGTGCCGAGGACTGGCCGAAGAGACCGCAGCCCGTCGCACAGAGACTGAGAACGGCCGCCGAGAAACCCGTCAATTTTGCGAAATTCGTCATGGTCTACGACCTCCCCGAGAGTGCATGTGGCCCGCGCACCCCGTGCGCAGACGTCGCCCACGAATGGCCTACACGGCCTTGGGCGTGAAACGCAAAAAAGCGACACGCAAAATCGGACGCAGTTACTCTCGTGCGCATGGGGAAGGCGTTTTACGGCGCGCTGGTGATGGGATCATGTTTGATCGCATGCTCGTCGAACGAGATCTCTTTGCCCGATGCCGGACTGCCGTTCGACGCGGGCAGCGATGCTGGACCGCCCACGCCGATCCATTTTGGAGCGTTTGGACCTCTAGCTGGCGAAGCCGGCCACGGCAGTTTTCGATTTGGTGTTTCGACTGCTGCGACGCAAATCGAAGATCAAAACACGCGCACGGATTGGTACACGTGGACCCGGCCCGCTCCCGACGGACTTGGGCACGGGGTATTCGTCGATAACGCGGTGGAGGGCTACTCGCGCGCCGTCGACGACGTGACGCTCATCTCGAGCATGCATCTCGACTCATATCGCTTCAGCATGGAGTGGGCGCGCATCGAACCTGAGCGCGACTCTATCGATGAAGAGGCATTGGCGCACTACAGCGATGAGCTCGACGCGCTCGTCTCCGCCAACATTCACCCGCTTGTGACCATCCATCATTTCTCCAATCCCATTTGGGTTGACGACCCTCGCGTAGCGAACGATTGCCCAGGAGGTCCGACAGACGAAAACCTGTGCGGCTTTCACCATCCGACGGGCGCTCCTCTGATCATCGCGGAGATTGCCGCACACGCCCGTTTGCTGGCGACGCGCTTTGGAGACCGCGTCGACGATTGGGGCACGCTGAACGAGCCGATCAACTATCTCCTCGCGAGCTATGGTCTCGAAGAGTTTCCGCCCGGCCGCTCGCTGGTGCTGTCGGACTTCGATGCGTTCGTTGACACGCTGCGCAACTTCATTCGCGCACACGTGGCCATCTATCGCGCTATCAAGGACGCCGACACCGTGGATGCCGATGGCGACGGAATCGCAGCCAACGTTGGCCTGACACTCTCAGTCGCCGAGTGGGTACCCGCGCGCCGCAACCGCGTGAGCGACGACCCCGCGGATATCGCCGCAGTCGAGCGCGTGCGTTACGTCTATCACTATTTGTTCCTTGAGGCGCTGCGCCAGGGAGGCTACGACGCGGACCTGGATGGCACACCGGAGGAAGCGCATCCGGAGTGGTACGCAAGCATCGACTGGGTGGGCCTTCAGTACTATTTTCGCACGGGCGTTTCGGGCGCGGTGCCACTCATTCCTCGCGTGAACGCAACGGTGTGTTTTGGCACCTTTGACCTTGGCGCATGCCTTCCACCACTTGACACGACGAAGGTGGTGCCGTCGATGCACTACGAATTTTATGAGCCGGGCATCTACAACCTGCTCAAAGATTTCGCAGAACGCTTTCCCGAGACGCCCCTCGTTGTTAGCGAATCGGGGATCGCCACGCTAGTCGATGAGCGACGTCAGCAGCACATCGTGCGTTCGCTTGAGCAAATCGTGCGCGCTCGCGACGAGGGCGTTGACGTGCGCGGCTACTACCATTGGTCGCTCACGGACAACTTCGAATGGGCGCAGGGCTACGGCCCTCGCTTTGGTCTCTACCAAGTGCTTCTTCCAAACTACGAACGCGTCGCGACGGGATCGACGACCTTGCTCGCTCGCATCGCCAATACACGAGTTCTCTCGATTCAGGACCGCGCGCTACACGGTGGGCTTGGCCCGATGACGGCCGAGCGCTGAGCGCAAGTGGGCAAGGGCTTCTAAATCTGCCGACGCCGGTGCCTGTGATGCGTTGCGCGGAAGAAGTAAGACCGAGCGGCCGCGTGCGGTCACGATATGCGACGCGTCGACCGCCCCATGTGCGACGCCGAGTTGGTGTAGCGCCTGTAGCGCCTTTTCGATCGCCTCGAACTGAATGACTGCCGCAGCATCGTATCGCGGATCTTCCAGCCACACTTCATCGTTTGCCTCGTCGATATCAAGCACGAGCTGAAGATTGGGATGAACTAGGCTCGCAAGCTTCTTCCACCAAGCCCGTTCCTCAGCGTTCGCTTTCACGATACGCACGTTGCGCTCCAGCACCCGGTCGAACGCCCTCTCCGCATCGGTTGGATCGACCGGGCGGGCGTAGCGCGCAGCGTTTTGACTTTGCGCGTCGTCCGGTGCAATGCGCGGCGCCGGCTTGTTGAGGATCGTCGACGCGTGGCTCACGTCGTCGCTGGATCTCCGTATCGTATTGAGCAAAGCAAGCGCTTCGTCGCAGGAGCTTGGACGCTCCTTTGGATCTTTCGCGAGAAGACGTGCGATGAAGCCGTCATAGTCGGTGCCCAAGCCTGCGTTCTTTGCGCTCGGTAGCACTGCCGTCTCGTTCAAGTGCTGAGCGACGAAATCGGGACCTCGAAATGGCAACTCACCGGTCAGCATTCGGTAGGCGATGATGCCAATCGCGTAGAGGTCGGTCCCCGGCATCGGCGTCGTGGACCCTGTGATTTGTTCCGGTGCCATGTACGCAAGCGTGCCCAGCATTGCGCCGGTCAGCGTCGCACCCACTTCGGTAAGGTGCGCAACGCCGAAGTCTCCGAGCTTTACCGTGCCCGATGCATCGAAGAAGATGTTCGACGGCTTCACATCCCGATGCACCACGCCGTGCCGATGCACGACCGAGAGCGCCTGGAGCAATGATGAGATCACTTGACGCACGAGAGCGCGCGGCAACGGCGCGCTCTCGGTGAAGCGCTCCTCGAGAGTGCCGCCATGCATCAGCTCCATCACGAGATAGGGCCCGCTCACGTCGAACTCAAACATGCGCACGACGTTCGGATGCTCGAGAACCAGTGCAATGCGCGCTTCACGTGAAAAGCGCGCGAATGCGTCGCGCCCTTTTACTCCATCGCCGACGCGCAGCATTTTGATTGCCACGTCACGGTCATAGAGCGCGTCACGCGCCATCACTACGCGGCCGGTGGCTCCGCTGCCCAGTGTTCGCACAATGCGGTAGCGACCTAAGAGCCAAGCTTGGTTCTCGTCCTTCTTCTCGCCTTCTTCCGCGCGCGCGAAGTTCGCTTTCACGAATTCGGCGGCGGTCGCGGGCAGGGTCGCATCGACGTTCCTCAGCAGTTGATAGCGATCGGCCGCCGCGTCGTTCATCTGCAAGAAGACGAGACATGCGACGAGCAAGCGACGCGCCGGCCCGAGGATCTCCTCACGCTTGATCTGTTGCAGCACTCGTGTCGCGGCCTCGTAACGCGCAAAGCGAAAGAGAATCGTCGCCAAACGCAGCGCAGTCGCATCGTCGTCCGGCGCTGCTTTCAATTGAGTTTCGTACATCTTGCCGGCTTCTCGCCATTGGCCCGCAGCTTCGAGGCAGCGGCCAGCATCCGCGCGCTCGCCGCTTTGCTCGTACGCAGCGGCGGCATCTGTGAAGCGCCCCGCAGCTTCGTACAGAGTCGCAGCATCGTGGGCCCGTCCTCGCGCCATCGCGGCTTCGGCCGCTCGCGACGCATCTGCCGGAAGCTGCGCGAGCGCGGCGAGTATGGCGGCGCTTTCCTCGCGCAAGTTGCCAAGAAGCGCGTAGTGGAACGCGTTGACAAGATCCCCGGCTTCTCGCGCAACCTCGACCGCGCGCACATAGTTCCATGTTTCGGAAAAAAGCTCCGCTGCGCGTGCTCCGTCTCCATGCGCGAGCGCGAGCTCGGCGGCTTCGCCATGGCGTCCTGCGTGGATCAACGCATCAATGGACGCTTTCTCGCTCACGGCGCGGGAAGTTCGACTTCTGAAGCGAACGCCGCGCGCGCAGCCTCCTGCTCAGCTTCGCTCTTGGAACGTCCGTGCCCTTCCCCCAAGCACACGCCTTCGAGCCAAAGGCCCACGTGAAACGAGCGCTCATGATCGGGCCCTTCCACCTTCATCACTTGATAGACAAGCGGGCCGCGCGCGAGCGCCTGCATTCGCTCCTGCATCCGCGTTTTCCAATCGTTTGAACCCGGAATGGCTTCGTGCACGGCTTCGCCGAAAATCGTTCGGCCCACACGGATGGCAGCGTCAATTCCACCGTCAAGGTAGATCGCGGCCATGCACGCTTCAAATGCACTCGCCAGCAGACGCGGCTTCTCACGCCCCATTGTGCGCTCCTCGCCGCGACCCAAGCGCAGATGACGACCGAGCGAAAGTTTCGCACCAAGCTGACCAAGCGCCATACCGCTCACGAGCGAAGCGCGGCGCTGCGTGAGCTCGCCCTCACGCGCTTCGGGATACATTTCGTGAAGCACTGCCGCGACGATGAAGCCTACGACCGCATCGCCGAGAAACTCGAGTCGCTCATTGTCGCGAACCCTGCGGGCGGCGTACTCGTGCACGAACGAACGATGGGTAACGGCCTCAAGCAGAAGCTCGGTGTTCGCAAACTCGTGCCCCAGCGTGGCCGCCAGCGCTTCGAGGTCGGTGGTATCCGCCATGTCCATACGGCGGGCATTGTACTTGGATCTCCCCTTGCGAACGAGGACGAACGCGCCTAAGCATGGCCCATGACGCAGACCAAGAAGCGCGTCGTGATCGTCGGTGGCGGTTTCGCCGGCCTCACATTGGCCCGATCTCTTCGCAAAGTACCCGTCGAGGTCACCCTCGTGGACCGCGAAAATCACCATCTCTTTCAGCCGCTCCTCTATCAGGTCGCGATGGCCGGGCTCTCGCCCGCCGAGATCGCCATGCCGATTCGGTCAACGCTCGGCTCTCAGAAGAACGCCCGGGTGCTGCTAGGCGAAGCCGTTTCGGCCGACCTCAAGGCTAAGTTTCTCCATCTCGCCGATGGCGAATCGATCCCGTTCGACTATCTGGTCATCGCCGCGGGCGCATGCACAACCTACTTCGGTCACGATGAGTGGGAGCGTTACTCGCTCGGCATGAAGAGCATCGACGACGCGGTCGATGTGCGGCGTCACATCTTGCTAGCATTCGAAGGCGCCGAACGCGAGCTCGACGAAAAAGCGCAAGAGCGTCTGCTGACGTTCGCAGTGATTGGAGGAGGTCCGACTGGCGTTGAGGTCGCAGGTACTCTTGCCGAGCTCTCCAAGACAATTCTCGCGCGTGATTTTCGGCGCATCGGCAAACATATTCCCAAGATAGTTCTTATCGAGATGGGGGACCGCGTACTGCCGGCCTTCTCGCACAAACTCTCAGCGAGCGCGGCGCGCGAGCTTGAAGACATGGGCATAACGCTGCGCCTCTCGACACGCGTCACGCGCATCGATGAACGCGGCGTGGAGCTCGACGGCAAAGAGTTGGTAGAGAGCGCTTCGGTAATTTGGGCAGCAGGCGTCAAGCCATGCGCGCTCGCATCAAGTCTCGGTGTCGAGCTCGACAAGCAAGGCCGCATCATCGTCGCCTCGGATTGCTCGCTGACCGAGTACCCGAACGTCTTTGCTATTGGCGACATCGCGCACACCAAAGATGGCGAAGGAAAGCCCCTACCGGGCCTCGCCCCCGTTGCGATGCAGGCGGGCCGCGCGGTCAAAGCAAACATCGAGCGCGACCTCAAAAAGCTTGATCGCAAGCCCTTCCACTACGTCGACAAGGGAATGATGGCGACGATCGGTCGCTCGCGCGCGATTGTTCAATACGGCAAGCTCCGTCTCACAGGCTTCATCGCGTGGATGATGTGGATCGCCGTGCACATTTGGTACCTCATCGGCTTTCGCAACCGCGTGGCCGTCATGCTGCAGTGGGCCTGGCTCTACATCACGTTCCGCCGTGGGGCACGCCTGATCACAGGGCTTCCCGACGGCGCACTCAAGCGTACGCCGTCGCTATTTGTGCAGAGCCACGATGATCATCGGCATGAGCCGCAAGACCATCGCAGCGTGTAGCACTGGCACCTACTCATGCTGGAACGCGCCGACGTCGGGCGCCCCGGAGACGGCCGTTCCCAGAAGGTCGCGTGTAAAGCCGAGCGATTGTCCCGCCCCGAGCCCCACCGAGCCTGGAAGCAGGTGGTAGTCCCACATCAGCATGTCGTCGCTCGTCATACTCACGAACGGCGCCGCCGTAATCGAACGCTCGCTGCTGTGAAGCGAATAGCGCGTCTCGCCACCCATGAGGATGTACACGTTGTTCTCGTGGGTGACTTTGCTGGCGTCGACAGCGCCCGAGATCATGTTGAAGTCTCTCGAGTAGAAGAGGTTGTTCTTGAAGTCGAACATGGTGTCGACCTCCGCTGTTCCCTGATAGCCAAATAGGAACGTGGAGTCGCCGAAGCGATTGTTGAGTTCGACGAATGTGTTGTTGTAGAACATCACGTTCGAAACATCGCTGGCGAAGGTTCCACTGAGGTTGATCCAACTAACGCCACCGTTGTCGATTCCGAGATTGTAGGCGAAAACGTTGTCCGCCATCGTCGCGCCATCCGGACTGCCAAACTCCGCGATGCTGCCGCAGTCGATCGCGACGTTGTACAAGAACTGATTGCGGTTCACGCCGCCGTAGAGCTCAAAAACGCCGCCGTTATAGACGAAATCTAGGCTTGTCGCCCAGTTGCCTTCGAAGTAGTTGCGCGTGATCATGTTGTCGTCGCCAAGAAGCGTGAGGCCGTTGGCGCCGTAGTCATCGTCGCCACCAGGCGTGCTGCGCAGATTCTTGAGATTGGTGATGCGGTTGTTCGTCATGGAGCTGCGCGCGATGCCCAGCCACACAACGCCCATTCCCGTGAGCGAGATGTCACAGTTCTTCACGACGATGTCGTGAGCCCAGTCTGTTTCGTCGTAGCCCTCAAAACGAATCGCGGTCCCGACATACGCAAACATATTGTGATCGGCGAGCTGCTCGGGGTCGGCTGCGATGTGCAAGTCCGTGATGCGGAAGCCGTCAACGGTGACGTAGCTGACGTTGCCGAAGTAGAAGAGGTTGCGTTCCTCAAGCTCCACCGTGCTGCCAAGCGGAAGAACGAAGAGCGGCAGGCTTCCTGTGCCGTAGTTGCCGAACGTGATGGGCCGACCTGCGGCGCCGGAGCGCGTCCAGGAGAACGGACCTTCGAACGTATCGCCACGCTTGAACAGAATCGTATCGCCCGGATCGATGCTCGAACGCATGTCCGACACATGATCCAAGGTCGCCCACGCATCAGTCGGCGAAGTACCGCGCGCGGAGACTTTGCCACCACATCTTCTCGTATCTCGTCGCCTGCCAAGAATCATCCGATACGCGCGAACTCGAATGGTGTTGTGAAAAAACCGCGCTAAACCCCCGCTTAAAACGACTCTTCCTGCATCTCGGTAGGCGCAGTAAAGTGCCGCGCATGTCTATCCCGCCGCGTGAATTCGATCCGAAGCTCGTCGACAAGGCCGTCAACACCATCCAGATGCTCGCCGCAGACGGCGTCGAGAAAGCGAACTCGGGACATCCCGGTACGCCGATGGCTCTTTCGGCCATCGCGTTTGAGATTTGGACCCGGCACCTTCGTTACGATCCGCAGGATCCGGCATGGCCGAATCGTGATCGCTTCGTGCTTTCGTGTGGCCACGCGTCGATGTTGCTCTACTCGATGCTCCACCTCTCGGGACATGATCTTTCACTCGATGACTTGAAGAAGTTCCGGCAGCTCGGATCGAAAACGCCGGGGCATCCCGAGTCGCACATGACTCCCGGCGTTGAAGTGACAACGGGCCCCCTTGGGCAGGGCATCGCCACTGCAGTCGGTATGGCCGCTTCGTTCAAGATGTTGGGTGCGCGATTCAATTCCGACGGTCAGGAAATTTCAACGTCACGCGTCTTTGGAATCTGCTCGGATGGCGATGTCATGGAAGGCATCTCGGCGGAAGCAGGCAGCCTCGCCGGGCACCTGGGCCTCGACAATCTCATTTTCTTTTACGACGACAACAAGATCACCATCGACGGTGAAACCGATCTCGCCTTCTCGGAAGATGTGGGCGCTCGCTACGAGGCCTACGGCTGGTTCGTGCAGCGCATCGACGGTCACAACCATCACGAGATCAAAACCGCTCTCGACAAAGCTGTCGCGAACAAGGGCCGCCCCTCATTCATCGTCGCGCGCACCCACATCGGCATCGGCTCACCCAACAAGGTCGACAGTCACAAGGCGCACGGCGAGCCGCTTGGAACGAGTGAGATCAAGCTCACCAAAGAGGCCATCGGATGGCCCTTGGAGCCCACATTCTTCGTGCCCGACGACGTTCGCGCACTTTTCGCGGAACGCGCGAAGGACAACAAAGCGGCGCGCGCAGCATCCGATGCGACGCTTGCAGCGTTCAAGAAGAAGGGCGGCGACAAGGCAGCGCTCTACGAGAAGTTGATGAAGCGCGAAGTTCCCGCGAACTTGCTTGAAGAGTTGCTCAAGGCAGCTCCGACGAAGGATGCCGCTACGCGCGTGCAGTCGGGACTCATTGAGCAGAAGCTCGCCGAGCTCGTTCCATCATTCGTTGGCGGCTCGGCGGATCTCAATCCATCGACCAAGACCTACATCGAAGGCGCTGCGGCACTTTCAAAGGGTGAGTTCTCGGGACGCAACATCCATTTCGGCATCCGTGAGCACGCGATGGGCGCCTTTGTGAACGGCCTGGCGCTGAGCAACGGCTTCATTCCCTTTGGGTCTACGTTCCTCATCTTCAGCGACTACATGCGCCCGGCGATCCGTATCGCGGCGCTCTCGCACCTGCAATCGATCTTCGTCTTCACGCACGACAGCGTGTACCTCGGCGAAGATGGCCCCACGCATCAGCCGGTTGAGCACTACTGGGCGTTGCGCCTCATCCCCAATCTCGATTTTGTTCGCCCGTGCGACGCAATGGAGTGCGCAGCCGCATGGACGCACGCTCTCGCGCGCAAGACCGGTCCCACCGCGATTGCGCTTACGCGGCAGAAAACCATCAACGTGCCACGCCCTGCGGGCTTCGATCCTAAACTGATGTTGAAGGGCGCCTACGTGCTTGCTGATTCAGCGGGCGTGCCCGACCTCGTGATTATCGCCACTGGCTCAGAAGTCGATGTCGCCATCAGCGCGAAGGCCTTGCTCGAGAAACAGGGCCAAAAAGTGCGCGTAGTCTCCGCACCGTGCTGGACCGCGTTCGAGCGTGAAGATGCCGCCTACCGGGACTCCGTGCTTCCAAAGAATGCCAAGCGCGTCGTCATCGAGATCGGACGCAGCGAACCATGGCAAGGCGTCGTGGGCACGGGCCTCGTGATTGGCCTCGACACTTTCGGCGCGTCGGCACCCGACAAGGATGTGCAGAAACACTTTGGATTCACACCTGAAGCGGTCGTCGAGAAGATCCAGAAGTGGTTTCGCTAGAGACCGCTACCATCGTCCGAGAAGCTCGCGACTCTGATCGCGAAGCTCTCGGACGTTATGGAGCGGCGCTCATGCGACAACATCACGCCTTCGATCCCGAACGTTTCATCACGGTCGCGAAACCCGAATCCGGCTACGGGCACTTCCTCGAGTCGCAGATCCGCGAAACGGATTCGCTTGTCTTAGTCGCCGAACACGATTCGAAAGTGGTCGGCTACATCTTCGCGAGCCTCGAGCCCACAAGCTGGAAAGATCTGCGCGCCGCCTGCGGCTATATCCACGACGTCTTCGTCGACGAGTCGATGCGCGGCCATCGCATTGGCGAAACACTCATGCTCGCGGCTTTGAAATGGCTAGCGAGCAAGAACGTACCGCGCACGGTGTTGTCCTCGGCGGCAAAGAACGAGGGCGCGCAACGCCTCTTCGAACGCATGGGCTTCCGTCGCACGATGATCGAGATGACGCGGGAGACTCAAACGCCTGCTTCCTAGCGCTGCCCGCTCGCACCTTTATTGAAACCCTGCAGTACGGCTTAGATCCACCCCCATGTCCCGACTTGGCAATGCGAGTATTCTGAATCGTGTAGCGCTTGCGCTCGATGGAGTCGTCACGCCGGCGGCCCCGTTGCGCATCGAATCGTCACGCACGACGCGAGTGATCGGGCATCGCGGCGCGCCGCGCGAAGAATGTGAGAATACGCTCTCATCTTTCACACGGGCGATCGAGCTTGGCGCAGACGCCATCGAGCTCGACGTGTGTGTCACTCGCGATGAGAAGATCATCGTCTGGCACGATGCGCATCCCGATACGACGGTAGGTCTCGTGCGCCAGGCGGGTCGTGAGGAGCTTGCGTTCGTGCCGGACGTGCCGTCGCTCGTGTCGCCAGCACGCAAGGCGATTGCAGACTTAGATTTGGAGACGGTGCGCGCGCATTATGGTTACCACCGGCGCGGTCACCTGCTGCGCGACCTGCTGGATGGCGACGGTCAGCCGCGCGTCCCATTCGCGCTACTCGACGACGCGCTCCTGTGGGCGCGCGACGAGCAAAAGCTGAACCTTCTTTGTATCGATGTGAAACTTCTCGAAGACCAGACGGCCGCAGCAGCGCGGCTCTTCGACCGCGTGCGCGCCGCATGCGTAGCTGAAGGAGCGAGACGCGATCTTGTCATCGGACTCATGAGTCCAATTCGAGAAGTGATTGAGACGTTTCTTGCGTGCGCCAACCAAAGCGGGCTTCCCGACACGATGCGCATCTATGCGGATTTTGAGCTGCCCGGAGTGCTCGACACCATGCGCGAGCTCGGCATGCGTCGCCTGAGCATGGGTTGCGGAGCGCGCTCCTGGGCCGATTTCGAGAAAGAGCTGAGCGAGGTCATCAAGGCGCGAGAAGAAGGCCTACTCGATGAAGTCATCGCGTGGACCATCGACGATAGAGAGCAGATGCGCACACTAGCGAACCTGCGCGTCGATGGAATTCTGACAAACGACTGCGCAACCCTCGTCGAGGTACTGCGTGAACGGGATCGCGGCTAAATCGGCGGCGGAATCGGGTGAGCCTCGAGGCCCAGCCGGATCAGCTCAATCTACAACGGCTCTGGTGCGAGAAACAGGAATCGAACCTGCACGGGTTACCCCACTGGATCCTAAGTCCCAAACTCAGGCCTCAAAATAGCGGTATTTGCGGGAGATGTGAGGGTCAGGCGACGTCAGGAAACGTCACCGAATGGCCCATTCGGCCCACGGTGGCCCAATGCGGAGACGTCCGCGAGGCGGCAGCGGCGTGGCTGCGAGACATCGCCGATGGGAAGGCGATCGAGATCGCGCGTGCTCAAGACCTCGCGCGTGGCGTGCTCGCGCAGAATGAGATTGGGCGGCTCGTGATCGCAGTGCTTGACGCTGAGCAAACGTTCGTTCTGCGGCGTGCGACGGAGCTGGCGGCGGCCGTACTCGCATCTCGCGTACCGGAACATTCAAGTGCGAAAGAAAGCCAAGACGAAGCGAATAGGAGATCGTGATGCGCCATAAACCGAAACCACGCCCAACTGCGCGACTTGAGATATTCGACCCGCCTCGCACGGCAGAAGAAGATGAGATTGCCTTTGCGCATGGGCGCGCTGTGATGAACCGAGAGGTTGGCGCGATCCACGCACATGCGAGCCTAAAAACGCTCGCTGTCAGCCAACGCTGGTTGAGCCCCAACCAGGTAAAAGCGAAGCTCGGGACCGACAAGGAACGCTCGCGTCGTTCTACCGGCAGGCACGTCACGCGAACATGGTCGTGAAGATTGGCCTCGGCAATCTCGTAGCTCCATCCTTCGTGGAGGATTTCTTAGCCCGGCGAGCTGGATAGCGCGCGCGGCGTTATGGCGGTCCTAAATCAGGAAAGTACATGCAGGGAATCCCGGCGTCCGGACTCGTGTCGACAATGGTCACTACATGCGCACGAAAATCGGCCGCCGTAACCGTTGGGAAGAACGGCTCACCAAAGTGCGAACCTCCGTTCAAATCACACGGCGCCGTGAGATGGCCTTCGACGATCTCGCCATCCGCGCGCGCCGGCTGCGTGATCTCGAACGAGCAGGTGGCCCTGTTCTCGTAAATGCAACGTGCCGCATCTGGCCCGCAAAAATCGTCGGGCACTTCCACGCCAGCGGTCGCGGCGAAACCAAAACCACCGGCGGGATTCACTTCCCGCCGCGTGAACCACGGCCCGCCGCCGGCAACTTCGATCCGAACGGACTCGATCGAACCTTCGGTCAGCGAGCCCCCCGAGGTGTGGCAGAACGGGCCTTGGTGTTCCACCTGGTTGCGAAAGACCGCATTCGGAAGGCAGTACTCTTTCGACTCGTGTCCGGGGATTGCGATTGTGGCGCGGACGTACTCTTCGCCGCACGCGACACGATCGGGCGTTGCCGAATGACCACACCCGACCAGCAGATAAAGCGTTCCAAATAGAACCAGAGTGCGTTCATTCATGATGTTCATCACCAGGCCGGCATAGCAGTCGTTGTGAGGCCCGTCGTATTCGAGGCGCCTGTACCAAGTCCTGATTTGTTGTCGTCCGTCCAAATGAACACGGGACCTCCGGCAAAATAGCCCATAGAAGTGGGCGGAATCAATTCGATATTAAATCGACAGGACGACGAGTCCGTGTAGGGCGCCGGGCTGCTCAGATCATCTTGACGCGTGCGCAGGTCTGCGCTGCGTTGTTGCATCAAGGGCCTCAGGTGCCGGCGGATCTATTCGACGGAAATGTCTCTGAAGCCACTCACGCAGTGCCCGAATATCGACGACACCGAAGGCACCCAGCGCGCTACGGCGGCGTCCCTCGCGCACGGCTTGCCGGCCGCCTGACGTTGATATTGCCCAACCCTCTTCGTAAGGGCGAACCCAGATCTGAAGGGTGCGCGACTTCCAGGTAGATCGCTCCGTGTAGCCCGCGATGGTGAACGCAACAAACGAAGGGTCTACGAGACCTTGCACGGCTGACCGATCTTGGCGATTGAACACGAGCACGTTGTATCCACCATCCGATATCGGCACGAGTGCGACGCGCACATCGTACAGAAGCTCTGTGTGAATCGCCGCCTCGATGTGCTTCGCTTCCTCCAAGAGTTCGGCAGCAGTAAGCGTGAAGCGGGTGCCGCGAATACAGCTTTGGTACGGCCCGTACCAGCTCTGAACTACGCGGCAGTGCCTTGGATCGCGGCCGTCGCCCTCAGGCGGTTGCACGCACGCGCCGGCATGACATGTGCCATCCATGGTGCTGGCTAACTCGCACTCTGCACCTTCGGCGGCCGCTTGCATCACACACCGGCTCTCGACGCAGCTCCAAACACTGCACACGCCGCGGCCGTCGGGACAGTCCCGGTCGACCGCACAACTCGGCGGCATAGGCCGCACGCACCGGCTCGCGGTGCAGACGCCCTGACTGTTATCGGCAAGAGTGCACGTAAAGTCTGCCGCCACCTGTGCCGCGTTCAGGCATCGCCCTTCGGCGCACGTGTCATGCGTGCACGCGTTGCTATCGTCGCAATCGGTGTTGAACGAGCAGACGCCGCTGTCGAGCACGCAACGGCCGCTCAGGCACACACCCGGCCTGCCATGGCGCACACACGCTGCCCCCTGCGTTTCGCACTCTTGTGCAATGGGTGTCGCTTGGGCGGCGGCGTGGTCTATCCCTGGACGCACACCCGCCTGAACGTCACGCATGCTGGTGCGAACGACGAAGAACGCCCCAGCGAACGAAGCAAGCATAGCTACCACAACGGCCCCTACGCGGACGATTGGATGAAGTGCACGCATCTGATTAGTGCCCATCATGAAAGGCCGGTGGAGCGTGCGAGCCAAACGTTAAGAGAACCACGCACCCTGTTCCTCGCCCACCAACGGTGAGTGATGTGGTTGCCTCGAACGAACCAACGTTCCAGGTTGTCCGGTGCACCGAGATCAATCTCCCGGCTGCACTCATGTGTTCCGGCACGTCGGTGATCGTTCCCTGACCGAAGAGTCGCGTATTCGTTTCTTCGGCCACTCTCGCCCGCGCGCTCACGGGACCGCACGCTTCGAAGCCGAGAGTCACTCCCACCAGACACACGCGTCCGCCGCAGAACTCGACGCCCAGCGTGCTCCAGGCGCCGCCGTGTTCTCCGAGGTCAAAGGCCCGGTCGGCCTCGCACTCCACCATGCCGTTACCCGTACGGGGATCGAAGCTGTCATCCGGTGCCCCCCACGTCCCGCCGTGGTGCCTGCACGTGCGTCGTGCCTCATTTACCGTCATGCCGTATCCGAACCCGGCGACCCCGTCGCGAACGAACGCTTCGGCCGTCGCGCGTACTCGCACTTGCTCGGCCGCCGTCCTCGCATCCGATTGGCGTTCCGCCGCAGTGTCACGAGCGGGCGCGGCAACCTCCGGCAGCCTTCGGCTCTGATCGAGTTCCGGTGCGCCCTGCGACCAGTCCTGCGCTGCGTCTCGTTGCGCTGCGCCTGCGCCCAAGTGGCTCAATGGCCCCGCAGCGTTCGGCGCATCCTGTCTAAACATCACCAGAAGGATAGAGTCCCCTCCCGTTTGTAGAAGTGACAGCGTTGCTTCGCCGCCACTACCTGACCACACTCGCGTCTGTGTGAGAACGTCACGAACACGTGTGGCGGGCAGATCGCGTCCGAATCCGAAGATGCTAGTGACGACGCTCGCCACCCGCACCCAGAACACGTTGGCCACTCGGGTTGCGAAGCGGGCAGTGGCCGCGATCGTGCACAGGCGACCGGCACACGTGTGAGCCCTGATATCGCTGCGCTGTCGGATTGGTGGTGGAGCAAACAAGTTGAGGGAGAGGTTCTGGCATGTGACGTCATACTCATGATCGTCGCCGCGTTCGGCATGCCAATCACCGTGAAGTGACTCGCACAGCGTCCTCCCTTCCGTAGTGCTCATCCCGAAGCGGAATCCCCCAACTCCGTCGCGAAGGAAGATGCGTCGGTTCTCCGCCTGCCTCGCAGCCAAACGGTCAGCTTCGCTCGCTCCGGCCTCCGCACGCCGCTGCGCTTCGACGAGCCTGTCCGCCGCCGCACGCATTTCATCCTCGGTGCGCGCAAGGGCTTCCCTCGCGTCGGCGGCGCGTTGAGCGGCCGCGATCAAGCGCGCAGAGATACTCGAAAGGCCGACTACGTTGAAGCGTTCTCCGTGAATCCACACGTCCGGACCGGGCCCAACTGCGAGCAGATCCTCGGGCGTGAGCTGCGCAGTCAAGCGACCAGCGTTGTCGGTTGCGCCCAAGGGATGATCGTTCACTTGCTGCGGCGACGAGAGCGAAAGCCGCAAGCCGGGCACTGTTTGCGCATGACACGCCTCGACACCTAAGACGCTTTCCCGATCTTCTTCGCCGACGATGCGGTCGCTGTCGCGCGTTCGGATAGACTCGATCACCGCCCAGATCAACAATGTCGAGAGCACCGCTCCGGTAGAGACCAGTACCGCGCGCAACGTGGGGAGGGTCCGACCAGCCATCGTCGGATCCGGTTCGCTGTAAGGGCCGCCCACTGCCAGGCCCATGCCCAGCATCCCGGCACCGACGCCACCCGACGCATACGCCAGGGCTAGGTACCCAGGGGTTTCAAGGGAGCGTTCGGTTGTCTCCGTATGCACCACGTGGTCGATTCGTGTGTGTCGACATTCATTCACGCGCGCGACCTGGCCAACTATCGTAATCACGCCGCTCGGTTCCTCGGTCGCTTCGAGCTGAACCTGATAGGTTTGATTCGGCGACACCGCGTCGGCAGTTCGCGAACTGGCAACCCGTTCTCTGACGGTGACGCCCGATTGCATCGGCAAACAGCCTGGTGTGCAGGCACACGTGACGATCAGCCCGGCGGTAACGAGGCCATGCACCCGGGCAGTTAGCTCCATGCTAACGAGTAGAACCGCCGACCATCCTAGCGTCAAGCGATGCCACGCCGACCCGGGAGCGTTGCCTTCGCTCGAAAGCTGGGCGCGCGCATCCGCTCCATACGCAAAGAAGAGCAGCTCACCCAGGAGAAGCTAGCGTGGGACGCCGATCTCGCGAAGGCGTATCTGTCCCAAGTTGAGGCTGGCAAACGGTTGCCCTCATTGCCCGCGCTTCTTTCGCTCGCCAAGCGTCTTGACGTGGAGCTTGCCGATCTCGTCGGATTCGATCTCGATCGACCGCGTTTGGCTCTGCTCGATGCAGCTCGCAGGGCGGATCGCGATGGGGTGCGCGTGGCTCTCGGGCGCCTCCGTCAGAAGTGAGCTGGCTCGACGAGCCCGCTAGGCAACTTTGCGCGTGCGTTCCTGATCGAGTTCTCGTCGTGCCAAGATCTTCGCGATCGTGGACGGCCACCATCGACCGCCGCGCTTTGTCGGCCTCCGCTCCCAGTTCATCAATAGGGCGATGCCCGCGTTGGGAGTGCCGCCGTCGTGGAGCTGATAGATGCGCGCGATGGTTTCGGCGGCGTTTGCATCAGGAACGAGGATGCGGCGACCGCCGCTATCGAGATCGACCGAGCGCGTCCATTCCAATGCTTCGCCACCTAGGACGACGCCTTGCGCCTTTAGATGCGCAAGTGCTGCCTTTGTGCGCTCACCGACAAGGTTCTTCTCCAACTCTGCGACGGTGGCGAGCATCGCGACGAACACTTTGCCGATCGCAGTGCGCGTATCGATCTGTTGGTCGACAAGATGAAGGGCAACATGGTTTGCGTCCCATTCGCGGGTGATCGAAAGGGCGTCGAGAGCGTCACGAAAGAGCCGATCGAGCTTCGTCGCGATCACCATGGACACTTCGCCTCGTCGCGTGCGGGCGAGCAACTCTTGTCCCGCTGGGCGCTGCTCAAGGCGCAGCCCGCCGCTTACGCCCGCATCGACTACGAACGCGTCGATGTTCATGTCATGAGCTGTCGCATACCGTCTCAGCGCAGCCTCCTGCGCCTGCAATGATACGCCCTCGTTCGCCTGCTCCAAGGTCGAGACGCGCGCGTACGCAATCACTACGCCTGGAGCGATGTCCTTCTTCCGTTTCATTCCGCCTCCTAGCGAAGGCAGAAACGCCCCTATCCCTTAATACGGACAGGCGACGGCCCCGTACGACATAGACGACGAGATTAATGACGGTGCTCTGTCGATTTCTTCGTGGGTGGTGCCTGTTAGCCCCATGCAAACACGTGCGGAGCACCAGGTAGGAAACACGAGACGGTCGTATCGTGTCTTCGCGGCGACGGACGACGCGGGTACTCACGTTCTAACGCGCGGCACCAAAGTGGAGTCAGTGCGCGGGGGTGTACGTCACCACGCGGTCGTCGGTGCCGACTGCGGCAACAATGATCGCTCCATGGTCGTCTGCCCACAGCGCGAAAGCATTTCGATCCTGTTGTAGCCAGCCGCTGGCGACGACAGTCGAACGCCATGTATCCGCAGCTGACCGTTTGCTCCAGTACCGTAGCTCATGGTGGCCCAACTGCGGTAGACTTCCGACGGTCAGCAGATGGAGTCCACGAGCTGATGCAATCGCTGCGACTATCTGTGCCCCCGTGGGCGCGTCGATCGTCTCACGCATCCAGCCACTCCGCGTCTGTGACGCGTGTACCATCGTGTACTGGCGCGGTCGCTCCGCCGGCGCACTAGGCGCGTAATAGTTCTCCAGGGTGTAGAACACGTGCGGGACGCCATCTTGGCCGATAACTACTCCGGTGGACGCGTATGCTCTATCGCTCGCGTCGATCTCGACTGCGGCTGATCCACGCGGCGTGACGGCGACGCCAAAGAGCCGGCTATCGCCTTGCGACGACGCCCGGCGTTCAGCGGCGAGCACGAAGCAGGACCGCGCATCTGGACCAGTTGCGGTCAGCCATTGTGGATGCACGCTCGTGCGCGCAAGGTGCGTCTGGGTCGGGGTGGAATCCGAGCCGGTCAGCGCGAACACGTCGTGCACTTCCGGCGGGCCCAGCGCAGTCCATTGAGCGAACACAACACCCAAAGCCGGTGGCGCAAACGCGCAGGTAACAAGACCGATGCTCACCGTTCCTGTCGCCGGCACGTATGAAGTCTCAGCCACGCCATCTGCGTACACCCAACGCAGGATGCGATCCGTCAGCGCCCGGACCCCAACGAGTCTCCCGCGATACGTACTGCTGATCGTGTAGAGTTCCACGTCAGCGTGCGGCGTAACTAGCCACTGCGACGCGTTGGGTGCCAGTGTAGCAACCACCGGGTGACCGTCGTCGGGCGGGAGTCCGTTGTCCAAGCGTCGCTCCAGCCACGCAATCACCTTCGTGCCTTGTGCAGTCGTTGCCACGGTCACGTCCTGACGTCGGACCTCGGTGTCGGAAGGAGGCGAGGCCACCGGAGACTCGATCCACGTCGAGGGCAGCGGCGGTACGATTAGCGTGCGCCGATGCGCAGACGATGGTGTTCGCTGGGCGGCACTTTCCAGCGCGAAGCCCGCGATTCCGATAACGGCAGCGGTAATCGAGGCGGCCATGATTCGGATGGATCGCATGACGGTCACAGTATCATCGCCGCAAACGCGTTGCGCGCAACCCATTCCCGCAAGGAAAGGCTGCACAATATGAATGTGCGGACCGGGTCGGATGACGTCTCGCTTGCGTTGCGCAAGCGAAACGTACCGCAGGCGACTCACGGTAGAGCACCCAAACGCGGCGCGGATAGAGGGAGTGTAGTAACCACGGTCGCGCAGGTCTGGAAGCCGTAGCAACGGGTGTACTACAAACAGGCGCTCGCGCGCGACGATCGCAACAGTCATTCAAAGGCAGAATTCAGATCCTTGTAGTATCCTCGCGACCGAGTCAGCGGGACTCGAACGCCTACGACGCTGCTGAGCCCTCTCATTGACGGCACTCGGTTCTGCTATCACCTGCGGGCGCTCAGCACGGGTTCCGTCGTCTCCGATACGTTTCGATTGAAACCGCAGGTATGAGTGCGGCTACGGAGCACACCCACGCAACACGCGTCGCTATGCGGGCGGGCGTTCAACTATGCGAGTGCCAGTAGGAACACCAGAACCCTCGGGCGCTCCACCGCGCCATCGGACAGTGTTGTCTTCCACGACGAGTACCTGCGCAGGTGTGAACCAGCCGGCGTCCGCGCTGTGCTTGGCGTGCGGGTTCGCGAAGGTAGTGCACGCGTATGCAGAGCACGCAACACCACGAACGAAGTCAAGGAGCACCACGGCGCTCACATGCTCCCATTCGCCCCGCGAACGCTCGTCGAGAAATACGCCCCACCGATCGCGTGGGAGATACACACCCGTCGCAGTCTGCACCGTTCGACCCAAGAGGCCTGCCGCAACTGATTGGGGTGCTTGCGACAACGGGGAGTCGCGTTGTGCGCAAACTACGATGAGAGTGACGACGTCGCAGGATGCCCGCAACTGGAAGCACGCTTTGCGAATGCCAACCAGAGCGTGGTCGTCATTCTCTCCGTCGCGGCGACGCGAAACGAACTCCGTCGTGCCTGGGATCGGTTCATTCGAGATGAACCGCGTCGTGCCTGGGATGGGCTCCTGCAAAACGTTGCCGGGGCGGTCACTGGCTTTGACTTGCACGTTTACCTTGGTGCCGTTCGGAGCCACGAGTTGGAGGTCAACGTCGTCGCCGCGACGACCGGTTGGTGGTGGCCACGCGTCGAACAGCCATCCGCGAGCAATCAAGAAGCGAATCACGCGGAATGGAGCCATACCCTCGTGAAGGTTTCGTTGGCGCTGGTCGTTGGAGTCTCTTTCCACGGTCAGGAGGTCCAGCTTGCATGCGCGTTCAAACGCTTCGCGGGCTTGCGCGTCGAGCCCCAAATGCTGCGCGAGCGCACGCAATCGACCTAGCTCCTCCATCCAATCGAGCTGAGACTCCGCCCCCGTTCGATACATTAGCAACGGCGACTGTGCACCGCCGGCGTCGCTAAAGGATCGCTCAGCGAGAGCGACGGCCTCGATGGACGGCATTCCTTCTACAGCCCGCGTGATTCCGGACTGAGCCGTTGCATCGCGGAGTTCGGTCACGCGACTGTCAGCGGCAGCCTTGCGGCCTGTGTCGTGAGTTGTTCCAAGCTGGTCAGCGAGACACTGGCATTGCGTTGATGCCGGAGATGATGAACGAATGCACCAGCGATCCATTCCGCCTCCTCGCTTTCTAGCTTGGAGCGCCGCATGACCTCCGCAAACGGTTCGACCATCACCCCCGTCTCGGACATCGGGCCGATCCCCTTGAACTGCATCCCATTGGGAAGCGTCAGGTCGAGCGGAAGGACCCCAAGTTGCAGCTCAAAACAGAGCATTGGATCACCGGCAATCGCGAACTCGCGAAATAGGTCTCGTGCGACGCGAGAGAACCGCGCGGCATTCACTGCCATTTCCCACAGGCTGGCCACACCTGCCTGTTCCAACGCCCGCACCTGTGTGGCGAACGCAATCGCGCCGTCCGCTCTGACGCGCCAGCGTTGGTGGTGCACTTCGCTCGGCGTGTGCTCGTAAGTGGTGTAATCAGCGCCTCGCCTGGCGTCCGGCTCGAGAATGTTGCCAAAGTGACGCCGAATGGCACCCGCGACGAGTTCATCCACGCGCGAGTCAAACCGCAACTGAAGGCGCTGCCTCGATGCGAGGCCGATGCGCATGAACGTGTTGCTGTTCTCGCGAGGACTGTGGTGGAGGCTTCCCTGTTTGATCACGAGGTCGATATCTGCGACCGATTTGGGGTCCCGGAGATGGGCTTCGTCCCTGCGAGCAAATAGCTGTTCAACAAGCCATGCGTCCGCCGGCGCCGTTTTGTCGCCAATTCGGATCTGAATGTGACCGTCAACCAAGTACGGTGGCAGGTCGCCGGCCGGAATCCGAATGAGCACGACATCGCGCGCGCCGGTTTCGAGCGGAAGCACCGCCACTTCAACAAATGGAATCGGTGTCACATTCGCTGCGAGCTGATTGAAGACCCTTGTCGACGAATCCGAGTTGCCTCGCGCTACGCCGCACAAGTTCACAGCTTTGCCGTTTCGCTCCTCAACCCCGACAACAATCACACCGCCGCCGCCGTTCGCGAACGCTGCAACCTTCTTGGCGAGTTCTCCCGGCCAGTCTTGCTTGAAATCCACTTTCGCCGATTCCGCCAGCCCTGGCGCCGCAGTTCCAGCTTGCAGCCCCAGGAAGCTTCGAACGTCCGAGAGAGTTATCAGGGTGATGTCACGTTCAAACAGCGACAGCATGTCGACCCCTCACAATCCCTGTGCCTTCGCACACGTGGTGGCAGACGCAACCCAACTCACCGTGCCACGAGTTGTCGTCATGCGAGCGATAGTCGAAGGAGTGGCACGCGGGTATGGTTCGTGATCATGCGTTGACGGTGCGCGAACCACGCTCCGCCAACCACTGCTTCCTGCTGGCAAAGTCCGGCATCGAGCGCTCGACCTTAGCCCAAAACGCGAGTGTGTGATGCGCCTCGCAAAGGTGGACCAGCTCGTGCGTGAGCACGTAGTCGATGATGCGGGGTGGAAGAAGGATCGTGCGCCAGTGAATGTGGACGTTGCCGCCCTTACCACACGAACCCCAACGGTAGCCGAGATCATGCACGGTGATGCCCGCGTAGTCGGCTCCGACGCGACCAGCGAGATGATGGATACGATCGTTGAGCCAGGCTTGCGCATGCTCCTTGTACCAGCAGGTCATGTGCGCCCGACCGTCGGCGGCATCGGCCCGGCGCATCTTGAAGCGGCCATGTTCAAGCTTCACCGGGATATCTTGGTTCGCCACGAGCAGCAGACGGTGGCTACGTCCCAGATACGGGAATCCCTCGCCGGTCACGTACCGCTTCGCCGGCAGCGCGGCGTGATGCAGCTCTTTCTCGGCAAGCTTCGTGTATATCCAGAAACGCTTGGCGTGAACAAAGCCCTCCATCGTCGCTGCGCCGCATGACTCCGGCGCGGTCAGGATAAGCTCTCCTCCGCGATCGACAGTTATCTGCACGCTGCGACGTCGTGCACTGCGGCGCACTTCGAAGTGGAGGTCGTCGATGGTGATCGTGGTCACGTGGCCTCCGACAGTTTGTGGTGGTTCGCCTTCGCTAGCTCCAGCAAGCGGTCCGCGACGGAGTCCGCGCGGTCGATGTCCACGATCTCGTTCTCGTAGACGAACTCGAACAGGCGGCCACGCAGCTCGACCTGTCGTGTTGCGTTCTTCCAGAACCCGACGACGTTCACATGCTCGCGGATAACGCGGTCGACCAACGTGACGGTCAGGTCTGCGAGCCACTTCAAGTCTGCGGCCATGGTCGGCGTCTGCTTCTCGCGCTCCGCCCGCAGGATATCGAAGAACGGCGCATGGACCACAGGGTCGAGCCCGACGACCTCGTCCTTCTTACGTCCCTTCGTGACCTCTTCGACGAAGCCCTTCAGCGTCAGCGCGAGCTGCTCCCAGTCTTCGCCGAACTTCTTGAGGATCTCTTCGAGTCGCTCGGAGAGCTTCTGGTAGTAGACGGGGTCTTCGTCGAGCTTCTTCCGGATATGGTGCCGGATGGCGTGTTCCATCTCCGACGCCTTCGCGCGGTCCGACACGTGCCGACCGACGTGCTCGGCGAACTGCGCATCCGATATCGCGATCGGTGGAATGCGCGGATCGATCCCAAGCGAGACGATGTGTTCGTCGATGAGTCGTTGCACCTTGCGACCCACATCCTTGCCCAGCTCGGGCATTCCTTCGCGATAGAGCTTCCGTGCCCGCTCGTAGATAAAGCCGAGTTGCTCAGCATCGCGCACGAACGGCAGTGCCTCTGGCCGAGGCAGAACTAAGTCGAGAGTCGAGAGGAACTGCTTGAGCTTGACGGTGAACTCCGCGCGCAAGCGTTCGTCTCGGAGCACGGCGATGCAGTCCTCCGAGTTCGTGTGCAAGTCGAAGCCACGGTCGCGGAAGATCGCGACAACGCGCGTATGCTGGTCACGCAGCTTCGGGATCTCATCCTTCAGGCTCTGAAGAGCACCCTCGATATCCTCGGTGCTGTACGCGGCCAGCGCCTCCTTCAGATGTCGCGCGACTCCGTAGTAGTCGACGATGATGCCAGCCGTCTTCCCGTGACCCGTCCGATTCACACGCGCGATGGCTTGAAGTAGCTCCGCCTCGCGGATGGGTCGATCGAGGTACATCACGCCTTCGATGGGCGCGTCGAATCCAGTCAGGAGCATCGACTTCACGATAAGGAACGCAAGCGGATCGCCGCTGCCGCCGTCCGCAGAGGGCAGAGGCTTCTTGAATCGCTCGATGCGGGCTTCGATCTTGCCGCCCTCGCTCCATTCGCGCCACTCAGGCGGGTCGTTGTTGTCGGGTGAGATGACCGCCGCAAACTCCAACTTCCGCAGCATATCGAGGCTGCGCCACGCGCGGACAACACCCCGCACCTTCGCCGGCTTCTCCTGAAGCTCAAGGTCATCGAGTTGGCGCGTGGGCTCATCGAGGTCGCTCGCCTCCTGCACGAGTTCGTCGCGCGCCGCTTCAAACGCGGCCTGGTACCTCACGGCCGCACGCCGGGTGAATGCGACAACCTGCGCCTTCAGCCCGTTCGGCAGAATACTCTCGACGTAGTGACGGAGGATGTCGCGTGCCTTGGCCTCGATGAGGTTCGACGCTTCGAGGATAGCCCCGCGCGTCGCGTACTTGCGCTGAATCGCCTCAACCGTTTCGCCCTCTTCTTCGTCGAACATGTCTTCGAAGAGCTGGTCGAGGTCGCGCCCGTCGGATACTGCACCTTCCGCTGTGCGCCCCTCGTAGAGGATTGGCACCGTTGCGCCGTCCGCCTCTGACTCCTTGATCGTGTATCGGTCGATGAACTCACCGAAGATGTCGTGAGTGCGCTTCTTGTCGCCCATGATGATGGGCGTGCCCGTGAAGCCAATGCGTGCGCAGTTGGGAAGCGCCTGAAGGAGGTGTGCGTGAAGCGCACTCGACTGAGAACGGTGTGCCTCGTCGACGAGCACGAGGATCGCCTCGTCGTCGTTGATGAGCCCGAGGTCACCCACCTCGTCGTCCGCCGATAGCGACTCAAGATCACGATCCACATACTTCTGAATGGTCGCGAAGACGATGCCAGGCCCCTTCTTCGCGAGAAGGCTCTTCACTTCGCGAACACGCTTTGCAACTTCGATGTTCTCGCCGGTCAAGGTCGCCGTTTCCGCGAGCTGCCTCTGAAGGTCCTTGCGGTCGGTGACAACGACGACTTTGAATCGACGAAGCGCCGCGATGGAGCGCAGCTTGCGCAGAAGGAAGACCATCGTGAGGCTCTTTCCCGAGCCCTGCGTGTGCCAGATGATCCCACCCCGCCGATCGTGTTCGCCATCAACCGCCCGCGTCTTCCCATTCAAAAGGCGCTGCACGGCACTGTGGACCGCACGGAACTGCTGATATCGACAGACGACTTTGACGGTGCGTCCGGAGATCTGCTGGTAGAGGCTGAAGTGCCGCACGATATCGAGAAGGTGTGCCGGCCTCAGCATGCCCGCGATGAGACGGTTCTGGCTGGAGAGGACTGACTTGCCCATCTCCGTCTGCACGTCGGCGAGCGCGACTGGCGCCGTATCCTTCCATTCCATGTAGTAACGCGCGTCTGCACCGATCGTCCCGATGCGTGCTTCGTCGTAGCTCGTCGCGACGAGAAACTGGTTCGTGTAGAAGAGGCGTTCAGCACCTTCGTTGTCTTCAACCTCGCCGGCTGCTTTGCGCGCATTGTGATATCGACGAAGCTGGTCGACCGCTGCCGCTATGGGATCGGTAACACCGGGGCTCTTGCACTCCACGACGACGAGCGGAATGCCGTTCACGAAGAGCGTGATGTCCGGTCGGATCGATCCCTTCGACATGTCCGCCGGGGCAGTCGACCTTGAACTGGCTCACCGCAGTGAACGTGTTGTTCTCGGGAGTGTCCCAGTCGATGAAGTGGATCGTACGTGCGCGCCCGCCGTCCCAGTCCTCTAGCCCTTCGACTGCGACACCTCCAAGGAGCAACGCCGTGCCCGCTTGGTTCGCTTCGATCAGCTTCTTCTGAGCGATGCGGTCGAGCGCACTCACCGCCTGCGATAGCCGCACCTCATCGAGCCAGGGCACTCCATCGCGCAGGTTGATGCGTGCGAGGGCTTTGCGGAGGTCGGGTTTGATGAGCACTTCACGAAACGACTCGCGCCCGGTGACCGACGGGTGATCGGTGCTCCCCGTGATCATCTTCCAGCCCATCGAGATGAGCTGATTGAGGAAGGGCGTCTCGACTTCCTTCGCTTCGGGTCCGCCGCTCATGAGGCCGTCCATCCGAGGCCTATACGCGGGCTATACGCGGCTGAAGGGGCCGTTGGTGTCCGGCGCCACATGAATAAACCATATGATTTCAATGCTAACCAGGCCTCCCAAACGTTTCTATACGCGGGTCTATTGGGGATTCTATCCGCGATCTCCGTCGCATTCGAAGCGTCGCGAAAGGATGGCACCGGGGCGTCTGTGCTCGTCTTTGTGTGGAGCTTCACGGCCCTTTGTGTGGAGTCTTCGGACGTTTGTGCGGAGTCCCAACGACTTTGTGTGGAGTCCCAGGCCATCGATAACGAATCGGCGTTCATGACGTACCGCCTGCCAAACGATATCTTCGCCAGCGACGGTCGCCTTCCGTGCGAAGCACACCTCGATCAACCATCTTCTTCAGGAGACGGGTCGCCTGGTCATCGCTGAGCTGGGCAAGTCGCGTCACTTCGCCACGGCTAATGACATCGTTCTGCTTCAGAAAGCTTAGGACCATTTGCTCCTGCTGAATGGCGTCGAATCCAACCTGCCGCGTGTACTCAGTCTTCTTGTCGAGTTGAGCGTAGAGCTTCGGCGCGAGCGTGTAGGTCCTCCCACTTGTCTTACCGTGGGGTGCAGCGAGCCCGGACTCGATGAGCGCCTCAAGCGTGCTCTTCGCAATGGTTCGATCCTTCTGAATGGCGGATGCGACCTCGTCGACCGTCACTCGCCGTTGGTCTCGCAAGCACGCAAGCGCAATGAGACTATCGATCGGCAGCATGGCCCCGCGACGATTCTCCGCCTCCAAGACGATGCGTAGGAAGTTCAGATCGGCTCCGATCGCGGGCATGCGCAACACGACCGAGGTTGTGTTACTCGCCGAGTAGTCCGGCTGTGACCTCCCGTAGCGCAACATCCCGCGATAGATGAGATCTACGCCTCTCCCCGTTCGCTCGACAAGGCCGACCCGTTTCAACGCGTCGGCCAGCGCCGCATTTCGCGGACGCGGCTCGGTCGTCAGGAGATTGTTTCGCGTCACTCCTTCAACGAACCCACCGGGGTTGCTCACGACGAGCGCGTCATCGTCGAGGCGCACATGCACCGCACCAAGACGAGTGTAGTCGCGATGCGCGAGGGCGTTTGCCACGGCCTCGCGAAATGCTCGCTTATCCACGCGAGGAACCGGAACGCGAAAGAGGCCCGCCTGCACTTCTTCCTCGACGTTGAACGGCGCGAACGAAGTGTCGAACCATTCGAACACCCGCAGAAGGGGCGCACGGGAGAACTGGTTCAAGCGCACGTCCTGCTCGGCAAGCACCTGGAAGGCCACCTCATGCGTCGGAACGAGTCGACGCAGCGAAGCTTCACGACCGATGAGAAGCATCCCGGCAAGGGTCGGCGTGCGATCGGCACCCGACCGTGCGACAAAGCCCAGGGCTCCGTCCAGCTCTCCATCGTCCAGGCCAACGAGGGAGGTGTCTCCGCCATACCGCTCAATGAACTCCCGCAGGCGCACGCGTTCGAGTGGGTCGAGATCGTCGACAGTTGCGCCGGGCACCGGCTGCGCCGAAGCGTCGAGCACGCCCAAGTCCGAAAGCCTAGAGGGGATCTCAGCCGGCAGCAGCGCGATGCACTCCGGTTTACCGTTCGGTCCGATACGGCGCTTCTTTGTCACACCTTCGGTCGTCGCAACGACCGATGACGATTTTGGAACCGAGATACGGGCGACGCGCTGACCGTCCTCCTCGATCACTGACACGAGCACGGATATCGGAGGCGACGTTCGATTCGCGATCATCGCCCGCATCGTTTCGAGATTCGCGCGCGTGCTGTTCACGCCTGTCGGCGTGCCATTGTCTTCGACGCCGAGGTACAGCTCGCCGCCTTCTGTGTTTGCCAAACACACGATCGCTTCGACGAGATCTCGGTCGCTCAAGCGCGTCGTGTCGCTCTTCAGCTCGACAGTAAGCGACTCGACGAAGCGACCGCTCATTCGGCTGCCTCATTGAGCAGCTCCGTCACGCGGACGCGGCCGGTGAGAAGATCATCCATCAGCCCTCGCTTCATGAGGCGTAGCTTATTGGCGGTGGCTTCTTCGCAACGTCCGCGCTCCTCAAGAGATTCGAACATCGCGGCGATGTGATCCTGCTCATGCTTCGTGATCGGCATCGCTACGCGCAACACGCGCAACTGAGCGAGCGTTATCTCTCGAAACGTGGTGCCCTTGACGCTCTGGTCGAACTGCCGCTGTAAGGAAGCGCCACGCAGCGACCAGAGCAGGAACGTGGGACTGATGGTCGCTGCTGGCGCAATCCGGGCCGTACCTTGCGTAAGGTTTGCACCCTCTAGCTCAGCAGGCACCAACAGTACCTTACCCACCGTCGCGCGAATGGCGCACACGATGTCACTCGCTACAACCCGTGAGCGGGCGTAGCTAGAGGCAATGCGAGCGGAGGTCCGGAGCAAGCCGTTCGCGCTAAGTCGCGTGCCCGACATGTCTCCGGTGCGGATATATGGGACACCGTCCGGCACGTGCGGACCGGCTTGAACGATGCCGTACGTGATCGCAGCATCGGAACGTACGCAATCCTCGAGCCGACGAAGCTCCCAATCCGACGGAATCCTCCCGAGTGGAGAGTCCTTGAACTGTTCGGGGTTGCGGTCGGGATCGCGGAGTTCGCCGTTGTCGTCGATGCCGCGAGTGAGAAGGTCGTGGAGCATGCCCTGCTTCACCAGCTTGAGCTTCGCGATGATCTCCTCAGTCTTCCGAATCGCCTCATCAACCGTATCGAGTATCTCGGCGATACGGCGCTGTTCGGCCAACGGCGGAAGTTGAATCCAGCAGCGGCCGATGTCGCTGGGTTTGATGAAGGGCTGAGCGGAACCCGATCGGGGCCAATAGCCATCGCGATTCACTCGGTAGTAGAGAAAACGCGCACTTATCGTTGGATCGGTAACAATCGCCTGCACGTTGGCAAGCGTCGTCCAACTCCCTTCGGCCAAGAAACACTTGCCGCAGTTGGCACCAACCGACGAAAGCACGACGGCATCAGTCGCCGCGAACTCGACTCTCATCACAAAGCCGTCTTGCCCGGCAGCACTGAACGCTGGAATGCCACTTGCTTGGTAGTGAAGCTCCTTCGTCAATCCGAGTCGTCCGCCGGCTACGGTCTTGCTTACGTCGCCGATTTGGACGATGCGCCAGTCATCAGCATGCCCGTCGGGCTTCAGCCAGCCAGCGGAAAGCCGGGCGTTACGCATACCCGAGGCCCCCCAAGTACGCGCGAAGCTTGTTGGCCGCCTGATCCCGCTCGCGCTCGATACTGGTCAACATGACACGGTACTTGTCCCAATACGCTTCGCACGCGATCACGATCTGTTGTCGATGACTCGACACATGTCGCACGAGGGTCGTGTCGACATCGCCGCGAAGGATTCCGAGCACCAGATCTCGTGCGCGTGCTTCGTCGAGCGAGACCCTTGCCTCGGTGAGTCGCTTGGCGAAATCGGTCTGCTTTGCCGTCAAGGCCTTCTTAGTTTCAGCGAGCTGCTGCTTGAGACCTTTCAGCTCCTTTGCGGAGGGACGCTCCTCTGGCTCTGACTCGTCTTCGTTGTCCGAAGCGGTGGCCGCTTTGACGGCAGCATCAAGTTCCGCCTTCCTTCCTTCTGACTCCAACAAATCAGCGAGATACTCGGGCAGGAGCCGCTTCACCAGTCGATGATCGAGCGGATTGTCCTTCGCGCTCTCATCCTCCATCGCTGTCAGAATGCTCGTCTCCCACGCTTCCACGAGACCGTGGAAGCCGCGCGCGGCAACGGTCTTCAGATCGTTCTGAACATCGCCCCACCACGTGGCGACGACGCCGGATACTTGGAACCGATCGAGTAGGCCAGTCGGGCGTACTGCGGTCTCGAACGTGGATAGGAGCGTCGCACGCACCTTCATCAGCTCTTTCCTCGCCGGTAACTCCACGAGCGCGATGTGTTGCTTCTTCCACCATTTGTCGACGGCGGCGGACATCGACAGCTCTTTCGCCTTCACGCCTTCGTCGGACTCGATGCGCTTCTTGATATCGCCCTTCTCCGTGAGGTCGTCCGCGAAGTCGAAGTAGCGTTCGTCGCGGTTCTTGAAGAGGCACGACGGGTCGAAACCATGAGCGTCGAAGAGCGCGCGCTGTGCCTCCACCTCTGACTTGGGCACGCCGCCGAGCAGGTGCGCACGAACGTCATGCGGCTCGGGCGGCGGCGCATTGTCCGCGTAGCGGCGGATGTTGAGGTTGTCCTCGTTCTCGCGTAGTTCGGCTCGGGTCACGATACGCGCGAAGCCATCGATACCCTCGAATGCCTGCCACGCGCTGACCACCTTCTCGATGTGTTCCGGATAGAGATAGTTCTGCGCGCGGCCCTCGAAGTATTCACGGTCCGCATTGATAAAGAGCACCTTGCCGCGCCGTGCCGGCGGCTTCGCCCCGGCCGCACGAAGCACCAGGAGACACGCGGGGATGCCAGTGCCGTAGAAGAGGTTCGAGCCGAGCCCGATCACGGAGTCGAGCATGTCGCCGTCGAGAATGCCGGTGCGAATATCCTTCTCTGCACCGCCACGGAACAGAACGCCGTGCGGCATGACGGTGACGACCATCCCACCAGGCCGGAGCACGGCGAGCATGTGCTGCACGAACATGAGGTCCGCCTTCTTGCCGCTCTCGGGACAGAAGCCGAAGCGGAACCGTTCGGGAAACGGCAGACCGTCCTTCGTGTAGTTCTGGCTGAAGGGTGGGTTCGTAAGGACGCGATCGAAACGCATCAGCTCACCACCCTCAATGTGCTTGGGCTCGGCGAGAGTATCGCCGTTCTGTACGTCAGCATCGGGGATGCCGTGAAGCAGCATGTTCATCTTGCTGATCGACCACACGCCGCCATTCGACTCCTGACCGTAGAGGCCGAGGTTCTTCGAGTTCAAGCCGTGCTCGTCTAGATACTCCTTCGCGTGAACGAGCATGCCGCCCGATCCCGAGCACGGGTCGTAGACGCGCATGCCCTCTTTCGGTTCCGCGATACGCACCATCATGCGGACGACCGCACGAGGCGTGTAGAACTCGCCGCCCTTCTTGCCGGCGGAGTCTGCGAAGTCGCGGATCAGGTACTCGTAGGCCGCGCCGAGAAGATCGGGATACTCGAAGTCCTCATTTCGAAGCCGATGCTTCGAGAAGTGCGCGATGAGTTCGCGCAGGCGTTTATCCGGAATCGTCGACTGCCCAACCTTGCGGTTGAAGTCGATATGCTGAAGGACACCGTCGAGGCTCGTGTTCGACTCTTCGAGAGCGCCGAGTGCCTTGTTGAGACCGTTGCCGACGTCACGATGAACTTCGTCGCGCAGGTGCTCCCATCGCGCCTTCGGGGGGACGAAGAACGTGTCGGCGTAGAAGCTCGGATGGTCCGCGCGCTTCTTCGCTTCGGTGGGCGAGCGTCCCTTCTTCTGCTCGCGCGTGACGACCTCCTCGAAGCGCGCCTCGAACACGTCGGAACAACGCTTCAGGAAGAGAACGCCGAAGATGTACTCTTTGAACTCGGACGCATCCATCTTCCCGCGCAAGATGTCGGCGGCGGCGAGCAGGTGACGTTCGAGTTGGGGCAGTGTGAGGGGCATGGTGACCGGGTGTTGATGAAGCGACATCGCTGTCGACCTCGGACCATGAATGTCCCCGAACGAGCCGCGATCCCCACCGTGGGGAACGCAACGTTATCCTGAGGTTGCGCGCATTAGTAGGGCGCGCTCTCGTGTCGAGCAATTCAGCGGCGATCTGGTGCGCCTTAGGGGTGAATCTGTAGATCGTCGACCCATTGCTCAAACGATCGTACTCGCTGTCGCGGTGCGGGGCAGGCTTGAGCGATCTCACGGAACTTCGAGTCCTCAATGATCAAGGTAGTCGCGTGCGCCGCAGCATTGTAGTGCTGATGATCCACGCTATCGTTCTCGTCGAGCTTGCGACCGTCCCGGTACACCAAGTAGCGCCGCGTCACAGCGTATGCACAGTGCGCGCGCAGAGTAGGGATGCGTCCGGGTTCAACCGTTGCCGCGTCGTCTACGGCAATGCCAAGGTCGGGCGCCAGATCGCGGACGCCGTCGCGATACCACTCGTCGACGACTCGCTCGACCTGATCCATCTCTCGCGCGATCGTCGACCCGAGTCTCTTCTGCGTCTCAAAGGCCGCGAACAACTCGTCTCTCCCGACCTTCTCGTTCGCGAGCCAAACCTCTTTCCTGGCCTTCGACCATTCGAGCTGCCCGCGAACTGCGTCTTTGTCGTCGAGCACGCCGCCTAGTAGAAGCGCGACGTCCTCCTTCGAGACGAAAGGAAGCGTTCCCGCCAACTCGGATCGCATCGCGTCGATCCCATCGAAGGGGATCTCGACACGACACGCACGGAGAAACTCGACCTGCGGGCGGAAGTCGGCCATGTGCTCCGCCGAACTCTCATGAGCCGGCGTCAGCTCGCTCAACAGCGGCATGCCGATGATGAGGACTGGCGGTGACGGCGAGTGCTTCGCTGAAAGGCGCGTTCGCACGATGGCGAGGGTCTCCTTCGAGATCGACTTGTGCCGCCACAAGAGCTGGAACGCGCTCGTGTCGAAGTACAGGCGCTCGTCGTTGCGTTCAGAGGGCATGCCCGACAGCGACAAAGGAGTTCTGCGGGTTCAGCTCGACGACGAGGCCACGACTCGCATCCACGAAGAACGTGCGGTCGAAGGACGAGGTGAGCCCGATGTGGGCGTTTCCGCTGATCCAACTTCCATCCTCGAACGAAGTGCCCGCGCCGAGCACAAGCCACTGCTCGCAGCCTTCCAACTCCTCGCGGTATCGGGTGACCTTGCAGTTCTTCCTGTCGATCGCAGCTTGCAAGTCCGTCGCGTACTGCGGGCCTGCGGAGAACACCATGCTGACCCCCGGCTCCGGTGCTCCCCAAACCAGAAGCTGTTCGACGTAGTCGATCCCCAGCTGGCGGAGCGCCTCGGTTCGAATCACTACGCACTCATCGAACTTGGACGGCGAGGTTTGCGATGCCGCCTCAACGATTCGATCGCAGGTCTTCGCGCGCGTGTCAGGTCGCGCGAGTGCACGAGCGTGATATTCGTGCAGATAGACGTGGACGTCCCGCACAACTCTCTTGCTGTTGAGTCCTTTGAGCAACTCCTCCCGTAGCGCATCCTTGTAAGACGTCGCTTGCGCGAGTGACTCGGAAACGAGATTGGTGATTTCGAGTCCAATCCTCTGACCACTGTCGAGCGTGCAGACGAAGTCGCTCGCTGGCTCCGGCTGGCGGCGCGCAGACACAATGTTGGCCACACCACGATTGTGGTTCTGGAACGCGGCGAGTATCTGGTCCTCTCGGTCAGTCTTGTTCACGTGGCGCCTCGTTTCCTATGCTTGCCTTGCGCCAGCAAGTGTTGCGCGCCGGATATCGCGCGCAAGGCAAAGTAGAGAGAACCGCATCTTTCGCGGCTCACGCCGTGTGCGGATGAGGGCGATCGCGAGTTCGGACTCCCGCGGGTGCGCGAAACTACGCGTTGTCCAGCGGCGGGATGTCTCGGACGACTGCGGGGTCGAAGCGCCCTGGTGCGCCAAACGCCGAGATGGCAGCCTGCGTCTCGTGCCCCACCTGCAACGCGTTCACGCAACGCCCGATGAATGACTCTCCGCCCAGATCCTTGCGAGGTCTCCCAATCGCAGAGGCTTTGGCACTTCTCGGTCGCCTCATTGACGACGCGGCGCAGAAGGATGATCGCGAGGCCAACGAGCTTGCGCTCCGCCTGGGGCAAGACCTTCTCGACACGTCGCCAGCGTCGGCCGACGCGGCAACCCTCCACTACTTTCTCGCAAATGCGCGCACCGATCGCGAGCGGCTGCTGAGGACGCAAGCTGCGCAGCACTGGGCGTGGCTTGATGTGGACAGCGAGAGCGCCCTCCGCCATCTTCGGTCGGCAATGCGCGAGAAGAGCTTTGGGCTTCTCGCTCGCCAGAGACGGGCCGAGATCCTTACTAACCTGGGCAACCTACTGAACAACGTTGGACGTCCGATCGAAGCCGTTGCTCGCTTTGATGACGCCCTAGCGGTGGTGCCTGAGTTCGGCATCGCGTTCGCCAATCGCGCCGTCGCCTTCCGAGCCTACGCTCAGCACTACCATGATGAAGGGCAAAGTCTCGTTCTCGCGCGGCGAGCGTGGCAGGACATGAGCAGTGCTCTGCGCATGCCCCTTGAGGCTGGAGTGGCGGTGAATCTCCGCAACCAGCAGCAGAAGTTGGAGCAGGAGATGCCGAGTGTGCGCGGGCCCGAGCCAGCGTTCGACGATGGTTCGGCGGATTGGACGCCATCGGAGCAACGCTACCGCCGATGGGCACTACGAGAGCGGCTATTCCTGAACCCAATGAACGATGTCTCGTCGGCGGCAATCGCCGGTCGAGATACGTTGAACTGCCCAACGCTCACCACACGCTCACCCACGGTCCCAATGCCGATCGAGTTTGTGAACGAGATCAAACAACAGTATTGCTCCGCACGTTTCATACTCTACGAGGGCCTTCGGTCGCGAAGTCCGCACTATTCGGATCGTGAAACGCATATCGTCGAGAACGTGGAGAGCATGACCGCCACCCTGCACGAGCTTCGTGTTGAGCGAGTCAAGGCAGCGTACCGGAGCGCGTACTCGATATTCGACAAGGTCGCGTTTCTCTTGAACGACTACCTCGTACTCGACAGCAAGAAGTACGACGTTTCGTTTCGCAAGCTCTGGTATGTCGGTGGGAAGGCAAAGAACGGACTCCGACCCGAACTTCGAGACAAAACGAACTGGGGACTTCGCGGCCTCTTCTGGTTGTCACGGGACCTACACGAGGACGCCACGGGACTCCCGCCTGCGCTTGATCCGGAAGCGCGGAAACTCGCTGACCTTAGGCACTGCTTCGAACACAAGCACAGCAAAGTGGTTGAGGTTGGACTGCCGGAGAGAGCTTCCGAGCTTGGAGCGCACGTTATCGAGTTCCCAAGCCTCGTCGCCAGCACGCTCACGCTCTTTCGGCTGGCGCGGGCGGCCGTCATCTACCTCGTCATTGGCATCGGGGTCGAAGAGCGGAGCAACGATCGGCGGAAGGGGGGACTGACGGTCGTTGTGAATCTACCCAAGCGACAGGATCCGCCGGCTCGCAAACGCGCGCCACGGCGTCCTCCTGAAGGCCGCTGACCCCAGGCCACCGACGTGATCGCCCCTCGACGACCTGACGGCTTCAACGAAACGACCGTTTCGTTGAAGGATACTGCACGCCCGTATCCAGTATCGACCTCTGCATGACGATTCGTGGTCGCCGACGTCGTATCCGGCTGGTGCCTGTCCTTATCTGTATCTCCAAAGACGCGATGCCGCGTCGGAGGATATTCATGAAACGCCGCACCCGCAGAACTCAGTGTCCCAAAACAGTTGCCGGATACGCCAGGGTCTCAACCGATGAGCAGGCTGTATCCGGAATCTCGATCGACGCGCAGCAGGCCGCTATCACTCGATACGCAAACGCCGAGGGGCTTGTCCTCGGCAATATCTACATCGACGCCGGAGTATCCGCGTCCGTTCCGCTCGCGGATAGGCCGCAGGGCGCGGAGCTGGTCGCACGTCTGCGAGCGGGCGAGATATCCGCGGTCGTCGTGACGAAGCTCGACAGAGCATGGAGATCCGCCATCGACGCACTCACTACGACGGCCGAGTGGCGTGATCGCGATATCGCACTTCACTTCGTAGATCTGAAACTGGATACAACGACTGCGGTCGGCAGAATGTTCCTCACGATGCTCGCAGGCGTCGCCGAGATGGAGAGGAACTTGATATCGGAAAGGACCGCAGCAGCTCTCGCTCATATCCGGATGGAGGGTGCAACGTTAGGTGGCGAGCCGATCGGTTGGGTGCGGACGGATGATCACGATACTGCCGGTCGCAAGCGCTTCGTGCGGGACGCCGATGAGCAAACGACGATATCGCGCATCTGGAAACTCAACGATCGGGGGATGGGCTTCACCGCGATCGCGATACTGATGGCCTTCGAAGCGTGGCCTACGAAGCGCGGCGGCAGATGGCATCCATGGACCGTCGCGAAGATACTCGCGCGCGGACGCGAGCAGAGCGGACCTGGATATTGTGCGGCGTGAACTCGCGTCGATCAGGCCGGTGCCCTGCCCCTCCAGGGTTCACCTGGAAGTCTTGCGATCAGCCCCCGACGCACGAGGCGTAGCGCTTCACGCGCGTCGTATGTGGAAACGCCTTCGGTATTCGAGGCAATATCCGAATCGGATGCAGGCGGTAGCGCGACGGCCAGCAACGTCCGCATGTCGCTCATGAAGCCCGTATCCGCTTCCTTGCCCGCGAGGTTGGCTTCAAACTCCGCACGAGATACGACAGCGCCAGAGTGTTTCATATACGCCTCGAAGCACTCCACGATACTCGCGCAGTCGAGCTGCGCATGCGTCTCAAGAGCGACCGCGAGATCAAACAGGTCGCGTCCCTTCTTTCGCTGATAGAGCGCCCGAAGCTTTGTCGCGAGCAACTCCGCCAGCTCGAATGTGACGACGTCGGCCTCACCTGTAAACCACGGGTTCTCAACGACAGCACGATGGCGGATATGGCCGTGCACCGCAAAGTGTTCGCGTGTGTTGATCTCCACCTTGAGGCGCATGCGAGTCGCTGGCAGCCCCTCAGACTCGAAACGGTATGTGAGGCTCACGCGCCCTTCGGACTGTTTCCACGTCGGTCGTCCGAGCCAAGGATCGAGCCGCTCGCGAAGCACCGTCATGACCGGCCCCATGGGCTCCGCACGAACCTGCACGAGGTCGATATCCTCGGAGTACCGACGTGCGGGCTTGAAGAATAGCTTGTGCAGCGCGGTGCCCCCACGAAACGCGAGCGCGCCGGCAAGCGTGGCATCGGAGAAGATCTCGATAATGGCACGCGAGATAACGAGGTCCTGCTCGACTTGTGCGTCGGTGACCCAAGGTGCCTGGCCGCGCCAAGCGGTGATGTTTGCGCGCGGGATCATTCGTCGGCCTCAACCACTTCGTTCTCGACCACGTGCCATCGTGCATCGGCAACGGCAGTCGTGATGCCGTTTCGGTGCCCGAGCAACACAGGGCGCGGGTGGTTGGAAGCCACCCAACGCGCCGTCGACCCGAGCTTTGCGCTGTGCCCGAGGCGTTCCAGGAGGAAGGCCGTCCGTTGCACCACACCAAGCTCGACGTTCTCTGCTACCTTCGCGAGCCTACGCGTATCCAGTTTCTCGCCAAGCTCTCCCAGGACTGTAGCGATTGAGTTGAGGCCGCCGATGGAATCAGCATACCGGACGAGGTCGAACGCCGTAGCTTCGGGCGTCGATACGCGCATCGTGCCCGTCTCCGTGCGTAACTCCGTGATGGGCGTCGCCGCAACCGTTCGCTTCTGGAAGAACCGAAGTCGCGCGCGTCCGGCCGTCGTCGGTCGCAGGAGTTGGTCCGTCACGACCTGGAACTCTTGCGCCTGTTGGTGTGCCGCGCCGTGCAACGCTGCCGCCGAGAGCAGCCCCACGTAGTACGCAGCGTCGTGGAATTTCATCAGCTCGTCGATGAACCACGACGGTGGCGTCGCGCCGACCGACGCGTACTCCAGCGGTATGATCACGAAGAAGCCTCGGCGCGGCATGCAGAGGCGGCGCTTGGCGACGAGGCGCTGCGCTGCAAGCTTGAATGCGGCGGCAGAGATGCCGAGCGCGCGACGTGCCACGTCACTACGAAACGAGTAGCGACCCTGGGACTGGAGGCCGTCTATATAGAGGGCGAGGGCCCCTCGACGCGGAGGATCGGCACGCGAAACACGAGTACCCCTCTTCGCTGTACCTCGTAATATCACATGCACAAAGTATCGTTTAGTAATCCTTTATGCAAACGAAATACTAGGCGCACTCCCCTCGTGTTTACGTAATCCACAAGCGGTTACGGCAGCGGTTTGCATGAAGAAGTGCCGATTGCCTCAAGCTGATCGGTCGGATCGATCCGATCGACCACGACAGCGACAGCGACAGACTCGGTCCGCGAAAGTCGAGGGCGAGTTCAATGTCTCGACGGTTGACCGGGCGCCCGCGTGTTTTCCTCGATGTGCGCCAGGCAAAGCGCGGGTTGCGCGCGTGCCTTCAAGGCGAAGGCACGGCTGATCCCCACCGCAACTCCGATCGACATCCCCGCCAATGCGACGAACACGCCGACCATGAGATTGCCATCATTCTCGGACATTCGGGCAGTGACGACATATCCAGCGATGCCGCCGAGGATGAAGCCCAAACGGTCACTACGAGGTGGGTATTAGCAACCGCATGAGGCGACCAGCCTTTGCGGCACGTGCGCGCCCAAGATCCCTCACGAGTCATGCGGAACATCGGTCGCCGAGTCGCGGAACATCGGCGGGCTCACGAATGGACGCAGGCCGCACTTGCGGAGCGCCTGGGCGTGACGTCCGAGTACCTCCAGCGTATCGAGGCCGGTCGCGAGAACCTCTCCATCCGGTCGCTAGTCGAGATCGCGAACGGGCTCGGGGACCGCATCGCGGCGCTATTGGAGGAACCCGTATCTCGATCAGTCCGGCGCGCGGGCAGACCGCCGAAGACACGATCGTAGGTCGGCAACAGTCTCATCCGCGCGTGGCGTCCCAAAGCTCGATATTGTAGTAACGAGAAATCGTCGGTGTTCATGGGCCCCCCTGCGAATGCCCCGCGTTGCGACTGCCGGACGAGGCGTTGTCGGGCTCTAAATCTCTGGCCATTTAGCGATCAGATATCACCCGCACGCCGCATCGCGGCCAGCCACACGGTGATGACCCGGCGACCTCCAATACCGCCAACCCCGCGATCTGAACCAATAGCGATCAGTTCCGACGCAATCGACTTGTTTTCATGGTGAATCTCACGCCGGTGCGCAGACGCGTCGAAAGCCGATATCCTGTCGGAGGTGACAAAGCGCCCCGCGACGAAAGCTCGCTCCCGACGTCCGATCCGGAAGCTCACGCCGACGGGCAAGGCTACGAAGCAAGAGCGGGTGCCGGGAGCAACGCAAGCCCGAGCGACGGCGGCATTCATTCGCAAATTAAAGAAAGCGGCGCGTCAGATCGGACCGATCGATCGGACCGATGCGACCGACATCCCAACCGCACTCGATAAGGCAGACGCCGCAGACTACGGACGCGCAGTCGCCAGTGTTCGCAGCAGAATTCAAAAGCGTGCAGCCGCGCTCACGGAACACCTGGCCGTCGAAGGCCTAGTGCTGCCCAAGTTCTTTGGCGCCTTGGACCCCGCGAACGAACGAGCGCATCTGCCAACGAGGCTCGTACTTCTCTTCGAACCAGTGCCCGCCTCGGACTTGGCGAGGATCTGCCGTCGGTTCGCCGTGGCCGCAGTAACACCATTTGAATCCCTTCCGATCGGCCCGTTCGGTGGACTGTGGGCCGCGGACGCAGTTCGGGACTTCCAGCGTGCGGTCCACGTTCTAATGGATGAGTCCGAACGTCCCCTCACTCGTGACCTGAAGTCTCTAGAGAAGGTCATCGAGCGCCTCCTCTCCACCGCACTGCAACCGGCGAGCAGCAAGAGGAAAGCGGACAAAGCAGAACTCACAGACCTCGCAATCGGTCTCTTCTACGCTGTGGCGGAGCGATCGATCGACGGCACCATCGACGGCAACCACGACAAGCTCATTGATCTGGCAATGCGCTGCGGCGAGTTCTTCGGTACAGAGTCACGGAGGGGATTGCACACGACCGCGGCGACAGAGATGAAGTTTGCGACGCGAGTCGACACGTACAAGAAACGACGGCAACGTCGGCGCCACACGGCGAAACGCTAGCGGACAAACGCTTCTCAAATAGTTTCAGTTTGTCCGGTGACCGCCCAGGTCAACTCGTGGCCAGCTCGGACCGGTGAAGACACTTAGTCGAGTAGAGGCAGCAGCCCACATTGGTGTGTCGGTGCGAACCCTCGATCGGTTGATCCGGTCTGGCGAGGTGCGTTGCACGCACATTCGCGGCCGGGTCGTCCTGCTCGAACGAGACGTCTGGAAGCTCTTCCACCCGAAACAGCAAAGCCGCGCTCGCCAAAGCACGGCTTCGCAAGGAAACGACAATGTCACTGTCGCCGCCCCAAGATCATCATACCGATAGTCCCGACGAATCCAACTCAGCTCAGATTCCTCCTTTCCTCGCCGCCATGTTCGCAGGCATTCCAGGGTTCGTGAACGTCTGGCGCCTCGCGACGAAGACGTCGCAGTACTTTGCAACCGACCAGCTCCCTGCGGCGACCGCCCTAATAAAGACGCTGGGTGCAACCGAGGACACCTACATAGGTGTCGCAACACGGCGCGAGAACTTCGGAAGCATTCAGCGCGGCACACAGAGCCAACTTGCGAGCTTACCCGCGCTCTGGTTCGACGCTGACATCTTCAATTCTGCACACCGCAAGACCACGCTGCCGTTGACCGAGGACGAGGTCATCGCGTTTCTCAACGAACTTCCCCTCGCGCCTTCGATCATCGTCCGGAGCGGACATGGGTTCCACGTGTACTGGCTCCTCCTCAAGGCGTTGGATCTCACTCGCCCTGCAACGCTCGCGCACGCAACCCGGCTGAGTAAATCGTTTCAGCGCCACATCATCGCGCGTGGGCGCGAGCGCGGCTGGGAGTTCGACGACACAAGTGATCTGCCGCGCATCCTGAGGGTTCCCGGAACAAACAATCTGAAGCAAGAGCCGGTCGTGCCGGTTCGCTTGGTCGAACTGCATGCGGAGCGAAGATACGAGGTCGCACAGGTCGAACTGGCGATGTGTCTGGACGAATCGGACGCGTCTCGCGGAAAGGCGGCGTTCACCGACGAAGATGTCCTTGCCGCGATTGAAGCAGGCGTCGAAGAAGGGAACCGCGACGCGTTTCTGTTTCGATTTGCATGCATTCGCCGCGATGAAGGAGGTGATCGCGCTGAGGTAGAGGATGAGGTCATCGAAGCGGCCGGCCGTTGCAAACCTCCGTTCCCACGAAACGAGGCACGGAAGAAGGTCACACGCGCATTCAAGAAAGCACCGGCGGCTCGTGCGTCAAAACCGAATGTGAGCGAACTACTAATCGAGTGTGCGGACGGCATCGAACTCTTTCACGACCAGGAGGACGCCTACGCGCAGGTACAAGTCGCGAATCATTTCGAGATCCATCCTGTCGCGGGTTCGTCGTTCCGCGAGCTACTCACACGCCGCCTCTACGAGCGCCACAAGAAAGCGGCCCCACCAGACGTGCTGACAACTGCCACATTGTTGCTGGCGGCGCACGCTCGGTATGAAGGTGAGCAACGCAGCGTGTATTTGCGTGTAGCGGAGGTGGACGGCGCGATCTATCTCGATCTTGCTGACGAACTTTGGCGAGTCGTCGAAGTAACGGCGGCGGGGTGGCGCATCGTCGACAACTCCCCGGTCATGTTTCGTCGCCCACCCGCCATGCGTGCGTTGCCGACCCCGGAGCGCGGAGGCTCCATCAATGAGCTACGAAGCCACGTAAACCTGCCGGATGAGCAACAGTGGAAGTTGTTCGTCGTCTTTCTCCTCGCGACGATGCGGACTTCGGTGCCCTTCCCTGTCCTCGCCGTGCATGGGCCGAACGACTCCGCGAAGAGCACGCTCGTGCGAAACGCGCGAATGCTGATTGATCCAAACAGAGCAGATCTTCGACTCGCCGCTCACAGCGTCGACGATCTACTCGTCACAGCAATGCACAGTTGGCTCGTCTGCTTCGACAACATGTCGGGCGTGAGCAATCCAATGTCGGACGCCATATGCATGATCTCGACGGGCGGTGGACTTGCAAAACGCTTGCTCTACACCAACGGCGAAGAGTTTGTCGTTCAGCTGAGACGCCCGATCGTCATCAACGGAATCGACGACGTCGCCGTCCGTCACGACCTCGCGGACCGCACACTTGTCCTCACTCTTCCTTCGATTACCAACAAGAATCGGAGGTCCGCGAAGACGCTCGCCGCTGACTTTGAACTGGCTCGTCCACGAATTCTCGGTGCATTGTTGGACGGGCTCTCATGCGCGCTCGCCAACGCTGACACCTTCTCTGACGTCGAGCCCATCGCCCGCATGCACGACTTCACGATCCTCGGTTTGGCGGCGAGCGCAGCCTTTGGCTGGGACCCCGCGTCATTCGTCGCCGCACACCGAGCAAACCATCAAGAAGCGACCGAACGCGCAAACGACGCGGACGTGGTCGTCGCCGCACTGCGTGCCTTCGCCGACAGAGAGGGGACTTGGTCCGGCACGATGAGCGAACTTCATCATCTCCTGTCACGTGAGGTGGGCGAAGAGGTCGCAAGAAGTAGAGCGTGGCCGCAGGCGTCCAACAGCCTCTCCGTTCGCATCAAGCGCATTGAACACGGTTTGGCTGCTGTCGGGATCAAACTACAGTTTCTCCCCCGCGTGGGTGGGCAGAAGCCCATCTGCATCTCTCGAATGACGGACGCGGACGACACCGCGCAGACGCCGCTTCCCTTCGAATGACCGGCCGCCGACGAACTGAGGCGTCATGAGCGCAGATGCGGCAGCACGGATCGCGGCAGCGTTGGAACGCATCGCTGACCGCCTCGATCGCGACGCGCAGCCGCGTGCGAGCCCTTCGCTGACGCCGTCCGTGCTCGACAGGACCGCAGCCGCGCGTGCGCTGCGGGGACTTCCGAGATCGCTACTTAGCGCCAATGAGGCCGCTGCATACCTCGGATTATCGAAGAGTTCGTTCGATCGCCATGTGGCTAAGAAGATTGCGCGCGTTCCCGTGAACGCGTCTGTGCGATACGAAAGGAAGGATGTGGATGCATGGCTAGAAAGTCAGAAGGTTGGACCCTCGAACAAGACGAACGAAGCGGCGTATGGCTTTGCCGGTTCCGGCAAGGTGGTCGTCGCTGTCATCGATCCACGCGAACGCGAGATGCGGCAACGGCTAAGGTCAGGGCGAGCGAGATCTACCAAGAAGTCGTCTTCGGGAAGCGAGCCATCGACCGACGAGTAAGAGCACTGCCGCTCGATGACCTCTTCGCGAAGTGGCTGGTTAGCCTTACGGCGCCCGACCCGGACGAAACGACGATCGAGATGTTCGTCGGTCACGCAAAATCACATCTCATCCCGTTCTTCGGCACGCTCGACCAAATCGGCTCTCGCTACGAGCGGTACATCGAAAACGACTCGCTGAAGTCTTGCGCTCGACGGTGAACAAGGAGCTGGCAACGCTGCGACGGTTTCTGCGTTGGGCAAAGGTGCACGAGTACCTCGACGAGGTGCCGAAGATTTCGAATCCGCCGAAAGAGCGCGGCGGTGTACCGTGGAAACAGGGCGCGCGGAAGCAACAGCGCGTCGACCTCGTCGACGATCAAGTCGATCTGATCCTTTGGGCCCTACCCGATCGCACGCGAGCGGGCCACGCCATCAAGGCCTTCTATGCGGTGGCTTCGCAGTTGGGGTTGAGGCGAAGCACGCTTGCGAGTCTTCGCGCGCCCGATGACTACCATGTCGGCCGCAACACGCTTCGGATCCGCGCCGAGATCGACAAGTCGCGATACGGGCGTGAACTGCCCCTTACAGACCTCGCACGTGCGGCACTCGACAGCGTATGCCCCGAGAAAGGCCTGATCTTCGGCAAGTTCGATGGGCGTGACCATCTTCAGAAGGCAGCGATCAAAGCTGGGTTCGATCCCGATGTCGCGAAGCACGTCTCAAACCACGACTTCCGTCATGCGCGTATCACCAACATGCTTGAGCACACAACGAACCTCGCCGGCGTCAGCTACATCGCCGGGCACAAGCACGTGACGACGACGGCGATCTACGTGCACGCGAACAAGCGCGCGGCCGAACGTGTGTTCGCAGATGTTCTATCGGGCCACCAACGGGCCACGGATCCAAAACCGGGTCTGGCGCGGGCAACGCCGTCCACCGCCGAACACGCTGAGATCATTCAGCAGTGCGAGAAACAGGAATCGAACCTGCACGGGTTACCCCACTGGATCCTAAGTCCAGCGCGTCTGCCAATTCCGCCATTCTCGCGCGATTACGGGGTTGTTGGTGACTGTTGTGGGGGCGGCTGTCAAGAGCGGGGCTAAAATTCGGCCAGCAATTCGACGTGTTGACCCAGGCGGGTCAAGCTTTCACTCTTCGCGACTTGGTCTTTTAGGAGGGTTTTCATGATTCGTCACATGCTTGCGGCAGGGCTTTTTTTCGCCCTGACCTTGGGTGCAGGCATCGCGCTCGCACAAGATGCTGAAGTCGAGCAGGCGCGCGCAAATTTCAACCACGGTGTCGAGCTTTACGGCGCTTCCGACTACACAGGAGCGCTGGCGTCGTTCCAAGAAGCCTATCGCTTGCGTCCGCACCCGACCGTGCGTGTGAACATGGCCAACTGCTACGACCACTTGAACCGTCCGGTCGAAGCGATCTTCCATTTCGAGCACTACCTCTCCGAGAGCGGTCGCAACGCGCCGGCTCAACAACGTCGTGAGGTCGAGACCGCCCTTGTCGCGCTGCGCCAACGCGTCGGCCAGCTCACGCTTCGCATCGCGCCCGATGGCGCCACGGTTCGTATTGATGACACGGAAGAGCGTCGCGCTCCGGTTCTCGAACCAGTCACGCTGACGGCCGGCACGCATCACATCACGGTTACGTTGAACGGCTATCGCAGCGAGGCCCGCACGATTGAAGTCGAAGGCGGACACGGCGCTGACCTTGCACTGCGTCTTGAGCGCGGAGCTGAGCCCACCATCGCGACGAACCCTGCACAGAATCCGCTGGGTCAAACGCCGGGCCAGTCGCGGGGCGACAACGGCGTGACGACGCATGACCTGCCAGACGCCACGATTACGAGCGAAACTCGCACCCCCAACGCTGATCAGCTGGAGCAGGCCGAGAACGATCGGAACACCGGCCTACACATGACGACCACAACGTGGATCGTCGGCGGCGTGTCCGCCGGCGCCATTGTCATCGCTTGCATCACAGGCGCGATGGCAAGCGGCGCGAACGCAGACTTCGACGAAGACGTCGCGCGCGCGAACGACACCTCGCTGTCTGAGGCCGAGCGCAATGCAGCCATTCGCGCCGGCCATTCGGACGCGAGCCGTGCGAACACCTTGGCAACCGTCACGGACGTACTTGGCATCGCGGGCGCAATCGGTGTTGGCGTTGCGGTAACGATGTTCTTCTTGAGTGGCGACGATCACCCAGACCAGCAGCAGGCTCGCGTCGTCGCCGCGCCGATGTTTTCGCAGGATTCTGCAGGAGTGACGGTACGGGGGAGCTTCTGATGCGAACAATCTACCTTTTGGCTGCGTGTGCGCTGATCGCGAGCGGATGTAGTGCGCTCGTCAATCCGGATGAATCGCGGCTCGGCAACCCAAGCGACGTCGATGGCGGGCTCGAGCGCGACCTTGGCAGCGATCGCGACATGGCCACTGGCGACATGTATCTCAATTGCGCCGGGGGATGCGATGACGTCATCGCGTGCACGGCTGACACCTGCAACGCAGGTGAGTGTAACCACGAGCCGAACGACGCGCTGTGCGGCGAAGGCGAACGCTGCAATCGAGGGCGCGGATGCGTCCCGTATCATTGCACTACCAACGGCGACTGCGACGACGACGCGTTCTGCAACGGCGTCGAGACGTGCGATCCCGCGGGCGGCGGCACCGGGTGCATTACTGGCACTGCGCCGCAGTGCGCGGATGATTTCGATTGCACCGTAGACTCGTGCAACGAAACTTCCAATGCGTGCTCGCACGTGGCCAACGACGGGCTTTGCGACGACTCGATCGAGTGCACTGCGGACAGCTGCGATCCAACGGAGACTGGTCACGACGCGCAGGGCTGCGTGTTCGCGCCCGACAACTCCATGTGCGACTCGAGCTTCTGCATGCCAGGCGCAGTTTGCAGCGCCTCCCTGGGGTGTGTTGGCGGTGCACCGCGCGTGTGCGACGCGGATACCGATCCGTGCACAGACACAGCGTGCTCCGATGAAATGAACATGTGCGTTAACGTCCCGCACGATGGCGACGGCGATACATATGCGGCACACACGATTCCTGGTGGTTCTTGCGCTGGGACTGATTGCGACGACGCAGATGAAAATGTCCACCCCGGCGCGATGGAGATCTGCAACGCGAAGGACGACAACTGCGATGGGGAGACCGACGAAGGATGCAGCGACCGCCCCGAGTCGTGCGACGCCCTGTGGCCGGTCACCATTGATTCGGACGGACACGGACACGTGAGCGGCAATATCGCCGACTTCTCCAATGACGAAGACGTGCGCTGCGCATCATCGGACGGCAACGGCCGCGATGCCGTGTACTACATCGATCTGACGTCAATCTCGGACGTGGTCATTGAGACCGTCGGAAGCACCTTCGACACGACGCTCGCGGTAGGAACGGAATGCGATGTCCACGCGTTCGAAGATGCGTGCAGCGATGACGTATCGCCGACGGTCATGCAGAGCCGAATATTCCTCCACCGTGCCGGGCCGCGCCCACCGGTGTTGAGCCAGCGCATCTACATCCTCGTCAAGGCGTACTCAGGGGACGCTTCGAGCGGCACCTACCAACTCGACGTGCGTGTCACGAGCGCTGCGGCCGACGTCTGCATCGGGTCGCCGATCGACATCTCGAGCGGCGGTTTGATGCTCGGGTGGAGCGGCGGCCTGCTTAGCTCGGACTTGTACTCGGGCGAGTGCGCCGAGTCAGGGGCGTCCGGGCGCGAAGCCGTGGCGGCGTTCAGCATGCCAAGCGACGGCAGCGCATCGTTCGATGCCGCGAGCGGAGATTTCCGCCCCACCCTTTACGTGAGGCGTCCGACTTGCACCGCGGCGAGCGAAGTTGGCTGCACCACCGGCTCGGGCGGAGGAGGCGGCGGCACTGCGTCACTCGACGTGAGCGGCCTAATGTCCGAGCGCTACAGCGTGATCATCGACGGCGCTCCGAGCAGCCTCGCGACATACACGCTTGTATACGTTCCCTGAGCGAACGTATCGAGCTGCGGGCGGCGTGCGTTCTAAATGACGAAGTCTGCGGACTCGAGCAGCTCGACTACGCGATAGAGGAAGGAGTTTGCGAGCACGCCATCGACGATGCGATGGTCATAGCTCAATGCCATGTGCATGACGGGGCGGATGGCCATCAGGTCTTCGCCGTCGTGCTCGACAATGACAACGCGTTTTTGGATCTCGCCGATGCGCAGGATGCCGACGTTCGGCTGCGAGATGATGGCTCCGCCGAAGAGGTTGCCCTTCAAACCGGGGTTGCTGATCGTGAAGGTCTTGCCCGCGAGATCATCCGACGCGAGCTTTCCGTCGCGTGCCTTCTTGGCGATTTCGTCGATGGCGCGCGCAAGGCCGCGAACGGTGAGCTCGCCCGCCCCCTTCACGACCGGAACGACGAGGCCATCCGGCGTGTCGACGGCGATGCCGAGATTAATGTCGCGCAAAAGCACGAATGCGTCGTCGAGAACGCGGGCATTCACGCCGCGATTTTCACGAAGTGCGCGCGCAGTTGCCGCCGCGACGAACGACAGGAACGTTAGGTTGACGCCTTCCTTCTTGAGCTCCGCCTTGTGCGTGTCGCGCAAGACGCTCGTGCGATGCAAATCACATTCGGCCACGGTCACCACATGCGGCGACGTGAGCTTTGAGTAGACCATATGGTCGGCGATGATGCGGCGACGACGCGAGAACTTGATGACTTCGTCACCGGGCTTCGGGATGTACGCAGGAACCTGGAATGCAAGCGGACGACCGGCGGCAGCTGCCGCTCCACCAGCCGAAGACTGTGAGGGCGGGAACGGCACGGGCGCGGGAAACCCGCCTGGTGAGGTGCCGCGCGCAGGAGCGGGATCGCCATTCGATGTTGGGGGCACGCCTTGCGCTGCGCGAAGAACATCGTCGTGCGTGACGCGGCCATGCTCGCCACTGGGCGTCACGCGGCCGAGGTCGACATCGTTCTCGCGCGCGAGCTTGCGCACCGAGGGTGAGCTGCGAACGTCAGCGCTTGCGGCGCCAGACGAAGCGCCAGACGAAACTTGCGCCGCCGGCGCAGCTGCGGGCGTCGCTGCGGGAGCTGCTGCCCGCGGGGCTGCTGCGGCCGAAGCGTTCTCGTCGATTTCGCAAAGGGCCTGCCCGACCTTCACGGTCGCGCCTTCGGCGGCGAGAATCTTGGTGATCACGCCAGCTGCGGGCGCCGGAATCACGCTGTCGGACTTGTCGGTAAGAATCTCGACGACGTCCTGATCTTTTTCGACGCGATCGCCCTCGCGCACGTGCCACTTGCCGACGGTTCCTTCGACGACACTCTCGCCGAGCTGCGGCATTGCCAACGTTGTGCTCATCCGAAAATCCTCCGGCGAAAAAACGCCGATTTCTCAATACCTAAGCCACTACTGCGCGAGGGCTTTGTAACGCCGTTGGCCGGTAACAGCAACGGCGATTGCAGAGCCCCCAAAGCTCCCGCATGCTGCGCATCGAAATGGCCGATCTCGAAGAACATGCGTTCAAACGCGATAAGCGCTTTCTAGTACGGCTAATCTTGGGACTGGCTGTGGCCGCGATAAGCGGTCTTTGGGTCACCTCCCACCTCACCAGCGACTCTACCGGCAGTTGTGCGGCGCGGACCTTCGGCAATCTTACGGAAACGCCCGTAGATGCAGGCGTGCGTTGACAGCCCGGGCAAACCCTCTGATACCGTAGGGCCATGCCGACCTCGCTCAACTCTGACGACCGGATGCGTCTGATGAAGTTTGTCTGCTCCTTTGCCTGGGCGGACCTCGAAATCAAAGAGCCGGAGCGCGCTTACGTAAAGCGCTTGATGCGCCGCCTCTCGCTCACCCCGGATGAGCGCAAGGAAGTCGAAGGCTGGCTCGAAGTGCCGCCGCGCGCCGAAGAAGTCGATCCGTCGGATATCCCGAAGGCGCATCGCAAGCTTTTCGTCGACGCCGTCCGCGGCATGATCATGGCCGATGGCCAGGTCAAAGAAGACGAGCGCGAGAACCTCGGCCTGCTCGAACAACTCCTTCGCTGATCGAGAGTGGAACGACGCGAAGCGCACCACGGCGACGCGCTCTACGTCGCTCTCGATGAGCTTCGAGGCGGAAGCGATCGTCACAGCCGCACGCACGATCTCGCGTGGCGCGTGGTCTTTCAATTCGTCGGGACGATAAGACCGCTCGACGAAGATGCGCAGCAGGAAACTCTTCTGCGAATCTCACGCGCGATAGCTTCGTTCGCAGGCCAGACTGCAGGTGAAGCAGTCCGGTGGGTCAAAACTGTCCACACACGCAAGCACATCGATCAAGTACGCAAAAGCGCACGCGATCCGGTGGCGCAGAATCTCGATCGCGCTCGTGGCGACGATGAGACGCAGCCATCGGTGGAATTGCTAAGCGCCGCACCAGAGGCACCTTCCGTGGCGGCATTGAACGCGTTTGCGGACGAGCTCTTCGTGCGTGTAGACGAAGAGCTAATGCGCACGATCCCAAGGGATAGCGCGAGGCGCCACCTGCGGAGGACCTGGGCTAGAGCTGCGTTCTTACGTTTAGTTTACGAACTCGATTCGGATGCGATCGTGCGCGAGCTGGCTTTGACCGAGCCACCGTCGAAAGATCTGATATCGAAGTGGGTCGAACGCGGCCGCGCCGTAATTCGCGATACGCTCGATGCGTGGCCGGACGATGACGATCGGAGCTTGGTGATTGAGACCCTGCGGGCTCTCATGGACGAGCGCCGCGCTGATGCCGGAAAAGCGCGCAATAGTCGGCGAAAAGGCGAAGCGAAGGACGACGGGAACGCGTGAAATGAAGGCCCTGTCAGTCCATCAAGCGCACCTAGCGTCCCTGGCATTAGGGCAGAGCCTCACCACGAGGCTGAGGTCATTCTATGACTGAACAATTCGAAGACTTTTTTCATAAGGCGATTTCACAAGCACTCAACTGGAAGGAGGGTCAGCCGCCGTCGGCCATCTACGAAGCGCTCGCCCTCGTGTGCGTAAGCGAGGCGCTTGCGAAGCTCAGCGAAGTAAGGAAGGCGGATCGCGACGCGCTTGCGCGTCTGGGACGCAGAGCCCTGTTGCAGGCGGGCGGGCGAACCGACGAAGAGGCCGAGGCTCTCGCACTGGTGTTGCCGCTCGCACGACGCGGGCTTGCGTTCTTGGCAGGCACGGCACCCGCCAATGGGCGTGACGGGGCAGCAATCTATCTTACGCATCCGGGTCCGAGCGAGCTGGTCGCGATGACCCGGGGCAAGCCCGATGCTTTCGGCGCCGCGTCAGTCGCTCTGCATGTTCTGCAATGCGCGTCCTGCGCCGCAGACTTGTCACTGCTCGAGCGCGTGCGTGAACCGGCAGGGATTTCGCTGCGCGCCGCTGCCGCTGATCTCTCACCGATGCTGAGTCCTACGGAAGGTCACAGCGTCGGAACTTGCGAGGCGCTCTCCGCAGAAGCAGTTCTCTTCGACGGAGGCGTGTTGGCCGTATACGCAAACGAGCCACTTGCAGTCCGCTTAGTTGTCGAAGGCGGGACCACCGACGACATGCGGCCGGGCTACTGGTCAGGCCGCGTTCCCCAAGACACCGCCACCCTCGACGCCACCCTCTACGTGGGCGACAAAACGACCACCTGGAAGATCCGGCTGCACTGAACGCTCCAAGTGCAGCCGCGCGCGGCGGCGTTCGCACTTCGTCGACGCTATCGCAGCGACGCAACTATACGCGGCCAGAAGTGGTGACGCGCTCCTCGTATCAGAACGGCCAGCTACGCGGCCGGGCGAGAGGGGACGGGCTCCTCGTATCAGAACGGCCAGCTACGCGGCCGGGCGAGAGGGGACGCGCTCCTCGTATCAGAACGGCCAGCTACGCGGCCGGGCGAGAGGGGACGCGCTTCAGGGGACGGGAGTCCTTGCAAATCCGCGCCTAGGAGCCGTGCGGGCCGGTGGCGCGGGCAAGGACTCCCTCGGCTCTCATGCCAAGTGGCGCGTGGTTCCCAGCATTGCCACTTGGCATTCGAGACGCCCCTTACGCGCATCCCCTCTCGCCCGACCGCTAGCGCACATCCCCTCGCAGAAAAGGGGACGTTCCCCTTTTCGGCTGCTCTCCGTTCAACCTGTTGAGTGAAAAAGGGGAACGTCCCCTTTATTCGCGCTGTCGTGCGGAAAAGGGGACGTTCCCCTTTTCGGCCGCTCTCCGTTCAACCTCCTGAGTGAAAAAGGGGAACGTCCCCTTTCTCCTTTCTTTTGTCGTGCGGCGCACGCGTTACGCACTTGGCGAACTTGCGATTGGCCGGCGTGCGAATAGCGGGCGGAAGTGGGGATGTGCGTAGGGGGCGTCGCGAATGCCAACTCGCTAAGCTGGAGACCACGCGCGAGTTGGCATGAGAGCCGAGGAACCTCTTGCCCGTGCCACCGGCCTGCACGGCTCCTAGGCACGGATCTGCAAGAGGTTCCGTCCCCCGCAGCACGTCCCCACTTCCGGCCGCGTATCGCTTCGCGCTGCGCCTTAAGCGATCAGATCGTTGCGCGCGTCGTGGCCAACGCGCGATGCGTTGCTGCGTCGGTTATTGCTGGCGGCGCGAGGCGAGCGGAATGCGAAACGAGACGGGCTCTGCGCGTGGACCAAAGTCGGTGCTGCGCGCCACTCCTAGAATGCAGCTTCCGAGCGGGGTTGCGGCGACTTCGGCCGGAGCAAGCGTGGCCTCCGAGACGCGGCCGTTGGTGGCGATGTCGAAGTGCACGCTAAGCGTCGGGTTGCCTTCAATCGAATCGCGGTGCTGATTGAAGCACGCGTTGATCTCACTGCCGCGGCGCGCGAACGGCGCTTCGATCCGTTCCGGGCGCGGAGGTGTGGGGTTGTTGTTGTTGTTGCCGTTGGTCGGGATGCGAACGCGTGTTGGATCACGTGGCTGATCATTTTGCACGACGGCAGGCGGGCCAGCGTCCGGGACAACTTGCGGCGTAGGCGTCGCGCCCGGACCTGTGCCGGCGGCGGTAGGGTTGTCGCCGTTCACGATGTAGATGGGTCCGTTGTCGGCTTGCTGTGCGGGGGGCGTTCGCAACACTGCGAACACGCCAAGGCCAACGCCCACCACAGCCACGAGGCCCAGCATGATGAGCACCCAGGGAACGGACTTCTTCGCTTCTTCGGGTTTGCGCGCTGCAGGTAGCGGCGCCCTGCCCGCCTGCGGAGGCCTGCGCGTCGCCCCTGGATCTTCGATCTGCGTTTTGCCCGTGCCGGACGTTGTCGTGATGCCAATACGAGTCGGGGCGTTGGAGCTTGCGGCAGGTGGGTTCGAATTCGTAAGCGCCGGGGGGCGAGTCGATGCGAAGAGCGGGATGTCAATCTCGACATCGGGCGCGCCCTCGGGTTTCGGCACTTTGGGTGCGGACGCGCGCCAAGCTTTTTCGAGCGAGGCAAGCTCTTCGATCCCCAGTACCGTGACCACGCGCGGGTCGTTGAAATCTCTCCGCGCAGCCTCCGCGATCTCATTCACGGCTTCGTCACTGTCGAAATCGCGCGCCTTGCGCAATGCCTGCGCCATCTCCTGCGCAGTTGTCCAACGCTCGCTTGGCTTTTTTGCCAGGCCCTTGGCAACAACATCTGCCACCGCCGCGCTCACATCCGAGCGCAGCTCGTCGAGACGCCGCGGCACGTGACTCAAAACTTTTCCAACGGTCGCCGACGCGCTGTCAGCGCGGAACTCGTTCGCGCCTGCGATCATCTCGTGCAGCACAACGGCAACCGCGTAAACATCGGTGTGAGGTGCTGGCTGATCACCGGCGAAGATCTCGGGCGGCAAGTACGGAAACTTACCTTTGACCGTCAGGTCACTCGTCTTCCACTCGCCGGCGTCGTTGGTCGCCATGCGTGCGATACCGAAATCGGCAAGCTTCACGTGCCCGTCAACGTCAATGAGGACGTTCGACGGCGACACGTCGCGATGGATGATCTTCAGCTCGCGTCCGTCGGGTCCTTTGACCGTGTGCGCGTAGTGAAGCGCTTCCAAGATGCACACGGCGATTTGAATCGCGCGCTCGACGGGGAACTCTTGCTGAGTCTGCGTAACGAACTTGCGCCAGCGACCCGCGTGCAAACCGTGCACGTACTCGAGCACCATGAAGTAGCTGCCTTCTTCGTATCCGAAGTCGAGCACGCTGACGATGCCAGGGTGCTGCAGGTTCGACATGATGCGCGCTTCGCGCTTGAACATCTGAACGACGGTGTCTTCCGTCGTGAACTCCGAGAGAATGCGCTTGATGACAACGGGCTTGGCGAAACCTGCGGCGCCTTCGCTACGGGCGAGGTAGATCTCACCCATGCCTCCGCGTGCGAGGCCGTGAACAATCCTATATCGTCCGAGAACGACGCGGCCGATAGACGGATCGTTTTGCTGTTTCACGGACCCGCTCCCGGCGGGCAACGCAGATAGTAGTGAACTCCGCGCTGCGGATGCGAGAGGCGAATCGCCAAGCACTCGCCGTTAGTCGGCGCGGGCACATCTCCCACGAAACGGTTCGACGAATCGACCGGCAAGCTTTGGCCCCCGACTGAAACTGTCGCGCCTTCTTGGACGCCGCCGTCTACGTGCACGGTTCCAGACATCGCAGCGCCGGCCGCGGGGCTGCGTAGGAATGCAACTGGGGTCGCGTTGTCGAAGTCGATGCGCATTGTCGTCGGACGCGACTGATGTGCACCGTCAGCGGTCGCCCAGGCGACTGTGTAGTCACCTTCGTCGAGACGGCCTGATGCAACGGTCGTGTTCGGGCGCGCCGAACGAATCGTTGTTGCTGCTCCCCGCGCAGGGGTAACTGTCAAAACGTAGGCAGTCGACTCTGCGGGATGGGGCCACTGGAATGTGATTTCCGGCAGGATGGTTTGGTAGAGGACGGTGTAGCGACGTCCATCAGCCTCGACTGTCGAACGGGGTGCGGTGCGCGGCAACTGCTGCGTACCAGCATCGCGCTGCACGCGAACGGAGCCTTGCGCGCGAGGCTCTGCATCGAGTGTGCGGTTCGTTGCGCAACGCACGCGATAACGATGCGAACCGTTCGGGACGAGAACCGACGCCGTGCCACCAACCGCCAGCGCTTGCACAGGGCGGGTAAACGAGCCGTTGCGACCAAGCTCCAGCACTGCGTCGCCGGAACAGGTTTCACCAATGCGAACGCGGAGTACGGCCGGTGCCGTGGGATCATGGATCGTCGGGCTCTCACCGGCAGCGATGGTCATCTTCGCACCGGTCGGGCCGGCATTGATGCCCGCCAGATCATCGCGGGGCGCCGGTGGGGTTGGTTCCGCCTGTGTCTCGTTCGCGTCGCGGACGAGCATCGACTGCCCGGCACGAACGGTTGCCGATCCGTTGGGGCCCCGCACGTTGGCTTCGCCGCGCTGGACGCGAACGCGCGAACCCGCGTCTCCGTGAACCTCGATGGTGCCGGCCGTGGCTCCTGCACCGCCGCGGGCGATGATGAAGCCGCCTGGCACTTGGATGCGGACGTCGCCGCCGGCTGTATTGAACGCCACGTTGCCGCGATCTGCTTCCACAAGCGCGCCGTTCGCGCCGCCGATAGTGACTTGCGAAGCACCGCGGATGGTTGCGCTGCCTTCGGTGCCCGTTACTTCCAATGTGCCGCCTGACACAACTGCAACTTGGGCGCCGGCGTCCACGCGCGTCTCGCCGACTGCGAGAGGCTGCCATTCCGCCGTTGCGTTGGTGCGAACGCGTGCAGCACGACCACCAACTACGAGCGCATACGCTCCAGTTGGCGCGGCAGGGCCTGCATCCGGAACTTCCGGTGGCGTGCCAGCGTCCACAGCAACTGGAAGCGCTGCCTCGGCTGTGATGCCGGCGTCACGGTGTTCCTCAACGATGGCACCGCCAATGTCCACGACGAATGAGTCGCCGGCATTGAGCGTCTGGTCGCCACTTGCGGCTTCGAGAGTTGCTGAGCCGACCTGCACTTCGAAGCGAACGTTTTCGCCCTCGGCACGGCCAATCCACAAGGTCGATCCGCTATCCATGCGCGCCGCGCCGAAGAGCGTTTCGAATTCCATGGCTTGGTTGCCGCTCTCGAGCACCGCTTCACCGAAATCGAGACCAAGCTGAACGCCGCCGCCTGGTCTCCGCGACCGCTGAAAGCGGATCAGGCTGTTCTGACGCATACGGATCGTACCGCCGCGCGACAAAGTCACCGAGGCCGTCGAAGTGGCGCCCGTGCGGACGGCGTCTCCGATGTGAAACTCGTGACCGGAGTCAGCGTGTTCCCACGCGTCTCCTGCTGCGGCGTCGTCGGCGTCAACGGTCCCGGAGCCCTGTGTGAGCTTCGCGATGACGTCCCCGGAACCACAACCCCCGCAACCGGAGAACAGTGCGCACAAGAGTGCGCACCCAATGGCTACCGAGCGTTCCCGCATTTAGCGACTCCTGCGCATATCCACGTTAAGGAACACAACGCCTTGTTCTTCGACCGTCACGCGACGCTGCTGCGTCTCGTGGCCGGCTGCTGTGATGCTGACCTGGTAACTACCCGGGGGCACTTCGAGCTCGAACTGACCATCGGCGTTCGCCGTGACTTCACGACTGAGCGACTCGATGCGGATTGTGGCACCGAGCGGCTGACCGTTGAACGAGCGTACGCGGCCACGGACCATCGCGCCAGGAACTGCGCGATCGAGCGAGACATCGGCCCCCGTCATGTCTTGCGTTGCCAGCGTGAGCGGCAAGGTTCCAGGCTGGAAGCTATCGGCCGTGACGCTGAGCGTTGCGTTGCCAACCGGCACGGACGCAATCGTGAACGAACCGTCCGCTGCGGTCGTCGCTTGTAGCGTCGTCGCACCAGAAACGATCGTGACGTGAGCATCGCCAATCGGCGCGCTGTTCGAGTCGCGAACATGACCCGAGACGGCAACCGCGGTGACCGCGACCGGCGTTTCCGCTGCGCATGTGCAAGAGCCCCAGCCAACCTGCGCCGGCGTATCGGAGTCCGGCGACGCGTTCGAGGCCAAACACTCTTGGGTGCCCGACGCGCCGTCGGCGCAGGAGCAAGCCTGAGTAGCACCGACCGTGCATTCTGCGGGCGTGACGGTGTTATCGACGTTCGTAAGCTCACCCGGCTCGGTGGGGCGTTCGGGATCTCCGCCGAGGCGGTAGGTGATGCCGACGAGCGCGCCAACGCGTGGCTCGATCGGATAGAGCTTGTCGCCATCGTTGAAGGTCGCTCGCGAGGAAAGCGCTACGTCGAGCATGCCGTGGATCCACCACGCGCGGTCCTCATCGAGGGGCACGCGAACGCCCGCGCCAACGCGCATGGGGGAGTCAGTCGCGCCGGGCGCACCGCTGCCAACGAGAATGTCCCATGTGTACTCGCCGAGAAGCTCGATGCGACCCACGCGGTACGAAACACCGAGGCCGGTGCGAATGCTGTTGAAGTCGCTGACGCCGAGCGCCAAGCGATCCGCGCGGCTGAGTTGCTGCGCGTCGGTCGCTGAGTTCGCGCTGTTGTCGATCCGAAAGCCAACGTTTAGCGCGAGCGTGAGTGGGCTAGCTGCCGGCGTCCACGCGAGCATACCGTTCAAGTCCACAGTGATTGCGTCCCACTGGACTGACGGCGCTTTCGCTCCGGGGAACCAACCGCCAACTTCGAAACCGAGGTGAAGTGATTCAGTTGCATCGAACGCAGCGCGCACGAGCAAACGCGGATCTCCGACCCATCCGTTGTCGGATCCCGGCGTGGGTCCCGATGACGACGAGTGCATGTCGTAGCGGCCGTCGAATCGCAACGCTGCAGTGAGCCAGTTCGTTGGGCGAACAGCGCCGGCGATTGAGCCACTCAAGCGATTGTGCGAGTCGCCGTTGTTGAGCACACCCTCGGTGAACCCGTATCCCGCGTACGCAGCGAAGTCGACACCTGTCGCCTCAACTGCAGGGACTCCGACGCGACCGATCGCGGGCATCGCCCACGCTCCATCGCCTACAGCCGCGCGTGTATCCTGCGCGCGAACTTGCGTCGCTATTCCTAACGCCCACACCGCGCAAGCGGTGACCACGGCACTCCCTACCCAGCGCATGGGCGAGACGCTACCACGATTTTCCCGTTGTCTCCTTTAAAGGTGACATTCAAGGGGGCCAGACGATTTTTGTTACGCCCTAGAGCGACGCGACAGCCGGAGCTTGCGCGACGTCGATGGCCGGCTCGTGCACGAAGCGGCGCTCGGGGGCGCGAGCGCGGCCGCGGACCCGCCATTCGAAGTGCAGGTGATTGCCCTGGGCCAGGCCGGTGGCACCGACTTCAGCGATGCTCTGGCCACGCACGACTTGTTGTCCGGCGAATACATAAGTTGCGCGGCAGTGCGCGTAGAGCGTCGATGCGCCGTCCGGATGGAGCAGGATCACGATGTTTCCGTAGCCGCGAACCTGATCGTCGCTGTAAATGACGATGCCGTCATTCGCCGCGCGGATGATCGAGCCGGCCGGCGCCCCAACGTCTACACCAAGATGGGGTATCTCGTGACGCACGCGACGCACAAATCCGAAGCCTCGACCGAAGTGGCCGTTATCGACGGGCCAACGCAGCGTCTCCGAAGCGACACCAGCAGCGGCGTCACGCCAGGCCTGGGGAACGTTACCAGACATGACAGCGTGAGCCGCGCGAACCGTACCCAGGCCTAGGGCCTCGCCCCGCACAGCGTCTGGGCCGAACGGCCGCGGAACTCGACGGGCCGTGGTGCAACGGCGTTCGTGCGGACGGCATGAGCCGCGGTGGTGGCGGCTGCTCGGCATCCACGCGGTCGGCATCGGCGTGTTTAGTTCAGGCTCGAAGGCCTCGACCTCCGTCGGAGCAGGCACAACCTCTTGAGAGGGAAGCCGCAACGCGCTCGAATGAGCGGATTCCGGAAGGGCGAGCGCGGCTGCCATGCCTGCGTATCCGCCCAGCACCCAGATGCCGATCAACAGGGCGCGGCCCTGTCGACGCTCGTGCGGTGCTAGTGAAACCCGGACTCCCCTCATTCATTCTCCAGCTCATGACGTCACCACATTGGTGCGTAGGCAGGTGAGAACACGGCAACTTGGCCGCTGGGTCAACCTTTCCTCATGCAATTCGCAAATTTAGGTAGGATAAGGTGCGATCAATCGCCCCTTGTGCTCCACATACAATCCATTGCGATTACATATACTTAGAATCGAATCGAGCCAGGGTTGAGGTTTCCCTGGTAGGGATCCTCGCCGCCTGACGATGTGGCGACTACGACCACCACGACGACCGCCACGGCCACCACGCCGACTCCCACCCAAAACCAAGGCGAGGCAAGTACGCCACGGGAATGGCGACGCGGATAGAGCTCAGGGCAGTCGGTTTCACGGTCGGGGTTGATGCTCGCGCAGCGATAGGCGTCGTCCCGCTGGTGCACGGGAGGCGGGAGTGATCGCTCTATATGGAGAGTGACCGAGGCGGTGGCTCCGGCGCGTACGTCAAACTCCTCGCGTACCAACTCTTGGCGGTCGCGAGCGACGGACGCCACGTGGGAGCCCGGCTCGATCGGTAAGGGGTCGGCCAACGCGCTCCGTGGCGGGATGCGTTGGTCGATCATCACGACGTCCGTATCGAGAACGTTTTCGAGCGTAATCTCGACGCGTCCGATTCGCTCTTCCACCGACGCGAGTGCGGCCGCCGCCTGGCTGCGAACCTGGCCGTCAATCCCATCGGAACTGGCAAGAAATGCCCTGTAATTGCGAGCTGCTTCGACAAGATGGGAGGTATGCGCCTGCGCGCCGGCTAAGTTCAGGAGCGTGGCCGGGCGAGGGGAAAGCCGGTACGAGTCCTCAAAGGCGCGACGGGCATCTTCCCAGCGATCGCTACGAGCCGCGGCCACGCCGGCTTCGAACTGGGAGCGCGCGCGAGCGACATCCTCAGGCGAAGTGGCTTGCTGCGCAGCCGCGTTCGACGCGACGCTCCAAACGCCGCCGAACACCAAAGTACTTAGAAAAGCCCATGCAAGCAGCGGGCGAAGCCTGACCATAAGTGCAACCTAGCATTTTTGCGTGGGGTTACGAAAGGAAGCGATGCGCAGGCTATGTCTCCTGTCACCGGCGGGCCTGGTAGGCTTTGGTATGCGCCTGACAAAACGCGCGAGCTGGTTCGGGCTTGTCTTGCTGTGCGGTTGCGCTTCGACCGTCACAGAGATCGCCGTGGCTGTGGACACTGACCTCGCCATTCCCGGCGAACTCGACCAAATCACATTACGTGTGGACGGCGCCGATGGCTTGACCGCGACGTCGGTCACCAACCTCGACCCCGCGGCGCTGAACCTACCTCTGAAGTTGCGTGTGTCGACGCAAGCCGACGATCTAAATGGCCCGGTCGTCTTCACAGCGACCGGTCTCGTGAGCGATGGCGCGGAAACCGACCCAATGAAGGTTGCGGTCGTGGCCACGATTGTCCGCACTCACTTCGTCGAGGGAAAGAGCGTTCTGCTACGGATGCTGCTGACCCGGGCTTGCATCGGCACGACGTGTCCCGATGGGCAGACATGCAGCGAAGGCTCGTGCATCGACGCGACGGTTGATTCGACGATGCTCCCGCCGTTTACCGGGTTGCTTCCCCCGCCGCTCGTGCCACGCAACGATGGCGGCGTGGATGCCGGAGAAGGCGATGTCGCCGATGCAGATCTCGACGACGGAGAGGTGGCGCCCATGGATGCGAGTGTCTTCTAGTACGCGCGAATCATAGCTGTGGTGCAGCCGCGCAGCTGAGCGCAACGATGACGCCGTTTTCGTACGCGGCGAAGAGCAGGTCGTTCGCGTCGTCTGTGCGAAGCGAAACGATCGAGGAATCACCGGCAAGAGCACGCACCGATTGCAGCTGATGGGCGTTGGCCGTGTCGAATACGGAAATCTCGACGTGCTCATCAACCACGTTTGCGACAAACGCAAAGAGACCGTGCTCAGTCAGTTCGATCGAGCGGGAGCTGAGCAAGGGCAGACGCTCGCTCGTTGCTGTGACGTTCATGGCCTCGTCCAAAAAGACTGCGTACGCATTGGTTGCAACCGCAACGTGACCAGGACGCACTGCGAGTTCAGAGACGAGCGTGACAGCAGGCCCCTCGGTGAAACCGGCCCATGCGTGTGCGTAAGCTGCGACTACGCGCGCGGGGTCCGCGCTATCACGAACCTCAAGCAAAGCGGCTCCGGCGACGTTCTTACCACCAATGACAAGGCGCCCATCGTCAAAGAACGCGAGATCGCTCACCTCGTACGCTTGCGTTTCCAACGGCCCAAGGACCGTGGTGTCTTCGCCAACGCCGCGAAGCATGATGCGCCCGCCGACTACGTCCTCTGCGTGAGCGATACGGCCACGGGGGTGATCGACTGCAACTGCAACAATGGCAATGCCGGGGCTTGTGCCGCCGACAATGCGACTGCGGCCATCCACGTACCATTTAGTCACCAGCCCACCCACGTCGGCGAGGAACAACTCATCTCCGTCGAACGCAAGATCCGTCCCCGGCGCCGCCGGGAGTTCTGGCCCATACGAGAACAAACTGTGGCTTGCCGAGCTGACCATTCCTTCCAGGGTCCAGAACTTCACGACGCCATCTGCGCTCGCGACGCCCAAGATGCCACCGGGTGAGGAAGCAAACGCCGTCACGCTGCCGTGCGCGGTCGTGTCGTTGTTGTTGACGCGATCGACCTCGATGAGACCTCCGCCTGCAGCGAGGCAAGTCTCCAGCTGCGCCCTAGCCTCTGCGGGCGGGGGTCTCGAAACGACCGCTGGATTCGGGAGAGCGAATTGCACCTCGGGTAAACCTATTTCGGCCGCAGGCTCGCTCGAATGCGCGACCGCGCACCCAGCCAACGCCGCGCACACAGCCAGAAAGTTTATGCGATTCATAACGAGTACCTCCGCTACTCAAACTGAGCGGAAAGCAGCGTCACGACAATCAATATGATACGGATGCTATTGTGCTCGCGTCGCGCACAATCGCCGCGATGGCTTCACCACTCGACGATTGGAACGTTCACGCCGCCACCACCGGTGCCGCCGCCAGTCGACGGACCGGCGTCGCGCCGACGACGACCACCATCGCGGTGATGCCCCGCGTCGCGCGGCCCGGCGTCGTTCACCGTCTGCCCTGCGTTAGCTCCGACGGGCGCAGCACCCGCCGCTGAATCTTCAGGCGCGGAACGCACGATAGCTTCGCTCGTGCCCGCATCGAGAATCGCAGGCTGTGCCACACCAGTGGGCGACGAATCGCTACGAGTCGGAGACGTAATCGCGCCGACCGGGTTTGCCAGTTGCGTGACGACCGGATCGCCGATCGGGGCCATATGCCGGACGAGAACGCCTGCCCCCACGCCGAGGCAAAGAACACCCACGCCCGCGGCGGCCCAACGCATATCGAATTTCGGTCGCGGCTTGCTGATCGCGACGGCCGGAGTTGCCTGTGCAACCGGTGCAACCGTAGCTTCCGAGTTGGGTGGCTCCCATGCGACGGGCGCCGCTTCGGCTTTGATGCGACGGTCGGCGACTGTGAAGACTTCGAGCGACTTGCTCGATTTGCTACCGGACAACGACCCGTCGCGCGGTGGTGGCGCGATGCTAACGCTTGGCGTGTTGCCCGACGCGCTGCCCACGATGCTCGCGCGCTGTGCCTCGAGCTCAGCGCCCATGACTGCGTAGAGCAGACTTGAAAGGTCAGCCGCGTCGAGCGTGAGGGCGCTCGGCATCGCTTCGGCAAGCATGCGGCGAAAATCCGACGCCGATTGAACGCGCTTTTCGACATCGGGGGCGAGCGCTGCCATCACGGCCGCGTCCAGCGCGGGACTCACTTCCGGGGCGTACGTGCTAGGCGGCGGCACGTTCGGCGCGCGCACCATGTCGAGCAACGCGAAATCGTCCTCGCCAGAAAACATCCGCCGCACGGTGAGCATCTCCCACAGCACAACGCCGAGCGCGTAGACGTCGCTACGGCGATCAAGCGATCGGCCGTACGCTTGCTCGGGCGACATATAACTGATCTTGCCCTTGAGCGAGGTCGACGTTGTTTGCACCGCTCGACCACGCGCCTTGGCAATACCGAAGTCGATTAGCTTCACGTGACCACGCGACGAGATGAGCACGTTCTGCGGACTTACATCGCGATGTACGATGTTGAGCAAGTTGCCTTCGTCGTCGACCGTCTCGTGTGCCGCATGCAAACCTTCTGCAACGCGAACCGCGATGTGCACTGCAAGCTCAGGCGCGAGGCGACGACTGTCGCGGGCGAGCGTGCCGAGTAGTTGCGAAAGCGAGCAACCGTGCACGTACTCCATGACCAAGAATTTGGTGCCGTCGAACTCGCCGAGCTCCTCGACGTGCACGACGTTTGGGTGGTCGATGCGCGCCGAGATCAGCGCCTCGTCGACAAACATGCGGACGAAGTTCTGATCTTTGGCGAGATGCGGATGGATGACTTTGATCGCAACGAGCTTGGCGAAGCCGGCGGCTCCTTGGCGTTTGCCAAGAAAGAGCGTGGCCATCCCGCCCACGCGCAGGTGGGCAATGATTTCATAGTCGCGGAGCTTGCTGCCGACGTCGATCACTTAGAATCTTGCGAAAGAATACCCGAAGACGCCCTTAGATGGCAGCCCATTGCGCGTCCCTGTATCGCAAACTAACTTTCGCGCCCCCGTGCGTATTTAGCCTGGGGCTCGAAGGGATTCGTCATGCACAAAGCGCTACGCCTGGTCGCTCTTCTCACCGTCTCCGCATTCGCTGTCTCGTGTCAGTACGCGGTAGGCCCAGTGAATCGTGTCCAGCCCAATGCGCTCTCGAAGACCGCGTTCGCCGGAGAGTGGTACTTCCTGCAAACGGTCATCGACACGCCGTACACGGAGGGCTTCACCTTCGTTGGCGAGCAGAGCGAGCTGACCAAGATCACGTGGGAGATCCAAGAGCACTACCTCCTCGCGCGGCGCAGCTACGAATGGATCAATGGCGCAGAAGGCACCGGCATTACCGGTGAAGCGACGGAGACCGGCGCCGCCGTTGCGATGTACGCGATCGAATCGCACTTCGACATTCGCCGCGAGTACAACTCGACCACGGGTGAAGAGAGCAACGTCGTCGTCGAAAACTCGAGCGACCGCCCGTGGAATCAACGCGACTACATGCGCGTGGATTGGTCGAAGAATTTCATCAATGGCACGGACGTCCTGAGCATCGCCAAATACGACCCGGGCATCGTCGCCGAACCGGTTGCCTATTATGTGCAAGACCCCACCGACCCGAACCATCCAAAGTTCGAGACGGACGAGAGCGGCGTCGTCAACTACATGGACATCGTCAACAAGATGTTTGTGCAGCCGACCACCATCACGTACGACGGCGAGAGCTTCCCCTCATGCTGGCTTTACTATCACGAGTGGGTCGACTGCTCGTCGTCCGAGATCACGATACGTAACTCGTTCTTGCGCGTTGATGAATCGCGCGACTACCAACCGATGGACTATACCGGCGACCGCATGGAGCGCGCGGGGTACTTTGTCGCAGCTCGGCCGGGTTACGATCCTCAGTACGGCGCCGTCGAATCAGCGCGCCACCGCTTCGTCGATCGCCACAACCTTTGGGACCTGAGTCACCGCACGACGACCGACGCCCAAGGCCTTTCTACGCTGGTAGAATGCACCACGAGCGAGGACTGCTCCGACGGCCGGGGTTCGGTGTGTGACATGGATTTGGCGAAGGCGAATCGCACGCGCCACGGCGCGTGCACGATTCCCTACCGTGATCGCGACGTACGCAAGATTGCGTATTGGGTCACGCCGAACTTCCCCACGGACTTGTGGAACGAGGCGCAGCATCTCGTCGATGGTTGGAACGGCGCGTTCGTTCAAACTGTCGCTTCGTTGCGCGAGAACGAGTGCCTCGGCCACGGTGGTGACGCGGCAAGTTGTGCCCCCGAACGCACTCGCGACGATGGACAGCGCGTCTTCGTGCTCTGCCACAGCCCGGTCGTCGATGAGGATGATGACGCATGCGGCGCGGTCGGCTCGTCCGCGACGATTGGAGATCTGCGCTATTCAATGATCGGCTGGGTTGACGACCCCCACGCGGACAGTCCGCTTGGTTACGGTCCCTCGGCGGTTGATCCGACAACGGGTGAGATCATCAGCGGCAGCGCATTCGTCTACGGCGCGGGTGTTGATCAGCTCGCCACATACGCGCGCGACATCGTCGCGTTGCTCAATGGCACGATCACGGAAGAGGACGTCACGAGCGGTCGCAACGTCGAAGCCTGGGTCGAACGCATGCAAGCACCCGGCAGCTCTGTCACCGGCCGCCCCGCCAGCGATCACGCCATTCAAGTCGACGGCCACGACGCCGCACGCTTCAATCGCGCGATGGACTTTCAATGGGCGCATCCCCGTGCAGGTGTTCGATCAGCGCGGCCGCACAGCGCACGCGAAGCCAATGAAGCGCGCACTCAGGCGCGAGATCGTCTCTACGCTCAGGGCGCGTACGGACGGGGCGACGATCGCGGCCCGGCGCGCCTTCAAGGCCTGCGTGGAACACCAATCGAACGCATGCTCACCACCCCGGAAGTGCGTATGGCAGCGGGCGTCGATCCGCAGCTCCCGGTCACGGAGGATGTACTCGACCGCGCTTCGCCGCTGCGCGGCATGGATTTGCGCCGCATGAACGCGGCCCAGCGTTTACGTTCGCGCATGCGTGCGCGCAACTGCGTCATGCAAGCTGACTTCGCGGATGACGGCCTTCTCGGGTTGGCGCGCGCCATCAAAGACGCGCACGATTCCGGTGATGGAACCGTAACATTCTACGGCGTCCCCTATCGCATTACCAACGACGCGGGCGACATCGACTACGAACGGGTGCGAGACGTCCTGCGTCATCCGGCCTTTGAAGCGGTCACGGCGCACGAAGTTGGCCACACGCTCGGCCTTCGCCATAACTTCAGCGGCTCCTACGATTCGTTGAACTACAGCGCGACCTATTGGGAGTTGCGCGACGACGGCGATATGCGTCCGCGCATGTACGATCCGTTGTCTTCGACTGAAATCTCCGGACGCATTCGCGAGTATCAGTATTCAACAGTCATGGACTACGGGCACAACTATGTCGTGTCCGACGCGGCTGGCATCGGTCACTACGACGTCGCTGCCATCAAACTTGGCTACGGCGACCTCATGGAAGTTTTCGCCAACGCCCAGAACCCGCACGAGATGGCTTACATCGCGGCGATGCAGCACTTCGGCTGGGAAGTAATCCTGAAAGAGTCGAGCTACCTCGAGGGCGGCGAGATTACGGCATACCAGTACACCGACATGCCAGGCGTCCTCGGCGGACGTGATCGGCTTGAGCAGCGCGCCGACGTCCCGTTCACAAGCATCGTGCCTGAGAACGACCCGTCGAATCCCGACGTGGTCGACTACGACAACGTGATGGATGGGCGGGGGCGCCCGATCGTTCCGTACCTATTCTGCAGCGATGAACAATCCGACTTGAGCCCCGATTGCCAGCTTTACGACGCAGGGGCTGATCCGTACGAAGCGATTCAATCGCTCATCGACGCCTACTGGAACTACTACATTTTCGCGAACTTTCGCCGGGGCCGCCTTGGCTACGACGTCGACGCCTATGCCGATCGTATTTACTGGCGCTACTTCTCGAAGCTGCAGTCGGCGACGCAAGTCTACGTGCTCAACCGCTCGTACATGGAACAGAACTGGGCGGGCGATCCCAGCCTCGATGCGTTCTGGACGCGGCCCGATGGATACGCGTCGTGGACGACAGGCACCGGCGCTACGTTCGATCTCTTCCGCCAAGTTATCGCGAATCCCGAGCCAGGCGCGTACGGACTCGAGACGCGTCCTGACGGAAGCGATGCGCTCACGCTCACGGGCGCGGGTACGCCGATTCGAAACGTGCGTTCGCCCGATGCGCGTTACCTGGAGACGTCGTGGAACTTCAACGACGGCTACTATTGGTTCGACGAGCTGGAGCGCGCCGGCTACTTCACCGACAAGACGCTGGCGCTCATGATGATGACTGATCCGACGACCTACTTCATCGGTAAGGACACGTCGGCTGACGCGCGTACCTACGAGATCAATTACTACTCGGCGTACGCGCCCGCTCTCACCGAATTTATGGCATCGCTGATGTCCGAGGATTGGACGCGCTTCGCCCCGCGCATCGCATCGGGAGAGCTTGTCTATCCAAACACCGACGAGTTGATGAACGGCACGGCTACCGGTGTCCCGGTCGATCCGCAAACGACCTTCTCGATTCAGCTATGGGCCGCTGTCTTCGGCATGGCGCTCATTCCCGAGACGTACAGCCAGAACTACCTCGATCAGGCGCGCATCTTCGTGCGTGGCGGAGCCGAGGGGGTGGAAATCGATCCCAGCTTGCACACGGTTGAGTTCACCGACCGGGTAAGTGGCCTCACCTACGTCGCGCGCGCGTACGGCGACGACACGCATCCTGAAACGGGTGTCGGTGCGCGCATGCTCTTGCACGCGCAGGCGCTATACGACAACGGCGAGAGCGAAGCGCTCGCGCAGTACATGGACAACATCAACATCGTTCGATCGCTCACCTGGCAATACGGCTTCGGCATCTGAGCCTGGATTGCCTTCGCGAGGCGTGCTGCGCGACCGGGATCGCGGCGAATTTGGTGCGCTATGCACGTTCACGCGCCGTTTAAGGGGCGTTTGCTTGTTCGGTCGCGTTGACACAGAGCATGCTGCGGCTCACTCTTCGGCGTCCTTATGCGCACTTTCGCCCACACTTCTTCTGGTCTCCTCGCTGGCTGCCTAATCCTTCTCACCGCGTGCGGCGACAGCAACAACGCGACACCGGATGCCAGCGTCACTGTCGACCTTGGCAACGATATGAGTGCGAGCGGCGACGCCGGTCAGGACAGCGGCCCCCCGCGCGAGCCCACCCTCTTCGGCCCATGCAACTCGGCAGACGATTGCCCCGGCGACAACGCCGTGTGTCGTCCCAACACCAACGGTTGGCCCGGCGGCTTCTGCACTGTGCCGTGCACGCCTCCCGATCGCTCGCCCTGCTTCGACGGCAACCTCTACAATCACTGCCTCACGCAAACCAATGGAAGCGGTTCGTTCTGCGAGCGGCGTTGCCAAAACGGCTTCGACTGTCAGCGCAGCGGCTACACTTGCGTGAGCGTCGGCGCGTTTGATCAATCCGGCGGCGTCTGCATCGGCGTCTGCAGCACGGATGAACAATGTGGCGAAGGCGCGGTCTGCAACGTTTGGTCGGGCCAATGCACAACGACCGCTCCAACAACTGGCGGCGTCGCGGGCGACACGTGCGCTGCGGCTGCAGGCTGCCGATCGGGTAGCTGCATCGCCGAGATGAACGGCGCAAACCCGACCGGCTGGATTGACGGCTACTGCTACGGCAACTGCATTTTGCCGCACGGCTACAATACGAACACCGTCTTCGCTGGCGACGCACTTCCTCAGGGATCGTGTCCGGAGTCGGACGTCTGTTTCCCCTCGACCTTCAGCTACGCTGCCGAAGGCGATCCCGGTAACTGCTTCAAGGGATGCGCCTCGAGTGACGAATGCCGTCCTGGCTACGAATGCGCACTCTCGTTCACCCTCGGCAGCGGACATACCTCGACGTTTACGCGCGGATTTTGCCAGCCGATCGATTGCAGTTCGCAGGCTTGTCCCACAGGATACACCTGCCGCACGGTGGGTACGGGCGCGAGTGCCCGGCAGGTTTGCGGTGTTTAGTTGCGCGTTTTCACAATCGACTTACGCAGTTCGAGTTTCGAAGGAGTTTTTCATGTCATTCAAGCTTGATCGTCTCGCAACTGTGTTGGCCGCTTCGGCGATGTGCACGGTCGTTGGCTGCAGCGACGCCAACTCCGGCAACAACAACCTCAACACAGATGACGCGGGAACCGATGCGGGCTTCGGTGACACGGATGCAGGCGACGTTGATGCGGGCACCCTGAGCTGCAACATCCCGACTGAAGGCTACGCGTCGTCGGTTGGCACCAAGCTTCGCCCCTTCACTCTTGACCGTTGCTTCGTCAACGATGCGGGCGACGGCGAGAGCGCTCCGTTCGCATTCTATGAAAACGGTTTTTGCGAATCTCGCTTCACGGTCCTGAGCATCGCCGCTGGCTGGTGCGGACCCTGCAACGCCGAGAGCGAAGAATTCAACGAGCAGATCACGCAGATGTATGGCCCCCGCGGCGTGCGCCTGATCCAAGTCCTCGTTCAGGACTACGACTACCTCGCACCCGACGTCGACTTCTGCAACGAGTGGGTCAATCGCCACAACTTGGCCAACCCCGAGCTCATGGATCCGACGGGCGTAACGCAAATCTACTTCCCGGGCGGCTCGCTTCCCTCGACGATCATCGTCGACAACACCGGGACAATCGTCTTCCGTGAGAACGGATCGACGACCGGGCTAATCAGCCTTCGCAACAAGCTCGACCAGCTTCTCGCCGGCGAATAACCACTTCGTAGAGTCGGCACTTGCGCTCGCATCGCACGCAGCTTCACGTCGTGATCGTGTGTGCGGTCGCAGTGCTGTGCCTGCCGGCGCGTCTGCGAGCGCAGCTCACGCCAGAGACTACAGGGGCTGACGGGGTCGACGAGGCCGCGGGCCAGTCGGGGTCAGTGACTGAGGCCGAGGGCGAATCGGAGTCCGTGTCGGAGTCCGAAGCCGAGGCCGTCTCCGTGCCGGAGGCCGAGGCCGAGCGCGTGTCCGAGGCCGAGGCCGAGGCCGGGACCGAGTCGGACGATGAAGGGCTTTCCTTTAACGTGCCGGGGCTGGGGCGTACCGCATTCTCGATGACGAGCACGACGACCGCGCGCTACCGCGGAGAGAACTACGACTTCAATTCGCACGACGACAACTTTGCTTCGCTTCAACAGCGTCTCGACATGTCGTTGCAGTCTGACGAGGTGCGCCTCGAGCTGCGGCTCGATGGCTTCTTGCCCTTCGTCCCTGGCATCACACACGGTGAGTCTTCGTGCATCGAAGGCGAGGAGGCGCTCTGTTATCTGCGCGGCAACGCGCGGCCCGAGCGGTTCACGCTCGAGTGGCAACACAGCGATTGGAAAGTTCAGCTCGGCGACGCCTACTCGATCATGGGGCGCGGCATCGCGCTCGCATTTCGCAAAGTCGATTTGCTTGGAGTCGACACTGCGCTGCGGGGTGGCCAAGTTCACTACGAAGGACGTCACTTCCACGCGCAGATTCTCGGCGGTGTCGCCAATCCACAGAACCTCGATCCCACCAATCTCCGCGTTATCGATGAGCAGCTCGACCGCGTCATTGGCACCGACCTTGGCGCGCGCCTCGGCGCGAATGACGATGTTGATTTCGCGCTTCAGTACTCGCGCGTTTGGTTTCGTGATGATGAGAACGGATATCAGAATCGTGTCGTCGACGTCGTGGGCTGGCGCGCCGAGCTTCCCGCGCTCGCGGATGGCGCGCTTTCACTCTATGTCGAAGCCAATGGATTGCGCCGCAGCTACGTCGACTTCGGCATGGACGGCAACGAATTTGGCCGAGCCGTCTACGGCTCAGTCCAACTGCAAATGGACAAGTTCACAGTTCTTGCCGAGTGGCAGGACTATCGCAACTTCATGGTCGCCGCGACGACGAATGAGACGCGCACCTACCGCATCTACAGCGCGCAACCGACGCTCGAGCTCGAGGGATTGCAACGCGTGCGCGGCATTGGCAACCGCCGCGGCGGCAGCCTCAAGATCGACTACGCGTTTAACGAAAGCCCCTGGAGCGTGGGCCTCAACTCACTGCTCGTGGGATTCAACGAAGACCCGAATGCGGATCCCTGGGATGGCATTCTCGTTTCGCACACGTGGGTGACGCTGCGCCGCTTCAACGACGCAAGTAGCGGTGCATCGGCGGACGAGACGAGCGGAGACGACGCGCCCGACGACACAAGTGGTGCCGACGAGAATGCGTCGCGCTTCGGGTGGACGCTCGACGCACTCGCGGGCTTTCGCCGCGAAACTTATTTGCACGATCCATCAAGCGATTTGCTCGCGAGCGGCGACGTCGATCGCCAAGTGATGCATGCCGACATTGATTCTTCGTTCGGAGCTGGAATGCATTCTTTCGAAGCGCGCGTCGAGCAGCGCTACGAACGCGAGTTTGTCTTTGATCACTACAACGACTTTACGCAAGGCAGCGCGACCGTGACCTGGTCCTACGGACAGCACCTCTCGGTCAGCCCTGCCGTGCGTTGGAATAGCGAGAGCAAAGGCGTCATCGCCCAGCGCGATATGCGGGCCTATAATTTTCTCGGCGGCACCTTCTTCCCGGCTCTCGAAGTGAAATGGACGTTCACGCCCGGGAATTTCATTAGTCTTTTCGGCGGCATGACTCCGGGCGGGCAGATTTGCTCGGGCGGCGTGTGCCGCGTCGTCCCGCCATTTGAAGGCGTGCTTTCACAGCTAGTCTTGCGGCTCTAGAATCGAAGAAACGGTAGATGCGTCCAAGCTGCCGTCGCATGGATGTTGAAGGAGACTAGGATGTCATTGTCACGCAAAGGGTCGTTCGCGCTCGTCGCCGTGCTTGTCGGCATCGTCTTCTTCACCGCCTTGCCTCAAAGCCACGCTCGCGTCGGAGGACGCCCACCGTCCTTCACATTGCCCGCCGTCGCCGGCGGCCCCACGCGCGGACGCTTCCGTTTGGAGGATCATCTGGGACGCCATCCCATCGTGATTCTCTTTTGGGCAACGTGGTGCGGTCCCTGCCGTCAGGAGATGCCCTACTACCAATCGCTTGCCGAGCGCCACGCCGCTTCGGGTTTGCAGATCGTCGCAATCAGCATGGACGGTCCGAGCACAATCGCGCAGGCGGGCTCGATGGCGCGTCGTCTGAATTTGCGATTCCCGATACTGAGCGATCTGGACACCACTGTTTCGTCCGCGATGAACCCGCGACGCGCTGCGCCCTTCAGCGTTTGGATCAACCGCGAAGGACGCATCGTCGCTGAACGCGAAGGCTTTGCGCTCTCGGAGCGCGATGCGATTGCTCAAGGCATCGCATCGCTCGTTGCTCCGTAAGCGCGCTTTCGCGAAAACCAGTCTACTGCTGGGGAACGACAACCTGCTGAGCGGGAGCGGCTTCGGGAGCCGGCGCTGCTGCAGGCTCGGCCGCGACCGGAACCGCTTCGACAACCACCGGCGCGCCCTGTGTTCCACCGCATACGTACCAGAGATGGTATTCCGTGACCGCGGTCGTGGTCGTCGTCGCGTTCTGCGACGAGTTGCCGTACGCGCCGTTGCCGACGTAGCGCGTTCCGCCTTGCTGGGACGACTGCTGCTGCGTCTGCTGACCGGTAACAACTTCGCCTTCGCGCGTCACCGTATAGCCGAGGTTGCCGCAGTGGGCGTTCATCGAGGCTACGGCTTGCTCCATTGCTTTCGTGCGATCGCCGTCGAGTGCGAGCTCGCCACCAGCCTGGTCGCGCATGATCGGGCGAGCACTGCCGCCAGCGGCGCATGCCAAGACCGTGATCAAAAGAACGGATCCGCCGAAGATTGTTCGTACTTGTTTTGCGTTAATGGTCACAGAAGCTCCTGGAAGTGAGGCGCGCAGCTAATCAAACGGACAGCAAACCTGTCAAGGTTGAGGCTGGATGATAAGCTCCGACGCAGGGCTTATGCCGTATCTTCACTGGATCTGCGCATTAATTCTCTTGGCAGTCGCGATGCCCGCGCGCGCTCAGAGCGCGTCAGACGCAGCGACGCGTCCAACGCGAGCGCGTTTGGACTACGCCGCGCCCGAAATGGGCACTCTCTGCCCAACGCGCGAGTCGTTCGAGGATATCGTGGCGGCCCGGCTAGGCTACAGCGCGTTCGCAGAGAATGGCCCGATGCTTGTGACCGCACGCATCGTCCGGGCGGGCGAGAACCTTCACGCCGTCATCGAAATCCGGGATGCATCCAATCGTGTACTGGGTTCGCGCGAGTTCGATGGAGCAACCAGCGAGTGCGCAGACCTGGCTCAGGCGATGGCTGTCGCAGTGAGCGTGACCATCGACCCGCTGAGCTTGGGAGGGCCCGTCGAAGAACCGCACGCGCAAGCGAGCGCTGAGCGCGACGCGCACCCGCCCTCTGTCGTTAACGAATCGCCCTTGCATGTACGAGCACACGTCGATGCAGTATTCGCTTTTGGATCGACGCCATCCTGGGCGCTTGGTCCGCGTCTGGGCGTCTCGGTGCGACGTGAGAACTTTTCATTCGCCATTGAGGGAACGACCTATCTGCAAAAGAGTTATACGCGCATCGCTCAAGGCGATCGAATCGCGGGCCAAGTGATCGCTGGCAGCGTGGTTCCCTGCATTCACCTCTCAGTGGTGCAAGCGTGCGCAGTCGCAAGCCTTGGCGTTTTTTTGGGGGACGCACTTGACCTTGATAGCGCAGGTCGGGTTTCGAATTTTTGGGCCGCGCTCGGCGCGCGCCTCGGCGCAGAACTGCCACTCAACGGACGGTTGTCGCTCCGCTTAAACGCCGACTTTGCAGGTATCGTTTCGCGCACTCAGCTGGCAATCGACGAGATCGTGGTGTGGAATGCTCCTGCTTTCACAGTCGATGTAGGCATCGGCATCTTGCTTCACTTTTTATGACGGATGAGGACGCGTGAGCACCAACGCAAGCGACGGGGTTTCATTTGAAGCCCTCTTCGAAAGTGAGTTCTCCTACGTTTGTAGGACCTTACGGCGTTTGGGCGTAAAAGAGGCAGACCTGGACGATCTCGCGCAGGAAGTGTTCATCACCGTGCATCGGCACCTCCACGAATACGATTCGAGCCGCCCTCTTAAGCCGTGGCTGTTTTCGTTCGCGTTCGGCACGGCCGCCAACTATCGAAGGCTCGCCCGCCATCGTGCGGAGAAGCACGAAGATAGCGATGTGCACGCATCCACCGCGCCGGGGCCCGCGCAACAACTCGAGAACGCGCAGGCGCGCGATCTAGTGCTGCGGGCACTTTCAACCCTCGATGAAGACCGCGCCGCTGTCTTCGTGATGCACGAGCTTGACGGATTTGCTGCGCCCGACATCGCCGAATCGCTTTCGATTCCGCTGAACACGGTCTACTCACGACTGCGCGTAGCGCGCGACGAATTTACGACTGCCGTGCGGCGTTTGCAGAAAGGAGAGCGCTCATGAGCGAGCGTGAACCTTTGCCGGGTGATTTGGAGAAGCTTCTCGACGCAGAGCGTTCGTATCCGGCTGAATCGGGCGAGCGACAGGCGCGCGTGAAGGCAGCCGTCGTGACCGCGATCGCTGTCGCAACTCCGATCGCCGCGGCCACACACATCGCGACCGGTAAGGCAGCAGCGACAGCCGCCGCGGCAAAAACGGGCCTTAGCCTCGGGGCCACGCTGTCCATTGCGGCGGCCACGTTCGTTGCGGGAGGGCTCGCCGGCGTCGCGGTGGAGCGCAATCTTGCATCGCATGCGCCGGTCGAACGTGCGCAACCTGAGACGCGGGCGACTATTGCAACGCCGGACGTGCAGCTCGGGGACGCGGCGCAGGAGTCGCCGATCCCGGAGGAGCCGCCCGCCCAACTGATCATTCCAATTGCACCAGAGCCTGCGCAGGTGCCGCGCACAGCCCCCGCCTCACATCCTCGCGCCGAAGTGACGCACGCCCCCGAAGCGGACGAAGTGATAGCGCCGCCGCTCGAAGCGCGCGCTGCGACTTTGGCGCGTGAGCGAGAGATCATCGACGTTGCACGCGCCGCTCTCGTGCACGGGCACGCCGATGGCGCGTTGCAAGCGCTCGAACGCCATCGCGTACAGTTCCCAGCGGGCCAGCTCGCCGAGGAACGCGACGCGCTTCGTGTGCAAGCGTTGGCCCGCTTCGGTCGTGTCGAGCAGGCTCACAGTGCGGCACGTCAGTTCCACGCGAATTATCCGACCAGTTTGTTCGCGCCGGCGGTCGATGCCGCAGTCGCCCGGGCTCGTGCTATTCCTTAGACGTGACCGATTCGCCCGTACGACGTGAGATTTGTTACCGCTGCATGCGACCCAAGGTCGTTTGTTATTGCGAGTTCATCACCGAGCTCGAGACGCGCACGCGCGTGCTTCTCTTGCAGCACCCCCGCGAACGAGACGTTGGAATCGGAACTGCACGTATCGCAAAGCTTTCACTTCCCAATTCTGAGCTGCGCGTCGGCGTCGACTTTAGCGAAGATCCGGTCGTGAAGAAGGCCGTGACCGAGAACGCCTACCTGCTATTTCCGAGCAAGACGGCAATCGATTTGCACGAAGTGAACCAGGACAAGCCCATCACACTCGTTGTCGTGGATGGAACCTGGTGGCAAGCGCGCAAGCTATGGAGGCGCAATCCGATGATTGCCGCGCTTCCCCACGTTCGCTTCACGCCGAATGCGCCCAGCAACTACCGCATCCGTCGCGAGCCGGCCGACCACTGCGTTGCGACCATCGAGGCGTTGGCCCATGTGCTTGGAACGCTTGAGGGCGACCCCGAGCGGTTTCAGACCATGCTCACGCCGTTCCACAAGATGGTGGAAAAGCAGCTTGAATATGCTCGAACTCAAAAAGGTACCGAGGTGAGGCACGCCGCTGCTCGGCAAAAACGGGCGCTTCTTGCATTGCGAAAAGCGTAGAGGTTCGGTAGCTTCCGCCGCATGAGCTCCCCGCAAGATCCCCCCCGCCGTAAGAAGGAAAAAATGCGTCGCACGAAGAAGCTTGCGAAGTGGCGCGAGGCGAAAGCCGCCGAAGCCGCGAAGAAGCCTGCCGCCAAGAAGTAGGTCTTCATTGACTGCGGCGACGCCGCCCGCTAGCTAGCTCAGGCCGCTACGTAGGACTTTGGAATGTCGAAGAAATCGACATGCCCAGTCTCGAGCGCATACTCCGCGCCAACGACGGCGAGCGTGCCAGATGCGATTCGTTCCTCGATAACGCGACTGCCGTGGCGCAGATGATTGGCGGACGCCCGAACGTTCGCGCGCGTCGCGACTTTCATCGCGTTCGGCTCATTTCCAGCACGCGCAATCTCGAAGACCGCGGGAGCAATGCGGTCGACGATGTCGCCGATGTTTGCCGAAAGAATATTGGCGCCCTTGCCCTTGGCGAGCGCATCTAGCGTGGCGGCTACGGCGCCGCAGTTCGTGTGTCCCATGACGACAACGAGCTCGGTACCAAACGCACTGGCAGCGAATTCGATGCTTCCCACGATCGAGGCAGCGACAACGTTGCCCGCGACACGGACGACGAACAAATCACCGAAGCCACAGTCGAAGACAAGTTCTGATGGCACGCGCGAGTCCGAACACGAAAGCACGATCGCGAAAGGGTCTTGGCCTCGTACGAGTGCGTCTCGCTGAGATCGGCTTCCCATCGCCTCGACGCTGCGAACGTTTTGCACGAAGCGGTTGTTCCCGGCCTGCAAACGCGCGAGAGCTTCTGTGTGCGAAACCTTGTTCCTTGCCTTGGTGGTCATGACTGTGATCCTTTCTGAACGAGATCCATCGACTGCATCGGTTGGTGCGTGGTTTTGCCGAAGATGCTCAGCGGGAAAGACACAAAGCTTCGCAAAGTTCCTACGAGAACGAACAACGCGGGCATCATGAATGCGAGGTAGCCGATGGTGTGCATCAACGGAACCATCAACGCGGCGCCCACGACGAACGCTAAAATCTTTCCGCCGCGTAGACCCGCAAGACGCAGCGCGAGCTTTCGCTCTTCGCCGCGTGCGTACCAGGCGGTCGCAAGGTGCACGGCGAGATCCGTCGCTGGCCCAGTCATATGTGTGATTCGAACCGCGTATGCCGTACTGCTCGCCACACTTGCGTTCATGAGTCCCATGGCCCCCGCCAGCACGTAGAGCAATGCGAAGTCGGTCGGCTTTTCGGCGTGGCCCCCCACGGGACCGAACACGCCCCAATAGCCCGCAAGTGCTGCAACACAAAGTGTGGCGACTACCATCAGGAGAGGAATGCCGGGACGCGGACGCTCACCTCGGAACGCTCGGGCCTGAATCGCGGCGACCGATAGCATCGCCCCAACGACGAATGCAACGAGCACCGCAACGTACTCGAGCATGAGCACCCATGCCGATGCGTCGAGACCGATTCGCGTCACGTTGCCGGTCACGTGCGCAACAAACCGTTCGCACGCAATGAACGCTCCCGCATTGACCGCGCCCGCGCCCATGGTGAGAAGCATGAAGCTTGTCGCATGACGAACGGAAAGAACGGCGTCCGCAGAGTGACGCAGCGGCGAGGTCGCGGTTCGGACGGGCTCCTTGGTCGCAGACGGCTCGATCGTTTGAATATGCCCGGTCATTGTCGACGTTCTCCGTGTGATACGCCGGCTCAGTGCCGACCTCTTGTATCTAAGCCCGGAGCCTTACGTAGACAATTTGATAATATTTACATGACACGTAGGTATTAACTACATAACGTTGCCGGCATGGAATGGATCAACTATCACCATCTGCTCTACTTCTGGGTCGTCGCGCGCGAAGGCGGGCTTCTTGCCGCCGGGAAGGTTCTGCGCCTCTCGCATCCGACGTTGAGCGCGCAGATTCATCAACTCGAAGATCGGCTCGGGGAAAAGCTTTTCTCCAAGGTGGGCCGTAAGCTCGAACTCACCGAAACGGGCCGAGTCGTATTTCGTTACGCGGACGAGATCTTTAAGTTGGGTAGCGAGTTACTCGATGCCGTGAAAGGACAAGCGACTGGCCGACCATTGCGTCTCGCGGTCGGGGTGGTTGATGTACTACCCAAGCTTGTCGTGCGCCGTATCCTTCACCCGGCGCTCGGGCTCCCCGAGAAAGTGCACCTGGTCTGCTACGAAGACTCGTATGACAAGTTGCTGTCGGATTTGGCGCTGCATGCGCTCGATATCGTCATCGCCGATGCGCCGGTGCCGCCTGGCAGCAGCGTGCGCGCTTTCAGCCACTTGCTCGGAGAGTCGAGCGTGAGCTTCTTCGGTACGAAAGAGCTGGCCAAAAAGTACAAGCGCGGTTTCCCTAATTCATTGCAGGGAGCCCCCATGCTACTGCCACTTGAAACCACAACGCTGCGCCGAGCGCTCAATCAGTGGCTGGACCGTCACGGAATTAAACCTAGCGTGGTTGCCGAGTTCGAGGACAGCGCTCTGCTGAAGGTCTTTGGCGCTGACGGTGAGGGGATCTTCGCTGGGTCCACTGTGGTGGAGCGGGAAGTGATGTCTCAGTACGGCGTGGAGCTGATCGGGCGTGTCGCTGAAGTGCGCGAGCGCTTCTATGCGATCTCAGTTGAACGTCGGTTGAAACATCCAGCCGTTGTCGCCGTCTCGGACTCCGCGCGTCAGAACGTCTTCGCTCGAATGCCGCCCGCCCATCGCACCTAGACCATGCGCTCAGCGAAGTAGCGCGCCAGGGCCATAATCGTGTGTTGAGGGTTCACCCCCAACGTCGAAGGAAGTGCTGACGCGTCTGCGATAAAGAGGTTCTCGTGCTCATAGACCCGGCCACGATCGTCGCACACAGAAATGCGCGGGTCTTTGCCCATGACGGCACCGCCAAAGAGGTGGGAGAGAAGCGCGACGTAGCGGCGCGGATCGAGCGGCGCGTTCTCCAAGAGGTTCACCTCGTCCGGGCGAATCGAGAATGGAAAGCCGTGGATGCCAGTGATGATCTCGCGTGCGCCGGCGGCGAAATGGGTTTTTGCGACGAGTACCAGGCCAGCTCGCAGTCGCTCCATGTCAGCGCGGTTGAGCTCATAGTGAACGACGGGCTTATTCGTCCAGCCGTTGGTCACAGTACCGGTCGTCTCGGCACGAACTGCGACCACCCACATCGCCAGATGTCGCATCTGCTGCAAGCGCTCCATCAGAACGGAGCCCGCGCCTGCGATGCGGCTGGCGATTAGCTCGGGAGGTATGGCTAGCGTCTCGAGCTTAATGCCTGGCTCCACGCGATACGCCGTCGAAGCCCAGCCTTGAGTGGCGCCGATGTTCTGATCGACGAACTCGTTGAACACACCGAAGAGGCCCGTACCGGGATGCGCACGGAAGAACTTGCCCACCGCAGGTGTACGTACGCCCGAGCGCAAGAGCAGAGCTGGCGAATGGGTTGCCGAGGCCGCAACGATCACGCCTTTCTTCGCGCGCACGAAGAAGCGCGAGCCCTTCTTATGCGATTGCGGATGCTCGAAGCGACCGCGCACGCCGATAGCCTTTTTGCCTTCGAAGGCAATTGTCTCGACGGGTGCGCACGAGACAATCGTTCCGCCTCGCGTCATCACTTCCGGGATGTAGTTGACGTTGGTGCTTTGCTTGCGCTTGGCCTTGCAGCCCTGCAAGCATTGGCCACTTCCCACGCAGTCGTGAATGTAGCGCGTCATAAAATGTGAGTCGTAGCCGACTCGCTCGGCGCCGAGCATCGCAAGTTTGTTGGAGTTGCCGCGCGCCACCTCGGGGACCACCGCCGCGTGGAGCTCACCTTCGATTTCGGTCTGAATGCGATCAAGCTCGCGCGACATTTCCGGGCCGCCGACGCCAAAGTCTCGCTGCCACATATCGAAGATATCTTCGGGCGTGCGAACTCGGATGGCCGAGTTAATGACGGTAGAGCCGCCAACCACTCGTCCCTGGGCCACCGGCCACATGGCGCGACCGCGCGTGATCAACGCACCCCAACTATCGAATAGATCGCGCATCGCTCCGTACGTCGATGATGGGTAGTCGTCCGGATCACGCCAGGGGCCTGCCTCTACGACTGCGACGTTCATGCCTGCGCGCGCAAGAGTCACTGCGGCGGTCGCACCACCCGCACCGCTGCCCACGACTACGTAGTCGACATCGAGCTCGAAGGACGCCGAATCCTCGCGGTACGCAACGTGAGTCATTCAGTGCGCCACGTTCCCGGGTCAGGCGGGTAGGCAGGCAATGCAAAGTTCTTTCGCATCGTCGGATGCGCTGCCCAGCACAATCCGGCCACCATCTTGACGAGGAACACCGCTTGCCGGACGAGATAGATCGGATGGCTGGAAATTTTTCGCGGCGTAGCGATCGAGGGTCTTGGCCGGCAATAGAAACGACGGCAACGGAATACCGATCGTGATGAGTGGAAAGAACATAAAAACAAATGCGCCAAGGCGAACGCCCACACGCAAAGAGAAAGGCGCGTCGCGCATGAAGCGAACAAGGAACTCGTCGACTCCCGTGTCGACAATGCCGGGCCAGTCTCGCGATCGCGGAAAGAGCGCAGACATAGCGTGCCGAATCACAACTCTCACGCGTCGCAGCATACACTTGTTGGAGATTCTTCTCTAACAAAGTCGAGGACGCGCGTCAGTTCGCAGTACACGACCACACGGTTGCGAAACGCACCCCGTCAAGGCCCGCTTCATATACGCGTTGACAGCCGCGCGGAACCGATTCCTGGTAGCGGTACAAATTCGTCATCACGTAGTCGGCGGGCAGATTCGAGTGCTGCGCTACCTCGATGAGATCATCGCGCAAACGTGGACGCACGCCTTCGCTGTTGGTATCGATGCGCACACGCGCACCGCGGCGCGCGTGCTCGTTGATCCATGCCCCAGCATGCCCGATGCCTTCCGCCCACCACGCAAGCTCGCCGGTCTGCTTACGGAAAACTTCCGAGACGCCGCCAGTTATCTCACTGTAGTAGTCGAGCGGGTATGGTTCGACGCGTTTGAGCGACGCAAACGTGTAGATGCATAGCGCCGCACATGGAAGCGCCGCCAACGTGTGTTTCCACATGGGGCGCATCGCCGAAACCTTCGCTCCGATAAAAGCGCAGGCAGCATCTGCCCCCCAGGCCGCGAAGATGCTCACGCCAATCCACGCTGGGCACACATAACGCGCGAGGTCTTGCCGTCCGTGCAAGATGCTGTGCAGGAAGGGCGCAAGGAACGCGACTAACATCAAGAGCGCGGCGCGCCGATTGCGTACGAAGCCGACGACGATGCCTCCCGCCGCTGCAATCAACAAAGCGACGGGCGTTGTGAGCGTGAACATCACTGCGTAGAAGGACGCTGGCAAGCCGTTGTAGAAGACTCCTAAGTAGTGGCCGCTGCAGATGCGATCCCAATGACTGCTGGTCTCCGCCCAATGTGCTTTGCCGTCCTCATGCAGCCATGGCCAGAGCGCGAAGACCAGAACGCAGCCCACAACGACGCCGACGATCGTCGACCAGGGCACGCTCAACCAAGCGGTCCAACGAACGCGCGAGGTGGCCAGCCACCATGCGACGAGAATGACAGGCGCAAACCAAATGAAGGTAAAGCGCGAAAACGTTCCCAAGACGGGCAAGAGCCCGATCAGAAATGCGTACATCGACGCACGACTACGCGAATGACCCGCACCGAAGCGCATCCATGTGCACACAGCCAAGAGCGTGGCTGACCAGAAGAAGAGCTGGATGGTTTCATGGCCCACGATGCGCGCGTGCGCTGCAACGTGAGGCATGAAGCTAAGGGTGAGAGCGCTTGTAAGTGCGACGCGCCGAGACTCGAAGGTGCGCACCGTGGCGTAGACGAAGACGACGGTCCACGCCGACAGGATGAAACCAATCGCGCGCGCACCGTCGAGACCGGAAAAAAACGCGCCTAGCGAATAGATCCATTTCGCGATCGGCGGATGCTCATGGTTCCAGCGATAGGCTTCGGCGGTGAAGTCGCCCAATAACGCGTTGCGAATGTAATGCTCTGCGGCGTTGGAGTACCACAGCTCGTCCCAACCGAGATCTTGCCATCGTTGAGCAACGACGCGATCAAGCAAAGTCGTAGCGAAGCAGGCCACCGCAAACGCAGACTCTGCGAAGATGTTGCGCGTATGCGTCACGTCATTGCTGCGCGCGATGTTACGCGCGACCCATAGACACGCGCACGCTGCGCTCAGGGCGAGGAAGGCCCAGAGCGCTTTGCTGGTCGAACGCGATGTGGGTGCTCCATCCGCCAGATAGGCATCGGCGGCGCGCTGCGTTGTGAAGAAGCGCTCTCGTTCAAGCGGCGTGGGACCGGCCATCCACTGTCCCCGGCGATCCTGGGCGAAGATTCGCAGATAGCCGTTTTCGTTCTCGTTCGAGAAGGCGACGACAAATGGATGAACTCCGCGCGCGAGATCGAGCTCAACGGTTCGGGTAGTTCGTGTCGCCGCGCTCAGCGTTGCGATCAGCCGCCCGTCGATCGCTACCGAGCTCGGCGCGTTGGCATCCAGACGCAGCTCAAGACGCATGGGGCGCGCGACGACGAAGAAGCTGCGCCATGCCGTGCAGCCCGATGCACTCGGCGAATTGACGCGAAAGGGTTCGCTGTCGATTCCCACTCGCCGTCCTTCAATGACGCTTGCCGCGGAATCGCAGCGTTCTGCTCTGCTGTCCACCGTGCGCACAAATCCGGCGCCCGAAGGTCCACTCGCGCTATTGGCGAAAAGTGCTGCGCACACGAGCACCATTATCGACGCCGCAACACGCAGAACGAGCGCGCTGCGTGCTGGCTGCAAGATCACGGCAGTTTCGAATTGAGCGCGCATGTCGTTTGTTCGCGGCACGTAAGCGTACGGGCCGGCGAGCATAGCCGATGTCGCTCAATTTCACAGCGGAGCTAGCCCGCGCCCTGACCGGCTAGAAGGCGTAGCCCAGCGAGAGTTCGAAGCGGGGACGAAAGCCGCGCGGTCCAAGATCGGATTCGTTGATATCCACCGAGAACGCACGCCAGACCGCCCCGATGCCGGCGGAGAGATGGAAGGATCCAATCAATGCGGCGCCGCCGATATGTCCGCCAAATGCGTAACCAAAATCGGATGCCGAGTTCGTCCCATCGCTGACGCGTACCCACGAACCGATCACAAAGGGACCGAGAAAGAGTCCCTGCGGTGCGTCGCCGATGAGGTAGAGGTTAGCGCCGAGGACTGGGCCCAGCGCAACGACGGACCCTTCGTAGTCGTCGAAGACGCCGCGGAACGCGAGAACCTCAGCGCCCAAGTAGAGTGACCACGAGTCGCCAAGCACGTGCTCCCAGCCCGCGTTGAAGTAGCCATCGATTGCGTCAAGGAGATTGACGGAGATGACATCGGTCTTCGGCGACTGTGCTGCCGCGCTGGAGAGAGAGCCTAACATCACCGTTGCAGTGAGCGAGGCGCCGATGAGCGTGGAAAGCAAACGAGTGCGCATGGTTGCTTAGCGTTGCAACGTCCACGCCAGATGTCAAAACGCGATTAAAGCCGGCGCATGTGAACAGCCACATCCTGTGCAAGCGCCTCACCTGAGGCATCGTGCTACGACGAGCTATGCTACGTTCTGTGCAGGATTTTTGATGCGCACCACCAGCAGAGCGAAGGCCAAAGACGGCGTCTACTACGAGTATTTCAAGGATCGCAGCGTCGCAGTTAGAGGCCACTACCTTAAGGGCAAGAAGACTGGCGTGTGGAAGTACTTCCTCGCAAACGGCAAGCTCAAGGCCACCGGGCTATGCGCCGACGATAAGATGATCGGCGAATGGAAGTGGTGGCGCGAGAGCGGCGAGCTCATGCAGACCGGAAGCTTTGATGAGAACGAACAGAAGACCGGAACCTGGACTCGCTACCATCCAAACGGCGCGGTCATTGATCGCGGAGAATTCGTCGCTGGCAAAGCCAAGGGTGAATGGAAAACCTACGACGAGAACGGCGTTCTCGTGAAAACGCGCCACTACACCTGAATCTGTTCAGACGGTTTCAATGATGCTGATAGGCGCCGATGTCGGGAGTATTGGGGACTGCGATTCCGAGAATGTCGCGCGTGAAGCCGAGTGGTTGCCCAGCCCCAATCGCGACCGAGCCAGGCGGAAGCGCGTAATTCCAAGTCGTGGCGTCAGAGCCGCCCATCGAGGTGAAGATCGTGCCCGTCGCGTTCATCTCCGAACTGTGGAGCGTGAAGTTTGTCTCAGAGCCGCCCGAGAGAACGTAGACATTGTCCTCGTGCAGGTACTTCGAGAGGTCGGCGCCGCCACGAACGATGTCGATGTTGGCGTCGATGTAGAAGATGTTGTTCTTGAAGTTGAAGATGGTTTGCGACGTTGGCGATCCATTGAACCCGAATAAGAACGAGTCGGTATAGCGATTGCCAATGTCGATGACCGTGTTGTTGTAAAATTGCACGTTGGACACGGAGCTGGCGAAGGGGCCGTCGATATTCGCCCAACTCACAGCGCCGTTGGCGATCATCAAGTTGTAGGCAAATACGTTGTCGGCCATTGTCGCGCCGTCGCCGCTGCCAAACTCCGCGACGCCGCCGTTGTCGATGAAGGTGTTGTAGAGGAATTGGTTGCGATTGACCGCGCCGTAAAGTTCGATAGCGCCGCCGTTGAACTCGAAATCGCAGCTGGTTGCCCAGTTGCCCTCGAAATAGTTTCCGATGATGAAGTTGTCGTTGCCCGCAAGGGTTAGGCCGTTGGCGGCGTAGTCCTCATACGATTCGCGCGTGCCCGGCTCGCCGCATGTGTTCACCAAATTTTTCAGATTGGTGATCCGGTTGTTCTCCATCGTGTTGTTGGTCACGCCGAGAAAAACGATGCCAAGTCCGGTGAGCGAGATGTCGCAATTCTTTACGACGTTGCCGGTAAGGGGCGCGTCGAAGTCGTAGGCATCAAAGCGAATCGCCGTACCGGCATAGGCGAACATGTCGTGGTCGGCGAGCCTGACTGGGTCGGCCGCGATTTCGAGGTCGGTGACGTTGAAGCCATCGACCACGATGTAGCTCGTGTTGCCGAAGAGCAGGACGTTACGACTTTCCAGATCCATCGTGTTGCCCGGCGCGAGCTGGAAGATGGGAAGATGGCCTTCGCCGTAGTTGCCGAACGTAATGGGTCGACCTTCGGCGCCCGACTTCGTCCACTCGAAGGTTCCCCAGAACTGATCGCCGCGCTTGAAGAGAATGGTGTCGCCGGCGTTGATGCTCGAGCGTTCGTCGCGGACGTGCTGCAAAGTCTGCCACGCCGACTCGGGCGAGGTGCCGCTGTTAGCATCGTTGCCGGTTGACGATGAAACGTAGTAATTCGTGCACGATGCCGTGCTGCACAGTGGCGTCGGCGGCGCGACACCGGGAACGCCGACGACGCCGCTGTCGGTAGTGGGGCCGCCGCCATCTGCGCCGCCGCCATCTGCGCCGCCGCCATCTGCGCCACCGCCCGCGTCACTCGCGACACCGAGATCGATCGACACTCCGCCGTCGGTGCGCCCCGTCATTCCCAGGTCACCGCTGCAGGCAGTAAGGCAAGTGGCGAACAACACCGTGTAACTAATCTTCGACGCGGTGGATCGGAACGGGTTCATGGTGGACACGCTAGCGTGTCCAACGGCGGCGGCGCAAACCTCACACCGTCGGCGCGTGTGCGATATCACAGCGCGACATTCGCAAGCTTGTTCGAACTGAACGGCCGGTCGGCCCGAACACGTAGGCGGCGTGTGTTGCGCCGCTTTTCAAATGACCCTAGCAACCCGCTATGTCCACTGCACCCGATGCACCCGATCCGCGTAAGCCGGCCGATCCGCGAACACCGTCTATTGAAGAGCCTGAGAAAGCGCCTCCTATGAAGGAGCCCGAAATCTCACCGCCTTCACGAGATCCGGAGGTCCCCGAACCGCCTTATGGAGATCCGCCGCGGAGGAGCCCGCCGATCGAAGAGCCACGGCCTCCGCAAGAAGAACCTGGCGCGCCGCCGCCGGACATCCAGGACCCGCCCTCGCCCGACAACGTTCCTGAAGGCCCCCCGATCTTGCGCGCTTTTAGTTAGCCCCCGCGAGGGAACGCACAACCCATCGGGCACCCACCTGCTCGAGATCTGCAACTACGTTATGTGTTCCGGCGGATGGAATCTCGACTGCTTGAAAGAGACGAACGTGTCCCGCGTCTTCACCCGGCGAAACCCAGTAGCCGGCGACGTGAGTGCCGTAGTCATCCGCCGAGTACAAGTGCGGGGGACACTTGAGTGCGTCGCGGAACGGCGCGGCAACTCTGTCGAGCCCATGGGGCGCCGCGATATATGACTCGAGCGCATCGCGCATCGCGCGTGTATCGCGCAGCCGCAAACGCCCGCTCTCGATCGACGACATGAGCACGCCGCGGGGCGGCCAACCGCTCGTATCCTCCGCACGTTCGTTGATGCGACAGCGAGGGTCGAGCACGAGTGGTGGCATTTCACTCGACGACGCATCGCGCGTGCCGCATGCACACACAATCACCATCAGAAGCATGCACATGGCTGCGCGCAACACGTTGCAACCGTAGGCAGCCGGCGCGCACGCCGTCAATCGGCTCTCGGCACAGGCCGCTTTTGGCCCTAGTGTTGCCGCATGCTTTCTGATTCCGAGCTTGCGCTGGTCGACCTCGGCCTGATGCTTAAGCATCACGACTATCGCTTCGTCACCATCACGCCTGAGAGTCATCGACGTGTTGTTGGCCGCGCGCCCGCGCAGGTGGCGAACGATTTGCGCGGTGTGTTCGGATGGAACCAGCCGTTTTACGCCGCGACTCTTCCAGCCCCGATGACGAGCCTCTTGCAAAAGGCGAAATTGGTACGCGAGGAAGGCGAGCTATTGCGCAGCGAGATTCGCGTCTCGTCAATCGACGATCAGCTCTTTGTTCACTCAGCCTTCCCGACCGACGACAAGTCCGCTGTCTTCTTCGGCCCTGACACGTATCGCTATGTGCGATTGCTGCGTCAGTCGGTGAACTCGTCGCAGCGCATCGTCGACGTAGGATGCGGAAGCGGCGTCGGCGGAATCATGATGGCTAAGGCGGCCAAGCGCATCGTGCTCACAGACATCAACGACCGCGCCCTCTCCTTTGCACGCGTCAACGCCGAGCTCGCGGGCATCACCACACAAGTGGAAATCCTTCACAGCGACGTACTCACAAGCGTAGAAGGAACGTTCGACACCGTGATCTGCAACCCGCCCTACCTCGTCGATGAATCCAAACGCACCTACCGCGACGGCGGCGGCGAGCACGGCACCGACTTCGCGCTGCGCGTAGTCCGCGAATCGCTAGAGCGCCTTCCCCCTAGCGGCCGCATCATCCTGTACACCGGAACCTGCATCGTCGACGGCGTAGACGTGCTGCGACGCGATCTCGCAAAGCTAACCGCGGGCAACAAGCTCAACTACACGTACGAAGAACTAGACCCCGACATCTTCGGCGAAGAGCTCGAGACGCCCGCATACCGCGACGTGGAACGCATCGCAGCGGTTGCGTTCGTGGCAAACGTGGAGAGTGGGTCACGCGGCCGAGCTACGGCAACGATGCCTTGATGCGAGACCAGAGCGCTTGGCTCGGCTCGTCAAGCTCGCAGATGCGATCATCGACGGAGGCCACGAGCTGCTCCTTCTCGTCGCCCTCAAGTAACTGATAGATATCCGCTTGGTCGCGATGGCCACCGGCAAATACTTTGAGTAGCACTAAGTCGGAAGAGATCACGACCGGCATGGCGATCTCGCCCACAGACTCCACTGTGGCGCGCGCAAGCACTGCGTCGATCCACCCGCTTCGGGGTACAACAATGTCGACCGCCTCGTCCGTGCCGTTGGCGAGTCGCACCACGCCGTCGAACGGGTCATCCCCGTCGCCGATCGCAATGGCTTGTTCTGGAGCGACCTGGCGCAGTGGCTCCCAGAAGTTTGGCTCCAGTACTTCGCGGTTGCGAACGAGCAGGTCGGCGTCGGCGGTTGCCCGTGGCACGCCGCGTACGGCCAACGCGACCGCGCCGATCAGGGCGCACGGCACGGAACGCCTCGAGCTGACAGGTGCGCGGTAACGTCACGCAGCAGCGTCACGACCCGTTGGCTGCCTTGCTCGGCCGACGGCCGAGCGCTGACTTTCGTGAAAAGTGCGCGCGCGCTTCACTGAGGGACAGTACGTGCTGCTTCGCGTATGCCACTAGAGCACGTTTGCCGAGTGAAAGCGCCATGTCCACGCGCGATGCAACGGCCGCGCCGGCCGGAGGCCCGAAACGATTAGCGACTGAAGGGCGCCGTCCCGCTGACATCTGGTCACTCTAGCATGTAGCGGCGGAAGGATCTGGGAGGGGAGGCACACACCCTCGTCTCGCTTAGTGGGCCACGAAGGACTTGAACCTTCAGCCAACGCCTTAGGAGTCGGAAACTTGATTGCAAGCTTGGTGGGCCATGAAGGACTTGAACCTTCAGCCAACGCCTTAGGAGTCGGAAACTTGATTGCAAGCTTGGTGGGCCATGAAGGACTTGAACCTTCAGCCAACGCCTTAGGAGTCGGAAACTTGATTGCAAGCTTGGTGGGCCATGAAGGACTTGAACCTTCAGCCAACGCCTTAGGAGTCGGAAACTTGATTGCAAGCTTGGTGGGCCATGAAGGACTTGAACCTTCAGCCAACGCCTTAGGAGTCGGAAACTTGATTGCAAGCTTGGTGGGCCATGAAGGACTTGAACCTTCAGCCAACGCCTTAGGAGTCGGAAACTTGATTGCAAGCTTGGTGGGCCATGAAGGACTTGAACCTTCAGCCAACGCCTTAGGAGTCGGAAACTTGATTGCAAGCTTGGTGGGCCATGAAGGACTTGAACCTTCAGCCAACGGATTAAGAGTCCGCTGCTCTACCAATTGAGCTAATAGCCCGAACAACTACTTCAACAACTTGCGCGCCCAGAGTGATTCGAACACCCGACCACCGGATTCGAAGTCCGACGCTCTATCCAGCTGAGCTATGGGCGCCGAAACAACTAGGAGCGGCGGTTTCTAACCGATCCAACGCAGGTGATCAAGCGGTGGCATCCGTGCGGAGCTCGAGATCGGCAAAAAACGCGATCGCAGCGTCTTTTCGCGCATCGAAAGGCGATCGCATCCAAGAATCTGCGAGGACCCTGAATCGTAAAACCAAGGCCCATGACCAAACGCAAAGCCATCGAGTCGTCGATTGACCGCGTCCATCCAGATAGCGCACGCAAAGCCGCGGCCACCGACGCGTCGACGCACTGCTATCCATCGCTGGCCAGCATTCGCACTAAGCCCGCCGCCTACCACGCGGAACTTGCCGCAACGCTCCAACGTTTTCTGTCGCCGATGGTGATCGCAGGCGCCCTCATCGGAAACGCACCAGCTCAGCAAACGCCATCGAATGCGGACACGCCATCGCACGGCTTCATGTCCCCGGACGACCAACCCCCCCCCGTCCCCGGCGGCATCCGCCCCGTACCTCCGCCGCCGCCCCCACCGCCGCCCGCGCCGCCGCCCCACCGCCCGCGAAACCCCGGCCCAGTAGAGTCATAGGAAGACTAGTAACGCCTACGCGCGCGGGGTCACTCGCGACGTCGAAGTGTCACCCATCATCGCGGTCCGCGCAGCGGATGCGGGAAAAGGGGAACGGGAAAAAGGGGAACGTCCCCTTTTTCGCACAGCGAAGTTACGGAAAAGGGGAACGTCCCCTTTTTCGGAAAAGGGGAACGTCCCCTTTTTGCGAGCGGGAGGTGAAGTCGCGGTAGCGACGAGGAACCTGCAAGGTTCCTTCAGGAGTGGGGGTCCCGACGCGGGTCCCCCGCGGCGGGGGCGAGGACGGGTCCTCGCCGCACACCAGGACGGGTCCTCGCCGCACACCAGGACCGGTCCTCGCCACTTCACTTAGGGTGACCGACGGGGCTCGAACCCGCGACAACCGGAGCCACAATCCAGTGCTCTACCAACTGAGCTACGGCCACCAAAAACGAGGGCGGAGCATAGCGATGCGCAATAAGAACGCAAGCTCTGAGCGCAATCGCGCCCGAAATAGGCAGCGCACGCGGAATTCAGCCCCACTCGCATGCTAGGAGGTCGGCGCAGCATCGTTCGGTGCGTTTCGCACTTCACGTGGTGCGTGCGCCAGCGCATCGCGGTGCGCAGCCAACAGGCGCTCATGCACGAAGCGCGAAATAGCGATGATCGCCGGCGTCGATGCGTTGCTGCAGTAGACGCGTTTTGTCGTCGAGCCCACTTGTACCGTGTACGAGACACTCGTGCCGTCAGCGACGTCTTCGTCTACGTAGCGGTCGTCGAGTGCAAAGAAGCGTTCATCGGCGATGGTTCTACGAAGCGAGCCAAGTTCGTCGCGTGAAAGCTCGAACGTCGCGATCTTTCGATAGGACTGAAATGCCTCGTGCCCACCATCCAGAATGATGCGGTCGCGGCCGGCTTCAAACGCATACTCAACGTGCCCACGCTCATTCACTGTGAACTCGTCGGAAAGACCTGTTTCCCAATTGCGATCGGCGATCGAAAATCGAAACGGTGACGCGTGGAGAATTTGCTCGTGTGGCACTGGGGACCACACAAGCTTCATGAGCGAGCTCGGCGAGTGGCCGTTGCGCCACAACGCAAACACGACCCCGGCTACCGTCGCGAGCAGCACAAGCGTAAGAAGATACTTTGCGTGGGGGCGTCGAAGCATTGGCTGAGTAGACCTCGTCTCGTTGGAAAGCTTGGCTTACTTTGCCGGGCCACTCGCGGGCGCCGGAACAATTAAGCGCCCCTTTTCGTAGTAGCGCCGCGCCCACTCCGCCATGCCGATGCCCGCCGCGATCGTGATGGGGTAGCTATGATTGATCCCGTACATCGGGATGCCAACTACAGCATGCGCGGCCGCAACAACCTCGGGGCTCACGCCCACGTCTTCATTGCCAAAGACCAGGACGGCATCCTCAGGGATATCCGCGTCCCACAAACCGCTTTCAGCGTAGTCCTTCTCGAAAACGACGAGCTTCCAACCCTCTTCTTTCGCGCGCGCGAGGAAGGCCGCCTCGTCTGGCATCTCGACAATGTTCTCGAACTTCTGCATGCCCATGGCTGCCCGCTCATACCAGGGCTCGCTTCCCACCAAAATTATCTCGCGGGCTAGAAAGCTATGGGCCGCGCGAACGATGGCCCCGATGTTGAAACCGTTCTTGGCTCGCATGATGGCGATCCGGAAGGGATGACGCAGGCGATTGAGCTCATCCCGGATTTCGTCGCGGGACATAGGAAAAGGCGGGACTTTCACGCTACGAAGAGTACCCACTTTCCAAAGGCTTTGTGGGATAGTTCGTATGCCTATGGCGGACGAAACGCGCGACGACGACGACGAAACCCGAGAGTTTCAGAGCACGCCCCCCCCAGCCGCGCGCAGGTCCTCTGTCGCGCCGATGGAAAGTGGAGAGCTGCGTCTCTACGAAGACGCCGGAGTAGGCGTCTTCAAGGGCGCGCGTATCCTGCTCGCGTTCGATGATCCGGGTCGCTCCGATTCGCTCGCGCAGGAGCTCCGTGCTCTTCACGCCGTGGTCGTCGTCAGCGGTCGCACCGAGCAGGGCTTATTGCGCGCGCGCGATCTCGATCCCGAAGTCGTGCTTGTCGACAAAGACACGATGGTCGGCGGCATCGACTTGAATGAGCTCATTCGCAACGATACGCGTTTGCGATGGGCCGCCATCGTTGTTGTGCGCTGGGAAGATATCTATCCCAATGAAAATGGCGTTGCGCACATGGATCGCATTGCCTCTCGTATCGCGCCGCACCGACGCTTCGAGGAGCTTCTGTCGAAGATGCCCGCCGACAAAGATCAGTTTGACGTGCCTCTCGAACGCGTGGGGCCTGCGCGATTGATACGCGCGATGGGCCAGTCGAACGCTAGCGTTCAGGTCATTGCGCAGACGGCCAATCGTCGCTTTGTGATCGATCTTGCCGATGGGCTCATTGCCGGAGCCAAGCTCACGCGCCCTGGTGAGACCGACGCCATCGCCGAAGGCATTCCCGCTCTCGCCGAGTTCACCGAACTGCAAAGTGGCCACGCTCGCATCGAGCACAAGAAGGCGCCCGCGAACGTGAACATTCTCTTGCCTTATGCAGATGCGCTTGCAACTGCGGCGCGCGAGCGAATCGCGGCACGTCACTCCGCGGCGCCGCGTCCGATCCTAACGCGCACCGAGCCGCTGCCCTCGCTCGTTCCTAAAGAGATTTCTTCTCTGGTTCCTGAGCTTTCGCCCTCGCTTTTGTCGGATCCCGTCGAAGAGATGCAGGACGAGACCACGACGCGACGCGACGTCGGCTTGCTCTCGCACGAGTATCGGTTCGATGATCAGACGACGCGTCCGGGCGGCGACGCCGTGGACATCGAAGCATCCTCCGCGCGCGGGAGCACCACGGAGGACTCGGTCTCGGAAGATGCACCCACGCGTGTGTCGAAGGCCCCCACCGAAGCTGAGCCCAATGTCGCAGTTCTTGCGCGACTTGATCGCGCCGACGAAACGCGGATGGACAAGAAGAAGCCGGCGAGTGAAGCGCCCGCCGCGCCTGCGACGACCGCGGGCTTCACACCGCCTGCGTCTATTGCCGCGTCCCCGCCTGCAGAGGCAAAGAAAGAGGTGCTGCCGGTCCTCACCGCGAACAAGCCTAAAGAGGAAGCAAACTCTAAGCTTCCGTGGATCATCGGCGGCGTGCTGTTGGCCGCGGCGGCGGCCTTCTTGATCATCTCGCAGCTGCGCGAGCGTGAACGTCTTCGCCAAGAGGAAGAGTTTGCGGCGCAACTGCCCCCTCCGCCGATCTTGCACTTTCCGAGCGAGAGTTCCCGAGCGCGCTCGACAACGCAGTCGCCCGACACGAACGTCGCATCTCAAGACATCGTCAACCCGTCGAACGAAATCGTTGACGCCGGCATGGAGCTCATCGACACGCTGCCCTCACCCAGCCTGCTTGCAGCGCCGCAAGTTGCAGCAGCGCAGCAAGCTGGAACAGCTCCGGTTGCGGCGGAAGCTGCGGTCGGGGCCGAGGCTGCACAAGCCCTCACCGGCCCGGCAGCACTCGCGGAATCGGAACGCCTCTACCAAGTCGGTCACGAAGCCGCGGACGCGCAGAACTTCGCAGCCGCCGAACAAAACTATTTGCGCGCGGCGTCAGTGGCGCCGAACAATCCTCATCCGATGGAGGGCCTCGCGCGTTTGTACGTGCGCATGCAACGCGGCCCGGATGCGCGTATTTGGGCAGAAAAGCTGGTCGGAATGCGACGCCGTCGCGCTGACTATCGAGTTTTGCTGGGCGAAGCATTCGAGCTCGTCGGCGATACGGTGAACGCGCGCTCGGCGTGGCGCACGGCGCTCGAGATCGATCCGGCCAACACGGCGGCACGCCGTCATCTCGGCATCACGGGTAGCGTAGGCTCTCCGCGCACCACACCCAGTGGCGAGAGCGGCGCGGCACCCGCGACCGAAACGCCCAGCGAAGCTTCGTCGCCTCCCGCAGCACCGGCACCCGCGCCTGCCGCAGCGCCAGCTCCTGCAGCAGCCCCGGCGCCTGCTCCTTAGCTAGAAACCGCTCAGGGCTTTGGAACCTTCAGCGTCGCGCTCGCCATCGCCGAGCCGCTAATCGCGTACATCAAAACGAGTGGGTGTAGCTGGTAGGGTCCGAGTCTAACGACGCCGAGCCAAAGATTGTCGGCCGTTGCGCCTTGCCCAAACGCAAGCGCCAAGATGCCAACGAGCAAAAGGCTCGTCGGGATGGGCGTGCCTTCGTAGTACTTCACCTTGCCGCTCTCGTCCGCCATCGCCGCCGCCGTCACGTTGTAACGCGCAAGACGACTGATGCCGCACGCGACGAAGTACACGAGCACGAGCGAATCCCAAAAGCCATTCATGCCGAGCGTGAACGCGAGCACCGCGGGAGCTACGCCAAACGAAACGACGTCAGCGAGGGAATCAAGGTCAGCACCGAGCGGCGAGTGCTTGCGACGCCAGCGCGCGATGCTTCCGTCGAGGACGTCGCATATGAGCGCGATGGGCAAGAGAATGAACGCCGCCCACATATAGCTCGTGCTGCGTTCCGCGATGTAGCCGAGGCAAAGAAAGATCGCGCCCGTTCCTGAGGCGGCGTTCATCAAGGTGACAACATCCGCCAACGCGAAGGTACGAAGCAGGGAAAGGCGGCGTTTTTGCGATTCGGGCATGGATCTCGCTGGGAAGGTATGGCGGCCCGCCATTCTGGTAAAGTCGCGGCGCTATGTCGACAGAAACCTCTCTTCGTCCCGCCTCTGAAGTCGCCCGTGAGCTCGGCCTCAATGAGGCAGACTTGTTTGCCTACGGAAAACACCTCGCGAAAGTGGAGCTCGCGGCCCTCTCGCGACCGAAGCAGGGCAAGGGACGCTTGGTGCTGGTCTCCGCGATAACACCCACCGCCGCCGGCGAAGGGAAGACCACGATTAGCTGCGCGCTCGCGATGGGCATGCGGCAGCTGGGCCGTAAGGTCGCGCTGTGTTTGCGCGAGCCATCCTTGGGGCCCGTGTTCGGCGTGAAGGGCGGAGGCACAGGCGGCGGAAAGGCATCGCTCGTTCCCGCCGACATCATCAACTTGCACTTCACGGGCGACATTCACGCCATCACGAGCACGCACAATTTGCTCGCGGCGCTCGTCGACAACGATTTGCATTTCGATCGCAAGAGCGGCCTCGACCCGCGCCGCACGACCTTCCGGCGCGCTCTCGATATGAACGATCGGTCGCTGCGCAATGTGATCGTGGGCCTCGGGGGCAAGCTCGGCGGCGTCCCACGTGAGACGGGCTTCGACATCACGGCCGCAAGCGAAGTGATGGCCGTGCTCTGCCTTGCTACCTCTGTGAAAGACCTAGAAGACCGCTTGAACCGCATCGTCGTAGGCACGAGCGCGGATGACAAGCCGATCACCGCGCGCGAGCTGAACGCGGGCGCGGCACTGACGGCGCTCTTGAAAGACGCGCTGCGCCCAAACCTTGCGCAGACTGCGGAAGGCGGCCCCGCTTTTGTGCACGGCGGGCCTTTCGCGAACATCGCTCACGGTTGCTCAAGCATCTTGTCGACTCAGATGGGGATGCACTACGGCGACGACGTGATTACCGAAGCAGGTTTTGGTTTCGATCTTGGCGCGGAGAAATTCCTCGATATCAAATGCCGTACGGCAGGCATCTGGCCTCGCTGCGTAGTGCTCGTCGCAACGTTGCGCGCATTGAAATCCCACGGGGGGGCGGCGGCCGCAGAAGTGAAGAACGCAAACAAGGACGCGCTGCAAAAAGGCCTCTCGCACATCGACAAGCATATCGAGAGCGTTCGCGCGTATGGGCTTACGCCCGTCATCGCGGTGAATGTGTTCAAGGAAGATCCCGAAGAAGAGCTCAAGATGCTCGATGCGCACTGCGCGGCACAGGGCGTGAAGATGGCGCGCTGCACAGGCTTTGCCGATGGAGGCAAAGGCTCACTCGAGCTCGCGCGCACCGTCGCCGAAATCCTCGACGCAAGCGACGCTGCGCCCCCCAAGCCCAAGTACATGTACGAGCTCGACATGTCGTACGAGGAAAAGCTGCGTGCCATCGCCAAGACGATCTACGGCGCAGACGATGTCGTCATCTCGCCCACGGCCGCCAGAGACCTCGCACGCTTTGCATCGTGGGGCTACGACAAGCTTCCGGTATGTGTGGCCAAGACGCAGCTTTCGCTCAGCGATGATCCGAAGAAGATTGGGCGTCCAACGGGTTTCAAAGTAAACGTGCGCGAGGTGCGCCTGTCAGCGGGTGCTGGATTCGTCGTTGCGCTCATGGGCGATATCATGACGATGCCAGGACTTCCCAAAGAGCCCGCAGCGAATCGCGTGCGTATCGAGGCCGATGGCCGCGTGCGTGGCTTGATGCAGGGCGAATGAGCGACGTCGAGACCGTCGTCGAAGCCCGCGAGCACGACGCCACGATTGCGAGCGTGGTGCGGCGGGCGATGGGCGGCGTCCCGTGGAGCAAAGCGCGCGAGCTTTGCGAAAGCGGCCGCGTCACGGTGAACGGCGTCAAAGCCATGGATTCCGCCGCGCGCGTCACACAAGGCGCCGTTGTTGTGATTCGTCCCACGGCACCCAAGAAGCGCGGCGGCGTGCTCGACCCCGAAGCTCTAGTCTATGTCGATCGCGAAATCGTCGTCGTCAATAAGCCGGCCGCAACGCTCACGATCCCCTATGACGACGGCGACCGCGACACGCTCGTGGATCAAACGCGCGCTCTTTTGCGGCGCATGGAGAAGGGCAAGCGTGAAGCGTACGACCCTGAGCTTGGCGTTGTGCATCGCCTCGACAAAGACACGACGGGCGTGATGATGTTTACGCGCAGCCTCGCCGCCAAGCGTCACCTCTCGCAGCAGTTTCGCGATCACAGCATCGAGCGGCGCTACTTGGCGCTCGTGCAAGGCAAAGCCCGCGATGCAACGCACGACACCACGCTGGTACGTGATCGTGGAGATGGCCTGCGCGGCTCGTGGGGAAAATTCCGTGGCGCGATCGGGGAGCCACCCGAAGATGCGCAGCGCGCGGTAACGCACGTGCGTGTGCTCGAAGAGCTCGAGGGCGCAACGCTCATCGAGTGCAAGCTCGAGACCGGACGCCAGCACCAAATCCGCATCCACCTCGCCGAGGCCTATACGATGCTCATTGGCGAACCGGTCTACAAACGCGAGTTCTACGCCACGCCCATCGCAGCGCCGCGCGTCATGCTGCACGCCTTCTCGCTCGGCTTCGTGCACCCCCGCACGGAGGAAGAGGTCTACTTCGAGAAAGATCCGCCCGATGACTTCGTGGAAGTCTACGAACGCCTAAAACATCCGTAGCAGGCGCATAGGCGCCATTCGCCACGCTAAATTGGCGCCTGTAGCGATAAAAGTGCTCGTTTGGGGCTTTCTGGTAGGCTCCGGCCAAATGAAAGACGAACTCGCCTCGCGCCTACCCGAACCTGTCCGCAAAGCGCTCGAGGCCAAAGGATTTGAAACCCTTACCGAAGTGCAGCGCGCAGTGTTGCAAGAAGGGTCCCAAGGACGAGACCTGCGCATTTCGTCGCAGACCGGGTCCGGCAAGACCATCGCGTTTGCGTTTGTACTTTTGCCCGAGCTTGCGGATCCGAACCCCGGTCGCAAGATCCGCGCGCTTGTGATCACGCCGACGCGTGAGCTTGCAACGCAGGTTGCTGGGGAGCTTGCGTGGGTGCTTGCGCCGATGAAGTTGCGCGTGCTGGCGGCCACAGGTGGCACGAGTGTGCGTGAAGAAGCGCGCGCGCTCTCCAAGGGCGCTGATGTGCTCGTTGGAACACCAGGACGCCTCGTCGATCACCTCGAGCGCACGAACTTCGATGCAAGCGAAGTCAAAGCTGTCGTTCTCGACGAAGCCGACCAGATGCTCGACTTGGGTTTCCGCGAAGCGCTCGAAACCATTTTGAAGGCGCTGCCGAAAGAGCGACGCAGTCATCTTGTCTCGGCCACTTTCTCACGTGAAGTGCTTACGCTTGCGGCGCGCTATCAGCACAACGCTCTGTCGATTGAAGGTACGCGTCTAGGCGCAAACAACACCGATATTTCTCATCACGTTTACCTCGTTCAGTCCAAAGACAGAGCTCGAGCCGTGATGAATATGCTTCTTCTGCACCCAGGCGAGAGCACGCTTATCTTTGTGCGCATGCGTGCGGACGCGGCGCGCCTCACGGAGATTCTGAACACAGAAGGCTTCGCGGCGGCGGCCCTTTCCGGCGATCTCGCGCAGGGCGAGCGCACGCGCACCTTGGCGTCGTTTCGATCGGGCAAACTGAAGGTTCTTGTGGCCACCGATGTTGCGGCACGTGGCATCGACGTCGAGGGCATTACCCGCGTCATTCACGGCGACCCGCCGACCAACGTCGAGAGCTACACCCACCGGAGCGGACGCACGGGCCGCGCCGGCAAAAAGGGCGAAAGCATCATGCTTGTCACGCCCGATGCTGTGAACCGCGCCAAGATGCTTTTGCGTCGCGCCAAGATCGAACCAGAAGTCCGCGGCGCCCCGAACGCGCGCGAAGTGCAGGCCGTGCTCGATCAACGCCGCCTTGAGGATCTCATCAAGGAAGCTGAAGCCGCGGCAAGTCCGGATGCACAACGCGAGAAGCTTGTTGGTGATCTTTTAGCGCGCGCTCCGGCCGAAGGTCTCGTGCGTGCGTTGCTTGCGCGCCTCGACGCGTCCGAGCCGCACACGCCCTTCCCCATTACCGAGATGAGCGGCCCCCGTGATCGCGGCAACGACGATCGCTTCCGCGACAAGCCGATGCGCGACGCGCGTCCACCATTCGAACGCAAAGATAAATTCCCGTCGCGCGATGACCGCGACGAACGCCCGCAACATTCGCGTGACGCAGCGCCGCGTGATGCTACGCCGCGCGAACGCACGAAGTACGGCGACCGTCCGCGCGAAGGCAAGCCCGAACAAGCGCGTCCCGAGAAGGCGCGCGATGCTGCGGCGCACGAGCGCAAGCACGCTGACAAGCCTCGCGAACACGTTCGTGCAGAGAAGGCCGAGCACGCGCGGCCCGAGAAGGTGCGCGACGTACGTCCTGAAAAGACGCGTGACGCCGTGAAAGCCGACCGACCGGCACGTGGGGACGCGCCGGCGCCTCGTGCGGAACGACCCAGTCGCGGGGGTGAAGCTCCGCCGACTCGCACGCATGCACGCGACGATGCGCGACCGGCGCGATCCTACGATCGTGACGATGCTCGGCCTACGCCGGTGCGCGGTCGCGACGAGCAACGCTTCACCGCATTTACCATCAACTGGGGCGCGCGCCACGGCGCAGACGCTCGTCGCTTGATGGCGCTTGTCTGCCGTCGCGGCGATATCCGCGGCACCGATGTTGGCGCGATCCGGATCGACCCGATGGAGTCCTTCTTCGAGGTGGCCTCGCACTTGGCGCCGGCGTTCACACGCGCTGCTGCTCGGCGTGACGCTCGCGACCCAGGTCTACGCATCAGCGCGCTCAAAGCGCCGCGTGCAAAGCCCGCGCGCAATCGCACCGAAACTCGATAGTTCCATACGTCCAAGGATTTGGTCTTCCGGACGGCAGCGGGTGCCGTTAGAGTCGCGCCCTATGAAGACCTCCTCGTTGCTCCTTGCGTTCTTTCTCGCAGCCTGTGGCTCTGATCCCGTTGCTACGACAGACGGCGGTCATGACGCTGCGGCGCTCATCGATGCATCCGCCGATTCGGCAACAAGCGCCGATGCCGGCCGCGACTTAGGCATCACGCCGGTTGATGCTGGGCACGATGCAGGCTCCTCGGACGCGGGCGCAAGCGACGCGGGCGCAAGCGACGCGGGCACGATGGACTCAGGCGGGAGCGATGCCGGTGCAGACGCAGCGACGAGCGACGGCGGCGCGATCTCAATGGCAGTGCGCACTTTCGCCGAATCGATGCTCGCTACGCAGATGAACTTCGTCACAGGCCAGTGCCATTGCCAGTACTCGATGCTTGGCTTCACGAGCGAAGGCGAGTGCGAGTCGGCCCTGGCGCCAACGCTGATTGATGACTGCTACCTGATGGCGTACACGGCGCAGTGGGACGTGCTCGAAGAGCGCCTCACCTGCTTTCGGTCCATCGCAGACAACTACTATGCCTGCATCGCGGGCTCCGAGTGCGCGAGTGGCAGCGTAATGACGTGCGACGACGCCTACGCAGAGGGCTTCTCGGGCTGCCTCGACATCGCGAGCGACGCAAGCTCTGCCGCTGACGATATGTGCGCCGGCACCTAAGCTAGGCCCCGCCATCTCGCGGTATGCGTGGCCAGCACGCTAGCCGGCGGCGATACCAGCAGCCAGCCAGTTCCATGGCGATCGTGTGACGCTCCTCTTAATCGTTGAACAATCTCCGTTCGAGTCTGCGGCACGGCATCTGCAGTACGCCGCGGTTCAACTTGGAGGGTTCGATGCGCGTGAAATCCATGATCGGTGCTGCTGGTTTGATCTTCGCTGTTGGCTGCGCGACGCCGAGTGCGCCTGGCGAGAATCTAGAAGCCGATGTCGCCGGCAAAGCCGATGGGACGCGCACGGGCACTCCGCAACAGCGCTTCGATGGCCTTGTCGCTCTGCTCAATGCTGGCCCCCAGAGTTACGACATTCCCGATCGCGCGCGCCAATCCGAGCTCACCTTCGGCGAAGGTGTCAGCGTTGAGGTAACGGTTATCGACAACACCGAAGGCATCGCACCGACTGCATCCGCCGCAGTTGCGCGCCTCGTGAACGACTTCGCGGGCGACGCACGCGGTGGCGTTGCAAATCTGGTCGAAGCAGACACACCTTTCACCATTCAGTACGCAGGCGCTTCGGACTATTTCTTGAAGGAGCTCATTGATCGCACGGCGCGCGCGCAAGTCAGCGCCGCGCTCGCAGATGCGACACAAACGTTTCGTTTCAGCGCTTACAACGACGGCGCGGAGTTGCTCGGCACCGAGTACTTCGTATTCGGCTTCGAGGACATCGGCAAGTCCATCGTTTTTGAGATGAGCTACAGCGAAGTCTATTGAGCGCTACGGTGCAGCAGGCTGGGGCGCGGCGTCGACGCGTTCGGCCGGCATGTCGCGGCCGTTTTGGTTGAGAGTGACTCGAGTCGCGCGGCCGCCTTCACCTAGCTCGAAGGTGAGTGTGGCGGCGACGCCGTGGACGCGCAGTACGGTCGGCGAGATCGCATCGAGGGGGATAGCTTCTTGTCCGGTTGCTTGCGTCTCGAGCACGCCGTTGACCACCCGGACGTCAAGCGCGAACGAGGATGACAGCGCGTAGCGACCCACCAGAGCTTCCATTTGCTCCGCGGTCAGTGCGATGGCCGGAGCGGGCGGCGACGCAGTCGGCTCGCCGCGCAGCACGGCTAACAAGTTATAACCCAAGGCATCCACCACACCGCCACGTGTGTTGGAGAGCACGACAACGATATAGCCGTGCGTACGATCGATGCCGAGAAAGGCTCGCATCGAACCCTGGCCGTTGTGAAAGATCGTTCGGCCGTTTTGAATAATGTGCCAGCCAAGCCCGATCGATGCGTGCACATCTTCCTGTGTTGGACGTCGCGGCGCGGTCGCGAGCAGCATCGCATCGCGCAGAGCGGATTCCGGATCGAGATGCGCTTGTGCGTAGCGAAGCAGCTCAGGTGCCGTTGCGTGCAGGTTGCCCGCCGGCGCGATCGCGCTCGTGCTCCACATGGGACTTTCCGTACCGTCCTCGTAGTGACCAAGCACCGCCCGCGAAGCCTCGCTCGCGGGGACGTTGAGCCACATCTCGGTCAGATGTAGCGGCGCAAGCACACGAGCTTGCAGCGCGGCCTCGTAGGTCATGCCGAGTCGATGTGCGAGTGCGAAGCCCAAGACGGCCGTCGCGAAATTGTTGTACTCGTAGTTGCTTCCAGGACGGACGATGACATGCGCTGCATTGAGCCCGTCACGCAGCATCGTGAGGTCGAAGTTATGGAAGGGATCGTGTGCGTTCTCTCCCGTGAAACCGGGCCAGTCCGAAGGCAGGCCTGAGCTGTGCGTCGCAATATCTTCGAGCGTGATCGCGGTGCCTTCAAACGTGGGCACGTGCCAATCGCTCGGCAACAACTCCTGCACCGGCGTAGCGAGCGAAACTTCACCGCGCGTGACCATGTCGGCGAGCAAAAGGGATGTGAAGGTCTTGGTGATCGAACCAATCTCGAAGATTGTGCGCTCGTTCGGAACTGATCCGCCTACGCGCGTCAGACCGTACCCGCGGGTCCACTGATGCGGCCCATCGAGGATGGCGACTTCCATGCCCACAACGTGATCCCGTTCAATCGCGGCGTTGCACAGAGTATCGATCTGCGTCTGGAGCGCGCTGAATCGATTGGCGCGTTGGTCCGCGACACGGTGCGGCGCGCCTCCGCAGGCGGTCCCTGTCGCGATGAGAAGACTGCTAGCTACGATTAGAAAGAGCGAGCGCCGGTTCATGCAAAGAGCCTCGCAGAAAAACAAAAACCCGAGAAGCGGAAGCTCCTCGGGTTCGATGTTAGGGCGTCGCGCTCAGTGCGATGCTTAGATGCAGCCGGGATGATAGCGAGCCACCATGCGGATGAGATTGGGGTTATTGGCGAAGACGCGCGCCCAGCTTACCCATACGCGGCCGACCGCTGCAGGAAGCGTGGTGCGAATGGTGACGCCCGCAGGGAGATTCGGGATGTGAGTGATCGGCGTGAGCGGGTTGACTGTGCTGGGGGTCGTCGGCGTGGTCACGCTGCCGTTGCCGTCTGCGTTCACTTCGCCCGAGATCTGCTGCGCATTGTAAATCTGGAATGCCGACATCATCGCACCGCGGACGCCCATGCGTGCCTCGCCATCCGGCGCCCACCATGCGATGGCGAACTCATCGTAGAACTTGATGCGAACCGGAATCGCGTTGCTGGTATCGCCGAGCTCTTCTGCCGTCATCGGCCGATCGGAGACCGTCGAATCGATATAGAAAAGCTGGTTCTCGATGTCGTGCACGTTCACATAGTCGAGAGCCTCGCCGTTGTTGCTGACGGTGGGCGTCGATGTATCGGCCGCGCAACCCACGCCGCCCATGAGCGACAGACCGACCATTGCTGCTGCCCAGAAAATGATTGAGCGCTTCATCGTTCCTCCTAACCGTGACGAATCACGGTCCTCGCATGTGGCCCCGCCTCAACACGCACGATGCCAAAGTCTGCAGCAGCTTACAGCAAGGCCCATGCCTGCTGTCTAAAACGCGGCGGACCCTTCTAAACCGCCGGAATTATTACGGCGTATTCGATGCGTCATGTTGCGGTTGCGCCAGGCTGGCGCGGGCTCCACGAGTGCGCGTCAATTCGCTAACCGCCGATCGTGCACGGGGATAAGCTTTCTTAATGCAAACGGGGATCGCTCATCGCGTTGGGGATCGCATCGAGCTACCGGGCTTAGCAACTGCTCATTCGCACGCGTTTCAACGCGCCCTGCGAGGCCGGACGGAGCGCAAGGCCACTAAGGCAAACAACTTTTGGTCGTGGCGCGGCCTGATGTACGGGCTTGCGAACGCCCTTGATCCCGAGACGCTCTACGACATCTCACACTTCGCGTTCGTCGAGCTCGCCATGTCTGGAGTGACAGCGGTGGGCGAGTTTCACTACGTGCAGCATCAGCCCGGCGGCCAACCTTACGACGATCGCACTCTGCTCGCCGAAACCGTCGTGCGTGCGGCGCGAGATGCGGGCCTGCGCATCGTGCTCCTGCGCGTCGGCTACCAGCGCGCGGGCGCGGGCAAAGCGGCGCTCGCTGAGCAAATGCGTTTTTGCGATGCCTCGGCTGACGCGGTCTTGAAAGACGCGCTCGAGGTGCGCAAACGCTTTCGGAACGATCCGCTTGTGTCAGTGGGCCTAGCGCCGCACAGCGTGCGGGCCGTTCCCCGCTCGTGGATCGAAGATCTTTCGCGCGCGGCAAAGCACGAGAAGATGCCCTTCTCGATGCATGTCGCCGAGCAGCGTCTCGAAATCGAGGAATGCCTGCACGAATATGGCAAGCGTCCTGTGCATCTTCTCGCCGACGATGGCGTGATCGACGAACGCTTTGTTGCGGTACACGCCACGCATCTGATGCCGGACGAGGCTAAGATTCTTGGGCATGCGCGCGCGTTTGCGTGTTTGTGTCGCACGACCGAGCGTGATCTTGGTGATGGCGTATCCGTAGCGGGTGCACTTGTTGTTGAAGGCGCGCGGCTATGCACTGGCATCGACAGCTATTCGATTACGGACCCGTTCGAGGAAGCTCGTTCGATCGAGCTCGATGCGCGCATTCATCGCGAGGCTCGCCACGTGGCGGCCGACGCCCCCGCCTTGATGGAAGCTATGAGCAAGAACGGCTACGCCGCGCTTGGCCTATCTGGGCTCGAGACGCGCGACAAAGTGACGCTCGATGCGAACGATGCGTCTCTTGCGGGTGCCGATGAAGCGTTGCTCGACGACGCGGTGATTTTCGGTGCCACGCCGCGGGCCATTCGCGAGGTGTCCGTGGAGGGCCGCACGATCGTCGAGAACGGCCTGCACATTGGGTACGACAAAGCCCGAATCGGGTACGAGCGCTCGTTGAAAAAGATTCTCGCCGCCCTATAGCTAGCCCATGCGCAGCGTTTGCACTACGGCGACACTGCTCGTTGTCGCTACGATGATCTTCCTACCCGCGGCCGGTGTTGCCGACCCACCCGCGCGCGCACCGGCAAACTGTCGCGTCGCGGTCAACGTGCCAGCTTCTTGCGCGACCGCTTCGTGTCGCCAGATCTCGCGCCCGCGCGATGGACGCTGCATTCATCAGGGCTATTTGGAGTACACGCCGCCCGGCTATGGCGACGGCGCACAGCGCCCCCTTCTCATCATGCTGCATGGTCTCGGCGAAAACGGCGATGGAAGTGCCGAGGACTTGTCTCGTGTACCGAACCACGGCATTCCCGAGCTCATCGCCAACAACGCATGGCCTCCCGTCGCAAGCGCCAGCAACTTCATCGTGCTCTCGCCCCAGCATCGCGCAGCGGAAAATCAAAGCTGCCCATCAGCGCGCGAGGTTCACGCGTTCATCGACTACGCAACGCGCGCCTACAACGTCGATCGCGCGCACGTCTATCTAACGGGACTGTCGTGCGGGGGCGTCGGCGTTTGGCGATACTTGGCCGAGTACGGCGACACGCAAGGCGTGGCCGCTGCGGTTCCGATTGCAGGCGACACGCGCCAGGCGTTTGCGCGGCGAGGCTGCGCGCTCGGCCGCGTGCCGACATGGACCTTTCACGGAGAGCGCGATCCCGGCATGAGCGTTGCGCACGTGCGCGGCCCAATCACGCGACTGCAAGCATGCACACCAACACCGGAAGCGCGTCTCACGATCCTGCCGGGCGTGGGCCACGACGCATGGACGCATGCGTACGAGGGGCGCGAGGATGACGTTTACGCGTGGTTGCTATCGCATCAGAGCCGGCGGATCGAGCCGCGCTGAACGAAGGCCTCGAACGTTTGATCCTCGAGGCGTACCCTTGCGTGCACACCACGCGGTCGCTCTTCGAGGATCTGTTCGAGACTAAAAGACGAATCAGCCCTTGCTGATTTTGCCTTCTTTATGAACCTTGTGCGCGCGGCAAGCCGGGCAAAACTTCTTGATCTGGAACTTCTCAGTCATCGTCCGCTTATTCTTGGACGTGTAGTAGTTCGCACGGCTGCAGGTTTCACAGGTCATCTTGATGAGGTCGCGCATGACTTCTTCCGAATGTTGCCTCGTGACTTACGAGGGACGCGCATATTAGCGACATACGGCAGGGCGTCAACGGATCGATAAACCGCTCGGAATTGCGCGTATTTTCAGGGCGCGATGAAGACCGATTGCAAGGTTCCTGGGGTGCCCGGGGTGCCGGCACTGCCTGGCGAAAACCCGCCATTTCCAGCGCGTCCGGCCACGCCAGTCTCCTCAATCATCGCGCTCATACGAACCTGTGCCGCATAGGCTTCGGGCGCTGCGCCATCGGCCTCGATAAAGACGCCGTGACTTCCGCCACCGCAGCCGCCACCTCCGCCGCCGCCAGCTCCACCACTGCCGCCGTCTCCGCCGCGACCTCCGCTGCGTGCGCAGAAGAATCGTCCTTCGCCACCGGGCGCGCCCGATGCACCAGCACCGCCGCTTGCACCGATGCCGCCGTCACCGCCCGCACCGCCGCTCGCGGTGACGATGCGCACGCGATCAAATACGGGTCCCGATGTGAGCGTTGCGTTCAAGCGCACAAGCATGCCGACTGACGCGCCGCCACCTGTTCCGCCGTCCGCGCGCGGCGCGCCGCAACCGCCGCTGCCGCCGCCGCCGCCGCTGCCGCCAGCTGCGTCGTTGCACATGCCGCTGGTGCCACCGATCACGTCGAAGCCGGCGCCCGCTGTTCCGCCGCCCCCGCCCGAACCATCAATGCCGGCAGCTCCGCCCGTTCCATCGCCGCCGCCGATACGACCCGTGATCGGATCGAAGCGCAGCACGCCTGAGCAGCCGAGCCCCCCGCGTCCATTCGCGCCCGATGCGCCATCTCCGCCTTCATCGCCGATGCGCGCGAGTGTCGGATTGTCGTCGCAGAAGTTGCAAACGCCGCGATTGGTCGGCGCGTTGTACGTAATCTCACCGGCAACGCCGGGCGCGACGCCCGAGCCGTTTTGCGCCGCAGGGTTTGCAACTGCGTCGCGCATCACGGCTGCGATGTCGCAGACGCCGCCCACGGTGTAGTCGGTGCAGCCGCCGTTGCCGCAGGGAGAACCGTTTGTGCACATCGTGTCGGGGCACGCGCCGTCCCCGCCGTTGCCGCCGCTGACCGGCCCACTCGGACATGTTTTGCTTCCGCCGACGCCGGCTGGAATGCTCGGACACATCATCCCGGCCGTGGATCCCGGCGCGCCCGGTGTGCCCGCGGTGCCAACTAGCTCGGTGAGTGAACTGAGGCCGATGGTGCTGAGATTGTCGCTCGAAGACGGACCGCGCACGCCGTCTGCGCCGCGACCAGCAACAATGATGAGCGAGGAGAGGGTTAGTTCCGGACCGCAACCGTCGAAGTAGACGGTCGTGCTGCCCTCGCCTGCACCCGTCGCGTCGGTGCCCTGAAGCGTGAAGCCCTCAATGCGCGTTGCCGTGCGGATGTTATGACAGGTGAGCACCGGCGTTCCGGGTGCTGCAAGCCTTCGCTCGACCAGTACGGGAAAGAGATCGAGATCTCGATCGCGGAAGTCGGGGCTGTAGCCGCCGAAGATGGAAACACCACCGACCACATCGAAGTCGCCGTCGTAGATGCCGCGCGAGATGAGCACGCTCTTGCCTTCGTCACGTCCGCGCTCAAGTGCGGCTTGAATCGTGCGCATAGGATGCGCGAGCGTTCCGGCATCGCTGTCATTGCCGGCGGTCGTTACGTAGATGAACTCTGCGGTGTCATCGGGCAGGCCGTCGCAGTCGGAGTCGCCACCGACAACCGGCGGCGGACCGACACCGTCCCAGCGTTCGCACTCGCACCCGTTGGCGTCGATGCCATCGACATCCACGAACCCTTCGAGGCATTCGATCTGACAGCGCACGCCGTTCTCGCCCGACAGATCGGCCAGGCACTCGGCCAACATATTGGGACCAGGCGCAACGCACGGATGCGCGCACTCGCCGCAATGCAAACGCGCGGTGTAAAGCCCGGCATCGTTGCGGAAGTCTTCGTCGGTTTCGCCGTCACAATCATCGTCGGTGCCGTTGCAGACTTCGTCGAGCGCAGGCGCGCAGTCGGTTAGGCCTGTGGGACCGCAGAGTTGACTGCCCGCGCACTGATGGCCATCAGGCGCTTCAACGAAGCAACCAAACGTGATCGGCTCATCCGAGGGAATACACGCGCACAAAGTCTGATCCGAAATGCACTGGCGCGTGGCGCCGACCATGTCGCAGGAAAAGCCTGTCGGGCAATCGCGCGACGCGAGACAGGGAGCGCCGCAGCGATTTTGTCCCGTTGCCGTTGGCAAACAACGCGCACCGGGCTCGCGCAGTTCGCAGTCGGCGTCCGTGTCGCATGGCAAACACAAGACTGGGAGATTGGGGACGCAGCCACCGGTGCCCGCGAGGTGCGTGTCTACCGGACAGGACACGATCGAGCAAAACGGCAACGCGTCATCAGGGATCGTGCAGGTGGTTTCTTCCGCGCTGGGAAAAACCGCCGTGCAGTCGACCCCGCAGCCGCCGCAGTTTTCACGTTCGGTGTAGCGGCCCGCCTCGTCGAGGAAGTCTTCGTCGACGAGGCCGTCGCAGTCGTCGTCTTCGAAGTTGCAGGTTTCGGCGTGCCCACACGGATGCGCGTCAAAGCATCCGCTCAGGATGAGCAACAATGCGCTGAGTGAAGTGAGCGTGAAATATTTAGCGCACGAGGACATCGACCGTACCTCCTGCTGTGCCGCCTGCTGCCGCCGCTGCGCCGCCGCCACCTGAGCCTGGCATTCCGCCTCGGCCGTTCATGAAATCATTGGCCGAGCGAAGGGCTGAAACAGTCAGTGGCGATGTGCCTGCCGGAACGCTAATCCACACGCCAATCGAGCCGCCGCCGCATCCGCCGCCAGCGCCGCCGCCAGCGCCGCCGTTGCCGCCGCGGCCGCCGCGACCGCCCGGGAACGGGCCAGCGAGCGTTGGCGTGGTGCGCGCTCCGCGCGGGATGGTTCCGCCGAATGCGCCAGCGGCGCCGAGGCCACCATCACCGCCTGCTCCGCCATCGCCACCGCGACCACCGTCGGACGAAATGAACACAACGTCGTTCACCGTTGGCGCACTGCGCGTGCCCGTCGTGTAACGCACAAGCATCGCAACCGAAGGGCCGCCGCTCGTACCGGGCGTGCCCGCGCGTCCGCCGCAGCCGCCTGCGCCGCCGCCGCCGCCGCCGCCGCCGATGCCATCCGCGAATCCGCACACGGGCTCGGTGTACTCAAATTCGACGCCGCCACCTGCGCCACCGCCACCACCGCCGCTTCCGGGACTTCCGCTTGTGCCGGCGGTTGCCAAATCTGCGAGCCAGTTTTCGCCGACGAAGTTGCCCAGCGCATCGTCGCAACCGTTGCCGGATGTGCCAGTCGTTCCGTCGCCGCCAGTCGCGCCAGGGCTTGGACCCATGAACTCGTCCGAAACCGTGAAATCGGCGAGACCGCAACACACATCTGCCGAGCACGAGATGCCGCTGATCGGCGCTTGCGAGTCCGTGCCGCCCGATCCACCCATGCCTCCACTCGGTCCGCGACCCCGCTGCGCGTTCGGCTGGTTCTCCTGCGCGCGCGGACATGAAGCGCTTGCGCCCGAGCCTCCGCTTACGTCGACGCCGTCGCAGGTATTGGCCGCGCCTGCCCCGCCGGCCACGATGTTCTCGGCGATGGGAAGGCATGAGTGTGAGCTGTTCTCGATGGCGCCGCGAAGCGCATCGCCGTCCTCCGGTGCCGTCGTTGAGGCGACGCCAGCGACTCCCGTTGCTCCGCTTGATCCAGCGCCGCCAACACCCGCGCGAACTTCCATATCTCGCAGTACAAGGTTTGGACCTGGGTCTACGACGTATGCACCGAAAGCAGCTTGGCTTGCTCCTTGCGCGTCGAGTCCGCGAACTGCAATCCATTCGACGACCGTCATGCGAGCTCCGGCTTCGCGAACAACAAGTGCGGCACCGCCAGGTGCTGTTGTTGCCGCGGGCGCGCGGACTTCAACGCGAAACCCCTCGGGATCGAGCGCGAGGAAGTCGCGACGGTAGCCGCCGTGCAGTTGAACGCCATCGGGGATGGTCACCGTTTCGGTATAACTGCCCGACGCAACAAAGACATGCGGGCGTGGTGCATCGGTGATTAGTGACGCGGCTGCGCGCTGCAGGGCGAGAGAGATTGAGCGAAGCGGATGAGTAGGCGATCCGAGATCGGTGTCGTCCCCGCTTGTCGCCACGTAGAAGCTTTGCACAACGATCCCGTCGGCGCCGTCGCAGTTCACGTCGAGATCGCTGGCGGTCGTCCGAATGGGGCCGGGTACATCGCTAAGAGAGCTCACGGTGCACTCGCAGCCGTTGGCGATATCGAGATCAGCGTCGATTCGATCACCGGGCATTATGCCGTCGACAGCGTCCGGGCACAGCAGCACGCAGGTCGGCGCAAACGGATCTCCGCCGCACGTGAGGTCGCCTTCCGGAATCGTACTCGTCGTGCAATCGACGCCGCACTCGCCGCAATTGTGCAAGTCGAGCGAGTAAGCACCCCGCGCGTCGCGGAAGCCATCGTCGATTGAGCCGTTGCAGTCGTTGTCCACCTCATCGCAAACCTCCGAGGCCGGCGCGCACATGGAAAGCACGCCGTTGGTGCACATGGCTGCGCCCACGCAGATGTTTTCCTCTGGGTCACGGAGCGCGCAGGCGAGCGCAAAGGTCTCTCCTACTTCACACGAGCAGCTACCACCTGCGGGAAGGCAGAGATCGTCGTCGCACACATAGCCTGCGGGACAGCCGGCAGCACATGGCGTGGCACAGCGCGACTCGCCTCCCACATCGACGCAGCTCGCGCCGATGACTTGTCCGCAGTCTCCATTGTCAGTGCATGCCAAGCAAAGATGATCGAATGACGGCACGCAGTTTCCCGTGACCGCGCGTGCAAATCCCGGATCGCACCCCGTGGCAGCGCACGTTGGCGTCCCGAGAATTAGCGCGCACTCGACGCCGCGCGCGTGCGCGGGCGGTACGTCGCAGGCGTGGCCGCACTCGCCACAATGATTGAGCGTATCGTAGAGGCCGTCGTCGTTTTTGAAGTCTTCGTCCACGTCGCCGTCGAGATCGTCGTCGACGCCGTTGCACGTCTCAGGCTCAGGCAAGCGACGCTCACCGGGCTCGAAGTGATCGTCGATGAGGGTGCTACGCGAGCACGCGCTCGCGCACGTGAGGACACAGATAAGGAAGACAATGCTGCGCACGGCCGCAAGCATAGCCCCGAGACGAACGTGAAGCACGGAGCGTTTGCATCAGGAAAGGCCGCGAATTGTGAGGTCGTACGCCATTTTTAGTGCGAGGGCTATGACGACGCAGAAGACGACGCGCCGAATGACAGTTTCGCCGCCCCTCACGGCGAGGCGAGCACCAACGACGCCTCCGACGAGTTGAGCCGCGGCCATCGGCAGTGCGATGGACCACAGAATCGTCCCTTGGATCGCGAAGAGACAAACAGCCGCGAGGTTCGATGCAAAGTTTACGACCTTGGCGTCCGCAGTCGCGCGAGAGAGCGGTGAATGCAAGAGCACCACGAACGCGACTATCAAGAAAGTGCCGGTGCCTGGTCCGAAGAAGCCATCGTAGGCGCCGATCAGAAACGCGATCGGTGCGACGCGCATCCACGGTCTTTCGATGGTCGTGGACGTAAGCGGTTCGGGCTGCTTGGGTGTCGAGCTGCGCCACAAGAAAAAGAGCGCGACAGCCACGAGCATCGCGAGCACGAGTGGGCGGAGAATCGCGGAAGGCACATAGAGCACCAGGCGCGCTCCCAGAAGTGAACCGACGAAGCCGCACGGAAACGCTACAAGTGCGCGTGCGTGGTCGACCTGCTTGGCATGGACGTAGGACGCGAGCGAGGAGGCTGCGCCGAAAACCGATTGACCTTTGTTGGTACCGAGCAGGACGTGCGGCGGAAGGCCGGCGATACCCAAGGCCGGCACTGTAATAAGGCCGCCGCCCCCAGCGATGGCGTCGACCGTACCTGCGGCAAAGGCCGCTACGATCAGCAACGTTAGGGTGAGGGGGCTCACGTGCACTCGCTACCGTATACGCGAAGCTGATAGGCTTTGCGTGATTCTCGAAAGACCGACCGTGCGCCTTACCCAGACACAACTTAGCAAGATTGCGCTCGTGATTCGCGTTCTGACGTGGCTCGCATTCCTTGTGTCGGCGGGCATGATTGTGCTCTTGCCGTTGCCGCTATCGCACGTCGAATCGCCGGGACGACTCTACGCACCGCAAACCTTCAACGAGCCGGCGCGCATCCCAGGTACTTCGCTCAAGGTCACGCGTCATGCGCATGGCATCTCGGTAGAAGCCGACGATGGCGGAGGCGCGGGGCTCATTCTGCTGCCGGCAAATGTTCTTCTGAATGAGCGCAGCCTTCTTTCAATCGAGCGACGCAGCTCAAGCCTTACAGTCGTGCGGGTAAAGCCCGAGCCTGCGCGTGAGGCAGTTTTTTTTGCGCGCGTCGATGACAACGGCGTGCGTCAGGATGATTCCTTCGTTGATCGCATCGCTGCGCGCACGCTACGCATCACCTTGTTGATGATGTTTCTCGCGTTCTTGATCGTGTCCGGCGTAAACTCGAGCCGACGCCGCGCGTAGCGTTTAGCGGAGCGCGTCGAGCAGGATCACAGCCGGCTGCGTCGCGAGCCTTCGCACAGTGGTGACTTGAGCGCAGAGCGTGCCTGCGTCATCCACGATGCGGTGGGCGAACACAACGTCGCCGCTTGCGGTGAGGCCCGTGACGGAAGAAGAGACTGTCACCTCTTGATCCGCAACTACGCCACTTTTGAAAACCGCACTCTCGGCCACAGGCACAAGCTCGACCGGCGGAAGATGCGCGTTTTTCATCGCGCATGAAACCGATTCATCGCTCCAATCTACGTAGACGGGATGGTTAATGTGCGCGAGCGGATCCATCCACGTATGCCAGCAACGAAAAGTGAGCGTGTGAGTCCGGCCATCGATCTTTGTCGCAACATCCGGCAGCGTCACCGAACTTTCATCCGGCACATCGAGAACAGGAAACGCTGCGAGCAACTCAGCGCCGGCACGCGTGGGAGTCAAATCGGCGGCTACGTGCACCCACTCCTGGGTGGCGCGGGCGACCGCACCCTCCGGCCCAGCAATGCGCACCTCGCGCGTCGAGAACATCTCGCGACGCACCCGTGAAACCCATGTACGCGCCTGCAACTGATCGCCATAACTGGTCTCGCGCTCGTGCACGACGGCCATCGCTCGCACGATGAAGGATGTCTTCTGTGTCACGTAGCGCGATGGCGGCCATCCAGCGCGCATCGAGGCGAAGACCGCCGCGTCCTGACACGCGCGCCAAACGTCCCCCGCCCGCGCCCTCTCGCGCGGCGTGAAGGCGTTGCGCGGCAACACCAACGTAAATACCCCATCCATCCGCGCCTTCTACCCCGTTCCCCCTCGCCCGCGAAGAGTGCTTAGAGGAGACCGAGGGCGCTTTGTAGTTCTGAGAGGGCGTGGTCGTCGCCGGCGGCGCGGGCCATTTGAAGGCCTTCCTCCATGTAGCGGCGTGCGTCGTCTTTGCGACCGAGCTCGGAGGCCACCTGCCCTGCCATTAAATAGGTGGGCACGTAGTTCGGAAACTTCTCGATGCACGCGTCGTAGGCCGGCAGCGACTCCTCAAGACGTGAGAGTGAGCGCAACTCCATCGCACGCGCGTACCAATGAAAGGGGTCCTTGGAGCCGGCAGCGATCATTTTCTCGATCACGTCGAGGCGTTTGGACGTAGCGGTCGACGGAGCATCGGTCACGGCGAGAGCACCCCGATGAATGGCAAGTTGCGGTAGCGCTGCGCGTAGTCGAGGCCGTATCCGATCACGAAGACGTCGTCGACCGTGAAGCCGAGATAATCGATGGTGACCGGCACGCGCGTGCGCGCGGGTTTGTGCAAGAGAGAGGCAAGCTTCACCGAGCGTGGGCGTCGTGTCTCGAGATTCTCGAGCAAGTATTGCATCGTCAAGCCTGTGTCCACGATGTCTTCGACGACGATGACGTCTTTTCCTTCGATGGGCTTCGTCAAATCGCTTGTGATCTGCACGACACCACTTGTCTCGGTACCATCCTCGTAGCTACGCAGGCCGAGAAACTCGATGGTCAGCGGCAAATCGATTTGACGCACGAGATCCGCGCAGAAAAGGATGCTGCCCTTGAGCACGCAGATGACAACAACGTCTTGCCCCTGATGCGCAGCGGTGATCTGTGCGCCCAATTCCTTGACGCGCGCCGCAATGGCCTCTGCATCGATCAAGGTTCGTAGCTTTCCTTCAATACCTTGCATCGCGCACCTCTCCCGGTTGTTTCACTTCAAATCCACGCATTGTTGAGAATCTCACCCAGGCCACCAGCGCCAGGGACGATGTACTGGTGCTCATCGAGCCCGCTCTCCTTCGGCGACGAGCCTGGCTTTCCATTGAATGCATCCACAGGAGAAACCCCGCGGTCATAGCGCAGCGCGTAGACCGAAACATCGGGATGATCGGCCGTCATGCGACGCAGATACTCGGGCGTTACGATCAAGTGCATGGCGATGATCTTCGAAGGCTTGCCGCGCAGCTTTGTCTTGTAGTGCGCAATGGCATCACTCATCGAGGAGCCTGTCGCGCCCATCGGATCCGGAATGAGCACGATGCGGCCGTCAACGTCACTCCCCATTTTCGCGCCGAGGAACGCAGTGCCCGTCACGCGACCGTCGGCGTCCGTCACGCGGCTCATCACCAGATGATCCTGTCGCACGCCCGCCGGATCGAGAACCTCGTTCAAGGTTTCATACAAGATCTGCGATGGCACCGTACCGGCGCGCGCGATTCCAACTGTCACCGCTTTCTGCGCGCGATCGATTGCGATGCCGCGATAGACGGCCTCGGGATGTGTGGCGACCATCCGCGTGGGCACGGCAACTTTCGCCCGCGGAAACTCGGCGGACACTACCGTCCACGTGAGCTGTTCGTAGAGCCTCCGTACTAGGCGTCCGACCTCAGGCTGCCCTGTCTCCCGCGCACACAAGCGCGCGAGGAAGGTGAGCGACAACGGGTCGTCCAGGAGGTGAACGCGATCACCAAACGTGTGCTCAAGCTCCGATGGATGAAATGCGGTGCGGTCGTAAAGGGTCTCGGCCATGGAACGGTCTTCGTATCACGGACAGTGGCCCCTCTGAAAGCGACAAGGCACAAAGTCCGCGAGGACCCCGTGCCTTGTTTTACTTAGTTTTTACGAGTTCAGTTCAGAGCGTGACGCAAACGCCGCCGCCGTTGTCAGCGCCGTGCGGACAATGCGTGAGCGCGTTAGCCACACTCGAACCAGCGACGCCGAGGTGGTAGATGCGGCACTGGACGGTATCACCGGCCGTTGCGTTGACTTCGCCGTCCGAGGCCTGCTCAGAACATGAGAGCAAGCATTCTTCCATCGATGCGTAGATGGCGTTGGTGCTGGTGCAGTTGCTAGCTGCGAGCTGACACATATTCTCGCAAAGTGTGCCGCACGTGCCGCCGCCCGTCGGGCCAGCGTGGATGCAATGCGTGTTCGCATCGGTTGCTGCTGCGCCCAAGTGGTATTGACGACATGCGAACGAATCACCGCTCGTCGCGCCTTCGGTACCAGCCGGCCACTTATTGTTGGTCTCGCACGCCGCAAGGCATGCCGCTTCGTCGGCGAACTGCACGTTTACGCCGGTGCAGGTCGTTTGCATCGTCGAGCAGAATGCTGCGCACGCGCCGGGGCCCGCATCGCTGCCGCCATCGACCACTTGCACGCCGATGTCGAGCATCGAACCTAGATCGACTGATACTCCGAGATCGGTACCGACGCCTGCGTCAGTTCCGGCGGGCTCGTCGTCTCCGCAAGCTGCAAGGGCTGACACGATCAACGTAAACGAAAGGATTCCAAGCTTTTTCATGCATATCTCCAGCCGGCGAATCGCCGGATTGCTTCTATACGAGGCACACTAGTTGTTCGATCGATTGAAGGACAGGTTATTACTCAATGTTGGTCGCGACGCCGTGTCGCGCTATCGCCTCCTCCGTTCACGACGCCGACGTTCGAGATAGCGCCGTTCGAGATAGTCGATGCCGCATGTGCGAACGAAGTGACAGATGCGGTGCCGCTGGGCACGAGGTGACTCTCCAAAAACCACATGTCGAGCTCGGCCGCACGGAGAATCTCGATGTACAGATCCTCGGTCGCAGCGTCGTCGGCATCCGCCGCCTCATTCACGCGAACGCGCAATCGCTCACAGAAGGTGGCGTAACGTTCGACAAGAGTAAGCAGATGCGCGCTGCCATCGACCGCGCTCAAATCATACTCGCTAATCTCCGAAGCGGCGGCGCCCAAACGCGTCGTTCCCATCGCGTATCCGCCCAGCGCAGAGGTGCGTTCGGCAAGCTCGTCCGCCCAGGTGAGCACGCGTGTCGCGAGGCGCTCGAAGAGCTCGTGGCGCGCAAAGAACTGCGGGCCTTTGATGTTCCAGTGGGCTTGCTTGACCTGAGAGTGTAGGTCGAGCGCAGTTGCGAGCGTGGTGTTCAAACCGCGCACGAGCTTTTCGCGGTCGAGCTCAGCTACAGCAACATGGGTCGCAAAGGGTAAGTGGTTTGACATGGCGCTTCCTCTTCGGTTGAAGATGCAGCGTTCGTGCCTGGCGGAAAGACACATGATTCCGCTTCGTATGGCGCAATCTATGTCGCTTTCTGTCTCAGGGCGCCGCAAAACTCGCCGCACCGGCCATCACGAATCGCTGGGCCTCCGTGCTATAGAGGCGGCGGAGGCTCGAATGCTTGGAATGCGTTGCACGGCTCTTATCCTTGTAATGTCGGCGGTGGCTGGTGCAGTCGGTTGCTCGGACAGCACGACCCCGGGCGGCATTGACTCTGGCGTCGACGCCTCAGCCGATGGTGGCGCGATTGATGCGCGTATCAACACGGACGCAACGGACTTCGCAGACCTTGGAGACGCTGCCTTCGACGCACGCGTTGACGCAGGTGCTGACGCTGCAGTCGACATGGCCCGCGTCGACGCAAGCCTTCCCAACAGCGGCGCATTTTTCGTGACTTCAGCGCTTAGCTTCGACACGAGCGGCGGCGGAGGCGGCGCACCGTTGATTCGCAGCCACACGTTCTCGTTGTTCCTCGACTCTATTTCCGAGACGACTGTGCACGGAGTCGGCGGCGCGTTTGGCCAAGCATGGAACGTCACATTCTCGCACGCCGCAACCGGCGCAGCCCTCGAGCTCGACTCGACGTTCACGACGAACTTTGAAGACATCGACGACGCGAGTTGTGGGCGTGATGGACCCATTCGCTACCAGCAGATGACGATCACCTTGAGCGATTCGAACGCGGATGGCGTCGCTGAAATTACCGGGACCGCGAACGGTACCGTCGACAGTTTTGGCGGGGACGTGATCTGGAGCACTCCGTTCGTTGCAACGCTTACCGGCTTGCAGGAGAACGACGCGCCGATCATCACGCATCTCGTCCGTCAGTCGGATCCCGTTCACCCGGTGGACACCGTCGGCGCCATGTTCAGCGAACCCTTGATGGCTGGCGTGAGCGGCGTAATGCACAGCGAGGCCGGCGACGTGCCCCTCGTGTGGGGCGTCGGCGACGACGCACCGATGTACGCTCACTCGCAGGGCATGCTGCCCTGGGGCGCGACGATGAGCGTGGTGCTTACTGAAGCGAAAGACCTGACAGGCATCGTGCTCGCAGCGGAGTCGCCCACCTTCACGACGGCAGCCGATCCAGGCGTTTTCAACGAGTGGAGCTTCGAAGCAAGTCCCATCCACATGTACGCAACCGACGCAGCACGCCGTGAGGCGCTCAGTACGTTCGCCTACGACGATTCGGGCTACGCGCTCTATGTTCCGTCGGGCGGCTACGATTCCGGCGTCATGATGTATCTGCCGCCCGGGCGCGCCACGCTGCGCGTACCCGTGAGCGGTTCGCCGGACATACTCACCTTCGACATCGCGCTTGTTCTGAACGAAGGTTCGGAGTCTGCGTACTTCTTCGGAGGAGTCGACGTCATCGTCCCGTCTACGGGCGAGCATCTCGACGTAGCCCTTCCCGACTTTGACTCTGCGGTTATCGTGAACGACCACACCGCGTTCGAGCGCGTGCAAGTGCTCATAGGCGACGCGGTCTTTAGCGGTGCTACGGAGCTCATCGTAGACGTGAGAGGGGACAACAGCCGCTGCGGCGGATTCCGTCCGCCTCCCCCGCGCGGCGTGCTCATCGACAACATCGCGCTCGGCGTAGAAACTCTCTAGCCATGTCACCGCTTGTAATCGGAATCGCCGGAGGCACGGGCTCCGGCAAGACCACCGTCGCGCGCAAGATCTGCGAGAACATGCCTGACAAGGCCGTGAACACTCTCGAGCACGACTCGTACTATCGCAATCGCTCAGACCTCAGCTACGAGCAAGCGTGCGAGTTGAACTTCGATCATCCGGACGCCCTCGAGACCACCCTCCTCATCGAACACTTGAAGCTCCTGCGCCAAGGCGAGTCGGTTCAAGTTCCGATCTACGACTTCACCACACACTCGCGTCGTGCGGATTCCCGCCACGTGGACGCATGTCCGGTAATTGTCGTCGAAGGCATCCTGGTCCTGAGCGATGAGCGCCTGCGCGAGCTCTTCGATATCAAGGTCTTTGTCGACACCGATGCCGACATTCGAGTCTTCCGACGCGTGCGGCGCGATATCGAGCAGCGCGGGCGCACTTTTGATTCGGTGCGCGATCAGTACTACTCGACTGTGCGCCCGATGCATCTGCAGTTCGTCGAACCGTCCAAACGGTGGGCCGATCTGATTATCCCTGAAGGCGGAAACAACCGAGTTGCCCTCGATTTGATCATGGGCAAGATGCTCAGCGTGATTGACGCCGCCGCCCGCAAAAGCTGACGCCGCGCGTGTTGATTCACCCTCGCTACGCTGCCCCAAGGCGTTGTAAGCTTGCAACGTGAGCCAAGACGACAACGACGACGAGATGCAGAACCCGCGCCACACGTTGCGCGGCCAGCCCGATTTTCCAGGCGCTCTGCCCGAAGCCGTCGAAGTGCCCAACGCACCGGCCGTCCCAATCACTCCGCTTCGCATGCCTAGCGCCGGCGGCGACACAGCCGAACATGCAGTCACCGCAGCGAGCCTTGCTCCCTTCGTAGAGGTTGATCTCGTCTACGAACACGGTTCTGCGGCGACCGCAGACGCTCCTTGGCGCGCGCTAGAAATTTGGACGCGCAATCGCATCTACGGCGTCGACTGGAACATGACCTGCATCGAGGTCATCGATCGGGAAACCGGCAAGAACGATCCAAAGCACGCATTGCTTGGTGCGCACCTTGCGGGCGGACAGATCCGCGAGGATGGCCGGGTTGAACTGAGCTACCCCTGCCCTCGCCCCGGCTGCGAAGCCGTCTTCCAACCGCCGAATCGCAAAGGCGGCTTCGCGCAAACGTCGACCGTATTGCGCGTGGTGCTTCGCCTGCGTCTACTTCAAGTGGTTCCCGAGAACGCGACCAATACCTGGAGCGAGCTCACCGGCGGGCACCCCAAGGTCAACGTCAAACCCAAGACCTGACTTCGTGCTCACCGCGATCGCCGCGCGCATGGCACCGTCCGTTTCACTCGGAAGGCGGCACGCAGACGCTGCCGCTTGATTCAGCGGTGGTGCTGGTGACGAGTTGTTCGAGGTCGACGCCGGGCTCTACGCCAAATGCGGTGAGTGCGTTCTGCACGTTGGTGAGCGCTGAGGCGAGGCAGGGAAGGACGAGGCCCCAAAGGCCGCTCTGCTCGCTGTCGGCAACCCAGGCGTCCACCGCTTGTTCTGCGTGATGCAGCGAGCGCTGCGCAGCGACCACATTGGTGCGCACGTTTCGAAAATCGGGGTCTTGTGCACCCTGCGGTGCACGTAGCGCAGCATCGCCTCCAAAGCCAGCGGGCCCACGCGACACGCGCTGGTCAAGATCGGTGAGAACGCGCGAAGAGAGCGCAACCGTTGTTTGCGCGTTCTCGAGAGCGGGATTTCCCCCACATGCCGCGACCATCATCGAGAGCAGGACGAGGAGAGCCAATGCGCGAGCGCGATTCATGCGCGCATCATAGCGTCAATTGCCGAGCTTCATCATCAGGTCTTTGGCGCCAAGAATCGCGAGGCGAAACGCGTGGGGCATCTCGCCCATGAGTAGGGAGAGCGAAAAGAGCACGGCCACCAGACCCACCGCCGCGCGCAACGGCATGCCCGCGAAGAAGACAGGTACCTGAGGAGTGGTTCGGGCCACAAGCCCCAATCCCATTTCCACCGCGAGGATTGCGACGGCTGCGGGAGCTGCGAGCGCGACGGCGAACGCAAGTGCATCGACGATGATGCGCAGCGCCATGAAGGTCGCCTCACGCGTCTCGTGCGCATGGAGAATCCCGCCAAGCGGTTGCGTCGTGAAGCCTTCAGCGAACGTGGATATCGCGAGGCGATGTCCGCCAATCGCGAGAAAGACCGCGACGCTGAACATGAGGAGCATGTTGCCGAGCGGACTTGTGCGTTCGCCGGTCGTTGGCGCGAGCACTTCCGCAAGACCCGCGCCACGCCACGTGTCTACCAGACGTCCCGCCCAATCAAAGGCGAAGAAAGGCAACGCAACCGCGATGGAATAGATCAGACCGACGACCACTTCGCGCAGCAACGCGAGGCCGAACAGTGCACCCGCAGGAATGAGTATCGCGTGCGCAAGCGCCATGGGCGTGAAGCTGACTGTCAGCACGAGCGCGATTGCCGTGCGCAACAACGTCGGCGCCGCGCGTGTGACTAGCCACGGTGAGAAGAGAAGCAATGGCATCACGCGCGCTGCGACGAGAGCGCCGGCGACGAGGTAGCGCATGGCTACGTCCTCGCCGCCGAGCCACGCGATCAGAGGATCCATCTCAGTGGATGACGCCGGGCAACGAGCTCCACAACGAGTGCGTGAAGCGCAAAAGCTCTCCGCCCATAAAACCACCGAACAAAACGAGCGCGAGCGCCACCGCCACAAGCTTTGGAACGAACGAAAGCGTTTGCTCCTGAACCTGCGTGACCGCCTGCATCAACCCTACTGCGACGCCAACTACGAGGCTTACGAGAAGCGCTGGCGCCGATACGAGCAGCACGAGATAGAGCGCTTGGGTGCAGAGGTGGCTGAGGGAGGCACTGTCCACGCGGAAACGCTATCATAAGAAATCCGGCATGAGCCACGAGAAGACGACGCAAGTTTTGGTGACGGGCTTCGCGCCTTGGGCCGCGCACGAACGCAATCCGTCCACCGACGTTGCCCGCGCGATGCACGGGATGCAGCTCGGCAACGTTTGCTTTCAGGCGCACGCGCCGCTACCCGTGGAGTTCGTAAACGCGGCCAGCCTGGCACTTGAAGACGCGCGCGCGATTGGCGCGGGTGCGATCCTAGCCTTGGGACTCGCGGCTAAAACCGATTACATCCGTGTCGAGCGCCGCGGACACAACCTGTGCACAACAACAGAGCCCGACGCCAAAGGCCGGGTGCTCACCAATCAATCACTCGTAGCAACGGCGCCCGCCACACTCGATACCAACTTCGATGTAGACGAAATCGTCGCAACCCTCAAAGCCCACGACCTCGACGCCCGCGTCTCCGACGACGCCGGCGGCTACGTCTGCAACGACCTGTACTTCCGCCTCTTGGCGGGCGCGCGCCTCCCCACCCTCTTCATCCACCTCCCCGCCCACGCCCACGCCCTGAAAACTCTCCCCACCGCTCTCGCCACCGCGCTTGCGACGCTGCTTCGCTAGTTGCCGGGGGAGAAGACGAAGGGCAGTGCGGCTTCGCCTGCGCCGGAGAAGTGCCAGCGACGAATCGCGGCCTCCATACAGCGGTTGAGCGAATCGACGGGCCCGGTCGCCGTAACTTCAGTGACACGGCCAACTGCGCTTGCCACGAAGTGAACGTTGACTCGCATCGTGTCCTGCGAGCCGGTTTGGCGCGCGGCCATTTCGTAACAGTGTTGTGAGCTTGAACGCTCGCGATTCACCACGGCGCGCAACTGTTCTGCGGTCATCTCACCGCCGCCAGTACGCGGCGCGTCGTCGTCGCGATTGTTTGCGCCACCGACGGGGCGGAACGTCGTGCTTCCGCCTGCCATGCGATCGAGCTCGGCTTGCTCGGCGGCTGAAAGCTGACGGCCTGACGGCGCCGCTGCTTGCTGCGCGGGCGCTGCTGCGCCGCCGCCTGCGGGACGACGGCCGCCATTGTCGTTGGCCTGACTGCCTGCGACCGCTTCGGGCGTGGCCGGCGAAGTCGGCGAAGTCAGCGAAGTGGGCGAAGTGGGCGAAGTCGGTTGCAAGTTCAGATCGACAGTGGCCTCGGGCAAGCGCGCGCTGGTATCCACCGGGGCTTGCACGACTACCTGCGCCGGCTTGTCGACCATGAGTTTAGAGCCAATCACAACTGCGAGCGCGATCCCGAAGCATCCCGATCCCACAATCGCAATCCACGCACCGACCGGAAGTCCGCCGCCACCGCGACGTCGATCTACATAGACGGGCGGAAGCGATGGACTCGAGGGGCTTGCCATCGGCGCCATCGCAGCAGCGGCGCCGCGCGGAACGGGCGCCGGACGCGGTACCGCCGCTGGCGGAATGGATGCAAACGCTATCTCGCCCGAACCACCGGCTGCCGGCGGAAGCGACATACCTGCGATCGGCGGGAAGCTGCCGTTGTCTACAGCAGGCGCGTCCGTACCGGGCGTCGCAAGCGCGCCGGACTCATCGAAAGGATTGGCCGCGATGCGCGTCGGGTCCGACGTGTCGTCGAATGAGTCAAGCTCATCCATCGATGGCGCAGCGGATGCGCCAAGACGGCCACCGATCGGAACGACGTTCGAACGAGCAGCAGGTCGTGCTTCCATCGGAGCCGCTCGTCCGCCCGCACTCGACGGTGTGCGAGAAAGAGGCGGGCGAGGCGCTGTCGGGCCCGAAGGACGCGTACCGGGACGCGGCGCCGACACACCCGGACGCGGTGCTGCCGCAGGAGGGGGCGCCGAACGACGAAGCAAAGGAGAGAGCTCTGCGACGTCCTTCAACGGACGCCAGTCGTCGTAGCCTTCACGCCAACAGAGCGAGTCACCCGTGACCGCGCCTGCGCCAATCTTGCGTGCGAGCTCGTCACGCTTCATCGGACCGACCGGTACGTCTTGAATCGAGACGTGCCATTGATCGAGAGTCGACGCCGGCGCGCGTTGCGATGCCGGCGATTGAGGAGCCGCCACTGCTTGACGACGAAAGTCGGCGCCCAACGCTGAAGTCGGAGCGGGCGCGCGCATCGAAGGACGCATACTCGGACTGCGCTGCGGTGTTGGGCCGACTTGCGAACCGGTGCGACTGGTCTGGGCGATGTTTGGAGCGGCGAGGCGTCCTGCAGCGGAAGTCTGATGCGTAGGTTCGCGCGTCGCCGTCGGCGCCGGTGCGGGCTCGCTCGCGCCGCCGATAGTTCCATCACCGCGAACGAGGATTTCATGCTCGCATCGACGACACTTCATGCGCAGCGTCCGACCGTCAATCTTCTCGTCGGCGATCTGATACTTGGCTTTGCACTGGGGGCAGAGAAACTTCATCGCGGTCTGTCGGTCCTAGTTAGAGCAAGCCTACAACGTGAGCTTTGATCCCCTGACGGGTTTCATCATCAGGTGCAGTCGTGAGAGCACGTTCCCACATTTCAATCGCTTTGTGTCGAAACGAGGCGCGTTGGTACAAAACCGCGAGGTTTTTGAGAGCCGAAAAGCTGCGCGGCGAGAGCTCGACGGCGGTTTGAAGGGCCTCGATGGCCTCGAAGATCTTTTCGTCCTTGCGGCCGTAGAGCAGGCCCAAGTGATAGTGAAGGCGATACGCCTTCGGGTCGATGCTGATACCCCGCTTCATGCTTTCGATGGCGGCGTCCAAATCGCCCCCTTTGAAGGATTCGATGCCCCGTTCGAGGCATTCCTTGGCCGCTTCGGTGAGCGTTTCGGTTTCTGAGGCGCTGTGAGGCGCGCGGCCAGCGAGAGCCCGCTGCACCTGCTTCACCACGTCGCCCACCTTGAACGGCTTCTCGATGAACGAGTAGACGCCGAACGCCTCCTTCAAATCCTCGGCGACGCGCCATCCCTTGTAAAGATCGCTCAGCACGATAATCGGAATGTGCCCGTACTTCTCGCTTCCCTTGATGCGGCGGCAAATATCGAAGCCGTGCATGTCGGGAAGCGTGGCATCCATGATGATCAGCTCGGGGTCGCGATCGCGAACCATCGCAATCGCATCAAGCCCCTTCTTCGCTTCAATCACCCGATAGCCACGCTCGTTTAACAGGCGCGCCAGCAGTTTGCGAATGTCGTCTTCGCCATCGACGACGAGAATTGTCGAGCCTGCCGATTCTGGGACGAGCGTCGGTCGCGCCGGCATCTGCGCAACGCGCGATTCGAATGCGCGATCGAGCGTGGGTCGTTTCGCAACGACGAACTCAGGCGCCTCAGGCGGCGTCGTGGGTTTCTGCGGGAGCATGGTCGGCTTTGGAACGAATGCCGGTGCTTTGTCCGCCGCATCTTCGTCAAAGAGTCCGGCAAAGGAGAAGTCGATTTCTTCTTTTGAAAGATCCTTCAGGCCGAGTACCGCTTGGTGCGCAGCGCCTGCAAGATCAGCGGCCGGCGGAATGGAAGCTGGCTGCGCGGGATCGAGACCAAGCGCGCGCATGTGCTCGATCGGTACTGCCCGGCCCGTGTAAAGCTGATCTCCGCGCGAGTGACGGCGGTAGACATCGTCGATCACGGCAAGCAGCGGTCCATGCAAGGCGAGATAGGCGCTCACGCGGCGACCAACAACGTACTCGATTTCGTCGATGTAGCGGCGGCGGCCTGGATCGGCCATCGCCAGGATGAGCTCGTCTTCCTTGTTGCTGATGACGAGGATGCCGTGCTTCTTCGCGAGAGCGTGCGGGATGACCTTCAAGTCATCGAGGGCCAGCACCACTTGCTCAAGATCAATCGCAGCGAGATCTTCCTGCTCGCTCAGAACTGTGAGCGCGTCGACATGCGAGAGCTTGCCAAGCTCGACTGCGATGGATGCGAAGCGCTCTCCCTTGCGCGTGCGTTGCGCTTTGAGAATCGCATCGACATCGTGTGAAGCCAGAAGCTTTTTCTGGAGAAAAAGACTCCCGAGCTTCGGTTTGTCGCTCGCTGAAGCCACGTCACTCCTTCGATAACCGAAGGAGGATGCTATCACGCACGAGCCCTAGTTCGTCGACTTACATACCGGAAACGATGCGCAGCTGGTCGCCTTCGCGGCGCAAAACCAAGCGATTGTCGGCCAGGCGACGGGCCCATCGGTCCCCCGTCGCGGTCGTGACGCGGAAGCTGCCCGTGTACGTGTAGTCGACGGCCACTTCATCGCGGCGGTAGGTCACACGGCGGTAACGAATCTCATAGCGGACCGCCAGCAGATTGTCGGTAAAGCCCGCGAGCTTGCTGCGAAGCCCGTCGAAATCGACGTCGTCGTCGCCCGACGGCGTGCCATTGTCATCGAAGTAGGAGGGCGAGGCCAGGCGCATGAGGACGCCCACATCGCGGGCTTCGACGGCCAAGCGATAGCGCTCGACGAATTCGACGATTTCACGGTTCGCCGAGTTGTCTTCGACGTCCGTGTTCGGGATGACACTAGCGCCGCAGCCCACCAGGGCTGGCGCAGCAAGCGCGAGCAGAAGAAAAAACTGAGAAGACAAACGCATCAGAGCTCCCAACAAATCTCGGATGCTCAGATATTCCCCTACCCAAGTTCCCAGGGCGGGGATTGAACACGGGCCAAGGCCAAAGGGCAACTGGCTAACTTACATAAGCAAATGGCCCTAGAACGCAGATTCCGCGAACTGATGTATTTAAGGAGAGCTCCATGCACGCATCCAAAGTGAAATCCTGGCTTTCGTTGGCGACGGCAATGGCATTCGTTTCAGCATGCGGCGGCGCGAGCGGCAGCGACGCCCGCAGCGGCGAACGCCTTTTGCACGCCCGCACACGGGTGCTGGCCGCCGAATCAAACGGCGTCGTGCCGAGCAACGAAGCGTTCGTGGACGACGGCGAGGCGGGCACGCCCGGTGCCCAGCGCGACTCGGCCTCGTTGATGCTCATTTCCGTTACGCACATCTGCTTTGACGTTCACTTAATGTCTCTCGAGGAAGGCATGAGCGAGCCCGAGAAGGCGGCGCTCGAAGAGGCGGCCTGGCTTGAGCTCCACACGGGCGTACGTCTCACGTCTCCGGTTCGCATCACCGAGACCATTCGCGAGCGCGTAGTCGCCGCCCATGAATCTCCCGATCATCCGTCGCGTGAAGGCGATGTACTTCTAAACGTGACGCAAGCCTTGCCGGTGCAGGTCTTGGGTACGCGACTTTGTTTCGAGCACATGGGCTTGCCGGCCGATGCGCAATGGGTACGCCTGCACCTGCAGAAGGAACGCACGTTCCACGCAAGCTTCGAATTTACCTGGGCTGACTGAAACGGAGAGCTTGCATGCGTGAAACCGTCTTTGCATTTCTGATCGCCGCGACCCTGCCGGTCTCATTTGGTTGCTCGAGCCGAGAGGCGCAGCAAAGCCTCGATGCGGGGTCATCGGACGCCGGCGCTTCCGATGCCGGCTCGGCCAGTATGGACGCGGGAAGGCAGGATGCCGGAGCTGACAGCGGGCCTGCCGATGCAAGCGTTCCAAGCGATGCAGGCGCGCCCCTCGACGCCAGCGCAACCGTGGACGGCGCGACCATCGACGCCAGCGCGACCGACTTCACCGTCGAGATCATCGACCCGGTGGTCTACGGCAACTGCTTCGGCGCGGTCGGCGATCCGTTGCTGGTCTTTTGGACGGCACGCGTCGTGGGTGCCGCGGGCGAAACGATCTACACGAGCCAAGCCAAGCTCACGGTCACTTCGTCGATCACGGAAGAACAGGACCTTGTGGTCGACGTGGACGAATTCGTTGTTCCGGTGAGCGGTTCGATCGAGCAGATGCAACGCAAGACGAGCGGCACCCCGTCCGTTCCGATCTGCACCTACTGCGATATGACCGTGGGCGGCAGTCTCTCAATGACGTTCACGTCCTCGGGCGGGGCAAGTCACACGGTCACGCAAGACGTCGGCTCCATCGGCTGCGTTTTCTGATGAGACTGGGCGAAAGCTTCGGTGTCGCGTATCGTTTCTAGCAACTATGAGTAAGTGTCTTCGCGCTCCTGCGTTCTTCGCCTTTGCACTCCTCGTCGCGTGCGGCACGAGCCACGGCTTCGATACAGACGGCGGGACCGCGATGCCGACAGACGCCGGATTCACGATGCTTCCGGATGGCCGCATCGTTCCGAATGATGCAGGGGTCACGACTATCTTCGATGCGAATGTCGCGCCCGCCGATTCCGGTACGGCGACGCTCGACAGTGGAGTGGCGCTCGACGCAGGCGATATATTCGATCGGTGCGATGCGATGTGCAGCCACCTCGCCGCGTGCGGTGCGGACGTAGGAGACTCCGGTGAGTGCTACAACGGGTGCGCTGGAATTTACGAGACCCTCGGCATCCCTGGATGCATGGATCTTGCGTACGCTGCGCTTGATTGCTTGACCGTCCTGCCCTGCGATCAAGTAGCGGGGCGTCTGCCAACGGCGACAAGTTGTGCGCCATCGATCAGTCGCTACACAACCATGTGCGCGCCCTCGGAATGATCGCACCCAAGCACGTGAGAGCGCTGTTCGCCGCGCTCGGTCTTGCGCTCTTGCTGATGAACGCATCGTCTGCGCTGGCGCAAGAGAGCGGGGGCAGTTTTGGCGGAGGCAGCTTCGGATCCTCTGGCGGCGGCGGCGGTGGATCGTGGGGAGGTGGCGGCGGTGGCAGTGGATCGTGGGGAGGAGGCGGCTCGTCCTACAGCTCACGCGCAGACCGTTCGTATTCGACCGACGAAGGCGCATCGCAGTCGGGGCACCATGCAGCGTCGCCTGGGTCCTGGGTAATTGTCGTTGTCCTCAGTTTCCTGCTCGCGACTATTCCCGTGTTCTTCATGTACACGGATTTCATCACCATCACGAAAGAGCGCCTTCCGAAACTACCGACCGCCATCGTCTATTTCATCGCCACCGCGATTCTCATTGCGATGGCCACGCTGAGCTCGTGGTTTATGCGTTGGGTGTGGGCGGATCTGGCGATCGATTTGCACGTACTTTTGGCCGCCGCGCTGTTCCTCGCAACGTTCTTCGTCGCCCTCGTTATCTCCCTGCTCATCCTGCCCGCGCGCAAGCGCGCGCGACGGGGCGACGTTGACCTCACGGCTGTCACGCTCGCGATCGACTGGCGTGCGCGCCGCGCGATCCAGTCAGAGTTGAAAAGAATGGCCGAGAGCGGGGCGACAGAAGATGCCCAGGGTCTTTTAAGATTGCTCAAGGCCGCCGTGACCGATCTCAAGCAAGCGCGCGTCTCGTGGCTCTACGCGAATGTTGTGAGCTCGCCGCGTACGACAAACAAAGATGCCGAATCGCGCTTTCGTGTGGCGACGCAAGAGATGCGCACTCGATTCAAGAGAGAAGTGGTTCGCAGTGTCGATGGTTCCGTCGCAACAAACGAGATAGAGCTGCGCGAACCGCGCCGGGACGAAGGCGAGGGGGTCGTCGTTGTGACGATCGCCGCGGCCGTGAAGGTAGAGTTGATGGATGTGGCCGATCCATCAGATCCAGCGCAGATCGATGCGCTGCTCGAGGCGTTGCTTGCGCTGAACGATCACCAGTTGATGGTGCTCGAGGTGATCTGGTCGCCTGCGGCAGAAGACGATCGCATGAGCACAGCCGAGCTCGAAATCCTTTATCCAGAACTCAAGAAGCTGAGCGAGAGCCAAATGTACGGCCGCGTGATCTGCGCTCACTGCCGCGCGCCCTTTGCCGGCGAGCTTGGAACGTGTCCGCACTGCGGCGCAGAGGCCTAGGCGCCGTAGGTCGGCGATCCTTCACCGGCGAAGAAGTACGAAGAAGCACAGAACGTCGTAGAGGGCGTGCGCGTAGACGGCGACAGCGAAGCCGCGCCATTGGTAGATGCCTGCGAGCAAGAGGCCCATCACCAAGCGAAAGACGAACGACGTGAGCAGGAAGGTGTCGCCGTAGGGGCCGATGTAGTGCGCGAGTGAAAAGAGGATCGCGCTCACGATGCCCATGATGAGGGCTGAGCGCGACTTACCGAGCTTGGTGAGTTTGGTCAGGGCAAACGTGCCGCCGGCGAAAACGCCAACGCGAAAGACGAGCTCTTCGTGAAAGCCAGCTCCTGCGCACGTGACCAGCGTCGCAATCACGCCCATGGAGCGCGGGCCCGTTTGGCCTGGGATGACGTGCGCTGTCGTCCAGCCGGCCCCTAGCCATAGAAGGACCGCCCACACGGCGCTCTCCAGAATCACCGGACCGATCGCCGCCGGGTGGATCGTACCGCGCTTGCGAAGAACGTATGCCGCGATGGCGATCGCCAGTGCGATGCCGCAGACGAGCGCCCCGTAGGCCGCTTGGCTGAGCTCAGAAAGGCGCACCATGAGGTCGGTGAAGAGATCGACTCCGTTGCGCACGGGCGTGAACAAAACGCCGATGTGATAGACGAGAAAGACCGGCGTCGTGAGCAGAAGACTCGTCAACGGGTCGTGGCGCGTTCGAAAATAACGCGTAAGCGCATTCGTGCTTTCGCCGGACTTCTTCTGGAGTTTGGCCTCAGTCACGCGACAAAGAGCGTAACACCTCTTGTGGGCGGGCTTGGTTTCCGTTTAGAAACGCGCTCGATGAAGTACCGAGTCACTCTCGACGGCAAAGAGCGCGAAGTCGATGTGAGCATTGCTCCCGGCGGAAGCGTGCATGTATCGCTCGATGGCAAGGCGATCGAGGTGGACGTCGTACGAGTTGATGGCGGCATCAATCTACGGATTGACGGCCACGTCTATGACATCGCAGCTGGTGGCAAGGCAGAGGCACTCAATGTCGCGTCACGAGAGAATCGCAGCGTTGCTACGGTGCAAAGCGAGCGCACGCGGTCGCAGAAGCGTGATGGGGCTGGAGCGGGATCTGGCGCGCGTGAAGTGCGCACGCCGATGCCCGGACGTGTCGTTAAGATTCTCGTCAACGTGGGCGACGACGTCCCAGCGAAATCTCCCGTGATCGTCGTGGAAGCAATGAAAATGGAAAACGAGTTGCGCACCGCCACCGGTGGCATCGTCGAGAGCATTCACGTCAAGGCCGGCGACACCGTCGAAGGCAATGCGTTGCTCATTCGCTTCAAGTAGGGCCAAGGACGGTCCTCGCCCCTCACGCAATTCCGAACTCTTTGATCTTGTAGAGCAGCGCGCGATGGCTGATCTCGAGGATCTTCGCCGCCGCCGTTCGGTTACCACGCGTTTTTTCAAGCGCGCGACGAATGAGCGTTTCTTCCATCACGCGCGAGGTCTTCTTGATCGAGAGCTCGCCACTGTCGAGCGCAAGCGCCAGTGGATCTTTGGGCTCCCGTACGCGCTCTGGCAAATCGTCGGCCGTTAGGATGTCGCTATCGGCCAACACGATGGCGCGCTAGATCATGTTCTCGAGCTCGCGCACGTTTCCGGGCCACGGGTAGTCGAGCAAGAGCTTGCGAGCCGCAGGTTCGATGTCGCGTACCTTCGTGCCCATTCGTGCGTTGTTCTTCGCGAGAAAATGGTCGGCCAACATCAGAATATCGTCGCGTCGCTCGCGGAGCGGCGGCACGTGAATGGGCAAGACGTTCAAGCGATAGAACAAGTCTTCGCGAAACCGTCCTTCCTTCGCTTCGAGCGTGAGATCACGAACGGTCGCCGCGATAACGCGCACGTCAATCTTGATATCGCGCGTCTCGCCCAGGCGCCGAATCGTGCTTTCTTGAAGCGCACGCAAGAGCTTCACCTGCAACGCGAGTGGCAACTCGCCGACCTCATCGAGAAAGAGCGTCCCTGTATCGGCCTCTTCGAAGAGACCTTTTTTGTCGGTGCTCGCATCAGTGAATGCGCCGCGCTTATGACCGAAGAGCTCGCTTTCGAGCAACGCTTCGGGAATGGCGCCGCAGTTCACAGCAACGAAGGGCTTTTGCGCACGCGGCCCCTTTTGATGAAGTGCGCGCGCGATGAGCTCTTTGCCCGTTCCGCTCTCACCTTCGATGAGGACGGTCGTTTTGTACTCGGCGACTTTCTCAATCGTACGAAATACGGCGCGCATCTTTTCACTCTTCGCTAGCATCTCGGCGAAGGAGTTGGCGCTCTTTAGCGTTTCGCGCAGCTGACGATTCTCGCGCCGCAACGACTCGCGCTCCTCGGCTTTGCGCAACGCAAGCAAGACTTCATCTTGCTTGAATGGCTTCTGCACGTAGTCGTACGCGCCAGCCTTCATCGCTTCGATTGCGAGATCGACCGACCCAAACGCGCTCATGAGGATGACTGTCGCGGGCGACTGCTTCGCCGCCAGCTCACTCGCAAGCTCAAGCCCGCTCATCCCCGGCATCCGTACGTCGCAAAGCACGTAGTCGGGAGCGAACGCCTCAATCGCGGCCAACGCCTCTTTGGCGCTCGCCGCGACACTTACGTCGTAGCCCTGCTTGCGCAGCAGGGTCCGCAACACGAGCCGCAGATTCTCCTCGTCATCGACAACGAGAACCTTCGGCCCCTGCACTTTTTGCGATGCCGCTTCCACGACCCTCAGTGTACACGCCGCCTCCCCTCGCGGCCGAATACAGGGGGTAACCGCCAAGGCGAATCGCCAACCAAGTTGCCTACCCCGGCAACATGATTGCCACTGCGGCGGGAATTGCTGAATGGATCCCGGGGGCCGGGGTGGGAATGGATCGTGCTCCTTGTTTTCGCTTAGGATTGCGGGGTTCGGCCTGCGCGGGTACTCTGCCTGTTCTTGTTTTGGGATCACGCCAGCCTTCGGGGCTCGGCGATTTGGAGGAATGATGAAGGTGCGTAAACTCGGAGCCGGACTCTTTGCAGGCGTGCTTCTCGCCACGGCGGGTCTCGCGAGCTCGGGCTGCTTGGATCGTGATCTTCGACCGCTCACTCCGTGCGTGTCGCAGGGGTTCGTTGCGAACATCGAACAGGGCGGCGTCGACAAGGTCGACGTGCTCTTCATGATCGATAACTCGGGCTCGATGTCGCAGGAGCAGCAGTCCATCGTCGATCAAATGCCGCGCCTCGCGCGCATCTTGGCGACCGGTGACCGCGACCTAGACGGCATGTCCGACTTTACGCCCGTCAAGGACTTGCACCTCGGAGTCGTCACGAGCGACATGGGTGTTGCAGGCTTCGGAGGCATTCCGACCTGCGGTCCCGGCACTACCGCCGGCGGCGCGATGTTCGGCGATGACGGCATCCTTCGTACGCAGGGTCACACGGCAACAACCGGCTGTATGGCGACCTATCCAAACGTCCTGAGCTTCATCCCGGCAGATCACCCTGACCTCGAGACTGACGCCGCGCAGTTTGGTGCTGACTTCGGTTGCGTCGCTCAGACCGGAACGAGCGGTTGCGGTTTCGAGCAGCAGCTCGAGTCGCCGTTGAAGGCACTTACGCCCTCGACCAACGCAGCGATTCAATTCTTTGGACCCACGTTGGGCCATGGCGACCGCGAGAACGCAGGCTTCCTTCGTGACGACTCGGTTATCGCGATCGTCCTCGTCACGGACGAAGAAGACTGCTCGGTCGACTCCGCAAAAATCGACGTCTTCAACCAGTCGTCGATGGTTTACACCGGCGATTTGAACCTTCGTTGCTTCAACTACCCGGACGTCGCGTATCCCGTCCAACGCTACATCGATGGCTTCCGCGCTCTTCGTCCAGGCCGTGAAAACCTCGTCGTCTTCGCAGCCATCACCGGTGTTCCCACCGCGTTGGTCGCCGATCCGAATAACATCGACTACGACGCAATCTTGGCCGCACCTGAAATGGTCGAGATGGTTCGTACCGATGGCTCGATGGCAGGACATCAGCTTCGTCCGTCCTGCACGGCACCCGCCGGTCGCGGTGAAGCATTCCCGCCCCGTCGTATCGTCGAAGTTGCAGCAGGCCTTGCGCCCAACGCCATCGTGCAGTCGATCTGTCAGAGCGATTACGGTCCGGCACTCGACGCTATCATCAGCAAGATCGCTGACGCTCTCAGCCGCGTTTGTTTGCCGCGCCAGTTGAACCCGGATGCGGAGGGCTTGGTCGGCTGCGACGTCCTCGAGAAGCTCCCCGCCGAAGGCTCGGGCTCATCAACTCCGTCGAACTGTGCGGCCATCACCGGTGTTGATCCGACTCCGGTGCGCATCGAGTCCGATGGCCGTCAAGTGTGCCGCGTCAATCAGCTTGCAGTCCTTGGCGACAACAACGTCGCCGATGGCGAAGGTTGGTACTACGACGACTTCTCACCGGACGTTCTTTCCAAGTGCACGAGCTACGGCTCGCCGCAGCGCATTGCGTTCACGACGCAAGCGGTTCCGCTCACCGGTGTCGAAGTCAACCTTGAGTGCTTGCAGCGCGTCCAAAGCCAAGGCACGGGCGGCACCGGAGGCCCAATCGACGTCGGAACGTTCTGCGATCCGGCTGCTTCGGACGTTTGCGCCGGCTCAACGATCCCGAACTTGTTCTGCGAGGGTTCTACCCGAACCTGTCAGATTCGTTGCGACACCGATGAAGCCTGCCCGACTTCATTCCGCTGCCAGCCGGCCGCGGACCCGACGCAGAACTTCTGCGTCAATCCGATCTGCATCTGATATCGGCGTAAGCCGGCCCACCAAAACGCCGGGCGAAAGCTCGGCGTTTTGCTTTTAAGCACTAAGCTCGGCGACACATCGGAATTCTCCGAATGCTGTAGCGACGAACTCATGGAGGTTCTCCATGGTTTATCCGTCGACCCGATCCAAGCCCGCGCTGACCGGCCTTGTGGCTCTCGCTCTCACCGGCTCGCTTGCGCTCACGGGCTGCCTTGATCGACAGCTCACGCCAATCAAATCCTGCGTGACCGAAGGATTTATCGCGACTCTCGAGCAGAACACCGCGAAGGAAGTCGACGTGCTCTTCGTGGTCGACAACTCGGGATCGATGGGCGCGGAGCAAACCTCACTACGCCGCGAGTTGCCAAATCTTGTTGAGACGCTCGCGACGGGACGTCGAAGCAACGGTCCCGAGTTTCCCCCGGTCGCAGACTTGCACGTCGCCGTGGTAACTACCGACCTGGGCATCGGTTTCGGCGCGAGCGCCGCAAGCAACTGCACCGCACAAGGCGACGATGCAATGATGCTCAATGAAGCCGCAACCGGCTGTGGCGCTTCGAGTGCGCGCTACCTGGGCTTCCGACCCGAGGAGCATCCGAATCTCGCAGCAGACGCATCCGCGCTCGGCGAACAGTTCGGCTGTATTGCGAACGTCGGTACCGGAGGCTGCGGGATCGAGCAGCAGCTCGATGCCGCGCTCAAAGCGCTGACGCCTGCGTCGAACAATGCAATCTCCTTTCTCGGCAACACGCACGGCCAAGGCGACGGTGTGAATGACGGCTTCTTGCGAGCCAACTCAATCGTTGCGGTGATTCTCGTCACCGACGAGGACGACTGCTCGGCCACTCCTGAGCAGGCCCACTTCGTTTACGACCGCGCCGATAGTCGCTTCCCCGAAGACCTCAACGTGCGCTGTCAGCTTCACCACGAAGAAGTTACCTACGCCGTAGAACGCTACGTCGCAGGCTTGCGTGCGCTTCGCCCCGGCCAGGAAGGCAACGTGATCTTCGGCGCGATTACTGGCGTTCCAACCGACCTTGTCGCCGATCCGGAGCACATTGACTACGACGCCATTCTCAACGATTCCCGCATGCAGCTCAGCACCGAGGTCGTGATGGGCATCCCGAGCATCGTCCCTGCGTGCAGCGGAGCTGGTGGCTCCGCAGCCCCCGCTCGACGCATCGTCGAGGTCGCGCGTGGATTCGGTGAGAATGGCATTGTGCAATCGATCTGCCAGGAGGATTTCGGTCCCGCACTCGACGCAATCATCGATCGCATCGCAAGCAAGCTCGAGAATGTCTGCCTGCCACGCGCGCTCAATCCGGATCAAGAAGGACTGGTCGGATGCGAGGTCATCGAGGACCTCCCCTCCTTCGAGCTTCCGCACGATGGTCCGGTGCATTGCGCGGATCTAGTCGGAGTAGAGCCAACTCCGGTGCGTATCGCAAACGGACGAGAGTCGTGTCGCGTGCTGCAAGTTCCTGTGATCGACGACACCGTCGCATCTGCGCAGGACGGCTGGTACTACGACGACTTTTCGGCAGGTGTTCGGGAACGTTGCACCCGCACTGCCACCCCACAACGTATTGCATTCACCACAGGCGCCGTGCCGGTGGACGGCGCAGAAGTGCGCTTGGAATGTCTACAGCGCGTTCAGAGCACGATCGGCTCCAACAGCGTGACCAACATCGGAACCTTTTGCGATGCGAACGCAGCGACAGACGCTTGCGCGGGCTCGGGTATCGGTGGACTTTTCTGCGAGCCAAACACGCGAACCTGCCAAGTCGGATGCGTAAGCGATGAAACCTGCCCAAGCGCATTTCTCTGCTTCCATCCCGAGGATGCCTCCGAGCCAAGCTACTGCGTGAATCCCATCTGCACCTCCAGCTGATTGAGCTAGAATGGAAAACCTCGTGCCAATTCGCCAAGCCATCCATAGAGCTGTTGCCGCGCTGCTAGGCCTATCGCTCGTTGGATGTTTTGAATCGACTATTACGCTCCGCCCCGCATGCGGCGCCGTCGGGCAGGAGAGCAGCGTCGATGTGGCGCTGGTCGATTCCGTTCCTGCCAACCGCGTGGACATACTCTTGGTCCTCGACAATTCGGGGTCGATGTCGCAAGAGCAGACATCGCTTGCCGAGCAGTTTCCGCGCTTCATGGAAATCCTTGCGCGCGGCGATCGCGATCTCGACGGCGTCCAAGATTTCACGCCCGTCTCAGATTTGCATGTGGGCGTGGTCACGACGGACATGGGAGTCGGAGCCTTCGCCGGCATTCCCACCTGCGGGCCGGGCACCACCGCCGGTGGCGCAATGTTCGGTGATGACGGCATCCTACGCACCCGCGGCAACACGGAGATCGCTGGATGCCAAGCGAGCTATCCCGCAGTGCTCGAGTTTCGCGCAAGCGAACACGCCAGCGATTTCGATGAGGCGCTCGCCGAGTTCAGCGCTAATGGCAGCTGCGTCGTACAACCCGGCACCTCTGGATGCGGTTTTGAGCAGCCGCTTGAAGCAGCCCTCAAAGCACTGACGCCGTCGACGAACACCGCGATTCAGTTCTTTGGTCCCACCCTCGGTCGCGGAGATCGTGAGAACGCGGGCTTTTTACGTGCGGACTCGGTATTGGTAATTCTATTGATGACCGACGAAGAGGATTGCTCCGTCGATCCCGAGAAGGCCGACGTCTTCAACCAGGCATCCGGGACTTATACCGGCGACTTGAATCTGCGCTGCTTCAATTATCCGGAAGTTGCGCTTCCCGTTCAACGATACATCGACGGATTTCGCGCGTTGCGCGCTGGCGAACCACTGCGCCTTGTATTCGCGGCGGTCGCGGGCGTTCCTAGTTCGCTCGTCGCGGATCCAAACTCGATAGACTATGAGGCGATTCTAGCCAGCCCAGAAATGCAGGAAGAGGTTCGTACTGATGGACCACAAGCAGGACATCAGTTGCGGCCTTCGTGCATAGCGCCCGCGGGGCGCGGAGAGGCGTTTCCGCCTCGCAGGATCGTTCAAGTTGCCCGGGGGTTGGGGCCTTCGTCGACCGTGGGCTCTATTTGTCAAACCGATCTTGGTCCCGTCATCGACCAAATTGTGCAGGCGGTCACCCAAGCCACACCGCAAGCCTGCCTCGCCGAACCACTCGCTCGTACGACAGATGGACTGGTCAACTGCGCGCTCGAAGTTACGCTGCCGGCATCCGAGCCGAGTGCGCAACTCTGCGCCGATTTGCCAGGCTCCATCCCATCGCTAACCGTGCGCAGGGGCAACCAAGAGCAGTGCACACTAACTCAGCTCGCCGTCTCCACAGCGAGCGGTGCACTCATGCCCGAAGCGGGCGTAGGCTGGTACTACGACGACTTCACAGGCCGCATCGTGACGACGTGCTCAGATCGTCCAAGCGCCCAAGGCCTTTCACTTCAGGGGACATCGCTGCCACCTGAAACCACCGCGCGCCTGCGCTGCTTCAATCGCTTCGAAGGGTCCACGCGCGAGCTGCCAACGCACGGATTGGGCGCGGCATGTACAAGCGTAGGCGCTATGCCTTGCAACGAAGCGGGCTTGCCGCACCTCTTCTGCGAGAACACGACTGGCACATGCCAGCTGGCTTGCTCCGAATCGCTCGCTTGTCCAAGTGGACTTGTCTGCGACCAAGGCGCATCGCACCCAGATGCGTTCTGCGTGCCGCCGATCTGCGTCGCCCGCTAACGAAGTAGTAGCGGACGCCACCGCGACAGAGCGGGCTGCGACCAAATTCGCCGTATTTTACGACCGATTGTGGTGGCACGCGATGTGTATTGCTCACCGATATGCTGGCCACCGTTCACTCGAGCACCTTGCTCGGAATCGAAGCACATCCGGTCACAGTCGAAGTGCATCTGGGCAAAGGGCTGCCGGGATTCGACATCGTCGGATTGCCGGAGGCCGCCGTGCGCGAAAGCCGGGTGCGCGTACGGGCCGCCATTGAGAACAGTGGATTTGCGCTCGAGCCACGTCATGTTGTTCTCAATCTCGCCCCAGCCGATCTGCGAAAGCACGGCGCCGCACTCGACCTCGCAATCGCAATTGCCTTGCTGTCAGCGCACGGCCTCTGCTCGCCCAATCGCTTGCATGAGGGGCTCTTGCTGGGAGAGCTATCACTCACCGGCGATTTGTCCGGCATTCGCGGCGCACTTGCGCACTTACGAGCCGCCGCTGCGCGGAACCTAAAGTGGGCGGTAGTTCCCTCCCTCAATGACTCTGAAGCTTCGTACGCAACAGATATTGAAACGCACGTTGCGACGAATCTGCGCGACGTGGTGGAGTGGCTTGACGAGCAGAGGCCTCTCCCGCGCGCGAGCACGAATGGCGTCGTCCCTCTCTTTGACACCATCGATGACATGCGGGACGTGCACGGCCAGGAAAGTGCGCGGCGCGCCTTGGAGGTCGCTGCAGCCGGTAGCCACAACATCATGCTGGTAGGGCCGCCCGGTGCTGGCAAGACCATGCTCGCGCGTCGTCTAACCAGCATTCTGCCCCACCCTTCGTTTCGTGAGCTCATCGAGATCGCGACAATCGCAGGCGCGGCCGGAGCTTTGACCGACGCGCGCATTGCTGCGCTCGGAAGGCCTTTTCGGGCGCCTCATCACACCGCTAGCGATGTTGCGATCGTGGGCGGAGGCGATCCGATTCGACCCGGGGAAATCACCTTGGCGCACGGCGGCGTGCTCTTCTTGGATGAGATCCCGGAGTTTCGGCGGGGCGCGATCGAAGCGCTGCGCACAACGATGGAGCTTGGAGTGGCCGTCGTTGCGCGGGCGCGCCATCGCGTGACGATGCCGGCGCAGCCGCTCGTGGTTGCGGCGATGAACCCATGTCCGTGCGGACATCTCGGGCAGACGCGCAAGGTTTGCATGTGTTCGCAAGAGCGGATCGATGCCTATCGATCGAAGGTGTCCGGTCCACTACTTGATCGCTTTGACATGCACGTGGCCCTACCCGCCGTGAACATCCGCTCCCTCCGTGCGGGCGGGCGCGGCGAATCGAGCGACACGGTGCGTTCGCGTGTGCAGGCCGCGCGAGAGTTCGCCATTGCGCGTGGGGACCGAGGCGACCGTGCGTCACGGGAAACGATTTCACATCTCTCGGCAACCGCGAACGCGGCGTCGCTAATGTTGCTCGACCAGGCCGCCGAAGCCCTCGGCCTTAGCGCGCGCGGTTACGGCAAGGTGCTACGCGTCGCACGCACGATCGCCGACCTCGAGGCCAATCCCGCCATCGAGCCGCACCACATAGCCGAAGCAGCTCAATACCGCGTGCTCGATCGTCGATCGGGATCGCTCGATTCCGTGCCTCGTGCAAAGCCGTACCAACCCAGTTGAGCCACGGCGAGCGAGCGCACTTGCCGATGAACGTTGAGAAGGAGAACCACATGTCAATCAAAGAGAAAATGAAAGCTGTGCAGGGTGCAATGAATGCGATTGAAAAGCAGTTCGGAAAAGGCTCGATTATGACCCTTGGCGATCGCGTCGCTGAGGTCGTGCCGGTGATCTCGAGCGGCTCTATGTCGCTCGACTCAGCACTTGGTTGCGGCGGATACCCGCGCGGACGCGTGGTCGAAGTCTATGGACCGGAGTCCAGCGGAAAAACTACGCTCACTCTCCACGCCATTGCCGAATGCCAGCGCGAGGGCGGACTCGCGGCCTTCATCGACGCGGAGCATGCACTCGATGTCACGTACGCGCAGAGGCTAGGTGTCGATGTGTCGAAGCTTCTGGTGAGTCAGCCCGATACGGGAGAGCAGGCACTCGAGATTGCTGAAACTCTCGTGCGCAGCGGCGCAGTGGATCTGATCGTGATCGATTCGGTGGCGGCGCTCGTGCCGAAGGCCGAAATCGACGGCGAGATGGGCGATTCGCACATGGGTCTTCAGGCGCGCCTGATGAGTCAGGCGTTGCGCAAGCTCACGGGCATCACGCACCGTACCGGCACCACCATCATGTTCATCAACCAGCTGCGCATGAAGATTGGCGTCATGTTCGGGTCGCCCGAGACCACCACGGGCGGCAACGCGCTCAAGTTCTACGCTTCAGTTCGCTTGGACGTACGACGCATCGGTCAGCTAAAGAATGGCGAGGAGCTCACCGGCAATCGCACACGCGTTAAAGTGGTAAAGAACAAACTCGCGCCGCCCTTTCAAACGGCTGAGTTTGACATTCGCTATGGGACGGGCATCGATAGCGCAGGAGACTTGCTCGACATCGCGGTCGCACGCGGAGTCGTCGAGAAGAGCGGGTCATACTATTCATTCCGCACGGAAAGCCTAGGCCAAGGTCGCGAGAAAGCGCGTCAGGTGCTCGTCGACTCGCCGTCAACACGCGAAGCAATGCAGCAGGCGGTGCGTGCAGCAGCGCCGAACGTGGCGGCGCCAGCAGCAGAGGCGGAAGAGATCGCGGCTTAGTACGAAAGCGGTGTTTCGACAGCCGGGCGATTCACGGTCAGGATTGGCTCGGCTGTGGAAACAACGACGTCTTCCACGATCCAGGAGCGATCCGTACCGATATCGAAGGCTAGGTTGTCGTTCATATCGATGTAGAACTCGAGATCATACGGGTCACCAACCGTTGCTATGCCCGGGAGGCGGATCTCGAGATCCGGATCGTGACGGACCAACTGATACCGAAACATGCCGATCGTGCGCCGTGTCGAGCCAGGGACGATCACACGCATCTCAAGTGGGACGTCTCCAAACTCATCCATTCCGGTCAGCTGGATCTGCATGTCCTGACGGTCGCTTGCGTCGATCGGGAACTCTGTCGTGTTCAGCAGCGGCGCGAACGACCCCTGATGATCGAACTGGATGCACCCCGATTGGAATACACCACTCGAAGACTGGTGAGTCGGGTCAACGGTCACACCGTCCACGCTCCACGAATGATCGACGGGCGCCGGGTCGAGCGTACGATTCTCGACAGTGACGTCGCACCAAAAGTCGACGCGAAAGGCCCCCTCGCGAATGGCATTCGGCATAAAGACAGTGAGATCTCGGCTCGGCAAACCTTCATATATCGCGAGCGCTTCAACACGATTCAACTGCGCACCACTGGTGCCTATCACGCGCACTTCCGTATGTTTACCCAGATGCGGCATATCGCGCATGAGGAAGTTCAGATCCCGCGCTGCGCTAGCGTTGGTACCGCTGCACATGCCCCCGGTCGCGTCGTCGAACTCAAAGCGATCGAGGTCAGCAACGGCAAAGCAACCAGCTTGCGTGACCGAGAGAAGCGCGAATGCGAAAAGACTCTGAGTGGGGATTTTCATCGGCAGCTCCTTAGAATTCCCCGCGCACGTAGGCCATGCACGTTCCTGCAGCGCAGAAGGCTGAGCCGTCCACCGGGGGTCGATCCTCTTCGACTTTGGGTCCGAATAGCCAATAAGCCAGGCCTCCCAGCACGAGCGCGCTACCACCGAAGAGCATCACGTCGGTGACGGTGACGAGAGTGCTCGCCGAGTCACGCGTGCTCGCCGCCGTCGACGGGCACACATTGCCGGTGCACATGGCCTCGAGGTCGTTCACCTTCCCGAGTGCAAGCGCGCCGGTTATCGCGCCGGTGATAATCATCGCCGCGCCGACTCCACCGATGACGAGTCCTACCGGCGAACGATGCGTCGATCGCTGTGCAGCCCCCGTGCGATCGACGTAGACAACTTCAGTCTGTGGATTCTGCTGAGCCGCGGCCTCTTGCTGCGCGAGCGATGCTTCCAGGCTCTGCAGACGGGCTTCGAGATTCAAGCGGCCCTCGAGACTCGCGGGCATCGCCGCGAGATAGCGGCGCAGCGCGTCGACGGCATGCGAAGTATCGCCCGCATCACGATATGCGACGTACAAATTGAAGAGAAGCTCCGGACGTTGCGAAAGATCGTAGGCGGCGGCGAACTCAACCGCCGCTTCTTGGAAACGGCCCGTCTCGTACAGGCTCTGCCCAACGCGAAACCGCGCTCGTGCTTGCGCGTCCATCTCGGCGTTCGCACCGGCCTGCATTTGTTGTCGCGTGCTTGCATCCGTCGTCGGGGCTTGCGCGTGAACGAAGCCGGCTACAAGGGAGCTCGCGCAAACCAAAAGCGCGGCTGCGAAACGTGTCATGCGTTGATCCAAAGCACCCTCCCCGAGACGAAATCCAACGGCTGCGCCCATGGTACTTGAGGTTTTCGCAATGCTCTACGAAATCGGGGAAGCTTCGCGTCAGCGCGGCGCGCGAGGGCGAGTTTCCGGAGCGGAATTGAAGAATGAACGAATGCTATCCGCCTGCGCGGCGACAAAAGCGTCACAGCTTCGCACCTCTTCGAGCGTGAGCCTCAGTTGGGGCGGACCTCCTTCGATACTCGCGATCCTAGGAGCGAAAAATGCCTCGAGACGCGCGGCATCGTTTGGTCCGCAGTAGCCAGAGGCAAAGCGCGGCAAATAGCCGGCGACGAAGGGCTGCAGGTGAGCACGAGCTTCCTCGAAGTGCCCCGTCAACCACGTAAAGGCGTCCTCCCGCGTGCGAGGATCTTTCAGCTGCGACGAGAGTATCGGACGAAGGCCAAGGCTGCCGTACGATTCGATGGCCAGGGTGCGCGCGCGCGTGGCAAGCGCCGGGTCAATGGCAGCGCCAAGGGTTTGGATCGCGGTCTCCTGAATGACCGCATCCTGGCTATGCAAATGTGTCGCTACCATTGCGTCGAAGATTGGTGCGCCGAGGTCTTGAATCGCGACAGCGAGCACGATGCCGAGCAAGTCCTGAGGCACAGCATCCGGATGCAACTGATGATCTCCGTCGAGTCCCAAAAACGCCCGTGCACGCCGAACGGCTTCTGCACGTACTTCCGCATCACGGGCCGCGAACGCCAAGAACCCGATGACACTGGCGCGAAATAACGAAATGTCACCATCTTCCGTGCGTCCCCTCGCAGGTGCCCAACCGATGCGCGCCAGTAATGGACGCGCGGTTGTACGCGCGCGTTCAGCAATGGCTGCGCGCAGGTCCTCGAACATCCCGGTGCGAAGTAGCCCACGAACCATCTGCATCGGAACTTCTGCGACAATGCGCTCTTCGTCCGCGATCAAAGGCCACAATGCGCGAAGGGCGCCTTCGGCAGATAGCAGTGCGTGCCCGTCCCGACCGGCCCACATTGCGGCGACGAGACTCTTGGCGTGCATCGCGCGTTCACGCGGCTCGAGCGCGCGAATGTCATTGCTATGCTCTCCGAGGTTCACAACCGATTGATAGTAGCCGCGTCCGTGGGCATTGGGAGTGACAAAGCGCGGACAACCGTGCGCATCTGGCAAGTCGAGGGTGCCTTCGGTCTCCCCAAGTACCGTACATGCCTCGTGTGAAGAACGCGCGTCGCCGTAACGGGCGCAAATCGGAAGGTGCCAGCTCGACTCGCCGACTTGTGGCGCGCCCAACATGACGTAACGAGATTGACGAAGAGTGAGTTGCGCGGAGTCTGCGTCGCACACCAGCGTGGCTTCGACAAAGGGTGCTCCCGGCTGATCCACGAGCGAGCGCAAGACCGGACCGACGTCGCGACCGCTCGATGCGGAGAGGGCCCTCACCAAATCATCGAGCGTGGCATTTCCCCGCGCATGCTCCGTGAGGTAGGCATGAATACCCCGTTGAAACGCTTCGTCGCTCAGCCACGTCTCGACCATTGCGAGCACGGCGGAGCCTTTGGAGTAGGTGATGTCATCGAAGGCATTGATAATGTCGTGCGAGCTCTCGATGGGCTGACGTATTTTGCGCGCACCCATGCGCGAGTCAGCATGCAAGGCCTCGCTCATCTCCGCGAAGCGATCGTCGTCGGGGTGCAACTCCGGGTGAACAGCTCCAATGACACGTGTGGCCATCCACGTTGCGAACGCCTCGTTCAGCCACAAATCGTCCCACCACGCCATCGTCACCAGGTTGCCAAACCACTGGTGCGCAAGCTCGTGCGCGAGCACATTCATGACGATGCGTTCCTGCGATTCCGAGAACGTTTGTGGATTGATGAGAAGGAGGCTCTCGTCAAACATCACCGCGCCGGCGTTTTCCATCGCGCCCGGAAACTCGCGAATCGCGATGATGTCGAGCTTGTCGAAGGGATAGGCGATACCGGTGTAGCGCTCGAGCTCGCCGATGATCGCCGGAACGCGTTCCATGACGTACTGCAGCTCCGGACCGTGCCCGCGCATAGCCACGCCGCGAAACGGCAGGGGCGTCGAGCGCACGGCGTTCGCAGGGATAGCGTTGCCGTCCACCACATCGAGCTTGCCGACCGCGAACGCGACTAGATAGATCGGCAGCGCTTCGGTCGTGGCGAACTGCACGTGCTTCACGTGAGTGGCGGTGTCAACACGTTCGGACGCGACGTGTGAGTTGCCTACTGCGACGTGGTCTTCCGCGACGTTGAGCGAAAGATCGATGGGCGTCTTCCAACCAGGCTCGTCGAAGCACGGAAATGCGAGGCGGGCCGAGATCGGCTCGAACTGCGTAAAGACGTAGGGCTCACCGTTCTCGACAGTCTTGAACACGGCGTCCCCGCCCTCGCGAAAGGGAGCGTCGAATTGGAAGTGCAACGTTGTTTCACCAGCGGGGATGGGACCGTTGTCGACATCAAGCCGTGCGACACCTTCCTGCTCGGTGTCACTCACGCGCGCGTGATGCTCTCCGACGCCCGCGCTCACGAAGTGCAGACCTTGCGCGTGAAAGAAGATTGACGACCGCGGCTCGGCGAGTCTTACGCGAATGGAAACCGTTCCGCTGTAGCGCGTCGCGTGCGGATCGATGCTGAGCTCGATTGCATAGCCGAGCGGTCTAACGTCGTCGGGCAAGCGCCCAGTGGGGGTGGGCGCAATGACCTGTGGCCCGTGAAACTCACCTGTGACCGGTTGAGCCGCGGGCAGCGTGCTTGAGCCGCACGATGAGAAAAGAAGCAGCGCAACGACGGAACCGAGCGACGAGGCAATTCGCATCGTCGCCCTATACCGCAGTGCTCTTAGGGATGGAAGCTGTAGCGGCCTTCGAAGTGCGCCAGCACATCTTGCTCCGTGTAGTAAATCGGCGGCGCCTGATTGGTGCGCCAGAGCTGCGCCTCGTCGTCGTAGTGCACGCTGTCGGGGTCGAGAATTTGTCCGCCCGGCAGGGCGTTCACGGCTCGAGGTCCTTCTGGGGTCATTTCGACAACGAGACGCTGCTGCGCTCCCGCGCTCGGCGAATAGTTATCGCTCGCGTTCCACAAGCCAAAGTTCCCGACATCGACGGCGAACAAATCACCGTGACGCGGCCAGCCGCGCGGGAACATCGACGTCGCTGTCGGGATCGTCAGCATGTCCAAGCCCACCGCTGGAAGCAGCGATGTGAAGCGAAGCGTATGCAGGTTGCCCCAACGCCACTCGTTCATGTCGAGGCCATAGAGCATCTCGAGCTTGTCGAGCGCCGAAACGAACGCACGCAAAACGCACACGTCGCGCGTCTCCAATTCTTCGGTCGAAATGTCGTCGAAGAGAATTGTGTCGCCCACGGCTTCGCTGTACGTCGCCATGCTCATGGGGTTGAGGAATGCGCGCTCCACAGCTTTCGCTGTGTGCTGTGAATCGGGGGTCCGCATCATCACGTCCGTTTCATCCTTCAGCATGAACTGAACGATGCGGACCAACGTGGTATTGAAGATGGTTGTCGCGACGCTCGCGTCGACTTCCGTTTGCGAGGGTGATCCTTCGACTGCCGCGGGTGTCTCGAAGGTCCAGGCTGCCAAGCGATCACGCATCGCCAGCACCTTGGTGAGCTTCGCTGCTCCCGCCGCAGTTACCGCAGCACTCAGGTCGGGATGCGTACCGGGCGTGGCCATTTCCTCCGCAGCGTGCGAAAGCGATGCGAGAAGGGACGGCGTGAGCAGCGTGCCGACCGCAGAGCGCGTGTCGTTCTGCAGTGCCGACATCTCGGCCGCAGTCACATTGCCACGGTTGGTCAGGCGCTGAAGCTCCGAGGTCATACGTGCTTCACGATGCCCAAGGTCATAGTCCCAACCGATGTAGACGTCGTCGTTAAGCACATTGCCATCGTCGGAGTTGCCGTTCGGATCGTTGTTCGCTGTGGCGATGTAGCCGCGCACGGGATTCTCCTGGTGCGGAATAAGGTCGGCCGCTAAGAACTCCGGCTCCCACTCGTACTCGCCGGTTCCGGGCAGCACGAACATGGGCCCTTGCCCCTCTTGCGTGGTCGGGTCGTACGTAAGTGCCGCAGCTTCCCGCACAGGGACGCGCGCATGCGAGTTCCAGATCATCTCGTTGCTGTTCGTGATCACCACGAAGTTCTGCGCGCCGACTTCGAACTTCAGAATCGCGGCCTGCGCCTCGGCAAGCGTGTGAGCGTTGTTCAAACCGATGAACGCGCCAAGCTCGTTCGAAGGCGTAGCACCCGTCCAGCGCACCGATAACGCGCGTGAGTCAGTGCGGGGAACGACCATGCCGTTTTCGATCACCGGAACAATCAGTCCATGATGCGGCACGAGCTCGAACGAGACCGTGACCGAGCTTCCGTCGGCAGTTCGTATCACTTCGTCCACGTGCTGAATCGCAACCTGCTCCCCATTAAAGAGCACGGTATCAGGCGCGTCGCCTTCGCCCGGCGTGATGGTCTCCTCGTAGACGTCGGTCACGTCGTGGTTGGCGGTGGTGACGCCCCACGCGATCGAATCGTTATAGCCAAGAATGACGCCGGGGGTTCCTGCGAGCGCGAGACCTTCAACGTCGAGCGTGCCGCCTGCGCGCTTGGTATTGAGGTGCGTGTACCAGAACAGTGGCGGGCTGCTGAGAGAGAGATGCGGATCGTTCGCGAGGATGGGATTGCCTGAGGCAGTCTTCGATCCACTCACGACCCAGTCGTTGGAGCCGCGATCGATCGGAGCAAAGACATCTGTCACGCGCTGCAAGGTATTGAGGAAACGAGTCGCAGTGCGCAAAGCGCCCAACGAAGCGGCCGTGGGGCGGCGGTCTTGGCCAGGAGGCGGCGTGTGCGCGCCTGTCGTCGACCCGGGCGTGACGCCGTTGGAGTAGACGCGTTCCGCGGGCGTGAAGTCCCAAAGATCGGCGAAGATCGCGTGACGTGCGGCGTAGCGCGCGTCCTCATGATCGGATGGGAAGGCCATCGCAGCGCTATCGCGAGATTCGGTGAGGGAGATTTCCTCATCGGCGCTGTACGAGAGCGCGTGTGAAAGATAGCGGCCGATCGCCAACGTGTCTTGCGGATGCCAATCGTCGAAGATGTCCGGATTGGTGATGATGAAGTTCAACACCGTCGCGCCGCGCGGCACGTTGGCGCGCTCTGCACGTAGATCGTTAATGAAGAGAGTTACGCCCTCGGCAAACGCATCGAGCGCGATCTTGTCGTCGCTCGCGGGGTCAAGACCTGCGTAGATCTGATCGGCCACGCGCTTGAAACCAATCCAGCGAGTTGCGATGTCGGTATCGAGCAGGCTCGGATCGAGCGTGCTGCCAAACTCCGCAAGGCGGCCCGTCACTTGGCGACGAACGAGCTCCATCTCGGGGAAACGATCCTTCGCCATCATGTAGCCCTGCGCGAGAACGACATCGTGCAAAGTCGAACCGTAGATGTGCACCATGCCGCGCGTGTCGCGCACGACATCCACTGTTGCATCGAGACCGGCAATCGCCTGCGCATCTTCAACGAGCGGCACCTCTTCGATGCGGGTCGGCGGAGTATTCTGCGGCGGCGTTTCGTCACCACCACAAGCAGCCAAGACCAAACACACCAAGCCCGTCATTCCAATACGCATTGCTCACCTCGCGAGGCGCAGCCTACCACGGAGCCTAAGGGAATCGGGGTAGCCCCGCGGCGGCGAAATCACAGCGGACCGGGGCAGCTCCACTCAACTCCGACGCGCTGCACGCGCGGAGCCCCCACGCGCGAACTCGTTCGTAGTGTGAGCTGCACTTCGATAACGCCCCCGAGCGGAAAACTTAAAGGAAATGACGCCGCGGAATTTGGAAACGTCGCAAGGGGCTCAAACGCGGACGCTACAAGGCCAGCCTCGTCAGCGGCATGCCGCACCTCGACATCGACTTCGCTCGCTGAGGAAGTGAGCACCGTCGCGCGCAGCGAGATCCAGGTTGTGCCGCCTCCGTCGCATCCAGTGAAGACATGCGACGAGGTTGCCTCGGGCGCGAATGCGCCTTGCAGCGAGGACCCGGTCATGTCGCCCTGCGTGTGCGGCATGTGCCCGACCGTCACTTGCGCGTCAACGTTCATCGTCGCGCGATTGATGCGCGTCGCAACGCCCTGCTCATTCTCACCGCCATGTTCACTCACAACCCAAGCGCTCGTGTTGCTGTCGACTGCAGTGCCGATCGATTCGATTGGCAGCACCTCTCCCAGTGAGAGCGCATGCGTCTGCGTCACGCGAAACGGGTGAACGCTTATGCGCGAAATGAAGCCCTCGGTGTGCGAGACCCAAGCAGTTCCGTCTGGTGCGAAAGAAACGCCGCGGGGACTCGGCAACGTGGTCAAGGGCGTCCACAAGTCGAGCAGAGGATTATAGAGAACTACGTCGTCGCAATTGAAGCCCGTCATCAAAAGATCGCCGTCGTGATCGACGTCGAGCCCGTAGAGCAGATAGCAGGGCAAGGGCACCTCGATGAGCTCCGCGCTCGTTGCGTTTGCGCTGGTGTCGAGGGTCGCGATGCGGCCGTCGCGTTCCAGCATCCACAAGGCGCCCCATGCATCGACGACCGCGCCGTAGGGATGAAAGTTGGGCGTTTCGATCTCGGCTGCGAGCTCGCCGGTGATGCCGTCGAGCTTCGCGATGCGCATGCCCTCGTGAAGGCCGACCCACGCGTCGCCACCGGAGCTGCCATCCAGGCCGAGGCTTCCGTCGATTGCGAGGGCGCGCGGCACATCTCCCGGATCGCCAACTGGCACGGTGAAAAGCACGCAATCGTCTTCGCCAATCGGAAGCACGTCGGTGGGCCCGCTCGATGTTTGCAGACCGTCAGCGTCGCGATCCACGCACCTCGATAGGTCACCGGCGATCTTCGTAACGCTCCCTTGACCGAAGAACGCGCGGTTCGCGACCCAAAGGTCTCCGTGGTAATCAACCGCAACACGACTCGAATCCGCGCCGCCTGCGTTGTAGCGCGCGACTTCCGTTGCCGACTCGGAATCGACTTTCGAAACGGTTCCGTCGGCCGAGTTCGCGAGCCAAAGTGTGGTGTGGGGCGCGGCTGTGCGCGCGAGCGTGAGCCAACCGTCGGACGTAAGGTCCAGGCCGTCGGTCGCAACGAACGCAGCTTCTGCTTCGCCCCAGACGCCGCCGCGGCAACTGGGATCGCACCCGCCGCATGGACTGCGCACTCCGTCGTCGCTCACCCCATCACAGTCGTCATCAACACCGTTGCATGACTCGCCGCGAGGAACGGTCGACCCGGCACACAGTCCCCAGAATCCACTCCGACAGACCGCCTGGCCACCCTGACAGATACCAACGTCCTTAGTCTCGGCCGCGGCTGGGTAGCAACTAACCATGCGACCGTTCAAACATGGGCAGCCGGTTGCAAACGGATCGAGCTCGCAGTCGGGTGCCGGCACGCGCGTGCAGTTGTTCGTCCGCGACGCGTTGCGGTCGTCACAGTCGGGACCCATCGAGCACAGATCGCCGAAGCCGTCGAAGTCGACGTCGATGCAACTCGCAGGCGGATTCGAGCACGCATAAAGCGACCCGACGAGAAAGGCGACGATCGCTGCGCAACGCACGTCGCAAGTATCTGCGAAGTCTGGCGCGAACGCCGCATGAATCTGCTACAACCAACCTATCGTGAAAGTTCTCATCACGGGCGCGACGGGCTATTTGGGCGCAGCCATTCTGCGACGACTGCTCGACGACGGCATCGAGGTGCAAGCCCTTGTGCGGACCGCGGCGCAGAAAGCGTCACTCGAAGAGATGGGATGTCCGAGCTTCGTGGGAACAGTGGGCGATCCCAACGAGGTCGCAGCAGCCGCCGCTGGTTGCACGGTCATCGTGCACGCCGCCGCAGTCACGTCGGCACGTTCAGCGCGCCGCGCGCTCGATTGGACGAACATCGCGGGCACCGAGAATGTATTGACGGCGGCGCGCCACGCGCACGTGCGCCGCGTCGTCTATATCTCGTGCAGCGACGTAACCCTTTCAAACGAGCATCGTGTTCATTGGAATGAAGACCGAACGAACTCGCATCCTCTTCTGGACGCACATGCTGAAAGCAAGCGCCTTGCTGAAGACTTGGTGCTGCCCGCGAGCGGAAATGATCTCGAGACGATTGCGATACGCCCTGCACTTGTTTGGGGCCCAGGAGATCACACCACCCTCCCCGCTCTTTGTCGCGAAGCGCTCGAGAACAACGGGCTGACTCTGTTCGGGGACGGGCGCAATCTCGTCTCGACTCTCTACATCGATAACTTTGTCGACGCGGTAGTCGCAGCGCTCGATGCCGAAGGCGCGGCCGGTCGCGCTTACTACATCGCGGACGTTGAGTTTCTCGAAGCGCGTGAGTTCTACGGAAAACTTTCGTTCGCGGCGCATCTGCCGCGACCGCGCGGTGGTTTGGGCTTTGAGATTTCCTATCTTATGGCCGCGCTGCGCGAGTGGCGCGGCGCCGAAGGTCCACGTCGCGCCGATGTGGTGCGCCGCGCAAAGGGTTCGCACTTCGACACGCAAAACGCCCGCACGAAGCTCGGCTGGGAGCCGCGCGTCAGCATCGAAGACGGCATGCTCGCCCTCGAAGCATGGGTCGAGCAGCAAGGCGGAGCAGCAGCCGTGGCCAAGCTGCAGCGCCCAGCAGTCACGGCGGATTCCGTCGATGCCCAAGTCGAAAAAGCCAACCGCGCGGCTTAACTCTTATCGAGCATTCCGCGCAGAAGCTCGGGGCCCAGATCATAGTTCTTGCCGCAGAAGTCGCAGGCAATCTGCAAGACTTCTCCGCCCTCGATAAGCTCATGAATATCGGACGGCGGCAATGTCGCGAGGCTCGTGAGCAAAGTCAGCTCGCTGCATCGACACTTGAACTCCAGATTGGATTCTTCGAGGCGCGTGTAGGGCATGCCGTACAGCAATTCGAAAAGCATCGCGTCCGGTGTCGTGATGCCCTGGTTGAACATGGGCATCATCGATTCGAAGTCTTTCAAGCGCTCGGCCATGACGGCGAGAGGGCCATCTTCAACTTCGGGCAGAAGCTGCACGATGTATCCGCCCGAGATTTTCACTTCTTCGTTTTCGATCCAGGTTCCGACGGCAGCCATCGAAACAACTTGCTCGCTCGTTTGGAAGTACTGCATGAGCGCGCCGGAGATGGAGTTGCCATCCGGGATCTCCACCGTGCCGCGATGTATCGCGCCGTTGGGCAGCGTACGCATCATCTGCAACACCGCCCCTGGCGCAAACGAGATGTCGGTGCCGCCTTGCAGCTGTACAAGCCCGCGCGTTCCGCCGTCCGGATAGGAATCGGCGACCATCAAGCCGCGTCCATCCGCTCCGCGCGCAAAGCCCTGCACGCGCAGGCCAGGCGCCATCGTCTCTCGGACAAGGATCGCACCCGTGAGCAAGTCCGCAAAGCGTTCTCTAAGCGAAGCAGTCGGCGGCTTCTGCGCGTCGATTGCGTCGCGAACGGTTTGCGTTGTGATGGCCGCGATGACGCGAAACGCGCCGTCGTCAGTCATGGCTCTTACCAGCGTGTCTTGCGTCGTCACGAAAGGACTTTAAACGTCTTTCGCGCGGGCCGCCATGAATCTGGCGTGCGACCACGTGTCGTGCTAGCCGTGCTCTCTATGATGCTCCGTTGTTTTAGCGTGTTTCTGCTCATTGGATGGATGTTTGGCTGCGCATCCTCGGATGTCGAAGCCATGGGCGCCGATAGCGGCACCTCGGGAACGGACGCCGGTCGCGACGCTGGACACGACGCCGGACAGGACGCCGGCACCATGGATTCGGCGGTCCCGAGCGATGCAGGCTCAGAAGCCGGTACCGATGCCGCAAGCGACGCCGGCAGCAGCGCCGACGCGGGCTCGGTTGTCGTTCCCGTGTATTACGTAAGCGAGACCGACCTTGGCGTGCGCCTCTTTCGAGAGTTTCGTCGCGTAGCCGCGTCAGCAGATGCTGTGCACGCGGCGGTCGAGGCCATGTTGCACTTGCCCCCTCTCGATCCGGACTTCATTTCTCTTTGGCCTTCAGGCACCTCAATCAACAGCATTGAGGTCGTAGGGGCGATGGCAACCGTGGACCTTAGCTCGGATGCCCTTACGCCGGTTCTTGGCGCCGAGGCCGAAGGCCAAACACTCGAACAGCTCGTCTACACCATCACGGCAACCAACAACACAATCACCAGCGTGCTGTTGCTTATTGATGGCGAGTCGATCGAAAGCCTGTGGGGCCACGTCGACACCTCAGGTCCAATGACGCGCGGGGCGCGCCTTGCGGTGCTGGCCCCCGTGTGGATCATCGATCCACAGCATGGCGACGAGCGTAGCGTTCTCAATGTGCAAGGCGATGCCACCGTATTCGAAGGCGTCGTGAGTTGGCGCATCGAGCGCGCCTGCCTGATCGCCGGTTGCAGCGACACGCCATTCACGATGGATGGAACCGCCATGGCAGACGCCGGCGGCCCCGGTCGCGGCCTCTGGTCGGTCGACATCACGTTGCCCGAAGCCGCATTCGACGGCGACGCGCTCCTAAAACTATCAGCCTGGGAAGCATCCGCAGAAGACGGCCACCCCATGCACATCGACACCAAAATAATCCACGTCACCCCCTAGCCCCCGAAAAAGGGGACGTTCCCCTTTTTCAACACGCAACCAAGCACAGCCAGAAAAAAAGGGGACGTTCCCCTTTTTGAAAAAAGGGGAACGTCCCCTTTTTCAACACGCAACCAAGCACAGGCAGGGTGAAGTTGCGGAAGCAACGAGGGACCGCAGGTCCCTTCAGGAGAGGGAGGCTCATTTCGGGTCCCCCGAAATGAGGGAGAGGACGGGTCCTCTCCTACACTTAGAACGACCCCGCCACACGCTGTACTCCGCGACCGTTGCTTCCTTCCGGACCTGGCGGGATTGACGGGCCAGCGTTGGCGAGGCCACAAGCGTGACAGGTCACGCGTACGTCTAACGAGGCGCACCGTAGCGGGATTTCAAAAACGATCAAGCCCCTCCAAAGAGCCCGCGGAAAACCCGCTTCTTCTCCGCGTCGCGTCCGATTTATGATGGGCCGCATGGCTAAGACGAAATCCAAGGCGCGGCCCAAAGCGATGGCTGGCTGCGACCCCCTGGCGGTTGGCAAGGCCGACTACTCCAAGCTCGACGCAACTTTCGCGAAGCTAGCGAAGCCCGCACAGCGCGCATTGCTCAACAGCAAAATCCACAAGCCCAAAGATCTGGCGAAGTGGTCTCTCAAAGACCTGGCCGCGCTACACGGCGTGGGTCCCTCCGCGCTGGCCACGCTAAAACGCCTGCGCAGCGAAAAGTAAAAGTGCGAAGTCGCGCAGCGACAAGAGCACCCCATGCCACCGCCACCGAGCAAAAGAGCCCAAAGCAGAACGCGAAGAAGAACGAGCAGGCGGTGAATCGCAGCTTCGCTGCGAGAGGAGCGGCGCCCACGACCTAGGCAGGCACAGCCAGGGTGAAGTTGCGGAAGCAACGAGGGACTGCAAGTCCCTGCGCGTGGGGGAGGCTCAAGCTCGGCTCCGCCGAGATTGAGGGGGCACGCTCGCTTCGCTCACTGCGTGCCGCCCCTGTCATTGAATCCGCAAATGGCCTAAGGCCATTTGCGGAGAGAGCGGGATTCGAACCCGCGGAACCCTTACGGGCTCACACGATTTCCAATCGTGCACCTTCGGCCACTCGGTCACCTCTCCAACCGAAGTTGCAAAACAACGCTGCTACCTCGGGATTGTTCAAAGAACGAAACTTGGCGGAGAGCAAGGGATTCGAACCCTTGGAACCCGTAAGGGATCACTTGATTTCGAATCAAGCGCCTTCGACCACTCGGCCAGCTCTCCGCGGGCGGTTCTACCAGAGCGCCTGAAGGAGTCAACGATCGCGCTGCAATGCCCGCCAGGCCATCTCCGCGCTACAACTAGACCCATGCGCCGCCGCCCGCCGACCGATCCGCTCATTCCCGACGTCCGGGATGGCCTCACACGTGTAGAGCGCATCATTCTTTGGCAGCTCCACGAGCTGCAAAAAGAACGTGGCGGGCGAAATGTTTCCTCAGCGCAGCTCTACGGTCGCGTGGCCGAACACGTAAATATCACGCCCGAGCAATTGCAGATCCTCCTCGGCAAACTCGGAGCTCGAAAGCTTTGAACGCCACGTTCACAATGCCCGGCAGCGACGCGATTTCCCTTGTCCGATTTAGCGCGCAGTTCAATGCGCCGTCATTGAGCGACGCCGTCACGGTCGCAGTGAACGCATTGCGCGACAGCAAGCTTGAGATCTCGGCTTGGTGCTCGCCCGCAGCGATGAAGTACAAGCGCCTCGGTGCATACGAAATGCCGACCGGGCAAACCGGCCGCAAGGGGAATGCGGACACGGCGGTGCTCAAGCTCTCCGATGGCAGCTTAGTTTCGGTGTTTCATCCGTGGAAGCAAAGTCATTGGAACGTCGACACCGATTTGGTCGTTGATTCAGTTCAAGGTGCAGCTGAAACGATTGCGAACGCATCCCGATTGGCAAGACGAATGCTTGCCGAACCGACAACCACAACAGCGAACATTTCACTTATCGCCGCCGACGCGTGGGGACCGGCTGTGCCGTTGGTCGGACCCAGGATGCTTGCGCTCACTTGTACAGAGCACGAAGTTCGAGACGGCTACGAGGACCCAGCAGCATTCTGGGATTCAGGCTGGACAGGCATCGAGCCTTTTGGCGCTCGGTCATTTCTCACACGCGCACTGGAATGCTCGAACATGGTCGAGTGCATGCGCGCCACGTTGCCGCAACAATTGGCGTTGGCACGCAATGCGAAGCCAGGCCTGTCGAAGTATGGCAGCCCGGCACTCACGGCTGCGACGCAAGAGGTCTATTTCGCCGGCGAACCTGCGCTCAATACCGTGGGCTACCTTGACGCTGAAGAGGCTGTAGAACTTGCATGCGCGCTCAAGCCTCCTCTGCACGTACAAGCGTGGGAAGTGACAAACATCGAAGCGGCGCTTCGGGCGAAAACGCTCCCAGACGGACGACACGTGCGAGCTGTGCATGTCGTCTTTCTTTACGAATCGATGGCGCACGCCGAGAAGCGACCCCTGCTGGATGTGGGAGCCAAAGTCTTCTACTACGACAGCGAAGGCGCATTGCGCGCCTACTGATCACGGTTTCGGCTTGCCGCGACCCGCACGGATCGCGGCGAAGAACTCCGAAAGCAACGCCGCGCATTCTTCCGCGAGAACACCGCGTGTGATTTCGTAGCGGTGATTCAAGCGCGTGTCGGAGCCAAGCTGAAAGAGCGAATGAAGCGCGCCCGCTTTCGGGTCGTCGCAGCCATAGACAACGCGCGGCACGCGCGCATTTACGAGAGCGCCCGCGCACATCGGACAGGGCTCGAGCGTCACGTAGCAAGTCACGTCTATGAGCCGCCAACTGCCGACCGCGCGCGCTGCATCGCGCATCGAGAGAAATTCCGCGTGCGCAGACGGGTCCTGCATCGTCTCGCGCAGGTTGTGGCCTCTCGCGATGACGTTGCCGTCATGCACATAAACAGCACCGACCGGCACCTCGCCACGCGCGCCCGCGAGCTTGGCTTCCTCAAGCGCTATTCGCATGAAGCGTTCGTCGTCGTGCGGTTCAGGCATCGTGTCTCGCAAATAAAACCGGCTCCCTGAGAAATCAGGGAGCCGGTTGGCGCGGCCAGAAAGATTCGAACTTTCGACCCCCGGTTCCGTAGACCGGTGCTCTATCCAGCTGAGCTATGGCCGCAGGGGAGGCGCATAGTAGCGAGGCCGGCGTGGGTGTCAATCTCCGGCCCGGATCGCGCTCGTCGCTCCGATTTCAGCGTCGATTCGTACGGTTTCTATGGCGCCGTAAATACGTACATCGCACCGGCTTGCATTAAGGAGTTGTCGCTCTGATTCCCTCCAATACCGGTTGCGTTGCTGCTTTCTCGTTCCGCCCCCACCGCGAACGTGCTGCCATCGCCGGACAGGCCTACTGAGCTGCCAAAGTAGTCCCCAGCGCCGGTGTTCGAAGCTTTTACGTACGCGGCTTGTGACCAAGTTCCCCCAGTACGGACAAAGAGATAGGCGGCTCCTGAATCAGCGGCCGAGTTGTCGGTCGCGTCTCCGCCTAGCCCCGTAGCGCTGCTATCTTCGACGATGGCACCCGCCGCGATGACATCTCCATTCGCCGACATCGCTATAGAGCCCCCAAGATTGTCCGCACCAATTACGAGCGCGTTTATCCTCGCTTGTTGCGACCATACGCCGCCGGCGCGGGTGAACACATAGACCCGGCTGCTCAAGTACACGCTCGTGGCGAACGTATTTCCGTCGTAGGAGAGCGCAACGGCGGCCGAAGTAGCCGCCCGAAACCGGTGTACTTGGCTTAACGTACGCCTGCTGACTCCACACGCTCCCGCTGCGCGTGAAGACATAAGCCGCGCCGTACGCGTAAGACGCGTTGTTCGTCTGATCGCCGTTGATGGTGGATGCATTGCTCGCCTCGGCTTCGGCACCGACGGCGAGCGTGGTGCCGTCACCTGAAAGAGCAACCGAGCAGCCGAAGTTGTTGTCTGCGCCGGTGTTCGACGCTTTGATGTAAGCTTCTTGAGTCCACACGCTTCCGCTGCGCACGAAGACGAAGGCCGCCCCGGAGTCCAGGGCCGCGTTGCTAGTTTGATCGCCGCCCACCCCCGTTGCCGCGCTGTCTTCATTGCGCGTGCCCACGGCAAGAGTGTTGCCGTCCCCGGCAAGCGACACACCAGCACCGAACCAGTCGCTCGTAGCTGTATTCGATGCCTTCACATACGCCTGCTGACGCCGCCGGTTGGGTAAACACGGCGCCTGAACGCGTTGTTTGACGCCCCCGGGGGGGGGGGCCCCTCCCTGCGCTCCAACGGCGAGTGTTCCTCTGTCGAGATTCAAGGAACTCGCCGAATCTGTCGTTGTTCCCGGTGTTGGATGCCTTCATATAGGCTTGTTGAGTCCACGCGCTGCCCGAGCGCGTGAAGACGTACACGGCGCCAGTTTGATTCCCGGTCTGGTTGGACTGATCACCGCCGATGCCCGTCGCGGCGCCGTCTTCATCGTATGCGCCGACAACCATCGTATTGCCATCCGAAGAAAACACGACGCTCGAACCGAAATAGTCCGCCCCCGCGGTGGTATTGGACGCCTTTATATACTCTTGTTGCACAAAGTAGCTGCGATTCGTGACGCTAACGTCGCTGACGCTCATTCCCCCGTAGTTGAGGTCCGTGCTCGTCGCCGCCCCTGTCACGACGCTGTACGCGACATCGCCGTCGACGACCATGTCGTTCACGCCTGTGATCGTGACCGTTTGTGCAACGCTCCAATTCGCGGTGGTAAATGTAACGCTCGCGGGGAGCACCGTGCCCTCGCTGAGGTTGTTGCTTGTGAGCGAGATGCTCACGTTCGCGGTCGGCAAGGTGTTTAGCACGACGGTAAACGTGTCCTGACCCTTCGCTTCGGTCGTGACAAGTCCGGATGTGGGAGTGACAATAACTCCGGGCGCGTCGTTGTCGGTATTGGTGACGGACACGTCCGCGACGGCCATCATCGAATAGCCGGGGTCTGAACTTGACGCAGCCTCGGTGGTAATCGTGTAGGCGATGTCTCCGTCAATAATCCCGTCGTCCACACCCGTTACTGTGACGGTTTGTGCAGAGCTCCAGTTTGCGCTGGTAAACGTGATGCTAGCCCCGACTGAGCCTTCTGTGGCGTCGCTACTCGAGAGCGAGATGGTGACATCCGCCGTCGGCTGCGACGTGAGCACAACCGTGAAAGTGGCGGTGCCCAGCGCTTCGGTTGTCACCAGGCCCGATGTCGGAGCAACGGTGATTCCCGCTGCGTCGTCGTCCGTGTTCGTAACCGACACATCGGACACTGCCAAACCATTGTACCCGCCGTCTGCGCTCGAAGCTGCGCCAGTGACGATGCTGTAGGCAATGTTTCCATCGTCGAGCGAATCGTTGACGCCCGTGACGGTGACAGTTTGCGCCATGTTCCAGTTGAGGTTCGTGAAGGTCACGCTTGCGGGCGACACGGTTCCTTCGGTGGTGTCGTTGCTCGTCAACGTAATCGTCACGTTCGCTGAGGGCTGTGAGGTCAGCACGATCGTGAAGGTGTCCGCACCGAGCGCTTCAGTCGTTGTCAGACCCGACGTGGGCGTGACCGTCACGCTTGCCGTGTCGTTGTCGGTATTGGTTATGCTGACGTCCGAGACCGCGCGGGCGTTGTAGTTTCCGTCCGAGCTCGCTGCAGCGCCGGTGACGATGCTGTATGCCACGTCGCCATCATCGAGCGAATCATTGACGCCAGTTACGGTGACTGTCTGCGCGCTGTTCCAGTTGGCGCTCGTGAACGTCACGCTCGCGGGAGACACGGTGCCTTCTGTTGTGTCGTTGCTCGTCAACGAGATCGTGACGTCGGCCGTTGGTTGCGACGTGAGCACCACCGTAAACGAGTCGGTAGCAAGCGCCTCGGTCGTCACAAGACCTGACGTGGGCGTGACGGTGATGCCAGCTGCATCGTTGTCTGTGTTTGTGACGGACACGTCCGATACCACCAGACCGTTGTAGGTGCCGTCGGCGCTGGCGGTGGCACCAGTGACGATGCTGTACGCGATGTCGCCGTCATCAAGGAAGTCATTGACGCCGGTGACCGTGACCGTCTGGGTCATGTTCCAATTCAAACTGGTGAACGTGACGCTTGCTGGGCTGACGGTGCCTTCCGTCGTGTCGTTGCTCGTGAGAGAGATCGTCACGTCTGCCGACGGCTGAGACGTCAGCACGACGGTGAACGTATCGGTTCCGAGCAGTTCGGTCGTAACGCGCCCTGACGTCGGCGTGACGGTGACGCCGACCGCGTCGTTGTCGGTGTTGGTGACGGTAACGTCAGACACAGCCGCTCCGCCGTATGTACCGTCGGTACTCGACGCGGCGCCTGTCACGATGCTGTAGCCGATGTCGCCGTCGTCGAGGAAGTCGTTGACGCCTGTCACGGTTACGGTCTGCGCGACGTTCCAGTTAAGGTTGGTGAAAACGACGCTTGCTGGCGAGACGGTGCCTTCGGTCGTGTCGTTGCTCATGAGCGAGATCGTCACGTTTGCGGTCGGCTGAGACGTGAGAACAATCGTGAACGTCGCTGCCGCGAGTGCTTCGGTGGTTGTCAGGCCCGACGTTGGTGTGACGGTGATGCCCGTGCTGTCGTTGTCCGTGTTCGTGACACCGACGTCCGATACAACACGACCGCTGTAGCTCGGATCCCCGCTCACCGCGTTGCCAGTCACGATGTTGTACGCGACGTCCCCATCGTCGAGTGCGTCGTTGATGCCCGTAATGGTCACGGTCTGCGCCATATTCCAGTTCATCGTCGTGAAGACGACGCTGGCCGTAGATGCGGTGCCTTCGAGGGTGTTGCTGCTGGCGATCGAGATCGTCACCCCAGCGGTCGGCATCGATGCAAGCACGACCGTGAAGGTCGCCATGCCGCCTGCTTCGGTGGTGACGAGGCCAGACGTCGGATTGACGGTGATGCCCGGTGCATCGTTGTCGTTGTTGGTGACCGAGACGTCCGCTACCGCCATCGTGCTGTAGCCGAGGTCGGCGCTCACGGCCGCGCCAGTGGTAATCGTGTAGCCGATGTTGCCGTCAGCGATGGCGTCGTCGATGCCAGTCACGGTGACTGTTTGGGCAACGTTCCACGTGCCCATCATGAACGTTAGGCTCGCGGGCGAGACCGTCCCTTCGAGAGTGTTCGTGCTTGAGAGAGCAATCGTGACGTTCGCGCTCGGCTGCGAGGTGAGCACGACCGTGAAAGTCGCCATTCCTCCCGCTTCGCTCGTGACGAGGCCGGACGTCGGCGTGACGGTGATGCCGACTGTGTCGTTGTCGGTATTCGTCACCGTGACGTCCGATACGGCGCGCCCGCTATACGTGCCATCGGTGCTTGAGGCTGCGCCCGTGACAATGCTGTAGGCGATGTCACCGTCGTCCGCTGCGTCGTCCACTCCCGTGATCGTGACGGTCTGCGCGATGTTCCAGTTTACGTTCGTGAAGGTGACGCTTGCCGGCGACACAGTCCCTTCAGTCGTATCGCTGCTCGTGAGCGCGATAGTCACATCGGCCGTAGGCTGCGAGGTGAGCACGATGGTGAACGTCGAGGCAGCTGCGGCTTCGGTCGTCGTCAGGCCGGACGTCGGCGTCACGGTAACGCCAGTCGCGTCGTCGTCCGTGTTGGACACTGTGACGTCGGACACCGCACGGCCGTTGTAGTTCACATCGGCGCTCGAGGCCGCGCCCGTGATGATTGTGTAGCTCACGTTGCCATCGTCGATGAAATCGTTGACACCCGTCACAGTCACGGTTTGCGCAACGTTCCAGTTCATCGTGGTGAACGAGACGCTTGCTGGAGACACTGTGCCTTCATTGGTGTTGCTGCTCGTAAGCGAGATGCTGACGCCAGCGGTGGGCTGCGATGTCAGAACGATCGTGAACGAATCGGTCGCCAGCGCCTCGGTCGTTACAAGACCCGACGTGGGCGTGACGGTCACGCCCGCGGCATCATTGTCGGTGTTGGTGACGGTCACATCGGCTACCACCATGCCGCCGTACGTGGCGTCGGCGCTCGATGCAGCACCGGTGATGATGGTGTAGCCGATGTCGCCATCATCGGCGAAGTCGTTCACACCAGTGACGGTCACCGTCTGCGCGACGTTCCAGTTCAAACTCGTGAAGGTGAGGCTCGCGGGGGCGATGGTGCCTTCCAGAACGTTGCTGCTTGAAAGCGCGATGCTGACGTCAGCTGTGGGTTGCGACGTGAGCACGATCGTGAACGTTGCGGTCCCGAGCGCTTCGGTCGTCACCAGGCCCGAGGTCGGCGTGACCGTGATGCCTGTCGCGTCGTTGTCGGTCGTGGTGACTGTGACGTCCGAAACGGCCATTCCGCTGTAGACGCCATCGGTGCTGGCGGCTGCACCAGTGACAATGCTGTACGCGACGTCTCCGTCGTCGATCGCATCATTGGCGCCAGTGACGGTGACCGTCTGCGCCGCGTTCCAGTTCATGCTGGTGAATGTCAGGCTCGCCGGCGAGACCGTGCCTTCGGTCGCGTCGCTACTCGCAAGCGAAATCGTGACGTCTGCGGTCGGCTGCGAAACCAAAACCACTGTAAACGTCGCGGTGCTGCCGGCTTCCGTAGTCACGAGGCCCGAGGTCGGCGTAACCGTGACGCCCGCTGTGTCGTTGTCGGTGTTCGTCACCGAGACATCCGTAACAACTCGGCCGCTGTAGCCGGGGTCAGTGCTCACCGCATTGCCCGTCACGATGCTGTAAGCGATGTCTCCGTCGTCGAGCGAATCGTTGACGCCAGTGACGGTTACCGTCTGTGGTGTATCCCAGTTGCCGGTTGTGAATGCGATGCTGGCCGGCGAGCCGTCCCCTGTCGTGTGAGCGGGGGCAGGACCACGGTGAAGGTGGCAGTGGCGCCGGCTTCTGTCGTCACGAGACCTGCCGTCGGGCTGATCGTGACGCCCGGTGCATCGTTGTCGTTGTTCGTGACTGCGACGTCTGCGATCGCGAGCGCACTGTACGCGCCGTCGGTGCTGACTGCTGCGCCCGTAGTAATCGTGTACGCAATGTTCCCATCGGCGAGCGCGTCATCGACACCAGTTACTGTGACGGTTTGCGCGACGTTCCAGTTTCCCATCATGAACGTGACGGACGCGGGCGAGACCGTGCCTTCAAGCAGGTTGCTGCTCGTGAGCGAGATCGTGACGTTTGCGGTCGGTTGCGACGTGAGGACCAACGTAAACGTCGCCATGCCGCCGGCTTCGCTCGTCACAAGTCCAAGCGTCGGCGTAACCGTCACCGAAGCGCTGTCGTTATCGGTGTTCGTAAGCATGACGTCAGAGACGCCAAGACCGCTGTAGGCCGCGTCACCGCTGACAGCGGCGCCGGTGACAATGGAATACGCGATGTCGCCGTCGACTATCGCGTCGTCCGCACCGGTGACGGTTACGGTCTGGGGCAGGTTCCAGTTTAGGTTCGTGAACATCAGCGAAGCAGGCGACACCGTGCCCTCCGTGATGTCGCCGCTCGTGAGCGAAATCGTCACCGTGGACATGGGCTGCGCGCCGAGCACCACCGTGAATGTCGCCGTTGCACCGGCCTCCGTCGTAACTAGACCCGTCGACGGAGTGACGACTATGGACGCCATGTCGTTGTCGGTGTTGGTCACCGTGACGTCACTCGGGTTGAAATTGTTGTATGCCGAGTCCGCGCTCATTGCAGCTGACGTGACCACTGCATAGAGGACGTCGCCATCGGCAAGAAGATCATCCGCGCCCGTCACCGTGACGCTCTGCGGTGTCATCCAGTTGCCCATCGTGAACGTGATCGACGCGGGCGAAACGGTGCCTTCGCTTGCATCGCTGCTCGACAGATTGATGGTGACGTTCGCTGTCGGCTGCGAGTTCAGCACCAATGTAAACGAGGCAAAGGACCCTGATTCGCTTGTAGTCAGGCCGGATGAGGGAGTTACGGTCACGCCCACCGAATCGTTGTCCGAGTTCGTGACGGTCACGTCCTGCACGTCGCGGTCTGAGTAGTTGAGGTCCCCGCTCACCGCATTGGCAGTCACGATGTGATAGACGCGCGAGCCATCCGCGACGGCGTCGTCGACGCCGGTGACGGTGATGGTCTGCGCTTCATCCCAGTTAGCGTTCGTAAAGGTTACGCTGGCCGGGAAGACCGTGCCTTCGAGCGGCACATCCGACGAGAATGAGATTTCGACGTTGTCGGTTGGCTGCGAATTGAGAACCACGGTGAACGTGGCGGTGCCACCGGCTTCGGTCGTGATTAGGCCCGTGGTTGGATTGACGGTGATGCCGGCGCTTTCGTTGTCTGTGTTGGTAATGGCAACCTGCTTATCACTCAACGCGGCGTAGTCCGGATCGGTGCTCGATGCGACGTGCACAATCGATTCGTAGTCTTGGTCGCCATCGGCGACGGCGTCATCGACACCCGTGACAGTTACAGTTTGCGGCGCGTCCCAGTTAGCGGTCGTGAAGGTGAGAGTCGCTGGAGAGAGCGTGCCTTCCGCAAGCTGCGTGCTTGTCACATCGAAGACCACGCTGGCACTCGGCATGGAACGAAGAACCACCGCAAACGTCGCCGTGCCTCCTCCTTCGGTCGTGACAAGCCCAGACATCGGCGTCACGTCAAAGCCCGCGGACTCATCGTCAGTGTTCGTGACGATAACGTCGTCGCCCCTCAAGCCGCTGTATGCGGGGTCCGTGCTCGTCGCGGGACCGACCTCGATTGTGTAAACCTGATCGCCATCCGCCACTGAATCGTCGACGCCGGTGATGGTGATCGCCTGCGGCACGTTCCAGTTAGTGGCGGTGAACGTCAGCGCGGTGCCGGGCACAGTGCCCTCACCGGCGTTCGTACTCGCGATGGGAATCGTGACGTCGGCCATGGGCTCGGACTGCAAAACCACCGTGAAAACGACGGTGCCACCGGCTTCTGTCGTCGTGAGCCCGGCCGTGGGACTGACCAGTATCGCAGGAGTCTCGTCGTCGCGATTGAGCCCCGATACGTCCGGTACAACGAGATCCATGTAGTCTGGGTCCGCGCTAGCAGCGTCGCCCGTGATGACCGAGAAGGGAGCATCGCCATCTTGGACGAAATCGTCGACACCGACCACCGTCACCGTCTGCGCGGAAGCCCAGTTGGTTGTCGAGAACACCAGTTCCGTCGGGGACACCGTCGCCTCAAGCGGTGTGTCGCTCGACAACGAAATTGTGACGTCCGCTGTGGGCGCAACGTTGAGGACAACCGTAAACGTGTCTGTGCCGCCCGCTTCCGTCGTTTCGAGATCCGACATGCGACTCAACGTGAAGCCGGCTGTCTCGTTATCGGTGTTGGTGATCGATACGTCCATCGCGTCGCGCCCGTCGTAGTCCGGGTCTAGACTGACCGCCGCCGCCGTCGCGATCGTGTACATCTGATTGCCGTCGATCAGCGCATCATCGACGCCCGTCACCGTGACGGTTTGCGGTGCGTTCCAGTTCAACGGCGTGAATGTTAAGGAGGCGGGAGAGACCGTGCCCTCATTCGCATCACTGCTTGTCAGCGCGATGGCGACGTTTGACGAGGGCATAGACATCAGAACGACGGTGAACGTCGCAGTGCTGCCAGTTTCACTCGTCGTCAGACCCGATGTCGGTGTGACGGTAATTCCGGGAACGGCGCCCTGTGCATCACCGCCGTCCACGTCATAGTCGCGTGTGCCTTCATCGACCGTCGCGGCCATGTCGACAGGCGCGTCGAATCTGGCGTCAATATCTGCGTCGAACTCGGCGATCCCCAGGTCGCCCGCGTCCATCTCGGCGAAAAACGGGTCGTACCCAACGCGCCCACACCCCGACACCACAAGCACGGTCAGTGCCAGCCCAATAATGCTCTTCATGCGCCCCCGAAGCGCGCATCCTACTCGAATCGGCCATCCGAACAAAATCGCCAAAGCATCGCCCGCCCCGTACGAAAGGCGGCGAGTGGCGCCGGCGCGCGACGCTAAGTGACGCTCACGCGCTGCTCAAACGTGGCTGCGAACAACCCACAAAACGTCTCGGCACCGTCGCCAGAGGAATTGTCGAACTCCAAATCCCACGCGCGCTCGAAGGCATCTGCAACACGGTTGATTTCGAGCACGCGTTCGTCCGACAGGTTCAGCTGCGTCGCCGGATCGCGTGTCCTAACTCGCTCAAAGCACAACGCGAGCGGTGCACGAATTCGCACAAGCGCCACGTCCGCCATTTTTTCGAGCTCGGCGAGCTGCTGAGAGAAAACGCGCGACGCCCCGACGCTTTCGATGATGATCTGATCGTGAGTCTGAAGGAGTGTCCGCACGGCATTGAGCACGCGCGAGGACCCTTCGCGCTCGAACTCCTCGTTCGGCAGATCTAGCGATTTGACCGCCATCCAAATCTCTTCCACTCGCAGAAAGTGGAGCCCGAGTCGCGCGGCAACGTGGCTCGCGAGAAATGACTTTCCGACGCCCTTCGGCCCGACAAAAACGTAGATGCGTTTGTGCATTCGCCCGAATGCTACATCCGCCTACGCAGCGGACGCGACGGTCTTCACTCGTAACAGCAGCGAATTGCTGCGCCGGGAATTGCGCCTGTGATGTTCTCCGTGCTTGTACAATCCCCGCCGGTACGAGGACAGAGATCCTGCGATCCGTCTGCGGCCGCGCCGGCGATGCAGGCGTCTTGCCATTCAGGAGCGTTGCCGGGCAGGTCCATCACGCCCGCAAAGCCAGCCACCTCACTTGTGCAACCGAGGTGTGTTCCGACGTCGGAGTAAGGACTTCTTCCGCTGTCGCAAACGCCGTCGACGGGCGCGGCTCCGTAAGGAACGGGACGCGTGCCTCCAACAGTACAAACGTACGCCCACGCATCGTGAGCTGGGTCACTGAGATTTGTGTTCGCGACGGGCCCGCCACCGAGCTCGCCGCACAAGTGACCGCCTGCCCACTGGCAATATGCCCACGCGTCGCACCAATCGACCATCGCGGGACGATCGGGGCGCTCGAACCACGGCCAGTCGCCGAGGTCGAATCCCGACCCGGGTAGAAGGCTCGAGTTGTAACGGCACGACAGAGGCACGCCATGAGGGTGCGGGCGCGACTGTAAGAAACCAACGTACTGCGCGCGCGAAACTTCTGTTCGATCGATGTGGAACGCAGCGACGGAAGAACCGTCAGGAGGAGTAATTGCGACACGCTCGGGCGGGGCGACAGGAGCCACGACGGCCTCACACTCCGCTTGAAAGTAGGGCAAGTCCCCCGGATGGCGACGACTCAGGTCGCCGCCCGGCCCAAAGCTGCACCATGAGAATCCGGTCTCGCAATCAACTGCGACGTTCTCGGCCGTACCCAAGCAGTAGTCGATCACATCCTCGCCTCGCTCGCAGGTACGCGCGCATGTGGAGCACTGGGGCATCGAGCTCGTCGTCCCGGTCGCGCACCGGTATTCGTGATCGTCCGGGCCTGGGCATACGTAGGAACACGAATTAGAGAAGTCGCCGCAGAACTCCACTTGCTGAAAGCCTGGGCCTGTCATGTTGCACTGTTCGATTCGGTGGTTGTCGTTGCTGCAGCGCAGAGCTCCGTACCCGCAGCCCCAACCGCCCGCCTCGGCCGCGCCCTCCTCATCGTCATCCGCGCATGCACCATGAACGCATCGAAACTTACTCGTCTCGACGCACGTCTCGCCGAAGTTGCAGCTCACGTAATTGAGGCCACAGGTGCCGGCAACGCCTGCGAAGTCGTCGCTATACGCTTCGCGTCCTCCCTCGCAGGGCATACGGCATTCACCGTCGACCCCACAAACAAGGCCATCGGGGCACGCGCCAAGGTTACAAACCTCGTCGGCCTGCAAGCGGCAGTATCCGCCCCCGTTGGCGTGCGCAAAACAGACTTGGCGTCCGCAGACGTGGCTGCTGAAGCATGGGCGGCGGCACTTTCCGTCTACGCATGCGTCGGCGGCACCGCACTCAGAGTCGCTCGTGCATGTCGCGCCAAGCTCGGCATATCGCTCTGAACTCCACCCGAGTTGATTGGGCTCAGCGAGAGAGTCGCAGTCAAACTCGTCCGAGTAGCCCTGCGTGCTCAGCTCGTTGTAGTGAACGTAGCGCTCCATCATTGCACGCGCCGACAGCCCGACTAGGTTGATTTGAAAATAGCCGAGGTGAACGTAGACGCTGCCGCGGTTGAGCACGCCCGTGAGCACTTGGTTGTCGCCCGCCTCAAAAAAGTTCGCGTACGTTCGTAAACCTTCATCCGTCTGATGAAACTCGATTGTCGCGCGCGTGGGCGACGACACAAAAGGCAGGTCGTACTCAAGCCCATTCAACTCCGGCGCGTAGGCGAGGTGGGCGCCTGTCTCAGTTACCGTCAAAACGACTTGAGCAAAATCCTGCGAATGGAAGGCCATTCGAAACTCGCCGCCCGCGCCCAGCGCTAGACGCGAAAACTCAAAGCGCATCACGTTCGCGCCACTGTCTTCCGACGTGAGCGGCGTCTGTACGCTCACGCCCATCGCGCTGGCCTCCATCACCAGCGCACCGTCTACAACATGGATGAGCGACGTGTACGGTTCGTAGTCGTGCTCGCGCGTCCAATTGTGCGGGCACGCCTGGGGCTCCTCGCCCGAATCGGTGTTGCCAGTGCCCCCATCAGTTGCCGGCGGCGCGACCGGGTCGCACGCAGCAAGGAGCAGAAGCACGAACGCGAATGAGGGACGAAGGCAACGGTTTGTCATCCGCTGCGTACACTACCACCGGCGAGGCCGAATGCGCGACGACGACTGCAGACGTTCCGTGCTCTGGCGCGATTCAGTTTCTCTTGTTGAGTGGTGGAGGAGAGATCAACGAGACGCGCGATCTCGTATTGCTCCTGATGTGGTTGCCACGGAGCGACGAGCCCACGCGGACGTTCAGCTTGCGCGATGCGTAGCGCGCGAGCGCTGGCTTATACACTGGCCACTTTGCGCTAGATCGGCCCCTTGGCCGGTGAATAGCTGAGAATTTCTGCGCGTCCATCAGGGGCTCGGGCTCGGCCTCTACTTTGCATAGCACCGCCCGATGCCGCGTTTCTTCCACATCGCAAGCCTCTCCGTTGTCCTCGCGCTCGCGAGTTTGGGCTGCGTCGCCGAGGTCACTCCGACCGAAGAACAGATCGACGAGTTCGACGAGGACGGCAAAGCCGACCGCCCCAGTCGCGTCACAAGTCGCGTGCCCGAGACGATCGAGCACGACGGCGATTCCTATCGACGCGTGAGCTGGACTACGCGGCAAACTTTCAGTCGTGTCTCCGTCACGAAGTCCCACGGTGAAAGTCGCGTCCTGACCTTCGACATTCCCGAGACCGCTGTCGGCTTCACGGTGGTGATTCACGGCACGAGCACCGCCACGTATTCCTATGTGTATCGTCTGACCGATCCAAACGGACGCGAGATCATTTCTCCCGAACCGGAAGGCGTATCGCAAACCACGCTCACCGCCGCAGGTCGCGGCCAGGCAGTGTCGCCCAACGGCGTGCAGGCCGAAGTGTTCCCCTCGATCTCGTTTACGCCCGTGCCGACGAACATGGATGTGGACGTCGTCCCCGGGCGCTGGTCCATGGAGATTGCGCGAGAGGTCGGCGCGAACGGCCCGACAGGTGCCACGACACGCACAGTCGAGATTCTCGTGAAGCACATGGAAGAGGCCTTCACGAACGAGACGCTTGGAATGGTGTCGGTGAATCTCTACGTGGCGCCCGGCACGCCGTTTGGGAGCGCAAGCAATTCCGCGAGCGAGGCTTTCGCCGACGCCATCGCTCTTTACGAACGCGCAGGCATCATTCTTCAGTTCGAGAGCGTGCAAGAGCTAGAGGCTCAGTTCAATGAGCAAGAGACCAGCTCGCGCGAACACGGCGGCGCGCCAAATCCAGAGTTTATCGATCTGATGACAGACTTCGATCGGGACCCAGGAACGATCAACACGTTTATCGTCGAGGAGCGAAACGAGAATCCGTCGCTCGGCATCGCGACGTTCGCCGGCGGTGACGCATCGCTAAGCTCGCGCTCGAGCGTTTTCGCCGGCGTGATTATCTCGACGAATCGCGCGGACCGCATGCAGGGAACCTTCGCTCACGAGCTCGGCCACCACTTAGGCCTCTACCACACCAACATCGATCAACTTGGCGATACGTTCGACTACGATCACTACCTCGAACGAGATCAAGTGACCGCGCAGCGTCTATCGTTCGCCGAGGCGAGCAACCTCATGAACGTCGGTGGCGGCGCGCTGAAAATCAGCGAGGAACAGATCGCGGTCATGCTCCGCCGCCCGTCGGTCACGCTCTACGCGCGGGACTAGTCTGCGTCGTCCGGCACCCATGGCGTGGAGTCGCTACCACCTGCACGCAGATTGCTCTAGGCTCTGCTGATGGAGAAGGTGGTACGTACAGCCAAGCTGCACGAGCAAGGCGACGTCGAAGCCGACGAGTGGGCGGCGCGTAGCGTGGACGAGCGCTTAGCGGCTGTGGAACAGATTCGCGAGGCGTGGAGAATCCTACATGGACGACCTGAACAGCGACTGGAAAGAGTTCTTACGTTTGCTAGTCGCGCACCGCGTAAGGTTCGTGGTGGTGGGGGCACACGCAGTCGCAGCAAACGGACGTCCGCGCCTGACCGCTGATCTCGACGTATTCGTCGATCCAACCATGGCCAATGCCAAACGTGTTCTCGCTGCGCTTGAGGACTTTGGTTTTACTGATATGGGTTTGACAGCTGCGCGTTTCGCGCGGTCTGACAACGTGACGATGCTTGGCAGAGTTCCGTTTCGCATCGACATCCTCACCGGCATCGACGGGGTTAGCTTCAAGAAAGCTTGGGCGGGACGACTGCACGGCAAACTGGGAAAGATGCGGGTGGCGTTTCTCGGCCGAACGGAACTGCTGAAAAACAAACTCGCCTCAGGCCGGCCCAAGGATCTCGCGGACGTCGCGCTCTTGAACGAAGGCACAAAACGGCAAAAGAGAGCGCGTTAAAATGGCAGTGGCGCTCAGTCCCAGCGGCTCGCCACGAAGAGTTTGAAGTGGCTTAGGACACCGCCCGTTTGGCCTCGTCGAACATCGGCAACTCGAAGTGTCCATACGCCGTTGACGGACTCATCGCCTGAGAAGCCTACGGGTTGATCGATCTCAAGCGAGGTGCCAGCCGCTGAGGCCGGTTGCGAAGGTCCATCCCATATCACCCGCTCGGTGCCGCCGGGATTGACGAGCGTCACGATGAGATCAGTCGTTCGAGGATGGCCGATCCACATTTGAACCGCGACATCCGTGTCGACGGTCGCTAGCCCGTAGGTCGCGATCTGGGCGGTAGCTCCTGCCGCGCTATTGTCGGGCACGGCGAGCTGCGGCCACGTGTCGAAAGTCGCCTGCTGCCAAGCTTCATGGCACACGCCGTCGGTACCGTAGGACAGATGCGCGCACCACAGACCGGAGTTCAGAGGGCAGCCAGCGCCCTCTGCAGATCCGCACGATGCGCCTTCCGAAGCGTGGCCCGCCACTCGAGGGTCTAAACACACGCCCTTCGAAAGCGCCTCGCTCATCCCTGTGCAGCGCAGCCCTTCCGCGCAGTGCGAATCAAGCGCGCAGTCCTTCATCTCGGGCCCTGGATGCGCAACGCAGTCGTAGAAGTCGCCGTCGTTGATGCGGCTCGCGACCGTGGTCGTTCCGTAGTCGAAGATGAGGCCAAACGAGTTGTCCCCTGCGCCGAACTCGTATGCGGTGAAGGAGCGACGCGCTGTCGCATCCCAGAGCTCGTAGACATAGACGGTGTCGCCGTCCGGGCGCGTGATCGCGTCTGCGGGCGAGGTCACGTCATCGTGAGCTGAGGCCTTCACCGCGAGCACCAACTGCTGCCCAGCAAGGCTTGAAAGCGCAGCAACGTTCGCAGGCGTGATCTGAGAGCGCGCTACCGTAATCACACCGCGAACGAGGCCTTCGCGCAGAGGCTGGAAGCGCTCTCCGAAAACGCACGATGCCGAGCGCACTTCGTCCTGCACTTGGCGGCGGCAATCCTGCAAATAGCCGAGGTGGAACTCCTCAAGCGATTGATCACAGAACGTGGGCTGCGTAGCTAACGCGCAAAGCCTGTCGTAGTGAGGTGCTGCTGGCTCGGCATCTGCGCAAAGCTCGAGGGCGTAGTCGAACGGCATGTAGATCGCGTCGCCCGCGGCATTCTCGACCTGCTGCGCCGCGCACGTGCGCAAGAAGGCCGCGATGTCTGGATGGCATTCACCCGAATCGACAGGCTTCGGCGCACATCCGTCTCCTTCACAGTTGACGGTAAGCGCGAACTCACCGCTCTCGCGTGAGCTATAGCCTTTGACGATGACCCTGAAGACGCCTTCGCCAAACGATCTCTCGACCATGGACCACAAGCTGTTTTCCTGATCGTCGTTGCGAGCGATGTAACGTCCCCAGTTGCCGTTCTCCTGACGCTGGTAGACATAGAGGACGGTGTCTACTTCGTAGCGGCGGCGCGTGGATGGACCCGTCGCTATGGAGAGTGCGGCATCGCCCGAGAGCTCGAACTCCCACGCATGAAAGGCCGCCGTACTCGACAGGCTCGCGATCGTTGGTTCGTTGAAGGCGATTGTGCCGTGCTCGGTGGGACTTCGGAATGAGTCCGCAGCTCCATCGACGAGCTGCGATTCGTCGCCCTTGTCACTCGGATCGACCGCGTCGTCGCTCACGTCGGCTGCGCATCCGAATGCGAAGGACGTGACGAGTGCATGTGCTACCAGAATCGCGTTCGCTCGAGACATCGTGGCTCCTGTGGGTACGTCCAGATAGCACAGCGCCTTACACCGGCAAGCAACGGACTCAGTGACCGCGGTTTGTGGGCCGACAGCAGATTGTTCAATCTTAATGCCGTTTAACGTGCTGCCTGCGGGCGTGCACAAGCCCCCCCCGCGAACCCATTGGGCTCTCGCGCGGCTCTTACTAGAGGAAGCCAAGCTGTCATCATCGACTCCGTGCTTTTCACGAAAGAAGGACGCGCATGACAACAAGTTCGGGAATCCGCAAAGTGCTCCGAGGTACGTACGACGACGCGCTCACCCAGGTCCCGGAGGCACTCAAATCGGAAGGATTCGGCGTGCTCACCGAGATCGACATCCAAAGCACCCTCAAGCAGAAGCTGGGGGTCGACTTCCGTCGCTACAAGATCCTCGGCGCGTGCAACCCGCCATTCGCGCACGAGGCTCTTCAGGCAGACCTCGAGGTAGGCCTCATGCTTCCGTGCAACGTCGTTGTTTATGAAGATGACGACCGCCACGCCGTGGTTCTCGCGGTCGACCCGACAAAGACCGTAGCCGCGACCGGCAATCCGCAGCTCGTGTCCCTCGCTCAGTCGGTCAAAGACAAGCTCACGCGTGCACTCGAGCGGTTGCAGTAGAGGCGATGCCGTCTTCGCGATCCAAGCGCGACGGCGCCGCCGAGCCGGCAGAATAGGATGAAAGCTAAAACGCGCGCGCGTCAGGGTGGTGCTTAACGCCCGCGACGTTGAAGGCGCCGCACTTCGCGCTCAAGCGCGTCGATGCGGCGCGCCTGCGACTGCGTTGTGGCCAGCAAGAGGCTCGTGTACCCGTAGAGATCAATCTGGCTGCGCTCCGGCTCGGCGGCGTAACTCATCGGCGCATCTTCGAGGATGAATCCGAGATGGCGACGGCCCGCGAGAGCGACATCATTGTACTCGTAAGTAGCAAGCCGCATCGATATCGTCTCGGCAGCGAGCGCGTCCGTCTCCGTCTCCGATAGGTACGTGATGTCGTGCTTCGCACGGCGCGTCGAAATCGGACAACCCGAAGGAGACGACGACTCTACCCAGACGCCGCCTGTGCAATCCCGATCGAGATCTGCTTCGCATCCGTAACTGCAGTGTTGCGCCGGCACGCTGCACGCAGCTCCGGCGTTCGGAATCGCGGACGGGCACGCGGGGTCGGCGTTAGGCGCCGCGCATTCCCACACCGGAGCATCGAGCGGCATGCACAGCGGATATGGCCGGGGGCAAGTTGTGCACGCGCACGCAAGGCCGTCGTAAGAGCAGTAGGCGCCTTCCGGCGAGCACGCCGTGCCTTGCGCCGCTTCGCGCGAAGCCGGGCAGGTCACTGGCGGGAGGGGATCACAATCTGTGGCCGGCGTTTGCGCAGTCCACGCGCCACCCGAGCACGCGAAATGCCGTCGACACTGCGGACGCGGATCATCCCCGAACGCGCAGACCAATCCGTCACGCGTGCACGCGCTTCCTGCGGCAGGCGCGGCCGCCGGACATGCCGATGTGCTCGCGTCGCTCCCCGCGCCGCCGTCCTCAGCGGAATGACTCCCGCCGCAGCCTGCTGCGCCAGAAATCGTCGCCAGGAAAAACACCACACCAAGCACAACGCCGCGCGGTTCAGAAATAGAAGTGGCCATAAAGCCAGTCTACCGCGGATCGGCCGCGGAGTAGCCAAAGCGCCTCGACCAGCAGTGCCAAGCTCATCTGCTTCACGCAAAGCGCCCTTCGTTAACTGTGTTAACTAAAGGATCGTCCCCAACTCCTGAGGACGACGTGGGTCGCGTTTTCGCTTGCGACGTGCTCAGTGCATTTGTAGCCGAGGCTGGCTAGGTCGAGACCGGCGAAGAGGTTTTCGCCGCGCCCCAGCAGGGCGGGAGCGATGGCCAGGTGCATTTCGTCCACGAGCCCCTCGCGCAGATATTGGCGAACGGTCGCGACGCCGCCGCCGATGCGCACGTCCTTACCAAGCGCTGCTTGCTTGGCGCGCTCCAATGCGTCGCGGATGCCAGTGGTCACGAAATGGAACGTTGTTCCGCCCTCCATCGTGATCGATGCGCGCGCGTGGTGTGTGAGCACGAAGACCTGGCAGTGATATGGCGGATTGCTTCCCCACCACCCTTTCCATGCGTCGTCGGGCCAGGGCCCGCGGATGGGACCGAACATGTTGCGACCCAGTATCCACGCGCCGACATTTTCAAAACCGCGCGCTGCAAAATTATCATCGACACCTTCGCGCGGTGGATCTTTTCCGATGAGCGCTTCAGCGAAGTCACCGTGCAACTTGTGGAACGTCTTGGTGCCCAACACCCATTTGTGTAGTGCCATGCCGCCCACGCCCATTGGATTGTTCAAATCCTGGTCGGGCCCGGCGCCGTAGCCATCGAGCGAAATCCCAAACGCATTTACGCGAACCTTCGACATGAGGCGAGTCTACGTTAACTCGATGAACCGTCGCGCGTTTTTGCATCGTCTTGCATAGAGCTCAATCTGATTGCCCCTAGCGCCTTTCCGTGGACACGTGCGGCGGCCACGCGCAGACGCGCCTTCCTGTTCGCGAGCGCATTTCGATCGCGCGGGTGCTGTGGTAGACGTTGCTTGAGGTCTTGATGCTGCCACGCGACGCAGATGAGTTGCTCACGAAGCTGATCAAGCTGTGCCCGCCGTTTGCAAGCGCTTGGGCGAGAGACGCCTATTTGTGGACGGACGACACAGGAGCTACCACTTTTCACGGCGTGTTCGCGGGCCTCAGCCATCACGTCGTGGAACGGCTCGCGCTAGCTCCTGCTGCAGAGCTGAAGCCACTCTTCGAGCTCGTCGAGGAGATACTCATCGCCGATCGGGACCGCGACGAGCCCCTTGGCAATGCGGCCGCGACCTGCTTTCTAGAGAACGTCGTCGGTGACAGTGTGCCTGACGCCGACCTGCTTCCGCTGCTCGGCACCGAATCGACCAAGTATTGCAAACTCTACGGACTGACAACTACGTAAGCCAGCAGCAGCAAGCTGAAGTTGCGGCAGCAACGAGCGACCGCACGCCCTATGCACAGACAAGCCGGGGTGAAGTTGCGACAGCAACGAGGGGCGGCACGCCACATCAGGAGTGGGAGGCTCATTTGGGGTCCCCCCAAATGAGGGAGAGGACGGGTCCTCTCCTATGTCGAAGGCTGAAGTTGCGACAGCAACGAGGGGCGGCACGCCACATCAGGAGTGGGAGGCTCATTTGGGGTCCCCCCAAATGAGGGAGAGGACGGGTCCTCGCCTATGTCGAAGGGTGAAGTTGCGACAGCAACGAGGGGCGGCACGCCCCATCAGGAGTGGGAGGCTCATTTGGGGTCCCCCCAAATGAGGGAGAGGACGGGTCCTCTCCTGTCAATCAAACACCCGAGCCGCCAGAATGGGCTCGGCCCATTCTGGCGGAGAGGGCGGGATTCGAACCCGCGGTACACCTTTTGAGCGTACGCCCGCTTAGCAAGCGGGTACCTTCGGCCACTCGGTCACCTCTCCCACACGATTCGGCTGTCAATTCCCGGGCCAAACTTATGCTTGTTCCGGGGGCGTTCTTCTATCGATCGTCGACATCTCTGTCAAATCGGCCGTTCCTTTCGCATACTGCGCAGCCCATGCACCTTTGGACCGACGAAGAGACCCACCTGATCGCCACCGGCCGCGGCATCGCCCGCGTCGAGGGCGACAAAGCGACGATTCACCGTCTCGGCCAAGTCAAAGCGTCGCGTGGCAACGAGCCTACCGATCTCGACTACTTCGCCGCCACCGATAAGAAGGGCACGACCGGCATCTTCGGACGCAGCGGCGCGCCATTCAGCTTCGCGTTCACCGACGAGGGCGTCGTGATCACGCCGCTCGCCGTCATCGGTCTGCGCAACGTTGTGAACGTCGGTGACAAGAAGCTCGTCGTCGCTATGCCGCGCGTCGATGCAGACGGACGCATGCGCACGATTTTGCAATCGGCGACGATCGACGAGGACGTCGTACAGCTTGGCGAGACGCTTACCTTGCCCACGCCAACGCGTGTCGAGTGGCCCTCACTCATCTGGGCGAAGAGCAGCGTGCCGTGGCCCGAGAACGACGACGAACCCGATCCGGATGAGCCCTTTGAACCAGGCGCACTCGATGTCCGTCTCGCCGACAACATGTGGCAGGCGCAGTTGCGTTTGCATTCGAACGCGCACGGCCTTGTCGTCACGAGCAGCTACAGCGGGATGGTCGCCGTCTTCGATCCCAAAACGTTGAAGCCGCTGTTCGCGGTTCGCATTCCCACACAGAGCGAAGTGGATGTGCGCGCCGTCGCGACGAAGCACGGCGTGCTCATTGTTGTGGTCGTCGAAGGCAAAGAATCGGGCATTTTACTCGTAGATAACGCCGGAAAAGTAAAGGCGCACAAAGCGAAGTTTGGGAAAGAGAAAGCCGTTCACTTGAGCGCGCCTGTTTTGGTCGGTGATGATCACGCGCTCGTTTCGCATGGCGAGAGCGCAGCGTACGAGCTCTCGTTGCCCGATCTTGAAAGCACGTTGTGCAAAGATCTCGGCAAGGTCCATTTCTACGGATCGGCATCCGCTCGGTCCGGCAAAGATCACATCATCGCCAACGGCGAGACGGGCGTGCCGCCCAACAAGCAGATGCTCACGATGGTCAAGCGCGGCAAAGAGATCGAATGCACGCCCCGCGTGATGCCCGACTTGCGCGAGCCCGAAGTGCTCACCCTGCCCGAAGGGCCCAAGCGCGTGAAGGGCAACCCTTCCCTCTCACTCGCAGCGACTGCTGGTGGTACGTGGCGATGCGCGCCCAACGGTTCGACGTCGATCGAGCTTATCGTTACGAACGTTGGCGGTGAGTTGAAAGGCATGTACGTGGAGCTCGCGGGACCTGCGGTCGCAACGGGCATCGTCGAAGCGGTCGACTTGCGCGTCGGCGACACGGAGATGCCCTTCACCACCAAGGGGGCTACCGCTCGCGCTGAGCTCAAGACGTTTGCGATCCAAGCTGGCTACGGTCCGCCGACGCCTGTACGTCGCGGCCAGATCGACATGAACCCGCAGAGCCCGAAGTTCTATATGAACGTCGGCGTCCGCGGAAAGAAGGCCGGCCAAGGTCTTCTCACCGTGCGCATCGGCCCAACGGCCGCAAATACAAGCGGATCCGCGATGCAGGGCAAAACGATAGTGATCGCCGTTCCCGAGTGATGGCGTCTGCACGCACGTAAAGAACGTGGCAAGGTGATGACCATGACGCGCATCGTTGCACTCCTCAGTCTCGTCAGCCTCTTCGTTGCAACACCCAACGTCGCAAACGCATGCAGCTGCATGGAGCAGTCGCGCGAGGCCGCGTTTGCGGCGGCGTCGGATGTATTCGAAGGCCGCGTGCGCTCGATCACGCGGGAAGGTCCAGCGAATGGCGGACCTGAATCGGCGTTCGTTGTGGAGTTCGACGTCGTGCAAACATGGAAGGGCGCAGCTCACGAACGCGTCACTGTTCGCACCGCAACTCAGTCAGCAGCGTGTGGTTACGGCTTTCGCGAGCACACCTCGTACTTGGTCTACGCGCGCACTGTGCAAGACCGCATGTACGCCGGCCTCTGCAGCCGCACGCGTTTGATGTCGGAAGCCGCCGAAGACATCCGCGCGATGGGCGCAGGCGTTACGCCGGTGGATATCGATCCGAACGCAACCGTACCCAGCCGTCGCACGCGCTAGATCCTCGCCTGAGCAGCTCCGATTTGCGCGCTACGGTGCGGTGATATGCGTGGTCGCGGTGTTATCCGCGGGTGTAGCCTCGGGAATGGGTGTTCGGTGCTCCCCGACGGGCGTTCGCGCGGAACATGTTGCCTCGTAGGTGTGGCCACGCTGCGACGCGCGGTCGAGTGCGACCGTCACCGCGACCTCGTCGCCATGTCGAAGCGCGGGAACGTGTTCATTTCCACTCGGCCACATGACGCCGGCGCGTAGGCGCCTGCGCGTGAGTTGATCGCGCAACGTGCATTCCACGATGACGACTGGCTCAACAAGGTTCCCGCTGTTGCGCACGCTCACGTCAAACCCGGTAATCGGAACGTCTCTCCACACCTCTTCAAGGCCGCCCATCGTTGTCGATCGCGTGGTTTCTCGCAGAGCAGCATCGATGCGCACAATCGCAAGATCATGTCGCCAGAGATCTCGCGTTCCAACTTCGAGCTCGGTTGTGATTACGTCATTCGTCGCATCGATGTCCCAACCTGGCTGGGCAGCAGTCAGACGGCAAGTCAGCGAATGGCGCCCCGCTGCGAGGGGCCCTAACGAAATCGTTCTGTTCTCCATCCGCCGCTGCGCTGCCGGCTGCACTTCGACCGCGTGATTATCGATTCGGCACTCAATGCGGGGATCGAGCAGTGCCGCCGTGCGGTTTCGGTCTTCAATGAGAAGTGGCAAACATGCATTTTGCCCATCGATGGCAGGAAGGTTCGTCTCGCAGTCTTGCGGGTACGCGCGCCCGTCCCGCTCTATCGGAACGGTCGTGATGGCGTAGTTGGGCAGGCGCGCGCCTTGCACCACCACTGTCTCCTGCAGGTTGCCCACACGCATGGGCGTAGCTCCGTTCGCAGGCACGAGCATTGCTTCGCAACTCACCTGCTGCGAACCAACCGGAACGTCTGAAGGACGCAGCCCCGGCGGAATCCCCACTCGCACCCGCCCTCCATTCCGAATGCCACTCGTTGATCCTCTGAGCGTGACCGCACCGAGCGTGCACGTCACTTGCAGCGCCTCCCCGCCCGAAACGCAGCCGGAAAACTCGACGCTTAGCGGAGTGAGCACGTCGCCCGTCACTTGTTGGTATGAGAGCACGTGGTGGATGTGATCTAACTCAACGCGGCTGCAGCCGGGCTGCGCGAGGGCTGTGTCCGGCACCGCCGCAAGGGCGATGACAAGCGCAACGATTGCATAGAGGAGACGCCTGAGCACGAGATCGAAGCTAGGCGACGCGAGTGACTCGAGCAATGGTGTGGGTCGAATCTTAACCGCGTCTCGCTGCAAATTAAGTGCGCAAAGCTCCGCGTCAATTCTGCGTTAGGCGAACGGCGCGGAATGTGTCGCATCGATGATGCGCGACGGAGTTCTCCGGATCGCTGAGATACTCAGGGTCTTCAATGTCACCCTCCAACGTTCGCTGAACCAACAAGACGCCGGCCTCAACGAATCCAACTGGCTCAACGCCCTCAAGCTCCCGCATCTCCGTGCCGGATTGAATACGCAACACGCCCTCTGGCGTTTGCCATGCGAAGCGGCCTTCGTCATCGACTGCGCGAAGGAGCGGCTGCGGAATCGAAGCCGTCTCCTGGTGCGTTTGCAGATCGATGATGCTCGTCACAAAGCCGGAGCTATTCATGGTTTCGAGCGCGCCGAATCGAACGTTCGACGAGGCAACGAAGATCATCGTGCTATTTACCGAGCTGTTCTTGCAAAGAACGACAGTCGCTGGTGCCGACGTTGCGGGGTCAAGGTGGCCGATGCAGACGCGGGTTGCATCCTGCAATGCGCGTGTCGTGTCGTCGTAGCTGAAGTAGAGCGTGTTGTCGGGCGCCCAGTACATGTCGTGCACGGTCCCGCTGGGATAACGCACGCGCGGGATCGCGGCGTGCATGCGCGCGGCAATCTCTTCGTGGCCGCAACGACCCCGGCAGGAAGCAAACGCGAGCCAATGCGCGTCAGGCGAGAACGTCGCTGAGAAGCCCCGAACGTTGGGCATGAGCGTTGCGCGTTCATGGTCGATTGCGTACACGCGGCCGTTGTCGTCGGGAACGATACCCAACGTGCTGACGGAATCGAAAACGGCCCCGCCGAGCGACCTCAGTCCAAAGCGGCGTGCAAGCTCACGAAGCCCGCCAAGCTCGGCGACGTAGGCCGCTGTTTCGATTTCAGATTCCGGTCCGTGAGTTTCCACAATGCAGCCGCTATCACCGGCGACGACTGAGTAGTACTCGCCGCTCGCGGCACTTCCCGGATCATCTGCGTCTGCAAACATCGCCATCGATCGAACGAGCAGCTGCCCTCCGGCGTTGCGGGCCACGAACCACGACGCCATCGGCAAGGGAAGCGCGCCATTCACTTCTGCCGGCAGCGCGCTCGCAAGCTGCATCTGGGTAGCGAGAGAACTTTGCGGATTCTCCGAATCACGCGCCTGCGGCGCGTTCGATGCCGGCGCGTGCGCGCGGGGCGCGGAAAGAGGCCCGCCGCACGCAGTCACGCACACGCTAAATGCGCCCGCCGCAACGAATGCGCGGAGCTTGGTGCCGAGCACGCGCCTCAGCCCTTCATGATCTTGATGACGTCCTGAAGGAGCTTGGTGCCGTCAGCCTTCGAGCGCTGGAAGGAGTTGCGGCCCATGATGGAGCCATTGCCGCCGCCTGCTTTGATGGCGCGGATCTCTTCGAGCACTTCGTCCGTTCCCTTGGAGACGCCACCCGAGAAGATGACGATGCGTTTGCCGTTGAACGACGCCTTCATGACGTGGCGCACGCGATCAGCGAGGGTTGCTTTCTCGACACCCTCGTAGGACTTTTTCGCCGCGTCCTGCTCGATGTGATCGGTCGGCAACTTGACCTTCACGATATGCGCGCCGAGCTGGCAGGCGATGTGAGCTGCGTAGGCGACGACATCGAGCGCCGTCTCACCGGACTTCGACATGGTCGCTCCGCGCGGGTATGACCACATGACGGTCGGCAAACCAACTTCGCGAGCTTCCGACATCATGTCGCGGATCTCGCCGTACATGTCGTTGCGATAGCTCGAGCCAGGATAGATCGTAAAGCCGATGGCCGTGCAACCGAGACGAAGAGCGTCGTTGACCGCCGAGGTGACAGCCGAGTACGGCTGGTCGGGCCCGCCGAGTGAATCACTGTTGTTCACTTTGAGGATGAGAGGCAACTTGCCGGCGTACTCGTGCGCGACAGCCTCCATGAATCCAAGGGGAGCCGCGTATGCGTTGCAGCCGGCTTCGATGGCAAGCTTCGGATGGTAGCTCGGGTCGTAGCCCTCGACGTTTGGTGCGAAACTGCGCGCCGGTCCGTGCTCAAAGCCCTGATCGACTGGAAGAATCACGAGGCTGCCCGTGCCCGCCAACGTACCTGTGTTCATAAGACGGCGAAGATTGCCGATGACACCGGGGTTTTCACCCGCGTAGTTGGAAAGGATGCGTTCGACGGCTTGGCTCATGATGGACTCCAGTTGAAGTTGCGCGGCGAGCATATCAACGCCTCAGGGCAACGCCAACCGCTTCTTAGCCCTTCACACTGCCCGAGGTGAGGCCGCCCGCGAGCTGACGTTGAAGCGCATAGAAAAGAACGCATACGGGAATCGACACGAGAATCGCGCCCGCGGCGAAGTTGCCCCATGCGGCGCTGTACTCGCTCACGTAGCTGTTCAGTAGTAGCGGAACGGTGAACATCTCCTCGCGTGACAAGAACGTCGCGGCGAGAATGAACTCGTTCCACGCCGTCATGAACGCAAAAAGTCCGGTGACTGCCAATGCAGGTCGAGCCGCTGGGAGCGCCACACGTAGGAATGCGCCGAACTGAGTTGCGCCATCGACCATGGCCGCCTCTTCGATCTCACGCGGGATGGCTTCGAACGCGCTGCGTAACTGGAAGATTGCAAATGGCACCGCGCTTGTTGCGTACACGAGGATGAGGCCAGACCGCGTGTCGAGTAGGTGAAGACTATCGAGCAGCAGGTAGAGGGGAACACTCGCTGCCACGCCGGGAAACATCTGCGTGAAGAGAAGGAGCGACGTACCTGCCTTGGATCCAACAAAGCGGAATCGCGCGAGGGCATACGACGCGGGCGTGGCGATGGCGACTGCAACGAACGATGTTGCTAGCGAGATCACAACCGAGTTGAAGAGCTGCACGGCGAAGACCCAAGTGCCAGAGCTGTTTTGTCGAAAGAGCACGGAGGCAAAACTGTGGAACGAAATCGAATCTGGAATCGGCAATGCGCGGGCGTCCGGCGCACCACTTGGCGCAAGCGCGAGCGAGACAACCCACAGAATCGGATAGAGCGCAGCGCACACAGCGACAAGAAGTACAAAATGGATTGCTACCTCAACAAGCACCGCGCGCGTAGAGCTCTGCTTCATCGCGTGCCGCCTACGGGCTCGGTATTGCGGGACAGCAAGCGATTGCCGCCCACGAGCAAGAGGAAGATCAGCACCGCGTACGCCGCGGCGTATCCGTATTGCTGCGAGCGCGTGAATGCCCATCGATACGCTTCCGAAACGAGGATTTCTGTCGTTCCGTCGGGCTCGCCGCCACTGACGAGAAAGACAACATTGAACATATTGAACGTCCACACCGCGCCCATCGCCACGGCGGGCGCGAGCGCGGGCCCAAGCAAAGGCAGCGTGATGAAACGGAAGCGCTGCCACGACGTAGCGCCATCAACCGAGGCGGCTTCGTAGAGGTCATTCGGGATCGATGCGAGAGCGCCGAGCGTCACGACCATCATGAAAGGAAAGCCAAGCCAGGTATTGGTGGCCAAGTTGGCGGCGAACGCAGTGGAAAAATGTGCAAACCATGAGACCGGCTCGACTCCAAGGTGCGAAAGGATCGCGTTCACCGAGCCGAGCTGGCGATGAAACATCCCCTTCCAAGCCAGCGCCGTGACGTAACTCGGCACAGCCCAGGGAAGAATGAGCAGCACGCGATACGCGCCTCGCATCTTTAGCATCGGGCGATGCAGAGCGAGGGCCAGTGCCACTCCGATGCTCACGTGCAAAAGAAGGTTGAGCACCGTCCACAAGACAGTGACGAGCAGCACAAGCCAAAACGAACCGTGCGCGAAGATTGGGCCGCCCTGTGCAGTGAGTATGTCCACGTAGTTGGCAACGCCAACAAAGTGCATATCGCGACCATGGCCAGCGAAGAACGACGTCGCAGCGCCCACAAGTAGTGGAAGAATCACCAGCAAGGCAATCGCGAGCGCAGCATGCAGGACGTAGCGATAGGCAGGCCAGGAACGGCGAATCCGAGCGCGCATGCCCGCGTCCGCGATCTTGCGAATCGAAACGATCGTGAGCACGAGAAAGAGGAGTCCGACGACCACGAGAAAGACGGTCGGGTTCTGCGCCGGCATAGTTTCGCGGGTAATCATCTCGAAACGGTGCGCGCCTTCCGCAAGCGCTACGCGGATGGGCATCTCACCTTCGAGGGCCTTACGAAGCGCGCGATTCGCCGGCTCGAACGCCGCGCGCATCTTGCGATGCGTGGGCATCAACACCGAGTGCGACGCGGCGGCACGAAATGCGCTGAGGAGGGAATCGTTGGCAACGCGCGCGTCGGCTTGCACCGCATTCGAGGTGACTGTCTGACGCCCAATGAGCGCGCGCGGCAGAGCGCCGGAAGGACTCGCCAGAAATGCAATGAGATCACGCGAAGTCGCTGCGTCGCGCGCGCCGCGCGCAAGCAGAGCACCTTCCACCGACACAAACGAACGCATGCGATGGCCCCCGACGGTCGGGAGAGGCACCACCCGATACCGAAGGCCCGCAGGCAGATCCGTTGCGAGCCATGGTCCACTGATCGCCGCCGCAGCGCGTCCCGACGCAAAGAGCTGGGTGACCAATGCCCCGCTTGCGTCTTGGGGCACGACGTCCTGCTGCACCAAATCCCGCAACACAGCGACCGTCCTCTCTGCCGACGGTCCCGTGAACGTGTAATGTCCGGTCGCGTCGAGAAGCTCGCCGCCAAAAGCATGCAGCACAGCCGCGGCGTAATAGGCGCTGTCGGTTTCAAACGCGAGCGGGGAAACGCCAGGCGCAAGTACGGGTGCGAGCGCACGAAATTCTTCGAGAGACGCTGGCGGCGTGGCAAGCAGGGCTTCGTTTACGTAAAGGGCCGTGCACTTGAGCGCGATCGGAAGTCCGTAAAGAACATTGTCGACGCGGAATGCGTCGAGGTAGCCGCGCTCGACGTCGTCCGAGACCGCGGTGGGAATAGGCCCAATCGATGCAACGAGCTCGCCATCGACATAGGTGCGAATGCCATCGTGCGCGACAATGAACACATCCGGTCCATTGCCTGTGGGAATCGCGCTTTCCAGTTTGGAAGCGTAGGCGCCAAAGGGAACCGCAACTTCCGTGACGTTTACTCCAGGGTGCGCGGCTTCGAACGCCGTAATCGCTTCGTGAAGGCCGCGCGCTTCAGCTTCGCCGTACGCATGCCAAAGCGTCACAGAGGTTTCATCGGCGGAGGCTTGAGGGCTAGGCAGCAAGCAGAGGCTCGCCAGCGCAGCGGCCAACGCAAACCATCGCTTCATTGAACCGCGTCTCCCGATTGCACATCGAAGAAGTGTGCTTTGCCGTCGCGCACGTTAAGCGCGATGACGGTGCCTCGCATAGCGGTGCGTGCCACCTCTCCGTTGAGCCGCGCAACAAAGCTTACGTCGCCCACTTTGCCGTACGCGTGGCAGTCAAAGCCCAAGCGCTCGACAACGTCCACGACGAAACGCAACTGGCCGTCCGACTCGGCCACCACCACGTCTTCGGAGCGCACCCCGACCGTGACCGTAGGCCCGCCGATCGAAGCTGGCACATGCACAGCAAAATCTTTCGCGCGTGCGATACCCGAGTCGATCGATGCCGGTATGAAATTCATCGCCGGGCTCCCCAAAAAGCCTGCCACAAAAAGTGTTCGCGGCTTCTCGTAGACTTCCAGCGGCGCGCCGATCTGCTCGACGCGTCCCGCTCGCAAGACCACGAGCCTGTCGGCGAGGGTCATGGCCTCCACTTGATCGTGCGTCACGTAAATAGTTGTCGCGTGCAAGCGATCGTGTAGGCGTTTGATCTCGACGCGCACTTCCGCGCGGAGCGCCGCATCGAGATTGGACAAGGGCTCATCAAAAAGGAAGAGCGCCGGATGTCTCGCTACCGCACGGCCCATCGCGACCCGCTGCCGCTGGCCGCCCGAGAGCTGCCGCGGGAAGCGTTCAAGCAAGGGTGTGAGCTCCAGCATCGACGACACTTCGCCAATGCGCTCCTCGATCGTTTGCGCCGAAGCCCCACGCAACTTGAGCCCGAACGCGAGATTGTCGCGCACGGTGAGATGGGGATAGAGCGCGTAACTCTGAAAGACCATCGAGACATCGCGCTCGCGTGGCGGCAAGTGCGTTACGTCGCGATCTGCAATTCGAATCTCACCTTCGTCTGGCACTTCGAGCCCAGCGATGGTGCGCAAAAGCGTGCTCTTGCCGCATCCGCTCGGACCCACGAGCACCACAAGCTCGCCATCACGTACGTCGAGATCGATCCCGTGCAAGATTGGCGTCTTGCCAAGAACCTTCTTCACATTGCGTAACGTGAGCCCCGCCACGGCGGCATTGTGGCACAACTGCCACGCCGCGTGCGCGGGGCAATTCGAGCGCTAGAGCAGACCGCTAATGTGCGACGTGCGATCGATGGGGCGCACGCTGTTGTTTACAACTTGTGAGCGATGAAGCTCGGGCGACTCCTTGGGCATCGCACCAGGTTCGATGCGCGGTGTTCTCGGAAGTCCGTCAAAATCGCGGTCCTTCACAACGAAGACCGGGCAACGTGCCATCGCGACTAGTTCTTCGGCAACGGAACCGAGTATCCACTTCTCAACTCCCGTGCGGCTGTGCGAGCCGGTGACAATCACGTCGGCATCGTAGTCAACCGCGACCTGGTGGATCACAGTAGCGGGATGTCCGACGCGCACGTGCAAGCGTACATGCGGAGCATGCGGCACCGTGCGAACGAGCTCCTCGATACGCGCGTGCAATGCGAGCATTGCGGCGTCGATCTCCTTTGCCACCTTTCCGACGTCAGCCAAAGACTCCTCTTCGTGGGGTACGACGCTGATCGCATGGATTTCGCCGCCGCGTCCGTCGAGCAAGTGCAGCGCCTGCCTGAGCGCCAGGGGGCTCTGATCGGTAAGGTCGACGCCCACGCAAACGATTAATGGATTGGCCATATTGTCCTCGATTCCTATGGGCGATCGAGAAGATGCCCCGCTACTGGATATGGGCCGAATGAAATGCCCGTCAAGCCGTGCAATAGTCCGCAACCGATGAAGTTGGCCCGCCCGCCATTTTTTTTATTCGCCATCACAGTGCTGAGCGTTTACGGCGAGGCCAAAGCGCAGGACGTCGTTCCGCATCGTTCGTTCAACCGCCTCGTCACGAGCAACGGTCACGCAGCCGTCAGCTACAACCGCGCCACTCACCGGGTCGATACCTTTCTCGAACACCCCTATCGCTTCGCTGCGCCGCGGGAGAACGCTGAGAATCTGTGCTTCGCGGCCGATGAGTCTCGAGATCTAGCGTTCGACAATTACTTCGGCATTCGAGTAGGCGCAGCGGAATCGCGCGTTGGCACCTGGCTTGGCGACGTGCCAGTCGATCGCGCTGGCTATGTTCCCGGCACCAACATCTTCTTCGCCGACCAACGCGTCGGTGGCGAGCGCGACGTTGAGGTCCGCACCTACGGCTTTATGCCAACCGAGATCGAAGCGCCGGTCTTTGTCATGGTGGCGCGAGTTACCAACGAAGGAGTGAGCACCGCTTCAGTTTCCGTATATGCCCTCTTCAACTATCGACTTGGACTAGCTTCGGGCACGCGCGAGCCCGTGGCCCTTGATGAAGAGGTAAGCTGGGACGCCGCACGATCAACCTTCTACGAATACGGGCCGAGCCAAGGAACGCTCGCATACACAGCGCTTTCACCGATCGCATCGCAGTCCGCATCGACGGGCGAAAACTCCGCTTTCGCTTCGTTGCAGCGCGGCGATGATCTCGATCACTCGAATGCGACCACTGGCCCAACTGAGGATGTCTCGCCTGCGCTTCAAAGCGCCGAGGCAAGTCTCGCCCCCGGCGCGACGATGTGGTTTGCAGTCGCCGTGACGTGGGCGCTTGATGAAGACGCGGGCCCGAAGGTCGATTTGCTGAGGTCGTGGGTCGCCGGTCGAACGCCCGAAGCGTTGGTTATGGCAGAAACGAATGCTTGGTCGGAATGGGCCGGCGAGATCCCTGCCTATATCGCGACGAGCGAACATGATCTTTACCGCCAGTCGCTCGCTGTCTTGCGCATGAGCCAGGTGCGCGAAGTAGGAGCTGGGTTTGGCCAACTCTTGGCAAGTCTGCCGCCCGGTCTCGATAACCCCGACGCGCAATGGAACATCGCGTGGGTTCGGGACATGGCGTATGCGACGGTTGCACTCGCACGCTCGGGGCACTTGAGCGAAGCGCGGGACGCACTGCTCTTTCAATTGCACGCGCCGCCAGGACGCCACGTTGCCATCGTAGGACGGTCCTATCGAATTTCGGTCACGCGCTACTTCGGCAATGGCGCAGAAGAGAGCGATTGCAATGCGGATGGTCCTAACATCGAGTTCGATGGCTTCGGATTGTTCTTGTGGTCGGCGGCGGAATACGTGCGCGCTGGCGGCGACCTTGAGGCACTTCGCGCCGACTGGCCAACCATCGAAACCGAAATCGCGGACGTCCTGATCTACTTGACCGACGCAAGCGGAACCATTCGCGCCGACTCTTCGATCTGGGAAACGCATTGGAACGGTCACGAGCGACGCTATACCTACACATCGCTTGCCGCCGCGCGCGGGCTCTGCGACGCGGCGTATCTGGCCACGCGTCTCGGCGAAACGAGCGCCGCTTCGCGATTCTACGATGCAGGTTCAACTATGCGTGACGCAGTCGTGCGCACTCACTCCGATTCACGAGGTGCTCTCGGCCAGAGCGTCGAGGACTTGCTCGCGGGTCATGGCTATATCGATGCCGCCGCGATCGAAGCTCTGAACTTTGGTCTGATCGATCCTGATGGCCGTGCCGCGCGCGCCACGTTCGCAGCGATCCACGGCAACCTGCGCGTCGCGAGCGGCTACGGCTTTATGCGCAACGACGACGGTGGCGCATACGATTCGCAAGAATGGGTCTTCGTCGATTTGCGCTTGTTGGCGGCACCAATCGACTCAGCTTTCGATGACCGCGGCACGCTTCGCGACTTCGTGATTGGACAAGCGGTGCAGAACGACAACCTCTTTGCCGAGCTTCACGATGCGCGGACCGGGGATTACACCGGGTCGATCCCGATGGTGGGCTTTGGCGCCGGAGCGTACGTACTCGAAGCTACCCGCGACGCTTTTCCTGTAACACCGGCCTGCGATGCCTACGCAAGTGAGCCTGCCGCGCCGCGACCCGACGCAGGCGTGGCGCCGCCTGAGACCGAGGACACGGGCTGCTCCGTGAGCCGCGTCCCTGAGTCAGCGCCTTGGCGTGCGTTTCCGTTGCTCCTTGTGTTCGCACTCCTCGCTCGCCGCATTCGGAGGCGCAGTTGAAGCTTACGGCTCTACTTATTCCCATCGTGCTGCTCGCAAATGCATGCACGGCCGACACGGACACTCCGATCGCATGGGACGGAATGTGCAACGTCACACTTAGCTACACGGAAACCGCATCCGCACCTCGCGTCTTCGTAGCGGGCGCATTCAACGACTTTGAAGATGGCCACGACGAGCTCGTGGACGACGGAACCGGTCATTACGCCATTACGTTGCGCCTAGAACCTGGCGTCTACCCCTACAAGCTCGTTGTGCATGGCGATGGCGCACCCGAGATGTGGCGACTTGATCCGGGCAATGCATATCGCGTGTATGACGACGGTATTGAGAACTCGGGCCTCCGCGTTTCGAACTGCGCGCAACCTTCACTGCGTGTCGCATCCCACGCGGCCAACCCGGACGCGCGTTCGTGGAGCGCGGCGATCGAATACACCGGCAACGCGGCCGGTCCCTTGCAACGCGTGCTCGGTGAGCTGCGCACCGGGACAAGCTCGCGTCCGCTTACCTCGGCCGAGCTTACGACTAGCGCGCACACCATAGAGCTCGATTTGAGCGCGCTTCCCACGGGCAAGCATGTGCTCAAGCTCGTTGCGACCTCGACGAGTGGCGTGGATAGCGAAGCTTTGCTTTTGCCGTTTTGGATCGAGGACACCGAGTTCTCTTGGAATGACTCGGTCATCTACATGGTGATGACCGACCGTTTCAGGAACGGTGAGTCCGCAAACGATGCGCCCCCAAGCGACGCAAGCCACGGCGCCGATTGGCAAGGCGGCGATTTCGCAGGAGTGCGTGACGCGATCGAAGACGGATACTTCGATCGTCTTGGCGTCAACACGCTATGGCTCTCTCCCTACAACGTGAATCCGCAAGGCACGTTCACCGACGCAGACGAATCGCACCTCGTATCGGGCTATCACGGCTACTGGCCCATCGATCCTACGCGCGTCGATTCGCGTTTAGGCGAAGAGGCCGATCTGCAAGCGTTGATCGCAAGCGCCCACACGCACGGCATTCGAATCTTGATGGACCTCGTCCTCAATCACGTACACGAAGAGCATCCGTACTTTCAGACTCACCCGAGCTGGTTCAACGCCGGATGCATCTGCGGCACGGACGGCTGCGATTGGACAGAGCATCGCCTCGATTGCCTGTTCCGCCCCTACCTACCCGACATCAACTGGAGCAACAGCGAAGCAAGCGAGCAAATCATCAGCGACGCGCTCGGCTGGATGGAACGCTTCGACCTCGATGGTTTTCGTGTCGACGCAGTGAAGCACGTGAATGACGCAGCGATTTTCAACCTCGCAACGCGCGTACGCGAGCGTTTCGAGACGGCGGGCACGCCGGTGTTTTTGATGGGCGAAACCGCGATGGGTTGGGATAGCTCAAGTGGCCCCCAAGCGGGCGGCAACATCGAAAACTACGGCACGATCTCGCACTACATCCGCCCCTCAGCCCTGAACGGACAGTTCGATTTTGTTCTCTACTACGCGGCAGCGCTTCAGTTTCTCACCGATGTGGACGGTCGCGGCCTCGCGCATGTCGACTATTGGACCGCGCAAAGCATGCGCGAGTATCCGCAAGGCGCGATCATGACGCCCTATATAGGATCGCACGATACCTCGCGCTTCATGACGCTGGCGTCAAACCCGGACCTTGCGAACAGCAAATGGGACAACCTTCCGCCGCCCCCTAATGCGGAGAGTTACGATCGAATGTACCTGGCCTTTGGCTGGCTATTTTCGTTGCCGGGCGCGCCGCTGCTCTACTACGGCGACGAGTACGGCGAGTACGGTGGCGCGGATCCTGACAATCGCCACATGATGCGCTTTGACGATGCGTTGCAATCGCGCGAAACCGCGCAGCTCGAGCGCGTGAGTCAGCTTCTGCAGGCGCGTCGCACTGTGCCCGCACTTCGCTCACGCCGTTCACGAACGGTTGTTGCGGACGAAAACCTCTCGCTTGTGGTGCGCGGGGATGGCGCGAGTAGCTGCCTCGTCGCGCTCAATCGCTCTTCAAGCGCGCAACATCGCGTCATTCCGATCGCGGAAGAGCTCGTCGCCAATGGCCGCGCGCTCACCGATGCGCTCGACGCGAGCTACAACGCAGTGATCACCAACGGCGCGCTCGTGCTCGACATCCCGCCTCGCTCCGTTCGCTACCTGCACTAGAACGCATCTCATAAATCCCTCGGTCGGGATTTATGAGATGCGTTCTAGAACGCTATGACATTTGGAGCCGAGCCTGTGCTCGTGAAGCACAGTGTGGTGTGCACTTCACTGCTCACAGCCGCGAAGACATCGCTCGACTGCGCCCATAAATTGCGCGAATCCCGATGGTTGCTGCGCGTGTTGGCTTGGCCCATCCCTTGCTTTGGCTTGGGTCGGGGCAGTTCACTGGGGAGGATCTCGAATGCGATACGTCCAACATGTTGGCTGGCTCTGCCTGCCGCTCGCGCTTGCTGGTTGCCCACTTCCGACGGACTCGCTTTCCAGTCAGCCGGGCACCTTCTCCTTTAACAGCGGCCCTCTCGTTTCCAGTGGGGCGCGGCCTGTACCGATCACCGGCGGCACGCTCCTCGTCTCACGCGATCACCGCCTGGTCGTCGCAGCCGATCCCGAGCGCGACACGGTCTCGGTCGTGGATCTCGCTTCGAACACGCTGCGCGCGACAATCGCGCTTTCTGAAGGCGCAGAACCCGGCCGTCTCGCGGAAGATCACAACGGCGTCGTCTACGTTGCTACGCGTCGCGGCGGCGAGTTAGTTGCCATCGATCTGAATGCCGATGCCCCCTCGATTCTCTCGCGCGTGAAGGTTTGCTCGGCACCGCGCGGCGTCACGTACGACGCATACCAAGACGCCTTGCATGTAGCGTGTGCCGGGGGCGAGCTTGTGACGGTCGATCGTGCAAGCACTCAGATCGTGCGCTCGGTGAACGTCTCCGTCGGCGATTTGCGCGATGTTATTGTTGCGACGGAGGGACAAGCTCCCGGAGTCGCGCGCGGCGACTTACTTGTCTCGCAGTTTCGGTCGGCGCGGCTTTTGACTGTTTCACCAGATGGACATGTGAAGAACGGCGCTGCTCCGGCAGACGACCTGTGCACGAATCCAGACGTTGCTTGGCGCACGGTTCAAATGGGCACGCACGGCGCCATCGCGATGCTGCATCAGCGCGCACGCTCGCAGGACGCTCCGCCAGTTAGCACCGCGCCCGGCGGCTACGCGGGCGGCGGCACGGTCAGTGGCTGCTCAACATCTCAGGGCATCGTCAAAACCGCGATTTCTACGTTCAACGCGTCGGGTGGGCTCGAGAACAGCGGCCCCGGAATTGAAAACGCGATGCTCGCGGTCGACGTCAGCTTCACGAACGATGGTCGATCGTTGGCATTGGCGATTCCTGGAAACATCGCTAGCCCATTCGCGCAGGTCTTCGTGCGTGACAGTAGTGCGACGGTTGGACGCTTCGGATCAATGTCGCCTGCGGAAGCGACGCAGAGCGACCGCGATTTTGCCACCGGCGGTCAGGCGATTGCTGTCGCGTTTAGTGATGCGGAACATTTGGTCGTACAAACGCGCGAGCCGTCAGCGATCGAGATCATCGACATTCGCAATCAGTGGAGTCGCCGCAGCGTACGTCTGGCGACGGACAGCTTGGCAGACACTGGGCAGTATGTTTTTCACGCCGGAGTAAGCGCGGGCGAGGCGTGTGCGTCGTGCCATCCCGAAGGCGGCGATGACGGCCACGTGTGGAACTTCTCGACGCTAGGCAATAGGCGTACGCCGCAGATTGCTGGTGGCGTGCTTGGCACCGAGCCGTTCCACTGGGATGGCGACATGCACGACTTCCGCGATCTCGTGACGCATGTCTTTAGCGAGCGCATGGGTGCGGGCGCGATTCCCGAAACGCACGCGGATGCGCTTGCGCATTACGTAGACCGACTCGAAACCATTCCGCCGTCCTTGCCCGACGACATGAGTGCAGTCGATCGTGGTCACGCACTCTTCGAGCGCGCAGACACACAATGCGCGACCTGCCACTCAGGCCCCATGCTCACCAACAACGCCACGGTCGACGTTGGCACCGGTGGCGCGTTCCAAGTCCCAAGCCTCGTCGGCCTCGGCAACCGCGCACCACTCATGCACAACGGCTGCGTCGCAACGATCCACGAGCGCCTAACCAACCCCTGCGCCGGCGGCGACCGCCACGGCCACACCAGCCAACTCACTTCCGCCGAAATCGACGACCTAACCGCCTTCCTAAAAACCCTTTAGCCTTGGGGACACGCTCCCCCCTCGCAACGCACGTAATTTCGAGCACTTGCGAATCGAGTTTGGCCGCGCAAAGTTGATACCTATCGGTGGCAATGTATCAAGTTCGCGCGGCCAAACTCGATCGCTAACCCGTTGAAATGACAGGCCCCCTGAGGCGGGAGCGTGTCCCCGCTAGGGGTTGGGGAGTAGGATGCGGGTGCCGTAGGGGGGACGCGGAGTGTTAGGGAGCCGCCGGCGCCAACGGTGAACGTGTCGTTGCTAAGGATGTCGACGAGGGTGTCGCCTTCGTTGCGCGTCGTGGTCATGGGCTCGCCGCCAACGTCGATTGCGGTGGTTTCGCTTTCGTGTGCCCCTTGCGCGTTGATAACGACGAGCGCGTAGTCGCTGCCAACCTTGCGCTCGAACGCAATGATGCCTGCGTCTCTCGCATCACCGGTGCGCTCGGTGACCTATCGAATCTCAAAGCTTCCGCGGCGCAGCGCCGTGTACTCGCGGCGGATGCGTGTAAGCCGCGCGATCCATGCAAACGTTTCGCCGTCGGTCCGATAGTCAGCGCCCCAGAGGTCTTCGCGGTTAGCGGGATCGTTGCCGCCGGAAAAATCCTGCTCGGTGCCGTAGTAGATGCACGGAATGCCGTCCTCGGTGAGCAAGTACGCAAGCGCCGCACGTAACGCAGCCGTGCCTTGAAAATCGCGACGCGCATCCAGAAAGCGCGGCAGGTCATGATTGTCGATGAAGTTAACCAGCGCCTCGGTGGGTGCGATGCCAATGCCTCCAGGCTGCGGGGTGCTGCCGTAGTGCATCGCGCGCTGCTCAAGCAGATCCTGGATCTTCTGTGTGGCTTGACCCTGCTGAAAGATGTCGTTGAACACCTGAAACTTCTGCGGGAAGTAGAAAACAGAATCCAAGCGTCCAGGCAACGTGTACGAGCCAACCAAGGTGTCGTCACCGTCGAACGCTTCGCCAAACTGCATGAAGTTGGTCTTGCCGCGCGCCGCAAGTCGCTGGCGCACTTCGCTCGTGAAGGTTTCCCAAAACTCGTACTCGACGTGCTTCAACGTATCGATGCGGAAGCCATCCATATCGGTCTGCAAAATCCAGTTCGTATAGGAAGCAATCAGCGCTTCACGAACGTCCGGATTCTCGGTCGCGACATCTTTCAAACCGCCGGGAAAATCGCCGAACAAGACCTGATCTGGAACTGCGTAGTCGAGAATGCGCCCACGCAAGTGGTAAGCCTCAGGATGCTGAAAAATTTCCGGCATGGGCGGTACGCGGAAGATCGCCGGCATGTCGAAGAAGTAAATCGGAGCGGCGCCCGCTTCGCCAAGCGACGTGTATGACTGAATGCCCCGTGTATCGTAGTCCGGATCGTACTCGGTGACGCGCGTGAGTGGGCTCGCCGAGCCCGAACCGAATACGCTCTCATCGGGCACGCCGTTCAAGTTAATGTCGTAGTAGAAAACCTGTCCCAAGTGATTGGTGACAATGTCGAGGATGACTTTGATCCCGTGTGCGTGGCATGCATTCACCATAGCGCGGAGCGTCGCAAGGTCACCGAAGTGCGGATTGAGGCGTGTTAGATCCTGCGCCCAGTAGCCGTGGTATCCGTCGACGCCTGCGTCAGTGTCGACGTTGCGAACGATCGGGCTGATCCAAATCGCGGTCACGCCGAGCGCGTCGAGATAGTCGAGGTGGTCAATGACGCCTTGGTAGTCGCCACCATGATAGCGAGCGAGCGCATTCGGCTCGACTCGAAAATCGTTGGACGCGCTCCCATTCGCAAATCGATCGGTGAGCAGCTGGTAGACAACTTCGTCGCGCCAATCATCCACGTGCGAAGCGAGGTGCACCTCTTCAACGTCCGCAAGTTCGCTGCCCGCGCAGGCGTCGAGTGCGAGCAACAACGTGACGGCGAATATGGATACGAAAAGCCTCTTCATCGATAACTCGTGCTGTTGAACCACCACTCGATTCCAAGACCAAAGAAATGCTCGACAGCCTGTTGCGAGCGAAGATCGAGCGCCGGATACATGGCGCGCGCGCCTGCGTCGCGTGCGGTAAGTGCGTAGATCAAGCGCAGCTGCGGACGCGTGTAGGTACCGCGACCGGCCGGTGAAATGAACGGGATCACGCCGAGTTTCCACGCATTCCCGGCCTCGGGCGCCCCTGTCGTCTCGTCAAGAATGCTGGTCTCGCGGTGCTGAAAACTCAGATCGAGCGCGAGGCCCGCGTGATTTCCAAACCACACCATTGGCCTGACATCGAGCACCGCTTCGGTCATCGAGCCACGCGCGTAGACGTTAGGATCGGCGTCGCGGAAGTAGCGAAGCAGGCCGCCGGCTTGCACGCCGAACGCGCCAAGCTCCCAGTTAGCCGAGAACCCAACGCGTAGCTCACGCGCGCGCGATGTCGAGATAACGGCGCCAACCCCGAATGGGATGCCAAGCGGATCGTACGCGGCAAGACCTTGAGCGTAGCGAAGAAAGATGTTCGCGAAGCTCCGCGTCGTCGAGTTGTATGCGCCGGCCTGTGCTCCAAGAACGTAACCGGTATCGCTCGGCAAGGCTTGCGTTGCGCCGGAATCGGTCTGCCGTTCGCCGGACGATATTGCGTGTACTTCATTGTAGAACACGAGCTTCACGCCTTGGGGCAGACCACGATTCCACAACCAGAACGTCGCCTTGTCGCCGACCACAAAGCGCGGACGGTCAAGCAACAAAACGGACGCGGGTGTGAATCCCATCGCTGGAGTTGTCTCGACGGTCTGCGTGTAGAAGGGATTGTTCGGCCGGGCGAGGCCCACGTGCAATGCGAGCTCGACTCGGTCTGCAAAGAAATAGCGCGCGCCACCACCGTAGAGGTTCAGGTTGTCGAGCGCCCAATAGTCGAGAAGGTAGATGTCATCGCCGCGCACCATGCGTGAACCAGCCCAAAACGAGAGATCTTTGGCGAAAACGTTCTGCACTTCTCCATAAAGGTTGCGCACCGCCATTTGAACGGCGAAATCGCCGTTGAAGTGAAAAAGCGGTCCAGCCACTGCAAGCGTCGAGACGATGTGCGATGAAATTTCGCCCCAGCGATCATCGCGTCGCAGCTCAAGCTCAGCGTACGTGCCTTCGTCGATGCGCGAACCACGCGAAACGATGTCGGCGTCACGACCGGTGCCGCCGCGCAAGTTGGTGGCGGCACTCACGCGTCCATACGAACCAAACGAAAAGCTTCCTTCGTGTACGTCGGCCGCTGTTGCGGTGAGCGTCGACTGACCCGTTTCATGCGCTTGCTGCGCTTGCGCGCGGGTCACGACAACAAAACACGCAACGAGACACAGCGCGAGAGCAGCAACCTTGTGCACGAATCCAGTCACGGTGCGGCCCAACCTCCGCTCGTGCAAGCAGCGAGCGCCGCTGGAAAGCGAAAGCGCCATGCGGCCTCATTGTGTCCAGCACCGGCATCAAAATTGTAGAAGACGTCGGTGCTGGATACGTAGCCGAGCTCGAGCAGGCGGTCGCGCATTTGCAACGTCACGCAGTAATTGTCGTCGTCGGAGCCGTCGTCGTTGACGCCGTCGCTGTCGCTATCGACACAGCCTCCGCCCTCACCGCCGCCCGAATCGAGGTAGATGGATGAAGGCAAGTGCGAAGACCATTGTTCAATCACTGTGCGGCTACTTACGTCGCCCGATAGCGAGCCCCACCCGAGAGTCGAGCTCAAGCCCGCGGCGCAGCCAAAAAGTGTCGGGCGCTGCATCGCGGCGTAGATCGAAACAAGCCCGCCCAAGGAGCTTCCCGCGATCATCAACGAATCGCCGCTTGCTTGAATGCCGTACCGGGTGCGAAAGAAGGGCAAAACGTCGAGCTCGATGAAGTCGAGGTAGGCATCGGCGTTTCCTCCCACTTCGCTCGAACTCACGCTGTCCGTCACGTGCGTGTAGACGTCAAAGCGGTCGGGTGCGTTGTCGATCGCGATGGCGACGACGTCTTCGTAACCAGACGCGAGGGCCGCGTCCGCTTGCCACCCACCATACGCAGCATTGGGATCGAAGACATTTTGCCCATCGTGCAGAACAAGCGAGCGCAAATGCGACGATGCCGTAGAGCCCGCCACAAACCCTGCGGGGACCCACGTCCGAACTGTGCGCGCGCTGAGATGCGACGACGCCATATCTACAAAGCGCTCGAGATGTGGCGCAGTGCTGGGCGGCACGACCCAAGCGAACTCGCCGTTCTCGTCGTATCCATACGCTAGTGCCTCGGGCGGTGCTCGGTAAACGTCGGGGCTGCCCCACCACTTGTACTTCGCGCCAGCTGCGGGCGCGACGAACGCACTCTCCTCGATGACGACATAGTAAAACGATCCCCGAAGCGAGCGTTCCGCGGTGTGTGCACTCGTCGCCCACGCATTGATGTCGGAGACGAGGCTCACAATGCTCGGTTCGTCGCTCCATTGCGTGACGAATAGATAGCGGCCGCCTTCGTGAAGGGGCCAGCCCTCGTGAAACGCGATGTCGTGCACGATAGCGTCGAGCGGTGCCTCGCCTCCACTCGACGACAAGAGCGCGAGCACTTCATCGATGCGCGACGTGCGACCTCCGTCGGAAGCGTCGATGGTCGCATCGACCGCAGCATCTGCGCTGGCGTCTATAAAGGATGCGTCGTGGGCACCACCGTCCGTTGGCGCGTCCGATGACGAGCCGCAGGCGCCAATGAACGCGGCGAAAAAGATAGAAAAGAGAGCGCTTCTGACGGGGTATCCACTCATAGAGAGGACGCTCCCTACACCATGAGTATGGTGTTTTCCACCCGGCGCCGGCTTTCTGCGACAATCCCCGGCAGATGCCGACATCAGAGTGGTTTACGCGAGCGCGAGTAGTTGCGGGCGCTAAGTTTTTGGCCCTCGCCGGCCTCGTGACGGCTGTGCCCGTCCTCGCGTTCAGCAATCCCAACGTGCAGCTTTGGGTCTTCGCACAGGCCGACTCGATGCGCTCATCCGGTCTCGTTGGGATCACGATCTATCTGGGCGTCTGCGCCATCGCGGGCGCGCTCGTTCTGCCGTTTTGGATCCCCGGTGTCGTAGCTGGCTTCATCTTCGGCTTCCCGAACGGTGGCGCGATCGGCTTCGTGGGCTCCGTTGTTTCCGCAAGCACCGCGTTCGCAGTAGGGCGAACTTTCTTGCGGCAACGCGTCGCTCGAAAGCTCGCCGAAAATATGCGGTGGCAAAAAGTCGAGCACGCGATTCGCCGCGCGCCACGCAAGATAGTCTTCTTGCTGCGCTCCTTGCCAATCCTGCCGCAGAACTTTCTCGGTTATGCACTCGCGACGACGCCGGTATCCTTCATCGACTATCTGATCGGCACGATGGGGCTGCTTCCGTTGGTCCTTGCATATGCTTACGTCGGCTCTTTGGCCCGCAACGTAAACGAGCTCTTTCACGCCACCAGCAACCGCTGGCTCTTCGGCGGCATCGGAGTCATGACGCTCCTTGTACTGACCGTGAGCGCTCGCTTCGCGGCTCGGGTCCTCAAAACCATTGTCGCCGAGGAAGAGGTATAGTCAGCATAGTTTTTGGAAGCTGGCCGTGCGAATCTGCCGCGCGTGAAGCCGATTATCTCCATCCAGAATCTGACCAAGACGTACGCGACCGGAGTGCACGCGCTCAAGCCAATCAATCTCGAGATTCACGCGGGTGAAATCTTCGCTCTGCTCGGGCCAAACGGCGCCGGCAAGACAACGCTTATCAGCATCATTTGTGGCGTGGTGAATCCGAGCGGCGGCGTCGTGAAAGTGGATGGCAACGACATCATTCGCGACTATCGCGCGTCGCGCACCAAGATCGGTTTGGTTCCCCAGGAACTCGCAACCGATACGTTCGAGACTGTGTGGGCTACTGTGCAATTCAGCCGCGGCCTCTTCGGCAAGCCCGACAACCCGGCGCACCTCGAGAAAGTGCTGCGCGATCTTTCGCTGTGGGAAAAGAAAGACGCCAAGATTCAGACGCTATCGGGCGGCATGAAGCGTCGCGTGATGATCGCCAAGGCGCTTTCGCACGAACCGAAGATCCTCTTTCTCGACGAACCGACCGCCGGCGTAGACGTAACACTGCGCCGCGAAATGTGGGCCATGGTTCGCACACTTCGCGAAGCGGGCGTCACCATCATCTTGACGACCCATTACATCGAGGAAGCCGAAGAGATGGCCGACCGCATTGGGGTCATTAGTAAAGGTGAGTTGATTCTGGTCGAAGAGAAGAGCGCTCTCATGACCAAGCTCGGCAAGAAGCAGCTCACGCTGCAGCTTCAGTCACCGCTCGACGCCATTCCGGAAAGCCTTGCCCCTTACAAACTCGAGCTAGCCGATAAGGGCCAAGCGCTCGTCTACACCTTCGACACGCAAGCGACCGAGACCGGCATCGCGGCGCTGCTCAAGCGGTTGAACGAGCTTGGCATCGACTTCAAAGACCTGCAGACCCGCCAAAGCTCGCTCGAAGATATTTTCGTCAGTCTCGTGAGCAACCCGTCATGAACTTCCTCGCCATCCGCGCCATCTACCGCTTCGAGCTCGCCCGTTGGTTTCGCACCCTCGTGCAAAGCATCATCTCGCCTGTAATCTCGACGTCGTTGTACTTCGTCGTGTTCGGTTCGGCGATCGGCTCACGCATGAGTGCGATCGACGGTGTGAGCTACGGCGCATTCATCGTGCCAGGTCTTATGATGCTAGCGATTCTCACCGAGAGCATTTCGAACGCGTCGTTCGGCATCTACATTCCGAAATGGACCGGAACCATCTACCAAGTGTTGTCGGCGCCGGTGTCGGCGTTTGAAGTCGTTACTGGCTACGTCGGTGCGGCGGCGACGAAATCCATCTGTTTGGGCGTCATCATTCTGGCGACGGCTCGTGTTTTCGTCCCTTACGAAATCGCTCATCCGATCTGGACGATTGCTTTCTTGGTCCTTACGTCGGTCACCTTCAGCTTGTTCGGCTTCATCATCGGCATCTGGGCCGACGGCTTCGAGAAGCTACAGATCGTCCCCATCCTCGTGATCACGCCGCTCACATTCCTTGGCGGCAGCTTTTATTCGATCTCGATGCTTCCGCCGATTTGGCAGAAGATCACGCTCTTCAATCCGGTCGTCTATCTCGTCAACGGGTTCCGATGGAGCTTTTACGGTATTTCCGACGTCAGCGTCGGTACAAGCCTTGGCATGACGCTGCTCTTTTTCTTCGTGTGCTTGGGCATCGTGTGGTGGATCTTCCGCACCGGCTACAAGCTCAAGCAATAGCGTTCAGAGAAACTTGCTAGCGAGAAACGCCGCCATGCGACGCGGCACAAAGCGCAGCATGAACATCGAGAATGTGTTGAGCACGCCACTTACGATGTTGCGGCGTCCATTAAAAAGCGCGTCAAGGCCAATGCGCGCGCAATCCTCGGCGCTCATGAAAGCCGACTTCTTCCAGCCACTCACTTCGATCCCCGCGACGTTGGAGAATTCGCTTTCGGTCGGGCCGGGACAAAGGCAGCAAACACGAACGTTCGTGTCCCCGAGCTCGAATGCCAGCGCTTCCGTGAAGTTGCGCACGTAGCTCTTGCCTGCGGCGTAGGTCGCCATGCTCGGCGTTGGCAAGTAGGCGCCGATCGACGAGACGTTCAGCACGTAGCCGTGGTTGCGCGCGAGCATTGCCTTTGTGAAGAGATGCGTGAGCTCCGTCAGTGAAATCATATTGAGCTGCATTTCGTCCGCCACCGTTTGCCACGGAGTATCCACAAAGTTCTTCTTCGTGCCAAAGCCAGCGTTGTTGATGAGTACGTCGATCGGAAGACCTGCGCCTTCCGTCGCGTCGTAGAGAGAGAGCGCTTCGCTACTGCGAGCCAGATCGAACGGCAACACCGTGACTTCGACGCCATGTGCCGCTCGCAACTCCGCAGCGAGCGCCAAAAGCCTCTCCATGCGGCGCGCCGTTAGCACGAGCGACATGCCGCGCGCAGCGAGTTGATGCGCGAACGCGCGTCCGATGCCACTCGACGCGCCAGTCACCAAAGCGCGTTTCGAACGAAGGGATTGCGACGCAGATGCCATGCGATTGCGGATGCTGCCTTCTCGGTGGGTAACCGTCAAAAACACTCAGTCTCGATCCAGCCGGAGAAAGGTGCGGCTTCCTGCAGAATGGTGCATGCTCGACCACGCATGGGGGATCCCGACGAGCATCATCGCAAGGTCATGGAAGGGCTGCGCAAGCGAGCCGATGCACTGGGCGTTCCATTGCTGAACAATACGAAGTGGCGGGAGGTATTCCACGCAGCGATAGGTCCGCACGTAAGTGTCGGCGGCAAGCTGGTCGGATGGGACGAAGATCCAGAGCAGGATCGCGACACCGTCCGCATGTGGATCGGTCTTGACAACGATGAAAAGATCGGAGAAAGCGGTCTGCGGGATCCAGGCTTCGGTGGCGGCCCGTGCAACTACTGGGAGATCATCGAAGCGCACTTCAAATCCACGGCTCCCACGGCCGAACAGCGAGCGGAATGGATAGCGGCGTTCGAGCAAGAGCTGCGGTCGCTTCGTGTGGCGCACGTCACGACGGGCCGCGAAGTCGTCGTCCACGGCTACGACAAAATCTAAGTTGTTGTGGTGTGCGCAAAGCCGAATTTGCGTCATGGGATTTCTACGATGTTGGGTTGCCGAGCCTGGCGTCGTCCGAAGATCTCGTGAAAATGGCGCTGCGCTCAGCCGAGCAGCGAACATGGAAAGCCTTCGTGCGACGCTACCGCGCCGAAATGAGAAAGACAGACGCAGCGCGCACGCTCGATCTACTCGCCGCTTTGTCACGCACCGGAAACTTCTCGGTGGGGTGCTACTGCGAGGACCAAACATGCTGCCACCGCTCGATCCTGCGCGAGCTGTTGAAGGAACACGGGGCAAACCTCGCTCGGGAGTGAGCCGACGCAGGAGTGGAGCTCGCGGATAGCGGTTAATCCCGATGTTCGCGCCTCTCGCGCGATAGTTCGCCGCTGTGAGCGATTAAGCGCTAAGAGCAGGCATGTCCAAACGCAAACCAGGTTCGATCAAGGTCAGCGAGAAGGTGAAAAGCGCGCTGATTGAGCTGCGGCATCTCACCGAAAACACCGAGCCTGGCGAGATTGATATTCGAGCGCTCGAACGTGTCGAGTCGGCATTCGATAGCACCCTTTCGCCGGATATTTTGGCCGCGATGTCGTGCGAGATTGATCAGCTAGGGATCAACCTTGCGGGAGTTGCATCGCTCACCGAGGAAGCGCGCGCGAAGGGCTGCCCGCCCGACTTGCTCGCCATCGGCACCGACGAGAGCGGACACATCTACTACTGCGTCGACCGCAAGCCCGAGAAGAGCGTAGTGGCAAACCTCGCCACCTTCGACTCGGAAGACGGCAGCGTGCAGCGATCTTCGTTCGCCTCGTGGCTGAAGGAGCGACTCGAGACGCTGAAAACTTTTATGTCGGAAGGCGAAGATGCTCAGCGTGAGCGCACGCAGTCATCGGTGAGCGACGACGACAAAGCGACGTTCAAGCCCGAGTTGGTTTCGCCGGTCGGCGGAGAAACCTCGCAGCGTTTTGCCGAGCACCCGAAGTTTGGGCGCGGAAAAATTCTGCGGCAGATTGGCGACGGAGCCGATCTGAAATACGAAGTCGCCTTTCCAGAAAGCGGAACGAAGACGCTCTTGGCTCGCTTCGTAACTATTGTCTCGTCGTAAAGCTGCAGTGAGCTAGAACGCATCTCATAAATCCCTCGGTCGGCTTCCTCGGTCGGGATTTATGAGATGCGTTCTGGCGCTATTCGTTCCCACGGTCCTCCGCAGAGGCAAACCAGCTGCGCAATTGCGCGTAGACCTCAGGTCGGCTGAGCAGATCCAGATGGGATGTCCCGAGGGCCACCCACTGATGTGACGGCGGATAGGGGAGAGTAAGATCGCGACGTGCGTGCTTGCCCAGTGCGCTTTCAATCGCGACAACGCCGTCCCCCGCAACTCTTCCGCTCATTGCGCTGCTCGTCGAGCCCGCAATTGCGTAGCACTGAACGCCGTCCGGCAAAGTTAGGTTAGCGCGCGCATCTGCGTGCAACGCGAAGCGATCTCGCCCTTCCCAATGCTCGTCGAGCACATAACCAAATCGCATGTCGGTAATGCCAGCGCCTCGCAAACGCGCAAGCTTGCCGATCGGCGCGCTGTACTCCGTGGCGCCCAGTATCGCGTGAAGCCAGCTGCCGCCGCGTTCCATCGCCGAACCGTGATGAGGTGAGCCGAGGCAAACAAATCTACGCAACTTACGTCGCCAGGAAAGCGCTTGCACTTCGGCGATGTGACACGCGCTTCGCGTCACGAGTCCGCCCATGCTGTGGCACAAGATGCTGACCTCATCCACGGGCACGGGCCACGCTTCTACAAGCTGCTCGAGGAGCGTCGCGAACTCGCGACCGTTCGTGGAGATGTGGAGGCCCGAGTTGTAATAAAGATAGATGGGCGCGTATCCGAACTCGCGCGAGAGGGCCGCCCCATGGTCATGACCGTGGCGGGTCCATCCCAAGTCGTTCATGGAAGAGCCGTGAACGAGGATGAGAAGTTTGGTTTCGGCGTCGGGGAATCGCGCGTCGAGCTCTTCCGCTGTCAGCGCGAGAGGCGCGCCGTCTCGCCGGAACTGCATTTCTATCGCGAGTGGATTCTCGGTATCGCGCAAGTAGTCACCGACCACGCCGTTCAAGGCCGCGACCACCGCCTCGCGCTGCGCACCGGGGACGCTCTCGCCAAGATATGGAGCGAACTGTGACAACAGCGCATCGATGCCCGCTCCCACGACTTGCATTACTAGTCGCGTGGGCCGATACGCCACAAACGTCAGCAGCCTTGCTGGGATAGCCAGAGGCTTGCCAAGCCACCGGGGCCCGCTTGCGATCGTGCGGTGCACGTCTTCGACGGCGTCGTTCACGCGTGTGACTGAGGTCACCACAAGCTTGCTCGCGGCGCGGAGATCATCAGCGTGCTTACGGGTGCGTTTTGTCATGGGCAACTAAGTTTGATCCTAACTCATTCGCGAGGCCCACATCTAACCGTCTATCTTGTTCGGCGGGTGCTACTGTCACCGCGATGAGCATTGGCGCAATCTTCTTGCTCGCACTCGGTCTGGCGATGGACGCGACTGCGGTGGCTGCGGCGCGCGGCATGGCCACCACGCGTATCCTTCCGCGCCACGCGGTGCTTGTAGCGGTCTTCTTCGGAGGCTCGCAGGCGCTCATGCCAATGCTCGGATGGATCGTCGGAAGCCGCATTGGCCCAAGCGTGGAGCGCTGGGATCATTGGATTGCCTTTGTTCTACTCGGTGCCATCGGCGCAAAAATGCTATGGGAGGCGCGCGGCGCGAGCTCGGGCGATGCGCCCGATGACTCGTCAACGGACCTCTTCGGAATCAAGACGATGTGCCTGCTGGCCATCGCCACAAGCATCGACGCATTTGCAGCTGGCATCACACTTCCGATGATGAACGCGCCGTTCGCTTTCTCGCTTGCAACCATTGGCATCACCACTGCTGTGTTGAGCGTGATTGGGCTCTACACGGGGCGTCGCTTCGGGGCCATGTTTGGCAAGCGCCTGGATATGGCCGGCGGCCTCGCACTCATCGCCCTCGGCACCAAGATCTTGATCGAACACCTTCGCGCGCCGCCGCAGTGACTGAGCGCGAACAGCCACTTTTTGTCCTGCGGCACGCAGCTTGCTTTGCTCGAGCGTCGGAACGTCCCGAATGCACATCTCGAACGGCGCGCACAGCCATCCCTCGGTCCGAAAGCCGTCACGAAGTGTCGACCAACGTCGCGTCACTGTCGCTCTCGCCTCGTTTTCGGCGCTATCAGCACTCGCAGGCGGTTTTGCGCTCTTGCTCACGCCTAACGGTGGCGCGGCGCCTCTTTCGCTCCTTGAGCACTCGCCCTTTACCAGCTTTCTAATCCCGGGGCTGATTCTCGCGTTCGTAGTTGGAGGCACAAGCGCAGGCTGCGCTTTGCTGACGCTGCAACGTTCGCGCCTCGCAACCGACGCCACAATTCTTGCGGGCGGCACCCTCCTCGTCTGGATTCTTGTCGAAGTCTCGTTGATGCGCATGGTGCAATGGCTTCATTGGCTCTGCGGATTTCTTGGCGCGGCGCTCCTCGTTTTGGGAATCGTCTCCGCATGGCGGACGCGCGAGCGACGGCATCGGTGGATCGTTACGGTCACCATCGCTGAAGCGCTCGGCTTTCTCGCCCCTGTCTGCGTAGGAGTCTTTTCCGCCGCGTATCACGCGTCCGACCTGCAGCAAGGGGTGTTGGTCGTTGCTGCGGGAGCGGTAGAGGGATTCGCGCTGGGCCTCGGCCAGGCAATCGCGCTGCCCCTGCCGATACGCAAGATGCGCTACGCGCTTTTGACCTCGCTTGGCGCGGCGATCGTTTGGGCAAGCGTCATGTTCATGACGTCACTCTTTGGCCATGGCCACAGCCCCTTGCTGCTTGCGCTCTTATGCACCATCACGGGCGCGGTGGGACTGCTCGCCATGGGCACGATGCAATGGATCGAGCTTCGTCACAGCGCGCCCCGAGCCCATCGCTGGATCTTCTGGACGGCGCTTGCTTGGTGCGTAGCATTGCCTCTGAGCTTTACGCCCGCGCCCCTCGTGGACATGAGCACGCCGGTCGCGTCCAACTTGGTGATTTGGGCGTGCGGCGGACTTTTGATGGCGTTCGTGATGGCCTCGATAAGCTGGCTCGGCGTGCGCCGCATCTTTTTGCGTCCCGCAACCGTGAGCTAGGCAAGTCGCGCAAAAAATGCGCCGGCATGCGGGATCTGCGCTCGCCAGTGACCGGATCAATCAGCGAACGCGCGGCAGATGGATCTCCTGCGTGGGCACGCTCCGTGCTTAGCGAATCCTGTGGATGCAAGGCTGGTGCGCAAACGAATTCTGGTGCTCGGTTCGAACTTCGCCGGCTTTACCGCGGCGCTGACGCTCAAGCGTCTGCTGGGCGCGGCTCATGACGTGGTTGTTGTCTCGCAGAACGACGAGTTCACCTTCACGCCTGCGCTCGTACGAGTGCTCTTTGGCTTGCGTGATCGTACGCACCTTGGTTTTGCGGTGCGACCTGCGTTCGATCGCGCGGGCGTCGTCTTCAAGCAGATGCCCGTCACTCGCATCGAGCTCGGCGAAAAGTACATCCTCACGGCAGTAGGCCGCGAGGACTACGACTATCTGCTTATCGCAACTGGCGCAGTTTCCGACTTCGATACGGTCAAAGGTCTGCATCCTAAGGACGGACACAACCATTCGATCATGACGTGGGACGAAGCCCATCGCGCCCGTGCGGCGTTTGACGAGCTCATCTTGAAGCCCGGTCCAGTGGTCGTTGGGGTCGTACAGGGAGGCTGGCACTTCAGCGTTGCGTACGAGCTTGCGCTGGGTCTCGCGGGGGCACTGCAGCGACGTGGATTGGGCCGGCGTGTGCCGCTGACCTTCGTCACCCCGGAGCCCTATCTCGGCCACTTCGGTGTTGATGGGGTGAACACTTCGCGCCAGACCATCGAGAAGCTTTTTCACGAAGCGGGGATCGAAGCGATCGTGAATTGCTCGGTAAAAGAAGTCGCACCAGAACAGGTGCTCCTGGATGATGGACGCTCGTTGCCGTCGGCGTTCTCGCTTCTGATTCCGGCAATGCGGGGCGTCGACGTCGTGCGCCGATGCCGGGACATCGTGGACGCTCACGGCTTCGTGAACGTCGATCACGGCTACCAAACTCTTCTTTATCAAGAAGTCTTCGCCACCGGATCTGCGGTAGCGACCGGCGCGTCTTCCGGCGTGCCGGTTCCGCGAGGGGTCCCCAAGTCCGGATACTTTGCCGAGGAGTCCGCACGTGTGGCCGCCTACAACATTGCCGCGTCCATCAACGGCGCTCGGCACGTTCATTTATCGCCGATCGAGATAGACGCGAAAGGAATCGTGGACGCGGCAATCGGCCCCGACCTGCACGTCGAGCCCAAATCGGAGCCAACGCGCGCACTCGCCGCGGTAGTGCCAGGCTTGAATGGACACTGGGCAAACACCGCGTACATGAGGTACTTTTCGAAACGAACAAAGGACCCATGAACGAGAACAAGAAGACGTCTTCCAAAGGTCGCGCGCTCGTTGTCGATGACGAAAGCGGCACACGCGACGCGGTAGCAAGCTTTCTGAAGTCAGAAGGCTTCTCGGTCGACGTCGCCGAAAATGGGGCGGTCGCGCTCGAGCGCGTGACTGAGATGCCGCCGGACGTGGTGATCACCGACCTCGACATGCCAGAGCTCGACGGATTCGGACTTCTCAAGAGACTGCGCGCGGACAATCCGAGCATTCCAGTCATTATGCTTACCTCCGCGCAGGACGTTGCAAAAGCCGTCGAGGCGATGCGCCTCGGTGCCGAAAACTATTTGTCCAAGCCGGTGGAGCTCGACGCGGTGCTCGTTGCAGTCGAGCGCGCGCTTGAGAACAGCAACACACGAATCGAAGCCGAGAACTTCCGTCGCCAAGCGCGAACCGACCAAGCCGAAGGGCTGTACGGGCTCATCGGTACGAGCGCAGCGATGCAGCATGTCTACCGCACGGCGCGTAAGGTCGCACCTGCGCGGGCCACCGTCCTCATCAGCGGTGCGAGCGGGACCGGCAAAGGGGAGCTCGCGCGAGCGATCCACGCGCTTAGCCCACGGGCCGCCAATCCCTTTGTCGCGCTGCACTGTTCGGCGCTCTCGGAGAACTTACTGGAAAGCGAGCTTTTCGGGCACGAGCGCGGAGCCTTCACCGGCGCCGACAAACGGCGCGAAGGGCGTTTCGAGCAGGCCAATGGCGGCACGCTTTTCCTCGACGAGATCGGCGAAATCTCACCGGCAACCCAGGTCAAGCTTCTCCGCGTTCTACAAGAGCGCGCATTCGAACGTGTAGGCGGTAACGCCACCGTGAATGTCGACGTTCGTCTGATCGCTGCCACAAATCGCGATCTGCCAAAAGAAGTAGAAGCCGGACGATTCCGCGAAGATCTCTATTACCGGTTGAATGTTGTGCAAATTGAGATGCCGGCGCTTCGCGTTCGCGGCGGCGACATCATGATGCTCGCCGAGCATTTCTTGCGAAAGTTTGGCGCTGAGAACCACAAGAGCGTCGCCGGTTTTACGGACGCGGCCAAAGCAAAGATTGTTCGCAATCGCTGGCCAGGTAACGTACGGGCTCTTGAAAACGCTATCGAGCGGGCCGTCGTACTGTGTGAGGGAGACACAATCGATGAACACGACGTTCCGATCGACGCGGTTCCCGAAACAGCCTTTGGTGTGCCGGTTCCTGGATCGACGATGGCCGAGGTAGAACGTTACGTGATCGAGAAGACTCTCGAGTCGGTGGACGGATCCACCTCGCGCGCCGCCGAGATTCTCGATATCGGCGTGCGTACCATCCAGTACCGCGTGCAGGAGTACGCCAAGGCCGCACGGGTCGGATCAAACGCCGACGTCTAAGCAAGATCTTTCGCTCGTCACTCTTCGATCTTCTCGGCGAGAAGACGCAGTGCATCGGTTGTCGTGAACACGCCGAGCACCTTGTCGTGCTCCGCGATCACAGCGGCGCCTAGCTTTCGGAACATCATCGTGCGAACGACATGGGAAACTTTCTCGGTCGGCGCGGCCACGTAGACGCTCTCAATCATCAAATCCGAAACGAGCGAAGTGCGTTCACGGTCGGCGGATAGAGCGATGTCTACATCACGATCGGAGATGAGGCCTACGAGGCGTCCGCTGAAAAGGACTGGCAAGTGCCGAACGTGCCATTTGGTCATGCGCTTGCGCGTCTCGAGCAGCGTTTGATCATCACCGATGGTGTACGGAGCTGCTGTCATGCACTCGGCGATGGTGGGCTGTGTCATGCGTATGGAGGTAAGCAAAATCCTTGCCTACTGCGATCGAGCGCTCTGTGCCTCGGCGACTAGCTAGCTCGACGCATGTGATGCACGCGCGGTGCAGAATCTGCGCTGACGTCCCCCCAATACGTGCCTGCATGCAAGGGCTCGCGGCCTTGCGAGATGCGGCGAAACGCGATAATTCCGCAAGCGCGGGAAACGGAATCGAAATGAACGAAACAGCATCATCGATTCGCCCGCGCGTGCTCGCGATCGACGACAACGCGACGAACCTCGCACTCGCCAAAGCCGCTCTGGGCAGCGAAGACATTGAGGTCGAAACTGCCCTTTCGGGCGCAGAAGGGATTGCGAAGTTCCAGGCTCACTTGCCGTCTTGCGTCTTGCTGGATATCCGAATGCCAGATCTGGATGGCTTTGAAACCTGTGCGCGGCTGCGCGCGTTGCCCGGCGGCGCGGAGACGCCGATTATTTTTCTGACAGCTCTGCGCGACGTCGATAACTTCGATCGTGCGATCGCGGCCGGCGCGGACGACTTTCTGACGAAGCCCGTTCTGCCAACGGAACTTGTGGTGCGTGTGCGCGCGCAGATCAAACTGCGAACGTTGAGCATCGAGCTGCGCGAGCACTACGGCGTCGTAAGGCAGCAGCGAGACGACCTGATGCGACTGCAGCTGCAGAAGGAGCGTCTGACCGCGTTCTTGGTGCATGACCTAAAGAACCCTGTCGATGCTATCGATCTTCACGCTCAGCTGCTGCTGAAGCGAAAGGACCTCGCACCCGATGTATTGGACTCCGTGCGTAACATTCGCGAGCAGGGCAAGCAGCTCACGCGCATGATTCTGAACCTACTCGACATCGCGAAAAGCGAGGAAGGACGCCTCAGCCCGCAAACTCGCAAAGTCGATCTGGAGCGGTTGGTTGAAGAGGTCTTCGCGGACTTGACGGCGCGCGCGCAGGCACACGACGTAGCTCTTACCTCGGCGCTCGAGCCAGGCCTGCAGCCGACCATGGATGACGACCTTATGCGACGCGTCCTCGCGAACCTCGTCGAAAACGCGTTGCGCCACACACCGCGCCGCGGTGAAGTTGCGATACGGGCCAAACGCGTCGAGCACGATCTAGAAATTACCGTTGCCGATACTGGCAAGGGAGTCGCTCCGGAAATGCGCGAAAAGATTTTCGAAAAGTATGTGCAAGTAAGCGTTGGAGAGAGCGCAATCACTCGCTCGGGTCGGGGCCTTGGCCTCGCGTTCTGTCGTGCGGTGGCCGAGGCCCACCGCGGCCGCATCTGGCTCACCGAGCAAGCCCCTGGCGCTGTCTTTTGCATACGGATCCCCTATGCTTCGTGAACCCGCCGGGTTGAGCGCTGAAGCGCGCCTCACGCAGATCTTAGAATCGACGCCCGACTCGATCATCATCGTCGACGCCGAAGGTAAAATCGTCTTCGCCAACGCACGTACGGAGTCGCTCTTCGAGTATCCGCGCGCCGAGCTGTTGAATCAGCCGGTTGAGCTGCTGATCCCGAGTCGCTTTCACGGGGGACACGCCGGCCTGCGCCGAAACTACACGCATGCGCCACGCGTACGTCCCATGGGCGCGACCACAGAGCTGTTCGCGCGGCGAAAAGACGGAACGGAGTTCAGTGTCGAGATCAGCCTAAGCCCCGTTCAAACTGGGGACGTGCCGCTGGTCGCGGCGGCTATCCGTGACGTGTCGGAGCGCAAAGCCCTTGAAGCCAAGACCCGCCTTTTGACCGAACGCTTGATGAACGCCGTTGAGAGTGTGTCGGACGCCTTCGCCCTATTCGATGCTGCGGATCGTCTCGTACTGTGCAACAGCGCATGCCGAGCGACGTTTTTTCGTCCGATTCGGGGGCCGGTGGAAGGGCTGACGTTCCTCGAGATCTTCGATGCGAATCTGCAGGCGGGTGCGTTTGACCTGGGCACGGAGTCAGTCGAGCACTTTCGCGAGCGGCGGATGAGATACCGCTCAAGGCCCGCAGGCGCATTTGATGTACGCACCGTCGACGGAGGGAGCTGGCGCTTCACCGATCGCCGTACGAACGAAGGCGGCATCGTCACGACAATTTGGGACATCACCGATGATGCGCATCACGTCGAAGAGCTTCGCGACGCCCGCACTGCGGCTGAGCTTGCGAATCAGGCAAAGAGCGAATTTTTATCTTCAATGAGCCACGAGCTGCGCACGCCGCTCAACGCCGTGCTCGGCTTTGCCCAGCTTCTGCGCAAGGATCGCAAATCACCACTCACCGAAGTGCAGCAGGAATGGCTACAGCACGTCCTTAAGGGCGGCGAACATCTGCTGCGGCTGATTGACGACGTGCTCGACTTGGCGCGAATTGAGGCGGGTGCGGTGCTGCTTACTCCAGAGCCGGTGGCCGTCGAGCGCATCCTGCGCGAAGTGACGACGACGCTCGCGCCGATGGCAACGCGCGCAGGCGTCGAGCTCCACGTCGAGCCCGTACCGCCGGGCATGCCGCCAGTGTTCGGCGATCGAACACGCATCGTGCAGATACTGCTCAACTTCGGCTCCAACGCAATCAAGTACGGCAGTTCCGGCGTGCGCGTGGATTTTAGTGCAACGAGCAAGATGCTAAGCCACGGACAGAGGATCATTGTGACCGTCTCTGATCACGGCGTTGGCATTCCGCTGGACAAGCAAGACAAGCTCTTTTCGCCCTTTCATCGCGCCGGACAGGAAACCGGGCCCATCGAGGGCACTGGCATTGGCCTTAGCATTTCGAAGAAGCTCGCCGAGATGATGGACGGCGCAGTCGGCTTCGTGAGTGCGCCCGGCCAAGGGTCACGGTTTTGGGTGGAGTTGCCTGCACAGCTCGCGCATCTCGAGGCGGCCGCCGGTGTTGAAACAGCAGCCAAGCAAACGCCCGCCCCCACGACTGCGCGTCAGACCTCGCGCACTGTGCTCTACGTCGAAGACAATCCTTCAAACGTGGCGCTGATGGAGGCTCTGCTTGGAACAATCGAGAACACATCGCTCATCACCGCGCCCACAGCCGAGATCGGAATCGAGCTTGCGCGCGCATATCGGCCCGACATCATCATTCTCGACATCAATCTACCCGGGATGAGCGGGTACGACGCTCTGGAGAAGCTGCGCGAGCTGCCCGAGCTCGCTGAGATCCCAGTGGTCGCGTTGAGCGCATCGGCGACGAGGGGTGATTTGAGCCGCGCCCAGGAAGCAGGCTTTGCTGTCTACCTGACCAAGCCCGTCGAAATCGACAAACTTACCGAGACACTGGAACGCTTGATGCTGGCAAGGGCCGGTTCACGGAGCACCCCAGCAGAATGAAGTTCGTTTCCCCCAAAGAAGCACTCTCACTCGTTCGCTCGAATAGTCGTGTGTTCGTGCACGGTGCTGCAGCAACACCTTCCGTGCTCCTCGACGCACTGGTGGCCCGCGCGGAAGAGCTGCGGGGCGTTGAGACAGTTCATCTCCATCTCGAGGGTCGCGCGCCGCACTTCGACCGTGCATACGCACAGGCATTTCGTCCGAACGCGCTCTTCTGCGGCGCCAACTTGCGAGCGGCGATCGCGGAGAAGCGCGCCGACTATATGCCGGTCTTTCTTTCGGAGATCCCTTTGCTCTTTCGGCGGGGGATTCTGCCGCTCGATGTCGCGCTCTTGCACGTGTCCCCCCCGGACGCTCATGGCTACGTAACACTTGGCACTTCGGTCGATGCCGCGCTCGCTGCGGCCCAGACCGCGCCGATTCTCATCGCGCAGGTCAACCCGCAGATGCCCCGGTCTTTAGGTGACGGGGCATTGCACGTATCGCGCTTCTCCGCGTTGGTCGAGGTGGATGAGCCCCTTCCCGAGCACACGTCGCCGACGATTGGAAGTTTGGAACGCGCGATTGGCGAACGAGTCGCAGAGCTTGTCCCGAACGGAGCGACGCTTCAGGTGGGGATTGGCGCATTGCCAGATGCCGTGCTCGCGTCTCTGGCTGGCCATCGTGAGTTGGGTGTGCACACCGAGATGTTTACAGATGCACTCCTGCCCTTGATCGAAAGCGGCGTCATTACCAACGAGCACAAAACTCGCCAACGCGGAAAGACGGTTACGAGCTTCGTGATGGGTACGCGAAAGGTCTACGACTTCATTCACGACAACGCGGGGGTCGAGGTTCGCGACTGCAGCTATGTGAACGACGCCGGAATTATCCGCTTGATGCCCCAGATGACCTCCATCAATAGCGCTATCGAAGTAGATCTCACTGGGCAAGTCGTCGCAGATTCATTGGGCGAGAAAGTCTTTTCGGGCGTCGGTGGCCAAATCGACTTCGTCCGAGGTGCGACCCTTTCCGAGGGCGGCAAGGCGATCATCGCGCTGCCTTCGCAAACGTCCCACGGCGTCTCACGAATCGTTCCTCACATTGCCGAGGGAGCAGGCGTGGTCACCACTCGGGCGCACGTCCACTACGTGGTGACCGAGCACGGAGTGGCGAATTTGTTCGGAAAGAATTTGCGACAACGTGCTCAAGCGTTGATCGCCATCGCGGATCCCGCGCATCGAGACGCTCTCGGGGCTGAAGCAGCTCGTCGCTTCGGCTGAGCACATATCTGAATCGAAAGAGGAGCCTTATGAACATTCGCACGGTGCTAGTCGGTCTCGATTCGTCGGAGCGCGCAAAGAAGGTTCTAAAAGCGGCAGTTGATCTCGCTGAGCACTACGACGCCAAGCTCGTCGCCGTGCGCGGCGTCGGTCTGCCGGTCGATTTCCCGGATACAATCTTGCCTATCTCTGCCAACGAGCTTGCAGACAAGCTCTTGGAGACCAATCAGGCGTCGCTAAGTGCACTCGTGGCGAGTGTACCGACCACGCGTTTGCTGAAAGCGGAAGCGCGGTACGGCACGCCATGGCAGGTCGTATGCACGATCGCCAAAGAAGCGAACGCAGACGTTGTGGTTGTCGGTACGCACAGCCGCAACGCCCTCGACGTTATCCTCGGCACGACCGCTTCACGCATCACCAACCACGCGCCGTGTTCGGTGCTAGTGGTTCGCGACAACCACTAAGCTGGGGCCCGCCTGCTCGCGAACCGCGCACGCCGGGCAACGCGGCTCAGCAGATAGCAGAAGCGGGATCGGCCGCACAATCATGACGATTGCGCCCACGGCTAACGCCGCCGCGAGTACTTTTGTGGAGCGTGCGCCAAAGAGCCCGCGCGCGCGCCCCGCCATCCACACCGCACCCGCAAGCCCCGGTCCGCTCGCGAGTGCGAACGACGCCATAAGTACGCCCCCGTTGGTCGCCGACGTCGTCCCTGCCGCAAGGAGCAGCGCCGAATAGAATGCGCCGCACGGAAGGAGGGCCGTAGCTGTGCCGACGAGGAATGGATGGCGCGCTATGCGCGCGAACACGTTCGTCACCAGTGTGTTCTTTCGCCGAAGCGTCACCACCGCAGGGCTGCGCGGAGTCGTCGCGCGCCACGCGCGCAGCGCCGCGAACGCCAAAGCTGCAGCAAACCACCACGAAAGAACGGCGGCTGTGTACCGAACCGGCAAGAGCTGCGCGACCCTCGCGCCAAGCCCACCCACCAGCGCCCCAACCAGCACATAACCAAGGAGGCGCCCAAGCTGATGCAAGTAAAAGCGCTGCGAAACCTTCGCGGACTCGGTCGATCCCCGGCACGCGAATGCCGCGAGAGGACCGCACATGAGCGCGCAATGGGGTATCGCTAGCAGGCCAGCACCGATGCCAGCGGCAATCGCGAGCGTGAGCGCGTTCATTGGTCCACCGGCGTAAGGAACGGAGCGGAGATATTAAAGCTGTCTTGCTCGTGTCCTTCAATGCGCACACGCAGACGGACAACCGAGTGGGCGCGTGCGCGTGCTTCGGGCAGGGATGCGAAGATTGGGATGCGCACATCTTCGAGAGGCTGCAACACCACGCGTGGCTTCAAGATCACGAACGTATACTCGCTGCTCGGCTCAAGCGCGAACGTCGCTGTGTCGTTGCGCTTGTTGACAAGGTGCAGTTCATACGAGTTGCGCACGATGCCGCGCTCTATTGTGTACGGCGCGCCCGCAAGACGTATCAGATTGGCCTCAACGCTGTGATGATTCTGCGTGGCCACGAAAAGCGCGACTGCACCTGCGGCGAGAAGACCCGCGTAAAGCGCGACGCGGGGACGAAGGAAGCGACGGGCATTGCCGGCGAAGCCGTTGAGAGAATCGTAGCGTACAAGGCCACGCGGCCTTTTGAGCGAATCCATGATTTCGTCGCATGCGTCTACGCACGCCGAACATCCGATGCAATCGAGCTGCTGGCCATTGCGAATGTCGATGCCGGTGGGACAAACGACAACGCAGCGCATGCAATCGACACACGCGCCCGCCCCTGCGTCTTTCGCTTTGCCGCGCGGCTCTCCGCGGTTTGTGTCGTATCCAACGACAATTGTGTCGGCGTCACCCAAGGCGGATTGCAAGCGTCCGTAAGGACACATGACCACGCAGAACTGCTCACGAAACCAGGCAAAGTTGAAGTAGAGAATTCCCGCAAGTCCGAAGGCCCAGGCAAATGCTTCCCAGTGCGCAGACGGCGGCCCCTTCATCATCGCAAAGATGAGCGGCGTCGAAACAAAGTACGAAACGAAGAGATGAGCGAGTATGAGCGCGGTGATCACGAAGAACGCGTGTTTCGCCGTCTTGCGCGCAATTCGCGAAAAGCTCACTCCTTCTTGATCGCGCCTTAGGTGCGCAGCACGCGGGCCTTCGAAGAATCGCTCGATCGGACGAAAGAGCCCCTCGAGAAATACGGTTTGTGGGCACGCATAGCCGCACCAAACACGTCCGAACAAAGCGGCGACGACAACGAGCGAAAACGCCCCTCCACTCAGGAGAAAGAACACGAGCCACGTGTCCTGAGCATTGAAGACCGAGCCAAACAAATAGAACTTGCGATGCTGGATGTCGAGCAGCACCGCCGGATGGCCGCCAACCTGGATGAAGGGAAGCGCCACGTAGATCACGCCGAGCACGGCAAACATCACACGCCGAACGTTGTTGAAACGTCCGTGCACGTCCGCCGGGACTACCTTGATGCGTGAGCCGTCACCGCGCAGCGAGCCGTGGCCGCGATCATCGAGAACTGGAAGGCGTACCGTCACAGCGACGGCGCGTAGCGCTCGCCCTCCGGTGCCTTACCGGGAACGTGCGAGCCGCGGAGTGAGAGCACATAAGCCGAGACCTGTTGCACGGGCTCTGCGCCGAGCGTGGTGCCCCACTGCGGCATGCCGCGAGCCGGGACTCCATCTTTGATCGTCGCCCAGACTTGCGTTGGCTGACCGCCGTGTACCCAGAAATCGTCGGTGAGGTTCGGACCGATCTTTCCTTCAGCGTGGTCTCCGTGACAAACGACGCAGTTCTGTGCGAACAGGCGACTGCCTGCGTTCACCATCGCCGGATTGGCGACCATGGCGCTTAGCTCGGCGTTTGAAAGAGGTCGGCCGGTGCGCGCTGCGGCAGCCGCCGCTTCCTCTTGATACGCGGCGAGGGGCTCGGGCGAAATCTTGTAGCCCTGGTAGTAGAACCAATACAAAGCGGCAAATACGATCGAGCCGTAGAACGTCAGCAACCACCAGCGCGGAAGCCGATTGTCTGCCTCGCGAATCCCGTCGTAGACGTGGAGGATCGGTCCTGCGACCGGATCTGTTTCGTGTTGCTCACTCATGGGTGCCGTCCTTGTCCGATTCGAGCGGTAAGCGCGCCGCGGCGTCGAGAGAGTCCCGCGACGCAGTCATTGCGCGTATCGAAACTGCGGCGAATACGCCGACGAATATCAGCAACGCCACCAAGGGCAGAAAGAGGAGCGGACTCTCGGTATAGAAATGATGCGCGATGGTGCTCATGGTGCCTCGGCTTGCGTGTTTGCGATCGGCGTGGACGGGCCCGGCGCAGCGCCCGGGAGGGTAACGCCCGTTGGATGACCCAAGCGCTGTAGGTACGCGATCAACGCCACAAGCTCCGTGTCGGGGGCTGCGCGCACATGCCCGTCCGCGAGCAGCGCTGCGCTAATCTCACGGCCGCGCGCACGAGCATCGGTGGCGGCATTGGCGATTTGTGTATCGGTGTATGGAACACCGACGATGCGCATGCCTGTCATGTGGTCGGCGAGGCTCGCGAAATCTACGCGTTCGCTTGCGAGATGCGCATAGGAAGGCATGTTGGAACCCGGTGAGGTCGCACGCGGGTCGCGCATGTGCTGCCAGTGCCAAAGATACGAATACTTCGTACCCACGTGCGAGAGGTCAGGTCCGGTGCGCTTGGAACCCCATTGAAACGGGTGGTCGAAAATGGAGTCGTCCGGCGTCGATGGCTCGCCGTAGCGCGCGGTCTCCCACGCGAGCGGACGAATCATTTGCGAGTGGCAGGTGTAGCAGCCCTCGCGAAGGTAGACATCGCGCCCTTCAAGCTCGAGCCCCGAGTATGGAGTCGTGGTCGTTGTATGACGTGCTGCCGAGCCGACGATGATGGACGGTACGATTTCCGCCACGCCGCCAATGAGCACCGCGATGAGCGCCAGGATTGTGAACAAAAGGGCGCGGCCTTCTAAGAGTCGATGCCACGCCGGCTTGCTCTTGTCGCCAGTCGACAAAGCAATCGTACCGATGAATGCCACGCCGAAAGCCAGGACGATGATGAAGGTTGCCGCAAGCGCATTCACGATAGCGACTGCGCCCAGCAAGACTCCAACGATCGAGACGATCATCACGGGCCGGCCAAGAAGAATGGACGACCAGCTGGGCTGCGAGGCATCGGCAACCGGCGTTTCGATGACAACGTCGGTACCTTCGTCGACGGCCTGTCCGCTCCGGGCGGTCTTCCAAAGGTTCCAACCCATCATGATCATGCCGACGAGATAGAGGGTGCCGCCGATGAGGCGAGTCCAGTACATCGGACGAAGCGCAATCACCGTCTCGAGGAAGTTCGGGTACGACAGGCCACCCGAAGCGTTGGTCGCGCGCCACATCAGGCCTTGCGTGACACCGGAGACCCACATCGAAATGACATAGAGGAGGATGCCCACCGTGCCGAGATAGAAGTGCATGTTGGCGGCAGAAACAGAGTAAAGCTTTTTGCCGTAGAGCCTCGGCACCATCCAGTAGAACATGCCGGCCGCCATGAAGCCGTTCCAGCCGAGCGCGCCTGCGTGCACGTGGCCGATAATCCAATCGGTGTAATGCGCGAGGCTGCTGACGCTTTTGATCGAAAGCAGCGGTCCTTCAAACGTGGCCATGCCGTAGAACGTCACGCCCGCCGCAAAGAACTTGAGCACCGGATCGATGCGCACGCGATCCCACGCGCCGCGCAACGTAAGCAAGCCGTTCAGCATGCCGCCCCAGCTCGGGGCCCAGAGCATGACGCTGAAGATCATTCCGAGTGTCTGCGCCCAGTCGGGCAGAGCGGTGTAGAGAAGATGATGCGGGCCAGCCCAGATGTAGATGAAGACGAGCGCCCAGAAGTGAATGATCGAGAGACGGTAGGAGAAGACCGGTCGATCAGCGGCCTTCGGCAAGAAGTAATACATGATGCCGAGGACAGGCGTCGTCAGGAAGAACGCCACCGCGTTGTGGCCGTACCACCATTGAACGAGCGCGTCCTGAACGCCACCGAAGATCGAGTAGCTCTTGAAGGGGCCCACGGGAATCGCGAGACTGTTGATGACGTGCAAGACCGCAACGGTGATGATCGTGGCGATGTAAAACCAGATGGCTACGTAGAGATGCTTCTCATTGCGGCGCGCCAGCGTCCAAAAGAAGTTGACCGCAAAGACGATCCAAACGACGGCGATCGCCAGATCGATCGGCCACTCAAGCTCGGCGTACTCCTTCGCCTGCGTAAAGCCGAGGGGCAGCGAGAGAGCCGCCGCCACGATGATCGCTTGCCAACCCCAGAAGTGAAATGCAGCCAGGCGGTCCGATGCGATGCGCACCTTCAGAAGGCGCTGAGTTGAGTAATAAATACCCGCGAAGAGCATGTTGCCGACGAACGCGAAGATGACCGCGTTTGTGTGCAAGGGTCGCAAGCGCCCAAATGTTAGATAGGGCCCGAGATTCGCCTGCCACAACGAGAGTTGCAGCGCGACGATAACGCCCACCAACATTCCGACGATGCCCCAACCGACCGAGGCCGCGACGAACTGCCGCGAGATCTTGTCGTTGTACGTGATGTGCGTCTTTTCCAATCAGCTTTGCTCCGAGTCCTGTTGCGAGACTTTCGTCTCATCGTCCATGGGAAGAAGCGCGAGACGTTCGGCGTGGTCTTGCGTTCGATACTTAAGTGTGACCGCGAGCAGAAGCACGCTGCATGCCACAAGGCACAGGCTCACGAAAACGGTGAGCATGATTACTTCCATAAGCGGCTCCGCGAGGAGAGCGAAGCGATGGTCGAAGCGATGACTACGAGTGAGCTCGCTGGCATCAGCACAGCCGCAAGCCACGGACGCATCACGCCCATAAGGCAAAGCGCGATAGCGAAAGCGTTGTAGGCGATGGCGAACACCAGATTTCTCCGCGTAACCCTGTGCAAGGCGCGGGCCGCGCGCAGTGCGGTGCGGATGGGCGCAAGCCCTGCGGTGGTGAAGTAGAAGTCCGAGCGCGCGGGCATGAATGGCCGATCCACGGCCGGAGTACCGCCGCACCAAGCCTGTGACACTGCGAGGCTATCGTTGATGCCGTCGCCAACCATCAACGTATTACGGCGGTCGTGAGCGCGCAGCCAGGCAGCCTTGTCTGTGGGAGAGCACTCGGCAAATGCATGATCTACGGGGACGCGCAAAATGCGCGCCGTCTCTTGGACGCGCGCTGTCGTATCGCCGCTGACGATCCACATCTCGTAACCGTCCCGGGCGAGCGCCTCTATTTCTTGCTTGGCATCCGGGCGAAGCGCTTCACAGGTTTGCAGCCGCAGGCGTGGCTTGCCGTCAAAGGCAAAGACCAAGTCGTCGCCGAGCGCCTCGTTCGCTGCCCACCCCGCAGCGCCAAAACGAACCTCCTGGCCTCGCCAACGGCAAAGAAGGCCCGCGCCAGGAATCTCCGTAAAGCTCTCGAGCGGTTCGAAATGCACGCCGCGGTCTCGTAGCGCCGTGGCCACGGCGAGGCTCTTCGGATGGGTGCTGCGTACAACAAGGTTATAGAGGAGGTTGCGTTCGTCGGGCGACAGCGCGTCGATGCCGTCCGTTGCCGCGAGGGCCAATGCGCCTGAGGTGAGCGTGCCGGTCTTGTCGAGCACGATCTGACTAACCTCGCGAGCGCGATCCAAGAACGTTGCGGTGCGAACGAACAAGCCGCGCCGCCGCAGGCCCGCCTGCACGAACTCATATGCGAGTGGGGTCGCAATGCCGAGCGCGCATGGGCAAGTGACCACCAAGATGGCGGTCATCACGTCGAGAGTGCGCGCGCCGTTTGAGGTCGCGATGTACCAGGCGAGGCCGCCGGCCGACGCGATGACGAGTACGCCCCACACGTAATACCGCGCTAGGCGCTGCCACCAAATGCTGGTCCTCGCGCCATCGACGGCCCGCGTCATCGGACTGTGCAGCAGCGCGACAAGCGGAGACTCTTCGATGGTGGTCGTAGCTTTTGCGCGCACGGCCGTGCTTCCAGCGTTGAAAGCGCCGGCCGGCAACAAAGCACCCGCCTTGTAGGCGCGCGGAGCGCTTTCGCCGGAGATCCAGTCGAGCGAAATTGAGGCCTCCTCGTCAAGGAGCTGTGAGTTCACCGGTACGAGGTCCCCAGCCGCGAGCAATAGTTCGTCGTTTGCGCGTACGTCTCGGCAGCGAACAAGCTCGACCTGCGAGCCTGCGACGCGTCGCACGAAGAGGCTGTCGACGCCGTCGTCGGCAAGGAGGCTTTGGCGATTCTTAGCGAGGACGCGCTCCTGAAGCCAGCGCCCGACCAGCATCAGCGTAATGAAGGTCGTGATGGTATCGAAGTAGGATGCGCTCTTGTCGCCCCAGAAGAAGGACCACGTTGACCCTAGAAAGGCGAGCGCGATCCCGAGGGCGATGGGTGCATCCATATGCAATACGCCACGCCGCAGCGCTCTCCACGCAGACGCAAAGAACACGCTTCCGCCAACGGCCACGGCGATGCATGAGAGCGCGTACCCGGCTGCGTGCATCAACTCGTACGTCGGGCCGCTGCGCAGGCCGAGGTAAATGGCCAGCGCGAACACCATGGCGTTCATCGTGAGCGCAACGCAGATGCCCATGCGCAGGAGAAGGCCGTTGTCGCGCGAGCCTTCTTGCGCTTGCTTTAGCGCCGGCCCAAAAACGTATCCGAAGGATTCGATGTCGCCGACGAACCTTCGCACGTCAAACGTTGGTGACGCAGTAATGGCGACAGTGCCGAGTGCGGGATTGACGAGGATGCTTCCCGCCCCTTCCGCGCGGCGAAAGAGCTCCTCCATAAGCCAGACGCACGCGCTGCAATGCAGGCCCTGCACATCGAGCGCGATATGCGTGAGAGCGCTGCCTTCGTGCTGCAGTTGCGCAGCGGTAGCCTCAAGCCATTTGTGGTCGCGCCGATTCGAACTTGAGACAGGTGTGCCTGCTCCGCCGCCGAGCGCGTAATAGCGAGTAAGGCGTTGCTCGTGCAGGAGCGCGTAGACAACACGGCAGCCATCACAGCAGAACGCCGGTGCGGCCTGCGCAACCACCGATGTTCCGCAGTGCGCGCACGCCTGGGCCGGCATGGCGAGAATGGTGCTGTGCTCCTCGAGTAGAATGAACGCCTCCGCGCCCTTGAGAGCAGGATTCGCGCCACCACCGGCAGCGCACGAATCATCGCGTCGATGCCCTCTAAGCGTGCTCATTTTGCGCGGACGCGCAGATCTTGCGCGTCACGTGCGCGGCCCCAAGCTCTCGTAACCAACCATGCGCTGGGCGTCGGGATCCCAAAGAGCCAGGCGTAAGCAAGCCATCACGTCGCGCGGCCAAAGCGATGTTTCGTGTGGATGCTGAAGCTCCGGAATCGTGGCCATGGCCGCAGGCAAGCGGTAAAACGGAATCGCCGCATTTACGTGATGCACGTGGTGGTATCCGATGTTACCGGTGAGCCAGCTCACGAGCTTTCCATGGTGAAGATAGCTGGAGGAGTGCAACGCAGCGCGCGTGTATTCCCACTGATCGCGCGGCTGAAGCACGATCCCAGGAAAGTTGTGTTGCGCGTAAAAAAGGTAGGATCCCAGCGCGAACGCCACCATCAGCGGGACCAAAGAGAGAAGTGCGTAATCAACGAATGGCAGCGCGCGAATCATCAGCGCGGCAAACGCGATGTGCAGGACCAGAGCAAGCGCGGAATCCCAGTTTTTTCGTGGATTTCGCAGAAATGGATGGACGCACATTCCATAAATGAAGATTGTCGCGTAGCCGAAGAGCATCGTGATCGGATTACGCACCGCACGATACATGAAGCGCTGGACGGGCGTTGCGTTCCGGTACATTTGCACCGTCATCACGGGGTACGAGCCGACGTGAGATCCCACGATCTTCGCCGTGTGCGCGTGATGGTAATTGTGCGTTTGTCTCCACGTATTGGGAGGCGTGAGTACAAGCACGCCATAGACACGCATGAGCACGCGCCCTGCCCGTGCCTGCAGCGAACGGCCGCGAAAAACGGCGCCGTGCATCGCATCGTGGTAGACGATGAATCCGCGCACGATAAAGATGCCAGCCATCACGCTCGCGAAAATGCGAAGCGGCATCCATGGCGCGAGCGCTCCCGAGGCCGCCACCAGGCATAGGCCAAGGCCGCCAAAGGTAAGCGCAGTTTGGGTCCAGGTCTTGGCGACCTCCTCCACCGCAAAGGGCCGTGTCGCGTCGATCAGTTGCTTGCCGGAGCGCTCCATCATTCCTCCGCGATGGCCCTTAGCAACGAGCAGGCCATTCCTTGGCACGCACCCTGCACTGCCCCCTCTTGAAACCGAGGAGACATCATGACCGCGCTCAACTCATTCGATATCGAAGGCCAGAATGTAATCGTCACCGGCGGCGCCATGGGCATCGGCCTTGGCATTGCGCGCCGCTTTGTCGAAGGCGGAGCCAACGTGCTGCTCGTCGATCGCGACGAAAACGCTGTGCGAATCGCGGCCGACGGGCTCAAGGGCAAAGGCCGTTCAGCGTGGCTTGCGGTAGATATCGGTGCTGACGACGCGGGCGCGCAAGCCGTTGCGAAGTGTGTCGCAAGCTTTGGCTCTGTTACAACGCTCGTGAACAACGCAGGAATCTTTCCGCAGGTGCCGATGCTCGAAATTTCGCCGGACGTTTTCGATCGCGTCTACCGCACCAACCTTCGCGGCCTCGCCTTTATGAGCGCGGCGGTGGGAAAGCAGCTCGTTGCGCAAAAGACGCAAGGTTCGATCATTAACATCGGATCGGTCGACAGTGTTCATCCATCGATGATCGGCCTTGCCGCGTACGATGCATCCAAAGGTGGCGTCTTGATGTTTACGCGCAGCTTCGCACTGGAGATGGCCGTGCACGGCGTGCGCGTCAACGCGGTTCTTCCGGGCGGAGTTACGACCGAGGGCACGAGCCGTCCGCTCGCCGGCAGCAAGATGACCGCTGAGCAGATGAAAGAAATGATGGACCACTTTACTCAGACCAAGATTCCAATGCGGCGCATGGGCGTGCCGGACGACATCAGTGGCGCTGTCATCTTCCTCGCGTCTTCCGCAGCAAGCTACATGACTGGAGCTTCCATCGTCGTCGACGGGGGTATGCTCCTCGCGTAGCCGGCCCGCGCCCATCGCCTATGCAAATCGCATTCGCTGTTTTCGTTCTCGTTCACGGGTTGATCCACTTCATCGGCGTGGCCAAGGCCTTTGGGTTTGCTGCAAAGCTGCCGATGAGCCTCCCGATCTCAGCTGGGTGGGGCACAGTCTGGCTGCTCGCCGCACTGCTTTGGATCACGACGAGCGTCATGCTTTTCCAATCCTCGGCACGGTGGTGGATACCCGCCAGCGTCGCTTTGCTCGCATCTCAAGTCGTAATCATCATGAGCTTTGCGGACGCTAAATGGGGAACGCTCGCAAACCTCGTCGTTCTGGTTCCGCTCGCCGTGTCGCTGCTCGACCAGCGACACGCAAGCCTGCAATCGATCTACAAACGGGAGTGCGAAGCGCGTCGCACACGAGCTCTCGTCAGCTTCGTAGGCGAATCCGAGATTGCGCACTTGCCACCACAAGTGCAGCGATACCTGCGCGTAACCAAGTCGGTCGGCAACGCACGTGTGCGCAGCTTCCATGCGCGGTTGCGGGGGACGTTGCGCAACTCGCCCGACGCGCCGTGGATGAACGTTGACGTTGTGCAGGAGAACTTCTTCGACACGCCCGCCCGTATCTTCTTCGTTCGTGGCGCACGCTTTGGAGTTCCTTTCGATGCCCTACACACGTACATCGGAGAGGCTGCGACGATGCGCGTGATGGTGGCATCGGTGTTTGAAGCGTTTCGAGCAAGCGGCCACGAGATGAACCAAAGCGAGACCGTGACCATGTTCAACGACATGTGTCTCTTCGCGCCCGCAACCCTCATCGACCCAAACATTCGCTGGGAGGAGATCGACGCGCACTCGGTTCGCGCGTGGTTCCGCCACGGGCCAGTCACGATCAGCGCCGTACTCACATTCAACGAACGCGGGGAGCTTGTGGGCTTTGTGTCGCACGACCGCTACCAATCCGTGGACGGAAAGACCTTCACTCTCTATCCATGGTCAACCCCAGTCGAACGCTACGGCGAGTTCAATGGACGCCACCTCGTCGCGAGCGCGACGGTCTCGTGGAACATGCACGGCACGGAGTTCCCGTACGCGCGCCTTGAACTCGTCGATCTCGAGTACAACGCCGCGCGCCCGTGAAGGCTACGCGCAGTTCTTGCGCGTGCTGCCTTTTGCGCATCCTTCGCTGCGCGTGAACCGGCGTCGAATCGCGCGATTCTTTCATGGCATGCCGCGTGCACTGGCCCGTGCCAGGAGCGAAGCGAAATGCCCGTAACTACGACTAGCAACGCGGATGTTCTACCCAGTCGCACAGCCCTTGGGCCTGGTTGGGTCGCGACGATGACGTTCCTTCTGCTCATCGCATTCGCGTTGGGCAAGAGTTTGCAATCTGCGAGTTGGTTCGTCGCGATGGAACACGGCGATGTAGCCACCCGCTAGGAGTAGTCAATGACCACCGAGAACAAAGATCAGCACCGAGTGACGATCGAAAACATTCGCGATGAGCTCACGCGTGTTCGTGATGAGTTGCGCGTTCGCATGCACCTCGCTTCGATGGATGCGAAAGATGAATGGGCGAAGATTGAGCCGAGCTTAGCGTCGCTCGAGCATGCGTGGCACGACTTCTCGCAAGAGGCGCTGGGTGCAGCCCTCTCGCTGCGCGAACGCGTTATCCAGTTGCAAGCGCGAATCGATGGCCACCCCCACGAGATGCCCCCGCCGCACAGCAAGCGCTAGACCTCCGCAGGCGCTCACAGATCGATCGTGGGGACGATCGTTTAGTTAACAAAGTTATCCGCTTAACTTTGTTAACTAAACGATCGTCCCTGTTTGCAGCTCGATTTCGGCCACTGGCCAGTCACGCATCTCCGTGATCACGCGAGCGCCATAAGCTTCGAGAATCGCCGCGTCCTCGCTCTTCGTTCCCGCGATGGTCGGATTGACCGCAACCGCGTTTCCCGCCAATAGGATCTCGTTGCTCGTCGGCAGCGCGAGCGCTTCGCGCGGTTCGTAACCCGCAAGACCACCTTGATGGTGCTTGCTCTTAGCCATGCGGAAGCGCGGTTGCATCAAAGACCGGTTCTTCAAAGAAGAAGACCGGCCGGTCTTTAGCGAAGCGGGCCGTTGGACGATCGGGGCGCGGATAAACAAATCCCCTTAACTTTGTTAACTAAACGATCGTCCCCTTCAACAGACGCGGCCTATCGCGAGACGGAGTAGTGCAACGTGTACGTGAGGCCCGACGTGTTGTTGCGTTCGTCCACGTACACAACGTTGAGGCCGCGACCTGCAGTTACTGCCCTGAGGCGCGGGCCGTAGGTCGATGCTGCATTGTCGGTCGCGCCGCAGCCTGAGCCGCCGTCGTCGTTGCACTGAACGGTCGAGGCGTTCTGCGCGCTGTAAATGTAGAGCTCCGGGTCGAACGAGTACGTTCCGCCGCCTTGCGTCCACGATCCGCCATCTGTCCCGCACAAGCTGAACGTCTGAGTCGCGCTTGCTGAACAGGTGAGGAACCAACGTGCGTCTTCGCCCGAATCGCCCACGCCCGTGCACTCAGCCACGCTTGCCGACGAACCGATGAGGTAGGTGCTCGTGTTGCCCGAGCCCGTAAGCGCCGTGTCGTACACGTAGCTCGAAAGCGAGCGCGGGAAGTGCTGGACGTGAAGCGTGAAGGTGCCGGTCGAGCAACCATCCACGACCACGTAGTACGTACCCGCAGAGAGCGAGCGCGCAAGCTGTGATTCAACGTCGATCTCGCCCGATGCTGTGCAATCCGCGTCGTCGTTGCAGACGTGGTTTGAGCCCGAATCGGTGATAAAGCCGCCGGTCGAGTTGCGCAAGCTGAGCGAGGTATCGAAACCCGATCCGAACGTGTCGAAGTAAACGACTTCGCCGCCGGTCGCGACCGTGAACGAATACCAGACGCCGTGGATGTTATCGCAGAGGCAGCTCGAGTTGCCGTCCGCGTCAGCGTTCACGTTGCTGCCCGTGTAGGTTTGCTCCGCCGGGTGCGTCGCAAGATTGAGCGGGATAGCGTTCGTGCGCGTGTCGTTCGTCGGAACGCACCGGCTCGAAGAGCACGTCGCGTTGCTTCCGCACGTGACGCCGCAGCCGCCGCAATTCGCGTTGTCGGTTGCTGTGTTTACGCACTCGGTGCCGCACGCCGTCGTGCCGGGCATCCCCGCGCAAATCGAGGTGCAGGTGCCTGAGCCGCACGATTCAGTCGGGCTGCAAGCATCGCCGCAGCCGCCGCAGTTGTCGTGTGAGCTCTGCGTGTTTACGCAGACATCGCCACAAAGCATTTCGTCTGTGCCGCACACGCACATTGAATCCACGCAGTTTTGGCCGGCGCCGCAGGCATCGCCGCAGCCGCCGCAGTTCGCCGAGTCGGTCGTTGCATCGACACATGCACCGGAGCAATCCATGCGGCCCGACGCGCACTCGCACATGCCGCCATCGCACACTTGGTCGGCGCGGCAGGGCGTGTTGCACGCGCCGCAGTTTGCCGCGTTAGTGGCCGTGTTCACGCACATCGTGACAGTCGAGCTCTCGACCGTGATTGAGCAAAGAGTATTGGGCGAAGGACACGCGGTCACGCAGGCCCCACTCGCACACATATCGGTAACCGTGCATGTGTTGCCGCAGCCACCGCAGTTCGCGGGATCGCTATCGGTATCCACACAAGCGCTGCCGCAGGCAGTGAGGTCGCCGGTGCAGCTTAGCGCACCGCACGTTCCGTCAACGCAGGCCTCGCCCGTCTCGCACGGGTTGCCGCAGGCGCCGCAGTTCGCGGTGTCGATGTCGGTCTTCACGCATACGCCCGAGCAGAGCATCTCGTCGCTCAAGCACGAGATCGCGCCGTCACGCGATCCGCCGTCACGCGCTCCGCCATCGGCGCGGTTGCAGGAGGTGCCAACTCCGCACGTCACAAGGCTGCAGCAATTGAAGTCGTTGCAATCGATGTAGCGGTCGCCATCGTTGTCGATGCCGTCCATACATGCTTCGACGGTACTCTCAAGGCCGCCATCGCTGCGCCCGCCGTCCATCGCAATGCCAAGATCTTCGCTGCCGCCATCCATGACCGCGCCCATGTCGACGTCTGTCATATCGACGTCGGCCATGTCCGCGCGCGCCATATCGACGGGGCGTCCCATGTCAACGGGCCGTCCGAGGTCGACGCCCATCCCACTGTCGGAGTTTCCGCCGTCGGTGCCCGGTCCAGGCGTGCGTTCGTCGCCGCAACCTGCAAGTAGTCCAACAACGAAAACGAAGCCCCAAGTGGATTGCTTAAACATGGACGATATCTCCCCTGCGCACGGCTGACTCGCTATGCGGAGCGGATGCTCCTCGGCGCGCGCGCGCGTGTCAAGGTCGGCAGCCCGCGAGCGGGAGGATTAATCCGTCGCCGTATAGAGACATGGGCGCTCATCGGCTGCGCTAGCACGCAAAATATGCGCGCGCTTGTTGCGAGCGTCCGCAACGAGCTAGCAGATTCGCACGCAGGCGGTCGTTCATTGGGTGCGGCATACGCTTTGCTTGTCGTGCGATCATGCACTTCGAGCAACGGAGTTCCGTTCGCAACGCAAGTATTCTGGTCGCGTGCGTCCTTCTGCCAGCGCTCGCCGTGGGTTGCGCGGCAGGCGATCCCCAGTTCACAGCGCACGCTCCCGCGGGTTTCTGGATGGGACTATGGCATGGAGCGATTGCGTGGGTGACTCTCGTGATCAGTCTCTTCAGCGACCAAGTTCGTGTGTACGAAGTCCACAACGCGGGCGGCTGGTACGATTTCGGATTCGTACTCGGCCTCGCTTGCATCTCTGGCGGCGGTGCACACTCCTCGCGACGCAAAGCTGTACCTGACACACACAGTCATCGGGAATGGGTCGAGATCGGCAAGAAGGTCGAGCGCAAGCTGCAGCGCGAAATTCGTGCGTGGGCCGAAGGCGAGCCGACTGACGACTGGGACGCCGTGGGCTCGAAAGCCGAAGCCAAGCTCAAAGAAAAGCTCAACGCGTGGGCCGACGACGACCAAGGCCCGCCGACACCTTAAGTGAGACGGACGAGCTTGCCCTTACGCTTCACGATGTTCTTGTAGTCCCATTGAATCGTGCGTGCCTTTTTTAGCCAACGACTGATGGCTTTCGCATCGACCTCGCCGGCTGATGTGTAGTTGGCTTCTGCGGCCTTGAAGCTTCCTTCAGGCGCTAGATCTGGCTCATCAAACGACTGGCCGCTCCAGAACAAAAGACAAACGCTGTTCTTGCGCACCGCGTAGCCCACGACGGGATTGCCGTCGAGAAACCACACCGGGTGGCGATGCCAAATCTTGAACTCGGCATCGGGCAAACCACGACGAACTTCTTTTAGAAGCGCGTTACAGATCTTCTTGTTCGCCCCTTCTTGGGCTGCGTTGTAACTACGAATGTCGGCAAGATCAGTCACGAGGGTACCTATGGAACTTGAAACGCAAAGACGTCCGCCGCCCCGTTCGTGTCGTTGGGAATCATATTGGTCGCGTAGCTAACAACAGACACGATTGTCCCGTCGGCGGACATTGATGAGTAGTCACCTGAGATCGCGTTACCAATGACTCCCGCCGGTGATCGCGACAAAAGAAGCGTGCTCGAAGTCGCGACCTTGCGCACGAATATGTCTTGAAAACCGTTGGTATCGCCGGCCACCAAGTTGGTCGCGAGCGAGGCGAACGATACGACTTGGCCGTCCGAAGAAATCGACGGGTACATCGACCTCTCGGTCGCCTGCGCGCCGGCCGACGAAACGCTCACCCGAGTCGTGGTGCTCGTCATTGTATCGCGCACGAATATGTCGCTGTATCCGTTGGTGTCGCCGGCGACGACTTGGCTCGAGCTGCTGTGGAATGCCACGTAACGGCCGCTCGCCGAAATCGACGCGCCGTACGAACCACCGATCGCTGCCCTTGTGTTGTCGCTTCTGAAACTGATCAGAAGAGGCACGTCCATCAAGATGTCGTAGCGATAGACATCGAACGCAGCGGAATCCAGTGCCTCGTAGCCAACCAACGAAGCCGCTGTGTCAAACGCGAGGTAGCGCCCGTCGGGCGTCATAGTGAGGTTTGAAGTCACGCCATCGGGGTTGCCAACGATACTGCGGCTCGCCCACGCCGTCGTGCCCAACATCATATCGCGTACGAAGGCGTCGGTGTACGCGGCAGGGAGTTCGTCAGAGCCGGGGACAGCAACTGCCGTGCTCGCGAACGCGACGTAGCGCCCGTCGTCCGATACATCGCAGAGCAAAGACGCTTCCGAAAGTTGCGCACCGGTCGAGGAAAGCGAGGCACGTGCAACTGAGCCAGTCATCAGATCTTTCAAGTAGATGTCGTGCACTGAGTTGGTATCATCGCCCGCGAGACTGTAGGTCGTCGCGAAACACAAGTAGCGGCCATTGTCGGAGAGCGCGCCAAGCTGGCTGTTTGCTGGGATTTGCGCGCCCGCGCCGGTCGTGCTGACGCGTGTTGTGGTGTGGGCAACGCGATCGCGCAGAAACACGTCGGTGCTTCCGTTCGTGTCGCCTGCCACAAGGTTTGACGACGACGAGTTGAACACAACGTAGCGCCCGTTTGCCGAGGTTGCAGTCTGGAACGGGCTCAGCCCGCCGCGCGGCACGTAGGTATTATCGCAGCTCACGGTGCGCTGAGGCTCGTCGTCGATGTTGGTCACGGATACGTCCGCAGCGTCGAGACCCGCATATAGGTCCCCGCTCATCGCTGGCGCCGTGATTATCGTAACGACTTGATCACCATCGGTCGGCGGGTCGTCAATACCAGTGACGGTGACCGTCTGAGGCGTTGCATAGTTCACGGGCGTGAACATCAGCACTGAAGGTGAGGGCTGAGCCTCAGCAGGGTTCGACGAACTGAGACTGATTGTGACGGTCGTCGAAGGACCTGCCGTTAGGTAGACGGAGAACGTCGCAGTTGCACCTGCCTCGGTCGTGTACAGGCCCGAGGTTGGCGATACGCTGATTCCGGCAGTGTCGTCATCGGTTGTTGTAACACCGACGTTCGAGGGATTCAGACCGTTGTAATTCGCGTCCGAGCTGACGCACGCACCCGTGACGATTGAATGCGCAATCGGACCGTCCAGCAGAACATCGTTCACGCCGGTCACCGTGAAGATCTGTGGAGTCGCCCAGTTCGCTGTCGTGAAGGTCGCACTGGTGGGCAATACAGAACTTTCGCTCGCGTCCGATGTAGAGAGCGAAATGGTCACGTTGGCAGTCGGCTGCGAGCCTAGAACGATACTGAAGGTGGCCGTTGTTCCCGCCTCACTTACGACAAGCCCAGATGTTGGCGAGACCGTAACGACAGCCCCGTCGTCATCGATGTTCGTCAGGCCCACGTCGGCCGGATTGATGCCGGAATAGAGAACGTCCCCGCTGATGCCGCCGGTAAGGACGATTTGGTATGCCATATTGCCATCTGCGACGGCGTCATCGACGCCCGTGACGACGACCGTCTGGGGTGCGCTCCAGTTCATGGTCGTAAAGGTGAGCATCGCCGTAGACACGGTGCCTTCGGTCAGATCATTGCTCGCAACGTAGATGGTCACATCCGCTGTGGGCTGCGAATTCAGCCGCAACGTGAACTGCGTAATGCCAGCCCCGGCCTCGGTAGTTTGAAGAAGTCCCGTCATGATTGTGACGCCAACGGAGTCATTGTCTGTATTGGAGACAGCGACATCTGCGACTGCGAGCCCGTTGTAAGTTCCATCGCTGCTCGACGCCGAAGAAGTGACGATCGTGTATGCGACGTTTCCATCGTCGACAAAGTCATCGACACCGGTGACGGTCACGGTGCGTGGCGTATTCCAGTTCAACGTGGTGAACGTGAGACTGGCAGGAAGCACAGTACCTTCGGCAGCGTTGCTGCTCGCAAGGTTGATGGTGACGTCGGCACTCGGAAGAGCGGTGAGAGCGACCGTGAACGAGGCTGTTGCGCCGGCCTCGGTCGTGACAAGCCCCGACGTCGGCGTCACAACGATGCCTGCTGCATCATTGTCGAAGTGATTGACGACAACGTTATCGGCATCGAAGCCGCCGTAAGCGATGTCGGTCGATGTTGCGGCATCGGTGAACGCGGTGTTAACAAATGTGCCATCGGTCAACGCATCATCGACAGCAGTCACCGTAAAGCTTTGTGGGACGTTCCAATTTCCCGTGGTGAACGTGCGTGAGGCCGGCGCGATGCTGCCTTGCGCGATTGAAGCGAGGTGCACCGGAATGGTCACGTTCGCCGTCGGTTGCGACGTGAGAACAACCGTGAATGTTCCCGCAGCCCCGCCTTCCGGCGCGTTGATGCTCAAGGGCGAGACAGTGATTCCGACCGCATCGTTGTCTGTGTTCGACACCGAGACGTTCGCCGGATTGATGCCGTTGTAACTAAGATCGGCGCTCGTGCACGCCGCAGTAACAATCTCATATGCGCGCATTCCGTCCGCAACGAAGTCGTTCACGCCGGTGACAGTCACCGTCTGCGGCGTCCCCCAGTTGACCGTCGAGAACGTAAGCGATGCGGGCGCCACAGTTCCTTCGGACAATGTATCGGAGCTCAGCCCGATACTCACGCTCGCGGTCGGCTGAGCGTTCAGAACAACCGTGAACGTTGCTGTGCCCCCAGCTTCCGTTGTGACGAGGCCCGAGGTAGGCGACACCGTGACGCCCGAAGATTCATCGTCTGTGTTGGTGAGAAGCACTGAGCCCGGCGCAAGCGCTGCGTAGTTTGAGTCTGCCGAAATCACGAAGAGGTCCGCTCGGTATGCGATATCGCCATCGGCGAGCGCATCGTTGACGCCCGTGAGTGTGACCGTCTGCGGGTAGGGCCAGTTGAATCGGTTGAACGTGAGGGTCGTGGGAGAGACCACTCCTTCCGAGGCGTCCGAGCTCGAAAGGCTGAAGATGACGCTCGCCACCGGTTCTGACGTAATCGCCACTTCGAACGTTGCCGTGCCGCCCGCCTCCGTCGTCACGAGACCCGAGCTCGGAGTGAGCGTGTACGAAGCCGTGTCGTCGTCGTCGTTCACAAGCATGAGAGGCGCTTCACTTAGGCCTGCGTACTCCGGATCGGCGCTCGTCGATGGACCGACGTTGACCTCGTACATTTGATCGCCGTCCTGAACGTCGTCGTTTTGGTCCGTCACCGTGATGACTCGCGGCACGTTCCAGTTGCTCGCGGTGAACACAATCGAGCTCGACGAGACATCGCCCTCTGTGGTGTCCGTGCTCTCGAGCGCGATCTGTACGTCTGCAGCAGGTTGCGACACGAGCTGCACAGTAAACGTGGCGGTCGCACCAGCCTCGTCGGTAGTCAGGGGCGAGGTCTGCGTAACCGTGATGCCGGCCATGTCGTTGTCTTGGTTTGTTCCGGCAACGTCGGATACTGCGATTCCGTCGTAGCCCGTATCTGTGCTTGCCGCAGTGCTTTCGATCGTAAACGCGACATCCCCATCGACACGCGAGTCATCGACGCCCGTAACAGTGACGGTCTGAGCGGCTGCCCAGTTCGTCGTTGTGAACGTTAGCGTTGCCGGCGCGACACTCGCTTCCGTTGGCAGATCGCTCACAAGCGAGATCGTTACACTCGCAACCGGCTCCGCGTTTAGCACGACAGTGAACGTATCGGTGCTGCCGCTCTCCGCGGTGACAAGCCCGGACGTCGGCACAACGGTCACGCCTGGCGTCTCGTCATCCGTATTGATCACGGACACGTCGTCCGCGTTGAGACCGGAGTAGCGAACGTCGCTGCTAACAGCGGCGCCCGTCACGATGGTGTAGCTGACCGAACCGTCGGCAATCGAATCGTCGACGCCAGTAATGGTGACGGTATGCAACGCGTTCCAATCGAGCGGAGTAAACACGACCGACGCCGGCGCAACGGTGCCCTCCCCTTCATCACTTGAGCTAAGCGCGATAGTCACATTGGCCGTCGGAGCTGCCTCGAGTGAAAGTGTGAAGGTCGCGCTTCCGCCCATCTCTGTGGTCACGAGGCCCGACGTTGCCGATACCAGCACCCCTGGCATTCCCATGTCGTCGCCAAGATCGCTGCCCGCGTCGACGGCAGCACCCAAGTCGCTGGCCAAGTCGTCAGCCCCGCCATCCATAACAAACGCGTCGCTACCTTGGTCGATTCCGGCATCCGAATCGGTGGGTCCGATCCCGTCATAACCGACGCGCCCGCACGCCACGCTGGCAAACCCAAACCACAGGACGACCAGGAAATGTGCCCACCGCATGGCGGCACAGTTACATACTCACCCCCAAGCAGGCTAGATCGCAGCGGGTCAGAGCGAGTCGAAACGGCGATTACTTAAGCGGGCGGGTCACCGAGTCGCTCGAGGTCAGGTCGACCATCTCACTGACGTCTCGCTGATCGACACGCCGCTGCGCAGTGAATGCGATGCCCGAGCTGTGACAGACTCGATCGCTTACTGCGAGTGATGTCGATGCTGCCTTCGTGGCGGTGGCGGCGTCACTTCTGAATCGCTCAGGCGCATAATGCGGTAGACGGCGCTCAAATCGTACTGGCCAAAGCGCCCGGGCGTGTTGGATCGACCACCGGCATAGCTGACCATGAGTGCGACGCGCGACGGCTCGTCGGCCCACGCCACAAAGATGGCGCTGTGCGTCCCGCCGCCTTCGACATGGTTCAAATAGATCCAATCGCCGGGTTCAATGAGCGCCGTGTCTCCGAAAGGCCCAGTCAGTCGCGAACCGAAAACACGCTCCGTGTCACCACGCGCCCGCGTGTAAACTTCGTGCACCCAATCCCAACACGACCCACGCACAATCGTTACGTCATTGATCATCGTGCGCGCCATCTCAAGCACACGCCGAGCACCCGGTGATGCATGCACGATCGCATCCGCGATCCGCTGGTCATCCGAAACATACGCCAGCCGCACCGGCCGCTGCACGACGGGAGCAGCCTGCGGTTGCGCCGCGTACGTCGGCGACGCGCGCTCCGGCAACGCCGCCCTCTCACTCATAGTGGGCGCCGCACCACACGCAGCGAGCATGCACCCAACAAAAACAAGGAAGAATCGCAGCACACCCGGCAGAATAAACGGGGACGATCGTTTAGTTAAGAAAGTTAACGTTGCGATAACAGTTCGCCGCGCGCATAAAACGCCCTTTCGGACTCCACGGCACGGACATATTCTTCATTGAATGAGCTCGGCGAAGACCAGTCCCACACGCCCCGCAATCGTCGAGGCCGCTGCCCATGGGAAGAAGGCTGCGCTTGAAAAACTGCTCGCCGATGGCGCCGACATCAACGTTGTCGATCATGTCGGACATAGCGCGCTCAGTCTCGCCGCCGCGTTCTCCAACGTGCAGGGCGCAGAAGCGCTCATCGAGCTTGGCATCGACTTGTCATTGCACGGCCCCAAAGCCTTGCGTTCCGCTTCGACGAAGTCGCTCCCCATTGTAAAGCTCCTCGTCGAGCGCGGCGTAGACATCGAGTACTGCGTCGCCGACATGGTCTATCCTTACCGCGCGACTCCGCTCGCCGCTGCAGCGAGCGCAAATCGAATCGATGTTGTGCGCTACCTTCTCGAGCAAGGAGCAAACGCCGCGTTCGTAAATAACTATGGCGAACGCCCGTATCACTACGCGTTACGCAACAAGAATGTTGAGCTCGCGGAGCTTTTACGCAGTCACGAGCCGGCCGCTCTTCACGACACGAACGCGATGGTCACTAAGTGGAAAGCTCTCGGCCTTCCAGATGAAGTGTTTACGACGCTGAGCAAGAGCGTGGAACGCATTCGACTAACCAGGTCGAGCATGGACATAGGCTTCATCAAGCTTTGCACACCGATCGAGATCACCCAGATCGAAGACGAAGGCCACGTTCTGCTGACCCTCGTTAGCGAAATCGAACATTACGGCGCGGCCGGCGCTATCTCGTGGGACACGCAACGCAAAGCTTTCGTCAGCTACGACATCGAGCACAAAGAGCTGCGCGTCTTGCCCAACTTTTCATGGACCGCGTTCGTTGAGAGCCCTACGCCAATCATTGACGCGATTTTCTCCGGCGAGCTCGATACGCTGAGCAAGTGAAAGAGCGCGACTGTGCCGATCAGATCCATTCGAGTCGAAGACGCCGCCCAGTGTATTCAGATATACAAACCGTACGTCCAATCCACACCCTTCACGTTCGAGACGGAGGTTCCCAGCGTCCCTTCCCTCGCGAAGCGTATCGAGGAGATCACGGAAAAATTCCCCTGGCTCGTATACGAGGTCGATGGCGTCGTCGTGGGGTACGCCTACGCGAGCGCTCACCGAACCCGCTGCGCGTACGAGTGGTCCGTGGAATCAACTGTGTATGTGGATGGAGCGCATCACGGCAAAGCGATAGGCAAACAACTTTACGAAGCGCTGTTTGCGCTGCTCAAAGAACAAGGTGTGGTCAACGTCCTGGCGGGCATCACACAACCCAACGAGAAGAGCGTCCGCTTGCACGAGTCACTCGGCTTCACGCAGATCGGTCTTTTCAAGGATATCGGCTTCAAGCTCGGCTCGTGGTGGGACGTAGGCTGGTGGCAGCTTCAGCTGCAGCGACCCACCACACCGCAAGCGCTCCAACCTCCCCGCTGAAAAAGGGGACGTTCCCCTTTTAGAAAAGGGGACGTTCCCCTTTTACGGTTTGCGAGCGGGCACGTACTGCATCGCCACCGCACCCGAGCCGTACGCCACCTGGTTAACGAGCTTCAGGTCGACGATCTTCGAGAGGCCAGCGAACAACGCGGGCCCATGTCCGACGAGTCGCGGGTGCACCACGAACTCGTACTCGTCGATCAGCCCCATCTCAGCCAACGCCATCGGTAGCATCACGCCACCCGTGCCGATCCCGTTACCCGGCTGCTGCTTCAGCTCTTCAACGGCCGCTCGCAAATCCCCGCGCACAAGCTCCGCGTTCCAATCGACGCTCTTCAGCGTACTCGACACGACGTACTTCTTCTTCGCGCCAATCGTCTTGGCGAAAGGCTTCGTCCAATCGGGCATCTGCTCCGACGGTTCGCGCCAACCGGCCTCCATCATCTCGTACGTCGTCCGACCAAAGAGCAGCACGTCGGCGCGCCCAATCGTCTCGGTCGCGCGGCGATGCAACTCTTCATCCGGCACCATCGCGCGATGATCACAGCAGCCGTCGAGCGTCACGTTGATGGAATATCGAAGAGGTTGCATGAGGCGACCATACCAAGAGTGCCCCTGTGTCGGCCATCACCCCGCGCCCGCTCCGGACGCCGCTCTGACAGACGGGCTGTGCCTTTCTTCCGTTAACTTTCTTAACTAAACGATCGTCCCCTTTAACAACTACGGCCACTCAGTTGCCCGGGCGGCCGTAGTTGCATCACGTGGTAGCTAATTCACGCCGAGTGCGCGCGTGAGCCGTTGCTGCCAGCGTTGCCGCCGTCGAGACGACTCATCTCGCGGGCGGTGCCTACTGCGCTGTCGGCTTTGTGGAAGACGTTTGCCGAGAGCTCAGAGACCTTGGTCTTCAAGCCGCCGAACTGCTTCGCGATCCAGATTCGGTTGCTGCGCGGACGCAGGAATACGAAGCCGAGTGCCGCAGTCGCCGCGACAACCATTGCGCTAATTCCGATTGGGCTGAGGACCGCTGCGAAGATGTCCTTCGACACGCTGGTTGCCTTTGACACGGTGGACTTGGCCATGTTCGCGCCGCCGCGTGATTGGCCCTTTCGATTCCCCGATTGCTTCTTGGTCATGGTGCTCTCCATCTTGTGGCCAGCGGCATAACGTCGCGGCTCTCCCCCGTGCATCGCGAGCGCCGTGCCAGTAACATAAGAGGGCCTTTATGCGAGACCCGTGCGTATTTGTGAGCAACTGCGCACGCGCAGGCGCTCGTAACGTGTCGCGCAAAGGCACACTCGACGCCAAAATGTACGCTGCGGGGGCAGGGATTCGATCCCGCGCGCCTCAGTGCTAGCCTCCTCTCGCGTGAGAAAGCTTCGCAATTCATCAACCGCGCTGTTTGCATTTCTCATCGTGTCCGCATGCGGAGAAAGCTCAGTGCCCGCCGCAACGACGCCCGATCCGCTTGCAAGCTCCGCCGCGTCCGCGGCCCCAGCAGCGCCATCGACCGAGGAAAGCCCCGCGGCCGCAGCGCCATGTCCGGCCCAGATCGCGGGCGCGACAAACGGGGTTGAGTCAGTACTGCCGGCGCTGTGCGCGTGGATGCGCTCCGCACCCGGCTTCGAACGGGTCGACTTTCAGGTATCGCAACCCGAGCCGCTTTACGTCGCCGTCACTGCTCCCGACGAGGAAAGCGTTACGTCGATTGAATTGAGAGTCGCCGTTCCACGTGAGCAACTCTCATTCACCGTGGTGGCGGAGCAAAGCCGGCGGTCCGCTTGGGACATCGAGCTGCATTCTTCGTTTGGTCGGGGTGTGAGGGAGCTACGTCTTCTCGATGAGCTCGCTCGTGAGTGGGTTTTGCATGGCGTGCATTTTCTAGATGATGGCGTCGTCATCTTCGACGCGAGTGGCGACACCCTTGCCGTATGCGCTTTGGAGCGACAACACTGTTTGGACGTCCCCAAGCGATTCTTCCCGGCCTCCGTGCGCGACGGACTTCACGGCAGCGCCGTATCAACGCTCTCGCTTGTAGACGGATCGCAAGTCGAAATCGATTTCGAGCACGAACAGGTACGCTTCGCCGCGTTTCAGTGGCGCGTACAACCGCATCCTCCCTGGACCTTTGCTGAGCCTCCGCGACTCGCGTTTGCGGAGCAGCCGTGGTCAAACGTGCCGCGCTTTGCCGAAGCGGAACGCACACTGACCCAAGCCCCGTGGCCTACCGTCTCTGCCCTCTCCGCTCACGCAAGAGAAGCCACACCGGGCGAAGCAGACGAAGTCCTGCGAACGCGTGAAGAAGAGCTCACCGCGTGGCAAGCCGCATCCGTTTCCGAACGCCCCCACCTCTCGCTAGAAGCGTGGATCTCGCCGCGCATCTACGACACCAGCGCGCCAAGGCTCGTCGAGAAAGTCGATGGTACCGCACGCATCGCTGTGATCACCGCGTACCTAAACGTCCTGCAACTTCAAAGAATAGCGATTGCCGATGGCACCAACTCGTACGCCACGGTCACGCGCGTCGCGCCATGGGATCCTGGATTCTCCTACGACATGCCCATCGACATAACCGGCCTCTTCGAAGCGCGCGCGTTCGCATGGCTACAAACCCAAGCTGCAGACGGCGGAGGTGGCCCGCTCATATGGGAATCCTTCCTAGACATTTTCGTCGTCCACGGCGACGAACTAATCCGCCAGTCCATCTCCATCGGTTCAGCGTCGGAAACCAGTGCCTGCTACGGCGTCCCGAGCGTTGCCGGCCGTCACGAGCTGCTTCTTTCGGCTGGCCGCGGCTATCGAAGACAGGCGCGAGGGGCGCAACCGAATCCCGACTGCCAGGCTCCGCAGAGGATTGAGCTTCGCTGAGTTTGGGCCGCTATTGGGCAGTGAAGGGATCGTCCGGCTCGGGCGCGCGAGGATACTTAGCAGCGATGGACTCTAACTTGGCGCCGGCAGTGTACGTGGTGCCTCGCTTGTCTCCGGCCTTGTTTAGCAGCCCAGCGCTCACAAGCGCCGCCATGTCTCGACTCGCGACGGGCATTGTCACCCCAGCGTGATTTCGATACGCGGCGTTTCGAACGCGCTCCCCTAGCGCCGCGTTCACCAACGGCGCGGCGGCTCGGTCTGGCAAGCCGAGTCGTTTCAGCTCGGCCTCCACTTCGTCTGTCTCGTGGCGGAGCTGGCCGAGGTCGGTCCCTACCCCTCGTCGAAGTAGTCGCTGTCCAGCTTCGGAACGCGAAACGCTTTGTCTTGAACGCCAACGCCGTGGTCCATCATCAGGGATGTGAGTTGTGCACCGTCCACGAGCACGATTTGTCCACGCGCACGAAGCGCGTCGGCCACGGCAGTCTTGGTAAATGTGCTCGTGGTGATAAAGACCCCTTTGGTCGCGCCCTTCAGCTGAAGCGCACCCATGAAGGTTTGAATCTCCGGACTACCAACAGGGTTCTGCCAGCGCTTCGCCTGCACATAGATCTTCTCAAGACCGAGTGCGTCGAGCGAAATAATTCCATCGATGCCGCCATCTCCCGACCCACCGACGCGTTGCAGCGCGGAACGGTCCGTGCCGTAGCCCATCTTGTGTAGCAAATCCAAGACAAGCGTTTCAAAGAACTGCGGCGGCGACCGAAGAATATTCTCGAGCAAGTCTCGTGCGACACGCTCGCGGATTTCGGTCAACGCAACTCCGATTCGCTCTTCTGGACTCGCGGAGGCCCACGGACTCGCTGCAACGCCGCTCCCGGCAGTCTTTTCGCCCTTCACCTTCACGCGCGGCTCGCGGTCGGAGCTCGCAATGCGTTCTAGCTCAGCATCGGAAAGCGTCGCGTGCTTCTCCGCGAACGCGCGGCCCGCCGCTGTAAGTTGCCAAAGCCCACGCTTGGGACTTTCTGACAGCTGCACACGCTTCAGGCGGTCATGCGCCCATCCGATGCGATTCTTGAAAACCGCTTGCGTCCCACTCGGAAGCAACATCGCGCGGTCTGCGTCGGACAGATTCGCGCGTTCAGCGAGCGCTTCGTACGCATCGACGATGCTCACTGCATCGTGATGCTCGGCAAGGAAACGTAGCAGCGGTTCGATGAACTGGTCGTAAGTCGGGACGGGCATTGTGCGAGGTTAGCCCAAGTCTGGCGGGTTGAGCTCGCAGCACTTGCAGATCATGGCGTGCAGCTGGTCCCAGTGTCCGCATATTGCCCGAGCGATCTCTTCCTCAAAGCCGATGACACTCCTGTGTCGGCCACGATGACGCGACACGTCGTATGCGTACGGCCGGACCTGAGCATCGAGGCTCTTGCCTCTCTCTTTGTCGAACGTGGGTTCAGCGGAGTTCCGGTCGTGGACGCGGCAGGTTTCCCGCTTGGTGTGGTCTCGAAAACTGATCTCGTGCGCGAGCGCTGCAAGCACGGAGAGACCGCCGAATACTCACCGACAGACTCCGCGGAAGGACAACGCATCGAAGCAACGCTTGGAAACGGATTTCACGCGCAGGAGCTAGCGCGTGGTTGCGTCGCGGACATCATGACCCGTGTCGCGGTGACATTGCGCGAAGACGAGTCACTGTCGCAACCCGCAGGCGTGATGGCCGCTGAGGGCTGCATCGGCTTCCGGTCGTGTTCGATCGCGGCGCCGTCGTTGGCACACTTTCCGCGCTGGATGTGATGCGTTGGTTGGGCGTGCGAGCCGGACACATCGCGCAGCGCGAAACCGCGGCGCGCACGCATCGCGAAGAAGAGAATGCCGATGCTTGATCGACTCCAAACTATTCGCGCGGGAGAAGTGCGCTCACTCGCGATCGTCCCCCTTCGCCTTCTTGAGCAAGCTCGCGATATGCTCGTGCACGCGCGGGCTATCGACGTGCGGCGCAACGGGAACTTCGGGAACCGCGCGGAGGCGGAGGAGAAGGCTGTCCGCTTCTTCTCCCGCCAATTCTTCGCACGTGGTGTAGACGCCTGCTGGCCCCTCTTCGAGCTGATTGTGCACTTCGAGAATCCCCCGGATTGCTGCGAGGATTGCATGCGTGGGTGTCGGAACGAGGAGAGCGGCCAGCGCTGAGTGATCCGCGCGGAGCTGCTTGGCGACGGGCAAGCCTTCCCCCTCACGACGCCGTCGCGCGTCTGGGAGAAGTACCTTCTCTTCCATGGCGATGTGGCGCAGCAGCCCGGCTCGAAACTCTGCGTATGCGTCGCGATCGACGTTGTCGGCATCCGCCACCGCGCGAGAGAGAAGCGCGTCCAGTCGCGCATGATCGTCCGCTAGGAATGCGTGAATGGCGCCGTGTGTCATCGCTCGCTCTTCTAGCATCTCCCGACGCTCAGCGTCTGTTCGTCTTGTCGACAGCGCGCGAAATTCACCAATCAGCGGAAATATGGATCCACGCCGGGCTACACGAATTCGTGCTCGCGCATCGCGCCGGCCTTGTCTGTCCAGCGCACGGCTCGTGGTTGGCCGTGCGGCGACACACCTATCTGCACCGTGTCGCCTTTTGAAAGGCCGGTCGCTTCGAGACCGAGGTTCACGTTGGTGTTTTCGCCCATCCGAACGCGCGAACAACGTGGACACGCTCGTTCCATCGGAGCGCCCGTGGTTCGCCGACCCGTTGTGTACGAAGAGGCGCTTCCGTTCTGAATACCAATGGCTCGGGGGGACACCAATGGTGCGACACGGCACGACTGCGACGTAGGTGGAGCGATGCGGGGATGCGAATGAAGACCTGGGTAATACTCTTGTTCGTCGGTGGCCTAACGAACAGCTGCTTCGCAGCGCACGGCGCAATCGATGGTGCGGAGCCCGGTTGCGAGTGCGACACCGTCGATACACCCGTGTGTGGTAGTGACGGCGTGGACTACGAGTGCGCCGTTGCTGCGAGCTGTGCAGGCATCGCGTCCTTCTCTGTCGGTACGTGCGAGCGCCCTCTTGTGTGCGCGACGCCGGCGATCCCATGCTTGCCTCCCTCCAGCGCGTTGTACGATTACAATGGCTGCGAGATCGGATGCTGGGGGTTTTCGCCCCCGTACCTTGGGTGCGGGGCGCCGCCGGAAGATCTTCGCGAGGGTTGTCCGCCCAACGAGCGTCGTGAATACGGACCAAATGCATGCAGTTGGGAGTGCGTGCCGATCGAGTTTTGCCCGGATGCCATGGGATGTCCCGACCCGCTGCCGAACTCTGTGTGCAACCCTGACTACGACATTTCTCAAGGGTGCTTCGGCGGTTGCTCCTGCCACCTGCTCGAGGCTCGGGAGCCCACGCCGAGCATGTCCCCTTAGCGCGCAACTCTCGCGCCCGACGAAGGCGCACAGACGAAATAGAATCGCCACGGTGGGCGCGGTTACTTCGCAAAGCGTTCCCTGGTGCAGTACGTGCGACCAGAGCGCGTTCATCGCGTCCTGCGCTGTCCTCGCAGATTGAATCGCAGGTGGCAGCTAATGTTGCGCGCGAAGCGAGCCGCCGTCATTCCGCCGCGTTTTCGCTTTGCCAGCGCATCAGCAAATAGCCAAGTGCGATCCCAGTCACTACCAGCTCCGCAACCGCGCAGCCGATGGCCCAGTAAGCGTTCTGTATGCTCAAAGTGCCGACTGCCTCGGCCCCGAGAACGTCGAACAACAACATTTGGTATCTAGCGTCCAGATATGTCGATACGCCGAACACGATGCAAGCGAACACGGTGAGCCCGATGGCTAAAAGAACCATGAGCAAGCGCGAGCGCAGAGGGACGGACATCCCTGCCTGCAACGCGAGTCGCAGTCCACCGGCCAACACAAAACACTCGAGCACCAGCCCGAGCAGAGGACGCGGGATGGCGAGAACGGTGTTCGTCCCAAGGAGCCAGAAGAACGCTGTCGCCGACACGATGCTGCCGATCAAGGTTCGCGCGAGCAGGACAGCGGCAACCGCCGCGAGCGCGCCAAACACCGCGCCAGCCCGTGGATCCTTTTGCATGGGTGCACGGTAGCAGGCATCCCGCGCATGCACCCGCAATCGCAGCAGTGTAAGTTCGGGGGATGTCTCAGTCCGGTATCAAGGAGCCAGGAAAACGTCAGTGGCGCGACTACCGAACGGCATCGGGCAATCGGCCGGTCAAAGCATTCCTCGACGGACTAAGCGACGACGAACTCGCATCTGTCGTTGCCGAGATGAAAGCGGTCGCGGCAAATGGATAGAGTGACGCTCGTCACCTACGCGGAGACATCTACGAAGTACGCGTTGGATCCGCCACAAGAGCCTTTCGAGTTCTCTTTGCCGCGGAGGGACGGTTCAAACACGTCCTCCTATCGCTGTCGGCGTTCACCAAGAAGACGCAGAAAACCCCGCCACGGGAAATTGAGCTTGCCGAGGCACGGCCTGAAGACTGGCGAATTCGTGCGGTCAAGCACTGACGTATAGCTTCTGAGCTATTGCCTTGACGCTATAGCTTCGGAGCTACAGGCCATGAGTATGCCGAAAGACTTCCTCGCTGAACTCATTTCTGAGCGAACAAAGCGGAATTCGAAATTTCCATCTTTGGTTGCGGAGGCGCAGGCCCGAAAGGACATCGCACGCGCGCTGACGGCACGCCGCGAAAAACGTCGACTTTCACAAACTCAGGTCGCGGCTCTGATGAACACTTCGGCCTCGGTGGTAAGTAAGCTGGAGTCCGGCGGCGACGTAAAGCTGTCAACGATGCAAAGGTACTGCTCGGTCATCGGCGCTAAGCTTCCCATCGCCCGCTAAGCGTCTCTCTGTTGTTTTTGATTAGTCTCCGCACCGCAACTGGGCAGCGCTTCAGCTTCGATCTACACTACTTGTCACTCGAGAATTCCGATGAGCAAGACACCTGCCCCCAAAGTCACGAAGCGCGCCGACGCACCTGTTTCGATCCGACATACGACCAGCCTCCTGAGGAGCGGTTGCCGCGTATGCGGTTGCCCTCAGAGACTTCGCGCCTATTCGTCATTCGAGTTCGGCGGCGACCGCCATCCCTCAGCACGGAGCCAAAGATCGCGCGCTCGACAGGTCATCGCGGACCGACGCGGGGGCCATGACGAGAAATTCGTCTCTATTTTCGAAAAAAAGTGACCGTCAAAAAACGCGAGTGATTTCGCGAGCAGCGTTTGCACTTTTGCTTAAAGGGTCTTCGGGCGCGCGGCACCGCGACGCGCTGGGTCGCGGCTCTTGACGCGCCAGAAACAGCGGTTACCTTGCGCGGCCCCGCAGGTGTGTGGCGTAAGCGCCGAACGCAAATGCTAGCATTCCGGTCCGCAGGCCATTGCTACAGCGGCGCTTCGTTCCGCGGAGAACGCTTGCCCGTCGCCTACAGTGGCCCCAGGTCAGGGTAGAACATGCAGGGCATTCCGGCGTCGGGACTATTATCCACGACGCTCACGAGACGTGCGCGAAAGTCGGCTGCTGTCACGGTTGGAAAGACCGGTTCTCCAAAGTGTTCTCCGCCGTTCAAATCGCAAGGCGCGGTGAGGCGGCCTTCTACAATTTCCCCGTCCGCGCGTGCGGCGCGCGTGATCGCAAACGAGCATGAGTTGGTGTTTTGATAAATGCACCGACTTTCACTCGCGCCGCAAAAGTCGTCCGGAATATCTTGTCCTTCCGTGGCGCCAAATAGGAACGCCGTCATCGGCGTTACACCGACACGCGTAAACCAAGGGCCGGGGGCGAAGATGTCCATGCGTACAACATCCACGGACCCTTCGCTGACTGCGCCACTTCCGGTTTCACAGAATGGCCCGTCATGGTGTATGCGATTCTGAAAGAACGCGTCGGCAATACAGTACTCCCTAGGATCGTGGCCAGGAAACGCGATCGTCGCTCGCACGTAGTCCTCACCACATGCGGCGGGGACGCCTGGCACCGAACTACCGCACCCAACGAGCGCGGCAGGAAACGCGAGAAACAGAAAAATCCTATTCATAAATTGCTCACCAAGTCGGCATGGCAGTTGTTGTAAGGCCAGGTTTGCTAACTACGAGGCGATAGGCACAAGTTGCAGCGGACGTTTGACTCACTCGTAGTCGATATGTGCCGGCCAGCGGTGCATAGAAGTGGCCGCCTGCCCCGCGTCTACTACCAGCGGTATCCGCTGCTCCCGTACCGATGCCCGACGTATTGTCATCGGTCCAGATGAAGACCGGACCACCGTCAAAGTGTGCCATCGCAGCTGGCGGAAGCAACTCGACTTCGAAGCGGCAGCTCGGGGAGTCCGAGAACAGCCCAGCGCTCACACTTTCGTTTGCGTTCAGAAGTATCGAGTAGGTCGCCTCGGAAGCGGCCGTAGGCAATCGACCGGCGAAACGGTCTCCCCAAGTCTTGCGGGTCGGCAGCGCCGCGGATGACGTCCGGTCGTCGCAGGAAGACATGAGCGACGTTGCGCAACTTAGAGTTGCGGTCACTGAGTAACTGCGAGGAACACTCGAGCCGTCGACCACGTCAACTAGATAGTATCCGATGCCGGCGGTGGCGATTGTCGACGCGGGAATAGTAAGCGAGCCGGATGCAGACCCGAGAAGCGTGCCGGTCGGCCCGTACACCTTAACAGTTGCTGCGGTTGATGACGAGCTTACGACCTGCAATGAGCCCGATGTGGAGGGCACGTAGATCTGAAATCGATCGACATCGAGCGCGCTCAAATATCCGCTTTGAGTGACACCACTTGGGAGTGGATACGCCTCGTCAGTCACGTTGGGAAAATCGTCCGAGCTCGGCGCAAGGCTGATGCGCGCAGTGTACGGCCCAGTCGTGAGCACACGATTGTGAATCTTAAGGACATACCAGCCGTTAGCAGGCAGCGCGATTGTCGTGAACACCACTGACTGACCGGTGGGCGCGGAACTTGTGCCGACCTGCCAACCGTCCGACACGCGATACACGGTTGCGGCTAGGTCGACCGACGAGCCCGGTCGAGGATCCGCGGTCACGATGTAGCTCGAGTTAGCGACGCCTCGAAAAAGAAAGTAGTCGCTGTCCAGCAATGAATCTAGTTGAGGGTACTGAAGCGGTCCACTTCCCCACGCAAGCGAAGTCCCGGATGAGTTGACGAGCGGAATTGGAAGCGCTTCGGCGCGGGCGTCGGCGAAGTCATCGCGAGATACGATGCCTGCCTCGTCCGTCACTGACCTTACAGCTCTGGTAATAGCGGCGACGTTTAGACCTTGGTCAGCAAGGCGTGCATACCAAGTATCGGTGCCCAAGTTGTAGTTGCGCATACCGTTGTTCTGCGCACCCGTTGCCGCGACTGCCATCGCACGAAACGCAGGCAGCCATCCGATGTCGAACGCCAGGCGCTCACCCACGTTGCTAAACCACTGCTGTCGATAGTTATTCGGTTCGCACTGCCCCCCGCCACCACAATTACCGGTGATCGCACAATCCGCGTCGACGGTGCATCGACGGAGGCACGTGCAACTCGAAGTCGGGTCCATGTCCACACGCTGGGTGTATGGAGACAGGAACGACGGGGCAACGGCATCGAATAGAGGCGAGCCGCACGGCGTGCTCAAACAGTTGATCATTCCTTCTGCTGCGGGCGTGCCGGGATCGTTGTCCTCGAGTGGATTGGCAAAGTCGTCGGTGGGATCGAAGTACGTATGGTACTTCCAATAGGGCTCGAATTTGAAAGACCCTCCGTTTTGCCAAGTTCTATACTCGGAGAGCACAGTCGCGAAGAAGCTCGGGAAGTTTTCTTGGAAGCTCGCAAATACTGAGTAGCGCCAAGTGCTTGGGTCTGACGGGCGAAGGCCATCATCTGCTGCGTCCATGTGACTGCATCCGTAACCAACCTGCTCAGCGCACGCCTGAACTGTGTGCGCATACTCATGCGCAAATATCGAAAGCATATCGGTGATCAGAGAGTCGGGTGAGGAGGAGATCACGTCAGTGGGATTCCAGTACACCTGCGTCGTGGCCCACGTTACCTGGCCGGATCCTGGGGGGGTAGTATTGCTCGTTTGCGTACCACCACCGTGCAATCCGCTCGTTACGTCAGGACGAATAACGATTGACACCGTGTCCGTCACTTCAACGCCAACATAGTATTTGAAAAGATTTTGCCAGTAGGCGTACCAGTTGAACACGACGGATCCCGCCTTGCGCATCGTGGACGGCTGACTGGACCAAGCATCAGGACTTCCAAAGTTGCGATTCGGATCGCTTGCCTGATTCCATGACACGCTAGACGATATAATCGCGGGCCACGAGGAGTCATTCGCACGACGGTCTACTCGACCGTTCGGCCACATTCCTCCACTCGTGCTTTGGCGTCCATTCAGTTCGATCGTCCACGGTCCTGCGCCTGTGGCCGTATACATCCCGTCGCCATTCGTCGCGCCGATCTCCACTCCGGAGCTATCACGGATACGAGCTCCCCGAAGTCGGATTGTGGCGCCAGCGGCAGTGCTTCCCGGGGGATAGCCGTGCTGATACAGCGTGCCGCTGCCACGTAACTGAGGATCAGTGCGATTTGTGACATCGCCGCTGAGCGCGTCTATCCGCACCGATTCCTCCGGACTGACCAGAACGTGCCAAGTCGCAGAGCACTCTTGAGCACAGGCCACCAGGAGGAATGCAGATAGCGCATCACCACCAGCGCTCGCACGCGCGCGCTCCTCACTAATCAATCCTCGAGCCAGCAGTCGGGTCATCGCTGCTGGAACGAGAGGATTCCAGCGCGCGGTCACCCGCCACACTACGCCAGCGCCCAGTATCGAGCGCTCACTCGAAACGTAGACGTCTAGATAGTCCTGATCGATCCGGTACGCTCCGTGGCGACGCAGGAGTCGGACGACATCAAATTCGCCCACCTGCTCTACCGCAACCTGTTCGAGGTCAGAAAAAATCGACGAACCGAATAGAGCTTGAATCTCTGCATGCTTCGCCGACAGGAACGCGTTCCACGCCTGCGCTGCGTCGACGTCGCGGACTACATAGCCGAGTTGCTCCAGTCTTGCAGGCGAACCATTTACAAAATCCCACTCCGCACTAAACGCGCCTACGCTTTGCTCGGAAAGTGACACCAATGCATCGAGTTGATCCTGGGCGGGTGTAACGCCGCCCAATGTGCGGTCTGCCGCGATTGCGTTGCGCAGTGGAATTAACCAAGCGTCCCGCGCGGACGTGGGGGTCGCACCTCGAACTAGCGCGGCTACGTCGTGCAACTGATCCGCATCGGCGCTTGCCCATGCCTCCGGAAGAGCCCGCCCAGTTGTTCGTTCGATCTCTTCAAGGCGCTGATCCAGAAGTTCGCGAGCGCGGTACTGCTCGGGCGTTGGTTCCTGCGCGCTCGGCTCCGATTCCCCACGTTCGCCCGACAAACCACTCGCAGGCGACGCGTCATACGTCGACGCGTCGATGTCGGTCGACGCGTCAACGTCGCTCGAACCCAGAGCGCTTGTACTACGTTCGCTGTTGGGCGGTGTTTCAACACATGCAGACACGAACAAAGCGATGGCGAGCGACTGATAACCACAAGTGCGAGAGAGCATTCGTTCTCCCCTAGAGCAGATCTGATGCTTCGAGAAATATATGAGGCGTTTTAGTCTGTATATGCCCCCTAGGGGTGAGGCCGCGCACGCGAACGATGATCCCGATAAGCATCCGAACCGTTCTGCACGCCAAAACCTTCGTGCGAGGGACTCGCTGACACGCGCGAGCCGAACTGCCAGATGCAACGCTTCGATCGGCACCGCAAGCTAGGACGAGCACGGCACGAACAACGAATGCACGTCTACAAGTTAACGCACTGAGGAGCATTCCCCCGCCACCGCTGGGCATAGGCCGGGCAATACGATCAACATCGCTCAAATTCGTTCGAAGATTTTCGTCACCGAAAACCGCGGCACTCGAGACGCTACGCCGCGCGTTCGTGCGCGTTCTTAGCGGAGGAGAAGGGATTCGAAGCCTTCGCGCTGAGAGGACATAACTCAATGACGGCACTCGGTTTCTGCTGTCCTCTCGGCGCGTTGTGCGCGTTGGCCACTGCCCAAGGAGTTCCTTCTGGTTCCGTTGATTCCCACTGATTGCGGGTGAGTTTGGGCAGCTATTGGGCAGTGGGCACGTTCACCTTGTGACACGCAGTCCGGTCTTCTGCTTGATGTGCTCGACGAGAAGCGGACCGATGGCGAAATTGATTGCACCTGCAATATCTTCAATCTCCGCCGCGAAGTCATTTCGCCCAACTTGCTTGCTCGCCCAGTTGAGTACTCCTTCGGCGGCAACGTCGACGAAGTAGAAGCGTGTTCGCTCCATCGATGCACCCAACGAGACGTACGCATGTTTGAGAAACGCCGACTTCTTTCCCGCGTTCAGAAATCGTTCCGAGTAACACTGAGATAGCTTCTTCGGCTGGTAGTAGTGGAAGGCGACGGTGTCTCGGACTCGCTGAAGGGTCGTGGCGGTTCCGCCTTTTCGTTCACGCGCTGCTGCTATCAGTTGCCGCCAGCGACGACGTGGGTCCAGCTTCGGCTGCTTCCTTCGGGGTAATGCGGCGAGCAGTTTCTGAAAGTCGGCACCGCTGATGACGTGCTCGTGCTCACGAAGGAGGACGAGAATCTCGTGTGCAATGCCGGCAACGAGCCGTTGCAGTTGTATCTGCATGCCAGAGAACTGCCCCAGGTACGCGGTCGGTGACGTGGCGTTCTTTGGCGTGTGCGGTTTCATCCACCAAGAGACAATCAGGAGGCCTTTCAGGTCGTTGAACGCAAGCGCTAAGCCCAGCATGAGTAAATCCATGTCGCTCGGAGGCTCCGACATCAGTGCGCGCGGGTCGAACTGCTGAATCTCAGCACAGTCGAAATCTGGAAGCGGTTCATTTTGTCGCATCGATGTCCCCCAAGCTTTCTTGCTGACACGCGTCGCTCACGCCTAGGAGGCTACAAAGGAATCGGTGGCTCGACGACGATTGTGCGCAGCAATATCGCGCCGTCGTCGCGCTCGCGAAAAACGACCCATAGGTTGCGGTCTCGTACACGCCTCGCGAATGCACTTCCTACCGGCGGCATCGCTATGGTTGTGTCAGCCGGCGTGGGTAACGTCGGAGCGTTGGCAATCGCTCGAATCGTTGCTGCCAGCGCCAGCGCCACGTCCGTTCTTGGCTGAATGCCAAGCCGCTGCACCGCACTGGAGTATGGACGGCTTAGTTGGACCAGTCGCTCGGCCAAGGCGTGCCATCCCCGGTTTCGAGCCACTTCAGATGCTCGTCTGCATCGACGTAGTCGCTGTCGTCGACCACGCTGGCCTCGTCTTCCGGTAACGCGAGAAGCACACGGAATCCCCGTTCCTGCTCGGGCAGGATGCGCATGGGTTCCCGACTGACAAAATACTCGCGCAGCGACTCTACCGAGATGGGTGCCTTGCTCGGAGCCTCCGCACTAAGTCCGTGGCGCGCGTCGCGCCAGGGTCGTTCTCGGTGGCTCAGCTCAACAAGTTGGCCAGGTGTAAACGGTGCGTACGCGCGGAGCACCTCTCTCACTGCGCGCTCCTCCAAGGCGTTGAGCTTTTCGGGGTCACCGCTCGTTGCCTTCGTGATCGTGTACTGCCGCGAGTACTCTTTGAATACGTCGGGAACAACCGGACCCTTCGGCCAAGCCTCGATTTGTTCCCCGAAGAGCGGCGCACCCGTCCATGCCACGTGCCACGCCTGCGCGTAGTAGAGGAGCTTTTGCAACTGATATCCGGTCATTCCACCGGACTCGGCGATTAGGAACGCCGCAACATCACGAGCACTCGCCATCGTCACCTTCACACGAAGGCTAGCGCAATGTAGGCCGATTTTCCATTCGGCCACCGGAAAATGGAAATCTGCGCACCGATTCGGGACACGGTCAGTCCGCGCACGCATGAAATCCTGCGGAACTCCGTCCGCAATCGCGGTGCATGTTGCTGCGGGCTGGAGGTCCGGTAGCCTCGCCGGATGCCCAACATTGAGCTGGCGGACGTGCTTCGGACCTATGGCTTAGACGTCAGAGCCGCACGCACGAAAATAGTCCGGCATGTGGATCCAAAGTACCGACTCGACAACCTCGGCGAGCACATGCACGTGTACGAGTCGGTCCAAAGCAGGCCCGTATTCCAAGGCTGTCAGTACGTGGTCTCGTGCCTTGGCGAGGAACGCATGCGTTCTCGGTTGCTGTGGGTCAAGCGCGTTGTGGGTGAGGACACGCCACCGCGCGCGTGGCCGCCGGGCTTTCCGCATCCTGATATGCAAATAGGCGGGCGCTGTTATCGGCTCGAACGTTGCAAAGGATTCGAGATGCTGGAGGGCCGCGTCATCGTGGACTGGGGCGAGTCGACGCGCTCTTGGCACCAATGGCTCGGCGCCGAAGGCAAGCCCGTCATCGAAATACTTCCATCTGGCTTCGTGCGCTCGTTTCCAGGCTACGACGATGTCCTGCTCACCCACACGGAGCTACGCGCGATCGTTGCCAATCCGGATGGCAACCGCGTGTGGCATGACCGCCTCTCAAATGTTTCGGCCATCTACTTGATTGCACACGCACCGAGCCGGAGGTTGTACATCGGCTCCGCGTCAGGCGCCGGCGGACTCATGCACCGCTGGTCGGCATACGCGAAGAACGGACACGGCGGAAACAAACTTCTGCGTGCCATCCTCGCGGAGCGCGACGACGCACCGCATGAGTTCGCGTACTCGATTCTTCGCGTGCTTCCACAAGCAACGTCGCGCGACGAACTTCTTGCCATTGAACGCGTATTCAAGCGGAAGCTCGGGGACAGGGCCTTCGACCTGAACGCCAACTGATTCCAGACCTAACGCAACGCCGTGCTCAGGGCTTCGTTGGTGTGGATGCCGCCCGGATAGCTGTTCCGAGCTTTTCGACGAGGCCGACCATTTCGGTTACGTCAGCCGGAAGCACAACAATGCGCTGGCCCGGACGGTAGGTCACGTCACCGGAGTTTTTGACGTACTTGTCGTCAACGAGGCCTTCGCGGTGTGCGAGAAGGTGCCGGCGTTGAAAGAGCACATCGAGGCGCCGGTATTCCTTCGCGCTAAGCCAATCGTCATAGCCTTTCCCAACTGCCGACCGCCAGAGTTCGCTCCCCTCGTCGAGTGACTGAAAGACATTGCGTCGGGGCGGCTTCGCGCCAGCGGGCGAGACGTAAAGGCGTTCAGCAAGGTGCTGAAAAGCGACGACGCAGTCTTGAAGCCCATTCTCCACCGTCGACGCGCAAAACGTGTCTGCCTCATCGGCGCCGAGAGTAGCCGCGAGCGCTCCTCGCACGACTTCGAGACCGTCGATTTTCGCTCGTACCTTGGCGAGTGCACCGTCGAACATGCGCTCTACCGAGTTGTGACCACAGCATGGACAGAAAAACGCCGAACCGAGCACCGCGAATCCGGCACCGCACTTTTCACAGACGAGTGTTTGCTCAAGTACGTTTACCGCTTCCACGGGCAATGCTGCGGTCGTCGAGTGCTTTCGTCCGGAAACATTCATCGAGATACTTATCAAACTGCGTGGAGCGGTGGTATTGAACGCGCGCGCATCTTCTTGAAGCGCATTGCCGATGCGTGCACGAACTACCTTTCCAACTTCCGCGCGCGCGCGTTTTAGCTGGTCTGTCGTCCACCAATGATCATCTGGAGCGGTATGGCCGCATCTCGGGCAGTGCGCTGAGGCGTTCTTGAGGCGCGTCGTCCAGTCCTCGATAAGAACTTTGAAGATGAACTTGCACGCTTCGGCGGGGCATTCGCGGTCCAGATAGCCGCGCTCGTCCGCTCGAATCGGGACGGCGACTTGCTCGCGCTTCAGACGTTCGAGTTCGCGCATGACTTTCTTGAAGACCACGGAAGACTCCTCTCTCAGGCGACGAGTTCCTGGACGACCGCCTCGACGAGCTTTGTCGCGCAGTCTTCGGCGTGACCCAGGCGAGCTTCGAGTGCGTCGCAGAGTTTCATGAGCTGTTCGACCTTTGCGACTATGCGCCCCTGTTCCTGCAACGGAGGACATGGAACTCGAATGACCTTCATGCGGTTGAGGTACAAGCAAGGTTGTGCCTGCTGCTTGACGCCCGCCCAAATCTGACGCTGGCCCCGTGGCGAGCGGAGAACGGCCGACAAGAAATCCGCAGTCATCTTTCGCGGGTCGGGGCGGAGAACCGCGACGCTTCTCACCAGGACGAACCCGCCTGCATCACGCAAGACGCACATTCGGCCAGTTGTCGCACCGACGCAGACCATGAGGAGGTCGCCGACTTGCGGTTTGCAGCGTCGCCAGCACTTCTCCGCAGTCTGAATCTCAACAAAGTCAGTCGTCGTATAGTCCATGTGACCATCTCTGACGTTTTTCGCGGTGACGAGCGGAATACCGACGGGGACGCGCTGCGGAGTGAGGTGCTCTCCGTCTGTCACCAACGACGTCACGCTCTCCACCGTCTCCCACGTCCAGTCGGCAGGCAGGCCGTTGCCTGTGGCGCCAGCATTGAGACGGCCCGACGTCGCGAGGTCGAGAACGCTTTGGCGAACGGCCGAGACTTTCTCCGCGCAGTTCACCAGCAAGTCGAAGTTCTCGACGACGCGCTTCCAGGCGACGTCGAACTCTTCTGGGCCTTCGGCGGTGGTGAGGGCTTCGAGGGCGGACTTGGTGAGACGGGCGCTGGTGACGCGCTTCTTGGTCTGGCGAGCTTCGAGTTCGTCGCAGAGGGCCATGAGCTGGTCGACCTTGGCGACGATGCGCTTCTGCTCAGCGAGTGGTGGCAGCGGAATCGCCAACGCCTCCAGCTTGCCCTTCGTGATGTGTTGCAACCCGACCCCGCCGTGTGCCTGAGCAATCATCTCGTCGAGGCGAGCGTTTATCGCGATGCGGAGGAAGCCAAGCTCGTACGCCTTCGCGTAGATCTCGCCTCGAAAGATGTGCTGGTTCAGAACTCCTTTGGGTCCGTTCCAGATGAACGCACCGAAAGAGGTGCCCGGCGTTCCCGACCAACTGATTAGGAAGTCACCTGGTCCCAAGTGGTGCTTCGCTTCCACCGCGAATGCGCAGTGGTTGAAGGGCGCGGACGGGTTGTTCAGATTCTGGATTCGCACGATGGGCAGCCCGGATGTGCTCCAGTCATTTGGCTTGAACGCGCGGCCGTTCACGAGGTTCATAGCGTGACCGATGCGAGTCCACGCCCAAGGGTGCGGCAACGAGAATGGCACCTCGTCATTGCCAAGGACACGAAGCTCCTCCATTTGTCGGGCGTCGCCACGCGCCAGCTTGCTTTGCCGATCTCGCTGAGCGGCTGCGAGGAGGAGGGTCACCGAATCGTCATAAGCCTCGCGCGTGCTCAAGCGCCAACGGATTGCAAAATGCAGAATCAGCTTGCGCAATGCAGACGTGCCACCAGCGGTCTCGGATAGTACGTGAAACTGAGCGAGCAAGACGGCGCTCGACGTGACGCCGGGTCGCACGCCGGCGAGAGCCGAAGCGACCAATGTCGAGTGCGCACGCGGGGCAGTGACCTCGTCCACGACGTTCACGAACCGGCTACTTCAAGTGCCCTGGCCAGCTCGTCGCGAAGTTGGTCGCGAACCTTCGCCGCCTCAGACGTCGCATCCAAGTACTGGTTCAGCAGCTCGTCGGCATCCCCCGGTCCATCATCAACGGCGCGAGGGTTCTTGATGTCGAGGTTGTAGTCGCGAGTCTTGATGTCGTCGATGGAGACCTTCCACGCCTGGTCGGATTCCTTGCGCTTCGCCCACCACTTCTTCTCGACCGCGAACTCATCGATGCGAAGCGGCTTCGACTTTGAGTAGCTCTTCGCTCCTGGCGGGTACGGATGCTCGTAGAACCAGACGTGCTTCGTGGGCTCGCCCTTCGTGAAGAAGAGGAGGTTCGTCTTGATGCTGGTGTACGGGGCAAACACGCCCTTCGGTAGACGGACCACCGTGTGGAGGTTGAACTCGTCGAGGAGCTTCTCTTTGATACGCGTCTTGATGCCTTCGCCGAAGAGCGTGCCGTCGGGAAGTACGAGCGCGGCGCGGCCGCCGGGCTTGAGCAGGGTCATAATGAGCACGAGGAAGAGGTCGGCGGTCTCGCGCGTCCGGAATGTCGCGGGAAAGTTGTTCTCTATGCCGTCTTCTTCCATGCCGCCGAAGGGTGGGTTTGTGATGATCACGTCCACGCGATCCTTCGGGCCGTAGTCGCGGAGGGGGCGAGCCAGCGTGTTGTCGTGTCGGATGTTCGAGGGGATCTCGATGCCGTGGAACATCATGTTCGTGACGCAGAGAAGATGCGGCAGAGGCTTCTTCTCGACTCCGTGGATGCTGGCCTGGAGCTTGTCTTCGTCTTTCGCGCTCTTCACGTACTTCTTTCGCACGTGCTCAATGGCGCATGTGAGGAAGCCTCCGGTGCCGCAGGCTGGGTCGAGGATCGTCTCGCCTAGCTTCGGATCGACTTGGTCCACGATGAACTGTGTCACCGCGCGCGGCGTGTAGAACTCACCTGCATTGCCGGCATTCTGGAGATCTGAGAGAAGCTTTTCGTACACGTCACCGAACTCGTGACGGTCGGCGGCGCGGTTGAAGTCCAGCTCGTTCAACTTATTGATGACCTGCCGGATAAGTGTGCCGGACTTCATGTAGTTGAAGGCGTCCTCAAATACGCCGCGTACGACGGCAGAGATGGCTGCGTTCTTACCGCTGATCGGCAACTCTTTGAGGGCTTTGAAGAGGTCGTTGTTGATGAAGTCCGCCAGCTCATCGCCGGTGATGCCTTCGGCGTTCTTGGCCCACGCTCGCCAACGCAATCGCGCGGGGATCGGGGACTTGTAACCGTCTTCGAGCAGCTCTTTCTGCTCCTCGTGGTCGTCGAAGACCTTTAGGAAGAGCATCCACACGAGCTGGCTGAGGCGCTGCGCATCGCCGTCGACACCCGCGTCTTTGCGCATGATGTCCTGGATACCTTTGATCGTCGTGCTCAACGCCATGGTGGTCGGTTATCTCTCTGGGCTAGGACGCGGGTCGGTCGGATGCTGTGCGAGGCTGACGGAATAGTTCTTCTTCGAGTTCCCGGATCGCCTTCACGTACGCGTCCTTGCCCCCGAACTTCTGGATAATCTCAGTGGGCGTGCCGAGGGAGGTCAGCGGCTGTACTTTCAGGACGCCCATGTTCTCGATGTCGTCGACACCCTCGTTCGCGAACTTATCGAGAAGGGCTTCGAGGACTGCCCGAGCGGCGTCACCGTACTTGGTGAAGTAGTGGCGCTTGCGCACATTGTTCGCTCGCTCCTTGCGAGTGAGTGTCGGCTGATCGAAGGCCACATGACATACGAGGTCGAACGCGGATAAGTCTCTGCCGACCTCAGCTGCCAGTTCCTCGAAGAACACGCCGTGCTCTTGAAGCTCTTTCAGGACAGCCTGCTTCCGGTCCGTCTCGCTCCAGGTCTTCAGAAAGGAGTCGAGGCTCGTGAACCGTTCGCGTATCGCGTTGCGCGTGTAGTCCCTGAGGGACTCCGTGATGAGTTTTCCGTCCTTGCCGTAGTACTGAACGCGTTCGGCGACAACGTGGACGGGGACGTCGCCGACGACGTACTTCACGCGACCTCCGCCACCGCCACCGCCTTCGCCCGGGCCCGAGGTGTCGAAGCCCTCGTCGCTCCCGCCATCGGAAGGCTCTCCACCGCCCCCCGTTTGCTCGTCGCCAGACTCGACTTCTGGGGGCTCAACCGGGCCGTCCGGCGGTGGAACGTAGATTTGCACCGGGTCGCCATCGAAGTCCGGGTCGGCGAATAGCTCCGTTGCCTTCCGAAAGTCGATAATCGTGAAGAAGAGCTTGCCGAAGTCTTCGTCGATGCGGGTGCCGCGACCGATTATCTGTTTGAACTCGGTCATCGAGCGGATCGTTTGGTCGAGGACGATAACCTTGCAGGTCTTGCAGTCGACACCTGTGGTCATGAGCTTCGACGTCGTCACGATAACTGGATAACGTTCCTCGGGATGAATGAAGTTATCTAGTTCAGCTTTGCCCTCGGGGTTGTCGCCGGTTATCCGCATCACGTACTTGCGATTCTGCGCACACAGATCCGAGTTTGCATTCACGAGGGCTTCTCGCATGCGTTCGGCGTGGTCGATGTCCTCACAGAAGACGATGGTCTTATCGTAACGGCTGGTCTCGGTGAGGAACTGGGTCAGCTTCTCGGCGACGAGCTGCGTCCGCTTTTCGAGGATAAGTGTGCGGTCGAAGTCCCGCTGGTTGTAGACGCGGTCTTCGATATCTTGCCCGTGCTTATCCTGTTTGCCGCGCTCCGGCCGCCATCCCGCAACGTCCTTATCTAGATCGATGCGTACCACCTTGTAGGGAGCGAGGAAGCCGTCCTCGATGCCCTGCTTCAACGAGTAGGAATACGCGGGCTCCCCGAAGTAGTGCGTGGTGGATACGTCGGCGGTTTCCTTCGGCGTGGCCGTGAGCCCGACCTGCGTGGCGCCGGAGAAGTAGTCGAGGACTTCACGCCACGCGGAGTTATCCGATGCGCTACCGCGATGACACTCATCCACCACGATAAGGTCGAAGAAATCGGGTGAGAACTGACGGAAGAGGTCCTTATCCTCTTCGGTGCCTGTAATCGCCTGGTAGAGCGCGAGGTATATCTCGAACGACTTATCCACTTTGCGGTTGGCGATCTTCGTCATCGCGCCGGCAAACGGCTTGAAGTCGTTCGTCTTCGTCTGGTCGACGAGGATGTTGCGGTCGGCGAGGAAGAGGATGCGCTTCTTGGCCCCCGCCTTCCACAGGCGCCAGATTATCTGGAATGCCGTGTAGGTCTTGCCTGTGCCCGTCGCCATCACGAGAAGGATGCGGTCCTGCCCCTTCGCGACTGCCTCGATAACTCGGTTGATGGCGCTTACCTGGTAGTAGCGCGGCGCTCTGTCACCGGCATCCGAATGGTACGGCTGCGCTACGAGGGTCTCGGCAGAGGACGTGATGCCCTTCCATGCGCAGTAGCGGCGCCAGAGCGCGTCCGGCGTCGGGAACTCCGTGAGCGAGAGGTGCTGCTCTGTCGTTGCAGCCTGGCCGGTGCGGTCGTGAAACAGGAAGCCGTCGCCGTTCGACGAGAACACGAAGGGCACGTCGAGCATCTCGGCATAGCCGAGGGCCTGCTGCATGCCGTCACCGACGCTGTGGTTGTTATCCTTCGCCTCGACGATAGCAAGAGGCAGGTTCGGCTGATGGTAGAGGACGTAGTCGGCAAACTTGGTCTTGCCGCGTGTGACCAGGCGCCCACGAACGATCACCCGGCCCTTCGTGAGATGGACTTCTTCACGTACCTGCGTCTGCACATCCCAGCCGCTGCCTACAATCGCGGGCGTGATGTACTTCGTACAGACGTCGCGCTCGGATAAGGCTTTCTTGCTCACGGGCATGGAGGATAAGCGGGTCTCAAAACTGCGGGCAAGCACAACGAGGTCTCGCTGGCCCGCTCGCCCCTGGGCAGCGATGACAACGCGCATGGCGTTAGGGCACTTATCCGGAAAGTGCTGAAAAGCGCTTCTTCGACGCCGCCTCGTGCTGCCGGTCGACGCTCGACATGGGGGCGCACTTATCCTCAAGAAGTAGAAATTGGTAGAGTGCGAGGCCCCCCAGCAGCCGTCGGAACGCCCATTTCACCGACAGGCGCACCGGGCACATTCATCGCTTGGTGCAGCGACGTGCGTAGAACGGGGACGGTGGGACAAGAGCGGTGCCGCCGCCTTCTATCCGCCACGCAACGGTTCCACGTTGGCGATCGGTGATGTAGATGCGGCCTCCGCGCACCTCAGCAGGATAACTTTGGCTGCCTTGCAGTGCTTCTAGCCCGCCCATTTCCACGTTCGCATACCCGTCGCGGATAACGAGGCCGGTGACCATGCCGCCGGTGCATCGATACCTGTCACGCACGCCCGACCAAGCGTGCTCGTGTGCCTCGGCTTGCGACTGCTCAGCCTGCGCGCGCGCTGCGTCGGCTCGTTGGCGCTCGTCCGCGCCGTGCCGCAGCACGATAAGTTCCGCTTGCATCGCAATCTCTCGTTCGCGAGCCTCATGAAGTTGTGCTCGTAGTTCGTCAGTGTCCGATCGGCACGCGCATAAGACGAGTGCGAGGCTCGTGGCCATGATCCTCAGTCGCGAATTGGATAAGTTCACCGCGCGCTCACTCCACAATACGGATATCTAGATAACAATCGCGTTCGCTCGGAAATCGATAACAGGCAAGATCAGATTCGTCGTGCGGTCTCGAAGAAAACGTCACAGGTACAGTTGTCGTGCCTTGCGAAGCCACATCGCCAGAACACGCGACGTCCGAGACGAGCGGTTCGCCGCCACCAACTCTTGGCGTCAACGTCACGGTTACGCACATGGTGCCGCTGAAGTATCCCGTGTTCGTGAAGATGCACTCGCTTGACGCACCACTCGCACTCGCTACAGCCTGGCAGACTGCCCGGAGTCGTGAGCCGCCTTTTAGCCAGAATTTCGCTGCGAAGTACGACGGGATGGTTAGTAAGGCCAGCAAGACAAAACCAACCACCCGACGCGCGGTCCCGATCGGGGGCTTAGCGTTTGATGTCACGTATATGGGTACTTGAAACACGTAGCCACACCCGCACTGCTCTATTTGCGCGGGCAGTATTACGTGACAGTTCGGACACACTTTTTCCATCGCCCCTCCTGTCCTCGAATCTCACCGCCTACCTATCCGCCAACTCGCGCGAACCGCAGCGCCGGACCCCATTGCGACCGTGCTCATGACGGCTTCGTTAGCGCCAACTACGGGCAGGTCGCGCCCAGTACCACCGAGTATGCGGGCCGCACCCCACCGCCTCCGCCCCAATAGGTGTCGAGCGAACGGGGCGAGCACAGCGTTGCTTGCCTCCAACGAGTGGCGGCGTTGTTGTCCGTGTCCAGCCACGCTTTCGTGGACGGCGTGCCGCCGATATACCTCGGTGGATCTGCGCTCCACTCACCTGCGCTAACGGCGGTGGACATCAGTGACGACGCCTCCGATGACACGGCTACAAAATCGCATACAGTCGATGAATCGCCCGCCGGCGTAATCGCGATCTGCCCGCCGGTCAGGCCAACAAGGCCAGCTATTGCGTCAACGTTTGCAGGTATGAAATCGCCTTGCAGGAGCTGGCAGGTGACGCCAGTTCCACCGTTGTAGATGCAAACCTGAAAGTGATTCGTTTCAATCGGCACGTTCAGTTCGTTGCGGAGGTAAGCGACTCCATGAAGTCCGTCAGAGGTGATGCCGATGGCGCCTATAACGCCACTCATAGAAACGGATTCACACGCATCGCTGGCGGGATTGCAAACTTCAGCGGTACACGGATTGGTGTCGGGCGGGCATATACGCCGATAATTGACGCAGAATCCCCGGGCGCGCACTCATCCACGTTGCATGCAACACCGTCGTCGCAGTCAGCGTTTGTGGTACACGGCGGCCGACAGCTCGAACCGCATTGCGGAGTTCCATCAGCATCTTCATAACACCCGACGTCACTCGGACAGGTAGTGGCAACAGCAGCGAGGGACACATGCGCCCCGTTGCAACTTGAGGATGAACCGGAGCAATGCGTCACCGTCATTGGCTGGTCTATCGTGGCGAAACCGCAGACCAGCGCGCCCGGCCCGCACGCGAGAGCACCGACGTTCACCTCGGCACAGCTCACCTCTGACGCTAGAAAGTTACACCCGTCGCAACAAGGACCACCGCTGCATTCGCATGCTGCGCCGTGACATTCGCCGGAGGCGTCACAGACGTCGGAGTGGGTAGTGCCGTCGTCGTCGTCGCAGGGCCCTACTAACGCTACACACCCGTCGCAGCATTGCCCGACTGTAGAGCAGACGCAGCCACCGCCTGGGGCGTCCTCAGCGCTAGCGTCAGAAATGCTTGCATCATGTGTAGCAGCGTCTCCCGAATCTGCCGAAGTTTCGACGTCATCCAAATACGAGGCGTCGACAACGAAGTGCGACGAGTCGATACCTCCGTCGGTCGGGGCATGAGAAGCCGTTACTCCGCAGCCGGATATCAGCACCACCAGAATTAGCACGCGCACAGTCGCCCCCGTGAGGCGATGCATCCGACGGTCTCGCGCCCATGTCATAGCCCGCAGGACCCACATGGACCAAAGCGAACCGTTGAGCTGCGGTGCCAAACGAGGTGGATTCGACGCCAAATCGCGGCGCAAGATGGAACATGTTTGGGCCAATGCATTTCCCCCGACCAGCCAAGGGTAACTTATGAGTTGTTCAACTCATAGTGGGTGTGCGGCTACCAGGCGGAGTGGCCCCGAAAGCTCGACACCGGAATACGCATGGCCGCTCCGAAATGTGGGCGAAGCCGACGCTGGCGCGGGCCATCAGGGGCGCAAAGATGCGCTTTGGCGCGCGGGTGCGGGACCTTCGCCGTGCGGAAGGACTCACGCAGGAGGAGGTTGCCGAGCGCGCAGGCGTGCATCCGAAGTACGTGTCGCGCGTGGAGGGCGGTCTCGCGAACCCGTCGCTCGCGGTGGTCATCGCTATCGCGAATGCGCTCAGTCTGGATCCGGCGCACCTGTTCGCGCAGGACGCACCGACTCGCCGATGACCAACGATCGAGTTCACAGGCATCGCGGGGATAGCGCCTCCGCGACGATCGGGCGCGCCGAATATGAATAAACATCGATCAAACTCGGGAGCTGCGACAGCCAACCGCGCCAGCAGTCCCATACCGGGCGCGAGGAAACGGTAATCGGTCGATGGTGGACGCGTCGGACGCGTCGGACGCGGCGCGTGCGGTCCGCGCATGTGTGGGGCTGCAACAGTGGGTTGCTCGTCACTTTCGTCCTGTCCCCATTGTGCCCGATGCGGCCATTGAGCCCAATGCGGCCATTGCGCCCAACGCGTCCATTGCGCCCAACGCGCGCCGATTTGTTGCCTCGTGCCGCAGGCCAGGCTCATCGTCGGGGTGACGACAAAACGGAGCCAAGGGAGCGCATCCAGTTGCAGCCACACGCCGAAGGGTACTTTCTGACTCCAGAGTCTGAACGCACGACGTTCGCGGATGCAGCAACTTTCATTCATTCGTTGCCTGGCATCGCCCCCTCGGCGGTCGAGGCACTCGTCGCGTTGCTGATCTCTCAGGTCCCTCCGGTCGACTACACCGCAGGCGGGGGCAATCGAGACGAAACGTTGCTTTGGAACGCGCTCAAGACGAAAGCGCGCGAGCTGCTCCGCCTCCACAACCTCCCGGACACTCCCTTCGACGCCGGCGAGCGAGAAACCATGCCGTTGAGCTTGGAGCGGGATGCAATGGTGTTATGGAAGTTGCTGTTGCGCGCTGACGTACGCACAGTTCGAGTCAATGGTTGGTGGGTGGTAGACCCATCAAGCCGCCCGCGAGAGCAGCTCACGAGCGAATGCATTGTTGGAATGAAAGTTCGAGAGGCCCCCGCGTCTACGATCTTGCTTCACGGAGCCGCGATCCTCAACGAGGCAGGCATGGGGACGCGACAGAACAACTCGATCTCTGCGATTCTCGCGGCACTGATGCGAGCGTTTGCACTCGGCAAGCGCGGAGTCGACACCGATGCGCAGACAGTGAGGCGCGCGCTAACGGACGCACGTAAGGCGCATAAGACGAAGTCGGGAGAGCCACTTTTGGAGGCGGACCTATTGCGCGAATACTCCGAGTACGCGCAGCGGTTGAAACGGTTGCAAGCATTCATCGCGAGACCGATGACCGCGAACATCCGATGACAGGGGTGAGAAAGTTTTTGCACTCCCGGTAGCGCACGTATGCACAACGCTCCATCTTCGGCTCCATGCTGAAACGACCTGATGCAAACCAGCCCCTACTGAGTGAACAACAAACAGCGCGCGCCCTTGGCGTAGCGCGAAGCACACTTGCTCGATGGCGTCGCATGGGTGCTGCGCCTCCTCACCTGCGGCTTGGGAGACTCGTGCGCTATCGACCGTGCGACGTACGCACCTATCTCGCTACACGCGCGGTGTCGCGATGAGTCCCCGCATGGATTACCTCATTCGCTGCGTGGCCCAGGGGTTGCGCGTCATTCCAGTCCCGAAATGTGCGAAGGCTCCTCGGCTCAGGAACTGGAACGAGCTTCGCCTGGAAGCAGCCGACTTATCGACTTATTTCCCAACAGGTGACGAGAATGTCGGGCTACTGCTTGGCGACGTATCCGGTGGAGTCGTGGATGTCGACATCGACAGCGACGTACTTCTTCCCATCGCAGATCTTTTCCTGCCGCAAACTGCAACGTTCGGCCGGACTTCTCGACCGCGATCACACCGACTCTACGTGTCGCATCCGCCTGAGACACGCACGACATTCAAAGACCCAAACCAAAAGATGCTCGTGGAGGTTCGCGCGAATGGACATCAGACGGTCATACCGTTTTCAACACACCCCAGCGGCGACAAGATTGAGTGGTCTGATGGCAGCAAGTTTCTACCCGCTCTAACCACAATCGATGCAACGGATTTGAATCGGCGCGTCGGTCGCCTTGCTGCGGCAGCACTTCTCGGCACGCATTGGCCGGAGAAGGGAGGGCGGCAGGACCTCGCGCTCGCGGTCGCAGGCGCACTCCTGGCCAGCGGTTCGAGCGACGACGAAGCACGCACATTCATTGAGGCCGTAACCATCGTCGCCAAAGACGACGAATGCGCCCAACGCCAGAGTGCAGTTGCTTCGACACGCAAGAGGCTGGATGCCGGCGAGCCCGTAGTGGGAACTCCCACGTTATTTGGACTTATTCCGAGCAACACGCACGCGTCGCTCTCTGATTGGCTACAGCTAGGTCACGTGAAGGCCAGCGGGACCCCCGACGGCGACGACCCCGTCCCCGCAAAGAAACCCGTCGAGCGACTCGTCGCGCTCCTTGAAGCGGCTGCCGCAGTCGCGGTCCCGTCGAAGGAGGGCGAAGCGTTTCTACTGGTGGAGCCGCGCAAAGGCGCGAGGTCGGCACTGCGGCTGCGTTCCCAAGCCGCAGTTTCGTACCTGCGGAGTCTCTACTACAGGAGCTACCGGCAACCCATCTCGGAGCTAGCGCTGAATGAGGTTGTGGAGCTACTCATCGCGCAAGCTCTGTACTCTGGACGCGCGCAAGAGGACATCTCCCTCCGGTACGCGTTGGACGAGTCAACTGTCTGGATCGATCTTGGCGACGACGAGTACCGAATCGTGCGCGTCGACAAGTCGGGGTACGCGCTAGACGTACCGAAGAACGTGTTGTTTCGACGCACGACGATAATGGCGGCGCTGCCGCCACCCGAGAGCGGTGGCGCCATAGACGACCTTCGCGGCTTCGTAAATCTCCAAGACGATGAGGCGTGGCAACTGTTCCTCGTCTGGCTCGTAGCTGCGATGATTACCGACCGACCCTTCGCCATACTTGTTCTTCAGGGCGAAGCTGGCAGCGCCAAGAGCACAACATCGCGCATCGCGCGGATGCTCGTCGACCCGAGCACTGTAGGTCTCTTCGCCCCTCCTCGGTCGGAATCAGACCTCATGGTCGCAGCCCGCACGACAGCCATGCTGGCATTGGATAATCTCTCGACGCCCCGCGAAGGGCTCGCGGATTCCCTCTGCCGCATCGCCACCGGCATCGGACTCCCGGCACGACAGCTCTACACGGACGGCGAGATGCACGTGCTGTCCGCACGCAGGCCCATTCTCATCAACGGGATCGATGAGCTACTAGGACGAACTGATCTTGGCGACAGAGCGATTCTCCTCCGACTGTCGCCCATCGAAGCCAGCAAACGACGCGGTGAAGATGAACTCCTCAGAGAGTTTCGTGCAGTGCAGCCACGAATACTCGGGGCCCTGTATGGTTTGCTTTCTCGTGTCCTGGCTGTGCTGCCCGACGTCACCGCAGAGAAGCACCCGCTGCCTCGAATGGTGGACTACGCACGTGTTGGGATAGCAGTCGAGCGAGCGCTCGCCTGGCCTACGGGGTCGTTCCTTTCCGCGTACTGGGCGAACGCAACTAACATTCGTGAGGACACGGTCGCAACCGACCCTGTAGCGCACGCGGTGACGATGCTCGTCGACGAGTTCAACGGTCGTTGGCAGGGAACCCCCACCTCGCTGCTCACGCATGTGGAGCGAATAACGTCCGACGGCGTGCGTAGGTCTTCTTCATGGCCACGGAACGCCCAATCGCTGTCGTCGCACCTGACACGCGTCGCGCCCGCGCTTCGTGCGCAAGGCGTCCTGGTTGAAAAAGCCAAGAGCGGCGCACGCACGATCACGCTTTCGCGAGCCACCGAACCCGCTCCCAAACAAGCGACGCCCTTCACCCCCCCTCAGTGGAGACGAGGATCATCAGAGCCCGACACAACCACCAACAGCACCACACGCGGGGACACCGTTAGCGGCGACAGCGCGGCGTGGAAGCGTGACTCCCCGACGCAGGAACGCGCGAATGGGCAGACGTCGCTCGGGTGGAGCGCGGAGGAGTTTGAGCGCCTGGTTGGAGGGATTGATGAAGGGTCCTGAGACCGAACTCCTGACCGTTGATGAGGTCGCGGCACTGCTGCGCACCACCGTGAAGGGAGTCTACTACCTGGTGGAACACCGCCGAATCCCACATTTGAAGCTGGGCCGTCGCATCCGTTTCGTTCGAAGCGATGTGCTAAGTTGGCTGGAGCAAAACCGAGTGCCGTCGCTGGAGAAGAAGCGATGACGGCACGCAAGATCGAGGAGAAGTGGTGGGTAGACTTTCGATGGACGCATTCGAGTGGGCCGAAGTCCGGCAAGCGCGAGCGCATCCGCGAAGTGTCACCCATCAATACCAAGCAAGGCGCGAAGGAGTATGAGCAGTCACTCCGCATGCGCCTGTGGAACGGACAGTCGCTCCACAACGAACCGCCTGTGCTGGCGCCGACCTTCGTCGAGTTCTCGGCGGAGTTCTTGGCACGTACGTGGCAGCCAACAACAAGCACTCGGAACGGGACGCGAAGAAGTCGATCATCGACCGACATCTCGTGCCCGCATTCGGTCCCCTGCGCCTCGACCAAATCGGGCCGCGCGAGATCGAAACACTTCGCGCCGCAATGCGTGAAGCGAAGTTCGGCGCGAAGCGCATCAACAACGTTGTGGGCTGTCTGATGAAGCTTCTCGAATACGCCCATGAGGTCGGCCTCATTGCGAAGCCACGGCGCGTGAAGCCGCTCCGGGTGCCTCCGCAGAAGTACGACTTCCTCGACGTACCGGAATACGCACGGCTCCTCCGCGCCGCAGAACACGACCCGCAGACCTACGCGATGATTCTGGTCGCCGGCGATGCGGGTCTACGACTCGGTGAGGTCATGGCCTTAGGCTGGACTGACGTCGACCTCACCGCGAAGCGCCTCACCGTGAGTCGCAGCGCATGGAATCGCGGCAAGGTTGAGCACCTCGATGCACCAAAGAGCGGCCGAGACCGACGCATCGACATGAGCAACCGTCTCGTGGAGGCACTGAAGGCCATTCGGCATCTTCGCGGCGACCGCATCTTCGTTCGTCCTGGCGGGAAGTACATGACGCCGAAGACTATGGAAAGCGCGCTTCACTACACCTGCCGTAAGGCAGGCATCCGCCTCATCAGTTGGCACAAGTTGAGGCATACCTTCGCGTCGCATCTCGCGATGGATAACGCGGACATCAAGACCATTCAGGAGTACATGGGGCACTCGACGGTGGCGATGACGCTGAAGTACATGCACCTCGCTCCGGGGCATAAGCGCGAGGCCATCGACCGACTCGAACGCACACGCACAGCTCAGCATGGGCAGCTATTGGGCAGTGCGACGAACGACAACTCGGATTCAACGAAGAAGACGGGATAAATCGGCGGAGGAGAAGGGATTCGAACCCCTGGAACAGTTGCCCGTTCGGCGGTTTTCAAAACCGCTGCCTTCGACCACTCGGCCACTCCTCCGGTACTGCGGGGCGAGTTATCGCAGAAGGTGGCGTGGGGTTCAACCGCTGCGCTAGTTATGGACCAAAACCGCTGAGAGGCGTGAGGGTGCCGTTGGTAAGGTGGTCCCATGCACGCGCGTCTCCTTGTTGAAGAAGCCGAGGGAATAAATACCCGGACGACGAGTCCCGACGGGCGCTACGTCTGGATCGCGAATCCAGTGGAAGCGCGGATGTCGCTTTGGATTGTCGAGGGGGAGCTTTGGTTGAAGGAGCCCGCTACGTTGCTCTTCGCGCCGCCAACGTCATGGAGTTTTGAAGAGCGCGCGTGGACTTCGCCGAGCACGCTTTAGATGCGGGCGCGGTGTTTTCCGGGGACGCGAGCTGGGATCGTGATGTGGCTCGAGGTTGCGAGCGGGCTAGGCACGATTGGGTTGCTGCCGCCCTACGCGCATTCGAAGGCTTCGCCACAACCACCAGATGGCGCCCAACGGTTTGATGTGTTGCGCGCGTGGCTCGAGAGCTTTCCGCGCGGTTAGTCCGTGTCCATCCGCGGATCTTCGAACCACGCTTTGTGCATAGCGCGGAGGAACTCGGGCGAGAGGTCGAAGCCGGCGGCGTCACCGATGACGCTGTCGATGCCGCAGTGCGGGCACTCGGCTGTGCGCTCGTTGGTCTCGGGTTCGGTGATCCAACTCTGAAGCGCTGCTGGCGCGTAGGTCTCAAGACAGTAGAAGCAGCCGCAAATCTTGCTGCGCTGGATTTCATCATGGTTGCGGATCGAGTGATTGTGCGCCGCTTTGAGTTGATCGTTTGTTAGCACGGTAAGCTCGATCCTAGCGCGGAACGCGGTGGCGTTCACTGGTGTCGCAGCGTTCGTCTTGCATGCTTGCGGGAGTCGCGCAGCTTGCTGCGGCGAGAAGCACGAAAGCGATGAGCCAGCGAGCTACGTAAGTCATGTGTGAAGGCTAAGCCGCCTTCGCGCGCGTGCTCGACCCGACGCGGACGACGAGTAGCAGCAAGAGCGCTGCGACGAATGCGGTGGTGGCGGAGACTAGGAAGGCCACTCGCAAGGTTTGTGCGTCGGCGATGGCGCCGAAGATGAGGCTTGCGGGCAGTGCGCCTAGGCCGATCGTTCCGTGAAAGACGCCGAAGGCGAAGCCGCGGGAGCGTGCGGGGGCGATATCGGCAACGAGTGCGCGTTCGGTGCCCTCGGTGAGGGCGTAGTGCAGCGCGTAGATGACGAGGACGCCTGCGATGGTCCATATCGATGATGCGAAGGCGAATGCGGCGAAGGCGAGCGCGAAGACAAACCAACCCAAGACGAGAGTCATGCGACGGCCCAGATAATCGGAGAGCATCGCGCCTGGTGTGGAGAGCAATGAACGCAGGCCGGCGAAGGCTGTCCACACGATAAGGATCTGCGTTTCGGTTGCGCCCGTGGCTTTGGCTTGGAGGATGATGAACGAGTCGCTGGCGTTCGCGAGAGTGAAGAGAAAGAGAACTCCGAAGAAGACTTTGAGCGCGCCGGGGATGGGTGCGTTGGCCTTGAGGGTGGGCGCGTTGACTGAAACGGCTTCGGCCACTTCCATATCGCCCTCGGGCGTTAGGTAGAGGGCCAGCAACGCGAGTGCGCCGGGGATGGCGGCGCACGCGAAGACCCAGCGCAGCGGAAGGTTGAAGAATTTGTAGAGGATCAAGCCTAAGAGAGGACCGAGGCAGTTGCCGGCGTTGTCCATCGCGCGGTGAAAGCCGTACGAGCGCGCGCGATCTTTGTCGCTCGCTACAGAAGCAATCCATGCGTCGCGAGGAGCAGTGCGAACGCCTTTGCCGATTCGATCGGTGATGCGAATCGCCAGCACGTGCCAGGGTGCGGTCGCCAATGCGATGAGGGGCCGCACGAGTGCCGCGAGTGTGTAGCCGGCAAATACGAGCGGCTTACGCTTTGACCTTTTGTCGCTGTATCGCCCCGCGAGTACTTTCGAGAAGCTCGAGACGGTATCGGCCGCGCCGTCAATCGCGCCGACGAATGCATTGCTTGCGTGAAGCACACCCGTCAGAAAGATCGGCATCAGCGGCACGATCAGCTCTGAGGCCATGTCCGACAAAAGACTCACCACGCCAAGACGCACGACAGTGCCGGAAAGCTTTGTGCGGGGTTCGGTCATGGCGGGCCGCGAAGGGTATACGGGCGCTGGGATCTACGCATCTGCTCCTGCTAGATACCGCTGGCGAGCGGCGATGCGCCGGGGCTGTCAGGTTTTTGGCTCAATAGCGGCGTCCCTAATACCCTTACGCCATGGTCGATTCTATTTACCTCATCACGCGAACCATTCACTTCATCGCCATGGCGTTGTGGATTGGCTTTGGGATCTACGCTGGTCTTGACGCACGCACCTCCATCGCGGCAGGTCCTTCCAACTTTCCCGCCTTGCGCGAACGCCAGCGCCGGGTTGGACCCATCATGGGGGCGAGCGGTTTCCTTACGCTGATAACCGGGATCGTGATGATCTTCTGTCGCGGAGGCTTTGCGCATGTCTCGCATTCCATCCATGCGGGTTTGCTGACAGGCATCATCGCGAGCGGCGTCGGCGCACTGGGAGTCGGCGGCACGTGGTCGAAGATCGACAAGATGATGGCCGACGGCAAAAGCGCTGAAGACATGGCGCCATTGCTCAGGCGAATCAGCATGCTCAGCAAAGTCTTTCAGACTCTGTGGCTTATCACCTTGCTCTTGATGGTCTTCCGGCCGATTCCGTGATCGCGCACACTTATTAAAGGCCTACGGCCGGCAGAGTGGGACGCTCCGTCGGCCGTAGGTGCATCAAGGTACAGCGACTCTAGTTCACGCCGATGCGGTGCGCGAACGCTTGCTGCTCGAGCTGTTGCCGCCGTCCATGAGGGCGGTCGATGCATCAAAGATGCGTTCTGCAAAATTCTGAGCTTTGTCGAACGACTCGTGCGAGAAGGAGGACACCTTGTCCTTGATGAGGTCGCGTGCGCCGCCCATCAAAGCGTTTTCGCGATCGCTGCGCGGAAGCGCAAGAGCGATAGCGGTTGTCGCTGCGAACACCGCCGCGCCGAACGCGAAGGGATGCTCTTCGTATGCTGAGCCAACGCTCTTCGAAACGTTCTTGACCTGAGTCGATGCGCCCTTGGCAATGCTGCCCGCCTGCTGGCCCGCGCCGTCGATGAAGTTGCTGGTCGTGTCCTTGAGCCACGTTGCAGCGTTTGCGATGGTCTCGCGACGGCTCGCCGATGCGCCGATGGCAAGCCATGCCGCGCCGACGCCAATCATCGCGTAGGGAATCGGGTTTGCGACGACGTGATCGAGAACCGAACCGCCAGCCTTGGCGATCTTCTTCTCGGCCTTCATCGCATACTCGCCAACGTCGTGCGCCATGGTCTTCGCTTCGTCGAGAAGATGGGCCACGCCCATGGTCTCAACCTTGCTCTTCATCCGGGACTGTGCGCCCCGCGAAGACTGTGTGCCCTGCGAGGACTTTGTGTCCTGCGAAGACTTCGAGCTGCGCGTGCTAGGGGCCGTGCTCGACGTGACTCCGACTTTCTTTGCTGAATGCTTATGCTTAGTCATGACAAACCTCTTTCGTGGTGGAAATCTTTTTTAGGCCTGCGCGACGGGACGCTTCTTCGAAGTCGCGGTCGAGCCCGATGATGTAGAAACCGCTGCGCCTGCAACGCTGGCGACAGTTTCAGCCGACGCACGCATAAAGCGGCCGCCGAGGAGACCAAGCACTGCAGCTCCGCCCAAGAAGAGCAGCGGCTCTTTGCGCGCGAACTGTTCGATGTTCTTGCCGATCTCGCTCGGGCTGGCGTTCTCGACGAAGGTCGCGACGCGCTTCAGTTGATCAGCAACTTTCTCAACGTAGGGGACGAGCATGTTGCCGCCGAGCGAATGGCTCGAGAGGCGCAGTGCTTCCGCCGCGTCGGAAATAGCCGACGCCGACTTCTTCTGACGCTCAGCGAGACCATCGCCCAAAAGAGACTTGGCGCGATCGGCAACAGAGCCCGAGGCGTTATGACCGTTGGTCTTCGATGTACCGTTTCCGTGGTCGCGCGTAGGCGACTTTGCGAGCTGTCCCATGAAATCCTCCGTTGCGGCTCGAAGGTGATGAGCCGGACAGAGCCCCATATTGCGAAGCGCGTGCCACTCGCACCCACACGCGAATCACGCGCAAAGATCACGCAATTTTTGTTGAGAAAGCCGCATTCGCGCCCGAGGCGTTCTGCTGCGGATCTGGTGCGCAAAGCCTCAGTTGCGAAAAAACGTCTCGATTCGCCGCGTCTCCTTTTCAACCGTCCCGGGGCGATCGGTTACACTGCCGCGAGTGTCTTTCGAGTCCATTCCCCATCGGCTGATGAAGAATGCCCGAGTGCGCCCCCATGCGCCGGCCTACTACGAGAAACGTGAGGGCGTTTGGCGCGCGACTGGGTATGCCGAGTACGCGAAGCAAGTACGCGCAGCAGCGCGCTCATTGCTCGCGCTCGGATGCAAGGCGGGGAGCAACGTCGCGATCCTCGGATTCAACCGTAGCGAGTGGACGATCACGGATCTGGCCGCGATGTGTATCGGGGGAGCCGCGACTGGGATTTACACCACGTGCTCGGCTTCAGAGGTGCGCTACATCGTGCATCACTGCGAAGCGCGAGTGGTCTTGGTCGAGAACCGCGCCCAGTGGGAGAAGCTCAACAAGGAGCGGCACAACATGCCTTTGCTCGCGCACGTCGTCATGATGCGCGGTGAGGCCGTCGATGATCCGATCGCGATGTCGTGGGAAGCATTTCTGCAGCGCGGTGAAGCCGTTGATGACGCGGTTGTGGAGCATGCGATTGCCGCACTCGAGCCTGCGCAGCTTGCGACTCTCATCTACACGTCGGGCACGACGGGTCCGCCCAAGGCCGTGATGCTTTCGCACGATAATCTCGCGTGGACGGCGAGCACCGTGGTGGATCTGGTCTCGGCGACCTCCGCCGACCGTTTGCTCTCGTACCTACCGCTCTCGCATATCGCCGAGCAGGTCTTTTCAATCCATGGGCCCATCACCATGGGCGCTCCTGTTTATTTTGCGCAGAGCTTCGACAGCGTCGCTGCCGATTTGAAGGAAGTCAGACCGACACTTTTCTTCGGCGTCCCGCGCGTGTGGGAGAAAATGGCGAAAGGGATTTCGACGCGCCTGTCGACCGCGACCGGCGTAAAAAAACGCCTAGCCTCGTGGGCGATGATGATTGCCGCACAGACCAATCGCTATCGGTTGCAGGGCCGCGTCGTGCCAACAGCTTTTGATGTGCAATTCTCGCTCGCGCAGAAGCTCGTCTTCTCAAAAGTAAAGTCCGCCATCGGCGTGGATCGCGCGCGCGTGCTCGTCTCGGGCGCAGCACCGATCGCACGCGAGACGCTCGATACGCTCGCGCAAATGGATATTGTCGTGAACGAGGTCTACGGGCAGTCGGAAGGCACTGGACCTACGACGTTCAATCGGCCCGGAAGCGTTAAGCTCGGCACGGTTGGGCAGCCCTTCCCCGGCATGGATGTGCGCCTCGCGGACGACGGCGAGATTTGCGTGCGCGGCCGCAACGTCTTTCTTGGTTACTACAAAGATCCACACGCCAGCGCTGAAACGTTGTTCAACGGATGGTTGCACTCGGGGGATCTCGGGTCCTTTGACGACGAGGGCTTTCTCTCGATCACCGGGCGCAAGAAAGACATCCTGATCACCGCCGGCGGCAAGAACGTCGCGCCGTCGAATATTGAAGACGCGCTCAAGGCGCACGAGATGATTCAAGACGCCGTCGTGATCGGCGACCGTCGCAAGTTTTTGTCGGTGCTAATCACACTCAATGACGACGCGGTGGAGCGCTACCTCGCGGCGCACGCGCTTGAACGTAGTCAGCCGCCCCATGAAGTCGCGGAAGTAAGTCAGGCCGTTGCCCAAATGGTCGCGGACGTGAATCACGAGTTGGCGCGCGTCGAGCAAGTGAAGAAGTTCACCGTGCTGCCGCGCAATTTCAGCCTGGAGCGCGGGGAGCTTACCCCCACCCTCAAAGTGAAGCGGCACGTGGTCGCCGAACACTTCGCGACCGAGATTGAAGCCATGTACGCTGAGTGAAACGAATGAATCGCACCTATTCGCTCGCGGCCTTTGCGCTTGCTATCAGCATGACGACCGCGCTCGGTGTGGCTCTCTACTCGCCCCAATCACTTGGGGCCCAGCCGCACGATCAAGCGCAGCCCGCGCCTGTGCAGCGCAACTTGCATGATATGCAGGTGCACGCTGAGCCCGTGCCGTGGACGTCGCGTGCGATGTCACTAGCGGGCGTCGCGGGTCTCATCGCCATTGCATGGACGATGTCCACCGATCGCAAGCGGGTTCCGTGGCGGGTGATTCTTGGCGGCACGGCGATGCAGCTTTTATTCGCAGTACTCGTCTTGAAGACGAGCGCGGGGCTTGCCGTGTTCTCGTTCTTGAATGACGTGATGGATAGGCTGCTTTCCTTCACGGCAGACGGATCGCGCTTTTTGTTCGGCAACTATTTGGATCGCGAGTTCTCCGTTGCGCTCAATGTCTTGCCCACGATTATCTTTTTCTCGTCGCTGATGACGCTGCTCTATCACATGAACCTCATGCAGCCGCTTGTGCGCGGCATGGCGTGGGTGATGCAGCGCACGCTCAAGACATCAGGAGCAGAAACGCTCTCCACCGCCGCGAACATTTTCGTGGGGCAGACGGAGGCACCACTCGTCGTGAAGCCTTTCGTAGCGACGATGACGAGGTCTGAGTTGATGGCCGTGATGGTGGGTGGTTTCGCGAGCGTCGCAGGCGGGGTGCTTGCCGCGTATGTCGGCATGTTGAAGTCGACCTTTCCGGATATTGCTGGGCATCTGATTGCGGCAAGTGTCATGAGTGCACCGGCGACGTTGGTGATCGCCAAAGTGATGGTGCCGGAAACCGAAGTACCCGTGACGGCGAACACGATGGAGATGAACGTCGAGAGGCCGGATGCAAATATGATCGACGCGGCCGCGCGCGGCGCAGGCGAAGGCTTGATGTTGGCGTTGAATGTCGGCGCGATGCTCTTGGCCTTTCTCGCATTGGTCGCGCTCGTAAACTACGTCGTTCAGCTACCGAGCCTCTGGCACAACCAAAGCACCTGGCATGCGGTACACGCAAACCTCACGCGTGCGCACGCCGCATTGCCCGTAGGCTGTGATGCACCGCAAGGCGCGGCGGCGTTTGAAGCGTGCATCGATCACGCTGTGCGAAGTGCTCATCTTTCTGCATCGCAGTTCAACGCCTGGCCCGCGCTGAGCCTCGAGCGCATCTTGGCGTGGGTCTTTTGGCCGATCGCTTTCCTGATGGGCGTATCACCGCAAGACTGCAGCACCGTTGCCACCTTGCTGGGCGAAAAGACTGTCCTCAACGAGTTCGTGGCGTATTTGCATCTTGGCCGCATGCTCGATGCGGGCGTGCACCTAAGTCACCGCTCACTCGTCATCGCGACCTACGCGCTCTGCGGCTTCGCGAATTTTGGATCGATCGCGATTCAAATCGGCGGGATCGGCGGAATGGCGCCGTCGCGACGCGGAGACATCGCACGCCTCGGGCTTCGCGCCATGATCGGCGGATCTCTCGCGTCTTTTTGGACCGCGGCCGTCGCTGGGCTCTTCGTCTAGCGGCGTTCTAGAGTTCGCGCTATGTTCGGCCTGCTTTTCCGGGGGCTTAACGTTTTACGGGGTGTGCTGATGCGAAGCGCTGCATTCGTTTTCTCTGGCCTTCTGATGGTCGTCTTGATGAGTGCGTGCGGACGCTCGTCTCTCATCTCGCCTCGCATCGACGGAGGAGGCACGGACGGAGCCCTTCCCGACTTCGGCACTGACATGGGCGCGCGCGACCTTGGCATCTCGATCGACTTGGGCCGCCCCGACATGGGCTCGGACATGGGCTCGCGAGATATGGGCGTGCTCGTCGACATGGCCGTGAGTTGCGGCAATGGCATCTGCAACATGGAAGTTGGTGAGGACTGCACCACGTGTCCTGGTGATTGCAACGTTTGTCTTTCGTGCGGCAACGGTATGTGCGGCGATGGCGAGACGTGTTCGTCGTGCCCTGTGGACTGCGGCGCATGCGACACCTGCGGTGACGGAATGTGCATCGACGGCGAGACGTGCTTCTCGTGCATCACCGACTGCGGTGTCTGTGATAGCTGCGGCAACGGAATGTGCGGAGACACGGAAAGCTGCTCCTCGTGTCCGACCGATTGCGGCCTGTGCATAAGCTGCGGCAATGGCACCTGCTCGATGGGCGAGACGTGCAGCTCATGCGCGATCGATTGCGGCCTGTGCGAAACCTGCCCCGACGGTCGTTGCGATATGGACACCGAGAGCTGTAGCTCTTGCCCTCAGGATTGCGGTCGTTGCGATCCGTGTGGCGATGGCTTCTGCCGCATTGAAGACGCAGAAGACTGCCTCACCTGCGCACCCGATTGCGGCATCTGCGACCCGTGCGGCGACGGCACCTGCAACCCCGACACTGAGACCTGCTTCACATGCCCCGAAGATTGCGGCGCCTGTACGGGCTGCGGCGACGGACGCTGCGGCGCGCGCGAAGACTGTGCGAGCTGCACAGCGGACTGCGGCGTATGCTCGGTCTGCGGTAACGACCGTTGCGAGATGAGCGCGTTCGAGACGTGCAGCAACTGCGCAGAAGATTGCGGCGCATGCACCGTCATCGATTGCACGCAGGGCCTTGCGTGCGTCTTCGGATGCTTCGGCTTTGGCGGGGGCACCCCGTCTTTCGACATCAGCTGCGTCACCACGTGCATCAGCCGCGTCTGCCCCGACGGTCAGTTCTTCCTGCAGCAGTCATTCAACTGCGCCATCGGCCAAGTCTTCATGGGCTGCACCGACCTCACCTGCCTACAAAGCGAATGCAGCTCCGAGTTCGCCGCCTGCCTCGGCTCGAGCTGCTAGCTACTCTCTAATGAGTGTCCACAGGGCGGTTTGGTCGCCTTCGTAGACTAAGGTGTTGCCTTGGGTGAAGCGCAGGTCGTAGCGGGCGAGGACTTTTGTTTTGCTTTGGCGTAGCTGCGTCGTCTTGCCTTCGAGGATCATGGGCTCGCCGGGAGCGGCGAGTGCGTGAAAGCGCGCTGAGTTAATGCGGGCGCCGTAGCCGATCCATCCGTCGCGATGCCGCAGGCCAAGCACGTAGTAGGCGTGCACGAAGCCGACCATGCCGGTCATGTGCACCATGAGGCCACCCGAGACGTGTCGCGGATGACGGGTTGGATGCACGCGTTGCTCGCGTGTGAGCGGTAGCTCCTCGGTGGTCGGCATCTGAACGCGAACAAGTCCGCTCTCTTTGTCGATGGTCAGAATTTCATCGATAAGAAGGCCGCCCGGGCCGTACGGGCAGTCCGCAACAAAATCAGGATCGAGTGCCATGCGCGCCGAGGTATCCCACACAGCGCCCGCGCGTCAAATCCAAGCCCCGCTCGATTAGATTTTTAGAAAGAGCACGTTCATCAGCGCGAAGACGCCGACGAGCGCTACGCCGGTCGCGCCGACCAGTGGAAGGGGGAAGCGCGCCTCGAGCCCCTGCTCTTTCCTCAACTCGCGCATGGCTACCCAGTATTGAACCATTGCTACGATGAGCAATCCCGTGCCCATCCCAATCAAGAGGGCCGTAACGATATCCGAGCCGCTATGCGAGAGCTGCTCTCCTCGCTCGGCTTTCGCCATGTACTGAAGCACTTTGAAAAGACCGAAGCCGTAAGACACCATCGCTAGCGCCGTACGAATCCACGACATCAGGGTGCGCTCGAGCGCATCGCGTGTGCGACGCGCTGCGAGCTCGGTGCGTTGCTCATCGAGCGACAGATCGGAATCCGATTTTTCTTTGGCGGCCATGCTGCGTACGACATTGGGTACGCAGTCTGCGTTGGACAAGTCGAACAGAATGGTCACGTGCCGTCGAGCATACCAATCGGCATCGGCTCGCTGCATTAGTCGACGCGTGTAGGCACTTGCGCAGGCGCGGGACAAAGCGCGCCACCATCGCACAAACGCTACACATCATCAGAATGCGCCGTGGCGCAGCGCGCCCCCGCTGCAGGAATGTGCCCTCTCGCGAATCGCCGTCGGGGGGGCATAGCTGTTGCACCTCTTCTCCACTAACCGCGCCTCCAGCGCGTGGCAGATGCCACTTGGCGACTGCAGGAAGACCTTAATGATTTCAGCACGCAGTCTTTTGAACGCAGGCCTCGCGTTACTTTGTCTTAGCTTTTTTGGATGTTCAGACGAACCAACTGCTGGCGGCGACGCTGGTGTTGCGATTGATGCAGCCCGTTTCGATGGCGAAGTACGTGATGGCGACGTGCTCGTCGACCTGGGGCCGCCGACTGTGCCCACCGTGATGGCGAATGCGCCGACAACTGGCGCGCTCGATGTTCCCGTAAATGCATTTGTGAGCGCGACCTTTAGCGAACCGATGAATCGCGACACGCTCGATGAACTTTCGTTCACGGTGACCGGCGGCGACCCGGTAATGACGGTCGAAGGCACAGTGATCTATTCGCGTTCAGTGGCTGTGTTCTGGCCGGCTGCGCGTTTGGCAATCAATACGGATTTCACGGCCACAATCACGACAAGTGCAACCAGCGAACGCGGCGTACCGCTCGCAGAGAATCACGTGTGGGGCTTCAGGACGGGTGAAACCGTGGCTCCGGGACTTCCGGTGAATCTCGGCACGGCAGGTGACTTCGTTGTTCTCTCGAAGAGCGGAATCTCGAGCGACCCGGCCTCAACCATCACGGGCAATATCGGCGTAAGCCCCGCTGCTGGTACCGCTATCACTGGCTTCTCGCTCATGCGGGATGCGACCGGCACTTTCGCGACATCGACGCAAGTGACCGGACAGGTCTTTGCAGCCAACTACACCGCCCCAACCCCGGATCGCATGACAGCAGCGATTGGCGATATGGAACTGGCATTCACTGACGCAGCCGGTCGCGCGCCTGACTACACTGAACTTGGAAGCGGGCACATCGGCGGCATGACGCTCGCGGCTGGCGTCTACAAATGGGGCACAGCGGTACTCATCGAAACGGACATGCATCTCAGCGGCAGTGCAACCGATGTCTGGATCTTTCAGATTGCACAAGACCGGACGATGAGCAGCGACGTAGAAGTCTTTCTCGACGGCGGAGCTCTGCCTGAGAACGTGTTCTGGCAAGTATCAGGTCTGGTCGAGGTCGGCACGACGGCGCATCTCGAAGGCATCGTAGTCAGCCAAACGTCCATCACGTTCCGCACCGGCGCTTCGCTACGTGGTCGCATTCTCGCGCAGACAGCGGTTGTCCTCCAGGCTAACACCCTCACGCAGCCTGCGAACTAAACTAGACGCCCTTCGTCTCCGGCGCCCAGATCACTTTGTGCATCTGTATCTGAAAGCGCGCGGGGACGTCGTCGGCGAGCATCCACTCGACGACCTTCTTTGAATCAAGTGCGCCGTGCACGACGCTGAGCAATACGTTCGAGACGCGGTCGGCGAGGTTGTACTTGGCGATCGTGTCCCGAGCCCACTCGTAGTCCGTGCGATCGGCGAGCACGAACTTCACTTCATCCGTTTCGCGCAAGTGTTCGATGTTCTCCCAGCGATTGCGGTGAGACTCGCCGCTGCCCGGCGCTTTCAAATCCATGATGCGTCGCACGCGCGGGTCGACTTGCGAGATATCTCGCTCGCCGCTCGTTTCAATCAATACAATGCGCCCTAAATCGCAAAGCTCCGCCATCAAAGGCAGTACCGCCGGCTGCAAGAGAGGCTCGCCACCCGTTATCTCCACGACGCGGGTCTTACGTGCGAGCACTTCCTTCACGACCTCACCGCGCTCCATGCGCTGGCCTCCGTGAAAGGCGTGCGGCGTGTCGCACCATGAGCAACGCAGATTGCAGCCTGTCAGGCGCACAAACGTGCACGGCACCCCGGCGAAGGAGGATTCGCCTTGGATGGATGCGTAGATTTCGTGAACGACGAGGGTGTCTTCTTTCATCGCGGAAGGGCGGTGTACCGCATCCGTGCGCATACGCAAATCGCGCAACAAATGGGGCTTGTGCACGATGAGATAGCTCTATGGATCTGCGAGAGTTAGATTGCGCCACCGTGAGTATTCCGAACGACGAACGCGACCAGCTTTTGCAGAAGAGGTTTGGGCTGAATGCGTTTCGCCCTTGGCAGCGCGAAGCGATTGATGCGCTGCTCGATGGGTCCGGTCGCGCGCTTGTTATTGCGCCCACGGGCGGCGGTAAGTCCCTTTGCTATCAGTTTCCGGCGGCGGCTCTCGAGGGGACCACCATCGTCATCTCGCCGCTGATCGCACTGATGGAGGATCAAGTACACGGCCTGACCGCACGCGGCATCTCGGCGACTTATCTCGCGTCCAATCTCGACGCCGCCGAGAAGCGTACTCGCGAGAATGGCTTGAAAGAGGGACGCTATCGCCTGGTGTATGTCGCGCCCGAGCGCCTGGCGATGCCTGGGATGATTGAGCAGCTGGCGAAGTTGTCGCCGCCGCTCGTTGCGATCGACGAAGCGCACTGCATTAGCCAGTGGGGTCACGATTTTCGACCGGACTATTTGCGCCTGGGCGAAGCGCTCAAGAAGATGGCGCCGCCGCGCATCTTGGCGTGCACCGCAACTGCCACGCCAACCGTTCGCGACGAAATTCTCGAGAAGCTCGGCCTTCCGGACACGACGAAGCTCGTACTGCGTGGTTTTGCGCGCCCCAACCTTCACCTAGCCGCTGAGGAAGTCGACACCGCGAAGGATCGCGCGCGTGTGACGATCGCGACCATTCGCGAAGCGCTCGGTTCACCCACCAAGCCCCAGGGCGGCGCAATTGTTTATGCCGCGACGCGAAAGAACACCGAAGCGCTTGCGGGATTGATCGCGAAGGAGGGATGGAAGACCGCGATGTACCACGCAGGCCTTCCCGCCGAGCAACGCGCGAACGTCAGCCATGACTTTGCCGCCGGCTCGCTTACGGTGGTCGTCGCGACCAATGCGTTTGGCATGGGCATCGACCGTCCAGACATTCGCGTCGTCGTGCATGCGAACGCACCGGGTTCGATTGAGGCGTACTACCAAGAGGTCGGACGCGCGGGGCGTGATGGCAAAGAAGCGCACGGCTTGTTGCTCAGTGCGTCGAGCGATCTCGGTTTGCGACGACGGCTGCTCGAACATGGCAGCAGTGGATCGGATGCGGCGGGCGGGGCTGCGCGTGTGCAGCAGCAGTGGAAGCTCTTTCTTGATCTGATGCGCTATGTCGACGCGGGTAGCTGCCGCCACGATTTCATTCTTCGCTACTTCGGCGATGAGCAAGAAACGTTGGGCGGATGCGGTCACTGCGATGTGTGCGAGAGGCTCGGCGAGACCGACGCGGACGGCAAAGAGACAGCTGTCACGGAAGCGGATGCGACACTTGTGCGTAAAGCGCTGGCCGGAGTCGCGCGCATGAAGGGCCGCGCGGGCCTGCACGCTGTGGCCGATATGTTGTGCGGCGTTGACAGCGAGAAGTCGCGCAAGCTCGGCCTACTCGAGCTGAGTACGTTCGGCGTCATGAAAGAGCTACCACGCGTTTGGGTGATGGCTTTGCTCAAGCGCATGATCGTCGCAGGTCTCGTCGACATCACCGCAACTGAGTATCCAGTACCCCTGCTCACCAAAGTGGGCGGCGAAACCATGATGGGCACGCGCGCCGTTCGCATGCTCCTTCCCGATCCCGATGCCGGCGTAAAGAAGAAGCGCAAGCGCGAACCGCGAGGCAGCTCGAGCACCGCGAGCTCGGTGGTCGCAAATCCGCCTGGCTTTGATGCATCGCTCTTCGATCGCTTGCGCGAAGTGCGTTTGCAAATTGCCAAAGACCTCGGCATGCCCGCCTACGTAGTCGCGCACGACCGCACGCTGCGCGAAATCGCCGCCCAAAAACCCACCAGCAAAACCGCGCTCGCCCAAGTCTACGGAATGGGCCCCGCCCGCATCGACTCCTACGGCGACCAACTCATACGCGCCGTCCAGGACCGCTAGCGTCCTGCGATTCTACCAGCGGTGGAAGGCGGGGTGGCCTTCTTTGACTGCGACGAAAGTTCCGCGGCAGGTAGCGGTGAGTTTGCCTTTGGAGGTCATCGTGCATTCGATGATCGCGCGGTCGTCGGTCGACTCGACGACTTTGGCGACGAGGTGCACGGGCGCGTCCATGGGAGTTGGGCGTTTGAGTGTGACGTGGAAATCTGCGGTGACTGTGCAGGGAGGAGTTTCGGCGCCGCTCTTCTTCATCAAATGATACGCGGCGGCCCAGTTGGAGTGGCAATCGAGGAGTGCGCCGCAGATGCCGCCGTTCATGATGCCGTCGAAGGCGAGATGGTGAGGCTCGGGCATCCAATCGCATACGAGCTCGTCGCCCAGGGCCATGCTGCGAAGGCGCAAGCCCTTATCGTTGGCGGGGCCACAACCGAAGCAGCGATTGCTTGGAGCATAGGTCTCTTGAAGACTCTTCATGCGCAAAGCTTAGCATTGGCCTCTGGTCTTCCAACCGTGCTTTCTGGCAGAGTTCACGCATGAGTGAACAGCGCACGTTCTATCCGCCGATCGAGCCTAACCAGACCATCAGCCTCAAAGTCGACGAGATTCACGACCTCTACGTCGAAGAATCGGGCAATCCAAACGGCAAGCCCGTGGTCTTTGTGCACGGCGGTCCAGGCGGCGGCACGGATCCAAAGCATCGCTGCTTCTTCGATCCTGCGCACTATCGCATCGTGCTTTTTGATCAGCGCGGTTGCGGCAAGAGCACACCGTTCGCGTCACTCGAGAAGAACACGACGTGGGATCTCGTTGAAGACATGGAGCGCATTCGCAAACATCTCGGCATCGAGAAGTGGCAAGTGTTCGGCGGTTCGTGGGGCAGCACGCTCGCTCTCGCGTATGCGCAGACCCATCCGCAGCGCGTCACTGAGCTCGTGCTGCGCGGAATCTTTTTGCTGCGCAAAAAAGAAATCGACTGGTTTTACCAAGACGGGGCCAGCCGCATGTTCCCCGACGCATGGGAAGGCTTTCTCGAGCCCATTCCGGTCGCCGAGCGCGGGGACTTACTTCAGGCCTACCACAAGCGTCTCACGAGCGAAGACGAACTAACGCGCCTCACAGCTGCGAAGGCTTGGAGCATCTGGGAAGGCAGCACGAGCACGCTCTATCCGGACATCGATCTCGTACAGAAGACCGGCGCGGATGCATTCGCCCTGCCCTTCGCGCGCATCGAATGCCACTACTTCGTCAACCGCGGCTTCCTGGAGAACGACGACCAGCTACTCACCAATGTACCGAAAATAAAACACATCCCTGCCGTGATCGTGCAAGGCCGCTACGACGTGGTGTGCCCACCCGATAGCGCGTGGGCGCTGCACCGCGCGTGGCCCGAAGCCGATCTGCGCATCGTGCAGGACGCGGGTCACTCGGCGATGCAGCCCGGCATCGTGCATGAGCTGGTGTCCGCGACCGATCGATTCCGCTGAACTGAACCGCTGCTCTGGTGTTGCTTCGGAGTTTTTCACCGCCAAGTCACCACCAGACGCCAGCAGTGGGGCCCGCCCAAAAAGTAGAAGCGCCCTTTTCCTGTTTCGGGATTAAACTGCTGGCGTCTGGTGGCGACTTGGCGGTTAACCTTCCGAAAGACTAGCGTCGAGGCGGTTTCGGAGGCGGAGGCTGCGCGGTGCGGGGATCGTCCGGCCAGGAGTGGCGCGGGTACTTGCGTGCTAGCTCCTTCTTGATTGTTGCGTAGTGGCGATCCCAGAAGCCGGCGAGGTCGGTAGTGACTTGAACGGCGCGGTAGTTGGGCGCTAGCAGGTGAAGAACGAGCGGCACGCGGCCGTCGACGAGGGCGGGGCCCGCTTTCATTCCGAAGAAATCTTGGAGGCGCGACTCGATGAAGGGGGGCTTGCCCGGCTCGTATTGGATTTCTGCGCGGCGTCCGCCGGGGAGTGTGACGTGGGTGGGCGCGTCCCGATCGAGGGTCGTGCGTTGCTGCGACGTAAGCGAGTTCATCAGGTTCGAGATGACGTCCGCGTCTCGCAGCTCGGATAGCGCGACAAGCTCGCTGCACATCTCATTGACGACGCGTGCGATCATCTCGTCGTCGAAGGCCGGAAAGCCATCGCGGTGCTGCGCAACGAATGCGGCGCGGCGCTGCAATTTCAACAGAGCGTCGGCGTCGCAGAAGGACGCAGGGCCTTTTAGCAGCGCGGCGTTGGCTAGACAGGAACCGACCGCTTCGCTGCGCACGTCGCTGCGCTTGCTTTCATCGAGTGAGAGTGCGCCATACATCAGCGCGCTGACTGTTTCGACGCGTTCCGTTTTTGCATCGAAGCGCACGGTGCTTCCGTCGGTCACATCATTGGGAAACATTTCAAGAAGCCACTCGACTTCGATGGCGCTCGCGAGACGAACGACATTGGTGCCGCGGCGTTCCTCCGCGTCGACCGCGACAAGAAACTGCGCCTCGCGCACGACGGTATCTTCTGCGAGCGTTGCTCCGCCTCCTCGGGAGAAAGCCACCTCGGATCCCAATGCCCGAGCGCGACGAGCGACGCGATCGGGGAATGCCGCAAGAGTTGCGTGGAGCAGCGCGCCTTCCTCGTCGTCGAGTGATGCTGTCGGAGAAGGCGAGCAGCCGAGCGCTCGCGCCAGTTGATCCCGTGAACGCATGACCGCCTGCGCCGCGCCGCCATCAAGCTCATGTTGACGCAGACGACTCGCGTTCATACCCAACGCTTCGACTGCCTCAAGCTCGAGAAGTCTCGCGATCAGATCCGAATCGCCACTCTCCACGTTGCTCGTATCCTTCGCGCCGCGGGGCGCATGCAGCTGTGTGCGTGAGCGCGCGCGGATCTCACGTTCGCCGAGCAGCGCCGCAAGCATTGCGCCGCGTGCGCCTACACCACGATCCTTCGCCTCAATAAGAAGGCGCGCGCCGCGCGGATGTGACGGGAGCGATTGCATGCGCTTGCCGATCTCCGTGAGCGAGCCCTCTTTCACGGCGCCGAGATCGAGCAGCAGTCGCGATGCGGCTTCTAGCGCAGCCGGAATCGGCGCCTCGAACCACGGAAACGCGGCGAGATCGTTTTCGCCAAGCGCGTGCAGATGGAGCGCAGTCTCCGCCAGATCGGCGCGCTTGATCTCCGGCACGTCATGCTTGCTGCGCGTCTCGAAGTCGTACTTTGTGTAGAGCCGAAAGCAGAAGCCTTCACGCAAGCGACCCGCACGACCGGCGCGCTGTACGGCTGACGCTTGGCTGATCTTGGTCGTCACAAGTTTGGGCATACCTGTCCACGCGGAGTGCGATGCCACGCGCGCTTGCCCCGAGTCGATCACGACCCCGACGCCCTCAATCGTGACGGAGCTCTCGGCGACGTTCGTCGACAAAATCACTTTGCGACGCGAGCCCGGCCGCACCGCGCGGTCCTGCTCCTCGGCTGGCAGATCGCCGTGCAGGACGGCGAGCTCGATGTTCGCTCGGGCCGCGATGTCCGTGCACGCGTCCTTCGCTCGGCGGATCTCGCCTGCGCCTGGAAGAAAGACGAGCACATCGCCCTTCACGGACTCGCGTGCCAGCACATTGCGCAGAGCCGACGCGACTTGCGCATCGAGATGCTTGTCTTCCGCCTTCTCGAGATACTCGAACGTCACATCGAAGCGGCGTCCGGCGACGTGCATCACTTCCGCATCGAGAAAGGCCGCAACGCTTTGCGCTTCGAGCGTCGCGCTCATCACGACGATGCGCAGATCGGGGCGCGATGTCGTCTGCAGGCGCCGCAGCAACGCCAATGCCACATCGGCATGGAGATGTCGCTCGTGGAATTCGTCCAGAATGACGACTGATGTTCCCCGCAACGTCGGATCGCTCACGAATCGTCGCGTGAGGATACCCTCGGTCACAAACGCGATGCGCGTGGCCGCCGTCGTGGTGTCTTCGAAACGCACCTGCCAGCCAACACGCTTGTCACGCGCATCGGAGAGCTCCTCCGCCACACGCCGTGCTGCCATGCGCGCCGCCAACCTGCGCGGCTCGAGCACGACGCATCGCCCAGTCTCTAGAAGCCCCGCGTCGAGCAGGGCGCGCGGCACACGCGTTGTCTTACCGGCACCCGGCTCGGCGACGAGTACGAGATTGCGCGCGCGAACAGCGGCGACAATTTCCCCCACCCGCTCATCGATCGGAAGCCGAATCAAGGCGCTAACTAGTTGCGGGTCATCTTGCGGTACTTGATGCGATGCGGGGCAACCGCGTCTGCACCGAGCCTGCGCTTCTTATCTTCTTCGTACGCTTGGAAGTTTCCTTCAAACCATTCCACGTGGCTGTCGCCTTCGAACGCAAGAATGTGCGTGGCGATGCGATCCAAAAACCAGCGATCATGGCTGACGACCAGCACGCAACCCGGAAAATCGAGGAGTGAGTCTTCGAGCGAACGTAGCGTTTCGACATCGAGGTCGTTGGTAGGCTCATCGAGCATGAGCACATTGCCGCACGTCTTGACGAGCTTGGCCAAGTGCACGCGATTTCGTTCACCGCCTGAGAGATGCTTCACGAGCTTTTGCTGATCGCTACCCTTGAAGTTGAACCAGCTCACGTACTGGCGCGACGCAAACTCCTCTTTGCCAAGCTGGATATGATCTTGGCCGCTCGAGATCTCTTTCCAAACGCTGTTGTCACCGACGAGCGAGTCACGACTCTGGTCGATGTAGGAAAGCTGAACGGTCTCGCCGATGCGCATCTCGCCGGAGTCGGGCTTCTCTTGTCCTGTGATCATGCGGAAGAGCGTGGTCTTGCCGGCGCCGTTTGGACCGATGATGCCTACGATTGCGTTGCGCGGGATCGCGAACGACAAATCATTGATGAGCATGTTGTCGCCGTAGGACTTGCTCACGCCCTTGGCTTCGATGACCAAATCACCCAGACGTGGTCCTGCCGGCATGAAGATTTCGTTTGGGTCATGCTTCATGCGGCCTTGCTCGGCGAGAAGCGTTTCGTATGCGCCCAAACGCGCTTTGCTCTTGGTCTGACGTGCGCGGGGAGCCGCTCGCACCCACTCGAGCTCTTGGGCGAGCTTGCGCGTGCGCGCTGACTCCTGCTTCTCTTCTTGGGCGAGGCGAATCTTCTTCGCTTCGAGCCAGGCGGAGTAGTTGCCCTTGAAGGGAAGCGCCTTGCCGTGATCGAGCTCGAGTATCCACTCGGCGACGTTGTCGAGGAAGTAGCGATCATGCGTGACCGCCACGATGGTGCCGGCGTACTTCGCCAAATGTTGCTCGAGCCAGAGCACGCTCTCGGCGTCGAGATGGTTAGTCGGCTCGTCGAGGAGAAGGAGGTCGGGCTTCTCGAGAAGAATCTTGCAAAGCGCAACACGACGGCGTTCACCCCCGGAGAGCTTGCTGAGCTCGGCCTCGGGCGGAGGGCAACGCAAGGCGTCCATAGCAATCTCGAGAGCGTGGTCGAGGTTCCAGCCGTCGCACGCATCAATCTCATCTTGAAGACGCGCTTGCTCTTCGAGGGTCTTGTTCATCTCCTCGTCCGACATGGGCTCGCCGAGCTTCATGCTCACTTCTTCAAAGCGCTTCATCAGATTGCGCGTCGGAGCCACGCCCTTCTCTACCGCTTCGATGACCGTCTTCGCATCGCCGAGATCGGGCTCCTGCGCGAGATAGCCAACAGTCGCGCCGGGCTTGAGGCGAGCCTCACCGTTAAACGCTGTATCGACGCCCGCCATGATGCGAAGGATCGTGCTCTTGCCCGATCCGTTCGATCCGATGACGCCAATTTTCGCTCCCGGATTGAACGAGAGATAAACGTTGGTGACCACCTTCTTGTCGGGCGGGTGCACCTTCGAGAGCGCTTGCATCGTGTAGATGTATTCAGCCATGGGGTGCGTGGTTTGCCACAACCAAGCGTTTTCGGCCAGTCCCCGCCGTTCGCGGTGGTCAGGACGTGGCGGCAATCAGTCCAAGCGCGAGGAGCTTTGGCGCGAGGACTTCGCGGTAGGTGCGTTGATATACGAGGGCTTGGCGTTCGGGGGAGAAGAGGCCCAGCGAAATGCGTTGGGTATCGGGCCAGGCCTCGAGGGTGCACTTTTCTTCAGGGACGTTTTGCAACGCGCGGCGTGCTCCGCCTTCGTGAGGCGCGAGCGCGAGCGCGACCAGATGGCGGAAGTCGTTGAGCGCGATTGGCCCGTAGTGCGCGAGACCACGCTTCACGTAGTCGTATCCAAACTGCTCGTGCGCGGACTCGTCGCCTAGCGTCGCGGTCAGCACGCGCTTGATGGATGGCGTTTGACAGCGCGCCTCCAAGTCTTGAATGAATCCCACCGAAACTGTCTCGTTGATAAGCATCATCGTGATCGCGGTGTGAAGCGCGCGCTCGCGGGCCGGCGCTTGCGTGAACTGAACCGGATCGTTCAGCTCGAGCTTGCTCGGCCGAGTCGGGGTGACCCCGAGATCACGGCAGACACTCTCGCAGAGCCGAACATGCTCGAGCTCATCGGCAATCAAGTCGAGAATGACCGCGTGCACCTCTGCTGGATCGCTTGCCGCGAGCGATTCCGATAGGAAGCGTGTGAGGATCTGCGACGAGCGATACTCGGTCGTCGTCCGGTGCTGCCATGTGAGCTGCGCTTCGCGCAGGAACGACGGAGCTGATGGGCTGCTGCTCGATTGGGTGGTCATGGGCTGGGTCCCGCGTCACGACCGGCGTCGCCCATCTCACACAATCCGCCGAAAGGTGCGAAGCCCACGTGGCACGCGCCGCTCTCATCAACACAGAACTGTCCGTAGTTGCACTCCCACTCGGCCGGGCAATAGCAGCTTGTGACAACGCCATCTTCGCAGCATGGCTCAAGCGATGCGCCGGCATCTGTGCCGGCATCGTGCCCCGCGTCGGGGTGCTGGCAGAATCCACCTGCACCTCGAGCACCGTACTCGCAGGATCCGTCTTCGTTGGTGCAGTACTGGCCGTAGTTGCACGCCCATCCGGCAGCGCAAAAGCAGCTCGTGACACGGCCACTCTCACAACACGATTCCCAAGCACCGCCGGCGTCTCCGCCCAAATCGGCACGTATGCCGCCGTCTTCCGCGTCGCGACCGCGCGACTGAGCGCATCCAGCAATCAATAGAGACACCGTCGCCAATATCGGCACGAGCGCCGCGCCCCCATCGACGAACGCGCCGCAGCCCGCAAGCACCAGCACGGCGAGAGTGAAACCAATCAGAAGTCGTTGTGACATGCAGCTCCCCGACGGAGACAAAGCAATGCACATGCCATCTCAAAAACGCGCCCTACCGCGCAATCTGCTGTGCCAGCTTGCGCCGTTCCACAACGACTGCGCCGAATGGACGCAGTCGCGTAGGCTTGCGGCGCTGTCTAGCGACCAGCGCGGCCGGCCGCACGTGGCACGGTGAATGTGGGATTGGTTGCGCGCGCGGGCATCGCAGATACGAACGATGCTGTCGCGTTTGTGAGACGTTTGCCAGCGACGAAGTCACGCACGAGCGCTGGATCGAAAATGAGGGGCATCGCCGCGGGATTCATTCCGATCGCAACAAGCACCGCACCGCGCCCTGGGGCAATCTGCGATTCGATGGCGTGCGGCTGGATATAGCCGTTCTGAACATTGAAGCCAAACTCGCGAGCGACGACACGCGTGCCTGCGCCGCCACGGCCGCCAAGGCTCACGAACGTCGGATGCGAGCGTCATGTGCCAATGAACACGTACACCGCGCCGGAGTTCGTTGCGCCAGAGCCGGCTTCGCTACCGCCAATGCCGGTTGCGCTCGAGCATTCGCCGGGTCCGGATACGACCATCGTGTCGCCGTCTGACGAGAGCGCCAAGCTCGCACCGAATGACTTACCGGTCGCACCATCGATGTGTGACGCCTTGAGATAAGCCTGCTGCGTCCACACCGCGCCCGTGCGGATGAACGAATATGCGGCGCCGATATTGCCGAGAGAATCATCGGACTCGTCACCGCCGACGCCCGTCGCGCTGCTGCGTTCTCCTGTCGCGCCGACTGCCAGGAGAAGACCGTCACTCGACAATGCAACGCTGGTTCCAAAGTAATCGTTCACGCCCGTGTTGGATGCCTTGATGTAGTGGCTCTGCGCCCACACGGAAGCCGTGCGCAAGAAAAGGTAGACCGCGCCTGAACCCATCGACGCGTTACTCGCCTGGTCGCCACCGATACCTACTGAAGCGCTGTCTTCTTGCGGAGCGCCGACCGCGAGCCGGTCACCGTCCCCGGAAAGCGAAACGCTGGTACCAAACTTGTCGCCCGCTTGAGTATTGGACGCCTTGATATAGGCCTGCTGTGTCCAAACCGATGCGGCGCGCGTGAAGACATAGACGGCGCCTGCAGAAAGGGCGCCGTTGTTGCCTTGGTTGCCACCTATCCCTGTTGCGTTACTCCGCTCGTCAGGCGCACCCACGGCAAGCGTATTGCCGTCCGATGAAAGTGACAGTGACCAGCCGAACTTGTCGCCGCCTTCTGCGTTGGAGGCCTTGATGTAGATCTGCTGGGACCATGTGGAGGCGACGCGCGTGAAAACGTAGACCGCGCCTGCAGCTCCGGCGGAGTTGTCCAGCTGATTGGCGCCGACGCCTTGTCCATTGCTCCACTCGTTTGATGCACCAACCGCCATCGTGTTTCCGTCAGCCGATAGCGCGATGACGTAGCCGAACCAATCTCCATTGCCGGTGTTCGACGCTTTGACGTAGGCCTCTTGTGACCACGTCACGCCCGTTCGACTAAGTACATAGACAGCGCCGGCGCCGCCGATGAAGAATGTGTTGTCGGCTTGGTTGCCGTTGATGCCAGTCGCTCCACTCGCTTCGGAATACGCGCCGACCGCCAGAGTGTTTCCATCGGACGACAGCGCGACGCTGAAACCGAAGCGGTCATTCATTTCCGTGTTCGAGGCCTTTACGTAGGCCTGCTGCGTCCACGTTGAGCCGGTGCGTGTGAACACGTAGACCGCGCCGGACGTAGTAGCGGTCTCGTCGTTCTGATTGCCGTTGACGCCAGTTGCGCTGCTATCCTCGTTGGGTGCGCCAACGGCCATCGTGTTGCCATCGCTGGAGATCGCGATGGCGTAGCCGAACGTATCGTTTGCGCCAGTATTCGACGGCTTCGCGTAGGCCTCTTGCGTGTATGGCCACGGGTCATCGTTCGTGTTCTGCACGCTTACGTCCGCGACGAGCATCCCGTTGTACGCGTCGCTTGCGCTTACCGCCGGTGACGTAACGATGGTGTAGTTGATATTTGAATCGGGGAAGGCGTCATCCACACCGGTCACGACCACGGTTTGCGCCATCATCCAGTTCGAGGCGGTGAAAGTGAGCTCAGCAGGCGCGACAGCCCCCTCCGTGGCATCGCTACTCGAAAGTGAAACCACAACATCGTCCGTGGGCTGCGCCGTGAGCACGACCGTGAAGCTGGCTGTGCCACCCGTTTCAGTCGTCACCAGACCGGACGTCGGTGTCACGGTGATTCCGGCACTCTCGTCGTCGTTGTTCACTAAGTAGAAACGCTGATCGCCGAGCGCGGCGTAGGTGGTATCCGTGGTCGACTGCACGTGCACAACGATCTCGTAGGTTTGCTGGCCGTCGGCGATGGCGTCGTCAGCGCCAGTGACAATCACGGACTGCGGCGTGTTCCAGTTTGCGCTTGTGAACGTCAGCGACGACAGTGAAACGGTGCCCTCGGAGGTATCGGTGCTGGTCAACGAGAACGTTACGTCGGCGGTCGGCTCGGAGCGAAGAACCACCGAGAAGGTGGCTGTAGTTGCCGTTTCGCTTGTAGCCAATGCGCCTGACGGTGAGAGCTGAAACCCGGCCGTCTCGTCATCGTAGTTCAGCACCGGCAGATCGTACGGCGCGAGCGCGTCGTAGTTCGGATCCGCACTCGTCGACGGACCAATGCGGATTGCGAACGGTTGTGTGCCGTCGGCGATTGCGTCGTTCACGCCGGTGACTGAATAGACCTGCTGAACGTTCCAGTTGCTTGGTGTAAAAAGTAGCGATGCGACGCCGATCGTCCCCTCGCTCGTGTCGGTGCTCGCGATGGAGATCGTGACGTCGGCCGCAGGTTGCGACCGCAAGGCGACGCCAAAGACCGCCGATGCTCCCGCTTCATTTACCGCAAGCGTCGACGTTGGAACCACAACTGTGCCCGTCGTCTCGTTATCGACGTTGACGCCCGTGACGTCGGGCACGTCTATCGAGTCGTAGTCGACGTCGCTACTCGAAGTCGCGTCGGTCACTACGAGGAACGCTGCGTCGCCATCACGCACAAAATCATCAACGCCGCGCACCGTGACAACTTGCGGGGCCGCCCAGTTAAGGGTTGTGAAGGTAACGCTTGCGGGCAAGACGCTTGCTTCGCTCGGAGTGCCACTCGAAAGCGCGATCGAGACGGGTGCTTGCGGCAACGCATTGAGCACGATCGTAAAACTGTCGCTGCCACCCGTTTCCGTCGTCGCAAGCTCCGAGGTACGACTGAGTGTGACGCCTGGAGTGTCGTCGTCGATGTTGATCACCGAGACGTCCGCAGGATCGAGTCCGTTGTAGTTCGGGTCATCACTCATCGCGGGCGCCGTAATGATTGTGTAAGCCACGGTGCCATCTCGATCGCCGTCGTTGATGCCGGTCACGGTCACGGTGTGCGGCGCGTTCCAGTCGAGGGGCGTAAAGCGTGCGAGCACGGGCGCTACGCCGCCTTCGGTATAGTCGCTCGTCGCGATTGCAACGGTCACGTCTGCAGCGGGTTGGGTGGCAAGGGCCATGGTGAACGTGGTCATGCTGCCGCGCTCTGTCGTTGTAAGGCCGCTCGCTGGCGTGACGATGAAGCCAGCACCGCTCGTGCTGGACGCGACACAGTCGCCTACAACGTCGCAGACGCGATCGAGCGCGCAAACGAAACCCGTCGGACGATTGGTGAGGTCTTCGCAAACCGGATCCGAATCGCCGTTACACTTCCAATAACCAAAACGACAGGGTGCGTCGGGCACAGTGCATATCGTCCCACAGACGATGGCGGTCGACTCTTCGATAGGCATAAGCGGCACGCAGCCCGCGCCAACATCGGGATTACACCATTCGGTTGAGCGACAGAGATCATTGTCGGTAACTGGCGTGCAAAGTCCTTCGCTACAACTCTGCGTTGCGCACGTCGCCGTCGGGCCGCATTCGCTAGCGTTGAGACAGAACGTGATGTCTGGGCAGAATTCGGGCGCAGTCGGCGTGCATCGTGGATCAACGCAACGACCTTCGAGGCAGGTCGACAGTTCGGCTGAAGCGCCAGGCGAAGGACATGTCACGCCCACGCAGTCGCGCGTGATGTGCACCGGTAGAACGGTGTTGCCTTCAAGCGACAACGAAACGATACGCTCGACGAGGAACGCGCCGTTCGGTCGCAACAGGCGCACACGCACGCGATAACTTCCGCGCGGCATCGCGAACGCGGCAACGTCGTGCCCTCGCGCGTAGTCCACTCCGAAGCGCGCGACAGCTTCGCTGCCATCAAGGACATGCGCGTTCATCGCTTCCGCAGGCGCATCGAGGATGGTCGTCTGAACGATGCGGAATTCGGGCCCCGGAACTAGACCCGTCACCAACCGAACCGTGAGCGAAGGCGCCGCCTCGGAGCAGGAAGCTAGTAGTAGAGCGATACCGACAGCCAGGAACTTAGGCCACACGGCCAGTGAACGCTCTAACTCGCTAATATTTCGGGTGAAGTTCAGAAAACGCATTGCGCACCAGGCGCCCATGGTCGCAAGCCAGGGCCGAAGCGGCAACCACCGTCGAGTTCCCCTGTGTCTGCGCGGGTTTCGCGAACACCACCTGCTACGGCGTGCAGAAACGCAGCAATGAAAGCGCAAAGCCCGCGAGCAGCGCAAAGTGAAGCAACTTCGCCGAACGTATCGAGCTGCGAGGTGGTTGCATCAGCCGAGGTTCGGCGAGAGCCAACGCTCGAGCTCGGCAAGTGGCATCTTCTTACGTGCGGCGTAATCGGCAAGCTGATCGCGATCGATGCGGCCGACGTTGAAGTAGCGGCTATCAGGATGTGCAAAGTAAATGCCGCTGACGCTTGCGGCAGGCATCATCGCAAAGCTCTCGGTGAGAGTGATGCCGACTTCGTCAGCGCCCAGAAGTGAGAAGAGGTCCTTCTTGGCAGTGTGGTCGGGGCATGCTGGGTATCCAAATGCGGGACGGATGCCTCGGTACTTTTCCGCGATGATCTCTTCTTGCGAAAGCGACTCGCCAGCGCCATAGCCCCACTCCTTGCGCACGCGCGCATGGAGAAGCTCGGCGAAGGCTTCGGCCAATCGATCAGCGAGGCCTTTGGTCATGATCGAGTTGTAGTCGTCGTGGTCTTTTTGGAACATCTCCACGATCGACTCGATACCAATGCCGGCCGTGACAGCGAACGCGCCCACGTAGTCGGCAACACCCGAACTCATCGGCGCGATGTAGTCGGCAAGAGATGAGTGGGGCTGGCCGTCGGGCTTCTCCATTTGCTGACGCAACATGGGAAAGCGCGTTAGCTCCTTCTTACGCGACTCGTCGGTGAAAAGAACGATGTCGTTGCCATCGCTATTGGCCGGGTAGAAGCCATAAACAGCGCGCGCGGTGAGTAGCTTCTCGTCGATGATGCGTTTGAGCAGCGTCTTGGCGTTCGCATGCAGCTCGCGCGCAGCTGCGCCGTACTCAGGGCTTTCGAGAATCGCCGGGTACTTTCCGACCAGCTCCCACGCAGTAAACAGGAATGTCCAATCGATGTAGTCGGCGATCTCGGCAAGGGGATAGTTGTCGAGCACACGGCGTCCCAAGAACGAAGGAACTGCAACGTCCTCTTTGCGCCAGGAAATCTTGGTGCGGTTTTCGTTGGTCTTGGCGTACGGCACAACGGGTTTCGCCGTCTTGCGCGCGTGCAGATCACGAAGCTGTTGTTGGTCTTCGAGCGTCGTCTTCATGAACGCACTCTTCTGCTTCGCATCGAGGAGCGCCGAAACCACGCCCACTGCACGCGACGCATCGAGCACGTGAACCGTGGGCTCGTGGTACTGCGGTGCGATCTTCACCGCGGTGTGTTGACGGCTAGTTGTGGCGCCGCCGATGAGCAGCGGAACATTGAACTCGCGGCGCTTCATCTCCTGCGCGACGTAAACCATTTCGTCGAGTGAGGGCGTGATCAAACCGCTTAGCCCAATCATGTCGACTTTCTCCGCGATCGCGGTGTCGAGAATTTTCGCGCAGGGCACCATGACACCGAGGTCGATGACCTCGTAGTTGGTGCAGCCAAGCACGACGCCAACGATGTTTTTCCCGATGTCGTGAACGTCGCCCTTCACGGTCGCGAGAAGCACTTTGCCTTGCGCCGAATGAACGGCACCGGAGAGGCGCTTCTCTTCTTCCATAAACGGCAAGAGGTAAGCAACGGCCTTCTTCATGACGCGTGCACTCTTCACAACCTGCGGCAAAAACATTTTTCCCGCGCCGAAGAGATCGCCGACGACTTTCATGCCGTCCATCAATGGGCCTTCGATCACCAACAACGGACGCTCTAGCTTTTTTCGAGCTTCCTCTGCGTCAGCTTCGATGAAATCGACGTAGCCGTGAACGAGTGCGTGCGCGAGGCGCTTCTCAACCGTGGTGTCGCGCCAGGCGAGGTCGAGCTCTTTCTTCTTGCCGCCGCCTTTGACTTGCTCGGCGTACTCAACGAGGCGTTCGGTCGCATCGGGACGACGATTGAAGATGACGTCTTCTACATGCGTGAGCAGAGTCTTCTCGATGTCTTCGTACACGACGAGCTGACCGGCATTGACGATGCCCATATCCATGCCCGCTTTGATTGCGTGATAGAGGAAGACCGAGTGCATCGCTTCGCGCACGTGATTGTTGCCGCGGAACGAAAAGCTCAGGTTGCTGACGCCACCGCTGATGCGTGCGCCCGGGCACTTTTCTTTGATGATCGTCGTTGCAGCGATGAAGTTCTTCGCGAACTCGTTGTGCTCTTCGATGCCGGTCGCTATCGCGAGGATGTTCGGATCGAAGATGATGTCTTGGGGATTGAACCCGACCTTATCAACAAGAATCTCGTACGCGCGTTCGCAAATGGAAACTTTGCGTTCGACGGTTTCGGCTTGGCCCACTTCGTCGAAGGCCATGACGATGACGCCAGCACCGAAGCGTCGGACGACTTCGGCTTTCTTGATGAAGTCCTCTTCGCCCTCTTTGAGCGAGATGGAGTTCACGATGGCTTTACCTTGCACACAGCGTAAGCCCGCTTCGATAACGGTCCACTTGCTGCTGTCGATCATGATCGGAATGCGGGAAATTTCCGGCTCGGTCGCAACGAGATTCAGAAACGTCGTCATGGCCGCTTCGGAATCGATCATTCCTTCGTCCATGTTCACGTCGAGAATGTTGGCTCCGCCACGAACTTGGTCGAGAGCAACTTCGAGGGCGGTCGAGTAGTCGTTGGCTTTGATCAAATCGCGAAAGCGTGCCGAGCCCGTAATGTTGGTGCGCTCGCCGATCATCACGAAGTTGGTCTCCGGACGAAGCGTGAGTGTTTCAAGGCCGCTGAAATAAGCGAAGCCGCGCTCGCGGCCACCCTTCACATGAGGCTTTGCTTCAACGACGGCTTGGCCAATCGCGCGGATGTGTGCGGGCGTCGTGCCGCAGCATCCGCCAACGATATTTACAAAGCCCGCACGCGCGAACTCGCCAACGAGCGCGCCAGTTTGCTCGGGCGTCTCGTCGTACTCGCCGAACGCGTTGGGAAGGCCTGCGTTGGGATAGCAGCTGACGTACGTGTCGGAAATGTGCGCCAGCTCTTCGATGTAGGGACGCATCTCGGTCGCGCCAAGCGCACAGTTCACGCCGACGCTCAAGGGCTTGGCATGGGCGACGCTCGTCCAGAACGCATCGACCGTCTGACCCGACAGAGTGCGGCCGCTCTTGTCGGTGATTGTGACGCTAATCATGATGGGGAGCGTTTGGCCGCGCTCTTTGAAGACTTCGTCGATGGCGACGAGACACGCCTTGACGTTGAGGGTGTCGAAGATTGTCTCGGCGAGAAGAATATCGGCGCCGCCATCCATCAAACCGCGCACTTGCTCGGCGTACGCGAGTCGCACTTGCTCGAAGGTGACGGAGCGCTTGGATGGATCGTTGACGTCGGGCGAAATCGAGAGCGTACGATTCATGGGACCGAGCGCACCTGCAACGAAGCGCGGACGGTTGGGAGTCTTCTTCGTCCATTCGGCGCAGGCGATTTTCGCGAGACGCGCCGCTTCGACGTTCATTTCGTAGACGACTGACTCCAGCTTGTAGTCGGCCTGGGCGATGGCGGTCGCACCGAACGTATTGGTCTCGATGATATCGCTGCCGGCATCCAGGTACTCGTGATGGATGGCGCTAATGACGTCGGGACGCGTCAGAGTTAGGAGCTCGTTGTTGCCTTTGACATCGTGCGGGTGCGTGGCGAAACGTTTGCCTTGATAGTCCGATTCGACAAGCTTGTAACGCTGCACCATCGTGCCCATCGCTCCATCGAGCAGAAGCACACGCTCGGCGGCCAAGCGCTCAAGAAGGACAGAGGTTTGATCTTTCGGAGTCGTAGGCATTTCGAGCGCCCTCTTTTAGGCCTTGTCCGTAGACGTCGCAACCCGGCAGGGCCATACTTCGACGCAATTCGCGGGGAAAGACTATGCGCATCCAGGGATATAGCTCGCTCGTCGTTGTGGCAGTGATGGCGATGAGTTGCACGAATGTAGGCGAAACTTCAGCTCCGCAACTGCGAAGCCCCGTTCGCACTAGCTACAATACCTGGGTCAAGTACGAGCCGGAGGGCGCCGTCTGTAGCGACGGCAGTCAGTACAAGTTCTTCGCGAATTTTTCGCGCACCTCCGACAACCTCCTCGTAAGCTTTGAACCAGGCGGCGCTTGCTGGGATTACGAGAGCTGCACAGGTGGAGTTCGCGGCGCCGCCAATCCGCACGGCATCCCCGACACGCATATGGACGTATGGCGCATTCATACGCCGCTCTTTTTGCGCAACTCGCCCGACAATCCGATGCCCGATTGGAACCAAGTCTTTATTCCGTACTGCACGGGCGATATTCACTCGGGCAATAACGTCGCCGTCTACGACGATCCGAGCGGTGAGAATCCGCCACTTACTTATCGACACAATGGACATGCCAACGTGCAGGCGGTCATCGATTGGATTCACGAAAACTTTCCGACCATACCGCGCATGTTTGTGACCGGATGCAGCGCGGGAGGCGTGGGTGCAGAAGTGAACTACTACTTCCTGCGAACGTCTTTGCCGCAAGTTGAGCAAGGCTATTTGCTCGACGACTCCGGCCCGATCTTTCCCGACGGCGGAAACTCGGATCTTCTGCACGCGAAGATTCGAACATCGTGGAACGTGGATCCGATTTTGGATCTGCTGCCCGCGGGTTTCGATCACGAGGATTTTGGAAGCATCAACACCTTCATCGCCGATCTCTTTCCCGAGGACCGGATGGGCATCACCTTCTTCCGCCGCGATTACAATTTCTCGCTCTATTCGTACGAGCGCTTTTATGATCACCCGCCGAAAGAGGAAATACACCGACTCTTCTGGGAAGACACGCAGAGCCTGACGGCGCAGTACGACTCGCGCGAGAACCTTAGCTACTACATCCCTTACTACCGCGAGTACAACGACAGTCACTGCGTGACGATCTTAGGATTCGGTGGAACGGAAATCGAAGAATCGCGCGTCGACGCCGCCGACTACATCCGCAACCTTCTCGACAACAACGTGCCCCAACAAAGCTACGTCGAGTCCGAACAACCCACCGAAGACCTCCCCCGCTAACTCGCCCCTCACCCATCCGCGTCCAAGCGCGCGAGAGCGCAGTGCCGCACAGGATATAGGGGACGTTCCCCTTTCTTCACTCAGCAGGGAAATATAGGGGACGTTCCCCTTTTTTCATCAGCAGGTTGAACGGGGAACTGCCGAAAAAGGGGAACGTCTCCTTCTCCCTCCCCCGCTGCCGAAAAGGGGAACGTCCCCTTTTTCCCCGCTGCCGAAAAGGGGAACGTCCCCTTTTCCGACAGTGCGAACGTCCGCGGTGGTTCTCACACTGCGCAAGTGGTCTGCCGCTCCGAGAAGATGTGCACTAGCGGTCGGGCGAGAGGGGATGCGCGTAAGGGGCGTCTCGAATGCCAAGTGGCAATGCTGGGAACCACGCGCCACTTGGCATGAGAGCCGAGGGAGCGCTTGCCCGCGCCACCGGCCGCAAGCCTCTCAGGCGCGGATCTGCAAGCGCTCCCGTCCCCTGAAGCGCGTCCCCTCTCGCCCGGCCGCGTAGCTGGCCGTTCTGATACGAGGAGCACGTCCCCACTTCCGGCCGCGTATTGCTTGGTTGGGCACGTTGCACGATGCGCGCTGCACGATGCGCGCTGCACGATGCGCGCTGCGCATTGCGCGTTCCATGGGAACCCTTGCGAGCTTCGTTGTGCTTAGCGGCAGGCTTGCCAGAGGCCTACGTTGTCGCTTTGGGCAACCTCAGCGTCTGCTTCGAAGGATGTCGCGAAGGTATTGTTGTCCGAGAACGTGTAGAGGCGCGCATAGCCACGGCGCAGCAGCTGATGCTGGAACATATCGTTCTGACCCGTGCCAAAATTCAGGAACGCGAGCGTGCGGTCGTAGATGTCGACGCACGTGTCCCCGAAGGACAACCACGCGACGTGACCGGCGAGCCCGCGTGTGAAATCGCGGGCTTCTGGGCCGTAGCAATCCGCGGGCGTTTCGCCGTGCATGACCTCGGGGCTGTTCACACCGATGAAGCGAACGTGCTCGCTTGTGGTCATGTCGCCGCCAAGCTCATCGACAATGATTGTGTCCCCGTCGACGCCGTAATTGATCATCACCATGACGGGCGGGCGGCATGCGTGAACGGCTGCGGGCAGCTGCGCCGGATCGAGGTCGCGTACGCGCTGGTCATCAAGCAGCAAATCGCCTGTGATTGGCATACCCAAAATCGGATCATAGACGGAGCTCGAAGGCACATCGGGGATCGACATATCGGCGAGGCCCGTACCGGCGTCGCTCATCGAATTGGGATCCGGGTTGTGAATGCACCCGGCGAGCAAGGCCGAAGCGATTAAGAAAAGAACGTGACGCATCGCGCTGCAGCCTAGCAGCTTTTGTCATCGACGCGACTCTCACCTCGCGCCGGATCTGCACGGTGGCGCAATCCGGCACATGCCGTCGCGGCGCGCATTGCCGCATATTCTCGCTCACGGCTTTGGTACAGGCCTTGCTGTACATCTCCAGCATGACCGCGACGAACTCTAAGACACTTGCATCCATCCTCGGTCTTTGCATCGCCTTCACCGCATGCGGCGGCGAGCCAACACCGGAAACCGACGGAGGGGGGCTCGACGCAGGAGCGCTCGATGCCGGACGTGACGCGAGTTTCGATGCCAGCGCGGACTCCGGCGCGGACTCCGGCGCAGACGCCGGCGCCGACGCGGGGCCAGACGCGGGCGCCTGCGTGGACCCGCCAACGGGAGTTCCGTTTCCTGCCGACGTCGCGTCTACGCAGACAGTGACATTTCACGTGTCGGGCACCGGCTACCTGTCGACACAAGGCAGCATCGCAGGGTGCAGCCCGTTCGGCGTTCAACAAGCTGGCGCCGACATCCCGTTGCGAGGCGCGTACGAATGCCTCTGCGAGTGCCCGCCTCCGCCTGCAGATGTCGCAGCCCAAGTTGTCTTACTGGGGGACTACGACCTGACGTGGGATGCGCGTCGGCTTTTGAGCTACACAACCGCGTGGGACTGCTCGACGCACGGGTGGCCCGGCGGCGGATGCCAGCGCGACCGTCATGACGTCTTCCAACCGGTCGAAGCCGGACACTACAACGCACGCTTCGGCATTCACGATGAGCTTCCAGCCGGATGCAGCGAAGGCGAGGCGGGCGTGTACTCGTGCTTCAGCGCCGGCCCTGGTGTCATTCCCACAAGCGGAATCTGCCCGGCCGATCGCTTCATTGAAGTCGAGTTTGATCTTCCGGCCAGCGGAAACGTCGACGTGAACGTGACGATTCCCGCTGCGTCGTGAGTGAAGCTTAGAAGCGGAACTGGCCTTCGAAGCGCACGATGTCTTCGCCAACCGTGTCCTGCGGACGCGACGTATTGAACTCGACGATGTGATGCGTGTAGACGATCGAGGCCAGCGCAATGTTGCGGAACAAGTAGACATGCAGCGCAGCGCGGAACTGATCTTCATCGAGCGGGCGCGCAATGCCGGCGGTGTTCGCAGCTCCGGGATTGCTGAAGTCGGTTGAGCGGAACTGAGCCCAATCGGCCGCAAGCAAGAGGCGCTTCGGGATGATCAAGAACGCTGCCTGCACAACATAGCCAAGCTGCGATGCACCGAAGGCGAGCTCACGCTTGCCGAATACGTCAGCACTGATGTGGAAGCGGTTGTAGCGCCCGACGAAGTAGAAGTTACCCGTGGCGTAACGCTCGGCGGCGCGTTGGTCGTACTTCGCGCCAAGGGTCATGGCCATCGTGAGCGGAACTGGCGTGTAGATGTACGGCGTATCGAGACGGTCGTAGTGGCCCGCAATGTTGAGCTGAACCTGACCGCCGCCGCCGTAGGTGAAGTTGCGGTCGTCACTCGAGAAGAAGCGCCCGCCGACGTTTCCGTTTGATTGGCCTGAGCCAGCTGCCGCGAACACGCGGTAACGAAGTAGGTCGTTCGAGGTGATCGGACCACCCACTTCAAACGCACCGCCGTTGCCTTGCTCGAAGGGCGCGTAGGCGAAGAAGACGGGATCCAGCAAGAGCTGTTTTGCCTGCGACTGAATCAATGACGCGCTGAGGCCGCCGCTGCCGCTGTTCAAGTTGACGTAGTGGCCGCTCGTACCGACGGGGATCTGAAACAACGCGAACGTGAGACGCACGAGGCGCTCGGCGCGAATGTTGATTAAGAAGAAGCTGTTGTGGATGAAGGGAATGGGCCCGAGCGCGCGCAACTGAATGCGCGAGAAGCGTGCGTCCCAAAGCGCCGGAACTTCGACGCCGTTTCCCTGCTGCGACGAGTTGTACGTGACGCCTGCACCAACGACCGCGGAGAAGCGCAGTCCCGGAGTCGGCATGCAAATCGTGATCGATGCATCGAAGCGGCAGCCAAAGTCTGCACAATCGGTGCGTCCGTCTTGATCGTTGTCGACGCCATCGGAGCAAAGCTCGTTGCTGCGCTCGCCGTCCGCGTCGCCCGCTGCGCCTACGAGATCCTGAACGCCGAGACCTTCACCAAGTTGGGGCAGTGCGCCTCCGGACGGGGATGCGCCGCCTTCCGAGTTCGCCGTCGGAACCCATGAGCCGCTGCAGCCGGGCGCGTTTTCGCAATCGTCGTCGTCGCAGTCGATGGCGTCGTCGCCGTCGTTGTCGATCCAATCGCTGCATTGCTCGCCCGTGCTCTCGGCGCCTTGGCCCGCTTCGCATGCTGGGTCGTGCAAGCAATCGCCATCTCCACAGTCGACCAGACCGTCGCCGTCTTCATCTCGGCGACCCGTGCACGATGTCTCGTGATCCGCCCTGGGTGCGGCCGGCACCTCGGCGGGCGGCGGCGCTACAATCTCAGCGGGAGGCGCTGCAACATCGGCGGCGGGCGGTACAGGGGCTGTGTCCTGCGCAGACGCAACCGACGTCAAACACGCGCACAGACAGAGCAAGCCCAAAGCGATCTTCTTCATCGTCGTCTCCCTAGAAAAAGCGATTGATCCGAAATCAGGTGCAAACACGTTGCTCGCAAACCGTCACCAGCGGATTCCACGAGCAATCCCAGTCGTCGCAATCCGCAAAACCGTCGCCGTCATTGTCCATGCCATCCTCGCAGCGCGTGTTCACTTCGCCTGTGCTGCCGCCGATGCTTTCCTGGCAGACCGCCTGCACAGCGCTGCTCGTCGCTGCGCTGCACGAAAAATCCGCGCAGTCGGTGTAGCCATTATGGTCGTTGTCGATGCCGTCCGAGCACTTGGTCGGATCCGCTTCGAGAACCGACGCGCAGTAATCGACGATCGCGAGGTCGTCGGCCTGCGAACACGCGCGGTCTCCACAATCGATGTAGGTGTTGCCATCGTTGTCGACTCCATCCATGCAGCGCTCAAGCGTGTTCTCGAGAATCGAATTGCAATAGTCGAGAATCGCCGGATCCTCTGCGCGTGAGCAGCTAAAGTCGCCGCAGTCGGTGAAGTTGTTGCCATCGTTGTCGATGCCGTCCATGCAACGCCCAAGCGTGTCTTCGGCAAGCGACGCGCAATAGGCCAGCACTTCAGGATCGCTCGAGCGTGAGCAGCTAAAGTCTCCGCAATCCGTGTACGTGTTGTCGTCGTTGTCGAAGCCGTCCATACACGCCGCAAGCGAAGTCTCATCGCCAACCATGCCCATCGGCACACATGCAGTCGCGCGCGCGCAATCTTCGTCGCCACAATCTGCAAGGCCGTCCCCGTCGTTGTCCCTGCCGTCTGTGCAACGTGCGTCCATGTCACAAGTGGTTCCCGGCACGCACATCGTTTCCGCTTGGCAGACGACGACGAACTTGCCGCGACGGCAACCGAAGTCTTCGCAGTCCGTATAGCCGTTGCCATCGTCATCGAGGCCGTTGGCGCACGTCGCATCCGTGAACTCGCGGCTGCAGCAGTTCTCGGGCATCGCTTGGCACTCGCGGTCTCCGCAATCGAACTGGCCGTCTTCGTCGTTGTCGACGCGGTCATGGCAACGCGCGTAGCTATCTTCAGGCTGATGCTGAGGGAAGATTGGAACGATCTCGCCGCACACGGTGGACCGATACAGACAGTCGTTGTCGTCGCAGTCGACAAGCCCGTCGCGATCGTTGTCGCGGCCATCGCTGCATGCGTCGTCATCGACTTCGTAGCCGAGCGGAGCACCGGGAGCCGTGTTGTACGAACACGCGCTCACGAGCATCACCAAAGCAAAGAATGAAGCTTTTTGCATTTCAATGCCCCAAGCAGCTTGCGCGGCGAATACCGAAACGACGATTGAATGGAACATAGAGATGACACGCACCTTGCACGGTGGTGATGGTGCCGAACGCGCCGCTGGCCTTGATCGGTGCAAGATGTGCGGTTAGTGCGTGCGCGGTTTCTTCGCTCATCCAGGTCGGCATCTCGTCCGTGCGTGCGTAGCGCGAGACCGCCTGCGCGAGGTGGAGGTTGTCGATGTTCGCGAGGAGCGTAACCAGCGATTGGTCTTCGCGTAGCTGCCGCGTTACTGCATCCACGCGCGCGGGGTCCACATGAGTGTCTTGGTGACAAACGGTGGTGCACTCCGGGTAGTTCTCATCGTGTTCCCACGGCTCAGAATGTCCGTCCACTGTCGACACGATGCGGTTGTATGTATGGTCGCGCGTTGGATCTTCGTTGGCCGCGTGGAGCGACGTGAGCACGAAGTCGGGAACACCGTGAGCCCAAATGCCGCGGCGCTCGGCGATTGCGAGACGTTGCGCGCGAATGTATTCGATGCGTCCCGGCTCTTCGTCCACGCTCATCACGTGAGCTAAGCCCTTGCGAATGTCGTCGACCGCAAGGTCGGGGCAATACCAGAGCGTGCGGCCATACGTGTCTTCGCTAAGGTCAGAGGTGCAGTGCCAGGTGCCGCGGCGCGCGTTGTAGGTCGCTTGCTTTGCGACGACGTAGAGCTCGAACATCGTGAAGGTGCCCCACGAGTGCACCGCGCCGAAGCTCTCGAGTGTGTTGAATCCGGCGAGGCGGGTCTTTGCGCCGTCCATCGGACCGCCCATGACGCGGAAGCTGTCGCCGTCGTTGAAGTAGACGGGCGTCGGCACGCCGTTAAGGAAAACACGTGTCAGCGGAAGGAATGAAGACGCGTGGTTCGGCACGACTGAAATCGTGACGAGGACCAAGACTCCCAACGCAGCAAAGATCGCCTTGTTCACACGCACCTCCCGAACAACTGGGGCGCAGCAAATGCCACCCAGGGCGGGAAGTCAATGCAAAGCGTGTGAGAACGAGGTGACGCTATGGAGCAGCTGTCGGCCGCCATGCCAGAAGCTGCGTTAGCTTGTCGGCAATGCGCGGCCAACCGTCGATGCCAATGCTATTTGTCTCTTCGTAATGTGAGCCTTCGGGCTGAATCAAATACGGAGAGGCCCGGCTTAGCTCGTAGTCGTAGGGCGGCACGAAATAGCCGAGCTGGTCTTGAGCGAGCCCGAAAAGATAGACGTATTCCGCATCGTCGCGTGCAAGATCGCGAATGTAGGGGGCAGCCGGCGCCATGGTCAGGTCAGGCGGATTCTCCGTGCGGCCAGGATCGAGCGGCGTGTGGCCTTCCGGGGTGTAGGCGCCGTCATAGCCGCCGACGAAAAGTGACGGGTCAAGCTCGCCCGGAACGGTAATGATTTGCGAGCGGCCAATGTCGATGATGGCGATCTCGGTATTGATCTGCGGCTCGTTATAACCGGGTCGGATCGGCAGCTCAGGATCATTGTTGAGCGTCGGCCGATGGAAGAGATTTTGTTGAAAGCCAATGTGATAGGCGCGGTTCTGAATCGTGACGAGGAATTCGTAGTTGCGAAATCCGAGAGCGGCCGTTTCGTCGGTCACGCTGCCGGAGCTATCACCCAGAGCGGTCAACACGAATTGCGCGAGGCGTTCGCCGAGCACGGTCGCGGTGCGCTCGCCCCGAATGTTGAGAGGTGTTCCGTCGTAGTCGATTGGCGATGAACGGCTTGGTCCAATCTGCACGCCGAGCGCGCCTTGAAAAAAGACGCAGATGCCACCGACTCCCGGCATCACTGTGCCGTCGGCGAGATCGATTCCGTTTTCTACGCCATCACGCAGCCAATGCGGGTAGTCGCTGGAGATGAGTTGGTTTGATTCACCGGTGACTTCCGGATGTCCTGCGTAGTTGACGAGTGTTGCGATGGTCTCGCCACTGGTTGCCCCGGTGAATCGCATGATGCGAATCTCGTCGTCGATGATCATGGGATCACGCGCGTCGCCGACGTAACGAAGCGTTCCGCCGGGCTGATCGCGCAACTGCGTGCGCGCATACTGAATGTGCGATGGCTCGAGCGCAGCAATGCCGTCACGTACGGCTTCGGCGATTTTGTGATTGATGCTGTCGTTGTAAGCGAGGTCCACACCCGATGTCGCGAAGTCCGCGCCCCAGATCCCGATCGTGTCGCGCGTTTCGTGCACGTGCGTCGATGAAACAGACACATAGTCGACGTCGAGCCCCATATCGCGCACGTACTGACGCGCGCTCTGAATCTCATTGTTGAAATAGCCAACAACGTCGATTGAAACGAGCGCGATGGTAATTCCGTTGCGGCGTAAAACAATCGCGCGCGCCCAAGTCTGATTCTTGATGCCCTACGCCGGGCGGCCCGTGTCGTAGCCCGCGATCCAAACACCGTCGAATATGCCGTTGCCATTTATGTCGTTGAACGTGTCGCCCATGAACGAGTCGAAGAGGCCGTTGCCGTTGACGTCGAGTGTCTGGGTTTCGGTGTTCGCGTCGATGACGGGCGTGATATCGACTTTGGACGCGCCCACGTAAAGAACGTCGTCGCCTTCGTCCACGCAATCAGGCCCTGGGCAATAGTGATCAGGAACCACTACCGGATCGGGCGGGCCTGCATCGGGCGGGCCTGAGTCGGCGCGGCCTGCGTCCGTTTCCATCGTCGCAGGATCGCTACAGCCGATCGAGGAGAGTGCGAAAGCTACGACCAGAAGTGCCGAGATGGAAATGCGCATTGGACGGAGCCTAGCGCGATTCGCTCAGCATTTCACGGGCGTTGAGCGTTGAAAAACGCGGTCGTGTTGGCGAGGTGGACGTTTTTTCGCGCTGCGCAAAGGCGAATCGCTTCCGTTGCGCCACGTAGGTTGCGAGGGCCACCGGGTAGTGCCTCGATCCGAGATGCAAAGAAAGTCTCGACGCGCGCAGCGTGTTCTTCGTCGCAGAAGTCTGCCGCGTACCAAGGCAGCGAGCTTGCGCCGGTTACGGAAACACGCGCCACGATGGCGTCGAAATTTTGCTCGATCCACGCCCACGCGCGCCCACGTGTTTCGAGCTGATTCATTTGAGACCCAAGCGGCCACATCGCTTCGTTTACGCGGAGCGCCGGATCGAGCGAGAGCGCAAGCGCGCGGTCAGACAGCGCGGGGATGCGGGTGCGTGCCATGGCACCGAGCACACGTCCGCGCACGATTGCGTCGTCGCTATGCGTGAGTAGCGCGTATAGCGCCTCCCAGACATCAACGTCACTTTCTTCCACGAGCACGGCGAGCGCGACGTCTACAAGGTCGGGGCTTGTGCGATACGGATCAACTGGACCTCCTTGCCACTGACGCAGGATTGCACGACCGCGACGCACGGCTTCGCGTCGGGCAGCGGGATGCTTCGCAGTCAGCGCCATAAAATTGATAATCGACGCGCGTAACAAATGCGTCTCGCCGTTCTCGCGGCGGCCCGCTTCCCAACCGAGCCGGTTATACTGCGCGGTGTAGAGCCGTCGCGCGTAGCCCTGCACCTTGGCACGCGACGCTTCGTCGGGCATCCACTCCATCGCGAGATCAAGCAAGCCCATGGGCGCCGTCGCTACTTGGCGAGTCTCGTCGGATGCGAGAATGGGATAGGTGGCAAAGAGGTCAGCTGGTGCCAGCCCGTTCGCGGAGAATGCAGCTCGCAGACTGTCGGCAATAGCCATGCGCTCGCGCGGATTCAAACGCGCCCAACCGTGCTCGCGCAGATTGCGCAAATCCTCGCTCGTCATTGCCACCCGGTAATAACCAATGCCATCCGCGTTGGGCATGATCCACGAAGGACACGTCGCCTCGGGAAGCGTGAGGTGCTCTTCTTCGTGATTGAGTAGCGCGCATGCTTCATGCGGCTGGCGGTTCACTTCGTAGCGAACGCAAAAGGGAATTTGCCAGCTCTGATCGGTGCTCGCGGTCGAGCCGATGGGCGTGTAGCGCGATTGGCGCGCGATGATGCGGCGCGATTCGGGTTCGCAGGAAAGCTCGACACTTACCAAGGGCACGCCCGGCTGGTTGAGGAATGTTCGGAAGGGCGTACCGATGTCGCGTCCAGCAACTTCGGAAATCGCTTGCAGGAAATCGTCGGCGGTCGCGCTACCGAAACGATGCGCCTCCAGATACGCATGGATGCCGCGCTGAAAGGTTGCTTCGCCAACGTAGCGCTCAAACATCGCGATGACTGCGCCGCCCTTGCTGTAGGTGATGCTGTCGAACGCATTGCGAATGTCGTGACTCGACTCGATGGGCTGGCGGATCTGTCGCGCACTCGCAAGACTGTCACTACCCATGGCACCGAAGGATCGATCGCGAAAGGAGAGCGGTGCTTCGTACTCGGGGTTGGTGTTGTTGACCGCGTGATAGGCCATCCACGTCGCGAACGCTTCGTTGAGCCAGATATCATCCCACCACGGCATGGTGACCAAATCACCAAACCACTGGTGCGCAAGCTCATGCGCCATCACATTCGTGTAGCCGCGATACTGATCTTCACTCGCCTCTGCGGAATTGATAAGAAGAAGCGTTTCGCGAAAGGTGATCGCTCCCGCATTCTCCATTGCACCCGGGCCAAAATCCGGCACGGCGATGATGTCGAGTTTGTCGTAAGGGTATTCGATGCCGAAGTAACGCTCGAGCTCCTGCAAGATCGCCGGCGTGTGCTCAAGCGCGTACGCAAGCTCAGCTCCTCGGCCGTGCACCGCGACTCCGCGAAACGGAATTGATCGCGTGCGCACGCCGGTCGGCGGGATAGCCGGCGCTTCGACGACATCGAGCGGACCCACAACGAATGCGACGAGGTAGGTGGGCAACTTCTCCGTGGTGGCAAAGCGCACGCGCTTCATTCCGCCCTCGACGGGGCTTTCCTCGAGCGCGCGCGTGTTGGAGATCGCAACTTGGTCCGCCTTCACCGTCAGCGAGATGTCGAACGGCGTCTTGAACGCAGGCTCATCGAAGCACGGAAACGCGAGGCGCGCGCTGATTGGCTCGAACTGTGTGAACGCGTACGCGGCTCCGCCTGCATCAACACGGTAGAGGCCCTTCAAGCTGTGATCGAACGGCGCATCGTACGTGAGGTGCAAGGTTGCGCGGCCTGCCGGCAACGATTCGGCAAGATGCACAGCAGACACGCCTTCGGTGCCGCCGATTTCGAACGTGGCCGCGATGTCCGATGCGCCTTCGCGCGAGACGTGAACGTGCGAGACATTCATCGCCGCCGCGTGCAACCACAGAAAGCTGCGCGCTTCCGTGGACTCGATGTCGATCGCGACTTCGCCTGAAAAGCGATCCTGATCGGGCACGATGCGCAGATCAAGAGCGTAGTGCGTCGGGTGAACATAGGTCGGTAGGCGCCCCATCGGTGCGGGCTCTGCGGCAGGCGGCGGTGCTGCGACGACGACCGGCACAGGCGGCGGCGTGCTGCCACAGCTGGTGATAAGGAGAACAACACTGAGAAGCCGTGACCACTTCGCTGCGCGTTTCATGGGCGGCTATGTAGCACAGGGCGAGGGTGGGGTGGGCGGGGCCGAGTCCGAGTCCGTGTCAAAAGAAAAGGGGACGTTCCCCTTTTTCCCGATTCGAAGAAAAGGGGACGTTCCCCTTTTTCCTGATTCGAAGAAAAGGGGACGTTCCCCTTTTTCCTGATTCGAATTCTTGAAAAAGGGGAACGTCCCCTTTTCCTTTTTCCCGATTCGAATTCTTGAAAAAGGGGAACGTCCCCTTTTCCGAGTCCTTCGCGCGTCGAGCCGAGTGCGATGTGAAAGTGCTTGCGACGATTACCGCCGAGGCTTGCATTTCCCTCGCCAAGATTGAGCGCAATGCTCGATGCCGCGCGACGTATTTGATCGGCGAGATCTGAATCGCATGAGCGAATCGTGCGAACCACAGGAGCAAGCTTTTGAATCGCATCGATGGTGACGTCGAGAACCCTAAGAGACCTGAGTGTTTTGCGTGGTGTCATGCCCCCCTCTCAAGTGAAAGAGGCATGCCAGCTCAGCACCCATCGCGCGAGTAGCGAAAGCTGGCATGCCTCTTTCACCCAAGGGCCTGACACCACGCAAAACACGATGGCGCAGTCGAGAAGATCCAGCGTCCGAAATCCGAGTCCGTGTCCGTGTCCGAGTCCGTGTCCGAGTCCGAATCGGTGCCCCCCCCGCCCTCACCCGTACAGCGAATCAATCACCGGCCCAAACGTCGTCATCACCACGCGCCGCTTCACCTTAAGACTCGGCGTCAGCATGTCGTTCTGCGTCGTAAAATCTTCGGCGACGATCGCAAACTTGCGGATCTTTTCGAACTGCTTGAAGTCGGCGCTGTACTGATCGATCTGCTCGCTCATTAACTTGCGCACGCGTTCGTCGCGCAAAAGTGCGTCGACATCGCTCGTGTCAACACCGCGCGACTTTGCCCAACGTGTGAGCGAGTCCATATCTGCGACAACGAGTGCAACGTTGTACGGCCTGTTCTCGCCGTAGACCATGACGTTGGCGATGTAAGGCGAGAGCTTCAGGTACTCTTCGAGCGGCGCCGGTGAAACGTACTTCCCGTTCTCGAGTTTGTACTGCTCTTTGATGCGGCCCGTGATGAAGAGATATCCATCTTCATCCACATAACCCAGATCACCCGTGCGAAAGCCGCGGTCGGTCGTGAACACCCGCGCGTTCTCGTCCGCCAACCCGTGGTAGCCCTGCATCACGTTGGGTCCGTAAATTACAATCTCACCGTGCTTGGGATCGCCAGTAACCGTTTTGTCGATCACGATTCGTACCCGCGGCAACGCTTTGCCCACAGATCCAATCTTGCGAGCGCCCGGCCAGTTTGCCGTCGCAATGGGTGAGGTCTCGGTGAGGCCGTAGCCTTCGTAGACAAGGATGCCAAGGTTGTCGATGAACTCGGCGACCTCTTTGCTGATTGCAGCGCCACCGCTAAACGCATACTTCAACCGGCCACCAAACTTGGCGCGCACTTTCTCGAAAGCCAGCTTGTCGAAAAGCTTGTGCTTAAGCTCCGCCATGCCGCTAGCTTTGCCTTGATGCGAAAGAGTCTTTCGGTGTTCTTCGTTTGCGAGAGCGGCGTCGAAGATCTTCTTCTTCAGGCCGCCTTCCTTGGCGACCTGCTTCTGCACACCATCATAAATGCGGTTGAACACGCTCGGCACACTAAAGAGCAACGTGGGCCGCACTTCTGCCAAGTTGTTCATGATCTTGTCGACCGCTTCGGCGATGCCCATCGAGGCACCCATCGATAAAAGTCCGTGCAGCTCCACGGTCTGACCGAAGCTGTGCGCCCACGGCAAGAACGATAGCGAGCGATCCTCACGCGCCATCGGAAAGAGCTCGTGCATAGCGCTCACGTTCGAAGCCAAGTTGGTGTGCGTCAGTAGAACGCCTTTGGGTTTCCCGGTGGTGCCCGACGTGTAGATGAAGCCCGCGATGTCGTTGCCGTCTGGCTCCATCGCCGCGGTGGGCTTCTCGCGTCCTTTCTCGAGGACGTCCGCGAAAGACTTGCTGTGCGCATCGCCCTTGCCGCTAAGCGCGATCACGAGCTCAAGCGCTGGCAGCTCACTCTTCATCGCGACGACACGGTCGCGAATGCTCTCATTTGCCACGAGTGCGACCTTTGCCGCGCAGTCGGCGAGAATGAATTTCCACTCTTTATCGCTCTGCGCCTCGTACATCGGCACGTAGCTCGCGCCTGCTCCATAACTTGCGTACGCACCAACCGCCCATTGCGGGCTGTTGTTTGAAATAACTGCGACGCGGTCACCCTTCGCAACGCCCAAGGCAACAAGGCCCGCGCGAAACTGGTCTACCTGCACGCCAAACTCGGAATACGTCATCCAGCGCCAGGTGCCCGAGACCTTGGTCCCGAACAACGGGCGCATCGGAAACTGCGCGACCGCGTGCTTGTAAAGTTGGACCAGGTTCTTGAACTTCGGTTCATGTGCCATCAAGTACGTCCTCCGCGAGAAACCAAAGAGCGGGCGACCCTATCAGCGAGCTTTGGGCCATTCAAATGGAGTGAGCCTTTGGTCACACTCCGTGATAGCGTTTTTGCCGCATGACGAAGCGCGTCCTCATCGTTACGCCTACCTACAACGAGCGAGAAAATCTCGAGACGTTTGTGCGGGGTGTACACGCGATTCTTCCAACGGCGAACATTCTTGTCATCGACGATGCGTCTCCCGACGGCACCGGTGATTTGGCCGATACACTTGCTGCAAGCGATCCACGTATCAACGTGTTGCATCGCGCGGGCAAAATGGGCATCGGCACCGCTTATGTCGAGGGTTTCAAGTACGGCATTCAGAATTTGTACGACGTCGTCTTCGAGATGGACACCGACCTCTCGCATGATCCGAAGTACCTGCCTTCGTTCCTGAACGAGATTGATAGAGGCGCAGGTCTCGTCATCGGTTCGCGCAACATTCCGGGCGGCGGCGTTGAAGGCTGGGGCGTCGGGCGCCACTTCATGTCCAAGGGCGGCAGCTTGTACTCACGCGCGATCTTGGGCCTCGGCGTTCGTGACCTGACAAGCGGCTACAAAGCATTCACGCGGCAAGCACTGCTCGCGATCGATCTCGATGCCGTGCAGTCCGAAGGTTACTCATTTCAGATCGAGCTCACCTACCGCGTGTCACGAAAAGGCTTCCGCGTTGCCGAGGTTCCGATCGTCTTCGTCGATCGCCGCGCTGGCCAAAGCAAAATGTCGCGCCGCATCTTCGTCGAAGCTGTCGGCATGGTGTGGAAGCTACGCGCCGACGCGTTGCGCGGTAAATTCTAGAACTTAACCGAGACCTCGGCGCTTACGTCGAGTGAGACAAGCGTGCGATCCGGGATCATCCAGATCGTGGGCGCCAAGATGTCGAATACGAGATCGACGCGGCGGCTGAGCGGCACCGCAAGACCTGCAGCTAAGCGAATGACCGGGCCGTTGTAGGGGAGATATCCAACCGCGACGCGCAAAGGAACGCGCAGTGGCGAAGTTGGCGTCACGCGCACGCGGTCTTCGAGCTGCACATACATCAGCATGTTGCCCACGCGCCCATCGCTGCCGCGCAGATTTGCATACGCGAGATAAGCACCGATGCGAATGTCGGGCGTGATGCGGTAGTCGAGGCGCAGGCCGAACAAATGGTTGTAGTAGAAATCGCTGGACGTCCCGAACGCCGATTCGGTCTGCATGCTGAGCACCCAACGCATCGCACGACCCGTGCGCTGACGTGCGGGACGCGCTGCCACCGGCGAAGGCCGTTCACTCTCGGGCTCGGGCGCACCGAAACCGATAGCGTTGGTTGTGCCGGTCGGAACCGTGACGCCGGGCGGAGGGAGCGCCTGAAGCGTCAGCGCGTGTACGACCGCGTGCAAGTCCTGCGCGCCCGAAGCGCCGCGCGCAAAGAATGGTCCGCCGCCATCGGCGCTCGCGACGGTGATCTCGATGATGTACCGGCCTTGCGACGCCCACACGCGTGCGAACGCACCACGGGCCGCATGTGCAGCCCATGTCGTGCGCCAAAGATCAGCGGGCGTCGGCGGATACGGCATGTGTGACGACTGTGCAGTCGCAACCGTTTCGTCGCGCGTGAGGGTGCGGTAGCCGAGCGAGGTCGCGGTCGTGCGCATCTCTGTGGAGACATGTTCACCAACGATTGGACTTACGCCGTAGACCGCAGCGTCGATGATGATGCAGCGATCGGTTGCGGGCACGGGCGCCGGCGTTTCTGCTGTGGGAGCGACGGGCGCGGCTGCGGGAGCGCTTGAATCGACGGGGGATGCGTCCGTGGGCGGCACGCCCGTTGGCTGAGCAGGCGGCGGCGCCTCAATCGTCGGCGGCGTCGGTTCTGGCGCAGGAGTCGGCGCTGGCGCCGGCGAAGGGACCGGGCTCGGCGCGTTTTGCGCCACGGCCGACGCAGAAACACTCAACACGAGGGCGAGGACGCCAAGACGAAACTTCCGCGCTTCGAACATGGGCGCAGCTTAGCAGACAAAAGAACGAGTAGAATGCGCTCTATGCGTATCGGCCTCAGCACCCGTTTGGGCTTGGCGATTTTGCTCGCAGGAGTCCTGGCCTGCGACGCTCACCCGCACCCGACGCGGCCCTCCCGGCCCCAGCCGCCCCAAGCACCCGAGCACGACGAGTCCGAGCGGGCGCACGTCCCCACGTCCGCGTGGCCCACTGACCTTGAATCGCTCAAAGATGATGTTGAACGAGAAGAGACCGATCAGCAGTGCCGCGAGCGAATTCGTAATCACATGCCGAGCGCGGTCGCTGAAGGCATCGCTGATTTTGGTTACGACTCGTTCGTCGACGAGCTGTGTATGAGTATGCGCGCCTTGCGTGACAGGTCAGCCGAGACGTGCGACGCCTTGACTGTATCGACCGCGCAACGCGGTTGCCGATTGCGCCTCGCGCTGCTCACCGGCGTACCCGACGTGTGTCCGAACGATCCAGTTGCACCGGGCCGCGATCCTGTTTGCCTGGCATGGGCGATGCGTGACCGCGGCATGTGCATCGGCGCAGACCCCCGCGATGCAGTTCGCTGTCGCGCGGTGCTCGACAATCGCGCCGCGCTTTGCGACGACGCGCCACCGACGGAGCGCAATCGCTGTCACGCTGAAGTCGCCCGCTACGCAAGCGCGCTTCCCCCGGCCCGAAGCCAAAGCAACGTCGATCGCATACACACCGAGATGCATGTCGATCTCACATGGCTCGAAAGCACGAGCCCACCGCGCGTGCTCGATCGCAATGTGCTCGACCGCGGCATCGCCCTGCACGTCTGTCCCGACGGTACGCGCTTCACGTTGCACGAGCCGGTACGCGTCGATATCCACACCGCTAGCGCCCTATCAACCTCGCCCGTTGTGTCGCTCTCGCTGCTCGTCCCCGAGCTCGAGAGCGAGCCGATGAACGTTGTTGTAGACACCAATTCGGCGGTCTTTCATCTCGCTATTCCGCGCGAGGGTGACGCTTCGAGTCTCATCGATGGACGCGGGAGCGTACACCTGGATGCAACACGCGCTGAACGCGGCGCGCCAATCTCGGGAAACTTCGACATCGAAGTCTCACTATCCCCAGCTCGCATTCGCGCCCGCGGACGATTTCGCACTTTCGTGCGCGATATCATTACGCGCGACGACGAAGCGTGCTCGATGCAGCTCGACGCCGTGCCCTAACGACGCAGTCTACTGCGAGGGTGCGGGCGGGGCCGAAGACAACGAGCGCACGTGCATGACCAGCGCGGCGATGCCCTCCGGCTGAATCTGAGAGCCGAAGCCCGGCATCATGCCGCGTCCTTGAAAAATTACCTGTGCCAACACTTCGTTGGAACGCGTCGCCTGCCACGCCGGATCCGAAAAATCTTGCACGCGCGCCATCGGAGGACGGGACGGGCCGTCGCCGTGGCCCTCGACTCCGTGACATGGCGCGCATGACATTCGAAAGAGCGCCGCCGCGGCCCGTGCCTGCGAAGCTTCTGGTGGCTCATCTGTCTCGCTTGGCTCGGGCACCGCCGCGCGATCGTCCATCGTGCTCGGATCCGCGGGCGGCGGCACATGGTCTTCCGGTCGCCACTCGCGAACGAGGGTCTCGTTGCGGCCGCACGCCGCAACGCACGCCAGAACGCAGCCAAGACACATCAGGAGCGCCAACTTCGTTTGCACGCGGTGTGATTACGCGGGTCTGCGATCTTCTGCAAGGCTCGCGATGCCACCGCTCACCTTAGGGCCGAGCGATTTCGCCAATCTGTTCGCGGTACCAGCGCAAGAGATTCACACCGAAATTGTCCGGCCATGTTCCGTGATCGCCACCGGGCACTTCACACGCGATGAGTGGGTCATTCACGCAGCCGCGATAGCGCACGCACGGGCTGGGTGTTTCCGCATCGCTCATGGTCGTGCATCCGTTCTCGCCACGCCAGAAGTCACGCGAAATCGCAAAACCGGGACCCGTGTAGCTCTCGGCAAAGACGTCGCCGAGCGCGTAGGTAACGATGATGGGCACCGGGCCTCCACAGTCCGAGTGCGGCCACGCGGACGACGCCTGCGCCGCCGCGATGACAACGTTGCCCGGACGCGCGCACGAGTACTTGTTTGTGAAGTCACCGCCGTAGCTCATGCCCGTAACGATCATCCCGCGCGTGTCGATGCAGAACTCGTTCGAGATCGTCGTGCGGATGTTGTCGACGAACTCAACATCCTTGCCGCCGTTGCTCATCTCCCAGCCGGTAGCGCACCCACTGTTTGCGAGGCCTTGCGGATAAACGTAGACGCCACGCGCACCGAAGGCCGCTTCGACTCCGCCTCGGTCGCGCATGGAGTACCAGTGGCTCATCGCGTCTCCGCCGCACCCGTGAAAGTTCATATGAAGCGGAACGGGCGTCATTGGATCGTAGTCAACGGGAACGTTTACGAGATAGCTGCGCGATTCCCCACGCACCGTCATTGTCATGGTGCGAAAGCCGCTTGCCTGTGCTGTGCCGCAACCTGGAGAGGGGAACGTGGTTCCGCCCCCGTCAATCGTGACCGGACCCATGTCCACGCCAGGCGGACCCATGTCCACGCCAGGCGGACCCATGTCCACGCCAGGCGGCCCCATGTCGAGCGCAGAAGTTCCCATGTCCGTTGCGCCGGAGTCGGTTCCAATGGCTGCATCGATGCGTGCGCCGGCGTCGTGGCCCAGTGTTGCATCCATCGAAACGCCGCTGTCGATCGGGATGCCCGCGTCGATACGGCCGCCAGCATCACGTGCGGCGATCACATGCCCGCTCAAGCTCGAAGGAGCGCATGCGCCCACGAGTAGCAAGCTCACCACACATCCCCCGCGCAGCATCCCTCGTCGTTGCGTCATGCAACTATGCTAACACGCGATCAGCCGCCGATCAGGCTCATTCCGACGTCACGATGATCGAGGCGCTGCGGATCGAGAAAGTGGTGAGTATCGTCTTTGGCTGCCAACGCATCATGGATGGCCCAACTTACCTGGCGATCTTCGTCGCCGCGACGCATCGCATCACACAGTGACACACCCCGCGTCGTCGCGAAACAACTGCGCAAATTGCCATTGACAGTGACGCGCACGCGATTGCAGCTATCGCAAAATGACTCGGTCATCGCGGTGATGAAGCCGACGCGTCGTCGGGCATCGCCGATTTTCGTCATGTACCGTGCGGGCCCTGCTCCCGCGACACCCACCCGTGCACCCTCAACAAGACCGCCGAGCGTATGAACCATCTCGGCCATAGGCACATGGTGCTTGCCCACCAAGGCTGAGCCTTCGCCGATCGGCATAAGCTCAATGAAACGGGGCGTAGCTCCCAGCGCCCACGCGCGCTCGACAATTTCGACTAACTGTTGATCGTTCTCTCCGCGCAAAACCACCGCGTTCAACTTCACCTCGAGGCCGACGTCGAGCGCTGCATCTAAGCCCCGCAACACTTGCGCAAGTTCTCCGCCGCGCGTCATACGGGCGAATGTCGATGCATCGAACGAATCGATCGAAATATTGACCCCGTGAAGCCCCGCGTCGCGGAGAGGCTTTGCAAGAGTCGCAAGCCGCGTCGCATTGGTCGTCATCACGAGCTCGTCCACATTGGCAAGCTCGCTCACGCGCGCAACTATTTCGACGACATCTTTTCGCACCAACGGCTCCCCGCCGGTGAAGCGCACCCGACGAATGCCGCTCTGCGCAAATAGCCGCACGAGGCGCACAACTTCGTCCGTCGACAAGAGCTCTGCGCGCATCGCGTGATCGTCCTCGCCGCCTGGCGGCATACAGTAGACACACGCGAGGTCGCAACGATCTGTAAGAGAGAGGCGCAGGTAGGAATAGCTGCGGCCCTGCGTGTCGCGTAGCCGCGGCATCCCTGCTGCACCGAAATCGGCCGGCATAGCCGCGACCGCATGCGGCGCCCGCAAAATCGAACTAGCAACGATGGGCAGGTGCCGCACGTGTTAGTTGTCATGTGTGGGGCCGTCTTCGTCAAGGCACAGAGCCGTCACCCGCGCGCGGTGACATGCCTAAGCACGCGTGATAAGCCTTGCCCCGCTCATGTCAGAAGGCCTGCAAAACGTATTGGCTATCGGCACTTTGCTTGCCGTCATCGCGCTCGTGTTGGCGCGATTGCCGAAGGTCGACGTTGGACATTCAAAAGAGTTTACGCGTCGACGTTTTTTGAACTGGTTTCCGCTCGGCCTGACCTATTCGTTCCTATACATGGGTCGCTACAACCTGACGGTCGCCAAGAACGCGCTCGGCGATTTGATGACCATCGAAGACTTCGGTCACATCACGGCTGCGGGTTCCATCGTCTATGGCGTCGCGTTTGTCATCAACGGTCCGCTTGCGGATCGCATCGGCGGACGCCGCACCACGTTGATCGCCGCCGCAGGCGCTGCCATCGCCAACTTGCTCATGGGCGCAGTGCTGCTCTTCAAACACACGAGCAACCTCGGCCTCACGTACATGATTTTGTATTCGCTCAACATGTACTTTCAGAGCTTCGGTGCGGTCTCGATCGTCAAGGTCAACGCCCATTGGTTTCACCTTCGCGAGCGCGGCTCGTTTGGCGGCATCTTCGGCATTCTGATTTCCCTCGGCATCTACTTCGCCTTCGACTGGGGCAAGATGATCGTCACTGCCTTCCCGGTGGAATGGGTCTTCTTTATCCCTGCCGCGATTCTTCTCGTCTTCTTCGTCATCGATTATTTCCTTGTCCACGACACGCCCAGCGAAACGGGTCATCCCGACTTCGACACCGCCGACGCGACATGGGGCGGCGACGGCCCGCGCCTTAGCGTGTGGGTGATCGGCAAAATGATGCTGACCAACCGCACCATTCTCACCATCGCTGCCATCGAGTTCTGCAGCGGCTTCGTGCGCAAATCCATGATGGATTGGTACAGCGTTTATGCGACCAAGACCGGCATCGCCGACACACTCCTCCCGGCGCACTGGGGCCTCGTGCAATGCATCGCTGGAATTCTCGGCGGTGTACTCGCCGGTTTGATTTCCGACCGCGTGTTTGGCGCGCGCCGGGGCCCGGTTGCGGTGATGCTCTACGGCGTGATGTTCGCAGGCTCGATCGCTGCGTTCTTCGCGCTTGGCTATGGCGCGCTTGGCTGGATCGTAGTCGTGATGATGCTCAGTGTGATCGGCGTGCACGGCATGCTCTCGGGCACGGCTAGCATGGACTTTGGTGGCAAGAAGAACGTGGGCGTCGCTGTGGGTTTGATCGACGGATTTGTTTATCTCGGCGTCGGAGCGCAAGCGCTTTTCTTGGGTAATGTATTGCCCGACGGCGCTGCGGCCGCGAACCCGCTCAACTGGAAAGCCTGGCCTCTTGCGATGGCACCGGTCGCGTTAGTTGGCTTCTTGCTTGCGACGCGGTTGTGGAACGCGCGTCCGCAAAATAATTCAGCGGCGCACTGAGCGAAGGCTGGCTCGCTGCCAGATGCTGTTGTAACGCTCGGTCGCACGGGAGGCGGCGTTCCGCCTGCGTGACGCGCTTCTCGGTGCGGCCGCGAACGATCTTCGCGCGCCTGATGCCGCCTGCGCGCGGTTTCCAGACGCGGAGCACGAATACGCGCTGCCTCTTCGCGGTGAGCTTGTGTTTGCGGACGGTGCGCTTGCGCTACCCGGGCCTTCGCATTTCATGACGGCGAGAGCATGTTCTCGAGTGCTTCACTCGGGAAAGTCGGAAATAACTTCTTGACGCAGAGCAGCAGCGGCGCTAGGCGCAATACACGGTCTTTTTCTGACCCGAAGGAGCTTCATATGGGTTTGCATATCGGAAGTATTGCCCCGGACTTTAGTCAAGAATCGTCTGAGAGGGTTATCAACTTTCATGAGTGGCTGGGCGGTAAGTGGGCCGTTCTCTTCTCGCATCCCAAGGATTTCACCCCGGTTTGCACAACCGAACTTGGAGCGGTCTCGAAGCTCAAGGGCGAGTTTGATAAGCGCGGCGTCAAAGCTATCGCACTCAGCGTGGACGGCGTCGAGGACCACCACAAGTGGATCAAAGACATCGAGGAAACGCAGAACACGAAGCAGAACTTCCCGATCCTCGCCGACGGCGATCGAAAAGTCGCCAAGCTCTACGACATGATTCATCCCGAAGCGAACGACACGCTCACCGTGCGTTCGGTCTTTATCATCGACGGCAACAAGAAGATCCGCACCACCCTCACCTACCCCGCGAGCACGGGCCGCAACTTCGATGAGATCCTGCGCGTGATCGATTCACTTCAGCTCACGGACAACTTCAAGGTCGCAACTCCGGCCAACTGGAAAGACGGCGACGACGTCGTAATCATCACGGCGCTGCAAGATCCCGAGGAGTTGAAGGCGCGCTTCCCCAAGGGATTCCGCGCCCTGAAGCCCTACCTTCGCCTGACGCCGCAGCCGAACAAGTAGCCTGCTGAGCAGGCGAGTGATCGCGTGAGCTCGTTTCGCGCGATCGCTCGGTGCCCAGCTTTAACTTGCTCCCGCACCTGAACCGCTCTTAGATGGAGATCTATGGCGCCGTCCGCAAAGGCTCTGAAACTCAAGCTTGACGAGCTGTTGCGCCAGTTCGAGCAGCTCGACTTTGGTATGCGTGATGGGCGGGTCGTAACAGCAGATGAAGTTCGCGCGCTGCAGAGCGATGGCATGCGTGCAGCAGAGTCCGCGTTAGCCGCCCTCGGCAGAGCTGCAGCTGAAAAGTGGATTCGCGACTCTCTGACGCATCGCGTCCCCAAGAGCATCAACGTCGCGCGCCTGCGCGATTTTGTCGCCACGATTTCCGAGCTGCAACTCGAGCCGGTTCCCGCCGCGCCGGTATCGGTGGCCATGCAGCAGCAAATTGCGCAGCTGCAAAAACTCGCGGCGTCTAGCCCCGATCGACACGTTCTGAATCGTCGCGCGTCGCCTGCGCAGGTGCGCGCGCGCGAGGCGGAGCTCGGCGTGAGCCTGCCCGACGATCTCAGGGCGCTTTACGAGTTCGCCGACGGCTTTGCACTTTTTTGCGATGGTTCGTCAGCCGATGCGCAAGAGTCGCCCTTCCGGTTGCTGCCGTTGCTCGAGCTGCAATACGCCAGCGACGATGACGATCCCTCTGAACCAATCGCGCAAGGCGGCTCCACGGAGGACTTGATTCATCACCCGCAACGCGTGCGCGTATTCGATCTGGGCAATGGGGATTACCTTTCGTGCTTACACACAGCTCGGCTCACGATTTGGATCGATGAGCACGTCGACGGCCCTACAGGCATAGTCGCACGAAGTCTTGCTGTGCTTCTGGAGACGGCTCTGTCGAGCGATCGGATTGATTCGCTGACCGGCCGCTGGACGCGGGCGTTTTATGCGTAACCGCGTTTAAAGGGGACGTTCCCCTTTTTTTAAAGGGGACGTTCCCCTTTTTCGATTAATGGGGAACGTCCCCATTTATTTGGGAGAGGCGGTTTAGGCGGCGCTGAAGTTGGCTGTCGCTCGGGGCGAGCTCGCGGGCACGCCTCACGCGTTGTTCGACGGTGGCGAGGTCTCCCGCAGCGGCTGCCGCTTCGGCAACGCGAAGCTCCCACCATGCAGGCGCGCGCAAACTATGAAGTTCATGGCGCGTGACCAGAGCGAGCGTCGCGACAAGCAGTGCGCCGCATAGGACACGGCGCGTGCGCACGCGCTCGGTCGTATATGCGCGAACAAGGCCATACCCCCCGAGCAGCACTAGCGGTAAGCCCATGGGCAGTCGGTAACGACTGCTTGGATGAAAGAGAACGGTCGTCGCGAGCGTGCCGACGATGAAGGGTAGAAAGACCCAGAGGCTGTTTGCGCCGTGTGTACGCGCGAGGAAGAACGCGCCGAGTACTCCAAAGAGCACGAGGCACGCGAACGATAGCGGGAGCAGGTAGAGCGACTTCACCTCCGTCCGTTCGCCGTAAAAGCCGTAGTCAAACGTTGTCTCCTGATCAGAGAGCGTGCTGAGAATCTTGGCGGGCGCACTGCGGAGAATGCCGCTGACGTTCAAATCAGTGAGGCGAGTGGTAGTTGTGGATTCGTGCCCTCGATGAGCCAAGCGGTCGCGCGCTTGCTCAACGACGTCCCACGCACTTACATCGCCGTCTGCATTTGCACTGAGCGCCGCAAGGTCGCCATGCCACTGCTCACCAACGTTCGCCGCTGCCGCAGCGGTATGCGACACGAAGATAACCGGCACAAAGAAACCGGTGTGCGTATAGTTCCACGCTCCATTGGCGCACAAGAGCAGAGCAAAGCCCGCGGCAAAGGATGCGCCGCGTTGAACGTGTATGCGGGCCGACTCACGCGGCGAGCCCCATGGAAGAAACGCGCACACGACGCTCGCACACCCGGAAAAAAGCAAGCTCGCACGCGCAAGCACGGCCAAGGCCAAGAGCGCCCCGGCGGCAAGCGATGACTTGGCCTCGCCGCGTAGGCGCACCGCGTCGGACGTCGAGAGAAGTAGGGAGATGAGCGCGAGCGACAAGCCAAGCGTCTCTGACAGAACCTTCGTTTCATAAAACGAGAATAGTCCGTACCCAAAATACAGCGAGGCGGCGGCCAACGCTTCGCGTGTTCCGAACATCCGCAGCGCAATGCGGTGAACCATGAACACGTTCGCAAACCCCAGCGCGAGTTGGGCAACGACCACGTAAACAAACTCGCCAATGGGGAATAGGGCTAGGAAGTAGCCATAGAGAGGGCTGAAGGCGAGGAGCGTGGCATCTCCGAAGACGCCAGCTCGTACGGCCTGCGCTTGGGCGTCGTAAACTGCGGAGTCAAAGATCGGCCCGTACAAGAACGGCAACGCTGCGTATTCGAAAAAGTACGCGACTTTGTACACGGCAACGAGTCCGATGAGATAGTGAAGCACTCGCTGACGTACCGCGGGCATGGTCTTAGCGCCGCACGCCTACGAGCAAGCCATCGGGCGTTGGAATGCATGCGGTGTCGAAGTGTTGCGCGGTCTCTTCGTGAAAACGCCGCACGCTCGCCGCTTCATCGTCGCTGTCGAGCAAACGTCCGAAGAGATAAACGTTGTCGGCGATCAACACGCCGCCCGGCCGTAAATGGGCCCTCGCCCAACGTCCGTAGTGCTCGTATCCGCCCTTGTCCGCGTCAAGGAAGACGAGATCGAACGGCCCTTTCGATTCGACGGAAGGCAAGGTCGTCGCCGCGAAGCCGTCGATGACCGTGACTTTGTCTGAAAGCCCAGCTTGCTTAAGGTTTGTGCGCGCCACTTTCGCGTGCGCAGGATCTGCCTCTAAGGAGTACAGGTGACCGTCGGCTGCAAGCGCGCGCGCGATGCGTACGGCGGAGTAGCCGGCCAGGGTTCCGACTTCGACCGCGACGCGCGCTCGCATGAAACGCACAAACCACTCGAGAAAGCCCGCTTCTGCATGGCCGAGCTGAATCGCGGGAAGGCCAGTCTTTTCGGGGCTGAGGTACACAGCTTCGAGCGTTGCATCGTGAGCGGAATGCACGCGCTCAAGCCACGCCATGATCTCAGCTGTTGCGAAGCGCGCACCTGCGCGGGATTGAGTGTCGGCCATGACAAACGATGCGCGGTAGCACGCGTCTTCGTCAATCGCCTCTTCACATCATGGTCAAAATAGAAAGCTCGCGCTAACGTCTCGCGCGAGTCGATGTGAAGGAACGCTCGCCGATTGCTTGGGATGTCGCGCGGCTATTGAACGCGCCGTGGACTGCTCACGTGCGGGACATTCTCGCGCTCTACGCCGATTGTGACGATTGGCCGACGCTTGGCGATCACAACGCGCGACTTTCACACCTTGACCTTGCAAACGCCGACGGCGTGCCGCTGCGCTTTGAGTCGACCAGTCGTCGACGCACGCGCCGCAAAGCACCAGCCGTGGTCGACGTGCAAGCGACCTACGATGGGCACGTCGCGTACAAAGGCATCGTACCTACGCGCGAACAAAGTGTTCATGACTTCTTCAACGTCGTGAGTTGGGCAGCGTTTCCCAAAACGAAGCAGCGCATCAACGCACTTCAGGTTAGTGCGCTTACGCGTCGCATCGGTGCGAACGCTGCGCGCGTCCCCAACGCGCGCTCACGCGAAGAAGACCTTCTGACCATGCTCGATGAGGGTGGGCTCATTCGCACATCGCGCTCTTTCATTCTCGGGCACGCAATCTTCGAGCACCTTTACACGCAACGCTCGGACGTTCGCGCGTTTGCGGTTCAACTCGATGCGCAATCGAACGAGCGCACGGATGCCGACTCGATGGTCGCCGAAAAACTCAAGGACGGCATCTTTGCGCTGGATCCCGAGGGCCAAAAGGGCGTTTCGGTCTCGGCGACGACTCTACGCTGCTGAGCCCGCGAGTGTCTCACCCTTGCCCGATTAGCTAAGGCGAAAATCCGAGATTGGCTCAACACCGGCATCGGGATCGGGTGCGCCCGGCACACGTTGCGTATCGATAAGCACCACAAGGCTTTCCGGATAGCCGAGCTGAGCAAGGTTGCAGTTCGCGGGCTCGTTGTCGAAAAATGCAACGACCTCACCACTTCGACGCAAGGTCGGCAGCGCCGTGCGCTTGAACGCCTCGTCGGGAAGATTGGCGTCGGGCTTCAAGATCATTTCGATCCCTGCAACGCCCACCGGAAATCCTGAATCGCGCAGGCTTGCAACAGTGCCCGGCAACATCCCTGGAATATCCCGTCCCGTCATATAAACAATGGTTGCGCCTGCCGCGTGACACGCGTGCACGTACTCGGGGCCACCCTCCACCGGCGCATCGAAGCGCATATAGTCGTCGGCGAAAAAGCGATCGCGCCAATAGGCGGTGATGTCGCGCACAACGTCGGCGTGCGTAATCCCCACTCCGCGAAGCGTGTCGCTCAGCAAGTAATCAACGACCTCGGGAGTGAGCGTCGCGAGCGCTGCGGCGACGTCGGGGTACTCAGCCCCGACTTCCTCGGCGTACTCCATCAGGATTTGCAAGGTGCGTGGACGGTTGTCGAAGAGCGTTGCGTCGAGATCGAAAACGACCATGGGAGCACGCATCGTCTGGGGATCGAACGAAGCAACGCGATCGAGCACGCGCTGCAAAATGTCTATTTGATGAGGTAAGGGGGGCGGTCGCACGGGCGTAACGTACCTGTCCTCTATCGCCGGATCAACGCTGCAAAGCGCTGTCGCAAAGGCGTCACTGGATTAGAAGAAGACCGCGTTTACGGCCGGTTCCTTGATCGGTGGTGTCCATCGCCTGGAAGAGACGCGCCGAACGCACAAGCCACGGGCGGAACCTCGCGTTTACGTCGAGCACGAGCACCAAGTCCTCGCCTTCCAGATAGCCGCCAACCGGCGAGTGATGTCCACCGCGGGTTCCAAACAATGGCCCCCGATCGAAATTGAGCACGTAGCGACGGTCTGGCTCGTTCGAGTGGCGCAAGTGCTCGCGGAACTGCGCGAGGTTCAGATTGCGCAGGACCGTCGCACGGCGATGAATGCGATTGCGAACCACCCCCGCTAAGTCGTCGAGCGTCAATCCGCCAAAGCAGATCCCAGTGGCGCAGAGCTCTGTTCCCTCGAGGACCTGAGCGGGAGTTACCTCAGGCCGGCCAAGCGTGCGCCACACATCCGCAAGACTCGTCGGTCCGCAGAAGGATCCGTTTGGCTGAAACGCAATGGGCGCGCGTTGGTACTGCGCCGCAACCGGTAGCGCAAACGCACGCTGCAGGAGCGCGGGGTTCTGAAACGTACTTTCCGTGCGAATAGAAACAACGTCGAGCTTCTCCGGGAAGATAAAGCGTCGCGCGGAGAAAACGAAGATGATCGCAGCGAGAAGAAATACGCCCAGGCAGCCAAGAGCAATCTTCTTCCCGCGCGTCATCACTTAGTTCTCAGGTACTTGGAGCGTCGATGTGAACGCCGTCGGTATAGTTGATCGTGATGAACTGGTTCAATGCCACTTGCGCCGCGCTGTACGTGGCGAGCGTTCCGTCCGGCCAGCGCACGACGACCATATAGTCACACGAGAGCGTTCCAAGGCCGAAGTGCAACGTGCGCGAGTCGCTTGAGCTGTATGTGCCGCGACTCGACTTGAGCTCGCGTGAGATGGCGAATCCGTTGTAGACAACGCTTACACGCGCACCAAAAGCGTCGCGCGTAACGTGCACGCCGTCGCCCACCAAGCGAACCTGCAGCCAAGAATTTCCAAGCGGAATGTCGTTGCGGAAAAGCTGATTGATGTGGCCGGCGGAGCCGTTGCGCTCGCCGAGAAGGACATCTAGATCGCCGTCGTGATCGATGTCCGACCACGCGACACCCTGGCCTGTCGCTGAGGTGAGGAAGGCGGGCGAAGTGTTGATGCCCGAGCGCATGCCCACGCTCTCGAAGTTGCCGTTGGTCATCTGGTGCATGAGGCCGAAGAAGCCCTGCTGCTCCTCGTTCGTGTAAGCCGCCTGGTACTTCTTGTCGCGTGTGACAGCGAGATCGAGGAGACCGTCGTTGTCAAAGTCCACCATCGCAGCATCGATGTCGCCTTCGTTGAAGGGCAAGCCACGGGCCTCGGCGACGTTCACGAACGAATAACCACTCTCAGCGCCACCGTTCACGTAGAGCGACGTCGGGTCCGACCACTTGCGACTGTAGTCGCTCGCGACGGGATGGGAAATGTTCGCGAGGAAGATGTCCAGGTCGCCGTCGTTATCAACATCTTCGCATTGCACGCCAAAGCCGTTGCCGCCCGTGTAGTTGCTTGCGTTGCGGCCGGGCTCACTGCTCGTGTCGACTCCGTTCATCATAAGCCAGGGATTGCCCTGAGCTTGGCTCGCGACGCCGCGGTCGACAGCGACGTTTTGGAAATTGCCTTCGCCATCGTTTTCCCAGAGCACATCGGGCGCGCCAACGTTCGAGACGCCGTACGTGGAGACAAAGATGTCGGTGTCGCCATCGTTGTCATAGTCGCACGCCACGCTGCCGTTACTAATGGTCTGCGTATTGAACGAAAGGTGCGACGTGACATTCATGAAGGTGCCATCGCCACGGCCGAAGTAGAGATTATCTTGCGCCGCGTAGGAGGTGTGGCCGTTGCCCACGAACAAATCGAGGTGCGCATCGTTGTTGAAATCGGCGAAGACTGCGTTACCCGCGACGACGTTCCCGGCGGGTCCTTCGAGTCCCGAACTGGCGCGCACGGTGAAATGACCCGCACCGTCGTTGAGCAGAAGAACGTTTGCGCGGCCCGTGATCGGCGTGTCGAGACCACCGTAGCAGTCTTGGTCGCCATCATTGTCGACGTCGCCAAAGACGAAGAACGCAACCTGCACATCGCGCAGGCCCGACTCATCGCTGAAATTCGTGAACGTTCCATCGCAATGGCCGAGGAAGACCAAGTGCTCGAACGGGATCATGTACGTGCCGCCCATGCCGTTGTCCGCCGTCCAGTTCGGATAAAGCGAATGCATGAATGCATCGTCGCAGCCGTCACCATTGATATCGGCCATGCCAATGCGACTGTGATCATTGAGCGGGATAAGTGCGGGGCGGGGACGACCTGCGTCCGCACTGCCTAAATCAGGCGCGCCGGCGTCAAAGCCTGCGTCGACCGCGCCTGCATCCACTTCGGCATCGAAGACGTCGGCGTCTGAAACCTCACCTGCATCGACCGCGCCGCCGTCGGTCGGTCCCGCGTCGGGTGGCGGATACATATAGTAGTTCTCGTCGGTGATGCCGCTCTCTTCTGACACTTCAACGAAGAAGTTGTCGCCGAGCGTAGAAGCACGGGGCGTGGGGCAACTGGCTCCGAGGTCGGCGACTTGTGCATCACCGCCGCCATCGCTGTCGACGCCGAGATCGACGCCGCCGTCGACCATCTCTACGGGGTCGTCACCGCATGCTGCGACCAGAAGAGAAGCTACAACCATCGCCAACGCGTTGCGCAAATGCATCACAATCCTCCAATAAGAGCGCGAACCTTAGCGCAGTTTTACATGGAGTGTACTTAAGGCGAATTGCCGTTGGATCTAAAGAGTTGCCGACTTAGGCCCGTGCCAAAACCACGACCGAGTAAGCGATCGCACGCGTGACGCCGGCGTTTTCGTACGAATGCTTTTGGTTGCCAGCGATTGATGGCACCGTCGTCCCCATGGATTTTGATCTCAGCCCTGCGTCGAAGCGCTACGTGGACGAGGTTCGCGCGTTCATGCGGGCCGAGATCACGCCGATTGAGTCGCGCTATTGGAACGAGACGCGCACCGCGAATCCCGATGGCAATTGGCGCGCGTGGCGTCGCCATTCGCTTCTCGATGAGTTGAAAGCACGCGCGCGAGCCGCGGGCCTTTGGAACCTCTTCGTTCCGGATGCGAAACGCGGCGCAGGCCTGACCACGCTGGAGTACGCCTCGGTTGCGGAAGAAACCGGTCGCAGCTTCCTGGCGCCGGAGGTTTTCAATTGCAGCGCGCCCGACTCCGGCAACATGGAAGTGCTGTGGCGCTACGGCAACGAGGCGCAACAGAAAGAGTGGCTAACGCCTCTTCTCGCAGGCGAGATTCGCTCTGCCTTCTGCATGACCGAACCCGACGTCGCTTCGTCTGATGCGACCAATATGCAGGCCACCGCGATCGTAGACGGTGACGAAATCGTCATTCGCGGCAAAAAGTGGTGGGCTTCGGGCCTTGGCGATCCCAATACGCGTTTGTTGATTGTGATGGCACGCACGCCGAACGCGGAAGGCAGTCGGCATCAGCAACATTCGATGATCTTGGTTCCACTCGCGACCCAGGGCGTCGAAGTCGTGCGCATGCTCCCGGTGTACGGGCACTTCGACGCGCCGCATGGACATGGCGAAGTGCACTTTCATGATGTGCGCGTGCCGCTTCTGAACGTGATCGCGGGGCCTGGTCGAGGGTTCGAGATTGCGCAGGGGCGCCTTGGTCCGGGACGCATTCACCATTGTATGCGCTGCATCGGCGCTGCGGAATCAGCTCTTGAGCTGATGATTGCGCGTGGCTCGTCGCGCACGGCCTTTGCAAAGCCAATCATCAACTTGGGCGGTAATCGCGAGCGTGTCGCCAACGCGCGCATCGCTATCGATCAAGCCCGGCTCCTCACCCTCTACGCGGCGTGGAAACTCGACAAGCTTGGTCCCCTCGGCGCGATAAGCGAAATCTCGGCAATCAAAGTTGTCGCCCCCAACATGCTTCAGACGATTGTCGATGATGCGATACAAATTCACGGCGGCGCTGGGCTCTCGGACGACACGCCGCTCGCTGGATATTTTGCGCAAGCGCGCAGCCTTCGCCTTGCCGATGGGCCTGATGAAGTTCATCGCGGTTTGATCGCGCGCATCGAGCTCGCCAAGCGTGGCGCCACGCGCCCCGAAGAGTGACGCCCGTGCGAGCCGGCGAAGAGCTGGACGTTGAAGCAGTCACCCGATGGCTAAAGACAATCGTTCCAGAGCTTGATGGACGACCAGACGTGACGCAGTACCAAGGTGGCGCGTCCAACTGGACGTATCGTTTGCAGTATCGTGATCACGATTGGGTATTGCGCCGGCCGCCCGCTGGGACGAAAGCCAAGTCCGCGCACGACATGACGCGCGAGTTCAAAATTCAAAGCGCGCTCAAGTCCGAGTACCCCGTGGTGCCGACCATGATCGGGTTGTGCCAAGACGCCAGCGTGATTGGCTGCGACTTCTACGTCATGGAACGCATCAACGGCACCATCCTTCGCCGCGAAGTGCCGCGCGATATGAACCTCAACAAGGATGATACGCGCAAGCTGTGTACGAACATGCTCGACAAGTTGATTGAGCTGCACCGCGTCGATCCGGCGCGCGTGGGCCTCGACGCGCTTGGCAAGGGTCCCGGCTATCCTACACGCCAAGTCACGGGGTGGTCGGAGCGCTACGAGAAGGCGCGAACCTGGAACGTGCCCTCGTATCGCTACGTGCGTGACTGGCTGCGGGAACACGCGCCCACGGATAGTGGGAGTTGCGTCATCCACAACGACTGGCGCTTCGACAACTTGGTGCTTGCTCCAGAAGATCCGACGCGCATCGTCGGCGTACTCGACTGGGAGCTTGCAACCATCGGTGATCCGCTCATGGACCTCGGCAGCGCCCTCGCCTACTGGGTAGAAGCCGACGACCAACCCCTCATGCGCATGACTCGCCGCCAACCAACGCACTTGCCAGGCATGCGCAGGCGCTGCGAGGTCGTCGCGTACTACCTCGACCGCGCGGGATTGAAGCCCGACAGCTTTACCTTCTACGAAGTCTTCGGCCTCTTTCGTCTAGCGGTCATCGCGCAGCAGATTTACTTCCGCTACTTCCACAAACAAACGCGCAACCCCGCATTCAAGAACTTCTGGATCCTCATCAACTACTTCAACTGGCGCTGCCGCTCCATTATCCGCAACGCACGCTGAGTCTTGGGGACGATCGGTGAAATAGTGAAATAGCGTTCGTAGCAAAACGGCACTCGCGTTTTGCTATTTCACTATTTCACCGATCGTCCCCGTCTTAGAACGCTGGCAGGGCGCGGAGTACTTCGACGAGGGCTTCGGTGCGGAAGGGTTTCGTCAGACAGGTGAACGCGCCGGCGAGCTTGGCGGCGCGGCGGGTTGCTTCGTTTTCGTCGCCGGTCATAAGCACAACGGAAATTTCGGGGCGCTGTTTGCGGATTGCCTTGGCGAGGTCAAGACCGGTCATGCCGGGCAAGCCCTCGTCGATGAGAACGAGGTCGACCGACCATTCCGCGATCAGAGCAAGCGCGCCATCGGCTGAGCTTGTTCCAACGACGCGATTGCCGTTGATGGTCAGCATGCGCGCGAGGCGCCACTGAAGGTCGGGATCGTCTTCGACGACGAGGACCGCACTCTCACGCGGGGCGACTTGCGCAATGGCGCGAGCGGCGTCAGCCAGTTTCTTGTGCGAGGTGTCTTTTGCCATGATCCCTTCGAGGTACTGCCTCGTTCGCGCCAGAGCGCGAGCGCTTACTATCCTAAGGCCTACCGTCTCAGAGTTCACAGGTCGGGCCCCCAACCGCTTCCGACCGAGACAAGACAATCAGAACGTCTGGATAGTACGGCGGCATGATCAGCAAATCAACGAGCACTGAACAACTCCCTAGTCCTAACACCTACATGGGCTAACTATTGAAGTGGCGTTCTTCTTCCATCGTTGTCGAACTTTGCTCAATCATTCAGAGAGTTCATTGCTGCCGCGCTGCGTCGTTTGACACCCGTTCCGATCGAATGAAAAGCTACCAACGCTTTGCGCGCCCGTCTTGCGATCGGAATTCTTCTACTCACCTTCGTCGTCACCGTGGGCGCGGTCGGCCAGGTCCGGACAACGACAATCGCCGTCGACGAAATCCGGCGCGGCATGCGCGGCTACGGCCTGACGGTCTTTCAAGGCGAAACCCCCGAACGCTTCGACGTCGAAGTGATCGATGTCCTACACAATTTTCGCCCCAGTCAAGATCTGATCCTGGTGCGCACCAATCATCCCGTACTCATGAACGCGCCGACGGTGGCAGGCATGAGCGGAAGCCCTGTCTATATAGAGGGGCGTCTCGCTGGTGCGTACGCGTACGGCTGGCCCTTCGGACGCGACCCCGTGATCGGCGTCACACCCATCGCGAGCATGATGGCCGAGATGGCGCGCCCACTTCGTCGCGTGTGGAATAGCGCGCTTGCGCCCGCACCGACGCCGGCCGCGACAACGCCGCATGCACGCCTCGGCCGCGTACCCAACCACGAGAGCATGGCCGGCCTCGATCCCTATCGCGGCGAGTCACCACGCGACGCGTTCGCTGCCCTGCACGAACACGCCGAGCGTTTTGGCTACGCCCACAATGCGCACAGCGAGGTGGTGCGCGCGGCCACTCCGATTCTGCTCGGCGGGTTTGGCAATCGCGCGGCTGCGGAGCTCACAACATTGCTTGATCCGTTTGGTCTTGTTCCACTTCAAACGGGCGGCAGCAACACGCAAGCGCCGCCCGCGGGCTCGGCAACGCGCTTCATCGACGGGGGCGCCATCGCAGTCACACTTGTGCGTGGCGACATCAACGCGACGGCAGTTGGCACAGTCACGCACGTGGCTGGCAATCGCGTAATTGCGTTCGGGCATCCGATGTTGGGATCGGGCGAAACGGGCCTGCCCACAGCGACGGCGCGCGTGCTGCATATTCTCGCGAGCCAGGAACGCTCATTCAAAATCGCCGAAGCGATTCGCCCTCTCGGCGCGCTCGTCAATGATCGCCAAGCGGCCATCGTCGTCGATAGCTCGCTTACCGCGCGCACCGTTCCACTGACCGTTCGCGTCCATGGTGTGGAGGGCGCACCGCGTACCGAGTGGCATATGCAGGTTGCAAACTACCGCAGCATCACGCCCGTGCTCATGTTGGCGATGCTCACGAATGCGATCGAATCGACGGCAGGCGACGACACGGACGTGATGTTCGAGGCGCGCTCCCGCGTCAGCATCGTCAACAAGCCCACCATCGATCTAACCGATTTTGGCTACACCTCCGGCAGCGCAGGTAGCGCGCGCTCGCTGTCACGCCTGCGACTCTTCAGTGTGCTTGAAGCGGTGTACGGCAATCCCTTCGAGGAATCGGAGATCAGCGGCCTCGAAATGGATCTAACGCTGCGCTTCGAACGGGACGTCACGCAAATCGTTTCGGCGAGCGTCGCGGCAGACGAAGTGGATCCCGGTAGCACCGTGCAAGTCCACGTCACGCTTCGCCCCTACAACGGTATGGAGCAGGTGCGCATCGTTCCTGTGGCGATTCCGATGCTGGCCGCCGGCACGGAAGTCGAAATTGTTTTGCAGCCCGGCAACGACGTTGCACTCGAGCAGCCAATCGCGCGCAGCCTCGACGACTTGCTAAGTATCGTGCAAACCGGACTGCCGTCGAGGTCCCTGGTGATCTCGACGCGTATGCCCTCGCGCGGACTGCGCTTCGAAGGGCGCGTGGTCAATAGCCTCCCCAACTCAGTCATGGACACGATGCAGCTCGCGAATGAAAGCAGCGGGCCGCAACCTTTCGTGACTCAAGAGCGATTGAGCGTGGATATCGGCCACGTTGTTTCTGGTTCTGCTCGTTTGCGTGTTCAAGTGCGCCGTACTCCCCGTCCATAACTTCACTAAGCTTCGTGAGACCGTCGATGAAACCTCGTCACCTCCTTCTATTGAGCGCAAGCGTTGCCACCGTTTCGGCGGTGCTTTTGAGCTTGCCCGCCAGCGCAGTCTCGACGCGCAACTTCACGATGGATGACGTGGCATCCTTCTCGTCGGGCGAGCTCAATCACGCATCGGTCTTCTCGGACGCAACCGTGCGACCCGGCGTTGAGTTCGCGCGCATCGCAATGCCGGATATTCCGGTGGCGTACAGCATCGCGCGCGGAAGTGACGGCGCAGTGTTCATTGGTACCGGAAACGACGGAAAGATTTTTCGTCTTCGCGGCGAGACGCTCTCTGTTTTTGCCGAGACTCACCAGCTGCTCGTGAGCGCTCTCGCTTGGGGCGAGGGGGGAACATTGTACGCGGGCACCCTGCCCGAAGGTCGCATCTACGCAATCAACGCGCAGGGCACCATGCGCGAGCTCGTGCGTCTTCCCGAGACCGATCATATTTGGGCGCTATCCTTCGATACGCGTCGCCACACACTTTTCGCGGGCACAGGCCCGCAGGGCAAAGTGTTCGCGATCGATGCGAATGGTCACGCGGATGTTTACTACGACGCCGAAGCGCAGCACATCATGTCGCTTGCGCTCGACGCTGCGGGAAATCTCTACGCGGGCACAAGCGACCAGGCGTTGCTCGTGCGTGTGCGCGGTCCAGGTCGCGCAGAAGTCGTCCACGACTTCCCCGGCAACGAAGTTACGGCGCTTTCCTTTCGCAACGGGACGCTCGCCGTGGCGGCAAACGAGTTTAGCGAAGCGCCATCCGCAGGAAGCGCAACGGCTACGACCGGTGCGACCGCGCCGACAGCAACTCGCGCGGCGGCCTCGCCGCGTCCTCGCGCGGGAAAGGGCCGCCTTTTTCGCCTCAATCGCGATGGACACATCGAGCAGATTTTTAGCAGCGACGACGGCCACTTTACATCGGTTGAGCTAGCCGACGACGGCACTGCGTACGTCGGCTCAGGCAAAGACGGACGCATCTATCGCGTGATGCCCGATCGCACGAGCGCGATGTGGATCGATGTCGATGAACGTCAGGTTTTGGCGATCGCGCTCACAGGACGCGATCCCGTTTTCGTGACTGGCGACGCCGGCGCTGTCTATCGCATCGTGCAAGGTGATCCCGCGGTTTCAGAGTGGACGAGCAAAGTGCTCGACGCCGAGTGGACGGCGCGCTTTGGCGAGCTCGTGTGGCGAGGCGATGGCGCGATTCAATTTCAAACGCGCAGCGGCAACACGGAGCGCGTCGACACGAGCTGGAGCGAATGGTCCGCTGCTATGACGACCCCGGGCCCCATTCGCAGCGTAGCCGCGCGCTACCTTCAAGTGCGTGCCCGCTTCCCTCGTGCAAGCGCCAGCGTGCTGCGCTCCGTGACGGTATACTACCTACCGCAAAACCAACGCGCGTCCGTGCGCGATGTCGCCGTTACCCGCCGCTCCCCCACGAAGCGTTCGACCGATAGCGTTCCCGATACAGCGCAGGATGATTTGCCTACACCGTCAGCCACGTATCGGCTCACATGGAAGCTCGACAATCCGGATGGAGACCGCTTGCGCTTCCGTCTTCAGTTTCGCAATGAAAGCCAAGATGTCTGGCGCGCCATGCACCGCGAGAGCGAGATAGTCTCGCGACTCGAATACGCGTGGGACACGAGCGCAGTGCCGGATGGCTACTATCGCGTGCGCGTGAACGTCTCTGATGAGCCGTCGAACCCGGCGCCGTACGCCCTCACGTCAAACGCGGACTCGGGACCCATCCTTGTCGATAACCACGCGCCGCGCATCGAGGGCCTGACCCTCGCGAATGGACACTTGCAGGGCCGCGCAATCGATGCTGTGGGCCCGGTGAGCCGGCTCGAGTACGCTATCGATGGCGGCGAGTGGCGTGCCTTCTTCCCGATCGACGATCTGCTCGACACCGCGAACGAAGCATTCGACGTCACTCTCACGGACGTGCCGAGCGGCGCACATATCGTCGCCGTCCGCGCGGTTGACGCAGGCGGCAACGTTGGCTCGGCCGAGGTTGCCACCGCACCGATAGCAGCCCAGCGCCCGCGATAACATCGAAACCCAACGGCCGACCGAGCGATGCAACGTCGACTGACGCGGCGCGTTACGTAATCGGGCTATTTTCAGGGAGGCTGCTACTCTCTCCCTTTGCTTGAGTGGGTTTCGATGGGCGTGGTACAAGCCGTTCGCGCATCACGGCACGAGCTTGTCGCGCAGATTGAATCCCGTATGGAGGCCTTTGTTATGAATTTGAAGAAGCTTGTAGTTGGTGCAGTTGTGACGAGCAGTCTTATCGCAGCCGGTTGCGGAGGCGACGATCCGGGAGCTGAAGGCCTCTGCACCAGTGGCACCTGCGCGGCGCACGTCTACTTGATGAATGAGCTCACCATCCCGACGATGGACGAAGACGGCAATGTGCCCGGCTTTAACATCGACGGCGTCGTTTCGACCACCGCGTCGGGCTGCGAAGTCAGCGGCGTGGCGTGCAACGCGGTCTGTGATGCTACGAGCCCCGCTCCCGACAATATCGCTGGCGTTGACAACTCGGTCGGCCCCACCCTCGGCGGTCTCGTGATGTCCATGATCCAGGACAACGTCGACGACGGCAGCGTTCTTCTCGTGATGCAGCTCGACGGCGTCGACAGCTTCACCAACGACAACCAGGTCAAGCTCACGATCTTCCTCGCCGAGAAGCCGGAAGGCGCAACGCTTGCGCACGAAGCGTCGGGCCGCCTCTCACCAGGTCAGGCTTTCGACATCAACGAGCTTTCGTTCACGGACGCAGCTCACACTTCGCCGATGATCCTTTTCGCAAACGGCAAGATCATCAACGGCCGCTTCCAGGCGGGCCCGGCGGACTTCCCGCTCAGCATCTCGCTCATGGGCGCGAGCTTGAGCCTCACGGTTCATAGCACGCAGCTTCGTTTCAATGTCAGCGAGTCGCTTGTCAGCGTCGGCGTCCTCGGCGGCGGCTTGAACATTGAAGAAGTCAACGCAACCGTCGCAGCAACGCCGGCTCTTGCCGAGTACGCAACGGTCGTCAACACCACGCTTATGAGCTTCGCGGATCTCGATCCGAACAGCGAAGGCGTTTGTGAGTCGGCGTCGGTCGCAATGACCTTCGCAGGCGTTGGCGCAACGCTCACCGGCGACATCGTCGCGTCTCCGTCGGCTGGTACCGACGCGGGCGTTGGCGGCACGGATGCAGGCGGCGGCGGTTCGGACGCAGGCGTGGACGCAGGTCCCGCCACCTGATCTGAGCACAAGAAGTCGTAGAAATACGACGGCAACAGAGAAGGAAGGCCCACAAGGCCTTCCTTTTTTATTTAAGCGCGCTTCTTTCATCCCACATCAACCCACGAAAATGTCGCCGACTCTTTGCGACGCCAGATTCGCTCGCGTAGGGTTCCGCCTCTTTTCGGAGGCTCAATGTTGCACGCTGTACGCGCTTCTATTTTCGTGTCGGTTTCGTTGCTCGCAGCAGCGCTTGTTGGCTGCAGTGCGCAAGGCGGACGCGGAACCCCGCGCGACGCTGGTGGAATGGATGCGAGCAGCGGGTGCAGTGACCGCGACAACGACACCATCTGCGACAGCGACGAAGGCACGAACGACAGCGACGGCGACGGCATTCCTGACGCTGACGACATCGACAGTGACAACGACGGCACGCCCGACTCAGTTGAAGCTGGCGACTCCGATCTCAACACGCGCCCCCTCGATTCGAATAGCGATGGCGTTCCCGACTACGCAGATCCGGAAGTTCCGGGATCACGCGACGCTGGGCATATGGAACCCATCGACCTCGGCAGCGCGGACGGAGGCGGCGTCTATGAAACAGACGCTGGCGACGGCGGACACATCGTCGAAGCACTTTGCCCTGAGTCCGCGATGGTCCCCACGGGATGCGTTGGAGAAGTCGAAGAAGTGGCAGTCGCGTTGTGCGACGGACTCGACAACGATTGCGACGGCACCGTCGACGAAGGCTGCTATTGCGAACCCGGCGCTGTTCAACCGTGTTTTCGCGGCCCACCCAACCGCCGCAATGTCGGCGCATGCCAAGACGGAACCCAACGCTGCGTCGTGTACGGTGAGTTTGGCGTGTGGGGAGAATGCGAAAGCGGTATCGCCCCCAGCGCTGAGGCTTGCGACGACCTCGACAACGATTGCAACGGATGTCGCGACGAAATCGACGGTTGCGTACCGAGCGGCTCGTGCCCCGGCACCGACGATCCCCGCGTTCCCGTGGGCGCGCCCTTCAGCACCTACGCGTTACGCGGCGAAGATTTCTATCCAGGCGCAGACGCGACGGCCTGGCAGTGGACCGTCGCTGGGACGCCGTGCGATCAGATGTTCTTGGCCATTCCCGGCTCCACGGCAACCTCCGCAAACGGCCAACTCAGCTTCCGCCTGGTGAACGGCAACACGCGGGACGCGGGCCTCGAGCTCAAATTGAGCGGCGACTATACGATTACGCTCACCGTGACGCGCAGCGACGGCACGACGTTCGTCTGCACATGGATCGTGCATGTGCGGGCGCCAGGACTTCGAGTCGAGCTGTGCTGGGATATCACGGGTCCTACCTCGACCTTCTTCACGGCAGTCGATGTTGATCTCCATCTTGGCAAAACCGGAACGACGCCAAGCTGGTTTACGCCGCAGGATTGTTACTACCGTGATTGTCGTCGCAGCGCAGTGGGTCCGGGCTGGAGCTTGGCTGCGTCCGCACCAAGCTCGTGCGGCTATGCGGGGGCGTGTCCCAATCCGCGTCTCGACATCGACAACGTGATCGAAACATCGAGCTATGTTCCCGAGAACATCAATGTCGACAACCCCGCCGACGGCGACACCTTCCGCGTGATGGTTCATCACTTTAGCGCCGACCGTCTGGTGCATCCGCTCGTGAACATCTACTGCGGCGGCGCACTTGAGGCGACGTACGGAGCCGCTCCAGATCGCCTAACCACGTTCAGCCACGGAGACGGGGACGGAGGTGGGGATATGTGGCGTGTTGCCGACATCACGATGTCCGTCGATAGTTCGGGCACAACTACGGGCTGCGCAGTAACGCCGCTACATCCATCCGGCGCGACGACCGGCTACGCCATCACGACGGACGACAGCACCTACTGAGTCGTTGCGTAGTGGGGCTGTGCCAGGCACTCTTATAACTCGCTGGAGGAGCCCATTCATGGGGACGCCTGACCCTTCCGGGGGCGGCCAAAAAAGCAACGCGACGAACGAACCGCCGCGCCCGTTTCCTTTCGGCAAGTACGTCTTGCTGGACCGGGTGAGCGTTGGTGGTATGGCCGAAGTCTATCGGGCCAAAAGTTTCGGCGTGGCCGGCTTCGAGAAGATCATTGCGATCAAACGCATCCTCCCTGCCATGGTCGAGGAGAGCGAGTTCATCGATATGTTCATCGATGAGGCGAAAATCGCCGGCCAGCTCAGCCATTCGAATATCTCGTCCATCTACGAGCTTGGCCGAGTCGGCAACGCGCACTACATCGCCCTCGAATACATCTGGGGCAAAGACCTTCTGCAGATCATCAATCGCTTCCGGCGCATGCGTAAGCATATGCCTCCGCCCATGGTGGCGTGGATCGGGGCGAAGATTTGCGAAGGTCTCGATTACGCGCATCGCAAGTTGGACGCGCGCGGCAATCCTCTGCACATCGTTCATCGCGATATGTCGCCACAGAACGTGCTCGTGAGCTACGAGGGCAACGTCAAGATCATCGACTTTGGCATCGCCAAAGCGGCGTCTCGTACAACAACAACTCGTGCCGGCGTCTTGAAGGGCAAGTTTGGTTATATGAGCCCCGAGCAAGTGCGCTCGAGCTCCATCGACGCGCGTTCCGATCTATTCGCGGTCGGCACGTGCATGCACGAGATGGCCACCGGAGAGCGCCTCTTTCTGGGCGACAGTGATATCGCGACGCTCGAACGCGTGCGCCATGCGCGTGCGCTGCCTCCGTCACATCAGGTGCCCGGTTTCCCCGCAGCGCTCGAAGCGATCATCATGCGGGCTCTCAAGGCCGATCTCAAAGATCGCTGGCAAAGCGCGCGCGAAATGCAGGAAGCGCTGCAACATTTTTTGGCGACGCAAGATCCACCCTTCAGCGACGCCACGCTTGGTGCATGGATGAAAACGGCGTTCGCCAACGAGATGGCGACCGAAAAAGATCGCGCGCAGCAGTATCAGACCGCCGCACTGCAGTTGGGTGCGCCGCGCACCGGTGCATCTCAAGCGCCGACCTCGAACGACCCGCCCACCGGCATCAAGTCTCTCAATATGATCGCCACACGGGCCGGTGGTCGCAATCAACGCGCGACCGACGACGAATCGGCCGACGGGCAAGGCTCGCTGCATGAAGAGGCGACGGCAATCGCATCGTCACACCACATCGCGACCGACGACGCGAACGGCGAGACCTCGAGCGAGCCAACGCAGATCTTCTTCAACTCGGGAGAGCTCGAGCGCGAGCTCACTGGCGGAGACTTATTGCCCGACTCGTCTCCGGCGATCGACAACCCATCGCAGCCCCCGAGTGCGCCGGAGCCCAGCTCGCCACCCCAGCCAATCGTAATGCCGCCCTTGAACGCGGTGCTTCCCCAAGGCTACGGCGCAAAACCAATTACGTCGGCGCAAGCGAGCATCGCATTCGCGCCCGCTCCTGCGCACGCACCCGCACTCGGGTTCTCTCCGGCGCCGTCGCAACCGCCGCCTCCCTTGTCGCCACACTTTGCACCGCGTCCGATCACGCAGCCTGGCATTGCGCCGGCGCCCATCACTCCCGCGCCGGTGCCGGGATTCGCGCAAGCGCCCAATCCGGCTGGCGCCGTCCCGTCCTTCGCCACTCAAACGCCTGGCGCACCGCAAACACCTGCGACGCCATATACCCCCCCGCCACAAGGCAGCGCACAGGGGACCCATCCAGGTTCGCAAGTCAGGCCCGTCGACGCGACAGGTCCACAAACGCGCACCCTCCCGTTTTCCGCGCCGCGCACCTTCGCTGTTGCTGCCGGCGTTTTTGTCGTCGGAATGCTTATCGGGGCGCTGGCTTCTGCGCGATCCGACTTCGGAACGATGCAAGTACAAGTGAACGCCGGGTCGATGACACGCATCTTCGTCGATGGCGTCGAGCGCGGGCATCCACCGCTCAAGATCGAGCGCTTGCCAGTAGGCGCGCATCTCGTGATCGCAACTGACGTAAATGGCGCATCGGCGCGACAGATAATTCAGATTGCCGAACAAGAGACGACGACTGTCGTCTTGGCGTTCCCCCCCGCCCAAGGGCCCTCCGGGCGGGAAGGTTCCTCTGACGCGCGCCCGCCAGCCCGTCTGCAGCTTGAGGCGCCCTCGAATGAAGGCCGCAGCACAGCAGCAACATCCGAGCGCACATCCGCTCGACCTGCTGGATCTCGTGATTCGCAGGCAGCGAGCTCAAGCCGGACCCGCGCGACGACGGGTGCACTCAACATCACGAGTACGCCGTGGTCGCGCATCTTCATCGACGGACGCGACTCTCAGCACAACACGCCGTGGAATGCGCAAAGCCTTTCGCCAGGCTCGCACACGCTGGGCTTTCGCACGCCCGACGGCGTGATGCACACGATGCCTATTACCGTTGTCGCGGGTGAAACACGCGCTGTCTCTCAGGAGTTCTGAGCCAGCCAACCTCGGTAGCGGTAACTGTCTAGCGCCGACGCTTCTTCTTGCGCCGAGCACCACCGGGTTGCACGGGCGATTTCGTGTTAGCGCGCAAAGGTTTGGGAAAGCCAGGGGCTTTCGGAATCGCCGGAGGACGCAACGACGCTGCGGTCGGGGCTGGGTGCATCGACTTTGACGGCGCGGGCGGGCGGATCGACTTCGCGGGCGCGGGCGGACGAATGGAGCGCCCCGTCGTGCGCGGACGCGGTGGAGCGATCTCTTGCTCCCCCAACTTCAAACGCCGTGTGACCGCGAGCTTCTGGCGAACTTTGTACGCTGCATGGCTCGCTTCGCCGAGCTCGTTGGCATGCTCCGTCTCACGATCGATGATCTGAAACTCGGTTTGAACGAAGATGATTTGCCCCAACGACCAGGCATTGGGCGGCGCCTCCTGCAGCACTTCGCGCGGCAAACGGACGGGCATATCGACCACAAAATGCACCACGCGGTAGTTTTCGGCGGTGAATAGATTGTCAACGCGGCTACCCATATCTTCGTGATCGATCGGCATTTGCAGACGCGGAATTAGCTCCGACAGATGCGGGTGCGACTCGCAGTACGAACGAAAGTGAAACATCGTGTTCGTCGACTGACCCGGGATTGCGTAGTTGAACGGAAAGACGTGCGTCATCAAATAGTTCAATGTCGGAAAAATATCTTCCGGTGCGCGCGTCACGATACGAAAGCGCAGCTTGTCGTAAATGTTGGCAGCGAGGACTTCGCGCTTGGACAAGAGCTTGGTGTAGAGGGAGTCTTTGTTCTTGCGACCGCCGATGAACTCCAAAATCGGAAAGCCGCGCGCGAGCATGCCGCCGATCACGCGATAAACTTTCTCCTCCACGTAGTGAAAGACTTCCTGATCGGAAATCGGCAACGTGAAGAGAAGCTCGCGCGCTTCCAAGTGATGAATGATGTGCATCACCTTCAAGATGGTGCAGGCGCAGAGCTGACGGTGGCCGCGGCCACTTGCCAACATGAGCAAGGAAACGATATCGAGGTTGGCGACGGGCTTTGGGATTGGAAAATCAAAGTTGCGCTTCAGATACTGAACCGCGGACATCTTGACGGCTTCGACGCGGGCGACGTCGGCCGGCTCGTCGATGTCGAGCTCTTGAGCGCGCAGAAACTCTTCGGCCTCGCACGTCTCTTCGAAGTTGAGGCGATGCCAGTCGATGACCGAACCACCGCGCAGCAAAAGGCGCACGGCCTCGAGGTCGGCGAGTCGAAACTCGTCGAGGGCGCGAAAGATCGGCGGCGAAGTCCCCTTCACAAGGCGGTCAGAATACACGCCGTGGGGCGCGGAACTCAGGTCTTGTTAGAGGATGGGGTGCTGCGAGCCGCTGATTTCACAGCCTCGCGTGCGCGTCCCAGAGATAGGGTGCCGAAGAAGATGCCGATGGTGACGGCCATCACGCCGAGATTGCCCCAAAAAGCGCCGTTGCATCCGCTGAGGAGCATGGTCACTGGCAAGGTCAAGTAGGCAATATTCTTCGTCATTCAGAGGATCTCCACCAAATTCTGATTTGCTGCTCCGGACCCGGTCCCCCAACCTGGTCGCCCACATGTAGCATAAGTTCGTACAGTAAGCCGAAGAGGTCAAACTTCTATCAAAGCCCTCCCGAGATCACCAGCTCGAAATCTGAAACACTTCTCGCAGCCATATCCATCCTTGCGCCGTAGGGGCCCTGGTCCGACACTACCGCCGCATGACTGATTCGTTCCGGCCGCCGCCTCTCATCGAGTCGCTGCCTATCCTACCCCTGCGTAACTCCGTGCTCTTTCCGGCATCGGTCGTCCCGATCAACGTTGGCCGCGCGCGCAGCGTTCGGCTGATCGAAGAGGCATTTGGCAGCGAGCGGCCCACCATTGGGGTCGTGGCACAAAAAGGTGCCGACACCGAAGACCCCCGCTTCGACGAGATCTTCCAGGTGGGGACCGTCGCCCGCGTGCTCAAGGTGATCCGGCTTTCGTCGGGTAACTACAGCGTGGTCTTGCAGGGCATGGCCCGCATGAAGATCGAAGAAGAACTGGCGCGCCACCCATTTATGCACGCCCGCGTTTCGCGTATCGACGACCGTCCGTTCAAAGACGTCGAGATCGATGCGCTCACGGTACATCTGCGTGAGTCTGCCCGTAAGCTTTTGGCGCTGCTTCCCCATCCGCCACGTGAAGCAAGCGCGGTTCTCGACAACGTTCAGGATCCTGGCGCTCTTGCCGATCTGGTGGCGTCCAATCTGCCGATTTCGACGCTCGCGAAGCAAGGCGTACTCGAGACATTCGATTTGCGCACGCGCCTGCGCAAAGTGGTCGAGCTTGTCACGCGCCAGAGCGAAGTCTTCCGTGTGAAGAAAGAGATCTCCACGATGGTTCAAGAAGAGATGTCGCGCTCGCAGCGCGAGTTTCTTCTCCGCCAGCAAGCGCGCGCGATCCGCAAAGAGCTTGGCGAGACCGAGGACGACGAAGACGAGATTGAGTCTTTACGCGAACGCATCGTGCGTGCGGAAATGACTACCGAGGCCGAAAAAGCCGCTAAAAAGCAGCTTTCGCGCATGCGCAATATGTCGCCGGCAGGAGCCGAGTATCAGAGCGCACGCACCTACGTGGAGTGGCTTTCGGACATTCCGTGGTCGCGCTCGACACCCGATCGCTTGGATGTCACCGAAGTGCGCCGGGTGCTTGACGAGGACCATCACGGCCTCGACCTCGTGAAGAAGCGCATCGTCGAATACATCGCGATTCGCAAACTGCGCAGTGACAAGAAGGGTCCGATCATTTGTTTGGTCGGTCCTCCCGGTGTCGGAAAAACTTCTCTTGGGCGCAGCATTGCTCGCGCAACGGGCCGGCAGTTCGTGCGTATCTCTCTCGGCGGCGTCTCGGACGAGTCGGAGATTCGCGGCCATCGTCGTACCTATGTTGGCTCCTTCCCAGGTCGCATCATCGGCGGATTGAAAAAGGCGCAGGCCCGCAATCCGGTCATGGTTCTCGACGAAGTCGACAAACTCGGAAACGATTCGCGTGGAGATCCCGCGAGCGCACTCCTCGAAGTGCTCGATCCTGAGCAGAACAGCGCGTTCAACGATCACTACCTTGAAGTGCCCGTTGATCTTTCGCAGGTGATGTTCATTGCCACTGCCAACCGTGAAGACACAATCCCTTGGCCGCTCCTCGATCGCATGGAGATCATCAACATCCCCGGCTACACGCGCGACGAGAAGAAAGCGATTGCACGCGACTTCTTGATTCCCCGGCAGTTGAGCGAACACGGCATCACGCCGGATCGCCTCGAATTCCCCCCGGAAGCGATTGAATTCATCGTCGATGGCTACACGCGCGAAGCAGGCGTTCGTAACCTGGAACGCCAAGTCGCATCGATCTGTCGCGCAGTCGCTGTCCGTTTGGCGGGTGGCGAGGACGTTTACATCATCGCCGATCCGAAATGGATCGAAGAGACGCTTGGCGCGACACGCCACGAGAACACGATCGCTGAGAAGCTCGGTGCTCCCGGAATCGCCACTGGTCTTTCGTGGACACCGGCCGGCGGCGACTTGATGTTCATCGAAGCATCGAAGATGCCTGGTCGCGGCATGGTGCATCTCACCGGCTCGATGGGCGACGTGCTCAAGGAATCGGTCGCGGCCGCGTTCACCTACATTCGTACGCGCGCGTCCAGCTTGGGCCTTTCAGAGGATTTCCTCTCAAAGCTCGATGTGCACGTGCATCTGCCAGCGGGTGGTATGCCCATCGATGGCCCGAGCGCGGGCCTCGCGATCTTCGTCGCCCTCGCCAGCATGCTCACGCGCATCAAGGTTCGTCCGGATGTAGCGGTCAGCGGCGAGATCACGTTGCGTGGAACGATCCTCGCGGTCGAAGGCATCAAGGAAAAGTGCCTCGCCGCCCATCGCGCGGGCATCAAGCACGTCGTCCTTCCCAAACGAAACGAACCTGACATCGAAGAGGTGCCGGACAACATCCGTCGCGATCTCATTATCCACTGGGTTTCCAAAGTGGATGAGGTGCTCGCACTTACGCTGGAAATCGCTCCCGCACCGCCGCCTGCGGAAGCCGCTTCTCCGGCTCCGTGATTTTGGTCAGCCGCTTTTTCGCACTTCGCTCGGGCCAAATTGCGCTCGCGGTGGCGGCCATTGTTGCTCTCGTTTTGTCGTGCTTGCCCTTGCTGGGGATCCCAGGACCGGAAAGCGCACTCGTGCTCGGGATCGTCCTACCGCCCTTTTGTGCTGCTGCAGGCGCGGCACGCGTCGCACAGACGCGTGCACGTCGCTCGAGCGCGGCGGTGTTTACGACGCTCGTTCACGCCATGGCATCGGGCGCGATCGTGGTTTTTTTCGCGTACATAATTCTTGCGCTCAACTCACTCCGCGTCGGTGCATGTGCGCCTGGGCTCGGCGCGATGTTCATCGCGCTGGGTCCAGGACTTGGGTGTGTTTTAGCCAGTGCTGTGGGAGCTGCCTGGGGATTTGCGCTTGTGCGCCGGCGCGTGGCGATCACCATCGCGGCGCTCACACCTGTCGTCGCGATTCTCTGGTCCGTGGAGCGCCTCTGGCATTCGCCTGCGATTTTTGCGTACGGGCACTTTTTCGGATACTTCCCGGGCACGCTTTACGACGAGGACATCGCCTTGAGCGCGCCGTACTTCACACTGAGAGCACTCACCCTGTTCTTTCTCGCGGCCATCGCGTTCATGTGCACGGCGCTCGTCGACCCGCTTGCGCAACGGCTTCGCGTCGGGCGTTTGCCGCGATATCTCGCTCGCGTCTTGGCAGGGATTCTGTGTGTGTACGTGGTTGTCTACGGGGAAACGCATCGCGGCGAGCTGTCGCTTGGCTCCGATGTGGCGGTGATGAAAGAGCGCTTGGGCGCAGTCGAACGTGGTTCGCGCTGCGAAGTAGTGGCCCCGCGCGAGCTCGGGGCGCAAGCGCGCCATCGTCTCGTCGAAGATTGCGATTTTCGCATTCGCCAAACGGAGCAGTTGCTCGGTGTTCACCAGCGGGCCCGCGTCACGGCCTTCTTCTTTCGCGATGCGAACGAGAAACGTCTCTTGATGGGCGCGGGCGATACGTACATCGCAAAGCCGTGGCGCAACGAGGTCTACCTGCAGGTTAGCGATTGGCCGCATCCTGTTCTTGCACACGAAATTGCCCACGTCGTTGCGGGAAATCTGGCACCGGGTCCTCTGCATGTGCCGGGACGGTTCTTCGGCGTGCTGCCGGAAGCGGGAATGATCGAAGGGGTCGCCGTGGCGCTTGCGTGGGACGAACGCGAAGGCCTCACACCCCACGAGTGGACTCGCGCGATGATGGAGCTCGGCAATGCTCCTAGCCTGAACGACGCAATGGGCACGTCCTTCATGCTCGCACCCGCGCGCAACGCGTACGCTGCAGCCGGATCTTTCTATCGATTTCTCTTCACGCAGTACGGAGCGGCCGTGGTGCGGCGCGCCTATGCAAGCGGCGACGTGCTTCACGCGACGGGCCGCACCCTTGCCCAGCTCGAACACGAGTGGCGCACCTATCTCGGCGAGGTGCAGCTGTCGAATGATGCACTCGAGCTTGCGAGGGTGCGTTTTGCGCGCAACGCCATTTTTGCTCGCGTATGCCCGCACGTCGTGGCCGATCTGCATATGGAGCTGGCTGGCGATATGGCCGCCGGTGATATTTCGAAGGCCATTCGCACTTGCCGCGACGTGCTGCGGGTCGACGGCGGAGACATCGGCGTACGCGCCATTGAGGTGAGTCTTTTAGCGCGAAGCGGCGACATTGACGGTGCAAAGCAGCTCTTCGCGACGCTCGAGAGAATGCGCGCGCCTTTGCCCACAATGGCGAGCGCCAGCGAGTCGATCGCGGACGCATACTGGAAGCGCGGTGACACGCAACACGCCCTGCAGATCTATGCGTCGCTCCTCGACGCCCCGCGCAGCGATGATCAGAAACGAGTGCTCGAAGTGAAAGTGCTCGCGCTCACACTCGGCGGCGCACAGAGCCGCGCTGTCTATGCTTTGTTAGTCGGCGAATCGACGCGTCCGGTGGATCGCGCGTTCGCTGTTCACTTAGCTCACCAGATTGCTCAAGAGCGCGAGGACGGCCTAGGCGAGTATCTCGAGGCGCGCCAACTCGTGAATGAAGCGCACTTCGCCGAGGCGCACGCACTTTTGGGAGCGGCGATTGAGCTCGGAATGCCAACGATTCGTTTGCAAAGAGAGGCCACGCGTCTTTACGGACAAAGCGCGTTCGCCACGGGCCGGCATAGGGTAAGCGAGAACGTATGGCGCTCGATCACCAACGACGCGACGGCCAGTGAAGGTGCACGCGTTGAAGCGCGCGATTGGCTCGACCGCGTGCATGACCACGCGCGAAGTTCGCGTTCAGCTTTGACACCGTGAACCCTGCGCGGCGCACCCCGCGAAGATTAACAAGGCACTTTCGCACGTTCGTGCATGCTCCGCCCTGGAGTAACTCATGAAAACTTTATCGCGTACCGCTCTTGCCACCGCCTGCGTCCTTCTTTCAATCGCATGCACGAGCCGCAACGGCCGTGCGTTTGTTGCGACGGATGGTGCAGTGAGCACGGACGGCGCGCGCGACGCAGGCCCCGTCTTCTCTGATTTGTGTCCGAGCGCCCCGGTGTTTGAGCACATGACATGCACCGGTTCGACAAACGGAGCCATATGCGCGGGCACGCAGTACTGCGACTCTTGCGCAAGCTCGGTTGCGATCGCGTGCACGTGCGTGCCGTACGAAGCGGGCTTTGAATTCCGGTGCGAAGACCCATGCGCAAGCTGCTTGCCCGACGCGGGCAGCGCAGACGCCGGCGTCGAAGCCAGTCGTGGTGGGTGCACGCTGGTTGTAAATGGCGACGTAGTTTGCCTAGTTTCGGTCTCAACGCTTCCGGAGGCCGACGTACGCGCCGACTGCGCAGCCCAGGATGGAACCTACTCGACGGCGTGCCCCACGACCGCACGAATCGGTCGATGCATCGATTCCGACGGCGACGGCGAGCTCTGGCTCTACTCACCCACCTCAATCGAAACGGCGATGGGTTACTGCGAAACCCTCATGTCCCCCTGGGTCCCCGGCTGACACGCCTCAGACTCAGACAGCCAAAGCCAAACGCATCCGACAACGTTTGATAGCTGGTCACAGGACCACCTACCTCACCCTCGCGTCCCGTTTCAGGTTGGCACGAGCTGCGAGCGCGCCCGCAGACGACGAGGGAGTGGGCTCGTGCCCCACGACCGAGGAGTCGAGGACGTAAGCCGCAGATCGAGCCAAGCTGGAACGGGTCCCAACCTGCTACCGACGCGCGACCAGTCTACTCTTCGCGGGTTTGGGCGGCGGCGTGGGGCTGAGTGGCCTTCTTCACAAGGAAGTGGACCTTACTGAACTCGGCCTGACCGCAGGTGTACAAGATCGCGGTGATCGTGTTGTACGGAGTATTTACGTCAGCGATAAGCTGAATGTCGCCCAAGAACGGACGCGTCGCATTGGCGCGCGCGATAAGCTTCAGGCGATCGCGATGTTGCTGCATCACGGTGAGAAGCGGCGTGATGAGGAAGCCGTTACCGCCGCCCTGCTTCATGCTGGGATCGATAACGCCATTGCGCAGGGGCAAGGCTTGGCGACCTTCGACGAGTACGCCGTTGGCTGAAACCGTGATTGCGACCGAGGTCTTTGCCTCTTGCTGCGAGGTCGAAATCGGGAAGTGAAGCTCGGCGCTTTCGACAACGTTCGCCTGAGTGGTCGCGAATTGCATGATGAGGAAGACGAGAAGAATCGTCATCATGTCCATCATCGGATAGATGTTGAGGCCCATCTCCTCGTGCTCGGGATGCTTGGCCTTCGCGCGACGGATGAGACGCTTGAGCGTCGACATCTTCGCTTTTTTGGGATGCTCGGGATGCGCTTCAGACATTAGCGGACACCTGCGGAAAGCATGACGTCGGGGAAGAGCTCGTCGTCGCCCTTGGAGCGAAGTGCGTCGAGCGCTGCGATGACGTGTTCATATTGCACGTTTGGGTCGGCGCTAACCGTGACTTGATGCTCGTCAGCGAAGTTCGCGTCCGACTTGATGCGCGCTACGCACTCGGTGAGAGCGTCCCAGTTGTAGCGGCCGCCAACTTTCGGCACGGTCATAACGCGACCGGTTCGCGTCGATGCGCATCCAGGAGCGAGCTTGCCGCCTGAACCTGCGACGATGACACCATCGTTTACGATGGTGACACTCAAGTTGAGCGAGCTTGCGGGACTTCCGCCGCCCGAACCACCTCGCGAGATCGTCGGAAGCTGTGCTTCGATTTCCGCGATCGCCATAACTGCCTGCGTCGTCGCGAGCAAGAACATGATCATGTTCATGACGATGTCGAGGAAGGGAACGATATTGAGCTCGCCCGCCGCTTCAGACGGATCGACCTCGTGGTGCTTCGAACGCTTGCGAACGTACGCACGCTGTAGCGGTGTTAGTTCAGCCATCCGTCCCTCGGAAGAACGGGCGCTCTCTCGACGAGCAGCGCCCTAAGAAAAAGAGTGAGGCCACGTTTCTCCCCGAGAATTCAGGGAGAAAGGCCATCACTCCGGCTTGCCCTTGAGGGTGAGGAGGTTTTCGAGCTTCATAACCGAGCGCTCCATGTCCGCCTTGATCTTCTTGGCCATGCCGTGAAGGAAAAGGTGGAAAATCATGCAGAGCACGGCGATGCCGAGACCCATAGCGGTGTTGTACATAGCTTCCGAAATACCTGCCGACAAGATTGTCGAGCGCTGATCGGGAGCTGCGAAAGCGACAGCGCCGAAGGACTTAATCAGACCCGAGATGGTTCCGAGAAGACCGACGAGCGTTGCGATGTTGGCGAGTGACCAGAGAGAGCCGATGCGCTTCTCGAGTTCGGGAAGGGTTTCCGACATGCGCTCTTCCATCGAAGCGATGACGGCTTCTTCACCGCGGTTGACCTGGGTAAGGCCGGCCTTGATGACCTGAAGCAAGGGAAGCGGTGCAGCTTCGCAAAGCTTGATGGCGCGGTCGATGTTGCCCGCTTGTACGAGCTTACGAACCTGACCCATGAACTCCACGCTGTTCACACGATACTTCGTGAGAATGAACACGAAGCGCTCTGCGATAATCGCGAGAACGCACGCGAGAATGACAACGTTGATGAGAGAAAACGGCGCGCCGTCCTTCAAAAATGTCCAGACTTTCTCCATCAGCCAATCTCCCTTTCGTGCGTCTCATCGCAAATCGCGTTGCGGATGCGCAAAGCGTACATGCGAGGCTTTCTTGATTTTTCGGGGGGCGTGTTTTGCCCGCGGCCCCCGAGTTCTCCCAATTTGCAGCCCGAAAACGACCGATTTGTCGCTTTCTAGGTAGCAAAAGCAGGGGGACGCTACCCCAGCGATTTGGTTATTGTCAACGAATCAGATCAGTTATGCGTGACGATTTTTCCATCGCACATCACCTGACAGGGACTTCTTCAGAGATTCGTATGATCGCGAGGGCTCCGCCGGGAACTTCGATTCGATCGCGGACACTAATCTTGGGACGCCGATCACTCTCTTACTTGGTTTCATGTTGAGCAATCGGTTTCACCGTCGAGCATAGGGCCTGTCTTCCGCCTTACTTATTGACACAGTGGGTCGCGTCTGTATCATGGCCTGGCTTCAGCGTTCGAAGGATCATTCCCCAAGAATCCCGATCCTTTACAAGCGAAATTTTCGCAAAAAGTTCAGTTAGATCCCCGAGGAGGACCAACAGCGATGTCAAATCTTTTCGAGAGCTTCCAAGAAGGTGGCTGGGGCATGTACCCCATCCTTGTTTGGCAGATCGCAGCAATCGGCGTGATCGTCGAACGCGCGATTTACCTCTACAAGTCATCCATCAACAAGGACGTGTTCCTTGCAACGATGCAGAAGTGCATTCTCGCGGGCGACATCGGCCGCGCGATCAAGCTCTGCTCGGCTGCTAACGCGCCGCTTGCACGCATCGTGAAGGCGGGCCTCATGAAAGTGAATCGCCCGGATTCAGAAGTCCAAGCTGCAATGGACGAGTCCGCTCTTCGTGAGCTTCCGAAAATCGAGCACCGCACCGGTTACCTCGCGCTCTTCGCGAACCTCGCGATGCTCTCGGGCCTTCTTGGCACCGTGACGGGCCTCATCGGCGCGTTCGGCGCTGTCGCAGGCGCAGATCCCTCATCGCGCGCAACCATGCTCGCAAAGGGCATTTCCGAAGCGATGAACTGCACCGCGTTCGGTCTTACCGCCGCGATCATCTCGCTCATGGGCTTCGCGTTCTTGAACGGCAAGACCCAGGGCTTGATCGACGACATCAACGAAGCGACGGTTCAAGTGATGAACCTCGTTGTGAACAACCGCTCCAAGGTCAATCTCAACGACCTTCAGCAAGCGGCCTGATCCACTAACTCGTTTCGTTGGTTTTCAAAATGCGTTCTGTTGGTTTTAAATGAGGGAGCCTCTCATCGGAGAGCTCCCCAAGATTAGGTGAGGCGCGCATGGGTGGTATTAGCGTTGGCGGGGGTCATGGCGGCAAGAAGTCGCTCGACTCGGATATCCCGCTCGTTCCGTTCATCGATTTGCTTCTTTGCTGCGTCATGTTCCTCCTCGTAAGCGCAGTGTGGACGCAACTCGCGCGCCTCAACGCGAATCAGCAGGCGCCTGGTCAGCCTTCGCAGCCGACCGATCCGCCCCCGCCGAGCGTAAAGTTGATCTTGCAGGTGCAGGGCACCGGCTACGTCCTTGCGACGACCGCCGGTGAACGCACTGAGATTCCCAAGGTCAGCGGCGCATACGATCGCAGCGCGCTTCAACAGCGCCTTCACGATCGTCGCCAGCTCGAGCCGAATCGTCATGACATCACTGTCGCGCCGGAAGACGGCGTTGTGTACAGCGATGTCGTTGTAGCCATGGATACCGCGCTCGGTGAGGGTTATGCCTCGCTCGACCTCTCAGATGGAGCGACGCTCTAATGCCCGTTGGTAAACCCGGCAAAGTTCTTTTCACGCAGATCCCCCTCTCCTTCGTTTCGAAGAAGGTCAACGGCGGCGGTCATAAAGCGGTCGACGCGCAGATCCCGCTCGTTCCGTTCATCGATTTCCTGATCGTGCTCGTCGTCTTCTTGCTCATGTCGTTCGCCAACGAGACGGTTCAGAGCAACGTTCCGAACCTCACGATGCCGCGCGCGACGAACACGGAAGATCTCGAAGACGCTCCGGTCATCGCGATCAACCCGCAGGTCGTCCTCTTGAACGGCATCCGCGTCGCTGACACGCAGAGCCTCGGTGGCTCGGCCACGATGGAGCGCATCGAGCCGCTCATCCAGAACCTCACCACGCTCAAGCGCAACTACGCGATGCTTCACCCGAACGGTCAGTTCGCTGGAGCGGTCATCATCATGGCCGATGAGAACATCGATTACCGCGTCATCAAGAAGGTGATGTTCTCTACAGCACAATCTGGGTACTCCCAGATCAGCTTCGCAGTAAACCGCCAGGGTCGGTAGTCGGCAGGGAATCCCCCCGCCGCCCGTCCCGCGCCCCCACCCAGCCACCCCGTATTCGTGTGAGTGTCGGGTGGTTTGTTAGACTGACGCCGTCCTTCGCTGAGGGGCGGCGTTTTGCTTTTTGGAACTCTTGTTGGCTAGCGATGTCTAGTCGATTGGGATATGGGAACGACTGTGCAAGAGCTGAAACCGGCGCGATTGGATGAGGCGCAAGAGGCGCGTTCGTATCGGAACAAGTTTCCGTGGAAATGGGTGGCGCTCGGCGCCTTCGTCCTTGCCTGCGTGGTAGGCGGCTACCAACTGAAGAAGCATCGCGATGCCGGCATCGTGCGTACGCGCATTATGCAGGTGCATGAGCATCAGCTGCACTCACGCAGCCAGCAGATCGAAGCGCTTGAGCGCAAGATCGAAGGCTTTGTCATGGATGCTGTTTCGACTGTTCCGGTCACGACTGCCGACGAACGCCTCGATGTAAATCAGCTGCGTCGGGGACACGGCCTTTATCTGCGCCTTCCCGCCAGCGCGATCACGAGCGCGAGCCGAGTCGAAGACGGCGCACGCGTGATGGGCACCGACGCGATCATGAATTGCATGGGCCTAGCGCCGGTGTCAGCGCGCACGCTCTACGAAAAGGGTGCCTTCCTAGATCCTGCGTGGACGCATCAGGCGCGCGACACCTCCGACGTGCTGCGCTTGCGCGTCATCGAAGAAGATCTTCTCCATCACATTCGCACTGACCTGCCGGTCGTCGAGAGTGCCATGCAAAGCGATTGGTTCATGTTGGCGCTCGAGCGAGGAACTACGCGCACCAACGGGCCGGTCGACATCTACCTTTGGAACTTGCGCGACGGGGAGCAGCTCCTGAAAGTACGTACACAGGCCGCTGGCGCGCTTATCACCGCTCGGGCGACATTCGGTGGTGCACCCGCGGCTCCTGCGGCCACCACCCCCGTGAGCCGCGCTGAAGTCGCTGCCGATTGCTCGATTGCGTCGCAAGTGCGCGCCGCCACCGGCACCCCTGCGGTAACGGTGCAAAACGCCCCCGAAGCGCCCCTGCCCGTCGCGACACCGACGTCGACACCCGCAACGCGCTAATCGCTACGTAAGGTGCGAGCGTGCAGGATTTTGCCCCGAACCTGGACGCGCCCGCAGCGAGATGAGGGAGTGTGCTGCAAAGCACATGACCGATTCGAGCGAGGACGAAAGACAGGATCGGGGCAAAAGCCAAACGCGGTAGTTGAGCGAAGAGCGGATTCGTTGTTCCATGCGACCCATGGCAACACTCAAGGACCTTACAAGCGGCAGCGCGATCGATTTGTCGGCTATCACCGCGCATCTCGATGGGCTCGATAGCGCGGCACGCATCGCTGAGATCCACACGCTGGGGCGCACATCGCAATCGGCCCTCTTCGAAGCTGCCTCGGGCTATCGGAAGATGACGCTCGAGGACATCGTCCCGGCCAATGTGCCGGACAACACCGAAGTCGTTCACCACGGCCAGAACACGCTGCCGGCCTTCTCGCACTTTGCCAAGGTGATGTTCCGCCCGGACTCAGGCCCCAAGGGCGAGTTGTGGGGATACAACCGTAACTCCGCATTTCTCGAAACGGTTGTTGGCCCAGGATACTTCGTCGCACTGCAACACGTGGTGCCCGGCGAAGTTCTAGTCGACTACTTGCGTCTGCCACCGCGTGGCCTGCCCAGTTGGCCGCCCATTTTGCCGAACACGGCGCGCCTCTCGCGCTTCGTCTACAACGGCACGCAAGACATTTTGCGAGGCGTCTCCAATCACGTTTCGATCGGCCGCGCGACCAAGGGCGGTAAGCCCATGGACGCGTGGTTCATTCTCTGTCGGGGATGAAGTCCGTCGTCGTCGAAGCGCTCCTGGTTTCTCTGGTCGGCGCATTGCTCGGCACGGCCCACGGAATTGTGCGCGGCTGGCCTTGGTTGCCTCCTGCGCATGAGAGTCCGACCGGCACGTGTAGCGCACCGGTGCCGACCGAGCCAACGATTCAGTGGATGTCACAAGCCGATGCGCGCCGTTTCTCAGACGATCGCAGCGTGATGTTCGTCGATGCCCGCACTGCCGACGAATACGAAGAAGGGCATGTCACAAACGCGATTTCTCTTCCGTACTCCTCGCGCGAAACACCCCATCCGAATTTCGTTACGCTCTTGCGCACCGCACACATTGTGATCGTCTATTGCGATACGACCGCGAGCTGCTCTCAGTCGACGAACCTCGCCTCGCAACTCTTGCACGCGGGCCTGACGGACGTTCGGGTCCTCGAGGGCGGCTTTCCTGCGTGGATGAATCACGGCTATCCGGCAGAGGCTGGCGCGTGTCGGTTGTGTCCATGAAGAACGCGCGCTTCCTAGACTGGCTCGTAATCGGCGCCCGCGTCACGCTCGCGGGGCTATTCCTCTTTGCGGCGGCCACCAAGCTCGCCTCACCGCGCGACTTCGCCGAAGCGATTGCCAATTATCACCTGGTGCCGGATTGGCTGAGCAGCATCACCGCTTCGGTCTTGCCCATCATGGAAATTGTGGTGGCATGTGCGCTGGTCGCTGGCGTAAAAGAGCGAGGGGCCGCCTTAGTTGCGGCGGCGATGCTGATTATTTTCGCAATCGCGATGATCAGCACTGTTTCGCGGGGCATTGATCTCGATTGCGGATGTTTTGGCGCAGCGGCTGAAGCGCAAGTCGGGTGGGGCACGATCGCGCGCAACCTGGTACTGACGCTGGTCGCCATTGGAATCGCGGTACGTCCGCATGTGGCGTGGAAGCGCACTTGACCAGCTTGGGCCCAGCCCATCATGCTTTTCGTGTGAAACGACTTACGCTTCTTCTCTCGCTCGCTGTACTCGCTCTTGTGGCTAGGGTCCGCCCCGCCGATGCCTCGGTCATGTTGGCGCTCGACTTTCCAGCATTGGTTGCCCAAGCCGATCACGTGGTGGTCGGCAACGTCGAGTCGAGCACCTCGCACTGGGATGGAAGCGGACGCATCGTCACGGACGTTTCGATTCGCGTGGACGAGACGATGATGGGCGACCGCGCAACCGGCGAGGTGCTGGTCGTTACGCATCTTGGAGGGGCCGTCGGCGAGGTGGGTTTGCATATCGAAGGCGAAGCACGCTTCGCGGTAGGCGAGCGCGCGCTTGTCTTTGGGGCGAACGTGCGCGGCTCAAGCACATTGGTGCGTGTCGTTGGCATGTCCCAAGGCGCCTTCGAGATACGCGCGATGCCTGAGCATCCTGGCGAGGACATGGTGATGCCTTCCGGGGCTGGCCTGGCTCTTATGCAGCGCGTTCAAAACTCACGCTTGTTGCCAGCGCCCCCTGCTCTTCTCGAGCCCCGCTCCCTATCAAGCTTGCGGCCCATGCTGCGCGAGTTGATTGGGGCGCGCGGTGCACGCTAGATCGCTCGTATTCGCTGTCGTTGCTGTCGCGGTGAGCGTTGCTAGCCCGGCTCGCGTGCACGCGTGGTGTCGCATGACGACCAGCACACTGCCCTTGAGCGCTGCACAGCCGTGCGCGACAGATGGGATTCCGCTCGAATGGCATCGGCGCTGCACGTCGTACGCCATCAACGTGAATGGCTCTTCCACTCTGAGCATGGAACAATTGCGCACAGTCTTTGCCACTGCGTTTTCGCAGTGGACGAACATCACGTGCGCGGGTGAGTCGGCGAATATCATGGTGCGGCAAATGGATGAGTTCACCACCTGCGCGCAAGCCGCGTACGAAGCGCGCGGGACCAACATCCAAGCGTTCGCGCTGAGCCACGACTGGAATCCCATGTACGATCCGAATGCGTATGCGGTTACGACCGTGTGGCACAACACGCAGACCGGCGAGATTCTCGATGTGGACATGGAGGTCAACGAAAACCGTGGTCCATATACGATGTGTCCCGACGAAGGCTGCACTGACGGCAGTGTCGACTTGTTGAACGTCATAACGCACGAGGTCGGGCACTATTTCGGAATCGGTCATACGATCATTCCGAGCGCGACCATGTATCGCGCCTCCCCCCCGGGCGAGACGGGCAAGCGTTCGCTGGAAGTGGACGACATTGCCGCGTATTGCGGGATCTATCCGCCCGGCGCACTGCCCGATGCATGTGAGGACGCGCCGCACGGCGGCTTGTCTACGGATCTTAGCTGTGGGCAACAGGACCCCGCCGGTTGCTGCAGCGTCGCCCCTTTTGGCGGGTACGCGCATACGAAGAGCGCGCTGTTTCTAGTCGGACTGACGGCCTCGATTGCGGTCTGGCGCAGGCGGCGCGTTCGATGACACGTGCGCTCAGCTTCGTTCTAGTTAGCCTATGCCTCATCGCGCCCGCTGCGCACGCGGCGGCGTGGTGTCGACTCACCACGGTGGATCCACCCTCAGGTGTTGCTTGCTCAACCCAAGGCATTCCGCTGTGGTGGGATCACCGATGCACCTCGTATGCGCTCTTCGAAGATTACTCGAAGTCAATCGATCCCAACGATATTCGAAGTGCGTTTCAGCAATCGTTTGCTACGTGGACCGATGTCGTTTGCCCCGATGGCCATCCGATTGGCTTCCAAGTGCGGCAGCTAGAAGAAACGAGTACCTGCGATCACGCCTCGACGCTGATCGACGGCACGAACATCCACACGATGGTCTTTCTCCAAGAATGGGGAGGCCTTCGCTCGCCCGATGCATTCGCGCTGACGTCGACGTGGAACATTCAGGAGACGGGCCAGATTCTCGATGTCGATATGGAAATCAATGAAGCCGATTGGACCTTCGAGCTCTGCCCGGCCACCGGGTGCACCAATGGGCACGTGGATTTGCAGAACGTGATCACGCATGAAGCAGGTCACTACTTTGGTCTCGGCCACTCGGTTGTGGCGAACGCTACGATGTTCATGACCGCGGGCGCGAACGAGACGAGCAAGCGCGATCTCGAAGCAGACGACATCGAAGGCATCTGCAGCGCCTATCCGCAGGGCAGTCTTCCCGATGCGTGTGACGACGCGCCATGGAACGGTTTTGCAGCGAACTTGGGTTGTGGCGATCCCCTTCCCAAAGGCTGTTGCTCGGTGGCGCCCGGTGCGCAGAATGCATCCTCGCGTGGCGTGCTCTCGTTGGTTGCTGCTCTCGCCGCCATCGCATTAGGCCGATCACGTCGTAAACGTTGACCATTTTCACGGCGCCCATGCCTCCACCTCAGCGTTCGAAAACACGCGTAAGCGCTGTTCGCGCCATCGAACGCCATGCTCTCGCTGATCATCCCCGCGACCATATCAATTGCGGTGGGTGTGGCGTTTGCGATGACGCGCACACGTGCACTTGCGTGGGTCATGTTCTTGCTCACCGCAAGTATCGTCGGCGTCGCTTTCGCAGCGTTGACGAACTACTACTTGTGGCTCAGTCGATCAAATCATGGGAGATGATGAGGTAGCAGGCACAGCCTCTGGCTCTGGAATGTGCGTGAACACCAGGCTCACCAGGAACGCTACCGATTCGGTTTGGGTGCCAGCGTTGACGTACGCGACGGGGATCTGCAGAGCGACACGCAACATTGTCGTCGGTGCAAGCTGCATAAGTGCAGACGGCGTCACGTAGGCGAGGAATCCGCCTGTGTCGGCTATACGTGCGCCGCTCAAGCGATCAGCGCTGGCGTAGATCCCATCGGCCGACAGTAAGAGGGCGAGTGAATCGCCGAGGGAGTAGCGCAGCGCCAGCGTGGAGATGAACGCCGAACCTGCGCGCCAACCACCACGACCCTCCGTCGTAAACCGGAGCGATTCGATCGCGAAGAACGAGAAACGATCGAACGCACCTACATAGGAAGCGCTGGCGATCGGATCCCAGGAACCGGTTCCGATCTGCGCGGCGTGCCCGAGCGGCGTACCGTCCGGCCCGCGATAGTTCATCGCGAAGGGCATCTTGACCCCTGCGCTCAGAAATATTCCGTGGCGCGTCGTACCACTCCCTCCGCCGAAGACTTGAAAGCGCGCGCTCAAGTCGCTGTCGCCCAAGCCGAACGCGCGCGCGGCGCCGATGCCATCGGACGATTCGACCGTGCGATAGACGGCGGGTACGAGCCATTGAAGCGTCACGACGCGAAAGGGAGTCCATGCCAGAAAAAGCGAAGTGCGACTTTCAAAGGTCGTCTCGAGAACATTCGCGTGAGGAGTCGTCGTATGAAACGACTCGCGGTTCTCGAGTGAGAGGCGCAAGGTGCCCGGCTGCGGTAGGTCCCAGCCGATGGCCGAAAACGAAATGTCACCGGGAGGCGCGAGCGAACAGCCGCACAATCCACACGCCTCGGCCTCCGCAGTTCTCGTGAGGAGAACGCTGAGCACGATCGCGGGGGCCAATAAGGACCTGTATCTGGGACAGCGCATCGGTAGCGGCTGTATACGCCGTCACCTCGTAAGAATCAGCTGGCGCGTGCGTCGCGCGACAAAAAGCCGCGCCTACCGGCGCGACTGCCGCGCTCCGGCAGGGCTCAGGAATTGTCATCGATTCGACGCAGTTCGTCGTCGAGCTGATCGTCGTAAGCATCTTTCGGGACAGAGATCGCACCGTCATCCGCCACGCGGTCTTCCGCCCGCGTACGTCGGGTCCATACGCGCGCTAGCAAAAAGATCCCCAACGCCGACACGAGCATCGCGATTCCAACTATCTCCGGAACCGCATTGCGAGGCTCTCTTCCTTTAGGTACGGCGCGGATCCGCTCGCCAAAGCGGTCCGCAAAGTCGTCTTCTATCGCTGCTGCGCTCTCGCCCCGGGCAAGGCGCGTGCGAATTTCCGCGCGCAGCGAAGACGCCTCGGCCGACTCGTGCACGTCCAGTGTTTGAACCCAACAGCAGGGAGCTAACAAGCGTATCTCGAGTGCTAGTGCGCGATCGGCTCGCACTTCGCTGTCCGATCTCGAACCGCTCTCGCACGCTGCGAGCGCGCCCAATACAACGGCCACAAGGAGGTGGGCAAAGACACCGGAGCCGGATTTCACGAGCATACTCACCGCGCGCTCGGACGCTTGGCGAGTTTGCGCTGGAGGGATCGGCGGTGCAACCCGAGCAAGGATGCGGCCTGCGTAATGTTCCCACCGCAGCTTACGAGCACCCGATCAATGTGCTCCCATTCCACGCGGTCGAGACTGGGAACAGTCGTCGGCGGAGGCTGCAACGACGGCGCTCCGGTGTGATCAAATGCGCTGATGATGTCGTCGATGTCCGCGGGCTTGGTCAGGTAGTGAGCCGCCCCGGAGCGGAGCGCATCAAGGGCGGTAGCGATGCTGCCATAGCCTGTAAGGACGACGATGCGTGTGGTCGCGTCGAGGTCGTGCAGCCGTCGAACAACATGCAGGCCGGAAATGCGAGGCATGCGCAGATCCACCACCGCGCACTCCGGTGTATCGAGTTCCGCTGAGCGGATCGCCTCCTCAGCAGTCGCGACGCCTGCGGCTTCAAAACCACGCTGGCAAAGCGCTAGAACGAGGCGCTCGCGAAAGAGGTTCTCGTCATCAACAACTAGCACTGAGCGGCCGTCGCTCATGCTCGGATGCTCCGACCAAGCGCATCGCGATCCATGCACAGCTCGACGTCGGTGCCGCCACCCTCACGAGCTCCAAAGCGCAGATGACCGCCAGTGCGCTCGGCGTAGGCCTGGGCAAGGTAAAGCCCAAGCCCAAGTCCACCGTGCGCGCTTTTCGTCGTCACGAACGGCTCGCCCAGTCGCGCTCGAATCGAATCGTGAAGCCCCGCTCCGCGATCGAGAATATGAAAAGAGAGCTGCTCTTCTAATCGTACGTTGAGATCAATCGGCGAGTCGACGCAAGCGTCTTCCTGAGCGTCGAACGCATTTCGAATCAAGTTGTGCAGCATCTGCGTAAGCGTGCGAACAGGCGCAACGACAGCGCTTGCTGCGACCGTTTCGTTCGCATAGCGAACTCGCACATGCTGGTGCAGTTGTGGCGGCAGCACATTCATCAGCTCTTGGACGATCTGCCGAGGAGTGGTGCGCACCGGTATTTCACCAACCGATTCGCCAGCTCGTGACGAAAGCGCCGCGAGGATCTCGCGCGAGCGTGCAACCTCACGACAGATAAGCTGCGCATCGGACTGCAACGAAGCTTTGGGCCCGTCGTGCTCAATCGCAAGTGCAATTTCTTTCGCCGCCAGACCAATTGTGGCGAGTGGTGAGCCGAGCTCATGGGCGGCATTCGCGGAGAAACTCGAAAGCGTGGCTAGGCGTTCGTTTTGAGCTGCGAGTTTGCTTATCGCAAGGAGCTTGCGATCGTGATCGCGGATGGCTCTGGAAACCTTGCCGACAAAATGTGCGACAAACGCCGCGGACAGCGCATAGGCCACCCACATGCCGATCAGATGTGCGGACCACTCGCCGCCGTGCCCGTGATGCATGCCCGGCTCGTGATGCATCGAAGACGACGCGGCCACGAAGAAGAGCGAGGCGAATGCGACGACAGTAAGAAGCACGAGCGTCCATGCGAGCCGCGGCGGAAGCAGGAGCGCGGCGAGCGCAACATGCACAAGAAAGAAAACCGTGAACGGGTTCGCCGCAGCCCCTGACTTCGCCAACATCAGCGTCAGTACTGCGATATCGGTGACGAGTACTGCCGGCAGGCGCCAACGCTCGTTCGCGCGATTCGGAAGCAGCATCAAGATCGCGTTCGTGACGGCCGTGAACGCGATAAGTCCCAACAGCGAGGCGTAGGGCAAGTCGATACCCAACACGATGGCGACGAAAAGGAGCGCGGACGACTGGCCCGCGACTGCTCCCCAGCGCAATCTCAAAAGCCAATCGAGCCCGAGCTGCTCGTCTGATTCGCCCGTCGCCGCAACGCCCATGGCCGTGTACTACTTCAGGTTCACGCGGAAGTCAGCGTGGCCTTTGGTCACGCTAAATCCAAAGCCTAAGGCGCGGATTGCGCATCGGTCGCTGCATCAGCGAGGTCGGTGCATAGCGCAAAGCAGCTTGTGTGCATCGCCTCGCATTGCGCGTCGGTGTGCGAGGGGTCTTCAGCGTACTCATGGCATTCGTGGATAGGTCCGCTTCCCGTATCGAACGGATGGCAGGTCTCGGCGAGCTCGTCGCACGCGGGCTTTCCCGCGGGAGCTGCGTCGTCTGAGCACGCGGTGGCCGCGAGTGAGAAACCCAATGCGATTGTAAGAAGAACGCTGCGCGTCATAAACACCTCAGAACCGGCCTAACACGCCATCGCGCGAGTTGCCCCATTGTTACGCCACGCGCGACAAAATGCCGCGCCTGCCGCTTGGCGATTACTACTCCGCGGCGGGTGCCGCGGCTGCCTGTTCCAAGATAATGAACTGCGAGCGACGGTTGCGCGCGCGGTTGCCAGGCGTGATGTTCGGCACGAGCGGACGCGTGCTGCCGTAGCCGTGCGACTCGAGGCGGCTCGAATCGACACCGTTTTGGATCAACCACACACGCACGGCATCGGCACGGCCTTGTGAAAGCGCCATGTTGTGTTCAGCGCCGCCGACGTTGTCGGTGTGGCCCTGAATCTCGATCTTGGTGAGCTGCGGGTTGTGAATGATGACGTCCGCGATCTCAGCGAGGAGCGGGAAGCTCGTCGGATCGATCGTGTCGCTGTTGGTCGTGAAGTTGATCTGACGGCGGATCACGATTTCGCGGCGATTGATGGTGACGGTCGAGCGACGCGGGCGCGTTACGACCGTGATCTCGGCGTTGGTCGTTTCGCGCGGGCGAACGTCGAAGTTCGCGAGCTTGATGAGGAAGCCTTCGGCTTCGATGCGAACCTGATAGCTACCCGGCGTCAGGTCGTTGACGTTGAAGTTACCGGAGACATCCGTGGTCGTGGAACGCGGCGTCGGACCGGTGATGGTGACGGTGCCGCCAACGACGGCAGCATCGGTATCGCTGACAACGTGGCCGTGGACAATGCCAAGGCGCGGCAACGCGTTGAGCTCGCAGCGCACTTCGACGAGACCACCTTCGGCGGCAATCGTCGCTGCGCATGCGCCCGGATTGTATTCGGGATGGCTGATCTCGAACTGAACGTCACCCGGATCAAGCTCGTAGGTCGTGAACGAGCCGTCGGCTGCTGTCGATTGCGCCGTGAGGTCGCGACCTGTGAACCGGACGATTGCGCCGGCGACAGGTGTGCCCGCGCCCTGTTCGATCACGATGCCGTGCACGCGGCCCTTCACGGGCGGCGGGATGCGAACTTCGACGGTGCGTTCGACTTCGCGGATGACCGGTTCTACAACCGGCGGGCGCGTGTCGTAGGCCCACGAAAGTCCGAGCATCACATCGTAGGGAGCCGTCGGGGCAAGCTCGCGCACGAACGTCGAGGTGCCCGTGAGGCCAACGTCGACAGCAGCGAATGCAGCGAGGCCGCGCACGGGCGGCAACACGCGCACGCCGATGGTCAGCGTCTGCGGGAAGGATGAAAAGCCTTGCTTGTCGAGGCAGCCGTCCGTGCCTGCGGCCGGGTCGGCACTGCCAGCGGCGGGGATGTACAAGCAGTTATAACCTTGTCGATTGACGGGAATACCGAGGCGCCATTCGAGAATCGGATTGATGTAAAAGTCTGTCGCAGCGCGAAGCGGCGCTTCGAAACCAACACCGATGGTGAAACGATCGGTGCGATTGATGCCAAGCGCAAAACGCTCGACGCGCGAAAGGAGGTGACGCTCCTCGTCGGCAAAGCTGCGGCGATCTGCGGGCAATGCGTCGTAGCGAGCTTGCTCCGTGTCCGAGATAAGCTGCGACGAGTTGTCGAGGAAGTACTGCAAGTTCAAGCGCGCAATGAGCGGCAAGGGGTTGGCCAGATGGCGAAAATCGGCGGTCGCGTTCGCGCGGAAGCCCATGCTGGTACTGCGGCCGACAAGGCCGATATCACCGACGGTGTTCAAGAGCGAAAGGCTCAAATCACCACCGACCGTCAACCACGGCAGCACGCCATAGAACGCTTTCGCACCGAGCACCGTATCGCCGAGCACTTGGAAGAGCTGCGGGTTCTCGGTGTTGTTCGAGTTCGCATACGCCGAGATGCTGGCGTAGGCCTCGAGAAAGCTCAGCGGCGACCACGACAGCGTCAGCGCACCGCCGATGTGCTTGTTCGAATCGTTCGTGTTCAGGAAGCTCGATGCCGAAAAGAAATCGAGTGCGAGCTGCGTCCGAAAGGTTCCGACCGGGGGCGCTGCTGCGTCCACGATGTGGATACCACCCGACGGGCCGCCAAACGTGTTGTGAAGTCGGAAACCTTCATCGCGCAGCGCTTGCTCGTCGGTGACCGGCGCGGCTTCTGCAGGTGTCTCTTCGTCCTCTGCGGGCGCGGCGGTTTCCCCGTCCATCGCAGCGGCCTCATCGTCTGCGCTTGCAGGCGCCGCGGTGTCTGTCGTCGCGGGTGCATCGGCCGCGGCGGGCGCGGCAGTCGGCGCGGGTGCCGGCGTAGCAGGCTCGTCAAACTCGTCTTCGAAGTCGTCTTGAGCGAAGACCGCGGCCGGCGCTGCGAGCGCCAACAGAAGAGAGAGGCTGAGACAGAACCCTTGAAAAGCTGCGCGCATCCCGTGCTCCTTAAAAAGGTAAGAGGGCTCGTACTGCTCGCCTTATGACCCCTGACCCGCGGACGTGTAATACAACGTGAATTGTGTTTCGTCCAAGGCAGTTACCACAAGAATTCGGCGTGAATCCCGGATGATGCCGAACTTAGCCCCTGGGGGAGGCCGTTTCGACTTCGGTTCATGGACCGGGACTTCAGTAAGTGGAAATCAGCGACCGCTCGAGACGATCAATGAAACGCTGCCATTTGGCGCGATCATGACGGTACGCGGAGCGGGAGCCGGGCCTGATGAAGGCCGAAAGGTCACGGTATGCATCCCGCCCGGCACCCCGGCGATCTGACAGGTTCCTGCGTGGGTTTGGCAGGAAAACGAGGCTGAACCGCCGCTCGCGCCCGTCAGAACGACCGTTCCGTCCGCAGGGCTGCCATTCTGATTGCGCACCTGCACCGTCACCGTCGCCTCGGCGAACGCGACATTGCCAAATAGGCCCAAAAGCAGAGCACCGCAGAGAATGGTCAGGGCGCGTGCTGGTCGGCTGTGGCTCATAATCATTTCCTAAATACGACAGACGGAATCGGATGCGTGCCGATTCATGACCCGAGACTAACCAATTCTGCAAGAAAGGGCGTGCCCGATTTCTGGCGGTCCGATCGGACTTTGATAAGGTCGGGCACATGATCCGCTCGAAACTATGGGTGTTTTGCCTCGCTCTCGCGATTGCTGGCTGTAGCTCGGCCTACGCAGACCCGCCGCACCAGCAGGCTGCGCCGCAGCGCCAAGTCGCAGCCCCGACTGCTGCGGCACGCCCAGCCCCCACGCCCACGCCTTCCGGACGCGCAGCACGCGTGCGATACGATCTCGCGCATCATGTGGCGCGCGCGGAGTTGCGGTTCGGCACGACACTTGTTGAAGACTTCGGAGTTGCCGGCGGATCGAAGTACACGCTCGGCGGTTGGCTGACGAACACCGGTGAGGATCGTGTCGTCGATGGCACGAGCGCGATGTTGCTCCCCGGCAGCAGCGCGAAGATCACGGTCCCGTCGGAGAGCACCGAGGCTGCCACGATCACGATTCGCGCGCGCACCTTTCGCGCAGACACTGTTCGCTTTTATGTGAACGGCACCGAGCGCGGCAACGCAGCATTCACGGGTCGCGAGTTCGAAACGATTCACCTGACCTTGCCTGCTGGTGTTCTGTCGCGCGGTGAGAATGTTTTGCAGCTTCGTGCGAGCGGCGTCGTGAGCGTGGCGGGCGGCGGACGTGCAAGCGTGGCGCTCGACTGGCTCGCGTTGTCGGCAGCCCCTTTGCCCGACACCTTCGCGCCGCCAGCGCCGGATGCGTTGATGACGACCGCGTCGACCGAGTCCGCGTTGCACGTGCCCGCCGGATGGTCGCTCGGCTACGCGTTCGAAGTTCCCGACCACGCGCGTCTTCGCTTTGCTGCGAAGGGCGGAGCAAGCGCACGCGCGGAGGTCACGATTGTTCGCGATGACGGTGCACCGGTTGCCTTGCCGCCTACGCAGGCATCCACGAATGGCACGCCGGCCGATCTCGATCTAAACGCCTATTCAGGGCAAATTGTTCGCGTCGATGTGCGCACGAACGGCGGCGAAGCGGCGATTGTGAATCCGCAGATCGTTACGCTCGACGCAACTGTCGCAGCCACGGCACCGCGTCCTACCAACGTTCTCGTTTACCTCATCGACACGATGCGCGCCGACAAGTTGCGGCCAATCAATCCCGAATCGCGCGTCCAGACTCCTGGGCTCACGCAGTTCGTCGAGGGCGCTGCGATCATGATGGGCGCTCACACGCAAGAGAACTGGACCAAGCCCAGCGTCGCCACACTTCTTTCATCGTTAATGCCGTGGCAGCACAACGCGATCACCACCGAGGCCGTTGTGCCGCAGAGCGTGCGTCTAGCGCCGGAAATACTTTCCGACCACGGATTTTACACCGGCGCATTTATCGCGAACGGGTACGTTTCGGATCGCTTCGGTTTCCGTCAGGGTTGGACCACATATCGCAACTACGTGCGCGAGGGCCGCAACACGCCGGCGCAGTTTGTGGCCGCTGACGTTCTGTCATGGCTCGACGGAAGGCCGGCCGAGAAGCCTTTCTTCTTGTACGTCCACACGATCGATCCACACGTTCCGTACCGACCGCCGCATCAGTTCCTCTCGATGTACGACGCGCAGGCCTATAACGGCGTGGTCGATTTTACGCACGACGGCGCGTTGCTCGAGAAGATCAAGATTGGCCAGGTTCAACTGAACGCGCGCGATCGCGTCCACCTTCAAGCGCTGTATGACGGTGAGATCTCCTATCACGACGTGCACTTCAACTCGATCATCGAAGGCCTGACGCGCCGCGGTCTCAACGACAACACGATGGTGATTGTCACTGCCGATCACGGCGAGGAGTTCTGGGATCACGGTTCTGTGGGCCACGGACACAGCGTGTACGAGGAGCTTCTGCACATTCCGATGTTCGTGCGTTTGCCGGGCGTAACGCACGGCGCGACGCGCGTTCCGGATGCAGTGGGTCTTGTCGATGTTTTGCCGACGGTGCTCGAAGCGCTCGGACAGCCGATCCCCGAAGACCTCGCGGGTCACTCCTTCCTGCGCACGCTTACCGGCGAAGGTCAGGATGCGCCGCGGGTCGCCGTCTCTGGCTTCATGGAAGGCTGGCGCACCTGTGCGGTGGGTCGCCTCAAGTTCATTCAGCGCACCGCCGAGCGCGAGATCCTCTACAACTTGAGCGCAGACCCGCACGAGCAGACCGATATCGCCGACTCGCATCCAATCGCGGTGCGCTATATGCGCGGTCTGCTCGGCCTGGCGCTTGCCGCTAGCGACACCGACAGCACGCAACGTGTGGCCACTGCACGACGCCCTGTCGTTCACACGCAAGAGACCACGACAATCGACGCGGAAACAGAAAGCCAGTTGCGCGCGCTTGGGTATGTTGGTAGTTCGCGTCGCTAGAAACCGTGGCACTCCTCGAAAAATTCCTAGTCATTCGTCGTTCGCTCATTCCCAACGCCGGCAAAGGCCTGTTCACGAAAGTGGATGTCCCTAAAGGCACCGTGATTGTCGAATACAAAGGCAATCTCGAACGCTGGAACGACATCAAAGAAGACGACGGAGAAAATTCGTACATCTTCAAAATCAACAATCGCTGGGCCGTCGACGCGCTTCCACTGAAGAAGACCTTCGGTCGCTACGCCAACGACGCACGCGGAAGCGGCCGTGCCAATGGCCTGCGCAACAACGCCGAGTACATCGTCAAAGGCTTGAAGGTCTACATCAAGTCCACGCGTAAAATTTACGCCGGCGGAGAAATCTGCGTCGACTACGGCCGCGAGTACTGGCAACTCGACCGCAAATACGCCGCCGAGAAACTCGAAGCCGCCAAAGCGAAAGCCAAAGAGCGCGCAAAGAATAACGCCGCGAAGAAGACCGTCGCGAAGAAGAACAAGCGCTGACGTGTCGATCGATTGGCTTGCTGCGCGCTTCGGGTGGGCTTGAACGCCAAGCCGCTGCAGACGCCAAGCTCGGATGAGATCTTAGTGTCGTAGACCAACGCGCGCGTTGTGTGCGAAACAGCAAAACGCCTTTGCTCGACCTTGGCGTCTCCGCCGTAATGCAAGCGAAGCGTGACGCAGGCGAGCGACGCAAGTATTCGCTAATGGCCTGCGTCGATTGGGTAGCTGCACAGCGATCCATCTGGGCCTGGCGTGAGTTGATGCGGCATCGCGATCACCATCGCGCGGAAATGCAGCCGCTGGATGGTAACCGTTGGCCAGCCCCAGTCGCGTTGATTCACGAGCTCACAGGGCGCTGCGAGATCGCCTTCGCTGAATTCGTTGACTGCATGAGCGGCGAGTGTGACGCGCGCTGCACACGCAGGATTCCAGAACGAGCAATTCCCGACGCCTCCCGGACGAATGCCTCCGCACCCGTATGCGCTTGAAGAGCTATACGAAACGCCAAACGCCTCCGCGATGCCCTCGCGACTGAACCAATCGCCGTCCGCGCCAATGCCCATTTGGAAATCAGCTTCGTCCTCCGCTACGGCACCCGAAGAGGTAAGGGTGCAAGAGGGGTCCCCGAATCCAATCTGAAGATGATGCTCCGCGTCGATGGGCAAACACACGTCGACCACGCTTTCACCAATTGCGATGGTCGCTGATACGTATTCTGCGGCGCACGGTGCGGATGCATCCATGGCGATGTCCACACCAGCGTCGCGTCCCATGTCTGTACCTGCGTCTACCGGCGTTAGCGCGGCGTCGCGGACGTCGGAACTGGATTCGCATCCGGTGATCACCAACACGACGAGCGCGCAAATCGTACGTCTGTTCATACGTCACCATTCCGGCATGGGAGTTTGGAGCTGATTGGCCTTCGATATGAACAAGCGGTACGTACATCCTGACCCACTCGTTGATCGCACGCGAATATTATAGTCGCCCGCGACCGGTGCGAAGAAATGCCCGCCTGCGCCACGCCGGGTGCCAGCTATATCGCTCGTACCCGGCCCGAGCCCCGTGTCAACATCGTCGGTCCAGTGAAACACCGGGAGCATGTTGTTTGGTGGGTCCGGATTGCGGAAAAACGCGAGTTGCGGATGCGGGATGAGCTCCAGCTCGAAGCGGCAGGTCGGAGACGCATCGGTCAATGAAATCGCGACGCTCTCGTTTTCGTTCAGCGGAACGGAATACGTTGCGGTTGCGGTCGGATCGGGCAATCGACCGGCGAATCGGTCACCCCATGCAAATCGAGAAGGTATCGCGGGGACTGAGGTGAGATTGTCGCAGGATCCCCATGTCCAAGATGCACATGAAAATGACGCCGTGACCGAGTATGGGTACGAAGTCGTTCCCGGATTACTTACGGTGAACGTGTAGAATCCGGGCGCAGACGCCGGAACCGTTATTGTCCCGGGCGCGGTACCTAACGGACTTCCATTGGGCGCAAAGATCGCGACGGTGGGTGTCGGCGACCCAGTAGCAGTGACCGTTAGTGTTGGGGAGCCGACGATCCGTCCGTAGATCTGAAACCGATCAACGTCGGACGCAGTCAGGTAACCGCTTTGCGCGACTCCGTTCGGAACCGGGTACGCTTCTGTCGACGTATTTAAAAAGTCATCATCTGCGGTGGACGCAAGACCTATCCGCAGCGTGTACGGGCCGCTACTTAGGACGCGAGTTGTGACTCGCACAGCATACCAACCGGTCCCAGGAAGTATGGACGTAGTAACCACCGCTTGCGGTCCAGCCGGGTTGGATCCCTGGGCAAAGAACGAGGCACCGGACGTCGCCATGTCGAAAACCGACACTGCGAGATCAACCGCAGATCCGCCAACTGGTGTGGCCGTAATGGTGTAGTTCGAAAACGCGTTTCCACGAAACAGAAACCAGTCAGCGTCCACCGTGGTGTCCAAATTGGGGTACCGTGCGGGTGAGCTCCCCCAGTGGATGAGCGTGCCGGCTGTGTTCACCACCGGTACCGGAAGGGCTTCCTCGATCGCGTCGCCATAATCGTCCCTCGAGATTAGACCCGTCTGATTCGTCGCGGACCGCACCGCACGCGTAGCGCCCAGGACGTGATAATCCTGATCTGCGAGATGGTCGTACCAAGTGTCCGAGCCAACATTGAAGTCTCTTATGCCATTATTGTGTGCGCCGCTCGCGGCGAGAACCATCAGCTTGAGTGCGTCTTTCCATCCCAGGTCAAACGCTAGCCGCGTTCCGACTGTTGAGAACCAGTCGTTTTTGTACCCGTATTGCTGGCAATAGCTCTGATCTGCACAGAATCGAATTTCGTTCGGCCACGGCGGAGTTGGGCAATCAGTGTGCGCTGTACAGCGGCGGCGACAGATGGACCCTTGAGCGCTCGGCGGCGCCACACCTGACTCTTCGCTGACAACGCAATCGTGCGTAGCCAAGCACGAAGGCGCGCCGGGTACGTGACAATCATATCCAGCTGTGGATGGAGCCGTTCCGATCGAGTCCTCGATCGGATTTGCAAAATCGTCAGAGGAATCGAAGTAGCCGCCGTATCGCCAGTTGTGCTTCCAGTTTATTGCATAGTCGGCCGGAGCCACCGGGTATCGAAATTCACCCAGGATTAGCGAAACCATGTTCGCAAAGTTCTCAGCGTACGCGTCATATACGACTCGGCGCCAAAGCTCAGGATGTCCCGGCGGTCGGTAGTTTTGCTGTCCGGGATCTTTCCATTGGCAAGGCGCGCCCGGATTCGCAATACAACCTTGAATCCCATGAGTAAATTCGTGTCCGAGAAGGAAAACGGTGCGAGTCACCGTGCTCGGATCGGTTGGAAATGAGTCGTCCGCCGACCATCCGATAGTTGAGGACGCATGATTCGTCTGCCCAGATCCGGGAACCGGAAAATCGTAGTTCCCGGTGCTCCCTCCACCCATCCCGCTCGGATTTAACTCGAACTTGAAAGTGTCCGGCACTTGGCAGCCAATAACGTCCTTAAAGAGATACTGCCAGTACGAATACCAGCCATAGACAATCTCTTGTCCGTGTCGCAAATCGGATGCGTTAGACGGCCACGCATCCGGTGATCCGAAGTTCGGATTGGGAGCGCTTACTGGAGACCAAGCAACGCGGTTACTTACGATAGTCGTCCAGTCGTTGAACACTCGTCGATCAACTCTGCCAACCGGCCACGTCCCGGCCGGTGTTGCACCGCACAAGTCGATGGCCCAGGGAAGCGGACTGTTGATGTTGTATGTTCCGTCCGACCGCAAGGTGTTGCCGAGAAAGGTGTACGGCGGGGCATTGCGCACGACCCGAGCGCCTCGCATGCGGATCGGCAACGCTCCACCGACTTCCGGCGGGACACCCAACTGGCGAACGGTTCCACTGTACTGATGACGTGGGTCGATTCGTCTAGTTTCTTCGCCGGTTACTGCATCAAATAGAATTTCCTCATCAAACGTTCGAAGCACGCGCCAGTTCGCGTAGCAGACGTCACTGCATCCCACGTCCAGCGTAGCGGATAGGGCATCACCTCCCACACGCGCGCGTATTTCGGATTCAGTTAGGAACCCTCTCCGACGCAGACGTTCAAATGCGTCAGGCACTCGAAGGTTCCAGCGGCCAACGATTCGTGTAAGGACTCCCCGTCCAAGTGTTGAATGGTCGTTGCTGACGTATACGTCGAGGTGGTCGTGGTCGATTCTAAGGCCGCCGCGTCGTCGCAACACGCGAACGATATCAAACGGTCCGGGAGTTGGGTCGACTTCAACAACCTCGGCATCGGTCAAAATTGAATCATCGAAGAGGCCAACCAGAGTTGCTTGCCTCTCTCGAACGAACCCCTCCCACACCGTCGACGCTGCACCACTTCGATTTACGTAGCCGACGTTGTCGAGACGTGACGGACTGCCTGTTTCGAAATTCCACTGCACGCGTAGATCCGACACGCTTTCATTCGCTAACTGAGCAATCGCTGCGATTTGCGCAGCCGTTGGTCGCGATGAAGAAATCCCGTCGTCGCGTTCGATCGCCAGGTCGATGTCGCGCGACCACTGATTTCGCTGTTCGACGGGCATAATTTCTCGAACGAGATGCGCAGCGCGCATCATGTCCTCCACCGACGTCCGTGCCCATGCGCCGGGCAGCGGTATTCCCGCTGCACGCTCGACGTCGTTAAGCAACGCATCAAGATCGGCGCGTGGACCGACGATCACAAACTCTGGCGTTTCCTCTCCGCGCTCGGAACTACCAACCGCCCTCGGGCTCGCATCCAGAGTGCTTGCGTCTCGTGAACTGAGTTGTGAGCGCGAACGCTCGTGCGTCGGCTCAGATACACATGCCGTTAGTGTGACCAGGGTGAGCAAAATGGCTCTAGAACGCATCGTGCGTAGCTCCCGATAAGTAGGTGGGTACTTATGGAAATATCAGAAGCAGCGTCGGAGTAAATCGCCCCTAGGGGTGAGGCGACCGCGTTACTCGCGAAATGCAAGCGCTAGCGCTCCGGTGGGCTGGTTGGTGGTTCGGTGCTTGGGGGTTAGCCGCCAAGACGCCAGTAACGCCAGTCTGTGCGAAACGAATACCCACTAAACAAGAACATTCTTTGAATTTTTGGTTTGGGTGGATCCGCGTGCTGGCGTCTGTCGTGACTTGGCGGTGGAAGCGTTCGAACCACCACGCTTAAATACGCGCTCGCTTCGCAGTAGCGTGTTGCACGCGCGTCGAGGGCGCCTAAAGTCCTCGCGCTTATGAAAAACTCACTGTGCTTAAGTGCTCTTCTTGCCCTGCAGATTGTCGGATGTGGTGATCGGCAAGGCAATGGCACCGACTTCGTTGATTCCGGAGTTACCACGGACGGCGGAGCGCGAGCGGATCTCGGCGCTCTGCGTGATCTGGGCACGCCAGACGACATGAGCATCGCCGACAGCGGCAGCGCGCTTGATCTGGCAATCGCGATGGACATGTCGCCCGGGATTGATTCAGGTGCGACCGATGCGGGCGTGCGTGACCTAGGGGCGAGTTTCGGTGAGCGGTGCGGCGAAGACATGCCTCGCATCACAACCACGGGCACCGATGTTCTCGTTACCGACATTGGCTACTACGTGAACGACGCGCGGTCGCCCGATTGCGATGCCGAGGGGCCTGATATGGTATTCGAGTTCATCGCGCCTGCCGCCGGCACCTTCGTGATCGACACGGTAGGAGCCGTCTTCGACACGGTGCTCGGCGTCTATCGAAACGAGTGCGCGGGCACGTCCATCGTTTGCAACGACGACGTTAGCAGCAGCCTTCTTTGGTCGTCCGTAACCTTCGAGGCTGCGGAAGGCGAAGTCTTCTATGTAGTTGTCGATGCGTACTTCGAGGGGACGGAGGGTGGGTTCGGCGTGAACATTACCCATACCGTGACGCCCGTTCCCGACGCCGGCACGCCGGATGCGGGCCTGACGGATTCAGGCCTGGCTGATGGCGGCTGACTGCAAGCGAGTCTGGGCTGGCACAGCGACTGTGGCGCTCGCTTTTGGATCGACTGGTGGTGGACTGGTGCTTGGGTTAGCCGCCAAGACGCCAATAACGCCAGTCTGCGCGAAACGAATACCCACTAAGCCCAAAAAATATTTTCGGAATTTTTAGTTTAGGTGGATCCGCTTGCTGGCGTTACTGGCGTCATGGCGGTTCAAAAAACACGAGGAGGCCGCCCGCAACTCTAAGACTTGGTTTGCAGACTACGTGAGGCGCGGCGAGCGCTATCACTGCAGCCATGCGGGAAGGGGGTCGATGGACAGCACGTAGTCGCCGAATCCGTTGCTTTCGTCCTCGTAAATCGTGCCGGCCCAATAGCCGCGCACTGCAATGGTGTACGTGCCCGGGCGAAGGTCGAGGTAGCCGCATTGTCCGATCCCCGTGCTGTCGTCCCTAGCGAGCACGCGTCCATCGCTCGTAACGGACTCCACTGCGAACTCATACCCGCAATTACCGTCCTGCCAAATCCTCACAATGGTGTCTACCAAGGCGTGCACGGTGAAGTACTGCGTCTCGCCCCGCGTCAGCGTGCTCGCGACCTTACGATAGGTGGCCGGCACATCGAGCGCAGTCGCAAAGGAGGTGTATTGCGCCTCCGACGAGTATGTTTCGACGATGTCACATGCCGCCGAGCAACCATCGTTGGAAGCGGTGTTGCCGTCGTCGCACGCTTCGGCGGGGCAAACGAGGCCATCGCCGCACACCGGGGTCATGCCGTGACAAGGTTCGGCCGGCTCAAGCGCGCAACTGGCGCTGCACCCATCAAACGAAACGGTGTTGCTGTCGTCGCATGATTCGACACCGCGTTGAACAAGAGCGTCGCCGCAGTGCCCCAAGAATCCCTCTGACGCAGCGTAGTCGCGCATGCGATTGAAGAACGAACGCCCCGTTCCCGGCAGAGAGTCCAGCTGCTCGAGGAAGACGAAGCGATGGCCTGCCGCTTGCCACTCGCCGATGGCACGAGCCGCGCGTTCGTTGATGCGCGCGCCATCGATCAGTTCTTGTTCGTCGACTGTGTTGGCGACTTCCAAGATGCTGTTCGCGACGTAGGTGTAGTCGTGATAGCCGTAAGGATCGTCGGCCGGGGAATCGGCGCTCACGACAGTTTCGTCGGCTCCGTCGTCGATCTCCTGATCGCCGCGCGTTGGCATCGCTGCGACGCAGCCGCCCAAAGCCAACATCAAGGAACCAACCGCGAGCCATTTGTGTGTGAGTGCCATGCCTGAGCAAAAAGCATCAAACATGCCAACTGGCCGAAAACAGAAATCCTAAGCAATTACGCTAATTGACGCATTGCTTCGTGGCTATCGCGGCGTGAGGTCACGAATCCCGCAGTGGCGGCTCGATTTGCCGGCGCCCGCTCGGCGTCGCGCTCCCGTCGCCCGCTCACAGGGAGGTCGACTCAATCACCGCCATGCCGAGCCAGCTGACGCGCGACGATCCGGTTCGCGATTGGAATCATGGTTCGCTCGACGCACGAAGAGAACGTCTCAACCAATGCGCGGTGTCCGATCCGCTCGGCGGTGCCGCGGATCTCCTGCGCACAATTGACGGCTACTCCGAATACGAATTCCTGTACCAGCTGCGTCGCGGCTTCACGATGAAGGTCGTCTGGCTGTAGGCCAGACTGCGTGATCGCCGTGCGAAGCGCGGAGTGCAATCGTACCGATCGCTCTTCCGGGTTTTCCCCGAAGAGTTCATCGATGAGCGAGCCCAGAATCGCGCTCGTTTCGCTGCCATGGCTCTGGCCGACTTCGGCCGTAGCTTGCGCGAAAATCTCACGCAGAATGTCCACGCGGCGATAGGTTCGGTAGGCAACCTGGCCTGACGCGAACGGGACTTCGTCGGACGGTGGTTGCACTGGGCGAACGTCCAGTCGATCGCCGATCAAGCGAACGCGGAACTCTGGGCCGGGCACCCCCTCTTCACTGCTTGGGCACCTCCAGGGCTGCCAATCGGAGTTCGGCGCGGGGCCGACGAGTCCACATGTACGAGCGATGTCGATCAGGAACGACCCCGTGTTCATCCCGCTCGGCCAAAGCTCGATATAGTCAGCACTGGTGTGCCTGAGCTGAAACTCAGGCATCCAAAGCCCGCGGGCTTCTGTCGCGAGCTCGGGCCGAATGCGTACAGGACGGCGAATCTCATCCGAATCTCCCTGGAAGCGCTCGGCGCTTACCACCTGATCGATGCACGCCTCAGTGAGCGTCGCGCCGCATGCGCGAGCGGCTGATCGCAACATGTGCCGAAGTGTCATGAGTGCATCCACCGGCGCCAACGTGGCGCTTGCGCTCTTCTCGCGCACGCGGCGCACCAGGCCACTGATCAGCGATGTCGCGTTCGTTCCGAGGACCGCAGCGAGTGTCGAGCAGCGATCATCGCCGGGCCCGTACTCAGCCTCGCACGAAGGATCGGCCGCGCGCTCACCGTCGCGCACAACATCAAGAGCGAATCGCTCCGCAACGATGTCGACAGTATGTAACGGACGAAGTGCGAGGTTTTGAGCAGCGAACTGAGGATCGATGCCGCTGCTGCGTGCAAGGACGCGGACCGTGCGGTCGAGTGGCGCGCTATGCACCTCAATGCGAATCCACTCATCGCGGTATGGCTGAAAGCAGTCGAACGATGAGTCGCCAGATGCTCCTAACGCAAGGCAACGGCTGCCGGGTTCTCGAGATCGAACGGCCGCATCAAAGTACGCATCGTCCATGCGAGAGAGAGTGAGCTCCACTTCCCCCTCCCCGCGCCATTCTTCGAGCACGTATGTACCGTCGGTCCAAGTCGTGCGTACACCGGCTTCTTCAGCAGGCGCAACGGGTGAGGACATTGGTGGTGCCGCGCCGCAAGCGGCAACCGTGAGCGTGCACACGACGAGGGCGGAATGCAGCTGAGGCATGAAGCCAAGCTTTCTACACCGGATTGGTATGTGCGAGTAAATGCCGCCTCGAACATTAATCCGACTAGCTATGCACACGTGCATGACGGAGCGTCGTCGATGCACATCGTCTCAGTGGTGAGGACCACGCGATCAATCTCTACGCCACCATGACTCGGCGCTACATGAAGTGTGTGGAGCGCGTCGCCCGTCAACGACAGCGACGATGCTTGTCCGCCGGTTGCACAATCAAGGCGCACCCAAGTCCATGCGTCACTATTGGTGCAGCCCACCTGGCGCGCATCACCAATCGCCTCATCTGCCCACACGTAAGCGCTGGCGGCTGCGCCCGTCGTTGTACGCAGACGTACCCAGACCTGGTAGGTCGCGTCGGCGCGCGGCTCGACGTCGAGCTCCACCTGCGGAGCTGTCGCAAGAGCTGCATCGAAGACCTCGGACGCACGCGCGGCTTCAACCGCGACGTAACCCGTTAGGCCGCGATATTCGCCGCTCGATGCGCCAGGCGCGTCACTTGCAATCCGAACGTCCGACGCAGCATCGAAAACCTCGGCATCGAAAACCAAATCGCTCGACCACCAGTTGGGATGAGTGAAGTCGTGCCACGCATCAACCTGGATAACTGTCGCGGGCGTGGTCGCAAAGTCTGCGATGTAGATGCTGCCTTGGACCCGAGCATCGAGACGAAGCGACTTCATCGGTGTCTCGGCATTGCCATCATGATCGATGTCTACAACAGCCGATGCCGTGGTGACTTGATACGAGGCGCCATCATTCTCGTTGGGCATCAAAGCAACGGCGATCAGCACGCGTGTCCCCGAACGGTGGGCCGTGGCCGCGATCGCGGGTGAGCTCGTAGCAATAGCGCCAAGCCATTGCCCAGATGGACTTCGCAGGATGTCTTCGCCTCGACTTACCGCGGCCTGCGCGTACGAGGGAATCAGCGTTTGCCATGCATGGTGATTCGGGTTCTGAACAGTCTGCGCGGCGCACGTGCCGTCCGATTCTTGGCAATCCAAGTCGTTGCACACGCCCCACGCGCAGGAGCCGCCTCGCTCGCTCGGGATGACGAAGAACGCTGGCACGTAGGTGAGCGCGCCAGCGACCCCCATCACCTTCAGCAAGCCGAGCCACTGGCCGGGGCGAATGTTCTTCTGCTCCATGTACGACCAGCCCGCCGCGACATACGGCATAGACCATGGGCTGCCAGCGTCGATCTCAGTTTGACGCGCCTCGAACAACCACGAGATGCCATGACGATCCGCGATGGTGTTGTACCAACGGTACGCACTCGACGGATAGATATAGGGCGTGGCATAGCGATATCGATCGGAGCCATCGGAGGCGGGATCGAGCGTCATGGGCATCGGATCATTTTCAAGACGCGTGTACTGAAACTCTCCGTCGTAAAATGCGTTGCCGCTGATGCTGTACACATGCGCGGCTGGCGCATGCACGTAGTCTCGGCGCGCGCCGTCGACCATCGCACGATGCTGTTCCGAAATTCCCTTGGACAGGCACGCGCGCCAGGACAAGCCGAGGCCGTCGCAATAAGAGCGCGTTGCGGCGTTGGCAGGCAAGTCCTTCACGCTATCCCAGTCGTCCGTATCGATTCGCTGAAACGTCGCGCCGGAGCCACCTTCGATATCGACTTCGAGCACATCGACGTTGTGCTCAAAAAAAGTTTCGATACCGGCAATGTTGTCGCCGCAGTTGGCGTAGCCAAGGTCTTCGTACTGCTCTAGCGAAGACGCCGGCGATACGCCGAGTACGTTTCCGGATGCATCCACCACGCTCAAGCCAATCGTTGACTCGTTTGAAATGCCGCAAATAAGCTCGAGCGGCCACGCATCGGGCATGGCGCGAATGAATTGAGTGTATGGATTGTCCTCGGGATAGGCCTTCCCATGGCCACTGAGAATTCCGCTCACGCCGTAGTTCCACTTGGCGGCAAGCTCTTGCGCTTCGGGCGCACGCAGCACGTCGAAGTCGCGTTGCGATACGCTGCCGACTTCATTCGGATGCGAGTACATCGCAGGGTCGTCTGGAGCGACGGCGTACACGCCATGCGTCCACGCCGAGAGAATGCGCGGCATTGTGTGACCGCGTTTGTGACGAGGAAGTGGTGCAGTTGAGAGCTGCGTTCCGGTGCCCATCGACGGCGCGTATGGGTACGTTTCGTCGAAGCCTGGCTCGAAGAGTTCGCTCACGACGCCTACGCCATGAGCGGGGCGTGTGCATTGACGGGGTTCGCACCGGTCGCTATCGCTTGGTCGGGTGCCGGCGAGAGATTCGCGCGAGCGCTGTGCGATAAAGCTTGCCGGCAGCACTCGCGCATACAAAGAGAGCTCGTCGATGTCGACGCCCTTGCTCGCATAAAAACCTGACTGCACGCGCGTGAGGCTCGCGAGAGCGCCTCCCACATCTTGCGTGAGTTCGGGCGGGCTCTCTCCGTCGATCCACAGCGTAACGGCAAGGCTGCCGCTGACTTCACCGATTACAATCGCGACGTGGTGCCAGCTGCCGTCCGCGAGATGTCCCCACGTCGTCACGCCTCCTCCGTTCATCACGAACTCTGCGGCACCTGCGCCGGCGTTCACGCTGATCTCGTCGCGCGAGTAGTGGATGGATGCTCCTCCAAAGTCGAAGAGGTCCGTTCGATTGCCAAGGGCCCAACCAGGTAAGCCCTGCCAATCAAGCGGCTGACTAAATCGCATCAGCATTTCGATCGTCGCACCTTCAGTCGCAACGATGCTCGCGCTGCCACTTGTGGCGAAGGTTCCATCGGGTGCCTTGACGAATGCGTACCCGCCACCGACTGCGGTGTCGTCCGAAACCTCCGTCAAGCGCACGGAGATTGGTCGCGCTCCAGATGCTGACGAGTCGGCGTTTGGCGCGCCCGGATCGAACGACCAACGTGCCGCTGGAGCGTACTCGGTGCCCGCCGCACACGAACCTGGCGCGGCGATCGGTTCGCAGGGCAAGAAGACGACCGGCGCAAGCGGACTAGGAGCAACGCAGGCGCCATCGCCGCCAAAGACCATCGCGTCGCGCGCGCCACCATCGATGCGAATGGGGCCGCCATCTGTCTGCATGCCAGCGTCCACTCCAGGAACGGTGACGAGACCATCACCGAGCTGCCCGTCGCATGCGCAAAGGAGTGCCGCGCAGCACCCGAGCCAGGTCAGGAGAATCTTTGTGGACACGACGGCCTCCTTACCAGGCAATTCTAACGCGCATACCTAGAGCCACGCGCACTAAACGCCTGCTCAAGGACCGATTTAAGCAGGCCGTGGCAACTTGGACCGGACTATTTGGAGGAGCGTCCTCCTGCGTGATAATCACCAGAGCGGGGGGTTCATGGTTCGGCTGTTTGTCCTAGTGTCATTCCTTGCCGCGGGGTGCGGGAGGATCGGTTTCGATCCGCACTCGTCCAGCCCCGACGCATCGACCCCTGCGGACGGAGGCGGAGAAACACGAAGCGACGCCAGCGGTCACGACGCCGCGCTGTTCGACGCCCCGCCGATGGACGCGACTGTCGATGCGAACGTTGAGGACATGCTGCCGTCCCGCGCCGTCATCGTGGCCCCCACGAGCGGACTCTCTACGACGGAGGTTGGTGGAACAGCCGCGTTTGCTGTGTCGCTCAGCTCTGAGCCGCTTGCCGATGTGACAATTGCGCTGGTCTCGAGTGCGACGGGCGAAGGCACAGTCGCGCTGTCCTCGCTCTTGTTTACCCGCGAGAACTGGGACGCGGTGCATATGGTCGTGATCACCGGAGTCGATGACCCCGTGGCCGACGGAGATCAAGCTTACACGATTGAACTCCAACCGTGCGTGGGGTCGGGGTCGGGCTATGAAGGCCTGGACCCTTCCGATGTGAGCGTGACCAACGTCGACGACGAAACCCCGGGCGTGACGGTCGTCGGCGCAACGGGCTTGATCACGACCGAAAGCGGTGGAAGCGATTCCTACACGATCGAGCTCAACACCGCACCCACCTCAGACGTCGACATTGCATTCGCATCAAGTGATCTGACCGAGGTCACGGTGTCGCCACCAACGGTGACATTCACTTCGTTGAACTGGAACTCACCGCGTACCATTACCGTGGTTGGCGTCGACGATCCTGCAGCCGACGGAGATCAAGCGTTCGAGATCACCGTTACGGCTTCCAGCGCAGATGATGACTACGCCGCGTTGGCGATTCTATCAGCCAGCGGATCGAATCTCGACGACGAATCACCAGGCCTCATCGTAACTCCAACTACGGGCCTGACCACGAACGAGAGCGGTGCAACCGCGATGTTCACGATAGCTCTGCGCTCGGCACCCCTGGCAAGCGTGGTGGTGCCGCTTGCCAGCTCAGACAGTTCGGAGGGAACGATCTCCGCGTCCGATATTGCCTTCACGCCTTCGGATTGGAATGTGCCTCAAGTCGTGGTCGTGACCGGACAAGACGACGCGGTCGGCGACGGCGATCAAGCATATGTGGTGCAAGTCGGCACGACCACAAGCACTGATGCCGCGTACGACGGCCTCATGGGTGACAACGTGAACGTCATCAATGCCGACAACGAAGGCGCTGGTATTTCGACGAGCGCGCTGTCCGGTTTGATGACGTCCGAAGGAGGGCTTGCTGATTCGTTCACAGTCGTCCTTGATCGCGTGCCGACCGCCAGCGTGGTCCTGTCGTTCGTAAGCCTCGACACGACGGAAGGAACTTCCTCGCCAGCAACTCTCACGTTCGCGCCTGGGAATTGGAACGTCCCGCAGATCGTCACAGTCAACGGCGTGGATGACTCTATCGCCGACGGAAGTCAGCCGTTCAACGTTCGTGTGCGCGTACAACTGAGCGCCGATCCCTCCTACGCCGCCCTTCCCGATCAACTGGTCGCTGTGACCAACATCGACGACGACAGCCCCGGTGTCCTCGTCATGGCAGCATCGGGTCTGGTGACATCAGAAGCCGGGGCAACCGCGACGTTCACGGTCGTGCTGCAGTCGCAGCCCACTGCAGCGGTCACGATCCCGCTCGGATCGTCGGCGCCCGGCGAAGGAGTGCCCTCCCCCGCGAGTTTGGTATTCACCACCTCAACGTGGAGCATCGCGCAAACAGTCACCGTGACTGGCGTGGACGATTTCGTGGCGGACGGAGATCGCGCCTACAACGTTTTAACTGCGCCCGCCACCAGCACGGACCTGGTCTATAGCGGTATGGACGCGTCTGATGTGGCGGCCATCAACACAGACGACGACAGCGTCGGCGTGCTCGTGACCCCCATCGCCGGTTTGAGCACCAGCGAGGTGAGCGGTACCGCCACGTTCACAATTGTTCTTGAGTCGCAGCCTGCGGCGGACGTGACGATCTCGCTCACGAGTAGCGATCTTACGGAAGGAACCGTCAGCCCCGCGACTGTAACGTTCAGCAGCTCAAACTGGAACACTCCGCGCACGATCACCGTGACTGGTGTAGACGACGCCATCGCCGATGGAACGGTCGCGTATACAATCGTCACCGGTGCGGCTTCCAGCGCGGACATGCTCTACGCTGGCCTGGCAGTAGCTGACGTCGCCGTGGTCACGACCGACAACGAATCCGCGGCGGTCGTCGTCACACCCACAAGCGGTCTTGTGACAACGGAAGCCGGTGGCACAGCGACTTTCTCGGTCTCACTCAGTTCCGAGCCAACGGCAGATGTGACAATCACGCTGGCGAGCAGCGACTTGACCGAAGGCACGGCGTCTCCCGCGACCCTCACGTTTACAAATGCATCGTGGAGCATCCCGCAAGTCGTAACCGTAACTGGAGTCGATGATCTGATCATCGATGGATCCATTGCATACGCAATTCTCACCAGCGCCGCGTCCAGCACAGACGTTGGCTACAATGGCCTCGTAGTTGCCGACGTCTCGGTCAGCAATTCTAACAATGATGTGGCGGGCATCAGCGTTTCGCCAACGAGCGGCCTCACTACCTCGGAAGCGGGTGCGACCGCGATGTTCGCAATTGTACTAACTGGACCGCCTGCAAGCGACGTAACAATTTCGATTGCGAGCTCCGACTCAAGCGAAGGCGTCGCGAGCCCATCGTTGCTCACTTTCACGGCGATGAACTGGAATGTCGCGCAGACGGTGACCGTGACCGGCAGCGATGACGTTCTTTACGATGGCTCGGTCGCATATTCGATCGTCACCGGGAACGCCGTAAGCGCTGACCCAGCGTATTCGGGCATGGTCATATCCAATGTCGCCGTCACGAACACCGACAGCGAAGGCACGGCAGGGTTGAACGTTACGCCGATATCCGGACTAGTAACGAGCGAGGATCGCGGGGTCATCGCCTTCCATGTGCAAATCAACGCGTACGCGACCGCAAGCGTCACGGTCGGCGTGAGCAGCACGGATACGACTGAGGGCACCGTCTCGCCAGCGTCGACGATGATGCTTGCAATGGCCGGCACCGGCGTGGAGTTCATTTTTTACGTGACTGGTGTCGATGATCTAGTCGACGACGGCGACGTTTCCTACAACATCAACTTCACCGTCACGAGCGCGGACCCCGCGTACAACGGTTTGGTCGTGGCGCCATTGACTCTCACGAATACCGACAACGACGTCGGAGGCGTGATTGTTTCCCCGACGGCTGGTCTCGTCGTGACGGAAATGGCGACGACCACGACGTTCCAAGTTGTCTTGGACCACGCTCCGTCGGCGGATGTCACGATTCCGCTTTCGAGTAGTGATGTGACCGAAGGAACGGTAAGCCCCGCGACCCTGACGTTCACATCCGCGAACTGGGCTACACCCCGCACCGTGACAGTCACCGGCGTCGCCGATGGAACGCTCGATAGTGATCAACTCTTCTCCATTGTGACGGGTTCGGCGACGAGTGCGGACGGTTCTTTCAACGGAGCATCACCTCCTGACGTCGCGATTATCGCCATCGACGTGGAAACCCAGCGCTGCGCGAGTTGCTTCGCCGCAACGTACTTGGCGTCGAACGGGCAACGCGCGGCTCTCGGCAACGGCATTTCCACCGACGGGCGATACGTGGTGTTCTCCAGCAACGCCGCCCTTTTGGCGAGTGATACGAACGGTTACTCCGACGTGTACGTGCGCGATCGCCAAACCAACACGCTGGAGCTTGCCAGCGTTTCGAACAGCAGCGCGCAGGGCAACAACGCGTCGTACATCCCATGGATCAGTGACAACGGGCGTTACGTCACGTTTGTGAGCCTCGCTACTAGTTTAGTGGCGAGCGATACGAACGCCGGCCAAGACATCTTTCTTCGCGACCGCACGCTCGGAACGACGACGCTTGTCACGCTGTCGGACACCGGAGCTCAGTTTACAAGCACCCAGTTGCACGCGTCGAGCTCAGACGACGGGCGCTACGTCATGTTTGTCACCAACGCACCCGCCGTCGCGGGCGATACCAACTCCACATACGATGCATTCGTACGCGACGTGACCCTCGGTACGACGGTGCGCGCAAGCGTTCAGAACGCTGGCACTCAGTTCCCAGGCCAAAGTTTTCGCGCCGATATTTCCGGGGACGGTCGATACGTCGCATTCCCCAATGGCAGCTACGTGTACGTGCGCGACCTGGTGGCGGGAACAACAGCGACAGTAACGGGCGCCGTTCAACCAAATCAGATCCTATCGATGTCCTCGACCGGTCGATACATTGTTTTCGAATCGGATCTGAATTCAATCGTTCCCAATGACACGAACGGGGTTCGCGATGTCTTTCTGGTGGACACCTTGCTCGCGACCACAATACGAGTAAGCGTTGGACTTAGCGGAGCCAACGCCAACGGCGCGTCTGCCCGCCCAACCGTTTCGGACGACGGCACGCGCGTAGCATTTCGATCCGACGCGTCGAATCTCGTAGCGGACGACACCAACAATCTTTCCGACGCCTTCGTCTACGACGTGACGTCTGGTGTCACCACGATGATCACGCGCAGTCAAAGCGGCGTGCCGCAAGATCATGGGACGAGCCCGCTCTATGGCGGATATGAGGCGCCCTCGATTTCAGGCGATGGCCGCTGGGTCGTTTATCCCACGTACGCGCGCAACATTATGTACACCCAGTTCGACACAGCGTTCGACGTCACCACGTACATATTCAACGTGCCTTAGTCACGGTCCGGCTAGCGGAAGATGTAGACGGCGCCGGCGTTCGAGGCCGCGTTGTTGGCGCTGTCGCCGTCGATGCCGGAGGCCGCGCTGTCTTCGCTGCCGGCACCGACGACGAAGATTGATGCGTCGGCCGGCATGGCGACCGCTGTACCGAAGGCGTCGCCAGTATCGGCGTTGGGCGCCTTGATGTAGTTCGCGCGTGACCATGTTCCGCCGCTGCGAACGAAGCGATACGCGCCGCCGGTCATCGGCGCTGAGCTGTCGCTCTCGCTACCATCCATGCGACGTGCGGAGCTTGAGTCCGACGGCGTTCCGATCAGCAACGTATTGTTGTCACTCGACATCGCCAAGCTGCGGAATGGCGTGGGGACGGACCCGCCTCCACGTGGGTTCTCGATACGTGCGTTCTGTGTCCACACGCCGCTCGAACGCGCGAACGCGTAAGCGGCACTGCCTCCGACGACAACCATGGCTTCCCCGCTCGTGGATAGCGCGATGGCACTGCCGAATAACTCCGTCGCGGCGCTCGATGTCACGGACGCTTTGACATAGGTCTGCTGCGTCCACGCCGATCCCGAACGCGCGAAGACATAGACCGCGCCAGCATGCGTCGTGCTGTCGTCGCTCTGATTGCCGTCGATTCCGGTGGCCGAACTCGCTTCGTGGATCGCACCGACGGCGAGCGTGGCGCCATCGCCTGACAACGCGAGGCCCGTACCGAACTCATCGTACTCGTCCGGGTTTGATGCCTTCACGTACGCCTGTTGTGCCCACGTCGAACCCGAGCGGGCGAATAAGTACACCGCACCAGCAGCAAGCAAGCTGTTGTCGGCCTGATTGCCGCCCACGCCCGTGGCGTTGCTTCGTTCGCTGGTCGCTGCGACCGCAAGCGTATTGCCATCGGTAGAAAGCTCGACCTGAGCACCGAAGTGATCGCCCTCACCGACGTTCGATGCCTTGAGGTAAGCCTGCTGTGCCCATCCGCCGCCGCTGCGCGTGAACACGTACGCTGCACCTGCGCCGTATGCGGAGTTGTCGCTTTCCGAGGCGCTGCCGCTCTCTTCCATTTGAGCACCCACAACGATCGTGTTGCCGTCGGACGAGATACTCACCGCGTTGCCGAATCCATCCGCGCGTTCCGTGTTGGAGCCGCGCAGCACGACCGGAGTGGGCGACCACGCGCCAGCGCTGCGCGTGTACACGTAGACCGCGCCAGGTCCGGTACCGAACGAAGTGGGACCACCTTGAGCGCGCGCGCCGACGACTAGTGTGTTCCCGTCGGCCGACATCGCGAGCGCGTCGCCAAAGTAGTCGCTCTCGCTGGTATCGCTCGCCTTGATGTAGAGCGGAATGTATTGATTGGTGACGGAGACGTCCGGAACGGTCAGAAGATCGTACCCCGGATCGACGCTCGTTGCCGCGCCAGAGATGATCATGAATGGAGTGTCGCCATCGAACTCTTCATCATCGACACCGGTGACGGTGACGGTCTGCGGTGCAAGCGCTGACGCGCCGTCGAAGCGGAGCGTGGACGGCGAAACGGTGCCCTCGCTCGGATTGCTGCTTGCAAGCGAAATGGTGACATCGCTCGAGGGCGCGCGGGTAAGTGCCACCGTGAAAATTGCCGTACCGCCATTCTCGGTGGTGGTGAGGCCGTCACCACCGCTCACGATAAATCCGGCTGTGTCGTCGTCGTACGTAGTCACCGTCCTTAGAACGTCGTCAGGCGACGGTGAAGCATGGGTGCTGAAGCGCAGCTGAAACTCCACCGGGCCGTCTGCGAGCAGGTCGTCAACGGGCTCGAGCGCTACGACTTGCGGAACGTTCCAGTCCGCTGGCGTAAAGGTAAGAGCCGTAGGCGAAACAACACCTTCGCTGGTGTCGTCGGAGGTTGCTGTGACGACGGTGTCCTCCGTCGGCGCGTCGCACAGCGTTACAGAGAACGCCTGCCCGTCTCCGCCTTCGAGGAGCGAGACCTCGCCCGATGGCACCACGTTGATGCACACGCCATCGTCATCGCGATTGAGCAGGGCGAGATTTGGAACGCTCAAAGCGCTGAAAGTGGGATCCGTACTGACCGTGTCAGAGGACGTGACGTAGTAGATTTGATCGCCATCTGCGATTGAATCGTCAAGTCCGGTTACGGAGAAGAAGACGTACGAAACAGTCGATGTGAACGTGGCGGAGCTCGGCGTGACGACGCCTTCGGCGCTGTCGCTCGTGGACATGGAAACGAAGACGTCCGCGCTAGGACGACGGGTGAGTTCGAGTCCAAAGGAGACCGTGCCGCCCGTTTCCGTAGTTTCGTTGCCGCTTTGGTTCACGATCATGATGTCGTAAAGCTCGCAGCCGCGCGCGCGGACCTCCTCGTAACAGTCGTAGGTATCGTCTGAACGCACGACTGCAGGGCAGTCTGGGCCTTCGCAGGTGCAGCCCGAAATGATCTCGCACGAGACTCCATTCCAAAGAGCGCCAAGCTCAGCATCGCACAGGCCCACAGCGGTGGCTTGCCAGGGCGATGCACAGTTGACTTCGCCGGCATCGGAACCAGCGTCGGTGCCCAAATCCATGCCCAGATCAGCATTCGGGCCTAGATCGATGGCTACGTGCCCGTCGGGATTCGACATGGCGTCGCGACCACCGTCTTCGAAGTCACCGACGATGACGCTGCCATTCGTGCAAGCGCAAAGAGTGAAGGCGAGCGCCAACAAAGATGGATTGAATGCAAATCGAAGGGACGAGCTCATTGGATCCTCGAATCGGAAAACGAAAAACGCCAGGTCGTTTTCTCTAATGTTCGGATCGAGTCGAACTCGTGTCGCATTCGACAGTCGGTGTCGTCAAAAGAAGTTGGCCTGCGCGCGCGCGCAACACCGCGCGCTCATTGGCGAGGACGCCGCCCGCGAAATTCTGCTCGTGCGCGTCCAGCAGGCGAATCGCTTCTTGGGGACGTCCGTCGCGCACGGATTCCTGTGCTTCACGGAGCAGACGCATTTCTTCGCGCAGCGTGCTCGGCCTTTCCACCACCGGTGCAAGCAGGGGAGCAGCGGCTGCGGGCGCCACTTCGGGAGCGACGCCCCGGATCGCTTGATCTTGAGCGGGTGAACGGCGGGACGTTGCCGCGACCGGCGCCGACCCAAGCGAAAGCCTCGGCGTCGGCGCTGGTACAACCGCCACCCGCAACGCGTTGGCCGATGCCGCTGACGTCTCAGCGCGCGGCGACGTATGCGGCGCTTCATTCGTATTCGTTCTAAACGTTACTCTGGACGTTGCTCTGGACGTGGTTGTGTTCGTTGCGGGGTGCGCGCGCTCGCGTGTGGCCATGAAGACGCCTGTACCACCCAGCACGATCGCTATTCCCAGCACGACTTTCGGAAGCGAGAACATCCCCGTCGCAGCGCTTGCCGCAGCGAGAGAGCTCTTTATCGCTGACGCGGCGCCGGCCGAGGTCGTTCCGGCGGATGCCCCGCCCGCAGATGTCGCTACAGCTCCCGCCGCGAGAGTCGCTGCGAGTGCTGTACGCACGCGTTGCTTGTCGCCTTCGCCGGGGTCGTCGACGCAGCGAACGGAGGCCAAGAAGTTTTCTGCGTCTCGATTGAGCTTGGTCGTCATAGCGACCTCCGTGATTCAGCGGCGCTGCGGCGCGCCAAAAAATTTTCGAGCTCTTGTCGTGCCGCTCGCAAGCGTCCGTGGGCCGTATTGGTGTTGATGCCAAGCGCCGTGGCAGTCGCGGCCACCGATTCCTGCTCCAGGTCGACCATGACGAATACTTCGCGTCGCTCGGTGTCGAGCGAGTCCAAGAAGGCGTGCAGCACACGGGCCGCTTGGTTGCGCAGCATGGCTTCGGAAGGCGAGCTGCCTGGGGCAATCAAACTCTCGGGGAGTTCCTCACTGGGACCACGTCGGCGTACCGAACGCAGATGGTTACGTACTATGCGAACGGTGATCCCATAAAGCCATGACTTTACCGTCGCGTCGAAGTGCGTATCAGCCAGCTTGCGATGCACGACCATGAAGACTTCCTGCACCACGTCGTCGACCGCGGTCGTTTCGACACCTAACCGACGGGCCGAGCGCCAAATGAAGTCAAAGTGCTGCTGATACACCTCGTCAAATGACGGAGTGGCGATGGCCAAGCCCGATCCCCCGAACGCGACCGAAGGGGCCGCGTGGTTTACATCCATGATCTCGCCATGTCCGGGCCTAAGCCGACTCGTGTCAGAAAATGAACTCGACGCCAATTCCGGCGGAGGCCCCAATCCACTCTGCACGGTCGACGACACGGCCGTCTCGTAGCGCAAAATCGTCGCGTCGCAACGGGACGGTGAGCCCAAGGTCAGCGCGCACACGCAGAAAGTCCAAGAGTTTCCGGCTCAAACGAAGGCCGAGCTCGGGCGCTAGCCACATCGCATGGCCGGTATAGACCAAGTCGGCGCCAAAGCCTGTGGCCGTGACGCGGCCGACCTCAACGCCCAAAACCACATCGAGACGGGTCGGGCCCTGGATGAACGCATAGGCGGCATTGGCATGGATGGCCCAGGCGCCTATGTCGGCGCCGACCGCTGCGTTGTTGTCGAGAAAGACGCGGCGCGAAGGAAGGAGTCGCGCACCAAGTGAGAAGCTCCAGCGCGAAAGCTCGAGACGCAGCGCCAGGTAAAGACGCACGTCCGTGGGAGGCACGAGGCCAATCGCGAAATCCGCACCGAGGGCGAGGCCGAATGCGATTGGAGTCGCGTCGCTGTCGACAAGTGGTGACGCTTGGACCGGCTCAGGTGTCGCGAGCACAGCAGCGGTTTCGTTCGTCGCGTTGGCTTGCTCCGGGCGCGCAGGCGTTTCAGCAAGCGCAATCGATGGATCGATCGCGATGGCTAGAATGAGCGCCGCCGCATTTGCAAGCTCGAGGCAATCATTCGAATGCAGCTCGCGTCCCGTCGCGCCGTTCACAGAGAGATTAAGGGAAAATTGATCTTCGAAGGAAATGCGTGCGACTGCATTCACGTTCTCGCGCGCATGCGCCGCATCACCTAGGAGACGCTCGACTTCGGTGAGCACCGCAGCCGAAGAAGGGCACGTCTCCGGCGCGCTCCAATCGAGCGTCACTCCATCGATTGCGTACGCACGCGCGCTCATGAACGACAACAACGCCGTGAGTGCGTACCAAGATCGGCGCATGGGGCGCATCTTTGCCCCCGATCTCCTCGTGAAGCAACCGCCTCCAAGCGCGGGCACGCCCCTTGACTCCGTGCGGTTCGAAGCTATCTACGCGCGCGTCCCCTAGGGACGAACGGAGCTTCATGCGCACCACTCTCTTCACCTCCTTGATCGTGATTTCTTGTGCATTGACGGTTGGTTGCAACTCACGGGACGGACGCGGACGCATAGCGATTGACGGCGCCATGGAGATCGATAGCGCCATCCTCGATCGCGACATGGGCACGTCGGAAGAAGACGCGTCCGAAGAGATGGACGAAGGCGTCCCCGACATCGATATGGGCGTGACAGGAATCGACATGGGTTTCGACATGTCCATGTCAGTCGACATGGGCGCGGGGACGGACATGGGAGCTGGTTTTGACGGCGGTCCGGCCGCGGGCTTCGTCGGCGCGCCTTGCGAAACTGACGCGGACTGTGGAAGCTCCGCGGCGTGCATCGGCGCGCGCGATGCAGAAGGCGCAAGCACGGGCTTCGTTGATGGATATTGCATCTCGTTGCCGCCCAGTTGCGATGATGGCGCGTGCCCGAGCGGCACCGCGTGCTTCAACTTGAATCTCGGCGAGTCCGTTCCTGCCTGCATCGACGCGTGCACGAGCAGCAGCGAGTGCCGCTCAGGCTACGTATGCGATGCCGACGACACGTGTTGGCCGGGTTGCGATGAAACGCGTCCCTGCCCGAGCGGTCTTACGTGCGGCGCTTCAGGTGTTTGCGTGGATCCGATGACCCTTCCTATGTGCTCACCCTCGAATCCCACCGGTACCTGCGAAGGCGTCCAAGTGTGCGTGAGCGGCGTGTGCATGACGCCTCCGCCCTGCGATGAAGACACGCATGAGCCCAACGAGACGCGCACCGCGGCAACGACCGTGTCGGTCGGGACGCCCATCGTCGCCGGACGTTGTGCGAGCGACACGGATTGGTACCGGATCGACGTTCCCGCCGGTCAAATCGTGCAAGTGCACGCGGCCTTCCCCGCTCCAACGACCGCGAACCTGGACCTCTACGCGTATCGCTCGGACGGTACGCCGCTTGGTGCGCGCGTCGCCGACATCGACTCAACGCCGTCATGGGCGCGCGCGTACGAGACCAGCGAAGAAGGCTTCGGCTTCTACACGGGCGCGACGACAGGCGGCACTTACTACGTGAAGGTCACCGGCGCGACCGCGGGAGCGGCGGGAAGCTACGTACTCACGACCACAAGCACGCCTTGGACGGACGGACTCAGCTGCACGGGCGCTGGTTACACGATGAGCCAGTGCACAGGCGGCTCAGCCGGTTCGCAAACGCTCATCGCCAATCCATTTCCTGATCCCGCTGACACATACGCCGGCTCGGAGTTCGTACACGACACCGTGTCCAACTATCGCTACCTGCGGCGCGAGACCTTGATGTTGATCCGCTACGCCGCGCACGAAGTCGAAGCTCGCTTCCCGGGAACGAACCCCATCGGCTTCATCGACCAATGTCAGCGCAACGCCATCACGCCCGGCTACGACGTGGACGACCCGCGTCATCCCGAGAGCACGCATGATCAAGGCGGCAACATCGACATCGCGTACTACCAAACTGGCAGCGATAACCACGCGCGCATCATCTGCGACAACGCAGAAGGATCCGAAGACGGCTCCTATTGCTTGGCCTCGGCAGGCACCACGCACATCGTCGATCTACAACGTCAGGTCTACTTCATGGCCATGCTGACGCGTTCGCCGCGTGTGCGCGTGATCGGCGTCGACCGCGTGATCGCGCCCTTGCTCGAGGCCCAAGCGCGCACCATGCAAAGCTCCGGCGTCATCACGATGACCGAAATGAACGCCGTCATCGACTCAATGGCCTACGGCGACGGCTGGCCCTTCCACCATCACCACATCCACCTCTCCCTCGACTGGCTCTGAACACCCGCTGGCGGGGGATTAACCGCCAAGTCACCACAGGCGCCAGCTGGGCGACCTCGAATTAATAAAAGGACTCTTTCCTTCGAAGATCAGCTGGGGCGGGGTGCGGGTTCGACGCGGACTTGTTGGCCGTCGGGGCGCGGCGGCGCGTTTGGGCGTGGGAGGCCGTTGTCGCCGTAGGCGAATTTGCCCGAGCCCATCAGCGATTCGCCGCGTGCGACAGCTTCGGGTTGCCAGGAGGCTTCCATGGACGGGCGACCTAGCACGCCTGTGCGTTGCACGGTGCGACGGGCTGCGGCGGGGGGCGCTTGGCGCATGGAAGGCGGCGGAATCGAGTCGTCCGAAAGATCTTCGACCATGTCGTCGAGCTGCATCTCGGTCGTGTGTTCGCTCGTCGCGAGCACCGGAATCGAAATGGACGGAGCATCGCTCGCCAAGGGAGGCGGGTAGTCCGACGGAGGTGCATCCTCGATATCGGCAATGTCGACTTCGCCCGTGCCACGGCCGCCACCTTCAGCGGCGAGGGAAAGGCGCTCGAAGACGACGTCGTTGCGGGCGTCGAGCTCGAGGCGGTCGAGCGTGATCTCGAAACGCTCCGGTGGATACGCATCATCGCCCTGATCCATACGCGCGACGCAGGTGCCGCCACCTTCGAAAACCGGCGAGCCATCTGCGAGGCGTACGCTGAAGCGAACGCTGCTGCCTTCGGCTACGTCTATGCCAGTCCAGAGCGTGATGCACGAGCCCTCGACGCGGGGTGCAAGACCATCGACCAGCTCAGCGAGCTCTGAGAACGGCGTTTCTACAATCAGGGTATCGGTCATTCTTCCTCTTCGTCATTGAATGGACGCGTCGTCAAACCTTCACCATCCGCGAGAAGGAGCTCGACTCTCTTCTCGGCCTCATCGAGGCGCTTTCCACCGAGGCGTGAAAGCTTCACACCCTCTTCGAACATGGCGAGCGATTGCTCGAGGGGCAGGTCTCCGCGCTCGAGCTTGTCTACGACCGTTTCCAATCGCTGCACGATCTCTTCGAAGGCAGGCTCAGTCGAGGGGCTCTTTTTTTTCGCGCTATCGGTAGCCATAGATTCGCGGGGCATCCTTCTGAAGACGAGCGTGCACGACCGTACGCTCTAAGGTCAATGCTGTTCACAGGCCGAAGAACGCGCGAAGGCTCCACGATACGTAGGAAAGCCCGTGGCTTTCGATGACGGAGATGCCCATCGCCATGCCTAAATGAAAGCTGCGAGCGGGATTGATTTCAAAACCCGCTTCGATCCCAGCTCCATACATCGAGTCGGCGAGTGTCGTATTGAAGCGTTGTCGGATCAACACGCCGAGGTCAAAGCGTGCCGCGACAAATGGGGTGAGGCGACGAACGGCACGAAGCGCTTGATATCCAACCACAGCCGAAACGCGCAATGCGATGTCGTCTTCGTCGAAGGTGTAGCGACGCTGCCCCGCATCGCCAAGAACACCGAGTCGCAACGCGCCAGTCGGCGCGTAGCCACCGATCGAGATGCCGTTCACGGGACCTCCGCCGTTGCTGTCGCTCAGCGAATAGTGAACGTAGCCGATCTCAACGCGCGGGCCTTTCCAGTAGCGCGGTGTGTTGGGATCGCGGCGCGGCGCAGCAGCGGTTGTACCGGCCGGAGCCACGCTCGCTCCAGCGACGTGCGGGTCGCTTAGTGCGGCGGATGTCTCAACGCCACGTGCGCGGCGCGGCGGATCGGCGTAGGCAGTCGCGCTAAATGCGGCGAGCGCGGAGAGAGTCAGCGCAATGGCGCGCAATGCTCTCACGAAGCCGCCTCGAGAACATCGAACGCTGCGATCATGCGATCCACCTCAACCGTATCGAGCGAGGCGCTCGCCTCGAAGACCATATGAATCACCACACCGCCAGGCCCATCGAATGACACGCGCCGGAACGTTCGCGGATTGAGATTGGTGCGTTCGCTCAGCATCTCCCAACCGGCGTCACCGGAATCGGTGAGCACCGCGCGTGGCGCGACCAAAATTGTTTCCATATCGATCGCCGCAATCTCAGCGTCTAGCTCGACCTGATCGCGGGCCGTACCGCTTGTGAACGTGATCGACAGATTGTACTTCGCAGGGAGGAGCGCTGCGTCGAGACTGGCCTCCGCGACGTGCGGCGCGGGGATCTCGAGCACGATTCCCGATGCATCCTCGCTATCGACTTGCCAGGGCGGCGAGAGATAGCGAAGCACGTATTCACCACCCGGCGATCGATACTCCGTCAGGCCGGCGTTCGGGCTTGTCGCGCAGGAGCCGCAGCCCGAAAAGATGAACGCCAAGGATAACAAGCAGGTGTTCTTGAAGTTCATCGCAGAGCCGCCGTCATTTGCGTGGAGAAGATGTTGGCGTCACCGCTCACTAGATCTGCCAAAAGAATGAGACCTTCTGTCATTGGGGTCATCCGCAACCAGCGTCCATCTTCCAAAACTACGTCCACTGATGTCTGCGCAGACGTAGTCGTCGTGTGGTTTACCCAACGTGCGACGAGGACACGCGAGCCCGATTCGCGAACGTCATGGCGCGACACGACGTAGCCATCGGCGACCATTCGAAGCAGATCGAAGACATGTGAATCGGTTTCTGTTCGTGCGATGCCGCGAACGCGCGCGCGCTGTGCATCGCTCAAGGCAAAGCTTGCGAGGGCACGCGCGCATGCAACGCGAACCGCCGGGACTTCATCGTCGAGCAAGCGCAGCAACGCGCCGACAGCCTCGGTGTCATGCGCGATGCCGAGGGCACGGGCCGCCGTTGCACGCACTCGCGGATCATTTGCGCGCAGAAAGCGCCGCATCGCCTCGCGCGTGCGCCTACGGTCACGGTAGGACAACGCGGGAAGCTCACGCGCCAGCAAGAGAAGTGACTCTGGGCCCCGCTGCACATCGGCGAGGTGGTGAAAGAGCGTTTCCGCTTCGACATAGCCGCGTAGCGACAAGATCGCCATCGCCATACGCCTATAGCACTCGGCATCCTCTTCGCGACGGAGTGCCGCAGTGAGAGCGTCGAGCGCGCTCCCATCGCCCAGGAGCTCAAACCCAAGCGCACTTTCGGCGCGGCGCTGCGCGTTCGCATCCGCGAGCCCTGCACGTAGCCAGCGGCTCACATCACTGTCACGAGCGAGCGCGCGGGTGAGGATCGAAAGGCGCGGCGCTACAACGTCGCGGTGGCGAACAAGCTCGCGCAGCGCATCCGCTCGCACCGATGCCGGAATCTCATGCTCCCAAGTCCGCAAGCCGACACCCACAGCCGTATAGACTTTGGCGCCGTTGGGTCCCGAAAGCTCAGCTACTAACGCAGAAATCCCCGCCCCGTGGTCCAGACGCGCCAGCGCGAATGCAACGGCCTGCTTGTCTGGGGCCGAATCGATCAAGGGGCGCATCACGTCGACCCAGGCGCTGTCGCTCGATCCGAGGAGCTCGGTCTGCGCTGCATCGCGTGTCGCCGAGGCAGGCCCGGCGAGAATTCTGCCAACCTCACCGCTTGCCGATTGCGGCTCAGCGCGCATCCACGCAACGATGGCAATCGCCGCCGCGTCCGCGTCGTCAGAACGCAGGGCGTCGGCGAATAGACCGCGCGAATCGCGTGCGCCGAGAAGCCCCAGGGCGCGCAGAATGCCTCGCCGAACAGCGACATCGCTGTCGGCGCGATGGGCTAGGAGCGCTGGAATCGCGCGATCGTCCTGCATGGCGACGAGCGCGTTTACCGCGGCCAAGCGTTCGGCAGCGTGCGAGCTATCGAGCATTCCGATAAGGGGAACCAAGGCGCGACCATCGCCCATTTCACCGAGCGTCTCGATTGCGATCTGCGCGAGCACCGGATCACGAAGCGCACGCAAGAGGCGTGGGACCGCACGCGCGCCCACGCGCAGCAAAGCGGCACGCGCGGTTGTCGCGTCCTGCGTATCGGCAAGTGCTGCGACAAGCTCTCGAATCGCTTCGTCCGACGAGAACGAACCCAGGGCGAAGATAAGTTCACGGTCACGCACCAAACGACGGGCATCAATTAAAGCATTCACGGCTTCCGGCCTGCCCATCCGCGCGATGGCACGAATCATCGCCAGGCGCTCCCCTTGAAACGCCGTGCGACCGAGCTGAGCGCCGAGAGTCGTAGTGGACGAACGCGGATCGCCATACATCGCCAAGAGCTCAACTGCGCGCTGGCGCTCGATTGGATCGCTCGAGCCAAGCATTTGCTCCGCACGCGGTTCAACCAAAACCCGGCTCCAGGCGTCGGCGTGCGCCAGCGTCGCTCCAAACGAAACGCCTAGAATGCACAGCCAAGATGAAATCCGTGCCGAGAGGTTCACGTACGCGAGAGGTTACCGCGAGGCCGATGATGTTGCATACTTGTGCGCTCGCATGAATCCAAGCGCCGCGAAAATAGCAGGGGAAGGCTCGGTCGCTCTCCCGGGCAACTACGACGGCGTCCACCTCGGCCATCAAGCGCTCCTTGCGGCAGCACGGATGCACGCTGCGCGTTTGGCATCGCGCGTGGTCGTGCTCACCTTCGATCCACATCCCCTTCAGCTCCTAGCGCCAGAGCGAGCACCGAAACAACTCACCACGCGCGAACGACGCGCGCAGCTATTGCGCCTCGCAGGTGCCGACGATGTTCGCGTGGTTCGCTTCGACGAGGATTTCGCCAAGCAGTCGCCGACCGATTTCGTTGACAGCATCCTCGTCAAGGAGTTGCGCGCTCGCGCGATTGTCGTCGGATCTGATTTTCGTTTTGGCGAAGGCCGCGCCGGCGATCTGCCAATGTTGCGAAGCCTGGGCGAGACCAGAAATTTCAGCGTCGAGGAAGTCGCGCCCGTTATTGATGACGGCTCGATCGTCTCGTCGACGCGCGTGCGTCAATGTCTCGAAAACGGTGAGGTCCGGGAGGCTGCTCGATTACTTTCGCGCGCGCACGACGTCGACGGGACGGTGGTCGAGGGAAATCGCCGCGGTCGTACGATCGGATTTCCCACCGCCAATCTGCAATGCGATCCGGTTCTCTTGCCGCGGGACGGCGTCTATATGATCGCCGCACGTGTGCTGGACGACGCTCGCGTGGTACCGGGCGTTTTGAATATCGGCACCCGGCCCACGCTCGCTGCGGGCCGATCGTTCGAAGCGCATCTCTTTGATTTCGACCGCGACATTTACGGAAAACGGTTGCGTGTGGCCTTCCTTGAGCGGCTGCGTGACGAAAAGAAATTCGATGGAATCGACTCGCTAACCGCTCAAATTCAATCGGACGTAGCGCTCGCCAAAGAAGCGTGGGCAAATACCCCGATGGGCCTCGTCCAATGGATGTGAACGAGTTGAAGAGCTGGACGCGAGAGAAGCTCGAAGGCGCGCTCGCGGCGCGGGGCGTTTCGGGCGTGGAGTTTTTGACGCGAACCGAACTCGTCAATCTACTCACAAACCGCAACGACGGTGCGCGCACGCCGCTCGCGATTGCTCGCTCCCTTCTGCGCACCCTTGTCGAGCGAACTTTCCCTGCCGAGGTGACAGCGCCCGCGGCTCGCCCCCGCGCAGCTACGACGGCGACGTCTGCGGACGACGTTTCCCTAGTCTCGGCGTCAGGCGAGCCAAGCGAAACGTCGTCTACCGTCGCGAGCCCTGCTCCGGACGATGAGCCGATTCAGACGCGCACAATGGCACGACTACTCGCGAATCAAGGACATCAGCAGCGCGCGCTCGCAATCTACGCACGCCTTCTGCAGGCGAGCCCGAACGACAGCGAGCTACGCGCCGAGCGCGACGAGCTAGCTACGACCGGCGCCCTTTCTCTCGATACCGACTATGCGAGCGACAGTGTCGAGGTGACCCGCACGCACCCAACTTCTCTGTTCATACGCTGGGAGCTCAGCCACGGTGGCGTGAAACGCGCGGCGGCGCTCCACGCGGGCGCGGCCACGCTCACGGTACGCGTAGTAAGTATTGAAGCCGACGAACACGCGGTGGTCACCACTCACGTACGCGAATTCACGGCGGAAGGACGCGTAGGCGAGCGTTTGATTTCGGAAATCGCGCCGCATGCGATTTGCCTCGTCGCTGTCGGAATCGGAGAAGGCGACAGTTTCGTCTCGATCGCGCATACGGCGGAGCCTCTTCAGGGAGTGAGCCAGAGCAACTAGCGAAGCGCCCGGCCGATGAGGCGTTCGATGCGCCACTTGGTATGGATACTTGGCACGTGTACAGGCTTCATCGGATGCGAATCGCCACGCGGGTTCGGCCCAGCGCTGATCTGTGCGCTCGAAGTGCGTCGCACCGATGAACACAACCAGTACACAGCCAATGATCGGACGCACCTGGGCTGGGATACGCGCGTGCAAGTGCAACTGGTCCTCCGCGAAACGGGCGCAGAACGCGAGAGCGCAGAACGCGTCGCAACGCTCACGCATTTGAGCCGTCCGAGCGCACCATGCCTATCGCACGAGCTGTGCCTAGAGGAACGACGCGCCAAAGATGTTGCATTAGCGCGCTTGGGGCTCGATGGAGACGCGCAATGAAAGTTGTCGCCCTAGCTCTGGTGCTGTCCTGCGCGCTCACGGCGCGTGCGTCTGCCCAAGACCCGCTGATCAACGCCGAGCGAGCGTTCACCTACTACGGTCGCGAACCGACGATCGATGTCGTTGTCGCAGCGGCGGCGCGGCAGGCCAGCGTCGATCCGGCACGCGCGCGCACGCTCGCCTCACGCGCCCGCATGTCGGGCTGGATTCCGACGGCACGCCTCGGGATGCGGCGCGGCATCGGGCAAGACCTCTATGCGTATCAGGGGGCGGAGATCGATCGCACCAACTACAGCACCGCGAATCAACTCGCGTTCGAGGCCTTGCTCTACTTTCGCTTGGACCGCCTGATGTTCGCGCGCGAAGAGGGAAATTTGCTGCGCGAAGAACGCGCCCTTGTTGCACAACGCAACGAGCTTTTGCGTGGGGTTGTGCATATCTACTTCGAGCGTCGCCGCATGCAACTTGAGCGCGATATGGCGGGCAGCGAAGACCTCGAACACGCCATGCGAATCGCCGAGGCGACCGCATTGCTTGATGCCTTCACCGGTGGCGTATTTTCGCGACGCTCCGTCGTACACGAAGACGACTAAGACAGCGACGATGAAACGGCCGAGCCGAGCATATCGGCGCCGCGCTCCATCGCCGACGGCGCCGGCGTAGAACCTGAAGACGTGCTCATCTTGCTGCGCTCGCGCTGGCGGTAAGCACTCAGCAAACCCCACGCGAGCAATAGTGCGGCACCCGCACTCGTCAGCTGAGCAACGAGGGTGTCAACGACGGGCGACAGCTGCAGATGCACAACCCCTACGACGAGTAGCGTGCAAATCACGGTGCACGCGGCGAGCACCCGCGCACGCACTGGCGCTGCTGTGCGCAGACGATCGGAAAGAGCGGCTACGCACCAGACTTTGAATGCGAATACGCCGGCGCTTACCATCCACTGCCAACGCACATGCCCATCGAGGAACGAAGGAGCGTGCACCCCGCCGAAGAACATGACGACAATCAGGCCCGCGAAGATGGCCCTGTGCGCGCGATCGACGACCTGCACCAACCGGCCATCAGCATCGGGGGTCTCGCGATACGTTCCAACGAGGGAGGCCTCGATGCAAATCCATGCACAAAGAAGCGCCGCCGGGTTGCGCAATGCAAACCACGTCCAAACGCTCTCGCCTTGCAGAGAGCTGAAGCTTCGAATGGCCTCGGTGCCCACCAGCGAACCCAGTATCAATATCGCCGCGCAAGCCAGCAGGTCGTCGATGAGAAAGCGGTACAGGGCACGCGATCGAAGTGCGCTGCGCCGAGCCAAACGCGCCGCCGCGCGCGCGCTCACCGCAGCCAGAGCCCATAGCCAAACGTGCTGCGCGAAGGGCGCGAGTTCGCTGGCGATGATGATTGTTGTCGCGACTCTCACCGCAAAGAGCGCGGGCAGAAGCGAAAGCCCAAGGTCGCGTGTGACCCAAGCTTCGCGCATCCGGTCGATTGCCGTTCGCGACGCGCGAGTGCTTGGTCCAAAGCAGAGCGTGGTGCCCAAACCAAACGCGAGTAGCGCGAGACCAAGCCACAGATCGGAGCGCGGCGGCTGATTCTCAAATCCGCCAAGGGAGATCCACGCCGAGACAACGGCGACTTCTCCCGGCCGGCGAATACGAAGTTGCACGCGATCGGCGTTGTGCTGCGGCAAGAAGCTCGATACGCCGTCGACGACAGCGCCGTCGACTTCAATCACGACATCACCGGCGAGTATGCCTGCGCGTGCCGCAGCGCCTGTGCCCTGCACGCTTTCGATGCGCACTCCACCACCCCGGGCTTCTTCGTCAGCCACAGTCATGCCCGCGAAAGTTGCGAACGCGCGCGCCCGACGAGCGTGCGCGAGAGCTTTGGGCAATGATTCGACACTTGCGCCGCGTATCCAAACGCGCACTTCGTCGAGGGAACCAGAAATCTCCGCGCCCCCAATGCGCGCATCGAAAGCCGCGCGCACGCTCCCGTCGAAGGTGCCGCCGCCCCAAAAGAGCGCCATCGCCTCGGTGTCAAGCGGGACCTCCAGCACCTCCATCGCAACAACACGACCTTGAGTGCGGGCGACTACGCTGCGCGAAGGCAAGCCTGGCTTCCTTAGCGTGCCGGTCCACGTGACCGTTCCGGCACGCCCAAGGGGAAGGCCGAGGCCGTGTAGGCGCAGCACCTCGCCGCCTTCACGATGGACCGATTCGACGGAGACCAAATGCAGCAACGCTAGATCGTCGCGCCACACGCACGCGCCGAGCATGGCCATGCAAGCGAGCAGGAGCCCGCTCGCGGCTTGGCGCAAGACGTTGAGACGAAAGGAGTTCATGGCTCTGGCGCGAGGCGCGTTCCATGACCCTCGCGTACCCTAGCTAAACCGTCAAAAAACCGGGGGATTGCGTTGACATGGCCAAAGTCGGGTGCTACTTCCCGCGTCTCTTTTTGGGCAGGAGCCAGTATATAAGTGAGCGCCAAAGCAAGCATCACAAAGGCATCTCGCGCGACAGGTCCAGCGACCGATCGCAAGAAGCTCATGACCGAGCTTGGCGAGGCTACTTACGCGATGCTGTCCGAGGGCACTTTGCCGACGCCGACTCGCCTGCGTCCGTTGATGGAGCGGCTCATTAGTTCGACTGAAGATCAGAAGACCCAGAAGAAGTCGGGTCCCACAAAAGGAAAGAAGACCGCACGCAACTGATGTAGTTCAAATACGGGGCTGTAGCTCAGCTGGGAGAGCGCGCGAATGGCATTCACGAGGTCAGGGGTTCGATCCCCCTCAGCTCCACCGACACGACAACTGGCGCAGACGAATGCGCCGCAGAATATGGGCAAGTTAAGGCGCGGAATAGGACACACGCGCCGTATCGATTGACGGCTTTCGGAGTCTGCGTGATTCTCGTTTCCGCGCGATGAGCACGGCAGACGACGAAAACGCCGGCCCCGAGATAAGCCCTCGGCTCGGGTACGGATTGCCGGCCGCAATCAACCTCGGTTCGCTACTCGGCAGCTACGAGATAGTTCGCAAGATTGGCGAAGGCGGAATGGGCATCGTTTGGGAGGCGCGTCACGGCACGCTGCGCAAACGCGTCGCCATCAAAACGCTCAAGCCGGAAGTTGCGATGAACGCCGACTTCGTTGCGCGTTTCGTGCGTGAAGGTCGCGCGGCAGCTCGGATCCGTCATCCCAATGCCGTCGACGTAGCTGACGTCGGCGTCGAGAATGGAATTCCGTACTTGGTCATGGATCTGCTCGAGGGCGAATCGCTCGCGGATCGCATTACCCAAAGCGGCCCTGTGCCCGTGAAGGAAGCCGCAGACATGATGGTGCCGATTTTGCTCGCGCTCGCGACGGCCCACGACGAAGGCATCATTCATCGCGACATGAAACCGGAGAATGTTTTCCTTGCGAAGAGTCGCGACGGCACAGTGACGCCGACGCTGCTCGATTTTGGTGTCTCCAAACTATCAGGCGAGGCCAATCTCACGCAGTCGTCGACCTTCATGGGCACGCCCTATTACATGTCGCCGGAGCAAGCAAATGATTCTAAAAGCGTCGACGTGCGCACCGACGTTTACTCGATGGGCGTGATGCTTTACGAGGCGCTCGCGGGAACCAAACCCTTTGATGGCGCATCGCTCATCGTACTCGTGCGCTTGATCTGTGACGGCGAGTATTTGCCGCTCGATGCCGCCGCGCCGCATGTTCCGATGGAAGTCGTGGACATCGTGCAGCGCGCGATGAACAAAGATCCAGCCCTGCGTTACACCACGGCGCGGGCGCTGGCGACTGCGCTAATCCCGTTCGCAAGCACGCGCGTGCGCGGCACCTTTGGCCCGACCCTCGGCTACGAAGAGGCGAGTTACGAACCGCGGAGCGGGGTGACCGATGTGCGAGACCTGCGACGTCAGCTTTCGCCCGTGCCAAGCCCAGTACCACCACCGCGCAAAAGCCACGACGCGGTGGCGATGGCCAAGACCATCGAAGCGGAAACATCGCTCGTTCAACCGAATGAGCCAAACGACACAACGCGCCCCGGCGCACGGATGACGACCACCGTAAAACTCATCATCGTGTTCGCGGGCCTTGCGATCGTCTTTGGCACGCTGGCGATCTGGTTGCTACGCAGCGCCAGTGACTAATGACGGCTTCGATGGCGCAAATACTATCTAAGAAATCGACGCCGCGATGGTCCAACGCTCCATGAGGCTTGGACTTGCATCTAGGCGTGCGCTTTTGATTAACGCCGCGCTAATGACATCCACGTCGGTCGGGCACGCACAGCGCACGCAGCGCACGCGCGACATCGGAGTCTACGCACTGCAAGATGGAGTCATCGTTGATCGTGCGGCGGGCCTGGTCTACATCATGATGGCTGCCGCAGACGAGATCGACGCGCTCGACGTGCGCACCGGTCGCGTGCGATTTTGGACACATGCCGCGATGGTTCCTCTCGCCGCATCCGAAGGGCGTCTTTTGGCATGGCGCGAGAGCGCAGAAAACGAGCTGCGCCTGATTGTGCTTAGCGCAGCGAACGGACGCACGCGCGTGCTTTGCGATCCGATCCCGCTGCCCGGCGCGGGAATGGTCACGCCCAACGCAGGCCTCGGATGGAGCTTCACCGTGCGCGTGGTGCGCATGGAGAACTCTGTTGCCGTTCTGCGGTGGTCGGCCGCACGCCGCTATGTTGGCGGCGCTGCGCCCACTCCGGAGATGGAAGCCTCGGTCGCCGCGACTTCGCGCTCAGGTGAGATTGCGGTGGACATAGAGACTGGCCATCGCGTGGAGCCGGTGCCTGCGACTTCGGTCGTATCTCCTGCACTAGATCCCGCGCAGAGTGACTCATGGCCAGGCCTCGCAGCGCCGATGGTCGTCGGCCCGTTCACGGTTTCAGGCGTCGACGTCACAGTGCGTGCTGAGTCTACGGACGCAATCGAATCGGTGCGTATCGAGAGGCGAGGTCATGCTGACCAGCGCGAACTTGCGCCTTTCGCACGATCAGCTCCGCAACTCTTCGCCATGTTTTCAAACGACCGCGAGTACTTGATGTTTGCGACCGCTGCCGCCAATGAGCCTCTGCCGACGACCGTACACGTCTACGATCTCGTCAGCGGTCGCGATAGTCCGCGGGTGAACATCGGCGACTTTTCGCCGTACTTTGTCGTCGCCGCCGGACGCGTCCTGCACATGGCGAACGGAAGAATCTACAGCGAAGTCCTAAGTGGCGGCGGCCGACGCTGGTCCCGCGCAGTGAGGCAGACAAGCTACCAAGGCCCCTACCCGCCGTAGCCTCGGGCGCCAGGGCACGGATCGATCGAGCGTGTCACCAGCGAGAGCGGGCCGCTGCTTCGCATCGATCGCGCGCAGACGCATGTCGAATCCTAACCACCTGTCAGCGACAGGCCGTAACCAGCGCGAGCCCACAACACAGCCACGCATAGATTTGCTGCATACGCTTTCTGACGATCTTGTGACGAGCTGTGACGATTCTATGATTCCGTACCTGCGCGTGACGCGCGCACGCTGCGCAGATGAGCGCGACGACTTTGCCCTTGGTTCCGACACGTCACGAGGAGCTCGTTCATTCGACCACGCATGCGGCGGGGGCTCTGTTCTCGCTGGCGACGTTGGTCGTCTTGATTTCGCGCGCCGTTTCGCGCTCCGCTCCACTCGTCGAGCTCGTTGCGCTAAGTCTTTTTGGGGGATCACTCCTGTTGCTTTACACGTGTTCGGCCATCTATCACGCGATTCCCCATCATGGCGCTCAAGCCAAAACGTTCTGGCGCGTGCTTGATCACTCCGCGATCTACCTTCTAATTGCTGGGACGTATACGCCGTTCGCATTGCTTGGAAACCCAGGTGCAGCCACCACATGGCTGCTCGGCGGGGTGTGGTGTCTCGCGAGCGTCGGGATCATCGTCGAGGTATCGCCGCTACGAAAACGGAAGCGGCTGTCGCTCCTGCTCTACCTAGCAACCGGATGGATCGGGGTCCTTGGATTGCCCGCGATGTGGCAGTCCCTGTCGCGACCCGTCCTCACGCTTCTGATGCTAGGTGGCATCGCCTATACAGCCGGGGTGCCGTTCTACTCCGCGAAACACAAGCGCTGGATGCACGCGTATTGGCACGTCTTCGTCATGCTCGGCAGTACCTTGCACGCTCTCGCGGTCGGACTTCTCGCCGCATAGATCACTTTCCACAGAGTGAATTGACAATTCACACGCCAGACGTGCGCCGCGAGTTGTAAGAACCGAGCCATGCGACTCACACGACGTGCCTGGGCGGAGCCCTTCAAGATCAAGATGGTCGAGCCGCTCAAGATGACCACCGCTCAGGACCGTGAGCGATTCATCTCCGAGGCTGGATTCAACACCTTTCTTCTGCGATCCGATCAGGTCTACATCGACCTGCTGACCGATAGCGGCACAAACGCGATGAGCGATGTCCAGTGGGCGGGCATGATGCTGGGCGACGAAGCGTACGCAGGAAGCGCGAACTTCTATCATTTGGAAGAGCAGGTTCAGAAGTACTACGGCTACAAATACCTCATCCCTACGCATCAAGGACGCGGTGCCGAGCACATTCTTTCGCGTGTGTTGATCCGCGACGGCGACGTGGTGCCCGGCAACATGTATTTCACCACGACACGCGCGCATCAAGAACTCGCAGGGGGGCGCTTCGTGGATGTGATTGTCGACGAAGCACACGATCCAGCGTGTGAAGTGCCATTCAAAGGAAACGTCGATCTCACGAAGCTCGAGGCATTGATTCATCAAGTCGGCCCGAGCAAGATTCCGTACGTCTCGGTCGCAGCGACCGTGAACATGGCGGGCGGCCAACCAGTATCACTCGAGAACCTGCGTGCGGTTCGTGCACTCACGGCGGCGCACGGCATCCGCGTGATTCTGGATGCCACGCGCGCGATGGAGAACGCCCACTTCATCAAGAAGCGCGAAGCGGGTTGCGCCGATCGCACGATCGCGTCGATTTTGTTCGAGATGTGTTCCCTGACGGATGGCTGCACGATGAGCGGCAAGAAGGACCTCTGTGTCAACATCGGCGGCTTTCTCGCGCTCAACGACTTCGCCGTGTTCGAGGAAGCTCGCAACCAAGTCGTGCTCTTCGAAGGCCTCCACACGTACGGCGGGCTCGCGGGCCGCGACATGGAAGCGATGGCACGGGGTATCGAAGAAGCCGTTCAAGACGCTCATATGGAGGCGCGAATCGGGCAAGTTCAGTATACGGCGGACCTGCTGCTCAGCGTCGGAATCCCCATCGTGAGACCGACGGGCGGTCACGCGATATTCATCGACGCGCGCCGATTTCTTTCGCATCTTGAGCAAACGGAATTTCCTGCACAGGCGCTCGCTGCTGAGCTCTATCGCGAGTCGGGAATTCGGACCATGGAGCGCGGGATCGTCTCCGCGGGTCGAAACGTCGAAACCGGCGAGCACAATACGCCGAAGCTTGAGCTCGTACGCCTGACGTTTCCCCGCCGGGTGTATACGCAAGCGCACTGCGACGTCACGGCCGAAAGCGTCGAAGATGTGTTTCAGCGTCGGGACAGTATTCGCGGGCTGCGCATGACATATGAACCGAAGTATTTGCGGTTCTTTCAAGCGCGCTTCGAGCCGAAGCCAGCGCGATGAGTTGATCCGGATCAAGTGGGCGCTGCGCCTGCGTGGTCATAGTTCGGCCCGATGGCGCACAGTAACCCGAGCTCGCACGATCTCAGAGGGGACAGCTCTTCCCACTTGTCTGGCGCACCCGCGTCGCTCACGCGTCATGACTCGTTGGCAGCCGCCATCGAAGCACTGGGCGCTGCGCATGGTCCGCTCTTGACGTTGCATCTGGGGCTCAGCGACGAGTGTCTCGATGGACCGACTCTTCGAGAACGGGCACTTCACTGGGCGCGGGCTTTTCACGCGCTGGGTGTGGCGCGCGGCGATCGGGTGGTGCTGCTGCTTCCCACATCCAATGCGTTTGTACAGGGCTTTTTGGGTGTTCAGTTGCTTGGGGCGGTGGCGGTTCCGCTCGCCTGCCCGATGACCTTTGGCGCACCGACTCGCTACCTGGAGATACTCGCGAACGTCGTGGACGATGCTGAGCCAAGCTGCATCGTCACGACAGAGCGACTTCGCGCCGCGATGGCCAGTGTCACAAGGTTCACAACCACGCGTGCATCCATCGTAACGCCGGCTGAAATTGAGGCTGCGCACGCTGCGCCGTTTGCTCTGCCATCCGTTGCCCCCCGCGAGCTCGCGCTGCTGCAGTACACGTCGGGTACGACTGGACAGCCGAAAGGCGTTGCCGTGTCGAACCGTGCACTCGTGAGCAACGCGGCGTGCATTCGCGACGCACTCGCGATCGACGAGAACGACATCGGCGTGAGCTGGCTTCCGATGTTCCACGACATGGGACTCATTGGTGTGTTCGTCACGGCCATTTGTCATCCGTATCCCATGCATCTGATGTCACCCGACTCGTTCGTAATGCAGCCGCGTCGCTGGCTTGAGCGCATCTCGCGTGTGCGCGGCACCGTTTCCGCTGCGCCAAACTTTGCGTACGAGCTCTGTGCGCGGCGAGGCGTGGAGCCTGAGTCCATTCGGCTGGACTCTTGGCGGGCGGCGCTTTCGGGAGCGGAGCCCGTGCGGGAGGGAACGCTCGATCGCTTTGCTGCTTGCTACGCTACGTCGGGGTTTTCGCGCGACCGATTCATGCCCGTGTATGGCTTGGCGGAAGCGACACTCGCGGTAACGTTTCCGCCCGTCGGTGCAGCCCCCAAGACACAGCATGTTGAATGCGAGTCGCTCAGTCCCGGGCAGCGCGTACGCGCCTCCATTAAAGCGTCGGCAAGCTCCGTCCTCTCAGTCGGGCGGCCGGTGCGCGGCACCGAAGTTCGCATTGCGAACGAACGCGGCTCGGCGATCGAGGCTCGCGTCGTCGGAGAAATCTGCGTGCGTGGTCCGGGTCTTATGGACGGCTACTTTCGTAGGGAGGAAGCAACCGCGGATGCGCTGCGTGACGGATGGCTGCATACGGGTGATCTGGGCTACGTAGATGACGGCGTGCTTTTCGTTGTCGGGCGCGCAAAGGAGATGATCGTCAAGAGCGGGCGCAATGTGTATCCGGCCGATATTGAGAGCGTTGTCGAGCAAGTCGCAGGCGTGCTGTCGGCCGCAGCTTTCGGCGTGGCAAACGCAAAAAGTGGGACGGAGGATCTTATCGTCGTGTGCGAATCGCGTGTGCGCACGGAAGCGCTTCGCGAAGCACTTGCTGCTGAAGTGAAAGCCGAGCTTCTGGCGACTACGGGCGTCCGAGCCGACTCAGTCTGCGTGTGGCCGGTCTCCGCGATTCCGCGTACGACCAGCGGCAAGATCAGGCACGCCGAGTGCGCGATGCGATGGACCGAAGGACGTGCCTCATGAAGAGCGCGCTCGTGATCGGCGGTACGGGATTCATCGGCATCCACGTAGTCGATGCACTTCTCGAGGCGAATTTTGAAGTGTCGGTCACCCGTCGCAAGTCGAGTGTGACGCTCCTCGTGCGAAAGCGCCCGGTAGCGTTGATCGATGCAAGCGTGGAGGATGCGAACGCGCTCACGCAGGTGATGATGGACCACGATGTCGTGGTCTATTGTGGCGGCTACTACCCTCGCTACTCGACGAATCTTCCCGATGCGCGGCAGCGGGGCGTAATGGGCGTGCGCAATGTGCTACTCGCAGCCCGCACCGCAGGAGTGCCGCGCGTCCTCTATACGTCCACAACGGGCACGCTGGAAGCAAAGATGAACGCCAGCTGGCTTGACGAAGGCTCGCGAACGCGGCGTGCCCCTATTGACAGCGTTTATCGAAACGTAAAGTGGCACATGGAGCAGGCATGCGACGAAGCGCGCGCACTCGGGCTCGACGTCGTGACGATGCTGCCCGGCGGATGCGTGGGTCCTTGGGATCTTCGACTCGGCACAGCAGGCCTGTTAGTCGCGGTCCTCAACGGGCAACTCTCCTGGATGGTCGATGGTATTGTCAACCTTGCCGATGTGCGCGATGTGGCCCGCGCGCACGCCATCGCTGCAAGCGCAAAGACACCGTCTGACCGCTACTGCCTTTCCGCGCACTCGATGCAGCTGCGGGATCTTGTTCATCTTCTTGTGGACCGGTACGGCGGTCGCGCGCCGAGAGTATGGCTCGATGCGGCGAGCGCACGAGCACGTGCGGATGAGGACGAGCTGCGGGCAGAGAGATTGCATCACCGCGTCGCGGTCCCGCGCGAGCTCGTGGATGTGGTGATCAGCGGTCGCCCTGTTTCGTCTCAGCGCGCTCGAAAGGAGCTGGCCGCGGAATTTCGACCGCTGCTGGAATCACTCGACGACGCGGTCGAATGGTTGGCGAGGCATCGATTCGTGCCCGCACGCGTGAGTAATACCAAGGAGTGGTCATGACTAGCTCGACCGTACGAACAATCGAAGAAGAAGTGCGCGCTCTGGTCGCGGAAATCGTGGAGATCGATCCATCAAAAGTGAATGGCGCGACACGTATGCGCGAGGACCTAGGAATGGACTCATTGGGCAGTCTCGAGTTGCTTTCGTCGCTCAGCGAGCGCTTCTCGGTCGACCTCGAGCTCGAAGAAGCACTCGGTATAGTGACCGTCGACGACGCATGCACGTTCCTCGAGCGGTGTATCGCCGCACGTCGAGACATAAGCACGCCCGCTCATGTGTAGCGCGCAAGCAGCGTCGACGGGTCAGAGGAGTGATGAAATTCGGCAGGAGGCGTTGCTAAGAACGCAGCTTTCCCGCTTCCTCTGTGCCGAAATTGATCGGCGCAAATTCGAGCAGGCTGGCTCTCTACCGCAAACGCTGCTCGTGCGCGCCGGAGAGCTCGGGCTATTTGGTCTAGCGCTACCCTCGGCTTTCGGTGGCCTTGAGCTAGGAGCGCGAGTCACGTGCAGCCTCATCGAAGACATAGCGGTGCACGATCGATCGTTTGCGACGTGCATCGGTCTGCACAATGGCTTGGGAACGCGCCCGTTAGTCGCGCACGGCACACGTGCCGCACAGGAAGAGTGGCTGCCCAGACTTGCGCTTGGCGATGCCATCGCCTCTTTCGCGGCGACGGAGCCTCAAGCCGGATCCGACCTGACCGCCATTCGGACCACGCTCACGCGCGGCGCCGGTGGATATCGTCTCTCAGGTGAGAAAGCGTACGTGACAAATGGCAGGCTCGCTTCGGTGGTGACGGTGCTCGTTGGATCACCGAAAGCCGATGCAGTGCGCGGCCACTCAGTCGTACTTGTTCCGACAGACGCGCCAGGTGTAACTGTCGGCGCGGAAGAAGACAAGCTCGGGCTTCGTGCTTCGTCGACCACATCGATCCATTTCGACTTGGTAGGCGTGCCTCGCGATCATCTTCTCGGCGAGCTCGGCGAAGGAGTCGCTGTCACGCACAACGCGCTCGTTTGGGGGCGGACGCTGATGTCGGCAGGATGTGTCGGCACGTCAAGCGCAGCGTTGCATGCAGCCAAAGCGCACGTACGCGCGCGTCGGCAATTTGGTCGACGGCTCGCGGACTTTGATTCGGTGAGGGAGCATCTCGCAAGCATCGCCGTTTGCGATGCGGCCTCGCGCGCACTGGTCCTCGAGGCCGCGCGCAGAATTGATGGGAACGAACCCGCTCATTTAGCCTCGGCAATAGCGAAGGTGTTTTCGAGCGAGGCCGCATTCGACGCTGTAGATCGAGCAATTCAGCTGCACGGGGCTCTGGGCTTCATAGAGGACACGGGGTTGCCCGCCATGTTGCGCGACTGTCGTGTGACGCGAATCTTCGAAGGAGCCAACGATGTCTTGCTGCAGCGTATCGGAGTCGACTGGCTCGCGTCACCGAGTTTGCAGCACGAGCTAAGTCAAGCTAGCGCGTTCATCGGCGAGCAATTTGTGGAAGCCGTTGAGCGTCTGCAAACGGTCTGTGAGACGGTGCGCGCCGACATGGGTGTGCGCGTCTTGCGCCATCAGCTCGTCTTGGCGCGCATTGCCAAGGCAGTTGTGTACCTGACCGCTGCACGCGCTGTAGCGCATTCCGCAGACGCGAGTACTGCCGCGCTGCGCGCCTACGCGGTGCAGGCACTTACACGACGTGCAACGGAGTCACTCGCGCACGTTTGGAAGTCGTCAGTCGATGAGCGTGCGGTTCGCGACGTATGCGTAGCGCTCCTCGACGAACGTGAATTCAATGCGCCGCTCACAGGCGCAGACGAGGTTTTCCCATGAAGGTTCGATTTCTATACGCGGCTTTTCGGCGCCACGCCGATGACCATCCCGAGCTGAAAGAGTGCGTTCCCTGCAACGAGTACTTCGGTCCGCCCTCACTCGGGATCGCCTATATGGCTGCGGTGACGCCTGCCAATGTCGAGTTCGACTTTCGCGACGACAGGATCGAGGACGTGGGTTTTGATGACGACGTCGATCTTGTCGCTATCTCCTGCTTCACGCCCTCTGCTGAACGGGCCTTCGAGCTCGCGCGCGAGTTTCGAGCTCGCGGTCGCACGGTGGTACTTGGAGGCATCTTCGCATCGACCATGCCCGACGTAGCGCTTGCACATTTTGACGCGGTAGTTATCGGAGAAGGCGAAGGCGTGTGGGCGGAGCTTCTCGACGATGCGAGGCGCGGAGAATTGCGTCGCATCTACAAGCACGACGGTGAGCTCGACCTAGATGCGCTGCCATTGCCTCGCATCGATCTCTACCTCGCGAAAGAGAATGCGGCGTACCATCCGGACGACTACCCCGTGCAGCTCTCGCGTGGTTGCCCGTTGAAGTGCGATGCATGCGCGATACCGCTCAGCATGGGGAGAAAGCTTCGAAGCGTGCCGATGCAGCATGTACTCGGAGTCGTGGATGCTGTTAATGCGAAGGGGAAGTTAGCATCGCTAACGGAGGACACGAGCTTCTTTCCCACGGCAGGTGCCCTTCGTCACCTCTCAGAGTTCTGCGACATCATCAAGCTGCGTCCGACACCGGCCAAGATGAGCTACGTCGGCATCAGTATGCCCATGGTTCTCGCCACGCCCGCGAGCGTATTTGCACGCCTTCGCGACGCGGGAATGAACATGTTCTATCTCGTGGGCGGCTTTGACACGATCACGCGACGCGCATTCACCGGTAAAGATCCCGCGGCGCTCGCGAAGGCCACGGAGTGTATCAAGCGCGCGAAGGACGAAGGCATCGATCCATACACTTCGTTTCTCGTCGGCAATGAAGACGACGACGAGGGCACCTTCGACCGAATGCTGGAGTTTGCGAGTCGCGCCGGAGTCGACAAGGCGGAGTTCGCAATCTTTACACCCTATCCGGGAACGCCAGCGTGGACACGACTACTTGCGCAAGGACGTATCCTTCACCAACATTGGGGGCGATACAACGACGCGAACGTTGTCTTTGAACCCGCGCAGCTCAGCCCAGAAGCCTTGCAGGAAGGCTACCTCTACTTGTGGCGGGAGTTCTATCGCGCGCGTCCGATGATAGCGGAGCGTGACTACGTCGCTCGCACGGTGCAGTTCTGAACCCGTGTCAGAGCGGTGCAAGCTTCGCCATGAAGTGGCGCAGCGGCTCGTTCATCGACGTGACTCGAAATCCACGCAGCGATTGACGCATCTCTGCAACGCGCGCGAACGTCTCAGCTACGTAGCACATGTGCTCATGACCGTAGACGCGTCGCGGGATTGCGAGTCGAACAAACTCATGTTCCGCGCGCCGTTCGGTACCGTCCGGTAAAAGCCCAAACATCAGACTGCCAAGTTCGCATGCCCGCACGCCGCCTGTGCGATACAACGCCGCAACCAGCGATTGCCCCGGGTATTCGTTCCACGGAATGTGCGCAAGCCATCGCCCCGCATCGATGAAGACGGCGTGACCACCGGCGGGGGCTACGAGCGGAATGTTCAACGCGTGAAGCATCTGCCAGAGAGCATCGACCTGATGCAACCTCTCGCGCAGATAGTCCGGTTCGAGCGCTTCGCGCAAGCCGATCGCAATTGCATCAAGGTCGCGGCCTGCAAGCCCGCCGTATGTAATGAAGCCCTCGTCGAGAATCAGAGAAGGCGTGATCGCCTTGGCGAGTGCCGCATCGCGCAATGCCAGAAAGCCCCCGATGTTGCCGTGCCCGTCCTTTTTCGCGCTCATCGTGCAACCCGCAGCAAGATCGAAGTATGCGCGTGCGATATGTGCGGGAGAGCTATCGTTGAGTTCCACATCGGAACGCTGAGCGAGTGCTGCGTTTTCCGCGAAGCGCGCTGCGTCCAGAAAGAGGGGCACATTCGCTTCGCGGCAGAGCGCGGCAGTCTCGTGCAAATTGTCGAGTGACACCGGTTGCCCCCCCGCACGGTTCGAGGTGATTGTGATCAGCACGAGCGGTACGCGCGCATCACTGCTCAGCACGTCTGCAAGTGCATTGACGTTGATGTTGCCTTTGAACGGTGCCGCCGTGCTTGAACGAGCGTTGGCAGCGCAAGGTAAATCGAGAGCGCTAGCGCCAAGCGCCTCAATGTGAGCGCGCGTGGTGTCGAAGTGCCCATTGCCGGGGACTACGTCTCCCGTTTGAACGAGTGCACGCATCAAAAGCTTTTCTGCGGCTCGACCTTGATGGGTGGGCAGCACGTGCGCAAACCCCGTGATCTCCGACACCGTCCCGCGAAATCTGTCGAAGCTCGCGGCCCCGGCGTACGACTCGTCTGCCGTGAACATCGAGCCCCACTGCGCTGCGCTCATCGCGCCTGTGCCAGAGTCGGTAAGCAAGTCTACGGCGACACTCGAAGCAGGAACATGAAATACGTTGTGGCCTGCGTCGTGCAGCAGTCGCTCACGCTGCGCGATGGTCGTTCGCGCGATCGGCTCGACAACCTTCGTTCGATACGCGGGCGGTATGAGCTCGCGAGTGGGATCGCTCGTCATGCCGCGACTGCCTGCGCGTACGCGCGCGTGCCGCTCGCAATGCAGTCGGAGATGCCGATTCCTCCGTAAGCGTTGCCCGCGAGCGCGAAGCCCGGTAGCTCACGTGCAAGGTCTGCAATGCGCCGGACACGATCGGCGTGGCCGACCTCGTAGATGGGCAGAACGCGTCGCCGAATGCGCACGCGCGAGTAAAGCGGATCCGCCGTCACTCCAAGAAGCTCACGAAGCTCGCGCCGGGCGGCCGCCCCCAGATCGGTGGGATCACCGAAGGGTTCGCGCATAAAGCAACGAAAGAGCTCGACGCCATCATCCGCGCGGTCGGTCCACTTGCGACTCGACCAAGTGCACGCCGCGATCGCAGAAGGTTCGGTGCTCACAGTCACCCAGCCCGTACCGTCGAGCTTGTGCGGCACTTGGTCGCGACGCCATGCAAACGTTGCAACAGCAAGGTCACTTGCGCGAACTGCGGAAAGCTCATGCGCGAGATCCGCACTCGCCGGCGCGACCATCCGTGCGGCAATCCATGGTGGCGCCGCTACAACGACACTGTCCGCGTCGACACTGCCTCCGCGCTTGAGAGCGATTCGCCAGCGACCGCCGGGCGTCCGGTGCAGTGAACGCACCGGAGTATCTGTGCGCAGGCGCTCGCCCAGGGCCGCCGCGTATGCGTCTGGCAGCGATGACATTCCATCGCGAAGCGAGACGATCGTCGCGCCTGTCGTTTGCGCCGCCGCGGGCTGACGCGTAAGCCCGAGCGCGATGCTGCCGTATTCCTCTTCGAGTGCGCACAAGCGCGGGAAGATCGCACGCATGCTGAGCTGATCCGTCGGTGCACCGTAGATGCCGCGCAAAAGTGGTTCGATCGCTCGCTCCAAAAGCTCAGCGCCGAATCGGCGTTCGAAGAACATGCGCACACTTTCATCCGAGCGTTCACGCGCGCGAGGGGCATAGGGCTCCATAGCGATGCGTGCCTTGCCCGCCCAAGAAAGCAGCGGAGAATTCATCAATTCCAGGATCGCGTGCGCGCTCCAGCTACCGAGACGCGCCGGAAGAGGTGTCATTCGATGGTCCATGAGCGCGAATGCGCGGCGCGGAGCAGGCCCCCCCTCGATAAGCTCGAGTCCGAAGGAGCTCGCGGCATCCACCGCTTCCGGTTTGCTCGCGAGCAACCCGTCGGGGCCATGCTCGACCAAGAGACCATGCTCCGCGTGCTCTGACTCGATGAGCCCGCCAGAGCGCGCGCTTGCCTCGAGCAGCGTGACATCGGAATCGGGCGAAGCCTTGAGCGCGGCATAGGCTGCACTGAGTCCGGAGATGCCCGCGCCAATAACGACCAGTCGCTTTCTGTTTTGGGGAGAAGCGTCCAGCGGCTGGCGCGGCGACCGCCTTGGCTCGTACGCGCACGCAGGTTCTTCGCCGAGAGGATTGCCGGTCATGGCATAGGCGCGCGCGCGAGAGCCTCCGCACACGCGTCGAAACTCGCACACACCACACTTACCAGCGAGGACGTCGGCATCGCGCAACGAACGAAAGAGTGCATGCTCGCGATACGTTGCCGTGAGACCTTCGACGCGCACGTTTCCGCATTTGATCGGCATAAAGCCGCTCGGATAAATGTCACCGCAATGTGAAACGAACGCGATGCCCTGACCATCATTCACGCCACGCGGAGCGCGACCGATGCCGTCGGCGATGCCTGCGATCTCGTTTCGCTTCACCTTGCGTTGCAGAAGGACTCGCCTGAAATGCGGCGCGGCGGTGGTCTTGATGTCAAAGGGCGAAGTTTCCGAAAGGTCAGCAAGCTCCTCAAGGACGCTCTCGACCTCGTCGGCATCGAGCACCTGGCTCTCAGTGGCGCGCCCGGTCGGTACGACGAGAAAGACTCCCCACAGCTCGATACCCAGGGGCGCGATCTGCGACGCGATCTCCTTCAGGGTTGCGCGATTCAACCGGGTCACAGTCGTGTTGATTTGCGTGGTAAGTCCAAGGGCACGCGATTGCTCGAGAATCTCGAACGTGCGTGCGTGCGAGCCCGACACTCCGCGGAACGAATCGTGAACAGCCGCAGTCGCACCGTCGAGGCTCACTGCCAGGCGCGCGAGCCCGGCGTCGGCGAGGTGTTTGAGCAGCTCGGCGGTTACGAGGGGCGTGGCACTCGGCGTAAGCGCCATCCGCAAGCCAAGCTGCGTGCCAAAACGGATGAGATGCACAAGGTCATCGCGCTTCGCCGGGTCCCCACCTGTGACCACGACAAGGGGACAACCCATCCCATGGATTTCACCCAACAAGCGCTCCGCTTCCGCGGTGCTCAGCTCGTCGGGATGCCGATTCGCCACGGCGCATGCTCGACAATGCTGGCAAGCGAGGTCGCATGCTTGCGTGGTCTCCCAAAAGACCATGAAGGGTGACGAGTCGAAAAGTCCTGGACGCATGCGCCTCGTGCGAGCAATGCGTGTGCCAAACCGATTTACTCGCGAGAAGCTGCACGCGCTCTACTGCGCATCCTGCACTACGCGCATAAGCTGCGTTATGTGAAAACGCACGCCGCGATGCAAACGCGAATGCTGGCACAGCTACACTGCACGACTATGCCCAACGACACGCGGTCGAGCGTTCCGTACGACGCTGTCTGCATTGGATGTCCCGCACAACGGATGAATGTCTTCGAGTCGCTCGTCCACGGCGGCCGCGGCTGGTGCCAGATGCCGAGCATCGCGCTTCAAGCAAGGCAGGTTCTACCTGCAACGTGGCAGACTGAATATGCGTACGCCTTCGTGCGGCGCGGGTTCGTCGTGCGTCAAATCAACGATGAAAACGGGGATACATCGTCCGTCGACGTCGCCGGGCCCGGTTGCCTGCTCACGACGGCAGCGCTTCCTCCGTTGCACTCGCGTGTCGCAATAAGCGGATACGCCGCAAACGACGCTCTCATCTGTGCCTTATCCGTGCGTGTCGTCGAAAATGTGGTTTCGGGAGGGGGGGATCACGTACGCGAGCTCGTTGCCCTTCTTGGGGCGAGCGCCCGTCGCGTAGAAATGATCTCCTACGCCCGTTCTCAGAAAGACGCGGCGCGTGCTGTCGCCTCGCTACTGCTCACGCTTTCGAGTTGCCTCGCCCCGCCAGCCGTATTGAGCACCATCCCAAACGGACTGCAGCAGCGAGACTTGGCCGCGTTGCTCGGCATCCGGCACGAAACCATGTCCCGTGTGATCACCGACTTCGAGAAGCGTGGAGTTGTTGCGCGCGGCGAAGATGGCATCCAGTTGATCAGTCTCGATGCACTCCGGTCGGGTCTCGTGTCCTAGACCGCCGAGGAGGTTATGGCGTCGGCTTTGCTTTGCGAATGCGCGCCCAAATCGCCGCCGCTGCGAAAATCGGCAAGGCACTCGCGCTGGCGACACTACCCGCGACGCGCAAGTTAAGATGATCCGTTACGTCACCTGTGACACGCGCAAGCAGTCCCGTGTGGAGCAGCACAAGGGGGAAGTAGAAGGCAGCACGAAACGGAATTTCAATCTTCGCGACTGCTGGCAGGATGATCGGTGCATGAGCGAAGACCATCGAGAAGACAAATCCTACGAACACAGCGTGGAGGGAGGCATCGTAGAGAGAGCCCGCAACCAGGCGTGAATTGCTGAGAAAAAGTGCGCCCGAAACCACGAGCCAGCTCATGGCCAGGAGCACTGCGATCGCCGCATAGCGTGGCAGACCCGATTTCGAAACGGTGCGCCGCGCAAGATCGAATCGCATCCCCCAGAGGCCCAGAAGCACGAACGCGCACCCAGTCAGGCGGCCCGCGACCTTGTCGTCGAAAATGCTCGCGACTGAGCAAATGCTCACGACGACTGATAACACAACCAGCATGTGTGCAGCCCAGCGAGGCGTCGGTGCGAGGCGAGAAAGCTCCAGTCGTTCCGCAATGATGGTGAGCACGAAGAATGCGATCCATGCGTGCACGACTTCGAAGATCGGTCGTTTGAGAGCCCAGGCAAGCGTTCCGCCAAAAAGGACAAGCGATCCGAGCAGCATGAGCAACGTCGAGTCAGAGCGTTGGCGTCGAACGAGCATCGCATTTACAGCAACCAGCGCCAGCGTCGCCGCTACAAACAACCACGCGCCGCTCTGAACATGCGCGAGCGTGAGGATGGCTCCTGAAGCTCCAAGGGTTGGAACCATGTAGCCAGCGTGTTTCCCGAGCGCCACCGCGCGCTCGAGACCAATAACCGTTACAAACGCGCCCAGTACAAGCAGCGGTCCGTGCGCGAGCACGTGGGCTGTGCCCCACGGCACGGAGACTCCGACCCGCGCGAGCCCCGCGAAGATCCCCGTGATCACCGTGACGAGCACCGCTAAAAGAAGCGCACGCCGAAACGTGATGCTGCTAGGCCGCATCTCTACGACCACCCGAGATCGCGTCGCGCGGCTTCCGACATTCGGTCAGGTGACCACGGTGGATCCCACACAAGATTTACCGAGACTTCGTCAAAAGCGTCGAGCGCCTGAAGCCTTGACTCGACCTCGTCCATGAGTTGTTCGCTGAGAGGACACGCGGCACTCGTCATCGTGAGATCGATCTCCACACGCTGCTCGTGCACACGCACGTCGTACACCAGCCCCAGCTCGACGATACTGATCCCTAGCTCCGGGTCGAGAACCTCGCTCAACGCATTTCTCGCGCGGTCTGCTTGCTCCGTGGCGTCCATAACAGCTTGTGCAACGCAGAGTGGTACTGAACGTGCGATTGCGACAGGGGGCCGTCGCATGCTCGTCGATGATATTGACGCGATGGATGACATCCGTCAATCTGCCCTGCCCAAGCCTTGCGTACGCTCGCGCGCAGGCGCTGGTCAGCGAAAGGAGCGTGCATGCTTTCCAAGTCAGGAGCGAAGGCGTTTTTCATAGGAGGAACATTCCTCTGTTCCGCAGCGTTCGTGGGACTGACTGTCGATACATTCGCCAAGATACCGGGCCAAACGCACGCCGATAGGATCACGCCTGCGGTCGCGCGGGGTAAGAACCTGTGGGACTCCAGCAACTGCATGGGCTGCCACACGCTCTTCGGTGAAGGAGCCTACTACGCGCCTGAGCTCACCCGCGTGTACACGCGTCGCGGTCCCGATTTCATTCGAGCGATGATCCGCGACCCGCAAGCGATGTATCCCGGCGAGCGCAACATGCAGAACTACCACTTCAGCGAAGACCAGATTTCGGATCTCGTCGCGTTCTTCGAGTGGGCCGGGACGGTGGACCTCAACGGATTCCCTGCCACGCCGCATCTCACTCCCATCGCGGCTCCCGGCGCTGTGGGCTCAGTTGCGCGAACGGATGATAGGCCGCAAGTGTTCAACCAGCTTTGTGTTGCGTGCCACGCCCTCGGAGGGCAAGGCGGAAACGTTGGACCCGCGCTCGACCGCGTAGGCGAACGCTTCGACGCTGCCTATTTCGAACGATGGCTGCGTGATCCGCAATCCGTTCGGGCAAACACGCGCATGCCGCGCTTGCCGCTAAGCGAGGGCCAGATTCACGAGCTTGTCGCGTTCTTATCACTGCGACGCGCGGCTGCGGCCGCGGGAAATATGCCTGCGGAGCCCGTGCCTGCTCAACCCGCCGCGCCGTCGCCGACTGAAGGAGGTGCACCGTGAAATACGAATCGCAACGCGTCGCTTACTGGTTTTTTGCGACCTGCATGCTCCTGTTCGTCTTACAGATCGTCTACGGCTTCATCATGGGCTTTGCTCATGCGGGCTTCGACGGACTGCACAACGTGATCCCGTTTCACGCAGCCCGCGCGACGCACACGAACCTCCTCGTGATGTGGCTGCTCGCCGGCTTCATGGGCTCCGCCTACTACATCATTCCGGATGAATGCAATCGCGAACTGATGTGGCCGAAGCTTGCGTATGTGCAGCTTATCGCGCTCGTCGTCGTGGGCGTCACTGCCATCATCGGCTTTCATTTCAACTGGTGGGAGGGACGCAAGTTCCTCGAGATTCCCCGCCCGCTTGACTACCTCGTCGTCGTCGACGTCCTGCTTTTCATCGCCAACATCGGCATGACGATCTGGAAAGCAGCGCACCGATCCACGACCGCGATGGTGCTCTTCTTCGGCCTCTTGATGGCGGCGCTTCTCTACCTGCCCGGTATGATTCCGACGGACAATCAAACCGTCGACTCCTATTGGCGCTGGTGGGTCGTCCATCTCTGGGTTGAAGGCGTGTGGGAGCTCATCATGGGAGCAATCCTTGCGTATCTACTGATCAAGCTTACCGGCATTGATCGCGAGGTACTCGAGAAGTGGCTCTACGTGATTGTCGGCTTCACGTTCCTCTCTGGCATTCTCGGCACCGGCCACCATTACTACTTCATCGGCACGCCTCGTTACTGGTTGATCGTGGGCGGTGTCTTCAGCGCGCTTGAGCCCGTTGCATTCTTAGGCATGGCCATATGGGCAATCTCGACGGCACGCAAAGGCGGTCGACAACACCCAAACCGCGTCGCACTAAGTTGGACCGTCGGCTGTGCCGTCATGTCGTTCGTCGGCGCTGGCTTCCTCGGATTCGCGCACACCTTGCCCGGAGTTAATCTCTACACGCACGGAACTCTCGTGACAGCGATGCACGGCCACATGGCGTTCTGGGGTGCGTACGCGATGATCGTGCTCGCGATGATCGTCTATGCGATGCCGCAGCTCACCGGCCGCAAGCTCTACGACAAGCCGCGTGCGGTATTTGCCTTCTGGACATCCAATATCGGCATGATCGCGATGACGCTCGCGTTTGGTGTCGCAGGTGTGAGCCAAGTCGTGCTCGAAAGGCGCGTTGGCATGGACTTCTTGGCGGTGCAGCACGAGATCGAAGTGCACTTCTGGGGACTCATCCTCGCCGCCAGCTTGTTCTCACTCGGCATCATCGCCTTCATCTGGGATTTCATGCGCTATGGATTGCCGGTGGGTGAGCTAAGCGGAGGTGCGAAGCCCTCGGCGGACGCTGAAGCGCCGCCGCCCGACCAGGTGCTCGAGCCCGCAGAATAGATCGAACGTGACCGCAGCAGCTCCATACTATCGGGACGTCGGGCATGAGCGCGAGGTCTTCCTTCGCGCTCACGCGAATCGCCTACCGATGCTTCTCAAAGGCCCGACGGGCAGCGGCAAGTCACGGTTTGTAGAAGCGATGGCGCACGCGCTCGGGCGTCCGCTCGTGACGGTTGCTTGCAACGAGGACACGACTTCAGCAGATCTGCTCGGCCGCTGGCTCATACGCGGCGGCGACACGGTCTGGCAAGACGGACCCGCCACGAGCGCTGTGCGACAAGGCGCGATTCTCTATCTTGATGAAGTCGCCGAAGCTCGCCCGGACGTGATCGTGCTTCTGCATCCACTCTCCGATCATCGTCGCGAGCTCTTCCTCGATCGACTCAACGAACAGATCGCTGCGCCGCCCGAGTTCATGCTGGTCGCGAGTTACAACCCCGGCTATCAGCGCGCGGGACGGGACCTAAAAGCCTCCACGAAGCAGCGCTTTGTGTGCATGAGCTTCGACTACCCACCTCCAGACATTGAATGCGAAGTTGTTCGTCGCGAGGCGGGCGTGGAGCAGGCCGTGGCGCAACGACTCGTCGCCTTCGCGAGCAAGGTACGGAAGATGTCCGAGCTTGCGTTGGTAGAGACGGTCTCCACGCGCTGTCTCATTCACGCGGGGAAACTTTCGGTCGCGCAAATTCCTATGCGCCTTGCTGCACGCGTCGCCATCGTCGAGCCACTTACGGACGACTCCGATACGCTGGCGGCACTCGTCGATTTGGTTGCTTTGTCGTTCTGATCTCGCATTGCGAGAGATTCGAGCATTCGTTGTGAGCTGGGACGAGAAACTTTTCGGGCTCCTCTTTCGACGTGTGCGTGGCCTCAACGCGCGCGCGTCAAGCCCGCACGAAGTCACGCTACAGCCGCGACTCGTTCGCCTCGAAATGCTGGCTACCGGAATTGCAGGCAAGCGTGTGGAAGTCCGAGCAACGGAAGGAGAAGGATTCATCCGCAGCGACGGCACTCTGTCGCTTCCTGAAGCCTTTGACGTATTCGAGTCGACCGAGAAGAACGCGAACCTCTACTTGCTCCGCACTGCGTTCGCCGCGATGGCATTCAAGCTTGGTCTTGCTGCAGGTGCGCAGATGGATCGCACGACCGCGCGAGCCTATACCGTCGGTGTCGCGCCGCTCGTTGTACGAGCGCTTTCAGAAGAGTTTCTCGGCTTGCGTACGCTCTGGATCGAGTATGCCGCCGCACTCAAGCCGCGACTCACGGCCTTACTCGAACAGCCAGCCAACGCTCGACTCGGCAATCTGCTGGCACTTGGCTTTGATCCAGAGGTCCCCGAGGCGGCGGAGTTGCGCTCCCTATTTGAGGAACTTCGCGTCCGATCAACGGACGTTTCGACGTTCGCCAGATGGCTCACACGTGACTATCTGAAAGACAGCGCGAGCGCAGTGCCTTACGTGCAGCTCTACGGTTGGCTGGCGGTCGCGTCCGGCGATGCCTTTGCCGTCGACGATCCCGGAGCCGCGAGCCCCATCGCGAAGAAAGCCTCCGAGCGCAAAGGAAAGAATCGCGAGGCCGTTCGTCGCTTGCAGCTGCGACCCGCGGAGGAAGAAAATCCGTTTACGCATTCCTTTGAAAAGACCGAGACTCTCGAAGAGTACAAAGGGGGTTCCAAGAAGGTCGACGGCTCGGACGAAATGAGTTCGCACGGAGAGGCCCTCGACGAGCTTAATCTGCAGGAGGTCGTGCGCTCCGATCAGCAGGCGCACTCGGTCTATCGCGCCGACGTCTTGATGGACGTGGATGTGGCCCACGTCGCCGACGCCGCTCCCACGAGCGAGCGCTCGGTTGTCTACGACGAGTGGGACCACGCATCAAAAGCTTACCGAAAAGATTTCTGCACCGTGCGCGTCGTTCCAGCAGCGGCAGCCGCAGCAACCGTCGCCGCAGAGAAACGAGCCCAAGTCCGGCGCACGCACCGCGCCGCCATCGATCGCCTCACGGGGAGCCTCGCCCGACATTTCAGCGCGCGTGCGTGGGAAACGGGCCTGCTCGATGGCACCGAGATTGACCTCGACAGGCTATCCGCGCGCCACGCCGCGTTGCGCGCGGGAGCGAACGCCGGCGATCGACTCTACATGTCGCGAATTCGTCCCATTACGGATCTGAGTCTAGTCATTCTTGTCGACACCTCGCTCTCGAGTGATAGCTGGGTGAACAATCAGCGCGTGCTCGATGTCGCGATCGATTCTCTCTACCTGCTCGCCGAAGTCATCGAGCCATTCGATTTAGACTGCGTGGTAGGCGCTTTCGATAGTCGCACGCGCCGAGATTGCGCGTTTCGGGAAATCAAAACCTCTCGCACTTCATGGCGCCGCATGCGTGAGCGCGCGGCCGCTCTCGCACCAAGTGGCTACACGCGCATCGGACCCGCGCTGCGGCATGCCAAATCAATCTTCGAAGATCAACGCGGTGTGCGGCGTCTTCTGCTTGTGCTTAGCGACGCCAAACCCTCTGACTACGATCGGTACGAGGGTCGATACGGAGTAGCGGACGTGAAGCAAGCCATACGCGAGCTGCGCGCAATCGGCGCGGTAACGCATCTCTTTGCGCTTGATGACGGCAACTCGCCTTCTTGGAAGGAGATGTTCGGAACGGGCGGCTACTCCGTCGTGCCTAACGTTCTGGGCCTTGCTTCCGGGATGACGCGCGCCCTTGCGGCGTCGCTTCGCTAGTTCAGATACGACGACGGGCTCGAACTTCGTTGACGATTGTTCGCTGAACCTCGGGCGATAACGCCCTCTGCACCGCGGGGAAAATGATGGTCTCTTCCAAAGTCAGATGTTCTTCAAATAGTGCGCTGAGCTTGATAGCCGTCGCCCCCGCCGCCTCGCGCAGTGACGCGTTTGCCGGTGATTCGCGGAGTCTACGCAACGACTCACATAGCGAATCGAGTAGCGGCGCGTGCTCTTTGTGCTGCGTCGTCATCGCGTCGAGCGAGCTCGAACACGCAGGATCTGCCAACCTGAGCCGGGGCTCGATGCTCCGTTCTTCGTCCTCAATATGAAGTCGAAGCGACGTTGTGAAGTATCGCTCACAGTCCTCGCTGGCGCGGACAATGTCAGCATCGAGCGCATCGCGTTCGGTTCCGATGCGAATGCTCGTCTTAGTAAAGAGGCGAATCCGCTCATGACACTCAAGCATGATCGCGATGAGGTCTTCGGTCGGTCGTCGAGGCCCAGATGAGATTTGCATTTGAGACTAACTGTGGGACGCGGTATGAAACGCGTCCAGCCGGGCGAGTGCGCGACTGCTTCGTCCAGAATGTGCTAACTCAAACCACTCAAGGAGAACGCTATGCTTGATCGCCAACAAACCATCGCCAATGTCGTGCTCGACCATTCGGAATGCGCGCAAGTGTTCCAGCGACACCGGATCGACTTCTGCTGTCGCGGCGGCGTTAGCATCGAGGCTGCAGCGGCACTCGGCAAAGTAGATGTTGAAGTTCTCGTGCGGGAACTCACACAGGCCATCGAAGATCGTCACGGTGAAGCGCGAGCTGACCGACGCGAACTGTCGACTCCGCAGCTTATCGAGTACATCGTCGCCACGCATCACGCGTACCTGCGCAAAGCGCTACCGTTCGTCCTGGCTCTAGCGGAAAAGGTGGGCCGCGTTCACGGTGCTCGCAATCCGAAGCTGAATGAGATCGCCAGCGCAGTTCAAGAGCTGGGCGACGCCCTGCTCCCGCACCTGGACTTCGAAGAGGGAGTTCTCTTCCCTAAGTTGCTAGACGCCCACACCGGCCCGACTGAGCTTCATGAGCCACTTGCCGAAATGCAGAGCGAGCACTTGGTCGTCGCGAAACTTCTCCGTACAATCCGCAGCGCCGCCGACGATTTCGCGTTGCCGGACTGGGCGTGCAACAGCTACCGCACCCTCTTCTCGGAGCTGCAGCAGATGGAAAGCGACATCTTTGAGCACGTTCATCTCGAAAACCACGTGCTAGAACCGCGCGCGAAAGGCGCTCGTAACGGCAAAACGTGACTCACGCTTGAGCCTGCGGTTCCACAGCAGCTATGCTCGCGCGGTAATGCCCGACAAAGAGCATCTGGAAGAAGGCCGTAGAGCCAGTGGGAAATTAGTCGCGCTTCGAACGTCGAAGCTCTTCCACGGACTAACGCCGGAGCTTTTCGCGCCGCTCGTAGAACTGTCTCGCTTTCGATCGTTCGATGAAGCCAGTTCTATTTGGACTGCAGGCCAACCTGCGGAGGCCATGATCGTTGTGAACCAAGGATTCGTCGCTGCCATGACGCGACATGCGAGCGGACGCGCTTCGATCTCCAATATTTTCGGTCCATCAGAGAGTGCCGGTGATGGGCTCGTGTTCAGCTCCGGGGCCTCGTATCCCATCGAAGTACGGACTCTCACCGCAGTGCAGGTCCTCTGGTTGCCGTTTGCGCCGCTGCGGGAGCTTTGCGCGCAGTACCCCGAATTGCGGAGTTGCGTGGACCTGTCTATCCGCGCGCACCTGTTCGCACTTCGCGACCGCATCGGAACTCTTAGCGCCGGCTCCGTCGGGATCAGACTCGCAACGTTCTTCATCTTTGTGAATGCTCGGTTTGGCACTGACTCGAATGACGGACGCGCAGTACGTATGCCCCTCTCACGCGCCGTGCTCGCGGACCTCGTCGCTGCGCGAGTGGAGACAATTGTCCGCGTTCTCTCGGATTGGAAGCAGCGCAAGTGGATGGTCGACCTGGACGACGGCTTTTGGTTCGCTCGCGGCGCGCTAGAGAACTTGGTCGCGGAGCAAACTGACGAGTGAGGCGCAATGCGCCATTGACGGATGTCATGCGCGCGTAGGTTTGACCGCATATTTTTTGACCGTCGTCGCGGCGCGGGTTAGATGTGGCGTGGAGGTCCGCCCATGGCTGACAAGTTGATTTCACGCCGGGATTTGCTCAAGAAGAGCGCGTTTTGGGGTATTGCGGTTGTTGTCGGTCCTGCGCTGTTGAATGGCGGCTGTGGCTCCGATGCGCCCGTGTGCACGGACACGGCCGGGTTGTCGCAGCCCGAGATCGCCATGCGCACAGCGAACGCTTACGTCGATCGGACTCCCGAACCGGCAAAGACTTGCGCGAACTGCAACTTCTTCGAGTCGCGCGGAGAGTCCGCATGCGGTGGTTGCAAGGTGCTCAAGGGACCCATTGCACCCGCAGGTTACTGCCGACTTTGGGCAGCGAAGATAGCCTGAAGACGCACAGGCACTCAGGTGCACTGGCTCTATCTCTTTTCAGTTTGGGTTCACATTCTCGCCGCCATGACCTGGGTGGGTGGGATGGGTTTCCTCGTGCTCGTCGTTGTGCCGTGGTTGCGCGCAGGCAATCGTGCCGAAGCAGGTAAATTCCTGCGCGAGACTGGCGAGCGCTTTCGGATGGTGGGCTGGTCCTGTTTCGTTGCCCTGATCGTTACCGGGACGGTGAACCTCTACTATCGGGGCGTGCGCCCGGCTGATTTTGCACGGACGGAGTGGCTGCACACGCAGTTTGGGCGCGCCATTACGCTCAAGCTTTCTGTCTTCGTGCTCATCTTGCTGATGAGCGCGGTGCACGACTTCGTCATCGGTCCCCGTGCCGTTCGCGCGATCGAAGCCGACCCCACTTCTTCAGAGTCGGCGCGCTTGCGTCGCTACGCGTCCGTGCTTGGCCGCGTGAATGCGCTCGCGGCGCTTGTCGTGGTCGCGCTCGCCGTGACGCTGATACGCGGCTGGCCTCTCTAATTTCGACGGGCCTCGCGTCGCATCTGACAATTGTCATCCCGCAGTTGCGGCGATTGGCCGACCATCACGGCGTCTAACGAGCAATACGCTGGAATCCCCGGTGAAACGGGCTCGTGAGAGGAGCTCCACATGAATCGTTCGAACATCCTGCTCCGCATCGGTGCACTCGCTTGCCTGTGTACGGCGCTTTCACAATCGCCCGCGCTCGCGCAGGAAAGCGCGCCTGCACCAACGCCGGCCCCGCCGCCGTACGTTTTGCCGTTTCAGCTCAGGCCAGCCATCGCACCGAATGTCGTGCGCCTGGATTTTCCGCTAGCGATGTACGGCCGGCAAAGTGACACCATCGCGGGCGGGCTCACCATCGCTCCGACCATTGTAGCGTCGTACAGAGTGCTTCCGTGGCTTGCGCCGCTCGTCCGATTGGGAATGTTCTCAAACTCGCCAACGGACGGAGCATCGGGAACCGGATTCGACAATCCGTTGATCGGCGTGCTTGCGACGCCGAATGCGGGCAATGGCTTTCGCCCGTCCTTCTATGCGGCGTTCACCATCCCTGTTGGGAGCGGTGGAGGAGATGCGCCTGATGCTGGCGTTGCTGCGGCGACAGGTCGCGGACGCGCAGCTCGAAGCTACTTGGACAATGCCCTGATGCTTCCAAACTATTTCGCAGCGGTTCAGGGTGTTGGACTCGCATACCTGCGCAACGGATTCACCATCCAAGCAGAGGCTACCGTCCTTGAGTTCGTGCGCGTTCGCGGGCCCGCCGCGACGCAGAACAGCAGCATCGTCAACTCGACTTGGGATCTGTGGCTTGCGTACTCGATCATGCCGCAGTTGAGCGTCGGCATTGAACTGCGTCATCAGCGCTTCTTGTCCACACCTCTTGCCGTGAGCGCCAATCACGCACTGCGCGAGCAAACGACAATTGCAGTGGGCGTTCGCACAAAAATCGCGCTTGGGTCGGGCATCGTTATGCCCCTCGGAATCGCCTACATCCGCGGAATTGACGAACCCATGCAGGGGAGCGGCGCGAGCTACAACACCATCTGGATCGACGTGCCCGTCCTATTTCCCTGACGGACGTTCACGGAACGAGCTGGGCAAGCGCGGTCGCCATCGGATCAAGCGGCTGCCCAGTTCCTTCCACTTGCGTGTGCAGCACGCCGTTGGCATCAAGGAGACTAAGAACCATGCTGTGCGCGTACTGCCCGTCGCTCGTGCGGCGATATTGCACGCCGAGCGTATTCGCAAATGCTCGAATGTCCGCTTCGCTGCCTGTCACCAAACGAAAACGGTTCGTGTCGAGTTGACGTGTGCGTGCAAGCTCGGCGAGACGCACCGGTGTATCGGTGGCAGGATCGAATGACACAAGCAAGTATTGCGTCTGAGCGCGCACGCGTGCATCGAGGAGAGCATCAAGTCGCAGCAGGTCCGAAATCAGAAGCGGACACACCGTCGTGCAGCTTCCATAGAACATAAGCACAACCGTCGGCTTGCCACGCAGCGATGCGAGGGTGAAAGACTGGTTGCTCTGATCCGTCCATCGTGATTCGAGCTGGTAGATCGATACGTCCGGTAGAGGAGTCGCCACGGGCAGAGTAGCTTGGTGCACATGCTCGTGCCCCGCGTGGGCTTCCTGCTGTGTATGTTGTGCGTGCTGCGTGTGTTGTTCGTGATTCGTGTGTGCGGCCTCATGATGCTCTTCCGCTCCTGAGGAGCATGCTCCAAGCAAATAGCCGAACGCGAGGTACGACAGGCCTTTTGAGAGATTCTTCATGGCGGTGGTTCTCCTTCTGTCACACAACGAAATCCCAAGTTCCGCACGGTGTAAGACGCCCGCAGGCTCGAACGAAACGCGTAGCGCATGAACGCCGCGTAGTCTGCTGTGTCCGTCGCGCCAAGCGCCGCGCCACCACAGAAGCGCGCGAATTCACCGTCACCGCGCGAACGAGCGTCGACGTTGATCATCGATGCGTTGAAATCGAGCACCCATTCCCACACGAGCCCGTGCATATCGTGGATGCCCCAGACATTCGGGCGCGACTGCCCAACGGATGGGAGCGGCTCGACAAAGGGGTGTGAGTACCAACTCAGAATGCGGCGAACGAACGCGCGGTTGCGCTGAGCATCGCGCTGCGTTTCGTCTGCGCGCGCGACGTACTCCCATTGCGCTTCCGTCGGTAGCGTTGCACCCCGCGACTCGCAGTACGCGGTTGCTGCGAACCACGACACGCGTGTCACTGGCTGGCGCTCAGCGCCCATCGCAAAGTGGAGCGCATCCGTCCATTGCGCAAGGTACTCCCGATCTGCAAATACGCGCGGAACGCGTCCACGTTGCCACCGCGGCACTTCGGTGACGAAGCGCAGGTAGTCCGCGTTCGTAACGAGGTGCGTATCCATCCGGAATGGAGCAACACGAATCGGGCCGGTCTCGCTCTCCGCACCACGATAGAAAGATTGGTAGACTCCACCAGCGATATCTCGCATCGAGTGGACGGGGCCGCCAGGCAGTATCGCCCGCTGCGCAACGGCGACCGTGTGAACGACTGCGAAGAAGGCAGTCGCGCACGCGATCGCAATCACGCGTGGGGGTCTTGGCGCCATGCGTTGCTCTTAGGGGTGGCTCTCGGGACGAGGTGTGTTGAGTCGCGCTCGTACTGCGGCCACTTCCGCGTCTGTCACTGCGTCACCATGGTTGCCGAAGTTTGCGCGGACATAGGTGAGCACGGCCGCGATTTCGTGATCGGTAAGGTTCGACAAGGGCGGCATCGCACCTGTGAAGTTCGCTCCGTTCACGGTGATGGGCCCAGTACGACCCGCGAGCACGATCTCGATCGAACGCGCCTTGTCCGCCATCAGGTAGTCCGAACTTGCGAGCGGAGGGAACAGGTTGGCGAGGCCGCGCCCATCGCGTTGGTGACATGTCGCGCACAAGCCAATGAACGTAGCTTCACCCGCGGCGGCAACCGGGCGTGCAGCTCCTCCTGGCGCCCCGACCGCTTGCGCCGCTGTGCCAAGATACGCTTCATCCACCTCACGACCCGAGTAGACCACGTGATCTTCGGGGCCGGTTACGCGAAGCATGCCAAGTGTTCCTTTATGGAATGTGCGGAACAACGCATGGTCGACGAGGATGTATGTGCCTGGCACTTCGACACGGAAATCCACGAGCGCGGCACCACCCGGAGGTATAAGGGTGGTTTGCACATCTGTGTTCGCGATGGTTCCGGCCTCTTGGTAGACGTGATCGAAAATCTCGCCGATGACGTGGAACGAACTCGTCAGATTGGGGCCGCCGTTGCCGACGAACATGCGCACAGTTTGGCCGACGTTCGCCGTGAGTGCATTATCGCCTGTAAGCGCACCGTCGCGCCCGTTGAAGAGAACGTAGGATGGGTTCTCATCGATACCGCGCTGCATATCAAACTGCTGCAAGCCAGGCTCGCGATAGTCACCCGTGGTGTAGAAGTCACCTTGAGCGACGTAGTATTCCTTATCGACGGCGGGGTAGCCTTCTTCAGGCTCCACCACGATCAAACCGTACATGCCGTTCGCAATGTGCATTCCCACGGGAGCCGTTGCGCAGTGGTAGATGTAGACGCCTTGATTGAGGGCGCGAAATGAGAACTGCGTTTGATGACCGGGCGCCGTAAACGTGCTGGTCGCGCCTCCGCCGGGCCCCGTCACCGCATGCAGATCGATATTGTGCGGCATCGTGTTGTTCGGGTGGTTCTGCAGGTGCAGCTCGACGAAGTCTCCGCGTCGCACGCGAATCATCGGCCCTGGGACGGTTCCGCCGAAGGTCCAGAACGTGTAGGTCGCGCCGTCGGCGATCTCGCGCGTGACTTCTTGCACCTCGATATTGACCACAACTTTTGCTGGCGCGCGACGCGTGATCGGCGGCGCCGCATTGGGCGGCACACCAAGGCGCGCTTGCTCTACCGGCAGCGAAGCCTCTGTGATCGGGGCGAGTGCGGCAGGGTGCGCTGCGCTTGAGGTCGTTTCAGGAGTAGGCGCAGTCGTAGGCGCGGAAGAGCAAGCGGTGCACGCGAAAAGTGTCGCTAGCGTGACGATGACTTGGGCGTGGATTGTATTTGATGATGAACGCATGAGGCACCATGGAGGGTGGAATGACCGCTGCGCGTGAGTTGTCGCCTCGGTCGAGCGATCCGTGCCTCGGTCGTATCGCCACAGGCTCTCGACCTTGATGACAAAAGTCAATCGCGCCGCGGATGGTGAGGGCGGTTGTCGGGATCTGCTTATAGATGGACAGCTTTATGCCCGCCCGCGGGCTGAAAGGCGCGCCGGTCCCTGAGTTGGGCGTTGCATTGAGCATTGCGCACGAGCAAGTAAGCACTTACTCTCCTGCGCATGGGAGCGCTTCGCCGCACATCCGAGGATCGACAGCTCGAGCTGACCGACGCCGCCCTACACATCATCGCGACAAAGGGCATCGCGGCCTTGAGTACTCGCGGGCTCGCGGCGCAGGTCGGGCTCTCCACCGGCGCAATCTTTAAGCACTTCGCATCGCTCGAAACGCTGCTCGACGCTGTCGTGGCGCGCGTCGAAGCAGTGCTCGAGTCCACGTATCCGCCTTCGACGCTTCCCCCCGTCGAGCGCCTCGAACGCTTCGTCGAGGCCCGAAGCACGGCCGTGGGCAATCAGCTCGGTATCCTGCGGCTCGTTCTCTCTGAGCAATTCCTTCTCGCGCTGCCGAAGAGCGGCTCCAGGCGCCTTGCGGTCTGCGTGCAGCAGACGCGCACCTTCGTGCTCGAGTGCGTGCGCGAGGGGCAGGAGGCAGGAGAGCTGCGCTCAGATCTCCCCGCCGAAACGCTCGCACCGGTCGTCATGGGCACCGTGCAGATGCTGGCGCTCTCTGGCTCGAAGGCTCGGCAACGAGATGACGATGCGCGCGCAGTTCTGGGCAGCCTGCTCGCGCTCCTCCGTTCGCCCGCTGTCGCTCCCACGTCGAGCAGAAAGAGGTTCCCATGAAGCGTTTGATTCTCACCACCACCTTCGCGGTCGCTGCGCTGTCGCTTGGAGGCTGTGCCACGCAGTCCGCGGCGCAACACCACGCGGCGACACTCGGTGGACCAGCAAGTCGCGTCGTCGAACTCCCCGGCACGCCGAGCGCGGGCGAGCCGCGCGAAGTTCGGGTGCTCGTGGACGAGCCCGCTTTGAAGCTCGCGAGCATCGTGCTTCGGGGTGGCACCGTGCTGCCAACACACCACTCCGAGGTGCCCGTGACGATCATGGCCCTTCAGGGCAGCGGTACCGTGGTGGCCGGGGCCGAGCGACTGCGCCTCGATCCCACGCACGCGGTCGTCCTTGCGCCAAACGTCCCACACGCAGTGGAGCCAGACACCGGGACCGATCTCGTGCTGCTCGTTCATCACCTCGGACGCGGAGAGGAGCATCACCAATGAAGACCGGTCGCTACAACGTCGGCGTGGGACTGCTCGTCATGGCGGGCTTCATGCTCTACGGGTTCCTTCTCATCTACCTGCGTGACTTCGCGCCAGACAAGGAAGCCTGGGTCGCCAGCTACTCGGTTGGTAAGCACTTCGAGGCGCGCCTCGCGCATGTACACGGGAACCTCTTCGCGCTGCTCAACCTCGCGCTGGGGTTCGTGCTCGTGCGTCTCGCTTCGGCGAGTGACAGGGCGCGCAACGCGGCAGCATGGCTCGGCCTCGCGGGGCTCCTCATGCCCACCGGGATCCTCGGCGAGGTGTATCTCGGCCTCTCGCCGATCTTCGTGCTGCTCGGCGCCGTGGCGATGACGGCCTCGGTCGTGCTCACCGGCGTGCTGGCGCTGAAGCACTGGGGCGACGGGAGGGCTGCAACATGAGCACCGCAACTGTCGCTCGACCCAGGTCGCGCCCCGCTGCTGGGCGCTGGCTCCTCGGTGGCCTGGCCGTCGTATTCGGCGTCGCCACATTGCTCGAGGGTGGGAACGTACTTTGGGGTGGGCCCGACGCGCGAGCAGAGGCCGGGAACGTCGTCCCGTTCGTTTTGATGTTCAACTTTGGCGCCGGGTTCGCCTACGTCGCCGGAGGGCTCGCCACGCTGCTCGGTCGCAGGTGGAGCATCTGGGTGGCGCGAGGGCTCGCGATATCGACGCTGCTCGTCTTCGCGGCGTTCGGGGTTCACGTGCTCTCGGGCGGTTCCCATGAGACGCGGACGCTGATCGCGATGACCCTCCGCTCGGGGTTCTGGGTAGCGCAGGCGCTCCTCTTGCCCCGCTTGTTCGAGGGAGGCCGCCATGCGTGAGCGTTGGTCGAACACAAGCGTCGCGCTCCACTGGCTCGCCGCGGCACTCATTGTCGGACTGGCGACGGCAGGGTTCGTCATGACGGACCTTCCGGCTGACTCGAGCGGGCGGCTGCTCATCTCGCGGATGCACACGCTCGGTGGGGCGACGCTGATGCTGCTCACCGTCGCGCGTCTCGTCGTCCGGCGCCGCGGGCCTGCAGTGACACCGCTGCCTGTCTCCGAGCTTCACCGCCGAGGGGTCGGCGTGATTCACGCGCTCCTCTATGCGGTGACCTTCGCCATCGGCGCGAGTGGATTCGTCACCGGTGCACGAAGCGCGTGGCCAGACTATCTGCGAGGGAAGCTCGTTGAAGCTCCGGCACTTGAGCAACTCGCATCCCGTGAGGCGCACGAGGTACTGGTGTTCGGGCTGCTCGGCCTGGTGCTGCTTCACGTGGGTGGCGTGATGCTCCAGCAATTTCGCACGGGCGGAGTTCTCAGGCGGATGGTGCCATTCCTGGACCGTAAGTCGCCCATTCGCGAGCGAGACGCGCGGTGAGGTCGATGGCTGCTCTGAACGTCTTGCGCCGAGCGTTCGGCGCCGTGCGCAGCGGGCTGTGGGTCATCGTACTCGTCGCGGTCGTGCTCCTCGTCGCGTGGTTCCGGGTCTGGTCGCCTGTCCGCGTGGAGGTCGCTCGCATCGATCGCGGTACCATCACGCAGGAAGCGTTCGGACGTGGCACCATCGAGAGCCAGCGCGAAGCTGGCGTGGGGTTCGACCTGGTGGGTCGACTCAGCGAGGTTCTGGTCGATGAGGGAGCCCGCGTCACCCTTGGCCAGGAGCTTGCGCGCCTCGAGACGGATCAGGCCCAAGCTGACCTACGTTCCGCGCAGACGGGCATCGGGGCGGCGCGCGCCTCGTTGCAGCGACTTGCTGCGGAGGAGGAGCGCGCGCGAGCGCTTCTCGCGACCGCAGAGCGCGAGGCGACGCGGACGCTTGCACTGTTCAACGCGCGGGTCGTGCCGGGCCAGCAGCGCGATGAGACCAGCGACCGCCTGCGTGTGGCTCGCGCCGAGCTCGATCGCGTTCTCGCTCAACGTTCAGAGGCTACACGCGGCATCGACGTCGCAACAGGCGGAGCCGAGCAGCGACGGGTCGCCATGGTGCGCGCCACGTTGCTGGCGCCCTTCGATGGTCTGGTGACGCGCAGGCTGCGCGAACCAGGCGACACCGTCACCGTCGGTTCGACGGTGCTGCGAGTCGTTGACACGAACCGCGTGTACGTAAACGCCGCGGTGGACGAGACGATGCTGCCGCGGCTCGCTGCGGATCAGCCCGCCGCGATCTTCTTTCCAGGCTCGGCTGCGTCAGTCGTGGGCCGCGTGAGCAGAATCTCGTGGGAGGCGGATCGGCAGACGCACGAGCTTCTGGTCGAGGTCACGCCCGAGCGACTGGAGCGGCGCGTTGCCATCGGCCAGCGCGCCGACGTGCGGATCGAAGTCGGACGCCAGGACCGTGCCCTGCGACTTCCGATCCGCATGGTCCACCACGACGCAACGGGTGCCTTCGTCTACGTCGACCGCGGCGGCAGAATCGCACTGGTCCGTCCAAGGCTTGGCCTCACCGGAAACGACCAGGTCGAGGTCCTCGAGGGACTCGTGGAGGGCGAGGCCATCCTGGCTGCGCCCGGTGCGGCCTCAACCCTGCCGCTCGGGCGACGCTGGGTGGCACAGTGAACCTTGCTCTCCGGGACGTCCGCAGGCACGTCGCCCGTTTCGTCGGCACCGCCGCTGGCCTTGGCCTTCTGCTCAGCGTCGTCGTCGCGATGCAAGGCATCTACGCCGGAATGGTGGATGACGCGACGATCCTGACCCGCGCGATGCGCGCCGACCTATGGCTTGTCCAGCGCGACACTCGTGGACCCTTTGCGGAAGGCTCTCGGCTGGATCCGAGCGTCGAGGCACGAGCCTCGGCAGTGCCGGGTGTGCGCACAGCAAGGCCGTACACCTATCAGCTCATTCAACGAGAGCAGCGCGGCGCCGTCATGCGCATCGCTCTCGTCGGGCTCGGCTGGCCGGACGATCCGGGACGCTCCCTGCCGCTCGTGCGTGGGCGGCGTCTGCAGCAACCGCACGGAGAGATGATCGTCGACGCCTCCCTCGGGCTCGGGATCGGCGAGTCGCTGGCGCTCGGAGGCGAGCAGTACCGTGTGGTGGGGCTCACGAAGAACGCGCTCACTTCGGGTGGCGACTCCGTCGCCTTCGTAAGCGTCGCGGATGCCGAGCTCATCGCCTTCGACCAGCCTGCTGAGGCCGCGGTGCTCGAACGTCAGCGCGTGGTGGCACGCTTGCGCGGCACGGACCTCGGCCGCGGGCAGCCCACTCTCGAGGACCTAGTGACAGATGCGCGGTGGCGGGCGCCCGCGCTTGCTTCGCCCCCCGTGGCTGCGGTGCTTGTCGAAGCGGACCCGCATCGAATCGCCGAAGTGCGGGAGGTCATGCGGAGCTGGGGCGACGTCAGCGTCTACTCGCAGGACGAAGAGGAGGCGCTGCTCCTCGGTGGCGTCGTCCAGCGAGCACGGATGCAGATCGGGCTCTTCACGGTGATCCTCACACTCACCGCTGCCGTGATCATCATGATGGTCATGTACAACCTGACCCTCGAGAAGACGCACGATCTCGCCGTGCTCAAGCTCATGGGTGCGCCGCGGACCCGCCTCCTTGGCCTCATCCTGCAGCAGGCGTGGCTGCTGGGGGCGCTGGCCTATGCGGTTGCCTTCGCGATGGGCGAGCTTGCCTTCCCGATGTTCCCTCGTCGGGTTCTCATCACGGAGACCATCTCGCTCGTGGCGCCGGTCGCGACGATGGGCATCGTCACCCTCGCCAGCATCCTCGGTCTCACACACGTGATGCGCATCGACCCGTCGGTAGCGCTGGAGGGCTGAGGATGGAAGACGCAGTGCGCGCGTTGGATTTGACCAAAACGTACGGTACAGGACCGTCTGCCGTGAAGGCCCTGGACCACGTCACCCTGACCATCGCGCGCGGGACGGTCGCAGCGCTGCTTGGGCCGAGCGGGTCTGGCAAGTCAACGCTCATCAAAGCCTTGGGCTTTGTCTCGCCGGCCGATACGGGTGAGGTCTTCTTCGGGGGGCGCCTTGTCGTGAAGGACGGCGTTCCGCTGGCAGACCTTGCCGCTCTGCGTCGGCGTCACCTTGGCTTCGTGTTCCAGAAGGCGAATCTCACCTCGTTCCTCACGGCAAGGGAGAACGTGGAGATCGCGTGCGAGTTCGGTGGCAAGAGCGATGGCAGAAAACGTGCTCGTGAGCTGCTCGAGTACCTCGACGTTGCCGGACGGGAGCGCTCGTACCCCGAGATGCTCAGCGGCGGCGAGCAGCAGCGCGTGGCCATCGCGAGAGCCTTGGCGAACGAACCTTCGCTGATCCTCGCGGACGAACCGACCGCCGCACTCGACAGCGTTCGCAGCCGAAGCGTCATGGAGCTATTCCGAAAAGTCGCGCACGACCGCGGCGCTGCGGTCTTGGTGGTCACCCACGACCATCGAGCGCTTGACGTGTTCGATGTGCTCTACGAGATGGAGGATGGGCAGATCCGCGCCCATCAACAGGAGCGCCCCGCGCCGCCTGCGGCACGATGAGGCTCTCACCTGACCGCCGAAGCGCAGCCGCCGCGAGCGCCTCCTCGGGGACGCAATGATGCTTCACGCCGGGATGTCATTTGCGGACGCCTGCCGAAAATCGCGGCAGCGACGAGGGACGTGCAGTCAAACCTCACCTCAGCAAGCACAGCCAGAGGTGAAGTCGCGGCAGCGACAAGGAGACTGCGAGTCTCCTCCGCGTGGGGGAGGCTCAGCTTTGGCTACGCCAAGGCTGAGGGGGCGGCGCGTGCCGCCCCTACTACTGACAGGTGCCGATGTTCGGGACCGGAACGCCGGCGTCCGGAAGTCCGCCATCGAGATCGCTCACGTTGAGCAGCGAGGTGCAGGTCTGTCCGCCAGTGCAAACCGAAACCTCGGCGGTCGGATCGCAAAGCGTGCGGCAAAGATTTTCCGTGCCCGTTCCGCCATCGGGAAGGACCTCGGGGAAACACTGCGTGCCGGGCATGCAGCCATCGATGAACTCACACGCAGAACCTGCTGCGCCGGTGCCACCATCGGGCGGCGAGAAGGGGAAGCAGGTGCCGATCGGAATGCCCGCGCCACCGAAGACCCAGTAGCAGCCTTCACCCTCGCCACAGCCCGTCTGAGCATTGGCATCGCAGTTGTCGGTCGGCGCGCAAACGCCAAATGTCGTCGGGTCGCCCGAGAGCAAGGGACAGTACTCGTCCGCAGCGCAGTCCGGCGCACCGTCACCGCCGCAAAGCGACTGACAACGCGAGAGCGCCGTGTTAGCCGGATCAAGCCAGCAGAAAAGTCCCTGGCGACAGGGGTCCGCATTGCCGCCGTCAGCAACCGGCCGCGAGAAACGCGCGCACAGCACGCCAAGACCAACGCGATCTTGCGCAGCAACTGCCGACACGCACTCGAACGTAAGCGCAAATGCCTCGCCTTCGCCGCGCGCGACAACCGTGCACTTACGAGCGCCGGCTGTGTCATCGGGGCAGCTGGTCGGGTCGTACGGGTCGCATGCTCCGCCGATCACGCCAGCATCTGCGCCAAGGTCGACGCTCATGCCCAGGTCGACGCTCATACCCAGGTCGACGGCGGTGCTCATGTCGGAGCTCGGGGCATCCTGAGAACCGAGATCGACAGGCGTTCCCGAATCCGTGCCCGGCGTCATCTCATCATCGCCACCACAACCAGCAACCATCAAAGCTGCCAACCCCAAAACCACCGTCGATGACTTCCAAGACATGCAATCCTCCACATAAGAAAGGCTTAGAAAAGCCTTTGTTTCCGTTGGAATCGCCCGATTTCCCCTCGGATCCGAACGAAACGCTCGGACCCTACTCAATGCCGTGGTGTAGGTCAACGTGAGCGACCTCTCAGAGGCTGGCCCACTGCCTTGATTTTGAGGCATTGGTGCCGTACACACAGATGGTCCTTAATGAAAACGGTGTTCAAATTCCTCTGCGCGTTGACCCTCACGGTAGCGGTCGCGTTGCCCGTTTTGCCTCAGAACGTTCGCGCACAGATCTACTTCAGCGTACGCGAGCTTCTCTCGACGCAGTTTCGCGCCTCGCAACGCGTCAGTTTTGTGCGGGTGCGCCCGACAGCCGAGCAGCGCACTCGAATCGAGGCGCGCCTCGGGCATCCGCTCACGCGTGACGAATACATCGTCTACATCGCCGCGACCGGCGGCCATGTCGATGGCTACGCCGTCTTCGATGCCGAGCGCGGGCAACACGAGCTCATTGATTTCGCGTCGTTCTTCGACGCGCAAGGTCACGTGACCGGTGTCGAAGTCGTGCAATATCGAGAGCCGTACGGTGACGCTGTCCGCACTGCGCGATTCCGCGAACAGTTCCGCGGACGCACCGCGCAAAGTGGATTTCGCCCCGGCCACGACATCGACATCATTTCTGGCGCGACAATTTCATCGCGTTCTCTGTGCGTGGGCGTCCAGCGCACTGCAGTGCTGATCGATGAGCTCGCTGTTCGCACGAGCTTGGCCCCGACCGCTTCGCGATGAGAGACTTCGAGCGGCCCAGTGACCGTCTACGCGACCTTAGCTTTCACGCACGCCTGGTGTACAGCGTCTTTCTCGTCTTCACGCTGGCAGCGCTTGGCATCACCGCGTGGCTTGCTGACGAGATGGTTGGCGCTGACCTCAGCTCCGTTCATTCATATTACGCAGGCGAGGAATCGACGGAGGCTCAGCCTTCCCCCGTAGGCGGCCCTTCGCTCGATCTTCCGGAAGACGCGGTCATTCGCACGCCGCCGATGCCGCGTCGCAAACTTCTCGAAGTCACGCACTTCCATCTCTTCTCGATGCCGATCTATCTTTTGATTCTCTCGCACCTCTACATGCTGTCGCGCGCGAGCGGCCGGGCGAAGTCGGTGTGGATACTCCTTGCGACGATCGGTGTAGCGGCTCACGTGGCCGCGCCATGGATCGCAGCCACCGGCACGAGCCTCGGCCGGGCCTTCTACGCTGCCAGCGGAACGCTGCTCGCTGTGCCGTTCTTGGTGATGTGCATCGGGCCGCTCATGGAGATGTGGAGCAAGCCGCCACCGAAACGCGACGACCCTAAAGCTGCGTGAGCGCAGCTGTCCGCGAGCTCAGACTTCGATCCAAATGCCGCCGTCGGCCGGAACGCCGAAGACAAGCGCATTCTTACGGTGGACCAAATGGTTGGCCATGAACGCGCGCGTGAGCGAGCCAGGGCGCATCGTCGTCGGATCCTCGGGATGCATGGCGGCACGAATCTGGCGCGTCACCGTAACCGGCTCATCCCACTGCACTTTCACTTTCTCAATCATTGATGGACCGTAGAAGGCGAACTTCATCGTTTGATCTCCTAACGACGTCGTATCATGAATAGCGTAAGTATTTTTATGAGAACGCACCGATTGAGTGCGCTTTGCTCCTTTGAGAGCCCGTACGGAGTCTATTTATGTTTGTTGCCGCAGATATCGCTCGCGCCGCAGTGGGAGGCTCGCTGGTAGGCCTCAGCACCGCAGGAATGCTCTACACACACGGCCGGCTAAGCGGCATCACCGGCATCGTGGGGGGCGCCATGCATCCGAAGGCCCAGTCCGAGTCGTGGAGTTGGCGCGCCGCGTTCATCGCGGGCCTCCTTGTGAGCGGACTTATCGCGCGCGTGGTGCGGCCCGATCTTGTCACCCTTCACAACACGACCAATGTAGTCGTGTTGGCCGTCGCGGGTTTACTCGCGGGCTTTGGCGCGCGCATAAGCGGGGGGTGCACGAGTGGCCATGGCATCTGCGGCATCGGAAGCTTTTCGCTGCGTTCGATGGCGGCGACCGGCACGTTCATGGTGCTTGGCGCAGTGGTTGTTTACACGATGCGACACGTGCTCTTCGGAGGCGGCGTATGAAGCGTCTGCTTATCTCTTTCGGGTGGGACGCCTTGTTTGGGACGGGGCTTTTGATCTCAGGAATGACCCTGCCCGCAAAGGTTCAAGGCTTCCTCGACGTAGCTGGCAACTGGGATCCGAGCCTGGCATTTGTGATGGGAGCTGCACTCGCGGTCTTCATTCCACTGCGCATCCTCATCGAGCGCAGAGGAGGCGTGCACGAAACACTTGCGCGAGGTCACTACGACGTTCGACTGCTCGGCGGCGCAGCATTGTTCGGCGCAGGCTGGGGCCTCGGCGGATACTGCCCGGGTCCGTCCGTAGTATCAGCCGGCGCAGGCGCCCTCCCCGCCATCATCGTCCTCGCCGGAACGCTCGCAGGAATCTGGCTCGCCGATCGCACACGAGGCAGCGCCCCCCTATCCATCGCGCCCCCCGCCTCCCCCGACGCCTGCGCCCCTTAGAACTACGAGCGCTGCGGGATTTTGAACCGCCAAGACGCCAGCAACGCCAGCTTGTGGAAGACGCCTAAACTAAAAATACCAAACTGGACTTTTGGTTGTAGCGAGTATTCGTATCGCACTCACTGGCGTTACCGGCGTCTTGGCGGCTAACAAAAAACGCGCCTAACGCACCAGGCTCTAGCTCTCGTGCGGCATGCGGTCGCGTGGGCTGCGGAAGTAGTGCATAGGGGAATAGACGAGGAGATTGCTCACGCGCTCTGTATAGAGGCACGCGTATTGCTCGACTTGGTCGCCAAAGATTGTGACTTCCGGTCCGGCTTTGAAGATCGATCCCCAGAAAGGGTGGAACGCCTTGTCGATGCGGTCCTCGAGCTCGTTGTATTCAGACTCCACTGCTTTCAAGCGCGTGCGCACGCGTTCGATGGATTTTTTCTCACGCTGACGCGCCGCTTCGATCGAGGAAATGCTTCCTTCGTTGCGGTCAGCAGCCGCCAAAGGTGCCGCGCCGTTCAGCAACTTGTCGAGCTCTTTGAAACGACGCTGACGCGAACGAAGCTCATCGTACAAAGTGTCTCGCGCGCGTCCCAGCGCATCGAGGCGGGCAATTTCTTCTTCGCACGTCGTGAGCGCGCCGAGCTCCTCGCGCATCTCCTGAATCACCATGACGGTGCGCCACGCTGTTTCTTTCTTCGCGCGAAGGACGTCGCCGTAAATGTGATCGCCAACGTATAAAACGCGATCGGCGGGCACGTTCAGCATCCTGTCGAAGTCGACGATGTTCCCGCCCGCGTAGATGTGCCCGGGCTCGAACGAAGAAGCCGGCTCCGCCTTGGGAGTTCCGTCTGCTAAGACCTCGACGAAGGGATTGGACTCGCTGAAAAAGCGGGGCTTACCCGCGGCGGTAATGATGATGTCGAAGTAGTTCTTCCACGACGGATACTCGTGAAGCGCATCGCCCACCAAGAACGTCATCATCTTGTCGGTGTAGGCGGCGCGTGAGTTGGTGAGAACGAAAAGTTTTTTGCCAGCGCTTCGAAGTTTGTGCAGCGTGTTTCCAAGGTCGGGATCGCGACGAAGAAAACGCGGCAAGTCAGCCATCACGACATCGAGAATGCTTCCATCCTGATGCGAAAGGTCGATGCACATGCGCACGTCGCTGAAGAGCTTGTCGTAGTCGACAGCCACGCCCTCTTTCTCGAGCTCGTCCACCACCGCCGCGAACACCGAAACTTCGGACAGAGCGTAAAGCGTATCGACCCAATGAAAGCGCGACGTGCCCGGACGGATGCGATGCTGATGATAGGCGACGCGTCGCTCTTCGAGCGTGAGCTCTCGCATGCCGTGGTACGCCTTCTTCACGTAACGGTAGCGATCCATCTTCAGAACATTGCCGAGCTTCTTGTCGATGAGCAGTCCGCGAATGGCAAAGTCAGTGCGATACGGCATCGTGAGCAGGCTCTGCGGATAGCCGCGCTCGACTAGCTTCTTGGTGGTTGCTTCTATGCTCAGCCGATCCATTTCCGGCTGGTTGTAGATCGCGAGTGTGTAGTCCATGTCGAAACCCACAACGTCGACTTGGTCGAGGCGCAGGTTTCGATTGCAGTAAATGCGGCGCGTGCGCTCGGGCACGAGCACTTGCCCCGCCGGCTCCTCGCCCATGGGAAGCGCGAGTTGCTCGGGAGAAACGGCGAAATCTTCGCCGTTAGGCTCGTGAGCCGGATGCGCATGATCCACGGCGTCTACCGCGGACCTTTGCTGCGCATCCGGTTCCTCAGCGGGTTTGATCAACCCAGATCCAATCCGCGAGGAACTATCAGTCACCAGCTTACCGCAATCAGGCGGGAGCTGCTGCTGCCGTCTTGGTTGCCGGCTTCGTCGAAGCCTTCTTCACTGCGCGAACGCCACGCGTCGGAGCTACCGACGTAAGGCGAGGATCGGTCTTCGTGTAAACGCTGACCTTCTTGCGGTCACGACCGAGACGCTCGTAACGAACGACGCCGTCGATGCGCGCGAAGAGAGTGAAGTCGCTACCGCGTCCCACGTTGTTGCCAGCGTGAACGACCGAGCCCACCTGACGGACCAAGATGTTGCCGGCGGTTACTTCTTCGCCGCCATAGATCTTGATGCCGCGGTATTGCGGGTTCGACGTACGGCCGTTGCGCGAAGCGCCCTGTCCTTTTTTATGTGCCATGGCTGTTCGCTCCTCAGACGCCGACGACTGAAGTGACCTTCAGCTCGGTGAAGGGTTGACGGTGACCGTTCTTGCGGCGGTAGTTCTTACGGCGGCGGAACTTGAAGACGATGACCTTCTTCGCGCGATCCTGCGCGAGGATCTCGGCGGTCACGACAGCACCTTTGATGTGCGGCGCGCCGATGGACACCTTCTCGCCACCGATCATGAGAACTTCGGCGAAGTTGATCTTCGCGCCGACTTCACCTTCGAGCTTTTCAACACGAAGACGATCGCCTTCGCTGACTCGATACTGTTTTCCGCCCGTCTTGATGACCGCGTACATGACTTATTCCTTCCGAAACCTGTCCCAAACTTCTGAGGGGCAGGAAGAATACGGATCGTGAGTGCTTCGGCAAGTCCCAAAGCGTCGAATTTTCGATCTTTCTTAGCGGGACTTGGTGAGCCGTTCTGCTATAGCCGGCCCCTCATGTCCAAAATCACGCGCGGCAAAGCTAAAACGTCGGATGCAGGGGAAAAACTAGGTCCGATGAAGGTTGTGCGCCAAAAGGCCGCCGACCGAAAGCGGCTGCCCCCCGATCTGGAGGCCTTCGCGCGCAGCGACGATAAGCGTATTCGCGGACGTAAACCCCCGAAACAACTGGATGATCCCCGCATGGTTTACTTGGTGACCGGTGTGGCCAATCGCCACGCGCGCCTCGTGTACGACGCCCATCTTGCACGCATCCAGGCGGCTCTGACCGCCTATCGGGAGGACGATCTTCAGGAAACAGGCCTGGCCCAGCACCTTGCCGTCGCGGTTGGTCTCGGGGTTTGGCGTGGCAAGAGCCTCACCAGCTTCGAAGCATTCGCTGAGGGCGTTCTCGGAATGGGCGAAGAGGAAGCCAAGCAGCTCGCCGTTGATGGCGGCGCTGACGAAGCGCTTACCCGCCTGCCCGACACGACCGTCGCCGTGTGGATGCGTGTGGAAGCTGCATTGCTCGAAGAGGGCATCGCTGGCGAAGTCGCAATCAGCGAAGACGGGACGCAGATTCAAGTCGCGCTCGAGCTTGGCAAAGCTCCGGAGGGCTTCACCGCGATCTCGCGTTTGATCTCGCCGATGGCAGAGCCTGCACAGCCGAAGCCGCTCGCCGAGCGCGGACGTGATCGCGATGACGAGATAAGCGAAGAGCCTGCCTTGAGTGCAGCCGCTGAGTCGAGCGACGAAGGCGCCGATGCATTCAGCGTTGAATCGAATGACAACTCGGATTCGGATTCGGATTCGGACCCGGATTCGGACTCGGATTCGGACACGGATTCGGATTCGGACTCGGATTCGGATTCGGACGACGCGCCGAAGAAGTCAGCGTGGACCAAGCGCGATGCGCCGGCGAGTGCGAAGCGCGCCTTCGGTGGCAAGCTTGATGACAACGCGTGGACACCACCCGCGCGTAAACCCGCACGAGATTTTGGCGATGCGCCGCGTGGACCGCGCCGAGACTTTGGCGACAAACCCAGCGCGCCACGTCGTGATTTTGGCGACAAACCGCGCGGACCGCGCCGCGATTTCGGGGATAAACCGAGTGGACCGCGTCGCGACTTTGGCGGCGGGGGCGGAGCGCCACGTCGAGACTTTGGAGACGCGCCGCGCGGACCGCGTCGTGACTTTGGTGACAAGCCGAGCGGACCGCGTCGCGACTTCGGTGGCGGCGCCAGCGCGCCACGTCGAGACTTCGGAGATGCACCGCGCGGACCGCGTCGTGACTTTGGTGACAAGCCGAGCGGACCGCGTCGCGACTTCGGTGGCGGCGCCAGCGCGCCGCGTCGAGACTTTGGAGATGCACCGCGCGGACCGCGTCGTGACTTTGGCGGCGACAAGCCAAGTGGACCGCGCCGCGATTTCGGAGCGGGAGGCGGAGCACCACGCCGTGATTTTGGAGATGCGCCGCGCGGACCGCGTCGTGACTTCGGTGACAAGCCGAGCGGACCCCGTCGCGATTTCGGCGATGCGCCGCGCGGACCCCGCCGTGACTTCGGCGGCGGCGCTGGCGCTGGCGCTCCTCGCCGTGACTTCGGCGACAAGCCCCGCGGACCGCGCGCCAACTTTGGCGATGCACCGCGCGGACCGCGCCGCGACTTTGGCGGTAGCGGCGGGGGTGCTGGAGGAGCCGGGGGGCCGCGTCGTGATTTTGGCGACAAACCCCGCGGACCTCGTCGCGAAGGCGGGGGTCCGGGCGGCCCGCCCAAGCGCGACTTCCGTGGTGGCAGCGCAGGAGGCGGTGGCGGGGAATCACGCGGGCGCCCGCCCTTTGGCAAGCCGCGGGGCGGCAAACGATAGCGTTTATCAAGAAGCCGGCCCTGCCGGCTTTTTGCTTTCTAGCGCCGCAACTCGGATCGGTGATCCAACGCACGCCCCTGTCTTGACTTCTTCTTGAAATCAACTATCAACATTACCAATCCGCAATCGGTGGTGGCTTATCTGTCTTTGCATCGCGGGATGTTCGCAAGAACCCGCGACGCCTCCCCTCGAGATTATTCGCGAGGACGCGACTGCCATTCCACTGCGCGGGCTCGACGAGGAGGGTCTCGCCCGGTTCAACGTCGGCGATGTCCTCTTTGAGGAGCTCTTTATCGAGAACACGGGCTTGGGTCCCGTCTACATCCGTCAGCGTTGCTCTTCATGCCATGCGGACGACGCGCGCGGTCCGGGCATCGTTCTGAAGATGTCGATAGTGGACGACGACGGCTACACGATGGCGCCTGATCAATCCTTGCTCCCGTTCGGACACACGGTTCGACCCGCACACACTTCCGCAGCGACGATGGGCACGGATCGGCCCGACGCCATCCCTGGCCTTCTCGTAACGCGTCGCTTCGCACCGGCAGTCTTTGGTCGCGGCTACATCGATGCGGTGCTTGATTCAGAAATCGAGCGAGTTGAAATGGAACAAGCGATGCGCACCGATGGCGTTTCGGGGCACATCAATCGCGTCACCTTTACGTCGGAGGCGAACCCGGACACACGCTTCCATCAACACGCCCACGGCGCGAGCAACCTCATCGGCCGTTTTGGGTTAAAGGCGCGCATCCCCACGGTGGATGACTTTGTTGCGGACGCATATCAGGGCGATATGGGCATTACCTCACCGATGCGCCCGTCGGAGCTCGTGAACGCAGCCGGCGTCACCGAGGATGCAGTGCCCGGCATCGACATCGATATCGACACAGTCAATGCCGTAGCTGATTACGTTCGCATGCTGGAGATTCCAGTGCGACGCACACTCAACGCGCAGGGCCAGGCCGCATTCGCGCAAGCCCAGTGCACGAGCTGCCACGTACCGACGATGCATACGCGCGCGAATTATCCTATCGCGCTGCTCGCTGACATCGATGCGCCGATTTACACGGACCTCCTCGTGCACGATATGGGCGCAACCCTCGCGGATGGCCTCGATGAAGGCTCGTCGACTTCGCGTGAATGGCGCACGGCTCCCTTGATGGGCATGCGCACGCAGCGCAACTACCTGCATGACGGGCGCGTGAGCACGATTCGCGCAGCCATCGAAGCCCACGGCGACGTGGAGTCCGAAGGAAACGCATCACTCAATGCGTTTCACACCCTGTCCGCTGAAGACCAAGAAGCACTGATCGAGTTCGTTTCGCAACTTTAGAAAGAGGTTCTTGCGCATGTCCGCACGTAGAATTGGTTTGGTGTTCTGTCTCACGTCGCTCGCAACGTCTGCTTGTTCGAACGACCCGGTCGCAACCGACTACAAGGCGCAAGCTCTTGCTGACGTGAAGGCGTACATTGATAGCCAGTTGGGCATGATGGAAACTTGCGCAGCGTCGCTGCAGAGCCATGCTCCGGCCGCCGACGCAGATGGTTGGAACCTCACGGATGACGCAGCCGCCGTGGCGCTGATGCGCAGCGACTGGGCCTGCCTTCGTAACACCTACGAGCGGGTTGAAGCAGCAATCGCCGTCGTGTTTCCCGACTACGACTATTCTCTCGACCAGCGCTACGACGAGTTCGTCGCCTTGATGGCTGACACCAACGCATTCGACGACCAGACGGTCACAGGCGTCCACGCCGTCGAGCGCATTCTTTGGGCCGGGGAAGCACCGCAAGCGACTGTGGATTTCGAGGAGACCCTTGAGTTTGGGGCGCCCGCTGCGACGCCCGCGAACATGACCGAGGCGACCGAGTTCAAGACGCTGCTTTGCGAGCGCATCGTCACCGAAATTCACGAAATGCGTGAGCAGTTCGCACCGCAAGCTCTCGATACCGACGCGGCGTTCCGCGGCGTGCAGAGCTCGATGCAAGAGCAGGCTGAGAAAGTAAACCTCGCCGCATCGGGCGAAGACGAGTCACGCTACGCGCAGCATACGCTCGGCGATATGCGCGCGAACCTCGCCGGTGGCCGCGAAATGTACTCCCACTTTCGCGAGTGGTTGCAGTCGAAGGACGGCGGCGACGAACTCGACACCGAAATCATGGCAGGCTTTGCTCGCCTACAGGCGGCTTACGATGCGCTGAGCGGCGACGCAGTTCCCGCGGTGCCGGCGACATGGAATCCGACCAACCCGTCGGCGCAAGATCTCGCAACGCCCTACGGTACGCTTCACAGCTTGCTCGAGCACGAAGCCAATGTTGACGAAGAAGGCTCGCTGGCCCATGAAATGGAACACGCGGCCGAGGCACTCGGTATCCCCCAGCTTCCACAATGAGTTGAACTAATGCGTCTCACCTTCTTCATGGCGGTAGTAGTTGCGGTCAGCCTCACGGGTTGTCTCGACGACACGTTGCCGCCTGGCGAAGGCGAGAACACCGAGATTCAGTTCATTCCGAACGCCAGCGACTTTCAAGACTTTCAAGGTTGGCCGGTTGCCGTGCATCGCACCGATCGCAGCGGTCGCCCGATCAGTTTGTACATGAGTCGCTCCGTGCCTGCGGAAGGTTATGAATTCGCCAAAGGCACGTTGATCGTGAAGACCGTCGAGATTGGCAGCGGCATCGATGATTGGGAGGTCCATGCCATGGTGAAGCGCGGCGGCGCGTACGGCGCCATGGGCGCACCAGGATGGGAGTTTTTGAACTTGCACGCGCTCTCGACTGGCGCGGTTGTAATTTTGGACCGTGGCGATGGCACTGGCCTTGGTCACTACAGCGATCCAACCGAGATCCCCGGCGCCATGACGGACGCCGTTTGCTTGGATTGTCACGGGGATGCTGGGGACAACGACTACGTGATGGCCCCCGAATTCCGTATCGGAACGGTCCCGTGAAATACCTCGCTAGTTTGTTTGGGGCGCTCTTGTGCGTCGCTCATGGGCACACGCACGCACAGGATGTTGATGGCGGGGCCGTGCAGGGCGGCGCCGCAGTGCTTGACGGCGGCGCCGTTGTCGAGGGCGAGTTGCCAGCTAGCGAAAGCGAAACCTTTGTTGCCGCGCCAAGCGACGAAGCCGCGCCAAACGACGAAGCCGCGCCAAGCGAACTCGTGGTAACGCCGGCGCCGGGCGATTCCGGACCCATGATCGAGGTCGCGGTAGAGGACGCAGGCCCCAGCGTTGATACGGATGTGGCGCCTACGGAAAACGCTCCCGCGGCCCCGGGCCTTGGAGTGAGCGACGAAGAGTTGGTGCGCGGTCTGCGCGACTACCGCATGGCCGGTGGCAACACAGTGATTGGCGGCTACGGCGAGTTCAATCTCAATTTTTTGCGCACAGGCTCGGACAATGACTTCATCGGACGAGCCTCAGTTCGCCGCCTCGTTCTTTTTCTCGCTCACAACTTCAACGAAAAGTTTCGCGCCTATGCTGAGCTCGAATGGGAGAACGCGATCGCGTGTCGCGCATGCGTTGGCTCCGTCGAAATCGAGCAGGCCTTCGTTGATTGGCGCGTTCTCGGCGACGACTTCGGACTCCGCGCGGGCCTGATTCTTGTCCCGATGGGCATCATCAACCAATGGCACGAGCCGCCTGTCTTCCATGGCGTGAACCGCCCTGATCTAGACACGATTGTCATTCCGACGACGTGGCGCGAGCTTGGAATTGGCGCATTCGGAAGCCACGGCATGATGCGATACGAGCTCTACGCGATGACCGCGCTCGACCCATCGCAGTTTTCAGCAGGCGGCCTCGCGAATGGTCGAGGGCAAGGGTCCTTTCAGCGCGCCAACGCGATGGCGGTCACTGGGCGATTCGAGCTCGAGCCGTGGCTCGGCACAGTCTTCGGAGCATCGATCTACGCAAGCGATGCGGGCGGCAATCTCGATTCGGTCAATGCACTCAATCAGCCAACGACGGTGCACGTCCCGGTCTACGGTTGGTCGCTCGATGCACGCATGCGCAAGTGGGGCTTTGAAGCACGCGCGATCTTCGCGCAGTTCTTTTCGCCGGAAGCCGCGGCATTGATGCGTGCGCAGCGCGACGCGGATGGCGTCGTCGCTCCCTTCTTCCCCGACACGACAGTTTCCGCCAACCTCACGAGCGGGCCCTTGGCGTCGCGCATCCAGGGCGGCTATCTCGAGCTCGCATACAACGTCCTGCGCTTTGCCTCCGGCACGGAGCAGCAGCTACTTCCCTTCGTGCGCCTCGAATATCTGGACACACAAGCCGCTGTGCCCTCGGGCTTTGATCGCAACGGTCGACTGCAGGTGAGCATGCTCACCGCGGGCCTCAGCTATCGCCCTATCCAGCAGATCGTTCTGAAGGCCGATATCCAACTTCGCGACCGGCAGTTTGGTCTCGATGAGTTCGGAATAAACGCAGGCCTCGGTTACATGTTCTGATCACAGGCGGGTGGCGCAGCAACGTTGTCCAAAACGTCGCAGGTCACGTCGAGCTACGGAACAGGCACGAGGTAGACCGTTGGAAGGTAGTCCGTGTCATACGTGTCGTACATGATGTTGTTCGCGGACGTTGTGATCACGGCACGCGTCCCGTCGGGAATGATTGCAGCAAACGGGTTTCCCATCAGCACCGCGGCGTTCTCGATTGCTCCGACTGGGCTGCGCGAGACCATCGTGGTCGTGCCTGTGGTCATGTCGTAGGCGAACGCATCGGGCACGCCGTTGTTGTCTCCGGGAACCAGATTGCTTGCATACGAGGCAAAGATAAGACGGCTGCCATCGTCACTAATTGACGCCGATTGAGACAAACCGTTGGCTTGCACTCCCTCGCTGCTCACGCTGACGCGAGTTGTTATGCCCACTAGCGTGTCGCGCACAAAGACGTCTTGGAGTCCGTTTGTATCTCCGGCGACCAAGTTCGTGGCGCTTGAGGTGAACGCTACGTAGCGAGCGTCCGCACTTATCGCGAGAAGGTTGGAAGCTTGGTTTCCGAATACACCGCCATTCCCGAGGCTGGCAATCGTGGTCGTGTTCGTCATCCGGTCACGGACGAAAGCGTCATACACGGAGTTAGTGTCGCCAACGGTGAGCTGTGAGTTGGAGCTGAATGCAACGTAACGCCCATCGGGCGAGATATATGTGCCCAGGCCCCCAGACGGGCCGGTCGCGGCGCCTTCGAGCAGGCTCACCCGGGTTGTTGTCGCGAGCATCAGGTCGCGTACGAAAACATCTTGCGCGCCGTTCGTGTCGCCCGGCACGACATCGTTCGCCAACGTGTAAAATGCAACGTAGCGACCGTCTGCCGAAATAGAACCGTAGCGCGTGTGATTGGTGATTTGGGCACCGGTGCTCGCAACCGAGACTAACGTCGTCGTGTTCATCAGCGTGTCGCGCACGAAGAGGTCGTCGAACGCGTTGACGTCCCCCACAACGACATCGCTTGAGCTCGACGTGAATAGAACAAATCGGCCGTTGGCGGAAATCTTGCCGATGCTTCCAGACGCTTGCAGGCCGGTATTGGTCACGCTCGCGCGTATCGTCGTCCCAAGAATGCGGTCGCGCACAAAGACATCGCTGTCCCCGTTCGTATCGCCCGCGACCAGGGTCGCTGCATGCGAATCAAAAACCACGTAACGCCCGTCGGTGGAGGCAACATTTCCGCCAAACGAAAGAGCGTAACCGGTACTTGGCAGATTCGACGCATCGACACTTACGCACCGGCCGGTCTCAGAGTCAATCGAGGTTACGCTAACATCCGGTCCATCCGCGCCTGAGTACGATCCATCTGTGCTTGTGGCCGGACTCGTGACGATAGTGAATGTTTGATCGCCGTCCTCAACCCCGTCTGGAACGCCTGTGACTGTCACGTTCTGTACCGTGGCCCAGTTCGAGGTCGTGAACGTGACACTTGCAGGCGACACTGTGCCTTCGGTCAAGTCACTTGAAGACAGCCCTATCGTAACGTTCGAACTTGGAGCGCGAGCCAAGCGAAGGCGCACCAGGGTTGTGCCCATGGGTTCGGCCACGACAAGGCCGGCAATCGGAGAGACGGTCACGTCGCCGACTTCGTTGTCGAGATTCGTCATGCTCAGGGACGTAAGCGTGAGGCCGTTGTACGCGGGATCAGCGCTGGTGGTGGTGACGACCACGTTGTACGGGATGTCGCCATCGACAATGTAGTCGTCGACGCCCGTCACCGTGAATGGATACGGCGCAACACCGGCCATGCCGACCCCGTGTGGGCTCACGCGCGCCTCAGTGGCGTCCGAAACGGAAAAGTTAAAATTCACCTGTGCACTGGCCGTCGTATTCAGCGCCACCAAGAATTGGACCTTCGACAAATTCTCAGACGTCGTAAATCCACCGACTGCCGTCAACACAGCGCCCGCAGTATCATCATCGAATTGGTAAGACTCACGTCGGCAGGATTGAGCCCGTTGTACCGCGCGTCGCTGCTCGTGGCGGCACCCAGCACAACGCTGTACGGCTGGTCACTGTCGTCGAGCGTGTCGTTCACGCCTGCAACGGTCACGGTGCGCGGAGTCCAATCCGCGGCGGTGAATACAACGTTACTTACCCCGCCAACGAGTGCTCCTTCGGTGGCGTCGGAACTCGAAACCGGGACCACGACATTCGCAGTCGGCGCTGCTGTAAGCGAAACCGTAAACATCGCGGTCGCGCCATCTTCAGCGGTCGTGAGGCCCGAAGTTGGGGCAACGATGATGGCGGGGATGTCGTCGTGGATCACGGTTACGTCTGCGCCGTTGAGTCCCCCGTACGACATGTCCGTGCTGACCGCGGGATCGGTAATAGCGGTATTGGTAAACTGCCCATCGACGATTCCGTCGTTCACCGCACTCACCATTGCAATCTGTGGCGTGCTCCAGTTTGCAGTCGTGAACGTTACGCTTGCAGGACTGATCACGCCCTGCGCCGTGCTCAGCATGTGCAGCGGCACGGTGACGCTCGCGGTCGGCATCGAGCCAAGAACGATGGCAAAGGTGCCCGACACGCCTCCTTCCGGAGCCGAAATGCTCAGGGGCGAGACCGTGATGGCAACGCTATCGTTATCAAGATTCGCCACTGTGACATCGCTTGGATCGATGCCGTTATACGTTGCGTCCGCGCTCGAGGCTGCGGCCGTGACGATGTGATAGATGCGCGAACCGTCGACCACTAGATCGTTCACGCCGGTGACGGTGACCGTTTGCGCGACGCTCCAATTGCCCGTTGTGAACGTGATGCTCGCGGGGGCAACCGTACCTTCACTCGTCATGTCCGACGAGAGCCCGATGCTCACCGGCGCCGTGGGCATCGAGCGCAACACTATCGTGAATGTCGTGCTTCCCAGGGACTCGGTCGTTGTAAGTCCTGTGGTTGGCGAAACAACAATTCCCGCAGTCTCATCGTCGATGTTCGTCATTGAGACTCGGAGATCCGCGAGCGTCGCGTAGTCGCCGTCCGCACTGAGCGACACGTGCAGCAACACGTCATAGAGTTGATCGCCGTCGGCGAGGAAGTCGTCGGCACCAGTCACCGTGATCGTCTGTGGAATATTCCAATTCGAGGTCGAGAAGATGCGGCTGGCGACCGACACCGTCCCTTCGCTTGTGTCGGTGCTCGTAACCGCGAGGATGACGCTTGCGCTAGGCTGTGAGTCGAGCACCACCGTGAATGTGTGCGTTCCGCCAAGCTCAGTGGTCGTCTGCACAGCGGGACGAACGATGGTGATACCCGGCGCGTCGTCGTCGACATTGGTCACCACGACCGATCCACCCGCGCGACCTGAGTAGAAGGGATCGGCGCTCGTCGCAGCTCCCACTACGACCGAATATGTCTGGTCGCCATCGCTAACCGAGTCATCGACTCCAGTAGCGACGATGGCGCGAGCGACGTTCCAGTCGCCGGCAGTGAATACTACCGAGGCGTCGCTCACGGTGCCTTCAGAAAGGTCAGAGCTCGCGATGGAAACCATCACGTCGGCCTCCGGTGGCGACTGCAAGACCACCGAGAACATTGCCGTGCCACCGCCCTCGGTCGTGCTCAACCCGGCGAGGGGTTCAATCAAGATTCGAGCAGTCTCGTCGTCGCGATTAGAACCTGTCACGTCGTCAGCGTCAAAACCGCTATAGCGCGTGTCCACGCTCGTCGCGGGGCCGGTCAGCACCGCGAACGGTTGATCGCCATCCGCGGTCGCATCGTCGACGCCGACGACCGTTGCCGTTTGTAGCGCGGCCCAGTTCGTGGGTGTGAAAGTGAGACTTGCAGGGCTCACCGTCGCTTCGGCGAGTGTGTCACTTGCAAGAGTGATCGTGACATCCGCCGTCGGCGGCGCCAAAAGGCGCAACGTGAACGTGTCCATGCCTCCCGCTTCCGAGGTTCGCAACCCGCTCGTCACGCTCAACAGCACGCCGGGTGTATCGTCGTCGCGATTGGTTACGCTGACGTCGGCGGTGTCGCGTCCACTGTAGTCAGGGTCTACGCTCATCGCATCGCTTGTAACGATCGAGTAGTCAACATCACCGTCGGTGAGCGCATCGTCTTGTCCGGTGATCGTGACGAGTTGCGGCGCATTCCAGTTGATGGACGAAAACGTAACGCTGCTTGGCGAGACCGTGCCTTCGCCTGGATCTGAGCTCGAAAGCATTACCTGAACGTCGAAGCTCGGCCGGGAGCTCAACACGATCGTGAATGTGTCGGCGCCTCCCATCTCAATGGTGACGAGGCCTTCAGTGGGCATCACAACTATGCCAGGCGTTTGTGCCAGGCCAGCGTCGAGCCCGAGATCCGCAGGCGCGCCATCGCCGACATTGCCTAGGTCGAACATATCCGGCGCGCCGCCGTCGAATCCGAGATCGGTCACGCGCATATCAATTGCAGCGCCCGCGTCACGTCCGAACGAATCGTAGCCCAGGCGTCCGCACCCCGTCAGGCAGAGCGTGCTTAACAGAACAATCTTCAATGACTGGCTTGCCAGACGGAATTTCATAGGCTCTCTCGTGCAGGGCTACACGCACGCTACGGCTGATGCGCGTTACATGTCGAAGATGTGTTCGGTCAGGCAGAGCGTCGCTTCGGAGCACGCGCTCATGCTGATACACGCCTGCCCCTCGGCGCGGGCAGCATCACTCATCATCGAGAAGTAGAGGCAATCGTCGTCGTGGATGAAAGGCATGCTGCTGCACGCTTCAGCTTTACCGAGACAATTGTACCAAACCGCATCGCGGTCGTTTGGGATCTCGAGACAGGCGAGAATGACTTGCGGCGCGCCATTGCCGGACGTTGTGTCGCACTCGGCAATTGCATGAATGCAGTCTGCGCCCGCCTGCACACGCCTAGCATCGAAGCCCTTCGAATCGCAAAGCTGTTGGAAGTCGCACGCGCTATCAATGAGCTCGGCGATCGCGTCCTTGAGGGTGGGTACGGGACCGGCGTCGCTCATCGCGGCGTCCTCGCCCGCGTCGGCAGTCCCAGTATCCACGAGCGATGCGTCGCTTGGCACGGCGCTATCCAGGTCGAATCCGCTATCATCCGTTGGGCTACTGTCAGCGCCCCCATCGCGCGGCGTTCCACTGTCGGTTCCCGAGCCGGCGTCGAGCGACTCGTTCGTCGTCGACGAGCATGCAGACAAGACGATTGGAGCTACCACCAGGATCGATTTGCGCATGCGCAGCAAGCTACCACGATGGGTCGCCGCCGCAAAAGTAGCTTCGTTTACTGAACGCGCGCCATACCCTCGCGGGCTGCGGCGTTGTTCGGATCGAGTGAGAGCGCGCGTTGGAATTCCGCGCTTGCATGCGCACGATCACCAGCCATGAAGTAAGCGCGACCAAGGGCTGAGTGAAAGCCCGAGGAGCTAGGCTGCAACTGCGTCGCCTTTTCGTATGCGCGAATCGCGCCGCGTGCATCGTTCATCGCAAGACGCGCAGCGCCAAGGCCCGCGAAGGTGCCGGCGTTGTTCGGGTTGAGCGCGGCGGCTCGCTCGTAGGCTGCGGCAGCCTCGGCGAAACGCCGAGCCTGGAAATGATCGCGCGCTTGGTTGCGTAACGCCGTGGCTGGATCGGCCGCAGGCGCCGCAGCAGTCGTCGCAGTCGCGGCTGGGGTGGGCGTGGCCGCAGCATGGCGATCGCGGCGGCGCGATGAAGAGCTACGCTCGGGAGATTCTGTGGCGTGTGCGGCAGGTGCCGGCGCTGCTTCTTCGGCTTGAACAGGTGCCGGCGCGGTGTTGGTATCGGCCACTGGCGGTTGCTCGTTGGTCGGGGTAGCCGCGGTGGGTGTGGGCGCGGCGTTCGGGTCCGTCGGCTGCGCGTTGGTGTCCGCGGTCGCTGCGAGTGGTTGGGATGGTGCAGGCGACGGCACCGGCAACGAAGGAACGGGCGACGGACTGGGACTAGTCGCGACCGGCTCGGTCGAATGCTGCCCGAAGGTCGCCCACGCCGGCAGCTGGTCCTTGAACAGGATGAAGCCAGCAGCGCCACCTGCGCCGAGGAGGATCACGAGGATGACGAGGATGATCGCGACCGGCGATCCCTTCTTCTGTTGCGGCGCCGGCGCCGGCATCGACGTGGCTGCGGGATAACCACTCGGCCCAGCAGCGCCCGGCGCGCCGGCCCAAGCAGCTTGCTGCGCTGCCGCCGGATCTCCGCCCCATCCGCCCGGTGCGGTCGATGTTGCTGACTGCCCGAACGCGGGCTGTTGTGGTTGAGCGCCCCATGCACCTTGGGGCGCCGCGGGCTGCTGTTGCTGCCAGGCTTGCTGCTCCGGTGCCGCATACGCGCCGGGCGAAGATCCTGTCTGTGCGGGGGCGGCGAATGTACCGGGCGACGATCCCAACGCGGCGGGCGGGATACCGCCTGCGTACGCTTCGGGTGCAGTCGTGAATGAAGTAGGCGGCGAGTCAACGGTGGTGTGAGCTTCGAAGTTTGCGTGCCCGGCATTTGCATCCATCGTGCGGCTTTGCCCGAACTGCTGTTGCTGATGCGCGCCACTCGCGTTGGTGTCGCTGAGGTCATCGTACTCAAGGCCAGGACGACCCGATGCCGGCAAGGGCGGGGGCTGACTCACGCGATTCGGGGGCGGCGGCGGTCGGCTCGTGCGCCGTGCACCCTCCGGCACGGGCGGGGGCTGGCTTACGCGGCCACCTTCGGGAGGGCGACTTTGGCGGAGCGCTTCCGGTGGAGGCGGAGGAGGTTGGCTCGCGCGCTGAGCAGTCGGCGCAGCGGGCATTCCCATGATCGTACCCATCGCGCGGACTTTGCCGCCCGGTGCACCGGGATTGGTCGCAATGCTTGCGCCAGGATTGCTGCCCAGGCTCGCACCAGGATTTGTGGCGATACTCGCCCCGGGATTGGTGGGCGGCGGGATGACTTGAGGCATGCCCATCATCGTACGGTTTTGCGTTTGCGCGCGAACAGCGGCAACAGGCGGTGCACTCACGCGCGTAGCATCGTTCGTATCGAACGCCGCGCTCACTTCGCGCGAGCCCGTCTGCTCGGGCACAAATGGATCGAGGGCTCTGCGAACCTGCTGCGCCGAGAAGGGGCGCTCACGTGGTTCTTTGGCGAGGAGGGATTCGACGAGCGATTGCACGCCCTGCGGGATCTGCACATTGAGCGGCGGGATCGGCTTGGCGGCGTGCGCGGCGATGACTTCGCTGTCGCTCCCCGTGAAAGGCGGCGTTCCGTTCAGCATTTCGTAGAGGAGGCAGCCGAGGCTGTAGAGATCGCTACGGAAGCTTACGAGTTTGCCCGTAGTTTGTTCGGGCGACACATAGGCGGCAGTGCCGAGCACGTCGAACACGCTCGATGTCGCGAGACGGCCCGCAACACCCGCGTCGATTACAGACACACGCGGAGCGCCCGTCGCTTGCGGCTGAACGATTACGTGGCCCGGCTTGAGGTCGCGATGCAGAAGGCCCGCGCGATGCAGCTCATCGAGCGCCGTCGCCAGTTGCGCAGCAATGGCCAACGCCTCTTGCGTGGGAAGCGCGCCGCTGCGCGAGAGACGCGCTGCGAGCGAAACGCCTTCTATCCATTCGCGAAAGATCCACGGCACGCCCCGGGCTTCACCGGTCGCGAGTGGCGAGACAAGATGGGGGTTGATCAGCGTGGCCTGTTTTACAAGCTCGCGGACTAGGCGTTGACGATCCGGCGCGTTGGGTCCGCCATCCGCGTGGAGGATTTTGAGGAGGCCGCGACGACCCGTCGCCGGCTCGTCGACAAGAAACAGCGAGCCGGAGTTGCCGCGCGCAAACGCTTCGACGACGGTGAATCGACCTGCGAGCTCTTCGGGGATTGGGTCTACTTGGAGATCCACGCCTGTCTGACCATCACGGGGGCAGTTAGGTTGGGTGGGACCGAGAGCGATACGGCACAGCGGACAAAAGAGCATGGTGGTCGGGCTCCAAAGAAGGGCCGAAGCCTAGAAGCGGATCGGGATGGGGTCAAACGCAGCGGCCGGATTTAATGTCGATTTCCAACAAAAAAGCCGCCCTTTTTGAGGGCGGCTTCGTTGAATCCAACGCTTTCGCGTCGCTTTGTGCAGTGCGCGCTTTAGATCGTGAAGGTCGCGACCGTGACGTGCGGACCGCCCGAGCCCGTGGGCTGCAACACGATCTGATACTGACCGATGATGCGACCACCCACGGCGATCGAAACGACCGTCGGCGTCGGGCCGGCGTTGACGTTGCAGTCGCTGTAGTAATGAAGCGCGACGGTGTACGTGCCATGCGGCGGCTGGGGCGTATTCCAGAACACGTTTTCGACCGTGTTGTTCTGCGCCTGCACGCACTGACCGCGCGCGTCGTGATCGAGCATGCCACCTGACGATGACGTCGTGTGGCTGTAGCTGAGCTCTTCGCCCGAGGGATCGGTTACGTACATGTCGATGTCCGCGCCCGTGTTCCACGCCGAAGTGATCTGGATTGCGCCCGTCTGATAGCCGCAACCTTCATCGACGACGCCGTTGCAGTTGTCATCGATACCGTTGCACTGCTCTTGGCCGCCCTGCACGCAGGTAGCTTCGATGACCGTGACGCCAGCGCCCATTTGCGGGCCGGTGCCAACGACTTGGACGCTTCCCGCAGGGGCCTGAACGCCGGCCTGAACCGTGACGGTTGCGGGCGGAGGCGGATCGTAAAAGCCGCGAGCTTGGATGCGGCAGCGCGTAGCGGACAACACGCTCAACAACAACACCACCCCATACTTTGTCTGCATTGCGAAAGCCTCCTCGAAGATCACCAGTAAAAACACACGCCTGTATCGGATCCCCGATCCGAGTCGAGGCATCCTACGCGGACGCTGAAACCCACGTCAACGAGCGGGTCTGACAATCGGACCTCGGACGGGGCGGGCATCACACTGATTCAAGCGGCGTCGCGAATCGGCGGAACGCTTGGTAATGACACGCGACTTTCGGGGTCGAGAATGAGCGTGCGCAAACGATCGCCGTCTTTTACTTCGTAAAGGATGGGCGGAACCACATCGCGCGCGGGCGTGTTCGCTGATAATGCGCCGCTATCGTTCAGCAGACGACCCGCGGGACCATCGAGCACGAGATAGAGCGTCGCGCAGCCATTTCTGTGTTCAGCGGTGACGACTTCAATGATGCGACGTCGATCCACCGAGAGCTCCACACGACCGCGACGCACGATCACACGGCGATCGGTGAGCAAGTATTCGGTGTCACGCAGCAGTGCGCGACTGCGTACGAGCCCAAACCAAAGCAGGCCGGCGCTCACTGAAACCATGATTGCGAATGCGAGCAACGTGGCGAGGAAGAAGAGCAGCCAAGTCCACGTGCGCACCGGCAGGCCAATCTCTTCGAGACCGACCAAGATGCGCGTCACGCGCTGGCCGTAGTAGAGCGCCACAGTCGCGACACCCACGCCCAAAGCAGCGACTGCGAGCTCACGCACCGACGGACCGAGCGAGTTTTCCGGCGCGCCTCCCCAAAGAAGGTCTTCGCCTTCTTCGAGACGCGATGCGAGGGAGACATCACGATCACCCGCGAAGGTTGGTTTTTCGGCGCCGCGCAAAATCGCGAAGACGGCATCGGGTGTCTCAATGTGATGGAGCATCAAACGTTGCTGACGCATCAACGGCCCGAACGGAACTGCACGGACGAGCTCGAGCGTACCGACCGATGGCGCGGAGGGATGCCACACGATGCGACCAAACGTGACTGCGCGCCGATCCATCGTGCGACGCAGGCGACCGCGTTGCACGAGAATGCGCCGATCGGTGATGACGTAGTGCGCTCCGTCGATTAGAAACTTCGGCGCAAACCACACAGCGACCGAGGTGAGCATAAGGTAGATGCCAACTCCGGCTGTTTGTTTCACTCCCGTAAGCCCTCCGACGTGCAGCAGCGCCGCGAATAGAAGCGACACCACGCCAAGGGCTACGAGAAGCGCCGCACCGAGCCGCCATTTTACGTCATGCGCGACGGGCCGCGGACTTCCCTGCCAGAGCACTTGCTCGGTTGGAAGAAGGCGTAAGGACGCGTCTGATACTTGCGGCACAGGGCTAGAGGACAGATTAGCACCCGAAAAGTTCCCGAGCATGGAACGACGCGCGCTTGACAAGCATGGGCCTAAAGCACTCTGCTCTTGGCGTTATGACCACCTACGAACTGCAAATGCCGCGCCTGGAGCGCGCGCGCGACACCATTCAAAAACTCCACGGCACCGCTCCGAAGGTTGGCCTTGTGCTGGGCTCGGGTCTAGGTGCTTACGCCGATACGCTCGCGTCGAAAAAGATTGTTCCGTTTGCCGATGTGCCGGGCATGGCGGTGTCGAAGGTCGTAGGGCACGCCGGCAACTTCGTTTTTGGCAACGTAGGCGACATGCACGCCGTGGCCATGCAGGGCCGCGTCCATTTGTACGAAGGGCATCCTGTTGCGGATGTGGTCTTTGGAATTCGCTTGATGATCTCCCTCGGTGCCAAGACCGTCATCATCACAAACGCAGCAGGTGGATGCGGCCAGCAGTTGAGCGCGGGTGACCTCATGCTCATCGACGATCACCTAAACCTTACTGGGCAAAATCCACTCGTCGGAGCGAACGAGCCCGACCTCGGCGTGCGCTTTCCTGACATGACGCGCGCGTACGATCCCGCGCTTGGAACCTACGCCATGGACGTCGCCAAGAAGCAGGGCTTCACGTTGAAGCGGGGTGTGTACGCAGGCTTGCTTGGGCCGACCTACGAGACTCCTGCTGAGGTTCGCATGTTGCGAGGTCTTGGCGCGCACGCGGTCGGCATGAGCACAGTGCTCGAAGTAATTGCGGCGCGGCATATGGGCGCGCGCGTGCTCGGATTTTCATGCATCACGAATTTGGCGGCCGGTATGACTGGTGAGACCCTCTCCCACGACGAGGTCACCGAGACGGCCGAGCGCGTGAAGGGACAGTTCACGTCTCTTTTGCACGGCGTGCTGACGGGGATCGCGGCAAACGAGGTGAAGTGAAAACGAAGAGCTCCACGATCGACTGGAAGGCCTTGAAAAAGGCTGCATCACTTGCGCAGAGAAAAGCGCACGCGCCCTACTCGTCGTACCCGGTCGGTGCTGCGCTGCTCGCTGTGGACGGCACGGTTTTCATCGGCACCAACGTGGAGAACGCGAGCTATCCGCTTTCGTTGTGCGCCGAACGGAGTGCGATTTCGGCGGCGGTGGCGGCGGGCAAAAAGAAGTTTCTTGCGATTGCGATCGTATCGAACGGGCCCAAAGCCGCGCCTCCGTGCGGTGGATGTCGCCAGGTGCTTGCCGAGTTTGGACCGTCCTTCCCCGTAAAATCGTTTGCGACCACGGGCGATGAGCTCACGAGTTCAGTGAAGGAGCTCCTGCCCGCAGCATTCGGAGCTGACTTTTTCAAATGAGTGAACGCGAGATCCTGATCCGCGGTGGCACTGTCGTCACCGTTGATAAGAAAGATCGCGTGCTGGTTGGCGACCTGCTGGTTCGCGGGGACCGCATCGTGCAGATCGGCGCGAAGATTCGCGCGAGCAAGAACGCTGTGGTGATCGATGCCGCAGAGTGTGCGGTGATTCCCGGCTTTGTGCAGGCGCACGTGCATCTTTGCCAAGCGCTCTTTCGCGGCATCGCCGACGATCTTCCCTTGTTGCAGTGGCTGAAGGAGCGCATCTGGCCGCTCGAGGCGGCGCACGATGACGAGTCACTCTATGCGAGTGCGATGCTTGGCTTGGGCGAGATGCTGAAGGCGGGGACCACGTGCATTTTGGACATGGGCACAGTGCACGGGCACGACGTCGTGTTCACCGCGATGTCGGACGCGGGCATGTCTGGCTTTTCCGGCAAGGCGATGATGGACGAGGGCGCAGGCGTACCCAAAGGCCTGCGCGAGACCACTCGGCAGAGCCTGCGCGAAAGCATTGCATTGGCAGAACGCTGGCATGGGAAGAACGAAGGACGCCTTGGTTACGCGTTCGCGCCGCGCTTCATTTTGTCCTGCAGTGAAGCGCTCTTGCGCGAAACGGCCAATACGGCGCGTGCGATGGGAACGCTCGTGCATAGTCACGCAGCGGAGCATCGCGATGAACGCGCGGCGGTCAAGAAGGCTCTCGGACTGGACGATATCGCGGCGCTACGGCGCTATGGGATCTTTGGTCGCAACACGGTGCTCGCGCACGGCGTGCAATTGCGCGCTGACGAGATGCGGCGCATGGCCGAAGACGAAACGCGCGTGACGCATTGTCCGAGTGCCAATTTGAAACTGGCGAGCGGCATCGCCGATGTGGTGGCGATGCAGAAGGCGGGCATCGTAGTTGCGCTCGGCGCGGATGGCGCCCCGTGCAACAATCGCATGGACCCGTGGACGGAGATGAGACTCGCAGCGCTGCTTGCGAAGGCGAAGACTGGGCGCGCCGAAGCGTTGCCGGCAGCGCGTGCGTTGAGACTCGCGACGTTCGATGGAGCGCATGCACTTGGCATTCATGAGGAGACTGGCTCGCTTGAAGTCGGCAAGCGTGCGGACCTCGCGGTGGTGCGTCTGGACGGCTTGCACACGGAGCCGCAAGCCAACGTAGTCTCGCGGCTGGTCTACGCGTGCGTCGCGAGCGATGTAAAGGACGTGCTCGCAGCCGGCCGACTCGTCGTCTCGGACAGCACACTGCGCACAATGCAAGAAGACCGCATCCGAGCCGCCGCCCGCCGCCACCAGCTCCGCGTCCTACGCCGCGCCAAACTATAACCCGCCAACATGGGGACACGCTCCCCACCTAAAAAAGGCCCCATTTCAAGGGCTTGCAGCTCGAGTTTGGCCGCGTGAATTTGATACATACCCCGAGCGCGAGGTATCAAATTTGCGCGGCCAAGTTCCATTCGCAAGTGCTTGGAATCGCGTCGCAATTTGATGGGGAGCGTGTCCCTAGCGCTCCTAGCGCTGGAGCTCTGCGAGGATGCGGGTTACGTCGGCGCGGTCGATGGCGGATTGCGGCGCGAGTTCGAGGTAGCGGTTGTAGTGCGTGATTGCTGTGGCGCGTTCGCCCCCGATTCGTAGCGATTCGGCGAGCCAGCGATGCGCGTCGGCGAGCCAGCCAGGTGGCGGCTGCGCGGCGTCGCCAATGGCGAGCGCGTGGTTGAGCGCTTCGTCCGCTGCTGGGCGATTGCCTTCGTCCAGGTAGAGGCGACCGAGGCGATACCACCAGTCGCCGCGAGTCGCGGTGCCTTCGAGCGCGCGTCGCATCGCGATAATCGCTTCCGGGCGACGGCGCAGTTGGTCGTAGCAATCGGCGATAGCGGCGAACGCCTCGAAGCGCGAAGGCTTGAGCGCCGTCGCATGAATCAAATCGTCGAGCGCGTCGCGTACAGCACCGGACCGCAAGCGAACTTCGCCGCGTATCCAGAACGCGTCTGCTGTGCTCGGGTCGCGCGCGAGAGCCGCCTCAACTTGTTCGAGTGCTTTGCCGTAGGCGTTGGCCTCGAGCGCTGCCCACGCCAAATACAAATGATACTCGGCGCGTGTTCCGTCGAGTGAAACGGCTCGCTCGAAGTGGGATGTCGCTTCGCGCAAGTCGTGACGCGCAAATGCCAGGCGGCCTACAAAGTGTTCAACCTCGGCGGAATTCGGCATCTCTTGGCGCACGCGATTGAGCGAGACTTCCGCGGCATCCAGTTGGCCAGCTGCCACTTGCGCGGCACCCAGTCGCAGCACGAGATTCAAATCATTGGGTCGCACAAGAAGAGCCGCCGTGAATGCTGCGACTGCGCGTTCCGCCTCGCCCTTCGCTTCGAATACGATGCCCCGTTCGAGCTCCAAACCCGGATACGCGGGCTCAAGCTCGAGCAGGCGATTGAACTGTGCCTGGGCCTCTTCCAAATGGCCCGAGCGGCGTTGCGCTACGCCCAAGCCGAAGATAGCGCCGCTATCGTTCGCGTCTAGTCGGAGCGCGATCGTAAACTGATCAATCGCTGCTTGAATGTTGTTGCGGGCGAGCTCCGAGAGTCCGAGCAGGCGACGTACTTCGGCGGTCTCCGGCACAGCATGAGTTGCTTGCTCGAGAATGACACCCGCTTCCGCGGGATTGCCGTTGGCGACGAAGAGGTTCGAGAGTTCCAAATACCCGACAAACTGTTGAGGCGAGAGGCGAATGACCTCGCGGAACTGCCGCTCCGCCTCAGCGAAGTTGCGCAACTCGCCCTCTGCGCGACCCAACGCCAGCAGTATCTCCATGTCGTTTGGACTCGCAGCGACGAGCTCAGCAAGCTTTGCTCGCGCATCACGCGCTCGGTCGAGTTTCAACATCGCTTGCGCTGCGCCGAGATTTGCAGCCGCAGTCGCCGAGCGCTCGCCATCTTGCATATTCGATGAATGAGGATCGGCGAGCACGGATTCGAAGCGCGCAAGCGCGTCCGCGTAGTGTTCCTGCGCCAAGAGCACGCGTCCGTCGCCTAAGAGGACGTCGATGCGACTCGAGGCAAGGCCGAGCGCCGCCGCGTAGGCCTGATGCGCGTCACCGACGCGTCCAGCGCTTTCGAAAATGTGCCCCAACGCCGCGTACGCGTCGGCGCGCTCGGGCATCGAAGCACGCAAGCCATCCACTTCGCGAAGGAGCGCGACGGCCGCAACGATGTCGTGGCTCGTAACGACGAGCTGGGCTTTCGCGATGCGTGCCCCGGCGTGATTCGGGCTCATCGCAAGTGTCGATTCCACTTCGCCCAACGCGTCATTCGAGTGCAGCGCCACAAGCGCGCGAGCGAGACCCCACTGCGCGCGTGCGCCGCCTTGATGCGAGACCGACGAGCGGAACGCAGCGACAGCATCGTCGAACTTGGCGCGACGCATTGCAATCTCGCCAGCGACGAGCCCCACGTACGGGTCATTCGCACTGCGTGCGCGGGCTTGGCTCACCAGTACATTGGCTTGGTCAAGAGCGTTGCGTGCTAATGCATCTGCGGCGCGCGCAAGCTCGATGCCGGGTGCGTCGCCGCCGCGCTCGTCAATCCGCGCAAGAATCTGCGAAATGCGCACGCTGCTCGTGGCGTCGGTTCCAAAGCGCGCTTGATAAAGCCCTTCGTGAACTACGCTACGGGCGAGCAATTCGCGATTAAGTCCCATTTGGCGACGAGCGCTTCCCAACATCGCGAGCGACGCCCGCACGTCTTGAAAGGTGTCGCTCACCGCTCGGCGTTCTGCACGAGCGATCTCGCGACGCGCTGCCTCGCTCGCACCTGCGGCAGGGGTAAAGCCCTCGATCAAGTACATTCCGAAAAAACCATAGTTGGTCGCAAAGCCTGCGCCGACTCCAAGCAGAACGAGCACAAGTAGCACCGACGCAAAGATTGCGACGCCCTTGCCCTTCTTCTTCGTTACCGTGGGGGCGTTCTTCGGATCCAGACGGCCGCCTTGCACGCGCGCGTGCGCCTGAGCAGGCGCTGTCGCCGAAGCGATGTCGCCTACGTTTGCATTCTCACGTAGTGCGGAATCGTCGAGCGACAAACGCGGCGATTGCGCTGGCGGCTTGGAGTCCACCGCGACTTGCGGAATGTCGCCAAACTCCATGTCATCGGCGCCGCCCAAATCAAGCTCGCCGAAGCTCGCGCTGCCCGCGCCCGGCTTCTCGCCTCGTGCAGCTTCCGCTGACGGCTGAGGCAGCGCGCGAGGTTTCGGCAAATCGAGTGTCGGCTCGGCGGGCGAGTCACCGAATACCGCCGGCACACTGCCGGATACTTTTTGCTCACGGACCGGCCGCCGCGGCACCGGCAAGTCGAGCGACTTCATTGAAACGGGAAGGTCAATCGACTCGCCTTTCGGCGTTGGAAGATCCAAATCGTCAAAGCCAGTTTTGGCGTTGGGCATGGGCAAATCCAAATTGCCGAAGGCATTGTCGCTCTTCGGCGGGACCGGACTTTTCGCCGCTGGCAAATCAAGGTCGCCATAGCTGTCGAGCGTCGTGCGCTTGGTTTTTTGCGTGGTGTCGTCGCGGGTAGCGCGGGCTGCGGGCAAGTCGAGATCGAACTCGAGGCCTTCGGGCTCCTTGGGCAGCGACGGAATGGCAAGCTCGAGATCATCGAGCGACGGAAGCGGCGGCGAGGATGGCGAAGTCGCGGGCGGATCCGACGGCGGCTCGTACATGATCCCGAGCGGATCACTCGGGCGCGGTTTCCCAGCTCTGGGGCGCGCTGCCGGCGTGAGGCGTGCATCTTCGGATTTCGCGGTGCGCACGGCAGCGACCGGAACCGACTGCACGGGTGTGCGACCCACGGCGGGCGCAGCGGGCGGCGATGGCGGCGCGAGCGGTGCAAGCGGTGCGGGCGTGCCCGGCGCAGCGGCCCTAGGTGTCGGCAGATCCAAATCGAGATTGTCGAAATCCAAATCGGGCAATCCAGTGGCGGTCGGCGTTGTCGGCGGCGTCAGTGCAGTCGGTCGCGGTGGCGCGGGTCGCGCGAGCGGCGCACTCGCAGCGGGCCTCGGCGGCGGTGGTGGCACGCGTGGTTTTGCGGTCGTTGGTGCGGCCTTTGGAGCGGGCAGATCAAAATCTAGATCTGGAAGCGCATTCGCCGATGCGGGTGTGGGTGCGGGTGAGGCGGGCGCCGGCGTTCGCGGCGGCGTCGCTGCGGCCGCCGCAGATTCTGGCGAAGTGCCCGGCGCGTAGACCGTGAATGTTGATCCACATTTGGGACATCGCATCTTCAAGCCCGCCGGCGGAAGACGTCGTTCGTCCACGTCATAAGGCGCTTTACACGATTGACATTCGACCTTCATAGACCCGCGAAGGCTACCATGCGTCCCAGGGAAAATGCGCCTTCTCTTGACGGGGATCGATCTGCATCTATAGAGTCGACCCTGTGACGGAAAAACGCCAAGTGACCATTGAGCTCGGTGGTCAGAAGTATCGCATGAACGCCGACGCCGACGAGGGTCACCTCGAGAAGCTCGCGTCCATTGTCGACGAACGCATTACGGCGCTTGGTGTCCGCGCGGCGCGCACGGCGAGCCCGGCACAGCTGCTTGCAATCGTTGCGCTCGGCTTGGCGGACGAGTTGATGGCTGCTGAGAAGCGCTGCCGTTCCGTCGAAGATATCACGCGCAAGGCAATCACCAGCGCGATCGATCGTATCGACCGCCGCCTGGAAGCCGACTCGCGCATGAGCGCACAAGAGCACGACCAAGCGTGACCGACGGCGGTCCGCGTTCCAAGAGCGGTCAGCCTGAAGAGATGTCCGCAGAGTACGAAGAGCACCTGCGTCGGCAGGTGAAGAACGAATTGCGCAAGCGCATGAAGGCCGTGCGCAAGACCTTGCCGCACGAGGCTCGCCTCACGCGTGCACGCGCGATTTGCGAAAAGCTAGTCGCGCTCGATGCGTGGAAAAACGCGCGCACAGTTTCGCTCTACATGGCCATGCGCGAAGAGGTGCATTTGGACGTCGCGATCGACGCAGCGCGCGCCGACGGTAAAGTGATTGCGATGCCGCGCGTTGACGATGAAACGGATCTGCTCGTGCTGCACGAATGGCGAGCGGATGATGCGATGGCTACGAGTGCGTTCGGAGTTGCAGAGCCTCTCGCGAGTGCACCCAGGATCCCTGGCGAGGCTGTCGATTTGGTGATCGTGCCGGCGCTGGCCTTTGACGATAAGGGGCATCGAATTGGCTACGGGGCGGGTTACTACGACCGGCTGCTGCCCACGCTCGCGAACGCGGTGCGCATTGGAATCGCGTTCGATTTTCAACTCATCGCTGAAGCGCCGGTGCAAGCGAACGATGTGCCGGTGCACACCGTTGTCACCGATGCGCGCGTATTGAGCGCGATCCCCCTCGCGCGATAACTTTCTTAACTTTGCGATCGTCCCTCTCGGATGCTCGTTTATGGGGTTTTGCGGTGCACGGGTAGCGAGCGGCGCGCTAAAAAATGCGGAGTAGTTCTAAAACCAGCTAAGTTTCGGCGCGTCTGGTAAGTTAGTCCGGAGTTTGGGATGCAGAAAACCCCCGCCAAAATGACCTGGACCAATGCTGAAGCTACCGCGGCGATCACGCGGTACGAGGGCATGGTACGCATGATGGCCAGGCGGCTGCGCCCGCTTGCGGCGATGGGGCAAGCGCTGGACGAAGATGATCTTTGTTGCGAGGGGCGCGTAGCCGTTCTTGAAGCGCTCACGACGTACGAAGGCTTCGGCATCGAAGAGCGTACGTGGGTGCGTACACGGATTCGACAACGCATGATCGACGCAGTGCGCCGCTTGGATTTGCGCAGCCGCGACGAGATGCGTCTCGCCGTGCGTCACGCGGCCGGTGAGCTTCACGATTCTCGCGACAGCGAGCGCGGTCGCGCGATTGCTGCGCGCAGGCTCGTGTCGTTCGATTCGTCACCGGCGGATTCAGAGCCTCTCGCCGCGCGCTTGCGCGACTCGAAGATGCCGCCGGCCGACGAAGAGGTGGGCGACCGCGTTCAGCGTGAAAAGTTATTGGGCGCTTTGCAGGCATTGCCGCCTCGTCAACGCACCGCTATCGAGCTTGGCTTGTTCGAAGGTTTGGCTCTGCGTGAAATCGGCGAACGTATGGGCATCAGCGAATCGCGGGTATGCCAGTTGCAAAAGCGCGCCGTGCAGCATTTGCAAAAAGCGATTGCCGGCGTTGTGATCGATCCCGATCTGCTCGATCGCTGAGGACGGGCGCGATGATGTCGCGAGGCCTGCCGCGTGCTAAAACACGCGCGTGCTGCCTGAGGTTGTTCAACGAAAGCTCGACGCGCTGCCCGTTTCACCGGGTGTGTATCTCTTCAAAGATGCGCGCGGCGAAGTTGTGTACATCGGCAAGGCATCGAGCCTGCGCAATCGAGTGCGCAGCTATTTTCAATCCACGACCGATACGCGTTACTTCATCGCGACGCTGGCCAATGAGATTGGGGATCTTGAGACCTTCGTTACCGCAACCGAGAAGGAAGCTGCGCTTCTCGAGAACCATCTCATCAAAGAGCATCAGCCTCGCTACAACGTAAAGCTGCGGGATGACAAACAGTACATGTCGCTGCGTCTTGATGCGAAGGCTGCGTGGCCGCGTTTGGAGGTTGTGCGCAAACCGAAGTCAGACGGCGCGCTTTACTTCGGTCCCTATCATTCGGCGTCGGCCGCAAGGCAGACACTGCGCCTCGTGAATCGCCACTTTCAGCTACGCACCTGCACCGATACGGATTTTGCTTCACGCAGGCGTCCCTGCTTGCAACATCAGATCATGCGATGTCCGGGGCCGTGCGTGTTGCCGGTGGATCGCGAGGCCTACGGGCAACAAGTCGGCGACGTCGCGCTCTTTTTGAATGGCCGTCACGATGAGCTCGTCGTTCAACTTGGGCAGCGCATGCAGAGCGCCGCGGAAGCGCAGAACTACGAGCAAGCGGCCGTGCATCGCGATCAGATCCGCGCGATTGAAACTTCGCGCGAGCAGCAACGCGTCTCGGTCGCGAACGTCATCGATCAAGATGTGATCGGCATGCATCGCCAGGCAGAAGACGTGGAAGTAGCCGTGCTCATGATTCGGAGTGGCAAACTCGTTGGCGTGCGCACCTACGCACTCGATCACGTGCGTCTTCCCGATGCCGAGGTCATCGCATCGTTCATTGCCGAATACTACGCGCGCGGCAGCTACGTGCCGGACGAGATTCTATTTCCGCTCGAGCTCGACGCGTCCGAGGGGCTCGCCGCGATGCTTGCCGAGCGCCGCGAGAACAAACGCGCCCCTGCGGTCTTCGTGCCCAAGCGGGGTGCGCGAAGCCGCCTCGTCGAGATGGCCACCGAGAATGCCGCGCACGCGTTTCGGGAAAAGTCTCGCGCCAAAACGGACATCGACGAAAAGCTCGGTCAGCTCATGAAACGTCTGCGTTTGCCCAAGCTTCCTCGACGGATTGAGTGCATCGACATTTCGCATACCGGAGGCACTGACACCGTGGCGGCTGTAGTTGCGTTGTACAACGGGGAGCCCGATCGCAAGCGCTACAAGAGCTTCCACGTAAAGCGCGTGAGTGGAGGCGATGACTACGGAGCCATGTACGAGGTGCTCACCCGGAGGCTGCGTCGCGGACGCGAGCAAGAAGTGGGATGGGAGCTACCCGACCTCTTGCTCGTGGATGGCGGCAAAGGACAACTCAACGTCGCGCTCGCGGCGATGCGCGATATGAACGTTGTCGATTTGCCGGTGGCCGGTCTCGCGAAGGAAAAAGAAAACGTGATGGGCGACAAGCTCGTCGATCGCATCTATTTGCCGGGTCAGAAGAATTCCATTGCGCTTCGTGAGGGAAGCACTGCGCTTTACTTCTTAGCGCTCGCACGCGACGAAGCGCATCGCTCTTCGAATTCGATTCGCGAAAAGCTCGGGAAGCGCAAACGGCTGCGCACCGGCCTCGAAGATGTACCTGGAGTCGGGACGGTTACGCGCAAAGCCTTGCTGCGCACGCTTGGTTCGCTCAAGGCGGTACGCACTGCGAGCGCCGAAGAGCTCGTTGCGGCAGGGGCCACCAAAGCGCAAGCGCGCGCCATTCGTCACCACTTTGCGAGCGACGCCGTCGTGCCCGTTGTGGAAGCGCCCGCTACCGACGAGGGCACGGTGGCTGAGCCGGCAACACAATCGGTCGCCGAAAATGAGGCCGTAGAACACGCATTCATCTCCGATGACGAGCCAGAGCTTCACTGATAGCGTGCGCACCTCATGGATCCCGTAACTCCCGTCGAACCCGCGCCTCCTGCGCCACCCGCCAATCAGCCTCAGTTTGATCCGCCGCGCAACGCGCAGATGTTGGCGACGGGGATGTGGCTCGCGGTTGGCGTGTCGATCGGGGCGGCGCTCTTGCTGCACGCGACTGGCGCCACTCGAGCGATCATCTTGAGCCTGGGCACGGCAGTCGTTCTTGCGATGAATATTCCTTTGGCACTCTGGATCGCGCAGTCCATTCGCGCGTACGGGTTTCATCGCCGTTTCGTTGTTTACCTTCTGCTCATGCTCGCGCGCCTCTCGATCGCGGGCTGGGTCTTTCTTCTGGCCGAGGCCGGGCGCCTCTTCGCTTCACACTAAAGGAGGCGTTGCGATGTGGGCCTACACAGTGATCGTGAGATTGCCGCAACCTGAGGTGCGGCCCGATTATCTGGCGTGGCTACGCGACGAGCATGTACGCGACGTGCTCGATGCCGGCGCCCTCGACGCGGAGATTCTCGCGCACGAAGACCCCACGGTTGTGGAAATTCGCTATCACTTTCCGAGCCGCGAGGCGTTTGATGAGTATGAAACGACGCACGCACAGCGCTTGCGGCAGCATGCGTTCACGAAGTTCGAGTTCGCCTCTCGATGCACGTTCACCCGCTCGATTGCCAAAGTCATCGCGCATAAATCTCGCGGCGGTTGAAGCGGGCAGCAAAGCACGCGCGCGCCGCCAAAACGATCACCATCGACAATCGTCAGATTTTCATTAGAGTCGTGCCGTTCGAAGGAGGCTTACGTGACGCGCGTTTGGACAATGGCTGCACTCTCGCTACTTCTCGCCTCCGGGTGTGGAGGAAGCACTGCGCCGGCTCCAGTCACGCAACCGTCCGCGCCGCCCGCGACCACGATGGACGCGGGCCCGCCGCCCGAGCCGGACGCCGGTGTCGCTGACGATGCATCCACGGACGCCGCAGCAGCGGCTGCACTCGCACCGCCGAATCGCACGCGGGATTACTATTTGCGGTGGCGCTTCGATCCAGCGCCCGTCCCCACGGAAGACACCAGCGCTACCTACTCACATGTCTTTCTCGAAGTGCACAGCGCGAGCGGCATGCAGGAAGTCGACATGGACGTGACCGACGCCAACTGCCACGACGACCCCGAACATCTTTCGCGCCGCGCCGTGTTGCGCGCGAAGTGCTGGTTCGCAGGAGCTGGTTGGGAGCTCGAAGTCATTTACCGTGATTCGCAGTTCATCGTGCGGCGGCGCGCGGTCGACGAAGCAATGAATCGCAATCCGAGCTGGCGCGGCATGACGCGCATCGCTGTGCCCCCGCGATCGACGGTCGAGACGCCAACTCCGGTCGCGCCGGCCACTGCCTCCCCATCACGGCGTCGTGAGGGGCAAGAGCGCCGTTAGCGCGCAAGACGGAGCGCGACGGTGAAACGCGCCCCCCCATCGGGTGCGTTCTCGGCGCGAAGCGTCCCGCCCATTTCTTCAACGAGCGTATGACATACCGCAAGCCCAAGGCCCGTGCCCTCGCCGGCCGGTTTGCTGGTGACGAAGGGTTCGAATAGGCGAGGCAAGATGTCTTTCGCGATTCCCGGGCCTGTGTCGCTCACGATCAAGCGCACGGTCTCAGCGGTTGCGTCGTGCTCGACGCTAATGCGAATGACGCCCGCGCCCTGCATGGCGTCGGCAGCGTTCAGAAGCAGATTCAGCACGACCTGCGTCAATCGATCGGACGAGCCTCGCACGTCCGGCACGTCGGCAATCTCGCGTTCAATGACGATCGCGCGCAAGTCCTTTTGCGGCGCGACCAGGCTCACCGCATCGTCGACCACAGCGCGCACGTTCGCAACGCTCGCATCGTCTTTGGCGTCACGCTGACCGTGCCGCGCAAAGTCGAGTAGGTCGCGAATGATGCGATGGATACGTTCTGTCTCGCCGTGGATGCGTGAGAGAAATTCCTTCTCTTCGGCGCTATCGAGCCCGCCCTGCCTCATCAGATCCACGAGGCCCAAGATCGCTGCAAGCGGATTTCCAATTTCGTGCGCGATACCGGCGGCGAGCCTTCCCACCGAGGCGAGCTTCTCACTCCGCACCACTTGCTCCTGCGCGCTCTGCAGCTCCTTCGTTGTGGCTTCGAGCTCGCGCAAGCGTTCCTCGAGCGCGCCGCGATCGCGCCGTAGCTGCCCGGCCATCTGGTTGAAGGCAGCCGCCAGCTGCGCGACCTCAGCCGCCCCGGTGACCGGGACTGAAACTTGTAGATTGCCGGTGGCTAAGCGTTCGGAGGCGCGGGTGAGGCGCTCGACCGGCGTCACGAAGAGACGTGTGAGCGTCATGTAAGTCAAAAAGAGAATTGCGACGACCGTAACGCCGGCGTAGAGCATGAGAATGCTCGTGAAGCTCACAGCCGATGTGGCACGCCGATGTTTCAAATAGAGCGAGAGAGAGCGTCCGTCCTGAAGGGTGGTCGTGACCGTATCGGCTTGGCTGGTCTGCCCGTGAACCACTTCGATGCCGCCAGGCCCCGCGATGCGCACGCCCGCAATTTCGTCGCCGCGCAACACTTCCCGGATGGCGCGTTCCTCAATCGCCGGGCCAGCTTCAAGCGCCACCTGCAAGGCCCGCAAGGTCGCACGCGCGTCGCGAAGGCGGTCGACGTCGCGAACGCGCTCGGTCAGGCGCACGGCGGCAAATCCCAAAAGCAGAGTTGCCGCTAAAAACGCGAGCGTGAGCGCGATCACCAGTTGGGCGCGCAATCCCAGGCTCGCCTGCTTCATGTCGTCATCCTACCGCATCGTCGCGCAAAACCGTTTTTGTTGTAGCCTTGATGCATGACCAGCCGATCCACCGAAGCGATGACGACGTGGTTAGGAACCCTCGCCCGCGTGGGCATCGTAGATACGCAAACGATGCTCGCTGGCCAGGCACTGATGGCCTACGTGGTTGGGGAGGAGAAGCTCGATGCGTTGCGTTCGTGGTTTGCTCTGTGCACGCCCGAGACGGCGGCACTCGAGAAGCAGGCGGCAATCGAGATGTGCGTGTGGATGGCCCACGCGGATCGCGAGATTGTCGCGAATGAGCTCGAGATTCTCGCGGAGCTCGTACGGCAAAGTGGGCTCTCGCAAGCAGCGCAAGCGGCGATCCTAGGTGCAATCTCGCACCCGCCATCACTGATGGGGCTCGAGCGCCGAATCACCCATCCCGTGCTGCGCGAGCTTATGCTGGCGCTGACGTGGGAGCTCGCGTGCGCTGATGGACGCATCGACGCACGAGAACGCGAAGTATTCGAACGCCTCGCGCGCACGCTCGACATCTCACGCGTGCGCGCGCTCGAGATCCTCGACACCGTCACCGCACACGTTTGAGTTAGATGCTCATCACGGTGGCGAGATAGTCGGGACGAATTTTGCGTGAGGGAACCGGCGGCGGAACACCGCGCAAAAGCTCTGCGAGTGCCGAACGCATCGATGACTCGGCTTTCTCGAAACGCAGGCCAAGTGCGCGCCCTCGATCGCCAGGGCGGCGCCCCGCCACCACGCGCATCACGCGGCCTTCGGCGTGAAACCACAGCGGCGTTTGCGGCGCTCGAAACGAAACGAGCACTTTTTCGCCGATGCCAATATCGTCGCCACACGCGACTAACATTCCATCTGGCGAAAGATCCAACGTTGTGTGGTCGATCGTGCGGAGGCCTAGCTCGCACACAATCTGACATTCAACGCGCACCGACCGACGAACCACCCTACGCTCATTCTTCGGGACGATGATGGATGCCATCTCGTGCTCCTTCCGATGAAAATTGTAGAGAGGTCGGCGCGGCGCCGTCCAAAAAACGGCGCGTGTGGCTGGAAAAACTCAACGATCCCGGCGCGCTTAGCGGCGGGTGCGGGGGCCTTCTCTGGCTGCGAGGCCGGTGTCGGCGCCGAAGGTGAGAGTGAGGCCCGCTTGAAGGGCGAGCTCGGTTGCTATGGCCGATGGCGCGTCAGCTCGGGTGTAGCGCAGGCCTAGTCGTATGGAGAGGCGCGGGTAGCCGTCAAATAGCACGGGGATATCTAGGCCGGTGCCGACCACGAGGGCTGCGCGCGTTTGATTGTTAATGGTGATCGTGCTGATGCCCACGTCGAGACCAATTGAGTCGATCAGTAGATCCCAGAACGCTCTATGCAGGGAGAGATTCTTGAGGAAGCGACCGAGGAAGATCGGCCGCAGGTCGATGCCACCGAGCACGCGCGGCGTGTCGCTGCCGAAATTCATCGCGAGGAAGACACCAGCGCTGTCGAGATAGCGCGCACGTAGCTCGGGAGCGAATGTCGTCGTGTTAAAGTCGTTGCTTGGGGCTGACGAGGCTGCGGCGGTGAGCGAAAACCACACGTCGTTGTCGAAGCGATCGTAGAGGCCGTCGCCATCCTGTGCGTGGGCCTTGCTCGCGACGAAGAGCGTTGCCACAGAGCTGGCAAATAAGAGAACGAACAGCACGGCCCAACGCATGGCGCGAGCCTAGCGCAACGAGCCGCTCTTGTGAGCCGAAATCTGACGCATTGCATCGTTGCCGAACGCAGTTCGCCTCTGTATGGTCGCGGCGATTTTCAGCAACTGGAGGCTATCGTGGGCGCGTTCGAATTGATGTCGCAATATGACTACGGTGCAGTGCATTTGCGTCGCGATCGGGCAACCGGTCTTCAAGCGATCGTCGCGATTCACGACAGGCGGCTCGGACCGGCGCTTGGCGGATGCCGTTTCATCTCCTACGCGAACGAGGAAGCCGCTCTCACCGACGCGCTTCGTCTTGCGCGCGGGATGACGTACAAGGCGGCGCTCGCAGGCATCGCGCATGGAGGCGGCAAGAGCGTCATCATGTTGCCGCAGCGCCAGTTCGATCGTGCCGCGCTCTTTCGGGCGTTCGGGCGCTTCATCGATGATCTCAACGGTCAATACATCACGGCCGAGGACAGCGGCACGGGCCTGGGCGATATGGAAGTGATTCGCACCGTGACGAAGCACGTGACTGGAGTGGATGTCTCGCACGGCGGCTCGGGCGATCCGTCACCCTTCACAGCGCTCGGTGTGCGTCGTGGAATTGAAGCATGTGTAAAGTTTGCGCTCGGCAAAGATTCGCTGAAGGGCATTCACGTCGCGGTCCAGGGGGTTGGCCACGTCGGCTACTACCTCTGCAAAGAGCTTGCAGCCGCCGGAGCTTCACTGACTGTCGCCGACGTTGATCCCCTCAAGGCGGAGCGTGCCCAGCGGGAGTTTGGCGCTAAGACCGTGAACCTCGACGCAATCTACTCCGTCGAATGCGACGTGTTCGCGCCGTGCGCACTTGGTAGCGCGCTCAACGCCGATACGATTCCCAAGCTACGCTGCAAGATCGTCGCTGGCGCGGCAAACAATCAGCTTGCCGTGCCCGAGAACGGCAACGATCTATTGAGCCGCGGAATTCTTTACGCGCCCGACTATGCAATCAACGCAGGCGGTCTTGTTAATGTCGCGCAGGAAGTCGTTGGCTACGATGCGAACATTTCGCGCACGCGCACCATGAAAATTTACGACACCATTTTCGAGATTGCTGAGCGTGCCAAGCGCACCTCGAGCCCGACGCACCGCGTGGCTGACGCGATGGTCGAGGAGATTCTCGCGACGGTACCCGTAAGCACATCGACGCCCCCCCAGAAGGCGTAGCGGCTCTAGGCTTTCTTCAGGAACTCAGTACGCAACACCAAGCCCTTCACCTTGTCGACGCGGCACTCGATGAGCTCTTCGTCGTCGGTTAGGTGAATGTTCTTGATGACGGTCCCACGCTTGAGCGTGACGGACGTCCCTTTGACCTTGAGATCCTTGATCACACTTACCGAGTCGCCCTCGCGAAGCGTGTTGCCGTTGCTGTCTTTTACGTCCATGTCGCCGCCTTTCAAACTGGCCCATGCTAACGGCGGTTCACGCTACTGAGAACACTCGTTCGCGCCGAAAGGGAGGGCGCTTTGCGTAATCGCACAGCTTTTCGCAGCGTGAACCTCGCAGTGAATAGCCTAACGCGGGCGCACGTCGGGCGCGTGTTGGTTCACTGCACGCACGCTCGGAGACCCCATGTCGAAGCTTTCCACTCTCCTCGTCTCGCCGCTCCTCCTCGCACTCCTGAGCGGATGCTTTGGGGCGCAACGACGCCCCCCCTTTGTAGCGGTGCGAGCGACCGGCATTGCGCAATGGAGCTCCTCGGAATTCGCGGGCAGTGCGCCGGTGATCGCGAGCATGCCCGTCGTCGAGACAGCGACTGCGTCTGGTGCCGAACTCGGATCGGCATCCGCATCCGGATCGGCATCCGCATCCGTGTCAGCGCCCGAACCCCAATCCGAGCGCGCGTCCGTATACGGACCTACGCTTACCGGCGAGGGCACGGCGTTCGCAGCTCTCGCGCGCGGAGGCGTTCGCATGGACGGGTCCATTGTCGCGTTCGGACAGCTTCACGGCTTTGCGGTTGGGCCTACGGACGATGCGACATTGCTTGTCGCAGATCCGTCGATTCGAGTATCGGCCTCCCTTGCGCATGAAGCTCTTGCCTTCGAGGGCGGCGACACAAGCATCGTCGTACGCGTCGACGGCCCGCGCGGCGCGAGCCAGAACGATTCAGACCTTCCGCTGCGCGTCACGCTCGTCATCGACCGTAGTGAGTCGATGCGCAGCAAGTGGGCCGATGTCGTCGTCGCCGTTCGCGAGCTCATGAGCGCTCTTCGCGCTGACGATGAAGTTCGAGTCGTGGTCTTCGGCGACTCCGCTGAAGAGATAGTGCCCGCAACGCGTGTCGCCGACGCGCGGGGCGTCGTGCGCCGCATTCTCGCAACGCCCATGCGCGGCGGCACCAACTTCGAAGCAGGTCTACGCTTTGCGTACGGCGTTCAAGCGTCGGTCGATGTGCGCAACTCGCTCGTTGTGGTGATGTCCGACGGCGTTCCCAACGGTGGGTTTTCCGAGGCCAGCGAGCTCGGTGCCCTCGCGCAGCATACCCACGCAGCGACTGGATGTCGCACAACGACGATCGGAATCGGTTCCGAGTTCGACGCAGACATTCTTCAAGGCGTCGCAGATCAGGGTTCGGGACACTTCTACGTCGCCGCCAACACCGCGAATATCGGTGCTGCGCTGAGTGCCGAAGTGGCGCTGCGCGCTCGCACCGTTGCGCGCAACGTGACCCTGCGCGTGACACTTGGCGCCGGGGTTTCGGTCGACCCCGTAGCGGATGGCCTCGTTACGCTTGCGGACGGGAGCGTTGTGCTTGCACTACCCGAGCTCGTTGCCGGCGAGTCCCGCAACTTGGTCGTTCCCGTACGCGTTTCCGCGGGCGCGGCCCGTGTCCCCGTCGCAGCGGTGCGGGTTGGCTGGCTCCCCGCCGCCGGCAGCGGCGAATCGCGAAGCGCAGAGAAGACCTTAAGCATCGACTTCGCACACGACGCCCGCAGCTCAGGGGCCACGGCGATTCTGCACACCGAGCTCAACGCGGCCTTGAGCGCAAAGCTCAACCTTGCGGCTCAGGCAGTTGAGAACGGCGATGCAGCTGCCGCGGCCGGAGCGCTGAATGAGTACGCCGCCTTTGCACGCGGCTACGCCGGTTCACGCGCTGACATCGAAGCTCAAGCATCGGTCGTCGACGGACTCGCGCACGCGGTTGTAACCATGCTCCCGAACGCGTCATGGCCGGAGCGTCGCCTCGTATCGCGCGCCATGATCGAGATGTCCTTCAACCTCGGTCGCTAGTCGGGCTCATCCGGATCGCCCTCCGTGATCGATCTGACTACGAACATCACCGGGACGACGATCACGAACTCGAGATCGATTTCTAAGCCGGCCGTAAGCTGCCAGACCCCTTCGCGTCGTAGATCGATACGCGTATCGATGTAGAAGTCGAGCGCGTAGGCATACGCATTGAAGTAGTTGTACGGGTGGTAGCCGAAAGTGACGCGGCCAAGCGCGAAGGCGCTGTCAGTCTCGGCTCGGCGATTTGCGTAGCCAAGACCGGCCGAAATGGAGAGCGGAAAGCCCTGAAACAAAGGCAGTGAAAGCGAGATGCCGCCCGCAGCTTCGGCGCTCCGAAAGTCGCCAGTGCGTAAATCGACCAATGGCCCAACACGCGCGACGTTGGGTCGCGGGCCGCCAAAAAGAAGGTCCGCCGCGAGCTTGAGCTCAAACACGCCTTCGCGAGCGTTCGCGGCGCTGTCGGTGCGCAAGCCGGCCCCGCTACCGAGGCGCGCCGACCATTGGCCATCCGCGAGCACCGTAGAATCCTGCGCGAGAAGGACTGCCGTGAAGAGCGCGCAGAAGGCTGCGGCGCGCTTCACATCGTTAGCCACACGTAGCCGCGATCCAGCTCGACGATGCGCGGGGTGTCACTATCGCCGCTCAACACTTCGAGCTGCCCACCACGGATACCTGCGAGCGACAAGGCTGAGGCGGCGCGTTCGGGTCCGATATCTGCCACGCGCTCGCCGTCGATGCGTACGATCTTGTCGCGTGCATGCAGGCCGGCACGCCCTGCGGGCGAACGCTCGATCACTTCGAGTGCGATCAACGCGTTTGCGCGTTCTTCGATACGGGTGATCCCAATGCCGCGGCGCGGACGCGGCGCAGTCACCTGAATTTGCAAAGTCGCGTTGCCTTCAAGGCGCAACGTCGCAACCGCGTCGCGCAGTGCGTTGGGCGGTAGACCTTGAAACTGAACGACACCGATCGGGTCGCCGGCCAGGCCTTCGTTTCGAATGACTTGGTCTTTGTCCCAGACCTCGAAGCGCAGCGTTTGGTCGGAAGGCGCCCAAATATTCTCGGGGAGCACCGCGTTCCATTCAGGGTTGATGCTGTTTTGAACGACAGGCGTCTGCCAGACCAAAACTCCGTTACGGAGGATCCGGACAAACGGGTCAGCCAGCGTTCCATCCTCGTCCCAGTTCAATCCTCCGCGTTGCTCCGGCTGGAGCTGCGCGTTGAGAATATGCAAAGACCATACGTCGGAAGGTGCCTCGGCCGCCGCGCTATCGGCGTCAGCTACTTCGGTAAGCGAGACCGTGCGTCGTGGGTACGCGCAACCGGCGAGGACCACGACCAGAAGGCATCCAACAGAACTGAATTGAAAGAAGGCTTGTTTCATCGAGGAAGAAGGGTGCCAAAGAGACGCACCAGAAGCCAGCTTTACGTTTACGTGCACGAGGCTCGACGCCAATGCCTCTGGCGCGCTACAAAGCGCCATGCGCCGCGCCAAAATCGTCTGCACCATCGGGCCCGTATCAAGCTCGCCGGAGATGATCGAGAAGCTTGTGCGTGCAGGCATGGACTGCGCTCGCCTGAACTTTTCGCACGGCAGCCACGAAGACCATCAAAAGGTCGCAGGCTGGGTACGTGAGGCAGGCATGCGGATTGGCAAGCCGCTCGCCCTGCTTGCGGATTTGTCCGGGCCCAAAATGCGGATCGGTCGCTTCCCCAAGGGTCCGATCATGCTGGTGGCAGGCGACCGTTTTGTGCTGACTACCCGTGAAATCCCCGGTGACGAGAATATCGTTTCCGTGACGTACAAGCCGCTACCTGGCGACGTAGTGCCTGGTGATTTGGTCTTGCTCGACGACGGCCTGCTCGCCTTGCGGGTTATCGAAGTGATGGGCGAGGACGTAATCTGCGATGTTGAAACCGGCGGCCAACTGTCGAATAACAAGGGGCTCAATCTTCCTGGTGCAAAATTGAGTGCACCGGCACTGACCGAAAAAGACAAAATCGATTTGGCGTTTGCCGTCGACGTGCTCGATGTGGACTACATCGCCCTGTCGTTTGTGCGAAGCCCCGACGATGTGCGCGAGGCCCAAGCACTCGCCAAGGGCAAACCGGTCATTGCGAAGATCGAGAAGCCTGAAGCGATTGCGCAGCTCGAAGCGATTTGCGATGTCGCCGATGGTTGCATGGTGGCGCGCGGCGATTTGGGCGTCGAGATGGGATCTGAGAAAGTCCCGTTGATTCAGAAGCGCATCATCAAAGAAGTGAACCAACGCGGAAAGCTCGTCATCACGGCGACGCAGATGCTCGACTCGATGATCCGCAACCCACGACCCACTCGCGCTGAAGCGGCGGACGTCGCGAACGCCGTGCTTGATGGCACCGACGCAGTTATGCTGAGTGGCGAGACAGCATCGGGAGCTTACGCCGTCGAGTCCGTGCTGATGATGGACGCGATCGTGCGCGAGGTTGAGACGGCGTGGATCGCCGACCTAAAGAGCGCGATACGTGAGCCGCATATCGAAGGCGAGTGGGGATTTGCCAACGCCGCCGCGCGTGCCGCCGCGATCCTATCGTTTGCACTGCCGCTAAAGGCGATTGTTGCTTTTACGCGTGACGGATATAGCGCCCGGCTGCTGAGCGAGTACCGACCACGCGCTCCGATCATCGCGGTCACCTCAAAGGCCGGCGTGGCCAATCGACTTGCGCTTGAATGGGGCATTGCGGCGCGTATCGAAGTTCCGCCGGACGATCTCGAAGAGTCGTTGCGTATCGCAACCGCTCTCTTGGTGCGCGAGAAGATCTGCGTGCGAGGCGATGCGTTCGCATTGACGGCTGGTTGGCCAACGTCGGGCGGCACAAACACGGTGAAGCTGCACCGCCTCTAACGATGAGCGACCTTCCCCGCACCATTGGCCGCTACACCATCGACCGCCTCATTGGATCGGGCGCGATGGGCAATGTCTTTTTGGGGCGCGACCCGGAGCTGGATCGCGCGGTCGCGATCAAGACAGTGCGCGATCAAGGCCTTGGTAGTGATGCGCTGGCTATGTTCCTCACACGCTTCAAGAACGAAGCGCGTGCTGCTGCTCGCTTGAGTCATCCCAGCATCGTGTCGGTGTACGACGTCGGTGAGGATCCGGGAGTGGGCCCCTACCTCGTGTTCGAGTATGTCTCAGGCTCGACGTTGAAAGAGGTTCTGCAAAGCCGCGGGCCCCTGGGCCCTATCGATGCCATTGCACTCGCTGAAAACGTTGCGCGCGCAATCGACACGGCCCACGCGGCGGGTGTCATCCATCGCGACATCAAGCCCGACAATTTGCTTGTAACGAGCGAAGGCCAAACGAAGCTCGCCGACTTCGGTGTTGCGCGTGTGCCCAATGCTGCGCTCACCCGCGAAGGGCAGTTTCTCGGCACCCCGTGCTACGCAGCGCCAGAAACGCTCGCTGGCGGCACATATGGCCCGAGCAGCGATATCTTCTCATTTGCGGCCGTCCTTTACGAAGCCATCAGCGGCGTGCGCGCATTTCCGGGTGATGACGCACTCTCCGTCGCGCAAAAAGTTCTTCACGACGAACCACGCCCTCCCGGCGAAGTGGCACGTAGTGTGAACATTCCCGCGCAGGTGGACGCGGTGATCATGCGCGGTTTGTCGAAAGACCCTGCGACGCGTACGAAATCGGCGACCGAGCTCGCACGCGCCCTGCGCAACGCCTACGTTGCGTCCGGAACAATCGACAAGGCCAGCGCGACGCAAAGCCAAAGCGGAGCGTTCGTTGCGACGACGCCGAAAGAGCCGCACGGCGGCACGGGTTGGGTTTTTGCTGCGGTGATCGCCGGTGGGCTTGCGATCGGTGCGGTACTAATACTTTGGCTTGGCCGTGAGGACGTGAGCAGTGACGAACTCTTGCTCGAAGACCTCGATGCCGGAGTCGATCTTGGCGTTGCCCCGCAGCTTATCCTCCCCGGCACCAGCGCCGCTTCTCAAGACGCAGGCACGCGCGTGGATGCGGGCGGTCACGTCGACGCCGGACCGCAGAATCCCGATCTGGGCGCCACGATCGCACCGGTCGATACCACCTCAACGATGACGGCCGGCGAGCGTGAAGATGCCGCGAAGGACGCGCTCACGCGTGCGCGTGATTCGCTTGCACACAATCAGTTGCTCGAAGCTCGCGAAGCACTCGAGCAAGCGCGGCGCCTTGATCCCGGGAACTCTGATATAGAGATTGTTGCCCGTGACATCGCCGCCCACGCCCCCTGAGCACGAGAGCGAATCGCGCCCGTTGATCGTGGAGTGGTATCGCGTGGATCAATCGAAGCAGGTGGTGCGCGTGCTCATGATTGCCGCACCGGTTTTGCTGATCGGCTGCTTGTGCGTGGCGTTCGCATGGACCGCGACGCATCGCCCGGCATTCATGCGCGGAATCGCCGGTGTCATAGGGGCGGTCTTCAACGTCGGTGGACCGCTCTACGCAATCCTGGGCCTGAAGCAGATTCTTATGCAGGATTCTTACATCGCGCTACGAACCGATGGCGTGACTCTGCGCGAGGACCATGTGGAGACCACTCTTCGCTGGGACGACATCGACGAAGTGCGCTGCCACGGCTACGCCGTTGAGTTTCTGAAGCGCGACGGTACGACGATGGCGATCACGCAGCGCTTTGCGGGAATCACCGCGAGCGAGCTAGCAAAGCGCGTCGAGCACGTCCGCAAGCGTGCCGCGTTTGGGATGCCGGTGCTCGAGCGAAGGCGTTAGCGGACGCCATCCATCGCCGACCGGTCAGTAGTGTAGCTCGCGGCGGATGCGCTCGGAGTTCTGGCGCTCTCGCTCTTGATCCTGCCGCCGGGCGGCGTCTTCCTGCTGCTGCTGCTGACGCTGCTGCTGGCGCGCCGCGTAGTCATCGTTGTACGAGCTCGACGACGACGAGCCCGAGGAGCTCGAGGATGACGACGAGGAGCCCGACGAGTTAGTTCCGTAGCTGCTGTCCGTTGAGTAGTCCCCCTCGCTTGAGCCGAGGACCTCCAAGAACCTCTCACCAGAATAGCTAAGCGTAAAACGCGCTTGGCCGCCCACATCGACATAGTCACCGAGTCCTGCAACATCGGTCAGCCCGTAGAGCACGCTCGGTCCGATCGAGAAATGAAATCCGACCTCGCCTGTGTGGTAGGCAACGGTGCTTCCCAAAAAGAAACTCCACGCGTGCGAGCCCGGGACCTCTGTCAGCTCGGTGTTGCCTGGCGAAGAAAGCGAAACGTGTCCGTCACCAATTACGACACCGGTGATGCGGACCGGGATCTCTTCCGTGATCCCCAGTGGGGTGTCCACGTCGAGTCGCGCGTAAAACGGTCCGGGCGTGAGCGCTGCTCGGCCGGCACTCCCCGACGTGGTCGCAAATTCGCTAGCGACGCCCAGCGCGACACGGACGGGTCCAGGATCGATGTATAGGCCCGCAGCCAAGCCCCATTGATACCCGGGCTTGCCTCCGGGCTGCCCGATTGGGGCATAGAGTCCGCCCGACGCCTCAATGAAACAGGCGGACAGGCACAACGAGAGCGCGACCACGAAGAATCTCTGCACCTCCCCACCCTATCGACTTATCCCCCCCAACACACGAAAAGGGGACGTTCCCCTTTTCGGAAAAGGGGACGTTCCCCTTTTTTTCGCGAGCCTCTGAAAAGGGGAACGTCCCCTTTTTCCCTTTTTCTTTTTCTGGGGCATCTCGCGCGCACTCGAGTGGGGCTAGAACACGTAGCGGAGATAGACGCCGCCGTGGATACCGATGGCGGTGCCGCCTTCGATGCCGACGAGCGATGGGAAGACGCGCGCGCCGCCGGTGAGGCCGAGGGAGTAGTGGCGATTGGTGAAGTGCCAGTCAATGCCGCCCACGCCGCCAAAGCTCAATGCAAAATCGTTCGCTTTATCAAACCCGTAGAGCGCAAGGATGTCGCCTACTGCCCACGATAAGCCGAGTTCGCCGCCGGCCCACATACCGAAGTGTGAGGTGAAGTTCGCCTGCAAGCGTAGGTCTACGAACGCGCCTACGAGCTCGTAAGCCGTTGGCGCTGGCGGCGGAGGCGCATTGGTCGCATGCAGCGATCCATCAACGCCAGCAACGACATGCAGCCAGCGGAAGATCTCGTAGCCCAGACCGAGCCGCGCGTAGACGCCTGTGCGCGAGTACGAGCCCACTCCGCCTTGAAATCCACGCCCGCCGATCATGCCCTCGAAGTAGATCCCGTGCGAGTAGAGATCGCGATCGACTTCAATCGCTTCGGGCGGCAAGCGCTCGACATCCAAACGCGTCGGGTCGGGCTCTTCGTGATTGGGGCTCTCGTCCACGATCTGCTCAGGGCTCTGCTGCGCAAACGACGCCGACGGAAACACGCCCGCTACGCAACACGCGAAGAGCAGAGTGCAAAGACGAAAACGAGAAAGCGAAAAGTTCACGTATCGGTCGCGGGAGCAGGAGTGAACAGCGCGGGCGCCGGCGGCACCCAAGGAACAACGTCATCGGTCGCGAACTTCGGGCTATCGGAGCGAACGCGGACGGTCGCTTCGACGACGATGCGCGGAGCGACTTCGCCCGATGCGCGAATGCCCAAACGGAAGGCCACGAGCCCGGGAATCACGCTAGGAATATAGGGCTGCGAACGCGGATCGCTCGCAGACTGATTCTCGAAATATACGATCTGATTGGCATTCGGCGCGCCATTGACGACGGTCGCAAGATCGACCGCGACTTCGTCGAGCTCTTCCTGACGAATGGTGCCGTTGTAGCGTTGGCCTGCTGCAAGATTGAGCACGCGCTCGATCTGCGCGTAGTCAGCCACCGGCTCTTCTTCAATGATGGTCGCTGCGGGAACATACTCGTTGAACTCGTTCACGCCGTTGAGAACGATGGCTATCTGCACCGCTTCGTCTTCCAGGTTGGACACGGTGTATTCGATTTGCACGTTCAGGTCGTTGCGCCCGAGCCAGGGCATGCGCGCGAAAGGCGCGGGCGCCGATCCTCCAAGCGCCGCCATCTCGGCCTCCGTCGGCGGCACGATCGGCAAAGTGATGCGCGTGTCGATCTCGAAGAGGGCTGCCGTGTCGGCTTCGAAGAAGGGAGGCGTCTCTTCGGTCATGGCGAAGGCGTAGGTCCCAGTCCCCACGTACTCCTGCTTCGCAGCGCAGCCTGCCGTCACACAGAGATTGGCACATAGACCAGCACAAACGAGGACCGTGCGAGCGTTCATCAGCGCCTCCGTGTTCTTGCTAAAGGTACGATGCGGACCGCGGCGCGACAACTCATCCACCCTGCACGCCGAAGATGAACGGATAACTTACGACAACTTCGCCGCCGTCCGGCTGATCGAAGCGCCAACGACGAATCTGACGAACGATGCAGCCTTCGACATCGGCGCTATGCATCGAGCTCGACTCGACGCGTGCGGTGGTGACGCTACCCTGCAAGTTGATGCGCCACTGAATTTCAATGCGGCCGCGCAAATTGGGCTGTCGCTGCACTTGAAGCTCGTAGCAATAGCGAATCGCTGCTTGGTTGGCGCGCACGACGCGGTTGATTTGCTCAGGTGAGAGATAGCCGCTTACGCGCGGCTGAGACATCTGCAAGCTAACCCGAACTTCTTCGCGAGGACGGCCCTTGGCGCCGATTCCGCCGCCGCCCCGCCCAAGCCCACCGCCGCTACCGACGCCGCCGCCCGTGCCAACGCCTCCAGCGCCAAAGAGATTGCCAGGACCCGTTCCGCCGCCACCGCCTCCGGTGCCGCGTAGCCCTCGCCCGCCTGAACCACGACCGACGATCGTGTTGGCGGCGTTGGTGCCGCTCAACATATCGGAGACGCTCGGCATGTCGTCGAGCACGCTGGCTATCGCATTTTGATTTCCGCCGCCGCCCGACAAGACTCCGAGCAAGCCCATCTGCCGAACCTTCGTCGCAACTTCGCCTCGGTTCTCGCCTTGGATCTCGGTGTTCTCTTGCTGCGCGTCCTCGTGTCCGACACGGCCTTCTTCGCCCTTGTCACGCGTTCCGCCGGTGTCGGCGTTGTCATGTACGCCGGGATCTTCCGTGTTCGTGCCGCTCTCGCGTCGCGCCTCTTCGACGATGCTCTCGGGAGGAGGCGTGACCATGAAGCGACGAATCACGTCCGTGGAAAGCTCCAGCGGATCGACTTCCGGCATCTCGCGATGCGCAAGGATAAGCAGGATGAACGCCGCGATATGCAAAAACACGCTCAATCCAAAGCTTGACGCCAGACTGCCGTCGAGGGCCAAGAACGAACGCTCCGGTGTGCGCGCGCCGCGAACTCCCTGGAAAAAGATTGCGATCGAGCCGAGCGTGATGACTCCGTAGTCGTCGGGGCCAAGGCTGGGCCCGCCGCCACCAGATGCAACGATGTCCTTCACTCGTTTCTCTTCGCCGCCCATCCAAATGCTGCCGCCCATGCCACGCGCGATATTGAGGCGATAGCCCGCGCCGGTGGGCTCGAGGAGCGTTACATCGGCGCCGTCAGCGACGACTGTATCGGGCAAAGGAAAGAGGCCTTCCGTGCCGCCCAAGATCACAGGCTTGCGCGCTTCAATGAGCTCCTCGCCGAGGAGTGATCCGTTCCACAAAAACGCTACACGCAAACTTCGCGTTTGCACGCCCGCCGTAGCAGTCGCCATCAGAGAGCCTTGCCTTTCGTTGAGCGCTGAAGCTCAGGCATAAATGAGCGATGAGGAAGATGCGGACGATCGAACTCCGCGCGCAATCGGTTTAGGAAATACAAAAGTTGTGGGCTCTTCAAGCGGCCCGAGATATCAAAGCCACTGAAGCGGAAGACTTTGACCTTCTCGTCGCCCTCGCCGCGCTCTTCCGATTCCGCTTGCGCGCGTGCGTCGTCTTCAGCCGCGTCGAGCGCCGGTGCATCCGCAGGAGCGCGACCGCTTGCGCCACGGTCTTGACCCAGCGCGCCAGCAGCGCTTCCAAGCAAGAGGCCGGCGAGCATGAGGAGGCACAAGACGTGTGCGGTCGGTCGCCTTCCGTGCTTGCTCATGATCCGCCTCCTTCCGCCGGCGCTCTCTCTGCGCCGATTTCACTAAGATACCTTTGAGCGACCTCTCTTTGGGAATCCGTTGCAGCTCCGGTATCCAAAAAGCGTTGGAAGAGCTCCCGGGATTGAGGGCGCTGATTCAAAAAATCTGCGCGCAAAATCGCCAAATTGAACAGTGCAGGCGGGTAATTCGCGGAAATCTCCAGGGCCCGTTCGTACTCATGTTGGGCCTCACGATGGTGGGCCTGGCCTCGCAAACAAATTCCCAAACCCACACGTGCGTCCAGGTGGTCGGCGTCATCGCGAAGGACGGCGCGATACTCCGCCTCGGCTCCCGCGTAATCACCCGCGTGTAGAAGTACCGAGGCCTGATTGAGGTGCGCGGGCGCATAGCGCGCGTCGACTTCGTTTGCGCGACCGAACTCCAAGAACGCTTCCTGCGTATCGCCGCGAGCGAGCGCGAGCAGGCCAAGATCATTGTGAAGCTCCGCACTCTGTGGAGTGAGCTCGAGCGCCTTTTTGAACACGAGCTCTGCGACATCGTATTGCTCACGCGCGCGGTAGACGCGGCCTACCTCGGCGAGGGCGCGAGCATTCTGCGGTTCGCGAACGAGTGCCTCGCGGGCTTGCTCAAGAGCGTCGTTGTACTCGCCACGTTCGCGCAGCATCGTGGCGAGGGCTACGCGCACGTCGACCGCCGTCGGCTGTGATTCGAGGAAGCGCGCAAGAAGGTCACTCGCGCGCTCGCGGTTGCCGCTTGCATAGCGCGCTTCGGCGAGAGCGAGCAGCGCATCGCGGGACGCCGGCTGCGTCGCGCGCGCAGCTTCAAACTCTTCGATCGCGTGCACAAAATCATTGCGGCGACGGTAGACGACGCCAAGGTTGTAGTGCGCTTCCCAAAGATTTGCGTCGATTCGCAAAGCTTCGCGGAAATGGTCCATAGCTCGGTTCTCGTTTTGAACACCGCCACGCGCCAAAATGCGCGCGCCTTCTGTAAACTTGCGCACCGCTTCTGGGTTCGCCGGCGGTAGCTCGCGATGCTCAGTGCTCACCTGTACGGAAGCGCCGCCACATGCCGCGGCCGAAAAGAGCACGCCCGTTAGCGCCATCGCTCGAAGAAGCTTCATCGGCGCCTTCCGTTTCCTGTGCGAGCCGGCGCGGGCGCGGCAGGCGGCGTTCCGCTCGGGGAAGAGAGCGTCGAGGGTCCGCCTCCGGGAGTGGGCGGCGGTGTGATCACGGGCGCAGCTTCGGCTTGGCGACGCAATCCGGTGAGTGCTTCGGGCGCAGGCAACGGCGTTGCGCTGATGGTGTCGCCACCGATCTCGCGCAGTGGTGGGTACTCGACATCGTTCAAACGAGTGAGTGCTTCGCGCAGGCGCGCCGTCCACGCGTTGAAGATGTGAAGCTCAAGCGCCTTGCGATAGCCACCTTCGAACGCTTCAAGCGCGCGCTCTTCGATCGGCACGACGAACGATGAAAGCTGATCCTGATAGCTCTGAGTCTCTTCTTCGTTCAGGCCCTCGGGCACCGGGGCGCCACGCAAGGACTCAGCGAAGAGTTCGTAGCTGCGTCCGATCTGAAAAAGCGAAGCTGTGACCCACTCCGCGACATGGAAATCCACCACCTCTGCGTAGATGCCGGCCGCGCGCTGCAACAGCTGACTTTTGCGCTCGAGGCGCGTGCGCAAGCCTGCGATGTCGCCCTCGATGTGAATCTCCGCAAACTCAGCGAGGACTGCATCACCTTGCAAGTATCGCGCTTGCGCTGCGAAGTAGAGCCCGTCGTGCAGGCTCGAGGCGTTGCGGCGACCAAGAGCAACCGCCGCATCGAACGCCTGATCGGCTTGGCGGCGATCACCCGAATGCAAAAGCACCTGTCCTAGGCGTGTTTGCGCTTCAACCTTGCGATCGTTGTTGTGCGAGCGGCGAATGTACTCACGGTACGTCTGCGCCGCGTCCGACCAGTCCTCGGAAGCTTCGTGGGCGCGACCTATCAAGAAGTAAACATCGTCGAGCGACTCATGCCGCGGGAAGCGGCGTACAAAATCTTCACCCGCGCGCACGGCTTCATCGTTATCACCGGCGGTGACGCGCAATAGCACTGCGTTGTAGCCGGCGTCCGAGGCCTTCTCGCCTTGGGGGAAGTGCGCAACGTACTGCTCGTAGTAGCGCGCGGCGTCGCTGAACTGCGCAATGGATTCGTACATCTGCGCCGCCGTCCATGCCCCGAGTGCGCCTTCGGTCGAGCCGTGGTGACGCTCGATCAAGCGGTCGTACGCTTCCGCCGCGCCCGCCAAATCTCCCGCGCGCTGACGTTCCACGCCCGCGTTGAAGTAAGCTTGGCGCGCGCGGGCATCGCGCGGGAACTCTTCCGCCGCGCGGAAGTAGGCGTTGGCCGCCTCCGCATGCTCGCCTCGCGTCGCGAGTTGCTCGCCGATCTTGAAGACCGACTGCAAAATCAAACCGTCGAGGCGCGCTTGCGAAGAAGGTGATTGGAACGCAGGCGCGCTCTTTAGGCGTCGTGCCCACGTCTCGATGTTCGCGAAATCTTGCGCGCGGTTGAAGCTGTCGAGAATGAGCTCACCGGCCTGGCTCGCATAAGGGCTGTTCGGGAAACGCTCCAGGAGCTGACCCCACAAACGCACAGCGGGATCGTAGATGGCGTTGTCGTAGTAGAGCTTGCCCTGACGGAAGAGAATCTCCGGCAAATCAGGGTCGTTCGGGAAGAGCTGAACGTATAACTCGATCGCCTCGCCGAACTTGCGATCGTTTTCGCTTTCGCCGCACGCCGCAGGTGCGCTTGCACCCGGTGCTGTGCCAGTTGCCGGTGCGGTTGCCGTCGCCGGTGCGGTCGCCGTCGCCGGTGCGGTCGCCGTAGCGGAAGGCGCAGGTGTCGTGCCGCGGCAACGTGCAATCTCTACTTCGCGGACATGCTCGAATGCGCCGATGGCGTTGTAGAGAGCGTCGCGCGTGTATTGGCCACGCGTGTTGGCTCGAGCGGCGAGTAGATATTGCTCGCCCGCTTCTTCAAACCGCTCAAGACGGTGAAACAATATTTCAGCGAGGTAGAAGCGCACTTCGTACACGCTCGGGGACTCGGGAAAGTGTTCGAGGTAGACGCGGTAGAGCTCAGCGGCGCGTTCGTACTTCGCGGGCTGATGATCGCGCTGGGAAATTTCGTGGTAGCGCAAGGCCTGCTGGCGCAACGCGCGCTCGGTCATTCGAACCGCCGACGCGACGATCTCCGGATCTCCTTGCTGGGTCGCCCAGGTGGAGTCAGCAGCGTAGGTTGTCGCGAGCGTGCGATACGCTTCGATAGTGTGCGGTGCGTCATCGAGCGCGTTGTAGCCAATCGCAATTTGATGTTGCCACTCGGCTGCCTTATCCGACGTCGGCTCAAGCTCGAGCAAAATCGTGTACGCATCGATACCGCGGTCGTAGCGTGCTTGATCGTAAAAAGTTCCGCTCAAACGAGTCAAAACGCGCTGCGCATAGCGCTCGCCGCCGATCTCCTGAAGAAAGCGGAAAACGTCGCGCGCGGTGTTCTGTTCGTCCTCGGTGAAGACCTGAATCAAATAGTCGAGCGCTTCTTCTTGCAGCTCTTGCAGGCGACGACGCTGAACGGTGGTTAGCGCACCCGCATTTTGTCCAAGGTCCAGCACTTCGCGAAAGCGTGTTGCCGCGTCGTGCGCGCGGCCCAAGCGCCACAGACACCACGCGCTCTTGAAGAGAGCAATGTCGTAGAGCTCGCTCTCGCGGTGCCTGAGCACTTCTTCGTACTCGACAAGAGCGCGCGCGTAGTCATACGAGCCGTTGAAGTAGGACTCGGCCAGGGCCATATGCGCGTCGGGCACGAACTGACTCGTGGGGTATTCGGTGAGAATGCGGCGATAGAGCGCGAGCGCCTCTTCGAGATGCCCCGAATCCACGAGTGCGAAGGCCTTCATATAGATAACAAGGTCAGAGCGCGGAAAGTCGCGATGGCGAGTAAGAATGCGATCGTAGAGCGCCATCGGAACCGAGTAGTCGGCATGTGGCGGCTCGGCGCTGCGATTGGCTTCGGGCACGGCTTGCCACGCAGCGAAAGTCTGCAAGTACTCTTCGCGCGCGAGCTCCCACCGAAGCTCGGCGAGGCGCAAGAGTGCGTCGGGCATCTCGGCTGCCATCTCAGGTTCGCTATTCACAAACTGCTCGAGAAGCTGAATCGCTTGCGTACGGCGCGCGACGACAAGGCCCTCGCGCTCGTGCAGAAGCCGATCGATAATCTCGCTCTCGCGCTCGTGCGCAGCTCGCCCGAGCGCATCGGGCCTGTCGCGAAGATAGAGGCGTTCTTCGATGTTTTCGGGGTCTTCCGACTCGTCACGTGCCGGGCGCGCGCTGCGCTGCTCGGAGTCGTTCGGTGAGACGACGCTGCGCTCGGCTGTTGGCTGCATGCGGCCCGAGCTTGCACGCTGCTGCGCGCCGGCCGTGGCGGCCATTGCACAACTCAACGCAGCGATGAGCGCGAGCCTCACTGTACGGCCGAGATTCATTCGGCTTCGTCCTCGTCGCCGGTGTCATTCAAGTACTCGTCGTGCCAGTACTCGCCCTCGAACGGCCAATACTCTTCGTCGTCGCGAAGCAGGCCTTGGATGCGTAAGGGGTCGATGAGCTCCGGCGGAAAACGCCCCGCGGCCAAACTCTCGATCTGAATCTCGATGCGACGCTTACTTCCCATGACCGCGTCAATGCGTCCGATGCGGGCACGACGAACTTCACCGGCCAAGCGATCGTGCAGCTGGCGAACGGCGCGCAGCGCAGCATCGTTTGCCGCAGCGACAAGCCCGGCGCGCACTGCGGCTACGCGACCGGGTAGCAAACGTGCCGCCGCTGTGTCTGTTGCCAGCAAAGCTTCAAGCTCTTCGGTGGGCGTCGCGGTCGTTGTTGTGGCGGATGCTATTGCCGACGCTGCCATGGCCGTTTGCGCGCGGCCTTCAAGGTCGGCCAAGCGCTCGCTTACGCGGCGAACGTCCGTTTCAAGCGGCGCCAATGCTTCACGGTCCGCACCGGCCGCGCGCATTGCGTCGATCTGCTCAGTGAGCGCCGCGAGAATGGCGCGGGCGTCGGAGATGTTGCGCGCGAGCTCCGCGCCTTCGTCGAGTGCATCGTCGGTAGCGGCGTCCGCTGCACGAACCTCGTCGCCGCCATGAACACGTGTCGCCAATGCGGCAAGCTCCACCGCGACACGGCCGGCGCGGGCGCTCTCTGCATCAAGCGTTCGAATATTGGCATTGAGCCGATAGAAGCGCGGATCGACCTGCAAAAGCGCCAAAAGCGTGGTGCGCGTCGAGGTATCGGAGGATGTCGCAGCGCCTTCGCCGCGATCGCTGGCGCGCCCCTCTGCGAGCAAGTCCTCGTAGATACGGGTCTGACGCGCCGGGTTCTCCAGTATGGCATTCAGTTCGTGGACCACCGGCTCAAAGCGCGTGTTGAAACGGACGAAAAGCTGATCGGCGTCTTCGAACTCGCAGCGGCCGAGGTGAATGTAACCGCGCAGGATCGCTGCTTCGTCCGATTGAGCCGATGACGGAAAGCGGGCCTGCAACTGATCAAGAAGATCGACCGCAGTATCGTAGTCCCCGCCCTCATACGCCGAGTACGCTGATTCGAAGAGGGCCTCAGCGACGTGCGACGAATCGCTCGGCACCTGGAAGTAGTAATAGAACGCGTCATCGGTACGGCGCCCCTCGTGGGCTACCCTGCCCAAAGCGAGGCGGGCCAAATCCTTGATCTCGAAGTATCGCCAATCGACGAGGAAGGTCGTGGGCGTTCGATCAGCGGTTCCCGTGATCGAGCAGAATAAATCCTCAGCCTCGTCGAGCTCGCCGCGACGCGACGCAATCGCGCCGCGAAGATATTGCGCACTGGCGTAAAAGCGACTGTGTTCGGTGATGGACGAAAGGGCCGTCTCGGCTTCCTCGAGGGCATCGCGATCGTACGCCGAGCGCCCGCGCAGGTAGCGCAGCTCGTTCTGGGCATCTTCGGGAAGATCGGTTTCGGCGAGCTCGGCGCCCAGAGCGCCAAGACGCGCGATTGTTCCATCGACGTCACCGCTCTCGAGCGCGATATCCGTCGCGCGCCGATACGCCGGCCCGAAGTACGAGTCTTCCGTTCCGTGCGTGAGGATGCGCTCCAAATAGTGCATTGCCGTGCGCATCGCACCGAGCTTTTGCAAAGCGCCCGCCAGCATATATTCCGCAGCGCGGTACTCAGGCAGCTCCGAGAAGTCCGAAAAGCGCGGGCTTTCGACAATGTCGTAAAGCTCGAGGCTAGCTTCGTCGTAGCGACCATCGAGGTAGAGGTCTTCTGCGTGCTCGACAACGCGATGGAGCTGAATGTCAGACCCCGACTCGGCCGCAAGCAAACGCCGCGCGGCGAGGGCATTCAAGTACGCACTCAGCGACGGCGCGACCGGGCCGGACGTCGTGGGCGGCACAGCAGTCGTGGGCGGCGCAGCGGTCGCGGGCGCCGCCGCGGTCGTGGGCGGCGCAGGGGGAGGCGCACTCACAGGCGGCGGTGCGGCCGGTGGCGTCAAATCTTGAGCGCGCACGACACCCGCGATGCTTGCGCAAAGCGCAAGCACCACGAACGAGCCGTTGCGCAGCCCAGACATCTTCATCGCGCGTCGATCTCTCGCGTCGCAACACGGACGCGCGTGCGCACGTCGTATTCGCCTTCTTCGTCGTCGGGGAAGTCCTCGCCGATACCCGAATCGTCGTCGAGTACGACCGTCACATCGGTAAGCTTGTCGCGCAGCACCTCGAAGCGATAGTTGTCTCGAAGTGTGTAGCGATAGTTCTGACCGTCGCGCGAATGCTGCTCGACTTCGATCACAATGGCGTGCGGGCCAGGCGCTGCGAAGCCTTCGAATACTTGGCGGCCATCCTCGCCTTCAAACTCGCCACCTTCAGCCCGGAACACCGGCGCGCCATCAATGAAGATGGCGATATGTGCAAGTGACTGCAGATCACCCGCGCGATTTTGAACGTTGATGCGCAAGCGCGTGTGAAAGAGCGAGCGACCAAGGGTCGCGATGCGTGCGCGCGTTTCGATGAGATCGTCCATCACGGATGTGAACTCTTCGCGCAGAGGCGCAAGATCAGGCATAGGTGTTTCAGGCGGCGGCGCCGCGTTCTGCGGCGTTTCTGCGGGCGCTATTGCAGCGTTCGGATCGACTGGCGGCGCGACGGGCGCCACAGGCTCGGCGGGCGCAGGCGGCTCGGCGGGCGCTTCCGTGGGCTGCGCTGGACGACGTCCATTCGGCCGCGCACCAGGCCTGCGACGTTGAGCGTCAGCTGCGCTTGCTACAAGCAGCACTGACATGAGGAGACTGATCCAGACCGCGCTTCGCATAGGAGTCATACCTTTTTCGAACATCGAATTCGGGCGTCAGAAACCGAACGGGATGAACATCGAGAGACCACCCGTCACCGCGATGTTGTTCACGATGACCGATTGGCCAAGCACGTCTTGCTGCGAAACCTGATCGCGCACGTCGACGCGGAAATCCATCCAACGCGTGAGAAAGAACTTCATGCCGAAACCGCCGCTGAAGGTGAGGCCGCGTGCGGTCTGGTTATCCGTCACGCCGCCACCAAGGGCTATGTAGAAATCAAAGCGCGAGATGCCATCGCCAAACCAGCGCATCTTGCCGTAAGCAAGCGTCCACAGGAGATGGCCCGTGTAGATGTAGACTGGCGCGTCGGCGCGTAGAATCGTCGTGCCGCGATCCTCTTCGATGATCCGAACAATGCGTGAGTCGGCGTGCGTGTAGGCGAAGCTCGCCTCAAGTGCGATGTCTTCGGTGACGTGGAAGGTATAGGCGCCTTGCAAGAGGTACGACGAGGAGAGCAGGTCGGCCGCGTAGTAGCCGCCCATGAAGCTCAGCTCGTGGCGTAGCGCTTTTTGAAAGACGCGCTCTTCGACGCCGCGGTATCGCCGGCGGGCGTTCAGCTCATCGCGAATCGCTTCGTCGATGCACTGTGCATGGGCCCGCGAGGGGGCGACCCAAGCCTGGATGGATGGCGCAAGGACTGCTGCGCACAAAGCGAAAAAACCAAGCCAAATGGAGCGCGGCATCGCGAAAAGAGGTACCAGTTGGATAGGCTCTCGGTCAACGATCTACGCAGCTAAACGGGCGAATTCAGCCCAGATAACGCTCGCCCGTGTCACACAAAACGGTCACTACGCGCTGACCAGCCTGCATTTTGCGGGCAACTTCGATAGCAGCGTGCACATTCGCGCCCGCGCTTGGCCCAACGAGCAAGCCTTCTTCGCGGGCCATTCGCTTGACCATGCGATCGGCGGCCGTGTCGGCCACGGTCAGGATTTCATCGATTTGAGGGCGGTCCAGGATCTTGGGAATGAAACCGGCGCCCAAGCCCTGAATCGCGTGCGAGCCAGCATTGCCTCCTGAGAGGACGGCGCTCGCGCGCGGCTCGACAGCCACCAGCAGGAGATTGGAATTCTTCTTCTTCAGCACGTGCCCAACGCCTGTCAGCGTGCCGCCGGTTCCGACTCCGGCGACGAACGCGTCGATGGCACCGCCCGTGTCTGACCAAATTTCTTCGGCCGTCGTCCGCTCGTGCGCAAGCACGTTGTTCGCGTTCTCAAACTGCTTCGGCATGAACGCTTTCATCTCGCGACGGATGCGGTCTGCCTTCTCGACTGCGCCGGCCATTCCGTCCTGGGGCGGCGTGAGCACGACCTCGGCTCCGTAGGCGCGCAAGATGTGACGGCGGGCCACGCTCATATCTTCGGGCATGACCAGTACGCATGTGTAACCGCGAACAGCGGCGATCATCGCGAGGCTAATTCCCGTGTTGCCGCTCGTCGCTTCGACGATGGTCGCGCCCGGCGCGAGCGTACCGTCCTTTTCAGCCGCTTCGATCATGGCCAACGCGGCGCGATCCTTCACGCTGCCGCCCGGATTGCGATACTCGACCTTTACGCAGATCTCCGCACAGCCCTTCGGTGACAAATGCTGAAGGCGCACCAACGGCGTCGCACCGATGAGATCCACAACGCCTTGATAAATACGTTCCGTCACTCATCCCCCGACTCAATAGGAAAGATCGCGTTCCACTTCTTTGAAGATTTGCGCTTCGATGAAGATGCGCACGAGCTCCCCATCGATGTGTCCATCGCGCACTTCAAAACCCAAAATATCGAGCGCGCGATCGAAGGGCAGTGCCTTCTTGTAAGGTCGGTCACGCGCAGTGAGAGCGTCGTAGATATCTGCGATGCTCATGATCTTCGACTGCGCGGGAATCTCCTCGGAATTGAGGCGATTCGGATAGCCGGTGCCGTTCAGCTTCTCGTGATGAGAGCCAGCGATCTCGGGGATCCGGCTGTAGCTTTTGCCCCAAGGAATGCGCGCCAGAAAATTGTATGTGTGTGAAACGTGCGAGCGGATTTCGTCGAGCTCTTTGCTGCTCAACGAACCGCGCGTGACTTGCAACGATGCAATCTCGTCGGGCGTCAGCAAGGGCTGTAGCAAGCCTGAGGAGTCGACGTAGGTGAAGCCGCCGATGTCGGCGATACGCGTGAAGTCGCCTTGCTTGAGCACAGTAGGCTCGTTCGAATCGCGAATGACTGCCCATGCGCGTTCGAGATCGGCTTTGCGATTTTCCATCTCTTCGTCGAGACGTAGCAGTGCTGCGCCATCCGAGCCTTCGCGCATCAGCTCGATCTTGCGCTTGAGCACATCAATCTCGGTACCGCGCTGTACATAGTCGAAGCGCGCACGAATCGAATCGAGCTGATGCGGATACAGCTTCTTCGCTTTGACCAGCACTTGCTCGCGCACGCCGATCTTTCCAAAGTCGTGCAGCAGCGACGCGTACTCGAGCTCCTTCACATCGCGCGCCGTAAAGCGCGTGCCGGCGTGCGGTCCCGCTTCCGTGCGCGTCACTGCGTCCGCCAGGCCGCAGGACAAAACGCTTACGCGCAATGAATGACCGCTCGTTGTGGGATCGCGTTGCTCGATCGCCTGCACGCTCGCGCGCACAAAGCCTTCGAAGATCGTTTGAATCTCCTGATAGAGCATCGCATTCTCGAGCGCGATGCCAGCCTGCGACGCGAGAGTCGCGAGCAAATCCTCGCTGCGCTGATCGAAGGGTACGACCTGCTCTTCGAAATCCCCCTTCGATTGCAGCCGAATATGCGGGTTTTTCTTCTTATTGATCAGCTGAATGACGCCAATGACTTCATCGGCAGCGCTGACCATTGGCATGGTGATCATGGAGCCCGTTCGATAGCCAAACTTCTCGTCGAAACTGCGATCAAAGCCGTAGGGCGCGTTGGCGGGTATCAAATAGACGTCGGGAATGCTGATGACGCTGCGCGTGATAACCGATGCTCCGGCGATCGAGCGCGTCGAGACGGGCATCGTGAACTGCTTGGGCTCGAACGAGATGGACTCGTTCTGCGATAGCTTGAAGTGCAGGGTGCGGCGGCGCACGTCCGCGGCATGCCCCTCGACAACATAGATGCTTCCCGCGTCAGCGCCCGTGATGAAACGGCTCTTTTCCAGAATCAAGTGCAGGAGCCGGTCGATGTTGCGCTCTTGAGTGATGGCGCGCGCGATGGCGATGAGCTCGCTCAGCTCGTAACGGTACTGCGAGAGCAGTAGACTTTTTTGCTCGGAGCGATGGTTCTGCGCGACGCGCAAGAGTGTATCTTGCACTTCGAAATAGAACGTGTCGGGGTGCACTACTTCTACCGGAGTGATAACAGCGTTAGCTGGCAGACGCTCACGCAAGCCCTGGGGAAGCGGACCCAGAAGCATCACGCCGGCATCGCCGTTCGCGATGAGCTCCATGTACGGAGCAAGCGGATTGCTTGCAAGATCGGCGGTGGCCACCAGCACCACATGCGAAGTCGCGTTCTGTATTTCTACGGCGTCGCGAGACCACGTGACACGCACGTCGAGCCGCATCTCTTCTTTGATGAGCGAAAGAGCTGCACCCAACAGCCCCTCAGGGAGCGTCAGATTGCCGTCGGCCGGTGCTGTGCTGGGTTCACGCTCCACAGAGCGGCCACGTTACCACAGAACCTCAGAGCTGCCCTGCAGCCGCGAGCAAGTCGATGAGCGCGAGTTGTCGGTCGAGCCGGCGCAAAAGGAGGGTGATTTGGGATTGCTCAAGGTTTCGGCGCGCGTCGTCGAGCTCGATGCCGTTGGTCGCACCCGCGGAGTACGCAGCCTCGGCGCGCGTCGCATTCGCCCGCGCAACTTCGCTGCTGCGTAAGGCAAGTTCAATCGCTTGCGATGCACTGTCCATCCGACGAAACGCATCTCGTACATCGACTCGAATCATGCGACGCAACGCCGCCTCTCGCACCCGCGCTTGTTCGACTGCGGCGCGTGCATCACGTAGTGCGCCATAGCGTGCGCCACCATCGAAGATCGGGATGCTGAGTGTTCCGAGTGCAAACCAGTTACTCGCATCCGGATTCACGAACGTAGTCGGACCGCGATAGGTGGCCGTCCAACTCAAGCTGAGCGTGGGACCAAAGCGCCACCACGCGTCGTCTACGCCGTGCTCAGCGACTTCCGTCGCAGAACGCAATGCGCGAAGATCGGGACGTTCGGCAAGCGCGCGCGAAAGGTAGTGCTCAAGCGACTCGTGCTCTTCGGGCTGGGCGACTTCGTTGGCGTTGATTGGCTCTTCGAGCCCCATCGCTTGTCCCAGCAGATCCCAACTGCGACTCAACGATGCATCGGCGTCGACGATGCGCCGCGCGAGATCAAGCACCGCGAGTTGAGAGCGTGCGCGATCGAGGGGGACCGCGGTACCCACCTCGACACGCACCATCACCGCGGTGTCCTGGCGCATCGCCGCTGCATACTGCGAGCGCAAAATCTCCGCGTTGCGCCGGGCCGTGAGTACCGAGAAGAACGCCTTGGCCGCATTGGCCCGCGCCAGGCGTTGCGAGTCGACTGCTTGCAGGTGGCTGACGTCCGTCTGCGCGGCCGTTGTCGCTAACGCGTTGAACGCACGGCCTGAGAGCGTCACGCCAATCTGCAAGTTCACATCGAACGCTTGCGCGGGACGCACCAAGACCCCGCTGCGTTCGACCTCACTGTCGTACTGGTTCACGTTGCCAATGCCGTTGACGAAGGGAATTACGCCAGCCAACGCTGTTCGCTGTGCCGCGCGTGCCCGCTCAACTTGCAGAGCCGCAATCACAGGATCCGCCGCCGAGGCAGAGGCACTCGCGAGTGCGCTCTCGAGATTCACGGAGCGCGCAGGGTCCGCAGGCAAGGCCGGGATCTCGATGGGTGCGTCAGCTGCGACGCTTTGCGCAGCCTGTCCCTGCCCTTGCTGCGCTAAAGCAGGCGACGCCGTCAGCTGAAGCAGGAGCATCATGGAAATAGACGGGAAATATAGGGTTCGCATGGTCAACCAATCGGGTGAGAGATGCATGATGCTCTTTTGCGCTTTGTAGACGGGGTTCTATAGTGCGCGCCGCACGACAAAGGAAAGCGGGCTAGGCGGTGTTTTGCACTATTTCACAGGCGCGAGGAACTCAACGAATGTTGCGCATGTGTGCGCCGCTGTTCGTACTGATCTGCGCGTGCGGTGGAAAAAGCGAATCCCCGGCAGGAGCGCGGTCGACGCGGGCGCAAACAGCTCAGCGTGTGGCTGCGGTGCATCCCACCCGGACGAGCTGGGATAAGTCCCTCTCGTTGAGTGGAGCGCTCGAGGCTATCAACTCCGTCCAGTGGGCGCGCGTGTTGAAGGGGCGATCACCTCCGTCAATGTCGACCTGGGCGACCACGTTCGTGCGGGAGCCGCGCTCGCGCACATCGCGCCGGAAGACTTTCGTGCCCGCATCGCGCAAGCAGACGCCGATCTTGCTCAGGCGCGTTCCGACGTGGCCCGCAGCGAGGCGCTCGCCGCGCACGAGTTCGTCGCGGCTCAGGCGCTCGAGCAGGCCCGCACTCGCCTGGCCACAGCGCAAGCCGCACGCGCGCTCGCCGCGCGACAGATGCGCGACACCGTGGTGCGTGCGCCATTCAGCGGTGCCATCGCCGCGCGTTACATCGCACGCGGTGCCTATGTGAAAACGGGATCACCGCTTTTCGACGTGGTCGAAGTCGACACCTTGCGTTTGGTTTTGCAGGTGCCCGAGCGATTCGCGCATGAGATCGGAATGGGCGCGGTGCTCAGTGTGCGGCCAGAAGCGGCCATCGAAGCCGCAATCGAAGCGCCGGTGAATCGCGTCTCGCCGATCATCAACCCCGTCACACGAACCTACCGCGTCGAAGCCCGTGTCGAAGCGGCGGGAACTGCGCTGCGTCCGGGCATGTTCGTCACGGGAATCGTGCATCTCGGTACGACCAACACGGCCGTGCGCATTCCGCGCGCGGCGGTCTACACAGTGCTCGGGCGTGATCGCGTCACGCGTATCGTGAACGGCGCTGCCGCGCCCGTTGACATCGAAATCATCGGTGAAGCCGGCGATGACGCCATTGTCGAAGGACTAAGCCCCGACGATATGATCGTGACGCGCGGCGCATCGTCACTCGCACCCGGTACGCCAGTTCAGGCCGAAGAAACCACGCCCAATGCGCGAGGGCCGGGATGAGTATCTCGGAGATTTGCGTGCGTCGTCCGGTCTTCGCGACGATGCTGGTCGCCGCTGCCGTTGCCTTCGGAATTCTTTCTCTGCGAAAATTGGGCGTCGATCAGTATCCAGACGTCGAGATCCCAACGGTCACCGTGCAAACAACCTTGCGCGGTGCGAGTCCGGAAGAGATCGAAACGCAAGTTACTAAACCGATCGAAGATGCCGTAAGCACCGCCGAAGGTATCGACGAGCTGCGTTCCGTTTCCATCGAAGGCATATCGACCGTCACCGTGAACTTCGTTCTCGATCGAAATCGAGATCAGGCGACCCAGGATGTTCGCGACAAAGTTGCGGCCATTCTTGGCAACTTGCCGGTGGGAACTCTGCCGCCCGTGGTCACGCGTTTCGACACAACTGCGATTCCCGTTCTCACTCTGGTACTCTCAGGCGATCGCGACCTGCGTGAGATTACCGACATCGCGCGGCGTACGCTCAAAGAGCCGCTCGAAGGCGTGAGCGGCGTAGGTCAGATTCAAATCGTCGGCGGGCGCGTGCGGGCATTCGATGTGGAGCTCGATGCCAATGCTCTGGCCGCGCGCCAGATCTCTGTCGAGCAAGTTCGCGCAGCCATCGCGTCGCAGAACGTCGAACTACCGGGCGGGCGCGTCGCATCGACACAGCGCGAGGACGTGCTTCGCACGATGGCACGCGTTCGCAATGCAGCAGAGCTTGGGCGCTTGGTGGTGGCCCAGCGCCCGGGCGCGCCGGTCCTGCTGTCCGAAATTGCCAGTGTTCACGATGCGGAAGAAGACCCGCGCTCGCTTTCGCGCCTCGATGGCAACAATGCCGTCGCTTTGGTTGTTCAAAAGCAGAGTGGCACAAACACCGTCGAGGTCGTCGATACAATTCTCGCGCGTCTCACGCAGCTGCGAGACGCGATGCCGCGCGACTTGAAGATCGACATCATTCGCGACCAAAGCACGTTCATACGCCGCTCGATTCACGAAGTGGAATTGCATTTGGTGCTGGGCGGCTTTTTGGCGAGCCTCGCCGTGCTCTTCTTCATGGGTTCATTTCGCTCGATGTTCATCGCTGCTATTGCGATTCCGAGCTCAATCATCACCACATTCGCGATTCTTCGCCTGCTTGGCTACACGCTGAACAACTTCACGCTTCTTGCGCTCACGTTGGCAGTCGGCATCGTGATCGACGACGCTATCGTCGTGCTCGAGAACGTTTTTCGTCACGTCGAAGAAGGAATGAAGCCCTTCGAAGCGGCGATCAAAGGCACCAAGGAGATCACGCTGGCGGTCGTTGCCACAACCTTGTCATTGATCGTGATCTTCTTGCCGACCGCGTTCATGGAGGGGCGCGTTGGCCGCTTCTGGCGCAGCTTTGGCATCACAGTCGCATTCGCAATCGCGGTCTCGCTTTTCATCTCGCTCACGCTCACGCCTATGCTGTGCTCCCGCTTGCTCAAGAAGCCTTCTGAAGCAAGCAAAGCGAAGGGGCCATCGCTGGTAGCCCGCTTCAACAATCGGCTCGACACGCTCTACGGACACCTCGTGGCGTGGTCGCTGCGCTGGCGTTGGCTCGTCGTGATCATCTCGATCGCGACCGTCGCGTCCATCGTTCCGCTGATCGGCAAAGTTGCCAAAGAGTTTATCCCGGTCGATGACACCAGCGACTTTTCGGTGGCGCTCACGCTGCCCGAAGGAGCAAGCCTTGCGTCGGGCTCGGCGCTCACGCGCCAGATCGAGGAAAAACTGCGGCGCATCCGGGGGGTAGAGCACGTTTTCACGCGCATCGGCTCCTTGCGCGGGGGCGACGATGTCACCGAGTCAGAAATCTACGTCCAGGTGACCGACATCGAGAAGCGCAGCTATCCGTTGTCGGCGGTGATGGCGGAGGCGCGCACAGCGATGCGCGAGTTCGTCGATTTGCGCCCCGCTGTCTCGAGCGTGAATTCGTTCAGCGGGGGCGGGCGCGGAACTCAGCTTTCCTTTTCATTGCGCGGACCTGACCTGACCCAGCTCGATAGCTTGGCTGGTCAGATCATGAGCCGGATGCGCAGCGAACGCGGTTTTGTCGATGTCGATTCGGTAAGTGCTGTGCGCAAGCCCGAGGTGCGCGTTGCCGTCGATCGCGCGCGCGCAGCCGATCTTGGAGTTCAGGCGGGGGATGTCGCCGCTGCGCTACGCACGCTCGTCGGCGGAGAACCGGTCTCGAAGATTCGCGATGGAGATTTGCAATACGATGTTTGGTTGCGCTTGCGTCCGGAGCATCGTTCGTCACTCGAGATGCTGCGCAGCTTACCGCTCTACTCGGCCAATGGTCTGGTACGTCTCGACGCGCTGGCGACCCTGACGCGGGATCGAAGCCCGGCGCAAATCACACGGCTCAATCGTGTGCGTCAGGTCGAGGTCGGTAGCAATGTCGATGGCATCACACTCGGCGCTGCAGTCGATCGCGTGCGTGCGATCGCAGCGAGCATGAATCTGCCTCAGGGCTACGAAGTCGTTTTCAGTGGCCGCGCGAAGATCATGGGCGAGACGATCGCAAGCTTCCTGACTGCGCTCGGTCTGTCTTTCCTTTTCATGTACATGGTGCTCGCCGCGCAGTTCGAGAGTTTTCTCCATCCGATTACAATCATGCTCTCCCTGCCGCTGTCGCTGCCTTTTGCGCTTGTCTCGCTCCTCATCATGAATGACACCTTGAACATTTATTCGGCGTTCGGCGTCTTCATGCTCTTTGGCATCGTAAAGAAGAACGGCATTCTTCAGGTCGACTACACGAACACGCTGCGCCGCAACGGCGTTCCGCGCGACACCGCGATCATCGAGGCAAACAAGACGCGCTTGCGTCCGATTCTGATGACGACGCTGACTCTCATCGCTGGCATGATGCCCATTGCGTTGGGACGCGGTCCTGGAGCCGCCGCGCGTGCTTCGATGGCCAATGTCATAATTGGCGGCCAGGCGTTGTCGTTGCTGATCACGCTGCTCATCGTGCCCGTTGCGTATTCTCTCTTCGATGATGCCGGCTGCTTCCTCGCGAAGATCCGCAGCAAATCGCGGCCCAGCGCTGCTGGCGAGGACAGAGCCCCCTCGGCTTGACACTGAGGTGCTCAGGCACTCCAATTCACGTCATGCCTCTCGACGCGACGTCTACCGGTTCTGCCATCCCTGCCGTTGTTTCGGGTCTTCGCCGAACGTTTCGCTCGGAGCGAACGCGCTCCATGGAATGGCGGCGCGCGCAGCTGCAGCGCATGCGCACCATGATGGCTGAGCGCGAGAATGACATCTTGGACGCGCTTGCCAAAGACATGCGTATGCCCAAGTACGAAGCGTTCATAAGCGTGATGGCGCTCATCAACGCCGAGATCGACCACGCCGAAAAGCACTTGAGTGAGTGGATGCGCCCGAAGCGTGTCTCAACATCACTTGCCAACATGCCTGCGAGCAGCCGTATCTTGGCAGAGCCTCTCGGTGTCGTATTGATCATCGGCCCCTGGAACTACCCGGTTCAGCTCATGCTCTCGCCACTGGTGGGCGCCATTGCAGCAGGCAACTGCGCGCTGCTCAAACCGTCCGAGCACGCGCCGGCGAGCGAAGCCCTGATCGCCAGCATGATTCCTCAGTATCTCGATAGCGAAGCGATCAAAGTCGTGCTTGGCGGAGTGCCCGAGACGACCGCGGTCTTGAACGAGCGATTCGATCACATATTCTTCACTGGCAGCGTAAACGTTGGCCGCATTGTCATGCAGGCTGCGGCAAAGCATCTGACGCCAGTGACGCTCGAGCTTGGCGGCAAAAGTCCGTGCATCGTCGCGAAGAACGCGAACCTCGACGCTGCCGCGAAGCGGATTGTGTGGGGCAAGTTCTACAACGCCGGCCAGACCTGCATCGCACCCGACTACATTCTCGTCGATGCGAGCGTCGAGGCCGAGCTCGTAGCTAAAATGAAGGCGGCACTCAGTACCTTCCTCGGCCCCGATCCCAAGCAAAGCAGCGACTACGGACGCATCATTCATGCGGGTCATCACGCACGCCTCGTTTCGTTCATCAAGGATGGCGAGGTCGTCGTCGGAGGCGACAGCGACGAGAACGAGCTCTACATCGCGCCGACGATTCTGCGAAACGTATCGCCAGACTCACGCATCATGACCGAAGAGATCTTCGGCCCCATTTTGCCCGTATTGCCGGTGAAAGACCTTGAAGCCGCGATCGAGTTCGTCAACGAGCGCGAGAAGCCGCTCGCACTCTACGTATTTAGTAACGACTCGGACACGCAAGATGAAGTGCTCCTGCGAACAAGCTCGGGCGGCGCGTGCGTAAATGACGTCGTCGCACACATTGGTTGCGGCAGCCTTCCGTTTGGCGGCGTGGGCGAGAGCGGAATGGGCGCCTACCACGGCCGCGCAAGCTTCGACGCCTTCAGCCACCACAAATCCATCCTCGACAAAGCCCTCTTCATCGAGCCGCCTCTGCGCTACGCCCCCTACGACAACTCCAAACTAAAATGGGCCCGCCGCCTCATCTAGCGTCTCGCTTGGCGTCTGGCGTTCGGCTGCTGGCCTCGGGTGGAGTTGGTTTACAAGAGATCAAAAGGTCAAGAGGAAGACAGTTGGGGGGGCCGAACTGCTTTGCGCGAGCCATGCCCTCCACCAAACGGCGCGTCGCGTTCCAAAAACTAAAACGGCCTTCCTCTTGACCTCTTGATCTCTTGTAAACCTAGTGTTCGGTAAACAAGCTGCACAGAGCGGCGTGTCAGCAGTGTTTTTCGATGACGCCGAGGAGGTGGTCGAGGCGCATGGGTTTGCGAAGGCGCTCGCCAGTAAACGGCAGAGGCTTCTCGTTCATGCTGCCGTCGGCCGAGATGACCACCACAGGTACAAACGCAATGGAGTCGTCGACGACATAGACGAGACGCTTATCGCAGGGGTCCCTCGTCATAGAACGACGGACTATAGGCTGAGATAGGTATGATCGCGCAAACCGCGCTCGTAGTCCGCCAAAAGGCGCATGCCCTCGGTGGGCTTCAGGCGATCTTGCTTGATGGCGGCGTCGACTTGGGCTTTGACCAACGAGATTAGCTCTTTGGTGTCGTACTGAGTCATCGCCAATACTTCGCTGATGGTGTTTCCAGCGATCGTGTCTTCCAAGTAGTAGCCGCACTCTTCGTCGTCGTCCAAGAAGACGTGCACTTCATTCACGCGGCCAAAGAGGTTGTGAATGTCGCCCATGATGTCTTGGTAGGCACCGGTCAGGAAGATGCCAAGGTAGTACGGCTCGTGGTCGCTAACTGCGTGAAGCGGAAGCGTGTCGCGCGTATCGGTCAACCCGTCGATGAACTTAGAAACCTTGCCGTCCGAGTCGCACGTGATGTCGACGAGCGTGCTCTGCGAGGTGGGCTTCTCGTTCAAGCGGTGGATCGGAACCACGGGGAATAGTGCGCCAAGCGCCCAATGATCAAGGAGGCTCTGGAAAACCGAGAAGTTGCAAATGTGCTGATCGGAGAGCTGCTTTTGCAGATCATCAAAACCGTCCGGCACTTCGCTCGGCTCAAGCGATTGCGACAAAACGTGAATCTGTTCGGCAAGCTCCCAGAACTTGAGCTCAACGTGTGCCTTGATGTCGAGGTTCAAAAGACCGAGCTCGAACATCTGCTGCGCTTCTTCTTTGGCGCTTTGGATATCGTGCCAGCTCTCGCCGAGATTGCGCGTCGAAAGATGCTCCTGTGTGTAGCGGAGGTTCTTGACGAGCTTGTGGTCCTCGACCGTCATGTCCATTTTGGCTTCGGGCGTCTTCTCGATCGCGCCGAACGCTTCAACAACCAAGACCGAGTGATGCGCCACAATCGCGCGACCCGATTCGCTGACGATATGCGGATGCGGAACTTTTTCCTCGTCGCAAATATCGGCGATGTTGTGCACGACATCGCGCGCGTACTCTTCGACCGTGTAGTTCATCGACGAGTGGAAGGTACTGCGGCTTCCGTCGTAGTCGATGGCGAGGCCTCCGCCAACGTCGAGATACTCGATGGGATGGCCCGCCTTGCGGAACTTGGCGTAGTGGCGTGCGGCTTCGCGGACAGCGCGCTTGATGATGAGAATATCCGGCACTTGCGAGCCGATATGGAAATGAATGAGCTTGAACGCGGACGTCATGCCGGCGTCTTTCATGATCTGCGTCGCTTGAAGCATCTCGGCCGTTGAAAGGCCAAATTTGGCGTTTTCGCCGCCCGAGTCGGCCCACTTACCGGCGCCGCGCGAGAAGAGTCGTACGCGCAAACCGATCGAAGGCTCGATGCCGAGCTCAGCGGCCACGCGGCAGATGGCGTGCACTTCGCTGAGCTTCTCGGCGATGAGGATAACTTTCTTGCCGAGCTTTTGTCCGAGAAGCGCGGTGCGAATGTATGCGTCGTCTTTATAGCCGTTGCAGACGATCAACGATTCGTTGTCGCTATGAACCGAGAGCGCCGCGAAAATCTCGGGCTTCGAGCCGACTTCGATGCCGTAATGGTAGCCGCGTCCTGCTTCGAGGATCTCGACGACCACTTCGCGAAGCTGATTGACCTTGATGGGGAACACACCGCGATACATCCCGCGGTATCGCTCTTCGGCGATTGCGTTGCTGAACGCTTTGTTAAGCGTGTGCACGCGGTGGTGAAGCAAGTCCTGAAAGCGAATGAGCAGAGGCGCCTTCAGGCCCTCTTCCTTTATCGCCGCGTCGACAACATCCTTGATCGCGATCTTCGAGCCGCGCTCTTGAAGCGGCGAGACAGTCATCTTGCCGTCCGCCTGCACACCGAAATAACCCTGGCCCCAACGGTCGATGAGATAGAGCTCATTCGCGTCGTCGACGGTCCACTGCGCGGCGCTGTCGGCGTTAGCCTTCCCGCTCGTGTTCGGGCCTTCGACGGGTGTGTGCTCGGTGTGTGCGTCCAATGCGACTCCTCCACTTAGGGATCGAGATTTCGCGCGGAGTATGACCGACTCGCGCGGCCGATCAATGCCCGGTCGAGTGAATTGTCACTCGGCCTTCTGGACCGTGATCTCACCCATCAGATGGGGATGCTTTCCGGTAATGCCGGCGTAGAAACGGCGCACTTCCTCCATGTCCGTTTCGATATCGCCGGTTGGGTAGAGCAATGTGCCGATTCCCCCACGCTTGCGCCCAAAGTCCAGAAAGCCCAGGACGATCGGCACGTCGGCGCCGACCGCCGTGTAATAGAAGCCCGTCTTCCAACGCTTGGCGACGCTTCGCGTACCCTCAGGCGGAATCATCAGGATGAGCTCGTCGCTCTCCTTCAACAGCTTCACGGCAGCGGCAACGGCATTGTGACTTTTGCTGCGGTCCACGGGAATGCCGCCCAGCGCGCGCATCATTGCGCCAAATGGAAAGCGGAAGATCGTGTCCTTGCCCATCCATTGGATGTGCACGCCCAAAACCCACGCGATCGAGAGCGAAAACGGCAGGTCCCAGTTGGACGTATGCGGGGCAGCCACCAGCACCGCCTTCTTGGCGTTCGGGACGCCGCCCGCGACCTCCCAATCGAACGCCCGCAAAAAAGTGCGACCGAGCCACGCGCGTAGGCCGCGCCCTTGGGGCGGGAGCTGAGTCGTATCGACTACCGGCTTCCGCTTTTCGGGCGTGGTCTCACTCACCGATGTTGATTCCGAGGCGATGACGAAGTTCGAGATAAGCCTCGCTCACGCTAAAGACTTGCAGCTCCTTTAGGCGATCCTTCTGCGAGATGGCCGCTGCGTCTTCGGGGCTTGCCTTGACGACGGCCGATGCGATTTCGAGATCGTTCGAGAGGATGAAGCCGACGCGATCGGCGGTCATGTCTACGGCAGCCACCCAACGCTTGAGGTTGAGCTCAGGCGCTGCAGCAAGCAGCTTGTGGACGTGGCTCTTCAAGCCTTCGATCTGTTGGGGCGACATATGCTTCTTGAATGCCGCGAGATGCTCTTCCACATTGGCGGCCATATCCGCCGGGATCGGGAACTGCGGATTGGCAGTCTTGATCGACGCGAGCAACCACGCGCGAAGACCAGAACCCGTCGGCACCAAGTGACGAAGGTAGTGGCCGCCGCGGAAATAGCTGAGATGACGCCCTGCGATGAACGCCAGCGCTTGCGCAGGGCCGCCCGCGAGAGCGGCCTTGCCAAGACCGATCGACGGCTTCTCAGCGAACATGAAGGAAAGGCCGCCGGCATCGCCTTCGCGATAGAAGACATCCGGCAAGGCTAGGTCAGTGACGCCCGCCGCGTAGTTGAGCATCTGCGCCATCGCCGCCGGATCGCTCGCTGCGTCGCGCTTCTGATTCGGCTGAACGCCGAAGCTCGTGAGCGGCTGCGAACGCGTTCCGACAACGGCCGGAACGATAGTCGTGAAGATCGCGGTCAAAAGCGCGTCCTGCTCGTGGTGAGCGACCAACTTCTGCCAGATCTCTTCGTTGAAGCGGTTTGCTGCGCTTGCGGGCTGGCGTTGGCGATGCTTCTTGAAGAAGCTCTCCTCGTCGGGCTCGGCCATCTTCAAACAGTGAAGCGCCTGGCACACACACCATGACTCGTCCGGCTTCTTCATGTCCGTGTAGAGGCGACGAAGCGCTTGATAGGACTCAGCGCGATAGGGGCTCTTGTCGAGGAGCTCAGCATGAACCTTGACTGCGCTCTGGTAGTAACGCTTCGGATCGGTCGCGTAGATCTCCGCGAGGAGCTCCGCGCGGCGACGATTCGACGGATCAAGCTTCTGCGCTTCCTCGTACGCTTCAACAGCGCCGGGGATCGAGCTCACACGATGATGAAGAATCTCGGCCAGCGAATCCCAAAGGTCCGCCTTCTGCTCTGCCGTCGCTGTGGGATCGATGCGGCGCAACTGCGAGCGGTAAGCGTCCTCAAGGCGCGTCCAATCCTCGCGCTCGCTGAGGCAGGCAATCAAGCCGTCGAAGGCCTTGGTGAGTGACTTGTCATGCTCGAGAGCCTGCGCGTAGTAGTCCGCTGCTTCATCGGCGCGTCGAAGCTCGACGTGCGAGATGGCGGCCGCCGTCATGAAGTACTTGCCCAGCTGCGCGGGATCGCTGACGAGCTCGGCGATACGCAAGATGACTTCAACCAAGCGTCCCCAATCCTTGTTCTCGGAGTAAACGCCCATCAACTTGGTGAGCAAGTTGCGATCGTCGGCGCGAATCTCCAGTGCCGCCACGTAACTCTTCACCGCGTTCTGCTTGCTCTTGAGCTTCTCGGTTTGGATATCCCCGGTGCGAACAAGAAGCTGGAAGCGCTCTTCGTCAGCGGCGCTCTCCATTCGGCGCGCGAGAGTGCGAACCACGTCCTCCCATTTGCCCTGCGTTTCATACGCCTTGGCCAGCGCGTCCAAGGGCAGCGCATCGCCGGGCATATGCTCGGCGGCTTCCTTCAAGTTGAGGATGGCCGTCGGCATATCGTTCGCACGGCGCGATGCTTCACCAATGTGATAGAGGATGCGGCCGCGATCGCTGCCCACAAGCTCCTTGTTGAACTGCTTCAAGATCGCGCGATAAAGCTCGACGGCTTCGTCAGCAGCGCCACCTTCGAAGGTAACTTCCGCCACGCGCTCGAGAACTTCGCGATCGTTCGGCGCAAACGCACGCGCGTTGATATACGCACGCTGTGCCTTGTCAGCCTGGCCGATGGTGCGAAGTGCATCGCCGCACTGGAGCGCAACATCGCGCGCCTGCTGCGGTAGCATCTCGGCGGTACGCGCGAGCAATGGCTCGAGGTAACGCACGGCGCCCGTCCAGTTTTCGTCCTCGAACGCCATCTCACCAAGACCGCGACCGGCCGGCGTCGATGTCGGATCGAGCTCGAGGGCCTTGGTGAAAGCTTCCTTGGCTTTGCCATTCTCGTGAAGACGCTCGCGATAAAGAGTTCCGAGCTCGGCAAGTAACTTCGACTTAGCGCCTGCTCCCTCGGTCATATCGACCTGGCGTGCAAGAAGCTCCGCCGCTCCGTGCGCGTCGCCGCGGTTGCCGAAGATCGAGCGTAGCGCTGTCGCTGCACTGATCGAGTTCTTGTCGATATCGAGGGCTTGCTTGTACTTCTCGATGGCGCGATCGTTGTCGCCCTTCTCTTCGAGAATTTTGCCGGCGCGGACGTACTGCTCGGCCTTCTTGCCGATATCGGTTTGGCCTTCGGCTAGCTTCTCGACCGCAGCAAGCGCTGCCATCGTATCGCCGGTCTGCGCCTTCAGGTGCGCCATCGTCTCAAGCGCTTCGTTGTGCTTGGGGTCGATTGCAAGCACGCGTTCGCACATGATGAGTGCGCGATCGGGGGCGCCAACATCCGCCGTAAGCACCTTCACAGCCGTGAGCAAGAGCTCGAGCTTGCGCGCGTGATCGGCCGTGCCCTTCGAGTGGCGGTCTAGCGTTAGCGCAAGCTCGTCAAAGCGATGAAGCTGACGATACAAACGCGCGAGCGCCGTATTGGCAGCCTCGTGCGCCGGATCGATGGCCACGATTTCCTCGAAGGTCTCGGAAGCCTTCGCGTGATCGACGAACTCTTCTTCTTGGATGCCGCCGATGCGCTCGAGAAGTGCAATCTTCTGACGCGGCGTCGCAGCGAGCTCGATTTGAACGCGCAGATTGGTTAGAAGCTCGGGGAACTTGCCCGTCTTGGCGTAGATGAGCTCGATGCCCTTGAGCGATGGCAAGTGACGCGCATCGATCGCAAGAGCCGCTTCGTAGTGCACGGCTGCCTGATCGGTGTCCGTGAGGCGGTCTTCGTAGATCTCGGCCATGTGCGCGAGAGTCTCGACCTTGTCCTGACCGCGCTGATTGTGCGATTTGCCATCGAGCAACTTCACAAGCTCCGGCCACTTATTGGCGCGCGAGTAGATGTCTTCGAGCGACGACGTTGCGCGGCCGTGAACCGGATCATCTTGCAGAACCTGGTTGAAGATTTCGATCGCGCGTGATTGATCGTTCAAGCGCGTGGCGATGATCTCAGCAGCTTCAGCACGGCTATCGCGCGCCTTGCCCGGGTGCGAAGAGGTGTCAGCGCGACGAAGCAAGATGTTGACGAGGTCGGGCCACGCTTGCGCCTTGCGGTAGAGAGCGACGGTTCCATTGAGCGCTTCGTCGTTTGACGGATCGATGGTGAGCGCTTGCTGAAAGCATGAGAGAGCGAAGTCGGGGCGAAGAACCTTGTCGCCGTACCAGCTGCCCATCTGCACATAGAGGTTTGTGCGGGCGATACGCTCGGTTGTATGTTGCGCGGCCTCGCTGATGGTCGTGAGCGCTTCGTTCCAGCGCTCGCCGTTGGTGCCCGCAAGGCGTTCAATCTCGCGGATCGTGCGCTCGTCGCTCGGATTCTCTGTGAAGGCTTGCACCCAGGCGATGAACGCCGAATCGGGCTGCTGCATCTCGTCGTAGATGGTTGCAATCTCGGCGAGGATCTCTGCGCGATCGGCGGGCAAGTCGGTCTTTTCGACCTTCTCAAGGAGCCATTCGACCAGGCCTTCGTTGTTGCCGCTCGCGCGACGAAGTTCTTCGATGCCGATCTGTGCAATCTCATCGTTCGCATCGACGGCCAGAATCTGCTTGTAGGCTTCCTCAGCGGCAGTCGCGCTCTTGAGCTCATGCTCTTGAATGCGCGCGATGCGGAAGTACAACGCCTTCTTGGCTTCGGCGTCGCTTACAGCCGCTGCCGCTTCGCTCAACGCCGTGACGGCCTGATCCCACGAGTTTGACGGATCGACGATTTGCTCGAGCGCAATGGCGTTCTCTTCGTTGGTGGGATCGGCGCGCAGTGCATCCGCTGCCTTGGCGAATGCCTTCTCGTCCAACGCACTGTCGGCCGCTGACGGCGGACGCACGGACGAACGCCCCACGGACTCAATCGCTTCGCGCAACTCGGAAGCGGTCTGATAACGCGCGGCTGGATCTTTCGCGAGAGCGCGCAGCACAACGGTGTCGAGCTCCTTCTGAACCCAACCACGCGGAGCAACCTTGCTCGGTTCTTGGGGCTCGGTGCCGATATGTTGAAGCACGATGTCGATGGCGCTCGCGCCAACGAAGGGCGGCTTGCCGACAAGCGTTTCGTACATAAGCGTTCCGACAGCGTAAACATCGCTGCGCGCATCAAGCTGGCCGCCACGCGCCTGCTCGGGCGCAATCGACTTGGCTGTGCCGAAGAGAGGCATGATGCCGGTGCGATCGACGGATGTTGAACCCCGCGCGAGCAAGCGATCGGTGCCGCCATCGACAAGCACGGCCGTTGCTTCGGCCTTCTCGCCCGCGCCGCGCACCACAAAAACGTTCTCAGCCTTCACGTCACCGTGAACAAGTCCCTTGGCATGCAACGCCTCGAGCCCTTCGAGCACGCTACGCAAGACCGGCTTCGCTTCATTGAAGTGCATGGGACCGACGCGCGCCAAGCGCGTACCAAGTGCCTGGCCTTCGAGGTACTGAGTCGCAACCCACGGGCGACCGTCGGGCAACTGACCCACGCCATGAATCTGCGCGAGCGCTTTGCACTTCACACGTGCGAGCACGCGCGAGACCGTGAGGTAGCGATTTACAGCGGCGCGGTCGCGCGCGAACTCGCGGCGAATGACCTTCAACGCAATCTGCGTCGCTGCGTTCTCGGTCTTGCGCTCTGCGAGATAGACCACCCCAAGGCCGCCCTCGCCGAGCTTCTTGATGACGCGCATGCCCTCGATGACCGTGCCCGGCGCGATGTCTTCCGAAACTCCTTCGAACACTTTGCGAACGCGGTCGTCCACGCCCTTGGACGTGAACAGGAGCGCATCAGCCAACGCCTCGAGTGAGTCTTCACGAACACAACGCTCAACTAAGGCGCGCGAGAAGGCGCCCTTGCCCGCCGTTCCTCCGACTTCTTCCGGATCCAAGCCGAGCAAATCACAGCTCAGTCGCTTCATGTCTTCGAGCTCAAAAAGACGTTCAAGCTCGCCGCGGAGAATGTCGGTGGTCGGGTTCATTCGTGGGTCCGTTTTAATGATCGGTTTCGCGAGGTTAGGCCGGCTCAGCGGAGCAGACCCCTGCCTCATTTGGGGGCGCAAATCTTACACAGTTGGGGGGGCTCGGCCAACCGGATCGGCCGAACTAGATCGACGATGTGACAGAAGCGAGGCCGCCCGGCCCGGGCGCCTCCTCCGCTTTGAGCCCTCCGGTGGCGAACCTGCAAGTGCCCGTAGGCACTAGCCTTGTTGACCTCACCAACGACCACCCGTGCGGTGGCGTCCCGCATTTGCATAGACGCGTTTCGCCTTTAGAGGACGCGAATATCGTCGAGCTCCACCCTTAGACCGCTGTCCTGGTCCTCGACTGTAAGTGTAAGCGTCAAGTCCGAACGGCCTTCTTCCAACGTCCAAAGCGTAACGTTGACGGACCATTGTCGAGGGCTGGTGCCGCTCACGAAGATGGCGTCGAACTCTAGACGATCCGAAGGCGGTACGATCAGGGTTCGGCCGTATTCGGCGATGGCGGATTCGATCTGCGCCGCCGTCATGCGCCGCCCTCGGGCAAGACTTTCCAAGTCTCGATATCGACGACCAACGAGCAGATCGATGACGAGCCGAGCTGCGCTTTCAACATTCTCGATCATCTTGGCAACGATATCAGGCGGCAACACAGGCGCGAAGTGCGCTGCTCAACGGCGGTCCAGTTCGCCCGGCACTCGAGAACACAGAACACGCGCAATGAGCAGACGTCGAGCCGGTGCGCTTATGAACTCGCGTTCGTTCTCCAATGCTCCCCGCTCGGTGACGTACGATGAACGAGTCGCGCGGCACGTATCACCCTTCAGGGTGATGTTGATCGCGTTCGAATCACCTCCAGCGGAAAAACAGCGGCCCGAACGATCAGTGCGTTGACGATGCGCACGTACCCGCGAGACCGTGCGCACCGAGGTCGTTCTCGATGCGCTCAACATGGCAGTGGCGCAGCGCAAGCCACGGCGCGTGATTCACCATTCGGATCATGGCTGCCAGTACACGTCGTTTGCATTTGGCCGCCGCTGCCGCGAGGTCGGCGTGCGTCCGTCACGCGGATCCGTCGGCGACGCGTACGACAACGCGATGTGCGAAAGCTTCTTCGCAAGCCTGGAGTGCGAGCTACTCGATCGTCGACGATTTCGAACGCAGGCCAAAGCGAAGCTCGCGGCCTTTCAATACATCGAAGGCTTCTACAACTCACGTTGACGCCACTCGGCGCTCGACTTCAAAGCTCCCATCAAGTACGAACAAATGCAGATGCGCGCCGAAAGCGCTTCACCTTCCATCAAACCGGGGCGACTCCACTCAACACTTCGCTCGACGAGGAGGATGCAGGTTCGTTGCAGTACCTGACGAGGCGGCGCGTATCCATCTTGCAGAAGGCTTCTTCCGCGAATTCGTCCCAGGGCATGGGTTAGCGCATACTTACTCAATGCGACAACTGTTCGGTGTGCTCCTCGTGATTTCTGCGGCCGCGACGCTCACCGCATGCGCTTCGAGCAATGATGCGTCATGCACGCCCGGAACGAATAGTGCGTGCGCGTGTGGCATGGTTGTAGGCACGCGAAGCTGCGGAGCGGCCGGCGTGTGGGGCGCATGCGGATGCACGGAAGTGGATGGTGGCGGTGTTGATTTCGGGATCGATTCCGGCGGCACCATCGATATGGGTCAGTCGATGATAGACGCCGGCGACGCATCCATTTCTGATTCGGGATCCATCGATGCTGCTGGTGCGCGCGCACAGGTGTTGGCGTCGTTGCCATCACTTCCCGTCGCAACCGTCAGCGGGGGAACAGGATTGCCTGATTATAGTTGTCGGCAAGCGTGGGATCAGGACCTGCCCGGCAGCGGCACAATCGCCGACGGCACGTTCAACTTCGACTACGGCGGCGCGATCGGCGCGATCGTCGACGTGAAGATCTTTCCGAGCAACGACATTCCGTATGATCTCGTCTGCACTGGATCGTGCTTCACGCGGCCAACAAATATGAGTGGAACGACGAGTCAGTTCTCACTTGATAGCGGACGCTTCACGGCATGGGCGACGCCTACGTGGACGACCGGTTGGGATGACGTGATCGTTCCCGGCATCGGCTACTTCGTAGAGTCAAATGACTTTTCGAGTTCTGGCGTGCGCGTTGCAATTCCATCCACGACCGAGATGGCGGAGCTCTACTCCAGTCACTCGATGGCTTACACAAGCGAGCGCTCCACGGTTTACGGAATCGTGGTGGACTGCAACGGGCGTCCCGTCCAGGGTGCAGCCATCCGCATCTTTGGCGAGACTGGCTTGCGCGACGAGTTCGATCCTCCGTTGAAATGGTATATCCCGCCGTCGGGCGCAGGTACGGGCGGCGAATGGACTGCACTCGCCGGTAACGTCATGTTGCTCGACATGCGCCCGCTGGATCCGCGCGGCACGCCGATGCGCATTGAAGCGTGGGCAAACCTTGGAAGCACTACGCCCGAGCTCGTGTCATGCGAAAAGGTACGCATCTTCGGCGGAACCATGGCGAACATACTCGTTCTTCCGCGCCGCATCGGAAGCCCCAGCGATTGCACGCCGTAACTTGCACGGGATGTGCGGGCAGCTAAGAATCCGTAGCTCGCGCGATGCTTTCGGCATTGGAACTGACGCTTGTGGATTTTACCGCGGTGGCGCGCTGATGCGAAGAACCGTTCCAAGCTCCGGGCAAACGACCGCGCGGGCTTCTAGGCCCGCTGCGTCAAGGTCACTTTCGATCGTGGCGCGGGAGACGGGCAGATCGGAGAGCCAGACCATTTGGCGAAAGTGGTGCTGGTCGAGGTAACGAAGCGCAATGCGTCGAGCCTTCGTGCTTCCCCACGGCCAACGGAATGCAGCGAGTCCTGTCGTGTACTGCACCGAGGTGCCGCGTTCTTGCGCCCAGACTACGTCGGTGTCTGAAAAGCACGAACGATATGTTTGTGCGGACACACGCGTGGGCGCGCCTGCTCGCGACGCGACCAAGACGAACACGCTTAACGCGAGCACTGCGCTAGCGACAACGGTCTGATGCTCCACCGCCTTCTGCCACATGCGCAAGCGAGCCAGATGAGGCACGAGCGCGCCGAGAACGAGAATCGCGCTTGCGTAGGGATAGTAAGGCATCGTCACATCGTGCGCGATGAAGAAGAGATAGTTCAACGCCGCGGTCACTACGAGCCATCGCGCGTCTCGCGCGGCGAGTAGTCCCATTCTGCGTAGGCGAAAAGCCACCATGAACAAAAGAAGGTGAATGGGTGCCCAGAGCGGATAGTGGAAAAAGTAGAAAGCGAAGTTCGTGCCCCATGCAGTGAGAGGCGCCCAGGCTTGGTCCACGACCGAGTAGGTGGAGTGGAACGGACTACCCGTCACAAGGTATTGCCAAAGCAAGACCAGAACCACACCAGGCAGGGCAGCGAGCACGACGCTGGGAATGCGACGGGCAATTGCGCGGAGACTATCTGTGTCTGAGCTCAGCGCGTAAAGCGCCACAGGTACTAAGATCACAATATTCGAGACCCGAAACACAATGCTCAGCGAGACGAGCAAAACCGACCACACGGGTCTGCGCGCAAGCATCATGCCCGCCGCGATAAGCAGACCAAACGTCGGCGCAACGGAGGTCACTGTCTCTATCTCGGACGAAAGAGGCGGAATGAAGAGACATGCGCTCAGCACCGCGATCGTACCAATAGTGCTCTGCCGCTTTTCCACGTCGGGGGATGCGTAGGCCGCCGCCAACGAAAAGGCGAACCACATCGCAATGACAATCAGGGGAAACGAACTGGCACGGAGCGCTCGGGGAAACGCACTCAGCAGCACTGAGGTTCCAGGCGGGTATTGATTGATGATGCGATTGGTTCCGCCTAGAACGTGATAGGCGTGCGGGGCGACCATCCATCTGTATTCGTCTTCTTGAGTGTGCCGCGAGAGCTCGGCGAGAAGGCCGGCGCGAAAAGGTCGATTGACGTGCTCGGCCGCTGGGATGCCCCGCGCAAAGGCGTCGGCGAGCTCCAAATAGCCGAACTCGTCGCAAGCTTGCGGAATGAAGTGCTCGTAGCTCGGGAAGAAGCGCACGAAGGCTACGAGCAGGGCCGCGACGACGAAGAGCGCTAAGTTTCGCCTGTCCCATCGCCGGACTCCGCTCATCATAGTCAGATACCACAGGCCGCATGCCTGCGGCTGTGGCGCGTACACAGTTGGAGGGGCTCGGCCAACCGGATCGGCCGGCACTTCATTGGCGAAGTTGGTGTAAACCCCGCTCGACCCCGCCGTTTGACGCGCGCGCGCGCCGCGCGGGCCGGTTACGAGGCGCAAGCGGCCGTAGGTACTGGCGCTGTTGCCGTTACCGACGACCGAAGACGAGCCGCACGCGCGTTTCAGTTCGGCGCAACCGCCGAGCGCACGCTCCGAGCGCCCCTGAATGGTGCAACGTCTTCGCCATCAGCAGGCGTTTCACGGTCAGAGGTCGCAGAGGTTTGAAAGCGCACAGACTGCATTGCCAAACGCTTCCGCCTGCTCGCGCGCGTGAAAGTTCCAACGAAACACAGGCTCACCACGGGAATCGAAAACGTCTAGGCGATAGTCATCGAGAAGTTGCCCGCTCTCAATCGACATCGTGCTCGCCCGCGACAGATCAAAACGCTCCGAACTCGGCGCAGCGCTCGGACTCAGGTACGTCGTCCGAATTTCCAACGTCGACCCCGAGACCGTCGCGCTCAACATCGGGGGCCACGATAGTGACGCTATCCGGCCCCGACCAGTTAATGTTGGCGCCTCGCCGACGTTAGTCGGGCAGTTATTCTTCCGGGCGGCAGCTAGGAGACGTCGCGGACGCTGCTACAAGACGTCGGGACAAAGCGTTGCATCAGCGCAGCCTACCAACGAACCACCAAACTCGGTGCAAACGAGGTCGCCGCATTCGCTGCAAGAACTGGTGAGGAGCCAACCGCAGGTCCCCATCTCGCTTCCGTCGTCGGCTACGCGCGAAAGACATCCACGGTCCGTGGAATCGATTAGGCAGGCCGCGGCGAGCGCGCCAGGCACTCCATCGGTCGGGCACTCCGCATCCGACGTTGCGTTCGCGCGACACATCAATCCGAAAGCGCACCGCCGTGAATCCGTGCACGCCTCTTCGCGACCAAGCACAAACTCGGGGAGGCACAGAGGGATCGTGCGATCTCCTTCGAGCGCGCAAACGAGATCGATCGAGCACGCATCGATACCGAGTGACGGACAACACCGTTGCCCCTCGGCAGCCGCAGGGTCGACGCCGGTGCAATCGATTGCGCTCAAGTCCGGTGCGGGGGACGAGTCCGATGAAACGCCAGCATCTGTCGCGCCGCGCCCACCGGAACGATTCGACCCGCATGAAGCGCAAATGACGCTCATGAGTGAGATCGCGCAGACGCGCATTGCGAGTGAAACAGAGGGCGTAAGTCGGAAGCATGGGCGCAGCGCTACTTTGCCGGCGGCGTACTCGCAAGCCCGAACTACATGCGCGGCGCCGGGCAGCCATCAACGCAGGCGTCACCGGTACACGTCTCAATGCACTCCGGAATACCGCAGGTCTCCGCTGTGCAGATCGAGCAGCACGAGAGCCCCGTCATACAATCGCTCAGCACTAGCGAGCATTCATCGCCGAGCGCACCGCCGTCGCCGACTGCGCCGCCATCATCGGTACTCATATCGGGCATGCCAGAATCGGAACCTGGCCCTTCGCACTCGCACACGCCGTACGTTCTGCTTGCGCTGCATGTTTGGCTGCCCCCACTTCCGTTCTGGCACAGGCACGCTGTCATGGTCCCGGGAGTGCACGTCGGCGACCGGTTGTCCTGGCAAGAGCTCGCGAACAAGGCCGCCAGAAAAACCAGAGAGCGGAGTGTTGAAGTGGTCATGGTTCACTCTTGCACACATGAAGCCCCCCAACCAACCAACCAACATCGCGGCGAAACGGTTAGGGCTCGTCGCGGTGCGTCAACGTGTCCGATGTTCGGGATATTGCTATTTGAGCGCCGCGATACTAGTAGGGCGTCAAAAGGGGCAAACATGAAAGCACTGATCCTTTCGTTCGCATTCGGCGCATGTCTACTGGGATGTGGCACAGACCCGGCACCGGCTTGCCCGGGCCAGCGCACAAGCAACGGCACTTGCTGCATCGATAGCTGCGCTTGCGGCGCGTCGTGCATTTCGTGCACGGCAACCTGCGAGGTAGGCGCGGCACTCGTTTCTGACGACGCCGGTAGCGGAGCTCAGTAGCCCACGCCCAGCCATCGCGCGTTCGCGGCGGACCTCCGGTGGGCGTTGTGCCGAGCCGGCGATACTAGCCACGAGTCCAGATTGGCACTTGGAATGAAGTGAAACTCGCGCCTTGGCCCTTGCTGACCACAGATCGGCCCGATCGCGATTGACGAAGAGCCATAAACGCCGCACAACCCCGGCCCATGACTCTCGTCCGCTTTGAGCCCTCCGGTTACGAAGTGCAGGTGCCCGTGGGCACTCGCATCGTTGACGTCACCGACGACCATCCCAAAGCGGCCGTCCCCTATTCGTGCCGTTCTGCCAACTGCGGAACCTGCCGTGTCGAAGTCACAGAGGGCATTTCCGGCTTAAGCGAAGCCGACGACGAAGAGCTCGGCGTCCTCGACGTCTTTGGGGATGAGCCAACCAGCGTACGCCTCTGCTGCCAGATCAAACTCGTGAACGACGTACCGAAGCTCACCCTCCGCGTCGTCGAACCGTAAAAGGGGAACGTCCCCATTAATAAAGGGGACGTTCCCCTTTTTCCCTTTTTTAGTTGGCGGCGTAGGTGATCGCTAGCGACTCGCTGCCGAGGTTCGTTGCGTTGAAATTTGTGAGATCGAACGGCGACGGGCTTGCGTTCAGCTGGATGGTGTCTTGGTTGTCGCGGAAGTGCAGCGTAAGAAACGCGCTGGTGAGCGTCTCGCCGTAGACTGCGATTGAACCGCGCACAGCGATGTCCGTCGCGACTTCAACCCATTCGCTGCCGTCCATGCGGCGCAATGTGAAGGTGCCGTTGACCGGAAGCTCCGTGACGGTGACGCATGCCGCGGCGCTTTGATAGAAGGCGCGGTTGCCGCACGCGTATGCGCTTTGCACAAGCTCGCTCTTTGGTATCGCGCGCGCCATCTGTGCGGACTGGGAAAGGGAAAGAGCGAGCTCGTAGTGAACATCGTCGACGGCAAATGCGTAGGGGGAGCTCTCGTTCGCGTCGTCGAGCAGGGCGAGCATTTCTGGCTCGCCGAAGTTCGGCTCGGGGTCTGAAGCGACGCAGCCAGCGAAGTAAAGCGGATTGACCACGAAAGCCAGCGCGAAAACTGCGACGCCGATCGCCGAGCGAGTAAGTCGATTCATCATGCTTCAGCTCCCGCGATAGGTTGAGTAACCGAACGGATTCAGCAAAAGCGGCACGTGGTAGTGCTCGTCTGCTGCAGAGACATTGAACACGATGTCCACGTGCGGGTAAAACGAGCTGCGCTTGCTCGCTTCAAAATAGCTCGCTGTGGAGAAGACAATCTTATAGGCACCAGCGGTGAGAGTTCCTGGCTGCAGCAACGTGCTCACCCGTCCGTCGTCGTCAGTTTTACCCTCGGCGATTTTCTGCCACGCATCGTTTTGCATGCGGGAAAGTGTGACCGCGATCCCTGCGGCGGGCCGGCCTAGCGAGGTGTCGAGCACGTGCGTCGTGATCGGGCTACGTTGAGTCGTCATGCTAGCTTCTCCAATCGAATGCGAGTGATCTTCGCTTGCTCGGCCGCCGCAACGCCGAGCTCCCGCTGCGGGTCGTTGTGCATACGCGCTTGCAGGAGGGCGAGCATTTCGCCTGCCGTCTTGCCAGTCGCGCAGACGACGAAAATGTGTCCAAAACGCTTTTCATATTCGACATTGCCGTCACGCAGAGCCACGAGCGTTGCTTCGTCGGCTGCCGCCGCGCCGCTTTGCTCACCAGCAGCCCAGGTTGCGGTCGACGCATACTTCTTTCGCAGCTCGCCAAGGTCCGCCCCGATGCGGGGATGATGCTGAAGCGCCTCGAGAATGTCGGCGTCCTTCATCTTCGCCCACTCCTCATCAGCCGCAGCAAAGAGCGCGTCGTCATTCTTAAACGGACGGCGCATTGTCATCGCGTCCGCCCACCTGCTCGCGCCGCAACAGCGCCCAAGCAGTTCGCGAGCCGCGGAATCCGGCTCTGCATTCAGCAACGATGCTCGCGCATTCATGGACGGTTCCTCGCTGTTCGCATCCGTGTGCATGCAGCAGGAAGGTTAGCGGGTACACGCGGCCTCGTCACGCGAGAAGCCAACCGCCCCTCGACTCGCCTGTTAGGCGAGTAAGGGGACAAAAGATTCAGTCATGCTGCTGACGAGTTCGTCTTCAAAGCGGAGCGAACACGTACGCTGCGCCCGACGCCAAAAGCGAGTTGTCGCTTTGGCTGCCGTTCACGCCGCTCGCGTTGCTGTCTTCACCGGTCGCACCGACGGCGATTGTGCTTGCGTCACCGGAGACTGCGACCGACCAGCCAAACTCATCGGCGGCATCCGTGTTGGAAGCCTTGATGTAGTTGTTCTGTGCCCAGGTCATACCCACGCGCTTGAAGACGTAAATGCCGCCCGCGTTCGATGCAGCATTGCTCGTTGCATCGCCGCCCAGGCCGGTTGCAGCGCTATCCTCGTTGTGTGAACCGACGACCAGACTATTGCCGTCTGCTGCGAGTGAGAGCGCAAGTCCGAACTCATCTGCGGCATCCGTGTTGGCCGGCTTGACGTAGGCCTGTTGCGTCCACGTCGTCGCTGAACGGGTAAACACGTAGACAGCACCGGCATTCCCTGCGGCATTGCTTGCCTGGTTGCCGCCGATGCCAGTTGCGTTGCTGTCCTCGTACACCGCGCCGACTGCCAGCGTATTGCCGTCAGTAGAAAGAGCGAGCGCCGAGCCGAACAAATCACTCGCGCCGCTATTGGAGGCCTTGATGTACGCCTGCTGCGACCATACGCCTGCCGCACGAACGAAAAGGTAGACGGCGCCGGCGTCGGTGCTTGCATTGTTCGTCTGGTCGCCGTTGATGCCGGTCGCGTTGCTGTCTTCGCCGTTTGCGGCGACTGCTAGCGTGTTGCCGTCGAGCGAGAGCGCAACTGTATAACCAAATCCGTCGGAGGCAGCGGTGTTGGACGCTTTGACGTACGCCTGTTGCGTCCACACAGTACCCGCTCGCGTAAACACGTAGACCGCGCCAGCGAAGGATGCGGAGTTGTCGGATTGATCGCCGCCGACTCCGGTCGCGCTGCTCTCTTCCCACCTTGCACCTACGGCAAGTGTGCTGCCGTCCGACGAGAGGGAGACGTCCGATCCGAAGAAGTTATCTGAGCCCGTGTTCGAGGCTTTGACATAGGCTTGCTGACTCCACGTTGAGCCCGCGCGCGTGAACACGTACACAGCGCCCGTTTGCGAGCCGATGTTGTTCTGCATGCCGTTGATGCCCGTTGTGAACGCGTCTTCCTGGGTAGCGCCGACGGCGAGCGTCGTGCCATCCGAAGAGAGGGCAAGGCTAGTGCCAAATCCATCGTTCACATCCGGGTTCGACGGTTTGATGTATGCCTGCTGAACCCACGCCGCGCCCGTGCGAGCGTAGACGTAGACCGCGCCCGCGTCGCTCGAACTGTTGTTCTGAGCGCCATTGACGCCGGGTGAGTTTCCGTCTTCGGCAAGCGCTGCGACTGCAAGCGTGCTTCCATCGGAGGAGAGCGCGACGCGATAACCGAAGATGTCGTTGGAGTCTGGGTTGGACGCCTTCACGTACGCCTGCTGCCCGATCATGGACGTGTTCGTCACGTTCACGTCGCTAACGAGCATCATGCTGTAGATGGGATCCGAGCTCACCGCTTGGCCCGTGATGATCGTGTAGTTGGTGTTGGCGTCGTTCGCCAAGTCCCCAACGCCCGTGATCGTCACAGTCCTGAGGATGTTCCAGTTTGCCGATGTGAACGTCACGGACGCTGGAGACACCGTGCCTTCGGTGGGCGTGCTGCTCGAGAGAGCAATTGTGACGTCCGCTGAAGGCTGCGAATAGAGCCGCATCGTGAAGGTCGCAGTACCGCCTGCCTCCGTCGTGAAGAGACCGCCCGTGGGGTTTACATCGACACCCGCCGTGTCGTTGTCGGCCGTCGTTGCGGAGACGTCCGGAACCGCGAGGCCGCTAAACGCAAGGTCGGTGCTCGTGGCTGCCCCCGTGACGATGGTGTAAGAAACGTTTCCGTCGAAGATGAAGTCGTCGACGCCCGTGATCGTCACGGTCTGCGGCGTGTTCCAGGTCGCGGTCGTAAACATCACCACCGCAGGCGAGACGCTGCCTTCGGTTGAGTCGCTGCTCGCAATGGAGATGCTCACGTTCGCCGTGGGCTGGGCCGTCAGAAAGATTGTGAAGGACGTCGTGCTGCCCGCCTCTGTTGTGCCAAGCCCTGAGGTCGGCGTTACAATGAAGCCCGCCGTGTCGTCATCGGTGTTGGTGACTGAGACGTCCGAGACGACCAGCCCGTTGTATGCCGAGTCACCGCTCGTAGCATCACCAGTGACGATCGTGTACGCCACGTTGCCATCGTCGAACTGATCGTTCACGCCGGTGATCGCCACGCCTTGTGGCACGTTCCAGTTCGCGGTCGTAAACGTCACGCTGCTAAGTGCGACGGTGCCTTCCGTCAAGTCGTTGCTCGTCAAAGAAATCGTGACGTTTGCCGAGGGCATCGTGGTCAGCGAGATCTGAAACATCGCCATGCCGCCTGCTTCGTGCGTCACGTAACCCGATGTCGAGGAGAACATGACGCCGGGCAAATCGTTGTCGGTGTTGCTGACGGTCACGTCCGGCACCGCGAGCGTGTTGTACGAAGCGTCCGTGCTCACAGTTGCACCTGTGACGATCGTGTAGGAGATACTGCCGTCCGCAATCGCATCGTCAACGCCGGTCACGCTCACGCTTTGTGCGATGTTCCAGTTGGACACTGTGAACGTAAGGCTTGCCACCGAAACGGTGCCCTCCGTCGTGTCGCTCGATGAGAATCCGATGGTCACGTTCGCGGTGGGCTGCGAATTCAGGACCACTGCGAAGCTTGCACTCGTCAGACCTTCTGAGGTTGTGAGCCCGGTTGTTGGTGACACCGTAACGCCGGCGGTGTCGTTGTCGGTGTTGGTTACCGAAACGTCACTGACCGTCATGCCGTTGTAGTTGGTATCCACGCTCGTCGCTGCACCAGTCGCGATGAGATAGGCGACATCACCGTCGTCGAGCGAGTCGTCGACTCCGATGACGTTTACGGTTTGAGGCATGTTCCAGTTGCTCGGGGAAAACGTCAGACTGGCCGGCGTCATCGTACCTTCGGTCGCGTCGCTGGTCGTAAGGGCAATCGTGACCGGCTCTGACGGTTGCGACGTGAGCACGACAGTGAACGTGGAGGTGCCCATAGCTTCACTTGTCGTGAGCCCGGACGCTGGCGTGACGACGATGCTGGCGACATCGTTATCGGTATTCGTCGCGAGTACGTCGTTCGCATTTATACCGTTGTACGCTGAGTCGGTGCTCACGGCGGGCGAGGTCGCGATGGAGTACGCGACGTTGCCATCCACAAACGGATCATCGACGCCGGTCAGTGTAACCGTCTGCGGAGTGTTCCAATTAGCCGTGGTGAAGGCGACACTTGCCAAACCTAAGCTTGCCTCCGTCACGTCGCTGTTCGAAAGGGCGATAGCGACGTCGGCCGTGGGCTGCGACGTGAGTACGATGGTGAAGCTTGCTGTGCCGCCGCCCTCCCCGGTCGTGAGACCCGACACAGGAGTCACGGTCACGCCGACGACGTCGTCATCCGTGTTGGTTACCGTAACGTCGCTTGCATTCAGGCCGTTGTATGCCGAGTCGCCGCTCGATGCAGCGGAAGTCGTAATGTGATAGACGCGCGAACCGTCAGCGGTCGCATCGTTCACGCCAGCGACGGTGACCGTCTGAGGAACATTCCACGTGCCCGGCGAGAACGTCACGGTTGCAGGCGTAACCACTCCCTCGGTGGCCAAATCAGAAGCGAGCAGAATAATTACGCTCGCCGAAGGCTCCGAGTTGAGCACGATGCTGAACGTCGCAGTGCCTCCTGCTTCTGTGGTGACAAGACCGGTCGTGGGATTGACGGTGATGCCGGGCGTTTCGTTGTCGGTGTTCGTGATCTCGACCTGACGATCCGAAAGGCTTAAGTACGCGGCGTCCGCAGTCGCTGACACGCGAAGGGTGACGCTGTAGATCTGATCGCCATCGGCAGCGAAATCATCAACACCGGTCATGGTCACGGTTTGCGGAGTATCCCAATCTGCTACGGCAAAGTTGAGCGTTGTCGGACTTGCGGTGCCTTCGCTCGCGTCATTGCCAGTCACATCGACGGCTACGGCTGCCGTCGGCTCCGTGCGAAGTGCTACGGTGAATGTGGCGGTGCCTCCACCCTCGGTCGTCACTAGGCCTGTTACCGGAGTAACGATTAACCCTGCGGACTCGTCGTCGGAGTTCGTAAGTTCGACACTAGCCCCTCCGATCCCGTTGTAGTTTGCATCGGTGCTCGTCGCGGGTCCGACCGTGATTTGATAAATCTGATCGCCGTCCGCGTTCGGGTCGTTAGCGCCAGTCACCAAAACAGCCTGCGCGACGTTCCAGTTAGCAGCGGTGAAAGTCAGCGAGGACGATGGAAGCGTTCCTTCGGTTGTGTCCGAGCTTGCGATATCAATGGCGACGTCAGCGGCCGGTTCCGAGCGAAGGACCACGGCGAACATGGCCGTGCCACCCGCTTCTGTGGTCGAAAGCCCGGAGACGGGCGTTACATCGATGCCTGCCATCTCGTCATCGAGGTTCACGCCGCTTACGTCGGCCACGGTGAGACCGTCGTACGCCGTGTCGGCGCTTTCGACGTCGCCGGTGAGGATCGTGAACGCGGCGTCGCCGTCGGCGATCGAGTCGTCGAGGCCAGTGACAGTTACGGTTTGCTCAGACGACCAGTTCGCCGTTGTGAAAGTGACGGTCGCGGGAGACACCGACACTTCGGTAGGCGAATTGCTTTCAAGGGAGATTGTTACATCTGCGCTCGGCGCCGCGACGAGCACGATCGAGAACGTTGCAGTTCCGCCACTCTCGGTTGTGGCAAGGCCGGACCCGGGTGTGACTGTGACACCGGGCGATTCGTCGTCGATATTGCCGACGCTTACGTCATCGCCGTTACGCCCGCTATACGCAGCGTCTGTGCTCACTGCCGCTTCCGTCACAATGGTATACGTCTGCACTCCATCGAGCTCGGTGTCGTCGACACCTGTGACGGTGACAGTTTGCGGCGCGTTCCAATTGACCGGCGTGAATGTGACCGATGCCGGGCTCACGGTTCCTTCCGTCGTGTCGCTGCTGGATAGGGCGATGACAACGTCAGCGCTCGGTGCCGAGGTGAGCACGATGCCGAAGCCTGCCGTCCCTCCGTCTTCGCTCGTGCGCAGGCCGCTTGTCGGAATGACGATGATGCCCGCGGTCCCCGGCGTGCCCGCGTCCGCCATAAACATGTCGGTCGACGCCATGTCGGTTGGCGTCGCCATGTCTGTAGCTGCCCCGTCAGTCCGTCCGGCGTCGCGTGAGCCACCTTCAGCGGAGCCGTCCGGATCGCCGACGTTAGAAACCACATCGGTTCCACCACAACCCGCGACACAGATGATTACGAACGCAAGCGCCCAGTTTGCTCGACACGACATGATTGGAAACCCCCGAATTGCGGAGCAGACTATCGCAAGTCGGCGGTGCAGAGCACGAGAATCGTTGGGTGCGTATCTGCCTAGGGCGTGAGCCCGGGCATCCTCACACAACGGCCTGCAATCCTTGTACTCAAGCTGGGACGCTTCGATTGGGCTGCGGTGCTGAGCAAAGCTACGCTGCGTTAGTTTGCGAGGAACACGTAGGCCGCGCCGGAGTATGTCAGCGATTGATTGGATTGGTCTCCGTTCACGCCCGGACTTCCGCCACTCTCCCGCGGCGCGCCGATGACAATCGTGCTGCCGTCGGTGGAGATCCCCATTGCTGCGCCAAAGTTGGCTTCTGTAGCGGGGTTAGATGACTTCAAGTACGCGTACTGAACCCAGGAGCCGCTCGCGCGTGTAAATGCGTATCCCGCACCAACCCTATCGTAGGCGGTGTTGGTCTGACTGCCGTTTACTCCCGAGGAGTGGCTTCCCTCGCCGATCGCGCCAACGACAAGCACGCTGCCGTCGCCAGACAGCGCAAGCCCGGCGCCGAAGCTGTTGTTCACCGCTGTGTTAGACGCTTTCACGTACGCGTCTTGGGTCCACGTTGTTCCGACACGGTTGAACACGTAGACGGCGCCGGAGTTGCTTGCGACGTTGTTCAACTGATCCCCGCCGACTCCCACCGCATTGCTTGCTTCAAGGGGCGCTGAAACTGCCATTCGATTTCCGTCCGCGGAAAGAGCCACGACACTGCCGAATCGATCATTGCCGTTGGTGTTCGATGCTTTGACGTAAGCTTGCTGGGTCCACACGACGCCCGCGCGCGTGAACACATACACAGCGCCCGCACCGTAGGCCGTGTTGTCCGCTTGGTTCCCGCCTACGCCGACGGCAGCGCTCGCTTCATACTGCGCGCCCACTGCCAGCGTTGTGCCGTCTGCGGCGAGCGCCATGCCGTAGCCAAACTGGTCGTCCATCTGCGGGTTGGAGGACTTGATGTAGACCTGCTGCGTCCATACGCCGCCCGAGCGCACGAAAATATAGACGGCACCCGAGCCAGTTGCGCCGTTGTTGGATTGGTCGCCGCCAATGCCGGGTGAGTTACTTCCTTCGTCGTAAGCGGAAACGGCGAGCGTGTCGCCATCTGCGGCCAAACGCACATTGCTTCCGAATCGATCGCTGAAGCCCGTATTGGACGCTTTGATGTACGCCTGCTGCGTCCACGTGCTCCCGCTTCGAGTGAAGACGTAAGCCGCACCGGCAAACGCGTTGGATTGATCTGCCTGGTTTCCGTTGATGCCCGTCGCGTTGCTCCGCTCACGGGGCGCCGAAACGACGAGGGTGTCTCCGTTGCTCGAGAGACTGATGGACATACCGAAGCCAGCATCCGTCGCTGAGTTCGACGCTTTCACGTATGCCTGCTGGGTCCACACCGCACCCGCGCGCGTGTAGATGTAAACGGCGCCCACGAGAAAGCCGCTGTTGTCCGCTTGGCCCGCGCCCACACCCACGCCGAGGCTCTGCTCTGTGTATGCGCCAATAGTCATCGTGTTGCCGTCCGCGGACAGCGCCAAAGCGCTACCAAAGTTGTCGCCCGGATCCGGGTTGGAGGCTTTGACGTACGCCTGCTGGACGAACGGAAGAACGTCGACGTTCGTGACCGAAACGTCCGGAACGTTCACGCCGTCATAGGCTTCGCTCGCGCTCATTGCTTGCGAAGTGATGATCGTATACGCGATGTCTCCATCGGCGATCGCGTCGTTTGCGCCAGTGACCGTGACGAGCTGCGGCACGTTCCAATCGCCGCTCGTAAACGTTACAGAGGATGGCAACACCGTGCCTTCGGATATGTCGCTGCTTGTCAGACCGATCGTGACGTCGCTCTCGGGCTGCGCTGTTAGCTGCATTGTGAACGACGCTGTCGCTCCCCGTTCGTCTGTCGTGAGTCCGGAAGTCGGGGTCACCGTCACGGAAGCGCTCTCGTTGTCGTAGTTGAGAAGCGTCACGCGTTGATCGCTCAGTGCTGCATACAAGGGATCCGCACTCGACGCGACAGCCACGACAACGTCGTAGTACTGATCGCGGTCAGCGAGGCCGTCGTCCACACCTTGCACGGTGACCGTCTGGGGCGTGCTCCAATCAGCGGGAGTGAACGTTAAACTGCTCGGCGACACAGTTCCTTCTGTCACGTCCGTGCTGCTCACTGTGAAATGAACATCGTCAGCGGGCTGCGAGCGCAGTGAGATTGTGAGTGTGCTTGTTGCGCCGGACTCACTCGTTTGCAGAGGGTCCGCAACGACATCAAATGCGGCAGAATCGTTGTCGAGATTTACGACGGCAATGTCGACCGTAAGTCCGTTGTAATCGGCGTCGGCGCTCGTTGCGTATGCCTGGACGATGTAGGGTTGATCTCCGTCCACGAGCGAGTCATCCACTCCCGAGATTGTGATGAGCCGGGGCGTGGGTTCGGCGCCTGCGGAGAACAAGAGCACACCGCTCGACGCGGAGCCCTCGCTCGTATCGAGGCTTGTGAAAGACACGCGGGTGTTTCGCGATGGAGTGGTCGGCAATGAAATCTGAAACGTCGCGAAACCGCCTGCCTCCGATGTCGTCAGACCGCTCATCGGCGTAATTACGAACTCTAACCTTTCATCGTCCGTGTTCGTTCCGCTCGGGTCATCCACGTCCAAGCCGTCGTAGTTCGGGTCGTCGCTGATCGTCGCACTTGTGATGATCACGAAACTCGCGTCGCCATCACGCACCGCGTCGTCCACACCTGTCACGGTAATCGTCCTGTCGGCCGCCCAACTGTCCACCGTAAAAGTGACACTCGAGGGAAAGACGCTTGCTTCGCTTGGCGAATCGCTCGCGAACTCTATCGTGACGGGCGCGCTCGGCTGGGCGTTGAGCACGATTGTAAATGTGTCTGTGCCAGCGGCTTCGCTCGTTCGCAGTACGCCGCCACTCACGGTTACGCCCGCCGATTCGTCATCGATGTTGCCAACGCTTACGTCCGCGGCATTAAGGCCGTTGTAGTTCGCGTCCGCGCTCACGGCGAGTGCCGTGATGACTGTGTAAGATACTTCGCCATCGATAAGCGCGTCATCGACACCCACCACAGTGACTTCGTGCGGTGAATTCCAATTGTCAGGCGTAAAGCGTAGTTCGGTCGGATCCACAATTCCTTCCGTCTCATCGCTGCTTGCAACACCGACGACGACGTCCGCGAGTGGTTGCGAACTGAGCGTCAGCGTAAACGTGACCGAGTCGCCTCTCTCGGACGTAAGGAGGCCCACGTCGGCCATGACTTCAATCGCCGGCGTGACCGGCGTAACGTGCACACAGTCGCCCGCGGCATCGCAGGTCAGCGTCGGCCCACAAACGAAACCAATGGGACGATTCGTGAGGTCCTCGCAGAAAGGTGCGGAGGCATCGGCGCAGTTCCAGTATCCAAACCGACACGGCGCAGTGGGTACCGTGCAAATCGTGCCGCATACGATCCCTGTGTCCGGCACGGTCCTATCTAAGGGCTCGCAACCCGCGCCAAGATCGGGATTGCACCACTGCGTGTCGTCGCAGGAGCCCGGCACACTCTGCGGCGTGCACACGCCTTGCACGCACTCTTGCGTCGCACACTCTGCGGTTTCACGGCACGCGCTTACGTCGTTGCAAAAGGCGACGGTGGGACAGAACTGCGGTGAAGCTGCCGTGCAGCGCGGATCTACGCACCGCCCTGCGAGACAAGTCGATTCTGCCTCCACGCCGCCTGGCACAGGGCAAACCACGCCAACACAATCGCGAGTGATGTGCACGGGCAAGACGGTGTCGCCTGCGAGATTCACGGAGATGGTTCGCTCTACAAGGAAGCTGCCATTGCTGCGCAGAAGGCGAACGCGAACGCGATAATCGCCATGAGGCAGAGAATGCGACGCCACGTCGTGCCCCCGCGCGTAGTCGACTCCATAGCGCGCGACCGCCTCCGATGAGACGAGTTGACGTGTGCTGGAGGGAGAATCGAAGAGCACCTCGGTCTGCACCGTTCGAAACTCGGGCCCGGGCACGAGCCCAGTTATGACGCGCACGGTAAGCGTTGAGTTATTCTGCGAGCACGCCGAGAGAAGCGTGCAGACCAAGATCGCGAAAGCAAAGCGGCGTGTCACCACGTCAGTCTAGCGAAGCACAGGCCAGACGCAGTACAAAATCGCGTATCCGGCCGAGTCGAATAAATCTGAAACGAAACACGCGCTGCTTCACGAGGCGGGGCTACCGCGCCTCGCGCCACTAAAACGACGCACGCGGCCTCTCGGCGACCGCGCGCGATCTGCCCTGCCAGTGCCACACACGATTGCTATTCGAAGTGCTCGCGATCTCGCGGCCGCGTGTTTATGCTTCATCAATGACGCGCGCATTCCCCTCGATGATTCTGGTTGGGTCTCTGCTTCTTGTTTCGTCCCAAGCCCATGCCACCAACTACTTCATCGACAACGTGGCGGGCAGCGACGCAAACGCTGGAACGAGCGAGGGCTCGGCATGGCAGAGCATAGAACCCCTCGAGGAGACCACACTGCATCCAGGTGATCGCGTGCTCTTCAAAGCAGGCGGCACTTTCCCTGTGACGAACCGTTTCGCCGTCGACGGCTGGGATCCCGGCATTTGGCCGCAGGCCGATTCATCCGGCGTTGAGGGCAATCCGGTCACGTTCACAAGTTACGGCACGGGCCCGATGCCGATCATCACGAACCTAAACGATGCTGAAGGCTCAAACGGAATTACGCTTCGCGCGTCGTGGGTCGTCATTGATGGGCTGGCGTTCTGGCGCGTGCACCACAGTGCCATTGAAGTCGAATCCACCGCGTCCCACGTGACCGTGCAGAACTGCGAGATGAACCAGGTTGGCTCTGCAGTGACTGTGTATGGCGAGCATGTGCTTGTCACGCACAACTATTTCCACGACGGCAAGATGATTCACATCACCGAGGGCGGCGACGACGACTATGGCGCAAACGGCGTTGTCGTATCGGGCAGCTACCTCGAAATTTCGTATAATCGCGCGTTCGATCTAAAAGACTATTGTCCCGACTTCGGCGACGACGGCGGCTTCATCGAGTTGTACGGCGGATTCCACGACGTAAACGTTCACCACAATATCGTCAGCGAGACGGGCGGGTTTGTGGAAGGTGGCAGCGGCCACAACGAAGCGCAGGACCGCCTGACGTTTGCCTACAACGTGTCCATCAACAACGGCGACCTCAGCGTGCTGCACAACGGCGGCAACCATTTCGCGGCTGTTTTCACAAACGTGCTCTTCATCAACAACACAGTCATCGATACAACCGGCTCGCCAACCCAGGTGTGGTTTAGCTCGGAAGCGACCGCAGCCCAAGCGACGTACCGCAACAACATCTTTTGGCAACCCGCAGGTCGCGTGTTCCAGAACGCAGGAACGATCGGCCACGACCACAATATTTTCGCCTCTGGCGTAAATGTCGGCGTCACGATGAGTGGCGACGAGCACGCGGGGGACCCCGGCTTCGTTGACCGAGCAGCACTTGATCTACACCTGGCCGAATCGAGCATTGCTGTCGATGTGGGCACCGCGACCGTGTTCGCTACGGATTTTGACGGAACGGCCGTGCCCACGGGCGGCGGCGTGGACATTGGCGCGTTCGAGTACAACCCGGGCGGTCCCCCGATGGACGGTGGCGTCGGAATGCTCGACGCAAGTCCGATCGACTGGGGCACGCCGGCGAGCGATGCCGGAACGACGCCGTCGGATGGGGGAGTCGGTGGAAGCGACATGGGTTCGTTTGCGAGCGATGCCGGAAGCGCGCCGTTGGACGGCGGTGGTGGAGGCAGCGGCGCCGCGCCCGTGTCTGGTTGTACTGTCGATGCTGCAGGTGCATCTCGTGCAGGCGCAACCGGTGCCTTCGCGATGCTGATAGCCATCGCGGGGCACGCCGCGTTTGCGCGTCGACGCCGTTCGCGACGATCCTAAAGCAGCTTCCAACGAACGTACTCAGTTCTCAAACGCTCCGATGTCGGGTGCACTGCCCGAGAACGGAATTCCAACGTCCGTGCCGGCGTTCACCAAGTCCGAATCTTCCGCGAGGCGGAGGAAATCGAGCACTGGCAGGCTGCCGTCCGCGCGACGGGGTGCGTCGAGATCGGCAGTTGACGTGCCTCGGAAGTCGGCCGCTGAAATTGTCAACGGCAGACCATCCGGCTCGGGATGTCCGTCGTTCATCCAAACGTTGTGAGACATGTCGTCGGTCACGATGCCGTCGTAGATGAAATTGTCGCCCGCTTCGGTGAGGTTATTCGACCAGGACCAGTTGTTGCGGAAGATGTGCGCGATGCCCACGCTCCAGCCCGTGCCGAATGAGAACCCGTCATTGTCGTTGCGATACGCGATGCAGTTGTCGTACTGCATCCGGTGGCTGTACATCGCGTTTCCGTTTGCCGAAAATCCGGTGTCACGGTTCTCGACGGCCAGACAGTTGCTGACGAACTTCCGAAGCGAGCCGGCGTCGCCAGCCACTGTGCCTCCGCCGAGCTTGAAGCCTTCGCCGTTGCCGCTGCTTCCGGCGCTGCTCCAGTAGTCCACGTCATCGCGGAACACCGAAGGGTCTCCAGGCGTCATCGTTGCTTCATTCACAGTCTGTGAGGTAGGGCCCCATGGCTTGTAGCCCTCCCAAAACGACCAGCTGTTGCGAATCGTGAGCTCGGTGCCGGCCCAATCGAGAAGGTCCCAGCCGTCATCGCTGTTGAGCCATGCACGACAGCCATCGAATACGTTTCGACTCGAGGAGTCGCCGCCGGTCATGCTGAAGCCATCCGCGTTGTCCCACGAGTCAGGACTGCCGTCGTCATTGAGCGTGAGGCCGTCTCCGTTGTGGTGGCTATCGCAATTCAAGATGAGATTGTCGTCGCTGTTCTCGAGCACAAAACCCGTGCTCGCCATGTTGTAGATTTCAAGGTGCTCGGCGATGCAATGATTCGAGTTCCAGAAGCGAAATCCGCGCGACACGCCACTGCCATCAGCAATCTGATGAAGGTTTTTGATCACGAAGCCCTTCACGTGAACGTACTCGCTGCTCGATACGGACATGGCCCACGGATTCGCGTAGCTCGGAGCGACGTCGTTCAGATCGAGCACTGGCCTCTCACCGGGATAGGCCCAAATCCGAATCGGGTGCCCCTCCGTGCCATGCAGCTCATCGATCGCGTAGTGCACGCCTGCGCCGTTGCCTGCTGTGCTTGCGTACGTGCCGGCGCGCACGAGAATGGTGTCGCCCGGGGCCAGGCCGACCAGCAGCGCGTGAGACAAGGATGCCCACGGCGACTCAATGTGCTGCGCGTCTGCAGCCGTCCGTGAATCGTCGCCATCGGTAGCTACGTAGAACACGCGACCGTCGCTGGGGATTGAAAGGTCGGGTTCGCCGCCAGAGTCGAAGCTGACGCCCCCGTCGAACCCCCCACTCGCGTCGAAGCCAGCGCCCGCGTCAAAATCGTCCGCATCGTAACCGGGCCCGGAATCGGTTCCCACTCCGCCGTCGAAATCGAGTCCCGTGTCAGTACGCGAACTGCCGTCGAGCGATGTGCCGGCAAGAGTGCCGTTAGAGCATGCGTTCAACAGTGCGAGTGTGAGCGCGGCTGACACGCAGCTAACGATGCGTTGTTTGGTCACTTGTTTCCTTTGTAGGGACGCTCGCACGTCTCCTAGCCATCGCCTACGTCCCAACTCCAAGATGGCCAAACGACAAGAACGACGCCGCATCACTCGCGTCTTATGAACGCTTGCCCCAGACGCGCAGCCGACTGATGCCTCCGTCCGGGAAGACGTCGAGACGTAGATGCGTAAACGGGCCCTTATTCTTTACGTCGTTGCGGAAGAAGTGGCGCTCGCTCGCGCGTAGCTTTGTTTCGGGGATGGCCGTCTGCCACGCGGGTTCCTTGGCGTAGGAGCTCAGCGCGATGAGGTCGGTGATCTGCGCATCGGGTGCGTGGATACCGCGCAGCGCAAATCGATCGGGGAAGTTTCCCTTAAAATGATTGGTGTCGATTTCAACCAGCTCGATCTCACCCGGCGCGCCGAGGCGCACGAGAATCCAGTCGTTGCCTGGCAATCGCTTGCGACGTGTTTCCCAACCACCGCCCATGTTCGCAGCGCGACCCGGTGCGATCAGATTGTTCATCGGACCGAAGAATGCATCGCTGCATGCGAGCGCAAGTGCGCCGTTGCGCACCGAGGCGAGATCTACTTCGCCGCTCTTCAACAGCGGACGCGTGCTCTCATCCGCGTCGACGCGACTCCAGTCCGGGTCGGCGCTTCCCCAAATGCGCATGCGCGCGACGCCGCCGTCAGGATAGATGTGCAAGCGCACGTGCGTATATGAATCACTTTGAAGTGCCACTGCGAAAAGATTCTGCGAACCCGGACGAAGGGGCGACTGCGGAACGAGTTCCACCCATTTCGCGTTTGCTAGCTCGGCGGCGCTTGCGCTATCGCTCGCTGACGTGGCTTCGAGTGATGCGAAGGGCGGATGATTTCCAAGAAAGTGATTGGTATCGATGTCGACGGCGCGAATCACGCCACGCACGCCGAGCTTCACGATGCAGGTGTCGTAGCCGTCTTCGCGTTTGCGGCGACTCTCCCAGCCATCCATCCACTTGCCACGATCGGTGTACTCGTCGGGAAGGAAAATACCGCGTCCCGGTTTTAGAAGATTTTGCATCTCGGCGAAGAAGTCGTCGCTCGTCGCGAGGGCCTTGCCGCCCATCTCTTCGGCTGCGAGATCGATAAGGCCTGCGAACGTGGCACCAGTATCTTTGACGGTCATGGCGTCCTTCCTGCGGGGCGATGGTAGCGGGCTGTCGATTTGATGTCCCACTTCTCGGGTCGACACGCACTAAGCTTTGCGACAAGGAGGGCGTGATGGTGCGGTTAGCATTGCTATGTGTCTTGGGACTGACGCTTTTTGCGGCAAAAGCCGAGGCACAGCACGTGGTTGAGGGGACGCTTATTGAGGAGCCGGATGTCGGGCTGCGGCTCGAGTCATGGTTTGCCCTCAATGCGGACCGCGAAGCGAGTGCTCACGGACTGCGCATCGCGGCGACAAGTTTATTGGTCGCAGGGGGTGGATTAGAGCTTGGCCTTGCGAGTTCGTTGTCGAGCGAGGGAGACGCGTGGTGGCGTTCCGCGCTGCTGACTATCGGGCTTGTTACGACGACGGTAGGCACCGTGGAGCTTGTGACGGAACTGCTCTACGGCCACATGCAGCGCGATCGTTACGCCCGTTTCCAACGCGCACGGGCAAATGGATGGAACGATACGCAGCGCGCCATTTTCGAAACCGAGTGGCGAACAGAGATCATGCAAGCGCGCCACGCCCGTTTTGTAGCGTCCATTGCCGGGTTTGGGATTTGTGCGATCGGTGCCGGTCTCGCCGTGGTTGCCAGCCAGTACGATAGCAATACGCTCCCCACGAGAAACGATTACGTCGGAGTCGGGGCCGCGATTGGCTTGTTTGGTTGCACCACTGGTTTTCTCTCGCTGATCACTCCCGAAGCAGAACAGGACCTCGAAGACTTCGACGCCGGGATGCGACGCGCAAATGAAGACGAAATCGAACTTTCCGTTGCGCCGCTCATGGGACCGTCGCAGCTGGGCGTGTCCGTTGCCGGGAGATTTTGAATGATGCGCCATGCCTTCCTAGCGCTGACGGTGCTCGCGCTCTCCGCCGTTGGCGCCGCGCACGCGCGAGCCGATTCGATCGTCGTTGCACTGCCCGTGCATCGAATCGCAGAGTTTCGAGCGGCCCTTCGCCTCGAGGTCGACCGTGCAACTGAGCTCAGCGTGGTTGAGGTTCCAAGCGCGCGCACGATCGACGCACGAGCGTTCGCGAGCGAAGAAGCTACCCGCATACATGCGACACGGATTGTGTGGCTCGAGTTTCAGTCAGGTGATCTGCGACCGCCGACCGTGTTCGTCGACACAGCTGACGGCCATGCGCCGCAATCGCTTTTGCTTCAGTCTGCATACGACATTGTTGAGCCGCGCGTATTCGCGCTTTCTGTAGCGTCGTTGCTTGAAGCGCCGGCCACTCCCGCGACGCCGTCGGTCGCACCGCAACCGAACGCAGCGACCGTCCCGCCTCTAGAACCGACGGCGGAAAGCCCAAATGCAACACCGACTCCACCACCCGTTGTGGCGCCGCCAACGCGGCGCCGAGTTCGCAGCTCTCGCTTCGATCGCCCGGTTTTGGCGATACGACTCGGTTCGCAGTTGGGAGCTTTGCGCTTAGGACGGCCTTTCGCGTTGGAGTTCGCTCCGGTGCATTTCGGTATGAATTTCTACTTTCCAAGTTGGCGTCTTGATGCAGACGTGATCCTCAGCGGGCGCGGGCAGCGCATGGCGGTAGGTGCGAGCTACTTCTTTGCACCGCCCTCCTCGCCTCTGACGACACTGTTGGGAGGACGTGGGCTGTTCGGAACCGACCACGAACCCGATCGCGCGACCGAGAACAGTCACTTCCTCCTGGGGGTCGGGGCGTTCTTCGCGGCTCGCGAGCACATTACGGACCATTGGGCAGTCGAGGAGCGGCTGGGTGCAGATTTCATTGGCCGATTTGCCGACAGATTGGGCAACGACGCTGCGGCAGGCGTTCTGCTCTACGGCAGCCTAACGCTGGAGTACATCTTCTAGTGAACTTCTTACGCCGCACAATCGCCACGACCGACAGCTCTTCGCGCGATGCGATCGCGAATGCGCTTCATGAGCTCGCGCCCGATGTGCAGCGATGGTGCGCGCGGCATTTGGGTCCTCGCAGCGATTTGGAAGATGCCGTGCAGGAAGCGCTAATAGCCGTGGCCGACGCGCTCACGCGTTTTCGCAACGAGTCGAGCATGCGCACCTACGCCTATCGCATTGTCTTGCGATCAGCTTATCGCTATCGCACGCAGCATCGCGAAGCGCAGCGCTCGCAGCAGCTTCATGTCGCGCTGGATGTTGACAACATGACGCCCGAATCGCTCGCGATGGAACGTGAGAGTGTACGTCGTCTCTACGCAGCGCTGGATTCGCTCACCGAGTTAAGGCGCAACGCGTTCGTTCTGTGCGCAATCGAGCAGATGCCGCACGACGAGGCCGCAGCGATCGAAGATGTGAGCATCGATACGCTGCGGGCCCGCTTGAAGCACGCACGAAGCGATCTCACGGAGGTCTTGAAGCGTGACCCCTATCTCGGCTCGATGTGGAAGGAAACACCATGAGCGAACGTCGAAACGATTTCGATCCTCTCGATTTGCTGGCACGCGCAGCGCATGCCCAGACCGCGCATTTAGGCTCGCCGCAAAAGCTCGAAGCGCAAGTTACGCAAGCGCTTGTCGTGGCCAATGCGCAACGCCATCGCGGCGAACGCATGCGCACAGTGTTCGCGTACGCAGTTGCAGCGGCAGTGCTTGTCGCTTTTGTCGCGCGCGACTATCTGCGCGGCTCCGCGGTGACTGCGCCGGTCGCGAATCGATCCGAGGCGACTGCCGCAACGCATATTGCGCTTGCCACAGGCGATGCTCTGACCACCACCGGGGGTGCTGAGTTCGACATGCACGGATTCTCCGCGACCGATCGCCACGTGAAGGTAAGTCACGGCACCGTGCTCTTCGATGTCGTGCACTTGCCTAACGATGTGCCCTTCGAGGTGGAGACGGCCGATGCGCGCGTCTTGGTGCGCGGTACAGTTTTCTCAGTGACGTACGAGGCAGACACAACGCGCGTGCAGGTCTTCGAAGGGCGCGTCGATGTGGTACGCGCCGACGGAACACATTCGCTTGCGGCGGGTGATCGCATTAGCTCGCAAGCCGATTCCGATCGCATCGCGTGGAGTTCGCCCCTGATGCGCGAAGGCGAGCTTGCGGCGCGACGGCGTGCGACTCATGCGCATTCAGGCCTGGCGGCGGCGCCCGCCACAGGAACGTCTCCTGCGGCGACGCCGCTCACGAACGCAGCCGCCCCGCCTGCATCTCCCGAAGCTCAGCGCGTGGGCATCGACGAAGCGCAAGCGCTCCTTGAGCACGGCAACTACCGCGCAGCATTCGAAGCCGCAGCCACTGCGCGCGAAGGCGACGGGGCTTGGCTAATGCTGCGCGCCGATGCCTTGCGAGGTCTCGATCGCTTGCCCGAAGCCGCGAGCACGTACGATCGCGCGGCCCAGCATCTCAGCCCTTCTCGCGCCACGGTTGCGGGCTTTTCGGCAGCACGTCTTCATCTCGATCGCCTCGACGATCCCAATGCCGCGATTCGTTCACTGGTGGCCAGCCGCGCGGACGAATCGGGCTCACCCGTCGAGGAGCCAGCGTTCGTCGTGCGCCTGCGAGCGCTTCGCGCGTTACACAACGACGCGGAGCTTGCGCGCTTAGGCTCAATTTACTTGGCGCGTTTTCCGGACGGAAGTGCTCGCGAGTGGGTGCAGCACGCGATCGCGCCACGCCCTTAACAAGAAACGGGCGCGCATTCTACGCGCGAGAGAGCAGCGGCAAGCCGTGGCGTTGAGTGACGCTTTCGTTCTCGAACACCGGCATGCCGCGCAACCATGTTTTCGCAACGCGGCCACGCAGCGTGCGCCCAATGTACGGCGAAACCTTGTGGCGAAACTGGAGCGCGGCTGCTTCAACCGTCCATTCAACGTCGGGATCAAATGCGCAGAAATCGGCATCGAAGCCGCGTGCGATCGTTCCCTTGCGCGTGTGCAGGCCAGCAAGCTTTGCCGGTCTGCTGGTCATCCTCTCGACGAGCGTCTCGAGAGACATTCCGCGCGCCCGCGCTTTGGCCCACACCGACGAGAGGCCAAGCGAGAGCGAGGCGATTCCGCCCCACGCTCCACAGAAATCGCCTTGGTCCGGTTTCTTCAGATGCGGCGTGCACGGCGAATGATCCGACGTGACGAAGTCGATCACGCCATCCTTCAGGCCTTGCCACAGCGCATCGCGATTCTCACTCTCGCGAATGGGCGGCGAGCATTTGAACTCCGTGGCCCCGCTCGGAACTTCTTCCGATGAAAGACAGAGATAGTGAGGGCAGGTCTCCACCGTAAATGGAAGACCTTCGTCCTTGGCACGCTCTATCATCGGCAGTGCGGTCGCCGAGGAGAGATGCACGATGTGCACAGCGCACCGCGTCTCGCGGCAAAGCTCAATCATCTGCGAAATGGCCTTGTCTTCCCATTCGCGCGGGCGCGAGGCGAGATAGGTCCCGTACTCACGAACATCGCCTGCATCACACGACGGCGCGCCGGGCAACTCGAGCTCGGCGTGCACGAGGAGCGGAACACCCGCATCGCGCAAGACCGGCATCGCTGCGCGCAAATCACTGACTTCGCTCTTCGGAAAATCGTCAATGCCGGAGTGACAAAGGAAACACTTTGCGCCGAGCATCCCGCGCTTCGCCATTGCGTTCAGCTCATGCGCGTTTCCGGGGACGACACCGCCCCAAAAACCGAGATCTACGCTCAGCAGATTTCGCACCGCGGCAAGTTTGGTCTCGAACGCGGCCAGACTCGTGGTGACCGGAATGCAGTTGAGCGGCATGTCGACGAGTGTCGTGACGCCGCCACTTGCAGCTGCGCGCGTCGCCGTCTCGAAGCCTTCCCATTCGGTGCGACCGGGCTCGTTGATATGAACGTGCGTGTCGACCAGGCCTGGCAATAGCGCATGCGCTACTTGCTCGACGCGCATGCGTGGGGTCGCTACGTGATCGATTGCCAGCACATCCTCAATGCGGCCGTCCGAGCCGACGATGACGGTCGCCGGTCGGAGCGCTCCGTCGAGCAGCACGTGATCGCTCCGCAGAGCAAAACGCTCGATGCTCACAGACGCGCACCCTGATCAATCCAGCGACGCACGATCTCGCGCTCAGCAGGGGTCATATTTGTCTTGTTCGCGAAGGGCATGGTCCCGGCTTCAACGACGCGCAGACGAATGCGCGGCGCAAGCGCGTGCACGGAATCGGGAGCGTCAAACGTTACACCGTTCGGCGGCGCGCGAAAGACATCGTCGGTCGGCGTGCTCGAATGGCAGGAATGACAGCGCTGCACGAGAATCGCGTTCACTTCCGCAAACGCAACCGGGGGCGTGTGGTCCGGCGGAATCGTCGTGGGAATCGTGAGAAAGACGACGTACGAAAGGCTCAGCACGATAGGTCCAAGCGCCCAATACGCCGTCTGCTTCTTCTCCGCAGTGATCATCAAATGACGAACGCATGCGCCTACCACGCACAAGGCTGCGAGAATCAAATCCTTGCGCTGATGATCAAAGACGAACGAGAAGTGGTTCGACAACATCGTGATAAGCACAGGGATTGTGATGTAGCTGTTGTGCAAGGAACGCTGCTTGGCAGCCGCGCCCTTTGCCCAATCCGGTTCTTGGCCGGCTAGACTCGCGGCGATCATGCGTCGCTGATTCGGCAGGATACGCATCCACACGTTGGCGACCATGATGGTGCCTAGCATCGCGCCGACATGAATGAACGCCGCGCGCCCCGGAAAGAGCTTGGCGTAGCTATGAATCATCGAGACGAGCAGCACGAGCGACACGGCAAGTGCGACTTTCGGCGCGCGCGGTCCGACGAACTTCCACAGCAGATCGTAAACGGCCCAGCTAACGACCAACGAGCCGATAGATATTCCAATGGCCGAAAGTTGCGTCATGCGGAAGGGAGCAACGCCCATCAACGCAAGGCCACCTCTCGCCCAATACACAAGGCCCAGCAGGAAGATGCCGCTCACCCATGTGAGCAGCGCTTCGTATTTGAACCAATGCAGTATCTTCGGCATCACCAGCGGGCGCTGCTTCTCTACGCGATAGAAGAAGCCGCCGTGCACCATGTACGTCTCTCCCTCCACGCCCTCTTTTTTCTCCGATAGCGCCTGAAAGCTTCCATCGAGCCAGACGAAGTAGAACGAGGTACCGATCCACATGATGCCGGCGATCAAATGGAAGAGGCGGATTGCGTAGTGAAGCCATTGGTCGAGCATGAAGTGGCGAGCAGCATATCGAAATTTCGCGAGAAGCAGAAAACCCCAGCTTTAACTTTTACTCGGCGCGCAAGAACCCTCATCATCGCGGCCTCAAAGGACCGGTGGACCATGATGATTTCCGCGATGCGTATGACCTCAGTGCTCGGTGTTCTCGTTCTGGTAGCGTGCGGAGGGTCAGCGCCCGCGGAGTCGACGACGCCAGCTGCGACAGCCAACGCCGCCACCGGCGAGAGCTGGCGCACGATTGCTCCGGCCAACGAAGGCTTCTCGGTCGAAGTGCCCTACGACGCGCCGATGCAAGAGAGCGAAGTCGCGCCGGGCGTGATGCAGCACCAATACATCGCAGCTCCCGCAGACGGCAGCAGCGCGTTCATCGTGGGTGTGGTGCATCGGGCGGCGGCGGCATCCCCTGAAGAAGCGCAGCAACTTCTTCGTGCGGCATACGACGCGATGGCGCATGCAGACGGCGCGCAAGCGGAGGAGCCCACCCCAGTTACACTCAACGGGGAAACCGGGATCGGATTCGCTGCGACGATGATGAGCGAAGGCCAGCGCATGGTCTTCGTGACGCAGATGTTCGTGCACGGCGACAAGTTCATCCAGTTCCTCGCCATCCTCGACGCAACGGTCGCCGAGAACGGCCTCCCCGAAAGCGTCACCCGCTTCATGCGTAGCGCTCAATTGAACTAGGGGCGGCAAGCGCCGCGACTTCACCTCCGCTGTGCTTGGTTGCGCGAGATCGTCGCGATTGGGTGCGGCGCTGCCTACTTCTTAGGCTGGGCAAAAAAGAAAAACGGAAAGAAAAAGGGGACGTTCCCCTTTTCCCGTAGGGAAAAAGGGAACGTCCCCTTTTTCTTTGCGTGGGGGCGGCGCGTGGCGGCTCTACCTGTGAGTCCTGCCGGCGATGATTCGTAAGAAGGAGCGCATGCGGACTTCTTCTACCGTGAGGCCGGTGATGGCGAGCTCTTCGACAGAGACGGCGCCGCTGCTTAGGCCGCGAAGGAAGTAGTTGAGCAAGCCCTGCCCGGTTGCCGCGTCATCGAAGACGTCGCCAACGAGCGTTGCTTGCGCTGCTTTGTCGATGAAGTTGCGGAGACGATCGGCCGCCGCGGTGAAGCCTTCGAGGAAGAAGGCGTAGCAAGCCGCGTAGCGAATCGGCAGCTGGCCAGGATGCAAATCCCATCCCTGATAGAAGCCGTTGCTCAACGAACCGCGGATGTGATCGTAGGCGAGGCGCCACGCCGAATGCACCGAATCGATGTTGGCTTGCTCGAGCTCAGCAGAAAGCTTGGCACCCGCGGCCGCCTTGAAGGGCGCTACCGGCATCACGTTCGTTGCGCCGTCCGAGAGGAAGATGCCCGTCCCTGCGAACGCGTTCTTCATCATGTGCAGCGCGAACTGACACGCCGGATGGCTCATCGATTGCCACGCTGCCGTGATGTCGCACGAGGCTGTGTAGTCGTAGGTTCCGAAATGCGCGCCGCTGCAGCGCCCTTCGGCTGCCTCAATCAAACGCGGCAGGGTCGAACGCCCTTCGACATCGATGATCGACTGAGTGAGCTCGACCATCATTTCCATCTTCAAGGAGCCCGGCGCGAGTTTGAGGCGCTTCTCGAGCTTCTCGAACAAACGCACGAGCGTGCGCGGTTGCTCGGGCACGGTGATCTTCGGAAGCGTGACGACAAAGTTGTCAGGCAGGCCACCCGCTTCGGTCACGAGCGTTGTGATGAAAAGGTCGAGCGTGCGCACGGCACGGCTCTTCAATTCTTCATTGAAGGTCTTGATGCGAATGCCAATGAACGGAGGAAGAATGCCTTCCTTCATCGCGCGAGCAACTTCCTTCGCGGCACGCACCGCGGTCTCATCTTCTTCGGCATCGGGACGCACGCCAAAGCCATCTTCGAAATCGACTCGGAAATCCTCCACCGGTTCGCGCGTAAGTTTTGCGATCACGCGCTCATGCACGGCAAGCGGCAACCAGACATCGGGACGCTCTTTGCGAAACGCGGCCGGATCTTTCTTGAAAGCCGCGGTGTAGCGATCGAAATCCTTCGCGAGCTCTTCGTGCCCTGTGAGCTTGAGCGCGGTGGCAAACGCGCGCGCGTCCGGCGCATACGTCTCCATCGACTTCAACGCAAGCTCGCCAAGCTTCTTGCTTGTCTCGGCTTTGAAAAGTTGCGCACCACCATAGACCGTGTGAATCGGCTGGCGATTTGGCTTGTCGCCGGGGAACCGCTTTGCCTGAGTGATGTTGGCGCGTGAGAGCTCGGCGAGCTCTGCACGTGCTTCGCTTTCGAGCGTGCTCGTGAGTTGGGTCATGGTCGTCTCGTCTTTCGGACTAGCTGCGTGGCGGCGGCGGAAGGGTTCCGCCCGGCGGAATCGATGCGTGTTTGGCCATGCGCAAATACATCTGCGCGGTACGATTTTCAGGATCGGTTTGCAGCGCGGCGTTCCACTGCTCATTCGCGCCAACGGTATCGCCGAGCGAGAGCATCACCACGCCAAGCGCAATGCGCGCTGGCACATAGTTCGGACGCACCTTGATCGCTTCGGACAGTTCGAAGCGCGCTGCGTCGACGTCGCCCATTTGCTTGTAGAGATTCGCAAGGCGCACGCGCAAATCCGCGAACTGAGGGCAGAGCAAGATCGCCTTGCGCAGCTCGTGCATCGCTTCTGAGAGCAAGTCGGCGTCGGCATACGCCTGCGCGAGCTCGCCGTGAAGATTGGCAATCTTGCCTTTCACGAAGGGGTCGAGCTGACCTGGCGACTCGGCCCCACGTGCCAACGCCGCTTGATAGATGCGCTTGGCTTCTTCGTAGCGGCCAAGGTCGTTGTACGTGACGGCTAGGTTGAGCGCGGCTTCCGTGTAATTGGGATTGACCGCGAGAGCTGCTTCGAATGCCGCCTGGGCTTCTTCGAAGCGCCCGCGGTCGTGGTGCACGACACCCATCATGTTGTGCACATCGGCAAAATCGCCGCCGCGCTCCAAAACCTGACGCAAGTAGTGCTCAGCTCGATCGTATTCGTGCTTGTCGTAGCACTCGCGACCTAATGTCAGCAGCTGCTTGGTACGCTCATCCATTGGCGCCCATCTCCGCTAAATACTCACGTGCTGACTCGGCGTAACCTGACTCGGGGAAGCGACGGATGAGCTCATCAAAGGCTTCACGCGCGTGCGGCGGGTCTGCAAGATGCAAATAGGTGCGGCCGAGAAGAAGCAATGCTTCTTCTTCCACACCACTTCCACGGTAGGCGTGCAAAAGTGTTTGCAGGCGACCGACGGCAGCGCCGGGATGATCGCGATCAAGGTAGAACTGCGCGACGTAGAGCTCGTGCCGGGCGAGCAAGGTGAGCGCGTCATGCGCCATACGATTGGCATCCCCCACGTGCGGGTCATCGGGGAAATCCAAGATGAACTGGCGCAGCTGACGCAACGCATCGCGCGTTTGCGACTGATCACGCTCTTCGGCCGGCGGCGCCAAGAAGAAGTCTTCCGGGACCTGCGCGAAGTAGGCTTCGGCCATCTTGAAACGAGCGTACGGCACGTCGCTGTGCGACGGGCGGTAACGGGTGAAGGTGCGATAGGCGCTAATCGCCTCGACGTACTTCTTCTGCAGAAGCAGACAATCGGCGAGGCGCAACTCCGCAAGCGCGGCAAAGCGGCTGTAGGAATAGTTGCGACGGACTTTGCGGAAAAGAGGCTGTGCCTCCTCGCAATTTTCATCGCGGAAGTCTTCCATCGCGGTTTCGTAGGCCTCGCGGGCGCTGTCACCGTAGCTGAGGTTCTGGCGTACGCGCGCACCGCCGCAGCCCACGATTTGGGCAGCGCAAAACGCCAGGGCGAAAAGACAGGCGAAACGGGACATCGAGAGGCGCCGAACCTACTTGAGGAGGCCTAGGGGGGCAAGGGACCAGCAGGCCACGTCGATCCTCTCGGAAAGGAAGGCGGTTGACGATCCCAGAGCCCCGGCGTACGACCTCACAGCTCTCCGGAGGACATTGTGATTCGACGCATTTTTGGGGCTTTTCTGGTTCTTTGCATCGCGTTTTCTGCTTCTTTCGCCGAAGCGCAGGAGGCTGATCTCGCAGCACTGTCGGCTACAGCGAGGGCCAATAGCCGTGATGCCGGTGCTCAATCCGCGTACGGACGAGCGCTTCTGCGTGCGGGTCGATATCGCGACGCCCAAGCATCCTTCCGACGAGCCGCTCAACTTTCGCGCGGCAGCGTCGAAGCTCTTTACGATGTGGCACGTGTCGCGTTTGCCCAAGGCGATTACCGTCAAGCGCAGACCGCATGCCGTGCCCTGTCGCGCTATCGCACCTCGGCCCTCTTTCACGTGTGCAACGCGCGGACCTTCTTGGTCTGGAATCGCAGCTCACGCGCCTTCGATGAGCTGACCGAAGCGACCAACATCGACAACAACAACTTCGAGGCGCTGCTTGCGCTTGGCGACGCGCATCGCATTCAGTCCGAAGCGCCACAGGCAGAAGCCGCATATCGCCGCGCGTCTTCCGCCAATCCATCGAGTGCAGAACCCGATCTTGGTCTCGCGCGTTTGTACGCCTCTGCCAACAGAAGCGCTGACGCAACCGCAGCGCTGCGTCGCGCATTGTCGCACGATGCCAACTCGCCGGATGTGCTCTTCGAGCTTGGTCGCAGCCTTGGCAATACGCCCGAGGCGCGCGAGCTATTGACGCGTGCCGTCGCGGCGCGCCCTACGTGGGCTGACGCCCAGGCAGCCCTTGGCGAAGTCTTGCTAGCAAATGGCGAAGCCGAAGCCGCCGAACGCGCATTCACCGACGCCATTCGATTGAACGATCGCTTGGCCACGGCGCACGCAGGCCTCGGCCGCGCGAAAGCAGCACGGGGTGATCTTGCGACTGCGGAGCGCGAGCTTCGTCGTGCGCTTGAGCTCGTTCCCAATTCGCCGACGGCGGCACGCGCCCTCGCTGACTTGTTCGCGCAGTCAAATCGTCCCGAAGACGCGTTCGAACAGTATCGTGTCGCGGCCGATCTGAATCCAAGCGATCCGCGCGCCCTGCTTTCCGCGACGTCGCTCGCTCTGACGCTGCACCGCGATGTTCTTGCGGCGGGTTTTCTCGATCGCCTGCTTGAGGGCGACGCTGAGCTTGCACCAGCCCTCGCGCTCTACGGCGACATCATGATCGCGCGGCAAGACCGCGCCGGTGCCCGCACCTATTACGAACGCGCCTTGCGTGGCCACGGCGACCTGCCTGATCGCGCACGTGTTCAAACGGCGCTACGCGACGCATCAAGTGGCACGGCGCCTGCGCAACGCCGATAACCAGTTCGTCTTTACTCCCGCGCGAGACCGTGTTCAGCAGCTATCTAGATGAATGCAATCGAGCGTTGGGGAGCAAATGTCGGTCGTGCAGGAAATTCCGTCGTTGCACGCCGTGCTTACCGGGTTATGGTCACAGAAGGTGAGCTCGCCGGTGTGGTTGCAGACGTCCGACGTGCACGAGATGCCGTCGTCGCACCACGGCGTATAGTAGCAGCCGGCGTGTTCGACGTCGCAGTGGTCTACGGTGCAGGTGTTGCTGTCATCGCACGAGATTGGCGTGTTCGAACAATGACCCAAGACGCACGAGTCCGTGGTGCAGGGATCCGCGTCATTGCATTCGGTGCCCGTCACGCAGATATCGAAACTCGCATCGGTCCCCGTCACTGCATCGCGGAATCGAAGTGCATCGCTCGGCACCGTGCCGTCGAGGCCTACGATAACGGAGCCGCCGCCGTCTGAAGCGCCTGCGTCCATGGAGCTTGTGCCTGCGTCTTCTGCCCCCCCGTCGTTCGCCCCGCCGTCGCCAGGTCCAGCGCACATACACGCGGTGAATCCACCACTCGCCATGCACACCTGGGATCCGGAAGCGCCGTTGGTGCACGTGCACGCGAGTTGAGCGCCCGGCGTACAGGAGGAACTTTCCGTGGCACAGCCAGCGACAACAGAAAACGATGCTCCAAGCAACGCAATGCTAAGAATGAGGCTTTTCATTCACATACAATGCCCGCAAATCCCTACGCGACACAACTAAGCTGATATGCATTTTGAAGAGTTGATCGCCAGGTACTTCGGTGTGGGCCTGGGTGCACACGATGCGTCGGCATCGCTCGGCGCCCTACGTCAGCGGCCGCCACTTCAGCTAGACTGGCTTATGGCGGCCAAACTGATGCGGTCAGCAGCGAGACCCTTTTCGCAGCGAATGTCGACAGCGGCGTGGTTCGCGTGTCTCGTTGCCAGCGGCTGCAACGCGTCGCTCGGAGGCGCGACTTCTTCGCTACACGATGGCGGCGCAACTGACATGTCTATCGCTTTGACAGATTCTGGAGAGGGCGTTCCCGACATGGGCTCTTCCGCAGATGCCTATCGCGACGCGCCCGCCGATGCGCCGGCCGCGGAAGCATCGGTTGACGCGAGCGCTGCGGATGCCGGCTCGTCGGGCTCACTCGGATGTGGAACGCCCCACGCAAGCGGCTTGTCCACGATCACGACAACCGTACGCGGAGAGACGCGCACATACTTGGTATCCGTCCCTGCCGGCTACGACGCGGATGTTCCAGTGCCGCTTGTGATCGGCTTTCACGGTTGCGGAGGAAGTAGCGCGGGTTTGCGAAACTTTCTTGCAGGCATTGAAGGCGCGAGCGTCGAGAACGCGTTTGGCGCGCGCGGCGTCTTTGTCTATCCGCAAGCACTTGCGGCAGGCGGCTGCGCAACCGGTTGGGAGATGAGCAACACAGGCAGGGACGTCGAGTTTGTCGACGTGATTGAATCGGAGCTGCAGGCCACGCACTGCATCGACACACGCGGCATTGTCGCCTACGGGCATAGTTATGGCGGTGACTTCACGCATCAACTTGCGTGCGCGCGTCCCGAGCGCGTCGTCGTAGGCGCTCCTTCGGAGGCGTACCCCGCCAATGGAACGTGTGGTGGTCCGGTCGCAATGTGGATCAATCATGCGGAGGGGGACCCCCTCACCACAATCGAGCAGGGCATCGATGCCCGCGATCGGTGGTTGGATGAGAACGGATGCAGTGCGACCGAGAACGATCCGCAATCTCCGAGCCCGCCGTGCGTTCGCTACCGGGGTTGTAGCGCACATCCGGTAGTGACTTGCTTCTCAGAAGGCGGCGATCACTTCACGTTCGAACCAGCGCACGGGGCCAACGTGAACGCATTCTACCTTGAGCAGATCGGTTCGCTGTAAGCGTGCAAACTCTTCTGGAGGCCCATGAACGACGAACGCGTTATCGCGTGGTTGCGCGAGCACAAGATTGGCTCGACACGAACGATTCGCTCGCTGCGGGAAGAGTTTGGCCTTTCGCGTTGGTACGAATGGAAGGACGTCATCTATCTTCCGACGCTGCCTCTCTTTGAAGAGCATCGCGAACGCATGTGGATCGAAAACTGGCCCGCAGGCGAGGCGCTGCCGCCCACAGAATTTCGCACCGAGCTAGGCTTCTTGCCAAGCGGCCGCGAAAATCATGAGCTTGCCGTTCGACGTATGACGGAGATGCTCGGCAAGGGCATGTCTTTCGAGTACGGGCAACGACATCGCTGGGACTTTGGTTCGTACGAAATCACCCTGAATACTTTGCGCCGGCAAAAAGGCGGGCCGCGCCCTCTGATGGACGCGCAGCGGGAGCTCTACGACAAAACCAACATTTCGATCCGGGGGACGTGGGAGCGCAGTTGGCCTGAGCACGACATGCGAGCGACGCTCGACCATGCACGAATATTGCGCATCGAACTGGGCGCCAATATGAAACGTAAACGCGGTTCGCTGCATTTTGAGTTTAAGCTCACAAGCCAGCCGCCACGTGCATCTGCAAACAGCCTTCTACTTTGGGACGACACCGCAACGGGCTTCATCGGCTTCATGGGCGACGGCCCTTGTTGGCGCATTCCGAAGAGCGTGAAGATCGAACTTACCCTGGATCGCACGAGGCGTGAAAGAAGCGAGGCATCATCCAAGTTGGGCTTTGGATGCAAGGACGCTGCGGGAAGTCACGTGTTGTGCGACATGCTCTCTGCAAGCGATGAAGACGGGCTCGACGCAGCGGCGGCGCAAGTCGCAGACTTCTGGCAAGTTCCGCTTCAGGTCCGCCAGCATCGGGGCGATTACTAGAGACGCCGGCACGACGAGCTCGGACTCAGCGCCGGCAGAGAAACTCGATCTCCCCGACACCAGGATACGATCCTGCGTCTTGCGGCCCCGCAAAGAGAACGACGTTGTACGAGCCTTGTTCCACCAAGCTGCATTGAATGTGCGAAACGGCCCCCGTCGACGCATCGCAAACACTCCGCTCGGCGTTTGACGTACCGCGCACCTCCGCGATCAGCGTGATGCCCCGCGGGACGCGCACATCCAATGTCGCGCGGCCTCGGGTCGTGACTTGCGAGCGTGCGGGAGAGAGCAACTCGAGCCCGAGCGCAAAGAAGGAAGGACGCAAGCGCGGCCGACGCAGGAAATCGCCTCGTTCGATGGGATGGGCCGCGAGCTGCCAACCCTTATCGTCCGGGAAGTGGTCGATATTGAATACGTCGCCGGGAGTGAACAGGTAGTCGGTGACGTAGGAGCGTTGGAATGCTTCACCGTTCACGAAGCCCGCGTCCCAGGTAACGTCGACGAGGTACCATTGCCCTTCGATGAGCACCGCGTTCCACGCGTGCGAGCTGCCGGCTGGACCCGCGGCCGGCACGCGCGCGTCGCCGGTCAAATATCGGATGTCGATGCCAGCTACCTTGCCAAGCTCGGCGAAGAGGAGGGAGTAACCCGCGCACACCGCCGTGCGTCGCTGAAAGACCGAGTTTGCGTCCTGAGGCGGGAAGTTCCAATCGCCCGACCGGACCAAGCGATTGAAAGACGCCGCATCGTAGGCGACATGGGTTGCCACCCAATCGTGTAGCGCCTTCACGCGCTGAAACGCGTCCTGCTCATTGGCCACGACGTAACGCGCAAGGTCCGCAATGCTCGCCTCAGCCTCGTGCGGGATCGTCGCGATCAAAGGGTGAACCGTCGCACTCTGCGGCCAGCGTCGCGGGCGGACTTGAGCGCGGCTGTTTGGCGTGGGTACTGGGACTGCGTCGGTGCGCGGAGGTGGCTCGGCGCGAGCCTCGCTGCGCGCGACGCGAAAGGGGTTTTCGTGCGCAGATTTGTAGAGCCACTCAAGCTTGGTGGCTGCCCAAAAGATTTGCTTCCGTGCCCACTCCGACGTTGGCGAATGCGAGCCGTCCAGCATCCAGTCGCCTCGCGTCGTCACCGCCACAAAGGCGCGCTCGGGCCGCGTCGCGAGAAGCACCGACAGAAAGACCAAGTTGATCGCGAGGGTTCGAAGAATGACGCGATCCCACAAGCGAAGAATTCTAGGTTTCGGATCTTTCTTGCGTGCTCGTCGCAGCCAAGCTGCGCCCTCCCACGCAAGCGGCAGTGCAGGAAACAGGAGGACGGCCACCGAAGCAGCGAGCGCCGTGGATCGGTTTCCATACGCCGCCAACGATGACGAAACCCACGCGCCAAGGATCGGCGTCGCGATGACGAAGGCGCTGATGAGTGTCTTGGCCGCGATGCCGAGAGCCGCGATGAGAACCGACGAATCTCGCTTTGCCATCCTCACGTCCTCAGCGCTCAGACTAGCTCACGTTTTCGGATGCGTGCGGCGTGCCAGACGCGCTTCGCGACGCGAATGCGCGGCGGCTGAGTGCGCGTGATCGTCCGCGTTCTCGAGCACGAGCGGGGGGACCGACGTTGGCTTCTGCTTTTCATCGAGCGCGACGAAGGTGAGCAGCGCATCGACGCAGATAGAGCGCGCCATCGTGCGCAAGTCTTCCTGTTCAACAGTGACCGCCACTTCAACAGACGATCGGAAAGTTGCGTTTACACGCGCAGAGATGCGCGCGATGTCACCGAGACGCAGTGCGCCCACGAACGTGAGATCGTCGACGGCCGCAGTGACCACCGTCTTACCGCAGTGCCGTTGAGCAGCAATCGCCGCCGCGATATCGATCCACGCCATCACCGTTCCGCCAAACACCGTACCCAGCGCATTGGTGTGCTGCGGAAGTACGAGTTCGGTCATTTCCGTTTGCGACAGGCGCGGTGTGCGCGGCGCGGGATTGGTTTGAGTACTCACGCAAAGTAGGGGAACACAACGTGATTCCCCGGAGCAAATGATTCTTTCTAGGAAAGCGGGCCGTGGCCCCCTACAATCGCTGCGGATTGAATGAGCCGGGGCGGGCCGTCGTCTGAACCGGCACACACGAAAGGCTTACTCGCATGCGACGCTTCGTCTGGTTGGGCGCGTTTTTGGGACTCGCAATTTCAGCGCAGGGATGTACCTACGAATATTGTCCCGGCACGTCGGACGCGCAGGCTTATGTAGAGCCGCCGACCGTTGTCGCACAGACCGCGCCGCCGCCGCCGCCCGTGCAAGTCGAAGTTCGCCCCGCGCAGCCGAGCGTTCAAGCGGTGTGGGTTGATGGCCACTACTCGTGGGAGGGTGGCCGTTGGGTTTGGCTTGGTGGTCAGTGGCAGACGCCGCGCGCCGGTTACGTCTGGCAGAATCCCGTCGGCGTTCAGGTTCAAGGTGGCGTTCGCTACCATCCCGGCTACTGGCGTCCCGCGCAGGCTGAGCCGCCACCCGTCTATCGCCAGCCGAGCGCTGTACCGGTTGTCGTGCAAGCGCAGGCATCGGGCGGCACACGCGGTGGCGAGGTAGTCGTAGTCGGCACTGGCAACGTGCAAGCGCAACCTGTTCAAAGCGGCGGTTCCGTGACGACGGTAGTCACGCAGCCGAGCGGCGGCACCGTCGTCGTCACTCAGCCTCCGCGCGCGAATGTCGGTGTCGTGGCTGCACAGCCCGGCGTCGTTGCGAGACCCGCTCAAGGGGTGGGCAATGTCCAGACGGGTGGAACGGTGCAGGCTGGCGTGCGTCCCGGAACGGTCGCCGGTCCGCAGCAAGGCGGAAACGTCGTGTCAGTCCAGCCCGGCACACGCCCTGCAACCGTCGGTGGCGTCGCGCAGAATCCAGTTGTGCAAACGCGTCCCGGCGTTGCAGCGACGGTGCAAACCGGCGTGCGTCCAGGAACGGTCGTCGGTCCGCAACAGGGTGGCAACGTCGTATCGGTGCAGCCAGGCACGCGCCCAGCAACCGTAGGTGGAATCGGCCAAGGTCAAGTTGTGCAGACGCGTCCCGGCGTTGCGGGCACCGTGCAAACCGGAGTTCGTCCTGGAACGGTGGTCGGTCCGCAACAACAAGGTGGCGTCGTCTCAACTCAACCTGGCGCACGCCCGGCCACGGTGGCAGGCATCGGTCGCCCCGGCGTAAACGTGCAGGGTGGCGTTGTCACGGGCACGCAGCTCACCTGCCGCCTCGGCGCCTCGTTTGCGCCGCGCGGCGGAGCGCTTGTGATCAACGGTACGAACCTCAACGGCGCAGTCGTCATGATCGGCGGCTCGACCGCTCCGACGATGAGCGCGAGTGCAACGCAAGTCACGGTGCAAGTACCGAGCACTTCACGCGGCGGCGGAGTCACTGTCTCGGCTGGCGGTCAGAACGCGAGCTGCGGTTCCCTCCGCATCACCGGCGAGATGTAAGTCGCTCAAGTTCAATCTGAAGCGACTTAGTCGACGTAGCCCAATGCTCTGAGTCTTGCTTCGACGCGCGCAATGTCTGCATTGCGCGCGTCCTTGTTTAAGCCGGGCGGCGCTTTGGCGAGGGGATCGCGCGTGCTCGTGTCGTTGAGCATCTCCGACATCACGCGCCCGCTCATCTCGGGTGCGCGCTCGAGTTTCATCCGCGCTAGCAGAGTTGCACTCGCATCGGCCATGGTGGGCTCGATCGAAACGCCGTGGCGTACGCTCGGACCCGCGGCGAAGAACACGCCGTGCGAGCGATGACTTCCGGGCAGGCTGCGGCCTTTACGTCCTAGCCATTCGCTCGCCGGAATGCGGCGCCACGGTGGGCTTTGCGCCGATGAGGGCATGAGATTGTACGAGTAGCCGCGATCGAGATTCATCTCGAGCACAAGATCGGGCGCGCGTGAAACAAGGGGCCCTTGATAGAGCTCCTCGCGACGATGAACCGCACGTACCGCGGACGCCCCCGTCCACGGATCGCGCAACTTGAGTAAAGCTTCCGTCACTTCCCGAAGCACGCGCTCGCGGTCTGCCGCGGCCACTTGCCCTTTAGGCTCACGCCCACTCAGGTTGAGATGCACGGAAGGGAAATAGTTGAGCTCCTCGCTGAACGCCATCGTGCGATCCATATCGATCGCGGAAAAACGCGCGCGCGATTCAAGCCAGCCCGGCATCACGTTGCCCGCAAGACGAAAGACGTGCTGACGCATGCGCGGTGAGAGGCGCGTGAGCGCCGTCTCTTTTGCAAGGCGGGTGACACGCGACGCCCATGTCGAAGAGTGAAAAGTGAGCAAGCCCGCGTCAGCAAGGGCTCGGTTCAAATGCAAAACCTTGTCCGACGAGCCGCCTGAGCCGTGATCGCTCACGACTGTTACCTCGACATTCGAGCCGCCCGCGCGCGCAATCAACGATCCAACTGCGTGGTCGAGCGCTTTGTATACACTTCGCAGGCCGTCGCCGTCCTCTGCGCCCACCGCAGTCGGATGGCGGGGCGAGCCCTCGTCGTGCAACGACCACAAATAGTGCGCGGCCGTATCGCTCTCGCCGAAGTAGAACGCAAACGCGTCCCATTCGCATTTATCAAGGAGCCAACTTGCAAGCTGCGTCTTGTGTTCGATGCGCGCGACCAGCGCATGCGGAAGGCGCTCGTGCCAGCCGTTCGTATCCGCTTCGAATTCGTCCACGTCATCAAATCGAATGCTGCCAAAGCGTTCCTGAATTTCCCGGTGCAGCGCTCTTGGCCACACAAAGCTATCGTCCGCTTCAAACGCCACCGGTGAATCCCATCCGCTGATGAACGCGCCGCGTGTCCATTGCTCGGGAGGCCACGTCGCTGGGAAGCCGATACACGCGCAGGTCTTGCCCATCGCATCCAAACGCGAAAAAAGCGTCGGCACCGCTCGGTTCGAGCCCCCGGTAAACGCAACGCGGTACCCCGTTCGCGTCGTGAAGTCGAAGACGCCATGTGTCCCAGGATCGGTCGCGGTTAGGAAGGTAGACCAGTTCGGCAGTGTTGCCGCAGGCATCACGCTCTTGAGACGTGCAAACACTCCGCGGTCTTCGAGCTCGAAGAGATGGGGCAACGCGCCCCGACCCATCGCGCGAATGAGATCGGGATCCGCGCCATCGAGCCCGAGCACTAAATGCTTTGCACTCACGAGCGCGTAGCTCCGCGCGTCAGATCGCGTCCAAGCAAGTCCGCCGGGACTGGAATATCAAACAGCGAAAGCACGGTGGGTGTTACATCGTAAAGCGAGAGGCCCGATGTTGCACCGACGTTCTCCACGTGCGGGCCAGCCATCACGAAGATGCCCTCCCAATCGTGATTGCATCCGTCGTCGCCCTGGTCGTTGTCGTGGGCGAATACCACGCCGTGGCCGACGCTGCCGATGGAACGCCAGGCTAGCTGATCGAATATCACGCAGAGATCAGGCGGATTCCCGCGTGCTTCGCGATAATAGGCATGCGGGTCCACGACGAGGTTGTCGAACACTTCGCCATTCTTGCCGCGCAGCTCTTGCAACGCAGCCGAAAGCTCCTCGCGCACTTTCGCGTGCTGGCCCGACGGGATGGACCCCCGCGGCTCACGACCTCGTACGTTGAGAAAGACCCGGGCGTAGTAACCGCCCTCACCCCACGCACGGGTTTTTTCCCAATTCACCATCGACGAACGCAGAGGCGTCACCGCCGTGGGCCGCTCGTTCAATACGAGCCAGCCATTCTGAATCAACCATTCATTGATGCACACGCCGCCTTGCATCGAGCGCGCTCCATGATCGCTCACCACGAGCACTGTTGTATCCTCATCGGTCAATGCGAGGAGCGCGCCCAACTCTTGGTCGAGCAGCGCGTAGTAGTCACGTGCTCCCTGCTGCAGAACCGGGTCGGTCGACGCGCGCGGATGAAAAGGGTCCATAGCGTTCCACATCGCGTGATGCAGGCGATCCGGTCCAATCTCGACCATCATCATGAAATCAGGATTGCGGGTAGACCACATGTGGCGCGCCACGGCGAAGTGTTGCCGGGTCATCGCATGCAAGTCACGCAGCAAGACCTGCTTGTCGCCGCCGCGTACGCCATCGACATCCATTAGGTACTCGCCGTACTTTGCCCTCAGCTCCTCTTTCAACTGCGCGGGCGCGGCCCAGTCGCTCTCGGAGGAGGGCGTGAGAAAACAGCTCACCATCTCGCCATGCGCGTGCGCTTGGGGCGGATAGCTCGGCGGAACAAAGAGCACGGAGCTTGTGCGCCCGTGCTCGCCAAGAAAATCCCAGATGCGTTTCGCTTCGATGCGCGAGCTGTCAACAAGCGAAAGCTCGTAGCTACCGGCTTCGCGATCACGAAACCCATACACCCCAAGCTCGCCTGCATCGCGACCACTCGTCATGCACGCCCACGCCGGAACCGTGATCGGAGGCACGCTCGATCGAAGATTTCCCCACATGCCCCTGCTCATTAGGGCTTGCGTATTTGGCATGACGTCGCGGTAGCGATCAAAAACGAGCGCCGGCGCTGCGCAATCCCAACCCACAACCAGAACGCGCGCACGGCCCATAGGCTTTTTCATATCACGGTTGAGAAGGCATGCGAGCGATGTTAGTTCTGCACGCCATGAGCGAGACAAAGAACCAACAAGTGACCGTGCTTGGCGCAGGGACAATGGGGCACGGCATCGCGCAGGTTTGCGCGCAGGCGGGCTACCGCGTCGTCATGCGCGACATCAACGACGCTGCCATCGCCAGGGGAATGGAGGGCGTCGGAACCTCGCTCGACCGCATCGTGCAAAAGGGCAAGATGGACGCTGCCACGCGTGCCGCGGTCTTGAGCAGTATTCGCACAACGACCGATCTTGTGGACGCCGTAAAGGACGCCGACGTTGTGATCGAAGCGATTCCCGAGCGCATGGAGCTCAAGCTCGAAACGTTTCGCGTGCTCGACGCCAGTACCAAAGCCGACGCATTGCTAGGTACGAACACCTCGTCCCTGAGCATTTCGGACATCGGCAGTGCTGTGCGCGATCCATCGCGCGTGATCGGCCTGCACTTTTTCAATCCGGTCCCGGTTATGGAGCTTGTCGAGATCGTGCGCGGAGAGAAGACGAGCAATGCGACGGTCGAACGCTCGCGCGGATTTGCCACCTCGCTCGGCAAGAAATCGATCCTTGTTAGAGACGTCCCAGGCTTCGCCACGAGCCGCCTTGGCGTCGCACTTGGCGCCGAAGCGATACGCATGCTCGAAGACGGCGTCGCGTCTGCGCCCGATATCGATCTCGCGATGGAGCTTGGCTATCGTCATCCGATGGGCCCGCTCAAGCTCACCGACTTCGTCGGACTCGACGTTCGCCTCGCGATCCTCGAACACCTCACGCGAGAGATCGGCCCGCAGTTCACCCCCCCGGAGCTCCTACGCAAAATGGTTGCCGAAGGAAAACTAGGCCGCAAATCCGGCGAGGGCTTCTACAAGTATTAGGCGTCTGAAAGAACTCAGTCCGCCGGAACGCACTCGCCACTCGCCGACTCGCAGATGTAGCCATCACCGAGGAGCTCCGTGCAGAAGGTCGTGCCGCCGAAGAAGTTGCAGCGCGGCGCGCAGACGTGGAACGCCGTGACCCAGCACACTTGATCGACGTCGCCGATGCCCGCGCACTCGGAGTCCGCGAAGCAACGGCACGTGAACAGGTCGACGCTTCCGTCACCGTCATCGTCGATACCATTACAACACTCGCTGCCCGGACCAAACGGTCGGCAGTCGGTGTCTGCACAATCGACGCGCGTATCGCAGTCGTCATCAAGACCATCGGTACACAGCGCGACGCTGTTCTCAAGCGGTGCGCACATCATCGCATCCGGACCAGCATCGACGCCGGCGTCAAAGCCTGCGTCGGTACCGGCATCAAAGCCCGCGTCGAAACCGCCATCAGGTGGGCCTGCGTCGACGCCGCCATCGACGACCATGCAGAACGGCGACATGCCGCATCCGAATCGGCCGCAGCAATCGGCGGTGTCTTCGCAATCGGTCAAGCCATCGCAATCCTCATCGCGTCCGTTGCGGCAACTCGTTTCGCTCGGCTGACAACCGCAACCCGGACCCATGCAGCAGCCAGGCTCCGAGATACACTCGAAGTCGGCGCAATCTGTGTCGCCGTCGTCATCGTTGTCGAAACCATCGTGGCAGCGCCCGGCTTCGGTCACACCAACCATGCGTTCACGAATTGAGAGCGTGTATTCGCCTTCGGAGGTGTCCGAGAAACCATCGATTACGATGATCACCGATTCGCCCTCAGCAAATGTATGTGCGAAACGCGAGCTCTGGCCGCCGCCTCCCCCGTCGTCGTCGCACTCGAGCTCGCTACCGCCGCAACTGCTGCGTAGCGAGAGCACGGTGTCGAATGAAGAGCCGGTTGTTTCGAATACGTAAGATCCCGAACGCGGGGCTGTCCATGAATAGCTCACGTCAGGCGAACCAGCGCCACCGCCACAACGCGCGCTGAACTCGCTCGAGCGTCCGAACGTATCGCCATTTGCGATGTTGAGGCCTTCCATGCTGCCGAGGCCGAACGTGGGGCAGCCCTCGGACATGCACGCCGGAGTGCCTGCGCAGCTCATGTCGGCGCAATCGGCACTTCCGCTGCAGTTGTTATCAACGCCATCGCTGCATAACTCGGCCGCACCCGGGTGAATGGAGCCTACGTTGTCGTTGCAATCGCCGCCGCCGCAAACTTCCGGACTGAATCCGTCGCGATCGTTGTCGCGTTGGGATGCGGCGCACAAAGGAACGCCGCCCCCACTTTCAGTGCAGCTGACGGTTGCGCAGTCACTCGAGATCCCGCACGGACGCGCGCCGCCGCGGCAGGAGTCGCTGACGCAAGACTCTTGGCCGTTGCAAGCCAAACCGTCATCGCACTGTGCATCCTCGATGCACGGGATCCGTTCGCAGCCGCTCATCGTGCAGATGCCCTCTGTGCACAACGTGTTGTCGGGGGTGTTAAGACATCCGCCGGCCGCGGAATCACAAATATCTTGAGTGCACTCGATCCCATCGTCGCATGTGGGAGCGGGGCTCGAAACGCAGCGACCGCCAATGCAGTTCTCGTCGCCATTGCAAACGTTGCCGTCGTTGCACTCGATGTTCGATGTGCACATGGTCGCATCGACGCCCATGTCGCGAGGGCCCGAGTCGCGTCCCATGTCGCGACTCGCCATGTCAATTCCGCCGCCATCCGAGAGTGACCCGTCGGTCGAGGTCGCCGCATCGCGTTGCCGGTCGAGCGCTGTGCGCCAACCGCAAGCAGACATCGACACGCCTACAAGCGCGACTGTGACAAACAACGCGAGGTTCGAAGCGCGAAACGCCATTAAGCCACCCTCCAAGAAACAAGCCCGGACTGGCGCGGTATGCACCCCAAACCCCTTGCACGCAACGCGACCGCCGGCAGGGCCAGCAGCCGCGCGCGATCGCGCGTGATCTCAGCCAGTCCCGATGTATCACGCACCACGCGCGGGGGCGCCACGAGCGGCGTGCGCCGCCCCAGTTCAGCGCGATTGTTCTCGCACGCGCCATGTGATGATGTTCGCAGTGTGCGTTGCCTTCACGTAGCGGCCCTGCCCTTTCCCTCGCCCCAAGGCACTCAAGCAGCGATACGCGCGATGCTCGACGCGCTCGTAGGCGCGGGGCACGAGACACACCTTCTCACCTACGCACACGGACAAGACACGCGCTCGTTTCGGTTCAACCATCACCGCGCGAATGGGCCATCACTGACACACTCGATGCGCTCGGGACCGTCGCTCGCGAAAGTTGGCCAGGACCTCGCTCTCGCGAAAGACGTGCGTGCACTCGTGCGAACGATCGCTCCCGATGTGGTGATCGCGCATCACGTGGAAGCTGCGATCGTGTGTGCCGGACTTTCATGCGCAAGCGCCTTCGTGGCGCACACGGCGTTGGAGTGGGAGCTGGCTTCCTATCTGAAACCTGCCTTCGCTGGGTGTGCTTCCGCAGCCGGCCGCGCCACAGACGGCATGGCGCTGCACGCACACGGGGCCTGCGCGGCGATCGCCCCCGCCCTCGCCGATCATCTGAAGCGCACGCATCGCCGAGCGGTACGCTACCTTCCACTACCATGGAACGTGGCGGCTGAATCAACGGCCCTCGCCCGGGACGCCGCAAGAGCGCACTACGGGCTCGCGCGCGATGCCCATGTGATTGCGTACCTCGGAAACCTCGATCTCTATCAAGGACTCCCGCAACTTCTCGACGCGTTCACGCGCGTGCATCACCTCGATTCCTCTTCGCGTCTGGTAATCGCGACCGCGTCTGGTCAGAAACCCGTCGCCCACACGATCGACTCGCACCCGGCGCGCGCTCAGATCCTCGTGCTCTCATTGGGCGAGGAGGAATCTCGCGCGCGGGTTCACGCGCTCGCCGATGTGATCGCCGTTCCTCGCGCGATCCAAGGGGGCATCCCGGTGAAGCTTCTAGACGCCTTCGCACGTGGAAAAGCAGTTGTTACGGTCGAACGCGCGGTTGCGCAGCTGCGCGCCGCCGGCAGCTGCGTCGTGTGTCCCAACGATGATGTCGACGCATTTTCCTCGGCGCTGCTCGAGCTGCTACGGGACGACGCCAAACGCGAATCGCTCGCTCGAAACGGACGCGCCTATTTAGAGAGCGCCCACAACGACGGAGTCTTTCTCGCGGGCTTTGACGCGCTGTGCGACGACGCACTTCACCAGGGCAAGCGCGCCGCCTGGTCGACAACGTCGGCGAGCGTCGTGAGCGTTGAACGCGATCGAAACTCTGCGGGCGTCCACCAACCGTGATCGTCGTGCTCGTCGGACCGCACGACGTCACCGCCTAGCCGTCGCGCGCGAAAGGCGATGACGATCATTGGACTTCCTGCACGCACGGTGGCGTACGTCGCAACGGGCCTCTCGTCGAGGGTGACTTCAAGTCCGCACTCCTCACGAATCTCACGTCGAACCGCCTTAAGCGGCTCTTCGCCGCGAGCGACGCGTCCCGAAAGGGTCTCCCAGAGGCCGGCGCCGGCTTCGTTCGTTGGAGCGCGTCGCATCGCCAGCACACGCTCGCCGTCGAACACAATACCTACCACCGCGACGATTTGACTATGTTTGTTCATACGGGCGGTATCGTTGGCACTTTGGGGGGGCGCATCGAAAGCGCGCGTTCGACATCTTGCTTCTCGGGCGGTGCACCAATCAAGACCGCCACCCATTGGAGATCGTCAGTGTACGAGAGGATTATCTTCGCGGTCATGGTGAGCGGCACCGCGAGAAACGCGCCAACGGGCCCCCAAAGCCAGCCCCAAAAGAGCATCGAGACGAAGACCACCACTACCGATAGCCCCAATGCGCGCCCCATCACGCGCGGTTCAATGAAGTTGCCGATCGTGAAATTGATCACCGTATAGGTAGTGAACATCGCGAGTGCCGAACCAAAACCATGTTGAGCGAGGGTCAGCAAAATTGGCGGAATGCCAGCGATGATACTGCCCACCGAAGGAAGGAAATTTAGGAAGAACGCGAACAGCGCCCACAGCAAGGGAAAGTCCACATCGAAAATCACGACGATCAGGCCGACAAGGATCGCCGTGGCGAAGCTCGTGACCGTTTTGACGAAGAGATACTTCTGCACATCCTGTGCAATGCCGGTGAAGCGTTCGATGTCGTCATCGGGATCGCGCAAAATCATGCTGAGCTTGGCGCGCAGCACGGTTGACTCCAGAAGTAGAAACGCGACGATGAGCAAGACCACAACGAGGTTGCCAAAAGCGTGCGCCGCCTGAGCTGCTGTTTCGGTCGCGAGAGTTACCAACGCGTTGGTGTCGGCGTACGAGTAGAAGGAGTCCGCTGTCACGTGCCCGCCGCGCTCGTTGATCCACAGCGCAAAGTCGTCGATGACTCTTTGAAAGAGGACTGCATACCGCGGCCACGCCGAGTAGAAATCTGTCGCGGCACGCACGAAGAGGAAGACCACGCCCGTCACAGCAGCAATGTCCATGAGCAGCACGCCAATGACCGCGATCGGGCGCGGAACTTTGCGATCGGTCATGAAGAGAACGATCGGGCTCGATAGCATCGAGATGAAGAGCGCGAGTAGAAAAGGGACGAATACCGGCGCCGCCCAATGCAGGCCCGCGCAAATAATCACGAGTGCTGCGAGCTGATAAACCGCTTGGCCCCCGTTTGATCGCGCCATGGACTCTGAGTAAAGCACGGATCTCGCGCGAAACCACGTGAAGGCACGGTGTGTGCGTTCAGGCGACGTCGATTGTCGATCCGATAATTTCTCTTCCGAGCTCGCACCCCCATACCATTTCAGAACGCTCGCAAGAGTGTTCACCAACGATGGCAATCATCGAACTACGACCTATTTCTCGAGTCGGCGAAGAACTGGTTTCTTCGCGCGTCAAGCCTGAGTCGGACTCGCAACACGAGGCCCTTCGCAGCTTGCTCCTTGGCTCGCCGATGAGCGCGGAAGCGGAAGTACCTTCGCTTGCCGATCTCATAAGCGCGGGCGTTCACCTGGCGGAGGGCTCACGCCGCAAGGTAATCCTTCCGCTTGAAGGACGGCCGGCGGAGTTTGCTCTCGTGCGACGGGGCGACGATGTCTTGGTGAGCCACTACGCGACCAGCGGGGTGCCGGAGATCGTCGTCCTCGATCGCCGCGTCTCTCTCACCTCGCTCCTCAATGAGTGCGCCAAGATCTGCGATTTGTTGGCAATGCGCACCGATCGGTCTTCGCAGAGCGCGTACAAGCGCCTCGCCGAACGGGCTCACGCCGCCGCCATATCGATCCTGCCTGATCCTTACGCGTCAGATCTGCCGGTTGAGCTGTCTGGCGGTACCGACGCCGCGCCGGGCGAGGATGTAGCACTCGCGTTTGGATTCGCCGCGACGGTTTTTCCCGGCGTGGACCCCGTACCGGAAGGCTCGGCGCGCGCAGATGTGCACGCAACCTTGTTTGATGGACGCCTCTGGGCTTACGCGCGCGGACGCCGCATTGCGCTCGCGAAAGGCCCAGTACTGCTTGTCGTACAGCGCATGGTCGCCGCCGTTCGCACGCTGATCGATGCGTGGACCGCCGAGAAGAGCGTCCACGTGCGCATGCGTTCGGGCTCGTTCGTGGTGGGTGTCCGCCTCGAGCGCGGCAACACTGCGTCCGTCACGCTCGGCTCGACCGATGAGAGCACGCTTACTCTTGCGGCTCTCGAAGTTCCGGAAGCCGCCGAACCCATGCTCAAGCTCGCGAACGAGCTCATTCGTGCCGTCGCTAGCGCCGACCGCGCACAAGCTCGCAATCTCCGCTTCGTCGCTTTGCGCGACGAAGTTCGCGCGCTTCGTCGCATCATTCGCGAGCGAACGCGTCGTGACGGATTCGTCAACGCTGATCCAGAACGTCTGCGCCTTGCGAGTCCGCCTTCGAGCATTGAACTTTCCGAGCGTGGCGCAGCGAACATCGCGAGCCCCGTCGGACGCCTTCGCTTCGCCGAACGCTGGCGCACGGAGATTGAAGGCCTCGATGCTGCATCCACTTTCCTGTGCGGCGATCGTATGGTGGTCGCAACTCCGCGTCGCGTGATCGCGCTCGCGCGCGATGGCGGAGAAGTGTTGTGGTCACGCCGCACACCGCGTGCCGCGTCCATGATGGTCGGCACATCCCTCCTTCGCTTGTCGCCCGACGGCGTTGTTGCGAAGGGCAGACTCGCTTGGTTGCCATCGACCTGCGCACCGGTGAGCCTCGTTGGCGCTTCCGCGCGCGCGGGTCCGTATTCCGCATGAAGCGCGCTGGCCGCATTTTGCTCGTGACTTGCGGCGAGGGCTCAGTGCACGCGCTCGATGTAACGTCGGGCGAAGTACTGTGGCGCTTGTCTGAACCGACGCGCTTCTCGCTCATGCCAACGATCTCGCGCGACATGGCCATGGTTGTGTCAGGCGAGCTTGGAAACGGTCCAGGCGCACTTTACGGTCTCGACTTGTATTCGGGTGAGATGCTGTGGCGCCGCGATCTCGAAGCTTCTCCGACCGGCGCGCCACTTGGCGTCGAAGACACGGTATGCGTCCCGATTCAGATGGGCACCAAACCGACCCTCGCCGCATTCAATCCCGAGGACGGCGCACTGCGCTGGATGACCAACGACCCCGGTGTCGGACGCGGCGGAGCTGCCCTCGCTGTGGATCGCAGCCTCGTCATCAACGCTCCCGGCGGTCGCGTCACATCGCTCGATCTGGCGACAGGCGCAGAGCGCTGGACTCAGTCCGTGGCCCCGGTGGGTGGTGGCGACGTCCCTCGACGCCTCGAACCCATCTTGCGCGGCGGCGCGCTCTTTGTGCCCGCCTCATCCGTGCACGTCCTTCGCCCCGCTGACGGCTCAGTCTTCGGCGCGACCCTCGAGTGCGATCTCATCCCTGACGTGCTGCGCGTCGACGAACGCGGCTGGCTTTACGTCGCCGAAGAAAGCGGCCACGTCCGCGCCTACGCCCCCGCCCCCCAACTCTCCCTCGTCAAGTAAAGCCCCGTCGGCCGCTCGCGTCGTCGCGATCGATCGCGCGTTCGCTTTGCATGCGGCGGTGCGTGGGTTAACAAGAGATCAAGAGATCAAGAGATCAAGAGATCAAGAGATCAAGAGGAAGGCATTTGGATTTTGTGTCGTCTCGATCAACACCCGAATGCCTTTGCCTTTCTCCTGAACTCTTGATCTCTTGTTCAACCTGCCAGCGTCGTCGCGAAGCACGCCGTCGCAAGGTCAGAGGCGGCGGTGTTTTAGACTCGGCAGCGATTGCCGGATGCGAGTGACGACTTCATCATCGATAAACGCGGCCGCAAAGCCCTCGCCTTCGCCGCATTCGGCGAGCACTACGCCCCACGGATCGACGATGAGTGCGTGGCCGTACGAGGCGCGTGACCCAAAGTGTTTGCCCGTTTGCGCTGCCGCCAGGACGTAGCACTGCGACTCGATCGCGCGTGCGCGCAGAAGCACGTGCCAGTGATCTTTCCCAGTGGTCGCGGTGAATGCCGCCGGGATGGCGAGTGCGATGGCGCCTTGATCAACGAGCTTGCGATAGAGCTCGGGGAAGCGAACGTCGTAGCACACGGAGAGGCCGAGCTTGCCAAAGCTTGCGTCCGTCGTGACGGGTGTCTCGCCGGCTTCCACCGTCGATGACTCGGTGAGCTGAGTTCCGTCGGGCAAGTCCACGTCGAAGAGATGAATCTTCCGATAGATCGATTTTACCGAACCGTCGGCGGCGACGTGCACGCACGCGTTGCGCACCTTTCCTGGCGCGGACCCTTTTTCCCAAAACCCGCCAAGCACCAACTCGACGCCGAGCTCTTTTGCCCACGCGACGCAGCGCGCAAGCACGGGCCCACCGGCCGGCAACGTTTCGGCCAGCGCGAGCTTCTCTTGCTCGGGTCCAAGAAACGCAAAGCACTCGGGAAGCATAACTAGCTTCGCGCCGTCGGCCGCGGCCTCGCGAACCAAGCGCTCGGCGGCGCTCAGGTTCTTCGCAAGATCGGGAATCGAGCACATCTGAACTACGGCAACCTTGGTACGCATCGCTCTTTAGTAGCACTGTGCACGTCCGCGCAAAAGCGTGTGGTATGCTCGCCGCATGTCAGCGCTCGTGGGCATCGTGATGGGTTCCAAATCCGATTGGGAAACGATGGAGCACACGCAAAAGACGCTCGATGCGTTGGGCGTGGCAAATGAGGTGCGCATCGTCTCAGCGCACCGCACCCCCGATCAACTCTTCGAGTACGCAAGCACCGCAATCACGCGCGGGCTCGAGGTCATCATCGCTGGCGCAGGAGGAGCTGCTCACTTACCCGGCATGATCGCGGCGAAGACTTCACTGCCCGTGCTCGGCGTCCCGGTCGAATCCAAAGTTCTGCGCGGCGTCGATTCGCTGCTCTCGATTGTGCAGATGCCGGCGGGAATCCCCGTGGGCACGCTCGCCATCGGCAAAGCGGGCGCCATCAATGCCGCGCTCCTGGCGGCGTCAATGCTTGGGAGCAAACATCCGTCGATACGCGCCGCCGTCGAACGCTATCGCGAAGAGCAAACTTCGGCTGTTCTCGCTACGCCCGATCCTCGATACACATGAAGGTCGGGATTCTCGGTGGGGGGCAGTTGGCGCAAATGCTTGCGCAAGCCGGCAACGCACTTGGCGTTGAAACCACGTTCGTTGACCCAGGGAAAAACGCGCCCGCAGCGCGTTACGCTACGCAGATTCGCGCCGCCTACGATGACTTGGATGCGCTTGCGCAACTTGCGGCGTCTGTCGATGTCGTGACGTACGAGTTCGAGAACGTTCCCGAAATCGCCGCAACGATGCTTGCGAAGCACGTTCATCTGCGACCGTTGCCAATCGCACTTTCGACATCGCAGGACCGGCTCACAGAAAAAACCATGTTCGCATCGCTCGGCATTCCGACCGCGCCATTTCAACCCGTCGCGAGCGCCGCTGACCTTGAAGCCGCGGTTCGCGCGGTGGGTCTGCCGGCAGTGCTCAAGACGCGTCGCATGGGCTACGACGGAAAAGGACAGCTTGTCCTGCGCGGCGCCGCCGACGTACCGGGCGCGTTCGAAAAGCTCGGTTCGGTTCCATGCATCCTCGAAGGGTTCGTGCGTTTCGAGCGGGAGCTTAGCTTGGTTTGCGTACGGGGCCGTGACGGCGAGACGCGCTTCTATCCGCTGACGCAGACTATTCACGAAGGCGGCATTTTGCGCATGACCGTGTCTCCTGCGCCGCGCCTCGACGACGAGCTCACAAAAAAGGCCCAAGAGTACGGAGAGCGCGTGCTTCGTCACCTCTACTATGTAGGCGTTCTTGCTCTTGAGCTATTCGAGGAGAGCGGCAATCTGCGCGCGAACGAAATCGCGCCGCGTGTGCACAACTCCGGGCACTGGACGATAGAAGGTGCGCACACGAGCCAATTCGAGAATCACATGCGGGCGATCGCGGAGATGCCCTTGGGTGATACGGGCGCAAAAGCGACCACCGTGTCGATCAACCTGCTTGGCGATTCGCCGGCGCTGGAAGAAATGAACGCGGTTGTTGGCGCACACGCGCATCTCTACGGAAAGACAGCCGCGCCGCTGCGCAAAGTCGGCCACGTGACGATTCTCGACGATGGAAGCGGCGCATTCGACGAGCGCGTCGAGCGATTGCGCGACCTCGTGGCGCGCGCCACCGCCGCCGTTTCGGCATAACCACCTAAAAGTGGAAGCGGCGCATCGAGATGTTCATCAGAAAGCCGACGCCGGTCATGGTCGTTAGTACGCTCGAACCGCCGTACGAGAAGAGCGGCAACGTAACGCCAACGACCGGCAACATGCCCATGACCATTCCGATGTTGATCACCGTCTGCCAGAAAAACATCGCCGAGACGCCGACCGCGAGCACTGCACCGAAACGATCCTTGGCTTGCGACGCAATCTTCAAGCCCCACACCGTCAAAAAGAGGTAGAGCCCAAGCAGCAACAACACGCCGGCGAAGCCGTGCTCTTCCGCCCAAACGGCAAAGGGAAAATCGCTGTGTGAGTCCGGTAGAAAGTGGTGCTGGTTCTGCGTGCCGCGCAAAAAACCCTTGCCCCAAAAGCCGCCGCTGCCAATCGCCACCATCGACTGATGGGCGTGCCAACCGGAATCGAGCAGGTTCTGCTGCGAATCTCCGCGCAGCTGATACCAAAACGATTCGAAGCGCTCGCGCTGATAGTCTTTGAGCAAGTATGTCCACGTAAGCGGGGCGCTCACGACGAAAGCGCCGACCAGGAGTAGCAGCGAGCGCAACTTCAATTGGGTGAGCACCATGATGGTGCCGAAGATGAAGGCCAGCATGGTCGCCGTGCCCAAATCCGGTTGCTTCAGGATGAGCGCCATCGGCAGCGCCAAGATCGCGAAAGGCACGACCAGATCCTTTAGAGTGCGGCCTTCTGTCTTTGGATCGTTGTGCAGATATTTCGCAAGCGCAATGATGATGAAGATTTTCATCAACTCGCTTGGCTGCAGCGAAAAAGACCCAATGGGGATCCACCTTTGCGAGCCGCGAATATTGCGAGCGAGCAAGAAGACTAGGAGCAGAAGCACAATGCCGACGCCATATGCCGTCCACGCGTGACGCTCCAAAAAGCGGTAGTCGATGGCCACCACGAGCACCGCGACAGCGGAGCCCAGCGTGAGCCAGTAGATCTGCTGAATGTACATGTCCGTAAACGCGGGACCCGCGGCGCTCGTGGCGCTGTACAAGTTGGTCACGCCGATCACCGCGATGGCGGCAACTGTTACAAAGAGAGGCCAGTCAAACTGGTCGCGTAAGCCGCGTGCGATCGCCATCAGTGGGCTCCCGCGCCAGGGCGACGACTCGTACGTACCGGCTGCGCAACCGCATGCGGCGCTGCGTGAGCCGGCATGCCACCGCCCAGATACTCTTGCAAGATCTGCAACGCGATTGGCGCCGCCGTGCGACCACCACCACCGCCATGCTCGACGATGACGACGATAACCACTTCCGGGTCGCCGGCTGGCGCAAATCCCGCAAACCACGCATTGCTTCGGCTCAAGTAGTCCGTGTTGCGCGGATCTTCGTCTTCGCGCGCTACATGTCGCGCCACCTGCGCAGTTCCGGTCTTCCCGGCCATCGGAACACCGTCGAGAATGCGCGCGTCGTACGCGGTGCCGAGAGGATCATTCACAACGCCGTAGAGGCCATCGATCACGTAGGTGAGGTTCTCACGCGGTACGTTCACGCGACGTCGAACGCGCGGAGCAAAATCCTCGGCCTGCTGTCCATCGGGCGAGGCCACCTGCTCGACGAGCTGTGGATAGTAGAGCGTGCCGCCGTTCGCGATCGCGGCGTACGCCATCGCCAGCTGCATCACTGTCACCTTGGCGTTGCCCTGGCCGATGCCTTCGTTGAGCGTAAAGCCGCCGCGGAACTGATTGCCATACCGACGCGCGTACCAAGCGTAGTCGGGGATTTCACCGCGCGACTCGGTGTTGATGCCGATGCCGGTGGGCTCACCCAGACCAAAGTCACGCGCGTATCGACTCAGGCGATCCAGGCCAACCTGACGCGCCAAATCGTAGAAGTAGACGTTGCACGATTGAACCAAGGCGCGACGCATGTCGGTGTCGCCATGCCCGCGCAGCTCGCTGCACAAGAAGCGTCGACCACCAAACTCATAGTAGCCGGGGCAATCGAGATGATTCGCCGGTGTGAGGATGCTGTCGCCCAGAGCCGCGAGAGCACCGAACACTTTGAACGTCGACGCTGGGTAGTAGGTTTCGTAGATCGTCTTGTCGATCAATGGGCGAAATTGATTGTCGCGAATCTCAGCGGCGCGTTCTTCCGTAAGGCGCCCTGACATCTCGTTCAGATCGTAGGAAGGCTTGCTGTACAAGGCGCGCACGCTGCCCGTGTGCACGTCTACGACGACCGCAGCTCCGGCGGGCTGACTGCGAAACGCGCGCTCGATCGTGCGCATCAGCTCCATGTCGAGCGTGAGCTTAATGTCCCGCCCCGGCACAGGCTCGACGCGCGTCTCAGTGCCTGGCGAATTACCATGACTGCGACCACGCACGTCCACGAGAACGCGACGATAGCCGCGCCGACCGCGCAGATACCCTTCCCAGGCTTTCTCAAGACCGCTACGGCCGATTGTGTCGCCCGCGCGGTAGCCCTGCCCTGGCAAGCGGGCAAGGTCGTCCGCATTGATTTCGTTGAGATAGCCGATCGCATGCGCCGCGAGCGAACCGAAGGGATACGTACGTACTGGTACGGCAACCACGTCGACGCCCGGCAGCTCTGTTTGATGGGTCTCGAGCGCCGCTAGCTGATCGCGGGTGACATCCGAGAACATCTCGATCTGATGCGTGCGCCGTCGATCGGGAACAGTTTCCAGACGGTGGCGAAACTCGTCGCGCTGAGCGGCGGTCAGTCCCATCAACGTCGCGATGCGCTGCACATCGCGATCCATATCGATCAACTGCGGCGTGATGAAGACGTTGTAGGCCGGACGATTGGCAGCAACGACGCGTCCGTGATCATCGCGAATCACGCCGCGTGTCGCCGGAAGCACGATCGTTTTGGTGATATTTTCCACGGCGACGCCCGACCAACGCCGGTACTCGAGCACTTCCATCTGGAAGGCGCGCACCACGAGCACTCCGAAAAACAACACCGCGACCAGCGCCATCCATTTGTAGCGCTTGCGAAACTCGCCTACCTCACGACGCTGTGAGATCAGATTCACGGCGCCTGCGTTCCTTCACTCGGGCGACGGGCCGTCAACGAATCCACGCTGCGCACTGCCAAGAACACGAGCGGGGCGAGCAAGGCCGTGATGAACGCTGGAGCAAGAAGCGATTTGAACGCATCCCATGCTGAGCCTGACGGAAACGGGGGGCGCGGTTCGAAAATCGCGCGCAACGCGAGAATGGTCCCGCCCGCCAGAAGACCCACTGCGAACGTGAGACCGATTTGAAATAGAGGGCCGCGCAAGAAGAGCGAGAATCCTGCGCCGCGGGCTAGCAAAAAGACGGCGACCAGAACGAAGGTATGCAAGCCCATCGGGCTTCCGCCGAACGAGTCGAGCAAGTAGCCCAGCACAAATGAAAGCGCAGCGCCCCGCACGAGCTCCACGTCTTGCGACACGCCTAGGTATATGACGACCGGCAAGAGCAGATTGGGCGTAAAGGGATGAATGGGAACAAGCGCGGTCGTCGTCGCCTCGAACACGAGGATCGTAAACCCAAAAAGTATGAGCGCGGCGTTGCGCATTATGGCTCCACGCGACGGGTGTTCGGACGCATTCCGTGAATCGCGTTCTGCTCGGTGGTTACGCGCGACTCTTGGATGAGGATCTGCACCTCTTCGAGCTGCGAGAAGTTTACCGTTGGCTCGACCGTGACCTCTTGATAGAGACCAAACTGCCTGCGCACGACCTCTTTGACGCGCCCAACCAAAAGATTGGCCGGAAAATCGTGGCCGTGACCCGATGTGAATAGAAGGTCGCCGTTCTGTACTTCGTCCGCGAGCAACAAATACTGAAGTCGGCAGAGATAACGGTCGGTCGCGCCAGTGCCGCGTAGCACCCCGCGCGCGCCCGTGCGCTGAATCACCACGTCGAGCGCGAAACTGCTGTCCACCAGCATGAGAACGTCGCTGTAGTGCGAATGCCCCCACGTGCGGCGAATGCGGCCGACCACGCCCTCCGACGAGATCACGGGCATGCCGGGCTGCACACGGTCGCGCTCTCCGCGGTCGAGACTGATACGAATTACACGAAAGTTCGGGGAGGTCTCTTTGCTGATGACCTGCGCGGTCAAGAGCTCCCCGCCCAACTCCTCGCGGAACTGCAACTCGTTGCGCAAGCGCTGATTCTCTTGCGCCTCGGCTTGCAAACGTTGATTGTCCTGGCGCAGGCGCGCGTTTTCGTAGCGCAGGCGTTCGTTGTCGCGTCCCACATCGACGAGATAAACGTACTGCTCGATCATGTTGGATACGCCGCGCGCAGTTTGCGTCGCGACCCACTGAATCGGCGAGCTCACTTGCAAGACCAAGCGGTCGAGCGCGTTGGTGCGTGTCGGCTGCTTCAAATTCGCGTTCAAGAAAAAGAACGGGATCGCCAGAAGCGCGGCGACAATGGTGACTTCGCGAAATCGACGAAAGAAATTCACTGCAGACACCTGTCACAGCGCGCAGCCATAAGCTGCTAGCTGATGGTGACTTCCTTCAACAGATCGAGATGGTCGAGCGTTTTGCCCGAGCCAAGCACGACCGCCGAAATAGGATCGTCGCACACCATCACCGGCAAGCCGGTCTCTTCGCGCAGAAGCACGTCGAGATTGCGCAAAAGTGCGCCTCCGCCCGTCAGCACGATGCCCTTGTCTACGATATCCGCGGAAAGCTCCGGCGGAGTGCGTTCGAGCGCCACCATCACCGCTTCGACAATCGCGTTGATCGGCTCGCTGAGCGCGTCACGAATCTCATCGCTGTTCACGAGGACCGTCTTCGGAATGCCCGCGACGAGATCTCGTCCCTTCACTTCCATCGTCTCGACTGTTTCGCCCGCGTACGCATTGCCGATCGTGCACTTCACGCGCTCCGCCGACTGCTCACCGATGAGCAAGTTATACTTGCGCTTCATGTAGGCAATGATCGCCTCATCCATCTTGTCGCCGCCGACGCGCACTGACTGCGAGTACACAATACCGGCGAGCGAGATAACAGCGACTTCGGTCGTGCCCCCACCGATGTCGACAACCATGTTGCCGCTCGGCTCCGTAATCGGAAGGCCCGCACCAATCGCAGCGGCCATTGGCTCTTCGATCAGGAAGACTTCACGTGCGCCAGCGCTCTCCGCTGACTCTTTGACTGCACGCTTTTCAACTTCGGTGATGCCGAAGGGCACGCAGATGATGATGCGTGGCTTCACCAAGGTGCGACGGTTGTGGGCGCGCGAGATGAAGTAGCGAAGCATCGCTTCGGTGATTTCGAAATCGGCAATGACGCCGTCGCGAAGCGGGCGAACCGCTTGGATGTTGCCGGGGGTACGGCCGAGCATCTCTTTGGCCTCTTTGCCGACGGCCAAAACCTTTTTGCCGCCGCGTTCATCCCGCTGGACGGCCACGACGGACGGCTCGCACGAGACAATGCCCTTGCCCTTCACGTAGATAAGGGTCGTAGCTGTGCCCAAGTCGATCGCGAGATCGTTTGAGAAAAGCCCGTAGAGCCAATCAAAAATCATCGATCCTCAACACCCTTGGAAAACGAGAAACTTCCCCAAATCGCCCGCGTGACCAGAAACTATTCGGAATCACAGAGCTTTCGGCTAAGAAATCGTCAAGAAAGCGATCGTAAGTAACAGATCATTCGGCAAGCGGCAAGGCGAGCTCCCGCGTGTTATGGATCGGACGTGCCCACGATGGAACATGCGCAGCCGCTGGCAGCCGTCCTGCTGAAGGAGAAGGCGTCGCCGCTCACCCCCGACGCAATTCGGCAGATCGAGCCGGTTTTGATGGGTTTCGCCTATCGCGCAGTCCGGCGCGAGGACCTGGCTCGCGATCTGATCCAAGAAACCTTCGTCGCGGCGATTGAGGCGCTGCCCTCCTTTGAAGGCCGGTCCACGTTGCGAACGTGGATGGTCGGCATCCTCTCCCGCAAAATCATCGACCACTACCGCCGCACGCGCCGAGAAGTTTTGACCGATGTACTGCCCGAGCCAGAGCAAGTCGGCGAGTTCGGTCCTCAGCACACGCGCCAACCCGACGCGCAGATCGACCCGCAAATGGCAATGCGCATTGTGGACGAGTCCCTCGGAACTCTGAGCGAGCTCGAGCGCATGTCCGTGCTGCTGTGCGACGTAGAGCAGCTCGATCGTGAAGAAGTGTGTAACGCGATGAACGTGCAGCCGACACACCTTCGCGTCCTGCTTCACCGTGGTCGTAACAAACTCCGCAAGGCGCTTGAACATGCTGGCATGTAAGCACATACACGAGAGGCTGAACGAAGCGCATGACGGAGAGCTCTCTCCTCTGCGCCGCATGCTCCTTCGTTTGCATTTGTGGATTTGTTCGCCCTGTCGAAACGCCGATTGCTCGATGAAAGCCACGTTCAAGGCATTGCGCGGCTTGCGCGATTGCCCGCCTTTCAAGGCTGACGTGACATCGCCCGAGAAGCCTACCGAGTAGTTTATCTTCCGCGGTTCATCATCGGCGGATTACTCGAGTGTCGATCGCAGGGCAGTGTCAGCGTAACGATGGTTCCGCTTCCGTGACTGCTGGCGATGTCGACGTTGCCCGAGTGCGCGCGCATCACGCGTTCGACGATTGCGAGTCCCAAGCCCGTGCCTGAAGGACGCGTCGTGAAGAAAGGGTCGCGCGAGCGATCGCGAACCAGTGGATCCATGCCTTCGCCAGTGTCTTCGAACACAATTTGCATTTTATCGTCGCCGTTGCGTTCGACGATAGCGGCTTTCACTGTGAGCACGCCGCCTTGAGGCATGGCCTGCACGGCGTTGTCGATCACGTTCATGCAAACCTGGCGCAAGAGATCAGGGTCAGCATCGACGAGCTCGGTCGCTGCGTCGAGCTGCTCACGCACGGTGATATTGTCAAAGCGCCGCACTTCACGCGCAAGCTCGATCGCATGATGGACAAGTGGTGCAATTTCAACCGGCCTGCGACGTGGCACCACCGGCCGGGCAAATGCCAACAAGTTGTTCACGATGCGATTGAGGCGATCGGTTTCGTCGTCGAGAATCGATAGCAGTCCGCCGCGGTCCGTATCGGCGAGTGCTGGGTTCTTCAAGGTCGCAGCGGCGTTCTTGATGATTGCGATCGGGTTGCGAACTTCGTGTGCGATAACCGCCGAGAGCTCACCCACGGTCGCGAGCTGCTCCTTCGCCAGGAGCGCTTCTTGGGTGTGACGAAGATAGGTGTAGCTGCGCTGTAGCTCACGCGAGCGACGCGTGAGCTCGTCCGTGGTGCGCGTGAAGCGACCGAGCAGGACCCAGCCGACCGCCATATTGGCGACCATGCCGGCGTGCTCAATCATGTAGACCGAGCGAAACGAGGTCGCGAGCGCGAACTCATCGTGTGCCGCGGCAAGCACGACGGCCGCTCCACCGAATGCGAGCAAACGGGAGTCCTTGTCGACCTTGCGATGCCTCCAAAACTCGTATGTGCAGTAGACCATCGCCATCAACCAGAAGGTCACGTAGATCATACCGAGAGGCGACATGACAGCTTCGGGATACGACGGCGCCGACTCGAAGCCCCAGACCTTCGGCGGCAAAAACTCACCTGGCGCGAACGCGAGCCCGAGGGTCCCGACTGGAATCGTCGACGCGCCGATCGCGTATGCGGCCCATATCCATTTCGGCGCGCGCCCGTACACGAACGCGTACATGAAATGGATGTAGAACGGACTTGCTAGAAGCCCCGACCAAAACTGCAGGTCTTGTGCACGTCGACCGATTTCGTAGCTCGCCGCGTCGGTAAGCATCGCCGCGCCGCCGGCATAGACCGCCATGAACCCGGTATAGAGGCCGAACATCAGGTACTCGAGCCCTTCGCGACGACGTGCGTAGAGTACGCAGTAGAACACGCAAAGGAAGGCGTACACGCCGACCCACGAGAGCGTGATGGTCGCCCAGAAGGACATGGCGAAGGAGCATAGACGAAAACTAGGGCGAGGTGAGTCGCGCTCTCAGAAGAGCAGATTGCAGGGAGCCCGCACGTTCACAAAAAGGAGTTGGTCGGCGCCGCCGATCCACACAACGCCGATCTCATCGCCATTGCCGCGGGCCATGCTTTGTCGCGCCGTCCAGTCCGTGGGCTCCTCCGTGATGCACGAAAGGTTTGTCTCCCATTCAATACTGCGAGCGTCCGTAGCCAGCTGCACGATGTAGATGCCATCGCTTGCAATGCCGCCCGTTGAGCCAATGAATACTTGCTGCCACGTGAGCGCAAACGAAGCGCATGCGCTAATCATCTGCGGGTCAAAAAGGAACGCGCCGCCGGCGGACGACGTGGCCCACGGATCGACTGTCATTGCTCCGTCACGATCGAGTGCCGCAAAGCTTATTTGATTGGTTTGATACCACGAAGCGCCCACACGCGACTCTTGCGCAACAAGGGCGATGCCCTCTGAGGCTGCGCCAGAAAATTCTATCAGCTCGCCGACGGGCACGAAGGCGTTGTCGAAAGCTTGCACGTACGACGCGTTCGACTCGCCGTTGCTCCATCCCGCAACGTACCCAAACTCATCGGCACTAACCGTTACGAACTCGCTAATACCGCGGCTTGAGCCGGGCAGCGTTCCAACCGTGTAGACGGCCGCGGTTCGCCCGCCGTCGTTGCCGAGGTGCGCATGGAATGTGGTGGCGGCCCCGCCCGAGCCAAGCGCTTGGCCAGCCCATGAAACGATGTAGCCATGCGAGTTGTGCGCGACCGCGACCGTGTAGACGCCGGCGAAGCCGCCATCGATGGTGCCACTCGTGACGAGCGAAAGAGTGCTGCTCACGCGCGCGTATGCGACGTCCGGCTGAATCGCCGAGACGTTGTGTCCATTGTTCGCCCACACCACCATGGTCTCATCGCCGTTTGTCGCAACCTTCGGCGTCGTCGACAGACCCGTGCCGACTTCGAGGGGTCCCGCGACTACCTCGCCCATTTCAGAAATGAGCTTGACGCGAATGCTCCACGTGCGCGCGCCCTCTGGCATAGCCGCATATGCGACGACATAGTTGGTGCCGTTCCATGCAATGGACGCGCCGCTCGTACGTCCTTCGCCCGCGACAATCGCAATCGGATCGGACTCGGGCCCATAGAGCTGCTTGCAATGCCAGCTGCCGCCTTCGCAACTCTGTACCCAACCCTCACACGCGGATGCGGGCGCACTCGGATCGGGCACGCAGCTTTCGTGATAGCGCGCGTCGGCCGAGCCATCCGCTGTTGAAGGATCAAAGTCGTTGTCGATGTCGTCGCACAGATCGGGACTCGGCGGTCCCAAATCGATCAACGCGTGCACATTCATGTCGCGGCCCGCGTCGTTGCTTGAATCAGCGGATGGAAACGCGTCAGAGGCGGCGGCATCCAAACCCAACGCGGACTCGCTACGCTGACTACACGCCAAAAGATTTCCGAAGACGAAGAGGCTCACGCACGCCGTGTGGAAACGCATGACGAGTAAACTAGTCGGCACGCTCCAGAGTGCAATAGGGCACGGTGATTCCGGCCTACAGGCCAAACACGCTTAAGTCGCCACGGCACTTAACTCGCGACGGGATTCGCGCGTCGCTATGCGGAGGCTTTGGTGCGAAGCACCAGCATGCGCGTTTCGGTCATGTCTTCGATCGCCCATCGCACGCCCTCGCGACCAAGCCCGCTCTCTTTTACGCCGCCGTATGGCATGTGATCGACGCGGAATGAAGGAACGTCGCCGATAACCACGCCACCAACTTCGAGCACGTCCCACGCTCGGTGCGCCTTGTAGATGTCGCGCGTGAAGATGCCCGCTTGCAGACCAAAGTCGCTGTCGTTTACCTCGCGCAGCGCGTCGTCGAAGTTCTGGAAGCTTGAGAGCACGGCAACAGGACCAAATGCTTCCTTCGTGACCAAATCACAATCCTTTGGAACGTTCGCAAGCAAGGTGGCTTCGATCATCGCGCCGTCGCGCTTGCCGCCTACCAAGACACGAGCTTTCCTTTCAATGGCGTCGTCGATCCAACGCGAAAGACGCTCCGCTTCCTTCGATGAAATCATCGGTCCAATGAAGGTCTTCTCGTCTTTTGGGTCGCCAGTCAGAAGCTTTGCCGTCGCGGCGACGAGCTTGTCGCGGAATGCGTCGTACACGCGCGCGTGCACAAGAATGCGTTGCACACTGATGCAGCTCTGACCCGATTGATAGAACGCGCCGATGACCATGCGCTCCACGGCGTCGTTCACATCGGCGTCTTCATCCACAATCGCCGCAGCGTTGCCGCCAAGCTCAAGGACGACTTTCTTCTTGCCAGCCCGCGCTTTCAGATCCCAACCAACATCGGCGGATCCCGTGAAGCTCAGCAGATTGATGCGCGGGTCCGTCGTGAAGAGCTCTGCGCCTTCACGCGGGCACGGCAGAATCGAAAAGGCACCCTTCGGCAATCTGGTTTCACTGAGCACCTCGCCGATGATGAGCGCGCCAAGCGGCGTAAGGCTCGCCGGCTTCACCACGAAGGGGCAACCGGCAGCAATCGCCGGTGCGATCTTGTGCGCCACGAGGTTGAGCGGAAAGTTGAAGGGCGTGATGAAGGAGCACACGCCGACAGGCACACGTTTCCACATCCCAGAGTAGGCGAGCGTGCGCTCGGTGATATCGAGCGGCATCACTTCGCCGTAGATGCGCGTCGCTTCTTCGGATGCGATACGAAACGTGTCGATCAGCCGCGTGACTTCACCGCGCGAATCGCGAATCGGTTTTCCCGCTTCAATGCACAAGGACTCTGCGAGCTCATCGCGGCGCTCTTCAAAACGCTTCACGCAATGCGCGAGCACCGCTTGGCGTTCGTACGCCGGCATCTGGCGCATCTCGTCGCGTGCCTCGTGCGCGAGCCTGATGCCTTCCGCAATCGTTTCGCGCGACGCCAGCGCAACTTTCGCGGCTTCCTTCCCCGAGTACTTGTCGTAGACGACGAGGTCCGAATTCGGCGCCTGGGCCTGCCCGCCCAAGTAGTAGGGCCATGTAGTTTTCATGCTCGAAACCTTACGCCTAAAACTTTCTCGAAAATCTTTCAGTCTGCTTGCCCAAAGAAAACAGCCCGTCATGCTTCTAATGCGCATGCCCCCATCGCCCCGTCCGTCGGCTGCCACTCAGAGCGAGAGCACCGTCGAGATCCGAGCGCGCGAAGCCACCTCCCTGGTAGAGGCCGCAAGAACCGGAGATCCCAGGGCTTTTGATGAGCTGGTGAAGCGTTACCGCCCACGCATTTTCGCCCTCGCCCTCCATATGACAGGCAGCCGAAGCGACGCGGACGACATCACCCAGGACGCCTTCCTAAGGGCTTACAACAAGCTCGCCGAGTTCGAAGGGCGAAGTGAATTCTTCACCTGGCTCTACCGAATCGCCCTTCACCGGGCTCTGAACGTCCAGCGAGACCGCCGCCGCAGACCGGCCGTTGACTTTGAAGACCCGCGCGTCGGAATGGCCGTGGCGGTCGATTCGGGCGGCGACCCCCGCAGAAGCGCCGAGCTTCGCGAACAGTATGCACATCTGCTTCACGCCCTCGATCGCCTATCGCCGATCCTCCGCACCACCGTCGTGCTGACCACCCTGCAAGACCTCAGCTACAACGAAGCCGCCGTCATTCTCGGAACGAACGAAGGCACCATCGCCTGGCGCATCCACGAAGCCCGCTCGCAGCTGAAGAAGATTCTCGACGCGTACAGCCGCGGCGATCCGACACCCATTCTTGAACCACGCGCGTCGCGAAAGCCGGTTGCTACGCCCGCGCCGGACGACGCAGTCGCCACCAGCGTTGAGCAGATGCTTGCGATGATGCGGCCGGCGTAGCTCGCCCAAGCAAGGGCGGCAACTCAGAGCGAGTTCCAAGACACCGAGCACGGCGGCGTGCAAGACTCGCCGAGTACAACGACCTCGCTTGATGTGTAGCGAAGCGTCGTGAGGCCGGACATGCGTTCGTACCGAGACCAACGGCAACCATCGGCGCCCTCGTACTCGGTCACGCTACAAAACTCCACGCTGCCAAGCCAATCGCTGCCGTTCAGTGTGTGGCCGTCGGGGAGGTGGAGGACCGCGCCGCGCACGTGCACGCCATCCCAATTGGAATGCACTTCGAAGCGGTCTTCGAAGTGCATGCCCCGACTTGCGGCGCATCCCGAGACCGATTCTGTAATCGCGCCAATCGCGAAAATATTGCTCGCTTCGGATACGCTGAAATCTGGCGCCGGGAAAGTCGGACACGCGCCGGTCTCGGCGCCCGTCGCTAGACGAGTGTCACTCGTGTTGGTGTCGGCAGCCGCGCTGGCGTCGTCGAGCTCAACGTGATGATTGGAGTGTAACGAGTAGCAACTCGAGAGGACGGCAGCGGCAATGACAAGCGAGAGCGTAGCGGTGTGGTGCATAACGAATCAGTGCCCGCTCACCGGTCAATCGTTCAAAGAGCCCCGGGGTGGGTCGTGTCCTGGCTAACGACGCCCAAGATTCGCCTTCTCGACGACCGGCACTAACCGCGAGTAGAATCCGTCCATGGCACCTACACGCACGCTTACCATTCTCGCTTTCGCATTTTCGCTCGCAGCTTGTTCTGACGACCCGGCGCAATCCGTGGCGGATCTGGGAATCGCGGACGCGGGTCAATTGGACAGCAGCGTTATGGACTCGAGCAGCTCGGACGCGACGACGGACGCGGACTCCGTCGACGCAAGTCCGACGGATGCGGCCATGAGCGATGGCACTGTGGGAGACGCCGCGATGATTGAGCTCTGCAGCTCTGGTTCGTGCGCGCCGCGTATTTTCTTGCTCAACACGGTCGCTCTCACCGGACCGGACGAGGAGGGACGCGTGCCCGGGTTCAACTTGGATGGGTCCGAGGCGATTGTCTGCGGACAAGTAGACGGCATGAGCCCCCCGCCCGACAACGCAAGCGGCGTGGACAACTCGATCGGGCCGACGCTTGGCGAACTCGTAGGCGACGAAATGCAGAACGCGATCGACGACGGCTCGAACCTCGTGGTGGTGCAAGCAGACGGTGTCGATTCACTCGTGAATGACTCTGCGGTTCGAATCACACTTTGGATCGCGAGGACCCCATCGGGTGCAACGCTCGCGCACGAAGGGTCGGGCCGCCTTTCGCCCGGTCAAACGTTCGATACGGACGCACTCTCCTACGTTGACGTCGCCCACACCATGGCTGTGTACGCGTTCTCGTCAGCGAGTATCGTGGGCGGCCGCATCAGCGCAACTGGCGGCGAAGCACTGGTGTTCATGCCGCTCATGGGAACCATGCTGACCACGAAGCTTCACGAGGCGCAATTCCGCGCGAACATTGCGGATGGCACCCTCACTCAAGGCGTGCTTGGTGGCGCATTCGACAATGAAGAGTTCATGACCGAGTTCGCCTCTCACCCCGAGCTCAGCGAGCTTCGAACTGTGTTCGAAGCGACAATCACCAACTTCTCGGACATGCATCCAAATATTGGCGGCACGATGTGCTCGTACACCTCCATCGCGGTCACATTCGACGGTGTGAACGCGGTTCTGAGCGGCACGGTCGTCGGCGGCGACTGAAGTCGAGCACAACCCTCTGTCCATCATCCGTGCATAAAGGTGAAGAAGGTCACGGGGGATTCTTCGCCCCCGAGCGCACGGTAGAAGTCGAGTGCGTGTGCATCTTCGTTGTCGGCAGGCACAAAGCTGACGCGGATTGCTGAAGCCTTCGCCAGGCGGATTAGCTCGCTCATCAGCGCACGACCTACACCTAAACGCTGTCGATCGGATCGCACGGCGACGTCATAGATGAATAACTCGGTGCTCCGGGTTCGCGTCATCGGCAAGGCATATGCGGTGATGCCCCGATAACCGCGTCGCTCTCGATCGCCGCGACCGCCCAGAAGTCGCCTCGCTGAAGGAGCTCACGCATGTGTTCGTAGTTGAACGCCGCGCAGTCTTCCTCAAACACGGCGGCCATCGTTGTGACCATCTCGTGGGCGCGCGCCTCATCTCCCGGCCCCAGTCTCGTTATATTCATCGTCATGACAATACCAGGCCGGGCGAGGTGCGCGATTTCACCTCGCAGAATTTTCTCCGGTGCGATACACGCATTGGTCGGGGGGAAAATGCGTAAACGACACGAAGGCAGTGCGAAGGTCGCTGTGATTGCGGGTATTGGTTGTTTGGGTGTGCTCGTCGTGCTTGGGGCTGCGGGCGCGGCTTTCTACCTTACCAGTGCTGCGCCGGCACCGGCGCAGCCATCCGATGCTGCAGGCGCTCCCGCGCTTCCGAACATTCCCGGCATGAACAACGCGCCGAGCGCAGCGGCTGCTTCTTCCTGCGGCGCTGCGCGTGCGTGCTGCATCGCGCTCGCCGAAATGCCAAACGCGCCCGCGGGGCATACGCGCCAATCTTGCGACTCAATCGCAATCGCCGAGCGGACACCGATGGCGGATCAAGTCTGCCCGAGCATGCTCGCGGGATACCGCACCAACGCGTACGTGGCGGTCACACAGGCGGGCGGCACAGGCCAAGTGCCCGCTGCATGCGAATCGCATGAGGCCGCATCACCCACGTGCGCACGTGCTCTTTCTTGTTGCGAGGCGGCAATGCGCGCGTCACACGCCCCGGCCGCGCAAGCTGCACAGGCATGTTCTGCGGTGCGCATGGCGGGCGTCAATCCCATGGGGGAGTCCGCGTGCGCACAATCCCTCGAAGCATTTCGCTCCATCGCGGAAAATGCGCCCGAGTGCGCCGCCGGACCTGTCGCGCCGAGCGCCGCCGCTGGCGGCAAGTAAAAACCGCAAAGGCCAACACGGCATTCGCATCCACGCCGAAGATTCGGGGACGATCGGTGAAATAGTGAAATAGGCTCACCGATGTCGTCTGCTTCTCGAGAGACCAATCTGGTCTCCTCTTTCCGGGGGTCATCAGCATCGCGGTTTCGGCACGCATCACGTCGCGCTAAGCTAGGCGCATGACGAAGTTTCTAGTGCACTGGTCAACGGTAGCGATTGGGCTTTGGGTCGCCGCCAAGTTGATTCCGGGGATCGCGATCCACTCGCTCACCGCGCTCGCGGTGGCCGCACTCGTGCTTGGCTTGATCAACGCGAGCGTGAGGCCGGTGCTTCACTTCCTTACGTTTCCGATCACAATTTTGACGCTAGGCATCTTCTACCTTGTGGTGAACGGCATCGCGTTTGGGCTCGCCGCGTTTTTGGTGCCGGGCTTCGGTGTGAGCGGCCTCGTTCCCGCGATACTCGGCGCTCTTGTCGTGAGTGTGCTGTCGTGGTTCATCGGACTCTTCACGGGCGCGAACCAAGACGAAGAGTCGCGCACTTCGGCGACGCGCGCGAAACGCGATCGCTGACCAGGGTTCATTAGACGTCGCGACCGTTGCCGACCGCGCTTCAGAAACTCCTGTCGCATCGGCAGCGCTGCCAATGATCCGTGGGGTCGCGCTCGCATTGATTCCGCGTCCCGTAACGCGCAATCAACACACTAGGATTCTGCGGGTACGAGACACGTAGGCGGAAGGGCGGGCCGGAAACCTGATGTGTCTTCGACGCACGCCAAACTCGACTCACTGCAAACGCAACCCGTTCCGCAGTTCATCGCTGTGCCTGTGCACGAGCCGCCGCTGCAGTGATCGCTGATGGTGCAGTAGTGGCCGTCGTTGCACGACGCCGTGTTCGCCGCGTGTACACAGCCGGATGCAGTTGAGCACGAGTCCGTGGTGCACGGATTGGAGTCGTCGCATGCCGAGAGGCTCATCGGAGCGAAAACGCATGCGCCGTGCACGCAACTATCGGTGGTGCACGCGTTGCGGTCGTTGCACTGCGTCGGGCTCGTGCAGCCCGCGTCCACCGACGAATCCACAACGCCGAGGTCAGTCGGGAGCACGCCAAGGTCGCTGCCGGGGACGCTCGTGTCAGTACTAACGGAGGAGTCCGTCGAGGCGCCAAGATCTACTGCGAGGCCCGAATCGATAGCTGCGCCATTGCAAGTGCACGCTCCGACCGTCCGATCTGCGGCACACACGGCTGTGCCTACGCCTCCGCCAGCGCACACGCAGGCCGTTGCACTTCCGGGAACGCAGGCGTCACTGCGCGCGGCGTCCGAGCAGGCACTCAATGGCAGCAGGAGGCAACCGATGAGAACGAGAGACAAGTGGTTCACGAAAACTCCCTATGCCGCATGGTACCGGCTTGCAGCGCCACCGTCACCTACTCAACGGCGCCGAATCGCACGGTACATGTTTGTCCTTCGCGCAGCCCGTCTGAGCGGTCCAGTTGCAGTCCGCGCCACAACGTTCGCCGACCTCGCCTCGCGGCTTGCGCCAACCGTCAACCGGTTGCCGTCTCCGCTGAGCGCGATCGATTTGCCAAAAAAGTCAGCGCCCGTGTTCGACGCTTTGATATACGCCTGTTGCGTCCAAACGCTGCCCGAGCGCGTGACCACGTAGGCAGCTCCAGCACTTGCGAGTGAGTTGTCGGCTTAGTTTCCGTTGATACCAGTGGCGGCGCTGGCTTCCGAGTTGGCGCCGACGGCGAGCGTGTCGCCGTCATCGGAAATAGAGACGCTTTCTCCGAACAGGTCGAAGGCACCAGCGTGGGCGGGGCCGGTGCGGACGTATTCGACGCATTGCACGTCGCAATCGCCTTGCTCGAGCGCGCACTGATTGCCATGGCTTGCATTGATCCACCGTCCAGTGGGAATGCCTTCTGTATACTGGCCGAGCGTGAGATCAAACACGTCAGTGATTCCATTGAGTGTAGTGTGGAACGGGCCGTGCGCGCGACCGTCTTGAAAATGCGCCTCGACCACCACGTCCATGTGTCCTTCCGATTTGCCGCGAACGCGAAAGAGACCGTCGATCAATCCGTTATCGAAACTCGTACTGACGGCCAAAAAGTCTGCTCGCGCGTCACTCTCAGAACAGGACGCGGCTTTCTACACCACTGATTTCGATACCGCGACCAGGCGAACGAGATGCCATGGCAAGGCGATGAGACTCGCAAGCGCAAGAGCTGGAGGCCCGATGAGCATGGCGGACGAGTCGACTCCGTTATTGACCAGGGTCGCCATACCAATAGTCACGAACGATGCGAATGCGCCGAGCACACACCGTCGATGATAGAGGCGTTGATCGTCCGGTGTGATTTCTAGGCGCACTCTTCGCCTTGTCGGCTTCCGTTCGAGCATGCGTGACGAGATCAGAGACCGATCGTACGCCCATCGTACGCATCTCTTCTTGCAACGTGGGCATCTCCGATATGCGCCGCACGGGAGAGATCACGATCACCCACGCGACACTCACTCGAGCGCCGTTCTCAATCCGCACGGAAGGAGCGATGCGATTCTCTCCGTGCATCCCGACGTGCATGAGAAAATCGCTGCTGTTGGGATCCGTCGCTGCATCCGCAACGAATCTGGCTGCGTGCTCATCGTGCTGGAGCTGCGCAACGCGAGCCAAGTACGCGAGCATCGGCTCGCGCAGCTCGGGCGAGAACGCGTGGTCGCAACCGTCCGTGCGGAACGGAGTGATCCCGTCGACAACTCTACGAAGTTGGCCAATCGCGAGACGAGCCGCTGCAGGATTGTCGTGCTCATCCAGAATCGCTCGCGCCCCCGTTCCAAAGAACCCGTCAGGCCGCTGTTCCGGCCGCTGATAATAACTGTCCGGTCTTCTTCCGCGGTCGGCAGGCCGCATCAAAATGAGCTGAGGCCAATTCGACCGCGACACGAACTCGGTGAAGCAACTTGCAGAGTCACCACTCTGCCCACGAAGAACCATGCGCAGTTCAACGATCCCGTCACTCAACGTAGTTTCCGTCGGTTCCGAAGGGAAGCTGGTGGCCACGGCGTCAGGTGCTGCCGACGAATTGGGTGACGAGCTTGGGCTCGATTGGTCAGCTGGCCGAGCCCGTGGCGCGGCTACCGCGCGCGCGAGAATTGGAGACTGAGATCCGGCGTGAGAACCGCACGCGGTAAGCAACACGAGACTCGAAATCTGGATCCCGGTCGCGACAAGGCATAACCATGCTTGGGTCCGGCGGATAGCCGATATAAACGCATCTTTAGGAAGCGCGCTCGAGGACGGTGGCGACCCACGTTTACAAGTCACCGCAAGTGCGAAGACCAACTTATGCCGTGAGGTCGAGTTGTTGCGATGTTTTCGGAATTATGGACGGCCCGTCCCGAAGTCTCTTTCCGACGAGCAGCTCCTGAGCTTGAATCGACTGCATATGTGCAAGGCCTTCCTGACGCGAGAAGCATGCGTCAACGGATCCAAATGCAATGCGCGTGCGGCACAGAGTCGACGGGAAATGCGGTGTACTCTGCGTCGACCGTGTGCACTTCAATGTGCATACGCCTGCACGACTGAGCACACCCGCGCACGGTGCGTAGTCGATGACGCGCCTGTTTTCGCGCGCCAGGCACGCGGCACGGGCCTTGCGAAGGGCTGCGTTCATGTCTCATCCGCTTCGCGCTTTTCTCCTTCTCGTTGCGTATCTCTTGATCGCAAACACCGCGCACGCTCAGCAACATGAACCCGAGCCGTATGCGCCAGCGCCGTCGTGGGATTCACATCTGACTGTCGATGTGGCTTTGCTCGGGCCTCTGGGCTTCTTTGCACTTGAAGCGGAGTACGCGCCCGTTCCGGAGATCGGAATCACGGCGGGCATCGGTGTGCATCAAGACGGTCCGCAGTTTGGTTTCATGACACGCTTGCGCACGGTGATGGGGCACAGCGCTCTTGGAATCGGTCTCGGCCTTTCTGGAGGTCGCAATGTCGATCATGAAGTCGATGACGACGTCTTTGGTCGCTATCCGATTCTGGATTGGGGAGGCGGACTCGATCGCACCCGCACGTTTCGGTTTCGCGCATTTGGAAACTTTGAAGTCGCGTGGGAACGACGCTCGGCGCGCGGTCTCTACACCCGTGTCAGTGCCGGATTCGAGGTTCCTATTGCGGACTTTTCGGTCGCACCGGTATGCGATTCGGAGTGCGAAGACGTGCGTTTTCAGCAGGTGTTCCCCTACGCGCAGTTCGCGGTCGGCGGAACGCTTTAGTGATGCGTGCTGCTCACTTCTTGGGTGTGCTTCGCGGCGCTCGAACGGGCCGCACGTCCGCGAGCTGCTTCATGGCTCCTTCCTTCACGTCGGCGCGCCAGATTTTGAATAGGCCGATAACGCGGTTCTGCTTCCGACCTTTGGGCGCCGGCTCGATCTCCACCGTCGGGTTCCCCCACTTGTCCTCACCGAACCCGACGATCACGCCGCGAGCATTCTTGTACTTGCCCATCAAGACGACGTCGCCGATGTTGAAATAGGCGGTGACGCGGATCGTGCTTTTCGTCATGCGTCCTCGCGAGCGCTGTGGGAAGCGAGGGTTGTGGTTTGTTGTGCCAGTGGCGCCGCAGTTGACCCGCACGCGACACGACCAAGGACGAACGCTACGCTGTGAACAGTCGTGGGGCGCATGACATGAGGCAACGCTACCGCCATCGTGGCTACAACTCTGCAAATCGCCATTGCCGAAGCGTGCATCACCCCAGATAGGCTCGCAATCCTGCTGCCGCATCGCAGCGGGCACCGCCTGTGCATCGATCACGAGGGCAGACGTTGGAATCCGAGGGGATAGCCCGCATAGACGCGCTTCTCCGAAGCGCGCTCGGCAGCGGATGAGGCGGAGGTTTACCCATCCTCCCACGTGCGACGTCCAACCTATGCCGTGATGTCGAGTTGTTGGGACGCTTTCGGAATTGTAGACGGCCCGTCCCGAAGTCTCTTCCGAGGTCCGTGCGCATTTGCATCGGCCAGGTTTCGGCATTTCGGCATTTTGCGACCGGTCGTTGGTCTGCTCGAACCGCTCACGGGAATGTGACGTGACGTCGGCGTCGAAATCGCATGCTGCGCTCATGAATCGGAAAGCTCTAGAATCAAACGGACTGATCATCGTGATCTTTCTTGTCGCGAGTGCCCTGGTGGCAGATTGCGCTGCAGGTATCACGCGCAGGGATCTGCACTATCTCTTCTTGTTATTGCAGACCGGTCCCTTCATGTCGGATCCGGGCTGAAGGATTGCACGACCCTTGGCGGAACGATTTCCTCTCTGTTCTACGGGCTTGTTTACTTCGATGAACGTTGCTCGCAAGCGACACCTAGTCGAAGGAGAAAAGAGACGCGCCTGCGTCCGGCATTGAGTTGTCGGCTTGCTCTCCTTGCTGTTCTGGCGCGCGACGAAGCATGCCTGGAACAACCACGCTCTAACGCACCTCACGCGGCTTGTTCAACGAAGCGATACACGCGCGTCTCGGGGTCGCAAAAGACATAGACCCGTGCTTTGTGGTGTGCGATTGCAGAGGTGTCGAGGTCGCCCACGAACACGAGGGGCTTGCCGTTTTCCGTTGGCCAGCTCGGCGATTGCAACCACCGAGGCTTGGGACCGAGGCAGCGAAAGTCGGCAGCGAACGCTGCTTTGAGTTTGGCTTTGATCACGGCTTTCGATTCGCGCTCGATATCCAATACCGAAGCAAGAGATTGCATGTACGCAGTGGAAAACTCGATCCACTTGGGCTGGGCGTCGAGGATGGCCTCGTACAATTCGTTCAGCTTCGTCGAGTGCGCAAACGCAACGCCCGCTCGAACCAGAAATTGTCGAAGCGCATCACGTGCGTTGATCAAGAAGCGCAAGTCTTCCGCACGTCCTTCGAGAAGATAAACCAGCAACGAGCCAGTATTCGTGTACGGAGGCAGGCTATTCTCTGCCCCGAGTAGCTCCTGCAACGCCTTGTCGCCGATCAGGCGCTCAAAAAAGGCTTGCGCAGAAATTCTGTCCTCAAGGAAATCAACAATCGTCTGCATCGAACACTTCCCTCGCGGAGAAAGCAGTTTGTGCGGACACACTAGCGCCGCACTCACTCGCAGTCGACTTCTGCAGAGACGTGGTCCAGCGGATCGTCGGCGCAGCTTGCGGCGATGTGCGTGAACCACCCTTCGCGCTCGGCTTCTTCATGGGGATCGCCCGCATAAACGCGCTTCTCCGACAACGGCGAGACGTTTCTGAAGTCACTGTGTGACATGCAGCGTTGCTGAACGGACGTGGGCACCGTTCCATGATGCCGAGGCACGGATGACGACGGGACCCGCGAACCTAGGAGTTACGTCGCAGTCTAGTGGGATGCCGTCCAGCTTGGGGCGGCGCCGCAGCTCGCTTGAGTGAGTGACGGACGCGTTGTTGTCGTAGCCACCGCACGTCACCGTTTGAACGGCTCCGCCACGGTCTTCGACGCGAATCGAAATTCGGCTTCGAAAAAGCTCGTCGCTGAATTCGCTTCCGCGCATTTGCGTATCGCATTCCGCATCAAGGCGGAACACCAGTATCTCAGACGAAGGAGCATCGACAGTGCCTGTCGCTTCGTTGTTCGCAAAGCGAAACGCTGCAAGCTCCGTGTCCGTAAAGATCCATCGGTTGGCCAAGTAGATCAACCCGCCGATGGCAATCGGACCGCCGCAGAAGACTAGGACGACCAGTGCCGTAAACGACGCACCAGGTTCAGCCTTCTTGGGGGGCTCGCCGCTCTTCTTTGACTCTTCGCTCTGCGTCGGCTCTTCGTTTTTCATGGCGCAGTTTCAGCTTCAATGACGCGGCGGTCTCGCGTGGTCGACTAGCACAAGAAGAATACGACAGCAGAGCGCGCGACGCATACGGGTGCTTAGCCACTATAAACAGTGGTTCTTGAACCCGGTGCGAAGCGGGTGGGAGGCCCCCTGTCTACAAGTCAGCCCAAGTGCGAAGTCCCATTTCACATTTGATGTTGAGAGGTTCGAACGCTTTCGGGATTATGCATGGCGTGGCTGGGAGTCTCTTCCGAGAGTTGTTCGCAGCGCTTGGGCTCGTGATGCGAGTGTGTCGTCTAAGGCCACGGTGAGATCGTAGCGCATTGCCCTCGGCATGCCGCCAAACTAATCTGGTGCGCGTGACCAACCCGTTCCGTAGTGCCAACGAAGCCGCGCGAATGCGTGTGGCTGCACTCGAGAAAGCGCTCGCAGAAGCCGAGCGCAGGGAACGCATTCGCGCGCTCGAGGAAGAACAGAAGTTCCTGTCGGGGATGCAACTTCCGAAGGAGATTGCGTCTGCGAAGTATGGCTGGATACCGATGCTACTCGTCGGCCTGGGCATTGGCGGTGGCTTTCTGTTTTACGTTGCCGGCTCTTGGCTACTGGATATGATCTTCGGTCCCACCTACACATACAATGCGGACAAGCTTCGCGAAAGCAATGTCGGATTCTCCGTGATTGGCATCGTATGTGGCGGCTTCGTGGCCGCATACGTAGCTTCGAGCGTGATCAAGTATCGACTCCAGCGCGCAAGCACGCAGGAGGATGCAATCAATGCCGTGCGCATCAGCGCAATCGAGAAAGAGCTTGTGGATCTGCGTGCTTCACCGGCAGTTGTTGAAGTGAGCCCGGAGCTAGACGCACTCGAAGATCTACAGGACCGAATCGGAACTCTAGAAGACCGCCTCGAACGCAGTCGCTCCACGCGTGGTTCTTAATGAACCACACCACCCATACATTCAGCGTGTGTCTCCGTCGACGCCGAAGTTGCGTTAGTGAGTTAGTCCGCGCGCCGACGCCCCAGCGCGTTCGCGCACAAAAGACTTTCTGGTTAAGGATCGCGCTTCGCGTTCCTTCTCGCTGGCGTCACTGGCGCCTTGGCGGTTCAAGTCTCCGAACCGCTTCGGCACGCAGGTTGTGCAGTTACGGCGTCTTGGTCGGACGCGCCGGCTTGGCAACGAAGCCGTTGTCGCGCTCGGAGATCGGAACGTAGCTGCGAAGCTCCTCGCCGAGATAGATCTGACGCGGGCGCGCAATCTTCTGCTCGTCGTCTTCGAGCATCTCGCGCCACTGTGCAAGCCAGCCGGCGCTGCGGCCGATGGCGAAGAGGACCGGGAACATGTCCATCGGCAAGCCCATCGCTTGATAGATGATGCCGGAGTAGAAATCGACGTTCGGGTAAAGCTTACGCTTCACGAAGTACTCGTCTTCAAGCGCGATGCGCTCGAGCTCGATCGCGATGTCGATGAGCGGGTTCTTGCCAACGGCGTCGAAGACTTCGTAGGCGAGCTTCTTGATGACCTTGGCGCGCGGATCGTAGTTCTTGTAGACGCGATGCCCGAAGCCCATCAAGCGTCCTTCGCCGCCCTTCACCTTCTTGATGAACTCGGGGATGTTGTTGACGCTGCCGATCTCTTGGAGCATGCGAATCGCCTGCTCGTTTGCTCCGCCGTGAAGCGGGCCATACAACGCGGCGCATGCTGCAGCGGTTGCGCTGTAGGGATCAACTTGCGAGGAGCCGACGCCGCGCATCGCGTTCGTCGAACAGTTCTGTTCGTGATCGGCGTGCAAGATGAAAAGTACATCGAGCGCCTTTTCCACTGCGGGATTCGGCTGGTAACGACGCTCGGCCATCTTGAAGAGCATCGCCAAGAAATTTCCAGCGAAGCTGAGCTCGTTGTCCGGGTAGACGCACGGCAGACCACGACGGTGGCGATACGCGAACGCCGCAAGCGTCGGCATCTTCGCCACGATGCGGTGCATCTGAAGCATGCGCGAGTCGGCGTCGTGCACGTCAGTCGCGTCGGGATAGAACGTCGAGAGCGCAGCGACCGTGCTGGTAAGCATTCCCATCGGATGCGCGTCGTAACGAAAGCCATCCATGAGCTCACGGATATTCTCGTGAACCATCGTGTGGAAGGTAATGTTGTGCACGAACGAGTCGAGCTCGGTGCGCGTCGGCAACTCGCCGTGAATCAAGAGGTACGCGACTTCAAGGTAGGTGGCCTTCTCGGCGAGCTCGTCGATCGGAATGCCGCGATAGCGAAGGATGCCTTTGTCGCCGTCGATGAAGGTGATGCGGCTGACGCAGGACGCGGTGTTGGTGAACGCCGGGTCGTAGGTCATGAGACCGAAGTCGTCTTCGCTCGTACGGATCTGACGCAAGTCCATCGCGCGGACGGTGCCGTTGGTCACGGGCAACTCGTAGGATTTGCCGGTGCGGTTGTCGGTTACCGTGAGCGTATCTTTGGCCATGCGTCCATCTCTCCTTAACAGGGGTGCGTAACGAGCTACGCATGGTAGCTCTGATCGGGGGGCGCCTTACAAGAGGGAAAAAGCCTCGGGCAATAGCCGTTCGGCCACCCCCGAGAAGCGCTCTGTGCGGCGAGACACGGTTCGCGCGAGAGATTCGGGGTCCGCCACCAAGACCACCGACGTTCGGGCACGTGTAACCGCGGTGTAAAGAAGGTCGCGCGTGAGGATCGGCAGATTTGCATTCGGCAAGAGCACCAGTACGCGATCAAACTCCGAGCCCTGCGCTTTGTGCACGGTCGTTGCGTACGAAAGCGCGATGTCGTTCTTAATGGAGTCGAGAGGCGATGCGATGAGACCGCTGCTTGTCGCGAACACACACGCGTCGTGTGGCTCACTAAAACCGTGCGCTAGCACGCGCAGCACGACGCCCTGATCCCCGTTGAACAAGCCACGCGCGTAATCGTTGCGTTGCATCATCACTGGCTGGCCGCGCTGTAGCTCGACTTCGTCGCCAGCATCGCTCAGACGTGATCCGGCGGCGGCGAGCGCACGCGCATGAAGTCGCCTGTTCACTCGTGCCGCGCTTAGCTCGTTGCCTTCGGCGCGTGTGGCGGTGAGCACACGGGCGCTGTCGTAGTGCGTGAGCAGGGATCGAACGTTTTCGGCATCATTGGCACGAAGCTCACCGCTGCGGTCGAGCAAGAAAGTGTGAGACGCACGCTCCGCCAGAGACGAAGGCAGCGCCAAGTGCTCGTCGAAGAACCGGTCCACCGCGTGCGCGGCTTCGGCAACTGCGATGTGCTCCACGCCTTGCCAGCCAATCTCAGCTGCACGCTTGCGCGTGTGCGCGTGCGTGACCGCTCGTTCGACATCGCCGAGGAGCACGTGCGCGGCGAAATCGAACACGTGCTTGCCGCTTTCAGACGCGAGATCCATTCGATAACTCTTGGTCAGACGAATCAAATGAGGCAGGCCCTGCTGCCCTTCCGCAGCGCGCACAAGGTCGCGAAACACGGCTCCAGTTTCCACGGAAGGAAGCTGCTGCGCGTCCCCTAACAAGATGAGATGTGCATCGCTTCGCAGCGAACGGACGAGCCGCGTCGCGAGTACAAGGTCGATCATCGAGCCTTCGTCGACGATCACGTATTTGGCAGGGATCGGATTGCGCTCGTGACGCTGAAAACGTTCTGCGCGCTGTGAATACTCGAGCAATCGGTGCAGCGTGGACGGGGCGGGTAGCGACGCAAGCAAGAGTGCATCGGACTCTTGCGGTGAGGGCAGAGCGCGGAGCGAGCGCGACATGGCGTCGACCATGCGTTGCGCAGCGCGCCCGGTCGGGGCGGCCACGGCCACGTCAGTCATGGGCACGCGCAAGCGCGCGAGCGCGCGGAGGATAGAGACCGCGAGCGCTGTCTTTCCGGTGCCGGGTCCGCCGGTGATCAGCGTGAACGGCGAGGTGAGCGCGCGCTCGACGCCGCGCTTCTGCTCGGACGAGAGCGCCGTGCTTTTTTCGATGCTTGAGATCGCATCCGCCAGCGCAGCCATGGGAGCGACCGACTTCGTGTTGAAACGGTCACGAAGCGCAGCGACAAAGGCGCTCTCTAGAACGTAGACACGCTCGTGGTAAAGGCAGTCGTCGACAACTAAAAGAGGCTTGCGATCGGCAGCGGTGCCAAAGACTCGCGCAAAGGGCAGCGCGATGTGTTGGACGAGTGAGTCGGCGAACTCTCGCACCGAAGCAATCTCATCGCCGCTCGCTCCGAGGGCCCGGACATGATCTTCCAATATTGACGCTTCACCGCTCAGCGGAAGCCGGGTGCTTCCCGAGCGGTCACTCGCTAAAGAGGCCTGCACAAGAAGGTGAAGCGTGCGTTTCTGCGCGCTGCTGGCGGCCGGGCACAATCGCACGAGCTCGCCGGCGAAGAACGCGTCCACGACGTCGTCTTCGGCGTTTACGTAGATCATCCCCACTGCTCCCGAGCGACGAGTTCGCGCTCCCACGTTCCAAGCTCACTGAACGTCGGGCGCACGAAGTACACGCCCTCCCCGCCTCCACTGCGCAGGAAGAAATAGACGAGCCCGCCAAACGAACGCTCGTAGTCTGCGGCCGTTTCAATTTGCAACATGCGCACCAGGGCAATCGCATAGAGTCGCGCTTGAACGCCATAGTGCGCCTCGGCGTGCGTGCGTACGCTCGCGCTGTCGTAGCTCGGTAGCGTGTCGCTCTTCCAATCGAGCACGTACGAGCGCCCCTCGTGTTCGAAGATCAGATCGATGTAGCCCTTCACGTAGCCGCGTTCGACGGAGAAGCGTGCGGACTCGGCGCCCGCGGTGGACAGAAGCCGATGCGCCGCTTCAGGAATGGGATAGATGAACTCCGGTTCGCGCAGGTGCTGGCTGGCCGAAGTCAATCCTGCGATGCGCCTATCGCCGAGTGAAATCTCGCGAGTCATGGCCTCAAAGAGGACACGCTCGGCGTGCGCACGATGACGCGAGTCAATGCCGTACCGGGCGAGCGTGTGAGTGATCAGACGGGCGATACGCTCGTCAATGCGGAACTGCGCGATCGATTTCGCCGCCCGAAGCGCCTCGATGTCCACGCACTCGAGCAGCTCGTGCAAGAACAAGCCGGTCGTGATCCCAGGCGGCAGATCATCCTTTGCAGGTGTCGACAACGTTTCGGTGCGAGCAAGCTCAGTCGCGTGGTCGTCAATACGCGCGCGCTCATCGTTGGCCTTGGCACGCGCAATGCGCGAGTAACTGGTCATGAGTGGCGCGCGATGGGCATATCGCAGGCATGCCGCACGCGACGAATCGTCACCGAGCTGAAATGCCGGCGGCCAAGCCGCTTGCACCGCCAATGAACGCTCGGCGAGGCGCGGTGTCGCGACCGCTCCGTCCAGGCCGAGCGACTGCTGCCATTGAAAAAGTGTGGCGTGTTCCGTACGCAGCAGCGATAGATGCGTGTGAAGCTTCATGTACGCGCCGTTCCATTTCCCATCCCGCTCGCCAAAATAGTGAAGGACGAAGCGGCCCTTGGCACGGGTAAGTGCAACGTAGAGCAGTCGCTCGACTTCCTCGGCGCGTTCGGCCTTGTGCAGATCCTTGATCGACGTCGGGGCAGCGCCCGGCCAGATCTTGCGCTTGTCGTCTTTGTGATAGGTGTAAAACGTTTCGCTGGTGCGATCGAAGTATCCACCGAACAAGAACACCACCGCGGCTTCGAGACCTTTGGACTTGTGCACCGTCATGATCTGCACGGCATCTCGATCGCTCTGCAGGCGCTGTTTGTCATCTTCGTCGCCGGGCGGCGCTTGTTGCTCTGTGATGTAACTCCACAAGAGCCGCGCGAGCTCGTCAATCGTCGCGCGTGAGCGTTGAGCATGTAGCGTCAGCTGCTCGACAATCTGCTGATAGTTCGTAAGCGAACGCTCGTTGTTCTCAAAGACGCTGCGGCGAATCACCCCGGAGTCTTCGAAAATTGAACTGAAGAATGCGGCGTAGGATTTGTCTTCAATGAGCCTTCGCCATGTCCACAGCTGTCTGTGTGCGGGGTGCTCGGACGACCGCAGAGGCACGTGGGCCACATCGTCGAGCGAAAAGCCGAAGAACGGCGTCAACAAGACCCGCGAGACGCAGCCGCGGTCGTTGGGCCTTGCGATCGCCGAAAAAAGGTCGAAGAGATCACGCGCTTCTTCGGTTTGAAAGAGCCCGTCATCCTTGAAGAACGCGTAAGGGATACCCCGTTCGCGCAGCGTGCGACCGACCCACAAGCTCTCGTTGGTCTTGAACGTGAGCACGAAGATATCGCTCGCGCGAAGCGGCCGCTCGCCGTGGCGATCACGCAACCTCACGCCACGTTCGGGATCGAGCAAGATCGCGATCTCGTCGGCGATGGTTCGCGCAGCGCTTGCTTTGGTGGCGCGGCTCGTCGCCGGCGCGTTCGCGCTGAAGTCGTGAACAAGAAACGCGCTCACTTCTTTGCCGTCGCGGTCGACAAGTTGAGGAGCGCCCGCACCGGCCGAGACCGGTTCGTCGTAACGGTTATTGCCGGTAAAGAAGTTGGTGTTATTCCCGAAAATACGGTGAGCGGCATCGATCATGCGCTCACTCGAACGAAAGTTGTGCGAGAGGCGTAGCAGCTTGCCGCCATTCTGCAGAATCTCCCCGCACGCTCGTCGATAGGTCGCGATGTCGGCACCACGAAAGGCATAAATGGCTTGCTTCGGATCCCCAACCAAGAAGAGTCGGTGTCCGTCGCTCTCATCGAAGAAGATGCGCTTGAAGATTTCCCACTGAACATCGTCGGTGTCTTGAAACTCGTCGATGAGCGCGACCTTGTACTGCGCGCGCAATGTGTCGCGAAGCGCCGCGCCACCAGGCCCAAGCAATGCGTTGCGCACCAAGATGAGCATGTCGTCGTAGTCGTAAAGACCTTCGCTGCGCTTTCGCGCTTCCATGCGTCGGTAGACAACGGGCAAGAAAAATTTTGCGCACAGCGCTTTTTCGCCGAGCAAAAAGCGCGAAAGCTCCGCGAATTCCTCCCGAATACCTGCTGGGAGTGTTTTCTGAGTCGTTCGCGCGACAAGAGCCGACACGTCGCCGTGAGCGATTTCGTTTTCGCAGGCAACGAGAAAGGCATCGCTCGTGATCAGCGCTTGTTCGATGCAGGTCTTCAGGCGATCCAGATGCTCGCGATCCTCTGCGCCTTTGGCCGTCGTCGATTTAACAAACGGCCCCCATCGTTCGATCGCTGGCAGGCACGCCTTGGCCGCACGCAACAGTTTTTCGGGCTCGTAGTCCACGACGACATCGCCCTTTGCCTTCGCCAGCTCGCGCAATGTGCTTTCAAGAGTGGCCACGGACTGCCCTGCGGTAAGCCAAACCGAAAGAGCGCGCTTTAGCGTCGGCTCGTTCGCAAACTCGTTTCGTAGTGCGGCATAGAACGCGTCGCTAAATGCGTCGTCGAACGAGATCTGCTTTTCCGCAAACAAGCGCTGGCTCGCGAACGCGCGATCGCGCAGTACAGTTCGGCAGAATCCGTGAATGGTCGAAACAGATGCTGTATCAAACGCGTCGCGTGCAGCGCTCAGACGCTTGCGGGCCTCCGCGTCGATCCGCCAATGCGGCGTGTTTTCCGTCATGGATGTTGAGTCGGTGTCGGCCCGCAAGAAACGCTCAATCGCGTCGCGAACGCGAGCACGAAGCTCAAGCGTGGCTTTCTCGGTGAACGTCACGACCAAGATTTGATCGATCGGAGTTTCGGTCCGCAGGAGCAGGTCGAGAACGAGATGCTCGATGGTGAACGTTTTACCCGTGCCAGCCGAGGCCTCAATCACAACATGGCCTGTTTCGGGCACTTTCCCGAGCACATCGGGCTTTGCGAGCCGCACGACGTTCATTTCTCACCGAGCCTTCGCGATAGCACCGGCTGAAAGCGCCTTGCCACAAGCGCCCGCAACGATGCTTCGTCGACCATGGGCAACTCATCAAGCCGGCGTACGGGTCCACGGGCAAAGCTCGCGTGCTGCGCGTTGCGAGAACCCGCCTCGTAGTCGTCCACGAGATCGTGAATCGAGTCACTCAACGAGAGTGAGTCAGGCTTGCTCGCCCACTTGAAAACCACTTCGTGAGGCAGGAGATGCCGCGGCGCAGCCCCCAGTAAATCCAAAACCAAAGTAGAGAGCCACGCTCGCGCATCGTCAGGCGCCCAACCAGTGACGCGACTGAAATGCGACTTCGTGGTCGCGCGGCTAGCAATCACTGGAGCAAAGTAGAGCGCGTCACTTGTGGTGTTGGTGGCGGCCGCATAGAGCGCGCTCTCCAGCGTAAGCCGTAGCGCAGCTTCCCGCTTGTAGCGATCGATGTCGGGTTTCGTGGACGTCGTCGCGATGAGATGAAGGTAGGTCGCGGTTGACTGGTCCGTCGCGTTGATCCGGCCGACGATTTCCACTTCACGTGCGGCCTGACCGGCGTTGTCGGGAAGCGACAAAAGCAGACTCGGGTGATTGGTGGATTCCCTATCCTGCTCGTCCACCGGCCCAACGTAGTGCGATCGAAACGGCGGGGCCGACAGACCTTCGAGAGCGAGGTTCTGTGTCCATAGCGACAGAGCCTCTTCAGCGCGCGCAAGCTCGGCGCGACCAAACACGCCCACCGGCCACTCGCCTAGGCGGGTAAGACGCGCGACCTGCTGCGCGAGCACGGCTTTGGGTTCGACGTCCGCCGCATGCGCATCGGTCCAAACGCGCCTCAAAAATGGAGCCTTATGCATGAGCTTGTGTGCGAACGGCTCGTTCTCGAGCGTCGCGATGTCTTCTTCGCTCTCGTCTTCGCGATCACCAAAATGGAACTTCGCGTAGCCCTGCACCTGACACTCAAGAAACTGACGCAGCGCCGAAATCGAAACGCGAATGCGATCCCGAGTCGGCATGACCTGGCGTTCGCGCGCATGAATACCAAGGGTCGCGTCCAAACGTTGACGCGCGGCTTCGTCGAGCTGCTCGCGTACTTGCTCGATCGTTATCGGACCGTTCCAGCTTACGCGCACTTCGTTGGCCAGTTTAGCGACGAACGCTTCGCGTCGGGCCTCATCGGGTAAGATACGAGAAGGCAGCTCGACGTTACGCGCGTCGTAGCGGCGCAGCGGCTCCGGTTCCGGCATCGCCTGGCTCAGGCTGTAGCGTGCTTGCAGGTAAGCGAAGAGGTCACGCACGACAATCGACGGCTCGCGCGCATCACCCGTGAGCTCATCCCGCGCCACAAACGACAAAGCGATCGTGTCGCGCGCGCACAAGAGCGTCTCAAGAAACAGATACTTGTCCTGTTCGCGTTGGGTGACGTCGCCTGCGATGCGATGAAAGGTGCGCAGGTCGAGTGGATTCACTATCGCAGGCGCGGGGAACTTTCCCTCGCCAAGTCCCAAAGCGAAAACCACACGAAAGGGAATCGCACGCATCGGAAAGAATGAAGAGACGACTACGCCACCTTCCAGAAACGGGCCCCGCCGCGCTCCCAGGCCCGCAAGCTTGCCCATCGCAAACCCATAGGCGATGCGAAATGAAACGCGCGTTCCGTCGACGTCGATCTCGGCAAGCTCGTCGATCGCTCTCAGGCAGACCGTTAGATCGCGCTCATCGCTTTCGTCGCGGGCGCCGAGATGGCTCTTTACAAAATTGCGCAGAAATACAGCCCATTCCTGTATGGTGAGCGCGGCTCCCATCGCGTGGCGTACGTCCGCGACAAGGGCTCGTACCGCGGTGCCCAGGAGCGCAGCATTGGCACGATCAGATTCCGAAAGCTCAAGCGGCGAGTAAGCGTTTTCGCCATCGATATATGGGGCGTCACCGTCGCTGTTCATGAATGCGCCGAGCGCGATTCGCTTGATGCCCTGATCCCAGTTGAACGAATCGCTCTCAATATAGCTACCGGCATGATCGCTACGATCGGCGCCGTGCATGATCGACAGCGCGTCGACCGTCTCCACCCAACGTGAAACGTTTGCATCGGAGTATCGCGCCGCACACGCTGGATGCGTCAGCACCCGCAACATTTCCGCGCGACCAAAGCGTCCGTTCGGCAATGCGAGCAGAAGCTCAACCCCTTCTACGAGGCGACTCTCCATCGCAAGCGGCAGGTCCACCACGTGATGGGGAATCATGTGGTTGTCACGAAACGCCGTGGATAGATGCGACAGATAGGCGTCGCGTTCGGCAGGATTGATAAACACGCCGATCTCGTGAAATCGCAGTGGTCTTCCGCCACTCTCAGAGTCGGCCACTGCCGCCCAGATTTGCGCGGCCACGTGCTCGGCTTCGCGCTGCATCGACGGACAGGTGGTGATCGTGATGCTTGCATCGACCAGCGGTTGCGTTGGTGCTGGATGTTCCGTCGCGCGCTCGAGCACATCACTCTGTACGTGTGCCAAGAGTGACTCTGCGCGCGGCGCGGCGAAGCGATCATCCCACTGAAAATCGGCGAGCTTATTCAGCGCTGCTACGTGGTCGCGGCCCGGGCGCCCCCACTGGCGCAGAAGCGGCATGTCTGGCGCTTCGTCTTTTCCGCTGTCTTCCCAGAATTCGCGGCAAGGATTGAGCGTGTAGATGTGTACGTCGCAAGCCCGCGCGATCGTCTCGAAAAAGACGTGGTAGGCGCGCGGAAAATAGGAAAATCCGAAGACGAAGAGGTGCGCGGGAACGTTTAACTTAGTGGGTGCGAGGCCCCGAAAGACGTCGCGCAACAGCCGATAGCGGACGCCCTCGTCTATTTCGCGCGCGCGCAAGCGCTCCATCACCTGCAGCCACACTCGGCGTTGCCAAAGTTCCACTTCGCGCGCCGTCTTCTCTTCGAAGGTCAACCGCGTGGCCCACGCGTCGAGCATTTCGGGACGTGCCCCGGCGTACTCGTCGAAGAGGCGCGCGAGTTGCATCGCGAGTTGAAAGCGCCGCTCGTCCATCGCGCCTCTCGACTCACCGCTCGCCGAAAGCCATGCCCGCGCAGCTTCCAACTCGGGGTGCGACATCGCCTGTGCATCGAGCAGGACGGCCAGCACTTGCCCTTCAAGAAGACGTCGATCGATCACCCGCACATCCGGCGCAGCATCACGCAGGAGATCACGAACCAGCGTCGCCAAAAAGCAGGTGCGCAAGTTCGCAGCGATCCCTAAGCTCTCAGCGAGGCCCTGCTTTAGATACGCTTCGACATTCGGATTCGGAACGACGATATGCAGCGCTGAGTAAAGACTCGTCTGACCGCGCACCTCGGCGACGCGCGCCGAAAGCGCGCCCAGCAGCTCCTCCGTTCGATTGGAATAGACGAGATGAATCACAGCACGCGCATCCTAGCGCGGACCGCACCGTGAGGTACTAGTTGATCTGCGCCGTCTGCGCAGCAATCGTATCGTCCGCGCCGTATCCGAGCGTGCGAGTGACGACGCGGATCTCCCAATCATCCACAAAGAGCAGATCGGAGTCTTCGGTTCGTATCTGCAATGTCGCGGACGTCGTCGCAGCCAAGCTCGAAAGCGCTGCTGCGGGAACGGTCGCGCTGCCGGCGATCACAGGAAAACGGCAATTCAACGATTGAATCCCTGTATCGACGTTGGCGATCTCGACCACGAGCTCACCCGCCGAGCTTCCCGTCCACGCCACGTGAAAATCTTCGGCCCGGTTAATGATAACCGCCGCCGAGCTGCTCAAGGCAGGCATCGTGATCATCACTTCGCTGGGCGCGGCCAGTGCGGTCGAGAATGGAGGCACTTGCCCGACATCATCATTGCCGACACTTGAAATCGTGATGGTCTCTCCGCCCTCCCACAGCGCGGTTGTTGCGCGGAAGATGTTGTAGATGTGCTCGACGTTCGGAAATAGGAGCAGGGGGCTTGCGATTCCGCTCACCGTAATGTCGCCGGAGTCTGCCGGTGTCGTCTCGAGCGAAGGACAGGATAGGTACTCGCACGCGTCGCTCGGATGCGAGACGACACACGCGCCGTCGGGAAGCGCCGCGATGAAACTCGCTGATGCAAAGCCTTCTTGCACCGCACCGTGGTGACTGCTGCGCACTGTGACCGAACCACGCGGAAGATGTCGCTCCATGGCGCCTGAGTCGAACTCAGAGAGATCGACGGCGGCGGCATCTTCGGCACCCGCGTCGGCCGCTGCGTCCATCGCCGACGCGTCGCTCATCCCGGCATCGAATAGATTCGCATCGCTCGCACCCGCATCACGCAGCGCGCCGGCATCGTTACCTGGCGGAGTATTTTCGTCGCTGCAAGCAGGCCCCCCAACGAGCAGCGCCGCAACCAGCACAAAAAGCGAAGGATTCTTCATGGAGAACCACGCTGCATGCGCATCCAATGCGAGTCAAGCAAATCGAACTTGTGTATGCTCCGGCCATGTCGGTTCCCTCCCAGGTCGTGATCTTTGGTGCGAGCGGTGATCTCACGTTGCGCAAGCTCATGCCCGCACTTGCCAGCCTGGCTGGTAAGAACAAACCACAAGCAGGATTCTCGGTCGTTGGCCTCGCGCGACGTCCTAAAACGGATGACTCATTCCGTGCCGACATTCGCGAAATGATGCCGGAGGATCTTCGAAGTGCCTTCGACGAGCTCGCGCCGCGTGTGCACTATTTGCAGGGCGATGTGAGTGAGCCAGACGATCTCACGAAGCTCTCCGCCAAGCTTGATTCACTCCCCGGTGGTAGAGAAGCAGGCCGTCTCTTCTATCTTTCATTGAAGCCGGAGCTTTTCGCGCCGACAGTTCTGCACCTTGCCGCGGGCGGCCTTTTGCAGATGCGCGAAGGCGAGAAGGTTTCGTGGCGCCGCGTGATTGTCGAGAAGCCATTTGGCCACAACCTCGCCAGCGCGCGCGAGCTCAACCGCGATTTGCACGAATCGCTTCGCGAAGATCAGATCTACCGCATCGATCACTATCTGGGAAAAGAGACGGTCCAGAATCTGATCGGCTTCCGTTTTCACAACGCCATTTTCGAGCCCCTATGGAACCGCCATCACGTCGAGCACGTGCAGATCACCGTTGCTGAAGATCTCGGCATGGAAAGCGGGCGCGGCGGTTACTACGACACGACGGGCGCGCTGCGCGACATGCTTCAAAACCACATGCTGCAGGTCCTATCGCTCATCGCGATGGAACCGCCTGCTTCACTCGATGCAGAAGCTGTGCGTAGCGAAAAGGTGCAGGTGCTCCGCGGCTTGCACGTGCCCACGCGCGGTGAAGTCACGCACACGATGATCCGTGCGCGCTACGCAGCCGGCAAGATCGGCAATCGCGAAGTGCCGGGCTACCTGCAAGAGGAAGGCGTCGCCGCTGGCTCGATGACCGAGACATACGCAGCTGTGCGTGCCGAGATCGACACCTGGCGTTGGGCTGGCGTGCCCTTTTATCTGCGGCACGGAAAACGTATGGCGAAAAAGTTCACCGAGGTTCAAGTGAATTTCAAAATGCCGCCCATTCAATTGTTCAATCGCCCGGAAGGCATGTCCGACGGCGAGTACCGCGAAAAGTTGCGCGCCGGAAAGCTCTCACAAGTCCATCCCAACGTACTCACGCTCAGCATTCAGCCGCGCGAAGCAATCACGCTCTCATTTGGCGTAAAAACGCCCGGGGCGGCGATGGTAATGAGCCCCGCTCAGCTCTCCTTCGACTACAAAGACGCGTTCGGAACTACGACTGCGCCCGCCTATGAACGCTTGTTGCTCGACGCACTCAAAGGTGATGCGACGCTTTATCTGCGCGGCGACGAAATCGAAGCAAGCTGGCGTTTTGCCGACGCGATCACGGATGTGTGGCAAGGCCCCGACGCGCCGCCGATCTTCGAGTACCCCGCTGGGTCGTGGGGACCGGAAGAAGCCGATCGCTTGTTCACTGGTGATGGAGGCTGGTCTCGTGGTTGAAGGGGGCGCTCTTATAACGAGCGCACATCCTTTGCACGATGCCGCGATGCGTTTTGCACACGCGATCGAGAACGCCGATCGCGTGCGCGGCAAAGCGCGCGTTGCGATCTCGGGTGGCTCCGCGGCATCGGTCGTGGGCGAAGCGCGCAAGCTGATCCCTGCGAATGTGTGGTCGCGCCTTTGTCTGACGTGGGCTGATGAGAGATGTGTTCCTTTCGCGAGCGCGGATTCCAATCGAGGCACTGCGTACAAAGAAGGTTGGCTCGACGCGAACGCAGCGGTCGCACACGAGCTCCCACTCTTTCGCGACGACGAGTCGCCCGAGTCGGCGTGCGCGCGCGTCACCAACAATCTCAATACGTTTTTCGACAATGCGCTCGATGTAGTGTTGCTCGGTCTAGGCGAAGATGGGCACATCGCGTCGCTCTTTCCCGGGCACCCAAGCCTGCGCGAGAAAGCAAAGCTTGTCGTTGCGATTTCGGACAGCCCGAAGCCTCCTCCTCGCCGTATTACGCTCACGCTCCCCCTCATCGACTCCGCCGCAACGAAGCTCGTGTACGCCGTCGGGAGTGGCAAACGCAACGCGATCGAGCGAAGCCTTTCACGCGAGACGATTCTTCCGTTGAGTCATCTGCAGCACATAGACATCATCACCGACCTTGCTCTCGGAGACAGAAAATGACCGAAAAAAAGCGCGATCTTGCAGTCATTGGCGTCGGCGTCATGGGCGCGAACTTGGCGCGCAACTGCGCGAGTCGCGGGTTTTCCGTCACGGTTTATGATCGCGATCCCGCTGCCGGAAAAAAAGTTGCTCACGCGCATCCCGAAGCGAACCTTTTTGTAGCGACGAGTGTCGCCGAGATGGTGCAAAGCCTGGAGAGGCCACGCCGGATCATTCTTCTGGTAAACGCCCGCGCGCCGGTGGACGCCGTTCTTGATGCGCTCGATCCATTGCTAGAAGACGAGGACATCGTCGTAGACGCGGGCAACAGCCTTTTCACCGATACGGATCGCCGCAACAAGCGCGCTGACTCTCGGCCGTGGCGCTTCGTCGGTATGGGCGTCTCCGGGGGTTCGGAAGGCGCGCTGCTCGGTCCGTCGATCATGCCAGGCGGCGACGAGGAAGCCTGGACGCGATTGCGTCCCGTGCTCGAAGCGATCGCAGCGAAGAGCGCCACAGGCGCGTGCGTCACCTATTGCGGCAAGGGCTCAGCGGGGCACTTCGTAAAGATGGTGCACAACGGGATCGAGTACGGCGATATGCAGCTCATCGCGGAGACGACCACGCTTCTGCGTGAGGGCTTGGAGCTTTCTGCTGCGCAAGCTGCTGACGTCTACGCGACGTGGAATGACGGCGACCTGCAAAGCTTCCTAGTTGAAATCACAGCCGACATTTTGCGCGCACCCGATCCTGAGAAGAACGACGGCTCCGTTCTCGTAGATTCAATTCTCGACAAAGCAGGCCAAAAAGGCACAGGAAAGTGGACGGTGATCGCAGCGCTTGAGCTCGGCATTCCGATTCCAACAATCGCCGCCGCGGTCGACGCGCGAGGCTTGAGCTCGCAAAAAGAGTTGCGCGTGCGTGCAGAGAAAAGTTTTGGCCCCGTGAAGAAGAAGCTGCAAGGCGTCAGCGTGGAGGATCTCGGACACGCGCTCTACGCATCGAAGATCGCAAGCTACACTCAAGGCTTCGCGATGCTCCAGGCGGCAAGCGACGCGCGCGGATATGGCACCGACATGAGCGAAGTCGCACGCATCTGGACAGCGGGCTGCATCATCCGCGCCCGCTTCCTTGACCGCGTACAGAAGGCGTTCGCACAGAAACCGGAGCTGCTTGCTCTCGCGCCGGAGTTCGTCGCTGACCTTGCGAGACGCGCGCCCGCGTGGCGTCGCGTTGTCACCGCCGCAACCACAGCCGGCATCCCAATCCCCGGCCTCGCCGCATCGCTCGCATGGTTCGACACCCTCACCACCGCGCGCGGCAGCGCCAACGTTATCCAGGCGCAACGCGACTACTTCGGCAGCCACACCTACGAACGCACCGACGCCCCCGGCACCCCAATCCACACCAACTGGCCCCGCTCAAAATAGGGGGACACGCTCCCCCTCTAAAACACGCGCGATTGCAGGTAGTTACGGCGCAACTTTGGCCGCGTGAATTTGATACATCGGTGTTGGCGCATGTATCAAATTCACGCGGCCAAACTCGATTTGTAAGTCCTTGAAAACACTGGCCCGCTGAGGGGGGAGCGTGTCCCCACGTTATTCGTAGCGGACTTCGATGATTAGGAGTTTGCGTGTTCCGCCTGGGGTGCGCACGGTGACTTCGTCGTCGCAGTTCTTGCGCAGCAGCGCGGTGCCGACCGGCGAGCGCCAGCTGATGCGCGCTTCTTCCGTGTCGATCTCGTCTTCGCCCACGAGCTGATAGGTCCTTTGCTTGCCGCTCTCGTCTTCAACGACAACTGTCGCGCCAAAGTAGACGCGGTCCCCGCGATCGATCGCCGGGTCCACAACGACCGCCGCTTCAATCCGCTTTCGCAAAAAGCGCATGCGTCGATCGATCTCGCGTAGCCGCTTCTTCCCATAAATGTATTCCGCGTTCTCCGAGCGATCGCCTTGTGCTGCGGCGTCCGTAACCTCTTGCGTTACGCGCGGACGTTCCACCGTTCCAAGAAAGGTGATCTCGTCCACCAACTTTTTCATCCCTCGTGGAGTGATGTAGTTGGGGGTGGTGTCTTTCTCTTTTTCTTTTTCGCGGTCGCTCATGGTGCAAGGGTATGGACCGGCGCAGGCGTCAGCGCAGCGATCAGGGTGGAAATCAAAACGATCACCGAACCCACGAGAAACTGAACGCTAAATGCCTCGCGGCCAAGTCCAATCGACAAAGCGGCCGCAATTACAGGTTCAAGCGTGTAAATGATGGATGCCTCCGTCGCGCTCACAAATCGCTGCGCGCGGGTCATGAAGATAAAGGTCACCATCGTACATATAACGGTGAGATAGCCCACGATCTCGAAGAATTCGATCGACAGAATGAGCTTGGGCGTCTCAAAGAGGAACGCCGACGGAACAGCCATGCACGCGATGCTGATCGATTGCGCAATCACAAGCTCGATCGCTTTGATGGTTTGCGTGAGTCGCGAGAGCTCAACGATGTAGTAAGCAAACGAGACCGCGCTTACCAAGGTTAGCGTGTCGCCCTGAGTCCATCGTCCGTTGAAGGGAAGGAAGAGCGTGACGATTCCGCACGCGGCCAAACCCACCGCGAAGAGCAAGCGCTTCTTCGGCCACGCCCGTCGCTGCACCGCTTCAAGAACGGGAACGACAACAACGAAGAGCGACGTGATGAACGCGGAGTGCCCGGGCGTCGTCGTTTTCATTCCAATCGTCTGCAGTCCAAAACCGAGGAACTGCGCAATCGCCAACGGCCATGTCTGCGCCAGTATCCGAAATGCCTCGCGTGCAGCGCGCGGGTAGATAAGGGCAAGAGCGGCTCCGGTGAGCGCGAAGCGAATTGAAATCAGAACGAACGGCGAGACGTACGCGAGCGCCGATTGGATCGCGACAAATGTCGATCCCCAGATGAGAGTTAGGCCGATCAACGTAGCTCGGGCCCTGAAAACGGTGCTTTTCTCGATCATGACGCGGTGGGTGCAGCCGTCCGCGGTGCCGACAAAATCATGTTCGCGCGTGGCACATCAAGCTCGCGCTCCCAACGAGAGATCGCGATTGTGGCGACGCCGTTGCCGATCAGATTCGTGATCGCTCGGGCTTCCGACATGAAGCGATCGACGCCAAGCAAAAGCACGAGCCCCGCCACAGGGATCTCCCCTGTTGCAGAGAGCGTCGCCGCAAGCGTGATGAAACCGCCACCAGTTACCGCAGCGGCGCCCTTCGAGGTGAGTAAGAGCACGAGCAAGATGCTCAGCTGCTGTGCAAACGTCAGATGCGTGTCGGTCGCTTGCGCGACAAAGAGAGTAGCAAGCGTCAGATAGATCGACGTGCCATCGAGATTGAACGAGTAGCCCATGGGCACCACAAGTCCCACCGTCGACTCACGGCAGCCTATGGCTTCGAGCTTACGCATGAGTCCCGGCAGGGCCGATTCCGACGACGAGGTGCCGAGTACGATTAGAATCTCTTCGCGCAAATATCGTAAAAAGTGCCACAATCGCACGCCACACACGCGCAAGATCAAACCCAGCACAAGCACAACGAAGAGCGTACTCGTTAGATAGAAGGTAGCGACCAGCTTGCCCAGGCTTGCAAGTGTGTGAAGGCCGTACTTGCCAACTGTGAACGCCATCGCACCAAACGCACCGATCGGCGCCACGCGCATCACGATACCGACCATGCGAAAAAAAACTGCGTTGAGTTGATCGCATGCGCTCACGATCGATGCACGCTTCTCACCGAGGCCACTAACTGCTGCACCAAACAAAATGGCGATCAGCAAGACGGACAAGATCTCGCCTTTGGCAAACGCATCAACGATCGTGTTCGGAATAATATTGAGAAAGAAATCCGCCGGCCCGTGTGCGCGTTCTGCGTGGGTGTAGTTGTCGAGCTCATGAGAGTTCAGCGTGCTGACGTCGACATGAAGATCCCGCCCCGGCGCCGCAACTGTTCCAACGATGAGACCGATCGCCAACGCGAACGTTGTCACTACCTCGAAGTACACGAAGGTCTTCAGGCCGACGCGGCCGACCTGTTTCAGATCGCCAACTTTGGCGATACCGGTGACCACGGTCGTGAAGACGATCGGGGCGATGAGCATTTTGACCAGCCGAACGAAGGCGTCGCCGACCGGCTTGAGGCTCGACCCGAACCTCGGCGCGGCGACCCCGACTACGATCCCCAGGACGACACCCAAAAGAACCTGTAAATACAAGCTCTTGTGCCATTTAAAAGGGCGCGTTTCTTCGGAATTTGGAACTTGCTGTTTCAAGGGTGACATATTTTCGCTGACTTTTTCCGTTAGCTCAGGAGGGCCTAGTGCAGCGCTGAGCGTGAGGACGGTCACACCTATGTAGCAACACGAAACAACCAATGCGAGTTTGCAGATTGACGTAGGCCCCCGCGGTAGGTGAAAATCACCCTCGGGGATGAGAGCGGGTTGTTCTGAGTCAGTCCAAGAGAGCGCTGCGTGAGGCATCGCGATCGAGGAATGCGGAGCAAACCACTTTGGTCCGAAGAGGACCAATCATCCGTTTTGTACAGCGCTGAGTTTTCTTCATCCAGAGACTCAGGCTTCAGCTTCGTGGTTCATCGAGCATCAGGGCACCGCGTTCACGCTCGAGAACGCAAATTTTGTATCCGGGCAATTTGTAGTTCGAACTAACCGTTTTGGATCGGGGAGATCACTAATATGAAGTCGTTCAAGAATACTTCTCTTGCGTTTGCCATGGTCGGCATCGCATCCATGCTCGCACTCGCAGGTTGCGGCGGCGAAGATCCGCCTCCCGTGGATCTCGACTTGGGCGTCAATCCTGACTTGGGCGACGGCGCGGTCCGACCTGACATGGGCGACTTGGGCATCGCCGTCGACCTCGGACGCGACGCAGGCGACTTGGGCATCGATATCGACCTCGGCCCGATCGACATGGGCAGCGACGGCGGCGCTGTCTTGCCCCCCGGTATCACGGTCACCCCGACCACTGGCTTGTCGACTAGCGAAACTGGATCCACGGACACCTTCACGGTTGTCCTCGACTCTCAGCCGACCGCGAACGTCACGATCGCGATCACGACAAGCGACGACACGGAAGCAACGGCAGCTCCGACGACGTTGACGTTCACGCCTGAAAACTGGAACGCACCGCAGACGGTCACCGTCACGGGCGTCAATGACGACACGGAAGACGGCAATCAGGACTACACCATCCTGACCGCAGCCGCAGTGAGCACGGACAGTAACTACTCGGGCCTCAACGGCGCCGACGTAGCTGGCAGCAACATCGACGATGAAAGCGCTGGCATCACCGTCGAGCCGACATCAGGCTTGACCACCACTGAAGGCGGCGACGATGACACGTTCACCATCGTGCTCAATACACAGCCGACGGCTGACGTCACGATCGCTCTTTCAAGCTCCGCCAGCGACGAGGCCACGATTGTCCCGGACTCGGTGACGTTCACGACCGCGAACTGGAACTCGGCCCAGACCGTAACCGTAACCGGCGTCGACGATGCATCGGCTGACGGAAACCAGGACTTTACGATTGTCACCGCCGCAGCGACGAGCTCCGACGCTGACTACAGCGGCCTCGACGCCGAGGACGTCGCCGGCACCAACCTCGACGACGAGACCCCCGGCATCATCGTCGACCCGATCAGCGGCGCAAACACAACTGAGGCCGGCGGCACGACCACGATCACGGTCGTTCTTCAGTCCGAGCCCTCGGGCGACGTCATGATCCCCGTGGCGACGACCGATGATACGGAAGGCACCATCGACACACCAACGGTCGTGTTCGACATGACGAACTGGAACATCCCGCAAGTCATCACGGTCACAGGCGTCAACGACGACGCGATCGACGGCGACCAGGTCTTCCACATCACCTTTGGCCCGGCGGCTAGCACGGACGCTGGCTACGAAGGCCTTCGTGGTCTCGACGCAGTGATCACGAACACGGACGATGAAACCGCAGGCGTAACGCTTACGCCGGACACGGGTTTGACGACGACGGAAGCAGGCGGCACGGCCACCTTCACCATCGTGCTCAACTCGATGCCGACCGCCGACGTCACCATCGACCTTACCAGCACGAACACGGATGAAGGCACAGTTGACCCCGCGTCGCTCACCTTCACTTCAGGCAACTGGAACATTCCCCAGACGGTCACCGTCACGGGCGTGAACGACGCAGCGGCCGACGGCCCGATCGACTACCAGATCAACGCGGCGACCTCGAGCGCGGACATGAACTACCAGGCCCTCGCTGATTTGCGCGCCGACGTCACCAACACGGATGACGAGACCGCGGGCATCACCGTTACGCCGACCACTGGCCTTACGACCACCGAGAGCGGCGGAGCCACGACCTTCACGATCGTGCTCAACTCGCAGCCCACGGCGGACGTAACCATCGGCCTTTCGTCGGACGCAACGACCGAAGGCACGGTCGCTCCGTCCTCGCTCACCTTCACCGCAAGCGACTGGAACGTCCCGCAGACGGTCACGGTCACGGGCGTCAACGACTTTGTCGCTGATGGCTCGAAGGTCTATCACATCGTGATCGCAGACGCGGTCAGCACCGATGCTGACTACAGCGGACTTGTCACGCCGAACGTCGACGTAACGAACACCGACGACGACATGCGTGGTCTCGTGGTTTCGCCCACATCACTCTCGATCTCAGAGGGCGGCTCTGCAGCAACCTTCACGATCGTTCTTACGTCGGAGCCAATCCAAGACGTCACCATTCCGCTCGCCGTCATGACGGGCGACGCCACGGTCAATCCGACCAGCGTCCTCTTCACCTCCGCGAACTGGAACATTCCGCAGACGGTCACGGTCACTCCGGTCGACGATGCAATCGCCGACGGAACCGTCATGACCTTCGTGCAGACACTTCCGGCCACCGGCATGGGTCTCACTTACCCCGGCTACGACGGTCCAGACGTAACGCTCACGGTCAACGACAACGATGCAGCGAGCATCGTCGTAACTCCGACCTCGGGCTTGAGCGTGACGGAAGCTGGCAGCACAGCGACCTTCACGATCGTGCTCGGCTCGCAACCGACCGCTGACGTCAGCGTCACGCTCTTGAGCGGCGACGCAACCGAAGGTTCAGTCATGCCGAGCAGCGTGAGCTTCAACGAGACCAACTGGAACGTCCCGCAGACGGTCACGGTTGCTGGCGTTGACGACTCGGCTGTCGACGGGTCGGTGATGTACAGCATCACCACCAGCTCGGCCTCGAGCGCGGACTCTAGCTACAGTGGCCTCGCGGTCTCGGACGTTTCGGTGACCACCACCGACAACGACACCGCGACTGTCTCTGTCACCCCGACCTCGGGTCTCGTGACGAGCGAAGGTGGCTCAAGCGCTTCGTTCGCGATTGTCCTCGGCGCTCAGCCGTCGGCAGATGTGACGATAGCTCTCTCGAGCAGCAACACCGCCGAAGGAACCGTCGCGCCCGCAAGCGTCACGTTCACGAACGGTAACTGGAACGTCCCGCAGTCGGTAAGCGTGACGGGCGTAGACGACTTCGCCGCCGACGGCGCAATCGCATACACCATCATCACGGGTGCAACTGTGAGCACGGACCCTGCGTTCAGCGGTGTCGCCGTTGCGGACGTCTCGGTCAGCAACAGCGACAACGACGTGCCTGGCGTCATTGTTTCGCCGACCTCGGGTCTCATGACCTCAGAAGGCCTTACGACCACCACCTTCACGATCGTGCTCGCTACGCAGCCCTCGGCTTCCGTGACGATCGCGCTCTCGAGCAGCAACACTGCTGAAGGTACCGTCAGCCCCGCGAGCGTGATGTTCACGACCGCGACGTGGAACATGCCGGCGACCGTGACCATCACAGGCGTGGACGACATGACTGCGGACGGCGCAGTCGGCTACACCATCGTCACCGGCGCAGCTTCGAGCGCCGATGCTGGTTACAACGGCTTGACCGTAACCGACGTCTCGGTGACCAACCTGGACAACGACGTTGCGCCGACCATTTCGTCGACTGCACCGAGCCCCGGCACTCTTATCGCCGGCGTTGACACCTTCCCGGCATACACGCCCACCGCAACTGGTACGCCGACGTTCCCGCCGGGCGTCGTCTCTGTGACGGGCCTTCCGTCGTGGATGACGTTCGATGGCGTTGCTCCGGCCGCCTGCGCAATGCAGACGTTCACCGCTGGCACGCTCGCAGGTTGCTCGCCTATCCCGGCTAGCGCCTTCGGCAGCTACAGCATCACGCTGACCGCCAACAACGGCATTGCGCCGAACGCCACGCAAGTGATCGCGTTCAGCGTCATTGCGCCCCCCCCGACGCTTACGTCGATCACGCCGGCACTTGCGCGTCGTCAGGCCACTGTGCCCGTCACGATTCGCGGTCTGTCGTTCTCGACCATCGGCGCTGTGACCTCGGTCAACATCCGCCTCGGTTCGGGCGGCACGCTCATCCCGTTGAGCGGCTTCAGCGTTGTTGACGCTCAGACGATCACGGCAACGGTCTCGGCCGACCTCACCCGCACCGCAGGAACGTACGACGTCGTCGTCGTCCAGAGCGGCGTGAACTATGTGCTCGCTCGCGCACTCAACGTAACGTCCGGTAACGACGGCACATTGGTGAGCGGCAACATCACGTTCGACACGACTTGGTCGAAGGCGGGCAGCCCCTTCATCGTGAACAACAACATCTCGATCATCAACGGCGCCACGCTGACCATTCAGCCTGGCACGACGATCATCATGGGTGCGTCAGGTTCCACGAACAACAGCTTCCGCTTCGATGTCGGTGTCGCGGGCGCTGGTAACCTCATCGCGGACGGCGGCAACCCGGCCACCTCGGGCGAGCCCATCGTCTTTACGTCCTACCAACCCCTCGCCGGCATGCCGACGGGCGGCAAGTGGGGCAACATCCGCATCGGCTCGATGGCAAGCGCAACGACTGTGCTTCGCAACGTCGTCGTCGAGTACGGAAGCCGCGACGCGAGCGCCTACAACGGCGCTCTCGAAGTGCAGGCCAACGCGAACATCAGCACGATCACTGACTCAATCATTCGTGAGTCGGACCGTGCTGGTCTCTACATTGGCAGCGGCGTGCAGACGCTCCCCAACACCATCATCAACAACTCGACGATCTCGCGTAACGCGACTGCCATGAGCGGCACGTACTACCCGATCGTCGTGGCTGCTGATTCGGTTCCGACCCTTGGTTCGACCATGACCTGGTCGCTCAACGGACGTGACCAGATCAGCGTCATCGGCGGCACCATTCAGCGTGGTGACTCAAGCAGCTTGAATATCTGGAAGCGCTTCACGGGCATCGACTACGTCGTGAGCGCCACCACGGTTGTTCAGGGCAACATCACGCTCAGCATCGCGGCCGGTAACACGGTGCGCTTCCCGCTGAACCAGTACCTGTACATCGGTAACACCACGCCCGGCGGTCTCTCGATCGACGCGGCAGGTAACTCCGTCACCCTGACCTCGCTGTTGGGAACGGCAGGCCAGGAATGGGGCGGCATCCGCTTCAGTGCAAACGCAAGCGCGAGCTTGTTGCGCGGTGTGAACATCACTGCCTTCAACAATCTCCTCGCTGGCGGCATCCGCTTGTACGACCCGACGGTCCCAGACACCGTCACCACCCCGGTGGTCACGATCGACCAGTGCAACATCGCGTCGACCTTCCTAGCTAGCGTCGGTCTCTACGCCGATCAGAACGCTCGGCCGGTAAGCGTGACGAACACCACGTTCGACACCCTTGGCTACAGCGTCAACATGCGCATGGACGACTTGCACACCGCAATGGCGACCACGAACATCTACAAGACGGCGCTCTTTGCGCGTACCGGCACATTCGACATCGCACGCAACGCACTTGATGCCACGGTGTGGCCGAAGGTTGTTGACGCGCTGGGCGCAGCTCAGACCATCACGTTCCAAGGAACGCTCACCATCAGCAGCTCGTCCTTGCAGATCCTTGGCGGAAACGTCTTGGCGCTGCCGGACAACGGCAGCTTCAACGTGACCACCGGCAAGCTTCTCTTGTCGGGTACCGTGACAAGCCCCATCACGATCAAGTCGACGAACCCCGGCGTGGTCTTCTGGGATCGCATCTTGCTCACGGGTAACACCACGGGCGGCCAGACCTCGACCATCACCTACACGACCTTCCAGAACGGTGGCTACGACGTTGCCGCTGTAAACGAAGGCATCGCGTACATCTACTCGAACTGCACGGGCACGAACTGCGCAACCCCGACGATCCAGAACAATACGTTCACCGGATCGAACGGTTACGGCGTCTCGTTCGGTCAGAGCGGCACGAACGGCTACGGCGCTCACGCCAACGGCACGTTCACGGGCAACACCATCACGGGCTCGCGCTTCTCGCCTGTTCAGATTTACGCGAACTGGGTCAACCGACTCGGCACGGGTAACCTCTACACCGGCAACAACACGACCGCGACGCTCGGCTACAGCGGCGTGCGTGTCACGGTCGGTAACGGCGTGTACGAGACGCAGACATGGCCGGCGTTGAACGCATCGGACACGCTTCCGGCGTACATGATGAGCGCTCAGCTCTGGATCACGAACTACAACTCGTACTTGGCGGCCCGTACAAACCTCACGCTATCTGCTGGCGTGGACATTCGTTTCGCGGGCAACACGAACGATTACCTCCTCGTCGGTTACACGACGACAGGTCAGACCCAGGGCGGCGACTTGATCACGAGCGGAACGGCCACCAATCCGGTTCGCATCACGAACTACAGTGACTCAGTAGCAGGCGGGTACTGGCGCGGCGTCTTGTACGAGCCGGACTCGAGCACAACCTCGACCAGCACCTACACGATCTTCTCGTACGGCGGTCGTACGGGTTCGGGTAACACCGGCAGCGTCAACTTCCGCTTCGCGGCGGGCCTCTGCGGACGCCCGGTCATGAACAACAGCACGTTCTCGAACGCGCAGGGCTTTGCGGCTACGTCGGCTAACGCCGTCTGCACCGCTGCCCTCACGTCGATGACGTACTCGGGTAACGCCATGGGCGACTGCGTGAAGCAGCTCTACGCACCGATGACCTGCGTGGCCGGCCCGACCTACCCCTAATCGCCGGCAACGGCACCAACGAAAAAGCCCCGCTAACGCGGGGCTTTTTTTTGCACTGTTTTTGTGCCCAGAGACGGAATCGAACCGCCGACACGGGGATTTTCAATCCCCTGCTCTACCAACTGAGCTATCTGGGCCCTGGCACGCCGTAAAGCTAATGCAAGGACGGCGGACTCTACCTGGGTCGACCTCTGTGTCAAGAACGGGTGGAGGGCCTGCCGGGCGCAAAGTTGCGGATGCCGGGGGTCGTCTTGCTACACTTGCTGTGCATGCGATTCAGCGGGGGAAAATGAGCGGAGCCGGCGACGAAGCCTTTCTCAGGCTTCTTGCGGACGCGGCCGGTGGAGGCCAGTCGCGCGTGGACGCGCTCGTGGCCCTGGCTCAGCGCACCCTCTTCGTGCCTACGTGGCTGCCAGGAGACGACGCATTTCGCACGGTGGTTAGCAGCGCCGGAGTCGCCGCCCTGCCGGTGTTCGTGACGATGCAGAGCATTGAGGAGACATCCCGTCGCTTCGGTTGGGCCACTCCCGATGGACGCATCCCTTACCGCGAGGTGGGAGCTCGCGGGGCACTCGGGCATGCGCTGGCGCAGAACCTTTTGGTCGTGGTCGAGATGGGAACTAACCACGCCATCGAAATCGACCAGGACGAGATACGGCCTCTCGTCAGCTCCGCAAGTCGCCGAGATCCAAGCGGCCCCTTCGCTTCAGCCGGCAAAGTAAACTCCGAGATGATCGCCGCAGTGAACGCGCGCGAGGCAAAGCAATCCGGATCCATACCGCCGCCGGCCGGGTCGCAATCGGTACGGCCGTTGACTCCGCCGCCTGGGGCTTTAGCTGCAACGGCAGAGCGGCCAGGGGGCAATCGCACGCCGTCGGTCTACCCGTTAAGCACCGCGCCGGTGAGCATAGACGGGGTCACGCTTTCCAATCTCACGCTCACGCCGACCGATGCTTTGCTTGACGGCCTCTCCGAAGTTCTTCGAGGTTATCCAGAAGTCGAGTGGGCGTGCCTTGCCATGTTGGCCCGAGGGGCGAATCAACCCGCTCCCGCCGTGATGATGCGCATCGACACCGCATTTCGTACGCGTGTCGGAGAGATCACGGGTGGCATCGGCGTAGCTGCGCAAAAGCTCGGCGCTGTGCTCGAGGTGCTCTTGCTCGATGATCCAGCCCTCATGCGCGCGGCACGCTCGGTGGGCAAACCATTTTATCCGTGGCGCAAGTAGGGGACGCGGTTGCATCCCGATTTCGGCAATATGCCCCCGTCGATTCGCTCGCCTCTGCCGGGGACGAAGAGTAGGGAGCTCATTGAAACACTTGCGGCCACCGAATGTCCGTCGCTTACGACCCGTCGTGCACGTCGTGCCGAGCGAACGGGCGTACAACACGACCCCATCGTGTGGGCGAACGCTAAGGGCATCAACGTGCTCGACGTCGACGGCAACGTCTATGTCGATTGGACCGCGGGATTTGGAGTGGCGGTCGCCGGTCACGCACACCCGAGCGTCGTGGATGCAATTCAAGAGCAGAGCGAGCGAGCGATTCATGCGCTCGGCGATGTTTACCCGTCAGATGTGAAGATCGAGTTGCTTGCGCGACTCGCCGCACTGGCGCCGCACGAGGACGCACGAGTTATTCTCGGACAGAGCGGAGCGGACGCAATCGAAGCTGCGCTCAAAACGGCAATGCTGAAAACCAAACGGAGCGGAGTGCTTGCGTTTCGAGGAGGCTATCACGGCCTCTCCCACGGCCCGCTCGCGCTCTGTGGATACAGCGCAGCGTTTCGCGATCCCTTTCAAGCGCAGCTTCACGACGAAGTCGCGTTCGCGCCCTATCCGCGGGAGGGGGTGGACTCTCTGAACGACGCAATCGCGCAAGTTAGAGCTGCGTGGAGCGAATCAGGATTCGACATCGGGACGGTGGTTGTGGAGCCCATTCAAGCACGCGGAGGAATAGTGATTCCGCCCGCTGGATTCTTGAAAGCGCTGATCGAGCTCGCGCACGAGCGCGGCGCCGTGGTGATCGCAGATGAGATCTACACAGGTCTCGCGCGCACAGGCGCAGCGTTCGAGAGCGTGAGGGACGGCGCGCTCCCGGATATTCTATGCATTGGAAAGGCGCTCGGCGGTGGGATGCCGATCAGCGCATGCATTGCCAGTTACGATGTGATGCGCGCGTGGGGCGATCCAACCGGCGAGGCTATCCATACCGCAACATTCTTCGGGCACCCCATCGCCTGCGCAGCAGCCCTTGCGAGTCTAGACATCATCGACGATGAAAATCTTCGCGAGCTCGCAGCTGATAAGGGAGAGCGCGTGAAGGCCTTGCTGCGAAAGCGTCTCGCTCATCACGCAAGCGTTCGCGAGGTACGGGGCAGAGGGATGCTCATCGGCGTCGAGTTGGACAGCGGTGAGCGCACGCTGCGGCTGATCCGAGCCATGCTTGAGCGCGGCCATTTGCTTTTACCCGCCGGGGCAAAAGCTGAGGTCCTTTCCATCACACCGTCGATAAAAATTTCCTATGCGCGGGTTGACGAGCTCGTCGACGCGCTCGATGAATGCTTAACGACATCATGACTGAAGCGCCCCGCGATGCGCTCAAAGCGCGGATCGAAGCTTTCATCCGCGCAAGCGCGGCCGAGTCCTACGCCGATAGCTCCTACGCGGCTGACGATCGTGACAAGTTGCTGACCGATATCTTGGCGTGGCAGGTGGAGAAGCTCGCGCCGCTCGCGCGACTCAAAGCTTCACGGAGCGTGCGCTACCCCTCGTCGAGCGAGTCGCCAGATGCCTACCCCGCCTTGCCCACCGACTTGTTTCGCTCGATGCGAATAGCGTCGTTCGATACAGCGCACGACACTCGTGTCTTTCGCACGTCAGGCACAACGCAAGGCACGCGCGGCGCGCACGTCTTTCAAGATTTGGATCTTTACGACCTCGCCGCGGAAACAGCAGCGCGTTTCGCGCTTTTCCCCGACGTTTCACGAATGCGTCTGATCGTGCTCGCACCAAGCGCAGACGAGCTTTCCGATTCATCGCTCTCGTACATGCTTTCGCGGTTTCACGATTGGTTCGGAACGCAAGACGACACTGTCGCGATTCGAAATGGTGAGCTCGACATGCAGCGTCTAGGCGATGCGCTCGCCGACGCAACCCGTACTTGCGAGCCAGTCGCCTTGCTCGGCACTTCATTTGCGTTCGTCCACGCTGACGATGCGTGGCAGTCGAAACAGTTTTCGTTGCCCTCGGGCAGTCGCATTATGCAAACGGGCGGTTTCAAAGGTCGTTCTCGCGAAGTCGAGCCCGATGCGATGCGCGCCATGCTCGAAGCGCGCTACGGCGTTCCCGACGCGTTCATCGTAGCGGAGTACGGTATGACCGAGCTGTCTTCGCAAATGTACGAGACAACGCTGCGCGATGTGTTGTATGCGAAGAGCGTTTCGCCTCGCCGTCTTTGGGTCCCCCCTTGGGTGCGGGCGTTGCCCGTTCATCCCGAGACATGCTTGCCGGTGGCCCCAGGCACGCCAGGTATTCTTCGCATCGACGACGCGGCGAACCTCGACTCATGCGTAGCGATTCAAACCGCCGACCTTGCGACCGCAGCGCTGGACGGCATCGTCGTACAAGGCCGCGACCCGTCCGCAGTGCCGCGCGGCTGCTCGCTTGCGATGGACATCGCGTTAAGCGATGGAGCGGCCCATGCGTGACGTAACTGCGGATCTCGTGCGCAAGACGGCCTGCCGGATCGGGTCGGCCGGCACGATGCTTCGTGCGCTGCCCCCCACGCGTATTGCAAACGCTATACATGAAGCTGCGACGCGTTTGTTAGGCACCGATGGCATTGGGGCCGAGGCGCGCAGCACTCTGCCATCGGCAACCGGGCTATCCGCGCCGATGGTCGAGTGGGCGTTAACGACGACACTGCGGACATCCAGTGTCGATGCACTGATGTCCATGCTTCCGCACGAGGTATCGAGCGGACGCGCGCGCGCTCACCAGCCGGCACGGCTCGCGGCGGTAGTTTTGGCTGGCAATGTATTTACTGCATCGTTTCGCGCTCTGCTCGCGCCGCTGCTTTCGCGGGTGCCGGTGGTCGCCAAGGCGCCTTCGCGCGATGACGTATTTCCGCGCCTCTTTGCGCGCGCGATCGCCGAGGCGGACGCCGAGGTGGGACAGGCGATCGACGTCGTGACGTTCCAAGGCGGCACGACTGCGCTTGAAGATACGCTCTTCGCGCAGTGCGACGTTGTCGCGGCCTACGGGAGTGACACCACACTCGCGGACATTCGTGCGCGTCTGCCTGCAACAAGCACGTTTGTGCCTCACGGTCACGGTCTGGGCATTGCGTTCGTTCCGATCAGTGCAACTGCGAACGAGCAGACACGCGCGGAGCTTGTGCGCGCACTGGCGCTCGATGTTGCCGCGTACGATCAACGAGGATGCCTCTCACCACACGCAATATTTGTCGAACGGGGCGGAGGCATTAGCGGTCGACAGCTCGCTGAGCGCCTTTGTCACGAAGGACTGCCGCACGAAGAAAGCGTGCGCGGGCGTGGCCCTCTGCCATTGGCTATCGGCGCACAACAGTTGCAATGGCGCGGTATCGCGGCCGCGCGCGGAGACCTCTTCGAGGGCGATAGCTGGGCGGTCTCCTTCGAAGGCTGCGGCGCGTTTCGCTTGAGCCCTGGCTATCGCAATGTCTCCGTTATCGAGTGCAACGACACCGGCGATTTTTTGCAGCGAATTGCGCCGCTGGGAGTGCACCTCAAATGTCTGGGCATCGCCGCGGACGAAGCCCAACGCGACGCACTGGTCGAACAACTACCGGCGCCGATCGCTCCGCGCATCTGCGAAGTCGGCCGGATGCAAACACCCGAGCTAACCGGACCTGCCGACGGAATGGATCCGATGTTCGGCTTCCTGCGACACATAGCGCTGCGTTAACGTGCGGCGCGCTAGACGCCGATGTGTACAACGGCGCGCTAGACGCCGATGTGTACAACGGCGCGCTAGACGCCGATGTGTACAACGGCGCGCTAGACGCCGATATGCAAACGATGACCGAAGTTGCGATCAAGCGAAGTCGCAAAGATCTTATTCGCCGCGCTCTCGATATCGTACTCGATGCGCTTGAACGAGAACTCCCGCTTGTCACTATCGAAAACCGTGAAGCTTGCGCGGTTGTCCCAGTCGCGGGGCTGGCCGACACTGCCAACACTCACGATGTACTTCACGCCCTTTTGCAACGTGAAGGTGCGGGGCGGAAGCTCTTCGACTTCGCCGGGACGCAGCGCGAACACTTTGCACAGATGCGAATGACCAATCAGCGTGATGTCGCCGAGTGAGTCGAAAATCGGCAAACACTCCCGCGCCTGCTCCGGGGCAAAAATGTACTCAAACTCTTCGAGGCGCACGGGTGAGCCGTGGCAGAGGTGCACGCCGACAGCGTTGAGCTCGTGCTTGTACGGCAACGTCTTTAGCCAGCTCATGTTCTCGGGGCTAAGCACCGCTGCATGCGTGTCGAGCGCATGGCGCGCGGCTTCGTAGTAGTACGAGTAGTCCATGCGGCCCGCGACCGCGGCATCGTGGTTGCCAAGGATCGTTACCTTGGCGACCTGACGAACAATGTCCGCGCACTCGTTGGGACTCGCTCCATAGCCGACTACATCGCCGAGGCAATAATACTCATCGATGTTCTCTTGCTTGAACGCGCCCATCACAGCCGTCAGGGCTTCAATATTGGCGTGAACATCGCTGAATATTCCGAGACGCATGCGGGGTTGCTACGTATAGCGTTGGATGCTGTTTGGGCGCAAGCGAAGGCGCCTAAAACCGCGAAATCAGCTTGATGTGTCTTCGCGACCGCCGTCCAGATCGTCCTTCGGCGCAGTCCCCGCGAGCTCTTGGTAAAAGCGCCGTGAGAAGAGCTTCACCGACTCGCTGCCCGCGTAAGTGGAATCTGCGCGCACGTCGTCGGCTTGGCGCTTCGCGTCGTCCTCTTTGATAACCGCCTGCTCGGCCAGACGCGCTACGAGAGGGCCTTCGGACTTGTCGTTGGCGATCGCCTGCAACTGCTTACGGGAGCCATTCGTGGAAGCGTGGGCGAGCGCAACGATGAAGCGGTCCTCATTGCCCTTGGGCTCTTTGGCCGCCTTGAGAAGGGGCTTGAAGCTAGCGACACCCAGCTCGCCGAGCACGCGTGCAACCTCCTTCCACACGTCGCTCTCTTCGCTCTGCAACAAGTGAATGAGCGGCGAGACGGCGCGACGCAACTTGATGTGGCCCAAAGCGAGCACCGCCGCCTGCCGTACGAAGGTCTTGCGTGCCGACAATGCGTCAATAAGCGCGTCGCCTGCCGCTTCACCGAACGAGACCATCTTGGGAACGACCCGGACGACTTCAGCGCGAGGCATTTTGCGTGCGGCTTTGCCGATCGCGCCGACGTAGTCGGTATCGTTGCGTTTGCAAAGCTCAACCGCCGCATGCCAACGGCCGCGCGGATCGTCAAGCAAGAGCACGAGCTCCGGGGGAGACATATCGGCGAGCTTCGATAGATCGAACGGTTTGCCCGCATCCTTGCCGCCTTCGTCGCCCTTCACTGCGCGAATCGCTGTCCACGCAAGCTCGTGGGTCGCGGTGTCGATTGCAACTTCCGCTTGCGTCGCGTCGGCCAAGAGCGCTTCCCAAACGCCCGCGATCTCTTCCTTGCTCAAACCACCGCGCGCCGCTTCGGACGTGGTCTTTTTGAACGCGGAGATCTGTTTTGCAACGAGCTCTGACGGGTCTTTCGCAAGGCCTAGCGTAAGAACCTTCTCGCGCAGTGCCGGCGTGAACGACAAGCCAAACTTCAGGCCATCGCCGCAAATGCGACGGAACGTTTCATCCACCACGTCGCGCGGAACGGATAAGGCGTAGTACGCGCGATCGAGCTTTTCGGCCGTCGCCCACGTCGCGGCACGAGCCAGCGCGCTGAGCGCCGCCTTGGCATTCGAAGCCGCGGCTCCCTCCCCGAACGGATGTCCTTGTTCACGCACCGGCGGCGGCGCAGCGAGAGCGCGCGCGGCGGCGGTCGCACCATCGATCTTAGGGTCGTTCATGCGCGACGCCTTCTCGATCACGAGGCCCACATTCTTTTCGCGGGGCGCTTTGACTTCAATGGTACGCGTGTAACGCCCGTCCGATGAGTAAAGCGCAACGCGAGCCATGAAGCTCTTCTGCAGCTTCTCGAGGATTTGTCTGTCCTCGCGATCGCCTGCGTCCAGAGTCGCGCGTCGCACGTAGGGACGCTCTTCCTTCGTGTCGACGAGAGCGAGCATTACCACCGGGTAGCCCTGCACCATTGCGAGCTGTATCAAAAGATCGGCGCCCGCAGCGAAGGCCTCTTCTTTGTCGGGATCGAGGCGCGCGTAGAGGCGCACGACATCGCCCGGAACAGCGACCATCTCGCGATCGATGTCGGAGAGAAAGCCGGGCGGCGGAACCACCGTCGGAATTGGACCATCGAGCGGCGACGGCCCCACACCGGTCACGTCCTCGACCGCATCGAATTCGTCGATTTCTGCCGCAACTTCTTCTTCGTCAGCCAACTCTTCGACGCCGCTCTGCGCGGAATCGAGAAACTCTGCAGCTTCATCGATTTCGTCGATCTCCTCAGCATCGAACTCCTCGGCGTCTTCCTCGAGCACATCATCGGCAAGCACATCCTCGTCGCTCACCGCAGTGCCTTCGACGTCCTCGCGCAGCTCTCGACGCATGAGCATTTCGGCCCGCGAGTTGAGCTCTTGCTCGCGAAGTTCAAGTTCGCGCTGAGCATGCTCGGCTTCTTCGCTCGCGGTTGCGAGCTCGTCTTCGCGCCGTGTGACGTCTTCAGCGCGCTCAGTCAGACGTCGCTCACGCGCCTCCAGCCCCTCGAGGCGCTGGCGCAGTGCTTCTTCTGCTGCGAGCAATTCCTTTTCGCGATTCGTGAGATCTGAATTGGCCGGAGCGACCGACGTCGCGCGCAAGAATGCCGACAGACCGGATGGACCAACAACGGTTTGCACATCTTGCACGTAGAAGGGCACGGCGTGTCCGGTTTCATCCCCAAGCCGAAGCATCACCTTCGCGCGCTCGCGCAATACCAAATGACGCATCCCATCGGGAACAACGACACAAAATTTACGCGCGCTTGGATCGTGAAAGACGTACGGAATGGCCAGCGCCTCGCCAGTCTCCAGACGATGCAAACCACCCGCGAGTGCCACTTCGCGAAGCTTGGGATCGGTCGCGACATTGATCGCGACGAGCATTTCCACCGAACGCGAGCCGCCACGAGGATCGGCAACATGCACGGGTTCGCGCCGGGTCTTTCCGACGTCGCCCGTATAGGCAGCATTCGTGTCATCCACATTGCCCTGCGGCGGTCGCACGCTTGGGCTCGTGATTTGCGAACGGGTTTCCATCCCAAAGCTCCTTCAAAGAAGAGGGGATCGGTACCACGATCGGCACTCGATCCAAAAGGCGCGTTTCAGTATCGACGCGGACCCTCGACAGTCGGCATAATGCGTCCATGTCCGACGACCTCGACACGATAGCGCCCGCGCCCGAAAACATCGCGGAACTCGCAGATGCCTGCGTTCGCTTCGTAGAACGAGCAACAGGACTTACCTTGGACTACACGCCCGAGACGCTTCCGTTCTTGGACCACTGGGTCAGCGGTATGAAGGAAAAACCCGTGCACGAGATATTAAGTCTCGTCGCTCCGACGGCCGGCGCGTACTTCGGTGAGGTCGTACGCAGGGCCCAGGCGCACGTGCGTTGGCGCGCCAATGGGGATGACTTTCAGCGGTGGCGCTTGGAATACGAGACGTGCTTTTTGCACTTCAATCCGATCGGCGTTGCGGTGGAAGCCATCACCCTGCGTGAAGCGGATGGCTGGTCATCACACTTTCAAATGCTCGACGAAGATGCCGATGCGGTTTCCGAATCCCTCGCCGCAACGGGCTCCGTTCGCGCCGATGACTATTATCGGTTCGCCGTCCGCTTCGAAGCGGTCGACCAAGTGGTGAGCGTGCTAAACGCCATCGCGGCAGGTCGCGGCGAGGGCGGGCGTCGCTTTGGTCCGGAGATCTACGCGGCCATCGACGACGACGAGTTGCCCCCCGGCGGAGTCACTCACTGAGCTCAGCCCGGTGGCCACGCGAGCGCACGGCCGCCAAGTACGTGGGCATGCAGATGCAGCACGCTTTGGCCCCCATTGGTGCCGGTGTTGAGCACGATGCGATAGCCCCCGTCTTGCACTCCAAGCTCCTGTGCAACGGTCTTCGCGGCCAGCATCAAGTGTCCCAGAAGTGCGGCGTCCGCTTCGGTCGCATCGGAGATCGACGTGAGGTGCTTTTTCGGAATCACCAGCACATGCGTGGGCGCCGCTGGATTGATATCGTGAAACGCGATCGTGTACTCGTCTTCGCGAACAACTTTGGCGGGGATTTTTTTTGTGGCGATATCACAGAAGAGGCAGCTCATGATTTCATCTCTCGAATTAGAGTTTCGACTGGTTCGCTTGGTTGGGACGTGATGCGTGATGCATGCGTCACGGACACTGGCTCAAGAGCTCGCACGCCTTCACGCAGCTTTGCAATCTCGTCGATGATCTCGGTGCGATGCGCGCCGACGTCGTCATTATCATCGTAGCGAATCGCCAGGACATTGCCGGTGATACTCGAATCGAGCGAGCGCACGCCACGACCGTGCATCCAGGCCAGGGCCGAGCGCGCGCTCCTCGTGTCGGGGAATGTATAGGCCCGCGTTGTCCACGTGTGATTGGTCTGCATCACCAGATGTGCGGCCAGCACCACACCGACCCGTTCTTGGCCGCCGACGAAAAGCGCTAAGAGGTCAGGTCCCACCGCACGGCGAGGGGCGGGTCGAATCGAGATGCGCTCGCCATTGTGCAGCTGCGCGTCGAGGCCTGCGATCCGTTGAGCGACTGGGTCGTCGCCCTGCGTGCCGAATAACCGCTGCGTGTTCGCGACCCAGCGCGCGACGGTCATTGAGCCTTCGCTCGGATCGATCGCAAGCGTTCCGCCATGCTGATTCGCGAGCCGCTCGACCTCACTCACCAGAACGGCGCCTTCCACATGGATAATGCGCGAGTCGCGATCGACCGACACAACGCGCGTCAGGGTGTTCACGTCAACGAGCGGTGTGCGCCTCTGCTGCGTAGGAGAAACGGCGCTCTCCTTGGGCAACAACGCGCCTGGGTTAAGGATGCCCTGCGGATCCATCGCGCGTTTGATCCCCCGGACCAGATCGACAGCGGCGCCAAGCTCTCGCTCCATCGCCGGAGCTTTGGACCGGCCGACGCCGTGATGATGTGAGAACGTTGCGCCTGCCATCACTGCTGCGCGCAGCGCATCGGCCCACAAGCGATCGTAGAGCGCGACAGCCTCGCGATCGTTCGCAGCACTCGAGGCGAACGTAAAATAGATCGATCCTCCATCGGGGTACGCATGACTAAAGTGCGCCATCACGAATGCGTGCGGTGATATCGCCTCGCGTACTGCTTCAAACGTGGGCCACAAGCGCGACCAGGGAGCCGCGACTTCCATCGTGTCGACAAACGCGCCTGCCGCATACATGGGTGATTGCCGATAACTCACGCTGTGCCTTCGCGCGAGCCATCGCCGCGCAGGGTCTTCACCTTGGTCCGTGCCTGCATAGGCGAGCGCGATTGCGTGCGCGCGCGCCTTTTCGGCCCCTGCAAGCTGCGCATCGTCCTCCCAGACAAGCACCAGCATAGCGCCGCCCAACATTCGGTCAGGCAGCGAATGAATCAACGTATTCATCGCGCCGGGAAAGCGCAGCGCTCGCGCAAGCAGGCGCGTGCCGAAACCTGGCCCGGTGATGCTTGTTGGCTTCTTCACTCGCGACGCATGCGACGAACGCGAACGCGCAATGTACGAGTCGAACGGGTCGTAGAGCCGCGCGACGGCGGGCCGAAGACCGGCTTGGTATATATCCCGAATCACGTGCAAACCGGCTTCGGTAGTTGGCAAGGCGTAGGACGCAAACACACGCTCTTTCGGAAGCGGGGCAATGCGAAGCGACGCGTCGGTGATGACTCCGAAGACGCCTTCGCTTCCAATCATCAACGGCAAAAGATCGGCGCCATCCGCATCGCGTCGCAGCGTGCGAACCTTCGCTTCGCCGTCAACGCACGTGAGGCTTTGCACCATGTCTTCAATCTTGCCGTAGCGTCCCGAGCACTGCCCTGCAGAACGCGCGGCCAGCCACCCGCCGAGCGTCGAGCAATAGATGGACGACGGAAAGTGCCCGAGCGTGAATCCCTCGCTCGCCAAGTGGTCTTCAAGATGCTGGCCAATAATTCCTGCCTGCGCGTGAACCAGGAGTTCGTCGCGATCGAGCGAAATCACGCCACGCATCTGCTTCATGTCGAGGACGATCGCGTGAGCAGATGCTTCAATTCCGCCGCAGACGCCGCTCCCAGCGCCAAAGGGCACAAGCGCAATACCGCGCTCCTTCGCATACGCGACAACCGCGCAAACCTCGTCAACGGTGCTGGGCCAGACGATCACTGCCGGCGGCGAGGGCGCAGCCTCCCCGCCGCGCACGCCAATCACGTGCCTGGGCCACAGGTCGCGCGCGTATGCCACGCGGTCGGCGATGTCGTTCGACGCGCGAGCGCTTTGCACAAGTTGTGCGAGATCGGCGCGCAGACCTTCGTTTTCACCCGCGCGCACCGTTCAGACCTTTGCGCTACGACGTTCGGTCGCAATACCGGTCGCCACGGCCAGATGCTCTCCGGGAGGCGCCCCCAGCGCCGCCGCGTGCGTCTCCACAAAGACGACCAGGCGCTTGAACGGAATGCGCGCTGGACATACTTGCTCCAGCACATCGAGATCGCCTTCCTTCAGATTGCTCACGTAGCGCGTGAGTGAGTCGAAGTCCGGCAGGTTACGACTGTAGGAGAGCGGCAGATCGCTGGGCCCGCGAAACTCTGCGCGATTGACTCGCGCATAACCGGTGAACGCCGCATCGCACATCCCGCAAGCGATGCAGCGGGAAAAATCTGGAAGCGCGGCACGCTCGCTCGGCGACAAAGGCAAAAGTCGGTCGTTGGCGTAGTTCGCTTGAAACTTTTTGAGTCCCGCCGATCGACCAAAGAGCCGCATCACAAGCTGGCGGACGAAGTAAAAGCCGAGCCTTAGGAACGAAGCGAGAGTCACGGGAATGCACCTCGAAGAATCGGCGGAGGCTTCACGTCGGATTCGAAGTCTGCACCCAAGATAAGCGAATATCACACAAGTTAAGCCATGTCCGCTCGCTGTGGCGCCGCACGCTTGACGTCCCCCGTGCGCGCTCTACATTTCGCGCGGTTCACACGAATTCGCCCTCCATGTCCCCCGCAACCCCAGCCTTGAGGCTCGCGCCTCAGATCGAGCGCTACTCCGAAGCGCTCATACCCACCGAGTACGGCGAGTTCCGCGTCGTTGTGTATCGCGAGGAAGGCTCGCCGTACGAGCACGTGGCGATCGTTAAGGGCGATGTCGAAGACAAGCTCGATGTTCTCGTGCGCGTCCACAGCGAGTGTTACACCGGCGAAGTATTGCACTCGTTGAAGTGCGACTGCCGCGAGCAGCTCGATCTGGCGATGCGGCGGATTTCCGCCGAAGGTTGCGGCGCAGTTTTGTATTTACGCCAAGAGGGTCGGGGCATAGGTCTCGGCAACAAAATCCGCGCATACGCCCTTCAGTCGCAAGGCGCTGACACCGTGGACGCCAATCGTCTGCTGGGATTTGAAGACGATTTGCGCACCTACCACGCAGCAACTGCAATGTTGAACGATTTGGGCATCGAGTCGATTGCGCTTATGACCAACAATCCTGCGAAGGTAAAAGCGCTGCGCGCCGATGGCATCCGCGTGACGTCGCGCGTGCCGACCCGCGTTGCGACGAACGTTCACAGCAAGGCCTACCTCGAGACCAAGCGTGCGCGAATGGGTCACGTCCTTGACGCGGACTTTGTCCTAGATTCAGCGGCTAGCGACGTTCGGAATCCGCGCCTTCACGACGGCGAGTAGACAACCACATCGTCACCTTCGACGCGCACCTCGAAGACAGGACACCCTTCGTCAAGTCCGCGCGGCAAGCGCACCCTTCCGTCCGTGACATCGAGCACCCACGAGTGCCCTGGGCACGTCACGAGCGCGCCTTGCAACTTGCCTAAGCAAAGACTGAAGCCACTGTGCGGACACGCGTCCTCGATGGCGAAGTAGCGACCGTCCACGTTGGCGACGAGGATGTGATAGGGCGGAAACGTGATGCGATGCATCGCGCCATTGGGCAGGAGCTCCGAACGAACCCGACCTCGCTCGATCACCTCTCGCCTCTTTCAATCGCTGGAGGCAGCGGCCGCGTGCGGAAGGGCCCGCAAGAACGCCAGGCGCTGCGATTCGTCGGTCTCGAACACGCCTCGGAAGGCCGTGGCTGTGGCGCGCGCATCGTGACGACGATCACCGCGCACGGTCATACACGTTGGTGCCAAGTCTACGACTACCGCCGCACCGCGCGCTCCCAAATGTTGGATTAGCGCATCGGCGACATTTGCTGCGATGTCTTCTTGCAACGCGAGGCGACGCGAAAAGCAGTCGACGAGAGATCCCAATGCTCCAAGCCCCACAACGCGCTCACCCGGCAAGTAGCCCACGTGCGCAAGCCCCGTCGCAGGCAAAAGATGATGTGGGCATAGCGTGGCTGTCGCGAGGTTGGTCACAACCACGAGCCCTTGAGCGCGCGAAGCAACGCCTTCGGTGAGTATCTCGGCTTCGTCCATGTCGTATCCGCAGAGGAGATCCTCCGCGAACGCACTCGCGACTCGCTCGCCCGTACCAACGAGCTCGGGATCGGTGTCGATCGGGGCACCTATTGCACGTAGGAACTCTTCAATCGCACGCGCGGCACGATTGAGATCCACAGAACGCGCGGGCACAGGCTTTTTGCTCATCCCGACGTCGCTCTCAGGTACGCCACAACAGGCGCACGGCGCGAGGCAAATCTGGCCGCTCGAGTTTGGCGCATGTCGCGCACTCTCGCGGAAAATGCTCCTCCGGACATGCGCCGCACTCTTGGATCACCTGCACGCTCGACGCGAGCTCCTCTCGCAAACGGCGAAGCAAACTGATCTTGCTTTGCAGGTCATCGATCTGCGTTCCGAGGGCAGTGCAAAGCTGGGCGCTCGCATCCTTCGCGGTGGTGCAGCCGGCCTTCAACTCGAAAAGCTGTTTGATGTCGTGCAGCGAAAGGCCAGCCTCGCGCAGATCGCACGCAAGCTTCAGCTTTTGCAACTCCGGCTCACGAAAGAGCCGGTGCCCGCCCTCAGTCCGCGTCACGCGCAGCAAGCCCGCTTCTTCATAGAAGCGCACGGTGCGCAGCGTCGTCCCGCTTTGGCGTGCCATCTCGCCCGTGCTTAGCAGCGTCGCCTGGACGGGGCTGTCTTGGTGCTCCTTCGACATGATTATAAGCATATAGGAATTGGGGCCCAACACTGTCAAGGCAACGACCAATCCCCGTCACCGCGCAACTTGGCAGGCCACCCCTCGATAAGCGTCCATCAACCCCATCCGGGAGGCCCTATGACGACGCTCCGCATCAACCCTGCCCACCCGCCTATCGAATTCGCTCAAACGACCCCGAGGGTCACAGACGCCAGCAATGGCCAACGTTTCCGGGATGGTCTCGCAAGCGCGGCCCGCGTTGTCTTGAATAGTGTTGAGAGCGTCGCATCCTTCATTCCCGGTTCCGCAGTACTGACGGCAGCCTTGCGCTCCGACACTGCATCAGCGTCACCCAATGTAGGTGCGGCAGGCGCCGCGCTCTCCAGCACAAGCGCCACTGCCGAAGCGCCAAGCTCGCCGGCCAGCGAAACCGGCCTTGCCTCTTTGGCCGGCTCGGCGGGCGATCAGAACATGCAGTTTCTACGCATGCAGGAGCAACTGCAGGCGGAGAACCGTCGCTACTCGGCGCTTTCCAACGCGCTTAAGGCCCGGCATGAAACCGCGAAAAACTCCATCAACAACATCCGATGAGGGCAAGCGTTGGGCCTTTGCTTGCAGCGTTCTTCCGGTTGCAGGTAGGCTTCTGTTGCTGATTTCATGACGACGCCCATCAAGCCCCCCGGTCACGGAGTTCCGCCGACTTCCCCCTCGGAAGTGGACGGTACGCGCGCTCCCGCATCGAGCTCCACCGGCGAATCGTTCAAGGCAACGCTCGACCGCACCACGGCTTCCGCGTCGGCCAAGGGAGCCACCGCCCCGGACGCAGTACGCGCGCTTGTAGATGATTTGCGGGCGGGCAAAATCACTCTCGACGGAGCGCTCGACACCCTGGTCGCACGCGCGCTCGGAAACGGAGCAGCCAAGGGTCTTGGCCCGGCTCAGCGTCGCGAGCTCGAGACGATGCTGCGCAGCGCGCTCGCCGACGATCCGCACTTGGTCGCCCTCACCAAAGATCTCGCACGAGGGCAATGAATGCGCGTTCGAGTTTCGCTCTTAATCATTGGCTTTTCGATTCTCTTCGCGTCAACCGCCGTTGCCCAAGACCAAGGCAACCGCGTTAGCGTCACGAGCGTGATCGTCACTGAGGGGGGCGCATCTACTGGCCAAGCGACGTCGCTCAGCATAGGCATCCGTCGCGCGGTTGAGTCGATGGACGGCCTTCGCTACACAGATCCGGTCGATCTGCTTTCGACAACTAGCGTGCCCGAAGCCGTACAAGACGCAGTCGACGATCTCGAGCCCATCGCCGACATGGTCCGCAGCGGCGATCCCAACGCTGCAGCCGATCGCGCCGCCCACGCCGTCGCCGTGTTCGAAGAGAACCTCAGTGCAGTGCGGCGTGCGTCCCTCTTCGATGCCTACATGCTCGACGCCATCGCTCACTGCCGCATGGACCAGCGCCGCCGCTGCATTCAAGGGTTTGAGCGTGTGCTCACCTTCCGCGAGGGCGCCGAGTACGACACGGCGCGCTATCCGGATGCGTACTCGGCGGTGTTCGAAGAGACGCGCAGTCGGGTTTCGGCTGGTCCGCGCGCATCCCTCCGCATCATCACAAACCCTGAAGGCGCCGAGGTCTTCGTGGACGGCGCGAGCTTCGGTCCATCGCCCGCGATCGCTGAAAACCTTCTGGCCGGCGAGCACTACGTCACCGTCAAGGCCGTTGGCTATGAAAAGCTTGTCGCACGCGCGACCGTACGCAGCCGCAGCACCGAATCGGTTTCGCTCTTGCTGCAACCCATCGCGCGCGCCCTTCTTCTCGAGCGAGACCTCGCGCGAATTCCGAGCGAGCTGGGGCAAGAACAAGCCGGGCCCGTCATCAGCGGATTGAGCGGCTATCTCTTCGTCGCGCAAATCATCGTCGGTCTTATTTCCGAAGCGCCCAATGGCGAGCTCGATGTCGGGCTCTACCTCTACGATTTGCGCACGCGCTTTTTGCTCTCCGAAAAGCATGCGACCATTGCCAGCGATGCAAGCGCACTCGATCGAGCACGTGAGCTAACGGAGTCGCTCTACCACGGCGTGGATCTCGCGGGCACGGTCGAGGCACCTGAACTGGATGACGGAACGCCCCGCGTCGTCGATCCCGCTCGCCCCTTGTGGAAGCGCTGGTGGTTCTGGACCGCCGTCGGCGTCGTCGTCGTCAGTGGCGCAACCGCCGCCTATCTACTTACGCGAGACAGCGGCGCCGACGTTCCTGAAGGCTTCACGCGTCTGTCCGGCAGCGCGCAATAGCGCTCAGGTGCCGGATTGCTCTTTTAACAGCTCGGCTTGGTAGCTCGTGCGCAAGGCCGAGACGAGCTCATCGATAGCGCCGTCCATGACGGTATCGAGATTGTGCAGCGTCAAGCCGATGCGATGATCGGTAATGCGATTCTGCGGATAGTTGTATGTACGGATCTTCTCGGCGCGGTCGGCCGACCCAACCATGCTTTTGCGTTCCGCCGAAACCGCTTGGTTGTGCGCAGCCTGTTCGCGTTCGAGGAGGCGCGCGCGCAAGACCTTCATGGCCTTGGCTTTGTTCTTGATCTGCGAGCGCTCGTCCTGGCACTTCACGATAAGGCCGCTGGGCTTGTGCTGGATCTGCACCGCTGAGTTGGTGGTGTTGACGCCCTGCCCGCCCGGACCACCCGACGCAGCAATATTGATCTCGAGATCGGCTTCGTTAATCTCGACATCCACTTCGTCGGCTTCGGGCAAAACCGCGACAGTAGCCGTCGACGTATGAATTCGGCCTTGGGCTTCTGTCGCTGGCACACGCTGCACGCGGTGCACACCACCCTCGAAGCGCAAGCGCGAGTACACGCGCTCGCCCGTGACGAGAGCGATCAGTTCCTTGAGCCCGCCCGCGGATGCCTCACTGCTCGACATGATTTCGATGCGCCACTTCTGACGCTCGGCGTAGCGCGCATACATGCGAAACAAATCGGCCGCGAAAAGCGCGGCTTCCTCGCCGCCGGCGCCACTGCGGATTTCCAAGAGCGTGTTGCGCGCATCATTCGGATCGGTAGGCAACAAGAGCTGCTCGACTTTGGATTCGAGTTCGATAATTTCCGCTTCGAGCATGGGGATCTCTTCGATCACCATCGAGCGCAGCTCTGCATCATCCAGAGCCACTTTATCCTCGGCCAATCGGGCCTGGGTGGCTTTCAACTTCTTGAAGTTCAAAACGAGAGGCTCGAGCTCAGCGCGCTCGCGGTTCAGCTGTGTGTAGCGCTTGGCGTCGGTGAGAACGTCTTGCTGACAGAGCATCTCTTCGAGCTCGTGATAGCGCGACGACAGCGATTCCAGCTTGGCGAGGGGGAGCATGAGTGTAGAAGTCCGTTTACGACGCGCTGGGCGAGGGAGCCCCGCGTAGCGAAGAGGACAGAGCTTCTACGAAACCATCAAAGCTCGCAAACACGAGCGGCTTATCGTCGGAAGGGATGGTCGGGCCTACTTGCTCGCGCCAAACGGCGGCACGCATGGCGGCGATGGCGATTTCGATCTGCGGATCGGTCGGCTCGCGCGTCGTGACCTTCTGGAACAAAAATCCTGGCCAAAGCAAAACACGCAATGGTCCGGTCGTGCAGTAGCGAGCGGTCATGCGCTGGAACTCGAACGAGACCGCCGCGATGAGCGGCAGCAGCGCAATACGCAGCAAAAGCGTCTGGAAGAAGCCGGAGACGCCATGAGCGTGCGGCAAAATGAGCGGGGTAAATACTATTCCTACCGCGATGGAAATGAAGACGACGACGATGAGAAAGGTCGTTCCGCAGCGCGGGTGCAGCGTGCTTTGCTTGCGCACATTCTCGACGGTGAGCGGAAGCTCTGCCTCATAAGCGAAAATCGTTTTGTGCTCGGCGCCGTGATACTGAAACACGCGCTGCACATCTTTGAGCCGGCTAATCGCGAAGAGATAGCCACTCAAGACCGCGAGCTTAAAACCGCCCGTCATCGCGTGGTACGCCGGACTCTGTTGCTGCGTCGTGAGATGACCGAAACGGATCGTGAGCTCGGTCAAAAGTTGCGGCAGCACCATAAAAAGCCCAAGCGCGAAAACCGTCGAGATCATCATCGCGATCCGCGTGCTGCCTTCGGATGGTTGCTCTTCGCCCTCAGCAAACTGCTGCTCGGCAGAAAAGCGCAGCGCGCCCATGCCCATCGACATAGATTCAACAAGCGTTGCCACGCCACGAAGGCCGGGCAACTTCCAAAGCTTAGAAGCTGCCACCTTCGATTTCATCGGACCTTCACGAAGCGCGATGGTGCCGTCTGGACGACGCACGGCGACCGTCAAACAGCCCGGCGAGCGCATCATCACACCTTCGATGACGGCCTGACCGCCGATGTAAGGCTTCGCTTGCGCGGACATCAAGTCGCCTTGGGAGTCTCTTCCTTCGCGTACTTCTTGCGGAAGCGTTCAACACGGCCTGCCGTGTCCATGAGCTTCTGCTTGCCGGTGTAGAACGGGTGACACTCTGCGCAGATATCTACGGAGAAGCTGCCACGCGTCGAGCGGGTCTTAGCGACCGCGCCACAGGCGCACGTGATGGTGGATTCGGGGAATTCGGGATGGATGTTGGCTTTCATAATTCCTGTTCTCCGCAAATAGGAGGCTGGGGCATGTAATCCAATTGCCCTCGAACGGCAAGTGCTTGGCCCAGGACCCCGCGAAATAGCTAATGATTCCGGGTCTCCCTTGCGCCTGTGTGTCAGCATCGATCCCGACCGCGTCCGCCGCTTGGTAACGAATTTGATGGCGCGTCCAAAGCCGCGATATGACGGAGCTAATGGCGCAAAAGCAGATCCATCTGGTCGTTCGCGGACGTGTGCAGGGTGTGTTCTACCGAGCGTCGGCCGCGCGCGAAGCAAAGCGCCTCGGCCTGACCGGTTGGGTAAAGAACCGCCAGGACGGCGCCGTGGAGATGGTGATCGAAGGCGAAGAAGATCAGGTGAAGGATTTTCTTTCCTGGGCGCAGCATGGGCCATCGACCGCGCGCGTTGAAAACGTCGAAACGCGGTGGCGGAGCTACACGGGAGAGCACCCCGGTTTCAGGATCATGGGCTGATGCGCGCGCTCCTCTTCATCGCGTCGTGTTTGCTGATGTCGGTGGGCGCGAGCGCATTGGCTCAAGCACCTAGCGCTCAGTTGAGCTCCACCGCTGTGACCACCGACGAACTTGTTCGTGCGGCGCGTGACCTTGCTTCGGAGAATGAGCAAGTGCGCCAAAACGCGTGGACACTGCTGATGGCTCTCGAGGAGGACAGCCTGCCGGCCATCGCCGCTCGTGTGCAGACACTGCAAAGCCACCGGCCTGCTCTCACGGAAACGATTCCGACGCTCGCTTCGTTTCGCCGAGCTCTCGGCAGTCGTCGCGCGGACGACGACGTCGACATGGCCAACGGTATCCCCTCCGTATTGCGCGAGCGTCGCGATGCGAACGTGCTTTCCATGGCGGAGTCGGTCTTGTTGCTTCGCACGCTCGAGCGCATTGGAACGATCGACGCGCAGAAGCTTCTGACCACGATCCTGTCGTGGGACGGCGACGCCTGGCAGCAGGAATCGCGACGCATCTACTCACGTATGGGCGCGCGTCTTCTACCGCTGCTGATCAATCCACCGGGCAATCCGAATAAAGTGATTCGCCGCTGGATCCCGGCCGCTGCGCGGGACTTTCATCTCGATAACCCGAGCCGTGCGGTGCAGCAAACCGACGCGCGATTGGTCTCCGAGATCTTAGTTGCCTATGGAAACATTCGTCGCATGGACGCGATGCGAGTGATTGCCTCTTTCCTCGGGAACGAGCGCGTGCAAATTCGCGAAGCTGCGCGCACGGCAATTGCTAAGTACGGCCGCAACGCCATTTGGGTCTTGCGCCAGGCTTACGAGAATATGAGTGGCCACGATGCCGATCTGAACTGGAGCACAGAGCGCACGATGCGCGAGGTTCTCGCGCTCAACGATCAGGTGCGCCTGGCCGAAGCACGCACCGACTTCGAAGCAGGTACTCGCGCGCAGCAGGCGGGGCGCCTTTCGGAAGCCGTACGGCACTTCGATGTTGTTCTGCTACGAGCGCCAGCGATCGCTGAGCGCGGGCAGATGGCGTCAGCGTACGCGGCATTCGCCGTGGAACGGTTGGCGGCGCGCGATCTTCCCGCGGCAGCTCACAACTACAGACGCGCGATCTGGCTCGCCCCAACCGACCCGCAGGCGGCTCGTTGGCGCGCCGCGTTGACGTTCGTCACCGCCGAGAGCCAACTCGCACAAGGCGTAGCTGACGTATATGCGTATCGCGAAACTTTGGCTGCCGACGCAACGAACGAGGGCGCGGCGCATGTCGTCGCACAGCTCACGGGTGAGGCCGCTGCCAAGACGCGTCTGTACAATAAGATCGCGGCGGCCGTTGCCGCCTTGGCGCTTCTCGTCTTGGCGATTCACCTCCATCGTCGTGGCGCGCGCAAACCGCGCGCGCCGTGCAACGACCACGACGTCACTTCTCCGGGCGAAACTCCCGCTCCGGTGTAAGGGGCCTAGAGGCGCGCGCCTCGGCGCAACCGATTCGATATCGCAGCAGAGGGCTTAGTACTCGACCCACGTACCGCCGCCACACGACCCGCTCGCCTGCGCTCGCTGCTCCTCGCTCGCCGGCTCGTAAAACCACCACGATTGCGATTCGTAGATACACGCGCCGAACAGATCTTCGGTGGGACACGTGACGGCGAAAGTTTCCCCAGCGGTATCGCACTGCGAGCGCACTGTCGCTTCCGCGATCGAAGCCGGATACTGCAGGCAGCGGAGCACATCGCTCGGTGAATGGGGTCCTGTACACGAACCATTGCTCGCCGGCAGCGCGCCCAGATCCGGGACTGAGCTATCGCGTCTCATGTCCACGGCGCCCCCGTCAGCTAGCGCCGCGTCGGAGGTATCGGCTGTCGAAGAACTACACGCGGCAAAAGCGAGCGCACAGCAAAAGAGCCCGGGGTATACGTGACGAAAGCGCATGACACACCTCCTGGAATTGCCACTATACAATAGCCGTAGGTTCGGCACTCACTTCTCGGCACCCACGCTACGACGGCGACTGACGAGAATGGACGACCTTATGCCAAAGCGATCCTTTGATCGCCGTTCGGCGTTCGTTCGGTTACTCTTATCACGCCCGTCCCTTTCACCGATGGAGGCATCGCCTATGTCGCGCGCCCTTAGAGAAACTCTGCTCTGTATGATCGTGGCTTCGCTTGGGGGTTGTGCATCTGCGGAGCTCGGCTCTCAGAATATGAGCGATGGCGGCGTCGCCGTGGATTTGGGCGTCGCCGTGGATTTGGGCGTCGCACGCGACGCCGGAGTTTCCACGGATGGTAGCGTTACGATCGACGCACCGCCCCTAACCGACGGTGGGCCGCGCGTAACGGAGCTCGCGGGCCCAGTCGGGCCACTCGCTGATGAAGATGTGACACCGGGCGCGAATCCGTACGGCGTGCAAGATTACTTCGTCGACTGTGCAAGCGGCGACGACTCGAATAACGGTCTCACCGCCGGGACTCCATGGCGCACAATTCACAAGTTCAACACGACGGCATCTGGATCGCTTCAGCCTGGAGCACGCGTCTTCTTCAAGCGCGGCGGTGTGTGTCGTGGTGACGGAGATGCAGAGCGTTATAGCGGAACGGTGTGGCTAAATCCGTCCGGCACCCCCGACCGCAACATCGAATACAAAGCGTACGGAAGCGGAGCTGCGCCCGTTATCAGTGGCGCCATCGCCGCGACCGGATGGACAGTCGAATCGGGAAGCGTCTATCACACCAATATCGGAAGCGGTCGCCCCGTGAAGTACGTGTTCGTTGGCGACGAAGCGCAAACGCTCGCTCGCACACCGAACAAAGACGCCTCGGGACGCACAGTCTGGAACCTCACGGACGACATGAATGGCAATGGTGACGGCACTACTTTCATTCGAGATTCCGCATTGCCAGCGCCGGGGGCCAACAATCTCGTCGGCGCCACCGCGTTCTATCGCCACGACAACTGGTCGTTTGCGGCGATGGAGATTGTGCAGCACAGCGGCGACACCATTACGATGACCACCCCTGATAGCCAGTGCTACTCGCCGCATTGTTCGGACAGCGTCTATCCGGCAGCGGGCTGGGGCTACATTGTCGAGAACGATCGGCAACTTCTTGATCATGCGGGTGAGTGGTTCTACGACAGCGCAAGCGGCGATCTGTCTTTTTGGGCACCGGGCAGCGTCGATCCGAATACGCTCACCGTCGACGTCGTCGTCGACTATCACGCGTTCTACTTCCACGACGCGTTAAGCAATATCACCATCGCCAACCTCGTCTTCGAGAAGTATCGCGATGCTGTCATCGAAATCGGCGACAGTCCGGGTGTCCCCGGCGATGCGTCGCACATCACATTGCGCAACGATGAGCTGCGATACGGCTACCTCGGTCTCAAGAACGGCACGAGCAGCGAGGATGCTGCGCAGGGCAACGACTTTCTCAATCTGCACATCCACGATGTCTACAACTGCGGCATCTACAACGGTGGCAACGGCCATTTATACCGCGGCAGCATTATCGAGCGTGTCGCGCTTCAGCCCGAGCTCGGCGGCGACCGCTCGCTGTGGGCATACTTCGCGTATCAGAACGTCTCTGGCGCAAGCACCTTCACGCAGAACATAATTCGCAATGTCGGTTATTCAGGCGTCAATCATATCGGCGGCGGCGAGATCAGCGAAAACCTCATTGAAGACATCGGAATGTCTCTCAACGATGGATGCGCCATATGCTCGGAGCCAGTCAGCGGAGTGCTGGTGCGGCGCAATCTCGTGCGCGGCGCGCACGGCAACCTCGAAGGTCTGCCGCCTGACTTCGTCAACGGAAACTCCATCTGTAGCGGAATCAGCACGGGCGATCATAACAATTTGAACGGCATCTTCGAGGAGAACGTCGTCTCGGATTTCGCCAACGGTGGCATCACACTCGACAATAATTTCCACTCACGAAACATCACCGTCCGTGGCAACACGGTTTACACAGCGCAGCCGGGAGATGGCTTGGGCGCGGCGGGCTTGCAGTTCCTCGACCAATCAGTGGGCGTGGGTGGGTCGTGTGATCGGACGAACTACGGATGCTTCGTCGAAAATTTTCACCATCAGATCTACTCGAATCGCGTCTACATGCTTCATCCCAACACGCAGACTATCCGGTTCGTTCATCTGCTGACCGACGGGGCGGGTCACCAAGTCGATTACGGCGACTTCTGGGACAATTACATCTTTCAGCCAAATCGACTGGATAGCATCCACGAACGTCGTACCTGGGGAGGCGTCATGGCTGGCGACATCGCTGAGATCGCGCCCGCTTCCGTTACAGGCGCCGATCAAACGATCAACGTCTACAGCGACGCGGACACAATGGCATCGGTAGTCGGCACTCGCGCGACCGGAGACAACGGCGTTACCGGCGAGCGGCGCATGGTCGCTGCCTTCACATGGTGGCGGGTCGACTTCGACAACAGCACTGCGGACGGATGGGTGCGCGAGTACGAGCTACGTTTAGCGCAGAAGACGATGGCGGAGTGGCAGGTTTACGCAAGCGAGCCACCGGCTGCACACGCCTCCGAGCCGAATCGCGAGGCCGGCTACGTGCTCACTGACTCTGCTGACTTCCCGCCCATCTATGTGAATGACACAAGCTCTCCGGTGAACGTGAACGTTGGTCCTGGCCGTTGCGATTCCAGCGGGAACGCACTTCCCGAAGTCGTCACGCTCGAGCACTTCGCAGACGTCATTGTTCCGGAGCGTTGCGCCGATCAGCTGTAGTGACCTGGCCGCAACCGATCGGCGGTGCATCCCTCACTGTTACGCCGCGTGTGAATGCTTCTTCGCATCCGTCACACTCTTACGAAGCAAGCTCATCAAGTCGACAACCTGCGCGCCGCCCCTCTCCTTGCGCGGAGCCGCTACAGCCGTAACGCGGCCGGTCTTGGCCTTCTTCTGAATCGCCGCAAGCAAATCGTCGCGATACGAGTCGTGATACTGCGAGGGCTTCCATTTGCCCGTCATTCCTTCGATCAGCTGCTCGGCGAGCGCGCGTTCTTTGGCGGTGACCGCGGTGGCGCGAGGAAGATGCGCGTGGATTTCTTCGACCGCTTTGAGCTCGTGTTGGAAGCGCAGAATCTCAAGCACGAGTGCCTCGCCTTGAGCCATGACCGCGCAGAGGTGCTGGCGAGTGTGGATCACGAGCAACGCAATCGCGACATAGCCCTTTGCTGCGATTGCCTCACGCAGCACGGCGTACGCCTTGCTCCCGCGCTTGTCCGGAATTAAGTAGTACGGACGCTCGAAGAAGATTGCAGGAATCTCCGACGCTTTGACGAAGTCTTGAATATCGATCGTCTGCGTGGCTTTCACGTTGGCGTTCTCGAAGTCCTTTTTGTCGAGAACGACAAATTCGCCCTTCTCTATCTCGTAGCCTTTGACGATGTCTTTCCACTCAACCGTTTTGCCAGTGGTCTTGTTGATGCGCTGATAGCCGATGGGCGAGTTGTCGCGCTTGTCGAGCTGATGGAACGAAAGTTCATTCGACTTTTCGGCCGAGACTGCCTTCACTGGGATCTGGACGAGGCCGAAGCTCAGTGAGCCGGACCAGACGCCTCGGATACCGGCATTTTCGCCCGCGTCTGCCTTGCCACGCCCATAGCGCCTGGAGGAACTTTCTTTCGAAGCGGCCTTTGCCTTCGTCGAGGTTTTCGCGGCTGGCTTCTTGGGTGCATTCCTTTTTGCGGTCTTCGGCATGTGAGCTCCTGCCGTTGAAACTGCCATTTTCGTGCCAGGGAATTCCTGCGGATCTTTGTGCCGCGTCATTCTGGATCTGACGCGAAATGCCGCAGTGGGGCAAATGCGAAGAGCGCAAAAGTGTCGGCACCGGCGTTGATCTCAGCGAGATCTAAGAAGGCACGCAACATGCTCTATGACTCATTGCAATGAAGGCCAAACGATCCCTCAGCGAGTACTGGCGTAAGCGCGACTTCAAAAAGACTGCGGAGCCGCGCGGTACGGTTGAGAAGCTGAAGAAGCAGCCGCGCTACTTCATTCAAAAGCACGCGGCCCGCGCGCTTCACTATGATTTTCGTCTTGAGCTCGATGGCGTGCTCCGAAGTTGGGCAGTACCGAAGGGGCCTAGTGTCATTGTGGGTGAGAAGCGGCTTGCCGTTGAGGTCGAGGATCACCCCATCTCCTACGGGAACTTCTCGGGCACGATTCCGAAGGGCGAGTACGGCGCCGGCACCGTCGAGGTGTGGGATCGCGGTCATTTCACTCCGCTCGAGGACCCGGGCAAAGCGCTAAAGAAGGGGCATTTTCGCTTTCGCCTCGATGGTGAGCGGCTGCACGGCGAGTGGAGCCTCGTTCGAACGAGCATGAGCGGCGGCGGCAAGACGAACTGGCTGCTCCTGCGCCGCAACGATTCGCAGCTCACTGAGGCCGCACCGCCCGCCTCTCCGACTAAGCAGAAGGCGACGAAGGACAAGGCTCTCAAATCAGTGGGCAAGCGCACGCTGAAGCCAGCACTACCGAAGCTCAAACGTTTGGCCGACGTTGAGTGGCATCATCAGCTCGCTACGCTCGCCGACGGCGTGCCCGAAAGCACGGACTACCTTTTCGAAACGAAGTTCGATGGCTATCGCGCATTCTGTTTCATCGAGCAGGGTAAAGCGCATTTTCAATCGCGCAACGGGAAGGATTGGACTGCGCGTCTTCCGACCCTGAACGACGCTGCGTCGAAGTTGAAAGTGAAGTCTGCGGTTATCGACGGCGAGCTGGTTGCGCTGAAAGAGAACGGCGTGAGTGACTTCCAACGGCTGCAAAATGCCTTGAGCGAAGGGCTCGAAGGCGAACTTGTGTTCTATGCGTTCGATCTTCTCGCTCTCGATGGTGAGGACCTGCGCGATCTTCCGCTGCGCGATCGCAAGGCGCGCCTCCATAAAATCATCGGCAAGAGCAAGCGCATTCGTTACTCGGCGGAGATTGATGGCGATGGCCGCGAGATCTTGAAGCAGGCCTGCAAGCTCGGCCTTGAAGGCATCATCGCCAAGGTTGCGGATGGTGCCTACGAAGGACGTCGCAGCACGGACTGGCTCAAGCTCAAATGCCAACAACGGCAAGAGTTCGTCATCGTTGGCTACACGGAGCCGCAAGGTGCGCGCAGCGGCTTTGGCGCGTTGCTTCTGGGAATCCACAAAGACGGCAAGCTCGTCTATTCAGGCAAAACAAAAACCGGATTTTCGGACCGCTCGCTCATGCAGCTGCAAGAGAAGCTGAAAAAGCTCGAACGCAAAACACGGACGGTCGATGATGCTCCGCGCATGTCTGGCGTGCACTGGGTCAAACCCATTCTGGTCGCCGAAATCCGTTACTCGGAAATTACGAACGATGGGCGTCTCCGCCACCCGGCGTTTGAGGGACTACGCGAAGACAAAAAGGCACGCAGCGTAAAACCGGAGAAAACAATGCTCGTGAAAGAGAAGAAGATAGCGCGCGCTTCCAAACCAGCGACGAAGTCGCAGGCCCCCGCCAAACGCGCCAAGGAAGCAGCCGGCGAAATCGTCGTCACCCATCCCGAGCGGGTCGTCTTCAAGAACGGCTTCACCAAGGGCGACGTCTTCGAATACTACAAAGCCGCGCGTGATCGAATCTTCCCCTACATCGAAGGTCGTCCGCTCGCTCTCGTTCGCTGTCCGCGTGGTGTCGGCTCGGCGTGCTTCTATCAGAAGCATCCGTCGGAGATAAACGCTGCGGGCCTTGAGTCCGCAAACATTCGGGAGAAGCACGCGGATGCCGACAATCTCATCGTCACGACGAAGGATGGCGTGCTTGCGGCGGCGCAACTTGGCGCCCTTGAGATTCACACATGGGGCTCACGCGTTGAAGACATCGAGCATCCCGATCAGATCGTTCTTGATTTCGATCCCGCGCCAGATGTCGCGTGGAGTCGGGTCGTTGAGGCCGCTCGCACGTTGAAAGGCATGCTCGATAAGATGGGCCTTCCCTCCTTCGTGAAGTGGGCAGGCGGCAAGGGACTGCACGTCGTTGTTCCGCTCGTCCCCGAACACGCCTGGGATACAACGCATGCCTTTACGCGCCTTCTCGCCGACACAATGGTTCAAAACGAACCGGTCAAGTACATCGCCACGATGTCCAAGGCCAAACGCACCGGCAAAATCTTCATCGACTACTTCCGCAACGGCCGCGGCTCCCTCGTCATCGCGCCCTACTCCGTGCGCGCTCGCGAGGGCGCTCCAGTCTCCGTGCCACTCGCGTGGAAGGAACTGTCGCCGACCAAGCCGCCGTTCTTCGACATCAAGAGCGTGCGCGCACGCCTCAAGAAGCCCGACCCGTGGAAGGACTTCTGGAAGAGCGCGGTGCGCCTTGGACGCCTCAAAGACATCCCGGGGTTGTAAACAGCGACCGTCCCGCTACCACGCCGCAATTGAAAAGCGCGCTGTCCGTCTCCGGAGCAGCGCGCATTCGTTTGTTCGCGTTGCCGCGAGAACAGCTGCTTTTCAGTCAGCCGTTGCTGCGGGCAAGAACTCGATGATGGCCATCGGGCTGTTGTCGCCGCGGCGATTGAGCTTCTTGGTAATGCGGGTGTAGCCGCCGCCCTTGCCGGACTTGATGCGGTCCATGTAGCGGGGCGCGATTTCGACGAAGAGTTTCTTGATGAGGTCGACCTCTTCGAAGGTGCCGTCAGAAAGCGTCTTGGTGCTGACGAGGGGAAGGAACTGCGCGACCTGACGGCGTGCAGCGACCTGGCGTCCGACGACGTCCACGCGCTCTGCATCCTTCAACTTGCCCGTGTCGACCGTGAGCTCATCACCCAAGCGTGCTGCGCGGGTGACCAAGCGCTCGGCGATACGACGAAGTTCTTTCGCCTTCGCTTCGGTGGTCTCGATGCGTTCATGCAACACGAGGTTGCCCGCGAGTGCGCGGAACATTGCGCGACGAGCGCTCGTGTCACGATTGAATTTACGGCCTGCTTTTTTATGACGCATAACGAAACTCCGAACTCGCGTTTGTCTTTTGCTCTGATCCTGTCTTTCGTCCTCGCTCGATTCGGTCGTGGGCACGAGCCCACTCCCTCATCTCGCTGCGGGCGCGTCCAGGTTCAGAGCAAAAACCTGCACGCGAGCCGCTAAGTACGGATTAGTTGGTGGCTTGCTGGTTCTTCCAGCGTTCGAGCATGCCCGGCCAGTTCTCGATGCGCATGCCGAGCGAGAGGCCCATGTCGGAAAGGATCTCTTTGATCTCCTTCAACGACTTGCGGCCGAAGTTCTTGGTCTTGAGCATCTCGCCCTCGGTCTTCTGAACAAGCTCGCCGATGAGGTGGATGTTGGCGTTCTGCAAGCAGTTCGCCGAACGGACTGACAACTCGAGCTCTTCCACCGAGCGGAAAAGATTCTCGTTGAGCGGCTCGTCATCCGAGGCCGTGACCGTCTGCTGCTCTTCTTCTTCTTCGAAGTTGATGAAGATGGTGAGCTGGTCCTTCAAGATCTTCGCCGCGTAAGCGACCGCGTCTTGAGGACGAAGCGAACCATTGGTCCACACTTCGAGCGTGAGCTTGTCGAAATCGGTCTGCTGTCCGACGCGGGCGTTGGTGACGGTGTAGTTCACCTTGCGGATCGGCGAGAAGAGCGAATCGATCGGCACGGTGCCGATGTTCATCGTCGGGGTCTTGTTGCGGTCTGCCGGAACGTAGCCACGGCCCACGTTGATCGTGAGCTCTGCTGCGAACTTGCCGCCCTTGGAGACGGTGCAGATGACGTGATCGGGATTCAAGATCTCGATTTGGTCGTTGGTCTGGATGTCGCCAGCGCGAACTTCGCCGGGACCTTGCTTCTCGATGCGAACGGTCTGCGTGCGCGAGGTGTGGCTCTTGATGACCACTTCCTTCATGTTCAAAACGATGTCCGTCACGTCTTCGACGACGTCGGGAACCGAGGTGAACTCATGAAGCGCGCCGTCGATTTTGACGGCCGTGATCGCTGCACCTTGAAGCGAGGAAAGAAGAACGCGACGAAGCGAGTTGCCCAGCGTGATGCCGAAGCCGCGCTCGAGGGGCTCACACACGAACTTGCCGTAGAAAGGCGTAAGCGTGTCGTTCTCGACCGGAACATTCTTCGGCCGAATAAGATCGCGCCAGTTGCGCGCTACGAGAGTGGAACCCATGATTTTCTGTCCTTTCAACTCGCCGGAATAATAGGGCCGTCGAGCCAATCGTTTTGAGCGAACAAACAAACAACCAAAACTGTCGGGCGCGGGAGGGGCGGCGGGCCGCCTCTACTAACGCGAGTAAAATTCGACGATCAGCTGTTCCTGAATCGGAAGCGTGATCTCTTCGCGGACTGGCATCATCTTCACGGAACCCGTGAGTGAGCCCTTGTCGAGCTCGAGCCAGCTGGGAACTCCACGACGCTCGACGCCTTCAACCGAAGTCGTCACGCGGGCTTGAGCACGGCTGCGCTCATGAAGGGTGATTTTGTCACCGGGCTTCACAAGGTAGGACGGGATGTTCACAACGTGGCCGTTGACCATCACGTGCTTGTGACGGACGAGCTGACGACCTTCGCTGCGCGTTGCCGCGAAGCCGAGGCGGTAGCACGCCGAATCAAGACGACGCTCAAGCAAGCCAAGGAGCTGCTCGCCGGTGACGCCCTTCGTACGATCTGCTTCGTGGAAGTACTTGCGGAACTGACGCTCGAGCACGCCGTAGATGCGGCGAACCTTTTGCTTCTCGCGAAGACGAACACCGTACTCGGTGAACTTTGAACGGCGCTGGCCGTGCTGACCGGGCGGATACGGACGACGATCGAATGCACACTTGTCCGTGTAGCAGCGATCACCCTTCAAGAAGAGCTTTACGTTTTCGCGCCGGCAGAGCTTACAAACCGGACCAATATAGCGTGCCATTCAAATCTCCAAATCAGCTTCAGTAATCATTCGCCACTCCATTTTTCCCCTGAGTGACTTTGCGGGGTGCGTGTGGTGCGGAGGTTGGTCCGCACTAAAGAGTTAGACGCGGCGGCGCTTGGGCGGGCGGCAGCCGTTGTGCGGAATCGGCGTGACGTCGCGAACCAAGGTGACCTTGAGGCCAGCGATCTGGAATGCGCGAAGTGCGCTTTCACGACCTGCGCCCGGGCCCTTCACGAAAATCGCAACCGAACGCATGCCGTTGTCGGCCGCTTTGCGCGCTGCGTCTTCAGCGGCGAGCTGAGCTGCGAAGGGCGTCGACTTACGCGAGCCCTTGAAGCCGCGTGAGCCTGCGCTCGACCACGAAATCACGTTTCCCTGAAGGTCGGTGATCGTGACGATGGTGTTGTTGAATGACGATTGGACGTGCGCGATTCCCGACGCAACGTTCTTCTTCGACTTCTTCTTTTGCGGGCCGCCCGGGGCTACCGACGGTGTTGCTGCTTTCGCCATTCGAATCTCCTAAACCAACTTACAAAGAAAACTTTTCAAACTTTGGGGCGGAGGATGTTCCGCCCATCAGATCACGTGGGTTTGGCCACGCGAGCGGTCGGGCCGCGACGCGGTCCCTTACGTGTGCGGGCGTTCGTGTGCGTGCGCTGACCGCGGACCGGAAGGCCCTTACGGTGACGAAGTCCGCGATAGCAACCAAGGTCCATAAGACGCTTGATGTGCATCGTGATTTCGCGGCGAAGATCGCCTTCGACCTTGAAGCTTCCGTCGAGTACTTCGCGGATCTTCTTGACGTCATTCTCGTCGAGGTCTTCAGCCTTCTTGCTCGGAGCGATACCGGTGCGCGCGCAAATCTCTTTCGCGCGAGTAGGACCGATTCCGTAGATGTACTGAAGCGCGATTACAACGTGCTTACGTGCTGGAAGATCAACGCCTGAAATACGAGCCATTACTTACCTCTTATCCAATGAACGGGATTAACCCTGACGCTGTTTGTGGCGCGGGTTGGTGCAAATCACACGAACGACACCCTTGCGGCGGATGACCTTGCACTTGTCACAGACCTTCTTGACGCTGGGGCGAACCTTCATGACTAAACCTTCTTATGCTTTCTTCTGCTTGATACTTCCGCGTGTCGGATCGAACGGAGACAGCAACACTGCAACGCGGTCTCCAGGAGAAACTTTTACTGTCACTTGCCGGGCAACGCCGCCGAACGACACCGTGACTTTCGAACCATCATCCAACTGCACCTTGAACAAACCTTGGGGAAGCGTCTCGAGAACAACGCCCTCTACTTCTTTCCCACCGCCAACTTCTTTCCCAGTGCTCACTACTACTAGACCCCGATAGCTTTTTTGATCCGCTCTGTGACGTCGTCGAGAGAACCCACTCCGCTCACACTCACAACTAAATCCTTGGCTCCGTAGTACCCCAGAAGTGGTGCTGTGTTCGCCAAGTACTCCTCGTGTCGCTTCCGGACCACCTCTTCGGTGTCGTCTTTCCGCTGAACGAGCTCCCCCGCGCAGTTGCCACATCGGCCGTTTGCGGGGGGCGCATTATAGATCAAATGGTAGACCTGTCCACACGCGAGACAGGTCCTTCTGCCGGTAATTCGCTGAATCTGCTCGTCGAGCTCCACTTCCATGGAAACGACGCGATCAATTTTGCGGGAAATCTTGCCAAGCATACCGTCGAGCGACTCGGCCTGCGGAATCGTCCGCGGGTAACCGTCGAAGATTGCTCCGTTTTTCGCGTCGTCCTTGCGAAGACGCACTTCAACCAACTCAAGGACCATGGCGTCGGGGACCAACTTGCCCTGACTCATGAACGAATCAAAACGCTTGCCGAGCTCCGAACCCGATGCGCGTTCCGAGCGCATCATATCGCCCGTGGCGATCTGCGGGATGCGAAGCATGTCGGTGAGACGCTTCGCCTGCGTGCCTTTGCCAGCACCCGGGGGCCCGAAGAGAACGACGTCCACCGCTAGCTCCTGCGACCGCGGATTCGCGGACCACGCGGTCCGGTCAGACCTTCGTAGTGACGGGTGATGAGGTGAGCTTCGATTTGGCGAACGGTATCGAGCGCCGTGCCGACGATGATGATGATCGACGTTCCACCGAAGTAGAACGGAACGTGGAACTGAGCCTGCAAGATCGTCGGGACCAAGCAAACGATGGCGAGATAGATAGCTCCGCCGAACGTGACGCGGCTACGAACGAAGTCGAGATACTCGGCCGTCGCGCGACCGGGACGAACGCTCGGAATGAACGCGTTCTGCTTCTTCAAGTTGTCCGCCATGTCGACGGATTGGAAGGTGAGCGTCGTGTAGAAGTAGGTGAAGAAGATGATCAGAAGAACGTAGATCACGAGATAGCGCCAATCGCCGGGCTGAAGAGCCGCGGTGACGCGATCCATGAACGGGATCTTCATGCCGGCGAGCGTGCCGGGGAACATCAACAAGGACGATGCGAAGATCGGCGAGATAACGCCGGCCGAGTTCACCGGAAGAGGCAAGTGCGAAGTCTGGCCGCCGTACATTTTGCGGCCGACCATGCGCTTGGCGTAGTGAACCGGAATGCGGCGTTGGCCGAGCTCGACGAATACGATCACCGAGATGACCGCGAGGATCAAAACGCTGACGATGAGAAGGCTAACCGGCTGGATGCCGCCGATCTTCACTTGCTCGCCGGTTTGCATGAGCGCGTGAGGAAGGCCAGCAACGATGCCGGCGAAAATGATAAGCGAGGTGCCGTTGCCGATGCCGCGTTCGGTGATCTGCTCACCGAGCCACATGATGAATGCAGTGCCAGTAGTGAGCGCGATGACGGTCAACAAGTAGAAGGGCCAACCATGCAACGTGGTGACGTCGCCCGAGGTCGACTGGCCGTTGTAGCTCTCGACGTAGCGAGCGAGGTAAATCGCTTGCACGGTGCTGACGATCACTGCGCCGTAGCGCGTGTACTGATTGATCTTGCGCTGGCCCGCTTCGCCTTCTTTACGGAGCTCCATCAACGGAGGAAGGATCACGCTCAAGAGCTGAATGACGATGCTCGCCGTGACGTACGGCATGATGCCGAGAGCGAAGATCGAGAACTGCTCGAGTGCGCGTCCCGAAAACATGTTGAACATGCCGAGGAAGGAACCTGAGCCCGAGCTGACGATCTCGCGCATCGCTGCACGGTTGACGCCCGGCGGCGTCACGTAGATGCCAACGCGATAAACCGCGAGCAACGCCAGCGTCCAACCGAGACGGCGCGTCAGCTCCGGGATCTTGAAAATATTCGCGATGGCGCTCATGCGTAGTGCCTACTGGTCCTAGACTTTTACGGGGTGGCTGGGTGGGGGCGCGGGAGGGGCGGAGGGCGGCCTCTACTCAACCTTTTTAGCCGGAGGAGCGGTGACGACAACCTTGCCGCCAGCCTTCTCGATTTTGGCCTTCGCGCTTTCGCTGAAGGAGTGAGCGTGCACGGTAAGTGCCGCCTTCAAATCGCCTGTACCAAGAACCTTCAATGCATCGAAACGGCCGCGCACGAGACGGTGCTCGCGAAGCTTGGCCGCGTCGATTGTGGTGCCGGCTTTGAACTCCGCAAGGTCACCCACGTTGACGGTCGCGATGTTCCTCGAGAAGAGGTTCACAAAACCGACCTTGGGCAAACGACGCTGAATCGGTGACTGACCGCCTTCGAACGCCATCTTGCTGAAGCCGCCCGGATGGCGAGCCTTCTGACCCTTTTGACCCTTGCCGGCGGTCTTACCAAGACCGGAACCCGGACCACGGCCCTTGCGCTTCTTGCGCTTGACCGCACCCTCAGGCGCGCGAAGGCGCGAGAGAATCGGGATGTACTTTTCTTCGTTATCAGCCATTGGTTTCCTCAACCGTCACAAGGTGCAAGACCTTTTTGATCATGCCGCGGAACGATGGCGTGTTCGCCACGGTCACGTGCGTGTTCGGACCCTTGAGTCCAAGACCACGCAACGTCTCGCGCTGCGTCGGAATGCGGCCAGCGCCGCTGCGAATTTGAGAGACTTTGAGTTTCGGTTTCATAACTATTCTCAGTGCGAGTGAGTGGTGATCTCTTCGATCGTGCGACCGCGGCGAGCCGCGACATCGTTGACCGACTCGAGGCTGCGAAGCGCTTCGAGAGTGGCGTGAACCACGTTGTGGGGATTGGAGGTGCCGAGGATCTTCGAGAGAACATCCTTGATGCCTGCAGCTTCAACGACCGGGCGGACTGCGCCGCCGGCGATGACGCCCGTACCAGCGCTAGCCGGACGAAGAATCACTTTGCCTGCGCCGAAGTGTCCGTCGACACGATGCGGGATCGTGGCGCCGACAAGCGGAACCTTGAACAAGTTCTTGCGCGCCTGCTCGTTGCCCTTGCGGATTGCATCGGGAACTTCGTTTGCTTTGCCAAGGCCGACACCAACGTGTCCCTTGCCATCGCCTACGACGACGAGTGCGCTGAACGAGAAGCGACGACCGCCTTTGACGACCTTCGCAACGCGGTTGATATGGACGACGCGTTCCGTGAGATCTTCGAGCGTATTCGGATCAATCGATGACATTCGTGCTCCTAAAAATCAGAATGAAAGACCACCCTCGCGGGCGGCATCAGCGAGCGCGCGAATGCGCCCGTGGTAGAGGAAACCGTTACGATCGAAGACGACCTTCTCGATGCCCTTGCTCTTACAAGCGGCTGCGATGGACTTGCCGACAGCCTTCGCTGAGTCGACCTTGGTCGCTTCAGTGATGGTGCCCTTCACGTCCTTGGCGAGCGTCGAGGCGGTCGCGAGCACTTTGCCCGTCGAGTCGTCGATCACCTGCGCGTAGATGTGCTTGGTGCTGCGGAACACGCTCATGCGCGGACGCGTGGCGGTGCCGTCGATCTTCTTGCGGATGCGGAGTTTGCGCTTCGTGCGCCCTTCAGTTTTCGCTGACATGAATCATTCCTTCGCACTGGTGCCGGGCTTTGTACCGACACGTTCGCGCTTAACTAAAAAGGTTTACTTTTTGCCCTTGGCGCCAGCTTTACCGGCCTTCATGCGGATCTTTTCGCCGGTGTAGCGAACGCCCTTGCCCTTGTAGGGCTCCGGCGGACGGTACGAGCGAATCTTCGCCGCAATCTGTCCAAGCATTTCTTTGTCGTGCGACTCGAGGTGCAAGCGCGGACGCTTGGTTCCGGCTTCGTCGATGGTCTCGACGCGGCCTTTGACGCCAACCGGAAGCGTGACCTTCACTTGGTGCGAGAGACCGAGCGCGAGCGTCAGGTTTTGGCCTGCGAGCTCGGCGCGATAACCGACGCCGTAAAGATCGAGCGAGAGCGCGTAGCCCTTCGAAACGCCTTCGACCATGTTCTTGATGAGCGCCCAGGAAAGACCCTGGAGACGCGCAGCCGAAAGGCCTGCTGACGCTTGCGGAACCACCGTGATCGTTCCGTCCTTCTGGACGAACTTCACATCGGTCGAGAAGGTGCGTGAGCTCGAGCCCTTCGGTCCCTTGAGGGAGACCGTCGAGTCTTTGATCGTAACGGTAACGCCAGCCGGAATAACCACCGGGCGCTTGCCGATACGCGAGAGACGCATCGCGGGAGTTGTTGATTGAACTTCAGCCATCACCAAACCTCACAGAGCAACTCGCCGCCGATTTTCTGGCGACGCGCTTCTTTATCCGTCATCACGCCACGCGAGGTGGAGAGGATGGCGATGCCGAGGCCGTTGTAGACCGTCGGAATGTCTTCGTGACCCAAGTAGACGCGGCGGCCGGGACGGCTCGTGCGACGGAGGCCGATGATCGCGCTTGCGCGGTCTCGTCCGTACTTGAGAACGACAGTAAGTTTGCCGTGTCCCTCTTCGCTCGTCGTCACGTCGGTGACATAGCCTTCCTGCTTGAGCAGTTCGGCGACGCTCTTCTTGAGCTTCGAGAGGGGCATTTCAGTGCGATCCAAATGCGCCATCGAGGCGTTTCGGATACGGGTGAGCATGTCGGAGATCGGATCGGTCATCATGATTGCAATTACTCCTACCAGCTCGACTTCGTGACACCGGGGATGTCTCCCCGAAGCGCGAAGAGACGAAGACAAATGCGGCAAAGTTCGAACTTGCGGTAGAACGCGCGAGGACGACCGCAGACTTTGCAGATGTTCTTTTTGCGAGACGCGAACTTCGGCGTCTTAGCGGCTTTTGCGAATGCTTGTTTACGAGCCATGGATAATCTCCAAAACCTTTACTTGCGGAACGGCATGCCAAGACCTGCAAGCAGGGCGCGGCCATGCTCGTCTGTCCGGGCAGTGGTAACGAGGGAAATGTTCATGCCCTTGATCTTGTCGATCTTGTCGTAGTCGATCTCGGGGAAAATGATCTGCTCGCGAACGCCGAGCGAGTAGTTACCACGGCCGTCGAACGACTTGCCGCTGATGCCCTTGAAGTCGCGCACGCGCGGAAGAGCGAAGTTGATGAGACGGTCTGCGAAGTCCCACATGCGATCACGACGAAGCGTGACCATGACGCCGATCGCGACGCCTTCGCGAAGCTTGAAGGTAGCAATCGACTTGCGTGCCTTCGTGATGACGGGCTTCTGACCCGCGAGCGCAGTCATTTCCTCGACGGCCGAGTCGATGATCTTCGCGTTGGCCACGGCCTCACCGAGGCCCATGTTGAGCACGATCTTTTCGAGGCGCGGCACTTCCATCGGATTCGTGAAGGAAAACTCCTTCATGAGGGACGGAATGACTTCGTTCTTATACTTCGTCTGCAACCGTGAAACGTAACCAGCCATGATTTCTTCCTTCAGCCTGTAGGGAGCTTCCAGCGCGTTGCCCTAGGGCAGACGCGTTGATTAAACCCCCGCTCAGCCGTCGAGAACCGTTCCGCTCTTAACAGCGACTCGGATCTTCTTGCCTTCTTTATCCTGACCCACCTTCGTACGCGTGGGCTTGTTCGTTTTGGTATCGAGAAGCATGACCTTCGATGCCGGAAGCGCTGCTTCCTTCTCGATGATGCCGCCTTCACGATTGCGGGGCGTCGGCTTGGTGTGGCGCTTGATGCGGTTCACGCCCTCGACGATGACTTTGCCCGTCTCGCGTATCACTTTGAGAACACGGCCCTGAGTGCCCTTGCTCTTGCCAGAGACGACGATGACGAGATCGTTCTTTTTGATGTGAAGGCTCATACGACCTCCGGAGCGAGCGAAACAATCTTCATGAACTTCTTGCCGCGAAGCTCGCGAGCGACTGGGCCGAAGATACGGGTGCCGATCGGCTCGAACTGAGCGTTGATGAGGACGGCGCTGTTCGCGTCGAACTTGATGTAGCTGCCATCGGCGCGCTGATACTCGCGACGGGTACGAACGACGACGGCTTTCGCCACTTCGCCCTTCTTCACCTTCGCGTTGGGAAGCGCTTCCTTCACGGCAACGACGATTACGTCGCCGAGAGCTGCGTAACGACGGCGTGAGCCGCCGAGGACTTTGATGCACATGACTCGCTTGGCGCCGCTGTTGTCGGCAACATCGAGCTCTGTTTCCATCTGGATCACGGCTAGACCTCCTCGGGGCGATCAACGAGCCGGATAACTTCCCAGCGCTTCGTTGCAGAAAGAGGACGCGACTCGCGGATTTCAACCATGTCGCGTGTCTTGTAGGTGTGATCTTCGTCGTGCGCGTGGAAGCGATTGCGTTGCTTCACGTACTTTCCGTACACCGGATCGCGGTAGCGATTGATGACTTCGACGACGACGGTCTTCTTGGCACGACCCGGATTCGCGGTGTCGTTGATCACGCGTCCAACGAGAGTGCGGCGCGCGCCACGCTCGTCTACTGCGTTTGCTCCTGCGGTTGCAGGTGCCTTCGCAGCAGCGGGAGCTGCTTTTGCGGTCGCCTTCTTCGGGGTCGCCTGTGCGGCTTCAGCCTTGGCCATCGAACTACTCCTTACCTGTAAGCTTTGCGCGCTCGACCATGATGGTCTTTACGCGAGCGACGTCTTTGCGAAGCCGGTTGGCCTTTGCAGTGTCGTCGAGTTGATTGGTGTGATTGTCGAAGCGCGCCTTCCAAACTTGGCGAGCCAAGTCCTTCTCGAGCTGCACGAGATCTTCAGCTGAACGTTCGCGAATCTCTTTCGACTTCATAGCGCATCACTCCGTGACAAGAACTTCGTTGCAAGCGGAAGCTTGTGTCCGGCAAGGCGGAACGCTTCCTTCGCAATGGCTTCCGGGACTCCCTCGATCTCGTACAAGACGCGACCGGGTTGAATCACGCACACCCACTCTTCAACCGCGCCCTTGCCCTTACCCATGCGGGTTTCGAGCGGCTTCTTGGTGATGGGCTTGTCGGGAAAGACGCGGATGTGAAGGCGACCGGCACGCTTTACGTGTCGCTGAATCGCCATACGAGCCGCTTCGATCTGACGCGAGGTCAACCATCCCGGCTCAACTGCCTGGATGCCGAAGTCTCCGAATGAAACGTCCGAACCGCGTGCTGCGATTCCGCTCAAGCGGCCCTTCATCTGCTTACGAAACTTTGTTCGCTTCGGGGATAGCATCTACTGCTCCTTATGATTCCGATGCGCGGGGTTGACGCACGCCCGGCCCACCCAAGGTGCGACGGCGCGCGGGCAACACTTCGCCCTTGAAGATCCAGCACTTCACGCCAATCGTGCCGTACGTGGTGTTTGCAGTTGCGACACCGAACTCGATGTCAGCGCGAAGTGTGTGAAGCGGAACGCGACCTTCGCGATAACCTTCGTGACGCGCGATTTCTGCGCCGCCCAAGCGTCCACCCGCGTGAACGCGAATGCCCTTGGCGCCGAACTTCATCGCCGTCGTAACGGCCTTCTTCATGGCGCGGCGGAAAGCCACGCGACGCTCGAGCTGAGTTGCGATGTTCTCGGCAACAAGCTGCGCGTTGGTCTCGGCCTTGCGCACTTCTTGGATGTCGATGAAGAGCTCGTTCGAGGTGAACTTCTGCAAGTCCGCCTTCAACTGCTCGACGCCAGCGCCACGCTTGCCGATCAAGATGCCGGGGCGTGACGTAAGAATCACGACCTTGCACTTGTTCGCTGCGCGCTCGATCTCGATGCCGGCGATGCCAGCATGAGCGAACTTCGTCTTGATTTCCTTCTTGAGGCGAAGGTCTTCGTGCAGCCACTTTGCGTACTGCTTGTCTTCGTACCACTTGGACGTCCACGTCTTGATGACGCCGAGACGGAATCCATAGGGATGTGTTTTCTGACCCATGTCTTAAGCCTCCGCCCGATCGGCGACGATCAATGTGATGTGCGTCAAACCTTTGGTGATCTGAGTCGCGCGGCCCATGGCACGCGGACGCCAGCGGCGCATGAACGCCGTCGCTGCTTTGTCAGCGAAGATGGTCTTCACGTAGAGAGCGTCGAGATCCACGCTCGCGTCCTTGAGACGGGCGTTGGCGATCGCGCTGTCGAGCAGCTTCGCAACGACCGCTGCGGCTGCTTTTTGCGTGAATTTCAACTCGTTGACCGCTTGCGTCACATTCTTGCCGCGAACGAGGTTCGCAATGGTGCGAGCCTTTCGGGGAGAAATGCGAGAAAAACGTGCAATCGCTGTAGCTTCCATGGTGTTTCCTGGGCCCTTTTTTGAGGGGCGCGCGATCTAGCACGCACAGGCCTTGTCCTCAAGTTGGTTGAATTCTTAGCGTTTACCGGTGGTGGGATTGACTTTGCCGCCGGCCGCAGGGCCCTTCTTATCCGCGGAATGTCCGTGGAAAGTGCGGGTTGGCGCGAACTCGCCGAGCTTGTGTCCGACCATGTTCTCCGTGACGAAAACCGTCACGAACTTACGGCCGTTGTGCACGTTGAGCGTAAGCCCGATGAAATCCGGGGTGATGGTTGAGCGACGCGACCAAGTCTTGATGATCTTGCGATCCTTGTTGCGCGAGGCTTCTTCGACCTTCTTAGAAAGATGGTCGTCGATGAAAGGTCCCTTTTTGACTGAACGTGCCATGGTTTTCCTTGACGTAACTTCGAGAGCCGGAGCCCTACTTCTTGCCGCGCTTCTTCACGATGAACTTGTTGGTCGCCTTGTTCGTGCGGGTCTTCAAGCCCTTCGAGAGCTGACCCCACGGCGAACACGGATGACGACCGCCCGATGAACGACCTTCGCCACCACCCATCGGATGATCGACTGGGTTCATGGAGACGCCGCGCTGATGCGGGCGCTTGCCAAGCCAGCGGTTACGACCGGCTTTGCCCAAGCTGATGCGCGAGTGCTCGGTGTTGGAGACCTGACCGACCGTTGCGCGGCAGTTCAAGTGCACCATACGAACTTCGCCTGACGGCAAGCGAACCTGCGCGTAGTCGCCGTCCTTCGCCATGAGCTGAGCAGCGGTGCCCGCTGAGCGAACGAGCTGAGCGCCCTTGCCGATCTTGAGCTCGACGGCGTGAACCATCGTTCCAAGTGGAATGAAGCGAAGGGGCATCGCGTTGCCCGGCTTGATGTCGGCGTTACGCGACGAGATGATCTGGTCGCCTGCCTTCAATCCGTCCGGCGCGAGGATGTACGACTTCTCGCCATCGACGTAGTGCAGAAGCGCAATACGCGACGAGCGGTTCGGATCGTACTGAATCGAGTCGACGTTCGCGGGAATGCCGATGCGGCTGCGCTTGAAGTCGATGATGCGGTAACGCTGCTTGTGTCCGCCGCCACGGAAACGCGAGGTGATGCGACCCGAATGGTTACGGCCAGCAGTCTCGGGCTTGTGCGACGTAAGCTTCTTCTCAGGTGCCTTCTTGGTGAGGTCTGAGAAATCGGCGTTCTCGTAGTAACGGCGCGCCGGCGAAGTCGGTTTGAATTTCTTGATGGGCATGATCAGGCTCCCTCAAAGAATTCGATCTTGTCGCCCTCTTTGAGCTCGACGATCGCCTTCTTCCAGTTTTGAGTCTTGGCTCGGCCACGACCCATGCGGCGCATACGGCCGCGCATCACGAGAGTGTTGACGTCGCGAACGCTGACACTGAAGAGCGTTTCGACGGCGTTCTTGATGTCAATCTTGTTTGCACGCGGATTGACCTCGAAGAGGTACTTGTTCTCGCCTTCGCGAAGGATGTTCCCCTTCTCGGTGAGAATGAGCGGACGCTTGATGACTTGTTCGGGTTGCATGACTTAGTGCCTCAGACGTTGCGAACACGAGCTTCGAGCGCGGCAACGGCATCCTTGGTGAGGATGAGGTGCTCGTGGCGAAGCAAGTCGTAAAGGTTGACGCCTTCCGGAGGAAGGAAGTGATGGTCCGAAAGATTGCGGACAGAGAGACGAAGATTGTCGTTGGCTTTGGCGTCGACGATGAGCGAGCTCTTCGTGACGTGAAGGGTGGTGAGGACGCCGGCCAAAGCCTTGGTCTTCACTTCGTCCAGCTTGAAGGTATCGACGATCGTGAGACGGCCTTCCTTGAGCTTCATGGAAAGTGCGCTCTTCAATGCGCCTGCGCGCATCTTCGCCGGGGGGCGCCAACCGTACGCGTGGGGCTTGGGGCTATGCACCGAGCCACCGCCACGGAAGTTTGGAGCGCGGATCGAGCCGTGACGCGCGCGTCCCGTGCCCTTCTGCTTGTAGATCTTCTTCGTGGAACCCGACACCTCGGAACGAACCTTGGTGTTGGCGGAACCCTGACGGCGTGAGGCGAGCTGCGCCTTGATCACGTCGTACAAAAGACCTTCATTGATTTCTGCGCCGAACACTTCGTCCGAGAGTTCGATCTCGCCGATCGACTCGTTGCGCAAATTGAATACTTTTACTTTGGCCATCGCTGATTCTCCGCGTGCCGTCCGTTAGGACTTAATCTCGACGTCGACACCGGCCGACAGTTCGAGCTTCATGAGTGCATCGAGCGTTTGTTGCGTGGGCTCGAGAATGTCGAGAAGACGCTTATGCGTGCGGATCTCGAACTGCTCGCGGCTCTTCTTATCGACGTGGGGCCCACGAAGAACGGTGAACTTGTTGATGCGCGTGGGAAGCGGGATCGGGCCCGCAACGCGAGCGCCGGTGCGCTTGGCTGTTTCGACGATCTCGCCGGCCGACTGATCGAGGAGTCGATAGTCGTAAGCCTTGAGACGAATGCGAATCTTGGTTGCCATTTCTTACTCCAAAATCTTGGTGACGATGCCGGCGCCGACGGTGCGGCCGCCTTCACGAATCGCGAAGCGCTGCTTCTCTTCGAGAGCAACGAGCGAGATGAGCTCAACGACAATCTTCACGTTGTCGCCCGGCATGACCATCTTCACTTCTTCAGGAAGAGTGATGGTTCCCGTGACGTCCGTCGTGCGCATGTAGAACTGCGGACGGTAGTTGGTGAAGAACGGCTTATGACGACCGCCCTCTTCCTTCTTCAAGACGTACACTTCGCCTTCAAACTTCTTGTGCGTCTTGACCGAGCCCGGCTTACACAAAACCTGACCGCGCTCGACGTCGTCCTTTTCAACACCACGCAACAAGGTGCCGAGGTTGTCGCCTGCTTGGCCCTGGTCCACGAGCTTGCGGAACATTTCCACGCCCGTGACCGTCGTCTTGCGCGGCTCGCGAAGGCCAAGGATCTCGACGTCTTCGCCGACCTTGATCAAACCGCGCTCCACACGACCGGTGACAACCGTGCCGCGGCCCTTGATCGAGAACACGTCTTCGATAGCCATCAAGAACGGCTTATCGACATCGCGAACCGGATCGGGGATCCATGAATCCACGGCGTCCATCAACTCGATGACCGACTTCTCGCCAGCCGGATCTCCCTGAAGGGCCTTCAACGCGCTGACGCGCTTGACCGGAACTTTGTCGCCGTCGAACTGGTACTTGTTGAGAAGGTCGCGAACTTCCATTTCAACGAGCTCAAGAAGATCCGGATCATCCACTGCGTCAACCTTGTTGAGCGCAACGATGAGCTGCGGCACGCCGACCTGGCGAGCAAGAAGAACGTGCTCCTTGGTCTGGGGCATCGGGCCATCGAGTGCCGACACGACGAGGATCGCGCCGTCCATCTGCGCAGCACCGGTGATCATGTTCTTGATGTAATCGGCGTGGCCTGGGCAATCGACGTGCGCGTAGTGACGCTTGGGCGTCTCGTACTCGACGTGGCTCACGGCAATCGTGACGATCTTCGAGTCATCGCGAACCGTGCCGCCCTTGGCGATATCGGCATACGAGATTTCCTTGCCGCCATTGGTCTTGGCCATGACCTTGCTGATTGCTGCTGTCAGCGTGGTCTTGCCGTGATCGATGTGACCGATCGTGCCGACGTTGACGTGGGGCTTGTTACGGTTGAATTTCTCTTTGGCCATCTTAGTTCTCCGTTATCGGTTGGATTCGTTTATCGCGGTGAGGCGAGCGAATTCTCAACCACCCTTGATCTTGGCAACGATCGCTTCTGCGATGTTGTTCGGCACTTGGAAGTACTGGTGAAACTGCATCGAGTAAGTTGCGCGGCCCTGCGTCTTGGAGCGCAAATCCGTCGAGTAACCGAACATCGTCGCAAGCGGAACTTCCGCCGTGACGACCTGCATGTTGCCGCGAGCATTCATGCCCGTGACGCGACCGCGGCGTGAGTTCAAATCGCCGATGACGTCGCCCATGTAGTCTTCGGGAACAACAACTTCAACGGCCATAAGCGGCTCGAGAAGCTGAAGACCTGCACGCTTGGCGGCATCCTGGAATGCCATCGAGCCTGCGATTTCGAAATCTGCTGATTGTGAATCGACGTCGTGGAACGAACCATCGTACAGCGTCGCCTTCACGTCGATGACGGGGTAGCCAGCGAGAACGCCGCGGCCCATGGCTTCGCGAATGCCCTTTTCAACGGGGCCGATGAACTCCTTCGGGATGACGCCGCCGACGACGTCGTTCTCGAAGACGTAACCTGCACCAGGCTCGCTCGGACCGATCATCAAGCGCACGTGAGCGAAGTGACCGCGACCGCCGGTCTGCTTCGAGTACTTGCACTCGGCTTTGACTTCCTTCGAGATCGATTCGCGGTACGCAACTTCGGGCTTGCCGACGTTGGCTTCGACTTTGAACTCGCGCTTCAAGCGGTCGACGATGATTTCGAGATGAAGCTCGCCCATGCCGGAGATGATCGTCTGGCCGGTCTCTTCGTCCGTGTGAAGGCGGAATGAGGGATCTTCCATGCCGAGCTTCTGAAGGCCTTCGCCCATCTTGGCTTGGTCGCCCTTGGTCTTCGGCTCGATGGCGATCGAGATGACCGGCGTCGGGAAGATCATGCGCTCGAGAATGACGGGCTTGTCTTCGTCGCAAAGCGTATCGCCGGTCGTTGCGGTCTTGAGACCGACGGCCGCGCAGATGTTGCCTGCTTGGATGTCACGAATTTCTTCGCGCTTGTTGGCGTGCATCTGAAGAAGACGACCAATGCGCTCGCGTTTGCCCTTGGTGCTGTTCAAAACGCTTGTGCCGCTCTGAATCTGACCCGAGTAAACGCGGATGAAGGTGAGCTGACCGACGAAAGGATCGTTCAGGATCTTGAAAGCAAGCGCGCTGAAGGGCTCGCTGTCGTCCGCCTTGCGGATGATTTCCTTCGACTCGTCGTCCGGATCGGTTCCGACGACCGGCGGAATGTCGATCGGCGACGGCATGAAAGTGATGATGCAGTCCAAGAGCATTTGCACGCCCTTGTTCTTGAAGGCTGAGCCCGTGACGACCGGGACGCACTTGAACGCAAGCGTTCCCTTGCGAAGCGCTTCCAAGATTTCGGTCTCGGAGAAGTTCGAATCGTCGCTGAGGAAGCGCTCCATGAGAGCGTCGTCGAGCTCGGCAACTTGCTCGATCAACTTCGCGCGCCACTCCTTGGCGTCTGCTGCGAACTCCGCGGGGATGTCCGTGAAGGTGAACTTGGATCCGTTGGTGTCGTCCTGGAAAACGATCGCCTTGTTACGGATAAGGTCGATGATGCCCTTGTGATTCTCTTCGACGCCGAGCGGAAGATGAATCGCGATCGCGTTGGCGCCGAGGCGCTCTTTGATGCTCGCGAACGAACGGAAGAAGCTTGCGCCTGCGCGGTCCATCTTGTTGATGAAGCAGATGCGCGGAACCTTGTACTTGTCGGCCTGACGCCAAACGGTTTCCGACTGAGGCTCAACGCCCGAAACGCCGTCGAATACTGCGACCGCGCCGTCGAGCACGCGCAGCGAGCGTTCAACTTCAATCGTGAAGTCGACGTGGCCTGGGGTGTCGATGATGTTAATGCGGAACTGTTGGTCCTTGAAGATGCCGTTGTCGGGCTTCCAGAAACACGTCGTTGCTGCGGACGTGATCGTGATGCCGCGCTCCTGCTCCTGCTCCATGTAATCCATGGTCGCAGCGCCTTCGTGCACTTCGCCGATCTTATAGTTGACGCCGGTATAGAAAAGAATGCGCTCAGTCGTCGTCGTTTTACCGGCGTCGATGTGAGCCATGATCCCGATGTTGCGCGTCTTCTCTAATGGGTAATCGCGGGGCACTTAGTGTCTCCTCAAATCAGTCCCGGCTTTTGCCGGTAAAAAACTTTTCATGCGCTGGACAAACAAAAACCCCCTCTGGCCATGAAAGTGACGACCCTTGGTCACTTTGCGATCCTTGATCGCTCCCAGAGAGGGTTCCGAAACTACCGGTGGGTTTTGTTACGACCAACGGAGACGCAACGCGTGCTCCGCTAATCAAACCCGATCTACATGCGGTTTCGGTCTATGTGTGCTTTGCCATGAACTCTTTTAGGTATCTCCCACCGAGTGGTTTCCGACTTTCTTAGCGGACCTACTCAGATGTCTTACAGCGAGCGAACTCTTACCAACGGTAGTGAGCGAAAGCCTTGTTGGCTTCGGCCATCTTGTGAACGTCTTCGCGCTTCTTCACCGCGTTCCCGCGGTTCTGCGATGCATCGACGAGCTCAGCGGCCAAGCGCTCAACCATCGTCTTCTCGCCCCGCTCACGCGCGTAGATTGTGATCCAGCGCATTCCGAGAGCGACGCGGCGCTCCGGACGAACTTCAACCGGAACCTGGTAGGTCGCACCACCGACACGGCGGCTTTTGACTTCGACCTTGGGCTTCACGGTGTCGAGAGCCTTCTTGAAGACCTCGAGCGGGTCTTCCTTGTAACGTGCCGTAATTACATCGAAAGCGCCGTACAAGATGCTCTCAGCGGTGCTCTTCTTGCCACCCAACATGAGGATATTGCAGAACTTTGCGACCAAACGGTCACGGTACTTGGGATCCGGAAGAATCTTGCGCTTTGGGACTTCTCGGCGACGCGGCATGGCTCTTTAACCTCAGCTCTTCGGGCGCTTGACGCCGTATTTCGAACGCCCTTGCGTACGATTTGCTTTGTTCGTGTTCGACGGGCCGATGGCGCCCGATGCATCGTGAGGACCGCGGACGACGTGATAACGAACGCCGGGAAGATCCTTCACGCGGCCGCCTCGAATAAGGACGACGCTGTGCTCTTGGAGGTTGTGGCCTTCGCCGGGGATGTAGCTCGTGACTTCAAGGCCGTTCGAGAGGCGAACACGGGCGACCTTACGAAGCGCCGAGTTCGGCTTCTTCGGGGTCGTCGTGTACACGCGCACGCAAACGCCACGCTTTTGCGGGCAGCTTTGGAGCGCGGGAGACGCTGTCTTGACGACAACTGCGTCGCGGCCCTTTCGAATCAACTGGTTGATAGTCGGCATAATCCTCAACAAACTCGGTGAAAACGCGGGTTTTGACGAAAAAACCCTTACCCTGTGCTTCTGGGGGAGCGGAAGATTACCGAGGGCGCCTCCCCTGTCAAGTCACAAGCATCCGTATTTCGATCGAAATTCGGGAATTGTCGGGGTGCGCGGCAGATCCGTGGGCGATCTATTCGAGCTTGCGCGCGGGCGGCGATCCGAACCGGCGGTGTAGCACCGAACTGGGCACGCGCTCGAGAAGAGGGTACTCGCACACCTAGACTACGTCACCCGCGTGGGCGAGTGGCGGAAATATCCAGGTTTGAACGCGTCGCGCAACGCAGGCTCGCGAACGTCTTTGAGCAGGAGCGACATTTGTATTCGCAGTGAGTGCCGGTCGAGATGAGCGCGCTGCTGCTTCTTATGATCGCAGTGCAGGCAGCAGCGGCTCCGCACGCGCAAACGCGGTCACGGGGCCCAGGGGTAGCATGGGCGGCAATCGCGCCTCCCACGATGCGGTTGTCGGTCCAAGCGCGCGCCCTACGATGCGCACTTAGGAATAGGAACACGCTCGGAAGTCTTGCCGGAATCAGCAGGGATCCGAGTAGCCGCTCCGCGAAAATCTGTGAGCTCGGATGGAGCGTCACTTTTGCGCCACAAGCCTCGCACGCAAAATCCGCTGTGCGAGTCTGGGCGTTGCGTTGATCCCCATGATGCGATGTTGCCAGTCGCCAACACAGACCAACGTCGCTCGACCACAGCAAGCACAGCGATGAACGTCGTCGTACGCTTCGCGTCGTCGTGCGATGAGTTGCGACGAGCGACGACGAGCGATGCCGAACAGAGTTCGAATTCGTTGGATGGGCGTGCGTTTTCGCGGCCTCGCGATTGAGATCGAGATCTGACCGTGCAAAGACTGCAGTCATGTCACTCCTGTCACTGCGCGCACAACTTCCGCTCGTTCTGGCGTTCGCGCTTCTGAGCTCTGGATGTTTTTCACAACACGAAATCGGCGAACCTTCGGACGGACATGAGCCGACTCCATCCGAAATGGATCCCGTCGAGTCAGCGACCGTGAATCTTGAAGTGCGCCTCAGTACTGCACTGCGTCCCCAAATTGATTTTGACCAGGCGCAAGTCCTCGTCACGCGCGTGTCGTCCGCCGCGATTGTCGGACGGTTGTTGACACACATTGCCGTGTCGAATCCAGAAGCAGGCGTTGCGCACTTGCCCCTCGGCTGGGTCGAGGCACTGCGCGCGCCTGATGACTATCGTGTGACCGTTCGCCTGCTTCGAGCCGATGAGACCATTCTGACTGAGCACAGTGTTGTCATTTCGCTGCTAGCCGAGGACGTATTGGTAGACATTGCGTTCGCCCGTACGAGCTATTAACGACTGAGCGGTCGGCCCCCCTTTATGCCGGCCTCCCGTCGACCGTATAGCCGCAGGTGGCTTGCAGAGGTGGGGGGCATTCTTATGACAAGACGAACGCGGTACACGTGGTCCGGCTGTGCGATTTTGCTGGCGATCGCCGGCTGTTCGAGCGCCAACGAGATGGCGACCGATGCCGGGCCTCTCGGCGATTTGGGGACCGTCTCGGATAGTGGGAGCGGAACTGACGCGGCAAGCGATGCTGGCGGAGGCCCAGCAGATGCCAATGTAAATTCCGACGGCGGTCTCGCGCCAGCACGAATCTACGCAACCATAGTCACGCACAACGAAATCGACTCAAAGCCGGAGTGCGTTCCGATCAACGCGAATACGGGCGGCGCTTGGAACAGCAATCGCGCGCTAACCAAGATGTTCGTCGACACAATCGTTGCCCATGGCGGCGCGTACGATTTGGGATCGGACACGGCGTACATTGATGCGATGGCAGATTTTGAAACCGCCGACGAACGCGCGACCACTGGCGGGATGAACATCTTGCAGTACGTGTCGAGCGTCGATCCTGAGCACATCGTCGTCGATGCGCATCATCATCCCGTCCCCACACTAAACTACGGTGATTTGCAGTACATGCTTCATGATGCATCGGTCTCAGACACACACGTCGTCAGCGGTTTGATTTGGTCACCGACCGCAGACGCCGATTGGGAGCAGTTCCGCATGACGGTCAACGCCATCGGGCACACATACGCATGGGACGCGCAAATCCTCTGGGGCGCGGCCACGGTCGGGCATGCAGGTCCCGACTCGCAGGCAAGTGGCGTGTGGAGACCCACGAACGCAGCGATGTTCCACACAGACGATTCGGCGCAGTCACTCGTCTATGTCGGTGGCTACAAGGAACAACACTGGGCCGAGTACCATGGCTCAGGTCTCAATGACCTCTTGAGCAAGCTCGCGAGTGGCGAGCTTGAGCCGAACCACATGTACACGGCTGCCGTAATGTTTGATCACTGCTCCTTCGCCGCGTCGGACATCACAGACGTCGCGGCTTTGCTCGATTCACACGCATCGGACGTCGCCGCAGGCCGGCTCGTTTGGGCAACTGTCCCCGAAATCGTTTCGATCTGGCGCAGTGAGTACGCGAGCGATGGTCATGTCTACAACGCAACCAGCGACGTAAGCGAGTGCTCACCCGCGTGTGGAGTCGACATGATCTGCTGCGCAGCACCTGCACCGTGCGCAGGCACATGCGTTAACGACTGCCGCGTCGCGGGATGCATGGGCACAACCGTGTGCGACGAGTCGACCGGCATGTGTGCGCCCACAATGCATTTGTAGGGGCACACACCGAAGTGATCATAGTGGCCAGTCGAAAACGAGAACTACGCTGGGTTCGTCTGAAGGTGAGTTTCGAGAGGTGCGCTCGGAGCGCGCTACGAAGCGGCGTTAACTTTGTTAACTAAACGATCGTCCCCAAAGCCGAGTAATTACTTCTTAGGCGGCGTCAGCAGTCCAGCCAGACCGTCATCGGTGGTTGCGCCGATGCGGCGGATGCTGTCGAGGTGATGCAAGAGCAAGGCGCGGTTGTCGCCAACGGAGATGTTCTGTAGCTCGAGAGCGCCGATGCGATCTTCGGGCGTGAAGGCCGGCTCTTCGACGCGTTCCATGGAGAGCTTGTCCGGCGAGTAGCTCATGTATTCGGCGGTGGTGTTGAGGATTGTGTAGTCGTCGCCGCGGCGAAGCTCGAGCGTGACGGTGCCGCTCACGCTCGGCGCGACCCAACGCGTGAGGGCGTCCTTGAGCATGTTGGCTTCGGGGTCGTACCACTTGCCTTCGTAGAGAATGCGGCCGAGGCGACGGCCAAGATTGAAGTACATGTCGAGGGTGTTCTCGTTGTGAATCGCAGCGAGAAGGCGCTCGTACGTGATGTGAAGCAATGCCATGCCGGGCGCTTCATAGATGCCGCGGCTTTTGGCATCGATGACGCGGTTTTCGATTTGATCGCTCATGCCGAGGCCGTGACGGCCGCCGATGCGATTGGCTTCGGTGAAGAGCTCGAAGATGGAAGCGAAGCTCTTGCCGTTGAGCTTGACGGGAATGCCGCGCTCGAAGGTGACGCTGATTTCCTCGGTCTTGATGGCGACGTCGCTCTTCCAAAACGCAACGCCCATGATCGGATCGACAATACGAATGCCTGAATCGAGGCGCTCGAGATCTTTGGCCTCGTGCGTCGCGCCAAGCACGTTTGAGTCCGTGCTGTAGGCCTTCTCGGTTCCCATCTTGTAGGGCTTGCCGCGCGAGGTGAGGTACTCACTCATCTCTTTGCGGCCGCCGAACGCCGTGACGAAAGCGTTGTCGAGCCAAGGCTTGTAGATCTTGAGCGACGGGTTGACGAGAATGCCGTAGCGATAGAAACGCTGGATGTCGTTGCCCTTATGCGTCGAGCCATCGCCAAAGACGTTGACGTCGTCTTCGCGCATCGCGCCGATGATCGCGGTCGTGGTCACAGCGCGACCGAGGGGCGTGGTGTTGAAGTACTTCTTCCCGCCTGAGCTCAGATGAAATGCGCCGCACTGAATCGCGATGATGCCTTCGCGCACCATGGCTTCTTTGCAATCGATGAGGCGCGCTTCGATCGCGCCGTGCTCGAGCGCCATCGGCGGAATGTCGGCCGGGTTCGCTTCGTCGGGCTGGGCTAAGTCGGCAGTGTACGAGTAGACGTTCATGCCTTGCTCGGCGAGCCATGCGACGGCGCATCGCGTGTCGAGCCCTCCCGAGAACGCGATTCCAAGACGAGTACCTTTGGGCGGAAGAGATCGGTAGATGCGGCTCATGTGTGGGCGATTCCTAGCAGAGATCGCCGGCGCAAAACAGCGAATCTGCGCGCCCTTTCAAGGGCCCGCTTTTCCGTGCGAGCCTTGGACCATGACGCGATGGGGGAAGATTCTTGGTTCACTCTTGGCGATGCTGTCTCTTTCGACGACGGCCCACGCGCAGGATCCCGATGGAGGCGTGCGCATGCAGCCTTCGCCCTACTGTCCGGTTGACGCTGTTGGCTGCAATCTGACGGACGTCGATTTCGAGTACCACCACGATGCTTTTGCTGGCGCGGGCTTCGACACCGGATGGATTCCGTCGAGCGGAGCTATTCAACTTCGCTTCGCGCTCGCGCTCACCGGACGCACCGACGTGACCATGGGCGGCACGGTAGTCACTTCCTGGCCGCCGGCGCTCGACACTCAGGTGGTGGGCCGCCCAGGCACAGGACACCTCGGAATGAATTACGGCGTGACGCTTGTCGCGCAGCTGCGTTTTCACGCAAGCATCTTGGGAGCGAGTTATTCGTGGGAAGGCAGCATCCCAACGCCAGCCATCTTGAGTGACTTGGCGGCGGTGGCCGAGACCACGTTCAATCCGTTTGCCTTGCCGGGAGATATTTTGCGGCCCGTGACCGTGAGCGATAGTTCGGCGCGCTTCCATCTGATCTCGTATGGACTCACGGACGACATCATTTCCATCCCCGGTCTGAATGGCGGCATCGCCATCGACATGGAAGGCGCGCTCTCCACGTCGTATCAAACGAATTCGATCGTGATCGTCAACGCAGATTCAATCGTGGCGACTGACGGACATAGTCGCGTCTTCCCAGAAGAAGGGGCGACCGAGGGATTTGGAGCCTTCAAGAACATCGTGCTTCATCCCGATGGAACCCTCGCCTACGACGGCACAATTACTCTCTATCCGACAGTCTTCATCACTCTTTTGGGGTTTGATTTCGACTACGACATTGCGGAGATCCCCATTCACTTCGGTGCCGGCGGCATGGAAGTCATGTTCGCCGACGACATTGCGCACGTGCCGCTGCCGGATGTCGACTTCTCGGTTTCGTCCGTCGATTTTGGAACAGTGGAAGCCGCCACGACCGAGCACCGCACGCTGACGATCGGTAACGCGGGTGAAGCGCCGCTCGAGCTTTCGCCACGCGGTCTTCGAAACGGCTTCAACGCGCCGCGCGACACGATTGTGATCATGCCGGGTGAGAGCGAAGAACTCGACGTGACTTTTCTTTCGACGACGCCGGGATCGGCATCGTCAAACTTGCAGATCGACACCAATGATCCGGATGCGCCTCTGCTCTTCGTGCGTCTGAGCGCCAGTGTTCCCGCATCGGACGCAGGAACACTCTCCGATGGCGGCGTCAACGATGACGCTTCGTTTGGAGCGCCCTTCCCGCCCCAGAGCGGCGGATGCGGGTGTGATATTGCGACAAGTCGATCAGCAACACCGCTTGCGCTAGCCCTGGCAATGTTGGTGCTGGGCCTCGTCGTGAGGCGAGCGCGTCGCGCCTAATGCACTAGCTCGCGCGCGTCTTACGTGCCGACTTGGCTTTGCTCTCGTTGCGCACGAACTTTTCTTTGCATCGCTTGGTGCAGAAGTAAACCGTCTTGCCTTTACGCTCGACGGTGTTCGAGCATTTTTCGGGGCGTTTGATTTCCCAGTCGGGGCACATCGCGCAATGTGTTGTCACAGCGACCTCCGGCTCATGTTCTACACACGCGAGCTTAATGCGTCTTGGACTTTCTTGCGGTGCGATAGTTTCCGGGACTATGTCCGAACGCGCGCTTGAACGCATACATGAAGTTGGAAAGATCACGAAAGCCGCACGCCAGTGCGATTTCCATAACGGAGTCTTCGCTTTCAACAAGCTGCTCGGCGCTGCGCATCAGGCGCAGGCGCGTCAGATACTGATGAGGAGTTGTGCCCACGTGAGCGCGAAAGACGCGAACGAAGTGATAAGGGCTCAGGCGCGCCAACGCCGCAAAATCATCCAGGCAAAGGTGCGAAGAGGCGCTTTCGTCCATCAGCGCGAGCACGTCGCCGATTCTTCGTTGCTGGGGAGCTGTGATTGCGATCGGGGTAGGAGCGTCGGGTTCCGATAGAAGCTGAGCAAGAAGCTCGAGCCCGAACTCACATGCCTTTATGTTCTTCCTCGAAGGGTCGGTCGCCCCGACGTGCATCGCAGCGGTACTCGACGACGCGCACGCTCGAACCGGTGTGAATCGCGCGCGTTTGCATCGACTAGAATGATCCGGTGAGCTGAACTGCGCCGAATCCGACGTTGAGTTGCATGCCGTTGGTCAATTCGGGGGGGACATCTCGGTGACGTGTCTGGGAAACGAAGGGGACGAAACGAATGTGCGCATCGACAATTCCAATGGCCGCGACGCCCACAAAGGCCGCTAGCGAGATGTAGTTTAACGTGACCAGATTCTCTTCGCGCGTGCGCGCTTCAGCTCGGCTCTGCACGGTGAGCGCTGAACTATCGGGCAAGGTCGCGTGCCAAATATAGGTTGTGATGCTGGTGGCGAGCAGCAGGCTCTCCGCTACCAGGAACGTCGTGCCAAGCGCCGTGTGACCGTTTTGGAATTGGCCAGCTCCAAGAGGCAGCCAGGCGATCCAGCGTTGATGCTGAACTTCGACGCGTTCTTCTCCGGCGAGCGAGAGGAGTCGATCCATACGTCCGCGCTCCAGCAGGAGACGATCGGCAGCTTCGCGACGAGCGGCTTCCTCGCGTTCGCGACGAGCGGCTTCTGTGCGCGTGGCCTCGCTCACGAGGCGCGTGCGCACGTCCGTGAAAATCTGAATTACTTCGGCGGGGAACGCCACGGGGTCGAGCTCGTACTGAGGGTCGTCACGCAACAAAAGCTCGAACTGGTGCTCGGCGTCGGCACGACGAGTTAGAAAGAGATACGATGCGCCCAAGTACTTACGAGATTCGAGAATGAGCGCGCGCGTCGAAATGCGCGGCACATCACCGCCGAGGAGCTCCTCGAAGCGCGCGACGGCCGTGCGATGATCCTGTGACTCATAGGCGCTGCGTGCATGCTGAAAGTCGCTCAGCTCATCGGCGCGCGCCGCGTTCGTCACGAAGAACGTGACGAAGAGGACAGCACTCGCGACCGAGACCAGGCGCATGGTTCATCTGTATACGCGAAGATCGAGGGTGACCACACTAGCTTCACCGTGGTTCGCGATTATCGCGTGATTTCCGCTAGGTTACTGAGCGATTTCCGCTGGGAGTGTAATATCCAACTCGTCAACCCGCCCCGCGCGCAGCCGCAACACCCCGGTGTACGGCCGATGTCCAGGCGCTGTAACGACGACGTTCACGGTGTCGCTTGCACGGTTGAGCGGAACCTCCAAGACCTCACGCGTGCGGCCGAGACGCGTTCCATTGATGCTCACGTCGCCCGCAACGTTCGAACGGACATAGACGCTCGCCGGGCGAAACTCCAACGTTCGCGAAAGGCGGAACGTCCCCTCGCCCGCCGGGATGTTCACGTCAAAACTATCGTCGCGACAGCAGGCATCGTTGCCGACAAACGCGAAGTGGTGACGGCCCACGGATAAGGTTACCTGCGAAAAAGACGGACCGAACGGGCGCGGCGAGGCGTTGTCCACCGCGATCGTTACCCCCTCGGGCGTCGGGTCAAAGACAACCACGCGCGATCCAGACTCTGCGATGCTGCTAACTTGGCCGGTGCGATTTGTAACGTTCCGCGAAACGCCAACCACCGCGACCTGCGCCACGGACGCATCCAGAACGGCCGCTTCACGACCTGCGTCTAGAACGGCGTTGATGTCCGTCGCCATCGGACGAGTATCGTTTTGCGCGTTGTCGGCGAGGCGCGCGTTCGTCCCGGTTCGCGCGTGCCCCTTCGGCCACCAGGTATAGGCAGCGTAGACTAACGCCGTACTGACAAGCACCGCGCTCACAATGACCGCGATGCGTTCGAAACGTGAGCGATTGCCCATGCGCTCGAGCATCGCGAGCACTTTGGGGTTGCTCTCGTCGAGGGCGAGCACTCGGTTGAACGCGTCAGTTGCAGCGGTAAGATCACGGACCTTGAGCGCTTTTTCACCCTGATTCGTGCAGGCTTCGATGATGCGCAAACGCAACGTCGTAGAGACGCGTGAAGCATCATGCAGGTATTCTGCGAGCGTCGCGGCCGGATCGTGGATGCCAATCTGCGCAACGAAATCCGTGAGGTCGCGATCGAGCTCTTCCGCAGTTTGGTAGCGCTGATCGGGATCGCGCTCGAGAAGCTTCACAATGATCGCGCGCAAGCGACCACCAATCGACGGCCTGACGCGCAGTGGATCGATGTAGTCGACGTCAACAATCTTCTTCAAGATCTGGTGGGGATTGCGACCTGGAAAGGGCAGTTTGCCCGTCGCCAGGAAATAGAGAACTGTCCCGAGCGAAAATAGGTCGCTGCGCGCATCGCAGTCTTTACCTTCGACTTGTTCGGGCGCCATGTGCCCGGGCGATCCAAGCACCTGCCCTGTCGCGGTCATTGATTGCGAATCGACCATCTGTGCGATGCCGAAGTCGGTGAGCTTGATGCACCGATCCTCGTGCAGAAGAACGTTCTCTGGCTTGATGTCGCGATGAATGACCCCGCTCTCGTGCGCTGCGCGAAGGGCGCGCGTGATCTCAATGACGAAGCAGGCGGCGATCTCGGCGGGGATGTCTGGATGGTTCTCAGCGAAGAGCTTGAGGGTTGGCCCGGTGAGCAACTCGGTCGCGATGTAGCTTTCCGGGGAGTCTTCACCGCTGTAGTCGTAAATCTCCAGGATGTTCGGATTGCGCAGGCGCGCGACGGTTTGGGCTTCGCGCGTGAACCTGGTGCGAGCTTCGCGGGCGCCGCGAAGATGCGGATGCATGACTTTGACGGCGACGTTGCGATCGAGACGCGTGTCCCTGGCCCGGTACACGGTCGCCATGCCCCCGTGGCCGATTTCCTCGAGGATTTCGTATTTCTCGAGCCGCCGTAGCATTCAACCGCCGAGGATAGTGGGCAGTGGCGCTCCTCACAAGCCGATGGCCTTACGTAAGGTTTGGGCGACAAGAACCGGCGCATTCCAATTTTCTAAGGCCCTTGCGCGCGTATGCCCTGCTAGTGTGAAAGCGTGCACGTTGAAAAGATCGACGAGAGCTGGTCGGCCAAAGACGTAGCGCTCGCGCTTTCATCGCGCAGCCGCCTGGCATGGTTGGACGGCGACGGTACCGGGCGAAGCGGACGGTGGTCCTTCGTGGGAAGCGATCCCGACCAGGTGCGCGCGGTGCACTTTTACGAGGAGCATGCGACCGACCCGCTCGAAGTGTTGCGCGATCTTTCGTGTGCGCGCTCGCCGGTCGCGGAGATGCCGACGCGAGTTCCAGAGTGGATCGGATTCTTCGCGTACGATGTGGGCTTGCGCGGTCGCGCACGCGTTGCAGCGAGCCACACGCGGGACCCTAACGTTCCCATCGCGTGGTGGGGCCGCTACGACGCTCTCTTCGCTATCGATCAGCTGACCGACGTGCGCTATGTCGTCGGCGATGACGCAGCAGCGTGCGAGCGCCTCATCGCCCGCGTGGCCGAGGGCCTGGCGAATGCGCCGCCGGTTGCCACGATGGGTGCCGTTGTGTCAGAGGACGGGGCACTGCATGTGAAGCGCGTCGTAGCCGCACTTCATCACATCCGCGAAGGCAATATCTATCAGGTGAACCTCGCGCGCCGCTTTCACGCGCCCTATGCGGGCTCGCCACTCGCGCTTCAGCTCGCGATGCGCGACGCAAGTGCAGTGCCACTCGGTTTCTACGTGGATACGGGAGAGAGTTGCGTGATCTCGCGCACGATGGAGTGCTTCCTTGCGTGGGACGGACATCGATTGGTGACGCGGCCGATCAAAGGAACGATTGCACGATCGGGTGCGCAAGACGCCGTGGATGCGACGAACCTCACCAAGGATGACAAAGAACGCGCCGAGCATTCGATGATCGTAGATCTGATGCGCAATGATCTCGGGCGTGTTGCGGAGGCGGGCAGCGTCGTCGTGCGGGACCTGCTCACGGTCGAGCCTTATGCCGCTCTCTCGCACTTGGTGTCGACGGTGGAATGCGAAACGCGCGACGACGTGAGCATTGAGCAGATCTTGCGCGCGACTTTTCCACCCGGCAGCGTGACGGGAACTCCCAAGGTGCGGGCTATGCAGATCATCGAGGAGCTCGAACCGGTGGCCCGCGGCGTCTATACCGGTGCCGTCGGCATGATCGATCGCGCAGGCGGGTTTTCACTCGCCGTCGCGATTCGAACCGCTGTCGTGCACAACGACGAAGTCTCGTACTACGCCGGCGGCGGGATCGTCAGCGCCAGCGATCCCGTGAAAGAGCTCGCGGAAACCGACCTAAAAGCCCGCGTCTTCCTCGACGCGGCGAAGAAGATCAGCCCGATTTTGTGATTTGCTCGTCGCGGCGGGGACGCTTGCTGGCATCGAGCACGCGCTTACGAATGCGCACTGCGTCGGGCGTGACTTCGACGAGCTCATCGCCGTCGATCCACTCCATCGCAGTTTCGATCGTCATGACCTTGGCGGGCGTGATGTTGGTATTCTCGTCGCGGCCGGCGGTACGAACGTTGGTCAGCTTCTTTTCGCGAACCACGTTTACGTCAAGATCGTTGGGGCGATTGTGCTCGCCAACGATTTGGCCTTCGTAGACCTTCTCGCCAGGGCTGACGAAGAAGATGCCACGCGGCTGCATGCCGTTGATAGCGTAGGGAGTAGTGACGCCAACGCGGTCGCTCACCAGAGCGCCGTTGAGGCGACGAAGCATCGGGCCGCCGTAAGGCTCCCAACCATCAACGACGGTGTTCAAGAGGCCCATGCCGCGCGTCTCCGTGAGGAAGAGCGAACGGAAGCCAATGAGACCACGTGACGGAATGCGGAACTCGGCGCGCGTGCGACCAAATCCGAGATTGGCCATCTTGACCATCTGACCACGGCGCTGGCCGAGGCTGGTGGTAACGACGCCAACGAACGCATCGGGCACGTCGACGACGACAAGCTCGACAGGCTCGCTCTTCACGCCATCGATGTCGCGCGTGACGACTTCGGGCATGCCGAGCGCAACTTCGTAGCCTTCGCGGCGCATGGTCTCGACAAGAATCGCGATCATGAGCTCACCACGTCCGTACAACATGAAGGTGTCGGCCGAATCGGTGTCTTCAAAGCGCATCGCGAGATTGCGGCGTGCTTCTTTTTCGAGGCGATCGCGGAGGTGGCGTGAGGTGACCCATTTGCCCGACTGGCCGGCAAATGCTGAGGTGTTCACCAAGATGCGCACTTTGATGGTGGGCTCTTCGACCTGAATGCGCGGCAAGGCGACCGGATTGAGCTCCGAGGCCAGGGTGTCGCCGATTTGAACGTCGTCCATGCCAGCAAGTGCGATGATGTCGCCCGCCTCGACGCGCTGTGCTTCGACACGCTTCAGGCCGTCGTACGTGTACAGCATCACTGCCTTCTCACGCGTGGTTTTCTCGGCGCCGATACGCGAGATGAAGGTGTTTTTATTGATCGCGCCTTCGACAACGCGCGCGATTGCGACACGACCCACGTAGTCGTCGTGCTCGATGTTGGTAACGATCGCCTGAAGAGGCTTCGTGGAATCGCCAGTGGGAGGCGGGACGCGAGCGATGATCATGTCGAAGAGCGGACGCAGATCGGTCGCTTCATCGGCCATGTTCAGCTTGCAGATACCAAGCTTGCCAACCGCGTAGAGCACGGGGAAATCAGCTTGTGCGTCTGATGCTTCCAAATCGCAGAACAAATCGAAGACTTCGTTGAGAACTTCGTCGGGACGCGCGTCAGCGCGATCGATTTTGTTGATGACAACGATCGCCGGCATGCCGCGCTCAAGCGCCTTGCCCAAAACGAAACGCGTCTGGGGAAGCGGACCTTCGGCAGCGTCGACAAGAAGAATGGCGCCGTCGGCCATCATCAAGGTGCGTTCGACTTCGCCGCCGAAATCGGCGTGGCCTGGCGTATCGATAATGTTGATCTTGGTGTCGCCGTACTGAACGCTCGTCTGCTTCGCGAGGATGGTGATTCCGCGTTCGCGCTCCAGATCGTTCGAGTCCATGACTCGGTCTTTGAGCGTCTCGTTCGTGCGGAACGTGCCGGTTTGACGCAGCATCATATCGACGAGCGTGGTTTTGCCATGATCGACGTGGGCGATGATGGCGACGTTGCGAAGGCGGGATTGTGTGGTCGGTTCAGACATAGTGGGAATTTCGGGCTGAATAATCTTTCAGCGGGGGCGCCAACTATCATGCCCATGGTCCCTTCGCAAACCGACGACACGAAACCCCGTGCTACATTGCGAACGGTGACGAGTCGGCGACCGGGACGTCCAAGCGATCCCATCAGCAGCACCCTGAAACTGGATGAAGGCATCGACTTTCATGCCCAGGTTGCCAAGACGGTGCGCGAGCAACATTCGCCCGTGCTCGTGGTGCTATCCGGTGGCGATACGGGCGTGCGCTGTCGCTTGCGCGGCACAATGCTGATCGGGCGAGACCCCGACGCCGATCTTACGCTTTCGGACGCGGGTGTTTCATTTCGCCACGCCCGCATCGAAGATCGCGATGATGCATGGGCGATTGTGGACTTGGGCAACACCAACGATACGCAGTTAAATGGCGTGGCCAGCCCGGAATTTCTGCTACACTCAGATGACCGAATTTCGTTCGGCGCGACGCAGGTGCGCTTTGAAGTCCAGGACGCTGTCGAGCAGGCCTACGACGCGATGCTCGATCGCCTCATCAATGTGGATGAGCTCACAGGCTTGTGGGTGCGGCGGCGTTTCGACAACGAGCTGCGCACGTTGATCGAAGGCGCTCTCTTGAAGAACGCACCGCTTGGGCTGCTCGTGATGGACCTCGACGGCGTCAAGGCTATCAACGACGCCAATGGACATCTCTTTGGTGCCTATGTAATCGGCGAAGCAGGACGCGTCATCGGCGAGGTCATCGGCGAACGCGGCATCGCGTCGCGCTTTGGTGGCGATGAGTACGTGGTCGCAGTGCCAGGCGCGGACCTTAATGCGGCCACCGTGATCGGCGAAGAGATTCGCACCGCCATCAACGTGAACGCATTTGCGCACGACGGCATCGCGCTGCACCCCGGGATCTCCATCGGAGTCGCGTCGTGTCCGATGCACGGGACGGATGCCGAGACTCTCTTTCGCGCTGCGGACGAAGCGCTCTACCGCGCGAAGCAGAACGGCAAGAACCGCGTCAGCCAATAGCTCGCTGCTGTACGCATGCGGAGTTGACGCGCGAGAGCCGTGCCACTAGGTGTGGATGCATGACTCTCTTTCGCGCGACGTCCTTCTTCATTTGCCTCGCTGCCGCTGGTTGTTCGGGATGCGGGAGCTCAACATCGCAGGAGAATGCCGCCGCTGCTACGCCAGCGCGTGAAACCGCCTTGGCCGTGAACGACCAGGCTCCCGCATTCAGCGCGCGCGACCAGGCCGGCAACACGCGCACCTTGCAAGAATTCCGCGGCCACCCTGTCGTCCTCTACTTCTATCCGCGCGACGCAACGCCCGGCTGCACACAAGAAGCCTGCGCCTTCCGCGATTCATGGGAACGCATCTTGGGCATGGGCGCCTTCGTGCTCGGCGTCTCGACTGACTCCGTCGAATCGCACGCGTCGTTCGCCGCCGAACAACGCCTCAACTTCCCCCTTCTCGCCGACCCCGACGAACGCATCATCGGCGCCTACGGCGTAAGCACAACGCTCGGCCTCGCTCACCGCATGACGTACATCATCGATGGCAACGGACGCATCGCTCACGTCTTCCCCGACGTCGATCCATCGGTGCACGTGGACGAAGTGATTGCGGTGCTCGAACGACTACGCGCGCACTAAACACAGGGACGATCGTTTAGTTAAGAAAGTTACCACGAGGACGCACGGCTGCCCGCGCTTACCCGTCTTGCAGCGTGATCGAATAGACCCAGGGATCGGCTGCGCGACCCGAGCCGGCTGCACTTATCCGAAGCCGCAGTTTCGCGTCCGGCGCCTGGATAGCGCCCCGATCCATAACGGGTTTGAATCCATGAGTCGTTAGCCAGGCCATCGCGTCGCTGGCACGCATGTACATAAAGTTCGTTCCGTCGGGCGTTCGCGCTTCGTGTCGACCCGAGAAGAGGGTCAGGCTTTCGACTTTGCCCAGCTTGCTCTTGACGATGAACGGCGCCTGCTCGCGTGCTGCATCCCCGATCGCGATTCCACCGAGACTCTCGCCAAGTACGAGCTTGTAGTCGAGGACTTCGTCTGGACGAAGTCGCTGGCTAGCTTCGCGCATCGCTGCAGACCACCGCATATTCGCTTGCCGAGTCATTTCGCCTAGCTCGCCCATTCGCGCAGCAAACGAAGGATGAGATTTGACTCCGCGCGCGAGGATCCACGCACGAAGCGTGGGCGCGACCGTGCGACCGTCTTCCTCTGGATTGCCATCGTCGCTCGCTAGCAGGGAGAGGAAATCGCTAAATGATGTGCCAAGGACGGTGATGCCCCCTTCGGAGTCGAAATCGATGACAGTCGCTTTCTCGATATCATCGCTCGACAGGTCAAGTGTCAGCACGCCACCGCTATAGCTACCCGCGAACGGCAGATAGGCTTTCTCTGCTAGGGCTACGAGCTCGACTTCGTCCGCTGGATAGAAGCGAGTCAGCGAGCCTTTTCGCCCGAGTTGCCAATCGCCGAATGCGTCTTCGGTTGCAGCGAGATGCTCGATCAGCGCTTGTAGATCTTTCGGCACGCGCATAGGCGCAGGATAGCGCAGAACGCGGTTGGACTCGCGCACGCCTTAACTTTCTTAACTAAACGATCGTCCCTTCGAAGCGGGGACGATCGTTTAGTTAAGAAAGTTATCGCCATGGTGTTCACCGGCCCGTATTGCATGTCGCCTGCGTCGCGTTCGCGTGCAAACGCGTGGCAATGTGCGACGCGCGGCGCCGGGTTTCGACGGATTGAACTCCTACTTTCACGCGTGCAACGCACACCTGAATGCAAGAGACCTGGTTGCGGGCGCGTCGCGTTGGAGTGCGTTTGTTCGCGCTGTGCAGCGCAGGAGTGGTGAGCGCGTGCGTACACGATGCCACCGATACGATTCCCGACACCCCATCTGTGTATGCCGCGCTATCTCAGGACGGGGATCACGACGGTGTGCTCGACAATCGCGACGAGTGTCCGGCGCGCGCGGTTCGGTTTGTCGGTGAGCAATCGGACAACGGGTGTCCCGGCCCGGCCATTGCGGATCGAGACGGCGATGGCGTGTTCGATGATCGCGATGACTGCCCCGACGACTTCGAAGATAGCGACGGAGTTGCTGACTTGGATGGGTGCCCTGATCCCGACTTTCCCGCACCTCCGCGCATGGCCCTGTTCATTCCCCCGGAGAGGAGTGGCACTTTCTAGGACTACCTCGCGTTTGCGCTGTGCTGAAGCGACGATGGCGTTGACTTAATTTATTTAACGATCGTCCCCATGTTACGCCATGTTACGGCGGCTCGGGAATGCTTGACGGTTGCGGCGGAGGGGGTACGGCTGCCTCGTACCCTGGTGGAATGGCCGGTGCTGTTGAGGGCGCTTCGGGGACGGGAATGGGGGCGGCTGACTGCACACGCGCGGCGCCTCGCAAGGGTCCGCCATTAAGCAGAACCGCGACGCCCGTTCCGAACGCGCCGACGTTTCCGCGATCGATGTGCACGCGTACGACGGCGTCTGCGCCGAGTTTGGCCGCTTCCGTGCGTAGCGCTTCGATGACGTCGGCTTCGTTCGAGTAAACGCCGTATCCGTTCGCTGCGACGATGGCTATTTCGGTGAAGGTCGGCGGCGGAGGTTCGTTCTCCATCGCAAAGAGCACATCGTGCGTGGTGTTGGGGACGCGCACCACACCAGTGACGATGCGATAGTTCGATACGCTTCCGCATCCACACACGAGCAACGAAAACGGAAGCAGCGTCTTCATGGCGTGGGCCCAATCAGAAACGCGCGTCCGGACATTTCGAGAGTCGAATACTCGTCCAGACGCGGCACCACGCGCGTGCAGGTCGTCTGCATGCGAAAACCGCATGGGTACATTTCGTTCACCCAAGTGGTCTGTGAATCGTATCGCGTGGAGATGCGATCGATGAGGCCGCGATTTCCTCCGAGCTCGGCCACACGTTGTTTGAAGAGAGGCGCGAGCTCTTCGATGGTTCCGCGACCACGCACGACCACGATGCCAACTTGCGTCGCACCGATGGGAAGCTCCATCGCCGTGAGCGAAACGGGACCGGCATTTGCAGCACGCGAGGGCCCGGTGCGAATCGCAGACGATTGCACCGAGCTACACGCTGACAGAAGAATGAATGCGGGAACGAGGTACTTCACAGAATCACGCGTGGGCAGAGTCACCGAGATAGGCGTCTTTCACCCGTGGATCATGTCGCAGTTCTGCCGCATTGCCAGACAAGGCGATCTCCCCCGAAACAAGCACATAGGCGCGTTGGGCCGTTTCAAGGGCAAGACGAGTGTTCTGCTCGACCAATAGAATGGTCAGCCCCTTCTTCGCAATCGCGCGTACGGCAGCAAAAATTTCCATCACGAGCTTCGGAGCTAGACCTAGGCTCGGTTCGTCCAGAAGCAAGATGCGCGGCTCGGCCATCATCGCGCGGCCTATCGCGAGCATCTGCTGCTCGCCCCCGGAAAGCGTGCCGGCATTCTGGCTCATGCGCTCGCCAAGACGCGGGAAGAGCTCGACGACTTCGCCAAAGCGCTTCTTCATGCCTTCGGCCTCGCGCTTCACATAAGCACCGAGCTCAAGGTTCTCGCGCACGCTGAGATTGCCGAAGATTGCGCGGCCTTCCGGAACCAACGCAACACCCATGCGAGCGATCTCGTGGGTCTCTTTGCCGATCACGCTCTGCCCGAGCGCTTGAATCTCACCGGTCGATTTTGCGAGGCGCATGATCGCTTTGAGCGTCGAGCTCTTGCCGGCACCGTTCGCGCCGATGAGCGTGACGATTTCACCGGGCATGATATGCAGCGAGATGTTCTTCACGGCCGTGATTCCGCCGTAGGTGACGGTGAGGTTCTCGATCGAGAGCGCCTTCTCACTCATGACGCGACCTCTTTGATCTCTTCGGCGGTTACATCTTCACCGAGATAGGCGCGCAGCACTTCGGGATGATTGCGCACGTGCTGCGGCGTGCCGTCGGCAATCGTCTCGCCGTGATCCACGCAATGCACATGATCGCACACGCTCATCACGACGTGCATATTGTGTTCGACGAGAATGATCGTGAGGCCGAACGTGTCGCGTAGCCAACGGATCTGATCCTTGAGCTTGCTTGCTTCGCTGGAGTTCAATCCAGCCGCTGGCTCATCGAGCAAGATCAGTTTCGGGTCGAGCATCAGAGCGCGCGCGATTTCCAAACGGCGCTGAGAACCGTAGGGCAAGGACCCCGCCTCTTCATTCTTGAAAGGCATCAGGCCGAAGACTTCGAGGAGCTCTTCGGCCTTCTTCACGATCTCGCGCTGCTCAGCTTCGTATTTGCCGGTGCGCAGAATCGCCGACATCAGACCGGTGCGCGCGCGGTGATGCGCTGCCATCAGCACGTTGTCCATTACGGACATCTCGCCGCATACGCGAATGTTCTGAAAGGTGCGACCGATGCCGCTGCGCGCAATCTTGAAGGGCTTCCATCCACCGATGCTCTGCCCTTGAAAGCGAATCTGCCGCCGTCCGGCGTGTAGACGCCGGTGATCACATTGAAGAGGGTGGTTTTGCCAGCGCCGTTCGGACCGATGAGTCCGTAGATCTGCTTTTCTTGCACATCGAACGACACGCCACCGATCGCGCGCAAACCGCCGAAGACTTTCTCAACTCCCTTGAGAGAAAGAATCGGCGAGCTCATGGCGCCTCCGTCGTGGTCGGAGGCGTCGCCGTCTTCTTCGAGAAAAGATTGCGCAGGTACGAGATCGAGAGCTCGTGACGACCAAGAATGCCCTTCGGTCGCAAGATCATGAGCAGGATCAACAAGAGCGGATAGAGAATGAGTCGGTACTCTTGCGCGTCGCGCAAAAGCTCAAGCGCTACTACTACGACCACGGCACCGAGCGCAGCTCCGGAAATGCTGCCGAGGCCACCAACGATGATCATGACGATGACGTCGATGCTCTTGTCGAACTTGAAATCATCCGGGCGAATAGACGATTGAAGATGCGCGAACAGCCCGCCGGCAACACCCGCGGTCATGGCGCTAATGATGAAAGCCGTAACCTTCAAACGTGTCGTGGGAATACCCATCGCTTCGGCAGCGAGCTCGTCTTCGCGAATCGCTGAGAGCGCGCGCCCGAAGCGCGAAAACGTAAGGCTTGCGACAACCGCGATCACAGCAGCGGCGCAGGCGTAGACCCAGAAAAAGTTCGTATAGGCAGGAAGACCCGCCGGGCGTCCACCGTCGTAACCGGTGGGTCCCCCAAGCGCCGATGCATTGTTGAAGACGAGGCGAATAATCTCGCCGAAGCCCAACGTTACGATGGCGAGATAGTCGCCACGCAAACGCAGGCTTGGTGCGCCTACCAACAGACCGGCAACGCCTGCGACTAGCGCGCCGACACTCAAGCCAGCGATCAAAACGCCACCGTGCGCGACCTCTTCGGGGAGCGAGCTGAGGAAGGCTCCGGCGTGATCTTCGAGCATGATCACGGTGTAGGCCGTGCCATAGGCGCCGACCGCCATGAAGCCGGCGTGACCGATGCTGAACTGACCGGTGGTGCCGTTGATGAGGTTCAGGCCCACCGCGAGAATGATCGAGATGCCGCACAGAATGATGATGCGCATCGCGTACTCGGTGAGCACGCTCTCAAGCAGCGGGCCCACACCGGCGAGTACGCCGATGATGAGCACCGCTATGCCAACGCGCTTCGCGAGTGCTGGCACTAGACCTTCTCCTGACGCACGACGCCGAGAAGGCCTTGAGGGCGGAAGAGGAGCACGGCAATCAAGATCACAAAGGTGATCGCGTCGCGGTACTCGCTCGAGAGGTAGCCCGACGTGAACTCCTCGGCGAGGCCGATGACGATGCCGCCGATGACCGCGCCCGGAATGTTGCCGATGCCGCCGAGCACTGCAGCGACGAAGGCCTTCAAGCCGATCATCACGCCCATCTGCGGCGAGACGGTTGTTTGATCGAGGCCGAACAGGATTCCGCCCGCGGCGGCAAGCGCTGAACCGAGCGCGAATGTGCTGCCAATCACGCGATTCACGTTCACGCCCATCAAACGCGCGGCGGCCGGATTCACGCTGGTCGCGCGCATCGCTTTGCCGGTCCACGTGCGGAACACGAACCATTGAAGGCCCAACATCAGCGCGATCGACACGCCGAAGATTACGAGCTTCACATTGGTGACGACCACGCCGCCTACATGAAAGACGGTTTCAGCGACGATGCGCGGAAAGGGTTTGGGTGTCGCGCTGAAAAACAAGATGCCAAGGTTCTGCAAAAGCAGAGAGACACCAATCGCAGTGATGAGTGGCGTAAGGCGCGGCGCGTGGCGCACGGGACGATAAGCGAGACGCTCGATGGTCACGCCCAGCGCGGCGGCGGCCATCATCGCAAACAACAACACGACCAGTGCGTTCACAAGCGGGAACGGAGTGTCCGGCTGATAACCAAGACCGAGCGCGCAATACAATCCGGCGTACGCGCCCATCATGAAGACTTCGCTGTGTGCGAAGTTGATAAGGCCAAGCACGCCGTACACCATCGTGTAGCCGAGGGCGATTAGCGCGTAGACGCTGCCCGATGACAGGCCATAGACGAGATGTTGGAAGAAGACCTGCATGCGCTCGTGTTCAGCGCGGCTCGATCGTCGTTTCGAATACGTCGCCGGTCGGACCCACGCGCAAGACCACGGCGGGCTTGATCGGATTGCGATTCGCGTCCATCGAGATCACGCCTGTTACACCTGGGAAATTGCGGGTCGCGGCGAGCTGGGTGCGAATGGCGGCCGGTGTAATTTCCGGCGCGCGGCGCATCGCATCGAAGAGGATGTTCGCAGCATCGAAGGCCTGCGCAGCGAGGCTGGTCGGCGCTTGATGATATCGGCGACGGAACTCTTCGATGAAGGCGCGGCCACGGGGCGTGGGGTTATCGGGCGCGAAGTGGTTCGAATAGTACGAACCTTCGATGTCGTGACCGCCGATGCTGCGCAGCTGCGGGCTATCCCAACCGTCACCACCGAGCAAGGGAACGTTCAAGCCGAGGCGTCGTGCTTGGCGCGCGATGTTGCCGACCTCTTGATAGTAACCTGGGACGAAAATCGCTTGCACGTTTGCTGCTTGAATCGCAGTCAGCTGCGCGCCGAAGTCGGTATCGCCCTGGCTATAGCTTTGCTCGACACCGATGCGTCCACCGGCGTGCGTGAACTCGTTGCGAAAAGACTCGGCAAGGCCCTTCGAATAATCACTGCGCACGTCCGTAAAGATCGCGACGTTCTGAAGGTGCAACGTCTCGCGTGCGAAGCGAGCCATCGCATAGCCCTGGAAGGGATCGATGAAACAAACACGAAAAACGTTGTCGCCAATCGCCGTGACCTGCGTGTTGGTGCTCGAGGGCGAGATCATCGGAACACCGCGGCGCTGGGCAATGCGTCCGCCCACCAAGGAGAGGCTGGATGCGACTTCGCCCAAAATGGCCACCGCGCCGTTTCGGTCGATCAAACGATTGACTGCGCTGCCCGCTTCCTCGGCTTTGCCCTGGTCGTCGAGGTTTTCAAGACGCAGGCGGCGGCCCTTGATGCCGCCGGCGGCGTTGGCCGCCTCGAAAGCCATGTCGAAGCCGCGCTTGGACTCCGTGCCGAAGTCGGCTGTGCCGCCCGACATCGAAAGGAAGGAGCCGACGACGATGTCGCCGTTGCTCTTACCCTTGCATCCCACGGCGAAAACGCATGCGAGTACCGATGCAGCCGCGAGAATCAAAGTCCATCTTGCCCGAACGTGCATGAAACCTCCGAAAACGCCGAAGCCTCACACAAAGGGTCCCTTCGAATCAACCGGGCTTAATGGCCAACGGAGGCCTTCATGCTATACGCGCGGCGTGCAGCTAATTGATTGGATTCGGGACCTTCTCAAAAACCCTGGCCATCTCATTGAATGGGGCGGCTACCCGGGGCTTGCGGCGATCATCTTCCTTGAAACAGGAGCGATGGTTTTCTTCCTGCCGGGCGATTCGCTGCTCTTTGTAGCGGGCCTCTACGCCGCACAAGGACATCTCAACATCGGAGTGCTTCTCGCACTGCTCATCCCGATGGCCGTCCTTGGCGACGCGACCTCGTACTACATTGGCAAAAAGACCGGCCCTGCCCTTTTCAAGCGTCCGAAGTCGTTGCTCTTCCGCCCCGAATACGCGCAGGCAGCCCACGATTTTTACGAGAAGCACGGCGGCATAGCGATCATCATGGCGCGCTTTGCTCCCATCGTGCGCACCTTCGTGCCGGTCATCGCGGGCGTCGCGCAGATGAAGTACTCGCTCTTCGCGCGCTACAACGTGATCGGCGCAGCGCTGTGGATCACGTCCATGACGGTGCTTGGCTACTACCTCGGCCAGATCGAAATGATTCGCGACAACTTGGACAAGGTCCTCGTTATCATCGTGCTGCTCTCGATCCTGCCCGGCATTATCGGTGTGCTTCGCGCTCGCTTCGGCAAAAAGAACGAGCCCAGCCCCTCCGCGGAATGAGTACTCGGGGCGCGTTGATCAGAACGCGCCGCCCATGCCCACGACCAGACCGTCAAGACGGGCGGTCGGCGCAACCGTAGGAACCAGGGTTACTCGTGACGACGCGCGAACGCTCTCGCGTGGCCGCGAGAGTTCGAAGCCAAGAATGGCTGCAGCCATGTTCACGCCTGCGCCAAGGATGCAGCCGACCGCGACGAGCGAACCATCGCCGACCCCATCGTTGTAGAGGTCAGCTGCAAAGCCAATGATGCCGACGCCAACAAACGCGCCGGCGAGATTCGTAAGCAAAGTGGCGAGGTAACTCCCGTCCCTTCCCCCTGCGAGCCAGACAGCGGCGGGGATCCCAAACACTCCCATCGCGATGCCGCTTAGCATCACCCCAACACCAGGCCCGCCGATGTGGTTCTGAAGACCCGGGCCCGAGTCGTGATCGTGCGCGGATTCATCAGAAAGAGCGAGCACGAGACCTCCAACTCCCAGAGCCATTGCGACGCCAGCTGAACCGGCCCACGCGAGCGATTCGCGAAGGATGTGATTCGCGCGCGAAGGCTCTTCCGCCGACTCCGACACGCGCAATTGAAAGGAAGGAGGCGGTGGGACCTCGGTCTCCTGCGCTTCAACACGGGACGTGATGTTTAGAAGAAGCACGATGCTGAGAAATGAAGTGAGAATCGTAGGCATGAGCATCGAGAGTGCAGCTCGCGTGCCACCAACGAAGATGCACGTTTGCACGCATTATCTGCGCCTCGCGCACGGTCTGTGCAGCGTGAAACACATAGTGTGACTTTGATTCACGCCGCGAGACCGGCCCCCCGCTGAGCGACAGCTTCGTTGCGCACGCCTGTGTGTATGATCCCGCGATGCAACGACAAGCGCTAGCGCGCGCGACCTTCGCACTCTTGGTGTGCGCGTTGGGGAGCGCGCGAGTGCGTGCGCAGGAGCCTGCACCTTCGCCTTTGAGTTGGAACGCGCCGGCGGGCTGCCCGACCAAGGATGATGTGCTGGCTGACGTCGCGCGTTTGATCGGGCGTCCTATCGCCGAAGCAATGCCAGCGCAGTTTCATGCGGACGTCACCGTCGTGAGCGAAGATGCGCAAACGTTTCGCGCAAGCGTCACCTTTTCTTCGGACGACGAAGTTCGCGAGGTCCGCGGCGAAAGCTGCACCTCCGTGACCGAGGCGCTCACTGTGATGATCGCCATCTCGATCGATCCGAACGCCGAGCTCGTGATCGGTGAGCCACTGCCGTTGGATGTGCGCAATACGGAGCGGATTGCACTCGACCAGCCGCAGGCTGTAGTGAGCCGACCGCCCTATGCGATGCACGACCGCGTGGTTACTCCGCTCGACATACGTTTGGATCTCAGCACGGGAATCAGTCACGGCATCCTTCCGGGCATCGGGCCTGGGTTTGGCGTCGGCGTGGGATTGCGTTCCTATCTTTTGGTAGCGCACGCGGCGTTCAATTTTGCGTTGCCGCGAAACGCAGACACAAGCGTTGGCCGCTTCAGCGCGATGCGCGGAGAGCTCGCCGCAGGCGTCACCTTTCTCCCGTCGAAAGCCCCGCTCTGGATCGAGCTCTTGGCGGTCTTCGATGTGGCGCGCGTTGAAAGTGAGAGTGTCGGAGTCGAAAACCCTATGCCTGCATCGGCACTTTGGGTGGGCCTCGGTCTGAGCACACGCTTTCGTTACGAAGTGGGCTCCTACGTCGGCGCGTTTCTCGCGCTGTCGGGCACCGCAGGGCTAAATCGGCCGCAGTTCGACGTCGGCGGTGTTGGAAGCGTGTGGGAGGCGTCAGCCATTGACGCGCGCGCCGAGCTCGGTCTCTCGCTGCGCTTCGGCAGTTGAATCGTACGTTTAAAGAGGAACGGGAGCAGCTCCAAAGAGCCACTCCCGCTGATTCACTGCGTGCTTGAGCGAAGAGGCCTACCAGCGCCCGCCGCCGCCGCCGCCGCCACCGCCGCCGCCGCCGCCGTAGCCACCACCGCCGCCGCGACGTCCACCGCCGCCACCGCCGCCGTAGCCTCCGCCGCCGCGACCTCCACCACCGCCGCCGCGCTCTTCACGCGGGCGAGCAACGTTGACCTGAATGGCGCGCCCGCCCATTTGCTGCCCGTCGAGACCTTCGATCGCGGCTGCTGCTTCTGCGTCCGTCGTCATTTCGACGAATGCAAAGCCGCGTGAGCGGCCCGTGTCGCGATCGATCACGATCGCCGCGCTCTGAACCTGCCCGAACTGCGAGAAGGTTTGGGTGAGGTCTTCTTCGCTGGTGTTAAATGGGAGGTTTCCGACGTAGAGTTTGTTGTTCGTCATTGCTGCGTCCTTCTATCTTGTCTCGAGCAAGCCGCGTTTCACCTGAAGCGCTCTTCCCGAGCTCACTTGCGTACTCGAACCCGAACCGGCCCCGCAGACGATCGAACAACGAACGACGAGCGAGAAAAACGGAGCGAACCTGAGGACGTGCTCCTTAAGAAAAAGAGCACAGATAATATCCAATGCACTTTTCGATCGTGCAAGGCGGGCCCAAGCTAAGGTGAATCATGCGAGCGCATAAATTTGGCCGAACCAATGTGGAAGTCCCCGTAATTGGCCAAGGAACTTGGAAGATCGACGGCGGCGAACGCGAGGCTAGTATCCAGGCGTTGCAGCGCGGCATAGACCTCGGCATGCGGCACGTCGACACGGCTGAATTGTACGGACGCGGTCGTGCGGAAGACGTCGTCGCAGAGGCGATACGCGGTCGACGCGACGAAGTCTTTCTCGTTTCCAAAGTAATGCCCGGCAACGCATCGAAGAAGGGCACGATCGCGGCATGTGAACGATCGCTCAGACATTTGCAGACCGACTTCTTGGATTGCTATCTGCTGCATTGGCCAGGCGAGCACCCGCTCGAAGAAACCATCGCCGCGTTCGATAGCCTGGAGTCGAGTGGAAAGATTCGCGCGTGGGGCGTGAGCAACTTCGATGTGGACGAGCTCGAGGAAGCCGAGAGCATCGCCGGACCGAATCGAATCGCGTGCAATCAAGTGCTCTATCACCTCGAAGAGCGCGCAATCGAGGAGCGCGTGCTGCCCTGGTGCGAGGCGCACAATGTCGCGGTGGTTGGCTACTGCCCCTTCGCAGAAGGCACATTCGTCTCCCCAAAGAGCAATGGGGGCCAGGTGCTTGCCCGCATCGCAACTAAGCATGAAGCGACGACGCGCCAGGTCGCTCTCGCCTACCTGACGCGTACGCCGCATCTCTTTACGATCCCCAAAAGCTCAAGCGTCCCGCACACCGAAGACAACGCGCGCGCCGGCCGCGTGGAGCTCGATCACAAAGACGAGCTTGCGCTTGATCACGCCTTTCCAATGCGTAAGCGAAAACTCCTTCCGACCGTATGACCGCTTAAGCGTGTGCGCTCCGTACAGAGTTAAGCGGCCGCGCATTTCTGATCGCGCTAGGTGCTGTCGCCCGGGGGTATCTTCATGCGCGCTCGCAGTTCGTCACTGGCTCTCTCGATCTTCAGCTGTCTTCTGATCGTAGCGTGTAGCCGCTCGCGCAATGGAGAGCAGGGCACCGATTGCACGCCGCGCTGTGACGTTGGCTTTACGTGCAAAAGCGGGAGTTGCGTGCCGTTCGGCGTAGACGCTGGCCCCGATTTCGGTCGCCCGCCACAAGATGATATGGGACCTCCGATCACAGGCATGTGCGGAGCGAGCGGCGTATGTCAGAACGACAGCTTCTGCTCGGGCGGCGAGTGCATGCAGTGGGCGCCTGGAAACTTTGACCCCGAGTGCGCACGTGCGGGCCTTTCCGGGTCCATTCAAGCGACAGTTCAATGCCAATGGCTCGCGCCACCGGCCGATGATGCCGAACCGGGCTATCACAGCGTGATGGCGACGCCGATCGTCGCGAACCTCGGCATCGAGCTAGGTCCGGACATTCCCAAGCGTCCGTCGATCATATTCGCGTCCGATCCCGACTATCCCGGTGGCTCGTATAACGAGACTGACGGCTGTCACTCGCGCGCGGTGTTGCGGGTCATCGATGGCGCGACGTGCGAGCTGCAAGGGAGCGCAACAGCCGAAGAGGATCGCGTGGAGTGGCCTGTGGCGCCTGCGGTTGGTGACCTTGATCTTGACGGCAATCCCGACATCGTCACCGCGGCAGCGACCGGCGGACTAATCGCTTTTCGTTGGGACCCGATCGCTCGAAACTTAGTTCGCATGTGGCGGTCGCCCGATACGACGCGCTCTGGTTGCGTTTGGGGTGCGGTCACACTTGCTGACCTCGACAATGACGCGACGCCTGAGATCATCTTTGACGGCAAAGTGTACGCGGCGGATGGAACCCTGTTGCAGTCGAACATCCCTGGCTTCGCACATGCTGGCGACGGACATGGAGCCGCGCCTGTGCTCGTGGCTGACGTAGACCTCGACGGAGAGCCAGAGCTCGTGTCCGGTGAAGGCACGTGGCGGTGGGATACAAGCACGCACAACTTTCTAATGGAGAGTTATGTGCACGTAGGCGCAGGTACCGCTGGCATCGCAGCCGTCGCTGACTTCGGCGATTTCCCTGAGTTTGAAGGCGATGCTCCGGGGCGGCCAGAAGTTGTCGTGGTGCACCGCGGGCAAGTCTATTTGCAAACGATTGCTGGCGTGCGGATTCTCGCATCGCACGGCGCTTCACACATCGGCAACGGCGGTGCGCCGACGATTGCCGATTTCGACGGCGATGGAAAACCGGAGGTGGGCGCTGCGTTTGGTGATGCGTACACCGTGTGGGATCCGATCGACGATCGATTCTTGTGGAGCGTGCCCTCGCAAGATCGCTCCAGCGGCGTGACGGGATCGAGCGTGTTCGATTTCAACGCCGACGGAAACGCCGAAGTCGTCTATCACGACGAGTGCTTCTTGCGCGTCTACGACGGGCGAACGGGCGACGTGCTTTTCTCGCAGGCTTCTTTCACGCCAACTGCTTTCGAGAACCCGGTGATTGCGGACGTGGATGGCGATAGCGCAGCAGAGATTGTCGCGGCGTCGGCTTGGGAATGCATGCCCTCGTACTGTCCGGCGATCGACCCGGTCTTCAAGGGTATTCGATGCGAGACAGCGGACGATTGCGGAAGCGGCGTGTGCGATTCGGGATACTGCCGGTGCACTGAGAGCAGTGAATGCGGCGCCGGTTACTCATGCGGCGCGCCCGATAGCAGTCTTAGCGGCCACGGCAATGTTTGCCACGCAGCCTTTGGCGAGTGTGAAGGCGGTATTTCGATCTACCGTGACGCACGCGACCGTTGAGCGCCCTCGCGCAGCATTTGGAATCAACATTCCTACAGCGTGACCAACGTGAACGACGACGGCACGATTCCGCGATCGAGCGAAGTGCGCAACAACTGGCAGGACTCGACCTTGAACAACTTCAGGCAGAACGTTCAAGGTGCCGCGAGCGGAGACATTCCGGGTGCCGATCTGACGGCACGCGAGCTTACGGCGAACTGCCTCGATGGAGGACGCACGCTCATCAGCGCGAACGTCTGTAACCGCGGCGGCGCGCTTGTCGATTCAGGAGTTACGATCATCTTCACGCAGATGGGCGACGGCACCGAGCTTTGCCGCTTGGCGACGACTGAGCCAGTACCTGCGGGCGTGTGCACAAACGTAAGCTGCACCGCGCCGGTTCTCGCCGAGGGTGTATTCGAAGCTATCGTCGATCCCGATGCGGTAATCTTTGAGTGCCAAGAAGCCAACAACGGAGCGACCGGCCGGGCCAACTGCCTCAACTGATCTGCTTCTGATCTGGTAAAGTTTAGGCCATAGACTTCCGAAATGTCACCGCGGGCGCGGGTGAATAGCGCTTGGCGCAGCTATTTCGCTTTTGGGAATGAATCCGTGTGAAATTGCTTTCGTCGATTTCAGGGAGGATTTTCATGCGGGGTTGGATGAATGCCACGCGGGTGGGTTTGATCGTCGCTGTGTGCGCGTGCGCAGCGCAGGCGCGTGCACAAGCGCCCGCGACACCGGCAGCGCAGGCTGCGTCGCGCGTGCCGCTGACGACGCCCGCGATTCAGCGCTTCGTGACTTGGCTCGAAGCGCATCCAGACACGACACAAGTCTCCCTCTGGACCGACGACGGAACAATGACCGCATTGGTATCGGACGGCGCGGGCTCTTTGCTCTGCGTGGGCGCGCGCAACTCAGCCGCTGCGTGCGTCCGCGATCCGCTTTCCTATCGGCGCTTGTGGCGGACGGGTATTCGCGAGAACGCCGCCGGCACGATCTCCGGTGTGACCATTGCGGCCGGGCCGCTTCCTAATGAAGCCACTCGCGGCGTCGTTGTAGAGTTCGCATTGCCAGCTGGGACGGTGCAACGCCGCAGTTCGGTAAGCATCGTAGCGGGCTCCCCACCCTCGACTCCGATTTGGATGGGTCAGCCATTCGAGGACATGCATCCCGCCACGGGCGTCAGCAGTCTGCGACGTGGAACTCCCGACGTAGCGCCTGCGGAAGGACCGCCGTGGATGGCAGATTCCTCGCGTCTCGAAATCGTTCCTCTCAATGGCGACACGCCTGCGATTCGCGTGGCCGAGCGGTTCTCGTCGCATCAAGCGGTGTGCATTAAACTAGACGCAGGATGGCGTTGCGCAAGGCGCGACATCTCGCTGCCCGAGACCGAAGGTGAAGAGTCCGTCTTGCGCGTGGTCGACATGCGTTCGGTAGCGCCCAGCGGTGCACCATGGTGGGGCATCGAGTACGAATGGCATCATACGAGCACAGCAGATGCAGCGCACGGACTTGGCGGGACATTCGTCGAGGTTGTGCAATTCGACGCGCTGCCCCACTTGGTTACAAAATTCACCACCGGCTCCATAACGTGGGTGAACGCGATTGCCACAGTCGGTGGTCGTCGCCGTTTTGAACGCACCGGCACACGCTTCTACCGCCCATGGCGCGTGGTAGGTGCTGCGTGCATCGAGATGGCTGTAGCATCGCCCGTAGCACTTTCGGTCGACATCGACTTTCGCGAACCGCCTCAGGTCACTCCTCGTGCGACACGACGACCTGCACAGCCTCCACCCGACAGTCCCAGCGTTCTTCCCGAAGCACCGCGTCAGCGCTTCCGGTACGACGGTGTTGGAGCGTTTGCTCCCGGCGACTGTTGATCTGATACAGTCGCACCCGTGAGCAAAGTCGATCCCATGGTCGAGCAGAAACGCGCAGCAGCGCGTGCGGCGCTCAAGTACGTCCCCGAAAGCGGGGTCGTGGGCCTCGGTAGTGGATCGACCGCCGAGATTTTCATTCAGGAGCTTGCGCCGCTGATCGCTGCAGGTCGCAAGCTTGTTGGCGTGCCTTCGTCGCACAAGAGCCGCGCCCTTGCGATGTCCCTGGGCATACCGCTGTTGAGCGATGACGGCCCATGGGTCATCGATGTTTGTTTTGATGGCGCGGATGAAGTCGACCCCGCACTCGACGTAATCAAAGGCGGCGGCGGGGCGCTCACACGCGAGAAGGTCGTGATCGCGGCATCAAAGAAAACGATCTTGCTGGTCGATGCCTCGAAGCTCTCGGCACGACTCGGCGAGGTGTGGAGTGTGCCCATCGAAGTCACGGCCTTCGGACACGCGTCTACCGCCGCTCACTTGCGCGCGTATGGAGAGCCCGTATTGCGCATGCGCGATCAGAAACCTTTCGTCACAGACCAAAGCGGCCTCATCTACGACGTGAAGACGGGACCCATTGGCGATACACGCGCACTCGACGCGCGATTGCTCGGAATTCCCGGTGTGGTCACAACCGGGTTGTTCGTGGGAATGACGGAACGCGTCATTGTTGCCCACCCCGATCGCACCGAAGAGCTTGTCCGCGCGTAAGTTCCCGCCACGTGGCCGTCACATTAATGGCACAATCGCGCTATGCGCACGTCTTCGATTGCCATTCTTCTTTTAGCTTCGCTTCTCTCGGTGTCGGCATGCAGCGGCGACACCTCCATGGATGGTGACGGCGGAGCAGGCGCCGACTTCGGCGTCGACGCAAGCGCGCACATGGGGAGGCTCTTGCCCGAGTGCGAGTCGATGGAGCCTCCCTCAGCGAGCTCGCTTCCGCTTGTCGCAAGCACGTTGGTTGCAACTGTCGTTCCGATGTCGCCGCGCGAGACGATGAGCGACGATCTCAATCCGACCACTGAAGCTGGCGAAACACTCTACTCGAGCATGGGCTACAACCTCTATGCAGCAGGCGAAGGCGAGGATCGCATTCGCCGTGACGATCTCGGCGACGTGACGGCGCCCATGGGCGAGCGCCATTCACTCGCGTGGTTCGTCCAGCTTTCAGACTTCCAGCTTGCGGATGACGAATCGCCCTTGCGTGTGACCGTCACGGACAACCCGACCATCCCCGGAGGGCTTCGCTCACAGGAAGCTTTTCTCACGCATGCCGTATCCGCGTTCAACCGAACCTTCACACGCATCGAGAATCCCGATCACCCCTACGACTTCGGGATCATCACCGGCGACTGTGCAGATAGCGCGCAGCGCAACGAGCTTCGTTGGGTAATCGAAGTAATGAATGGACATGCGGGCATGCATGTCGACTCCGGCGACGACAACGATCCGATCCCGGGACCTGACAACGATCCCAAAGATCCTTTCAACCCGACGCCCTTCCCCGCCCCGTGGCTCTTCGTTGTGGGAAATCACGACGTAGAAGTAGTGGGTTTTGCCGAAGTGAATGAGGCCCGTCGTGCCCAAGCGATTGGCACAGTTCCCACCACCGGCACGCGCGATTACAACCAATGGTACGCGCCCATCACCACGCGCCGCATCGTCGCAGATCCCGAACGCGAGATCGTCGATCGCGAGGACATCGTAGCTGCGCTGCGCGCGGACACCGAAGGCCCTGGCCCTGTTGGTCACGGATTCTCGCCGACGGAAGACCCGGATTTCACCTTGGGCGCCAACTACGTCTACGACGCAATCCCGGGTCTTTTGCGCATCGTCTCATTCGACACGAGCGATATCACCGGCGGCTCCAACGGACTCGTACGCCGCGCGACCATCGACAACTTCTTGGTGCCCGCGCTCAACCAGGCGCACGACGACCACATGTTGGTGATCATGGCGTCGCATCACCCAACGACCGACATCGATGTGCTCGAAGAGCAACTTGGCAATCCGATCGCGGACGCTGTGCCGCCTGAGGAAATCGAGAGCATTGTCGCGGCCCATCCTGAAGTGATTGCCTGGATCGTGGGGCACGTGCACAACAACCGGATTCGCGCGATGGCGGGCGCCGACGCTGCGCATCCGGGTTACTGGGAAGTCATGGCCAGTGCGGTTGCCGATTTCCCCTCGCAGCAGCGGACGATGGAAATTGTCGACAATGGCAACGGCACGCTGTCGCTTTTCTCAACAGTGATCGATTACGACACCGAGAGCTGCTCGGAGCGCCGCTACCGCCGTCTGACGCAAATGGAATATCTCTCCGCGTGGACCGACCGCGTGAGTGATGATCCGCTCGATCACAACGTCGAGCTCATCATTCCTATTCCCGAAGCTGCGTTGGGGAGTGTTGCTACAGCATCCGCGTCAGCACCCACACGTATTGAGAGCGAAACAACACTTCGCGGCCTGTAGCGCATCGGCGCTTCTCGAAGTAACGTCACGCGAGCAGAATCGTTCGCGCTCCGCGTCGTCGCGTGAACTTACCGGAGAAGGATTTGAAGGTAGAAGACACGTACCCCCTTTCGCCCATGCAAGAAGGCATGCTGTTCGACAGCGTGTCGGGCGCAGATCCGGGCGTGAATCTCGAGCAAATCGTTTGCACGATTCCGGCTGAGCTTGATCTCGCGGCGTTCGAACGCGCCTGGACAAAGCTTGTGGCGCGCAATCCGATCTTGCGCACTCGCTTCCGTTGGCAGGAAGTCGATCGACCAATGCAAGAGGTGCTCTTTGAAGCGCCACTGCGCGTCACACATGAAAACGTCGACGGCATGCCGGAGCTTGAGCGCGACCGAAATCTCAGCGCCTTCCTCGCCGAAGACCGCTTGCGTGGAATCGACCTTGCCACAGCTCCCTTGATGCGCGTTCATGTCTTCATTGGCGTCAAAGACGAGACCCAGTTCGTGTGGACGTTTCACCATGCGCTGATCGACGGGCGCGCCATCATTGCGGCGCTCAAGGAAGTGATGGCGCTCTACGAGAACGAAGCGAACGGCACCACGTCGTTTCACTTCGAGCGCGTGCCTTACCGCGCCTACATCGATTTTCTCGAGACGATCGACGACGCCGAAAGCCGCGCCTTCTTTCAGAAGGAGCTCGCAGGCGTCACGCGTGTAACGCCGCTTCCTTACGCGACTGGCGACGTCGCAGACTCGTTCGGAAACGACGAAGTCGAAACGGTCCTCCCTGCGGCGACCGTCAATGCGCTGCGCGGTCTTGCCAAGGAGAGGGACGTTACCCTCAACACCATGGTTCAAGCTGCGTGGGCGATTGTGCTCGGCCGCCACGCCGGCGAAGAGACCGTGGTCTTTGGCGCAACGCGCGCGGGCAGGCATGCCGTCCCGGGCGCGAACACGATTCTCGGCCTCTTGATCAACACTCTGCCCATGCGAGCTGATGTATCGCGCGGGCGAACGCTCGATGCGCTGCTCTTCGATCTACGCGCGCGCTGGAACAGCATGCGCGACCATGAACACACGGCCCTAACGACGATTCGCGAAGTCTCCGAGCTTCGTCGCGAAGGTTCACTTTTCGAATCGGTGATGGTCTTCGAGAACTACGACCTCGAGGCTGGTCTGCGTGCCGAAGGTGGGCTGTGGGAACGAGCACAGGTCCGCCAACTCGAACAAAGCAGCGCACCGTTGACGCTCGCCGCGTACGCGAAGAATGAGCTTATTTTGAAAGTTGAGTATTCGCTTTCACATTTCGACCGCGCGACCGTCGAGCGCCTGGGAAAACAACTCACGCACGTACTCACGCAGATGGCCGTGCAGCCTGACGCGACGCTCGGCGATATCTCCTTGCTCACACCCGATGAGCAACACGAGATGCTTCATGCCTGGAACGACACCGCGCAGGGCTATCCGTCGCACCACACACTGCACACGCTGATCGAAGCGCGAGCGCGCACAGCACCCGACGCAGTGGCGATTGTGGATGGCGAAAGTTCGATTACGTATCGAGATCTTGACGCGCGCGCGAACCAGCTCGCGGACCGTCTCGAATCGCTCGGGATTATTCGAGGCGCCTTCGTCGCGCTTTTTCTGCCTCGAGGTATTGATCACATCGTGTCGATGCTCGGCGTCAGCAAGACGGGCGGAGCATTCGTGCCGATTGATCCCGACTATCCACGCGAGCGAATTGCCCACCTTTTGAGCGATTCGGGAGCGAGCGTGGTCCTCACACACGAGCTGCTTCTGACGCAGATGCCGCCCTACGAAGGTACGACCGTCGCTCTCGACCAGGAGCGCGAAGAGCTAGCTAGCCGTTCTAGGTCTGCGCGCTCAACGCAAGTCACGCCCGAAGACGCGGCCTACGTCATTTATACGTCCGGCTCGACAGGCAAACCCAAAGGCGTGGTCGTCGGCCATGCCGCGCTCGTCAATCACATCACAGCCTTCACGCGCCTCTATGCAATCAGCGATCGCGATCGAGTGTTGCATTTCGCGTCCACGAGCTTCGATGTCGCCCTCGAAGAAGTGTTCCCGACGTTGAATGCGGGTGCATCGATCGTTGTGCGCCCCCGGGAGCTTATGTCGGCGACGGCTTTCAGCGATTACGTCGATGCCGCAGCTCTTACCGTGCTCAACATTCCTACCGCTTACTTTCACGAGTGGGTCGCCGGTATGGCAGAAGCTTCGCTACCGCCTCCCGCATCGCTGCGTTTGGTCGTCTTTGGTGGTGAACGCGCGTCTATCGCAATGGTCAACGAATGGCATCGCCTGAATGGCGGACGGGTTCGCACCATGAACGGCTATGGTCCGACGGAAGCGACCATCACGTGCACGGCCTACGAGTCGACAGAGCCGACGAAGCGCGAGCTGCCCATCGGTAAGCCCATCGCGAATATGCAGGCCTACGTTCTCGACGTGGACAAGAAGCCCGTACCGATTGGCGTGGCGGCCGATCTTTACGTTGGCGGAGTGGGCCTCGCGATCGGATACCTAGGTCAGTACGAGCTGACGCGCGCGAAGTTCATCAAGCACCCGTTTGAGAGCGGAGCGCGGCTTTACCATACCGGCGATCGCGCTCGTTTTTTGCCGGACGGAAACCTCGAGTTTCTCGGTCGCGTGGACCATCAGATCAAGTTCCGCGGCTACCGCATGGAGCCGGCCGAGATTCAAACGGCGCTCGAAGAACACAGCGCGATTCGCGAGAGCCTGGTGGTTTTGCGCGAGAACGACAATAAGGAAAAAAAGCTCATCGCCTACCTCGTAACGAACGGCGAGGCAGCGCTTACGCCCGCAGAGATGCGCGCACACTTGCAGACGCGTGTCCCCGCGTACATGACGCCGACGGATTTCGTTTTCATCGATGCCTTTCCGCGCACCACCAATCAGAAGATTGACCTCAACGCGCTGCCACTACCGGGCGGTGGTGAAGTTGGCGGAGCTCCGCAGCTTGCGCCGCGCACTCCGGTCGAAGAGGTGCTGCAGAAGATCTGGCAGGAAGTGCTCGAGCGCTCGAGCATCGGCATCAACGACAACTTTTTCGATCTGGGCGGCCACTCACTCTTGACGCTCAAGATTATCGATCGTGCGGCACGGGCCGGCATTCGCATCACGCCGGACCAGTTCTTTCAGCGTCAGACAGTTGCAGAGCTCGCGGCGGTTGTGGATCTGCAAGCAGTGAGCGACGACACGCTGATCACGTTGCGCGGGAGCGGAACCAAACCGCCGATCTATTTCGTGCACTCCACGCCCGGCGATCTCTTCGGCTACATGACGCTGATTCACGCGCTCGGTCCCGACCAACCTTGCTACGGATTTCAATCGTTGGGGCTCACGCACAAAGAGCAAGCGCATTCGAGCATTGAGGAAATGGCGGCACACTACGTGTCCCGCTTGCGTGAGTTTCAGCCGCAAGGTCCGTACCTGCTCGCGGGCTGGTGTTACGGCGGCATCGTCTCGTTTGAGATGGCGCGTATCCTTCGCGAACAGGGCGAAACGCCACCGGTGGTCGCGCTCATTGAAGCGGCCGCTCCTCGCCCTGCGCTGAACGAGCCCGGCTATTACCTCGACCGACTAAAGCGTTTGGCCGACGCAGGTATCGATGGCCTTCGCGAGGTCGCGTTGGCCCGGCTCAAGTTCCGCATGAGGCTCGGAAAGCCCAAAGCTGCCGATTGGCTCGGCTTCGAAGTGACGGAAGGCGTACTGAAGAATCGCGCGCACGTATTCGAAGTGAACATGAAGGCGATCTACAAGTACAAACCCACGCGCTATGCCGGGCCCATCCAAGTCTTTCGCTGCGCCGAGCGAATGAAGCGCTCGATCCCCGATCCCAATCTCGGCTGGACAGCGCTGGCTTCTAGCGTCGAGTCCCACGTCTCGACCGGCACGCACGAGACAATGCTCGCGGGCGACAATGCCGACGCTCTCGCGAATCACCTACGCGACCTGATTGATCGCAACTTGTCGTAATCGTCGCGCCGCATGTTGGGCGTGCAGCGCTAATCGCAGTAGTCGGTTGGGTAGTCGGGAGGCGTGGTAGGCGTGGCGCTCGAGTCCAGCGTGGCGGTGCCGTTGATGTCGTCGATGTGATAGACGCGCGCGCCGGCGCCGACTCCGATTTGAAGTTCTTCGAAGGCGTTGATGTTGAAGTAGCCGGTTTGGACGGCTCCGTCTGCGCGGTTGTATTCGAGGATGACGGTTTTGCGACCAGTTGCGCTGGTTCCACATTCGACGCAGTAGGTTGCGTACGGATCAGCCGCGGTGGGCGGATCGTCGATGAAGACGCCGTCGGTGGGCATGACGAGGACGCCGCCATTGGGCGTGGGCGTCGAAGTAACGAGCTGCGTGTCGCTCGGCACAGCCAGGACAAGTCGGTCAATGCCGGGATCGTTCCACAGAGCGTCCTCGCCCTTGCTGCCAGCGCCGAAAAAGTCCGGACCGAGGTAGGCCGTGGTCTGCACGTTGTCGTCGACGTACCAAACGAACGTGTCATTGCCGCGTCCACCCATGAGGCGGAAATCGTGTGAGTTGCCACGAATCACAACGAGATCGTCGCCATCAAGCGGATCGAGTGTGTCGGTACGTCCGCCCGCGCCGTTGCCGAGATCAATGCCTGCGCGGTCAATGTCCTGCACGAAGACCCAGTCGGAGCCAGGGCCAGTGTGAATCGTCGTGGTGACGACGTTGAACGATCCGTCGGTATGGTGCGTGCAACCCGCGACAACGAGATCGTCGTCATGCGCGCCTCCTGAAAGAGACGAGCCGGTGCGGTAATCGAGCGAGACGCTCTCGCCAAAGGTGAGTACGTCCGGACCATCCCCGAGCTCGCCTTCACCGAAACCAAGACCGTGGATGTAGCCCATCGGTCCGAGGTTGAGAATGTCGGCTCCCGGATCGCCTTGGTAAAACGCACCCGCGCCGCCGTACTCTTGCGACGGCATATTCGTTACGAGCGTCCATCCGTACTGATGAGCCGAACTATCGTTGCGAGCAGCGAACGTACCGATGTGCGATTCGAAGTTACGATAGTTGGCGAGGTCGTTATCGCCGTTGACGTAGTCCCACTCGCCTGGCGGCAGTATCGGCGAGCCTTCGTGGCCGTCGTTGTACTCATCATCGAGAAGGTTGAGAGCGGCAAGCTCGCCCGCAGTGGGCGTCCAGCTCCCGTTCCAGGAATACTCGTTTGGGGTTGGCCAGCCTTCGATCGGACGCGGAGTCCCGACCGGTGCATCGATCTCGGTATGAGGTCCGGCATCGTTGCCGGGAATCACCACGCCGCTATCGGTGCCGGGAGTAGCGCCATTCGCGAACGGAGTACCCAAATAGCCCGTGCAGGCTGACACCAACGTGGCGAAAAAAAGCCAATCCAAGAACGCGCATCATCCACCTCACCTCGCGCCGGTTAGAGTATACCCATCTAATCCGTGACGCCTGATTTGAGTCATGAAATTTTTGCGGGCCTCTTTCCCCCTTCGGTGGTTGTGCGAAGTCGCGATCCGCGCATCTCGCACGCGGAAGGACCTCCGGAGGAGGAAGCGCAGATTGCGCGGGCTGTCACGAAACGGAAAAACGAATTTCGAGCGGGCCGTAGGTGCGCGCATGAGGCGCTGCGGGCCATCAAATCGGACCAGCCACTGCTTCTCACCGGCCCGGATCGCGAACCGCTATGGCCGAAGGGCGTGGTCGGAAGTATTTCGCACTCAAGCGTGCTGTGCGTTGCCGCAGTTGCCTTGGGAGGCGATCTGCGTGGCCTAGGGGTTGATACCGAGATTGATGAAGTACTGCCTGCGGCGTTGATTCCGAAAGTATGCACCGAACGGGAAGCCGCGCGTGGATTGCACAAGCAAGTCTTCAGCGCGAAAGAGGCCACCTATAAATGCCTCCATCCGATTGTGAAAAAGTTCTTTGGTTTTCACGCAGCTGAGATCGAGTTCGACGCGGGCACGTTCACCGTCACCCTGCTCATCGATCTGCCGCCCTTCACCAAGGGGGCGCGCTTCGCCGGCCGACACCGCACCCAAGACGGCCTCATCGCGACCGCGCTCATCGTTCCGTTTTGAGTCAGCGCGAGAGTTGAACGCGCCACAGGCCCTGATCGACGAAGCGCCATGCGTCCATTGCGCCGTGGCAAAGGCGCGGAAAGAGCCAGGTCGGATCGCCGCTTTCGACTTTCACACGCGGAAGCGCCATCGGGTCCATGCCCTTTCTGATCGGGCCGTGTTGGGACGTGAACGCCGTTGTGTACCCAACCTCGCGAAGCATACGCGCCGTCTCGTCGGAGTAATCAGCACGCGTTCCGTACGGATAGGCGAACGAGAGCACGTCGCGGCCGAGCCGGGCGCGAAAGAGCTCCATCGCCTTCTCGGCTTGCTCCCGCGCTTCGCGGAGGGGCATCTGAGCCAAGGAGCGATGAGTGAAGGAATGACAACCAATCGCGACTCCGTGCTCGGCAAGTCGTCCGAGCTCAGTCCATGACATGTAGTGCTCGGGCTGATCGCTCGGCAAATGCGACGGCAGTGCATCTGTTTCGCGAATCAAGCTCGGCGTGACGTAGGCAACAGCTGGCACGTCGTAGTTGCGCAGGATAGGCAGCATGTTCGTCCACACGCTGCGAAAACCATCGTCGCTGGTAATCACGACCGCATCCTTGGTGAGCGCTCGGTCGCCCCGCACAAACGCCTCAAGCTCGTCGAGCGACGCACCGAGGCCCTGACTCGCGACATACTTGATGTGCGAATCGAACTCGAAGGGTGGCACGCAGAAAGGATCGAGCGGGATTCGGCCAAAGCGGTGGTAGGTGAGTACGCGCGCGACATCGTGCGAGCCGCGAGCGAGCGGCGTGCTAAACGCGGCGGCAACCGCTGCGCGCGAGACTTTTTTTGCGATCCAACGACGGCGCGCGATGCCGCTCATTTGCGCCCTTTGAGCGTGTCGAGTCCGACGCGCAGCAAGAACTTCGGATTGCCCAGGATGTAGCGTTCCGCTTTCTTCGGTTGGCGTCGCAGGAGGTGCAGCCACTCGACGCCGGCCTTGCGCATCCATGACGGCGCTCGATCCAGATTGCCCGCCCAGTAGTCGAAGAGACCACCGGTGCCCATGACGAGGGGCACCTGCAACATGTCCCGGTACGTATCGATCCAGCGCTCTTGAATCGGATTGCCCATGCCCACGAGGAGTAAATGCGGCTTGGCTTTGTTGATCTTGTTTACAACGTCAATGGAGAGATCCCCGCGAACATAACCGTGATGATAGCCGGCCTGCTCCCAACCTGGAAACATGACTCGAGCTCGCTCGGCTGCTCGCTCGATGGCCTGCGCTGTTGCTCCTAACAGGTAGTAGCGAAGGCCGCGTCGCGCGGTCTCGGCAAAGAGTTGCGGAACCAAATCGGTGCCGTTCACGTTGTCACGCAACGTAACGCCTTGCGCACGCGCCGCCCATCGCACGCCCGTGCCATCGCCGAAGACTACGTCGGCGCGATTGAGCACATCAAGGTAGGTTGGATCGTCGGCAGCACAGTTGAGGGTGTGCGCGTTCACAAAGAATACGGTGCGCGTGCGCGGATCGGGATCGTGAATGAGATCGGTGAGCAGCGCGATCGCCTCGCGCATCGAGACATCAGTTACGTTTACGCCGAGGATGCGTACAGCCATGCCCGGAGCTTAGCGCGTCGCACTTAGTGTTGCCCAGCGCCGATCAACATCGCGAAGTGCTCTGCGTGCGGGCCCATGCACTCCCACACGCTAAACTCGTTCGTCGTCACGAATGAATGCACGTCAGCGTAGCGCAGCATCGGCGGGCGCGATTCGAACGCGGGCGAGAAGCGCCGCGATGCGAAGCGATAGTATTCAGCGGCCGGAAGATCGGGGACCGGTCCGTAGACGGGAATGCCTGGCATCACGCCGTGGCCGTTTTTCAGCGAGGTGAGTGAGTCCAGGTGCAGAGGCTCCTCGGGGCTGCGCGCGCCAAGACCCGTGATGAAGACCATGCCCAAGGGATTGGCGCCAAGCACGTAATCGGCCGAGAGACTCATGGCGTCGAAGTAGTTGCGCTGATCGGACGCGCTGACTTCGCTCATTTGCATGCGCGCGATGATCGGATCGAGGTAGCGGCCCATGACGGTGCCCTGCCCCCAACCTGTCGGACGACCCTCGGGGCGACCGTTGCGATGGGCGTAAGGCGATTCGATCACGCGACGAGCTACGTCGTCGGCGGCGCGCGTCAGCCACGTTCGCGATAGCTCCACAATCGCCGGCGACGGCGACGGCCCGCGCAGATAATCGATGAAGTAGTCGGGCATCACTTGCCCGTCGTGCACGTAGTCGCTCTCCTGGTTGTGAGCTTCGGCGAAATTACTGAAGGCGCCGTACTGACCGATGCTGGACCATAGGCTTTCGAACTCGCTCTTGTAGGAAGCCTGCTCGGTAAGGCGCCACAACTCACTTGCGCCGTACATCATGAAGGCCGCGCTTGCGTGATGGGAACGTGCGTAGTTGTACGCGCGCACGGCGCGCTCGCGAAGGCGCTGCGCGCGCGGCGCATCGAAGCTTGCAAGCAGGCGTGATGCCTGTGCGAAGAGGCCGGCGGCCCGCGCGGAGACATTCGCATTGCGTGCGAATGTGAAATAGACGAGCTGATCTTGATCGGCTGAGTAGATTCCCCAGGGATGACGCGTCGACTCGACGCCCGAACGGACGCCGCCATCGCTCTCCTGCAATTGTTCCCAGGTCGCGATGCCCCAGAGTGCTTCGTCGAGCAAATCCGGAATGCGATTGCCACGCTCAGGTAAATTAAGCTGGGAATCGGTGAAATGCGTGGGCGCGCTTTCAAACGCGCGCATCAGAACCTGCGGCACGACGGTGTGCATGGGGCGTTGATCGAAATCGCCCGCGTCGTGGTAGCCACCAATCAGGCGACGACGACCGACTTGCGGAGTGTTCTCTGGGAAGAAGTCGAACGCATCGGCCTGCTCAGCCGTGAATACGTATTCGTGACCGAGCGGGCGCACCCAGTCGGTGATCGGCGGGCCAAGGCGCTGCGCGGAGCGATTGTGCAAAAGCCCGCGCGTGATCACGTAATAAGCGTGAAACGCTGCCGACTCGCTCACTTCCGTCGGATAGGAAACGCCCACGCCCGCAACGCGAATGCGGATGCGCGTGTTCTCTGCGATCGGAACCGTGCGCAGATCAATTTGATGGACGGGCGATCCCGAATCGGCATCGCGTGCGGAGCGAACCGTGATCGGCAAGCTAGCGGTGCGTGCAACACGCCGCTCGCTTGCGACATCGCATGCATCGAGCACCGTCTCCGCAGACTGCGGGAAGGCTGAAAGCGAAAGCCCTCCCCCTGTCCCCATCCACATCGAGACGTACGCATAGCGTTCGGTTGCTCGCGGGTTGTAGCCAACCTGGTTGAGTTGAATGACCGGCGTCTCAAGATAGCGATCGCTGTAGGGGACCAGCACCGACGTGCTGTCGGGCCCTTCGATCCGCAATATTTCGCGCGAGCCCACCGCACTGGCAAGCTCGAGGTAGATGCGATGATCGACATCGGTTTCGCTCAAGTCCGCGTCTGAGCCAAAACCGAGCTCGTAATCCATCTGCGCAACCGGCACCGAATCGCGATGCACACGACGCACCGCAATGGCGGCGCCCGTGCGTCGGCGCACGCGCCACGTTCCGCGCTGAAAATCGGCGCCGTCGCCATTGCCCATCACAATGCGAATCACGTTCGGCGCAACGAGTGCAACCTCACGCACAGCCCCGTCGAGGCCGGCGCGCGCAGCAGCTGGCGTCTGCGCGTGAAGGTTCGTGCCCACCACGCCACGAGGCGTGTCGGCCTCTACTCGCAAAAAAACATGCACGTTCGGAGCGAGGTGGTCGATGCGCGTCTCGGATGCGCTGCCTGATAGCGTCGCGACGACGTACGGGTCAGGCAGAGCGCCTTGCGCATTCGCCGGTTCGGAACTTATGAGCACACGCATGCGTGTGGCGCCCTGCACAGCCGGCCACCCGAGAACGATGTGATCGGATGCTAGCTCGCGCACCACAGGATGTGGCGCATCGGCTGATGCCGGCGATGAGCAAGCGAGCCAGACGCACGACAACCCGATCAGAACGACGCGCGCATACGACGTTGTATGGATCAAGATGCCTCCTGCATCCTGTAACCGCGTCGCAGAAAGAGCGCGACCACGAGACAGCCGCAGAGCATCGTCACACTGCAGGCGACGATGCTTTGCCACGTGCCGTGCAAGGAGAATGCGCGTAGCGAATAGCCAACGACGCATGACGCGAGCAATACGAGGAAGGAAGGCGTAAGCACGCTGAAAAGTCGGCTGAAACTCCACCCGAGAAGGATACGCGCCCTTCTCCACATGAGCACGCCGGTGATGGCGTTACCTCCAACCGTGCTAAGCGCGACTGCCCAAATGCCGTACTTCCACGCGAGACCTATCGAGATCACGAGGTTGGTGATGCTTCCGACGATGATAGGGATGGCGCCTTCCCACCCGGTCCTGCCCCCAAGCGCCACCATGGAGCTTGAAACCTCGTAAAGCGACATGATCATCGCCGCGGCGCCCAGAACGGCGAGCACGATGGCCGGCACATGCCCTTCGGCAACGTGGCCGACCCAGCCGATCAAGAGCGCCTGTCCATCGAAGGACAATGCGGTCATGCCGCTGAGTACGACACCCGAGAAAACGAGTGTGCCGATGCGCACCGCGCGTGCGCGATGTTCGGGATCTCCAAGGCTTGGCATCAGCGCAACGGTGGCTTGCTTTGCAAGCAAGTACGCAAGGTCCACGGCGCGACCCGCCACGCCGTATTGCCCGACGAGAGCTAAGGTAGCAACGCTACTGAGCACGAAGAGGTCAACACGCAATGCCGTTGCGACGGCGAGATTGATCGCGAGCGCGGCCGCGCCAACTTTGAACGAGGCCTTGCGTTCAAGGATGTCCTTGGTCCACGCCGGCTTGAGTGGAATGTCCTTGTCGAGCGCGCGCGCGGCCCTCAGCGTGATGACAGCTTCAACGATGTAGGAGACCAACAAACCAGTGGAGGGAACAATCAGGCTCGACGAGAACTGAAACCACGCAAGCGTCACGATGAGCTGCGCAACGGCTCCTGCCGTTCGCGCGCGCGCAACTTCACGCACGCCGCCCTTCGCGAACACGTAGCCGCGGTAAGGACCGAACCAGCCCATCACCATGCCGGCTACGAGCACGATGATCGCAGCCACGCGGATCTCGTCGCGCAGCTCGGGGCCAGCGCCGTCCATGTCGATCAGGAAGAGATAGGAAATGATACTCGCGACGGGCAAGAGCACGGCGAGCACGAAGAGCGAAAGTGAGAGCACGCGACGCGCGCGTGCATCGTCTTTCGCAACTGTGGCGCGCTGCACCACTGCGGTCAGACCCATGTCGGCCAGACCGATAAGAAAGGCCGCAGCACCGAGCAACGCCCACGCGCCAAGCGCGTCGTCACTCAGCTTGCGAGAAATGACCGTGAAGCTGACGACGCCAGCTAACGTCGCCGCCACATGCCGCCCGCCTCCGCTCAGGAGTGCTCGTAGCGTTTTCTTATCGGCGGAACCGCTCATCGATAGTCTGCACCAACGTATCCAACCTTCCGGTATGCTTCAATCGACTTCGTGACCCGCTGGCCATTCCATCCCCTTTCGACCGATGACGTGCGCGTCGTGCACGTGTTGCGCAAATACGATCCGCGCGAATGGGGTGGCACCGAAACGCACGTGGTGGAAATCACGCGGCGGCTCGCCCTGCGCGGCTTTGAGCCCATCGTGCATGCGCCCAAGGGCCCCACTACCCGGGACGAAGCGCTTGCCAGCAACGTGCCTCTGGTGCGCTACCGCTCGTTTCTACCCTTTGTCGGAAAGGCGACAACGAGGCGCGCTCTTGTCGCCAATGCTGGCAACATTGCCTCACTCGAAGAGCCGCTTCGCCTGCTTTTAGATCCACGTGTGCAGCTTTGCCACTTGCACACAACCGGACGCATTGGTGGCGGCGTGCGCACGGCGATGCGGTTGACGGGTCGCCCCTATGTCGTGTCAGTGCACGGACCGATGTTTGCGAACAAGGGCTGGCTCACCGAGGACCATCAGAAACGCAGCCGTGGCGCAATCGATCTTGGCGCGCCCATAGGTGCGCTGCTAGGAGCGCGTCACGTGGTCGACGACGCTGCCCGCGTGATCACATTCAACGAAGAAGAACGCAAAGCGCTCGCTGAACGCATTGGCTCGCGCGCAGTGCGAATGGACCATGGAGTCGATCGCGAACGACTCTCGTCCGGAAGCATCGAGCGGGCGCGGGGACGTCGGACGTGGGCGGCTTTCGCGAACGCTCCGGTCGTCGCGCTCATCGGCCGCATCGCGGCGCAGAAGAATCAGGTTTTCGCCGTACGAGCATTCGCTGCCGGGGCGCCGGCCGATCATCATCTTGTTCTCGCGGGCGCAGCCACCGATGCGGGCTACCGCGACGCGATTCAACGCGAAGCGGAAACGCTCGGCGTGCGCGACCGTGTGCATCTTCTTGGAAACGTCAGCGCCAAAGACGAGATCCCGGATTTGCTCGCACTTGCGAAGCTCTTGATTGTCCCGTCAACGCACGAGGCTTTTGGGCTCGCGGTGCTTGAAGGATGGGCCGCGCAGCGACCGGTTTTGTTTGCTCATCACTCTGGCCTCTCGGACCTCGCAGCAGCGGTCGGCAACAATGGCTCGTCCGTACCCGAGCTCGATGTCGAAGTGTGGGCCGCTGCGATGAAAGGCTTGCTTGGCAACGAAGAGAAGTGTCGCTCTCTCGCTGAAACGGGGCATGCCATCGTGAGCTCGCGTTATGATTGGGATCGAGTTGTGGACCGCCTGATCTCGCTTTATCGCGATGTGCTGCTCGAGGCCGCTCGATGATGCGCACGCTTGACGTTGTGATGCGTTGCCGCAACGAGATGCCGTACACGAAGCGCGCGCTCGAGGCGCTCGCGACTCAGACTGGGCTCGTGGCGCGCGTCTTGTTCATCGATTGTCACTCGAGTGACGGCTCGCGCGAAGCGGCCGATGAAGCCGGCGCGCGCATTGTCGATCTGGATCCCGCGCAGTACATTCCAGGTCGTGTGCTCAATAGGGGCATGCGCGAGACCGCATCAGAGTTCGTGGCCTTCATTAACGCGGACGCGATCGCGTTACGGGCCGATTCACTCGTACGCTTGATCGCGCCTTTCGAGCGACACGAAAACGTGATTGCGACGTACGCACGACAACTCGCTCGCCCCGACGCCGATCGCTTGACCAAAGTCGACTACGCGCGAGCCTTCCCGACGGCGAAGGCCCTCGGCGTCACGCACGGACATTTCTTCTCCATGGCCGCATCCGCCGTGCGGCGCAGCGGATGGGAAGTGTTGCCGTTCGACGAGAAGCTCAAATATTCAGAGGATGTCGATTGGAGCCTGCGTGCGGCGTCACTCGGTTGGCTTTCGACCTACGCGAGCGATTCCGAGTTCGAGCATTCGCACGTCTATGATTTGAAGGCGCAGTACAAACGCCACGCCGGCGAAGGCACGGCCGATACGCACATTCATCGCTTGAGCAAGGCGTCGGTCGTGTCTGACCTTCTCCGTCCGCTGGCGGGCAATCTTCTGCGCGATGCCCGCGCTGGCGTCGTTTCGCCGAGCGCAATCGCCACGCGCATAGCGCAGGCTGCTGGCTACTTCACGGGGCGACGACGGGGATCGAGTGCCTGACTCCTTTCGCGCGACCTTGTGCGGAGACGCGAGCGCCGAGGCACGCATCCATCGCGATTTGCTCGATCTCACGCATGCGATTCAGGCCTTGCTTGGGAACGAACTTGTAGCAACGGTTTTGCTCGGCGGTTATGCGCGCGGCGAAGGAAGTATCGTCGAGCACGAAAAGCAGCTCGGTCCCTACAACGACTACGATCTGGTGGTGGTTGTGCGCAGCAATGCGCGCGCCCATCACGAAGGGCTTCGTCATGTCGCTGAAAGCTGGTCGAAGCGCTTGGGCGTCGAGGTGGACGTGTGGCCCGTCGCTGCCGATGATCTGAACCCGCCGCCACGCATTTTGTTATGGCTCGACGCAGCCCTGGGCGGAGCGCGCGTGCTTGCGGGTGACGAGCATGTGCTCGATGCAGTGCGCAGGCTCGACGTGCGCGACATTCCTCTTGGCGAATCGGGTCGATTGCTCGCCAACCGCGCGGTCGGGCTTGCTCTATCGAACTTGGAAGCAGACCACGACCTGCGGCGCGCGCGCCACGGCCACAAAATGATTCTTGCGCTCGGTGACGTCTACTTGCTCGCTGCGAATCGCTACGCAGGTACTCTCGCTGCGCGGATGAAGGAGCTCGACACACTGGGAGCTTCTCCCGCAGTAGGCACCGAGCTTGTAAGCGCCTATCAGGACGCGATTGCGTTTCGGGCACGCCCCGATCTTTGGAAGCCCGCGACTTCGCTCGATGCTTGGTATGAAGCAACACGCGAGCTTGCGCGAGCGCGTCACCTCTCGTTCGAGGCATTTCGAGTGGGCTCGCCAGCGACGCCCCTTGGCTACGCGACGTTTTCGAAGAGCGTTTATCCAGAACCGATTGGCCTACGCACAGGCGCATCCATTGGAGCCTCCATCCGCGCACGCATCAAAGTAGGCGTGCCCCTCTGGCCCTACGCTGGACATCCACGCGAACGCCTTGCACGTGTTGCCATGTTACTCGCGTATGAGCCGCAAGAAACGGCGTCACGCGAGAAAGCGGCGGCGCTCCTCGGAATCGGCCACAATGCAACCGACCAAGAGCTGCACGAACGTGTGCGGGCACTCTCGGGCGTCGGAGGCTAGTCGGTGAGTGATGCAGTCGAACGCGTGTTGGTTGTATTCGTCGATGCGCTCGGCCCGTCGCAACTCGCACGCTTTCGCTCTCAGCTGTCGTTTCTGCCGTACGAGAAATCCCTCGATGGCGTGCTCGGTTACTCGTCGGGTGCACTCGCGACGGTGCTCACGGGCGAGATGCCAAGCGTTCATGGACGCATGTGTCTCTTCACGGCGCGCGAGCCTGATGCGGGCAGCATTCTGCGCCCTCTGCGCTGGCTAAAACTTCTTCCGTCCATTTTGCATGAGCGTAACGCGTTTCGCCGCGTCCTCTCCCGCGCGCTTGCAACCGCCGAGGGTTTAACCGGCTACGTGGCTCTTCACCGTGTGCCTCCGGAAGCGTTCGAGTGGCTCGACATGCCCGAGCGCGAAGATATCTTCAACTCCACCGACATTGGCGGTGCGTCAACCTTCCTAAGCGACGCGCGTAACGCTGGCCTTTCGGTCTACGCAGCGCCTTGGCAACTGCCCGAAGACGAACGCTGGCTTCACGCACACGCCTCTCTCGAGCGCAATCCCGTAGACCTCGCTTTCCTCTACGCAGCAGCCCTGGATGGTGCTCTTCACCGAACGGGCAACACCAGCGAGGAAACGTTTGCCGTCGTGGACCGCATCGCGAAGGAAATCTCTCGCGCGCGCGAGGCGATGGCACGCGGTGGTGCGACCGTGCGCACCATCATCGTAGGCGATCATGGGATGGCGGATGTGCACACGACGATCGATCCGCGTTCGACGGTGCGTGAGCTAGGCGACATTCGCGTCTTCGTCGACAGTACGATGCTGCGTATCTGGGGCGACGATCGTCAGGTGGCCAAAGCCCGCAAAGTCATCGATAGCGCCCACTTTCCGGGTAATTTCTTCGACGCGCACGCGCTGCGCGAGCGACATGCACCGACGGAAGGGGCGCCCTACGGGGACGCAATGTTCGTGCTCGACGAAGGCGTAATCTTCGCGCCCAGCTACGTCGGTGGCAAAGTCGCCGGCATGCACGGCTACGACATTGTTTCGGGCTCCGCCAAAGCAGCGATGGCATCCGATATGCCGATCCCCGATGACGTTCGTTCGATTGCGGGCGTCGCATCCATCGTGCGTTCGCGCTTGGGTGTCGGCGCATGAAGATTGGGATGGTGGTGCCGCACGCTGGCTACGCTGGCGGCATTGAGAAGTACGCGCACGATCTAAGTCGCTCGCTGCGTGAACGCGGACACCATCTGACGCTCATCTACTTGGACGAACGCGGACGCGACCGCCAAGCGTACGCTGCGGCGTTCGACGATGTGCGAGCCATGGACTCGCGAAACGTCGCAGACGACCTTGACGTCGTCTACGTGCATCGGGCAAACCGCGCCGATGCGCTTGCGCCGTTTCGCCGAGTACCCACAGTCGTTGCGTCACACGATCACGACCTTACGTGCATCCGCTCGCATCGCTACTTGCCGCTCAGCCTAGAGCCTTGCCACCGCCCGCCCGGACTTTCGTGCGTGCAGCATGGGTGTGTTGTCGTGCGCAGCCGGCGTCCCGGTGCTCTCTTGCCCATCGCCTTGCGCGACCCTTTCAAGCTGAGGAAAGAGTTGCTCGCGCTGTCTGCGCGCGCTCGCCTGGTTGCGTGCAGCCAATACATCGCAACCAACATTCGCAACGCGGGCGTCGCGGCCGATCGCGTCGAAGTGATTCACCCCATCCCGCCCGAAAACGACTTGCCCTTGGCGCCGCGCCCGCAAGGCCGCTCGCTCGCGGTCGTTGGCCAGTTGTTGCGCGGAAAAGGCTTCGAGCACGCGATCGACGCGATGGCCCTTCTGCCCGCCGATGTGACGCTAGAGATCGCGGGCGACGGGCCGTCGAAGAGAGTGCTTCGCGATCGCGCGAGCGAAGTTGCCCAGGATCGCGTTCGGTTTTTGGGATACGTTTCGCCCGAGAGCATGCACGAGATCTACGACCGCGCTTCGATCGTGCTGGTTCCTTCGCACTGGCCCGAGCCGTTTGGCATGGTGGGCATCGAAGCGATGCGCCGCGCGCGTCCCGTCGTTGGCGCCAACCACGGAGGTATTCCGGAGTGGTTGAAAGAGCCCGCAGCCGGTCGCCTCTTTGTGCCGACGAATGCCCGCAGCCTAGCCGACTCGGTTTTGACCTTGCTCGACGACGATAAGGCGGGCGAACGCGCGCATGAATTCGTGCGCACGCATTTCGAGCACAAGACCATGGTCGACGCCGTCGAAGCGATGCTCGAGCGCACGATGAAAGAGCGACTCGCGTGAAGTGGCTCGTGGTCCTTGGGGCGATTCTGGCGGTCTACCCGATCGCGCGCTTCGTGCGAACGCGGGAAAAGTATCTCATCGCGCTCACGGCGGTCATGTGCGCCTTGCCCTTCATCAATCTCGATCCGCTCGACATCGACCTCGTCGTCGACGCGGGTTATCACGGCGAGGCCAACGGCTTCACGATTTCCATCGTCGACCTTCTTGCTGGCATTCTCTTCCTAGCGCTGCCGCGCAGCCCGAATCCCGCGCCCTACCGTTTAACGCGCTACGCTTATCTCGCGTGTGCGGTCTTTTCGGTCTTTTTTGCTGCCGTTCCACTCTACGCGTGGTTCTCCATTTCCAAGTTGCTTCGCGGATTTTTCATGCTCGCGACGATCGTTCGCGTCGCGGAGCACAAACGTCTAGGCCCATGGATCATCAACGGCCTGGCGTCTGGCGTCATCCTCTCAGCCTTCATGTGCGTGTATCAACGCTACATACTTCACTACAACCAGGTCGATGCGTGGATGCCGCATCAGAACACTCTCGGCATGGCCGTGGATCTTGTCTTCCCCATCGCGCTTGCGATTCTTCTTGTTGGACCCAAGTGGAAGTTCCCGCTCGCCACCGTTGGCGCCTCAGCGATTTGCATCGTGCTCACGTTGTCACGCGGATCGATAGCGATGTTCGTATTGGGTGCGATGGTTGTTTTCTTTGGATCGCTCATCCGCAAATCGTCCACGCGTAAGATTCGCATGGGCATCATTTTTGGACTCTGCGCGATTCTGGTCGTGGCCAAAAGCTACGACAGCATCATCGACCGCTTCGAGCACGCGCCAGAAGCGTCCGCCGCCGCGCGCGACAAGTTCGTGAGCGCCGCGAAGGAGATGCTCGCCAACCACCCGACCGGCATCGGCATCAACCAATATTCGTACGTGCTCGGTCATCAAGGCTACGCACAGCGACAGAACCTGCCTCGCATCGACTACGGCGGCATCGCGCATCACATCTACTGGCTCACCTTGGCCGAGCTCAGCTACATCGGGCTCTTCGCGTATCTATGCATGCTTGCCGTGCCCCTCTACCTGGCCGGCAAGTACGCATGGAAGGCACGCGACGATGTGCGCGGGGACGTGCTGCTGGGCTGTTTTGCCGGGCTTTTCGCCATGTACGCACAAGGCACGCTCGAATGGGCGGCGCGTCAGACGCCGCTCATTTACATGTACTTTATCTTCGCTGGTTTTGTCGCTGTGCTCGCGCGCCAACTCGAAGAGAAGCTGTCTACTGCGACGCAGAAATAATCAGGGCCGTCACACCGATGCTGATGCCCGCTGAGAATAGCGGACCGATGCGCTCGAGGAACTCTCCCAAACCTGCCATCGGATGCTGGCCAACGTAGAGCACATCTCCCGGCGCAAGCTCGATGTCCTGCGCGTCGCCATCGACGATGTCCTGCAGGCTCGCGATGTAAACTTCCTGATGCCCAACCGGTCCGCGCAAAACGCGCACGTCGTGATCATCGCCATCTCGCGTAAGGCCGTTGACGCCGGCCAAGGCTTGCGTGAGACGAAGACCTGCGCGGTAGCTGATCTCGTGCGGGTTTGTCACCTGACCCACGATTGTCACTGTGGTGCGTGTGTAGGGAACGAAGAGCGAATCGCCCGGATGGACGCGCACGTTCTGACGAGGCTCTCCGCGCAGAGCGCGCGCAACACTGATCGGGAGTGCAACGCCGTTGCGGTACAGGCGGGCGGATGCAAAGTCAGCGACTTCGGAAACCGTGCCGTCCTGCGACGCAGGTGCAAGTGAGCCGCCGGACATCGCGACCAAATCGGCTACGCGCGTTCCGGGCGAGAGGCGTACCGTGCCCGGATGCGACACTGCACCCAAGACTGTCGCCGTGTGACCGGCAGAATCAGTCACACGCAAGCTCACGCGTACGAAACGGTCAAACGCGCGCATCGCTTCTTCAACGCGCGTCTCTGCCGTGCCCAAAGTCAGACCGCCCACTTCAACGTCGCCCGCAAGAGGCACATGAATACGGCCTGCAGCGTCTACGACGATACCGAGGATCTCTTGTGTTTCGCTCGAGACCGTACGAACCGTCAGCACATCTCCAGCGTAGAGAGTCATGGCCTCGGCAGGATCGTCGGCAATGCCTTCCGGCGCAGGCCCAAGTTCGCGCTGAAAGTCGCGTTCACTTGGGTGCAGGGGCGCGGGTACATAACCGCCACAGCCCACCATCGAAAAGACGCACACAAGAAGGGCCAGGCTTGTTCGCATTGCCCAAGCTGCCTATCACGAGATGCGTCCCATCACAAAACCGAGAAGTGAGTGCAGTGCACGGCGGGTCCGTGGTAGAAGGCGGCTAGTAAATCCGTAGGAATTCTCACTTGTACGACCCCGTCGACGCCCCCAGAGATCCCGACCGGCCCATTCCGCCGCGATCGCTTGCGCCTCCCGAGCGCTACGGCAAGCCCGTCGACCTGCATCGCGTGGCTCTCACGTATTGGCGCGCGCGTTACTGGCTCTTGTTCACAGCGGCGTTCGGTATCGCGCTCGGTGTCGTCGTGGCGAAGCTCCTCGTGCCGCATACCTACACGGCGTCGACGCAACTCGTCTGGGAGCCGGACAATGGCGGACAGCCCCGTCTCGAGCCCGATGTGCGTGAGCTGCGCACGCTTGTCGATTCGTTGAAGATTCAAGCGAACCTCGCTGAGATCCGCCGCCGCCGATCGATGCCCAAGACGCTCGATCAGATCGCAGCGCAGCTCGACATCCATTTCGATCTCGACAGCAATCTGGTTGAAGTCTTCGCGCACGAGAGTACTGCGGAGGGCGCAGCCGATCTCGCGAACACCACGGTCGACGTCTTTTTGGAACGTGAGCGCACTCTCGAACGCACGCGCCGCGAAGAACAGGTACATAGCCTCGATGCCGACTCCGGGTCCGCGCGGCATGACCTGACCACGGCACGCACTGCCTACGATCAGTTCCGCACCGAGAACGGCATCGCCGATCTTTCGGTCGAAACGCAGCAAGCGATTGAGAGCGCGGCGACTCTCACCGCGCAGGCCGAAATTGAACGCGCGCGCATGCGTGCAGCACGGTCGGCTGCCGCGCAGCACCGCGCAAATCCTGGCACCCCGCTCGTGATCGTCGACGAACAAGCCTCGCATCGTTTGACCGAAGCTCGCGCCGAGCTCGCGCGTTTGCGCGCGCAGCTCTCCGACCAGCATCCCCAGGTGCAGGCCGCCCAGGCGCAAGTTCGCTCCCTCGAAGAAGCGCTGCGCGCGCGCCAGGCCGCAGCAGTCGCAGCGACTCCAAGCCCCGCGCCGAACACGCCAAATCAGCCGCGCCCCGCGCCGAACACGGAAGACAACGCTGTCGATCAAACGTCGACGATTGAACGTCTCGCCGCGAATGCTCGTCAGCGCGTGCAAGCGCTATCGGCGGTTGAGGGACGCGCCAGCGAGTTGCTTGCCGCGGTGCGCGTCCACGAAGCACGCGTGAGCGATATCGAGCAAGCGCGCGCCCGCGCCCAAGACGCCGCACGCACACCCAGCCCGGGCTTTCGCGTCGTCTCGCCCGCGTGGCGTCCCGAGAATCCTTCGCGCTCGTATCGCAAAATTGCCGCGATCGCGATTCCGAGCTTCGTCTTCTTCGTCGTCGTCCTAGGCATCGCGATTTTTGCGGTCGGCCGCATGCGCGTCTTTACGGCGACGGAAGTAGCCTACTGGGGCCGCGCTCCGGTCATTGGCTCGTCAACGTGGCCGCACGACGGACAGAGCGTCAAAGTACTTGTCGAGGAGCTTGACGACTTCGCGCCGCGCGCTCGAGGAACCACACTGATTGTCGGCGCAACTGCCTCGGAAGACGCAGTTGCACAAGAGATTGCCCAGCGCCTGCAAGTGTACGCAGTCGCCGTCGTCGATCCGAACAATGAAGCCGTCGTGACGCCACAATACGCCACGCGCACGCGTTCGCAGCCACCTGCATCCGCGACGTCGCGCCAAACCATCATCAACACGCCACCGCCCCCCGCTGGTCCGGGCAGCGGCATCGTTCCGACGCGTCAACCGGCGAACATCGTGCCTTCCTTTAGTGGCTATCAAGTCGCCGAGCTCTCGGACATGCCGCGCAGCGAGCCGCCGCGCGAGCCGCACGTGATCGAGTTGTGGAAGGGCGATCTCGCAGGTCCTCAACTTCGTCGTCAGGCGCGCCTCGCCGACCGTGTCGTCGTCGTACTTACATCGGGCTCGATGACCTTCGCCGAGCTGCACGCGTTGCAGACGCAGATCGGCCGGGAGACCGGCGTCGGATATCTCGTAGTTGGCATGCCGCCGTACTTATCGAAGTTGGAAGATCGCATCGGACCGGTCGACGAATTTTGGCGACAACGCCGGCAGTAAGCGCCCCAGCTGCCCGAACTTGAGCGCGCAGAAAGTGCGCGAGAGTGGGGTCAGGCGCCACATAATGCCGCAAACTGGCGACAGCGCTCCCCGCCCAAGGCGGCCGGTCGATGCGCCTGTCTACTTGATACCCCCTTAATTACTGCGCAATTCCACCGATGCGTGTGTAGCCTGGAAAACGGAAAATCGGCATGGCGCGTGCAGTTACTAATGGCACGCGCCTCCAGGCAGCAGGGGAAGCGCGAAGGACTTGGCAAATATGGGCGAAGAAAAAGGCTTACTTAGACCGCATCACGCACGGCTGATGCTGCTCTTGCGCCTTTCCGACGTCGCCCTGGTTGTGCTCGCGCTTATTCTCGCGAGCCTCACGAAGCCGATCGTCTGGACTGAAGGTCACTTCGTCGCAGCTGGCGTTGCGGCGGCCGTCTTTTGGATCGCGGCCGGCGTCAATGGATTGTACGGCACATGGCGCGGCGTGCCGATTCGCAAGCAAGTGCTTCGCGTGTGGACTACGTGGCTGAGCGTCGGTGCTGTGCTCTTGCTCGTCGCCTACGCGACCAAGACCTCGAGCAACTTCTCGCGCACCGTCTTCCTCACCTGGCTCGTACTTGCGCCGCTCTTGCTCACCGTCGCGCGCGTCACACTCGGCCTCACTCTGCAAGAGTTCCGTCAACGCGGCTGGAACTCGCGCTCGGTTGCATTCGCGGGTCTCTCGCCGGTCGCCGAACGCCTTGCGCGAACCATCATCGAGACTCCGTGGTCCGGTATGCGCATCTCAGGCTTCTACGACGATCGCTACGCGGCGTACACCGCGAAGAAGCGCAAGCTCAGCGTTCGTACTGCAGCGCGCGAAGCACGTATGCATGCTGTGCCTGCGGAAGTTGGCGCGATCCTCGGCGACTTCGAGCAGCTCGTGTCGGACGCCAAAGAGGGCAAGCTCGACATTGTCTATATTTCGCTCCCGCTTCGCGCGGACGAGCGCATCAAGGCCCTCATCGCCTCGCTTTCGGATACGACGGCCTCCGTGCACGTTGTTGCCGACGTGTTCATGACTGGTCTTTTGCAAGCGCGCTGGACGAGCGTAGGCGAAGTGCCGGTGCTCGCGGTTCACGAGACGCCCTTCATGGGTGTCGACGGCATGCTCAAGCGCGCGGAAGACATCGTGCTTGGCAGCCTGATTCTTTTGCTCATCTCGGTTCCCATGCTGGTCATCGCTGGCCTAGTGAAGCTTACGTCGAAGGGCCCAGTCTTTTTTCGTCAGCGCCGCTACGGCCTCAACGGCGAAGAGATTTTGGTCTGGAAGTTTCGCTCGATGACCGTCTCCGAAGACGGCCCGAACGTGAAGCAGGCGACCAAAGGTGACGCGCGCATCACCCCGCTTGGAGCGATTCTCCGTCGCACGTCGCTCGACGAGCTGCCTCAGTTTATCAACGTGCTCACCGGTGAGATGTCCATCGTTGGCCCCCGCCCCCACGCAGTTGCGCACAACGAGTTCTACCGCTCGAAGATCCACGGCTACATGCTCCGCCACAAGGTAAAGCCCGGCATCACGGGCTGGGCGCAAGTCAACGGCTGGCGCGGCGAGACCGACACGCTCGACAAGATGGAGAAGCGCATCGAGTACGATTTGACGTATATCCGTCAGTGGGGCTTGTGGTTCGACGTGAAGATTATCTTCCGGACCGCCTTTGGGATGCTCTCAAGCAAGAACGCTTACTGAGCGTTTGGCTTGCCCGAGCGGCTTTGTCCTGCTCAGTGGGGCGCGGGCGTCCACGCTCAGGACAAATCCCGCACGCTCTTTGTTGAACGTAGGGCGGTAGACGGCGCGCTCCTTTAAGATCGCGCGGCTACGCGTTCGTGGGGAAAGCCCCTGCGACAGCCCAAAAGACAGGTTCGCTTTGGGGCGCCCGTCTCCGGGGCTTTTCCGGCGACTGCTAGCGGCTCGTCGTGGACGAGCACGCCTACTGCGCGGTGCTTCGCAATTAGAATCGGCGCCTAGTGGATGCTCTTGCTGTCGATCAGAAGGAGTAGCCGACGGCGACGGAGGCGTAGGGGAAGAGGTCTCGGTCGGGGCAGCTAAGCGGGTAGTCTGCGGGGAAGCCTGCGTCGTTGCCGCAACGGCGTGAACTCTGCGTCCCCGTGGGAAATGAAACTCCGAAGGAGATACGCGTGTAGACGCCGCCGATGCTCCGCGCTTCGGCCGCGACTTCCAAGTTTCCATAAAGACGCCAGCCCCAAATCGACCAGAACGTTGGTCCGTCCCCGAAGAAGTCTGGGCTATGTGGATTGCGAACCTCTTGTGGTCCGACCGAGAGGCCGCCTCCGACGCCAAGTGCCCATGCGCCGAGAATTCCTCGCACGCGCAGCATCGCGGCTGCTTGAACGCCGTCCTCATCGAGGCCAAGTCCTGCGCTCAATCCGATCTGGGGAATCGGCGCGTACTCAAACTCGGCGCCAAGAATTCCGAGCGGTCCGCCGACGACAAGATTGAGCGAGCGATGACGCGCCCACACAGCATCATGCCGCGAGGGCTCTCCTTTCTCCTCCTCGTCTGCGCGCGCAGATGACGCTGCGACCGCAACCACGCCTAAACAAATCGCGAATCGAACAAGAGCTCTTAAGTACGCATTCATAGCGACGACTACAGCAACGCGCGTGCCGAGTGGAATCGCCGCAGATATCGCCGCTTGTACCCATCGCTGCTCACTTAAGCGTGAAACACAGCAACAGCTGTGACTCGCTGGGAGCCATGCGCCACTTGGCATGAGAGCCGTCCCCTGCAGCGCGTCCCCTCTCGGCCGGCTGCGTAGCGCTGTCTGGCGAGGGACGCCGCAAGGTCGAGGCGAAGTCCGCCTGCACTCGCACATCTGATCGCTCGTAGCGCTCGCCTTGAGCTGGACGCCTGCAACGTGCGACAACGTGGCGATGCGCGTTGCCTTTGCACTCGGCGGAACCGACTACGGACGTTCGGGCATTGGAACATACGTGCGTAGCGTAGCTCCGCGGATGATCGCGGCGCTCAACGCCGCGGGTGGTCAGCTTGTGGCGTTGGGGGACCGTCGCGAGCTCGATGTCTACGCGTCGATGCTCACAGGCGCCGAGCTGGTCGAGCTCCCGACGTTTCTCAGTAAGCCCGCGTTCAACGCAGCGTTTTACCTTTTAGGAAGTGGCGAGCAAGCGCGTCGCGCCAAAGCCGATGTGCTGCTCTTGCCGGCTGCCAACCGTCGCACGGCAGCGCTCTCATCCGTCCCGACAGTCGCGGTCGTTCACGATCTTGGTCAGCTGCACGTCGAGGGCAAGTACGACGCGCTTCGCATGGCTTACCTAAAATACATTGTGATCGGGGCACTGAAGCGCGCAGATCAACTCGTCGCTATCAGTCAGTCGACAGCCAAAGATTTACGCGACGTTATGGGCAGCGACGGTCCGCCCATCACAGTCGTCCCCAACGGCGTCGATGCGGCGCGCTTTCTTCCCCCGACCGAGAACGATCCACGTGTCGCTGCGGCGCGCGCTTCGATCGGCGTGGACGGGCCGTACCTTTTGTATTCTGCCCGCCTTGAGCATCCGGGCAAAAACCACCTGCGCCTGATCGAGGCATTCGCAAAGAGCAAAGCAGCCCGCGGCCATACTCTCGTTCTGTGCGGCGGCGATTGGGGGGCGCGCATGTTGATCGATGAAACCATCCGTAAGTGCAAGCTCGGCGATCGAGTACGCATCACGGGCTACGTTGACGAAGCCATCCTGCCGGGACTGTTCGCGGGAGCAGAAGCCGTCGCCATGGTGGGCCTTGCCGAAGGCTTCGGTCTTCCCGCACTCGAATCCCTTGCCGCTGGCCGCCCGGTTGTCACCGCAACTACCGGCGCTTTGCCCGAAGTCGTGGGAGACCTTGGCGCTATGTGCGATCCGTACAACGTCGACTCGATCGCGAGCGCTATAGATCGCTCCCTGACCGATCGTGCCTACCGCGCACGCGCCCTGAACGAAGGCCCCTCGCACGCCGCTTCCCGCGATTGGTCCAAGACGGCCCATGGCCTAATCGACGTCTGCCGTCGCGCCCTGCGCTAAACTGCACCGCAACGCGCGCGCCGCTCATTTGACAGCGGAACTGGCGCGGACCTACCTTGCCCGAGAGGATGTCGTGCTAGACAAGTTGCGCGCTGACATGGAGCACTACGAGAACGCGGGCGGCTGGTACCGCAGTCTCGGCTTTTGGGTTACGGCAACGTACCGCTTCGGTTCGTGGGCGCACCACTCGATCGAGAACAAGCCGCTTAAGTTTGTGGCGCTGGTCACGCACAAGATCGCTGCGACGCCATGGCGCTTCTTCAAGAGCGTCGGTATCCCGGCGAAGGCCGACATCGGTGGCGGCTTTTGCTTGCACCATCCGTGGAACATCAACATTCCGCCCCCGACGCGCATCGGAAAGAACTGCACCATCTATCAAGAGGTCACACTCGGTCACGGACCGGTTCCGGGTTTTCCGACCATCGGCGACAACGTTCGCATCTACGCCGGCGCAAAGATTCTCGGTGGCATCACCATCGGTGACAACGTCGAGATTGGCGCCAACGCCGTAGTGACGCGCGACGTGCCGTCAGGGAGCGTAGTGTCCGCCCCGCCGGCGCGCGCTATTCCGCGCGACACGGCCGACAAGCTCAAGCAAAACCGCGATGCCTAATGTCTTGCCGTCGCGCGACGTTTTCTCTTTTAGCGAACAGCGCCCAGTAGCTCGGCGTCATCGAGCAGTTCGATAAGCCGGTCGCGTGCGCGCGTCGCCGCGGCGCGATCACCTCGCCGATTGCCATCGGCAAGCTCCCAGTACGCGAGTGTGTAGATGTTATCGCCGTACACTTGGCGCATGCGGTTGGTGGCTTCGTTGTAGAGGACACTGCCGGTCTGCTCGCTTGCGTAGACTGCATTTACGAAGTGGCCGAACGCGACAGGTTCGTTCTGAATCGCCCCCGGAAGCTGACGAAAGCTCTGGATGATCGCGGTGAAATTGTGCTCGTAGGAGAGCTGGTACATTTCACCAATACGAATCGATGCTTCTGCGAACTGCGGATCGAAACCAAACTGTTGAGCTGTCGAGTTCACGATGCCGGTATCGACCGAGTAGTAGTCATCGATTCGGCGCGCCGCCCTCGGCCCCGAGAGATGGAACATGAGATAGCTGAACTTGGTCGGACCCCAAAGACGAATGGCGAGGTAGTCCTCGCCACGAAGCGCTCGGGTGCCCAAGCAGCGAAACTGCCATCCAGGCGGAGTATGAACACGTCCGAACTCCTGAGGACCGGATGGATTGGCGCGTAGCCGTGCACGAAGGGCTTCAGGAACGGTGGGACTGCTAACGACGCGCTCCACAAACGCGGCGAAATCGAAATGTGGCTTGGCCGCATCGGCATTGCCCGCGCGAAAACCGGCCACGATCTCATCGCACATGGCGCGATTCGGATCCTGAGTAAGGCGGACTTCGAGGCGCTGCTCGATCTGTGCGGTCGTCGGCGCGGTGGCAGCTGTCGACCCCGACTGCGCAATCTGTGGGCCGCACGCAGCGCAGAAGGCAACCACACTTACTAGAAGTACTTTGTGCATGGTTAATCCTATCGCAAGTCGCGGCCACAAAGGCGATCAGGGCGGGAGGATACCGCGCTCCCGCACGGCCGTGTTGAGTGTGTTCAGAAACTCGCGCGCCGCAACTTCGTTCCCGTGCCGCGCTGGGTGACTGTCGTAGATGTCGTCTGCATTCACATAATGCAGAAAGTTCGAACAGCCATGACCGGTGAGAGCGTCGTAGTAGTTGTAGACGACGACGTTGTTGCCTTGATAGCCGCGGAGCCACCCGCTCGGTGAGCTGACCCACTCGTTGAAGTTACGTGCAAGACGGCCACGTTCGCGGTAGCTCGCTTCGCTCATGCCGCGACCGGCGAGCTTCTTCGCGAGCCACTTCCATGCCGGTTCGGCGGGAACGTTTGGCGTGAGCGGTGGCGCGGTTACATAGACGAAGAGTGTGTCCGGATACTTCGCGAGCTCAGCAAGAAGCGCGCTCAGCGTTGCGCGCGCATTCGCGACCGTGAGGCCCGGGCCCTGTGGATTGCCTGCGCCCTCGCCTTCACCGACAAATTCGCTTTCGGTGAAGCAACTCTTGAAGACGACGATGCGATTGCGCTGCCCCTCGGGCAGGAGTTGGTCCTGGCGCGCCGTACGTAAAATGCGCGGCATCTGCTCTTTGAACTTGGGCAGATAGTCGAACATGTCCGTGTGCCCACCCACAACGCTGTCGTATGACGCCTCATGCACGAGGTAACCGTGCGTGGTGAGAAGGGTGCGCAGGTTGCCGCCGTTCGGATGCGATTCGTAGATACAGCTTTCGCCGACATCGGGGCCCGGCTGCGCAAGAAGCTGGCCGCCGCAGGAGTGATGAATGAAGATCATCGGAATGCCGCGCGGAACATCCGACGGGATGTCGGAAGTGGCGGAGCCTGGTGACTCGCGCGAGCCCTCGCACGCGCGCGTCTCTTCAATATGAATGGCACCCATCGGAATCATCATCGCGCCGCAAGCAACTACTACGATACTAGCCGCGGCCAGGATGCGTTGTTTTGCCGAGGGCGTCATCACTCAAACCTTGGCACACTCTTATCGTGCGCGCGCCTCGAATTGGGATAATCTACCCGCCATGTTCGCCGCAAATGTCCTGGACATCGATGCCAAAAGTCTCGTTGCAGAAATAAGCGAGACCCTTCGCGCGCAGGTCATGGGGACGCTGAAAAAGCGCGGCGTCGTCGTTGGCTTGTCGGGCGGCATCGATAGCTCGGTCGTGGCTTCCTTGTGCGTGCAGGCTCTTGGCAAGGAGAAGGTCTTTGGCATCTTCATGCCCGAGCGCGACTCGTCCGGCGACTCCCTTCGCTTGGGGCAGCTGCTCGCCTCTTCGCTCGGCATCGAGTCGACCATCGAAGACATTGCGCCCGCGCTCGAAGGCGCCGGCTGCTACGCGCGACAAGTCGATGCCATTCAAAAGGTTTTTCCGGAGTACGGCGAGGGCTACAAGTGCAAAATCACGCTGCCTTCGATTCTCGAGAGCGATCGCTTGAATGTCTCGCAACTCACGATTGAGTCACCAAGCGGCGAGCAGAAAACTTCGCGCATGCCGGTTGGTGCTTATCTGCAGCTCGTCGCAGCGACCAATTTCAAACAGCGCATTCGCAAGATGATGGAGTACTACCACGCCGACCGTTTGAACTATGCGGTGTCCGGCACACCCAATCGCCTCGAGTACGACCAAGGCTTCTTTGTGAAGCAGGGCGACGGCGCCGCTGACTTCAAACCGATTGCGCATCTCTACAAAACACAGGTCTACGCATTGGCGCGGCACCTTGGCGTGCCTGGGGAAATTTGCGCGCGTCCTCCGACGACCGACACCTTTTCGATGGCGCAGTCTCAGGAAGAGTTTTACTTCGCGCTTCCCTACGACCGCATGGATCTTTGCCTCTACGCCCACAACCATCAGGTCGCGGCGGCCGAGGTCGCGCCCGTGGTGAACCTCACCGCGGATCAAGTTGAACGCGTCTACAAAGACATCGAGTCCAAGCGTCGCGCTACGCGATACCTGCACGCGCGCCCTCTTCTTGTGCACGAAGTCACTGAGGTCTGAGAGATGTGCGGCATCGCAGGAATTGTTTGCCTGCGTGCAAGCGCCAAGCCTCCTAGCAGAGACGAGCTCGTTCGTATGGCGGCGGCGCAGTACCACCGCGGGCCAGATGAGTTCGGGGTCTATCGCGACAATGTCGCGGGCCTCGCGCACGCGCGCCTATCCATCATCGACCTCGCGACCGGACAGCAGCCGCTCGCCAACGAAGACGAAACTCTGTGGGTCGTCTTCAATGGCGAAATTTTCAACTACGTCGAGCTTCGCGCCGAGCTGATTGCGTTGGGGCATAGCTTTCGCACGCACAGTGATACTGAAGTCATCGTGCACGCCTACGAAGCATGGGGCGATGAATCCTTTGCGCGCTTCAACGGCCAGTTCGCGATCGCTCTTTGGGAGACGCGCGAGCAGAAGCTAGTCTTCGCGCGCGATCGCTTGGGCGTGCGTCCGCTGCATTACACGGAGCACGATGGACGCGTGGTGTTCGCAAGCGAAGTAAAGGGCATCTTCGCTGCGGATGCATCGATTCCGCGCGCGTTCGATGCACGCGGCCTTGAAGAGACATTTACGTTTTGGAGCATCGTGCCGCCGCAGTCCGTGTTCGCTGGCATAGCCGAAGTACGGCCGGGTCATGTGCGCACGTACGCCGGTGGCAACGTTAGTGAAAAGCCCTTCTGGACGCCTCATTATCCGATTGGAAGCGAGCATCGCTTCGAAGGCACTCTCGACGACGCAATCGATGCAACGCGCGATGCGCTGACTCGCGCGACCGAGCTTCGCATGTTGCGCGCCGACGTCCCGGTCGGAAGCTACCTCTCGGGCGGTCTCGATAGCTCACTCGTGGCGGCGTTGGGTCTCGCGGCCAAGGGCTCCAAGTTCGCGACCTTCTCTCTTCGCTTCGAAGATGCGGAGTACGACGAAACTAAGTATCAGCGCCTGCTCGCACAGCGCCTTGGGACCGATCACCACGAGGTCGTGGTCAGCGCCAATGACATTGCAAACGTCTTTCGGGACACGATCATTCACACCGAACGGCCCATCCTGCGCACCGCTCCCGCGCCGCTTTTTCTGCTCTCCAAACTCGTGCACGACGCTGGCATCAAAGTCGTGCTGACGGGCGAAGGCGCCGACGAGATGTTTGCCGGGTACGACATTTTTCGCGAAGCCAAAGTGCGCAGGTTCTGGGCGAGAGATCCCACATCAAAAATGCGGCCGATGCTTTTGGATCGCCTCTATCCGTATCTGGCGCGCTCGCCGGTAGCGCAGCGAGCGATGGCGCAGAAGTTTTTTGGCCGAGGAATCGACCAGCCGAACGATCCGGTCTTCGCGCATCGTCCGCGGTGGCAAAGCACAGGTGCGTTGCGTCGCCTTTTCTCCGAGCAGCAACGTGCAGCGGTTGGCGAGATCGACGTCATCGAACGCTTCATCGAGACGCTGCCCGCGGACTTCACCAAGTGGTCCGCACTGGCGCGCGATCAGTACGTCGAGTTGCGAACCTTACTCGCTGGCTATCTCCTTTCGTCCCAAGGCGACCGAGTCTTGATGGCGAATTCCGTCGAAGGCCGTTTCCCCTTCCTCGACGCCAACGTAGCGTCCCTCGCCAACTCACTTCCCGCGGACTACAAGCTGCGCGTCCTCGATGAAAAGCACGTGCTGAAGCGCGTTGGCAAGGAGCTTATCCCCCAAGAAATTCTCGCCCGCAAAAAACAGCCCTATCGCGCGCCCGATGCCCTCGCCTTCACGGGGCCAACGATTCCCGAGTGGATGAACGACGCCATGAGCGAGGAAACCACGCGACGCATTGGCCTCTTCGATCCGAAAGCGATTCCCGGGCTGTGGAAGAAATGCCGAACGCGCGCAAGCGACGCGCAGTTTTCAAACGCCGACAACATGGCCATCACGGGCGTGCTCTCAGCGCATGTGCTTCACATGGAACTCATCGACAAAAGCCCCGCGCCCCGCGCGATCTCGCTCACGACACTCGTCGAGAAGAACTAACTGCGAGCTCATATGTCCCAGTGTGACATTGCGCCTCGAAAGACGATGGCGCTCCGCACATAATCCGCTCATTTCGCATGTCGCGCGCGGCACTGCGATTGCATCTCCCGTCATGAAAACGAGGAGGAGCGACATGAGAACGAATCATCCAATGAATCGCACAATCCGCTACGCCGTGATTGGCGCCGGAAATATTGCCCAGGTAGCGGCGCTACCGGCGTTCAAGCACGCCAAAGAGAACTCTGAGCTCGTCGCGATTATTTCGTCCGACGAAACCAAGCGCAAAGAGCTTTCCAAGCTCTACAACATCGAACACACCGGCGCGTACGAAGAGCTCGAAGACATCATCAAGGCCGCGCAAGTGGACGCGGTGTACATCGCCTTGCCCAATCACTTGCACCGCGAGTTTACCGAACGCGCGGCGCGCGCCCATGTCCACGTTCTCTGCGAAAAGCCCTTGGCTCTGACCGCACACGATTGCGAAGCCATGATTCACGCGACTCGTGCGGCGGGCGTCAAGCTCATGACCGGCTATCGATTGCACTTCGAAGAAGCCAATCTTTCTGCAATCGATCTCGTGAAGAAGGGAGACATTGGCGAGCCGCGCATCTTTTCATCCGTCTTCTCGCATCAAGTGCGCGAGGGCGATATTCGCACTCAGTACGAAGCAGGCGGCGGTGCTCTTTACGATCTTGGGCCCTATTGCATCAACGCCGCGCGTGCGCTCTTTCAGGCGGAGCCGCTCGAAGTCTCGGCGTTTCAGATCTTGGGCACAGGCGATCGCTTCCGCGACGTCGATGAAATGACCAGCGCTACGCTGCGCTTTCCCGGCGATCGCGTTGCGCAGTTCACGGTGAGTCAGGGCGCGGGCGCTGTGTCGAGTTACCGCATTGTTGGCAGCAAAGGCGACCTTCGAGTCGACCCTGCGTACGAGTACGCAGACGCGCGGGAGCACCATCTAACGATCGCGGAGAAAACTAAGTCGAAGAAGTTCGCCAAATCGGATCAGTTCGCGCCCGAGCTGGTCTATTTCTCCAACTGCATTCAGAAGGACCTTGAGCCTGAGCCCTCCGGCGCTGAAGGCCTGGCGGACGTGCGCATCATCGAAGCCATTATCCGAGCTGCGCAGAGCGGGCACGTGGTCGCGCTCGAGCCGTTCACTCGCGCGAAAAGGCCCGACATCAAGCAGGCAATGCGTAAGCCCGCGGTGCGAGAGCCAGAGACGATTCACGCTCCATCGCCGACGGTAAAGTAGCTAAATGCAAAAGGCCGCGCCGAGTTCACGGTGCGGCCTTTTGCATTTAGGATTAGTGCTTCGCCATCTCTTTACGCTGCTCTTTGACACGTGCGGCTTCGAGTGCCGACTTCACGTGCTTCTTCTCTTCGGGGGGCGGGAGTACTGCCGGAAGCGAAAGCGCTTTGAACCACAGCTCGCGACAGAAACCGGCCGAGTGATAAAGGTGTTCGTCTTCTTCCTCTTCGACCTTGGTTACCGCGTCGCGCACCGACTTGGCACCCTCGCCTGAAATATGTTTGGCCACTTCGCCAAAGAGCTCCCAGTTCAAATGGTCCTTGGTCTCCGCGAGCACGACGCACTCCGCAGCGACCAGCTCGGCAGCCGCCTTGTCGCCGTTCTCGAGGGCCATTTGCATCGCGGCGACGAGCGACTCGCCGATGTGCTTCACGATCTTGCGACCCGGCGTTTGAACTTCGGTATTGAGCCCGTGTGTCTGAAATAGCGTCTCGACAATCTCGACGTGTCGCTGCGTTTGCTGCAGGTACTTCTCCCATTCCTTCTTCAAATCGGAGTTCACAGCGCATCGCAACGCCGTAGTGTAAATCTGCACACCGCCCAGCTCTGTCTGCAGCATCTGATAGAGAAGCTCGGTGACCTGTTCGGGTTCCGCGTGAATCGGCTTGCCCTTCTTTGCACTACTATCGGTCGACTTTTGCTTTTCCATTTTGCCCTCGTGCTGGTCTAGCGGTGATGCTTAACTTCATCGAAGCTTGAGCGTCAGGTCGTGTAAGGCCTGCATAAGCTTCTGAATGAGCTCTCCGGTGGTCTTGTCGATGAGCGTAAGCTCATCGTCGAACTTGGTTTTTGCCGAGCCGATCATCACCTCAGGCTGATTCACCGCTCGCATGTCCATGGAGACGAGAATCTGCCGTAGATGATATTGGCAACGCGCGGTGCCAAGCACGCCGGTGGTAGCGCCCATGATCGCGCAAGGTTTTCCGTGCAACGGCACGTCTGGTTTGCGCGATGCCCAATCAATCGCGTTCTTTAGCGCGCCTGGGACCGAGTAATTGTATTCCGGTGTGACGAAGAGAATGGCATCCGCAGCTTTGCATTGCTCACGAAAGCGGGTCGCGGCCGCCGGATGTTCCTTGTCGTAGACGTCTTGGTCGTAGAGCGGAATGTCGCGAATGCTCGCGATCTCCACGCTCATACTTTTCGGCGCTAAAGCGATTGCGGCATGCAGCGCTGCCGTGTTGTAAGATTTTTGCCTAAGGCTTCCCGAAATGCCGAGCACGCGAACGTTCTGCGTCACGATGCACCTACTTTCGAGACCTTCTTACAACACGACTTAGCTGCAACCTAACTAACTCTTGTTGTTTTGGTTCTTGTCGTCGGTTGGGAACTTGGCGATCCACTGATCGATCGCTGTGGATGCCTTTTCCTTCTCGAAGCCGTAGCGCTGCGTGAGGCGGCCGACTAGCGTGTCGCGCTTACCAGCGATCTGCTCGAGATCGTCGTCGGTGAGCTTCGCCCACTCTTCGCGTGCCTTACCCTTGAGCTCCGTCCACTTACCTTCAATCTGTGTCCAGTTCATGATCGACCTTTCTGCCGCTGTAGGTGCGCCAGGCAAGCTGGCGCCAGGGCATGTGAGCCGTGGCAATGCAGTCCGTGTGCCACACCGGGCCGCCCGTGATCGCGGGCAATTGCTCGCCGAATTCGCCCCCTCGCTGCGACAAAAAAGAACAGCTGGGGCGAAGCGTCTCAAAGAGTCTTGGACAGAATCGTAAATTGGACGCGAGAATGCGGGCATTCCTATGACCAACGCGGTCCCTCTTCTTCACGATTACCTCATCGAGTCCGCGCGCCGTCTGCCGGAGAAGATCGCTCTGGTGTGTCAAAAGCAGCGTTTCACCTACGCAGAGCTAGATGCGCAATCAACCGCCCTTGCGCATGGACTGATTGCCCGCGGCGTCGAACGCGGAGATCGCGTCGTCATCTTCGGCGACAACACCGTGGAAACGGTGATTTCGTTTTGGGCAGTCTTGAAAGCGAATGCGGTGGTGAGCATCGTCAATCCGCTCACCAAATCCGACAAGCTCGCCTATATGCTCAACGATTGCCGTGCGCGTGCATTGATAAGTGATGCACACATCGCATCCGTTTTCGTCGACGCAGCCAATCAATCAACCCACTTGCGCGCCGTCATCGTGTCCGGCGCATTCGATGAAAAACACAAGGCGCACCTTAAGACCCCTTCGCATGGATGGGACGAAGTGATTGCGCGACACTCGGGCAATGCCCTTCCGCCCCGTCGCAACGTCGACATCGACCTTGCGGCCATCATCTACACCTCCGGCAGCACAGGTGATCCGAAGGGCGTGATGCTCACGCATCGCAACATGCTAACCGCGGCGACCTCGATCAGCACCTACCTTGAAAACGTCGAGGACGACGTGATTCTAGGGATACTGCCGCTGGCGTTCGATTACGGCCTTTATCAAATGATCATGGCGTTTCGCATGGGCGCGCGCCTCGTGCTCGAGCGCTCCTTTACGTATCCAGCGCAGGTTTTGAAGGTTGTAGTCGAAGAGAAAGTCACCGGTTTTCCCGGCGTTCCCACCATCTACGCCATCTTGGCTGAGATGAAGAGCCTTTCGAACTACGACTTCAGCCATATCCGCTACGTCACCAACACCGCCGCAGCGCTCGCGGTGAAGCATATCCTCGTGCTCAAGGACATCTTTCCGAAGGCCAAGATCTTCTCGATGTACGGCCTAACCGAATGCAAGCGCTGCACATATTTGCCACCGGCCGATCTTGATAAGAAGCCGACGAGCGTGGGCATCGCGATCCCCAACACCGAGCTATGGATCGTCGACGAGAACGACAAGCGCGTAGGACCGAACACCGTAGGTCAGCTCGTCATCCGCGGCGCGACGGTCATGCGAGGCTATTGGGACAAGCCCGAAGAGACCGCGAAGAAACTGCGCCCTGGTCCTTTGCCCGGGGAGCTGGTTTTGTATACGGGTGATTTCTGCCGACTCGATGAAGAGGGTTACCTCTACTTCGTTGGCCGCATGGACGACATCATCAAGTCGCGCGGAGAAAAAGTAGCGCCCAAAGAAGTTGAGAACGCGCTCACCAACGTGCCCGGTGTCAAAGAGGTCGCTGTCATCGGCGTGCCCGACGAAATCTTAGGTCAGGCGGTGAAGGCCTTCGTCGTGCTTGAAGCAGGCGTGACATTCACCGAAAAAGATCTCCAAAAAGAAGCGCAGAAGCGCCTCGAAACGTTCATGGTGCCCAAGCACATCGCCTTTGTCAGCGAGCTACCCAAAACCACAACGGGCAAGATCAAGAAGACAGGCCTCTCGTGAGCGACGAGTTACTAACGCGCATCGTATCGGTCCTAGGCGGAAGCGCGACTGCGCATGATGAAGCCGAAGAGTTGATTAGCGCTGCCGGAGGGGATCCCGATCGCGCGATCGAGCTCGCCAATGAGCGCAAGGCGGGAACGCCGCTTGCCTACCTCACCGGTCATCAGCGTTTCATGGGGGTGGACCTCTTCATCGCGAAGGGCGCGCTCATTCCTCGCGAGGAAACAGAGCTGCTCGGTGAGACGGCCGTCGAAACACTCAGCGCGATGGGCCGCGAGAAGCAGCGCGTGATCGACATGTGTTGCGGCTCCGGAAACTTGGCTTGCGGCATCGCAACGCGTTTGCGGGCCGCCGAGGTGTGGGCGAGCGATCTGACGCCCGAGTCCGTTTCGGTCGCGCAGCAAAATGTACAGAGGCTTTCACTGCAAAGTCGGGTCCATGTGTTTTGCGCAGACCTTTTTGCGGGATTTGCTGATCAGAATCTCGAGAACACGATCGATGTCATCGTTTGCAACCCGCCTTACATCTCGACTGGCAAGCTGGGCACCGACCGGGCGGAGCTGCTCGAGCACGAGCCGCGTGAAGCCTTTGATGGCGGGCCCTACGGGCTGACCATTCACCAACGGGTATTGAAAGAGGCCGCTCCGTTTTTGCGGCCGGGCGGCGTATTGATGTTCGAAATGGGATTAGGGCAGCAAAAGCAGTTGTCTCTTCTCTTTGATCGCACACGGATGTACGAAGCCACTGAATGGCGTAACGATGAGGCCGGAGAGCCGCGCGTGGCTGTGGGTAGAAAGAAGGCTTCTTAGTTTATGGATTCGAAAGAGCGTGTCCGGCAGTTCATCCTGAAAAACTTCTACGTCGCAGATCCAGCAAGCCTCGCCGATGAAACGTCGCTGCTCGATCAAGGCATCATCGATTCGACTGGCGTGCTCGAAGTCATTGCTTTCATCGAGGACGAGTTTGGAATCAAAGTAGAAGACGAAGAAATGCTTCCCGAGAACCTCGATTCGATCCACCGCATCGTCGATTTCATTGCACGCAAAAAGGGCTGACCTGCGATGTGGAAAATCCTGAGCTTAGTTTTAGCCCTGGCGCTCGTCCTCGCCGGGACCATCATCTTGCTCAGGCGTGCACCCGAAGGCGCTAGCACCACCGGCGAGGCGTTGGGCCCGGAGGTTTCGGCACCACCACGTGACGTCGCGCGCAATCCACGCGCCGCACAGGAGTTCGTGCAAGGACGAGCTTGCATTGCTGCGTGCACGGAGACCGATCGCATTTGCCGCGGCTCGAGCATCGAGCCCGAACAGCAGGCTGCGTGCCACAACGCGCTCAACGCGTGCGAGCGCAGTTGCAAAGCCGCGCGCTGAAGTTCAGAAGTGCTGAGATGCGAGTAGCTTAAGGATCAGAGAACGGTGATGCCGATGCTCTCGGTGCTGACGCCCGGTGTGCCCGCGTTGCCGGTCGCGCAAGTTCCGCCGCCGACGCCGCCCGAGCCCACCGAGTAATCGAGGTCGCCGACCGAGTGGACAGCAGCTTCGGCGCCTGCACCCCAGATGCCGATCGACGGACCGCCACCACCACCGCCACCGCAGCCACCATCGCCGCCGTGACCGCCCGAGCCGCCACGTCCGCCACTGCCCTGCCGATTGCTGTCGCGCGCCTGGCCTGGGCCGCCTTCGCGTCCAAGACCGCCTGAGCCGCCGGTTGCGCCAGCGCCGCCATTGCCGCCGCCGAGTGTGTGCAGATCGATATTCGTCAGGTTGATCGTCGAGTTGATGAGGATGATCGCGATCGAAGCGCCGCCGCCGCCGCCGCCGCCACCGCCCGTGCCCCCACGACCACCACCACCACCGCCGCCACCGCCGCGACCGGTCCCGCAGTAGATGCAGGTACCGAATACTGGGTCCGTGCAGTCCTCGCCACCGCCGGCGCCGCCACCGCCGCCACCGCCGCCGTTCACCCCGGCTGCGCCCACTTCGCCTGCCGCCGGAATCCAGAAGCCAGCGAGCGCAAGAACCCCGATGCCGTCGCCAGCTGTGCCAGGCGAGCCGTTGCCGCCATCACATCCGTTGCCGCCGTCGCCGCCGTTCGCCGGGTCGCCGTCGTTGCAGCCGAGGCCATAGGTCGTACTCCAAGAGCCAGCCGAACCGCCGCATGCCGATCCGTTGGCGCTGCCTGCAGTTCCGCCGGGACCCCAGTCCTGACTGCGACCGCCTGAACCCGGTCCGCCGCCAAGCACTCCGCCGCCACCGCCGCTCGACCCTGAACCGGGCGAGCCAACAGCACCGTCGGCGCCGGGCGCTCCTGTGCTGCCCGCGCTGCCATCGCCGCCGCGACCAGCGGTGATAGTCGCGTTACGCACATTCAACAGTGCGCCGCTGTCGCGCACGATCAGAGTGGCGGTTGCTGTTGACGGTGCAGACCGCGAATCGGTTGCGAGATTCACCCGATCGAACGTCGTCGATGTCGTCAGGCTTGAGACTGCGATCACAGTTGTGTCGGCCGTGCTCAGCGTTGCGCTCGTATTGGTGCGCTCGGCGTATCCTTCGCTGTAGCCACCGTACATTCCAATGCCGTCGACCCACGTCAATGTCGTCGCGGTGTTGTAGCTGCCGTTCACGACGAGAATCTGATTGTGACTGGGAAATACCGCAGCAATCTGCAGAGCGCGATTGATCGTCGCGACGGGATGCGCGATGGATAGGCCGTCGTTCACGTCGGCGCCCGTGGTGCTCACAAAGATTGCGCGCGCGATATCGCCGTCGATGCCATCGCAGTTGATGTCGGCGAACGCATCGTCGGGCACATCGATGTCAGTCGAGGGCGAGCAGTTCGACTCACAGAAATCAGCTTCGAGTCCATTGCGATCGAACCAGCCTTCTTCGCATATAAATTTGCATTCGCCGTCTTCGCACGTTGCGGTCGCGTGACCCGTCGCGGGCGGCACGGGACACACGAGACAATCGTTGCTGCCCGTCGGGCCACAGTGCAGCGGATCGGTGAGATGCTCATACGCGGTATGCATGCACATGCCCGCCGTCTCGACACACTCGTCAGCACTGCACGTATCGTCGTCGCCGCAGTTACGCATGTCCGGGCTCACGCAAAGGTGCTCAACGCAGACCTCCACGCCGTTGCAGTAGTTGCCGTCGCTCGCGCAGTCGGCGTCGAACTCGCAGGGTGGCGCCGTTGCGCACCCTACGCCGACGTAGCAACCAAAGCCTTCGGGGCATGCGGTGTCGTCGGGGATGTGCTGGCACGCATCGGTCGCAGTCAGACAACTATCGCGCGTGCACTCGGTAAAATCTTCGCAGGTGGGAACAGCGGTTGCGATGCAACGGCCCGCTTGGCACTCGTAACCGCCGTTGCAGTAGAAGCCGTCGTCGGGGCAATCCGTGTTGCTGGTGCACACGCGTCCAGAGTCCGTCGAGGCGTCGCCACCGACTCCTCCGTCAGAGCGTCCGCGCGGAACTTCCCCGCCGGCTGCGCATCCAAACAAGCCAAGACTAAGAAGGAGCGCCACTGACGCGACCCACGTGAACTTCGACATAACTGAATCACCCCGAAGAAAGACCGACCATAGCATGCACCCGGCACGACGCCTCCCGACGAGGTCGCGCGCGATGCCATGCTTCTCGGCCTAAGAAAAAGGGCGTTGCGCCCGAACTACGGCGTCGCAGCCGCCGGGCCCGATGTTGCGAGCCCCGACGACGCGTTTGGCGAAACGCCTGATCCAAAGGTGAAACTGCCGGCATAGTTATTCACGCGAATACGGCCCGGTCCACCGCCACCACCGCCGCCATTCTCTTGCGCGCCACCGTTTTGCGCGACGCCGCTCGCATCGCTACCCGCGCCGCCGCTGCCTCCCAGGCCACTCGTATCTGCGCCGAGCGCCGGCACCGTCATTGCGCTTCCGTTTGCGCCGCTTGCGCCGGGAGTTGTGGCCGCTGTTGCTCCCTGCCCGCCGGCTCCACCATTCGCGCCGACGCGCCCGTCGATGGTCACGATTGCAGCCTCGAGCAAGACCGCGCCGCCCGATCCATCGCCTCCGCCTGCGCCGGAATCCATGGTCGACATGGTTGCTCGGCCACCTTGGCCTCCCGCGCCGGAAGCATCGATGTAGCCCGCCGCCGTGATACGAATAAAATCTGTCGCGCTAATCTGCACAGCGCCGCCCCCTGCGCCGCCCGCGCCGCCGTCGTCGTCACCACCGCCGGCACCACCTGCGCCTGCGCGCAATGGAATGAGCTCGAGCGATCCGTAGGAAACGCCGCCACCACCGCCTGCGAGCAGAACGGAGGGAGCACCGCCGCTGCCTCCCGCGCTTCCGAATCCTGCGCCGCCACCGCCGCTATCATCGTTTCCGAGTGCAGCGCGCGAGCCGGGCAAACCGCCGCCGGTTCCACCACCGGCGGTCTCATTTGCCCCACCGGCTTGGCCGCCGGGTCCGGGTCCGGGCATGCCGGGGATGACGTTCGCGTTCACCAAGAGCGCACCCCGAATGTCGACACTGCGTGCGGCGAGGAGCACGAATGCGCGCGGACCTGTGGCGACCACAGTTGTGCCTTCGGCGATGACCAGGCTATTTACGACGAAGACGCCAAGATCCGATCCCGCGCCGGAAGCTGGCCGGCGTGTGAAGCGAATCCCGTGATCGAGTCCAAGAACGCCAGCACGGATCTCTGTGGAGGTTGTGCCGCCCGTATCGTAGGCGAGGATCTGTCCGCTCTCCGTGTCGAACAACCAATAAGGCATACCCGTGATCGATCCGGTGTTTAGGTCGGCGGTCGAATCGGAAATCGAAACGACGGGGCCAATGTTGCTCGGCAGGATCACGCGGCATTGCGGCGACGGCGTACTCGAGCATCCCAGTGCGCAAGTCGTAAACGTCGGCGTGCCACCGGGGCATGTCAGCAGAGTTGTCGCATCGAAGCAGCTAGCCGCGTCGCTTGCGAGGCAGCTTGGTCCCGCGTCAAAGCCAAGGTCCACGCCCAGGTCTGTGCCCAAGTCGACGCCAGCATCAACACCGGCATCCACGCCGAGATCAATGCCTGCGTCGAAGCCAAGGTCTGCGCTGGCATCAAGGCCCGCATCGAGACCCATATCGACCGGCACGAACATGTCGACGTCAACGCCAAGGTCGATATCGAGGCCAAGGTCGACACCTTGGTCGACGCCCTCATCAAGCGGCATGTCGATATTGCCGTCCGGGGGGACGAACATATCGCGACCAAGATCGGGACGTGCCATGTCGACGCTCATGTCGACACCACCGTCGGGATTCAAGATGGCGCGACCGGTTACGTCGATCGAACAGCCCGCGATAGAAATCGCACATGCAACAACGGACAACAAAGAAAGTTCAAAGCGCTTCATCGAGACCTAAGAATCGCTGGTTCAGGGCGGCGCGGCAAGCACTCAGGTGGGCAATGTGTGCCGCGTAAGGGTGGTGCGAACGTCTTTTCCCTTGGTGGTGATGTAGATTTCACCATCGGTAAAGACAAGCTGCCAGTCGTTGTGCCGATCAAGATTCTCGCCAAGTTCCGCGAGGAAGCTTTTGGGTAGCGAGTAAATCTCAAGCTCTGTAGCCCGATGAATGGTGGCGCGCGAGAGGTCGCGAAGCAGAAGTTCGGGATCATGCTGCGTAACCACGATTACTCGCTCTGCCGCCTTGGTCGCCTTGTGCAGACGATCGGGAGCGGGGGATCCGATCTCGATGATGGTCTTCAAGATGCCGTCCAGGCTGCGCACCGTAATCGCCGCCTCGTCGCTGGATGAAAGACCGCCCTTCGAGAAGGCGATGCCCTCTTCGTAGAAGAGCGCGTACGCAATGACGCGTGTGAGAAGAAATGCGTGGGTCTCCGAGGGATGGCACGCCACGCGCAAGTCGAGCACTTCGTAGATTCCGCGATCCACGTGCGACATATCGATCTTGAAGCGGTAAACTGTCGAGCTCAGGGCCACGACACACCTTACTACGCGATGATCGTCGAGAAGCGTTTTCTTTTCTGGCATTCTCCCCGGCATGACGTCATCGGCATCGATATCCGCGCGAGAGCTCGACGCATTGATTGAGAACGACGCGCAACTTCGTGCGCTCAAGGCCCACGTGGAGGGCGCGATGGATGACGACCCCGGTCACGACGTGCACCATGTCATGCGCGTCGCGCTGTGGGCGGTGCGCATCGGGGGCGACGAGGCTGACGTACGTTCGCTGATCGCCGCTGCGCTACTGCACGACATCGTCAACGTTCCGAAAAACTCTCCCGATCGCGCGCGCGCGAGTGAGCTATGCGCCGCGGAAGCTGTGCGCTTGCTTCCATCGTATGGCTTCTCGCCGACGGAAATCCTCGCCGTCGCCGAAGCGATTCGCAATCACAGCTTCAGTCGCGGCGCCATTCCGCAAACTGCGCTTGGGCGTGCGCTGCAAGATGCCGATCGACTCGAGGCGCTGGGAGCCATCGGCATCATGCGCACGTTTTCCACGGGTGCCCGTATGGGAGCGCGATATTTCGACGCGAACGACCCCTTTGGACACACGCGACCTCTCGATGACCGCGCACTTTCCATCGACCACTTCTTCACGAAGCTCTTGTCGTTGCCCGAGACTATGCGTACCGCGCGTGGTCGAGCTGAAGCCCAGCGCCGCACGACATTTCTTCACTCATTTCTCGCGCAACTTGGCGAAGAGCTGGCCGTGCCCTACAACGCCGTCGCATCGTCCACGTAGGAGATCATCAATGTCCGTCTCGTCACCCTTTCGTTCTATGCAGCGCGTCTACTTCGATGATCTCGACGCGCTCAACATCTTGCACAACGTTCGCTTTCTGCTCTTTATGGAACGCGCGCGCGGCGAGCTCTTCAACGAGCTTGGCTTCCGGTGGGAAGATGACCTCGCTGACAATCCCGACAAGTGGCACGTGGTTGCAGAACATCGCATTCGCTACGTGAAGCCGTTTCGTGGCGAGGGTCAGGTCGCGGTCGAGCTCATCGTGGTCAAGCTTGGCGCATCAAGCTTGGTGATCCAGGCGTCGGTGAAGTCGACTGATGGAAGCGTGCTTTACGCCGAAGGTGAGTCGCGGTTGGTGCGGCTCGATCCAGAAACGCAAAAGCCCTGCGTGTGGAGCGACCGAATGCGCAATGCGGTCGCACCGCTCGTAAAACCCGCACCATCCCGTTAATGCGATCCATCGACAGCTCAGGGCACCTGCACGTCGAGTGAGCGGCTCCGATGCGGGAGCGCAAAGCTAGTAGCAGACGCTCTTCACCATCTGTTGTGCCGTTCCGCTGACAGTGTCCTGGAAGCTCACGACGTACTCGTCACCGGTCCACACGATTGACGGAAGCGACGGCTGACGCATGAAGGTACGTGGTCCCGCGTGGGTCGTAAGCTGCACAGGGCTGCCGATGAGGTCGAGTGTGTCCGTATACCGGGCGACGTAGATCTCATATGCCGCTGTCGAGGCCGCGCTGCTACTCCATGCGATAGCCAACGAAGCGCCATTCCACGCGAGATCGATGTCCTCGAGCAATGCGCCGCCCTCGTCCACGTCGGCGACGGTGACAGCGTCATCCACGAGAGCGCCCGTTGCGCTCACACGCTGGGCGCGCACGACCGTGTGCGAGCGGCTCTCGATGACGACATGCCCGGCCCACGCGAGGACGTAGCCGCTGGGCGTCCACACCAAATCAATCACACTCAGAGACTGGTCGGCAGATACATCGATCGCCTCAGTAGCCGCTGTGCCATCGGCGCGCACGCGCATGAAAAGGACGTCTACTCCGGTTGCTGTCCACGCCACGCCGTACTCACTTCCAGTCCACACGATCGACGGATCGTCGCCTATGGACGTGGCGATGAGCGTTGTCGGAGTTCCTACCGCTGCACCTGTTGCCGAGAAGCGCGCGAACTTGAGGCCGAAGTCGCTCCAAACATAACCGTACTCAGAGTCTGCGTGCGCAAGGTCGCCGCCGAAGCTGCTGCCGAATGAAAAGCTAACTGGTGAGGTAAGTCGGCTTCCCGCTGGTCCAAAAGTCACAAACTCAAGTGCGGACTCGGCAGCGCCAAGAAACCCGTAGCCCCCGCCGTTGGCGACGACGAGAAACGATCGGAAGTACGTGGGATCGATAGCGGTCGCGGCTCCCAACGAAACTCCGTTGGCGGCCCAGCTCTGAAATGCAACGCCGGAGGATGCGCGGCGAAAGGAATCGTAGTGATCGCCATCCCAGAAGAGCTCGAAGTGCTCGCCTGCGGTGATGTTCGCCAGAGCAGTCGACGTCGCCAGGCGGCAAGCGGGCGCTGGATCCGGATCGAGCAAACCGGCATCGGCACTTCCGGCATCCGTACCTCCGGCATCGGTACTTCCCGCATCGGTACTTCCCGCATCGGTACTTCCGGCATCGGTGGCCCCAGCATCGGCATACCCAGCATCCATCGCCGACGCATCGCCAGCCGCGGCGTCGAAGCGGCCCGCGTCTTCAAGCGCGCCAGCATCCGGCAAGGCGCCTATGCGGCCCTCCTGACTGCACGCACCCAAAACACCGACCATGAATGCAACGCTTAGAGTGCGCATCGAAATCTCACTTCCTACGTGCATATTGGGCGGAGCTCGCCCAGTCCGTCACGGCTCTGACGCGCGCGCGTGGCAAAACGCTTCGGCACGGGCACGTACCGCGGCATCGTGCTCTGTGCCCAGCGACGCGGGCTCTTGGCCTTCGGGATAGAGAAAGGGCTCGAGCGTGTCAACGATGTCGAAAAGCTCTTCGTTGCGCTGCAAGAGCTCACAGTTGCGCGTCATCAGTTCGTTGTAGATGAGGCGGAAGCCCTCGACGCTCCACATGTGTGTGTCGTGCATGAGCACGATGCCGCCAAGGACATTTTCATGCTCCACGCGATAGCGAAGCATGTTGTTGAAGTGATGCAAGACCGTCTCCGCATCGCGAACGGAGTAGTCGGTCGGATTCAGATTCCAAATAACCGTCGTGTAATCACGCCGCGCAAGCTCCGAGTCGACACGCGTCGAGCGCAGACCATGAGGCGGCCGAAAGAAGACCGGACGAAACCCGACGACGCGCGTGAGGATCGAACCGCTACGCTCAATCTGATCGACGACCCCTGCCTCGCTCATGGGCGGCATCGGCTCGTGCTGAAAGCTGTGACTGCCGATCGCATGACCACGACGCAAGATCTCTTGGGCAATCACTGCGCGCTCGTCCGCCCCGCGCCGGTTCGCGTCGAGGCGCCACGCCGAGAGAAAGAATGTCGCTTTGACATGCAGCTCATCGAGCGCTTGCAGCATCGCAGGTGTGGTACGCGGCTCGGGACCGTCGTCGAACGTGAAGTGAATGCGGCGATGATGCGTCGAGCCCATGATTACCCGGGGCGCATTGGAGGGGCGCGCGAGACTAGCGTTCGAAACCACCGCCTCGCCGTCGGCCGATACCGGTCCGACTACGGCGACGAGAGTACTCACGATGCCCAAGACAAGAAGGCTTGTGTGGCTGGCTCGCATGCGCAGTTAGAGTAGCTAGGGAGAGCCCCGCCGTCGAAGAAACGGCGCGCCTTTGCGATTTCGCGCAGCTAGCGAGCCGAAGCGAACGAGCTGTGGCAAAGTGCTGGTATGCACTTCGGCCGCAAAACTTGGATAGGTGGCGCGTTCATAGGCGCCGCGTTGACCTTCATCGGATGCAGCAACACTCGGGCAAGCAGTTGCACGCCGGGCACGAACGTCGCCTGCATGTGCACGAATGGAACTGGTGGCACTCAGACCTGCACGAGCGCGCACGCCTACGATGTTTGCATCTGCGGCAGCGGCGGCGGCGACATGGGTGCCGGGGCCGACCTGGGTGCCGGGGCCGACCTGGGTGTCGCGGTCGATCTAGGCGTTGCGGTGGACCTCGGATCGGCCAGCGACGGAGCCATCAACGACCTTGGTGCCCTGGATCTCGGCGCTGACTTAGGGGTGCAATCTTGCACCGCTGCGGAGCAGTGCAATGACAGCGACGCCTGCACGAACGACAGCTGCAGCCGCAATCGCTGCTTCCATTCGCCCATCGCAGAGAGCGTCTGCGACGATCTCGATGTGTGCACCGACGATTCTTGCGTTCCGGCAACGGGATGCGCGCATCGATTCAACAGCGTGCCGTGCGACGATGGCATGTTTTGCACGATTTCAGATCAGTGTTCCTTGGGAACATGCAGCGGTGGACCGCGCCCCACGTGCGTCGGGAGCTGCTCTTGTGATGAAGGGATGGACCGGTGTGTTTCCGCGTTCGGCGGCGCTGCGTGCGAGCTCGAGCCTTCACCCGAGTGAATGTGTTAGTTAGCCTCGGTGACTGAGAAGCCCGACAATCGCGAAGACGAAATTCTGCGCGCGGCTGAGCTACTGGCCGCGATCGCCGAGGATCGCCGCATTCTCGCCAACGTGTCCCTTGAGCTGCGTCTCAAACTTCTCATCGCGGCGGGGCGCGTCTCGCAGCCCGATCGCAAGGCACAGCGTCAGCTCGCTAAGGAATTTCGGCGCAATGAGAAGAATGAAATCAAAGCAGTCGACGAAGAGGCGCTGAGCAAAACCGGCCAACGCATCGCGCGACGTGCGCCGGTCTTTCGCACGCCCCGCGCACTTCCGCCTGGTGAGGCGCCTGCCGAAGCCGAACCAGTCGCTGAGCTGAAAGAAGCGCGCAAGTGCTACGTATGCAAGGTCCGCTTCACGCAAGTCCATCACTTCTATCCGTCGATGTGCATGGCCTGCGCCGAGTTCAACTGGGAGAAGCGTCAGCAGACGGCTGACCTCACGGGACGCGTGGCCATCGTGACCGGCGCGCGCGTGAAGATCGGCTATCAGGCCTCCATCATGTTGCTGCGTGCTGGCGCGCACGTGATTGCCACCACGCGCTTTCCGCGCGATGCGGCGACGCGATACGCCAACGAAGTCGACTACGAGAGCTGGAAAGATCGGATTGAAGTTTACGGCGTCGACTTGCGCCATACGCCAAGCGTCGAAGCGTTTTGCAAGCACATCGATGCGACCCATACGCGACTCGATTACATATTGAATAATGCGTGTCAGACGGTACGTCGGCCGGTGGGCTTTTACGGCCACCTGATGGAAAAAGAGACTCAACCGTTGCATGCGCTTTCGCCTGCGGAAAAGCACGTGGTGCAAGAGCACGAGCGTCTTCGCGCGGGGAATTCATCGGTGCTTTCCGCGGAAACGACCAGCGAGGCCCGAGCATATCTAGCGCGCGCGCGCGATGCTGCGATTCATGATTCGGCCGCCCTTTCCCAGATCGCCCTTCTTGAAGAAGACCTCGATCGTGGCGCGCATCTTTTTCCTGCGGGCGCGCTCGATCAAGATCTGCAGCAGGTTGATCTTCGCGATCGCAACAGCTGGCGTCTCACGCTCGCCGAAGTTTCCGCTGCAGAGCTGCTCGAAGTGCACCTGGTGAACGCCGTTGCACCGTTCATTCTGAACGCGCGATTGAAATCGCTCATGGCGCGCACGAACGCCGGCGACAAGCACATCGTTAACGTTTCGGCCATGGAAGGTCAATTTTACCGCGCATACAAAACGGACAAGCACCCTCATACGAATATGGCCAAAGCCGCGCTCAACATGATGACGCGAACGTCGGCGCCCGATTACAGACGCGATGGCATTCACATGAATAGCGTCGATACCGGCTGGGTGACGGATGAAGATCCCGCGGTGTTGGCGGAGCGCAAGACCGTCGAGCACGGCTTTCATCCGCCGCTCGACATCGTGGACGGAGCGGCGCGTATTTGCGATCCGATTTTTTCGGGCATTCGCACGGGCGAGCACGTGTGGGGACAGTTCTTGAAAGACTACAAGTCCACCGATTGGTAAAAACCACGCATGCCTACCAATACCTTCTACGAGTACGCAGCGTGCGACACCTGCCGCAAAGCCAAGAAATGGCTGACCGCGCACGACGTAAAGTTCACGGCCATTCCCATCGTCGACGCACCGCCCTCACGCGAAGAGCTCGTACGCTTCATCAAGAAAAGCGGCCTGCCCGCGCGCAGATGGATCAACACCAGCGGCCAAAGCTACCGCGCGCTCATCGCCAAACACGGGAAAGAAGCGATCGAAAGTTGGAGCGACGACAAGCTCATCGGCGAGCTTGCCAAAGACGGCAAACTAATCAAACGCCCCGTCCTCATCACCGCCCAAAAAGTCCTCGTCGGCTTCCGCGAAGCCGAGTACGCCGCAGAGTTTTAGGAAGGGTTTACAAGAGGTCAGGAGATCAAGAGAAAGGCAAGAAGCATTTGGGTTTGGGTTTCGGCGAGACGACCGACAGAAAATTCCTACTGCCTTCCTCTTGATCTCTTGATCTCCTGTTAAACCCCCAAGCAAGTCACCACGCACGCGCGAAGCTCTACGCAAGCAGCGAGCGTTAGGGGCCGAGGGAGAAGCGGATGCCGCCTACGAAGAAGGTGGCGTAGGAGAAGATGGGTTGCTGGCCTTCGTTGAATGCGACGCCCGTGGTGATGTCGGCGCTGATCTCGCCGTAGAAGGCGAGCATCTGATGAGGGCGCGCGAGAATGCCTACGCCTGCGTGCGCGCCTTCGCCGCCAACTTCGCCCATGCGGTGCACCATCGAGAAGCGGAAGAAGAGCGAGAAGAGTCCGTCCCACGAGGTATCGAAACGCACACCCACGTTCAGGACGCGGTAGGTCGGTGTCGGCGCGCCTTCCAAACCGAGTGTGTACGCGCCTTCGAGAGTGAAGCCTTTGTAACCAATGCCCGCCGTTCCGCGAAACGCTGCTTGAGCAATGTTCGGGATAGCGCATGGGTCCGCCGTCGGACACATATTCGCGATATCGAATTGGTTGACGAAACGCACGGTGGTCGTACCAACCGCCGCGTCGAGATCGAAATGCCACGGCTGTACTTCGTCCCCCGCCTCGGGATCTTCTGCGGGCTCGATCTCGTACTGAGCGTTGGCGGTGGCAGAGCTGCCAACCAGCCAAAGCAAAGCCGCCATCGCTACAAAGTTACGCATAGCTCGAGAAAGAGAATACGGCAGATCGACTTTCCTCGTAGGGGGTATTCGCGCAGGCTTAATGAAGCGTCGCCCTGACCACTCAACGTAAGATGCGCACGTGAGCGATTTGTTCACTCCGCAGGCGGTAAACGACGACCACGTGGATTTCTGCGGGCCCCCGGCCCCGAACACGCTCCTCATCAACGACGTATTCGCCTGCACGGATACGCGTTACGACGTCGCAATGCAGCAAAGGATTCGCCTCGAACATCGCTTTATACGATTTTCGCATCGCGTCATTGCCTTGCATCAGCACGTTGCCCTGCCCGTCTTCAACGACGCAGTCTTCCGTGAAACAAGGCATGAACTTATCTACATCGCGTGCGTTGTACGCAATGAGCTGCGCTTCGACGGGGTCTAAGACCGCGGACGTTTGGCTCGACATGAGGCTCCGAATGTAGGTGGGAGACGGACAGAATTCTTTTGAAAGGAATCCGTCCGAATCCTACCTTTTTTCGGCGCGCGTCGTCAGCGCACCTGATCAGCGAAGCTGATCAGCGAACGATGTTGAGCAACTCGACGTCGAACACGAGCATGCCCGCTGGACGACCGGGGCGTCCTTGGTACGCAAGACTCTCGGGGATCCACAGGCGGCGCTTCTCGCCTTCGACCATCAACTGAAGTCCTTCAGTCCAACCTGCGATCACGTTGCCAAGCGGAAACTCCGCCGGCTCACCACGCGTAACCGAGCTATCGAACATCTGACCATCGGTGGTCCAGCCTGTGTAGTGAACGCGAACGACGTTCTGCGCGGTCGGATGCGTGGTGCCCGTGCCACGACGAAGAACGCGCGACTGAAGACCCGATGCCGTGCGCTCGGCCGTGCGCGGAGCTGCGCTTACATCCGGCGGAGCTGGGGGCGGCGGCGCGGGGGGTGGCGGGCCGGGAACGAAGTTCTGCAACTCGACGTCGAAGACGAGCATGCCAGCAGGACCACCAGGGCGACCTTGATAGGCAAGCTCTTGCGGGATCCAGAAGCGACGCTTCTCGCCCTGAACCATCAACTGCAAGCCTTCAGTCCATCCCGTGATGACCTGGTTCAAACCGAACGTGGCCGGTGTGCCGCGCACGACCGAGCTATCGAACATCTGGCCGTCGGTCGTCCAACCCGTGTAGTGCACGGTAACGCGATCGGTCGCGCCCGGATGCGTGGTGCCAGTGCCGGGTTGCAAGACGCGGCTCGCAAGGCCTGTGGACGTACGCTGCGCGTCGGCAGGAACCGCAGCCACGTCAGCAGGCGCAGGCAATCCCGGCGGCCGCGCGGGGCGTGCCGGAGGCGCTTCGGCTTCGTGCGGAGTTGCGGTGTGCGTCTCGGCAGTGCCAGAGCGATCCCCCTCGCCCTGCTCTCGGAAATCCGGCTCGGCGCGGTTGCAGTGCGCGGTAAACACGACTGACGTGGCAAGCGATAAACTGGTCAAAAGCTTGGTCGAATAGCTCATGCGCGCGTCGTAACCGAGTCTTTGGCCGTTGTCGACCTCCTGCCACGAAACGGATAGTTTTCGGGCCTTGCGATAGGCTTTCCCGGCGTGAGCACGACCCTTCCCGACCCCGATAAAACCCGCAGACAGGTCGGCCTTGGAATGCTCGTCGTCTCGAGTCTTTTCGGCTTGGTGCTGCTCCTGATCTTCGTGCTTCTGCCGCCTCTTGCGAGCGACAACCCCATGCACGCCTATGGATCGATGTTGCTCGGAGCAACCCTGGCGCTGCCAGCCGGGCTTGTCTATTTGCTCATCCCGCGCACGTTCGATCGCTACGATCCGGAACCTTGGTACGCACTCGTGGGCTGCTTGATGTGGGGCGGTATTTGCGCGGCAGCGTTTTCAATTCCGATCAACACGTGCGTCATGTCTCTGGGTAGCGAGGCACTGGGCGCGGTGGTGAGTGCTCCCTTCGTGGAAGAGTTCTGGAAGGGCATCGGCATCGTCGGTGTGTTCTACTTTCTGCACCGTGAATTTGACGGCATCGTGGACGGCATCATCTACGCGACGTTCATCGCGCTTGCCTTCGCGATCACGGAGAACGTGATCTACTACGCACGTGGCGCCGAGCAGGGCATGGGCATGTTGGCCGTAACGGTTTTCTTCCGCGGCATCATGAGCCCTTGGCTTCACCCACTCTTCACCGCGATGACCGGCATGGGTTTTGGAATTGCGCGCGAGACGAAATTGGGGTGGGTGAAGTTTCTAGCGCCAATCGGCGGGTACTGCGTGGCGGTCCTGCTACACATGACGTGGAATGGAAGCGCAACTCTCTCCGCGAGCACCGATGGCGGGGCGAAGTGGCTCTTTTTTATCCTCTACCCAGGCTGGATCCTTCTGGTGATTGGCTTCTTTATCTCGCTCTTCTTCCTGGTTAAGCGTCGCGGCAGAATCCTGCGCGAATACCTGCTTGATGAGGTCGCGCTGGGAACGATCACGCAGAGTGAACTCGACCTGGTATGCGCGCCTTTTGGTCGTTTGCGCGCCCACCGTCGGCATGGGCTTGCGGGTGCTAACTTCGTAAGCGCAATAGCGCGCCTATCGCTTTCAAAGTGGCATGTGTCGCGCGCCTATGCGACGAACACCCGCACACTTAGCTGGGATTTCATTGTTCCGCTGCGCCAGGAGATTGCACACCTCCGTCGCACGCTTCGTGATTAGCCGAGGTTGTAGAGCTCGCTGTACTTCGTGCGCAGATAGTTCATGTAGGGCGCAATGTGCAGCGGTGCACCGGTCGCAAGCTTCATGACTTCTTCCGGCAGGTAGCAGCGACCGTGCTTGTAGAGATGCTCGGTGAGCCAGCCGCGCAAGGGAGCGAAGTTGCCAGCAGCGATATCGCTCGGGATGCTCGGCTGTGCTTTGATCGCACTGGCGAAGGCTTGCGCGGCGAAAATATTGCCAATGGTGTAGCCCTGAAACGTCCCGCCAATGGGCGATGAGTACCAGTGCACGTCCTGAAGCACGCCGTTCTTGTCGTCCGGTGACGACACACCAAGGTCTGCTTTGTAGCGAGCGCGCCACGCCTCGGGCAAATCGCGCACAGCGAGCTTTCCTTCAAGCATCTCGAGCTCAAGGTCGAAACGTATCATCACGTGCAAGTTGTACGTGACCTCATCGGCATCGACGCGCACGAGCGAGCGCTCGACTTTGTTGATCGCGGCGTAGAATGTTTTGAGCGGCACCGTGCGAAAGCTAGGGAAGGCCTCTTGAAGCGCCGGGTAGAAGTGCGTCCAGAACGCGAGCGACCTGCCGACGAGGTTTTCCCAGAGCCGCGATTGGCTTTCGTGCACGCCGGCCGAAGCGCCTTGCCCAATGGGCAATCCATCGAGAACTTTGGCGGTGCCTTGCTCGTACATGGCGTGGCCTGATTCGTGAATCGTGCCGAAGAGGGCATCGCCCAAATCCTTCTCGTTCACACGCGTCGTGATGCGCACGTCCCCGAGAGCGAAACGCGTCATGAACGGATGATGCGTCTTGTCCTGACGACCGCGTGTGAAGTCGTATCCGAGTTGGCGGACAACTTTCTCGCCGAACGCCAACTGCACTGCTTCCGGAAAATTTCCCTGAAGGCATGTATCGTCAATCTGCTTGCTGCTTGCGATTGCCTCCACAAGTGGAACGAGCTCACGACGCAGTTCGGTGAAAAGTGCGCGCACCGACGTCGCCGACATTCCCGGATCGGACGCATCAATAAGCGGGTCGGCAATATGGCCGGTCGCTGGGAAGAACGACGCCATCTCGCGACTCAGGTCGAGCGTCTTCTCGAGAATCGGCTGCATGCGCGCGAAGTCATTGGCGGGACGCGCTTCGGTCCACGCGTTGTAGCTCTTCGACATGTGGTCGTAGAGGCGCGAGGTGAAGGCTGGGGGGATCTTGGTGGCGCGCTCGTAGTCCCGTCGCGCCATGCGTACCAGGCTTGCATCAGTGCTCGTATTTGTAGGCGTGCTCGTTAAGGGACTCAGCGTCTCAAGCAGCTTGCCGAGAGCGTCATCGACGGAGCGTTCGTGAGCGATGCGCGCCAGTGTTGCGAGTTGCCGACCGCGCGATTCTGCGCCGCCGCTTGGCATGTATGTCGCCTGATCCCAGTCGAGCACCGCCGCTGCGCTTTGCAAATCGTGAATCTCGGTAAGGCGCGTCTTCAGCTGCTCGAGCTCGTTTTCCATAGGCACGCGCATCCTCGCAAACGTTGGCTCCTAGATCCAATGATCTTTCGAGGGCCGCAGCTAGGTTGTGCCACGGTCGGCCAGAAACTTCTTAATGTGCTCCGAGCGAGAGCCATTCCAGCCGCAACGGGTGCAATCGCGTTTCTCGGACGACGTCTCGTGCATCGGGTGAGTGCACATCGCTTTGCCGTAAAGCACATGCGCGCACTCGGCGCAGAGCGAATCCATGGAGGAGACGCCAGGTACAAACGGGGATCCACATTCATCACACGCCGTAGTCGACGGATTCGCCATACGCCCTAGTCTCGCACAAAGAGGGGCTCGATGGCGACGCTCACTTGCTCTTCGGTTTGTCCGTCTCGTGAACGATCGATACGGAGTTGATGCAGAAACGGCGGCCGGTAGGCTGGGGGCCGTCGTCAAAGACGTGTCCGAGATGAGCGCCACATTTCGCGCACATCACTTCGGTCCGTGACATGCCATAGGTGCTGTCTTCATCGTAAACAACCGAGTCAGTTCCGATCGGTTGGAAGAAGCTTGGCCATCCGCAGCCCGCATCAAACTTGGTATCCGCCTCAAAGAGCGGCTCACCGCAGCACACGCAGCTGTAGGCGCCCTTTTCTTCGAAGTTCCAATATGCTCCGGTAAAGGCGGGTTCTGTGCCCTTCTTTCGCGCGACTTCATACTGTTCGGGAGTCAGCGCCTGCTGCCACTCAGCGTCGGTTTTCTCAACTTTGAACTTCATGGATCCTCCCTAAGTGCTTCCTAAGCTAGATACCCTTGAGCGCTGGGCATACGACTATGTGGTGTCGACAAGCCTCAAGCACAAGCTCTCCCCAGATAGGGCACCGCGCGAGAGCGATCAAGAATTTGTCGGACTTCGCGTCGATGTGCCAGGGCGCCCCGGCGAGTTGCGCGTCGTATCTCATGCGCGCAAAGCACCGCGCAAAGGCGCGCTGCGCGAGCCGGCGCGGCGCGCGGAACTGTTACATACATTTTTGCATCATGAGCTTCAGGCCGCCGAGCTTATGTGCTGGGCGATTTTGGCTTTTCCAAACGCGCCGATTTCGTTTCGACGAGGGCTTGCACAGATCGCTGAAGACGAAGTTCGGCACATGGCTCTGTATCATGCGCACATCGAATCGCTTGGCTATGGCGTCGGCGAGTTTCAAGTACGCGATTGGTTTTGGGAGCGCATCCCCAACGCCGCAAACGAGCAGGAATTTGTGGCATCGATTGGCATTGGCCTCGAAGGCGGAAACTTAGATCACACCGAGCGATTCGCGAAACTTTTTCGCGAGGTCGGCGATGAAGCCGGCGCTCTTATTCAGGAGACTGTTGGGGCAGAAGAAGTTGCGCACGTTCGTTTTGCTCTGCACTGGTTCGAGAAGTTTGGCGTAGCGCCGACCTTCGACGCTTGGCTTGCTACGCTACCGGCGCCTATGTCGCCGATGACCATGCGCGGTGATCCTCTCAACGTCGAAGCTCGCACCCGTGCTGGTTTCACGCCCCATTTCCTTACGGAGCTCCGCGCATGGAAACCCGCACCCCCTGGGTCTTGAACTTCGACGCCGATCTCGAGCTCGAGTTCGGCGAGAACTATCAACGACCGCAAGTGATCGCCGCGCGATTTGAAGATCTACGTGCGCGCGCGGCGGGCCTTTCGCGCGACGGTGCACCGGGAGTGGGCTACGCATTCTGCCCAACGCCAACTGCCATCGCTGAGCTTTCGCGACTCGGCGTGAAGGTCGCAGCGGCTCCCTCGTTCGACATCCTACGACGCGTGAATCATCGCGCGTTCTGTCACTCGCTGCCCGACCGTTTGCCTCACGCGGCATACGCAAGCGATGTGGGCGCGCTCACGGCGACGATGCAGCGCGCACCTTCGCAGCAAGCGTGGATGGTGCGGCGGCCATTTGGATTTGCGGGTCGAGGGCGCAAACGTTTTCGCGGGACGTTGCCCGAGAACGTTCTGCGCTGGCTACACGCGAGCTTCTCTGTGGGTGAGGGTGTTGAGCTCGTGCCTTGGGTCGAGCGCACTCTCGATTTCGGACAGCATGGTTATCTCGCCCGCGATGGAAAGCTCACTCTCGGCGAGCTAACGATTCAAGAATGCGACGAACAGGGTGCATGGCTCCGCACGCGGCGCGCAGCGCCCGACGAGGTTGCGATCGATGAGCGAGACCGCATCCGAGCGATGGCCGAGCGTGTAGCATCTTCCCTCCTTGCCGAAGGCTATTTCGGACCTTTCGGGATCGACGGCTTCCGCTTTCGCGATACAGACGGCGTGCTGCGCCTCCACAGTTGCTGCGACGTCAATGCGCGTTACTCGATGGGTTGGGCGACGGGCATGGGGGACAACCGTCCCGATCTTACTTAAAGCGAACGCGCGCGTGTTTGGCTTTCTTGCGCAGGTCCGATTCCTCGTTCACATCGTAGCTCACGGAGAAATAGGGCTTCTTCGTACCGCCAAGCCGTCCGCCTTTGACTTCGTGAAACGAGATGCCTTTCATGCGCCCGATTTTTTTCGCGGCACCGGGCGTTGCAAGCACATCGTAGGTTCCCGCGATGTCTTCGCCTAGCTTGGCCGCAAAGTTTACCTCGATGCCAAAAACTTCGTCGTCGCCAAGCTTGAGCACATCCCCGTATCCGATGCCGCATCCGAGATAGATGCGATCCGGTTCTTTCACGTCGAGGTTGTGCGAGTGCAGCGCGCGCTGCGCATCAATGCACGCGGCCATAGCCTTGCGCGGCTCACGAAAGAGAATGAGCTGAGAGTCGGCGATGGTCTTGAGCACGAAGCCTGAGTGCCTCTCCCACACCGGCGTGCAGATCTGTTTCATCTGATGAATCAAGACCAAGAACGGCACGATGCCAGCTTGGGCCGAGCGCCGAGAGAAACCGCACATGTCGGTAAAGACGATGCACCAGTTCTCGCCAAACAAATCCCAGATGCGTTTGTCGATCGACGCGGTGTCGGCACCCGCCTGCGTGCGGGCCAGAATGAGCGACTCGAGAGATTGAGCGGACTTAGTCACGCGCACAATCTTACAAGATGCTCATCGAAACAACGAGTCAATCAAGGTTCACCAGCGTAGGGCGTCGATGCTCCCATTGATGCCCAGCACGATCGTCACGATCGACGGTTCAGAAATGACGAGCATGCGTAGTTCAGGACCCATGCGGATGCGACCGAAGGCGACGGGCCGCACACTCGCGGCGATCGACCAGCCAAGATTCCAACGTGCGGGCGTAACGGCCGTACCGCCGACGTTGGCCTCTAGGAATGTGCGGAAGAAGCTAAGCTCGCCTCGAACGCGCAGCCACGGGGTCACGTCCACCGAGGGGCCAAGCGCGATCGAGAGCGCGCTTAGATTGGCGGCTGTCGTTGTGCCAGAGCTGGGCGTGCTGGTGAAGATCGGATAGTAAGCGATTTCAAAATAGGGCGCGACGAAGTACAGGGACCGCATTGTGGCGCCAAGCGCGAAGTATGGGCCTCCGAGCTCCGCAGCAGACTCGCGCGCTGGATTGTAGGCGAACGAACCCGAGCCCGCGATGCCAAGGGTAAGATCAGTTTCGACTGCGAACGTGGTTGGTGTGGGCGCAGGAGCGGCCTCAGCCTGCTGAGCGAACGCGCGCTCACTCAAACCGGCGATCAGAAGGCTGCTGGCTATGGCGAAAAATCGTGTCGGCAAACTCATAGAGCGAACTCCGGTGCCAGGACACCGATCTCTTGCAAGCGTTGAAGCACCACGCCAGGACGATCGGTGACGATGCCATTGGGCCCTGCGCTGCGCAGAATTTCGTCGATGAAATCCGTTTCGTCGATGGTCCAAAAGACGACCTCGATACCCTGACTCTGCAACGCACGAACGCTGTCAGTCGATGGGCCGCGCGTCCAACGAGGACCCCACATCGCGCAGCCCGCACTGACTGCTTGCTCGGGTTCAATCTCGTAGACGCAGTGGATTGGCCGTGAGCCACGCAGGCTTACAAACGTTTCGAGGCTATCTAGGTCGGGCAAGCCAACTACGATGCGAACGTCGCGCGTAGCAAGCTCGGCACGCAGCTGCGCCTCTTCGACAGCGCGCATGACCGACGCAAGGGCTTCCGGCTGTTTCACGTCCAGCCACACGCGAGTGAGCAAGGTCTCATCTATAATGACGGACAGGGCGTCAGAAAGCGTCGGGATAGCCTCGCCGTACTTTGCTGCACACAACTCGCGTACTGCCGCGAGAGTGAACTCGTTCACCGGTCCCACGCAGTCACGCCCCCGCACGAGACGCGAGCTGAAATTGTCGTCGTGAAAGAGAATAGGAACCTCATCGGCCGTGAGGTTCACGTCGAGTTCGATGCCGGTTGCACCCATGCCTTCAACGAGACGCATTGCCTCAATCGTGTTCTCGGACGCGCCGCAATCATCCACGGTACGACATCCCGAGTGCACGATGATGTGAAAGCGCTCAGTGCCGGGCACAAGTGGGCGATCGAAACTTAGTGTGCTGCTCGACCCGACATCGCGATCGTCGTTGTCGGTGAAGTTTCCGCGTAAAGACGCCCGACTCGGCACCGTCGTTCCCGCGCAAAGCGCGCTTGCGATCGCCTCGCCTTCAACAAAGAGTCGTACAAGTCCCGCGTCGGAGCCAGTCGAATGACGCCAATAGCCTTCGAGCACCAGGCGTGTTCCCCCATCCGAACAGCCCGCGCGCATGTTCGCGTAGGCGCCGTTGTCGTTGCCAAAGAGCGACAAGCCCACACGCGTACCCCGCAGCACGACGCGTTGTCCGAAACCATGTGCGTCACCGCTCAGTAGGTAATTTCCTTCGAGCCCCGCATACGATTCGCGCGGGAGGGGCGTGGCTGTGCGGAGCAAGCTCTCTTCGCCAAAGTCCGGAGGCACGAAAGGACTTGGCGGCTCGCAAGCGGAGCTGAGCGCCACAACAAGCACGAGTAGAAATGAATGACTAGAACTCATAGCCCGCCACCAGACTTGGGTAGAGAGAGCGTTCGGGAATGTCGGTGAACGAAAGCCAACTCAAGGCGTCGTACGTCGCGTAATTGAGAGTGATGCCGTAGTAGACGTAGTCGTCGCGGAAGACCGGCGTCTCAACCATCACGCCAAACGAGGGACCGGACACCGGCGCGACATTCACGACGACACTGCGACTTCCGAAACGAATGTGCTGCGGGAAGTTGAGATGGAGCTCTGCGCGAAGGCTGACGCGACTTCCTCCCACGGAAAAAGAGAAGCCCACCGAGGGTGTGTGAGTCAGACCAAAGCCGTCCGCATCGTAGCCCTGCAAACGAGCGCTCCCAACCCACGCTCCGATACGGTAGCCAAAGAAGAACGCGCATCGATAGACAGGCAACGACCAGGCCGCGCCCATCTGCAGGTGGTTGTATAGAAGTACGGCACCCGCCCGCACTTCGAACGAAAACGCATGGGGCAGCGCCAAGCGAAAGAAGCCCTCGGCGAATGGAAGCTGCTGCGCTTCCGCTTCGACCACTCGCTGTGGAAGCAGATCGAAGCTGAGGCCGACCGCGCCGCGCCGTGAATAGGGCTGCGCCGCACGCGCATCTGCAATCAAGGGCTCGCGCGGCAGGTCTTCGGCACTCGCGCCTAGCGTGAGCGTCATAAGCCCACTCGAGAGAAGCACGACGGTTATCAGAGCTCGCACGCGCCAGATATTGGTGCGCTCTGCCAACAGTCAACGGCCAGGCTATCTCCGTGCGGGCATATTCACGCCGGACGCGAGAATCTCGTACGATCGCAGCCGCGCGCCGTGGATCCAGAATCGAAAGCGGAATCTCGAGCTTGGCAGCTCCGGCCGTCGCGCGATTCCGAAAGCCCTCGGACTTCAATCGCAAGCGCGGCGATTAGCGCGTCAGAAATACGAGTAGCGCGTCGCCCTCGCCTGTGCGATGCACAAAGCAGGAGTCAATCATTAAGGCGAGCAACGCGAATGGCGCGTCCAATACCGCGGACGCATCCGTCCGCAAAATAGGCTTGCTGGGTAACCACGCGCCACGCCGCTGCGGAATCGCGACTTTCACAACCGATCTCGCCGACGCTCTTACGAGCGAGGTGCCCAACGTCGATTGCTTTGTTCTTGCGATGAACGACGCGGGCAAGCATCACGCCTATCCGGGACGCGTCCGATTCGAGATCGCGGACAACGATTTGTCAGCGTATCGCCGCGCAGCGGATTTTCTGAACGTGAACGCCGTCGATATCGTGTGCGTTCAGCACGAATACGGAATCTTTGGCGGCAAAGCGGGCGGCTACTTGCTCTCGCTCTTGCGCGAGCTGCGCATGCCTATCGTGACCACGCTGCACACCATTCTCGCCGAGCCCAACCCGCATCAGCGGCGCGTGATGGACGAGCTCACCAAGCTCTCGCAACGTATCGTCGTCATGAGCGCGCGTGGCGCCGAGCTTCTGCGCAGCGTGCATGACGTGCCCCTCACCAAGATCGATTTGATCCCTCACGGCATTCCCAACGTGCCATTCAATGCGGGCGACAAGGACTTGCTGGGCGTCGCAGGCAAATCTGTCATTTTGACGTTTGGCCTTTTGTCGCCGGACAAGGGCATTGAGAACGTCATCGACGCGATGCCAAAAATTCTCGAGCGTTTTCCCAACACCGTCTACATCGTGCTGGGAGCTACGCACCCACACGTCAAAGAGCAGCACGGCGAAGCTTACCGATCGATGCTCGAGCATCGTGCGCAGCGCTTGGGCGTCGCATCAAGCATGATTTTTCACAATCGTTTTGTGAGTCAGCACGAGCTCACGGAATTTCTCGCGTGCGCGGACATCTACATCACTCCCTATTTGAAGGCGGAGCAAATCACATCGGGCACGCTTGCGTACGCAGTAGGCGCCGGAAAAGCCGTGATCTCGACGCCGTATTGGTACGCGGAAGAGCTACTCGCTGACGGCCGCGGGATTTTGGTTGCGTGGCGTGATCCGGACGCGATTGCGCGCGAAGTCGTGGACCTGCTTGGCAACGACGCCAAGCGCCAGGCTCTGTGTGCACGTGCCATTGAGCACGGTCAATCGATGCACTGGCCCGCGGTCGCGCGCCGCTACGTTCAGACCTTCATGCAAGCAAAACGCGAGCACACCGACCGCCTGCGCAATGTCTTTCAAGCCAAGACGCTCGCGAGCCGACCTTCGGAGCTGCCTGAGGTCAACCTCGACCATATTCGCATGATGACCGATAGCACTGGGATCCTTCAGCACGCGTCGTTCAATGTCCCGCGCTACGAAGACGGATACTGTCTCGACGACAACGCGCGCGCGCTTCTGCTGGCCGCGCTCGTTGAGGAGTCGGGAGACGCTCCCCCCTCAGTCGTGCGCGAGCTAGCGTCTCGCTACATGGCTTTCGTGAGCCACGCTTTCAATCGCGGCACCGGGCGCTTTCGCAACTTTATGTCTTACTCTCGTCAGTGGACGGAGGAGTGCGGCTCGGAAGACAGCCACGGCCGCGCCGTCTGGGCATTGGGTAGCGTCGTGGGTCGCTCGCGCGACCCAGGACGACAAACACTCGCGAGTCAGCTCTTTCACGATTCGCTGCCGGTCGTTTCCGCTTTTACAAGTCCGCGTGCCTGGGCGTTCACACTCTTAGGCATCCATGAATACCTTCGTGCCTTCGACGGCGACATGAGCGTGCAAGAGTTGCGAATGACGATGGCCAGCAAGCTAATGTCGATTCTTCAGCAAACTGCGACGCAAGAATGGCCCTGGTTCGAAGATCATCTCACGTATTGCAACGCGCGCCTGGCGCAGGCGCTCCTCGTCTCGGGCTCCGCCATGCGTGACGAAGAGATGCTGGCGCGGGCAATGCAGTCTCTCGAATGGTTGTGGACTGTGCAATGCATGGACACCTACTTCTCGCCAGTCGGCTCCAATGGATTTTACCGCCGAGGGCAAGCCAAGGCGGATTTCGATCAGCAACCGGTTGAAGCGTGCGCCATGATCGCTGCCAGCATGGACGCCTACCGCGTGAGCGGGGATCGGATCTGGCTTGAACGAGCGCGCGCGGCGTTCAATTGGTTTCTTGGCCAGAACCATCTTCAAAAGCCTTTGTACGACGATGCCAGCGGCGCTTGCCGCGATGGTCTGCACGCCGATCGCGTGAATGAAAACCGCGGCGCGGAATCCACTCTTTCTTTCTTGTTGAGCCTTCTCGACATGCGGTCCGCAGATCGACTCACCAATTCAATTCCGCCGCCAAGAGAGCTCACACAATGACCAAGCAAGCCTACGAAACGCTGTTCGTCCGACATGCGAGCAATCCGATTCTGAGCGCGAAGGACTGGCCCTATCCGGCTCACACCGTGTTCAACGCCGGCGCGACGCGCCTGCAGGACGGGACCACTCTATTGCTCTGTCGCGTCGAAGATCGCCGCGGTCACTCCCACTTTTGCGCCGCGCGTTCAGTAAATGGGATTGACGCTTGGGTGATCGATGAGCAACCGACGTTGCTACCCGACCCCGAATACTTCCCCGAAGAGCTCTGGGGCATCGAAGACCCGCGTATCACCTTTGTGGAAGAGCTCGGCAAGTACGTGATTGCGTACACGGCGTTTGGCAAGAGCGGACCTGGCGTCGCGCTCGCACTTACCACTGATTTTCGTACCTTCGAGCGCTACGGCGTCGTGATGCAGCCCGATGACAAAGACGCGGCGCTACTGCCGCGACGCATCGACGGAAATTTCGCGCTCTTGCATCGCCCGATTCACGACACAGGTGCACATATTTGGATTTCGTTTTCGCCCGATCTTCACAATTGGGGAAATCACAAACTGGTTCTGCAAGCGCGCCGCGGCTCGTGGTGGGACGCCAATAAGATCGGTCTATCGCCTCCGCTCATCGAGACACCGCGTGGCTGGTTGATGCTTTATCACGGCGTTCGCAACACGGCCTCCGGCAGCCTCTACCGCCTGGGCGTTGCCTTGATGGCGCTCGACCAACCGGACGTCTGCATCCTGCGTGGGGATTCATGGATCTTCGGACCCGAAGAGCCCTACGAGAAATTCGGAGACGTTGGCAACGTCGCGTTTCCGTGCGGCTACACACTTGGCGCCGACGGAGACACGATCTTCATGTACTACGGCGCCGCCGACAGCTGCATCGCACTCGCAACCGGCAGCATCCGCCAACTCCTCAGCTGGCTCGATACAAACGGCACGGCGCCAGAGCGCGTCGGCAGCATTCGTCCAACCGCGTAACGCACACCGAGCCGGCTCCGACTCCTGCGCCCTCGCGCCTGAGCACACTTACGAAGCGTACCCACCATCAAAAGAGAAGAGCCCCAAAATGAGGGAGAGGACGGGTCCCAAGCCCACAACCCGCCTCACCAAGTCACGGCGGAGGTGAAGGCGCGGCAGCGGCGAGGAACCTGCAAGGTTCCTTCAGGAGAGGGAGGCTCATTTTGGCTCTGCCAAAATGAGGGAGAGGACGGATCCCAAGCCCACAACCCGCCTCACCAAGTCACGGCGGAGGTGAAGGCGCGGCAGCGGCGAGGAACCTGCAAGGTTCCTTCAGGAGAGGGAGGCTCATTTTGGCTCTGCCAAAATGAGGGAGAGGACGGGTCCCAAGCCCACAACCCGCCTCACCAAGTCACGGCGGAGGTGAAGGCGCGGCAGCGGCGAGGAACCTGCAAGGTTCCTTCAGGAGAGGGAGGCTCATTTTGGCTCTGCCAAAATGAGGGAGAGGACGGGTCCTCTCCTATTACTGGAGCGGGAAAAGGGATTTGAACCCTCGACTTCAACCTTGGCAAGGTTGCACTCTACCGCTGAGTTATTCCCGCAAACGGCAGGCGGGCGATCTAACTTGGGCTCGCTTGAGTGTCAAGCAGTCTGCATTATTCGTATCGGACGCCGTCGGCCGGGAGCAGGCGCGCCGCCCACCAGCTCGGGATCAAGGTCGCGGTGACGCAAATAACCACAGCGATCAGGATGGTGAGCAGAAACTCGGTCGGGCTCGCCCGGACCGGAAGGTGGTCGATGAGGTAGACCTTCGGGTCGAGGGGGAATTCGTATTTGGTCAGGTAGAGGCAGATGCCCCCGCCGAGCACGAGCCCGATCACCGTGCCTATCACGCCAACGACGGTGCCCTGCAAAAGGAAAATGGAGAGGATCGTAAAATCCTTCGCGCCCATGGCTTTGAGAATCGCAATCTCTCGCTTCTTCTCGAGCACCACCATGATCAATGTCGCGATGACGTTGAACGCCGCGACGAAGATGATGACGGCAATCACCAAGCTGAGCATGATCTTCTGAATCTGCAGCGCGGTGAACAAGTTGTGATTCAAACTCTCCCAGTCCAGGGTGTGATAGGGGCCGCTCAAATCACGCTCCAGCGTAGCGGCCACCTGCGGCGCAAGGTTTAGGTCGTGCAAGCGAATCTCGACCCCGGTCACGGTGTCGCCGCGATCCGCAAGCGCCTGCGCCTCGTAGATATCGGCATACACGAGTCGCGTATCGTACTCCTGAAAGCCCGCTTGGAAGATTCCGACGACACGGAAGTCCCGATTGCGCGGTGCCGCTGACTGCTGACGAAAGAGCGCTGGGTCAAAGCCAGCGAGCGACGAGATTGCCTGCACGCGATCCCCAACGTGCACAGAGAGCGTGCGCGCAAGTGAAATCCCGATCACGACACCGGGAAGTACTTCGTCATCGTTTTCGGCCGTCGCTTGCTCGGCCTCGCGAAAGCGCGCCTGCTCGAACTCATCGCTCGGCAGCGTCGGGCGCTCCATGTTTTGCAGGGCCAACGCTACCTGCTCAGGCGTTGGCACTTCCACCGTCGGAAGAACTTCCGCGGGCGCGTCCGCCATCGCGCCACTTGGCACGCCAGCATCAGCCGATGCATTCGCGACCGCGGCGACCCCACCATCGCCGTGAGCGAGCTCTTGCAGGAAGCGGTCGAGCTCAGCTTCTTCTTCCTCGGACTCATGAAGCGCGTCTCGCGCAGAATGAGGAGGTGACGCCCCGGGGCGCCGAAGACCCTCGATCGAGCCTTCCACAATCTGCTGCGGCAGATCGAGCACGGTCGGCATCAGCTCCGGGTCCACGCCCTTCACAAGCACATTCGACAAGCGGTCGCCGTGCGCCAGCATCATCTCGTCGATCTCGAACGGTGCTGCTCCGGCGACTTCGGGCATGCGTCGGGCACGCGCGATCACATCGCGGTACTCCGAGAAATCCAACCCGTACTTCATCACCAGCACATGCGCATTGACGCCCAGGACCTTGGCGCGAAACTCGTCCTGAAATCCCGACGTGATGCTCATCACCGACAAGAGCGCAGCCACGCCCAGCGCAACACCGGTGATCGCGATGAAGGTGATGACCGAAACGGTCGAACGCTTCTTCGAGCGCAAATACCGCATGCCGATTTGAAGCGCGTAATGCACAGGAACTGCGCGTGTAACACGATCGGCACTTCCGTAGAAGGCCGTCTCTTTGCTGGATCGCATTGGGATGGCTACACTCTTTCGCAGGATGTCCCTTAGACTTTGTTGTGTGCTTATCTGTGGGTGCGTTGCGCTTGCCGGTTGCGGTGGTTCGGATGGCCAGACCCCGCCTCCCAACGACGACGCGGGCGTGGTCATGAACCCGTTCCACTTGGTCGCGGATCCTGACTCCGACGTCCAGGTCGAGCGAGGCGCGACCGCCATGTTCACCTTTCGCTATACCGACGAAGCCGGCGCCCCGATCGAGGACGCGACGGTTCGCTTCGCGATTCTCGGTCACGCGAACGACGCCTCGCTGCTTACGACTCAACAAGTGACCGACGCGGATGGCCGCGTGTCTGGCAACATCATCGGATCCTCCACCGAAACGTCATTTCAAATCCGTGCGACGGCTGACATGGCCGACACGGCATTCCTGAACGTCTCGGTGAGCAACGCAGGCTTCGGCTCGCTTGAAGTCGAAGTCACTTATACCGGTACGCGGCCGGTCGTCGAGTACGAGATGCGTCTCTATAGCGGACTGACATGCAACGCACTTACGTCGACAACTGCGCCCGATCGCGACGAACGCATGCGTCCCTCGGATTCGACGCTCGCATTCGAAAGCCTGCCCGCCGGCGTAACGTACGCCGTAGCTATTCAGGGCCTTGATCGTGATCACATTTTGCTCGCGAACGCGTGCACGGACGGGGTCACAATTGTCGCGGACGATGTTCAGACTACGCAAGTGATCCTTGAAGACACCGCCGCACACGGCGCCGGTACGTATCAGCTACGCTTTGCATTTGGCTCGCTAGCGCCCGGGCAGCGAGTCTACGATCAGCTCAGGGCCAGTTCCGACTCGCTCTATCGCGATGATGGAGCGACCTATTTGCTCGACCAAGTCGATGCGCTCATCACTGAGTCAGAGCACCCCGAGACACTTGTGCAATGGCAAACAGCTCGCGCGGCGATGTATATCGACACGGCCGTTGCAAGCTATCTCGATGCGCACGAGACCGGCCCTAGTTTCGCATTGGAGGCGGTCGGCGCATTGGCCCGAGATGGTATCGCTCACATTGCGTTCAACGCCTCGCTGCAGGTGCTCGAGAACGGCGACATCGCTCGCGACGCGCTTCGTTTTACCGCGTTTGACGCGCGGTCGATGGGTCTGACGATTCCGATCTCGATGAGCCTCGTCCCCGCGCCCACGAGTCTGAGCCAGGGCACCTATTCGACGACTCGTGCGGCGCTCGAGATCACTTCGTTTGATTTTAGCCTGCCGCTGGGATCTCTCGCGCGCGCCTACCTGGAGAGCGCCAACAGCAGCGAGTTTCGCTCGATCATCATTGATGCGGCGCAATGCGAGGTCCTCGGCGAATGGTGGACCGACTCAGAGTTCAACTCCGATGTCTCTGACGCCGCGCTGATCGAGGCTGCATGCTCGCGCGCCGTCGAGTCGGTCGCCGATAGCGCACTCGTTGCCATCGCCAATCTCGACGTAAGTCAACGGGCCTTGCATCTGGAAGGCACGCTCTCGGCCCATGACGACGATCACGACGGGGAGATCGAGTCGATCGGTGAGAGTACGTTGAGCGGCCTATGGCGCCGCGTGGGCGCTATGTCGGGTATTGCATCAGACATGCGCGTGACGGGTACTCGCAGCGGCACTCGCCCTGCATCGGCCATTCCATGAGCAAACGCGACTACTCGCTCGACGCACTTCGCAAACTACGCGAAAGCGAAGAGAGCGAAGCCGAGGCGCGGGTCGCGGCGACGCTCGGCGCACTTGGCGAGGTACAGCGCACGCGTGCGAAGATGAGCGAGCGAGCGACAAAGCACGACGCCATGACGAAGGACCGCATCGCCGATGCTTCGTCGCGCGTAGCGTCGGGCGGCGAGCACGCGCAGCTCGGTCATTGGCAAACGCGCCGCAAGCAAGAGCTCTCGCGCCTTCACGAAGAGCTCGTGTTGCAAGACGAGCATGTGGCTGTCGCAGACCGTGCGGTCGCGCAAGCCCGAGCGCTACTTATTGAAGCGCGTACCGCGACCAAAACGGTTGAGAATCACTACGAAGCGTGGGCCGTGAGCGAGAAAGCCAAAGAAGAGAAGCAAATCGACGATGAGGCCGCCGACATAGCCGCCGCTCGATCGACCTCAAAGTTGCCCTGATCGGCGAGAGTTGCGACGGTGAGTCGTGCGCTCTCGCAAGACTCTTTGGCTCATGTTTGCGCTCGTCGGTGTCGCGCTCTTTGCGATAGGCGGCGCAGATGCCGATGTCGGAACAATCGCGCCCGAGCTCGCGATTGGCTCCGTGGACACGAACTTCCACGTCGATTCGGTTCGACCGGCCGCGACTTCAGCGCTCGGTCGTGCGCGCAGTGCACTGGACGAAGGCAATGCGCAGCGTGCGGTAGACATCGCGCGTGCTGAGCTGTCGACTGTGCAGGGGCGCGATCGCGCCGAACTTCTCTTCTTCGTTGCTCGCACCGAAGAGGACCGCGGACAGATACGCGCAGCCTTGGACGCGTACGCGCAAACGGCGGCTCTGGCCGATCCGCTGGCCGCCACGGCACACCTCGAGCGCGCCGAGCTTCTGGTCGATCGACCCGCGGATATTTTGCGCGAAGTTCAACCGCTTACTGCCACCGCATGGAGCGGGCAACGTCGAGCGAAGGAACTCGAGGCGGTTGCCCTCGCACGGCTTGGCCGTTGGGAGGAAGCTGCGCCCCGTTTACGCGCATTAGTCGCATCGGCCTCCACACGATCCGCGGCCTACACCGTTGCTGCACCGCTTGCTGATTGGCTCGCCACGCAATCGACCGAGGAAGCGCGTCTTGAAGCCCTGTCGCTGTATCGTCGCATCGCGTCGCGGATTCCCACATCGACTCTCGCGACCGCCGCCGAGGAAAAGGCACAGCGTCTGCTCGCGTCATTCCCGTCCCGACGTCGCCAGAGTCTTTCAGCGATCGCCGTGAGCGATGCGTTCGTGCGCGCCGATGTCTACTTCGATGCCATGCATCACGACGAAGCCGTGCATGCGTACGGAGAGATCGCCGCTCGACGAGATGTGAGTAGCGACGAGCGATGTCGCGCCCTTCTCCGCCAAGGTCAAGCGATGATACGCCATCGCGAACGCGCCGAAGGAATCGCTACGCTCGCTCGCGTGACCGAAGAATGCCCAGCCGATGACACCCGTGCGTGGGCGCGCTTCAGCGCGGCAAAAGCGTCGGTCTCTCTGGGCCAGCGCGAAGACGCGCAAAGCAACTTCCAGGCGCTTCTTCAAGAAGCGCCCGATCATCGTCTGGCGGACGACGCCTTGTATCGCTCCGCGCTCGTCGCCATCGACAATGGCGACGAAGAGTCGGCCGTAACCTCCTTGCGACGACTTGTCGCGTCGTACGAGCACGGCGACATGCGCGGCGATGCGCGCTTTCGCTTGGCATGGACCGCACGCAAGACCGGTCACTTTGAGGATGCGCTCCGGGAGCTTGAGGCGAGCATCGCCGAAGGCCCGATGGAGGTTGCCGAAGACATTCAAGGGCGCGCGGCGTATTGGCGTGCCCGCACGCTCGATGACCTACACCGCTCGACGGATGCCGCAGCAGCGTACGAAGCGCTTATCCGTGCGATGCCGCTTAGCTTCTATGGTCAGCAAGCGTGGGCGCGTTTACGAGAGCGCAACGCGCCGCGGGCCACAGCACTTGTGCAAGAACTGCTTGCGCCAAGCACCCAAGCACCGCCGTTGACCTTCCCGTCGCGCGTCGAGATGCACAGCGATGCTTTTGCGCGCGCGGTATCGATGCTGCGAGTCGGCGATATTACGCGCGCGAAAGAAGAACTTGGCGCGCTGGGCCTGCTCCGCGATGACGCTGATATCGAAGCGGTCTGGCTAACGGCGGCGATGCTAGAGAAGGCCGGGGACGTTGCGTCATCGACCATGCTCGCGCGGCGCCGCCTCCTCGCGTACCTCACGACCGCTCCGCGCGAGCGTGCCCGCGCACTCTACCGCGTGGTCTATCCGCTCGCGTTTGAGCACGTGCTCGACGAGGCCGCGGACGAGGCCCACGTACCCTCTGCTCTGATGCGAGCGATCGCACGCGAGGAGACCAACTTCGACCCGCACGGAGTGTCAGCGGTGGGCGCGCACGGAATCATTCAACTCATGCCCGGTACGGCGCGGCGCTTCGCGCAGCCTTTGGGTTTGCGCTCCGACGTAACGTCGCTCGAGCGACCGGAGATCAACTTGCGCGTTGGTGGTGCGTTCCTGCACTTCCTCCTTGCGCGTTATCCGAACCACGCGGGCCTCGTACCCGCCGCCTACAATGCAGGTGAAGGCGCAACGGATCGCTGGTTGCGCGAGCGGCCGACAATGTCATTCGACGCATGGGTAGAAGAGATCCCCTACGAAGAGACGCGGCGCTACACGCGTCGTGTGCTTCAGACCTACGGAATCTACGCGGCGCTCGCCGGCGAAGCGCTCCCCAACTTCTAACTGGCTTACTCGCCTTTGGCGATCATCTCGCGCAGCTCCGCGAGTAATTTTTTCGCTTTGCTCGAGAGCTTCTTCGGGATGTCCACATGCACGATGACGACGAGATCTCCACGACCACGGCCCTGCAAGCGCGGAAAGCCTGAGCCTGCGAGCACAACGTGGTCACCCGGTTGCAAACCCGCGGGCACTTTCACCTTAGTCGTCTTGCCGTCCAACGTCGGGATCGTGACTTCGGTGCCAAGTGCCGCATCCGGGAAGGAAACGTGCATCTCGTAGATCAAATGCTCGCCTTCGCGTTGATAGCGATCGTGCGGCTCAAGTTGCACTGTCACGTAAAGGTGACCAGTCGGGCCACCGCGCGTTCCGGGCTGCCCTTTGCCGGGCACGCGCAGCGTTTGGCCATCGTCGATCCCTGCTGGCAGCGGCACGTTGACTGTTCGCCGCACGTTTACTTCGCCGCGACCCGCGCAGGATTCACACGGCTTGGTGACAACAGAGCCTTCGCCGCGACACTGAGGACATGGCGATGACATGACAAACATGCCGCGCGACTGCGCGACCTGACCACGTCCACCACACATCGAACAATTCTGGCGCGTTGTGCCCGCTGCTGCGCCCGAGCCGTCGCAGGTCTCGCACGGAGACGGATGCTCGATCTCGATGTCCTTTTTTACGCCCTCGAGTGCTTCGGCGAGCGTGATCGAAACGGCGACGCGGAGATCTCCGCCCCGCTGGGGTTGGTCGCGACGCGGACGCCGCCCGCCGCCGAACACGTCGCCAAAAAAATCCTGACCGAAGATGTCGCGAAACTGGCTGAAGATGTCTCCGACGTCGCCGACGCCGTGATAGCCCTGCGCGTCGAGCCCAGCATGGCCGTAGCGATCGTAGGCCGCGCGCTTGTTCGGGTCGTTCAAGACCTGAAACGCTTCGGACGCTTCCTTGAACGCTTCCTCGGCAGCAGCGTCTCCCGGATTGCGGTCCGGGTGGTGCTTGAGGGCGAGCGCCTTGTACGACTTCTTGATGACGTCAATGGTCGCCGTGCGTTCAACCGACAGGACTTCGTAGTAATCGCGCTTCGCCATGAAAAGGGGCCCTACCCTAAGCATTGGAGCCCTTGGGTCAAGGGCTATCAAAGAATCATGTGTTTTGTGGAACCTTCCTTCACCCCTGCTGTCAATACGGGCGGAGGTGGTTCATGGAATCCCCGAAACTCGCGCTTGAAGTGATTCAGATGTGGGCGGACGTCCCGCAAAAAGAAGAGCTCTATCCCGCAGGCAAAAGCGTGACGATCGGAGATCACACCGACGCTTCATTCATGCTGCCGACGGAGTTGGTTGCCGAATCATTCACGCTCGCCGAAGCGGATGGCGACGTATGGACGTTGCGCATTCCCGCAGGCGCCACTGCACAGATTGAGATGAATGATGCGAGCGGGGCTCGCGCCATCGATCCCATGACACTCCCCACGGACGCGATGGGCACTCGCAGCGTGCGCATGATCGAGAATATGCGCGTGCGCATCGAGCTCGGCGCGTTTTCATTTTTCGCACGCGTCACCGAATCAACCCCCAAAGCGGAAACTTCGCCGATGGTGAAGTGGAGCGACCATCGCTGGTTGCTCGTGTCGGTTCTTGGTCACGTTGTGTTCTTGGCGGCGCTCTTCTTTGCGCCACCGCGCGCTGGTGCTCTCGTGCTCGACATGGATGGCCGCACTGCCGAGCGCATTCGTGTGACGATTGATGCTGTCGAGCAAGAACGACTCGAGCAGCTTTCTCACGACGCCCCCGGCGAGAGCGGCGCCCAAGGCTCGCCGATGACCGGTGAGAGCGGTGTAGCAGGCGCAGAGACCGAGACGCGTCATACGGGTGGCGGCATTCAGGTGCGTGGTCCGGCAACTCGACGCGAAGTACCTCTCACCGTGGCTCAAGTCATGAACCTCAACTCACTCGGCGCGCTGGCTTCGTTCACCGCATCGCTCTCCAGCATCAGCTCGCCGTTCGGAGCGGCGAACGCCCTCGGAGCCGCTGATGTCGATGCGTACGGTGACATCAACTCCGCTATCCCCGGATTCTCGCCCGGCAGCAGTGGCTTCGGCATGATCGGTATCGGTCGCGGCGCGTGTCCTCCGGGCGCGAACTGCACTGCCGGTGCAATCGGTGTTGGCGAGCTCGGAACCGGCGGCATGGGCCGCGGATGTGACGAAGCACAATTCGCGCAGTTCGTGCGCGAGCTGGGACGCGCCGCTGCGGTGGATCGCTGTTCGGGTGTGGGCGGACCGGGCGTCGGCATCGGCACTCCGGGACGTATGCACCACGGTTCGCGTGTTCCTAACCCCATTGGCGGCGTGCCCACTACCAGCGGCGGCCTTTCACGTGAAGACATCCGCCGCGTCGTGCAGCGTCATCTTCCCGAAGTACGTCACTGTTACGAGCAAGCGCTCATGGTGCGTCCGGACCTCGAGGGTCGTGTCAGCGAGCGCTTCGTGATTCAACCCGATGGCCGCGTGCAAGGTGTCGTTCTCGCCGACAGCTCCATGCACAATGGCGAAGTCGAGAGCTGCGTCACTCAAGCAGTAGCTCGCTGGAGCTTCCCGCAGACCGAATCTCCCACCATCGTCACCTACCCCTTCACCTTCGTTCCCGGTAACTGACCACCCCACGTTCGACTAGCGCACGCGCACGAGACGAGTCAGTCTCCTGCGCGTGCGGCCAATTTCGGTCTACATACATTTTCCGTGGTGCTTGCAAAAGTGTCCGTACTGCGACTTCGCCACGCGGCCGATCTCACGTGCTGACGTTCCGCATCGTGATTACGCCGATGCGCTTCTGAGGGAACTGGCCATGCGTGCGCCAGCCCTGCGTGACGCCTCTCTTGTCTCGGTCTTTTTCGGCGGCGGAACTCCTTCGTTGTGGGATGCCAAAGAGCTCGAGCGCGTGCGCAACGCCATTCTGCAGTCGTTCGCGCATGTTACGGACGACGTCGAGGTCACCGTCGAGTGCAACCCGTCTTCGCTCAATCGCGAGAAGGCCAAAGCGCTCGTAGGCATTGGGGTCAACCGAGTCTCAATCGGCGTTCAATCGCTCAACGATGCGCGCCTGCGCTATCTCGGACGCCTGCATGACACGGATGGCGCGCTCTGCGCAGTGTCGGAGGCGATGGAAGAGGTGCCTCGGGTGAGCGCCGACTTGATGTTCGGCATGCCTGAGCAGAGCGGCAGCGACTTTGCGGCGGAAGTGACGCGGCTCCTTTCACTTGGCCTTCGCCACGTCTCGGCCTACTCGCTCACGATCGAGCCCAACACGCAGTTCGGTGCGCTCGCGAAAAAGGGGCGATTGCCGCTCGCGATTGAGGACGACGTTGCGGAGTGTTTTGCGCAAGGCAGAAGCGCCTTCGCAGAGCAGGGCCTGCTTCCCTACGAAGTGAGCAACTACGCAGTGCCCGGAGAAGAAGCGCGACACAATCAACACTATTGGCGCGGCGGCGCCTACCTCGGGCTCGGCGCGGGCGCGGTGGGTTGCTTGCCTACGGACGGCGCGAGCGCGCGTCGCTATCGCAACAACGCTGACCCCGCGCACTACATGCAGAACGCGTCGCGCAACGAAGTGGAAGACTTCGAAGAGTGTCTCTCGCCCGAGGACCGTGTGCGCGAAGCTCTCATGCTTGGTTTGCGCACTCGTGAAGGGATGCATCTCGATCATGTGCGAAGCGAGCTCAAGATTGACCCGCTGATAGAGCGGCAAAAGGCGCTCCAAAAGCGGCTTGCCACCGGCGACGTCGTCCTCGAAGACGGCTTTTTGCGCGTGCCTTCCGAACGCTGGCTGACGCTCGATTCGATCGTGCGCGATCTATTTTGAAAGAGGCGCCGCGCACGTTACGCTCGCAGCGCGTGGATTTCGACATCGTCAAAGCCGTGGGCCTCACCAAACTCTACGGGCCCACGCGCGCGCTCGCCGGTGTCGATATCACGTTGCGCGCGGGAACGATTACCTCGATCGAAGGGCCCAATGGCTCCGGCAAGTCCACGCTCGTGAATATTCTCTCGCTCATCATGCGTCCATCGCGTGGCGATGTGCGCTACGGGGAGCTCACGGCCAAGGACAACGCTGAGGAAATTCGAAAGCGTCTTGGGCTTCTTTCGCATAGCGCAATGCTCTATCCCGATCTAACCGGGCGCGAAAACCTCACACTGTTCGGATCGCTGTACGCCCTCGACAACATCGAGAAACGAATCGAGGACGCCATCGCGCGTTTCGAAACGAAGAGCTTTCTCGATCGACCCGTGCGCACCTATTCGCGCGGCCAAACGCAGCGCATCGCTCTATCGCGCGCGCTCTTGCACACCCCACGTTTGCTTTTGCTCGACGAGCCCACCACGGGTCTCGATGAAGCGTCGCAAGCACGTTTCGTCAGCGCTGTGCGCGAAGAGAAAGCACGAGGCGCTATCATCGTCCTTGTTACGCACGACGATGCACTGGCCACCTCGCTTGCCGATGTGCGCGTTCGTTTGGAACGAGGCCGTCTTGCCGAGTCCGTTATTGAGGCCAAAAGCGCATGAGCACGCTGCGCACAGCCTGGCTCATCGCCAAAAAAGATCTGCGCATCGAATCACGCAGCGGCGAGATATTGATCACGACCTGCTTCTTCGCGGTTCTGATCGCGGTGCTCACCTCACTGTCGTTCTATATCGACGACACCAATACGCGAATCATGGCGCCGGGCGTGCTTTGGCTGAGCCTCGCTTTCTCCGGTGTGCTCGCGATGAGTCGAAGCTGGGCGCGCGAACGCGAAGAAGGCGTGATGCGCGCGCTTTTGCTCTCGCCCTCGTCGCGGGCGGGAATCTACTTGGGCAAAGCGCTCGGTGCCTTTGTCTTTCTATGCATCGTCGAGACTCTGCTTCTACCCTTGGTGGCGCTCCTCTTTCACATCGATCTTTTGCCGGTGATAGGTCGCCTCGTCTCTCTCCTTTTGCTCGGCACATTTGCGTTTGTCGCGGCTGGCACCCTCTTCTCGGCCATGAGTGTTCGCACGCGCGCGCGCGAGCTGATGCTCAGTGTCGTTCTCTTCCCGCTGATCGCGCCGGCTTTGCTTGCAGGCGTCGTTGCCACGCGCGAGGTGCTCGGCGGCGGTCCGATGTCGGAGACCATTGCGTGGATGCGCATCCTTGGAGCCTTCGACCTAGCGTTTCTTGGCGCAGGGCTCGCGCTCTTCGACTCGCTCCTCTCGGAGTAGCAAGACGCGTTTTAGAGAAATGACTCGATAAGCTCGAGTGCGATGGGATTGGACCAGTCGCGCGCCCCGTCGATGCGCGCTCGAATGATTCCTTCACCGTCGATGATCCACGTCTCCGGATACAAGCGCGTTCCAAACTTGCCGCGTACGATCGCGCGCTCCGGATCGAATAGCACCTTCAACCGCGAGTTTGGCGGCATGACCGACGACACGGCTGCCCAACCTGCATCGACCGAAACCGTCACGAGCTCGATGTCGCTCCGGCGACGCAAGACCATGGCGAGCTGCTCGAACGTTGGCATTTCCTCGACGCACGGGCCGCAGGTCACGGACCAGAAATTCATCACGACGACTTTGCCCCGATGCTGCGAGAGCCGCCACGGAAGGCCGCGTTGGTCGTTCAGCGTAAAGTCGGGCGCGCGTCGGTCGTTGCCGAAATAGCCTTGCTCGGGGGTCGCGCCGCTCGCGAGCATATCGAAGGGTCCGTCGCCGAGCATTGCGCGCGCCGGCGCTTCGCGGCGACGCACTTCGCTGTCGGCCGCCGCGCGCGCGAAAATGAAGACGAGCGGAGCGCCAACGCACAATGCGATCAAGGTCGCGATGAGCTCACTGCTCTTCATGCGCGCACGCTAAGATTGTTGAGGCACAAGCGCAAGCGGATCGACAACGGTTCGCGGGCGCACTATTTCGCCCCCGATTCGCAGTGTTTGCCCCTCCTTGTCTTCACCCACCAAGGGCTCGAGCAAAAACATTGCATGGCGATCGAAGCGAGCGACCATCGTGCCTTCGCGCACGTCGCAATAGAGCGCCCCCTCGGGCCCGACGCGCAGCGAAGGCGCGACCAACCGCTCTTCGCGATCATCGGAAAGCTTTAAGGTGATCCCGCCATCGTCGATCGCAACCGAGCGCACGAAGAGGGGCGCGCCTTCAATCGTCACGTAGGCCCAGTTGATGTCGTTGCGCAAACAGTAGCGGCCGTCCTCCGCGCGCTCGAGCCAGCAATCGAACGCGTGCGTCAGATTCGGATGCTCGAGCGGATCGCCATCCTGAAACCAGCGCCCTTCTGCGTCACGGACGATGGTCGTTTCGCGGGAGCGTCCGGCATTTGCGAGAAGGTCGTTGGGATCCATGGTTGTCCTGCTTGACGTGGTAGGGCCACAAGACGAGCATGGCAACACAAGGCGCGCGTGCTCGACTCGATTAGAACACCCTATCCGCATCTCACCGATGGAGTCATCACGCTGCGTGCCTTTGCGTACGAGGATGTGTCTGCCGTGGTCGCGGCCTGCCAAGATCCGGAGATCCCTCGCTGGACGGTGGTCCCGACGCCCTACACCGAAGATGAAGCCCGAGGCTGGTTCGACACGCACGAAGCCATCCGCGCCACTGGCATCGGCGCGCCATTTGCCATTCTGGATGCGGAGACGGGCGTCTTCGTTGGTTCGATAGGTCTGCATGACATCGACGGACGTTCGCACTCGGCCGAAGTCGGCTATTGGATTGCGCGTGAGATGCGCCGCATGGGTTTTGCGTCACGGGCGCTTTCGCTCATATCGCAGTGGGCCTTCAACGATCTCGCCTTGGTGCGCCTTACGCTCCTCGCCGATGTTCGCAACCGCGCGTCGCAACTCGTCGCTGAAAAGTGCGGCTATCTTCGCGAGGGCGTGATGCGTTCAGCGCGTGAGATCAAGAACGAGCGATGCGATATGGTGCTCTACGCGCGTCTCGCGACCGATTAGGCGCGAAAATGCAACGCGTAAGCCATTGAAATGATTGGTTGAATCATTTGGGTCAGAAGCACGTCATCTCCCTGTCGGAAACGGGGCTGGCAAGGGCCACCATGCTAGCCTGACCGACAAGGCTGAAGGCCGTTTTGGCACGGAAATCAAAGAGGAAATGGCAGCGATGGATAGTTGCGATCCTGATCGGGATCGTTTCGCTGCCGGTCTCTGCCTTGATGGTCGCCAAGACCGCGTGGGCACGCGAGCGCGCGCGTACGCTGGCCATCGCTGCGCTGCATGACGAGCTCGGCCTGAACGCTCGAATTCGCGCCATCGATGTCGAGGTCTTTCCACCTGCGGTGGTGGCTCGTGGCATCGAGATCGACCACCCCACGGAAGGTCGCTTGGTCTCGGCGAGCTCGCTACGCATCGAGCCGTCGCTTGCGTCCTTGCTGCAAGGCAAGCTCGATCTCGATTCGATCGAGCTCGACCGCCCGAGCACGCGCCTCGTGTTTCGCGAAGGAGCGCTCGTCAATGGGCCGCGACTGCCAGAGACCTCCGCAGGAAATAGCAAACTCCCATTCGATGATCTCACCCTCAGCGATGCGTCGTTGAGCATCGAAGCCGCACCCCTCGGGTCGGCGCAGATGCAGCACGCTGACATCGACGTCGAAGTCAGCCACGGAGAGATTATCGAGTTACGTGCGGTGACGACGTCCGCAAGCATCACGCACCAAACGGGCACTGAGCGCATTTCGAATCTCGAAGTGCGCGCACGGGTCACGCCGGGCTACATCCTGCTGCACACCTTCAAGCTCGAGACGCCAGAAATACACCTCGCGCTTTCGCGCACGCGCTTGCCTATGCCCCTTGGCTCTGCTGTCGATGGGCGGGTCGATGCGCGCGTGGATGTGGGTCATCTGGCTAGTCTCCCTCATGGCCTGACCCTTCCCAGCATCCAAGGTACGGTCGAGGCGCATATCAATGCGCACTACGACGCGCAGGGTCCTACGGGGGAAGGTCGTGTCAGCTATGACCATTTGATCGTGCAGGAGTTTGGCGCTGGCGATCACGGTGACCTCGATTTGTCGCTGACGCGCGATCAACTGCGCATTCACCAGGGCGCGGTTCGCATCGTAAAAGAAGGCGGAATCGTCAACTTCCACGGCTCACTTGGCCTGGGCACCGGCATGCCGATTGATGCCACGGTGGATGTGCAGGATCTTGCGTTCGAAAAACTGATGGACCAACTCGGAGTAACCGAGAACTGCTTAGTCTCCTGGCTCCTCGATGCGCAGATTCATCTCGGTGGGACCGCAAACCCGCTGGCCCTCGATGGAACGATTCACACTCAGAGCGACGATTTTAGCGTCACGTCTCGTGGCTACGCCGATGCCAATCCCGGGCGTGTGATCGGCGTCGAGCGCGCGCGCGTCGATGGACATGTTTCTGTGCGTGAAGACGGATTGCGATTCGAGCGCCTAACTGCGGAAATGAATCACTCACGTCTGCGCGCGGACGTTCTCGTTGGTTTCCACGATCAGCTCTACGTGCGCGCGGAAAGTGACCATCTAGATCTGAGCGACCTCACGCCGCTTGTCGAGTTCCCCATTGGCGGGATTGGCACCGCGACCGCACTCGTCGAGGGAACCTTCCACGAGCAGCGCGTGACCGGAACAATCGGAATGAACAGCTTTACCTTCGACGGCAAGCCACTTGGGGATTTGCATTCCGATTGGGCACTCGAGCACGGTGGTCTTGCTGTGCGCTTCCCGATGATCAGCGCGACGAAAAATGAAAGCCGTTATCGTATCGAGGACTTTTTGTTGAACTTCGATAACGATCGCGTCGAGCTCACAGGAGTCATGCGGGCCGATCATCTTCGCCTGTCCGACTTCTACGCAATGGTGAACTACGATCACGACGATCGCTTTGAGCCCTACCAAGGCGTGATCGAAGGCCCGACTCTCTTTCGGTTCACAAAAGGCTTTCCCGAAGACTCGCCGACCGGAACGCTCGTGACCGATATGGATCTCGATGTTCCGTCGGCCACCCTCAACGACTACGCCTTCACAAACGGGCACTTCGCAGGCGAATTTCGTTGGCTTCACTACGAACAGGGCGTCGAAGGTGGTGAGCTCGACATCCATCACGCCGAGCTTCACAAAGGCCGCGGCACCGTGGCTGTCAGCGGGCACATGGCGCTCGGCGGCCGGCTCGACATCACCGCAGTGGCTGACAACCTCGCCCTCGGCGATCTCGAAGGCATAGGCGATCGCATGCCTGACCTTGCCGGGTCGGTTGGTTTGACGGCGCGCATCTCAGGCAACCTTGATGTGCCGCACGCCAACATGGATGTGATGCTTTCGAGCTTGTCATGGCAGAGCACGCATCTAGGCGACGCGCGCGCGTACGTGCGCCTCACCGATCAGACAGACCCGTGGATCACGTCGGCGACGCAGTGGAGCCGTACCGACCCTCCTGCAAACGAACCTTGTGCGCACGCACGCGTCGGTTTCGCGCGTGGCCGTTGGCCCGAAGACCCGCCTCTGCAAACCCGCGATGGTCCAAAGCCTGCGCTCGCGCGGCCGATGGCATTTCTCGTATGCGGCGAAGGATTGAACGGTCATGTCAAAGTCGATATGGCCATAGGACAAACCGATGTGCATCCGTTGCGCGGCATGTTGGACGTGAACGGATTTGATCTCTCCCCGTTTTTGCCCAGCTCAGGCGGATCGGGGTCATTGCGCGGCAGCGTGAGCGCACGCATCGACCTGACCGGCGGTGCCATGCTCGACGCTGAGTCACTTGCTGGCGAAGTCCATATCGCAGATTTGCACTTAGGCCAGGGCATCGTGGAGTTGCGCAACGATGGCGAGATCGCTCTACGCATTGACCGCAGCGCATTCGAGATCGCCCACGCCGAGCTCATCGGTCCCGCTTCACGCCTCTCGCTCGCCGGGGGCGGATCGCTCGAGCGTTTGGCGACGACCGTCACAGGAGAAATCGATCTCGGCCTACTCGGCAGCCTCTTTCCAACGGTGAGCGAAGCACGGGGCCGCATTGGGCTACAGATGCGTCTGAGCGGCCCTATGTCGAATCCTGAAGTTTACGGAACCGCCGAAGTCGAGCACGCGGGCTTTCGTTTCGCGTCGTTCTCCGAGCCTATCGAAGAGTTGAACGGACGCCTCACCTTCAGTCAGCGCAGCGTCGACTTGGATAATTTCCGCGCCAACGTCGCGGGCGGCACTCTCTCGGCGCGCGGGTCGGCGGCGATCGAAGGACGCTGGCTCTCGAGTTACAACATCGAGCTCTCAGCGCGGGATCTCGCGCTTGCGCCCCAAGACGGAGTTGAGCTTGGCTTTGGGGGCGATGCGCGCCTGCAGTGGGAACGTGGCGATCGCATTCCCAATCTGCACGGGACTGTGCGCATCCGACGCTTTTTGTACACGCGGCCGATCCAGCTCGGACAAACGCTCAACGAGCTGTCGCGTCGCCGGCGTCAAGACGTGCAGCGGTACGATCCCGCTGCCGATCGCGTGAGCTTGGATTTACGCGTGGTTGATGACTCTACGATGCATGTCGCGAATAATCTCATCGAAGCCGAGCTCACGATTGAAGACTCGGAGCGTCCGTTCCGAGTCGTGGGTACCGATCAACGCTTCGGAGTTTTGGGCACGCTGGCCGTCAACCGCGGAACGGTGCGCTGGCGCAATGCCGTGTTCGAAATTCAGCGCGGCAAGATTGATTTCGACAACGAGTCGGAGATCGATCCGCGTTTCGACGTTCGAGCAATGACCATTGTGCGGCGCAACGGCGATTTTGCGACCTTGCAGTGGCGCATCATGCTTCATGCTCGCGGCACGGCGGATGCGCTGGAGTTGGCTACGTCGAGCGAGCCCGATTTGTCGCAGGAAGATATCGTGCTGCTGCTTACGATGGGGATGACCCGCGCCGAGGCTCAGCAAGTCCAAGCCGGCCAGCTCACGCAGACCGCGGCGCTAGAAGCGCTCGCTACGGTGACTGGCGTCGATCGCGAAGTGCGAAATGCGATCCCGCTGATCGATGAATTTAGCTTCTCGAGCGCGTACTCCGTACGCACTGGCCGCATGGAACCCCAAGCCGCCGTGGGCCGTCGCATCTCAGACCGAGTGCGCGTACGTGCAATGCGCGGTATCGGCGAAACGGCCGACCTGCGCGCCAACATTGAATGGCGGTTGAACGACTCGAGCAGCGTGCAGGGATCCTACGATAACGTGAACACGACGGGCGCTTCTTCGCTCGGCAACCTCGGTGTTGACGTACGATGGCGTCTCGAATTCGAATGATGCAGAGCCTCTCTCGCGCCATCGCCGCTGTTCTCCTGGTCTTTGTCATGGGCCAGACAGCGCATGCCGATGAAACAGGTGACCTCGAAGGCCGGCCCATCACGGCCATCGAACTGCGCGGTGCGAGCGCGGACGAAACAAGCCGGCGCGTCGTTGGGATCCCACTTGGTGCGCCCTTCTCACGTGCACTCGTTCGCTCGGCGCTCGAGCGCATGGTTTCGCGCGGCACTTTCTCCGATGTGCAGTTCGACGTGTTGGACGATGGAGATGGCGTTCGGATTCTCGTGCATATCGCACCGCGCTTGATCGTGACGCGCGCTGAAGTTATCGGCAATCACGCCATCGAAGACGACGAGCTCGAGCGCACGTTGCAAGTTGCGGCAGGGGACGAGATCCGTGGCGACAGTCTTGAGGAGATTGCCGCACGAGTTGTCGACGCATATGCCGAACAGGGCTTTCCAAGCACCACAGCTCAAGCGACGCTGCGCGACACCGATAACGCCGCGCAAAAAGTGCTGGTAGTCACTGTGCACGAGGGCGAACCAGCACGCCTTTCCCGAATTGTATTCACCGGTGACGGTCCATCGAGAGCGATTCAGAGTGACATCCGCAGCGAGTTCAATCTCGACGTGGGCTCTACGCTCGACAGGCGCGCCATCAATGACGGTGTGCATGCGGCCGAAGCGCGTTTGCGTGAGCTCGGCTTTCTTGAAGCAGTCTTGGGCCCGGCGAATTTGCTCGAAGGCGGCGTTCTCGTCGTAGCGTCTGCAGTGGGCCCGCATTATGAAATCATTCTGCGAGGGCACGACCCGCTCACGCGCGAGCAGATCGCGGAGACATTGAAGCTTGGCGAGGAACGCCTGATCGGTGCCGCCGGTGCGCGAACGCTGCGCGAACGTGTGCTTGATATGTATCAGCGCAGCGGCTTCGTTGACGCGACGGTCGATGTGGTTCGGGAGCGCTCGGCGGAGCCGAACTCGGTGCGCCTTGTGATCGCGATCCATCCAGGCGCCCAAGTGGAAGTGATTGGCATCGCGTTCCCGGGCGCGACGCACTTCCAGACAAGGCTTCTTCGCGATCAAGTGGTGAGCTATCTAGAAGAGGACCTCGAGGGATCGACCTTTTCGTATCCGGTCGATTCGGAAGTCGCGACCCGCGTGCTGATGAGTGAGGACTTGCCCGGCCGAGAGCGCGGCGTGGCTGAGCCATTTCTCGTTGAACCAGGGCGCGTATACTACGAGCCGACTTACACGCAGGCGATTGAGCACATCAAAGAGCTCTACCAAGCCGACGGATACCTTTCGGCACGCGTGGGCCCAGCTGTATTGAATCGCAGCTCTCCTGCTCGCGCGGCTGTTTCCATTCCGGTCGTTGAAGGCCCGCGCACCATGCTGTTCGCGACCGACATTCAAGGGAACACCTCCATTGGCGCGCGTGAGCTGCTGGTGGAAAGCGGGCTCACCGATGGCGCACCATTCAGTTACCTCTCGCTCGAAGAGGGCCGTCGCAAAATGCTCGAGCTCTATCGCGAGCACGGCTATTTCTTTGCACGAGTGGAAGCCGCGGTTCGCTTCAGCGGAGACCGAACGCGGGCTGAAGTAACCTTCCAAGTGGTCGAGCGCTTTCCGATGCGCATTCGCGAAATCGTGATTCACGGGCTTACGCGCACGAGCGAGTCGCTCGTTCGCGGCCGCATTTCCTTGCATGAAGGCGATCTCTATCGGCCGTCGGCGGCGCGTGAAAGCGAGGAGCGTCTTCTCGATCTTGGCGTGTTTACGGGCGTAACCATTTTGCCGGAGGATGAGGACCTCGCCGAGCGTGAGAAGCGCATCATCATCACGGTCAGCGAGAGGCGCAGCCAGTACCTGGAATCCTCGGGAGGCGTCTCGACCGGTCAGGGCGTGCGCGCGAGTGTCGAGTACGGCTACACCAACCTTTTCAACTACGCGATCAGTGCGATCATCCGCGTGCAGCTTGGCTATCAGTTCTTCTTCGTAGAACGCTCCATCCAGGAGCGCTACGAGCGTCTAGTTCTTGGAGACCGTCTCGGTCAACGCGTCTCTATCGGATTCGCTGCGCCGTATATTCCTGCGCTGCCCAATACGCGTGCCTCGCTCGACCTTGTGTACATACGCGCCAACGAGCGCGACTTCGGTTACAACAAGTTCAGCGTGATCCCAACGCTTGCCTACCGACCATCGCGACACTTCACATTGTCGATTTCGGAAGAGCTCGAGCAGAACAACCTTGGCTTGTTCATTAACAAGTCCTTGCAACAGCTAGCGCAAGAAACCACGGACTTGCGTCTAAAGCGGCTGCTGCTAGTCCCGGAGGGCAGTTCGTGGCTCGCCGCCACACGCGCGTCGATCACGATCGATCAACGCGACAATCCGTTTACGCCAATGCGCGGATTTCTCCTCTCGTCTTCAGTCGAGTGGGCCCGAACGCTCAGCACGGAAAACAGCGTCTTCTTCAGCAACTTCATCAAGCTCTCCTTCACGGCCAACGGATACATTCCGATCATGCCGCGGGTGACGCTCGCGCTGCAGTTCCGCATCGGCCGCATTGTCGCGCTCGATCCCAATTCGCAAACCTATCCGAATCGACAGTTCTTTTTGGGCGGCGTCGAAACGATGCGCGGCTATCCGCAAGACGCGATGATTCCGCAAGAGCTTGCCGACCTCATTGCGCGCAACCAAGCCACCTCCGACGCAATCTTACGCGGCGGAGATGCCTTCATGCTCTTGCGCGCCGAGTTGCGGTTCCCGCTCTTTGGTCCATTGCAGGGCGGCATCTTCTTCGATCTTGGAAATCTCTGGGCCGAAGCAGCCAACTTGAACCCGCTCAAGTTGCGACCAACCGCAGGCTTCGGTGTTCGTTTCGAAACGCCCGTTGGACCGATCGCGTTCGACTATGGTTTCGTCTTGTTGCGTCGTTCCACCCCGCTTTCGTGCACTGGCACCGGTTGTTCGTTCGGTGAGCCCTACGAACCGTTCGGGACCTTCCACTTCTCGATCGGCTTGTTTTAGACGCTATTTTCGCATGCCTACGTATGCGCACATCGCGGCGTCGGTGCGCGCGTGCACCACTCATTTTCGTTGCGCCGCAGTATCGGCATTGACGATTCGCGCATGGCCCTCATAGTGATTAGTGGATGACTGACAAACGCTCACCGGCAGCTTCGAAGAGCATCGCAGATGGCGCGCGAGAGTTTGTCAAAGACGTCCTCGATGCAGTCGGTGAACTGCTCTTCCCCACGCCGCCTCCCGTGCCGGTCCCGGTACGCGCGCGTGGTGGGCGCAGGGGATAACGAGCGCTCGGTGGGGCTGTTGCTGGGTTCCTTCCCGCCCGAGCCAACTGAACCCGCCCACGGATTGGTTTAACCGCCAAGTCACCACCAGACGCCAGCAGTTCAAGCCCCAAATAGGAAAAGAAGTCCTGTTTACTTTTGAGCAGGCCTCACTGCCGGCGCCTCTTGGTGACTTGGCGGCAAACCTCCAGAAAGCACGCATGCTTCCGCCGAAGCTCACTATGGCGAGGAGCGCGTCGTGTGCGCGTGCCCGCTCGCCTGATAGAGTGACCGTATGCAGATCCAGTGCGTGCACTGCGGAATGCCGGTTGTGGTCCGCGAGTCTGTGCGCTCCGTCACCTGCAGAAACTGCTCACGTAGCTTCGTCGTGCCAACGCTTACCCCAAGCGCAAAGGTGAATGCGGATCCGTGGGCGGCTCCTTCACTCGCGAACCCCTTGGAGCGAAGCGTTGGGGTTCAACAGACGCGACGGTCGGGTGCGCCCGTGATCGCGCTGCTCGGTTTGATGGTGTCCTTGGGGGTGGCAGCGGCGGGCTTCCTAGTCTTGCGCATGCAACCCGCTACGAACGCTGAGCGTGCGAGCGAGCGTGGCGTGGAAGGCGTCGCTACTGAACCGCCCGCACAGGCCGAGCCAGTTCCGGCGGAGACGCCGAAGCCCACTCCGGCGATCGAACCAAGCGCACCGCCGCCGACGCCGGCTCCGTCGTCGCATCAGCGCTCGCAGAACTCGCGAGTGCACAGCGATGAGACGGAGCGCGTGTCGGCCCCCACTCCTGGGGCGGAACTTGCACCACGCCCGAGCGCTAGCGACGTACGCGCAGCGATTCGTACTGTCGAGAGTCGCGTGCGTGCGTGCGTGGTGTCGCAGCACGGAAACGCTACGGCTCTTATTCGCGTTACGGGTTCGACAGGCACAGTCGCAAGTGTCTCCGTGCAAGGCGACTTTGCCGGCAGGCCGGAAGGCGCGTGTATCGCGAACGCTGTGCGCAACGCACGATTTGCGCCATTTGCTCAGGACGCATTTCTGGTCACGTATCCGTTTCGCTTCTGACAGGCGCCGCCATTCAATGGGCCACGAACGGCAAGCCCACTGGTCATGACGGAAAGTGACGTGGGCAAAACGTTCATGATCTTCCGACTGATCGGTCCACTACCTCCTGGTATGCGCCTTGCTCAAGGGATGCGTGCGAACCGTTTATTGAGTTCCCCACAGGAGATGATCATGACCAAGTTCAATCGAATGCTGCTCGTTGCATCATCGCTCGCCGGCCTCGCTGGATGCGCAACTGCCGACGAGGCTCCGTCAAACAAGGCCGAGGAAGTCGATGCGCCCATGGACGGCAAGCTCGACGGCTCAAACATCGCGGATCAAGGCGAGCTTGAATGGACTGAAGGAAGTCGCGAGGGCCACTTCGCGCTCGATACTTCCACGTTGAGCGCGAGCCAACGTGCCGTGTCTTGGACTTTCTCGCTTGTCGACCAAGCAACCATTTCCATCAGCCTCGGCGAAACGCGCGCGAGCGATCGCGAACTCGACACTGTTATGTACCTCTACCAGCAAGGCGCGTCGGGGAACTGGGGCCGCTACATCGAACGCAACGACGACACGAGCGAGAGCAACCTCTGGTCCACGTTGTCTGACGTCCAGCTTGGTGAGGGCACGTTCCGCATCGTCGTGAAGGGCTACTCGAACTCGGACCGCGGCGCATTCAAAGTAGGCGTGTCGTGCGATGGTGCGGGCTGTGTCGCGGCCGAGCCGACCGATTTCGAAACGGGGTTCAACGAAGTAGCCGCGTCAGCGAACTACATGAGTGAAAGCGACTACGTGCCGGAGTATCTACAGGGAGAGCCTGATCGCGATGGCTCGGTCTCGATCAGCTTGGTGAGAGAAACGCTCGGCGACGACATCGCCTTTTTCTTCTCAAACGAGGGCGAAGAGGCCGTTGAGGCCGACGCGCTCGCCTACACGATTCATTCACGCGCGGACGCAGTCGAGTTCCTCGACGACCAGTGTGTCCCGAATGAGAACAACGACGCCGCCACAGTTGCAGCTTGGTCCACGATTCGCGCGCTCGTCGCCGAGCATTTGACCGACGTCCGCATGCTCCGCGCGGGTTTCCCCGACGAGAGCGGTGACTTGTCGTCCGATCGAGGTCTGTATGTCTTCATCATCGTCGGCAAGTCAGCAGACGGACGCCTCATGGGCTTCCTCGTCGGCTCAGTCGAAACCTGAGTTACGAAGTTGAGCATCGGTCGTGACGAAGTCGTCGCGACCGAGCGCCTTACGCTGCCTGCTCGCTAGCTATTGTGAATACAAATACCAAGCGCCTCGTTGCAGGTGTCGCCAGTCGCGCAGTCCATCCACGAGCTGCATGGCGTGCCAGCACAGAATGAAGACGCGCTGGTGAGGCAATGTCCTGTCGCATCATTGCACGTTGAGCCGGTTGGGCAGTCCATCCAGCTCACGCACGAGATGCCGTAACAATCGTTGCGTACTATCGCACCTGCGCAGGCGTCGCCCACCTGAGCTAGCTCAGGCGCGAGCCCGGAGATTGTCGCCGTTGGTGGGATGCCGGGAAATGTTTGGCATGTGTAGGGCGCGTCCGTGCCGCTCACCCACGTTTGCAAATCGTCGAGCCACGCTCCGCATCCCCGCGTGTTCGCCATGTTCAGCGCGATTTCACAGTCAGACGCACTGACGGCTGAGCATTCGCCAATGCTGGCGGTGATTTTCGCGCACATGGCGGCGGCGTCAATCGTTGTCGCGCCAACCCCCGAATCAACTTCAGCCCCGGAATCCTCGTCGCCCATCCCAGAGTCATTCCCGACGAATGCCGATGGTCCGTTTCGGTCGGATCCGCATGCGACGACAAGCAGTAAGAAAATGGATAGCGCGGTTGTGGTCGGCTGCGTCTTCATGGGGGGCTCCGTACGCCGTGATTTGTTCAAGTGTGGTGGACAACGACATTCCGTCCGCGCGTGTTTTCGCACCGCGCGCCGGAAGCGCCGCTTAAATCAAATTCACCAGCCATCACCGTTGAATGACGGAGCAGCGGGTCAGCGCGACCGCGCAGGCTTACGCGGAGGAACGCGCTGCGCAGTTTCTAGTTGTGTGCTGCGGCTTCTGGCGGCGCCGGATCCACAACGTGGAACTCGACGCGACGATTGGTCTGCCGACCTGCGGGTGTAGCGTTGGTTTGCAGGGGCCTGGTCTCACCGTAGCCTTGGGCTTCGAGACGCTCAGCCGCGATTCCGTGTTCGACGAGCCAGCGCACGACCGATTGCGCGCGCCGTTGTGACAGGTCGAGGTTGCGAGCGTCGTTCCCGCGATCGTCGGTGTGGCCTTCAACGCGGATACGAAGCAGTTGCGTATTGGCGACCATCACGTCGTGCACATCCGTGAGAATTGAGTTGCTGGCGGCCAAGATGACGTCGCTGTCAGTTCCGAACTCGACGCGATCCAAAATCTGAATCGAGCCTTCTTCGGTAATGCATGCGCGGCCCGGGCAACCATTGCACACGGGGTTAGTCGTGTTGGCGGGACCGGACTGCAGCGGACAATGATCTTGTGGGTCCAGGATCTGATCCGAATCTGCGTCGGTTTCGGGACAGCCGTCTTCGTCGCGCACGCGATCGCGGTCCTCGGCCTCTAGCGGACATTGGTCGGCCGCATCGAGAATGCCGTCGTGATCGTTGTCGGGCTCCGGTACTCCGTCGCCATCCTCGAATCCGTCGGCGTCTTCAGGATCATTGGGCGCTCCGTCGGCAGCATCGAGCACGCGGTCGCGATCGTTGTCTGCGTCTGGGCAGCCGTTGTCGTCCTCGAACGAATCACGGTCTTCCGGCTCATCCGCACACTGGTCCGCATCATTGAGAATGCCGTCGTGATCGCGATCGTTCTCGACCACTTCCTCCGGCAGCGCAGGCGCTTCGGCAACCTCCACGGGTGCGTGGCTTTCGGGCATCAGGAAACCAAGCGAGAGCAGAGCGCGAAAGTCCGGCGTTCCGTAACCGCGCGCGAGACCGGGCCCGCCGGCGACACCCAATGTCCAGCTCGGATCGACGTGCCATTTCAGACCGACAAGGGCTTCGAGAAATGTTTGCTCGCGCGAGAACGCTTCTGAGAACTCGGTCACGCCGTAAAGCTCGCCATGAACATCAAGCTCGTCGCCCATGACCGGAATCGTCACGCCAAGACCGAAGGTCAATGCACTTGCGATGTCCAGGTTCTCGACGGACGACGACGAACGAATCAGCGCGCCCACGTTTGCCGTGATGCGCATGCGTGCAACGCGCAGCTCTGCAAGCAACTTGGGAGTCAGGTTGACTGCGTTGTCTCCGGCGTAGCGCATGTTGCTGTTCGCTGCGCCCGCAAGCGGCAAGCTCAAGACCAAACTTGCGCCGAGCGAAAACATGTCAGCTCGCTCGCCAAGAATGCGCACACGCGCGCCGATGCGCGGATCTCCGATGCTTGTGCCATCGGGTGGCGGCACGCCCATGAAGCCGTTGCCTTCCATCACCACAGAGATCGGCACGCCGAGGCTCAACGTCAGGCGATCCCAAAGGCCAAGCGAGACGCCGAGATGCGCGACCAAGTGGTCCGAAACAATCGCGGTGCGCTCGGTTGAAGCATCGCCGAGCGTCGTCTCGTAGACGAGCGGATTGCGTGAGTAGTCGAGCTGAACCTGCGCGCCCAAACGCATGTGTCCCGTATCGTCGGGTCGCGATAAAGCAAAACCATCGGCCGATGTTTCAGCGGGCTGATATCGATTCAGAGCCACGGAGTTCTGCGCGAGCGCTCGATTGCTAGCCGTTGCAAAACACATCACGAAAAGAACACCGACACGCAGCTTGAATCGTTTCATCGTCGCAGTCTGCCGTATCGGTCCATCGCGTGTCACGAACTTCGTGGTCGATCGTCGACGGCATTTCAGAAACCTTCACCCCGTGGGGCGGAGCAGGAATCTATCGCACGCGCTTGGTGCATACGACGCACACTTTGCTTGTATCAATATGCGCAGGCGCGTAGTTTACGACGGTAGATTGTGGAGGCGTGATGATTTCAGTACGTTGTTTCAGTGTTGCTATGTTCCTCGCGGTTGTTTCGGCAAGCAGTTTTGCCTACGCACAGAACGTCGGTTGTGCCGATGGTGCACGTGAAGGGTTCAGCAACATAAGTCTGTCTCCCAACGTCGCGGGATGCTCAGGAGCGTGGTCGCTTCCCGATGTGAGAAACGTGACGCGCACTGCGTGTACCACTCCGGGTGACGACGGAAGCAACACAGCGGGCACAGCATGCCGCGCGATCGATGTCTGCGCCGCCAACTGGCACATCTGCGCTACCGCCGCTGAGATCACAACGGCCTCGTACACGAACAGCTGCACGGGCATCGCCAACATGGGCGATCCCAACTATTTCTTCGTTACACAGCAAAGCGGCGTGGGCTCCGGCAGCTGCGACGCTACAGGCTCAAACGACCTTTTCGGCTGCGGAAATTATGGCGGTGCATTGGTTGGCCCCGGCATCACCAACTGCCCTCCTCTCAACTACTTCTCCAACAATCTTTGCAGCAGCCTCGGTGCGCCTTGGAGCTGCGGCAGTGACGGCGTGAACGAGATCGCCAACGTCACCAAGACAAATTCCACCAACGGTGGCGTGCTTTGCTGCCGTGACGACGTTGCTTCATGCGCCTGCTACATCGGAAGCACCTGCTACGCGAGCGGCGCCGTCAACCCCGCCAATGGATGCGAAGTCTGCACTCCCGGCACGGCGCGAAACGCATGGAGCCCCCGGGCGGCTGGCACCTCCTGCAACGACGGCCTCTTCTGTACTACCGGAGAGACATGCAACGCCGCAGGCGCTTGCAATCAGACTCTCGGCGCGACCAACTGCGCTGACACTCTCGCATGCACAACCGACACTTGTAACGAAGCTGGTGACACGTGCGTCAACACGATCGACGCAGGCTTCTGCAACATCAGCAACTCATGCATCGCGAGCAATGCCACCAATCCAGGCAACCAGTGTCAAGCTTGCATTCCGGCGACATCCACCACTGCGTACTCACCTAAGTCCTTGGGCGCGACTTGCGATGACGGCCTCTACTGCACCGATGTGGACACGTGCAACGGCTCGAGTTCGTGCACGGGTACGACGCGCAACTGCGCCGATGCACTAACCTGCACAACGGACAGCTGCGATGAGATGGGCGACGCATGCATTCATCCGCTCGCCGGCGGAAACTGCCTTATCAGCGGAACGTGCGCTGCCACGGGCGTGACTAATCCTGCAAACCAGTGCCAGGCGTGCACGCCGGGCACCTCTACGACCGCATGGTCTCCTAAGGCCATGGGAGCGACCTGTGACGACACGTTGTATTGCACGGAGATCGACACGTGCAACGGCGCAAGCTCGTGCACCGGCACGACGCGCACCTGCGATGACTCGCTTTCATGCACGAGCGACGCTTGCGATGAGATGAACAACGCCTGCGTGCCGACCGTGACAGCGGGCTCGTGCCTTATCTCAGGAATGTGCGTTTCAACCGGCACATCCAACCCGACGAATCAGTGCGAGGAATGCAATCCCTCGATGAGCACAAGTGGATGGACCCCCAAAGCGTCCGGTACAACTTGCGACAACGGTCTTTTCTGCGTCGTGGACGACGTCTGCAACGGAAGCGGCGCATGCACCGGCGTGCCGATTGACTGCGTCGACAGCCTCGCGTGCACGGGGGACAGCTGCAACGAAGACCTGGACCGCTGCGAGCACGCAGCCGGCGTCAACGTTTGCATGATTGGTGACGGCTGCCTGGCAGCTGGTACTCCGGATCCCTCGGACGAATGTCTTGGCTGCGTGCCCAGCGCGTCCATGATTGCGTTCTCCTATTTGCCTAGCGCAACGTGCGACACCGACAACGACACGATTGTGGACATTGTCGAGAGCCCGGGCGGCGTTCCGCGCGACTCGGACATGGACGGCACGGACGACTATCAGGATCCCGACGACGACAACGACACGATTCCGACATCACTCGAAGTTTCGGATGACGAGAGCGTTGGCGATGACTTCGACACGGACACGACGCCGTCCTATCTCGACGAGGACTCGGACGGCGATGACATCCTCGACGAGGATGAGCTTCGTTCGGACATCGATAGCGACACGATTCCCGCCTACCTCGACACGGATTCGGACAATGACACCGTTTCCGACATGGTCGAAGGCTTCGGCGACTTCGACATGGACACGCGTCCCAATTCGAACGACACCGACGACGACGACGACGGGATTTCAACCGCACGTGAAGTGTCGGACGAGAACGCGCTTGGCGGCAACGTCGACCTAGATGACGAGCCGGCTTACATCGACACCGATTCAGACAACGACGGTGCACCGGATCTTTCGGACGGAGTGGGAGATCTCGATGAAGACGAGATCCCAAACTACCTCGACAGTGATTCGTCGCCTGTCGATACCGACGGCGATGGAGTCATCGACTTCGTAGAGTGCTCAGGTGTCTGTTCCGCGTCGTCGCTCGACACGGACGACGACATGACGCCCGATTACCTCGACACGGACGATGACGACGATGGCATCCCGACCCTCACGGAGTACACGGGCGGCGATCGCGATACCGACGACGACACGATCGTCAATCGTCTTGACGAGGACGACGACGGCGACGGCTATCTGACGCGGACCGAGCGACCAGGTTTGGCCAACGTAGATACTGACACTGATACGATTCCGAATCACTTGGACAACGACGACGACAACGACACCATCTTGTCGAGTGTCGAACGCGTCGACGAGACGGCGCTCGGCGGCGATGTCGATGACGATACCGTTCCGGCCTATCTCGACTCGAACTCCGATGGCGACGGCGTCAGCGACCAAGATGAGGGCGTGGGCGACCTCGATAGCGACGGCACTCCGAACTACCTCGACGCGAACAGCGCTCCGGGCGATTCAGACGGCGACGGCGTTCCCGATACCGTTGAGAACGCGGGCGGGTCAATGATGGATACGGACATGGACGATGTTCCCGACTATCTCGACGAGGACGACGATGGCGACGGCATCAACACCCGTGACGAACGAGTCGGCGGATCGAACACCGACACCAATACCGACGGCACTCCCGACTATCTCGATAACGACGACGATGGCGATTCGGTGCTGACGCGCGACGAGCGGCCCTCCGGCGCATCACGCGATACAGACACCGATGGCACGCCGGATCATCTCGATAGCGATGACGATGGCGACAGCATTCCGACTCTCGATGAGCGTCCAGTGAATGTGAGTCGCGATTCGGATACCGATGGTACGCCGGACTTCCTCGACAACGACGATGACAACGACACCATCCCGTCTCTCGACGAGTACACGACCTCGTTTGGTCCCGACGTCGATGAAGATGGTATTCCGAATCATCTCGACACCAACTCCGACGCCGATTCCCTCGACGACAGCGTCGAAGGCACAGGCGACGTCGATAACGACGGCGTTCCGAACTACCTCGATGACGACACAGCGGTCATGACTGACGGCGGCGTGCTTCCTGACGGCGCAGTTGTCGTGGACGGGGCCATCATTATGCCGGACGCAGCGACTCCGACTTCTGGCGGCCTCGCAGGCGGCGCATGCGGTTGCGTAGTCGTCGGCCAGACCCAACATACAGGCGCAGGCCTACTCGCGGCTCTCGCACTGCTCGGTGTCGTGTTCGCACGACGCCGCCGCATGCGGGCGCGTTGAGTTTTCGTTCTCGTGAGTGATTGGCGCGAGCTAGAGCGCTAGTTTTTCGAGCAGGTACGTGGGCGTAATTGCAGAGCCCGCGTGCCAGCGCGAGATGCCTCGGTAGAGTGCAACCGACACGCCGGCTGCGAGTGCACCGGCGACGTCGGTTTCGAGCTGGTCGCCGACCATGACCGGGTTTGTGACTGCAAGCACTTGCTTCGCTCTCACGAAGAGATGCGGTTCGGGTTTGCCGAGACGATCGAACGTGAGTGATTCGCCGTGAGAAAGACGCGCGAGCGCACGCTCAATCAGAAGGGCCATCGCGCCCGCGGTAAAGCCAAGCTCACCCTTGCCTTTCGGATACACGAGATCCGGATTTGCTAGAACCAACGCAGGGCGTCGCCCCGCCTCCAGCGCACGTAGGATCGCGGACAAAGCGATTTCCATTCCGCTGAGAAATGACGTCCCCGCGTCGTCGCATATCGCAACGGCGTCGATTTCAACGCCTGCTGCTAGGGCAACCGGCACACCGCCCCCTTCGATCACGTGCTGGTACGAGTCTTCGGTACCGAGAACAATTGTTCGCGCACCGCCAAGCTGGCGCGCTTTGAAGTAGCCCGGGAGAAGACTGCCCGACGTGATGATTCGAGCCTCGGGAATCGCCAGGCCCATCTCGGCGAACCGCTTCACGTAAGTCGCAGGCGAGCGCGACGCGTCGTTGGTGACTATCGCGTAGGGCGTTGCTCGTCGATGGAGCTCATGGATCAAGGGCCGAGCCTCGGGAAGCGCGCCCGAACCGTCGACGAGTACTCCGTACGCATCGAGGAGCAAGCCGTCATGCGCGGCGAGCAGTTCTTCGAGTGTTCTTGTAGCTGGGGCCATTCTGCACGGCATAGTGCGACTTTCTACTCCGCGAATCTATCGAAGCCTTGCTCGTGGGGTGATCCCCGCTACGATTGCGCGCATGGCAACTTCGTTGCTACTGACTACTAACGCACCGAGCGGGTGGACGATTCGAACAAGGCTCGTGCTGGCGCATCTTCTGCTCGCGATTCCGCTGAGTGCGTGCGTGAACACCGCATCGACTAGCTATCGCGCGCACTCCGGCACGATGGTGAGCAACGCGTATGCCGCAGACCCCGTTCCCCGCGAGGGAACGGCCTCAGACGTCGCAGGGGCGGCGGCGCTCACGGCAGCACACGGCCTCGCTCGGGCGGCGTCGATGTTCGTGGCAGGCGTGGAACTTGGCGTCGAGCTCATTCCTGCACTCATGCGCGAAGCACCGCGGGCGTTGGCGGCCCTTGCTACGAACGAACTCTGCGGAATGCGCCGCACCGATCGCGTCTCACAAGAAGTCGCGCGCTTCGAGGAGCACGACGGCAATCGCGTGCTTGTTCTCGATGGCTACTCCGTCGGCGACGACCAAGTACGCGTCGAAATGGTACGGCACGGTGCTCTTGTGCATGTGCGAGTGGTGGGAGGCGGCTGGCTTCTCTGCCACGCAGACACCCCAATGATGGAGATCGACGGAACGCGCGCGGAGAATTTACCGTCAGCACCTGAAAACACGGCGGCGTCCTTGTCCATGCGCACCGGTGTTGGCGCTACGCTCGAGATCACCTTGCCCGTCGCCTTTGTGACCGAGGTGCTGTCGGCGAACGAAATTACGATTCCTCTGAACGGCGTCGTACATCGGATTCACCCGCAAAACATCGACGCCGTTCGCGCATTCGTCGCGTCGTGCATCGCCGGCTGAAGCGAACTACCCCGTACTCTTTACGAACGTGAATGCGTCGTCTTTGAGGTCGACGCGGATCGTGTCACCGGGCGCGTAGCCGCCGCGAAGGACTTCTTCGGCTAGCGGGTCTTGCAGATTCTTCAGAATCACACGCTTGAGTGGCCGCGCACCAAATGCCGGCTCGTATCCGAGGTCGGTGAGTTTATCGCACGCGGCATCGGTGATATCGAGCGTAAGGCCACGCTCGACGAGAAGGCGTGAGAGCCCTTTGAGCTGGATGTCGGCGATGCCGCGCAGGTTCTCTTTGGTCAGGCGATTGAAGATGACGATGTCGTCGATGCGATTGAGAAACTCGGGACGAAAGACTTTGCGCAGTTCGGCCATCGTCTTATCGCGCAAGCTCTGAGCGTCGCCTTGGTGATCGAGAATCGCGCTCGAGCCCACGTTGCTGGTCATGATGATTACGGTGTCCGCGAAGTGCGCCATGCGACCGCGCGAATCGCTCAAGCGTCCGTCGTCGAGAACCTGCAACAAGATGTTGAAGACGTCGGGATGGCCTTTCTCGAGCTCATCGAAGAGCACAACGCTATACGGCTTGCGACGCACGGCTTCGGTGAGGAAGCCTCCTTCTTCACTGTCGACGTAGCCGGGTGGCGATCCGATCAAGCGCGCGACGGTGTGCTTCTCCATGAACTCACTCATGTCGAGACGCGTGAGGGCAGCTTCGTCGTCAAACAGAAACTCTGCGACCGCCTTGGCGAGCTCGGTTTTGCCAACGCCCGTTGGACCCAGGAAGAAGAAGGATCCGATAGGACGTTTCGGATCACGCAAACCTGCGCGACCGCGGCGCACGGCTTTGCTCACCGCTTGCACGGCGTCACTCTGCCCGATGACGCGTGCAACGAGTCGATCTTCCATTTTCAAGAGCTTGTCGGCTTCGCCTTCGAGCATCTTGGCTACCGGCACGCCGGTCCACGTGTTGATCACGCGGGCGACGTCTTCGTCGGAAACGGTATCGCGCACCATCGTGCTCGCGTTCTTGGAAAGCTCGCTTTCCACCTCCGCCAACTGCTTCTCGAGCGACGCAATCGTCCCGGCGCGAAGATCGTTGGCACGCGTGGTGTCTTCTTTGGCACGCGCCTGATCTTCTTCGCGACGAGCTGCGACAATTTCCTCTTTGATGCGACGGCTCTCGGCCACGTTCTTGAGCTGCGTCTGCCAATTACCGCGCAGTGTTTCGATGCGCGGCTTAAGCTCGGTCGCTTCCTTCTCGAGCTTGGCGCTCATCTCCTTGCTCTTGCGATCGGGGTCGTCGGCAAGTGCCTTTGTTTGCACGTCCACGCTCTCGAGGCGCCGCATCAATGCGTCCAACTCCGATGGAACGCTCTCCATTTCGACGCGCACCCGCGCCGCAGCTTCGTCGATCAAATCCACTGCGGAGCGCGGCAATGTGCCCGAGGGAACATAGCGCCGCACGAGCTGAACGGCGGCGACAAGCGCGCGGTCGCTGATGCGAACGCCGTGCGCAATTTCGAAATGACCGCAGATTCCGCGCAGCATAGCGATGGCTTCGTCCGGCGTTGGGGGATCGATCGTGATCGGCACGAAGTGGCGCGAGAGACCGGTATCGGCGCTCACTGTTTTGCGAACATCGGACGGGGTCGCAAGGGCAATCACGCGAATCTCTCCGCGCGAAAGTGCGTTCAACAATAGGTCGCCACCACCAATGGGCGCGCGCTCTCCAAACATCGCCGCAAGGTCGGGCAAGAAAAGAATCACATCTCCGCCCGAGTCACGCACCGCATCGAGCACAAGGCGCATTCTCTCTTCGAGCTCGCCGCGCAATTTCGCGCCAGCGGTAAGCGCGCCCATATCGAGCGAGACGATGCGCTTGCCGCGCAGCATTGCGGGTACGTCACCATGTGCGATGCGCATCGCCAGACCTTGGACAATCGTCGTCTTGCCGATACCAGGCTCGCCGACGAGCATCGGGTTGTTATCGCGGCGACGCGCTAGCACCTGCATGATGCGCCGCAATTCTGCATCGCGACCCACCATTGGATCGAATTTTCCTGCGGCAGCGAGGCCCGTTAGATCGCGTCCGAACTGTGTAAGCGGATTTCCGCTCGTCGCTGGTCGCCCAGCAATCGCCTTACTTGGCGACGCGACAGCTGCCGTCGCGGTCTTCCACCCATCCGCCGGGGCGTTCGCGCTAACGTTGGTCGCCGTGCTGCGCGGTGCCGATGCGTTTGGCATCGCTCCCGACAGGGATGCGCGCAAAACCGGTGCGCTCAGGCCCACCGCTTTGAGCACCATGCTGACTGGCCCACTCGTTTCTTGCGCGCACGACAAGAAAAGCTGCGCAGTTCCCACCGGCACACCACCGGCCCTCGCCGCCTCGCCTTCAGCCCGCGTCAGAAGGTCGAGCATCCGGGGCGATAGATACGCCACCGCGTCGGTCAGCGTCAGAAGCTTACGCAACTGCGCTTCAGTCTCGAGGAGCACATCGCTTGCGGCAACTCCCACACGCGATAGAGCTGCGACCACGCCTTCGTCTTTTTCCACGAGCCGGAAGAAAAGATGAAGCGGTTCGACTTCAACGTGGTGTCGCTCATCGGCGAGCGATTGCGCAGCCGAGATCAGCTTTTGCGCGTCTTTGGAATAAGCGTCGAGCCGCAGCGTCAATGTGGTCGTCATTGCGCGACGAGCATAACGCTATTTGCAGCTCTTTACGCTTTGGACTTCTCGAGGAAGCGCATGCGCAAATCAAAGAGAATCTGCGTCATCAAGCGCTCTTCTTCACCGGTTAGGTTGCCGCGCGTCTTTTCTTCGAGCACGCCCAAAATATCGATGGTCTGCCGTGCGAGCGGAAGATTTACCTCTGGCGCTCCTGGCACACCCGGCAATGTCTCGCCGAGGTGCATGAGCGCCGATGTGCTCATCGACAAGATGAACATCGTGAAGTCGATCGGCGGATATTCTCCCGCGCCTGCTGGCGGGAGAGCGCTCTCACTCTTCGGTGTCGTCATCGCCGTCGGTATCAAGGTCTGAATCATCATCGTCGAAGCCAACGGTCTCGGCGTTGTCAGCCTGATCGGGAAGCGCCTTGATGTTCTTGTCGTGCTCCTTGGCGTCGACCAAACCCTTGGCCACATTCCGCTTCAACACACGCTTGTCGATCAAAGAGTCTGAATAGCTGCTCATCGAGGAACCTCCGGAGATCGCGCAGTGTAGAGGGACGGCAGGGGGTGTCAACGCACCTTGCCGACCCTCGGATCCTGCGCCACATATGGCGGCGATGGCCGGTACCCCACTCCCTACGCTCGCGAAAACCGCATGGGCTGCGCTCGCTTGGAACGTGGGCGTCATTGTCTGGGGCGCCTTCGTGCGTGCCAGCAAATCGGGTGCGGGTTGCGGTGAGCATTGGCCTCTTTGCAAAGGACACATTCTCCCCGATCTCGCGAGCGCGACCACGCGCGTCGAACTAGTGCATCGCGTGACTTCGTTTCTCGCGATGGTCTTGGTCTACGTCGTCTACATCGGCGCGCGCCGCGCGTACACGAAAGGCAACTATGTCCGGCGCATGGCCGGTATCGCAGCACTAGTCATTTCACTCGAAGCACTGCTTGGCGCCGGTTTAGTGCTCTTGGCCTACGTCGATAGAGATCAGTCGGTGGGACGCGCCGTTTGGATGGCGCTGCACCTGATCAATACCTTCGTGCTCCTCGCGACCATCACGCTGACTGCATGGTACGCGTCGGGAAATCCCGAGATGCGTTTGCGAGGACAAGGCGCCATCGGAAAGGTTCTTACGATTGCGCTGCTCCTCACAATGACCATCGCGACGGCGGGCTCGCAAGCGGCGCTGGCCGATACACTCTTTCCTGCTCACTCGCTCGTGCACGGCCTCACGCAGGATCTCGATGGAGGCTCACACTTTCTGCTCCAGTTCCGCCTCATCCACGCCATTCTTGCGATGACGTTCAGTATCTATCTTTTTCTCGCGATCACGATTGCAAGCGCGCTGCGTCCCACTCGCGCCGTGAAGGTCACGGCAAGCATGGTGGGTAGCTGCATCGTTATCCAACTGGCACTCGGCTTTACGAACGTCGCTCTGCTGGCGCCCGTTTGGATGCAGCTCGTGCATCTCTTCAACGCCGACCTCGTGTGGATCTCGCTCGTCTTATTGTGTGCAGCATGTCTACCCAAGGCGCTGCCCACAGCGGCGACCGCACCCATCGGCGACGGCGAAGTCGCAGCCACTGCAACTTGATTGCACGCTGATCGGGTCGCCACTACCATCCGCCGCGTATGCACGTTCATATGATTGGTGTTGCCGGTACCGGAATGGGCGCTCTTGCAGGCCTTTTGCGCAGCGCAGGACATCGCGTCACCGGAAGTGACACCGCCTTTTATCCGCCGATGGGAGATGTCTTGCGCGGATGGGGCGTCGAGACGTTGCAAGGATTTGATCCGGCGCATCTCATAGAGAAGCCAGACCTCGTTGTCGTCGGCAACGTATGTCGACGCGACAACGTGGAAGCTCGCGCCGCCATCGATGGGGGCATGCGCTACGCATCCATGCCGGGAACCATCGACGAGATGTTTCTACAAACACGTCCGTCCTTTGTGGTCGCTGGCACGCACGGCAAGACCACTACCTCGACGTTGCTCGCCTACCTGCTTCATAAAGTCGGCAAGGACCCCGGTTTTCTGGTCGGCGGCGTGCCGAAGGATTTCAACGAGAGCTTTCGTGTTGGCGCCAAGGATGCGCCATTTGTAATTGAAGGAGATGAGTACGACAGCGCCTTCTTTGAGAAGACGCCCAAGTTCTGGCGCTATCGGCCGTTCGCCGCTCTGCTCACCTCGATCGAACACGATCACGTCGACATCTATCCAACGATGGACTCTTATCGCGCGGCGTTCGTCGAGTTCGTAAAGCTCATTCCCGAAGACGGATTGCTTGTGGCGTATGCGGGTGACGTCGAAGTTCGCAAGATTGCCGCTGAAGCCAAGTGTCGCGTGCGCTACTACGCGCTTGACACTGACGATACCGGCGGCATCTCGCCGGAGTGGCAAGCAGCGCTTGCAGCTCCAGAAGCGGGCATGCAGCCCTTCGACCTCTTCTTCGGCGGAAGCTCCTCAGGTCGCATCTTCTCGCCCCTGTCGGGCGCGCACAACGTGCGTAATGCGCTTGGCGCGATTGGACTCGCGAGCGAAGGCGCGAATGTCAGCGTGAAGGCCTTGACCACGGCTTTGCTCGGTTTCGGCGGCGTAAAGCGGCGACAGGAATTGCGCGGAACCGCTGACGGCGTTCGCGTGTACGACGATTTCGCGCATCACCCGACGGCCGTCCGCGAAACGATAGCGGGGATTCGGGCGCGTCATCCCGAAGGGAAACTTATCGCAGTATTCGAGCCGCGCAGCGCAACGGCGTCACGTCGCACACATCAGGACGAATATCCGGAAGCATTTCGAAGCGCCGACGTCACCGTGCTGGCACCCGTGGGACGCTCTGAGATCGCGGAGGGCGAACGACTTAGCGTGCAGACCATAGCCGCAGCGATTCATACCGCCGGCCGCGCTGCCTACACACCTACGAGCATTGACGACGTAGTGCGCGTGGTTCTCGAGAACGCCGGTCGTGGCGACACGATTCTGGTGATGTCGAACGGCGCATTCGGCGGCATTCATGACACCCTCCTCGCCAAGCTTGCTTCGCGTCACGCCGCAGCGCGGGGCGTGGTAACCACATGAGCGAACTTTCTGACATTCGCGATCGTGCGCTTTTCATCGCACGCGACGCTGCGAAACTCGCCATGCGGGGCTACCGCCAGAAGCGCACGATCGAGAAGAAGGGCGCGATCGATTTGGTCACGGACTTCGATGTGCGATGTGAAGCCTTGATTCGCCAGCGCCTCGCGCGAGAATTTCCGGAGCACGACGTTGTCGCCGAAGAAGGCGCCGACAAACCGACCCGCGATTTGATCTGGTACGTCGATCCGATCGACGGCACGACCAATTTTGCGCATGGGCATCCCTTCTTCTGCGTCTCGATGGGCCTCGCCGAGCGCAACAAGCCCGTCGTTGGCGTTGTGGTAGCGCCTGCGTTGAACGTCGAGTGGACCGGAGCCGAAGGTCATCCATCGACCCGCAACGGCGAAGCGTGTCATGTCACGGAGACCGCAGCGATCGACGATGCTTTGTGCGCCACAGGCTTTCCTTACGATCGGCGTGAGACGACCGATAATAATTTCGAAGCCTATCTGGGAATGAAGTTGAAATCGCGCGGAGTGCGGCGGTGCGGGTCGGCAGCGATCGATCTTTGCTTGGTAGCGGATGGAACGTACGACGCCTATTGGGAAATCAAGTTGAAGCCCTGGGATTGGTGCGGAGGTTTTGCCATCGCGCTTGGCGCAGGCGCTACGATTACCGACACGCTGGGCGGCGAAGCGGATCTAAGCACGCGGCGTCTGGCTGTGAGCAATGGCCGCCTGCACGCGGAGCTTCTCAGCACGATCGGTCCATTCGAAAGCAAGTACGCGACCCGATGAGCTCTGAGTTCGTCAAGCATTGGACCCTTGATCCCGCGCTCATCTATTTGAACCACGGATCCTTTGGTGCTTGCCCAACGGAAGTCATAGCTTTTCAAAATGAGTTGCGTGCGCGCATGGAGCGCAATCCCGAGCAGTTCTTCATGCGCGATCTGGAAACCCTGCTCGATGCTGCTCGCGAGAAACTCGCCGCGTACCTGCGCGCCGATCCCGACGAACTTGCCTTCGTGGCCAACGCGACCGTCGCCGTAAACGCAGTCGTGCGCTCTCTCGACTTTCGCCCAGGCGATGAGCTCCTCACCACCAGTCACGCCTACAACGCATGCAAGAACGTGCTCGACTACGTGGCCGCACGAACTGGCGCGCGCGTGGTCGTTGCGGAAGTGCCTTTTCCGCTCACGGCGCCCGACGAAGTAGTCGACGCCATTATTGCCGCGACGACATCGAAGACCAAGCTCGCGCTGATCGATCACGTTACCAGTCCAACGGCACTGGTGTTTCCGATCGCGCGCATCGTTGCCGCACTGCGCGAGCGTGAGATCGACACCCTGGTCGACGGCGCGCACGCACCCGGCATGCTCGATCTGGACGTCGCGGCAATAGGCGCGGCCTACTACACGGGCAACTGCCACAAGTGGATGTGCGCGCCAAAGGGCGCGGCCTTCTTGCACGTGCGGACGGACCGCCAGAAACTCATCCGTCCCGCCGTCATCAGCCACGGCGCGAATGCCACGCGCAAGACGCGCTCGCGTTTCCGCCAAGAGTTCGACTGGATGGGAACCACCGATGTGTCGTCGATTCTGTCCGTGCCGAAAGCCATCGAGACGATGAGTGCGATGCTGCCCAGCGCGATGCCAGGTGTACGCGCGCACAATCGCTCATTGGCGCTGGAAGCGCGCTCGATCTTGATGAGTGCTTTGGGCCTCAGCCGCGCGCCTGCACCCGACGAAATGATTGGCTCGATGGTCGCCCTGCCCCTACCCGATACAGATGGCCCCGCGGCGACCTCCTACCTCGATCCCGATCCGCTTCAGGCGAAACTTCTCCGCGACTTGAACCTGATCGTGCCCATGCCGCAATGGCCGCGACATCCGAAAAGGCTCATTCGCATCAGCGCCCAACTCTACAACGCGCGCAGTGATTACGAGATTCTTGCGAGATCTCTGAGTTGATCTAGAACGCATCTCATAAATCCCGACCGAGGATTTCCGAAGCGCGGCCAAGCCGTAGCTAGGCGCGGCGACGACGAATACTGGTTGTATTTGGAGGAGCCGCAACGACGCTAAGGCGAAGTGCCCCGCGAGGAAGCCGACCGAGGGATTTATGAGATGCGTTCTAGGGCATGCCACGGCGTCGCGCCCTTTGAGCGGGCGCGTCTCAGTGAAACGTCGCTGCGACAGCGCTCGCGCAAATCGGCGCAAAGATCACTGGCACATGCGATGCATCCATCGATGCTTAGAGGTGCGCCATGACCACACGTGCGAGAGGTACGGCAGCAGAGAAGAGCGAAGCCCACGAGCACGGTCGCACGCCGCGTGAAGCGCCGGTGGAACTGAACGGCGGCGAAGAGGCGCGCGAATGGGATCTCGTCGATGAGCAAGCGAGGGAATCCTTTCCGTCGAGTGATCCGCCAGCCAATTGGGCAGGCGCAGACATCCCCGCCGCATTGCAGCACGCGCATCACACGGTACGCCGCTAGGGCATCAGTTTCGCCTCAGCAAAGCACCGGAGCTCGCGTCACTTCGCGTTGTTCAGTATAACGCGCAGGGCATGAAGACCTACGATTCTCGCAACTGGCTCAAAGCGCTCGCGCTGCATCGTTCCGACACGTTTCGTAAGCTCTTTCCAATGCTGGTGGTGGTGGGTGCGCTGACCGCGATCATCGGCCACGTCGAGGTGCGCTATCTGCACCTGTCGAAGGACAGCTACGTGAGCAACTTGCCGATGATGCACAGCCTTCTTGGCTTCGCCATCAGCATGCTCCTCGTGTTTCGCACCAACACCGCCTACGACCGATGGTGGGAAGGACGCAAGCTTTGGGGTCAGCTCGTCAACGTGAGTCGTAACCTCGCGGTAAAGATCGCGGTCATGTTGCCCAGCGATCAAAAGGAAGCGCGCACGACGATGCGGCGGCTCATTGGCCTCTTTCCAGGGGAGCTCCAGCAGCATCTGCAATTGGAGAAAACACGCCTGGAGCTCGACACCGAGGCGCATCCGGAAATCCCCGACTTCGATCGCAGCAAGCACGTGCCAACGCAGATCGTGCGGCACTTGCAGCGATGCGTGCAGAATCTTCATCAAGAAGGCGTATTGAGCGGGGACCAGCTCATCGTCTTGAATGGCGAGCTCGTTCAGTTCCTCGAGATTTGCGGAGCATGCGAGCGCATCAAGAACACGCCTATCCCCTACTCGTACAGTAGCTTCATCAAGAAGTTCATCGTGATTTATGTGCTCACGCTTCCGTTCGGAATCGTGTTTTCGCTTGGAATTTTGGCGACACCCGTTGTCGTGTTCGTCTTCTACGTGCTGGCGAGCCTCGAGCTCATCGCAGAAGAGATCGAAGATCCCTTTGGCACCGACACCAATGATCTGCCCATGGAGCGGCTGAGCAACATGATTCGGAAGAACGTCGAAGAGACGCTGAACTAATCCGTCCGCTCGCTCGCTCGCTCCGCAACCTCCGGAGGCGAGTCGCAAATGCTGTCGGCGCCGGCACTCGTAAGCTCTTCGCGCGAACCGTAGCCGTAACTCACACCGATCGAATTCATTCCATTGACGCGCGCGGCGTTCACGTCGAAGTCGCGATCGCCGATCATCAGACTCGGTGAGCTTTTGAACGGATGAAGTGTCAACGCGTGCGCGAGCAACTCACGTTTGTCGTCCAGGCGACCATCGAGCTCGCTGTTGAAGATCTCTTTGAAATACCCGGCAAGCCCGAATTGCTCGGCGATGCGCTCGGCGTAGACCCGGGGTTTCGACGTAGCCATCAAGAGCGTGTGGCCGCGTAATGTGAGTGTTTCCAACATGAAAGGCACGCCGTCATAGACGTGGTTCTCAAAGAGCCCGATCTCAGCGTAGCGCTCGCGGTAGAGCGTAACTGCGCGCTCCACACGCACGCTATCTGTTGTGCCTAGCAAGCGTGAGAAGCCCGCCCGCAATGGAGGACCGATATATGCGGCAAGATCTTGTTGCGGCGGAACATCTGCCGAAAGCTCTCGTAACGCGTACTGAATAGACAAGGTGATCCCTTGGAACGGATCGGTCAGCGTTCCGTCGAGATCGAAGTAGACATCACGAGGCATCGTGCATGCAGTGCAAAATAAGACTTAGATGTCGAGGTTACGCACGTTGAGCGCGTTCTGCTCGATGAACTCGCGACGCGGTTCGACTTCGTCGCCCATGAGGACGCTAAAGATCTGATCGGCTGCAACCGAATCATCGACCCTCACTTGCAGAAGAACGCGCGCATCGGGATTCATGGTGGTGTCCCAAAGAACCGACGCGTCCATTTCGCCAAGACCCTTGAAGCGCTGAACCTGAAGGCCCTTGTGCGCACGCTTGTCGATGTAAGCCCACAACGCGTAGATGTCGCCGAGCGCCTCATTGTCCGCGTCGTCCTTCGCATCCGCTTCGAATGCCGTGTAGGGAGCGGTGCCGAGAAGCTTGAGGCTGTCCCAGATGTCGCGCAGCTCGCGCACGTCGCCGGCGCCCAGCATACCGAAGTCGATGGCGGTGGGACGCGACGAGATACCTGCGCGAGTACGGACGACGGCACGCCAACGGCCGTGCTCTTCGTCGCGCTCGATGCTGGTCTGCAACGGGGTGAGATCGGGATTGCGTTCGCCCACGCGTGCTTCGATAGCTTTCAAGCCTTCTTCGAGCTTCGCCTTGTCTTCGAGCGCTGCCGTATCGAGCGTCGTCGCGACGATAAGCGCTTCGATGATGTCCGGCTCAGCGCGCCGTTCGATCTTCTTCAAGACCACATGCCAGCGATTGAGCTGCTCCAGAACGCGACGCAGGGGCTCACCCGAGAGCACGGCGCCCGTGCTCGAACGAATGGCTAACGAATCGGTGCCCGTATCGAGCAGATAACGCGAGAGTGCTTCGTCATCCTTCAAGAACTGCTCTTTTTTCGCGCGCTTCACTTTGTAAAGCGGCGGCTGAGCAATGTAGAGATAGCCGTTGGCCAGCACTTCAGGCATCTGACGATAGAAGAACGTCAGAAGCAGCGTGCGGATGTGAGAACCGTCGACGTCAGCGTCGGTCATGATGATGATGCGGTGATAGCGAAGCTTGGCGATGTCGAAGTTGCCCCCGCCGCCGACGCCGCAGCCGAGCGCTGTGATGAGCGTTCCGACTTCCGCGTTAGAAAGCATCTTGTCGAAGCGCGCGCGCTCGACGTTCAAAATTTTGCCGCGCAAGGGAAGGATCGCTTGCGTGCGACGATCGCGTCCGCCCTTGGCGCTGCCGCCGGCGCTTTCGCCCTCGACGATGAAGATCTCGCTCTGGCTCGGATCTTTCTCCTGACAGTCTGCGAGCTTGCCGGGAAGGCTCATGACATCGAGCATGCCCTTACGCTGGACGAGCTCACGGGCCTTGCGTGCCGCTTCGCGTGCGCGCGCCGCGATGACCGTCTTCTCGACGATGCGTTTGCCGGTCTGCGGATTCTCTTCGAGGTATTGGCTGAGGCGCTCGTTGACGATTGTCTCGACGATGCCCTTCACTTCACTCGATACAAGCTTGCTTTTGGTTTGAGGGTCAAAGCTCCGATCGGGGTGCTTCATGCTGATGATGGCGGTAAGCCCTTCGCGCGTATCTTCACCGCAGAGGCCCTGCTTCAACTCTTTGAAGAGGTTGTGCTGCTCGCCGTAGGTGTTGAGCGTCTTGGTGAGCGCAGCACGAAGGCCCGTCAGATGCGTGCCGCCATCCTTGTTATGGACGTTGTTTGTGTAGCAGAGGATTTGCTCGTTGAACGAATCACTCCACTGAAGGGCGATATCGACCTGCACTTTTTCGCGCTCGTCGCTGCAGACGATGACTGATTCATGAAGCGCGGTCTTGCTCTTATTCAAAAGCTCGACGAACTCGCGGATGCCGCCCTCGAACTTGAAGAGCTGGCCCTTGTCCGCGCGCTCGTCACGGAATTCAATCGCAAGGCCGGCGTTCAAAAAGCTGATTTCGCGCAGACGATTCTGAAGAATGTCGTAGTTGAATTCGACGTTCGAGAAAATGGTCTGATCGGGCTTGAACGAAATCGTAGTGCCAGTGCGCTGCGTGTTGCCGATGACAGCGAGACGTGCCTGGGGAACGCCCTGGCGATACTCCTGGTACCAGGTCTTGCCTTCGCGACGAATCTCGACCTTGAGCCATTCGCTGACCGCGTTGACCGCGCTCACGCCGACTCCGTGAAGGCCGGCCGAGACCTTGTAGCTGTCGTGATCGAACTTGCCACCGGCGTGAAGCACGGTCATGACGACCTCTGCTGCGCTGATTCCGCGAGCGGGCATGATGCCGGTCGGAATGCCGCGACCGTCGTCTTCGCACGAGACTGAGCCGTCGGTGTTGATGGTCACCTTCAGCAGATGACAGTGACCGGCGAGATGCTCGTCGACGCCGTTGTCGACAACCTCCCATACGAGATGATGCAAACCCGAGCCGTCGTGCACATCGCCGATGTACATGCCGGGACGTTTGCGTACCGCTTCCAGGCCTTCCAAAACCTGGATGGAGCTTTCGCCGTAAGCTGAAGATGCAGAGGGAGTAGCGGGGACTTCGGGGATATCGTTGGGAGTCATGAAACGAGGCGAAAGACTGCCAGAAGTAGCCTGTGCCGGCAAGGCGCGAGGGCCATTCTAGAGCTTTGAAATCACAGCAAAAATCGCCTGCCGAAACGGCTAGAATTCGCCAGCTTCTAGAAGGCCCCTTTTACGCCGCCAAACTGGGTCGTTCAGGAGGCGCTTGCAGCGTTACTTCGTCCTTCATCAGAAGTGGCGTCATGCCGGTATCCGCATCCTATGTAAAGAATTCGGCCTGAGGCTTTTTCGTCTCGTCGTGGCGAATCACCAGATGGGTGCATGCCGCGCTCTTGGTCGACGCTTCTTCTGCGAGCTCGTCGACCGCCCACGCGCCCAAGTTCACGTACGTGGTGTTGGCTGCAACGCGCGCCATGATCGCTTCGTGGGTGTGACCCATCACGACGAAACGCGCGGGCACGAGCTCTGCAATGTTGCCGGCGATACGTCGCAACGATTCGCCGTACTTGAAAACCTGAGCACGCGCCCGCGTTGAGTGTTGATACATGAGGCCGACGGCAATCACTGTCAGCGCACCCACGCTCCACGAAGCAATGCGAGGTAAGTCGAGCAACATGACTAGCGCGATGGCGACCAGCCCACCGAGCACCATCGCCATTTTATCTACGAACAGACCGCGCAAGATGCCCATGACCTCGCGTCCGATAGGCGGTGCTGCCAAGCGCGCGATGGCCCTTACCTTGTCGACACCGAGACGCGCGCGATTGGCCATCTCGAGCATGCGTTTCTCTTGCTCTTCACGAACCGTGCGTGCCTGCTGGCTGAAGTTCAGATGAGAAATGCGGATGAGCTGCGCAATCGCCGAGATATAGCGCTTGGCGAGAGCAACCCCGCCCCCAATCCCCATGCTCGCTGCGAGGCGCATGTAGGTCATGAATGTAGCGGCATCGTGCCCTTCGCTACCGAGGCCGCGCGTGGGGCGCACGACACTGCGCAAGAGCACATCGGAAAATGACCAGTTGATGCGGCGTGAATCCTTTGGCGAGACGGGCACGAGCTGATGCTCGTACGAGCAGGTCGGATCGTATTGGTGTCCGTGCTCGACGTAGAGAAGGCCTTCCACATAGTAAAACCAGGGTGAAAACTCGATGCGGGCTGCAAAGATTTCGCGGTCTTCAGACGTTGCAACGCCGTCGGCCTTTTCCACGATGGCTTCGACAAATGCTCGCTGGGCCTGCTCCCAGTGGAAGTCGACATCGTGATTGCCGCGCACGAGGACCAACCGATGCCCGTCGGCAATGAAACTCGCCAGGCGATCGAAGACCTGCACGTGGCGTCGCGCAACCGCGCGCATCTTTTGCACCGCATGATCGTGCGCGCTGCCAAGGCCGTTCTCGCGCTCCTCGTCATTGAGCGCAGTTTCGGTTTCGCTCGCCGGCGCGATCGACATGCCGATGAAGTCGACCAGATCGCCGGCGATGACCAAGCACCACGGACGATTGGGATCTCCTGACGTGCGATAGTGCTCAAGCATCGAGGAAAGGTCGCGATCGATGCGCGCGGCTTTTTTCAGACGCGCGGTCGTCCAAGGCGCCGCGTGCTGAATGAGATCGGCACCCAGATGCACATCTGAGAAAAGGAGGTAGTTCTCCTTCTTATGGTTTTCTCGATACTCCAAGCGCACCTGCCCTTCGGGGCCGCAAGCGCCAATCACCTTCGTAAAGGTGTCACACACTCACTCACGAGCACGGCTCCATTGGCCCATCCGGGGTTCATGGAGAGACTCGTTGTATCTGTGTACGGCTCCACACTTCGTAGGCTGAAGTAGGCACAAGGCGATCGCGGCACACGCGTGTGACGACTACGTAGATTCGGTTCGTGCCGACATGTGCGTGCCGCCGCGCGTTAGCTAACTATTGATTCGGGGCGTCGACTTCGTCGGGCGATTCAACCGCTTCACCGAAGGAATGACCGCGCAGTTTGGCCACAACATGCAAGGTGCGACCGGTGATTTGGATCTCCTGCGTGGAATCCACCAGAACGGGCCCTACGTTTTGGCAATAGGTCGTATGAATCGATCGCCCGTCGTCATTTCCGCTTTCGACGATTTCAACGCAGTGATCAAAATGACCTTCGGGCACATCGACACTTGCCGTCACCGACGCGATTCGTGCGGTACGACCTGCATCACTCGGCCATTCTTCGCCGACCTCGATCGGTGATTTGATCAGCCAAGTCTGGCTCGCCGGGCGAAAGATGCCTTCGGGGCGACGCTCGTAGAACGTCGGTTCGCCCCCGGTCGTCACCTCGAAACGGTTTCCGGCAACCGACACGACCCGCGCGATGTAGAGGCTGTTCAGGCCAGTGCCCGTGTCCACGTCGTAAGACCACGCATAGCCCTGACCGAGCGGATAGAGGTTTTCCGGCGTCGGCGCCTCTTGAGGCAGCGTCGAGCCCGTGGACCCCGCGCCGCCGCATCCGCCAATAGCCAGCATCAAAAGGCAGAAAGAAGTAGCGCGAAGTGTCATGGGTCCTTGCTTAGAAAACATATTTGTATGCGACCACGAGAAAAAAGAGGAGGCAGGCGAGCACGACACGAAGCTGCACAGGATCAATCGCAGTTCGTTGCGCAAGCACCCCAGCCTTGTCACGTATTGTCTGGGCTTCGCTTTGCGCGAGCGAAGACGTGAGCCTCTTCATCTCTTTGTAGTTACCTCGTTGAAATGCACGCTCGGCTTCTTCGAGACGCTTTTCGTCGCTCACCACATCCGCCATGGCGAAGAGCTTAGCAGTCTTTGCGCGAGAGACGTACGATGACCACGAGGAAAGCCATGGCGACTGCGAAAGACACGCTCCAAGCACCGGAGCAGATCGGCGTGCAGGTCTTGAAGGACGATTCCAGCGATTCAAAGGGCTTTCTGCGCCTGCGACGACTGACACTGCGTAACCGCTACAGCGACGGAAGCCAAAGCGAAGAGTATCGCTACGATCTCGTGGAACGCGATGCTACGGACGCAGTCGCCATTCTGCTCGAGCGCACCATCGATGGAGTTGCGTATCTTTGCTTGCGATCATCGCTGCGCCCACCGCTCGCATTTAGACCCGACTATGCGTTGCCGATTGCCGAACTTCGGGCGATGCCCGTTCAGTGGGAGGTGCCAGCCGGTCTTGTCGAGAAGGACGAACGCGGTGAAGACGGATTGCGCGAATGCGCCGCACGGGAGACTGAAGAAGAGGTTGGCTTCAAGATCGATGCTGCGGAGTTTGCATTGGTCGGGCCGGCCGTTGCATTGAGTCCCGGGGTTATGGGCGAGAAGATCTATTTCCTGCATGCCAAGGTCTCAAACGACGTGCCGCAGGTGCCGGTCGGCGATGGCTCCGTCGTAGAGGCGCACGCCGAAGTCGTGTTCGTGCCGCTGCGCGAGGCGTTACTTGCAGTCCGCGATGGTCGAATCAGCGATGTCAAAACCGAAGTCGCGATTCGCCGCCTTTCAGAGCTACGCGGCGTCGCTTAAGCACGTTACTCTGGGAGCGTCATGTCACACAGCGTGTTCAAAGAGGGGCTTCTTCACGATCAGGTCGTGGTGATCACGGGCGGCGGCACCGGGATTGGATTTGCGGTTGCCGAAAGCGTCGTAGCGCTCGGCGCGAAGGTCGCAATCTGCGGGCGCCGAAGTGAAGTGGTCGACGCGGCTGCAACCCGCCTGCGTGCGAACGGAGCTACCGTGCATGCCGGCACATGCGATATCCGTGTGCCGGATTCGGTCAGCGCGTTCGTCGACAGCGTCTTAGCGGCGTTCGGCCGCATTGATGTGCTCGTAAATAACGCAGGCGGGCAATTCCCTTCGCCTGCGGAGCACATCACTCCCAAAGGTTTCGATGCCGTTGTACGCAACAACCTCATCGGCACGTGGAACATGACGCACGCGGTCGCGACCAAGGCGCTCATCCCGCAAAAGGGCGGCCGCATCGTGAACGTGATCGCCCAGATCATTCGCGGCTTCCCCGGCATGGTTCACACCGGAGCTGCGCGCGCGGGCGTCGACAACATCACCAAAACGCTTTCGGTCGAATGGGCCCATCACGGCATTCGCGTGAACGCCGTCGCGCCCGGAATGATACGCACCAGCGGAACGGATCAGTATCCAGTCGAGCTCCTCGAATCCGGGCGCAAGAGCACACCACTCAAGCGCCTCGGCACAGCCGAAGAAGTCGCCCACTTGATCACCTATCTCGCCTCGCCCGCCGCCGACTTCATCACAGGCCAAACCATGTACATCGACGGCGGCCAATCCCTCTGGGGCGACCTCTGGACGATCGGGGACGATCGGTGAAATAGTGAAATAGCGTGACGCACGCGACGCGTCAGCGCTTTCAACTCTGCTATTTCACTATTTCACCGATCGTCCCCGTTTCTTTGCCCGGCTTTTTGCCGACGAAGAAGGCGACGATGACTGAGACGAAGTAGAGCACGACGAGGGGGACGAGCATCATCATTTGCGAGGCTACGTCGGGCGTGGGTGTGAGGACCGCCGACAGGATGGCCGCGATTAGGATCCACCAGCGACCGAAGTTCAGGAGTTGTTTCCAGTTCACGATCCCTGCTGCGGCGAGGAAGGTGACGACCACGGGAACTTCAAAGACGACGCCGAACGCCAAGAGCATTTGCGTGGTGAAGTCGAGGTATTCGCTCATCGTGATCGTCGGTTCGATCGTGATGTTGTGGCTTGGCAACATGCCCGCGAAACCGAGGAAAGTTTCAAAGCCGCGCGGGAAGACGACGAGGTAGCCAAATACTGCGCCGCCCACAAAGCACAATGTCGAGAAGAAGACGAAGGGCAGAGCCATCTTCTTTTCGCGCGAATGCAAACCCGGCGAGATGAAGGCCCAGATCTGCCAGAAGACCCACGGACTCGCGAGCAGAAGTCCCGCGATGAACGACATCTTCAAGTACGCCGCGATCGGGTCGATCGGGTTCATGAAGTGCAACTTGGGCGGTCCTAGATGCAGCGCGCCGTAGGCCTCGATGAGCGGTCGCACCAAGAGGTCGAGCATTTGCTCTTTGAAGTACCAAGCCACCCCGACCGCCGGCACGATCCCGAGCAACGCTTTCACCAAACGCGAACGCAGTTCCTCGAGGTGATCGAGAAAGCCCATGCGTGCATCCGCATCCACGGCCTTGATCACAGCGCTCCTGCTTTGCGTACGCGCTCTTCGGCAACGTCAACGCCCTCTTCGGGATACTCACGTGCAATCGTCTCGGTGGTGCTCACCGTCTCGCGCGGACGAATAGCCGGAGTGCGAGCACGCTCACGGATGCGCTCGTCCATATCGTCGCGCATGATTTCATCGAGCCCCACCTGCGCCTGCAGATCCCGCGACGCGCGGCGAAACTCGCGCATTGCTCGGCCCAGCGACTGCATCAATATCGGCATGCGTTTTGGCCCGACCGCAAGGAGGGCCAAAATCACGATCACCACCATCTCGCCCGTGCCAATGCCAAACATCGCAAAAGCACGTCTACCACATCTATCTAAGGGATCTAGCGCCGCGCGAGAGAGGCGCGGATTCGTGCGATGTCGTTCGAATAGACCGGGTTCGTTATGTGGGAAAGAGCTTCTTCGGCTTGATCGCGTTGTCCTGTGACTGCTTCGATTTCAGCGAGAACGATGTATGCGTCCTGCGCCAGATGCGCGTCAGCCGCCGCGAGACTCAGGTGAGCCCTAGCGTCCGCGTACTGCTCACGAAGGTACGCAACCATACCCAGCACGTAGTGCGCTGCGGAGTCGTGATCGTCCGAGGCAAGCAGTTCACGAGCAAGCTCACGCACACGGCTGTGGTTGCCGCGAAGGAGTTCGACCAAGGCGATTAGATGGTCCGCTGCCAGAGCAAACTCCGGGTCACGACGAACGAGGCCAAGCTCGCTGATCGCCTCGGCGTAGTTGCCGCGATTGATAAGAGCGTTCGAATGAACCAGGCGAGCTCTGGCCGCTTCTGGATGCACGCGCAAAATTTGATCGACACGTTCCGACGCTTCGACCGTTCTGCCCAGCCCAAGCTCGCACGTTGCCAAGAGCGCGTCTGCGTCAAAATCATCGGGTGTAATTTCCAAGAGGCGCATCAGATGGGCGCGTGCTTCAGCGAACCTTCCTTGATGCGAGAGCAAGAACGCCAAGTTGCGCCGTGCCACAGCGAAGCCTGGATCGATGCGCAGAGTCTGCTCGTACGCTTCGCGCGCTTCCTCAATTTCACTTTTGCTCTCCAGCACGGCTCCCAAGTCCGACCAGGCAGCTGCGAAATCTTCATTGAGATCAATCGCCACACGCAGCTCCCGCTCAGCCTCATCGAGATGACCACGGCGAAACGCGACAAGTCCCACGTTCGCATGCGCCTCGGCGAATCTGGGCCGATACTCCAGGGCCAAACGAAATCGCGCCTCCGCCTGGTCGAGATGATCAGCGGCCAGAAGCACGGCTCCCGCGCGGTTATGCTCCACGGCGATGGCGGGGAGTGTGCTACCGGCACACGCGGCTATAAGAACACTCGCGACGATTGAGCTCAATGTATGACGCATGGCCGGTTATCGGCGCAGTGTTCTTTCGGTTGTGCGCCCTCGGTCCTTTGGCCCTCCTGAGCTCTCTTCTTCCTGCATGGCGACAGCAACGCGGGCTCGGACGTGTTCAAAGTTCCGCGCCTCCGCTAAATCGGCCGCGAAGCTATTTCGTTTCGAATGCCAAGCTGCGCGGGTTGAGGCGCCACTCGAACTTCGCGGCAGAGCCTCGGGTCCACTGAAAGCTGCAGATCGCGGATTTCTCGAAGGGCGGAAAGCTCTGCGTGCGGACCAGTGCTTGCGCGATGCGATGCATGGAGGGCTCATGTCCGACCAGCATCACGCGCTCGTTGTCGTCGACACCTTCAAGTGCGCGCAACACGTCATCGGGTGAACCATCCGGCGTCAAACACTGAAGCACGCGCGACGGACCCGAGTAGCCAATACCGGCAATCGTAAGTTCCGCTGTTTGCACGGCCCGCACGTAGGGACTTACGAACACACGGTCGACTTTGTGGCGCGTGCCAAGCGCGCGTGCGACCGCCTCCGACTCATCACGACCATGAGCCGTGAGCCAGCGTGAGTCATCATCGCCGGCCTCGCCGTAGTCGACCGCTTCGCCGTGCCTCACAAGAAGTACCCACATGTCAGCAAGCATAGCGTCCGCCGCTCTGAAATTTCGAATGATCCGCAACGCCTTTTTGCGTTTAGCCGGGAAATCAGGTCGCAGCCGCACGAACGTAGGAAACTTTTTGCCACTTTTTTGACCCCTTGAGCCCCTGCGACGAAGGTCGATCGCGGGAGGTCGAGATGTCAGCTGGAGAGCGAAGCAACCTGACGGGAACCGTGATCGACGGTCGCTACCGTATTGGTCGTCGCATCGGCATCGGCGGTACTGGCGTTGTCTTCGACGCCGAGCGACTTTCCGACGGGCACATGGTCGTCATCAAGACCCTGCGACCATGCTTTCTCGATCATCCGGACCTTGGTCGACGCCTTCGTCGTGAAGCCGAAGTCGCGCGCAACGTCGCGCATCCAGGCATCGTGCCGGTCATTGACGAAGGCACCATGGAGGACGGCTCTCCCTATATCATTATGGAGAAGGTTCACGGCGAGAGTCTCTCGCGCATCCTTCTGCGACGTAACACGTTGCGTGCCGATGAGACGGCGCTCATCGCGATGCGCGTGGCGAGCATTCTTCATGCCGCGCACCTTCAGGGCTACACGCACCGTGATGTAAAGCCGGAGCACGTGCTACTCGATCGCGATGATCGCAACCAGCTTGTGGTGCACCTGCTCGATTTCGGTGTTTGTGCATCACCGACCGCGCCGAGCGACGAACGCCAGCGTGAGGAAGGCCGCGTCTTTGGCACGCCGAGTTACGTATCGCCCGAGCAAGCTTCGGGAGAGCCCAACGTCGATGGTCGCGCCGATCTCTTCTCGCTCGGCATCCTCATGTACGAATGCCTAAGTGGACGTCCGCCCTTCCGTGCATCGAACGTTGCCAACTTGCTACTGCGCATCATTCGCGAGGACGCGCCGCCGCTCGCTCTCGCCGCTGAGCACATTCCCTTCGGCATCACCGAAGTAGTGCACCGCGCTCTGATGCGTGAACCTGATGGTCGCTTTGCGAGCGCTCGCGCGATGTCCCGGGCACTCGTGCCTTTCGTTGCCGATCGCGCTGCTGTCGAGATGCACCTTGCCTCGCAGTTGCACATCGATGGCCAGGCTGCTCCCAACACGCCGACCGTGCACGCGCAAGCGTCGGTCGTTACCGAAGTCGCCGCCTAATCATCAAGAGATGCTCGCGTCGTGGCGGGCCGCCCAGCCAGTCGGGGCGCGGCTGACTTGCGATCGCCACGGGCTCGAAGCCGTTCGCAAGCGCAAGGCGCTTGACCTGCTCGTCGGCGTCGATGCGCTCGCCAGCGATATCCGCGTCACCAATCAATAGCACAGCGGCACAGCCCGGCTTGAGCGATTCGGCCATGCTTGCGAGCGTCGCATTGAGCTCGGACTCCCACCGCGCGATGCCGGACTTTTTCGACTGCGTATTGCGACGCGCGCCGATTTCGTGCTCACGAAGTCGGCGCGCATCCAAACGCAACCAAGCCAAGCGGCGCGCATGATGATCGTAGTAGTCGTACGTGCCGCCGTAGGGTGGTGACGTAAGAATAAGATCGGCTTTGACTCCGCGCGGCAACACCGAGCTGAGCTCACGCGCGTCCCCGACGAAGAGACGCGGCGGCGGGGAGTCTTCGTCAAGCTCCTCAAAGAGATCCGCCCAACGCTCGATCAGCTCTTCGCCTTTGCGGACGAAAAACTCGGTGGGAAGGCCTTTACGAATACGTTTGGTGACAGCCTCTTCCCGCGTGTCCGATTCTTGGCGCGACACCTTCACGACGATCGCCGTTAGGATGAGCTCGAGAGCGAAGCGATCGCTTTCATCTTGGACCGCGTGAATTTCTTCCCATAGGCCTGCGAGCTCACGGAGTACGTGCCCGTCGTACCAATGTACTTCGGACTTATGCAAAGGAGCGCGCGACTCAGCTCTCGAACGAACACGTTCTTCCGAACGTTCGCCGATTTCATGAAGCAGGATGGAAAAGCGCTCGCGAGCCTCCTCGTCCATCGAGCGGGCTTTGACTTCCGCCAAGCGCAAACCGAGCGGATTCAAATCGACGCCGAAGCCTTGCCGACTTGCCACACGCGCTTCGACGAGCACGGTGCCACTGCCGCAAAATGGATCAACGACGATCTCACCTCTACGGGTGAGTTCGGGAATAATCAAACGCGCAATCTCTGGATGCATGCGCGCCGGATAGCTATGAAATCCGTGCGTTAGCGTGTCGCGTGTGTCGGGGGTCGCCGCCTGCATAGCTTCTTGCAACGTGCGGGCGAAAGACGGATCCCCAAGCCCAATCGTTGGACCCCCAACTGCTCGCAATGGAACTCGACGAAGGAAAGACATTTCACACAGCGTACATCGCACGCCGCCGTCGCGCGATCCTGTATGCTGCACCTTCTTCGAATGGTCGGCGATAGACAATCACAGCTGCGACGCGCGGATTCCGATCCCGCGACGAGCACGGAAAAGCTGGTGCTTTCCGTGCTCGTTGTGGATGACGAAGAACAACTCGCGCAGATTACCCGCCGCGTTGTGGAGGGGCGCGGTCACATGTGCATGACCGCAGGATCCGTTCGTGAGGCTCGCGCGCTTCTCGCTACGCACTTGTTTGAGCTCGTGGTGCTCGACTGGAATCTGCCCGACGGAACGGGCCTCGACCTTTGCAGCGAGATTCGGCGCATGCGCGGTCATGACATGCCCTTCATCTTTATGGTTACGGGCCGCCAGGGCGAGGACAACGTAGCCCTCGCGATTGAAGCGGGTGTCGATGACCATATGCGCAAACCGCTCGACGTCGATCAGCTGTCCAATCGCATTCACGTAGCCGAGCGGCAGATCAAAGCGAACCTCCGTCGACAGCGCGCAGAAGATAAGCTTCTTGCCACGACGCGGCGCTTCAGTCAGCTCATGCAAGACTTGCCAGAGGCCGTCATCGTAGTGCGCGACCTACGGTGCGTGTACGTGAATCCAGCGGCGTCGAATCTACTTGGTTACGACTCACCCTTCGAGCTTATGAACCTCGCATGGGACGAGGCGATTCACCCTGGCGATCAGACAGCTCTTCTCGAGCGCATGCGGGCGATCGTCGTTGACGGCGCTCTGCCCGAGCCACGTGTCGCGCGCGTTAGACGGAAGAGCGGGGAGTGGTTGGAATGCGAGTTCCGATCGCTGGCCATCGAGTACGAGGGGCAACCCGCCATTCTCTCGATCGCGCGTGACGTGCAAGTGCAACAGCGAACGCAGCAGGAGCTTCTGCAAGCGGACCGCATGGTTTCGCTCGGAACTTTGGCAGCGGGCGTGGCGCACGAAATCAATAACCCGCTCGCCTACGTGATCGCCAACCTGCAGCACCTCGTCGAAAATCTGCCCAAGGTCGGCGGCGATCCTGATACGCCGCGTCTGGTGCAGGAGATGCACGCCTTGGCGGTGGAAGCAAAAGAAGGCGCCGAGCGAATGCGAGTCATTGTTCGTGACTTGGGAACGTTTTCGCGCGCGACCGACGAAAGTCGACAGTCGCTCGACATCGCCCGTGTGCTCGACTCATGTGTAAATATTGCCTGGAATGAGATCCGCCATCGCGGAACGCTCGTGCGCGAGTATGGCGAGACTCCGGTAGTGGGCGCTTCCGAAGCTCGCCTCGGCCAGGTCTTTCTCAATCTATTGGTCAACGCTGCCCACGCGCTGCCCGAGGTCACCAGCACAGGAAAAATCACGTTGCGCACCTATACCGACCGGCTGGGCAATGCAGTCATCGATGTGATCGACAACGGACACGGCATCGCGAAAGAGCATCTCAAGCGCATATTTGATCCGTTCTTCACAACCAAACCCAAGGGCGTCGGTACGGGGCTGGGTCTGGCGATCTCACAATCCATCTTGTCGTCGATGGGTGGCGGGATCGAGGTATTCAGTGAACAGGGCAAGGGCACAACCTTCCGCGTCACGCTTCCCTCCGAGCAAACTAGGCCCGCATCGGTGCGCTCCTCTCCGCGACCCATGTCGGGCGATGTCAAGCATGCCAAGGTGCTCGTCATCGACGACGAGGCTGCGGTTGGACGAGCCCTAGGCCGCTTGATTGGCACTGATCACAAAGTGACTCTTCTGACGAGTGGTACCGACGCGGTGAAACACTTACTCGAGGGCGCCGACTACGACATGATCTTTTGCGACGTGATGATGCCCGATGTAGGCGGCATTGAAGTGTACGAAGCTATTGGGAAGGCGCGTCCCGAATTGCTTTCGCGGATCGTTTTCATGACCGGCGGTGTATTTAGCGACCGGGCGCGCGAGTTCTTCGGACAGAACGAAATTCGGTTTCTCGACAAGCCTTTTGACGTGGCGCAGGTGCGGGAGATGCTCGATTCCCGCCCGACCGACGCGCCTAAGCCCGGCTAATTCGCGTTCCAAAAGCTTGCGCGGGTCAAGGCGTCACGCGTAGAACCATCGCCGTGACCGACACCACGAATCTGTCTCCCACCCTCGAATGGCTCGACGCCAACGGTCGATCGTCGTTTGCGATGGGCACGGCCTCGCTCTGTCTAACGCGGCGGTATCACGGTCTGCTGTGCACGACGAAGAACGAGGGTGAGCGGCAAGTATTGGTGGCCTCCATCGAAGAGCACGTGACGGTAGGGGATCGCACCTTCGCCTCATCCACGACCGCGTTCGAAAGGCATACCAGTGTGGGGCACGATGGCCTGCGTTCGTTCACGAGCGACCCCTGGCCCACGTGGACGTATGACGTCGGCCCAGTTCGGATGAAGCGTTCCTTGTTCGTCGCACACAACGAGCCGACCACCGTGGTGACGTACGAGCACCTTGAGGGACCAGCCTGCATGCTGCAGGTCCGCCCCTTGTTGGCCATGCGCGGCGCGCACGAGCTTCGCCGCCATCGCAGCGCCGACGAGATCGACGTTAAAGCGTGGACGGGCAAAGTCACGGTGACCACCAAAGACGCAAGCGCCCCGGCGCTCACCATCGTTCACGACGGGGAGTTCGAGGCGAATGCCGACGTGTGGCGCGACTTCTACTTGTCGTGGGAAGCCGACCGAGGGCTTCCGGCTGTTCAGGATTTGCTGACGCCAGGCGTTTTGCGCATCGACGTTCCGGTCGGCGGCAAAGTCTCGATCGTCTTCACCACGAAGGGCGAAGGATTTTTCGATCTTGATGCTTTGATCAAACACGAAGGCGATCATCGTGCGGCGCACGCAAGGAGCGCCTCCGCGACGTCAGCAGCGCTTATACGCGCCGCCCGCAGCTATCGCATTGGACGCCGCAGCGACTCGTCGATTGCGACGGGATTTCCTTGGTACGGCGCTCGCACGCGCGAAGCGCTCTTTGCGTTGCCCGGTCTTTTCTTGAGCGCGGGCGACGTCACGAGTGCAAAGGAGCTCCTCTACACGTGCGCAGAGAAGATGCGCGGCGGGCTTCTACCATCCTTTCTCGATGGGAGCGCCAATCCGGTTTACGAAGTGGACTCAGCGCTCTACTTCGTCGAGTGCGTGCGCATGTATGTAGAGCAGGCTGGCCTTGGTCCACGCGTCGAAGATCGTCTCTACGAAAAAGTTCTCGAAGTTGTCGCGTCATGCGCGGCAGGAACTTTGAACGTGACGGTGGATGATGATGGCCTGCTCTCTGTCGACGATGAAGCGCCTACGACATGGATGAACTCCATTGTCGATGGCATGCCTGTCACGCAGCGCAGTGGCAAGGCAGTTGAGGTGCAGGCGCTCTGGTACAACGCCCTCATGGTCACGGCCGACCTCGCTCAAACTCGCAAAGCGACGGTGATGGCGAGTGAGCTGCGGGGTCTGGCGCGGCGGGTGAAGGAGCAGTTCACAACGCTCTTTTGGAATGACGAGCGCGGCATTTGCGCGGACGTCGTCGCTTCGCAGGGCAGCACCGTTGTGCGCGATATGAGCATGCGCCCGAATCAACTCTTTGCGGCGTCCCTCTGCTATCCGCTTCTAACGCATGAGCAAGCGGCGCGCATGCTCGAGCACGTGCACGAAGAGCTCGTCACATTGCGCGGTCTGCGCACCCTGGCAGAAGGCGAACCGGGTTATGTCGGACGTGTACCTTCGGGCGAAAGCGATCGTCATCGTGCGATGCACCAAGGGGCGGCGTGGCCGTGGTTGGTCGGTCCCTATTGTCGCGCGCTGGTCTACGCGCACGGACGAAAAGCCGTCCTTGCGGAAGTAGAACGCGTGCTCGCACCCCTCATAAACGATGCGACACACGAAGGCCTCAGCGGGCACCTTGCCGAGTGCTACGACGCCGAAGAGCCGCAGCAGCCGCACGGGGCGCCTGCCTACGCACTGAGTCTGGCGGAGGTACTGCGTACGCACGCGGAAATACTGGAGCACAAAGCGCCGAAGGACCGAATCTCGTCGCCGCCCACTCACCTGGCCCCACTCGCAATGACCTGGATTGAGACCGGATCAGACCCGATCGAGCCGGTGGAATCCGTCCCCGCGCCCGCAGCGCAAAAGAAGCCCGCCCCGCCCCGGCGCAAGAAAACTTAGGTGGCAGCGCCCGTTTCCTGATGCTGCAGCGTCTTGTAGGTGTTGCCGACGCGTCTTGCCAGCAGTAGCCACACACCGATCAGCGCAAGGTTGGTAACAACCAAGCTCGTGCGGCCGAAGTCGAAGAAGGTGGTCGCGACAAAGAGCAACGCGCCGGCGAACACATCGCCGAGTCGCATGAAGAACGTATCGATCGCGGTTTTGACTTTGTATTTCGCTTCGCGCGGCGCGACCAGAAAGAGTGCCTGGCGCGTCGTCGTTTGGATCGAGTAGTCGGCCGCGTTCTCCGCGACCTTCGCCCAAAGGATCACCGGCAAGACCACCGAGAGGCCCATGCTCGAATAGCTGATCAGCGAAATGAGAGGCATTACATACAGAGCACGATGCACTTTGAGCACGCGCAGGAATCGCGAGACGAAGAAGAGCTGCAAAATGAGCGCAAGTCCGTTCACGTAGAGAAAGAAGTTGCTCGAAAATTCTGCGACGTATGCGTCCTGATGGCCGCCATGATTGGCCGCTAAAATCGTGCGGTCCTTGATGTTCTCGCCCAGCGTGTTGACGGTGTTGTAGACGAGGACGAGCAGCGCTATCGCTCCGAAGTAGCCATTGCTCAAGATCTTTCCCAAGCCAAAGAAGCGCTCTTTTGCGAGTGGCTCTTCTGCCGAACGCCCGGCGCCCAGATGCACGACCTTCGAGCGCTTGTGCACGAGCAGAGTCACGACGAAGGCGAGCACTATCAAAAACGCCGCGGGCAACATCAGAAAGCCAGGGTCAGCCTCATTGAAGAGTTGCTTGGCGGCGAGGGGCCCCAGCAAGGCGCCAAGGCTGCTGCCGACGCCGATCAAACCAAAGAGGCGTATCCCTTGCTCTTCATTGAAGAGGTCGTTGGCGAACGCCCAGAACTGAGAGACCACGAACGCGTTCATGACGCCGACGAAGACGAAGAATGCCGGGCCCGCCCACGGAGAATCGACGCGGACGAGCCAGTAGAAGACTAGGAGCATCGACGAGATCACCATCGTCGACAGGCCGATTAGCTTGACGCGGGGCACGTGCTGCGAGGCCCACGCGAAGCCTATCAACGCTGGCATGAGCGTGATTGCCTGAAAGCTCGACGCGTAAGTCTTGAAGTCTGCGCCATGGCGCAAGATCAGCGGCTCGCGCGTAACCTTGAGTAGGTAGTACGCGAAGAGCAGTAGAAAAATATTGAGCGCAAGAAGAAGAGTCGTTCCACCTTCACCGCGTTTCACATCGGCAAAGGGACGTAGCGAAGAAGCTATAGGACCGCGTGCGGCTTCTACACCTTCGGGCGTGGGAACATCTACTCTCGCTCGCACCAATGCACGCCATTGTCGCAGTAATTCGCCAGGAACTCGCCATTCGTATCGACGCAGCCGGCGACCTGACACTTGTCGATCACCTGTGCGGGAGGCGGTTCGGTGCCCTCGTCATCGCTCACTTCCAAGCCCGTCGTGGTGAGCGCCGCTTCGATGCGGTAGTTCGTAACCTTGCCCTTGAAGAAGGGCCGCCTGAACTCGAACCAGCGTTCGGAAACCGAGTTGCCGCAATCGTCGGAGCTGCAGTACAGGATGCGAACGTCAACTGCACCATCGAGATGGTCGCCATCGCCTTCCACGTCGATGGTGATCTCTTGGTCGACACCGGTGAGGGCGATCGGTCCCACTGTTTGGGTGCTCGTGACGGCCCAGCTATCGCCCCAGACAGACGGGCCCGGCTGGATTTGCATCTTCACGTGCGTGATCTGCGGCGCGGTCGGGATCGGCTGCATGACAGCCGGAAGGCTAACTTGCAGTTCGAAGATAGCGTTGTTCGCGCACCCGGTCAGAAGCGCGAAGGACGTGAACGCGAAAGCGGCGAGTAGGTTCTTGGTCATGGCTTTAGTTGGGGAAGCTGACTTGGTAGTCGCCGCCCGGAACGAGCTGCGCTTTGTCATTCATGTAGAGATAGGTTGCGACACCAGCGCCGATAACCACTACGCCGACTACGGTCCAAAACCAGGGAGACGCTAGAATCGATCCGTGATCGACCTCGGGCATATCGACGTTCACGATCGCAAGCTCACCATCGGCGAGCATCTGTTCCCAGTGGAAAGCCTGCAACTCTGGAGGCTGGTCCGCCGACAAATCCACGCTGTGCTGACCGGGGTCGGTCTCGAGCCGGATCGGCCTTGTGCTTGGAACTTCGAGCGTGCGACCGTCGAGTCGAACAGTCAGATCAGGACGCTGCGGAGCGTTGTTGATGGCAAGCGTCGCGACTCGCGCCGCTTCTTGCGTGCGCATAGCCAACGCTTCGTTGCGCAGCTCTTCGGGCAGCGATGGATGATCGCGGAAGAGGTGATCGATTGCATCGCGCGCATCGCGGTGGCGGCCAAGCGCGCGCAGCGTCGTAGCGACGTTGAAGAGCGCGGCGGGATTGTGCGAAAGATCGTAGGCCTGTTGAAAGAGACGCAACGCGTCGGCCCAGCGCGCTTCTTCGGCGGCGGTCGTTCCGTCGATATACGCCTGACGCGCCACTTCGCGATTCGGATCCGTGGACACGGCCGGAGCAGCAGCCGCGCCGGCCGGGGCTTCACCCGCGTTCTGCGCTTGCGCGCTCGACGCTTGAAGCGCGCACGCACTCACGATTGCCGTAATCAAGACGGCCCAAGACATCGTACGTTTTCCCAACACGGACTCCTCCAAGACCAAAAGGTCTAAGCGCACTGCTCGAAAAGCGAGTGCGCTGAGACTATGCCATAACTCGGCACATCCCAAGAATCCGGCGTCATATGCGCATTGCGCGCCCGTGTAGGTTCTTGTGCGCGCGATCACGTTCGCAGATCACGATCGATCCAAGGACGCGTCTTTGCTGCGTGTCTTCTGGTCAGTGACTATTGGCACTGCTACTCTTCCGCTCATGGCGCAGCCCGCAGCCTCCTCCTCGGGAGAGAGTGATCTCGGCAGGTACGAGATCCTATTCCGTCTCGCCGCTGGCGGAATGGCCGAGGTTTTCGTTGCTCGCCAACGTGGCGAGGGCGGATTCGAGCGCCCGGTCGCTATCAAACGCATGCTCGCGCATTTGGCAGAGGACGAGCGCTTCGTCGCAATGTTCCTCGATGAGGCAAAGCTCGCGGCATGCATAGGAAGTCCGCACGTCGTTCAGACCCTCGACGTGGGTCTTGATGATGCAGGCGCTCCCTTCATCGTCATGGACTTGGTCATCGGCCTCACGCTCGCGCAATCATTGCGCGCGGCTTCGGCGCAGAAGACTCAGATCCCAGTTCAAGTTGCATGCGAAATTTTGGCGCAAGCGGCCGAAGGCTTGCACGACGCACACGAGGCCGTAACTCCCACCGGTATGCCGCTTGAGATCGTGCATCGCGACGTGTCGCCGCAGAACGTGCTCATCGGCGTAGATGGTCGCGCGCGCATCTCTGACTTTGGCGTCGCCCGCGCGCTTGCTCGTTTGACCAAGACCTCCACGGGAGAGTTCAAAGGCAAGTTGAGCTACTTCTCACCCGAGCAGGCCGAAGGCAAAGAGCTCGATCGCCGCTCCGACGTCTTCTCGCTTGGCATCGTCGCGTGGGAAACCTTTGTGGGCGCGCGCCTCTTCAAGTCAGACAATCCCCTCTCAGTTCTCGACGCGATTCGTAACCAGCAGATCCCGCTCGTGAGCGAACTTCGACAGGGCATCCCCGACGGCGTCGCTGCCGTAGTCGCGCACGCGCTCGAGCGCGATGTATCGAAGCGTACGCAGAGTGCGTCGGACTTCGCTCGTGCCCTTCGTCGCGCAGCCGAGGACGCTGGCCTTTCTGCCGATACACGCATGGTCGGCACGTTCATCAAAGAGATCAGCGGCACCGTGCTCGAGCAGATGTCCAAACGCATCAGCGAGGCCTTTGCGCAGCGCCAGGCGAACGAAGATACGGGCCGCGTGAGCCTGGTCGGCGCCAACCGCAGCAATGTTTCCGGCGTCGGCGGCCGCGCCAAGCAGGCGCTGCACGACGACTCATTCCGCATCGATGTCGCTATCGATGAGAAGATCGCCAAAGGCCCGGATTCGGAGATGCCGCAGACCGCGGTCGTCAAGAAGCTTGGCGACTCAGGCGTAAGCAACGTCAGCTCACACAGCGCTGTCACGGATCCGGATCGCACGCGCGTCTCTCCGGAGATCGCGGTCCTCGAGCGTCGTCAAAAGATGACGATGGCCTTGATCGTCGGCGCGATCGTTGCGGCAGGCGCAGGCTTTGGAATTTACATGGCGACCAAGTCGGGGGCGCCCCCTGAGACGCCGACTGTTGCTACGCCCAGTGCACCTGCTGCGCCCGCGGGGAACAACGTTCAGTGGGAAACGGTGCCGTCGACACCCACGCCCGTCCAAGCCAACGTGCCGGCACAACCCGCGCAAGAAGATGTCGCCGCTGCGCAACCCGGCGGCACACCCACAGTCGCAGGACAAGCTACCGCCGGAACTTCAACGACCGGTTCACGCAACAGTGGACGCCACAGCGGTTCGAGCACCACGGCCGCAGCCGGCGCCGGCACAGCTCACACTCCGGCGATCATGTTGAACCCCGAGCAGGAAGAGCACCACACGCCGGCGACTGCGCAAGCGCCCGCAAATCCTCCCGCCACAACGCAAACGCCGGCAACGGCTCCGGCCAACACCACCCAGACGCCAGCCACCGCGCCGGCCACTGGTCCGCGCCGTGGCCCGCTGCTTGGCGCGGGCTCGTTCGACGAATTCAACAACGGGCAGCAACACTAAACGTTCGCTGCGTGTTTTTTACGCGCCGAAGCGAACCATCACCGTAAGGCCGATCAGCAGCACGGCTGCGATGGCGGCGGACACGATCCAATTCGAAATGAAGAGCGGATAGATGCACAAGGCCGCTCCGACGATCATGTGCAGAAAGCGGCTTTGCTTTCTGCCGAACACAAAAAGCACGAAGCCCGTCGAGCCGACAATGAACGAGGTAATGATCGAGCCAGCGCTGAAATCCATGGAAGGTTGATTTTGACGCGTCGCTGCGGTACGCCGCAAGCGATGCTTCTTTTCGCCCGACAACTGGCGGCTTTATCGACGCGCTTCAGCGCGTGCGCGCTTGCGTGTCTGGTCCTGGGTGCACAACTCGCTCCCGCCCTTCACTTTTTGCTTGTCTCGCACGTGCGATGCGCTGTGCACGGCGAGCTAGTTCATTCGCCGGAGCATGGTTCGAGTCTTACGCAGGAGTACGACCACAACAGTGTCGCGTCGACCGATGATGAATCACGCGACGAACACGAGCACTGTGGCTTCGCATTCCTAGGAATAAGTGCCGTCACGCTGCCCGGCGATGCTGGCATAGACGCACAGATCGCGCGTGCCAGTACTAATACTCGAGCACCCGCTGGTTGCGCGCACGCGATTTCAGCGGTGGAGATTTTGCAGTTTGCGCCGAAGGCCTCGCCGCCTCGCGCTTTGCCGATTTAAACGCTTCTCCAGTATCAACGCGCGCGTAGAGCGTGTCCTCAATTTTATAGGCGTCCGCCTACGCGCGGGTGTCGATCGATTTCAATCGGAGTTTCAAATCATGCGCAACGCAATTTTGATGGCGAGCATCTTGGTCGCAGTGGGTGGCTGTTCCAGCGAGTCAACGAGCGGAACCGGATCGCTCGACGTGTTTGTGATGCCCGAAGCGGCCATCATCGACGGGCTCACACCAGGCACAGACGAAGAGAATATCAGCGACGGCTGGACGGTGACATACACGAGGTTTTTGGCGACGGTCGGAAACTTCCGTGCGTCGGTATCTATCTCGCCGAGCGACGCGGTGAGCGAACCTACAGTCTACTTGCTCAATCTGCAGAACGTTCCCGCCAGCGGTTTTGCGCTCGCCCACTTTGACGAAATGGCTGCGACCCGTTGGGACCGCGTTGGCTTCGACATGCCCATGGCAACTGGCACAAACATGTGCGCGCCCGGAATTGATGCTGGGGATTGCGCGACTATGAAGAACGAAGAGCTCTCAGTATGGGTTACCGGGAGCATCGCGCGCGACGGATCGCCGACCGTGAGCTTCAACTGGAAGATTCCCGCGGGTGCAGCGTTTGCCGATTGCCACAACTCCGATGGGCTGTCCGGCATTGCGATCACGTCCGGTGCAACGCAACAGGCCGAGCTCACGATTCACGGCGACCACTGGTTCTTCACGCGTTATCCGACGGGCGACGAGTCGATGAGCCCGGTTTCGCGCTGTGCGTCGTGGATTGCCGCCGCCGACGGCGCGGATGGAACGACTCCGGATCAGAATGTGACGAACGGCGAACTGGAAGCGTTCGACGCGGTGGACGCGTTCTCGACAAGCGCGAGTGCGGGTGATTGTCGCTACGAACTCAGCTCCTTTCCGCATCCCGTAAACAACGCATACGACTATGTCTTGCAGATGGCGCGCAGCCTGGGACATTTCCAAGGCGAAGGCGACTGCGAAACGCGATCTGACCTAAACTGAACTAGACTGCCAGTGAGGTGCCCATGACGTCCCGAGTACTGCTTTTCATCGCATCGGTTCTCGCACTTTCAGCGTGTAGCAACGAGGTGGCCCCGTCCTCTCACGAGGCACCAGCCGACGTGATTTACGAGTCGAGCGCAACTCATGAAGTGTGGGAACGCTTGGATGAAGCGACCGTGCTTGGGACTGAAGCCATGGGCCCTCAACTGACAGCACCTGTTGGCCCCCTCGTGCGAAGTGGGGAGCCGGTCGCCTTCACCTGGACAGAAAGCGAAGCCGCTCTGGAGCTTCGGCACCGCAAGTCGATGTTGCATGCGCCGTCGCGACTCGCGCTTGTGTTGCGCGATCTCTGCCGCCCCGTCGCACACGCGCACACGCCAGTCACGGGCGACATGTACCGCGCCATCTTCACGATACCCGGCGTAGAGACACCGGTTCGCGTTCTCACCGGCGCGACCACCTACACTCCAAGCGCAGACGCCTGGCAACGCATCACAGCGGCTACCGGTCCAATCACGCTCACGCTCGAATACGCCTACCTCGACACCGGCCACATCACCGACGGCCCATACAGAGGCCCGGTGAATACCCTTACGCTCGAATAGCGCTTCGTTAGGGGCTCGGGGGCTCGTCGAGGTTGGGCGGTATGTCGAAGAAGGCGCGCAGTGCGTGGGCTTGTTCGGTGCGAGCTCCGTTTGCGTCGCGCACGACAAGAGATTCGGCGTTTTCGTACGGCAGGTTCGGGACATCGTCGACGCGGGCGCATGTCCAAACTGTGAGCAATGCGCCTTTGACGGCGCGCGGGATCACGTCGCGACGGCGCAGGATGACAAGGTTGGCCTCGCGCGCACCGCGTTCGACTCGCTCGGGCGTGCGCGCGTCGGCGCAGACTACGATGCGTCCATTGGGGGCAACCGCGCGAGAGGCGGCACGCAGATATTCTTCAACGCCTCCTCGTAGTTCGACGCGAGCGCCCGCGCGCTGAGGGTCGGGCGAGACGGTGCTCGTTCCAAGCGGCATATAGGGCGGCGTGCCGGAGACGAGATCGAAGAGCCCATCCTTCGTGGCTTCCGCGATTACTCGTGGCTCACGAATGTCACCGTGAATCAAGCGCGTGCGCTCGGGCATGCCAGCGTTGCGCGCGACGTTGCGGCTCACCATCTCGAAACTGATGGGCTGTGCTTCGATCCCCACAATCTGCGCGTTCGGCAGTTTGTGCGCGACCATGTGCAGCACCGAACCAATCCCACATCCAAGGTCCAGAGCGCGTATAGCGTCGGGCCTTGCGCTCGCTGCCTCCCAGGCGGTTGCTACATCGTCGAGCGAGAAACGATGACCAGCTTTGCGCTGCCAAAGGCGAAATGAACCCGCGATGAGATCATCGGTGAGCTCGCCCAAATCGATCGCACCGCTAGCTTCTTCGCTTGTCATCCACGCTTCCGTTCCCTAGATTCGCGCCATGACGACATTTCACGACTTCAATGTCAAAACGATCGACGGCACGAGCAAATCACTGGCCGACTATAGGGGCAAAGTTTGTCTCGTCGTAAACGTGGCTTCCGAGTGCGGGTACACCTTCCACTACGAAGGCCTCGAAAAGCTCTACCGCGAGCTCAAGGACAAGGACTTCGTTGTGCTCGGATTTCCATGCAACGATTTTGGCGGCCAAGAGCCCGGCACAGAGGCGGACATCGCAGCTTTCTGTGCCTCGAAGTACGACGTGACCTTCCCGATGTTCGGCAAGGTCTCGATTCTCACAGCCCCTCGCGCCCCCCTTTACGAGTTCCTCACCAAAACGCAGAGCGCCCCAGAAGGTCCGGGAGACGTCGCGTGGAACTTCGCTAAATTCCTGATTGGCAAAGACGGCAAAGTCGTCGCGCGCTTCGCACACCGAACCAAGCCCGAGGCACCCGAACTACGCACCGCCATCGAGAGCGCCCTTTCGGTCTGACGAGTCGTCAGCTCTCGTCTTCGTCTTCGGATTTTTGGCGGATGCCAAGGGAGCGCATCTTCTTGTAGAGGTGGCTGCGCTCGATGTCGAGGTCGGTTGCAGTCTTGGTGATTTGATTCTCGTGGTGGGCGAGTGCGCGAAGTATCAACTCGCGTTCCGCTTCTTCAACCATCTCGCGCAACGGCTTTTGCGGTGTGTAGAAGCCGCCTTGGCCCTTGGCCCCGCCGGGCAATGGAAGAAGGGCGCGCGCGTCCGCTTCGCTGATGATGTCGTCTAGCGTAAGGATGACGAGACGTTCAACGAGGTTGCGCAGCTCGCGCACGTTGCCGGGAAACTCGTACTGGGCGAGCAACCGAAGCGCACCGTCGCTCAGCGATTTGCCGCGGCGATCGTTGGCCTCGCACGCGGCGCGTAAGAAGTGCGCTGCCAGAACTGGAATGTCTTCGCGTCGTTCGCGTAGCGCCGGCAATCGAAGCGGCACCACGTTCAAACGGTCGTACAAATCCGCGCGAAAGCGGCCGGCTTTGATCTCTTCCGCAAGGTCTTTGTTCGTCGCCGCAACCACGCGTACATCCACCTTGAGTACATCGCCGCCGCCAACGCGTTCGATCTCGCCCTCCTGCAACACGCGCAGGAGCTTTGCTTGCATGGGCGACGGCATATCACCGACTTCATCTAGAAAAAGCGTTCCCCCGTGAGCGCGTTCGAACTTGCCGCGACGCTGTTTGGTGGCGCCGGTAAAAGCTCCCGCCTCGTGACCGAAGAGCTCACTCTCGATGAGCTCACTCGGAACGGCTGCACAATTCAACTTCTCGAGCGGTCCGCTTGCGCGTTTGGAGGCCAAGTGGATTGCGCGCGCAACCAGCTCTTTGCCCGTGCCTCGTTCGCCGGTCACCAGCACCGGGGCTTGCGCACTTGCTGCAAGCTCGATGCGACTACGAAGTGTTCGCATGGGCGCGCTGTCGCCAATCATCGCGTCGAACGCTTGGGCGAGCTTGCGTAGCTCTTTGTTCTCCGTGGAGAGCTTGTGGAACTGCAACAAGCGATCGAGGGAAAGCAAAAGACGTTCGGTGCCGATGGGCTTCTCTAAAAAGTCGTGCGCGCCCAAGCGGGTCGCGGAGACGGCCGTGTCGATTGTGCCGTGTCCGCTCATGACGATGACTGGCACATCGTTCTTCTCAGCGCGCAGCTTTTTGAGCACTTCGATCCCATCAAGATCGGGCAGATTGACGTCCAGCAAGATGACGTCGTACGCGCGCGCCTTGGCCTTTTCGAGGGCGATCGCGGCGTTGCCCGCCACATCCACGTCGAAGTCTTCGACCCTCAGCGCACGCCCGAGCGTCGTCAGGATGTTCTTTTCGTCGTCGACGATGAGAATGGCGGCTTTGCTCATCCGGTCTCCTAAGAACCTTCGCGAAGGCCGAGCTCTTTCATCTTGGTCTGCAAACTCTTACGCGAAATCTTCAAGAGGCGCGCCGTGTGAGTCACGTTTCCGTTCGATTGTCGAAGCGCGCGCACAATCAACTCTTTCTCGGTGCGCGTCGCCACCTCTCGCACAGCTTCTTTCAACCCGCGCACCCGCGTCGCGTCCTCGGTCCCGCCCGGGCTACTCGAAAGATCCACCGGAGTGGTCGTTGCCATTGCGTCGGCCTCCGCCGTCGAGCGGCGAAGCTCGGCCGGCAAGTCCTCCACACCGATACGTTCATTTTCGCAAAACAAAATGCTTCGTTCGACCACGTTTTCGAGCTCGCGAATATTCCCGCGCCACGGATGCGCGAGTAGATACTCCATCGCCGCGTCATCGAAACCTGCGATGTGCTTCTTCAGCCGCTCATTGAAGCGACGCACAAAGTGCTCGAGGAGAAGAGGAATATCGCTTTTACGTTCGCGCAACGGCGGCAGATGCACCTGCACGACATTCAGCCGATAGTAGAGATCTTCACGAAAGCGACCGGCGGCTATTTCCAGAGACAAGTCGCGGTTTGTGGCGGCGATCAAGCGCACATCGACGCTGATCGTGCGGATGCCGCCGACGCGTTCGAACTCTTGTTCTTGAATCGCGCGCAGAAGTTTCACCTGCATGCTCGCGGGAATCTCGCCGATCTCGTCCAAGAAGAGCGAGCCGCCATCGGCCAGTTCAAAGCGACCCGGCTTGCTTGTTACGGCTCCGGTGAAGGCGCCTTTCTCGTAGCCGAAGAGCTCGCTTTCAATGAGATCGCGCGGGATCGCAGCGCAGTTCACCCGGATAAAAGGCTTACCGTTGCGCGAACTGTTCTCGTGCAGTGCGCGCGCGATCAGCTCCTTGCCCGTCCCGCTCTCGCCCGTGATCAATACAGTGCTCGGCGTATCCGACACTTTCTCGATCATTGTGTACACGTCGAGCATCGCCGGCGCCTGTCCGATCAAGCGGAAACGTCCGTGTTCGGAGTCGGTGATCGCAACATCACGCTCCGACAGCTCGCGCGTGCGCGTAGCCTTCGCTACGACATTGCGCAGCTCGCTCTGCTCGAAGGGCTTGGTCACATAGTCGAACGCCCCAACCTTCAAGGCTTCGACGGCTGTATCCACCGTCCCGTGCGCCGTGATCATGATCACGGGAATGTCTGGGTAGGTGGTCGTGATGTGCTTCAACAAGGTCATGCCGTCGACTTTCGGCATGCGCAAATCCGTCACGACTACGTCGATATGATGCTCAGCCAGAGTCGCGATCGCCTGCTCGCCATTGTCGACGGCATGCACATCGTACCCATCACGCACGAGCTGGGCCGCGAGCACACGGCGCAGGTTGACCTCGTCATCGGCAATCAGGATTTGTTTCTTGTCGAGAACCACAACTACAAAGTGCTCACGATCCGGAATCGCCGACCGATGCATCGGTACGCGAGGGTCCTGCGTCCACCATGGGAGTTGCCGACGTCAGCAAACATTGCGGCGCGACGGACGAGGCTGCGTCGCCGTTCAAGCCGCTGCACAAAAAGACGAAGAGATGCGCCGGTGAGCTGCCGGTCTCGGCGGCAACGATTTCCCAGCGACCTGGCGACGATTGGAACGTCGTAATCGCACGGCCGAGGTTTCCGTTCGCGCTCGGATCGGAACTCTTGAGCACGGCCGGCGGAAGTGCGCCTGCGCCACCGACGCCACCGGGATATACGTAAACGACGCCGGCGCTTCCGGTATCGCCAACAGCTGCGAAGGGCGCGCCGATCATAAGCTCGCCGAATCCGTCTGCGTTTACGTCGGCGATGTGCATCGCGTACCCGAACACGTTTCCGGTGCACGAGATGCCGCTCGATTCTTCGCACGTGATCGTCGAGCGCTGCGCGCCCGACGTCGAGACGGTGTTCCAAGGCGGACAGGTCCCACTGGGAGCTGCCGTCTCCGGCAGACCGCGCCCGTCGAACACATTTACCGTGGGCGTGCGAAGCGGTGAGTTTCCATCTTCGGCGACCGCGATCTCAGGCAATCCGTCGCCGTTGAGATCACCGGCTGCGACAACCGTACGTGCAACCGTGCCGCCATCGAGGCACGCGCGCACTTCGAGCGAAGCGTCGGAGTTGTTCATGACGAGCACAACTGCGCTCTTCGTTCCGCCCGCATTCGCGGTGGCAACGAGCAAGGTGCGCGCGTCGTCGATCGGCGCGATTGCCAAGTGGTCGCCAAGTCCCGCGACGCCCGTGGGGAGCGTGAAGGTCGGCGGAACGGGGAATAGGCTCGTAGAAGCTGCACTATCCCGCAGGTAGTAGAGGGAGCTCTGGCCAGCCGCCGCCGTGGGCGCGCTGATGACAACGCGAACATTCTCGCTGCCCGAGTGAATGGTCGTTCCATCGGGAACGGCAACCATCGCGGTCCCCATGCCCGTGCCCGGCAAACCACCCAGGGGCAAACGAAGCCCCCGCGAAGAATCCGCACCGCTTTCACAGCGATAGACAATTTGGCCAGCCGCGGGTGCGCCAGAAACTGCGCACAGCTTGCGATCTGCCAGCGCAGCAACGCCCGCGACGCTCGCACCGATTCCGACGCCGCAGTCCGCTTCGCTCAGGCAGTAGTCGAATAGAGCGCTCTCGCCCACTGAGGTTCCGTCGAAGATCGGAAAGACGCTGACTTGAGTGCCTCCACCGCCGCTACCAGCAAGGCGGGAAACGAGTACGCCGCCTTGCACGCTCGAGTAGGTAGCCATCTGCGACCCGAAGCCCGTGCCATTGACGCGAGCCGAACCGGGCGCTTCGATGACGCGAACCGGCGCACCATCAGCGATCTTAGTGAACTTGGTTGGGTCACAACCCACGAGCGCGAGTGTGACGAGGAGAAGAGAGAGAAATCCAATCTGAGTGCGCTGCATCAGAAGCTCCACCGAAATGCGGCGCCGCCGCCATGAGCATCCATCGTGGGCAAGAGCGCCCAGTCGCGAGGTTCCAAGATCGTGCCTTCCGAATCGGGAAGCGGATCGCGAATGAAATAGTAGATCGACAAGATCGCAAGGCCTGCAGCAACACCGTAGGCCGCGTCAGCACCGATGCTCATCCAAAAGCCTCGCTGCACGCGTGAGTCGTTCGACGCGAGCGTACCGGCTGCGCTCTCGGCGGCAAGTTCATCGTGCAAGTTATCGGTGAGCATGCTCAGTGCAATCGCGCCGCCAAGAGAGAGAGCGGAGAAAGTTGCGGTAACCCAAGCGCCGCCGCGGCTGACCGACGGACGCATGCGCAAGCGAATCGGCGTGAGCTGACCGCGCGACACTTCGACAGCCTCGTCCCAATCCTTCATCCCGTCCGCTTCAACGCGCACGTTGTGCGATCCTGACGAGACGTCGCCTTCCCACGGCACTGCGCCTACGCGATTGTTGTCGATGTAGATCGTAGCGCCTCGCACGTTGCCAATGACACGAATGCGCCCGTTATTGAGGCGTTCCATCGTCTCGCGCAGTTCGAGCTGACGTGCGACCTCGATGGTGACGTCTCGTTCGATGGGCTGATATCCCGAGCGTTCGATCCAAATGTGATGAGGACCAATCGGGAGCGGCGTGCGGTAGGGGATCTGGTTTGACGCGCCTTCGTGATCGTCGATAAAGAGGCGGGCGCCTTCGACGTTCACTTGCACGCTCATGAAGCCAATCGTCTCGGCGCGGCTGAGATCGCATACATAACGAAGAAGCTCGTTCGGACGAACGCGAATCGTAACTTCCTTGGTGTTGTAGTCCGGGTGTTCGACGCGCACGGTGTAGTCGCCCGGATCGACAGTCGGCGCGTTCGTGACGGGCTGACCCTCATGCAAAATGGTGACGTGTGCGTCGACGGGCACAGTCTCGATGTAGAGCAGCGACTTGAAGCTCGCTGGCGTTTCGTCTGCAGGAGGGGTGGTGGTGGGCACGACGGGCGTGGTGCCATCGGGCGGCGTCGTGCCATCGGGCGGCGTCGTGCCATCGGGCGGCGTCGTGCCATCGGGGTTCGCCTGTTGAAAAGCTGCGGCCGCTGCCAGTGCCTGCGCACGCAAACGCTCGATGCGTGCACGCACATCGCTCGCGTCACTGGCCTCAGGATCGCGTTCGATGTAGCTGCGGAAAAGCTCGGCGGCCCTCGCCGGCTCACCGTGACGTTCGTACGCGACGCCGGCGTTGAACAAGAACGCGCTGAAAGGTTGAACCTCGTAGGCGGCCAAGAACTCCTGTGCGGCTTCCGTAAAACGCGCCTGCGCGAAAAAATCGCGACCGCGTTCCATGTGGTTGCGCGCAACGTCTAGTTGAGCTTCCGAGTTGTTCTGCGCAAAGCCTGTGCTTGGTGCCAAGCAAGCAAGCGCGATCCCGCATGTTAAGACCCACAAACGCATCCGAGCGCCTCCCTGGTTCTGCCGCGTGCATGGTACACGCTTCGAGGCTATTCGAAACCCTGCTTGCGAGCTTCGTTCGCTTTCCCCACAGTTCCTTTTCGAGAATTATGAGCGCACGCGAACGTATCGTTGTCGGGCTAAAGAAGGCGGTGCCCTGGATCCTGGTCGCCTTGCTGGTGGGCGCAGTCTTGTCCGAGATCAGGGGTCGCGGCGGGATCGACACCGGCAAGAGCGCACCACCGCTCGCGCTTACACTCTCGGATGGCACGCACTTCGATCTCGCGCAGACACGGGGTCATGTGCGCGTGATCAATTTTTGGGGCACCTACTGCCCGCCATGTCGACGCGAGGCGCCAACCCTTAGCGCGGTGTGGCGCGAGCTCCACGCGCGCGGCGATCAATTGATCGGGATCGCCGCAGACGACGCTGAGCTTGCCAATGTCGCGGCATTCGCACGGCAGATCGGCATGCAATATCCCATCGCCATGGGCGGAGCGGCCGAGCTTGCCGCATACCGAGTGCAACTTCTCCCGACGACGTACGTGATCAATGCCGAAGGCGTGATCACGCACACAGTCGTGGGCGAGGTTTCGGCTTCGGAATTGCGCGAGGCTGTAGAAGAAGCGCGCGCGCAATGAGCTTGCGGTGGGGACGGCTCGCGCGCTTAATGCGTGAAACATGAGCCTCCATACGTATACCGCTCTTCAGTTGCGCGAGAAGTTGAACAAGGGCGAAACCTCCTCGGTTGAAATAGTCGAGAGCCTCTACGCACGCGCCGATGCCGTAGACGGCAAAGTCAACGGCTACACCGAGCAGCTACGCCGCGAAGCATTGCGCGATGCCGAGGCATGCGATGTCGAACGCAAAAATGGACAATCACGTGGGCTCCTTCATGGGCTGCCGCTCACCGTCAAAGAGAGCATCGAAGTACGCGGCACCGAGACCACCGCAGGGCTGCGCGCGCGCGCCGGTAAGCGCGTCGAAAAAGACGCTGTTACGGTGCATCTCCTGCGCGAGGCGGGCGCAATCGTTCTTGGCAAGAGCAACATTCCGCAGACGCTGCTCTCGACGGAATCGACCAATGCTCTCTACGGAACGACGAACAATCCCTGGAACGTCCTGCGCACACCGGGCGGTTCCTCAGGTGGCGAGTCTGCACTCATTTCCAGCGGGCAATCGCCATGGGGAGTGGGCACGGACGTTGGGGGATCGATTCGCGTTCCCGCGGGACACACAGGCATTTGCGGCATCAAGCCAACGCTGCATCGGTGGTCCAACATCGGCTCGACCGGCGCGGTCCCGGGTCAGGAATTCGTGCGTTCGCAAATGGGTGCGCTGGCACGAACAACCACCGACCTGGCCTTCCTCTTTCGCTCCGTGGACTCGCCGCTACACGCAAAACTCGATCCGGAAGTCGCGCCCCTAGCCATCGGTGATCCAGCGCAGGTCGACACCAAGAAGATTCGCGTCGGCATGTTCGAGACGGACGGTTACCTCAGTCCGAGTGCTGCTGTACGACGCGCCGTGCGGGAAGCCGCAGCTCACCTTCGAGATGCAGGCGTCGAAGTGGTTCCTTACGCACCGCCCAATGCGGAAAACGGCTTTCTATATTTTATCGCCGCGATGTCGAGCGACGGCCTGTACACCTTGGAACGTGAGCTGGGCGGAGAAGCGATTCTGCCTCTCCTCAAGGTGATGCGGCACGTTGTGCATTTGCATCCGGCTCTACGCAAAGCTGCCGTGCGTGCACTGCGCGCGATGGGCGAAGATCGCGTTGCGCGCTCGTTCGAAGTGCTTGGCGAAAAGCGTATCCATGAACTTTGGTCTTTGAACTTCAAACGCATCGCAATGATTCGCGAAGAAAGTGCGGCGTGGACCGCTGCTGGCATCGACGCGCTGCTCTGTCCTGTATACGCAACGCCCGCACCGCAGCACGGTGCGACTGCCGACTTTGCGCCAGGCGCGATCTACACCATGCGTTACAACGTGATGAATCTTCCGGCAGGCGTGGTGCCGGTCACGCGCGTGCACGCAAGTGAAACAGTTCGCGAAGGCAAGCAGGATCGCCTCGACAAGCGTGCCGCGTCTATCGACGAGGGAAGCGCGGGCATGCCCATCGGCGTGCAGATTGTAGGTCGCCCCTACCGCGAAGATACAATCTTCGCCCTAATGCAGCTCATCGAGGAGCGTGCCCGCGGCGGAGAAATGTTCCCGCAAACGCCGGTCGATCCGCGCTAGCGAGAGCGCACGGCACGCCTCGCTCGACACGCGCTTCTGCGGGCGTGCGCCCCCAGCCTACGACACGAATGTCAGCCGGCTGCAAGCGACTGACTCTTTTTCGAGCGCCTAACATCTGGGGAGCGCGCTTAACTCGAAGGCACGCGTATTGCTTTGTCCGCACCCATGACGCTTGCACGAATTGGTTCAGGGGCGATTGTGTGCGTGGCTGCGGTCACACTAATTTCGGCAGGGTGTGCAGCTGATGGGGCGCTGTCTCAGGTTTCCCTTCGGCCGCAGTGCGCGACGGATGACACGATGTGTCTCTCGCAGGGGTTGAACGCGCCGATTGCGGCGGGGAGTAGTTTGCCCCTCCACATAGATATCCATTTCGCGGGTGCGAGCGCGCCAGCATTTGCTCTGCGGTCTGCGAACACCGACGTCTTCAATGTGTCGGGCGCGACCCTCGACGCACAAGTTGATGGAGTGGCCGCGCTTTTGGTGACCACGGAAGATGGAAACTCGGTCCTCGATTTCATTCATCTCTTTGTGAAAACACCTGATGCGCTTCATCTCGAGCGGGTAGATCCCGACCGACGAAGCACATTCAACGATGAGGTGGAGCTTGTAGTCGGCGATTCCGTGACCCTGGTCGCGGTGCTTGCGAACGGTGCTCAGGCTCTGCTCGGAGATGTCGAAACCGACTGGCACGCAGAGGGCGACGCTCTCTCGATTCTGCGTACCGGCATTCTGACGCAGCGAGAGATTCGCGCGCGAAACCCGGGCGAAACCACTCTCCTGGTCACCGCCGCGGGCCTTAGTTCGTCTCTCACGATTCGGGTGCTTCCATGATCAAGTTCAAAGCTCACTTTGCGATCGTGATCGCGTTTGTCTCCCTCGTTGGTTGCACGCATTACGGCGCCATTTCCAGTCCTCCTCCCGGTAAGACCGCATCTGTCGACTCCCAAAATGATCGCGCGACCATTTCGCGAGGCGTCGCGTTGGCGATCGAATGCAGTGGTTGCAAGGTGGGTGAATCGTTCAGCGATGACTCCACAATTGCGTCCGTCCTCCCCGCGAGTGTCGATGCGCTGAGCGAGGGCGCAACGAGCGGCTCGCGCATTTCCGATCCTACCTTTGTATTGGTTGGGGAAAACGTAGGTACGACCCGCGTGCGCATCGCCGTCTTGAACCAGCCGGACATCGACCTACAAGTCACCGTCCTCGATGACTGACGCAAATGGACTCACTTAAGAGATGGGAGCGCCAATGAAAATGCATGGCGGCGGATGGGGGTCGAAGTCCATACTGAGTCCGCACCCCTATGAACTTCCGTAGCCTCGCATTCCTGGTTTTCTGTGTAAGCAGTGGCTGCAACGCCACGCTCTCTGGTGGATCTGAGATTGGATTCGACGGCGGCAATCGCCTGGACGCAGGAGCAACCGGAATCGACGTGCGACTGCCCGACTTCGGTCACGACGAAGGCGTCGACGTTGATCAAGGCATTCCCGATGGCGTTGCGCCAACTGCAAGTGCGGGAGCTGATCTTGCTATCGAATGGCCGATTGATCGCACGGCACTGGTGGGCGCTGGAACAGACTCGGGCGGCCCCGTTTCGTTTGCGTGGTCTCAGGTTTCGGGCCCCACCACCTCGATCCTTCGCAATGATACGAGCGCGACGCCGATTGCCACGTCACTGCGCGTTGGTAGCTATCGCTTCCGACTTGTTGTAACCGACAACGAAGGCCTGACCGCGATGGATGAAGTGGGCGTTGTCGTCAATGCCGATTCGCGTACGCCGAACAGCATTCCCGATTTCGTCGATGCGCAAACTGCGCCGGTCTTCCGCGCGACGCGCAATCTACCGCCGCTGAGCGTGGGCGCTTTCGTAAGCACGGCGTTCAACACGCGCCTGGCCGAAAAGTATCGCTACGCGCTGCACATTGGCGACATGACCCAGTATTACGCCGACATGGCGAGCTCGTACACGAGCCGTATGCGCGAGAGCATCGAGCTTGCCGCGGCATCTCCAGAAGTTTACGCGTTGTCTATCTATCTCCTTGGCTACAACGGCTTCTACGATTGCGATCGCAACGAGCGCATCCGTGCGACGCATCCCGACATCGCGATGCATCACATGGATGGTTCGCTATGGCTCGATGGAGACGCGGGCTGCTTCCACTACAGCCCGACTGCGTCCGCCGACGCGTGGATCGCGCTCGCAAACGATGCGCAGATCCCCGCCAATCTTCAAACCATCAGCGACGTCGTCGAAGCGCATGGAGCGCACATCGCGGTCATCAACGATATTGGCGAGTGGGGAGTTCAAACTCCCGCGATCGGCCCAGCATTCTGGGATGACCCGGAATGGCGGATGTGGATGCTCTCGGCCGCGTTTTGGGAGGACGCGAGCGTACGCGCGGCCTGGAGCACAATGCCCGATCCCGGAGATTGGGGACAGCCGATTATCGAGCGAGCGTATCAAGGCGTCTCGCTTGGAAAGGCCGTGACTCAGGGTGCGATTTCGCAGCTGCTCGTGAGCCTGACCAACCCCGATGTCTTGTACACGCACTACGGCGCAGGCCCCGCACCGCACACAGGTCGTTACAACGAGTGGCGTCAAGCTGCGTGGGACCACGCGACGATGCGCGAGCATCACATAAACCACCCCGATGACGTCTACAGCGTCCAGGTCTACTTCGGTGACAACGGCGAGGGCGGGCTTGGCGTTTCATGGAGCGCAAGCGATAGCCAATCAACCGGCACGGGCGATGAACGAGGTCGAAGCGCGGATCATTTCACGCACGCGCTCGCGGCCGCGTCCAATGCTATCGCCGCAGGATCCCCGCACGCCTATGTGTGGACATCGGCCAAGGGCCTTCACGCCGCGTCCTACGCGGATACCTCTGAGTTGATGGGATTTTTAAAGACCTACTACGCACTCTCAATGATCGGTGGTCCCTACTTCTCGCTCGATCTTCAAGCGGACACCGGTAGTGGCCGAACCGAGCCCACGTTCGCGATGAGCACGATGCCTGCGTACCTACCGTCGATGGTAGCGCTCGGCGAAGTGCACGCGCTCTACTCGCACCTTGAGGAGTTCATTTTCGATGGCGAGGTCCTTGCCAACGCGCACGGCGATACCCATCCGTTCACGCGCTGGATCGAACCGTTCGCGCTCTATGAGCAATACGCCTATCCGGTCGGCGCCGAGTTTCGGGGCCCTCATGATTCGAGCCCCACATACGATAGGACCGTCCGCGTCGTGGTTCGCAAACGCAATGGAGTTGATCAATGGTTGGTTGCCGGCTGGGTTGCCGCTGGGGCCGATCGCGAAGTCGATGTCGAGCTACCAGCGCCTCTGGGACGGACTACTTTGTACTTCCGACGCGCAGGGAGTGTGTACCGCCTATCGCGCTCGGGATCGACGACATCTGCTGAGCTGATCGACCTCGACGCGATGAGACCAACCGACCACATGCTCCCCACGGACTGAGGGCGAAGGGTTAAAAAAATCGCTCCCACGCAAGCCACGCGGCAATGCCCAAAGCCGCGCCGAGCAAAATAAGAATTGGCGCCCTCAATTGAGGTCGGTTTAGCGTGCGCAGCGCCTGAATAGGCCGTTCAACGGAGGTTTTCGCGGCATCGTCGACCGGTGGCGCATCGCGCGATACAGGCGGCCGTCCGCCATCAACACGTGAGAGCGCGTGGCCCGTGGGCGTCGCATCAAGCAGGGGGCCGCGCTTCATTTCCTCGCCGAAAAGCGAAGCTAAAAAGTCCGCGATGACCGCCGGCAGCACAGCTTGATTCGTCGATTCCAAGAACTGCATCAAAGCGTCGCTCATCTCTCCGGCCGTTTGAAAGCGCTCTGCTGGAAGCTTGGCGAGAGCTTTTTGCACAATCATGTCGAGGTCGTGCGGAATGGTTTCGTCGATGGAACGCGCCGAAGGAACCGGCTGCTCAATGACGGCGCGCAGCGTTTCGTACTCGCTTGGCCGGTGATAGAGCGCGCGACAGGTAAGGGCCTCGTACAAACACACTCCGAGCGAAAAGACATCGGCGCGACGGTCGACGTCTTCACCGCGCGCCTGCTCAGGCGCCATGTAGGCGAGCTTGCCTTTGACCGTGCCGGCATCGGTCACCGACGCGTGCGTGCTGGCCTTGGCAACTCCGAAGTCGAGCAACTTCACGTTGCCGTCGTAGCCGACCATGATGTTTTGCAAGCTCACATCGCGATGCACAATCGAGAGTGGATCGCCCTTGTCGTCGACGGCGTTATGCGCGTAGTCGAGCGCCTCTGCGATGTGCGCGATGATGCGCGCGGCAACCGCGTGAGGGATCTGCGCGGCGTCGCGCGCGCGTCGGACAAGCCGTCCGAGCGGGATCCCGTGCACCCACTCCATGGCGATGAAGTAGGTACCGTCTTGTTCGCCATACCCGTAGATGCCCGCGATGTTGGGATGCGTTAGGTGATTGGCGAGGCGCGCCTCGTCCAAGAACATCTGCACGAACTTCGGATCGTCGGCGACGTGCGGAAGGATACGCTTGACGACCAGGGGGCGAGTTTTGCCGGCCTGGCTCAGCGTCTCGCGCGCCAAGAAAATCTCCGCCATGCCCCCAAAAGCAATTCGACCGAGCAGGGCGTATTGGCCGTACCAGCCCAAAACCGGCAGATCGGCATAACTGCGTGGCGCGATACGTGTCGTCCCCGATCCGGGCATCGCCGGGGCCTGGTCTTGCGCCCCCTTCAAGGCCGGCGGTTCAGCAGAAAGCCGCGGCGCAATGCTAGTAGGCGGCCTCGGCACCTCGCTGGGCTGCGCCTGCTCGTCTGCTTTCACGGAGGTGCTGGGACTAGGACGCATGATCCAAGGGAACCGAAAGTATAGGGGTTAACTGAAAAGGAGCCCGAACTTCTTAGACGACGCAAGCCCGGCGGAATTGACAGCGATCAAGAGCACATGGTTCAACGCAAAGCACCTATGAATCCTTCCACCTTCTCTCATTTCGTTTTGCTGCAGGTGCCCGGCGCCCATGCGGCCGAGCTCAATCCTTGGCAGCTCATCATGGGCGCTTCGCTGGTCGTGAAGATCGTGATGCTCCTGCTTGCCGCGATGTCGGTGGGAAGCTGGTTCATCATCGGCGCCAAGGCCGTGCAGTTGTCACGTGCGACGCGCGCGTCCGCTAAGTTCTTGGATGCGTTTTGGACCAGCGGCGAAAGTTCGTCCTCTTGGACGACCGAGCGCCTCGAAGGTGTGTACGGTCAGCTGCGCACTCTTGATGGCTCGCCCCTCGCGCGCGTGTTTCATGCAGGCTACGTCGAGCTCGCACGCATTACGGGTGGCGCAGAAGAAACGCAACCGCACGGACGGCATGCGGTTCAGACAGGCGATCTCGACAACGTCGAGCGGGCGCTCAAACGCTCGGGTACCAACGAGATCACCCAGCTCGAGAACGCGCTTCCCTTCTTGGCAACGACCGGTTCGGTTGGTCCCTTCGTGGGGCTGTTCGGAACGGTCTGGGGTGTCATGAACTCCTTCATCGGCATCGGCAATCTCGGCAATGCAAGCCTCGCGGTCGTCGCACCCGGCATCGCCGAAGCGTTGATCGCAACGGCCATTGGTCTTGCGGCCGCAATCCCGGCCGTCATGGCGTACAACTATTTCATTCGCCGCATTCGCGTCATCGAGAGCGAAATGGAGTCGTTCAACAGCGACTATCTGAACATCGTGCGTCGTCACTTCTTGCCGAACTGAGGAATCACCATGGCGATGAGCACAGGTGGTGGTGGAAGACGCGCTCCTCTAAGCGAGATCAACGTGACGCCGATGGTCGACGTCATGTTGGTGCTTCTCATCATCTTCATGGTGAGTGCGCCTTTGCTTTCGACCGGTGTCACGGTCGATTTGCCGAGCGCCCGGGCACCTGCGATGCAGATGCACGATGAGAAGCTGCTTTTGACGGTCACCGAAGATCAGAAGGTTTATCTCGGCGAAAACGAGGTTCCTTACGATCGATTGGAAGATGTGCTCTTGCACAACGCTCGTCTGCAATCGGAAAAAGAGCTCTACGTTCAAGCCGACGAAAACGTTCCCTACGGCTTCGTCGTCAAGGTGCTTGCCATCGTCCGTCGCGCAGGAATCGAAAAGCTTGGGCTAGTCACCGATCCGGTAGCCGCCGATACAACGGCGACGGCGCAGGCAAACTGAATGAGCGCTGGCGCACACCTCGATTTCGACGACACGCGACCGCCGTCGCTCCTGCGTCCTCGAAAGCGACATGCGGCGGATATTGCCGGCGGCGCCGCGGTTGCAGCAGCGTCGCATCTCGGCGTGCCGCTCGCGATCTTGCTCGTGACCGGCGTGCTCAAGCTCATGGGTGCGATCACCGAAGACGCGGCTCCCGTCAGCGCGGAACGCCACGTCGTTGAAGCGCGCTTCGTAAAACTCGGCGTGCCGTTCGATCCCCGCCGTCTGCCCAATCGTCGCGTGCCGGTACTTTCAACCGCGCCGCGCGAAGGCCTCAATGTTTCCAAGAATATGAACCCGCGTCATCTCGATCAGGATGCAGGCCCGCGGCCCGAGAACGCGACCGAAGATTTGCTCACCCGCCTCGGAGACCGCGCGCAGATTTTCGCCGAACGCACGACGCCGCGCGAGCAAGAAGGACGCGAGGATGGCGAGGCCGAAGGCACGGAAACGGAAGCGTCAGCAGGAGATCTTTACGCGGGACATCTGGTTTTGTTCTTCCGACGCGGATGGACGGTTCCCGAAACCGTGCCGGAAGAAGAAATGCGCACCTTGCGTGTGAGCATCGCCGTGACGATCTCGGGCGATGGGCACATCGCGTCGTTCCGCGTGCGATCAGGAAGCGGAAATCCAACCTTCGATCAGAGTGCGATCGATCGCTTGCAGCAATTGCAGGATTCTGGCGCGACAATCCCCGAACCACCGCCCGAAGTAGCCCCGCAGTATCTCGGCCAAACGACCGATGTCGATTACAATGGCCGAAACGCGCACCGTTGAAGTAGGCCCGTAGTACGCCAATGAAGTTTCAGTCCACGTAGACCGTCGGAGGATTATGCGTCCGTTGCACCTTATCACTGCGGCCTTGTTGAGCGGAATGCTCGCGGTCATCGCCATTCCAGTTCTCGGTCAAGAAGCGCGTCCAAGCGGCAACGACCAACCACTGCCGCCGCGCGGAACGGTGATCAACGTCGACTCGCCCGAACGCTCCTTGTTCAAGATGGCAGTTCCGAATCTGCGGGGCAGCGAAAATCTCGGTGCTCAAGGCGCGAGCATTCTTCAGAATGATTTCCGTCTCTCTTCGCTCTTTCAGGTTCTGGACGGGCGTTCCTTCGTTGCCGATTTGAACACAGAAGGTTTGAACATCGTTCCGGCAGCGTGGTCGTCGGTTGGTGCGCAGGGCGTCATCAAAGGCGAGATCCGCGGCAACGTGGTGGAGATGCGCTACTACGAAGTCGCGCGGGGTAACACCGCGCTGCTCACGCGAACCTACAACGGGGGCGCGGCTGAGTTGCGCGGCTTCATGCACGACTTTGCCAACGAAGTGGTGCGCCTCTTGACCGGTGAAGCAGGATCGTTTGGCACGCGCCTCACCTTCGCGCGCCGTGTCGGACCGGGCCGCAAGGATGTCTATGCGTCAGACTTCGACGGCAACGGCGTCGCGCGCATTTCGAGCGGTCGCGGCGTGGCGATGCTTCCCTCGTTTGGCCCGGGCGGCATTTGGTATTCGGTCATGTCGCCGATGGGCATGTTCATCACGCGCTCGGGCTCGGAAGAACGCCCGCTCATCACTGGCGACGGACTCAATATGGGCGTTACCCTCTGCGGCAACCGCGCGGTGTTTAGTTCGACCCGCGACGGCAACTCGGAGATTTACAGCTCCAATCTCGACGGATCCGATCCGCGCCGCCTTACACGTGCTCCGGGTATCGACGTGAGCCCCTCCTGCGGCCCCGGCGATCAGATCGCCTTCGTGAGCGATCGGCACGGCGGTCCTCAGGTTTTCGTCATGGACGGCAACGGGGGCGGCGTTCGTCGCGTGACCTTCCGGGGCGCGCACAACCAGACGCCGGCATTCTGCCCCAACGCATCGAAGCCCTTGATCGCGTTCACCGGCCGCGACGGCGGTATGGACATCTTCACGGTGAATATCCAGACGCAGGAGTACACGCGCCTTACGCAGGGCCAGGGCGTCAACAAGGACCCGGCTTTTTCGCCCGACTGCCGCATGATCGCGTTCGCGTCGTCGCGCGGCGGCATCTTCATCTCAAACCCCGAAGGTCTGAATCAAAACCGCGTCGTCGAAGGCACCGCGGAAACGATTCGCTGGTCGCGCTGATCTCATTTGGCGGCTCGATGAACCGGCACACCATCACGGCAAGCGCTCGATACCTACTCGGGCTTGCGTGTGTGCTCGTCGCATCCCTGTCCGCGAAGGCTCGTGCGTACACATTCGCATCGCCGCTCTCTGCGGGCTGCCATGAGGAGATCACTCTGGCCGCAATCGATGCGGAAGGCTGGCCCAGCGATGCAGCGCCCCCCTTCAACACCGACAACGAGCGTCTCATTCTCAATGAGCTGCCATTCCACGTCGAGGGACTGGATCGCGACCCGTGGCGTCTGGCGCTAGTGCTTGGCGTGCGCTTCAATGACTTGCACGGAGCGTCCGCGTCCGACCTCGCTGCACTCGCCGCGGTCCACGGAAGCCCGAGCGGTCAACGAGAGCATTGTTTGCGCGCACCATCGGACGACGGCGCCGACGGCGACGCAAGCGCGATCGCGAGTTGTCGAAACTACATTCTCGAAGAAGCAGAAATCGCACTCGGTATCGCCGAGGAAATTGACTACGAAACCGAGCTTGTTCCTGTGACGCTCGCATTCTCCGGCCGACGCGACGTACGGCTCACGCGTTTTGCATTTCACATGGGCCGCGCCACCCACGCCCTTCAGGATTCCTTCACTCACACCTTTCGCTCGGCGACCGAACAGCAACGCATCACGCATGTGCTCAACTTCGTCGATTGGGCAAACTCTGAGCGCTACGACGAACGGACCGACGGATATCGGCATATATCGGAGCTCGACGATTGCGAGGCCGCCACTGCGGAAGCGGTCTCGCGAAAAGCCGCTGCACTTCAAGCTTCGCGCGATCTCTTTCGCGCCTTTGCAAACAGCGAAGGCGGGCGCGCCGGGCGACTCGCGCGCATTGGCGCGGTGGTTGATGCTTCTCTGAGCTACGCCCCGGGATGCGACGTGGATAACCGTTGGTGCAACGCGGGTGAAATCGGCGAGCAAGCGAGTTGCTCGGTAAGTGCACCGCGCGGGTCGGCCGCAAAAAATTACTCGCTTCTGCTGATCGCTCTTTTTGCGATTGCCTGGAAGCTTTGCTTGCGCCGCCGCCATGCGCCGCGTGCAATGCATGCCGTCATCGTCTTGGTGCTCATGGGCATGGTGAGCAAAGCGAGGGCTGACGACGACAACAGCTTGGCCGAGAGCGAGATCCCGAGCCGTCGCGGACGGATCGGGGTTATCGCTACCGTCTCGGCTTCGCTCGACAATGGTGCTTTCGCAGAACGCGTGGGCGTTCGCTACCAGCTCCTCGACAACTTCGAGCTTGGCCTCGAGATTGAGCATAACCCTTGGTACTCGCTTCAAACCATGAGTTTCGTTGCGGGAACTGTGAACGTGTTCGCGAGTGGAACGGTCGTGTGGGCGCGCTTCAAACGTTGCGAGCTACGGAGCACCATTTACACCGGCGCGAGTGTTTTGCTCTTCTCCTCAATCGCAGCGCCCGCGGGTTCAATTGGGCCGCTGATCGGCGCAAATCTACTTGGACTATCAATTCGCATGACGCCCAACGTGCACCTGATCATCGACCCAGCGGACGTGAGCGTTCCCATTCCGCACCTCACGGGTGTTCCGTTCATGTACCGCCAGTACCGCTTCACGATTGGCGCCCAGTGGAACTTTTAGAATACTCCGATGACGCCTACCAACGCCTGGGTCGGCGCTGCTTGCACTGTAAGTGAAAGTCGATGCTCGTGCAGCGCCGGCACCAACCAACCGATTGAACTGCCGACGATCGCTCCGACGAGAACATCGGTGGGGAAGTGATCACCCGCGAGCACGCGCGAGACCCCCACGGTGGCTGCCATGCTAAGCGCCATACCAAGCACTAACCAACGAGTCCACGAGTGAGGGTGCCGCGCGCTCTCCGTCCGAAATAGCGCTACCGCGCCCGCGAACGAGCTCGCGGTGTGTCCGCTGAAGAAGGAGAGTGCAGCGGTTCCGTTCATCCGTAGGCTTTCCGGCGCGTCTTGGCCGTAGAGATAGGGGCGCGGCCGTCGCGCAGCAAAATCGGTGATCGTGCTCAATGCGAGTGCGCCCAATACCGCCTCGCCCCACACGACAGCGTCCTGCATCGCGGCAGTGAATCCTTCGTCGGCGATCAGCACGGTGAGAGAACCAACCAGGATTGTCGCGACCCCAATATCGCTCACGTGACGCCAACCCGGACGATATCGGCCTGCGGCCCACCGGTCGATGCCCCACACGGAAGACGGATCGCAAAGCGGAGCGCAGGCCGCGGGCGAAAGTTGAGAGCCGAGTAACCAGCTGGCAGCAATCGTGGCCTCAAGTGCGAGCAACGGTGCTTCGACGTCCGGTCGTATTTTCCACGTGGGCTCTGATTGCGCTGCCGCAGGCGCGGCCGCGCACGCGATGGCGAGAAGGGCCAAGATCCCACCACGTAGCAAGCGCGTCATGCCGCGCATGATTTCTGATTTCGTCAGAAAGAGAAAGTGTCTCTAAGGACCCGACACCGGCAAGAAGAAGTCCGAAGACCCACAGAACACGCCGTCGCTACCCGCCGATAAGCATGTCGATGTATCACCTCCGGTGATCTCTTCGTAGTGGCCGACAAGGCTGAGCGATCGGGCGATGCGGGCTGGGTCATACACCCACCACCAGACTGAACCGTCAGCACGCAGGACGTATCCAGAAAGGTTACCGAGGCCGATAGCTGCAGCGTCTGCGAAAGGAAGTGCGACGCGCTCCGGGACCTGCACGATTACCGCCCCCTCGCTTTCCGTCAGGCGGATATATCCTGTGCACCACAGCTCGCCCGACGCGCGCACTACGCAGGTTGTGGCATTCGTGACCGCGACGGAAATGGCGTCGTCGATGGTCTGCATGTCGACCACCGAATCGAAGACCGCCGTCATCGTACCATCTCCGAACTGTCCGTAACTGTTGTCGCCCATGCACGCAACCGCTCCGCCGCTGCGCAAATAGCAAATCGTGTACGCACCGGCGACGGCGTCGGTCGCGTCCGTGATGCCAGTGAGCTGCGTAGGGGCGTTGCCGGGCGTCCAACAATAGACGCTCTGCGAGGATGCGATCGCACAGATCGTAACTTGACCTGCGATCGCCGCGACCGCGACATGGGTGGCTGTTTCGGGAAGCGAAACAGGAAGTGCTGTCCCGTCTCCGTTGCCCCAGCAGTGGACGCTTCCATCGCTCAGCACGGCACATGCGTATCCATAGCCAAGCGCGATATCGATCGCATCAGCAAGGCCCACGACCGGACCGATACCCCGACTCGTATCCAGCGGATAGGACGGATCGCCGAGCACGCCTTGCACGTTGAAGCCCCAGCACATGGGCGTTCCGTCAGGGCGAATAGCGCAGTTGGTATAGCCGTTCGTAGTTAAACTGTGGGCGACGAAAGGCTGGTAGCAAGCGGATGCGCCGCTGCAGACGCCGCCTGTGCAACTGGAGCCAAGCTCGCTTGGAATCGTCGCGCACACACTGCCGCCTTCGCAGCTTGAGATCACTGACTGCTGGCATTCTGGGAGAAGGGGTGGCGTGGGGCACGGATCGCCGATTTCACAAGCCGCCGGCGCTGCAATCATCGTGGGCCATCGAAAGGCCCAGCCTTCAAGCCCACTTGTCGCAAAACCCACCCAGCAATAGACGGTGCCGTCTCCGCGACGCAAGCATGCGCCCGCGAGCTCATCGACGTCGTCGAGATAGAGGGCGGCGGGAGGCGAGTAATCGCCAGAAGGTCCGAAGCCCGACGAGCTCCATTCACCAAAGCACCAAACCTCACGGGTCGCACGCAAAACGCACATCGCTCGGTAGCTCTCGGCAACTGCGGCAGACACAATGTCTGTAAACGGAAGCGGAATGTCTTCGTAGGTAGGGGTGGATGGAACTCCGTAGGGGTAAACGAATGCCCCAAAACCTTCGTTCCTGCATGCGATAGCGCCTGCGCCGTGAATGACGCAATCGCTGTTTGCGACAAGGCCGGTCGCGTCATCCACGTCGGCGATGGGAGCCGGCACGTCACCATTCCAACGCAGCACTTCGCCATTTGCGCGAAGAGCAGAAATCGTGCTCGCGTCACGTTGCGACAAGGCAACGACGTTCGATACGCCAGGGAGCAGAACGAGTGGCCGCGCGAAGTCGAAGCCCATGCTGACGTCTGCGTACATCAACTGGCCGGTGACCAGGCGGACCGCCATGTTGTTCGGGTAACCATTTACTTGAAGCAACAGCGCTTCGGCCGCGTCGGCCGGCAACGGAATGAGAACGGGCGCGTTCCCTAGGCGCCAGCACCAAAGCTCGCCGCCCGTCGAGACGGCACATCCCACATTGCGGGTGCCATCCACGCTCACAGCCGATGGCAAACCTTCCTTCACGAACGTGCCCGTGGGATCGAAACAAACCACTTTTTCGTCCGCACGAATCGCACACATGCCATCGAGAGAGCCACCCGGTACGAAGGAGCCAGTCCCAAGGCGCTCGGTGATGAGCGGTGTGGTGCACTCGCCTGCGCCGTTGCACTGGTCGCCGTCGTCGCCGGCTCCTGGCGCGCATTCCTGCGCCGCGTGCGTCGGAGCTATGACAGCGCAGCCTCCGTAAGCGCCAGTTTCGTCCACGTCGCAACGTCGATAGCCCGTCGCGCACCCGTTGGCACTGATGCACGCTTCACCGACAACGCAGTCGAGACACGTGCTGGCTGCGTCGCAATATCCGGTGTACTCGGGCGTGCGATCGCGCACGACCAAATCACCGCATGCAGAGCCCGGGGGCAGGAGTGATTCGTGGATGCACGCGCCGTCATCTGCGCAACTCACGTGCCCGACATTGCACCCGTCCTGACATGCGATGCCGTCTGCACAGCTTCGGCACAGCCCGGCGCTATCGCAGATTTCACCCGTGCCGCACGTTCCATCGCCTATGCAGGCGCCAAGCGGTGAACACGGCTCGCCCGAGGCAATGCGCGTCGTGCTGCCACCAACGTCGCAGAGGGGGTAGCCCGCGGTGCAAGTCACTGTTCCCGCCGTGCAGCCGACGCTGCATGTTGCCCCTGCGTGACACTCACTGCAGGCGCCACCGACGCCGCACACGCGATTCTCTCCGCACGTGCTTCCCACCGGTTGCACAACGTACGGAACGCAAACAGCGCTTCCGCTGACGCACGAAATTATTCCGGCGTGGCAGGGGTCATCCGTAAGTGGGCAAACGGCACCGCATAGAGCTCCGTCTATGATCGGTGAGCCACCGTCGCCTAGCCCGCCATCAACGACCCCTCCATCCAGGCCTCCGTCGCCAAGGCCTGCGTCGTTGTCAGGAAGCGAGATGCACCCAAGGGTGGGATCGCAATATGAACCCGCTTCGCATCCGTCGGTTGTTTGAACTTGGCAGATTCCGTCTTCGCAAGCGCGAGCTGCGCAGGCGGCGACAGGCGCAGGGCAATCAGTCTCGGTATTGCAAAACGTTAGCCCGGGACAGAACTCTTCGTCGGGCGGACTGCAACGTTCATCCACACAAACGCCTGCCAAACACTGACTCAGGAGCAACGACCCCGCCGGCGCGGGACACGTCACGCCGACGCAATCGGGCGTCAGGTGGACGCGCAGTACAAAGTCATCGGTGAACACAACCCGGACGCGACGGGAAATAAGTGGAGTGCGATCTCCGCGCACAAGCCGCACTTGAATCAAGTGCTCTCCCGGCGGAAGGTCATCGAAGGCAGCGACCTCGACGCCGTGGGCGAAATCCTGTCCAAACGTTGCCGGTGCGTCAACGCGCGCAAGCTCGGTTGCGCCGGCGTACAGGGGAGCTGGGTCGAATCGTTTAACTTCGACCTGCGCAAACTCTGCACCGGGCACGATTGACGTGACTACGTGCACACGCAACTGAACGGTGTCATCTCCGCAAGCCCCGAAAAGCAGAGCCGTCGAGAAGCACGCTAGGCGCAGGATGTACTTCATGAGCTCGGCTCCTCTGCAGTGACAGGCGTCCTACGTGGAATGCTCGTGTTGTCGCCAATCTCGCCGCCGAAATTGCCGCCCCAACACACAACGTATCCGTCTTGGATCGCGCAGCCCGTATTGCTCACCGAAAGCCGCGCGAGGCCAGTTGCGCGATCGAGGCCCACGACGGGCGTCGGGACTGTGATCGTCGCATCGGCGGAACCAACGCCCGCTTCACCGTTGTCGTTGCCGCCCCAGCACCACACTTGCCCGTCACTTGCGAGCGCACACGTGCGCAGGTTCGCCGTCTCTACCCCATCTGTGCCGACAAATGGCAACGTGAGCGCGTGCGGAAGGGCCCCGCCGCTCGCGTCGACCGGCGCCTGCTGAACTGCGGCGCCACCGCCGCCCCAGCACCACAATGAGTGATCGGCGCGCACCGCGCAGCCGTGGGAGTCCGCGATGGATATATCGATGGCGTCGTCGATGATCGCCACGTCCACTGGATCGGAAACCATAGTCGTCATCGTACGTCCATCGCCCAATTGACCGACATCGTCGTTGCCCCAGCATTTGATGCGACCTGTGTCGAGCAGCGCGCATACGCTCGAATACGAACTCGCAAGCTTAGTCACCCCGTGCACACCCTCGATGTGAACGAATGCTAGGTCGCCGGTCGCACCCGCTCCGGGATAGGTGTAACCCGAACACCAAACCTCGCCGTCGCGAAGCAGGACACATGCATCGCTGAAGCCGAGCACGACCTGCTGTGCCAATCCCGGCAGCATCAGAAGCACGGGCGTACTTACAGGCTCGGATGGCGAGAACACGCCGCCGAATCCGTAGCCCCAACACCAAAGCTCACCGCCTGCCGTGACGGCGCAGCTGAAGCTATAGCCACTCGCGAGGGAGTCGATCGTCTCGTGATCGCCGACAACCAAGGGTGCGCGCGTGGTCAGTGGAACCGTCATTGTGTCACCGGTTGCGAGCGCTCCGTACGTATTGTCGCCGAAGCAGACCGCGCTGCCGTCCGCGCGCAGCACGCAATTGTGTCCGCCGCCCGGAGCGACTTGCACCCCCTGCAAGCCGTTCACACATGCCCCTGCCCCCGAACAAACGCCCGCCGCGCATGCCGTCGTCGGCGACGTCGCAGCGGTAATCGCGCACACGGGAAGCGTGTCGCAGCCGGCAAGCTCGCCTTCGAAACACGCGAGACTCGGAATACAGCTCGCATGCTCCACGCATGCGCCACAGACGTGTTCGGTCGAGCAGTACGAAGCCGGTGCGCAGTAGGCCCCCGCCGCAAGGTATGAGCCGTCTAGCGTGCAAGAGCCAGTTGCGCAGTTGATCGTCCCAAGCGAGCAGCCCTCGTTGCAAACGTCTCCGTCGGTGCAGGCCACGCACTCTCCGGTCGAGCTGCAGACGTCACCTGAGCCGCATGCGTCGTCGCCAACGCACAGCGTCCCTCTCGCGCACGAAGTGAGCGGCGGGGCGAGCGCAACCGGTATCGCGAGGACGCACTGTTCGATGCCCGCGGCGCACGAAACCGTTCCGCTGGCGCAACCGATTCGGCACGCACCGCCTGAGCGACAGGGCACGCACTCGCCCTCGGCATTGCATGCACGGTCTTCGCCGCAGAGTGTTCCGACCGGGCGTTGACCGAGGCGCGCGCAGCTCGGCGTTGCGCCGCTGCAATCCCAGTAGCCTCCGCTGCACGGATCGATTTCAGGAGTGCAGGCGCGACCGCACGCAACCGCGCCGCCGTCGACACCGGCGTCTGATGTATCTGCGTCGAGCGTGACACCGCCGTCCCGAATCGGAAGTGGCACGCATCCCTGACCGAGATCGGGATCGCACCATTGGGTTGCATCACACGCATCGTCGATCGTCTCTGGATGGCATACGCCGAGATAGCAGTTGGGCGCCGCACACGACGAGGTAGCGCCACAGCTTGCAGAGTCGTTGCAGAATACGACGTCGCCACAAGCTTCACTCGCATTGGGTGGATCGCACTCGGGGCTGACGCATCGTCCGGCCAAGCATTCGCTGAATGCTGCGGAACCGGCCGGCGCTGGACACACAACGTCGACGCAATCGCGTGTGAGCGCGACTGTCACGACGTAGTCGCCACTCATTCGAATGCGCATGCGCTTCTCGATGAGGATGGTCCCTTCGGGCCTCCACAAGCGCACCCGAATGGTGTGCTCACCTGCTTCGAGGCCTTCAAGCGATGCAACGTCATATCCACGCGCAAAATTGTGGCCATACGCAGTCATGGTTTCCACATTGCGAAGTAGCCGAGCGCTATCGAAGGGAGCGCGATTTTCAATCAGCTCTGTCGTGACGAGAGAGAATTCCGGCCCCGGTACCAAGCCGGTTGCGACGCGCACGTTTAGAACAAAGCCGTCGTCTTTGCATGCTGCAAGCATTGCAAGAATCAGGATGATCGCACCGAGGGCGAAGCTTCGATTGGATTGCATCACGGCGTATCTCCGATCACGGCCACGGGAACTGCGGCCGTCGACGGTACGCCGTGCCCACTTCCGAGCTCGCCCGCGCCAACGCTATTGGAGCCCCAGCAAACCGCATTGCCGTCGCCTGTGATTGCGCAGCTGTGCGTGTATCCAGTATGCGATGCACGCATGCGATCGAGGGGCGCGGGTGCAAGCGCGGGCGCAGCCGCAGTGTTCCACGTCCACACATCGCCGCCTGCGCGTCGCACGTAGATCTCGCCGCTCGCTATGACCGCCTCGGCGTCGGGCGGGTCTTGTGGCAGCAGATCCACGAGCAGCGGCGAGTAAGCTACAAGATCGCGAGCCATGTTTCCGAACACGCCCGCGCGACCGCCCCACACGGCTTCCGCGCCTCCCCAACACCAGACCTGGTGGTTTCCGCGCACTACGCATCCGATAAAGCCGTTGTGGTCCATGTCTATCGCGTCGTCGATGCCAGCTACTTCGACCGGCATGGCTAGCCTGCCGCCGCTGAAGCCGTCGCGTTCCACGCCGTCGCCGAAGGCACCACTCAGGCCTTCACCCCAGCAAAGCACGCGCCCGTCTGCGAGAAGAGCGCAGGTGCCCGGGAAGTATCGGAACGACGCGAGCTTGATCGCATGGTCAACATTGGGCATCAGCTCCGGGATTGAAAGGGTCTCGCCGTACACAGGCGCTTCGCGAATGATTTGGCCCCAGCAGAATGTCCGGCCGTCTTCGAGCGCGGCGCACACTTGGTACTGACCTGCGGCAACATCGATCGCGCGCGCGCCCGGTGGCAGCAATACCCGCGTGGGGATCAAGGCACGCTCGAACGTGCCATTGCCGAGTTGACCGGCCCCATTGTGGCCCCAGCACCAGACTTCGCCCACATCCGTGATCGCGCAAAAGAAGCCGCCGCCGCTCCTGAGCTCTGCGACGTCGCTGAGCCCGACAACGTCGACCTTGGTGTGCAATGGCGGTGACTCGGTGCGTCCCCATCCGAGCGCGCCTGAGGCGTTGTTCCCCCAGCATTGCACGGTCTGATCGTTGCGAATCGCACACGTAGCGGCTGCAGCCCGGTCTCCGTAGAAGACCTGCATCGGCACGACATCGAGTGCCGGATACGGTGCGTAGCAGCCAAAGCCGTCGCCGCTGCACACGTCACGCTCGCCGCATTCGCTCGTCGCACCTAGAAGCGAGCGCGACGCCGGTGCGGGCGCGGCAGTCGAACATGAGGTGATCGTGCCTCCGTAGCATCCGTCCGCGTATGGCGCGCCATCGATGCAGGTCACGCATGATCCGCGGCCGTCGCAGATGTGAAGCGCTCCGCACGGCGTGAACGGTGCAACGTGTGTGTTGTCGAGGACGCATGAGCCGCCCATCGCACACGAGACACGACCCATTTCGCAGCCGATTGAGCAAGGCTCGCCATCGATGCAGGAGACACACTCGCCTGCGGCACTGCACACGTGCGGCGTCGGACATGTGCCTGCCGTTCCGCAGGAAGTCTCGCACGCGTTACCAACTGCAAGGCGTGGCGACGTTGAGGTCACATGGCAAGCGGGCGTACCGGTCGCACAACTGAGTTGCCCCATCGCGCAGCCGACTTGGCACGGTCCTCCCTCGGCGCAGTCAACGCACGCACCACTTACGTCGCAGACGCGTCCGGCGCCGCAAACGGTGCCCGTACGAACGAGCGTGGCGTTGCAGACGGGCGTCGCGCCTTCGCAATCGACGACACCGAACAAGCAGGTGTTGTCCGGATCGACGCAGGTCGATCCGCACAGCGGCCCCGCGTCGGGCGCCGCAGCGTCGTCTGTGCCGCCGTCCATGCTCGCGTCCGCATCTATGCCGCCGTCAACCAACGCGCGCGTTTCGCAACCAGCACCGACTGCGGGATCGCACCACTGTGTATCGGGACACGCGCCGTCGAGCGGCGCAGCATCGCAAATGCCGTCGATGCAGGTTGCTTCTGCACAGCTTGAGGTCGCTGCGCAGTCGCCTTCGCTGTTGCAAAACGTAATCGCATCGCAGAACTCGCGCGACGGAGGATTGCAGCGTGGATCCACGCAATGGCCGTCCAAGCATTCCGATAGGCCGGCGTTGCCGCCCGGCGAAGGACACGTCACACCGATGCAGTTGGGCGTGATGTGTACGCGCAGAACAAAGTCACCGCTCGTTTGGACGCGAACGCGCCGCCTCATAAGAAGGAGCCCGTTCTCTTTATAGAGAAGAACTTCGATCGTGTGCTCGCCGTGAGGCACGGCGTCGAAGGTCGCGACGCGAAAACCATGCGCGTAGTCCTGACCAAACGTCGCCGCAATGTCGTGAGGGTCGATCGGCATTGTCCCGACACCGGCGTTCGGTAGCACTCGGCTCACAGTCACATGCGTGAACTGCGCGCCAGGCACGATTCCCGACACGACTTCGACAACGATCGATGATTCGTTTGTCGAACACGCGGACATCACTGCGCCGCAAACAACAAAGAACGCGAAAACTATTTTGGAAATGGAACGCCCCACGTCGTCATCGTAGGTCCGTCATTCAGAAGAGTTCAAGGACAGCGACCCAACATCGCTCACTTGCCGAAACACGCCGACCCACGCCGCCATCCGACGTTCGCCCGCATCGTGCGTATCGCGCTCTATGTCACCGATGAGATTGACAAGAGATCAGGAGATCAAGAGGAAGACACTAGAGCTCGGCGCAGGACACGCGCGACGAGCCAAATCCGCTGCCTTCCTCTTGATCTCTTGATCTCTTGTACCCCCCCCCACCCAGCCGATCGCCACGGGCGTTTCGCGCTTTTTTGGACGCGTTCGCCCCTCTCCCCTACCGTAGTGAAAGGTACGTGGAGGTAGGCATGCTGGGATTCAGATCGTCCACTCGTGAACGCATCGTCGCTCGTCGCGCCATCAAAACGCGCTGCCAAGCAGTTACCGAAGCCGAGTTTCGTTTGGTCGGAGAACGCATTCTCGACCTGTCGACAAACGGCGTCCTTCTGGCCTGCGACGACGGCGTTCGCATCGACGAGCCAATACTCCTGAGTATCAACGCTCCAGGAACCGACGAATGGTTTGACGCTGAAGGCAAAGTCGCACGCATCATCGAAGGCTATCGGCCAAACGATCCGGGCTACTGCGCGGGCATTCGTTTCACGGCGCTCGATTTCGAATCGTGGCGCACGCTCAACCGTTCCCTTCGCGAAATCGAAGAGCCGGCAAAGCTTCCATTTTTACGCCGCTTGCAACTCGGCATGCGCATTCGTTTCGCGTACTGAACGTGTCAGGCGAAACTGATGCAGACCTGAGCGAGAGCTCAGGTCGTGGCGCGCCGCGCGTCCGACGGCGGAGCACCGCAGTGCGGACATCGCGGAAGCTCCGCTGCGAACGGCGCCGAGCAGTATCCACAGAAGACACGACCGGCGATGCTGGCCTCGTCAATCTTCTTCAGCTCTGGGTAGAACTGTTCGAGTTCGGCCGTGCTCATGCGATCGTTTTCCGCGGCCGGTGACCAGATCACTTCGAGTGCGACGAGATCGGCTGCAGTGAGCGCACCAAACGCGCGCATGACATTCTTCAATTCGTTCGCATCCGTGGCGCGCGCGATATCGGGGATCTCACGACGTGCCGCCACGACGATCGTGACAAGCACGACCCCCTGACCTTCGTGCGATTTTGCCGTCATTTCCGGGGTCGCTTGCTCCGAAACGCTGCCGTCGGCGTTGCGCACAAGCTCCTTCTTGAAACGTGTGCGCATCTCACTGGCCACACCGCGGAAGGTTGCTTCGGCCTGCGAACGATGTTCGGGGCGCGCGTTCACACAGCCTGAATAGAGCCACGCGAGCTCGACGCGTCGCAGCGCCACCACGGTTTCGTGGAGCATTGTCGCAAGGCCCGCGGCATTACCGCTCGCTCCCCGCTTGGCAATGTCTTTGAGTGACGCTTGCATCTCCGCGCGCGCGCGCCAATCCACAGCGATCATGATCGCCGACACGTCCATGAGTCCGTGAATCTGTGGTGGCTGACCGATCTGATTCCACGTTTTCGAATTAGGAACCGATGCGACGCCTCGGAACTTCGACGAACCCATGCGCATCATGGTGAAGAGCAAGAACAAACCGATCGGGCAGGCCATCGCGCTACAGCCGCGCAACCCGAGGCACGAGCTCAAGCCGACGCCGAGGTTCACGGCTGTTCCCGCGTCCGACGCCGTGCCGCTCCAACCGCCGCTATCGCTACCGCCCCAACTTCCCCCGCCTCCGAAGTCCGAACTTCCGCCGCCGCCAAAGTCCGAGCCGCCGCCGCCAAAGTCTCCGCCGCCGAAGCTTCCGCCGGTGTCCTGCGCTGTGACCGGCATCGAGATGCCGCAGGCGATGAGAAGGAGCGCTGTACCGAGCCAACGAAGAGCTGTGCGAAGGGTCGTTTTCACGGCCGGAACTTTCTCACAAAAACGAAAGCGCGTGGGCGGTGATCTCGCGCGCTAACGCGCCGGTCGAACGGGGGCCGGGCAACAATCGGGGGCACACTGATCGGCGCGCGCGCCCAAAACGCCTAAAGATCGGCGTTCCGCGCCATCGACCCGTTCTGCGATGAGCTCACGAAGCATCTGGATGAACTTGGGATTTGTCCCCGCGGTCTTGGCCCGCGCAAATGGTAGGCCAAGCTCTTGCGCAAGGGCTTTCGCTTCGTGGTCAAGGTCGTAGACGACCTCCATGTGATCGGAGACAAAGCCAATTGGCGTGACGACCGCCCCCTTCGCGTTCGATGCGTACAGCACGCGCAGATGATCGAGAATGTCCGGGCCAAGCCACGGCACGGAGGGCGGCCCGCTGCGCGATTGATAGACGAGATCAAACTCGGTCTCGCCGAGTTTTTCGGTCACGAGGCGCGCCGCTTCCTTCAATTGCGCCTCGTAGTCGCAGCCACTCGCCATCGATGTGGGAATGCTGTGCGCAGTGAAAACAAGTCGCGAACCTGCGGGAACGTTCGCCGACGCTTCAAGCGCGTGCTCGTAAACGCTCTCAATAAAGAGCGGGTGATTGAAGAATGCGCGAATCTTCTCGACGTGTGGCGCGCGCTCGCCAACGACTCCCCGCGCCTTCGCAATGTCTTCGCGGTACTGACGACAGCCCGAATAGGAGCTGTAAGCGCTGGTCGCGAACGCGAGCGCATTTCGTACGCCGTCATCGGCCATCTTCTGCAGCGTGTCGGCGAGCATCGGATGCCAGTTGCGATTGCCGAAGTAGATCGGGAGCGTTGGCCCGTGCGCATCAAGCTCAGTCCGTAGCGCAGCGATGATCGCGCGGTTCTGATCGTTGATCGGACTCTTGCCCCCGAAGCTCATGTAGTGCTTTGCCACTTCGAGCTTTCGCTCCTCCGGCACGTTGCGCCCACGCAAAACATTTTCGAGGAATGGCATCACGTCGTCGGGCCCTTCCGGACCGCCAAACGAAAGCAAAAGCACTGCATCAAACGCCGCCATCCGCAAAGCCTAAGCGTTTTGGCGCGTCACACCAAACGCAATATCTTAGATTGGCATTCTTAGTCTAGGCGTCTTCCACAAGCTGGCGACTAGGCGCCCTGGCGGTTCAAGCCGTCAGCGCCGTATCTATTTCGCCAAGCGGGCGTTCACGTACTTCGACTCGTCGGTGACGTCGCGTACGAGGACTCGTTTGATCCAGGGCGGCATGTTCGCCGTTTCGCCTTCGCTCGTGAGCTCGACTTCGGCGAGCACGAGATCTCGATCGCGGAAATCGTCGATCTCCCAGATGTGTTTGCCGACGCGCACGGCGAAGCGGACTTTCTTTACGCGGCGGCCGCGCGTGAGAGGCCACATGGTTCTGAAGATCTTCGCGGTAGTTTCTTCTTCGATCTCGATGCGCACGGCGCCGCGGCCAAGCTTCACCGTGCGAAAATAGCGAACGCCTTTCTCGTCTTGAACGCGGCGCAAACGCTCGATGAGCTTCTCCCCCGGAATGTAACCCTGCTCGATCTTCTGGGGCGTTACGCGCAGCGCTTCTTCGGGAAGCGCGCTCAACAAATACTTTCGTTCGATCTCAAGGGGCGGTGAGTTTCTCGCGGAAGGTCTTTTCACGCGAGCGGTGTCTTCCACTTGATGCTGCATCCCATCGATGCGACCACTTCGAACGGCATCGCTTGCTTAGCAAGCGTCGCATCGAGCGCTGCGCGTAGATCGCGACGCGTCACCTTGCTTTCGTCTTGCCAGTTGTCATCGATGCGACCGTTGTACGTCAGCTTGCGAGCGGCATCGAAAACGAAGATGTCGGGCGTACACGCCGCGTCATAGGCGCGCGCGACCGTTTGCGACTCATCGTGCAGATAAGGAAAGTTGAAGCCCTTCTCCGTCGCACGCGTCTGCATGTTCTCGAACGAGTCGTCGGGATAGGCCTGCGCATTGTTGGGATTGATCGCGAGGAGGCGCACACCTTTATCGAGGTAGTCTTTTTGAATCGCGATCAAGCGCGCTTCGCAAGCTTTGGCGTAGGGACAGTGGTTGCAGGTGAAGACAACGACCAACACTGCGGCATCGCTGTACGACGCGAGCGTGTGCGTTTTGCCGTCGATCCCTGGCAGGGAAAAGTCGGGCGCCGGGGTTCCGACTGCCATCCCGTTCGAATACTTGAGAGCCATGAGCAAACTCTACCCGAAAACGCGAGCTTAGCGTTCGCCGAAGGTTTGACGCGTAGCCTTGCGGTCTCTACATTCGCGCTCGCTCTTCGAAAGAAACCATGGCCCAAGTTCCCCTCGATATGAAGGTCGTCGACGAGTGTCGCCGACTTGCTGCAAGCATCGCCGACGACGTCCAACGCTTCATCGACAAGCACACCACCGTGGGCGTTGAACGCACGGTCGCGCGCGCGTTCGGCATTGAAGGCGTCGACGATCAAGGCATTCCGCTTGTGAATATGCTGGTCGATCGCATCCACGCGCAGAAACTGCTCGGACGCGGCGTCGCGTTCTTTTTGGGACGCGAGTTGTTGCGCGGCGCGCCGAACTTGCAAGATGCCGCCGAACGCTTGGCCTATGGCCGCAGCGAGATCACAGGCGAGGGCCCCGAGACCGAAGCGCAGATCAATGCTGTCTTGGAACAGGGCGTGAAGACCGCGCTCAAGCACATGGACGATGCGCGCGACACGCGCGAGGCGATGAAGGCTCGCCTCGGCATGGCCGACAATCCGTGGAAGTACGTCATCGTTGCCACCGGCAACATCTACGACGACGCGATTCAAGCAAAGAGCGCGGCCCATGGTGGTGCCGACGTCGTGGCCGTCATTCGCGCGACCGCGCAGTCGTTGCTCGACTACGTTCCTCACGGCGCGACCACCGAAGGCTACGGCGGCACCTACGCCACGCAGGAGAACTTCAAGATCGTTCGGCGCGCACTCGATGAAGCGAGCGAAGAGTTCGGTCGCTATTGCATGCAGACGAACTACAGCTCGGGTCTGTGCATGAGTGAGATCGCGTACATGGCGGCAGTCGAGCGTCTCGACATGCTCTTGAACGATTCGATGTACGGAATTCTTTTCCGCGACATCAACATGCAGCGCACCTTCGTCGATCAATACTTCTCGCGAAGGCTCATCGCCCGCTCAAAAATCATCATCAATACCGGCGAAGACAACTATTTGACGACGGCCGATGCCGTTGATGCAGCGCACACGGTTCTTGCGTCTCAGTTTATCAATGAGGCCTTCGCGCATCGCGCAGGCGTCGCCGATGAGAATCTTGGTCTCGGCCACGCATACGAGATCAATCCTTGGCTCGAGGACAGCTTCTTGCTCGAGCTCTCGCAGGCGCAGCTCGTGCGTCAGATCTTCCCGAACCATCCCATCAAGTGGATGCCGCCCACCAAGTTCAAGACCGGCGATGTCTTTCACAGCCACGTGCACGACGCGATGTTCAACTTGGTCGGCATCACCACCAAGCAGTCGATCGAATTGCTCGGCATGTTCAGCGAAGCGATTCACACGCCTCTCTTGATGGATCGCTATCTCTCCTTGAAGAGCACCAAGTACATCTACACGGCAGCCAAGCACTTGGGCGACGAAATCGAGTTCAAGAAAGACGGCATCATCGAGACGCGCGCGCGCGTGGTCTTGAATGAAGCGGTCGAGCTTTTGACGACCGTGCAACGGGACGGCATCTGGGATTCAATCTCGCGCGGCGCTTTCGCCGACGTGAAGCGCACACTGACCGGAGGCAAGGGCCTGGCTGGGGTAGTCGAGCGAGAGCGCGCCTACGTGAATCCCATCCTATCCATGCTTGAAGGAGGCGCCGCGTGACGCTTATCCCCAAGCACCCTCACCTGCTCCGCGCGTACGGCGATCGCGAAGGCGATGGCATGGTGCAGATGACCTTTACGTTGCGCATTTCGCCAGGCGCACAAGCAAAGGAAGTCGCAAAGCGATTTGCCGAAGCGCATGGCTTGCGCGAGCCGCTCATCTCGGCAATGGAAGAATGTGGGCCTGGATACACCTATTTCGTGGCCTATGGGCATTCGATTCATCACGTGGATGTAAGCGAAGTGGATGTACCCGAGGTCAAAATGGAAGACCTCGACAAGCACGACATCGAAGAGCGCATTGAGCATCAGATTGGGCGCAAGGTTGTTGTCGTTGGCGCGTGCACAGGCTTTGATGCTCACACCGTCGGCATCGACGCGATCCTGAACATGAAGGGCTACGCGGGCGAGAAGGGCCTCGAGTCTTACAAATGGTTTGATGCGCACAATATGGGCGCGCAGGTAGAGAACGAGGCGCTCCTCGCGCGCGCACTGGCGGTTGGCGCGGACGCGATCTTGGTAAGTCAGGTGATCACGCAGCGCAACAGTCACAAAGAAAATGCCAGCGCGCTGATCACTTTGATGAAAGAGCGTGGATTGCGCGAACGCTTCGTGATGCTGTTGGGCGGACCGCGGATCGATCATAAGCTGGGCCTTGAGCTTGGCTTCGACGCGGGCTTTGGACCGGGAACTTTGCCAAAGCATGTGGCGGCCTTCGTGGTGCAGCGCATGATGGAGCGTAAGCAATGAGCGAATGCATTCTTCGATTGCGCATCGGCGCACATGACGCGCACTACGCGGGTGAGCTTGTTGACGGAGCAAAGTGCCTGCAGCTCTTTGGCGATGTTGCGACCGAGCTCTTGATTCGCCACGATGGCGACGAAGGACTCTTTCGCGCGTATGACAGCGTAGAATTCTTGGCGCCGGTGCGTGCCGGTGACTACCTGGAGATCGTCGGCGAGATCACGAATGTCGGCAAAACCAGCCGTAAAATGCGTTTTGAAGCACGCAAGGTGATCGAGCTCTCGCGCGGCGCAAACGACGCCCCCAGCGCAGCCATTGTCTTGTCGCCTCCGGTCGTTGTGTGTCGCGCGACGGGCACCTGCGTCGTGCCACTGGAGTTTCAACGCGCACGCAATACGGAGCCGCCGCAGTGACTCACGCACGTCCCGACGAGATCATCATCACGGCCGCGATCGTTGGCGCCGAAGTCACACGCGATGACACGCCTCATCTTCCAATCACAGCGGAGGAGCTCGCGCTCGAAGCCAAGCGTTGCCATGACGCAGGCGCATCGGTGATTCATCTTCATGCGCGCGAACCAGACGGTCGCGCAACGCAGTCGAAAGAGCGTTTTCAGGAAGCGATTGATGCCATTCGCAAAACGACCGACGTCATCATCCAAACTTCCACCGGCGGCGCAGTGGGGATGTCGGTGGAAGAGCGCCTGGGTCCGCTGCACTGCAAGCCGGACATGGCGACGTTAAATTGCGGCAGCGTAAACTTCGGCGACGAGATTTTCGAAAACTCGCGTCCGCAGATGCGCATGATCGCCGAGCGCATCAAAAAAGCCGGTGTCGTGCCCGAGCTTGAGATTTACGAAGTCGGTCACCTCGACAATGCGATGGCTCTTGCGAAGGAGGGGCTCATCTCAGCCCCCTTCCACATTCAGTTCGTACTCGGCATCGCCGGCGCCGTCGGCGCGCGTCCGGAAGTTCTGCGCTTTTTGGTTTCGCAGCTTCCGAAAGACAGCACCTGGGGAGTGGCTGCCGTCGGACGGCATCAGATGCCGATGGCGGAGTTGGCTTCCGAGCTCGGCGGAAACGTACGCGTGGGTCTCGAGGACAACATCTATCTCGAGAAGGGCGTGCTTGCAGAGGGCAGCGCACCTCTCGTCGCGCGCGCGGTCGCCATCGCACGTTCACGCGGGCGTGAGCCCGTGACCACTGCGCGGGCGCGCGAGATACTTGGCTTAGTCGCGCACGTCTAGCTACTTGGTATCGGGCGGCGGGAACATGGTCACACCTTCCTCAAAGACGACGACACGATTGCGTCCGCGGCGCTTGGCGGAATAGAGCGCCTCATCAGCGCGCGCGAGCACTCCTGCTCCATCTTCGTCAGCCCGCAACGAAGCTATGCCGACACTAATGGTGAGCTTTCCGCCGGGTTGAGTAGGGCCACCTGGAAGAGGTGTCTCCTCGATTTGCTGACGAAGCTTCTCCGCGACGCGACAAGCCTCGGCGAGATCGGTTTCGGGCAATAGCACCACAAACTCTTCGCCGCCTACACGCGCCACCGTATCGACACGACGAACCGCATGCAGCAAGCCCTCGGCCACGCCTCGTAGAGCCGCGTCGCCCGTTGGATGTCCGCACGTGTCATTCAAGTGCTTGAACATGTCGATGTCGATCGCGAGAATCGAAATACTCTTGTTCGAGCGGCGCGTTCGGTCGATTTCGTGATCGAGGCGGCGGGCCAACAAGCGGCGGTTCGGCAAGCCAGTGAGTTCGTCGGTCGTCGAAAGAGCGCGAAGCTCTTCGAAGAGTTGAGCGTGGCGAATGGCCAGGGCTGCCTGATCTGCGACGGCGTCGAGCAATCGGATTGGGCCTTCGCCGAGGGGTGCAGTCGCGGGACGCGTCACCGTTAGAATGCCGAGCAAATTGCTCTGATGCAGAATCGGAAATGCGGCGAACGATCCTTCACGCGGGGCTTCGCCCCAGAACGCGAGGTAGTTCGGATCCTCGGTTACGTCGTGGACGACGACTGCTTTGTTGTCGCGCACGACGGCCCCCGTAACGCCCGCACCCGGTTCGAGCACGCGGCCAATGAGCTTCTCCGAACTCTGAAAGCCGTGGGCGGCGCGCAACACAAAGCCCTTGTCGCCTTCGCGAATCAAGATCGCGGTCTCGCGCATCGACAGACCACTACCCACGCGTTCGGCAATCGAGCTGAGCACTTCATCGAGTCGCGTGGCGGTAACGCTCAAGCGCAAGAGCTCATGGAGGATGCGTCGCTCTTGCAAGCGTTGCTCGAGCTCCTCGCTCTTGCTTGCCAGGTCTGCTTTGAGAGTAAGTTGGGCTTGAGTTTCTTGAAGCTGGCGTGTTTGGTCGATCATGCTGACGCGCAGTGTGGTTACGCGTGCGAGAAGATGGTTCAGAGCCGTGCCTGCCTCGGCGATCTCATCTTCACCCACAGTGGGGAGGCGCAAGAGATAGTCACCGGCGTCAGCTTGTTCGGCAAAGCGCGCCACTTCCCGCAGACGACGGCCAGCGATTCGCTCGACGACCAAATACACAACCGCAGCGGAAACAACGAGGCTCGCAAGCGCAGAGAGCAGCACGACGATGAACGGTATTTTTCCGACGACCTCGGAAATGAGAATTGCCTGCAACGTGGCGCCGATGGCCGATCCCATAGCCGCGAGAAACGCGGCACGGCGGCGAAGTCTTCGACGTATCCAGCTAAGCCCAAGCACGAACGGATACCCTCAACGTCACAACGCTTTGCGTCAAGAACCCCCAAAACCGGCGCGCGTTTGACACTTCGGGCGGCCTCCCTATACTGCGCCGCCTGTAGTTTGGCGATGTAGCTCAGCTGGTTAGAGCGGGCGTTTCATACGCGCTAGGTCTGGGGTTCGAGTCCCTGCATCGCTACTGGATCGCAGGGGGCGGCACGCGCCGCCCCCTCGTTTCCGGCGGAGCCGTAAACGAGGCTCCCCCACGCGAAGGGACGCGGCGCGTCCCTCGTCGCTTCCGCGACTTCACCCTGGCTCTGGAAATGGGGACGTTCCCCTTTTCCGCGCGCGTCGGAAATGGGGACGTTCCCCTTTTCTGCAGAACTCCTTGGCTTTCTTGGTGTCGGCCAAGGAAATGGTGGGAAAGGTGTTTCATGTTCTGCCGCGAGAGGGAATTGTGCGTCTATGAAAACGGCTTTGCTTCGTTGGGGGACGTCAGTCGCGCTCAGCTTTCTGGTGGTGGTGCCCGCGTTCACAGTTGCGCAAGACGCTGCGCGCACCCAGGACGGCGATCGGCGCAGAGTCGGTATTGAGCTCGCCCTCTACGGAAGCACCAACGGCGTTCTCGGACACACGATGCATCTGCAGGGCGTAACCTACGAAGTGCAAGAGCTCGCCGAGCTGCGACGCCTCCCCCAGGCAACGGTGCGCGCGCGCCTCGTTAGCGCTGATCCGACGCAGACTCGCTTTACGACCGTCACCGAGACTACTGCAACGAGCGACGCAAGTGGCCGCTTTGCCTTGGCCGCCGACATCCCGGTGCGCCCGCTAAGCACTCCGCGCATCACAATCGTCGTTTCACATCACGGCATGCAAGAACGCACGTTCGAGTTTGGGTCGCGCGTGGAGTCGCCCATCGTGGCTGACATGCTCACCGACCGCGTTCTTTATCAGCCAGGAGAAACCGTTCACACATGGACGCGAGTCTTCGATTCGCAAAGTCGCATCCCGGAAGCGCGTCGCGAGCTGCACGTGAGCTGCCACGATCCAAACGGACGCCTTGTCGCCGAACGCGTCATCAATACGTCCAACGCAGGAACAGCGGTCTTCGACCTCGCACTCTCCGCTGCCGCACCGGAAGGCGAGTACCGCGCGCGGGCCTCGATGGAAAGTGCTGGATTCAGCCAAATCGCCGAGCAAGTATTCCGCGTCGGTCGCCGGACAGTCGAGCGCGTGATGCTAAGCGCAGAGCTTGACCAAAACTTCGTGCGCCCGGCTGGCCGATTGCGTGGTCGCGTCACAGTTCGAACTCCATCGGGAGCCGCGGTTCGCGGCGCACAGGTCGAGATCCGCGTTCCGGGTCGCGATGAGCCCACCATCTACCAATCCGATGCCAACGGCGTCGTGAGCTTCGACGTGCAAGCGCCGGCGTACCTCGCTGGCGATGTGCAAGAGCAAACCCTGGACATTCGCGCCATCCATCCGGCACACGGCACGTTGCGAACGGCCATTAACTCTCGCCTCACACGCGCGCCATATTCGATCTCAGTCGTCGCCGCGAACGGAGCAGTCGCTCCCGAGTTGAGCTCGACCGCGTATGTCTTGGTTGAAACCGCCTCCGGCGATCCTGCGCCCGCTGGCCTTCACGTTCTTGCGCGCGGCACCATTGTTCGCGGAGGTAGCGCGCGTGCCACAACGGATGCCCACGGTTTGCTTGCGATTCCGCTCCTCGTGCCGCGCAGCGCCGCGGCGCAGAATGAAACGAGCGCAGGTGCGTGTTCGACGATGATCACCGCGTCCTTCGATATGACGATCGAAGGCGCACAACCCGTCTCGGCTCACTTGAATGCGTGCGTTGCCACTGACGCTGACGTTGTTCCGCGCGTCGTTGCGCCTCTTGCGATACCGGGGGCCGAGGTTGCGTTCGATTTACAACGCCGTCCCCGTGCAATGGGCCGCGCTGTTCTCGTCGAAGCAGTCACGGCACAGAATCGCGTGTGCGCGTCTGCCTGGCTCGACCCGAGCGCGCTGCGCGGAACGATTCGACTGCCCGACGATCAGCAAGGCGTCATTCAGATTCGCGCGCGCGCATTGACCGCTGACAATGTCAACGCACCGCTCGACGAACGCAGCCCGACCATGGCCGGCCCCAGCATGAGCGACGCTATACTTGTACGCCCGGCCGATGCGTTTTCGTTGCAGGTGGAAGCGCCAACCGATCCCGTGCAAGTGCGCGCGCGCGCCCGCGTTGGACTTCGTGCAAACCACGCCAGCATGAACTCGCATGCAGCGATTCTCGTGCGCGACCTTGCGGCCCACGGGGGTGAGCAAGCGTGGGAGCGCGCGTGGATCAGCGAAACGCTCGACGGGGCAGTCACGGCCCCCAACCAAGCAGACAACGAGCTCTTTCTTCGCGCGTCGCTCGCCGAAACGCTCTCGGCGGAAGCGCAGCCCATCGGTGTTGCGCCCCTCACTCCCCGTCCATGGGACGAGGATGAACGAAGCGCGGAGCCCGATGCGCTGCGTGATCCATCGGTGCTGCGGGCCGAACTTTTGCGGCGCGGGATTGGCGTCACGATGCAAATCATCGAGCATGCAATAGCGGAGATCGGATCCGACCCGGAAGCTGCGCGCGGCCTTCTGATTCGCAACGGCAACCGGTCGAACTTCGATCCGCGCATCATCGATACGCTCGTCGACCAGGGAGCTCTGCGCGATGCCAATGCATCGACGCTCGGTCAGACGCGCATGCGTATCGAAATGCTTACGCGGGCCGACCCGAGCTTTACGTTCGATCACGTTGCGCGTCGTATCGCGCGCGCGCGCCTCGTCGGGTTGATGGCGGCCCTCGTGAGTTTCAGCGATCCTGAGAACACTCGCGCGGCGCGCGAAATTAGTGGCGAGCCGCCGGAACGCTGGCTTTCAAAAATGCTCGATCGCGGTCGCATCACCGCGGACTCACTCGTCGATCCGTGGGGTCACCCCTTTTCATTTCGCCGCGCGGGCGGTGCCGGTCCCCGCTTGGTTCTGGCGGAAGCTGCGCCTCTCTATGAGCTCACCTCCGCGGGGCCTGACGGCATTGCTGGTAACGGCGACGACGTGCGCGATCCGTTCGAACGCATTGTCGCGCGCGGAACGCCGTACGCCGTTGCATCGGGAGAGGACGGTTTGATGGAGCGCCTGTCGACGGTGAGCGCTGGGCAAACGGTCCTTCAGAGCATGCTCGCTTCGTATGAGTCGATGGGCTTGCAGGCCGAGGAAGAGCGTCGTCGCGGACCTGTCACGGCGTCGAGCTCCCTCATGGACGATGAGCAGAGTGAGGCGATGATGGCCGAGCAGGGCATTGCACTGGCCGGTCTTGGCCTGGCACGGGCATCGGGCTCGGGCTCGGGCTCGGGCTATGGGCGCGGCGAAGGCCGCATGGCTGCAACTCCCAGCATGGCACCACCAGCGCCGCAGATACGCGACGGTGACGCGATGCTCGATGCCCAGGAGGCCCAAGCCAATGAGCCCGTCGATCCGGCATTGCTGGCGCATCAGCCGCGTCCGCCGTCGGGGATCTCCGCGATGGGCGAAACAATTCGTGAGCGCTTTCCCGCAACGCTCTACTTCGCTGGTGAAGTCGCGCTCGATCCGAGCGGGGCTACTGTTCTTGAGATTCCCGTCGCCGATGCGCTCACGACGTATCGAATCGAGGCGATTGCTTGGTCACCCACAGGTTGGGTCGCTTCGGCCCAGGGCAGCCTGCGTGTCGATCAGGAAGCGAACATCGACGCACCGGTTCCCTCGTTTGCAACGGCAGGCGATGTCGTTCGCGTGCCGGTTCGTGTCGGCAATCGGACTGGTCGCCCCCTTCGTGCACGCATCGAAGTGGTCGCAGAAGGCGGCATCGCGATCGACGCGCCTGCGCCACAGACAATCGAAATCCCAGCCCGTGATGCCGTCGCGGTGCTAGTCCCGATTACCTTGCGCCAACCCGGCGAAGGTGCACTCATCGTGCGTGCGGTGCGTGCAAACGACGGCGCATCTCTCGATGCCGTTCGTCGTCCGATGCGCGTGCTCGCCGACGCACGTCTCGTACGCGTCTCGCACGAGACATTCTTCCGCGGCGACAGTCGTTTTAGGATCACGATTCCGGCCGATGCAACCCCGCGCGGGACAAGTGAGCTGCGCGTGACGCGTGGCGCAGATCTCTTTGGCGATCTGAGCGTTCCGACCGGCGCCGTTGATCTCAGCCGGAGTATCTGGGCACTGCGCGTCGGAGGCGAAAGCGTTCCCGAGTCTCTGCGGGCCATGTCGCGTGCAATCCTGAACGCTCCCAACATCGACGAAGCGGGCCTGCAGGTGGGCGGCCCCGAGCTTTGCTACACCGTCTCCGCCGCCTACGACGATCCTACTGTGACCGATGCGCATATGAGCCTGGCGCTCCAGCGCATTAGCAACGAAATCCCAACGGAGGAGATGATCGCCCGTCTTGCCCCAAGCGACCGTCCCTTTGTCGGCGCTTCAGTCGCTTCGCTACTCATCGCTCTTGCGCCGTCACTTCCGCTTGCAAGCCATCGTCCCGCGCTCGCAAGCGACCTCGCGCGTCTGACAGCGCAACTACGCGCCCTCATCGAGAGCTACGCGCCAACCCAAGTCGATGCGCCCGAGGCATGGGCTAACGCAGCGCTTGCGTTGCTGCTCACGGATCGCGGGAGTACTCGTTCGCGTGAGCTTTTGCGCCGGGCTGAGCGTAGCGTTTTACGCTCCGCAGATCGCGCATTGCTCGATCCAGATTCCGGCGACATGCGCGCGCTCGCGCGCGTCTCGCCCACCGCGACGATGGCACTGATCTACGTATTGCTCGATCAACCCGAAGCGGCGATGCCATTCATCCGTGAGCTTGTCTCCTTGCGCGCAGGCCTCAGTCGCTGGGACGCAGCCGGCCACGCGATGGCCGTCGGCGCGATGCTCAAAATGACCGGCGGCGAGGCGCCCGCCTCACTCACGGCCACCATCGATGGGCACGTGGTGCAGCTGCGCCAGGACGATGGAGCCGCCGTCGCAAGTCTGAACGCGTTGCAAGCCCCCGGTGCGCACGAGATTGTTTTGCACAGCGGATCTCGTTCGGCAGCACTTGCCTTCGTCGACGTTCGCTACGGACGTCCGTGGAGCAGTGTTGATCGCGCCGCTCGTATCGACGCATCGGTCGACGGAGACGTGGGCGCGCGCGACGGACGGGCAGCCCTTCGACTCACCGTCGCAAATCGTGGCGCACGTGTTTTGTCGGCACCCATTGTCGAGATTGATTTGCCGGCCGGCACCGAGCTCGACGAGCAGACGCAGACGCGCTTGACTGAGCTGACAGGCGCAGCTCCGACGATTGAGGAACGCACGCTTCGCATTGCTCTGCGTTCGATCGCGCCCGGCGCCTATGTGCGCATTCCGCTCGCGCTTCGATGGAGCCTCGGCGGCAATCTTCGTGGACTCGGCGTCACGGTGTACGACGCAGGCAGCGAAACGGATGGCACCGGTCTGAGGCCAAGTCGCATCGTTGCTTCGCGCTTGCTCGAGATAGCTGACCGAGGAAACGAACCTCGCCAAACAGCTCCCGAAGTCTCCCCTGAACCACCGGCACCACCTCCCGAGCCTTTGCCCCCGATTCGTCCCTTGGGGCCAGTCGCCCAGGTCTCACAATGAACAACTATCTGATCGTGCTTTCGATTCTAGTTGCGACCGCCTCGTCGTCAGCACACGCACAAGTTGTCGCACGAGCTCCGGTGCGCGGACTTGACATCACTGGCCTTGAGCTCGGCCTCGAAGGCGAAACAACCGTCACGCGCGGCGATTCGCTGCGCTGGCTCTTCAGCGCGCACGAAGTCGTGGGTCTCTCCGAGCTGCGGCCTGCAGCCAATGCACAGATTCGCGTTGTCACTTCGATTGCGCCAAGTGACAGCAGTCTCGCAGTGACGACTGACGCGTACGGGCGCGCAGCGCTCGCTATGCCGGTTCCCGCTGATGCCCCGGCGTACTTCATGGTGGCCATCGAGTTGACCGGTCGCGCGAATGTTCATCGTCGCTTTGAGCTCGCCGTCAACACGGTTGCGCCGCAACAGCTCACCATCGCCATGGTGCGCGGGATTATTCCCGTCGGCGGCACTGCCCGTGCGTTCGGCCGTCTCACACATCAGCGCAGTCACCGTCCTTACGCCAACACGGAAGTCGAGATTGTGTTTCGCAATGCGAGCAACGCGCCTCTCTCCGCGCCCACCCGCCTGCGCACGGACGCGGCTGGAACCTTTGCGCGGTCGATCCGTCTTCCGCGCGCAGTGAGCGGTGCAATCTCGGTATCGGCGACGGTTGTTGGCGTCGAGGGAGTTAGCGCTACGGCCCAGGCGCAGGTCGCCAATCCCAACATGGCCCCCCGTCTCTTGCTCGCCGCCGCGCCGATTGCCCGCGTGCTTCCGCCGCGCGATTCAACGCGCGTGGCTGTGGTGGTTCGGTCGGCAGACGGCCGTCCCATGGCACGGGCTCGCGTGGAGGGAACGTGGACCAACCCCGGAGGATCTGTGGTCCGTGGTGAAACCGATACGACCGGCAGAGTCGAACTGCCTTTTCATTCACCCGACATCACAACGCCCTTCGCAGATTTCAATCTGGAAGTGCGGGCGTCGAAAGCGGGTTACTCGCCCGGCGCTGCGACCATCACCGTGCGGGTCGCGCAGACAGACTACGCGGCGACGATCGCAGTCGAAGGTGGTCATCTGCCCGAAGAGATGGGCGCAACGGTGTGGGTACGCGTCGTGAACATCGATGGAAGCGCCGCGGGCGCAGGAGTTCCCGTTCGCCTCAGCGGACCGAGGCTCGCCCCAGCTGGCCTGACCGCCGTAACAGATGCAAACGGAGTCGCTGCATTCGAAACTGCGCTTCTTCCGCACCACGACGAAAACGAAGACAGTTGTGGCGGCATCGCCGCGACAGCGATCATCACCCAGGTCGCTACCGGTCCGCGCGCTGCACACAATGAGCACTGCCTTCCAATCGATCCTGACGCTGCACTGCGCGTTCGCGTGGGGTCGCCAGTGATCGCACGAGGCCAGCATGTTCGCTTTGAGCTTGCACGGGGCAGCTCCGTCCGCGATTTGCCAGTGGCAGTCACCGCGCTTGCGTTCACTTCCGCGACGAGCACCGCGCGCCCACTCTCGACAGTGGTTGTCGGACCGCGCGAATCGGTGGGTGAGATCTCCTTACCCGAGGATGCATACGGGCTCATTCTGGTGCGAGCACGCCCGCTCGTCGGCGCTGAGCGCATGGAAGTACGCGGAAGCATGACCGCGCTGTGGGTGACGCCCGGCGCGCCAATCACCATGCAAGCGACGTTGGATAGCAGCGGCCTGGCCGCTCTTAGCTTTGGTGGCTCGATCGAAGGCGAACGCACCGTTTATAGCGTCGCGCTTCCCATCGACGACGCACGCGCTTTCTTGCAGAGCCAGAGGGCGCAGGCGCCCACTCTCGCGGCGTTCGGAGATGCGCGCTTCGATATGGCGCGCGCCGGCGAGCCATTTCTTCGTGCCCTACTTTCGGCAAATGTGCCGCTGGATGCGGATGCTCCGTCGGTGCTACGGGCCGGCGTGCTCGTGCCCGTTCCTGCTCCGGCAAACCCCGCACTACTCGGTCACCTTCGCGATCCGTGGCGCGCTCGCGCGCGCTTTGTTGGCGGGCGCCTCGCACTGCTTTTCCACGCCATCGAATCGGTCGTGGATGCAGCGGTGCCCGGCCACATAGAGAATGTCGCCATCAACGATGCGCGGGGTGGCTGGCGTTTTAACGAACGGGTGATGGACGCAGTCAACGCTGACTCGGCGCTAGGCGACGGAGGCGCGACTGCCCTAGGAGGCGATCCGCTCGACATCGACGCCCTGCGAGCGCTCGACGCATCCTTCACGTACGACAGCGTTGCGCGGCGCATCACGCGTGAGCGGCTCTTTACCCTTCTGCTCGACGTGCGCACCTTCGTGCGCGCGCACGAGCTTGATCTGCGCTGGGGTGTGCGCGGAGATCCGACCGAATGGTTGCGTCAAGCAGCAGGTGAGCCACAGAAGCTTGCCGATGCATGGGGACGCCCGTTCGCACTGCGCCCCGCGCAAGGGGGGCGCGCGCGTTTTGCACTCTTGGTTCCAGTGCCAGGGTACGAGCTCGTGTCCTCAGGGCCCAATGGTCGCTTCGGGGATGCCGATGACGTGTGGGATCCAACGGGACGCGTGCTCTCCGAAACGAGTCTCTACGGACGCGCGGTCGGTGAAAATGCGCTCGTGGCGCGTTTGCACGGCGTGGAGCTTGGCCGCGCCACAGCGAGCTTGGTGCAAGCTGCGTTTGGCGGCGTAGAGCTCGACGAGCGAGCTCTAGATGACGACAGCGACGCGATCACGACAACGCAAAGCGACTGGTCCAATCTACCGCAGCTTCTGCAGCAAGATCCCGATGCGCTGGCGTTACGAAGGCCGGCCCGCCCGGGCGATGGTGCAGGCGGCACACTTTTAGCCAGCCGCGGCGCAGCGAGCTCGGTGCAATTGGCGCTCGACGCTGAGCCGCGTAGCTGGGGATTCGTCGCGATTGCCACCACGCACGATGGTTACGTCGCGATCTCGCATGCCGACACGATGGCTGGCTCACCCCTTCTGATCGAAGAAGCTCTTCCGGCGCGCGTGCGCGTTCATGAGCCAGTACGTCTGCCCCTCCATGTGACCAACGTCGGAAGCAGCACGTTGACGTTTTCCCTCACAACGCACGAAGACGTCTACCTGCGTATCAGCGCCGATCGCGAAGTTGTGTTGCGCCCACAAGAAACGAGCATCCTAGAGCTTTCGATCGAAGGACTCTCTCCCGGTGCATCGGAAGCGCACGTTGCCTTCCAGGTGAACGGTCAGAGCGTTCGCACCTTGACCGGTCGCGTCAACGTTGGCCGCGGCGTACACCCGATCCGGCGACGCGCGACCGGCATCGCGACATCCAGTGCATTCCGCGCTGAGCTGACGATTCCCGACGACGCGGTAGATCCTCAGGCGCGCGTGATTGCGGTGACGGCACAGGGCCTGGTTGAGGACCCGGAGTTTGCAGAAGCGCGCTTTCGCAATCCGGCGCCCTTCGCATGGACGTACGCAGTTCAGGGGCGGGCAGTTCCCGCCGATCTCCGTGCGCAGCTCCTGCAGGCACAGAACCTCGACTTCGCATCGCTGATGGCGGCAATCGTCGTCTGGAGTGCGGCAGATCCCTCCGACACGGATTCCGTGGCTGCGCGCATTCGTGCTCTCGGCGAATCAGCAAGGCGCGTTGACTCGCTGCGTCCCACCGATACCACGCCTCACGACGTTCTGGAGGCATCGACGGCTCTGCTTGCGCTTGCAATGGGCGGAACCGCGGATCCTCTTGATGAGAATGAGCGCTCGCCGGATCGAATCGCGTCGATCATTGCGCGGCTGCGAACGTCCTTGCGCGCCACACTCCGCCACCAGCCGACCGATCCGGTTGCGCTTGCCTTAGCGAGCGCAGCCCTGCTGCTTGTACAACCCGCAGATCATCACGCGCTCGCGATGTACGAACGCGCCAAGGTGCTCATTCACGACGACGTGGGCGGCGCACTGATTACACCGAGCGACGACGACACCGACGCAACGCATCTTCTGTCAGCGACACTCGCGCTCGCGCTCGCGGCACACACGGTTGGAGACGAAGAGCTTTCGCAACGATTGCTCGGCGGCGCCTTTGCGCACCAAGCTGAGATCGCGCGCCTGCAAGGAGCGTCGCTGTTCTGGATGCTTGCGAACGCAGCCTACGGCGCGCTTGGCGCGGATGCTCCCGAGCAGCCCTCGATCACGATCAACGGAACCTCGACACCGATCGCGTTCGATCATGGGCGCGCGATCATTTCACTACCTGCGGTTCGAGCTGGCGAAGATTACGCAGTGAATGTTCAACGCGAACGCGGGTCTTTCATTGTTGCCCGCATCGAGGCTTCGTTCGGCGTTCCCTATCAAGAGCGTGAAGGAGCCAGCATCACACTCGCGGTCGCCGGGGAAACCGGACACCTTGGTTCACGCAGCGCGCTTGAGCTCAGTGTCACGCCTCACGGCACAACGCACGACGTCGTACTGGACATCAGCTTGCCCGCCGGCGCAATCGCCGACGACGTATTCCTTTCTGTCCTGCGTGGTGCATCCAATGTCGCGGGCGTCGAGAACCGCGAGCCGGGCTTTGTACGAATCACTCTTCGCGGCCTCGCCACGGACGCGCCGTGCGTGCTGCCGCTTCCGCTAAGTTGGCAGCTGGCCGGGACCATCAGCGGACTTGGCATTGTTGCGTACCCCGAGGCCGATCCAGCGGCGATGACGGTGATCGCGCCCCGCAGCTTCGTTCTTGATGCCACAACAATGACGCAGGCGGGCCTTTAGATTCGCCATGGCGTGTTTACTTATAGGGTATGTCCCGTAGCCGGCCACCAAGATGACGCCTGCCCCGCACACGACTCTGCGACCGCCCTCGGTACGGCCGCCGGGCAGTGAACGAGCCGCTCTCGCGCTTGTAACGTCGTTGAGTCGCTGGACCGGATGGACCGGGGTGATTGTCACCGGAGCCTTGATCGTTGGGATCACTTTTGCGTGCGCTGTGACCGACCGCTCGGTCGTGCTCGCTCTTCTATATATAGCCCCTGTTTCACTCGCATCCCTCGGGCGGGGATGGCGGGTAGGCGCGCTCGTTTCGGTGTTCTGCGCGGTCGCTGGTGCTTACGTCGATTTTCGCTATCGCCCATCAGTATCGATTCCTGCGTATGTCGACGCATGGAACTGGAGCCTGCGGACAATTGTCTTCGTAGCAGCAGCGTGGCTAGTCGGTGCGCTTCGAAGTCGATTGCGACTCGAAGTAGAGCTCGCACGCACAGACGTGCTCACGAGTCTTTCAAATCGCCTCGCATTCTTCGAAGCAGTGGAACGCGAGCTTGAGCGCACCAAGCGCACCAAGCGTGCTTTGTCGCTTGCGTACATAGACCTCGACCATTTCAAGCAGGTGAACGACGAACGGGGGCACGAGGAGGGCGATCGCGTTCTTTGTGCCGTCGCCCAGTGCATGAGAGACGTAGTGCGTGCCTTGGACGTACCTGCGCGCCTTGGCGGCGACGAGTTTGCGCTGCTCCTGCCCGAAACAGGCTCTGAAGGTGCTTTGCACATGACAACGCGTCTGCGCGATGCGTGGGATCATATTGCCAAGCGTGAGAAATGGCCGGTCAAGTTCAGCGTCGGCGTGGTGACGACGGAGTCGGGTCGCACTGTCGACCAACTCATCGGCGCGGCGGACGCGCTCATGTACGAAGTTAAGCACGCAGGCCGAGATGCCGTGCGCAGCTGCACGTTGACCGGTGACGGCGGGGCGAGAGCCGCTTGAGTTTGCCGTACTGGCTTGCAATGCTCACGCGATGCCGCGCGTATCGTACCGAGCCATTGCCACGTGTTTTTCGCTCTTCGCCTTTTCGGGATGCTTGGGCGGCGCCCAACCCGAGCCGCCGACACACAACGAGGGCATGGACGCCGGCGCGGCGAGCGCATCGGACGCAGGTTCCCGAGACGCAGGGGTGCATTTCGCAGACGCGTCTGTGGGGTTCGATGGGGGTGTGGCGCCTTCGATCGACGCATCGACGGACGCCGCGGTGAGCGATAGCGATGTGCAGGATGGCAACGTGGCCGATGGCGACATCGGCGACGGCGCCCTAGAGGATGGTGGCGTGCTCGATGCAGACGTAGGCGACGGCGATATCGATGCTACGATCCCGCCATGACTCGAAGCGCTCTGCTCTCGGCGTTCGTCCTCTTTACGGTCGCCATCACCTCACATCTCGCAGCCCAAGACGAGCCCGGCCCAGTCGCGCCGCCCACCTACAGCGGCGGTACGCGCGTCACCGGTGCGGTCAGCCGCGCAACCGGAGCGATTTACGAGCTCAGCAACGGCGCACGGTTCGTGGTTCCGGCAGGCCTGCCGGTTGGGACCTCACGCATTTTGAATTTCGGAACCGCCACTGGCTTTCGCGCCGCCGACGTCGATCCTCACTTCACGCGGCAAGGCGGCACCTTCGCGTTTGACGGCGCGATTGATGCAACGCGCGCACCCGTCGAGTTTTCAATTCGCGCGCGCGGCTTTCGCCTTCCACCGCGAACGCGCCTGGTGCTCGCGGTCGAAGTTGGCGGCATCTGTGATGCCCGGCACACGCGGCGTATCTCGCAGGTTCTCTGTTCAACGTGGCAGGTGATTGACGCGCAATACGATGAAAACGCCGGCCGCATCCTGGCCACGATTCCATCACCGGGCGGCTTTCGCTTGCAGTTTGGACTGCTTCCGCAAACAGAAACGCCTCCGCCGCAACTCTGACGAGTGCGAGGAGGCGCTCATGGTGTTGCGCGCTGCCTAACTGTTACGCGACGCCTAGCTATTATTAGACTTCACCGGGCGGAAAGGCTCGAGGAAGTGCGTGAGCGAGGCGGGATTGCGCGTTGAGATCCAAAGCCGTCCCTGTCCGCGGAACTCACACACAAGACCTTCGCCGGATAGAAAGAGGCTCTTCATGCCACCGACTTTCGTGACGCGATAGTCGAGATTGCCGGTGAACCCGACAATGTGACTCGTGTCGCAAATATAACCGTTCGGTCCCACGTCCACGGCGTGTACCCCACCATAGCAGCCGAAGAAGAGCGGTCCTACGCCGCCCGCCTTGAGCAGGAACATGCCGGCGCCACTGAAGAATCCCTTCGCGCCGCCCCACTTGGTGTCGAGTTGCACGGACGGCGCGCTCGCGAGGAAGTTTCCCGACGACAAGAAGATGGGTGTCACGCCGTCGCAGTTGATCACTTCGACGTCGCCCTCCGGACCGGGCGCCAGATAGAGCGTCTGGCCAGGCGCTGTGGCGGTGAAGGTGTTCTGAAAAAGGCTCTCGCCGCCGAGGAGCTTGCGCTTCGCTGCGCCAAGAAGGCCCCCCGTCATCTGCGTCTTCATTTGCATCGCCGTGTCACGCGCGACCATCGCAGAGGACTCGACAAGCATCTGCTCGCCGGCTTGCTCGAAGAGGATCTTCACCAAACTAAAATCGGGCTTCTGTAGAAGTTGATATTGCATGGTTGGGCTCCTCAGGCTTCACGCGGTGGAAGAAGTTTGCCGACTGCGCGCCCGTACTCGCTAGCGTTGCGCGTTTGAATCCAGATGCGGCCCTGTCCTTGGAAGTGACATGCAAGCCCTTCGCCGCTGAAGAACGATGCGATCCATCCGCTTCCGCTCTTGCCGACGGTGTACGTCAACGTTGCATCCCACGCGACGAGGTGACCCGTGTCGATCATGAGGCTACCATCGCACTGCATCTCTTGGATGCCGCCAAAGCCGCCGACCAAGATTTGTCCGGGGCCCTGGGACGTTGCCTTCAATCCGAACATGCCGGCGCCGCTGAAGAATCCCTTCACGCCGCCCATCTTCGTATCAAGGTCAACGTTCGGGCTGCTGGCGATAAATCCGCTGCGCTGAATGAAATAACCCGCCTGCGTCATCTCAAGCACGGCCATGTCGCCGCACAATGCGTGCGCAAGCAGAAGCTCACCGTTGCCGTTGTTCGACGTGAAGGTGTTGCGGAAGAACGACTCGCCGCCAAACATGCGCTTGAGGCCCTTCATGAAGCCGCCAGCTTGGGTTTGCATCGTAACGTTGGTGCTCATGCCGACCATCGCGCCCGACTCGGCAACGATGGATTCGTTCTGCTGCAACCAGACCTGAGCGAGTGTGTGAGCGGGACGATAGTGAATATTGAATTGCATTGTTTTCTCGCTCCTACAGCATGCCCGAGAGCCAGCCGACCAAGCTGCTCACGTTGCGGGATTGAATGTAGATGCGGCCCTGGCCCGTGAACTCACAGACAAGACCTTCGCCGCTGGCCAAAAAGCCCATCGCTCCGCCGCCGGCGCTGCGAATGTTGAACGTGAGGTTGCCCTCGAACCCAACCAGGTGTCCGTTGTCGACGATGTAGCTTCCGTTGACGTCGATGGCTTCGATGCCGCCATAGCTCGTGAACCACAAGTCGCCTGTGCCAAAGCATTCGAGGAAGAATGCGCCCTCACGTGCAAAGATGGCGCGCAGGCCGCCAAACTTCACGCGCATGTCGACGTTTCCGCTCGAGGCCAAGAAGGCGCCCGTCGACAACGTAATGCGCTCGCCATTCAAATAACGATGCGTGACCGGTCCTGCCATCGTCGGAGCAAGCCACACGCTGCCGCCCTGCTGCGTGCTGAAGTGATTGACGAAGAAGGTCTCGCCGCCCACTAGCTTTCGGATGAAGGCGATCATGATCGTCTTCAATTTACCGAGGAAGCCGGGGTTCAGACCGGCGTTCATCTTCACTTCCATTCCGACCGAATGGTTGCGTGCGACCATGGCGCCCGCTTGCGAGATGATCACTTGGCCGGGTTGGGGCGCGACACGAAGCATGGCGAACGACGGACCGTGAGTGACCTCGAACTGGGTGCTCGATCCCTGCGGCGCATAGGCCTGAGGCATTGCCTGACCCTGCGGCTGAATCGGATGGCCGCCTTGCGGTTGCTGTTGATAGTCCATGAATCTCCCCTCGCGTCGTAGCCACGCGTAACCGAACGCGCATTTGTAAGCGATTTGGGGTGTGGCGGGAAGCGACAAACCACCCGCCAGCCCTGCCCTCACCGCTGGGCGTTCGTGCCGGGAGCGCGACGAATCCGTGACACTGGCACACGTCCTTCACGCCATTGTCACTTTTGGCGCTTATCCAGGTGCCCATCACTTCACGGGATGGGACACGAATGAATGCTCGTACTAGACGTTGGGTTCTGACAGCGGTTGCTGCTGGTCTCGTGAGCGTTTCGAGCGCCACCAGCGCACAAACCCCTCCGGATGCACAAGGGAGCGCTGACCCGCTCGCGGCGCCCTCAACGCCCCTTCCGGCATCCGTAGCCCCGGTTGAGCCCACACCACCGCCGCCTGCACCCGAGCCCGCAATCGCAACCGCACCCGCGCCCCCGACCCCGAGCCCGCTTTCCTTTAGCGGCTATGCCCAAGGCGAGCTGCATCTGCAGGATCCATTCACCAGCGCCGAAAACCCAGAGGGCGCGTCCAATCGCGACCTTTTTCAGATCCGTCGCGGGCGCATCAAGCTCATCTACACCTACCGCTTGGCAGACATCATGCTCGAGCTCGACGCAACCAATCGCGGCGTTCGCCTGCAGGGTGGCGAAGTTGGAATCCAAATCCCCTGGAGTGAAACGACGCGCTCACGTTTATCCGTCGGCTTGTCGAACGTACCTTTCGGCGTCGACATTCAGATGTCTTCCAAGCTTCGCTACTTCGCAGAACGCTCTTTACTCGCTCGTCACTTCTTTCCAAGCGAGCGCGATCTTGGCGCTCTACTCCAAGGCTTTCTTTTCGATAGCCACTTTCGCTATCAGTTCGGTGTCGTCAACGGCAGCACCAACACCGACGCGCTCTACCCGCAAAGCGATGGCAACGGATTCAAAGACGTGCTTGGGCGATTCGGAGGAGTGACGGGCCCACTCGCTTTTGGCGTCTCGGGCTATATCGGTCGCGGTTTCATCGACGGATTCGCCGATGATGCGACCACGACCACTATCAATGAATCGACAGCGAACTTTGAGTTCACGCGTTACGCACTGGGCCTGGACGCTCGTTTGACGCTACCGATGGGGCCTCTCGGTCCGCTCGATATCTACGGCGAAGTTGCGTACGCACTCAACATGGATCGCCTCACCCGCGCAACCTATCCCCAGCCACTGCCGGGCATGGGCGGCGGTTTTGGCAGCAGCGTCGCTAACGCGCATCAGCTTACTTGGTACATCGTAGCCACACAGGATCTTGGCGAATACTTCGCGTTTGGTTTGCGCGCGGAACAGTTCGACCCAAGCACCAGCGTGGCCGACAACACGGTCACCGCCTTTTCCGCCACGGCCCTCATTCTGCCCACCGAGAACACGCGCATCATGTTCTCGTACTTCGGAAGCAAACAGGTCACCGATGAGGCGTGGATACGCCTGCAGGTCCGCTATTAGGCCTCGTGAAGTTCGAAATCCCGCCCCCTAGCTGACACGTCGCTGTCACACGACGAGAGCATCGTCCCACCCATCTTGGAGGCATGCATGCTCTCGTCGCGCCTAAACGTTCGTCTTTTGCCGTCAGTTTTTGCGCTTTTCACGATGGCCTGCAGCGGCGGTCATCGAAACGACCAAGCGCCGGCTCCAAGTGCCTCAGGCGAAAGCCCTTCGGCCCCCGCGGCACCGAGCAGAATGCTCACGCTCAAAGACTCGGACACGATGGTCATCTTGGCCCAGCGTTTTGCTGAGGCTTATATGCGCACCCATCCCGGTACGACGATCCAGGTTTCCGGAGGCGGCTCGGGCGTAGGTATCGCCGCATTGCTCAACGGAACGACCGACATCGCAAACTCGAGTCGTCCTATGAAGGATGAAGAGAAGGCACGCCTGCGAGAAACCCGTCATCAGGAAGTCGCCGAGACTCGCGTCGCACTCGATGCGCTTGCGGTGTACGTGCACTCCGCCAATCCCGTCCAGCAGCTCACGCTGGAGCAGCTTTCGCAAATCTATACCGGCCGCGTCAGCAACTGGCGCGACGTCGGCGGCCCGGACATGCCCATTGTGCTCTACAGCCGCGAGAACAACTCGGGCACCTACGCATTCTTCAAGGAGCACGTACTTCGCACGGCCGACTTCGCGGCGAACGCGCAAACGCTTCCGGGAACCGCCGCTGTCATCAACGCCGTCTCGCGCGATCGCGGTGGCATCGGCTACGGAGGGATCGCGTACGGCGAGGGCATTCGTCACGTGAAGCTCGCGGGCGCGGACGGCCAAGCAATCGAGCCATCGCTCGAGAACGCCACCTCCGGCCGCTATCCGTTGTCGCGTTTTCTCCTGATGTATACGGCGGGCAATCCCAGTGCGCTCGCCGCAGACTTTTTGCGTTGGGTTGGCGGCGTTGACGCTCAGCGCCTCGTCGAAGTTGTTGGCTACTATCCGTTGCCCGGTGTTCTGCCCCCCAGTGCGGGTACAACGCCAACACCCCCCCCCGCAGTTGCTCCGAGCGCTGCACCCGCAGCTCCTGCCGCCCCGCCGCAGTGAACGATATTGTGGGCGAGACCGGTCCGCGGACGCTCGATCGCGCAAACCAGCGCGACAGCGCGACCACGTCGCACGCAGACTTGCGCGCATCGATCTCGCCCCGGGGACCTCTGCAAAAGCGAACGCCCACACCGATTTGGCATCGCATCGCCGAAAAAATGATCGCAGCGACGTCCGTCGCGGCGGTCTTGGCAATCGCGCTGATCTTCGTCTTCATCGGACGCGAAGCGCTGCCACTGCTTTGGGATCACCTAGGCATGAACCTGCGCGATATGATCTTTCCGCGCCAGTGGACTGGCTACGATTCTGCGGTCTACATCTGGCAGCCGGTTGGGACGCCGGAAAAATTCAACGCGATGCCGCTCTTCATCGGCTCGTTGAAAGTCACGCTGCTCACGATGGTGTGGAGCATTCCGATAGCGATTGGCGCTGCAACCTTCGTCTCTCAGTACGCGGCCAAACGCGTACGCGATATCGTGAAGCCCGCGATCGAAATGCTTGCCGGCATTCCGTCGGTGGTTCTGGGCTTCTTTGCGTTGATGGTGCTGGCGACGTGGTTGCAGGACACGTTTGGCTTCGCGTATCGCTTGAACGCAATCGTGAGTGCGATTGCGCTTAGCCTCACCGTCATACCCATCATCTTCACGATCACGGAAGATGCATTGCACGCCGTGCCGAAAAGCATGCGTGAGGCGTCACTTGCGCTCGGGGCGCGGCATTGGCAAACGACACTCTACGTCGTGCTACCCGCAGCCCTTCCTGGCATCGCCGCCGCCGTAATCTTGGGCTTCGGCCGTGCGATTGGTGAAACCATGGTGGTGCTCATGGCCTCGGGCAATGCCGCCATCATGGAGCCGCTCAATCCCGCAACGAGTGTGCGCACCGTCACCGCCACCATCGCAGCGGAGCTTGGCGAAGTCGCTCAAGGCGACACGCATTGGCGCGTGCTCTTCATGCTTGGTGTTGTGCTCTTTCTGATTACCTTCGTGCTCAACCGCCTCGGCGCGCGCGTCATCACGCGCCTTCACAAGAAGCTGACCGCATCATGAAGTTCGTCGCGCGCGATTGGATTCTGGCGGGACTCACGGGCGCAGCAGCGCTCATCGTGCTCTTTCTACTGGCGTTCATTCTCGGTCAAATCGTATGGAACGGCGCCCCAGCAATTACAGGGACCTTTCTTACCGCTTCCCCGTCAGCAGACATGACCGGCGGAGGTATCGGTCCAGCCATCTTCGGTACTGCGCTGCTCACCTTGCTAATGACGGTTGCTGTTGTGCCCGTAGGGGTTGCAACCGCTGTGTACTTGAGCGAGTACGCCTCCCCGCGATCGAAGCTCGCGGGCCTCGTCCGCGCAGCCGTGCAGAATCTCGCCGGCGTTCCATCGATTGTCTTCGGACTTTTCGGGCTCGGCTTCTTCGTGCTCTTCATCGGCCGCAACATCGATCGCGTGATCGGCAATGACCGCCCAGTGTGGGGGCAACCGGCGATTCTTTGGTCTGCACTCACGCTGGCGATTCTGACGTTGCCGGTCGTGATCGTCACGACGGAAGAAGCGCTACGCAACGTCCCACGCGATCTGCGCGAGGCATCGCTCGCACTTGGCGCAACGCGCTTTCAAACGATTCTCAAGGTTGTGCTCCCCAACGCAACCGGCGGCATTCTCACGGGCGTCATTCTCGCTGTGAGCCGAGGCGCAGGCGAAGTTGCGCCTATTATCTTCACAGGAGCTGCTAACTTTCTGCCCTATCTGCCGACCGATCTGCGCGACATGTACATGCACCTCGGCTACCACGTCTACGCACTGGCGACCCAATCGCCCAACGTAGACGCAGCCCGCCCGATGCTCTTTGGGACGGTGCTCGTGCTCATCACGCTGACATTCAGCCTCAACTTAATCGCCGTCGTGATCCGCAACCGCACGCGTAAATCCTACGCGCAGTGACACTCTCGCCTGCGCGGGTCTCGCCGACCAGGCAGACGAGGCACTATGGATGGCGGAGCATCTTCTTCACTTCGTCACAGTGCTCGGTTTCCGTGCGCACTAGCTCGCGCGCAAGCTCTTCGAGCGCAATGTCGTCACCGGCAAGGCCGACGAGCTGGCAGTAGAGCCTCAAGGTTTCCTCTTCGAAAGTGAGGCTCTCCTCAAGGATTGCGTGCACGGAGTGGCCTTCGGTCTCTTTGACCTGCGCGCTCACCAGGGGCGGATGACCGCCAAACGCCGTTATTTTCTCACCGATCAAGATCGCGTGGGCCGACGATTCGTTCGCCTGATCACGGAACCACTTTTGAATCGGAATGCGATTGTGCCCGACGATCATGAATGAGTAGTGCAGATAGCGAATGATGCCGGCCATCTCCGCCTGGAAGATGCGGTTCAAACACTCGATCACCGCAGCGGGCGCGCCCACCGACTTCGCCTGCTTCGACTTCTTCGCCGTCTTTTTCGCCATCACGCTCTCCATGCCAAGCGCACACACGCGCGCCTTCGCGCGCAGACTACCGCGTCACTGGGCCGCTGCCTAGAAAGTCCCTCGCCACCGCAATAAGCATCGAAGAAGATTCGGGGACGTGCGCTGCGAGTTTAACAAGAGATCAGGAGATCAAGAGGAAGGCGATTTAGGTTTGGGGTGGGCTGAGCTTGCCCGGTTTTAGTGGACACCTATTTTAGGCCAAGATGGCCAGAGCAGGTGTTCCGATGCCGATTACAAAACGCACGCAGTACACGCCCGAGTTCAAGGAAGAGGCCGTTCGTCTGCTCGAGAGCGACACACGTTCGGTGGAGGAAATTGCCGCTTCGCTGGGGGTCAACCCGACGCTGTTGCAGAAATGGCGGGTGAAGCTTCGAGGAATGCGCCGCAAGGTTGCGAGCCTCGAAGACGCCGTTTCTCCAGATGAGCGTGAAGAACTTCGACGGCTGCGCAAGCGCCTGAAAGAAGTGGAAGAGGAGCGTGACATTCTAAAAAAGCGACGGCCTTCTTCGCCAAGCAAAGCAAATGAGATTCGTATTCATTGCAGCGGAGAAGGCGAACTTTCGAGTCGTGACGATGTGCCGCGTGCTGCGGGTTGCGCGTTCTGGTTTTTACGCGTGGTGCAAACGGGGAGAGTCGACGCGTGCGCGGTCCGCGAAAACTGCGCTTGTGCACATTCGCGCGACTTACCGGCACCACAAAGCACGCTACGGAAGTCCACGTGTGCATCGCGAGCTCTGCGACCAAGGTCTTTCGATTGGGCGGCACCGCGTCGCAAGGCTCATGAAAAGCGAGGGATTGTACGCTCGGCAGAAGCGCCGCTTTCGCAAGACCACGAACTCAAACCATGGTTTTCGCCTCGCAAACAATCTCGTGGCACGACACTTTGAGGCGACTGCTCCGAATCGTATCTGGCTTTCAGATATCACCTACGTGTACACGCGCGAAGGCTGGCTCTACCTCGTGTGCTTCCTCGACGTGCATTCGCGACGCATCGTCGGCTGGGACATCGACGATACCCTCGATGCATCCTCAACGTGTCGCGCGCTTTGTCGCGCGCTCGCTGAGCGACGCCCGTCGCGCAACCTCGTGATTCATTCTGACCGAGGCATCCAGTACGCTTCCGAAGAGTTTCGACGCGTCTTGCGTGTGCACGACATCACACAAAGCATGAGCCGCAAAGGTGATTGCTGGGACAACGCGCCGATGGAAAGCTTTTGGGGAACGCTCAAGCGTGAGCTCATCGAAGCTAACGGAACCGCTCCCAGGCTCGTCGTCCATCAGGCGATTGCCGACTACATCGACTACTACAACCGAGAAAGAAAACACTCGACACTAGACTACGTCACGCCCGTCGAGTACGAATCAGAAAGAGCCGCGTAACCCGTGTCCACTTTTTCCGGGCAAGCTCAGGGCTCGTCCTCCGAGCCGACCGCCACAATTCGCTCTTGATCTCTTGATCTCCTGTTCACGTTTGCCCTTAGGTCGGCAGAACGCGCTGCGCGAGATCACTACGGGGCGGGGGTGTATTCGAATGCGCCGATGTCGAGGTAGATGTCGGTTTCGCACGTCTTGCTGATCGCGCCTTCGGCATGTCCATCGCCGAAGATGTTCACGTGGAACACATAGCCGTTCGCGTCGAAGCACGCCGGTCCGTAAAAGCCCGAAAGCCCGGACGTCGGCACGCTTGCGACCATGTTGAACCAGTCGACCATGCTCGTGCGGTCGCGGCGCAAGTACGCGTGCAAGCCTTCGTTGAACTTGCCGTCGGCTGTAATGAACTCAACACGAACTTCGAGATCGATGGCTTCTTGGCCTGGCATCGGGATGCGGCAAGCAGCAACGCCGCCGTCGTACGAAATACGCACGGTGATCGTCGAGTCGGGATTCACTTCCGGGTAGAACTCGCGATCGCGGATGTACGGGAACGTCGTCGTAAACTCTGTATAAGGCAGGGCGCTTAGAACTGTGTTGATCGTGAAGTCCTCAAAACCGCAGGGCTCGCTCGACGACTCGAGCAGGATCGCGCTTTCAACAATCTCCGGCGCGCAGTCACGACGCGTGCAAGCAAGGCCGCTCGCCGCACACGCGCACTCGTTGCATCCGTCCGAAGCGGCAAAAGTCTCGCCGTACGCGTGCAATGTTCCCGCGTATTCGCAGCTCATACCGACGGGAGCACAGGTGCGTGCGGTGCACGTCGCATTGCCGTCCGCTGCGCAATCGCAGAAGTTGCAGTCGTCGCCGAGCGGATAGCGCTCTCCGGCCGCGTGGCCTAACTCAAGACAATTTGGGCCCGCGTCGCTACCCAAATCCAAGCCCCCGTCGCGCGTCTGCGCATCGTCCGCCGCATCGACAGCGCCGTCGTCGCTCGAATTCGCGTCGGCCCCTGCATCGGCGACCGTGGCGTCGATACCGCCGGCATCAGTGCCTGAGTTGTTACCAGCAGCGCAAGCGCCAACAAGAAGCATCGCTGAGAGGGTTGCGGAGTAAGACAGAAAGCGCATGACGAACCTTTCGAGTGAGTTGTGCAATTACGCACGTTCACGTCTCGCATTCAATGCGAACGCTCACGCTACCGAATGCTCGCGCGCCGAGATGGCGGCGTTCGTTCGGTTGGCAGCGCGCACGCCGCAGAGCAACGAAAGGCCCACAGTGTGGGCGTTGCACACCATTTCTACGGACTCGCAGAGTTGTCCCGGAACGGCATTGGGCACAAAGTAGCGAAGGTCGTTTGTTCATCAACGCAGAGCGATCTGCATGAACCCCGATAGGTCCAAGATGAGCGAGTCATCGACACGTGAGCCCGCGACCCCAGAGCGTAAGCCGAGCAGCATGCGGCCCAATGGCCTTTCACGGTGGGTATCCGAAGACGGCGAACGTATTCAAGACCTCGCGGCTATCGTCGGCATGCTTCCCGACGTCATCTTCAAATGCGAAAAGCGAGCCGATGGAAAGATCTATTGGCTGCTCAATGAGGGGATGCTAGCGGAGCAGTTCGGAGTGACGACCGACAAAGTGTTGGGCAAGACGCTCGAAGACATGTTCCCGCCCGATGCTGCCGCGCGGCTGCTTCCGCATTTTGAGCGATGCTTTGCCGGCGAGGCGCATGAGTTCATCAACGAGCTTCATGGGCGCCACTTCAAACATTTTCCGCAACCGCTTTTCGACGCGCAGGGCAAAGTCGAAGCCGTAGTTGGCTTCATCACGGACGTCACCAATCTCGTCAAGGCTGAGGAAGAGATTCGCAATCTCAATCAGCTGCTGGAAGCACGCGTGCACGATTTGGAGTCCGCCAATCGTCAGCTTGAAGCGTTCAGTTATTCGGTATCACACGACCTGCGCAATCCTCTCGGGGTGATCAACACCTCGGCACACCTCTTGGTGCGGGCGATTCCCAATCCGGATCCGAAAGTAAAAGGCAATCTCGAGCGCCTTCAACGTTCAGCGAAACGCATGGATTTGCTCATCGACGACATTCTCTCGATGGCCAAAGCCACCCGCGGCGAGCTGCGTCGCGATGCCGTCGATCTCTCTGCGCAAGCAGAGGATGTCGTCGCAGAGCTACGCCTCCAACATCCCGATCGCGAGGTGAGTGTGCACATCGACCGTAACCTCGCTGCCACCGGCGACTCGCGCCTGTTGCGCGTCGTAGTCGAGAATCTCTTTTCAAACGCATGGAAATACACGCAGCGAACTGCGGACGCGAAGATCGAGTTTCTTCGTGATCCGAGCAAAGGCGAGTCTACCTTTCTGATCCGCGACAACGGCGCGGGCTTCGACATGAGCCAAGCCAACAAGCTCTTTCACGCGTTCGAGCGACTACACGACGACGCCGAGTTTGAAGGTAATGGCGTTGGCCTTGCGACCGTGCGCCGCATCGTGGTGTCGCACGGCGGCGACATTTGGGTAGAAAGCGCACCGGGCAAAGGCGCGACGTTTCACTTCTCGTTGCAATCCGAGAGCAGCGGCACGTAGACGTTGGTCATAGCCGTGTATAGACGGCGATTGATCAAGCGCCACAACCCGCCGCGCTGATCACGCAGAACGCTCGCTTGCGCTCAACGAGGCATCCGTTCGCGTTCCGCAAACGCGTTCGACTTCGTTCGCCATCTTTCCGGTGATCGCAAAGGCGTTCATTTTCCAGTCAGCGATGAACGAGAAGAAAGGTTGCTTGAAGCTCGCCGGACGATTCTTCTCAATGCCGAAGTGACCAATCCACGCGCCCGCGTAGCCTGGAAGGAAGGCCAGCGGAAACCAAAGCCCATGGCCGGTGGCAATCAGCCCACCGAGCAACGACAGCGCCGCGACCGAACCGATGTAGTGCATCACACGCGTGCCGACTTTGCTGTGCTCACGCACATAGAAGGGCCAAAAGTCCGCGAACTTCTCGAAAGGGGGGCCAGGATTCATCGAGTTCCTCGTTGGCGCGAAGTATAGCGGGCGCGCGAAAAGGTGCTTGCACCTTACGGTCACCGGCATCATTATCAGTCGCATGACAAAAAACGCTTTGCGAAGTGCGTTGCTGGTCATAACTGCGCTTCTGTCCGTCGGGTGCAATCGCGCAAAGGATGAAAATGCGCATAAATATCAGGGGATTATCGAGCTCGACGAAAGCCTGATCGGCTTTGAGGTCGCAGGCCGCATCAAGGAAATCTCGGTCAGACGAGGTTCGCCGGTCGTGCCAGGGCAAGTGCTCGCGATACTTGATGATGGCCTCGAGCGTCCCCTGCGCGATGCCAGGGCGGCAGAGCTAGCCATCGCCGAGGCGCAGGTGGCCCTGCTTCGCGCGGGCGCGCGTCGCACGGACGTCGCAAGTGCGGCTGCGGAACTGCGTGCCGCCAACGCCTCTTTGGAGTTGCTGCAGCACAACCTTGCGCGCGTCCGTCCTCTCGCATCGCGTGGCGCGATCCCAAGTGCGCAGGTCGACGATCTGCAAGATCAGGTCACGCGGGCGGCGGCACAACGCGATGCCGTCGCTGATCGCGCGCGCACCGTGCGCAGCGGCGCACGCCCGGAAGAGCTTGCAGCTGCGCTTGCGCGCGTCGATGCAGCCCGCGCCGCCCTCGCGTCAGTAGACGCTAGGCTCGCCCGCTTCACCTTGCACGCGCCTACTGCAGGCACGGTGCTCGACGTAAACCTCGATCCTGGTGAGATGGTTGCTCCGGGTACGCCCATCATCACGCTCGGCAACGTGGAGCATCCGTATGCCGACGTCTTTGTCCCCCAAGGAGCGTTGAGTGCGCTGCACGTCAATCGCCGCGCGCAAGCCAACGTCGATGGCGATCGCAGTGTCTATCCGGGACAGATCGAATCCATCGAGCGCCGTACCGAGTTCACGCCGCGCTATCTCTTCAGTCCCGAAGAACGTCCCAACCTCGTCGTCCGTGTGCGCGTACGTCTGGACGATCCGCAGCTCCGCCTGCACGCCGGCGTGCCGGTGTTCGTGCGCATAACGCCATGACTGACGAAGCGAAAGCTTTCGGCGGCACCAATGCGCCCATCATCGTCGCAGATCATCTCTCGCGGCATTTCGGCAGCCTCATCGCTGTCAAAGATGTTTCGTTCGAAGTGAAGCGGGGCGAGATCTTCGGCGTGCTCGGCCCGAACGGCGCAGGAAAATCGACCACAATTCGCATGCTGTGCGGGATTCTCGATCCGACGGGTGGCAAAGGCACGGTGGTCGGTTTCGACGTAAAAAAAGATCCAGAGCGCGTCAAAGAGCGCATCGGTTACATGACTCAGCGCTTCAGCCTCTACGAAGATCTTACTGTCTTTGAGAACCTTCGTTTCTACGCCGGCATTTACGGCGTACCGCGCTCGCGCATCAAAGCACGGATCGAGCAGGTGTTGCAGTCGACGGGTCTTCACGATCGACGCAATCAGATCGCTGGCACTCTCTCGGGTGGATGGAAGCAACGCGTGGCTCTCGCCAGTGCAACGATCCATGAGCCGCCGCTGCTGTTCTTGGACGAGCCCACCGCGGGCGTCGATCCGGTAAGTCGCCGTTCATTCTGGGATCAGATCCATCGCATCAGCGCTGAAGGCACCACCGTTCTCGTAACAACACACTACATGGACGAAGCCGAACGCTGCCATCGCCTCGCCTTTATCTTCCGCGGCGTGGTGCTCGACATCGGGACGCCATCCGAGATCGTGGAGCGACGCGGGCTTGCTGTCGCCGAGCTGGAAGTCGATCAGCCACTCGTAGCCGCGCAAGCGTTACGCGCTCGCCCGGAAGTCGATGAAGTCGCGCATTACGGCAACGTCATGCGTATTTGTACGACAGGCAATCACGATCCGGTAGCGCTGGCGCGAGAGGTTCTCACGCCTCTAAACGTGAAGATCGCCACCGCTCGACTGGAGCGCGTGGGCGTCGAAGACGCGTTCGTTTCTATGGTGCGCCACGAAGGCGGAAACGCGAGTGACGCGTGATTCAGCGCCTCTTTGCCATTGCACAAAAGGAGCTGCTCCAACTTCGGCGCGATCGTCTGACGATGGCGATGATGGTGATGTTCCCGGTCGTGCAGCTTCTGCTCTTCGGCTACGCCATCAATACCGACGTTCGCCACATTCCATCGGCCGTCTTCGATACCGATCGCACCGCGCAATCCCGCAGTCTTGTAAATGCGATGGCTGCAACAGGCTTCTACGACATCGTGGGTGAGGTACGCAGCTACGATGAGATCTCGCGCGCCCTACGCGCAGGCCGTGTGCGCGTCGCTTTCGTCATTCAACAAGGCTACGCATCCGATCTTGTCGCGGGACGCACAGCGCATGTGCAGCTCGTCGTCGATGGTTCCGATCCACAGACGGTCGCAAGCGCCACCAACACCGCCGTCTCCCTCGCGTCAGTACGCGGGAGCGAAATGACGCTCGCACGCATTCGCGCAGCAGGCGGCACGGCACCCGCGATGCCTCTCTCACTTGAGCCCACCACTTGGTACAACCCCGAGCTCAAGACCGCGACATTCATCGTTCCTGGGCTCATTGGCGTCATTCTCACCATGACCATGGTCATGCTCACGGCGATGGCGATCGCACGAGAGCGTGAGCGCGGAACGCTTGAACAACTCATTGTTTCGCCGCTGCGCCGTGGCGAGCTCGTGCTTGGAAAGATTCTTCCCTACATCGTGATCGGCTATGTGCAGATGACGTTGGTGCTGATCTTCGGACGTTTCGCCTTTCACGTTCCGATCGTCGGCTCACTGCCTCTGCTCTACGCCATGACTTTCATGTTCATCGCCGCGAATCTCGGCTTGGGGCTTTTCTTCTCGACGATCGCGCGCACGCAACAGCAAGCGATGCAGATGTCCTTCTTTTTCATTCTCCCCAACATCTTGTTGAGCGGCTTCATGTTTCCGTGGGAGGCAATGCCCAAGCCCGCGCAATGGATCAGTCACGCGCTACCGCTCACACATTTTTTGCGCATCGTGCGCGGCATCACGCTGAAGGGCAGCGTCTTCAGCGACGTGAGCGGAAGCCTTGTTTGGCTCATCGGAATTTTCACCGTGCTCATCGTCATCACCTCACTACGCTTCTCGAAGAAGCTCGGATAAAAAATGGCCCGACCTCGTTCCGATATTTCTCCACGCATCGTGCAGGCCGCGCGCGAACGCTTTTTGCTCGACGGCGTCGATGGCGCATCTCTTCGCAACATCGCGCGAGATGCGGGCACGAGCATCGGGATGATCTACTACTACTTCCCGACGAAGACCGATCTCTTCCTTGCAGTTGTCGAAGAGTCATACGTGGGTCTTTTGCGCGACATGGAAGCGATTCTTCCCAACGAGAAGATCGAAGACGCCGTAAAACTGATGTATCGACGCATCGCCGCGATGAGCGACGTTGAATTTGCCGTCATCCGGATGATTGTTCGCGAGGCGCTCATTTCTTCGGAGCGACTCGATAGAATCTTCGAACGCTTCGCACGCGGGCATTTACCGTTGGTGTTTCAAACGCTTATCCGCGGAATGCAGGGCGGCGAGCTCAGCACCGAGCACGGCGTGATGCCTCCAATGCTCGCAATGGTGAGCCTCGGAATTCTCCCTCAGATCGTTCGGCGCCTAGCCCATGAACGAATTATCACCTTTGCGGGTGATGGTGCTCCGACGGCAGAAAGCCTCGCGGATTCATTGTCTTCGATCCTAATGACTGGAATCGGTCGTAGGTCTGCGTAGCAATTTTTCGCAACCCGACGTTTGCCAATTTGTTGCCAGGAACGAGGCACGTGAGTTAGCTAAGTATTAGTGTGATGCTACTTGCGTTGTCACGTATGGTCACATCTTGGAATTCAGTGCGGGCTCTTAGGCCAAATCGCGAGTTGGCCTGAGATTTCGGGATGGTTGCAGGGCGCTTAGGTAAGTCTTCGTTCTTCCTACACTTTTTATTAAATCGTCAGCTTAAAGAAAAAGTGCTTCTTGACCGGAGCGTTGGCTCCAGCTAGACGGACCCTCCCACTAGCGGTTGGGGTGGGGGGCAACCGGCGAACCCATTAGTCGTAGTCAGTGTGAGTTTCCGGTGGGATTCTTGTGATTAACCTGTGAAGTGTCTGGGGACACACGGTGACGTGTCTCCGGAAGTGACGCCTATTCTCCTTTCGGGAGGGGTACTGTGGCCCTAGATCGTATCTCAGATCAGCAAGTGGCAGCGAAGTCCAACACGAACGTCTCTGGCGTCAAAGGCGGCAGCAAAGCTGGCGTCCCCATGACCCGTCGTTTCACGCGAGTAGGAGCAGATCCGCTTGGTGAAGTGAGCTATGAGCTCCGCGACAGCGTCATTACCAATCCCGACGGCTCGATCGTCTTCGAGATGCGCGGAGCGGAGATCCCGACCTTCTGGTCGCAGCTCGCTACCGACATCGCCGTCTCCAAGTACTTCCGCAAAGCCGGAATCAACGGCGACTCGAAGCGCGGCGAACGCAGCGTTCGTGAGCTTGTCTATCGCGTCTCGCACTCCATTCGTGAAGCGGGCGAAAAGCTCGGCGGCTACTTCGCCACCAAGGACGACGCCGACACCTTCGAGGCAGAGCTCACGCACTTGCTCGTTCACCAAAAGGCAGCGTTCAACTCGCCCGTTTGGTTCAACTGCGGTCTCTATCAGCGCTACGGCATCACAGGCCAGGGCGGAAACTACGCGTGGGACCCGGCGACCGACGCGATTGTCGAAACCAAGAACGCTTACGAGAATCCTCAGTGCTCGGCATGCTTCATTCAGTCGGTCAGCGATGACCTGATGAGCATCTACGATGTCGCGAAGACCGAAGCCCGTCTCTTCAAGTACGGCTCGGGCACCGGCTCAAACTTCTCGAAGCTTCGTGGTCGCCAGGAAAAGCTTTCGGGCGGCGGCACCTCGTCGGGCCTGATGAGCTTCCTCGAAGTTCTCGATCGCGCAGCAGGCGCGACCAAGTCGGGCGGTACAACTCGCCGGGCAGCCAAGATGGTCTGCCTCGACATGGATCATCCCGAGATCGTCGACTTCATCGAGTGGAAGGTTCGCGAAGAGCAGAAGGCCAAGGCCCTTATCGGTGCTGGCTACGCTGCAGACTTCAACGGCGAGGCCTATCACACCGTCAGCGGCCAGAACTCGAACAACTCGGTGCGCGTCACCGAAGAGTTCATGAAGGCCGTTGAAAACGACGGCGAGTGGCAGACGCGTATGCGTACCACCGGCCAGGTCGTAAACACCTATCGCGCGCGCGATTTGTGGAAGATGGTTGGCGAAAGCGCATGGGCGTGTGCCGATCCGGGTCTTCAGTACGACACGACCATCAACGACTGGCACACCTGCCCGAACACGGATCGCATCAATGCGAGCAATCCGTGCAGCGAGTACATGTTCCTCGATGACACGGCGTGCAACTTGTCGTCCATCAACCTCACCAAGTACTTGGATGAGAACGGCGTCTTCGATATCGAAGGATATCGTCACGCGATTCGCATCCTCATCTTGGCGCAAGAGATCCTTGTCGATTACTCGGCCTACCCGACCGACAAGATCGCTCGCAACAGCCACGACTACCGTCCGCTCGGACTTGGTTACGCCAACCTCGGCACCTTGTTGATGCGCCTTGGCGTTCCCTACGATTCGGATGCGGGTCGCGCGATGTGCGGCGCCCTCACCGCAATCCTTTGCGGTCATGCGTACAAGACCTCGGCGGAAATCGCTGCGGCCAAGGGTCCGTTCGTGGGCTTCGCGCAAAACCGTGAGCCGATGCTTCGCGTCATGCGCAAGCACCGCGACGCGGCCTATCATATCAACGGCCGCCCAGGCATGAGCGCTAAGACCAACACAAGCGACCTCATGGGCGCTGATCGTTGTCCGGAAAGCCTTCTTCAGGCAGCGCGCGAAGATTGGGACGACGCCGTTCGCGTCGGCGAGATCTACGGCTACCGCAACTCGCAGACCACGGTGCTTGCACCGACCGGCACCATCGGTCTCTTGATGGATTGCGACACCACGGGCATCGAGCCGGACTTCGCACTCGTGAAGTTCAAGAAGCTTGCCGGTGGCGGTTACTTCAAAATCGTCAACCAGAGCGTTCCCGGTGCACTGACCAACCTTGGTTACACCGACGCGCAGGTCCAAGACATCATCGCCTTCATCTCCGGAACCAACACGTTCACAGGTGCTCCGCACTTGTCGCGCAAGGTTCTTCGCGAGAAGGGCTTCGACGATCGAGACATCGACAAGGCAGAAGCCGTTCTTGTTGGCAGCTTCGACGTGGGCAATGCGCTCTCGCCGTGGGTTGTCGGCAAGGAAGTGCTCGAGCGCATGGGCATCGACGCTCAGGTGATGTCAAAGCCGGGCTTCAACATGTTGAAGCACTTGGGTCTTACGCAATCGCAGATCGACGAGCTCAACGATCACGTCATCGGTCGCATGACGATCGAAGGCGCTCCGCACATCAAGGCCGAACACCTCTCGGTGTTCGACTGCGCGAACCGCTGCGGCAAGACCGGTCAGCGTTATCTCGCTCCGATGAGCCACGTTCGTATGATGGCAGCAGCACAGCCCTTCCTTTCGGGCGCCATCTCGAAGACCGTCAACCTTCCGCAAGACGCAACTCTTGAAGACGTTCAGAACGTCTATATGGAAGGCTGGAAGCTCGGCTTGAAGGCCGTCGCGCTCTACCGCGATGGTTGCAAGGCCTCGCAGCCCCTCAACTCGTCGAACGACGACAAGAAGGACTCGAAGGAAGAAACGCTCGCGGTTGCTGTGCAGACGTCGGCGGGTGCAATCCCCGCTCCTCAGAAGCGTGCCACCGAAGGCAAGAATCCTCCGGTCACAGTTCGTCATCGCCTCCCCAGCAAGCGCCAAGGCTTCACGCAAGAAGCGCGCGTTGGTGGACACAAGCTCTTCCTTCGCACCGGCGAATACGAAGATGGGTCCTTGGGCGAAATCTTCGTCGACATGCACAAGGAGGGCGCTGCCTTCCGCTCACTCATGAACTGCTTTGCCATCAGCGTATCGATGGGCTTGCAGCATGGTGTCCCGCTCGAGAACTACGTCGAACAGTTTACGTTCACGCGCTTTGAGCCGCAGGGCATGGTGGATGGCCACCCGAACATCAAGATCGCGACTTCGATCGTCGACTACGTGTTCCGCGTCCTGGGTGTCGAGTACTTGAAGCGTTACGAGTTCGCGCACGTTCCGCCGACCGAAGAAGCGAAGCTGATGAGCCCGACGGAGATCGCTTCTCCGCACGAGGAAAGCAACAGCATCATTCCTCCCGCTCCGATCGCAGTGAAGGCCGAAGCATCGGTCAATCACCACGACACCCTCGACGCGCACCTTGGTGAGATGATGGGCGACGCACCCATGTGCGACACCTGCGGTCACATCACGGTTCGCAACGGTGCTTGTTATAAGTGCCTCAATTGCGGCAACAGCATGGGCTGCAGCTAGAGCGTTTGTCTTTTGTTCTGATCCTGTCTTTCGTCCTCACTCCCATCGGTCATGTGCTTCCAGCACACTCCCTCAGGTCGTTGCGGGCGCGTCCAGGCTCAGAACAAAATCCGGCACGCTCTTAGGAGCGTATTGGCAAAACACGAGAAGGCCCGCCGAGGAATCGAGCGGGCCTTTTTTTCTTTGCGGCACCTGCGCGGATCAGGACAGTAAGCAGAAGTCGTCTCGCAATCACGTTTGCCGGCGCCTGAGAATGCGCGCTAACCACATTTCTGCATCGAGCGAAAGGACCGTTCTATGCCGCAGACTTGGCCGACAACTTTACAGCGCTACAAACACATAGCAACGGATCGCGGGCTTGCGCTGATTTCGAATATCTCTTCGATCGAGGGTACCGAAGAACAGTTTGGTAGCGACTTCGTTCTTCGGCGTGCAACGGAAGACGAAGCGAAAGACTTCAGCCCGCTCGTCAAAGCTAGTGCGAATGAGCTGACCCATGAACGGAATCCGTGGGAGAGCAAGGTTGCAACGCAGACTCCGGGGGACATTGAACAGGGCCGATTTGTTGTTGAGCCGTTGGCTATTAGTGACCACCGCTATCACGTTGCCGATTTCGCCGGCAACGGGTTCGAGCTACACGATGTGCTAGACGCAAGCGTCATGAGTAGTGGCCCTGCGCTGGTCAGCGACCTGGGGCTCTACTTCGGACCGAGCGAAGGCTTTGCATCGAGTGGCCAGCTCACAACATTTCGCGACGAAACTGCCATCAGCGACGTCGACCTGCCTGTGCTGACTAGAAGGGACGCTGACAACATCCGCAACGTACTCCCTAAGTTGAAAACATTCGCGCCGAACTCTGAACTGCGCCGTGCTCTCTCTGACTTCAACGCACTCCGAAGAATTTCCCGAACTTCAAAGCTTCGCATGCTCGGGCTTTTCATCATCTTGGAGTCGTTGGTGGCGCACAAGCCGCAGCGTGGCGATCGTACTGACGCGATTTCACGACAGGTCGCACGAAAGATGACTCTGCATCAGCAACGTTTCGAGAGGCCTTGGGATCATAAGATCGTCGTGAATCCATCCGCCCCGTGGGACACGTTCTGGATGAGGATGTACGACCTAAGGAGTGCGACCGCACATCGCGAAACGCCAAACGCCAAAGACGACGGCCTGGAATTGTTGAAGTCCATGTCAACGGCGCGAGACTTGCTGGTCGGCGCGACGCGTTCGCTTCTGCGACGATCTCTCGAAGACCCGGCGCTCGTGTTCGACGTTCGCGAATGCTGAGGTGGCTTGTTGTTAGAGCTAGTACGAGATGCTAGACGATGGCGCATTGTATTTCGCAACGCGCACCGCGATCCAGTGCTACGGCCGCCCTCACTGTTACAACTCAATCGATCGCCAGCACGCGCTGCCATCCCGTGAGCGATTAATTCTCAACGCCTCCGTCGACCGGGTAGGTGCAAGCGCCACCATCCGCGACTGTGCTTATGGGGGCGACGCGCGTGCGAAAGCGAAAGTTTGTGAGTGTTGGGAAAGGATGCGTCACACCATCCCCGCCGCGTAGCTCGCACGGTTGTGTGAGCTCACCCTCGACATATTCTCCCAACGCATGCGCAGCGCGAGTCACGCGAAGAGCGCAGTCTGCGTAGTTCGTATATGCACAACTTGTTCTAGCTCCAAGCTCACCGCATGCGTCGGACCTAGACGAGCCGTAGTAGAATCCAAATGGTTGAACGACGCTCTCACGCGCAAACCAATCGCCATCGGCACCGAACGACATGTACACGCCTTGGTTCTCATCCGTCGTCTGCACACCGGTGGCGGCGAGCGTGCAATGCGCACCGAAACCAAGGGTCACTTGGCCACTCGACAGACACACATCGAAAACACTGCCTCCCGGACCTTGGATCGTTGCAGACGCATACTCATTGCCGCACAGTCCAACGCCCGCATCCACGCTGCCGCCGTCCGCTTTGCACGCGCAGACACTGACGGTCAAAACGGCGACGTAGAATGAAATCGAATTCTTCATCTCGCCTACCATTCTGGCATCGCTGTAGTCACATGGCCCGCCTTCGCGATGTACATGCGGTATGTACAACTTGACCCCGCCCTCGATCTGACGAGGACGGAATACCTGCCTGCCATAGGCGCGAAAATATGACCTCCAGCTCCGCGGCGCGTGCCAGCTGTATCGCTCGCTCCAGGTCCGAGTCCCGAAGCAGAGTCATCTGTCCAATGCGAGACCGGAAAACTCGCGATGCGATCGACACCGAGAGAGTGTGACCGAGTTCAACGCCGAAGGATAAAGACCGCATCCGCCTGCTCAAGTCTCGACGCTGCCTACGAGGAAGCCTACGAGTTTGCCGTCTGAGTCCTTGCCGACGATGACGTACGCGTAGAGGCCGCTGTTCTCTTGAAGGACGCCATCGTCACCCTCCATCGCAAGACCGACCTTGAAGAAGGTGAGGTTCGTGAGTTGCTCCGTGGCAAGTGTGCGGATCGTTTCCCAGGCCGCGAGGTCCGAGTCTTCGCTCGCGTTCTCCACTCGACGTTCAAGCCAGTCGTACGCAGCTCGCCCCGTGTAGGCTTCGAATCGCAGGTCCGCTAGCGGCACCGCCCCGTTATCCGAGCCCTCGGCGAAAAACCCTCGGAGCTGGTCGCCAATAGAACGCCTCAGAACATCGACAGTGATGTCGCCGTTGCTGCTCAGCTCGCCGGTAACGTATTGCGGAGTGTGATCGGACTCGCTGGCGTACGTCGCATCAGTCGCCACGGCGTTGAACGCGCTTTCGAAATCGCCGCTCGGAATGCAGCCAGCTCCCGTACAACTCGCATCGAGCCGAAACTCTCCAACGTCCGACCGCGAATAGCCCTTCACGACGACGCGGTATGTGCCTTCGTCAAGATCCTCGACGTTGAACGCGGACCAGCAACTCTGATCACTCACGTCATCGTTGCGCGCGATGTAGCGACCCCAGTTTCCCGTCGCACCTTGCCTGTACAGATACATCACGGTGTCGATGTTGGCGCTACTGCGTGAGTGGCGTCGCAACGCAACGGAGAGTGTCGCCTCGCCCGAGAGCGTGAATGTGAACCCGATCGCTCGCGCGCGCGTGCTCAGGTTGGCCGCCTCGTTGGCATTGTACAAATCCACGCCATCACCGCGCACCCAGGCCAGAGGTCCGTGATCGGTGATGCTCCAGGCATCGAGCTTGCCGTCCGCTGGCGAATCCGTTTCCTCTGCTTTGTTTGCAGGAGCTTCATCCGCGGTAGCGCACGCGCCACGAAAGCAGTCGCGACTAGCCACTTCCCTATCTATGCATCGCGCCGCGGTGACGGGCGTCGCGGCAGGCGCACGGTGAACGTCGTGCCATCCTTTGCGGTCGAGGTTACGTCGATGCTTCCGCGATGTGCGGTGACCACTTCGCGCGCGATATAGAGACCGAGTCCGAGCCCTGTCGCGTTCCTGTCGGTGCTCTGGGACGAATGACGGACCATGGGTTCAAACATCTTCTTCAGCGTTGCCGCCGGGATGGTCGCGCCGGTATTGCGCACGCGCAGCACGACTTCGTCCGGGTGGCCCTCGGCGCTGAATATTACCGGTCCATCCTCGCCGCCGTATTGCAGTGCGTTGGCCACAAGATTGGAAATGACCTGATTGAGGCGATCGCTGTCCCATTCTCCTCGGAGGTCACCACGCAGCTCCAATCGCAACGTTGAATCTGGATGGATCGCCCCGAGCTCAGCCACCACTTGTTCGCACACGGGCGCCGCGTCCATCGCCTTCGTGGTAATGGGAATGCCAGTACCAAGGCGCGTGCGCGTGAAATCGAGCAGGTCGCTGACCATGCGATCCATCCGGTGTGCGCTATTGAGGATACGCGCGGCAACCCTCGCTTGTCGGTCGTCCAAACTTTCAGTGCGTGTAAGGAGTGACGCGCCCATGACGATCGCGCCGAGCGGAGTTCGAAGGTCGTGACCCAGCATCGCGAGAAATTGCTCACGCGTGCGATCCAGAATTTCCGAATAGCGCGTAGTCGACTCAGTGAGGCTCTCGTCAATCGCTTCGTTGAAGCGAGTGACGTCATTCTGTTTGTTGCCGGTCGACTCCTCCCAAAGCCTGAGCACGCTTGCACGAAGGGCGCGGTACTCCGCCAGGAGCTGGTCGAGGTTGAAGCCCGTGTCGAGGCGCTGGGATGCGTGCTTATGCCCCACGCTCGCGAGTGCTCCCGCTGAGGTCAAGCCCTGAGACTTGTCGGATTGCTCGATTTTGCTTTGCGGTGCTTCCATGTCCTTCACGACAGCGGTAAGCAGTTCCTCCGCGTGATCACGGAGATCCTTCTCGCTCATGCCCTTGGCCCAGGGGACCAAAGTTGCGGCGAACTCGATCCACTCCCCGATAATCTTCTCGTGATTGGCGTCGATGAATTTGGTGAGGCGCATAGTTTCCGTTTCGCAGAAACCATGGGGGCGTTAGGTCGAATAGTGAAGTGGCGGACGCGAGCGCTATTTCACTATTTCACCGATCGTCCCCAATTCAACCGTTGTGTGCGTGCGCGTGATAGGACGGGGACGTGGCAGAGGCGAAGACACTGGAACGCGCGTTGGGGCTGCCAACTCTGACGTTCTACGGAGTTGGGATTATTCTCGGGGCCGGGATCTATTCCGTCATCGGAGTTGCAGCTGGGCCGGCTCAGAACGCGCTCTGGTTGAGCTTTCTGATAAGTGCCGTCGTCGCCTTCTTGACGGCGCTCTCCTACGCGGAGCTCGCAACCGCGTATCCACAGGCGTCTGCCGAGTTTGCGTATGTACGACGCGCGTTTCCGCAGTGGCCGGGTGCGGCTCTCGTGATTGGCCTTGTGGTGGCACTCTCAGGTGCGGCCACTGCGGCCACGGTCGCCATCGCATTTGGAGGATATCTTCGCGAGCTTCTCGACATCCACCCGATGCTGAGTGCAGCTGGGCTCATTGTCCTAGCAACCGTCGTGAATCTTGTCGGCGTGAAAGAGGCGGCGTGGGTCAACGTAGCGTTTACGCTGATCGAAGTCGGAGGCCTTGTAGGCTTTACAATTCTCGGTGCGAGCTCAGAGCGTTTTGGAGAAGCGATTCTGCATGCGCCACCCGCCGGCGTTGTCGCTGGTGCTGCGCTCGTCTTCTTTTCATTTCTCGGATTCGAGAACATCGCGAACCTGGCGGAGGAGGCTAAGAACCCCAAACGCGATCTTCCCCGCGCCATCTTTCTCAGTCTCATCATCGCGAGCGTGCTGTATGTGCTCGTGGCGCTTGCTGCGCTTGCGTTGCTGTCACCGACCGAGCTCAGCCAGTCTGAAGCTCCTCTTTCAGCAGCTGTCCGCGGCAAAGCGAAATGGATGGCGGGAGCACTTGGCGGTGTCGCGCTATTCGCAACAGCCAACACCGCGCTTGTGTCCATCCTCGGAGCAAGTCGGGTGCTATTCGGCATCGCTCGTGAACGAGAGTTGCCTGAATCCATCGCCGCCATCTCTCGTCGAAAGACGCCCTGGCTCGCTATCCTAACGGTAGCCGGTGTGAGTGCTCTTCTTCTTCCGTTTGGAAGCGTGGGTGTTGTCGCGAGCGTGTCGTCGTTTGCTTCGCTCTCGGCATTTACTGCGGTGAACGTGGCGCTCATCGTGCTTCGGTTTCGAGAGCCCACGCGCGAGCGGCCGTTTCGTATTCCGGGTTCTATCGGGCGCTTTGTCGTGCTGCCGGCAATCGCTGCGGCGGCAACAGTTGGCGTCGCAACCCAGCTACCGCCCACGGCGCTCATCACCGGCGCGATCACAACCCTAGCCTTTGGCGTCTATGCCTTCGCGCACCACAAGATCCGCGCGGCAAAGAGCGTCGGCAATCGGTAAAATGCGGAAGGCGCGCGTCCTTAGGCTCAAGATTCTGCGCCGATGATCGGCTCAGACTCGCAGTAGCGACGTGAGCTTGACGTATCCGTTCGAATCCCGCAGTGAAATCCGCTGGGGCATTCGCAATCCGCGCGACACTTGATCTCGCACGAGTACGTGGTCGCAGAAGGAGTCGCGTACGCTGCGCATTCGTAGCCTGTGCCGCACGAGTCTGCTCCGGGGTCGCAGGTGATGCCAACGTTGCCGCTACCGGGCGATGCTGCGCACGCGCTCTCGGCGAGGCGGCAGTAATGATGCGTGCCGGCCTTGTCGGCGATCGTTGCGCACGCGTACTCATCGGGACATTCGCAATCGTTGGCGCACGGAATCTCGCACGCGGGAGGTCCGGCCACGATGCCCGAGATGCCAAAGCACTCATAGTCCGACGGACATGTCTCTTCGCCAAAGCCGCAGCCGACACCCGAGTACAGGCCTTCGTCGCTGACTGACTCTTCGCACGCGCCGCCGTCTACGCCGGGCCCGGAGTCGGTGCCGCTATCAACCATCGGGCCTGCATCTACGCCGGGGCCTGCATCTACACCGCTATCGGTGAGTGGCCCTGCGTCGATACCACCACTGTCGACAGGCAGGCCGAGATCGAACGGTGTGCCAAAATCGGATCCGGCGTCCGTGCCCCAGCCGTTGGTGTCGAAGCCCATATCGATACTCGTCATCTCGACGGGATCGTTGCTGCAAGCGACAAGGAAGAATCCAACAATCAAAGAGAAAGAAAAGGTGCGCATGTTCACAGAGTGACAGGTATGGCGCGCGCTGCAACGACTGTGAGATTCACCGCGCTAACGGCCTTTACGCCAGTGCGTGAGCTCATAGATGCCCAGCGTAATGAGAGCGCCCAAGGCGAGACTTTCGACAGCGAGCACAACGCTGCCTACGTGGTTCCAGGGAGCGTCGCATTCGAATGCGCAATATCCGGGCGCGATCACAAGCGCGCTTAGAGCTAAGACCCCGCCCACTTGCAGCGCGGTCGTGCCAATTCGCTCAAAGGTCGCACTCATGTCGACCGCCTCGCTCGAAAACACGCGTTCAACGTTTAGCGGGCACTGAGCTTGCTCGCTTGGAGGAATCAAACGCAGACGGTTTTCATCTTCTGCACGAGGCGTCGTGCAGTACGCGATGAGATCGCCGACGCGCGCGGTGTCGTGCCGCTGCTGGTCCTGCAGGTAGAAGCTGACTTCGTCGTCGACGGACACTTGGTGCGCGCCCTCACCGTCCGCGCAAGCCACCGTAGCTTCGCCGTTGCGTGCAAGCTCATCGGCTGCGTGCATCAAATCTCGCCCGCGCCATGCGTGCCCTGCGTGAACGCATCCCCCGCTCGCGCAGGCCAAGCTCGCAACAGCGATTGTCCACCAACTTAAGCGACGCCTTATACGCATTGGGTTGTGCAAGCTTATCCCCTGCTTTGCTTCGCACGGTCGGCGGCCGCACACCGCTTAAACGCACGCTTGAGCCGAGGATTAATTCGAGAGCGCCACTGTGGCGCATCCGCAACGAAGCGACATCGCGTACGCGACCACGAACGAGCATTAAGAGGACTGAATTGCCAACTCGCCAACACACTACCTGGATGAAACCACTTGCATACGTGTGTGCGGCGCTCGTTTTCGCCAGCGGCACGGCTACCGCCGGCGCTCGTAACAGCGGCGGGTCATCGGATTACTTCGCGGGCATTCCTCGTCCGGTGCGAGCCGCAGACTTCGGCAGCTTTCCGCTCGACGAAATTTCACGTGACGTAGATCCGCGTTACGTGCGTTGCCCTGATCTCGAGCTCGTTACGTATCGCGGCGCGCATATTCCTTTCAACCGACCCACGCGCATTTACGTGCCCTTTCAAGCTCACCTCGAAGAATTTGAGGAGCTCGTGCGCAGCGTCGCCATTGAAGTGTATGGACGCGCCCCCACGCGTCTCGTTCATGGCGGCACCTACCACTGCCGCGAAGTACGTCATGTCCCGGGCTTGCTGAGTGAGCACGGATTTGGCGACGCCATTGATGTGCACGGTTTCGACTTCGGCGCAGCGGCGCGCAACGAGCCCTTGCCTGCGGGGCTTCCACTAAGACTTCGACACCGCTTTGAGGTGCGGGTGCTCGCGCATTGGGACGCGCACGGGGCCGTGGGCGATGTTCATGCTCACTTCTTCGCGCGCCTCCGCGCTGAACTTGAAGCGCGCCCGCGCCTATTCCGCGGAATGCTCGGTCCCGGCTACCCCGGTCATGAGAATCATTTGCACCTCGACATGGCACCCTGGGCTCTCTTCTGGATGCGCAACACAGGCCGATGAAGAGGCGCATGGAAGAGGCGCGAACGTTCGGCGTCCCCTTCGGCTCGTGCTCGTACTTCTGCGTCAGTGGCTGAGTGCTCAGGCCGATTGCGCCATCTCGGTGAGCGCACGCTGCATGCGTCTCACGACGTGATCCCGCACCTCCTGCGGAGCGGCATCCGGGGCGACCAGGATCGGCGAAAGCACTCTCAGCTGAATGGAGAAGGGCAGCGGTAGATAGGGAAGCCACGGGCTGAAGCAGGGGGACGAGGCCGGGGACGGCAGGGGGACGATCGGTGAAATAGTGAAATAGCGCTCGCGCGCTATTTCACTATTTCACCGATCGTCCCCGTTTTTTCGTCCCCGTTTTTTCTTAGCGCTCGACGAGCGACTTGAGTGCCGTTAGGCGGCGTTCGAGTCCGTCGCCGATTACGTTGTCTGGATTCACAAAGACCTTTAGAAGTCGCAGCGCGAAGCGCGTTGGACCCGAGACCGTCCACGATAGGCGGGTTCCTGTTGGCGTGGGCGCAAGGAGCCATTCTGTGCGTGTGACTGCTGGTCGAGGCCGAATCACCTCGACGCGCGCCGCCATGAACTCATTCGCGCGGTACTCGACAATGCTTAGTCGCCCCGCATCGCCCTCGCGCGAGTCCTGCCACTCAACCGATGCACCGAGTCCGGAGGCTGGTGAACTCACCGTGTAGATCGTGCTCACTCGCTGAGCCTCATCCGTCGCCCATTCGCGGTGACGGTTTAGGTCACTTAGAACGACGAAGACTTCCTCTGGCGTCGCGCGGATGTGCACATGACGCTCGATGCGAAACGCGCGCGCCCCCGATTCAGCCTTTGCGAGTACGAAACCCGCGGCGATCAACAAAAGCGCGAGGAGCGCGGCGCATCCAATAGTGATTTTCTTCAGCATGAACGATGAGTGCATGGCACGCGCGGCTCGCGTGCGTTCCTATCTTGTGTGAGGGCGAAAAGAATCGATCGTGTGTTCCACAACGCGACGCATATCTTCCCGGCGCTCGTCTTCGGACGGACCCCAGTCATCGGTGTCGCTGTCGACAGACATGCGAACGCGCGCTCCGTTTCGCGCAAGCTCTAGTGTTTGCGTGAGTACGTGACTGCCGCCGCCCGAAGCAAATACCTCGGCTTGCGAAGACGAGTCGCGCGACACGGTCAACGATGTTCCGTAGGGCCACGCAGAATTCGACTCAGTTGCAAACTCGACGCTCGTGTCCGTTGCGTGATGGACGCGAAGCGCAACTGGATAGTCGACCGAGAACGTCGCGCCATTGAACGTTCTGACACGGGGCGCACGCAGATAGAGGCCCGTCAGCGGCGAGTGCCACTGAGTGCGCGCGGCGAGGCCCGCCGCTCCGGTGTAGATGTTTCCGTGAACGACCGATGCGTAGTGAGTCGAAAGTGTCACCGCAACGAGCGCTGCTGCCAGCGCCAGCCCAACTCGCGCTCGAGCACGACCAACGAAAATCAATGCGAGCGTCACGCACACGCTGGGTCCGGCCCACTGCATCACAGGGTTTCCTTCGCCGCAAAAGTGAAGCGACAGAGCAATCGAAAGAAGTGCCGTCAACATTCCCGCTGCGACCGAACCGAGCACGCGTCGCATTGTTGGCCTCTCGAAAAATCGAAAGCACAGAGCGACAGTGCAAACGGCGAGCCCGACTAAGAGAAGTGCATGGCCAGGCCCGACGAGCGCGGAGTTAGACACGGCCCGATAGTGCGGCGGATTCATCGAGCCGCGCATTAATTTTGAGCGCGCGGCACAATGGCGACGACGTCACGATGGCGAGCCTTGCCGCTGCAAGGCCCGTAACGCTCGGATTACACAGATCTGGGACGCCATCGCGAACACAACGAGCATCGCCGGCACTTCGCAGTAGGGAAAGTATGCGACCCAGGTGTTGACTTCGCTCTCGCCGAAGAAGCGTAGGAAAGGTGAGCCGAGCAACGCGACGATGACGATTGACGTGAGCGCAGCGAAGCCGAGCATCGACCAGCCCCATGCCAAGCGAATGTTCCCGCGCGCAACGAGCCACGCAACCGGTAGCGCCGATGCGCCGGTGAGAACGTCGAAGTTGTAACCATCGAACGTCAGAGCATGCGGCACGATGCCCGTAAAAGAGCCCCAATGCATCGCAAGCTCGAGAGGCAGCCGGAATACTTGCGCGCCGATGAGCCAGGCGACAGGAACGGTTGCCGCAATCTGCGCCCCGATGCGTGAGAGGCCGAGCGCGAGCGCGACGACCAGAGACTACCCACAAAGAGAATCGCAAATGGGGGTGGACGAAGGTCGTAGCGAGGCAAGGCGCCGCTCAGTGCAAGCGCGGCAGCAACGAGTGCCCAACCGAAATAGAGAGCTGCGCCTTGCCAAGGCATGCTCCGGGTCGCGACGGCAAAAACAACTGCCGCGCCGACCAGCATCAGAATCGCGCCCACGCACCAATCCAATGCCACTGCGCTCTGAGGATGCACGCACGAAATATGTGCTCGTGCGACCGAGAAAAAAAGGAGAAAAGCCCGGACCTCGAAACTCAATGGGTGATAGTTCGGGTTGTCCAAAGTATGCTTCGCTACGCCGCACGGCTATGGATACTGCTCTCGGTTCAGCCAAAGCTTCTTGTCAACACTGCGTGCAACGAGCAGAGCGCGGAGTAGCGTTCGGCTCTTTCGTGTTGCGATGCAAAGAGTGCGGCGCGCTGATCTCGTCGCCGGGCAGCCCTTCCACGCCCGAGGTCCTACTTGCTGCTGGCACGAGCGCGCGCACCGATCTATTGCCAGAGCATGGAGTCGAGTGCTCGATCCGAACCGGCGGAATGTTCCAAGGAGTTCTCGGCGTGACACTGGGGAGCGCCGTCTTTGCGGCGGCGTGCTTGAATCTAATTTTCTTAGAGGGCGACCAACGTATCGGAACCGGATACTCGGTGCTCGCGATGGCGATCTTCGGCCTCATGGCCTATGCGGGCCTCACTGAGATCTTCAATCGCATGACGCTGCGCATAGCCGACCGGAAGCTCTCACTTCGCTACGGGCCGCTGCCGTGGTTGACGCCTACGCCCGTGCCCGTAGAAGCGATTTCGCATCTTCGCATCGTCACGGTACGGGCACGAAGCGGAACCACGTACTCACTGGAGCTCGCCAGAACGGACGGCAAGTTTCAACTGCTCGCGAGCTCACTCGCGCGTGAAGCCGACGCGATCGCCATCGCTGCGATTGCCAACGCAACGCTCGCAGCAACGAAAGCCCTGTAGCAGACCCATGAAAAGAGAGTCTCCGCATCCCACTTTCCCCAGGACGCGGAGCTTTTACATCGAGCTAGGAACTTCGCTCACGTATGCCATGAGGTAAGTCCCGTTTGCCATGCGTGCGACTGCCGCGTCCTTTACGAACGTGCGCTCGAGTGGGTTGGTGCCAAAGCGCAGGCACTCGGTGGTGTCCGGCGTAAACTCCACGCCATCGGTCGTCGTGAAGCTTCGGATTTGCGACTGCGCGTTCAGGCCTCGGAATCCATAGACACGGAAGCCGCCCGACGGAATCGCCAGCCAATTGGAAAGCACGTAAAGCTCGCCGCCGTTCATGTAGCCCTGGGTGCCTTGCAACGCGAACGTCACTCCGTCGCTCGATGTTGCCCGGCCCATGTTGCCATCACTTGAGTGCAATACGAATTGTACCCAGGTGTCCCCGATGCGCTGCGTGAGCGAGTCTTTGTATTCCTGCGACGATGTGTTGAGGGCGATTCCTTCGTATGTGAAATTGAAACCGTCGGAGCTCGTCGCGGACTTGATCACAATGGTGTTCGCCGGGCCTCCGTGCGTCACATACATTCGGAACGAACCGTCTTCCAAACGAACAACGTCCGGATCCCCGACAGAAGGAGGCGGAGCCACCCCATCGATAGCGACTTTGAAGTAACGCCACGAGGCTGCGTTGTCGTCCGAGACCGCAACAGCAATGTTGTCGAACGTTCCTGTGATGGCGTGCGCGGTGTAGTAGAGCAAGATGCGACCGCTCGGCAGTACGACCAGATTCGGCGTGTTCGTTTGGTCTGAGATCAGTTGATCAAGGCGCGTGAAGGAAATGCCGTCCGTCGATGTCGCAAGCAGTATGCGGCGGGGGCCGGGGCCGTCCGAAGACACTCCTGAGCCAGTTGCAGCGCCTGTTGGGGGTGTGTATTCAAGCGCGTTGATAACTTCGCCCGCGTCAACACTCGCGTCTTGAGGAGGAGTGCCCGTATCTGCAGCGCCCGCGTCCACCGACACGGAAGCATCCGAACCCGCGTCGCTTGCTCCCGCGTCAGTTGTCGACGACGAAGTCCCGCACGCGCTCGCGAGGAACCACATCACGCAAGCACCACCAAGCACGTAACTCCGGCCCGTATTCTTCTGCATTGTCCCGCCCTCCGCCGCGCAGGCTATCGGCACCTCCCGCAGCTGTCGACTATTTTTGCACTTCCGCAACTGTCATACGTGCTGTGCTGTGCGAGGAGCGAGAGGTGAGTACCAGGGCGTGACCGCGACTAGGACCGGCCCCGCGTGAACCATCCAAACTACGGCACGCCGGCGACCTGCACGCGCGCGTCGTGCGGAAGTGACCAGTTCGCGCGCGCAATGTAACGAGGCGGGCCGGCCTCGTCTTCCTCGCCGATGACAGCATGGAACGCGCGCACTTGATCCCCCTCGTGTGTCAGCAGGAAGAAGTCAGCTGCCCCCGGTAGGTAGAAGGAGCAGCGCGCGAGCGAATCCCCTGCGCCACGTGGCAACGCAGGTGAGAAAGATGAGTCGACTCCGCTCGCGACCATTCCCACGCAGGACCCCAGCGGCACGTGCGCTGAATCCGTGTCGGTCTCGTAGCGTTGTAGTTCGAAGGCATAGGCCTGGCCATTCGCTGATTGGACGATTGCCTCAACGGCAAAATGGACGATCTCCGAGTTCCGCCACTGCTCGCCATCACGCGTGCACACGACAATGTCGACTGTGAACGGACTTGAGTCTGAGACAAGAACCGGCACATTTGTTGGCCTTGGGTTTGCGACCGCGCTCGTTGCAGGCTGCGAGAGGCATGCGCGATACGCAGCCACGACTGCGCTCCGCTCGGCATGCGTCGATTCTACCAGCGCCGGGCGCTCCTCCTCCACTGCCTGTGCGCGCGGCCCCTCAATCGACGCATGCGGCGGTGTTGTCAAAGCGGCCGGCGGCTGCTCGCCGCACGCCACGCACATAAGCGAACCCCACATCATGAGAACGAGCGCTTCGCAGACGCGCGCCGACATCTGGCCTTGCGTGACATCCATGCAAAAAGTGTTCGCATGAATCCCGTCCTCGGTCCACCTCCCTCGGCGTGGCGAAACGGATGACTAAGTACTTTCAACAATCATCGCTGGCGGCATCGGCGGGCCCCACGGTGAACAGAACGCTAGTGCGTCGATCTCCTCTTGCTGCGGGAACGAAAACAAGCCGCAGCAGTAGTTGGCAGCCTGCCAGGCGGGATCGTCGACGTTCCAGAGGTCCCGCTGCTCGATGTACTGCGGCAGAAACTCAGTGCAGCAGTCGCGATCGCTCTCTCTCGGTGGACTCCATGTTCCAGGGTCCGCTGCTGACACGTACGCGAGCAACCTTTCTGAGCACGTGCCCATTGCGTTCATGTCGGCAGCATCGTTTGCGCCCGCGTCTGGAACGACGACCCTCGCGTCGCGCGCGATCATGCCATCCAGAATCTCCATCGGCCTCGACCCCGCATCTGCCAGGGCACTGCCGAGATCGGTCGGCATCTCTTCGTCGATCATTTGATGCGACACCGAGCAAGCCCCAAGCGCCATCGACAACGCCACCTTCTGCGCCGCTCGTAGCGCAGCCCGCCGAATCTCTGGACTCATACGTAGCCTCCACGAAGATCGTGGACCGCCGAGGCCACCTCAACTATCCGTATTATGCGCAGGACATTGTCGCGCTCTCCTACACAGTCGTGTGGCGTCGTGCACGCGTCCAACGAGCTCCTTCGGTTATCGATTCGTCAACCCATGCTAGCGTTGCCGGCGTGAGTGATGGGTTGAAAAGCTGTCGAAGCTGCGGTGAAGAGCATCTCGCGCACGAGGCGAAGTGTCCGCGCACTGGGCTGCGCGTCAACGACGGGCATGTCGGATCTATGGTCGGCCCCTATCGCGTGGGCAAGCTCATCGGCGTCGGCGGTTTTGGCAGCGTGCACGTCGCTGAGGACACGCGAAGTGGTGCGCTGGTTGCGCTGAAGCTTTTGCATAGCTCGCTTGTGAGTGATCACGCCATTGTCGAACGATTCGCGCGTGAAGCCGAAGCAACGTTGCGCGCAGGCAATCCACACATCGTGCGTGTGCTCGACGCGTCGTTTGCGTCGGGGCTTGTGTACGTCGCACTGGAGTTATTGCACGGAGAGACTGTCGCCTCGGCATTGCGCGAGCGACCGTTGCCGATTGCGCAGGCAGTCGACATCGCGATTCAGATGCTGGATGGGCTCGCTGTCGCGCACGATGTTGGCGTCATTCATCGCGATATTAAGCCCGGGAATATCTTTCTCGCGGACGCAGACGGGGCACCGCGGTCGGTGGTGAAGATTTTGGATTTTGGCATCGGTCGCATGCTTGAGGCGGAGCACGATCAGCGTTTGACGCGTACTGGAATGCAGCTCGGCACGCCCCATTTTACGGCTCCCGAGCAAGCGTTCGATGCCAAGCGTTCTGGCGAGCGCGCCGATATCTACTCCGTCGCGGCAACACTGTTCACGATGATCACGGGCGACCGACCGTATGGAAACATCGCGCCAGCGGAATGGCTCGTTCACGTCACAAATCGAACACCGGTGCGGCGGGCTGTCTCGCCCTACGGGCAAGTGTCGGAAGAGCTCGCTCAGGTCATCGCAATTGGTTTGGCGATCGACCCCGCCGAGCGCTTTCAAAGTGCGCGGGCATTTGCGCGGTCTCTGCTCGACTCGACCCCGGATGCGCCATCCGCTACCCGCATGATGGAAACCATCGATCGCATGTCGACGATGGTCCCCGACATACCCAAGGCCATCGATCCGTCGGTTGCGCAAGCACCGACACGTCCGCTCGCTATCGTGCAGGAGTCGGTTGCCGAAGGTTTTGCGCACGCGCAGCCGTTGCAATACGCGCCCAACGCGCAGCCCATTGCATACACCACGGCAGCGCAGCCGCCCTGGTCTCGAACGGCCCATCGGCCCTTCACGGGGCTGCAGATCGCCGTGATCCTCGGCGGGATTGGCTTACTGGTGCTTGGCCTCTTCGTGGTGGGCGCGTTGCTCTTCATCCTCTAGCGGCGCAAAGCGCCGATCTTCGGCTCATCGGGATCAGTGCGGACCTGCTCGAAGGGAGTTACACTCCCGCCTCATGCCGTCGCTCAAGTGGATCATGCCTGAAGGTAGACCGAAGATTTTTCCGGTCTACAAGAAGATCACCAGCATCGGTCGCGCGGGCGGGAACGACGTGTGCATCGATCGCCACGCGGTCGCCGAGCACCACGCGCAAATCGTCTTTGACGGACGCGATTTCAATCTTTCCGAAGTCGACACCGAGGGCGAGCTTGAGATCAACGGCAAGAAGAAGCGCCGCGGCAAGCTCTTCCACAACGATCGCCTTACGGTTGGCGATGTAGAAATTGTTTTCTCGGTTTACGACGAAGCGCAGAGTGTCAGCGACTCGGAGAGCGGCGCGCCCAACGATGCCGCGGAGCTCAACGGACTACGCAAGCTCTACGAGTTCAGCCAGCGCCTCATGCAGCTGCCCTCGTTTCAGGCGTTGCTCGAGGCGTTGCTCGATGCGGTGATCGACGTTACCCACGCTGACAAGGGTTTTTTGATCTTGGTGCATGAAGGTGACCCGCGCGTTGCGGTTGCGCGGAATGTGAACCAGCAGAACTTACCCGATGGTGTGCGGCATCTCTCGGACAGCATCATCGCCAAAGTGGTTGAGTCGAAAAAGCCAATCATTGTTAGCGACGCGCTTCACGATGAGCACTTCTCGCGCAGCGAGAGCGTGATGAATTTGAAGCTCTGCTCCGTGATGTGCGCGCCCTTGATGGCGCAAGGCGAATTGATCGGTCTTCTTTACGTCGGCAACGACAACGTCGTTAACCTCTTTGAGGAATCGAGCCTCGACGTTCTGACGGTATTCGCGGGCCAAGCGTCGCTAATCTTGCAGAACGCGCTCCTTCTCGATCAGTTGAAAACCGATCGCAATCAGCTCGCGGAACAACTTGAAACGAAGCGTTTCGGCGACATCATCGGCACCTCCCCGGCGCTGCTCGAAGTTTTTCGCAAGGTCGAGAAGGTTTCGACGACGGACATCAGCGTGCTCATCACCGGTGAGACCGGAACGGGCAAAGAGCTCATCGCCGCTGAGATTCATCGGCGCAGCCCCCGCGCGAGCGGCCCCTTCGTTGTTGTGAACTGCGGAGCGATTCCAGAGAACTTAATGGAGTCGGAGCTCTTCGGTCACGTGCGTGGCGCGTTCACGGGCGCAGTCACCACGCGTACCGGTCGCTTTCAAGCCGCCAATGGTGGAACGCTCTTTCTCGACGAGATCGGCGAGCTTCCCCTTCCCTTGCAAGTGAAGCTGCTTCGCGCGCTTCAAGAGCGCGTCGTCACGAAGGTCGGCGACACAAAAGCAGAGAAGGTCGACATCCGCGTCGTTGCAGCGACACATCGCAATCTCGAAGAGCTGATCAAGGTTGGACAGTTCCGCGAAGATCTTTTCTATCGTTTGAACGTCGTCAACTTGCATCTGCCGCCCCTGCGCGAACGCGGCGACGATCTCGCAGTGCTCGCCAAATTCCTACTCGAGAAGTACGCGCGCGAGTACACATCGAAAGTGAAGGGCTTTACACCCAACGCCCTCATCGCGATCAACAAGTACGAATGGCCCGGCAACGTTCGCCAGCTTGAGAACCGCATCAAGAAGGCGCTCGTGCTCTGCGACAAGTCGCTCATCGGGCCGGAAGACCTCGACCTCTTCCCCGAAGCGCTCGCACCGATCATGTCACTCGTGCAGGCGCGCGAAGAGTTTCAGCGCCGCTATATTCTCGAGGTGCTCGAGCGCAACAACGGCAATCGCACGAAGACCGCCCGCGACCTTGGCGTCGATCCACGCACGATATTTCGGTACTTGGAACGCGAAGGCGACGCGTCCGACCCGGCCGGCACACCCGGCGACTGAGGCCCCCGTTGCGCAGATCCGCGACAAGGATGTCAGAGAATGACGCAGTAGGGTCTACCCTACGCGCACGATTTCCCGCGTCCTTACGCAACGTTACCCGGCAAACTGGAAATGGCAGGCGCTTTGCTTTGATTCTGGGTTGGATGCTTGCTTCTGCTGCATATTCGGTGACTTCCACAGGATGTTTGATCCTGGAGCGCAAGGATTTCGACGAGACATTCGTGCCGCCGTCGATCACGACCGACGAGAACGCGCCGCACCAAATCAGCGACATCATCCCGTTCAACTTCGACACGATGACGGAGCTCAGCTTCGAGACGGTGATCTACGACTCGGCCGCCGCAACGGACATGGAAGCCCGTTGGACGATTGACGGGCGCGTGGTTTACACCGGCCGCGTCGTGCCCAAGAACACCGCGGGCGGTCAGGCGCGCATGTACAGCGATACGATCGATCAGACTCTCTTCACGGGCGCTGATACTTTCGGCTGCCACGTGCTGACGCTTTTCGTCTCTCATAAATTCTACGGCGACGACACTGTCATGACGCTCGTTCCCGACTCGGGCGATATCGCGTCGGCGACCTGGTACGTGATCACGTCGGACAGCACTCACGCTCCGGAGCCGTGCCAATGACGCGCTCTTTTCTCACGGCGCTTTTTTGTGTGTCTCTGGCTCTAAGCTCGAGCGCGTGCGGCTTTTCATTTGCAGCCGATGCCTTCGTCTCGAACCGCTGCGGAAGCGCGAGTGACTGCGGCGACTCTGAAAGCTGCGATGAGACGCGCGGCATGTGCGTGTCGCGCGCCCCAGCGCCGTTGCGCGTCGCCCTCGAAGTCGTCCCGCCCAACTCAAGCACGGCCGCGGGCGCTATTTTTTCTGTGGCACCTGTTTCGATCAGCGATGCGACGGAACTTGACGTCACGATGCCCGATCCGCTCTTGGTTTGGGGCCTCGTGCGCTGGCAGAATCACGGCGAGCAGAATGTACCGGTGCAAATCTCGGTCGTACCTGCGTCGGTTATTCCGGGCCACATTTCGCCTGCGGTTCCTGCGATGCACGCCAGTGGTTCCTTTCATCCGGAGCTGCTCGATACGGCATTCGTTGCCAATGTCGGCGTGCAGGGGTCCGATCCGGCTCGCTTTGACCTGATTATTCGCCCCACCGGTGCTGCTGCTGCTGAGCTGCCGCCACGCCGCATTCACGCGTTTGCTGAAGGCGCGGCCGATGGTGCGTACCAAGTTCCCGGGCTCGACTATCCGGAGCACCTGGTCGAGATCATCGGCGACGTTGTCGATGCGAGCGGAGATCCGCTGCCCGGCCTCACGGTTCAAGCGATCGACACAGCAAGCGGCGAAGTCGTTTCATCGACCGCACTAACTCAGGACCTGAGTAGCGAAACCCCCGGGCGCTTTTTGATACGTCTGGCTCCTGAGGCAGGTAGCTACAATCTTCGCATCGCAAGCTCGGAGACGGCGCTGCAGCCAATGCCCACCTTCGCTGTCTCGCCCGACTATTTGCTCGTGGAGAACGACGTTGTGCGTGTGCGCGTGAATACCACGTCGACGTTCGTGTTTCAGGGCGTGGTCGAAAGCGACTTCTTTCACGAGCCGGTGCCCGGTGCGTTGGTCCAGTTTCGCATGACCAACAATCCGACCGACGATGGGACATTTATCTCTGCGCCGGTGCGAACGGGAAGCGAGGGAGAGTTCTCGTTGCTGCTCGTGAACGGCACGTACGAGATCGTGATCACGCCCCCGAGCGATGCGGTCAACGGCCACAACATGCTGGGCGTCTCGGTCGTGCAGAATGTTCATATCGAAACCCCGGTGTCCGGCGTTCCGGGCATCATGGGGCAGGTCTTTTCGCTTCCGCAACGTGCGGAGCTGACCGGTAGCGTCATGACATCGGATGGACGTCCGATGATCGGCGCGACCATCGAAGCTGCAGCGTTGGGACGCCTCTTGGATGGCGTAGGGCCCGCCACCGCGCTCAATCGATCCAATCAGACAGTTACCGACGACGACGGACTTTTCGCTCTCGCGCTGGATCTTGGTATGTATGACTTGACCCTGAAGCCGCCCGCAGAAAGTGGCTTCCCGTGGATCGTGCGCACCAATTTCAGTATCCCTCCGATCGACGGCGTGACCGAGGAGATGCTCATGTTCAACGCGCCCATTCCGCTGCATGGCGTCGTGCGCGATCGGATTGGCACGCCACTGGCGAACGTGGAGCTACGCGCCTTCGCAGTGTTCGATATGGTCGACGGCGGCCTGCGCTCCGTGCAAATCGGTCGCGCGATCAGCGAGAGCGATGGAACGTACGAACTACTCTTGCCTCCGCAGCTGTAGAACGCGCACCTGGCTTGGTTAGGTCGACCTTGCCGTTGCGAACTTTCGGCGGAACGCCATCCAGAGGATGCCGACCAGGCTAAGCCAGCCTGACCAGTCCCCAAGCGTTTCGTAGACCGTGCTCCCCTGAAGCATTGCGACTTCAGCGTGGAGGTTCTCTTGAATGAAGACGCCTGAATGCGTGACCACGCGCCCGCTAGCGTCCATCACGCCACTCACACCGCTGTTGGTCGCGCGCAGAAGAAAACGGTGGTGTTCCACGGCGCGGAATTTTGCGAGCGCGAAATGGATCCACGGCTCGTGAGTATTTCCAAACCAGGCATCGTTGGTGATGTTGATCAGCACATGCGGATTGACCTCAGTCACCGCCCGTCGCACGAAGCTCGGAATGATGTCCTCGTAGCAAATAAGCGTGCTCACGCGGTACTCGCCCAGAGGCAGAGCGCGCACGTGACTTCCGCGCGTGAAGTGGCCGCTATTGGCAGAGATTCGGTAGAGCGAAGGAAAGACATCGCCAAAGGGAATGTATTCGCCGAAGGCGAGCAGATAGGTCTTATCGTAGGTGCCTCGCACATTACCGAGGCCATCGGTCATGTAGGCCGTGTTGTAGGAGATGGATCCACCGGTCTCGTCAAACTCCAGCGAGAGGCCGCCAAACAATACCGGTGTGTGCACCTGCCCGTTGAAGACGCTGCGCGACACGTTTTGCACATCGCGCGGAAGAAAGTGTGCGAAGCCGGATTCGGGCCACACGATCAGGTCGGGATGCAGCTCACGTTCGATCGCTGCGCTTTGCGCGCGATGACGTCTGTCACCTTCGTCTGCATCTTCGCGCTTGGCGAAGATCCCCATGTTGGCTTGTACCATCGCGATCGTTTGCTTGGGCGCTGCAGCCGTGCGCGCGTCGATTTGGTCAATACGCACGACACCGTAGATGAGCGTGAAAGCGACGAACGCGAACGTGGCGGCAGGCGCTTTCCACGGAAGTGTTGCCTTGCGCAGGCGCGCTTCGACAAGCTCGTAGATGGCAGCGTTAACGGAGATCGCGAGCGCTGTCAGCAGAAGCGCGCCGCCCAGATCGGCGATCTGCAGAAGCACCGGCAACATGTGAAAGCTTGCGCCGTAGAAGAATGGAAAGAGTAGCGGATAGACAAACTCGCAGGCGAGAAGCGCGCATACCGCGGCGATGGTGATGTTGTAACCACGGTCGCGCGCGCGCGCCCACAACCAACCGAAGAGTCCGAAGCTTCCTCCGGTGTAGAGGATGAGTATCGACGCGAAGAAGATGCACAGTGGAACGGAAAAGCCGCTGAAGCTTTTCATCATCTCGACGAGCCAGTAATAGCCGCCCCAATCGGCCACGAACCCGAAGTAAACGGCAAGGCGCAGGACGGCGAAGCCTCCGAAGGGGCGCACTCGGTCGATCGCAACGAACAGCGGCACGAAGGCGACGAACGCGAGTGGCCACAGATCAAACCCCGCAAAACCCAAGAAGGTCAGCACCCCCGCGAAGGTCGCAAGCCCGTATGCGATGCCACGTTCGCGCCAGCTCATTTTTGCAGGAGCGAGCGAAGGCTTATTTGCCGGCGAGGGCTTTTTGAGCTTTGGCAAGCAGGTCGGCCGCAGTGAAGGGTTTGGTCACGTAGTGACGCGCGCCGGCGTTGATGCCTTCGATCATGTCGCGCGGCGAAGACTTGGCGGTGAGCATCACGACCGGAATGCGGCTCAAGCGTGAGTCGCTCTTCATGTGCCGCGCCAGCGTCAAACCGTCCATGCGCGGCATCATCAGGTCGGTGACGACCAGGTCGGCGGGGTAGCCTCCGTTCAGAATGTCCATTGCTTCCATTCCGTCACGTGCGGTTTGCACTTCGCCGAGCGAGCCGAGCAAATGCGTGAGCATTGTCAGAAGCTCGTCGTCGTCTTCGACGGCGAGGATCCTTCGATTCTTCGGCGCCGTGGTCGAGCTAGACACAGTGCAATCTCCTCAAAGCGCCGGGGTCTCAGACGGTGCCCACGGGCGCGCATCTTCGACATTGAAGTTAGGCACATCGTCTTCGACTGAGTAGAAGAGCTTACAGCCAACGCAGGCAAAGCCTTCTGGAGCTTTCTCAGAGGAGAGCTTCCCCCGGCATTGGGGACAACAGAAGAGAGCGACAAAATCTGGGTCGAGCGCCATGCGTCGACGAGATTAGCATCTTCCTTCTTCCGTTCAACGTACGGAAAGACGAATCGATTCGGCGACGATCTCGAGCAAGCGATCGAGCACCGAGTCTTCTATGTTGAAGCGGGGCGTGATGTAGACGGTATCGCCAAGCGGGCGCAAAAACGCCCCCATTGAAAGCCCGTGCTCGTAAACGCGCCAGCCGGACTTGCCGGCGTAGCCGCCTGAACCTACGTCGCAGGCGCCGACCATTCCGAGCGATCGCGTTCGCACGACACCTGGCAAGTCCTGCAGCTTCGCGAAGGCCTGGGCAATACGCTTATGCTTAAGTGCGATCTGGTCGAGAATCTTTTCGTCTTCGTAAATAGCCAGCACTTCTCGCGCGACGGAAGCGCCGAGTGCATTACCGCTGAAGGTGTGGCCGTGCATCAACGCGCGTGACCGATCGCCCTTGAACCCCTCGTACACTCGCTCGGTCGAGAGCGTCGCCGCCATCGGTAAAACGCCGCCCGAAAAACTCTTGGCCGTGCATAGAAGGTCGGGAGAGACCTGCGCTTGGTCGCACGCCCACATCGTCCCGGTTCGGCCATAGCCCGTGAACACTTCGTCGGCGATCAAAAAGGTGTCGGCTTTGCTCGTAGCTTCGCGGATGCGTCTGAGTAGAGCCGCGGGCCACATGCGCATGCCGGCCGCGCCCTGAATAAGCGGCTCGACAATCACCGCAGCGATTTCGTCGCTCTTGGTTTCGAGAATCTTCTCGATCGCGTGGACCGCCTTTTCAAACCCGTCTACGTCATCCACTGGCGCGTGCAGAACATCAAAAACAAGCGGAGCAAAGACGTTGCGAAAGGCCGCCACGCCACCGAGGCTCACAGCCCCGAGCGTGTCGCCATGAAATGCGCCGGAGAGTGCAATGAAACGCACGCGCCTTTCTCGACCGTTCTGCTGCCAGTATTGAAATGCCGTTTTGATCGCGACTTCGACGGCGGTCGAACCGTCATCGCTGAAGTGGGCGCGCGAAATTCCCTTCGGCGCGACCGCGACAATCTCGGCCGCGAGCAACGCTGCCTGCGGGTTGGCAATCATCGAAGAGGCGCAGTGCAAGAGCGTTTCGCTTTGCTCGCGCAACGCACGAATCAGCCGCGGGTGCCCGTGGCCAAGCACGTTCGTCCACCACGAGCCGTTGCCATCGATATAGCGCTTGCCGTTCTTATCCTCGAGGTATGAGCCCTCGGCGTGCACGATGACTAACGGGTCAATCGACGCATGTTCGTCGGCCGAGGTGTAGGGAGGCCATACGTGCCGACGATGAAGCTCGACAATCTCTGCGCGCGAAACGTTCGCTGCTGATTTCACGCCGCTGTGTGTAGCACTACTGCGCGCCGTATCGAAGGGTGTAGCTAATCACGGCGTCGCCGCCGCGAGTTCCCCCAGAAAAGTGCAGACTGCTGCCGACTGTGCGCACGCAACGCGCAACGGATGCGATTCCCAGGCTGTCGCCTTCGACCGCTGCGTGTGTGACGCGTCCCGACGCTCCAATCGTAAATGAAAGCGCCATTTCACCGCGCCGGCCTGTGCCTGCGACTTCGCTAAAGCACGCAAGCAGGCGAGGCGCCGCTTCGCGAACACCGTTGATGATCACGTTGCTCGCAATCTGGCCGGTACCGTCGGCTTGCTCGGCGAGTGTTACCGAGAGATCACCGCCCAGGCGTGCGTTACGTTCGATGACGCGTGTTGCGTCGTTTTCGCGCGCGACAGCGTCGACGTGCGTATCGCCTGAAGCCGCTGCGCCTTGCGTTGTTGCAGCGTTCGAAGCCAATAGCGGCTCGCGGTGCACGCACGCGATAGCTGCGCGCTCGATTCCGGCGGCGCGCGTGTGAAGTGACTCGATTGCCGCCGCGCCATCGCGCGCGGCCGCACCCGTTCCTTGCGACTGCGTCAGCGCATCTCGCAGCAAGAGCATCACTGCCTCGAGCTCGCGCTTTCGATTGGTGAGGCACTCGGCGTCGTCTTGCACGCGGTGCATCGCGGCTTCGATACGCGCCACGCGCTGAGCTGCAGTGGTTACGTCTTGGGCCCGCGCATCTGCCGAAGCGAGAAGCGCGCCCATCATGACTGCGGCGGTGATGAAAAGCTCAGACCGCTTGAACAAGTACCTCACGACGTCCCCCTGCCTTGGAGCTGGGCGGGCCAACAACGCCGTCCTTCTCCATCTGTTCGACGAGCTTGGCTGCCTTGTTGTAGCCGACGCTCAGATGTCGCTGAATATGACTGATGCTGCAATAGCCAGCCTGCGCGACGAGAGCGACTGCGCGATCGTACATCGGATCGTCGCTTGGCTGACCCGTGCCGAGCGCCCCGCCTTCGCCCGTTTCGTCCTCGCGCGGCTTCAGGATGTTTTCGTCGTAGACGGGCTTGGCTTGGGCGCGAAGGAAATCGCAGATGGACGTGACTTCTTCTTCGCTGATGTACGCGCAGTGCACGCGTTTGAGATCGCTTTGCCCCGGCGGAATCATGAGCATGTCGCCCATGCCGAGAAGATGCTCGGCGCCGTTGCGTCCCAAAATCGTTTTGCTGTCCTCGCGCTGTGAAACCTTGAACGCGATTCGGGCGGGGAAGTTGGCTTTGATCATGCCCGTGATGACGTCGACGCTGGGCCGCTGGGTTGCCAGGATCACGTGAATACCTGCAGCGCGGGCCTTTTGTGCAAGGCGCGCGATAGCCGCTTCGACGTCCTTCGCAGCGACCATCATTAGGTCGGCGAACTCATCCACGACGCACACGATGTAAGGAAGCTTGGTGGGCGGCTTGTTGAGCGCGTCTGCTGCTTCATCGTCCGGATTGAGAAGAACTTCTTCTCCATCGGGTCCTTGAGCACGGACTTTGTTGGCACGACGCGGCGCAAGTTTCTCGGCGGCCATCTCGCCGCGCAGAACCTTTTCAACGCGTTCGTTGTAGGTGACGAGGTTACGGGCGCCGGCATCGGCGAAGAGCTGGTAGCGACGTTCCATTTCGTCGACCGCCCACCGCAACGCAAGCGATGCCTTCTTCATATCGGTGACGACGGGGAGAAGCATGTGCGGAATGCCGTCGAAGACCGCAAGCTCGACGACCTTCGGATCGATCATCAAGAAGCGAACTTCTTCGGGCGTCTTCTTCGTCAGCAACGACGCAAGCATTACGTTCAAGCCAACCGACTTGCCGGCACCGGTTGCACCCGCGACGAGCAGATGCGGCATCTTCGCCAGATCGACGTAGTTCGGCTGCCCCGCGATGTCTTTGCCCAGGGCCATCGGCAACGCGTACTTGGAATCCAGCCAACGCTCGTCTTCGAGGATTTCGCGAAGGGAAACGGTTGAACGCTTTTTGTTAGGAAGCTCGAAGCCCACGCGCGACTTACCGGGGATCGGCGCAACGATACGAACCTTCTGCGCGGCGAGGGCCATCGCGAGATCGTCTGCGAGGCCGGCAATCTTTGCGACCTTCGTCCCGCTGGCTGGCTCGAACTCGTACATCGTAACGACTGGACCCGGATGGATCTCATCCACGCGCCCTTGCACGTTGTAGGCACCAAGCTTCTCTACAAGGAGAGTTGCGTTCTCGCGCAGTGTCTTCTCGTCGATCTGAATTGTCTCGACCGGAACAGCGTCGAGGAGCGTGGTGGGTGGAAGCACGAAGGGCTTGCCAGTTGTCGGCGAGATCGGTGCTTCGACTTCGATGACAGCTTCCTTCTTCGTTGCAGGCTTTGCAGGAAGCTTGGGCGCCTGGGTCGGCAATATGACCGTAGGTCCAGCGAGTGCTTTTTTGGCCTTGGATTTAATTTCAGCTTTGGCTTTGCTTTCGTCGCTCTCCGCTGTCTCGAGAGTCTCGTCTTCCTCTTCGTCGCCTTCCTCCTCGCCTTCTTCTTCGGAGGATGCTTCGAGGGCCTCTTCTTCTTCTTCTTCGGCTTCAATCTCTTTGATTGCTTTTGCTGCAGCCTTGCTCAGCTTCAACGGAGGAAGAGATTTGATCTTGCGCGCGCGCGGTGCGTCTTCGTCTTCTTCGTCCACCGATTCGATCGTTCCGGCGCTCGATACAATGCGTGGCTCATTCTCTTTAGCCAGCGCTTCGCGTTCGGCGCGTTCAACTTCTTTGGCCTCGCGCCATGCTGTGTAAAGAGTGCGCATTCCATCGAGGGCTGCGCGCGCCATCGACACGCCGTGCGTCGAAAGGAACTCCCACGCTGTCAGCAAAGACCAGCGCGTGCGCAACACCAGTGTAATGAGGAGAGCCGAGACGCCGACAACGAATGCGCCAGCGAGGCCAAGCATCGATCGAAGCACCTCGCCGATCACTTCGCCAAGCAAGCCGCCAGGAAGATGCCCGCCGAAGACGGGCTGATCCGGGAAAGCCAGATGCAGCATCGCGCATCCGATGAAGACGAAAACGAGCGTCGATGCGGCGCGCGCAACGCCCAAAGCGCTCTCGCGACCGCGAAATAGACGCACCGTGAGCAGCGCTAGCTCGATCGGAAGCACCCATGCGGCGATGCCAAACGCCGAAGCGAGCACACCGCCAATCACGGCGCCGACAGGGCCGATCCAGTTCTCGCCACCGCGAGCATCATAGGAGGCTAGGGAAAGGACTAGAAGAATGGTGCATGAAACACCAATAATTCCAATCACTTCGTGGCGACGCGGGGCGTCAGTGTCGATCAAGTCGTCTTCGGATGTAGTACGAGACTTACCCAAGCACACACCTTCCTAAACCAAGGGTATGAGCGGGGATCAACAGGGGTCAACAAAGCGGCGTCTTCTTCTCGCGCGCTAACTCTTGTGATTTCGGAAGCAGATCCACTAGTATCCCCGGGCCTGACGTGGACGGCGCGCGCTCCTCCTTTGGAGCGAGGGTGGGCCCCTTTCGAAATGACTTCGGGATGCCGCTCCACGCGAGAAAGAACCATGCGAAATCAGCAACCTATGCGAACTCTCGCCGTGACCCTCGCCGTACTCCTCTTGACCCTTTGTTCGGCGTGTAAAGTCACCGAAGAGGACATCGAGAACTGGAAGGGGACCATGAAGGGACCCGGCAAGCTCGTGGCCGTCGTCCTTACTCCTAAGTACTCGATGGAGTTGCGCAGCCGCGCAGCCATCGCTCTTGTCGAGATGGAACGCAACGACATCGAAGGAATCGTGGAGCTTCAGCACGCTCTTCGTCGCCTCGATGAACCGACGCGCATTCAGCTCATCGACGCGATGAAAGATCCGCTCATCACGATCATGCGCGGTGGAGCTTCGGCGCCTGCGGGCGGCGCGGCGGTTACTACGGGTCCAACGCCTTTGCAGATTCGCGCCAAGGATGCGGGCTTCCTTTTGATCACGGATTCGTCCGCGGCAACGCGCACGGCCCTCACCAACGCAGTCGTTGGTTGGTACGTGGAAGATTTCAACGGCCGCGCGCTCTCCGGAAAATTCTCGGCAGAGCAGGTCGTGCGTCAGCTCGGTGCGCCGGCGGCGACCGTCCTTGTCAGCGCGTTGAACGAACACATGCCCAAAGAAGCGATCATCAAGCTCTCAGAGTTGATCGGTCAGCTCGGCGAAACAGCCACGAAAGCCACCGCAGCCACGCGTCTCATCGCGATCGAGCGCGCGATGGAAAGCGATGAGTTCTTGAACTGGGTCAAGGGCAAGATCCGCGCGCAGATGTCTGCCGGCGGCGGCCGCGTGGACGAGAACCGCGTAAACGCGGGCGCCGTCTTGAACCGCGAAACTTTCATCAATGACGGCGCCTTGCCGGCGATGAAGTTCTTGGCAGACCAACCGGTCGTCGCAAATCGTCTTATTGAGATCGCAGCCTCGGCTCAGCAGAGCGAGACGCGTCGCACACGCGCGCTGCTTGCTCTCGAGGGCAAGGCGACCGAAGCGCAGCTCGAAGCACTCTTGAACATCGCTCTCGATGCGAACACGCCTGCCGGCGTTCGCGACAACGCTTTCGATCGCATCGGCGACGTGCGCAGCACCGGATCGCTGGCGCGCTTGTGGCCGCTCATTACGGCAGCCGGCACCGAGCAGCGCCTTCGTTGGCGCGTGGGCGAGCTTGTCCTCGGAATCGGCGGCGGCAGTGTCGTTGCGGAGTTCATCTCGAAGTTGCCTGCAGCAGCGGGCGCCGAGTACGCGCCCGAAGAGCTCGACGGCTACGCGCAGAAGATGGGCCAGATGACGCCGGCTCCGACCGACGCAATCCGCGCTCAGTTGCAGTCGCCGCGTTGGTACATGCGCGTGATTGCACTTCGCTACTTCGCTCGTAAGGGCGTCGCGAGCGACGAAGCTGCGATGCAGGCTTTGACTCGCGACTCGGCACCAGTCCACGGACCGGCAAATAGCTGGCCCGCGAGCGCTACGGTCGGCACAGCGGCAACCGAGGCCATTGCATTTATGCATGAGCGCCTTACACAAGCAGCAGACGAAGCAGCCCACTAGTCGAGCGAGATGAGCCAAGAGCAGAATAAAAAGACGCTCCGGCACTTTCAGTGCCGGGACTACCTCTGGGAAATCTTCGAGCAAATGAGCGCTGAGCTCGAATGCTCGACGGATTACCTGATCAATGAGGCAATGCGTCAGTATGCACGCTCGCGTAATTACGGAGCGCGCCCCGGTTCTGCGACTGCGCCCAAAAGCCCGAGCGGGCCGCTTGCGGTTCAGCCCAACGTTCAGCCTGCGGTAGCACCTGCGCCAACGGCACCGGTGCAAGCAGCAGCAGCACCTGCGCCCGCTCGCACTGAGGGCAGCGCGTCGGTTGCGCGGCCTGTTCCGCCGCCGCCGCGTCCTTCGATTCAAGCACCGGCTCCGCCGCCCGTTCGTCCAGCATCGGCTTCGTATCCTGGCACGCTGAGTATTGCTCCCGGTGCGCCGGCTGGTTCGGGGGCGTATCCAAATCCAGCGCCCGGCTCGCGTCCGCCATCGCCCGGTGCACCGCCCCCCTTGCCCGGTGGCCCACGGCCCAGTGCAGTTCCGACTCATGCAGCCGGAATGCCGACTCTCTTCGTTGTGTTCAATGGCGAGAAGTTCCCCGTGAACAAGGAAGAGTTCGTCATCGGTCGCGGCGCTAAGACCGCCGACTTGCCCATCAAAGACGGCAACATTTCACGTCGTCACGCCGCAGTCGTTTATCAAGGTGGCGCCTTCTATATGAAGGATCTTGGAAGCACCAACGGCGTCGAGCATCAAGGACGTCGTGTTGATAGTCGCCGCATCGAAGAAGGCGACGTCTACCAGATCTGCGACTACGAACTCCGCTTCACCTACCGCGCCTAACACCCAAAGCACGCCCGACGTTTCGGTGCGCTTGTCGGGTGTGCTTCGGTGATTGCGCTGTCGAGGTTTGACAAGAGATCAAGAGATCAAGAGGAAGGCAGTGGATTTTCTTGGTGGTTGAGCTTGCCCGGAAAAAGTGGACACGGGTTACGCGGCTCTTTCTGATTCGTACTCGACGGGCGTGACGTAGTCTAGTGTCGAGTGTTTTCTTTCTCGGTTGTAGTAGTCGATGTAGTCGGCAATCGCCTGATGGACGACGAGCCTGGGAGCGGTTCCGTTAGCTTCGATGAGCTCACGCTTGAGCGTTCCCCAAAAGCTTTCCATCGGCGCGTTGTCCCAGCAATCACCTTTGCGGCTCATGCTTTGTGTGATGTCGTGCACACGCAAGACGCGTCGAAACTCTTCGGAAGCGTACTGGATGCCTCGGTCAGAATGAATCACGAGGTTGCGCGACGGGCGTCGCTCAGCGAGCGCGCGACAAAGCGCGCGACACGTTGAGGATGCATCGAGGGTATCGTCGATGTCCCAGCCGACGATGCGTCGCGAATGCACGTCGAGGAAGCACACGAGGTAGAGCCAGCCTTCGCGCGTGTACACGTAGGTGATATCTGAAAGCCAGATACGATTCGGAGCAGTCGCCTCAAAGTGTCTTGCCACGAGATTGTTTGCGAGGCGAAAACCATGGTTTGAGTTCGTGGTCTTGCGAAAGCGGCGCTTCTGCCGAGCGTACAATCCCTCGCTTTTCATGAGCCTTGCGACGCGGTGCCGCCCAATCGAAAGACCTTGGTCGCAGAGCTCGCGATGCACACGTGGACTTCCGTAGCGTGCTTTGTGGTGCCGGTAAGTCGCGCGAATGTGCACAAGCGCAGTTTTCGCGGACCGCGCACGCGTCGACTCTCCCCGTTTGCACCACGCGTAAAAACCAGAACGCGCAACCCGCAGCACGCGGCACATCGTCACGACTCGAAAGTTCGCCTTCTCCGCTGCAATGAATACGAATCTCATTTGCTTTGCTTGGCGAAGAAGGCCGTCGCTTTTTTTAGAATGTCACGCTCCTCTTCCACTTCTTTCAGGCGCTTGCGCAGCCGTCGAAGTTCTTCACGCTCATCTGGAGAAACGGCGTCTTCGAGGCTCGCAACCTTGCGGCGCATTCCTCGAAGCTTCACCCGCCATTTCTGCAACAGCGTCGGGTTGACCCCCAGCGAAGCGGCATTTCCTCCACCGAACGTGTGTCGCTCTCGAGCAGACGAACGGCCTCTTCCTTGAACTCGGGCGTGTACTGATTGCGTTTTGTAATCGGCATCGGAACACCTGCTCTGGCCATCTTGGCCTAAAATAGGTGTCCACTAAAACCGGGCAAGCTCAGGTTGATCCGCCCGAAATCCTCAGGTGCCTTCCTCTTGAACTCCTGATCTCTTGTTAAACCTTCCGCAGGTTGGGCGCTTCTACATGCGGAAGGTGAGTTCACGGCTTTCGGCTTCGTCGGCTTGGCGGCAGAAGACTGCGAAGGCCGGGTAGTCGGCGGGTTCGATGCGCATGAGTGGCAAGCTGAGGTCGCGTGTGATCGTGAGCTTGTCTCCGTCAACTGCGGAGACGATGTGCACGGATGCGCCTTGGGGACCTGCGATGCGGACTTCCGGCAGTGCTGCAGGAAGTGCATCGCTTGATGCATGGAAGCGCACGACCAAGCGACGATCGAGCGGCGTCGCGATGAGCTCAGGCAGAGTCCGCGCAGCACGTTGTGCGTATGCGGCTTGCAGCTGCGTTGGGAAAAGGGAGGAGAGAACCCAACGCCCACCGACGTGCCGACCGTAGCCACGCACATCGAAGCTATAGCGCATCACGAGCGGTGCTTCGTTTTCATCGCGACCTTGTATCTCGAGCGCAGCAAGTACCGCTCCGGGCACCAGTCGCGCTACGTAGCCTTCTTCGAAGCGACGCTCGAGCTCCGCAGCCGGGATGTTCTCGAGTTGATTGCGCCACGCGATGGCGCCAGCGCCGTGTAGCGTCTCCACGACGTCGATTCGAGCAGTGCTGTCGTCGCCCAAGCGAACATCCACCTCGACGCTGAGCAGGTCTTCGTTGGCGATGTTTCCACGAACGCGTACGTGGTCGCCGCTCGCGTTGAGCACGATCCCGTCCTGATCGCGCAGCAAGCGCGGCACATAGCCAAACGGGGCTCCGCGGTCGGCGGGCGAGAGCCAAACCCAGCCGCTGTCCACGCGAACGCGAACGAGCGCAGTGGAATAGGTTTCGGGATCGGCCATTTCCGAACGTGTGGTGTCGCCACCGGCGTTTCGCGTCGCAACGAGATCGGCGTCGAGACCAGCAAGCACGAGCAGATACTGCATTACCCGCGCGCGATGTCCCGTGTGCGCCGCGAGCATGATGGGCGCCGACCCGAAGAAGTCGTCCGACGCCTCGATGTTTGTCAGCACCCAGGCGTAAATGCGGCGAGCACGTTCTGCGGCGCTCAACTCGTCGTTGCCGACAATCTGTTCAACGATACGCATAGCCGCCGGGTCGCGCACCGACTTGTCGCAAAGCTCGTCACGCATGCCAGCGATAAAGAGGTCCCACGTCGCACCAACCCCAACATTAACGCTCGGCAAAAACTCGCGCGCGGAGATCGTGTTCGGCTCCGGTTGAAGAGGCCGGCTCTCGTGCACGGTAAACGTAAGAATGCGCAGATCACCCTCGATGCGTTCTTCAGCACGGGGCGCGGGCCCGCGCGAATCGATGACCGGCGTCATGCTGCGAGGCAGCGCGACGACTTGTTGGCTGAGGTCGAATGGCTCTTCGAAACTACGGAAGAAGAATCGGTTGCCAATGAAGCCACCCGGGAAACCACTCGAGGGCCCCGAGCTCACCATGTACTCATGCTCTACGTAATCACCAACGCCGACGCTGGGTAACGAGATGCTGTCTTTGCCGGCGATCTGATCGGGCTCCATACGGCGACCGTCGGCTTTGATCGTGCGCAGGGTAAGAATCTGCGCGCCTTCGGGGGGCGTGAAATCGCCAAGCTCGTCAACGGCCTCTTCGCTCTGCGCCTTGTAGATCTGATGCACAAGCTCAATCGTGGATCCGTCTTCGAAAACGCGTGTTGCCGCGTAGTCGAACACGAGAACCTGAGGCTCGCGGTAGGTGCGATTCGCCGCGATGAAATCCGCGAGAATCTGAGTTCCGTTCTTTCGGAACGGCGCGATGTCGTCGATGCCGCCGATGGCACGGCGAATCCAACGCAGATCGCCCATCGCTGAAGGCTCGCGTGAAATGGCTTCATCAAGAATGCGAATGGCTTCGTCGTTCTGGTTCTGCGCGAGGGCTAAATCAGCCATCGCGAGCGGCAACTCGATCGCAAGCGGCCGCTCAACCGCGAGCGCCCTTAGCGACTGCAAAAGAAGGGCTGCGTCGCCACGACCCCGCGCCATCTCGATGGTCGACGCGAGCATCGCCGTGTGAGTATGGCTCGGCTCGTAGGCGCTCAAGCGTTCGAGCTCCACCCGCGCAGCGTCCCACTCGCGTGCATCGGTGAGCGCACTGAGCTTTACGTACGATCGAGAATCGCAGGCTACGATCTGATCGGCCAGCGCGCGAGCTTCGGTGAAGCGCCCGCGTCGGCGCGCTGCATCGAACATGCTGCGCAGCGGAATGCACGAGCCTGGAACCACTTCATGAGCGTGAACCACGGTGCGATCCGCCTCGGCTTCCCAATCTTTGTCGAGGAGCATTTCGGCGAGACTCATCGCAATCGCGATATTGGTGGGCCAGCGCGTTTGCGCCGTGCGCATATCAGCGATGGCTTCGGTTACCTGGCCATCCGCAGCTTGCAAACGCGCGAGCTGCAAAACCGGCTGCCACATTTCAGGATCGCGCTGTGCGGCCGCGCGGTAGAAGCGCCGGGCGTCATCGCGTCGAACGTCGGCGGGGATGAGCGGATCGCCGAGAGCAATCGAGGCACGCAGCAAAAGGCTAGCGCCCGTCGCGTTGGCGCGGTCGGCCTGAATACGCATGGCCTCACGGGCCGCGACCGCGTTGCCGCGCGCAAGGGCGATGATGGCTTGACCATACGCATCGAACTCCGGAACGCCGGAGCGCATTGTCTCCACATCAACGTCCGTCGTTGTTGCAGGCGTTGCGCTCAGCACCATTACGGGGTTCGGATGGCGCGAGACAAGTTTGACCTTAATTTCATGATCGCCCGCGCCCAGGTCAAAGGAGTGGTGCGTCGTGCGCGCAAGCGGCGACGTGCGCGAATCGAGAGACGCCACACGTTCGCCGTCAATGAAGAGCTGTACCGCATTGGGCGTCTCGAGACGGAATGTGTACTTGCGTGCAGCGTCGACGCGAAGATGCCCCTCGGCAATGGTGGTGCCGCCCGCGGCAATGGGACCCGCGCCCATATTGACGACGCAACCGCGCGCTTGCACATCGCGGGTCGCTCGACGTCCGCGAGCCGGCCCCAAATCGTACTCAGCCGCGAGGGCCCCGCGCGCTTCCGCAGGAAATGTTTGATCGAAACCCAGCAACTCGCGCGGTCCGAACGGACCTGCGACCCGCCACTCGGTCATGCAACCAGCACCCGACGCGAGTCGGCGTGCTTCTTCGAGCTGGCCTCGGCGAAAAGCCACATCCATCAGGACGTTTGCTATTTCGAATCGCACCGACGGCGACATATGCGCGGTCTGGTTGAGCAAAGGCGCGAGAGCAGTTTGTGCCCGCGCGGGACCATTCGGAACCACGTCAATCAGGTCTTCCACTGAGCCGAGCGCCGCCGCTGCCACTCCTTGATGGTCATCGGTGCCCGAACTGATGGCGAGCACGATGGTGCGCAGATACTCCGAGTACGCCGCGTCGATGCGACCGTGAATGTCGTGATCGATCGCGGTTAAAAGATGCACGCTCGGATTGGCCGAGGCGAGCTGCATCGCGCGTTGCTGCGCCGGTGCGACGCGCGCGGGCTCGCCGCCACCGACGAAGAGCTCCGCTGCGAGCGCTTGCATTTGCGCTTCCGGATCGGTCGGGTTGTCGGCTGCGCGGTCGCGATAGCTTTGAATCTCGGGCGTCGCGCCCGGCAGCGTCGTTCCGCCGCAGCTAGCGCAGAAAGCGACGATGATAAGTAGAAGTGCGCGTTTCACTGAGCACCCCCCTGAAGGCTAATTCTCTGACGCAAAATGGTGTCTCCTCGTTCGACCCATTGACGGAACGCCGGGTACTCGGCCGGCGAAATGCGGTCGCGCAACAACGCGAACTCGGTTCGCACGACGATGTCTCGACCCTCGCGCGCAACGGTCATGCGCAATCGCCCAAAGTCGGACACTGCTTCCCCGCCCTCCGGGAGCGTCGCGACTTGCATGCCCGCTGGCAACCGCACCGTGCGAGTCTCGTTGTACGAGCTGAGCCCGCCGATATCGAGCGGATAGTGGCGCTGCAACGTGCGAGCAAGCGATCGCTGCAAATCATTCATGACGCTCGGAGCCAAACGCAACGCTCCGCCATCGCGCTGCGCGAGTTGGGGCACTCGCAAACGATAGGAATAACGCACGGGCTCTTCGCGCCTCTCGAGATTCGAGAAGTGTTGCTCCTGCAAGTCGGCGCCGGGGAAGAGGCCGGCAAGCGAGCGCTCGAAGCGATCTTCGCGTGTGCCTTCGGCTTGATACGTTGCGCGATAGCCCGGCGCGTCAGCGCCACGAACTTCTTCCTCGCCATCGATTTCCGCTGCGCCATCGGCGGACAGGCGCACGGTCAGACGGCGATCGCGATGCGAGAGCGAGGAATCGAGCACCGGCGTTCGACGAAGCTCGGCGCTCGTGGGGCCCACCACAAGGACCGTGACGCCTTGGTCCTGCGTCGGCAGCTCCATCGTACCGTTGTTCTCTGCGGTTCCGTCGAGATAAAGGTCAAACTCGGGGACGTAGGCAATCGCGTGATCGAACACTGCGAGCGAAGCGGGTAGATCGTTTATAGATCCGTTGCGGCGCGTACGCACGAGGGCAATGCGCGCATCGATGCCCGCTTCGCGCATCATCGTGTAGAGCAAAGACGCCTTGTCTTTGCAGTCGCCAAAACCGCGCTGCACAATCTGGGGAACTCGGTAGGGCAAGTAGCCGTGAATGCCGAATTCCAATCCGACATAGCGGGTATTTGTAACGACCCAGTCGTAGATGCGGGCAACCTTCGTGCGTGTATCGGGCGCGCCGCGCACAAGCTCGGCCACCGTGCGGCGCAAGGAATCGTCGGCGTAGAGCTGGTCGTGGACGAGGCCCCACCACCAATGCCCAACGTCTTCCCAGGTTCGGTAGGTGGACACGTGTAGATAGGGTGCGACTTCGGTCATGCCAGGCATGCCATCTTCGCTGCGAATGGCTTGCACGTCCGTAGCGACGAAACGATCAATCCGGCGACCCTCTTGCTCGGTGCGCGTGTGCTGCAAACCCACCAGACGCGGCTCATTGAAGTAGAACTCGCGCGATGTTGGCGAGATCAGCACGTACTCCATGTGCTTCTGCGGATCCCCGTTTTGCAAGAACTGCAAATCACCGTAGTAGTCGGCGAAGACGTTGCGATGCGAGATGTCGTCGATGCGATAACGAAGCTCGACCACATCGCCCGGTTCAAGATCGGGAAAGACAACGATCTGCGCGAGCGTGTTGTAGTAGATGCGGTACCAAGGCTCACCCATCTGCTGCAAGAAGCTCTGATTGGCCTGCAGCACTTGGCCGTTGCGACGCGTTACCCGCGCGAGACGAACATTCACACGCTGCGATTCCGGATCGAACTGAATGCTGTACGTGCGAAAGCGTCGCGTGCCATCGGCGTCGTTCACTTGAGCTGCGATCTGATTGAAGCTCGAGCCGAGACCGTTCTCGTAGACGGTGTTGACCACCAGATGTTGAAGCACGGTGACCGGGTAGTCGTGAGTTTCGGTGCGACGAGAAAGAATTTCTTCGCTCGTCGCAGCGAACGCCTCATCCTGCCGAGCCTGGGGATGCAACTGCTCAAGAATCTCGCGCGTGTCGGCATCTTGTGGACGCAGCACGAGCGCTTGGCGAAAGGAGTCGCCCGCGGCATCTCGTTGGTCGAGACGCAGCAACGCGCGCCCAATGGCGACAAGGGTCGTTGAGTCCTCGGGTGCAAGCGTAAGCGCTTGCCGATATGCGTTGAGTACCTCTTCGTCACGGCCGAGCGAATCGTAAATCTCGGCGACCGTGAAGAGGGTTTGCGCGTTGTCAGGCGCGAGACTACGAAGCGCTTCGACATGCATGAGCACCGATTGCGTGTCCCCACGGCGTAGTGCGTCGGCGATCAGCGCCCCACGTGAGGTCGCATCGTCGTAACGCACCGTCACGAGTTGCTGACGCAAGGCGATGGCCTGATCGCGACGCGCGCAGAACGATGCGGCGACTGCTTGCTCGGCGAGAAAAGCCGTTGCGTTGTTGGTACGCGCCGATGCCTGCTCGATGATTGCTCGCGCGGCTTCGTGCAGGTTGAGACTGTTCAGGATCTGCGCATGCAGGATGGCGCCGTCGAGCCCAGCCCGCGTGGTTTCTGGAATACGTTCAATGAGAGGAAGCGCGTCGATTGGATTCGGGCCGCGTGACACGGAGAGAGCATGCAAAATGATGGCTTCCGGATCAGTGGGCGCGACTTCAATCGCTCGATTGGCAAAGCGCATTACTTCCGCGCGCTCGTCCGCGAGCTGGGCTGCCAGTCGAAGATGCTCGATGTTGGGCTCTAAATCCGCCGCGCGTGCCGCGAGTTGTTTCGCACGCCGTTCGGCCGGGTCGTCTGCGCCCGTAAGCGCAAGAAAGTGCGCCAGGTCGGCAAGCGCATCAGCGTTGGGATTCTCCCCCGCCGCGCGAGCTTCGAGGCCAGCGAGAGGCGCTACCGGCGTGGCCGGAAGCCGACCGGATGCGGCGTGGCCCGCGGTCTCAAGGGCCATTGGATCGAAACGCAAACCGCGTGCGGGTGATCCATCCGGCTCACCGATGCGCATGTAAAAGCCCCACGAACCTTCGGCGATGCAGTCTTTGACGAGGATGCGATTCCATCCCGCATGAAGCGTGGCTCCTTGCGCCTGCCGATCGGGATCCGCTGCGCGATACGCGGTATCACGCATCAGCTCGGCGCCGTTCAACCAAACCTTGACTGCGCCTCCCGCGCCGAGCCACACGGTCACGTTCTTATCGCGATCGGAATGGACCATCGTCTCTGCGTAACCACACACGTTGGCGAAGGGACGAAAGAGTGCGTCGAAATTGATGTAGCCGTAGCGCGAAACTTCCGGATACACGCGCCACGAAACTGGTCGCTCGCGGCCCGGGTAGCGCGCGTCCATATCCACCAGGCCCGTGCGCGGCTCCTCGGGCGGCATCGCGCGGTCGTAACCATTCTTCCCTTCGTTATCGAACGAACCGATGACGCGCCATTGGCGGATATAGCCAAGCTCGTTGATGATTTCGCCCGCGCGATCGAGCTCGCCGCGACTCGTATGAAGTCGGGCAAGAAGCCCCTGCGCGTAGACGCGAAGCGCACTTGGCAATCGACGATCCCGCGACAGGCTCTGCATTGTCGTAAAGACCAAGCCGGGGCTTGCGCGATCGGCTGTGCGATAGATATCGAGAACTGCCAAAATTGCGCGCGGTGATCGCGCGTCGTGGACGGCCTCAGTCGCGAGTCGACGAACTTCGTCGTCGTACGGGTTGCGTGCCCGTGACGTGGCTGATGCCGCGGGCGCCGTCCCGGAGCTGGCTGGCATCCGTTGGGCTTGGACAAGTTCGGGTGAGGGCCGAAGCGCGCAGAAGAAGACGATCGAGAGGAGGAAACCGAGAACAACTCGGTAGGCAGAGGCCTTCGTAAGCACGCGATCCTTTCAACCGCCATCACGAGATGCCGGAAACACCGTAAAAAGCACGATGGGGCCCGAGCCTAACGACCCCTTCTAAGCTCGACAAGTTCGACACACATCTTGTTCCCAGCTTGGACGCGAAAAGGGGCGCTTTGATCCGCTGCTGGTATAGTCCGCCACCATGGTTCGCGGCCTGATCCGGACGATGCGCCCACATCAGTGGGTCAAAAACCTCTTCGTCCTGGCGCCTTTGGTGTTCGCCAAAGAGCTCTTTGCGTGGCCAATGATGCTGCGTAGCTTGATCGGCTTCGCGTCATTCTCCCTTTTGGCAAGCGCGGTCTACATCCTGAACGACCTGATGGACGTGGAAGCCGATCGTAACCATCCCGTAAAAAAATCCCGTCCGATCGCGAGCGGTGTCGTGAGTTAGGATGCGGTCAAGGGCGCTTTTGTAGCGCTCGTCTTAGGCTCGCTCTCGGCCGCGTTCTTCTTGAATCTGCAGTTCTTCGTGTGCGCGACGGCGTATCTGGTCTTGAACCTGCTTTATAGCGTGCGCCTCAAACGCATTGCCTACGTCGATATGCTGTGCATCGCGCTTGGATTTGAGTTGCGCGTACTCTCGGGTTCTTTTGCGGCGCAGGTACCTGCCAGTACCTATCTGCTCGTGGTCACCTTCTTGCTCGCGGCATTTCTCGGAATGGGCAAGCGCATGCACGAGCTCTCGCAGAGCGAAGAAGCCCACCTGCAACGGGCATCGTTGAAGGCGTACGACAAGCGCACGCTCACGATTCTCCTCTACGTCGCTGCCTTTGCAACGACAGGCACATATGCCGCGTACACATTCGATCCGAGTACGCGCGCAGCGTTTCACACGGCCTACTTACCTCTCACGACGCTCTTCACGCTCTTTGGCGTGCTGCGCTTCTTGCACTTGGTTCGCGGGCGGCCGCACGCCGAGAGTCCAACCGAAGAAATGCTCCGGGATAAGCCATTTTTGCTGAATCTCGCTCTGTGGGCGCTCACGATTTTTGTCATCATCTACGTTGCACATTCACCGCTAAGGGCCGCCTAACATGAAAATCGATGGATCATCGGCGCTGGTTACGGGAGGCGCTTCGGGCCTCGGTGAGGCGACGGTGCGCGCCCTTTGTGAGCGAGGCGCGCGCGTTGTCATTGTCGATCGAGATGCGCAAAAAGGTGAGGCTCTCGCCAAAGAGCTGCACGGACGCGCGAGCTTCGTCGCTGCAGATGTTACGGACCCCGCTCAGATTGCCGAGGCTGTGGCTGCGGCCGTTGCGCTTGCTCCGTTACGAATCGCCGTGGGATGCGCAGGGGTTGGTTGGGCCGCGCGCACGCTCAACAAGGAAGGCGCGCCACATGACCTTGAGCTCTTCAAGACGGTCGTGGGCATCAACCTCGTGGGCATGTTCAACGTGGTTCGTCTCTCTGCCGCGGCGATGTCCAAGAACACGCCTAACGACGGCGGCGAACGCGGCGTGATCATCAACACGGCATCCATCGCTGCCTACGATGGACAGATCGGGCAGGCCGCATACGCAGCGTCCAAGGCGGCGGTTGTAGGGATGACGCTGCCCGTTGCGCGCGATCTATCGCCGGTTGGCATTCGCGTCATGACCATTGCGCCTGGCACGTTCGATACGCCGATGCTGGCAATGTTGCCCGAGGCCGCACGTGAAGCGCTCGCGCAGGGCATTCCCTTTCCACGGCGCCTTGGTCGGCCCGAAGATTACGCGGCCCTGGTCGAGCATATCGTCGAAAACGCCTATTTGAACGGGGAAACGATCCGGCTCGATGGGGCACTGCGCATGGGGCCCAAGTAGTTCGTCTGCCAAAAGGAAGCGTCGCTATTCGGACGCTTGTGGCACGTAACCGGCAAACACGAGCACGATAGTTGCGCGATCGGCTGAGCCTGCGGATGCGCCGTCGGTCGGAGAGCTCACAGTGACGCGTGTCCGGGGCACTCCGTGCTGCACGAGCGTTGCAACGAGCGCGTCGATCGAGCGTCGCGTGCTTGCAGCTGCGCTCTGTGATCGCGTCTCGATGAGGATTGGACCATTCGCGAACGCATTGGCCAAATCGCATAGGCGACTCATCACACGCGCGTCCATAGTCGCCGGAGCGACGATCATTCCACGCGGCGTGCTTGTGATAGGTAAGTTGTATTCACGCGCCGACCGTTCAAACGATGCAATCACCTCACGCGTGGCGGCGGGGGTGGTTGCGCGAGCTTGGCCTAATGCACGCTCGGCGAGTACGCGCGCTTCGGATGCCGCGTTCACTCGGCTTGGGCCGGTAGGTTGTACGTGTTCAAAGCGTTCGATTGCGGCGCTCGCTGCATCGACGGAATCCTGAGGCGCTCCCAGTGCTATCGCGACTGCCAGATCCAAACGTGCACGACGCACGAGGGCCGCGCTCTCACCGGAAGTGCTTTCACGGCTCGCGCTTACGAGATTGCGGCGGCGCGGTTCGTCGTGCTCCGCTTGAGCAAGGGCGCGCGCAAGTTCTTCGCGCGCAGTGCGTGCTGCCGCGAGTCGAGCGCTTTCCTGCTCGATTTGCAGCCTTTCCTGCTCGTTTCGTGCGCTCTGTGCATCGAGCTCGTTTGTTTCGTGTTCCAGCCTGAGGCGCTCTTCATCGGCCTCGGCGCGATCGGCTTCAGCTGTCGCAGCGGCGAGCAAAAGGCGAGCGCGCGTTTCTTCGTCCGCCGCCGCCTCGGGATTCTCCGCGCGTTCGAAGGCGTGTGCGGCGGCGTGCGCGCGCTCCGCTTGCAGAACGAGATCCGGCGCGTGCACGCGTGCGCGTTGTACCTCGGGCGAGGCTAGCGTTTCGCGCAGCATCGACGAGCGAGCCGACTCCGATGCGCCGCAACCGACGACACTGAGGAGGCACAATCCAGTAAGCGAGCGCAGCATTAAGGTTCGCTCCCCCGCAGGCGTTCGTGATCCGCGCGGGCCGCGGCGAGCGCACTCTGCGAAGCAAGCGCGCGCGCCTGAGCCTCCGCACGCGTGCGCGTTGCTGCCGCGAGCGCGGTCAGGGCGCGGGCACGAGCTGCTTGTCGTTCGGCCACGAGTAGCGCGGCTTGGGCGATATGAAGCGCACGGGCTGCTTTGCTCGCGTCGCCCGTCAACGCTGCAACGCGCGCGGCGCGCACGGCCTGAGTCGCGTGGTCGGCTGCTCCCCGCGAATCTTCGGCGCCGCCTTCGCGCGCGATCTCCGCGAGGCGCATCTCGATAGCGACAAACTCCCCTTCGTCGATCGGCTGGGCTTGCGCCGCTTGCGGGTCATCGGCTTGGGCGCGCGGAGCCGAGAGGCAGATCACGCACATTGTGAGGGGGAAAAGTAGCCAAAACCTCATAGCCTCCGCACTCAACCACGAGCTTTCGGTTCTGTCATCAGAACTGCCGAAAAGCGTTGCCGTTCGCCCGCCGACTGCCTACCGTCGCTCTGTGCTCGAACGCGTAGCGTTGAATCAGACCCGATTTCGAACGCCTGGGCTTACGCCCGATGCACGGGGCGTAGTGCTCGGACAGCGCGGCCTCCTGCTCTTTTCGTCGCTTGATCGTGCCGTTGCATTTTTGCGGGCCTACAGCCACGCGGCGACACTCGATGAGCTGGTTCACAGCCTGCAGATCACCCAGCTCGTTACATCGCTCAAAACACGAGAGGTAGCGATCTCATTCGTTGCGGAATCGACCCAACGCATGGACCGGATTGCCGGCATCGCACGCCTGGCGAGCGGCCTTATTTTTACGGGTACGTCAAAGCACTTTGTGAAGTACCGCGATGCAGGCTCGCCGCTTGGTTACGACGTAAGCGCAAGCTCACAAGACGCAAGCGACATGGTTCTTTATCACGACGCGTTCGAGCAATCGTACAAAGCGGACCGTACAATCCCGCTTCGCGATTTGATTCTGCGTCTCTCGGTGGAAGCTGCTCCGCGCGCGGCACATGGCGAAGCGTCGTCGCTTATTGTCACCGCTGAGATGGGCATTGCACCGGCGGTCGTTCGCCATCTTGCGCGTGCCGGCGTGGACGGGCTCGTGTCCTACGTCGAGTGGGCGCAGGATTCCGCGTTTGACGACGCTCCGCGACGCTTGCAGTTGTTCGCGCTTGCAGATGCTCATCCGCGCTTTATCTCGCTACTCTCCTCGCTGCCGGGTGTGCGCGTCTTCGTCCCAGTAACTGCCAATGTGGCGGTTGAGCTAGGGCATCGACATCCGGTCGCCTTGGATTCGTGCGCCAGTCTCTTCGATGCACAGAGCTTAGTTCTTTTTCGCACGGGTGGTGTCGACATCGTTTCGCCGCGCCCGTCCGCAGTTCCGTTACGTAGCTTGGTAAAGCTCGAGGCGAGCGCGTTGCCGCGAGTCCCCGACAGCGTGATGTCTTCCCGTACGGACTTGGAGACGTTTACGGTTCCTCTGCGCTTGCGACCGAGCGGTGAGCCTTGGCGCAATGTCACAGCGACCGTAGTGCCGATGGCCATGCGCGAGTGGCTACTCAAGATTCTCTATCTTTTGCCCGCTGACATCCTGCACGCGCTACGCGTTGCCAGCACTGATTCGAAAATCTTCGTTTTGTCGCCACGCGGAATTGAGGGAGTTCCTCTTGGCACCTTCTTCACAGAATTTGCGACTCGCATTCACGTGCCGGCCGGGTGGGCAATCGAGCCTGCGCTTTCGCCTGAGGTACTGGTACCCCTGCTCTCTTTGCCAGCTAACAGTCATGCGTTTTTTGATCTTGAAACGAGCGCACTGGACGTTGTCGACGACAGCGCCTTTGGCCCGATCACGCGTTTGGCTCTTTCGGCGATTCACATCGACATAGAGAACGCCGAGCCATGGCAAAGCGGAGACAGTCAATCCCCGGAGCTCTCATACGGCGATCGCACTTCGTTGCCGCTTTGGGGCGTGCCCGGCAAGACTGATGACGCGGACGCGAAAGACAATGAACCATGAGCGACGCGCGCAAGCTGCAGGCGACGTACGAGCGCTTTGTCGCGCAGTTCATGGTGCCTCTTCTCGGCGGGCACGTAGTGCATGTGGAGAGACCCATTGGCCCGGGCGTTATGCCCCACTTTGCGCTCGCAACGCTGAGCGACACCGCGCTCGAGTCTGCCCTTTCGAGCGCGCTCGAAGTGCGCCGCGCCGAGTTCGCGCCGCGTATCGCCGTCACATCGATGGATCGCGACGCGCTGGCGCTGGCAGTGTCGGGCTACAACTTAGCGGCCCTCGCCGATAGCTCGCTCTCGACATGGCCAGCCACTCGCGCGCGGCCCGTCATCGCTACTTGGATCCACACGCTCAATGACAGTGTGTCCTTACCGAGAACGGAAGCTGCCGCCGTGGTGCGACACCTCGTTGTTGAACGCGTGCTTACACTCTGGCGCCGCGACGTGGTGATGAGCAACTGGGGAACGACACAGGAGTTTCGCGGACGCAAGGCACCCCGCACGCCTACGCTGCCGCCCGTCGCATTCGAAAGGGTAGAAACGCGTGTGTCGTTGTTTGAGGTGCTCGACGCGCTTCCCGTAGAGCTTGCGATCGGCGACGAGCTACAACGTTATCTTGCCTCGTCGCCGATCACCGAGATCCTCCACTGGAAGAAACGCGGCGCCATTTCTATGAGCGTCGCGTCACTCGGAGTGCTTAGCTCGGTTCGTATCCGCAGCGCCATCGCCCGCGAGCTTGCGCGCGCGCCAATGTCCGAGCTCGGTCCCGTCTTGTGGGCGGCGCTCGCCAAAGCACACCAAGGCGGCGCAAACAATCTCGCGCCACTGGTTGCGCTCATCGTCAAGACCCAGCTTGTGTCTATCTTGAGCGGGCAAACTCTCGACGCAGTTACAACGCCGGAAGGCGCGCGGTTCTGGGCGGTTTTTCCACTGCTCTGCAGTGCGCGCGAGGGCGAGGGACGGATCTTGGAGCTCTCAACGCGCGACACCGCGAACGTTGCTGCCTTTGCGGCGCGCCTTTCCCGCGAGTTGCCGCGCGCCGTTTACGATGATGTCCGTTCGGTCATCGCACAATCCTTGTCGAAGCCTTTGTCGCACACGTTGTTGGAGATCCAATCATGAGTCCTGCGTCGAACCAAATCGGAGTGCGCCTTCAGGCGGTTGCCCGCACGCTAGAAGACTACTTCCTCGGCAAGAGCGAAGTGATACGCCTCATGCTGATAGCCGCGCTCGCCGGGGAGCACGTTCTTATCGTTGGCCCACCTGGCACCGCAAAGAGCGCGCTCATTCGAATGTTCGCCAAGCTGATCGACTCGAAGTACTTCGAATATCTGCTCACCCGCTTCACGGAACCGAACGAGATCTTCGGACCGATCGACATCACGGCATTCCGTGAAGGCAACTACCGACGTCGCACCGAAGGAATGCTTCCCGAAGCTGAAATCCTCTTTCTCGACGAGGTGTTCAAAGCCAATAGCGCAATCTTGAACTCGCTCTTGGGCGTGCTGAACGAACGTGTCTTTACCTCGGGATCCACCGTGCATCGCGTGCCTCTCTTGAGCGCGTTCGCCGCCAGCAACGAGTTGCCCAATGACGATGACTTGCTCGCAGTCTTCGATCGCTTCTTGATACGCGTGCATTCCGACAATCTCGACAGCTATCACTTCGGAGATCTTCTGCTACGCGGCGTGAAGAACGAAGTACTCAAGCTATCGGGCGGAGACGGAGGGCTGAAGCCGCTGATTTCAAGCAAAGATCTCCATGAGATCCACCGCACCTTTGGCGAGCGGATGAACTTCTCCGAAGCGTTCTTGGCCGAGTACAAAGGACTCGTTTTTCAGCTGCGCGCTGAAGGCGTTTCACTTTCCGATCGTCGTGCGATCAAACTCCTCAAGCTCTTTTCGGCAAGCGCTTTACTCGACGGGCGCGCGACCCCTCACGCCGGCGACTTTTTCATTCTGCGCCACATCTGGAACAACCTGGACCAGGCCGATATTTTGGACGGCATCGTCGGACCTGTCGTCGAAGCGTTCTATCGCGACAACCCTGAGCAGCGAAGGTCCGGCGCAGCTGAAGTGGGCATGGAAGCGTTGGTCGAGGAGATCAACCGCATTCGCGACCTTCTCACCGGTGAACGCGTCCTAAGTGACATCCAACTCTTTAGCCAGTTGAAGGCCCTCAACGAGATCAAGGCGGCACTTCAAGCAGTGGGCACGAGTCCCGCCAAGGAAGCCCTTGCGCGCGTCGATCAACTTCTTGGTCACGTCTTTCAAAGCGGCAAGTTCGCCTAAGCCACGCACGAACGCGAGCAACCACGATGTCACTCGATCGCAACTTTGCTGAGACGGAGGCGGGCCGCGACGTCGGCGGCTTGGCTTTGTCATGCGTTCAGATCGAGAATCCGATGTCGCTCGTACGCGCCGCTAGCTGGCGAAACGCTTTTACACGCGTCGGCGTTTCGATTCCGTGGTTTGCGGTGCACGACGTGGGCACTCTCATGACCACCGACGCGCGGGCTTGGACCTTGGGACCGCGCAGCTTTGCAACGTCCTTGCCCACGGCTCAGCCGATCGCAAGCGATCTACAAGCGTGGACTGCCGTGCTGCGCGAGCTCGCATCAACCGAGGTTATGGAGAAGGCTCGTAGCTGGCGGTTATCGGACGATCTCGTGTCGGTGGTTTTGCTGCGCATCTTGGGCCCCATCTTTCAACGCTTCACCGAAGGCAAACGCCTACGGCCGAGCGCAATGTTGCCGCTCGACCCTGATGCATATCGAGAACTTGATACGCGCCTGCCGGAGCTATTTCAGAAGCATCGGCGCGAGCTCGAGACGCAGTTTCTAGCAAGCCTTGCTCAAGAAAGTCTGCGCCTCGTCACAGCAGTCGAGCAGATCGATCTCGACACCCTTCGCTTGGTTGGTCTATTCGGCGCTGAGGCCGGTGCGATGGGCGCGCTCGCGATGGTGGATCTTCTGAATGTGCTGAGCAGTCCAGAAGCCAACGACGTCGTGAACTTTTCGCTGGATCTACTCCCAAGCGTGCTTGAAACCCGGCGCGCTACAGGCGAGCAGACTCTCGCCATCGATGGTTACGCGGGCTTTGCCCGGCACGGCGCGCTCGACTCGCTCGTCTTGTCGGAGCTTGCATACGATGCCGACCTTTTCGACCGGCGTTTCGTGGAAAACGAAGTGTTCTACTACTCGCGCGAAAAAGCTCCAGAAGAAGAGCGAACCCTTCACTATATCTGCGTCGATGCCAGCGCATCGATGCGCGGTCAACGGGCTACCTTCGCACGCGGCCTTGCACTTACCATGATGAAGAAGTTCGCGCTGCGTGGAGACGATGTCGTGCAGCGCTTCTTTGATGCGCGCTTATACGAGCCGACGCGCGTCAACGCATCGAAGCGGCGCGCAACATCTGACTTTCATATCGCTCATATTCTTTCATTCGTGGGCGAACATGGGCGCCACTATGCCAAGGTCTTCGATGCGCTGGCCGACGAGCTCGCGCGCATTCGCAAGCGCGAAGGCGTCAACATCGTTTTGTACATTCTGACGCACGCGGAATGTCACATTCCGATCGCGACAGTAGAGAGGCTTCGTCATGTCGCACGCCTCTACGGCGTCTTCATGTTGCCTTCGGCGGGCGTGCTGGATCTTGATTACGTCTCGCGTTTGCATACGGCCCAGGTCGTCGACGAAGCCGCGCTGGTGGACAAATCGGCGCGCGCGCGCCGCGCCCTTGACATCATCGATGACACGACGAGAAAGCAAACCAAGAGCGCATCTCGATGACTACGAACCTCGACCGCGATGCTGTCCTACGCGTAGTCGAGCGCGATATTACGTCCAACAATTTCGCGGGCGCTCTGCAGGGTTTGTGGCGCGTCGCCGAACGAATTCGAACTATCGATCCCGCCTTTTCACGACAACTCTTGCTCTTCAACCGATGTTTTGCAGCGCTCGGTAAGACACGCGCGATCGCCAGCATCGAGCTTTTCACAACGTCGGGCAACGCTCTTCGCGCCGCGCAGCAAGGGGGCGACGCTCGCGACGTCGCTCGCGTGTACGTCGCGCAGAAGCAGCACGCGCTCGCCGCCGAGCAGTTTGCAAACGCTGGTTGGTATGGGCATGCCGCAATCCAACTCGAGCTCGCCAAAGATGATCGTGGTGCACACGCCTTTTGGCTGAAGCTTGCGTCGGACCCACGTCTAACTCACGAGCTCTACACGCGTGCTCTGGTCTATTTCAACTTGAGTCGCTCGCTAAAGCGCCTTTCGGACAATACCGCCGCGCGCAAAACGGCCATCGAAAGCATGCGCTTGCTGGAAGCGGCCGCCGATGAGTTTGAAGGCCGCGGCCTGCGCGAACGCGCCTTCGACTGTTATCAGGTTTTGCTGACTATCGGCCGCGATGGGGCATTCGAAAACTTGGCCGAAGGCTACCTGAACAGCATTCGCATCCTGAAACAGGATCACCTGAAGTACTACGTGCTTCAGTACTACGAAGACTTCCAGGCTCAGGCGTTCAAACGCGCGGAGCTTCACGCGGCAGCGACCCTGTGCCGCGAAGCTGCGGAGTTTTGCTTTCGTCAACGTTTGCCGTACGCGAGCTACTACAAACAGAAGGCCGCCGATGCATACATCGAAGCGGCGCGCGACGCGCAGCGCAAAGGCGCTCCCGCGCAAATGGTCGAGAATGCCTACTCCGCAGCGATCGACATGCTCAACGATTTGGGCTCGTACACCCGCATTCACGCCGTCCTTTCGTCGATGCGCGAGCTTCAGCTCCCGGAAAAGCGACGCGAGCGGTACGCGCGCCTCGGCGAGCGCTACGCCGCCGTTCAAGATCACCCGGCGCGAATCGTGCCCTTTCCCAATCACCTCAAGATGGACGCGGCCTACCCCGACGTTTGGCGACTTGATGTGCTCGAGTGGGAGCACGCAGGCGATGCTGGTGAGACGATGGGCGAAGTCGCGTTCGACACAGCGTGGCCAGATTTCACACGCGCACGTGCATTGATGTGTCGCCTCTTTGCGCAAAGCTCCCTCGATGCGGATCCTACGGCCGCACAACTCGAATCGCTCGCCGCTCATCTCGGACGCACGGAGGTCTATGTGGCGCTGGCGCCGCTTGAGACGCTCTATCTCAACCCGGACGCAGCAGTGCGTGCTTCGGTGGCTCGCACGCTACGGCAGCTTTACTTCAAGCGTTCGTTCACCACCGTGATTGCTGCGTTGAACGATACTAGCGAGAGCGTTCGAACCGAGGGCTTGGCCGCCGTGAGCCAGCTGCATTTCACCCATGCCTTCGACGCGCTTGCACGAATCCTCCGCGAGACGAACGACAGCGCAGTACGCACCGCTGCGCTGATGTCGATCGGCAAGGTGCAAAGCTTGGAAGCGCTCGACCTGCTGGTATCGGTCTTTATTCAAGGAGACAGGGGTCTGCGCGATGTTGCGCGAAAGCTACTCATCGATGCGGAGCACTCGGAGTCGCGCGACGTCATTCGGCGCGCTGCAGATGAAGAAGTGGGCGAAACGCGCGAGGCGCTTCTCGCCGTCATCAAAGCTCGCGGACGCTAACGGGCCTGCTCTTCGCGCACGCGTAAGGCTTCTCGCAGTGACTCTTCGCTCGGGGGATGAGCCGTCTCACGCGCAAGCTCGGTGATGGCCACCGAGTAGCGCTGTGTGGAAAGCGGCAAAATCGCAACATCCACACGCGGCGAACTGGAAGGAGCGCCCCGCACATTGGCCATGCGGTAGATCGCGCCTTCACCAATCCGCTCGACGCTGCCGGTAATCAATCGAGGGCCGAAGTAACGCTGAAGCTTCTCGGCTGGCACGGTCGTCTCGTAACTGTGCAGGCGACCTTCGGTGAATTTTTCTGTGAGGCCACGCGGCAAAGCGAGCGACGCGATACGCAGGTTTGACTCAAGCAACTCCCCGTTATCATCGTAGAGTCGATTTGGATTGTCGGCAGGCATCTGCCCGCGATCGAGCCTTGCGCGCGGGACAACCTGATCGCCTTCACGCACCGCGTGTTTCGAACAACCGCTCATGGCGATCGAGACCGCCACGTACAAAGCAAGCGACGCCCGACGCATCAATCGATTGACCCTGCCCAGCCTTGAACGTTCGTTACGCTCACGGGCGGAGTAAGCGCACGCGTAATCACGCCGACGCTACCCGCGGCAGCCCCCGCCTGACCGCTCACTTGCGCGACCAAAGTAAATGTTCCACCACCAGAGTTCTGATGACGATAACGAGTGCCGCCCACGTACGGGTCCGTCTCCGAAACGCCGTCAAAGCACGTCGGACGCTGCGTTACTCCAACGCCGACGATGATCGCGTTCTGCACATCGGGCAGATGCTGCACGAACGTGCCCGATCCGGGCGGATCTTCCATCGCGGGCGCTGCAGTTGGAGTGCTCTGACCTGAGATGAACGCGCCCGTGTTGTACTTCACGCCCCATAAGCGGCTCGCGCCGTAGTTGCACGCGTTCGACGGATCGGTGACCGATTGGAAAGATGCGAAGTAGACCGTGCCCGCGAAGATTTCCATCGGTCCGGTCACTTGCTCGCCGCTCTCGAAGGTAGGGTCGCGGATTTCCCAGTTGAGTGTGCCCGCCCACGAGCACGCCGTGCCTGAGCAGGTCAACGTCTCGGTGACCGAGCTCACGCGATTGCGAACCGTGCCGTCCAAAGTGTCGATATCGCCGGTCGCTTGAAGCACAACGAGCTTGCCGGCTGTGTCGGCGGCAAGAAGAGGCGCGTTGAATGCGGGTTGTCCCACAACGACTGCCGTTGCACTCGGATCACTCGCGCTTACCGCATCCCACAAATTGTCGTGGAAGGGTTCCGCGGTCCATGCCGCGCGATTGCTTGATGAGAAATCGAGACGCCACGTGACGCCCTCTTGATCGGTGGTGAAACCACGGGTGGCCAATGTGCCGAGGTCGCCGGGATAGACGGAAACCGAACCCGTCATGGGCGCATTGAAACTCGTTGCGGTGAGCTGCTGCATGGGCATGCCCGTTCCAATATCCATGAACGTGACGATGCGGCCGGCGCTCGTCCAACAACGTCCGTGCGTTCGCGATACCGATGTACCCGTTGTCACTGGCGCAGCACCGGCGCCGGTCCACGCGCAACCGGCCGCGCCCGCCGCGCTCGCTGCCGCTGAGTTGATGGCGCCCACGCCGCCAGTCAGCACGGCGAGCGAACGCTCTTCGAGTGCGCCGCCGTTCGAAACCAAGACCTGCGTGAGTGCTGGCGCGCCGGTGGTAAGCCCCATGTTGGGCGCCGTGTACTGCCACAAGAATTTCGGGCCACCGGTGCCATGCACAAATGGATCCGTGACATCGAGCGCGATGTAGCCGGCTCCACCGCGCAACGCAGCAACCAAAACGGTGCGATAGATTCCCGAGTTCGCGGCAGCACCCGGCAAGCGGCGGAAGAAAACATCCTTCACCACTGGCGAGCCGTCGAACATCGTTTGATGCGCCGAGACTGCGGCATCCAGCTTTGGAAAGAGCATCGGCGGCACGAAACCCCACAGCTCGTCGCCCGCAGAAATGGTTTGCCCTGCGTGCGGGCCCGTGAGGTAGGTGTGATTGGTCGCGGCAAAGCAATGCAAAATGCCGTCGTTCGACGCGACGTAAACGACCGTCGGACGTGTCGCAACTTCGGGCAACTGACGGAACGCATTGTACGATTCGTCGGTGATGTCGCGCTGTGGCGCGCCAACCATCACGGGCGTCGAGTGATAGATGTCGCCCAAGCGAGCCGATGCACGCGTGGAGGTCGCTGATGCTTCGACCCAATCAACGATCTCGTCGCGCCGCGCATCGGTCGCGACACCGAAGTAGTCACGCGACAGCGAAGCGTTGCCCGCGGAGAAGCTCTGAAGCGAAAGTCCGGTTTGCGCGGGTGATCCAAAGGAGCCACCCGACAAGGCCGTCACGCCCGTGGAAGTACCGAGAAGCCAACCGGTCGAGTCGGCGGGATCGCTCGGCAACACCGTGTAGAGTTTGCGCGACGACGCGCGGTTGTTGAGAACCACTTGAAAGCGGTCGTTCTGACTATCGTCGATCGGCTGCGGTACGGGATTGAGCGTTGCGTCACAGGTAATGCGATGACGCTCGAGCACGCCTGCCCAAGGCTTGCCGGGATTGCCGACGGTAAATCCAGTATTGATCTGGATCTGACTCTGAGGTCCGGTGCCCACTGCTGTCGCGTTCGAGAACGCGGGTGAGGTACGCGATGTCACGCCAGACGCTGCTTGATCGAGCGCCGTCGCAAGAGCGGTACGCAACGTTGGCAAATCGTTCGCCGGAAACATGTGGCCCGTACCACCAGCGGCCGCGATCGTATCGAGACGCGCCTGGCTTGATGCGTTAGCCAAGCTGAGGCCCACGACGAAGAGGCCATTCAACATGCCCGTGCACTTGGCCGAGCCCGAGTTGTACTGGCACATATCCGACGCGATTACTTCAGGCTGCTCGTAAGGACACGTATAGCCCGGCGTGTCGCAATTGACGGGTGCCCCGCGCATATCGCTATCGGGAACGCCGTCTGTTAACAAGAGCGCGTAGCGTGCGCGGCATTGATAGAACGGGTCGCCGCCCGGAACACTCGTCGGGTCGCCAACGTCGACGTTGGTTTGAAAGTAGTAGCGCGCGTCGTCGAGCATCGCCGCGATGGGAGTGCCGCCATAAGGTCGCACCGCATTCAAGCTCGCTTGAATGCTTGCGTTAATGAGCACCGGGTCGCTTACATCATTGCCAACGCTGATCAGACCGCCTTCCGGCGTGGCCGCACTGCGGGCGCCGCCGTTCACCGTGTATGTCGTGCCGCAGCCCGGGAAGGTAAAGCTGCGATTGGCGCCGTACGAGTACATGCCTTGTGCACCCGCCTGCTGAGTCATGAAACCCGGCGCAGCATACGTTGCGGTTGGCACAAGCGTCGATCCGCCAACCAACGTTGGCGCGCCATCGAACGTCATCAAACCAAACTTCACCCGGCTGAAATACGAATCCAGCACGCCATCATTCTGCGCCGACGCGGCGCTCGGCGGCTCGTGATAGGGAATGAAATATCCGTAGTCGTACTGCCCTGCGAACATCGCTCCAAAGCGACGCGGTGTGCCTTGCGTCGTGCATGTAAATGAAGCATCGGGCCACGAGCCGGAGAGCGCCTCGAGCACAATGGTCCATCGGCTCTTCGTCGACGTGCCAGGAGCTGCGCTGCAACTCGGCAAACACGTACCGGCCGTCGCGCAGCCGATCGTTGTCTCGCCGGCGTTGGGCAAATACTCCATCGACCCCGAGCTATCGACGAGCAGCATCACGACCGGGCGAATGGAGCGAATATCGGGGGGAGCGCCCTGAGCCTGCGCCCGCGTGGGCCCGCCGATGTACGGGAGCGCCGCGCAAAGAAGCGCTGTGATCAGTGCGAGCTTCAAGATGTCTCGATCCAACTTCATTCGATCACCTTTCTGATCAATCCCCGAAGGGACCCGAAATACTTTGTGCGCGCGAATCGCTTGCGCCTTCATGATACCGACGCGTGTCGTAGGTGGTGTTCACGTAGTCACCCAAACCGGGAATGCCGAGCGCTGAGCTAATGCGCGTGAGACCGTGCGAGGTATAGGTCGCGCCCATGTAGCGCAAGCTTCCGCCGCCATCGACACGTGCGCCGGCCACCGCTCCCGTGAACGTGTAGGTATCGTTGATGTCGACGACGTAGTCGGGCGTGAACACTGTGCGACCAAGCGAAGGACCGCGCGACGCGTCTGTCTCCATCGGCCAGTTGGAGCCACCCAGGATCGTCACGTCGCTAAAGTAGAGGCGATAATCCTGCTTGCCTGGCGCAAGCTCGGGTTCGTTGAAGCGCGCCATAAATACCGCTGGCAACGTGGTGTTGCGCATGGCCACCATCAAACCGCGCGGCGAGATGCGATCGACAAGCGCGATGCCTTGAACGACCCCCGTCTCGGCGACGTATTCGGTCTGCAATGCTTGGCGCGAATTGCCGGCCGCACTGAGCTCGTATGTGGTCGCGTGCACCGCGAACACTGCGGCGGCTGTTGCCATCAGCAAGACGAGCATCACGATAAGCATCGCGGCTCCTTCTTGTTTTTTCGCCTTACGCGATTTGTAGATGGTTGGTTTCATGTTCAGCGAATGTTGGGGGTAAAGACTTCGGTTTGAAGAGTGCGTACGCGAGCTGCGCCCTGCAGAGCGGGATTCACGCGAAAGCGGGTCAGAGGATCTCCCGCTGCCCGAGCAAATGCCGGGAAGCGCGGGTCTTGCTCTGGCGTGCGGGCCGACAAGCTTACGAGCACGGTCCGCACGCGCTCGGGGGTCGACGCTGCCGTAACGTTGACGTTTTGAAGCAAGGGATTTGCCAGAGCCCCGTTGAAGCGTGCGAGGTTGGCAGGCAGCGTCGTCACGGGCTGCTGATCGAGGATGAAGTCTAGATTGAAATCGGCGAGGTACTCGAGAACGATTCGCTCGCTATTGACGATCGGCACAGCGGGCGTCGCGAACGACATCTCTTGGCGAATCAAAAAGCTGGGCGTAGCCCCCAATGTCGCGGCCGCCGCACTCGGAGTAAGTGAGCCCGAGCTGAAACCCGCCAGGTCCTCGGCACGATATTGAATCTTTGTAAGCACCGACACCGTCGCGCCATCCATCAATCCGCCCACGCAGGGGCCACCGACATTGAGCGCGGGCGCAAAGTCGATCGAGGCCGAAGCCGGCGAAGCGCTCGTGATCGTCACATAAAAGACGTTTCCAGCATTGGTGCGAATGCGCAGCAAGCGACCCGGCACAAACATCAACGAGAATGCATTGCCAGCCGTCGTATCGGTCGGCACGCCGAAGTTGCGACGGAAGGCTTGCCACGTTGTTTGCAGAGTGAGCGTGTCGCCGGCGGCATCGAGACCGGTCGCGAAAAACTGATCGGGCGATGAATAACTACCAACCAGCGTGAGACGATCCGCGGATACACCGTTCGCTGCCGCTCCAGGAATCTTCGCATCGTCGATGTTGTTTTCGAACTCGATGGCCTGCACAAACGTGGTTGGCGGAGTGCAAACCTGATCGCGGCGCGAATTGCCCGAACCCAGGTAACCGGCACGCTCGATATCGCGCACGAGCTGGTCCATGCCGAGGCGCACGCTCGTTTGAAGATTGGCAATGCGCTGCTGTTCTTGAAACTGCCGGGCCGAGGCCCCACCCACAAAGTAAACCGCGCTCACGACGATCGAGCCCGCCGTCAAAGCGACCATAAGCTCGAGCAACGAGAAGCCCGCGTTGCGCCTTCGCGCACGTGCGCTTGTGCGAGTGGTGATCATCGCGACACCCATCGAATGAGCGTGGATGCACTCACGGTGCGTACGCGAATGTCGTTGCCAATAGCTGCTTCACCACCCACGCCGCAGTTCGGGTAGAGAGCGCGGTTACCAGCATTTGGGTCGCTGCCGTTCGAGTGGCGATGCCACCACACCCGCACGTCACCGCGAATCGTTTGCCCTGGATAGACCCACTGCAAACGTGTCTGAGCGCAGAACTCGATCTGCGCACTCGGCGGCGCGATGTCGCGCCCGTAGTGATCGAACGCGTAGGATTCTACCGCGAGCGCCGGCGGAATCGGCGTGAACCATACGGGCGCTGTCGCCGGCGCGGGCACGCCCGCAAGATAGCTTGTGCCCGTGAGATTCACTCCAGCCGCAGTGGTTGAGCCCGCGTTCCAGCGTAGTGCATCGCGCTTCAAACGCTCAAGCCAGGTGCGCGCGATCATCGTCGCCGTCGTCATTTGGCGCGCTTCAAGATTGCCAACCACTGCCGCCTGTTGCAGCGAGAATACTCCGACGGTCCCCGCGGCCATCACGGCGATGGCCATCATGACCTCAACAAGCGTGTAGCCCTTTTCTTTGCGCGATGATGTTCTCATCGGAACAACCGCGGCACGCCGCCCAAGGGAAAGACCACCGTACGCGTGACGCCATCTTGCACTCCGTCAACGGCGCGCGTGATGTTGAACGCGAAGCCACCAGCCACCGTGTTCTGATCGATGAAGCGGGCAGTCGCTATCTCGCGATGCAGCATGTTGCCGTTCGGCTGATAGCAAATATCCACGAACGCGAACGCGGGCGAGCGCAGGAGCACGGTGTGCGTGGTCGTGTTGTATTGGGTGTCGCCAAGGTCGAGCTCATCGACGCACATTGAGTTGGCGACGCCGCAGGTCGGGCTCGCCAAGATCGCAAGCCAGTTGTTCGAGTTGCAGGTGCTTGTCACGCCGCGATAGAGCATCATGCGTCCCTGGGAGCCGACGGACGATGCGGTCGTGTAACGCAGAAGGTGCGCACGGCCATACGCAATCGATTCGGCGCGAGCGCGTCGCCCAAGGCGAATCAGATTTTGAGAAGCACGGGCAGCTCGGGCGTCGGCGCGAGCCGTTCCAATGGCGGGGGCGGCCAACGCCGTCACCGTGATGATGATGCAGATAGCAATCATCAACTCCACCAGCGTGAAGCCGGCCAACTTCCTATTTGGAGAACGAGACATGCCCGACTCCTTGCGAGTGCAATGCCTATACCCTGCTCCATCACTTCAATAAGAAACTGAGATCATTGAGGAAAACTTGAAAAACGCCTCGGCGCGCTCTGCATCGAATGCATGGATCGCAACAATTTTCGCCCCCAATTCCGCGGACTTGCACGTGTCCTTGACACCTACATGCCGACCGTCTATCCCCTCGCTTCGTTCCTTTCTGGCCAGAAAAGGAAGCGTGAACGCGAAAGTGGCGGAACTGGCAGACGCGCTGGATTCAGGTTCCAGTGGGGTTAAACCCGTGCAGGTTCGATTCCTGTCTTTCGCACCACGTCCACTTGTCCAGCGCCGAGGTCGAGATCTACGACGGAGCGCCACGTTTCGGAAACGGATCGCCTATGACTCGCTGTTCGCGAGCTCGAAAGGTGTCCGTGAGATGAGCGATGCGGACGCTGCGCGCTGACCTTCGTGAGCACGTCCAACACGCGATGCGATAGCCCGGCGCGTGCACCTTGGCATGAACTGCGAGACTGGCTCAGCGTCGCCATGTGCTGCAGCTAGCCACGCCGCAAAACGCGCCACGCACGCGCGCGCTCCCTGAAGTGCGGCGAAACACCTCGTTTCCTTGCGCGATCGCGAGATTTCAATTCGTTACGCATCGCGAGTGGGGGATGCGATCGGCGTGCCCCGGCTGTATCGTCCTTCGCAATGAACGCAGTACCTCAAGACCGGCTTTCGTTGTTGCTCGTCGAAGATGATGAGCGTCTCGCTCGCTTTGTAATGGAGTTTCTCGAGAAGCACTCCGTTACCACCACCCTCGTGAGCGATGGCAATGAGGCGATTCGCGAAGCGACCAAAACCAACTACGACGCCGTCGTGCTCGACATCATGTTGCCCGGCAAAGACGGTATTGAAGTCTGTCGCTCGTTGCGGGAGCGCTCCTCGGTGCCGATTCTCTTCGTGACGGCGCGCACAGAAGAGTCCGATCGCGTGCACGGCTTCGATGTCGGCGCCGACGACTATGTCACCAAGCCTTTCTCGCCGAAGGAGTTGCTCGCGCGCGTGCGGGCTCTCGTTCGTCGCGCGCGCGGCGAAGTCGGCCCCAAAGCGGCGGTCCTTAGCGTTGGCAGCCTTACCCTCGACCTCGAACGTCGCTTGGCGACACGCAGTGGCAAGGCGCTCGACCTTTCCTCGCGTGAAATTGAGCTCTTGCGCATCTTTATGGAGAACACGGGCCGTGTCCTTCCCCGCGAGCGTATCGTCGAGCTGCTCCACGGTAGCGCCGAAGATGCATTCGACCGCTCGATTGACGTAGCGGTGCATCGCCTCCGTCAAAAGCTCCTCGACGACCCGAGCAAGCCCCAGTTGCTCAAAACCGTACGTGGTGCAGGCTACGTGCTTGTCGATGGGGAACTTGAGTGAATGAAATAGCGGCGCCGCGATTTCGCAGGCGCATGCTCCTTCGCATCGCGCTCTACGGTTTTTCGCTCCTCTTCCTGTGCACGACCGCCTTCATGACGGTCTACCTCACAATGGTGCAGCCTGGCCTTGAGCGTGAGCGCATTGGCCGTCTCACGCGCGCCATGGACGCGGCATTTGAGTCGCGCCAGATGCCCGTCGTCTTGGCGGCGCAGACACGTGCGCTTCACCACGAGCCCTTCATTCGAATGAGTGTCTACGCGGCCGATGGAAGCTTGCTTCTAACCAATGAAGATCCTCCCCTTGCGCCCGCGCACGCCGATGAGATCGCACGGATGCGCGCAACTAATGAGGCGCAACCGATGAACACGGAAGGCCGCATGATGGTCGGCGCATACGATGGATCGGCCTATCTCGGTTACGCCGTCTACGTGTGGCGCTCGCCGCCCTTCCGCACGAACGCCACCTTCTTGGCGCTCGCCGCGATGCTCGGCGTGCTCGCAATATTCTCGTTCGTGTTTGCGCGTCGGCTTGCCGCGCCCCTTGAAGAGCTGTCCGATGCTGTGAACGCTTTTGGTGCCGGCGATACCGCGGCACGTGTTCGCAGCACACGCAACGACGAGCTTGGCGATCTGGCACGTTCCTTCGACGGTATGGCAGACAGAGTCGCCGGTATGCTGAAGACGGAGCGTGAGCTGCTTGCCAACGTTTCGCACGAGTTGCGGACGCCGATCGCGCGCATGCGCACCGTGCTCGAGATCATAGAGGAAGGTGACGCGGCGCGCGCCCGCCGCGGAATGGTAGAGATCGCTGAAGACCTAGGGGAGCTTGAGCGCCTCGTTGCGGACGTCCTCATGGCGGCTCGTCTCGATCTTGCCGCGGGTCGAACGCCCAAAGATCTACCGCCCCTTCGGACGGAACGCATCGACGCCCACAGCATCGCCGAGCAAGCCGTCGCTCGACTGCGGGTGCAAGATCCAAAACGCACCGTGGTGCTGACCGAATCAACCAGCAAAGCTCTTGTCGAAGCCGACCGCGCGCTTCTGCGCCGGGCCATGGACAATCTGCTCGACAACGCGCGCAAGTATTCGCCCACCACAACAGCGATCGACGTTTCACTTCGCGAGCAGGACGGTCAGGTTGCCTTTGAAGTCGCTGATCGCGGCATGGGCATCACCGAAAGCGATCGCGCGCAACTCTTCACGCCATTCTTTCGAGGCGACAAAAGCCGCTCACGCGCCGCTGGGGGCGTAGGCCTCGGCCTTGTGCTCACTCGTCGCATCGTTGAAGCGCATCAGGGCACGATCGAGATACGCCCGCGCGATGGCGGCGGAACGGTGGCGGCGTTTCAGATCCCGTCGGCCCATTCGCTTAGCGCTTGAGCCTTGCGCAGCTACGCGTCGATGGCCGCGATCGTCAGCTTGCGCGGGTCGGTTTTGATCTCGGCGCGCCCTTTGGGCATCCCGAAGAGATAACGCCAGCCGCTACCGTCGTTGGCAAAGCTCGAGATCTCCACGAAAGAGAGGTCTTTCGCGCCGTGCAAAACCACCGCATAGAAGAGCACGCGCGCTACGCCTTCGTGGTCGGGCGGCCGCGTATCCAGAATGTCCAGCGACTTGTAAACGAGGCCGGCCAAGCCGGCTTTCATGTGCGCAACAAAGACGTTGGGGTCGCGTTCGCGTTCGTCGTGGTCTTTGTGCAAGGTATGCCAAAGGTAGGTCGCCTTCCTTTTAACGAAGGCCGAGAAGCGCGAGCGCATCAGGATTTCGGCGTTGGTAGGCTCTGCGCGCCCTTCATGAAAAGGCGCGCAGCATTCCTCGTAACTGGCGTCACGACCGCACGGACAGGGGGCGCTCATGACTCAGCTCAGAGCGTACACGTCACGTACGTATCGCGGGAGGCGGGGTAACGGTAGATACCCGCGTAGCACATCTCGTCTTCAGAGCTCTCGCCGAAATGAATGGTACGCGACGTCGGGTTATCGTACGTGCAGTCGACACGGATGCGATCGCCGATACCAAGCTCGACGGTCGGTGCAATCGGCCGATAGGTCTGATCGTCAAACGAGTACTCGGTATCGAGAACCGTTGTTTCGGCGCCGCTTGCCGGCACGACACTGACGGTCATGTGAGTCGCGGTCTGATGCATGTGCGGAAAGACCGAGAAAACCGTTTGTGCATGAGCGAAGGTGCAATAACCCGTCTGCGTCGTCACTTGGCGCGGAGGAATATTGAGGCCCTCGTCTTTACCTGCGAGAACGATCTCGACTTCATGCACAACCTCCGAAGCGTCGAGCGTTGTGACGCGAATTCCTGACGTATCGTTCAACGTCTCCGTCGTGCTGCTGTTATAGAGATGTAGATTCAGAAGAAGCTGCGCGCCCGCGGGGATGCGCACGGCGATGCCCTGAGGGAACACGAGTGAGTCGGTTCCGACACCTGACCCATAGAGCATGTCCGGGCCGTTGACGAAGCCGTTGCAATCCACGGTGCCGTCTGGGGTGCCGTCATGCGGCGCAATCGTGAGGACGGTGTGATGGGTCCCCCGTGGCGTGGTCGGGATGAACGAATTCACGAACATCTCTTCCGGGACTGTTACGCGCACGCAAACGTAGTTTTCGGTCGAAGGCGGAAGCGTCCAACTCCCTCCAATGAGCAGGCGACTCGTGTCGGTGGGACCGGTATCTGCTCCGACCACGCCCGAGTCGGTGCCAGAGGTGCCACCGTCGGTGCCGTTGTTTTCTGTAGCACCGCCACCGCACGCGAACAGGGCGCTCGCTACAGAAAGAACACCCATCGTCGTGATTGCGCGTTTCATTGAAGTCTCCTCACTCGTTGCACGCCGCCGTACCTCGGAGCGTGCACAGTATGAAGACAGCGCGAGAGCTACGCTACTCTTCGGAGCGGCTCGGCACGGAGCGCGCCGGTGTCGTACGACGCGGCGACCACGAGCCCGCGCATACTTAGACGTACACGTGCGGCATCGCAGAGTCCGAGATCGTCGAGGCGCTTCAGCGAGCGACTGACGAGAATGCTGGAAGTGCCTAGGCGACGAGCAATCGTGAGCTCATCGACACGGGCGCCTTCGCGCGTGAGTTGGAAAAGAGCTTCGAGCGTTTCGAACAGAGTGAAGTGTTGCATGGCCTCACCATGCATCCAGTACTGATAGTGCGTCCAGTTTCCGACATTCAGTTTAGAAACTTTCTTCGAACTATCTGAAATCGCTCACAAATCCAGCTCGACCATGAGGAACTTGTTGTTTTCGCGCATGCCGGTGACCGGTGTCACAACCCGTGGCGAAACCAGGCTGCGGAAGCTCTCCATGCGACTGTGCTCGAACATCACGAAGGCATGCGCCCCTCGATGACGTTCGATCCATTGGCGGAATTTCGCGTTGTCGAGGTCCACGAATTTTTCGACGTGGTTGCCGGTGTAGAAGTTCTCGCCCTTCCAGTTCATCTGCCACGCGACGAGCGGATCATCGGGGGAGCGACGCCGCTGGAAGTATTGCTGGATGACTTCTTTCTGTCCCCAGTGCGGAGAGAGATCGATCAGGTAGACGTCGAGTGACCAAACCGCGAAGCAAAGCGCGACACCGAGGAGAGCGCGCGTTGCGATCGGACGCAGCGCACGGAAGACCGCGAGCACCAGGAAGAGCGTCGCAGTGAATCCGAAGCCGGTGAGGATTGGGCGGTAGTCAAAAACATCCGGCCACGCGCGACCGTAGTTGTACACGAAGAGATGAATGAGCCGCTCGTAACCGTAAGGATGTTGTGTCGTGACCCACGAGAGATCGCGGCCGACGAATGCTGCGACGACTGGCGCGCATGCGAGCGCAGTTCCAACGCCAGCGATTTGCCAAACAGGCGTGCTGTTTGTTTTTGCGTTGCGGCGCAGCGCGCGCGCGGCGATGAACGCGAGGCCGATGCCGATTGCGATCAAGCCGATCGAGATCGCAGCGTTCCACTTGTGCTCCAGCACCCAATCTTGACGCTCTGCGCCGGGCGTTTCGAATGGAATCGCCCCGCGCACATCACCAATCAGGCCGCCGATGCCAAGTACAGAACAGGCTGCTGCTCCGATGCCGCAGGCCATCGTCCACACGCGCGTCCTCAGCGGAATTTCGTCGGTGTCGCCGAGCATGCGATCGACGACGAGGCCAACAAGGATCGCGACGGGCGGAACTGCCGGGAAGATGTAGTGATGGAATTTGGTGACCATCGCATTGAAGAGCACAAAGGCGCCGACGAACCAAAGCGCAATGAGCGTGGTCATGTCGCGACGCGGATCGATGTTCGCTTCGACTGACGGCTCATTCGACACAGCCGTGTGCTTTGACTTCATGTGCAAGAAGATCGTGAGCGCGGCTGGTGCGAGGGCTATCCACGGGAACATGCCCGGACCGAGCTGCGCCATGAAGTAATCGATGGGCCCGTTGTCGCCGTGCACACCGCTCGTCAAACGCGCCAAGTGATCGTGCACGAGCAGGCGATCGGTAAACGCAGGCCCGTGGCGCATATACATCGCGACAAACCACGGGAGCCCCGTGACAACGACGATCAAAATTCCTAGAGCAACGCGCAGGTGCCCATCGAGCAAGAGGCCCCAACGGCGCGATGCAATGAGATAGAGCAGGGCCACGAGACCCGGCAACGCAAAGCCGGGGATGCCCTTCGCCATAAAGGCGAGACCGCAGAACACGTAGAAGCCGAACATGAAGAGTGAGCGCGCGCGCTTCTCGCGGAAAATGAAGTAGAGCACGACGCTGATACCGAGCGCCCAGATGAGACCCTGAACGATGGGCTGTGTGGCGATGCCATTGAAGGCCGGATCGTTGGTGGCAAGAATCGGATCGCCGGTGATGCTCGTCTCTGGAGTGGCGCCGCTGTTGCCTGGTGACCCGTAGATGAATTGATCGCGATGCCACGCGAAGAGAAAGCCTGCTTGAAACGCGATGTTGCGCGAGGCGAGGTAGAGAGCCTGCGGAAGCGCGATCATCGTGACGACCGCAATCATGGTGTGGCGTCCCGACCAGACGAAGGGGCCGACGCGGTATTCCTTAATGACGCGCGTCGGGTCTTCGCAGACGGCGAGCATGAAGCAAGCCATGGCGATTATCATCGTGCCGACGAAGTGCATGTCGGTGATTGCTTGATGTGAGAGCAGGAAGAAGTGCGGCATCGTCGCAAGGACGGTTGCGCAAAGTACGCCGGCGCGTTTACCGAACGAACGTGAAATCGCGGAGTAGACCGCGAGCAGTGCACCGATGGCGATGAAGTAAACCGGAAGACGAAGGGCCCATTCCGGATGAGCCGGATTGCCCATCGGGTGATAGTTGAAGCCGAGCACGCCCATCGTGAGCGCCTCAAACCAGAAGATGAAAATGGGCTTCGACCAGAACCAGTTTTCGTTGGCCCACCAAAGGCTGATCCAGTCATCGCGTGACAGGATCTCGCGCGATACCTCGCCGTAATGCGTTTCCCACGGATCCCACAAGCCGTAGGAACCGAGCATGGGAAGGATCAAGAGCGAGCCCATCACGAAGACGAGCAAGGCGGGCCTGCGAATCGCCGAAACACCGAGCGCCAAGAGCGAGGCGACGATGATGAAGGGCAACTGATGAAAACCGAAGACAACCGAGCCGCCGATCAGAATGACGATCGCGAGCGGGAGCATCATCTTCGGAGCCATCCAGTCCGGCTCGCCCTCCTGTGCACTGAAGAGGCTGACGCGTGGCAGGTCCGTAGGAACGTTCGCCGGCTTCAGGATGCCGAACGCGTCGAGCAATCCGAGGGTCGCGCCCATCATCGCGAGGATGCCGTAGAGGGGTCCGTGCCAGATCTGCGCGTCGTTCGCCATCAAGAGGAAGGTCGCGAACACAAAAACGAAGAAGATGGCGCTGCCACGCCAGACGTGGCGGGGGACTTTGCGGCCGCTTGGTTTTGCGGCGGCTTCGGACGTGGTCGAAGAAGACATAAAAGGAAAGCTCCGAACCGCTCAAATCAGCGAAATGAAACGGCCTTCTGGGTCAAAGCCGGCGGAGCATAGACACGTCGCGCGGCAAGGTAAAGCCGGCGAGGTTTGATCCTTGGGGAGGGGGATGTTAGGACGGGTACCGATGTTTCGACCGTGGCAGAAGAGGGCGACAGTCCTCGCTGTGCTGGTAGGTCTGGCCGGGAGCCAGGTCCTCGCTGCGCCTGCATCAGCGGACGGAAACCCAATGCACCGCGCCGGAGCCGCCCAAGCCCACGTCACTGGGGCGAGCGCGGTACGTAGTCCTGCCCCCCCGCCCGTCGCAATTCGGCCCTTCGTGATTGTTCGCGGCGATGACCATCGACGCTTCGAGCTGAGTCCGGCAAGTGACCAGGGAGGGTTTGACGCAACGGACTTGGCGGTAGCCCAGGAAGCTTTCTCCTACCGCAACGACCAGTCGACCCACGAGGTCGAGCCTCGTGTCCTAGATTTGGCGTACCGCGCGATGCTTCATTTCAACGCGCCACACGTAGTTTTGGTGAGCGGCTTTCGTCGCACCCGCGTGACCAGCCGCCATTCGCATGGCCGCGCTATCGATATGCATCTGCCCGACGTGAGCGTGCGCGAGCTTGCGTCGTGGCTCGAGCAGAGCGGCTTTGTGGGCGTGGGGATTTATCCGCGCAGCGGCTTCGTTCATCTCGATGTGCGTGGCTCAAGTTATTTCTGGGTCGACAATTCCGGTTCGGGCCGCCGAGGTCGGGCGCGCCCGCGCCGAATGGAATCGGCCGCGCACTACGATCAGCTCGCGCGCGAGCGCGGCGAGACGCCAGACCCTGAAGTGGTCTCGGCCGAAGAGGCAGAAGAGACGATTGCCGAGACGAGGCAAGCCGCTCGCAGGCATCATGGCCGACATGCCGCACGTCGACACGGCGTGCGCCATCATCGTCGACCACGCGCGCGTGCAGCACGAGCACCTCACTCGGGCTGATTGAGGAGAACATGAAGCTCGCCACATTGCGGGATGGATCCAGAGACGGAATCCTCATCGTCGTTCGCAAGGACGGAAACGGTTTCACCAAAGCCACTGGCATCGCCAAGACGATGCAGCTCGCACTCGATACCTGGGATGAAAGCGCGCCGAAGCTTCTCGCTCTGGCCGCGGATCTCGAAGCAAGCCGCGCCGTGTCCGAGCCGCTCGATGTAAGGCACCTCCATTCGCCTTTGCCGCGCGCGTACGAGTGGGTCGATGGCTCGGCCTACATTCATCACATCGTTCTCGTGCGAAAGGCGCGCGGGGCGGAGCCGCCTGAAACGCTGATGACCGATCCCCTTGTTTATCAGGGCGGTTCGGGCGTTTTTCTCGGACCGACGGAAGACATCCCGCTCGTTGATGAGTCGTGGGGCCTCGATTTCGAGGCCGAGGTTTGCGTGGTGCTTGGCGACACTCCGCAGGGCACGAAGAAAGAAGACGCGCACAAATACATCCGCCTCTTCATGCTCGCGAACGACATCACGCTTCGCAATTTGATTCCACCCGAGCTCGCCAAGGGCTTTGGCTTCTTTCAGTCAAAACCTGCGACTGCGTTTTCGCCCTTTGCAGTCACGCCCGATGAGCTCGGCGATGCTCTGCGCGACGGACGCGTGCATCTGCGTCTCCGATCGACGTTGAATGGCACCCTTGCAGGAGATCCGGAAGCGGGTCCCGAAATGCATTTTTCGTTTCATGACCTGATCGCTCATCTTGCGCGCACGCGCAGCTACACGGCCGGCACCATCGTCGGCAGCGGCACGGTGTCGAACGTCGACTCGGCGCGCGGCGTTTCCTGTCTCGCGGAACGGCGCACGCGCGAAACCCTCGAGGGTGGCAAGCCCGTGACGCCGTTTATGAAGCCCAACGATCGAATCGAAATCGAAATGCTCAACGCACAAGGCGCGTCGATCTTCGGACGCATCGCACAGAAAGTAGTCGCACGCTCATGAAGCTTTATTCGTATTGGCGCTCGAGTGCGAGCTACCGGGTACGCATCGCGCTCGCCTATAAGAACATCATTTACGCTTATTCAGTAGTTCATCTTGTCGAAGGTGGCGGACAGCAACATCGCGACGAGTACAAGGTCCTCAACCCGATGGCTCAGGTGCCCACTCTTGAAGTTCAAGACGGGGGGCACACGCATTTGATTTCGCAATCGCTCGCGATCCTCGAGTACCTCGAAGAGACCCATCCGAATCCGCCGCTTCTGCCCAGGATCCTTTGCAGCGCGCGCGCGTACGCCAGCTTTCCGAGATCGTGAATGCCGGGATTCAGCCTTTTCAGAACTTGGTCGTTCTTGCGCACGTGCGCGAAGCGTTGAAGTCCGATGACAAGGCTTGGATCCAAAAGTGGCTTGGTCAAGGCATGCGCGCCCTCGACATGGCAGCAACCAAGACCGCTGGCCGATTCCTTGTAGGAGACACCCCTACGTTTGCCGATTTATGTTTGGTGCCGCAGATGTACGCCGCGCGCCGCATGGGCGTGCCTCTCGATGCCATGCCGACCCTGGTACGCGTCGATGCTTCGTGCAACGAATTGCCTGCTTTCCAAGCCGCACATCCGGACCGACAGCCGGACGCGGTTGCGCCATAATCAAAAAGTTCAACTGCAAACAGCGGAGACGTCATGTCCAAGGTCGAGTCACTCGGGATCAAAAAGCTCGAAGCAATCCACTACTACGTTCGTGATCTCGAGCGCAGTCGGAAGTTTTATACCGAGACGATGGACTACGCCGAAGTCGCAGTAAGCGGTCCTGAGCTTGAAGCGAGTGGCAAGCAGAAGTCGGCGACCTTCGAGGCGGGCGATTGCTGCGTGGTTGTCTCGCAACCGATCGGTGAAGGTGGACGTGCTTGGCGTTGGCTGCAGCGTCATCCGGATGGCGTTGGAACGTTGGTCTTCGAAGTAGAGGATGTTGAGAAGACCTTCCGACTACTCGATTCACGAGGCGGAACGCCCATCGAAGAAGTGAAGTGGACCAAGATGGAGGGCGGTCGCGTCGGCATGTTCTCGATTACGACGCCCTTTGGCAGCACCACGTTTCGATTTGTGCAGCGTGAGGGCGTGGCCAAGGGCTATCCGGGTTTCATTGCGCATGCGACTCCGCAGGGCGGCAAGAACAAGTTTGGCTTCAGCCACTTCGATCACGTCACCTCGAACTTCGAGACGATGGCGCCAGCGCTTCTGTGGATGGAGCACGTATGCGGCTTCGAGAAATATTGGAACATCGAGTTTCACACCAACGATGTGCGCATCGACGACAAGAACGGCTCAGGCCTTCGCTCGATCGTCATGTGGGATCGCCAAAGCGGCGTGAAATTCGCCAACAACGAGCCCTATCGTCCCTTCTTCAAGGCCTCGCAGATCAACCTCTTCCATGAGGACAACCGCGGCGACGGCGTTCAGCACGCGGCGATTGTCGCGCGGGACATTCTGCAAACCGTGCGCGATATGCGTAAGAGCGGCGTCGACTTCATGCCTACGCCCGGCACGTACTACGACGCGCTTCCCACACGCCTCACACAGCTTGGTGTAAACCGCATCGACGAAGACATGAGTGTGTTGCGCGACTTGCAGATCCTCGTAGATGGCAGCGAAGACCATTCCTACATGCTGCAAATCTTCTTGAAGGACTCGGCCGGCTATCACGGCGACAAAGAGGCTGGCCCCTTCTTCTACGAGATCATCCAGCGCAAAGGCGATCAGGGATTTGGCGGCGGAAACTTCCGCGCTCTTTTTGAGAGCATCGAACGGCAACACAAGGCGGAAGGCCGCCTCTAGTGATTGACCGCATGCAGTTGGGGCGGGTGGCGAAGAAGCATCACATCGCCATGCGCAAGGAAGACGGCAGCCTCTTTCACGAGGAGTGCCTCACGCGGGATGGCTTCGATGGGCCGTACACGATTCTCTATCATGAGAATCGTCCACACACGCAGCACCTCGCGACCACGAAGCACGGCTGGAAGGCGCCCGCAGCTGCTCCCAATCAAGCGCTTGCTAAGCGTCACTATCTTTCCTTGCGAGTCGATGCACGCGGAGGCTCTCCGCTCGACGCGCGGGTGCCACTGCTCTTCAACAAAGATGTCGTAATCTCGGTCTTGTATCCAAACGCCTCGGATACAGCCTATTTCGCCAATGCGGATGGCGATGATCTCTTCTACATTCACGAGGGCTCAGGAACTCTTCGCACTCTTTTGGGCGATGTGCCCTTCACGAGCGAAGACTACGTCTACGTGCCGCGCGGCCTTCTGCATCGCTTCATTCTCGACGAGAAGACGCCGCAGCATTGGCTGAGCATGGAGTGCCTCGGCGGAGTTCATCTTCCCAAGCAGTGGCGCAACGAGAGTGGTCAACTGCGCATGGATGCGCCCTTTTCGCATCGCGATTTTCATCGTCCGGATTTGTTTGCGCCCATGGACGAAGGTATTCGTGACTTTGTCGTGAAGCGCGGACAGGCCTTTCACGCGTTTCGTTACGACTCTTCACCACTCGACGTGGTGGGTTGGGATGGAAGCGTTTATCCGTGGGCGTTTCCCATTTTGAATTTTCAACCGCGCGCGGGACAAGTACACCTGCCGCCCACTTGGCACGGCAACTTCGCAGCGCGTGGCGCTCTCATTTGCAGCTTCGTACCGCGTCTTGTCGACTTTCACCCCGAAGCGATTCCCTGCCCCTACCCTCACTCATCCGTCGATGTGGATGAGTTTTTGTTCTATTGCCGCGGCAACTTCACCTCGCGTCGCGGCGTAGGCCCAGGAAGTATTTCGTTTCATCCGGCGGGAATTCCCCACGGGCCCCATCCTGGTGCGTACGAAAACAGTGTCGGCCACCGCGAAACCAACGAGCTTGCCGTCATGCTCGATTGCTACGAGCGCCTCGTGCCGACGGCGGCTGCCGTTGCGATTGAAGACCCGAACTATCAAGAGAGTTTCGTCGAATAGCGTAACGACGGACCTTGCATGCGCGCTCGTGCACGAGCCAACGCTCGTGCTACAAAGCTGCCCCATGGGCGCACAGTGGAAACAAAAAGGCCGCGAAGCTTCAGCCAACGCGAAGGGTCGCATCTTCTCGAAGCTCGCCAAGGAAATCATCATCGCCGCGCGCGACGGGGCTGACCCGAACGGCAACGCGCGCTTGCGCATGGCTCTTGAAGCCGCACGCAAGCAATCGATGACCAAAGATACGATCGAGCGTGCGATCAAAAAGGGCGCCGGACTCACTGACGGAACCATTCAATACGACTCGGTTACGTACGAAGGCTTCACGCCGCACCGCGTGCCCGTCATCGTCGAGTGCTTAACCGACAACAAGAACCGAACCTCGGCCAACATCAAAGGCCTCTTTCGCAAAGCACAGCTCGGCAACTCCGGCGCAGTCTCGTGGGACTTCTCTCACATTGGTTCGATCGATGCCTCACCGCCCGAAGGCAAGACCGTCGACCCCGAAGAAGCAGCAATCGAAGCCGGTGCTCAAGACCTCGAAGCCGGCGAAGACGGCTCCACGATTTTCTACACGAACGCGACCGACGTGGACTCCGTGGCCAAGGCGCTTGGTGAGCTTGGGTGGGCCGTGAGCTCGGCCAAGTTGATCTGGAAAGCGAAGAACCCCGTCACCACCCTCGATGATGCGCAACGCACTGAAGTGGAAGCTTTCTTGAGCAGCGTCGACGAAGACGACGACGTCCAAAACATCTACGTCGCGCTCTAGTTTCGCGTGGCACTTCTATTTGGACTCGCGCGCGGTGTCTTTCTCCTCGCGCTCATGCTGGCGAGCGGGTGCGCCAGCGGGGGCGGTGAGTCGGTGCTCCCAGAAGATGCTGGTACGGCCGATTCGGACAGCGCCGATCTAAGCCTGGATGCGCAGCTCCAGGATTCAGCCGTCGATGATGCAGCACCTATGGACGGCGCGATGGACGCTGCGAGCGATGCTGGCGGTCCAGATGCCGGGCCTCGCGATCTTGGAACGGACGCCGGCCCCGTGCTGCTGGGGATGATCTTCACGTCACCGAATCTCGGCGGCGGGACGGCCGGCGTCATCAGCACGCTCTCTTTTGTCATCGAGTTTGACGGCGGAACGTGCACCTCTGGCCCCATCGGCGAATCCGTTCCGTGGTCCGCGCCCGGTATGTTCGACTTCAACGTCACCAACGACCCGGACTTCGCTTCGTTGATTGCCTGCCTCACCGACAGCTTCGAGGAAGACATCCTGAGCTCTACGCACGCCGGCAGTGGCGGCGGCGGCAACCGCGTCCTCGAGTCGACCGCGTTCGGTGCGATCTCGGGTCACACCATCGACTTCATCCGCCTAGTGGTGGAAGCCATCACCATCACCAACAACGGCTCTTTTTCGATGTACACGGAAACAGTGCACTGGGAGCTCTGGGGCCAGTAAACGCAGCGACTTAGCGGTGCGTGGCAAATACCCTAGGCGCCTTCTTTGATGCCGTGTTTCCTGGCTAATTTGTGCAGGTATTTGCGATCCATGTCGGCTTCCCGCGCCGCGGCGGAGATGTTGCCGTCATGCCGTTTGAGCAGCCACGTCACGTAGCTTTTCTCAAAGACGTTCTCCCATTCCGTCCGCGTGTCCCCGTAGCTCTTACCGACGACAAAGTTCGGAGCTGCACTTGGCTCCTTAGCGATACTGTTGAGTGCCATGAGCGGCACGGTGCTGAGGTTGACCTCGGCTGCACCCATCGCTTGCGTCATATAAAGAGAGCGCTCGAGCACGTTGCGCAGCTCACGCACATTGCCCGGCCAATCGTGGGCGGCAAGCGCGTTCATTACGTCGGGTGCGATCTTGGGTGCATTGCCGCCGGGCGCGAGCACTTGCACAAGCTTCGCCACAATCAGCGGGATGTCATCGCGACGCTCGCGCAGAGGTGGCAGATCGCAAGCCACGACAGCAAGACGGAAGAATAGGTCTTCACGGAACTTTCCGCGCGCAACTTCCATGCGCAGATTTCGCTTGGACGCGGCGATAACGCGAATGTCGACGCGAATCTCTTTATTGCCGCCGACCCTTCGAAACGCGCGCTGCTCGATCGCACGAAGAAGCCTGGGCTGCAGATCCAAAGGCAGCTCACCGATCTCGTCGAGGAACAACGTTCCTTGATTGGCGAGCTCGAACGCGCCTTGGCGCATGGCCGCAGCGCCGGTGAAGGCGCCCTTCTCATGCCCAAAAAGTTCGCTTTCGATCAGCGATCCCACCACAGCGCCGCAGTCGACGACGATGAAGGGCTTTTGCGCGCGGGGGCTAGCCGCGTGGATGGATCGCGCGAGGACATCTTTGCCGGTGCCGGTCTCACCGCCAATCAGCACAGTCGCGTCGGAGGGCGCAAGTCGCTCGAGCATTCCAAAGAGCTCGCGCATGCGCAGGCTATGCCCAATGACTTCACCAAACGTCGACTTCTCGCTCGGCATGAGCTCGATACGCTCGGCGTACGAGCGCACCCGCACTTCGATCTGGCCCACGCTCAATACGGCGCCATTCTTCAGATAGGCTTCTTTGATCTGCGCGCCATCGAGCAAGGTACCGTTGGTGCTGCCCAGATCGCGAACGAGAAAGCCGCTCGCGTCTCGCGTAATTTCGCAGTGTGCGCGCGAGACCGTCGAGTCGGTTAGAACGAGATCGTTCTCTGCTGCTTTGCCGATGCGAAAGAGATCTCCATCGAGGGTCGCCTCTTTTCCGCGCTCGGTGCCGTTCATCACGGTCAACGTGCAGCGCGAAAGTTCGATTGCGCGCCCGAAACCACCCCCCTGCGTGCCTGATTGGGTGCCGACCTCGCTCACTGCACACCTGACAAGTCGAACGTCACCGCGCCATCGGTCGGCACCGTCAGTGCACGCTCGAGCGCCTCCACCCGAGACGCGTGCGTCAGTGAAATGCGCACCGTGTAGCGACCGGGCGAAAGGGAGGGATCCGAGTCGACTCGAACAGGCGCCTTCTCGTCGTAGCGAAAGGTCGAAGTCACGGCCGCCTCATCTCCGACAAGATACGCGAGTTCCACTTCGCGCACGTCGTTCTGTGCAGCAAAGCGTAAGTGCACATGTGTTACGTGAGGCGTCGCGCGCTGGACCGTGAGAAAGACCACAGCGCCGCCCAGTCCCAAGACCAGCGGCGCAAACCTACGCCGATGCTGGAGAATCGCGTCAAGTAGGGCCTTCACAAGAAGGCCCTCTGAAACACGCGGGAGCTACCCGTCACTAGTCCGTTACCTTGTCGCATGGGGGGGTCGGGTGCTAAGTTGTGGCATGGAATTGATGCGGGTTCGATGCTTAGCAATCTCGCTCTGCTCTAAGCCGTAAGTTCCTGAAAGCTCGCACTTTTTTAGATGGTTCGACTGACCGACATCCTCGAGAAGGTCAAGAGCTACCACCCGGCTGCCGATACAGATCTGATCAATAAGGCCTACGTGTATTCCTCTCGAATGCACGAAGGGCAGCTGCGTAAGTCTGGAGACCCATACTTCATTCATCCGCTCAGTGTCGCCGGAATTATCGCCGACATGAAGCTGGACGCAGCGAGCGTGTGCGCGGCGCTTCTTCACGATGTCGTCGAAGACACGGGCGCGACTGAAAAAGATATCAGCGCTCTCTTCGGTGAAGAGGTTGCGTTCCTCGTCGACGGCGTGACCAAGCTCGGCAAGATCAATTTCACCTCGAAGGAGGATCAGCAGGCCGAGAGCTTTCGCAAGATGCTCGTGGCGATGGCGCGCGACATCCGCGTCCTTTTGGTGAAGCTCGCCGATCGCTTGGACAATATGCGCACGCTCGAGCACATGAAGCCCGAAGCGCAAGAGCGAATAGCCGCCGAGACGCTTGAGATTTACGCGCCGCTTGCCGGTCGCCTTGGTATTCAGTGGTTGAAGAGCGAGCTCGAAGATCTGAGCTTCAGCTATATGTATCCCGATGCATATATCGATCTGAAGAAGAAGACGACCAAGGTCGTCAAGGATCGCGAGCGCTACATCATCGAGACCACGCACAAGATCGAGAAGATGCTCATCGAGCGAGGCTTCGCGGTCGACGTAAAAGGTCGCGAAAAGCACCTTTATTCCGTCTATCGCAAGATGCGCCAGAACAACTGCGAGTTTGAGCAGATTTACGACTACGTGGCCTTCCGCATCGTGACGGAGAGCGTGTCGGATTGCTATGCGGCGCTCGGTGTCGTGCACTCGCAATGGACGCCCATCCCTGGTCGCTTCAAAGATTACATCGCGCTTCCAAAGCCCAACCTCTACCAGTCGCTTCACACGACGGTTATCGGTCCCGGCCACAAGCGCATCGAAGTTCAGATTCGTACGCGCGAAATGGATCGCACGGCCGAGAACGGCATCGCCGCGCATTGGCAGTACAAAGAGAAGACCGGCGGCCTTGATGCAAAAGACGCCGCACGTTTCAGTTGGCTTCGTCAGATGATGGAGTTTCAGTCGGACGTGCAGGATCCGGCGGAGTTCATCGACTCGGTGAAAGGCGATCTCTTCCATGAAGAGGTCTACGTGTTTACGCCCAAGGGCGACGTGAAAGTTTTCCCGCGTGGAGCTACGCCGATCGATTTCGCCTACTCGATTCACTCGGACATCGGGCATCACTGCTCGGGCGCACGCGTGAACGCAGCGATCGTTCCTTTGCGCTATCAGCTTCGCAACGGCGATACGGTCGACATCATGACCTCGCCCGGCCAGCAGCCCTCGAAAGACTGGCTGGAATTTGTGGCGACGGTGAAAGCGCGCTCCAAAGTGCGGACCTTCGTACGGGCCGAGGAGCGCAAACGCAGTGTAAAACTCGGCCGCGAGCTCCTCGAGCGCGAGATGCACAAGCGCGATATGTCGTTCGCGCGCATCGTGAAGAGCGGCGACCTCGACTCGGTCATCGGCAAGCTGCGCGACGTCGGCAGCATCGAAGAGATGTACGCGCAGATTGGCTACGGCAAGCTCGCGGCGAGCGAAGTCGTAAAGGAGCTCTTGCCCGCTGACGCGAGCGCTCCAATGCCGGAGAACTTGAAGCCCGGCTTCATCGAGCGCACCGTTCGTAGAGTCACCGGCAAAGATGCCGACACCTCGATTCGCATCGCTGACCTCGATGACGTCCTGGTGCGTTTCGGCGCGTGTTGCAGTCCAGTCCCGGGCGACGCAATCACCGGCTGGATTACACGTGGACGCGGAGTCACCATTCATCGCCGCGAGTGTCGTAAAGCGATGGAGCTCGATCCGGAGCGTCGCATTGCGGTGAGTTGGTCGACAGGCAGCAAAGTGGATCGCCCGGTGTCCTTGCGCGTCGTCACGGCCAATCGCCCTGGCATCTTGGCGCGTGTGTCGGCCGAGTTCACCGAACGCGGCGTCAACATCAGCGAAGCCAACTGCCGTACGGGCGACGACGGCCGCGCGGTGAACCTCTTTCAGTTTGCAGTCAGCGACGTTGCGCGCTTGCGCTTGCTCATGCGGTCGCTGCAGAAGATCGACGGTGTATACGAAGTCGTTCGCGTTTGATGCGTTAGTGAACTGGCCCAGGGCCGTTAGCAACGTAACGTGCGCGGCTGGTCAGGCTCGGAAAGGCACTCCTGCTTGCGCCTAGCGTGGATGTCCGATCGGCGTAAGATTTGCAGCCGCTTGAAACGTCGCATGCGCCTCGGACTGTTTTTCATCGTTTGCCTTAGTGCGTGCAGCAATGCAGCGCCGAGCGAGCCTGCGATCGCGGACGGGATTTTCGCGCCATTGGGCCGGCCTTTGCCCGGTCTGTCCGCAGAGGATGCGGCGGCGTTTGAACGCGGGCGTTTGGTCGCTCTTCGCCAGTTCACGCCGGCGGATGGACTGGGTCCATCTATCAACGCGACGTCGTGCGGGGGCTGCCACGAGCGGCCAGCGCTTGGCGGTGCATCGGGACGCTATCGGAATTTTTTGATGGTCGGGAAATTTCGCGAGCCCGATCATGGGTTCGAACCGCTCGGTTCGAACGGCGATGCGCAAGAGTACTCGCTTGTCGATGGTCGAGAGCCCTCCGATCCGGAGACGGTGGTTACGGCCACACGGCATGCGATTCCGTTTTTCGGCACGGGCTTGCTGTCAGAAATACCGGATGCCGAACTGCGTTCGCGCGAGGATCCCTACGACTCCGATCACGACGGCATAAGTGGCATCGCAAATGTTGATCACGATCTAGTCGGGCGTTTCGGACGCAAAGCCCAGAACGTAACGATCGAGCAATTTGTTCGTGGGCCAATGTTCAATCATATGGGGCTAACTTCGTTGGGCCTCACCGACGCCGATCGCGCGGCGTTACCGATTCCCATCGTTGGCCCGCCGAGCTCTGACGTCGCTGATGACGATGGCGTCTCTGACCCCGAGCTTGCGCGTGGTGACATCGTGGATCTGATGTCATTCGCCCTGCTCTTGGCTGCGCCGACCCCCGATGCGCCCACCGTGCAAAGTGAACGTGGGCGCGGCTTCTTCGCCGATGCGCATTGCACAAGCTGTCACGTTGCATCACTGGCGGGCCCGCGCGGGGGCATTCCCGCGTACACCGATCTGCTTTTGCACGACATGGGACCCGAGCTCGCCGATGGAATCGTCCAGGGATTCGCGATTGCGTACGAGTATCGTACGCAGCCACTGTGGGGAGTCGCTGCCGCTGGACCGTATTTGCACGACGGACGCGCCGACACGCTCGACGAAGCGATTCGCGCGCACGGTGGCGAGGCAGCACAAGCTCGCGACGCATATGTTGCTATGGCGCCCGATGCGCGTGATGACCTTGTTGAGTTTCTTCTTTCGCTTGGTGGTCGCAACACACGCGGAACCGGCACGGTTCCATCGGGTACTCTGGTCGGCGAAGTGGGCAGCTATGGCGGACCTGTCGCAGGGCTGCTCGAGACACCGATCGCCGATTTTCTCGCCGGTCGCGAAGTCTTCGATCGCGATTTTGGCTTTGGCGTTGGGCTGGGGCCGCTCTTCAACGGTGACTCTTGTCGTGGCTGTCATTCCACGCCGACAATCGGCGGGGCCGGCGCGTTTGATGTGAACGTTGTGCGACACGGCATGCTCGACACCGATGGCGCTTTCACTGCGCCGACAATAGGCACGATTGCGCATCGCCACTCGGTGGATGGAAGCGTTCGCGGTGCATTTGACGACACTGCCAACGTAATCGAGTTGCGACAAACTCCCGCGATCTACGGCTTAGGACGCATCGAGCTTATTGGCGACGACACGATTCGCGCTGCGGAAGATGCGGACGATTTGAATGGGGACGGCATTTCCGGGCGCGCACACATCCTCGCGGATGGGCGCTTGGGTCGGTTCGGATGGAAAGCGCAAATCCCAGATCTTGACGAGTTCGCACGTGACGCACTATCAGCGGAGATGGGAATCACGTTGCCTGTGCAAGATGGGCGCGTGTTTGGAACTCTGCGCGACGACGACGAGTTTGCCGATCCCGAAGTGTCGATTGAAGACGTACGCACGCTTGTTGCGTACATGCGCACTCTCGCGCCTCCCCCGCGCACCCACCACGATATTGCGCGCGAGGCGCAGGGCGAACTGATGTTTACGACGTTCGGCTGCGCGAGCTGCCATACGCCATTACTACCAACGCGAATGGGGATGCCCGTGCCTTTGTATAGCGATGTGCTCTTGCACGACGTCGCGTCGCCAGAAGCACGCGGCATCACCGATGGGAACGCAACGCCGCGCGAGTTCCGCACCGCGCCACTGTGGGGCCTCGCGCAAACCGCCCCCTACATGCACGACGGCCGCGCCTTCACCATCGAGGATGCCATCGCCGCCCACGACGCAGAAGCAGCCACCGCACGCGCCGCCGTCTCAAGCGCCAGCGCCGAAGACCGCGCCGCCCTTGTCGCGTTCCTCTCCTCACTCTAACGGGGACACGCTCCCTCCCCGGCGCGCGTTTCTTTTCAACCACTTACAGACCGAGTCGGGAAGCTGGGGACACGCTCCCTCCCCAGCGGGCCTGTCTTTTCAACGACTTACAGAGCGATTTTGGCCGCGCGAATTTGATACCACTTCCACATCGAGGTATCAATTCGCGCGGCCAGAGTTGATTCGCAAATCCATGTAATCACGCTTGTTTTCGGCGGGGAGCGTGTCCCTACTCTGCGGGGCGGTTGGCGGGGTCGTCGATGTTGGTGTGTTCTTCGGCGAGATCGTGCACGGCGACGTTCTTCTTTTTGCGGTCGAAGAGGCTGTCGATGGCGCGAATCGGTGCAGCAATCATGCGCTTGATCCATGCGACGGCGCGCGAGTGAGCGATGTCGTCGAACCAGGTGAAGAAGACCGGGGTTGCGACTAGCGTGAGCAAGAGCGACAAGCTTTGACCGCCGATGATGACGGAGCCCATCGCGCGGTTGGTGCCTGCGCCAGCGCCCGACGATGCGACGAGGGGGATCATGCCGGCGACGAATGCGACCGTCGTCATCAAGATCGGGCGCAGACGATCGCGATTACCGATCATGATGGCGTCGGCGCGCGAAAGGCCCTGACGGCGCAACGAGCGCATGTGATCGACCTGAAGAATGCCGTTCTTCTTCACGATGCCGAAGAGCACCAAGATGCCCAGGGTCGAGAAGATGTTCATCGATTGGTTCAACACGACCAATGAGAAGAGCGCGAACGGAACCGTGAGCGGCAACGCGATCAAGATCGTGACCGGGTGGATCCAGCTCTCGAACTGCGCCGCCAGCACCAGGTACATGAAAACGAGCGAGAGCACGAAGGCCGTGATGAAGCTTGCGAACGCGCGCCCAAGCTCTTTGGAGCGACCGGCCAGCTCTGCCTGGTAGCCAGGCGCGATATGCAACTGCTCACGAGCAGCGTCGAACTGTGCAATGACCGCCGCCTCCGACGTACCGGGCGTGACGTTCGCGTAAACGGTGACCTGACGCTGACGCGACAAGCGATTGATGGACGATGGGCCCGCGCCCAGCTCAATCGAGCAAACGTCCGCGAGCCGTACAGTGCGTCCTGTCGAAGACTGTACCGTCATCTGCTGAATACGCTCGGGGCTCGAACGGTACTCCTCGGTTGCGCGAAGATGCACTTCGTATTGCTCCCCGCCTTCGTTGTAGGTCGTGATCTCCTGGCCACCAACCAAGGTGCGTAGCGCAAGCGCAACATCGGAAACCGATACACCTAAATCTCCAGCACGCGCGCGATCGATGCGCACGACATACTCGGGCTTGCCAGTGATCAGCGTGGTATCAGCGTCGACGACGCCAGGAATGTGCCTCACGCGTTCAAGCAAGGCCGTTGAGTACTCAGCGAGACGCTCAAGCTCAGGGCCACGCATCACGTACTGAATGGCAGCTGAGTCAGCGCTGGAACCGCCAAAGACGTTGACCGGCGAGATGAGTGCCCGCAAATGATAGGACTCGAATCGCGGTACGATCTGCGTGCGAACACGCACCATGATGTCCTGCTGAGTTGTCGCACGTTGTGTCGGGCTCTTGAGCATGACGAAGATCGAGGACTGATTCGGACCCCGACCTGAAGGATCTCCCGCCGGGCTTCCGGTCGTGATGACGGTGTAAGAAACACCGGGCACCGTTCGAACATCGCGTGCCATTCGGTCAGCAATGATTTGCGTTTGCTCGAGACTGGTGCCTTCGGGGGCGCGCAGCGAAATCTCGAAACGCGACTCGTCATCAAGCGGTAAGAAGTTCTTCTGAACTACTTGGCCAAGTGGGAAGCAGCTACCAACCGAGATGGCAATCGCAATACCAACGACCCAGCGCTTCGACATGCAAAACGCAAGCAAGCGCAAGTACGCCTTCTCAATGCGTCCGTAGATGCCCTTGGCCTGGTCGTGCGATTCGAAACCTTCTGGGGCCTGACGCGTACCGTTGCGCCATCCTTTGAACTCTTCGATCTCCTCCTTGCGCGGGCCGGGTGCCGGATCCACGTGCTCGGCAAAGATGTCGTCTTCTTCCTCCTCGTGATGCCTCTTGCCGCTGGGCTTCATGCTGCCTTTTAGCCAGCGAGACGAAAGCATCGGCGTCAGTGTGAACGCGACAAAGAGCGACACGATAATCGCAAAGCTCATGGTGAAGCCGAAGCTCTTCATGAAACGACCGACGATGCCGCCCATGAATGCAACCGGGAGGAAGACGGCGACAAGCGACAACGTTGTCGCTAGAACGGCCATGCCGATTTCCTTCGTAGCAAGAATGGCAGCTCTGCGCGCCTCCATTCCCTTCTCTTCAATGAAACGCACGATGTTTTCGAGCACCACGATCGCGTCGTCGATGACGATACCGACAGCCAGCGTCAACGCGAGCAGGGTAATCGTGTTGAGCGTCAGACCCATGGCCTTGATGAGCGTGAAGGTCGCGATGATTGACGACGGGATCGCGAGCGCTGCGATCAAGGTCGAGCGGCCGTTCCACAAGAAGACGAGAACAACGAGAGCCGCAAAGATCGAGCCGAGCACCAAGTGCTCCTCCACAGCGTGAATCGCGTTGCGAATGAATTCGCTTTCGTCGCGCACGATGCGTAGATCGAAGCCCGTCGGAAGCTCGGGACGTACTTCTTCTACACGCTCTCGCAAGGCATCCACAACAGCAACCGTGTTGGTGCCCGACTGCTTTCGCACCGCGAGAATAACGACGTCGTTGCCATTCACTGTCGCAGCCGACTCGGCTTCTGCTTCGGCATCCGTCACGGTGGCAACGTCCGCCAAGTTCACCGAAAGGTCGCCCCGACGACCAATCGATATGCTCCTAAAGTCTTCGACGCGCTGCAGACGGCCCTGGACGCGCAGCTGAATAGCGCGCGAGCCTTCATTTACCTGGCCGCCGGGGATTTCGACGTTTTGCATCATCAACGCGCGCTGTACGTCGGCGACGGTCATGCCGAAGCCCTGCAAGCGCGCCGGATCTACGACGACATCGATCTGGCGATCGCGACCACCCACAACCGTAACGCCGCCAACGCCGTTCAACGATTCGATACGACGGCGCAAACGGCGCGTTGCGTACTCGGTCATCTCGCGCATCGAGTGATTCGATGAAAGCGCGATGAGCATAATGGGCGCCGCGTCAGGATCGTTCTTCTCGACCCGCGGCTGCTCGATGCCTTCGGGCAGGAGCGAGAGGGTGCGGTTGACGCGATCGCGAACTTCCTGGGCAGCTTCGGAGGTATTCTTGTCGAGATCGAAACGCGCGACGACAACCGAAAGGCCTTCGTACGAAATCGACCGAAGTTCTTCGAGACCTGCAATCGAGTTGATCGACTCTTCGAGCTTGTCGGAGACTTCCGTTTCCACCTGCTCCGGCGAGGCGCCCGGCAGAACGGTCGTGACGATCACGACCGGGAAGTCAACGTTGGGAAAACGGTCGACGCCGAGGCCCATCATGCTCGCGATGCCTACGACGATGAGCGAGAGGATGAGAACCCAGGTGAAGACGGGGCGACGAACGCATACCGCTGCGAGCCATTGCATAGAAAGTCTCGCTCCCTGTTAGTTCTGCTGCTGAATGCGTTGGCCGTCGGACAGGCGATCCAGGGTGCCGGTGGCGAGGTGTGCACCGCGCGGAACGCCGTCGCGCACGAGAACCGTTTCGGCGTTGCGGTCGGCAATGGTAACCACGTGCTCTGACACACGGCCGTTTTCAATGACAAAGACTCGGTGCGTGCCCGCGTTGTCGAGGACTGCTGCCACGGGCACGGCCACGACGTCCTGCGTGCCGCTTAGCAGAATGCGCGCGCTCGCAAAGAGGCCAGGCCGAAGTGCGCCGTCGTCATTGGGGACGACCGCCTCCACAACGAGACCGCGTGTGTCCTGCCGGACAGCAGCGCTGATGTAGTGGACCTCACCGTGAAAGACGCGATCCGGAAACGCGTCGACGCGGACTTCCACGCTCTGCCCACGTTGCACGAGACCGATTTGCTCTTGCGGAATCTGCACTTCGAGTCGAAGCGGCTTCGTGGCGACAAGGCTGACAACGCGCATCGCCGGCGTTACGTACTCACCGACCTCGATGTAGCGGTCCGCGATCTCACCCGCGAACGGCGCGCGCACGAGCGAGTCACGCACCGCGTTCTGCCCCTGCTGCAGGGCAACACGCGCACTTTGCAGCGCGACGACCGCGCCACGCATCGTATTCAACGTTCCCTGATACTGCTCACGTGCGGCCACGAACGACGCATAGGCGCGATCGCGATCGGCGTCGCTCATGGCGCCGTGCGAGTGCAGCGTTTCGGCGCGACGGAAAGTCGACTCAGCGAGCTCTCGGTTGACTTGGGCGGTACGCGCTTCCGCGGTGTCTTCTGCGCGCATGACCGAAGCGTCATTCGCGAGGCCAAGACGCGCCCGCGCCTGCTCGAGTTGCGCCTGAGCAGCGGTCATCTGAAGGCGATAATCGACATCGCGTAGACGAATGAGCGGTGCGCCTTCTTCGACAACATCGCCACGCTCAACAAGCACCTCAACGACGCGTCCACCGACGATGGGTGTGACGTCGGACTGTTGGTTCGCGAGCAGCGTTCCTGTGATTTCAACCGTGCGCGGAATGGTGCGCGCTTCGGTCGCAACCGAACCCACGCGAATCGCTGCACTCTCATCCGCAGGTCGCAATGGAGCTGGCGCTGCCGCCTCGCTCTTACACCCAGCAAAAGACGCCATGAGCAGAACTACGCCAACACTTACATTCAAACCCCAACGCGCCATCATGAGAGGTCTCCTCGCACCGACAACATGCGCAAAAAAGTGTCTACGCTGGGCATCCCCCGAGGCACGACGCGGCTACACATTTGAAGCATCGCGAGTCCTTGAAGGGCGCAGAACAAAGCCATATCAAGCTCGACGGGATCGCCTTCGATGATGTGACCTGTCTCTTGCCCCTGCTGGATCCACGAGCGAACTGTTTCTGAAATCTTCGAACCGTATTGCCGAATTGCGGCGAGCGCCTCGGGCGGCAGGGCGTCGGTAGCAAACGCCTGCGTGATGATCAGGTGCATCTCGGGCCGATGCACACTCTTCTGAATTTTGAACTCGCAGAAGGCGCGCAGTTTCTCAAGCGGCGATGCGTCGGACACATCGACGGATGACGCGAAGTTGAGTGTGTCTTGCACCGCGTGACGCACGATCTCGGCGAAGATCTCTTCTTTGCTGTCGAAGTAGTGATAGACGAGGCCGTACGAGAGCCCGGCCGCGCTCGCGATGTCACTCATCTTGGTGGCGGAGAGACCCTTGCGCGCGAAGACAGTGCGTGACGCCGTGAGGATGTCCTCGCGACGTTCGTCTTTAATTCGCTGGTTGTCTTCGGCGGTACGCGGCATATCAGCTATGTAATTACACGATTTTTGATCGTTGATTGAATTGTCGGTCAGTCTCTAGGTGTGGGCCGCTGAACCGTCAAGCGGCGTTCTGACGGGAATGCTGCGAATTTGTTACGGATTCATCAAAGATTCTCGGATGCCCCGCACATCGTTGGTGATGAGTCCGTCGACGCGCAGACTGGCGAGGCGGCGAGCCTCGCCGGGATCGTCCACCGTCCACACATTCATCAGATAGCCCTGCTTGCGCCAACGGGCGACCGATTGCTCGCTCACCATTGCAGAGTGTGGATGAACCGCAGCGACGCGCAGCAGCATTGGCGCAAACGAGCCAAGCGCACGGCCCTGCGCGTCATTCTCGAAGAGAAAGCCCACAGGCACGGCGGGTACAAGCGCCCGCAATATCCCGCACACAATGGGGTGAAACGTGGAAAGCAAGACAAACTCCCGGTCTTTGTGGGCGCGACGTTTCAATACGTGAGCGACGCTGCGCGCAAGACGCAGTTTGTCGTCCCCGTCAGCTTTGATTTCGACGTTGATGAGCCCGCCACGCGGGATCGTCATGTCGAGCACGTCATCAAGGCGCGGCACGCGCTCACCACTTCCGACGTCGTGCGTGCGCAGCTGCTCGTAGCTCAGATCGACAATGCGTTCGTTCACACCCGCCGTGCGCAAAAGATCGGCATCGTGCGCGACGACAATTTCACCCGAAGCGCACCTACGTACGTCGAGCTCGATGCCGTCAGCGCCCTCCTCGAGCCCCAGCGCGAACGCCTTCATCGTATTCTCGGGCGCACGAAGCGACGAGCCGCGATGCGCGTAGATGCGCGGTCTTCCGGTCAAATTAGGCGAAAACCGCGTGTGCGACATGCCTACTCCTTGATTTGAAACGAGCGCGCCAACAGAGCGGTGCGTAGCGGCGAGCCCTCTGTCTTCAACTTTTTCATTGTGGAGGTATAGGCATCTTGGAGGATCGCGCGGCGCGCTGCGAAGTTCATCGGCGAGTACATGAACATGGTCGCGGCTTCGTGCTCGGGTTCGATGAGCGCGATTTCGATGTGGGGATTCTCTGTGCGAAAGCGTGCGAGGCCTTGACGCAGGCGTGTTTCAGTCCGTGTGCGCCACGCTTGGTGATAGACCCAGAGCAGACCCTTGTCGCGAACTCGCGTCATGCGCCCATGCCCGGTGGGGATGGACGCTTGATCGTGGTCGGTGCGAATGGGTACGAGCGGATTGACAATGAGAATCAAATCACAGCCCGCGTCAGCCGCGATATCGATGTGCGCGTTATCGCCTCCGCCGCCCTCGATGTAATCGCGATCGTCGATGCGCACCGGTGCATAGAGAATTGGAATTGCGCAACAAGCGGCGACTGCGCGTGCCACCGGGATTTTGCCAAGCTCGCCCATCCCGAAACAAGCGCGACTACCTGCGTCGAGGTCACTGGCAACCACGACGAGTTTTCGCGGCATCTGCGCAAAATGAGGTGGGATCCCGCGTCGCGCCATGAACTCGGCGAAAAACGCTTCGAAGGGTTCCAGCGTGAAGACGCCCGCGGGAAGCGAATCCCAAAAACGATCGAGCTCCTCCCAAACGTTGGTCTTCAAGAGACGCGACGTAACGGACGACACCAAGCGGCGTGCTGCAGACAAGCCAGTTGTTCCTACACGTTTCCACTCGGCGCGATCGATGCGGGCGACATGATTGCGTTGCAACGGGAAGAAGTCGTCCGAGGGATCGAGCAGCGCGCGATACATGCGCTGAGCCGACAAGCCCGCCGCCAGACACGTTGCAACTGCGGCACCGGTGGATGTGCCAACGAATACGTCGATGTCAGTCGTGTGAAAGTTCTCGACGCCGTCTTCGAGCGCGGCGACGCAACCAACTTGGTACATCGCACCGGTGATGCCACCTCCGCTGAGGGAGAGACCGAGACGCGGTGCGGGGCTGTGGGTGTCAGTCGTCATTCGGTGTGAGCTCGGTGTATCGAACCAAGAACGCGAGCGCGACCAGCGTGATCGCGAGCGAGCCTATCACGATAGGGGCCGGCACATGCATGAGCAACTCACTCGGAACGTTGAACCCCGCAATCGGTAGGACGCGTTTTGGCAGCGCAATTGGAAGAAAATTGACCCCGGCGTGCATGACGAGCGACGCGAGGATCGATTGCGTGCGCATCGCCACAAAGCCAAGGGCTACGCCCGCCAGCATCGAGTAGAGGATGGTGGCGATCGCACCGGGGTGCGAGAGACCAAAGAGCACAGAGCTACCCAACCACCCAACGAGCTTGCCGTGGCGTTGTGTCACGCCCCGCAGAATCAAACCGCGAAAGAAGAGCTCCTCCGTAAACGGCGCAACGAGCACGACTGCAAAGAAGAGCGCCAGGATCGCTTTCGGATCCGTGGATGCGAAGAGCTCAGCCTGCAGCGCCATTTGCTCCGGCGACATAGGCGCCACGATCTGAATGAGGTTGGCGAGCTCGGCGAGGGGGATCTGCAAACCCATGCCTGCCACGAATGCCAAGAACATCACGCGCGATGGAACAGGTCTTACGTTGAGCGTAGTGCGGAGCGATGCGCTCGGCCCCGCAAAGATACGCACGCCCAGCAGGAGCACCAAACCAAACGCTGCGGCCTGCACAAGCCCTAGCGTAAGAGGCGATCGTTGCACGGCGGAAAGCGCCTCGCTGTAGGACTCATGGCGGCCTACCACGCGGAGTTGCGCGGTCCCCTGGAACAAAAGAACCAACAGCACAAAGGCCACAAGGGTCGCCAACAAAGCCCAGGCAATGTGGATGGGCGCGCGTTCTTCGCGGTTCACGGTTCGGGAAGTACAGTGCGGGCAGCGCTCCGTCAAAGAGCTGGCCCCTGGGAAGATGATTCCAGTGCTATCGTGCGCGCGAAGGTAGCGAATTCGATGAAACGTTTCGTACTCGTACTTGGTCTCGGCGTCTCGGTGTTGTGCGGCTGCGGCGCAAGCGTCCAAGGTGGGCGGACCACTCCCTCGGTCGATGCGCCGGCCACTATCACCGACGCCACGTTCAGCGCGGGCGTGCGCGCCTTTCATCAGATGGCCCTCGACGATGAAGCGCGGGGGGCGCTGCGCGACCGTATCGTCGCCTATCTCGTAGGCCAGTCCGGCCCCATTCTCGAAGCGGGCGACTACCGGAAGGTCGTCGAGCATTTCCGTTCCATCACCGAGTTCTACACGCCGGACGACTTTACGGAGCATCGCCTGTCGCCAACGTTACGCGGACTTGCGTCGTGGATTGTGGAGCATGGCTCACCGAGCGGCGAAGAAGGCGAAGTGCTCTCTGCGTGGCTCGTGCTTGCGAGCATCGGCGACAACGCGCAGGCACAGCAGGCGTACGACCAGCTTGCGGCGTGGGGTGTCGAAGTGCGCGCCAATCTGCCGAGCGTTCCTGAGCGTATGAATGGTCTCGTCGAGGTGTGGGAGATCCACGCACGCCTTACACCCGCGACGGCGGTTCTAGACCGTTTGACACAGCTCATCATCGAGCGCCGCGCTGCGTTTACGCGTCTGCTTTCGCCGGAGGGAGGACGGGCGTTTGCGGGCGGGATGACTCTTGAAGAGTACCGAATGGCGAATATTGCGCTCACGCGCGCGCCTTTCGATGTTGCCGCCGCCTATTTAGCGGAGGGCGATCTCGCTTCCGCGCTCAGCCACGTGCAGGAGATGGGCGGAGCGGCCGCGACTGAGGCCCAGCTCGTGCGTGTGATTCGCGATGCCCAATCGGATGGAAATGAGGCGGACGAAGCACTCCTGACGCTTGCACGCGGATTCATGGAGGAGGAGCTCGGACGTGTGGATGTGGCCTTGGCGCTATGCCGTCTAGGCCAACGGCGTAATCCCACTGACCCGCGTTACCCACAATGCTTGGGACGTATTGCCGCGATTGAAGAACGCTACGTCGACGCTACGGTTTACTACTCGGATGCGATTCATCTCGCACCGGCGGAACGCACTCTGTACGACGAAGCGCTTCAGGTGCTTAGCAGCCTGATTGACCGTTACCTGTCCAGCGAGGGTGCAGACTCTTTGCAGATGCGCACGATCGCTGAAGAAGCGGAACAGATTCTGGACGAACGCACACGCCGTTTCCCGGATAGCCAACCACCGGTCGCGGCCGAGGCACTGCATCTCGTGATCGGGATGTCGAGCATGGGCTCGGGCGATCTCGAGGAAGCGCGAAGGCACTTCGAAGCGAGCGTCGCAGCGCGCGAATCGACCGAAGCGTTGATTCAGCTCGGCACGTTGCATTTGCGTATGGGAGACCCTGCGCACGCCGTCGAGTACTACCGTCGGGCCCTCGATCACACGGCAGACCACGGGGCTCCGCGCGCGAACACGCTCGAGCTTTTGGGCGATGGATTTCAGCTCGCAGGCAACGCTGATCAAGCTCGCCGCATGTACGAGCAGGCCCTTGGCGAATGGGCACAAGTGACGCCCGAGGAGCCAAGCGATGCCGCGCTCATCGACGTGCATAAATTTATCTTGCTCGACCAGCTGGGACGCCACGACGAAGCAGCTATCGCACTACGACGCACGTTGAACGCGGGCGTAGGCCAGATCGCTGTTTATACGATCGCCCTCTGCCATCTCGTGACTGCGGCAACGCCGGATTTGCCGCTCGCGCAAGACGTCTATCGCACAGCGCAGCGACAGCTTTCCGTTCCGCCGGAGTGGAAAGTCTACTTCGCGCTATGGGTAAAAACCGTGGCAGCACGCGCGCACGCCACCACCGACAGCGACGTGGATTCGACGCTGCATCAAATGGTCGGCGCAGCGGGCTGGCACGGCGCGCTCGCAAAGTTCGGCGCTGGCCAAATCAATTTCCAAGCGCTGCTCGGAATGGCAACCACGCGTGGACAAGAAGCCGAAGCAAACTTCTACGAAGCCACCCGTCTCATGGCTGCCAACGACACAGCCGCCGCACGCGCCCGCCTCGAAGCCGTCCTCGCCACCCACATGGTCAGCTTCTACGAATACGGCATGTCGCAGCTGCTACTGCGTTCGAACTAGAACGAAACTCTACGTCCCGGAATCGTGTGTCCCTTCCCAGTCGCGAAAGGCATGCGTGCGGCTGAAACGAAAAGCTACGCGACGGTGCCGTGTAGCCTTCCTCCTCGCGAAAGGCATGCGTGCGGCACTCGCAACGACCACTCCTAGACTTCGAGTAGCGACCATCTTCGCAACGTTGGCCCTCATTATCGTTGCTCGCGCCGTACGCGGTCCCAGCTCGCGGGGAAAGACACACGGCACCGCCGCTAGTTTCTTCGTAGGTTCATCCGAAGGCATAGAGAGTCGTCCGACGCCTTTCGCATCCGCTTCGGCGAATGCCAATGAAGAAACTAGGCACGGAATCGTGTGTTCCTTCACAAGGATTCCCTAAGTGGATGCGAAGGGATCGGTCCGCATGAAGGCGTGTATTGCGCGTGCGGGATTTTGCCCTGAACGTGGACGCGCCCGCAGCGAGAGGAGGGAGTGTGCTGCAAAGCACATGACCGACTCGAGCGAGGACGAAAGACACGGTCTGGGCAAAAGCCAAACGCGCTTAGAAGCGGACGCCCGCGCGGACGCTTAGGCCGATGCCTACGATGCCCCCCCCTAGGGAGAGGTAGCTTATTTCGGGCAGGAGACCTTCGAGGAAGAAGCGCGGCCCTACCCGCCATGAGACGATCGCGCTCGCACGCAAGAGCAGGCCCGCGTCGCGTGCGCCCGTGGTGTTCAAGAAGAGGCCGAGCTCCGCGCCGCCGCCGATGTAGACGGGTGCTGCGAAAAAGCTTCCGAGGTAGACGCCGCCGACGTTGAGCGCGAATCCCGATGCAGCGCCCCCCACAATGTCGAAGCCGCCCCGCAGCTCGAGGCCAGGCGCGCTTGCAAAGCCATGACCGACGCGAAACTGCATGTTCCAAAGAAAGCCGCCGGCGCGAGCTGCATCGTGCGACGCGAGTGAGATCATTCCCAAGCCGACTTGGCCGATCCATGGACGTTCAGGATCGGCGCCGTAGCGCGGGCGATTTTCAAAGTCGTGTTCACGGGCTGCTGCTTCATCGCGAGCACGTGCAGCTTCGCGTTCCGCGAGAGCCGTGCGTGCCGCCGCGGCTTCTGCTTCGCGTTGCGCGCGTTCGCGTGCTTCCCGTTCCGCTTCCGCGCGTTGTGCGTCGGTTTGGGGGTTGGCTGGCGCGGCTTCTTCTGTCAGACGAAGCGCGTCGTCGCCGAGGCCGGGCGCACGAATCATGCTCTGCAGCACATCGCGAATTCGTGCTTGCTCGTCGGCCACAACGACGTTCACTTCAAGCGACTCAACGCGGCGTACGAGCGTGTAGCCCGCAGTCACGTGCAAGCGATACTGCCCCGCGAGCGGATTGACCTCGGACGTGACGACCCAGAGGGCTTGGTTGGCGTTGGCGACTTCGACCATCTGCGCTTCAGTCGTAGGCACACCACTTACGCTTCCGTGCTGAATGCCCGCGCCGCTAACCACATCGTGGCCGAGATCACGCAGCGTGCTCGTCATCAACGTCTCAACGCTCAGGCGCCGCACTTCGGCGGCCGAGCCGCCGGGCGAGAAGAGCACCACACGATCGGCTCGCGCTTCCGTCGTTACCGACCACACGCACACGAAACCCAACGCCCATCCGGCGTGCCGCAAAGAAATCCGTCGCCAAAAGTTCATGTTATTTCCCACGCGTCATGGGTGGCCGAGAATGCGTCGAACGCCGAAATCACTTCACTCGGCGCTTGGACGAGCTCGAGCAACACCCCCTCACCGGAGAATGGCTTTTCATCGTTGCCCTTGGGGTGGATGAAACACACCTCATGTCCGGCCGCGCCTTTTCGGATACCACCCGGCGCGAATCGCACTCCTTGCTCACCCAGCCACGCGACAGCCTTGTGGATATCGTCGATCCAGAGCCCCACATGATTGAGCGCGGGCTCATGGACCTTGGGTGCCTTTTGCGCGTCGACCGGCTGCATCAGGTCGACTTCCACGCGAAAGGGTCCCCGGCCCGTCACGGCGATGTCTTCGTCGACGTTCTCGCGCTCGCTACGAAAATTGCCCGTCAGCTGCAGCCCCAGAAGATCGACCCACAAGCGCCTCAGCTTAGTCTTGTCGGTGCTACCGATGGCGATCTGCTGAATTCCAAGAACTCGAAAAGGTCGATCCGTCATGCGCACAGAGCTTGCTCGTTTGTTCGTGTCACGGCAACGTTCAGGCCGTGAAGACCTCGCTAACCGGTATTAAACCCACGGGCACGCCGCATATCGGCAACTATTTGGGCGCCATCAAACCAGCGCTCGAGCTGGCTGAGTCGTATCGCTCGCTCTACTTCATCGCCGACTATCATGCCTTTACGTCCAATCACGATCCGAAGTCGATGCGCAGCGATGTCTACGACGTGGCCGCGACGTGGCTTGCATGCGGGCTCGATCCCGCGCGCACCATCTTGTATCGCCAGTCGCATATTCCGGAGGTCTTCGAGCTCACGTGGATCTTTGATTGTTTGCTGGCGGCAGGTCAGCTCGAACGTGGGCACGCGTACAAAGATGCGATCGCCCACGGCGAATCGCCGAACGCAGGTATTTTTAACTACCCGGCACTGATGGCCGCCGACATCGTGCTCTTCGACTGCAATATCGTTCCAGTGGGCAAAGATCAGAAGCAGCACATTGAGCTCGCGCGCGATGTTGCAACACGACTCAATCATCTTTTCGGCGAAGGCACAGTGGTCGTCCCCGAGATCAAATACGAAGAGAGCTTGCTCGTTCCCGGCGTGGACGGCCGCAAGATGAGCAAGAGTTACAACAACTACATTCCGGTTTTTGCATCTGCGAAAGAGCTGCGTTCGGGCGTGATGAAGATCGTCACCGGCTCCGAGGGTTTGGCCGATCCGAAAGAAGCCGAAGGCACGACCGTCTTTCAACTCTACTGCGCCATTGCGACGCCCGCGCAAGCGAACGAGATGGCCGTAAAATTGAAGAAGGGCGGCTACGGTTGGGGCCACGCGAAACAGGACCTATACGAAGCTCTTGAAGCTGAGCTCGGCCCGTCACGCGAGAAGTACGCGGCATTGCGCGCCGACGAGAAAGCGCTCGATCGCATTTTGGAGGATGGAGCCGTGCGCGCGAGAGAGATTTCGCTGAAGACCATCGATCGCGTGCGGCGTGCGATTGGCCTCCGCTGAGCGAAAGAGCGGCGTGCCCTACGATTCAATCTCGCTCGAGCCCAGTTGGCAGGCGCGAGTCGGCGCTTATCTAGAGCGACCCGATATGCTGGCTCTCCTGCGTTTTCTGCGTGAGCAAGAAGAGAATGGCAGAGCCATCTATCCCGAGAGCCGCGAAATTTTCGCCGCGTTTGATCACACGCCATTCGACTCGGTACGTGTTGTGATCCTGGGGCAGGATCCCTATCACGGGGAAGGTCAAGCCCATGGTCTTTGCTTTTCAGTTCCAGTGGGCGTCCCAACACCGCCCTCGCTCGAGAACATCTTCAAAGAGATCGAACGCGATTTGAAGATTGCCCGCCCCTCTCATGGGTGCCTCACGCATTGGGCAGAGCAAGGAGTGCTCTTGCTCAACTCCGTGCTCAGCGTCGAAAAGGGCTTAGCGGCTTCGCATCAGAAGAAGGGCTGGGAAGGCTTCACAGACCACGTGATCGACGTGCTCAGCAAAGAGCGAGAGCAGCTGGTGTTTATGCTGTGGGGTTCCTACGCGCAGAAGAAAGGGCGGCTCATCGACGAGCGTCGCCATTGCGTGCTGCGCTCGGTCCATCCATCGCCGCTCTCCGCTTATCGCGGATTCCTCGGCTGCAGCCACTTCTCTCTCGCCAACTCCTATTTGCGACAGCATGGCATGGTGCCCATCGACTGGTCGCTCAGCTAACCGCTGGCGGGCGCGCGATTCGCATCAGCATGCCGTGCTTGGGACGCAGCGTGACCACCGGGTCGGGCTCCACTGGATGCCCGACGACATGGTCCAAACGGAAGCTCTGCGCCATGCGCGCGAGAATCAGCTGCGCTTCCATCATCGCGAACATATTGCCGATGCAGATGCGCGGGCCGCCGCCGAACGGCAAATACAAATGCTTGGAGCGCGTCGCTGATCGCTCGGGAGAAAAACGCTCGGGGTCGAACGCTTCGGGGTTTTCCCAATATGCGGGATCGCGATGCATGATGAACGGGCTCACGGCCACGCCGGCGCCCTTGGGAATATGAAAGCCGTCGATCATGTCGTCTTCTTGAGCTTCACGTTCGAAGACCCACACCGGCGGATAGAGACGCATCGCTTCCTGCAGAACCCAGCCCGTGTACTCGAGTGCCTTGACGTCATCAAAGGTCGGCGCGCGACCTGAAAGCACGCGAGTGACTTCCGCGTGCATGCGTTCACGTGCTTCGGCATTTTGGCTCAGAAGATAAAAGGTCCAGCTCAGTGCGTTGGCGGTCGTTTCGTGGCCCGCGAGAATGAGGGTCATCACTTCGTCGCGCAGCTGCTTATCGGTCATCTTCTCGCCGGTGTCCGCGTCCTCGGCCTCCATGTACATCGCGAGAAGGTCGTGCTTTTGCGAAGGAGTAGCGCGTCGCTGTGTGATGATGTTTTGAACCAAAGTATCCAAGGTACGCAGGGCTTTTTTGAACTTTACGTTGCGCGGAATCGGTACCAGCAGTGGCACGCGCAGCGGTGTTTGAATGTGCGCATTTGCCCAATGGACAGCGACGGTTACCGCATCGCCGATGTCGGCCGCTTGCTTGCCCGCGACATCCACATCGAAAAGCGTAAGCGCGACGATGCGCAAGGTTAACGCCATCATATCGTCGTGCACGTCGAACGCTTCGCCGGACTTAGCGCGTGGCTGCCAAGCAGCGATCATCTCGTCGGTTACGCTCACCATCTGATCGGCAAACCGAGACAAGCGATCGCGATGAAACGCTGGCTGCGACAAGCGGCGTTGGCGTTTCCAGAAATCGCCTTCGCTCGTTAGCAGTCCGTTGCCCAGCATGACGCGCAGGCCGTCGTAGTTGCGACTCTTGCGATAGTTTTTGGCGTTGTCGACGAGGACGTGTTTGGCGCCCTCTGGGCTCGATACCAAGATGTAGTCGTAGTTGATGAAGCGAAACCGTGTGACGTGCCCGTGCGCTTGGCTACCGCGTGCGAAAAGCGCCAGGGGGTTTTCCCACGCCTCGAGCAGGCTTCCAAGAATCAGTCGGCCCTTCGGACCGGGAGCGTCGGGCGCACGATTGGATGTGGACTGCGGCTTATGCATGGGCGTGTGTCGCCCCTCTAGCCGATTCGTAACGCCTTGTCCGGGACTTTAAGCTCCGCTCGGTAGATCGGCTACGATCTCGCCACCCGAGGTCTCTTCGTCGGCCGGATAGCGGGTGAAGATTGATTCGTCCCCCGACACGACCTCTTCCTCAATCAGAGCGAAATTGCGTCCGATTTCCTGCCACGTCTGACGCAGGGTGCTCTGCGCGACTTCCATCGTGTCAGAGCGGTACCAACTGATGTTCATAATCGACGTCGCACTGGCCTCATCTTCACCGAGCCGAAGCGAAACCAAATCACACTCTGCGATCTGAATGCGGCTACCCCAACCTTCGTGATTCACGAGGAATTGCTCGCGAAACGCCGGTACCACGCGATCGGCCGCGAGGGTTGTCTTGCCCCACCGGGTCTCGTCGTTGAGGCCCTGTACCGCGTCGCCTACGCGCTCGATCGTGGCTCGGTTTTGCATAAAGCAGCCCGAACTGACGAGGCATAGTAGGAAGAGGGCGCTGCGCATGGGACCGACGCTACGACCCTCGCCTTCCCCCCGCAAGAAACCGGCACATCGGCCCGGACCGCTGCTACCTTCTATAACGGGTATGGGCAAACGAGTTCGATTGGCGCTTGTCGTCGCGCTGCTCAGTGGTTGCAACGTGTACGACGCGTCCCTGGTGCCGAGGGACGCCGGTATGGATGCAGGTGCTGACGCCTCGACGTCGTGCCCGCCTCTGGCTGCCCCTCCCACGCGTCCCTCGCGCCTCGATGATGGAACCGACGAGGCCGTGTTCGCACTTAGGCACATCACGCTCAACCAAGACGGCGATCGCTGGCGCACGATTGGGTACGACCTAGACGGCCTTTGCTCCGGGCCAGCCGAGGCGCCTGTCGAATGCACGCCGATGAGTGGCGGAGCGAACGCATCGCTCGATGGCGATCACGGCATCGACAACGCGTTCGGGCGCGCGATCACGCCGTTGCTGCTCGCCGCGTATCCGACGCTCGAAATGGAAGCGCAGATGTACCAAGACTACGGTCTTGGCACTCTCATTCTTCGCATTCGAAATTGGAACGGCGAGGCGAACGACTCGCGCGTGCACGCCATACTCACGCAGAGCACCTACGGTACGCCCGGTACTGCAGACGGTGGTGTGCCGATGCCAGAAATTCCCGATGGTGGGGCTACCTACGAAGACGGCGGCGTTCCACCGTTTCCCGCGTGGGAAGGCGATGACTATTTTTGGGCGCGTGACGATTCGTTCTTTGATGGAGATCCGGCGCGTCCAATCACTTCGGATGACAATGCCTACATCGCCGATCGCACCCTCGTCATGCATCTGCCCGATGGCCGCGAAATCTTGTTCGCGGGCGATACACGCGGCATCAATTTGCGGCTTACCGACGCGCGCTTGACTGCGCAGCTCAGTACGGACGGAGTCGCGATCACGCGGGCTCAGCTTGTTGGGCGCTGGGCACTCAACGATGTGCTCGATGCCGTGCAGCATGCTGGCGTCTGCACAGACAATCCGCTTTACACGACGCTCGGCAACCTCTTGCGCACTGCAGTCGACGTTCGCTCGATTGCGGGCAGTGGCGGGCCGGGAGTTGAGTGCGATGCCGTGAGCGTAGGCCTCGCATTCGATGGCATCCGCGCGCATTACGCGGGCATTGCCACTGCGTATCCGTTGCCCAACCCCTGCGCCGGAACTCCGTAGCGCTTAAAGAGAAACGCCCCGCCGCGAGCATCGCGACAGGGCGTTCTTTGTTCTCAGCTAATCGCTGAGGGTTTCAGCTCAGAACACGCCGCGCGCATCCGGTGCGCCGAGGTGGTAGGCCGAGACTGCTTCACGAAGATACGAGGGCAACGACATGTAGTGCTGCAGCTCGACACATGCGCGGTTTGACGTGCAGGTGCAGTTCTCGCTGCTCGAGGCGTTGCAACCCGGGACGCCGCCGGTCTGGATAAGACCTGCATCGTCGATGATGGCGACCGTGCTGTCCCAACGCACGATGGGCAGACCCGTCGTGGCCGAGTAGACCGGAAGGTACCAATCGGGCGTTCCGTTGCCGTCGACATCCGGACCGTCGGTGGTCTCGTACGCGCGAGCCAAGAGGCTATTTGCGTACTCAAGAACACGACCGCCGATGCCACGTTGCACAGTGCGTCCGAAGATCTCTTCGGTGCCGTAGTGGCGCGCGACGTAGACCGCGCCGTTGGGATGGTGCAACTCGATACGCTGCGCGAAGCCCGGATCCGCATCGCGGCCCATCTCCCACACGCGCATCAACTCGAGCCAATCGGTCTCTTCGTTTTCGAAGAGGTAGAGCATGGTCCAGGCGATGAGGAACTTCTGCTGTTCCCACCCAACCTGCGGATCAAGAACACGGGTGTTCTCTGGGAAGAGCGGGTTGAGCGCGGTCGGGTCTTCCAAGGCGAGGCTGCTGCAGATGTTCGTCCCGACTGCCGGGAAGCACGACTGCGGGGTCTCACCCCACCACGAAGTAAAGCCGATGGGCTGCGAGGGGTAGCCTTCTGCGTCACGCAACGGACGACCGGTGGCGCTCGCGGCTACGCGCTCGCCCTTGATGAAGTCGTCGTTGGTGAGGTTGTTGGCGAGCCAACGGCGATAACCATCGGGGAAAAGGTCCGCGAGGGAGACCGCGCGATAGCGGGGATCGACGAAGTCCGTGCGCGACGAGCTGATGAAGTTGTCCACCGACTCGGTGAGCAACATCGCCGTGTTGAGCTTGTCGTAGTACGAACCAGCATTCATCGTGTAGTCGGAGTCGTACTCGCCGCAGTTGCTGCAGAGTTGGTTCTCGACAAGAGCGCCGCCCATTCCAAGGAGGCCGTCGTAACCGCTGACACCGGTCGGGATTGTGACGAGCGTTGCGCCCGCCTCAGAGGTCGTGTCTGCGGCTGAGCGCAGCACGTCGGACTGGAAGGTCTCTTGGAAATGCGGGCCCGCTTCGGGACGCGCGAGAGTGCGCGTGAAGTGGTCGAATGCAAGACCTGAGGCAAGAACGTTGTCGGGGAAGAAGCTGACTGCGACACGCCAGAAGGTATCGAAGTCGTAGCCGCGCTCGAGAGCGAACCTGCGGTAGATGTTTCGGTAGAGGCCAAGACCCTTGGCGCCGTCGCGGAGCTTCATGTTGTAGCGGCCGAGCGTGCGTTCAGACGCATTGCGGACGCTGAAGTCCTGACGCCCACGACGGTACGAGTCGAAGATGTGCCAGACTTCTTGCGAGGTAACGAGGAAGTTGAAGATCTCGTAGGGATCGGCACCGTTGTCGTGACGATAGACCGAGACGTTTCCAAGGTCAGCCCAGCGATCGGTCGCGAAGCCGTACGGCATACGTGGGCGGTTGGCGGCGTCGACCGACGGAGCTGCGGTTCCGGAGAGCGCGCGCCACGGTACGTAGTCAACGCGATCTTGGCGGCAACGTGTCCAGGCGCCATTGACCTGAACCATTTGACCGTCGAGGAGGGGGCTCCACACGCCGTTCAGCTCTTCGTCCCAGTTGGCGGGCTTGAAGACGAGCGGATCAGCAACAGTTTCGCAGTTGTCGATAAGACCGACCTGCGACTGCAGCTGTGAGTAGTGGATGTCGTTATCACCGAGTGTGTAGGTGATTCCGAGAATGCCACCGAAGTTGTCCTGAAGGTCGGTAAGCATTCCGCCGTAGGGCTGGTTCGCAGTCACGTCTGCTGCAACGGCAACGGTGTCGCCGTACATCATGCGGGTGGCCGCGTAGTCGTAGATGCCAAGACCGATCATGTCCTGGGTCATCTCACCGGCGTAATCCATGACGGTGGACTGCATCCACATCCAGATCAGGTTGTCGCGCTCGCCGTCCGTGACCGGATCGAAGTAACGCGGACCAACGCAGGTGGTGCCATCCGTTGCCAAGTCGGTGCACGCCGTCGTGGTGGCACCGTTCTCGGTACGAAGCTGCCAGTACTGCGGGCGGTAATCCCAAGCGTCCGACGAGCTTACGAAGTTGTGGCGAAGGCCGATCGAGTGACCCATTTCATGGGCGATGACCGACATGTGAGCGCGCTGCGCCACGTAACGACGCATGTGCTCAGCACGAGCTTGCTGAACTTCGGGTGAGTCGTCGGGATTGAACGCGCCAAACTTCTCCTGCATGACCTGCGAGAGGCCCACCAGCGAGAAAGGAGCTTCGGCTTCTTCGGGGTGCATCACGCACGCGCCACGACGGCCCAAGGCTTCCTCGCGAAGCTGATTGATCTGTCGTTGAACGCCCGGGTTACCACCGCGGAGCGGTGATGCCATGTTCATAACAGCGTCGTTGAGCGGAAGGCTATCGACACCGTTGAGCTGCTGGACCATCGGGGTCATGAGCTGCGCTTCGAACTCAGTGCCCATCGCCTGTTGACGACGTGCCGAGTAGATCGCTTGGTTCGACGACGGAGCATCGACAGCCGCACGCGTGTTGCGCAGTTCGTGATTGAGGCTACGGATTTCCGCGGTGAGCTGCGGAGCTACGTTCTGCATGTCGATGTTCGCTTCGCCGCCTGCAAACTCGGCGATACGATCGTCGATGTCCTGGCGGTGAAGCATTGGCAACGCGCCAGCGCCTGACGCTGCGCGAGCAGCGCTCGCCCAGTCGCGAACGTAGTCACCGTTGGTGACGTCGGACGCTTGGTATTCACCAGCGATGAAGCGCAACTTGTCGACAGCGCCTTGGCTGAAGATGTCGTTGATGTGCGACCAGACGTTGATGCTGGTTGCGATCGTTTCGCCAGAGAGGGGGTCGATCGAGTCGACCATGATGCCCCACGGTGAAGGCGTTTGCGGGGCGGGAAGAACGTTCACTTGGTTGTAACGAAGGTCACCACGGCGAACGTTGCGTGCTGCACGGCAGGTATTGAGGAGACCAGCATCGGCCGACGCTGCTGCATAGGCTGCGGTGCACTCTTCGGAGCTGACATCGCTCGGCAGGCGGGCGGTGCCGCATGCTTCGTGATCGTCCGCTGCAACCGGGCTGTGACAGAGAACGATCATCTCTTCCATCTTGGCGATGGAGGCGATGGCCGGATCCATGTTGCGCTCGCTGGCAAGGCGGTCTGCGAGACCGTTGCAGTCCGAGCCCTTGTCATGACGGCAGGCGTCTACTTCAGTCGTGAGGTAGAGCGCGTCCTGGTAGTCGTCCATCTGTCCGAAGAACATCGGGAAGCGAGTCAGGCAATCGCCCTCTTCGCCACCGGTGTTGCGGCACTCTGCGTACTGAGCCGAGCGAACGGCGGTACGAAGCGAAAGGTCCCACTGATGAGCAGCCTCTGCGGTTGAGTCGAAATAGAGAGGGTCGCTGCCGCCCGCGTAGTACCAAGCGATCGTTTGCGGAGTGCGATCGGCGAACGGCAAGGTGCAGCGCTGCTTGAATGTGTCGCAGTGTGAGCCTTCGCCTGCTGCTTCGCATTCGTCATCCGTGCCGTTGGAGTCTGCGTCGCGATGCGGGTCAGATCCGAAGGGTGTGGTGGTCGGCGTGAAGCACTCAATCGCGCCGCTCAGGTTTTCCGGGTCGGTGTAAAAGTGAGCGCGCTCCCAGATCTGGGGTTGGTTGATAAAGCGGCGCCACAGAGCATCGCTCATGCCGTAGTTACGGGCGTAGCCGTAGCGGTCCGTGTAGAACGCGCCGAATGCCTGGAAGCGGAAGCCGTCCCAGTCGCGGGGTTCGTAATCATGATCTTCGACGAGTCGGAACGATTGACGAATCGTGAGCTCGACGGGGTTACAGCTTCCAGTCGGGGCCGTGCCGCCGCTGAAGTCTGCATCGAGGAAGCAGGCCGGGAACTCGTCGATGCCCCAACCAAGTGAGCTGAGGTCGACCATGCCGGGGCGTGCGAACGCCTTATTGGTCACGTCGAAATAGCCGTCTTCGAGTGCGAAGACCGGCGCGTTCGGATCGGCAGGATCCGTGATGTCGTATGCAAGGGGCTCGTAAGACACGCCGCCGTAGACGCCGATCATCGAGAGGGTGTCGAAATCATAGCTGTCGGTGTTGAGATTCTGCGACCAGTCCACGCGCATGAACTGGCGCTGGTACCAGGGACGGTCGGTAGTGTTCTCTTCAATGACGTTGGCTTCTTCACCGGTCGTCGAGTTGTATTGGCGACGAATGTCGAAGTGGCTAAGGATTGGATAGGCCGCAACGACCACGCCGTTCTCGACCGGTCCGCCAACGCCATTGCCGTCGGTGCCCTGGATGCGTTCGTAGGCGAGACGCGCGAAAAGCATGCGTTCGGTGATTTGCCAGCGAACGCGCGAGACGGGCTGCGCGTACGTCGACGTGAACAGACCGTCCTGCGACGCGCCGTAGCCGACGTCGACAAGAGTGCCCTGCGACCAGAACTCGGGGTCGTCAGCTGCACCCTGTAGGTCCTCACCCACGAAGTACGATTTTGCGAGCGCCATCGGCTGAACGCGGTTGACGGGATCCTGAGCCGTCAAACAACCCGTTAGCGAGGTGCCCAAAAGGCCTAGACCCAAGAACATCGAGAGGGCCAATGAACGACGCATAATTCAGTCTCCTTACAGTCCGGGCACTTTTGGAGCGACCGGCACAATCTCTAAAGCAAATCTCGTACCTCAACGACTGAGGCAAAAACACACATGGTTTCGCGGCTTTGACTGAAGCTACCTAGTCACGACCGCGCCTATCGTCAACGACCTAACGATCCGGGAGGGCTCTTTTCGCACGAATCCGGCGCGCTGCAACTGCTCTTGCGTGCCCTGCAAGACCTTCTAGGTTCGCGAATGCTTCAAGAAGAGGTCCCTGAGTCATGATCGCGTCATGCGAATATCGGATGACCGACGTCCGCGTAATAAAATCGTAGACGCCCAGAGGCGAGCTAAAACGCGCCGCTCCGCCGGTCGGAAGTACGTGACTTGGGCCTGCGGCGTAGTCGCCAGCAGCTTCCGGCGTGTGATCGCCGAGGAACGCTGCGCCCACTGCGTGAATTTTTTCGAGTGTCGCTTCCGGATCGCGAACAGCAAGCGCGAGATGTTCCGGCGCTAACATATCAGCGACACGTGCCGCCTCGCCGAGATCTTTTGTCACGAAGCATGCTGCATGACGTCGCACACTTTCTTCTGCAACGGCGCGACGCGGTAATGTTACGAGCTGCTCTTGCACTTCACGCACCACCGCATCGGCTTGAGCGCGGCTCGTCGTGACGAGAAGCGCGTACGCGTCTTCGTCGTGCTCGGCTTGTGAGAGAAGATCAGCCGCGACAACGTAGGGATCCGCCTGGTCGTCGGCGACGACCAAGATCTCGCTCGGCCCGGCGATCCCATCGATATCGACAACGCCGAAAACGAGCCGCTTTGCGCACGCTACATAGAGATTTCCGGGCCCCACGATCTTGTCGACGCGAGCCAGGCTTTCCGTTCCGTAGGCGAGTGCAGCAATGGCCTGCGCTCCGCCCAAATCGACAACTTCAGTCACACCCGCGATCTCGGCAGCCGCCAACACTTCGGGCGTAGGTGATGGCGTCGCGAGCACGATGCGTTTCACACCGGCCACGTGTGCAGGTACGGCAGCCATCAACACCGACGAGGGATAGCGCGCTTTGCCACCCGGCGCGTAGACGCCTGCTGCGCGCACGGGACGCACGCGCATGCCCAGCGTGATGCCGCTTTCTTCGTATTGAAATCCTTTGTCGCGCTGACGTTCGTGATAGGCGCGAATGCGATCGGCGGCCGCTTGCAACATCGCGCGCACTTCCGTCGAGACCTCGCTCGCGCTCGCGCGCCACTCGCCGTCGGGCAGCACGATCTGCGAGAGCGTGCGCTTCTCGAAACGCGTAGTCAGTTCCTTCAGCGCAACGTCGCCGCGTGTGCGTACCTGCGCGAGAATCTCTTGCACGACGGGCGTCACGCTCTCGAGGTCGGCATCCCCGCGGCGCGACAGCGCAGAAAGCGCGCTGTCGTAGTCCTTGGTGCCCTGCTCGAAGATCGCGAACATGGGGCGCCTTGTAGCACGCCGCGACGTAGATTCAGCGAAGGACTCGCTAGTGTGTTACAAAAATAGTCCCTATGGCTTTCGCTCTCTACGACTCACTCACCGCGCAAAAACGACTCTTCACGACACAGACCCCCGGTCACGCGAAGCTCTACGTGTGCGGTATGACGGTTTACGACTACGCGCATGTGGGTCACGCGCGCTGCTACACGATCTACGACGTCCTTGTGCGCCATCTGCGGGAGAGCGGCATGAAGGTTACGTACGTCCGCAACATCACGGACGTAGAAGACAAGATCGTGGCGCGCGCCAAGAAGAACGGCGAGACCTCGCTCGCCTTGTCGCAGCGCTTCACGGCGATGTTCCACGAAGACATGGAGCGCTTGCACAACCTGCCCGCCGACATTGAGCCGCGCGTCAGCGAGCACATTCCGGATATTCAGGCCCTCGTTCAGCGATTGATCGACAAGGGCGCCGCGTACGAGTCAGCAGGCGACGTATATTTTCGTGTGAAGGCGTTTCCGGGCTACGGAAAACTCTCGCACCGCAAGCTCGACAATCTCGAGTACGGCGCGAGCGGTCGCACCACGGATGACGAAGAGTCGCGCAAAGAGCATCCGGCAGACTTTGCGCTTTGGAAGAAGAGTGACGAGCCAAACGACTCGTGGCCTAGTGCCTTTGGGCGCGGTCGTCCCGGCTGGCATATCGAGTGCTCGGCGATGGCGATGAAGCATCTGGGCGAGACCTTCGATCTGCATGCGGGAGGCTTGGACCTAGTCTTTCCGCATCATGAGAATGAAATCGCGCAGAGCGAAGCTGCCACCGGCAAGCCTTACGCGAACCACTGGATGCACAACGGCTTCATCGAGACCAATAAAGAGAAGATGTCGAAGAGCCTCGGCAACTTTTTCACGGCCCGTGAAGTCTTCAACTATGTGGAGCCCGAAGCCGTTCGCTACTTCGTGATGTCCGTGCACTATCGCTCTCCGCTCAACTTCGATTGGACGCTTGACGCTGAGAACAAGGTTTCGGGATTTCCGCAGCTCGAAGATGCCGAGCGACGCGTTGAATACATCTACACGACGCGCGAGCGCTTGCTCGCCATTCCGAGCGAGCGTGTCGTCGACACAATCGGCAAGACGCCCGAAGCGATTCAGAAATTGAAGACGTCGCTGCAAAGCGCTCTCGACGATGATTTGAACATGCCGATCGCGCTCGGCGCCGTGTCCGACTTTTTGCGTGAAGTGAACGAGCTCGTCGATGGCGCGAGTCGCAAGAAGGGAAACGTGGCGGGGTCGGTGCTTGTCGCGGCCAAGGACGGATTTGCGACCATCGGTCGCCTTCTTGGGCTCGGCACCGAGGATCCATCGGCCCTTTTATTACGCATTCGCGCGCGTCGAATTAAGGCGCGTGGGTTCACCGAAGAAGCCGTCGAGGCCAAGATCCAAGAGCGAATCGCCGCGCGCAATAGCAAGGATTTTGCGCTCGCCGACGCCGTCCGCGCGGAGCTCTCAGCCATGGGCGTTGAGCTCATGGACAGCCCTACAGGTACGACCTGGCGCATTCCGTGAAGGAATGTGCCCACCGAATAGGCACTAAGGCTTTTCCAAAGCTTGCTCGCCGTGCAAAACTGCCGACGTGACCACCGAGGCCCCGAAAGCGACCGCCGAGGGAACACTTGAGCGCACGCCCTTTGGTCACCTCCTGCTGTACACGCTCACGCATACGTTGAGCGGCACGATCGCGGTGTGGCCGGATAGTCGCGACGAAGGCACGCGACGCGAAGATCGCATTTTGGTGCGCGAAGGCTTTGTGGTCGCGGCTCGTTTAAGCGAGCAAGCATCGACCATCGAACGTGGGCTATTGCCGCTCTTCATGCGCCTCGACGCGCCGTATGCGTTTTACGCAAACGTAGACCTTGTCGGAGCAGGTGAAGCCGTGCGCACGGGCCGAGTCGATCCATACGCCTTGATTGCCGCGCATCTTCGCGGCCCGGCGCGCGAGGACGTGATCGATGCCGTTCTTTCCAAGGTGGCACGAGTGCAATTGCGGTTGCGCGGTGACGTCGACCTGAACCGCTTTGCATTCCTCCCAGCCGAGCGGGCGTTCGTTGACGTTGTGCGGGCCTCGCCGACTACGGGAGATGAGCTCTTGAAGGCGAGCGGCACGCCAGAGCGCGTCGCGCGCCGAGTCATTTATCTTTTGACGATTACAAAATCGCTGGAGCCTGTCGTAGCGCGCGCTGCGGCGGCTGCGGTAGGCGGAAACTCGATCGCGCCGGCTCCGATCTCAGGGGCCCCCGCGTCGGGCGTGAGGCCTTCCATGCCAGTGCCTACGCCGCCCTCCAATCGTCCGCGACGGCGCGAGTCACTTCGCCCGGTTCGCCCCCCGTCTCTGCCGTCGGTTCTTCCCAGCGAACACACCGAGCTGTGGAAGGAAATCTCACGCCGGGCGCACGCGATTGATGATCAGAACTACTTCGAGATGCTGGGTCTACCCAAAGACGCGCTCGCTGACAAAGCGCGGGATGCCTACTTCGACATCATTAAGCGCCTGCATCCGGACCGATTGCCCATCGAGCTCGCTCCGCTTCTGCCCTTTGCTCAACGCATTTTTCACCATCTGACCGAAGCGCACGAAACGCTGAGCGACGAAGAAAAGCGACTTCGATATATCTCCATCGTTCGTGACGGCGGCGGCACGCCAGCAACCGATCGGATCATGAGCAATATTCTCGAAGCGACCGTGGAGTTTCAAAAGGCCGAAGTGCTCATGCGGCGTCGCGACTTCGCTGGAGCAATCGAGTATCTGCGCAACGCCATCGATTTGAACGCGACGGAGGCCGACTACCACGCGCTCTACGGTTGGGTGCTGTTTCAGCAGCACGCCGAAGCCGACGCACCGCTCGACGACATGCTCGCCGCAATCGATCGCGCACTGACAATCGATGCGCAGAACGATCGTGCGCACTACTACCGCGGCATGGTTTTGCGGCGCATGGGTCGTGATAGCGAAGCTGTGGCGCACTTCGAGAAGGCGACGGCAATCAATCCGAGGAACGTCGATGCGATGCGCGAAGTTCGTCTCGCTGCAATGCGCGGGATCACGCCGTCCAAAAGAGATCCGCGGGTCTCGAGCGATCCCCCGAAGGCCACCAGCAGCGGACGGCCGCGCAGCATGTCGCCGCGGCCCAAAGAGAAGGAGGAGGGGCTCTTCTCAAAGCTGCTGGGTAGTAAGAAGAAGCCCTAAATCTCGCGTGGGCCCGTTGGCCGCCTATACACACGTGGCCGTACGTAGTGCTTGACGGCGCGCGCGCAGCCCTCCTACCGTCCGACGCTGCAATCCAGCTGCATTCCAACCGAGGAGAGATCTCGATGTCCAGAACGATGCGCATTGTTGGCGTTGTATGCGCGGCAGCTGTCATCGTCCCAACAACGTTCCATGCCGACGCGCAAGAAACGGTGATCCCCACATATTGGGATGATGGCGCAACGAGCATTTACGTCGCCAACCAGCGCATCTCCGGATCAGACCCTGAGCGCTACGCGTGGTCGCCAACCCTGCTCGGCCGTATTGGAGGCCGTCACCAACGCGGCGACGTCTTGATCATCTCCGTGAAGGAAGGACGCCGCGAGCTTGCATCGAAACGATGCGTGCCGGACTTCCGAGAGACGAGCGATCCGACGATGCCCGCTTCATTTCAGTGCCGCATGGACGACGTGCAGATCGACCACGCCGGCAACTTCCTGTTTGACCTTTCCTATGAAGACCAGAACGGCAACGCCACTCCCTTGCGAACCTTGCAAGTGCCGATCCTCGCATACAGTTACATGATCGATCGCTCGAGCCGCCGGCATACTGCGATGTACCTCGTCGCTCCAGACGACATGCTCGGTTCGTCAATCGCGTTTCTCGATGGTCGCCCCGCGCGATGGAACACCGCGTACGCAAGCGAGAACGGCGAGGAAGTCGTCATGGAGTATCGCCAGAGCCGTCTCGTTTTCCGCTTCTGGTCGACGCGCCCAAATCTCTCGCTCGTGAACGACACGCAAGTGCGCTGCACCGTCGACGGCGCTCCTCTCACCGTCGAGCGCGCGGGCTCTGCGCAACTGCGTCCGCAAACGAACTACTACGGGGACGATCGTCGCAGCGACGGTCAGAATGTCGCGGAGAATCGCTACGCGTACAACTTGTGGGAAGTGAGCACGGGGCTCTTCGTGGTCGAAAAGGGCGCGCGCTCCGCGGCACCGCCGGTGCGTCCGGGACAAGTCCGCGGCGGCCAACATGTTCCTACGCCTCCCGCCGACGTAACTGCTCATCCTGGCAACTGGTCGTGCACGGTACGCGCTGAAGGACACGAACTTCGCCGCTTTGATTTCGTCGTGACTGCGAACGGCTTAGCACCGCACGCGATTCAATCAGGGGACAATGCACTGCATCTTGGTGCCGACGAGTTTTTCGTGGACACGACCATACTGCCGGGCGCGTCTGACTTCGATCGCGGCTACGATCGAAACGCGGTACGCGCGTCTGGGTTTTGGGGACGTACCTGGACAACGCAGCCTCCGATGCTGACCTCACTTGCCGCGTCGTTCGGCGACCCGCATCCCGCCGCAGTAGGTGGCGGCCGCAGTGGCGGTCGCGCGCGCCACTGAGCGTTAGTCCGTGTTGGCTGGGCTGCGAAGGCGTTCACAAAACCACCAGCGATGGCCTTCGAGGTCGACCGTCTCGTAGGTGCGGTCGCTCCAATACTCTTCACCGTAGTCGTTGGTGGTGGGCTCGCTCACGATGATCGCGCCATGCGCGCGCGCCTGTGCACAGTGGGCCTCGACGTCGTCGACATAGACCATGATCGACTGCGTGTTGCCACCAGCGATTTGCGATGGACTGCGACGATGATCGCCGCGCGCGGACTTTTGCGACGAACTGACCATCACAACGCCTTCGCCATAGCCGAGCTCGGAGTGTTCAACGCTGCCGTTGGGCCCGTCGACGACGATGCGGACGGTGAATCCAAACGCCTTACACAACCAATCGATTGCCTTACGCGGGTCGACATAGAACACGGCAGATGAGATGCGTGGCCAGTTGGGAGGAGTGGGTTTCATGGTGTGAGAAAGTAGAGCACGAATATCGCCTCGGGCTCGGCTGGACGCGTGTCAATCGCTCCGGCCTAGCGCGATACGCCACGGGGAAATTGTCTACGCGTTGGGCTCAACCCCGCGCGTGCGAGAGCGTCTCAGCGTCGCGCGCAGCTGTGGCGAGAGAGCTCTCGGCTCAAAAGAAAATCCTTATGATTCTGCGCGGGGCCAACGGCACGCGCTATGCAGAACTCATCGGCAATGCCGGCGCCCCGCACTTTTACGGCACGCCGAACTTTACTATTACCAAGGAGGCTCATCATGGCCGATCAAAAAACTGACCAGAATCAAGAGAAGCGCACCGCAGGCGAACAACAGCAGAAGCCCGTTGAACGCGACGGCAAGCAAGGCGGAATGGGCAAGGACCAGCGCCAGGGCGAGCGTCGTCCTGACCAGGCGGGCCAGAAGGCGCCAGGTTCGGATTACTCGAAGCGCTAGTTTCAACTAGCTTCGAAGCATGCGTTTATGTCGGCTGAGCGCATCGCCACGGCGATGGTTCAGCCGACTCTCTCTAACTCAGCGAACGGAGACGTCGAATACTCTTGTCGACGCGAGGCGCACGTACGCAACGTCGACACCTGCTGCATCGAACGGCTGCACGCGAACGCGACGCACGACGAGACGCGCTTCGCTATCGGCGGACAACGCGGCCAGGTCCGCTGCGCTCACGCGAAACGCCCCGTCGTCGCGGGTAAGGCACGAGAGCGTTTGCCCTTCGGACATAAGCTCAAGCTCCATTTGGTCGCGCGGGTCGGCAGCTTCCCAGACAAAGTCCAAATCGCGGTCGCGCGCCAGCACGAGATCATTCGCAAGGTTTGTTCCGTTGACCCGGACGTCGACCGGATCATAGGGCGCAGGCACTGCGACATCGAAACCTGGAAGCTCCGCGCTACCCTGCGCATGGAAGGCATACTCTTCGGAACCGAAAGGTACCGAGGCAACATCGGTATCGCCCGCGTAGAAAAATCCGGCTGCCACGCGTGCAAGCTCAGGAAAGGTGCGCGGAACAAGATGCGCTTCCGACTCGCCGACATGCACATCGATGGTGCCGATATCCAAAAGGTCCACCGTGGCGTCCGTCGCTGCCAAGCCTTCGATGTCGTCGCTCACAAGCGAACAACTCTCGAGCTCAGTTCCATGGGTGGCGCCAAGCAGGCGCGCAACCGCTTGCGTGTCGGTCCCGTGGTAGCGCGCGAACGCGGCGCCAAGCTCTGCCATCGGAGCGTCGTCGCCACCTTCGGCTACGCGCTCGACTTGAAGCAGACCTAGCGAGCCCGCGCGGTTGTCGATCGCATCCGCGCCGTCGCTGCCGGCAGACGTGCAGGCGCTCGCGCCGATAGACAGCGACGCAGCGATCGAGAGCCAAAGCGGAGTACGCATGGGTCGTAGTATAGAAAGCCCGACCTACAACAGCAAGACGGCATCCCGGCGCATCCCCGGGCTTATCGAACTACCGAATCGCGTAGAGGAAGCGATCATCTGAGCCCACGTACAGTGTGCCGTCTGGCGCCAGCGCCGGGCTCGAATCGATATCCCCATCAGTTTCAAGCGCCCAACGTAGATGTCCGTCTGCGGAGAGGGAGTAAAGATAGTCGTCGTGGGCCCCGATATAGATGTGCCCCTCTTGGTCGATCAGGGGGCTTGAGGCGACGCCTACCTCGGCGGTGTCGACGATTGTTACGGGAAATGCCCAGCGCTCACGCCCACTCGAGGGGTCCAGCGCGACGACACGCGGGCGCGGTCCGAAGGTGCCAACGATCACCGTCCCGTCGCGAGCCATCGCGACGGAGTCGCGCACGTAGCCACCGACGTCGGCCTCCCACTTCTTCTGTCCGTCGCGCGTGAGTGCATAGACGCGGTGATCGTCGGAGCCGAAATAGATTGTTCCGTCGTCGCCAAGCGCTGGCGTGGAGTCGACATCGCCATGCGCTGCAAAGGACCAACGCATTCGGCCATCGGGGGCGAGTGCATAGAGATGATCGTCTTGCGATCCCACGTAGATATTGCCCTCGTCATCCACTGCTGGCGTTGTGTAGATCTTATTCTGCGCGCGAAAGCGCCACGCGACGGTTCCGTCAAGCGCGATGCACCACACGTCATGACCGGCCGCAAATAGCAGGTGCTGATCTGGCGTGAGCACCGAGCCGGTATCGGCATCGGAGCCAGCGTCGGTGGGCAAGCGCCAACGCAACTCGCCGCTCGGGTTGTAAGAGAAGAACACGTCGGCATCGGAGCCCACGTAGATATTTCCGTCGGGGCCGATGAGAGGCGTCGAATAGACCCGATCGCCAAGGTCAGCGCGCCACTTCAATTGCCCCGAGGGCATGACGGCGTAGAGATAATGGTCGTGGGAGCCTACGTAGATGGTTCCATCCGCGCCAACGACGGGCTGACCGCTGATCGCGCCTTGTGTTTCGAACTTCCACTGAACGCGATCCGTTTCGGGTCCAACGAAGGGGCTTTGGCCGGTGTGGCGCGCGTTCATGCGAAACATCGTGGGCGGACCTTCGGTGGGTGCGCGCAGGGGCGCCGTCGATGCGGGGGCTTGTGGAGCACGCTCGCGGGGCGTTCTCACGGGCGCACCTTCCGAAGCGACGGCGCGCGTGGCCACCTCTTGGCGATGGCGAAAGAGATAGATCAAGACGACCGCGACGATCGCCGCCGACCACATAAGCACCAACACAAGAGTCCGTCGATTCATCGGGAGCCGCGCAGTCTAACACCCCCATGAACTGTGCAAAGTGCGCTACGTTCCTGCCGTGCATCTGTCTTTGGAAACGTTGAATGGGCCGCAGCGCGATGCCGTCGTGCACGACAAAGGGCCTCTGGTCGTTTTCGCCGGTGCGGGCAGCGGCAAGACGCGCGTGATCACCTATCGCATTGCTCAGCTGATCGCGCAGCAGGGCGTCGCGCCCTATCGGATCTTGGCAGTGACTTTTACCAACAAAGCGGCCGGTGAGATGCGCGAGCGCTTGTCGTCGCTACTCGCGCACGATGTGCATGACATTTGGGTGGGCACCTTCCACTCAACCTGCGCGCGCATGCTGCGGCGCTATCACGAGCTGTGCGGCGTGAAGCGCGACTTTGTGATCTACGACGACGCCGATCAGAAGGCGATGGTCACGCGCGTGCTCAACGACTTCGGTTTCGACGATCGACGCTACGATCCGAAGAAGGTTGCCGGCGCGATCAACAAGGCGAAGCAAGAGGTGGTTGGTCCCGAGTCCTACCCATCCAACGATGCATGGACCGAGGTAATCAAGAAGGTTTACACCGCGTACGAAGAGCGAATGACGCGCTCGGGGGCCTTGGATTTTGGCGATTTGATCTATCGCTTGGTGCGCTCGGTGGAGAGCAATGAACTTTTGAAGCGCGAGCTCGCGTCGCGCTTCGATCACATTTTGGTGGATGAGTTTCAGGACACCAACCGCGTGCAGTTTCGCTTGGTGAAAGATCTCTCGGAGCAAAAGCGTAATCTCTGCGTGGTCGGCGACGACGATCAGAGCATCTACCGCTGGCGCGGTGCCGATCGCCGCAATATCTTAGATTTTCGTCGCGAATATCCCGACGCCACCATTATTAAGCTCGAGCAGAACTATCGTTCCACGAAAAAGATTTTGCGCGCGGCGCATAGCGTTGTTTCGCGCAACGTCGATCGCGAAGAGAAAACTCTGTGGACCGAGAACGCCGAGGGTGCACCGATTCTCGTGGTGCGCAGCGCCGACGAGCGTGACGAAGCGCATCTTGCCGTTGCGACCGCGCGCGAGGTCGTGCATGCGGGGCGCAAACTCTCCGATATCGCGATTTTCTACCGCATTCACGCACAGTCGCGCGTGTTCGAAGAGGCGCTTCGCGCTGCCAACCTTCCCTACCAGGTGATCGGCGGCACGCGATTCTACGACCGCGCCGAAGTGAAAGACATTCTCGCTTACCTGCGCGTGATCTCCAATCCCGACGATGACGTAAGCTTGCTCCGCATCGTGAACGTGCCCACGCGCGGCATTGGTAAGACCAGCATCGATCGCGTACTCGATCGTGCGGCGAAAGAAGCGACGTCGGTGTGGGCAACGCTCGAGCACATCGGTGACGACGCTTCGATCGCGAGCGGCACACGCAAAAAACTCATTGGCTTCGTCAGCATGATGAATGCGCTGCGCGATAAGGTGGCAGGCGGCATGGGTCCGGCGGAAGTTGCGCGAGCCATTCTCGAAGAGACGGCCTACCAAAAAGCTCTACGCGACGAAGACACACCCGAAGCCGACGCGCGTCTCGAGAATATTCAAGAGCTCTTGGGTTCGATGGATGAGTTCGAAAACGAGGCGGAGACGCCCACGCTTTCCGCCTTCCTCGAGAACGTGACTCTTCAAACCAACACGGCCAACGACGACAGCGAAGATCGCATCACCATGATGACGGTTCATGCTGCCAAGGGTCTGGAATTCCCGGTCGTATTCGTCGGTGGTCTGGAAGAGCAGATGTTCCCATATCACGGCTACGACGCCGGCGATGATCCCGACGAGCTCGAAGAAGAGCGCCGCCTCGCTTACGTCGCGTTCACGCGCGCTCGAGAGAAGCTGATCTTGAGTTGGGCTGCTTTGCGTCGCGTCTTCGGACAGCCTCGCATCAATCCGCGCTCACGCTTTCTCGACGAGTTGCCGCGCGCCGACATCGAAGAGATCGGCGGCGCACCCTCGCCTTCGTATGCATCGCAGCGCAGCAGCGGCTGGGACGACAACTCTGGGTATCAGCGCCCGTGGCAGCATCCGCAACGCTCGCGTTCGGAACGGCCGATGATGGGAACGCCGCGAACGTCCACTACACCGGCGCGCAAATCGTCCGAGTCCTACATCGATCGCAGCGAAGTCGAGGTTGGGGAAGACGGCATCCGCATGGGCATGCGCGTAGCTCACGCGAAGTACGGCGTCGGCGAAGTCCGCGGCGTAACGCCCGGTGTTCCGCCGAAAGTCACCGTTAGTTTCCCTGGTTGGGGCACCAAGCAAATCGTCGCGAGTTTCCTCGAGCCTGCGTAGAGCTTGCCTGCGCACAGCGTAGCCGTGCATGCTCGAAAGCATGACTGCTAGTCGGTTGCGTGATGTGCGATTGATTGATCGGTCTCGGTGTTTCCAGAACAGCTGTCTCGCGGCGACTGTAGTGGGTCTGCAGCAGAGTAAACTCGACTCACTTTTACGCTTCGTCGAAGATGAGAACGAACGGGCCGAAACGCTCGCCGCCTTCGCGATCGAGTCCATACCGACCTCTGCTGAAGCAACTTCGCGATTTGTCGGTGCATCCCGCTTCGCCTGTGCCGCTGAGGATGTTTCCGAATTTCCGCAACGTTTAGGCGATGCACTTGCGCTAACCCTCGAACAACTTGGTTACCGCTCGGTTATCGCAGCAATGGAACGACGTGTCCCATGGCTTGCGCAAAGTAACGATTTTCCGCCAGTCGCCGAAGCGCTTGATGCTTTGCGCGGGCGTTTTTTGACCTCCGATTTCGATGGAGGATTGGAAGCTGATCTCGCGGACATTTCCGCACTAACAGCTACATTGTTTTGGCTTACGCGCGGTTGTGCGTCGCTCCCGCAGATCTATTTTGTGACTGCGTCTGCGCCATGGGTCGGATCGCTTTGCCAGTACGGAGTTTTGCATGTTGAATTCTTCGACGCTTCCGAACGCACACGCTTCACGGGTGCGGCGATGGGAAACGGGTTCGAAGTCACGCAAGAATGCACCGATCCGTATTCTTGCCATGGCGCGATCAACGGTCGCGCGATACGTTTTGAGTGAACTCCGTTGTCGACACCGAATCGATGCGCGATGAACTGAAAGTTCGCTACGCTTGGTTGTCCGCGCGCGCGGATGGTTTATGAGGATTGGATGCGCATCTAGCGTTGAAGCGCCAGCGTAAGTGGGTGCGCGTCGGTGCCGACGAGCGTCTTGTGTTGTTCAGCGGGTGAGCCGGCCTCACCCACGCGGAGTTCGCCAAGCACGGCCACGCGATCGCCTTCTCGCACCACGTACGTACGCGCTTTATAGCGAGGCCAGTTGCGATCGCGCTCTACATCGTGAGCGGGCAGCTGAAGCTGGTGTTCTCCGAGTACCGCGCGAGCCGCTGAGTTGGTTGAGAAAAGTTCCTCGCTGATTTCATTTAGCCACGGGATCGATTTGAGAACCGACGCCGGAATGGCGGGAATCCGAATAGACACAATGCCGCTGTCGCTCTCAACATCGAAGGACGTGATACGGAACGATGATCGTTCGGCGACTCTGTTTGACCACATCCATTCTTTTGGATCACTCGGATCGTGCGTGAAGGCGTCAAGCTCGTATGCATGGGCCACGCACGCGTCGTCCGAGAACGGTTCGCGGAGAGATTCGGAGTTCGCGCGAACCCGTCCTTCAATTTTGACGAGGTCGCCCGCTTTCGCGTTCGCCAAATCGACGGTCGTAGCGGCCGCGAGCGTCCGACGAGCTCGGGTCGACTCGCGCCGCATCCAAATAGACGGCAAATGCGATCGCGAAGAGCACGGCGGCGATAATCGCCGGGATCACCGTCTCGCTAGTTTCATTCACGGGCAGGCATGCTCAGTCCGAAGACTTAGCGGGCTTGGCAGGCTTCGACGGTTTTGACTCGGTCGTCGACGTGGACGACGAATCGCTGGTCGATGCTTTCGGCGGAAGTACCGACTTCGAACTGCTGCTGCCGCCGCCGCCCGAAGATCCGTAACCGTCGGCGTACCAGCCGCCGCCCTTCAAGATGAAGTTGCCTTGGCTGATGACGCGATGCGCTTTCATCTTGCCGCACTTGGGGCACTTCTTGATCGCGTCCTCGGACATTCGCTGTTCGAGTTCCCACCCCTTATGGCATGCATCACAAACGTACTCGTAGGTCGGCATAGCTAGGCTTTTCCAGATTTCTCTTCGCGTTGTTTCAGGGCTGAGAGCGCGGCCTCGAGCTCGGCCTGCTCTTCGGCAGTGGGTTCCATATCGGTGTCTGCTTCAACTTGGACGCGGGTCGCAACGGCGGGAGCTTTCGCAGGCGGCGTCACGCCCATCTTCTGCTTTAGGGCCGCAAGATCATCGTCGGCACCCTGCGTGGATTCAAGCTCACGGAACTTATTCTTGAGCACGTCGCCCGTGTATTCCTCGGCGAGCTCAGCGCCTGCTTCCGCTTCCGCTTCGATCTGATCGATCTTCGTCGCCATGCGATCAAAGGTCTCGAAGGCGCTCTGATCCTTCATCCCACTCATCGTGTTCTGAATGGACTTCATCGCCTCGGCGCGGCGCTTGCGTGCGATGAGCACGTTCTTCTTGCGCTTGGCCTCTTCAATCTTGTTGTTGAGCGCACGCAGCGCCACTTTCAATTGGTTGACGGCAGTGAGCTGCTTGTCCCACTGATCCTTGTATTGATCGGCGAGCAGCTGGTGCTCTTTCTTGCGAGCAAGCGCCTCTTTCGCAAGCTCATCGTTGCCGGCGCGAACTGCCAGCATTGCTTTGCGCTCCCACTCGTCGGCGTTCGACTTTTCGGTCTCGTAGCTCTTCTGTAGCTTCTTCTCGTCCGCGATCGCAATGGCGACCTGCTTCTTGGCCTCGACGAGATTGGTGTTCATGTCGAGGATGACTTGATTGAGCATCTTCTCGGGGTCTTCCGAGCGATTGATCAAGTCATTCAAGTTGCTGCGCAAAAGTTGAGAAAGGCGTGCGAAGAAACCCATGTCGTTCGATCCTTCTCTCAGTGGCCTGCGTCGCGAAAGCTCGCGATCGTTTGATAGTGCTTGGTGAACGCGACCGCAAAGTCGTCGAGCGTCGCTTGCAGCTCGCTCATGTCGAGATTCTCAAGGCGCAGCGCGCAGGTGATCAAGATTGCGTCATTGCCCACGCCATAGGCCCCGTGGAGCATCTCGGCCGCGTTAAGCTCGAGCAGGCGCTGGAACAACTTGTCCCGGTCACGTTTGACCTCAGCGAGCTCGATCACCTTCATCCGGAAAAGCACGACCCCATCATTGATCGCGACCGCGATCGACTTTGATGCATCGTAGGGATCACGAACGAGCCAGGTGTTTTCAGCGACGTCTTCGACGTGCTGGCCCGAGCTGCGGAGATAGGCTTCGAGATCGGCTTTGGTTCGCATGGCGCAACAGTAGAGAGCCTGCGCACGCCCGGTCAAGGCATGCGCCGCGCTTCACATCGCTTCGAGCTCGTCGCCGGCCGGATTGAGCAGCTTGCGCGTCCAAAGGATCGCGTCACGACGCTCTTTGCCAACCTGGATACCGCGGGCCAAAAGCCCCGTCTTGCGGAAACCTGCCGACAAATACGAAGTTGCGAGCTCTTGATCGTCCGAAGCGCCGAAGCCGAACGCCGAGACGATGCCGCGGCGCTTGAGCTCTTCGCAGAACGCGCGAAGGCCTGCTGCAACCGCCAGGGTCTCCGACTCTTCCTTGGGCGTGCGAAGCACTTCGACGAGCGCATGACCAAAGCAATCTTGGAACTCGGCCGAAAGGTAGTTGGCGCGGCCTTTCTTGGGCTGCGCTTCGAGGAATAGGCGCAAGACGCCGCGACCAAACGTGTCGAAACCACCAAGGCCCTCGGCCTTTTGCCATGCGGTATCACGCGCTGCGAATGCGAGCTTCGCTTCGACGCCCTTCAACGTGATCCCCTTGATGTCGTCTTCGAGGTCGCGCGCATTCTTCTTCGCTGCAACAATCGTCTTCTCGGCGAACTTCAAGCCTTCATCCGATACTTCAATCGAGGCGGTGCGATCACCGATGACACATCCACAAAGATGTCCGTCGCTGCGCTTGTAGAAGCCGGGAATGGTGCCTTCGCGAACGAAACCGACGCGCGTCCAGGATGATACTTCGTCCTTCTCGACGAGCGTCAAAACCTTCTCGATGCCTTCGCGTTGCGCGATCGACTGGATGAACAAGCGCTTGGCAGGAAGTGCACCGGCGCGGAAGTCGATGACGCGAATGATCTTGGTGCGGCGGTTCAAGAGCAAGCACAAGAACGCGCTGTCGCTACGGAAGTGAAGCTCTTCTACGATCGGCTGGTTCGCAGCCTCTTTGGCGAGAGCTGCTTTGCTTTTTACGGCCATCGATGAAACCTCATGACCTTAGCCAGGTCGGCGTAAACACCCACGAAAGGGCGATGCCTTTAGTCCAGGTAGGCAGGTGTGTCAACCGCCTCAGCTGTAGGTCGGCTGCCTAATAGCGTGAAATGCGGCCTTTTTTTGTGGTTGCGTAGCTCTGGGATGCGAAAAATAGTGCGATTTCACGAGAAAGCCTCGATCGGATTCGGTTGTCCCCCTCGGGGGCCGATCGGCCCGCGTGCGCGGTTCCGGCGACTCGACCCGCGAGCACGAATCCGCCGGCGGCGGAAGGCGCGCGTCCTTGAATCGTAACTCTTTCGCACCACGTAAGGATCACACCGGGTAGGCTTCGCGCGCCCCCCTCACTGAAAGAATCCAAATGAAGAAGACAAAGACGAAGTCCAAATCTGTAGCGAAGAAGGGCGCGAAGAAGAGCGCGCCGCTCAAGGCAAAGACCGCGAAGAAGAGCGCACCGCTCAAGGCGAAGGCTGCAAAGAAAAACGCCCCCGCAAAAACGAAGAGCAAGAAGGCCAGCAAGGCTACGAGCAAGGTTGCAGGCGCGGCACCGGCGACCAAGAGCGTCTCCAGCAACGGCCGCTCACCTTCGCATCCTGGATCAAACCTTCTGCCGTACGGCGCGCAGCGCTAGTCCGACATGAGCGTGTCAGGCGGATGTCTCTGCGGGAAACGGGGGAAACGGGGACGATCGTTTAGTTAAGAAAGTTAAGGCGTAAACTTTCTTAACCAAACGATCGTTCCTCGTCGCTGCAGTTGTTGTTTGGCGCGATTTCGGATGGATTGATTGAAGCCGCGCGTGGCGAGGGCTGCGCAGATTCCGCCGGGAAGGTCTCCACGCAGCAGGAGCGCCTCGTGTACGACGCACTCCCCTTCTTCGAGACAGCGCCCAAGCGTCTCCTGCGTTGTGGCTGGCTTACGAAGCAGTCGAAGAAGCACTTGTCGCTGCGCCGCTCGCGTCAGATTCACACTCAGCGGATGGCGCTGTACGAGCTCAACTTGCGAGTCCGTGAGCAAACGATGCTGCAGCAAATCGTTTAGCGCCGCGGTGGCCATTACGGCATCGGAATCAAGCGTCGCAAGCTCGAGGTAGCGTTCCGCGAATGTGTCGGACAGATCGTCGAAATCTAAGGTTGCTCGAAACGCCCCAAACCGACCTTCGCTTAGTTAGCAAAATTACGTTTTAACTTTCTTAACTAAACGATCGTCCCTCGTCGCCTGGTCGCAGCTAGTGCGGATGCGCTGCCAAACATTGCTCGCGCGTTGCGTAGACCGTGGGCGGCACACCGTCGTCGCACGCGCATCCGCACGCGGGAGGCTGGAGTGGCACGCATGCGATGTAAGAAAAGACCCAGCCTCCGCCACAGCAAGACGGGACGCTGCATTGCTGCGGGCGCGTATTTGACTGCGTCGCGGGTGGGTTTGCGCCGCAGCCGACGAACACCGATGCGCACGCCAACACGAGACTCGTAAAGCTCCGCATGGCGCCACCTTATGACGACTGAACTGAACTGCGGTCTTAACATTCGAACCGAACGGCGAACGCCACCCACAGCGGCTCGGCGATGAAGAGCCCGGTGCAGGAATGTTCGATGCCGGCGAGGCGCCTTGTCCGGGAAGAGGCCAACGAACGGTGATCCCCTGGCGTGCATTCAGTCTGCTCGATTCGGGACGTGCCGTGACGTACAACGACGCGCTCCGACCCGCTACATGTGCGGGCCGTCGCGAACGGTGCAGTGAGGACGAACCCGTGGTTCTCTTCTTGTGCGGCACCTGCGATCCTCGATACGCTTACGCGATGAAACGTGCGCACGCGGTTGAGTACGAATGTCTGGACCACGGATGACGAAACGATTTACGCATTGGCGCTCGTTGGTCGCGATGAGCGCTTGTGCGGTCGGGCTTTCGGCGAGTACTGGATGCACTGCGACTCTCGACGGCGGAGCGACGCACGCGCACGAGACCGACGCTGGCACCAACCCGCTCATCGATGGCGGCACGCGAGTAGACGGGGGCGGCGGAGTTGACGGCGGCGGAGTTGACGGTGGTGGAGTCGACGGCGGCGTATCGATAGACGCAGGCGGCATCGATGCGGGCTCAATGGATGCGGGTTCGATGGACGCGGGCGCGCCTCCGATCGATGGTGGCAGCGTCGTCATTCCTACCGATGCGAGCTTTGATTTCTCGCTCTCGCCGATTCAGAACAATCAGTCCACGCGTGAGTCGGTTCTAGCGTTTGCAACGGCGCAGAGCTCGACGCCTTCAATCACATTGCACTGGTCACCTGTCGAGGGACGCACGGTTAGCGCGATTCAGATTTTCAGGAAGACGCGCGCGGCAACAGCGTGGGGCTCGGCCTATGCGACGCCCGCTGCAAGCGCGGATCGATTTATCGATACTGGCGTCAGCCTCGGCGATTACTTCGAGTACAAGATTCAGATGACCACGTCCGCGGGCACTGCGTACGGAAACGTGGCTGCCGGCATCGAAACGCCCGCGCGCGACTACAACGGTAAACTGGTCTTGCTGGTCGACTCCACAATCGAAAGTGCGCTCACATCTGAGCTGACTGAGCTCGTCGCCGATCTCGAGGGAGAAGGCTGGAACGTGATCCGCTCGTCAGTGAGTCAAAGCGCGAGCGTCTCGTCCGTGCGCGAGACGATTCGCACGGCCTACAACGCCGATCCGGCGAACGTTCGAGCGGTTTTTCTTTTTGGGCATATTCCGGTTCCCTATTCGGGCAACGTCAATCCTGATGGGCATGGCGATCACCGCGGTGCGTGGCCGGCCGACGGCTACTACGGCGAGATGAACAGCACGTGGAGCGATACCAGTGTCACCTCCGGCAACAACAGCCCAGGCGACGGCAAGTTCGACCCGAGCACATTTCCATCAGCGGTTGAGCTCGAAGTTGGTCGCGTGGACATGCACAACATGGACGGCTTCTCGGCTAGCGTCATCGCCGACGACCCCATCCTCTACATGAATTATATGAGCCGCGCTCATCGCTATCGCGCACGCGAGCTTGAGCCCACCGTGCGTGGCCTCATCATCGACAACTTTGATAATGATCCGTACGTGACCCGCAACTACCGCTTCGCCGGAAGCGGCTGGCGCAACATGGTCGCGCTCATGGGTCCGTGGGACGTCAATCAGCCACTCGCAAGCGTGTACGACACGGCCACGTACGTGCCCTACTACATGATGGTCAACGGACAGTCGTACTTGTGGACGTACGCAGCCGGTGGCGGCAGCAACATCAGCTCGGCGGGGATCGGGGAGACGTGGGATTTCGCAGCCACGCACACGGGCGGATTTTTCAACATGTGCTTGGGAAGTTATTTTGGTGACTGGAACCAGAACAACAACTTCATGCGCGCGTTCATCGCAGGCGGCAACGGCCTCACCGTCGTGTGGGCTGGCGTCAATCATTGGTTCTTCCAGCACATGGGCATGGGCGAAACCATTGGCGTCGGAACGCGCATCACGATGAACAACGAGATAAGCGGTCTGTACGTTCCGAAAGTCGGTTCGGGCGGCAATAGTGACAACGTTTATCTCGGCCTGATGGGCGATCCGACGTTGCGCATCGGCACGCCGGCGCCGGCGTCAAACTTCGTCGTGAGCAATGCAGGCGGAAAGTTCCGCTTCGCATGGACTGCATCACCGGAAGCCGTGAACGGCTATCACATCTACGAGATCACAAGCGGCGCTATCACGCGCGTCACCGGAAGCCCCGTGAGTGGAACTAGCTTCACCTCCACGATCGACTACGCCGCAGGCCGCCGCTTCTCAGTACGCGCCCTTCGCTTGCAAACCAACTGGAGCGGAAGCCACTACGACCTCTCACTCGGCCGCGTGGCGACAGCTCCTTAGGGACGATCGTTTAGTTAACATAGTTATCGCGTTAACTATGTTAACTAAACGATCGTCCCCGCGGCCCGCCCGCGGCCCGAGAGTGCCGGCGCGCTGGTCGCGTTCTCACACAAATAAATTTTGGTTAAGGATCGTTCTTCGCGTTCCTTCTCACTGGCGTTAATGGCGCCATGGCGGTTCAACCCCTCCGAACCGCTTCGGCGCACGTATTGCGCGCGCGCCAAAAGAAAAAGCCAGACCCTTTCGGACCTGGCTTTCTCGTGTTGTGAGCTAAGCGCTCGGTTCGATCAGCGCGCGGGCTCTGCGAGAGCGCGGTCGATCGCGGCCTTGAAGTTCTCGAAGGGCTGAGCTCCCGAGATCATGCGGCCGTTGATGAGGAAGGTCGGCGTGCCCACTTGGCCAAGCGCCGTCGTAGCCGCTGCAGCGTCAGCTTGGATGGCTGCCTGGTGCGTGTGGCTGTCGAGCGCCGTGCGGAAGCGAGCCATGTTGATGCCGCCAACCTGCTCAGCGAAACGCTCGAGGCTGGGACGGTCAAGGGTCTGCTGATTTGCAAACAGCAGCGCGTGGTATTGCCAGAACTTCGCCTGTCCGCCCTGCGCCAAAACTTCGCGAGCAGCTTCCGCTGCCGGCATTGCGTTCTGGTGGAAGGGAAGCGGGAAGTCACGCCATACAACCGCAACGCGATCGCCGTACTCCTGCAAGATGCGATCGACCGTCGGCTCGACGCGCGAGCAAAACGGGCACTGGTAATCGCTGACTTGCTGAATCACGACACGCGCGCGTGCGCCACCCTTGCGGGGAGCGGTTGCGGGGATCGGCATGTTGTAAACCTGGTCAGGGTTCGGTGCGCCGGGAGCTGCAGCCGGAGCTGCTGCGCCTGCGGGCGGTGCAATCGTCTGCGCGGTGGTCGCGCCATTGCGGATGGTCTCTTCGTACACGCGGTTGCGCGGGGTGCCAGCGGCAACCTTCGCGCGAGCCTTGGCAAGCTCTTCGTCGATGAGACGCGTGAAGTTCTCGAGGGGCTGCGCGCCGCTCAAGTTGCGTCCGTTGATGAAGAAGGCCGGCGTGCCGCGCGCGCCGAGGCGCGATGCGAGCTGCTGGTCTGCTTGGATGGCTGCTTGATACTGGTTGGTGTCGATCGCCGTGCGAACTGCGGCGAGGTTTAGACCAAGCTGCGTTGCATAGCGCTCAAGGTCTGCGCGCTCAAGCTGTGCCTGGTTCTCGAAGAGCAAGTCATGCGCTTCCCAGAACTTGCCGACCGCGTTTGCGGCCATGGCGAGCTCGGCCGCGGGGCCTGCGTTGGGATGGAAAGGAAGGGGATTGTTCTTCCACACGAAGCGAATGTCGTTGCCGTAGCGTTCACGAAGCGTCGTGAGCGTCGGCTCCACGCGCTTGCAGAACGGACACTGAAACTCGCTGAAAATAACGACTGTGACGAGCGCGTCTGCACGGCCGCGTACTGGCGAGGTGCCAACGGGAACGTTGTAGACGGCGTTGGGATCGGGCTGTGCGCGCGGCGCTTGGGGCGCTGCGTTGGGGTTCGCAGCGGGAGCTGCGGCTTCGGTGCGGCCGTGAGCGGTGAGCTCTGCGTACACGCGGTTGCGTGCAACGCCGGTGCGAACGAGGCGCTCTGCGCGAGTCACTTCGTCGTCGATGATTTCCTTGAAGGCCGTGATGGGCTGAGCGCCCTGGACCTGGCGACCATTGATGAAGAAGAACGGGGTGCCACGTGCGCCAAGTGAGTTCGCAAGAGCCTGGTCGGCAGCGATTTCAGCTTGGTGCGTGTTGCCGTCGAGAGCCGCGCGGAACGCGGTCATGTCGAGGCCGGCCTGTTGCGCATAGCGCTCGAGGTCGGGACGCGTGAGCGCGGTCTGATTCTGGAACATGAGCTCGTGCATACGCCAGAACTTGGCGCTGCCGCCCTGCTTGAACGCTTCGGCTGCTGCTTGCGCGGCGGGGCCTGCATTCTGATGGAAGGGCAAGGGATTGTTGCGCCATACGACGCGGATCTTGTTGCCGTAGTCGTGCAGCAACTGAGTGACGGTCGGCTCGACGCGCGAGCAGAACGGGCACTGAAAGTCGCTGAACTGAACGATCGTAACGAGCGCGTCCGCAGGACCGCGGCTCGGCTGTGCTGCGGTGACCGGCACGCGGAAACGTTCCGCTTCGCCAGCTTCTGCTGCGCCTGCTGCTGAGCCCGCGCCGCCTTCGGCTGCGATCTCTTCGCCTTCTACTCCACTGCCGTTACCCGTGATGTGTCCGAGGGTGAGACCACCCACGAACGCGATCAGGATAGCGATTACCGCTGTTCCCTTGTTCATTCTGACTTCTCCTTGCGCAGCCGCGAAACTCGCGACGTGCGTTTCAAACCAAAAGACTTTTTCAACTCGGACAAAGCCACTCGCGCACAGAAGCGCACACGGGTGGCGAAAGACGAGTGCGCACGTGATGCCTGTGCTCACTCTCGACATCGGCCGATTGCTCGACCGATCGCTCAATCGTTTACGAGTCGTTAGACGCGCGGAGGACGATCAAGACGTTCGCGATGACCGGGGACGATAACGACTTCCTCGGTTGCGAATTTCACGCACACGTAACCGGGTGCGTAAATCTGGGCGCTCGTTGTAAGAGTCGCTTGAACAGTCGCGCCGACGAGCGTGCGCGTAGACGGATCGTTTTGTGGAAGCAAGGGCGAGCAACGCGGATCGTCGGGGCTCGTGCACCACGAGATCTCTTGCGCGTCGTTGTTGCCCGGCTCCTCGAGCGCAACTTCTTCAAGCATCCAACTCGGCAACGACATCATTACATCGCCGTTCGCACACACAGACTCTTGCGCAAGAGCGCTGGTCGGCGATGCAAGTTGAAACGCAAACACAGCCGCCGCCACGAGTGTCGTGGTGTAAAGGACGCTGCAAATGCGAAGCGGAAGACGCATCAAGAAGTCCGGCAGCATACCCGTGAAACCCTAAGGGGCAAGCGGCTATGCCAAAACCCACTCTGGGGCGCTTTTATGCCGGTGTCAGGCGGCTTAGGGCTTGTTTACGCCAGTTGCCAGCTGCGAGGATCAGACCAGATATCGAAGGCCTGTCGGCCCTGCGAGAAGAGTTTGACCCCTTCGTCGTTTGCGCGAATCGCGCGATTGCTTCGTGCTCCGGCAAGCAACAGGAGGAAGGCCAACGCGAAGATCAGAACGAAAACAAGTGCGCCTCGCCAAGTCGGAGCGGTTTCACTCAGGCTTGCTGGCTCCTCTCCCGCGAGCGCGGTCCATATCACTCATACGGAGCCAACCTCGCGACCGCTGCTGCCGCAACATGCGAAATCGTGCGTCCAGCCCAAGCGGACGTGAGCGACCTCGATCTCCCTCTGTGGCCACCCTGACGCCTCGAGCATCTTCTCGGTGTCAAAACGAAGCATGGCAAACGACGCGTGGACTTCGCAACGCGATGAGAAAATCGATCGAGATGCTACTCTTTCGACGTGGACAGCGTGCCGAAACGACAGACTGCCCGAGCCAATTGGGAGATGACTGTGTATCGGGACGGGTCAGGCACAGACCGTGAAGCTGATGACGACTGCGCTTTTTGGCTGCGCATTCCGCAAGCGGAACGTGCGGCTGCAACGTGGGAACTCAGCGTGGAACTGTTTGACGTAGCGCAACGCAACGCAGGTGTTAACGACGACGATGGCACGCAGATCACGTTAGGAGACGTTCGTGAACGACGACTTTCTCGAGCTGCTTTCCGCGTTACTCGCCGCTAAAACACGCTTTCTTGTTGTTGGTGCGTATGCAGTGGGCGTGCACGGACACCCGCGCGCGACAAAAGATATTGACGTGAGGGTGGAAGGCACTCCCGCGAACGCCGAGTGCGTCATCGCCGCTCTAAAAGTGTTCGGGGCGCCACTTGGTGACCTGACGAAGGACGATCTGAGCAAGCCCGGCACCGGCTTCAAGATGGGCACACCGCCGCGGCGCATCGATGTGCTCACACAGATCGACGGGCTAACGTTCGCGCAAGCATGGCCGAATCGATTAGACGCGTCCTTCGCCGACAACGTGGTGTGTCCGGTTATAGGCTCGCCGATCTGATTGCATACAAACGCGCGTCGGGCCGTACGCAAGATCTCGCCGATGTTGCTGCGCTTGAACGCATCCAGCGCATGAAGAAGTAGTACGGCGCCCGCCATGGCCGCATCGCCTGGGGCAGGCCGATGTAGCGTCGCTACTTAGAAGTCGGAGCGCTGTTCTTGCCAGTCGCTAGGGGCGGCGTTTGGGCGCGGTCGGGAAAGCCTGGGACGATATTCTTCAGTAGGGCGTCGAGACCTTCTAGGCCATCGAGGTGCTTGAGTGCCCTTCCAACGTAGACAAGGCTCGGCGCAAACCAGGGTAGAAAATCCGGGTTGGCGCGCACTCGATCGATGAAGACGAAGCGGCCGGCGTCTTTGAGCTTGCGCTGAACGGTCTGTAGCCAGAACGCCCGGGTGAAAGCTTTGCGGTCGAGGCCGCGCTTGTCGGCATAGCGCGCGATCATCGAGAGCTGAAGCGATTCCGGGATGTCGACATACGAATCGCAGAGCAGTGCGACAAGGTCATAGCAAATAGGGCCCATGAGCGCGTCTTGGAAATCGATGACGACCAGCTCGCCTTCTTCCGTGCGCGGTGCCCACATCAGATTGCGTGATTGATAGTCGCGGTGCACAAAGCCGCGGGGCAGCGACGCGACTTCTTTCGCGATCGCATCGAAGCGGCGATCGAGATCGGCGCGCACGTCTCTATCAAGCTCACCGTACGGCGCTTCGACGCCCCACTCGCGAAAGTGATCGAGCTCCCAGCGCAAGAGCTTCTCGTCGAAGCCGCGCGAGTAGATGATCGATTCGGGCTCGGGCTTCGCCATCTTCTCGTGCATGGCGACCAGCAGATCGATGGCCTCGCCGTAGAGCTCTTCCCACGCGCCCTTGCCGCGAGCGATGAGTCGCGCCTCGAATGTCTCGTCGCTCAAGTCCTCAAGCAGCAGGATACGATTGGGCACGTCCTCAACATAGATGCGCGGCACGGCCACCCCACGCGCCGCCATCAAGCGATGCACGTTCAAGAACGGCAGCTCTTGCGGCTTGGCATCGCTCGTCGCCTCGTCGCTCTTCAACGCATCCGCCGGTAGATGCATCACGATCAACGACTTTGGATTCTCGTTCGGAGTGAACACCCGGTAATAACTGCGCGTCGATGCGTCTCCGCGTAGCTTTTTGATCTCGAGCGCCGCGGGAATGTGCCCAAACAACTTCGTTAACGAAGGCGCGAGCGTTAGACCAAGAAAATCCATGTCCGAAGGCATGTCATATTCGATCGCGGAAGTTCAAATTCTCGACTAAAACTCGGCCCTGTATGACCACCGACGAAAAACCCGCGGCACTTTCCGGCGACGAGCTCGAGCGCTTGGTCGCTTCGTTAACACCAAAGAAGCTCGGCAGCGATGTGCTTGTGTGGACACTGACCAACAACGACAACGAGTTCATTGAAATGAGCGCTACGCGCAGCGTGATCGAAGTGACACGTGGCGTGATCGGCGACGCCGGTCACACGCGCCGCACCAAGGTCAAACTCGGAGAGTCCGTCGCAACACTCGTCTACGCCGAGCTCGCCCGCATCCTCGGCGAAGGTTTTCGCCAAGCGCCTGCGGTGATGCCCAAGGCAAAGGCGCCGCCGACCGACGACTGAAACGCGTTTGCTCAGTCGATCTCGAAGAGAATGCTTGTTACAGCGCCGCTTGCCGGATTGATAATTGCTTCGACGTGCGCGCCAAGCCATTGCGCAATGTAGTAGGTGTTCTCGCCGATGATTTCCGGCGACGCTTCGTCGCGCATGAAGCGGATCGCCGCGACGTGGCCGGCTCGATTTTCATGCACGACGGATTCGAGAGAGCGTCCGTACTCGGTGTTTGAGAGATTGAGGCTCGCGAGGTGCGCGAGGATTGCGTCCGCGAAGACCGCTCGCGTCGCGTTGAGATCACCAGCAACCGGCGTGTGCGCTTCAACCAGGTCCAACGGCCGCGCGTAGACGCGATCAAGAGCGGTTTCGATCGCCGTGTTCTGCGCCGCTTCGAGGGCCGCGACGTCGGCATACCAACGACCTGCAAGATCCGTGAGGCTCTCTTCGACGGTGGCGTATGCGCCTTCCGTGAACGCCGCTTCCCGGTCACGACCGACGAGTCCGGACGCGTCCGCGGCAAGGCCTATTGCGTCGAGACGCGCGCCGATAGTAGCAATCGCGGCCGCAAGACGCGTGTCATCCATGGTAACGCCCGCTTGCGCGCGGCACGCGAGGACCGGACGTGCATCACCACACGGACCGAGATCGGTCGTGCCATCGGGCAGGCCATCGAGACACGCAAGCACGTCTTGGTCGCATGTGATCACTGGCCAAACTTCATAGGCATCACGCGCCGTGAGCCCAAGCGTTGCAACGCGCAGCGCCACACTCGCACTTTTCGTTTGCGGACCGTTGCGAAGATCGACCGTGACGCTTAGACGTGACTCGCTACCAAACAGTGCAAGCACGTGGTCGTCGAGCAGATCGATTTGAAAATGCGTGTCGTCGAGGACCGCAACATCGCTAAGCGCTACGTCGCCCGCTTGCGCATGGAGGCCGAAAATCTTTTCTCTCGTTGTCCCTCGAATCCGGAAGACCGTACGTCCACCGCTCACTACAGGATGGACATCGGCGCTCAGGCTCATGCCGCGACCTTCGAATGCGACAAGGCGTGGCTGAACGCGCGTATGACTCGTAAGCGCGTCGGGCCGACTCGACGAAGGCGAGAACCCCAAACCGAAAAAGAGATCGACGCCGGACAAAAGACCGCGTGCTTCTCCCGCTTCCCAACGCACTTCGAACGTCCGAGTCGAGGGCTGCGACCACTGTCCGTACACATCGTCGAAAATGAACGGTGACCCACTGGTGAGGTTGCGGCTCGTGCGACCACTCAGGACCAACGAATCGCCAACACGCGTCAGAAGCTTGTCGACCCACAGCGTCGTATCGCTTGCGCGCACGCGCAACTCGATCGCGCCATCGGCTTTGCCATCATCGCCATCGGCTGTGACGACCTCTTCCGTGTCGCTCCCTGCGCCCACACCCGCTGTGCAGCCTGAAACTGCCGTGAGAAGGGCGAGAAAACACAAAGAAAACCGTGCTGGAAGCAGCGTCATGGTGCCCTGGACTAGCAGCGACGTGGGCATGCGCAACTCGAGCTGGTCTGCGGGAAGATCGGTCCTATGGTTGCGGGTATGGAGAAGAAGTCCTGACCAATCCCGCTAAGTCATTTGTTGGCGAGTGGAAAGATGCCAACGGCAAAGAGCGCGCCTTCATGGTCGGTGGCGGACTCTTCTTGGCGGCGGCCATCGTGGGCATATTTCTCCCGATCGTTCCGCAAGTTCCGTTCGCGATCATTGCTGCGTACATGTTTTCCAAAGGCAGCCCCAAACTTCACCGCCGGATACGTCGCAACAAATACCTCGGTCCACCCGTAAAGGATTGGGAGGATCATCGCGTCCTACGCCCCAAGCTAAAACTCTTCTCGACTTTGGCGATGATCGGTGGCGCCGCTATCGGACATTGGAAGGTGAAGGCGCCGTGGTTTTGGGTTCTGGACGGAATCTTTCTCTTGGCGATCATTTTTGTGCTCACGCGCAAATCAAAACCGTAAAGCGGTGGTAGTAAACGCACGTGACCAAGCATCACGTACCCGCTACAAAGCTCGACACGATTTCGGCGCGCACCCTTTCGCATTACCAAGCCAATGCTGCGGAATTTTGGGAAGGCACGCGCGATCACGACGTAACTCAGAACTACGCGGCCATTATTGATGCGCTCGGCGGCAAAGCCAAACTGCGTATTCTCGACTTCGGTTGTGGGCCAGGCCGCGACTTGCGTGCGCTGCGTGAGCTCGGCCATCTGCCGACCGGGCTCGACGGTTGTGAAGCTTTCGTTGACATGGCGCGTGCGTCTGCTGGATGCGAAGTGCTGCACCAGAACTTCTTCGAGCTAAACCTCCCCGCCACGAGCTTTGACGGCATCTTCGCCAATGCTTCCCTCTTCCACATCCCCTTTGCCGAGCTACCGCGCGCGCTTTCAGCGTTACGCGACGCGCTGGTCGCAGGAGGCGTGCTCTTTTGCTCCAATCCCCGATCGTTCGACGAGGATCAAGAAGGCTGGAATGGCGAACGCTACGGCACCTATCTCACCCGAGAAAGCTGGGCGCGCGTGATCGGCGAGGCGGGCTTCACGCTTGAGCGCGAGTACCTCCGTCCCGCCAACAAGAGGCCCGAGGAGCAGCCTTGGTTGGCAATGATTTGGCGAAAACACTAAACAATTTCGGCTCGGAAAAAACTTTTGCGAATGCGTGTCGTTCTTGGGCAGGCTCGTTCGTCGCCTCTACGAATCAACCCGTGGCGACCGCGTCGCCAGAGCGAAAGGACAAAACAATGAAGGTCATGGTCATCGTAAAGGCAACGAAGAACAGCGAAGCCGGCATCCTGCCGAGCGAGAAGCTGCTTACCAACATGGGCAAGTTCAACGAGGAGCTCGTGAACGCCGGCGTGATGCTCGCGGGAGACGGCTTGCATCCGAGTGTCAAAGGCAAGCGCGTGATGATTTCGGGATCGAAGCGCACCGTGGTGGACGGACCCTTCGCGGAAACGAAAGAGCTGATTGCTGGCTATTGGATATGGCAGGTGCGCTCGATGGACGAGGCTGTGGAATGGGCCCGTCGTTGTCCAGAGCCTATGCCCGGCGAGGAGATGAATCTCGAGTTGCGTCCCATCTTCGAGGCCGACGATTTCGGTGAGGCACTCACGCCTGAGCTTCGCGCCAACGAAGAGCGCCTTCGCGCGCAGGTGGCGGCGAAGAAGTTGTAGGCCATTCGATGCTCGACGCGAACGGGCCCACGAGCAAAGCGATCGAAGCTGTTTGGCGCATCGAGGCCGCGCGATTGATTGGCGGCCTCGTGCGCTTTGTTCGTGATGTCGATCGCGCCGAGGACCTTGCGCAGGAAGCCCTGGTCGTAGCGCTCGAGCGTTGGCCAGTGTCCGGAATCCCGGACAAGCCGGGCGCGTGGCTTCTTGCGACTGCAAAGAATCGTGCGATCGACGAGTCGCGTAGGCGTTCGATGATGAGCGCAAAGCACAGCGAGATTGAGCACACCACGGCGCACTCCGAAACGCTCAACGACGAAGCACTGGACGCGCCGACATCAGACGATGTGTTGCGTTTGATTCTGATCGCTTGCCATCCCGTGCTGTCCAAAGACGCGCGTGTCGCGCTGACACTACGGCTCGTAGCTGGCCTCAGCACCGTCGAGATTGCCCGCGCTTTTCTTACAACCGAGCCCACGATCGCGCAGCGGATCGTTCGCGCCAAACGCTGAGCTCTGCGATGAAGCGCTGCGCCTTGGGCGAATCCTTGTCGGCCTCGCGCCCGATGCGGCGGAGGTTCACGGTCTACTCGCGCTGATGGAGCTACAGGCTTCGCGTTCATCGGCGCGTGTCGGTGCGCGAGGCGAACCGATTCTTCTCCTCGATCAGGATCGTAGTAAGTGGGACCGCCTACTCATCACACGCGGTCTCGGCGCGCTCCACCGAGCACAAACGCTCGCTCAACCATCGGGGCCTTATACGCTGCAAGCGTCCATCGCGGCATGCCATGCGGTTGCGCTCCGTCCCGAGCAGACCAACTGGACTCGCATCGTCGCTCTTTACGATGCGCTCGTTGAGCTCACGGGCTCGCCAGTCGTCGAGTTGAACCGCGCAGTTGCCGTGTCGATGGCGTATGGTCCCGAGGAGGCGTTATCGCTGGTCGATGAGCTCGCTCAAGATCCGGCACTGCGCGATTATCATCTGGTTCCGGCTGTGCGCGCGGACCTACTCATCAAACTTGGTCGGCGTGGCGAGGCGCGAACTGAGCTCGAGAAGGCAGCGGCGTTGACGACCAATAGCCGCGAGAAGGAGCTTCTTTTAGCGCGTGCGGCAAGTTGTGCCATGCAGCAAGGCATCGCGAACTAGTCCTTCGCTGGTATAAGTCTTTGCATGATGCGGTCTGCGTTGAGTGGTGTGTGCGCGTTCGTCGTAACGTGGCTTCTCTCGGGGTGCGGAAGCAAAACCGACCCGCTTACGAAGGGCTACGCGTGGATATCTCACGCGGCACCCGCAACGCTCGCGCCAGGGGTCTCTCACTACGAGCACTTTCAGATGTTCGGCCTAGGCCGCGACCCGAACGGGTGGCGCGCAACCACTCGCTACACTCTCAAGCGAGACGTTGCCGACCCGCTCGCCGGTTGTTCGTTCATCGAATGGATTCCCGGTACGTGGACGAGTCACGATTCGACACTCGTTGTGACCACGCCGCGCAGAGACTCGGGGTCGCTTGAAGTCTATAACTGCCCGGATGGGAGTCAGCCGCGCACCCTTCCCCGCCCGCCGCACTTCATTCACGCGGAGTCGACCTTCCGTCTCGAGGGCACGACCCTGCATTTGGATCGACAGTTTGGAGATGGCCCCCAACCGCCTCTCGAGCTCGTTCAAGAACCCCCAACGTGATCACGATGAACGTTGAAAGAGAACTCGATGCCTTGACCACCGCTCTCGGCGCCACGATTTCGTCCGAAGCACACGAGCTACTGCTGCGTTTCGCCCAACTGGTTGCGCAGTGGAACGCGCGTATGGATCTCACCGCGGCGAAGACGCCTGAGCAAATTGTCGAGGTGCTCTTCGCAGACTCTTTGATGCTAGCGCGTGAGGATGTCGTTCCACCGCATTCACGCATCGTCGATGTTGGCTCGGGCGCGGGCGCACCTGCGCTGCCCCTGTTGTTGTTGCGACCCGACGTGCAGGCAACTCTCGTCGAGCCTCTGCAGAAGCGCGTCGCCTTCATGCGCACGGTTTGCGGAACACTTTCCGACTTGGCAAAGCGGGTGACGCTGGTCGCCGGCAAGATCGATCCCAGCGCGCCTCAGGTGAAGGGAGCGCCGTTCGACGTTGCGATGGCACGCGCGACGTTTGCTCCGGAGGTTTGGTTGCCTGCCGGCAAGAAGCTCGCCCAATGCGTGCTCGTGCTGACCGCCGAAGCGCAAGAGTACGGTGAAGCTCCGACTCATCTCGTCAGCTATACCTTGCCGCGCACCAAGGCTCGGCGTGTGATCGGAGTTTATTCATGAGCGCGCCAAAGACGGCGGCGGGCGTGAAGGCGGCCCTACGCAAACAGGCCGATCCAGTGAAGGCGCCGATTCTCAGGCGCTTCTTCAAAACGGGGCCTGGCGAATACGCAGAAGGCGATCAGTTTCTCGGAGTGAGCGTTCCTACTCAGCGCAAGATTGCGCGTGAGTTTCGTGGCATCTCGCTTGCGGAGACGAAAAAGCTACTCGTATCCAAGATGCATGAGGATCGGCTCACCGGTCTCATTCTCTTGGTCGATTCGTATGAACGCGGAACCGAGGCAGAGAAGCGCGAGATCTTCAAGGCGTACTTGGCAAGCACCAAGCACATCAACAACTGGGATCTCGTCGATACGAGCGCGGCCCAAATCGTGGGTCGCTATCTCCTCGACAAGAGTCGCGCAAGGCTGCGCGCTCTGGCCAAGTCGAAATCGTTGTGGGAGCGACGCATCGCGATCATTGCGACGTTTGCTTTCATTAACAAGGGCGAGCATCGCGATACGTTCGAGATCGCGCGCTTACTCATGAAGGACGAGCACGATCTAATTCACAAAGCGGTCGGGTGGATGCTGCGTGAGGTTGGAAAGCGCGTTGACGTGAAACACTTGCGAGCGTTTCTTGCCGAGCACGCCCCCTCGATGCCTCGCACGGCACTACGCTATGCACTCGAGCATTTGCCGGCCGCCGAGCGCCAACGTTTCATGAAGCAGAAGTAATTGTGTTCGCAGCGACTGTGCAGGTTCGTGCACTGTCGCACGTGAGCATCTGAAAACGCGCTCTCGATTTCGTTGCGCATTTCAGCTGAAGTGACGACGAAACGGCTGTGGCAGAGCTCGTGCATTCATACTTTGCATGAGCAATTTCGTACGAGCTTCGTTACTAGCGTTCGCTCTCGTTTTTGCGAGCGGATGTCATGGTCCAGTTACCGAGACGCTGGTGCGACCTTGGTTCAAGACTGCAAACACGCAACCGCTTGTGATCTTTCCGCACGCACTCGGCGTTGGCGGTGCTTCATCGGCGTATACGTTGGTTGACGGCTCCTGGCAGACGGTCATCGAACGAGAGCGCGGAGCGTTCTCTGCACGGGCCGTTTCGGACGTAGTGGTTGTTGAGCCATATCGTGGAGGAACGCGACGCGTTTATCATCGTGGAAGCATCAAGCCAGCACTGATTCGCAACGAGTATTGCCCGCACTTGGTTGCCGATCCAGCCTCAAGCACGTTCATATGTTTAGGTTGCGGAACATCGCCCCCTCTCGAAGGATTCTTGCAAGACGCCTATAGCGCGCGCAGCGCGGAAACGAACGCGCCGTCGTGCGAGGACGTCACTGTCACCACGCTCGACTACGATGCGCGAACTCTTTCTCGTTACACCGTGGACGCGTCCGCAGTGGAGTGGGTGAGTCCGGAGATTCGTGGATTTACGCCGCAGGGGGAGGCCATGCTTCACGTGCGCTCACTTGTGCGTGGCTATGTCGACCCCATCCACTACGCGATCCGCGCGAGCGGGCTTGAGCGCATCTCAACGCCGCTGTGCCTAACAGGTCACGGCTTGCTTCGTTGCGAATGCGAGTCACGTGCGTCGTGCGATGAGTTTTAGAGCAGAACGGTTTTCGCCCGTAAAATAGGGCGAAAACCGTGTGCGGCCCAACTCCATCTGCAACGTGTTGAAATTGCAGCGTCGCTGGGGAGGGAGCGTGTCCCCTCTATTCTTCGCCGCCGAAGTGGTCGGCGCCGGTGTCGTCGGCGGGCTTTGATGGGGCGGGTGCTTCGCCGCGACGTTCAACTGTTGGCTGATTCGGGCCAGGGCCACGGCCACGGCCGCCACCACCACCACCACCACCGCCGCCACCGCCGCCGCCACCACGACCACCGCGTCCGCGATTGCGGCCGCCGCGACCACCACCACCGCCGCCGCCGCCGCCGCGATCCTCGCGGACCTCATGCTGCGGTTCGGCCTCGCCGCGACTTCCGCGCGACGGAATGATCTGGATACGACGATCATTGCCCTGGCCGTCCGAGCGCGTACTCACGCCGGGGAACTTCGCCAAGGACAAGTGGATCACGCGGCGATCGCGCGGGGGCATCGGCTCGAGCGTGATGACTTTGCCGATTTGTACGGCGCGCTTTGCTTCGCGACGCGCCATCGAGATAAGGCCGTTGTCATGACGCTCACGGTAATCGCCCGAGTCGACGACGATGTGGCGGCGTCCCGTAGGGAAGCGATTGACGATCTTGTTCGACAAGAACTGAAGCGCATCAAGCGTCATGCCCTTCTTGCCGATGGCGCGACCTGCGTCGTTGCCGTCGATGTCGAGGATGACGCGCTCGGCGTCTTCACGGACGCCTACGCGCGCGTCGAGATCCATGAAGCCGAGAAGCGTTTGCACGATCTCCGCTGCCTGTTCGGCCTTGCCGTCTCCGGGCTTTCCGCGAGGAGCGTCTCCTGCGTCACGATCCCCGAGCTCTTCGGGATCTTCGACAAACAACGCTCCGTCCAAATCTCCACCCTTGGTACGATCATCCACGCAATACCTCCAAAAACTCGATTTACTTCTTGGCGGACGAACCGCCAGATTGAATTGCGGGTGGCGCGTTCGATGTCGCCCCCTGTTGCGCCATCAGCTCAGGATGGTTCTTCAAACGGTACTCGATGAAGCGCTGCTGCGCGATACCGAGGGCCGAGTTGGTGAACATGTAGAGTGTCAGGCCCTGCGGCAAGAAGAGCATGAGCACGGTGATCATGACCGGCATCATGTACATCATCATCTTGGCCTGAACCGGATCCATCGTGGTTTGCGGCGTGATGCGCTGCTGCACGACCATCAGTGCGCCAAGCAAAAGCGGCATGATGAAATAGGGGTCGGGCGCCGAGAGATCCTGAAGCCATCCGCCAAAGGGCGCACGGAAGAGCTCGATGTTTGAGGAGAGCGAGGCGTAGAGCGCCCACCAAATCGGCAACTGCAAAAGCTGCGGCAGACAACCCGCGACCGGATTCACACCGTTCTTACGGTGGAGCTCCATCGTGGCCGCCGCCTTCTTTTCGCGGTCATCCCCGTAGAGCGCATTGATGCGGTCCATCTCGGGCTTGAGCGCGCGCATCTTGGCCATGCTCTTCACTTGCGGAAGCGTGAGCGGGAACAAGATGAGCTTCACAAGAAGCGTAAGAACGATGATCGCGAGGCCCCAGTTGCCAACGAAGCCGTGAATGATGCTGAGCAACTTCACGAGCACGTTGGCGATCATCGCGAACCAACCGAGATCGACGACGTCGTTGAGGTGATGGCCCGCTGCCGAGAGGGTGTCCGGAGTCTTGGGGCCCATGTAGGCGAGCGAGCGAACCGTGGTGGACTCTCGCGGTGCCAAGGTGACGCGCGGGTAAATCAACGAGGAGCTGAACAGAAAGCCATCAGGATCTTCGTCGCCAACGTGCGCCATGCGCGGATCGGTTACGATGCGGCACGACTCGGCGACTGTGCCCTCGGTCGCCATGACGTTGGCGAAATAGGTATTGTCGACGCCGGCGAAGGTGACGTCGTGGTAACGGTGCGCAAAACCCGAGCTCTTGTCGTGCGGTTCGCGAGCGATCGAATCGCCATGACGGCATAGCCCGCGGCTGAGCGCCGGCGAACGATTGCCCACGTTGATAAAGCTGGTGCTCTCTTCCGCGTTACGCACGTAGTGATGCGTTGAAAGATTCACGCGCACCGGACGCGCGTGTTCACCAAGATTGGTAATGCGGATCGTCGACCAAAGTTGATAGGGACCGCGTCCTGCTTCGAGCTTGCGCTCAACGCGAAATCCGCCGCCTTCATACGTAAAGAGAACGGCCTGCGGACTCAGTGCCTGCATTTGCCAAATCGCGTCCTCGGGAACGTTTACGCCACCAAGTTCGGTGCGTAGCGGCAAGTATTCTTCGAGTTGCGTCGTGACGAGATCGCGATGACGTCCGTGCTCGTCGTAGCGACGATTCTTCATCTCGAAATGACGCACGGATGCATTGAGATTGGTGACGGTCGCGATGTACTCCGGCGTCTCGATGCGAAGCGTGCGCTCGGCGGCCGCTCGCTGAGCGCGCAAAACCCGGCGCTGCTCAGCGGTGCTTACCGGCGCTTGCGGGCCATGGCTGTTTTGGGTCGCCTGCTGCGCTGTCGGTGCGGGAGCCCGCGCCGGCCGTGCGTCCTCGCCCTTGCGCATAAACATCATCACGGCGAAGGCCGCGGCTGCCGCTACGGCGACCGCCAAAAACACTCGGGATTGCTTGCCTTCACTCATGCGCGTCTAGGGATTCGCTTTCAACTTCAGCGGTGCTTCCGGAGGAGGATCGTATCCGCCGGGATTGAATGGATGGCAGCGACAGATGCGCTTGATGCCGAGATAGGACCCACGTAGCGCACCGTGCCGTTCAATGCACGTGGCGGTGTAGCGGGAACATGAGGGTGTGAAGCGGCAGACTTTGCCTATGATCGGGGAGAGCGTCCACCAATAGATGCGTATTAGAAAGAGTAGGAACCGGGCGATCATCGGTGAGACCTTCGTGCAGATTGCGGCCCGGAACCGCGTTCGGCGGCGAGAGCATGCGCTACGGCCCGCACTTCGGCGAGGACCTCCTGGTAGCCAAGCTCTGGCGCGCCGTCCTTCGCAATGAAAACATAGTCGTTCATCGCTGAGAAAACGCTTTGATTTCGCCTAAATACCTCACGAAGAACGCGTTTGACGCGATTGCGCGCGACGGCGTTACCGACTTTCTTCGTGACGGTGACACCTAGGCGCGAGCGCGGCGGGTCGATTGGGGCGCCTCCAGGCGCTGTCTGGCTTGGCGCGCGCGTGCTCACGAGGATGGTGAAATGCGGTGTCGATACACGGCGGCCTTTGTTCTGCACGAGGCGGTACTCAAACCGCTTGCGAACGCGCGCGCCGGGATCAAACGTGGCAGGGCCGTGCGCAGAAGAGTCCGAAGTATCCGGCTTTTTCTGCTGCAATTACGGCCTCTTTTGAATAGGTCAGGTCCCTTTTTCAGAGACCTGCCAGGCCAAGCATCTACTTTTTGTAGACGCCGACCGCGAGACGATGACGACCCTTTTGACGACGTGACGAAAGGACCTTGCGGCCGTTCTTCGTAGCCATGCGGGCTCGAAAGCCGTGGGTGCGCAAACGACGCGTACGATGGGGTTGATAAGTGCGCTTCACGGACATCCTCCAAACAAAGCCAAATCGCGAGGGGTGCGGAAGAAAGCACGCGCAATATGGCCTGTCAAGCGATGTGCATAACCTAGCCCCCATTGCGATGGATCACGCGCGCTACGTGCACAACCGGATCACGGCTGAGATTGGGGTACACGAATTAAGGTTTTACGAACCCGTTTAAGTGTCTCACACCCGTTCGCCTGCCTAGGGTTGGACGCATGTACACACGGTGTCTAGCGATCGCATTTCTACTTGTTGGCTGTGGTTCAAACGCAGACTCGCTGCCCAATGACGGCGGCACGGATGCCCCCCCATCGTGTTTGCTGGCGTCGGCGCCTAGCGAGATCACCTTGGCTTTCGGCGAACGGACCGAGTGGCTTCGCTCGATGATCACGGCAGACACGACGGCGACCATCTCCGCCGAAGGTCCGATTCGTGTGTTCGATGCGTACGACGATCCCTCGCGCCTAATCGTCCGAGCAACCTACGAAGAGGGCTCGGCCACTGTGCGCGTGACGTGCGCTGATTCGACGAGTGGATCGATCGCGGTGTCGGTCGTACCAATCACGTTTCGCAACGTCGCCACATGGACCGACGCGAATGGTCCCATCGGTCGCGAGTATTTTTCGTGGTGGCAAGACGAGAGCGATCCGGAAACACTGTGGCTCTTCGGCGGCTTCGTATACCAGCCAACGCAGTTCACACCGAACTCCGAGTTGTGGTCGTTCAATGTAACGAGTGCTGCATGGACCGCTCACGGGATTCTCGCTGGCGCACCGATCACGCCCGGCGGACGTGTCGCGCGCGGCCCCGCACCCAACACGATGTTCTACCTGGGCGGCTTCGCGGACGGCGAGGAAACGCCCCCCGTTCTCGCCCAACTGGATCTCACTGCTAGCCCGCCAACGTGGAGCACGGCACCTCACGCGGCGCAATCACCCGGCAGCTACACAGGCGCGCTCATACACGATGCGCGACGCGATCGATGGCTCTCCGTGTGCGGTGCCAGCGCGACGTTCGGTCTCAACTGTTCCGTCAACGCATACACGCCCGAGGGCGGATGGTCCGCAGTGAGTATTGCAGGGGGCCCGCGTGCGCCGGGACGCATGGGATTCCCCTACGCGTACGACGAACCGAACGATCGGGTGATCATTTTTGCGGGCCAACAAGGCCCTGGCAATTTGGATCTGGGTGGCGATACCTGGGCGCTCGAGCTGAGTGAAACGCCTGCGCGCTGGACGCAGCTCTTCGAGAGCGATCCCGTCGCAACGGCGCGCCGCAATGCCGGCTTCGCATACGACAGCGATGATGAGCGGCTCTTTGTCTGGGGCGGCACGCCAGATGGTGGGCACTCGGTTACGGGGATGCAGGTCTTGCACCTCGATCGCGATCACGAAGAGTGGTTCTCGTTCGCAACGCCGACCGAGATGGTTTCGCGAACGAGCGGGGGCGGAGTCTACGACCCAACTGCGCGTTCAATCTATTGGGGCTTCGGGAACGACGACGCGGTGTATCGCGACGTGTGGCAGATGTCCTTGTCTGCCAGCACATCAGCAAACTAAACGCACCGATGTCCCGAGCGCGTATCCGTCGTTCGTCCGAACGATCAGATCGCGCAAGCCCATAGCGCGCAGCGTTGCGATAGCCACGTAGAGACGATTGCGTGCGGCGCTAGGCAGTATGATTTCCTCCGGCCATGCGTGCGCGATGAGCCGCTGGGTATTCACACCCTCGTTGTCAATCTCGCTATGTTGCACGAGCAACGCGACAATACGCGCGAGTGAAGGACGGTCGCCGAGCGACATGACTTGCTGCAGCGAGCCACGAACCAAGCGTAGCGTTTCGCCGTCGAAATCCAGCCAAATTTCCTCGGTCGGAATCGAATGAAAGCGTCGAAGCAGTTGAGCGCTAAGCCGCGCGTGCTCCCACGGAGTTTCGGGCTGCAAGCACAAGGCGCGAGCGGCATTGCGACGCTGCGACAGGGTGCGTGCGCTCGCGAGTTCGCACGATGCTCGCTCCAGGGCCGCAATGACCAAGTTTCGCGAGCTCTGATCATTCGTCGGATCAAACGCTTCATCATCACGCAGTGGAGCTTTAAGAATGCGTGCAGTTAAACGGATGTAGTGGGACAGCAGGTGATCCAAGTGCGTGTGCCCACCTTGCAACGCGCGCAACGAGCTACGTGCACGCCGAAGCGTGCGGAGCGCTGTGGGGAGATCTCCTGCGAGCGCGGCCGTGATGCCCCGGTCCATGCGGAACGCTGTGGCATAGAGCGTCCCTCGGCCATCTTCCGCGTTAGCCACACTTGCTTGCGCGAGCGACTTCACCGCTCCGTCGTAGTGGGCGGCAGCGCTTGCCCAATCACCGCGTGCACGCATGAGATTGCCGATGTAGCCCTGCTGAATGGCGCCGCCAACCGTGGCGCGATTAAGAGGTCGCTGAGCCAACTCCGTCGCGCTCACGAGGTCACCCTGATCGACGCTCAGAAAGAGCTCCCGCGTAGTCGCGAGGTCCGCAGACAACGAGTCGCCCACGCTGAGAAAGAGCCGACGTGCGTCTTGGGCATCCGCGATGGCTCCTGCGAAATCGCCACGCATATACGCGCCTTCGCTCCGGGCAAAGCGCGCGCGCGCCGCAACGGCCGGCTGGTTGTGCAACGTTGCGAGTTGCACCACGCAATCGGCTATCGCGTGCGCTTCATCGTAGCGGCCCGCAAGCGCCGATCGCGCCGCGGTACTTAAGAGCTCCGTTAGGTTCGTAACACCGAGCTGCATGCGTCGAGTCACCTTGCAAAACGGGGGCCACCTCCAGCGCCCTTTCGCGGTCCAGCATCGGCTGGGTCTGATACGCGATGACTCGCGCTCCGTGGACCGTGGGCGACGAGACCCCGCGATCGTTGCGCGCATCGCTCGCAAGCAAGAGCGCAAGCCACAACACGCTCATGGCGCGCCCCGCGACGGAAGAAGACGTGCATCGACGAAACTGAAGTAGCTCTCTTTGCCAACGATGATGTGATCCACCACGCGCACGCCGAGTAGTTCGCCCGCCTGACACAGGCGGATTGTTAGTTCAATGTCGTCGTGACTTGGCGTGGTGTCCCCGCTCGGATGATTGTGCGCAAACACGACGCCCACCGCCGCTTCACGCACGACGGCGCGGAATGCATCCGATGGACTCACGCCGCACACGGCAACTCCACCTTGCGCGATGCGGACGTGACCCATCGGGCGGTTCTTGGCGTCGAGGGGGATCGCGAAGAAGTTCTCGACCTCGCTCCACGCGAGATGGGCGCGCAAGACGGCGTGCAGCTCGGCACTGGTCGTGACAGGTTTGCAGAATGGCGGCTGTACGATGGACGCGCGACGCCCAAGCTCGATCGCCGCAGCAATGCGCGTTGCCTTGCCGATGCCCACGCCTCGCATCGACGCGAGCATGCCGACGCCGGCACGGGCAAGCGATGCTACGCCTCCATGCAATGAGAGAAGGCGCGCCGCCAGAACCTGCACTGGCTCTTCGTGCGTGCCGGTCGCGAGCAGAACCGATACGAGCTCGGCGTCGGAAAGGGATGCTGCGCCGTTCTGCATCAGACGTTCACGGGGACCGTCTGGCGGAGCGTCGAAGACTGGGCTGTCCATCATGGACACTGCAAAGCAGGACGCAGGCCAAGCTGCCCTACACGTGATCTCGGGTAGTTAGGCGACCGGTCGGGTGGCGGCCGCCACCTTCGTGTCGCGAATTGCCCGTCAGTTCCGCCTCGTTCGTGGGCCGTGGTACACATGGGGCAATGAAGTCGAGCTCGGGGCAGGTTTCGCTCGAAGATGCGCGCACCGCGAAAAAAGCGGTGAATGAAGCACAAAAACCTGCGTCCAAAGCCGAGGAGGCAAACACCACGGAAGACGACCGCGCCCTCGTTGAACGAGTACAGCGCGGAGATGAGGCCGCGTTCCGGCTCTTATTCGAGAAATACAACCGACGGGCCTACGCCGTTGCTCTCGGAGTCGTCAAAGACAAGCAAGACGCGCATGACGTTGTGCAAGACGCATTCATCAAGGTGCATCGTCACATCGGCAACTTTCAAGGAACGTCGAGCTTCTACACGTGGCTGTATCGAATTCTCATGAACCTCGCGATTGACCACGTTCGCAAGCATCAGAAGAACAAAAAGCTCGATTACGACGATCGCGTGCAGCGCGATTCCGGCGAGATCGCAGCCTCGGGCCTGCCTATGCAAAGCATGAACGATGGCAACCCGTCGCGCGTGAGCGCCCGCAAAGAGCTCTCAGCCAAGCTGCAGGCCGCGTTGATGGAACTGCCCGAGTATCATCGCGCGGTGATCTTGCTGCGCGAGGTTGAAGGCCTTAGCTACGAAGAGATGTCGGACGTGCTCAAAGTACCGAAGGGCACGATCATGAGCCGCCTCTTTCACGCGCGTAAGAAGATGCAGGAGTCTTTGCGCGAGTATGTTGGGGACGAGATGGTTGCAAGCGATGACGAAGTAAAGGACGAGGAATAGCCATGACGGTCGAACACCTCGAAGACGAGAAACTGCAGCGCTACTTCGACGGCGAGACATCGCCCGGTGAGAGCACGGTTGTGCGCCACCATTTAGACGCCTGCGGCGTGTGCACGTCACGCCTTCAGAAGCTCGAGAAGCTTCGCGGGCTCTTCACGGAAATGGTCGAAGACGTGGGCGAGACGCCAGCGTTCGACGCCATGTTTGCAAACATTCGCACCGGTATCGAGAAGCAGAAGAACGCGGGTTTTGGCGAGCGTTTTCGTCTCTTCGCAGGCGACGCGGTCACCTATCATCGGCGCACCGTAGTTTCGGCAGCAGCCGTCACGCTCGCCGCGGCGGCAGCGCTTGTGCTCATGTGGAGCGGCAGCGACTCGAACATTCCCACCGATGAAATGCCCAGCGGCATTCGTGGTACGCAGGTTGAAGAAGTTCAGTTTGGCCAGGATGGCGCGGGAACTGTCTTTCAGATTGAAAACGGCGATGGCTCATCGGCTGCAGTGATTTGGATCAACGACGACGAATGAAATCTTTTCTTCTCACCATGACGATTGTGGCGACGGGCTTCCTTGGAAGTTACACGCGCGCGTTTGCGCAGGATGTTCCGGGCGAGATTTTCGTCGTGCTCGCCTCGCAGACCGCCGGGCCCGTGGATCCCTCGCTCGCCCGCGAGCCCGCGCTGCAACAGCCTCCGTTCAATATGTTCCATTCGATGCGCGTGCTCTCCCGCAGTGCAATGGCCCTGCACACCTCGCGCGCGTTCACGACCACGTTGCCCAACGGCCGCACTATTCGCGTCGAGCTCCTTGGGCAGACGCCCGACCATCGCTACCGCGTGCGCGTCTCGATCAATCGCCCGGGTCAATCGGACTATCTTCAGTTGCTCACCGTCGTCGCGTCCCCCGCCGATCCCTTCTTCGTCGTCGGACAGAACTATCAGGGCGGCACGCTGGTCATCGGAGTACGCGTCGGAACACGCGCCACCGCCAGCATTGGCACATCGTCGCCGCGAGCCCCCCAACCGCCGTCCTGAATTTAATGGGGACTGTCCCCTTTTACGCGTCGTCACTGAGCGAGACGGATTAGAGTTTCGGCCTGCGTATGTCGAAGGAACATCCGATCGAGCTGCTCGTGTCCAAGCGCACGCAAGTGTGGCTTCTGCGCGCATCGCTTTTGGGCATGCTTCTCGGTGGGGCGCTCATCACGGTTAGCGTCGACCAACCAAAGGCCTTGGCCATGGCCGCGACCTTACTGGTGCTGGTGCTCGCAGCTGTTGTACTCGTGCTGCGCGCGCGCACCCCTGAAGCGGCTTGCGGTCTGTGTCGCGCAACGCGTGCTCAGGTCAAAACGCTGGTCACTGGTTCGTCGCTTGCGGTGTGCGACCAGTGCGCGCCTCTCACGTTGGGGGTCGTGACCGAATACTTCGTAGAGAAGAAAGACACACTGGAATGGTGCAAACGTATTCTTCAGGCAATGCCCCGCGGGGCACCTCGAAGTCTGACGCGCCCCGTGATCGCACTGATGCTCGACAACTGCCGTGACAACGCGGAGATCATTCGTTCGATCGCGAGCGACTGCGCGCGCTTCGAAGACAGCGATCAGATGGCAGACGTCTGCAGTCGAATCGCGGAGAAAGATCGAACGGACTCCGATTGGATTGGACTCGGCGCGGCTGCAGCGGGCGCACGCCGGTACGATGAAGCCCTCGCTGCAACAGAGACCGCGCTCACGACGGCCAAAGGGGCGAACCGTGCTCTCGGGTTAAACAATCGTGCGTGGATAAGAGCTGTTAGGGAGCCATCCGCAACAAGCGATGAACTCGCTGCGCTTCTTCAAGACCTCGACGAGGCGAAGACGATTCTTCTCGCCGCGACGTCTGACGAGAAACGCTATGTGATGCCGAACCTCTTTGGCACAGAAGCCAAGTTGCTGCGAGCGCTTGGAGATCACGCCGCCGCACTGCGCGCGCTCGAGCAGTCCACTCAACACGAACCCATGAGTCCGATGCGACACTTGATTCGCGCTCAAATTCTTCTCGACCAAGATCGCGCGCATGACGCGGCGGCCGACCTTGCGAGCGCGCTTGCTCATACACATCCCGAATCCTTTGTTGCAAAGGAGGCGAACGAGCTGCGCAGTCGACTCTGACTGGGTCGCGACGCTGCTACGCGTCGCCGTAGACGGGAATGAGCGCGCCGCTCGTCGCGCGCGCGTCGTCGCTCGCTAGGAAGGTGCAGACTCGCGCGATCTCCTGGGGCTTCACCCATGTTGCGAAATCCGCGTTGGGCATGCTTTCGCGATTGGCAGGTGTGTCGATGGTGCTCGGAAGTACCGCGTTGACCGTGATGCCCGTTCCTTTGAGCTCGTCGGCGAGTGAGCGCGTGAACGCAAGCACGGCGGCCTTGGTCGCGACGTAGGCCGTCATCCAACCTGGCGCATCGACGCCGGCGCGTGACCCGACGTTTATAATGTGTCCGAACTTTCTCGGTTTCATATGACGCGTGGCTTCGCGAGCAGACAGAAAGGTGGTCGTGAAGTTCACCGCGAATTGCATGTCGAGCGTTGCGCGGGTGGTCGTTTCGATCGGACCCATCGCAAAACCGCCCGCCACATTCACTACGACGTCCACCCGTCCGGACTGGGCGACGACGTCTTCGTACAGCTTGATGACAGCTTCCTCGTTTGTGAGATCGACTTCATGCAAGCGAAAGCGACTTACGTGCTCGCTCAGGTGCTCCTTGAACGGCGGCACTTCCTTCTCGGCGCGGTAGGTTACGTGCACAAACGCACCGCGCGCCAAAAACGCCTGACACACGCTTTCGCCAAGAGCGCCTGTTCCGCCCGTTACGACCACGATTTGCTGAGACATGCGCGAAGCATTGCATAAAGCGACACGTAGACGAACGCCCCCAGAAAAGTTATCGATGCGCTGTGAGTTTGCTGTCGGCACAAGAGCTGCGAAAAACCTTTGGGCCGCAGACCATTCTCGATGGAGTTTCGTTCAGCATCGAAGCGGGCGAGCGCGTTGGCCTTGTGGGCATCAATGGCTCGGGCAAGAGCACGTTGGCTCGCATGTTGGGCGGGCTTGAACTGCCGGACACCGGCCTCATCGTCACGCGTCGGGATGCGTCGATTGCCTATCTTTCTCAGGATCCGCAGTTTGCGGCGGGGCTGACTGCGCGTGAGATCGTTCTGTCGGGCTTGAAGCTGTGGAGCGCGGCTAAAGAGAAACACGATCAAGCAAGCGATGCGCTCTCACGCGGCGAAGGCGATGTGGACACATGGCTTTCGATTCAAAGTACCGCCGGCGCCGACGTCGATCGTTTGGGCGGATGGGATATGGCGCATCGCGCAGAGTCGATGCTCGATCATCTTGGCATCGCACGGCACGATGCGCGCGTCGAGACCATGAGCGGTGGCGAGCGGCGCCGAGTAGCGCTGGCTAGCATTCTTGTTTCACGCCCCGATCTCGCGATCCTTGATGAGCCTACCAATCATCTCGACATCGATACCGTCGAGTGGCTCGAGCGTTATCTCGTCGAAGAGCACAAGGGCGCCCTGCTGCTGATTACGCACGATCGCTACGTCCTCGATCGCGCCGTAACTCGCACTCTCGAGATCGATCGCGGGCGCGTATTCTCTTATGAAGGCGGTTACGAGGAATACCTCGAGTCGAAAATGGAACGCTTGGAGCAGGCCGATCGCGCCGAGCAGAATCGTCAGAATTTTCTGCGCCGCGAGCTCGACTGGCTGCGACGCCAGCCCAAAGCCCGCACCGGCAAGCAAAAGGCCCGCATCGATCGCGCGGTGTCTGCGCGTGATGCCCCCAAGCTTACCCACGAAGGCCGTGTGCGACTGACGGTCGAGTCTTCACGCACCGGCAAGACGCTCCTCGATACCAGAGATCTTCAGCTCGACATCGCCGGTCGCACGCTGGTTCGCGATTTCACCATGTCGCTCGTCAAAGGCGAGCGCATCGGCATCGTTGGTCCGAACGGTGCCGGCAAGACAACGTTGTTGCGCGCGCTGATTGGCACGTTGCAGCCCACCGCCGGTGAAATTCAGATCGGCCAGAACACCGAGATCGCCTATTTCGATCAGGCGCGTTCCGGTCTCGACGACAAGCAGTCGATTTACGAGAACGTCTCCGAAGGCAAAATGCGAGTCACTGTGAACGGATTCACGATGGACACGCGTTCGTGGCTCGAGCGCTTTCTCTTCGACCCGTCAAAGCAGACGCAGCCAGTCGGTGCGTTGTCCGGTGGCGAGCGCGCGCGCGTGGCACTGGCCAAGCTCTTGCTCAAGCCCGCCAATCTCATCGTGCTCGATGAGCCGACCAATGATCTCGATGTTGCGACTTTGTCTTCGCTCGAAGAGTTGCTCGTCGAGATGGACGGAACCGCTCTCGTCGTCACACACGATCGCTATTTCCTGGATCGCGTAGCGACAGCCATCTTGGCCTTCGAAGGCGATGGACGTGTTGTGAAGTACCAAGGTAACTACACGACCTATCGTGCCTTGCGCGATGCGGCTGCCGCCGAGAAAGCCGCTCTCACGTCAGCGGTTTCGAAATCAAAGGGAGCATCCAAGGCGCCGCCCGCGAACAACGAAGGCTCATCGGCGAAGAAGAAGAGTGCACTCACCTACGGTGAGCGTCTGGAGCTCGAGTCGTTGCCGAGCAACATCGAGACCACTGACGTCAACATCCGCAAGCTCGAAGAAAAACTCGCCGACCCTGCGACCTACACCAACGTCACCCTCGACGTACAAGCGCTGGTCAAAGAGCTCGAGCAAAAGCGCAATGAAGCGGCCCGACTTTTGACGCGCTGGGAAGAATTGGAAACCAAGAAGGAGCAGTCGGATTCATGAAGACGCTGATTCTCACGGAAAAAGACGTGCGAGCGTTGGTGACGATGAGTGATGCCGTGAGCGCTGTGGAGACAGCTTTTCTCGCGCACGGACAAGGCAAAACGAGGATGCCTTCCAAGGTCTATCTCTCGCTGCCTGAATATGGCGGCGACTTTCGCGCCATGCCTTCGTATATGGAAGGAGCTGCGGGCGTGAAGTGGGTAAACTCGCATCCCGAGAATCCGGCCAAGCATGGTCTTCCCTCCGTGATGGGTGTGTACATTCTGAGTGATCCAGCGAGCGCAGCGCCGCTAGCGATCATGGATGCCACGTGGCTCACGGCCATGCGCACGGGCGCCGCCGGTGGCGTTGCGTCCAAGTATCTGGCGAAGAAGCAGCCGCGCTCGATTGGCTTTGTGGGATGCGGCGTGCAAGCTCGCGTTCTGCTCGCCGCTCACCAAGCACTCTTCTCCAACGTTGAGCTTCGCATGGCCGATCTTTCGGGTGAGGCTGCGGCGCGCTTCGCAAAGGAGGCGAATGGGCGAGTCACTTCTGTCAACGAAGCCGTTGCGTCAGACATCGTGTGTGCATCGACGCCAGGCCGCGTGCCGGTGGTTTTGAAGCGCGCTGTTCAAGCGGGAACACACATCAACGCGATGGGCGCAGATGCGCCGGGCAAGCAAGAGGTCGAAGGCTCGGTGCTTACGAACGCGAAAGTTTTCATCGATGATTGGGATCAAGCGACGCACAGCGGCGAAGTGAACGTACCTCTGCATCGCGGCGAGTACGCGCAAGACGCGATCACCGGAACTCTCGGCGAAGTGATCGCCGGCAAAATCCAAGGCCGAGTCGGCAACGAAATCACCCTCTTTGACTCAACGGGCCTCGCTGTTCAGGATCTGGCGCTTGCTCGCGTAATCTACGCAAAAGCGCGCGAGTCGGGCCGCGGTATCGACGTTGCGATGATTGGCCAAGGCTAGTCGCCCCCTAAGCGCCTCTCACAAAACCAGTGGCGTTGTGATACGACAACTCGCTCGAAAGTTTCGATAAGGAGAGATCAGATGGCTAACCCGACCGCGAAGTTCGAAACCTCTCTCGGTGAATTCACCGTCGAGATCTACAAAGACAAGATGCCGATCACGGCAAAGAACTTTATCGACCTCGCCAAGAGCGGATTCTACGACAACCTTCACTTTCACCGCGTGATCAACGGCTTCATGCTTCAGTTCGGCTGCCCGCACAGCAAAGATCCGAAGAGCCCGCGTGCAGGAACGGGCGGACCTCCTCACGGCACCATCCCCGACGAGCATCCGGCAGAATACAAGCTCTCCAACGAGCCCCTCACCTTGTCGATGGCCAATACGGGCCAGCCCAACAGCGGTGGCTCCCAGTTCTTCATCAACACCGTGCACAACTCCTACCTCGACTGGTTCTCGCCCGGCGGCTCGAAGCACCCGGTATTCGGCAAGGTCACGGCAGGCGCCGACGTTATCAAGAAGATCGAGTCGACCAAGACCACGCGCGATAACCCCGACGTTCCCGTTCAAGTAAAGAAGGTCACGATCACGGAGTAGAGCCATCGTTTCCGAAATTGAAAAAGCGCCTTCGATCTCGCGATCGCGGGCGCTTTCTCTTTAACTCGTAAACGGTGCTCGACTACTCGCTGATGCTTAGGAGCTCTACGTCGAACACCAGCATACCCATGGGTCGGCCGGGGCGATTGCCGTAGGCGAGATTCGCCGGGATCCAAAAGCGGCGGCGCTCTCCTTCGACCATCAGCTGCACGCCTTCGGTCCATCCGGCGATCACGCCGTTCAGCGGAAAGGTCGCCGGCTCGCCGCGCGATACCGAGCTGTCGAAGCGGTTTCCGTCGGTCGTCCAGCCGATGTAGTGCACGGAGACGCGGGACGTCGGTCCCGGATGCGCGGCTCCGCTGCCGCGGCGCAACACGCGCGAGGCAAGACCGGACGCGGTGGTCTGAGCGCCTGCTGGTGGCGCTGCTACGTCGTGAGGAGCGTTGCCAGAATCGTTGAACGTGTCGTCGCCGGGCGCAATCATGGTGGGTCCTTCGTTGGTTGCGACCGCAGCTGCGGTCGGTTGTGGAGTGACAGCGGCCGACGCGTTGGATGCTTCGACTGCTTGCGGTTCGGTCGCGCGCGGACCGTTCGAGCCGTGCCCACACGCTAGTAGTGTCGGGCTCGCCGCCGCTGCCATGGCGAGAAAGGCGATTCGTTTCGCGGTTTGAAATGTCATGGGCATGCGAGCTTCGCAGTTACGTTGTGGATGTCGAGTTAAACTCGATACGATCCTGCGCCTATGGATTTCGTTCGTCCATCACGTTCTGTCGCGCTGCAGCTAGTGGCGGGCCGCGGCCACTACGATTCGGTCGTTGAAGCTGCGATGCGCGCGGAGCGCAGTGTTTGGATCTCGACTGCGAATCTCAAAGAGCTAATGGTCGAAGATGCGAATCTCGTTCCCGGCCGACGGCGGGTCTCGGGCAGAAAGACGTATCGTTCGGTGCTCGTCGCGATGGAAGAGTTGGCTGCACGCGGCGTGGAAATGCGCATCCTTCACGCTGCCATTCCATCAGGTCCGTTTCGCGAAGAATTCGATCGGCACGCGAGACTTTTCAAAGGTGGCCTCGAGCTGCGCTTGTGCCCCCGCGTGCATATGAAGGCGGTCATCATTGATGGCGCGATGCTCTATTTAGGCAGCGCGAACTGGACGGGCGCAGGGCTCGGGGTCAAAGGCGAAGGGCGGCGAAACTTCGAAGTTGGCGTCATCACCGAAGACGAAGCCATGCTCGACGAAGTGCAAGCGATGTTCGACCACATTTGGCGCGGCGCAGCTTGCAAGACATGTCGATTGCGTGAGGAGTGTGGCGCGCCTCTCGACGGCGTGGCTCCCGTCAAAAAGATCGCGCGCCGTCCATCCATCAGACGCAGGCGTCGCTAACTCGCGAAACGTTTCAGTGCGCCGGCGGCGGGGGCGGCGAGTTTACGATCACGGCGCGATGCGCAGGATCGATCTGCGTGTTCATTTCGATCGCCGCGTTGTTGGCGTTCTGATCGATCGCAGCAGCCGTGCCGTCGACGGGCGGCGCAACTTCAGCTGGTTGCTCGACGGGCGGCGGGATCAAGCGAACTTCGGGAGTGTTGTCGCGCATCGTCTGCCCCGAGCCACCGAGCAGCGCAAGGATCGCGGGCTCGCCCGGGGGAACCGTTCCGTGCATCTGAGTCTCCGGCAATGCGGCAGGTGCGCCTGCCACGGCGGTCGCACCGCGCGGCGGCGAGTCCCAGCTCAACTCGACTACCGGGCCACCTTTGACTTGGCCCGCGTAGGTTTCGCCAACGGCTTCTCGTTCACATCCGAGCAAAAGCGAAAGCGAGCCTACGAGGAAGAGAGAGGCGGGAAGCGTGTGCTGGTTCATGGGCCGGCAGTCTACCCAAATGTCGGCCGCGTTCCATCCAAAGAAGCAAAGCCGCTGCTAACTCGATGTAGGCGTGGCCCTGCGAGAGATTTAGGTATCCGAGACGGGCGGCAGCCATATCCCATGTGGCCCAGACGGTAATTCCCAGCGCAACTAGGCCAAGTGCGAGGAAAATCCACAGGCCAAAGTCCTTGCGGAGTGCCCTGAGGCTACCGGCAAAGCTTCGGGGTGTTTCGCGCGCACGGTCGTCTTCTGGAACGAGCCTTGTCCAGACCGCGTAGTGCACGGACTGCGCGAAGATGAACGCGAGGGTAAGGCGTAGTGCCCACGGACTCGCTACGCCCGGCGCATACCAATCGAGCGAGGAGCTCACGCCCACGCCATCAGGCAGACGCATGAGAGAACTGAACGCACGCAGCAGCGGGTCGAAGGCACCGCCGAGAATGAGCGCGAGGGCAGAGAAGAAGACCGCGACGGGGATCCAGTGCTTGTGCGAGCTGCGCTTGCGCCACATCGCCCACAACACGATGGCAAAGACATTGTGCCCATGTGCGACGACCATGTCCGTGAGCATGCGTGAGCGAAGCGCCGCTAGCGCAAAGAGCCCTGCCGCGAGCAGGACGATTGCGCGGCGCCACAACGGTGCGCGAGCGATTAGAGCGCACAACGCGAGCGATGCAGCGCCCGCAAGCGATCCTTTGCCGGCGATCGCGAAACCGCCCGGCACCGCAATCGCGAGCCACACAAGGGCGCGGCGATGAAGACCTGGGCGAACGAAAAGATAACACACATCGCCAATCAAATGCGGCACACCGAGCAGCACTGGCCCAAGCAGCAGCAAGTAGAAGGGCGCGTAGATCGTCACGATCAACGCAGTGAGAATCATGAGAGCGGCGACGGTCGTTACGCGCAGCTCGCGATCGCGCACCATCACGGTACCGAGTGGTCCAAGGGCCGCGATCGCGTGGCGGCGCAATCGATCGATGGGCGCGCAGATCGCGTCCATCAGGCGGCCGGCTACGTCCCTCGAGTCTGCGGCGTTCGTATCCAAGCCCTCGTTCGACTCCCCGCACCCAGCGTCCTTGGGTGCCGTCCAACCTATCGAATCCAAAGCACTTTAAAGGGGAACGTCCCCTTTTATAAAGGGGACGTTCCCCTTTTAGTGGAGGCGGCGGGTGGCGTCGCGATTGCGGGGTTCAAGGCGCAACGCCTCTTCCCACGCACGGCGGGCCCGCGGTCGATCGCCGAGCGCTTGGTAGACGTCGCCGAGCAAGATCCGATACTGCGCGCGTCGCGGTCGAACCTGCACCGCACGCTGCGCGTAGTTGAGCGCCTCTTGTCGAGCGCCGGTCCGCAGGTTCAAGCGCGCCAGGCCCTCGTAGGCATGCGGGTTGCCCGGATCGACGGACAGCGCCTGGCGAAATGCGGTAGCTGCCGCCGCGTAGTCGCGCGAGCCGAGCGCTGCGTCACCGCGCGCAGCAAGTGTGTCTCCTGATGCGCCATCCGCGGGGGGCGCAATGAAGGGCTCATCTACCTGAGGTTCGGCTGCAACAGCGGGCTCAACCGGCGCCGCAACTTCGGGTGCCTCGCTCGGTGCGACCTCTTCAACACGCTCGAGCGCCACGACTGCCTGTGGCGGCACGACGGGAGCTGCGGGGAGTGCGACCACAGGCGGCGGCACCAGTTGAACCGGGATCGGTGCCGGTTGCTGCTGACCTGGCTGTGGCAGGGGCTCAATCGTGGGCCGCGTATCCGCAAGCTGCGGCGTTGCCTGTTGCGCGGATTTCATCCCGAAGAAATAGAGCGCGCCGCCGATAAGAACTGCGACGATGAAAAGCACGCCTAGGATCGACATCAGTGGAAATGCCTTCTTTTGCGCCACTGCGGGCGCAGCCGGCGCGTGTGGCGGAGCGAACGGCGGCGTGGCCGCAGCGTTCGCTGTCGAGAGCGGCCTGGGCGTCCCGGAGCGCAGCTCTTCGGGTGGCGCTGTCGCTGCTGAGCTCGCCGAGGACACGCTCGCCGGCGTCGCGCCAAGAGCGTTCATGGCTTGACTCTCCGCGAGCTCGGGTCGATCCGAATGCCGTGGCTCAGGCGGCGGCCAAGGAGGTGGCGCGGGTACGCCGGGATTCTGCGGCGGACTGTCCGACAATCCGAGCGTCGTCTGCTTGGCGAGCGACTGCTTGGCTGTGAGCGGAAGCGAAACTGAGCGGGATGCTTCACGACGCGACGGCTCCGCCCCTTGCGTATCCTGCAGGCCGAGCAGGGTGCTGTCGCGCGATGTATTTTGTGGGGGAGCAGGAACGGAGGGCGCGAAGGCCGGCGGTGGAGCGGCCGACAAGCCGATGAGGGTGTGCTTCTTCGAGTCGGGACGTCCCGTCGCCGGAGGAGGCGGCGGCGGCGGAACATGCCCCGCTGAAAGGGCTGCGGCCTGCGCCGAAAGGACGCCTGGTGCTGACTCCAGGCTAAGCGTCACGTCGCGCTCGGGGAGGCGTGGTGAAGAGAGCTCTTCGAACGCATCGTCTTCGATTGAGATTTCTTTGGTCACCGTCTCAGGCGATGGCTCATTTACGTTTTGCGCCGCAAATTCAGGAGCCATCCGCGTAGGGGCGGAGTCCTGCCACGAAAGATTTTGCGGAGACGCGGCCTCGGGTTCTTGCGCAACCCGCTTCGAAACGATTGGCGCAGTGATCATGAACTCGCCGGTGTTCGACGTCTCCATCTCGTTGCGAACCGATCGCAGTGCGTCGATCTCGGTCAACTTGGTATCGACTTTGGGTGAAGGCGAAGCTTCGTGTTCGCGCGTGGTCTTTGCTTCGCGTGCAAGCTCGGCTACGCGACGCCCGATCGCATCGGAGCTTCCGCTGCGCGGCACGACACCGACTACGCGCGCACCCGAGCGGTCGCGCGACAGCAAGCCAATATCATCCGAAAGAATCGCGACGCGCACACGGGAAGCGACCGGATCAAGACCGAGCGCTTCCAAGATCTTGTCGCCCCCGTCCTTGACGGCGTCGCCAACCAGAAAGACCAGATCGGGCGTGCCAACATGAATCGCCTGAATCGCCGCCGGACCTACGGCTTCAGCGAGTGCAAGCCCGTGCCAGCTCATCGCGGTCCGCAAACGCAAAGCCATGGGCTCCGCGTCTCCGATCATGAGGACGGTGGGACGAACTTCTTGAGGGCGACTTTGGCTACTCACGGATGCAATTTCCATTTCCGAAAGGCGTGAACGACATCATCGCCCATCTAGAACACTGGAGTCCAAGAACGGCCGAAGTCCAGCGTCGCCGCCAGCTAAAAGCGCATGTTTTACGGGGGGCTGGGCATTTCTGTCCCAGTATCGCCTCAATCCGCGCGGTAGTACTCGAGCGTGCGCACCCGCCACCGTTGGGACATCCCGTGCTCGCGCGCATAGCGACGCAGCTCCTCAGCGCGGTGAGACGTTGCATCGACCAACACCGCTGTGGGCTGCTCATCGCGACTGCTCAGGTTGTCGGGATGGGCGCTACGCATCGGTTGATCCACGTAACCCAGCCACGGCTCGCGCAACTCGGTCGTGAGAGGCCATGTCGTGAGGATTACTTGCTCGCCATCGCGCGAGATTCGCTGGTAGGCGGCTTGGTGGTCGCGAATGATGTCCGCGAATGCAAACGTATGCTCGGGCACGGGCGTTGTGCCGTCGGCGTACAACGAGATAAGTCCGATCACGGTCGTGGCCGCGATTGGAAGCATCCCCAACTGTCGTACGCGTGGCGCCATTCGGACTGCGCCTGCGACAATGGCCCATGAAAGCAACACGCACACTCCGGGATGAGCAGGCAACGCGTAGCGTTCAAGCCAGAACATCTTCGCAAAGAAGATTGCGTTGCCCAGAACGAGAAAGATGATCGCAAGCGCGGCCGTTGCGGGATGAAGCAACGCGCTCGTTTCTTTTCGGAGTAGAAATGCGGAGCATCCTAGGCACGCAGCGAGCGTCGCAACCCACCGTCCGTGCCACAGCAATAGCGAGGGGAAAATCGTGAACGCCGACAGAGCATTGAAGCTGCGTTCTGCGAAGAGATTCTGATGGTGGGGGAAAACGAAGTAGCCGGCCGCTATTCGCTGCCACACGAAAAAGAGCGCGAGTGCCAACACCGGCGATAGTGAAATCGCAATCGGCTTCCGAGCTTCGCGATACTGCTTGGTGTGAAGCGCGGTTGCGAGAAGTGCGGAGCTGATCGCCAGCGGAGTCGCCAGCCCCGTTTCCTTGATCCACACCAGCACAACGCCGCACAGGGCCGCGGCCAAATAGTGTTTTCGTTGCGCGCATACAAGGGCCACAGCTGTGAACGCGGTCAGAGGCATTTCCGGCAAGAAGAAAACGCCCATCGTCATGAAGAGAGGGCTGCACCCAAGAAGCAGGGCCCCGCCACAACCAACCCAACGCGATCCAGAAAGCTCACGACCCAAAACGTAGGTGGCAACGAGCGCGACGATGGTGCACGGGATTATTAGTGCGTGAGCAACGAGCGGCCCCGCGCCAAAGAGTCGAAAGGCTACGCCGCCGATCCAGTACAGTAGCGGCGGATGCCCCCGCGACCAGTCGTCGGGGAAGTGGCCTGGCGTGGGATCGAGATCATGCAGCGCAAGCCAGCGCGCGCCTTGTGCGTAGACATCCGCTTCGTCCCAGAAGTATGGAAGGCTGAACGATCCTGGGCGTAGTAGGAGCACCCACGCAGTTGCGATCAGCAGCGCGCACCACAATTCGTTTGGTGCAACTCGATGCGCCGACGCCTCGGCGGCGTTCATGCGCGCGGGGCCGGGGCGTCTGAGGAATGCGTCAAACGCTCGCTGCCCTCAGTCCAATCGACAAGTGTTTTGCCGTTGGTATCGAAGAGCGGCGAAGGCCGAAGCCCGATGGTGTGCATGCGCATTGCCGTTGCGGTTTTCACGCAGCCGACGCCGTACTTCACGCCCGGCATGAAGGTGATCGTCTGCATCTCGTCGAAGTAGTGAGCAGGACAGCTGAGCTCACCGATGGAGCGGCCGAAGTGAATTGCTTGCGCGAGAAGCTCGTTGTCGAAAACGTAATCGTTGCGATTGTCGCAAAGCGGAAGGTCTTGAAGCAGGCCCCTCGAAAAGGCCCGGTAACCGGTGTGATACTCGGAGAGACCCGCGCCCATCAGACCATTCTCGAAAACGGTGAGCGCGCGGTTGGCGACGTACTTCCACACCGGCATTCCCCCGCGCAGCGCTCCTCGCACCAAGAGTCGTGAGCCGAGCACCACATCGTAACCGCCGTGCACCACCATCGAGGCCATCGCCGGGACGAGCTCGGGACGATACTGAAAATCCGGGTGCACCATCACGACGACGTCCGCCCCCAGACGCAACGCTTCGCGATAGCCGGTCTTCTGCGCCGCGCCATATCCAAGATTGCGTGCGTGCGTGAAGACCTTGCACCCGAGGCTAGTGGCGAGCTCTCCGCTCTTATCCGTACTTCCGTCGTCGACGAAGATCTTTGTATCGACAAAGTCTTTCGGGATCGCGAGCAGGGTGCGCTCAAGCGTCTGTTCGACGTTGAGACCCGGCAGAACCACGGCGACGCTTTTTCCGGAAAGCATGAAACGCGTCGCAGGCTATCACAGAGTCGGCGGCCTCATGAGACGCCGCTTAGATTTAATCGCGCCAACTAGGTGGCATTCCATTTTCGAGTTCGATGGCAGCGAAGGACGGTGTCGTTGAAGGTCCGACTTTTTTGGCCCAATCCCAAGTCTTACGCACGCCCTCTTCCAGCGATGTTTGGCGCGAGGCCCCAAATACATGAGCCAGCTTTCGGTGATCGCAATACGCGTGCGTCACTTCATTGCGCGCCGCCAGGTGTTGCACGTCGATGCGTGCGCCGGTCACGCTCAACACTGTCTCCGCGAGCTTCTGCACGGTGAATGCTGCATCGCCACCGATATTGAAAATCTGATTGCGCGCTTCATCCCGAAACCCGCTCTCGGCCATAGCGTCGATCACATCCCCGACGTAGGTGAAGGCGCGCGATTGCGTACCGTCGCCAAAGATGGTGAGCGGCTTTTCCTTCATCACTTGATTGAGAAAGATCCCGACGACGTTGCGGTATCGATCACGCATGCTCTGATACGGTCCATAGAGGTTGTGTGGCCTCAGGATCGTGTACTCGATTCCGAACTGGTGATGTGCCGCCGCCAAATCGAGCTCGACCGCGAGCTTCGCGATGCCGTACGGATCTTCCGGATGAGGAACGTGGCTCTCCATGAGAGGGAGGTCGCCGGTTCCGTACACAGCAATGGATGACGTGAATACGAAGCGCTTGACGTGATGGCGAATGGCTTCGTTGAGCACGGTCACGCTGCCCACAACGTTGTTCGTGTAGTTGTAGCGACGAATGAAGTGCGAAAGGCCTTCCGCTGCGTACGCGGCAAGATGAAAAACGACCTCGATCTTGTTCTCGCAGAACACGCGGGCGACCAGGCCCTCGTCGCAGATACTTCCCTCAACGAATCTAGCGTCGCGTGGAACGTTCTCGCGCAGTCCGCCCGACAGATCGTCGAGCACGATCACTTCGAGCTCGCGAGCGAGAAGAGCGCGTACGAGATGGGAGCCTAAAAAGCCTGCTCCGCCGGTGACGAGAACCTGCATGCCGCCGAAGGATAGTGCGTTCTGTGCGAGGTGCCCACATAGAGAAACGAGCCGCTTAGCGGCCTCGTGCAAGTTGCACAAAGCGCCCAGCGGCTCGCTTACTGGTTGTAGTTCTCTAAGGCTGGTTTAGCGTGCTGCCGTTGCAGCCGGTGCTGGCGGCGCGCCCAGAACGATCTCGACACGACGATTGTTGGCTCGGCCTTCGCTCGTGCCGTTGTCTGCAACCGGATCGGAAGGTCCTCGACCGACCGCGCGAACGCGCTCGGGTGAAACACCGTGGCTGATCAAGAAGGAGCGGACGCCTTCAGCACGTGCGAGCGAAAGTGTTTCGTTCGATGCCGCAGACCCCGTCGAATCGGTGTAGCCCGTGATCGTCACGTTGCGCGTCGGTTGTTCCGTGAGAACCGAGGCAACAGCCATCAGACGGTCGTTCGCGCCACTCAACATCTGACTGCCACCGCTGCGAAAGAGCAGTGCGCCCAAAATGGTGATGACGGTTTCGTTGTTTTGTTCGCGAACGGACGCCAGCGCCTGAAGACGTGTCATCGCTTCGGACGCACGACGTTCTGCATCGACGCGTGCTGCACGCTCGGTTTCAAGAGCCGCACCCTGCTGTGCAAGCGCGACGTTCGCGTTCGCAACCTGAGTACCGGTCGCACTCAGCGCTGCTTCCGTGTTCTCGAGTTGATCGCGGGTGCTGCGGTTGGTTGTCTCAAGGTCATGCTGATAGGCGGCTTGGTTGGTCTCGACTTGCTCCGCGAGCACCATGCGGCGACCGTGAGCCACCGCGATACGCGTCTGGCGATCGGCGATGTAGACGAGATCCGTCACTTCACTTGAATCGGGTTCGTCTTCTTGGGCGCGTTCGGCGGCTTCAATGCTGCGTTGAGCGACGAGAAGCTCGGCCGGGACGCGGCGTCCCTCGGGGCTCTGCTGAGCAGCGACGAGCGCAGTACGCGCGTTCGCAATTTCGATCGACGGATGCGCAGCACCACAGGCAACGCTGGTCAATGTAAGCGAGCCACACAGAATGAGAAGGGACGAGCGTTTTTTCATATCAAGTCTTTCGGGTTTCGATCGAAGAAGATTTGCGCGATTCATAGATGCTCACGTCGCAAATCGTTGACGTGCGTTTGGATCTGCTCAGCTTCTCCGCGCGTCTGCGCCTCTTCGGAGAGAGCGATGGCGAGGTCGGCATCAGCTTGTGCGCGGGCGAGCAATCGGCGACCGCGTTCTTCGTCATCAGCGGCGAAGAATTCTTCGGCCTTGACGATCTGCTCCTGAGCGAGGGCTAAGTAGTAACGCGCTTGCGGTTGATTTTCCGCGTGCAGTTCTTGAGCTGCGCGAATCGACGAGCGAGCATTCAGCGACTCAGCAGCCGGTGCAGGCGTAGACGCGCAACCGATCCCGAGTGCCATCGTTGGGACAAGCGCTGCTGAAGCAATCCATTTATTCCATGTCATCAAGGCCACCTCTTTGACGAGGCAGCTCTGCAAGACCCGTGCGCGCGCAAATGGGGCCACGCTCCTGCGCAAAGCGAGCGCAGATCGCGATCAGACCGCTTTGTGGCACCGGCGCAAACGCAGCAGTGAGACATATCCGTATACGCAGGAATGTCTCATCGCATGCGCGAGCTCTGCGATGCGCTAAGTGCTTGGACCGAAGTGCAGGACGACCGTGGCCGTCGGTACATGAAGTGCGGTCGCAGTTCTGAGCGAGGACAGTGCTCGCGCCGCGCACGTGCCCGCGTTGCGATCGGCAACGGTATTGGCGTCGACATGCGGACGAACGAGACGCGTGCCTTGCACGGTGAACGTAAGCGTGATGTCGCCTTCCGGGGAAGCGCCGCGACGGCCAGCGCGGCGACGACAATCGAGTAGCCCCGCGATGTGATCGAGCACGACCGTTCCAAGCGCACGCAGCTCCGCGTTGTCGGAAGGACCGCGCGCAACGAAGCTAATTTCTCCAGTTGGTATATGCCCGCGCACTGTTGCATCGGGACCACTACCAACGAGCTCGACCGAAGTTTGCAGAGCACGGTGCGCTTCGGTTTCTTCAACGCCGCGCGCTGCTGAGTTGCTGAACGTGAGATGCACGACAAGCCCGATGGGCCGATTGGCCGCGATCACGCGAATGCTTTCCAGTGCGCGCACGGTGCAGCGAACGAGCTCCGCGTCGTTCACGTGGTCTTCCGATGCAGTCACGTTGGTGCGCGTGCCAGTTGGCGGCGCCACCAGGCTGACTGCGAGCGTTCCAGTAACGGTCGGACGGCTGCGCGAAACAGTGGCGTAGCACTGACGAATTGCGCTCATCTTTTCGCTCAGCTGTGGAGAGATCGCCTGCAAGCGTGCGGCTGTGGTTCCGTCCATTGTCGACAGCGACATGGTCACATCGGCCCGCGTCGAGATCTGCGCGGTGCCTTGTTGCATGCCCGATTCACCGACTCCGCCGTTCTGCGCGTGTGCCGACGAGAACGTGGCGAGAGACCCGACGAGAGCGAAGGAAAGCAGCGCGAGTGTCTTCATCGCGTGATCATGACGCACAACGATCCTTTTTGTGTACTCTTTCCATGTGGAGCTCTCCCTCATCTCTGGATCGGCCAACCGCCCACTCGCGGACGCGGTAGCAAAAGTGCTAGGCGTTTCTCTCGCTGCGAGTCTCATCGGTCGCTATCCTGACGGAGAGCTGCGCGTCGAGATTCAAGACAGCGTGCGTGGCCACGACGTATTTCTGATACAGCCGACGAGCCCACCTGCGGAGGAGCACTTGATGGTGCTCCTCCTACTTGCCGACGCGTGCCGTCGCGCGGGCGCTGCACGACTGACCGCGGTGATTCCGTACTTTGGCTACGCGCGCCAAGATCGACGCGCCGTTGGACGCCAACCGGTGGCGGCTCGACTGGTCGCGGATTTGATTGAATGCGCCGGTATAGAGCGGGTCGTCGCCGTCGACATGCACGGCCGCGCGATGGAAGGAATTTTCTCGGTGCCGCTCGAGCATTTGAGCGCGGTTCCGCAGCTAGTCGCTGCGGTAAAAAGCAGCCTTCCCGAGGATAGCGTCGTCGTCGCGAGCGACCTTGGTGCAACGAAGCTTGCCGAACGGTGGGCGCGCATTTTGGATCTGCCAACGGCGCTTGTTCACAAGCAGCGTGTGAGCGGCGAGCAAGTCACGGTTCGCGACATCACCGGTGACGTACGAGATAGGTCACCGCTTTTGGTCGACGATATGATTTCGACTGGTGGAACTCTTGCCGCAGCTGCGAAGATTTTAATTCGTGCCGGCGCAAAGCCGCACATCACGGTCGCAGCGACCCACGGGCTTTTGGTTGGCGATGCTGCAACGCGACTGGCCGCTCTGCCATTATCTCAACTCGTTGTGACGGACAGTGTCATTCCTCAGCTTGCGCTTTCCGCCAACCAGTCGACGGCGACGATCGCACCGCTTTTGGCCGAGGCGATTCGGAGGCTGTACGAGGGTCATTCGCTCGGCGATCTCCTAAGCCTTGGGTAGCGCCTACTTCCTGCGCGGTGTAGCCTCCCTCGACTTAAGGGGGCGAAGTCGCCCATTGCGGAGGATTCAATGAAGGCGAACGTTTCAACTTTATCGATCGCGAGTTTCGCGATCATTGCTTTGACGATCAGCGGATGCAGCAGCGACGAGCCCATGGCCACAGCGGACTCGGGCGTGCCGATCGACATGGCGCGTACAGATACTGGCGTGGCCGGTGATATGGCCGTACCGACCGACACTGGAGTGCCGGTCGATATGGCAGCGCTCGTCGACATGGGCGTTGTCCCCGTCGACATGGCAATCCCCGTAGACATGGCAGTGACGACTGACGCCGGCGGACCGATGTGCGGCAACGGCATCATTGAGGGCGCAGAAGAGTGTGACGACAGCGGCACGACGCCGGGCGACGGATGCGACGGCGACTGCCAGAGCGAAGAAGTTCGCACGGCGTTCCGCATCACCAGCATGCACATTCTCGACCCGCACGCCTTCTTGAGCATTGGCGCGTGCTTCGATGGCACCGACCTTCTCAACGGTCAGCTCGACGGCACGATCACGGGCGACGACAACACGGACGGCAACTACGACTTGAGCATTGCGCTCTCGTTCTTGCCCCTCGATCCGGCAACAGCAGCGACCAACGTTCAGGTTTCCTTCCCGGACTGCCTAGCTACTACCGGCGGCGCGTGCACCGAAACTCCTGCGGATCCCGTTCCACAGGCTGGCATCGCTGCCAACATGAGCACCGGCACCTGCCTTACGCCGGTCGAAGGCACCACGCGCGCGAGCTACGGCACGATCGACTTGCCAATGGGCCCGTGCTTCCAGGCCAACTTCGGCACGACGACGTTCGACCTCAACGGCATCGCTGTCACTTTGCGTGACACGCGCTTTGCGGCGGAGTACTCGGGCGCTCCGGCGTCAGAGCTCGTGACCGGCCTCGTGCAAGGCTTCCTCACCGAAGCGGATGCCGAAGCGACAATGATTCCGGAGTCGATCGCCCTTGTCGGCGGCATGCAGCTGAGCGCGCTTCTTCCGGGCGGCGAAGGCAACTGCCGCAGCGGAGTTTCCGACGACGACCGCGACACATACAGCGACGGCACGACACGCGGCTGGTACTTCTACATGTCGTTCGAAGCCGAGACCGTTACTTCATACACTGCGCTCTAAACAGAACGCCACACACACGAACAAGGCCGCGCGAGCCCCAAGCTCCGCGGCCTTCTTCAATTCCCCCCCGGGGGGACACGCTCCCTCCCCAGGGGCCCTGTAATTTCAAATATTTGCAGACGAACTCTGGCCGCGCGAATTTGATACATCGCAGGCAAGGGAGGTATCAAATTCACGCGGCCAAACTCCCGCCGTAAGTGCTTGAAAAGACAGGCCCGGTGGGGAGGGAGCGTGTCCCTCTTAGATGTCTTTGACGGTGCAGACTTTGTTGCGGCCACTGCGTTTGGCTGCGTAGAGGGCTTTGTCGGTTGTCTCGAAGAGCGCGGCTTGGGTTTTGGCGTCGTTGGGGAAGGTTGCGACGCCCAGGGACGCGGTGACTTTTAGTTTGCCGAGCTCGGTTTGGAAGACGTGGGAGCCAAGTTCTTCACGGACGCGCTCCGCAAGGAGCACCGCACCTTCGGTGTCGGTCTCTTCGCATAGGATGCAGAATTCTTCGCCGCCAAAGCGCGCCACGATGTCGGTCTCGCGCTTCATGCGTCTCAGAATCGCGCCCAGCTCTTTGATGACCACGTCGCCCGTCGCATGCCCATAGACATCGTTCACATTCTTGAAGTGATCGATGTCGGTGATCAGGAGCGAGAGCTTGCGACCGAAGCGTTCCGCCGAACGAAGCTTGCGATCGAGCTCATCCAAAAACGAACGCTTGTTGAGGCATCCCGTGAGTCCGTCGGTGGTCGCGAGCTCCTCCAAGCGACGCACGGACGCTGCGTTGGCAAGCGAGACTGCGAGCTGGTTGCCAAGCACCTGCAAGGTCGGTCGCACATTGTTCGAAAACGCATCGCGACGTCGCGCGGCGAGACACAACGTGCCAATGGCGTCTTCGCGCACGACGAGCGGCAAAATCAGAAGTGACTGCATGCCATGCAGATTGTGTTTGCGCGTGTAAACGACGTGCTGCTTCTCATCGAAATCCCCGCGATAGGGCAGGTAGTGGCGGTTTTTTACGGCCATCGCGGTCAGCGAAGTGTTGTCCCGGAAGACCAACCCCTTGAGCTCGTCGGCGCTCTCGCCCACAGCGCGCAACACGGAGTGCTTCTTGGTCTCGTTGTCGTAGAGCGTGACCGCCGCAAATTCGTACGGGGATATCTCAGCGGCGGCGCTCAGGCCCGCATCCAGCACCGCCTCTTCATTGAGCGCGGATCCAAGTGCCTGCGATGCCTTGTGCAGCACGGTCTGTTCGCGCTTGCTGCGTTCAAGCTGCACGAAAACTTGTTCGTTGCGAACGGCACGCAGCACCTGCTGCACTGCACTCTTCAAGATTTCTTCATCGCGAGGCGTGAACGGTTTGTCGTCGCGGCGGTCGACGCACAAGGCTCCACGAATCGCGCCGTTCTCCATCACGGGTACGCCCAAGAAGCTCGAGACCACCGCAGGCCCGCGGTAGTAGCAGAGGCCTTTGTACCCTGGCTTCATATGCTCGAGGTTTGTCACGAGCCCGCGTTTCGCTACGGCGCCCACGGCACCTTCTCCCGTACCGAACGGTCCTTCGGCGATGTCGTCGCTGTCCGTCACGAGCTCAGCGATGCGGATCTCGTCGGCGGTTTCGTCGGCAAAGAAAAGAACGCATGTGTGCAATTCAAGCGTCTTTTTGAGCACGTCGAGCGTGTAGTAGAGAGCGTGATGAACTTCTTCGAGGCTTGAGCGATAGACGCGTTCCTCGTCGCGGGCGGCACTGTCGGTGGCAGCACCCACAAGACGATAGAGGCGCGCGTCTTCCTGCACTTTTTCTTTTTCGGCGGCGAGCTCGCGCAACGAACGCTCACGCACGCGTGCAATCTCAACGCGCGTAAACACAAGGTTGAGAATGCCAAACGAGACGATGAAGACCGCGTGCACAGCCAGTGCGCGGGGGTCCTGCTGATTTTCCGCAATGAAGAAGACCAGTGCTTCGAGCACCACCGCCGACACAACGAGCAAGGTGCCCGCGGGCTTGCGCGCAAGCGACGCACTTGTCGCCACGACGACATAGACGAGTGGATAGAACACGCTCGTTACCCCGCCTCCGAGTTGCACGACGCCGTGCACCGCCACGAGCAAGAGCAGCGCGAGCTCGAAATCGATCTTAGCACCTTGCGCCCACCCCTCGGGCGCGCGGAAGCGCACCATCGCGCGTGAAGTAAAGACCACGCACCAAACCAAGCCGACCAGTGCGTGCTCGAAGCCAAGTTGCGCCGGCTCGACGCGAAAGACGCCCAGCACTTCAAGAAGTGCAAAGACCGTGGCCGCGACAAATCCGTAGCTACCGCGGGCGGTGCGACGAAGGGTCAGAGCGGCGTGAACAAGGGTCGTCATGAAGAAGACACTCGTGCCGTATCGGACCCGAAGAAGAGCGTCCAATTATCGGCAAAGTCCGCGAAATTGGAGGCAATGTAGGTGGACCCCTAAATCCGCTCAGTGGGGAAACTGAAAGAGGATTTCGTCCTCGCGAACCATGCCGAGCTCATCACGCGCGATGCGCTCGATCGCCGCTGGATCACTGCGCAGGGCATGGACTTCGCGAGTCAGCGCGTCGACTTCACGCACGAGGCGCGAGTTGTCGGCTTCGACCTGCCTAAGCTCGCCTTGAAGCGCTCGATACCGCGGCACTCCCTGAGCATCGAACATGCGCAAGGGCACGATGACCACTGCGAATACCAGGAGCCCAAAGGGGAGAAGCCAAACAAAAGTGCGGACACCGTTCTGCATGCGGGGCGTGGGCAAAGAGTGCGCATCGTTGGGACGCGCCGTCGAATTTCCGCCTCACTTCGTCGATTTCTGGACTCGCGCGTGACAGTATCCCCGGCCTCATGCTGGTCCCGATTCTCATCGCCATCGCAGCCGTCGCCGTGGGCGCGCTCTTGGCGTTGATACCGCAACTGGGGCGGCGTGCGCTCCTGCCGGTGCGCGTTTTGGCGACCCTCGCGGCGGTGGGAGTCGTCGTTCTCCATCTCGTGCCCGAGTCATTCTTTGGGATTGGCTATTGGGCATTTGCCGGCGTTGCAATCGGAATCGTTTTGCCTTCGACCGTGGAGTGGGTGAGCACGCATATCACTGGTCGCAAAGATTGCGATGACCACGGACACACGGCCATCGCCGCGCACGTAAGCTTCTTCGGATTGTGCGTTCATCAAGTGGGCGACGGCATCGCGCTTTGGCTCTACGCGAACCCTTCGCACTTGATCATCGATGTCGCACTAGCGCTCGCTGCACATACGATTCCGCTGACCATGTTGGTCGTGATGCAGGAGCGCGATTCGCACCATCATCATTCGTTGTGGAAGAAGCCCATTCTTCTGGCGGCCGCAAGCACGGCCGGCGTGTTGTTCGGTCGCTTTGTGCCGCAAAGTTTTTTCGAGCGTGTTGAACCGTGGACTGCCGCGCTCGTTTCCGGCCTTCTTTTGCATGTGGTGATGCACGGCCTCTCGCACAAGCCTCGCCTTGACACCCCGGTCGCCAAACCCTAATTTTCGCGCAGTTTTTTAGGGAAGTCTGGCTGCCATGACCGAGCTCGCATTTCGCTCCCGCAGCATTTTGTTCGCGGCGATTACCGAATACATCTCCTCCGGCGAACCCGTAGGCTCGCGCACGCTCGAAAAGCGCTACAGCCTCAATCTTTCGGCGGCGACAATTCGCAATGTGCTCTCCGATCTCGAAGACGGCGGCTACCTCGCGCAGCCTCACACGAGCGCCGGTCGCATTCCGACCGACAAAGGTTTTCGCGCGTTCGTCGATGCGCTCGTACAAATGCGTGATGTAGCCGTTGAGGATCAAGCGGCCATCATGGCGCGCATGCAGATTCTTAGGCCGGGTGTCGACGACGTAATGCGCGAAACTGGACGCATTCTTTCGTCGCTCACGGGCGCGGCTGCGGTTGTCATGCCACCGCGGCCGGAAGATGAGCGCCTCATGCAGATGCGCTTTATGCCCTTGCGTGCTGGCGAGCTTCTCGCCGTCCTCGTTACGCGCAGCGGAAACGTACAGAACCGTGTGGTGCGGGTCTCAAAGGAAATTGACACGCATGCGCTCGAACGCGTGCACAACTATCTCGACGAGCTGGTTCGCGAAGGCCGCACGCTCACCGAAGCGCGCGATACGCTGGCCGCCGATATGCAGCGTGAGCGCGATCACTACGATGCGCTTCGCAAAGCTGTAAAACAGATTCTCGATGCCACCATCGACGCGGCCGAGGGGCGAAGCGAGATGCTCATCGAGGGTCAAGGACGCCTTCTCGACAGGCCCGAATTTGCTGACGTCGATAAGGTCCGCGCGCTCCTTCGCACCTTTGAAGAGAAGGAGAAACTGCTCGAGCTCCTCGACCGCACCATGGATTCGCGCGGCGTTCAGGTGCTCATTGGGGCGGAAACAAATTTGGGCGCGGTTCAGGATCTGAGCGTGGTCTCGGCCTCGTATAGTCAGGGCGGTAATGCGACCGGAAGCATCGGCGTCATTGGACCGACCCGCATGGACTACGGCAAGGTCGTGCCCCTGGTTGGCTTCGCTGCGGAAAAGATGGGCGAACTTCTCGATAAAAACCGCAAAGATCGCGAAGACTAAGGGCTTGTCGATGTTGTGCGCCGTCGCTGTCGTGACTATGCTCTGAGCCAGGTTTTCTGGGCTTTCCACAAGGAGCAGAGTCCGTGAGTGAGTCGAACGGCGGAGCAGAGAAGAACGGCGCTGACGAAGGCGTGCAGGAAGCCGATATAATGCCGGCGAGCGAGCAATCACCGCTCGAGCAGATGATGGCGGAGCGCGACAAGACGAAGGACCAGCTTCTTCGGACTGCCGCGGACTTCGACAACTTTCGCAAGCGCACGCGCAAGGATATCGAAGAGTCGATGCGCCGCGGGCGTGAAGACGCCGTGCGCGAGATCCTTCCCGTCGCGGACAATCTCGAGCGCGCGCTCGCCGCCGCGCCGATGACCGCAGCCCCCGACGCGTTGCTGGACGGGGTGAAAATGGTTTTGAAGCTCTTGCAAGACAGCCTCGAACGATTGGGCGTCACCCGCATCGTCACCGTAGGCGAGCGTTTTGATCCAGCACTGCACGAGGCGATTCAGCAGGTGGAGACTACCGAGCATCCGATGGGAACCATCGTCGCGGAGCTTGTGCCCGGCTACAAAAACGGCGAACGCCTCGTTCGTGCCGCGATGGTTGCCGTCGCGCGTCCTCCCGCAAAGTCGGAGTGAACTAAGCTCGCATGGGGAAAGTCATTGGTATCGATTTGGGCACGACCAACTCGTGCGTGGCGGTGATCGAAAGCGGCCAGCCGCTGGTCATCCCAAACGCCGAGGGAAGTCGCACAACGCCCTCAATCATTGGCTTCACACAGGCGGGCGAGCGACTCGTCGGCCAAGTGGCCAAGCGCCAAGCTGTGACCAACCCCGAGCACACCATTTACGCGGTCAAACGCTTGATGGGCCGGCCGTTCGATTCGGACATCGCGCGCAAGCACCAAGAGTTCGTTCCGTATCGCGTGGTGCAAGCACTGAACGGCGATGCGTGGGTTGCCGCGCGCGGCAAGGAGTACTCACCCCCCGAGATCAGCGCAATGGTGCTGACCAAAATGAAGGAACTCGCCGAGAGCTACCTCGGCGAAGAAGTGACGGAAGCCGTCGTCACTGTGCCTGCCTACTTCGACGACGCCCAGCGCCAGGCAACGAAGGACGCGGGACGCATTGCGGGCCTGGACATCAAGCGCATCATCAACGAGCCGACGGCCGCGGCGCTCGCATACGGGCTCGATCAAAAAGAAGGCCAGCGCATCATCGTTTACGATTTGGGCGGCGGCACCTTCGACGTTTCGGTTCTCGAAATCCGCAGTGGGGTCTTTCGTGTCTCGTCTACGCACGGCGACACTTATCTCGGTGGCGAGGATTTCGATCAGGCGCTCGTGACGTGGCTTGCCGACGGCTTTCAGAAAGAGCACGGCATTGACCTGCGCCAAGACCGCATGGCGTTGCAGCGCTTGAAAGAGCAAGCAGAGAAGGCCAAGCACGAACTGTCGAGCTCACTCGAGACCGAAGTGAATCTGCCCTTCATTGCGGCTGACGCGACCGGGCCGAAGCACTTGGTGCTTACCATCAAACGCAACGAGCTCGAGATGTTGGTCGAACCACTCGTCGATCGCACGCTCGATCCATGCCGCAAAGCCATTCTCGATGCTGGCATCAAGATCAGCGACATCGACGAAGTGATTTTGGTGGGCGGCATGACGCGCATGCCGCTCGTGCAGAAGAAGGTCACGGAGTTCTTCGGCAAAGCACCCAACAAGAACGTAAACCCTGACGAAGTCGTCGCGGTCGGTGCGGCTATTCAAGGCGGCGCGCTCACCGGTCAGGTCAATGAAGTCTTGCTGCTCGATGTCACGCCGCTTTCGCTCGGCGTTGAAACGGGCGGCGGTGTCTTCTTTCGCTTGATTCCGCGCAACACGACGATCCCCACGCGTAAGAGCGAGGTCTTCACGACCAGCATCGACAATCAGTCCTTCGTGCCCGTTCATGTCATGCAGGGCGAGCGTGAAATGGCTTCCGACAATAAGACGTTGGCAAAGTTTGAACTCTCGCCGATTCCACCGGCGCCGCGTGGCGTTCCACAGGTTGAGGTCTCGTTCGACATCGACGCCAACGGCATCGTGCACGTAAGTGCCAAAGATCTTGGAAGCGGACGCGAGCAATCCGTGAAAGTTGTCGCATCGAGCGGTCTCACGCAGGACCAGATCGACGGCATTATCAAAGAGTCTGATTCGTACAAGCAGAGCGACGAGAAGCGCAAAGAGCTGGCCGAGCTTCGAAATAGCGCTGAGGCGTTGCTCTATACAAGCGAGCGCGCGGCCGAGGAATGCGCGGAGTTCGTTGCACCAGAAGTTATTTCCGCGGTGAAGAAGTCTGCAAGCGACTTGCGCACACTGATTGACGGGAGCGGCGACGCCATCGCGATTCGCGACGCACTCAAAGATCTCGAGCTTATGGCCTACCGCATCGCCGAGTCGATGTACGGCGAGCAGAAAAGTTAGTCTTTCTCACTGGGCGCGGAGGGCGCGTTCGGCGATTTGGCGACGAGCGTTGCGAAATTCATCTTCCGCATGGTTGCCGCGACGCAGAAGTACAGCCACGTAAGTGCGCGCACTGTCGCGCTCGAGCCAGCCCACGAACCAGCCGATTTCGTGGTCGGAGTCGGGATCGGCCCATCCTGTTTTGCCGCGCAGCACGCCGTCAGTCTGATCGAGTGTGAGAATGTCTTTCACGATCGATTGTGTGCGCTCTGAGATCGGCAGCGCGCCGGTCGCAAGACGCTCTAAAAATTGAATCTGCTCGAGCGGTGAAATCGCGAGCGGCCCGTCGAGCCAAAAGCGATCGACAACCGTGCCGATTTGGCGATTGCCATAGGTGAGGCTGTTCACTCCTGCTTGCATACGCGTGAGACCAATGCGGCGCGCAATCTCTTGATAGTAGGGCACGGCGCTCGCGGCCATCGCGCTACGTAAGGTGTGATCATGATTCCACGCTTCAACCTGGCGCGTGACGCCATCCCAGGGAATCATAAGTTCGGCGCTGGGAGCCACGCCCGTCTCGAGAGCGATGATGGCGTTAGCAATCTTGAACGTGGACGCCGGCCGCTCGCGAACCACGCAAGCTGCTTCGTCGGAGCACTGAATTGTGCTGGTGCTGTCGTTGTGCAGTGCGATGACGCCTTCAAAGGCCGCGTCGCTGAGCAGTACTGCCAGGGCTGGATCGGACGTGATGGATCCGCGGGAGTCAGCAAAGTTCGAAGAAGCGCTCGTGGCAGACGTCGGCGTTACGGATGCGCCGCAGCCCGACAGCGCGACGAGCATCCAGCACAGCGATGCACATGAGAAAACGCCCGCGCGACTCATGTTGCGGCTTTCAAAGTGCGCTCGAATCAAATCCCAGGAGGACGGGTTCGGGAACGAGCGTGACGCCGAAGCGCGACTGGACTGCTGCGCGGATTTCGCGAGCGAATAGAAGGAGCTCTTCTGCGCGACCGCCACCATGGTGAACGAGGGCAAGGGCATGATTGGTTGAAACACCCACATGGCCTCGCCGCATTCCCTTGGTGATGCCGCTTTTTTCAATAAGCCACGCCGCCGCGAGCTTCACTCGGCCATCCTCTTGCTCGAACTGAGGCAGGCCGTCGTGTGTGCTGGCGATTCGCGCCGCCTCCTGCTTCGAAACGATCGGATTCAAAAAGAAGGAGCCGGCGCTGCGGCGATTGGGATCGTTTGCGTCAATGACCATCGACTTTGAACGGCGCAGCGTAAGAACCGTTTCGCGAATGTCGGCAACGGAGGGCGTGGCGCTTCGTGCAGCCAGCGCGCGCTGAAGTTCGGCGTAGCGCGGCGCACCCGGTTTCGTGCGAGAAAGGCGGAACGTAACCCGCAGCACGACGTAACGATCGGGTGTGCGTTTGAACATGCTGTCGCGGTAACGAAACTCACACTCGGCGCGCGAGAAGGTGACCGTGCTCTTGGTCAGACGATCGAGTGCTGTGACACGCTCGAGTGTGTCCGCGATTTCAGATCCGTAAGCACCGACGTTTTGGATGGGCGTTGCTCCCACCAGACCTGGAATGCCCGAGAGCGTCTCAACGCCGGACAAGCCTTCACCTACGGCGTTTGCGACGAAGTCATCCCACGACTCGCCCGCCGTGAGCTCAAAGCACACGTTGTGTCCGTCGTCCTTTTTCGAAACGCCACGTGAGCGCATCGCGACAACCACACCGCGCACTCCGCGATCACTGACGAGTACATTCGACCCGCCGCCGAGGACGGTTATAGGCAATCGCTTTGCTTCTGCGAAGCGTATGGCTTCTACAACGTGCGCGTCGTCCGTCGCCTCGACAAAGTGCTCTGCGTTGCCGCCCAGCTCAAGCGTGGTCCTCGGCGCGAGCGCAACATTCTCCGTGATGCAGAACGCGCTCATGCTCCGTGAGCGGGGATTTTTTCCACGCCGCCCATATAGGGCACGAGCACCTTCGGAACGCGGATGCTTCCGTCAGCTTCCTGGAAATTTTCGTAGATTGCGACCAGGGTGCGACCGATGGCGAGGCCCGATCCGTTAATCGTGTGCACGAGCTCCGGCTTGCTCCCCGCCTCCGCGCGGTAGCGAATCTTCGCGCGACGCGCTTGGTAGTCGCCAAACCACGAGCAGCTCGAGATCTCGCGGAACGTGTTCTGTGCGGGAAGCCAGACTTCAAGGTCGTAGGTCTTCTTCGAGACCGCGCCCATGTCGCCGGTGCACAGAAGAGCCACGCGGTAGTGCAGGCCAAGCTTCTGCAGAATCGCTTCGGCGTGGCTGGTCAGCTTTTCGTGCTCGACTTGCGCAGTCTCGGGTTTTACGAAGCGCACAAGCTCCACTTTGTCGAACTGATGCTGACGAATCAGTCCCTTGGTGTCTTTGCCGTAGCTGCCCGCTTCGCTGCGAAAACACGCAGTATATGCCGTGTACGCAATGGGCAACGATGCTCCGTCGAGAATCTCGTCCGCATGCAGATTGGTGACCGGCACTTCCGCCGTCGGCGCCAGATAGAGCTGATAAGCCTGCGCTTCACCGTTTTCGTCCCACTCGGCGATGCGGAATGCGTCCTTGGCAAACTTCGGAAGCTGGCCCGTGCCGCGCATCGTTGTGTCTTTGATAAGCACAGGCGGCCAGATCTCGACGTAGCCGTGTTCGTTGCTGTGCACGTCGAGCATGAATTGCATGAGTGCGCGCTCGAGACGTGCGCCCATGCCGCGAAGGACCGTGAAGCGCGCGCCGCTAATCTTGGTGCCGCGTTCAAAGTCGAGTGTGTTGTTCGCTACGCCGAGGTCCGCGTGATCGCGGGGCGCGAAGGCGAACTTTGGAGCTTCGCCCCACGTGCGTACGATTTGGTTCTCATCGCTACCTCCGCCATCGGGGGCGGTAGCGTCGGGTACGTTCGGAATGTAAAGAAGAAGCTCTTCAATTTTGGCATCAACAGCCTTCTGCTTGGCCTCAAGCTCCTTCGTTTGCTCGCCGACAAGGCGCATCTCATCGCGCGTCTTCGCAAACTCGTCGCTCTTCTTGTCGACCTTGGCCATCGCCGCCGAGACTTCGTTCTTCTTTGCGCGCAACGTCTCGAGCTTCACGATCACGTCGCGACGTTCGATCGACAAGGGCGCAAGCTCATCGAGAGCCACGGTCGCTCCAGCGCCTCGCCGAGAAAGGCCGGCACGCACTTCATCCAAGTGATCGACCACGTAGCGCAAATCCAGCATGGACAACGACATACAACGAGTCGGCAAGAGGATCTAGCCCCCAAACAAGCCTAAATTCGCGTGTGACGGGCAAGCCGCAGGTCTCACCCGAAGCGGATGTGCTAGAGCTGCCGCGTGGAAATTTCTGCAACGGCGCGTGCCTTGGTGAGATTGGGGATGGCCTTGCTCGTGGTGAGCGCGCTGTCCGCTGTGTGGTTTTTCTTCGCCTCGCAGATCCCCTCGTCGGGCTTTCGTGCAGATGTTCTGCCCGGACCCGTCGCTCAGTTGCGCGATGCTGCCGGCTTTCTTGGACTCCTGATGTTTGCGACCTCGTGGCTCATGCCTGCGGCGGAGTCAAAGGGCAGCGCTAAGCTTCTTGTGGTGCTTCTGCACATCGGCGTTGTCTTTACCTTGGCCGCTCTCTGCTACGGCGCCAACACCGGGATGCTCGGCTTGCAGATTGACGACCCCCGCAAAGACAGCCGCTGGCTCTTGATCGCGCGCTTTGTTGGCGAGCTCCTCATAGCGGGCACTTTGGTAGAGTTTGGTCGCCGCATCTTGAGCGGCTTGCGCAAACCGTCACACTAGCGATCGTGCTCGCAAAACTCGCACTCTCTGTGCTGGCATTGTCATCGATGACGCCCTGGGGCTGCGCGATGTCGCATGAACGGCCGATTGGAATCGATGGCGCGATCTCGGCCGACGCGACTGTGTTGGACGCAGACGCAGGAAGCATCGATTCGGGCACGCAAGACATGGGCGAGCCGGCCATACCCTTTCTGAGCGGAGGGTTCACGCGACTTGCGGGGGCGCGCGACTACCGCGTTTTTGACGGCGAGACCGCGAACACATGGCTGGTCGGCGGTTCCAATGACCCTGACACTCAGGCCATCCTCATCGAGCCATCGTTTGACGGCGGCGAAGTGGACTTCAGCCGCACATTTTCAATCGACGATACGTTCGGTTACGCGCCGGTCGCTGCGGCGCGCGATGGCAATCGTCTGCTTATCGCTTTTGAGCGGGAGGATGCAGAAGCCGTGGTCGTGTACGTCGACGGCAACAGCGGAGCGCGCCTCTCCTCCGTTGCACTCAGCGGTGTCCTCGGACGCCCGCAAAAGATCGACCTTGCGTTGCGCGGGCCTCACGCTACGGCAGTGGTCGAGCGGTTCGAGCCGCAATCGCTCGACATCCGCACGTGGAATGTCGACGAGTCTGCCCCGTTTGCGCAGCTGGCCGCGTACACACTCCCCGAGCTCTTCAGCTGCGCACTGACACCCGATGCAGACGGGGCGGGCTCCGTCATCGCCGCGAATACGGTCACCCACGATCTGCAAACATTTCACGTGACCGACTCCGAGCTCATTGCGCTCGACTTGGTTGACGCAGAAGCTGTTTTGCCAGCGTGGGACGGCGCTACGCTTGCGTATCTGCACGAAAGTACGTGGACCGTTGGAGCGCAGATGTTCGCACTCGAGCCAATGCTCACGCAGATTAACGGCGAGCCCAGCGTTGCCCGCGCGGGCGATGACGAGTTCGTTCTGGCCTTTGGCGCCGATAGTGGCCGCATCGTAACGGCACTTACACTTCAACGTGGCGGCGGGATCGCGTGGTACGAAGTGCCAGCAACGAGCGGAATGGTTGGCTTCATGGGCTATCCAGTCGCGCACCTCGACGACACCCATCATGGCGTGTTCTTTCTCGAGGTCTTCCTCGGTTCGGGCACGCCGCGCATTCGTTATTTCGATGCAGAGTCCGCTGCACCAGCGTTGTAACGCGCGCGGACGGAAAGACTCAGCCCTTGGAAAGCCGGGCGCGGATTTCGTCTACTTGCTCCTGTAGGTACGCAGGTGGGAGCGAGGTAAGGGAAATGTTGCCGAGCACAGCGGAGCCGACGATCTGCAATATTGGCGCTTCAGGCATTGTTTCCACGGGATGGCGCGTCGCGTTTTCGAAATTGCCGAGGATGCCTGTGCCATCGCATTCCACAGCGAGGTCGGCCGGCACGATGATGTCGATATTGCCAAGCACCGCGCGGACATGGATTTGCGTGATGCCGGACGGAAGTTTTACGTTGCGAAAGTCGAGCAGGAGGCGGCACTTGGCCCAGGCGCACTCTCGGCTTGAGGATTCTCAACACGCACTCGAATCGGCAACGCGGCTTCCGGTGTCTTTAGGTCGGCGACGAGGGCGAAAAGCTCTTCTGGCGTCGCGCGCTCGTAGGCGTGGTTTATTCGCTCTTCGAATGCATCGAGCCCCAGCTCGTCGCGCGAGAAGCTACCCACAAGCTGCTCGATCGTGCGCTCGCCTGCTTCGACAAGAGCACGATTCTTCGGATGGTGGCGCGCCCGTTGCCAGCAGTTTCTGTGTCAGCCGCGAGACCCCGAGGGCCTTGAGCGCCTTATGACGTACGTAACGACGGGTCATCGTGCCGCGCTGCTTCGTTACGACGGCCGTCCAAACTTCGACATGCATGCGTCGGTGGCTAAGGATGTGCACCACGTCGCCGATCTTCCTTGATGAAAGCTTTCCGCGCAGGCCGGCTTTGCGCAGCGCCTCTTGCGCGTCGTCTCGCCCTTCACCTTCCATCATCGGCAAGTTCCACAGCCCACCGAAGAGCGCCTGGTCGCAGCGCTGAAGCCACGCGGCATCGTCATCGCCTACCGCACGCGCAATCACCGCCACGACCTGCACTATTTTGGGGGCCTTCTTTGCTAGAACTACAGGCAGTTCATACACACGCGCCTCTTTTTTCGCGCGGCAGTGCCGACGAACAGGGCATTCGTCACAACGCGGCGAGGTGGGCGTACAAATGGTTGCGCCGAGTTCCATCATCGCTTGGTTGAAATCACCGGGTCGATCGCCACGCACCAAGTGCTGCGCTTTTTCCCAAAACGCATTCTCGGTGTCGCTTCGCCCAAGCGGTGTATCGATCACGAAGAGGCGTGACAGAACGCGTTTCACGTTGCCATCGACAATCGGCTCTTCCTTGTGAAACGCGATGCTGCCGATTGCGCCCGCGGTGTAGCGACCGATGCCGGGTAGTCCGAGGCGCGCGCTTGCATCGCTCGGCATCGCTCCGCCGTACGCGCTTACGACCTCGCGTACTCCTTTATGGAGAAGGCGAGCACGCCGGTAGTAACCAAGCCCGCTCCACAGTGCGAGTACGTCGTCCTCGGGTGCCTTCGCAAGCGTAGCTATCGTTGGAAATCTTTTCAGAAATCGCTCGTAGTACGGAATCACCGTATCCACGCGCGTTTGCTGGCACATGATTTCCGAAACCCATATCGCGTATGGGTCGCGTGTGCGGCGCCACGGCAAGTCGCGTTGAGCTTTGTCGTACCAAGCGAGAAGGCGAGCACGAAGCGTCACAGCCCCTTCAGATTAACATCAAGCGGGGATGATTTGTGGATGAGATATCGCGCGCGAATCGTTACTCTGCCGGTCATGCGGTTTTGGGGTGCTCTCACACTTGTGCTGCTGCTCGGTTCGACCGGCTGCGGTGACAAGCGTCGTGCGCCTGGAGCCGATCCGCATGCGCAGACACCCGCGAAAGCGCCTGCCGCACAGCGACCGGTCGAAATTACGCAAGGGATGGGCGTGCGATTGACCGGGCAACCTGCGCGCAATGGCTCGCATACGGTTGAGATCACCGTGGCCAACGCGGGCAGCGCTGCGGTGCGCCTTTCGAGCGCACTTCTGCTAGAGCGTCAGGAGGGGGGCACGTGGTCCGAAGTGGAGAACGTGGCGGGGATCTCGCTGCGCACCGATTGTCGGACGCCGGCACCTGAGTGCTTGTCGCTCGTGCCGGGCGCCGAGCTCTATCCGCCGCCGTGGTTGGGAACAGCAGGTGACGTGCAATGCGTGTGCACACGCTGTGGGCCAGTGGAGAACGGCACCTACCGTTTCGTCGCGCACTCGTGCGACGGAGATCGCGTGTACCGCGGAACGGCGTTTACCGTCGCGCGTTAGCGCGAAGTTGCGTGATCATCGCCGCGAGCGCCCTCGCGGGTTGCGATGTTCGCGGCGGAGCGGAAGGTCATGGCGAAGATGAAGACGATCAAGAGCGAGGTGGTCGCCAGCACGCGGCGCATGACGAAGGGATAGCGTTTGCGCGCCGCCAGCACGAAGAAAGCGACTGCGACGATGCCGCCGATGACGCATGCGACGGGCGAGACGAGGGCACGTTGAAGGAATGTGGTCTGTGTGAGTGCGTCGGCGCGAGACAGTGCGTCGCGCAGGGAGATCGCAAGCAGCGGAAAGAGCGTGAGGAGAGCGAAGGCGCCGCAGCCTACCGCCGCCAGGCCCAACCATTCGCCTCGTGTGAGGCCGCGTGTCTCGTCATCTGACATTGCGCAAACAAAGAGCGTCAGGACATATCGAGGAAGAGCTGATCGGGATGCTCGAGGTAATGAATGATGTCGTACGCGAACGCCGCACCAATGTGCCCATCGACAATGCGGTGATCAAAAGACAGAGACAAAAGCATGATCTCACCGATGACGATCTCGCCGTTTTTCACGACGGGCTTTTGCTTGATCTGATGAACGCCGAGAATGCCGACCTCAGGGAAGTTCAGTACGGGCGTAGCGAAAAGTCCGCCTTGTTTCCCGAGTGACGTGATCGTGAATGTCGAGCCAGTGAGCTCGGCCGATGAAAGCGTGCCAGCGCGTGCGCCGTTCCCAAGACGATCAATCTCGGCTGCTGTCTCGGCGATGCTCAAGCGATCGGCGTTGCGCACGACCGGAACCATGAGGCCCTGATCGGTCGCTGCGGCGATTCCAATGTTGTAGTAGCGACGGGTCACGAGTTCGTTGGTGGTTTCATCGAGCGCGCTGTTGAGCACGGGAGTCTTCTTCAACGCGGCGACAACGGCTTTGACGATGAAGGGCAAGAACGAAAGCTTTACGCCACGCGCTTCAGCGCCCGGCTTCATGCGCTTGTGCAGGGCCTTCAGCTCAGCGACATCGCACTCTTCCACAAAAGTGAAGTGAGCCGCCGTGTTCTTCGAGATCTGCAGGCGCTCAGCAATCTTGCGACGCATCCCGATGAAGGGTTTGCGATCCTCGAGAGCTTGATCGCTCGCGGTCGGTGCTTGAATGGAGACGAGTGCGCGGCCGGAGCTCGGCATCTGTCTTGCGCCGCTCGTGTCTGTGCCTGCGCTTGCTGTGGCGTGCGATGAGTTTCCGTTCGAGCTCTTGGTGCTCGAGAAGCCATGCACGTCCGCTTTGGTCACGCGACCGTTTTCTCCGGTCGGCGGAACGTGACGCAGGTCGACGCCGATGTCGCGCGCAAGCTTGCGTGTTGCGGGCGTTGCAAGGGGACGCTCTGAGAAGTACGCGGGCATAGCCGGAGCAGATGCACTCGCTGCTACGTGCGCATGCCCTGCGGCCGTTGCTGCTGCTGCGTTCTCCGCCTTCTTCTTGAAGAAGCCCGACCCCGGAAGCGATTCGCGAATATCACCCACCGCTGTTGCTGCCGGGCCACCCGCTGCTTTGGAAGCGGCGTCGGCCTGCGCTTGCGTTTGCGCTGCGGGTGTTGCTTGCGATGCTGCGTGCGTTCCGTTCACTTTGCCCGAAGGCGCAGCGGCTACCGGCGCAGCTTCTGCGCCAGCGCCAACTTCAAACGCAACAAGCACAGCGCCGACTTTCACGACTGCGCCAACTGCGCCACCAAGCTCGACAATCTTGCCCGACTTGGGTGCGCCAATGGTCACCGTTGCTTTGTCGGTCATTACTTCGACCATCGGATCGTCTTCTTTGACGATGTCGCCGGGCTTTACGTGCCACGCAACAACTTCGCCCTCTGCGACGCCCTCACCGATGTCCGGCAATCTAAACTCGAAACGCGCCATCGCTGATCTCCTCAGTACTTCGCAGTTTCGAGAACCGCAGGTGTGATGCGATGCGCGAGCGGCAAGTATTCCATCTCGAGCGTGTAGGGGAACGGCGTATCCCAACCCGTAACGCGAACAGGCGGCGCTTCAAGGTGAAGAAACGCGCGCTCGCTGATCTGCGAAAGAAGCTCGGCGCCAAAGCCGCACGCCTTGGGTGCTTCGTGAACGATCACGACGCGACCGGTTTTCTTTACGCTCTCGATGATGGTGTCGATGTCGAGCGGCCACAGCGTGCGCAAGTCGATGACTTCCGCGTCTACGCCCTGCACGGAAACATCGTCGGCCGATTGAAGCGCTTCGTAGAGCATCGCGCCCCACGCAATGATCGTGACGTCTTTGCCTTCGCGCACGACCGCCGCCTTGCTGAGTGGAACCGTGTACTCGCCTTCGGGCACGTCCATCTTTGCGGCGCGGTAAACACGCTTGGGCTCGAAGAACATGACCGGGTCTTCGTCGCGAATCGACGAGAGCAAAAGGCCTTTGGCGTCGTAAGGATTGGACGGGCAAACGACCTTGAGGCCCGCCGTGTGAATGAAGAGAGATTCCGGTGACTGCGAGTGGTAGTGACCGCCACGAATACCGCCGCCAACCGGCGTACGGATAACCATCGGGCAGGTGTATTCGCCGCCTGAGCGATAACGATACTTGGCCGCTTCGCTGACGATCTGATCGAAGGCCGGGAAGATGAAATCGGAGAACTGAATCTCCGGGATCGGACGCATCCCATAGAGAGCCATGCCAATCGCTGCCCCGATGATGCCGCCCTCAGCGAGCGGAGTGTCGATGACACGGTCGTCGCCGAACTCGTCGTAGAGGCCTTGCGTCACGCGGAACACGCCGCCGACCTTGCCCACGTCTTCGCCGAGCACAACTACGCGATCATCGCGTCGCATCTCCGTGCGAAGCGCGTCATTGATCGCCTGAACCATCGTCATCTCTGCCATCGTCGTCCTCGTCCCAGAATAAAGTGCGTGAAAATTTCAGTGCTGCGCTTTGGGGCGCGGGCCTGCGGCGCACTCGTCGAACTGCTCTTGCAAGTGCTGCGGCATGTCTTTGAAGACTTCGGTGAACATCGTCGACAGCGCCGGCTTCTCCGTCGCCTCCGCGCGCTCAATGCAGAGCTTGAGCTCTGCGTCCACGTCGTCGCGGATCTTCTGATCTTCGGCGTCGGTGATCATGCCGAGTGTTTCGAGATGCTTACGCAATCGCAAAATCGGGTCGGCCTTGCGCCATGAGGTGACTTCGTCTTCGATACGATAGGCGCGCGGATCATCGGAGGTCGAGTGACCGCTCAAGCGATACGTCATCATCTCGATAAGAGTCGGACCACCACCAGCGGCTGCACGTTCCACCGCTTCGCGCACGGTCTTGTAAACCGCGAGCACATCGTTGCCGTCGCAGCGAATGCCCTTCACACCGTACGCAATTCCCTTTTCAGCAAAGGTCTTGCTGGCCGTTTGTTTCTCGGATGGGACGCTGATTGCCCAGCCGTTGTTGCGGCAAAGCAAGACGGTGGGCGTCTTGAATACGCCCGCGAAATTCATCGCGGTGTGGAACTCGTTCGAGCTCGTTGCGCCCTCGCCGAAGTACACGCTGGTGACGAGATCTTCTTTGCGAATCTTGGCGCCCCACGCAAAGCCAACGGCCTGCGTCATTTGCGTTCCGATCGGCGATGACACGGATCCGAACTTGTACTTCTTGCCGCTGTAGTGGTCGGGCATCTGACGACCTTTGATCGGGTCGTTCGCGTTGCCGTACATATTGTTCACGTAGTCTTGGAGCGGCATGCCGCGCCAAAGGAGCGCACCAAACTCGCGGTAGCAGGGGAAGATCCAATCCTGGTCGCGCATGGCTGCGGCAGACGCCAAGATGCATCCCTCTTCGCCGAGAGAACCGATGTGAAAGCCGATTCGGCCTTGGCGCTGCAAGGTCACAAGGCGTTCATCGATGACGCGGGTGCGTACCATCGCAACGTACATTTTTTTCACGAGCGCGCGATCGAGCTTGGGATCGTGCGATGCGTCGGCGCGGCCATCGGGCCCGATAACGGTGGCGACACCCTCGAGAAATTTCTCCGGTGTTCGTATCACGGATTGCGTTGTCTGAACTTCCATCAGGTCACCACCTTGAGGCTGCGATGCTTCTTGCCGTACTGGTCTGCGATGGCCGCCTCTTTGCCGCGAAGGATGCCACGAAGGAAGGCTTCTGCGGCGCGATAACTTGAGCGCACCAAGGGACCTGAGGACACGTGTTTGAAGCCCATTAAAAGGCCTTCTTCGCGATAACGGTCGAATTCGGAGGGCTCGACGTAGCGCATCACGTCGGCGTGCTTCGGTGTGGGGCGCAGATATTGGCCAACGGTGAGCACGTCCACGCCGGCGTCGCGCAGAGATTTCATCGCGTCGATGACTTCGGCCTCGGTCTCGCCGCAGCCGACCATGAGAGATGACTTGGTGACGTTGGCGCCCGCCTCACGTGCCCACTTCAAAACATCGGTCGAGCGATCCCACGAGCAGCGCGCGTCGCGCATGCGCTTTTGCAAGGACGGTACGACTTCGACGTTGTGCGCGAAGACATCCGGCCGACCTTCGACGACCACAGTTTCAACATCGGCACGCGCGTGCGCAAAATCCCCAACCAGCGTTTCCACTAGCAATTCAGGGCTATAATGCTTGATGCGCTGAACGGTCTCTGCCACGTGACGCGCGCCGCCGTCGATCAAATCGTCGCGATCCACCATGGTCAGAACGACGTACGCAAGATCGAGCTCCGACAATGCGCGGCCGGTATTCTCTGGCTCGCGCGGATCGTAGGCGCCGCGCGGGTTTCCAGTCTTGACCGCGCAGAAGTTGCAGCCGCGCGTGCACATGTCCCCCAAGATCATGATCGTGGCGGTGCCTTCTCTCCAGCACTCGCCGATGTTCGGGCAGCGCGCCTCTTCGCAGACCGTATGCAGGTCGAGACGGCGGAACGTCTCTTTGAGGTCGTTGTACCTCTCGCCTCCGGGCATCCGAACGCGGAGCCAATCGGGCTTTTTTGCCGGCAAAGTCATGGGCGGGAAGGCACTTTATGGGGGCGTCGCAAAGGGTGTCAATCGATCGAAATCACTGGGCTTTTTGACGCGACGCATCCGTCCATCCTCGGCCGCTCCTAAGCCCCGGATTTGCTCGCAATTGGGGCTATCGCTCAGCCGCTACTGCTTTTTGGTAAGGTGCGCCGCGTGACGCGTCTTGCAAGCAGATGGAAAGGGCTGACGAGCTTGCCCCACGTCGATCTGGGCATTGTCGAGACGCCGGTCGAGGTGCTGCCGCATCTCTCCAAAGATCTAATGACCGAGGTTTGGTGTAAGCGCGACGACAAGACGTCGCCGCTCTACGGCGGGAACAAAGTTCGCAAGCTTGAGTTTTTGTTCGGGGAGGCGAGAGCGCGCGGAGCCAAAACGGTAATCACTGTCGGCGCGTTGGGATCTCATCACGTGCTTGCAACGTCGCTCTTTGGCAAACAAGCGGGCTTTGAAGTGCACGCCGTGCTTGGACCGCAAGCGCCAACAGAACACGTGCGTGAAAACATTCTTTGCGATCTGGCAGCGGATGCAAAGTTGCACATCGTGCCGTCGTTCGCGTTTGTCCCCCCCGCGGTGCAGGCGCTGAATCTACAGCTGCGTCTGCTAGGCAAATGCCCGTTCATTATTCCTGCGGGCGGCTCCAATGATATTGGTGCACTTGGTTACGTGGAAGCTGGCCTCGAGTTGGCCGCGCAGCTTGATCGCGGCGACGCGCCAGAAACGCGCGCGATTTATATGCCGCTGGGCACGGGCGGCACTGTCGCCGGAGCGGCGGTCGGACTTGCTGCTATGGGCATCACCGCGGAGATTGTCGCCGTGCGTGTGACAGCGGCTGCGCTCGCAAACCGCCATGCGCTAAAGAAGCTTGTTTATAGCCTTGTTTCGCGTTTGCAGACGCACGACTCGCGCTTTCCCGACGTGCGTGATTTGGCATTGCGCAACATTCGCATCGATTCTTCGGAGTATGGAAAGGGCTACGGCCTGGCGACCGACGCGGGACGCGACGCCACCGCGCGTGCTGCGCGTGACGGTCTCATCGTCGAGACTACATACACAGCAAAGGCACTTGCGGGTCTTTTGCGAGAAGCGCGCAATCGCTACAAGGGTGAGAAGGTCATGTACTGGCACACGCTCAGCAGTGCCGACCTCTCTCCGCTTATTGCTCGAGCGCCCGTCGTGCCGCGCTCGGTGCAAAGATACTTGGACGCGCGATGACACGACTCTACGCTGCACTTGCGTTTTTAGTCCTCGCGTTAGCCGCGCCGTCTGCGCATGCCGATCCAAATCCAGTGGAAGTTGTCGAAGGAGCTCCACTCGATTTGACTACGCCGCGCCGCACCGTCGAAGAGTTTTTGCTGGCATGCCGGCAAGGCGATTACGCGCGCGCGGCCGCTGCGCTCGACGTTCGTGGCATCGCCGCAACGCAGGAACGTAACGCTGCTCTTCTTGCGCGCCGTTTGAAGCTCCTGCTCGACGCCAAACTTTGGATCGACACGGAATCCTTGTCCGACGATCCACTAGGCAACCCCGCCGATGGCGCATCCACAGAAAACCTTGGCACCATTCGCGTCGCTCGCATCGAGTATCCCATTCAATTACGCCGGGTTTATGGCGGCAGCGAACCCAAGTGGGTCTTCTCCACGCGAACCGTAGCCTCCGTTTCGCCGCTCTACGATGAGTACGGCCCCGGTGTGCTCGGCGAGCAGATGCCGTCGTTTCTGACGCGCGTTAATTTTTTCGACATCGAGCTTTGGCAGTGGATTGGCTTGGCCGCGCTCTTTGTTCTGTCGTGGCTTATCGCCGTGATGTTTTCGACCATCGTCTTACGCATCGGTTTTGCACTTGGCGGTGTGAAGAAAGACAAGCTCGAGCCGAGGTTCGTCGAATCGCTGCGTGCGCCGACTCGCTTTTTCGTTTCATTGATAGCAGCAGCTTTTTTGGTGGTGCCATTGCACTTGGCGCCACCGCCTCTCGAGGCGCTTACGTTGGTGTGGAAGATGCTGCTGGTCGGCGGCGTCGCTTGGTACCTATTGCGCGTGGTCGACCTTGCTGCCGAAGGTATTGAGAAGCGCGCACTTCTTTCGACCCGCGATCCCTTGAAGGCGCGCGGCGTCCGCACTCAGGTTCAAGTCCTCTCGCGCGTCTTGCACGTAGTGGTCGGTGTGGTTGGCGCAGCTCTTGTGCTCTTGCAGTTCGAGGTCGTGCGCAGCGTGGGTGTGTCGTTGCTCGCTTCTGCCGGTGTTGCGGGAATTGTGCTTGGTTTTGCCGCGCAAAAGTCGATCGGTACTTTGCTTGCGGGCATTCAACTCTCGATCACGCAACCCATTCGCATCGGTGACACCGTGGTGATCGAGAGCGAGTTTGGCACCGTGGAAGAAATCACGCTCACGTACGTGATCGTACAGCTTTGGGATCAACGGAGTCTGATCGTTCCCATCACGCACTTTCTCGACAAGCCATTTCAGAACTGGACGCGCAGCTCATCGGCATTACTCGGCACCGTGGACATTTTCTGCGAGTTCACAGTGCCCGTGGATGGCGTGCGCCAAGAGCTCAAACGCTTCCTGACCACGCACACGAAGTGGGACGAGAAGAAGGTCGAGCTGCGCGTTCTGTCAGCCAATGAACGCACCGTCACGCTGCGATCGTTGGTGAGCGCCAAAGACGCGGAATCGCTCGCCGACCTGCGCTACGATGTGCGCGAGCATCTCGTCGCTTACCTGCAGAAGCTCGACAACGGCGTGCATCTGCCGCGCGTCAAAGAGCCACTGCGTACGTAGGGGACTGTCCCCTTTTACGTCTTCGAAAAAGGGGACTGTCCCCTTTAAGAAAAAGGGGACTGTCCCCTTTATAAGAGCGTGGCCCATTGGGCGAGCTCGCCGGTTATGAGCTTGGGGGCCGTTGCCAAATCTCCTACCGTGCGTGCGCCGCACAGAAGCATGACGGCGCGCAATTCGCCTTCTACACGGGCCAAAAACGCATCGGCGCCTTCAGCGCCGCCCTCCATGAAAGCCTGCAGACAGGGTCGCGCGATGCCAGCGGCGCTTGCCCCGAGCGCTAGCGCGCGCGCAACGTCGAGGCCGCTCTTGATGCCGCCGGTGGCGATCGCGCGCAGGCCTTCGCGGGTCGTGAGCATCACCGACGCCGCGGTGGGAATACCCCAATCCCACAGCGCTTCACCAAGACTCTTTGCGTCGCCCGCCGCACGCAGCGTTTCGACTCCGACCCACGACGTGCCGCCGGCGCCGGAAACGTCCACGTGGCGAACGCCCGCAGCAAAAAGCTTGCGTGCGACCTGACCACTAACTCCATTGCCGGTTTCTTTGGCGACAACTGGAACGGAAAGCTCGCGCGTTAGGCGGGTGAACGTTTCGACGCCGCCGCGAAAGTCACGATCGCCGCCGCCTTGCACCAGTTCCATCGCCGGGTTCATGTGCACGCACAACGCATCGGCACCAATGTCGCTGATCATCTTCGCAAGGATGTCCGTTGAGTAGTCGCGCGCTTGCACGACACCGACATTGCCAAGCAGCAGAGTCGTCGGCGCGGCCTTGCGAACTTGGTAGGTCCACGCCGTGTCAGGATTCTTCTGCATTGCGCGCTGGCTGCCGAGCCCAAAGCCAAGGCCGCGTTTCTCGGCAATCGTTGCAAGCTCTCGATTGATCTCCGCCGCGCGCTCAGTGCCGCCCGTCATCGACGCGATAATCAGGGGCGCTCTCAGCTTTTTGCCCAGCAGATGCGTCCCCAGATCGATTTCGTCGGTGTGCATCTCCGGCAACGATTGATGCACCAAGCGCACCTGCTCGAGCAGCGTGGTGCGCTCGCGAAATGCGACGTCGTCCGTCGCACACAGGTCCAAATGATCATCCTTGCGGCGTTGGATATCCGAGGCCATCGTTCTGCTTCCTATAGCATGGAGACGGGCCGATGCCGGGTGCCTTCATCAAGTCCATAAGATCGCGAATCGATGCGCGACTTTCATCCTATCTCGCAGAAAAAAGAGAGTTTGCGGCGCGCATGGGCGATAGCCGCGCGACACTTGTCGATGCGATCACCGAGCTTACGATGCGTGGCGGTAAGCGATTGCGACCGGCAGTGGTCTACGCAGCTCATTCTGCGGTCACTGGACGCGACGACATCGATGCCGTTATCGACGTTGGTGCTTCGCTCGAGCTGCTCCAGACCTACCTTCTGATCCACGACGATTGGATGGATGAGGACAGCGAACGCCGCGGTGGTCCGACGGTGCACGTCGCGCTCGCGCGCGAGGTGGGCAACGCGCATCTTGGAAATTCTCTGGCCATCTTGGCGGGAGATCTCGCATCCACCTATGCGTGGGATTTGCTCGTGCAAGGTGCGAGAGCCGCGGGGCGCCTTGATGAAACGATCGATGCGTTCCGACAGATGCAAGAGGAAGTCGTGCTCGGGCAAGAGCTCGACATCCGCGCCTCTCTCGCCGTGGAGCGCATGCAAGATTTGAAGACTGGCAGCTATACGGTGCGCGGCCCCTTGCAGATAGGTGCTTTGCTCGGCGGCGCCGATTCCGATCTCATCGCATCGCTCATGAAATTCGGTCAGCCCTTGGGTGTTGCGTTTCAGCTGCGGGACGACCTCTTGGGCACCTTCGGTGATCCAAAGGCAACGGGTAAGGGGCGCGGCGGAGATCTGCGCAAGGGGCGCCAAAATGCCATCATGCTTGAGGCACATCGCTCGCTTTCGAGGTCGCAGCGCAGTGTCCTGGATCGCGTCTTCGGTCGTGCCGACGCTACGACCGACGAACTTGAAGTGGCCACACAAATGCTGATCGACAGCGGTGTTCAGGCTCGTGTCGAGGCGCGACTCGCGACGCTCTTTCACGAGGCCGAGCTCGCGCTCGCAGACCCACGCCTAAAGGAGCCGGGTACGTCGCGTCTTCGCGAGCTCAGTGTGCTCATTGCGCAGCGCGACAGATGAGTTTCGCGCACGGCAAAGTAATCTTGCTCGGCGAGCACGCGGTGGTCTATGGACATCCAGCGATTGCTGGCAGCATCGAACGCGGGGTTTCAGCAACCGCGCAACCGGCGGAGCGCGCGTCACTCAGCATTTCGCCGTGGAACAAAGAAATCTTCGCAGATGAGAGCGCTGCGGCCGAGCCCCTCGCCCGTGCATTCGCGCGTCTCTTGCAAACCTATGACACGACGCCCTTGTTTCGCGTTAGCGCCGAAGTGGGAATTCCTGCGGGCGGCGGTCTCGGTTGTTCCGCCGCGTTGGGCGTCGCGGTTGTCCGCGCTCTTGACGAAGCTCGCAAGCAGACGCGGTCGACCGAAGACGTGATCGCTGCGTCGCTCGAGTGGGAAAAAGTGTTTCATGGAAATCCGTCAGGCATCGACAGCGCTCTTGCGGCGACGCGCGGCCTTTGCCTCTTTCGCAGAGGGGCTCCGCTCGAGAATGTGCGAGCCCGCAAGCCGCTCTATCTTGTCATCGGCAATAGCGGGGAGCCTTCTTCGACCGCTGCAATGGTGAGCGAAGTGGCGCGGCAACTCGCGCGCGACAAATCGCGCGTTGAGAAGATCTTCGACGCCATTTCAGCGCTAGTAACCAACGGCCGAATGTCGATCGAGCACGGAGACCATAAGGATCTCGGCAAGTTGATGGATTTGAACCATGCCCTGCTCAACGCGCTAATGCTTTCCACGTCACGTCTGGAAGAAATGTGCGCAGCTGCGCGTCATGCTGGAGCACTTGGCGCAAAGCTCACTGGGGCCGGAGGCGGAGGCTGCATGATTGCTCTCGTAGAGGATTCCGAAATCGCCGTCCGAGTCGAAGGCGAGCTTCGCGCCCTTTCATGCGAGGCCTTCAGCGTGCAAACTTACGCACCATGATGCAGAAGACCGCACGCGCACGCGCCAATATCGCGCTCGCCAAATACTGGGGCAAGAGCGACGTCGCGCTCAACTTGCCGGCGGTGCCCAGTCTCTCGCTCACGCTCGAGCCGCTGACAACGACGACGACCGTTACGTTCACGGCCGATCTGCGTACCGATTCGCTATTGATCAACGGCAAGATCACGACAGGCGATGCACTCGCGCGCGCCTCCAAGTTGCTCGCGCGCGTGCGCGAGCGAGCAGGCGTGCCGCTATTTGCTCATGTCGAATCAAAGAATGAGTTTCCTACCGCTTCGGGCTTGGCATCGAGCGCTTCAGGGTTTGCAGCGCTTGCTTGCGCTGCCTCGGCCGCCGCGGGCCTTCCCTTTTCACCGCGCGAACTGAGCATGCTTGCTCGGGCTTCGAGCGCGTCGGCAGCACGGTCAATCTATCCCGGCTTCGTCGCTTTGCCCGCAGGCAAAGAGGGGGATAGCTCCCTGCAAGCGGAGATGCTCTTTGACGAGAATCATTGGGACGTTTGCATGATTGTCGCGGTCAACGCTGAAGGCGCAAAAGCCATCGGCTCAACGAGTGGCATGGAGCGGTCGCGCACGACGTCGCCCTACTACAACGCGTGGCTCGCGGCAGCGCCGAGTTACTTCAACGAAGTTCTTGCAGGAGTTGCTGCGCGCGATCTTGCTCGCGTGGGCACGACGATGGAAGAGAGCACCTTCGCTATGCACGCGTGCGCGATGGCCTCTTCGCCGAGCGTCTCTTATCTTCAACCCGCCACGCTATCAGCTCTCGAGACCGTTCGACGTCTGCGCAAAACCGAGTCGCTTGGTGTCTACGCCACGATGGACGCAGGGCCGCACGTCAAAGCGTTGTGTTTGCAGCGTGACGCCGACCGCGTCGAACGCGGGCTGCGCGAAACCCCCGGTGTACTGCGCACTCTTCGCGCGGTGCCCGGGAGGGGCGTCGAGGTCCTTGCATGAAGAGTGTGACCGCCCCGGGCAAGTTGATGATCGCCGGCGAGTACGCGGTTCTCGAAGGCGCGACAGCTATCGTGGCGGCCGTGAACCTCAGAGCCAGTGTTGGCGGCACCGATGTCGAACGCGAGGTGCCAAAGGAAGTGGCCGAGACACGTGCCTTAGCAGAGCGCCTCTTCGCGCGAAACATGGGCGCGCTTGCGATCGACGTGCACGAGCTGCGACGCGAGCACGGCAAGCTTGGCTTGGGCTCATCGGCGGCCTTGTCCGCCGCAACGGCGGGCCTTGCCTTCGCCTGCAACGGTGAAGACATCTCACAGCAGCAAGTGCGTGCGCATGTATTTGATCTTGCGTTGCGTGGACACCGCGCCGTCGCGCCCGATGGAAGCGGTGCCGACGTTGCAGCGAGTGTGTTCGGCGGGATCTTGCAGTTTACGATGCCGGGCACGATCGCAGAGCAGCCATGGACCTGCCCCATCTCGACGCGGGTGGTGTGGACAGGCAAGGAAGCACGCACGAGCGAGCTCGTTGCAAAGGTCCAAGCGTTCAAAGCGAGCGCGCCCAAAGAGTATGATCTCAAGATTGCCCAACTCAGCCGCGCGGCGGATGCGATGCGCGATGCACTCGCTTCAAGCTCAGCCATCAACCTTCTGCTTGCCGTGAACGAGCATCATCACGCCATGAATTCTTTTGGCGACGCTGCGGAAGTGGCACTCGTCGACGAGACCTTGGCCGAGATAGCGGAGCTTACCCACTCGCATGGGGGAGCCTCCAAAGCCTCGGGGGCGGGCGGCGGTGACGTAGCTTTGTGCTTCTTCAAAGACGAGGCCGCCGCTGCGCGCTTCGAGACGAAGTGCGAGCATAGCCGCTTCACCGTTTTGCCTCTGGAGATTGGCGCCGAGGGCGTCGCTGCCTCCTGATTCGTGGATGGGGCGTTTTTGCGAGCGATACGAAATTTGAACAGTGCGAGCTGCTGTCCAGCTTTCGTGGCGACACTCACGTGAGCTGCGCGGCCCTCCTCTCGCCGATCGTTTCGCCGTCCACCGTCCTGTGCTAAGTAGATTCAAGCTTCATGACGCGGAATTCTCGATTCCCTGGATTCTATCGTCTCTCGCTGGAAGAGCGTCGACGTCTCACGGCTGAGGCGCTCGGCCTCGATGTGCGCGAGATGACCCGCGCGCTCAGCGGGGGCGGCATCGATTGTGCGACGGCCGACAAGACGATTGAGAACGTCGTTGGCACCTACGCCTTGCCCTTCGCGTTCGGCCTCAATATCAAAGTGAACGGCGTCGACTACGTGGCGCCCATGGTGATTGAAGAGCCATCGGTGGTCGCGGCGGCTAGCAACGCTGCCCGCATTGTTCGAGATGGTGGCGGCTTTCACGCCGAAGCGGATTTGCCGATCATGATTAGCCAGGTCCAGCTGGACGATGTGGCTGACCCGGCAAGCGCAGCTCGCGCGATTGTCGAGCACAAGGCCGAGCTCATTGCGTTGGCAAACCGCGCTGTCCCAAGCTTGGTCGCGCGTGGCGGCGGGGCCGTCGATCTCGAGACGCGCGATTTGGGCGATGGCATCTTCGTGGTTCATATTCTCGTCGATTGCCGCGATGCCATGGGCGCCAACCTCGTCAACACGGTGGCAGAGGAAGTGGCGCCGCGCATTGCCTCGCTCACGCGGGGACGCATGGGCCTGCGCATCCTTTCCAATCTCTCCGATCAACGCTGTGTACGCGTACGCGCCAGCATCCCTGTAAACGCACTCAGTCTGGATGCACATTCGGGCGAAGAAGTCCGTGACGGCATCGTGCGCGCGTCACGTTTTGCTGAGCGCGATGTTTACCGCGCGACCACCCACAACAAGGGCGTCATGAACGGCGTGGATGCCGTCGTCGTCGCCACGGGCAATGATTGGCGCGCGGTCGAAGCGGGCGCTCACGCGTATGCGGCACGTAGCGGGCGTTATTCGCCGCTTTGCACCTGGCGTGTCGGTGATGACGGCTCTCTGCTCGGCTATCTCGAGATGCCGCTCGCACTTGGAATTGTTGGCGGTCCCTCACGCGTGCATCAGGGTGCACGCGTGGCACTGCAGGCATGCGGCGTGAAGAGCGCGCAAGAACTGGCGATGGTGGTTGCTTGCGTTGGCATGGCATCGAATCTCGCGGCCCTGCGCGCGCTCGCGACTGACGGCATTCAACGGGGCCATATGCTCTTGCACGCGCGCACGGTGGCGATCGCGGTGGGCGCGGTGGGCGATCTTGTCGAGCGCGTCGCCGAAGAAATTCATTTGCGCGGCAATGTCACCATGGATGGCGCACGCCTGGCGCTTGCACGTTTGACCGGTAACCCGGCGGTCGATGAGCTCGACAGCGCGCGCGTAGTCGTCACGCAATAAGAAGTGATAGAGTGCCGCCCACGGTGGGTGGGGCATGGTCTATTTCTATCTGTTCGCGCTGATTGTTGGTGGCGTACTGCTCGCTGCGGCTGCCTTGCTTGGCAGCGGTGACCACGACGGCGACTCGGCCATCGACGCAAGTCACGACGTGGATGCGCATGGCAAGCATATCGGCGAGATTCCCGCCGACGTCGCGGGCCTCTTGTGGATCTTTCGCTCGCTGAGGTTTTGGACCTTCTTCCTCGCCTTCTTTGGTCTCACCGGCATGACGCTGGGAGGCCTTGGCCTCGTTGATAGCAAGACGCTGGTTGCACTGCTCTCGCTAGTCATGGGGCTTGGGTGTGGCTTTGCTGCAGCAAAGATCATTCAGCGATTGAGTGTCGCTGACACCGACAGCGCAATCTCGACCAAGGACTACATCGGCAAGAGCGCACGCGTGCTTGTTGCCATGAATGCCAAGCAGACCGGTAAGATCAGAGTCCAGGTGCGCGGCACGACCATCGACCTCTTGGCGAGCGGCATCAATGGCGGGTCCTACGCCATTGGAGATCAGGTTTTTATTGTTCAGATGGACGACACGAACGCGCGTGTCACCCACGAGCTGGATCGCGTAGGTAAGTAGTTGTCCGCGTCAGTTAGTCGTCGCACCTAGGAGATCTCGCATGTCCCCCTTGGACCAGTTGAAGGCGCTCGATCCTGCGTGGCACGTCGTCATTGCAGCCCTTGCCGTTGCCATCGGCATCTTGGTGTTGGTTGGCCTGATTAGGCAGTTTCTCTACATTGCCAAGCCCAACGAAGCGCTGATTTTCATCGGCAAAGCGGCGCGTGCTGAAGACGGGACTTCTCTTGGCAACCACGTCGTTACCGGCGGTCGACGCGCTTTTCGCATTCCGATTTTGCAACGCGTCGCTCGCATGGATCTGCGTTTGATCCCCATCGACGTCGTCGTTCAGAACGCCTACTCGAGCGGCAACATTCCGCTACAGATTCACGCCATCGCCAATGTGAAGATCAACTCCAACATTCGCTACATCCGCAATGCAGTGGAGCGCTTCTTGGGTCAGACCTCGCAGCAGATTCAGATGGCGGCGCAACAAACACTCGAGGGCGCGCTCCGCGAGGTCTTGGCCCATTTGACACCCGAAGAAGTGAATGAGGATCGTCTGAAGTTTGCCGAGAGCCTTCGCCACGCGGCCGAAGAAGATCTGAACAAAATGGGCCTTGTGCTCGACACCTTGAAGATCCTGCACGTCGCCGACGAGACCGGATACCTCGACTCGCTCGGTCGCCCTCGTATCGCTGGCGCATTGCGCGACGCCGAGAACGCGGAGAACCAAGCGATGCAGGAGACTACGCAAGCTCGTGCGCTTGCCGGACAGCGCGCTGAGATGGCTAAGGCCACCGCCGAGACTGCGATCTTGCAGAAGCGCAACGAGCTACGTCGCGTGATGGCCGAGCTTGAAGGCGCAGCCCAATCCATCGAGCTTGAGGCGGAGGCCGCGTCCAAAACAGCTCGCTCCGAGGCCGAACGTGAATTGCAGACAATTCGCGCGGATCTCGAGCAAAAACGCTTGCAGGCCGATGTAGTTATTCCCGCAGAGGTCGAGCGCCAAGCGCGCGCGATTATCGCGAAAGGTGAGGCGGCGCCGGTCGTCGAAACCGGAGCTGCAAACATCGAGGTCTTGCGATTGATGAGCGAGGTCTGGGTGAAGATGGGTACGTCGGCAAAAGAGCTTTACGTGCTTCAGAACCTCGACGAGATCGTGGGTACCGTCGTGACGCAAATGCAGGGCATCACTATCGATCAAGTCAACGTGCTCGATAATGGCGATGGACGAGGCCTCGCCAGTTACGCAGCTTCCTATCCGCAAATGGTCGCGCACGTCTTGCGCACGTTACGCGAGACGACGGGCGTCGATGTGCCAGCGATCATCAATCGCGAAGGAGGCAAGTGATGGCTTTCCTTGCACTCGTACTCATCGTAGTTCTCGCATTCGTCAGCCTCGTGCTCGTCGTGAAAAACGTTTTGTACGTTTCAGATCCGAACGAGGTCCTTATTTTTTCCGGACGCACGCGCATGGCTGGCGATCGCGAAGTCGGCTATCGCATCAGCAAGGGCGGACGCACTTTGCGCGTTCCTCTGCTTGAGGTGGTCGATCGCATGGACCTCACCAACATGACGATCGAGCTCGCCGTGACTGGGGCCTATACGCGCGGCGGCATTCCCTTGGTCATTCAAGGCGTGGCCAACATCAAAGTGCCCGGCGAAGAACCGCTGATTCACAACTGCCTGGAGCGCTTTTTGGGTTATTCGCGCCAGCAAATCATGGAAGTCGCGAAGCAGACCCTCGAAGGAAATCTTCGTGGCGTTCTCGCCACGCTGACCCCTGAGCAAATCAATCAGGACAAAGAGGCGTTCGCTACAAAGCTCACCGAGGAAGCCGAACACGATCTCGATAAGCTCGGGCTCGTTCTCGACACCCTGAAGATTCAGAACGTAAGCGACGAAGTTGGCTACTTGAGCGCTATCGGTCGTATGCGCAGTGCTCACGTACGCCAGAATGCGGTCATCGCCGAGGCCAATGCGCAAGCAGAAGCCGCTGAGAACAAATGGCGCAACACGATGAGCGCCGAAGTCTCCAAAGTGGATGCGCAGATTCAAGTAGCGCGCAAAGAAAACGAGCGCCGCATTTCGGACGCGATTGGTCGTCGCGAAGCCATGATCGCCGAGCAGCGTGGCCAAGTGCAGGCCTTGATCGCGCAGACCAAAGCGGAGGTGCAGTGGCAAGTTGCCCGCATTGAGCAAGTGCGCCTTCAGCTGCAAGCCGAAGTCGTGCAGCCCGCTGAGGCCCAACGCCGCCAGGCGGAAGAAGCCGCCAAGGGCGCTGCGTCACGCATCATCGAACAAGGCCGCGCGTCCGCGCAGGTCTTGCAGAACTTAGCAGCTCAGTACACGGCGGGTGGCAACGCCGGCCGCGACGTTTTGCTCATGCAAAAGCTCATTCCGCTCATGCGCAAAATCTCAGAGCCGCTCGGCACACTGAAGGTGGATCGTCTTACGATCATCGGCGGAGGCCAAGGGACCGACGGAGATCCGCTCGCAACAAGGCTCGCCAGAGCGAGCGAGCAGATCCGCGCCGCCACCGGCATCGACGTCCCCAAGCTCATTCAAGACAAGCTCGCTTAGAAACGTTCAGTTCACTATGGAACGAATCACAAGTCGATCACATCCTGCTCGTGCCTTTCAATGACGCGTTCAAGCGTTGACGGCGCGTAGCGATCAACAAGATCAAGTATGCGCCGCCGCAATCCATCGCGCATGGCGCGCAGTTCGACCATCTCGTGCTTGAGATTCATCAAGCGAAAGAAGACGGAAAAGCCGTGGCGGATTGCCGCCTGGCGCTCGAGCACGCGAATGGTCGCCCAACCCGTCGTCAGCAATCCCAGCAATACGAGCGGCGCAACGATGATGTCGTATGGAAACGGGAGGCCGCGATAGACGAGCACAACGGCCACGCCGTACGTCGCAAGAGTGAACGCCGTCGTAATGCACATCTTGACGGTCGATTGCACGTCAGTGCGGCTCGTGAACTTAGAGCCTGCAAGAACAGCGAAACCGATGACAGGCAGATGCAAAAGGATGCCGGGCAACGCCAAGGGCACGAAAACAAGCATGAGCGTGAGATGGCCAAGGAAGTGTTTGAACGCCCCCCATCGTGAAACGCCTACGCTCAGGTCGCGATCGCTGAGATCGAGCGCATCGAGCATGCCGAGATAGCCCCGCACGTCCCGGTAGAAGCTCGCGATCTCGGGAGTTTCCTTCAAGCGTTCCCAGCTTTCGACAAAGCGACGCATGAGTTCTGCCTGTTCGGCGAGAGCGAGACTCATGCCTTCCGGCTTGTACAAGCGTCGCACGCAGTCGAGCACGCGCAGCACATCGAAATCCGGCGCGTTGATCGTCTGCGCACGCAACGCTTCCTCAATCTGCGCGGTAAGCCGGCGCGCCGCTTCGCGCGGATCTTCACGCTGCAGGGCCAGTAGCGCTTCATCAAGCACGATCGGCGCGCCGAACTGAACAAGCACACGACTTCGCATACGGTCGCGGCGGCGATACGACAAACCGCTTGGCACAATCACAACCGGAATCTTCTTCTCGTGAGCGCCGATGGCGATACGCGCTGCGCCAGTTTTGAGCGGCGCAAGATCGGCAGTTTCGTTGCTGATGCCTTCGGGAAAAATTCCGAAAGCCGCTCCCTGCTCGAGCACCTCGTAAAGCGCAGAGAACGCGTCGCTGTTATCGATCTTGTCGCCCCCATGGTCCATGCGGCGCCTGATCGGAACAGATCCGAGCACCCACAGAAATGGCCGCAAAAATGGCGATTTGAAGAGCGTGTCTTTTGCCGCGAATCGAACTTGGCGTTGGCACGTCGTCGTGATCAGCACCGGGTCCATCAGCGAGTTGGGATGATTTCCCGCGAAGATCACCGGTCCATCCTTTGGCACATGCTCGAGGCCCACGACCTCGACGGTGCGAAAGAAGACGCGCGTTACCAGCGACAAGAACGATGTGAGCGTTCGGTAAAGAAAAAGACGCAAAGGCTCCCCCGCAGCTCCCTACGATAGCCGACTTCTGGCATAGAGGAGTACGTGCGCGTCTTTTTGATTCACGGGATGGGCCGTTCGCCTTGGTCGTTCGCGCTTTTGGAAAAGCGATTGAGAGACGCCGGGCACGTTCCTTCGTCGTTTGGCTATCTCGTCTCGCGCGATTCGCTGGACAAGATCGGCAAGAGCTTTCTCGCGCATGTCGAAGCTGAGCTTTCGCCAGGCGAAGAGTACGCGGTCATTGGGCATTCCCTGGGCGGTATCATCGCGCGCCACGTCTCAGAGAAAATGCCCGTGGGCTGGAAGCGTTTCGTGATGCTCGCGCCGCCCAATCGCTCCCCGAGGGCCGCTCAAAGGCTCAAGCACAACGCTCTCTTTCGCGCGCTCACCAAGGACGCAGGACAAAAACTCGCTGACGAGAAATTCTACGAAACCCTACCAACGCCGAAGGTTGCAACCTTGGTCTTTGTCGGCACGTCCGCACCGAGCACCCTTTTTCACGAGCGCGGAAAAATAGGCGACTCCGTGATCTCGGCAGAAGAAGCGCACCTCGAAGGCGCGACTCACGTGGAAGTGCGGTCGATTCACACCTTCATCATGAACAACGTCGAGGTCGCACGCGGGATTATCGATTTCCTGAAGCTCACTTAGTAAATCCAGCGCTGACCTTCGGTGTAGACGACGCGGTAGGGACGCGCCTGCACGATGATGATTGTGTGATCAGTGCGGACGAAGAACTCCACATCGAGCGCGTTGGCATTGTTAGCGTAGCGCGGCACGAGGTTGGTGTGCAGCGTGGTGAGGGTGTGCGTAAGCTCCAAGACATCCGCTTCAGGAAGAATGGTTGCGCCGTTGGTGATGGTGCTGCGCGAAAGAACTTCCGGCTCATAGGTTCCAGAGTAGGTGTAGACGAGATGTTGCTCCGGTAACTCGTCGCCGTGCGCACCGGTAACGCTCCCGCCCGCTTGCACATTGATGAAGACCGCCGGTCGCGCTTCGTTGAAGGGATTGGCGGTCACAGCAACTCCGCCCCCGATCGTTGGCTCCACAAAGGGCTGCACGAGAATCGCCATGGCAACGCGCGAGTGATCGATGCGGTACCAGTTGCGCTCCTCGACGCCGCGCAAGGTCCACACGCTTGCCCACACGGAGCGAATCGCGCGCGCGATATCGGCGTCGGTAGGACGCGCCGGCACCGCCAACGACTCGTAAAGACCCGCGCCGTTGAAACCCGCTAAATCCTCGGCATTTGTGCTCGATCGGAAGATAGTGCGGACGCCGGGAAACGACGCGAGCTTGGCACGCACCCGTGCGATCAAACGCGGATCGATCGAAGCCGTCTCAATCGTATGGCGCAACTCGCTAAGGCGCTCCGCGCGCACGGCGCGCTCGTTCACGAACTGCACGTCGGTGAGCATTGCCGGTATCGCGTCGAAGACGTGCGCTGAATGCAGATGCGCCAAATAGTGATTCACCGGAATCACAAAACCGCCTGGCGTTGCGTTCGGGAATATCTCGCAAACGTCACCGAGTTGAGCCGCCTTGGCGCCGACCGATGCCACGTGGGACGAGTTTACGCTGCACACGTCGACAAGCTCGGTCACCGACGGATCGGGAGCGGCGATGTCGGCGGGGCGCGGACGTATCGCCTCCCAGTGCCGCGTCGCGTCCTCCATGGACGCTCGCGTGATGGTGTAGTCCTGCGGTCCGACGTCGAGACGCACCAGTTGGCCTTCGAGCGACGCGAAGCTTGGATTTGTGATCGCATCGCGCAGCGCCATGTCAGGCGTGCCGCGATTGCGACTGAGCACTGCGACGTGGGCGAGCGGCGCTTGCAGTTTCGACGTCACGAGCGCTGCGCATACGGGCAAATCTTCGGGCACATCGGCCGTTACGAGGATATCGGTGGGGCTGATCGAGCCCACATCGAGCGCGCCATGCACCAAACGCACGTAGCCAAAGGCGATGCCCGAGGTGATCGGCTCGTAGCGAAGACCAGCAAAGACTGCTTCGCGCTCGATCGTGGGCAAGCGGTCGCTGACCTGCGCGATGCTCTCTTCATGAAGCTCCGAAAGCGGGCGAAAGCGCAGACGCTCTCCGAAATAGACAGCCGCTCGAATCTGCTCGAACGCCGCAAGGATGCGCTCGCCATCCAAGGTGTCGCCCGAGATCAATTCGAGCGTCCACAGGTCTCCGTCGAGATAGTGCACGAGTGAGCCGAGCACAAAGCGGCGCTCAGGACGACGGTACTCGCGAATATTGAACGCGTAGTGATCTTCAATCGGGTTTGCATGCGTGTTCAAAAAGTTACGCGCGAAATCGAAGTGAATCGGCCAGCGATGCGTGTCGGGGAAATAGAGATGTCGATTGTCGGCCAGGTCGATCAGAAATTTTGCGGTCTCGGTGCGCGCAAACACTTCGTTCTCGGGTCGCGTCGAGAGAGCGCGCCACGTAGCTTCGTCGTCGATGCGTTCGGTCCAACGTGGGGCGTTTGGACTTTGCGCTGTAGGCGGTGTGTGATGTTGGGCGACAAGAGCGGGCGAGACATGCCGGACGCACGCGCTTAACGAGACGAGCAGGGCGGCAATGAAGAGTCCCGCACCAACGAGTATTGAGCGCGAAAATGAGTGCTTTCCACTGCGTCCACGGAACACGTGCATTCGCCAAGCTCCCATCGAAGCAAACTGACTCACGTCGTCGTCGCATTCTTGGCTCACTGGTCGGCCTCCGTGAGCTCGCACGCGCGCAGCAAAGGGATGATACCAGCGAATTGCTGTATGCTGCGCACCATGAACTTTTCCCCTGTGTCGCGGGCATTCGTGGTGGTTTCAGCTTTCTTCTTCGGTGTGAGCGCATGCAGCGATCCCGAAACCACGCCTCTGCCGAACAGTTGCCCGGACAACGCTTTCTTCTCGGGACTCGAGTTCAATCACGCGAACGTTGGAACCATCGTGGGTGTCACGCGACGCGACGCGATCAACTTGAAAACCGACTTTTGCGACGACGTCGAGATCTCGTTCAGCTCGTCAAATCCCGCAGTCGCGAACATCACGGGCACTGCACTAATTCCGACGGGAACGAGTCAGGCTGCGGTAGATGTTTTGGCGCTGAGTGAGGGCCGCACAACGATCACGGCGACCACAACGCACGGCGATTTTACGCGTGAAGCCACGCTGGACGTTGTTATCACGCCAAACTCGGTCCCCGCGTGCGCAGGTTCGGCGCTTGGTCGCGTCGATCCAGGTGCTCTCCTCACAGTGGCTGCGGGTACCTCACTCGCCGGCGCAACGCTTGGCATGCACGAGGGCGCAAGCCGCGCAGATGAGTTTCACGTGGATCCATTCGACGGTTCCATTGGATGCGCCACAGATCAGGTCCCCGCGGGCTATCGCGCGCTCGGCCCGGCGGTGACGTTCGGCCCGGCGCATTTTCGTGCGCAGCGCGAGATCGATTTAGCCATCCCTGTGCGCACTTCGCTCTTGCCGGCGGGCGCCAATCGCAGTCACGTCGTCATTGCTTACACCGGTCCGTCCATCACGGAGCCGCGCATCGTTCCGATCGCCACGCATGCCTACACGGGGGACGCGGAAAACGGTCTGCTTCACTTTCAATCGCCTCGCCTTGGTACCTTTCAAGCCGTGGTCAAGACTGACGCGGGCACGCCACGCCGTCGCACATACAAGTTCAACGGTGTCACTGGTTTCTCCATGGGCTCCATGGGTTCGGCCCAAGTGGGCATGCGCCATCCGGAGCTCTTCGACTTCGTAGCGCCACTTGGCGGCCCACCCGATTTCGTTCAAGCGCTAAATTATTTTCGCAACTTCAACTTCGGCGGTTTCTGCACCGAGACGGAGCGCGTGAGCGATCCCAGCGGATGCGAATCCGGGTCATCACTCATCCACACGCCAGTGAACGACGTTCTCTACCAGCACGTTCAAGACTACGAGCATTGGTATTACAAGGACGAGTACGCGGGCCAGGGCGGCACCTTCGATCGCCGGGAGTGGTTGCAAATCTTCCGCGACGTCTCGTTTATGTACGGCAACCCGAACACCACCCGTTCTGACGATCCGAGCGAACCGCAGATCACTCCGCCGGGCGTTCCCGACTCCTTCCGCGAAATGCCGGATTCGTTCCGTTGCGCGAATCCAATCATCATTCCGCCGCACGTCGATGGAATGCCGACAACTGGCTACTACGACGACGAGTTCAATCCCCAAGGCCAGTACCCCGTGATGACCTATTGCGATGGAGCCGAGATTCGCCTCGGTGGTGAGCGCGATATCGGAGTGTGGGATCCGCTCGGAACGAACGATTACCCGGCCGAAACATTCATGGCCGTGGACATCAACGCCAACGGCACGCGTGAACCGGGTGAACCGATCGTGCGCACCTTCTGGGAAAACTTCAGCGACATCGGACTCGACGGAATCGCAAGCGCTGACGAAACCGGCTACGACGCTGCGACGAATCCCGATCCCGCAGGCGATGACTTTGACTTTCAGTTCAATCCGACCGGTACAGAGCGCAACGGCAAACGAGATGGCGAGTCGTGCACGGCAGGGGCCGCCGGCGTAGCCGAGCCCTTCAATGACGTGGGCCTCGACGGCGTCGCGGGCACGCCTCAGTTCGCAGATGGTGGCTACGACACGGGCGAAGGCAACGGTTGCTACGACTACTCGGCAGGCGCAGGTCGCATGTTCGGCCGCAACCCCACCGGCATCGCTTACACGATGGATGCCAGTACGCTGCGCGACCTCGACATCTTTGCTGATGGCGGCATTCGCGATTTGCTCAACTCGCTTCCGTCGGAGAACAACTTCATCGGTGCATTCGGCGCGCGAGGGTTTGGTGTGCACATGTACAACTCGCACCAGACCATGGACTTGGCAGGTGGTCCGGAGGACGGGAACTTCTATTTCCCCGACGTTCCGTGGGCGGAAGTGGGCTCACACGCGATCGTGCGCTACGGAGACCCCGACGCAAGCGAACAACTCAAAATCGATGGCGACGGCGGCCACGTGGGCACCGCGACGCAGCTTATCAATCGCGTCATTGGCGTCCTTGCGTGGATGAGCTCGCGGTGGCCCGACGGTGATCGCCGCTCAGTCGTCGACACTCTTTGCAAAGAGGGCTCACCGGGCTGTGTTCAACCGAACCAGTTCATTCGCGACTTCACCTCGCCGACCACCAATCGCACGGGTCCGGTTTCAATCGTGTTGCCGCCTGGCTACTACGAGGAAGAGAACGCAGGTCTGCGCTACCCGGTCGTCTATTTCATGCACGGCTACGGGATGGATCCGCAGGGCCTCGTCGATTTGGGCGCGCTCGTCTGGGCCTTCATGCGCTTGCCGACGATCCCCGAAGCGCGTCGCATGCAGAAGATGATCTTCGTCTTCCCGGACGGCCTCTGCCGCGGCAACGAGTGCATCCAAGGCACCTTCTACACAGATGCACCGGAAAGCACGCCCAACGGCGCACAAATGGAACAGTGGCTCTTAGACCTGAAGGGCTACGTGGACGGCGAGTTCCGCACGCGCGGCCCTGACGAGTTTGACTACGTGGAGTGAGTTTGATTTCACTGCGTATAGTTCTCATTGCTGCATTGCTGTGTTTCTCCGCTGCTGCGACGGCACGGGCTGACAACGTAGATGCGGATGCGCTCATCAACGAGGGTCTGCGCCTGCGCGAAGCGCATGAAGACGCACGCGCCCTCGAGCTCTTTCAGCATGCTTACCAAATCGAACAGAGCCCTCGCGCCCTGGCGCAGATTGCGCTTGCCGAGCAAGCCCTGGGTCATTGGGTGAGGGCCTACATGCAGCTCTCGGAGGCCATGACTCATGTCGACAATGAATGGATTAGCTCGCGTGCTCCCGCGTTGCATGCAGCGCTCGAGGACGCGCGCACGCACGTAGGGTTTCTTCAGATCTCAGGCGGCGCGCCCGGACTGCATGCGTGGATTGGCACTCGTGATCTGGGAGCCTTGCCCATTCGCGAGCCCGTCGTAGTCGATGCGGGCGTGATGGACGTCGAGTTGCGAGATGGCGGGGATGTCGTGTCGGCCCAGCGCGTGCTGCGCGTGGATCGAGGCGCCACAGTCGGCGTCGAGCTGCCACCTCCGCATCGGGAGCCTCCTCCGTTGGCACGCACAACGACGCATGCCCCGCCCACCCCACTTCCCCGAATTCTTGGTTGGACCTCCCTGGGCGTTGGCGTTGCGGCGCTAGGCGTGGGAGTCGCATTTCATGCGATGCGCAACAGTGCGGCGGCGGATGCCAACGCCTGTCTCGACGACTTGGGCGCGCTCACGTCCTGCACGATCGAGGAGCAACGCTCGAGGCAGAGCAGCGTAGACACCGATACGACTCTGATGGCCGTCGGCTACATCGGTGGCGGCGTGTTGGTTGCTGCGGGAGCGCTACTATTGATTCTGGCGCCGTCAGACGAGACTCAAAGCCACACGGCGTTCCGATGTGTTCCATCGTTTCCGCTCGGCGCTGCTTGCACGGGGAGTTTTTGAAATGCGCGCCATCTTTGCGAGCCTCTTGGTTGTATCTTATGTGGGTTGCACCGAGGTCAAGGTGCCTGGCGCATGGCAGCTTGAGCTCGTTTCGCGAGATTGGGACGGGGAGGCGAGAGGTCGGTCGACGGCCCTCTTCCATGCACTATCAGGTGACGGGCGCGTTGTGTCCTTTACCGTCGTCCGCAACGGCTCAGGGACCAACCCTGCCGATCTGGAGAACGTCTTCTTGCACTCTCTTGAGAGTCACTCGACTCGATTGGTCACTCTACGGACGCCCGACGCTGCCGCTACGGCGGATCCGGGTATCAATTGGGTCGCGCTCTCTTACGACGGCAGTCGCCTGTTGTTTTCTTCCGCCTCGAGCTTCGTTCCAGGGCTCGTCAATGCGGATTCGAACACGCAGTTTTACTCCTTTGCTTCGGATGCGATTGAGGCGGTGACTGTTCGCAACGGCGCACTCGGAAACGGCACCTCTGAGTATGGATTGGCGCTGTCCGATGACGGTGCCACCGCTGTCTTCCCATCGCTGGCGCGGAACTTGACCAACGATGAGCCGCCGGTCGGCCCCGTGCGGCTTATCATCTCGGACGCCAATGGCTTGCGGCTCTTGGTCTCGTCCTCAGGACAGCTGCCAGACGGCACCTCATTTGACCCCGACGTCGCTGCAGATGGACGCCGATTCACGTTCGTGTCTCTCGCGCAGAATCTGCATACGGCACACAATGGACTTCCGCCGGGGTGCACGGTGTGGGCGGCCTCTCCCCCGGTGGACGACCTGAGGAAGATCTACTTCTTGGACGGACGTACTGGCAATCCCGAGATTCGCCTTTTATCCGGATCGCCCGACGGCTCCCATCTTGGAAGCAGAAATTGCGCGCACGCCGAATCCTTCACGCCGCGGATTTCTGCCGACGGGAACTTTGTCGTGTTCTTGTCGGAGGCTGTAGATCTCGCGAGCGACGGAACGGTCGGCAGCACGAGCACGCTGAACCTGTATCAGTATTCGGTCGAGACGTCCGACACGCGTTTGCTGGCGTCGAACGCGGGTCCCCTAGACCTAGACGTTTCGGGCGATGGTCGCTACGTCGTATTCGGAGCGAGTATGGAGTCGGGGATGTCGCAAGTATTCTCCATCGACACACACCGTTCGATGGACGACCCGTCACGCCTACGCCTCGTGAGCGCAAACTCCCAAGGCACTCCCGCCAATGAAGACTGCGCCCTTCCTCACATCTCGAACGACGGCCGCGTCATTACATTCGCAAGCTCCGCCACGAACCTAGCGGATGGCGCCGGCGGCGCAGGCGACGTGTTTGATATTTTCGCTTCGCGCCTCCTGCCAATCGAGTAGGCGAGCGACCGCGCCGCGCCTCAGCGCGTGAACACAAGCACGCGGTCGTCGGTGAGGAACCAAACGCGATCGCGACCGTCCACACGGACGTCGACGAGGTTGTTGGTCGGGAAGCCAGTCTGCTCGGTGAGCGTCTGCCACGCCGTGCCGTCGTAATACACAGCGCCGCGGGGGCCTGCGCAGTAGAGGTTACCGGCTGTATCCACCGCGAGGGTCGTCGGTCGCGCTTGCTGCACGACGGCGGGCAACGAGAAGTCGAACGAGCCGTTCTGATAAACGCCTACGCCTTCGGCCGCAGCGACCCAAAGTCGACCACCAGGAGCCGCCGCCAAATCACTGACCACTTCGCCGCGCACGCCGCGTGCTTCACCAAAGACAACTGCTTGGCTATTGCCGATGCGAACTGCACCCTCGAGCGTTGCGAGCCACGCGTTGTTTTCGCTGAAGTCGATGCCGCTGATTTCGTCGGGGATCGACATGGCACCCGGGCCATCGGCTGCCACCGTCGCGCCGCGATGCAAATAGGTCACTGTCTCGACCGCCGGATCGAGGATAACCACGCCGCCCGTGCGCGTGCCCTCTCCGTCCGTCCTTCGAACGTCGACGACCGCCCACACAGCACTGCCTGCGCCCACGCCGATCATGGGCGAACCCACAAACTCGGTGGCGGTGCGAATCGTGCGTTCAACAACTTGCGTCCAGCGCCCACTGTCGGCGCGGTAAACACGCAAGACCGATCCGGTATCGCCAACACGCGCGAGCAAATGCGCGCCGCCATCGCCGTTGGCAATGGCCATCGCGTGCACGTTCTCCGGAAGAGACATGCGTCGCAGCCCGCCGTCGTCGTCGAGCTGCACAAGATCACCGTGCTTGGTGACGAGCCATGTGCGCTGCGAGTTATCGGTCGCGACCTGAAGATTGCCCGCGGAAACAAGGTCGTTCGTGCGGAGCAGACGCTGCGTGCCGTCGGCTTGCAGATGCACGACGCCGCGATTCTGATCAGCGAGGAAATACGCTGAACCGAATGCGTGCATCGCGTAAAGGCCGTCGGGCACGGTGATCGATGACGGCGATGCTTCGAGATGGGGCGCATCGACCGTGGGTTGCCCCGTCGGCACCTCGCTCATGATCGATGGGGCGCGCATGGGCTCGCCATTGCCTTCGGGCACAACGACCGCAGCGGCTTCCGTGATGCGTGCGCGATAGCTACGTACGCCGAAAGTCTCCGACGCATTCAGCGCAACCAGGGGCACGCCTTCCGCATGACCGCTGGCAACGACGAACGCGTGGCCTTCCGTGATCAACATCACGCGCGAGCCCACTGCGACGAGGCTCAAGACTTTCGGCGTGAAGCCTTCAAGTGTGTATCCGTACCAATGATGCCCATCCCAGTAGCCAAGCAAGGTCGAAGAAGGACCGCGCAAAAGAGCCATGACCTGGCCGTTTGCGAGCGGGGCGATGTCAGCGACGTAGGGCTCGGGAATGCCGCGAGACTGACTGTGTTCGCGCACGATTTCTTCGTTCTCGACAAGCCACATGCCGGTGGTCGTTCCGACCCACAAGGAGCCTTCGCTCGACACAGCAAGACGAGTGCACTGCGCGCTCTCGCCGAATAGCACCCAACCATTCTGACCAGCTTTCAGGCGCGCGAGACCTCCGCGGCCGCACGCCCACACGGTATTGCTCCCCGTGATCGCTACGTCGGCGATCTTGCCCACGGGCGGCGCGCTCGCGACGGCGTTCGCATGTCCTTCGCGCACGATCGCAAGGCCGGTTGCCGTCGATACAAGGACTGTTCCTTCGCTTCCAACGAAAACCGACGTCACGTCGTCGCTTGGCAACCCCTCGGCGCGCGTGATGCGCGTCGGCGTTGCCTCGCCGCTCATCGGATACATCAGCAAGCCGCGATCGGTCGCCGCGTAGAAGGTATCTTCGGTCGCTGCCATGTCGCGAATGCGATCGACGTCGGTCATCGTCGTCACGCGCCGGTCACTGCCGCCAATCGCCAGAGTGTGCGCGGTGGTGTCTGTCGACAAAGCGCGTGGGCCACAACCCACCAAAGACACAGAGATCAAAAGTACGGCTACGGCTTGAATGAGCGACGTACGCATGGGTAACCCTCGTAAAGTACGGCCCTTCACGTAGCGGCCCGATGGCAGCGTGTCAATTGCGAGGAAATGGCCGAAGGCCCTCGTATCTATTGACCCATCGTCTTAAACCGTAAGACGGTAGCAAACCGATGCTTTCGAAATTCGTCGATCCTGAAGTAGCCCGCGCGATCGACGCGCTTCCAAACCACATCAACGAGTTCGGCTTTGACCCCTGGGGCTTCAATCCCGAGCAGGCCAAGATCTACTTCAGCCTGGCCAAGTTGATTTTCGAATATTTTCGCCCGGAAATTCACGGCATCGAGAATGTCCCCGCGGGGCGCTGCTTAATTGTTCCCAACCACTCGGGCCAGTTTCCGTTCGATGGCTTGGTCGTGGCTGTGGCGAGCTTGCTACGGGGAGATCCGCCTCGCCTGCCGCGTGCGATGGCCGAGCGATACTTCCCGACGCTGCCATGGGTGAGCGAGAGCTTCGCGCGCGCCGGTGTTGTAGTCGGAGATCCGATCAACTGTCGCAATCTCTTGATGGACGATAACGCCATTCTCGTCTTTCCCGAAGGCGCGCGCGGTTGCGGCAAGACTTGGCAGCATCGCTATCAGCTCGAGAACTTTGGCCGCGGCTTTATGCGGCTTGCTCTGCAAACCGAGAGCCCAATCGTCCCCGTTGCTGTGGTCGGTGCTGAAGAGTCGATCATCAGCATCCATAGCTCCAAAACGATTTCAAAATTGATCGGTGCTCCCTATTTTCCGATTCATCCGCTAGCGCCGATTCTCGGCCCCCTCGCATACATTCCGCTGCCCGTGAAGTTCCATGTGTACTTTGGCGAGCCGATGAAGTTTGAGGGCCCATTCGACGACGAGGACCAAGCGATCGATGTGAAAGTGAAAGCCGTTCAAGATCGCGTGCAAGAGATGATCAACGACGGACTACGTGCTCGCACGTCGATCTTCTGAGGAAATATGCGCCGCGTCTTGATCACAGGCATTGCTGGTGGGCTCGCGCGCCAAGTCGCGAAAGAGCTGCTTTCGCGCGGTGATCACGTGGTCGGCGTCGACTATCGCGAGCTTAAGAATCGCGAACCCGAACTCAAGGACCTCGAGGTCTTTCAAGCGAACTACAACAAGACCGTTATCGAGGACATCTTCCGCAAGAATAGCTTTACGCATGTCTTGCATTTGGGGCGCGTCGGCAATCTGAAAGAGTCGAGCGGCAAGCGCTTCGATCTCAACGTCGTTGGCTCGCAGAAAATCATGAATCTATGCGTGCAACACGGCGTGACGCGACTTGTCGTGATGTCGACCTTTCACATCTACGGCGCGCATCCCGCCAATCACATTCCCATTTCCGAAGAGGAGCCCCTGCGCGCGGGCATGGATTTTCCGCAACTCGCCGACGCCATCCAGCTCGACAACATGGCAGCCACCTGGGTATGGCGTCACGAGGACGTGCACGTTTGCGTGCTGCGTCCAACGAACGTGATTGGACCTATGCTGCGCAACACGATCAGCGAGCTGCTTCGTCAGCCGACAATCCCGCGCCTGCTCGGCTTTGATCCAATGATGCAATTTTTGCACGAGAAGGACCTCGCCGACGCGATCGTTCTTGCTTGCGACAAGGAGCAGCGCGGCATCTTCAACGTGACGGGTCGCGGCGTAATTCCGTGGACCACCGCCATCGAGATCGCAGGCAGCAAATCGATCCCTCTTCCTTCAAGCGCGGTGCGGTTTGCCGTAAAGTACTTCTCGGCTTTGCCCGAGTATTTGGTGAACTTCTTCAAATACCCGTGCGTCATCTCCGACAAAGCGTTCCGCGATTCGTTCGGCTATCAGGCACGCGTCAGCATCGCGCAGTCGATTGAAACCACGGTCGCCGAGGCCCGTGAGCTCGCGCGCCAGAAGCTGCTCGCGAAGCACAGCCGCTAGCTTCTAGGCATTGACGCGCTTTTCGACCCATTCAATGACGCGAGCCGAGAGATTCAAACCATCAAGCCGCGCCATCTGTTGAATGCCGGTGGGGCTCGTGACGTTCACTTCGGTGAGCTTTCCGCCGATGACATCGAGGCCGACAAAGTAGAGGCCGTCCTTTTTGAGACGCGGTGCAACCGCTTCGACAATCTTCAAATCGCTCGCATCGAGCGTCGTCTTGTGCACAGAGCCGCCCACGTGAATGTTGCTACGCACGTCATCGGCGCGGGGCACGCGGAGGATCCCGCCGAGCGGCTCGCCATCGAGCACCAAAATGCGCTTATCGCCCGTGCGCACTTCTGGCAAAAAGCGCTGCGTCATGGCGAAGCGTTTTCCATTGAGCGTCGTCGCTTCGATGATCGCGTTTACGTTCATGTCGCCCTTGGTCAGCGCCATGACGCCCGCGCCGCCTGCGCCTGACAACGGCTTGATCACCGCTTGCCCGCCCATGCGCTCGAGAAATACACGGATGCGCGCCTTGTCGTTGCTGACCAACGTATCGGGCATCAGCTCAGGGAAATGACACGCGTACAATTTCTCATTCGCATCGCGCAATGCCCGCGGATCGTTCACGACCAAGGTGCGACCACGCACAAGCTCGAGAACCTGCGTACCCCAGAGGTACATTTCGTCAAATGGCGGGTCCGTACGAACAAGGATCGCGTCCACGTCGGCGAGCGCCACATCTTCCGCTTCGCCCAGCACGATGGGCTTGAGCGAGTCGCGGGCCATCGTGGCCTTGCGAACGCGCGCGTAGGCCTGACCGCCGTCAATGTACAAATCGCTCAGCAGGCAGTGGTCGACGTGATGCGAGCGGTTTTGCGCTTCGAGCATCAGTGCAAACGAGGTGTCCTCGTCGACAAGAACCGTTTGCACAGGATCCATGATCACGACGATGCGCATGGCAACGAAGTAGCACCGGAAGGCCGCTTGCGGCAAGATGGGGAGGATGCTTCGCCTTTCTACCTTCACGCTGGTTTGCTCTTCGTTCGCGCTCGTTGCCGCCTGTGCGAGCAACCCTGCGTTGCCTGGCCTCACGCGAGATTCGGGGCCTATGCAGGACTTGGGCGCGAGCGATGGTGGGACGAGCGACAGCTCCATCGACGCTAGCCTCGACGGTACGATGAGCTTGGACCTTGGAGCGGATGCCACGTCCGCAATCGATGCGTCGGTGGTCGATGCGTCGCTGGACGCTCTGATGATCGATGCGCCAATCAACTGCGAGGACCCTCCGCTTGGCACAGGCCGCCCGCTGCCAACGATGTGCAGCCTTTGCAGGCCGCCCGGCAGCGGCATCCACACGGGACCGTGCGCCACCGATGCAGATTGTACGGACGGCGAAAACGGCCGCTGCATCTTCGCATCGCGCACCTCCGCGTGTGACTACGATGGCTGCTTCAAGGATGAAGACTGCGCGACAGGTGAAATCTGTGAGTGCGACGGTTCACGGGGCGGCGGAAACATCTGCGTTCCCGCCAACTGCATCACCGACGACGATTGCGGCGGCTTTGAATGCTCACCGACTCTCGGCTCATGCGGCCACTACACGCCACCGACTGCCTACCGCTGCCACACCGTGGAAGACGGGTGCACCATCGACGCTGACTGCGCGGCGGTCAGCGACGAGGCGTACTGCGCTTTCGACGAGAGCATAGGCTCGTGGCAGTGCAGTACCCTCGAGTGCGTAAGCTGAACGTCAGCTCGCGTCAGCGACTTCCGCGTCGACGTCGCCGGCATCATCAGGAGCGCCTGCATCACCCGCGTCGCCCGGAACGCCTGAGTCGGCAGGCAAGAAGCAGCCTGAGTCGCCGATGACTACCTCGCAGCCAAACGAGTCTGTCCTCGTGTCGTTGCCACCTTGATCACAAACGCGGGGGCACTCCTCGAGCGATGTTGCCCAGCCGCCTTTGTAGGAGCAGTCGCAGGAATAGTCGACAGGGCAGCAGATGCCAGTCGCGCCATCCGGACCAATGACTTGTGCGCCTGAGTCGATGGGGGCGCCGGCATCCGTGCCCATGTCGACGTTCGATGCGATTGGGTCGTCCTTGCAGCCTGCGAGCGCAGCCAACACCAAACAAAAGCTGAGAGTAGTTGAACGAAGCATGGTCACCTCAAGGATAGTGGATGGCTAAAGCAAAGACTCGGTGGCACAGACCGGCACAAGCCGGGCATAGCTAGGCATGGAGCAACGCTCGTGCCACGGGCAGCGAAAGCTTTCGGCCGAGCAGCCTGCCAAGCCTCGTCCCGCGATCAACCGTTGAGCTTTTTCTCGGCGATGAACTCGTTGGTGAAGCGTGCAACGAGCTCGTAGCTCTCGCGCGTCTGCTTCTCGATGAATCCTTCCACGGTTCCGCCGAGGCCGAAGATTGAGCAGTTGATCTCGCACGAGATGACGCGCTCGAGTTGCTTCTCGCCCTTGGGCTCCACGTAGTACTCGCCTTTGACCGTGAGCTTGTCGGCAAGCTTCGAAGGGATAGTGCGGAAGGTCCAGCGCTTGGTCGCCGCGTCGTATTTGCCTTCTTCGGTATAGGAGAAGCCATCGCCGATCAGTTTCTGCAAAACGCCCGGCACATTGGCGCTCGGCTCGATCAGCAGGCGACGCGAGATACTTCCGCCGCCCAGATCTTTTTGCTCCAGGATCGAGAAGTTTTTGAACTTCAGAACGTCGCGATACATGCGCTCGTTGTATTCTTTGTCGAAGAAGATCTTCGTCCAGAACGACTCGGCGTCGATGTTAAAGACGTGGCGCGAAGTAAATTTGGTCGACATGTCTACTCCTGAAATTTGATGACAACGACAGTGACGTTGTCTTCGCCGCCGTTGGCATTGGCGAGGCGTACCAACTCCGCAGCAGCCTCTTGCGGAGACGCTGCACTCGATACGGCGTCGCAAATCTTCTCGTCGGTGACCATGCCCGAAAGCCCATCCGAGCAAAGTACGTACATATCGCCGGCTTGCGGCTCATCGGGCGACATGTCGACGGTGACCGAGTCCTGCATACCCAAAGCGCGCGTGATTACGTTCTTCGGCAGCTCGTCTTTTTGCGCCTGCGTGATGTCGGGCATCACCAAGAGGTAGTCATTGAGGAGTGAGTGATCGCGCGTCAGCTGCGTGATGTCATTGTTACGAACGCGATAGCAACGGCTATCGCCGACATGGGCGACGTACATGCGCTGGCGATCTTTGGAGTAGAGAGCGCCGACCAGCGTCGTCCCCATGCCATGCACGTTACGGTCTTTGTTCGAAGCTTCGAAGATTTGCTTGTTGGCGACTTTGACGCCCGTGACCAATCGGTTCTCGTCCACGGACAGCGACGCGTCGAAGTGGAAGGGCCAGGTCGAGTCTTCGGCCGAAGTCGAATGAAAGAACGAGGCAATGGCTTCGATAGCCATCTTGCTCGCGACGTCGCCCGCCTTATGCCCGCCCATGCCGTCGGCCACGACGTAGAGATGGTACTCAGGAAGGACGCAGAAGCTGTCCTCGTTGTGCTCGCGCTGAAGACCTACGTCCGACAAGCCTGCCGCGATTACTTCCATCGCTTGGGTCACAAAACCTTTCGGAAGAACACGCGTCAACGTCCCATTCGGCATGGGGCAATGTCAAGAATCTCTTTTGATTTTCATAGGTAGGCTAGCGCTCGACTTCCCTGATAAAGTCGCTCCCTCAGCATGAAAATCGCGATCATCCCGGGTGACGGTATAGGCAAAGAGGTAGTGCGCGAGGGCGTTCGCGTCCTTGAGGCGCTGCGCGACAAGCGCAAGTTGCCTCTCGAGCTTTGGCATCTGGACCTAGGAGCTGACCGCTACTTGAAGGACGGCACGACGTTCCCGAAAGAAATCGCCGCGCAGATTCAGAACGAGTGCGCAGCGGTGCTCTTGGGTGCGCTCGGTGACCCGCGTGTGCCAGGCCTCGAGCATGCGCGCGACATCTTGTTCGGCTTGCGCTTCGGTCTCGACCTCTACTGCAATATTCGCCCCGTCGTGTGTTTGCACGACCGTTTGATGCCGCTGAAGAACAAGACCGCGAAGGATTGTGACTTCGTTGTCTTCCGCGAGAACACCGAGGGTATCTACGTCGGCATGGGCGGTCAGTTCAAACGGGGCACGCCCGACGAAATCGCCATCAACGAAGATGTAAACACGCGCAAGGGCGTCGAGCGTGTGATTCGGGCGGCCTTCGAGTACGCGAAGACAAACAAGAAGACGCGCGTGCACATGGCCGACAAATCCAACGCCATGAAGCACGCACACGAGCTTTGGTACCGCTGCTTCTTCGAAGTCGCCAAAGACTATCCGGGCATCGAAGCGCACCACGTCTACGTCGACGCGATGTGCCTCTACATGATCACCGACCCGTCGCAGTTCCAGGTAGTCGTCACGTGCAATCTCTTCGGCGATATCGTCACGGACTTGGGAGCGGCACTTCAAGGTGGCCTCGGCATGGCCGGTAGCGCGAACGTTCAGCCGGGTCGCGTCAGCATGTTCGAGCCCGTCCACGGCAGCGCTCCTCCGCTCGCCGGCAAGGACGTCGCCAATCCGCTGGCAACTGTTCTCACCATCGGCATGATGATGACGCACCTCGGTTTCCCCGACGAAGAAGCGCGTCTCACGGACATCGTGCGGCGCGCTATCGACACCAGGAATTGCACCCGCGATGTCGGCGGCGAGCTTGGTACCAAAGCCGTTGGCGATTGGGTACTGAGCCAGCTCTAGCGATCGGCGTGGGCGGATGCCGCATCGATGCGCGAGCGATCGATGCGCAACGGCAGTTGCATCGGCCATCCTGCCGAAGGATTGCGCATATAGCGATAGCGCGCCCAATGCGACATGACACGGCGGATGTAGTTGCGTGTTTGGTCGACGGCGATTCGCTCGACAAAGAGATCCAGCTCGTCGGTGGTGCTCGTCGATACCCAGCGCTGCATGCGCGGCGCGCCCGCGTTGTACGCGCCAATCGAAAGCGGAGCCTGCTGAGAGAATGTTCGGTAAAGGTTGCCCGTGTAGACAGCCGAAAGATGAATATTGATGCGTGGATCGAAAAGGTCTTGGCGATCGGCGCGCTCGTTGATCCCTTCAGCGACTCGGCTCGCAGTTGACGGCAACAGCTGCAGAAGGCCAATCGCATCCGCGATCGAAACGACGTCAGGATCGTAGCCGCTCTCCTGACGCATGATCGCGTAGAGATAGTCTTCAGGAACATTGCGTGCGCGCGCTTCGCTGTCGACGATGTCTTGCCACGGCCGCGGGTAGGCTGCATGCCACACCCAGGCGTTGTCGGGCCCGATCGGGCGTGACAACGCTTCGCGCATGCCCGCGGTTAGGTGATAGGTGCGATCGGCGTCGCCGAGCTCATCGTAGATCGCTACCAATGCCTCGATTTCGCGGCCATTCGGCGCCTGTGCACGAAGCGAGCTTTCGCGCGCTCGCACAAGGGCCCTCGCATCTTGGCGCAAGCCGAGCGAGGCGTAAAAGCGCGCAGCCTCGGGCAGACGCACGCGGGGAGGCGTGGTCGGTGTCGCGTTGATCGTCGGCTGAGCTGCGAAGGGCGGCGCGTCTTCGCCAAGCTCGACGAGCCGCGCGTGAGCGAGCAATGCATACCAATGCAGAGGCTCCGCAGCGACAGCGGAACGATAAGACGCAATGCCCCGCTCGCGCTGATTTGCAAGCACGAGCGAACGCGCCGCCCAGTAGTGACCGCGGCCTTTCACCATGCCGCCGGTTCCTTCGTCGGCAAAGTTCGTAAACGCACGTGCCGCATCCACAAAACGTCCTCGCGCGAATTGAAAGAACGCGAGTTGGGCGTTGCCCTCGCGCACAAACTCCTCCGCGCGCGCGGCGAAGGGTCCGCGCAGGAAGCGATTCATTTCACGTACGCCTTCGTCCGATCCGCTGCGCAACAGACTAAGCGCAGCGAGGTAGGCAGCTTCCGGCGCGTGCTCATCCGCCGAATGCGCGCGCGCGAAGCGCCTGTAGGCGCGAATGGCCGCCGGCTCTCGATCGGAGCGGGCCAACGCTCGCGCGGCATGAAACTCATCGGACAGAGCCGTTGCGCTTGGAAGGCGTGCGGCTTCAGCAAGCACGCGCGAAGCCTCCTCGTAGTTGCGACGCGTACCAAAGAGCGCCATGCCCTTCACGTGCAAAAACCGGGCTTTTAGCGCGCGATCGCGCGGTGCCGCCAGCTGTCGCAACTCCTCGACGGCTCGTCCATGCTGCCTCGCTGCCGAGAATGCTTCCGCGCGATCAAGATGCTCGGCCATCGTCCACGTCGGCGTCGCGTGAAGCGTGGCAAGCTTTTGCGCCGCGTCGTCGGCACGCGGGTGAGCTGGCTGCTCGAGGAGCACGCCGCGCAACTCACGGATGGCGCGATCGCGCTGGCCTTGGGCGAGCAGAATATCCGCGCGCGTTAGTCGGTAGGGAACAGCAGCTCGAGCACGCACATCGCGGATGGCACTTTCGATTCGAGTAAGTGCGAGCGCGTAGTTGCGCATTCGCAAGGCACACTCCGCCATACGTGCATCGACTTCCGATGATGGATTGCGCAACGCCGCTCCCTGCGTGAGCGCCTCGTCGCAGCGAGCGGCCATGGCCAAAAGCACGATGCGGCGCTTAGCGATGTCTTCGGCAATTTCTGAAGGCACGCCGTCGAAGGCGCCAGTCAACGAATCTGCGGCTTCTGAATAGCGCGTGAGTCGCTCGAGCAATCGTGCCCGCAAGTAGCGCGCGCTTGCGGATGAACGAAGGGCCTGCGGCAGGACATCAAGCGTGCGCAGCGCATTGGCAGTTTGATTGGCGGCAACAAGCGGAGCGACTGCCACAAGAGGGTCGGGCGGGCTACCCGCATCCTGCGCATGCACGAAGGCAGCGAGCCCCACGACGCACACCACTAGGCCCGCCGCTCCCTTGTGCCAATACCTCACTCTGCACAGCCTCCGTGCAAAGGGAACGACGGGCAAGTCCATGGCATTCCCCAAGACTTCCTCGTTCCGACGGCGATTGGCGATTGGGCGGGTCTTGGTCTACGCTCGCGCCATCGTGCTCCGGAATACCCTACTTTTCGCAGCGATTTGCGCTTTCAGCGCGCTCTATGGCTGCTCTCCGCAGATCGGCGACGATTGCACCTCGTCGATCCGGTGCGATTTGAACAACACGCGCATTTGCGACCTTTCCTTGCCCGAAGGCTACTGCACGATCGCCAACTGCGAGGCCACGAGCTGTCCGCAAGATGAGTCCTTGTGCATCGAGTTCTTCTCGGAGGAGCCGCGACGTGCTCAGAGCTACTGCATGGCGCGTTGCGAAGTCGACAGCGATTGCCGCGACGACGTTGGCTACCGATGCTTGAGCGCGTCGGACCTCGACGCTGTCTCACTCGACGAGGACGTAAAGTTCTGCGCTCTTCCGCGCGCGACTACGCCGTAGTCAAAGCCGCATGTCTGCCGGCCTATCTCGATACATTGCGACGCGCCTCGGCCGAGCACTTCTCACTGTCATCGGCGTCATCACGCTGGTCTTCATTCTGGTACGCGTAAGTCCGGGAGATCCGGTCGACGCTATTTTGGGCGATCAAGCGAGCGCCGAGGAGCGCGCCGCCAAGCGAACGCAGCTGCATCTCGATCAAGCTTTACCGATGCAGTTCTTGCACTTTCTCGGTGACGTTGGGGACGGTTCTCTTGGCCGGTCCTACACGCGTCCGGACGAGAGCGTCTCCTCGCTCATCGGCGAAGTGCTTCCGTCCACGCTTCTTCTGGGCCTCTTTGCGATTCTTGTAGCGTGGGCGATCGCCATTCCGCTCGGCAGCATTGCCGCAGTTAAGCGAGGTAGCTTTTGGGACGGGACGGCGCGGGGCTTTGCGCTTTTCGGGATTGCAGTGCCAGCGATCTGGCTCGGACCGCTGCTCGTTCTCTTCTTTGGCGTAAAGCTCAAATGGCTGCCGCTTCCCGGCGATGAAGACGTCGGCATCGAAGGCTTGATCCTCCCCGCCCTCACGGTGGGCGCAGCTCTTGCCGCGATCCTCATGCGCCAAACACGCGCCGCGATGATGGAAGTTCTCTCCGAGCAATACGTGCTCGCCGCCCGCGCTCGCGGTGTCGCGGGCTGGAAGGTTGTGCTCGTCCACGCGCTACGCAACGCAATGCTACCCGTCATGACGGTGGGCGCGGCTCAACTTGCCGGCGTTTTTTCTGGAGCGGTGATCGCTGAAAAGGTTTTCGAGCGTCAGGGATTAGGTACGCTCTTTTTGGATGCCTACTTCGCGCGCGATATTCCGGTTGTTCAAGGCGCCGTGCTTGTCGTTGCTATCACCTACGTGCTGGTCAACCTCGTCGTCGAGCTCATCTACGGCGTAGTTGATCCGCGGGTGCGAGTCGCATGAAGCGTCTACGCAAAATGTCATTTGGCGTATTCGTCGTCGCGATCTTCGCGCTCATCGCGATCTTCGGCCCATGGCTTGCGCCCTTTTCGCCATCGGAAATCGACCTGACGAACGAATATGTCCGCCCATCTGAAAGCCACTGGCTTGGCACGACCGACAACGGCGTCGATATCCTCAGCGTCATCCTTCACGGTGCTCGTCTTGCGGGCCTCGTCGGCATCACCGTCGTAGCTATCTCGCTCGTGCTGGGAACGCTCGCTGGAATGGCAGCCGCATATCGCGGCGGCAAGCTCGATCATGCCATCACCGGCTTTGCTGACCTCATGCAACCTTTCCCTTCCGTCATGCTCAACGTCGCGATGCTCGCGCTCGTTGCAAAGCCCGGCGTCCTTCATTTAGTCCTCGCGCTCCTGCCAAGCGGATGGGTGATCTACGCCCGCATCGCCCGCGCGCAGACTCTCACTCTGCGCGAACGCGAGTATGTGCAAGCCGGCCGGGCACTGGGTATGAGCGATCGCCGCATCATCCTGCGCCACATCTTCCCCAACCTCGCGAGCCCTCTCGCGATCCAGGCCACGAGCCATCTTGGCGGCGCAATCCTCGCCGAAAGCACACTCTCCTTCCTGGGCCTAGGTCCGGGACGCGCCGCATCTTGGGGCGCCTTACTCGACCAGGGGAGCGCAGTACTTTTGCGTTTCCCGCATGTAGCCTTGATCGCGGGCGGCACCATCGCCATCACCGTCCTTGGCTTCAACCTCGCTGGCGACTGGCTGCGCGATCGCTTGGATCCGCGATCTCGCAACTCCCGCTGACGGTAGTCCCCAAATGGATGCGGACGTCTTTCGACTCATACCTTGTCGAGCATTGAGCTATCCTCGCGTGCATGTTCTGGGGGGAACAAACGGCCGTGCTCGAGCGCGTCGCCGCGAAGGACGCGCTTGCGGAGATCCTTCGCGACATCGTTGCGATGATCGAGAAGCAGGCGGAGGGCATGGCCTGCTCGCTGCTTCTACTCGACGACGCAACGCAGACCTTTCGCACGAGCATCACCGCAAGCTTGCCCAACGAGTACGCGATTCAACTTCTCGGACTCGAAGTGGGGCCCCATGCGGGATCATGCGGCGCGGCAGCCTTCTTGCACAAGCGCGTGATCGTGGAAGACATCGCGACGCATCCCAACTGGAAACCGTATCGTCAAACCGCCTTGGCGTTTGGGCTAAAGGCGTGTTGGTCGACTCCAATCATCTCGTCAACGGGAGGCGTGCTTGGGACATTCGCGATGTACTACTACACGTCGCGCGCCCCTTCGCCTGAAGAGTGTGGTTGGGTCGACGCTGCAACGCACCTTGCGGCGGTAGCCATCGAAAGTGACCGCGACACAACGGCGTTGCGGCAGAGCGAAGAGAGACTGCGCGCCATTATCGAGCGCACTCCTGACGTCGCAATCCAGTGGTACGACGATGCCGGTCGCGTGATCTTCTACAACGAAGCATCGCGACGACTGTTCAAATGGACGGAGCGCGGCGCCATCGGAAAGACGCTGCTTGAGCTTGGCTTTTGGACCGTCCGAGAGGAGCAGCGTTTTGCCGAGGCGCGCGTTCAAGCTGCGGCCGACCAGCACGTCGCACCGACGCAATTTGCGTTCGCGCGTCCCGATGGCAGTGACGGCTACTTACTATCGACGGTATTTCGCATCCCGCTGTCAGCCTCGGAGCACTGCTATGTGTGCATGGATGTGGACCTCACCGAGCAGCACCGGATGGAGGCCAGCGTCCGTGCGAACGAAGCGTTGCGTGCGCTCATCTACGACCTTGTCACGGACATCATTTTCTACCTCGAGGTTGATGCGAATCAGCAATACCGCTTCAAATCCGTAAATCACGCGTTTTTGCTTGCGAACGGTTTGCGCGAGGACCAGGTGGTCGGACGCCTTGTCGATGAGGTCTTTGCGCCCGCCTCGCTCGCGCTGACGAAAGCCAAGTACGCAGAATCAATTGCCGCCCGCGGGCGCGTGTCGTGGGAAGAGGTTTCGCGTTCGGAGACCGGCTTGCATTACGGGCATGTAAGCGTGAGTCCCGTTCATGATGACGCAGGCAAGTGCACGCACCTCGTGGGCACCGTTCACGACCTAACGGAACGACGCGCAGCGGAGCACGAACGTCGAGAAATCGAACATCATCTACTTCATTCTCAACGTCTTCAGGCCCTCGGCACTCTCGCCGGCGGAATCGCGCACGACTTCAACAATCTGCTCGCGGCGATCCATCTGAACCTCGACATGGCGCTCGAATCGGTCGCGTCAGACGCGAAGACAACCGCGAATTTGCACGAAGTAAAGCAAGCCGCTCAGCGGGCGACCGCCATGGTCAAACAGATCTTCGCCTTCGGCCGACAAGGCGAAGCTCCTCGCGAGTTGCTATCGCTGCAGCCCGTGGTCGAGGAAGCCGTGCGTTTGGTAAGTGTTACCCTAAAACCTAACGTCAAGCTGCGCACTCATTTCGCAAGCGACTTGCCGATCGTGCGCAGCGACTCGACGCAAATCCACCAAGTAGTCGTGAACCTCGTTACGAACGCTGCGCAGGCCATCGGCGATTCACCAGGCGAAATTGATCTCAGGCTCGAGAGCGTTTTCATTGCGGCGGGCACACGCCGCGATCTGCCCGATGCCGATGAAGGGCCCTACGTGCAGCTGACCGTGCAAGACACCGGCGCCGGAATGGATATGAGCACGCAAAAGCGCGTCTTCGAGCCGTTCTTTACGACGAAAGCGTCCGGCGTAGGCACCGGCCTTGGCCTTTCTGTCGTGCACGGCATCGTCAAGAACCACGGGGGGTTCGTGACTCTGCAAAGTGAGGTCGGCAAAGGCTCTACGTTCTCTCTCTTTTTGCCTGCGCTCACCGAGCTTGCAACCGGCAAGAAGAGCGGCCCGATTGAACAGGTGCGGAAAGGATCTTTGCGCATCTTGTTCGTGGACGATGACGAGGCGCTGGTCATTCTTGCGCGTCGGGCTTTCGCGCATCTCGGCCACCGAGTCACGGCTTATTGCAGCTCTCAGCAAGCGCTCGAAGATTTTAGACAGCGCGCGCAGGAGTTCGATGTGATCGTGACGGACATCAAGATGCCCGTGCTCGACGGCCCAGCTCTCGTGCGCGCGCTGCGGCAGATACGCCCGGATGTTCGCGTCGTTTTGATGTCAGGCGCGCTGCGTCCCGAAGACGAAGCGATGGCCAAAGAGCTCAATGTGACGCGCCTCTTTGAGAAGCCTCAATCGCTGTACGATCTCGCGAAGCTCGTTACGTTGTACCTGACCTAGCACGGCGACCGGTAACGGGAGGGCGCCTGTACCGCCAAACCACATTGGGGGTTCGCGCGGTCCGCGGATGCCCTACCGCGACGTTGCTGCCCCGCCATCACTTCGCGCTCGTTGCCGCGCACGATGAGCTCTTCACCGCCATCGCCGTCACCGTCCTTGGCGTCAACCTTGCTGGCGACTAGCTACGCGGTCCCCTGGATCCACGATCTCGCAACTCGCGCTGAACCGCCACGTGAGGGCGCCTTCGGTTTTCGCGAGCCAGCAGAGCATCGGCCTTCCGGCTGAGAAGAGTTTTGAGCTCGCGAGAGAGTGCCGCATCGAATTGCCGTCTCAAAAAGCGCACTCTAAACTCGCCAAACGCGCGCGTGGCTTCGCGCTGAGCACGAAGCTGCAGTCGTCGTGCCGTCGGGTCGGCGCGCTTCAGAAGCATCGCAACGATGAGCTGCAAATCGCGCAGCTTACCCAGCCGGTCTTGCACCGACCGTAGCGTGCGCAAAAGAGCTCTCCCTCCGCTGCTCGCTTCTGCGCGCGGCTCCAAAAGATAGCGCAGGTGCTTCGCAGCGATGCGCGCTTTATGGGCATCCCGTTTATTGTCGATGGTTGTGGCACGATGCAAATGTGTTCGCAGTGCGCGTAGTGCATGCTTCGCGTGCGTTCGAAGTAGCGTGTCGAGCTCCCGCTGGCGTTGGGAGTCTGCGCTGAGGCGCTCGCCGAAACGAACGAGCCGCTCGCTCATCTCCTCCGCAAAAGAAGCGAACTCCGGCAAGACTTTCTGCCCAATGCGCCGGTAAGCGCGCCGCCGCTCAACTTCGAGCCTGTGTAGCAATCGCACCTCGCCCACGACGTTCGCTGCATCGATGCGCGACCGGCGTTTCGCGAGCCACTGCACAAAAAGCTCAGCATCGCGCGCGTCACCCGTCGCCCGCGCAAGCTTCTTCAAGCGTCTGATGTGGCGTGCGCCTATCGTGGTTCGTGAGTGCTCTGCATACACACCGACCGTCGTGCGTAAGCGACGCAGCGCCACACGAAAATCATGGAGCGCTTCGCCTTGGTTTTCACGACCGCGCAGCGCAAATGCCTCACGCGCATCGAGTGCATCGCTGAGGTAGCGGAGTCCGTTCACATGACGAATATACGCTCACACGGGCGTCGCATGCGACCGGCTGCTCGCGCTAGTATCCGCAGATGCCCTACCGCGACATCGCGAGCCCCGCACCGCTCCTCATCGCTTGTTTACGAAACCAGGTTTTTGGCCTCGATCCGTCAACGGGCGCAATCGTTTGGGAGCACGTTAGCCAAGAGGACGCGCCACGCACCGCTCGCATCGAGGTTGGCGACGGTGTGGTATACGCGCTCTTCTTCTGCCGCCTCACCTGCCTCGACTATCTGAGCGGGCGCATGTTATGGACCGTTGCCCTGCCGGGAGCAGTCAACGCTTCGATCCTTGTTTTGTCAGATCGCATTGTTGTCACAAGCTCAGGTGAACTCCACTGCGTCACGCTGCAAGGTGTTGTGACGTGGAAACAGCCGTTCAAGGGCAAGGGTTACGGCGACTTCGCGCTCGCCGTGCCGGGCGCTTCCGTACAAGCCGATCACGCAGGTTAGGCCCCCACGGAGATTCACAGGCGAAACGGGCCGACGTTCTTCATTCAGCTGGGCTAAATACGAATGGATACTGGAATGTCACGCTTCCGCCTTCGGGACCGGGACTGGACCGCAACCCCAGCGCCAAAGAGACAACGCACGCCGCGACGGCCTCGTTGCTAAACGTATTCTCCGCAGCGCGCGCGTTTGAAACGCTTCCATCTGTATTGACCACAAACTCGACCGTGACCTTGCCTTGCAGGGTCGCGTCGTGGCGAAGCTCGCGCTCATAGCAAGCGCCGTCGGAGACCCGCCAAGGAGAGCACAACGTGAAATCCGACTGCCATTGCCGCATTCGAACGCATTAGCGGCTCCTTTTGCGGCGACGCAGCAGAAGCCAGATAGCGAGCGCCACCGGTGTGATAATCACCAGCGCGTAGGCGAGCGGAAATAGTACCTCGCGAAAACGGCCGATGGGCATCGCGGGCGGCCGGGGTGTTTCGATCACCACATTGGAATGCGGCCCGGCGTCGGTAAGTAGCAAAACGCCGCCGTCGATGGTTTCCGAGCCATGTGCCGGCGCAATAACGCCGATGTGATTCATGACTTCACGCTCGTTGCCCCGCACGAAGACCTCTTCAACACCGTCGTCGTTCAAGCGTACGTGCGAATTGGGAGGGGGCTTGGGACCGGGCAGCGGCGCCACTTGCGGCGGAGCGACATGCGTTTCATTGGTCGCGCCCAAGCCGAGGCGTGCTTCCCAGCGACCGCCACTCGGCGAGTTCACGATGCCTCCCTCAGCGTCCACGAACATCGCGCTCGAGCCGCCGCCGTCAAGATTGAGCGCTGTGTATGCCCCAAGCTCAACGAACATGCGCGAGAGCTCGTAGAGCGTCATGCCGTGGCTAAAGCCCTGGCGTCCGTCTGCGACGATCAGAATAACAGTGTGCCCATCGCGGCTCACGCCCGCCGCCGAACGCGGATGACGTCGATTGGATCCATCGAACGCGTCGAGCGCTTCGGAATCCATATGGCCGTTACGCACCAACATCGGTTGCCCACTCACAGCTTCGGAGAGGCGCGGCGCAGCGATGTTGTCCTCCACGCGCTCGCACGGGCTTATCCATGCCGTTCCATCGCGCGTCACCGCGAAGAAGCCGACCTCTTCGTCGTCAGAGCCATCAGGCCATCGCGAGCCGCCACCCGCAGTGACGCCTTGGGCCCGCTGAAACATTCCCCAAAAGCCGCCGTTCATTGCCGCAGCCAGATGGTGTTGTGTCGCGTACTCCGACACCGTTTGCCAACGCTCGGCATAGGGCGTTGCCCGAATGCGCACGCCTGGATGGGTCAGATCGATGACCAAGGCATGAATGCTGCTTGGTGTCGTGGTTGTGCGATGCAGATATCGAACACCGGGATTCGGATCGGACCATTCGTCGGAATGCTCAGGCGAGGGCCGCGGATGTTCTTGCGCGGATACGCCGAAACTCGCGCAAACACACGAAAAGAGCGCGAGTACGACACTGCGCTGTAGGGCCCGGGTTGGCATGCGAAGGCGCAGTATTCGCGAAGTTCCGATGCGAACGCAACGTCCTGACCCTCTGACTCTTTGTTCACTTTTTGTGTGTGAAAGTGGACGATGGCGCTTCTTCACGGACACACCATGACGAAGCGCGCGCAAATCTTCGGCACCTATCTCGCAACGGCTACGAGTATCTGTCTGCTCTTGGGTGCTGGCGCCTGTCATGGCTGCGGCAACAAAGCATCCGACGTGCCAGTGCGCGTTGACGCTGGACCGCGGCGTGACGCAGGACATGATGCAGGACCCGATCTCGGTCCTCCTGACAGTGGTGCGGAAGACCCACAGATTGTCCGCGGTCTTCGCGGCGGAGGATCGTTCTTCGAGCGACCCGATGGCGACGTACGTGAGCGCCTCGCGAGTCTCGATCTTGCCCACGTCGAACGCGGCTACGGCGGACGAAGCGTTGCGTTCAAAATCCGTCTCTCCGACGGCACGCAGGGCTACTACAAACCCAATCAACGATTTTCCGCCGCGCACTGGTGGTCGGAGGTTGCCTCCTATCATCTCGATCGCGAGCTTCGCCTCGGTCGCGTTCCTCCGGTTGTAAGCCGACGCCTGCGCTGGGACGTCTTGCGCCGCAGCGCTCCGAGCGATGAGCGTTTCAGTGAAGTCATCGTCGAGGAGGACGGAACCATGTGCGGGTCCTTCTCGTACTGGATCCCCGACCGCCTCTCGCCCGTTCATCTTCCCAGCGGCTGGGAGCGCTGGCTGCGCGTGGCGGGTCACTACGGCACTACGACCCCGTTTCAGCGCCCGCGCGAATACGTCGCTGCGTTGCACGGCGGTCATTTTCCCGAAGACGCCGGGCCACTCGATCCTAACGCAGCGGCAGTCGCGCCTTCGCCCCCTCCGTCGGTACCCGTAGCCGGCCAAAGCCCTGTAGCAAACGACGAAGCCAATCAAACGGACGTCTCGCATGCTGCGGCCGAGCCCGACCGTCGCGATCGTGACGCCGAACTCTCCGATCTCGTTGTCTTCGATTTCCTCACGCAGAACACCGATCGCTGGGGCGGCGGAAACGCCAACGTGCTCACGCGCGGCGGCGGAGCCATCGTCTTCCTCGACAATGCCGCAGGCTTTCCGCAGCGTGGTCCCGCCCGCATCGGTCTGATGGACGCCCGCCTTCGCGTCGTGCAGCGTTTCCGCGGGCGAACCCTCGCCGCATTGCGCGCATTCGATATCCACGCCCTGGAACGTCGAATGCGTGCCGAGCCTTGCGCCCCAATCCTCGACTCAGCCCAACTATCGGCGCTCGACGAACGAAGGCGCGCCGTGCTTCAGCGTGCAGCCGAGATGCAGCAGCAGTACGGCGACGCCGCGATCCCGTGGTGAACGCTTAATGCGCCGGTGTCTTTACGACGAGGTCCATCCCGCACACCGGGCAATGGCCAGGTCCGTGCTGCGTATAGGGTCCTGATTCGCCGGGTTTTACGCAGTGCATCGGACATTCGTAGACGGCATTCGGATCGGCGGGGTGTGCACCATTGCCGTCGGCATTCGCGTGATCACACGAGACAGAGGCGAAAGTCAGAACGAGCGCGATAAAAAACGTACGCAGTGCCATGCCCAACGCTTTGCCATAACAGACGGGGATCAGCAATCGCCGAGTGGCCCCGGCGACGACGTGTGCTAAGTCCGGCCCGGCTATGACTTCGGTTCTCGTGCACTACAATTTCGAAGAGGATGACGACACCCTCAATATGACGCGCGCTTCGCTTGCCTTGGCGCAGTCCGATATGGCGTCGTCTGGCGAGGGCGCAGGGCCGCCAGCCCTGCCGTTCCTCTTGCGCAAGGTGCGCCACGAGGACTGGCTCGACAAGCTCCCTTGGGCCACACGCGATGTTCTAGAACGGGCGGCCCGCGCCACGCCCGAGAAGTGGAATGGCAGCGAACGCATCCCTGGCGCCATCGCTCTGCCGATTAACTAACCTGTTTAGTGAAGCTCGACACGCACGGCGTCAGGGTCTGTTGGGTCGGGTCGCGCCTCGCTTTGACGCACGAGCCCGAGATAGAGGCCTCGCTCGCGAATGCGCGCCGTTTCCACGTCGGTTAGCGCGTGCGTCGAACGAACTCTATCGCCCCGCTCCAACAGAGCGGGTGACAAGACTCCATTGAACAATAGGTCGATGCGATGTGGCTTTGGGTCGGCGCCGACGCGAAGACCTAAATCTGACGCGCATGCGGAACGCGCCACGAAGTCGACCTCCAAAGAATGATCACGAAGGCGCGCACTCAGCAACGAAAGGCACGCCGTGAGTGGGGTTCCTTCATTCGGATCTGCGTCGCCCACGCGATAGCGTGCAACGTATCCACTGCGGCCGACGCTCGCTCGACGCGTCAAGATGTACCCGCCTTCAACCACGAGAACTTCCTGAGTCCTTCGCCCTAGCCAATCCCGAACGAACGGCTCTTCCGTAGCGCGCAGAACATCGCCGCGATGCTCGAGCCGCTGGCGATGGGAAACGTCGAGCACCGTGTAGCTCACCCCGCGCTCGGGCGGAGGCGCGCGATGAATGAATCTCCGTTCTGCGAGGTGCGGCAAGAGTGCGTCGGGCGCCTGCACACTCACCTCGTCCGGGATCTGCGCAACCACGGCGCGCGCGGCTCGCGAACCGTCGTCCTCTTGAAATGCGGGCAATGGACAGTCGCGAGAAAGCCAAGTTCCCCCCGCGAAAACATGGGCAATAAGCACCGGCACGCAAAACGCTACGGCAAAATCTTTCGCTCTTGGCGTCCGCAGCAGGCGGTCCGCTCCGTCGAGTGCCGCAGCCACCAGAAAGGGAACCGCTGGCGTCAGGTAGTGCGATGCGAGCTCGGTCGTCGTTGGAAACTGCGAGAAGAGATTGATCGCGAGGATCGGCAGCGTGGGCAATAGAAAGCGAAAGCCCAAGAGCGGCAGCAGCAGGCCGAGCGGCAAAAGTATCTTCGGCAGATAGAGCAAACGCTCCTGCGTCATCAGATGCGTCACGAGCGCCAGTGGGTGGCGCACCAAATACCAGGCCGCCTGAGGCACGGTGTTTCCCCACGCGCCAAAATGCAAAACCATCGACCCCTGCGGCGGCGCGAAGATCGGATGCAGTACCAAGGCAAAAACCAAGAAGTAGAAGACCGAACCGACTAGGACGCGACGGCCCATCTTCTTCATCGCGGGAGCAACGCCGGGATCTGAAACGCGCATGGCCATCGCACCCGCGATCGCCGTTACCAGCGCGAGATCTTCGCGGCACAAAAGAACACCAATCACCGACCAGCCGATACGTCGGGCGTCTTTGCGGTCGAGCGCGTCTGCCAAAAACGCGAGCGGCACGATGGCGAGCGTTCCCGGATGAAACTCGAACGCCAAAACGTGCCCAAGATTCGGATAAAAGAGCCAGAGAAACGCCCCCAAAACCGCGCCTTTCGGCCCGAATCGGCGCTCACCCATCTGCGCCAGAGGCCACAGCGCGATGCCATACGCGAGCGCCTGCACGCTCAGCAGTGTTCGCACGGTTCCAAACAGCGAGCCCAAGGCACCGAGGGGGATGAGCACTGCGGATAAATGTAGGCCCAGCACATGGCCGCCCACGATCGAATCGTAGACTTGCAGATGGACCAGCCCCCAGGCGATACGCGCGTAGAACGCGAGATCGAACGTACGGTTGTGAAAGGTTGCGTAACGCTGCCAGGCGAGCATGAACAGCATCGCGGAGAGCAGACTGCCAACCGTGGCAATGAGTAGATACGCGCGACGCTGCGTCATGAACTAAGGCAGCGCTGTGTGGCGATTAGCGCGCAGCTCATCGTACGCCACGTGATATTCAACGAGGTCCTCAGGCGGGCACGCCGCTTCATTAAGGCGAACACCAAAGCCTGCCGGCGTAGCCCCGCCCACGCCGCCGGATGGCGGCCTACGCCATACAACGTCCGCCCGAAGGTGAAGCGCGCGATCGCGACCAGGCGGCATCATCTCGACCCAAACCCGATCTGCGTTGGGCGGCGGGTCGAACGTCCGCACGTAGATGCCTTCGCGGCTGATGTTGTAGGTGTAGCCGTAGACCGGCCGAATCTCGCCGGCCGTTCGAAAGCCACACAAGGTCCCATGCAAATAGCGGGGTGATTGACGCACTTCTGCGGTGCGCGCTGACAAAAGCTCATTCGCGAGAAACATCAGATCGTCGGGGGGTGCAGACTCAGATGCGACTTCAATTCCGGTCGTTTGCGCGCCGAGCGCGGTGAGCCTGGCGAGCTGATCTGGCGCCGTGAGAAGTACAAACGGCAAATCCTGTTCGTGAACCGATTCGCGTATCCCGTTCACCACGTCCAGAATCTTGCCGTCGGCGATCGACGACCCCGCAACGACGATCTGAGGAACCGGCGCATGTGTGGCGATTGTCCTGAGCTCCTCGCCCAAAGCGGCGAATGAAACGTCAAAGCCCATTTGCCGCAATCCCCGTCCCAGCACCTGGCGACGTCCCCGATCGCGATGCGCAACAATCGCGCGACCTTGCACGGGCTTTGCTCCAACGGTCGGATCGAGCTCTGCGACCGCCGCGGCGCGGCGCGTATAGCTCCCAACGTCGCCTGCGCAAATCACGTCGTCGGCGCCCCAGTGATGGGCGTCCACGTAGCTGCGCTGCGAGATGTAATTCACAACCGCGATCACCGGCACCGAAAATAGTTTCGGATCTCCGCGCATCCACGCAATGAATTGCGAAGCTGCTTCGTCATCCGTCTTCAAGAACAGGCATTGCGGTGCATCGCCATGCGGAAGCGTCGCCTTGGCCACCTCAGCGTTGTCATGAAAAACCCCGCGCACTTGGCTGCGTGACAGCGCGAGTGAAATCATGTCGACTTCATGCGACGGAAATGCTCCAACGACAGCGACGGACATGGCACCTCCGAACAACCCTAACGCACGTAGGCCCGAGCTTTCCTCAAACTGCGGGCGAAAAGCACGTTTAATTGTGTTTCGCGCTGTTTTTATTCGCGGCCGCGAGCGCCGAAAGACTTTGGCCACATGAAAACGCGCGGTCTGTACGCCATCGTCGATCCGGCACATCTTGGTGCGCATAGCGCACTTGATCTCACACGAAAGGTGCTGCGCGGCGGCTGCGCTGCCCTTCAACTTCGAGCGAAGAACCTTTCGGATCGCGAGCGGCTCGACCTCGCGCGTGCGATGCGCGCGCTATGCAAAGAGCACGATGTCCCGTTTGTCATGAACGATCGCCTCGACCTCGCACTCCTGGCGGGTGCTGACGGTGTGCACCTCGGCCAGGACGACCTGCCTCTTTTGGAGGCGCGTACGCTCGCACCCTCGATGTGGATTGGGATCTCCACGCACTCGCTTGCGCAAGCCAAAGCCGCCGCGCGAGATGGCGCCGACATCATTGGCTACGGTCCAGTATTCACGACCGCTAGCAAAGACAAACCGGATCCGGTGGTTGGCCTGCCGGCGCTTAGAGAAGTCGTGCGCGCGGTTTCGATTCCCGTGGTTGCAATTGGCGGGATAACTGTCGAGAGGGTTCCGGAGGTCGTCAAAACGGGTGTTCCATACCTCGCTGTAATCAGCGCGCTGAGCGCGAGCACGACTCCTGATCTCGTGGCCAAGAGCATTCACGCGCAGATCGCGGCGCCCCCATGATCATCGAAATCGCTCTGGTCACGGGCGTTGTCGCTGCAGCGGGCGCGCTCACCGCAGCGCTGCGACGCCGCAAGCGCCCGCCCAGAGCCACGGCGCGGAATGGAGCGAATCGCGGGCTTCGTGTTGGGGACGTGCTTCTGCATCAAAACTCCGAGGTCTGGCTTGCGGGCTCGGTCACGCTCGACGAAGACGGCTTCGCGCTGGCTCTCTTCCGCTGTCCCGGCAATCCGTTCGCCGAATGGGTAGCCATCACCGACCGCACCGCCAAGGAAATCTTCTTCTTGAAAACCAACACGGCACTTGGCGACGGCGGGCCTGCCGACACCATCCGTGTGGGCGAGCTCGAGCTGCGAATCGCTCGCCGAGGCCAAGCAACCCTAGCGCTCGATGGCGAGGAGCTTCCCCAGCTCGGCTTGCGCGCGCGCTATACGGTGTGGCGCGGCATCAGTGGTCAGTTGGCGCTTGCGCTGGACACCGACACAAACGCGCGCTTGGCACTCGCGGGCGAACGCATCGACGGGTCAATGCTCGATCTTCTACCTGGGGGAGATATCCCGCGCGACGTCTGAGCTGGCACTCGACAACACGCGCCAGGCGCTGCGGCTAGGCAGAGCGCTTCTTGCCGGGGCTCGTTGTCTTCATCTCGGCGTCCTCGAAGAAGCGCACGGCGCTTTCGACAGAGGTCACCAATGCCTCGTGCACAAGAGTCGCCACCGCGTTGGGCGAGCTCTTTAGCGCGTCATAGTAGCGTTGACGCTCAGTCGCATGGATCACGGCCGGCGGATACCCGTGTCGCATCAAGATGAGATTCATCAAGAGGCGCGCCACTTTGCCGCTGTGCTTCGGGTAAGGCGAGATGTGCAGCATCGTGTGATGCGCCTTGGCCGCTAAACGCAAAGGATGCGTCTTGGTCTTCTTCTCTTCGCGCATCCATTTGATGAGCGCAATCATCGCCGGCGCAATCTTGTCGGGCGGCGCGATGTCATGGAAATAGACCCGATGCACGGGCATATCCTTACGGTAGATGTTCTTGCCCTTTTGCTCGGCCTCTTCTGGCGCAAGCTCAAGGTAGATCTTCTTCAGGAGCTCGAGATCGATCGGAGCGCGCTTCTTCTCACCAAGATCGCGGACCAAATCGATGGCGGCCTTGTGCTGACGGATCTCATCGTAAGTAGGGATCAAGGACGTGTCGCTAACCACCCCAGTGTCGACTGCGGCGAGCAACTCAGGCGCCGTGTAGACAATGCCTTCGAGGGCGCTGTCGTGATAAATCCACGACATATCAAAGCGCTCCCAAAAGAGTCGCGTTTGATCCTCCGCTGCATCCTTGAGGAGGCGCTGAAGGTGTTCGACCTTTTCTTCTACGCTGCCTGTCCGAGTAACCTGCACGTGTTCCTACGTCCTAGAAAGAGGGCGTGAAGGTACCAAAGCTTTCGTCCAATGTCAAACTTTTGCACGACAACCGAATGATATTGCTAACTTATTTAGCCAACGGCAAGCGCATGCGAAAAAGCGCGCCGCCGCCTTTCGCACTCAGACATTCGATGTCGCCGCCATGCTCGAGCACGACCTTCTTCACGATAGCCAAACCCAGGCCGGTGCCATCTGCCTTTGTCGTGTAGTAGGGGTCGAAGACGCGCATTTGATCCGCCGCTGCAACGCCGCTGCCGTTGTCCTGCACTTCGAGGAGCGCGTTTGATCCCTCTTGTCGCACCGTGAGCACTACCAGGCCAGACGCGGGGCCGGCCGCGCGGACGGCTTGGACGGCGTTGCGTACCAGGTTGTCTACGCAGCGCTTCAACATCATCGCGTCAATTCGAACCGCGATGGGGCCGTTGGGCGCTTCGCAGCGAACATCGACAAGAGCATCTCCCGCCTTTTCCGGCGAGCCAATCGCTGCGAGCGTTCGAAAGGCCTCGTTAGCAAACTCGACGAGGTCGGCATCGTCCAAGTGGGCTTCGGGCAACTTGGCAAAGCTGCTGAACTCACCTACCAGGCGCCGGAGCGTTGCGACTTCTTCTTCGATGATTGAACGGGCGTCATCGAGCGACTTCTTGAATGTCAGATCGCTGCCCGTATAGCGTCTGTGCACTTCCTGCACGGCAAGTTGAATTGGCGTAAGGGGATTTTTGATCTCATGCGCGAGACGCCGCGCGAAATCCTGCCAAGCACTCACCCGTGACAGATAGTCGATGCGGTCGCGCGAAGTCCGCATGTCGCGGACCATGTCGTTGAATGCACGCGTAAGCTCCCCCACTTCATCTTTCGATTCGATGGGCAAAACGACCGAAAGATCGCCGGAACCGACCCTTTTTGTCGCCTCCGCGACAAGCGCCACGCGCCGGGTGACGCGCCGCGAAAGGCTCATCGCGATGGCCATGATCAGCAGAATGAGCACAAGCAAGAACACGATGTAGACGCCGAGGTACGCGTCGGTGACATAGGTCGTGTTCTGCAAAAGGCGCTTGTAGACCCCAGCAACCTCACCAGCGTTTTGATACTCCGCGAAGCGCTCGGCGGGTGTCGATATCGTCACGGAAATGGAGAGTCCCGCGTTCTCGCGCTCAAGAGTGATGAGCCGGTAGCGTGTGCGATCAAGTCGCTCTGAGACTTCGCGCGAGTAAAGCACCACGTGCGTACTCGACAACACGAGCGAGATGCGTCCGACGTCGGGATAGCGGGTGAGAAGAGCATCCAAGCGCCGATTGACGCCGCCGGGATCGACGTCGGAGTCGACCGCCAGTGTCGCCTGCAAACGCGCATCGTTGGCAATGGCGTCGGCCGTACGCTCCGCGTTTTCGCGCATCGACGCGAAGTAGGCACGGTAGACCTCGAGGCCGCCCTCGAGCTGATCGCCAACCTGGTGGTTGATGCCCACCTGGTAGGACTCGCGCATCGCACGCGTGCCTAGGACGAGCGCCCCCAAGAGCGAAACCGCGCCGACGGCAAAAATCGCCGCGAGGATCTTCCATTCGAAGCGCGTGAGCTTCATCAGGGCACCTCGACCGACTGCGAGCGGAAGCTCAGCGTTCGCTCGGCGGCTCCCACGCGGCGATTCACAAAAATACTCACAAACGAGCCAAAGAACGCATCGGATTCAACCCGCCCGCCACCTTGGGGACGGGCGAGCCAACGGCGAATGCGGTCCACGGTATCGGCGGACATCGGGTTGAGCTCGACGATCGATGCGAAGTAGACCGTGTGTCCGCGGCGCGCTTGCCACTCGGCATCGGTGCCAAGTCCGAGCGAGCGGACGACAAGGCAGCGCTGGGCCACGGCGCTGAGCGTCGAGATGGTTTCCGACCCCTGTGACGAGGCCGTCTGGACCTGTACGCGATAGACCTCTTCCCACAAATCATAAACGACGCGGCACGAGAGGGGAGCGAGCGCCACGGGCGAACCGTTGGCCTGGTCGTACGCGTAAACTCGCATGACGATTGTTTGCGGCAGGCCACTTTGCAATTTGTGCGCGACGTCGCCGTTGACGAGATCGCGCGCCGAAAACGCAAGTCGCGGCGACGACGCGCGCCAGCCGATGCCCATCGTGCGAATGGGAATCGACTGCGCAAAGGCCCACAAAGAACCCATGCACAAAGCGATGGCAAACGACGCTAGAGCAAACTTTTTCACTGAGCGATAAACCCGAGCACGTTGGAGATGCCGAACTGAAAGACGCCGACGCTGGTGTCCATTCGCACACCAAGGTCGAAGGTGAGATCGATCGGGATCTGCGAGAATCCTGTGTAACCAGGGATTGCGACCGAGACATCGCGCCGGCCCATCAAGGCGTACACGCCAACTGCCGCGTATGCATCGAGTGCGTAGAAGCCATTTCCGCCGCGGTAGAGGGGGATCGAGTAGCCAATATCAACGCGAGCCGCCAAGTCCTCGGCCAGCATTTCGGCGATAGCTGTGTTGAGTAGGTTCGGCGGCGGGCGCCGGTCGAGATTGAGCTCAAGCGCACGCGACGGAAGTAGATCGCTCAAATCGGAGGCGTAGAATTTGTAGAAGAACGGTGCGCGCCCAAACACAGCGCCCGCAAATCCGCCAAAGCGCAGCACGTGTCCCCAGGGCAGTGGCACGTAGTGCTGCGCGGAAATTTGAAGGCGTAAGAACTCGTAGTCGCTTCCAATAATCGGCGACGAATAGTCGCCGCGGAACTGGATCATCACGCCGCGAGTGGGCAGCGCTGGGTCATCCCGTCGGTCATAGATCAAGCCGAACTGAATCGCTGACACGACGCTGTGGCCGCGGTTGATGGAAAAATCGATCGCCTGCACATGGGTACCGCGCGACTCACTCGCCGCATCGGGCATGTTCAAAACGTTTACGAGCTCGCCCTGCCAGTCGAGCGTGTAACGTGTGGAGGCGCCGAGATCGCGCCCTGTGCCAAGGCTTAGACCCAATCGCTGATATCGAACAACCGCGCTGCGGGCGAGCACCTCTTCGGGACACGTCGGCGGCGCGATCTCGTCGGGCTCAGGAGGCGGGCAGCGAATGCTGACGAGCGCGTCGTCATACCCGAAAAACTCGCGCGCGTTATTCAAGAAGAGCGAGGAGCTCAGCACATACGGTGAACCCAAAAACGAGGGATTTATGTAACGAATTCGTCCACCCTGTTGGCGCGACGAGATTACGCCCGCGCCCGAGAGCGTCACGCCTGTCCCTAGAAGATTGGTCTCGGCGATCGAGAGACCGCCGTATGGAATGAGGCGCGCAACCATGTCATCCGCCGCGCGCACGCCTTGCGAAACGCCCGCGACCACTTGCTCGACGATGAGCGTGTTGCGCTCCTCGACATCGATGACAAGCACGACCCAGCCGCGCTGAGAGCCTCGCTGCAAGCTCAAACGCACGTCGCGAAACCAGCCCGTACCAAGTAGACGCCAGCGCACTGCCTCAATGTCGGGATCATCGACGTCGAGCACCGCGCCGCTCTCTAGGGGAACGAAGTTGCGAATCACACTCGGCCGCGTGGACCCATCGGTGTGCACCTCGATGCGTTCCAAGAAGTAGCGAATGCGCGGCAACTCCGGCGTCGTTCGCGGCCTTCCGGCGAAGTCGCTGCCTTCCGTGCCTTCTTCCGCGGGCGGAGCGACTAGCGCCTCGCCGTCTACGGCATCGTCGTCGATTGCTGGCTCTTCCCCGGCATCCTCACGTTCAGGCGAAGCCACATCGGGTTGCGCGTCGCTCACGACGACCGAGGCGTCCGTCGCAGCCATGCCCGCATCGCCACCGTCTTGCGCCCGAACGCCAGACGCGCACAGCGCAACGACCCCAAGCGTAAGTAGGCCCCACTTCACGCGGCGCAGCCTACTCGACGATCGCCCCTCGATCGAGGAGGCACGGCGCGTCAGAGATCTTGGCGCAGCCGAGCGATTTCAGCCTCATTCAGGGCGATTTCGTGGTCCAGGACGGAGGCGGGGTTCTGTGCTGAACCGCCGAAAACGCGCATCAGAAGGAGTTTGTGCAGGCTAGATCGGGGTGCCCATCAAGGTAGAGCGTGTGCGCGAAATCACGAGCGCTCTTGAGCTCCTTCGCAACGGTCTGTTTGTACTTTTTAGCAAGCGAGCTCGCCGTGCGCCGTACCCGTTTCGACAGCGAGTCGTTGGCCGCGAGCGATTCAAACACGACCAACGACGCAGGATCGACCGGCTCCGCCGCCTTTTTCACGGGAAAATATCGCGCTCGGCGTAAGCCGCTGCAATGTTCTGCAGGGCGAGCGCGTAGGCCGCAACACGCATACTGCAGCTGTGCTCACGTGCATAGGTGCTCGTGCGGTGGTAGCCGCGCTTCATTGCAATCTCGAGCTTGGTGTCGACCTCTTCGAGGTCCCACGTCTCGCTGCGCTTGTTCTGCACCCATTCGTAGTAGCTCACGGTCACACCGCCTGAGTTCGCGAGAACGTCCGGCAGAATGTCGATGCCGCGCTGAAGCAGGATCTTCTCGCCTTCGGGCGTGCACGGACCGTTCGCGCCTTCGCCAACCATGCGTACCTGAAGCATCTTCGCTTCGGCGATCCCGACCTGGTTCTCAAGCGCTGCCGGCAAGAACAAATCCGCTTTGGTTGCAAAGAACTCTTCGCGCGTGATCGAGTGACCCGCTTCGTAACCGGCGATCGAGCCGTGCTGCTTCACGTGGTCCGCAAGCTTGTGCGAGTTGAAGCCCTCGGGGTTGCTCAAGTAGCCCGAGTGATCGCCGACCGCGATGGTCGAGACGCCGAGCTTCGAAAGCAAAAGGCCGGTGTTTCCGCCTACGTTGCCGAAGCCCTGAATGATGGCCGTCTTGCCTTCGAGCTTGAAGTTCTTCTCGTCGGCCCATTCTGTGATGCAGTGAATAAGACCCTGCGCCGTGGCCTTTTCGCGCCCGCGCGAACCGCCGCAGGCCAGCGACTTGCCGGTCACAACGCGCTTCTGCGCGTTCTTCTCGACGTGCCCAACCGTATTCATATACGTGTCCATCATCCACGCCATGACCTGCGCGTTGGTTCCAACGTCGGGCGCAGGGATGTCGTACTCAGGACCAATATTGGAGCCGAGCGCGTGTGTGAATCGGCGCGTGACGCGCATGAGCTCGTTGGATGAAAGCTCGCGCGGATTCATCTTCACGCCGCCTTTGCCACCACCGAACGGAATCTCCATGAGCGCGCACTTCCACGTCATCATCGCAGCGAGCGCCTTGAGATCGTCGAGCGTTACCGTCTCATGATAACGCATGCCGCCCTTGTAGGGCCCAAGGACGTTGTTGTGCTGGATGCGGTAGCCTTTGAACATGCGCGTCTCGCCGTTGTCCATGCGCACCGGAAAGTGAACGATGAGCTCGTTCTTCGGTTGCGAAAGGATTGACGTCACGTGCGGCGGAAGGTTCGCAATCTTCGAAGCCTGATCGACGTAGTCCTGAATGACTTTGAAAAATTCGTAGTGCTGCTGCTCCGACATGGGGGGAGGCTCCTTCGATTTCGAACGGCGCGTCATAGGGGTTCTGGGAAGTAGAATCGATCAGTTCAAGCCCTTAGTCGAGCTATTGGCGATCGAGGATGTATGTAGCGTAAACCCAGGTGCTTGCGGCAGTGAACATGAGCGCGTCAATTCGGTCCAGAATCCCGCCATGACCCGGCAAGATTGAGCCGCTGTCTTTGACGCCGGTTCCGCGCTTGATGAGAGACTCGCAGAGGTCTCCTGCCTGACCAAGGCCACCGCCCACGAGAGCAAGAAGAATCCCTCCGATTAATGGCAACTCGGGAAGAAACCAGAAGTGCGCAATCAACGCGCCGAGCACACTGCCCGCGAGGCCGCCGATGGAACCCTCGATCGTCTTCTTCGGCGAGACTCGTTCGTAGAGCTTGTGCTTACCGAAAAATCGACCGGCGAAATACCCACCCGTGTCACCCATCCACGCGAGCAACATGCTGAGCAAGACCCATGCACCCTGATGCTCACGGATGTGGAGTAGCGCGACGGTAGCGACGAGGCCGCCAATATAAAGAGGTCCCGCGATGAGCCACGCGATGCGCTCACTCGCGCGATCAATCGGTTCGGGCGTTGCTAATCCGAGCAAGAGCCCCACAACAGTCAGCAGCACGATGATCGGCGCAAGAACGCCGCCGAAATTCTGCAAATAGACAATCGACGTCAGGATGCCGAGCATAGCGAGCACTCCGTAGATCTGAAGAACGCGCGCACCGGGAAGCGTCATCGCGAAAAGCTCGGCCGCCGCGACTGCGCACGCCAGATAGACCAGGACCACAAATCCCACCGGCGCGACCCAGAAGAGCAGCCACAGAATGAGCGGAATGAACACGAGCGCTGTCAGAAAACGCATCGCGAGATTGGAGTTCGCCTTGGTTTTTTCGTCGGTCACGCAAAATCCGCTCTAACACACGATTGCGATGCTTGGGCATCGGGATTACTTATGAAAGCAACATGGCAGATCGCGATCTCTATAAGATTCTCGGAGTAGCTAAGGACGCGAACGCGGACGCCATCAAAAAGGCCTACCGAAAGCTCGCTCGCGAACTACACCCCGACCGTAACCCCGGAAACAAACCGGCAGAGGAGCGCTTCAAAGATGTTGCGCACGCCAACGAGATCCTGAGCGACGCGAAGAAGCGCGCTTTGTACGACGAGTTCGGCGAAGTAGCACTGCGCGAGGGCTTCGACGTGGACCAAGCCCGTCGCCACAAAAACTGGCAGTCGGGGGGCCAAGGCGAATCGTATTCGACGAACTTCGAAGATATTTTCGGTGCGCGTGGACAACAAGGCGGCGGCGGGTTTTCGTTTAATATCGAAGACTTGATCGGCGGCCGTGGTGTGCAAGATTTTTTCGGCGGCCGCGGAGGCAAGCGAGGCAACGTCCGCAGGCCAGGCAAAGGCGCAGACCAACAAGCGAGCATCACCGTTTCGTTTGTCGACGCGCTGCGCGGAACGGAGAAGGAGCTTCTCCTTCAGCGGCCCGCTTTAGAATCAAGCGCCCCGATCCGCGTTCGCATCCCGGCGGGCGTAAGCAACGGCGGTAAGCTTCGCCTTAAGGAGCAGGGCGGCAGCGGAGTAGATGGCGGCCCAAGCGGCGATCTGCTGCTGACCGTCCACGTCGAAGACCACCCCTATTTCCGGCGGGAGGGCCACGACCTCCACCTAAGCCTGCCGGTCACTGTTTCTGAAGCGTGGTTCGGCGCGAAGGTTCGCGTGCCCACGTTGGATGGCGACGTGTCGCTCAGCGTGCCGCCAAAGACGCAGAGCGGCGCCACGCTTCGGCTGCGCGGCAAAGGTGTTGCCGCGCGCGCGCCAAATGCAGCGGGCGACCTCTATGTCCATGTAATGATCGAGCTTCCTCGCGATCCCGCGCTCGATGTTGACGAGCTCATGCGCACCCTCGGCAGCGCATACGGAACGGACGTTCGCGCGAAGGTACAGCTGTGATCTTGTTTCACGTGAAACCATGATCGCGTTCAGCGCCCATCTGCGGTCGCGCTTGGATGCAATCCGCGATGCAGGACTACTTCGTGCGCCCGTGACTTCGACAAGCGCACCGGGGCCGTACATTCAAATCGAAGGCAGGAAGGTGCTCTGCCTTTGCTCGAACAACTACCTCGGCCTCGCGAATGATCCGGGCTTGCGCACCGCACTCGCGGAGGGCGCGGCTCAATTTGGAGCGGGTAGTGGCGCATCACGGCTGATCTCGGGCACAAACTTGATCCATCGTGCGGCCGAAGCCGTTCTCGCCGAATGGGTTGGAATGGAAAGCTCGCTGAGCTTTTCCACCGGATACGCTGCCAACGTCGGAGCCGTCCAGGCGCTCGTCGGTAAGGGCGACCTCATTGTCAGTGACGCACTCAATCACGCGAGTCTGATCGACGGATGCCGCCTAAGTGGCGCGACGGTGCTGGTCGTTCCCCACACGGACGTGGATGCGCTTCGGAGGTGTCTGCAAGACCAGCGAAGCCGGTTCCGCGCCGCGCTCGTGATTACGGAAAGCGTCTTTTCCATGGACGGCGACTGCGCGGATCTGCGCGCACTTCGGACGATCTGCGACGAGTTTGGCGCCGGCCTGTACGTTGATGATGCACACGCCATCGGCGTTATGGGTCCGGCGGGGGCGGGCGCATGCGCAGCGTTTCACGTGAAACCGGACGTCCTCGTCGGCACCCTAGGCAAAGCCCTCGGCTTGTCCGGGGCGTTCGTAGCGGGTTCGAAGGAAGTGCGCGCGCTGCTCGAAAACCAGGCGCGGAGCTACGTCTTTTCCACCGCGCCGCCAGCGATGCTCTCACACGCAGCCATTCGTGCCGTCGCACTTGCCAAGGAAGCGGATTTGCAGCGGGCAACGCTCAAACGACATTCGCTCCGACTTCGCGCCGCATTGCGCGCGCAAGGTTTCGCGATTCCGTCCGGCGAAACGTCCATCATCCCCTTAGTGCTGGGCACACCCGAGCGCGCTCTGGTTGCATCGGCGGCTCTTCTGGAAGCCGGCGTTTTCGTGCAGGCCATCCGCCCACCGACTGTGCCGGAGGGAACGAGTCGCCTGCGCATTGTTCCCATTGCCACCCATTCGGTGGCTGACATGGATTTAGCCGTCGAGTCTTTCCGGACCCTACGGGCATGAGTGGTCTCTACATTGTCGGAACCGGAACGAATGTCGGCAAGACCCTGGTCACCCGGGGTTTGGCCCGCGCGAGCGCGCGCGCCGGGCATCCGGTCGCCGCGGTAAAACCCATCGAAACAGGGAGCAATCCTGATCCGCTGGACGCGCTGGCATTAGCCACGGCGTGCGGACACCTAGAACTGGCCCACGCGGCGGGTTTCTACCGCGCGAAGCAACCGCTCGCGCCACTTGCGGCAACACTCGGTGGTGAAAAGCCACCGCCGTCTCTCGGCGAGCTCGTGCGTTCCGTTCGGGCTGCCACGGCGGCGTTTCACGTGAAACTAGTGGAAGCCGCCGGTGGGCTTCTGAGTCCGATTGACTCCGCGAATAGCATGCTCGAGCTTGGGATCGCGCTTGGGCTGCCATTTGCACTGGTGGCGCGAGATGAGCTGGGAGCGCTCTCGGCGGTACGCACGGCGCATCTTTGCGCGAAGGCAGCAGGCGTGACCGTACGAAGCGTTATCCTGACGCACGAGCGAGAGCCGTTCGCATTCAATGCGCAAATCCTTCGGGAGCACATTGGAGCCGAGTCGTCCGTGATCAGTTTCCGGATCGATACGCAAGGGAGCCCATCCACGGATGACCAGCTTGCCGACGAAGTGTTGCGCCTGGGCCTCAATCAAACGCTGCTAGGCCTGTGATCTCCTGACCTAGGATGAGCGTGTGAATATCGTGCGTCCCTTCGTACGTGTACACAGTTTCAAGGTTCATCATGTGCCTGCCGATGGGGTACTCAAACATGATACCGTTTGCGCCCAGGACGTCACGCGCCATTCGAGCGATTTCAAGCGCAGCGTGCACGTTGTTGCGCTTAGCCAGCGAGATCTGGGCGGGCTTTACGCTGCCGCTTTCCTTGATACGCCCGAGCCGCAGTGTCAGACACTGCGCTTTGGTGATTTCGCTCAACATGTGGACCAGCTTCTGCTGCACAAGCTGGTATCCCGCGATGGGCTTCGAGAACTGCACGCGCGATTTTGCGTAATCGAGCGCTGTTTCATAGCAGCTGATGGCGGCGCCGATCGCGCCCCAGGAAATGCCGTAACGCGCTTGCGAAAGGCAGGAAAGGGGGCCCTTCATACCGCCGACGTTCGGCAACATGGCGCCTTCCGGCACGTCGCAGTCTTCCAAGAAGAGCTCGCTCGTGACGCTTGCACGCAACGAAAACTTGTCGTCGATCTTGCGAGTCGAAAATCCCTTTGTTCCCTTTTCCACGATGAATCCGCGCACGACGCCGTCTACCTTGGCCCATACGATGGCGAGATCGGCGATGGAACCATTTGTGATCCAGCGTTTGGTTCCGTTGATGCGGTAACCGCCCGTGGAGAGTTTTTCCGCTCGCGTGATCATGCCGGTCGGATTTGAACCGAAGTCGGGCTCGGTAAGTCCGAAGCATCCAATCGCTTCGCCCTTCGCCATTTTGGGAAGCCACTTTTGCTTTTGCTCTTCGGAACCGAACGCCCAAATCGGGTACATCGCGAGCGAGCCTTGCACCGAGCAAAACGACCGCACGCCACTGTCGCCGCGTTCGAGCTCCTGCATCGCTAAGCCGTACGCAACATCACCCATACCTGCGCAGCCGTAGCCTTCGAGGTTCGCGCCCAAGAGGCCGAGCTCCGCGAACGCCGGAACTAAGTCCATCGGAAACGTTCCGTCTTGGTAGTGACGTCCGATGATTGGCGTAATTTTCTGATCGACGAAGCGCCGAACGTTGTCGCGCACGAGTCGCTCCTCGGCGGAAAGCTCATCGTCGATCGAGTAGAAGTCCAAGCCTGCGGTCACCATCGTTGGTCTCCTCGCGAGCAACTGCTCGGTAAGTACGCGCGACCCCCACGCTTGCGGGTCACGGCTCGGTGTGTATAGTACGCGCCTCTTTCGCTTATGTGTGCGAAAGAACTGGGGCTGTAGCTCAGTTGGGAGAGCGCAAGAATCGCACTCTTGAGGTCGCAGGTTCGATCCCTGTCAGCTCCACCGAAACGTGCGAATCGAAGTCGAGAAGTAGTGATCGAGATGAAGGGCTGCGCGAAAGCGTGGCCTTTCTTCTTTTGATGCTACGATTTTCAGCATGCCTCGCTTATCCAAACAGAGTCGCATCGGCGCATGGACGCTCGTCGCGTTCACACTCCTAACTGTTTCTTCATGCGCCGATAATCTCACCGAGATCGTCGTCGTCATCGAAACCGACATGCCGAACGCCATCGATCTCGTCGACATCACGGCAACGAACAACGGCGAGGCCATGCAGACGGCTTCCACGACAGTGGGTGGAGTTGATGATGCGCGCTTTCCACTCACGCTTGGTTTGCTGGCGGGCGAGGACAAGGCAGGCGAGGTGCTTGTGCGCGTCGCCGCATCAAACAATTCCGCAAATGTCATAACCGCCGAAGCGCAGACGCACTTCATCGAAGGACGTCGCCTCGTGCTGCGCATCTTTCTCTCCCAAGGATGCGTCGAGGCCGGTTTTCGAACGTGCACAGCTGGCACGACCTGTTCTGCGAGTAGCTTTATGTGCGTGAGCTCGACGGTGGATCCGACGACGCTTCCCGAGTGGACAGGAAGCCTGCTCTTTCAGGACGCAGGCCCATTATCGGTCGATGCAGGGAGTATAGATGCGGCAACACAGGATTTGAGCACTCTTCCTACAGATAGCGGTCCACGCAGCGCGCTTGACGCGGGTCTCATGCCGACAAGTTGCGACGCCACCGAAGACTGCACCGTCCCCACGGGCGAGACCGCTTCGTGCACCGTCTCGCAGTGCAATACGACCACGCATATGTGCATCTACATGTCGCTCCTCTGCAATGACGGACTCGCCTGCACGACCGACGCGTGCATGCCCGGCCCGGGCGGCCGCTGCACGAACACTCCCATCGAAGGGTGCGCGGAGTCGTGAAACGCGTCGTCAATTTCGCGCCAGGCCCTGCGGCGCTGCCCTTAGTCGCACTCGAGGAAGCACAGCGCGAGCTGCTCGACTATCAAGGCCTTGGCATGTCCATCATGGAAATGAGCCATCGCGGTAAGGACTACGACGCAGTCCACAACGAGGCGCTTTCCCTGCTGCGTGAGTTGCTTGGCATCTCGAGCGACTACGAGGTGTTGTTTTTGCAGGGCGGGGCAAGCCAGCAGTTCGCGGTGGTGCCGATGAACTTGTTGCCTGGCGGCAAGAGCGCCGACTACATCGTCACCGGTACCTGGGGAGAAAAGGCTGTCGCAGAGGCCAATTTCCTCGGCAAAACCCGCGTTGCTGCGACGACGCTGCAGGGCAAGAAATATGTGCGCGTTGCAGCCCAGAGAGAGCTCGATCTAGATCCGAACGCTGCCTACGTGCACATGACGTCGAACAACACGATCTTCGGAACGCAGTTTCACACGTTCCCGGAGACAGGAAACGTGCCGCTCATTGTCGACATGTCGAGCGACATCGCATGGAGGCCGATCGACGTTTCTAAGTTCGGGCTCATCTACGCCGGTGCGCAGAAGAACCTGGGACCGACAGGCATCACGGTGGTCATCGTACGCAAGGATCTCGTTGCGCAAGGGCGCGCTGACATTCCGCGTATCTTCCAATATCGCACGCACGCCAAAGAGAACTCGCTCTACAACACGATCCCCACTTTCTCCGTTTATCTCATGCGCAACGTTCTGCGCTGGCTGAAGAATCGCGGTGGGCTCACCGCTGTTGAGCGCGACAACCGCGAGAAGGCCAAACGCCTCTACGGCGTTATCGATGCCAATCCCAAGCTCTTCATTACCGACATTGAAAAAGAATCGCGATCGGTGATGAACGTCGTATTCACGCTCCCCACCGAATCGATCGAGCAGAAATTCATCGCCGAAGCCAAAGCGCGCGACCTCGTGAACCTCAAGGGGCATCGCATTTTAGGCGGAATCCGCGTGTCGCTCTACAACGCAATCTCCGTCGAAGACACGCAGAAGCTCGTCGACTTCATGCAAACGTTCGCGCGCGAAAACGCCTAAACCGCTTGGAGGTCGTAGCCCTTGAACTTGCGCGGCATCACCGTGTAGCTGGCTAGACCCACCGCGAGCCGGACGCCACTCTGCGTTACTGCTGACATCTCGCACTGGATGAGATGGCGCCCGCGGTGAAGCACGCGCCCTGTGCCGATAACTTCTTCGGCTGCGCCCGACGCCAGGAGATTCAACTTGTACTCCGTCGTCGCGACCCAGAAGCCATCGGACAGTGTCGCGGCGGCGAAGAACCCCGCGTTGTCGAGCAGCAGGCCGAGGATGCCGCCGTGAATGCGTGCTGCGCCGTGATGATGGCGGGAGTCTACGTGCAGGACGATTTCGCACGAGCCGGGCGTGGGCGTTCGCATCGTTTGCATGATGAACTGAGTCACTGGTGCCTCGTGAAAGGCATCCATGAGGATTTGATAGTAGCGGCTTCTGTCAGGCGTTTCGGACACGACTCGCGCAGAATAGTGGAAAATTGGCGTGCGCGCCCGTCTGGACGTGGGATCCGTGGACGAGCAGCTTCATCGGCCTTACAACATCGGGCCCCGTGTCCACGTACTTCCAACTCGTTTCGGAATTCTTACCCAAAGGCGATCAGCCCAAGGCGATTGAGTCGTTGGTTGAGAGCATCAACCGTGGTGAAAAAAGCCAGGTTCTCTTGGGCATCACGGGCAGCGGCAAGACCTTCACGATGGCCAACGTCATCGCGCGCACCAATCGTCCCGCGCTGATTATGGCGCCCAACAAGACGCTCGCGGCGCAGCTCTACGGTGAAATGAAGGCGCTCTTTCCGCACAACGCGGTTGAGTACTTTGTGAGCTACTACGACTACTACCAGCCCGAGGCTTACCTTCCGTCCACCGACACGTTCATCGAGAAGGACTCGATGATTAACGATCAGATCGATCGCATGCGCCACAGCGCAACACGCAGCCTGCTCTCGCGGCGCGATGTGATTATTGTGGCCAGCGTTTCGTGCATCTACGGCATCGGGTCGGCTGAGTGGTACTTCGGCATGTTGATCGAGCTCACGCGCGGTGAAGAGCTGCGGCGCGATGAATTATTGCGGCGCCTCGTCGACATTCAGTACGAACGCAACGACATCGATTTCCATCGCGGCACCTTTCGAGTGCGCGGCGACGTGGTGGAGATCTTCCCAGTCAGTGAAGACGCACGGGCCGTGCGTGTCGAGTATTGGGGCGACCAAATTGACCGGATTTCGTACATTGATCCGTTGCGCGGAAAAGTCCTCGAAGAGACCGAGAGGTACGCGATCTATCCTGGTTCGCACTACGTCACGCCCCAGCAGCAGATGAGCCGCGCGCTCGCCAACATTCGCGAGGAGCTGGCCGAGAGACTCGCTGACCTGGATCGCAACGGACGCTTGCTCGAAAAGCAGCGCCTCGAGCAGCGCACTCTGTACGACCTCGAGATGCTGGAGCAGATGGGCTTTTGCCACGGCATCGAAAATTACTCGCGTCATCTTTCAAATCGCAAAGCAGGCGAGGCCCCGCCGACGCTTATCGACTATTTTCCCAAAGACTTTTTGATGATCCTCGACGAGTCGCATCAAACGGTTCCGCAGGTTGGCGCGATGTACAAAGGCGACCGGGCGCGCAAAGAGACGCTCGTCGAATACGGCTTCCGCCTGCCAAGCGCGATGGACAATCGTCCGCTGCGCTTTGAAGAGTTCGAGGCGCACATCACACAAGCCGTCTACGTGAGCGCTACGCCGGGCGAATACGAATTGGTCCAAACCAAAGGCGAATTCGTTGAGCAGGTGATTCGTCCTACCGGGCTAATGGATCCAATTATCCATGTGCGACCCGTCAAAGATCAGGTCGATGACTTACTCGCCGAGATCCGCATCCGCGTGGAGAAACACGAGCGGGTACTTGTCACCACCTTGACCAAGCGCATGGCGGAAGACCTCACGGAGTATTACTCCGAGCTTGGCGTGCGCGTGCGCTATCTGCACAGCGATATTGACACGCTCGAGCGCATGGAGATCTTGCAGGACTTGCGACGCGGCGAATACGACGTGCTGGTTGGCATCAATCTCCTGCGAGAAGGTCTCGATCTGCCGGAAGTCTCGCTTGTGGCGATTCTGGATGCGGACAAAGAAGGCTTTTTGCGGTCCCCGCGTTCGCTCATACAAACCATCGGCCGCGCGTCCCGTAACGTGGATGGCCAAGTCATTATGTATGCCGATCGACATACGGTTGCGATGCAGGGAGCTATTCGCGAGACCGATCGACGACGTGAAGTTCAGCGCGCGTACAATCTTGAGCACGGCATTACGCCAGCATCGACGACGCGGAGCGCCTTTCAAATGTCGCCTGCGAGCGGCACGGACGACTACGTCACCGTGCCGATTTTGCGTAAAGGCGAAACGGGCACCGATGCCGCGACCGTCATCGAGCAGCTCAAGGGTGAGATGTTGCTTGCGGCCGAGCAGCTCGACTTCGAGAAGGCAGCGGAGTTGCGCGATCAGATTCGTGCGGTGGAAAAAGGCGAAGCACGCGCTTCGCGGCCAAGTGGCCCCACGCGCAAACCTGGACAAGCTGGCGGCGGTCGACCCCGGGGCCGCGGCACCTCAGCGTCGAAACGCTGAAATCGGCGTCTTTCGCGCGCCCGATCCTTGAGCCGCTGCGCTCAGCGCACTAAGCTAACGGCCGATGTCCCGGAAGTTCTTATCTTTGCTGGTCTGTACGACGGTCTTGCTCATCTCAGGGCTCGCCATTGCCGACGGCGGCTCACCATCGCCCGCGGATGATCCGCGTTTGATCGAGTTTCGGTTCAACCCCGTGCGCCGAGCGCAGGTGGCTTTGTGGATCGAGCGTGAAGGAACGACTCCCACCTTCCGCACTCTCATGTTGACCGAAGCGGTCGCACGTCGCGGCATCGGAAACCGTCCTGGCGCATCCCAGATGAACAGCGGCTTCCGCTGGCCCTACGGACGCCGCGAAGGCGTGCTTCCCGTTTGGGCAAATCGTCGCGCTGCGTCAGGGGCGCTTACCTTTCCGCGCGTGATTTTTCGAGATCGCACATCGGAAGGTGCGGCGTCGCAAGCGCCCGCAGGGCACTTTCCTCCGACGGCCGGCTACCGCGATAATCCGGACGAATATTTCTGCCTTTCGTTTCGCCAAGCATTGACCAACGAGGAGCGGCGGCGTGAAGCGCTCGACGCGGTCAGCTGCGCAAGCACGTTCAATAGCGACAAGGGTCGCTACATCACGACGGACGACGTTAACGCGTCGTACTCGGAGCCGCAGCAAACGGGCCCCACGACTGGGACGATGTGGCCACTCAGCGGCAGCTCACTTTATCCGCCGCGACGCGATGTCGATTGCCCAGCGTCAAACTGCGGCAACCATCCCGACGTCGCGAATTACGCAAGCGACGCACTTGGAGCCATGCCCGAAATCGATATGGTTTCGCGCGCCACGCTGGCGGACCACGAGCAGTCGATTCTGTTTACTGTTCCGCAAGAATGGCCTGACGGAGACTACGTCGCCTTTCTCGAAGTAAACGTCGAAGGCGATTACACGGATCACGAAGTTGGCGGCGAGCATCCGATTCCCGATTACCCGACGCCTCAGCTACCCGCAGCGTCATGGGATTCGTGGGCAGTAAGCACCGGCTATCCGTATCGTGGTCAGCCGTCGGTGGTGTACGCGATTCCGTTCTCGCTCGATCACTCGGGTACGTTCACCGCTCGCGCGCCGCGGTACATGGGCTCGATCGATGGGCACGACGACGCATCACTTCACGAGATTCAGGCGGGCGACATCGTCGACGATCCTGTTATGGCTCCCGGAAGCGGTGCTGACCGCCTTCGCGCCGATACGACGGGCACCCGTTTTCGCGTGCGCGTGCAACGGACCGAAGTTTTCGGCGAGTGCACGACCGACGACGACTGCGACGCGCCCGCAACGTGCATCAACTTGGATTGTGTCGCGTCGTTTTGCTCCGGCAACCAACCACCCGACGCCATGCAGAACCTCGACGTCGAGCCCGTCACGGACGAGAAGCACTCGCACCAATGGGGGCATCTTTCCTTCTCAGTCCCGTACGAAGAGCTCGGCATTCAGCGCTACGAAGCTCGCGTGAGCACGTCGCCGATCACGGACGAAGCCTCGTTTATTGCAGCGGTCCCGGCGAATGCCGCGGCGATTGATTCGGTCGAGCTCGTGATCCCGACCGGCGGCAACACTGGCGACACGGTCGCGGTGGACTTCGGCGGCTTGATGCCTGAAACACGTTACTACGTCGGCATCCGCGCCATCGATGTCTGCAACGAGCCCGGTCCTATTGCGACGGCAACGCTCGAAACCACGGCGATCCATTTCACGACCGTATCTCCCTGCTTCGTGGCAACGGCAGCGTATGGCTCGCCGCTCGCAGCGCAAATCGGCGCGCTGCGTCGTTTCCGCGATCGACACTTAATGAACAACGCACCTGGCCGCGCGCTCGTCTCGGCGTATTACGCTGTTGGTCCTTCGATGGCGAACGCGATACGCGAACACGATTCTCTGCGCGTAGCGACGCGCGTTGTGCTTACACCGATTGTGAAGTTCCTCGCTTGGCTCGATGCACCTGACGACAGCGAGCAATGAACCTGCGTCTGCTCACGAGCGTCTTGCTTCTCGCTTGCTTCTTTAGCGCTGCTTGCGCACACGTGGCGCCGTACGAGCGCGAAGATCTGGCGCGTCCGAGCATGGACGTCGCACGCGAGTCGTCTGAAATGGGTTTTCGCGCGCACGTTCACGAAGCGCGCGAAGGTGCGTCGGGTGGTGTGGGTGCCGCTGGTGGCGGTTGCGGCTGTAACTGAGGCTTCTTTCTTTGGCGAAGATCGCGGGTAATTTCTTCAGTCTTTTGTGCGTTTTGGCCGTCGTGCTGGGCATGGGCGCGCTTGCGCACGCCGACAAAACGACGAACACTTGGACGGGCGTCATAGAAACGCGAGGCAACTACTATTGGGAGCGCTCCACGCGCGTCGTCGCACCCTCGTTGCGCGCCGAGCTTAGCGCGCCGAACGGACTTCGCCTGTCGGCTGACTACCTCATCGACACGATCACGAGTGCGAGCGTGGGCTCAGGCCTTGTGTCGGACGTGCGCTTTACGGAAGTCAGGCATGACCTTGCGCTGGGCGTCGGCTACGAATTCGATTTGGGCTCAACGCAGCTCCTCATGAACGCGCGCGCCCGTACGAGCGACGAGCCGGACTACAACTCGTATTCCGGATCGCTGACCGGTGCCCTTTCCTTCAACGATCGCTCGTCCATCTTCACGCTCAACGCGAGCTACTTGCACGACGAGGTCGGAAAGATTCTGCGCGGTGCCGCGCGCGTTGGTTCCGACGGACGCAACTTGAGCGACCGCGGCCAGGTGGGTGTATTGAACGTGCTGGCCCTCTCTGCTGAGTTCACGCAGATTCTCACGCCGACTCTCTTCGTGGATGTTGGCTATGATTTGGGCCTCTTGAATGGGTTTCAAGCGAACCCTTACCGAACGGTCTCGGTCGGCGGCGTGATGCGCCCGGAGAATCACCCTGACGCGCGCACGCGCCATTCCCTCTACGGACGCCTCGCCTGGTACTTCCGCCCAACGCACACGGCATTGCACTTGATGTACCGCGCCTATGTCGATTCGTGGGACATCGCGGCCCTTACGCCCGAAGTGCGCCTTTACCAAGAGATTGCTCAGAACGCGACGCTGCGTCTGCGCTATCGGCACTACGCACAGACGCGCGCGTACTTTCAGCATCCGCCGACGCAGTACTTAACGCAGGAAGAGTTCGTCACCGTCGACCCGAAGATGACCGAGTTCCACAGCGACCTCATCGGTGGTCAACTTCTGCTGCGTTTGGATTTCTTGGAAGACTCTGCGTTCCACTTCGCGCGCGAGGCTTCGATTGATTTCAGCTTCGATTACATCTGGAACACGAATCGCTACGGCAATGGCGTCATCGCGCAAGTGGGCGTTCGTCTTCCGTTCTGACGTGGACCAAGCTCATGTACCGAGCGCGTGTTCGAGGGTGCTCCCCGCAGGCATCCCAACCGTGATCTAGCTGCTCGTCCAGCCTTCCGCGCCGATGAGCGGAACGTACACACAGCGTCCGTGATTGGATTCTCGAGTGGTGTTGGGGCCCGTTTTCTCGATCAAAACCAGCTCCTGCACGTCCCGTGGACCAACAGGGATCACAAGGCGCCCGCCTACAGCAAGCTGATCGACGAGCGAAGCCGGGACGCTTGGCCCACCCGCCGTGACAACGATTGCATCGAACGGGGCATAGTCCGCCGCGCCCATCGTCCCATCGCCTTCGAGGACGGTAACGTTATGAATGCCGCGCTGAGCCAAGGTCGCGCGGGCCTTTGCTGCGAGGGGCGCCAAGCGCTCAACCGTAATGACTTCCTTCGCGAGGCGAGAAAGCACCGCCGCCTGATAACCAGACCCCGTGCCAATCTCTAGTACGCGATCGGTCGGCTTGATGCGCGCCACCGACGAGGAGAGTGCAACCATATAAGGTTGAGAAATCGTTTGTCCCAGTGCGAGGGGATGCGACTTGTCGGCGTACGCGTCTTCACGCGCGTCGTCTGGAACAAAATCTTCACGGGGCACTTCGCGCATGGCTTGAAAGACGCGATCATCGCTGAGGCCACGCGCCTCAAGCTGTTCGCGAATCATGGCGTCGCGTTCGGCCCGCCTACTCGAGATGGAATGGACGTCGTTCATGCTCAAGACCTCAGCGAATCGACAACAGCTTGCAGCTCTTGGGGCAGCTTTGATGTGACTTCGACTGGTTCGTGGGTCTTGGGATGGACGAACGCAAGGGCTTTAGCGTGCAAAAAATGCCTGGAAAGACCATCTAAACTTGGGCCGCCGTACAAGAGGTCCCCAACCAAGGGATGGCCGATCGAAGCGAGATGCGCGCGAATCTGATGACGCCCCGCAACCGGTGCATGCACGGTGAGCAGAGACATATCGCCGAGCGCCTCGACATCCACGATCTCGGTCTCAGCCGCACGCGCCGCAGGATTGAGTTGATCACGTTCTGTTAGACAAACGAGCACACGCTTCTTGTCGCGCGGGTGCGGCAAAAGCGGGGACCGAATCGTGCGACCCGCGCTCACGCGCCCCTCGACAAGCGCGATGTAGTGCTTGGCGATTGCGCCGCGCTTTAGCTCGTTGCGCAAAGTATCGAACGTGCGCGTGTTGCGCGCCGCGAGCAACACGCCCGAGGTGTCTGTGTCCAGGCGATGCACGAGACCTGGCTCGCGCGTGTTGTATCCAACGTCAGCCATTTCCGGATAACGGGCGATGAGCGCGTTGGCTACCGTATCGACCTCGTCGGCGTTGAGCGGATGACTCGGCACGCCGGCTTGCTTGTCGACCACGACGAGATCCTCGTCTTCGAACAAGATCCGCAAGCCAAGCTTCGGGTTGGGGATCGCAAAGAAGGTGCGATGTTCCGGCAGCTCAGCTACCGCAACTACGTCGCCAGCTTCTACGACCTGACTCTTTTTTGCGCGTCGTCCGTTAATGCGCACCAGGCCCTTTTCTGCCAGCTCGGCCGCGCTCTTACGACTCAAAGCATCGAAATGTTGAACGAGGAGCACGTCGAGACGCGCGCCCGCTTCCTCATCCAAAACCGTGAATTCCGCTGTCGCCACGCGCGACGTGTGGCACGGCTTCCGCTCCGATGCCAGCCCCCCTACAATACGCGTCCCATGTCGACGGCCGTCAAACGCGACTACTACGAAGTTTTGGAAGTTTCGCGAGACGCGTCCGCCGAAGATCTGAAGCGCGCCTATAAAAAGTGCGCGATGCGCTATCACCCGGACAAGAACCCGGGCGATGTGCACTCCGAGGAAATGTTCAAAGCGTGCAGCGAGGCCTATGCGATCTTGAGCGATCCCGACAAGCGTCAGCGGTACGACCGTGTCGGGCACGCTGGCTTTGGCGGCGCTCACGGGGGCCCCGGCTTCGAGCAAGTCGACTTTGGATCTGTGAGTGACTTGCTCGAGGGTCTATTTGGCGAAGTGTTTCGCGGAGCGCGCGGCGGCAATCGGAAGTCCGCGCGTATCGGCGCCGACATACAAGTCGACCTTGAGATCTCATTCGAGGAGGCGGCGCTCGGCGCAGAGAAGACGATCTCCGTTACGCGTAACGCGGCCTGCGAAGCATGCGACGGCTCGGGCGCGCTTCGCGGCACAAGCGTGGAGACATGCTCAGCGTGTGCGGGCCAGGGGGAAGTGCGCTTTCAGCGCGGCTTTTTCGCCTCCATGCGACCATGCAGTGCCTGCGGCGGTCGCGGGAAAAAGATCCCCACGCCTTGCACCACGTGCCATGGAACTGGCGCTCGCATTCGCAGCGAAGAGATGACGGTCAAAGTTCCCGCCGGTGTCGCCCATGGAGCCGTGCGTACGATGCGCGGCGCGGGCGAACGCGGCGTCGCAGGATCTGGCGACTTGCACGTCCACGTGAACGTGCGGCCCCATTCGATTTTCAAACGCGAAGGCGCGGACGTGCTTTGCACCATTCCGGTGAGCTTTCCGCAGGTCGCACTCGGGGACCAAATCGATGTGCCTACGCTCGAGGGTAAGGTCAAAATGCGCCTTCCCAACGGCACGCAGTCAGGGAAGGTTTTTCGGCTGCGTGGCAAGGGACTTCCCGTCTTTGGCGGCTATGGAAAAGGCGATCAACTGGTCGAAGTCATCGTCGAAGTGCCCGAGCAACTCACACCAAAACAGCGCGCCATTGTGGAGGAGCTCGCCCGTGAGCTTGGGACTGAGAGCCAACCTCAGCGTCAGTCGTTCATCGACAAGCTGAAGAAACTCTTTGACGCATGAGCTTCGATCTCGACGCGCTCGCAAACGTTGAGGCGATGCGCGTCGCGGGCCGCGTCCACGCGCTGATTGGCCTTTCGATTCGCGCCTCGATCCCCGGCGTGCGCACGGGCGAGCTCGTGCACATCGAGCGTCGCGGTCTTGCGCCCGTGGCCGCCGAAGTCGTCGGCTTTGTCGATGACGACGCCATGCTCTTACCGCTTGGCAGCGTCGAAGGCATTGGACCCGATGACGTGGTGCGACCCGTCGGCCGCTCGTTCTCCATTCCGTGCAGCGATGCGCTGCTTGGCCGCGTGCTCGATGGACTCGGCCGGCCGATAGACGGAGGCCCGGAGCTTTCAGGCACGCCGTTTCCAGTGATGCGCATGCCTCCCGATCCGATGACGCGAAGGCGCATCGACAAGCCGATGTTGCTTGGCGTGCGCGCACTCGACGGATTGCTTACAGTCGGAGAGGGCCAGCGCGTGGGTCTCTTCGCGGGCAGCGGCGTCGGCAAAAGTACCTTGCTCGGTCAAATCGCTCGCCAAGCCGATGCTGACGTTTTCGTCGTCTGTTTGATCGGCGAACGTGGCCGCGAGGTTCGGGAATTTATCGAAGATTCCCTAGGAAAAAACGGCCTTTCACGGGGCGTTGTCGTGTGCGCAACGAGCGATGCGCCGGCGCTGGTGCGCATGAAGAGTGCCTACGTCGCCACAGCGATCGCCGAGTGGTTTCGCGATCAGGGACGACGCGTTCTTCTCATGATGGATTCGGTGACTCGCTTTGCACGCGCCGGTCGCGAAGTGGGGCTTGCTGCGGGCGAACCTCCTGCGCGGCGCGGTTATCCCCCGAGCGTCTTTGCATCGCTGCCTGGGCTCCTTGAACGAAGCGGCACGTCGGCGACGGGATCGATCACCGCGTTCTACAACGTCCTTGTCGAAGGCGGCGACATGGACGAACCGATTGCCGACGAGGTGCGCGGCATTCTCGACGGCCATGTTGTGCTCGATCGCAAAATAGGCGCGCGTGGACGATGGCCCGCGATTGATGTTCTTCATTCGCTATCGCGGGTCATGGATGTCGTGACGGACAAGGCCCACCAGCAGCATGCCGCGCGTCTGCGCGAACACCTTGCTCACTACGAAGCGAAGCGCGATTTGATTTCGCTTGGTGCCTACAAAGCCGGGAGCGATCCGCGTCTCGACGCCGCGATCGCGCGAATTGACTCAATTGAGGCCTTTTTGCGACAACGCCGCGATGAGCGCACACCTCTCCGCGAAACGCTAAGTTCGCTCGAGGCCATCGGGTGAAATCCTACGACGCCGACTGCGTCATCGTGGGCGCGGGCTGCGCAGGACTCAGTCTGGCGACGGCAATCATCGAGCAAGGCCTCCCGTCGAACGCCAAGATCCTGTTGCTCGATTCACGCGAGCAGTACACGCGCGACCATAACTGGTGCTTCTTTGATGCGCGCCGGCATCCGTTCGAGGCCGCTGTGCAGCATCGCTTTCCGCGCTGGGCCGTTCGCCACAGCGGACGCACGATCGAGCGCGCAAGCTCAGGGATGAGCTACGTGCATGTGCCCGCCGATCGTTTCTACGAGATCGCGCAAGCGCGCATCGCGTCGAGCAACAAGGGAGCCGAGCTTCGACTCGGTACTGACGTTTCGCAGCTCGTCGAAACGGCACAGGGCGTTGTCGTGCATACCTCCCGCGGAGAGATTCGTACCAAGCACGTGTTCGACAGCCGGCCACTAAAAACCGCGAAAAGCCCTTCGCACGTGCATCTTTTGCAACATTTCTTGGGACACGAAATCGAAGCGGACAGCCCGGTGTTCGAACCGGGCGTAGCAACGTTGATGGACTTCGACGTGGATCAAAGCCGCGGGATACATTTCATTTACGTACTGCCATTCACCAAGACGAGAGCACTCGTAGAGAGCACATTCTTCACCGAGAGCGTTCTTGATGAGTCGGTCTACAAGGAGGCGATAGCGCGCTACATGCGAGAGCGATTTCGCGTGAGCGACTATAGCGTCGTCGACCGTGAACGCGGCGTGATCCCTATGACGACGCAGCCGTTTGATGCACAGCCATCAGCTCACGTCTCACGCATTGGACTCGCTGGTGGCTTTGCGAAACCATCGACCGGCTACGCGTTTCTCGCCTCGCAGCGTTACGCCGAAGAGGCCGCGCGCACCTTTCGACGGGGCGGAGATCTGACCGCGATTGGGGCGCGTCCTACTCGTTCGGTCTTCCTCGATGCCGTATTCCTCTCTTTCCTGAAGCACCATCCCGAGCAGGCGCCCTCTATCTTTCGGCGCCTCTTCGAGAAGACAGCCCCCGATGTACTGGTTCGCTTTCTATCCGAAGAAGGGTCGCGTCTTGATGATTTGCGCGTGATGAAGAGCCTGCCCACTCTTGCCTTCATGCTCGAAACGGCAAAATCAGCGGGCAGCTGGAAAGACGCTCTTTGAGCCTGGAATTCGCGGCATGTTCAGCCTACATCTGCAATCAATGAAGCGCCTGATTCACTTCGGACCGTCCCTTCCCGCACTTGGTCAAACGCCCTACGCGCCTGGTACGCCCGATTGGGTTCAAGCCAATCCCGCGCGCATTGAACGCGCCCTCGCCCGCGCCCTCGCCCGTCCATCGGGTGGCTGGTATGTCGTGGGCGCGTCGCGTGAAATCGGCGAGACGCCCACCAAGCATCGTATCTTGGGACGCAATCTCGTCGCTTGGCGCGGAGTGGCGAATCAGCCAATGGTGGCGCCAGCCGCTTGTCCGCACATGGGCGCGAATCTCGCTGACGGTCGTGTGTGTGATGGAAAAATCGTCTGTCCGTGGCACGGCCTTGCGCTCGGCGAAGCTAGGCACGGTACGTGGGCGCCTTTTCCTGCGTTTGATGACGGCGTACTCACCTGGGCACAGCTCTCTGCCGATGAAGTGCTGACACCCAAGCCCTTCATTACCGAACGGCCCACTCGCTTTCTCGATGCCGTCATTCGCGTGGACGCGGTATGCGAGCCGAGCGACGTCATTCGCAACCGTCTCGATCCGTGGCACGGCGCGCATTATCATCCCCACTCATTCGCGCAGTTGCGCGTAATATCTGAGAGCGACGACGACATCGTAGTTCGCGTAAGTTATCGCGTAGCTGGGCCGTTTTGCAGCGAAGTCGATGCGCGCTTCCACTGCCCCGATCCACGAACGATCGCGATGACAATCCTCGAGGGTGAAGGCAAAGGGTCGGTCGTGGAAACGCATGCGACGCCCATCGACGAGACGCACACGGCCGTCATCGAAGCGACGTTAGCTACCTCTGATCGGCCTGGCTTTGGTCTTGCTGTGTCGGCGAGCAATCTACTGCGCCCGCTCATCCAAAAGCGGGCGCGACGTTTGTGGATCGAAGACGCGGCTTACGCAGAACGCATGTACGAAATCCGTCAGGAGAAGGTCGCGAAGAAAACGCGCATCTCGCTTGGGGGAGCCAAGCGAGCGGGCTCATCCCATAAAGGGTAACGAGACCGTACCGCGGCGCGGCACACTGAAAAGGTCTGCGCCGATCACGCGATCCTTGGCGAGGATATCGTTCGCCGCCATCATGCCCGCTGTTGTCGCGCGTTCCATGAGCGCCGACGGGACCGGTAGCTTCACGTAGTCGCCGGCAAGATAGAGTCCCTCGATGTTGGTCGTGACCGTGGGTCGCGTGCGAAAGGAACCCGGTGCAAACGACGGGCAATCACGACGCAGCAAAAATCGCTCTTCGAGAATGTTCGCCTCGCGCGTCTCCGGATAGAGCTCGTGCAAACGCGTCAAAAACTCCGCTTTAATGCCGGCTTCATCCCGGTGTTCAGGCACGGCGTAGGCGTGGATTTCCACCACGGAACCCGCGTTGCGCTCTGCCCAATCGCGGCTCTCGCTCTCAAAAAGATGATAGAGCGAAATGTTGTCTATGAGCCCCAGCCCGGCCGTACCTGCAAACGGCTCGCGGCCTGCCTTGGTAGGACGATCGAGCCAGATGCGCCACACCGCAAAGGGAAGCGTGACGTCAAGCGACGCCACGCTCTGACGAAAACCTGCGTCCTGTAACGTGGGTGATTCATCGACAAGCCGCTTGAGCGCGGGCACCGGCAACGCGAGCACGACGGCGTTCGCGTGGGCGAGTACTTTGCCCGAATCTACTTCGACCGAAAACACGCCTTCGGAGCGATGCGCGATTCGTGCCGCGCTTTCACCAAAGAGGATTGTCACCCCAAGGCCTTCGAGATACTTCTCGAGTGGCAAGAAGAGCGCTGTTGAAAACGGCTCGCGCAGCACGTCGAAGACCAAGCCTTCCGGATTTCCCGTGAAGTAGAAATGAAACATCATCAAGAGCTCACCCGCGCTCATTCCCTCCTCGGGATTGAAGAACGAGTGCGCGAATACCTCAAAGAGCATCCGTCGCGCTTCGGGCGGAAAATTTAGCGAATCGAGAAACTCTCGTGCGCTCATCGTGTCGTAGAGCGCGTACGTTCGTTTCATATCGAAACGGAGCATCTCGAGGGCGCGATCTAGCCTAATTTTGGTCAGATCTGAGAGGCGTAGGGACGAGGTGCGGCGAACGAGCGCCGCGATATTGAACGGCGCTTGTTTGGGCAAACCCGAGAATGACTCGCGCGCGCCATTCGGGCCCAGCAAGGGATAATCCACCAGCGGCATCAGCGACGAGAGCGTTGGATCCACCCGCGTCATAAGGCCGCGCAAATTGTAGTACTGCCGAAAGAAGGCGTGGAAGCCGCGCTCCATTTGAAAGGGCTCGCCGCTCGAAAGCCTGTCGGTCCACGCGCCAACGCGACCTCCCAAACCTTGCTCACGCTCGATCAACGTGACTCGAACGCCTCGCTCCGCGAGAATGGTAGCCGCCGAAACGCCTGCCAGCCCGCCGCCCACGACGACCACGTGACGCGGGTTGTCGACTGGGGCGCGCTGAAGTGTCGCGCGACTCGGCTCATTCATCTTCTCGCGCGACTTGCGTATCACTTTGGCCTCGACGCCAAAAAGGAATGCACAATCCCCTTCTGCCATCCATCCATTGGCTCGGTGTGCACGTCTACAAAACCATGGCGACGCAGGCGCGCTTCGAACTCGCGCGTTCCATCAAAGTCGAGAACGCTGCGACGCAAATAGCGATAGATGTTGCTCGAGCCGGCCGTGAGAAAGCCGCCCGGGATAATCACGCAGGCGCTCACTGCATTCCAAATCGCGCGGCTCTTGGCCGAATCTTTCACGGAATACTCGTGAAAACAGATGGTTCCGCCGGGCGCCAAGAGTTCAAAGAGACGATCAAGACACAGGTCAGGATCGGGCACATTGCGAATCCCGTACGCCATCAAGATTGCGTCGAAGGGACCGGTGACACCAGACGCGCAAGGATCCATCGCATCGCCATGAACGAAGCGCACGCGCTTGAGTTTCTTTTTCGTTCGCGCCACCTCAAGCATGCCGGCCGATGCATCGAGCGCAACAACTTCGGCGCGAGGATGCGCTTCGACAAGGGCCGCCGTCGACAAGCCGGTGCCGCAGCACAAATCCAGGGCGCGTCCGCCGGGCGGAACGCTCAAGCGCGACGCGCTCCATGCGAGGTGTTTTAGATATCCGGGATTCATTCCGGTGAGAAAATCGTAGCTTCCCGCGACCCGATCAAACTCGTGCGGCACTTCGACTTTCTCTTCACGTGCGACTTCAACCATGGGTCCCTCTCAGCTTTCGACGGAATCAATTAGGAACTTTGCTTCCGGCAACGTTGGTTCTTCCAAAGCACTCTTCCTCAACATGAGCGCACCGGGCGCGGCGCGCGCCACCAGCGCAAGTTTTTCTCGTTTGGTGGTGTGCGCTCGAGTGCTCACGCTGTCGTAGCCCGCGTCGGCAATGACGCGACCGATGCCGGAATAGATCAGCCGCGCCGATCGGATGGCCATGCGACAGTCTGCGGGCAAATACGGAATACCCTTGTCAGCCAGAGCGTAAAAACCTGCGGCGCGCGTCAATAAACGCTGGGTCATCGAGCGAATTTCATAGGATGCCGACGGCTCTCGCAAGAACGCTTCAACATCGAGCGACGATGCAGCGAACCACTGGGTGGGCAAGTAGAGGCGTCCACTGCGCGCGTCTTCACCTACGTCCCGCGCGATGTTGGTGAGCTGCATCGCGACGCCCAAGTCGCATGCGCGCGCGAGAACAGCGTGTCTGCGCTCGCCCATGAGCAACGTCATCATCACGCCAACCGTCGAAGCAACGCGCACCGCGTAGGCGGCGAGATCGCTAAACTCCGCATACCTTCGCCCGTCCAAGTCCCACGCAAAGCCTTCGAGCAGCGCGTCGGGAACCGTGCGCGGAATCCGATAGGCGTGGACAACTTCCGTAAAGGCTCGCTCAACAAAATGGTTTGCCGGCTGCCCGCGGTATACGCGGTCCACGCTCTGCGACAAGTTCTCGAGGGCATCTTTTTGCGTGTCGATATCGACGGCGTCGTCCGAGGCGCGACAGAATGCGTAGACTGCGGCAACAGGCCCTCGTAGACGTGGAGGAAGTAGCAAACCCGCCGCATGAAAACTCTTGGAGCCGGCGCGCAGCATCGCCTGACACGCTTCGACGTCCGACGATCGCAAGCGAGACTCAGAGGCGAGCACGTGCTTCCCCCTGCGACGCGCGTGTTTCTTCCACGGAAGGCACAATGGAATCGAGCACGCGAGCAGATGACAACACGCCCGGCATGCCGGCGCCTGGATGCGTTCCGGCGCCCACGAGATAGAGGCCTTCCACTTCCTCGCTTTTGTTATGCGGCCTAAAATAGGCGCTTTGCGTGAGCACTGGCTCGAGCCCGAACGCCGCGCCTCGAAACGACAAAAAATCATCGTGAAACATTTGCGGATTCAGAATGCGCGACGTGATCACGTTGTCGCTGAGTCCCGGCATGACTGTTTTCTCGAGGTAGCGCTCGATCGATTTGCGATAGCGCTCGGACTCGCTCGCCCAATCCGTGCCGCTCGCGAGATGCGGAACGGGCGACAGGACGTAGAAGCCGTCACACCCCTCCGGCGCAAGACTCGGGTCGGTCGCCGTGGGGCGATGCAAATACAAACTGAAGTCCGCCGCGAGCTGGTGTCGATCGAAAATGTCGGTTAGCAGCTCTTTGTACCGCGGCCCGAGCAGGATGGTGTGGTGGGCCACGTCTGGATACTTTGTCTTAGTCCCGAAGTACCAAACAAAAAGGCTCATCGAGTAACGCGCCGACTCCACTCGCTCGTCGGTCCACTTCGTGCGCGCCACCGACGGCAGCAAATGCCGATAGGTCCACGCCGAGTCCGCGTTCGAGACGACGATGCTTGCCGGCAGATGCTCGCCGTCGCGCAGACGCACTCCGGTGACACGCCCTCCTTGAGTCGTAATCTCTTCGACGTCTGCCGACAGTCGTACGTTTCCCCCGCGCTCCTCGATAAGGGCCACGAGGCCATCGACCAGGGAGCTCGTTCCGCCCATTGGAAAATGCACCCCCCAGCGTCGCTCCAGAAAGGCAATGAGCGTGTAAATGCTGGTCGTCGAAAATGGGTTTCCTCCTACGAGGAGCGGGTGAAAACTCATGACTTGGCGCAGCTTCTCGCTCTTTACGAACTTGGAAACCAGGCCATAGACCGTGCGGTAGCTTTCTAGCTTCACCATCTGCGGTGCGATGCGCAGCATGTCCCAAAGGTGTGTGAACGGTGCGTGCGCGAGGGCCTCGAAGCCTACGCGGAAGATCTTCTCGCTTGTCTCGACGAAATCCTCGTAGCCAGCGACGTCATCTGGCGAAAGCTTTTCAATCTCGCGGCGCATCGCCGCCGGATCGCCGGTGTAGTCAAAGACTCCTCCATCGTCGAAACGAATCCGATAGAACGGCGTGACCGAACGCAAATCAATGAAGTCGGAAAACTTCTTTCCGCAGAGCGTCCAGAGCTCTTCGAACAAGAACGGCGCCGTTACCACGGTTGGCCCGGCATCGAAGACAAAGCCATCTTGACGGTGCACGCGCGCACGTCCACCCGCCTGATCCAAACGTTCGAGCACGGTTACCTTATAGCCGCGCACCGAAAGTCGAATGGCCGCAGCAAGCCCGCCAAAGCCCGAACCGACCACGATCGCATGCGGTGCATCATGCTCAATCTGCATTGGCGCACGCCTACGATTGAGCTCTTTCTTCGACGCCGGAAAGCTAGGAAACAGGGTGGGCATCTTTTACGTTTCTGAATGAATCACGCCGTTTTCAACGCGAAATTCGGTTCGATCGGTGTCGAGAAGAATGAACTCACGATGCGTGGTGGACAAGAAGACTTGCCCACCGAGCTCGGAGAGCAGAGCGAAGAAGCGACGATTGCGTCCCCTATCCAGCTCACTCGACACATCGTCAAGTAAGAGTACGGGCGTGTGTCCGGTTCGTCGACCCAATACCGAAAGCTCAGCAACCTTTAACGCGAGAACGATGGCCCGGTGTTGCCCTTGCGAGGCGTGGTGGCGCGCAAGTGACGCATCGACGTGCAAGGAAACATCGTCTGCATGCGGGCCCTCGGCCGTAAATCCTCGCGCGAGATCCTTGTCGAGTGACGATGCGAGAGCCGCGCGGATGACGTCCATTTCTGGAATCACTCTCGGTCGGTAGTCCACGCGCAACGTAGCGCCCTCGCCGCAAATCTGGACAAACGCGTTGGCTGTCAAAGGAGAAACATCCTCCAAGAGACGAGCCCGCGTCATTCCGATCACAACGCCGGATGTGACAAGCAACTCATCAAACGCGCCAATCGCGCGACGGTCGGGTTTCTCGGCGCGCAAAAGCTTGTTGCGATTTCGAAGCGCGCGCGTGTAAGTCGTGAGGGCCGCAGCATACGCTGGGTCCATGTGCATGAGCATGCGATCCATCCATGCGCGCCGTGGCTCGGGTCCACCCGCGGCCAGCTCCAAATCGCCCGGTTGAAAGAGAACGACCTGCAACGATGCGTGCCATGACGCAATGGATCGCGGCCGTTTTCCATCGATGGACAAGTCGCGAGCAGCGTCGCGGTGCAGATGCCATTCAAAAACTCGCGGCACGACCGGACCCGCGACGCGCACCCTCACATGCGAATGAGCGCTTCCGTCTTGAATCAGGTCATCGGTACGCGCACCACGAAAACTTTTGAGAGTGGCCGTGTAATCGATCGCCTCCAGCAAACTCGATTTGCCCGCGGCGTTATCACCGTACAGAACGTTGAAGCGCGGACCCGGCACAAAGCTCAGCGGTGCAAGGTTACGAAACCCTTGCGCCGAGAGCTCGGTGATACGCAGCGCTTTTTGCAACGCTCAACGCTCAAATACGCATGGGCATAATCACGCCCACGAAGTTCGCGTCGCCTGCTGCCTTGATGACGCCAGGCTCAAGCTCACCACTGAGCTCAAGAGCAATCTCATTGTCAGGAAGCGCCGCGAGCACGTCGAGCACGTACTTGGCGTTGAAACCAATCACCACCGGCTTGCCGGCGAAATCGACATCGAGGTCTTCGCTGCCTTCTCCAACGTCGGGATTCTCACTGGTGATGTGAAGTTTGCCGGCTTCGATCGACAGACGAACGCCGCCACTCTTATCACTGGCGACGAGCGCTATGCGTCGCAACGCTTCCGAAAAAGCCGTACGCGAAATGATGATGCGTCGATCTTGCTGCTGTGGGATGACCTTTGAATACGGAGGAAACTGCTCATCTGCGAGCTTTACGCTGAGCTGAATGCCGTCGCGCCTGAAGAACGCATTGCCAGAGACCGAAGCGATGCCGACGGTCATCGGCTTGTCGTCGCCCTTGGTCTTGTCGCCCTTGGCATCTTCGATGAGACGGCGGAGCTCAGCGATCCCCTTGCTCGGAACGAGCATCGAGAAATTCATCAGGCCTTCGCTAACCTTCTTCTCCGCCTTGCTAAGGCGATGGCCGTCCGTGGTGACCATCCGGACGTTCTTTCCGTCGCCTTCGAACAGCGCGCCTGCCAGATGCGGCCGCGTGTCGTCTGTGGACATCGAGTAATGCGTCCGCGCGATGAGCTCGCTAAGCGTGTCGATGTCGAGCTCGGCAAGCTTTGCATCCCCGGGGCTCGGCAGTGCCGGGAAGTCCTCGCCGGGCATGCCTGGAATCTTAAAACGCACTTTTCCGCAGCGAATTTCGACAGCGTGCGTCGGGCCAACGACAAAGCTCACGTCGCCCTCGGGAAGATTCTTCACGATTTCGAAGAGCGTGCGTGCCGGAACCGCAACCGTTCCAGGTTTTACAATGGTGGCTTCCGCGCTCGCGCTCACACCCAGGTACAAATCAGTCGCGGCAAAACGGAGGGTCGACTTTCCATCCGTCGACAAAAGAATGTTCGACAAGATGGGCATCGAACTCTTGCGGTCGGCGACGGCGTGCGTGCGCGCGAGACCGCGAAGAAAGTTTTTTTTGCTGATCGAGAGCTCCATCTTTTTTCTCTACTTCAAGAGTTCACACCCTCATAAGGATCTGATCTCTAGTTAATTTAAATTCTCTTAACCGTCTTAACGGTTGTGGATTGTGTACAGATCAGTGGAAGTGGTTGGAAGCAGACAGGAAGAAGGAATTTAGAACGCTTGAGAAGTCAGGGGATGGATTGAGGAGTAAAGACTCAACGAAGAAGCCACAGGATATTCGACCTTGAACTCCACCGGTTTCTCACAGGCGAAAGAACTTATAGAAAACCCAGGGTACCCACGCAAGAGGCCTAAATTACAGGGCAAAAGCGGAGGCGCAAAAGTAGCCAACAACCGCGTTAAGACTTCAGAAAGGTGATTCAAGGCTCTCAGAAGCCGAGCTTACGCTCAATCGCTTCGAGCTCGCCGCGTACCTTGGGGTCTTCCTTTTCGACAAGACCACCAATCTTCTTTACGGCGCTGAGCACCGTTGTGTGGTCCTTGCCGCCGAAGAGCTCGCCTAGCTGCGGGAAGCTCGTTCCAAGACGCTGACGGCACAGGTACATGGCGACCATGCGTGGATACGACACGGCGCGATGACGGCGATGCGACTTCAAATCCGCGAGACGGATGTTGAAGTACTTGCACACGGCCTGTTGGATATCTTCAACAGAGGTTGCGTGCTCGGGCAAGGGCAAGACAGCGCGAAGTGTTTCCTTGGCGAAATCCAAATCGATGACGCGCTTTACAAGGTCAGCGCGCACGGCCAGACGCAAAAGAGTACCCTCGAGCTCGCGCACGTTGCTCTTAACGACTTGAGCCAAAAAGAGGGCGACGTCGTCGGCGAACTCGATGCCTTCTTCCGCCGCCTTGCGGCGCAAGATGGCAATGCGAGTGTCGAGCTCGGGCGCCTGAATGTCGGCAACGAGGCCCCACTGAAAGCGGCTGATCAAGCGTTCCTGCATCTCGGGAATGAGCTGCGGGTAAACATCGCTCGTCACGACAATCTGTCGATCGGAGTGATAGAGCGCGTTAAACGTATGGAAGAACTCTTCCTGCGTTTGCTCGCGTCCTGCCAAAAACTGGATGTCATCCATCAAGAGCACATCGCAATTGTTGCGATAACGTTCGCGAAACTCGCTGATTTTGTGCGTCTGAAGGGCGAAAATGAACTCGTTTGTGAACCGTTCGGCTGAAAGATAAAGAACGCGCGCCGAAGGTCGGTCTTGAAGGATGCGATGGCCGACTGCGTTGACGAGATGGGTCTTACCGAGACCGGTTCCGCCGTAGATGAAGAGCGGGTTGTATTTCTTGCCGCGACTTGATGCGGCAGCGAAGGCTGCCGCGTGCGCGAGCTGATTGGACGGGCCCACCACGAAGTTATCAAAGGAGTACTTGGTGTTCAGGCCGTGAACGCGCGCCGACTCATTGATTTGCGCGGTCGTCTGCATCGGGGCGGCAACGGGCGCGGGCATGCCGACCAGCGTCGCCTCATGGCGTTCGCCTGTTACGGAGGGCGACATATTAAATGAAGGCGTGGGCGCAGCGGCCGGCACCGAACGCTTCTGTTGAGGGACGCGCTCTTGCAGATTCTCATCGACGGTCCACTCGATCGTGAGCTTGTCGTTGGCGCTCTTCTCACGAAGCGCCCCATGCAAAAAACCGAGGTAATGGGTGCTCAACCACTCGACGTAGAAGCGATTCGGAACGCGCAATTGCAGCGAGTCACCCGTCTGGCCATCGCACTGGATGGGCGCAAACCAGGTTTCGAAGGCTTCCGAGGACAAACGGTTACGCAACGTCTCAAGAGCATCGGCCCACAGCTCGTTCATCAACGAATTCCTCTTCGAAACCGCGTAGTTATACACATAATCCACAAGCTATCCACAGCCTGGATTAGACCTTTGATCGAACAAATGCGTGATTTGCGGGGAAACCTTGCGTTTCGAGAGAACCAAACTCTGCAGTACTGATTCTCGAGCTCTTTCTCAGAGGAGAAGAAGAGCACCCCGAAAGGAAGACGGAAGCTAGCAGAGCGATTTTCAGTCGTCTACGGCTTGTGTGAATGATCTTCCTAAGGAGTGGAGATCAAAGAGAAAAAAAATTCTCCGGATCGAGGTTGAAACAACGTGGTGTGACAAACTTGATCCATGCGATCTGCAAGCGCGTGTAAGTAAACGATAAATCGCGCCGCACAAATTGGGTGAGCAAATGGAAGGCTGATAGCGTCGCCAGACGTTGGAAGAAAGAGCATGACGATCACACGCGCGCTTCATTTTTCACTTGTGCTAGCCGCGTTCGGTGTGCTCGCGGCGCCGCCAAATCTTGCGCAGGCGCAGGTGGAAGAAACAACGCTGAGTGCGCGCGCGGTGGCGCTCGGAACGGGTGTGCGTGCGTCGGCAGCGTCGACTTCCGCGCTCGCACAAAATCCAGCGAACCTCTCGCTTACGCGCGTCTATCACCTTGAAGGAACGACGACGTATGAACCAGGCGTTGGACGTTTTGCGTTTGGCACTGCGATCGTGGACTCGTCGTCGAGTCGACTTGGTGCGGGCCTTTCCTTTCGCGGTCTCGTTGGTGGTGATGACACGGCATACGGCGGACTCGACTTTCGCGGAGGGCTTTCGCTGCCTGTTTCAGACGCGCTCGGAATCGGTGTTTCAGTACGTTATGTGAGCCTTCCTGGTGTGATGCCTGATGGCACGCAAGTGAATTATGCCAAGGGCCTTACGATGGATGCGGCACTGCGCGCGACGTTGATTCCCAATCTTCACGTCGCGGTGCTTGGCAGCAACCTGATCGATCGGCATTCGGCGCTCGTGCCCGTCCGTGTTGGCGGAAGCGCTTCGTACACCATTGCAGACACGCTCACGCTTGGCCTCGACGCCATGTTCAATCTTTCGCAAAACGTTCCCGGAGCGCCGCTCTTAATCGGCGCAGGTGTCGAGTGGCTGAGCGGCAACGCGGTGCCAATTCGCGTCGGATACGCTTACGACGAGCTCACGCGCACTCACTACTTCACCGGCGGCCTCGGCTACATTGATCAAAGCGTGGGCATTGACCTATCAATTCGCCAAGCACTCTCCGGCGAGAACGCAACGTATCTCATGCTCGGGATCCGCTATTTCTACGACGCCTCGGGTGGCTCTCAAACCGGCGTGCAGCAAGGGCTCTGAAGGTGCGGCGATCGGGCTAGGCGCGCGACCCTGCGGCGGGTACGGTAGCGACACTCGGAACCACGGGGCTCCTTCGGTGTCGCAACGGGGTGGGCACCTCGTGGGACATCGACCAGGCCGCTTTGGCTTCCGGGTTTTACGTCCAGATGCCTGAAGGCTACGAAGAAAAGCTCGTCGAACGCCTGCGGAAACGCGATGAAGCCGCGTTTACCGAGCTTATGGAGCTGTATCAGGTGAAGGTGTTCCACCTTCTTTTTCGCATGCTCGGTGACAAAGAAGAGGCGCGCGATGTGGCGCAGGACGTTTTCTATACGGTGTTCAAGAGCATCGATAGCTTTCGCGGAGACTCCAAGCTCTCGACATGGATCTACCGAGTCGCCACCAATCACTGCAAAAACCGAATCAAATATTTGGGGCGACGGGCCCGCGGGCAAAAGCAGGAGTTCAACGAGCTCTCCGAGCAGGACTCCGTCGAGAGCGCGACGATGCAAACAAGCTCCAAGATCGATCGACCCGACCAGGTTGCCGAAGGCAAAGAGACCGAGAGCATCGTCCAGCGCGCACTATCCTCGCTTGATGAAGAGCATCGAACGCTCGTTGTGATGCGCGACATTGAAGGCATGTCGTATGAAGAGATCCAGTCGATCACGGGCTTGCCAGAGGGCACCGTGAAAAGTCGTTTGCATCGGGCACGCCTCGCGCTCAAAGAACACGTGCAAGCACAATACAAGGGGGCGAAGTGACGCTCAGTAACGACGAGGCGCGCGAGAAGTTCAGCGCAGCTTACGACAATGAATTGAATCCGGCGGACAAGGCGGCGTTTGACGCGGCGCTGGCTTCCGATGACGAGCTGCGGAGTGAGTACGAAGAGTTTGTAAGCTTGCTTCGCTCGACGCATGCGCTGGCTGATGAAGCGGACGAGCTGCACGTGCCAGATCTCGTTGGCAGCGTGCAGGCGCGTTTGCGCGCGCGCAGCGGAGGTCGCTATTTTCGCGACAAATTCAGCGAAAAATCGGGGCCCCGCGGGACCATGCCGATTCTCGCTTTGGGCGTGATGCTCTTGTTAGTGCTCACGGCGTGGATGATGATGCAGTACGCGCGCGTGCTTGAGCCAAGCGACGCGCACCATGAGACCCACGCGCCTTCGCGCTAGATTTCGCGGCGAAGTGCGCCTCAGCTTTTGCGACTGGCTAAATGCGCGTCCCGAATGGCGTTTACTTGGTCGTTCGTGAGCATGTGATCACTTTGCTTTGCGACCTTGATGATGTGCTCGCACAAGTCTTGTGATACTTCGTGACCGCGACGGCGTAGCCAGTACTGTACGTTCGAAAGACCTGACATCGGACCGATGGTGATCTCTTGTTCGCGACCGAACATGCTGGCGGGAACGCCGGAGTAAATGCGATCGGCGAGCCACGCATCGCCTTTGGCTTGCGCTTTGATGATCGCCGCCGCGTGGACGCCAGTACCGGTGCGGAAGGCGTCGTCGCCCACGGCCGGGTAGTTGATCGGGATCGGAAACTGCGTGGCGCGCGAGACTACTTGGCAGATTTCGTAGAGCTTAGATAAATCGCGATCGCCAAGCTCCCCGAGCAGCTTCAGATTCAAGAGCATCAAATCGAGCGGCGCGTTTCCAACACGCTCTCCGATGCCAAGGATGGTTCCATGCACGCGATCGGCGCCAAACTCGAATGCCCACAACGCGTTCTCAAGAGCGAGGCCGCGATCGTTGTGGCCATGCCAATCGACGAGCACCTGGCCCTCAACGCCCTTTTCAGCGACGATTTTGCGGGTAAATTGGACGAGATTGCGCACGCCGTCCGGGGTCGCGTGGCCGACGGTGTCGCACAAGCAAAGGCGCGTTGCGCCGTGATCGATCGCAGCGACGAAGAGCTCGCGCAACACTTCGGGCTTGGAGCGCGTGGTGTCTTCCGTCACGTAGGTGACAGGCAAATTATTCTTTACGCCAAAGTCGATGGCTTCGATGGAGCGATTGCGAATGAGCTCGACGGACCAATCTTCGGCGATGGCGCGAATCGGCGACGAGCCAATAAAAGTCATCACCTCAATCGGGATGCCGGCGCGCTGGGAGACCTCCACCATCGGCGCAATGTCGCTCACGACGGTGCGCCCCGCGCAGCCGAGGCGAATCTTCATCTTGCAGTCGACGACTTCCTTGGCGATGCGTAGCACGTCATCAAAGGCGCGCGGGCTTGAGCCCGGCAGGCCGACGTCGGCGTACTCGACACCGAGCTCATCGAGCAAATGCAAGATTTCGAGCTTGTCGCTGATCTTCGGATCGACGACCGATGGATTTTGAATTCCATCGCGCAGCGTTTCGTCAAGCAGTGACACGCCACGCATGGCTACCGCCGAACGGCGCTCGACGGCGTTCCAGTCGTAAATGAGATCGCTTACTTCCGCACCCATCGAAAACCTCTAGCCCAAGTATGACTAGCCTAAGGTCGCGTATCCACCACTGAAAACGTAGTCCCCCGGGCGCTCTTTGGCCGAAACGCGCAAAACGATGCGTCCGTCCTCGCGCCATCCTTCCGTGATGAGCGTATCGCCCGGCCAAACCGGCTTACGAAACTGCCCAGACAAGTACTTGAGCTTGCTCGGATCTCCCGCGCATTCATTGGCGATAACCGCGCGACAAACATAACCGTAGGTGCACAAGCCATGAAGGATCGGATGTCCAAAGCCTGCTGACTCGCCGATCTTTGGATCGATGTGCAGAGGATTGAGATCGCCGTTCAAACGATAGAGAGCAGCTTGCTCTTTCGATGTCGACTCTTCAAATGACCAGTCGCACGGGCGGGCCGGCGCTTTGGCTTCGTCACGTTTCGGAGGCGGCGGTCCATCAAAGCCACCATCGAGGCGATAGATGATCGACCACTCGGTCTCGCACACAAGCTCACCCTTCTCATCGCGTGTCTCAGTGGTCACGATGGTCGTCGCCATGCGCTTCAGATCGTAGACGCCAGCGACCTTGCCGACCGTCTTCAGTGTTCCGGCGGGCGCGAACGGCTTGTGCAAACGGATGGCCTGGCCGCCATGCACGACGCCGAGCATGTTGCCGCCGATGGCGTCGAAGAGCGCCGCGTTCGCAATGAACGCCGGGACAACGGCGTAGGACGGAAACACCTTTGGGCCTTCGCCTTCGAAGAGATAGGCAAGCTCGCCGTCGCGCTTGGCGCCGATCGACAGTGCGTAGAGCACCACATCTTTCCAGGTGTACGTATGAACGAGCTCGGCGGTCGTTTTTCCGACCGCAGAAAGATTGAGTGTCACCCGCGCCTCCTTAGATGATGTTGCGCGGGCGGACGCTAACGCGCTCCTCCCTCGAGTTCAACCGGAGGTTGACCACGCGGGAGCGGTCGCGCACCTTGCAAGGCATGCTTAGAATGAGCGCGCCTTGGTGCGTGCTAGTCAGTGCCGCGTTGCCATGGCTGAGCGCGTGCGCGCTTTCTCAGCCAGGCATTTCTGAGCGTGATGCGAGCACAGAGGATGGCCCGCCTGTCGGTACGGATTCCGATCAGGATGGCATTTGTGATGCAACGGAAGAAAGCGTGGGCACCAATCCATTTGATGCCGATACGGACGGCGATGGCTTTCCCGACGATGTCGAGCGTGCGTTGAACGCAGACCCGCGCATGCCAGCGCAGCCCCTTCGCGAGAGCGTCGTCTACATTAGTGAAGGCGCGACAGCGCCTCTTTCGGTGATGCCGATGGTACGCGTGCGCGGAATGGGCGAGACCTTTTCGGGCTACTCAGCGTCGGGCAATGCCGTTCGCGCGATGGGTGTCGTGGCTACGGATTTAGTCCAGGCAGCGTTCGCTAGTGATGCTTACCCGCGCGCCAACGTCTTTCGCATCCTGAGCGAGTCCGAGCGATTCGAAGGCGTAGAAGGCACGACGCAGCTTCTTTTCGAAGTGCGACTTTTCGCCGGTGCGATGGCGCCTCGCGATTGTCGCCGCGCATTTGGTCTGCGCTATCTCGTCAAGAACAACGAGGGAAGTATCTACGGGGGGCCTTCGTATTTAGTTGTCGTGACGCCTGACGTCGAGAGCGAGAACTATACGGAGTGGTGTCCGCCCGTATCGTGTTATTGACGCGCGCGTTTGCGAGCGAGTACGAGCAGCAGCCCCAGCGCTAGCGCAAGCAGACTGCGTTCATGCAACCGCGCTCCCGCGGCGCTGCAGCTGCATCCAGAAGGCGGTTGATGGACTACGCCGCTGTCTAAAGCCGGGGCGTCGATACGTGATGCATCTAAGTTGCTCGCGTCGACATCGCCGGAATCAAGAAGCGCAGCATCAAGCATCGAAGCGTCGCTGCTTGCGTCCGGTGCAACGCCCGCGTCGAGCTCGACGGGAAGGCCTGCGCAAGCGCCCGTGTGGCTCGGCATCGGCATGCTCAAATTGCCAGGAAAGCAGCTGGTTGCTGTGCCGCATATTTCATCGTCGTCCGGATAGCTCACTTCGATCGTTGGCCAACGATCGGCGACTGGGCTTCGCAGATATCCCCACACCACTTCCTGATAGGGATAGTCGCTGCGTGCGCCACCGGCGTCGCTACGGTAGGGCATTCGCGTTGCGGCGTAGCGGGGATTGTGCGGGTTGTTAATGTAGCTAAAGCCGTTGTAGGCCCAGACCGCGTAATACCAACACTCGACAAGGTCGGGATTGTTTACGCCCACGTAAGGAGTCGTGCGCCACTTCTGACCAAGGATGCGCGCGCCGGTACCGACGTTGTACACAAAGCCCCGTGCGACGCTCGGCGGATCAAAGCCGGCAGTGCCGTCCATGCCGCTCGTGATTTGCATGACGCCGTAGCCACAGTCGAACGAGATCAACGTGGGTCCCGTTCCCCCGCAGGTGCCGGTCGCGGAAAACTGACGCCACGTGGATTCCACTTGGCCGATGGCGGCGAGCAGCGCGCACGGAAAGCGAGCGCTCACGGAGCTTGAAGGGCGACCTTCGCCGATCATGCCAAGGTCGGGTCCGTCCGAGCCAAGGGAGTTTGCGGCAGCGCGCGAGAACGCGGTGCTAAGCGCGGCGTCGCATGGCTGCACGCCTTCAACGGCCGGCTCGGGGCAATCGGCACTGCCGCGCGTACTGACCATCGCGCTACTCATCACGATCAGCACAAAAAGAGCGCGTTTCATGGCAGCGCTCCAGCAATACCCGCTACGTGGACAACGACGTTCGAGGGTACCGAGAGCGGCGCACAGGCGCCCGTTTGCGTCTGAAGCACCAACGTTTCGCGTGAAGCTGAGCCAATCGACTCGAGAACGATCAGGCGGGCGTCGTTCGTCGCAGCAATCGCGTGAAGCCAGCGCGCATTGCCGTTTGACCAAAGCGTGAAGACGGAGCCTGGGCCGATCATGCGCACGTCTGTATGCGCCGAGGTCAAGAGCGAAGAGCTAGCGCCGACTGCGATGGGAGCCGCGTCGCTCGAAACGTTCGTCGCGATGGTTTCAACCACGGAGTCTTCAATGCGAACGCGCACAACGTCGTTACTGCGGGCGTCGCGCCGCAACGCGACCACCGAGAGTCCGTCGGTGCTCAAACTGGCGTCGCGAAAAGCATCCATCGACGAGCGCACAAGAGTGCGCGTGCGGCCCGACCGCGTGTCGATGGCGACAATGCTGCCGCCGCCCCACGACGCGCGAATCGCAATCAGCTCCGAAGAATGCGCAACGCCGATGGGATGCAGCATGTACGCAATGTCCGAATTAACTTCGCGTACACGTCCCGAGCGAGCGTCCACCGCGAGCACGGTGAGACGCTCGTCTTCAAGTCGCCCGTGCCGCGTTTCCTCGTCGGAGGGAGGTGGCATTGCCTCGGACCGCACGACAAAGACTTCGCGATTATCCGCGGAGAATGCTGCGGGCACCTGCTGTAGGCCTGTCAGCAAAACACGCGACTGCGCGGTGGCGATGTCAAAGAGCAAAAGGTCTGTGTGACGACGAGGCTCGCCCGAGTTACTCACGTTCAAGAGCGCAAGCGCTCGGCCATCGGGCGCGAGCGTTGCCATGGGCACAACGTCGGCGTGGTGCGCGACTCGGCCCAACGTGCGCACACTTTGCTGCGCCGAAAAACTATGCGCGACGATCGCCGAAAAGTCGGCATCGTGCGCTGTCTCGATGGCAATCACGGTTTGAGCTGCCGCTATGCTCGCTGACGCAAGCCACATGAACGCGACGACAAACGCTGTGCGAAGACGCATCGAGTACTTCATAGCGCGTGCATATCGCGACCGCACGACGATGCGTGCGGTCAAGCGATGCGCGCGAACCGTTCTGCCTATCCGATCACGCCCGGCACTTGCTTGGCGCGCTTGCGGCGACGACGAGCCGCTTCCGACTCCTTCTTACGACGCTTGATCGACGGCTTCATGTAATGACGGCGGCGCTTGAGCTCGCGAAGGATGCCCTCCGCGGCCATCTTGCGCTTCAAATGCTTGATCGCGCGCTCGATGCCCTTGTCGCCAACGACGACTTCAAGGGGCTTGCACTGTACGGCTTCTCCAATCATTCCGGTCCTCTTCTCGCTCTTTCGACGGGGCGCGCAAGTATGCACGGCATCAGACAGGGCGCAAGAGTTCTCACCTTTGATCCGATCGCAATTAGGCGGAAGCGGGCTTATGAGCGATCTTTTCGGCCGGAGCCTGGGCTTTCTGGGCAGCAGTCTTCCGCCCAAAGCCCAATTCACCGCTTGCGACGATATCGACCACCACTGCGTCTCCTGGTTGATACCGTCCCGCCAATATCTCTTGCGCGAGCGCGTTTTCCAGGTGCTTCTGGATCGCTCGCTTCAAGGGGCGCGCGCCGTAAACCGGATCGTAACCCGCGTTGCCGAGGAAGTCCTTCGCCTGGTCACTCATTTCCAGTGAAAGCTCGCGCGTGGCGAGGCGCTTCGCGAAGCGCGCCAGCTGAATGTCGACCACGTGGCGTAGATGCGCGCGATCCAGTCGATGGAAGACCACTGTCTCATCGAGACGGTTGAGGAACTCCGGGCGGAAGGCCTTTTGCAGATCCTCCATAACCGCTGCACGCATGCGCGTCTCGTCGTCGATCGACATGATGTGCTGCGAACCGACGTTCGAGGTGAGGATGATTACTGCGTTCTTGAAATCCACAGTACGGCCTTGGCCGTCGGTGAGACGTCCGTCATCGAGAACCTGCAGCAGAGTGTTCCAGACATCCGGATGTGCTTTTTCGACTTCGTCGAACAAGATGACGCTGTAGGGACGACGACGGACCGGCTCGGTGAGCTGACCACCTTCTTCGTAGCCGACATAGCCCGGGGGGGCACCGATCAAGCGCGAGACGGAGTGCTTCTCCATATATTCGCTCATGTCGATCCGGATCATGGCGCGTTCGTCGTCGAACAAAAACTCGGCCAGCGCACGCGCGAGCTCCGTTTTGCCGACGCCGGTCGGTCCCAAAAAGAGGAAGGAGCCAATGGGGCGATTCTCCTCGCCAAGACCGGCGCGTGCGCGGCGTACAGCATTCGCGACAGCGACAACCGCATCGTGTTGGCCGACGACTCGCTCCTCGAGGCGTTGTTCCATGCCAAGCAGCTTGGCCTTTTCGCTCTCGAGCATTTTGCGGATCGGCACGCCCGTCCATTTTGAGACGATGGCAGCGATGTCTTCGTCGGTGACTTCCTCGGTTAGGAAACTGCCCGACGTCTGCGCCTCGCCGAGCTTGATTTGGGCTTCCGCGACGGCCTTTTCAGCGGCGGGAATGTCACCGTACTGAATGCGAGCAGCCGTCTCGAAGTCGGCGACGCGTTGCGCGTGCTCGAGATCGGTGCGCAGCGTCTCCACGCGAGCCTTTTGCGCACGCATGCCTTCGATGAGCTCGCGCTCGCGCATCCATTGACCGCGCATGGCATCGCGCTTTTCCGACTGATCGGCGATTTCGCGATCCAAGACTTCAAGGCGCTTCTTGCTCGCAGCGTCGCGTTCTTTCTTCAACGCTTGTCGCTCGATCTCGAGCTGCATCAGATGACGTTCCACGACGTCGATCTCTTGCGGCATCGAATCGATTTCCATCTTCAGCTTGCTCGCGGCCTCGTCAACCAGATCGATGGCCTTGTCGGGCAAGAAGCGATCTGTGATGTAACGGTGCGAAAGAGTTGCGGCGGCGACGATTGCAGCATCCTGAATGCGAATGCCGTGGTGCGCTTCGTAGCGCTCTTTCAAGCCGCGCAAAATCGCAATGGTGTCTTCGACACTTGGTTCGCCTGCGAAAACCGGTTGGAAGCGGCGCGCGAGCGCTGCGTCTTTTTCGATATGCTTGCGGTACTCGTTGAGGGTCGTCGCGCCAATGCAACGCAGCTCGCCTCGGGCCAAAGCCGGCTTGAGCATATTGCTGGCGTCCATCGAGCCTTCGGCTGCGCCTGCACCGACCAGCGTGTGCAGCTCGTCGATGAAGAGAACGACGCCGCCCTCCGCACGCTCAATCTCCTTCAAAACGGCTTTCAAACGCTCTTCGAATTCGCCGCGGAATTTTGAGCCAGCGACCAAGGCGCCGAGGTCGAGAGCCAAAATGCGCTTGTCCTTCAAGCTCTCGGGCACATCCCCCTGGGCGACGCGATGCGCAATGCCTTCGACGATCGCGGTCTTGCCGACGCCCGGTTCACCGATGAGAACGGGGTTGTTCTTTGTGCGGCGGGTGAGCACCTGCATGACACGACGAATTTCTTCATCTCGACCGATGACGGGGTCAATCTTGCCGTCGCGCGCTGCTTGCGTGAGATCGCGCGTGTACTTTTCCAGCGATTGAAACTTTCCCTCGGCTTCCGGATCTGTGACGCGCTGGGCGCCGCGCACTTCCTTCACGGCCGCGATTAACTTTTCACGCGTGAGGCCATGCGCCTCAAAAAGCTTCAGGACTTCATCCCGCTGCTTCGTTGCGGCCAGAAGTACGTGTTCGGCCGAGGTGTATTCGTCCTTCAGTGCGGTCGTTTCGTTCCAGGCTTGCGTAAATAGATCGCGCGAACGGCGCGACAGGGCAGGTTCAGCGCCGCCTTGGACACGCGGCATCGAGGCGAGGCGCGCAGCCAGATCCCGCGTGATGGCGGTAGGATTGACGCCGGCTTTCTTGGCAACCGCTTGAGCAACTCCGTCCACCTGCTCGAGCAGAGCGACGAGAATGTGCTCGGGATAAAGCTCGGGCGTCCCTTGTTCGGTCGCGCTATTTTGCGCGGCTTGTAGGGCCTCACGGGTTTTCGTCGTCAGTCGATCCAGTCGCATGAGCTCACCTCGAGGTTGCAGAAGAAGCTAACCACCGAGAGGTGCAGGTCAACGCTTTCAGCAAAGATTTGCCAGGCGTATGACGAGCGCGCGATAAGCTCATTTATGAGAATTCTCACGGCTTTGCTGGCGAGTGCCTTGTTTATGTCCGGTTGCGACGACGTGACGGCGCTCGATCCGCACTACGCGACGCCCGAGCGCACGATCGAGACGATGCTCCGCGCCTATGGGCTTGAGCACGTGTCGCCGGACGAAGGGCGCAGAATGCGACGCGCGGGACAGTTGCATCTGCGCAATGCCGATTCGTACCACGCGTGTTTTGACCGCTTTCAAGGCGCCGGCGATGAGGCGCTCGCGGGCTACGTTGTCGGCTCGGTGGTGGAGAATCGTGACGCGTTGCGAACTTCGATCGCCAGTGACAAGGCGCGCGTGATGGCGGCGCAGGGGGCGCCAGTCGTTCTTTACAAACGACGCGGGGGCTGGCGCATCTCACTTGATGAAAGCGTTCCAGAACCTTACCGCGGGCAGCTTCTCGAGGTGGCTCGTCGTGCAGGCGAGCGCGCGCGCGCTCAAGGCGCGTACTGAAGCTTTCAGCTTCCGCGCACGATTTTGGTGACGCCTTTCTGAGTGAGCCAGGTGCAAGCGCGATCGACTTGCTCGCCTTGCAAGACGACGAGATCCTCTTCCACGCGCGCGCCGCATCCGAGAGCTTTCTTCATTTCCGCACACGTGCTTTCAAGCAAACTGCGCGAGAGACCCTGCACGAGGGTCACGGTCTTTCCTCCGTGCCCCTTGCGTTCCTTTTTCACCACCACTTTGCCAAGCGCGGCGAACGGCGAAGGTTTGGGCGAAGCCGACTTCGCTTCGGGTGCGATGGTCTTGTCGCCCAAAGGCAGCTGGTTCTGGAGCGATACGAGCGCGGCAAAAGGGTTGGTCGTTAGCGCCTTGCCGTCGGAAACGATTTTCTCAGTCTTCTTTTTCATGCGGGATGCTCATCCCCTCGGGTGCGAGTGTGCGCTCAGCGTGGATGCGTTTCCAAAAAGCGTGTGACGTCGATTCGACCACGGTGCGTTTCGTCATTCACCATCGACTGCAGAGCGAGCAGCGAACGATCGATCGGATCGAGTGCCAGCGCTCGATCAAGCGAGGCGGTCGCACCAATACGATCTCCAACGGATGCGTAGTAGAGGGCGTCGGTGTAATGCGTCCAAAGCAACACGGAGCGGGTCTCCGGCTCAGCGACCCCGCGACCAAGGCGTGTGTACAAACGCTGAAGCGTGCGCTGGCGACTTGCGCGACCGACGTGCTCGTCCGTTTCGGAGCTTCCATCCGCGAGCACCTCGTACATGCCGCCAGCCGGAACAAGCGTGCCCATCGCTTCTGCAGACAGGCGCAGATCGAGCTCGACAAAGACCGGGCGATCGGATGCGAGACTTTGAAGCTCACCAGCGCGGAGCTGGCCGTCGAGTAGATAGCCCCGCAGGAGGGGCGCGACATCGGGATCGCGCGTAATCAACTCATCGACCATCCCGGGGTAAGTAAGAAATGGAACGGGAATGAGGGTGAGGTCGGGCCGAACGCGATCGCTCGCTTCGCTCCCCCAATGGCGAAATATCGTGCCCGGCGCGTGCGCGAGAACGACAGCGCCATAAGGAAGCTCACGTCGCCGGGCGTCGTCGAAATCATCGGTGGCCGAAAAGCGGGCGAGTGATACTTGACGCGAGGTACGTTGCGCCTCCATCGCGCAAAAGATGCAAAGCGCTAACACAACGAGAACGGCGCTCTTGCTCGCGCCGCGCGTTTCAGTCGTGCCGAGAAGCGAGAGCAGTTTGGCGACGAAGGCCGCGGCGAGAGCTGCCACAGCGCCGAACGCAGGCATCAGGTAACCGAGCGCGTCAGGATTGGACCGAACAAATCCCAGCCATGCGCGTGCGACGAACGTGAAGAGCAACACGCTTCCCCACACCCAGCCGAGACGTCGCGCGCCGGGAAGACGTACCAAGACGTAGAGCCCTACGACCGCCAGCAGGAGTGGGACAACGTGCATCGTGTCGACCATGTGCACGAGCACATCGAGAAAGCGTTCGCCCATGGGCTGCGGTGTCGAGCCCGACGACTTTTGAAATGCCTGTGCGCTAACGACCCAAAAGATGCGCGAAAGATCTGTCGGCGCCCCGAGATTCGGAATAGGCGCACGGGCCGCGCGCAACGGCAAGTAAAGGTACGTTGCAAGCCCCACCAAGGTGCTAGCGGAAGCGAGCAGTAAGGCACGTGCTCCGCGCACACGATGAACACGTGCGAGCGTTGGCGCTAAGACCGGCAACAAAAGGAACGCGAGGAAGTGGTGGTTGGCGAGTGCAAGGCCAATGCACAGGCACGCGGTGTAAAGAGGGCGCACATCGTTGGTTGGCCACTCGGCTTCAAGATGCACGATGCGCTCGATCGCAACGAATGCGAGGCAGGCGTGCAACGCATAAACCTCAGGGCGAATGGCTTGCAACCAAAAGCCCGGTGAACACGTACAGAGCCATGACGCGCACAAGGCGAGCGGCAAGGAGATCCACCCACTGGTAATCCCCATTGCGCGCACCGTGGTTTCGATCGCGCGAAAGAGCGCTGCCGCGCCAACCGCGGCGAAGATCGCCGACACGCACGCCACGCGAAACGCCATCGGGCCAATTGGAAAGAAAGTCAGAATGTGAGCGACGAGCGCGCTCAGCGGATGCCCTGGTGGGTGCGCGATGCCCAGGTTGCGAGCGGCCGCGACGAACTCCCCCGAGTCGAGCCAATAATCATACGCGGATGCAGTGGCGAAATAGCTCGCCAATGGCACGCCGCACGCGAGTCCCTGCGCGATGAAGCGCACCGTTGGCAGATCCTTGGCTTTCGGCAGCAGCCCCATCGCGCCCGCATCTTCGGTGGCTGGCCCCAACGCGTCAATTCATCGGCGCATGATAGGGTTTCTCGCGATGGACGATCGGACGCGCCCGAGCCTGCCGACCTTCTTCAAGGTGCTGTGCATCGTGGCTCTGATCCACAGTTCACTCAGCTTTTGTTGTGTCGCGGGGTCGAGCGCGTCGCATCTGCTCTCGGGCTTTCAGCAGCGCATGGTCGACACGACCGTTGCGATCGTGGGTGGCTTCGCGTGGCTTGCGTTAAAGATTGCGTACTACGTAGTGACGATGATTCAGGCTCGCAAACCCGAAATCCGTCAGCTCATGTCCTGACGCATCACCAAGGAGACGGCGCGGCGCTCACGCCTTCTTGAGCGAGTGCCACATCGTGGGCAAGAGCATTGACGCGCGCTGCCCAATCCCACGCGCCATAGTCAGCAAGCGGTATCGCTGCAATGCCCCGCACGTTGTGCTCCAAGCGATCGCACATGGTGTGGCCGTATTCGAGCGCGCGCTCGTGACTCTGGCGCCCCGGCATTCCCTCAAGTGCCGCGGCGTAGGTTTCAGGGCAGCGTGTGTGCGCGGCATCGAACGCCGACATGAGGCGATCTTCCCTTGCCGCACTGCGCGTCACGCGCACGACACCGAACATATTGAAACGGTACCAACTGAGATTATCAAGCGCCGCATTGCACTGCACATCGAGACCTTCGTGCAGCGCCCCGCTTACGAGCGCAGCGTCGCTTTCGTAGACGGTGCGCAAAACCTCCATGGAGAAGTCGGTGGCCAAGGCCGCGCGGATCATCGTGCAGCTTTGAGCGACGGTCTTCTTCGAGCGGATGTTTCGTTCGATGTTGTACGCGACGAATGTAACGCCAAGCACAGCGAGCATGCTGCCCAAGGCGAGCGTCAGTTTGATCTGGCTTTTGCGCCGCGCGTCCATCGCCCGGCGTTTAGCACATCTCGTGAATGGCGCCGAATGATCCTATGATGCAGCGTGCTCTTTCGCTCCGTGATTGTGATCGGGTCAACGTTGCTACTCGCTGCGTGCTCGAACGCAGACTCCGTGCTGCAGAGCGATGCAGGAGTCGATCTGGGGGAGCCCGAATCCGTGGCAGCGCACGCTCCCTACGTCGATTACGTCAATCCGTTCATCGGGACCGGAGGCTTGGGTTATGGCACGGGCAGCGCCTACCCGGGACCTCAGCTTCCTTTCGGCCTAGCCAAGCCCGGCCCCGACACGTCCAACAACGGAACAGCTCCAAGTTTTGCGCACTGCAGTGGCTATTCGTACGGCGACTCGCACATCGACGCGTTCAGTCACACGCGCATGCATGGTACGGGCATCGTTGACTACACGGTGGTCTCGCTGATGCCGACCGTGGGCATGTCGAGCGCGAAGACCAATGAGAGTGGGTACCGCTCGCGCTTCATGCATCAAACCGAAGAGGCGTCACCTGGCTACTACGCAGTCACGTTGGCAGATACGAGCGTTCGCGTTGAGCTCACTGCCACGGCGCACGTCGGCATCCATCGATGGACATTTCCTGCGAACAGCGACGCGGTGGTGGTGTTCGACAACGCTCACGCTGCGTCCGACGTGGAAGTCATCGATGCACAAATACGCGTGGACCGCGCGTCTCACGAGCTCAGCGGCTATGCGCATTTTCAAGGCGGCTACTCAGGAAGGTTCGGGGGAATGCCGGTCTATTTCGCGGCGCGTTTCAGCGAACCCTTCATTCGTTTTGGCGTTTGGCAGGACGGCGAACTCGTCGATAACGAAACGGCGCGTGACGGCGCCAGCACCGGTGCATACGTTGCATTCGATGTAAGCGATGGCTCGCCGATCGAAGGGGCGGTCGCGATTTCATTCGTGGACGTCGACCACGCCCGCATGAACCTGCTTGCAGAAGCGATGCCGATCGACTTTGACGCCTCTCGTGCCAGCGCGACACGAGAGTGGGAAGCACGCCTTGCCAAGGTAGAGCTTGCGGGTCGCTATTCATCGGACTTCGAGCGCTTCTACTCGGCGCTCTACCACACGCTTTTGATGCCGACGTTGGCGATGGATGTGGACAAGAGCTACCGCGGAATGGATCGCGAGGTGCACGTCGCATCCGATTTTCGCTACTACACCGACTTCTCTCTCTGGGACACCTTCCGCACGGAGCATCCTTTGCTCACGCTTCTTTATCCGACTGAGCAGCGCGACATGTTGAAGTCGATGATCGCGATGGCGAACGACGGCGGCTACATCGATCGCTGGCCACTGGGCATCGGTTACACAGGCGGAATGGTTGGCGAAAGCGCAGCGATCGTCTTTGCCGACAGCGTGGCCAAGGGCATTGATGATATCGATGTCCGCGCTGCATACGAGGCGCTGCGAAGTACTGCGATGGGACCTGTTCCAGCGGGCGCGCGCTACGGCGGGCGCGACGGCATCGAAGACTATCTGGCTCTTGGCTACGTGCCGAGCGAAACCGGTGGCGGCAGCACCTCGAAGACCCTCGAATACGCGTACGACGACTTCGCGCTCGCGAGGCTTTCGGAGTTTCTGGGCGAGTCGAGTGACCAAGATCTCTTCGATGTTCGCGCGCGGAACTACCGCAATAGCTACGACGCTGCGCAAGGCTTCATGGTCGCCCGCTCGCGAGACGGAACGTTTAGCGAACTTGAAAGCGCTATCGCATGGACCGACGACTACACCGAAGGTGATGCCTGGCAGTACGTCTGGTACGCGCCGCATGATCTTAGTGGGCTCACCGAGCTACTCGGTGGGCGCGACGTCGTTCTTGCGCGCCTCGATGACTTCTTTGCGCGTTCAATGCGAGCGGCCCGCACGGCCGGTCCCGACCCCTACTATTGGCACGGCAACGAACCCGATTTGCACGCAGCGTTCATGTACTCAAAGCTCGGATCTCTGTCGCGCACTGCTGAGATTACGCGCTGGATTTTGGCGTCGCGTTACGGCAATGACGAAGCAGGCCTGCCAGGCAATGACGACGCGGGCACGATGAGCGCCTGGTTCGTATTCGCGTCTGCTGGCATCTATCCAATCGCGGCAACGCCGCAGTATCTCCTGGCAAGTCCAATATTCACTCGTGTTTCTATGCATTTAGCGGAAGGCGATCTCACCATTGAGGCGCCGCTTGCAAGCGAAGCTGCTCTCTATCCGACCTCCGTGTTTCTTGATGGCGTGCCGGTTTCTGACGCCCGCGTGATGCATGAAGCCATCACCGGGGGCTCACACACATTGCACTTTGAAATGCAGAACGCGCCGTAGTTACGCAGCTTTCCTCGTGCCGTTGCGAACCTGTTGTACGCTTGGTGCATGGCGACGCGTACCTTTGTGATCGGCGATATCCATGGAGACTTGGATCAGCTCTTCGCGTTGTTGGGTCGCATGCCGACTCTCAATGCCGACGACAAAGTCGTCTTCCTTGGCGATTACGTGGATCGCGGTCCCGATTCCTCGAAGGTAGTTGAGTACGTGCGCAAAGTGATGCCCGACGAGTCGCCTGCCGACATTGTGGCGCTGCGCGGCAATCACGAGGACGCGTGGTTGCGCGTGATCGATCGCGGTTTTCCCGAGTTCGTCATGCCCCCAACAAACGGCGCGCTCGCGTGTATGCGCTCCTATACGAGTGGTCCTGTGCCGGCCTTGGACGAAACGCCTACACCTGCAGAAGCAGACATCCTTTTCTCGGGAGCCTTCTTTCCTGAAGAGCACGTGTCGTGGTTTCAGTCGCTGCCGTATTTTCACGAAGACGAGCATGCGATCTACGTTCACGCGGGCTTGCCGCGCAAAGAGGGACGTTTTTTGCACCCATCGGAAGTCGAGCCGCGGAACATTCTACTTTGGCTGCGCACCGAAGCGTTCTTTCGCGAATACCGAGGCAAGCGCGTCGTTGTTGGGCACACAACGACCGACTGCCTTCCGCCCGAGCTCTCCTCGTACACGCCCGACGATCCCACCGACTTATGGGCCGGTGACTCCGTCGTCGCGCTGGACACGGGATGCGGCAAAGGCGGGTTTTTGACCGCGCTCGAACTGCCCGAACTACGCGTCTACGAATCCCGTTAGGCGTGAAGCTTTGGGTCAGGGTGTGAAGGTGCTTGCCCAACGAGCGACGGACGCCACCAAAAAACGATGTGGTTTCGCGTTTGCGGAGCCGGCACGCCGCTCGCAATAGACCTCGTCATCGGAGGTAGTTATGGGCTTCATCAGCATCCTGCTCTTGGTGGCAGTCGCGACCGCGTGGGCGGTGCTCGCCGTAGTCTCGGTCTGGCGCGTGGTTGCAAAGACCGAGGTGCATACGGCGAAACTCGAATCGGTCAGCGTCCTGAAGCCCTTGTGTGGGGTCGACGAAGATCTCGAGGCCAATCTCCGAAGCTTCTTCGAGCAAGATCACCCCTCGTTCGAGATTGTCTTTGGCATCGAAGGAAGCCGCGATCCAGCACTTGCACTCGTAACGCGAATGCAAAACGAGTTTCCGCACGTTCGATCGACCGTTGTCGTGCACGAAGGTGGCTTTGGTATCAATCCAAAGATGAGCAATCTGCGCGCAATGCTCGAGCACGTAAGTAACGATCTCATCCTCATTAGTGATTCCAACGTTCGGGCGCCCGCTCACTACCTGCGTGAAATGGGTGGACAGATGGCAGAGCCCGGCGTTGGCCTCGTCACCAACATCTTTGCGGGCACAGGCGAAGAGAGCATTGGAGCTGCGCTCGAGAATTTGCATCTGAACAGCACGATTGCCGCGGGTGTTGCCGCATCCAACGAAGTCCTTTTGCACCCTGCGGTGGTTGGAAAATCGATGGTGTTCCATCGAAGCCACCTCGAGAAGCTGGGCGGCTTTGCAACGGTCGCCGATGTGCTTGCCGAGGACTACGTGATCGGTCGCATGTTCCACGAAGCGGGGATGCACGTTCGTCTGGCCCGCACACCGCTGCAAAACGTCGTGCGCGAAACGTCGGTAAAGAGCTTTGTGATGCGGCAGGTAAGGTGGGGCATGATCCGCGTTCGCTTGGTGCCCCTTGCGTTTGTGCTCGAGCCCCTGGCAAGCCCGCTCTTTGTTGCATGCGTATGCGCGATGCTCGGCGCTCCGCTGATCTCCACTTTCGCGTGGGCGCTACTAACGACAGTGCTGCGTGACTACGCGATCTGGACGTTGCTACGAGGCCGAGCAGGTTTTCTGCGCGCAATGCCCCTTGTTCTTGTGCGCGACAGTCTGGTCTTCGCAGCGTGGGTCATTGCCATCTTCGCAAAGCACGTGACCTGGCGCGGCAAGCGTGTGCGTGTGAGTGCGGGCACACGCCTGTACATCGAGCGCCCGGCGTACTGATCGCGCAGCTAGAGCGGGGGAACGTTTGCGAAGGCGCTAATCGTCACGCCTTCGGCAGCGGGCCACGGACCGGTTCCGTTGGCTCGCTGCGCAAAGGTCGCTTCCAAGCACTGTGCTACCTGCTCTTCGAATGAGTCGCTGGTGGGCGCGCCCGGATAGACCATGCTGTTTTTGATCACGAGCTCCAGATGTACACGCACGCCTCGTTCTGGCTGACGGCACGTATCGAGCTCTTCTTCGGCAAGCGCCGCCACCGATTCAACACGAGACATCAACGCGGGGTCTCCGTTGCTTACCGCGGCACTGTCAAACGTAATATCGGCGCCATCTGCCAGCGAGCCTGGCGAGCTGACAAACATCGAGGAGTCGTCGCTCTCCGTCGCATAGCTGAAGACCAAAAACCCTACCAAACCGAGGAGGCCTACTCCGCAGAAAATCGCGAACGCAATCAACACTGCGCTTGGCCCACCTCGCGACTGCGAATGAGAAGGCGTTCGATGCCGGTCGAATGCCATCGGCGTGCTTGGCTGACCCTGCGACGTGGGCGTGTAGTGCTGAGGCGCGGGGTAATGAGGCTGCGGCGTCGGGTAGTGCGCCTGCGGCGTGGGGTAATGCGGTTGTGGTGTCGCGTGGTGCGGAGTTGGGTAGTGAGGCTGCGGCGTTTGGTAGTGCGGCGCTTGGTAGTGCGGGGTTTGGCGCTGCGGGGTTTGGTGCTGCGGTAGAGCAGTGTGCATTGCAGGCGTATGGATGCCGGGCGCGTGCATGGCGGGGGTTTGCATGTGCGACGGCGCGCGCGCGTTCGCGTGCGTGTTTCCGATGGCAGCGCTCGGGGGCGGCGCAGAGCGGCGACCGCTGTCGGTCACGCGACCCAGCAGATGATGCACGGCGTCTTTGAATTCGTGCGCGCTTTGAAAACGCGCAGCAGGCTCTTTTTGCAGGCCTTTATCCACGAGTTGCAGCAGGGGCTCTGGCAGCTCGGGTGCGATAGCGCGAAGGGGACGCGGACCTTCGGTCACAACCTTCAAGATCAGGCGTTCATAGGTTTCTTCTTCGTACGGCAGACGTCCGGAGAGCATTTGATAAAGAATGACCGTCACCGCGTAGAGATCGGTGCGGTGATCGACGTCGCTCATTCCGGTGAATTGCTCGGGTGACATGTACGAAGGCGTGCCAATCACGGCACCTGTGCGCGTCAGCCCTTGTGACTCGGTGCCGAGGGCTGCTGCTTTGCTGATGCCGAAATCCACAAGCTTGAGCCACGGAGATCCGTCAGACGCGCGCGTCACAAAGACATTCGCCGGCTTCATATCGCGATGGATGACACCGACCGCGTGCGCCGATGCCAAGCCTTCGAGAATCTGCTCGGTGAAACGCAGCGCCCACTCGATCGCGAATTTTCCCTCTTCGATTAGAACGGTCTCGAGGTCGCGCCCTTCGAGAAGCTCCATCACGAGGAAAGCTTCGCCGGCCGCCGTCGTGCCGAAATCAGTGACCGCGACAATGTGCCCGCTCTTGATGCTCGCGGCAGATTTCGCTTCGCGGACAAAACGCGCGACGACTTCGCGGTTGTGCGCATGGCGCGAAAGCAAAATCTTCAGCGCTACCTGCTGGCCGAGGCCGGTGTGTTTCGCTCGATAGACCGAGCCGAAGCCTCCACCGCCCAGGCGCTTCTCAATCTCGTAGCGATCGATTGTCGTGCCGCACGGCCCGACCGTGACCGATTCGTTGGTACGCGGACAGACCGACGTGCTCGCGTCGTGCTGATCTCCACAGGATCGACAAATCGTCACGGAAGAACGTTAAAGGAGAGAACGCTGGAAGGCAAAAGCCTCACTCGGCCAGCGTCTTCACCTTGAGCTCGGCCAGTTGCTCGGGCGCCACGCGATCGGGCGCTCCGGTCATGGCATCGCTTGCTTTTTGCGTCTTGGGGAACGCGATCACGTCACGAATCGCTTCTGTTTCCGTCAGCAACATCGAGAGGCGATCCCAGCCCAATGCAATTCCGCCATGCGGCGGTGCGCCGAAACGAAGGGCATCGAGCAAGAAGCCAAACTTCTGCCGTGCATCCTCGTCGCGAATGCCAAGCACGCCAAAGACCTTCGCTTGAACGTCGGGATCGTGAAGACGAATCGAGCCGCCGCCGATCTCGAAACCGTTCAAGACAATGTCGTAGCGATAGCAAAGTACGCGCCCCGGATCGCTCTCGAGAAATTCGAGTGAGGCGTCGTGCGGACGCGTGAAGGGATGATGCGCAGCGGCCCACCGCTTGCCTTCGTCGTCGTACTCGAAGAGAGGCGGCTCTACGACCCAGAGGAACTCCCAATTGCCAGCCGCGCCGCTCTCGGGAATGAGGCCGAGTTTTTTTCCAAGATGAAGACGTAGGTTCGCCATCACCATGTGGACCTGCGACGCGGTACCAAACTGCAGAAGAATGAGGTCGCCATCTTTGGCGCCGCACGCAGCGTTCACAGCATCGCGGAACTCATTGCTGATGTTCTTGGCGAGAGGGCTCTGCGTCCATTCGCCGGACGGCCCGACCTTGGCGCGCGCAAGACCTTTGCTGCCCATGCCCTTCACGACGGCCTCGAGCTTGTCGCCTTCCGTTCGTGAGAAGTTTGCGCTCGCGGGTACGACCAGCGCTTTGACGATTTCGGGCGGAAGATCGCGACGGAATTCGCCGCTCTTATACTTTTCCGCAAGAGGCGTGAGCATCGGAACGCCACCGCCGCCGTGCTCAATCGTGAGCTCGGTGAGATCGATATGCTCGAGTCCGAAGCGCACGTCCGGCTTGTCGTTGCCAAAGCGACGCATCGACTCGTCGTACTTCATGCGCGGGAAAGTTCCCGACGGGTATTTCGCGAGGAGATCAATTCCAGCGATCTCTTTCCACACTTTGAAGATGAGGCCTTCGATGATTGTGAAAATGTCATCTTGATTGACGAAGCTCATCTCGACGTCGAGCTGCGTGAATTCTGGCTGACGATCGATGCGCAGATCTTCGTCGCGGAAGCAGCGCACGATCTGGAAGTAGCGATCGTAGCCGCCAACCATCAAGAGCTGCTTGAAGAGCTGCGGACTCTCGGCAAGCGCGTAGAACTTTCCCGGATGCAGCCGCGCCGGTACCAGGAAGTTGCGCGCGCCACCCGGCGTGTACTTAACAAGGAAGGGCGTCTCGACTTCAAGGAAGCCGTTGTCGGTCATGTGATTGCGTGTGGCTTGCGAAAGCAGATGTCGCGCGCGCAAAGCTTTCTGCAACTTCGGGCGGCGCAAATCGAGATAGCGAAACTCCAGGCGCTTGTCCTCGTTGGTGTCGATGTCGTCGAGGATCTCAAAGGGGGGTGTCTCCGACTTATTGAAGACGACCGCTTCACGCGCGACGATTTCGATCGCGCCGGTCGGCAGGCGCGGATTGCGCATCGTGCCGCGGTCGCGGACCACGCCGCGAATCCCCAAAACCCACTCACGGCGCGAACGATCGGCCGCTTCGAACGCGGCAGCGTCGACCGTCGGATCGAACATCACTTGGGCAATTCCCTCGCGATCGCGCAAATCGATGAAAATGCAGCCGCCTTGGTCGCGACGACTCGCAACCCATCCAAAAAGGACGACCTCTTGTCCGATATGCTCTTCGCGCAGCGTTCCGGCGTAGTGAGTTCGCTTCAATTCATCGATAAATCGGGCCACAAAGCTCCTTTAGAACCTGCGCAAGGTAGGCAAAGACGAAGGACATCGTCAAGGAAGCACCTTCTATCTCATGCACGCAAAGGTTGCGTTTTTTGTGCCGGTGCGGTGAGAATGCTGCGGGTCGGCTGGGCTTGTGCCCCCGAACCCGAAGATATAGGGAGAGCCATGGCGGCCAACGAGATCACGTGTCCGATGTGCGGTTTCAGCAATGCCCCGAACACTGTTCGGTGCGTTTCATGCGGAGCGAAAATCGACGCTCTCGCAAACGAGTACACCGACGAAGAGCGCAACGCGCGCAGCAGGCAGCAAGAGACCTTCGACTGGAAGTGGGCGTTCATCTCCTTCGGCGTCTTTTTGGTGCTTCAGGCGATCGTGTTGATCGCGCTCCCGATGGTCATCAATACCTTTGATCCTCAGGGCCTTGCCGGCCTTGGAATCGCGGTCGGGGTCTGGTCGGTCGGCGGAGTCCTCATCGGTGTTGTCTCGCCGGGACGAACCGTTTTCGAACCCGCTGTGGGCGCACTGATCGCAGCCGTTCCGACCATCGCCTACTTGATGGTGGTGACGCCCGATGCCTTCAACCCTTCGCTTCCGGCGTACATCGTCGGCGGCTTGATCGGCGTCATGATCTCGCTCTTCGGCGCGTTCATCGGCGAGAAGTTCACCAGCCAGAAGAGCAGCACGAGCGCGAAGGCCTGAGCCTTCGTTCTCGTTTACAGCGTTCTAAAGGCGAATGCGAATTGCGAATGCCGGCGTGAGCACCACACCGGATAGCGAGCTTGCGTTTGCGCCGACCGATCCGCGCCACCATTCGTAGTCGGCCGCGAGCTCGACGAGCACAGCGAGCGTACGAAAGCCAGCGCTTACGCCCAGCACAGCTCCTGCGCGAATACCGGTCATCGAGAGATCTGTGACCTCGCCGACGCGGCCCGTTGCGCTATCGATGCCCGCGCGGATCCCCGTCCAAACCTCGTAGATCCCGGCAAAATTCAGCGCGAGCACCGCAGGTACATCCACGCCGAACGACAGACCGCGCGCATCGTCGCCCGTGAGAAAGCCCATGCGCGGCGTCAGGCCCAAAACAATGCGTGTGTCTTCATCGAGTACGAACGCACGGCGCGCGCCAAGTGCAACCGACGTTGCTGATACAAGCACGCCGACATCCACGTGATCCGAAAGACCGATACGTGCGCCTTCGACGGGAGCGACGCCTTCGCGGCCGAGCAAGGTCAGGAGCGAGCGTTCTTCATCTGTGCGTGTGAGATCGTTGCGTCGAATATCGCCGAGGGGTGCGCGTACGGCGCTGCCTAGAAATACATCCGCGCGTCCCGAGGGCGTCGTGCGCGCTCCGGAAAAGTAGGGAGTGCTGCTGGCACAGCCGGCGAGAAACGTAAGCGCAAGACCGAGCGCAGCAGCGTGGCTGTCGCGCACGGCGCTTACTTGCGGAACCGCGACGGATAGTCGTTGGCGGTTGCGCGCTTTTGCAGCGTTTCGTCTTCAGGGTGCAACTTGATCGCACGCTCAATGAGCAGGGGCTCGGTTTCGGGATGGCTCGGATCGGGCAAGCAACACTCGACCGGACACACGGCCTGACACGCCTCATGATCGTAGAAGCCAACGCACTCGGTGCACAGGTTCGGATCGATTACGTAGATCTCGTCGCCTTCGCTGATCGCTTGATTCGGACATTCGGGTTCGCAAGCGCCACAGTTGATGCAGTCGGTGGTGATATGCGTTGCCATTCAAATCTCCGTGAGCAATCGAGAGCGCGGTTTATAGGGCGGAAGGATTCGCCCGTCAAATCCGCGGTGAACGCTTAACTGCCAGGGATTGCAGGCGTTTTCATCCCGCCAACGTGCGGAGCCTCACAGGCGCACGCTTTACACGCTTTGCGCCCGGAGGCGGCGCTTGGGGGGCGCCGTCTTCGCCGTGGAGATCGGCCACCAAATCGTAATCCGCAGCCGCCGTGATGCGGGCACGCATCAGCGTGCCGGGCTTGGCTGTGCCGTTGGCCAAGTAAATCTTACCGTCGATTTCGGGCGCTTGTCCGCGATGCCGACCTTCGAGCAGGTACTCACTCTCGTCGCTCTCGCCTTCGACAAGAACTTCGATGTCTTGGCCGATCATCGCCTTCAACTTCTTGCGGCTGATCGGACGCTGCAGGGACATAAGCTTGCGGTGACGAGCCGCGGAAACTTTCGCCGGCACATCGGCGTCCATGTCATGACTGCGTGTGCCCTCCTCTTTCGAGTAGCGGAATACGCCTACGCGATCGAACTCAGCCCAGCTCACAAAGTCGCAGAGCTCTTTGAAATCTTCTTCGGTCTCGCCTGGATGACCCACGATGAACGCGGTGCGAAAGGTGAGATTGGGAACACGTGTACGCAGCGTTTCGACGACGCGACGAAGGCGCGGGCCGCCGTGACCCCGACGCATGCGCTTCAACATCGAGTCGGCGGCGTGCTGCAAGGGCATATCGACGTAAGGCACGACCACGGGATGGTCCGCGAGCAACTCGACGAGCTCGTCGGTGAGTGTTTCTGGATATAGATAGAAGAGCCTAAGCCACTTCAAACCAGGCACTTCTGCAACTTTGCGGACGAGCTCGGCAAGCGTCTTCTTCTCTTCGAAGTCGCGACCGAAAGACATGGTGTCTTGGCTGACGAGGTTGATCTCGACCGTGCCATTGGCAACCAACATCTCGACTTCGCGCACGATGTCTTCGATGGGGCGCGAGCGCTGCTTGCCGCGCAGATCGGGAATGATGCAGAAGCTGCAGGTGCGGTTGCAGCCCTCCGCGATCTTCACGTAAGCGGAATGCGAGGCGACCGAGAGGCGTCGCGGGTCGGTGACGCGGAAGGAGTACTGCGCCGGGTTGCCGACCAACATGCGCGCGACTTTGTGCTCGTCGTCTTGCGTGAGCACGTCGCGTAGCTTGAGCATATCGCTCGAGCCCATGAAGTGATCGACTTCGGGCATCTCGGCTGCGAGCTCTTCTGGATAGCGCTGCGAGAGACAGCCAGCGACAACAAGGCGCTTGCAGCTGCCGCCTTCCTTGAAGCGGCCCATTTCCAAAATCGCGTCGATGCTCTCTTCCTTGGCAGGGCCAATGAAGCCGCACGTGTTGACGACGATGACTTCGGCTTCCTCGGGCGCGCCCACCAAACGAAATCCGGCCTGGTCACTGACGCCGAGCATGACTTCGGTGTCGACCCGGTTTTTGGGGCAGCCCAAAGAGAGAAAGTGAATGGTTTTCGCGTCGGACAAGGTCGGCAAACCTGAGGGTGCGAGGCGTTCGGGTCAAATTGACCGTGTGCGTGAGCGCAGTCGCGCGCGAGAGCGCAGAGGACCATTAACGCCTAATATCAATGACTTAGTGACCAAACCCCGGTTCTTCGACGATATGCGAGGAAAGTCCAGGCTTAGCGCTATGCTCCGCCGCCATGACGCAGCAACGGCGAGAGGGCATTCGAAACGACGTGATCGCAGCGGCGCTTCCGCGTGCGCTGGCATCCGACGATCGAAAGCTTTTCGATTTGCTCACGCGCGCAAGCGTCGCGCCGGGTTTGCGATTGCATAGTGAGCTCGCACTTGGTTTCGCCGATGAGCTGGTGCGCCTCAATCATCCGCGCACACTTTCTCTTCTGCGCGAGATGACGCAGACCGACGCGAAGCCTCATGCGCCGGAAGAATTTCTGTTGATTGCAGCGGCGCATGGTTTCGGTGCGCTCGTTCGAATGAAGCGCGATGTACGTCCGGCGTGGGCTGAGCTCAAAGACATGGCAGATGATGAACGTGCTCTTGTGCGTGCGTCAGTCGCGGAAGCGATAGGCACCGTTCTTGTGCGCCTTGGAAACGCTGATTCGTTTTTGATCGAAGCGCAGAGCTGGATGGATGATTTCTTCACGGCCGCCGTCGCGCTTGAGACACTTACGCAAAAGCACGTAATGGCGACTGTGCAAGATCCGGAAGCAATGCTTGGCTTGCTCGATCAAGGCGTGTCGATGATCGAGAAGGCCACCCGCGCTTCGGAGCGTCGTCCGGGTCGCAGACGCTTGCTCGATGTGTTGCCGCAAGCGGTTGCGACATGCGTGGCCGCGATGCGCGGTGGCCAAGACTGGCTGGTCGCGCGCGCGCAAACACGCGATCCCGATCTGCGCGAAACCTTCGAGAAAGCGCTCGGGTTGTTGGGTCGCAAGGGCGCGCACACGGCGGAGCTTGAAGCGGTCGTCAACTCACTGGATACATCCAAAAAGCCGCGCCGCGATCCGCTCACCGATGTCGGTCCAACGCGCGGTCGCTCCAAAAAGCATCGCGGCCGTTCGCGCTAAAGAGCTAGAGCTCGTAAGCGATGCCAAGCGACAGGCTCAGCACGAAGTGCTTGTCGAAGGTGTTGGCCGGCGCGAATCCGTAACCACCTTCGAGCAAGAGAAAGAGCATGGTGTCGCGCGACATCAGGCCTTCGATGCCGATATTGCTGCGCAGCGTTCCGAGCAAGCGATCCTGGCCAGCGTCGGGCACCGATCCGTAACCGGGACCGCCGTTGACTCCCAGCACGAAGGTGACCGCCTGGGAAAGTCTCATTCCAAGAACGACGCCCGCTTCGGCCCGCAAACCAAAACCGAAATCATTGGCAAACGTGTTGAGCTGCCCGACGAGAGCGCCCTGTCCGAACACGACCGAGGGCCGCAGTGTGAGTGCGATGTCCAGATCTTCGTGACCGTAGATGTGCAGACGCAGCGGCACACCGACTTCGCTGCCGATGCCGGTACCAAGACCCATGATCGACGATCCATAGAGCGCGGTGACACGCACGCCGAGCGTGAAGCGCGACGAGAGCCCAGTGTCGAACTGGGCCCACAAGCCCGGCCACCCAATGCCGGCCGAAAGCACGCTTGTCCGAATGCCAAGAGTGCGGCCACTCGAAACGGACATATCGCCACTGGTCGGTCGATCTTGTGCACGGACGGGCAGAACGCTTGCCATTGAGGCAAACGCGAATGCACACAGCGTAAGAGCAAGAAGGCGTACTTTCATGTCCGCAAAGCATGCCGATTTCCCCTGATTTCGGGGAAAAAAGCGCAAGCGATGGCTTTGACCCTTCGGAACGCCTCCGCTATCGTGCTTTTCCTATGTCGAGCAACGAACAACTTTTTGAGCGCTTCGGCAAAGAAGCCCCCGCTGGAACCGTGCTTTTCCGCGAGGACGATCCGGGCGACACGATGTACATCGTGCAAAGCGGACGCGTGCGCATCTCGCGCGAAGCGGAAGGCCACAACAAGGTGCTCGCCGAGCTTGGGCCGGGCGAGTTTTTGGGCGAGATGGCGATTCTCAATGGCAAACCGCGCACCGCGACTGCTGAAGTGATCGAGCCAGCGAAGCTCTTGGTGCTCGATGCCAAGAAGTTTGAAGCCATGGTTACTGGCAACACCGAGATCGCAGTACGTCTCATCAAGAAGCTCTCCCGTCGTTTGGACAATGCCGACGCCTTGATCGAGATCTTGATGCATCGCGATCCGAAAGCGCGCGTGATTCTTGGTCTTGCTCGTTACGCGGATGCAACGGGCGTGACGCGTCCCGACGGCTCGGTGCTTGTGAAGATGACGCGCGAGCAGCTGGCCGAGCAAATTGGTTTGAGCCCCGATCAAACCCACGGAAGCGTTCAGCGCCTAGCGCGTCTTGGCATCATCGAAGAGTCGAGCGAGGGATTCGCCATCAAAGATGTCGCACGCTTGAACGAGTTTTTGGATTTTCTGTCAGCACGCGAGAAGTCCGGGGAGATCTGATGGATCTGCGCGTTCTCGGCTGCCATGGCGGCGAGACGATCAAGCATCGCACCTCGAGCTTTCTCATCAACGGCCGCATTGCCATCGATGCCGGTGCGGTGACGAGCATGCTCACCCTTGAGGAGCAGCTTGCGATTGATGCCGTGCTCGTGAGTCACGCGCATCTGGATCACGTGCGTGATTTGGCGACGCTCGCCGACAACCGATGTCAGATGGGCGGTAGGCCACTGGTGATTGCGTCGACCACAGAGACCTTGGCGGCGTTGAAGACGCACTTTTTCAATGACGTGGTCTGGCCGGATTTTAGCCAAATCCCCAATCCTAGAGGTGAACCAACGCTTGTCTTTCAAGAGCTGGTCGCGGAGAAAACGGTAGAAATCGCTGGAGCGGCAGTCACCCCGGTGATGGTGCATCACACCATCGACACATGCGGTTTTATCGTAGACGCAGGCTCAGCGGCCCTCGCGTACAGTGGCGACACGGGCCCCACCGATCGCTTGTGGGAGGTGCTCGGCACGCAGAAGAATCTGCGCGCTCTCTTGATGGAGGTGTCATTTCCGAACGCGCACCACCAGCTCGCCAAGGACAGCGCGCATCACACGCCGGAAACACTCGATCGTGAGCTCGAGAAGCTAAAGAACGATCCGAACCTTCCGATCATGCTCTACCACATCAAACCAGTGTTTCAGGATGAGGTTGAGCGCGAGCTCGCTAAGATCACGAAACGCAATCTGCACATTTGCCAGCTCGGCGAGCAGTACGTTCTTTAGTGCCCATTATATTTTAGGGCGAACGGTGAGACGCATGTCGTAGCGATCGAGACCGGGCCCATAGCCGTCTTTGGTCACGTAGAGCGTCGCGAATCCATTGCTCTCGAAGAACGGTGCGGTGTGCTGGCTCGTGTTGATGTCTACGAATTCGATCTCGGGGTTTTGCGTGATCTCGGCAAGGCGACCCTTGAGCATGGCCGTGCCATAACCCTTCACGTGCTTGTCGCGATGGACCATTCCCCAGCAAAGATTGACGATGTTGGAGTTGCTATTGCTGCGCGCGAAGCCGCCGCATGCCACGACCTCGCCAGCGTCTTCGACAATCGTGTAGGGCCCAGGCAGGCTCGCAAGAAACTCCTCGAAGAGCAGCCGCTCGTCCTGCGTGAAATATAAAGGGACGTTGCTGTCGAAGACCGCGAGGCACGCAGCAAGGTCAGCTTTCTGAAAGGGGCGGATCTGCATTCGGGCTGGGCGAATTCAGTAACACGGCGCCCTTCAAATGAGATCCAAAGAAAAACGGGCGGCCCTTTTGGGACCGCCCGCTTTCGTCGTCAGGCCTCTACCCGTACAGAGAGACCACAACTGCTCAGAAGCAGCTCACCTCGGGTAAGAGGCCGTTAGTACTGTGCATGTTGGGCATTCCTCCTCCGGACCTGCCGGCGCTTACGGGCGTCTGATTGAAACCAGGCTCTCGTTGAAGCGTTCGACGGGGGGGACTCGTGGGAGTCCTCGTTCGCGTGATGAGATCCCTTGCGGGTTTCGGACCATTCCGGGACAAGCCATCCATCACGATCTGGAACTGAGCATGTAGCCGCTTAGATTGAACGCCAAGATTTAGACGTCGAATTTTTTAAATGAGTGGGGAGATGTGCGCACTACCGCGCCTCTCCATGACGACTTAGACTGGCGCCCATGGCCACCGAAGCAGTGCACATGACGGCGCTTCACGAGAGCGTGCATGGCGCAGTCGAGCCCGTTGCGGGAGAGGTAACGAGCGTCGTGCGGCGTCATCGCTCGCTTGCTCGGTTCGGTGCGGTCTTGGTGGATCTTGCGTACTTCGAACGGTTTCCGATCGCATTCGCGCGTTACGTGGCCGGCGCGCCCCAAGCGCGATCTGCGTGGGGCGATACGTTCCACGAAAAAGGTCCCACCCAATTACTTGAAGCGCTTCTGCGGCGAGTGCGTGATGGACGCGCGAGCGCGCAAGCGGGAGGCCCTGGCCGCGAACAGGTGCTCGCAGTGTGCTTAGGGCTTGCCTCGCATCTGGCTGTCGACGTGGTCTCGCATCCGCTCGTTCATCGCATCGCGCACGTGCGCTCGCACGCGCTTGGAACCAGCGAAGCGCAAGAGCACCAGGTCATCGAGAAGTTTCAGTCGGCGATATTTCACGAGCGCTATCACGGGCGCGATCTGCTCGGACGCTCGATATATTTCGACTATTTGGATGTGCCGGCGCTTGAGATGATCAACGACGATCGCTTTTGGCGGCTGCTCTCGGAATGCATGCGCGAATCGCTTGGTCGCGCGCCGATGCGCGACGAGATGCGGGCGTGGGCTCGCGGCTATCGCCAGTACGCGCGCATCGTCTCGAGCCCGATGGGGCGTCTTGTCGCGACTTCTCGCGCCAAGGAAGAAGCCTTCGACGTTCTATATCGCGGAAAAGACTTCAACTATGACGACGTGTTCGACGAAGCGCGTTCACGCTCGCGCGCCTACGTCGAAGCGGCTTATGCCTACGGTCACGGAGATGTGGATCGCGACGATCTGGAAGCGGCCATTCCGCGTCAAACGCCCGATCCTGTGCATGAGAACGGAATTTGGATTCCATAGAGCGATAGAGTCGCGTTCTCGAAGCGGCGTTGTCACACAATCGACACCATGCGGCCTTAGGTTTCAGACAAGAAAAAAATGACTGAACGAATCCTCGTCGTGGATGACGAGCCAGACCTTCTAGAGCTCGTCGAATACAACCTGCGTGAAGCGGGATATACGGTTGTGACGGCCAAGGATGGCGCTGCGGCAATGGCCGAAGTGCGTCGCCAGCGTCCCGACCTTATTGTGTTGGATGTGATGTTGCCGGACGTCTCCGGAACCGAACTGTGCCGGCGCCTACGTCGCGATCCAGACACATCGCGCATCCCCATCATGATGCTCACGGCACGCGGACAAGAGATTGACCGCGTTGTTGGCTTCGAGTTGGGCGCCGACGATTACGTCGTCAAACCGTTTAGTCCGCGCGAGCTGGCCTTGCGCGTCCAGGCAGTGCTGCGCCGGGCATCCACAACACCGGTAGATAGCGCGCCGCGTATTGTCATTGGCAAGCTGGTAATAGACGTGGCTCGTCATCAGGTGATGGTCGAAGACGAAGAAATTCCAGTCACTGCGCTTGAGTTCAAATTGTTGCTCGACCTGATTACACGGCGTGGTCGTGTGCAGTCGCGCGACGCGTTGCTTGATCGTGTGTGGGGATACGCGCCCGGTATCGAGACCCGCACAGTAGATACTCACGTGAAGCGTTTGCGCGAGAAGCTCGGCGCGGCGAGCGAATACATCGAGACGGTGCGCGGCGTGGGCTATCGCGTACGCGAAGATCTCACTGAAACCGCAGGATAAGCCTTGCCGCTCCAATGAGTTTGCCGTGCAGACTGAGCGACGAGCGCCTATGATCGGCGTGTGTTGAGTCGGTTGAGAGCGCGCGTCTATTTCACAGTGGCTGCGGCAGCAGCGCTCTTGGTGGGTGCCGCGTGGCTCATTCTCGGACCCATCTCGCACTCGCTTCACCACGACGCGGCGCAGCTCGTAAGCTACGGCGTTGTTGTTGGAGCGTTCGCCATATTGCTCGGCGTCGTGGTGAGCGAAGCGCTCATTCGCTCGCTAGAGGCACCTGTCCGAGATCTGCAACGTGTCGTCACGGCCCTTGCCGCTGGAGATCAATCGGCCCGCATACGCAACGTCGAGGATGACGAGCTTGGGGAGTTGTCCCGTACGGTCGATCGCATGGCGACCCAAATCGGTGCACGTCTCGATGCGATGAGCGCGGAAGAGGCGCAGCTGCGTACGATTCTCGATTCCATGGTGGAGGCTGTTTTCGTTACCGACCCTGAGGGACGCATCATTTTGACGAATGCGGCACTTCAGCGCTTGGCAGGTGCGCGCGTTGAAGGTCGCACTGCGGTGGAGGCCATTCGCAGTCCCGAACTGCACGACGCAGTCGCGTTGGCATTGCGCGGAGTAGAATCCTCCGTGCAGATCGAAACGCGCATGGCGACCGAATCGCGCGTTCTGGCAGCGCATATTTCACCGCTGCCACAAGGCTCCGGCGTGGTCACCGTGCTTCACGATGTCACCGATCTGAAGCTGGCAGACACCGTGCGTCGCGACTTTGTGGCGAACGCAAGTCATGAGTTGCGCACGCCGCTCACGGCGATTCGCGGCTTTGCTGAGACGCTCGCGGGCGGCGTCCAAGACCCGGTGCTCGTTTCGCGGTTCGTAGGGCGCATCTTGGAGCATTCAGTGCGCATGCAGCGCCTTGTGGATGACCTCATGCAGCTCTCGCGTGCCGAAGCGCCCGATGAGACCTTTGTCGTTGAACCCATCGATCTCTCTACGGCGGTTGCGCGTGCTCTGCGTAGCGTCGAGGCGGCGGCGGCGAAGAAGCGCATCAAACTCCAAACGGATCAGGCAATCGCAGGCGTGCGTGTGCTCGCAGATGAGCGTGCTCTTGATCACGTGCTGATCAATCTCGCCGACAACGGCGTGAAGTACACGCCGGAGGAAGGGTCGGTCACAGTCCGATTGCGCGCGGCCGAGGACGGATGGGTGTACATCGAGGTCGCCGACACCGGTGGCGGGATTGCAGCGCCTCATCTCTCGCGGATCTTCGAGCGATTCTATCGAGTCGACCCGGGTCGCTCGCGCGACGTGGGGGGCACAGGCCTTGGGCTTGCGATCGTGAAACATCTTACCCAGCGCATGGGCGGCGAGGTCAGCGTCGAGAGCAGTCTTGGCGTGGGGACGGTTTTTCGCGTGAAATTACGAGTCGCCCGGGCCGAAAGCTAAATCGGTCGTGCGCATCCCGCTATCCGATCTTCGCATGGCCGTAACCTCGATGTCACACTGCGTGGTCAGGCTTGCGGCCAGCTGAGCACCCCATGAAAAACCTGCTCTCGATTCCTTTGCAAAGCGATGCGTCGGCCGGCGAATCCACGGCCAAGATGTTGGCATCCGCCGTTTCGGTGTCGTACGGGACGAAGCAAGCGATTCGCGACATAACGCTTCCTATTCGCGAATGCCGAGTCACCGCCCTCATCGGTCCGTCGGGCTGCGGCAAGAGCACCTTCTTACGTTCATTGAATCGTATGAACGACACGGTGGATGGCGCCAAGGTCTCTGGTGAGATCCTGCTCGATGGACAGGACATCTACGCGCGCAACGTTGACGCTGTCGAAGTTCGCCGTCGCGTGGGCATGGTCTTTCAGAAGTCCAATCCATTTCCCAAATCGATTTTCGAAAACGTGGCGTTTGGTCTACGCATCGCTGGAGAAAAGGATGCGACCAAAATAGCGCAGGTAGTCGAAGAGTCATTGCGGGGAGCCGCCCTATGGGACGAGGTCAAGGAGCGTCTGCAGGAATCGGCGATGAGTCTCTCAGGCGGCCAGCAGCAGCGCCTCTGCATCGCGCGCGCGCTGGCTGTAAAGCCCGAGGTTTTGTTGATGGATGAGCCCGCATCGGCGCTCGACCCTATCGCAACAGCGAAAATCGAAGAGCTGATCCGCGATTTGCGTTCGCGGTATACGATCGCCATTGTGACTCACAGCATGCAGCAGGCGGCGCGAGTCAGTGACTACACGGCATTCTTTTATTTGGGTGAGCTCGTCGAGTTTGGTGAGACAACGCAGATCTTTACGCGTCCGTCTCAGCCGCGAACCGAGGACTACATTACAGGGCGCTTTGGATGATGAATACGCACACGAGTCAGCAATACTACACCGAGCTAAGGTCCCTCAAAGATCGGTTGTTGGCCATGGGCGGGCGTTGCGAGGCACACATCCGGCAGGCTCTGCAAGCGCTTGAACACCAGGATGCAATGCTCGCCAATGAAGTGACGGGCACAGACCATCAGATCAATGCCGACGAACTTGCCATCGACGACCTGGCCGTGCGCATCCTCGCCCTTCGCCAACCGGTCGGAAAAGATCTTCGCTTTTTGTTGACCGCGCTCAAGGTTGTAACGGACCTCGAGCGCATCGGCGATGAGGCGGTGAACATTGCCGAGCGCGCCGAAGAGCTCTCGAGCGAGCCGCACTTGCCTGAGACGTGGCGGGCGTTGCCAGAAATGGCGAACGCTGCAGCGGCCATGCTGCACGATGCACTCGATGCATTCGTCGAAGAGGACGCCGAGAAGGCGCAGAGCGTTCTGGAAAAGGACGACGAGGTTGATGAATTCTACGGCCAAGTCATGCGCAAGAGCTTGGAGTATATGGCTCAACATTCGGCGCGGGTGAAAGCGGCGATGGGCGTGGTTTCCTGCGCAAAGTACATCGAGCGCATTGCGGATCATTCGACAAACATTGCCGAGATGGTGGTTTACATGGTGCGCGGCGAGGATGTGCGGCACCGCGGCAAGAAGTGAAGAAGTCTCAAACCCGCGTCTTGACCATTGAAAACGGACAGCGTATCCGCCAGATTCCCGGTCGATGCGCGCCTCTACGCTCTACGGATGTCTTCTTTGCGGGCTCGTGTTCGGGCTCGCGAGCGGCGCGCGCGCTCAGAACTTTGCTGATGGCGGTGTTGCGTTTTCACCCGATGCCGCGGTTGCACCTGACGGTGGGACTTCGTCGGATGCGGGCGCAGCATTGGACGCACCTCCAACCGATGCGTCCTCGGTTGCGTCTTCCATGGCTGCGCCCGAGCTCGTTGAGTTCGTTGAAGCCGAGTATCCGGCCGCCGCGCGTGAGGCGCAGCAAGAAGCGAGCGTAGAGCTCGAGATCACCATCGGAAGCGATGGCGCGATTCGCTCGGTCACGGTCGCGACGTCAGCGACGCCGGAATTCGATGCGGCCGCGGTGGCGGCAGCGCAACGCTTCGTGTTCCGGCCTGCGATGCGCAATGGCACGCCCGTCGCGTCTCGCATTCGTTATCGCTACGTGTTTGAGCTTCAGGAAGAAGTCGTGCCGGCTGCGACGCCCGAGCCCGAGCCAACGGCGCCAGATCCGGCTCAGCCGGCAAGCGAGCCTGCACCGACTGACGATGCTGCGCCTGCGCCTGAGGAGGAGCCTGTCCAAGAGCTGAGCTTCGGAGCGGTGGCGCGTGTGGATCCGCCCCCGCGTGAAGTCACACGCCGAACCATCGAAGCCGAAGAAATGGTGCGCATTCCCGGCACGCGCGGTGATGCGCTGCGTTCGATCGAGCTTTTGCCCGGTGTGGCGCGTCCGCCCGGACTTGCGGGGCTTGTGATCATTCGCGGATCAGCACCCGGTGACTCACAGGTGATGTTGGAGAGCACGCCCGTTCCCTTGCTCTACCACTTTGGTGGTCTCACGAGCTTTTACAACTCGCGCATGATCGACCGCATCGACTTTTACCCGGGAAATTTCTCGGCGCGCTACGGACGAAAGATCGGCGGCATCATCGACGTCGGCGTGCGCGACCCGCGCAGCGATGGCTTTCACGGCGTGGTGGATCTCAATTTGATCGATTCCTCGGTGCTCGTCGAAGCGCCGATTCTCGACAACCTCTCGGTCTCTATTGCTGCGCGTCGCAGTTACATAGATTTCTTTTTCGACAAACTCATTCCGAGCGACATCACAGCGATCGCAGCCCCCGTCTACTACGACTACCAAGGTGTGATTTCATGGCGACCCACGTCGCGCGATCGCATTCGCCTACTTGGCTACGCGAGCGCCGATCGTTTCGCGCTGAACATACCGCCTTCGGAATCGGATCCGACCATTCGCGGAAACTTGGATCTGCGCACGAGCTTCTACCGAGTGCAGGCAGATTGGCGTCATCAGTATTCCGAGAACGTGACGCAAGACATCTCCATTTCTGCGGGAGAAACGAACCTTCGCTTCGGGCTCGGGGATCAGTTTCGTCTCGATTTACACACGGTGCCGATTGTTGCGCGTGCCGAGTGGAATGCACGCTTGTCGCATGGCGTACGGCTCATCGCTGGCTTTGACACGATCACGACGCCCACCGACCTCATCTACTACGGTCCGGCGGTCGGTCAGGCGGAAGGCAATCCCAGCATGGGCACGAACGTGGGAGCAGAGCGCAAGTTCGACACGACGTTTAGCTCGACAGTCTTCCGTCCTGCCATGTTCGTGGAAACCATTTTGCGCCCTGTCGACCCGCTGACCATCATCGCTGGCGTACGACTCGACTACTACCACGAGATTAGGCACTGGTCTTTCGATCCGCGGTTGTCCGCGCGCTACGCCGTCAATGATCAATGGACGATCAAGGCAGGCATCGGCAGGTTCTCGCAGCCGCCCGAGTTTCAAGAGTCGCTGGCTGGTCTTGGCAATCCGAGTCTTACGCCGCTGCACGCGCTTCATTTGGCTGCGGGCGTTGATCACCAGTTCAACGAAACGTTTTCACTCGGCGTGGAAGGCTTCTACAAGTGGGTGACGAATCGGCCGGTGGCTACCCAAAACTCCGAGCCGCCGTTCTTCGAGAACGCCGGAGTCGGGCGCATTTACGGCATGGAAGTAGCCGGTCGTGCCCGTCCCCGCGGTCGCTTTTTTGGATTCCTCTCCTACACGTTGTCGCGCAGCGAGCGCCTTGATCGCCCAGGCAGCGCGTGGCGTGTTTTTGATTTTGATCAGACGCACATCTTTACGGTGAGCCTCGTTTACAAACTCGGGCGCGGTTGGGAACTCGGCGGCACCTTCCGCTTGGTGAGCGGCAATCCGCTTACGCCGGTCATCGGAAGCGTCTACGACGTTACCTCGAACGTCTATCAGCCCCTCTACGGCATGGTGAACAGCGATCGCGTTGGCCTCTTTCATCGCTTCGATGTGCGCCTCGAGAAGATGTGGACGTTTACCAACTGGCGCCTCGCTTTCTACAGCAACGTGCAGCACGTCTACAACCGCATGAATCCCGAAGGCACGTTGTACAATTACGATTTCCGCGAGAGCCAAGTCGTCGGTGGTCTCCCGATCATTCCCAGCATCGGTGTGCGAGGCGAGCTGTGACGCGTGCTTCTTGCATTGCCGTGGTCTTGACCCTCTTCGCTCTGACGGGCTGCGAAGAACTCTCGCCGCAGGTGCTGGTGAAAGACACACGCCTGATCGGTGGCGAGATTCGGGTTGAAGGCGATCCCGGGCGCGCCTCACCACAGCCGGGAGAGGTCGCCAATGTGCTCTTCTATGTCGCGTCGCCGCCTGGCGTGAACGACGAGCTGAATTGGGCGTTTTACAGCTGTTTGCAGTCAGTAACGGCAGGCGGTCTTCCGCGTTGCGAAGGAACACCGTCGCTTGCAGATGTAGTCAGTGGTAGCGGGACGCCGACGTTCTCGTTCACGACGCCCACCCCCTCCGCGCCGCCGACCGATGTGGGGAGCGACGCAAAGCCCACCGTGCTCATCCTCGGTGTGGTCTGTATGAATGGCGCGCCGACCTTCGACGCCATGACGATGCAGCCTTCCTGCGGATCGAACGCGACGCGCACCTTCCCGCTCATCATGCGCGTTCCCATCCAGACCGACGAGAGCAGCACGAATCACAATCCGAGCTTTGGCGATGTTCTTCGAATTGGCGAAAGCCCTTGGCCTGCGAACGACGCAATCGGGGTGGCAGCCGCAGGTTGCGCGTCCCTTCCCGAGTCGGCCGAGCTTCCGCGTATTTCGCGCGCCGAAGGCAACCGCAAGATCAACTTCGAAATGCTGGATCGCGCCAACGCGGAGCTAGTCTTTACGGATGCGATGAGCGGCGCGACCATGTTCGAGGCGCTGCAGGTCAACATGGCCACCAGCGCAGGCAACGTGGATGGGATTTCCTTCGAAGTACTCGAGAGCAACGAGATCCCCGACACCTTCGACATCGACTGGGTGCCGCCCGATACCGTGGTCGCTGAGGGCGAGCTGGTAAAGTTTTGGTTCGTGATGCGTGACGGTCGTTCGGGCTCGGCCCTGACCGAGCGCGCGTTTTGCCTAGTTCCCTAAGCTATGCGGCGCGTAGCGCGGGGCTGATATTGCGTGCGCGCAGCCATGCTGCGAGCGGAGTGAAGACTTCGCGCGGCGCGGTATCGGCCACATAGAGATCGGCGTGGGCGTACCAAGTATCGGCGTTGCCCACTCTCAAGACGTCCACGTCACGACTGCCCCAGTGTTTGCGTGCAGCGAGCGACGTGATCTCGGGCACTACGCCGTCGCGATTTGATGTGATTAGGAGAAGTGGCATCGTGATGCGCGAGAGCTCGCGTGTGATGTTCAGTCCGCGAATGGTGAGATCGCGAGCGATGATCCACCGGCTCAGCTCTTGATTGATGCGCGGATGCGGGTCTTCGACGGTTTCGACGATCTCCGCCGCCTTGCTTACGTCGACTTGAGTCGCGTTTACGTAGATCGAGAGAAGCTGAGGCAGATGCTTGAGCGCGGGAATTGCGATGCGCGCCATCTGACGAGCGCCGCGCACGCGCAGCAGGCCGATCAGTGTCGGTGAAGAGAAGGCGAGACGAATCGCGGGATGCACTTTCTCCCAACGAAGCGGGGTTCCCATCGCGACAATGGCCGAGACAGGAGCCGCTGGGGTGTGCACGAGGTAGGAGTACGAAATCGTTCCGCCCAGGCTGCAGCCAAGGAGCATGGCTTGCGGGCGGTGGGTATGCGTGGCGTGTAGAACAGTCTTCAAGGCGGCGGGCAGGTCATAAAGCGCGTAACGCTCGATTGAGGGCTCACCGGCATGACTATGAAGCGGAGTGCTTCGGTCCTGGCCTCGCAGGTTCACGGTCCAAACTTCAAAACCCTCGTTGGCGAGGTGCCGGGTCATCGAGGTGCCACGCGGATGGTAGCCAAAAATGTGGCCGTTCATGCCGTAGCCGGGAACGATGAGCAGCGGATCGCAGTCGTGACGAAGGTGTTTGGGCGAGAAAGTTCGCTTGAGCTCGAGCAGCCATCCGTCGTCGGTGCGTGCACGCAAGATGTCGGTACGCAGATGAGAATTGGGCATCGCATCTTTTCTACAACGTTGTTTTTAGATCGCGAACTTTTTGCGTATCATCCGCCGCGACGATGACGGACCGAATTGGCAACTGCCGGATCGTAGGCGAGATCGGCTCGGGAGGCATGGCGGTCGTCTACAAGGCGATTCAGGAGCCACTCGGACGCCCTGTGGCGATCAAGGCCTTGAAGCCGAGCATCGCTGTCGATAGCCAATTCGCAAAGCGTTTCGAGCGCGAAGCCAACTTCATGGCGGCGCTTCAGCACGAAAATATTTTGCACGTCTACGACTTCATCAAAGACGGCGAGACGATGTACATCGTCATGGAGTACGTGCAAGGCATCGACTTGTACGACCTGCTCGAGCGCACACCTCGCCTGCCCGTCGAAGTTGCAGCGATCATTGCGCTGCAAGTCGCGCGCGCGTTGGACTACGCGCATTTTCGCGGAATTATCCATCGCGACATCAAGCCGGCCAACATCATGATTTCAAGCCACGGTGAAGTGAAGCTGATGGACTTTGGGATTGCGCGTGATGACACCCTTAGCGACCTCACCGAAACGGGCACCGGCCTAGGCACGCCTTCATACATGTCGCCGGAGCAGATCCTCGGCGACAAGTTGGATTTCCGTAGCGACATTTTCTCGCTGGGCATCGTGCTCTATCAAATGGTGACGGGCCGCAAACCGTTTATCGAAGACGAAGCACGCACGGTCATGCAGAAGATTCGTCTCGACCGCTACACGGCACCCCGTCGTATCAACACGGCCGTCCCGCGCATGCTCGATCGCATTTTGAGTCGCACGATGGAGAAGCTGCCGGCCAACCGCTACCCGACAACGCAGGCTTTAATCGACGATTTGATGGAGTTTCTCTCGCCGCGCGTGCCTATCAACTACAACGCGCGTCTCGTCATGTATCTGCGTGATGTAGATGTTGTGAGTGGCGAAAAAGCGGACGAGATTTTGGCCCTCGGTGCATCGCGTCTGTCGCGCACCGGTAGCTCAGTGGATCGTGGCCTTTTGCGCAGCGTGGGTCTGGTGGAGGCGGGTGTGTTTCTGCTGGTGCTCGGAGCGGGCGGATTGATTCAGCACGCGGCAGGTCGCTTCGATGAAGACAGCGAGGCGAACGCTCCACAAGCGGCGCCCCTCTCGCCGCAGCTTGCTGGCTATCTCAAGGTGGTCGCCGATCCGTGGGCCGAGGTCTACGTAGATGGTCAGCTTGTAGTTACTACTCCGTCCGCTACTCCAATCGCACTTCCGCCGGGTCGGCACTACGTAAAATTTCGCAATCCGTATTATTCGGAAGTGGACCGCGAAGTTCGAGTGCGCACCGGCGTGACCGAGACCCTCGATGTGGAAATGGTTCCGCGGCCTTCGTTGCATTTGCCGCAGGCCACGAGCGCGCCGGCAGCGCCTGCTACTGCGCCTGCCCCAGCTGGTGAGGAAGCGTTGTGAGATCCGGATTCGCCGTGGCTCTTTGTGCGTCGCTGTTGGTCGCAAGCTCGGCCGCGGCCGACGGCGCAACGACGGTGATCGCACACGTCGTGAGGCCGGGTGAGACGCTTGCCAGTATCGCCGAGCGCTATTACGGAGATCCGCGTCGCGAAGCGGTCTTAGTGATGGAAAATGGGCTCAACACGCAAGGTGGCGCGGCAATTGTCGTCGGCCTTCGCTTGGATATCCCGACCGTTTCGTATCATCGCGTGGCAGCCGGGGAGACGTGGACTGAGCTTGCCGAGCACTACTACGGTGACACGCATCGCTCGGCGGCGCTCATAGAGGCCAATGGCGGCACGCCCACGCAGCCCGATGTGGGCGCGGAGATTTTGATTCCCTATCCTCTGCGTCATGTCGCGGGGCAACACGATACCTTGAGCGAAGTTGCGCAACTCTATTTTGGGCGCACGGAGGCAGTCACGACGCTACGACGCTTCAATCGCGTGCGCGGCAATCGTCTTCAGCGCGGGCAAATTATTCTGGTTCCACTTTCCGATCTGGTCTTGAGCGATGAGGGCAAGCGTCTTGTTGCAGCAGAGACCGGACATGCACCGTCAGACGGATCGGAAGTGCGCGCGTTGCAAGCGCGCATCGATGGCGAGTTGCCGGTCTTGCGCGAGCATGTTCATCGCGGGCGCTTCACCGAGGCGGTGGCCCTTGCCAATCGCCTGCTTGGCACCGGTGTGCTGACCGGTAATCAGATCGTGACCATTCATCGCGAGCTTGCAACGGCCTACGTCGCACTCAATCGCGAAGACCTCGCTGTGGAAGCCTTTCGCGAAGTCATCGCACGTCAGCCGGACGCGGAGCTTGATTCCGTTCGTACTTCACCGCGCGTGCTGGCCGCTTTTCGGCTCGCGCATCAGGCCCGTCCGGCGGCTCGCGCAGCTGCCCCAACGCCTGCCGCGGGCAATACGCCAGCATCGACCAGCGACGCAGGCGCGCACTGAGTCAGCGCTTTTTCTGCTTCGGTTTGGGCTTCGGCGCGGCCGACGCAGTGAGCGCAGGTGCCAGGTCGGCGGGCGGTGGGGACGAGAGATTGGGCACGGTGGGATAGCCCGCGTCGCGCGCGCGTTTGTTCCACACCACATAGAAGAAGATCCCGAGGGGAAGAAGGGCAAGAGAAATCAATTGCGACGTTGAATAATTGAATGCGCCACCGCGTTCGGGATCGTCGCGCAAGAACTCGATGAGAAAACGCCAAGCGCTATAACCGATCACCAATACCAACAAAGGTTGACCGCGAAACTTTCGTTTGTGCCAGACGAACATCGTCATGCCGAAGAGCACTAAACCGGCCGCCGACTCGTAGAGCTGAGTTGGATGAACAGGCAATGAGAAGTGTGCGCTCTCGGCCAAGTGGTACTGCTGCACATGGTGATTGAAGGCAGGTGCACCGTTGGGCATGTTCGCGCACGCGAGAGTCGGGCTTGCGTGAAAGTCCCAATGGGGAAATGTACCCCAGCGACGCAGCCACGAAGGTGCGCTCGGTAAAAGGCGCTGTCCGAAATCGCAGCCAAAGAGGTAGCAGCCGATACGCGTGAAGAGCAAGCCGGTGGCGAGCGTCGGCGCAACAACATCGGCCCACGGCAAAAGGGCTTGCTTGCGCGCACGAAGGTAGGCAAGCGAACCGAAGAATCCCCCTATAAAACCGCCATAGGCGACGAGGCCCCCGGATCGCAACGCAAGCCAACTGCGTGCATCGGGGAACTCGCCGGGATTGGTCACAATGTAGAGAATGCGTGCGCCCGCGATCGCCGCAACGGCCGTCACGATGAAGCAGTTGGCCATCATCTCGCGATCGAGGCGCTCGCAAGTCGTACCGAGCCACATGACCAAGTACCAAGCGATAATGAGCGATGTGCCGAGCATCACGCCATAGGAGAAGATCGGCAGACTTCCCCAGGGCGTCGGGATGTAAAAAAGAATCGGATGCATGCCGAGCTCAGCCCTCGTGAACGACGAGCAGGCCCCATGCCTCCGCCGTCGGCGGAGCAGGCGGCGGTGAAAGGTCTGCGGTCAAACACGCGTGCGCGAAATCCGCCGCGTTGGTGTCGGGGTCTTCCCAGAGTGCGTCAAGCTTCACCAACATCTCGTCGGGCTTTTTGCGCCACTGCTTGAAGACGATGTCGAGCTCTTCGGGAAGCTTTCCTCGTCGCACCGCGTTGTAGACCGCAAATGGCAACTGCCCTCCCAACGGCGATTCCCCGGGCGGTTGATCGAGCACCGCAAGGCACGCCTCTTCGAGCAGAAGGCGATGATCTTCGCGCGACCCGTCGAAGAGCATCAGAATGTAGTGCTCCAGCAAGAAGATCTCCCAGCCCATGGGCAGAAGCTCTTCGTCACTCTCATCGAGCCGCTCGCGAACGCGATCGGTGTCGATGGCGAACGCCACCAGATGCACGTAAGGTACGCCGTGCGCGGCAGCCAGCGTGCGATCCATGACTGTTTTACGACCGAGACTTTCATCGCGCTTCGGTAGGACGCGTAGGGACTTATCGCTCACGGGGCGAAGAATGTCCCGGCTTCTGCACGGCGTCGAGCGGCATAAAACCAGGACGAAATTGCGGTGAGTGTCAAAAGCGAGATAGAGAGTAGCGCGCACGCACGTTCGCCCAATGCGTTCTTTATCGCGCTGCTGTACGCAGGCTCGGGTGCCGCGACCATGGCGCACGAGGTTTTGTGGACGCGCATGGCGCGTTCGCTCTTGGGTGGAGACGCTCGGGCCCTCGCAGTTGCGTTGGTAGCAACGTTGGTCGGACTTGGCGCGGGCGCGTTGGCGGCTCCGCGTCTATTGCGACGTTGGAACCCAGTAGGCAGCTTTGTGCGAGTCGAAGCGGTGGCCGCTATTTTTGCCGCTCTCTTGCCCTGGCTCGTGCAAGGCGTGCACCCGCTCATCGGCGTTCTTTATCGCGCTCTCGGTGACGGTGCGGGCTTTTCCATTGCATCGTTCGTCGTGGCGGTAGTTATTCTTTTGCCCGCAACGTTCGCACTGGGCGCTGGCCTTCCGCTTCTTGCTGCAGCGTTCCCGAAAAGCGAACGCATGAGCGGCGTGCTTTATGGAGTGCACGCTGGAGGCAGCGCGATAGGCGCATCGTTCGTAGGCTTTGCACTCTTGCCAGCATGGGGCGCGCCGCTATGCGCGCTGTGCGCGTCGGGGCTGCAGGCGTTGGTTTGCGTGCTCGCTTCGCGCATTCGTGCCCCGTCACGCATTGCTGAAACCAATGCGGTCGAGCGCTGGAGCGCGCCTTCGCGGCAAACAGTCTTGATCCTTTTGCCGCTGATGTTGGCTGGACTCTCGTCGTTCGCCTTGCAGTCGCTCTGGACCCGCGTGGCTGCCATGGCGATGGGACCTACCGTGCAGTCGTTTGCGCTCGTCGCAACCCTTTACGTTGTCGCGCTCTTCATCGGCGCTCTTGCGGCGGCGATTCTCTTACGCTTCATCAAGCAGGCCTGGGTTGCGTGCGCTGCCGCGGTGCTCGCAGCTGGCATCTTCGCTCTCTTTCGCGTTGCCAACGTCGGCGCCTGGCCCATCGATGCGACGCCAGTTTTTGCATCCATTCGCGACGGGCGGGTTTCCTACGACGCGCTGATGGAGCTCTTCTTTCCTACCGTCGTGCCGACGGTCGCGTTTTTCGGCGCGGCATTCGCTTTCGCGGCGGCAGGGCTCAAGAGCGATCTACCGCAGACTGCCAATCGCGCACTCGGCTACTTGCTTGCATTCTCTGCGGCGGGCAACGCACTCGGTTCGATTCTCGCGCCGTTCGTTTTTGTGCCGTATTGGGGCCTGGCTCTCGCCATCAAGATTGCTGCCCTGGGCGCAGGCGTCGCTGGCCTATTGTTGTTGGCCCTGCGCCTACGCGCGGAATGGAAAGCTTCGCTCATCGTCGCCGTGCCCGGCATTGTGCTGCTCGTCTGGATGAGCGCGCGCGCGCCCAACCACTTCAACGCCGACTCCCTAACGAGTGGTCCCTTTCTCTACGCTGGCCCGGCCCATCCTGACCTTGGCGACGTGATCTTCGCACACGATGGTGTGGACGCTACGGTCACCGTCCGTCGCAGCGGAGCCGAGCGTCTTCTGCAGATCGACGGCAAGGTAGACGGCTCGACGTTGGGTGACGCTCCCACGCAAACGTTGGTTGGCTTGCTTCCAACGCTATTCGCTGCAAATCCTTCGCGCGCGTTGGTCATCGGCCTGGGCACTGGCATGACCGTCGATGCTGTGCGATCCGTGCCCGGCGTCAGCCGAGTTGATGTTGCCGAGCTAGTCGCTGGCGTTCACTACGCGGCCCCGGCCTTCGCGAATGCGACGCACCACGTTCTTCGCGATCCGCGCGTGCACGTGATCGCCACCGACGGCTCACTTCTTTTGCGCCATAGCGATCAGCGCTGGGACGTGATCGTTAACGAGCCGTCCAATCCGTGGGTCGCCGGCATGGGCGATCTCTTTTCGGAAGAAACCTTTCGCGCAGCCCGTGATCACCTTCGTGACGGTGGAGTGATGGCGACGTGGTTTCACGTTTACGCGACGGATCTCACGATCGTGCGTGAGATCATGGCCACATTCGCCGCAGTCTTTCCCAACGCTTCGCTTTGGGAGCTCACGCGAGGCGAAGACTATATGTTGCTGGGTACGAAGGAGCCGCAAGGTATCGACGCGGATCGGCTAGTGGCACGAGCGGGCGCGGCCAATGTCGTGCGCGCTCTTACCGCCGCAGGCGTTCCCGATCTTCCTTCGTTACTGGGACGCCTCGTCGCTTCGTCTGACGGCGTCGCGCGAGGCGTGCGAGAGATCAATACGCTCTCCTCGCGCGACGGAAGCCTCGAAGCAAGGGCCGCGCGTTCGCTCTATCAAGACGCATCGAAAGACGCTCTCGCGTTCTTCGACGAAATCTCTGTTCGGGAGCAAGATTTACGCGTGCGCGCCAGCAGCGCTGCTGCCCAAGGGCTGGCGCTGGCATGGCCAGGGGCGATTGAAGCCCGTGCTCTTGCTCGCCGGGTTGTCTTGCGCGCTCTGGATGGGGATGAAGACGGAGCTATCTTTCTTGGCGAACGAGCCATGGGTCTTGCCCCCCACGACACGAGCATCCAGTCCTTGGTAGCAACCTTGTACCTCTCCCGCGGAAAGACCCACGCCCTTGCACAGGAGTTTGTTCCTGCGCGTGATGCATTGCTCACCGTGCTCGAGATCGACCCGCCTGAGCTTGAAACGCGCGTCGATGCTCTGGTGACTCTCGGCGATTTGGACGTGGCGACCGGACACGCGCGGCAAGGCCTTGATCGGTACCAGCGCGCGCGCCGAATGCGTCCGGAATCTGCCGACATCGCCGATCGCATTGCGGTAGCCCTTTCGCGTCTTGGAGCAACCGACGACGCCGCTCGCGAGCATGCGCTCGCGCAAACCTTGCGCAGCCGACAAACGCAGTAATCAGGGGAGTTTCAGCGCTTCATCGACGGCCTTGTGCATAACTTCGATGGGAGCTTTCACGCCGGTGAAGCGCTCGAAGGCCAAGGCACCTTGATGCACGAGCATCGCACGACCATCCATAGAACGGCGCTGATGCGTGCTTGCCTCCTCGCAGAACAGCGACACGCTCGTGCCATAGGCGAGGTCCATCGCTAGGAGGTGCTCGCGCGTATGTGGCATCGCCAGGGTGTCGAGAAGTGCCTGCGCCTCTAGTCCCCGAGGCGGGACCGACGTTGCTTGAACCAGGATATCCGCGGTCTTCATCGCACGTTGAAACTGCGCGTCTCGAAATGTCGATGCGACGAGATTCGTTGCTGCCGACAAACACAACGCTTCGCAGATGGCGATTGCACGCGCATGCCGCCTGCCCGCAACGGTGACTTGCGCTGCGCCATGTCGAACGGCGGCGCACACGACCGCGCGCGCGGCTCCCCCGGTGCCGAGAACGACGATATGCTTGTCACGCAGCTCTACGCTCGCCTCACGAAGCGCGTTTGCAAAGCCTTCCACGTCCGTGTTGTATCCATCGAGCCGTCCGTCGATGCAGCGAACGGTATTCACCGCGCGTAGTAACGAGGCGTCTTCGTCGAGCGTGTCAACGAGCTTGACGGTGGTTTCCTTGTGCGGCGCGGTCACATTGAATCCGCCCATGCGTTTGCGGCATTTCTCTAGGGTTTCGGCCAAGCCGATCGAGTTGACCTCGATGGCTTCGTACGTCGCGTCAATCCCGAGCGCCGCAAAAGCCGCTTGGTGCATGAGCGGTGAGAGTGAGTGTGAGATGGGCGAACCAAGCACCGCAAAACGCTTGTTCATGACGAGCCCTTGGTCTCAGTCACGCGCGCTATGAGAGTCCCGTCATGAACGCGCACGGAGATCGAATCGCCGACCTCCGCGTCACGGGCGCGCAACAGAGCCCGTCCGGACATTTCGTGAATGGCGATTGCGTAGCCGCGGGAGAGTACAGCGAGAGGTGAGAGCGCAGACAATTGCGCGACGCGTTCACTGAATGCTGAGCGTTGCTCGTGGGTCAACGACTGACCCAGCTGACCCAGGCGCGCTTCCAGCGCGCGCAGTGTTGCGCGATCGCGAGAGAGGCGCACGCGTGCGTCGTGTTCGACGAGACGCGCGTGCAAGGCAGCGAGCCGCGCGCGGCTCAGCACCAGGCGTCGTTGCGTGCGCTGGGCGAGAGTTGCCTCGAGCGCGAGCAGGCGACTACGCACCGAGCCTACAGCGCGGCGCGGATCGCTCACGCGCCGGGTCAGGCGGTCCACGCGAAGCCGTTCCTGCTGAAGCCGCGCATCGAGCGCGCGTTCGAGGCGGCGGGTCGTATGCGTAAGCTCGCGCGTGAGGCCGCCCAGATCGGGCACGACTAGCTCTGCGGCGTTGGACGGCGTTGCAGCGCGTAAATCGGCCACCAAATCGGCAATTGTGATGTCGACCTCGTGGCCGACCGCGCTCACGATCGGCACACGACAGGCGGCAATCGCTCGCGCGACACGTTCGTCGTTGAATGCGAAAAGGTCTTCTGCCGATCCTCCGCCGCGTCCGATGATCACGACATCAAGCTCGGGCAATTTCTGAATCAGCAGTAGGGCTGCGACGATGCTGTCTGGAGATTCGGTGCCTTGCACCAAGCATCCGGCGACAACGATCCGCACAGGACAACGGCCTCGCGCGACACGGATCACATCGTGAAGCGCAGCACCCGCGGTGCTCGTTACCACGCCGATGACACGTGGCACGCGTGGCAGGGGCCGTCGCTTCTCCGGCGCAAGCAATCCCTCGGCTTCGAGCTTTTTTCGCAAGCGTTCGAACTGCGCATGCAGATCTCCGGCGCCTGCCGGCAGCGCCATCCGTGCAATCAACTGAAAGCTGCCGCGCGCTTCGTAAAGCGAAAGCCCACCGCGAATGCGAACGCGCTCGCCGTTCTCGAGTTTGGCCTTGGCGCGCCGGGCTTCGTTGCGGAACATCACCATACGAATTTGCGCCGGCTCTTTTCCATCATTGAGTGTGCAGTAGACATGGCCCGAGGCTGAACGTGTCACGTCGGACAACTCGCCTTCCACCCAAACGTCGCCAAAGCCCTGCTCGAGCGAGCTACGCACCACGCGATTGAGCGCCGCGACGCTGAGCACCGGCTCGTCTTCGTCGGTGCGGGCTTTTGCTGCCCAATCGAAAAGCGTGTCGGTCATTGAAGGGGCATTAGTCTATCTCGCGAAGAGCGGCTCATCGAGTGCATTTGCGGTATTCTCGTCGCGAAATGAGCTTTGCGCCCAGGATCGCTAGCGCCCACCGCACCGCATCGGACTACTACGAAGTCCGTCCTCTCGACGTGGCCCAGCGTTCGGACCTCTACCTCGTTGACGTCCGCGACGAAGCGGAGCTTCTCGGAGAGCTCGGCCACATCCATAATGTGCATCATGTAGAAGCGGCCGCAGTTCTTTCGGGCGCACTCGGGATTCTCCCAGCTGAAACGCCTCTCTTGATCCTCTGCCGCAACGGTCGCACGAGTGCCCAGTGCGCAACGTTCCTGGCGCGCGCCGGAGGATTTCGTGAGGTCTATCTTTTGGTGGGCGGCATGGTGCGGTGGGTGGGCGAAGAGCGTCCTGTCGCGCGAACCAGGACCTACACATGACGGCTGTCATCGTCGGCTTGGGATCGAATCTCGGAGATCGCGAGCGGATGTTGACGAGCGCTCTCGATCTTCTGACGAAAGAAAGCACCCTTCGCCTGGTTGCGACTTCTGCAATCTACGAGACGACGGCCGTAGGTCCTGAGCAGCCCGACTTTCTAAATGCGGCGGCACGGTTCGAGACAACGCTCTCGCCCCATGAAGTCTTAGCGATTCTGCTACGCACGGAAGCCGCGCTCGGACGCGTGCGAAGAGAGAAGTGGGGACCGCGCACCATTGATCTGGATATTCTTTGGATGCAGGACACTTCCCTCGCCGATGCCACGCTCACGATCCCGCATCCGCAGCTGATGGAGAGGCCATTTGCCCTGGCGCCCCTCGTCGATGTCGCAAAGGAGCTGACGTGGGCGCAAGTGCGCTGCGAGCAACTTGGCGGGATTCCTCGCAAAATAGGATTTCTTTCAAGGTCTTAGCAGATCCGCTTTGTTGGTTTTTCGGCAGAACCAATAGTACGATGTCGACTATGGCTGCCGATACGCGCAAAGAGAAACGCGCGCCAGTTTCACTCAAAGTCCGTTTCAAGAGCGCAACGGTCGATGAGTTCATCGAGCAGTACAGCGTGGATATCTCGACGGGCGGTCTCTTCATCAAGACGAAGAGCCCGATGCCAATCGGCACCTTGTTGAAATTCGAATTTCAGCTCAAGGACGAATCGCGACTCATTCACGGAGTGGGTCGCGTTGTTTGGAAGCGCGATGAGACTCAAGCCAAGGGCAGCGACATTCCTGCGGGCATGGGCATCAAGTTCATCAAAATGGATCCCGAGAGCCGCGCCCTCGTCGACAAGATCATTTCGCAACGCGGCGACGTCCAGTCGAGCTTCGATATGGTTGCGCCCGAGATCAGCACATTGTCCTCCATGCCGCCCGCAGGCCCTGATGCCGATGGGCCAGTGACGATTCGTCCGGCGGCTCCTGCCATCCCCAGTGAAGCGATGCGCACGCCGCATCCCTCTGTGCCGCCCGCGCTCGGTGTTCCAAAGGGAGCACAACGTTACAAAAACACGCTCGCCTTTGACGCGAGCGTCTTGCCGACTCCCGGTCCGCGCGCAGCCGAGGCGCCCCAAGCTCCGGAGCCACCGCCGGCGTCCGCACCGTTTTTCCCATCGACGACGCAGCCTCATGAGATGCCCGATGAAGCGGATCGCACGAATGTGCGGCCGGCGTCGGAGATTCGCGCGCGCGCAGAGGCGGCCGAGGCCGAGGCGCGTCAGAAGGCCGGCGAGCAAGAAGCGGCGGGAAAGGCTGCCGAGCAAGAGGCTCGGCAAAAGGCCGAGATGCAGGCGCGTTTGGACGAGGCGCGTACTGCGGCGGGCACTGGACATCATGAAGACGAAGAGGATGCTGGACGAGTCACGCTGCCCGAAACGGATGTGCGTCGTGCAGCGCGCGTAGTGCCGCGCACGATCCCCGAAGAAGATCAGCGGGCGATTTTGCGCAAGGCTGCGGAAGACGAAGCGCGTGCTGAACGCAAGGCCGCAGCACAGCGTGCCGATGTCTCGCACGGCGCGGATGGCGTACAGACCGCAACACCCCGCAGTCAGTTGGGACCGTCTGAAGATACGACCGAAGCGCCCACGCTCCCACCTTCGCCGATGGATATGCCTCCGGAACCCGTGGCCACCCCATCCCAGCAGCGCGTGCCCTCCTTCGAGACGGCGTCGTCCGCAGCGACCACCGAGCCAGACGCAGGGCAGAGCTTACCCCCGCTTGATTTTGACGACTCCGACAGCGCGCTTACTCCGATACGTGCGGCAGAAGTAGCTGACGATGCGGCTCACGAACCGGAATCAGTCGAGCCGCGATCCAGTCGCAAGAAGAAAAAGAAGAAGCGCCGTGGTGAAAGCGTAAACCCGCCCGCAGCGCAGACCAGCGCACGTGTTTCGTCTGCGCCGCGCATCGTCGCGCCCGCACCCTCTACTTCGAGCGCCATCGAGAGGGCGAGCGCGGACCGCAAGGGACCGCGTCTTGCACTCGACGAAGTTCAACCGAAAAAATCAAAAGCGAGCTCCAAGACCCTTCCCATGGTGCTTGCGGTTCTGGCGCTCGCAGCAGCCGTTGGAGTGTACTTCTGGCAGGACGGACAGAGCTCACAACCCCCTTCGCCCATTGCCGAAACGCCGATTCCGACGCCAGAAATCGTACCGCCTTCCGAGATCCCGGCGGCTCCCTCGGCACTGCCGCCCGAGCCCGTGCCGGCGGTTGCCGTCGAGACGGCGCCTGTGCGCGTCGACTCTGTTCCATCCGGGGCTACGATTCGTTATGCCGACGCCGATCACGGGGTCACACCAGCCACGCTCGATCTGCCGGTCGGCACGCCTACAGCCGTGACCGTAGCCGCGCCAGGTTATGCGCCGCTCACCCAAGAAATCACGGCAGCACCAGGCGCCACGCCAGTTCGCTTTGCGTTGGTTGCGATGCCGTACTCGCTCATCATCGACACCGTTCCGACAGGCGCGCGCGTCACCGCCAATGGCCGTCGCGCTGTTGCTCCGACAACGCTCGCGCTCGGGCGCGTTACGCAGCCGGTTGTCGTGACAGCAACCAGTGCCGGTTTCGATCCCGTGACGCAAACGATCAACGTCGGCGACTTCACGGCGCAAGACGGTCAGATGGTTTATCGCGCGACGTTGATGTTGCCCCCGCACGTGGTGGCACCTCCGGCAGCAGAAGCGACTCCGCGCAATCCCCCGCCGCCGCGCAGTGATCCGCCGCCGCGCGTGCGGCCGGAGAATCCGCCCGCAGAGACGCCCCCGCCTGCAGCACAGGAGGAAGTGCCGCCGCAGCGTCCAGAGCCCGAGCCTGAGCGTCCCGCTCCCCCGCCTGAGCGCCCGGCGCCCCCGCCCGCGGCCGAGCCCCTACCCGAAAACCCGTTCTGAGCGCGCTAAACGTCGCGCTTAGCTCGCCGGAACCGTAGCCAATTACGCACAGTTCCTATCGGTACACGGGCCCACACTCGCTCATGCACGTAGTAGAGGAAGAGTTTCGTGACGACCTCGAACGCGCCAATCTTCACGCCGCTCCACAGACTCCCCGTATAGAGCCACCCGAGCAACATCGTGTCGACGGTTCCCGTTGCTCTCCACGTGATCGCTTTGAGTATTGCAACGCGCGTTGTGCGGGTCTGCTCGCGCCGTAGAAATACCCAGAGCCGCTCGTGCGCGTAGTAGAGGACAATCTTCGTCAGAACTTCGGACAGTCCGACATGCAGCGCCGTCATCCCTTGTCCAGTGACAAGAAAGGCCACAATCACCGTATCGATCGTCCCGACGACACGCCAGGAGATTCCCTTCACGACACTGCGCTGATGCGATTCGATCACACTCTACTTCTGACAACGGATCGGATTACCGAGCTACGAATGGCGCAGCGACGAACGCTTCGTCTTCGTGATCGGCGTCAGCATCGGCTTTGGTGTGGTGCACGCGCCCGTCGATGTGGTTTGCAGGCGCGTAGATGGTGTAAATCTTTAGCGGCTCATTCCCGTTGTTGATGAAATTGTGAGTAGCGCCCGGTGTTACAACGACTGCGTCGCCAGCGGCGAAGGCGGTTTGCAAGCCGTTCACGATTGCAGCGCCGCGACCGCTGAGGCAGATCAGCGTCTGTTCAACGTGCGGGTGAGTTTCCTCGCCGATCTCACCTCCCGGCGGGAGGGTCATCACGACAAGCTGGCTAAGAGATCCGGTGAACAGCACGCGCCGAAAGTCTGTATTGGATTCTGCGGCTGCCAAAACGTTCACTTGATAGGACATGGGATTCTCCTGTTGGGTACGATCGCTGCCGAATCGCCCAATGGCAAGCCTTCTGCTTGCTCTCAGACGGGGTCTCCCCGCTAGTAGCTGTTCTCGCGGGGAATGCGCACGTTGGGCGGGCCGCGCCAGCCATGTGTTTCGTTTGGTGTGCGACGAAAGAGCCACACGAGTGCGAGGCCGGCGACGAATCCACCGACGTGCGCAAAGAATGCGACTCCGCCTTGGTTCAAGCTCGCCATGCCGAGTGATGTGAGGCCAGAAAGTAGCTGCCACAAAAACCAAACGGCGATGAAGAAGACTGCGGGCAGCTCGATGAACTGCAAAAAAATGAAAATCGGAACGAGGGTCACGACGCGCGCTCGGGGATAGAGCGTCATATATGCGCCGAGCACGCCGGCGATAGCGCCCGATGCGCCGACCATTGGGATCTCGGCATGCGGATCGATCGCCACTTGCATTGCAGCGGCAGCGCCGCCGCACGCGAGATAGAAGATGATGAAGCGTACGCGTCCGAAGTTGTCTTCGATGTTGTCGCCGAAGAGATAGAGAAACCACATGTTGCCGATCAGGTGCAGAAAGCCCCCGTGCAAGAACATGGACGTCAGCGGCGTAACGTAGCTGCCAGGCGAGTCGCCGGAGGTGAGAGCGTCTGGCACGACACCAAAACGCTCGATGAGCTCGTGCATACCGCCTGTTCCCAAGCTCAGCTCGAAGAGAAAGCACAGGACGTTGACGGCGATCAGCGCCCACGTCAGGACCGGCGTGGTGCGAGAAGGATTGAGATCTCGAAGCGGGATCACGGGACGGAACCTAGGCATGGCTCGCACACCCGTCAATGCGACGCTGCACGTGGCTTTGCGGACCTCGTTCGTGCTAAGCGTTGCTCTTGTGAGAGCCCGAGAAGCATTGGGGCCGAACGGGCCATTTTCCACGACTTTGCCCGGCTACGAGCATCGTGAATCGCAGCTTGCTATGGCCGATGCCGTCGAGCGCGCGCTTGATGCTGAGGGCGTGCTGCTCGTTGAAGCGGGCACGGGCACCGGGAAAACACTCGCGTACTTGGTCCCAGCAATCTTGAGTGGCAAACGGGTCGTCATCTCGACCGGCACCAAGACGCTTCAAGATCAGATCATGGAACGCGATCTGCCGTTCCTCTCGCGCCATTTGGGCGTGCCAGTCAATGCCGCGTGCATGAAGGGGCTCGGCAATTATCTTTGCCTGCGCCGCTACAACGAGTTCAAGAAAAGTCCGGAAGCGAATCTAGCCCTGCACGCACGTGCGCTGCCGGTTTTGCAAAAGTGGAGTGAGCTCACGGCGAGCGGCGACCGCGCCGAGCTCGATGCGCTCGCTGAGGACGCGCCCATCTGGTCGCACGTATGGAGCGGTTCCGAAACTCGTATCGGCGCTCGGTGCACCTATTTCGAAGATTGCTTTGTCACGAACATGCGTCGCAACGCGGAAGCTGCGCAGATCCTCGTCGTCAATCATCATCTCTTCTTCGCCGACTTAGCTACGCGCAATCCAGGAGGCGGTGGGATTCTTCCGCAGTACGACGCGGTAGTCTTCGACGAGGCTCATCAGATTGAAGACATTGCGACCGAGTTTTTTGGCGTGCGTGTTTCAACGACGCGCATCGAGACCTTTGTGCGAGATGCCCAGCGCGCTCTTAGCGCCGCAAAGGTCGATGACGGCGCGGATCTTCTATTTCAAAACGTGCTCAACACATCGGCGGGCTTCTTTTCGGCTTTGCCGCGCGGTGCAGGCGCTGATCAGGCCCGCGCAATGCTAAATCCCGAGGTTTTTACCGATACGGTAAAGCAACGCATGTTCTCACTCGACGCGGCTCTTGAGGCGCTGGCAGCCCACTGCAAAGCGCGCACCGGTGCCAGCGAAGCGGTCGCGCAGGTGGCGCGGCGCGCGACGCAGATCCGTGATGATGTCGCGACGATCGCAGAGGGTGACGCGACGACGCATGTGAACTGGACGGAGCAGCGCGGTCGCAGCGTTTCCATCGGCGCAAGCCCGGTGGATATTAGCGCGCTGATGCGTGACGAGGTTTTGAATCGAACGCGCGCGGTGGTCTTCACCAGCGCGACGCTATCCACTTCGTCGTCGTTCAACTTTGTGAAGAGACGGCTTGGCATCGAGTTCGAAGTCGATGAGCTGATGGTGCCTTCGCCCTTCGAATATCAAGCGCAAGCGGCACTCTACTTACCGCAAGGAATGCCGGATCCGCGCGACGCGAACTACTTCGACGCGGCTACGCGAGAAGTGGTTTCGCTGGTCGAGTTGACCGGTGGTGGGGCCTTTGTGTTGTGCACATCCTTGCGCGCGATGAACGAGCTCGCCAAGCGAGCGACACCTCTGCTCAAGCAGACGATCTTCGTCCAGGGAACGGCGCCCAAAGGCGTGATCTTGGATTCATTCCGTCGCGACGGGCATGCTGTGCTCTTTGCGACAGCGAGCTTTTGGGAAGGCGTCGATGTGCCGGGTGATGCGTTGCGTCTCGTGATTATCGACAAGTTGCCGTTCGATGTGCCGAGCGATCCGCTGGTCGTTGCGCGCTGCAAGCGGATTGAGGATGCGGGCGAGCAACCCTTTATGACCTACCTCGTTCCGTCGGCCGCAATCTCGCTAAAGCAAGGGTTTGGTCGGCTGATCCGTTCGCAAAACGATCGGGGCATCGTCGCCATCCTCGACCGACGCATCACGACCAAGGGCTACGGCAAAGTTTTCCTGCGAAGTCTTCCCGATGCAGCGCGTTGCTCATCGCGCGAAGAGGTCACGGCGTTTTGGAAATCGCACCAGAGCGTGCGGCCTTCGGGCGCGCGCATTGGGAGTACGCCTTCGTGATGCGCGTCTGCGCAGCGATGCTTGTCATGGTGCTGGCGTGCTGCTCTGAGCGTTCGGAAGCCACGCGTGAACCGAGTCCGAGCCCGCGTGGAAAAGGGGACAGTCCCCATTTTCTGCGACCCGAAAAAGGGGACAGTCCCCTTTTGCCTGGGGGCGGGCCGCGAAAAGGGGACAGTCCCCATTTTCTGCGACCTGAAAATGGGGACTGTCCCCTACACAGGTGCGCGCTTGCGTCTCCGTCACCTACGCGTGTTTGGCCGTCCCCCGGGCCGGCTGTCGTGCGTCAGGTTAACGGCGTGTCGGTGATCGCGGGATACGCAACTGATGAGGCGGGCCTGACGTCGCTCTACGCGATCCGCATGGATGCGCGCTATCAAACCTCGCTGCTCTTTCGCGCCCCTCTCGCAGGCACAGCCAACCGCGCGGGCGCCGTTCGCACCGCGGCCCCCGCTCTCACTCAAACGTCCACCGGGCGCTTGCTCTTGGCGGCGATTGACGGGACAGGCGCGCTCGTCGCGACGCTCATCGATGCAACTTTGCCGACGACCGGTGCCCAAATGCGATCCCTCGCCCGAAACGCCGATATGCGCTTTTCTCCTGCAATAGGCGAAGTAAACGCGCACTTGATTGTGGCCTACACGGATGGCAGCGCGACGCCCATGCGTATGATGACCGTCACGACCGACATAGCGCTGAGCGGTGCAACGTCACGCGACATTTCTCCGGCGGGTATGGGCGGCGCGTCGCCAACGTGGATCGACGGTGCCCAGTCGCCAACGCTAATCTTCGTCGATGCGCATGGTGGTCTGTCGCCTCTACTCACCGCAACATGGACTGCAGAGGGGACAATGAGTCCCGTGCAAGTTGAACGTGCACTCAGCACAATCGCGGAGCCCGCAGCCATTGCTTCGGGACAGTTCGGTGCGGATCGCTACGTGGCTTACGTGGCGATTGGTCGAGCGGCGACAAGTGCAGTGGGCCTTGTGAAACTCGGCGCAAGCGATCCTCCCATCGCCATCATTCCCGGTGTCGGGTACGGCGCAAGCCACGTGAGCGCGGCATCGACCCGCACGGGAATCGTCTTCGTTGCCGACGCGCCGCCCACTGCCGAGACGGCCGGCGCGCGTCAGTTCGTTGCGCGCGTACTCGACGAAGCAGGACTCGGACAGCCGCTCACGATTCCATCACCGGAGCCCGGCCCCAACTTCGCTTCGATTGCGCGCGCAGAAGGAGATTCCTTCGATGTTGCGTTCAGCACGAGCGCTGCTGTTTACCTGGCCCGCATTCGGTGCCACCTACCGCCTTGAGAGCGTGGCGTAATCGTGTCCGGCTTCCGGCGCGGTGCTGCATGGCAAAGATTCGGTGGACCAGCCGCGCTCGACAACGCGCCCAAACGGGTCGGTTTGCCCGCTAAAGCCGCCTTTTTGATCGACGATATTCGTGAACCCTGCAGCGCTTAGCAGTTGCGCCGCTTTCAGGCTGCGCCCGCCTGCCTTGCATCCAATGATGATCTTTTGATCGGCGGTGAATGCCTTTTGCATCACGGAGAGAAAGTCATTGTTGGGTTCCATACCGCCTGCGCCCATGTGCATGAGCGGCACGTTGAAGGCGCCTTTCGGATGTCCCGCATCGAACTCGGGGAGAGAACGTATATCGACGTAAACGTAGCCGTCGTTCTCGATGAGGCTGTGCGCATCCTTTGCGCCAACTTGTTTGAACGTCATTGGAATTTCTCCTATTCGGTTTCGTCGACGACGCGCAATTCGGAATGCGGAAGTAGGCTGCCGTCGGGTCCAAGCGCCACGTCCTGCTCGAAGCTGGCGTAGCGATGATCGCAATCGAGATCCCCCAGGGCACGAACGGTGGCGTGCATGCCGTCGGAGGAAGTCACGACTTCGTAGGAATATCGAAGAGGCAAATCCGGCGCATAGCCAAGTCGTGACCAGGCAGCGAGTTCGATGGCTGTCCAGGCGTGTGGCACGCACGGCGGCTCGGCCGGGGTTCGCGGGATAGACGCGGGCAAACGAACTGGGCTGCTTCCATTGGCGCCCGCAGGCTGGGTCATTGCGTAGTGTTGGAGCATTCGCGTGATTGCCGAAATATTCGAGCGAGCTTCAGTGGCTTTGGCGCGCCGCGTGAAGCTGAGAAAAGCTGGAATTGCGATCGCTGCGAGGATCGGAATGAGGCAGAAGCCGCACACGCCAAGGACGATCAAAACGATCACGCCAGTCGACATTCCCTTACGGGGCGCCGCAGGAGGCTGGCCAAGTGTTGGTTGGTTCTCACTCATCGCACGACGATACCACCTTTACTTCTACGCTTCCTGATGTGCAGCCATCGCGTTGCGAACGAAGAGATCTTCGAGCGTCTCGCGATGAGGCGTGACCGATACGATTTGCGCATCATGTGAAACGGCCTCTCGCACAACGCGCTGCGCTTCTTGTTCGCCTTGCACCACGATGCGCAGGTTCGCGCCGATCTCCTTAATCTCGACTGCTGCAGGCTGCACGATGGCGCGCAGTGCCTCGCTTACGCCGGTTAGCTCAATCTCGACGCGTCGTACCTCGGGTTTCAATAGTTCGTTGAGAGCGCCACTCGCGGTGAGCTTGCCGTCGTTTACGATCGCGACGTGATCGCAGAGAAGCTCGATGTCGGTGAGGATGTGCGAGGTGATGATGAGCGTCTTTCCTCGCTTGCGCTCCTCGGTGAGGATGTCGCGTACTTCTTTGCGCCCGATCGGATCGAGTCCACTCATCGGCTCATCCAAAATCAAAAGTTCAGGATCGTGCAAGAGCGCTTGCGCCAAACCAGCGCGCTGCATCATGCCTTTGCTGAATTTTCCGATAGGTCGATCGAGAGCGTGACTGAGACCCACTCGTTCGAGGATCCTCGTTGATCGCATTTTGCGATCCGATGTGCTCATTCCGAGCAAACGACCGCACAGATCCAAAAATTCCATCGGCTTCAGATACTGATAGATGTACGGGTTCTCGGGCATATAGCCGAGCTTGCGGCGCGCTTGGGGCGTACCGGCGGGCTCCCCGAAAAGACGCACGGCACCTGACGTGGGTCGTATCAGCCCAAGCACGGTTTTGAGCGTTGTGGTTTTGCCTGCGCCGTTGGGCCCAAGCAATCCAAAGACATCACCCTGCTCTACGCGAAAGCTCACGCCTCGCAGGGCATATACGCGCTTACCAAAAAAGCCGAGCCTGAAGGTCTTCTCGAGCTTGTCGACTTCGAGCACCGGTGTGCCCTGCGCCGTGCTCATTGAATGACCTCGGCAAGGGCGTGCTCAAGCGCATTGATTACGCGATCTTGAGTCTCGTCGTCCATCGACGCGTAGAGCGGCAGTGCGAATCCGCGATCGACAATCTGCTCGGAGCACGTAAATGCGCGCGCTTTGCTCTTCGCGCTCTCCGCGGCCGCCTGCAGAGGCGCCAAGCGATGAAGAGCGTACGACAAACGCCCGGCTTCAACATCACGCGTCCGCAACGCAGCGACGACGCGATCGCGATCGTCGGCATTCTTGCCCGCCGGCAAAAGCACGCCAAACGTTTGCCAGTTCGAAAGTGCGTTTTCGGGGGCCTTTTGAAAGACCACGTGCTTCAGATGCGCATGATAGCGCGCGGCCAAATGACGTCGCTGCGTGAGCATGCCGTCCAGTCGATCGAGCTGCACAAGGCCAATGGCCGCTGCGACCTCGGTCATGCGCATATTGCCGCTTGCGCATGCAAACTCGCCAACGCTTCGCTGACCGTGATTGCGCAGAATGCGAATGCGTTCGGCGATCGCTGCATCATCGGTTAAACACATTCCGCCTTCTCCCGTTACGAGCACTTTGCGTGGGTGAAAACTCAACGTGGAGATGACGCTGCCTTTGCCACATGGACCTTCGGCTCGCGTGCTGCCGATTGCGCAAGCAGCGTCTTCGATGACGGAAACCCCGGGCAACGCGGCGACGATTTCGGACAGACGCGCGGGCATTCCGAACTGGTCGATGGCAATTGCCCCGCGCGTCGCGGGGCTAACTGCGGCGCGATACGCGTCGGGAACGGCGTTCCATTCGGCAGCGTCGACGTCGATGAGGACCGGCGTCGCGCCGACTTGCAGGACCGCGTGTGCGGGGCTGGGCCAAGTAACGTCGGGTACGATCACCTCATCGCCGGGCCCGATGCCAAGAGCGCGCAAGGCAAGCTCAAGAGCCGCCGTACCGTTCGTCACTGCCATTGCATGGGCACGCGCGCATCGTTCGGCGATCCGCTCTTCAAAACGCGCGACTTCCGGCCCCTGCACGAGCATACCCGAGCGCAGCACGCGTGACGTAGCCTCGACTTCAGCATCTGCGAGTCCGGGTACCGTGAGGCGAATCATCGCGCGTGAGCGTAGCTGCGCGCGCGACCAGCGCCAAGGGATTCGGCAGCAGCGTCAACGGTGCTAGGCTTGCCGCCGTGGGCCGCAGTGAAACCATGCGTTCGAGCATTTTATGGGTCGCGTGGATGACTGCGCTGATTGGCTCGGGCGCGTGTTCAAACGACGAAGGTTTACCGCCGGTCGATGGTGGGAGTGACGCCTCCATGATCGACGCCTCCACGACCGACGCATCCACGACCGACGCGACCATTGATCCGCCATGCAGTGGTCCGCCAGGGCTATACGAGGCGGGGTCGTGTACGCGCCTCGCTGAGGGCGTTCGCGCCTACCATCCGCTCTACCAGCTTTGGGCGGACGACTCCGGCAAAGAACGATATCTCTATCTACCAGAGGGTTCGACCATCGACACCAGCGATCCCGATGCGTGGGTCTTTCCTGTCGGAACAAAGTTCTGGAAAACATTCGCGGTAGGCTCGCTTCGTATCGAAACGCGCGTCCTCGAGAAGACCGTCGATGATGTTGGTCCGGGCGCGTGGACGATGCGCGTCTACATGTGGAACACTTCGCAGGATGCTGTGAGTGAAGTGCTCGATGGCGTAGACAATGCGCTGGGCACCACGCACGACATCCCCGCGCCCGTCTTGTGTGAGCGTTGTCATCAAGGAGTACGCGATGTGGGCTTGGGCGTCGCGGCTCTTCAACTCAATCACGCAGAAGACGGCGTCACACTCGCTGCGCTTGCAAGTGAAGGACGCCTCTCGAGCCCCATCGCGCTTGCCGATGCAGTAGTGCCAGGTGATGATTCAGCACGCGCGGCACTGGGTTACTTGCACGCGAACTGCAGTCACTGCCACGGCGGCGAAGCGCCCGCGGCCGACTTGAACATGCATCTCTTGGTTGGAACAGAAGCCGTTGCGGACACGTACACATACATGACGTCCGTTGGCGTTCCGAGCGGGTGGGCTTCGGAAGGCGTGACCGCGCGAATCGTTCCAGGGCACCCTGAAGCGAGCGCAGTCACGGCGCGAATGGCGTTGCGCGGCGACGGCCAGATGCCGCCTATCGCCACCGAAGAAGTGGATATCGTGGCCTTGCAATCAGTGCGCGACTGGATTTCATCGCTGCCCTGACGCGGGGGCTGATGTGATACGGTCGTTTTAGATGTCCAGCACATCTACGCCGCCGCCGCAGACCCTGGGTCGCTATCGCATCGTGCGTCGTCTCGGCGCGGGCGGCATGGCGGAAGTATTTCTCGCGCGCTCGTCGGGTGCGGAGGGCATCGACAAGCTGCTGGTGGTCAAGCGCGTGCTGCCGACCTTTGTGCGCAACGCCAAGTTTCGCACCATGTTTATCGACGAGGCGAAGGTCGCGATGCGCCTCAATCATCCGAACATCGTTCAGGTCTACACGTTCGAACAAGTGCGCGAGGAATTCTTTCTCGCGATGGAGTACGTCGACGGTCTCGATCTTGGGCGTTTGGTGGGCGCGGTCCGACGTGCCAAGCGCAGGCTGCCGTACAGCATCGCGGCGTACATCGTTGCCGAAGCCGCCAAGGGGCTCGACTACGCCCACAATCGCAAGGACGAACAAGGCGAGCCGCTCGAGATCGTGCATCGCGACGTGAGCCCGCAGAACGTGCTCTTGTCGTTCGAGGGCTCCGTGAAGATTGCCGACTTCGGCATCGCGCGCGCTCGCATGATTAGCGAAGACACCGGCATCATCAAAGGCAAGTTCGCGTACATGTCACCCGAGCAAGCGCAGGGTAAGGCCGTCGATCGTCGCAGCGACGTTTACTCGCTTGGCGTCTTACTTGCCGAGCTGCTCATGGGACGCTCGATGTACGCCGGGCAAGGCGGCCTCGATGTTTTGGATCTGGTGCGCCAAGGCAAACTCACGCTCCCGCGCAAAGTTGATTTCGATGTGCCGATCGAGCTCGAACAAATCGTTCAGCGCGCTACCGAGATCGACGTCGAGGCGCGGTTTCAGTCGGCGCGATCGCTTTCGGGAGCGCTCGCCCAATGGCTTCACGCCCAAGATGACGTGGTCGATGGAGCAGCAGTCGAAGCATTGATCGGCGAAGTTGCGCCGCGTGACTCGACCAGTCCCGATGCCGCCGCGCTAAAGAAATCGCCGGGGGAAAAAACAGATGCCACCGTCGCGACGCTCGCGGCACTCGCACGAGAACGCGGCGCCGAGCGCGATCAAAAAGAACGCCGTCACGTGGTGGTCGTCGCCGGCCTCGTGCACGCGGAGCAAGACGGTCACGCGTCTACGCCTGATGCCGTCGTGGATCCCGCGACAGCCCACATGCTCGAAGAAATCGCGTACAAAGCCGACGCCGTTTTGCGTTGGTCCGGTGGAGATGCGGACAAGCGACGTTTTCGCCTGGTGTTAGGTCTGGGCCGCGTAACAGCGTACGAGCCGCTGCGAGGAACGCGTCTCGCGCTCGATGTACTCGACGCGCTCTCCGGGCTTTCCGCAGACTCGTTGTCGCCGATTCGCGCGGCGCTTGGTATCTCGCGCGGCGTTGTCACCACGACCCGCTCATCGGACGGTCGCCTGCGCAGCTTTGAGCCCGTGGGAAGCGTGCTCGATATCGCCGACAAGCTCGCCCAAGCTGCCGCTCCCAACGAAGTGCTTGCCGGCGGCGAGATCTTCCGCGGTGCGCGTCGGGAGTTTGCGTTCGACGATCGCGAGCCGCGAGAAGTCACCTTTGTGGGCCTTGGCGAAAGTGTTCCAAAGACCATTCGCGCCTATCGCTTGCTCCGGGCATTTACGCGCGACGAGCGCATGAAAGAAGCATCGCTAGAAGCCGGCGCGCTCGCCATCATTGGACGTGAACGCGAGTTGCGAGCGATCACCGAGGCGTACCAAGAGTCCGTGCAAACGCCGCGCAGTGGCTTTCTCGCCATCACGGGCGAGCTCGGCGTGGGCAAAAGCGCGCTGCTCAGCGCAGCTCTTGCGTCGTTCGATCCACCACCACGCATTTTACGGACCGACTGCGCTTTTGGTTCAGGCGAAGTTCCCTACGCGGCAGTTGCAGAGCTAATCGCTGCCGCGTGCGGCATACGCGTCGAGTCGTCACCGGAAGACGTGCGTAAGGATCTGGATGCGAGCTTGCGTGAGCTAATTCCCAGCGCCTCTGCGCGTGCGCCCGTCTACACCGCGCTTGAGCTGCTGATTGCTCCACGCACGGGAGTGCGTGCCGCCGATGAGGGTGGCGAAGATCACATCCAAGCCAATTACCGCGCGCTGCGCACGCTTTTTGGTGCGATCGCGATGCGGGGCCCCCTGGTTGTCTGCATCGATTCACTGCACTGGGCGGATGGCCCAAGCCTGGAAATCTTAGCGGCCTTCTTGAAGCGAGTTCACGACGTGCCGCATTTCACGCTGCTAAGCACGCGCCCCGACCCCCGTATCACTGCGGCGCTCGGCAACATTCCTGAGCTTGCGTTGAGCGAGCTTGATGGCGAGAGCGGCGCGGCACTCGTGCGTGCTCGTTTTGGTGGCGCGCTCGTTCCCCAGGATGTGGAGCGAGCGATTTTGGATCGCGCAGGCGGCAATCCCTTCTTCATTGGTGAGCTCGTCGAGGCATTGGTTGAGCGCGGAATCGTCAACTTCGAAGGCGAAGGCACTTTGCGTCGCGTCGTGCGCAAGCCAGGGCACTTCGCGCTGCCCCGCACACTCGAAGCGGCGGTCGCAGCCCGCATCACGGAGTTGCCGAGTGAGGAGCGTCGTCTTTTGCGATGGCTCGCGGCCGTTGGCCCAGGCATGCGCTCGGTAGACCTTTCCGATCTTCTCGGTACCGACGCCACCGAATCACTTCGCTCCCTCGGCGCCCGTGGCCTCATTGAACGCAAACCCAACGGCACGTACGCGTTTCACAGCGCAGTCGCCCGCCATATCGCCTACGAAACGAGCGATCCTGACGATCGCCAAAACATGCACAAGCGCATCGGCGCCTATCTCAGTGCGCTCGACCAGCCTGTCGCTCCCGCGCGCATCGCACGCCATTTGGAACTTGCTGGAGAGCACGCAGAGGCCGCACGCGCTTACTTCGATGCTGCAAAAGCTGCGCACGCCGCGGACTCGAATCGTTATGCATTACGCCTCTATCAAAAGGCGTTGCTGCTTCTCGGCCCCGACGACCCGACACGCTTTCGGGCTTACACGGGCAAAGAGCAGATCCTGCGCGCGATGGGCCAGCGCCACGAGCGACGCGTCGAGCTCGAAGCCATGCGCGCACTGTCCGAGCGTCTCAACGACGCTTCGTTCAAAGCGCAGACATACAATTTACTTGCACGCTACGAGCTCGAAGAAAGTCGAACGGCGGGCGTCGAAGCTCTGCTGCGCCGCGCAACCGACTCCGCGATCGAGGCCAACGATCGTGGTGCGGAAGTCGAAGCACTGCGCCTCATGGCACAACTCGCACGCGAGCTTGGCGATGTACCCAAGTCTCTCGATGCGTGTGAGCGCGCTCTCATACGCGCGGGCACCGACGAGTCATCGCTCGAAGCGCGCGGTCTTGTGCTCGTGCAACGCGCAATCTTGCTAAGGCGCATCGGTCGGCTCGAAGACTCTCTGAGCTCGGCCGCTGAATCGATCGTTATTTTCCGAAGGATTGGCCATAAGCGAAATGAATCAAATGCGCTCAACGCACTGGCCGTCGCGTTGGCCGGCGAGGGCGCGTTCGAAGATGCGGTTGTCTTGCTGCGTAGCTCGGCTGCGCTTGATCGCGAAACCGGAAATCGTTTTCACCTAGGCATGAAACTCTCGAACATCGGCCAGCTCTACGCGGACCTCGGCGACACGAGTCATGCGATTTCCTTTTTGCATCGTGCTCTGGAGGTTTTCGACGAGCTCGACGACAAGTCGGGCCTAGCCGATGCGTTGAGTGCGCTTGCCGAAGTGCTCATCGAGCAAGCAGGTGACAGTGAGAGCGCGGTGCTCACTCTCGATCGCGCCCGCTTTGTCGCCGAGAGCACTCAGGATCACTACGACCTTGCCCGCGAACGTATCGTTCGTGCCGCCATCGAAAGCTGGCGAGGTCGCCACGACGACGCGTTGAGCTGTCTGCAAGAAGCCGTGTCCGAATCACGTGCGGCGGGCATGATTGGTTACGAGCTTCTGGCGCTCGGGCGCTGCGCAGAGCTCTTAGCCACGATGAATCGCGACGAGGAAGCCCGCGAAATCGCCATCGAGGTGCTGGTGCGCGTGCGAACGACGGTACGCATGGAACGCCTCGAATCCATCTATCTCGCCCTACACCGCGTATTTGAGCGCGTAGGGGACAGTCAGAACGCGATGTACACCCTCGAGCAGGCTCAGAAGCTCGTTGAAGGGCACCTTGTACAAATACGCGATTCAAATCTTCGTTCGCGTTATCTTGAGAGCCGAACCGTGCAGAACATTCTTGGGAGCCCATCGTGACGTTAGGAGTTGTGCTGTCTGGCGGAGGCGCACGCGGCGCGTACGAGGCGGGAGTGCTCAGCTACGTGTTTGGCGATTTGCCGCGCGCTACAGGGCATGTTCCGCAGATTAAGCTTATTTGCGGAACCAGTGTCGGCGCGGTGAACGGCGCCTTCCTCGCCTCGGTCGCCGATGATCCGATCGCCGGTATGTCGCGGCTCATCGATCTGTGGACGGGTCTCTCGCTAAAAGACATTTTTGATTTCAGCGTGCGCCATGCTTCGCGCATCTACCGCGTCTTGCTTGGCAGTGAGCAAAGCGCAGGCGTAGGCCTGCTCGATTCAAAGCCGATGTCGAGCATGATTGGGCGCGAAGTAAATTGGCGCCGTCTCTCGCGCAATATCGAGAACGGCTGCATCGACGCGCTCACGGTTTCGACGACGCAGGTTTCTACCGGTCGCACGGTCGTGTGGGTGGAGACTGCGCCTGGTGTCACCTCGCCCTATTCGCTGCCTGGTGGCGTGATCATGCGCAAGGACAAGATCCATCCCGAGCACGTGCTTGCTTCGGCGGCGATCCCGCTGCTTTTCCCGCCCGTCCTTATTGGCTCGGATTTGTACTGCGAAGGTGGTTTGCGGTTGAACACGCCGATGGCGCCCGCAATTCATTTTGGAGCGGAGCGTTTGTTGGTCGTTGGGATGGCCACGCCGGTTGGTATTCACGGCAGCATTCCTGCTCTTGCGCCGGGACGCGCACCGGGAGCGACCTTCTTGCTTGGCAAGGTGCTCAACGCCTTCATGCTCGATCACGTAACCACCGATCTTGAAGAACTGCGCCGCATGAATCAGATGATTGAAGCGGGTGAGCGCGCCTACGGCCCCGAGTTCATGTCGAAGGTGAACACAGAGCTCATCAAGGCAGGGCACCTGCCGCGTCGACAGGTGCAAGCTTTTGCTGTGCGCCCCAGCCTCGATATCGGTCGTCTCGCAGGGGAGCACCTTCGTAAGAATGCGCGCCGCTTCAACACGGAGCTTGGCAAGACGTTCCTACGTCTGCTGGATATAGGCGAAGGCGCCGACGCCGATCTCGCGAGCTATCTGCTCTTTGACGGCGATTTTGCGACTCGCCTTGTCGACCTTGGTCGACGTGACGCAGAAGCCAAACGGGACGAACTCGCGGATTTCCTTTTCGGTACGCAAGATCCCTAAGCCGATCGCACTAAGTGCCTTGATCGACAGCGGATCCTGATGTGCTAGCCTCAGCTCGTTGGTATCCAAAGAGACACATGCCTAGTCCCAAGCACGTCGCCGAGCCGCAAGCCGCCGAGGACTTCCTCCGTCTCGCACTCGAAGCCTCAAACGCCCGAGATCGCGCGAAATTCGCGCGGGCTGGGCTAGCGTCCGAAAGCACCCTGGGCATCGACGCTGATACGCATGCTTTGCTCTTGCGTCAGCTCTATCTCTCGCACCTGGAGCAACGCCGTTTCCGTCACGCAGCGGAGGTTGCGCGTCAAATGGCCGAGGTGGGCTCAATGCCGGACATCGCGCATCACGACGCTTCGCGTGCGTTGTCAGCGCTCGGTGATTTGCCGGCCGCGATTGTCGAGCAGCGCCTGGCCGCGCGCCTCTCTCCTTTGACGCGTCGCAGCTTTCACTTCTGGTGTTTAGGGACTCTTCAGCATTTTGCCGGCGACGTGAACGGTGCGGTCGATTCGCTGCGCCGCGGCATGCGTTGGGCGCGTCGCGACAAGCCTCTTTTGCGCGCGCATTCGGCATTCGTGCGACTCGATTCGGGGGAAGGCGTTCCCAAGCTCGGTGAGATTGTGAAACAACTTGCCAAGGCACCCTGCCGCGAAGGCTACGGACAGTTTCTGCTGGGCATGCTCGCTCACCACATGGGCGATAAGGGGCGCGCCACAATGCACCTGCGGGCATTTTTGCGACGCAACGCGTCGCTCGATCCGGCCAAAGCGACGACTCTTCGCGAAGAGCTGCGCCGCGCGCGAACAGCCCTCGCCCAAAATACAACTCACCTCGACTGAAACACACCGGCGGTTTCGCTGAACACAGTGCGCCTGCTAGAGTGCGGGCGCTGCTTAGCTCTTTGGGAGGTTTCCATGCGTCGCTTCACATTCATTATTTGCGCTGTGGTCTTAGGTGTCGGATGTAGCTCGTCCCACAGCGACGCGGGCGACGCGGCGATCCTCTTTGACGCAACGATGCCAGACGCAGGGCGCGATGGCGCAAGGCCGGACGCGCCGCACATCGCCGTGTGCCAAGATGGCGTGCTCGACCCCGGCGAGAGCTGCGATGACGGCAACAGTGACGATACGGATAGCTGCAACAACACGTGTCGCCGCAATTCCTTCTGCGGTGACAATGTCCGCGACGACGGCGAAGTCTGCGACGATGGCGACAATGCTTCGGGCGATGGATGCAGCGCCGACTGCCAGTCGAACGAGACCTGCGGCAACAGCATTCGCGACATCGCGGTGGGCGAGCTTTGCGACACCACGCCAGGCTGCGCCTCGGATTGCCACTCGGTCACGACCTGCGGCAACAACGAGGTCAACGCAGGCGAAACGTGCGATGACGGCAACGCACTTCCCTGGGACGGCTGCGGCGCAGACTGCCTCACCGAGCAAGACTTGATCATCAACTCCATGACGATCGGCAGCTCGTCGGTCGGTTGCGACTATTCAGGCGACGGCAACCCCGACAATGCCTTTGCGCGCGCATTGGGAAGCGCTCTGCCCCTTTTGAATTCGCAGGTCAGCTCAGGCGTGACCGACGGCAGCATCATGATCTTGATGAGCCTTCTTGGTCTTGATGACATGACGGGCTCCGTGGATTCCTCGGTGCGTTTGGCCTGGTATCAGGGCAGCGACGGCGACGATAATGCGGACAACAACTTCAGCGGAAGCGCCGAAGTCTACGGTGCGACCAGCGCGTTCGATGAGACCGGCGCGCCCACCACGTCGTTCGCAAGCAGCATTAGCGAGCATCAGATCTCCGGCGGTCCGGAAGATATTTCTTTGCCGTTGGGCTTTCTGCCCTTGCAGCTCGCGCAGTCGCATGTTTCGGGAACACTCACCGCAGCCGACGGACGCGTGAGCGGTTTGACGGGCGGCCTTTTGTGCGGCGCTGTCAGCGTGCGCACCCTTTCTTCGATCCCCAATATCCTCAACATGATCATGAGCAGCACGCCATGCGATACGTCCGTCGCGCAATCGACGATGGCTGACGTTTTGATCGGCGGCGCACGTTCGCTCGTTACGATCAATCCGTCTTCACCCGACGTGGATGTCGATGGCGACGGCCTCGAGTCCTTCGAAGTCGTCTCGACAGGCGCTTCGATGTGCCAACCGGTCATCGTCGCTTGCATTGATGGCGATGGCACGCGCATCGCAGGCCATGATTGCGCCGGAGACGCACGAATGGCTGACGGATTCTCGACCGCGCTGCCCTTTACGGCGACCACGGTCAACGTCATTGGCTTGCGCTGATACGACCCGCTTCTGATATTCTTGGCGACGATGGCCAAGACAGACGGCAGCGGGCTAAGCAAACTCGACATCGCGCATCAGTTGCGCATGGACGGCAAAAGAGATGAAGCGCTGCGCATCGGCGTGGCTGGGCTGAATGGCTCGCCCCAGCAGATCGGCACGGCACTTCTTCTCTCGCAAATTTTGGTGGACGCAGGTCGGCCTGAGGTCGCCATTGAAGCGTTGACGCGCATCATGGATGCCTTCGTGAGGCGAGGCAGCTTGCCAGAAGCCGTTGTCGCGGCCTGGCATCTGAAGCGCGCGGGCCAATCGCCCGATCCGTACTACGGCGGGATCGCTGCCGCGTTTGCCAAAGGCTCGAAGCGCGTGGCCGATGTGCCCCAAGCGCCTCCTCCGCTGCCCTCGATGTTGCCGCCGCCCGCCGGGCTCAATGCAATTTCCGGCGATGCACTTCTTTCGCGCGCTGAACAAGCGCTCGTGACGTTTATGAGTGCCGCCGACGACACGCCGCCCAACTTGAATGTTCCTTCGTTCCCGCTTTTCGGGGCGCTCGACGCGAAGAGCCTGTCTAAACTTTTGCAGACGCTGATCGTGGTCGATGTCAAACAGAGCGCAGTCGTCATGAAGCAGGGCGAAGAAGGGCGCGACGCGATTGTTGTAACGCGTGGGGCCTTGTCCGTCGTTCGCAAAAACGACGCGGGCGTTGAGACCAAGCTGGCAGTCCTTGGGCCGGGCGCAATCGTCGGCGAAATGGCCTTGGTGACGGACGCGCCGCGTGCAGCGACGGTGCGAGCCGACGAGCCCACGATCGTACTGGTCGTGCAGCGCGACACGCTCGAGAAGATCGCCGCCGAGAATCCCCAGGTTGCAGTGGAACTCGGCAACTTTTGCCGTGGTCGCATGCTCTCGAACCTCTTGCGTCACAGCCCGATCTTGTCTGCGCTGCAGCTCGATCAACGCGAGAGCCTTATCACCCGTTTCGAAACGCAATCGTTCGGACCCGGCGACGTGCTCGTCTCCGAAGAAGAAGACAGTCCTGGGCTGTTTCTGATCGCGAGTGGGGGGGTCAAGGTGATGAGCGCCGACAAAGATGGCGACCGCATTCAACTCGCGCGCTTAGGGCCTGGCGACGTGGTTGGGGAAATTTCGCTAGTGTTGCGTCGTCCTGCGACCGCGACCGTCGTCGCCGAACACGAAACTGTGACGCTCACGCTACAGCGCGAGAAGTTTCAGGAAGTCATTCGCGAGCATCCCGCGCTGCTCAACGAGCTTTACGAGCTGGCGACCAAGCGCGAAGAAGAAACCCGCAGCGTGATCGGTCAGGCGTCGGTTGACGCCTCGGACTTTGTCATCGTCTAAGAGCGTTCGCGCGCATGGCGTGCATCCTCGCGCGTGTTAGCCTGTTGGCATGCCTGATGGGACGCATCTTCGCGCGAATCGCATCGCTTCGATTCTCGTTGATCAGGTAAGCCGTGTGCTCGCAGGCAAGCGCGAGGTAGTCGAGCTTGCCGTCGTAGCGCTGCTCGCGCGCGGACACCTCTTGATCGAAGACGTTCCGGGCGTGGGCAAGACAACGCTCGCGCGTGCTCTCGCGAAGAGCATCGGTGTTTCATTTCGGCGCCTGCAGTTCACCTCCGACTTGATGCCCGCCGATGTGGTGGGCGGCAACGTTCTCGATCCGAAGACCGGAGCATTTTCGTTTCGACCGGGGCCGGTGTTTACGCACGTGCTCCTGGCCGACGAAATCAATCGCACCACGCCTCGTACTCAAAGCGCGCTTCTCGAAGCAATGGATGAACGCCAGGTGAGCGTGGACGGCGTGACGCACGCGCTACACGATCTTTTCTTCGTGGTAGCGACGCAGAACCCAGAAGAGTTCTATGGCACCTATCCTTTGCCGGAGTCGCAACTCGATCGCTTTTTGATGCGCGTGCGGATTGGCTATCCATCCGTTGAAGTCGAACGCAGCGTCATCGCCAACAGGCGCGGCGGGGATCCGATGAGGGATCTTGCAAGCGTGGTGAGCGAAGAAGATCTCATTGCCGCGCAGGCTGACGTGAACGAAGTACGCGTCGACGACGCCGTTCTCGACTATCTCCACGCGCTCGTCTTACAAACGCGCGAATCAACCTTACTGGAGCTCGGCGCATCGACGCGCGCGGCCCTGGCGCTCGAGCGCACCGTGCGAGCCTATGCTCTTGTAAAAGGAAGAGCCTTTGCATTGCCTGACGACGTAAAGGCGGTGGCATCCTCGGTTCTCGCGCACCGGGTACGCGTCGCAGGCGCCTCCAATCGCGCCCCGTCGGGTCGCGACGCCGAGCGCATTATTCGCGAGCTGCTACAGGAGCTTGTCGTTCCGCTATGAGCGAGCGCGCAGCGATGCGCGACCTGCGCGTTGTCGGCAAAGGCTCATCCTCGTGGGCGCGCCCACGATTGCGCACAACGCGCGAAGGAAAAGTCTTCATCGTGGTTACGTTGGGCGTCGGCGTAGCGGCCGTGAACACCGGCAATAACCTTCTCTATTTGATGCTCGGCTTCATGCTCAGCCTCATCATCCTCAGTGGCGTGATGAGCGAAATCGCGCTGCGCCATATCAAGATCGAGCGGCGACTGCCCACGCGTGCATTTGCAGGCACCACGATGCTCGTCGAGATTGCGCTGACCAACTCCAAAAAGACACGCGCCAGCTATTCGCTCGAAGTCGAAGACCTTGTGTCCAATGTGCCGAGTGAACGTCGCTGTTACTTTCTAAAAGTGGGTCCCGACTCGGAGCAGGTTACGGCGTACAGGCGCGTGCACTCGCGTCGCGGCACGCTGACCTTCACCGGGTTTCGATTGGCAACTCGTTACCCATTTGGTCTGTTCGAAAAGTGGCGAATCGTTCCTGGGGCTGGTGAGTTTGTCGTCTTCCCTGCACTCGCCGCATCACCCGCGAGCTTGCCCTTGCCCGACCAAGCAGGCATCGACGGACGATCACGCCGGATAGGACGAGGCACCGAGATAGCCGGCCTTCGCGATCATCGAAGCGAAGACGAGATGCGAAATGTGCATTGGGGTCGCACGGCGTCGCTCGGTCGCATGGTCGTCCGCGAGCGAGAGCGCGAAGATGTTCGTCACGTCACGCTACTCGTGGACAACGCCCGGCCAAGCAACGCCGATGAGAAGTGGGCGAAGGCTTTCGAGCGCACGATCTCACAAGCAGCAACGCTCGCTGAGCAAGCCCTCGCGGAGGGCGCTTCCGTCGAGATCGCCTCACGCGCAAGTCGATCGCCGTTGGTAGCGGGAGGCAAGAGGCCCGATCCACTATGGCACTTTCTCGCGCTGCTAAGCGCGATCGATGGGGCCGACGCCAAGCCTTTCGACGTCGCGACTGGTGCGCGAGAGGTCGTTCTGGTGGCCGCATGAGCTTCTCGTCATTGCACAAGCTCGTGGCGTATTTGATCGCAGCGCTGGGTCTCTGGGCACTGTCCCTCGGCGCTGAGCTGTCGCCGATTGCGATGGCACTGATCGGTGTTCTCTATGTCGCGAGCTATTTCGTCGAACCATCGGCTGGGCACAAAGCGCGTTATGCGCGAGCGTGGAACGTTGCGCTGCTTGTCTTTCTTGCCGTTGAGGTCGCGCGCGGCATTATCGGAGAATCGGCTTTCGCGCTCGGACTCGAGTTCGTTGCCTTTCTTCAGATTTCGCGCCTCTTCAACCGTCATACCGCGCGTGAGTATCATCAGATCGCCGTGCTCGCCTTTTTGCACTTGATCGCCGGCACCGTTCTCTCGACAGAACTCTCCTACGCGTTTGTCTTTTTAGGTTTCGTCATCGTCACACCCTGGATGCTCGCCCTGTCACATCTACGCCGCGAGATCGAAGGGAACTACCCCGAAGAGCCTTCGAAAGATCGACGTGCAGTCGCCAACGTCTCGCGAGTTCTTGCATCGCGCCGCGTGGTGGGGTCCTCGTTTCTAGGTGGCACAGCGCTCATGGCCGTACCGATCTTCGCCATGACGGGCGCTCTCTTTCTTCTCTTTCCGCGCGTCGGGTTGGGCTTTCTCTCCTTTGGTCATGGCCGGAGCCAAGCCGTTGCCGGCTTCAGTGATCGCGTGGAGCTCGGCGGCTTTGGCGTGATCCGCGCAAACTCCGAAGTCGTGATGCGAATCACGGAAGCGCAGCAGTCGAAAGTGCTGCCTCTTGCAGCCAGTTATCGTCTTCGTGGAACGTCGTTCGACACTTACAACGGGCGCTCTTGGACACGCTCCCCGATCGCAACGGTGTATCCCGGTCGCACCAACGAGCTATTTCCGATCACGCGATTGCCGGACGGCCACGACACCTCACTTTCGATATCGCTCGAGCCCCTGCGTGAGCCAGTAGTTTTCCTGCCTGCCGACACAGTCTCGATCTTCGTTCCAATGCGCACGGCATCAGGCATCGGGCGTCCTCGCAGCATCGTCATCAGCGAAGACAGCGAAGTGCGTTACCGCGACGCCGATGATGTTGGCTTGACCTATACGGTTTACCTCGCACCGTCCCGTCGCGCGCTTCCTGAACACGAGACGGACACACAGATCTACTCGGCAGTGCCCGCTCATCACGAGCGCGTCGCAGCGTTGGCGCGCACGATCGTCGGAAATGCATCGACCGCGTTCGAGAAAACCGAGCGCATCCTGCACTACCTGCGGGACTCGGGCCGCTACCGCTACACGCTGCAGCAACCAGACATAGGCAATCAGCAGCCGCTCGATGCCTTTCTCTTCGCAGCGAAAGCTGGGCATTGCGAGTACTTCTCAACGGCGATGGCGATCTTGTTACGCGCGGTCGGCGTGCCGTCGCGAAACGTGACGGGCTTTCTTGGCGGACGCTACAACCCCTACGGCAATTACTACGTACTGCGTCAAGGTGATGCGCATAGCTGGGTCGAGGCCTTGATCCCAGGCGTAGGTTGGCAGACCTACGATCCCACGCCGCCCTCACGCGAAGCGTTTGGACCGGAGGAAGGCTCGCTCCGTGTTCTACACGAGATGATCGACGCCTTGCGGGCGCGCTGGACTGAGCGCGTCGTAGGTTTCGACCTCGGAGCGCAGATGAAGTTTTTTCGCAGTCTCTCTCGCCTCGTTTCAGGCTCGCGTGACCCCGGACATCAGCGAGGCCTTTCGCCGACGGACGAAGCACAGGCAGAATGGAGCAACGCGACACGCTACACATTGATCGCCGTGGTGGCTCTCGTCGCACTCTTGCTCGTCGCCCGCTATCTCCGTCGGCGCGCAGTCGCGGGCACAACCACGCAACTACGCACGCTTCCGCTCGCTCGCGCCACCGCGCGCACGCTCTACGAAGAGCTAGACCACGCGCTCGCGCGAGCCGGACACGCCCGCCCCTCATCGACGACTCCCCTCGAGCACGCGCAGGCCCTTCGCGCAAAGAGCTTTCTCGGCGCGCCTCTCGTGGACGACATCACGCACGCCTACGTCGCTTCACGATACGGCGACCAAGCGCTGAGCCCCGAACAGATCCGCGTTCTGCGTGAGAAGATTGCAAAGCTTGCGCGCCCGCCCACGTAGCGAGAGACGTGGGGACGATCGGTGAAATAGTGAAATAGCAGTTGCGAACGCTATTTCACTATTTCACCGATCGTCCCCGATTTTGTGGGGCACTTGAGCGGAGACTAATCGATGAAGTGTGGCGGCGACTGCGACACACACAGAGTGTGGCTGCGACTGACGCCTGCGGTCTCAACATGCCGTGGCTCTCTCAAATCATTTTCCGCGATGCACCCGTGCTGCGCTCAATTGCTCGAAGCGCTTAAGCGGACACTTAAGCAATCACGTGGCCAACTCGCTCGCCATCTGCGCGTTGCGAGATCGTTTTGTATTAAGCGGGTGCGAGAACGGCGCGACTCTTGCTCTAGCTCACCGCATGAAAGGATCTCTCACCATGCTAACTCGTCGCTTTTGGTTTGCTGGACTCACCGCCGCGCTTTCGTCAGTCGCTCTCGTCGGTTGCATGAGCGAAGTAGCGTCGTCCGAGGACGATGCCGAAGACACGTTCTTTGATGGCAAGGGAGATCGCGCAGGCCTCGTCGATCACTCCTCGTCGCTGCAAGAGACTGGTCACATCGGTGCACCTTTCACATCGGCGATGCGTGCGCATGCCTGGAAGGTCACGCTCGGAACGGAGGAGCATGTGTCGATTCACACTTCGCTCTTCATGGGGGACGAGGGGGCCCGAAGTTGACACCGTGCTCTATCTCTACGAGCAGCAAGAGGACGGCGGATGGGGCCACTATCTGCGCAAGAACAACAACACCCAGGGTACAAAGTGGTCGAGCATCGAGACCGATCTTGAGCCCGGTGTCTATCGTGTGATTGTCGCCGCAGCGTCGAGCTCTGTGCGCGGCGACTTTGCTGTGAACTTTGCGTGCGCCGACAACTACTGCGACCGCTATGCGCCGCCGGTCGGCGAAATTGAGGAGCCCGGAGTGGGCACCCCCGACCAACCGCGCAACGGCACGGTGTCTTTCGAGGTACCGCTGCAAACTCAAGATGGCACTCTCCTGAGCGCATTCAACTCGTACCTTCGCGACGCCGGCCTAGAAGAGTTCCCCGACTACGTCACGGTCTCGAGCTCAAGCCGCACGCCTGCGGCAGAGTTTGAACACTTTGCAAGCCATGCGGATAGCGAAGAGGTGCTCGCCGTGACCGATTCGGAGATCTCCCGATACGGCGATCCCGCGCTCTACCTCGAGAATGGCTTCTGCTACAGGGGCGTGAGTTCCGCGCTCGCACTGTTCACGGCCGACTTCTCCGACAACATCTTCTCTGACCAGTACGTTGTCGGCGGTTGGCGCGCCGGCAGTCTCTCTGCCTACGGTGATTGGCACGAGCCGACTGAAAGCAGTGGCGACCTCGATGAGTGGAACGAGTTCGATGCCAACGCTGGCGAAGTCATGATCATCTTCTCGACAGACGACAACGGCACTCCGGAGTTTGCCTCCATCCCCCGTTGCAACTAGATCAACCTGCGCTCTTTCACGTGCGCCCCGATGCTGGGGCGCGCGTGGTGCGTTGCGGTCGAACATCGCAGCCACTCACCCGCCGCGGTAGCCCGAACGTTTCGCACGATCTCCCTCAGCCAGCACGGGCAAGATCCCCGAAAGCAAAAATACGTACGCAAAAGGAAAGGTCAACGCAGGCGCCGCGATCGCCCAACGAAGCGAGCCGAAGTAAATGTCCGCTGCCCCCCCAAGCGCGGCCGCTAAAAGTGTCGCAACGGACGCCCACATCAACGTACGCGGACCTCGCGTGGCGCGAGTCTTGGCTTCCTGCATGGCAGCGAGCAAGTCGCGGAGCTTGGCCACGCCGTCCTTCAGCTTCGTTACATCGCTCTCTGCTTCTTCAACGCGAACGCGCAAGCCCACGCCTTGACTGCGATATGAATCGTCACGGGCCGGTTCTTCGGCACGTGGCATCGACGCGGCGTTCGCCGCATCCTCCTCGGGAGGATTGTCGCGTTGGCGAATGTAGAGAGCCTCGAGCGCGGCCTTACGAAAGTGTTCCAGTTCAGCGGTCGCACGGAGTAGCTCTGCGCGCTCGCTCTGAAGCGCGGCACGCTCTGCGCTTAACTGCTCAAGCCGGTGATCGAGCCGCTCTAGCGCGTCCGCGTGCTCTTCGCGTGTTGCTTGCTTGTCTTTCGCTCGCTCCACGTGATCTACATCCTACATCAAAGCCTTTGCCGATCGAGCCGTCACTCCAACTGCTAGTGAGGACTGGGCCCTTCGCGCAGCTGTGGTGTCCCGGTCTGCGCATCCGGTCACCGCAGTACCACCGGTCGTTTGACGTTCAAAGCGACGTATCGGCCAGCGAGCGGGGACGATCGGTGAAATAGTGAAATAGCGATCACGCCGAGTTTCCCTATTTCCCTATTTCACCGATCGTCCCCGGCCATCGGCTCTTTGCGGGTGGTCAGCGCGCCTATCTCTGGACGGGAGGCGCGCTCGCGGGCGGGCGTCGCGACCAATCGCTCATGGCGAGCTGGTTATTCTCGTAGGACAGCACGGCGTACATGGGGCGTCGCGCTTGCGACGTGACGAGCACGTGGTTGTCGTCGATCTGAGTAAACGTCGACCGATCAGTCGTAGCGTTAACCACCTGGCGAAGGAGCTCAATGGGGCCGTCCCTAGGCACACTCACGATGTTCGCGATGATTTCCCGGCGGCGCGCATTGTCCGGACTCTCGCCGTCCCCTTGTACCATCGGAAAAATCTTTCCACCGATTCGCAACGGAGCGAGCCACTCCACGTTCGTTGCTCTGCCCTCGAGGACCGACGAGAAGAACACGATCCGCGTGATCCACCCCTGCGCTTTGTGACATGCAATCGCGAGCGCTGATTGCGAGCCGTCGCTTCGGAGTGGTGTATTGGGGCCGGTCAAACGATGAGCAGCTCATCGTCCCTGCCGTCGCCGTCAACATCGACAGTGTGCTGCACTGTTGCAGTCGCACCGGCCGCAATGGTGGCGTCGCGTGTTGGATGGACGCCGCGCACTACAAAGCGTGCATCGTCGCTGTTGCCTGAAACAGGCAGGCTCATTTGCGCGCTCGATGGCGCAGCGGACAAGCACTGCAGCAAAACGACGAGAGGGAAGGTCAATGCGAAAACGTCACGGCTGGATCGGTGCTGGGTTTTCATGGTCCGATCGTTTCTAATAAAAACAGCGCTCCGACACAAGGCCCCATTGCGCAGGCGTCTGCGCGGTCGCTGCGGACCCACTCGATCGTGTGATCAAGCATGCGCGCTTCCCCTGCCTCGAAATACCGCCGTCTACATATGAGGGGTGGTTCGTGCTACGCGGCTCGCATCTTGCGCCGCTTCGCTTCACTGGCCCACGTGTTCGCCGTCATCTGGACGCTTCTGGTAGCGTCCCAGGCAATCGCGCAGCACACGGGCGGCAGTCTTGGCGGCTCACATTTTGGCGACCATTCTAGTCGCGTTGGTGGAGGCTCGCATTACGGCGGCGGCGGGCGCTCGTTGTCAACGTGGGAGACGCGGGACGGAAGCCGCTACCGCTCCACACCGCTTCGCGACAACGACAATCAGACGGATGCGTTTCTGATCGCGGCCGGTGTGGGCTTTGCTTCGCTTGCGACGATTGGAATCGCTCTACTTGTCAGCATTCGGAAACGCGGTTCAGTCATCGTGCAAAGCAACGTGGGTAGCGACGATTCGAACAGAAAGTCGACGTAGCCCAACCACGCCAGCGCAGCAACCACAACTCTTCCTAATCGGAGCGGAAGTCACGATGGTGGCGCCGAAGCTACGGCAGAAACTGCGATGGGCTCTCTTGCGGTGAGAGGCTCGCTCGTGGTGCTGGCCCTTCTTGTGCTCTCTGCTCAAAGCCGCGGCGAGCGCAGCTCACATCACGGAATAGACATAAGCAGCGCCGGCGCTTGAGAGCGCATTGTTGGACTGATCTCCGCCGATTCCGGTCGCGTTGCTGTCTTCGTAGGCGGATCCAACCGCCAACGTGCTCCCATCCGACGACAGCGCGACCGCTTTGCCGCCGAAATAGTCGTCTGCTCCGGTATTCGTGGCTTTGACGTACGCGACTTGAGTCCACATTGATCCAGAATGCGCAAAGACATAAACAGCACCGGCCGCGTGCAACGTGTTGTTGCTTTGGTCGCCGCCAACGCCTGTCGCATTGCTCTGTTCGTAGATCGCGGACACCGCGATCGTAGTTCCATCCGACGACAACGAAACTTGGTTGCCAAACTGGTCGCTGCTGTTTGTGTTGGAAGCCTTGATGTACGCTTCTTGCGTCCACGTTGAACCGGCGCGTGTGAAAACGTACGCGGCGCCAGACGAAGCAGCCGAGCTGTTCGTCTGGTCTCCGTTCACGCCGGTTGCGTTGCTGTCCTCCGACGTGGCTCCCACAGCCATGATGCTTCCATCCGACGAAAGTGCGACGCTGTCGCCGAACGAATCGAAGCCGCCGGCGTTCGACGCTTTGACATAGGCCTGCTGAGTCCACACCACGCCCGCGCGGGTAAATACATAGACGGCCCCCGTATACGCTGCGCCGTTGTTGGATTGGTCGCCACCGATGCCCGTTGCGGTGCTGGCTTCACCGTTCGCACCAATCGCAAGCGTATTTCCGTCTGACGAGAGCGCGAGCCCTGAACCGAAATAGTCGAGCGAACCGGTGTTGGATGCCTTGATGTAGGCCTGCTGTGTCCACACCACTCCCGCGCGGGTGAAAACATAAACTGCGCCAGCGTCCATCGCGGAATTGTCGCCTTGCGCGCCATCAATTCCGGTCGCGTTGCTGTCCTCCCACTTCGCAGCAACAGCCAGCGTGTTTCCATCCGCGGATAAACCTATATCCCATGCAAAGAAGTCAGTCATGCCTGTGTTCGACGCTTTGATGTAAGCCTCCTGCGTCCACACCACGCCGCTGCGTGTGAATGCATAGATCGCGCCTGACTCGGTCGCTGCATTGTTGGATTGAAGGCCCCCCACGCCGGTCGCGTTGCTGTCCTCGTACTCGGTGCCAACGACGAGCGTGTTTCCGTTCGCCGACAACGCGACGTGGCGCCCGAATGAATCGCCGGTTGCCGTGTTCGACGCCTTGATGTACGCCTGCTGCATCCACACCGAGCCCATGCGCAAATAAACGTAAACCGCGCCTGCCGACGCGGCCGCGTTGTTGGTTTGAAGCCCGCCCACGCCGGTCGCATTGCTCGCTTCTCCGACTGCACCGACCGCAAGGGTATTGCCGTCAGCAGACAGCGCCACGCTGAAGCCGAACCTGTCATCCAGTCCGGTGTTAGATGCTTTGATGTAGCTCTCAATACCAAGCACTTCATTGTCAGTGTTGTTTACCGAGACATCCGCAACGCTCACCCCGTTAAAGGTGCCGTCGGTACTGACCGCCGCCGACGTAACGATGGTGTAGCCCACGGTGCCGTCCAAAATCACATCGTCGACGCCGGTCACTGTCACGGTCTGCGCCATGTTCCAGTTCATGGAGGTAAACGTCACTGAGCCTGGCGATACGCTGCCTTCAGTGACGTCGCTGCTCGTAAGCGAGATGGTCACATCGTCGGAAGGCGACGCACTCAGCGCGATCGCAAAGGTGTCGGTAGCGCCGACCTCGGTCGTAAGCAGACCCGATGTCGGCATGACGATCACGCTTGCGGTGTCGTCGTCGGTGTTGGTCACCGATACATCGGTAACGGCCAGGCCGTTGAACGCAGCCTCGCCGCTAGCTGCGGCTCCCGTGGTGACCGTATACATCACGCTGCCATCGACCACACCGTCGTCGACGCCTGTGACGGTCACGGTCTGAGGCATGTTCCAATCCGCATTCGTGAACATCACGCTCGCGTGCGATACAGATCCTTCGGTCGCATCCGAGCTCGCAATTGAAATCGTCACCGGCAACACCGGTTGAGCGCCAAGGACGATGGTAAATGCTGCCGTGCCGCCCGCTTCTGTCGTGATGAGGCCCGAGGTGGGCATCACAACGACCGTCGCCACATCGTTGTCGGTGTTAGTGACGCTCACATCGCTCGGATTGAACGCGTCGTAGGCCATGTCCGTGCTCATCGCTGCAGCCGTCAGCACCGTGTAAGGAATGTCGCCATCGACGAGAGAGTCGTCGACACCGGTTACCGTGATCGTTTGCGGCGTATCCCAGTTGGCTGTGGTGAACGTGACGGACGTTGGCAATACGGTGCCCTCCGTGGCGTCACTGCTCGATACGTTGAACACAACGTTGGCCGTGGGCTCGGAGTCGAGCACGATCGTGAACGTCGCAAACAAGCCGCCTTCACTGGTCGAGAGAGCCGAGGTCGGCATCACCGTGGCTCCGATGGAGTCGTCGTCGACGTTAGTCGCCGTGACGTCGCTTACGTCATTGCCAGAGTAGTTCGGGTCGGAGCTCACAGCGGTGCTTGTCACGATGTGATAGACGCGCGAACCGTCGACCACATCGTCGTCGACGCCAGTGACGGTGACTGTTTGGGGCGTGTCCCAGTTCGCGTTGGTAAAAGTCACCGACGCAGGCAAGACAGTGCCTTCGAGCGGAACGTCAGAAGCGAGGCTGATCGTCACATCAGCTGCGGGCTCGGAGTTGAGCACAAGGGTGAACGTGTCGATGCCTCCGGCCTCGGTGGTCATCAGACCCGTCGTCGGGCTAACGGTGATTCCCGCACTTTCGTCATCGACGTTGACGAGCTGCACCTGCTTGTCGCTCAAGCCGGCATAGTCGGTGTCGGCGCTCGAAGAGACGCGCACAATCGCTTCGTATGCTTGATCGCCATCGGCGACCGCATCATTGACGCCGGTCACGCTGACTGTTTGGGGAGTGCTCCAGGTGGCCGTGGTGAACGTCAACGTCGCCGGAGAGACTGTTCCCTCGGTAACGCGGGTGCTCGTCACGGCAAACACCACGTCAGAGCTCGGAGACGAACGAAGCACCACCGTAAACGTGTCGGTGCTGCCGCCTTCGGTGGTTACCAGTCCAGACATCGGCGTGACCACAAAGCCCGCTGTTTCGTCGTCGGTATTCGTCACGCTCACTTCGTCGCCAGACAAGCCGTCATAGTTTGCGTCAAGGCTCGTCGCAGGACCGACGGTGATCATGAAATCCTGATCGCCATCCGTGACTTCATCATCGACGCCGGTGACTGTGACTGACTGCGCGACGTTCCAGTTGAGTGGCGTAAACGTAAGCGCCGAACCCGGCACAGTTCCTTCGGTAATGTCCGTGCTCGCAACGGCGATCGCAACGTCGGCCGTGGGCGCCGACTGCAAGACGAGGGTAAACATCGCGGTTTCACCCGCTTCAGAAGTCACGAGACCTGAAACCGGGCTGACCAAAACGCCGGCTGTCTCGTCGTCTCGATTGATGCCCGTCACATCGGCAACGACAAGTCCATCAAAGGCGAGATCGGCGCTCACCGCGTTCTCTGTGCGTATCGAAAATGGCGCGTCTCCATCCTCTACGAGGTCATCGACGCCTGTGACGGTCACGGTTTGCGCGGATGCCCAGTTCGTGCTCGTGAATACAACTGCAGCAGGAGACACTGCGGCTTCAAGGGGCGCAAGGCTTGTCAGCGTAATGGTAACGTCTGCAGCGGGCGCGACGTTCAATACGACGGTGAACGTATCGGTGCCGCCCGTTTCACTCGTCAGCAACCCGGACATCGGTGCGACGATCACACCCGGAACGATGACCGGGCCACCATCGCCTGGGTCGAGCCCTGCGTCGATCCCTTCGTCGACGCCTTCGTCCAAGCTGGCATCGAGGCCGGCATCAACGTTCATCGGCCGAGCATCAACCGAAGCATCCGCTCCCTGATGTTGCTCGTAGCCAATACGTCCACAGCCGAAAAAGGTAAACGCGGTAAGAAGTGCCGCCCACCAAGCTAATTTCATACGCTCCCGTGAGCGAGGATAGCGCAACGCACAGCGCGCGGCATCCGTCACGAGCACTATTTGCCCGTAGAGCGTGGACAAACGTCGCCGGCTCGCAGCGTACTCACTTGACTCATCGAGGCCCACTCTGCCGCGCGTCCCAGATCGGTCACGTTAATTAGTTCTGATTTGATCGCGCGCGCGTTGAGCTACTTCCGTAGCTTCGTGGGCCAGTGCCGAAGCCATGGTTTGGCGGAGGCCAACCGCGCCGCACAGGCTTCCTGCATCCGTGGGGACGATCGTTTAGTTGAAGAAGTTATGGCGCTAGCCCTCTCGCCTGCGCTGCTGGTCGCGATGGCGTACCAAATCTGTCGTACGACTTGGTTGATGGTGTGAGTCGATTCCGCCGAGTCCAATGACCGGGCGCCCGAAAAGCGCCTACCTCACTTTGAACTCACTTAGCTTCCGCTCCAGCAACTGCTCAAGCACGGGCTTCTTCGAAGGCCATTCATCGTCGAGGAGGCTGAAGTATGCCGAGCTGCGGTAAGTGCCGTCGTCCTTGAGTATATGTTTCCGGATCACTCCTTCAAACACGCCGCCGATTTTCTCAATCGCTTTGCGCGAACGGACGTTGTCATGCTGCGTTTTTAGCTGCACGCGTTTGGCGCCAAGTTTTTCAAAACAGAAAGTAAGCAGTGCCAGCTTGCAATCCGGATTGATGGCCGTAGCCCAGTACTCTGGCAGCAACCACGTGCCGCCAATCTCCAGGCGCTTCTCGTAGGCACCGATCTCCATCAGACGCGTTGCGCCGATTATCTTCCCGGTACGCTGCAGCCGAATCACAAAGGGGTATTCCAATCCCTTGTCCCGTTGCTTCAGCGTTGCGTCGTAAACGCGGTTGAACGTTTCCCGCTCGCTCCAGTCGCCCGTATAAAACTCCCATATGCGCTTATCCGAAGCCGCTGCATGCAGTTCATCAAAGAGATTCTCTTCCAGCGGCAACAGGTCGACGAGTTGGCCGTGGAGAGTTGTCGGGTGCGGGATCCAGGTATTCATCTAAACCGTTTGGCGCAAACATACCTGATAAAGTCCGCTTCTCAATCGGCAGCGCACATGCGTATTCACGCGGACCGAATGAGGGCAATCCGCGCCACCGGGCGATGCGGGGCGGAGCGCCTTCTATAGCGAGTCAGTCAGTTGCAGAATGAGACGCTGGTCTCACTTGCGAAGCCGTGCCCGAGCGACCGTGCTTTGAATCTCCGTTTCGTCAAACTGGGTTTCGCCGAGCACGGTTCGATCGGGGCAAAAGGAAATCGTGGTCCCGCGCAGGACGGTCAATCGCGCATGTTGCTTCAGAAAGCGCGAACCTGATTCCGTAACCCCCGACAGCGCACCACCCAACATACGGTTGCCTCTACACTCCCCCAACTATGACCGTCCTCACCCGGCGCTTGCCTCCGCTAAGTCTCATGCTGGGACGCCCGATCACGTAGGGGATCTGCGTTGCAGCGATCGGCGTAACGCTACTCTCGATGAGAACGGTTCGTCGCCTCTCGCGCTCGTACTCGCACCGGATACGGTTTTGCACGAGCCTTGGCGCCATACGGAGCGAATCGAGACCGTCTATCGCGGCGCGACCGACGCGATGGGCTACCTTCGCACGACCCGCAGCAGCACCAACGCCGTCGAGAGTGTGGCCCTAAGAATCGCGTAGTGAGCCCGACGGCCGGCTTACTACGCGTCGTTTTGATGACAGTTTCGAGAAATGGGAGCCCATTGGCTGCTCGAGACGGAGCGATATGCTTGGCAAGGCACCCAAGCCGCGGCCCGTGAGTTCACTTTGTTCAAATCATGTGGCCGAACGCTGGGCGATCACTGCACGCTTTGGCCGAATGAAATGCTTGCCATCATGGGAGACGGAATTGCGGCGCTCGGTACCGCAGGAAATACGCCCGACGCTTGTCCGAGAAAGACGTAGGCGATCTCGCCGCCGTACGTACCCACAATGAGGTCGGCGCGCCCGTCTCCGTCCACATCGCCACCGTTTACAATGTCGATGCCGAAGCGTCCGAAGAAAGTTGGGTTGTAGATGGTTTGCGTTGGAGCCGATGCGAAGTAGGGCGGCGTGCTGAGATAGGTATACGCGCGGCCTTCGTCGTTCTGCGGATCTGAGTAGATGAAGTCGTCGTAGCCATCGCCGTTTAGATCCATCGCGAGATAGCGAGGCGGGAAGTCGAAGCTACCCGACATCACGATATTGAACGTGCTTGCATTAACGAAGCCTGTGGGAGAGCCGCGTTGAATCTTGTTCTGCAAAAATGACGGCGTCGAATACGTAAATAGAGTGAGCAGGTCGGAATACCCATCCGCGTCGAAGTCTCCGAAGGTCGCGCTTCCGACCGTTTCCCAATTGCCTTGCGCACTAGGCAACGCCGAGAGCCAGCTAGGGCCGCCATAGAAGACTGTCAGCATTGAAAAGCTGCCCGTCCTCGCAAGCACGTCTGAATAGCCGTCGCCGTTCAAGTCGCCGGTATCAATTGCACGCGATCCGCCGCTCCCTGCGCTAAGTCCTCCGGACTTGATGGGTGTCGTCCCAATCCCTGTGGCGCTTCCCGCGTAGAAGTACACAGCAGGCAGACTTTCGGGAACAACCGTTGTCACGACAACGTCGCCGTATCCGTTCCCGTCCATGTCGCCGGCGCATTCAAGCAAGAAACCGAAGCGCCGGCCTGTGATGCCCGGAGGCGCCTCGATTATCGCGCCGACGCTTGTGCTCACGCCACTGGCACTACCGTAGTACGCGTAGACGCGTCCGTTGCTTCCGCTGTAGCCCTGTTGCGAGGCGAGCACATCCGCGTATCCATCGCCGTTCACGTCGCAGGTCGCCGTGTCGAATCCGAAGTCGCCGCCCGGCGAGCTGGGAATCAGCGTGGCATCCGGAGTCGTCGACGGCGCCGCACCCGCATGTCCATTGTAGACGTAGACAGCCCCGATGCCGGGTGCAGCAACTACGACGTCGGCATAACCGTCGCCATTGATGTCGTGTGGAGATTCACCTGCACTTGACGAAAACGGCGCTGACAAAGCTCCCGTCGCGAGTTGCCAGGTAGCGCTCGATGTCGTGCCGGTATTGCTGCCGTAACGACCGCGCAATCGCCAATAGATGATGTCGCGCGCGGGAAGAGGCGTGCTCGGCGTGAACGAGCTTCCGACGACATCGGACGTGCTGATGACGCTTGTGCAAGCGCGATCGTAACAGAGCTCGATGCGTGCGCCCGTCGTCACCCCTTGCAATGCCCAGCGGAACGTCGGTGAGCGCGACGTCATGACCTGCGCGGTCATCGGCCAAATGGGGCGGGGTGCGGGCACATCGCACGCGCCTGAAATTAATGAGTACCCCGTGTTGCAGGCAAAGCCGCATGCGGAGCCATCGCACGTTGCGCTCGCGTTTGCCGGTATTGGACACGCCGAGCAAGACGTCGTGCCGCACGAAGCGGTCGACGAGTTGGAGACGCATGCTCCTCCGCACAGATGGCTTCCCGTCGCACACGCACTTCCACATGCGCCGCTTGTGCAGGTCGCTGAGCCACCGGACGGCATCGGACACAGCGTGCATGAAGCGCCGCAATGAGTTGGGTCTGTATCGGACACGCACGCACCGCTGCACGAGTGATAGCCAGCGTTGCAACTCGAGGTGCAAGTGCCCGCGACGCACGCTGCGGTTCCGTTCGACGGCGGAGTCGTGCAAGAGATGCAAGCCGCACCGCAGGCGCTGACCGAGTCGTCACGCACGCATGCCCCTCCGCACTTGTGATAGCCCGCGAGGCAAACGAAACCGCACGCAAAGCCATCACAGGTCGCCATGCCGAAGGCCGGAGCGCCCGGACACGTGGCACACGACGAACCGCAGGACGAGATGCTCGTGCTATCGACACACACACTGCCGCACGCATGGAAGCCAGCGTTGCATGCGAAGCCGCAATTCGTTCCGTCACAGCTTGCAAATCCGTCGGCCACGCCTGAGCACGCGGAGCAGCGGCCACCGCACGAATCGACATCGTAGTCGCTTACGCACGTTCCTGCGCAGAGGTGATATCCGGCGTCGCACACAATCGAGCAGCTTCGCGCCGCGCAGACTGCGCGCCCATGATCGGACGTCGGGCAAGGCGTGCCACAAGCCCCGCACGCGGTAGGATTCGTGTCGACGTTGACGCATGTCGAGCCGCAGAGAGTCGGTGCGCTCGCGTTGCAACCGGATGCGCAAGAGTAGCGGCCGCTCTCATCGCTTCCGCACAATGGCGCCGACGATGGGCAAGTCGTCGAGCAGCTGCCGCAACTCGTTGCGAGCGACTGATCCGTCTCGCATCCATCGAGAGCATCGCTCGTGCAATGCGCAAACGGTGCTTGGCACGCGCTGCTCACCTGGCAAATTCCACTCGCGCACGCCACCAACTCTCCATTAACGTGGGGCAGCACTGTGCAGTCCATGCCGCATCCGCCGCAGTTGCGAGGGTCTGTGCGCGTGTCGATGCATGTGCCATCGCAATTGACCGTCGTGCTGCTGCAGGTGATGCCCACGTCGGCAGAACCTAGGTCGGTCACACTTGCGGCATCCGGCATCGTGCTCATGTCGATGTCCATGTCGAAGGCGTCCATGTCGAGCGAGCTCATATCGAAGGTGCTCATGTCGAAGGACGTGGCGGAATCCTCGGTCGACGCGTCTAAATGCATATCGGGCGAACTTGCGTCCTCGCTTGCGTCCACATCAGCATCCAGGCTCGCGTCGCTCGGCATCGGCATTTCGCTAAGCAGCTCGCAGCCCTCCGCGGGATTGCACCACTCGCTCTCCGTGCACGTGCTCGGATCGCGCGCGAGGAAAAGGCAGATACCCTCTGCACAAGTTGCTTCTGCGCACTCGGCGGTTTCCGGACACGCGCTTGCATCTTCAGAGCTGGGATCGCACACGAACTGGGGACAGAACTCAGGCGCACCCGGTTGGCAACGTTCGTCAACGCAAGTGCCAGCAATGCACGCGGCGTAGAGAGGTTGGCCACCAGGTGACGGGCATTGCACGCCGCTGCAATCGCGCGTCATGACGACCGAGAGACCAAAATCGTTCGCAAGGGTCATTCGCGTGCGGCGCTCCAGCACAACGGAGCCACGCGCATCGATCAATTGAACAAGAACTACGAGCTCCCTCGCGTCCAGATTGGAAAAGGTCGCAACGTTCGCGCCGCTCCTGTAGGACGTGCTCCGCCCAACCATCAGACGCTTTTGCTCGAGCGTGCTCTCCGCCGTCCCCGGCTCGGTCGACTCAAGAAGGGTTGTGTCAACGCGGACAAACTCGACGCCGGGGACGACATCCGTTCTCACAATTACGGCGAGAGTCAGTTTGTCGTCGCCGCAGGCAGCGAGAAGCGAGAATAGGACTAGGTAGGAGAGGCGACGGATGTGAACAAGCGTGCGGTGCATTAAGTGAGCACGACCTTCGCACGCCGACCACGTTTTCGCATCTTTCCTCGCAACCGAATGCCGGGTCTTCGCTACCTCGCGGAGGTGAGCTTGCCGCTCTTGGCGAGTTCCGGGTCCGTGCATGCGGATAGATTGAAGCAGCACGGCCTTCGCTTTCCATCGCTCAGCTTCGAGATGCTGACGGCGACGCGCTTTGCGCGGGTGTCGATGTTTTTGGTTTCGTTGATCCACCGGACCCACTCCCACCTAGCCATCGGCGTGATCGCCTTCCAGAGCTCGCGAACCTCCTGAGGGGCAGCCGACAATGCCTTCTTCAGATCGGGTGGAACGCTAGGCTCTGGCCATTCCTTACTAGGCTCAACTTCAACCGTTACGGTGTCGCCGAGGACAACGGTAGCGGCCTTCTGCAGATTCGCGCCGAGACGCATCCAATGACCGAATACGCCGTCCGGTTCGATGACGGTCTGGAACCTGTGCCCGTTGATGGTTACGCGCGCGGCAACTTGACCTCGCGAGGGGAGTTTCGCGCTCGCGGCCTTCGGCAACTGCAGGATCGGATGGCCATTGATCGGGACAAGCTTGGTGTCGAAGCGGATCGTCGCGGCCGCTGTTCGTGAAGGCATAGGGTGCTCTCAGCGGTAGACGTAGACCGCGCCGCTCTCGCCGGCGCTGTTGTTTGATTGGTCGCCGCCGACTCCAGTCGCGCTGCTGTCTTCGTAAGCGGCGCCGACGGCGATCACGTTGGCGTCGAATGACATCGCGAACGGTGGCGGATACTCACCGCTGGTGCCTGTAGCGAACTGATCACCGGCTCCGGTGTTCGATGCCTTAACGTAGAACAGTTGCGACCATGCACCTGGCCCGCCTTCGTAGACGTACGCGCCGCCCGAGTTCGCCGCGCCTGTTGCGCTCTCGTCGCCATTGAGACGCGTCGCGGGGCTTGCGTCCATCGATGTGCTTGTCATGACCCGAAGTCCGTCCTTTGCGAGAAGCAGATCCGCGCCGAAGATTTGTGCCCCCGGCGGTGACGACAGGCTAGGCGTCGCGGTCCACATCGTGCCCGAGCGGGTAAAGCCCTCGACGGTGCGCACCGGACCCGCGAGTAGGAGATAGCTAAGCCGATTGCCATCGGCGCTAAGTCCAACGCCGAACCCGACAGAGGCGTCCGAATCAGGTTCGATGTAGTGGAACTCCTCAGACCACACCGTTCCGCTCCGCACGAACACACTAATGTCTGACGGGACGGCCAAACCCCACGCGCCCACGGCGAGCGTGTTTCCATCGGCGGCGAGGGCCACACTCAGGCCGAAGTACCAGGTCGGCATTGAATCCTTGATGTAGACCTGCTGCGACCAAACGCCCGCGCTGCGCACAAATACGTAAGCGGCACCAGACTCGTTGTCGAAGTTGTTGCCTTGCACCGCACCCACACCGAGACCATCACTGTCTTCCGTGATGGTCGTCGCGACGAGCGTATTGCCATCGTCTGCAAGCGCGAGCGTGTACCCCAAAAGGTCGCCCATGCCTGCGTTGGAGGCCTTGATATAGGCCTGCTGTGTCCACACGCCCGCCGTGCGCGTGAATGCGTACAGAGCGCCGGCGACGTTCGCTGAGTTGTTCGCTTGATTGCCGTTGATGCCCGTGGCGTTGCTGTCCTCGCCCGGTGCCCCCACGACCAGCGTATTGCCATCCGCGGACAAAGCGACGCCGTGACCAAAGTTGTCGCTAGCCTGCGTGTTCGATGCCTTGATGTACGCCTCTTGCGTCCAAGTATCCCCGGTACGAATGAAGACATAGACCGCGCCGCTGTCCGCGGCGGCATTGGAGCTTTGGTTTCCATTGATGCCAGTCGCGGCGCTGTCCTCAAAAGGCGCGCCCACGACGAGCGTTGTTCCATCGTTGGACAGTGCGATGGTCTCACCGAATCGATCGCCGGCTTGCGCGTTGGAGGCCTTGATGTAGTCGGGCCAGGTTTGATTGCTAAGCGCGACGTCCGCCACCGTGAGTCCAGCGTAGACCGCATCGCTGCTCGTTGGTGATGCGGTGATGATCGAATACGAAGCGTCGGCATCGAGCACGAGCTCATCCGCACCAGTGACGGTAACCATCTGCGGTGTCATCCAGTTCATGCTTGTGAACGTGACGCTGCTCGGGCTTACGGTGCCTTCGCTTACGTTGCTGCTCGACAGCGCGACGCTCACGTCGGCGGTGGGCTCCGAGGTGAGGACGATCGTGAAAGACGCAGTCGCGCCTCTTTCCGTGGTTACAAGACCACTGGTCGGGGTCACGATCACGCTCGCAGCGTCGTTGTCGAGATTGGTGATGTCCACGTCGTCGGCGATGAGACCGTTGTAGTCAGCGTCGGCGCTTGCCGCCGCGGCGGTCACGATGTGGTAAGCCACATCGCCGTCGTCGACGAGATCGTTCACGCCAGTGACGGTGACCATTTGTGGCAAGTTCCAATCAACTGCGCCGAACGTGAGCGTGACGGGACTGACGGTGCCCTCGCTCGTGTCATCGCTGCTGAGCGAAACTGAAACGTCGGCGCTCGGTTGGGAATCAAGAACAAGCACGAAGCTTGCCGTGCCGCCTACTTCGCTGGTCGTTAGGCCGCCAGTCGGCGTGACGGTGATTCCCGGCGTCTCGTTGTCGCTGTTCGTAGCCGAGACGTCATCCACCGCGAGCAGATTGTAGCTTGGGTCAGTGCTGCTTGCTGCGGACGAGAGTACTGTGAACATGATGTCGCCATCGGCCACAACATCATCGACGCCAAGCACGGTGATCGTTCGCGGTGTGTCCCAGTCGCTGCTCGTAAAGGTCACGCTCGTGGGAGTGACGTCGCCTTCGCTGAGATCTGAGCTCGAGAATGAAATCGTGACATCGGCGCTCGGCTCTGTGTCTAGGCGCACCGTGAAGGTGTCGTCGAGGCCCGCTTCGCTCGTGACGAGGCCGCTCGTGCGGTTCAGTGTTACGCCAGCAACATCATCGTCTTCGTTGAGGAGCGTCACATCCTCGGCATCGAGGCCGCTGTAGCGCAGGTCGACACTTATGGCGGGCGCAATCACCACGCTGTAGCTCACGTCGCCATCCACTAGAACGTCGTCGGCCCCTGTGACCGTGACCGTTTGCGGCGAGGCGAAGTTGAATGGAGTGAAGGCGAGGGTGGTGGGATTCGGCGTGCCTTCGGTAAGGTCTGAGCTGCTGATCGAAATGAACACGCTTCCGCTTGGCGCATCGAGAAGAGCCACCGAGAAAGTTGCGCTCAGCGTGCCGCCTTCGTTCGTAACGAGCGCGCTTGTTGGCGTGACCGTGATCTCGCCCGGAACGAAAGGCATGTCCACGCCGAGATCGAGAGGCGCGTCGATCCAGGCATCGCTTCCGGCGTCGACAACCGCGTCCATTCCGATGTCGATCGGCATATCAACGGGCGCGTTCACGTCCGCACCGGCGTCGTGACTCTCCTGCGGCACATCGTCGTAGGCGATACGACCGCATGCGCTGAGTAGTAGCGCGAGCGACACTACGATTCGCGTGTTCGGCGGCATCGCAGTACTGCGTACCATCATTGGGCTCCTCCGCACATGACTCACGCTAGCCGAGATAATAAAGGGTCAACGGCCGACGAAAGCGACGAATTTCGACGCCCAATGCCGGCTCAGTGTTCGCGCGTTGAAACGCAGTTTCGCAAGCCTAGGTATGACCTGATCGATCGCGCGGTGCACGCGCCAATGCTCGCGTGTGCTAGCCTTGCTCAATGAGTTCGGCATCCATCCCTCCCTTTGCCAATGCGTGGCTTGCTCAGTGGCGACGCGCGGGTGCTGCGCTGGCGGAACTTCAGACGCGCGAGCTGCGCGCTCTGCACGCGACTAAAGCTCTCGCCGTAAGTGAAGCGCTACTTTCGATGGTCGACCCGCGCGCCTTCGTTCACTGTTAGCCGCGGACGCGAAGTCCACGACGTAACGTAGTCTGGGCTACGCACAGGCGAGACCACAAACGCATGCTCGTAGACCACCGCTCACGACGGTTGCATGGCAAGTTTACATAGCGCGTAAAGCGCGACCTACACTTTTTCACGTGTGTTGTATCTGCCGACGCTAGTTTTGGAACTATGCGGTGCTCGGTTCGCTGGCAGTTCCGAGCGCTGCGCGGCCGCTCGGCATTTACTGGGACGTGCGCGGGTAGATTGTTCCGGCGTGCGATTGACCAGCCAAGGCATGCAAACGTACACGAGGCGAAGCGCAATCTCTTGGCGACGAAGTCCAAGTCGCGCAGAGGACGCGCGCAGCACGTCGCGCGATCGCGCCGCCGGATCGTCAAGCATTCGAAGTGCTCAGGTAACGATAGTCCCGCGCGGAACGACGGTAATGCCGCCTTCGCTCACGGTGAATCCGCGCTCTTCGTCCGCGTCCGGGTCAAATCCTACTTCGGCGCCTTCGGAAACGATGACGCCCTTGTCTAGGATTGCGCGGTGCACGCGTGCGTGACGTCCGACGATTACGCCCTCGAGCAAGACGGACTCTTCCACCGACGAGTAACTGTTGATGCGCGTGCGCGGCGAGAGCACCGAGCGTTGAATGCGACCACCCGATACGATGCAGCCGTTGCTGACCAAGGAGTCGGTGGCGAGACCGACGCGCTTGCCGCTCGCGTCACTGAAAACAAACTTCGCAGGCGGGTCATGGCTCATGCCGGTGCGAATCACCCAGTCGTCGTTGTAGAGGCTGAAGCGCGGCGTGACCTCGACGAGATCCATCTGCGATTCCCAATAGCTTTCGATCGTCCCGATGTCGCGCCAATAGCCGCGGTTCCAATCGGTCTGGCCGGGCACTTCGTTGGTGGCGAAGTCGTACGCGTAGACGTCGTGTCCGTCCTTAACCATCTTTGGCAAAACGTTCTTACCGAAGTCGTGGGCGGACTCATTCAATCGAGCGTCTTGCTTGAGCTCATCGATGAGAGCCGACGCGCCAAAGACATAGTTGCCCATCGAAGCGAGGCACAAGCCGGGGCGACCGGGGATTTCCGGAGGATTGGGCACCTTCTCGAGAAACTCGGTGATGCGTCCTTTCTCATCGACGCGAATCACGCCAAACGCTTTGGCTTCTTCTTTTGATACCGGAATCGCCGCAACAGTGACGCGCGCTTTCTTCTCGTCGTGAAACGCCAGCATCTGACGTACGTCCATCGTGTAGACGTGGTCGCCGCCAAACACGCATACGTGCGTAGGCTTCTCATCAGAGATGACGTTCATGCTCTGCCACACCGCATCAGCGCTGCCCTTGTACCAATCTTTGCCGGTGCGCTGCTGTGCTGGAACCGTCTCGACGTACTGATCGAGAATCGCGCTCATGCGCCACGCGCGCGCAATGTGCTGCTCGAGCGAATGCGACTTGTACTGCGTCAGCACTTTGATCTTCGTGATGCCACTGTTCACAAAGTTCGAGAGCACGATGTCGATGATGCGGAAGCGTCCACCAAAGGGAACCGCAGGCTTGGCGCGTTCATCGGTGAGTGCCGAAAGACGCCGTCCCTCGCCACCCGCCAGCACCATCGCTAAAACGCGTTGCGCGCGATTCGGTGCAATGTCGCCGACGATGGTGTGGGTCTCGCTCACGAAGCCGAGCGTGCCGTATCTAACTCAGCCGCGCAAAGATCAGTGCCCAATGACTCCCGCAAACCACGCGAGGGCGCCGGCCGCGACAAACAATGCGACGCCGATCGCGACATAAAGGCCGGTTTTGGGCTTCAAATCGTCCGCTTCGGACGGGAGTTTGGTGGGCGCGGGCAGGGGCTTGTTGATGTATTCGGGCGGGATGTCCGAGACCGGTGAGGGCTTGCGCGGAGGGCGCGACATCATCGGATTCACAGGGGGCAGCGAATGCACGCTCTCTTCCGATTCGAGCATCGCAGCGAGATCGCCAGGCTCCGCGTCCGGATGCTCGGAGGCAAGTCCACCTTCGCGCCAGCGAGGAATATTGCTCTTGGGCGCGATGCTCGCATTGTCGACAGCGCTTTTTACTTCGTCGTCGTTGCTAAACCAGTCGGCGGGATTCTCGAACGAACGCATGTCGAGCGGCTTGCCGCCGTCAACGTCGTCGTCGGTCAGCGGCGCGGCTCCCGGATTGAGCGGATCGCTCAGCTCATCGAGAGAGGTGAAGCGCAGAAGCTCTTCCTGAATCAAGCGATCGATGATCGATTGATCGGCCTTCTTCGGCTCTTTGGTTTTTGCCTTCTCGCTCAGAACGCTATTTACGAGATTGGCGATGTCATACGACGTGACTTTTAGCTGATGGCTGAAGAGGTAACCGGCGAGCGCGTCGCCGAGCTCGGCTGCACTTTGGTAACGATCCTTGGGATCGCGCGCCAAACACTTGTGCAACACGACTTCGAAATCCGCATCGACGCCCGAGTTCATCGGCCGCAGGCTGGGGATGCGCGCATCCGAAACCAACTTCACCGTCTGATAGTCGGTTTCGCCCAGGAACAAGCGCTTTCCGGCGATCATCTCCCACAAAACGATGCCCATCGCGAAGACATCGGCGCGCGCGTCGACATCGACGCCTTGCGCAGCTTCTGGGGAGAGATAGCTGAACTTGCCCTTCACGACGCCTGGGTCGGTCTTCTCGAGCTGCGTCGAAGCTTTGGCCAAACCAAAGTCCGCGACTTTCACTTCGCCGCGCTTGGTGATCATGATGTTGGGCGGCGAGATGTCGCGATGTACGATGTGCAAGGGATTGCCGTCGTCGTCGGTAAGCTCGTGCGCGTAACTCAAGCCGCGACATGCTTCCATGCAGATGAAGACGGCTTCCTTCACAGGGACAAATTTCCCCTGCTTGCGAACGGTCTCCATGATCGTCTTGAGGTTCGCGCCATCCACGAACTCCATGACAATGAAGTAGGTGTTGTCGGCGGCGCCAATGTCGAAGCAGGTAACGATGTTGGCGTGATTGAGCCGTGCGCCAAGGCGCGCCTCATCGAGGAACATCGAGATGAATCGTTTGTTCTGCGCGAGATGCGGCAGAACGCGCTTGATAGCTACGCGCTTTTTAAAGCCTTGCGCACCCTGAGCTTCGCCCAAGAAGACTTCAGCCATGCCTCCTGCTTCGAGGCGCTCAATGACGCGGTATCGCTGTTCAGCCATGACCTAGGGCTTCGATTCGACGGCTTGGCAGGCGCCTACGAAGAAGGAGTGTGGGGATACGAGTCGCCACCGTCAAGAAGTGACTCATGCGCAGCGAGCGTATCATGCACAGCGCCAGTGACATCTGGCCCCACATCGTCACGGTCAATCAGTTGACACGCGCGGCGGGCAAGGGTTGACTGCCTTTCGTTAATGGCTCGTTCGTCCCACGCGGCACGCATTGCCCCCTCGATTTTGAGCGCGGATTTCGCTCGTCTCGGGGAGGAGATCCACGCGGTTGAAGCGGCGAAAGCGGATTGGATTCATGTCGATGTGATGGATGGGCGCTTTGTCCCGAACATCACAATCGGCGCTCCGGTCGTCAAAGCTCTGCGCAAGACCACCAAGCTTATCCTCGACGTCCATTTGATGATCGTGGAGCCCGAACGCTACGTGGAAGACTTTGCCGAAGCCGGCGCCGACATCATTACAGTGCACGCGGAGGCGACCGTTCATCTTCAGCGTGTGCTCGCGCATATCCGAAGCTTGGGGAAGAAGGCCGGCGTCTCACTCAATCCCCACACCTCAGAAGAGGCGCTGCGCTATGTGCTCGGCGATATCGATTTGGTGCTCGTCATGAGCGTCAATCCTGGTTTTGGCGGACAGCAGTTCTTGCCGAGCGTACTGCCGAAAATTGAGGCGATACGAAAGATGATCGATCGTGAGAAGCTTCGTATCGATGTCGAGGTCGATGGGGGCATCAAAAAAGGGGTGGCTGGTCGAGTCATGGATGCAGGCGCCGATGTATTGGTGGCGGGCAACGCCGTGTTCGCACAGCCGGATTACGCGGAAGCAATCCGCCTACTGCGGGAGGACCGCGCGTGAGTGACTCAGCAGGCCTAACTACTATTTTCGTCGACGACCGCGCGACCAAGAGACGCCTCAAGCGCTCGAAGTTCGTGGTCACGCAAGGTCCCGATAAGGGCAAAGAGATTCTGATCGAGAAGGAGCGCATCACGATCGGCCGCAGCGTGATCTGCGATCTCGTGCTTGCAGACAAAGCCGTCAGCGGTTCGCACTTCGAAATCGTCGCCACCGAGAAGGGCGTGATTCTTCGCGACCTCGAGTCGACGAACGGAACTTACTGCGGCGATGTTCGCATTCGCGAAGTTTGGCTAAAGCCCGGCACGGTGGTTCGCGTTGGCCAAACACAGCTTCGTTTCGATCCGGCCGAAGGCAATATCGAGATCGACCTCTCGGCGTCGGAGCGCTTTCACGAGCTCATCGGCAAGAGCGTGCGCATGCGCGAGATCTTCGCCATCCTCGAGAAGATCGCCAAGTCCGACATCACCTCGCTAATTCGCGGCGAGACTGGCACCGGCAAAGAACTGGTAGCGCGCGCCATTCACCGCGCATCACGCCGCGCAACCGAGCCGCTTGTCGTTCAGGATTGCGGGTCCATTCCGCGCGATCTCGTCGAGAGCACGCTTTTTGGCCATGAGAAGGGCTCTTTCACGGGCGCGTCCGATCGTCACAAGGGCTGCTTCGAGCAGGCGGACGGCGGCACAATCTTCTTGGATGAAATCGGCGAGCTCGACATTACGCTCCAGCCAAAGCTTCTGCGCGTTCTTGAGAACCGCGAGTTCAAACGCGTTGGTGGCGACAAAGTGATTCCGGTGAATGTGCGCGTTATCGCTGCGACCAACCGCGACCTACGTCAGATGGTCAACGACGGAACTTTCCGCGAAGATCTTTACTATCGCTTGAGCGTTGTGCAGGTCGATCTACCGCCCCTTCGCGAACGCATTGAAGACATTCCGCTACTCGTTCAATCGTTCCTAGAAGATTTTGCGGCCCGCCGTTGGCCTGGGGAATCACGCAAGCTGACGGTGGACAAAGACGCGATGCTGCGCATGCAGTCGTATCCATGGCCGGGCAATATTCGCGAGATGAAGAACACAGTCGAACGCGCAGCGTCGTTGGCTGACTCCGACGCGCTCACGATCAAAGACCTGATGCCGAGCTCGCAGAAAACACCGCCGGTCGGTTTGCCGGGCGGACCTGCCGAATCGTTTGTCGAAGAGGCGCTGCCGTTCAAGGAAGCAAAGCAGCGCGTGCTCGATGCATTTGAGGCCGCGTACTTGAAAGCCTTGCTCGACAAGCACGGCGGCAACGTCACGCGCAGCGCCAACGCCGCAGGGCTCACGCGCTATCATTTGCGTGAGCTCGCGAAGCGCTACGGCATTCGCGGCGCCGTGGAGTAAAACGCTCGTGCGGCTTGCGACTGCGATCGCCTGCGCGTTCGTGGCCGCATGCCTCTGCACGCTCGCAGCGACGCGCGCGCAAGAACTACCGCCGCTGCCGGCAGGTGCGCGTTCCATCGAGGTAATGGACGAGGGCGCGTACGTGTTGAGCTCGCCGCACGCGAACGGCACTCGCCGCGGAACGCTTAAAATGGGCGCTCATTTGGCCTTTGTCGGTCGCGTTGTTGGCGACGGATGCACTACCGGCGCTTGGTTTGCGTTGCAGGGCGGCGGTTTCGTGTGCGGACGTAACGTGCGCTTGTCGACGCACCCGCCTATTGCGACCTCCGATGCGCCGCGCGTTCAAAGTGCGATGCCCTACGAGTATGCGTTCGTTCGTGTCGACGGGACTCGCGGATTTGCGCATCCGCACGACGCCGAATCGGACGATTACCTCGAAGCCTACGGCGAAGGTTTTGGCCTCGCGATCATGAGCCACTCCGAGTATGCGGGCGAAGGCTATGCACGTACCTACAAAGGTGTGTACGTGCCGGAAGACTCTCTGCACTACGTGCGCGGCAGCGAATTCGCTGGCGAGCGAATCACCGACGCTCTGCACATTGCGTGGGTCGTGCGCGCTACAGCAAATATTCTCGAGCGATCGCGCGGACGTGTGTTGCGACGCGCGCGCCGTCTCGATCCGCTCCTGCTCACCCCGGATGCAAATGGTGCGGCGTTGCAGTTGGCCGAAGGGGGCTTCGTGGCCGCGCGTGACGTTGCGCGGGCGACGCTGCACGCAAGGCCCGAAGAAGTGGGCGATGGAGAAAAATGGGTCGACATCAACGTCACCTCGCAGACGCTCGTGGCCTACGAAGGCGAAAGACCCATCTTCGCTACCCCGGTTTCAACGGGACGACGCGGTGCTGCCACAGCGACGCCGCTTGGCGTGCATCGCGTTTGGGCGAAGCTTTCGACAAGCGATATGGACGATCTCGAGCGCGAGGACGTCGAGCGCAACTACGCGATGCAGGCGGTGCCGTGGGTGCAGTACTTCGAGCACTCCAACGGATTGCACGCAGCGTTCTGGCACGATCGCTTCGGCGAGCGCCACAGTCACGGCTGCGTAAACCTTTCCCCGAGCGATGCGCATTTTCTCTTTCAGTGGAGCACACCGGTTTTACCCCCAGGATGGAGCGCGATTTTGCCGACCGCTCAGGAACGCAGCCTCGTAGTCAGCGTGCATGAGTAAAGTTGCGCCTCATCGCTCGTGCCCTATGCTCTAGCCCCTATGTGGCAGGTTCCGTTCTCGAAGTACGAAGGCCTCGGCAACGATTTCATTCTCGTTGATGCTGCAGCGCTTGGTACGAATGCGTTGGATTCGGCGCAGGCGAAGCTTCTTTGCGACCGACATCGCGGAGTAGGTGCCGACGGCGTGCTTGTCGTAAGCGAGGCCAGTGGGACAGCCTCGATGCACATCTATAACGCCGATGGCAGCGAGCCCGAGATGTGCGGCAACGGCTTGCGTTGCGTTGCTCTCTACCTTCAGCAGAAAAAGAATGCGTCGCCAAACGAGCTTGTCGTCAACACTCCGGCGGGGCCGCACGCGTGTCGCATTCTCGGCGACGGCATGTCGGTCGAGGTCGAGATGCGGGCCCCGTCGTTTGATCCCACAACGCTTCCGCTTGCCTCATCGCTTCCTTGGCTTGACGCGAAGCTTTCGATCGATGGCCTCGAGCTCACGGCGACGGCGCTGTCGGTCGGAAACCCGCATCTGGTGGTCTTTGATGCACTCACTTCGTCCCAACAGCAAAAGCTCGGTCCGCGACTGGAAGTCGACCCGCGTTTTACGCGCGGCGTAAACGTAGGATTCGCAACCATCGAAGGCGAGGGGATCTCGCTACGTGTTTGGGAACGTGGCGTTGGTTTTACCGAAGCGTGCGGAACGGGTGCATGCGCCGCAGCGGCCGCCGCAGTGCAAACTGGGCGACTTCTTCGCGAACGCGCAATCGTCGTTAGCCTGCCTGGCGGCGACGTTTCAGTTTTCGTCGGCAAAGAAGGCGCACCGCTGCGAATGGCTGGCCCCGCACGCCACGTGTTCGACGGCGTTACGACGCTTGCAGATAGAGCTTGAGCGCTTCCGCTGCTGACTTCTTGTCGAAGGGCGTATCGGTCAGCTCTTTACGCTTAGAGATCTGCGAAAAGAGGTGATCCAAGAATTCCTGCAGCGACTTGCACTCGTTTACCGCGACCTGCATCTGCGACGCGCTCAAGATCTCGATGCCGCGTAGCTCATCGAGTGAGCCCACGAAGGGACGCAGGCGTTGATAGTCCGTCATGCGCACGAGCTGGTAACCAATCGCACGGAAGTGCCGGTGAAACTCGCGCACGAAATGAAAGCTCGCTTGGCTTGCCCAGCGATCGCTCACGCCCTCGGCAACAGCGGCTTTGGCAACGAAGGCGCGAAGTACCTGAGAGAACATCCACACATCCCGGCGTAAACGCTCACTTGCTGCTTTTCGCGCAAGCGCGCCATGCAAGAGTGCGGGCTTTGCAGCACCGGGGCGAAGTTCTTCGCAGATAAGCAAGATCGCGTGCTCGAACGCCGCGCGCAGTTGTGCGGCCACAATTACGATCTGGCCTACAAACTCGACCTCCTTGATCTTGGTCGATAGCGGAGCAAGCTCCCGCTCGAAGGCGCGCCGAACTTCGATGCGTAGCGAAGTCGCCATCGTGTCGAGTGCCGCGCGCAATGAAACGAGGCGCGCTGCTTGCGCGGCGAGCGTTTCGTGATGCTTCACAATCTCCACGGCCTGCATCGAGAGAAGCTCGCGCTCAAGACCATCCGCCATCAAATCCCGGGCTTTTCGCCCCAAAAAGCGCGTGAGTGCGCGAACGTCGTTTCGGAACGCCGCAAAGATCAAATACGCCGTGTCGGCGCTGCCTTGCTGACTCGCGTAGGTTTCAATTGTGTCGACGTAGCGCAGACCGCGGAAGAGCGAGAGCAAACTTATCGCGGTGACCTGGTGGGCCGCAACGCTCGTGATCGAGTGCAGTGCGTCGAGCACCTCCGGGTGGCGGATGCGATCGAACTCCGAGCGAAACTCGAGGGCCAGACCTGGATGAAAGAAGACATTGCCTTCGATGATACGGGACAACGTCGAATGAAAGGCCACGACGTTGCGCAGCTGAATCGGCGGTGTCGAGACAGCATCGAGCATCACGAGCATGTCCTGAAAGCTGGTACGCAGTCGGCGCAGGGACGCTTCCGGCGAATCCTCGGCGCTTACGGCGCGTACGTCTACGCGCTCTTTTGATCCGTCTGGAGACGGTATGCTGAGCGGTGTGTGCTCAGGATCTGCAAACGCATTTTCCTCGCCGAGAAAAACGCCCACCAGCTGAATCACGCGGAGCATCCCCGCGCGCAGCACCACAACCTCGCGCGCGGGATCGCGCGTCTCGTCGGTGATGCTCCCGGTCGGGCCAGGCTGGTTACGTGCGACTGCAAAGGCCCGAATTCCGTGAAGCAACATCTCGAGCTCAAAGAGATTCGCTTCTTTGCGCTCGTTGGGAAGAGCCGCAAACCATGCTTCGCGAACAGCCACGTGAGCGACACCGGCGCGTACCGAATCGCGCGGCGCGTAACCAGCAGCGTCGGGCGCGGTGCTCGCGCTCACAGAAGCCTCGCTTGATGCTGCTTGATGCCCAGGTGCTCGTACGCCTTGTCCGTGGCCATGCGCCCGCGCGCCGTCCGGGCGAGAAAGCCTTGTTGCAAGAGGAAGGGCTCGTACACGTCCTCGAGTGTATCCCGAGGCTCGCTCAATGCGGCAGCAAGAGTTTCAATACCTACGGGCCCGCCTTTGTAGTGGTCGATAACAATGCGCAAAAAGCGGCGATCCATTTCATCGAGGCCTGCGCTATCGACATCCAGACGATCGAGCGCGTCATGCGCGGCTTTCAAATCGATGCGTCCATCGGAAAGCACTTCGGCAAAATCACGCGTGCGGCGCAAGAGTCGATTGGCGATACGCGGAGTGCCCCGTGACCGCTTGGCGATCTCGGTCGCCGCATCGTGCGAGGTCTGCAGCTTCAAAAGGCCAGCGCTGCGCTCAACGATCGCGGTGAGCTCTTCCGTTGGGTAGTAATCGATACGCGCCACGTAACCAAAACGCGAGAGGAGTGGGCTCGTGAGAAGACCGGTGCGTGTCGTGGCGCCGACCAAGGTGAACGGCTGCAATGGAAGCTGCAGCGTCGTCGCATAAGGGCCCTCGCCTTGAACGATGTCGATTCGAAAATCTTCGATGGCCGTATAAAGGTTTTCTTCCACCACGGGCGTGAGGCGATGAATCTCGTCGATGAAGAGCACATCGCGCCGACTCAGCTTGGTGAGCAGAGCTGCGAGCTGACCTTTGTGCTCAATCGCAGGGCCCGATGCCATTACGAGATTCGATCCCAGCTCCGTCGCCAGGATGCACGCCATCGTTGTCTTGCCGAGGCCCGGCGGGCCGCAGAAGAGAACGTGGTCGAGCGCACCGTCGCGTCGGTTCGCGGCATCGACGAAGATGCGCAGATTCTCTTTGAGCTTGGCTTGCCCGACGTAATCAGCAAAACGCGCCGGACGAAGCGTGAGATCGAAACCTCGATCGTCTTCGACTTTGTCTGGGGTTAGTGCTCCGCGTTCGTCTGCCATGCTCAGCTCATTCTACGTTAGGAAAGCATCGCGAGGGCTTCGCGAAGCAGTGTTTCGACGGCTTTGCCTTCGGCGTTCTCGGACACGGCAGCCACTGCGCGATCCGCTTCGCCGGGCTTGTAGCCCATGCTGATCAACGTGTTTGCGACGAACACCAGCGGATCATCCGCCGGCTTTACGGCCTTGCGCGCGGCAGCTGCAGCACCGTTGGTCAAGGCGACGACCGGCAACTTGTCCTTCAGATCGAGCAGCACGCGCTCGATTGTTTTCTTCGCGACGCCGGGAATTCCTTTGAACGCCGTGCGATCGGAAAGTGCGATGGCTCGTGCCAACGTTTGGGCATCCAAAGAACCGATGATCGCGAGCGCTGTCTTTGGGCCGATTGTCGAGACTGAAAGCAACGCGCGAAACGCCACGCGGTCTTCGAGCGAGGCAAAACCAAAGAGCACGAGCGCATCTTCCCGAGCATGCGTATGGATGAAGAGTGTGGCCGGGTTCGGTGCCTCAGCGACGCGACCGAGCGCGCCAACGGGCACGAGCACCTCGTAGCCGACGCCGTTCACGTCGACGATGCATGCGCCGTCGAGTCCGCGCTCGATCACGATTCCAGTGAGCCGTCCGATCACAGGGCCAGGCTATCATAGGCTGAACGCAATTCCAGTTCTTGGCGTTCGCCTAGACCCTGGATTTCTTCGCGCCATACGCTCGTTTCGGTCGCGGTGCCGCGAGAATGGCGCTGCGAACACTCGAGACGTTCGCGTGCGTGATCGCAACCGCGAGTGCATCCGTTGCATCGATCGAGGGCAATGTCGCCCACCCCAAGATCGCGCCGACCATACGCGCAACTTGCGTCTTCTCAGAATGACCGCGTCCACCGATCGCGCGCTTCACAACAGCCGGGGGATAGGCGTGCACTTCTAAACCAACGTTCGCCGCCGCGAGCAACGCAACGCCGCGCGCGTGTCCAAGCTTCAGCGCTGCTTGAGGAAACTTGGCGAAGAAGATGTCCTCGACTGCGATGTGCGTCGGCTGATGTACACGAATGATTTCAGTGAGCCCGTCGAAGATGCCCTTCAGGCGAATTTCGAGAGACGCCGATTCCTTCTCTTTCAGCACACCGGCGACGATGCCGATCAAGCGCGTGCCGTCTTGCTCGACAATGCCAAAGCCCGTGCGCACCGTTCCCGGATCCACTCCCAGCACACGCATTCGCTTCTTGTCAGACAACACCGCAAAACTAGTCGTATTCTGATCGCGCGGTCAAGAGTTCGCACTAATCGTCGCGCATTGGGAAAAACCGGCGTACCCTTCGCGTCATGGCCCAGAGCGTTCCTCGCATCACCGGTGCAAGTCTTCGTGCACTTGCCAAAGCATCTAAAACCGCGCCCGTTCGCGCCATTCTTGCGCGTGTGGCACGCAAAGAGCTCGGTGTTGAAACGCTTGCGCACCTCGAGCCCGAGATGCGCAGCACGATGCCCCTCAACTATAAACCGTTGCGCGCCCGCGACTCGCACGACAGGCCTTCCGAAGAGCTGCCGTTGCCGCGAAACCGCGCAAACCGGGCGACTTCTACCGATCTGACCGAGGCGTACGCCGCACGCCGCATTACACCGAGCGAAGTGACCACGCGTGCCATCGCAGCTGCACATCGCTTTGGCAAAGAGAGCCCTTCGATGAACCCGATGCTCACTATTGATCAAGAGCGCGCTCTCGCAGCGGCGCAGGCCTCCGATCGCCGCTGGGCGGAGGGCAAAGGCCTCGGGCCACTCGACGGTGTTCCCGTTACAATCAAAGAGCAGATCGATCTGCGCGGAGTGCCAACCCGCGCTGGTACGAGCTATCTGTCCGACACGCCGAAGAACGATGACGCAACGCTCGTGTCGCGCTTGCGTGCGAACGGCGCAGTCATACTCGGACACACGGTGATGACCGAGTTCGGCATGTCGCCCATTGGCTACAACATGCACCGAACGATGCCGCGCAATCCGCATCATCCTGGATGCACTGCGGGTGGTAGCTCGACGGGAGCGGCTGTGTCAGTCGCTACGGGCATGGTTCCGTTGGCCGTGGGTGCGGACGGCGGCGGATCGATTCGAACGCCTTCGAGTCTCTGCGGAATCTTCGGAATCAAGCCTACCTTCGGACGCATCTCGCGAGCGGGCGATGTTTTTGCTGGCAGCATGAATCACGATGGCCCGCTCGGACTCTCATCGATCGAACTCGCGACCTTTCTCGATCTGGTGGGCGGCGAAGATGTAAAAGACGAGCTCACGCTCGCACAAACTCCATGCAACGCGAGGGCTGCGCTCGGTCGCGGCGTGCGTGGTTTGCGCATCGGCATCGACGAAGTCGAATGGGCCGACGCTGAAGAACCGGTCGCGCGCGCTTGCCGCACGGCACTCGACGCTCTCGTCAAAGAGGGCGCAGTTCTCGTGCCCATTCGCAGCGAGCTTATTCGCCATGCACCTTCCATAGGCTACCAAACCATCGCGATTGAGGGGTTCGCTGAGCTTCTCGCAGCACGCACTCATCACTTCGATCTCTTCGGGCCCGATCTGCAGATCATCTGCGGGACATCGGCTGGCCTTGATTCAGACTCGTATGTGGATGCCCAGCGTTTGCGCGCGAGCCTTCGCAAAGAAGTCGCGAACGTGTTGCGCAATGTCGATGTCCTTGCCCTACCTACCTTGGTGCGCACGGCACCGCGCGTGAGCGATTCGGACATGCAGCACGGCTTCCTCGATCCGGCGGTGCTCGCGGGCCTGTGCCGCTATGCCTTTCTCGCGAATGTGACCGGACTTCCCGCCGCGACCGCTCCGATCGGGACCGATTCGGATGGCTTGCCGATTGGTTTGCAGATCATCGGCGATGCGTGGGACGAAGCATGTGTTCTACAAGTGCTCGCGCACCTGGAACGAATTGGCGCAGCAAGCGCGCCATCGCCCCGCACCTACATTTCACTTCTGTCGAGCTAGAGTGAAAAGCCGCATTCCCGAGCTGCGCATTCGCCAAATGAATGAGGCAAAGCTTCGTAAAGACGGCGCATACGTCGTGTACTGGATGAATGCGTACCGACGCCTTCATCACAACTTCGCGCTCGAGCGCGCGATTGAATGGGCCGTCGAGCTCGATCAGCCGCTGGTAATTCTCGACGCCCTGCGCGTTGGCTACCCGTGGGCGAGCGATCGCCTTCACCGCTTTGTGCTCGATGGTATTGTGGATCACCAGATTGCGCTTCAGACGAGCACGGTCTTTCACTACGGGTACGTTGAACAGAAGGATGGGGAGGGGCGCGGCCTCCTTGAAGCGCTAGGCGAGAGTGCGAGCATCGTCGTCACCGACGATTTCCCATGCTTCTTTTTGCCGCGCATGGTGAAGGCCGCCGCCGAAAAGCTTTCGGTGCGCCTTGAATCTGTCGACAGCAACGGCCTCTTGCCGATGCGAGCAACCGAGCGCGTCTTTGAGCGCGCCGTCGACTTTCGCCGTCATCTGCAAAAGACCTTGCTTCCGCATCTCGAGCAAATGCCTCTCGCCGACCCGCTCGAAGCCGTGCAACTGCCGCGTCTGTCTGAAAAGGATCTGCCAAAGGGTCTTCTTGCGAAGTGGCCGCTCGCAAAGAGTATCGAGAAGCTCAATCTCGCTTCGTTGCCAATCGATCACTCCGTAGTGCCGGCTAGCTACCGCGGTGGTGAGAAGGCCGCACGCGAAGCGATGCATGCGTTCTTCGACAATCGCATCGAGAAGTATCTGATGCGCAATCACCCGGATGAAGACGGTGCGAGCGGGCTCTCGCCCTATTTGCACTTCGGGCACATCTCGGTGCACGAGATCTGGAGCGAGCTCGCCGCCAACGAAGGTTGGTCGAAAGATCGCGTCGCCGAGAGAGTCACCGCCGCCAAAGGCTATTGGGGAATGAGTGAGGCCGCCGAGTCTTTCTTCGACGAGCTGGTGACCTGGCGGGAGCTCGGCTTCAACTTCACTTCGCATCGCGACGACTACGATCGCTATACCTCCTTGCCCAAGTGGGCGCGTGACACGCTCGCCAAACACGAGAGCGACGAACGACCATTCCTGTACACACTCGAGCAATTCGAGAATGCACAGACGCACGACGAGTTATGGAACGCAGCCCAAACGCAGCTGGCGCGGGATGGGCGAATCCAGAATTATCTGCGCATGCTCTGGGGGAAGAAAATTCTCGAATGGAGCAAGACCGCCGAGGACGCGCTCAAGATCCTTATCGAGCTCAACAACAAGTATGCAGTCGATGGGCGCAATCCCAATTCCTACAGCGGAATCTTTTGGGTTCTCGGACGCTACGATCGTCCATGGCCCGAGCGGGCAATCTACGGAACGATTCGCTCTATGAGCTCAGTCAACACGCGCAAAAAAGTTGAGCTTGATCGCTACCTCGCAACGTACGGGAGCAAGTCTCAGCAGCGCCTCGATCTTTAGAGCTGACCTTCGAAGATTTCGAGCTCGGTGCACGCTGCCGCTTCAACGAGCGAGGGGAGTGACGAGCAGCTTTGCTCGGCGCGTCCTTCAATCGACTTCAATTCAACTCGTACGGCGCCGCCGTTGATGGAGAGCCGTCCGGTGTGCCCGTAAATGGTGCAGGTCGTCGCACTTTCGAGGGCTTGTCCGTGCACCGAGTCCGATACCCACTCGTTGTCATCGTTCGCGTGGAAGATTGCGCGTTCCGAAACTTCGGAGGGGCCACACTCCGTCGAAGTGCAACTGTGGAACTCAATTTCCTCTTCGCCGTTGTGCTGTACCCGAAATGACCCACTCACAGGATTGTCGTCGCTGCCTTCGCTCGCGCACGAGTCGGTGTTCAAGCTGTGTCGCGTGACGCGATAAACGCCGTCAGGAACATCGGGTGGAGATGCGCATCCGGCAAATAACCCCGCGACGCAAACGATTACAGCCGCGCGTGTTGGAGTTCGCTTTGTCATCAGTTTACATCCACGACATGCCACTCGCCGCCTTCACGCACGAGCTCAATCTGCCCGTCCGTAAGGTGCACAGTCGCTCGGTCACCGTTGACTTCTACTTGCATGTCCGTCTCGTCGGATGTGGACTCTGCCACGCGCGCAATCTCGGCGGCGATCTGCGCACGACGCTGGCGATTGAGCACGCGCATGAGGCCCGCAAAATCACGCCGCACGAGCGCTTGGCGAAAGGCAACCACCGCGTCTCGAGGCGTTCGCAGCGCGGGTGCATCCAGCACGCCGCCTTCAATCACCCACTCGCCGTCTTCTAGTGCGAGCGCTACGGACTCACCGTTGCGCAGGTGAAGTTCAGCGCGTGCCCGCATCGCTTCGGCGGCGCGTGCTTTTAGCGAGTGTGCTTCAGCGACCAGCTCATCGTGATTCTCGCGCATATGCTCGCGAAATGCGTCGAGCGTCATGCTGGCACGCGTCTCGCTCGACGATAGCTCATAGGCGCGCTCGACATTTCCGGTCTCGACAGCGTCCGCGTATGCCACCAACGTTGCAGATGGAGCCGTTCCAGCGACGGTTGCGCCTGCGCATCCACCCAAGAAGAGAGAGAATGCGAGAGCCAAGTTCCTCGTCTGACCAGCCATGTTCACCGCCATCCTACCAGACCCTCGCTGTTTCACGTTCACGGTGGCTGCGTGAACGGCTATTCACAGATATTCGCGTTCTCCCGATAATTCCGCCAAGATTTCGCATTCCAAGCCCACTCCGAACCTGGCACGTTTCCTGGATCGATCACCCCTTGAGAAAGACCCGCATGCGGGGAGGAACCATGACGACCTTACGCTCATCTATGTTGAAACTCTGTCTGGGCTTCCTTGCCCTGAGCGCGACGGTCGTTGGTGCAAGCGGTTGTGCCCAGGACAGTTATTACTGCGACGAGACCGGCTGCTACTCCTGCGATGGCATCGGCTGCCGTTTGATTCCTCCGCCTGAACGTCCAATTTGCCGCGGCGACTTCGAGTGTGCCGATGGCAGTCATTGCACAACCCTGGGTTGCGTTGTCGGTTGCACGACTGAAGCGGACTGCCCGCAAGGCACGACCTGCACGGGTGGCGAATGTCTCGGCCCAATGGAGACTCCTCCCACCGAAGTCGGCGCATGCGTGCGCAATGACCAATGTCCCGACGGTCTCATCTGCCGCGACGGGCAGTGCACCGAGAACTACCCCTTCCTCTGCACCGATGGCATGTGTGACTGCGATGCGACACACGCCTGCGGCGGCGGCTACGTCTGTATCGATGGAAGCTGTCGCGCTCCTAGCAGCGTGTGTCAGTTCAACAACGAATGCGGCGCAGGTCGCGTGTGCTTGAACGGAACCTGTACCGCAGAGTGCACCTCGAGCGGCGCATGCCCCACCGGCCAGAGCTGCAGCAACAACATCTGTGTTGACCTTCCGCCCACCCCGAACATGTGCAACGACAACAGTGGCTGCACGACCGCACAGGTTTGTGTCGACTCTAGCTGCATCGACGCCTGCACGAGCGACGCTGTTTGCGGCACCGGCCGCTACTGCGTGAGTGGCGTATGCCTTGTGGACGATCGCCCGCATCCCTTCTGCAGCAGCGATGCGCAGTGCATGCCTGGCAGCGTGTGTCGTGGCGGCGTGTGTCGCACGCCCTGCAGCACGAACGAACAGTGCCTCCTCGTCGACGTTCAGTTCGGTTTCTGCCAAGAGAGCCTCTGCGTCACAAGCAATGAGGTCACGAGCGATTGTCGCACCGCCCTCGACTGCAACGCCGGTCAGAACTGCCTCGACGGCATCTGTCGCTGAATGAGGCTCACATGTGTGGTGGCGCTACTTAGTTGTGCATCCTGTGCGCACGCGCCGCCCGCACTTGAACCTGAAGCAGCACCTTCTCAGCTAGTCGCAGCACCGTCCGCGTCAGTATTTGTCGCGACGCGGCCTGCAGCCGCAGCATCGACCACACCGCCAGTGCAAGTGCCCATCGTGCTCGCGCCCGTGGACACAAACTGGTGGCTCGCCGGGACGCATGCGGATGACGCAGGCAACACGACCGCGTTGTACGTCGATGCCGCCCGTAATCTCTACAGCTTGATTCGACCGGTGGGTGTTTTCACGCTGCCAGGGCGGAATGAGATCTCGGCCGAGCGAATCGAAGATGACATGCGACTTGGCGCAACGCACCTCCGCGTTGAGGACGGAACGATAACGGCGAGCACCGATTTTCAGTTCCTCGATATGAGCTGCCGCTACGTCGCCCCGTGTTCGTTGGAATGCGTCGAGGGAAGGCGAGAGCAACGAACGGCCAGATATCGCATCGCGGGTGATGGAAGTGTTGTGGCGGAGGCGACGAGCGGCACGCGTATCGTTTCCGGGCAGACCGGGTGGGCTTTTTCGCCACCGCACACGAGCGAAGCTCAGTGTCAGTCACGTATGCTCGTGCTCGCCGCGATTTTGTACCAGTCGGACGACGCGAGTCACGATGGAGATGCCGGAGCATTCTAGTTCTGACGACGCGCGGCTGTCAGTGCGGCGGCGTCCTCTGCGTCTGGTCATGAATGTTGTGGTTCGGCCAAACGGGATTCGAGCTATAACTACGCCCGAGGTACGACCATGAGCTTTGGAAAAAACCCCCACGTTGCAAAAGCCGAGGCCGCTGAGTTGAAAGCAGGCGCCGCCCGCGACTCCATCGCTGCCGAACAAGCGTGGCGCGAAGCCGCTCGCCTTTGGGACCGCGCTGCGGAACGCGAGAACGATCAAAAGCGCCGTCAGATCTATGTCGACAAGGCTGAGCTTGCGCGCTCGAACGCCGAGAATGGCGAGCCCATCGAAACTTCGCTCCCCGAGCTCAAGAAGATCGTCAAAGGCCCGGACGTTCTAAACTAGCGCGTGAGCGAATTCTGCTCGGCGATGCGCTGCGGACGTCGAATGAAGAAGTAGAGAACGGCACCGAGGCCATGCGTGAAGATAATCACGAGTGCCCAAATGAGTTTCGTATCGCCGGTGTCCGGCTCCTTCGTTAGACATTCGACGAGCATCCAGATCCAGAACACTGTCGCAAGCAATGCGCCCAGGGCGAAGCAGAGCCACACAAGGGCAAACGCCCCGAAAATTCCTCCTGCCGCACCGGCCGTATTCATCAGCACCTCTTTGTGACGCCCCGCAGCCTGCGTCGCGGACCAACGTCGTGGAATAGACGCTCATGCACGAGCCGGTGATACCCGGGGGGTCACCGCGAGCTTGTCATCAACGGGACCAGGCGAACTCGGTGCTCTCGCCGTAAGCGCCGCCAGCGATTAGCAATCCTTCTTCAGTGTAGAAGTCGCGGGTGCCGCCTCCGTCGTTGTCGCAGCACACCATAAGGACCGTGCGGTTCGTGCCATTGCCGACTTCGTATATGACCTCGCGAACAACGGCCGGGTAGTCATCCCCCACACTTCATTGATCTGGCCGACGTTGAGCTCAACGTTGAACGGCAGCTCACCCTCGAACACTTCCGATTCGTCGGCGCTTTCAGCATTTTCGTTGTAGTAAGTCTTCACTTCGTCAATCACATCTGCGTCAGCATACTCGGCATGCTCGAGCACATACCAGCGCGTCGAACGCTCCGCGCGAAGCCGAAGATTCCCGCGCGACATCTTGTACTCGTAGCGCACCGAAACTGGATTCTCCGCGTTCGACTCATCCGTGAGTCGGATGTAGCGCTTCGTTCCGGAACGGGTGAACTTAACCTGCACATCGCGCCGAGCGATCTGCGGTCCGTCACTTGGACCCCGCACCCCGTAGTCCCGTGTTCCCCATCCGCCCTCGTACACTTCCAGCGCGTACGTGTAGCCAAGGTTTACGTCTAACTCACCTGCGCCGTACGCTTCGAACTCAGCAAGTTCGAACCGGCCGCTTGGTCGAACGCTCGCATCCTCCTTCACCGACGTCTCGTCGACTTCAGCGCCGGTGTCGTCGATGACCTCTTCGGTCTCGCTCACGTCCGCTGTGCAACCGCTTCCGAGAAGGGGCATTGCCAGCGCTACAGCGAGCAGCGCGCGTGAAGTGAGTCGCTTGAGAGGTTCAATCGCGTTCATATGGGCTCCGGATGTGGCGAATACAAAACGAGTCTAACGAAGCCGCACTTGAGCAAGCCACGTGCCACCGTCTCGCCGCCGGGATCTTAAGTGAATTCGCAACTCAGCCTGGCTGACGCAACAGCCCAAGCCGGCCAAGTGAGGCGCCATTTGGCGCGCACCGGCCAAACGAAAAGGGCCACTTGCGTGGCCCGATCCGATCAAAAAATCTAAGCGAAAGAAAAGCTCTCTCAGCGGTTCTGATACAGAGAGAGACCGCCGACGTAGAGGAAGCCGACCATGAAGAGCACCAAGAACGGGATGCTCATCCATGAACCGGTGACGACCGCGAGGCCGATGGTGAAGACGAAGTAGAGACCGAAGGCAACTTCCACCAACGTGGCGAAGGTCTTGCCGGCCTTGTAGGTCTTCTTCGACCAGTTCTGAGTGTTGCCAGTGACGCCGTGCTTCGGGGTGCGAACGAACTCGCTCTCGCCGCCGAAGAGGCTTTCCATGACCGCGCGTGCGTTGTTGATCGAAAGACCAATGCCGAGCGCCATCATCAAGGGCAAGCGACGAACAGCCTCCCACAAGTCCTTGTAGAGAACGCGGTGGGTGGTCATGTAGAAGAGAACGATGCTGCCGCTCGTTGCTGCAAAGAGCGGAACGTCGAGCAAGAGCAACTCAGGAATGTCGAGGTGCTTACGCAACAACATGTTCGGCAACTGCAAGCACGCCAAGATGACAATGAAGACGTAGGCGAAGTTGTTGGTGAGGTGGAAAACCGCCTCGAGCTTGACCTTGAAAGGGATCTTCGCGCGAAGGACGATGGGAAGAAGCTTCTTCGCGGTCTGCGCCGAGCCCTTGGCCCAACGGAACTGCTGGCTCTTGAAGCTGTTCATCTCGCAGGGGATCTCGGCGGGCGCGATTGCGTCCGGCACGTAGATGAATTCCCAGCCGCGAAGCTGCGCGCGGAAGGAGAGGTCCATGTCCTCGGTAAGAGTGTCGTGCTGCCATCCGCCGGCGTCCACGATGGCCGACTTGCGCCAGATGCCCGCGGTGCCATTGAAGTTGAAGAAGCGGCCTGAGCGATTGCGAGCAATGTGCTCAATCACGAAGTGGCCGTCGAGCATCATCGACTGCACGCGCGTGAGCATCGAGTAGTCGCGATTCAAATGACCCCAACGTGCCTGCACCATGCCGACCTTCGGATTGGTGAAGTAGTGGATCAAGTCCTTGATGATGCTCGGCGTCGGAACGAAGTCCGCGTCGAACACGAGCGTGAAGTCGCCCTTGTTGAAGCGAAGGCCGTTCTCGAGAGCGCCGGCCTTGTAGCCCGTGCGATCGGTGCGGTGCACGTAGGTTGCGTCGTAGCCACGCTCAACGAGCTCCGCGACCTTCTTCGCCGCAATGCTAGTTGTCTCGTCGGTCGAGTCATCGAGAACTTGAATCTCGAGCTTGTCCTTCGGGTAGTCGAGGCAAGCGATGCCTTCGAGCAAACGATCGGCGACGTACATCTCGTTGAACATCGGAAGCTGCACCGTGACCATCGGCAGCTCTTCGAACTTCTTCATCGGCTTCGGCGTCGCTTTGCGATGACGCCAGTAGAGATAGAGCAAGTGACTGCGGTGAAAACCGTAGACGCCTAGGATCGTGAGGACGACCAAGTAAAGGCAGATGACGAAAATATCCATGAGAGATGTCCTTCGCGCGGCACCTTACAAACAGCTGATGCAGGCGCGAAAAGAGTAACGAGCGAAGGGGGCGCAGATTGTCATCAACTTGTACTTCTTCGTCATACTTCGTCCTGAAGCGTCGGGAATGATTGCTGAAATCGCACACGAGCTTCGATAAGTGCGAAGCGAGGGCCATGCAATTCTCCGTTAACTGGCGCTAACCGGCACAGATGCTAACGCTTTGCCCATGCCGAGCGAATCGAGAGCAGCGCCGCCGAGCAAAATCGTTCCCGAGCGAATCGCGTTTGCGATTTCGCTAGGCCTCTTTGTCGTAGCGCTCGCTGCCCCCGCGCTTCATCTGCAGAGCGTGAACGGGTACTCGGATTTCGATTATACCGGCCTCGACTGCCTTGCGTTTGGTTGGGCAGCACTCGGTCGTCACCCGGCCTGGCTCGGGAATCTCTTCTTCGCGGTCGCATTGATTTTCGAATGGCGAAAGAAGCCACTCGTCGCCGGGATCTTCGCGCTTGCTTCCCTCGGGTTTGCGTTCTCGACCTTCCAGCTTGCAGACCAAGGTCGAGCGTTCTTCGATCCAAGCTCGCACAACCAGACGGTCGCCTCGTTTGGCGTCGCTGTGTATCTGTGGATCGCATCGCAGCTCACAATCGTGGTCGCCGCAGCGATCGAGCTCGTTCTCCGGGCCCGGGCCCGCCGCACCCACGGCCGGCACAGTCAGCCCGCCACCCTCGGCCGATCGTCCTAGAAACCCGGGCCTTTCGTCCCCAAGCACGGCCACTGCGCTAGCCTATCGCGGCATTGCCAGTGCACAGATCTGTGAGGAATTGACCCGTTTGTCGGACGAGCCTGGCTGGCATGACCCGTGCGTTAGATGGACGCGTGTCTTTGGGCCCATCCAGCAAGCATTCACTTTTAGTCGCCTCCTCCCTTTGGCTGGCGATAAGTGCCTGCGCCGCAGGAGCAGACTACAAGGCCGAGGACGACTCCGAGAACGACGTTTACACGCACGCCTTCATCCCCCACGACGCGGTCGCCACTGACCACGTCGATGAGAGCGCGTTGCCTTCGGAGATCGGCAAGGCCGACGTTACGCTTCCTCGCAGCTTCGATGTGCTGGCGACGCAGTCACCGGTGCGCGATCAGGGTCGTCGCGGAACGTGCGCGAGTTTCGTCGCAGTTGCGATGGCCGAGCATACCTACCGCAAGCTTCAGGTTTTGCAGAACCCGGACTTCTCGGAGCAGTACCTCTACTGGCAGACGCACGGATATGTCTCGAGTATTTTGGACAACGAAGGCAGCACGATTCTCGCGCAGCTGCAGTCGGTCAACACCGAGGGGGTGCCCACTGAAAGTACGTGGCCGTACGAGCCCAATGATTGGACCGCAGACCTTGCGGCGCATCCGCAGTGCAGCTCATACGCACCGTTCAATCCCGAGTGCATGACCAATGGATCACCGCCCGAGCTTGCGACTACTTCGCCACGCCTTTATGGCGGTGAGCCCGTTTCGCTGCGACGCGACGTCGAAGAGCTCAAGTCCTATATGTTGAATCACGGCGACCCGATCGGCGCGACGGTCGACGTTCTCGACTCGTCGTGGGGCGGCATTCACAACCTCGACGGCATCGTGACTCTTCCAACGGATGGAGGCTCATCTGTCAGCGACTCGCACGGCATCGTCTTGGTCGGATGGAATGACGAGATGGTTGCGCAGCGGGTTAGCGAGTCAGGTCGCGCGGAAGTGAACGCACAAGGCCAAGCGCTCGTCGATCGCGGCTTCTTTCTTTTTCGCAACAGCTGGGGCGTGACCGGTTGGGGCGAACGCAACAGCATGCGCGCTGGCTACGGTTGGATGTCGTATCGTTATTGGCAACGCTATAGCGTTCGCGCAGTCGCGGCGCGAGCGCCGAGCACGATCGAACCGCGCATCGAAAACTGCACCAATCACGTCGATGACGATGCCGATGGCGCGATCGATTGCCGCGACACCGGCTGCTTCAATCAGCCGGCCTGCACAGCGGACGGCAGCAACGTCTTGCAGTTTGTTGGGCCAGCGACCATTCCCGACAACTCCGTGCTGGGCGTGCGAACCTCTGCGCAGGAAACACTTCCAGGCACGATCGTGAACGTGGCCTTGGCGATCACGGTGCGGCACTCCTACGTCGGTGATCTCGAACTCTCCTTGATTCACCCATCCGGTTTCTCGACCGTGCTGCGCCGAAATACGGGCGGCGCCGCGGACGACATCCGCGAGACCTACTCGACGCATGCGTTTGATGGTCTTGAAGCCGCAGGTACTTGGTCAGTGAGCGTGCGTGACCTTAGCGCCGGTGACACGGGAATAGTTAGCGCATGGGCCGTCGGCCTCTCGCGCTGCACATCGGGGTGCGCAACACCGGCCTACAATCGAACACGCGTCACCTACGAGAATCGAGTTCGCGAAATCCCCGACAACGACAGCGCAGGCATCACGATGGACTTCGATGAGGGCCCAGGCGGACTTGTACGCTCAGCAAGTTTGACCCTGAACGTGGACCACACTGCGCTAGCCGATTTGCGCGTAACGCTTAGCAACGACAACGGCGCATCGATTGTTGTCTTCGAACGCGGTTCACTCACGGGCGCTGATCTTCGCGCAGTGGACGTGCCGTTGCCCGCGCTCGTAGGCACGAACCCCTTTGGCCGCTGGCATCTTCGCGTGCAAGATCTCGCGCCGGTCGATATTGGCCGCGTGACGTCATACGCGGTTTCGATCACGCGTAACTGAAGCGGCGCGCTTGGCGCATTTCGCCGAGTCGCGCGCTAGAGCGCGCTAGGCCAAAAGGTTTCGGGTAAGCCGCGACCTTGCAGCATTGCCGCAACGTCCATGCTCAAGGCGACCGAGACGTGTATGAGAAAGCCGCTCCAAATGGAGCGAGTCTTCATTGCCAGCGTGCCGAGCACGAGGCCGGCGAAGATCGCTGCGAACGCTTCAAGCGCGGGTTTGCCGTAGTGAATCATGCAGTAAGGCACAATCATCGCGAAGATAGCGTGCGAGCCCATCATCGTTTTGCAGGACTTCAAAATGAAGCCGCGGAAAAAGAACTCGAGCGAGAAGAACTGCGCCGCGTAAAGCAGCTCCCAACATCCAAAGTCGAACCAACTACGGCTCGCTTGCTTGTAAAACGGGTAGTACTGGGAAAACTCGTCCGTGAAACTCACGCCCACGACGCCGATCAAGACGACAAAGAAAAAGAGTCCGTAGATCCACGCGTGCTCGCGGAAGCCTTCGGTGCTGAGGCCGTGGTCAACGAGACGCTCGCGCATTGCGGATTTAATGACGATGGCCGGAAGGATGAAGTAGCCAAGCACGCGCCATCCGGACCACCAGACGAACTCGTACAGGCGGTAGTACTGCGAAGCTCGGAGATCGGCCCAAAACCCCACGTGCACACTCGCCTCGCGCGGGTCAAAGGCATCGAGCAACGCGATCATCGTTGAACGCTGGCCGAAGTACTCCATCAAGGTGAGGCACGCAGCCGCCGTAACCAACGCGATCAGCGGGCGGGTGTCATAGGGACGATTCTGTCGGCGACGCTTGCCGCGTTCCTCCGACGCTTCTTCGTCAATGTGCCGCCAGGTCTCGAAGAAGAAGCGACGCGGGTAGAGTTCCGAAAGGCCAGACACGTATCAGCCTCCCACCGCGATTGCGTGCGCACGCTTGAGGCGCGCGACTGAACGATCTTTGCCCAGTACCTCAAGCACTTCGAAAAGGCCCGGGCTCTGAGTGCGTCCCGTAAGCGCAACGCGCGCAGGCTGCGCAACATCTTTCATTTGAAGCGAAGCTTCGGTAAGCCATGCCGTGATGCGCGCTTCGAGCGCGCTACGATCGAAGGGCGCCACGGTGGAAATCTGTGCGAGAAACTGCTCGAGCTTGGCCGCGTGCTCTGACGTGAGAAATTTTTCTGCAGCCTTCGGATCGAGCACGACTTCATCAACAAAGTAGAAGTCGATCATCTCGGCCATATCCACATAAGTTTGCGCGCGTGACTTCGCCGTCTGCACAGCCGCCGCAACCATCGGATCCTTGGGATCTACGGTGATGCCGCGCTTTGCGAGATACGGCGCCGTGTTTGCGGCGATGGTTGCGTCGTCGAGCATGCGTAGATGCGAGGCCTCGACGTGCATGAACTTCTTTGCGTCGTACTTGCCAGCCGTCGTGCCGCAATGCTCCCAGTTGAACTTCTCGACGAGCTCCTGGCGCGTAAAGATCTCCTGGTCACCGTGCGACCAGCCGAGGCGTGCCAGATAGTTAAGCACACCGTCAGGCACATAGCCTTGATCGCGATAGTCGAGAACGCTGACCGCCGCGTGGCGCTTGCTGAGCTTCTCGCCGTTGGGTGCAAGAATCATCGTGAGGTGTGCGAACTTCGGAATCGGCGCGCCGAGTGCGTTGTAGATCAGAATCTGTGGGGGAGTGTTGACGATATGATCATCGCCACGCGCAACTAAGTTGATGCCCATCGTGATGTCATCGACAACGGCGCCAAAGTTGTAGAGAGGTACGCCGTCGGTTCGCATCAAAACGAAGTCGAGCTGCGCATCGTTGGGCACATCGATGCGTTCTTTGACGAGGTCGACCCAGCCGGTCGAACCGGTTGTGGGCGAGCGAAAGCGCACCACGTAGGGCATGTCGGGTTGATCGGTGCGGTTGCGGCAGGTGCCGGGATAGCGAAAGGCCTGACGTGAACCGGTTGCCGCGTGATCTTCACGCGCCTTGGCCAGAACTTCTTTCGTGCAGTAATAGTGATACGTGTGACCCGTGCGAATCAGACGTTCTGAATGCTCGCGGTAGATATCGAGGCGCTTCGTCTGAAAATACGGACTGTTCGGACCGCCAACGTGGGGGCCTTCGTCTTAATCGAATCCCAGCCACTTCATCGAATCAAAAATCGCCTGCACGCTCGCTTGCGTGCTGCGCTCCCGATCAGTGTCTTCGATGCGCAGAATGAACTTACCGCCGTGCTGACGCGCCCAAAGCCAGTTGAAAAGGGCGGTTCGCGCGCCGCCGATGTGAAGGTAACCCGTGGGGGAGGGTGCAAAACGGACTCGAACGTCGGACATGAGCTCGCGGTTACCAGACCTTGCGCGCGGTTTCAATGCGGCAGCCTCCCGAGCAGAAGTGTTTTTGCTCGCAAGCGGCGGCGTTTCCGCACATTCTCTTCGCTGTGACGTTCGTCGAAAAAATTCCGTTTGGCGGGAAGATGAATCTTTCGCGCCATCGATTGGCGAATGGGCTGACGCTCTTGATGCTGGTCGATCGCAGCGCGCCCGTCGTGAGCTACCAGACCTGGTTTCGCGTGGGATCACGTCACGAGAAGAAGGGTAAGACAGGGCTTGCTCATCTCTTTGAGCATTTGATGTTCAACGAGACGCAAAGCCTGGCCGCCGGTGAGTTCGATCGCTTGCTCGAAACGGCCGGCGGCGAGACCAACGCCGCGACGTGGGTCGACTGGACCTACTACTACGAGAATCTTCCGCGCAATGAGCTTCCGCTTGTGACGCGCCTTGAAGCCGACCGGATGTCGCATCTTGTTCTGCGTGAAAAGCAACTCAAGTCGGAAAAAGAAGTTGTCGCGAACGAGCGGCGCTACCGTGTGGACGACGATGTCGAAGGCGCGGTGAATGAGAAGCTCTATTCGATCGCGTTCAAAAAGCATCCCTATCATTGGCCGACCATCGGCTGGATGAAGGACATCGAGGGTTTCACCACCGCCGATTGTCGCGCGTTCTACAAAACGTACTACGCGCCCAACAATGCTTGCGTCGTCCTTGTTGGCGACATCGACGAGAAGAAGGCTGTGGCGTTGATCGAAAAGAGCTACGGCAAGCTCAAGAGCTCCAAGATCCCCACCGAGCCCAAGGTCAAGGAGCCGACTCAAACCGCTGAGCGCAAGCTCGTGATGAAACAGGCAACGCCGACTGAGAAGCTGCAGCTTGGCTACCGTGGTCCGCGTTTCTCAGACTACGATTATGCCGTGCTTACGGTAGCGAACGAGATCTTGGTGGGCGGCCGCAGCTCGCGCCTCTATCGAACGCTCGTGAGCGAGCGCGAGATTGCTGCGGAGGTGCGCGCGTCGATGTCGCCCTTCCGCGACGAAGGTCTCTATGAGATTTGGGCGTCGGCGCGTGAGGGCTATCGCGCCAAAGATTCGCTCGTGGCGATCGAGCGGGAGCTTTCGCGTATTGCCAAGGATGGCGTGAGCCAAGGAGAGCTCGAAAAGGCGAAGAATCGCCTGGAGCTCGGGTTTTTGCAGGGCATGGAAACCGCCAGCGGCAAGGCCGAACAAATCGGGTTTTACGAAACGGTGCTCGGCGATCCGAGCCGTATCTTCTCGCGTCTCGAAGACTATCGCCGCGTTTCAGACGCGGACATACGGCGCGTGGCCAAGCTTGTGTTCAACAAGAAGCACCGCACCACTATCACCGTCGTACCAAGCGGCGAGGCTTCCGCCGAGCCCGATGAAGGGGACGACGAGTGAAAGACGAGCGATTCACAACGCCCAAGGGATCGCTCGTTCTCGTTGAAGCGAGTGATGAGCTTCCGATGGTGGACTTCGAAGTGACATTGCGCACTGGCAGCACCTTCGACCCGAAAGGCAAAGAAGGTCTGGCGCGGCTCACGGCTCGCATGGTGCGTATGGGCACAAAGAAGATGCGCGCGCTCGCTGTCGAAGAATCCATCGATGCGCTTGGTGCATCGCTCGGCATCGAGACGGCCCCAAGCTACACGCGTTTGAGCGGCGCAGTCATCAAGCGCAATTTCGCTCGCTTCATGGCGTTGCTCTCACACCTTCTACGCGAACCGGCATTCCGTGCGGTGGATCTCGCGCAAGCCAAACGCGAAACGCTTTCCGATCTCATCGAAAATCGGGACAACGATCGTGGACTCGCCGCCCGTGAGTTTCGCCGGACCGTTTTTGGCGATCACGCTTATGCGCGCAGCGTCGTCGGAACACAGGCGAGCATCAAACGCATTACACGAAACAATCTGCTCTCCCACTTCGCAACGCACTATCGCGCCCCCAACATGATCTTCGGATTTGCTGGTGACATCACGCTGGCCGAAGCCAAAGCGGTGGTGGATTTGGAGTTCGGCAAGATTCCGCGCGGCGTCGTTCCGAAGGAGAAAACGCCAGAGCCAAAGCCTCTGCGTGGTCGTCGTGTTGTGATCGTCGACAAACCCGCGCGCTCTCAAACGCAGGTCTTCATCGGAGGACTTGGAACTAACCCCAGGGATAGCGACCACGTAGCCCTCGCGGTCGCCAATACGGTCTTCGGTGGCACATTCACCTCACGGCTGATGCGTGAAGTTCGTTCCGTGCGTGGTTGGAGTTACGGCGCATCAAGCCGTCTTGGCAGCGATCGCAAGCGCGAAGCTTTCTACATGTGGACGTTCCCGGCGGCGACCGACGCCGTCGCATGCGTTGCGCTTGAGCTCGATTTGCTCGAGACCCTACTGAAGAAGGGCATCACGAAGAAGGAGCTTCGTTTTGCGCAAAACTATCTGGCAAACTCCAACGCGTTTGAAATCGACACGCCGATCAAGAGACTGGATCAGCGCGTAGACATCGAGCTCTACAATCTGCCGCGCGACTACTTCTCCAAACACATCGAGCAGGTGCGTGCTGTGTCGCTCACTGCCGCCAATCGCGCGCTCAAAAAGCGTTTGTCGGCGAAGAATCTGGCCATTGTGCTGCTAGCGACCGCGTCCGAAGTCAAAGACGGACTAGCGGCTCTTCCCGGCGTTGCCCGTGTCGACATCGTGCCGTTCGATCGCGACTAGAACGCATCTCATAAATCCCGACCGAGGAAGCCGACCGAGGGATTTATGAGATGCGTTCTAGCACAGTTAGCGTTGCGGATTGGCGAAGACGCCCGCGAAGAGAATGAAGCCGGTCTCGGAGTCACGGATGAAATAGACGAAGGGATGATCGGCGCGGAAGACGGCCTCTTGCGGTGGGTCCATGATCGCCGTGCGAGTCATCACGACAGCAGTCGCAGCCGCCGCTTCGGTGCCTTCCTCGCTCACGTCGACGAAGACCTTGTGAAAGACCTCCGATATTTGAGTCGACTCGCGTGCGATGCCCGGAAACTCGGCGCCGTCTGTGAAAGCGCGCTGCATGCCCATCTCGCGCAGCACTGGACCAAGCGCAATCGAATCAGAGTGCGAGGTCCACTTGGGTAACGAGAGCACCACATGTGATCGCCTGAGGCTTCCCACTGCGTCGCGTACTTCGGCGGCATTCAAATGCGAAAGCCACGCGGCGAGCGCCGCATCACCGCGCGCTTCGGGAAGCGCGACCACCATCGAAAGGCGACTTGCCGCGTAGGGAAGCGAAATCCATTGCGCGCCGCCGTGAGTGCCGTAGTCGTACTGCGCGGTCTTGTGCATCATGGCAACGCGCGCTTCCGGACCTGCGCCTGCGTGTTCGAACGTCTCTTGCTGGGTGTCGCGGGCGTTGAAGCGCGTGAGCCACTGGCCCTTGAAGTAAATCGCGTTTGCGAGCACGAGCGTCGTGCCGCTTGTCACGCCGCCGCTCGGAATCAGATCGCGAATGCGCTGAAAGGTGTGCTGCTCAGCCCATTCGTTGATGTGAACGCGGCTTGCCTCGGCGGCATGCAGAAAATCGAGCCGCTCTACCGGAGCGCCGAAAATGCGCTGCGATGCGGTGACAAAGTCCGGCACAAGCTCGAAGTTTTGCGCGACGAAGAGCTGATTGGCGATGTAGAGGCTAGTCGCCCGATTGCGCTCGGCCGGACGACGATTGTCGTCGAGCGCATTGAGCACCGCCTGCATCGTAAGACGCACGTCCTCGTCGCTTGCGCTGAGATGCAGCGCGCATCGCATCTCCTCGCGTGTCTGGCCGCTCGCGCCCTGCATCGTCATGGCTAGCGCAAATGCGATGCTTGCTGGAGACAGTGACGCGTTGAGTGTCTGCGCATCCTGTGTGCGGCGCAGTGCTTCGAGGCCGAAATCGTTGAGACCGGCGACGATCGAATCGCGTCCGCTTCCTTGAGCCGCTGCGATTCGATCGTTGCAATGAACGGGCGATTGTACCGCCCCCGCCTCGTGCGTCTCGGATTGGCCCGGTGACGACGTTTCGTTTGATGCGACGTTTTCGGCAACGTTCTCGGCACCGGCCTCCGTTCTTGCGCTTGCTGCGCGGGGCGCTGGCGTCGAGCCACCACACGAACATAGAACGGCGATGAGAAGCAGAATCGACGCGCGTCGCATAGAGTTTTCCTTAGATAAAGAAGTCTTGAATCAACTCGGCACCGGGCACGACGGCATACTTGTCGAAGTTATTCACGCCGACTGAGCTCAGCACTTCTTCGTCAATCGCAAACTTGCCGGTGAACTCTTTGGACGGACGCGTGAGGATCACATGGGCCGCATCGGCCATAATCTCTGGCGTGCGGCATCCACGAATCGAATCGTCGCCGCCCAAAAGATTCTTGACGGCGGCCGTTGCGATGGCGGTACGGGGCCACAGCGCATTCACTGCGATGCCGATCGATTTGAACTCCTCGGCCATGCCGAGCACGCACATGCTCATGCCGTACTTCGCCATCGTGTAGGCCACGTGCGGTCCGAACCAGCGCGGGTCCATGTTCAGCGGCGGCGACAAATTCAGAATGTGCGGGTTCTGCGCCTTCTTCAAATGGGGCAAGCACGCTTGCGAGCTTGCGAAGGTTCCGCGCGTGTTGATCTGATGCATCAGATCGTAGCGCTTCATCGGAGTCGAGAGCGTGTCGGTGAGGCTGATCGCGCTGGCGTTGTTCACCAGGATATCGATGCCGCCGAAGGTCTCGATGGTCTTTTGCACCGCGAGATGAATCTGCTCTTCGTTGCGAATGTCGACTTGAAGAGGAAGCGCTTTGCCGCCCGAGTCTTCAATTTCCTTGGCGGCAGTAAAAATCGTTCCCGGCAGTTTGGGATGAGCTTCGATGGTCTTCGCAGCGATGACGACGTTGGCTCCGTCGCGAGCGGCGCGTAGGCCTATCGCAAGTCCAATGCCTCGGCTCGCGCCGGTGATGAAAAGGGTTTTGCCTTTCAGCGTGCTCATCGTCTCTCCTGCTCCGACCGAAGAAAGCCTTCGGCTCTTTGGTCGCGCAGCTTATCCGACTCGAACGCGGGAGCCGTCGTCCTTATTAGAAGAGCGAGGCGCGTTACTTTCATTACGCCCCCTGATCGCCAATACGGTATGAAAACCCAGCAATTTCATCAGAATCACGAATTCGCGCCGTAATGGCGCACTGGACGCGCCCGGCTTCAGCCCCCGTGCGACACGAACAAAGCGCCGCGATTTCATAGTGATAGCTTCCCGCAGCGCTTCTGGCATGTGGGTTGCGAATCATGCGCGATGGCGGGGTGTGTCCCGCGTGTACCGCGCGTTCCTTAACGCTCGGCCAGCTTCCGCTCGCGGGACGTTGGGTTGACAAGTGTGGAGCGTTTCGGCAAATCACGCGCTCCGTTTTGTCACTACGTGCGGATCAACACGCTTCGTCGCAGTGATGTTCCCGATTTTCTGTCGGGTTCTCTCAGTATTTCGCGGCAGGAGAGTGTTTCGTGAAGCAATCGTTCCTTTGGGTGGTGCTTTTCGTCGCGGGTGTGTGTGTTCCCACACAAGCTTTGGGGCAGGACCCGACACCGGCTCCGCCTCCTCAACCAGCAGCGCAGGACGGCGCTGGTCAAACGTCAGACCCAGTTCAGCAACCGAGCACCACCGACGCTGCCCCGACCGAAGCGGCACCACCGGTCAATGGCGCTGCCTCTGCCCCCGGCGTGATCGAAGAGACCGACGTTGAGGAAGAAGTCGAACCGCCAAAGCGCATTTGGCGCGGCTCGTACATGTGGTGGGATCAATCGCTTTCCGCGTACTCCCTCGCGCCCGGCGGACAGCTTACATACAACCCGACTTACGCTTGGAACTTCCGTATCGTTCCGCGGTTCTATCTTCGCGACGATATCTTCATCGCCATTCGCCAGGACATCGATGTTGAGTGGACGCAGTCGGACTCGGCAACCTACGCGCGTCAGCCCTTCCTTTCTGATTCCCAGATCTCGTTCGTCAAAACGAAAATCATCGACTACGAAGGCTTCACCCTGTCATCGGGTCCGCGGCTCGTCCTTCCACTTTCCATCGTCAGTCGCGCGAACGATGTCTACTTCGGCATCGGTGGTTTGGTTAGCGCCAACTACCACACCGATGCGATCGCCAAAGGTTTCAACCTTTCGTTCGACACTATCTACACCCACTTGTTTGCAGGCTCGAACGTAACCAGCACGCACGTCGACTATCCGTGTGCCTCACCGGATGCGCGCATTCAATCGCAGACCTGCAGCCAGGTCGGCGGTCCGTCGACGACGTCTGACACGCTGTTCTTTGGTCCCACGGCGTCGATTTCGCCGATCACCGACTTGAGCGTTTCACTCAGCTTCTACTGGGTCTTGCGCCGCGGGCGCCAGCTCGCTGATGCGACCGTGCAGACCATTGGTGGCCCCATCACGCTCGAAGACGGGAGCGCAACCCACTGGCGCAACTCGACGTTCTTCTACGCGTCGGTGAGCTATCAAATCTTCCCCTGGCTGACTACCGCTCTGAACTTCTGGAGCTTTACGCCTGAGCTCAACCCCAACGGATCGCTCCGCAATCCGTTCTTCAACTACGACAGTCAGATTTCGTTCACGAACACAATCGTCCTCGACCAGCTCTACGACACCTTGTTCGGCGGTTTGGACGAGGGAGCCGAGGGCGGAACACATCGTCCCTCCAGTCGCGGTGGAGCATTTTGATGAATCGGGAGAAGCAGCGCATGAATCGGTATCGCACTTTCGGTCAGCTCGTCGTTCTCTCCCTCGCTCTCGGTTTGACCGCAGGCTGCGGCACCGACGAGGCGATCAATCGCGTCGGCGTAAACGTCGTCGAGAAGAGGATGTTCGAGGGCTCTTGGTACATGAGCCGCACCGTCATCGACGTGCAGTACGAAGCAGGCAAGACCGGAACCTTCCCGGGCGACGCAGCGTCCGACCAGGGCGGCGGCGGCTTTGCCGGCGTGCCACGCATTCGCTGGGTCATCGACGAGAACTTCATCTACGCGTATCGAGACTACGAGTTGAGCCAAGGCGCCGACGGTGCGCCGCGCGATCCCGGCACCTTCCTTGGGCAGCCGGTTGCTGCATTTAAGGTCGAAAAGCATTTCGATGTACGCCGCGAATACAACGCAACGAGCGGCGAAGAGCAGAACGTGGTCGTCGAGAACGACACCGATCACCGTTGGTACGAGCGCCAGTTCATGCGCGTCGACTGGTCCGAGAATCTTCTCCCGGGCTACTTCGGAATCACAGCCAACCTTTACGAAGTCTTCGGTCTCTACACGCGTGAGCCGGTTCCGCTTTACGTGCAAAACGCCAGCGACTTCCCGGACTCGTGGCAGCCGCACTTCGATCGCATGAGCTGTGCGAACGACCAAGATCAGAACTGCCAGGGATACGAGCGCGATCTAGCGAATGATTACGCGAAGGATGAGTTCTACCACTTCAGTTTCGTGACTCAGGAAATGCTCTCGCCGGGCGATGTGCCAGACCCGTTCACAGGTCAAATGGTGAACTGGTGCTCATCGATTTATAGCGATGCTCCGACCTGCACCGCAACCGTCGCTTATGTTCGCACAAGCTTCTTGAAGGTTTCAGACACGCGCCAGTACGAGCCCGTGAACTGGACCGACACGCGTTGGGATCGTCACGGTTATTTCCGCAACGAAGGCCAGACCTACGATCGCCAGGTCGGCGGAGTCGGTGATCCGCAGTACCGCGAGACCGACTTCCTCAACTACAACATCAATCGTCATAACATTTGGAAGCAGTGGTACACGCCCAACGACGACGGTTCGCACACGCCGATCCCGTACGACCAGCGCGAAGTGCGCCCGATCGTTTGGTACACGACCAGCGAAATGCCGGCTCACCTTGTGCAGCCTTCGTTCGACTTGGTTTCGCAGTGGAACCAAGTGTTGATGGAGACGGTTCGCGAGCTTCGTCACATCAGCCAGCCCGTGTACGCGCGCACGCAGTGCCAGACCGGCGACCCGGACGGCTATTGCTACTGCCAGACCGATCCTAACACCGGTGATTCGATCCTTCCCGACACGGATGGCGACGGAGCTGGCGACTGCGAAGGCGTCTACGATCCGTTTGAGACCGCAGAAGCGCAGGCCGCTCGCGTGGTCGAAGGTACTCCCTACGATTGCCGCGTTGTTCGCGACGCGAACGCTGAACCCGATCTCAACAACATTGCGGACCTCAGCGACGAGCACTTCTACGGATGGTTTGGTTATACCCGTGAAGGCCAGGTCCTCAACAACGCGGAGACCGCAACTCCCGCTCACATGGAAGGGACGGAGTGCGTCAACGTCCTTCGTCTCAACACATGCAATCGTGGGTCGCGCCTTCACAACGGCGGCTCGTTCGACGGCATGACATGCGAAGAGCGCGGCGACTCACGCTTGAAGTTCTTGAGCTACGTCGACCAGCCGGGCACGGACTTCTTGGGTATCACCACCTTCCGTGGCGATCCCATCACGGGCGAGATTCGTTTCGGCGATTCGAACATTGGTGGTCCGGCTCTCGACGGTTACCGCACCAGCGCACTTCAGGCCTACGACATCCAGAGCGGCAACTACACCGATCAGGAGTTGTTCACCGGTGAAGACGTTCGCGGGTACTTCGAGTCGTTGAACCAGATTCAGCTTCCGAACCGCCCCCGCATTGACTTCAACGTAGCGCTTCGCAACAACACCGCTCTCCCCGAAGAAGCACACGCGATGAACGCGCACATGGACCGCATGATGTCCGAGCGCTTCATGCGTCTCCGCGGCGAAGAGGGTGCTGCGAACACGTACTCGAGCCGCCTTCAGAATCTGCGCGGCACGACGCTTGAGCGTCGCCTTGTGGCCAATCCCGAGATGCTCGCAGCGGCAGGCTTCGGTCAGTTGCCCGCGGGCATCAACTTGAGCAACCTGCCCGAGTCGGTTCTCGATCAGGCTTCGCCCTTCCGCATGCCAATGAGCGAGCGCTTGGGCCGGTTCAACGAGGTCGAATCGCGTATGGGTCGCTTGGGCGTTCACATGCCGAACGAGTATGTCGACAACTCGATTCAGTGGTTTGTGAACAAGCACCTCGACTGGACGCGGGCTCACCTCGAGTTCTCATTCAACCGCTTGCTCTTCCGTCAGACCGAGATCCACGAAATGGGTCACTCGCTCGGCCTTCGCCATGACTTCGGCGGCTCGGCGGATACGACGAACTATCACGAAGACTATTACTACATCAATCGCGCACACCCCTTGCCCAACCCCGACTCCTTCGACACCGACGGAACGCACGGTTTGAGCTCGACGGAAGCAGCGAACTACGAGAGCGCGTATGCGAACGCACGTCGTGTTCGCGAGCTCTCGGGTATCGATGGCGCGATGAGCGCGTCGATCATGGACTACGCGCCGGCGTGGTACGAGCGTGTTCAAGGCGCCGGTCGCTACGACCACGCCGCGATCGCGTTTGGTTACGGCGACGTGGTGGAGCTCGGCAACAACGCCGACAACGCGAGCCCCGCGAACGTCGACGTAACCAACGCGCCGCGCATTCGCTTCAAGTACTACCAGGGCGGCGAGAGTTGCTCGGTGGACGCGGATTGTCCCTTCGCGATTGGTGGACGTCAGGAAAGCGAGCTTTTCCAGACCAACCTCGACGCGGGCGTCTCTCAGCATTGCGTGCAGTCGGTCGGCGCGGGTGATCCCACGATGATGTGCTCGACGTTCGATCAGGATGTCGCGGCCGCCAACGGTTCGGGCCCGACGCAGCGCTGGGTTCAGCCGAATTTCCGCTTCTGCAGCGATGAGCGCGCGACGGGTCTCTCGACCGCGGTCGGCACCATTGGCTGGTGCAACCGTTACGACGAAGGCGACTCGTATCGCGAGACTGTTCGCAACATCGCGGAGTCGTACGATCGCATGTACCTGTTCTCGAACTTCCGCCGTTACCGCGCGAACTTCGACATTGGTAACTACTTGCTCGACCAGGTCATCGGTCGTCGCTTCATCGTGCTGCAGAGCATCTACCAAAACCTCGTTTACCAGTACAACTCCGATCCGGCGTTCCGCACGAACACGGGCGAGTTCGGCTTCTACGATCAGTTCTTGGCGACTGCCGACATTCTCAACTTTTACGCTCGCGTGCTCACGCAGCCGGACGTTGGAACGTATCGTTGGAACTCGCACTGGAACTACTACGAGAAGGCGACGATCGATCCGAATCGTCCCGGCGCGCAGTTGAATATGCCGGTCGGTCCTGGCCGCTACTTCAACACGATCTATCAGGGTGGCTTGTCGGGCATTCAGCGGATTGAGACCGCGTTGGCACCTTCTACGACAAGATCTACACGCTCGACTTGATGACGGGTCGCGGCAACGGATTTGGAACTGCGACCGACTACGGTCATGACTTCGTTCCGTTCTTCACGAATTTCTACGACATCTTCCCCAACGAGATGCAGCAGATCTTCAAGGGCATGATCCGTGACTCGGCCGTCGAGTACATGCCGCGCGTACAGTGCGCGACTGGCTCGGCATTCCCGAACTGTCAGAACCCACGTATCACTTACATGGACTTCTATCGCGGTGATTGCAGCGATCCCGCGACCTGCCGTCCCGATCCGGTCGAGGCGAACGCGTCCTTGCCGGTCGTGAACTCGCCTTCGAACATCCTTCTGCAGATCTACGCGACGGAGTACGCGCTCGCGCAGTTCCCGACCTTCTTCGACACCTCGTTCCAGAATCAGTTGTTTGTCTGTGTCGAGGGTTCGGGCGCATGTCGGACGCCCTCAGACGACGCTGTCGAAGGTGTCGACTACGTTCGCTACACCAGTGATCGCTTCTTGCGCAGCTACCTTGCGTGGCAGGTCGAGCCGCCTCCCGGCCAACCGGAGCAGGTCTCGATCGGCTTCGACATGATCCGCGAAGCACGCGACACAGCATTCATTGTTCGCATGCTTGTGAAGCGCCGCGATGTGGTTGCATTCACGCCCGCGGAAATTTCGCAGCTCGCAGCGCTGCACTACACGGTGCCCGTTGCAGCAGCCGACCTCGTCATCGAGATCGACCGCTTGCAGAACCGCCTGACCTCACTCGAGTCGTTCTTCACCCAGCTCATCGAGCTCGAAAGGACCAGCGGCGTCGCTGGTTTCCTCTGAGGAGATGACCATGAAGACGACAAACAGCATGGGCTTTCACAAGGTCGACGAAAGAATGGGTAGCGCGATGAAGTGGCAATGGTTTGCGGCACTGCTGATTTCCGCAGCGAGCATTTCAACTGCGGGTTGCGCCGTCGCCGCTGATGAAGTCAATCGCGTTCAGACCAACCTCGTCGACAAGAGCATGTTCGAGGGCGAGTGGTGGTATGGCACCAGCGTCATCGACGCCCAGGGTGACTCAGCGGACATCTTCAGCGCCGGCATGGCACCCTTTTCTGGGGATATGGGCTGGACCGATGTGGGTCTCAACTCGGGTGGTGGCGTCATGCCGCGCATCCGTTGGGTCATCGACCAGAACTTCCTCTACGCGTTCCGCGCGTACGAGCTCGTCGATGGCGGCAACGACAATGGCCGCGCCGAAGACTTCCGCGGTCAGCCGCTCGCAGCCTTCAAGATCGAAGCCCACGTCGACGTCCGTCAGGAATACAACGCGGTCACCGGTGAGCCCACCAACGTGACCGTCGAGAACACGACCGATCGTCGTTGGTACGAGCGTCAGTTCATGCGCATCGATTGGTCGCAGAACTTGATCACCTCGTTCTACGTAGGCTCGTTGCAAGAAGACGCGCTCTACCACATGGCTGAGCTTGAGTCGGTGCCCTTCCAGTTTGAGGATGGAGCGCACCCGGAGTTCCCGGCGAGCTACGAGCCACAGTTTGTGCGCGTGAGCCAAGATCCAGATTACCGCTTCGCTGCGGAATGGCCTGCGGCAGACGCGGACAAAGTCCACTTCATGTCGTTCGTTAGCCAGCAGATCTGGTCGCCGGGCTCATCGTGCTTCACGTACGGGACGCGTTGTTCGTCGGCTGCGGTTACGGTTCGTTCGTCTTTCATGCGCATTCCGCCGAACCACGAGTACGCGACCGAGTCGCAGACCTACTCCGAGTTCGATCGCTTCGGTCTTTTCCGTTCCGAGCAGCGCACCTACGTACGCGGTGGAAATGATCGCGAAGTGACGCAGCAGTTTTGCGCGAGCGACGACGATTGCGGGCGGACATGCTTGAACCCCGACGGCAGCGGCGAACATATCGGTTGCCCTGGTTCCTGCGATCCGGACCAGCACATCTGCGTTGGTGGCTTGTCGCGCGACTATGGCGAGACGGACTTCCTCACCTTCTATCGCCCGCGGTACAACTTCTATAGTGACTCGCTCACGGACACACAGTGCCGATCGGATTGGCAGTGCGATGGCCGTTACGACGACATCCCGGGCACGCCGGGCTCGATCTGCGACCGCGCAGCACGTCGCTGCACGGTGCCGCCGGCAGAACGTCCGCTTCGCCCCGTCGTCTATCACTTGAATGCGGGCTTCCCGGCGCAGCTGGTGCGTTCGGCCTTCCAGGTGGTCGGCACGTGGAACGAAGTGTTCATGCGTGGTCGTCGTGCGCAGTTGGGCTTGGCCCAAGAAGGCGGAGCTCCGGTCGCGTGTCAGAACGTGGATCCGACCCAGTACTGCTGGTGTGGATCGCCGGAAGACAACGGCGGGACTTGCAACTACCAGTTTGACCCCTTCGCGCCAAACGCCGATGGCGTCACCAATCCGTACGATTGTCGCATTGTTGGCCCGGCAGAAATCGCGCATCCGACGGAGTACAGCGAGTACGGCAACGACGTTTATGGTTACCACTTCGAGGGTGCGGAATGCATGCTCAAGCTCGTAGCCAATAGCTGTGACATCGACAGCACCAAGGCCTGCGAGGGTCTCGGCGACATCCGCTATCAGTTCATCAACTACGTCCAGCACGGTCACGTGCAATGGGGCGGCATCGCGATGCCCTTGATGGATCCGCGCACTGGCGAACTCATCACCTCTAACGCGAATCTCGCCGCAGAGTCGATGGAGTCGGTGGCGACGACCGCCGTTCAACTCTTCCCCGTCCTTCGCAATGAAGCGTCGTCCGACGCGTACTTCAACGCCGAGAACGTGCGCACGTACTTTAGCGACCTTGGCCGCACCGAGCATCCCGCGGCGCTTTCAACCGCTGGTGGCGCAGGCGTCATCCCCGGTGATCCGAGCCGTCCTGGTTTGCCGGTCGATCTGTCCGGTTTCTTCCGCGCCAACATGGATCGCGTTCAAGCGAACGTGTCGCATCTTCACGGAGCCGAAGGTCGCGCGATGATCTTCTCCGATCGTCAGCGTCAGCTTGCTGGCACGAGCATCGAGAACCGCTTCTTGCAAAGCGCAGGACGCGATCTTTTCAACGCCAACGTGGGCGAGTCGCGTCTCTCGTCGGCCGGTACGCGTGCAACCGACGACGAAGTTGCGGATCAAATCTCACCGTTCCGCGGACACGGCCTCGACGTGGGCATTGAGTCGCAGCGAAGGCGCGCCGAGCTCGCATCGCAGTTCAACATGGACCCGGCCTTCGCGCCCGAGATTCGCTCGGCGTATTGGCAGTACTGGGCGAACCAGTTCGCCGAAACGAATCCGACCTTCGCCGGTCGCGATTTGACGAGCCGCAATCACGAAGCTGGTGTGCGCATGCAGCAGTCGTTCGTGCGGTCGTATCTCTTGCATGAGCTTGGTCACAGCATCGGTCTGCGCCACAACTTCGGTGGCTCGTTCGATCGTGATCAATACATGAACGGTTATTACAACGTCGCCCGTCGCCTTCCGCTTCCGCTCGTCGATGCGTTTGACACCCCCGGCAAGGGAGGTAATGGCGATGGTTTCTTGAATGGTCAGGAAATCGATCGCTGGAACGACGAGCTGCGTTCCGTTCGCAATCAGCGTTCTGATGCCGGCGTCGGTAACACGCAGGCGAGCTCCATCATGGAGTACCCGGGCGATCTGTCTGACTTGAGCGGCCTTGGCCACTACGACATCGGCGCGGTGACCTGGAGTTACTTCAATCAGGTCGAGGCGTTCACGGCAAATCCGACGCTTTCGGCTCCCAACTCGTCGTTGGATGGCATCGAGCAGTCGGACATCACGCCGCGCGCGTTCATGGACTATTACCGCGGTGGTGATTCGTGTCAGGAGGACACGGACTGCCCGGGCGCCGATGTCCCCGACCAGCCGATGCACCAGCGCTGCATCCGTAACCCGCGCTTTGCGCCCGTTCCGGAGCGTTGCCGCGCGGACGAAGACGCATGCGTTTGTTCGAACTTCGACGAAGACTTCAAGGACTATGTCTCGGGCAATGACTTCCGTAACCCGGGCGATCCCATCAACTTCTACCCTGTGAAGTATCTATTCTGCAGCGATGAGCGCACCACCGACATCTCATGGTGCAGCCGCTTCGATGCCGGAGAGTCCTTCCAAGAGGCCGTCGACAACTGGCGCCGTCAGTGGGAGTTCCAGTACCCCTTCAATTACTACCGCCGCTATCAGCGCGCGGGAGCTCAGCCCGGCCACATCGTTCAGCCGATGATGGACGCGGTGAAGGTTTACCAGCATCTCTTCTTCCGTTACTTCAACGAGCCTGAGTTCCGCTCGCAAGTTGGATCCCTCGGCTTCAACGATCAATACCAGGCGTCCATCGACGTCATGAACTGGTTGGCAGAAATCGCTTCGTTGCCGGATGTGGGCTCGTACGAGCTTGATACGACAGCCAACATTTACCGTCAGGTCAGCGATCTTCCGGGCCAGGCCGGAGCCGACGTGAGTCTTACGCCCGGTGTCGGCTTCAACACCTGGTCGGCGTACGAAACAGGCCAAAATGGCTTCTTCCGCACCGCGCGTGCCGGCGTATTCGTCGACAAGCTCTACGCTCTTTGGGGCTTGGCGCGCCGCGACTGGAACCTCTCGTACTCGTACGATGAGCGTTACTACATCAACTTCTACGATCTCTTCCCCGTAGAAATGACCGAGCTCTTTGGCGGCTACATCCAGAACAACGTGCGTAGCTTCGGCCCGCGCGTCACGGTGGATAGCGGCGGCGCGCGCGTTCAGCACATGAACGTGTTTCGCCAAGCGGGTTGCGGCCCCAGTGGCAACGAGCCATGTCGTGGCACGATCGAAGAGACCTACACGGGTCCCGCTCTCGACGGATCGAGCAACGAGATCCTGCGTGACTGGGCAACCATCCAAGCGCTCTCGCAGTTCGCCGTGTTCTACGACACGTCGTTTGAGCAGCAGCTCAGCATCTATCGCTTGGGCAACGGCGACGGGCACACGATCCCAACAGCACATGCCGATGGCACGCCGACCTGCGCGTACCTCGACGCGGGCTGCAGCGATCCGGATTACGTCGTCTACAACTCCGAGCGCTATCACCTCACCTATGTCGCGAATGTCGTTCGTCCGCGCTTCGAGTTCAATCTGCCAGAAGAGGCAGTTGGCTTCAGCGTGCTCAAGCGTCTCGTGGATAAGCAGACCCGCATCAACGTTTTGGAAGCGCTAGGCTCGCCGACGGCTGCTGAATCGGCCGAGTTGACCCGTCTTTCGGGTGAACTCCAAGAGGACGAGTCATTCCTCGAGTACTTGATCGACGTGCAGCACCGCTTCGGCATCAGCTCCTACCTCTGAGCAGCCTTTACAACTAGGTTCCCTCTTCTTGCGTTCGGGTGATAACGTTCCCCGAACGTGATGGAGGATTCTCTGTTGTTAAAAAAAGACGAGCTCCTAACGCTGTACAAAAAGATGTTCCTGATCCGCCGCTTCGAAGAAGAGGCGGCCCGTGCCTATGCGCAGGGGAAAATCGGGGGCTTTTTGCATCTCTACATCGGGCAAGAGGCTGTGGCGATGGGAGCCATTGCTTGCATGCGACCCGACGACTACTTCGTCACGACCTACCGTGACCACGGCGTCGCGCTCGGACGCGGCATGACGGCGCGCGCGTGCATGGCGGAGCTCTTTGGCAAAGTCACCGGATGCTCGAAGGGCTTTGGCGGCTCGATGCATATGTTCGACAGGCCCAACAACTTCTTGGGCGGTCACGGCATCGTCGGCGCGCACGTCTCACTTGCTGCGGGTCCGGCCTTCAAAGCGAAGTACATGGGCGAAGACCGCATCACGATGTGCTTCTTTGGTGACGGCGCGACCAACATTGGTGGCTTTCACGAAGGCATCTCGTTGGCGGCTTTGTGGAAGCTGCCAATCATCTTCGTCTGCGAGAACAATCAATACTCGATGGGCACGCCCATCTCGCGCACGGCTGCGCAGCCCGAGTTTTGGAAGAAGGCTGAGGGCTACAACATCCCTGGCTTCCGCATCGACGGGCACGACGTTCGCGAAGTAGCCGAGAAGTTCAAAGAACCGATCGCACGCGCACGCCGTGGCGAAGGTCCGACCTTCATCGAAGTCGTCACCTATCGCTATCGTGGACATTCCATGTCCGATCCCGGGAAGTACCGCACAGCGGCCGAAGTCGAAGAGCGGAAGAAGCAAGATCCGGTTCGTATCGCACGGGACGCCTTGCTCGAGATGAAGGTCAAAGAAGAGGAGCTTGCCAAGATCGATGCCTTGGTCGAGGAAGAGGTCGCCGATGCGGTGAAATTCGCCGACGAATCGGACCCGCCCGACGAAGCGCTCATGCATTCGCTAACGCTCGCGAAGACCGGGGAGGATCCCTATGCGTGAGATTAATTACCGCACGGCGGTACGTGAAGCGATGGTGGAAGAGATGATGCGCGATGAGCGCGTCTGCTTGATGGGCGAAGAGGTTGGCCACTATCAAGGCGCATACAAAGTCACCGAAGGTATGCTCGAGAAGTTTGGCGAGCGCCGCGTGGTCGATACGCCGATTGCTGAGTTCGGGTTTGCGGGCGTGGGCATTGGCGCCGCGATGGTGGGCCTCAGGCCCATCGTTGAATTCATGACGTGGAATTTTTCTGCGGTTGCGTTTGACCAGATCTTGAACAACGCCGCCAAGCTCTACCAGATGAGCGGTGGCCAGTACCGCGTGCCGGTCGTTTTTCGCGGACCCAACGGTGCCGCGCGCCAAGTAGCGGCGCAGCACAGCCACTCGATGGATCCGTTCTATGTGAACATTCCAGGGCTTCACGTGTGCGCGCCTTCGACGCCGCGCGATGCAAAGGGCTTGTTGAAGACGGCCATTCGTGATGACAACCCGGTCATCTTCCTCGAAGGCGAAACGCTCTACGCCGTAAAGGGCGAAGTGCCCGACGAAGGCGTCGAAGAGTTGATCCCTTTCGGCCAAGCGCGCATTGCGCAAGAGGGAACCGACGTCACGCTCGTCGCGTGGGGGCGTCCCTATCACACGGCGATGCAGGCGGCAGAATCCCTCGCAAAAGAAGGCATTTCCTGCGAAGTCATCGATCCGCGCACCTTGCGTCCGCTCGACCATCGCACGGTGGTCGAGAGTGTGAAGAAGACCAATCGCTGTGTGATCGTGCATGAGCATTGGGAGCACGGGGGCACGGGGGCGCAGCTCGTCGATCTCGTGCAGCGTGAAGCCTTCGACTATTTAGATGCACCAGTTTTGCGCGTGCATAACCAAGATGTCTCCATGCCCTATGCGGTAAACCTCGAGAACACGGTGCTGCCGACAGTCGAGCGAGTCGTCGACGCGGTGAAAAAAACTCTCTACGTAGCTAGCTGACTTCAGAAGGAGCCGCGATGGCCAAGATCATCGGTCTACCCAAACTTTCACCGACCATGGATGAAGGTACGATCGTCAAATGGGTAAAGAAGGAAGGCGACGCAATTGACGTCGACGATCTTCTCGCCGAAGTCGAGACGGACAAAGCGACGATGGAGTTTCGTTCCTTCGACAAGGGCGTGCTGCTGAAGATTCTGGCCGAAGAAGGTTCGGCCCTTCTGCCCGATGCACCGGTGATGATCATTGGGCAGAAGGGCGACGACATTTCGGCGCTGATTGCCAATGCGGGCGCGAAGCCTGCGGCAAAGGCCGAGGCCGCACCGGCGCAAGCGTCTGCGAAGTCCAAGGCGAATGTCGCACCCGAGTCCGAGTCCGAGTCCGAGTCTGAATCCAAGTCCGAATCCGAGTCCGAGTCCGAATCCGAGTCCGAATCCGAATCCGACTCTGCGCCCGCGGCAAAAACGGCTCCAAAGTCGGCGCCCGCAGTAGGCGCTGCGGCACAAACACGATCCGATGGGCGACCGCTGGCCTCTCCCTACGTGCGCAAAGTTGCGCGCGAACGCGGCGTTGAACTTGCCAACATGCAGGGCACGGGACCGCACGGCCGCATTATCAAGCGTGACCTTGATGGCCTTGCGGCGCCGCGCGGCAAGAAGCGCTCAGCCGCATCCAAAGAAACTAAAGTGCAGAAGCTCAGCTCGATGCGCCGCACCATTGCGCGCCGCCTTACCGAGTCCAAGCAAACAGTTCCGCACTTCTATCTCACGATCGATATCGACGCCGATCCGATTTGGCATGCGCGCGAGCAGATCAATCGCGCGCTCGAAGTCGAGGGCGAAAAGATTTCGGTCAACGATCTCATCATCAAAGCGTGCGCGCTTTCGCTTTTGAAGATGCCCGAAGTCAACGCGTCGTTTGCTGGCGACGCGATCGAGTATCACGGCCGGGTCGACATCTCGGTGGCCGTTGCGATCCCGGACGGACTGGTAACGCCGGTCGTACGCGATGCCGATGAAAAAGATGTGCGCGAGATTTCGCGCGAAGTGCGCAGCCTCGCCGGTCGGGCCAAAGAGAAGAAGTTGAAGCCCGAGGAGATGAGCAACGGCACCTTCTCCATTTCCAACCTGGGGATGTTCGACATCGAGAATTTCTCGGCTGTAATCAATCCACCGGAAGGCGCGATCCTTGCTGTGGGAACGGTGCGCGAGGAGCCAGTTGTGAAGAATGGCCTCGTCGTCCCCGGCCGCCGAATGCGCATGACGATGTCGTGTGACCATCGCGTGGTCGATGGGGCAACAGGCGCGAAATGGCTACAGCTCCTTCGCCGCTACCTCGAAGAACCCGTCACGATGTTCATCTGACGCACACGGTTGATGCTGCCCGCGGACGCAACTGTTGCAGACTCGATCGGTAAGCGAGGACGAAAGGTCTGCGCGTATCTGAGTATCGTTGGTTTTGACGTGGAGCCCGCTGCCATTTCGTCGCGTTTGGCTCTGACTCCCACCGAGAGCTGGAACCAGGGTGACGACGGACCCTTTGGCGCTCGTAACTTCGCAGCGTGGAGGCTCTTCAGTCGCTGTAACAACGAGCACTCGATCGATGCACATATTCTCGATGTCTTAGCGCAGCTCGAAGGCAGAGAGTCCGTCGTGTTCAGATTGTCTGCCGAATGCCGCGTGACGATGCAGTGTGTGGCTTACATGTCCGGCGGTTGTCCGAATCTATCGCTCGATGTGGAGACAATGCGAACGCTGGTTTCGATTGGCGTCACTCTTGACGTGGACCTTTACCTGGCCTGAGGTTCACCAAGAGCCGCGAGTCAGCGCGAGGAGGAGCTACGCAAGAAGGACGCGATCGACCGCCGAGCGGACTCGTCGAGCGTTCGACCGAATGGATGCCCGATGTGCGTCGACGGCGTAAGGCCGAGAATCGCGTCGAGGTCAGTGGCTGAACCATCATGCAAGAGCCCGCGTCGACCTTCGACCCCACGCAGCGAAGGTGCGCGATATCCCAACGTCGAGCGCTCACTTCCATAGATGGTCGCGCTCGGATTTGTTCCGACCGCGCCGACCTCGACCGGATCCCCTGCGAGCGCGTCTCCTCGATGGCATTCGCCGCACGCCGATTCGAATATACGCGACGCGGGCAAGCTTTCCTCGGGCTGTGGCAGCGTGCGTGCGAGGGACTCGAGGTAGAGAGCGAGCGCAGCGACGGCGCGGCGATCAGGACGCGAGTGCGCGCCGTACTGAACGGTAAGCAGAGTTTCGATGCGTACCATCCGCGCCAAGCGCCCATTGGCAAGGTTGCCTGTGTGATGTAGTCGGGTTTGAAAAATGAGCGGTCGCAAATCCGGCGGCCTCAGTGGGTTGTCGATGCTGTCGCTTGTCACGTCGACCGTGCCGCGCGGCCAGCTGCCACCTCCGAGGGTGGCGAGGTCGAGACGATCGTTGGCGAGGCCGTTAACGCGGACGCCACCCAGTTCCGCTGAATGACACGCGCTGCAGGTGAGCGCGACGACCCATCCAGTGGACGTCGCAACTTCCACGGCACCGTTCACAACGCCGTCGTCATCCACTGTGAAGCCAGCACCGATCGCGGAGTCCCGATCACGCAGCCGCGCAAAACCGAGATCGATCTGCGCGGGCAGGCGCTCGAATGCGCGCTCACCCGCCCGCTCCCAATCCTGAAGAGAATCGAGAGAGTCGAGCGCTACCGCCTCACCTTCGTGCAGATCGAGGCTGCCCATCGCGCCTGTGATGCGCAGCGTGCGCACGCGTGGTGCATAAACGGCAAGCGCGTCCCAATCACCATCTGCGTTGTCAATTCCCGTTCCCGAGAGCGCGTAGTGTTCCGCGCGCAGGCGAGCGTACGGAGTGTCAGCGACTGCAATGCTTGCTTCGAGAGCGCGTCGTCGTGTGGCTGCATCGTTGACGAATGCCTGGGCCGCTTCGATTGGATCGTTCGGTCCTTCGAGCGGATTGGACGACGGGGATGACGTGCAAGCGCAAGCCCAGAGAAGCAGAACGACGCAGAGCCTGCGTGCGCGCACGTGCTAGCCCACGCACTCCGCGGTCTGACATCCCCAGTGACCGACGATGGGATCAAACGCGCAATAACCGCCGCCGGCGTCTCCACTGCAATCACTATCGTTAATGCACGTATCTGCACACGTATGACAGTACCAACCGACTGGACCCAAGTAGTGACCGCATGAGCCGAGTGTCGGGCTGCAGAAGCCAGTGCCGCAATCGGAGTCAGTCTGGCAGTTGCCAACCACGCAGATATTCGCACCGGAGCGACTTGCGCCATCGCAGCTGCAGATGTTCATCGCGGGACAGTCGGTGTCCGCGAAGCATTCGTCGTAGGTGCAGCGCCAGCCGTCGTGTCCGTTGCCTGAACATCGGCCATTGATTCCATCCGTGCATTCGACATCGCTCATGCAGGTCGCAATCGTGCCAGTGGGCATAGAGCCGGGCGGTCGATCGTGACTGCATTCAATCGCAGCGGGGCGGTGCGTCTCAGCAGCGCGCGGAAGGCAGCCAGTACCGGCGTCCGGTGGCGGCATCCCGGCATCCCCGCAATCGGGCCCAGTGCAGGTCGGATGCGAGCTTGAACAAGCGCTCGCAAGTAGAAGACACAGAACCGCAGCACACGTAAACCAAGAAAGCTTCGCCATGGCAGATTCATGGACGACATTGATGGCACTGGCAACCGGTCGTTCCATGTCCCCAGTTTGACGCTCATGCCCGCACGCGGCGCAGGTTGGCGTGGTGCTTTCAATCGCCGCAGGTCTGCTCTGTGGGCCCAAGCGCCGAGCACGCGAAGAATGCGCCCTGCACAAGAACCGAAGGGTCGCCGCCGGCGAGCGACGCGTTTTGGCAACCATCTACGGTAACGATTCCTCCGTCGCCCGAACCGCCGGAGCGATCGCTATCGAAGTGCAGCCGAAAGACGTTGCCGCTCGCGTCACTCGCCCATCCTACGGCCACCTGAGAATCGATTCCCTGCCGAGTTACCGTCACGCGAAATGCCCTGTGCGCGTTGAATGCGTCTGACACGCACGCGAAGGCATCCGTGACGTTGCCCCCTATGCCAATGTCTCCGCAATTCGTCGCTGACGAGCCGGCGCGTTCGCTCGCCTCATCGGCGATGTCCGCGAACTCGCAGTTTCCGCATGCTTGAAGCGCGAGGGCCGAAGCAAGACCAAGGGAAAGAATAAGTTTGCGCATAGGTCGGTGGCTTCCCTTTTAAGGTCGTATCAGCATGCGCGGTGAAAGCGCGCGGCGGCGTTCGGGAATATCTTTCCCGGGTTGAGGATGCCGTTTGGGTCAAAGGTGTCTTTGATTCGTTCTTGTAGACCGATGAGTGCTGGGGACTGCTCAATCGGAAGAAAGGGAGCCTTGAGCACTCCGATGCCGTGCTCACCACTCAATGTTCCCCCCATCTCGATGACGGCGCGAAAGAGTCCTTCGATCGCGGCATCTACGCGAGGGCGTTCGTCGGCGTCGTTCCAGAGAAAGTTCACATGAAGGTTTCCATCGCCGGCGTGGCCATAAGTCGGCATGCGGACCTGATGGTTTTCCGACAACAACGCCACGCGGTCGAGAAGGGCAGGCACTCTCGAACGCGGGACGACGACGTCTTCGGACAACTTGTACTTCGCGCAGCGCCGAAGAGCGCGCGAGAGCTCACGCCGCGCGGCCCAGAGACGCTCGCGATCACTGCCGTGGCGAGCGACCAGAACCTCGATCGCGCCCAGGTCTTCGCACGTGTTGCCGAGCTGTTCGAGTTGCCGTTCGAGCGAATCCTCGGGTCCGTCGAGCTCGATGATCAACATGGCGCCTGCTCGCTCGTCGATGGGCAGTGATGCCTGCGGTCGCAGAATGTCGAGCGTGTTGCGGTCAAGCAGCTCAAGGCATCGCGGCACCATCCGCCGTGCAACCAACGCGCTGACCGTGCGCCCTGCGGTGGCGACGTCGGGCAGAAGCACCATGCACGTCACAACCGCGTCTGGCAGCGGTACAAGTCGCAACGTTGCCTGCGTTACAACCCCCAAAGTTCCTTCGCTCCCCACCAGAAGCGAGGTGAGATCGTAGCCGGTGACACCCTTCACTGTGTTCTTGCCCAGACGTAAGATCGTTCCATCGGCGATGACAACTTCAAGCCCCAGCACGTAGTCGCGAGTAACTCCGTACTTGAATGCACGAGGGCCGCCCGCGTTTTCGGCGATGTTGCCGCCGAGTTGGCAAGACGCGAGCGAGTTTGGGTCCGGCGGGTAGAAGAGGGACTCGGCTTCAACGAGGCGATGCAACTCGCCTGTAACAACGCCGGGGCCCGTGACCATCATCAGGTCTTCTCGCTCGATGCCGCGCACGCTGTTCATGCCTTCGAGTGAAAGCAAAATTCCGCCCGCCACTGGCACTGCGCCACCCGTGCGACCAGTTCCAGCGGCGCGCGGCGTAACAGGAATGCGATGACGATTCGCACTCGCAAGAATCGCCGATACCTCTTGTGTTGTCTGCGCACGAATGACCGCATCGGGGCGCGTTCGCGGGGTCTCGCTCTCGTCGTGGGAATAGGCGTCACGAACGTCAGCGTCTCGGATCACGCGTCCGTCACCAATCGCGCGATCAATCTCAATCAACGCGCGATCAAGGTCTGCCGCGTTCACGTCGCTCATCGCCGAGCATCGTTGGCGCTCTGTGCGATGTGGTCAAGCGAGGGGCGCACCTTCGCAAAAATGGCGCATATCCGCCTCAAATACGACCAAGCTTTGACACTGCACACTTCGAATGGCTAGCTGTTTACGTGCAGAAAATTCTTTCCGTGTTCATGAGCGTGACTTTGCTTGCCTGCGGGGGCTCGGCAGACGGCTCAGCCGCCGACGCTGGCTCTACGCCCCGCGATGGCGCACTCGCCAACTTCGAAGCGACGCACACCTTTCCTTCCTACGCACTTCCGAGTGGCGACGACAACTTTGGAACCTGCCAAAGCTGGAGCCTCGGCAACGAAGAGACTATCTTCGTGAACTCCGTGCACATGACGAACGAGGGCGCGTGGCATCACTCAAACTGGGTTTACGTCCCCGAGACTTCCTATCCCGGTCCTGATGGCACGTGGGACTGCGATTCGCGATCGTTCAGCGAGGTTGCGGGCGCAGTCACAGCAGGCGGTGGCGTATTCTTCGCGCAGTCAACGCAAGCGACGGATGAGACGCAGCAGTTTCAGCCGGGCGTCGTGCTGGCAATTCCGCCTCACAGCAAGATTATCGGTTCGGTGCACCTCATCAATACGACACTCGGACTCGTGAACACGAGTCTCGCCTTTTCCCTCGGCCTCGTTGAAGAGAGCGCCGTCACGGTGCGCCTATCGCCGCTTTCCTACAGCTACATGGATGGACTGGTAGTCCCGGCTCGGGTGGAATCGACCTCCAGCATGAGCTGCGATCTAGCGGCGTCATTTCGCAACGTCACGCATCGTGATCCGGACTTTCATATCTACTATATTTTGCCGCACTACCATCAGCTCGGGACCGGCATGACGGTGACCGTCGTGGGTGGACCACACGACGGCGAGATCGTTTTCGAGAATACCGCTGCTATCGGCGATCCGCTGGGACAGATGTTCGACGTTCCGTTCGATATGACCGGCGCTACGGGCTTGCGGATGAGTTGTCATTACGACAACCCGAATTCTAACGATTTTCACTACGCCAACAGCGTCAACGGCGAGATGTACCTCATGCTTGCCTACACGGATGCGCCAGTCACCTTTGGTGCCTTGAGCGCGAATCCACGCATGAATGGTGTCAACGGCGGCGTGACGGAGTATGAATCGGATTGCGGCGTGCTTGGATTGCCCGCGCAGCATTGATTCACCATGTGCACGATCATCATCCTCAAGAATGTTCATCCGGAGTATCCGGTCGTTATTGCTGCCAACCGCGACGAGTATCTTGCGCGACGCACAACCAATGTGACGCTGCTCAACAAGTCCCCGCGCACAGTCGGTGGCCGCGACGAGAAGTCGGGCGGCACCTGGATGGGCGCAAACGAGTACGGCATCTTCGCGAGCGTTACCAACCAACGCACGTTTAGCTCCGCAGATTCAACGAAGGCTTCGCGCGGTGATATCCCGTTCGAGATCTTGAAGATGCGCATGATCGAAAATGCGCGTGCGTATGTCGAAGCGCTCGACCCGAGTAAATACAACCCGTTCAATCTGATTTTTGGAAACCAGAAAGAGATGTGGGTCGCGTACGCCCATCCCGGCGTGAACAAGATGGCACTCGAGCCTGTACCGGATGGCGTGCACGTTCTTCCGAACGACGTGCTCGATTCGCCCGCGTTTAGCAAAGTAGTTCGCGCGGTCGATCTGCTCGGAACGACGCTCGATGTGCCTTTTCCGGTCTTGATGAAGCGCCTCGTGCACGTGCTCGGCAATCACGAGACGCCGCCCTTCGAGCATGTTCCGATGCCGCCCAACAACAACATCCTCACGCGCGCGGTAGCCCAGCAGCTCGACGCGATTTGCATTCACACGCCCACGTACGGCACGCGTTCAGCGACCGTGATTGCGCTCGACAATGAAGGTGTCGCGGAGTATCGCTACGCCAACGGTCCGACGTGCCGCACGGATTTCGTGGATGTGCGTAACTTGCTCGACTCCCCGTCCGAGCCGCCTCCGTGAAGTATCCACAGATCACCTACGGCACGCCGCGAAAGTTGCCGCGAGCCAAAGACCTTCCCGGCCGAGTGGTCGTGCTCGATATCGCCTTTGCCGCGGATAGCTCAGGGTCAAGTTTCGACAAGACCACCAAGCCGTTGATCGACGGCTTGGGCCAGCGCTTGCGCATGTGGGTAGATCATCATGACCACCCTCTGCATGCCGCGTACGCGAGCGACCCGCGCTTCGTGCTCAGCACCAAGGCCCAGCATGGGGCGTGCCCAGAAATGGTTACCGAGGAGCTTTGCGAATCAGTCGGCGAGATCGACACCATCTGTTGTCACATCGACTTCGACGGCCTCTGCTCGGCGGCCAAGTGGATACGAAAGGGCGTCGAGCCCTACGAAGGCGCGGATGATGATGCGCGCGCCATCGATACGCGTATCGGTGTAGCAAGCGAACGAGGCGCAACTCTCGATCGCGCAATTCGTGCACGCCCGCGCGATGATGTGCTTCGCGGACTTATCGTCCGTTTTCTGGCGGGCGGTGCAGTCGACATTGGCATCTACCGCGACATTCGCACCGCTGCTGATGCTCTCAAGGAACTCGAAGAGGAATCGAAGCGCCTGGCGCGCGGCTACAATCTGCAAGTCGACTTTGCCCTCGTGGATACGACGAACGCATCCAAACCCTACGACAAAACGTATTTGCTCTTGTTAGGGCAGGAGCGCGCGCCCATCTCGGTGGTCTACGATGCGACGACGATCACAGCAGCAGCGCAGTTCGATAGCGGCATCGACTTGTTGGCGTTGCTCGGAGTCGATGGCGGCATGCCAACGCGTGTGAGCGTGCCGCGCAGTCGTTTGGAAGACGTGCTCGAGCGCTTAATGAAGTACAAGGCGCCGTAGATCGCGCTGATATTCGTTGTTTTCGTGGGGTTTTTGCGTGCGCCGCCGTGACTTCGAGCGGATCCTCCACTAACCTCTCGTGATGCCGCTACCACTTTCGCTCTTCGAACGTCTGCCCAAGACGGATCTTCACGTTCATCTCGACGGCTCACTTCGAGTCGAGACCATCCTGGAGCTGGCGGCGCGCGACGGGATCAAGCTCCCTGCCGACAACGTGGACGGGCTGCGCAAGGCGATGAACGTCGGCGAGAACACCGGTTCACTCGTCGAGTATTTGAAAGCGTTCGACGTGACGCTCAGGGTGATGCAGACCGAGGACTCACTCGCGCGCATTGCGTACGAGCTTGCGGAAGATGCGGCCAAAGAGAACGTGCGCTACATGGAAGTGCGCTATTCGCCCATGCTGCACACGCGCAAGGGTTTGCGACTGACTGCGGTCGTGGAAGCTGTGTTGCAAGGCCTTCGCCAAGCACAAAAAGATCACGGCATCGAATCGAGCATTATCGTTTGCGGCATTCGCAATATCTCTCCCGAGTCATCGCTCGAGATGGCGCAGTTAGCGGTGGCTTACAAGAATCGCGGTGTAGTCGCCTTTGATTTGGCCGGTGCTGAGTACGATCACCCGCCGAAGCATCACCGCGAGGCTTTCCAGCTCATCCGAAACAACAACATCAACTGCACGATTCACGCGGGCGAAGCGTTTGGGCCCGAGTCGATCGCTCAAGCGATCCACGTGTGCGGAGCACATCGCATTGGTCACGGCTGTCGTCTTCGCGAAGACGGCGACCTACTCCACTATGTAAACGACCATCGCGTGGCCCTCGAGTGCTGTCCTTCATCCAACGTGCAAACGGGCGCGGTGCGCGATCTCGCCAGTCATCCGCTCAAGCTCTATTACGACCTTGGTTTGCGCGTGACCGTGAACACGGACAATCGTCTCGTGACCGACACGACCGTGAGCAAGGAGCTATGGCTCTGCCACACGCAGATGGGCCTAGAGCTTGGCGCCATCAAGCGCATCCTGCTCAATGGAATGAAGGCTGCCTTTTTGCCCTTCCACATCAAGCAAAGCATGTTGCGCCGCATGAATCAGGAGCTTTTGGCATTCGACGACAATATGCAGGTCGAAGCGGAAGCGCCGGCGAAAGCGACCACCACACTCACTTCGTGAGCTGGAGACTCACCTCGTGAGCTGGGTGGACTCGCATTGTCACTTGGACTTTGCGGTATTTGACGAGGACCGCGAGGCGGTACTCGAGCGCGCACGAGAAGCGGGCGTGGAGCGCGTGGTGATCGCGGCGACCGAGCCTTCGGGGTGGGCGAAGATTGCAGCCCTGCGTGATGGACATTCGATGGTCAGCGCCACCGTGGGCATTCATCCGCAGTGGATTGCGCGTTTGGGTCCCGATGGTACGCGCGCAGGACTCAAAGCCCTTCACGACGCGGCAGAGAGCCTGAAGGCATGCGCCATTGGCGAGTTTGGCTTCGACGGCAACGTCGCGAAGGAAGGCGTGACACTTGAGGAGCAAGCGCGCGTTGCAGATGCGCACATCGATGTCGCGAATGCGTTGAAGCTGCCTGTGATATTGCACATCTATCGCGCACACGAATTTGCGCTTCGCTATCTGGAAACACGTGGAGCACTTGCAAGCGGTGGCGTCGTACACAGCTACAGCGGAGCGCGAGACTTCGTGCCGCGTTATGTCGATCTCAATTTACACTTGAGCTTCGCCGGCGCTTTGACACGCCCCAATGCCAAGCGACCCTTGGACGCGTTGCGCGCCGTTCCGCGTGAACGTCTGCTTCTCGAAACGGATTGCCCCGATCAAACCCCGAGTGGCGCGTCCGCGAATCGCAACGAACCCGCCGAGCTTCTGCGTATTGCCGCCGTGGTGGCCCGGGAGCTCGGGGTCTCTCTCGATGCGCTTGCGCAACTCACGACGCAAAACGCGCGAGCATTGTTTGGCGCTGCCTAGTTGGTTCCCGAGGATGGATTCGAACCATCATTCGTGGATTCAAAGTCCACTGTCCTGCCTTTAGACGACCCGGGAAAAGAGCGGCGGAGGATAGCGAAAAACATTGCCGCGTGCACGCTTTGCGAAAAGAAGGCGGCCCGCGTAGCGTACGATCGCTCTCATGCGGCGCGATTTGCCCGAAGTCGAATCTCTTTTGGGAAAGAAAGCGGAATCTCCCTATCCGCCCGCCGTCGTCATTGAGGCCCTTTCACCGCTTGTAAGTGACGAGCGACACGCGCGCATCGAGTCGGTTCTCAACGGGCGAACGCGCGATGTGATTCCCGTACTCGAGGGTTTGACGGACCCTCACAATACCGCCGCTGTACTGCGCAGCGCTGATGCGTTCGGCATTCAGGAAGTTCACGTCATCGACGAGGCGTCACGCTTTGTCGCTTCGATCCGAGTCACGAAAGGCACAGAGCGTTGGCTCGACATCGTCCGTAGTAACGACACCCTCTCAGCCGTGCGCGCGCTGCAATCTCGCGGGTACAAGGTGCTCTACGCGTCGATGGAAGGCAGTATGACGCCCGAAGATTTGGCGAGCATCGACAAGGTCGCCATCGTCTTTGGCAACGAGCATGCGGGCGTGAGCGAATCGATGCGGCAAGCCGCGGATGGCAGCTATCGAATTGCCATGCGCGGCTTCGTAGAGAGTTTAAATGTCTCAGTCGCGGCAGGGATCACCCTTCATGAAGCGATGCGAAATCGGACACCGCATCTCGACGCCGAGGATCGCTTGGCACTTCGCGCGCGGTTTTTGATGGTCTCGGTCGACCGGGCCGAAATGGTTGTCGACGAATTCGCGCGCCGCGCCGCAAAAGAGGAATAATCCTGCTTCGCCGCAGATTTGTTTCTTCGGTGCACCGTCAGTAAGGTCCCAACGTTCGGATGCAACCGTCTCGCGATTCGCAACCACCGCCGCAAAACCGCAAACCGAAGATCTCGGTGAAGCCAAAGGCTGCGCGCGGCTCGTTCTTGGGACGACTCATCCGGCGACTCTTCTGGCTTTCCCTTATCGGTATCGTTGCCGTCGTGGTCGGACTTGGCGCGCTACTCTGGTATTACGGCCGAGGCCTGCCGTCCGTGGCTTCTCTGCGGTACTACAACCCTCCGCAAGTCACCCGCGTTGTGGACCGGCATGGCGCCGTGATTGACGAGGTCTTCACCGAGCGCCGCACGGTGGTTCCAATATCGCGTGTGCCGCGGGTGCTCGTGCTCTCGGTGCTTGCCGCCGAAGATGCGGACTTCTATCGACATCAGGGCCTCGACTATCCGGGACTCATACGCGCGTTCGTGCGTGCTCTCATCACGGGTCGCGTGCAGGGCACCAGCACGATTACGCAGCAGATCGTGAAGAATTTAATTCTGTCGCCGGAGCGAAGTCTTGCGCGCAAAGTGCGTGAACTGATTCTGGCGCGTCGCATCGAGCAAGAATTTTCGAAGGAAGAAATTCTCGGCCTCTACCTGAACTCGATTAACTACGGCCACGGCCGTTACGGCGTTCAAGAGGCTTCGCAGTTCTACTTTGGTAAGAACGTTCAAGATCTAAGTCTCGCCGAAGCATCGCTGCTCGCGGGCGTTCCTCAATCCCCGACACATCTTTCGCCGCGGGCCCATCCGGAGGCAGCGCGTCGCCGCCAGCTCTTCGTGCTCGGGCAGCTCGAGAGCAAGCGAGCGCAGTATTGGCCCGACCTCACGGTGGCTGAGATAGCGGCTGCGCGTGACGCCACGGTGCAGCTCGTGTCGGGCGACACCAATGAAGAACACGCTCCCGAAGTGATGCAACTTGTGCGCGAACAATTGCGCTCTATTTTGGGACGCGACGCCCTGTTGCACGGCGCGTACGTCGTACACACCACGATCGATCTTGCGCTCGAACGAGCGGCGCGTGAGGCGCTGCGTAAGGGCTTGCACGCGCTTGACGAGCGTCACGACATTCGCCCGCCCTTTCATGCGCCCCAACGTGCGCGCGCAACGCCCGCTCGTCGCTCTAGTGACGCGCTGCGCGTGGGCCGAAGCTACGATGCGGTCGTTACACGCACCGACGATGCGACGGGTTCCGTCGTGCTCGACATCGCTGGACATGCCGCGCGCGGCAGCATGCACAATCTCGCGCGCTACAACCCCGATCACTTAACGGCGAGCCGCTTCTTCGAGCGCGGAGCGCGCATTCGCGTGACGGTCGAGCGCATCCCGCCCGCGCAAGAACAAGGCAGCAATGTCGAAGTGCGGATCGACCTAGGCCCTGAAGGTGCGATCCTCGTTATCGATCCGCGCACACGCGACATACTGGCCATGATCGGAGGCTATGAGCGAACGCCTGGCTATAACCGGGCCGTGCAAGCGACGCGACAACCGGGCAGCGCTTTCAAGCCCATCGTCTATGGACTTGCGATTCAATCGCGCCGCTTCACGCCCGCGACTCTCGTGCTGGACGCGCCCGAAGTCTTCGATCAGTGGCGCCCGCAAAACTACGAAACGTGGAACTACCAAGGTGCGATCCGTTTGCGTGAGGCGGTCGCACAATCGGTCAACCTCGTTGCGATTCGCGTGATTCAGGATGTAACGCCGGCGGCTGCCGTCGATTTCGCGCGCAAACTAGGCATCACGTCCGCCCTCGAGCCGACGCTTGCGCTTTCGCTGGGCGCAAGCGATGTGAAGCCCATCGAGCTTGTAAACGCCTACGCGACCTTTGCAGCAGGCGGGATGTTCGCGCAGCCTCGGCTGATCACCCGCATCGTCGGGCCCGATGGGCGTGACATCGCACTACCCGCGCGCGAGCCCGCGCACCCCGTAATGACGCCGGCCGAAGCGTACATTCTGACGAGTATGCTCACGAGCGTCGTGCAGACGGGCACCGCGACCGGCGCGCGTCGCTTGCAGCGCGCGGTGGCTGGCAAGACAGGAACCAGCAATGAAGCGCGCGATGCATGGTTTGTCGGCTACACGCCGGACTTTGTCGCTGGGGTCTGGATTGGCTACGACGACTACCATCGCTCCTTGGGTCGTCGTGAGAGCGGCGGTCGTGCTGCAGTACCCGTGTGGCTCGACGTCATGCAAATCGCCGAACACAATCGACCGGTTGTGGACTTCCCGATGCCTAGCGGTGTTGTGACGGCCCGCATCGACCCGGCCACTGGATTGCTTGCCTACGAAGGCGAGGCGAACGCGATCGATGAAGTATTCCTTGAGGGGACTGCGCCGACGGAAAGTGCCCCTGCATCGGACATCGTCGATACCAACACCTTCCTGCTCGAACAACTCGCGCCCACAACGGCGCAAGCCCCGGCGAGTGATCAGTGACCATCGGCGGGGTACGGGGGCGCGTCTTTGCGATTCTGCTTTTGTGCTTCGTGCTGCCCGTATGGGTCGCAAGCTTCGTGGGCCATGGGTACGTCCTCGGTATTCTCGAACGTGCGGAACGTCGTGAAAATCAACAGAATGCATCTGCGACTTCCGCGGCTCGGCAGTATGAGACTGCGCAGTTCGAACGCGATCGTGGTGACCTCGCGATCATTTGCGATCGGGATGTCGCCATCGACCGCGCGATACTAAGTCTCTCTCAGGGGCATACGGAGAGGGAGGCCGCGGCAGAGCTCGACGCCGACCTTCCGATCGTGGCGCGCACGTTCAAATTCGATATTCTCTCCGTGTACACGCTCGGAACGCCAGACTCGGGCAGCTCGCGCTCCTTGGTGCACGCGGGTCCTCGTCCCCAAAGTCTGCGCACGCTCATCGACAGTGCGCAGAGCGCCGGCGATGCAGGGTTTCAAACGCAGGTTGAGGGAAGAGACTTTCGCATGAGCTCGTGCGTTGTCAGTCGTGCAGCGGCTAGGCTTCTTGTCATCGGCGGCCGCAGGCACCTTCCGCTCGCTTCGATGTGTGCGACCGATGACGTACGCGCAGCGAGCGAGCGCGAATCCACGCGTCTGCTGGCGCACGTTGCAGCGTGGGGGGTGTCCGCCGCAGCCTTCCTGCTCGCCATCTTCATGACATGGCTCGTGTCGCGCACCGTCGAGCAACCGTTGCGTGCGCTCGAGGTCGCGGCGGGACGCGTTGCGGCGGGCGACCTGGATTCCACCATTCGCTCCACTTTCGGCGGCAAGGCGGATCGCACGATGGGCGCGTTCAACCGGATGACGCATGAGCTCAATCGCACGCAGCAGCGCCTCTTGCGGGCTGAGCGCATTGCGGCATGGCGCGACATCGCGCGACGCATCGCACACGAGATCAAAAATCCCCTCTTGCCGATCCAAATGAGCATTGAGACAATGCAGAAGACCTACGCGTCCAAGCATCCAGACTTCGATGAGATCTTCAAAGAGTCGACGAGCGCTATCTTAGAAGAAGTCGATCGCTTAAAGCATATCGTGACCGAGTTTAGCCGCTTCGCGCGCATGCCCAAGCCAAACCCGGAGCAATTAGATGTGCGTGAAGTGATACAGCACGTTGTGCAAGTGCATGCCACGAGCACTGTGCCTGTCACCGCGGTGCTGCCGGCTACATTACGCAAGGTAAACGTCGACCGCGATCAGCTTGTGCAAGTTTTGGTGAACCTGGTTCAGAACGGAATCGATGCTGCAAGGGCCGCGAACGCGCAAAGTCTGAACGATGCAAAAGTAGCTGTCGAAGTGAACGACGATCCCGTGGGCGACGGAGTCGTGATCGTTGTCCGGGACAACGGCGCTGGCATTCCGCTTGAAGCGCGCGCGCGTATTTTCGACCCGTATTTCACGACGAAGTCACACGGCACAGGCCTCGGACTTGCCATCGTGCATCGCATCGTGAGCGACCACGGAGGCACCATCGACATCGTCGACGCTCCCTTAGGCGGGACAGAGTTTCGCGTAGTGCTCGGCCGCCAAGGTCCGCAGCAAGAGGCCGACGCTTCCGTCGTCAGCTAGGCCCGCGCACAGGCTTTGACCACGACCGCACTTACTCAACACCGCACTTAGTCAACAAGGCACTTAGTCAACAACGATTGCGACACGAGCGCTGCGCTGCGCAAGCTCGTACGCCACAACCGCGCGATGGTCGACAGACGGCTCGCCAACGCCCCAGCGCGCCATGTACGAGAGTGCGTGAAGGTGCACATCGATTTGCGCGTACGTGCTTTCGGCGCAGCCGTAGCGGGGCACGGGCGTTGCTGCGAGGTCGCGATCACCGAGGGCGCGGCCGCAGCGCGCAAGCGCAAGATCCGCCGTGGCAACGGCATCGCTTACGCGACCCGAAAGCTCGTAGGCAGTTGCCAGGCGATCGGTGAGAATCGGATCTTCGAGAAGGTGTGGGTCTGCGCTGCGAATGGTGGTGATCGCGAGGCCGGGCTGACCCAACTCAATGTAGAGACGTGAAAGTTCGCGCGCGTGACCGATATGGGATGGGTCGGCCGCAAATTCGTCTTCGAGTGCCGAGAGGTGTTGGGTCGCAGGAGAAAGAGGATCGAGTGCCGCAACAGGATCCGCGCTCGAAAGGCTCGCCCAGACAATGCCGAGCAGGCCGAGCAGGACCAAGTTGACTTTGACCTCCATCCGGCGACCTCCCCAAGACTCACAGACCGTTAACTTCGGTTCGACACCACTGCGCTCGAAAAGTTCCAAACGGCAGATTGCAGGTTAGCTGACCCCAGTTAGATGCGCATCCGGGGCCAACCTTAGGCCCCAGCGTATGAAAAAAGCTTGATTCAACGATTCTGACGTTTCTTAAGCGCGATTAATGCACGTTGCGCGCCACCACACCTACACCTACCTTCTTCGCGATGGCCATTAAGATTCCGCCCGGCGCCCGGGCCAGCTTCATCGCGGCGGCCATTTCGATGGTGGTGGGTATCTCTGGCACGAGCCGCTCGATCACGGCGCTCTTCGCCCCTCCTCAAGCCATGACGCGCGAGACGGGAGAGCACGAGAGCGTGGCGATGAGTCAGGCGCTCGACGAACTGAGCAACGTGATGATCGAAGAGCAGCACACGCCGATGCAGCGCGCGATCATCGGCGCCAATGCAATTGTCTCGGCCCTTCTCTTCGTCGCGGGCTTTCACCTTTGGCGGCGGCGTCGCAATGCGGTCTGGTGGATGACCCAAGCGTCGCTTGCCAATCTCGTTTACACAGCAGCGGACGTCGCGATCGACATCTTTCGCATGCACCACTCGCCGCGTTTGGTTCGCGCGCTAAGCAACTGGATTCAAGTGACGATGGCGGCCAATAGCTCGCACGACAACACGCAGGTCCCGATTTTGTCTCGCGTGGACGTGGTCACGTTTGCGACCTTCGCTCTCATCATCGGCGGCGTTCTTCGCTCGCTCGTGCACGTCTGGATCTTCTGGCGAATCCGTCGCGACGACGTTCGAGCATTCATCGCGACCCCTCGCCCGTCAGTGCCGCCCTCTATGTGACAGCGTGACAGCATCGCGAGCTAGCCGAGATGCGCGAGCAACTCGTCGAACTCGCGACGCACACATGTGTAGATCGGCGTGTCGCGCTGCGTGTAGAGGCTCGATTCTGTCTCGCGAAGCTCCATCACGAGATCCAAGAAGTCCTGTGGATAATTGCTTTCAAACGCGACGACGAAGTCCTGATCGTCGAGACCAAACGAGTAGGTCGTGTTGATCTTCACGCGGTTATATTTGTTACCGACCTGGATGTGCTGATCCATGATGCGTTGTCGCTCGTCAATCGAGAGCAAGTACCAGTGCCGCGTCTTCACAAAGGGGTAGACGAAGATGTATTTGGCGCGGCCCGGTACAATGCGCGTGCGAGCGTCGGCGTGGTTTGCGTGCTCTTTGTCTTCGTACTGTGAGCGCTTGGTCATGGAGAGATAGGAGGCGCTTGGGGTGAGGTAGCGACCGACGCCCGTGCGCAGCATCTCGGCTTGCATGTTTTGCAAGGCGTCCATCTCGTAGCTAATGCGCCACAACATGAGATCGCAGTCAGCGCGCACACCAACGAGGGAGTAGCTGCGCGTGATCATGCTCTTGTCGCTCGCCCACTTGGCGTAAACATCGGCGAGGGCTTTCTTGTCGCGCGCGCGCTCTTCGTCGGGGAGACGACGCCAAGCAGGATCGAGCTTCATGAACTGAAAGTTCACGAACTGACGCGGAACTTCTTCTGCGCCTTCGACGGGCGACCCGCGTCCGTCGCTCGATGCTTTTTGTTCGGGGTGGTTGCCGGCTTCTTTGGAAGCGCGCGATTGCTTCATGACGTCCACGGTGACAACCGGGAGCCCTTTGAACATCGCGTAGGTCTCGACCGAACGCGCGGCAGACTTTCGAACGACAAACGGTACGTGGCGAAGCGCGGCAACGGCGGCCTCATCCCATTCCAAAGTCAGCGGCGGCAACTCGTTTTCGTCGGTCATGACCGCACCCTAGAGTCACGCAGAGAGCGGTGCAAGGAAGGTCGCCCATCGCGGGCGGACGCTCGGGAAGTTCACACGTTTTGCGCAGCGATCTTTACAGCAGAACGCAGCGTCTACGCGAAACTACGAAGGAATTGCCCCGGCTCCCGCCGGCCTCCGCCTTGCAATGAGAAAGACCATGTCAAAGCACGTTCATTTACTCAAAGCGCACATGCTCCGTTTTTTGCGCGGCGCGGGTGTCGGTGCGGCCGCATCGGCGGTCGATTTTGCCTTCCTCTTTCTCCTGGTGAACGGCCTCCATGTGCCGCCAACGGCGGCCAACGTGCCTGCGTTGCTTTTGGGACTTTGCGTTCAGTTTATTGGCGCGCGCTACGTGGTCTTCCGCGCCAGCCAAAGCACGCTGAAAAAGCAGCTCGCGGGATTTCTCGTGACCGAGCTCGGGTCCCTCCTGCTAAACGCACTGGTATTTCACGTGCTCGTAACGCTCACGCCCATGCCCTATTTGCTGGCGCGCGTTTTGGGGAGTTTTCTGGTCTTCGTGGTCTTTAGCTTTCCAATGTGGAATTTCGTTTTCCGCCCCACGCCTCAGCAATCCCGCCAATAATCGATGAAATCAGTGGAACGCGGCCTTGTCCTCGGTTTGACAGGGCCGCGTTTGCGCCTTAAAAGCAGCCCTCCCGCGCGCTGCGCGTGGCTGATCATTTCGAGCCGCGTGCGCAACGAAAAGACGCGGCAGGCCTTACCAAATCTGCCAAATCTGCAAGGAGCATTTCATGACCGGCTATCTCTTCACCTCTGAATCCGTCACCGAAGGTCATCCCGACAAAATCTGTGATGCGATCAGCGACAGCGTCCTCGATGCAATCTTGAAGGACGACCCGAAGGCGCGCGTCGCCTGCGAGACCATGGTGAAGACCGGTTATGCAATCGTCGCCGGTGAGATCACCACGACGACGTACGTAGACATCCCGAACATCGCCCGTCAGGCCATTCGTGAAATCGGTTACACGGATTCACACATGGGCTTCGATGCCAATACGTGTGCGGTGTTCACGGCCGTCGAGCAGCAGTCGCCCGACATTTCGCAAGGCGTCACCAAGGGCGCAGGCCTTCACAAGGAACAGGGCGCAGGCGATCAAGGCCTCATGTTTGGTTACGCATGCGATGAGACCAAAGAGCTCATGCCGATGCCGATTCAGCTCGCGCACAAGCTTGCACAACGCCTTGCGGCTGTGCGCAAGAGCGGCGAGCTTCCGTGGTTGCGTCCCGATGGCAAGACTCAAGTCACCATCGAATACGGTGAGGGCCAAACTCCTGCGCGCGTCGACGCGGTCGTCGTCTCTACGCAGCACGCCGAGGAAATCAAGCACAAGACCCTTGTCGAGGCCGTCATTGAGAGCGTCGTGAAGCCGGTTCTTCCGAGCGCCATGATCGACAAGAATACCAAGTACTGGATCAACCCCACCGGTCGTTTCGTGCAGGGTGGTCCGTTCGCTGACGCCGGCCTTACCGGTCGCAAGATTATTGTCGACACCTACGGCGGAATGGGTCGCCATGGCGGCGGCGCTTTCAGCGGCAAGGATCCGTCCAAGGTCGATCGCAGCGCTTGCTACTTCGCACGCTACGTCGCGAAGAACATCGTGGCCGCGAAGGTCGCCCGTCGATGCGAAGTGCAAGTGGCGTACGCCATCGGCGTCGCGAAGCCAGTTGGTGTTTACGTGACCACGTTCGGCACGGGCATCGTAGATGACGCACGCATCGCAGAAGTTGTTCAGAAGATGTTCGACTTCCGTCCGGCGGCGCTCATCGAGACCTTGAACCTTCTTCGCCCCATCTACCGCGCCACAGCGGCGTACGGTCATTTCGGCCGCACGGAGAAGACGTTCACTTGGGAGAAGACCGACCGCGCAGCAGAGCTTGCAGACGCGCTTGGCTTGAAGAAGAGCTCAGTCGCGGCCCGCGCTAGCAACGGGCACAGCAATGGCCATAGCAACGGCCACGGCAGCGCAGCCAAGTCGAAGTCGAAGGGCAAGTCGAAGTCGAAGGGCAAGAGCTCGTCGCGCTCCGCCCACGCCTGATTTCTCCGGTATTCGCCACAACCGCTCTCGAAAGATGGCTACTCGAGGATCGACTGTCCCGTGCGGGATGGACACTCGCGTAGCCAGATCTGACCCTCGAAAAACCCGGCATTTGACCAGTCTTAGGCATGGCCCAGCCCTTGCTTAGGGCGCGTCTATGCAAAAGCAGTTTTTCACCTTCGCGTGTTTGGTTTTGGCCCTAGCGGGTTGCGCAACGCAGCCAAGCGATATCTCCGACAACGGGGAGCCGATGGCTGAGGGCGATGACCTTCCGCTCGGAGACCAGCTTGCCGACGACAAGGCCGACCGCGGTGGATGGGGCTCTGCCACGACCTGCAAAGAGATCCCCGACCTTCCGGTGCTTCCGCATCCGCAGATCGTCATCTCGATTCACGGCCTCACACTCCATCTCTTCGACACGACAGTCGGTTACGACAAGGTCTTCCCGATTGGGCCCGGCGCCATCAATCAGGAAGCAAGCTCTTCGATTCGCGGTGAGTCGCGCTCGTTCTATCCGTTGCGCAACGGAACTCAAGACTTCGTTGTTGACCGTTCGCGTTCGACGGCATGCAAGATGTGGTGGACGGATCCCGACACCGGCGCGCAGAGCCCCGTGTTTGCTGGTTTGCCATTCTTGAGTTGGTCGGGCAGCTACGGTATCCACGGCCCGATCGACAACTACCGCGCTCCCAATGGCGGCACCTTGCGCCGGGGCTTCGTCTCGCACGGGTGCGTTCGCATGGAGTCGGCGGATATTCTTGAAGTCTACGCACGCACCATCGGTGTTCGCCTCCCGGTACACGTTCAACGTGAGCCCGAACGCAATGAAGAAGGCGTTCGCACCGACCTCGCCAAGCGCTGGGTAGGCGCAGAGTGCTCCGCAGACAGCGAGTGCAACTTCGACGGCGGCTTCTGCCACGCAAACGAAATGGGCGGACGAGGTTTTTGCACCATGCGCTGCACGAGCTCCTGCGCTGACCGCGCGGGCGCTCCCGAGACCTTCTGCATCGCAGACCCCTCAGTGGACGGCCAGGGCATGTGCGTTCCGAAGGCGAGCGGCGTCGACTACCTCTGCCGTCCCTACGATCACTTCATCGTCAAGACGATGCCCCGTAACAATCAGCCGCGCGTGACGGCAAGCGTTTGCATCCCCGGATCGCCCGGCTGGATTGGCGATCGCTGCGAAGCTGCGTCGGATTGTCGCCCTGGCCTCGGCTGCGAAGGCGGCGTTTGCACGCAGAGCTGCACAAACTCTTGCGCGGACCTTGCTGGCTACGCGACCACGACGTGCGTCGATGACCCCAACGATCGCCTTGGTGACGGCGGTGCATGCGCGCGTCGTTGCATCCCGACCAACAACGGAGCTGAGTGCTCGGCCGACTCCGCCTGCGTTTCGCTCAACCGCAATGCGACTGCGACTCCGGTCAACGTGTGCATACCGGTGATGAGCCTCGGTAGCTTGATCGGCGAAAACAACTAAGCGCACCCACTCTCACGGATCACCCATGTTGCAATGGCTAATGGCGTAAGCTTCGCCGTCGCCGCTTTTGCACCAGCGGCGAGCCATCCTCGCGGCAGCGGAAGGCTCGTTCTGCACGATGAGCCCGCACGTCAAAGCGCCACTCTGCCATCGAGCACTTGCAGCGTCGTGAGTCGCGGCGCGCGCTCTGGCACCGAAGATACGATCGCCGTCGGAAGCAGCCGAGCTGAAGGCAGCGCTTGCCGGCGCAAAGTCCTGCTCGGCGCGACGAATGAGCCATGGAGTCTCGGAGCAAAAATCTACGTCGATAAACTCACGCTGTCCTAGGTCGCAGTGCTGGCGTGTCATGCCGCCGTGCCCAGATTGCACGGTGAGCCTTCCGTGCATGCGCGAGCACTGCGCCGCAAAGGCAGTTTTCGTTGTCGCCAACGTCGTGTGCACGAAGCGCTCCAGCTGGGAGTTTGTGAAGTCACGCGGCTGAACTCGAGCCGGCTCAGGAAAGCCGATCTCGATTGCAACGAGCAGCATCAGCGACGATAGGGCAAAGGCCGGCTTGAACACCGCGTGATGTTGGAACTTCACGTAGACGCAAACAACACCGCGCCGGGAAGTTTAATCAACGGCGTGTTAGCCGTGTGCACTCTGCGCGCTGAGCTTCGGTGAGCGGGATGCGATGCATTTCGAGCGGCGTTGAGATGGCCTGGGCGATTGGAAGCTCGTTCATACGTGTGCCATCCCAGGTGTTGAATACGCGGTCGGCTGTTTGCATCACAGCAAAGCTGACGTTGCGATTGTTCTCGGAATTGGGCTGATCGGGCGTGACCGGATCCGCGGAGCCAGATTCATAGATGACGAGCCTCGTGGTTGAGACACCGAGTGCAATCAAACGCTGCTGGACCGTCTCTGCGCGGTGACGTGCCAAGTCGTGAGGATTGCGCTCGTTGGCGGCCGCGTGACCGACAACGCCGATCACGAGGAGTTGCGGGTTTCCCTGAAGAGTTGCTGCCACCGCTTGCACGGTAGGATCGCCCGCAGCAAGGCGATCGGAGTTTCGCACAAAAAAGATGCGCTCCAGAAGCCGGATGTGCTCATCGATGAGCAGCACGTCGCCGCGGTCGGGACATCCATCTTCATCGTCGTTGCCGTTGAAAAGCTCCGGCTCGTTCACACACTCATCGCACACGTTGATGATGCGGTCACCGTCTTCATCGCCGCTAGGATTGAGCGATGGTTCGTGGGGGGACGCTTGTGCAACGACGACTTCGTCGCGATGCGGCGGCGTGTCGGCGAGCGACTCCGACGAGGGCGGACTCGCTCCGCAACCAAGCGCAACGGCGGCCACGAAGAGAGCAATGCCAAGGCGTATCATGGCAGCGAGGATAAGCGCACCCGAGCGATTCGTCACGAGCGCGCCGGCGATTTCGAACGCCTACAAAAACTGCTCGGCGACCCAGCCCACAAACTCAACCGCCTCAAGCTCGCCTGACGTTTTTTGACTGCGGGGTTTAACAGGAGATCAAGAGATCAAGAGGAAGGCAGTAGGAATTTTCTGTCGGTCGTCTCGCCGAAACCCAAACCCAAATGCTTCTTGCCTTTCTCTTGATCTCTTGATCTCTTGTAAACCCAAAGCTGCGGCAAACAGTGCCCAGCGGAGTGCGCCGCGGCCTTCGTGACACGCGCGCAGGCCTAGCTAAAACGTCTGCCCGTAGCCGATCGTGCCTATGTCGATGTTCATGCCGTTGCTGCGCGCGTAGCGGAAGTACATCGCGTCGATGAAACGCGATGTGTCGGTGAGCGGGTAGTCGTTGCCAAGGTAGATACGAAGGCCGCCGCCGACCTCGTGCGCGTCAAAGCGTGCGAGGTCGGAGTCGCCGGTGCGCGGCAGATCGAGTCCGAAGTCGTTTGAGACGCTGGTCCGAAAGAAGTCGACGCCGCTCTGGTGATGAAAGCGATAGGTGCCGCGCAGCACGACGTTGTGCGCAAGGTACTGATAGAGCTGCACGTCGGCCGTGTGCGCCATCAGGCCAAAGGTGTCGGCGTAGAAGCGATAGGAGCCGCGAAGCGTGGTGCGTGTGCCGGGAATCATTTGGGCGAGGCGCGCGGTGAAGGCATGTCGCAGGCGATCACTTGGAAAGCGCTCCGACATGCGGCCGCCGGTCTCGACGGGCAGGGAGTTGTACGTGGTCTCGAGGGTGCCGGATTGCGTGGTCATGCCGTAGGCGACCGACATGATCGTCGTCGGTGACAAGAGCTGCGAAAGCGCGATATTCACGTTGCTGGTAACGCGCTGCTTCCAGCCGTTATCGTCGCCGAAGTACTGCAGGTCATCGAAACCGTCGTAGATGAACTCGATGGACGAGGAGAGCGTCGCGTTGCGTTCAGCAAATTCGTGCGCCACGCCAAAACCGATGAAGCCCGACTTGAATGGCTCTTCGAGATGAAAGCCGTAGTGCAAGTTGTAGCGCGTTGGACGATCGGCATTGAACGTCGTTGTGACGTCGAGTCCACCGGCCTCATTTTCACGCGAGGCGTGGCCTATGGCATCGAGCGCGTCCGCAGAGGCCGCACTTACGATGTCGATCGGCATCAGAATGGTGTGCCGCACCGAGGGGCCTTGGCTAATGCGCGCCATGATGATCGGCTGGTAAATCTGCACTGCTTCGGAGCCGGGTCCCGTGCCCACGATGCTGTCCTGCGACTGGTAACCCCGGCCGCGTTGCAGATAGGTCGAAAAACGAAAGCTCATGAAGTCGAGATGGGGCGTCCCGCTCGAGGCCTGCGCTTCGCGAGCTCCCGCATCCTGCGCGTCCGCGACGGAATCCTCGCCCGCGTAGGCGCCCGCGCCCAGTAGAACTGCGACGATCACCGCTAGGTGAGCCAACTTGCGTAGCTCAGTTCCCACAGCCGCAGCCACCTCCCGCGGGCAAGCCGTCTCCGCCACTCGCGCCTTCGCGGGTGGTGTGGAACTTACGCATGGCGCGACCATCGAGCTCGTTGTCGTTCATCGACATCGTTGGGTCTGCGAGGTACTCGCGCCGGTAAGCCGGCACGACCGCACACGACGACAACAGCACACCAAGAGTGAGACCAAGAAAGAAACGCACCGCAGCTCCTACTTAGAAGACTTCTTGCGTTTCACGATCTCGGGCGGGTAGCCGCGCACCAAAACTGTATCGCCGCCAAAACGTGCGTCGTCGGTCTGGGCGTGATCGATGTTGTAGTGAAGCCCGCGGCTCTCCTTGCGGAAGGCCGCGCACGTGATGATCATCTCGGCGACGTCCGCGAGATTGCGCAGCTCGAGCATGTCGCGTGTGACTAAGTGCTTCCAATAGTACTCGCGGATCTCCTCCTGCAAAAGCGCAATACGGCGCGAGGCACGACGCAGACGCTTATCCGAACGGACGATGCCCACGTAGTTCCAGAGGAAGCGGCGGATCTCATCCCAGTTCTGCGTCACGAGGACAGCTTCGTCGCTCGGGGCGGCTTCCCCGACATCCCAATCGGGCGGATTGGCGAGCGGACCGCGATAGGTTTTCTCGCCCAGTGCGACGGCGGCGCGATGCCCGTACACCAATCCTTCAAGAAGGGAGTTACTGGCCAAGCGATTGGCGCCGTGAAGGCCGGTGCATGAAACCTCACCGACTGCCCAAAGGCCCGGGATGCTGGTGCGGCCTTCGGCGTCCACCAGCACGCCTCCGCACATGTAATGCGCCGCCGGCACGACGGGAATCGGGCCCTTCGTCATGTCGATGCCAAAGCGCAGACACTCAGCGTGAATGTTTGGAAAACGCTCGCGCAGATAGTCCGGTGTGCGCGCGCTCATATCCAGATACACGCAATCGTCGCCGGTGCGCTTCATCTCGAAGTCAATCGCTCGTGCGACGACATCGCGCGGTGCAAGGTCCTTCATCGGATGATGGCGCTCCATAAACGCCGTGCCGTCCGATAGGCGCAATACACCGCCCTCACCGCGCAGCGCCTCACTTACCAAAAAGCTTTTGGCTTGTGGGTGATAGACGACGGTCGGATGGAACTGAAAGAATTCCATGTTCGCGATCTGCGCGCCGGCGCGATAGGCCATCGCCACGCCATCGCCACTCGCTACATCTGGATTGGACGTGTAGAGGTAGGCCTTACCAGCGCCACCGGATGCAAGGATCGTCGCGCGCGCAACGACGGTGTGAACATCGCCGCTCTCCGTATCGAGCACGTAGGCACCGGCCACGGCACACGCGCCGCCAAAGCGGCTAAGCTCGATAAGGTCGATCGCCATGTGATGCTCGAGTGTGCGAATGCGCCTGGTGGAATTTGCCTTGTCGATAAGGGCACGTTCGACTTCGCGGCCGGTGATATCGCCCGCGTGCACCACGCGGCGCGCGCTATGTCCGCCTTCGCGGGTGAGATCGAGCTTGCCCTGCTCTTCGTCGAGCGCCGTTTCGGCTTCGCTGAAATTCGTGCCGAGCTCGATGAGCTCCTTGATGCGCAGGGGCGCGTCACGCACGACCATCTCGACGACCTCATCGCTTGAAAGTCCGCCGCCGGTGGTAAGCGTGTCCTTGACGTGCGCTTCAAAGCTATCGGCAGGGTCGAGCACCGCAGCGATGCCGCCCTGTGCCCAGGTGGTCGCAGCATCGTCGGTGCGGCGCTTGGTGACGAGCAGCACCTCGCCATGCTTTGCAGCTTCAAGAGCAAAGGTGAGGCCCGCGGCCCCGCTCCCAATCACCAAGTAGTCGCACGTAATTCGCATGGTCTAGGGCTGCCCTTATCAAGCTTTTGGCGAAGGGACAAAGAGGCGGCTATCCTTACACGCATGCGCGGCATTTGCGCCATGCTTCTCATCGCCGTGACGACGTTTGCGCCCCGTTTGGCACGCGCAGACATCTACCAATTCACCGACTCAGACGGCGTTGTGCATTACACAAACGTGCGTCCGCGTAGCGCCGGCTGGCGGGTGGTGATCCATGGGGACGCGCCCGGTCCCGAGCGAGCTACGGCGTCGCGCGATCGAATCCCGGCGCGCGATCGCTCTCCCGATCGCTACTCGCGTTACGACGCGCACATTCGCGAAGCGTCGCGGCTCTATCAACTACCCGAGTCGTTCATCCGCGCCGTCATGCGCGTCGAGAGTGATTTTGATCCGAACGTCGTCAGTCGCGTCGGGGCAATGGGTCTTATGCAGCTCATGCCCGGAACGGCATCGCACATGGGCGTGCGCGACCCATTCAATCCGCGCGAGAACATTCTGGGCGGCGTTCGCTATTTGCGCGTGCTCGCAAATGGATTCAACGGAGACCTCGTTCTTACGGTCGCTGCTTACAACGCGGGCGAAGGTGCGGTCATGCGCTACGGCGGCGTGCCGCCCTACGATGAAACGCGTCGCTATGTGCAAAACGTGCTGCGCTACTATTACGCGTTTCGCGCTACCGAAGTGGGCGGCGCGCGTCCCTAGAGCCCGCTAGAAGATCTGGAGCTACTCCTCTATGATGAGCTCATGACTCGTACGCTTTTGATTGCGTTGGCGATGTGTTCGTTGCCCGTCTCCTCAGCGTTCGCGCAGCAGGCCGCGCAGACGCCCGCTCCTTCGACCACCGCGCCCGCCACGACTGGCAGCCCGTACGTTGCTGGAATTCAAACGGCGCTCGGGCTAATCGCGGCGCGCGACTACGACGGCGCTCTTGCTCAACTGCGCCAAGCCGCATCGTTTTCATCGGAAGAGCCGCTTGCCTACTACCTGATGGCAGAGCTGCATCGTTTGCGCGGATCGGTGGCCGAATCGCTCGAAATGTTTCGGACTGCATCCCGTCTAGCGGACTCGACCACTGACTTTCAGATGCAAGGCCGCGCGCGTCTTGGCATCGCCCAATGTCTCGAGCAGATGGACGGGCATACCGAAGATGCGCGCGCGGCGTGGTCCGAGTACGTTCGCTTCGCCGAATCGCATCCGACGGAGGCCACCGCGGAGTGGGGACGTACTCGCCTTCAATCAATCGACGTGGCGCGTGAGCAGGAAGACGTCTACGTAGGGGTTCGTCAACGCATCGCCGCACGTGCTCTCGAGTTGACGCGCGCAGCAGCGGCCGCACGCAACGCGCCAGCGCGCGCTGGAGCGCGTCGATGATGGTGCGTGCGTTCGTCTTTGCGAGCGCATGCTTTGTTCTCTCGGCGTGTAGTACGGAGGTAGCGCCCCCGCTCACACGTGATGCCGGCGGCGATGCGAGCGTTGTCGACGCAGGGGCTGAAGATAGTCCTACGTTGGATTCCGCGACCGATGCCGGCTTCGATGCGGGTCGCGATGCGGGTTTGCGCACACTTGTAGACCTCACCGTGAACGGCGAGGGCTTTGCCGACTTTGAGGCGTACACAGCACATGCTCGCCTTGAGGATCGCTTGCACGGACTTTACAGCGATGAATATAGCGGCGTGGTCACATCGGGCGCGTTCACGATCGTGATGCCGCAGTCCTTTGATCGCGAGCTCTTCGCGATGCAGCTCTATCTCTACATCGATACGAACGAGAACACGGTCTGCGACGCCGAGACTGACGAGCTGATGCAGCTATCTGTCGAGAATGATGGCACATCAGGTGCGGTTTCGTTCTACGTCGAACACGGAGCGTCGAACATCAGCGCTGGTACGTGCGACTTTTTCTGAGATCTTATCTCAGAGGTCTGGCTGGAAGATCACATCTTGCGACGCATCTCCGTCGTAGAACTCCCAAACACGATCGAACGTGACAGCACCAAATGTGTTTACGGCGATCGCGAAAATCGCGAAGGCCCAAAAACCCCACCCGAAGCGTCGTCCGCTCATCGCGAGGAGCACGATCAGAAACGGCATGTAGTCGAGTGCGAAGCGATAGCCAAACTGTACCCAGCCGCTGTTCTGATAGGCTAGGTTGAGTGCAGCGACAAGCGCCGTCGCGAGAAAGAGGCCGACCATCGTCGCGTTCACTCGCTTTGGCCACAAGGCGGTCAGTAGATTCGGTGTCGTGAACCACAAGGCAAGACCGTGCCGGCTGATCTTGATGTAGGGCGATACGGCGCTGAGCCACGGGAGCGCCGCAAAGAAGACCGCCATGTTCTTCGACATGAAGTGATAGTTGAAAAGTCCCCAGCGCTCGATGCGAGATGACCAGCGGATTTGCAAATAGCGATGGCCGAACTCGAGCGGGCTGTGAAAGCGTGCTTCGTTGAACCACATCGCTACGCCGACGATGATGAGAATTGGCCCGCTAAAGAGGGCGATCTGCTTCGCGGCGACACGAACGTTGACGCCTGAAAGCCAGACCCACGCACGCGTCCACATCGAGGCGTCTTCGCCCGCGACTTTGGCATCGGCAGCGCGCGCCATCCGCAATGCTTCGATGCCGAAGAAGATCGCGCCCAGCGCGGTCGTAGGTCGGGTGACAAAAAGAAGGCCCATCATCAGACCTGCAAGAACGGGTCGCTTTGCGTCCAGGCTGAAGAGCAAATAGAGCGCGAGCAGAATCGACGCTACGATTTGGGCCGCAAACCAAACCGCGCCTTGCACTGCGGTGAAAAAGTAAACGCTCCCGAACGCGAAGAGGGTCGTTAACAAAAGCTGATCGAGAAGCGAACGCTTCGTGTGGCCCCTCTCATTGAGAGCTCGCAGCACGACGAAGATGAGCGCCGGCGCGACGCCCGCTAGCAATGCCCAGAACAAACGGTCGAGCGTCGCCATATGCCAGATCGCAACGAGAGGCGCGATGACGAGAGCCGGGAAAGGAGGAAACGAAACGTACCAGCGTCCTTCGAAGAGCGCCCAGTCGTTGGTGCCAGGTGCCGTATTGCCAAGCACGCCAAGCTGGCCGTGCAAAAAGCTCTCCGCCAAATGAACGAAATGATTGTCAGGCGAAGGCGACGAACGGCGATCACCCAGCGTGATTACATAGACCAGGGCCGTGACCACGAAGATCAGAAAGGGCACCAGCGCACGGCGCGCGCGTTCGCGCATGTCGGTCATCGCGCGCGAGCATACCCGCCATCGCTCGCGATACAAGGCCGAGTCTTGACGGGCGCGGGGCGCGGGCCTAGAAGTCGGGTCCGTTTTGGCCGATCTAACGAAAGATACTGTTCTACAGGCCCTTTCGAGCGTGAAGGATCCAACCTTCGACCGTTCGTTGGTCGAGCTTGGCCTTGTCTCGGACATCGTCGTCAATGGCAGCGAGCTTGCGCTCACCATTCGATCGAGTGTTCCTTCCGATGCGCACAAGTCGCGTGTCGAAACGGATGTACGCGCAGCGCTTGCGTCGCTCTCGACCGACGCGCTGACGGTTGCGGTGACGTGGGATCTGCAAGTCCCGATGCGCACGCTCACCGGTGAAGATCCGGTGCCCGGTGTGAAGAACGTCATTCTCGTGATGTCGGGCAAAGGCGGCGTAGGCAAGAGCACGACCGCTGCGAACCTTGCGCTCGCCTTGAAGCAATCGGGTGCGCGCGTGGGCCTTCTCGACGCGGACATCTACGGGCCGTCCGTGCCAACGATGTTGGGCATCGAAGGACACCCGTCGTCGGCCGATGGCGTTCACATCGAGCCGCTCGAGCGTTTCGGCTTGAAGCTCATGAGCATCGGCTTTCTTCTCGACGATCCGAAAGCGGCTATCGTATGGCGTGGTCCAATGCTTCACGGCGCCCTTCAACAATTTCTGAAAGATGTCGCGTGGGGAAAGCTCGACTACCTTATTCTTGATTTGCCGCCTGGCACTGGCGACGTTGCGCTCACGCTCGCGCAGAAGGTCAAAGTCACCGGCGCTGTTATCGTGACGACACCTCAAGAGGTCGCGCTGCAAGACGTCTACAAGTCAGTGAGCATGTGCGACAAGCTCAGCATTCCGATTCTGGGCGTCATCGAGAACATGAGCTTCTTCATCGACAGCGCAGGCGTGCGTCATGAGCTCTTCGGCAAAGGCGGCGGCCAGCTCATCGCTGACTTCGCGAAAGCTCCTCTGCTCGGCCAAATCCCCATGGAAATGGGCGTGCGCGAATGGGGCGACAAGGGAACGCCCATCGTTCAGGCAGCTCCGCAGTCGGATGCCGCAAAAGCATTCGTCGCCATTGCTGACGCACTCACGACGCGCATCGCCGTCGACAGCTTTCAGCGCTCGGGCGGCACAAAAGCGCCGGCTAGTTCGGGGCCGACGCGCCTGAAGATCGTACGCTGAGGCGCGCGCGGGATGGCCCGCACAACCCCCGTTCCTTATCAGCTGCGCGGAAGAACAGCACCCGGTGTAAGGCCTGCGATCAGCGAAGTGCCGTTCGGGATCACAGTGACTTCCAGGCGGTTGCTCTGCAATAGGTTTTGCGTCTCGAGCACTTCGAAGAGGGCCGCTGCGATCCGTGGTTCACGCGAGATCTGCGCAAGGGCACGACCCACGATCAAGGGACGTGTCGCTGCGGCTTTGGCGAACTCGATCGCGGCTTGGCGTTCGGCCGTCGAGTGAATGACGTTCACGCGGTTCGTTCCGTCCTGTTGAATCGCTGCTGTCACCTGGCGAAGGCGGTTTACGACCTTCTGCTCAATCTGCTGGATCATGCCGATGTCGCGGAAGTGCACTTTGCGAATGTAGATGCTGCCTACGCGGTAGCCCCATTCTTGCGATTTGTCGGAGACTTCCTGACGAACCGCGCCGCTCATCGCGTGGCGATTCTCGAGCATGTCGCCAAGCTTCATGTTGCTCAGACAGCGGACGGTGGCGTTGGAAATGTTCGCGCGCAACGAGCCTGCGGGATTTGAGTTTTTGTAGATGTACGCGAGCGGATCGCTTACGACCATCTCGCACCACACGCCGATGCCCATCGGTGCGCCTTCTTCGGAGTTAACCGGTTGGCTGCGCAAATACGTCTGATCGAGGCGCAGATCCACCGTGAACTTCTTCCCGAAGAAGGGAACGAGCGCCGCGAACGGGCCCATGCTGAGCCAGGGCGTATGCAAGCCGGGCTCCGTGATCACCATGCGAACTTTGCCGAAGAGCTCGAAGACGACGCACTGGCGTTCGCGCACGATGACGTAGAGCGCAAACGCGCGCGCGAGGCCAAGCATCATCGGCACGGCGATGAAACAAGCGAGGAAGGTTACGAAGACGGCGATGATGAAATTCATTGTCCCATCTCCTTCGCGTTGAGCACGAGGTGACGTGCGAGGCGATGCAGCGCGATTTTGGCGTTGCGGATGTAGGCGTCGATGGCAGCCGGCCCGCCTTGCGCGGCAAGTTCGCGGAGCTGCTCGGCCTGCGTCAGAAGGGGCTCCACTTCGGCCTGCGCATTGAGAGTTTCAATCTCAACGGCGCGACGCGATTGCACGATGCGCTGATCGGCAGCCGCCTGGGCCAAGCTAATCGCGCTTGAGACGTGGTTGTGGGCGGTGTTGATCGCTGCCAACGCCGAATCAACTTCAGCAGGCGGATCGATCGCCGTGATCAGCGCCGCATCGAGGCTCATGCCGTAACGCGCAGCAGCTGCCGCACACTCTTCGTCCATGCGCTCGTTCAGATCGCGCAGGTTCTTACGCAAATCGTTGATCGAGATGCCCTGCACGCCCGCGCCGATTTCGGCGCTAATGCCTTCGGCCTGCGCGCCTTGCGGAACTTCGAAGTTGGCGATGCGATCGCGCAAGATCGAAACGAAATAGCCCATCACGTGCGCGACCGGGTTCTTTACGCCAAAGAGACACGGGTAGAGATTCTGTTCCGCCACCGTAAAGCGAAGCTGTCCGGAAAGGGCCGTGTTCAGCTGATCCTTGGTGACGGCTTCGAGCATGCGTCCGCCGGCATTTGCGCTCTCGTCTTCCGGATCAAAGGCGATCGAGACGGTGGAGGTAGCGATCGAAACGCGATGCAAGGTTTGCCACGGCAGCTTCCAATAGAAGCCGGGCGGGATGACGCGCACCACCGGGTACTCGTAGCGCTCGCGCTCTTCAGGCTTGAGCGATTGGGAAATCGGGTCTTGAAGAGTAGTCCCCGCACCGAGCCGTTGCGCGCGACCGAACGTGCACAAGACTGCGCGCTGGTTCGGACCAATCGTGTAGAAGCCCCCGAGTCCGTATCGGGCGATAAACCACAATACGAAACCCACCATCATGCCGACGAGTATGTCCATGGCCGCGCATGGTACTGCCATCTCGGCATGATGCGTTGATCAATGAGCTGCGGCCCGCAGGGGCATGAATCGACTTCGGTTTAGGCCGCGAGTGGACGTCGTGTGGGGGGGCAAAGCGTGGGGCGACGGAACGTTTGCGAAGGACGACGCGCGATCTGCGTTTGCGAGGGCACGCCCGTAAACGCGATGCCGACGTTGGCCTCAGCGCTGCCGGACGTCCAAACTACAGTGCACGGAAAGACGTACTCCATTCCGGTTTCGGGGACCGCCACACGTAAGATCGTGCGATCGCCTTTGCGAAGTACTTCGTTGGTCGTAATCGCCGCGCCACCGCCAGACAGGTTGGCAATCTCACCGGCGCCGAAACTTCCAGGCATGGTGAACTGAATCGCGCGCGGGAAGAGCAGGCGCGGCATCGCGCGACGTGAATCGGCGCGTGCACTTGCGCGCCGCGTCTCGCCCATCAACAAGCTCTCGATGCCGCGGATACGGGCACGCTCTTCCTCTTCGAGAGCAATCTGAAGATGCTCTTCCTTGGCTCGAAGAAGTCGGTACTCGTAGATCAGTTCGAGAAGCTCGGTCATTGTCTTAACTCTCCCGGCTTTCTGGGCCGTTTCCCCGCCAGGCATATGTGCAACGCACATGCCATCGCGTCTATTCGTTAGTTAGTCGTTTTTATCGGGTCCGTTTTCCATGAAGTCAGACATTCGTGTCGCGCTTTCTATTGGGTGTGAACTTGCTGTCACCGGCTCCAAAGCCGTGCGTTGACGCTGGAAGACAGCGGCCCGACACTAATGTTCCCGCTTCGGAAATCAGGAGTAATCGTTCAATGGATTTGTTCGACAGCGCGCGTGCACGCACCCTTGACGGGGTTCCGCTTGCCGATCGCATGCGTCCAGCATCGCTGGATGAAGTCGTCGGGCAACGCCATCTCCTTGCCGAAGGTAAGTTGTTGGGGGGTGCCATTCGCGAGGACCGCGTGCCATCGATGGTTTTGTGGGGCCCTCCTGGCACCGGCAAGACCACGTTGGCTCGGGTTATTGCTCATGAGACGCACGGAAGGTTCGTTCCATTCAGCGCAGTCATCGGCGGGCTTCCCGAGCTGCGAAAACTCCTCGCGGAAGCGGCTGAACAACGCAGGCTCTACGGAAAGAAGAGCATTCTGTTCATCGACGAGATTCACCGCTTCAACAAAGCACAGCAAGACGCACTTCTCCCACATGTGGAAAACGGCTCGGTCGTGCTGGTCGGTGCGACAACTGAGAATCCTTCGTTCGCCGTTAACGCCGCGCTTCTTTCGCGCGCGCGCGTCTTTCGTTTGGAGTCGATCGGGCCAGACGATCTCATGCAGCTTCTCAAACGCGCGCTCGCCGATGAGAAGCGGGGTCTTGCTTCACTCGGCCTTTCAGCGGACGACGAGGCATTGCAAGGCATTGCCGTCGGCGCCCGCGGCGATGCACGGCGCGCGCTTGACGTTCTTGAGACCGCGGCGCGACACGCCGAAGCCACCACCGAGAAGAAGCTCGATCCCAAAATCGTCGACGAGGCCCTCGCGCAACGCACCTTGCTCTACGACAAGAGTGGCGAGGAGCATTACAACGTCATTAGTGCGTTCATCAAGTCAATGCGCGGTAGCGATCCCGACGCGGCGATCTACTGGATGATGCGCATGCTCGAAGCGGGCGACGACCCGCTCTTTGTTTTGCGCCGTATGATTATCTTTGCAAGCGAGGACGTGGGCAACGCTGATCCGCAGGCGTTGACGGTGGTGATGGCTGCTGACGACGCGTTCCGTCGCCTCGGCATGCCCGAGGGGATGTTTGCCATGGCCCAAGCTTGCACTTATCTCGCTTCCGTTCCGAAATCGAACGCAAGCTATGTTGCGTGGACCCAGGCTCAAGCGGACGTGCGGGAGCACGGGGCGTTGCAAGTGCCCATGCATCTGCGCAATGCGCCTACGGCCGCCATGAAGGAATGGGGCTACGGCGACGGGTACAAGTATCCGCATGACGAGACGGGCGGCTTTGCCAAAGACGTTTCGTATCTGCCGGATGAGCTCAAAGCGCGTCGCTACTACGAACCGAAGGAAGCGGGCTTCGAATCGAAGATCCGCACGCGTCTCCGTCGTCTGCGCGGTGAAGGGAACCCCACCAACAGCGGCGACAAGGAAAAAGAGTAGCTAGGCTTTCTTGCGCCACTTGACGGTGGCATCGGCGTAGTCGGCGTCGTCTTGTGGGGCCATCAGGTTTACTTCTGCTTCGAGCCCGGCAAGCTCGAGCACGCCAAGGGCCACCCCCTCCATCATGGCGCGCCAGCCCTGCGACGAACGCATCGCCTGCGGGATATTGTCGAAGCGAAAGTGAGCGTAGTTGCCTTGCTGTGACACCAAGCGCAGCACGCCGCACTCCTCGGTGCCTGCTTTCCAAATGTGCGGACCCAGTTGCACCATCTGCGTTGGATCTTCAGCAAAGCTGCGGATCCAGCTTCGAATCATGTTGGGAAAGAGCGCCCCGAGCTGCATGCCGAGAATGCGACCACGACCCAGGTTCCGCATCGCATCTTCGCCAAGAAGGTCGGTCGCCACGTCGACGACGCTCACATGGGTTTGCAGAGGAACCCATCCAACAGCCTCCGCGTCATTGAAAAGGGCGAGTTGGTCGGGTGACTCCCTTTCGAGACGCGTGCGCACTTCGTCCCAGGCGAACGACTCCATCAGCGCTCCTTTGAGACCGACCGAGACCGCGGCAAGCATGCGTGGTTGGCGCGTGGCGTGGGCCACGGGCATTTGCGAGTCGCTCAATGTTCCCCCTCCCGAAACAACCGAGCTCGACGGGGCGAGTCTAATGCGGAAGGGGTATCGTGCCTAGATGCTAGATGGTCTGCGCGTCGCTGCGTTCTAAGTAACGAGTGAGCGCATCGCCGATCGCCGTTACGTTAGGGGAGATCTGTCGCACCACGAAACGTTCGAACAGCGCCGAGAGGGAGCCGGCGAGGAATTCTGGCATCGCACGGACTCGCTTGAGATCGATGGCGAGATTGCCGCGGAACTCGATACGCGTTCGGTCGTGCGGTAAGTCGATGAAACGCGTGCTGCCGCTACAACTGATGGCCTCTTTTAGCACTTGTGCCTCGACCGTGAACTCCGACAGCCAACGTGTGTCGTCCCAGCGCAATCGGTCGGTCCACGAGAACGCATTTTCAGGGAAGACGCTCGCGATTGCGGGCGGGATCGGGAGCGCGCCATGCCACAGATATGTCACGTGGACGAAGCCGTCCACCGTTTTGCGATCGCGCACTTCGACCGAGCGAATGTTAGGAAGCATGTCCACGAGCTCGGGTGCGTGATCGCGGTACGCCGCGAAGACCCGGTCGCGCGGGAAGGGAACCAAAGCGTCCGCCTCGATACGCATGAGGGCCCCTTTGTAGCACGCAGTCGATAACTCGGCTCTTTCAGGTTTGAGCGATTTTCAGGCGGAAGATGGCGTTGCCGTCTTGGCCATCGGCCTCGAGCGCTGCCCCGATGGCGTCGGCATGGAGCTTTGCGGCGAAGAGTCCCAGGCATCGGCTATAGCGACCATCCACTCGCGTCTTGATGATGTGCTGACCGTCTGGCGTAAACGCTACGCTGCGTAACTCGGGAGCGATGGCTCGCCCCTTGTCGTGCATCTCGATCGTTATGTGAGTCTTATTGGCGAGGGTCTGTATGTAGATCGGCTTGCCCGGTGCGTGCTGCTCGGCATTCTCAATCCAGATATCGAGCACGCGCGTAAACTGAGCGAGAGCGTTCACTCGGAGCGCAGGGTCGTGGACTTCCACCGAGATCGGGCAAGAGCGCGAACGAGTGCGCAGACCTTGGAGGACCGGGGCGGCATCGCCTGCTGCCGAGCTGGCTGGGGGCTCGCCCGCTATCCAACGCGCGATGGTCTGTAGATTGTCGAGCGCGCGCGCAATTTCGTCCACAGCGCCGCTGGAATCCGCGAGCGCTTCATTGATCTCAGTGAGCGCACGATTGTTGGAAACGCTTGGCATCGCCTTCTCAACGAAATCGAGATTTGCGCGGACGGTCGCGGTGGGATTGCGCATATCGTGCGCGAGCAGGAGCAGAACCGCGCTCGCGCTTTGGAAATCGACCGAAGTCATAACGTGTTCACATTAGTTCCTCGCGCACGCTTCGGCGAGTGGCGTAGACACGAATTAGTCGTGCTCCCAAGAACTATTCGAAGACAAACACGGAGTTCTCACCCCGCCGGGCGATAAGCGCATCGATGCGGGTCAGAATACTTTGTCGACGCGACAGAACATCATTGACCTGAGACTCGGTGAGCAGGGGCTCGCTCGCCGATCCCAAGTCGCGGGCGGGTTCGCTCCCTGCATCGTGCAAAAGCGAGCGAAGACGCGTTTCGTCCAGAGCCCGCAAAGCAAGCACGAAGGAGCGAGAGAAGCGCTCGACTCGCACGAAACGCCTTTCGGTTGCGGCGCGCTGCATCTCGGGAAAAGGCGTAATGAAGGCCAGGTTGTGGTCGCGAATTACGACGCGTGTGCCGTCTGCGTTGGCCTTGAGGTTTCCGCCGCTCATGCGATCGAAGTTCGCAATCAGCAAATCGAAGGCAAGCATGATCGACATATCGCGTGCGAGCGCTACGTGCTCGGCATCCGGCATGGGCGAATCGACGAGTAGCCAAGGAGCCCAAACGCGAATCCCGTCATTGGTTTCAAAACCAAGGTCGCGCAATTGCGGGACCCAAGGAACAGCGGCACCGATAGCGAACCCGTCGGCATCCCAGACGATGTTCTGGTCCATCGCAGCCAGCCGCTCCCGCTTCTCATTATCAAATCGCGCCACGAGCACATTGCGACTAATTCGATGCGCAACAGCGACGGGCACCTGGTCCATGCGAAGTGCGCGCGCGATGCGATAGGCCGCGATTTCGGCGGACCACCCGTGAGGATGAGTTCGTGTGCGGGCGCGGAACGACGCCATGCTCGCGTCGTCGAGATGCAACTTGAACACTACGCTGGTCGTTCCCACGGGCGTGAAACGCCGTACGCTGTCGCTTCGGATCCGTGCGAGCTCCGACGCGTCGCTGGGCCCGCCAAGAAAGCTCAGCTGTGCGAGTTCGGCGGCGGGCGTGGAGCCCGGTGCCTCAGGGGCTTTCGTCGGGTGCTGCGCCTGACGCTGTACGGAAGTGCTGGCGCAGCACGAAGGCGTGCTCGCATTATCCCGCGGCTCATCGCTGGTGCCGCATGCCGTCGCAAGGAGACAGGACGCGGCCCAGATCGAAAACGCGCTAACGCTTGCCGGCGAAAAGATTGCGGGCGATGACGACGCGCTGAATCTGCGAGGTGCCTTCATAGATCTGAAGAATCTTCGCATCCCTCATCAACTTTTCGACCGGATAGTCGCGCATATAGCCATTTCCGCCGAAAATCTGCACGGCGTCGGTGGCAACCGCCATCGCGCTGTCGGCGCCAAAGGCCTTGCCGTATGCCGACACAAGCGCGCTGAATCCGCCCTTGTCCATCATCCACGCAGCCTTCTGCACAAGCAGACGAGTTGCTTCGTACTTCATGCCCATCTCGGCGACCATGAACTGAATCGCTTGATGATTCGCGATAGCGACACCGAACGTCTTTCGTTCCTGCGCATAGGCCAAGCATTCATCGAGCGCGCGACGCATGATGCCGCAAGCCGCTGCACCGATATCGGGGCGCGTGCGATCAAAGGTCATCATGGCGAGCTTGAAGCCGTCGCCAGCCTTTGCCAAAACGTTCTCCTTTGGAACCTTCACATCTTCCAAGATGATCGTGGCCGTATCGCTTGCGCGCTGGCCCATCTTGTCTTCCTTCTTGCCAACCGAGACGCCTGGCGTGTCGCGATCGACGATGAAGGCCATGATACCTTTGTGCTTCAGCGCCGGATCGATCGTCGCGAAGATCACGTAGAAGCGCGCCCATGAACCATTGGTGATGAAGCACTTCTGTCCGTTCAGCACCCAATCGTCGCCGTGCTGCACAGCACGTGTTTGAAGGCCGGCGACGTCGCTGCCTGCGGACGGTTCGGTCGTGGCGTAGCTTGCGAAGATCGGCTCGCTCGTAAGCATGCCGAGGTACTTCTTCTTCTGCGCATCGGATCCGCCAAGAATGATTGGCATCGCGGCGAGCGCGTTGGCGGTCATGCTGGTCTGGATGCCGCTGCATCCGTAGGCAAGCTCTTCGGTGATAATGGTGTGATCGAGCTCCGAGCAGCCTGATCCACCGAACTCTTCCGGGATGTTTGGCGCGACGAGACCCAGGTCCCACGCTTCCTTGAATACGTCGTTCGGAAACTTCGAGTGCTTATCGCATTCCGCGGCGACGGGGATGATGCGTTCCTTCGCGAACTTTCGCGCGGTGGACTCAAGTGCCTTCTGCTCTTCGCTCAGCTCAAAGCTCAACATGGCTGTCTCCTACTCGCGTCGCTCTTTGTCGCGACGCTCCATCTCAGCCCGCGTCATGCGAGCCCCAATCCAAAACCCGAGCATGATGCCAATAAGCAGGACGCCCGGGATGAAGAAAATGTGATCAATCGTCGGCACAGCGGTCAGCCCTTGTTTTCAGGGCTCAAAGTCTTCTTGGCCAGCGCGCTCGAGAGTCTTTCAACCTCGCTTGAGGTCTTGGCCGACAGAAGCGCGATGCGCACGATGTACGCGAATACGAAGAGCCAAACGAGGCCGTATGCGGCGACCATCAATGTCCCACCGGGAACACTTTCCTGCGCTGGACCTTGCATCGCGCGGAACTGCGTGGCGCGTGAATCTTCTGGGGCGGCTTCGGCCGGTCCATCTTGCGCAACGGCGTTTGTGGACGCTGAGCAAAGCGTGATCGTCAAAAACCCAAGCGTGAGTGCAAAGAAAGCCGAGCGCATCATGCGTCCTCCATCAAACCGTGTTCACTTGCATCCATCTCGAGCCCACGTACGCGCATTCGCGCAAGCTCAACGCGCGTGCGCGTCCAAATCAACAGGGCGACTAGCGCTGTGAAAGCCAAAAAGCTGAAGAGCAGTGCCGGCTTCATATCCGGTGAGAGTCCCCCGCCCCGTCCGGTGATTACGGTCGGGTGCTGCCCACGCCAGCGCTGCACGCTGTAATGGATGATCGGCAGATCAAGCAGCCCAACAATGGCAAGACCGGCAGCAAAACGCTTCTCGCCTTCGCCGGCCTCACCAAACGATCGCAACACGAGGAACGCGACGAAGATGAGGGCTGCCAGGAGGGTGGTCGTGAGACGCGGATCCCACGTCCAGTACACGCCCCACGCTTTGCGCGCCCACAAGGGACCCGTGGTGAGCACGATGCATGAGAACATGAGTCCAACTTCAGCGCCCGCGACCGCAATCGCATCGAAGCGGTCTTTGCGCGTGACCAGATAGATGGCGCCGCACACCGCGCATACGCTGTAGCCTACGTACATGCAGTAGGCACTTGGCACGTGGAAGTAGAAGACCTTCTGCACGATGCCCATCTGCTCTTCAACTGGCGCAACGAAAAAGATTTCGTACACGCTCGTGAAAAACAGAGCGACAGTCACGAGAACTAGCGCGAAGTAGAGCGTGTTCAAACGTCGGCTCACACGCGAGTGTTTATCATGCCCGGGCCGGAAGCGCGACGTTGCGCAGCGCGCCTCGGGCTTGAATTGTGCTATTCAAAAAGCCCCATGAAACTGCGTCCTAGCCTCCTGCCAACCAGTCTCGACGCCGTCTTCTGCGATGTTGTGGATCGCGTGGCAACGCGCGTACTTGGTCGTGCCGATGTGCAAGGCGCTGCGCTCACCCAGGCGCTGACGTCGCTGAGCGAGGCCTATACGGGCGCGCGTCGGGGCTCGCGCGGTCCCATCGAGCTGCGACACACGTCAAACGAAGAGGCGCTTGCGGCGCGTGCGCGCTTCTTCTTCGTGAGGGATCTGCCGAAGATCGCGGGTCCCCTTGACGAGTTGCGCGTAGCAAAGAAGCTGCCGCCAGCCCGAGCTTGGCGCGTGCTAGATGTTGGCGCGGGCCTTGGCGCGATGAGCTTTGGCGTCGCGCACTTTGCGAAGGTGCATGACCTTGCCGATCGCATCGAAGTCTTGGCGATCGATCACGATGCGCGCGCACTGTCGTTCATGAAAGAAATGGCGAGCGAGGTTTCCCGCTCTCTGTCGAAGGAATGTGTAGAGACACAAATTGAGACGCGCTCGTTGGACGTGACTTCAGCAGATGCGTTTGCTTCTCTTGGCGAGTTCGATCTGATCGTCATGGGCTTCACACTCAACGAGTTATTCGAGAATCTGAGCGAAGACGAAGCGCGCAAAAAGCGCGTCGCGGTCCTACACAACGCCATGAAGGCGTTGCGCTCCACAGGAAGCCTCATCGTTCTTGAGCCGGCTCTTCGCGATGTCGCAAGGTCGCTTGAGCGAGTGCGTGACGAACTGGTTACGGAAAAGGTGCTCACTGTTTTTGCGCCGTGCATAAGAAGGAGCACCCCCTGTCCGATGCTCGAGAATGAGCGCGACTGGTGTCACGAATCCATTCCGTACGCTTTGCCTGAACGCACCGCCGCACTTGCACGCGACGCCGGCCTGCGCTTCGAAGGCTTGAGCTTCAGCTATCTCACGCTGCGCAAAGACGGCGCCCGCCTCCGCGACTTCGTCGGCACGGACAGCGCTGGGACCGCCGCCAAGGCGCACTTCCGGATGGTCAGCGAGGCACTGCCGAGCAAGGGCAAACATGAGGCCTTTGGATGCGGCGACCCGGGGCGCGTTCGGCTCATGCTCCTGCTTCGCGAAGCAGCAGAGAGCAACGATTCCTTTTTCAAGCTTGAGAGAGGCGATCTTTTCGCTCTGGAGCCGGGCACCGACCCGGCGAGTCAAGTCGTTGAAATCAAACATAGAATATCCAAGTTAAGCGTTTTGACCCTGGAAAAACCGGCAGGCGATCCGCTCCGTCGACGAAGATCCCTCTAAAGACCCGAAACCATTTGCCGTTGATGCGGCCATGGGAATCGCATGGCTCGACGCGGACGCGTCTCCACCAATGGACGCCCCCGTGTTGCGCACGGGCGGGTTGCCGCTTTTGGGCAAAGCACAGGAATGGCCAGAGTGTGCACGCTGCGAAGTGCCGATGCTCTTTCGAGCTCAGATCCCGCTCGGCATCACGTCGCTTGCCTCGCCCGCCGACGATCGCCTCATGCTGGTCTTCGAGTGTCACGCAGAGACCGAGTACGGGCCCTGCGATGCAGGGACGGTTCTATTGTCCACGGGCGATCGCGGCCCTCGTGAAGCGCCGCTGCTACGGCAATTCGACGTCGTGATCGACCATCTGGGCGAAGACCCGCAACGCGTGCTGCAGCTTTGCGCTGCGCTTGGCGACGGCAAGAGCGCTGGGGGGCCTGCGCCTCCTCTACCGTGGGTCCTCGCGCGTAGCATGCCCGCGTCGATCGCCGACGAAACGCTCAGCGCGCTGCTTGCCGCGGGGGCCAAAGCCACGAAGCATCCCTCTTCGACGGTGGTATTGCCGGAGACTCATGGGGGCGTGCTCGTCGCCTTCGACGACGGGCAGCCCGGCATGTCGAAGACAACCCTCCCGCCTCTTCAAGGCCTGGTGGCGGGTGTTGGTCGTAAGCGCATGCGCGGCCTCATCGGAGGCGCGACGCCCGGTTATCGCGATCACTCCTTTGTGTGCTCGTGCGGGCGATCGACACGGACGGCGGTGCGGCTCTTGGCGGTGCGTGGCGGAGCGACCGAACCCTCCTTGGGTCCCGCGGTCGCTCAACTCTGTCTTGCATGTAGCACCGGGAGCCTCCATCGTAGCGGCGCGTGAGCGCCATTTTCGACAGACGTTTTCTCATCGTCATCGGCAAAGGTGGCGTCGGCAAGACGACCGTGAGTGCGGCGATCGCCATGGAAGCGGCCCGTCGAGGTAAGCGCGTGCTCGTCGCCATGTGCCATACGAAAGAGCGTCTCTCCGAGCTCTATAACGTCGCGCCTATCGACGATAAAGTGCGAACGGTCTTGCCGAACATCGACGCGGTGAACATGTCCCCCGAGACGGCGCTCACCGAGTATGGCGTCATCGTCTTGAAGTCCAAGACCCTCGCCAACACGATCTTCGGAAATCGTTTCGTCGCTGCGTTCCTGAAGGGTGTGCCGGGCCTCGATGCCTGGACGATGCTCGGCAAGGCGTACTACCACGCGACCACCGTTGAAAACGGCCGGCCCGAATACGACATGGTGATTCTCGATGCGCCAGCGACTGGCCACGGCCTCGACATGTTGCGTGTTCCGAAGGTGCTGATGGACGTCGCGCCGCCAGGCCTTTTGCGGCGCGAAGCAGAAAAGGCGTGGAGTCTTTTTCAGGACGCCGAGCGCTCCGGCGTTGTGCTCGTTTCGCTCGCTGAAGAGATGCCCGCCAATGAAACCATCGAGCTTTACGCCGCAGTCACTAGCGAGCTCAAGCTTCCGGTAGCGCGATTGGTTTTGAACGCAGTCTTGCCGCCGCTCTTCTCCGCCGAGGAACGTAAAGAGATTTGCGAGTTGCCGAAGAAGCTCTCGCCCGGAACGACGCTTGCGTCATTGGTTCTTGCGTCGCGCGCGCGCGCCTTGCGGGAAGGCGTTCAGGAAGACGCTGAAAAGCGCTTGGATGACACGCTCAAGCTTGAGAGAACCAATCTTCCCTACATCTTCACGGCAGCATTTGATCGTACCGACGTAGAGCAGTTGTCGCACGCGTTTGCAACTACGAGTTAGCGTGAGCGTAAGTTATCCAGCACGACTGGTGACGCCGAATCCGCGTGCGCGATTCACGATGCCTCTAGGAATGCTGGGCGTTCTCATTCTAATGGCGTTGATGGTCGTGCTGCCTCACGAGCGAACCGCCGTCGCCTTTGAGATTGGTCGGGCAGTATTCACCGTCCTGTATTTGGGCTGGATCGCATTCTCCATGACGACACGTCGACGCGAGGCGCGCATCGTTCCGTCGTACGAAGGATTGCGCGACGAGCAGAGCGGCGAGCTCTTGATGTCCAACGCCAAAGCGCGCGACGTTCTCTACTGCCCCAAAGGTGCAACGCACGAGCTGCAAGTGCGTGGTGACGAGAATCTCACTTTCATGGTCAATTCCGAGCAAGAGGCGCAGGAAATTTTGCGTGAGCTCGGTCGTACGAGCGGAGTGGTTACGCTGCACTTCTTGGCGAAGACCACGCCCCTGGTTTTGATGATTCTGATGTGGATGGGCTTCCCGCTTCTTTGTACGTTCTTTTTTGTAGGGCTGTCCGGATCGGGATCTCTGCTCGATTCGAGCGCAGAGGCCATGAAGGCCAACCCCGTACTCGGCGTGCTGCCGTTTCTGCCCTTCGTTTTTGTCTGGCTCTTTGGCACCTACTGGTTTGCGCGTCGTCGCGAGATTTTACTAACGCCAACTGGCTTTACCTTTCCTCGATTGCTCGGTGGTAACCATGAGTACGCATATACGGAGTTAGAATCCGCGCGCGCCATCGATTCGATCACGCTAGAGCTCACTCTTCACAGCGGCAGGCGACACAAATTTCAAATCTACAACCCCGATGAAGTGCTTGCGTATCTGCGACATATGCAATCGCACCTGACTCTTGGACAAATTCCCGATGTCGGAAAAGCGATCCCTGATGCGAGTGTTTTGGCGCAGAAGAAGAGCTCGAAATGGACCAGCGTGGTTGCGATCGTGATCGGTCTTTTTCTGACCGGCGTCACTCTTCCCATCGGCTGGCATAAATACCAAGTGCTCTCGCACGCGCAGCGCATCGATGGCGTCGTTGTTGGATCCCAACTCTACTCCGGTCGTAACAACAGCATCAGCTACATGGCGCGTGTCGAGTACCAGCGGCCGGACGGCACGTTGCACCAGGTGATCGCTGGCAGTCACGACAATGAGCCTTCGATCGTCGGTGAGCACCGCGTCGTGCTTTTCAATCCGGCCTATCCGAACGAGGTCGCGGTGGACGATTTCTTGTCCAAATGGGCGATGGCGATGCCCGTGGGGATAGGTTTTGCGGCGCTCATCTTCGGTATTTTCGAGTTACGAAAATGGCGCCGCCCTCGGTCGCACTAAGCTACGCGATCAATAGAACTGAAAGCCGAAGCCGAGCGTAAACGTCGCGATCGAATGATTACCAATCCAGGTCGGATGCGAGTGGAAGGCAATCACGAAGCCGCCTCGCCGATCATCACGACCGCCGCCGATCACGACGGCCAATCGGAAATCGGAGCCAAAGAACACGCCACCGAAACCGTCGCAGTTGCCGTTGGAACGGCGTTCCGGACAAACGTTCGCAACCCCGAGATCGAGCGAGGGGCCAAGGCCAATCTCAAACACGTTCGCGAAGGTGAGGTTGAACATGAAGGTGTTGTAGATCGCGACGATGCCACCGCTGGAGTTACCATCCACATAGCCGCCCGCAAAGAAACGCGGCTGGTAGTAAGTCGCAAAGAGGCGGTTGTGCTGAATGCCAAGCTGGCCGGTCATGCCTACGCCAAATCCGGCGTCAGTATTCTGGATGCCGCCGACATCGCCCTGCAGACCCAGGCGCAGGCGTGAGCGTCCAACCTGCGCTTCGGCGGTCGAGCTGACTGCGCCTACGAGTGAAACAACTCCAAGCACTGCCGCGAGCATAGTCTTATTGAAGCGAGTCATTGGACCCTCCGACTCGTCTCTATTGCGTAAGCCGTGCCGAAATCCGTTTCTGCAAAAACACGCAATAACCCTCGCGAAACTCTGCGCTGCTGCGCAAGCGCCCGTAGCGAAAAGCCCCAGACGTAGCAAATCCACCGCAGCGCGAGCCACGGTGGATTTGAAAGCATTCGGCGCGAAGATGACTAGCGAACTGGGAAGCAAACGCTATCGGTTGCGGCTCCGCCCATCGTCGCATCGAAGCAGCGCGAGCCCGAGAAGCAATCGAAATCGTCGAAGCAACGTTGGTAGCAGATGAAGTTGCTCGGGTCAGGATCGCCAAAGATCATGTAGCAAGAGCCACCGAGGCCCGCGGGCCCTCCGCAGATCGTACGTCCTGGTGAACAACCGTGCGTGCACATGTTGCCGTCCGAGATATCCGTGATGACGCGCGTGCAAGTATCGCCTGCGCGGCAATCGGAGGAGTCGATGCATTCGTCGTAGGTGTCAGCCCGACTGCTAACGACGCAGCCCGTACCAAAAATCGAGACGCTAACCAAAAGCGCAGTCGTCATCCAAAAGCGTGTCATTCACGGCCTCCCTAGTTGCGGCGCTGATGGCCGGCTTTCTGACGTAGCGAGCTAACGGCGCATTCTATTTCGGTCAGCTGTAGTGACATACGCGCCGTGCGGCCAGTGGCGGTAGTAATGCGTTGTAATTACAGGTCCACCTTCGGCGTCGAAGTCGCCACTCGGTGAGCCGTAGACTTTTAATAGTGAGCCGACCCAAACGTGATCTTCACCGGCCCGGTCCTCTGGCCTGAGCGTGACCACAGCCGTGAAGGGCCCGTTTGCGCGATCGGATACGGTGACGCGGCATGAAGACTCGCGTTCGTCGGCGCAAAGATGACGATCTTGATGGATGCGTTGGGTCATGGCGACACGTGCTGCGCCCGTCGACGCATCGAGCTCGACGGCCGTAACCACCCCAAACCAGCCGATGGTTTGCGAACGGAATGCTGCTGGATCGCGTTTGACCTCTTCGTAGCTGACTTCCTGCGCGGCGTCCGCGTAGTCGTCTTCGTCCGAGAGAGTCACGTATTCACGGGTAAACCCGTATTGCCCGCCGCCGCATGCGCTGAAACATAGGCCCAATGCGAGAATCGATAGAAATCGCATGCCGCATTCGTACTTGCTTGCAGGAGAAAAGGGTAGCCCCTAGATTGCGGCGCCGAAGGTAGGCGATAAGGACCCATGCGTAGTTCTGCAAGCTCTGGAGTGGTGTTCGAGGAGCCCTTAATTTTCGAGCGTGGTGCCGAAGGGCGTACGGGCGCGTCGTTGCCCGAGATGGATGTTCCCAAAGCCGATCCGAAGGCGCTCTTTGGCGCGCAGTTCCGCAAAGACGGCACGCCCCTGCCCGAGTTGAGCGAGCCCGAAGTCTTCCGTCACTACGTGCGCCTGTCGGAGTGGAACTACTCCATCGACAATACCTTCTATCCGCTTGGCTCGTGCACGATGAAGTACAACCCGAAGGTCAACGAGTGGGCGGCACGCCTGCCCGGCTTCGCGCGTTTGCATCCGTACGCACCCGAGTCGCAAATTCAAGGTGCGCTCGAGTTGATGTGGCATCTCGAAGCAGGTCTTGCCGAAGTGTGCGGCATGGATCGCGTATCGCTTCAGCCCGCGGCGGGCGCGCAAGGTGAGCTTGCGGGCTTGATGATGATTCGCGCCTACCACGAGGCGCAGGGTCGCAGCCCGAAGAAGGTTCTCGTACCCGAGACCGCGCACGGAACCAATCCTGCATCATGCGCGTTCAACGGATTTACCACCGTTGCATTCCCCGGTGGGGAAAACGGCATTGTTGAGCCGTCGGCGATTGCGCCTTACCTGAGCGATGACGTCGCGGCGATCATGCTCACCAATCCCAACACACTGGGGCTCTTCGAAAGCAACTTGCCCGTGATCGCAACGATGCTTCACGACAAGGGCGCGCTTGTTTATGGCGATGGCGCGAATCTCAATGCGCTTATGGGCCGCGTTCGTCCCGGTGATTTGGGCATCGATGTGATGCAGTTCAATCTGCACAAGACTTTCACAACGCCGCACGGCGGTGGCGGTCCCGGCTGCGGTCCGGTTGGTTACAAGAAACTGCTCGATCCGTTTGCGCCTTCGCCCACGGTGGAAAAAGCCGAGGACGGCAAGTTCAAGCTCAGCTTTCACCGCGATGCGAGCGTTGGTCGCTTGCGCTCGTTCTACGGAAACTTCGGTATGATGGTTCGCGCCTATACGTATATGCGCGAGCTTGGCGCCGAAGGCTTGAAGGCCGCGACCGATATGGCCGTGCTAAACGCGAACTACCTCCGCGCAGCGCTCGGCGAAACCTGGAACGTCGCCTACGACACGACGTGCATGCATGAAGTCGTGATCAACGACAAGCACTTGCGCGACACCGGCGTGACCACGCTCGACATAGCAAAGCGTCTCATCGATTACGGCTTTCATCCGCCGACGGTTTACTTCCCGCTCGTCGTCAAGGGCGCGATGCTCGTGGAGCCGACCGAAACGGAGTCGAAGCAGACTCTGGACCAGTTTGTCGACGTCATGAAGAAGATCGACGAAGAGGCTCACAAGGAACCCGAAAAGGTGAAGGGAGCGCCTCACATGACGAATCTTCGTCGCCTGGACGAGACGCGCGCGGCGCGCAATCCGGTCTTGCGCTGGACAGCGCCTACGTCAACCTAACCGGATCGCGCACGCGCAACGTTCAGTTACTTCTTGCGCACGTCCAAGAACGGCACGAAGCCGCCGAAGATCATGCGCTTGCCGTCGAAGGGCATCTTCTTCGGGTCCATCATGCCGGCCAAGCGCGGATCTTTCATAACGGTCTTACTGGCCTTCTGACGAGCAGCGCGCGACTTATAAACAATCCACGAATAGACCACGACTTCGTCGCTCTTCAGCTTCACGCTGCGAGGAAACGAAGTGACCTTGCCCATGGGCACGTCGTCGCCGACGGTTTCCACGTACTCGATCGCGCCGTGTTCGAGCCAAACCTTGCTACAGATCTTCGCCCACTTTTTGTAAGTCGCAAGCTTCTTCTTGGGGACCGGAATGATAAAGCCGTCTACGTATTTCATGGGCACCTCCTGATTTGAAATGAATGAGTGCAGCTCTTCCTGTGCGACTTCCGCTCACTGCTTGGGCGGACCCTTTGGATCCATCCAGAACGGCTCCCAATGGTGGCCGTCCAGATCGTAGAAGCTCGCGCCATACATGAAGCCATGGTCAACCGGCGGCAGTACAGCTTTGCCGCCCGCTTCGAGAACAATCTTCATGATCGCATCGACCTCTTCACGCGAGTTGTAGGAGAGAGCGATTATGCCTTCGGTGTGAGTCCCAGTGTTCGCGATCTCTTTCTTGGTGAACGTTTTGAAGAAGACGCCCTCATCACCGATGCGCAGACGAGCGTGCATAATGCGCCCCATGTGGTCTTTTGCTACGTCCATTCCTGGCACGTCACCGAAGCGCATAAGCGTTTCCACTTTGGCATCGAGCACTTTTTCGTAGTGCGCAATGACAGTCGCCGCGTTGCCATCGAAATTCAAATAGGGCGTGATCTCCTGAATCGACATGTTCGTCTCCTTTCATGTTCGACTGCCGCGGCGCAGAAAAGTCATCGGTGTCGACAAAAAAAAGTGCACCACAGCGCAAAGTGCTAAGAACAACATTGGGGGTAGCAATGTCGGTTCGGCCCAACGGGATCGAGGTAGTCGAAAACAACCACCTGCAGGGGGACGGCGGCGCGCGCTCGATTTCGTTTCGTACGAAGCCGCCCGTAGTCACCTTCTATGCGGCGCTGCTTTGCGTGGCCCTTGGCTATTCCGGTTTCATGAACTTGCTTCATGGCATGCACTGGGGGATAGCAGCGTTGCAGTTCGCCCTAGCGCTCGTCGCGGCCTACATCGTGGTTCGCGCTCTCTTCAATCGAACCTTTGTGCGCGTCGCAAGCGGCGTCTTTACTGTTAGCGAGAGGCCAATTCCATGGCCGTTCAAAAAGCGCTCATTGCCGGTGAACGAGATTGTGAGTATCGCCGCAGCGGAACGCGATCTTTCCAATCGACGCCGCACTGTGTCCGTGACGACCTACTACGTATCCGTGTACACCACGGACGGTTCGTTTGAACTTGGCGCGGGTCTTCCCGATGCGCATGCGCGCTTCGTCGCTGACACGCTTTTCAAGTGGGTCGTACCGCCGCCCGCTGCAGCTTAGCCTGGCAACATCATTGGCAGATCGAACATGGGAAAGAGTGTCTCGGCGTCGAGGAACGACGTCATACGCGCGACGCGTTCGCCCGAAAGCTCGAGCGTGAGGGTAGCCCAAGCTTTGTGACCGCCGTTCGCGTCGACGCGATACTGCGCAAATGCGGGCAGCCCACTGGCGGCGACGGGAATCATGCGAGAGCCGCGGCAACCCGCACCGCGCCCACTGAGCCATGTGTGAATGGCCTTATGACCCTGTAGCCATAAGGTGTAGGGCGGCATGGAGAGGATCGCGTCATCGCGAAGAAGCGACGTCAAAGCATCGACGTCGTAGCGCGACGCACGCTGCTTGGCGGGCAAGTGTTGCAGTGCCGATACGAACGCAAGACGAATACTTTCGCGTAACGCCAAACGCTCGGCTGGATCGACATCGAGCGGCAGCGCACGAACGTCGGGAATGGGCTCGAGCCAATGAGTGCGCGGGCGAGTTTCGAGCACATCGTCCGGAGTGCCCACCGGTCCTTCTTCCATCGGGCGCGCGCGACGTGAGCGATCGGCCAGCGCATCAAGACAAACGTTCGTTGCAATACGGTAGAGCCAGGTGCGCAACGACGAACGGTTGTCGAAACCATCGAGGCTGCGCCAGGCCCGCACCATGGTCTCTTGGACAGCGTCGTCGGCATCCACACCGGAGCCGAGCATCCGATAGCAATGCCCCGTCAGGGCCACACGGTGAACTTCGAGCTGAGCAGCGTCGCTCGGCATGCGTGCTCACTCTTGCTGCGCGCTGAGCTTTCGAACTACGACGCTCGCGCAAACTAGCCCAAAGGTTCCTGTTACGAAGGCCGCGCTTCCGTCGATCCGCGAGCGCTTCTCGCAGGTGTGCATGCCGTTGTTGTTATTGGGACAAACACACACAAAGCCAGTTTCGGCATCGTAGGAGATGGGCGCAGGCGCAATCGGCGTTTCATCGCTGAACACCGCGGTGATACCGACGGGCCCTGCTTCCTTGCGGCAATCGATGTTGTGCTTTTCGCGCAAGAGGTTGCGCAAGGAGCGCGCGAACGGGTCCTTTTCCGTTTCGGATATGTCCGCCGTGCGCACGCGTGTCGGATCAAGTCGAGCCGCCGCTCCCATCGAAGAGACGACAGGAATCTTTCGCGCGACACACGTTGCAAGCAGATGCGCCTTGGCCGTCATGTTGTCGATAGCGTCGACGACAAAGTCGATTTTGCCGTCAAGGAGCTCTTCGCTGTTCTCCGCGTTGTAAAACTTGGCGACGGGCGTCACGGTGCCGGTTGGGTGAATCATCGCGCAACGCTCGGCCATGATGTCGACCTTGCGCTTGCCAATATTGCCCTTCATCGCGTGGAGCTGACGATTGGTATTGGTCACGCACACATCGTCGAAATCCACGAGCACAAGATCGCCGACGGCGTTGCGCGAAAGCGCCTCGGCTGCAAACGAACCGACCCCACCCATTCCAAAGATCACGACCCGCGACGTCATCAACCGATGAAGGGCAGGCTCGCCGATCAAGCGCGCAGCACGGTCGAAGCGGCGGTGGGTGCGCATGGGGGTTTCGACGTCGGCTTGGGCGGCGGCGGAAGACGCGGGCGTTTGACCCAGAATCGGCATGAAATTAGGCATTGGGGGGCTCTTGGAAAACGAGGCGCCGAGCCTAGCAGATAGGGGCTTTCGTGCACACGCGCGCTTTGCTTGCGCGGGGCTCTCGGGTACGGGATCCTCCGCCGCAACGAAGGAGTTTTTGTGGAGCATCAAGAGGCGTCGACCCAAGCATCTACCGCAACGACGGAGCATCCCTTCGGCAAGCCCCCCGAGAATCTGCCGCGGGCTTCGGCGGTGCCAAACTCACGCGTGACCGACCGCGCAGGCATTCGCATTGAGACCATCGACCTCGCCAAGAAGTCCGACCGCGCGAAATTCCTCGACATGGTCTATGACGTTTATCGGGACGATCCCAACTTCATCACGCCCCTTCGGATGGAGCGAATGAAGTTTTTGGACACTGCGCACAACGCGGCGCTCAAGTCCCTCGACATCAAGCCCATGCTTGCCTATCGCGGAGACCGTATCGTCGGGCGCATTACGGCGCACATCGATCGCGCGTACAACGAGTACCAGGGTGTGAAAGCCGGCTGGTTCGGCTTCTTTGAATGTATTGACGATCGCCAAGTGGCTCACGCGCTGCTCGACGAAGCCGTGAAGTGGGTCACGCAGCAGGGCGCAACCGAAGTGATCGGCCCGTTCAACTTCACTACCAATCATCAAGTGGGACTTCTCGCTGAAAATTTCTCGCGTCCGGCGATGATCGAGATGACTTACAACCCGTCCTATTACGAAGCGCTCATCACGAGCTACGGATTTGGCAAAGCGAAGGACCTCTACGCGTGGTGGATCGACGTAAGCAAAGGCCTTGAGGATCCGAAAATTGCTCGCTTTCACCGCATCAGCGAAAAAGTGAAAAAGCGCCTGGGCGTGACGATTCGCGGCGCCGACATGAGCAAGTTCGAAGAAGAGGTCGCGCTGATTTTCGATCTCTACAACGGCAGTTGGGAGAAGAACTGGGGCTTCGTTCCCGTGAGTCGCGAAGAGTTCGCGACGATTGCAAAGGATTTGAAGCAGATCATCGTCCCAAGCCTTGTCTTGATCGTCGAAGACAAGGGCAAGCCCGTAGGCTTTTCCGTAACCCTGCCCAATGTGAACGAAGTCATGCCGCGCAACGGCAAGCTCTTCCCCTTTGGCTGGTACAAGTTGCTTACGGGGATGAAGAAGGTGACCTCCGCGCGCCTCTTCACGCTGGGAATTTTGCCGAGTCATCGCAAGCGCGGCCTCGAGTCGCTGCTTTGCATCGAGACAGCGTTGCGCAGCAAGGAGCTCGGCATTCCTGGCGGCGAAATCGGATGGACGCTCGAAGACAACGACCTCATCAACCGCGCCTGCGAGAGCATGGGCGCACGCCTTGATCGCCGCTATCGTCTGTACGGCCTTACTCTGGGATCACGATGACTCACGACACTCACAAAATCGAAACGCTGGCCATTCATGCAGGCCAAGAACCCGATCCGATGACGGGCGCGGTGATGCCGCCGATCGTGCTCGCCAGCACATTCGCGCAAGCGGGTCCTGGCGTGCATAAGGGGTTTGAGTACTCCCGCACCAACAATCCGACGCGCCAGACGCTCGAGAATTGTCTGGCGGGTCTAGAGGGCGGCAAGCATGGCATCGCGTTTGCGACCGGCTGCGCTGCGATGACAACGCTCTTTCACACGCTGAAAGTTGGCGACCACGTCGTGGCTTGCGACGACGTCTACGGCGGCACCTTCCGCATTCTCGACAAGGTGATGGCGCCCTTTGGAATCGAGACGACTTGGGTCGACATGACCGACCTGAAAAAAGTCGAAGCAGCGATGCGTACGACCACCAAGCTCGTCTGGATCGAGACGCCAACCAATCCAATGTTGAAGCTCGTCGACATCGAAGCCGTGGCCAAGATTGGCCGTGCGCATGGTGCCTTGGTCGGCGTTGATAATACGTTCGCAACGCCGGTGATACAGCGTCCGCTTTCGCTTGGTGCGGACCTCGTCATGCACTCGACCACGAAGTACATCAACGGCCACAGCGATGTGGTCGGCGGAGTGCTCATCACGAGCAACGAAGCGCTCGCCGAGCGGTTGCGCTTCTTGCAAAACGCGATGGGCGCGGTTCCGTCCCCGTTCGATTGCTTCCTCGTGCTTCGCGGCGTGAAAACATTGCCCGTTCGCATGGAGCGTCACGCGCAATCCGCGCTCGCACTCGCAACGTTCCTCGAGAAGCACCCCCAGGTGGAGCGCGTCTATTACCCAGGCCTTGCGAGCCATCCACAGCTTGCGCTTGCCAAGAAGCAGATGGCGTTGCCTGGTGGCATGATCTCGTTCGTGGTTAAGGGCGGTGCAACGGCCGCGCGCAAACTTCTCGAGACAGTGAAAATCTTTGTTTGCGCGGAGAGCTTGGGCGGCGTCGAGTCGCTGATCGAGCTCCCCGCCGTCATGACGCACGGCTCAGTTCCTGCCGAAACGCGAGCGAATTGGGCATTGTGGACGGTTTGATACGCGTCTCGGTGGGGCTTGAGTCCGTTGACGATCTGCGTGCCGATCTCGACAACGCGCTTCTGGCAAGCACACGGTAGTTTGCTGCATCGCCTTAGGGTTGTTACTCTTCTTCATAACTTCTCGGAGGCATTCATGGCTCGCGCATCACTAGTAATGTTCGTGGTTCTCGCAGGGCTCCTGGGCGTTGGTTGCAAAGACGACGCGCCGCTGCAGCCTTATGCAGACATGATCTACTCGGTCCGCTGCCAGGAGTCGCAGGATCTAGGCGGCGGTGGCTGCTTGAGCGTTCGCCACGACATCAACGACCAGAACGGGGAAAATGGTCTGAGCGTAAGTTGCGCGGTTGGAGTTAACGGCGACTCGCATTCTCTGAACTTTCGCGTCGTGCAGACCGAAGGCTCAACGAGCTCCGGTGTTCGCGTCGAGAACGCAACCTTCAACGCTGCCGGCCTTCAGACCAGCACCGCATGTCGCATGACTTTCACCGAGGGCGCCAACACATATACGGGTGCATGCGGCTCGGGCCAGCCGACCCCCACGCAGCCCTGCCAGATGAGCGACATTCGTCTCACCATGGACTCGATGGGAAATCCTCAGGTCGAAGGCGACATTCTTTGCAAGCATCTGGCGCTTCAAGCCGACCCCGACCCCACTCGCAACCGCGAGTTCACGCACGACGACTCAGTCGCTAACGGTGCCGATCATCCGTTCTCATTTCGCCTCGTGTTCTGCACAGGCCTCTAGTCCCCGCTGCGACGCTTACGATCAGCGGGAGCGCTGGACGTGTTCCGTTCCATCAAAACGTAGAAGCGCGGGCTTCTCTTCGATGATGGTGTGGATCTCCACCGGGCGCTTCCAGATGCGCACGAGTGATTTCAACACCTCGCGCGCGTAGTCGAGTTTGAGATCGAGCCCTTGGTGATCGTGCTGTAGCAATAGCTCGCCGCGATTGGCGTGGTTGGCGTCTTCGACGTAGATGAAGGGCTGGCCACCGTTGGTGAGGCGAAAGAGAAGCTTCTCTTTGACGTCCTTGTACTTGCGCGTTTCGATCTCGTAACGCTCGTTGCGCTGGTTGTAGCCAAACGCGTACATCTTTTGTTCGATGACGAATTCCGGCGTCAAGAACTCGTCGATAAACGTGATGTCGTTGTAGTGCGCGCGAACTTCGAAGACCTTCTCGCGGCCAGCGCCCATGCGGCGATCCCAGTTGCGACGTCCTTCGAGCGTGTCGCAATCTTCCCACTCTTTGCCAAACTGACCGCGATTCCAGCGCTCTTCGATGTGTCGGAAGAGCTCCACACCAAGCTTGTACGGATTGAACTGACCTGGCGCGGTCGCAAGGACGCCAGCCGTTCGATCGGCGTAGTCGATGATCTCGGACGAATCGCATGCCTTCTCGGTCATGATCTTGGAGTGCCAGTAAGTGGCCCAGCCCTCGTTCATGATCTTGGTCTGCATCTGCGGCGCGAAGTAGTAAGCCTCGCGGCGAATGATGCCGAGAATCTCGTGCTCCCAGCGATCGAGCGGCGCGTGGTCGATCAAAAAACCCAGTACGTCGCGATCGCGTTTTTCCGGAAACTTTCTTTCGCGCTCTTTCTCGTCGTCGATCTTCTTCTGCTGCGACTGGAGGAAGGATTCGGGATTGATGTACTCGCGCATATAATCGCGGTCCACGCGCAAGCGCGGAATCTCGGCCGCATGCTCGGTGGAGGGATTCTCGTACTCGTCTTCGTGAACCTTCTTCGCGACGATGGGCGCGTAAGGCTTCTGCGGGTCGATGAGGTTTTCTAGGCTCAAGCAGTTGTCGATGAACTCTTCGACTTTCTCGATGCCGATGCGCTTGATCCATCGACGCACAAGGGAGCCGTCATTGGCCATCGTGTCGATCCACTTGCGCAGCGGCTGACCCGTCTCGGCATCCACGCCCTGATTGGTCGTCTTGAACGTGAAGTTGTTCTTGAAGAAATCCACGTGACCCAGCACGTGCGACATCACGAGCTTCTGCTCGACGATGCTATTGCCCTCGAGCAAGTAAGCAACGCTCGGTGTGTTGTTGATCACCATCTCGTAGATTTTGGAGAGCCCATACTCGTGGCTCTTCGAAAGCTGCTCGAACTCCATACCGAAGCGCCAGTGCGGATAGCGGTTGGGGAAGCCGCCATAGCTTGCGACTTCATTCATCTGGTCATACGAGAGGACTTCGAAAAGCGTCGGGAAGAAATCGAGCCCGAAGTCTCTCGCGTACTTCTCGATCTTCACCTTCTCATCGTAGAGATAGGTGGGAAGGGCGGTTTTTAGAGCGAATTTCGCGCTCATCCTATTTGCCCTTTCCAAGAAACTCGCGAATCGAGCCCATGATCGCATCGCGGTCGCGAATCTCGCTGGTGATCACGCGTTCGTCGGTGCGCAGATGCTCGCGCAAGTCCTTTACGAACTGACCGGAGCCGTAAGGGCTTTCGACCTGGCCGTAGCAGAAGACATTGCTTACCGGCAAAAGCTTCTGCTTCAAAATATCGATGCAGAGCATGGTGTCGTCCACGCTCCAGTTGTCGCCGTCGCTGAAGTGAAAGGGGTAGATGTTCCACTCACTCGCCGGATAGTCCTTTTCGATGATCTCGGACGCGAGCTTGTAGGCCGACGAAATCATCGTGCCGCCTGATTCGCGCGTACGGAAGAACGTGTCGCGATCGACTTCACGTGCCACCGCGTCGTGAATGATGAAGCGCGTCTCAAGCCCCTTGTATTGATGCTTGAGCCACGCGTCCAACCAGAACGACTCGATGCGCACGATCTCTTTTTGCTCGTCGCCCATCGAGCCCGAGACGTCCATCATGTAGATAATCACTGCGTTTGCGACGGGTTCCGTCTCCGTTTTCCAAGAGCGGAAGCGCATATCGTCCCGCACGGGAATGATCACCGGTCGCTTCGCATCGTAGGTGCCCGTCGAAACCTGACGCCGCAACGCTTGGCGAAAGGTGCGCTTGAAATGGCGCAACGAGTTAGGACCAACGCGGCGGATGCCAACGTAGCGATCCTTCTGATTGATGATCTTGCTCTTGCCCTTGTCTTCGATATTGGGAAGCGCGAGCTCTTCGCCCAGAATCTGTGCGAGCTCTTCGAGCGTTACTTCGACTTCGAGCGCGTGCTCGCCGGCGTCCTTGCCCGCCTTGCCCGCGCCCGATTCTCCTTCGGCCTCTTCGCCTGAAAGCGGATCGCCTTCGTTGCCTTCGCCTTGGCCGACGCCGCCCTGATCTTTGTCCCCGTAGCGAAAGCGCGGGATATCGATCTGCGGGATAGGAATGCTTACGCGTTCCTTGCCCTGTTTGCCGATCAGCTCGCCTTGGGAAATGTACTTCTTCAGATTCTGACGAATCCGCCCACGCACAATGGCGCGAAACCTTCCGTGATCCTGATCGATCTTGAGGGACACGTAGCCTTAGTGTACGGGGCCCTCGTTCAGATCGCTAGCGCACAGCGCCTCTTAGCGGCAGACCTGTTTAATTGTCTCGATCGAACCTATGCACGTCTCCGAGGAAGGGGACCCTTCGCATCTGCGATACATGCCCTCTTCGCCGCACGCCGGTACACTGTCAACCCAGCCGGAACCCGCGCAACCCGTGGGCCCCCCCCGGACGCAGGAGCTCGACAGGACGGTGTCGCGCCGTTCTTCCGTGCCGTCGCAGTTCCAGTCGAAGCTGGGCGTGCGACAAATCGCGAAATCGCAGTAGCTATTCGGGGAATACATCGGCTGTAACGGATGCGCATTGGCGCCTCCCGGTCGCGTCGAGTCGAAGCAATCAACGAGTCCATCGGCCCGGGCGGCATGGGTATTCTCCGGGCAGCCGCATGCCATAATCGACGGTCCCGAAGTATCCGGGTACATGTCTCTGTCGACGTCGGGGTAGCACGCAACCATCATCATCGAGTCGCTGGGCGTCGACGGGTCGCAGTCGTTGTCCACGTCGTCGCACCCTTCGGGAGCGCCGGGGTGAATCGATGCATCTGCGTCGTTGCAATCAAAGGGCCGACTCGAACATTCGACAGCCGGAAATCCGTCCATATCGACGTCCGCTAGGACGAAGCTGCACTCCGCTTTGAATGGGTCGCAGCTATCGCTTGTGCAGTCGTCGCGGTCATCGCAAACCATCGGCGTGCCGCCAACGCACTTATGGCTCGCCGTGGTGTCGCAGGTGGAAAAACCATCACATGCGTTGCCGCCGCAATCGCCGTCGACGTGGCATGAGTACTCGCAGTTACGCTTGCAGCCATCGTCGTCGTTGTCGTTCCCGTCATCGCACTCTTCGCCGTCATCCGGTGCGCCGTTGCCGCACGTCGCGAGAGCGCAACTGCCCGCGTTGCATTGGCCGTCGGTTCCACCTTCGAGCGCACAGAGTGTGTTGTCGGCAAGCAGCGTTCCGCTCTGGCATATATGATCGGGCCCACAGCTTTCGACGCCGTCGCATGCCTCGCTGTTGTCGCACTGGCCATTCTCGCGGCACGTGAACGTGCACGCTCCCGGATCGCAACCGTCATCCCAGACCTCGTTGCCGTCTTCGCACTCTTCGCCATTCGCGGTGTCGACGTAGCCGTCATTGCACGTGCTGGTCTGGCAGAGGCCGTTGCGGCAAATAAATCCAGTGGTTCCCGGCGCGGAGCAGTTCGTTCCGGTATCCATACCCACACAATTGACGACCATGGCGTCGGTGTCGCCGCCGCCATCTGTCGTGCTCATGTCGGTGCCGGGGCCCATGTCCGAAGAGCCACCGCCTGCGTCAGTCTTATCGTCCAGTGCGCTCGATACGAGTATCGAGCAACCGCTCAGAAGAAGACAAAGACACGCACCGATCAGACCGTTTTTGAACATGGGACTTACCTTTGTTGAATCTGTGAACGGTGGGTCGATCAAGCAGGCTTTAGCGACAGGCCTGCTTGACGGGGTTCACCACGCCAGCGCACGCGCCTGTTCCGCCGCCGATCACGATGTTGAAACGACAGGTGCGGTAGTCTGCTTCGACGCCACACGCCGGCACGCTTGTGCCGATCCAGCCTGAGCCGAGGCAAGCGCCATTGTACGCGATGCATCCGGTCGAGATGGTGTTGTATTGCTTCTCCATCGTCGAGTTGCAGTTCCAGTCGTAGTTCTTCTCGACGCAGACGAGGAGGGTGCCCGAAATCATGTAGCGGTTGCATGACGCATAGTCGGTGTGGAATGCGGGAGCGCTCGGGTACGCGCCGCTGACCGCGTCCAAGCAGTCGTAGAGAAGGTCGGAGCGCTCAGGGATGTAGCCGCTCGGGCAACTGCAGCCCGACATCGTGACGCCGGCATTTCCGTAACCGTCGCCGTCGTGGTCTTCGTAGCAGGTGACTGACGTAGTCTCGCTGTCGGCAGCACCGTCGCAGTTGTGATCGCCCCCACCGCACATCTCTGGCGCGCCTGGATACGAAGTCGCGTCGCTGTCGTCGCAGTCGGTAGCGTAGCCGTCGAAGCAAAGCTCGCGCGAGACGCCGTCGCCGTCGCCATCCATGAGGATGTTGGAGCACCCAAAGCTCGGGTCACAGCTATCGCTGGTGCAGCCCATGCTGTCATCGCAGTTCAGCGGGTCGACGGTTGTACACTTGTGTGTGTCGGTGTCACAGGTCGCGCTGCCGTTGCATACGTCGCCGTCGTCACACTCGCTGTCGTCGCGACACGAGTACAGGCAGAAGTTGTTGCAGCCGTCGTCCGGGTTGGTGTTCGCGTCGTCGCACTCTTCGCCGACGGAAATATCGGTGACACCATCGCCGCAATCCGCGGGCGAGCACATCCCGCTGCGACACACGCCCGACGCGACGGCTAAGGTCGAGCATGGCGAGTTCTCGGATGGGAGCACCGCGGCGCCCTGGCAGCGATGGAGCGCCGTGCTGCAAGTCTCAGCTCCGGTGCACGGTTCGTCGTCATCGCACTGCTCATTGGTCGCGCACGTGTAGTTGCACGTCGATGGCTCGCAGCCGTCCAAGGGCGTCAGGTTTCCGTCTTCGCAATCTTCGCCGATAGCCGGGTCAACGTAGCCGTCGCCACACGTAGATTGTCCGCAAACGTTGTTGACGCAGATGTAGTCGGTTGAACCGCCCGGCCCGCACGCGGCGCCGTTCTCCATGCCATCGCAGCTTCCGAATGTAGCGTCCGGTTCGCCGCCGCTATCGACTGAGTTCATGTCGACATCGCCCAGGTCTGCGGTAGCCATGTCGAACGTACCGCCATCGCGCCCGCCGCCATCGGCTCCGTTCTTATCGTCGAGTGTGCTCGAAACGAGGACGGAGCATCCGCTCAAGAGAGTACACAGACACGCGAAGAGAAAGCCGTGCTTGAGCATGGTGTTTGCCTTTTTTAAAAGTTAAGAGTGGCGCTTGCGCCAGCGCCATATTGTGAAACGACAGGAGTGACCGAAAGTTGTGCGGTCCCTGACGCCGGACGTTCGTCGTCATTTGAGCCTCCCACCAAAAGGAGCACGAGGCCTACACCCGCAGTGACAATGCCCACACCCATGCCAATGTCGGCAACGATGCCGAGCGTGCGTGCCGAACGGGCTTCGGGGCCCGTCGAGGCGGGTGCGTCGCTTGCTTTGCCGACGGCGATGATCCCGACTACGAGGCCTGTTACAGCGATGGCGCCGCCACCGACCATGAGGGCGATCGGCAAGGCGTTTGAATGGCGCGGGGCTTCGATCGGAGTTTCAGAGCCGGTGACCGGCGGCGTGTCCGTGACGGTCGTGCTGGCCGCCTGCGCAGGCGTAGCGACTGCTGTGGGGTTCGCGGTCATCTCGATCGGCATGTCGACTGTTTGGCCCGCCGGAACAACCATCGTTGCATTGAAATCCTGATAGCCGGCAAGGCGAACGATGAGACGATGCGTGCCGGGTTCGACCGCGATCATGTCGGGGCGCGGAGTGCGTCCCCAATCGTGACCGTCGATCAAGATCGATGCGCCTTCGGGACCACCGCTCACACGTACGCCGGTGTGCGAGAGACGTTCCCGAAGCGAAGAAAGGCGCGCGCGTGCATCCGACTGATTCGTATCGTCCGACGCAGCGTGCGCAACGTAGTTCTCAAGCGCCTGGCGAGCTTCGGTCAGGCGTCCAAGACGCTCGTACGCTTGCGCCAAGTTGTACTGAAGCAAGGGACGCGGATCAGCTTGATACGCGGCGGTCCATTCCCTGATGGCACCTTCATAGTCGCCCTGCTGGTACGCAGTCTGACCGCGTCGAAAACGCTCGCGCGCATCTTGTGCAAACGCAGTGCTGGCAACGCCAACGAGGAGAACGACGAAAAGGGAAAAGAGAGAAGCGCGGATCGTATGTTTCACGCCCGAATTAGTATCACAGCACAAAAATGCTGCGCTACTCCTTGACGTCTCCGCGCGCGAAAATGCTCGCCACGAACGCGAGTACGTCATTGGCCGAAGCCTCGTTGTAGCCGTAGTACTTGATAAGACGGCCTTTAATGACGTCGATCTTGTCCTGCGTGTCCTTGTCGATGACGTTTGAGACAAAGGTCGAAAGCTTGATCGAGTCCTTCTGGTCCTCGAAAAGCTTCATCTCAAGCGCCCGTCGCAGACGGTCGTTCGTGTCGTAGGTGAACTTCTTGCCCTCAATCGCGAGAGCACCGATGTAGTTCATGATTTCGCGGCGGAAGTCTTCCTTGCGGCTTTCCGGAATGTCGATCTTCTCTTCGATCGATCGCATCAAGCGCTCGTCCGGTTCCTCGTCGCGACCGGTATAGCGGTTTTTGACCTTTTCCTTGAGCGTGACAGCGCGAATGTTGTCGATGTAGTTGCCCGCAAGTCGCGCGATGGCGTCCTCGTCGGCGCTAATCGCGCGCTGCACTTCGTTCTTCACAATCTCTTCGTACTCGTTCTTCACGACGCCGATAGCCTCGGTAAACTTCTTGCGCTGGTCTTCGTCCGAGAAGAGCGAGTGATGACGCAAGCCCTTCTCGAGCTCGTTCATGACCATGAAGGGATTGATGTAGCCTTCCGCTCCATCACGTACGAGCGCGTTTGAAATCTTGTCTTGGACGTAGCGCGGCGAGACTCCGTCGAGCCCTTCGCGCTTACCTTCTTTGCGAAGCTCTTTGACGTTGTCCTGCGTGAAGCCGGGCAAAACCTTGCCGTCATAGAGCTTCATCTTTTGGATGGCAGAGAGCTGATGCTTCTTCGGCTCTTCAAGGCGCGTGAGAACGGCCCACATCGCCGCAACTTCAAGCGTGTGCGGCGCAATGTGCTTGCCACGCAGGCGCTCTTTTGAAAAGTCCTTGTTGTAGATGCGGATCTCTTCGCTGAGCTTGGTGATGTAGGGGATGTCGATCTTGATCGTGCGGTCGCGGAGCGCTTCCATGAACTCGTTGTTCAAGAGCTTGCGATACTCGGCTTCGTTGGTGTGACCGATGATGACTTCGTCGATGTCCGTTTGCGCGAACTTCTTTGGCTTGATCTTGTGCTCTTGGGTAGCGCCCAAAAGATCGTAGAGGAAAGCCACGTCGAGCTTGAGCACCTCGACGAATTCGACGATGCCGCGGTTGGCGATGTTGAACTCACCGTCGAAGTTAAAGGCGCGCGGATCTGAATCCGAGCCAAATTCAGCGATCTTGCGGTAGTTGATGTCGCCTGTGAGCTCGGTCGAATCTTGGTTCTTCTCGTCTTTGGGCTGGAACGTTCCGATGCCCACGCGATCTTTTTCGCTGAGCACGAGGCGCTGCACGCGCACGTGTTGGGAGACAACCTTGCCCCAATCGCCGCCGTGTTTTTTCATCAGACCGTTGAAGATGAAGCGGCACGCCGGATCGAGATCGCCAGCCACGTTTACGCGGAAGCGATCGTTGCCAAGCGCAAGATCTTTCATCGCGCGCTCGCGCCATTCGATGGGGATCAGGCGAAGCGGCTCTTCGTGCATGGGGCAGGGGAAGTTGCCTTCCTGCGCGCCTTCGCCGGTGAGGCCTGTCCCTTCGAGGTTCACCCAGCGAAAGGTGTAGAGCGCGCCTTCAGCGGTGCGCGAGTAATGCTCAGCACCCTTCTTGAGCATGCGCGCAATCGTGCTCTTCGATGAGCCGACCGGACCGTGCAACAGGATGACGCGCTTCTCGGGACCGTAACCTTGCGACGCTGCTTGCAGCACGTGCACAAGACGCATGAGCGGAATGTCGAGACCGAAGACTGCATCTTTGCCGCCGTCGATCGGATCAGCGAAGAACGGATAGCGAACAAGACGCTTCTTGTTGTCGATGTACTCTTCTTCGCCGTAGCTCACGACCATGTCGTAGAGGCGCTGGAAGGCGTTGCGCGTAACCTGCGGACGCTCGCGCGCGATCGCGAGGTACTCTTCGAACGAACCCTCCCAGTGAAGGTTGCGATACTGGTCGTAGTCCTGAAGCGCCGCGATCCGCGACACCATCTCGAAACGTCCGGCCTCTTTGATCGCCATGCGTCCTCCCAGCGGTTAGCTTGAACATAGCACCACTTCAGCCGGGATGAGAACTTGAGCGGGGAATAGAACTCTCTCGCATCATTTCAATACGCGGACTAACGCAGAACGAACGGGTGCGCCACGCCAGTCGATTTCCACTCGCAAGCGATGGGTGCCAGCTTTGCGAGCGCGTAGCGCGCAATCGTTCTGGGCGCCTTCGAAAAAGGGGCGGCGCAAGCGCTCGCGCGAGTGGGTGGTTTCCGTCCAACCGTTGTAGACGTGGCACTGCACGGTCTGCGCCGTCCCATCCGGCGCGGTGAGCACGAAACGGAGGTCGCCTCGAATCAACATCTCTCCAAAGCTCGCGTCGTTGAGTTGGCGGTCTGATCGTATGTCCATGCGCACGTCGAGCTCGTCGTTGGCTGCGGCCTCGAACGTAGTTTCGCCCCTACCATGCATGACATTGAAACGCGCGAGTTCCTCCGACGAGAAGAACAATCTCTGAACGAGGTAGACGAGCCCAACGATCGCGCTGAGCGGCAGGAGAAGAAAAAGTAGGAGCAACGCGTTGCCCGCGGGTTTGCTTTCTTGTGCGGCGGGGTCAGCCATTGCTAGAGCTTAACAAATGGCTTGGGCACTTGCCGCGGAAAGTCCCAATGTTTAGCAACTTCCTCCTTGAAGTGCGCCCCAAATGCCTGCTCCAAGCACCATAGCCCTTTGGCCACCATCGGGGGCTGCGCGGCGCTCAACTAGCGTCTTTGCGTGATGGGGGTTCGTGTTACGGTCTTGGACGATGTCAAAAACCTTTGTTCTCGACACGAACGTCCTCCTTCACGACCCCCGCGCGATCTACAAGTTCGAAGACAACGATGTGGTGATCCCCATCCACGTCATCGAAGAGATCGACCAGTTCAAAAAAGAGATGAGCGAGCTCGGACGCAATGCGCGCACGATCACGCGCATCCTCGACGAGCTGCGTGAGATCACTGGCGGCACGCTGAATAAGGGCGCGAACTTGGAAGGCGGCGGCAAGCTGCGCGTCGCTGTTCCCAAAGACGTCATGTCGAAGCACAAGCTCGACAACGCGGCGATGGATTTGGCCATCGTGCAAACGGCCCTGACCGAGCGCGACACCAATCCGAGCAAGCCAACCATCTTCGTCACGATGGATTCGAACTTGCGCATTCGCGCCGATGCCCTTGGCTTGCGCGCCGAGAACTACGAAGGCGGTCGCATCGCGATCGATGATCTCTACACCGGAATTGTGGAGATCGAGGTCGACACCGCGGTCGTCGATCAGCTTGGCGGCAAAGGCGACGTGCTCATCACGGAAGTGAGCGCACCCATCGGCTTGTACGCGAACGCGTGCGTCGTGCTTCGCGATCGCAATCAACCCAATCACACGGCACTCGGGCGCGTGGATGGCAAGGCCGAAGCCATCAAACCTTTGCGCGCGCAGCGCGAAGGCACGTGGGGCGTGCGTCCGCGCAATCTCGAGCAGAGCTTTGCGCTCGATTTGCTCACCGACGATTCCATCAACCTCGTGACGTTGGTGGGTAAGGCCGGTACGGGCAAAACGCTTCTTGCGATCGCTGCCGGCCTCAAGAAGGTAATCGACGACGGCGTCTACGCTCGCTTGCTCGTTTCGCGCCCGATTTTCCCGCTCGGTCGTGACGTCGGCTATCTGCCCGGCGATCTCGAAGAAAAGCTCAATCCGTGGATGCAGCCCATCTTCGATAACCTCGAGTACATCTTCTCGACGGGTCGTGGTCGCGCGACTGAAGGTCGCAGCTACACTGAGCTTGTGGCGAGCGGCATCATCGAAGTCGAGCCCCTCACGTACATTCGCGGTCGCTCGCTGCCCAATCAGTTCTTGATTGTCGATGAAGCGCAGAACCTGACGCCGCATGAAGTGAAGACGATCATCACGCGTTGCGGTTCGGACACGAAGATCATCCTCACGGGCGATCCGTACCAGATCGACAATCCCTACGTCGATGCAGCGAGCAATGGTCTTTCGATCGTAGCCGAGCGCTTCAAGTCGGAAAAGATTGCCGGACACGTGACGCTCAGCAAGGGCGAGCGGTCTGAGCTTGCCGAAAGAGCAACCGAGCTTCTGTGAGCCTCGGTGTGGACGTAGCGCGTACGCTCGACGGACTGCTCGTAGCAGTCTGCGTCGAGGCGCGACTACTGCCGGCGCTCACCGCCATCAACGCTGTCGAAGAGCGCAAGCGGCTTATCGGCGCGCTCGATCGCGGACAGATGCCGACGCCAGCGTGGCAGCTTCCTTTGCGCGTGAGGTCTTCGCGGGCGGAAAACATGATCAAGGAGGCGCGTGCTCTGGCGGCCAACTCGCCTGCCTCTGCGCTCTACGACAAGCGCTTGGAAGAGCTCGAGCTCGATCTCGCGATCCTGCACGCGTTGCCCGACGCACGTCGCGTTCGAACCTTGGCGGCACGACGCTTCGGAACCGGCGCGTCGAAAGTGACGACTGAATCCGGCGAGGTAGCCGTGAGCGCGATAGCGCGGCACATTTTGGATTCGGTGCCGGCGGATCCGGAGACGGACTTTCTTCCCGCCGATGCGCGAGAGGGCCCCTCGTGCGCGCAGATCGTTCGTCAGGTAGCTCACGCGGCCGGGTTGCAAGTCGATGTACGCATCGAACCGCGCCTTGCTGCGGCCGCCGCTACCGGTGAAAAGCTGATCTTCTTGGCCGATCGGCGTTTTGGCGTGCGCGAGGCAGTACGCGTGGCCGTGCACGAGGTCTTGGCGCATCTCACCGCAGCGGCGAACGGGCGCAGTCAGCCGCTGCGTATCTTGGAGCTTGGGACGGCGGGCTCCTTTGTCGATCAAGAGGGCGTCGCTCTTCACCTCGAGTGGGAGTCGGGATTCTTCGATGGCAGACGTTTGCGCATTCTGGCAGCGCGCGTCGTTGCAACCGACCGCATGCATGCGGGGGCGAGCTTTGCTGAGGTTGCGCGTGACCTGATTCGAGACGAGGGATTTGCGTCCGCCGATGCCGTAGCCATTGCCGAGCGCGCGTTTCGTGGCGGAGGCGTTGCGCGCGATGCAGGTTATTTGCGCGGTCTTATTCGCGTGCGTCACGCCATTCGAAGCGGGGCCGTGACGCTCGACGAGCTGCGGCTTGGTCGCGTGGGTATCGATGATCTTGAGGTGCTGCGCAGGCTGAAAAACGAAGGCCTTGTGCGAGAGCCGCACTACAGAGCGAGCCTCGAGGTTGTGAAAGTTCCCTACGTGGGAGTGCCGAGCTTCTTCAGCAATCTTTCGTTGACTCCAGGTGGCACTAGCTTGGACACATCGCCGCCCAACTTGGCTGCCTCTTTGACGAGGTTTGAGCTCACGTAGAAGTAGGCGTCCTTCGCCATGATGAAGACTGTCTCGACTTCTTCGTTGAGGTGGCGGTTCATGTTGGCGAGCTGAAGCTCATATTCGAAGTCGGCAACTGCACGCAAACCACGCAACACGACGCGCGCATTCTTCCGCTTTGCGTAATCGACGAGAAGTCCTTCGAAGGTGTCGATCTCTACGCGAGGATCGTTACCGACCGCCTCTTTCAACATTTCGATACGCTCGTCGACGGTGAAGAGCGGCGACTTCTTGGGATTCTGCAGAACCGCGACGACCAATCGGTCGAATGCCACTAGGCCGCCGCGCAAAATGCTCACGTGGCCGTTGGTGATGGGGTCAAAAGAGCCGGGGTAGATCGCAGTCGTCATTCGCGTTGCTCGGTTGGCAGGCACATCAAGGTGAGGCCGGTGTCACCATAGCGGTAAGAAGCGAAGGATGCGAGCGGCTCGTGCACGGCCACGGGCGACCGGCTTGCGTGCTCGACGACCAAGGTGGCACTCGTTGCGATGAGCTTGGCCGCGAAAAACGCATCGATAAGGGCGGGGATCTTCTCGATTTCTGCGTAGGGAGGATCGAGGAAGACCAACGTTGCGGGATCTTCGGTAAGCGGTGCGAGACGCGCGATGGCGGCTTGACGCAGCGGAAGCAAATCAACGGTGACGACCTTCACGCGATCACTGAGCCCAAGCTCCTTGGCGCTTTCGCTGATCGCTCGAGCAACGCGCGCATTCTTCTCCACGCAAGTGGCACGGGCTGCGCCTCGCGAAAGGGCTTCGAACGCAAGCGCTCCGGTGCCTGCGAACAGATCAAGGACCACCGCGTTTTCACACAGTCCGCGCGCATCAAGCGCTGAGAACAAACCCTCACGCACGCGCTCGGCGGTGGGACGCGTCGAATCGCCAGGCGGACCTTCGAAGCGTCGACCTGAAAGTGCACCGGCGATAATGCGCATCGACGTCGTTAGAAACGGAGCGTCGCGTTGACGTTCCCACCATGCGCGCTGAATGAGGGCGTGATGGCGAGGCTCAGGCCTGCGTTCGGATCTTCCTCGCCTTCGTCGGTGATCATCAAGTAGGTGCCAATGCCAACGCCTGCGAGCCCCGCGACGAGAAAGACGTACTGCAACGCTGTAAACGTGCTGGCCTGGCTGCACACCGACTGAATGTGCGAAAGCCCTGACGGCGGAGCGCCGACGGTATCGCCCGCTTCGGCGGCATCGCACACGTCGCCGGCGTTTGCGGGGTCGCGCGGCGTGTCGCGGTACGTCGAGAACTCCGCGTCACCATTCAATGAGTGAAGACGCGACCAGCTAAAGACGGTCATGCCGAGCGCAACAGCGCCCGCGCCCGTGAGTACGGCTCCAGTCCAGAACTGGCCGCCATGGGAACGTTCCGGTGGAACGGTATGCACGATGCGCGGGATATCTGGGAGGTCGCTACCGCGACGAGAGGTGCGGGGATTGTCCGTAGCGACCGGCTCGACCGTCTGCGGCGGAGAGAGAGGGAGTGGCGCGTTGACTGTTGTTTGCTCGCCCAGCGTGATGCTCACGTCCTGATGGAACGGTACGCGACCGGGCGCAGTCACGTCGACGGTGTGCGTCCCGAGCGCAAGGTTATTGACCACCCAGCTGCCGTTGAACGGAGCGATTTCGCGGCCATCAACGAGCACATGTGCGAGCGGCTCGGACGCGCGAACCACGAGCGACCCCTCGGGAGCTTGGCCCGAGAGCATGAGCACGTAACGGCGTGCGGGAGAGCGCAGATCGTCGATGTCGATTCGCGTGCGTGGTAGAGAATCTACGACCGAATGTTCGATGGTGTTGGTCTGTGCGTTGTAGACGCCCAGAGTTACGTCAAAGGTGTACTCGCCGGTCGGAGCGGAACGATGCACGCTTCCAAAGACCACGCGTTGCATATGAAGCCCGCGCGCGATTTGCCCGAGGCATTCGATGTTGGCGTCGTCACAGCCATTGGCGACGAGCATTTGCGCCAATGACACATCGCGCGGGCTCACCGACCAGCCGCGCACTTGCTCGGCCGCGTGGCGCAAAACTCCGCTCAGACTACGGGCGAAGTCATCGTCACCGTCCGTCGACCGAAGGCCCAGCACGATCACCTGCGTCTCGACCTGCGCCTGGGCGGGTAGGGCCAGGGAGGCGCCGATAACCGCGAGGAGGGCCGAGACGATTGGGAAAACGCGCCGCATGAGGGGCACGATACTGCTTTCGCAGGCGCCCGGGCAAGCTCGCCCTGCGCAAAGATCGGGAAAAACCGGGCGCTCCGAGAATCTTTTGCGAGATTTAGGCGTCACAGTTCCGTGGAAACCTTGAGGGCCGAAGCTCAGAGTGCTACGCCGACGATCTCGGGTGAGGTCGCAATCCGGGCTTTTTCCTCGATGGAAGACCTGCCGAAAATCTGTCCTCGCTGCTCCGCGCGCTTCGCCGCGAACGCTTCATATTGTCCGCGCGACGGCGCGATGCTGATTACGCCGCACGACGTCGACCCCTATTTGGGGCAAACGCTGCTAGGGCAGTTTCACATCCAAGAGAAAATTGGCGCGGGCGGAATGGGCACCGTCTACCGCGCGCATCAAGCCGCGGTCGATCGCGATGTTGCCATCAAGATCTTGCACCGCGAGCTCGCGCAGAATCCCGATGCAGTTCGGCGCTTCCATCGTGAAGCGAAGGTTTCGGCAGCGCTCGATCATCCGCATGTGGTGCGCGTAATTCTCTTCGGCCAGTTGCCGGACGGGAATCTCTACCTCGTCATGGAGTATTTGAAAGGCGCATCCCTCTCCGATGTGCTGGCCCGCGAAGGGCGCCTCACCGTGCAGCGCGCAATGCATATCATGTTGCAGGTGTGCGAAGGGATCGGCGAGGCGCATTCTCAGGGCGTTATCCATCGCGACGTGAAACCTGAGAACATCATCTTGGTTCCACGCGCAAAAGATCCCGACTTCGTAAAAGTTCTGGACTTTGGAATCGCGCGCTTCGTGACCGGCGATCAGACGGTCGTTACGCAAACGGGCTTGATCTTTGGAACGGCTCGCTACATTTCGCCCGAAGGCGCGGCGGGCGAACCGACGGATGCGCGCAGCGACGTGTATTCGTTGGCGGTCATGGCCTATCACTTGATGTGCGGCGAGTCTCCGTTCGACGCGCCCTCCTCGGTCACGCTTTTGATGAAGCACATGCACGAGCCCGCGCCTGACATTCGCTCGCGCAAGGATGGAGCGCACGTGCCGAGTGCGATAGCCGACGTGATCGCGCGGGCGTTGGCGAAGAACCCGGACGCTCGCTACGCCAACGCCCATGTTTTTGGCGACGCGCTGGCGGCCGCCGTCGCAAAGTCTGGTTTGGTGATGCCCGCAGTGCGGCGTCCTTCATCCATGTCGCTCGTCCCCTCAGCGGACGCGCCTTCTACGGGCGTGACAGCTTCCGAGAAGAAGACAGCGCCCGTCGTGGATCCGGCGGTACAAGGATCGCTCACACTGGCCGGCGCTCCCAATCCATTCGATGACTCGACCGGGCGCGTAGTACTCGACCAGCTGCCGGGTGTCGGACGTTCGAGGGCGGTCTGGAAAATTCTACTTGGCTTCGTCTTTGGCGCGGCCATCGTGTTCGGCGTGTACGTTTTTGCTTCGCGCAACGACGCGAGCGATGAGGTTTCAGCGCTGTACGAACGCGCTCACACGGCGTTTGATCAACAGCACTACGACGCGCCCGACCGTGAGAACGTCGACGACCTTACGCAAGCGATCTTGGCGCTCGATTCAGCGCATGAAGGCGCAAAGCATCTGCGTGCCGACGTAGCCCTGCGTCTGCGTGCCGATGCTGAGCACAAACGTGTGATGCGCCAATACACCGAAGCACGTGCGGCGTACCAACGCGCATTGATCTTCGCACCGCGCGATGCAGTCATTACCGCAGCGCTAGCTTCGATGGACAATGCGCAGCGTTTGCGACTGCCGGTGGGGGTGCGCACGGCGCCTGTGAGTCCGACGGCAGGACAGCCTGCCACATTGCTTGCGATCGTCGATTCAGGAACACGATTTGCTGGAGGCGCGGAGCTTCACTTCAATGTTTCGCAGAATGGTCGCTCGGTGCGTGGCGAAGTCGCGTCGAGCGCCGAGCAAGTGGGACGTCAGTTCGTCGGAACCTTCACGTTCCCGCGGGCCGGCACCTATGATCTCCTATTCACTGCACGCAGTGCCGAAGGCACCTTTGAGTTGCGCGGACAAACAGTCGTTCTTGGGCCGGCGTCCGCACAGCGCCCGCCATCGAGCCCCGACCGTCGTCCAGCCGATGCCGTCGACCCGCCGGTCGTCTCGCATGATTTCCGAACCGATCCCGACCCTGGGCCTGTAGACACCCCTCCCGCGAACGACACCAACATCAACTGGGACACGCCGCCGCGAGCTCCAGCTACGCCGATCGACGTGCTCGCCCCGCACGCACCCGCGCAGCCCGAGCCGTCGACCAATACGCCGCCGCCTTGGAACGGATAGGTTGCGCGCATGCACGTCGAGATCATCCCCGCACTCACTGATAACTATGTCTACCTGCTCGTCGACGATGACCACAAGGAAGCCATCGTCATCGATCCATCCGACGCGGCCCCCGTGCTGGCGCGCTTATCCGCGCTACGTCTTAAGCTGACCGCTATCTGGTGCACGCATCATCATCCCGATCACGTTGGCGGGATCGACGCGTTGCGCGCGCATCTTGGGGATCTTCCAGTTTGGGGCAGCGCGCACGACTTCGAGCAGAAGCGCATTCCATTTCAGACGCGTGCTTTGTCTGATCGAGACAGCGTCGTTGCGTGGAACCACGAAGGACGCGTGATGGCAGTCCCGGGTCATACGTTGGGCGCCATCGCGTATGTATTGCCCGGTATCGTCTTCACCGGGGACACGCTCTTCCTCGCGGGGTGCGGGCGTATGTTCGAAGGCACGCCTCCGATGTTTTACGCGTCGCTCGAAAAGATCCGCGCTCTCGATGACCAAACGCTCATCTATCCGGGCCACGAGTACACGCTAAAGAATCTCGAGTTCGCACTCACCGTCGAGCCTTCATCGGTGGCCGTGCAGGAGCGTCTCGAGCGAATGCGCGTGCAACTCGACAATGGTTTTCCGTCCCCGCCCGCGACGCTCCGCGATGAAAAGGCGACAAATCCCTTCTTGCGTGTTCACCACGCCGACGTTGTCGCGCGCGTGCGAGAGTGGGGCGAGGCGTCGTCGACCCCGGCGCAAGTCTTCGGTGCGTTGCGCGCAGCGAAAGACAAGTTTCGCTGAGGTCGGCAGCTTTTACTGAAGCTGTGCCTCGCGGTGAGGCAGCGAAAAGCTTTCCGTAGGAGGATCGAGTCGGAATGATTCGATCGATCGATCTACGATCGCTTGCACGCCGACAAGCGCGAGGACGTAGTTGCAACGACCCGCCATGATGGTGCGCCCGCGCATAACGCCCATGCGAGCGTCAGGAAGCTGAATCCACATATCGATGCCCGGATTGCCCTGCTGGTCGATCGTTGCCTGACGAAGCAGCTGGCCGCCCACGTTCTGCACCATTCCGTCGCGACCCGATTCGAGCACGGCCTCCAAGGTAGCGCCGGCTCCGATTTGATTGTCGTCGTAGCAAATGTGACTGATCGTGAACGACTGCACGTCGTTGCCCCATTGGACGGTGTGCATTGTCGCCGGAGGCTTTCCTTCGAGAGGAACGCTGGTGGTCGTCTCAGCGGGTGGTCCAAGAAACGTTGCAGAGTATCGACCCGCAGCCGAGTGATATTCAATCGCGCGAGGCGCGGCCGCGGTCGATGAACCGCGGTTTGGATTGCGTGCGAATTTGTCACGGAACTTCCACACGACGAAGCCGCTGACAGCCATCGTGACTAAGCAGAATCCGACGACCCCGATCACGATACCAACGATCCATGCCGTGCTCATGCGTTGTGTCATGTCGTCCCCTAAGCGTTCGTATGAACGCTTGCTCTACGAATCAGTGACTCGGGAGCAAGGCGTAGATCGTAAAAGAATAGTACGGCGTTCAAAATGACCAACGCGATAAGACCTGCGAGAGCGGTGGGTCCTACCAACGCGCTTGGACCGTGTGCGAGGAAGCTCATGCTCGCCGTGGCATTGATCATTCCATGAAAGATTGACGTCGCCACCGTCGATCCGGACTTCGCGCGGACGTATGTGAAGAGGGGCGCAAGCAGCACGGCAAACGCGAGAGTCGTGAGCATGCTCAACCACGTCGGCCCCGTGGTGTTGAGGCCCATAAGAACGAGCGGCAGATGCCATAGCCCCCATACGACGCCCGTGATGACGGAGATGTGAAGGAACGAGCCGCGCAGCTGCCGGTAGAGAAACCCTCGCCAACCTGCTTCTTCACCGAATGCCACAAGCGCGTTGAGTGTGGGCCCGCCCGCGATAGCTTTGAGGGCAATGAAGAGGATCGGCGGGACCGGAACTTCTGCAAAAGCGCGCCGCACCGATTGACGCTGCGCGTCTGTGAGCGATTCCGCGCCTCGATCCATCAAGCCATCGAATCCCGCATAGCTGACGCCGGGCAAGAGCAGGGCTACACCCAGCGACAGAACACCGAGCACGAGTGGCACGAGCAGCGCGACAACAAACCAGCGATTGGGTTTGAAGTGTATTGCCAGGCCTTCGCGAATCGGTTCGCGCACCACGATGCGTTGCAGAGCCAGCGCCACCACAAAGGGCACGCACATGTACACGCCGCCTACGACGAGGGCGCTCGCGCCGACCATGCGCATTCCAAGAAGATGAAAGGTTAGAGCGAGCATGCCGCTCGTCAGGTACGTCGCTAAAATGAAAGCAATGACCCGATCGCGGGAGCTCACGGCGTTTCCGAACGACGCTTACGCCACTGCTGCAGCTCAGCCTCTTGGCGCGCGCCATACTGCATCTGTAGCCGCACGAGCTCTCCGTAGCTTTTGGGCATCTTGTCGGCCAGGCCGAGCAAAACGCGACCGGCGGCTTCCGCATCGCCCGCTGCGCGATGCGCCTTCTCGAGTGTGATGCCCATGCGTGCGACGACGTCGGTGAGCTTCTTTCCTTTTTCGTACTTCTGAAACTCGCGCACCCATACCAACGGATCGATCCACGTTACGGAGGGACGAAGCGCAGGGACGAGATGTTCCGCAGGCCCCCGCTTCAAGCGCGAGAACTCGGCATGCAAAAAGCGGCGATCGAACTCCGCGTTGTACGCAACGGGAATGCGCCCGTCGAGGAGTTGCTCAATCTCATCGGCGACTTCGGCGAAGGTTGGCGCGCCGCGCAATTCCTCGTCACCAATGCCATGCACTTTGCGTGACTCTTCGGGCACCGGAATTGTCGGATTGATAAGCCAGTTCTGCGCCTTCTCGACGACGCCGCCCCGAAACCACACGATCGCCATCTCAAGAACGCGATCGTTCTGATGATCAAGACCCGTCGTTTCAAAGTCGATGACAGCAAAGGGCTGCTCAAGCCAAACGTGCGTTGCAGTGAGCTCGTGCATGAGCCCTTCCACTCGCACGATGACGTCGGCAATATCTTCCGCGATGCCGGGGTAGTGACGCCCCGTCGGAAAACAGCCACATACTTCGTCGACACCGTTTCGCATGGGCAAAGACATGCAACAGGAGAGTTAGGAACGCAATGGCCAACGACGTGCCCTCGCAAAAGCGCTATCGAGGCCGTTTCGCGCCTTCGCCTACAGGGCTTTTGCACCTGGGGAGCGCGCGGACGGCGCTCGTTGCGTGGCTCCGTGCTCGGCAGCGGGATGGCGATTTTGTTTTACGTATGGAGGATTTGGATACGCCGCGTGTCGCTCCAGGCGCGGCGGATGCAATCTTGCGCGATCTGCGCTGGCTCGGTCTCGATTGGGATGAAGGGCCGGACGTTTCCGGACCGCACGCGCCGTATGTTCAAAGCGAGCGGCGCGCGCAGTACAGCGCAGCGTTGCGAACTCTCGAACGCACAGGCTACGTCTATCCGTGCACGTGCAGTCGCAAAGAGATCGCAGCCATCGCAAGTGCGCCTCATGGACCCGAGGACGACGGCCCACGCTATCCGGGAACGTGCCGTTCCGTTGTAAGCCACCCTGATCGAACTCCGAGCTTTCGCTTTCGCATGCCTGAGCCCGCGCCTGCTTTCATCGATGCGGTATTCGGTCCGACCGAGGGAAGTTCGGCGGGTGACTTCATCGTCATGCGCGCCGATGGCTTTTACGCGTATCAACTCGCGGTCGTGGTCGATGATCTGGCGATGCGTATCACCGAAGTCGTGCGCGGTGAAGATTTGCGCGCTTCGACGTCTCGTCAGATCGCCATCGCACACGCGCTCGGAGCGTCGGCGCCGATGTACATGCACGTGCCTCTCGTGCTTGGACCGGATGGTGAACGCCTCTCGAAACGGCACGCCAGCACCGCGATCGCCGAGCTACGCGACCAAGGTCAAAGCGCCGAGCAAATCGTTGGGCGATTGGCCGCCACGCTTGGTCTCGTGGACGACACCACCCGTGTGAGTCCCCGGCAGCTCGTCGAAGGCTTTGATCTATCGAAGATCCCGCACACAGCCACGCGTCTTTCGCCTGTCTGAAACAGCTTTTCCTTTTCGGCCCCCGGGCCCATAGTCCACTCGTTTCACGATGCGCTCTTCCGTAGAACCTACGCTCGATGCAACGCCGACGCATGACGTAATCGTCATTGGTGGTGGCATCAACGGTACGGGCGTCGCGCGTGACTGCGCGTTGCGCGGATTTCGAGTCGCGCTCTTCGAGAAGAATGACCTGGCGTTCGGCGCGTCCGGTAACAACTCCGGAATGATTCATGGCGGCCCGCGCTACCTCACCGATCATCCGGAAGTCACCGAGCAGTCCTGCCGCGACAGCGGATACATCCAAGCGATAGCGCCCAATCTTCTTTTTCGAATTCCTTTTCTCTTTCCGATACCGTCGCATACGGCGCGCGCCAAAGTGATGTTGGCCGCGGTGGACGCCTTCTTCAGCTACTACGACAAGTTCCAACCGCTCAAGCACGGCAAGCCGCACACGCGTCTGACGCCATCGGAAGTAAAAAGACTCGAACCGGGCTTGGTTGGAGATATCGCAGGTGCTGTGACCTTCGACGAATGGGGAACAGACGGGCACCGGCTCTGTGTGCTCAATGCGATCGACGCGCGAGAGCATGGAGCTTCGATCTACGTGCATCACGAAGTCGAAGACGTGACCCGCGCCAAGAATATGAATGGCAGTGATGGGCGTGTCACTGGGGTGATTGCCCGCGACACACTCACCGGCAAACGCGTCACCGCAACTGCGAAGGTTGTGGTGAACGCGACCGGCGCGTGGAGCCCCGTGACTGCGTCGCTTGCCGAAGGTGCCTCCACGAAATTGCGTCCCGGCAAGGGCATTCACGTCGTTTACGATCGACGCGTCAGCAACTACGCGATCATGAGCAACGCGATCGACGGGCGTCAGATCTTCGTGATGCCCTGGGGCAATATCTCCTGGATCGGCACAACCGACGACGATTTCTACGGTGATCTCGATCAGCTTAAAGCAACCACCGACGAAGTTCGCTATCTCGTGCAGGGCATCGCGCGCGTTCTGCCGAGCATTCGCGATGCGCGCGTGATCGGAACGACCGCTGGCGTTCGTCCGACGCTTTTTCAGTACGGTCCGCTCGAAGATAAGCTCAGCCGCGAACATGAGATCGTCGATCACGGCGTACGCGACAAAGTGCCCGGCCTCTTCTCGATGATCGGCGGCAAGCTCGCGAGCTTCCGCGTTTTCGCCGAAGAGATGACCGACCGCGTGTGCGAGGAATTTGGCGAACTACGTCCTTGCTCGACGCACAAAGATCCCCTCCCTGGTGGCGACGCAGTCGTCGCAGCGGAAGGTGTCGCCGACCAATACGCCGTGCCCGAGCCCGCCGTGCGTCGTCTCGTATATCGCCACGGCACACGCGTGCACGCCGTGCTCTCTCGCGCGACCAAAGATGCAAACGAGCGGGCGGTCGTGTGTCCGTGCGAACCTGTGCTCGAATGCGAAGTGCGTCACGCCTGTCGTGAGGAGGGCGCGCGCACCCTCGAAGACGTTTCGCGGCGCACGAGGCTCGGTTTAGGCGCATGCGGTGCGATGCGATGCGCGCATCGCGGCGCGCAGATCGTAGCGCAGGAAACAGGGCAGCCCCCTCGCGAGGCGCATGCGATGGCTGCGCGATTTCTGCTCGACCGATACCAGAATCGTGCGGTGGGTATCGGCGGCGCGCAGGTACTGCAAGAAGAGTTGCTCGCTTCGCGCTTTGGGATTGGTGCAGGCCTTCTGGCGCATGCCAAGCGCATCTCTGCGAGCGACGAGCGATGAGTGCGCCCAAGACGGATGTCGTAATCATTGGGGCGGGCGTCGCGGGCTTTGCCGCGGCGTTGGCCGCGCGACGGCAGGGTGCGAGCGTTGAAATTGTCTCAGCGCATGCCGGCGCGACGAGCTTGTCGGGTGGCGCGTGGGACGTGTGCTCAGACCTCTACGGCTCCGTCGACGAAGTCATTCGACCGTTGCGTACGCTCGCGGAGGAAATCGAGACGCGCGCCTACGAGGACGAGTACCACCCGTATGCGCGACTTGGCGAAGCATGCTTGAGGACGATCGAAGAGGCGCATGCATTGGTCTTGCCGGCGCTCGCTATCTATCGACCACTCGACCTGCATAGCAAGGGCGTTTTGGTTGGCTCAGACCTTGGTCTTTTGCGACGCACCGCCACCGCGCAAAAGGCGGTTCTCGATCTAAGCGCAGCTGGCACCTTCGATACAACTGTCGGCGCGAACATTCCAACAGCCCTCACAACCGCGGTCGTATCGCTCGTGGGAGATCGCAGCACCGATGCAGACTTTCTCGCGGCGTCGTGGACGGAGCTCATGTCGCTCACGCGCAAGTCGCGCACCTTTGTGCCGGTGGCGCTGGATTTCTTTCGCCGCAAGGACGACGCGCTCCTGCACCCGCACGAGGTCGCTGCCATCGGTGATAGCGAGGACGGCATCGCCAGCATTGCCAATGCGCTCAAGAACGCGCTGCAGAAAGGGCGCTTCAGCTCGGTGCTCGTCCCTCCCATGCTTGGTCATCGACGCGACGACGTGCCGGGTCTCGTCGAGGACCTGGTTGGCATCCCCGTCGGCGAATGGTTGCAGCCACTCGCAGGTCCGCAAGGCTTGCGTCTTTCCCGGCGCATCGACGAAGTGCTCGCGAGCGAAGGCTGCGTGCATACGCGCGGTGCCGTAAGCGAGCTCGAACTGGGCACAAGCGGTATCGAAGTCCGTTTCATCGACGGCTCAACGCGACGACCCGGCGCCGTGGTGATGGCGACCGGCAAACACGTCGGCGGGGGGCTCGCGATGCGCGACGGAGATCTCGTCGAGCCGCTGGCTGGCCTACCAATCTACATCGACGGACGTCTGCAACCACTTGGGTCGTCGCCCGAGGGACGTGATCCTGCGCTGCTCTTTGGAAACGATCCTTTCTCAGGAGGCCCAGGATTTCGTGCCGGCGTCGGCTACGACAACTCGATGCGCGCCCTGGGACGACGCGGCGAGGCCGCTTCGCAACAACTCTTTGTCGCGGGCGCCTTGCTCGAAGGTTTTGAGCCCTCGCGCGATGGCACAGGGCTTGGCTGCTGCGCGACGACGGGATACGTGGCCGGTAAGAACGCCGCTAGCTTTGCGGGTCGAAGTTAACCCATTCGGCGCTGCCATCGGCCGCAAATTCCTGTTTCCATATCGGTACGATCTCTTTGATACGGTCGATGGCGCGTCGGCACGCGGCAAACGCTTCCGCCCGATGCGCAGCACTGGCCGCCACAACGACAGCTACGTCGCCCACGGCCAGATGCCCAACGCGATGAAGAGCCGCGAGGCGCACATCGCTGTAGCCAGCGCAAACTTCCTCGAGCGCGCGCTTCAACTCTTTCGGGGCGAGCGCCGGATGTGCCTCGTAGCTCAAGCTCGCAACGGACTTTCCATCGGCGTGGTCCCGCACCGTTCCTAAAAAGACCGCTACAGCGCCCGCACCGGCGTGACGAACTGCGTTCATCGCCTCGTCCACGGACAACGGAGTGTCTCGCACTTCGGCGAGTACGACGTTCGTGCCTCCCGCGACCGGCGGGAGCACGGAGATCTCGTCGTGGTCCTGTATCGAATCGTCTACACGGCAATGCTCTCCATTCTTTGCCAATGCAAGGCGCCCTCGATAGACGGCGAGCTTCGGATGGGCTTTGCAGATCGCCTCGAACGCATCACCGACTGTGTGAGCGCCGTCGTCGAGCGCGAGTAGCTCTTCGGAAACGCCCGCCAAGTCGCGTGCTGCTGCAAAGTAAGAAACCCGAATCGAGACGCCACCCATTACTTCTTGAGCAGTTGATTCAAACCCCAGACATCGAGCGCATGCAGACTTCCGAACTGCACACCGTACCCGTCCTTCTCCTTCCAGCGAACTGTCGCCTCAAGCACGCTGTCCGCTTTCAGCGAAGGCAAGCGCACGCGTACAACAATGGCATCTCCAAACGTGAGCAGGGCGGGTGTCACAATGTACATCCCGCCCAGGCTGACGTTACGGGTTTCGGCCGTGAGCTCTTGTCCCCCGTGCGTAAGAACGACTGGCAACGTGTGTTCGAAGCGTTCATGTACGCGTTTGCCGTTCACGGGGTAAACTCTCCCAAACGAGGTGCTGGCGTTGGCGGATGCAGGATTCAAGGACGAGAGCAAACGTCAGGATGCTCCGAAACTGAGGGTGTCCGACACATTCTTGGGCGCAGCGTTGCTGATTGTTGCGTCGGCCTCCGCTATTACGGTCTTGGCGGTTCCGAGACCGGTGCCGCCTCACGAGCTTCCGTCGCTAGTGCTTTCCGAGACATTGGTACGAAACGTGGTGCGCACCGACGAAGCGGACGCTGCACGCGTGCCCTCGGATGTGCACGCGCGCGCACTGATCAGCTTGATACACGCCCAAGGTGAAGCCGAAGCAAGTCCGGGCGAATCGCCCGAGGATGCAGCTCGCCGCGAATCGAACTTGCGCGCGGTCGTCAATGATGTGCGCGCGTCCAGTGGCGAGGCGGGATTGAAAGCTTTGCGCGCCCTCGCTGTGGGTGAGCTTGTGCGCGCTCTCGAGCGTCACGAGAACGATTTGGAAAGCGACCGCGTGCTGGGTTCGTTCCCCATCATCATGGAACGTTATGGCTTAACGGTGGAGGGGCGCCTGCGCGCACCCATCTTTGTGGTGCGAACGTTGTACAAGGCGCGTTGGAATTCGATCTGTCGTCTTGCACCGACGTACGCGCTCACCTCCGTCGAAGAGCGCGCCTTCTATGGATGGCTCGCGCTGTCTGCACACAACGCGCCGATGGGCGAACGAGCCGCAGCCCTTCAAAATTACCGCAAGCACGGCGGAGTTCGCGGTGAAGAAGCACTCGCAGGTCTAATGTTCGCAAGCCAGCACTTCGATCGCGCGGAAGAGCTTTTTCAACACGCCTACGCAAGGACGCAAAACGTCCGCCTGCGCAACCACGCGCTCGCGTCATCGGTTGTGCCCTGACGTCATCGTCCGGGGCTGGCCTCTGTCCACGCTTGCGCGTACAAGACGGTATGCGTTTTCTTGCAATTGCACTCGTAGGTTTTGGCCTCTCAGCCTGTTCTGCACGCGCGTCGACGGGCGGCGGGACTGATGGCGGCGCACAGGACATGGCGTTAGTCGATGCAGGCACGATCGGCATCGATCGCGTGCAGTTGGATTACGGCCTTCCTGATTTGGGCATCGTGGATCCGTGCAGCGTGGATGGCGGCGCCGAGGTCACGTTCGAGCCGCGCCCTGAGTTCAACAACTGGTACTTCGGATACGGCGCGGGCATCAGCTTTCAAACAGGCGCACCCGTTGCGCTGCACGACGGCATCCTGATGACGGCCGAGGGCGTAGCTACAATCTCGGACCATAGTGGGCATCTGCTTTTCTACACCGACGGCCAAACGATCTGGAATCGCATGCACGTCCCGATGGAGAACGGCATGGGCCTCTTGGGGCATATCTCAGCGACGCAGTCGGGCGTGATCGTGCCTGTTCCCGGATCGGACAAAGAGTTCTTCGTCTTCACGATCGGCGCTGAAGAGAACAACGGCGGAGCTGCCTACTCCGTCGTCGACATGGACCTGGCCGCTGGATTTGGCGCGGTGACGAGCATTAAAAACGTGCCCATGACGACGCGCACGGCCGAGAAGCTTGTTGCGGGGCGTCATCGCAACAACATCGACTATTGGATCGTCACGCACGACGTTGATTCCAACTGCTTCCGCACCTGGCTCGCTACCGCAGATGGCGTCGATCTCGAGCATCCGGTGGTCAGTTGTACCGGCGCATTCGTGTCCGAAGCGTTTTGGTCCACGCCCGGACAAATGAAGATGGATCGCACCGGGAAGCTCATCGCTGCGGCCTACGTGAGCCTACGCGACGGCGCGCCCGGAACCGTTTCAAACCAGGGCGCGGTCGAGCTCTATGACTTTGATGACGAGACCGGCGTCGTTTCGAATGCGCGGGTGGTCATCGCGGGCAATCAGCCGTACGGCGTGGAGTTCTCACCCGCAGGCACGCGCCTCTACGCCACGCTCTTGCCCCCAGTCGCCCTCTATCAGGTCGATCTCTGCGCTGCGGATCCCGCATCCACCGCGCATGCGATTTCGATGCCCGCTTCATCACACAACAGCTTTCAATCGCTGCAGGTCGGACCAGACAGTCGTATCTACATGACGACGACGCCAGCGGGTGGTGGCCTTGGCCGCGCGCTCTCGGTGATCACGCATCCCGATCGTTTGGACGTTGCGGCAGGCGTTGAGCTCGACTCGGTCAGTCTCGATGGCGAATTCAGTAACTACGGCCTGCCGAACTTCATCCAGTTCTACGCACGCCCCGACGACATAATTCTCTACTGAGCGACGCCCTGGTTAGCGAGGTGCGGTAGGTAGATACGCCTGATAGATGGGCGAGCCGTGCACAACTGCGAGTTGCATGGCCGAGACGCGGAACGACGTCGTCCCCTGGCTAATCGGAAACATTACATTGAGCACGTCGGGGCACGATCCGGTTCGCGTTTGGATCTCGAAACATTCCGGCGTGTCGGTGAACAGATCGAAGTGCTCGCCGTCCAGCTCGGTGGTGTGAAAAAGCCCGACGGAGTGTCCAAGCTCATGCACAAGCGCCCGACCTGCAACGCTGGCCGAGAAGTCGGTGGTCACCTGCATAATGATGGCGCTGGATTGCGTGCCACCTTGGGGGCCGGTGGTGGGAACGCCGGTCGTGATCGCGATCGCCGAGCCGCCGCTACCGAAGACGTCGAGCCAGTTTGTGAGGACAACGCGCACCACATCGCCAACCGCGTCGTCGGTTGCGGCTGCTGCGTCGGTAAGCTCAAGCTCGTTCGTGATCTCGCCGAAGCTTGATGGAAACGCGCGAAACGTAGTCGTTCCCGCATCGAGCCCAAAGCTTACGCGCAAGCTGCTGAAGAAGTTCTGTAAGAGGCTGCGCGTGTATTCATCGTCTGCGATCGTCTCGGCCGTGACCGAGTGCGGCGCTGTGCGCGTTCCCAAGATCAAGCCATCAGGAACATAGACCTCCAGATTGATTACACCTCCGTCGAAATCGCCCGCGCTGCCCTTTTGCAGATAGACGTCGACGTCGAGCGACTCGCCCTCGAGCAACGGCTCGTTCGATACCACCGTGATGCGCCAATCACCGGCAGGCACAGCATTGCCAGTCGCCAGCGCCTGGTTCTGCGGTACGACGGCTGTCGCAACTTCGTAGTCCGTTCCAAACACAAACTGCGATCCGACTGGCGCAAAGTTCTCACGCACGACTTCACCTGTGGGCGTGACTATGCGAAGCACCCCAACATGATGCTCGTTGGGCCGCGGATGAACCGCGGTTACGATCTGAAAACCCAGAACGCCTTCAGGAATGTTCAAACTGAATGGCTCGCCGGAAGGCAGCCGCCCCAAGTGCAGGCTGCTCACATCCGTATTGACGATGCGCCCTGCATCCTCCTGATGCATCACAAGGGGGGGCAGCGGAGTATTCGTATCGCATGCACTGAGGAGCAAGCTCGAATACAGACTTGCTCGGATCAGGCAGTGCATGCGTCTCACTATAGAATGCTAGAGAGAGCGGTTGTTACGGAGAGGAAATTACGGAGCAGCGGCCACGCAAGCGCCCATACCGTCGCATACCATGTCCGTGCCGCACACCGTGTCAGCGAGGCGATTCTGCAAGAAGGTGCAGACTGGAGCCGAGGGGCTTGCCCCCGTGCCGCCGTCCATGATGCCGCCGTCGGAGATGCCGCCGTCCGATGAACCTGCATCGCCGTCGCCACAATCCCAGCTACCGAACACGCAGGGCGAACTTTCGGGAATGCAGATTGCATTGCAGATGATGCCGCCGCCGTCGACACCGGCGTCATCGCCGATGGAACTGTACGGAGCGCAGCCGCCGTTCTCTGTCTCCGGGTTGCAGTACTCACTGGTCGAGCAGGCATCCGCAACGGGGAGCGGTGTGCAGATGCCGTCCAAGCACTGCTGGCTTGCACACGCGGCAACCGGCTCGCACGTCGAAACCGTGCTGCAGAAAGGAACCTCAGGGCAGAACTCGCGCGTCGACTCGTCTTGTGGATCGCAGCGCGGGTCAACGCAGTGACCGCTCTGACATTCGGACAGACCGGGTGAGCCCGCGGGGGCCGGGCATGTGACACCGACGCAATCGCGCGTGAGGTAGACACGCATGATGTAATTTCCTGTGATCGTGACGCGCGTGCGGCGCTCGATGAGAATGCTGCCGTCAGCCTTGCGAAGTCGCACACGCACAGTGTGCTCGCCGGTATCGAGGTCGCCAAACTCAGCGACCGCGCGCCCCGGGCCGTAAGCGTCACCACGTAAGGCGCGTGCTTCGACGCGGGCGAGGGTGCGCGAACCGGTCTCGATATTTCCGTTGTCGAGGAGATCGGTTTCCACCGAGAGGAACTCCTGACCGGGAACGAGCGCTGTCACGACTTGCACGGAGATCAACTGTCCGTCCTTGCTGCAACCGGCAAGCATGAACAAAACACCCATCCACAACGATCGAGTAAGCAGGCTTCGCATGGTCGTCCTTCGTTCGGAAATCAGCTGAAAGCAGGAAACACGATATCCGATATAGCGGCGCGTTTCTATTGCAGAGTGAGCTGGGCCGTTACAGGGTAACCCATGCGCTTTGTCTTTCTTCTTTTCTGCTTGGGGATCTGCGGTTGCGGGGACAATCGGCCGCCTTTGGTGCGTAGCTGCGATGGCATGGCCGTCGGTCCGTGCGCCCCTTTCGCCTACGCCGAGGTCGACGAAGCGAGCTTTCTGCCCGACATGCTCGAGGTGGGAGATCTCAACGCAGACGCTCAAGTACATCTGCGTCTAAGCACGTGCGCAGAGGCCTCACCGGTCGGACATTCTGTGCATATCCAAGCGCTTGTGACGCGAGCGTCGACCTTTGATGACGGCGGATCATCGACAATGGCCTTCGACGTGGACTCTGTTTATGACGATGGGACGCACGGCGACGCCGTCGCCAAAGATGGAATGGTCGACGTGACTATTCCGAACCCCTTCACGAGCGTCTATCCACCCAATGCATCGGTTACGTTGCGTTTCACGCCACGGGCCTCGATGGCCTGCGAAGGGACCTCGCTCGAGATCCCCTATCGACTTGGCAATCGCTACGAGCCGCCCACCACCTAGCTGCGCGCCGCGTACCTCCGAGCTGACTAAGCGCGGCCGATGCTTCCGCTTTCGATCCCTTGTCGCAGCACCGCAACCTCCCGCGACATGGCGAGCACAATCAACGTGAGGTTGGCGGTGAGCATCGTTTCGGGGCGCGGGTTGTGAGTGATTTCACCGCTCGGCAGACGCACGGCGATCACGAGAACGTCCGCCGCCTTGCGAATTGCCGAATCGCGAATCGCGAGCCCCACCAACGGCGATGATTCGGGGATGGTGACCTCTTCGATACGGAGGTTCTTCTCTTTGTCGCGAAGCATCTGGTCGAGAAATTCAACGACGCGCGGTCGAACCATTTCGCTAACGAGGCGCATGCCACCGATGAAGTTCGTGGATACGACCGCGTCGGCGCCCGCCCTTCGCAGCTTGGCTTCGCTTGTCGCTTCGACGGCCTTGGCGACAATGCGCGCTTTCTGGTTGAGGGCGCGCGCAGTAACGGTGATGAAGAGGTTGTCTTTGTCATCGTGCAACGCGGCCACGACGCCTCGGCATCGCTCGATGCCCGCTGCTCGCAGCACGTCGTCATCCGACGCGTCCCCATGCACGTAGGCCACCTTGTCCGCGCCAAAATCCTCGGCGGTCTTCGCGAGGCGCATGGGATCGGTGTCGATGATGACGAAGGGGGTGGCCGTCGCGAGCAATTCGCTCACCACGTGAATGCCTGTGTTGCCCACGCCGCAAACGATGATGTGGTCTTTGAGATATTCGATGCGCTTGTGCATGCGCCTCCTTCGAATTGCGCCTTGCAAATCGCCTTCGACGATGAAAGCGGTCAGCGTCGAGATGAAATAGAGAAGAGTTCCGCTGCCGAGCAGGATGAGCCCGACGGTCCACGCGCGACCGAATGCCGAGGCATCCATGCCGTGTAGCACCTCGCCGTAACCAACCGTGGAAAGGGTGATCACCGTCATGTAGAGGCAATCGCCCCACGACCAATGGCCCTTGCCGAGGATGTGGTAGCCCGTTGCGCCGACGACCATTACGACAGCAAGAGTGGCCGCCGCTAACAAAAGACGGAAAAGCAGCGCCTTTCGCGCGTCTTCGCTTACTTCGACGGACACCGGATGCTTGTCCTATTCGATGCCATGCGTTGTCAATGTGTAGCGAGCCTTCGATAACATTTTGGTCAGAATCGATAAATCGATCATTCTGCCGCCCGTGACTGAGGACGTGAAGAAGACGGGGACGAGTGCGGGTCGGGGTCTCGTGTTGATTACGGGCGCCAAGATCTACTTCATCATCACGGCCTACGCGATTCAGTTTCTTTTGCCGCGCCTTCTCGGGTCGCCGGAGGAGTTCGGCTTCTTTCGTACCGCGATGAGCCTTGTGTCGATTCTGAACAACGTACTCATTGCGGCAACGGTTCAGACGCTGAGCAAGAAAGTCAGCGAGAACGACGAGAAGGCCCCGCAGGCGCTTCGTCAGGGCCTTCTGCTTCAACTCGTGTGGGGCGGCTCTCTTGGTCTCCTGATGTTTGTGCTCGCGCCTTTAATCTCTCGCTACGCGATGAAGAACGTCCTCTTCACGCCGCTGCTTCAAGTCTCCTCGGTCGTAGTTATCGCGTACGCGCTCTACGCCGCGCTCGTCGGTTCGTTGAACGGGCGCCGCATGTTTATGGTCCAAGCGCGCCTCGACATGACGTTCTCAACATTGCGCTCGGTTTCTATTCTGGGAGCGGCAGCGCTCGGCTTTGGTGCCTTCGGCGCATTCGCGGGCTTTGCAACGTCCGCCGCAGCAATCTTACTCATCGCGCTCTTCGTGGTCGGCACGGGCACGAGCGGCGAGCGTAGTCCGTGGAAACCCTGGATCATCTTCATGGCCCCGCTGTGGATCTACCAGCTCTGCCTGAACTTCATTTTGCAGGGCGACATCCTCGTTCTAACGTCGACGATCACGGACATGGCAGAGCACGGCGGCATGGTGCACAACGAAGCTACCGCATTGGCGAACCGTATGGCGGGCTTCTACGGCGCCGCGCAGACGTTTGCGTTCGTCCCCTACCAGCTGATTCTCTCGGTCATCTTCATCGTCTTCCCGCTTGTTGCCAAAGCGACGAGTAGCGGCGACATCGAAATGACGCGCACGACAATTCGTCGCGCGATGCGTTTTTCGTGGCTGGTGCTGCTTGCCATGGCGTCGCCTATCTCGGGCGCGGCACGCGGGGTTTTGCGCGTCGTGTATAAAGAGGAGTATCTCGTTGCCGATCGCGCGCTGAGCATTCTGGTGCTTGGGCTCGTGGCATTTGCGCTCTTCGTTATCGCTGCAACGGTGTTGAGCGGTGCAGGCCGCGCGCTTGACTCGGCGAAAATCGCTCTCGTTTCGCTGGGAGTGCTCTCAGGCTCGGTCTACTTCTTCATCCGCGCATCTGGCCCCAACCTTTCCGCACTTACCGCCGCAGCCTGCGGCACAAGCCTGGGCGCGCTCATCGCGCTCGTGCTCGCCGGCGCCCTCGTCTACAAAACCTTCGGCGCATTCATCCCACCACTATCTGTATTGCGCGGCGCCGCCGCTGCGGCCGCTGCCGCGGCCGTCGCGCACTTCGTCCCGCACGGTACGCGCATCATGGCGATCGCAGCTCTTGCTGCGGGCTTCGCAACCTACGCCATCACGCTCGTAGTCATTCGCGAAATCCCGCCCCACGAGCTCAACAACGTCCGCTCCCTTCTCATGAAACGCCTCGGCCGCCGCTAGCCATGCCCTTCAGAGTTTTTGAACCGCCATGGCGCCAGTAACGCCAGTGAGTGCGGCCCGTGAAGAACGATCCTCAACCAGAAAATGTGTGTGAGAACGCGAACAGATCGGGCCTCACTGCTGGCGTTACTGGCGTCATGGCGGTTAACCCTGCCGTTGGCCTTTCACGAGCATCAGCGATTGCGGGTGGATTTGACGGCGGGGGTGGTGCGTTTGAAGTTGCTGAGGCCGCCCGTTTTTTCGGTGAGCGCAATGTTCTCGATCGTCATGCCGCGGTCGACGGCCTTGACCATGTCGTAGATCGTAAGAGCCGCAACGCTGACCGCAGTGAGCGCTTCCATCTCGACGCCGGTTCGGTCCATGGTTTTCACGGTGGCGGTTAGATGGAGCTCGCCCTTCTTGCCGCCCTCACGAATGTCGAGCTCGACGCTCGTAATCGCGATCGGGTGACAAAGTGGGATAAGCTCAGACGTGCGCTTCGCAGCTTGAATTCCGGCAATTCGCGCCGCAGCCAGCACGTCGCCTTTTTCGGCTTTGCCCGTCATCACCATGAGGCGGGTGGTCGGCGCCATCCGCACGACCGCTCGAGCGATGGCGCGACGCTGCGTTGCGGGCTTGTTGCCCACGTCCACCATACGAGCGCTGCCATTGGAATCGAGATGAGTAAGGGTCTTCTTGTTCACGAGAGAGCTGGTAGCGAGTCTCGTTCTTTCGTGCAAGTCAGCGGGCGCGCGGCTGAGCTTCGAGCGCCTCGCCGGTACCTGCCATGCGCGCCACAAGCTCGACGCGCGAATGCACGCCGAGCTTCGGGTAGATGCGCTTCAGATAGGTATGGACCGTTGCAATTGTGAGTCCGGTCGACGCGGCAATCTTCTTCGTCGTCGAGCCGCAAAGCAGAAGCGCAACCACGTCGCGCTCACGCGGGGTGAGCGGCGAACGCGCCAGCATGTTCGCGATCGGTTCGCGCGCCGAGCCACGTCCTTCTTCGCGTAAACGTTCCGCATAGACTAAATGCGTAGCCGCGATGCGCGATGCCCAGCGGGCGACCCGCACATCTTCTTTTCCGAAGCGCCGACGATTGCGCGGCGCCGAGAGGTGCACCGTGCCCATCAAACGCTTTCCCGCGCGCAGCGGAATTGAAATGCGCTCGTCGACCTCGATGGCGTCCGGCGAAGTCTCGACCGGTTCCTTGCTCGTGTCGGTGGCGAGATCAAGTTCCACCTGACTTGCGTCGATAAGCTTACCGATGCACGCCGTACTTCGCGCAGCGTAGGTACGCACAGGATCCAAGCGGGTAAGCTCCTCGATTAAATCGAGAAACTGAATCGGCAACACAAACTCCCCCTAACGTCTGAACCTACGAATAAGTCAGATGTACTAGACGCGGCTGCCCCCCAGTGAGCGCGCGCGCCAAGTTTCAGTAAGAAAGTTCAACTCGTCGTGAAAGTCAACGCATACCCCCATTTGGAGTCAGAAGAATTCAAGCGTAGGCGCCGCAACGAAAACGACGCAAGAACCCATCTTCGAAGGGCAATTCGCCCGGTTGCACCGAGCAGCGTGGTTGCGTAGGTTCAGCGACCACGGAGAGTCATGCACAAAGTCATCATCATCGGTTCAGGACCTGCGGGACACACCGCAGCGATCTATGCAGCACGCGCAAACCTCAAGCCTGTCCTCATCGAGGGCATGGTCAAAGGCGGTATCGCTGGTGGTCAATTGATGATCACGACCGAAGTCGAAAACTATCCGGGTTTCCCCGAAGGCATCAAAGGCCCCGAGGTGATGGAGCTCTTCAAGAAGCAATCGCTGCGCTTTGGCACGGAGATCATTTCAGCAGACGTGGAAAAGGTGGACTTCAGCAAGCGTCCATTCCGCGTGTGGGCAGACGACAAAGAGTACCAAGCACAATCGATTATTATCGCGACGGGCGCGCAAGCAAAGTGGCTCGACTTGCCGAATGAAACAGCCTTGCGCAATCGCGGCGTGAGCGCGTGCGCAACTTGCGATGGATACTTCTTCCGCAATCAAGACGTGTGCGTTGTTGGCGGCGGTGATACCGCGATGGAAGAAGCAAACTATCTTTCAGGCTTGGCCAAGAGCGTCACGGTGATTCATCGCCGCGATTCTCTGCGCGCATCGAAGATCATGCAAAAACGCGCGCTTGAGAATCCCAAAATCAAGTTCATCTGGAACACAGCAGTCGTGGACGTGCTCGACGTGAGCGCCGGCACCGTCAACGCGCTGAAGTTGAAAAACCTCAAGACCGACGAAATCACCACGCATCCGACACAGGGCCTCTTCATCGCGATCGGTCACGTTCCCAACACCGATCTCTTCGAAGGCATTCTCAATCTCGACGAGAACGGTTACATCAAGACTGTTCCAGGCACGACGCGCACGAACATTGAAGGCGTGTACGCAGCGGGCGACGTTCAAGATCACGTCTATCGCCAAGCGGTGACCGCAGCAGGCACCGGATGCATGGCGGCGATTGAAGCCGAGCGCTGGCTTGCCGAGCAGGGTCTACACTAAGACCCATGGCGGAGATCCACGAGGCACTGGCGAAGATTCATCTCTTTCGAGGACTCTCGGACGAGGGCTTGCGCCGCATTGCCGAGATCGCCGTCGAAGAGAGCCATGCGCGCAACTCCCTCATCTTCAAAGAGGGGGATATGGGCGACAAGCTCTACATGATCCTCGATGGCAAGGTTCGCATCTCGCGCGAGGTGGCGGGCATGGGCGAAGAGGCACTCACCGTGCTTGGCCCTGGGGATGCGTTTGGCGAGATGAGTGTGGTCGACGATTTTCCGCGCAGCGCCGACGCGCGCGTACATGAGAAGTGCCGCGTGCTCGTAATCTCGCGCGATGCCATGGAAGACCTGCTCTTCGTTCACAAAGATCTCGCCTACGAGATCCTGTGGAACTTCGTCAAAATCCTCTCCGCCCGCCTCCGCGAAACCAACGACAAAATGACCTTCCTCTCCACCTCCGGCAAATTCTAACCGCCGAAAGCGTTAAGGCAGGTTGAAGCGCCATGACGCCAGTAACGCCAGAGAGTGAGACCCGATCCGATCGCGTTCTCACACAATTTTTTTTGGTTAAGGATCGTGCAGCGCGGGCTGCACTTGCTGGCGTCACTGGCGCCTTGGCGGTTAAAAAAAGCTAGCTCGCGGCTCGCAGGCGTTCCCAGCCTTGTACTGTGACGCGGGCGCCGTCGGCGGTGTCCTCTTCGAGATCGCCTAGGACTGCGACGCTGAGGTTTTCGCGTGTGAAGGCCGCGCGTGCAACGTCGCGGACGTCTTCGATGCGCACGCGTTCGATTTTGAGCGCGCGAACATTGAGCGTTTCGTAGATGTCCATCAAAGCGTTGGGTCCGTAGAAGTGCGCCATCGCTTCGGGGTTATCGAGCGTCGCGCGCAGCTCCCAGAGATATCGGCGTTTGGCCTTGTTGAGCTCATCGCGCGTAATCACGCCGTCGCGCAGCTCCGATACGAGCGAGAGCAATTCGTCGATGAGCTCGGGCGTCTTTTCGTGCTCGACCGATGCACCGATGTCGAAGACGCCGCAATCCTCGTACATATCCAAACCCGCGAAGACTTCGTAGGCGAGGCCCTTGTCGTCGGCGATGCGGCGATGAAGGCGGGTGCTCATGCCGTCATCGAGAATGCGCATCAACAATTCCAAGCCCGAGCGCCTCGGATCGCGTTCACCGAAAGTGAGAAACGAGACACGTACGTCGGATTGTGTGCCCAAGCATTCGTGGTAGCGCAGGTACGACGGATACTTTACGGGAGATGGGGCCACTGGGACGGCGCGTGTGCCTCTCGGGATTTTGCGCATCGATGCGCGCGCGTTCTTCAACACCTCGCGCGGCGCCACGCACCCTGTCACTACGAGGACCATGTTCTTCGCGCCGTAGAACTGGGTCATGTGCCGTCGCAGGTCCTGCACGGTAAAGCGGTCGATGTTGTGCGGGTTGCCAGTGATCTTCTGGCCGAGGGCGTTGGGCTCGAACAGTGTTCCGCGCGATAGGTCGTCGACGTCGATGAGGGTGCCATGCTCATCCATGCCCTCGAGGATCTCTTCTTTGACGATGTTCTTCTCGGCTTCTATGTCGGCAAACGCCGGTTGCGTGAAAATCTCGCCAAGCAGATCGATCGCTTCGGCAACGCTCTCTGGCGGCAGCGACATTTGATAGACGGTGTAGTCGGCGTGGGTTGCCGCGTTGAGCGTCGCGCCAATCGACTCGATCGCGTAGTTCAACGCGTAAGAAGTCGGATGCACGCCGGTGCCACGAAAGAGCATGTGCTCGAGAAAATGACTAAGTCCGTTGGTTTCTTTCGTTTCGAAACGAGACCCGGCCTTCACATACATCGCGATATGCGCGGTATGCAGGTGAGGTTGGGGCGCGACCATGAGCCGCAACCCATTCGATAGTGTATGGCGAGTAAGCTTTGGCATGCCTTAGATCCCTGAGGCACGCCTTATCGACCGTCAACGCGGACTTATTCTTCGGTCGAATCCTCAGTGGTTTCGCCGTCAGTCTCGGTGGTGGGGTACTGTAGGACTTCTTCGTTGATGCGGACTTCGCCGTCTGCCGTGGCGACCTGACGAAGATGCCGCACGTACTCGCCGATCGCTTCATTTTGCTTCTGCATGAGAAGACCGCGGGTGATGCGGGTGCGGTCCTCCGGGCTGAAGTCGGCGCGTGTGGCTGACACGTGTTCGGTGAGGCGGAAGACGATGTAGTCCTCGCCCATATGGATCGGCGCGCTCGGAAGGGGGCTTGCCTCGGTCAGCTCGAAGGCCGCGCTCGCAATCGCACCCGTGTCACCGGGGAAGGCGCCGTTGCGTGTGAAGGGATCGGTCGTCTGAACTTTGGGCGCGTAGGGATCGGCCGGGGCTGCGGGTTCTGCCGGTTCGGCCGGCGCCGCCGGAGTTGCGCCAGGCGCTGGTGCGGGGCGGCCGGAAAGGCGCGCGCCGATGGCTTCCATCGTGGTGCCGGAGCGCAGCTCAGCGAGCGTCGCGTCAGCCGCCTGATGCGCAAGCTCTGCTGAGTGAGCGGTACGGTAGAGCCCTGTCGCAAGCTCAAGCTTGGCTTCCGCTTCTGGCACATTGCCTTCGCGGAATCCTTCGAGCTTGATGATGTGAAAGCCGGTCGGCGTCGTCACGACATTGGAGATCTGGCCCGGCTGCATGGCAAACATCGCCGTGTCGAACGCTGCCGGCATGCGACCGCGCACGTTGTAACCAATGTCGCCACCGTTGCGGCTCGTCGCGGTGTCTTCGCTGTTTTCACGAGCGAGAGCGCTGAAGTCCTCACCACGGCGAGCACGCGCCAAAAGTGCGTCGGCACGAGAACGAGCGGTAGTGCGATCTGCGTCTGTCGCCGAACTATCCACCGTAATAAGGATGTGGCGCGCGCGAGCCTGGCGCTCGAGGTTCGTGTAGCGGTGGCGCTGGCGATCAAACTCGGCTTGCACTTCGGTGGTGTGGCCGGTCATCCAGGCTTGCACTTCCGCCGCCGTCGGCTCGTGCTGCGACTGATAGTAGAGAGGCGAGAATCGGATGTACTCGATGGTCGCGCGCTCTTTCTCGCGCACGTACGCATCGAAAACTTCGCCGTCGCTGACGGAGACGCCGGCGCGCAAGGTCTCGCGCATACGCTCGGCAAGCGTCTCTAAGATCTGCGCCTGCCCAAACTCCTCGACGCTGCGGCGGAACTGAAAGCGAATGACTCGCTGCGCCTTCTCCATGTCGAAGTCGCCATCCTCATCACGAACGTCCACCGGAATGATGCCGCCCGGGATCGACTGCGGTGCGCTTACGGCGCGCGTCAAATAGATCGTGCCGGTCTCGGTCAGGTGCTTCATGACGTCGTCTTCGCTGACACGGAAGCCAACGCGACGCGCTTCGCGTGCAAGTAGATTGCGTTCGACAAGGCCGTCGAGCACATGCTTCTTCAAGTTTTGCTGTCGAGCTTCGGCAGGCGAGAGTTGGTCAGCTCGAAGCAGGCCATACACCGAGCGAAAATCGCCGTCGGTGATCGTCTCTCCATACACGCGCGCCGCGTATCCTGCGCCGCCTTCGGACGTGCAGCCCTTGGCCTGCGGACCACCGAACTCCAAGATGAACACCGCTGACATCACGATGACGACGGCGCCGACGATGTAGTTCCTGCTGTTGGACGTTTGACTGGTGGCCATTCCTGGTGCTCCAAAGCCTTGAAAAGGGGGCGAAACATAGATTAGGCGTGCAAAGGAGGCAAGCTCGGGGCCAAAGGCTGAGATCGGCCGAATTTATGCTTTCCGGTATGCTCGCGGCGTGACGCTTGGGCTCACCAAGGCGCGTGCCGCGTGCGGTCTCGCTTTCTACTTCGTGCTCTGCGTGGGCTTGCCCGCAGCGGCCCAAACGCGCACGCCAACTGTGGTCGTGGTGCGGGATCCCTCATCGTCCCAGGTTCGCGAAGAATGGATGCAGGTTCTGGCTGCGACCCTGCAAACGAACGACGCCAGGCTAGTGCCCGACTTGCACGCGGTCGTGCGAGACCACGCGCAAGAGACCGGAGTCATTGCACGCGCTCGAGTTGAGGCCTGGGCCATGGTGAGCGACTTACTCTCTCGAGCGCGAACGGCGGCGGCGGGGCTACACGAAGGGCAAGCGCTCAACCTGCTCGCCGAGGCAGAGCAAATTGCCGGGGCTCATGCCGATGTTGCGGGTGCTGCGACATGGCTCGCCGAAGTCGAGACGGCCATCGGATTGGTTGCAGCGCAGTCGGGGCTTGCATCTCTATCGGAGGCCGCACTCGTACGCGCAGCGACGCTCGATCCGACGCGCGGTGTTCGGTCCGCAGAGGCGCCGCCGCAAGTTCTCGCGCAGGCCACAAGCATTGCGCATGCCGTTGCGACGGGGCCCGTTGGATCGTTTCGCGTGGTGGTCGATGTCCCGGATGCACGTGTGCTGCTCGACGAAGGCGATGTGGGCGCAGCACCGCGCGTGGTGCGCGCCACGGTGGGCACGCACGTGTTGCGGGTGGAGGCGCCGGGCTTTCTTCCATTTGGACAAGTGCTGCAAGTGTTGCCGGGGCAGCGCTCGGACGTAGCGGTGAGTTTGAGTCGCGATCCACTTTTGCGCGTCGTCGACGCCTTGCTTGAGCACGCCGCATCGCAAGACCTCACCGAGTTTCACCGCGCGCGCACTCGTCTGACTGAGGCGGGTGTTCCAACGTTTGACGTATGGATTGTCGACGTTGGCCGCGGACCTCAAGAGCGCGCGCTACTGACTGTGTGCGGCGATCACGGATGCAATGGACCTCTGGGGCTTTCACGTGAGCACGGATCGCTCGCGGCCCTCGATCTTCGCGCCGCGAATCTGCACGCGAATCGGGCGTGGCTGCTTGAGGAAAGCCCAGCGCCCCCCCAAGCGGCTGCGGAGACTCCGTTCTTTCGGCGTTGGTATGTCCTGGCGGGTCTTGGCGCGCTTGTAGCGGGCACAATTGGCACTACGGTGTGGGCGACGCGACCCACCGAGGCGCCGCGGTTCGAGATCACCGTGGACCCAGCGGGGCTGCACCGCTGAGCAGTTGTTGTCGACAATTTCGCGCCCGCGTATCCGGTTACGTACACTTAGACAATGCGCATTTCACAGATTTGGGCCGTTCCGATTTCGCTCTCGCTGCTGCTAACGAGCTGCGCGACTCCTGTGTCAGTTGACGTGAACGCCGGGCCGTTCAATGTGGCGATCTCCTCGTCGTCCCTCTCGCTTCCGACCGAGCTTCGAGACAACTCGACGTCGCCGGCCTCCATCTACTCCGTGCCCTGTGGCGCAGCGCTTCCGGCGTGTCCCTCGTCCGGATCTGTGACCGTGACGTGCAACGGCTCGAGCGTATGCGATCCCGATCCGATTGCGGTTTCAATCCCCGCAGGTGATGTGATCGATCTCGATGCGCTTAGCGGTGGGCTTAGCAACAGTGTTCCATCGATTGATGCAATCGAAGTTCGTTCGGCCACGGTCGTGGTCAACACCAACACGCTGACGATTCCTCTCTCGTCGATGGAACTTTACTGGGGAACCGAGAGCGACACCGAAGCGAATCTCGATCGTCACTTTGGCACCATCCCCGGGCTTGCCGCAGCTTCGACGTCGCTTGGGGATGTCGCACTTGATGCCAACGGCGTGAGCGAGCTTTCGGACTATCTCGTTGGCACCTCGCACCGGATTCGCGTCTTCGTGCGTACATCGGTCGATTTGAGCCCGGGCGGCCCCTTTCCCGACGGCGCGCTCGACATGACGGCCACGTTCAAAGTCACTGCACGCGGTCACGTCGGCAACTCGCTCTAGTTGTCGCTCGCGTAGCGCGTGAAAGCTTGAAAGTGTTTTCTCTTTGGGATCACGTCGGCTAAGCTCCCGCGCGTGAGCACACCCTCAAAGCCGCCCCCGTCGGGTGCTGGTGCAAACGCAAAATACGCCCTCCTCGGTCTTGCTTTCATTGCAGGTGCGGTCGGGCTCTACTTTCTCGCGACGTGCAATCCCGCGCCCGAAGAAGCGCCGGTCGTGGTTGGCCACGATGCTGGCGTCGTGCAGGGCCCAACTCTCGGCGATGATTTGGTTATCCCAGATCCGGTTCCCGACGCGGGTCCCCCGGTCGACAGCGGCCCGGTCCGCCGTCGCATCGTCTATGTCGACGCGCCTGGGGGCAGCGGCGACTGGAGCGAGTGCAGCGGCGAGATCGCACGGGCTCAGGTGTTAAGCGTCTTCAATGAGGGTCGGGCTGGCGTGACGGCTTGCTATGAGCGTCGCTTGAAGTCGAACAATACGCTCGAAGGCAATGTCACCGTGAAGCTCAAGATCGGCACCAACGGTGCGGTCTCGGGTCAGCAAGTCAACGGCACCCTGCGCGACAACGAAGTCTTCTCCTGCATCCGCGCGCTGACGAGTCGTTGGCACTTTCCGAATCCCACCGGTGGGTGTGCGGTCGTACAAGCGCCCTTCAACTTCACGCGTCACAACTAACGATTGCGCAGAAAGTCCGCGACCTCTGCGAAGCGGCCGTCGAGAAACTGTCGTACTTCACCGGTTGCTCCGATGTCGTCCATCGCCTTGCTCATGCACCGCAGCCAGGCGTCGCGCATCGCCTCGTCGATGGCCACATGGCCATGGCGCATCCGAAGGCGAGGGTGACCCTCCACCGGTGAATACACAGTCGGTCCTCCGAGCCATTCGATAAGAAAGCGCGTGAAGCGTTCGCGCGTCCTCGCCGAGACGGCGCCCTTCTCATCGCAGTCGTGGATCTTCGCGAGCTCAGGTTCCGACGCGTCCATGTGATCGTAGAAGCGTGTGGCGAGTTTGCGGACGACGTCTTCGCCGCCAAGCGAGTGGAAGGGCGAGTCGTGCATGCGCTAGCTTACTCGAAGTAACCGTCGACGGCGACCAGCGCATTGCTGCGTCCGGCGGAAGGGCGCACTTCGATCTTGATCTCCATGTGCGCGTTGCTCGCTTGGCCAGTTGCGAAGATGCGTTCTTGGATCGGACTCTCGTCGAGACTCGTTTCAATTAGATCGACTTGGCGATTGTTGATAAAGACAGTCATGCGTACGCCGCCACGCTGTCCGTCGGGCGTTGCCCACGTCAAATGAAAGCGTGAGCTTCCGTGCATTCGCGCAACCAACGTGCGCACGCCGCCGTATGACGCGGTAGGAATCACAACCATCGCTACAACCGAGCCCTGCACAGTGACGCCGTTGGGGAGGGCTAAACCAACCATGTCGTAAACCCCGTGGTCGATATGGCTGCATTCCCAAGACATGTGTTCCCACGCGAGAAAGTCGCAGGGAACCGTGCCGGCGAATGCGCGCGCGCGACGCACAACGTCGTGCGATGAAAGGTGCTCGCGTTCGCCCCGAGCGCTGGCGAGTCGGGCGGTGCCAGCCACGAAAAGAAGGACGGTGAGAGAGGCGACAGCGAACCAGCTGCGTCGCTGCGTGGTAAGTGACTTTGCGAAAAAGCGCGCCGCGAGCACCAGCAGGCCTGCTACGACGAATACTTTGGCGATCAAGAGAGCAATGTCGACGGATAGTAGTAGGAGCGCGGCGACGAGAAAGGGTGCGGCGACAATTCGCTGACGGCTGAAGGCGAAGAATAGGCATAAGCCCGCCGCGCCAAAGGAGAGAACGCGAAGATCATTGGCAGCGAGCATCGTGCGCAAGGGTTCGATGAAGAGCACGCCAACACCAATCGCCGCGCCAAGAGCGGGGATACGCGTTGTGAAGATGCGCGCGACGCCGATCGAAAACGCGAACACGTTGAGGAGATAGAGCGCGGCCGGGAGGTAGAGCTCGGTGGAGATGTTCTTGAAGAGCTCGCGTGTGAACGAAGTCGTCGGAAGAATTGTTTCAAGGTGCGGATCGGCAAAGGCGGGTGCCACGACGACGAGGACCGCCATTACGCCGCTTGCGATAGCCGCACGTGCCGGCGAGCGGAATATGCTCAGCTTCAAGAAACGCGATGCGAGCTCGGGCACCGCGCCTAAGGCCGGCACGAACAACGCGATCGCCAACCAGTGGAAGCGATCTCCCTCGTATTCGTAGCGCGCGAACACGACAAGGCTGATAGCCGCCGTGGTGATAGCCGCAAGTGCGTAGCGCGTGCGCTTCACCAGCAACCAGGGCAAACCAAGGCCCGCGACCCCCATAATGGTGAACCGATCGCGCAGGCCGTACGTGCCTGACCACAGACGCTTGATCCCTTCGTCGAAGGCCACCGTAAATACATCGGTCGCGCTCTCAACGCGCGGCACGCCGTGCTCCACAATGAGCACCCGGTTGTAGCCAACCCACCACGGACGACCAAAGAGCCAGGCGTTCACGCCGCCGACCACTGCGAAGACAAGCAACGCGCCGCCAATCGCGCGAAGAAAAGAACGCCGTGCATCGCGTTCACTCAGCAACGCGGCCATGGGTAGCGCAAGCATCAGCGTAGTTGGCCGAATGACCACAAGCGTGGCGCACAACATGCCAACGACGAACGCGCGACCCGTCACTGCGCAAGCAAGTGCAAGCGAGAACGCAGCCAGCATGAGCACATCAATATGGTAGTCGTACATGTACTCGCGAATGGACGTCGCGAAGAGAAAGACAATCGTCGCAGCGGCAGCGGATTCCGGTCGCAAGAAAGATCGCGCGAAGCGATAGAGCCCAGCGCCTGCCAGACCGATGCCGAGCACGTTGAAGAAAAGCGTGCCAAGCAATCCAAATGCAACAAAGAGCGGCGTCGCGAGCACGGGAAGAATCCACGAGTGCTTGGGGTAGTGCTCGTTGTTGCGCCCGAGCGCGATGTTGCTCCAGCCTTGATTGATCTCGCGGTTCCAGCTGAGCTGACCCGTATACCAGCTCGCGGCGTATCGAGACTGATCGAAGCTGAAGTCGTCGACCAAGGTCTGGTTGACGTTGACGTAGAAGCGCCCGTCTCGGTTGATCCACGTGTTGGGCTCGTATTGCGAGTGAACTTGGAGGATCGCAAGCGCGAGCGTGACCAAGCCCACGCACCACACCATTACGCGATCACTCTCCTGACCAAGCTTCACGGGGCCGTAAGACTACACGTAAGTGAGAGGTGGATCACCACGAGCCTGTGGATTAGGATGCCGACCCTTGTGACTACGGAAGCGGCGGAAGGCGTAGCGCCACGCACCACTTTGCGGCGCTTACTCACGTATGCGTGGGCGGCCATTTTGCTTTTTTCCGTCGTGGAAGTCGTAACTCACTACGTGATCCGCTCGCGCGTTGCGCCCATGAGCGATTGGCGAGCCGCGGCAAGCTTTGTTCGCCAAGAGAGCCGGCCTCGTGATCTTATGTTGGCGGTGCCGCTTTGGGCCGATCCGATTCTGCGCGAAGTGATCGGCGACCGAATCTCAGTTGAAGACGCAGGCCGAAGCGACATCGCGCGCTACGATCGCATCTGGGTCTTCTCCATCCGCGGTGCCGAGTCGGACGAGGTGCCGCACCGCGCACCGAACTTCACGCGTGAGTTTGGCGGCGTGAAAGTCATGCGATGGGATCTGCCACCCAGTCGTGTCGTCTATGATCTGACAGCACACATTCGCGATGCCGAAGTAAGCATCTTCGAAAACGGCGTCGCGCGTCCCTGTCCCTTTCGCCAAGGTTCGGGCGGTGGAGATGGCGGTGGCCTGAGCACCGGCGTCCTTACGCCGGCCTCGCGTTTCATTTGCGATCCAGGTCGACCATGGCTTTGGGTTGCGCAAACGGTCAACGAAGATTTGGATCTGATGCCGCGCTATTGCGTGTGGCAACACCCCGCGGGCCGCGAAGCAATCCGCGTGACGTTTCGCGATGTGCCGCTTGGCACGCGCTTGGTATTGTACGGCGATATTTTCTCCGAGCATGAGCGCATGCTCGAACGCGGCCCGGTCGACGCTGTTGTGCGCGTGAATGGCAACGAAGTCGGTCACATGGTTCACCGCGACGGTGACTCGTGGAAGCGTATGGAAGTCGTAACGAGTCCTGACGGCTCGAACGCGACCGGCGAAGTAACGATTGATCTAAGCGCAGCTGACCCGCATTTGCGCACCTTTTGCTGGGCTGCAACCACGCGCAACGGCGAACGCTCGGAGGATGCGCAATGATGGCACGTCCTGTCGGCTGGCGTGATCATCTGCTTGGCCTCGCGCTTTGCGTGGCCTATGTCGCGATTTTAATTCCGACCGCCAACGATTTGGCGATGTCACGCGATGAGAGCTTCTACGTCGACGCGGCCCAGCGATACGGCCAGTGGTTCGAAGATCTGCTTACGGGCGAGCATGCACGCACGCCCGAACGCATCGACGCGGGGTGGTCGTACAACTCCGAGCATCCGCCTCTCTTCAAATCGCTCTTCGCATTCTCGTGGCTCGCGCAGAAGCACTTTCATGTATTTGAACATGACTCCACGTCCTTCCGATTTCCCGGAATGGTCTCGGCCGGCCTCTTGCTGTGGCTCATTTACATTTTTGGCGCGCGTGCCAAGAGCCGAACGGTAGGTGCCTTCGCCGCGCTGGCCTACGCGCTATTGCCGCGTCCTTTTTATCATTCGCATCTCGACTGTTTCGATGTGCCGATCACGTTGATGCTCACGCTCGTCACCTACTGCTATTGGCGCTCGCTTGAGAAGCCGTGGTGGGCGCTCTGGACCGGAGTCACCTACGGACTTGCGCTCGCTACCAAACACAACTCGTGGCTCCTGCCGGCGGTGCTCTTCATTCACTACGTCTTCTTCGCGTCCGCAGAGTGGCGTTCACGCAAGGAGGGCAAACCCCGCATGGGCGTGCTTGCGCCATGGTGGCTCTTGGCCATGGTCGTGATGGGCCCGCCGATAGCCGTCGGCCTGTGGCCCTGGCTGTGGCACGACACCTTTGGCCGCGTGAACAACTACGTCTCGTTTCACATGCATCACGACTACTACAACATGGAGTACTTCGGTCGAAACTACTTCAGACCGCCATTCCCCATTTCGTACCCATTCGTGATGACACTTTTCACCGTGCCTGCGACGACGATGTTGCTGGCATTGGGCGGAATTGGCCGACAGCTTCGCGCGATCGTTCCGGAAATTCTGCAGAAGCGCGTGTGGCCGTATGGAAAGATCGTTGCGGACCTTCGTCGTACCGACATCCTATGGTTGGGCGCGATGATGGAACCCATCCTCGTGATCGCGTTGCCGTCGACGCCGATCTTCGGCGGCACCAAGCATTGGTTCCCGGCCTATCCATTCTTGGCCTTGTTTGCGGGCGTCGGTTTTGCGCGCCTCGTCTCCGTGCTTCAGGAGTACTGGCCCACACGTGCTGCGCGCGTGGCGGTTGTCGTTCCCTATCTCTGTGGCGCTCTCACGCTGGCTCCTGCTCTGATCGAAACCGCGCACAGCCATCCATTTGCGTTGTCGCATTACGGGTTTTTCGCCGGTGGCGTGCCGGGTGCGGCGGACCATGGAATGAACCGCCAGTTCTGGGGCTTTACAACAGGCAGCCTTGTCGATTTCTTCAAACGCGAGATGCCGCAGGGCGGGAGCGTTTGGATTTGCGATACGACCTGGGGCGCGTGGCAGATGCTGCAGCGCGACGGGAAGCTTCCCAACAATATCCGCGCAAGCTCAAGCCTCGCCAACGCCGACTTTGTGCTCGTCCACTACGAGCGGCACTTTGTGGAAGTGGATTTTCAGGCATGGGTCGCGTTCAACGATGCGACGCCCTACTACGTTCTCAAGTACGACGGCGTGCCCATCATCACTGTCTACGAAAATCCTCGCCACCGTCGAGCGCGTGAGAATGCGCCAAGCTCGCGCATCAACTCGCGCTAGCGAACGCGCACGTCCGGCGGATCCGTGTTCAGGTTGACGATGACCTGCACCGGGTGACCTGGGACTGCGTGAAAGGGCACGCGTACCTCGCGACCCAGTGGAGGACAACTTAGCTCGAGCACGTGGCTGCCAGCGCTCACGCTCAGCTGGCGGCGCGGCGTCGTGCCCACCGCGCGTCCGTCAAGTCGCACCTCGGCCCAGGGAAGGGCGTTGACGCTGAGAGGGGTCATTGCGCTTGGTGAGTCCGCGGCAGCGGCATCCACACGCGCGACGCCTGCGTCATGCGGCGTTGTCTGAGGCGCGACGACGCTAACGTGGTGTTCCGGTTCCGCGCGCGGCGCGACGTCATTCGACCGGGCCGCGTGCAGGGGGATCGAGTCCGTATCATCGGAAGTCGCGCGCAGGGTGATTGCGATAGCAGCAGCAAGAAGCGCGAGCACGATGCCTCCGAAGACGTAGCGCTTGGTAGGCGACGGTTGCGGCCCGCGCGGCGCGTAAGCTTTCGCTTCGACGGCGACAATGGGCTTTGCGACAGCCGGCGTCGTACGCGAGGGCATCCGCTCGGTACCCGGTGAGGGGGCTACGTTCGAGGCATCGAGCATCGCGTCGAGAATCCGGCTCGTGGCAAGCGTCCGCACCACTCCGCTCGGCTCGCGCTCATGAGTGGCCGGTGATTGCGGCTCCGGAGAAAGGATCTTCTTCGTCGGCCCGTTGCGTGCGCTTTCGGCGAGCTGGCCCAGTGCATCCGTCACGCCCTCGGGATGTTTGGCTGAGAGCCACGTGCGAAGTTTGCGCCCTAGCTCCTGTGTCACATGGGGGCGCAACGCTGCATCACGCGAGAAAGTTCGATCGAGCACCTCACGTAGCTCTTCGGGCACTGCGGCCACGTCCGCGAAATGAGGGCCACCTTCGACCAGGATCGCAGCCTGTGATGCCGCCGCGTTCTCTCGCCGAAATGCTGGCGTGCCGGTGAACGCTTCAAAGAGAGACGCGCCGAGCGTAAACACGTCCGCCGCCGGTGTGAGCGTCTCACCGCGAATTTGCTCTTTGGCCATGTAACCGTGGCTGCCAAAGATCTCCTGCGTCGCTGTTCCTTCCGCCGGCGCCGCGATTCCAAAATCGAGAAGTCGCGCGTGCCCCGTCGAATCGATAATGATGTTGCGCGGCGTGACATCGCGGTGCACCACGCCGAACTTTTCATGGGCGTAGTTGAGCGCTTCGCAAATCTGCACGCCGAGATGCGCGACAAGTTCGGGCGCTAGCGCACCGTTGTGCGCGATCATGTCGGCCAGGGTCGCGCCCTCCACGTGCTCCATCGCAAGAAAGTACACACCGTCGATAACGCCAAGCTCGTAGACCGGTACGATATTCGGGTGGTTCATCTGCACGAGCGTGTTGGCTTCGCGCACAAACATATCGATGAAGCGAGGGTCTTGCGCGAGCTCGGGAAGGATCTGCTTTACGACGAGGACCTTCTCGAAACCACCCAACCCGCGCAGACGCGCACGAAAGACGCGTGCCATGCCGCCTCGCGCGATTTCCGCATCGAGAAGATACTTTCCGAAAGGAAGCACCCCGGTCATTTGCTTCGCATCCGCCATCTGTGAGAGAGCATACAACAATGGTTCGCTCGGCCGTGAGGTTAGCGCTGTTCTCCGCCTGTCTTTTGCTCGCAGCGTGCGACAAAAAACCGGGTGACGTCACACGAGCGACGCTGAGGCTTCGCGTCGCCGCCGATCCCGCCTGCCAGCCCAGCGAGACCAATCCTTATCGCGTAAGCGCGCTTGGTGATTTCCCCACGACAGATCGCACCGTAGGGATTCTCGACCCGGCGCGCGGGACTCTCGTGTTCGACACGTTCCCCGTCGATACGCGCGCTGTGCGGGTCGAGAGCGATGAGATGTTTGGCGGGACGCGCTTCGGTTTCGGCGCAGCCGACAACGACCTCTTGCTCTTGCCACTCTCACGGACGTGTCGCGTGAGCGATGAAGCGTTGCCAGGCCTTTTGGGCGCGGCCATCGCCAGGTTGCCTAACGGCGGAATGCTAGCGATAGGCGGAGCGATCGACGACATCGCGCAGCGTTCGGTGTTACGGCTTGGCGCGGGCGCAGCTCACCCTGAGCTCTTGGAAGTCAACGACGCGCTCTTTACAAAGAGATCCTTTGCAAGCGCAACGGTCACGGACAACTTTGTGGTTGTGATCGGCGGCAACGCGCGCTCGGGCGACGCCCCCGAGGACAGCATCGAAGTCTACAACCTCGAGACCGAACGCTTTGACCGTGATTCGCTCCCAACGATGTTTTTGCGCGAAGGCCGTAGTCGTCATGGCGCCATAGCTCTGGGGCAAGGCCTCGTGCTCGTCGCCGGTGGCCAAGGTGAAAACGGACTGCTCGCGAGCAGTGAAATCGTCGACATTGAAAACGGCAATGTGGAAGTGGACGTCGGTTCTCTGCCTAGTCCCCGCCGCAATGTCTCCTTGATCGCGCTTGACGACGGTACGGTGCTCGCTGTCGGCGGCGAAGTTGCCCTCAGCACGACCTCGTATCGTCCGGTGGGGGACGTTCTAGTCTTCGACGTACAAGCGCGAACTTACGCGCCCCTCGTCGATGGGCTCGCGTTCGAGGCCCGCGTCGGCGCCGCCGCGCTCGCGTTGCCAGGCAATCGTGTGGCGCACATCGGCGGAAGTCTCGCGAGTGAGTTTGTCGATGCTGTGGATATTCTACACACGCATGGCGAGCCGCACATTGAGCGCGCGGCGCTAATCAACCCCGCTTGCGCAACGGGAGCGTTTTGCCGGGCGCTGCGCGATGTTCGCGCGACGACTCTTCTTGATGGTCGCGCGCTCGTTGCTGGTGTCGACGCGCAGAACGGAAGTTCACACCTGTACATGCTCGACTTCAATCGCAATACGAGCGCGGAGATCAGCAGCACGAGTGCCGTCACCGACGTAGTCACGTTGGCTGACGGAACCGCGGTCGTTCTCACGCGTGAAGGGCTCTTTCTGCGACGGGATACACTCGCCTCGCGCTACGACAATCCGAGCACGCTTATCGCTGGCTCGATGGACGGCATCCTGCTCGACACCCCCACTCACTGGAACGTAGCCGGCAACTCCGTTACAGCCCTTGCGGATGCGCGCATCGACGTGCCTCTTCTCCGCTACGCCGACGTCGATATTGAGTTGGCAGTTGAAGGGGACGCGGATTTGCTACTCGTTGGGGAAGCCGACAGCGACGTGGTGAGTGTTCGCGAGGACGAAGTGGGCTTTGCGCTGTGCCACGCCGCGCGGGTGAGCGGAGAGAACGTTGTCGTCTCACGTCGCGGCGACACGTTCGCCTTTAACGGCGGCTCGGGCACGATGAGCTGCGCTTCGTCGGGCGGGCTCGGCCTTTACATCAGCATTGCGATTACGGCACGCGCGGGCACGGCGCTACGCGCGCTGCGCCTGGTTCGAATCGCTCACTGATTGGGGGCGGGGACTCCGGGATTCGGAGTGCGCACTCCGGCGTCGGAATGCGCCTCGTTCGTTGCGCCCGCGTATCCAAGTGCGCGCAAGCGTTCTTCTTCGCCTGCGCCGACGACGACTTCTTCCGCACGCGCTGCACCGTGGCTCGCATTTGCGTGCGCCGCGGCAAGCTGCTGCTCATGATGGCGTCTCACTTCAGGCAGCTCGGTGGCAAGACTAACTTGCTCACGCGGATCTTGATCGATGCGATAAAGCTCGACCGGAGCTAGCCCTCGCGGATTGTTCGCGTTGGCCGTGATGATTTTGTACTCCGCACCCGCGCGCCGTGCCCGTAGCGACGCGAGCACATTGCCCTCGTGGCTCTCTTCAGCGAGCACTTCGTCGCGGGCCTGCTCAGCATCAAACACGTTGTGACCTTGAACACCGTTGGGAACCTCGACGCCATTCAGGTGCAAAAGCGTCGGCATGACGTCGACGTGCTGCACCCATTCGCTGCGCGTCGTTCCAGCGAACTGTCCGTTGGGCATCTTCACAAAGAGCGGAATGTGTACCTGCTCGTCATAGAGTGTTGTGCCGTGCCAGAAGCCGCCGTGCTCGTTGAACTCTTCGCCGTGATCGCCCGTAATAACAATCGTCGCGTTGTCGTAGAGATTGCGGCGCCTAAGCTCGGCAACGAGATGCCCAAAGTGTTCGTCCCAATACGTGATCTCTCCGTTGTAGAGGGACTCAAGGTAGGGCGCCTCGCTCGCGGCGGGAGCGGGATGCGCCGCGCGCGAGTAGCCGTTGCCCCGATAAGGGTGCGGGAAATAGGGGTCGTGCGGATCCATGTACGCAACGAAGAGAAGCCACGGCGAATCGCTCGGAAGCTGGCCTAGATCGCGGAACACCGAGCGGTTCACCGTCTCCGCGTCGCGGTAGGCTCCCCCGGGCTCGACCGTGCCCATGCGGGCGCGAATGGTTTCGATCTGCTGGCGTGCAAACTGAATGAAGAGAAGCTTTGCTGCCGTGTCATTCGCGCCGAGCACGAAATCTGGCTCGAGATACTCGTACGTGTCGAAGCCCTGATCGAAATGAAAGAAGGGCGCGACGTTGTAGTTCGTGACGATGCCCCGCGTCGTATAGCCGCTGCTCTGAAGTGCTTCGGGCAGTGTGACAATTTCGTTAGGCAAGGATGAGGATTTGCCCATGGTGCGGTGGCTCGAGGGATAGCGACCCGAGAGGAGCGTCGCAAAGCTTGGGCGCGTCCATGACGCGTTGGAAAAAGCATTCTCGAAGCGGATCGCATCGCGCGCGAATGCATCGAGGTTCGGAGTGCGGCCCTGCGCGTATCCATACCCGGGCAAGCGGTCGGCGCGCAGCGTGTCCACGACGATAAAGATGATCGGGCCAGCCTGGGCCGGTGCTGCGGCCGAAGGGCGCGAGGGTGGTGCGACAGCTTGCGAGCTTTGCGTCACAGTGACTGCTGCGACAATCGCTACAATCAGCATGAAGAGCGCAGGCGTTCCCCAACTGCGCAACAAGAACGCGAAGGGCCTGCGCGTCACGAGCACGCGGAACGTCGTCGAGACGATGAAGTAGATTGCCGCAGCGACAAGCGCGCACAGGGCCAGCACTAGAAGCCCCTTCGGGCTCTTCCACACGAGGAGCTCTTCGTACATGTCGCGGCGAATGCGAAAGGCCCCAATCGCAAGCATGGGCAACGCAACGATCGCACCGACGAAGCGCCCGTAGGCCGCGGCTTCGGGAACGGCGAATCGCTGCATCAGCCGACCCGACCATGCGAGCACGGCGCCGGCCACAGCGCCGCCTACCGCGCACGCGATGCCGTACGAGATCGCCCCGTACATCAAAACGGAGTATTCGGGCTTGCCGCCGGACGACGCGAGAATCACGCACGCTTCGCCGATGCCCAGAATTACGCCGCCCAGAAGCCCGCCTGCGAAACCGATCCACAAGCCTCGCGTAACCTGCGGCCACGCTTCTTTGGGGGCGAGTTCGATCTGCGCATTGACCTGATCTTCGTGTTCCGCGTGCTCCACGCGAATCACAGGATCGCTCTGCTTACCGAGCAGAAAGAAGCCGCCCAGCGCCGATGCGGCCATGTCGACAACGAATGCAACGACGGCGATCAACACAGCGTCGCCGTGGGGCACGCCAACCATTGCCAAGAGGCCGGCCAGCGTCGCTTCACGCACGCCGACGCCGTTGATCGAAATTGGCACCAGCGTCACGGCTACGGTCATCGAGGCCGCGAAGAACATATTCGCGATACTCACATCGATGCCCAGCGCGTGCGCCGATGTGATGTAGATGAAGTTGGTGAGGGCGTGAGTGCCGATGCTTAGGCCAACCGCACGCAGCAAGAGACCGGTGCGTCCCTGATAGGCGCAGACCGCGTCAACCGTGGTTTGCAAACGCGTGCGCACGCGCGCGGGCAATCGCCCTGATACCGCACGAAAAATCGTCGGGCGCGAAATCAGCAAAACCACCATCGTCAGCAAGCCGAGGAAGGCCCCATCCACGGCGAGCACAGCCGATGTACCGATGTAGCGCGCGCCGAAGATCGATCCGACAAGCACCACCACCGCGAACGCGCCCTGGCCGAGAAGTTTATCGACAAGTACGGTCGCTGTTGCGCGCGCGGGCTTCTTGGTACGCGTTGAAATATCGTAGATGCGATAGGCATCGAGGCCCGTCCAACCACCCGGCGACACCGTGCTGTAAAAGCGGCCGATCCAGAAAGTACGCACCAGATGCAGAAACGGCGCGTGAATGCCCTGGCCCTTCAAGAGCACGTTCCAGCGCACCATGCTGCAGCCCATCGCGAGTAGCTGCACAACGAACGCCCCGAGGACCCACGGAATCGAAATGCTCGAGACGCGCGCCCACAAGTCGCTCGCGTTCTCGCGATGCAAGATCTTGTAGAAGATGAAGCCGAGGATGCCCACGGAGAGCACGAGCTTCACGACGAAGAAGAGGCGCTTCTTGGTGGACGCGTCCATAAACGAGGGTGTCTAACCGGCTACCGCGCCTGATCTCGCCCGTCAACTAACGCGCTTGTCTTTTGCCCTGATCCTGTCTTTCGTCCTCGCTCGAATCGGTCATGTGCTTTGCAGCACACTCCCTCATCTCGCTGCGGGCGCGTCCAGGCTCAGAGCAAAATCCCGCGCGCTTAATGGCGGTAATAACTCAGGTTCAAAGGACGGTGACGGGTTTGCCTGTGAGGACCAAATCCCACCATTTGAACGTCATTGCGAGCACATGGTCGAGCTCGCGCGTTGCGTTGCTGGGCGCTAAATCTCCTGCGGGAAGGCAATAAGCGGCAATTGGCGAGGCGGCTAGCATATGCAAAATGCCGCTCGAGAAACCCTGCCCGGCGTACGTCACACACGCCGGCATGCGAAGGCTCTCGAGGTCATCGAGCGTATAGGGGATCTTCTCGTCGACGGTGCCTAAGCTGTCTTGGTATTTGCACTCGATCGCCAGTGCGTCCGGTGTCCCTGGTCGCACGACAAAAACATCGATGCGTCTGTTCTTGCCGATGATCGTTTTTCCAAACGAGACTTCGCGATACGCCTCGAGCCCGCGCCCACCGTAATTCTTCACGATGTATTGCGCGATCAGATTGGCGTACTCGCTTCCCGTCATCGCGTGCGTGCTCCTAAGGACAAACCAAGCTGACCGGTGCTCATCACCGCATCATCGGCGGCGCGCACCATACCAAGCTCGCGGAGCCGCGTCTCGGTCCACTCGAGCGCCGATGGACTGATATCGCAGCCCCGAAACGATCGACCCAGGCGCCCGGCGGCCACGCCGACAGATCCCGAGCCCATAAAAGGATCGACAATGAGCGCGCCTTCTTCCGTGCTCTGCTTGATAAGCACCTCGCTCACTTCAGGTGGCTTCTCGGTTGGGTAGCCCTTGAAGATGCGCGGCTGCGAAATGATGTCGGCCACACCGAGATCGTTGAGCTTCCTCTTTCCCTTTTCAAAAAAGAGAATGAACTCGTACCGCGCGCGGTAATGATATCCCATGCCGATGCGGCAGTTGTGCGTGACGACGCCATCGTTCAGCACATAGAGCTGATTCGGATCGTCGATGGCAATGTCGACGAGGTCGAGGTCGCCCGCGTCTTCGATGGAGATGACACGCGTCGGAGTAAGCTTCTGTGCTGGATCGAAACGCACGCGCCAGAAGCCGGCGTGATCGTTCTCGCCGCGCCGAATCGTTGCTTCCCAGCCAATGTGGCGGACAAAACGGAAGGCGAACGACGCCAAATCCAAGGATGCGACATTCAGCGTCTCGCGCTGTTCGTCGTGCGACCAGTGGCCATCGCCCTCGATGAGACCGTCGAAGACTCCGCGCTGAAATTCTATCGGCGCCGCGTAAAGGCTCGGCAAGAAGTGCTTTGTGATGGCATTTGAACCGCCGACAAAGTGACCGATGATGGTCGAGAACATCTTTGAATAGACCTGAACGGTACAGCTTTGACCGGTGCCGTCCACCTGTTTCGCGGTAAGTCCGATCGCTCGAACGGTACGAGCGATGTGATTCTTCAGATGCTTCTCATCACGATGCAACGCGAAGCTCACCGCGATATCCGTGCGCGAACCCTCAGCGGCGTAGAGGCCAATGAGCTTCCCCCACCCATAGTCGAGCGGCAGCGTCTCGGGAAACCAACGCTCCACGTCGTTCTGCAAACGTGTCTGCGCGCGACCGGTTGCCAGGCTGCTGAGGCCAAGCGTAGCTGCCCATCGGGCTGGCAATCGCCCCTCATTCATCCAACGACGCAACCGCTTCGGCGCTACGCCGAGCTCTTCCGCCATCGCCTCTTTGGAGCGCGCATGTTCGCAGAATCTTGCTTGGTGGGCGCCCGCCGCGCGGCTGCTCTCAAACTCACGTCCGCAAAAAAGACAGGAAGATGGATCGGGGAGTTCAACGACGCGCTCGTCTTCGTCGATGCAGTCTTCAAGGCGTAGGTGTGTCTGCGTTTCCGCTAGCGCTATGTCGCCAGTGCGCAGGTCTGTACCTGCACGCATCGCGGCCGTTTCGCTAAGCGTGCCGTCCGCAAGCGCGAACTGATGCTCGCGCGAAGCAAAGACAACCTGCCCGTTCGAGAGAGCGACGCGCATCGCCGGCGCGTGCGTGCGGCGCGTCGCGAGCACGGACACAAGCGAACCACTGGGCGTGTAAACGCGATCGCCCGCGACAACATCGGCAATCCGCAGCACGCCACGCGCCGTTCGCACCGGCGTGTCAGGCCCCAGGCATTTATCCCACACCAATGGTTTCCAAAATTTGAAGCCTGCACGCTCTGCTTCGGGTTTGGCGATGAAGGCGGTTTCCGGATCGCAATAAAGATAGAAGTGCGTGTCCTTCTTGAGTACGCGATAGACCTCCGTGAAGAGCTCGAAAAAACGCGTGTTGGGAAAGACGGTGAACCAATCGTTGCTCGACGACTTGCTGTGAGTCAGACGCGTGGTGGTGCCCACGGCGCGATGCTTCTCGAGCGACTCGTACGCCGGATCCGTAATCACCAGATCGACGGACGTATCCGGCAGGCTGCGCAGATACGTCACTGCGTCAGAAAGCGCGACGCTATAGGTCGATTGGCTCATTCGGATGGCTCATTTCTAGCACGAGCGTGGTGCATGAAACGAGGACGTTCGGGGCTAGCTGGGACTGACCGTCAGCCGCCCTCACCATGCATCGTCTTGACCAAAAGCATCTGCGCAGAAGGCTGTTGCGGGCGAGCCGAACTCTCGGCAGTCACAATCAATTCGAAGGGTCCGCTCAGAACGCTTCCTTCAAAGCGCGCTTCTCGCTTCTCGGCGTCATAGTCGAGCTGGCCAATCTGGTAGGAGTTCGAACCGATCTTCTGCCACACAATGAAGAAGTGCGCAGGCGCGCTGAGGCGCTCAGGGGGCGTCACGTGCGTGAGCTCAAGGCTGATGTGCGCATTACCGAAATCGGGCTGCGGCTCAAGCACAACCTTGCCGTCGGTGGCCTGGCTCGCCGGCGTGCCCAGCACGTTCACCGTTTCAGTCGACGGCCCGCAAGCGGCCAGCATCACAGCGCACATTAAGAAGCCAACGCGTTTCATGGTGCTGAGCTTAGGAGGCTTAATCGATGTCGTCGAGCGGTCGCTTAGCGCTTTACGACTTAGCTTGGAAGCCGATACGATCGCCCGCATCCAAGGGTTTGGGGGATTCGACATGATGAACATTCAAGGCAAGTTGGTCGTCGCAACGTGGTTTCTTACGCTAAGCGCCTGCACGCCGCTGAGTCATCGCTCGACGACGCCATCGTCGAATGGAAATTCTGCGGCGCCCGCGAACGCGCAGAACAACGGGGCGCCGCAACAACTCGCTGTCAATCCCGGCGCCGTTTCCGGGCCGCGCACTTATTGCGTCTGGGCAGACCCCGCTGCGGAACGCGCGCAGCAAGTGCTGGTACAAATGGGCTATCAAGATGCTCACTTCGCGGAGGACGACACACGTGTATTTACCTTGCCGCCGCGCGACGGCTACTCTCTTCAAGTTGAGCTGAGCAATCTCATTGGCTCAACGCGTATCGAAGCGCGCGCCGATTCAAATTCGCAACCAGCACAATCTGCAATCGCGGAATTCTATTCGCGCTTCGAGTACAACCTGCACCAAGATCAGTGCCAAAACTAAAGAAGCTCCCCGCGAAGCACCTCGTCCTCGGCGCGTTGCGGGAGGCCATGAAAAAGCGCCTCGCCTCGATGGCAGACGCTGCGGCTCAATCGCGCGAAGGTGCGACGCACGTTGAAAATCGCGCCGAGGGCGACAAAGACATGCGCTCAACCGAGTCGAGCTATCTCGCGCGCGGGCAAGCGATTCGTACTGAGGAGCTAGCCGAGGAGTTGGTGCGCCTGGAAGGCATGGTGGCGAAACCTTTCGCCAAGGACGCAGCCATCGCGGTTGGCGCCCTGGTCGCGGTCAGCGTCGATGACGCTCAGCGCATCTTTTTTCTCGCCCCTTACGGTGGCGGTACCGAGGTGCGCGTCGAGAACATGCCCATCACGGTGGTCACGCCCGCATCGCCGGTCGGCACAGCGCTAAGCGGAAAGTTCCTCGGCGACGAGTTCGAGCTGATGACTCGCGGAAAGCTCGCCGAGTGGGTCATCGAACTGCTCACATGAGAAACTCTGCTATAGAGCAGGATGTCCACTACCGTTGACGAGAAGAAGTTCGGCAAGAAGCTCGGCAAGATTGCAAAGACCGCCGGCCGCGAAGTCGTCGAAAAGGCTCTGTGGCTCTGGTACGCCGCAAAGAATCCAAAGACGCCGCTCTGGGCCAAGACGACCATCGGCAGCGCGCTCGTCTACCTCGTGGTCCCGATCGACGCGATTCCGGACATCATTCCCGCCTTCGGTCTGTCTGACGATCTGGGAATCCTTGCGGCAGCAGTCATAGCTGTCGCGTCGTACATTGATGACGACGTAAAGAAGCAAGCCACGGAGCGCTTGAAGAAGCTCGGCCTGCTCTAAACCACCGGTAATACGAGCGTAATTGCCGCGTCGCGTAAAATACCGGCCCAAATGCTTGTTCAGCCGTTGACGTAGGGTCGCGACTGGTTAGGTTCTCCGCGCAATCGACAGCGGCCTAGAGCGGCTTCGGTTCGAGGAGACCAAAACATCATGGGGAAGATTATCGGCATCGATCTCGGAACGACCAACTCGGTCGTCGCGATCATGGAAGGCAAAGAGCCTAAGGTCATCGTTAATGAAGAGGGCGACCGCATCACCCCTTCGATCGTAGCGTGGGACGAAGCAGGCGAAGTTCTCGTCGGCCAAATCGCCAAACGCCAAGCGATCACCAATCCCGAAAATACTGTCTATTCCTCCAAGCGCTTCATCGGACGCCGTTTCGAAGAGATTACGACCGAAGCAAAGCACGTCCCGTACAAGGTCATTCGCAATGCGAATGGCGCCGTCGATATCGAGATCCGCGGCAAGGCATTCGCGCCGCCGGAAGTTGCATCGCACGTTTTGCGCAAGTTGAAGAAGGCCGCTGAGAACTACCTTGGCGAGTCAGTCACCGAGGCCGTCATCACGGTTCCGGCGTACTTCAACGATGCACAGCGCCAAGCAACCAAGGACGCAGGCAAGATTGCCGGCCTTGATGTGAAGCGCATCGTCAACGAGCCGACGGCAGCAGCGCTTGCCTATGGCCTCGACAAGAAGAAGGACGAAGTCATCGCCGTTTACGATTTCGGCGGCGGCACCTTCGACGTCTCGATCTTGGAAGTTGGCGACAACGTCGTGCAGGTCATCAGCACCAACGGCGATACGCACCTCGGTGGTGACGACGTCGATCAGCGCGTGATGGAATACCTCATCACCGAGTTCAAAAAGGATCAGGGCATCGACGTTGGCAAGGACAAGATGGTCCTTCAGCGCCTCAAGGACGCGGCAGAAAAGGCCAAGATCGAGCTTTCATCCAAGCTCGAGACCACGGTCAATCTTCCCTTCCTCACAGCCGATGCAAGCGGCCCCAAGCACATGAACATCCGCATCACTCGCGCCAAGCTCGAGCAGATGATCGATGATCTCGTGCAGCGCTCGCTTGAGCCTTGCAAAAAGGCGATGGCCGATGCGAACAAGACGGCGTCCGACATTCAGGAAGTCATTCTTGTTGGTGGTTCGACGCGTATTCCGGCGGTTCAGGAAGCCGTAAAGAAGTTCTTCGGCAAAGAGCCGCACAAGGGTGTGAACCCCGATGAAGTCGTCGCGATTGGCGCGGCAGTTCAAGCGGGCGTTCTGTCGGGCGATGTGAAGGACATGGTTCTGCTCGACGTCACTCCTCTCTCACTCGGTGTCGAGACTTTGGGAGGCGTCATGACGACGCTCATCCCGCGCAACACCACCATCCCCACGCGTCGTGAAGAAGTCTTCTCGACGGCGGAGGACAACCAGACCAAGGTGGAGATTCACGTTCTTCAAGGTGAACGTGCTGAAGCGCGCTCGAACCGCACGCTCGGGCAGTTTCACCTCGAAGGCATCATGCCCGCCCCGCGCGGCGTGCCGAAGGTTCGAGTCACATTCGACATCGATGCCAACGGTATCTTGAGCGTCACGGCGAAAGATGAAGCCACGAGCAAGGACCAGAAGGTCACCATTTCGGCGAGCGGTGGCATCTCGAAGGACGACATCGAGAAGATGGTCAAAGACGCAGCCGAGCACGAGGCCGAGGACAAGCGCCGTCGCGAAGAAGTCGAGACCCGCAACAAGGCCGACCAACTTTGCTACTCCGTTGAGAAGGCGATTGCCGACTCGAAAGACAAGCTTCCCGCCGAGAAGGTCGCTGACATTCAAGCTCGCGTCGTGAGCTTGCGCGCAGCCATCGAGAAGCAGGACGCTGCTGAGATCAAGACGGGCATGGAGTCTCTCGAAAAGACGATGCACGAGATCGCAGCGACGGCGTACCAAGCGGCGGGCGGAGCACCGGGTGGCCCGGGCGGCGCGCCAGGTGGCGATGCGTCTCCAGGCGAAGGCGCACCAGGCGGTAAGAAGCAGGGCGACGTCATCGACGCCGAGTTCGAAGACGCGAACTAAATCCGTTCAGAACGTGCAGAAAAATGGCCTCGCTCGTGCAAACGAGCGGGGCTTTTTCGTTTGGCGCAACGCGTTGAAATCGTCGGTTTTTTGGAACGCTGGGCAATGACTTCTAAGCTTCGTCGTATGCGGCACCGGTTAATCCGTTTCGCCGAAACGAAGTTTGAGGAGAGATCCATGCACACATCCATGAAGTGGTTCACGACGGTTGCGATTGCACTCGCGATGAGCACGACGGCGGCAGCACAAGATCCCGTCGCTGGCGACGGAACCAACACCAACGCCGGCTACAACGAAACGCCCAATACCTACGCAGGCGTCGATACAACCACGGCCGCGGGTACTGAGGTCGCAGTCGCTGGCACGACGTATCCAGTTCAGGTCGGAGCGCGCCCGCTGGTCACGCCCCAGGGCACGCTTACGATTGTGGCGAGCCCCCTCAATCCCTTCCGTCTCGATGGCGGCCTCAGCTTCACACATGCTGGCACGAACTTCTCGGGCGACTTACCGATCACGCTTTCGACGCCAACCATCGTTTCGATGAACGCTGGTGTTTCGTACGCGCCCATCGACAACCTGGAAGTCGGTGCGATGGTCTTGCCGGTTCAGCTCACCAACGGCGCAGGCTACAACAACCCGACGCTCTATGGCGTTTACCGCTTTATGCAGGGCACGTTCGAAATGGGTGGCGGCCTTGCGCTCTCGCTTCCCGTTCAGTCAGGAACGAAGTTCGGCGTCACGCTCGCATTGCCGATGTACTACCACATGAGTGCGACCACACGCCTCGAGACTGGCGTCTTGTTCGGCATGTACTTCAGCGATCCAATGCGCAACTCGCTCTACTTGCCGATCGGCGTCACGACGAACGTCACCGACAACATCTTCCTCGGTGTGCGCACGGGCTTGCAGTTCAGCGACCTAAGTAACGCCGGCGATACCCTCGCCTTGCCCCTCTACTTGCAGGGCGGCTACACGGTTGCGAGCAGCAGCACCGGTGGTCCTCTTCTCGACCTCGTAGCTCAGTTCGGCTTCCCGACGTTCCTCGCGCTCGGTGCGTCCGATCCGGTCTCGAAGCTTCAAACGGCCTACTGGCAGCTCACCTTTGGCGCGAACGTCTACCTCAATATGTAGTCGTCCCCCGTCAGAGATCGTCGAAATGGTGCACCGGCTACTCACGTGGTCGGTGCATTGTTCATTTAAGCGCCAAAAACCCCAGCGCGTGCGCCTGTAAGTGCTTGAAATCGCGTATTGTCACTTCTGGCACTGCAGCTGCAATGAAACCTGCCGTACGGAGGAATCATGCAGCGTTCACTCACATCGCAGCTCGGCTTAGTCCTCGCACTCTCAGGCGCGACCGTCCTTACTGGCTGCATGGTCGGATCGGCGCCCGCGACCAGCGCTACAAGCGATGACCCCCTCGAGTATGTGGACGACCTCCCCGCCGATTCCGCCGCGCGCCGCTGCACTCTTCTGAACGCGCGCTTGGACCACATCGAGGAGTTGTTTCCCGATGCCGCGCTCGGATCCTTCGAGGGTCAATTCGACTCCACAGTGAATCTGCAGATCGACTCTACGATCGACGACGATGAGGCGTTCAGCACTGTCGCGGAGGCAAGCCTCGTGAGCTTCGCCTCGGAACACGACATGACCAGCTTCGAGCGCCTGCACACGCTCAACTCTCGCTCCTGCATCGCAGGGTCGATCATCGGTGAGTTCAGCGACGGAACCGACCTCTATCGAGTTACCTTGAGCGTGCGCGGCCAATCCAATCCGGTCATTGAGTTCTTGCAGATCGAGACCGCCACCGCTTGGTAGGTTACGCGCTCAGTTCTAAGCGGCTTCAACGCGCCGCTACGCTGCCTCGACGCGCATCGTGAGCGCGGGGTTGAGCATGTAGCCTGCAGGCGTGGTGATGAGCGCGTCTTGCAGGCCCATCTTGCGTAAGGTTGAGAGCGCGACATGCAGGCGATTCTTCGCCGCCTTGGGCTGAATGTTCTCGCCCGGCCATCCGCTCTCGACGAGACGTTGCGGGGGAACCGGAATGCTCGGTGATACGATGCGCTCTTCGGCGAGTTTGCGAACGATGCCGCCCAAGACGCGATGCGCCTTCATGTCTACGAAGCGTCCCGTCGGAAGCTTCATCCAGCGACCTTCGCGTTGAATCACCACGATCGGGAGTTCCGCGACCGTTGAGTTCAGCTGCTGCGTCTCAAGATTGGTTTCAATCGACATGGGAGCCTCGTTAGGTTTGGCCGCGTCGCTGCGCGGTTCACCTAGGGCTTGTTGGGTCGCTTAAGTATCCGTCGAAAAATCGACCTGACCTTGCCCTACACGTGGCCTTGCGGCGGTCTAATTTGGGGCCTAATCTCCCGCCACCGTTGGGCATTTTGCTCGATCGGCTTTCTTTCTCGGAGCCACCCATGCAGGTCGATCTCCCGCTTTTTGGGACCGTGGTTTTGTGCGCCCTGCTTGTTTGTGCGGCGTATACGGCCGGCGTGGCAATCGTGGCCGGGCGTGGGCGGCCTGCGCTATTGAGCTCAGCTCGTTGGGGCACCTACGCCACGTGCGCCTTGGTCGCGCTTGGCGTGCTTACTCTCGCCTACGCATTTCAAACCCACGACTTTCGGATTCGCTATGTGAGTCGCTACAGCGATCGCAGCATGCCTTGGTATTACCTTGTGACATCGCTGTGGGGTGGACAGGACGGCTCGCTTCTGTGGTGGGCATTCTTGCTAAGCCTGTACACGACCGCGTGCACACGTTGGATGCGCGGCAAGTATCAGGAGCTACAGCCGTGGGTCATCGCGACGCTGATGAGCATCTTCATCTTCTTCGCCGTGCTCATGCTCTTTGCGGCAAACCCCTTTGCAGTGAACGCCGCTGGCCCGCCCGTTGATGGTGAAGGCCTCAATCCGCTTCTGCAGAACTATTGGATGATCATTCATCCACCGACGCTCTACTCGGGCTTCGTCGGTTGGTCGATTCCGTTTGCGTTCGTGATCGCTGCGCTTATTACGGGGCGTCTTGGTGAAGAGTGGATCTTCGCAACGCGCCGTTGGGTGCTGGTCGCGTGGCTTGCGCTGTCATGCGGCAACTTGCTCGGCATGCTGTGGTCGTACGAGGAGCTCGGTTGGGGCGGCTACTGGGCCTGGGACCCGGTCGAGAACGCTGCCTTCATGCCCTGGCTCGCCGGCACCGCGTTTTTACATTGCGTGATGATCCAAGAGCGGCGCGGCATGTTGAAGGTCTACAACGTCTTTCTTCTTTGCCTGACCTTCATCATGACGATCTTCGGAACTTTTCTCACACGCTCCGGTCTCATCGCGAGCGTGCATTCGTTCGCGCGCTCGGACATCGGCCAATACTTTGTGGGCTATCTCATTGTGCTCGTGGTGGTGTGTCTCGGGCTCATCGCGTGGCGCCTGCCTAAGTTGCGAGCGGAAAACCGAATCGACGCCGTACTTAGCCGTGAGACAGCGTTCTTGATGAACAACTGGATTCTTCTCGGAATGCTTTTGTTCGTCGTTATCGCGACAACGTTTCCGCTCATCAGCGAAGCGCTGCGCGGGCAGACCGTGAGCGTCGGCCCCGGCTTCTACAATCGCTGGATGATTCCTTTCGGAATCGTGCTCCTCTTCTTGGCAGGCGTTGGACCGCTCATCGCGTGGCGCAAAGCTTCGGGCCGCAATCTCTTTCGCGCGTTCGTCGTGCCACTCGCAGCAGGGCTCATTGTCTGTCTCGCGCACGTATTCATCGGGCCCATCTTTGGCTTTCCCGCGCGCGTCGAATCGCCGTCGATTTACGAGACGACAACCGGGCAAGTGCTCGCGGCCATCTCGAGCTTGATGCCGCTTCTTTCGACCACCACGTGTGCCTTTGTGACTGCGGCCATCGTGCAAGAGTTCGTGCGCGGTACGGCGATGCGCATGCGCAATGCCAAAGAGTCGCTGCCCGTGGCCTTTGTGAATCTGGTGATTCGAGCGCGTCGGCGTTACGGCGGGTACATCGTCCATCTTGCGATCGTCGTGATGTTTCTTGGTTTCACAGGCGCGGCCTACGACGTGGAGAAGGAAGCCGCTTTGCGTCCGGGTGAGCGCTTGGAGATCGGCAATTTCTCGTTGCGCTACGAAAACAGCCGCATGGAAGCGGACGAGAACAAGCGCATGGTTTTCAGTGATCTCACGGTCTACGAAAACGGGCGCATGTTGGGCCGCATTTCGCCCGCTAAGTTCATCTACCGGACGCTCCCCGACATGCCGACGACGGAAGTCGCGATTCGTTCGAGCTCGCGCAGTGATCTTTACGTGATCATGAACTCGGTGAACCCGGAAACACGAGTCGGAACGTTCAAAGCGATTGTGCGGCCGTTCGTCTCGTGGATTTGGTTTGGTGGTCTCTTGCTAATCTTCGGAACTTTGATCGCCGCGGCGCCTACGTGGAAAGAGATGTTTGGCGAAGCTCGCGCAGGAGCTCCCGCGCGCGGCGGCAATCTCAGTGTGGCCGCGTTCCTATTGCTAGGCGCTTTCGCGTATCCGCTGCTCGTTCCAAGCAATGCACGGGCCGATGGCGAAGGTTCGAGCTCACTCCATGCCGGCGTCGTGAACATCCGCAATGCGCGCGAAGGTCAACTCTTCGAGCGTCTTTTGTGCATGTGCGGGGATTGCCAAACGCTGCCTTTGACGAAATGCGCATGCTCCTTTGCCGTGGACGCGCGCGCATCCTTGCGTGAGCGCCTCGATGATGGCGAATCGCTCCAGAGCATCATCGCGAGCTACCGCGCGCAGTACGGTCCGCGCGCGATCGCGATTCCGTCCGATCAGGGCCTCGATCGCGCTCTATGGGCGGTGCCCGTGACGGCTGCGGTGCTAGCGGCCGTGGGACTTGTCTTCCTGGGACGCAAGTGGGCCAAGCGTGGGGCGACTGCAGATGCAGCAAGCGCCGCGGCCGCCAAAGTGAATGCGCCGGCTGACACCAGCGCTTATGACAACAAGCTCGAAGACGAGCTCAAAGACATCGACGGAATGTAAGTGCTACCTCTGGTCTTTCTCACACTTGCCGCAGTGATGTTGCTCCTCGTCCTTCTGGCCGTGTGGCAGAGCGTTCGCATGATTACGACGTCCGATATCGAAGCCGACATTTCATCGCCATCCGACGACCGCGCGGCTCTACTCGATGAGAAGAACGCGCTTCTGCGCAGCATCAAAGATCTTGAGTTCGAGCGCGGCGTGGGCAAGATCGACGACGAAGATTTTGCGCGCTTGGATGCGAAGTACCGCGCTCGCGCCAAAGATGTGCTGCGCTTGCTCGATGTCGATCTTGGCAAGTGGAAAGCGAAAGCGGAAGCGCTGGTCGCCGAGCGATTGGCGAAGGCCGGCGCTGAAACCGCATCCGAATCTGTTTCAGTCACGGCCTCGGTTTCGGAGGAGCTAGCTGATTCCGTGCCGGAAGTCGTATCCGATTCGGTGCGCGAACTATCGTCCGTGTCGGAGATTTCCCTGCTGCACTGCGCGCGTTGTTCGTCGCGCAACGACGCAGACGCTGCCTTCTGCAAGAAGTGCGGGAGCGCACTCGTATGAAGCGGTTCTCCTTTCTAATTCTGATTGCACTTTGCATCGGCAATACGACTCACGCGCAAGATCCGGACGGCGCGCCTTCCGACGATCCGCACGCAGGTATGCGCACGGGCCCCAGCGAGGGTGACCCGCACGCTGGCGTCGAGGGTGCTCCCCACATGGACCGTTCGCTCGCTACCGCAGAGCCAAGCGCTGATGTTCCTGCAGGCTCCGTGCGCGTCACGGTTGTCGATGAAAGCGGCGCGCCAGTCGCGGGCGCCGATCTCAACGTGGGTTCGATGGGCCAAGAAGGTCAGCGCAACCGCGTCGTACAACGTACCAACGCGCAAGGTGTAGCGACGTTCGCCGGTCTCGCCACGGGCAATGGTCAAGCCTATCGCGTAAACCTCCCGTACGAAGGCGCGACCTATAGCTGCACGCCTTTCCAACTCCCGCCCAATCAAGGCTACGCGGTGCGTCTCACGCGCCTGCCGCTAACGCGCGAATCACGTTTTCTCGTGCAGGGCATCGGCTTGATGATGATTGAGTTGCGCGAGAGCAGACTGCATATCTCGCAGCAAGCGCGCCTGATGAATCTGGGCGAAGCCACCTACGTTTTTCCCGCTGGCGGTATCAACATCGCGTTGCCGCGGGGCTTTCTGGCGCCAGAAGCGCAAGCCGTGATGACCGATCAACGCATGACGGTGACGCCGCAAGGTTTTCGTCTGGTTGGCTCCATGCCACCGGGCAACGTCATCTTGAGCTGGTCGTTCGACTTACCCATCGATGGCGAAGAGATGGCGATTGAGCAAGCGATGCCCATCCGCACACTGATGTATCGCGTGCTTAGCGACGCGGCTCCGGGGATGCGTTTGGACGTCGCTGGATTTCCGCCTCCCGAGATGGTTGAGAGTGAAGGCCGCAGTCTTTTGGCGACGCAGGTCGAACGTCCCCCCAATCAGCCGCTCGAGCGTATTGAGATACGCTTGCACAACTTGCCCGGGCCAAACCCGGTTCGTTGGGTGGCGGTCTTCGCCGCGATCGCCGCGCTTGGCATTGCCGTCACCTTTGCCGTGCGCAAGAAGAAGCCGGCTCAGGCCATGACGCGTGTGCGCGCCGAAGCGAGCGAGACAAGCGTGCTCGACGAGATCGTCCGGCTCGATGCAGAGCGCCGCGCTGGCAAGATCGGACCCAAGTACTTCACGCGTCAGCGCGAGTTGCTCACGACAGAGCTCGCACTTCTTTTGCAGCGCGAGTCCGAACGCCGTCCCGACGAAAAAACGAGCTAGAGTTACTCGGTCGGACGAAACGATGCGGTGGTAAGTACGACAAGCGCGGAGGCGTCTGGCGCGCTCACACCTTCCACCGTGAGTCCGAAATCGAACATGCGCGACGGCAAAAACCAAAGTTCGCCGCCGACGCGATGCTCGATCCACGACGTGAGCCCAGCGTTGTACTGAGTTTTTGCAGGCCGGTAGTAGGCGTAGAGCGACAAAGACTCGTTGAATATCGTCACGCCCACGCCCGTGCGCAATGCGATCGTGTCGATGAGTGAGCCGTGGGCAGCGAAGGCCGCGATATCAAGGCGGAGAAGATTGGCGATTCGTACCGCGCGCAACGACGCATAGCCTGCTAGCTGATCGTACTCGGTGTGGCGAGCGACGGTGGTGATGTTGCCGCCGATCTCGGCGCGAAAGAGTCGGCCTTCGTAGGCGATGTTGGTTGTGCCGTTGTAGCGCGCGTCGTTTACGCCGCTGCAATTGGGAGAAAGATTCGGATCTGCGACGCGTCCCTGCGTGCAAAGCCAGCCCGTCGGCAAAAGAGAGGCGAGCCAACGAGAACGCTCTGGCCTGCGGATGTCGAATCGGAAGCTGAAGCGCAAATCTCGGTAGCGAGTCGACATGTCAAACGCGAACGCCGACAGATCGACCGTTGGAGCTCCCCATGCGTTGCCCGCATCAAAGAATGAAAGCTCAGTTCTCGCTCCGATGCGGCTTTGGCCCGGATAGATGTCGAAGCCGCCGGAGATGCGCTTCTCGTCGAGACTGCCGTCGAACACGGAGCCATGAGCGAGCACGGACGCGGTCGGTCGCAGCTCGGAGTTCAGATCTTCGTAGAGTGCTTCGACTCCAAATCTCGTATTGGTGGCTTGAGGCGCGCCCGAATAGAGATTGGGCACCATGCCGCCAAATGCAGCCACGCTGAAACCGCCAGCCGATGGCGACCGCAAGCGAAGACCGTCCAGCATTCCCACGTTGGTTGCGGCATAACGAAGGCGGCCGAGCGATGCTTCGAAGTTTCCGGCGGCGCCATAACGCGCTGCCAACTCGCGAACGAGATAAATGGGGCGCGACGCGGCGCCCGGGCGACTATCCAATCCCGAACCGAGCCACATCTGTGCGGAGACATCGGCGTCGAGCGAGAAGGGTGTCGACTGAAAGGGCTGCGCATGCACGCGCGCGCGCAACTCAGCGCGACCGTAACCGGCTGTCTGTCCGCCCAGAGGTACGACCATTCCACTCGTCTCGGAAATTTGAACGCGAACACGACTCGCGTTGCGAAATGCGCTCTCGGTCAGCGGCACGGGCGTGGGGTGCTGTGTAGATGCGGGCAGAGTCGTGCGAGGCCACTGGCCCTGGAAGGCAGAGAGCGCGCGCGGCTGAGGAAGGCGATCCGCCTCGCTCGTTCGAACGCGAGCGCGGCCAGTTCCTCGTTCGCCAACCGAGACGCTAAAACGCGAACGCAATTCGATAGCCGCTGTCTGGCTGGTTGCGGCGACCACTGTGTAGCGACGGCGCCCCAGCATGACCGTTGAACCGCGGATGAGACCCGCGTTCTCTCCTGGCTCGAGATACGCGCGCTGTCCTGCAACTTCGACGACACGCACGTTGATTCGGTGCGTGGGATCATCGTCGCCGAGCTCAGGGGCGTCCTGCGCCAACGACGTGAGCGTCCAAGAGTGCAGCGCGAGTACGATCGCGATGTAGCGCAACCATTTCATCGACGCGCGCCTCCTGGATGGCAGCGAACACAGCCGATGCTGTCGGTCGGTGAGGTGCTCATGCGATGCTGCGCAGCAATCATGCCGGGAGAGTGCGCGTGGCATCCAATGCAGGAGACCGCTTGCGGTGTCGCCATCGAGCGGTGGCATGAATCGCAGGACGCCCCACGATGGCGGCCGGACTCAATGGGGAAGACCAGCTCGTGATTGCTTGGAGCGGACAAGCCGGCAATGCTCGGGAACACACTCGCGTCGATCGTTGCTGGCGACCACGACATCGCACTATGGCAAAGCGTGCAGTCCTGGGGGAACGGCACGCGCATCGGATCTCCCGGATCTCCGAGATGGTTTGGGTGCGTGGTGGGGCGGCGATACTCCGCGTCATGACACGAGAAGCAATCCGCCGGGACTGCGGTGTATCGGCGCGGGTCCTGCCGCACATGGCACTCGCTGCACTCGACGAGCGCGTGCATGCCGGATAGCGGAAGTCGAGTGTTGCGATGGATCTCGAACGCATTCACTTGATTCCAAGAACGCGCGGAATGACATGTGTCGCAGCTCGAGGACTGACGCCCCGCGTGCGCGTCGATATGACAACCAATGCACTCACGCGTGATTGTGCGCGACGGCACATGGCACTCATTGCACGCTGTTTGCCGATGGCGACCGTTGAGCGGAAAGCCGGTGCGCGAATGGTCAAATGCGCCACTGCCGCCTTCGCCGCCACCTTGGTTCCATCCGTCCACAGAGTGGCAGGTCGAGCAATCCGCATTCTCGATGCCGTTGGGGCGTGCGTTGTGGGGATTTCGCCGTGGCGCCGATGGCGGCGCTGGCCGTGGAGCGGATGGTGCGCGATCTTGTGCCGAGACGATCGCAAAAAGGCTCGTCGCCGACAGCACGACGAGAACTGCGATGGCAGCGCGCACGCCCGGCCTCATGGCGCCGCCGTATGTGGATTCGCATGACAGTCTGCGCACGCACGATAGCCGAGCCGGTAGAGAACGACGTGGGCATCATTTCGCAACGTCGTATCGGTATGACAGGCAGTGCACGCGACTTCGCGATGGCGGCCGTCGATGGGATAACCGGTCACATCCTCGTGCGCGAAGTGATCGATCTCGAACGTCGAGGTACTGTGACACTCATCGCACGTGCGCACCGGCGCGCTGTTGCGGAACTGTCCCGCGTGGATGTCGTCGTGGCATCCCTCGCAGGCGTGAGTGACGCCGCGATAGCTCGTGCCTCGACCGGCGCGTCGATCTGTTTCGCTTGGCGTATGACAACTGTCGCAGGTGGTTTGGGCGTGCGCGCCAGTGAGCGGCCAGATCGAGTGATCGATGTTGGGACGATTCCATCCGAGAGGCGAGTGGCAATGGGAGCAGCCTCCATCACGCATCTCAGCCGCGAACTGATTGCCGTGTGGGTTGGCATGGCAGTTCACGCACAAACGATCGTTTACGTGCAAGTCGAGGCGCGGGTGCGTATCGCCGTGGCAACCACTACAGCGCGCTGCCTCGTGGCGACCCTCCAGCGGGAAGCGAGTCTCGCGGTGCATCTGCACGGAGAACGTCGTGGGACGAAAGCCCTGCTCGTTGTGGCAGCGTGCGCATTCGCCTCCTTGACGTTCGGCGAACTCTCCGCGGTGAACATCCTGGTGGCAACGATTGCAGCGATCGAATTGCAGGCCTCGATAACGGCGATTCTCGACAAAGCGCGGTTCATGGCAGCGCGCACACGCTACTTCTTCGTGCTCGCCGCGAAGTGGGAATACCGTATCCGCGTGCGCGCGCAGTGCGATCGCGCGCGGCACGCCGAACCAGCGGATGCCCGCGTGGCAGGTGACGCAGTTCGTGCCGAATCTCGCTTGATGCACCGGTCGATGGCAGTCGACACAGGCCGAGCCCTGCGTGGGTGCAACCGACGTGCCCCGATCGTGGCAAGTGTTGCAGGTGACGTCGGCGTGGCCCGCGGCGAGGCTCAGGCGCGGGTGGCTGTTGCGGGCCATTGTGATTTCGGTCCAGCGGTTTTCGCTGTGGCAACTCGTGCACGCATTGCCCAAGTGCCCTTGATGCGGGTCTGTGTGACAGCTCGTGCACGCCTGAAACTCGATCCCACGATAGCGCGCCGGCGTTCCGTGACACTCGGCGCACTCCACACGCGTATGTGCGCCGTGAAGAGGAAAACGCGTTTGATTGTGATCCAAATGCGTCAGGCTCACTTGACGCCAGTTTTGCTCGTTGTGACAGCTCTGGCAGGTGCGGCCGAAACGGTTCTCGTGCGGATCTTCGTGGCAGGACACGCACGCTGTCTGCAGTCCTAGAAAGGTCGGCGCTCCGCGCTCATTGCGACGACTATGGCACTCGCGACAACCTTGCTGAGCGTGCGCGCCATGCAAAGGCCAGCCCGCATCGGCGTGGTTGAATCGCTCCATCGCGCCGCCGGGCCAACGCGTGAGGCGCGCGTCGCGCCCGCGATGCTCGACGTGACACTGCGAGCAGGGCCGCCCCCGATAGGACGCGCCGTGCAATCCGGTACCCGCGCGCACGCTCGCACCAATGTCTGTGTGGCATTGATTGCAAAGTGCGTCGTTGACCTGACGGCCTGATGAGTGGCAGCGGGCGCAGTTCTGATCGCCTTCGAGATTCGCGTGTCCCCGAGCGAGGTCGCCGGGCGAAAGTACTTGCGCGTGCGCTTGCTTCGGTGTGGGCAGAATCAAGCCTGCTGAGGCGGCCAGCGTGCCAGCGACGACGATGAAAAACCACGCTCTCACTGACTGAAGATCCACCAGTAGCCATATTTGAGCGCAACCCAAATGTGGACTGAGACAGAGAGAATCATTGCGATCGCGACGATGCGATGCATTCCTCGCCACGACGTGAGTAGCGCGTTCGACCACAGCACACGGACTTCGCGCGCCGCGTGGTAGGCGACGTCAGATCCGAGCCGCCAGAATTCTCGCGCGAGCGTCTCGTCGTGGGGAACGCGATCTGACAGCTCGTGCAGCGCCTCTCGCACAAAGCGCCTTCGTTTGCGCTCGTCGGCAACCCAGGAAGGGATGCGAGCGATGCAGTTCAACAGCGTGGGATGTGGCGGCAGGGGCGTCGGCGGCAGGCGCCGTAGGCCTTCCTGAACGAGCTTCATTGTCCCCGGCACGAGCGAGTCGATCGCTTCGAGCGTCGCGCGTGTCCGCTCGCCTTCAGGTCGCGCAGAAAAGTGAACCATGTAGCGGCCAAAGAGCCCGGTCACCACAGTGAGCAGAAGCGTGACCGATGTAACCATCGCGATGGGCGTGCGCACCTGAAACGCGGAGTGAAAGGTGATCAACATCGCGCCGGCAAGACCCGTAAAGACGTGCATGGAAAGCCACGCCTGCACCGAGCCTACGCGCCACGTCGGAAACTTCTTTCGGACGAGATAGAGCAGGTTGGTTAAAATCAGAACGGTGCCGACGACTCCGTAGCCATGACCAATGGTCGCGCTGGGGCTAAGAACACGGAAGTCGTCGTGATCAACACGTGCGTCGAGGCTCAGCCGATAGAATGCAATCCCTCGCCACACAAGAGCGGCCGCAAGGGCGGCTAGGCCGAATGCGGTCCAAGTACTTGCGCGCGAAGGACGTACGCGCCGGGCGAAGGCAAGGGGTTCCATGGGAAGCTAATTAGTGCGCAAAACGCTAACACGGAATACTTTGCCGTAGAGCAATATGAGCGTAGCGATATTGGTTTTCGTTATTGCCGTCGTCGCCGTCGGCATCAATTTTTTTCTCGCGCGAAAAGCGCATCAATCGAGCGCTTCCGCGCTCGAAACCGCCCAGGACATTTTGGCGATGGGTGACGTAACGCCACCTACGTTGCATCCCAAAATCGATTTGGACCGCTGCATCGGTTCAGGTGCCTGTGTCGCGGCGTGCCCGGAGACAGAAGTGATCGGGCTGGTGAGCGGCAAAGCCAAGCTCATCAATCCGCTCGCATGCATTGGTCATGGAGCGTGCCTCGAAGCCTGTCCTGTTGAAGCGATTACCCTCGTCTATGGCACTGAATCACGCGGCGTAGAGCTGCCGGAAATCGGACCGACTTTCGAAACGAATCAGCCGGGTATCTACATCGCGGGAGAGCTCGGAGGTATGGGCCTCATTCGCAACGCCGTTACGCAGGGCCGCCAAGCCGCCGCGAACATCGTCGCGAGTGGTCGTCGCGGCAATGCGAGTGCATTCGATGCGATCGTCGTCGGCGCGGGGCCCGCAGGCATCAGCGCGACGCTCGAGCTCATGCGTTCAGGCATGAACGTCGAGCTCTTAGAGCGGGAGGTTTACGGTGGAACCATTGCGCACTACCCGCGCGCCAAAGTCATCATGACGGGCACCGTAGTTATTCCGGTATACGGCACGCTCAAAAAGAAGACCATGGTGCGCGAAGACCTGCTGGATCTTTGGAATGACATTCGATCACAAACCAAGCTGCCAGTGAAAGAGGGCGAGCTTGTCGAAAGCATCACGCGCGGGCCAGATGGATTTTGGCATGTCCGTTCGACCTCAGGTTTGCGTGCAGCAGCCAATGTCGTGCTCGCGCTTGGGCGCCGTGGTGCACCCAAAAAACTCGAGGTGCCCGGCGAGGACCTCGGACACGTTTACTATCGACTGCTTGAGCCGTCGGAGTTTCGGGGCAAGCACGTTGTGGTCGTCGGCGGCGGTAACAGCGCAGTTGAAAGCGCGCTGCTCTTGGCGTCCGACGGCGGATGCGCGTCTGTATCGCTCAGTTATCGTCGGGCAGAGCTCGCGCGCGTTCGCAAAGAGAACAAGGTGCAGATCGAACGAGCTATTGCCGAGCGTCGCGTGACTGCGCTCCTGCCCAGTGAAGTGAAGTCCATTGAAGCGAAACGAGTGGTGCTTTCGTTGGATGGCAAACTGGGCGCCATCGCAGCCGACGCTGTGATCGTGCAGATTGGCGGCACATCGCCCACGGACTTGCTCGCAACCTTTGGTGTTCGAACGGTCACCAAATACGGCGAATACTAGAACACTAGAACGCTAATTCTCGCCTGATGGATGGCAGGTTAGGCAGAAATGTTGGTTGGCAGCGTCGTACACGTAGCCAGCTGCGCCCTCGTGCTGGGCGTCTACGACTGCGCGCTGATGCGTATGACAGGCAGTGCATGTTGTATTCATGCCGCCCGTACTGGGGCCCAGCGCGACGTTGTGACAATCCATGCACGCGACGGTGACGTGTCCGCCCGTCGAAATGGGGAAGACGTCGTCCGGATGCGTTCCGCCAATCGCGGGCGTCCATCCGCTTGGCGTATGACAATTTTGGCAGGTGGTCGGAAACATATTGTGCCCCGGATAGGTGCTCGAATCGTAGTCTGTCTGATGGCAGCCGACGCATTGAGTGGCCGTGCCTGCGTAAACGGGCGGTACGTCGCCGTGGCAAGAGGTGCACTCGGCGGTCAAATGCACGCCGACCAGAGGCCACGCGTGTACAAACGTCGACGGGCTAAAGCTCACTGTGGTGTGACACGAGGCACAATCCATGGACAAACCGTCTTTATGAATCGGCGATTCGACGGCGTTGTAATCCTCGAGATGGCAGCCGACGCATTCGCGCGGCGTGCCCGCATAAACAGGAGGCGAGCCTACGTGACAAGCGTTGCATGCAGCACCTGCGTGCGCGTTGGTGAGGGGCCACTCATGCACGAACGTCGAAGGACGGAAGGAAACGGTGCTGTGACACGTCGCGCACTCGAGCGGAAAGGTGCCCACGTGAACTGGGTCAGTCGCGTTGTCGTAGTCGGCGCGATGGCAGCTTACGCAGTCGCTCTGCCGGACTTCATGGCGCGCGTGCGGATCGCTAAAACAGCCCCCGAACAGGGCAATGCCAATGCTTGCCACGATCCAGGCAAGATTGAGCGCTAATAGCGGGATTCGTTGTCGCATTCGCGGTGTTTAGCCTGCGGCAGTCAGCCGGTGCTTGCAACTAGCGCTGGCGCCGTCGCCGCAGCGTGAGCACCGCTAGACCGAGCAGCATCAGCGTTGCGGTCGCTGGCGTCGCGCTGCTGCCGCCCATTACTACGCTGCACGTCCCAGTCAACGGTGCGACGCCCGTGCCTCGCACGCCCCCGTCGATCACGCTGCCGCCGCCATCGGTGGGCGCAGTTCCCAAATCAACTGGATCTGAGCCCGCGTCTATCGCGCTGGTGCCCATGTCGTCGATCGGCGTACTTCCCATGTCGACCGGCGTAGTTCCCATATCAACGGGCGCGGGGCCCATGTCGACCGGCGCAGGTCCCATGTCAACGGCAGCAGGACCCATGTCAACACCTGGCGGGCCCAAGTCCACGCCCGCGTCAACGACCGCAGTGCGTCCCGTGTAGTTGATGATCACGTTGTTGAAACCGCCGCCACTCGTCGTCTGCATGGATGCGACGCCGTTCTTCTCAAACGTGAACGTGCCCTGGTGATTATCGGACTCTGAAGACGCATTGCTATCGCAGCTCTCGATGCGAATCGTATAAGTGCCGTCGGGCACCATCGACAAATCCCACGTGGTGCCCACAGTTACGTTCGAGCTCGCGGTAAGCGACCCATAACCCGATTGCGTCGCGCCAGAGACTGCGTCCACATCGCTCGTGCCAGCAGCGGCGCGCCAGGCGATGAGGCGTGCACGGCGCGAGCCGGCCCAGCGTCCAATCGTTTGCACGAACGTGCCGCCCGACATCAGCCAAACAACGTCGATGTTCTCGGGACTGTAACTACCTCCGGCACTCGTCGGAGTGAATGTCACGGTGAGCGCCTCTTGGGCCTTCGCGCTGCCCTCGGCCGTAGCGAGAACGAACGCCGTGCCTACGATCAACGCTGTAATAATCCGTCGCATTTGCACCTCGAGTTGGAAGCTGAAGCATTCCAGGTATTGCGGGTGCAGGGTAACTCCTGAGCGCATTTCGGTGTGGCATCATACCACATGGTCAAATTATCTAGCGATCTCATGAGCATGGACGGACGCACGTCCTGCCGCCGATCCGTCTAGGTCAGTCGCGCGCTCGCCGTGACGTCTCGTTGATCGGAGGGCTTGCACCTTGGTAGGGTGCTGCCCTCTACGAGCAACGAACGAGGCGACATGGCGGAAGGTCTCAATAAAGCGATTCTCATTGGCAATCTCGGGACAGATCCTGAGCTGAAGTACACCCAAGGGGGTCAGGCAGTTTTGCGTTTGCGTCTCGCGACGACGGAATCGTATTTGAACAAGGCGCGCGAGCGTCAGGAGAAAACCGAATGGCACACAGTCGTCATTTGGGGAAACCGCGCTGAGGCGTTGAACAAGATCTTGAGCAAGGGCCGCAGCATCTGCGTCGAAGGACGTATTCAAACGCGTCAGTGGGACGACAAAGACGGCAACAAGCGCTCGACGACCGAAATCAATGCAACCAACATCTTGCTCCTCGGCGGCGGCGCGCGTGGTGAAGGCGGCGGCGGCGGCGGCGGCGGTGGTGGCGGTGGCGGTGGCGGCGGCTACGGCGGCGGCGGTCGCAGCGGTGGCGGCGGCGGCGGCGCTGGCGGCGCAGGACGCAGTGGCGGCGGAAGCGAGTTCCCCGACGATATGCCGGCCGACGAGTTCGGCGGTTCGGACGACGACATTCCGTTTTGACGCGACCTTCGGTTCTAACGTCGCGCGTGTTTCTGGCGAGCGTTGCGGTGTGGGGACTCGTGGCCTGTTCACGAGCGCCCGCGCCCGCGCCGAGTGCTCCATCGCAGACGCCTAGCGCACCGAGTACTCGCGTGCCCGCTGCCGTAGCGAGGCACGCGCGCCGAGTGGTGTCGCTTGCGCCGAGCATGACAGAAGCTCTGTTCGCCATTGGCGCCGGTAGCAGTGTTGTCGGCGTGAGTCGTTATTGCGATTACCCCGAGGCAGCGACCCATTTGCCGCGCGTCGGCGGCTTTCTCGATCCATCGCTTGAGGCGATCTTGGCGCTTTCGCCTGATTTGGTGGTCGGCGCGCGCAGTCCATCCAACCATGGTGTCGTCGAAACCATCGAAGCACATCACATCGCGGTCTATTTTCCGCACGACGAGTCGTTGCAGGGCGTGCGCGATATGCTGCGCGAGCTTGGAGAGCGAACCGATCACGCAGCGCAAGCGAATGCGCTTGTTGCTTCGATGAACAATCACTTGCTTGCCATCGATAGTGCTCTCGCTGCACGCACGAAACCGCGCGTGCTCCTCGTGTTCAACCAAAATCCAATGTCGGTTGCCGGGCCTGGGACATTCCCTGACGAGATGCTCCGTCACGCGGGCGGCATCAATGCGGTCAGCGACGGTAACGGCTACCCAACCCTCAGCATCGAGCGCGTCATGGCACTTGCGCCGGACGTCATCGTCGAAGCCTGGATGGGCGCCGGTGAACGCACGGCATCGGACTGGGGCCGCTATACAACGATTCCCGCGGTCGCACACGGCCGTGTGATCGCCGTCGAAGACGAGCGGCTCTTGCGACCGGGTCCACGCCTCGTTGAAGGCGTTGGCGTGCTCGCGCGTCTGCTTCATCCTGATGCGACGATTCCCTGATGGCAAAAAAGATTCGCGCTGATGTCCTGTTGGTTGAACGCGGCCTCGTTGCGAGTCGCGAGAAGGCGCGCGCTCTAATACTCGCGGGCAAAGTCTTTGTAGGCGAGCAACGCGTCGACAAGGCGGGAGATCAGCTCCTGGCCGAGACTGTGCTTACGGTGCGCGGAGAAGACCACGCGTATGTTTCTCGCGGCGGTGTAAAGCTCGAAGGAGCTCTGGATGCCTTCGCGTATGATCCGCACGGCAAAGTATTCGCCGATTTTGGCGCATCAACGGGCGGATTCACAGATTGCCTCTTGCAGCGCGGCGCGACGCGCGCATACGCGATCGATGTTGGCTACGGCCAATTGCACCAGAAACTGCGTGTCGATTCGCGCGTCGTCGTGATGGAGCGAACGAACGCTCGTCATCTGACAGCCACATCATTGCCACAGCTCGTAGATCTGGTCGTGATCGACGCGAGCTTCATTGGGCTTGCGAAGCTCTTACCCGCTGCGCGGGCCGTGCTGCGTGCACGTGGCGATGTGATCGCCATGGTGAAGCCGCAGTTCGAAGTGGGCCGCGACGCGATCGGAAAGAATGGCGTCGTACGTGACGAGGACGCGCGTCGCAAAGCGATTGACGACGTGTCGGCCTTTGCCAACGGTCTTGGCTTGCGCGAGAAGATGCGTGCCGATGCGGTGATTCGCGGCCCCGAAGGCAACCACGAAGCATTCCTTTGGTTGGTGCGCGACGAGAATGCGGTCTAGCTACTTCGGCGTCGGCTTGGTCGGCGGCCGAGGCGGTAGAGGCGGAAGCGAGGTCGCTCCGGATGGTGGCGGCGCCGTGGGCGGACGCGGTCTTGGAGGCGGTGGAATGGGCCGCGGGGCGATGCTCGGCCCACCGGGCGATGGAATAGATCGCGGCGGCAAGCTCGGAATCGCGCCGGGCGGTTTCGGAATCGACCGCGGTGCCATGCTTGGCGTACTTGGCATCGCCGGGATGGAGCGTGGCGGCAGACTTGGAGTGGACGCGCGCGGCGCTGGCGCAGCAGGCGTCTTCTCGCCCGCGCCCGTGCGCACGCCGGGCGGCACCGCGATCGAACCGGACTGACGAGGTCGCGCGAAGGTTGCAGCGGTCGGACTCGCTTTTGCCGCCTCCGCCGGTGGAGCCGCGGGCTTCGCGGCGATCGGCGTAAGTGCTTTGAGTGCAATTGGGTGCGTGGCGGCCGGCTTGGGAGCGCTGGCGATGGGCGAAAGCTTGGGGGTTGCGGCAGCGCGGGGAATGCTGACCGGCTTTGGCGCAGCGGCAGGCGGCGGCGAAGGATCCGTGTCGGGCGCTGCGGACAGTGAGTACGATCTACTTGGTATGGATTGCGACGGGGGCTTGAGACTCGTCGCCGGTTTCGAATTGGCCGCCGGCTGAGATGGCAAGGAGGTCTTGCGATCGGGCGCGCGCATCGCCTCATCGAATATCGAAAGTGCGCCATCGATCTCAGCGTCGAGGTCGCCACCGCCTGCGAAACCCTCTGACGCCATCGCCTCGCCCTCTAGATCGAGCTCGATGGGCACTTCCATCGATGGAGCCGAGGGCCGGCCGCTCCGATTGCGCGCGGCGATGCGCTTTTCGCGCAAACGCATCACGTCGCGACGGTAAGTGCCCTCTTCGATCTGGCGCGCGACGCGCAGCCAGTAGGTGGTGAGCGTCGTGTAGCGCTGCAAGAGCTGCTGAAAGCGAAACCTAAGCGCCGTGTTGCGTGGATGCTCGCGACGCAATTGCGCGATGCGCCTATCGACCTCTTTGCGCGGGATCATAGGCTCGAGGCGTTCGAGTCCCTGAAACCACTGTTCGTAGAGCGCTTTGAGGCGATCGAGGCGCGTCTCGATGTCCTTTACGCTGCTCTCGAACTCATTTGCGTCCATGGCTCGCTACCTTTTACAGAGCATGGATCTGAAGATTGTCGAACAACAGATCGCTTTCCCAATTGTTGATGCCGAAGTGGTCATGGCCACGGCCTTCAAGGGGTTGCGAATCGTTCATATGCGCAAGCTCCACACCATCCGCCCACGCCGTGATGAGAGCGCCGCGGCGCTCAATCTTGATGTGATATTTGCGCCCCATCTCGACTGGTCGCCTTGGGCCGACAGCGCGATCGGGCGCGTGCTCGTCCATGCGCGCAATGACATTCAATGAATTGTTCCAGCCGCCAAAGATGACGACATAGCTGGTCGCTGTGTAGCTCACAGACTCGGCACGCGAATGACCGTCGCCGAAGACCTCCACCTTGATGTCGCCCGCTTCAGAGCGGCTCGTCACGTCAAACTCGATGCGCACATCGCGAGGCAAGCGACGCGCGAGCCACAGCGGTTTGTTGCGCGCGCCCTGAACGTGCAGCTGCCCTTCGCGAATGTCGTAAGGACCACCGGTGTTACGCCAAGCCGAGCTCAGCTCGGGCCCATCAAAATTGTCGCGAAAGCCGCTCGCCGGCAGAGCAGGGTCACCTTGCTGCACACAGGCGGCGACGACGCCGAGGACAACAACGACAGGGATCACGAGTAAAAGAGCGCGGTGCACGCGGTAACGGTACACGAAGCGCGGCCCGGGCGGGAGCGCCTTGCACAGGGACTAGCCGAGGGCGAGCTAACGCGTGGCGCGGGCGAACGCCTGCGGCGCTGCGGACAGTGCACTGTGCACCGCGCCTGCCAGGGCCTGACGCGCGAGGCGTCGTTCTTGCTGCAGGCGCGCGCCACTCAAAAGATCCACGCCGGTCGCTGCGCCATTCAGCGCCCCGCGCATATTGCGACTCGGATCGTCGAGCAACATGAGGCGAACTTCACAGCGGACTGCGAGCTCGCGGCTGATCACGTTGCGCTCGACACGCGCCAAGCTTCCGTCGAGACGAAAGCGGGCAATGCGCCTGCGACGTATTTCGCGCTCGGCATTGCTGTCGACCGCGTTCAGCGCGACGATGTTCGTTACGCGGCGCAGGTTCTGCTCGACTTCGCTGCGCAGTTGAACAGCGAGTGCATCGCCGTCGTAGCCGCTGCGATTCTGCATGTCGCCGAGTAACACGACGTAACGAACCTGCGACCAGACGATGGTGGGCGTTGCCGCGGGCATCATCGTCAAGGGATCGGGCACGATGCGCGCAGAGACGACCTGGGGCGGACCCATTTGCATCTGACCGGGCGTCGCCGTCGTGATGGCGCGAATCGAACGCTCAACTTGCATGCGCACGGCTGCCGACGCGTCGCGGTTGGCGGCGCGCAAAGCGCTCAGTGCACTGGGAAAACCCAAGCGCCCGAGGGAAGTTGCCGCGGCCGCTCGCACAGCCGGATTCGGATCGCGCAGCGCACGCACTAGCGGCTGCACCATCGATTCATCGTGAACCGCGCTGATCGCAAATGCTGCTTGCACACGCAAACGGAAATCGGAGTTGCTGTTGAGCAAGCGCACCATCGCTTGGCGATCCTGCGCGTGCGACATACCAACACCGGTTGATGCGAGCGCGAAAATGCACAGAAGAAACGCGGAGTAGAACCCTTGAGCGCGAGTCTTGTTCTTTCGCGTCTGGTTCGTCACGGCCACCCCGATTGCACGTTGAGTGTCATCTTTCACGGGACCTTGGCGCCCGGTCAATGGGCGGAGCTCATTCTTCTGCGACAAACACCCACATGAGCTGGGACATTTGTGCATTCACGACTATTTGCGTGGGTGCTGGCACGCCATTTTATGGCGACGTGACTTCCGTTGCGGGCGAGAAATCGCTTGCCGTGGCGTCAGTCGGCTCAGGCAGGGGCACGGGCGACGGCTCGGGCTGCGGCGGAGGTGGCGACGACGTTTCAGGATCGGTACAGCCGTCCTCGTCCTCGTCGCGACCTTCTTCGGCGCTTTCCGTCGGACAACGATCGTCGGGATCTGGAATTAGGTCGTTGTCGTTGTCCGGATCGGGGCAACCGTCTTCGTCTTCGAAGCCGTCGAAGTCCTCCGCAAGGGGCGGGCAGTGATCGCGATCGTCGGGCATGCCGTCCTGATCGAGATCGTGAACACGCGGCGCCCACGTGAGGTCGAGAGTGCTTCGTACAACCGGGGTTCCCACGCCAGGCAAGAGGCCTGCGCCAATGGAACTCGTCAGAAAGACATCGCCAATACGAATGCGCGCACCGACGGCAATCTCACCGGTGGTTGTAGCGCGATCGAAAAAAGCGCGCGTATCGGTGGCCGTTCGAAATTCGACGATCCCGGCGAAATCGCGAATCACCGGAATGGGAAGTTGCAGCGCAAGGCCAAGCTCGATTTCGTCGCCGAACTCTTGGCCCAGGAAAGAGCGGCGTTCGTGGCGATGACGATAGCCAAGCATCGCGCCGATGCCAGCGTTGAGAACATGAAAGTCACCGATGATCTGCGCGAAAAAGCGCGGAGAACCTTCGCCCGAGAATGCGTCGGTCTGTCCTATGGGAATGGTGCTCGTCAGCTGCAACGCTATGCCCGGACCTTCATTGCGCTCGCGGGGAACGGAGGCGCTCTCACCAAGGATACGATAGCGAATGGAGATGCGCGGATCGCCCGCCGCCACGTTGGGCAAGCGATAGCCGTCACCGATGGAAGAGCCGTTGCCGGCCTGCCACAAAACGAATGGAGCCGCGACACCGATGGCGAATCGTCCGCCGATGCCAATCTGCGCGCCGAAGGTTGTCGTTGCGCGATCGGTGACGAGCTCGATGCGCTGACCGCCTTCGGTGTTCATCATGAGCTGGCGATACTGCCAACCGAGCGCCATATTGAAGTTCCAATGCCCAGGTCCCGGCGTGGTCGTGCCCTGAATGCCAATGAAGCCATCGGCATCGAGAGGCGGCGTCTCGCGTTCGAGATCCAAGTTCTGCGCGGCCGCGATGTCGAGTCGCGCGAACGACGACACCGCCAACGCGGTCAGAAGGCATAGGCCAAAGCGCATTGGCGCAGGATACCTAACTCAGCAGCGGGAGGCGACGGGAGTTCGGCAGGGGCGAAATGCGCTCTTCGGACTCACGGGCCACGGAAAGGTTGAGCGTGGCCCACAGCTTCTTGTCGAAAAGGTGCGAGGGTTTCACGTTCATAAGAGCTGCGAGCATGCTCTCTCGTACGCGCGGTGCCAGGCCCTCCAAATCCGTGAGCACCTTCTTCACCTGCTTGCGCATAAGGTTTTCCTGAGACCCGCACAAGTCGCAGGGCAAAATCGGGAACTGCATCAAGCTCGAGTACTCGATGATGTCTTTTTCGGCGACGTAGAGCAGAGGACGAATGACCACATTGCGCTCATCGTCGCTAATCAGCTTGGGCGGCATCGACTTGAGCGAGCCCGTGAACATGAGATTGAGGAGCAAGGTTTCAAGCGCATCGTCGCGATGATGCCCGAGTGCAATCTTGGTGCAGCCAAGCTCCTGAGCTGCGTTGTACAAAACGCCGCGACGCAGACGCGAACACAGCGAGCAGTACGTTTTGCCTTCTTCAATTTTGTCGACGACGATCGTGTACGTGTCTTCGCGCAGAATTTTGTAGTCGTACTCGTTCGCCTTGAGCCAGTTTTCGAGGGGCGAGCCGTCGTAACCGGGATGGCCCTGATCAAGATGCACTGCGACCAGCGTGTAGTTCACGGGCGAACGCTTGCGCATGCGCTCCAGCAAATGCAGCATCGTGTAGCTGTCTTTGCCGCCGCTCAGGCAAACCATGATGCGGTCTCCCTCGGAGATCAGCCCGAAATCATGAATGCATTGGCCGAGATCGCGGGATAGGGAGCGGGTGAGCTTCTCGGTCGGTTCCATCGTCACGTGTTCTACACGATCTTCTGCTATCGTCACGCAAGCTATGGAGAAAGACGCACCCAGCCGCCGCGGGCCTCGAAAGCCGATGACACTTGTCGTGCGTTTTCGCTTCGACACTGACGGGGCCAAGGACATCGAAGGCCGCACGAACGACGTGTCCAAAGCCGGCGTTTTCATCGAAACGGCGATGGCAGTTCTGCCGGAAAGCGTCGTGCACGTGACCTTAATGGCACCCAGCGCCTGGGAGCCTTTGCAGATGACCGGCCTTGTGAAGTGGGTCGGCGAACGCGGTGGCTCGCGCGGCTTTGGCGTACACTTCGAGACATTGACGCCCGTCCAACAGACAGCACTTGCTGAACTACTCGACGTCGCAGGCTACGCGACCGCGTAGCTGATAAACTACGCGACCGCGTAGTTTGCTAGCGCCGGTCGAGCGCGTCGAAATCACGCAGGCCGCGCAGGACGGTGCGGCCCATGCGATAGGGGCGCAATACGAGCGTCGTATTCTCGAGGCGGTAGATGAGCGGGTAGTTCTCGCTCATGCGATCGAAGCTCGTGACGTTCAACAGCCCGCCAAGGCGAACGCCGTGAACAACTGAAAGCGTTTCGTACGAGCGAAGTGATAGCAACGGCCCGAGACGCATCGGCAAATGAGCATCGCCCTCTTCCGTTACGAGTGCGCTATGCAACGTGAGACGCGGAAGCTGCTGCGCGCCTGGTGTGAAGCGTCGATCCTGAGCGCTTGCGTTCGACGCGAACGCAGCTGCGAGTACCGCTGCGAAGACCGCACTAGCGAGAATGATTTGAGCCACGCGCATTCGCACCACCTGCCGAGCAACTTAACAGATGGCTGCGGACGCGCCAAGCTTCCGCGAGATCAAAAATCATGCGCGAGAACGCAGGCTCGTCACTTTCCGTCGCTCTAGCGAAACTACTCGCCTTTTGCTTCGACGAGAGTCCACTCGACGCGGTAGTCGGGGCCTGCTTCCGTGTACCGTCGGCGTTTGGCAACGTTCACGTTTTGCGTGGTGAGCGTTGCGCGAATCGACGTCGTAGCAGCGGCAGCCACGCGCTTTGCAAACTTCTGTTCAAGTAACTCGTAGTCCGGATTCACTCCGGGTTGTCCGGGATGCGTATCCGTTTTTGCAAAACCTGATTCGTACTCGTCATGCCAGGCGACAAAGATTTTCCACTTCGCAATCGCGATGCTCAGAGTTTCAGCATCGACGGGCTGCAGCTCAAAGTGGTCTTTGTAGTCGTCGCTCGCCTCGTCGAACTTGCGCACGAAGTAATGAGGCTTGCCCTGGTAGTCCGCAATGCCCTCCAGCGGATGCCCGTCGTGCCAATCCATTTCAACGTAAACGCGTTCGAACATGGGACTAAAGAAATCGCTCGACGTCCTTAACGTCGTCCTTGCTGCCAATGAAAAGTGGCACGCGTTGATGAAGCTCAGTGGGTTCGATGTCGAGAATACGTTCTTTGCCGCTCGATGCAGCGCCGCCGGCCGCTTCGGCGATGAACGCCATCGGCGCAGCTTCGTAGAGCAGGCGCAGCTTGCCGGTCCTGTTCTTCTTGTCCGCGGGATACACAAACACGCCTCCCTTTAGGAGAGTGCGATGAAAGTCCGCGACCAGCGTTCCGACATAACGATGACCATACGGATGCACCTTCTCAGCGTCCGGCGCGCGTACCCAATCGACCCATTTCGCGATGCCTTCTTCCCAATGCATGCGATTGCCTTCGTTGATGCTGTAGGTGTTGCCGCGCTGGGGAATGCGGATGTCTTCATGCGAGAGAAGAAACTCACCGATGGACGGGTCGAGTGTAAAGCCATGCACGCCATCGCCCGTTGTGTAGACGAACATGACGGAGGAGCCGTACATGATGTACCCGGCCGCAACCTGAACGCTGCCCTTTTGCAGGCAATCCTTCAGCGTGCCATCGCGTCCGGTCGAGACGCGGCGATGTACCGAGAAGATAGTTCCGATGCTGATGTTCACATCGATGTTCGATGATCCGTCGAGTGGATCGAAGAGCACGACGTACTTGCCGGTCGTGAACTGCTCCGGCACGCCGATCGCGTCTTCATTCTCTTCGCTTGCCATAATGCAAACGTGGCCGCTGCTCTCAAGGCAGCGAATGAGCGTCGCGTTGGCGAACTCGTCCATCTTCTGCACGGTCTCGCCTTGCACATTCACGTCGCCAGTTACACCAAGCACGCCCGCTAGCCCTGCTTGGGTGACGCGACTGCCAATGATCTTTCCAGCAAGCGCGAGTTGGTGAAAGAGCGCAGTGAACTCGCCCTTCGCGTCAGGAAACGCTCGCTGTCGATAGAGGATGTGACGTTCGAGGGTCCAACCAATTTGATCAGGGGCTGGCGGTCCCCAAGAGACGGTGGGCTGCATGGACTCGCATCCTAACCAAAGCCTGATCATTGGGGAATGTCGCGTGTGCCACCCCTAAGGGTGAAGGCATCGCGGGAAATAATGCGCGAAATACGCGATTGGGCTTCACGCGAAGGGGGATCCTGCGCTCTTATGGATCACACATGAGCGCAGGAGCGAATGGGCGCGTTGTTATCGTGGACGACGACGCCATTCTGGTGCGCGCCTACGAGCGCTGTCTGCGCTTCGCGGGCTTCGACGTAAAGTCCAACACGAGCCCGCGTCACATGCTCGAAGGCTTCGAGAATGGAAGCGCCGACGTTGTGATCGCTGACATCGGAATGCCCGAGATGGATGGCTTGGGGTTGCTGGCTGCCGTTCGCAAGATTGATCCGGATGTGCCGGTGCTCCTCGTCACGGGCATGCCGACGATCGATACCGCGATCGCCGCGATCGAAACCGGAGCGCTTCGCTATCTCGTAAAACCAATCGTGTCCGATGAGCTCGTGGCATCGGTTACCGAGGCGACCCGCCTTTGCAAACTGGCGCGCCTGCGCCGTGAAGCGACGCGCGTGGCGAAATCAGTGCCGCCTCCCAACGGCCGCTCAACGCTGCGAGATGCATTTGATAGAGCCATGGACACGCTCTACATGGCGTACCAGCCCATCGTCGACGTGACGCAAAAAGACGTCTTCGGGCACGAGGCATTGGTGCGGACGCGCGAGTCGAGCATTCCTCATCCCGGTGCGCTATTCGCCACCGCCGAGAAGCTCGGCATGTTGCCGCAGCTCGCGCGCAAGATTCGCATGGTGGCGCCCCATGTTCTGGAGCATCTCGATCCGTCGGTCGCTCTCTTCGTCAACCTGCATCCGCGCGAGCTAGCTGACGAGCAGTTTGCACGCGAAATAGAGACGCTTTTACCGGTGGCCACGCGCATCGTCTTCGAAGTGAGCGAGCGTGTTTCAATCGACGATCTCGGCCGATGCCGCGCGCGCCTGACGCAGTTGCGCCAGCAGGGATTCCGACTTGCGGTCGACGATTTGGGGGCGGGCTACGCAGGGCTCACAAGCTTTGCCTTGCTGGAACCGGAGATCGTCAAGCTCGATATGAGTCTCATCCGCGGCGTGGAGAGCTCGTCAATTAAACAAAAAGTCATCGGCTCGCTCATCAGTCTCTGTACGGAGATGAATGTTAGAGTCATCGGTGAGGGCGTCGAGACCCAACAAGAAGCGGATGTACTCCTTGAGCTTGGATGCACCTTGCAACAAGGCTACCTCCACGCCCGCCCCGCCTTCCCCATCCCCAACGTCACCTGGCCGTAACTCCTGCGCACCGGGTCTTGGCGGTTAAAAAAACCAAGCCGCGAGAACGCCAGCAGCCTGACGAGCGGCTTAGCTGGTGGTAGCGATTTCGTGGATGACGGGGTTGCCGGAATCGTCGAGGTCGACGTGGACGACGAGCGCGACCGCGCGCTGAACGAGCACTTGAGCGTTCTCGGCACTGACGCGGCCGTCGAGTGAGACGAGTAGCTGCAAATGGCCTAGCGCTTCGGCGCCGGAACCTGCAAACACCGACGCAAGCGAACCACGGCGTCCGGCCATGGCTACCAAGGCGTCGTACGCTTCGCCGCCCTCGATCTCTTCGATGACAATGCGATCAGCGCGCAAAAGGCGGGCTTTTTGCAAGGCATCGCGGAAGTTCTCTCCGGTCTTTGCTGAGAGATAGAGATGTAAGGCGCGCGGGATCCCCATGCTTGGTGCGGTCTCGATGGCTACGACGCGCTCACGCTCCGCAGCAAGAGCACCGAGTGCACCGAGCACCGGGCTCACGGCGCGCGTGGAGGGACCGGTAACGAGAATATTGCGACGCTCGTATACGGCGGTCTTCAGACCTTCGACATCTTCGGCTGCAACCGTGCCGCGCGCGACGAGCGCGTCAAAGCCAACGAACTCGCGCGCAACGCGACGCAGGACAAGCATGGGCGAGCTCGCGCTCGACGGGACGCTCACGTAGTAAACGTTCCACGCTTCGCCGCTGGTCTCGTATACGGCAGCGCCTTGATCGATGCTCGCACCCGCTGCTGTGAATACTCGTTGGATGGCTTTGTTGAGAGCCGCGACGGACGGATAGGTGAACGGCGCTTCTTCAAGGCCCATGCCCACATCAACGACGATGCGACCCGGAGCCTCAATCAAAATCTCTTGCACACGCGCGTCCGACGTCAGCGTGTCGATCGGATCGCCACCCGAGTTCGTCGTGACCGGTGCAGCCTTGGCCATCGGCGTCATAACGGCCATGGGCTTTACTTGTGAAGCAGAGGTAGCAACGCGTGCAGCCGGTTGAGCGGCTGGTGTGGTTTGCATCGGCGCGGGCGCCTTGGCCGGGGATTCTTGAGTGCGGGGAATTGAAGCGCTGGGCTGCGAAACCGGCGTAGGACTCGCAACCGGACGAGGCGCCATCGGCGTCGGCTGCACATCATCATCGTCATCGTCGAGCGATTCGACCACGGATTCGGATGAGACAGGCGGAAGCGGAGGCGGCGGAGGCACGGACGACAAACGCGGCGCTTGGGGCGCGGCGGGGGGCGCAGGCTGCGGAATTGATTGACGCGGCTGTACCGGAATCTCGTTCGACGAACGAATAGCCGGCGGCCCGGGCGGACGAGGCGCGACGGCCCCGGCAACGCTCACGGGACGAACTGGCGGGGCAACCGGGCGCGGCGCTTCTTCGGGCATCGGCGGCGCTGCATCACCTGCTTCGGCTCCTGCTTCCCCGCCATCCAGCGAGATAATGAAATCGCCGATATAAACTTTGTCACCCTGCTTGATGACGAGAGGCGAGGTGATCTTGCGCCCGTTGACGTAAGTCCCGTTGGTGCTCTTCAAGTCGACGACGATGTAGCGCCCGTCTTTGAGAACAATGCGCGAGTGGCGCTTCGACACATTGCCTTTGGGCAATACGATGTCGTTACCAGTGACGCGCCCGATCGTAATCTCGGGCTTGTCGAACTCGAGCTTGCGCTGCGCGCCGCCCTTCTCGGTGATGACGAGAGTGAACATTCGGGTCCTATCGGGCGCCTTCCCGGCGCCATGGGGCACGCCATTGAACCGGCCAAGAGCCATAAACGTCAAGGTATTTGCAGTATTTACTGCACAAAATCGCGTTGCCTCGGCGCGAATAAGCCTTCACCACGCAAAAGCGGCTTTCCTTGACCCCTACCGTGGGAAGTGAAATTCTCACGCTCGCTCTAAAGGGCACATGACGGACGGTGTAGACGAAGCCGCGGACGCGCTTACAGGCACCATCCTTGCCGGCCGCTTCGAAGTAGTGGAACTGCTCGCGCGCGGCGGCATGGGCAAGGTCTATCGCGCGGTGCAAATGCCGCTCGGTCGCCCCGTCGCGCTCAAGGTGCTCGACATCAAAGGTGGCGGTGCATCGCGCGCGGATTTTCGTGGACGCTTTTTTCTCGAAGCCGCGACCGCGGCTAAGCTAAGCCATCCCAACACCGTCACGATCTTCGACTACGGCATGAGCGGTGACTCCATCTACTTCATCGCGATGGAGTTGGTGGAAGGCGTCACACTCGCGGAAATCATCAAGCGCAAAGGCCCAGTCGATCCGGCGCGCGTTGCACACATGGGCGTGCAGATTTGCGGCTCGCTCAGTGAAGCGCATGCCATGGGCGTCGTGCATCGCGACATGAAGCCGTCCAACGTCCTGCTCACGCATCGCGGCCACGATCCCGATTTCGTAAAGGTGGTGGACTTTGGTCTTGTGAAGGTGCTCGGCGATGAAACGGAGAACGATTTCACGCAGACCGGCATGATGATGGGTACGCCCAAGTACATGTCGCCCGAGCAGATTTCTGGCAAAGAGGTGACCGAGCACAGCGATATGTACTCGCTGGGCGCGGTGCTTTTCTTCGCGCTCACGGGCAAGCCTCCCTTCGATGCTGCGAGCAAGTTCGACATTTTAACTGCTCACGTGAACAACGAGCCGCCGCGCATGCGCGATGTCTTCGCCGACTGCCAAGTGAGCGAAGCACTTGAAGGCGTCGTGCGTCGCTGCATGGCAAAAGTGCCTGAAGATCGCTACCGATCGATGCACGAGGTTTCACGCGCTTTGCGCGCTTGCGAGCAAGAGCTACGCGGCACGGTAAAGAAATTCGATCGCCGTTCGCGTCCGCGCGCGCCCACCGGAACACCCGAAGCGTTGGCGGAAGCGATTCAGAGTGGCGATACAACGTCGATGACTCCGACGCCCGGCGCCACGCCGACCTCCGGTTTGGTAGCGCTGCCCGGTTCGCATCCGATTCGATCGATGTCACCGCCGATGCCATCGTTGCCCGCAGCTCCGATTGTACCGACGTCGTTTGCGCCGCCAGCGCTCACCTCGACCGGCTCGAATGCGATTGTGACGGCTACTCCGTCGGCTGCGCCTTCGCCGTCGGGATCGCATAGGCCGATCGCAGCACCCGTCACGATTCCAATCGTGCAGAACCAGCTAAATTTCTTGCGCTCGGCATTGATCGCATCGGTTGCTGTGAACGTGCTCGCGCTTTCCGCGATGGTCTATTCGATCTTCTCCGACAGGAACTCCGCGCGTGAAACAGCGGTCGCGAACGAATCGCGCGTGCGCGTGATCACCGATCCTCCCGGCGCTCACGTCACGCGCAACGGCCGCGACCTTGGCGACGCGCCCGTGAATCTGATGATCCCGGCCAACGAAGAGTGGACTGTGGAGCTTCAGCTAAATGGCTATGCCGAACGCAGCATCGTCGTCTCCGGCGGCCAAGACGACGTGCGCGTAAGGCTTGAGCGCGGCGTTCAGTGAACGTCGATGTGCAGCGTGTAGTTTGCGCAGGTGTTCATCCAGGCGGCAGGCGTTACGCGGATGAAGAGGGTGCCATCATCGTCGGTGCCGATATGATCGCAGTCGGTATTGATCGTCACAGCCTCGCCGAGTGAGCCTCCGGACGCCGATGCGCAACCATGTCCGATCGTGTTGTCGCTTGAGCCCGTGTCGCAGCTGCTCGTATCGCCGGCTCCGCCCGTGCACGCGTAGAACGCTGCGAGATCGTAGTTGCTCCCGGCGGGGATGCCATCGAGCGTGACCTCGATGATGGGGTTGCCGTCCAAGCCTGCATCGTCGACATCGGCGCGGAACCAGTCGGTATCGGTGGCAGAGCTTACGTTGAACGAAACGTCCATCGTCACGCCGGGCGAATCGTTGAAATCGCCGATGTCGTGCGCGGTGCCGGTCGAGTTATTCGGCTCCGCAGCATCGGCCGCGCAGGCGCACATGCCGCTCATGCACGTCGCTGTGCCTGAGCACGTGCCGCAGTTCAGGGGCGTGCCGCAACCATCATCCGGCGTGCCGCACATCGCGCCCATTGTCTCGCAGCTGCTCGGGGCGCAGGAGCAATGGTCACCGTCACGCATCCATGCGCCGGTGCACGTAAAATCGCACGCGCCTTCTGTAGAACACGACGCATCGGCGTGAGCGGGGGGCGCAAGACATGCTTCGCCGCAGCCTTGCGAGCAGCCTATGTCGGGAGTATTCGCCTGGTCTTCCATGCACGTCGTTCCGCAACGATGCTGACCGCTGGGGCAGGCCATGCTCATATCGACGCGGCTCATATCCAATGCCATCGCATCCCGCGATGCGTCGCGCGATGCGTCGCCGACTGCACCGTCGACAGGATCAGGCACGGTGTCTGAGCAGGCAGCGAACGTCAGCATCAACGCGCATGAGAGGATCGTTTGCAGCTTCGTCATTTGGTAAGTTCTCCGGCTTTCAGTGCACGTAAACGTTGAGTGAGTAGTTGTTGCAGGTGTTGACCCACGCGGCAGGGATCACGTGCACGAGCGCGACTCCGTCTTCATCGGTCGAGGAGCAATGCGCGATGATAGTCGCTATCTCGCGCGTTACGCCACTGTTTCGCGAAGCGCATCCGTTGTGGCCGGCGCCGTCCGTGTAGGCCGTGCAATCGTCAACCGTCGATGAATCCCCGCCTGGGCCGCACGCGAAAAAGAGCTCCATGTCGTAGTTACTTCCGGTCGGAATCGAATCGAGGGTGACGGTAATACGGGGGTCGCCTCCATCGAGGCCATCCACGACATTGAACGAGAACCAATCACCATCCGCCATGCTGTGAACGCTCGAATCCGTGAAGCTCATCTCGTCGTCGTCGGCGTCGTTGTAGGTGCCAAGGGAGTGCGGAGTCGACGCGGTGTCGTTGGGTTCGTTCGCATCCGGTGTGCAGGAGCACGCGCCTTCGAGGCACGTTGAGTTGGTCCCGCAGGTGCCGCAGCTCAAGGGCGTTCCACAGCCGTTGTCGGGCGCGCCGCATGTTGCGTGCAAGTCGCTGCAGCTCATGGGCGTGCACGTGCAGTGGTCGAATTCTCGGATGTACGGTGCGTCGCATCGAAAGTCGCAGCGCCCGTCGTCTCCGCACGATGCGGTCGCGTTCGCAGGCGCGGCAGGGCAGGGACCTCCACAGCCAAGCGCGCATCCGATCGATGGTTCGTTCGAGTGATCGACGACGCATCCGCTCTCGCATAAATGCTCGCCGGTCAGGCACCCCGAGCCCATATCGCGACGCCCCATGTCGATAGCCCCATCGCGCCGGCCCCCGTCTGTGCTGGCATCGCCGCCCGTCATCTCGCTCTCCGAGCAGGAACAAAGCAGGCCAGCTGCGACGAGCGTTCCCAAGACAAGCAAACGGTTCATGGCGGTGAATCTCGCATGCCCCCGCGCGCAATCGCAAATGGGCGGGCCACCGAGGCCGCGCACGCGAAGCCCGAGTCATGGGAGCGGCAAACACTCCTTAACTATCGCTTTACAGGGGAATTACCGGCGTTGCGCACCTCATGCTACAACCGGCGCCGTCATGGCGGACCAGCTTACGGCAGACCTCGAGTCGCTGAAAATCAATCGTGATGAACCGCAACGTCCTCCCGGCTCTGGCGGGCTCGTGCGCGTCATCGTTTGGCTTGTGGTCTTGGGCGCGCTCGCTGCAGTGGGCGTCTATTTCTACCCGAAGGTTCAAGCGGCCATCTTCAAGACCGAAGTCGCGATGACGGAAATCACCGTCATCTCGCCCGCGCAAGCGGCGACCCAACTGACCGCGACCGGCTACGTCGTGGCGATGGTGAGGTCGCGTGTCGCCCCGCGCGTGCTTGGTCGGGTGTCGCGTGTTCTCGTCCATGAAGGAGATGTCGTTACGCAAGGGCAGGTTTTGCTTGAGCTTGATGCATCCAATCAAGAGAGCGCGCGAGCTGCCGCCAACGCACGCGTACTTGCAGCGCGTGCGCGTGTTGCAACGGCAGAAGCAAATCTAGCCGACGGCACTCAGCAAGCAGAGCGGCAGCGTCCTCTTGTTGAGCGGGGTGTGGCTCCGCGCCAGACGTACGAAGATCTTGCGTCGCGCGCATCCTCGTTGCGTGCGCAGGTTGCTGCCGCCAACGCCGAAGTTCGTGCGGCTCAAGCTGAAGTCGCAATGCTCTCGGTCGGGATTTCTCAGTACACAGTTGAAGCGCCGATTGCAGGCACCATCTTGGACAAGCCTCCCGAAGTTGGCGAAGCACTGAGCCCCGAGCTGCAAAGCGTGCTCGAGATAGCGGACATGTCGTCGCTCGTCATCGAAGTCGATGTGCCAGAGACGCGTGTTGCGATGGTGCGAATTGGCAGCCCTTGCGAAATCGTGCTCGATGCCTTTCCGGGCCGCCGTTTTCGCGGTGCTACGCTCGAAATCGGCCATCGCGTGAATCGCTCGAAGGCGACCGTCCCGGTGAAAGTGCGCTTCACCGAAGCGAACGAAGGCGTCCTTCCCGAGATGTCTGCGCGCGTGAGCTTTTTGACCGAAGCGCTGAGCAATGAACAGTTGCGCGCAGCGGAAAAGACGATCGTTCCCGGTCCGTCCGTTGTCAGTCGCAACGGCACTCGAGGCGTCTTCATCGTCGAAAACGGCGTGGCGCGTTTCCGCGCGGTCCGCACGGGCGCGCAGGTGGGCGAAGATTTTGAGCTTATAGAAGGTCCGGATGCGGGAACGCGCGTGGTGGCTCGGCCGCCTGCGTCGTTGCAAGACGGACAGAGTGTTAAGGAAAGGGCAGAGTAATGACAGACGCAATCGTGAAGCTGACCGACGTTGGCAAGACTTTCTGGCGCGGCACGGAAGCGATCAAAGTTCTCGATGGCCTCACGCTCGACGTTGCCGACGGTGCGTTCCACGCGCTCATGGGCCCGTCGGGTTCGGGCAAGTCGACTCTGCTCAACCTGATCGCCGGCCTCGACAAGAGCACAGCTGGCACGGTGCAAGTCGCCGGGCAGAATCTCAGTCAAATGAACGACGGTTCGCTTGCGGATTTTCGCGCGCGCAACATTGGATTCATTTTCCAGTCGTACAACTTGATGCCGGTGCTTACCGCCGCTGAGAACGTAGAGCTTCCTCTCTTGCTCACCAAGCTTTCCAGCGCCGAGCGCAAAAAGCGCGCGATTACTGCGCTGCGCGTGGTTGGGCTAGAAGACCGGACCGGACACTTTCCGCGTCAGCTCTCCGGCGGTCAGGAACAGCGAGTCGCTATTGCGCGCGCGATTGTGAACGACCCGAAGATTTTGGTTGCCGATGAGCCCACCGGTGATCTGGATCGCAAGAGCGCCGACGACATTCTCAATCTCCTGGTGCGCCTCAACACCGAGTTCAAAAAGACCATCGTCATGGTTACGCACGATCCGGAAGCGGCCGAGCGCGCGACTACGACCTTGCACTTGAACAAGGGTGCGCTCATCGAGCAGCGCACGAAGGGTGCCGCGTGAATCTTGTAAGTCTTGCGGCGCGCAATGTCTTGCGCAACAAGTTCCGCACGACGCTCACTGTGCTCGGTGTGGCGGTGGCGCTACTTGCGTTCATCCTGCTGCGCACGGTGTTGTCGGCATGGAACGCGGCGGCGGATTACGCGGCGAAGGATCGCATTGCAACGCGTCACAAGGTGACCTTCATCATGACGGTCCCCAAGCGCTACGTAGATACCATTCGGCAAGTCCCGGGCGTGAGCGCGGTGAGCTATTTCAACTGGTTCGGCGCGAAGTACGAGCGCATGCCCAACGAGTTCTTCGGTTCGATGGCCTGCGACCCACGGACAATGTTTGATGTCTATGACGACGTTCGCATCTCGGAAGCAGAGAAGCAGGCCTTCATTGCGGATCGCCAGGGCGCCATCGTAGGCGACGTGCTCGCGCGCAAGATGAACTGGCATGCGGGGGACACGGTCACACTCAAAGGCACGATTTTCCCCGGCAACTGGACCTTCCACATCGTCGGTGTGTACACGGCGGCGAGTCGCGCAGTGGATCGCTCGACGTTCTTCTTCCAATGGGATTACTTGAATGAGTCACTCCCTCCCGGTCGTCGTGATCAGGTTGGATGGATCATGAGCCGCGTCGACAACGCGACGCAGGCGGCTGCAGTTTCCCAACGTATCGATCGCATCTTCGACATTCAGGACGTGCAGACGCTCTCGATGAGCGAACGTGCGTTGAACGTTTCGTTCCTGGCCGGCTTCTCGGCGATCCTCCAAGCGCTGAATGTGATCTCGGTTGTCATCTTGCTCATCTTGCTACTGGTTTTGGGCAACACCATTGCGATGGGTGTTCGCGAGCGTACAAATGAGTACGGCGTTCTGCGCGCTCTCGGCTTTATGCCGAAGCACGTTCGTCTCTTCATTTACGGCGAAGCGATTACGCTGGGCGCGATTGCTGGAACGCTTGGCGCGGGGATCGGCTTCGCGTTCGTCAACTTCGCGTTCGGGCCGTGGCTCGAGGAGAATATGGGCGCGATGTTCCCGTACTTCCGGGTGCCTGCCGAAGTGCTGATTGCGGCGTTTGTCTTCGCCGTCTTGCTCGGCATTCTCGCCGCCATCATTCCCGCGACTCGTGCCGCGCGGCTCACCGTCACCGACGCCCTTCGCCGCATCGACTGAGGATTCCATGGTACCCATCAGCTACAACCTCCGCAGTTTGACGCATCGCAAAGCGACGACGTTCGCAACCGCGTTCGGCATCACTCTTGTCGTCTTTGTTTTCGCCGCTTCGGCGATGCTCACCGATGGCATCAAGACCACGCTCGGCAAATCAGGCTCCGAAGACATCGCGATTGTAATTCGCGATGGCTCGGACGCCGAGCTCTCGAGCAGCCTCGATCAGCCCAACGTCGGCATCATCCTGTCGTCAGCCGATGTGAAGCGGCGCGCAGATGGGCAGCCTGACGGCGTTGGCGAAATCGTCGCTGTGCTCGCGCTCGACAAGATCGGCACGGAGGGCGTTTCGAACGTTCAGGTTCGCGGAGTGGCTTCAGCTTCGTACGCCTTTCGGCCGACCATTCACATCGTGCAAGGCCGCCAGGCGCGGGACGGCGCTGAAGAAGCAGTGGTTGGACGCGCGATCGCCGGACGCTTTCGGGGCTTGGCGTTGGGGCAGTCGTTCGAGATCAAGAAGAACCGTCACATCACGGTTGTCGGCATCATGGAGGACCGCGGTTCGTCGTTTGAGTCCGAGGTTTGGACGGACATCGAAACCGTGCGCAGCGCATTCGGACGTGAAGCGCTCGTCTCTTCCGTTCGCGCGCGTCTTCGTTCGGCGTCTGCTTATCCGGCGTTTGAGCGAGCGCTCAAGTCCAATCGTCAGCTTGGCGTCGAAGTCATGCGCGAGACGGACTACTACGCGCGCCAGTCCGAAGGCACCGGCACGCTCATTTCGGTGATGGGCAACATGATCGCGTTCTTCTTCTCACTTGGCGCCATGATTGGCGCGATGATCACGATGTACGCCGCCGTCTCGAATCGCAGCCGCGAAATCGGAACTCTGCGCGCTCTCGGCTTCTCCAAGATGAGCATCCTCTTTGCGTTCTTGCTCGAAGCGCTAATGCTCTCCTTGCTCGGCGGCATCGTGGGCGTGCTTGCATCACTTGCGATGAACGGCACGGGCTTCTCGATGATGAACCTGGCAAGCTGGTCGGAGATCACCTTCACCTTCCATTGGACTCCGCAGATCGCGATGAGCTCGCTCATCTTCGCGGCAGTCATGGGTCTTTTTGGCGGACTCTTCCCCGCTATCCGCGCGGCACGCGTGAACGTGCTTCAGGCTCTTCGCAGCTAGCTGCCCGCGTTCCGTTTGCAGTCCGGCGGCGCCTTCTCTGTTGAGGGCGCCGCTTGGGTTTAACCGCCATGACGCCAGTAACGCCAGAGAGTGCCGACGCGCTGCCCGCGCTCTCACACAAAAGATTTTTGCGTTTAACCGCCAAGTCACCAAGGTCACCAGCAGTGGGGCCCGCACAAAAGCGAAAGTGCTCGGTTCTTGATTTGGGATTGAGCTGCTGGTTTGGCCGTGACTTGGTGGTTAAACCCAAAAATTCTTGGGCTTGGGATCGAGCTTCGTGTTCCTTCTATCTGGCGTTACTGGCGCCATGGCGGTTCAAATGTCTGAACGGACGGCAAAAGTTGTCTGCGCTATCGGTCCGATCCGGTAGGGTGTTGCGATGCTGACGCGGGTTCCGTTTTTCCAAGTGGCACTTCTCTGCGTCCTTGCTGGGTGCGAAGGGATCTTTGGGCCGCCGACGTTTCGCGACGTAGTTGACGGCAAGATCGCGATGCAGAGTGGCGATAGGCAGGCAGTCGCGGCCCTTTTGGAGGCTGCGGGGCTCACGCCTGAGCAGTTTCTAGTGCGTGACACCGAAGACGGAATTCTTCCTACCAACGGCGTGGCGCTCAAGGGTGGTCGCGTCGTACGCATCGTGCTTTCTTCGACCCGTTTAGAAAGAAGCGCGTCGTTTGCATCCTTGACCGAGCTGCGTGAGGTACGCGCCGCTCACAACCAACTTACGAACGTCCGTGGCTTTGCCGGCCTTGCTCATTTGACATCATTGCACGTAGAGAACAATCGCATCACGACGCTGGATGGCTTAGCACCGTGTGCGTCACTAGGATCGCTCTTCGCCGCGGCGAACCAACTCACGTCGCTAGAAACGATCGGGCAGATCCCGAGCCTGCATGAAATAGATGTTCATGAAAACCAGATCGAATCCCTGCGCGGGCTATCTGAATTGCCCAGGCTGACGTGGGTGAACGCGTCGCACAATCGCGTTACCGACGCGGCAACGCTTGGAGTGCCGCCAACGCTCGCTATTCTCTTCGTAGATGACAATCGGCTAGTGAGCATCGACCATCTGCTCACGATTCCGACGCTGCGAGACGTGTACGCACAAAGAAATCAGATCACTCGCGTGCCTGCTGAAGCGCGCCGTTTTCGCACGCTTGCGCTCACAGGCAACGGGGCAACAGCGCCCGATGCGACGCCGGCACCGGTGTTAGTTCGCGCCGCCGCGCTTTCGCGCGAGGAAATTAACAATTTTTCAATGGCGTCGTGCACACAGGTGGTGCAGATGCCGTGCCGCAACCATCTCACGACCGTCTCCTGTCGATTGCACCTCGACCAGCTGCAGGGCATTGTCTGCGCGCAGTTGGTGGCCGACCGAACTTTGCACCGAAGCGGCAGCGCGCTGCGACAGCCGATTCTTCGTCCGAATGTTTCGATCCCGCTCTCGGGCCACATCGCTCTCAGCGCGATCAGTGGCGAAGCGCGAGTCTATTTCCAGCCCCTGCTGAGCGTGGAAGCCAATCACCTGACAAGCGCGTCCACGCCCGTGACACGCGCGAATGTATTCTCGCTCCTACTGGGTCAGACGCGCGGGCTCATAATCCAAAGCGCAACACCATCCGCGGGCGGCATCGACATCGAGTACTCGGACTAACCCGCCACGCGCAGTGTCAGCGGATGAGCTTGAGGCCGGGCGGGAGGGATTCGCCGAAGACGCGGCGTTCGTCGGCTTCTTCGAGGATGCGGGGTTCGCGGACCATCTCGGCCCATGACGTGGGCGCGTTCATCTTGGTGAGGCGGTCAGCAACTTGCAGGCGAGTTGCTTCGGGGATGTCGCGTTCGCGATCGCCAGTGGCTCGTGCGAGTTGGGTTGCGGCGAAGGGCGCGCTCTCCACAGACTTCCAATCGAGCTTCATCACGTGTTCGAGCCATGTGGCGGCGGTGCCGCTGGTTACGGTTTGATGAGCGCTGGCGGCGAAGGACATGCGTGCGCCGAGGCGGCCGACGGCCCACCAGCTTGTCTTTGGTTCATTGTGTTTGAGCAAGCGCTCGATGAGCCAGTCACCCACTTCGGTTTTACGCTTGGGTGAAATGCGCTCGAGTGATCCGGCGAGGCGCACCATGTCGTCTTGGCCGAGCATCCGCGGACCTTTGGGTCGCGGTTTGGGACGCGCGGCTGGCGGCTCGAGATAGAATGCAATCGCATCAAGCAATTCGGTCTGTGCTTGCTCGGTGAGACCACCGGCCACACGTCGCCACATGGTCCACCATTCGGACCACACTTGCGCTTCCGGCTGGAACTGCACGCCATCGCGGAAGAGCTCCCAGAGCTGCGCTGTGCGCCAATCATCGAGCGGGTATCCAAAGCCTGGGCGCAAGCAATACCCGGCCAAGTTGAACCACACTCGCTCGTGATCGGCCGAGCGGCGGCGGCGCTTGGCACCCGCGAGCAATGTGCCGAAAAGCTCGCGTAAAAGTGCGGTATCCCACGTTTCGCGCGCGCCCAAGATGCGCTCGAGATCGACGCGCAGTGTCTTGATGCCCTTCGGATCAATGTCCTTCGAGCTCTTGCCGAAGACCGCGTCGATGCGGCCTTTCGCTTCAGCAAAGCGCGGATGCAATTGCGTGACAGCGGTCGCGGCGGGGGCGTGGCTCGTACGTTTGGCATCGCCTCGCAATTGAAACTCGAGCTTCCAGCGACGAGAGGGCTCGTTGGCAGAAACACAACTCAGTTCGATCGTCCCGACTTCGGTCAGCGACGCGCGTAGCTCGACGTTCACTTCGCGCGCGACTCCGGGTGGGGCGCTGGGTCGCACACTCGATCGCGCAGGGCCGCTCTCGTCGAGCACGGCCGCGATCGGAGGAAGGGCCGCATATGAGTCTTCGTTAATCTCCACAAGGTCACCCGCGCGATGCGTCTTCTCGGCGTGCGAAGTCACGACATGAAAGCGAACTGGCTCGCCGAGGCGCAGCGAGAAGGTACGCGAGCGCGCGGCCACTTCTTCGCCTTCTTCGGATCCACGGGGCAACACGCAAACCGCACGATGCTCCGCCGCATCGACGACGACGTAGTAGCTACGCGGTGAGCCGCCGGCGATGCGCAGGCCCACTCCGCGTCGCGCAAGACCGTACGCGACAGCGCCGCGCGCTACTGCAAGCTCGGGTGCGTCGTTGTCGAGGAGAGTGGGCGGGCTGCCGCGCCACACGGTGAGCACTTCAAGGAGACGCGCGACGAGCGCATGCCCCTTGAAGACACCACCGTTCAGCAAAATGGCATCAGGCGTGGGAATCGCTGCCTGCGTGGGAGTGCCCGTCGCCGCCAGGGCCTCGCGAACGATCTCGGAATGTGCCGTTAAAAACCCGGCGATATGGCGAGTGATCGCCGGATCGCTTGCGTAGGGAAGGCCGAACTCCACGATGCCGGCGCGCTTACGCAACGGAGCTTCGTGCTGCTCGGTGCGCGGAAAAAAACCGTCCACGATTCCTTCAAGCGCTTCGTCTCTTGTCACGGTGGTGCTCTTGGATCCTCCGATGAGCTTCGACCCGCCGCCCAAGACGGTCAGAGTTGTCTCGGACGGCGCGTCCTTCGCCAGCAAGCGCTCTTTGGCTTCGCGCGCTTGAGTCAAGAGTTCAAAAAACCGCGCGGCGGGAAGCGTATTGCCTTCGCCGGCGATGCGCGTCTCAGCGCGACGTGCCAAGGCGAGATCCATGTTGTCGCCGCCCAACATCAAATGATCACCAACGGCGATACGTGTCAGGCGCGGTCCGCTCTCGCGCAGCTCGACGTGGATGAGCGTAAGGTCGGTCGTTCCTCCGCCAACGTCGCACACAAGTACGAGGCGTGTGCCCTTGAGGATCTCATCCACGTGTCCGTGATGACGGCGAAGAAAATCGTAGAACGCTGCTTGCGGTTCCTCGACGAGGCGAACCTGCAAAAGCCATGCGCGTGTTGCAGCCTCGAGCGTAAGAGCGCGAGCGCCTTCGTCGAAAGACGCAGGAACTGTCAGTACGACTTCTTGCTGATCGAGAGGATAAGCGGGGAAGGCGTGGTTCCACGCACGATGAACGTGCGCGAGGTAGCTCGTGCTCGCATCGATCGGAGAGATCTTTGCGACGTCATCCGAAGCGCCCCACGGCAAGATGTTCGCCGTACGGTCGACGTGCGGATGCGAGAGCCAACTCTTCGCGCTGGCAATCAAGCGCAGCGGTGATTTTGCGCCCATTTTTCGGGCCAATTCACCAACGACCGCTCCATCCTCGTGCATCCCCCACGGCAGGGCGGTGTCGCTTTCCTTTAGCTCACCGTCGGCAAGTTGATAGCGCACTGACGGCAGCAGCTCGCGCGCGGCGACCTCGCCCGGGGCAACCGATTGCGGTATCGGGAACGCGTGAACGTTCGGGCCTGCGTCGCCTTCGACTTTTTCCTGCGAGTCGGCGTAGGCGACAACGGTATGTGTCGTTCCAAGGTCGATGCCGACGATGAAACGCGGCTTCACGCAGCGCTCGTTTCCCGAACGTCAAGCTCGAGCTTCCATCGGTCGGCACCGCTGCGAGGAACGGCCTCCAGCAGCAGAGTGCCAACTTCGGTGATCGCGGCTGAGAGACGTACCGGCACGACTTCACCGGATACGCGACCGTCTGCGGGAAGTGTCGCTTCAATTTCGCGCAGCTCGTGAAGCTCTTCGTCGCGCCATCGCTCGAGCACGGAGCCCACTTGATCGTCACGACGCACCGAAGATTCAAAGAAACGAAAACGCACCGGCTCTCCAACGACGAGTCCGAACTCAGCGGGTGGCAATGTCGTGCTCGTCCCTTCTTCCATACCAAAGGGGGCAATGCAGAGTGCGTTGAGTGGCGGCGCCATTCCCGGCACGGCGGGTGCGGACGTCTCGACGCCAATGTAGTAGGCGCGTGCCGAGCCACCGCGAATGCGAACGCCACGTCCACGACGCACATAACCGTAGTACGCAGCTCCCCGCGCAACTGCGAGATCGAGATCTGCGCCCTCTAGAATGCGCAGCGGCGCCGCGCCTTCCGTTGCGAGCCAACCGTTGAGCACGTCCACAACGCGGTCGCGAAGTACTTTGGCTTTGAACACGCCACCGTTGAAGAGAAGGGCGGTCGGCTTCAAGAACGCACTTTTCGCGGCAGAAAACCCTTCGATTTTGTCGGCCGCCTGCGCCTGACGAGTCAGGAACGCGGCGAGGTGTCGCGTGACCGCCGCGTCCTGCGCGTAGGGCAGACCCATCTGCATAAGTCCGCCGCGCGGCCGACTCACCGGATGCGAGCCGACGGCCTCCTTGGGAAAGAACCCTTCGACCAGAACGCGCAAGACCTCTTCGCGCGTGAGCTCCGAACGCAACGAACCGCCGATCAACTTGGAGCCGCGGCTGGCGACTACGATCGGGGCACTTGCGATGCTAGTGTCGTTGAGCAGAAGCTCTTTCGCGCTGCGACAGGCGTGCGTGAGCATGCCGAGCTGCCACGAATCGAGCATGCGCCCGTCGACTTCCATCTTCTGGCGTACGGTGTGGGCGAGGGCGAGGTCCATGTTGTCCCCGCCGAGCAAGATATGATCGCCGACCGCGACGCGATGAAGGGCGAGAGCGCCCTTTTCTTCTGCGACAGCGATCAGCGATAGATCGGTCGTCCCGCCTCCGACGTCCACAACGAGGATGACGTCGCCAACCTTGACGTCGGTCCGCCACGAGGCCTGGTTGCCAGCGATCCAGGAATAGAGGGCGGCCTGCGGCTCCTCGAGCAAGACGAGATTCTGAATGCCGGCCTGCTGCGCTGCGGCCGCCGTCAATTCGCGCGCCGCGGGGTCGAACGATGCGGGAACGGTCAGCACGACTTCTTGTGTGGCAAGTGGAGCGCTCGGGTTCGCGGCATCCCACGTCGCACGAAGATGCGAGAGATAGCGCACCGATGCTTCAAACGGTGACACGCGCTCCACTTCTGGCGGTGCGTCGGCAGGAAGTATCGGTTCCCGACGATCGACAGCGCTGTGGCCAAGCCAACTTTTCGCGCTTGAAACAAGGCGGATTGGAGTCTTCGCTCCGACTTGTCGAGCCATCTCGCCGACGATCACACGAGGGCTTCCGTCCCACGGCAATGCCAAATCTTGAGGACCGAACTCGCTCGCATGCGGAAGATAGAGAAACGACGGGAGCAATGCTCGCGATTCAACCGAGCCTGCGGCAACCGATTGCGGGATCGCTAGTTCCCGCACTTGGGCAACGTCACCATCATTCGCGCGCACATCTACGAACGACAACGCGGAGTGCGTCGTCCCGAGATCGATGCCAACCGCGAACGGAGATGTGCTCACAGCTCAACCTCAGCGGGCGCGAGAATCTTCGCATCGTGCCCTTGAGCCATCTGCGGAAGCTTCACGTCGACGGCGCGCCATCCACGGTGACGCAGCGTGCCGGTAAAGGGCGGAGCGCCAACCACGTTACCGGTTACGCGAACTTCCGAAGCGTTGAAGCCCGGCGCAAGCGTCACGCGCGCTTCCTCGGACTCGCTGCGCACCTGAGCTATCGTGATGTGCTCTCGCAGCGCCTTCTTGCAGCCCGTGTGCACGACACGTGCGGCAGCGCCAATGTCTGCGTCGCTGAACGAGCTCACATCCTCCTCGAGGAAATCTAGGAAGCGACCTTCGCGCTGTAAGATTGCGAGCAGCTGCAGTGCGGCATCGGGTCCCGCTTCCCGCATCGGAGGCGGTGCTGCTTTCGCGACTTCGACGGCGACCGGCTTGGGCGCAGGCAAGCTCTCGGGGAGAAGGGCGTCACCGCTTTTGGCGAGCTCGACCTTCTTTGCGAAAGCTGCGTCAAAAAGGATGCTAAAAAACGCGCTGAATGCCAGGAAGAATCGGCTCACGGAGGACCTCGCTCGGGGCCGATTCGATAGCACGTTTGGCGTGAATTTTCCCGCGCTAAAGAAGCCGCTCAGCCCCCGTGTTGGGGCGGCAGATCTTTGGTGAGCAAGCTCGGGTCAATGAGGTGATCGTCATCGTCCCCGTGCTCCTGCGGTAGGTGCAAGGATTCTTCAATGCGCGAGAGGCGGGTGCGCAAGCGATCATTCTCGGACCTGAGTGATCGCATCATCTCACTTACCGGATCAGGCAGGCTCGCGTGGTCGAGTGTTGCATCAAAGCGCGCGCGTCGATCGTGCATCTGCGAGACAATACGCCCCGGTACCCCAACCACCGTTGCGTCGGAAGGCACAGCTCGCACCACAACCGAGCCCGAACCGATGCGTGCACCATCGCCAATGGAAATCGCGCCGAGGATGCATGCGTTCGAACCAACGACTACGTGTTTGCCTAATTGCGGATGGCGAATGGTGCGCTCGTTGCTGGTACCGCCGAGAACGACTCCTTTGAAGAGGATGCAGCCATCGCCGATCGTTGCGGTCTCGCCGATGACGACGCCCATGCCATGATCAATGAAGACACCATTGCCGATGGTCGCGCCTGGATGAATTTCTACGCCCGTTACGAAGCGATTGAGATGCGAGAGAACACGCGCGCCAAGCTTGTGGTCACGCTTCCACAACAAGTGGGCGGCGCGATGACCCCAGATCGCGTGAAGCCCAGGATAGGTGAGCACGACCTCGAGGCGACTGCGTGCTGCAGGATCGTGGGAGAGCACGGCATCGACGTCGCGCGCGTATGCGGCAAGGCCTTCGCGTGCTCGGGAGAAGAGGTCCATGAATTGCTCGGAAAGTGTAGCGGTTGGCGCGCGTTGCGTCGAGAAACGGCGCGAACTCTGCTAGATCGAGGGAAGGGTTGTGACGAAGAAAGACAAAGATGGAGGCGCGACAGGCAAAGCGCGACCGCTCGCCGACCTCACCGCGCTACGCGATGCCTTCGCTGGCGTGACGCCGTTGGGAAGTCGCGATCGATTGCGTGTACCGAGGCCGCCCGCTGGCGCTGGCGAGCCCGTCATTCGAGGCGAAGCACCTGACATGATCGACGCGGACTCCGAAGCGCGTCGCCATCTGGGTGCGCTGGTCGCTGGCGGCGTGAAGTTTGAAGTGAAACGTGCCGAGGACGGGCGCGTCGCGGGCATTCGCTTGAATGGCGATGTACAACTCCCACGTAAACTTTCTCGCGGAGAGTTACGTCCCGAAGCCGAGCTCGATCTGCACGGCTACTTCGGCGCCGAAGCTGAAGCCGAAGTCGTGCGCTTCGTGCGCGCTCAGCAGAAACGTGGCCGCACGGTCGTACGCATCGTTCACGGCAAAGGCCTGCACTCACCAGACGGGCTTGGAGTTCTACGCGAGCATGTCATCCGCGCCCTCACCGAAGGCGGCGCGGCTCCCGTTGTCCTTGCCTTCGGCACAGCCCCCTCCCGCCAAGGCGGCACCGGCGCCCTCCACGTCAGACTCATCGCGCTCTGACTTAGGGGGAAGGTTTAACAAGAGATCAAGAGAAAGGTAATTGTTGGGATCGGCACCCCCCATGCCTTCCTCCTGATCTCTTGATCTCTTGCAAACCACCTCCGCGGCGACCCGAGCGTGCTGCGCGGGACGGTTAGTCGTTGCGGTGGTTCATGCAGTAGAGGTCGCGGGAGCGGCTGCTCTGCAAAGGGGCGATGTACGACGACGCGAGTTTGAGGCCGAGGCCGATTTGGTACGCGTTCCACTCGATCTGCATGAGAACCACGTCCTGTAGCGCGGGCGTGGGCGCGTTGACGATGAGCTCGGCCCAGCGCCACGCGTTTTCGCGCCAGGTTTGAATGAGCGCGATGGTTGCTGAGCTCATGGGCGTGCCGGGCATGCCGCTCGAGAACTGCGGATCCCAATATGCTTGAACGGTCGGGTCGAGCTGCACGCGCGACAGGAACTCGTTCACGCGATCGTGATCGTGCTTGCGGCTCACTCCAGTTTCGGGATCGACGAGACCGATTGTGGCCAGCACGATCGGAAGATCGCGATTGATGTGCGCCGACATGCCTAGCAGCACGTCACCCATCGTCGTTGTTAATCGATTTGCGGCAGACTGAAACGCAATGCGCCACGCTGGTGGCACATGCGAGGTGTCGCCGCGTTGCCAGGCATCGTAGGCGTCGGTGTAGAAGCGCGCGAAGATCACGTCTTCGTGATTGACGAATTCGGGATCGTCGAAGAAGCCTGGTTCGAGCGAAGCCGTCTGGTACTCCTGTGTGGTCTCCCAGTAGGCGAGCGCGAAGAGACCGCGATGGTCGCAGGTGCTGTGAATATGATCATAACGACGCTCCATGTCACGCAATACGCGCTGCACACAGCGGTAGGTGTCGATGTGGTCGTTGTCGTCGCGGCAAAGGTCGTTGTAGCCGCTCTCGTACTCTTGCGCTGTGTTCAGAAAATTCGGCGGCAGATAGTCGGTGAATGCAATGTAGTTCTGCGCGTCTGCCGAGCTCGCGCCTGCGCCCATCAGCAGCGCGCCGGAAACGACTGACGTTCGAACAACGTTGGCTAGCGAATGCATTCGAGTCATCCGTGCTCCCCTTGCATAACGAAACTCCCCACTGAAGCCTCGCCAAACAATGGCGGCAGTTTTGACGACGAACAATGTAGGCAACGGATTTTGGTAGGCGCGTTTCCTACCTATTTCTAAGGAGATTCGCGTTTGGGGCAAAACGTCACGACAAGAGCGTCCGACTTATGGAAAACACTGTGGCGAACCGTCTCAGACATTCATCTTCCCACATCTTGTCGCTGCGCTGGAAGCGTCGTACGTAAAGCGCGTGCTTGAACGCGAAGAACAAGAGGTCGTGCAGATCGCACGCGATGCCGGTCGCATTCTGATGGAAGTTTACGCGACCGATTTTTCGGTTCAGTACAAAGGTAACGCCGATCCGGTTACCACAGCCGACAAGCGTGCCAACGAGCATATCGTCCATGCGTTGCGACGCTTGTATCCAGCGGATGGCGTCGTCGCTGAAGAGACCGCCGACACGAGCGACGCGCAGAAAATCGGACGCTGCTGGTACGTCGATCCGCTCGATGGCACCAAAGAGTTTATTGCCAAGAACGGCGAGTTCAGCGTGATGATCGGGTTGTCCATCGACGGACGAGCGAAACTAGGAGTCGTGTATCAGCCTGTGACCGATCGCTTGTATCGTGGTGTCGTTGGCCGAGGCGCCGTGCTCGAGCTCGAGGGCAGGCAGGACGCGCTCCTTGTGAGCGAGATCGAGAATCCGAGCGAGCTGGGTCTGGTGGTCTCTCGCTCGCATCGCGCGCCAAGCACCGAGCGCTTGATGCAGGAGCTAAAAATTCAAAAAGAACGCTCGAGCGGTTCGGTGGGATTGAAGGTCGGCCTTATCGCCACGCGAGAAGCGGATCTCTACGTGCACGTTTCCGATCGATCCAGCGCATGGGATGCATGCGGACCCGACGCAATCCTGCACGCGGCGGGCGGTCGCTTTACCGACCTCGCCGGAAACCCTTTCGTCTATGGCGGAACGGACATGCGCAACGTACGCGGCATTCTCGCCTGCAACGCAAAGGCATTCGAGAAGGTGCTTCCCGTGGTCGCCGAAATCGGCCGCTCTGCGGGTCTTATCTAGAGGCGGGTCGCGGGCTAAACGCCGAGCGACGCCAGCACCTGCGGAATACGTACAAGGTCCTCGTCGTCGAGGTAAGGCGGATTGGCCAAGAGCGCGGCCTCTGCGATTTGGGCCGGTGACCGCGCTCCGACAATGCAACTACCCACGGCTGAGTCAGCGAGCACGAACTTGATCGCGGCATCGGCAAGAGACTTTGTCGAACCGTGCACCAAAAACCGAAGGGCCTCGACGTGACGCAGACGCTCGTTCAGACCCTCACTTGTCCAGCGCCGTCGTCGATGATCTTGCGTGCCGAAGACGTGGTCGCGTTTCCATGCGTCGGCCAAAAGCCCGTAGGCAAGCGGCGAGTGGGCGAGCACGCCCGTTTCGCGAAGCGCGAGGTCGGGTGCAATATCCATCAAGAGATCGCTTGCGAGAACGTTGTGCGGTACGCAGAGCACATCGACCCCGCGGTCGAGCGCGGCGCGAGCTACGCTGGACTTGCTCGTGCTCACGCCCCAGGCGCGAATCTTTCCAGCGCTCTTCAAGGTTACCAGAGCCTGAGTCAGCGTTTCGTTGTTCACCTCTGTCTCGGGCGGGTGATTGAGCAGAAGCACGTCGAGGTGGTCGGTCTTCAAATTTCGCAACGACGTTTCGCAACTCTCGACCACGCGAAGTGCCATCACCGAATTCGCTCGAGTCACATACTGAACTTCATCGCGACGCGCGCCGACGACGGTCGCGACCGTATGCTCGATGGTCCCCCAGCTAGGGGCCACGTCGAATGTCGTGACGCCGGATTCAAGTGCGCGCTGCACTGTCGCTTCCACTCGCGCCGAATCGATAGGGCCATAGCCATTTGCACCCAGGCCCCATGTACCCAGGGCCACTTCCGAAACGTTTACTCCGCTTCGTCCTAGCGCGCGCGTTCGCATCGCGAAGAGAACTACGCGTGACAGGAGAGCTTGGCAACCGTGTATTGTGCACAAAGCGTGGCATCATGCAGACAACGAATGAGGCGCCTCGGACTAACCCTCGCAGTTCTCGGCTTTGTCGGCTGCGGTGACGGCGCCCCGACAAGCGATGGTGGACGCCCCGACGCAGCCATGCTCGCGCCTTGGCCGCACACCTTGCCCGCGAGCGAGACCCTCGGCACGCGCGGCGATCTGGTCGTCTCGCGGACGATCTTGCACGCGCACTCGCCGATTTCTCACGACGCATGCGATGGGATGGGCTTTGCCGACGGCCAGATCGCCGACACCGATTGCCTTGCTCATCTGCGCAGCGCGGTGTGCTCCCTGCACATCGATGTTCTCAATCTCACGGACCATGCGGCGCACATCAGCGAGCTCTCGTTCGAGGAGCTCTTCTCCAAAGACAGCGCAGACGACGAAGTTCGCAACGAAGCTGGCGAGCTAGTGGCTACGCGCGTTCACTGCGCGGATGGAAGCACGACCTTGATCACGGTCGGCAGCGAGAATGAACTGATGCCCGTGGGCTTGCATCGTCACGTCGTTGAAGACGCGACCATACGCGAGAGTGCGTATCACGCTGACGGGCCTGCTGCGGTGAGTACCTTTCACGAAGCCGGCGCGCTCGTCTTTGTTCCGCACACGGAGCAGCGCTCACTCGACTACTTGCGTATGTTGGGCGCCGACGGAATGGAGATCTACAACATCCACGCCAACGTAGATCTGGACATCCGGCCGATGTGGTTGGGCTTGGGCGCGACCGACTACATCGGCGAGCTTCTGAAGTTCACCAATCGGGCCACCGGTCTCGAGCCCGATCTTTCGTTCTTGGCGTTCTTCTCGGAGAACCAAAACGATTTGGGAAAGTGGGACGCGCTCCTCGCAGACGGGCATGCGCTCACGGCAATCGCCGGAAGCGATTGTCACGAGAATAGCTTTCCAATGCGCATGCCCGACGGCGAGCGCGGTGATAGCTATCGCCGAATGATGCGTTGGTTCACCAACCATTTGCTCGTGCACGAACGCAGCTACGAGGGTCAGCGAGAAGCGCTTCTGGCCGGCAGATCCTATGTGGCGTTCGAGGTTTTTGGATCGCCGGTGGGCTTTGCGTTCACGGCGCAGGACGAAGCGGAAACCTTCGAGATGGGCGACACTGCATCACTGGGCTCGTCGCTCCACGTGATGCGTCCAACTCTCTCGAGCGATATGCCAAGTACACCCGCGCCAACCATCACGCTTCGTATCCTCAAAGCTGAAGCAGAGGGGGCTGTTGTCGTGGCGTCAGGTATAGAGGATGTGTTCGCGTTTACGCCAAGTGAAGCTGGTGCTTATTGTGCTGAAGTCCGAATCGTGCCGAGCCATGCACGCCCTTACCTGGGTGCAGAGGCCGACCTGCTCGTTCACGACTACGTGTGGATCTACTCGAATGCGATTTTTGTCGGTGCTACGGAGCGCCTGCGATCAATATCGCGTTTGCCACGGTAAAGTAGAGCGCAAGGCCAATCACGTCCACGAGCGACGCGATAAAGGGAGTCGACGACACGGCGGGGTCGAGTCCCACACGCTTGATCGCCAGGGGCAGAAGCGATCCCGAAAGCGTTCCAAGCGTTACAATCGCCACAAGGCTGAGACTTACAGCGAGCGACATCGGTACGCTGTAATGCGAACCGACGAAATACACGCGCGCGAATCCGACCACACCCAGGATCAAGCCGAGCGTGAGGCCCATTCCAACTTCGCGGAGGAAAACTTTGTACCAGTCGCGTGGAGCGACTTCACCGACGGCCATCGCGCGGATGATCAGCGATGAAGACTGCGAGCCGGAGTTGCCACCGGATGAGATGATCAAGGGAATGAAAAGCACCAAGTCGAGCGCCGACGCCATCTCGGCCTCGTAGCTCTTCATGACGTTCGCGGTCAGAAGCTCGCCCAAAAAGAGAACGATGAGCCAGGTCGCGCGCTTGCGAATAAAGGCCCAGAAATCCGTCTCGAAATACGCTTCGTCCGTCGGAACGACGGCGCCCATGCGCTGCGCGTCTTCGGTGGCCTCTTCAATGACCACGTCAACGACGTCATCGATCGTGACGAGACCGATCATCCGATTCTGATCGTCCACGACCGGGACGGCTGACAAATCGTACTTCGCAATCGTGCGCGCGACTTCTTCCTGATGCGATGTAGGCAAAACCTTCACCAGGTTCTGCGTCATAATCTCGGCAAGCTCGCGTCCGGGGTCTGCGAGAATCAAATCGCGCAACGAAACAACGCCAACGAGCTTGTTGTCGAAGGCCGTGATGTAGATGTACGAAATCGTTTCCGCGCGCCGCGATTGACTCGCGGTGCGTACCTCTTCGATCGCTTGCCAGACTTTCGTCTCGGGCGGCAAGGCGACGTACTCGGTGGTCATCAAGCCGCCGGCCGAATCCGCAGGGTACGCAACGAGCTCGCGCACTTCCTCGGCGAGCTCGGGTTCCATCTTTTCGAGGCGATCGAGAATCTTCTCGGCGACCTCTTCGGGCAATTCCTGGATCGCGTCGGCGCGATCATCGGCGCTCATCTCGGTGAGCAGGGTTGCCGCTTGATCGGTGCCCATCCGCTCGAGTAGGCGCGCGCGGATCTCGTCGTCGAGACGTTCCAGCACTTGCGCGGCGTAGTCGTCGGGCAGAACGCGCATCAACGCGACGGCATCCTCGCCGTCGAGCTCGCTTAGAACCTCCGCGATGTCCTCGGGATGAAATTCCTCGAGCGCCTCCCGAAGCTCTTCGGGATCCGTTGCGAGGGTGGCCTTTAGATCAGGCCCAAGGAGAGTTGCGAGCCTCATGGCGGCGCCATTGTGGGCAAGGTCTTCGGCACATGCCAGCGAAAGAAGAGCGTTCGTTCAGTGAATCTGCCACTCAAAGCTGATGCCAGGCGCTATCGCTCGCGCACCGGAGTTGAGCGCCGCGGTCACTTCAAAAACGACCATTAACGAGTGATGCGTCCAATGTGAAAAGGCGTAGCCCACGCGGCCGAGTACGCTGAGGCTCTCCCTGCCATTCGCGTTGGACGCCGAGACCAGACTTGCAACACCGAGCCCACCACTCACCATCCAGCGCTCGCTCGTCCAATGCTGAAGAAGTGCGACAAAGGAGCCGATTAAAGCGGAATCACCTTCGCCCACGATGCCCACGACGCCCGATACGCGAACGAACACCGCGAGTTCGGGGGAGACGTAGCCCCCCAAAGCGAGGCCGAGCGCACTGGCGGGGCTGCCACCCTCTCGCGAGTCGCTCACCCATATCCCAGCGAAACCTTGTCCAAGTTGCAGACCGAAACCCGATCGTGGCCGAGTTGGCTCAGGCTGACGGGGCGTGGTTTGAAGTACGTACTGGCTGCCGGAGGGAGGCGGCCCGACGCCGTATGTGTAGACGGGCGCCGGCTGCCCGTACCCGGGCGGAGCTTGCGGCACCGCGTACTCTTGTGCGGAGGCGCGGCTGGAAATGGATGCGAAGTTAAGAAATATGGCTGCTGCAAGCAGGCTCTTCATGAGCAGAAGCCGTGCACGCGACATGCCACGCGGACGCGCTGCTGATTCGCTGCAGTGATAGCGAGCCGCGCGCACAATCGCGCAACTCCGGTGAGACATCGCTGTCACACTGGTGGGCGAAGCATCTCTGCGACCCGGGATAACTTTACGTGATGCCTCTACACTCGCGCGGGTGACTAAGCTCGTTCTCGTGCTTACGGGTGCCGGGATTTCCGCAGAGAGCGGTATTGGCGGTCGAACGTGCCACCCGCGTGCTCTTGGTGGGCACGACGCTTCAGACAAGCCTGCCACAGCGAGTTGCCATGATCGCCGCGCGACGGGGCATTCCAGTGGACCGCGTGGATCCGTACGAGGATCCGTTTGCAGAAAGCGGCATCTCGGCAGAGGGCACTTTCTACAAAGAGCCCGCCACAGCGGCAATTCCGCGGCTCGCTCGCGCTCTTTGGGCAATGCGCACGTAGGTCAGTCGCGCTTGTTTGCACTTGCCGGCGCATGCGATGGTTCGCGCGTTGACGCGCTTTATCGGCATTGTCGTGCTCTTGGCTATGTTCGTTGCACCGGTGCGTGCGCAGGTGCGCGCGCGCGTGCACATGGGCGTCGAGAACCCAACGCAAGATACAGAATGCATTGTGGCGAGTGGGCTTGCTGACGGAGTGTCGGCGCGACTCGGTTATGATCCCTTTGACGACACGGCGAGCGACAACGTTTCCGTTCATGTGCAAAGGCGCTCAGCCGCGCTGGTGATTGCGCGTGTTTCGCTCGCGCACGGTCGTGAGAGTGGCGGCGAGCGAGAGCTACGGGCCAGTACATGTGCTGAGCTCCGCGAGTTGCTCGTGCTCACCGTTGCCCTTGCGATTGACCCGCTTGCTTCGACGAGCGATCAGGCGGCTGCAGCGACTCACGTCGAGCCTTCTGCCGAACCTGCGAGCGCTGTTCAAGGGCCCGACGCCCGCCCGGTGCAGGTCTACATCGCACCCGTCGAGGAGCCAGGCACACCTGCCCATCCTCTAATCGGTGCTGACGTTCATTTATCATCGGGTACAGCGCCTGCTCTTGCGTGGGGAGCTGGGATCTTTGCAGGACTTGCCTGGAATAGTTTCTCCTTGCGCCTTGAAGTGCGCGGCGATTTACCTACGCGCATGCGCGTCGGCGCGGGAAACGTAGAAACCAGTCTCATGCTCGCCTCGCTGCTTGGCTGCGTTTCAGTCTCGCTCTTCGATCTCTGTGGCGGCATGCGCGCCGGGGCGCAGCGCAGCACGGGCCTAGGTCTCGATCACGCGAGCTCTTTTACGAGCGCGGTGGTCGCCGTCGCGGTGCGCGGCTACTTCAACTTGCCTCTGAGCGATGCGTGGGATTTGAGCCTCGGCGTCGATTTCGCGTTCGCGCTTACCCAAACAACGCTTTTTGTCGATGACAATGCGATTTGGACGACGCCTCTCGCGTCGGTGGGCGTGTTGCTCGGGCCGATTTACCGATTTCCGTGACGGAAGCAGAGGCCCTTGCCCAATCTTGAGCACGTGAGCAATACCGCAAGCCGCACGCTGCCCGACTTACGGCGCATGTACGAGGAGTACTTCGCCTACGTATGGAAGCTTGTTCAGCGCTTCGGTGTGCCCACTCGGCACATCGAAGACGTCGTGCATGACGTCTTCGTGGTTGTCCACCGGCACCTCGCAGAGTTCGATACTTCCAAACCACTCAAACCGTGGCTCGCTGCTATCGCGTTTCGCTGCGCGTCCGACTTTATGCGGCGAGCGCCTCAGCGTCGCGAGGTGCCTTCATCGGACTCCATGGAAGAACCTACGACGCTGATGAATCCTGAAGCCAGCGCATCGGCCAAACAGTCGCACGCGCTGGTGCATAAGGCCGTCGCGAGGATCGATGAGTCGCGGCGCCCGGTATTTATTCTGCATGAGTTTGAAAACACACCCATTCCGGAAATCGCCGCTGCGCTTTCTATCCCCGTGAACACGGCCTACTCACGTTTGCGTTTGGCGCGGGAAGACTTTGGCAACGCTGTGCGCGCCCTCACGACCGGAGGTGCGGTATGACCGACGAGGATCTCAAACCAATGAACGCGGAGCTACAAGCTTTGCTGAGCGAAGCAAAACGTGCCGAGCGCGCACCCGATGCGTCGACGGGCGAAGCGATTTGGGCGCGCGTTGCGGCTACCGTGGCAGGCGGCGGCGGTGGCCCGATGGGGGGCGCTTCCGGCGAAGCAAATCCGGCACCCGGCGCCGCTGGCAGTGCCGCCGCAGGCGCCGCTGCTGTCAAAGGCGCCGCTGCGATCACAGTGACTCGCGCTGCGATCGGCATCGCCCTCTATGCGGCAGGCATTGTGTCAGGGGTTGTCGTGCACCGTGTCGTGTCGCCTGCTGTGCAGAGCCCCAGCACAAGCCAGTCGCAGTCGTCATCGCGCGTCGCTCCGACGCCGATTCCCATCTTGCTGCAGCCCGTGCACGAGCCCGCTGTTGCACCGGCGCAGAGGCCTGAACCCGCCCGCACGGCGCAGCTACCCACGGCTCAACCCCAGCCCGTCGCAGAAACCATCCGGGATTCGGCCCAGGAACGCCTTCTCATCGAGCGTTCTCGCTCGGCCCTGGCGCGTGGCGACGCAACAGAAGCTATCGCCGCACTTCAGCGACACGCGGTTGTCTATCGTAATGGGCAGCTCGCCGAGGAGCGGGACGCACTTTTGGTACAAGCCTTGGTCAGTGCCACTCGTTATGACGACGCGCGCGTTCGTGCGCGACTCTTTCGGACGAGTTTCCCGCGAAGTCTCTTCGCCGGAGTCGTTGAAGCTGCGCTACGTCGCATTCCTGCCGAAGCGCGAACCAGCGATTAGATGTCAACTCGCAGACAAGCGCTGTAGAAGCAAGCGCCCCATCTCAGCGATGTCGCTGGTATCGAGGGCGGTTTTGATCTTGCGCGAATACTCTTCGATGAACTCTTCGGGCAAGCCATCGAGAAAGCGCGAAGGAGTGTAGAGAGTCGCTTTGCCCCGCAGCATGCGCCGTTTGTAGCGCGTGATGTACAAACGATCCTGGGCGCGCGTGACGCCGACGTAGAAGAGACGACGTTCTTCTTCGACATCGGCCAATGTAGCGTCTGTGACTTTCGGATCGGACGTGCGGCTATGAGGAAGTTGGCCTTCCACGACACCGATCAGAAAGACGTAAGGGAACTCGAGGCCTTTCGCTCCATGCAATGTCGATAGGGTCACGCGATTGTCGGTGCCTGTTTCATCGACCGCGTTCGAATCGCTGTTGGTCGTGATGCGGTGGAGAAAATTGCCGAGTGCGGGCTTGTTCTCGCGTTCGCTCTTCTCATATCGATCGAGGGCGCTTACGAGAAAATTCAAATTTCCCACGCGGCGCTCACCGGATGCCGCGCCGTCCGCCGCCTTTTGCAGCTCGGCGACCAGCCCAACGTCCTTGAAAAGGGTCTGTGCGGCGGACGCAAGGCTGCGGCCTTGCTCGAACTCCTTGCGCGCTTTGACGAGCGTCGAGTGCAATGCCTTGGCCCCGCGGCGCGCGGCATCCGGAATGTCCTTGACGTTCTCGATGCGCTCGAACGCATCTGCAAACGATAAGTCATGAGCTTGCGCGTGACGCTCGATGCGCTCGACTGTGGTATCGCCGATCCCGCGCGCCGGATAGTTCATGATGCGACGCAGGCTGATCTCGTCGCGCGGAAAGGCGATCGCGCGCAAATACGCTGCGCCGTCTTTCACTTCCTTGCGGTCAAAGACCTGCGTGCCCCCGAAAAGCCTGTAGGGCACATTCGCTGCCCGAAGTTCTTCCTCGATCAAGCGTGCTTGCAGGTTTGAGCGATACAAAACCGCAATGTCCGCAGGGCGCATGCGCTGATCGAGGAGCGTGCGCACTTCGGCCGCGACAAACTTTGACTCCTGCTCGGGATCGTCGAGCGCGGTGAGACGCACGCGATCTCCCGGCCCGCGCGCGGCGCGCAATACCTTGCCGTGCCTCTTCTCTTTGCTCTGCGCGATCGCAGCGTTCGCGACTTCGAGAATGGGCGCTTTCGAGCGGTAGTTGTCCTCGAGCTTGACGACTTTAGCGCCTTTGAAGTGCTTGTCGAAATCGAGAATGTTGCTGATATCGGCGCCGCGCCACGCGTAAATGCTTTGGTCGTCGTCACCCACGACGCACAGATTGCCAAGCTCGTTGGTCAACAGGCGCACGAGCTCGAGCTGCTGACGCGACGTGTCCTGAAACTCATCGATCAGAAGATACCGAAAGCGTTTACGCCACTTGTCGCGAATGTCTTCGCGCTTGCGTAGGATGCGAACAGGCACGCCAACCAAGTCATCGAAGTCAACCGCGCACATGGCGCGTAGTCCCGACTCGTAGCGCGGATAAATCTCAACGGCTGTCGCGTCGTATTCCGAATCGGGATGCGCGGTATTCTTACCTGCATTCGCCACATCGTCCGGTGAAAGGAAATCGTTCTTCCACTTGCTGATGCGCGAGAGAATCGCCATGGCATCGAGCTTGCGTGCATCGGTCCCGCGCCGAATCTCGCGCAAGACTTCGCGCACAAGGCCCACGCTGTCGCCCTGATCAAAAATAGCAAACTTGGTTGCGTAGCCGAGGGCCTTCTTCTCTTCTTGCAAAAACCGCACACCAAAACTATGGAAGGTGCTGAGCACCAAACGCGATGCCGTGTCGCGCCCGACAAGTTTCACCATGCGCTCGGCCATTTCGCCTGCAGCCTTGTTCGTGAATGACACAGCGAGGATCGCTTCGGGCTTCACGCCGCGCTCGAGCAAGCGCGCAATGCGATGCGTAATGACGCGCGTCTTACCGCTGCCCGCGCCGGCGAGCACCAAAAGAGGTCCCGTATCGTGTTCGACTGCAGATCTCTGGGACGGGTTCAAGGACATCGAGGGGCAGTTCGTCTATCGTGCCCACGCGACGACTTCAAGCAGAACTCGCACGCGCAAGCTCAGCGAGCTTCGTGACCGTGTTTAGGTTTCGCCCGGTACTCGTTTTGGCGAAAGGGATTTTCAGCTTTGACTTTCCCATTCCGTCCGGAAAATGAATCATCAGCTCGCGACCGAAATGCTTCACGACTTCGTTGCCCGGAGTAGTGACGCTCGCCATGTCGCTCTTAGTCGCGGCTTTGTCCATGAAAAGGATCAGGATGCGACTTGGCTCTACACCTTTGAACGGATTCTTCTTGATTACGGCATCGAGCTCAGCGCCGGTGCGAATCATGGCGCCAAATGGCTTCCTCATTTTCGCAGCGAGAGCCTTCTCGAGTGTGGTCTTCACTTTGGCCTCGGCAAGACGACTCTTGAAAACCACATTGCCACTTTGAATGTAGGTCTGCACGTCGGTGAAGCCCGCGTCCTCGCAAAGCTCACGCAGCTCTTTCATGGGCAGCTTGCCGGTCCCGCCGACATTGATTGCGCGCAAGAGAGCAACGTAGACGGTCATGGGGTGGTCGCCGGGTGTTTGGAGCGCGTGCCGACAGCGTAGAGCGCGATCGCCAACGCGACGAACCAGAGAATCGACCAACCATCTGAGTGGAAGAACGCGCCAAGCTTGTCAGACACATCCAATCGACGAGCGAGCGAGCCTTCGCCGGAGCCGATGCCCGAGAGAGCCGCGAGAATCAAACCGGCGATCGCGCCGCCAGCGATATAGCCGGAGGACATGAGTGTACCGGGCGAAGTTTCTGCTTCCGCCGCGCTCGCCTTGGTTTTGCGATCAACAAACCATCGCACAAGGCCACCGATCATGATTGGGGTCGACGTTGAAAGAGGCAGATAGACGCCCACCGCGAAGGGGAGAGACGCCACGCCGCACAGCTCCATGACGAAGGCGATAAAGACGCCAATAAGCACCAAGGCCCAGGGCAACTTGCCAGTCAAAATGCCGTCGATGATGAGGGAGAAAAGTTGGGCCTTGGGTGCGCTTAGCTTCTCGGTGCGATGCCCGTTTGCGTCCGTTGTAACGACGCCGCCGATGCCGGGGTTAACCAGAAAGCGCACGCGACCTGCGTCATCGATGAGGTAGCGGCCCTGGGGAATGGTTTCCCCGGACTCGCGCTGATAACCAACGCGGTAGTTGTGACCCGCATGCGACTGATGCTCGTTCGTGACGACGGTCACGTGGTTCTCGCCGAAGTCACGCGGCAGAATGTCCGTGTAGGAGTTGTTCAGCATCTGCACCGTGAAACCGATCACAAGAGCTGACGTGACCACACCCACGAGCAAAGAGATCTGCTGCGAGCGCGGTGTGGCGCCGACGAGGTAGCCAGTCTTCAGGTCTTGGCTCGTCGTGCCGCCGTTGGATGCCGCGACGCACACGATGGCGCCGGTGATCAGCGCCATCGCGCGATGCTCGCTACCTGTCCAGCCCACCACCAAGAAGAGCAGGCATGTAATGAGCAGCGTCGCGACGGTCATGCCCGAGATTGGATTGGACGAGCTGCCGATCTCGCCGGTGATGCGCGACGAGACAGTCGTAAAGAGAAAGCCGAAGAGCACGATCAAAATCGCCGACGCAAAGTTGATATGCAGGTTGGGCGCGAGCCAAATGACCGCAACCAAGCCAAGCGATCCGAAGATCACCCAGTTCATCGAGAGATCGAGGGCGGTGCGTTCCACCACGCCTACTGCGGCGCGCGTTCCATCGGCGTTCTTGCTGTGCGAGGTGCGGAAGTTCTTGAGGCCCGCGCGAAACGCACTGGCGATGGTTGGCAGCGAGCGCACGAGTGAGATCAGCCCGCCCGTCGCGACCGCTCCCGCGCCTATATAAAGCACGTACGCACTTCGTAAATCGTCAGGACCCATGTCCTTGATCAACATCGATGTCGCCGGGTAAAGCGGCGTGGTCATTTGCCCGCCGAACATCGCGATGGCAGGCATGATCACGAGGTAGCCAAGCACGCCACCCGCAAGCATTGTCGCGGAGATTCGCGGACCGATGATGTAGCCGACGCCCAAGAGCTCGGGCGAGCATTCGGCGCTGATGCTTCCGCCTTTGTACCAGGTCAAAGCGCGCTCGGGCAGGGAGTTCCACAAGCGCAAGCCCTCGGCGCACAACTTGTAAAGCACGCCGATGCCGAAACCCGTGAACACGGTGCGCGCGTTCGTGCCGCCTTGCTCACCGACGATCAATACTTCGGCGCACGCCGTGCCTTCGGGGTAGGGAAGTTTGCCGTGCTCCTCGACAATGAGTCCGTGACGAAGCGGAATCATCATGAGCACGCCGACGATTCCGCCGAGCAGCGCGACGAGCAGAATCTGCCACGTGTCGAGGTCGTAGCCCATGAGCAACAACGTCGGCATCGTGAACGCGATACCCGCGGCTAGACTCTCGCCGGCCGAACCCGTCGTCTGAACGATATTGTTCTCGAGAATGGTCGCGCGACCAAACGCGCGAAAGATCGTGATCGACAGCACGGCGACTGGAATGGATGCGCTAACAGTCAGCCCAACTTTGAGCGCCAGATAAACACTCGACCCCGCGAAGATAATGCCGAGCACAGCGCCCATAAGCACTGCACGAACGGTGAGCTCCCGAACATCCGTTCGCGATGCGGGAATGTACGGCTGATGCGCGTGAACTTCGGTAGAAGCACTGACGGGGCTATCCGACATGCGCGGCGTAATAGCACAACGCTCGCGCCCTCGGCAGAGGCGGGACCGCCATGGCGCCAGTAACACCAGAGAGTGCCGACGCGCTGTTCGCGTTCTTACACAAAAACTCTTGGTTTAAGAATCCCTCTTCGCGTTCCTTCTATCTGGCGTTACTGGCGTCATGGCGGTTCAACCCTCCGAACTGCCGTGCGGTTCAAACCTCCGCCGCGCCTACGTTGCGTGCGACTTGCTGCGCGTGAGCAGGTTCTTCTTCGCGACGAGCGTGCCGCAGCCCCCGTTGGCTTCGGTGCGGGCTTGCGAGCTCATGCGGACGACAAGCTCAGCTGAGCGCATGCGCGCGTAGACTTCGTCGTAGCGAGCGCGTGACGTGGGCGTCGTCGTGCTGCTGTCGACTGTGTTGTATGCGTAGAGGTGAATCGCACGCGCGAGTGGTTTGGCGCGTGCGATGAATGCGTCGATCTCAATGTCGCTGTCGTTCTCGCCGCGCATCAAGAGATAGGCGAGGGCCACTTTGCGTTTGCGGGACTGACTCAAGCTGGGAATTACATCGGCGAGCGTCGCGAAGAGCTCCGCGAGAGTCGGCGCCTTAGGTACGAGCTTTTTGCGCACCTCTTCGGTACCCGCATGCACTGAGATGGTGACCCCATTGTGCGGCCAGTGCATGGCTTCGCGTAGGCGCTCGGGACTAGCGCCTGATGTTGTGAAGCTGGGCGCTATACGCTCTTTGCGGCAGTGCTCGACGAACGCGCCAACGTTCGCGATGTTGTGAAGCGGCTCGCCAATGCCCGACACAGTTACGTAAGCGATGCCCGGATGCATCGCACGCACAAGTTCGAGCTGCGCGACCAACTCGTCCAAACTCAGATTGCGGCCGAGTCCGTTCGCGCCGGACGCGCAGAAGGGACAGCGCACAGCGCATCCAACTTGCGACGAGACACATAAGGTGTTGCCTCGGTAGAGCACGGCTTCGATACGCGCCTGATCGGCAAGCTCTAGGACGAAGCGCTCGTTTTGAACGCCAGCAAACGATTCGACGATGCGCACGACTACTCCGCGAGCGGGGGCAGCTCCGCGAGCTGCGGAATCACGTTCTCGCCATGGTCGTAAAAGAGCATATCGCCCATACGCTTGAGCAACGGACGCAGCGTGCTTGGGTCGATGGCGCTCACGGCGATGCCGCCACGCGCGTGTGCGAATGCTTTGCCGAGCATCGGATCGAAGGCGTCCACTTTGTTGAAAACCAAAAGCCGCGGTACCTGCCCTAAGTCGAGCTCCGTCAGAAGCTTCTCGGTTGTCGCCGTATGCTCGTCGCGCTGCTCATCCGAGACATCAATCACGTGCACGAGCAGATCTGCGTCCTGCGCTTCTTCGAAGGTCGCGCGGAATGCAGCGAACAAGTCCTTGGGCAGGTCACGGATGAATCCAACCGTATCGGTCACAATGACTTCGCGCTCTTCCGGAAATCGAATGCGCCTCGATCGAGTGTCGAGTGTCGCGAAAAGTTTATCTTCGACCAGCACGTCACTCTCGGTGAGCGCATTGAGCAGCGTGCTCTTGCCGGCGTTTGTATAACCTACGATCGCCACGATCGGCACGCCCCGCCGTGAGCGCCGCGAACGACGCTGTTCGCGCTGACGGCCCAGATGCTTGAGCTGCGCTTCAAGATGCGTGATGCGATCGCGCGCACGCCGTTTACCAATCTCGAGCTTGGTTTCACCCGGACCACGGCCCCCGATACCACCGGTCAGGCGTGAGAGTGCATCGTCTTTGGCGCCAAGACGCGGCAACAAATACTTCATTTGCGCGAGCTCGACCTGCAGCTTGCCGTCGCGGCTCTCGGCACGTTGCGCAAAAATATCTAAAATCAGTTGCGTGCGATCAAGGACCTTCAAATCGGTCATTGCTGAGATCGCCGCTCCCTGTGCCGGGCTTAGATTTCGATCGAAGATCAGCACATCGACATCGAGCTGCATCGCGCGCAAGACAACGTCTTCGAGCTTGCCGCGGCCAAGGACAAACTTCGGATCTACGTGGTCGCGAACCTGCAACACCGTATCCGCGACTTCAACGCCGGCTGTGTATGCGAGCTCCGAGAGCTCATTGAGCGAAGCTTGTACACCGCTCGAATGCTTCTTGTCGCAAACATGCACGAGAATCGCGCGCCCATCTTTGGCGACCACTTTGCGCGTGCGCGCAACGCGCGTGTACTCCTCTTCGAGGGCGGGAAGAATGCTTGCCGGATTGCAATCGAGCTTCGCGTAGGGGATAGGCCCGTACTTGCGAAACGGTTCACCACCGCGCGCTTCGTCGACCGGGATGCAATGTGCGTAGTGCACGGTCTGCGGCGCACCATCAGGGCCGATGCAGATCGCCGCGATCATATCGAGGCGCAAGCGAGTAAGGTCGACAAGGTCGTCGCGCGTGAGGGGTTCGCCGCGCAGATGCGTATGAATCAAGCGCAAACCACGAAAGCGACCTTGCGCCGCGCGCAGGCGCCCGAGGTCAGGCAGCATCAGCTTCGCGGCGTCGCCCACGATCACCGATTCGACTTGGCCTGACCGCGCGACAAGGGCGCCGACCTGCCTTCCCGTGATGTGCGAGACGTCGCAAAGCGACCTCACCAACTCGTGCGTGCACAGCTGATCAAAGGGCACACGCCGCCTGTAGACTCGTTCAAGTGCGCGCGTTTCGGAGGGGGCTAGGCCCTGGGTGTTGCCGTGAATGTTCAAATCGACGAGTGCTCTGACCCATTATTTAGAGCCAATGGGCCGCGAGCGCCAGCCGGCCACTTTACGGATGATTGCTCTGCATCTCCGTAACATTCACGACGGCGTTCGCACGCACGCCCGCTCGGTATGATCCGACCCACACATTGATCATGCCGCCTGGCACGTTCTCCATGTCGACGCTGGGGTTGTTGCCGTACGCATCGTCGTTGCAGAACCAACGCCCATCCGGCGTTCGCACCACGAGCGTGGTGTCGGCTCCATTGGTGTTGTTCACGTACACACGCAAGAAGCTATCGGTCGTGTTTAGCATCAAGTTGATGTCGGGGTTGAGATTTACGTAGCCGGTACACGCCGCCGGAATGTTGGCCATGCTGGCGGCGACCATTCCGCCCGCGGTCACGCGAACTGAAATCGGATCTGGCACGAAGCCTTGTTCAACCGGTTGAGTTCCGAAGTTCGGCGGCGCACGAAAGTTGAGCCCTGAAGCGCCCGCGGGCTGCTGGGGGTATTGCTGCTGGGGATACTGCTGCTGCGGGTACTGTTGCTGCGGCGCATACTGCTGCACGCCGGGCTGCGCGCTCGGCAACTCTGTGATGTTGAGCGTTCCGCTCAGGCGCTGGTTGGCACGATAGCTTCCGACCCACACGGCGTAGGTTCCGGGAGCTGCTCCGTTGAAATCGACGCTCGGATTGTTGCCGAAGGTATCGTCGTCGCACGCCCAACTTCCATCTGGCTTGTTGATCACCAGAGTCGTATCAGACGTTCCCGCATCGACGAACACGCGCAAGAAGCGATCGTAGCCGGTGAGTGTGAAGCTAAAGTCGGGATTGGAGCTGACGAAGCCAGAGCACGCAGCGCCAACGAGGCCCATGCGTCTTGCATCGAGGTTTCCGCCCGAGGTCACGCGCGTCGAGAGGGGATCGGGCATGAAGTGGGGATTGATCGTCGCCGATCCATAGTTTGCCGGTCCGCGAATATTGAGGCCGTATTGCGGCGGGGGCATGGGCTGCGGGCCGGGCTGAGGTATGGGCAGCTGTACATACGCGCCTGGCTGCAACGTGGGGATCTCCGTGATGTTGAGCGTTCCATGTGCACGCACGCGCGCGCGATAGCTGCCCACCCACACGCGATACATGCCGGGCTGCGCGTTATTGAAATCGACACCGGGATTGTTGCCGTACGTGTCGTCGGCGCAGGCCCACGATCCATCGGGGCGATTGATCACGAGGGTCGTGTCTTCTTGAGCGCTGTCCACGAACACGCGGAGGAACTGATCCCAGCCGTTCAGCATGAAGATGAAGTCCGGTGCCGAAGAAACGAAACCCGTGCACCCGGCAAGGCCCATGGCGCGAACGTCGAGACGGCCGCCCGAGACTACGTTGATGGTCACGGGGTCCGGCATGAAGTTGGGATTGAACGAGCGCGTTCCGTAATTGGGATTCGCGTTAAAGCTGAGCCCGGCTGGCGGCGGCGGCGGTTGCGGATACGGCGGAGGTCCGGGCATCGGCACCGGCACCGGCACGGGTTGGGGCTGAACGCCGCCACCGGGATGTGCATTCATGTTCTGCGTGAACGTGAGCCGTCCGTGGGCCTGCACGTTTGCGCGGTAGCTTCCAACCCAGATGTTGTAGACGCCGGGCATCGCGCGGGTGAAGTCGACTTCAGGGTTGTGACCAAACGCATCGTCGTTGCACGCCCACGTCCCGTCGGGCTTGTTGATGACGAGCGTGGTGTCTTCTTGCTGGACGGCATCCACGTAGATGCGCAGAAAGTTCATGTAGCCGGTGAGCGTGAAATTGAAATCGGGCGACTGCGACGCGTAGCCCGTGCAGCCCGGTCCGATGTTCAATCGGTTCACATCGACCGCGCCGCCGGAGACAACGTTGACGGCCATCGGGTCGGGCGTGAATCCAGGTTGCACGATGCGCGTGCCGAAGTTTGCGCGCGTGTTGGGTAGCAACTGTTGCGCGGGTCCCCGCGGCTGAGCATGGCCGATCCCTGCACTTCCCAGAACTGCGCCGAACACCACGACCACCACGCCTACGAGATTGCGCATAGTTCCCCTGTTTTGACCCGCCACCATCACGTTCGTTGAACGGGACGGCCGCGCAATCTATTCACTTACGTTTGAACGGCGCCGAGCTTTAATTCGGACATGCCATGCGCGCAACGCGTATTTTATAGACGAGCGTTTAGGTCGCTTTGAAAGCTACGCGTATCGTTGTTGTCGAGTGCAGAGGCGAGCAATTCGGCGTCCGTGATGGGTTCCGGCCGTGCGGTCAAACGGGCTTTGATGAATCGTTGCGCCGCATCGTGAAGGCGCGAAGCAAACGCGGTGTCCTTCGAAGCGCGCGCGATCAGCGCGTCCTGTGCTTGCACGACGAGCTCGGGCTTTGAGCAGATGAGCAATGCGTCGCATCCCGCTTCGATCGCGCGGCATGCGCTATCACCCGTTTGGTAGTGGTCAGCGACCGCTTTCATTTCCAAGTCATCGCTAATAATCACCCCTTTGTAACCGAGCTCACCGCGCAACAGACCCGTGATGACCCTGTGCGAGAGGGTTGCGGGCACGCCGGGGTCGAGCGATTCGAAGATCACGTGGGCTGTCATAATCGAGGGAAGATGCGCGACGGCGGCACGAAACGGCGCTAGCTCAACGCGATCGAGCCGCGCGCGATCGTGCCCGAGCTTTGGCAACGCCAAATGACTATCAAGCTCCGTGTCGCCATGGCCTGGAAAATGTTTCCCGCACGCGAGCACCATCGATTCGCGCAGACCGTTCGCGAAGGCTAGGGCGTGCGTCGTTACGGTTTCCGGATCACTGCCGAACGCGCGATCCCCGATGACGGGATTCGCAGGGTTTGTGTTGATGTCGAGCACGGGCGCGTAGTCCATGTTGAAGCCAAGCGCGCGCAGCTGCGTACCGAGAATGAACGCCGCACGCCGCGTAAGCTTTGCGTCGCCGAGCGCTCCCATCTTCTGCATCGGGGGAAGCTTCACAACTGGCGCTTGCAGACGCGCAACGCGGCCACCTTCCTGATCGAGAGAGATGCACAAGGGCATCTCGGGCATCGACGCTGTGATCAAGTTCGCGTTGAGCTCGGCGACTTCTTGCATCGTGCCGAGGTTGCGCTTGAAGAGCACGTAACCACCGAGCTCGCCCCGCTTGGCCCGGTGCGACAGCGCGTGGGGGGCCTCCTTGGTTCCGTCGAAGCCGGCGATGATGACTTGGCCTGCGGCCTGCGGGATGGAAAGCTCTGACATGAGGCGAGCCTACTCAAGATGGCGTAGACACGCCGAATTCGTGCAGCTTGTTCCGCCCTAAAGTGCCGGATTGCCCCTTTGCCTCATCGTTGCTACAGGTCGCCTTCGATTCTGTTCCATGGATTCTGGCTTTCCTCATTTGGACGAAAATTCGAGCAAAGAACGGCCGCCTGCGGATCGTCTTTCTCGCGTCCCCTCGGCCCTGCGCCCCGCTATTTATCCACACTCTGGATTGATGGACCGCATCGATCCGGACGCGGAGAAGGTGCTCAAGCGCCTGACTCGTGCCGGTTTTACTGCGTATCTCGTCGGCGGTGGCGTGCGCGATCTGCTTCTCGGTCGCACGCCCAAGGACTTCGATATCGCGACCAGCGCGCGCCCGAACGACGTGCGTTCGCTTTTTCGCAATTGCCGCATCATCGGTCGTCGCTTTCGCTTGGCGCACATTCTTTTCGCCGGCGGCAAGATCATCGAGGTCGCGACCTTTCGCAAAGACCCGACGGCGCCTGAGCTCCTTGAACCTATCGTCGATGAAGAGCTCGAGCTCGAAGGCGAGATGCTCGACATCTCTGACACCGATGCCGATCTCGAGATGCCCATCGCCTTGGTCCCGGCGCGCAAAGATCGTGGCGATGGAGCTGACCTGCTTATCCGCCACGACAACGTTTTCGGTGAGCCGCACGAAGATGCAATCCGTCGCGACTTCACCTTGAACGCACTCTTCTACGATATCGATCGTGAAGAAGTGATCGACTACTGCGGCGGTTGGCCTGATCTCGAAAAGCGCGTCTTGCGAACCATCGGCGAACCCGACGTGCGCTTCCGCGAAGATCCGATCCGTATCTTGCGTGCGATCAAGTTTAGCGCGCGTTGTGACCTCGGCCTTTCGCCAGAAGTTTACGACGCCATGGTCGGCCTTCGCGAGGAGGTCCGAAAGAGCGCGCCGCCTCGCGTCCTCGAAGAAGTTTTACGCCTCCTTCGCGGCGGTGCATCGCAGCGAAGCATGTGGCTCATGTGGGACTCGGGCGTGCTCGCGGTCGTCTTGCCTGAGCTTGTTGCGCACCTCGAAGACGAAGCCGAAGGCAGCCAAGTTTTGTGGGGACGCCTTCAAGCGATCGACGAGCGCGTGGCCGAAGTCGGCACACCGTCCGACACGGTTTTGCTCGGAGCGCTTTTGCTCGGCCCGTGCGAGGAAGCGATCGACGGCGCACGCGACGTTGGGGCCGCGTTTGAGCGTTTCATCGATCAGATCAGCATCCGCCTCGCGATTCCGCGTCGCATGAAGGACCGGCTTCGCATGGTCTTGATGAGCCAAAAGCGCTTGAGCCAAGGCCGCTACCAGAATCTCACGCACCGCGATTTCTTTAGCGATGCTGCGATGCTCTACGCTTGCGAATGTCACGCGCGCGGCAAGACGCCACCTGAGTGGGCCGTCTCGCCGCCCGAGAATCAAGGTTCGTTCGAGGATGGCCCGCGCCGTCCCCGCCGCCGTCGCCGCCGCTTCGGCTGAGAGGGCTAGATAGTTTGCCGCTTCGTGCGTATCGCGATGATCGCGAACACAAGGCTTGCGACGAGGAGAAGCGCGCCCATCGGCGTGAGGATCCACGCGGCAACTTTTCCGAACGTCCAAGCGGCCGGCGTGTAGCTGCCTTCATGGACTAACGGGCCGCGGCCACTGCATTGCTTTAGTAGTACGAGCCCCGCGACTAAGAGAGGCGTTCCGGTCGCGCCCAAGGTGGCCGAAAGGCAGCCTCCAGCCACGCGCTTGCGACGCTCAGTGTCTTCGGGGCTGGGGCTGATGCCAGGTGTGTTCATCGATCCACGATCAGCTCGAACGAGCGGGCGTTCTCGTCCGGGATGTCGGCGTCGGGCAAGCGATGCGACATGTTGGTCACGGCAATGAGCACGCGATCGGTGTTGGCCGGCAGCAAGACCTCGAGATAACTGCGGGGCGTGCGGCGCGGCGGTGCTGCGATGCGGGTGATCTCGTGCTTGTTGCGATCGAGGGGCACGACGATCAAATCCCACTCGACGCGGAACTCTCCGTGCATCCACACGCGAAGCCGCGTGTTGGCGGGAACGTTCGGTGTGTGCACCAGGGCAAAACCCTGCCCGTACGTCTCGATTGGCGGGTTAGCAACCGGGAAATGCTCCGGCAAGTCTGCAAACTGCACGTTGCCGATCCAAATCGGCTCCACATGAGGCAGAGCGCGATCGCCAAGAGTGGGCGCCCCTGTCGTGCCCGCAAGATAACGCGCCACTGAGAGCTGCTCGATGATCTCGGGCAGCTTGTGCTCGTTGAAACCAAGCGTTGTTTCAATCGCCATCCATAGGTCGGGCGAGCCGCGTAGGTCCGATCCTTCCCACGTACGTTGGCGTGTGAGCTGCCACATATCGCGAATGAAGGAACCATCGCCGTTGCGCTGCTGGGCGTCGAGCAAACCAATGAAGTATCCGGCAGGCGCTGCGTCACGACCTTCTGCGACACGCACGACGTCGGGAATCGCGCTCTCATACGCGCGCGCGACACCCGCGAGCACTTCTTCTTCATGGCATCCGAACGAACCCGTTAGTTGATAGGTGAGATACGCGGCCGTCGCGCGTCGCCACGCGGGAGCCTCCGCCGGGTCGAGACCCAGCATCACACTCTCGGCGTACGCTGCTGTTACGCACGCCACAAGATCGCGTCCCGCGAGCGAGCGCTCAACGATCGCAAACCCAGAATCCGAATCCAGGTGAGGCCACAACAATGTGCCGTCGGAGTTGATTTGGTATCCCTGGTCGCCCAGGTCAGCGAGATAAAGATCGAACTCGGTGGAGCCGCCCAGGCCTCCATCCTCCGCCGGTACGCCCCAACCCTCCGCACGCAATGCGATGGCTGACTGCTCCACGATCGCCAGCACGTCGCGAAGATCGGCCTCAGAGCTATCAGCGAGTCCGTGAACGCGAATCGATTCGAACGTCGAGCTCGTGTACGCGCCACTCTCGGCAGGGCGAGATACGACGACCGGATGAGGCACGCGCTGGCCCGCCCAATGGGGCGTTAGGCCCAGCACCAACGCCTCGGCCCACTCGTCGACGCCTTGGATCTGGGCGAAAACCCGGCCCGGCGAGGCGAAAAAAGAGAGAAGAACCGCGAAAAGCGCGATTTTCACTGTGATTCTGTGCCGCTGAGTTGACACGGGAGGGGCAACCTTCATCTACTGACACCATCCTGTCGAGATTGTTTACACTCGCGTAAAGACGAACATGGCCCAACCCAACTTCGATCCCAGCGGTTTCTACGAATTCGATCTTTCGCGTGGCGCCGTACGAACCCGGGATGGGGAGCGCGTCTTCGTGCTTTCCGACGACGTGGTTGCGCCTCTTATCAATGCCTTGGTCAAACAAGGCGATTTGTCGACCCTCACAAAGCTCGGCGAGCGCCTCGGCTCGACGGCGTCCGCTTCCTTAGCGGGACGCGTCAGTGAACTTTCGCCCGAGCAGGTCATCGGCCACGCCGCGGCGGTGCTCGCCCTTTATGGATGGGGGCGTTTGCAGAGCGAGCGTTGGGGCGATGCGTTCGTTGTAACAATCACAGGTCTTCGCGATCTCGATCCGATGCAGCTTGCTACCTCAGCACTCCTTTCGGGATTGCTCGGTAAGCTCGCAGGCGCCGAGCTCAGTTGCGTGCCCGTCGGTGACGAGCGCTTTGTTGTCGTGCACCCCTCGATCGCAAAGCAAGTTTCGTCGTGGGTGACGAGCGGCTCAAACATTGGCGAGATCGCGCGGCGTCTGGTCGCTACGGAGGTCGCATGAGCTCGTCCGTCGCTAAACTCGAAGCGCTGCTCTCGCGCATCCAAGCAAATCGAACGCAGCCGCGTCTTGTACCTGTCAACACGGCGTTGATTGCATTGCCCCAAGCGCCTTCGCTCGTTGAAGTCGAAGAAGAAGACGATGAGCCGGTCATCACGACCGATGAAATCGATGCGTCGTCCGACCCGGATGTCTTGCAAGTCGTTACCGAAGAGTTCGAGGAAGCGCGCACGGGCGAGACTGGCGTTGTGCCGCTCACTCCAATTCCTGCTGCGCGCACCACGCCGCCTTCCTCGCCGCCCGCATTCTCGATGCCGCCGCCAGTTTCGTTCAGGCCAGGTTCTCCGAGCCCGGTTACGACGGGCAGCCAAGCGGGCCTCTTGCCATCGGCACCGCCGAAAGCCCCGTCTTCGCATCCACCGGCCGAGCTTCGCGCCGAGCGTATCTCGTCGCCGTCGATTCAGCCGCCCTCATCTCCAATTGCGCGCGCCATTTCCGAAGCGCCCCTGCGTGCGATGCCTGCCACCTTCGGCAAGCTCATCTCGCGTGCTCTTTCCCTGCGCCCTCGCTGAAACATGCTGCTCGCGGTCGACGTCGGCAATACGCACACGGTCATCGGCGTCTACGATGGGCGAACGCTCGTTCATCATTTTCGCGTCGAGTCATCGAAGGGCCGCACGTCCGATGAGTATCTCGTTCTTCTCCGCAGCCTCGTTGCGATGCGCGGCGTAGAGCCAAAAGACATTCACGGAAGCATTCTAGCGTCGGTCGTTCCTGCTCTTGGTGACGTGTTGTGCGAAGCCGTGACGATGGCATTCGGTCACACGATGTTGGTCGTGGGCCCCGGCATCAAAACGGGAATGCCAATCCTCTACGAGAATCCGCGTGAGGTTGGTGCCGATCGCATCGTCAATGCGGTCGCCGCTTACGAGCGCGTGAAAGCCGGAACCATCGTCGTGGATTTCGGCACAGCGACTACCTTCGATTGCATCTCGCCCAAAGGCGAATACTTAGGGGGAGCGATAGCCCCCGGAATTCAAATTGCAGCCGACGCTCTCTTTTCGCGGGCCGCGAAATTGCCGCGCGCCGAGATCACGAAGCCCGCGAAAGTGGTCGGCCGCAACACGATTCACTCGATGCAATCAGGTATCGTCTACGGTTACGTTGGTCTGGTTGACGGACTTGTCGAACGCATCCGCGCCGAGCTGGGTTTTCCGTGCAAAGTTCTCGGAACCGGTGGGCTGGCATCGCTGATTCGCCCGGAATCGAAAACCATTGAAGAAGTCGATGAGTTCTTGACGCTCGAAGGCCTACGCATTCTCTTCGAACGCAACGCACCGACGTGACGCGCGAGCGTTCGACGCTTTCGCGGCTCGTTGTCGCACTGGTTTGGGGCACGTGCGCGCTTTTGCTCAGCGTATTTCTCGCGGCGTGGCTCGGCGCGCAACATTTGGATTTTGCGCGCGCGTTTTCCAACATCGACGGGCCCAACTCGGATGCGGTGCTTCTCTTCGAGGTGCGCCTGCCACGCGTGCTCTTGGGCGCGTTCGCGGGCGCCGCACTCGGAGCCGTGGGCGCTGCGCTTCAGGCTCTACTTCGCAATCCACTCGCTGACCCTTACGTTCTTGGAACCAGTGGCGGTGCCGCACTAGGCGCGACCATCGCAATTGCGATTGGCGTTCCCGCGGCCATGGCGGCGGTAACGCTTCCCATCTGGGCCTTTCTCGGCGCGCTCGCCGCTACATTCCTTGTATGGGCCATCGCGCGAGCTGGCGCGGGAGCTACCCCAACCGGTGTGATCTTGGCCGGCATCGTCATCAACGCATTTGCCTCGGCAGCGATCACATTTGTGAAGGTCTTGGTTAGCTCTACCCAAGCGCAAGAACTGCTGTTCTGGCTCGTTGGTTCGATTGGCTACGAGCGCAAAGGCACACTCACGGTGCTCGGCATCTACGTGCTGGTCGGGGTCGTCGTGCTCACCGCGCTCGCTGGGCGCATGAACATTCTAAGCTTGGGCGACGATGCTGCGGCGACACTCGGCGTGCGCGTACGCCGAGTGCGTTGGACGATCTTCGCGGCGGCTGCAATGCTGGTTGGCGGAGTGACTTCGCTGTGCGGGCTGATTGGCTTCGTCGGTCTAGTGGTCCCGCACGCTGCGCGCCTCGCCCTTGGACCCGACAATCGCCTCGTGGTACCCACCAGCGCACTTTTCGGCGGCGCATTTCTGGTTCTCGCGGACCTTGCTTCGCGCTTGCTCTTCGACGCCTTCGGGACGGAACCGCCCGTTGGCGCGATCACAGCCCTCATCGGTTGCCCCGTATTCTTGGTGATGCTCGTCCGCTCGCGCGCGGGCCGCGTCTGACTCCTTAGGAAAAATCTGTCACGCTTCGGACGGTCCGCCGTCCAATGCCTGAATCCATGTCCGAAAGTTCCTCAAACTCAGTTGCAGCTCTTCCTAGCGCTGAGGTGAGCGCCGCTGAAAGGCCCACGGAGCCGCAGAAAAAGCTCCCACGCCTTCTTCGCTTCACACGCCTCTTCAAACTTCTCGCGCCTCACAAAGGCCGCTTCGCCATGGCAACGCTGGTCTTGCTCACAGGCTCGGCGTTAGGGCTCATTTATCCGCAGGCGATCCGCTGGGCTATCGATCATGGCATCGAGAACGGCTCAACCACGCGTCTTGATCAAATCGCGATTGGCCTCGCCATCACCTTCGCGTTGCAGTCGATCCTTACCTACGTACGTCACTACCTGATGTCGTGGCTCGGCGAGCGCGTGGTGACCGATCTGCGACGCATGGTTTTTGCGCGCCTTGTAACTTTGCCTGTGTCGTGGTTTCACGAACGTCGCACGGGCGAGCTCACGGGACGTCTTGCAGGCGACGTTTCCACGATTGAAGGAGTGGTGGGTTCCGAACTGAGTTTGGCGATGCGTGACGTAGCCCAAATCATCGGAGGCATTGTTCTGCTCTTCATGCAAAACGTGCAGCTTACGCTGGTCATGCTTGCGGTGGTTCCGCCCTTGAGCATTGCCATTGTGATGTTCGGCAAGCGCATCCGCAAAATGAGCAAAGCGGTTCAAGACCAACTCGCCGAAACCAGCGCGCACGTTCAGGAAGTGGTCGGCGCCATCCAAACGGTGCAAGCGTTCGTGCGCGAGGATCGCGAGACTGCGCAGTACACCTCGCGCATCGAAGCCGCTTTCGGGCGTTCACTCTCGTTGGCGCGTTGGCGCGGAGCATTCCTCGCGACAGCAACCTTCGCCGGCTTTCTCTCGATTGTGGCCGTGCTTTGGATCGGCGGCCGGGCTGTCGTGACGCATCAGCTGACGAGCGGTCAGCTCGTAGCGTTCATTCTCTACACGCTGATGGTCTCGGTAGCATTTGGAAGCTTGGCGGGCTTGTGGGGATCGCTTGAGCGAGCAGCCGGCGCATCGGAGCGTCTCTTTGAGATCATCCAAACCGTGCCTGCGATCCGTGATCCAAAAGTTCCCCTTGCTTTGCCAGAAGGCGGCGGCGCGGTGGAGTTCGAGCACGTAGACTTCACCTATCCAACGCGCGCCGATCATCAAGTCCTGCACGACGTTTCGTTGCGCGTGTTACCCGGTGAAGTTGTCGCGCTGGTTGGTCCCTCAGGCGCCGGTAAGTCTACGCTTACGGGCCTCGTGATGCGTTTTCACGATGTCACGCGCGGGCAAGTGCGGTTCGATGGTGTGGACGTCCGTAAGCTTTCGCTCGCGCAGCTTCGGCGGGAGATGGCGCTTGTTGCGCAGGAACCTGTTCTCTTTAGCGGAACCATTCGCGACAACATCGCCTATGGCGTGCCCGACGCATCCCAAGCCGATGTCGAGCGAGCAGCGAGCGATGCGAACGCGCACAAGTTCATCCAAGAATTTCCGTCGGGCTACGAAACCCTTGTCGGTGAACGCGGAGTTCAACTCTCGGGGGGCCAGCGCCAGCGCATAGCTATCGCGCGCGCCATCTTGCTCAACCCACGCGTGCTTCTGCTCGACGAGGCCACGAGCAATCTCGACGCCGAGAGCGAGTCGCTTGTGCAAGACGCGCTCTCCCGTCTAATGAAGGGCCGCACCACCATCGTCGTTGCTCATCGCCTGAGCACGGTGCGCGATGCCGACCGCATCGTCGTGGTCGACCACGGCCGCATCGTCGAAACCGGCACCCACGACGCGCTCATGTCGCAAAACGGCATCTACCGCCGCCTGATCGAACACCAAATCATCAACCTCGACCCCGCCGAATAGCTAGCTCTGCGATCAAACGCAGGTTCAACCGCCAAGTCACGACCAGACGCCAGCAGATCAATCCCTACAACAAGAAGAGGATTGTTGTCGTGTTGAGCGGGCATCGTTGCTGGCGTTTTGTGGTGACTTGGCGGTTAAACCCAGGTGGGCGAGGTTTACTCGCTCGGGTGGGTGAAGAGTTGGTAGAAGTAGGCGCCTTCGCCTGCCGCCGCGCGGACTCCGAGTGAGTAGGTACCGGCTTGGGTTGTGCAGTAGCGCACATTCGGGAACGCGTTGCGGCTCGCATCTGTTGCAAGCTGCGTGTTGCCTTGCATGAGGCGCGCGTCCACATCGTCGAGGCCTTCGCCGCCCACGACGAGTACTGAGTAGCAACGGTTTGCGGCCAGCTGAAGCTCATGCGAGTGCGTCTCGCCTTGCGCCCGGAATGTGCCCTGCGCAGGTGTAAAGTCTGCATCGGGTGTGTACTGGTCGGCGCTCAATAGCTGCGTCATCTCCGCCAAGCGTACGTACATCAGACCGCGCAAGCCGAAGGGACCGCGGGTGCCGCGTGGCCAACGATAGGCGCTGTACACGAAGTGGCCTTGGCCGTTGAACATACGCAAATGCATCGTGTAGGTACCGGAGCTCGTGGGGCAAACGCGTACGATCGGGCGTGGATTTTCCTCGACGTCGCGATCGACTTCGCGGTCACGAGAATCGGAGAGAATAAGATCCAGATCGCGCACACCGTTGTCGCCAACCGCGAGAATCGCGTAGCACTTACCGCCTTCAAGGGCGATCGAGAGGCTACGCTCGGTGCCACTCGCAAGCTCGCCGCGCGTCTGCTCACCGAAGGTTTCGTAGCCACGTGCGCGCATATCGCTATCGAGCAAGCGGAAGTTGTCCTCGAGGCCTGCGCCTGCAGTCGCTTCGCCCGAAACGACCGGCGTGCTCGCGGGTGTGGGCGTCGGCGTTGCCGCCTGCGCTGCGCGCGCGAATCCGGCCATGAAGAGCGGGCCCGAGCCCGCGTACATCGTGACCTTCAACTGATACGAACCAGTTTGCTGAGGACAATACTCGACCGCAGAATCGAGGCCTGTACCGTGATCCGTCGCAAGCTCGTTGTTACCACCGTCCATCAAGTAGACATCCGTGTCGCGTGCCCCCGGTCCACCGAACGTCGCGAACGAGTAGCAATAGCGCGAGTCAAGATTGAGCGGGAGCATGCGCTCTTGCCGATCTTGCATGACGAATCCGATCGGGTCGACGACACGGCGGAAGCCTTGGCCGGACAATCGCGTTCCGAGCTCGTCCACGCGACCTGAAGTGGTGGTATCGATCGTTGCCGTCTGCACTGTTTGCGACGGGCCTCCGAAAAACTCGGAGAGATTGACCTGCTGCGCCGAGGGGCCCTGATAAACGGTGTAGTAAAAGCCTCCACTGCCACTTTGCATTTGCACGCGCGTCGAAACGCGACCCGCTACGCCCGGACACGCGACGGCCCACGGATGATTGTCGGGGCGAACATCAAAACCAATCTGACGCGCGCCGGGGTCGGTCACGACAATGTTGATATCTTGATTTGGTCGCTCGCCAATGGCGACGAACGCATAGCAGGCGCCTTGCTGCGCTGCGACCGCGTAAGCAATGAGCCCAGACTCCGCGAGATTTGAGTTGTGGATGGCGGGGCCCACGGGCTGAAAACCACGTTGGCGCATGTACACGTCGAACTGGCCGAGTATTGCCCGCGCGTCTCCCGATGCTGCTTGAGTCGTTTGCCCACCCGTTTGCGTGACGCCGGCTCCGGGCGTTGCGCGCACCGCGCTGAATCCCTGCTGCCGTTCCGGAGGAGGCGCGCCCCAACCGGCACGACGGGGCGATGCACCGCATGCAGCGATACACAAAACGAGGAAAAGACAGCCAAAAAAGCGAGTCATGAGCCTTCCTTCGCGCACAAGAAACCATGAAGAAGCGGGGGACCGCAAGAGAACGGGATGCGGATTGGACGCGCTTGCACCGTGGGCATTCAGGACCCCGCTACGCAACACCCGCTAAGCCCCTTCGATAACAGGGCATTCCTCGGAGGCCAGCCGTGAGATGCGCCGCAACATTAACAGCACTTTTCACGCTGGCCTGCCCAATTTCAGTTTTCGCGGACGCGCGTGATGCCGATGCAACAAGCCTTCGCGCATCGATCGACGCAGAGCCGCCATACTACCTGGGCGCAGTCACATTCAATCTCGTAGACATCGCGCTTACGCGGGCGGGCGTTTCGTTTGAGATAGCGGTTTCAGGCGCCCAGTCCATTTCAATCTCTGCTGCGATCGACGCAAGCAGATCGCCGATTCGCGCCGGCCTTGAGCTTGGATACCATCTATGGCCACTGGCGCGCGGAGTAGAAGGCTTGTGGCTCGGGCCCTCGCTTGGCCTGATCGCCTTCGACGATCCTCATACCAGCACCGCGATCGACGCTGGCTGGCAGTTCATAGAAAGTGGTTGGGCATTCGGTTTCGGCGCGGGCTTTGGATACGCGCGAACCTTTTCACAAAGTAATTTCGATGACGCCTTTCTCTGCCGCATTCGCCTGACGCTCGGCTATGCCTGGCGTTAGTTAGCGCGCTCGCAGAAGCACAAAGAGAGCGATGATGCTCGCCAGAAGCACAACGCCTGCAAAAATGTAAATGAAGGCGTCGCTGCTGAGCGACTTGCGTTTTGGCGTCGCGGATTTGCGAGCCAGATGTTGCGCAGGCTCAGGCTCGGGGGCGGGCGCGACTTCAGGCAGTTCGACCTTTGCCGTGCCGGCGGGTACGAGCATAGCTTCGGTGGCTTCTGCCACGACATCGGGCTGTCCTTCGAGAGATCGCACAGCCGCATCCGCGGGGTCTGCGTACGCCATCAACGTTGCCCCGATCACAACTTCGTCGCGATCACGGAGACGTCGCTCGCGCATCGGCTTGTCGTTGATGAACATGCCGTTCTTGCTCTCGAGGTCGCGAATCAGAGTTCCTTCGAAGTCGCGGATGATCTCGAGATGCTCGCGCGAAGCATCGGCGTCGGTGAGCATGAGGTCGGCCGTTTCACTGCGTCCGACAATCAACCGCGCGGGTGCCGGCGGCAGCACGAGCTTGTCACCCTGATTGGGTCCGTCGATGACCAGTAGCTCGGCCGGCTGCTGGGCGTATCCGGCGGGGTCTAGTAGCTCGCGCACAATGCGACGCGCAAGAGCTGCGGTTCGCTCAACGGACGGGGCTTCACCGAGAGGCATCGCCGTCTTCTGAAAACTCAAAAAGAAGCTCGAGATGCGAATCGTATCGGTATCGCGCAGGATCTTGGGTCGCCCGGGCACCAGGCGCACGCCGTCGATGAAAGTCCCATTGGTGGACGATTCATCAACCAACACAAAGCCATTCGCATCCAAGCGAATCGTTGCGTGATGCTCGCTTACCGTGCTCCTCGGCAGGCGCACGTCGGCGCCCGTGCCACGACCGATCACCACCCGCTGTTGATCGAATTCGAACACGATGTCGGCTATCGCATCCGTACCGGACGGGCCGCGCACCACAAGGCGAATCGCCATGCCGTAAATACAGTCTCGCGCCCCGGCTCGCGTGTCCAAAACGTGGTGAAGCAGCGGCCAACGTCGCGCAGGCCTAAAGGTCATTGTCGAAAATTGGATTTCTGAGCGCCGTTCTGTGAGGAGTCGGCTCAGGCGCCACATCACTCGATGTGGAAAGTAGTGACCGGGAGGGTCTATGGGTGAATCCGTCGAACGCAGGTCGAATGACGCCATTCGCGTTCCGCTCGATACGTTGATCGAGCTTTCGCATGAAGACTTCGGAGATCACTTCGAAGCGGATTGCGTAAATCTGAGTGCGCGGGGCTTGTCGATGCGCGCCTCGTATTTGCCCGAGCCAGGGACCCGTCTCTCGTGCAGCTTTCAGCACCCGCCGAGCGGCGAGAAGATTAGCGCTCAAGGCGAAGTGGTCTGGGCCGAAGATAGCGGACAGCGCATGGGCGAGTTCGGCGTTCGCTTCGTTCAGCTAGACGCGAAAGCCGAGCGCATGATCTACGAAATCGTCGCCGACGTGCTCGCGAGCGAAAAGGCGCCCGAGTCGAAAGAGATCTACACGAGCGCGCGTCTTGAGCTCGATGGCGTTGCGTCGCCGGTCATTGCGCGCGTTGTTCATGCCGCGAAGGATTTGGTCACGGTCGAGCAAGAGCTCTCCTTCCTCAAGCTCGGACGGGGCGTTTCGATGCGCGTTGGCGACAGCAAGGAAATGCGTCGCGGCAAAATCGACGGCATCGATCTTTCCTTCAAGGGAGATGTGCCAAATCTCGTCTTGCAGGTCGTCTATGACGAGATGCCGGTTGCTAGTGCGCCGGCACCTGCGCAAGAAGAGACCACGCTCACCGACTTCGAAGCTCCAAAGTTCGAAGCGCAGCAGATGGACGATATCGTCGGACATGCGATGCCGGTCATCACGAGGACGACTACAGTCTCCGTGGCTGAAACGACCACCACGACGACGCTGGGCGAAGCCGTTGTCACCAAAGAGCGCGATGGCGTGCGGGTGATTCGCACCGAAGGCGAATTCGATCGCGAAGTCTCAGCTTTCAAGGATAAGAACTCACTTGGCGCGACAATCGCCGCAGTGTGGACGGCGCTCGTGGCTGTGTGCGGCCCCATCCTCGCGAAGTTCTGGGCCAAGACGAAGGAAGTCGCTATCGAGTTCGGCCAAAAGGCGGGCCCGGTGATCGCCGACGGAAGCGCCCGCACCGGTCGCGTGATCGGACACTGGGTGGCTATCGTTCGTGCGCGCGCAGCCGAGAAGTTTCCGGCCCTCGGATCGTCGGACGTTCGAGCGCGCGGTCGTCGTGTGACTTCTCCCGCCCCTGCCATGGCGCAGCGTCCCACCAAGCGCGTGCAAGGCGCAGCTGCTGTCGAAGTCGAAGACACGAAGCAGGGGAGCAAGACGCTGATCCTTGCGGGCGTCGTCGTAGCGGCGGCAGTCGCTGCATTCTTCCTCTTCAATCGCAGCGAGGACGATCTTGGCGCGGTCGCCGCTAATACGCAGACGGCGCAGCGCACCACAGCTCCCGCTGCCGCGGCTCCGAATCCCGCAACGCCCGTTGCCGCGGCTCCGAATCCCGCAACGCCCGTTGCCACCGCGCCTGCGTCGCCCGTCGTCGCTCAACCTGCGCCCGTTCAAGTGATACCCACGATGCCGCAAGCAGTACCGGCGGCGATGCCTGCGGCGCCGGCACCCGTGGCTGCAGCGCCGGTCGCGGTGCAAACACCCACCGCGTTGCCCGCCCCGTCGTACGAAGCAGGACGTTTGCCGGCTCCAAACTTCCCGTCGCTCCGTGATGCTCCACGTCCCGCGGCTCCGCCGGCAACGGTCCCCGGCAACTCGCCTTACGCAGTGGATGTGCGCGCATCGAACGGCGCAGCGCCCGCTGCAGTCACGCCCGCAACAGCACCCACGGGTCTTATGACCTTTGGAGCGCCGACTCTTTCGGGCGGATTGATCTATTCCTTACGAATGGACGGCCGCATTCTCGGCATCACCGGAAATCGCGCACGCACGACGCTCTCGATTCGCATCGCCGGCGCGCGCTCACTTGACCGAGCAGCACCCATCTTCGCGCGCAACCCTCAAGTTGAACGCGCCGCCATCGTGAATTCGGTCGATCACGCTGAGCTCACGATCCAATTCCGCGAAGGCATGGCGCCGAACTACCGCGTCGTAGCTCGCGGCACCACATTGGAAGTGATGCTCTCGCGTTAACAGTGTGGCGAGGACCCGTCCTCGCCCCCGTCTTGGCAGAGCCAAGTCGGGTCCCCCACTCCTGCAGGAACCGCTTGGCGCGTTTCCTCTCGCAGCGTAGCTGCGATTCACCTCCCGCTCGTTTTTGCAATGTGGCGAGGCCCCGTCCTCGCCCCCGTCTTGGCAGAGCCAAGTCGGGTCCCCCACTCCTGCAGGAACCGCTTGGCGCGTTTCCTCTCGCAGCGTAGCTGCGATTCACCTGCGGCTCGTTTTTGCAATGTGGCGAGGACCCGTCCTCGCCCCCGCCTTGGCCGAGCCAAGTCGGGTCCCCCACTCCTGCAGGAACCGCTTGGCGCGTTTCCTCTCGCAGCGTAGCTGCGATTCACCTCCGGCTCGTTTTTGCAATGTGGCGAGGACCCGTCCATTTTCTCGTGATAAAGTCGCAGAGACTTTTACGGGGGGATGACGATGCGAACAGCGGCGATGGTTTTGGTTTTCGGATTGGGATCGGCCGTCGCGCTTGCGCAGGACAATGCGTTCCCCACCGAGATAGACGGATTTCGATTCGACCAGCCGAGCCGTGCGATGCAGCGTGCGTGCACCGCTCAAAACGGGACGTGGGAGCCTGGCGGCTGCACGCTCGGCACAGGGACTCCTGACGTGCGCTTCGTATCGTTTCCTGATCTATGCCGACGCAACACCGTTTGTCGCGTCTCGCAGGGCTACTACGAATCGCTGCCCGCCGATGATCGCGCTGGCTGGATGAGCAAGTTCGCAGCGATGCGCACCGAGTTGCAGACGCGCTTCGGCAGTCAAGCTGTGCCGCGTGCCGGTCGTCGCGAATGCGCCGAGCAGGTGTTGCAAGGAAACGGAAGCTGCGTCTTTGACAACCAAGGAGCGGGTGTCCAGTTTGCCTTCACCGCCGGAGCAGGGGAGGTCCTGCTTTCACTCTCGTACAATTCCATGAGGCACTCGCCGAGCATCACGCGCACATGGGCAAGCGCCGCCGCCGTCGAACAAGACCGCAATACGCACGAAGCCCCGACGCCGCACTGATCGCTATTGCATTGGGCGCCTTCTAGTCCCGCGGATCCGGGCAGGGTCCTGTTTCGAAGCGGTGCTCGAGCACGTGGCAGTTGTTGCCGTCGAAGTCGCAGTGGGCCAAAAGTTCCTGGCGAGGGCAGACGTTCGCGCAGTGGGCGCGGAACAGTTCTCTACGGTACCTCAGAGAAAACGTAGACCGCGCCCGGATACTCAAGCGAGTTGTCCGACTGGTCTCCTCCAACACCCGTCGCATTGCTCGCTTCGTGGGTAGCGCCGATTGCAACGGTGCTGCCATCGGATGAGAGACCGATGCGCCCACCAAAGCCGTCGCCTGCTTCGGCGTTTGAGGCTTTGAGATAGGCGGCTTGAGACCAGAGTCCACCCGTGCGCCGATAGAGATACACAGCACCCGCGCCTTCGGCGGCGTTATCCGGTTCGCCGTTTGCCACGCGCGCAGAACCATCTTCGCTGCCGCATGACGCGGCGAGCGAGTCCCCGTCGGAAGATAGAACGACGTAACTGCCGAACTGGTCGATGCCGCCCACATTCCACGTTTTGAGATACGCGGTTTGGGCCCATGTCATGCCGGCACGCGCAAAGACATAGACAGCGCCGGAGTCAACGACGGAGTTGTCACTTTGGTTGCCATCCACACCGGTGGCCCCGCTGTCTTCGTTGATCGCACCGACTGCCAACGTGTCGCCATCGGACGAAAGAGACACGCTGAAAACAGAATCGCCCGACTCCGAGTTCGAGGTTTTAATGTACGCCTGTTGCGACCAGACTCCTGCGGCGCGTGCGAAGAGATAGACCGCACCGCTGTACGGTGCGAGATCGTTCAGCTGGTCGCCCCCGATCCCGGTCGCGTTGCTTGCTTCAGCCGGTGCCGCCGCCGCCAGCGTACTACCGTCGCCGGACAGAGCGACCGAGCCACCGAAATGATCGTCCCGCTGGGTATTGGATGCTTTGATGTACGCTTCTTGCGTCCACACAGAACCCGCGCGCGTGAAGACGTAGACTGCACCAGCGTCGTCGGCGAGCATGTTGGTGTCGTCGCCGTCGATTCCAGTTGCGTTGCTCGAATCAGAAGGTGCACCTACCGCAAGCGTCGCCCCATCCAGCGATAGCGCGAGGGCTCGGCCAAACACGTCGTTAAACTCAGGCGTCTGCGCCTTGATATAGGCCTCTTCCGTCCACGTTGTGCCGATTCGGAGAAAAACGTAGACAGCCCCGGCGAAGCCCCCTTCCTGCTCGGCGCCCACTGCCATGCGGTTGCCGTCAGCAGATAGAGCGATCGTCGTGCCGAAACGGAGGTTCGTGCCCGAGTTCGACGCTTTGACGTACGCCTGCTGGGTCCACGTTGTGCCGGCGCGCACGTAAACATAGGTAGCGCCCGCCTCCCTGGCAGAGTTGTCGGCCTGGTTGCCGCCAATCCCCGTGGCGTTGCTCCCTTCGTAGTGAGCCGCCACGGCCAACGTGTTGCCGTCTGCCGAGAGCGCGACTGCGTTGCCAAACTGATCACGCGCATCGGTATTGGACGCTTTGATGTAACCCTCGAGTTCATAGGGAGAGACGTCGTCGTCGTTGTTCACGACGGACACGTCCGCGGGATTGAGGCCGTTGTAGTCCGCGTCGGCGCTGATCGCAGGCGACGTCGTAATGGTGTAGGGCTTGTTGGCATCAACGTAGGGGTCGTCGGCGCCGGTGACCGTCACAACTTGAGCCACGTTCCAGTTGTCGCTCGTGAAGGTGAGCGATGTCGGCATGACGCTGCCTTCAGTGAGGTCGTTACTCGCAAGTGAAACTGTCACCTCGGAAGTGGGCGCAGCGCGCAGGGCGACAGAGAATGTCGCGGTGCCTGCCAACTCGGTGGTGATGAGCCCGGTTGCTGGCACGAGGCTAAAGCCTGGTCCCTCGACGTGAGGGAGGCATGCGCCTCTGCCGTCGCATTCAAGACCTTCGCCGCATAGATATCCGAGCGGACGCAACGCGAGTGCATCGCAGAATGAAGGCGCCGTCTCGCTGCAATGCCAATAGCCAAAGCGACACGGAAAGCCCGGCTCAAAACATACGGTCCCGCACGGTATTCCGCTGATCGGGTCAATCTCCAGAGGCTCGCATCCGGCGAACTTCTCCGGATTGCACCACTCCGTGTCTTCGCAAGACGCCTCGATAGCGCTCGGCGTGCATACTCCCTCGGTGCACAGCTGCGTTGCGCACGATGAAGTTTCGCCGCAGCTCGTAGCGTCGTTGCAAAACGCGATGGTGGGACAGTATTCGGGGGTAACCGGCGAGCAACGCGGATCCACGCAGCGGCCGGCGAGGCAGGATGAAAATTCCGCCGAACCTCCCGGAGTCGGACACTCAACGCCGACGCAATCGCGCGTGATGTGCACCGGCAATACCGCATTGCCTGCGAGCGTCAGTGCGACGATGCGCTCCACAAGCAAAGCGCCGTTGGGACGCAGCAGTCGAACGCGAACTCGGTACGTCCCATCGGACAAGGCGAATGTGCTGACGTTGTGCCCGCGCGCGTAGTCATTGCCAAAGAGGGCCATAGCCTCCGCCGTGGCGAGCGAAGTTGAAACCGTCGAAACGGTTGCGCCATCCAGAATAGTCGTTTGGACGGTGCGAAACTCCGGCCCGGGAACAAGGCCCGTTATCACCCGCACAGTCAGCGACGAAGGATCGTCTGCGCATGCCGTCAGGCAGAGCAGCGAGAACAGCGCACATCCGTAAAATCGACTCCGCATTCGTCTCCGTGGAAACATGCGAAAACGTATCAAACAAAGACTTGGAGCGTATATGAATCCGTCCGCGACACGTCGTTGGGGCTAACGTTCATCCATGTCCTCGCGTACTATCGTTCGCGTCGCGCGCGCTTACCGGCTCGGAACTGTGAATGACAACTCTACGTGGGTGCGTGAGCGTGCATTGAAGTCCACCAAGCTCGAGCGCTTGGCCACGGTCGAAACGCTTCGAGGCATGCTCTATGAAGACCCTGAATCTCCACCCCGACTTCAGAGAGTTTTTGTTTTGTCTTCTCGATCACAAGGTGCGCTTTCTGGTCGCGGGCGCATACGTGCTCGCGGTGCTCGGTAGACCGCGCGTTACCGACGATCTCGATGTGCTGGTCCAACCGACGGTCGCGAATGCCAAAAGGTTGGCCGATGCGTGGACGAAGCGTGCGCGCGTACGAATCGGCGACCTAAACCCCGATCCAGCTGAAGTCCAATGCGTGCAGGATTTTGCTTCGTACCTGGACGCGAGCGAGGACGAAAGACAGGTACGGAGCAAAAGCCAAGCGCAGAAAAAAGCGGCGGATGTTCGGGGGGGAACATCCGCCGCGCCAAGCGACGAAGGAGCGTGTTGTGGGGTGGTGGGGACTATCCCTCGTCGCGTGATACTACGGCGTAGAAGGCGCCGTTTCCTCGTTCGAAGCGCAGAAGCGCGTTGCCATCGCGAAATGCACTCGTGACCTGTTCGCTACGCGCGACCGGAATGCGATCGGCTTCAACGATTACGTCTCCGGTTCGAATCCCGGCACGTGCCGCAGGCGAGTCATCCTCAACTCCCGCGACCACGACACGGCCAAGACCGCCGTACCCGATCTGTCGCGCGATTTGCGGCGTCATTGCAGTGACTCGCAAACCCATCCCAGTGACGGGCCTTCGTGCCACGGGTGCAGCCGGCTGCGCGCTTGCAACCAAACCATCTTCACCGGGGCGCTCGGCCGTGCGCACGGCAAGTGTCATGGCTCGACCATTGCGCAGCACTCCAAGTTGCACCGTGGCGCCAATTGGCTTTGTCATAACCGCACGCATGAGGTCGCGACCTTCATTGACGGTAGCGCCGTCAACCGACGTGACGATGTCGCCAGGAAGCAGTGGAGCCGCCGCCGCGGGACCTTTGTCGTCCACGTGGCTGATGAGCGCGCCGTGTCGAGCCTGCGCACCGAAGCTCGATGCGAGCTCCGCTGTCAGCTCTTGGAAGCCAACGCCGAGCCATGAACGACGTACGACGCCGCCGGTGAGCAATTGATCGGCGACATTGCGCGCCAAGCTCGAGGGTACGGCGAACCCAATCCCGCTTCCGCGCCCGACGATCATCGTGTTGATGCCGAGCACTTCGCCTCGCAAGTTAACGAGCGGTCCGCCCGAGTTGCCAGGATTGATGCTGGCGTCTGTCTGAACGTAGTCCTCGATTTCGTTCATGCCGAGGCCGCCCCGCCCGATGGCGCTCACGACGCCTGCTGTGACGGAGTAGTCGAGACCGAACGGGCATCCGATTGCCACTACCCACTCACCGACGCGGGCGGTGCTCGAATCGGCGAGGCGGGCAAAGGGCAGATTCGTTCCTGTGATCCGAATCACCGCAAGATCGGTAGCGGGGTCGGTTCCCACGACGCGTCCACGGAAGGTGCGTCCGTCTTGCATAACGACCGAGAGACGTGTCGCATTGTGCACGACGTGATTGTTGGTGAGGATGGCGCCGTCGGCCGTGATCAAAACGCCGCTGCCTTCACCGCGCTGCACCTGGGAGTCGCCACCCTCCATGCCGCCAAGTCCGAAAGGCATCGCTTGCTGACGGACCTGAGCTTCCGTACGAATGCTGACGACCGCAGGCGATACCCGCTCGGCGATCGACGAGATGGCCTCGCCCAAGCGCACCGCGTCGGCGACAGCGGGCGTGTTGACGGGCGCGGGGTTGACGGCTGCGGCGGCCGCTTGCGCCGCGGTCGCGCTGGGCGCTGCGGGCGGGGTCGGTGCAACAGGGGCAGGCTGCGGCGGGTCGGCGCTCGCGCCGCTCGGCCTTGCGCTAGCCCCCCACACGGCGGCAGTGCCACCGAGAAAACACGCCAGGAACAATACGCTCAGCTTACGAAGTGTTGCGGTTTGCATATTCCCCGAGTTCCTCCTCGCGAACTTGGTACTCGGGAAAATAACCGCCAGTCCCCCTATTTCATTCCAAGGGAGCCCTACGAAAAACTACTGGCGTTTTTTAGCGATTTACGCGCATTTCGAGCAAAACGGAGAAGGTGGTCCCCCGTCCCATCTCACTCTCCACCGTGATCTCGCCGCGATGCTGCTGGACAATATTGCGCACGATCGACAGGCCAAGACCGGTGCCTTTGCCTTCGCCCTTCGTGGTGAAAAAGGGTTCGAAGACCCGGTCGGCGTCGCCGGGGCGAATGCCGCTACCGTTGTCGCGTACTCGAATGCAAACGCGTCCATCCTTTTGCGACGTAGCTTCAATCAGAAGCTTGCCGGCGTCTTGCGGCATCGCGTGACAGGCGTTGGTAATCAGATTGATGAAGACCTGATGCATCTGCGAGCGTACTGCCGTGATCGGGCTCAGGTCGTCGGCGTACTTCTTTTCGACGACAACACCTCGCTCGGAAATCACGTGCTCGCAGAAGACGACCGCCTGATCGAGCACGTCTTTGACGTTGATGTCTTTGGGCTGCTCGCTGCTCGGGCGTGCGTACGTCACCAGATCGCGCGTGAAGTTCAAAATGCGATCGGCGCTTTCCAGAATGCGGCGGAGCTTTTCGATATCGCTTGGGTCGGTTTGCGCGCGCTCGGCCTTCTTGAGCAGATAATCCGAATACACAGAGATGCTCGTGAGCGGATTGTTGAGCTCATGCACAACACCGGCTGCGAGTTGACCCAAGGTCGCTAGCTTCTCGGCTTGGATGACTTGATCCTCAAGCTCGCGCACGGCGGTCAGATCGCGACCGATCGCGATGACGGCTTCCACTTCACCATCGGGACGTAGAATCGCCGCCACGTTGACCAAGAGGCGTGTGGTACCGCCAGTCGCGCGGGGCAGTATGACCTCGACGTTGGCCATCGATTCACCAAGCATCGCGCGATTGAACGCATCGGTCATGCGCTCGCGCTGGCTTTCAGGAAGCATGCTCACGAAATCGCGGCCCACGAGCGTCTCGCGGATGAGGCCGGTCAACGTACGCAGCGTCTTGTTGATAACGCGAATTTCGCGATTGCGACCGACAACGAGAATCGGCGCGCTGGCATGGTCGAGTAGCTTGCTCAAATAGTCGCGCAAGTACATCGACTCGCGCAGCAGGTGCACGTTGCCAAGCTGTGCTGCGAGCTGTAGCGAGACGTGTACGACCAAATCTACGTCGTCGGAGGTATAGCTCACGCCTTGGGGACACTCGATGGAAAGCGATCCAATCAGACGTTCGCCATCAAGTAACGGGACATCGAATCCTTGCGCACGCGCATCGAAGAGAGGCGAGTAGCAATCTGTGACCTCGATATGCGCATGCAGATTGCGATTGAGCAACAACTCGTGACGCTCAACAGCTTCGCGCGTCAGTGTGAAGCACTCACTCGTCGCGTGCGGCGTGCGGGCGTTCGCAATCGCGGGGGATGGCCCCCCCGTCTCAGGATCGAGCAGTTGAATCGCAATCAGGCGATCGGGCAGAAGCTCGCAAAGTCCTGTCAGGTAGGTGCGAACGACGTCGTCCTCACGCAACGCAGTCGCAGCGGTGCGATTGAGGGCAATGAGCGCCTGCAGCCGATGCGTTTTGGGCGGCGGTGAAATCGAAGCTCCTTTGCCGCGCACGCGCGATCGTGTGCCGGTCGAGGTGTGAAAGTCTTTCGAGACGCCCACCCCCGACGTGCGCCCGGCCTCGGCGAGTTCACGCGGCGCGCGCGAAGTCCGCGCGGTCGCTTTCGCTCCCGGAAGTCCCTCCTGCCCGCCTTGTCCCTGTTTTGCCACGCTTACTCCCGGTTCTTCACTTCGCCCGCAACATCGCTCGCTTTGTCGAGATCGAGGATGCGTTGGCTGCCCACGTAAGTCTTAGTTTCGTACTTCGTAATCTTGCCGATCTTGCGAACGATATCGGCCATGCGTTCGGCTTCGCTCACGATCGTCTCAGCGTAGGCGCGCTCGGGGCGACCAGGTTGAATCTTGCGCTTCAACATTTCGGCGTACGCAAGCACGCTGGTGAGCGGCTGATTGAGCTCGTGCGCGGCGGTGCCAGCAAGTTCTGCGATGTAAACTTGCTTCTCGCTGAGCGCGAGTTTTTGCTGCGCCTGCGCCAGTCGCTCTTCAACGCGCATCTTCTCGCGCAAGTCGGTGAAGATTCCGAACGTCGCAATGGCTTTGCCGTTCTCGTAAATCATCGCAGCCGAAAGTGTGATCGGAATGCGCTCGCCAACGCGGTTGATGGCATCGATGCGCACGTTGTCGAGGCGTCCGGCCCCGCCGTGCTGGCCTGATTTGATCATGCGCATGACTTCGCGCGCGCCATCTCCCGGGTAGAGCATGCGCACGTGCATCTTGCCGACGACTTCTTCGCGGGTCCATCCGTACACACGCTCGGCGCCTTTGTTGTACAAAATGATCGTGCCGGTCATGTCCGACGCAACGATAGGATCGACGCTCGCGTCGATAAGCGATTCGAGAAACTCCTTTGTCTTGACGAGCTCTGTCGCGGTCGCTCGTTCCTCGGTTACGTCGCGGAAGGAAAGGAGCACCGCGCCCTCTCCGTCGACCAACGTCGAGAATGAAAATGCAAAGGTACGCGTGACGCCGTCTTTGCGACGCACGCGCAGATCGACGCCCAACGGAAAATGTCCGTGCGCGAAACCCTCGTAGATTTCCCTCGCATGTTCCGAATCGGTGCTCTCCACGAGACTGCGCATCTTCTTGCCGAGCAACTCCTGCTCGTCATAACCAATCAGCGTGAGCGCGCGCGGATTGACGAAGAGCAAACGCCCCTCGGCGTCCACTGCAGCGAGGCCGTCGGCAGCGGACGCAAAGTAGTCGGCATAGCGCTTCAGCGAACGCAAGCGGCGCTCCGCCTCGAACCGTGCAAACGTCACTTGCTGCGTGTGGTCGCGCAGCGATTGCATCACGCGCGCATTGCGCAGAGCGACGCCCGTAGCGTTGGCGACGATGCGGCAGAAATCAATCTCGCGCTCGAGCAAGGCGCCACGCCGTGCAGCGGCGCGCAAAAAGAGAACACCGATTGCTTTCTCCTCCCAAACAATCGGAAGCAGCGTGAGCGCTGAGAGCGTCACGCTCGAAACATCTGCGCGCACGCCATCGAGAACAGGGTGCGTCGCCACGTCTTCGATTGTAAGAGGCTGACGCGTGCGCAAGACCTGCTGAATCTCCGGGTACTTGCTCAGGTCGAGACGCAAGTTGTTCACTTGCTCGTCGTCGCTTGCAGCAACGACGAAGCCAACGTCGTCCTCCTCGGGCGCAAGAACAATGCTCACGCGCTCGACGCGCACGACATCCGCGATGCGTCGAACGACAGTATAAAGGATGTCCCGGAAATCGAGCGTTGACGCCAGCGCTTGCGTAACCTCGAGCATCACATGCGCGTCGTGCTCTTTACGCGCAAGCTCCTCGAGATACTCCCGCGAACGCATATGCGTGCGGATACGCGCCAATAGCTCGCTCGGGCGCAAAGGTTTGCGCAACAAGTCGTCCGCACCAAGCTCGAACGCGCGAGCTGCGGCTTCGTCGGTGTCGGTTCGCGTCAAAACGATGACGGGAATATCGAGCATCACAGGCACCTTACGAAGGGCGGTGAGCGTCTCAAACCCCTTGTCGTTGAGCGTGAGCTCCAAGATTACAAGTGCCGGCGGATTCTTGGCCGCAATCGCGACAAGCTCTTCGCGCGAGCCCGCCTTCTGCAACGTGAACTCCGCGTCGCGAAGGACCCCACCGAGGAGCCGCTCGCCCTCTTCATCCTCATAGACAACCAGGATTGTTCGCGAGTTAGTCATCGTTGGCCCACGCGGGAAGCGGGTGCGTATAAGGGTAGCAGACACTGGCCGATCCACATAAGTGGTGCAGGTCCCCCAACTCACGTATATTACGAGCCGGTTTTGAGCTGAAAATGGCCGCTTTACCCCATTCGCCGATAGGCGTGTTCGATTCTGGCCTGGGCGGTCTTACGGTCGCGCGGGCGATACGTGAGGCGCTACCTGGCGAAGACCTCGTGTACTTGGGTGACACCGCGCGCGTTCCCTACGGAACACGCAGCCCAGAAACCATCACCCGCTACGCGCGCTCGTGCGCGAAGAAGCTACAAGAGCACGATCTGAAGCTTCTGGTCGTTGCATGCAATACCGTAAGCGCAGTCGCTCTCGATATGCTGCGCGTCGAGCTCGATATGCCCGTGCTCGGCGTCATCGAACCCGGCGCACGTGCCGGTGTTGCGGCGAGTCGCAAGAAGCATCTTGGTGTCATCGCGACCGTTGGCACGATTGGCTCGGGCGCGTACGTGCGCGCGGTCGCCAGCATCGACTCGCGCATTGAAGTAATCGCGCGCCCTGCGCCGTTGCTTGTGCCGCTGGTCGAGGAAGGCTGGCTCACCGGCGATGTGCCGCGTCTGGCGGTGCGAAAGTATCTCGAGCCATTTGCCGCAGAGTCGATCGACGCGCTCGTGCTCGGTTGCACACACTATCCGCTTCTCGCCGACATTATTCGTACCGAAGCAGCTGCGGTCTGCGGCAGTCCGATCACGGTTGTCGATAGTGCGCACGCTACCGCTACGGATCTCTCAGCATTGCTCAATGATCGGGCCTTGAAGAACCCACGCGATGCTGGCGGCTCACTGCGTCTGCTTGTGACAGATTTGCCAGGTCGCTTCGGTGAAGTGGCTTCGCGCTTTCTTGGTGTCGATGTCGACACGCTCGAAGTTGCGCAGATTGATCTCTAGTTGCGGCAAAACCTGCTAGCGTTCCTAGTCATGATGCAACTTCACCGCACGTCTCTCCTCGCGCTCGTTTTTGGCATCTATTGCGTCGGCGCCTCTCTCGGCTCGACCGGCTGCTCATGCGCGAGTGAGCTTTCGGCCACCGGTGATGGCGGCGGGACGCAGGATCTTGACGGTCACGTGGCCGACCTCGATTCGGCGATTCGCCCCGACGCAATCGTGCGAGACGCAAACCTGAGCTACGACGCTGCCGGCGCTGGACCGGAAGTGTGCGACGGCGTGGACAACGATCACAACGGCATCGTCGATGACCTCGATGTGGGTGGTGACGGCGTGTGCGATTGCTTGCTCATTGCAACGCTCGGGATTCCCGGCGAGTGGGGCGAGGGCGATGTGTTCGCGGCATGGCTTGACGAACGTAGCGATACTGGCGCAGCAAGCTTGGGCGACGCGGTTCTAACGAGCGAGCTGCTGGCCGGCTACCAAGTCATCGTGGTGCAAGACATTCGCGGCCGCACCTATTCGGCAGCCGAAGTCACGGCGCTGCAGAACTGGATCGAAGCGGGCGGCGGCTTGATGACGCTCATTGGCTATGGCGACTCGACCGAGCGCACCAACGTGAACACGCTCCTCGCGCCGAGCGGTATTCAATACGATTCAGCGGCGATCTTACCGGGAAGCCCGACCATTCCAGTCACGACGTGGAACACCCATCCGGTCGCCGACATGATCACGCAAGTGGGTGTCGACAACGGCTACGAAGTCGTTGGCGCGGGCACCGTCATCGCGCAAGAAGGCGGCTTCGATCTTCTACGGGGCAACTCGCTCGGCGCAGGCAAAGTCCTCGTGTGGGGCGACGAGTGGATTACCTACGACTCCGAATGGGAAGGCCATCCCGAGTACCAGCTGCAGCGATTCTGGCTCAACGCGATCAAGTGGCTTACCCCCGCCGCGCAGTGCCAGGTCCCGATTCTCTTCTGACCTTCAGTCGTTTGACTATGCAGATGAGCCGTTCAGCCAGCGTGATGGATCAGTCATGCGGGGCATTCACATGTGGCGTTCCCAGCCCGCTTGATTGCGTAGCTGACGCCTGCGATTGCGGCGCGACGCGCAACTACGTTTCTGGCGTCGGCTGCGTCGAAGACCGCGATTGCACGGACTGCAGCCGCTAGTCGCACACGACTAGACGAGTGTGCCTGTCTTAGCGGGACGTCGCGCGCGTTAGAGCATCGCGAACCTGCGCGTCACGCTCTAGCGACAGACGTGCCTGCAATGCACGCGTGGCGTTCTCTGTATGAAGCGTCGCAATCGCCCGCACGGCGCCGACGCGCACCGTTGTTGAAGCATGCGTGAGAAATGGCAGCAAATCTTGCTCCGCGCTTTCACCGAACGCGCGCGCCATTGAGCTCACGGCCTCGCGAATCAGCAGCTCGGATTGACCCTGCTGAGTTGCGACTGTGCGCAAGAAGGTACGCGTGGCTTCGCTCGGAAAGTTCGCAACAGCGCTCACAGCACGGATCCGCACGAAGGGCGGCTCGCTCGTAGTGTTGTAGACATCGATGAGCACGGGCAGCGTTTCAGCCCCCAGAGCCGCCCACGTCTCGTGGCTCGCGCCGCCTTCGAATCCGCTCAGCAACTCACGCACGCGCTGCCGCGAAGGCGACGTCGCCAGTGCAGTCGTCGTCAACAACGAGAGGCTCGCTATCACTCCCAAAGAGGCCAAGAACGTACGCGTCGACATGGGTCGCAGATTAGCACAACACCTCCTTGCTCGCTTTTGCGGATCGCGATGAACGATCTGCGGTAGAGTCCGGCTGATTCCGTGATTCTAGAGAGCGACGAGGTCGAACAGCCGATTGAAGGGGGGCATTCGGGCCGGTTCTTGAAGGAGGTCGTCATGACCTCTGGTGCGCATCCCCTTGCGATGGTGCGCAAGCGCCTTGCGAACTCCGCAACAACTCGCGGAGCAGTGCTGCTGGTGCATGGCTTCGGTCAAAACAGGTATACGTGGCACACCTCGCGCCGCAGTTTCGTGAACTACCTCGCGCAGCAGGGCTTTGATGTCTTCAACGCCGATCTGCGTGGGCACGGACGATCGCGTCGCTTTGGGGCTCCGCGACCGCGGGTGCTCGACGAGTACATCCGGCACGACATGCCGGCCTTCGTCGACGAAGTGAAAAAGCTCTCCGGCCACGATCAGATCTTTCTCGTAGGCCATTCAATGGGCGGGCTCATCGCTTACTCAGCCGCGGCCACCGTCGTGCGGGACAGCGTGCGCGGCATCGTCACGATTGGTTCGCCATATCGCTTCGGTGCCGGGTCACGTGTCCTCACCGCGCTCGGAATGGTGGCAAAGGGGCTCGGTCTCACCGGAATGTTCAACGGCAATCCGATCGTGCCGCTCCGCTTCATCGGTGAGCACCTGCGTGATCGAAGCGCGATGTGGGACTCGCGCCATTTGCCGATGCCTATTCGCGCTTGGCTCCCCGGAAGCATCGAACGTGACTTGTTGGATGAGTATCTTTCACGTGCTTTCGATCGCGCGAGCATATCGACCGTGCTTGCCATCTTCCGCACACGCGACGAAGCGACGCTTCGCAGCGCCGATGGCATGGTGAATTACGGCGTCGCGTTTGAAATGCTCGATCGCCCTTTGCTTGTGATAGGCGGCACACACGACATGCTCGCACCGCCGGCTTCCGTAAGACCGGCTTACGATCTCAGTCGCTCGAGCGACAAAAAGTACCGCGCGTTTCCTCTTGGCCACATCGATCTCATCGTCGGCAAAACCGCGCCGACGACCGTGTGGCCGCTGATCGGTGACTGGCTCCTCGCCCGCTGCGAAAGCTAGGGCTTGGGTCCTGAGCTGCGCTTCTTGGCGAAGATCTTTCCGATCTTCTTGCGCGTGGTGAGCGCGATGTTCTTTTGCACGCGTGGGAAGAGCTTGGTTTCCTCTTCCTTCAAATGGTGCTCGAGGACCTCGCAAAAAATGTGCATGTGAATGGCGCGACGCTCTGGGTCTTTGACGCGGTGCACGTGGGCCATGATTAGTTCGTGCACGCGATGCTCTTCGATGCCTTCTTTGGCTTTGTCTTCGAAGAGCTTGTGATCCTTGAGCCGATGGAGCAGCGATTCCTCTTCGGCTTTCATGTGCGAATGGACGAGCTTCTCGAGCTTCGCGTAAGCCGCGAAAATCGCACGCTGCGTCGCGCGCGGCGAGTCGATCTTCTCCATCAACTCGCGCATGGCGCGGTGATCTTTGAGCAAGAGCGTGACCACACCTGCGGAGTCAAAACTCACGTTCGCTTGGGAAATAATCTGCAGTTTTGACTTCTTTTTCATAGTGGCTTTCTAGTTAAACGGACGCGACGGCGTAGCGGATCACTTGCACGAGCATGATGACGATGCTGACCGCGCCCACAGCGAATGACGCCGTGCGAAACGGCTGCTTTGCATTCACGTAGAAGAGCGAATGGAGCAGGCGCACGACTACAAATACGGCGAAGAGAACGCGTGCAAACGTGAGATTAGGCATCGTCTGTGTGTAGATGAGGCCAATCGCTAAAAAGGGAAGTGCGGCTTCAACCGCATTCGAGTGCGCGCGCTTGACGCGAGCCACGTCCGGATGCTCCACCTCGACGACTTGGGCCCCTGGATTTACGCCGACATCTTCGTGGTTGACCACGTGCCTTCGCTTGGCGCGTGTGAGTGTTTCACGCAAGTTCAGGTCGCGCGTTTCAACCGGCGGCGTTCTTCTTCGCCTTCTCGAGCTCGCCTTCCATCTTGCGAAGGGCGCGCTTGAGCTCGCGCATCTCCGACTTTGTGGCGAGATTGAACATCTTCGCGATCGACTCGACGCGCTGGTCGAACGACTCTTGGACTTTTCCCTTCAACTGGAAGGCTTGCATCATGGTCTTCATGACGCGTTCGTCCTGCAGGAGCTTTCCGATGCGGGGATCGCTCATCAGCTTCATGCCCTGCTCTTGAAGAAATCGCTTGAGATCCACGTGATACCCCTCTCGCAATGCCGGCAAAGTAGAGCCTGCCGATCGCCGCTGTCAAACGAAGATCCGCTACGCTTGACACTACATTGAGCCAAGCCGTATAGAAACGGCTCCTGAATCGTCATTCATTTCTTTTGGAGGAGACGCAATGTCCGACGCAAAAACCGACTTCACGACGAAGATTGCCGGCAAGATCACCGCTGATCCCGAGAAGGCCAAGGCCATCAATGCCGTCTTCTTGTTCAAGATCAATGGCGACGGCGGCGGCGTTTGGACCGTCAACTGCAAGGACGCTCCCGGTGTCACTGAAGGTGACAAGGGCGGCGCTGATTGCACGCTCGAGATGAGCGCGGAAGATTGGAAGAGCATCAGCGAGAATCCCTCGTCGGCGATGCAGCTCTACTTCCAGGGCAAGTTGAAGGTCGCTGGCAACGCGATGCTGGCAACCAAGCTTCAGCAGATCATCGGCTGATTGTCGAACGAGCTGCTTGTCGAACGGCCTCTCGCTAAAGTTCGCGTGCTCGATCTCACGCGACTTTTGCCGGGGCCGTTCGCGTCTCGTGTCCTTTTGGATCTCGGCGCTGATGTCGACAAGCTCGAGGATCCGCACGCGGGTGATTACATGCGCATCATGCCTCCGCAGATTGGCGGCATGAACGCGTTGTTCCACGCGTTGGCGCGCGGCACACGAAGCGTGATTCTGGATTTGAAGAAGAGCGAAGGGCGTGACGCGTTCCTGCGCATGCTCCCGCACTACGACGTGCTCATCGAGAGCTTTCGTCCCGGCGTGATGGAGAGGCTAGGGCTCTCGTATGCCGAGCTTTCGAAGGTCGCACCGCGGCTCGTGTACTGTGCAATCAGCGGCTACGGGCAAACAGGACCGCTTGCGAATCGCGCGGGCCACGACCTCAACTATCTCGCGCGCGCCGGCGTTCTCGGTGTAACCGGTCCTTCCGATCACGCACCTCAGGTTCCGGGCACGCACGCCGCGGACATCAGCGGCGGGCTCTTTTCGGTCACGGGAATTCTTGCGGCGCTTTTCGCACGCACCACCACAGGCAGGGGCCGCTTCATCGACATCAGCATGAGTGAGAGCGTGATGCAGCTTGCGCTCGTTGGACTCATGTCGAATGGTGTTAAGAGCTCGCACGAAGGACGGGGTGAAGGTCTGCTTACCGGCGGCATCGCTCCTTACAATACCTACGCAACCAAGGATGGCGGCTTCGTTGCCTTAGCCGCACTCGAGCCGAAGTTTTGGAATGCGTTTTGTGAAGGAGTCGGCATCGAGCCATCCCTTGAGGCGTTGGCGGTCGGTCCTCATCAGGCGACGTGGAAAGAGAAGCTCGCAACTATTTTTCTTGCCCGCACGCGCGATGAATGGGCGAGCTTTGCGACCACGCATGACTGCTGTCTTGAACCGGTGCTCATGCGCGAGGAGCTGGTCGCGGATCCGCAGCATGAAGCACGCGCGCTTTTCCACGTTGCATCCTTTGGCGACGAAGGCTCACTGGCATATCCGCGCACTCCAACCGGTGCGAACGGCATCGTAGGAAAGGCGCCCGCGCACGGCGAACACACGCGCGAAGTCCTGCGGGAATCTGGATTATCCAACGCTGATATCGATGCGTTATTCGCTCGGCACGCCGCGCGCTGAATGCCCGTGTGAAAAAGGTGTTGTTCAGCGCGGCATGCTTAAATCCGAGGGAGTCACTTTGACGGCGCACGGTCGCCGCCATAGCGTGTGTACATGCTTGTTCGAATCGTTTTGTTTTCGATATTGGGATTGCTCGTCGCGTGCGGAAGCGCTGCTCCGTCGGCACCTCCCAACAACGTCGCGCGCGCGCAGCCCGTCGATTTGCCCGCAACGTCGGAACAGCCTCAGCCAAGCGAAACGCAAGCCGCCCCACCGCCCGAGTGGTGCATCGCGCCCGATGCGCTAGACGTTTGGGCGCGTGTGCCGCCTGAGGCGCCCGTTGGCGTTACCGACCCGATCGCGGCGCCCGCCACCGTGAACCGACGTCCCAACCCCGACACAGAGTTCGTCGTTCGCGATCTCACGGACGAAGAGCGTGCTCGTGAGGATTCTCATCTGCGCATCATTCAAAGTTCATCTTCGACCGAAGCCGATCGAAGGAGCTCGCGCTACGCGATTGCGCGCCTCTACTACCAAGCCAACCAGGTCGACGTCGCTGCGCCGCTCTTCATGGCAATTGCGCGCGATGTCCCGGCGGGCGAGCTGCGCGCCTACTCGGCGCAGCTAGCTCTCGATTCGCTTAACGCGCGCTTCACGCACCAGTTGAATGATCCCGCTACGCAGACCGAGTGCATCCAGCTACTCGAGACCTGGGCAGAAGAGAGTCGTGGGCAACTTTGCTCGGTTTCCTCGACGAACCAGGAGCTATGCGAAATGCTTTCGCGGCTGCTCTCTCAGGCTCGAGCGCACCAGCACACTCCTTGATCGGCAATCACCGCTCAGTACTGGGTGGGTTGATTGCTTTGCGCACAGAGATCTTGCTTTTCTCCATTCGCGCTCGACCCTAGACTAACGCCCGTGCGCAAAGTCACCGTCTTCAATCACACGTCACTCGATGGATATTTTGCCGATGCCAATGGCGATATGAGTTGGGCCCATCGGAACGCAGACGCCGAGTGGAACCAGTACTCGGCCGAGAATGCCGAGCAGGGCGTCGCCGACTTTCTCTTCGGCCGTCGTACCTACGAAATGATGGCGTCATTCTGGCCAAGCCCCCAAGGCATGAAGAGCGAGCCAAAGATCGCCGAGCGAATGAACAGCGCAAAGAAGCTCGTCTTTTCGCGCACGCTCGACAAAGCGACTTGGAACAACACGACTCTCGTCAAAGAAGATCTCATCGGATACGTGCGCAAGCTTAAAAGCGAAGCGGGCCAGGATCTAATGATCTTCGGCAGCGGCACGATTGTGTCGCAGCTTACACAGGAGCGACTGATCGACTCGTACACGGTCGTCGTCAACCCACTCGTTGTGGGGTCGGGAAAGAATATGTTCGACGGAGTGCGAGAGCAGGCGCGCTTGAAGCTTGTGGACTCGCGGGCATTCAAGAACGGCAACATGGTACTCAGCTACGAGCTGAAGAAGTAGTCGTTGGGTTCAGGGAAGTTGGGTGAATTCGGCCTCGAGCCGCAGGTCGGCCAGCAGGGCGTCAAGCTCGCTTTCGCGGTCGGCGGGCGCAGCAAGCGTGATCTTGCCGGTGCCGTCGCCGAACAACATGGCCAAGCCTTCGTAACCATCCAGCACTCCGCGCAGCCACACCACGTCCTCGTCGGCGATGCGCAAGGTACGCGTGACTAAGCCTTCGCCAAGAACAGGCGCAACAGGCACGGGTTAGAGCTCGTCTTCGTCGAGGTCTTCGGCGAGGTAACTCAAAATGACTTCGTCGAGAGACTTCTCGCTGAGCACATCGCCACCAAAGATCGATTCGCTCTGTGTCTGTGCGCCCGCACGCGGCGGAGACGACGGTCGCGATTTCGCCGGTCGCGTTGCCTGATACTTGCCCGCGGTCATCGTGCCGCCGGCGTCAGCGGCAGCAGCGGCGGCCGCTTGCTCAAGAGCTTCGGTGTCGAGAGAGCGTCGTTCTGCAGCGAGTGGCGATGGAGTTTCGCCTTTCGCGGTTGTGATGTTCCCCGGCGCGGCAACTGTGCCGGTTGTTTCGCCGAGCTCGGCGTCGAATTCACCTTCGTGCAACGCGATGAACATCGCCTTGTGTTGCTCTTGCATCATCTTCTTTACGACGACGGCGTAGTCGTCGCGTCCGACGTGCGCTGCGTAGTCCGTCTTGCGCGACGAAACGATGCGTCCGCCATCCGCGAAGAGATGCGTGATGAGATGAGGACGGCTCAGCCCCGAGTCCTCGGTCTGAATATGATAGACCTTGCCCTTGTGACGGACGTTCGTGTTGTAGCCAACGAGCGGTGACGGGCCCTTCATCTCGCTGCAAAGCTACCACGGTCTGTGGGCAAGTTCTTCCATCAATCGCGATATCGGGTAACGCGCGTGGGTAAGGATTTCTCGCCTAACTCCTCGCAGAGTGCGGTCAGTGCGGCTCGATCGGCGCCGCGCCACTCGAGATCGTCCAAGCTCTCCGCCAGCGGAACGTCGGTCCGAACGGTCGCAAGCGTGCGATAGAGCAACGCTTCTGTGCGATGCGATGCAAGCTCCGCTGCGAGCGCGCCTGCGCCCCTTACCTTGATGTCCCACGCGGCCGCGTCATCGGGGATCTTTTCCAGGTGCTCGTAGCGGGCGAGTACGGTGCTAGCAGATTTTTCACCCCAACGCGGGACACCCGGAATTCCATCCGCCGTGTCCCCGACCAACGCAAGGTAGTCAGGGATGCTCGCCGGCGACACGCCAAACTTTTCTTTCACGCCGTCTTCGTCATAGACGCGGTCGCGCATGCGATCGACGGTGACGATGCGATCGCCCTCCACACACTGAGCGAGGTCTTTGTCGGGAGTGCAGATGCGCACTTGCTTGACCCGTGCATCTTTGGCAGCACGCACAGCAGCGGTAGCGACGGCGTCGTCCGCTTCGAACTCGATCATGCGCCAGGTACAAATGCCCAGCGCTTCGCATGCGCGCTCTGCCAAAGGGAACTGCGCGAAGAGCAGCGGGTCGATGCCTTCGCCCGTTTTGTATCCGTCAAAGAGTTTGTTCCGAAAGGATTCGATGACCGTGTCGAAGGCGATGCCGATATGCGTCACGTCCGGTTCGCGGAGGAGGGCGACGAGAGAGCGCATGAGTCCGCGCGTGGCCCCCACTTCGATACCGGCGCTATTGGTGGAAGAGGGGGCGCCATAATACGAGCGAAAGAGCTCGTACGTGCCATCGAGCAAGTGGACGAACATAGGAACGCTTAGCTTACTTGACGGAGAGCCGAGTGCGTGTCGGACTTTGGGGGTCGATGACTGAAGTTTTACAGGCCCAGCCGGCCCAGCCGGCTCAACCCATGCCGCCGGGCGTTGCCCCCGAGCACGCCTTTACGATGCGTGCGCCCTCGAACGCATTCGGCATGCGAATCGTCTGGGCTATTTTGTTCTTCTTGCCGCTTGCGGTCGTTGTCACGTCAGCGTTTTTGACGCCCTCGGCGGCGGGGCTGGGCACGCACACGCAACTCGGACTCGCGCCCTGCGGTTTTTACGAGTGGACCGGACTTCCCTGTCCGGGCTGCGGCCTAACGACTTGCTTTGCGCATATGGTGCGCGGCGAAGTCATCGGCGCGTCGCGTGCGAACGCGTTTGGCGTTCTTCTCTTTTTGACCACCCTTGTATCGCTGCCGTTTTCGTTGCTCGGTCTCTGGCGAGGTCTCTCGGTCAGCGCGGTGCTCGAGCGTCTGTCGGTCGACAAGATGGCGCTGATTCTTGCGTGCGGCTCCATCGGCGTATGGCTCGTGCGTTTGCTTACAATCTACTTCGTGTACTAGCGCTCGCTGATTGCGCGTCGAGCGCGATCACGAAGCCTGCGAGCAAGATAACCGCGATGCCAATGGCCGAGACCCACGCCAATGGCTCAGCAAAAAAGACCGCGCCGATGATGGCGCAAACGACCACGTTTACATAGGCGCCGCCGCCCACGCGCGCCGCGATATCGAGCGCGTAGGCGCGCGTCATCCAGATCTGCGAGACCGTGCCTACCGCGCCCATGACGACCATCCAGAGAAGGTCGATGGGTGCAGGCATCATTAATGTTTTGGCGGAGAGCACAAACGTAAAGCAAGCCGCCGCAATAGCGAACCAAAGAACCACGATTTCCGGTGTCTCAGTCGCCCCAAGTTTGCGCAGTGAGACCATGGCCACCGCGGAAAATGCCCCCGCTAAAACGGCGATTGTGCCGTTTGCGAAATCTCCGCTCTGCGGTCGCAGAATAAGCACCACGCCAACAAAGCCGGCAATGAGCATGGCAACAACGCGCGTGCGTACCTTCTCGCCGAGAAAGATAAAGCCAAGCAGCGCCACGAAAAGTGGAGTGGTATTTTGCAGCGCCGTCGCCTCGCTCAAGGGCAGCGTTGAGAGAGCATGGAAAGTGCAAATCAAACCGGCGCTGCCGGCGAGAGCCCGCAACCACATCGCTCGCTGGTTACGCACGGTGAACGGCAAGCCTTTCGCGCGCACGATCAGCAGCAACATGGGTACGCCTACCGCCGAGCGAGCGAACGCAATCTCGGTCGAGGGAACGCCATGGTTTGCAAGCAGCTTTGCAAGCGAGTTCATCACGGCAAACCCGACCGCTGCGGCAACCATGAACAAAATGCCGCGCTGCCTGTCGAGCATGCTCGCGTGGTAGAACCATCCCCCAGGGACGTCAAGGAATTGCGCGTCAAAATGCCGATCTACAAGACCGTTTGACGATAGCCGATGGCCCCTCGATCATGCGCGTGCACGATGGTCGATCCGGGTCCCGCAAAGCGCGAGGTGCTTCAAGAGGGCACCCTCATCGCAAATCGATTTCGAATCGAGCGACTGCTCGGTGCGGGCGGCATGGCCAGCGTATACCGTGCCTACGACACGCAACTCGCACATTCGGTGGCGCTCAAGCTCTTGCGCAAGGATCTGTGTTCGACTCCCGAGGCCGTGACTCGTTTTCGACGTGAGGGCGAGCTACTCACCGCACTCGCCCATCCCGCGATCGTGCGAATCGAGTCCTACGGTGAGGTCGGCGACGGAAGTCTCTACCTTGCAATGGAGTTGCTCGAAGGCGAAACGCTGGGGCAGTTGCTACGCCGTGAGCACACCATCGAGCCGCGAGAGCTCGCGACGCTCTTGGCGGGCGCGGGCGCTGGGCTTATCGCCGCTCACGCGAAAAACGTCGTTCATCGCGATCTGAAGCCCGACAACATTTTTCTCGCGCGCAATCCGCAGACCGGCGAAATCAACGTCAAGCTCTTGGACTTTGGCATCTCGAAAGTCTTCGGCAGCGAACGCCTCACAATGACGGGGCAGGTCTTGGGCACGCCGCGCTACATGTCGCCCGAACAGCTGGCGGCGGACACGAACTTGGACACGCGTGTCGATATCTACGCGCTGGGCGTGATTCTCTACGAAGCGATTGCAGGCCAGCAACCTTTTTTGGCGACCAACCCTAGCGACCTTCTCGTCGCTATCCTGCACGGCGACGCAGTTCCAATACGATCAGTAAACAAAGACGTCACGGAAGCAGTCGCCAGTGTCGTGATGCGCGCCATGTCGCGTCTTGCGAGCGCGCGTTTTGCGAAAGTGGCGGATCTCGTGGATGCCTATATTCACGCGGTCGGTCACGAAGCGGCGCACAAACCGGTTCGGCGCGGCATGCCCACGCGCGTCGTGGGTAGCTTCGGCTTTAGCGAACCGCCTGAGCCGAAAAGTGGATCCTTCGAAGTGAGCGAAGTCGGATTCGCCGGTGCTCTGCGCCCGGGCACACTTGGCCAACTGCCACAGGCAAAGCCCGATGCACACGCGCCGCTAGCCGTACAACCGGCCGAGCCTCCGCAGCGAGACATTGAATCTTCGCATCGTGCGATCGAAACGCCAAAGCGCGCGATGCCCAAGACTCTCCAGCAGAATCCATCGCTCTTTGCGCAGCCCGCAGTGCCATCGCCCGCGCACGCGGTACAGCCCGCCGCCCAGCCGAACGAGCCGAACATTTCGGCGGACCCAAGTGTCAACTTGCCCATGCAGGGCAACCAGTCCTTCGTACTCGTCATTGCCATTGTCGCTGGCGCGTTGTCGGCCGCCCTCGCGATATTCGGACTCTCCTATTGTGGCAAGCACGACGATGCACCCGCTTCGCCAACGGCGCTTGTCTCGGCTGCAGTCGCACTCGACGCTGGCCTATTGGCAGAGCTCGATAGCGGCGCGATGCTTGTTCACGACGCGTCGGCGATACCCGTGGGAGCGGAGCCGCCCTCACCCAGCATTGATCGAGCGGCCCCGGCGCGTACCAACATCGAACGCTCTAGCGCGAGTCGTTCGCGACAGACGGCGCGAGCTGTCGCAGAGATTCCCGCGACGCCACCCACGCCGGCAAGCAGTGCCCCACCTGGGTCGGAGCTTTTGACTCAGGCACGCGAAGCTCAACGTGCGAGCAACTTCGACGATTGCGTGTCATTGGCTCGGCAGGCGCTCGCCCAAGGAGCACCATCGGCGGCGCTTCGCCTGGAGGGAGACTGTTTGCGTCGTGGCGGACGCAACGCGGAAGCGCTCGTTGCGTATCAACGCTTTTGTCGTGTCGCACCTGATCATCCGGCCATCGCCGAGGTGCGCGCGCTCGCGGAGAGTCTCGGCGGCCCCTGCCACTAACCGTCGCGCAAGATCGGGTCGTGCTCCACTTGCATGACGGCTTCGGCGACGAGGTCTCGGTTTAGCGCAGTCGCCAATGCGGGAAGTGTTGATGCTCCGATCGCGATGCGGGGCAGCATGGGAGGAGCGTCCTTCCAGAAGGCTTCTCCGTGCACGGATTCACGCATGCGTTCGATGACGATACGGACGGCAGTCTCGTCGGTTTCGGGAAGTACCAGTACGAACTCGTCGTCCGCGTGTCGAAATATCTGATCGACTTGCCGCAACGAGTGCGAAAGCCCAAGAGCGAGCTCGCTAATCAACGTATGTGCATCCTCTGTCTCGAAGTCACGGAGGCATTGCTTGTAGTTGACGACCCGCACGACAACGCAGGAAAGGGCGCAGCCGTTACGCTGGGCCCGCGCGATTTCATAGTCCAAACAAATGTCGAGGTGCGCACGTGTGCCCAGGCCGCTCGCAAGGTCCGTGCGCTCGGCATCTGACATTGCGTAGGCGATGGCGTTTTCAGCGGCGCGCAGTCGCAACGCGTTGCGGACACGCTGCTGTACTTCCACAACTCGATAGGGCCGCGTGACGCAGTCGTCGGCTCCGGCAGCAATGGCCGGTGCAGCGCCGTCGAGATCGTCGCGATCGGTCGCAATCAAAATGCCCACGTCGGCATAGTGCGCATCGGCGCGCAGCAAGCGCAGCACTTCAATCCCGTCCCCAAAGGGAAGATCGCGCGCCATCAAAATGAGATCGGGCTTCTCCCGCGCCACGCGGTCCAGCACGGCCTGACCGCTGTCGACGCTTACAACTCGGTGGCCCGCCGACTTAAAGGCGTCCTCGAGAATTCGACGATGCGAAGGATCCGGCTCCGCGACGAGCACAAGCGGCGTCACGGGTCCTCATCTCCCTTGGCGTTCCAAGGAACAAGGTTGTAGGCCTGCACTTTGCGAATGAGATTGCGGCGGCTGATGCCGAGCTCCAGCGCGGTGCGAGTCTTGTTGCCTCTGGTCCGCTTCAAGCTTTCCGTGATCATGTGCCGCTCGAGTGCCTCGACCGCTTCGGGCAGACGCTGCGTACTGGGCATGTTCTCAAAAGGTGCGGGCGGAGGTGGCGGCATACTGCGGCGCACCGGATCGCTCATATGAGTCTCGTCGATCACCGCGTCGTCGCCCGAGAGCACCCAGAGTCGCTCGATCTCATTCTCGAGCTCCCGCACGTTCCCCGGCCACGAATGATCGTGGAGGTGTTGCATGACTGAAGCGGTGAGTGACTTCTTCTTGCCGTCTCGCTTCTCAAGCCGCCCCAAAAAATGTTTGACGAGGAGGGGGATATCATCGAGGCGCTTGCGCAGCGGCGGCACGTGAATCGCGACGACGTGCAACCGGTAAAAGAGGTCCTCGCGGAAGGTTCCCTCACGCACCATCGCGGACAAATCGCGGTTGGTCGCCGCGATGATGCGGACGTCTACGTGCTTCTGTTCCGACGCGCCGACTGACATGAAGGTGCCTTCTTGCAGCACGCGCAAAAGCTTCACTTGCAATGCTTGCGACATGTCACCCACTTCATCCATGAAGAAGGTACCGCCGTCGGCGATCTCGAAGAGTCCGGGTTTGTCAGAAACGGCGCCGGTAAACGCGCCGCGCTTGTGACCGAAAAGCTCGCTCTCGAGCAAGTTGTCGTTGAACGCGCTGCAGTTGGTTGCAACAAAGCGCTTCGTGCGCCGCGGGCTCTCGTTGTGAATGGCGCGCGCGACAAGCTCCTTGCCCGTTCCATTCTCCCCGGTGACGAGAATCGTCGCGTGACTCGTGCGCACCCGCTCTAGCATTCGATACATATCCCGCATCGGCGCGCTCTCGCCGACGATACCCGCGGCGTGGCCGACGACGTTGGGGCGACTTCCTTCAAACGGAGGCACGGCGGACATCCACTCCACGCTACATGAGCACCCGTCGTTCGGGAAGCTGCGCGAAGAGCCGTAGATTCCCCCCTATCGCCCTGCTACGTTCCGCCTGTTCGATGGATCTCGTTTACTTCATCGTGCTGATCGGCGTGCTCATCTTCGTGCACGAGCTCGGCCATTTCGTTTGGGCGAAATTTTTTGGCGTCAAAGTGCTCGAGTTCACACTCGGCTTTGGCAGCAAAATAATTAAGTGGAAACGTGCGGGTACCGAGTACGCGATAGCGGCCATTCCGCTGGGCGGCTACGTGCGCATGCTGGGCGAGAATCCACACGACATCGTTCCCGAGAAGGACCGCGACCACACATTCTACGCGCAACCCCTGTGGCGCCGGGTGATCATCGTCTTTGCTGGGCCAATGATGAATCTGGTCTTTCCAGTGATGCTCTTCTTCGTCGTCTTTTTAGGCGACACGCATATGGCCCCGGCGATTGTGGGAACGGTGCTTCCGCGGCTTCCGGCCGATGGCCGTCTCGTGCCTGGCGATCAGATTCTCTCGGTGGATGGCGACGAGGTTTCAACCTTCGACGAAGTGCAGCGCGCCGTTGCTGAACGCGCTGGGGAAACGCTGCATTTTGAGGTGCAACGCGGCGAGGAGAAGCTCACCGTGACCGTCACGCCGGAGCTGACACATGTCTCGCGCGAGCTCGACCGCCAAGACGAGATGGCGTGGATAGGCATCATGCCGATCTTCGCAAGCTCGGTGATCGGAATCTCCAATGCAGCGGGTCCAGCGGCTGCGGCAGGCTTGCAAACGTTCGACTTGGTGATTCGCGCAGGCGATAGACCGGCCACCAAATGGACCGATCTTGTGACGGCGCTCGATGGAAATCGCGGCGCACTCACGCCCATCACGTACCTGCATCCCACGCGCGTGAGTAACGCACTCGGCGGCCTCGTCGAGCTCGAGGTCTATGAGCCTCACGTGGCAACGGTGACACCCGAGCCCGGGCGCGCATCGGGAATCGAGCGCGCGGGTATCGAGAGCGCTGAGCTATACGTGGGGCAGGTCACCCAAGGCTCGATTGAGCACCGTTTGGGGCTTTTGCCCGGCGATCGCCTGGAGCAACTGGATGCCGAACCCATACGCCTCTACGCAAACTTCCTCGATAGTATGCGCGACGGCCAGTCGCACACCTTGGTGTGGAGACGCGCCGATCGCACGATGTCGCGGCAAATCACGCTCCCGATGGGCGAGCGTGATGAGAGCGGCGAGGTTGCCGACCGCTACTACGTTCGTAACTGGATCGCGCCGGCGTCGGTGGAGAATCCACACCGAATCACCTACGCGATACGCGAAGCGATTCACCGCACGTGGGAAGTCGTCGATGTCACGCTGCTTTCCATTTTGCGTCTCTTTCAGGGGCGCTTGAGTGTGAAAACCATTGGCGGCCCACTGATGATCTTCGAAGTCGTGGGAGTCGCGGCCCACGAAGGCGCGTTCAACTATCTTAACTTGATGGCCTTTCTAAGCATCAACGTCGGCCTCATCAATCTGCTACCGATCCCACTGCTAGACGGCGGTCATCTCATGTTCTTCGCCATCGAGTCGATCACGCGCAAGCCATTGCCCAAGCGCATTCGCGAGTATGCGTCGGTTGTTGGACTCACCGTGCTAGTACTGCTGGTCGTGCTCGCGTTTGCCAATGATCTTACGCGGGAATGGCCAGCCATCGTCGCCGCCTTGCGGGGAGCCTGAATGAGTTATCGTACTTCGTCGGCTCGTTCGGTCGCGGCACACGTCCTGATGCGCGTCGCCAAAGATGATGCATTCGCCGCAGTCGCGCTCGACGCCGAGCTTGCACGCGCAAAGCTTGCGCCTCGAGACATCGCCCTCGCGACCGAGATCACGTACGGCACCTTGCGATCACTTGTCGATATCGACGCACAGCTCGCGCGCTTCCTAACAAAGCCCGCAGCGTCGCTCGACGAAAACATTCGCGCGATTCTCCGCACGGGCGCGTATCAAATCCTGTATTTGAGCCGAATTCCTGTGCATTCTGTGGTGGATGAGTCCGTTAATCTCGTTTCATAGCTTCGCGGAAAAAAACTTGGAGGCCTCGTGAATGCGATTCTTCGCAAAGTCACCACGGCACGACCGGAGAATCCTGCGCCGCCTTTGACGTTGTCGCTGCCACTGTGGTTGCGCAAAGAGCTCAATGCGTCGCTCGGCCAAGAGCGGGCCGATCGTTTCGTGAGTGAGCGCACCATGCCGCTGCCGATTTCGATACGCGTGCAGACCGATCGTATCTCGCGCGACGCATACTTCGAAAAACTAAGCGCAAAAATCCCTGACGCGATCATCACCAAAGGAACGCTCTCTGATCGCGTGCTCTTGGTGCAGGATGCGGGAGATCCGCGCGCGTGGCCCGGTTATGCCGAGGGCGAGTTTGCCGTGCAAGACGAGGGCTCGGTAGTCATCGCGGAGATTGTTGGCGCGCAGAAAGGCGAGCGCGTTCTCGATGCGTGCGCTGGACGTGGCGGCAAGACGATGGTGCTTGCGGGCGACGTTGGCTCAACTGGTCATGTGACGGCCGCCGACGTCTACCCGGAGAAGCTCGAAAAGATGCTCGTTGAAGGGGAGCGTCTCGGTGTGGATGTTTCCCGCATCGAGCTTGTGGGCGTGGACCTCGCTGTGGGAGCCGGTGGTCTCACGGCAAGCTTCGATCGCGTGCTTGTCGACGCTCCGTGCACGGGCCTTGGCACGGTACATCGGCGGCCGGAGATACTGCTGCGCTTGAGCGAAAAGGACCTGACTCGGATGGCTGCGTTGCAGACGCAGATCGTGTCGCGTGCCGCAACGCTCGTAAGGCCCGGAGGCGTGCTCGTCTATTCCGTATGTTCGCCGACGAAGGCCGAAGGCATCGAGGTTGTGCGCCATCTGCTCGAGAAGAACACCGATCTAAAGCTCGATTCTGCGCTGATCGCCAAGCGCGGCATGGCGGTGGATGCGGATCAGGGCCTGCGCCTTGGCCCATGGAGCAGTGACGCGAATGGCCCAGATGCCTACCAAGTCTTCTCTTTTCGAAGGTTGTCTTGACACTGGAAGACAGCCCTTCTAGATTCCGCCGCTATTCAAACGGGGCGTAGCGCAGCCTGGTAGCGCGCACGGTTCGGGACCGTGAGGTCGGAGGTTCGAATCCTCTCGCCCCGACCAGCAGTGAGAAGAAGTTAGCTTAGCTCAGTGAGTCGCGGGCAAGCTTGAGGCTTCGCGCAGCGCCCGCAGGTCAGCGTCGCTGGGATTGTTTGCGTCGCTGGGACTGTTGGCGTCGTCGGGATTGCTCGCGGCGAGTGCGCGCAAGACCTCGCCCGCTTCGCTTTGCATGCCTTCCAAAAGCAGGATGCGCGCAAGAAGCGTTCGTGCGGCGGTGTACTCATGCGCTCCATGCGGTACCGCGGCAAGATGCAGAGCGGCGCGGTCGTTTGATAGAAGCGCATAGGCAGAAGCTCCCGCGACGTAATGCGCCTCGGGGGTTGGGCCTTCGAGCAATGCACCCTCCGCAAGCTCGAGAGCCCGCGCGGGCCGATGCGCTTGGAGGTAGAGCTTGGCGATCTCAAGAGTGTTGCCGAGGCGGCTCAACTCGTGCGTGGCCAAGTAGGCTTCGACGTCGGCGTAACGACCTGCGGCCAAGAGCGCCCGAACACGCAAGGGTTCATCCCCTGCCGAATCGGGAACGGCCGAAAGAAGTTGCAGAGCGCCACGTGCGTTGCCGCTTTCAAGCACGCGCTCGGCGAGTGTTCGCAGCTCACTGGTCGCCATGGGCGCGATGCGCATCACGGCACGCGCGGAAGCTACGATGCTCTCGCCATCGTCACGCGCCACAGCCATCGCGAGTTGAGCCCGCGCCCCCGCAAGTCCGCCCTCACCGCCCCGTTGCGCGAGCGACTCGAGAACTGCGTTGGCGCGCTCGGGACTGTTGTTGATGCGCAGGGCCTCGGCGAGCTTCAGAGCGCCGTCGATGGAACCGATCTCCGCGCTTGCCGCCTGTTCATAGGCGGCGATCGCGCTCGCGTGCTCCTCGTGACGAGCGGCGATATCGCCGCGCGCAAGCCACGCCGCTTCGGACTGCGCGTCGAGCTGAAGTGCGCGAGAAAGCGCCTCATTGGCGTCATCGCGACGGCCGACGGCATCCAGCGCAATCGCCAGGCGCGCAAGCACGAACGGATCCTCGTACGCGCCAGCGAGCGCGTAGCGGTACTGATAGACCGCGTCCTCGAGCTCGGCTCGTGTCATCGCTCGCTCAGCGCGCACGAAGGCCTCGTACGACGAAGGCGACACGAAGGTGCCCACTCGTCGCACGCCGCCCATTCGCCGGGGTAGCTCAGTGGAAACGACGCTTGCACCACACGCCGTGACAAAAAGAACTGCCAGCGCAACGACCATGCGCAACTACATTCCCACATCGTCGGTCACCTGGGGCGACATATTCATGCACTCTGCATCGTGGCCGGTACTACATTGAACTTGAAGATTACTGCTAGGCAGATCACCACCGATAAGCGGCCAATCCAGAAGAGTCGGTCCGTCAGCAATGGCCACGCCCGCACGACGAATCGTCGCGCGCAGCGTCGGGTCCCCTCGTGACGGCGCGTCCGCATCACTCAACGCATAGAGAGGAAGATCGACTTCGAACGCAACGGACGCATCACTCGACGTGCGAAGATGCGACCGCACCCAATCGCCGGTATAGGTTATGACGAAGTCGCGACCCGCAACCGTCGTGCGAACCTGACCGTCTTCGAAGAGCTGCTCGCCCGATTGAGGTGCAAAATGATCGGCGGGGTCTGCGGGCGTAATTGTGATCACGAGATCGTCGACTGCATCCACGACAACATTCGTGGAGCGGACGCGCACGATATAACTGGGCGCTTGAACGTCTTCGCCACCGCAACCAGCAAAGCTCGGCACAAGCACGAGCGCAGTCGCGAGCGAGATTGAACGAGTGAGTTGAAGGGTCTTCATCTTGATCTCCTTCATCGCACGATGGGCGGCACGGGAATGCCGTTGGGTGGAAGTGTTTCGCCGCCGCCGGAGGCCACAGCGATGATTACAACCGCAGCGACAACCACAGCCGCTGCGCCTGCAATTGCGTACCAGCGCAGATATATGGGTGTTTCCTCTTCGGTTGCACCTGCGCCATCGCGCGCGTTTGCGCTGCCGTGCTCGGAGACCAAAGCGGGGGCCAAGGTACCGGTGGCCGAGCTCTCGATGGCGGCGGCCGTCTCTTCGCTTGGAACAAGATCGAAGTCAGCGCGGGTCGGGCCGGTGTCGCCCACTTGCACAAGACGCGTCAGTGACTCGTAGCCCGCGCGCGTGACCACCACCGTGTAGCGACCGGCGGGCATGCTGATGGGAGCTATGGGGCTGCGGCCCACGTCGTGTCCGTCGATAACGACATTTGCGTCATCGGCGGTGACCGTGATCAGAAGAGTTGCCGGTGCCGGCGGCGGCGTAGGCATCGATGAACCAAGCTGCTCGAGCAGCGGAACGAGCACCGAGCTGGGTGCTGACCTTGCGGTCATTGGAATCAGCCCGCGCATCGCTTCGTGGCGCGGGGCACCACTGACGGGATCGACGAGCTCAAGTTGCATGTCGAGGGTGCGTGGGTCGCGCATGCGCAATCGAACAATCAACGCGCCAATGCCGTGGGCATTCGCAACGGCCGCGCCAATACAATCTGCAGCGCGGCACGATGCAAACGAAGCGACTGCCGGCGGCTCAGATACGAGCGTCACCGAACGTCCCCGCACCATGGGCGTAAGGCTCGCCAAGAACGCATCGCGAAATCCTGTTTCCCATGCGGCTGTCGCATTGCGATCACCGATCATCACGACGAGAAGGGGAGGCGGTGCGGCAGGTGTGGGGCTCGCCGCTGGCTGCGCTTGCGCGTCTGCAGTCACAGGTGGCGTTTGAGCCGTTGCGCTTGACGCTGTCAGGACGGAAGCCGAGGCCAAGATGAGAGAGGCCAACCGAACAGCGATGAGTGGGACGTGCCTGCGCATGGGCTGTGAGAATAGTATCTTCGCTTGCCCTCGAAAAGAGCCGGATCGCGCTATTGATCGATGCAGGCACGCTGCCTATGATCGCCCCGTCTTTGTTTAGGAGGCTTGATGAGCGACACACAGAACTACCTCGATACCTTTCCCAGCTGGCTTAAGTCCTTGGGGGAAGATGCCGAGCATATTGCCGCGCTCTTGGGTGACCAAGGCGTCGAGCAATCTGCGCGCGAGACGCTCGCCGGTGGCCTGAACTACCTCTTCAAAACCCTCGATCTCATCCCCGATGGCGTCGACGACATCGGATATCTCGACGATGCGTTCGTGTTACGCGTCTCGGCCGACCTCGCTCTGCGCGAAGGCATGCTGAAGGGCGAATCTTCCAAAGTCGCGCATGTCGAAAAGCTCGCTGGCGAATGCGACATGCTCAAAGAGTTCCTCGACAGCAACTACACGCGTCTCGAGACGTACGTGAAGGGCCTCCGCAAGGGCGCAGCTCGTGGGCGCAGTGTGGACGACATCATCAAGGATGAACGCGTACGCACCGAGTTCTTGTCCGACGTTCGCGGCTTTGCCAAATCCTACGAGTCACCAAGCTTCGCCCGCGAAGAAAAGGTGCTGATCAAGCTACGCGCGTTCTTCGACGCCAAGCTCCCGAAGTGAACTGAGGAACGATGAATCCGATTGCGATGACCATGGTTCTCGTCTTGAGCGCAGGCTTCTTTGCCTGGTCGGCAAATAGGCGATGGCAGCTTCTCCGTGTTGGCGCCCCCGAGCCGCGCTTCTCCATTTACGGTAGCGAGCTCATCAAGCGCATCGAAGACACCTTCGTCTACGCGTTTGGCCAGAAGAAGATGCCCTACTACTTTGTCGCGGGCATCGCGCACATGATGATCTTTGCTGGCTTCGGCGTGTTGCTCTTGCGCAGCGTCATGCTCTGGGGTCGTGGTTTCGACCCGACCTTCGACGTTTGGGGCATCTTTGGCGCGGGCACGTTGATCGGGGATGGCTACAACGTCATCAAGGACATCTTCGGCGCTTTGGTCGTCGTGGGCGCGCTGGTGTTCGTTTACTACCGCGTGATCAAGAAGGATCAGCGCATGACGCTGAGCGGTGAGGGCCTTCTCATCTTGGGCATCATCATCTCGATGATGGTCGCCGACATGACGTACGACGGCGCGTCGGAAGCGATGCACGCTCGTATTGCTGGCGAAGCCGTGCACTTCAACAAGGCGTCTCCCGTCGGTTCGATATTCGCCATGGCTTTCCAAGGAATGTCCAATGGCACGCTGAACGTACTCGCGCACACCGGGTTCTGGTGGCACTCGAGCTTCGTCTTGATCTTCCTAAACATCCTTCCGTTCTCGAAGCACTTTCACATCATCACGTCGATCCCGAACGTCTTTGCCCGCCCGCATACGCCGCGTGGTCAGCTTCCGATGGTCGAGGACATCGAAGGCAAGGTCGAACGCGAAGAGCCGATCGGCATCGCCAAGATCACGGACTTGTCGTGGAAGCACATTTTGGATCTCTACACCTGCACCGAGTGCGGCCGTTGCAGCGACAACTGTCCCGCCTACATCACGGGCAAGAAGCTTTCCCCGAAGCACCTTACGCTCGCGCTTCGCGATCATCTCTACGACACCGAAGCGCACTACATCACGGGCTCGCCCAACACGAAGGGCCATGTGCATGAGGCTGGCGTGAAGGAAGGCCTTCACACCAATCCACCGCCGCCCGAAGATGCGTATTTCCGCGAGCACGCGCCGGTCGAGCTCGTGCCCAACATCATTCACCCCGATGTCATTTGGGCCTGCACCTCGTGCCGCGCGTGCGAAGAGCAATGCCCGGTCATGATCTCGTACGTCGACAAAATCGTCGGAATGCGCCGCGAACAGGTCATGATCAAAAACGAGTTCCCCGCTGAGCTCATGAAGCCGTTCAACGCTCTTGAGACCAACGGCAATCCTTGGAACTACTCCAAGGTCGATCGCGCCAACTGGTCGGATGGGCTCAACGTTCCCCTTGTCGGGGACGCGCCCGATGTCGACGTTATCTACTGGGTCGGTTGTGCTGCCAGCTACGATGACCGCGCGAAGAAAGTTGCACGTGCGACGGCGAAGCTGCTCAAGCACGCCAACATCAAGTTCGCCATCCTTGGCACCGACGAAACGTGCACCGGCGACCCGGCACGTCGCGCTGGCAATGAATACCTCTTTCAGATCTTGGCGCAGCAGAACGTTGAGACGCTCAACAGCGCTGGCGCGGACAAGAAGGTTGTTCTCACGACCTGCCCGCACTGCTTCAACGCCATCCTCAACGACTACCCGCAGTTCGGCGGCAAGTACGATGTGGTGCATCACACGGACTTCTTGAACGGGCTCGTCGCGCGCGGCGTGCTCAAGCCTGAGAAGCCGGTCGAAGGACGCGTTGCATTTCACGACAGCTGCTACCTCGGTCGCTACAACGATGTGTACCAATCGCCGCGCAGCATTCTGCAAGCGATCCCCGGCGTCGAGCTTGTCGAAGTTCCGTACTGGAATAAGAACAAGGGCCTCTGTTGCGGCGCCGGCGGCGCGCAGATGTTCATGGAAGAGCAGAACGAGAATCGCGTGAACGTGAAGCGCACGCTTCAGCTCATCGACACGGGCGCCAAGACAATCTCAAGTGCGTGTCCCTTCTGCATGACGATGCTCACCGACGGCATCAAGTCGCAGGACAAAGAAGATCAAATCGCTCAGATGGACGTCGCCGAGATGCTCGCCCTGTCCGTCAACTTCGGAGATGAAGCGGTCGCTGACGCCGCTGAGTAGCCAATAGGTTTCTTCATGGGGGGATTGCTACTGCAGGAGGCAAGCGGCGCTGCTGCTTTGCCTGGAGGTTACGGCGCTGCCTTGCTGCAGACGCTGTTCGCACTTCTAGGCGTGTGCATTCTCGCGTGGATTGTTTTGAAGTGGGGCGCGAAGAAGGGGCTGGGCCTCGGCGCTACTGGCGGCCGCATTCGCGTCATCGAGCGCACCGTACTCGACACGCGCCGCTCTCTCTATCTCATCGAGGTAGGTGGCCGGGTGCTTTTGATTGGCGCGGATGACGGTGGTGCGCCGTCCCTGCTCACTGAAATCGATCGAGACAAGCTGCCGCCCGACGACCCGGCACGGGCAACAACATTCGCAGAAGTCATGAAGAAGTTTCGACGTGCTCAAGATGAGGACAAACCCTCATGAGGCGCGCAACCAGCTGGCTCTTTGGAGCGGTGGTGCTTGTGTCGACGCTCATCGTGGCCTCGACCGCGACCGCGCAAGACCCAGCGTCGCTCACCTCGCGTCCTTTGCTCACCATCGTCACGCTGGGATTGCTGACGCTCGTTCCCTTTATCTTCATGACGGCGACCAGCTTCGTGAAGATCTCGATCGTCTTTTCGATCTTGCGCAACGCCCTTGGCACCGGCCAGGTCCCATCCGGCACCGTCGTCTCAGCGCTTGCTGCGATCCTCACGCTCTATGTGATGGCCCCTGTGGGCTCGCAGATTGCCGATGCGGTCGCGCCTTCGGTTGCGCACGTGAACGTAAACGACCCGCTTGCCGGTGATAGCGCAGATGCCGTTTTTTCGGCTGTCCGCGATGGCAAAGAGCCTCTGCGCCGCTTTCTCAAAAACAACGCAAATCCTCGTGAAATGCGCTTGTTTCTCGATCTGGCGCGCCGCGCTCGTCCGGTTGATCAACGCGCCTCGATCACCGGCGATGATTTTCTAGTGGTGTTGCCGGCGTTCCTAATCACTGAGCTCGCAGAAGCATTTCAGATCGGCTTTCTCGTCTTCATTCCATTCCTCGTGGTCGACATGGTGATCGCCAACGTGCTGCTCGCACTTGGCATGCACATGCTCTCGCCGACAACGGTCTCATTGCCGTTTAAGCTTCTGCTCTTTGTGCTCGTCGACGGCTGGTACCTTCTGGCTCGCGCGCTCGTTCTTGGATATCACACCGGTTAGCAGGCGGGTCCGCTTGCACCGCCTGCCCACACGAGACCGTTAGCCGAGAAGCTTGCCGTCGGCTTTCAACTTCTTTAGCTCGCTCAGGCCGCCGAGCAGAACGCCGTGGCGAAAGATCATCGGATATGTCGGAAAGCCTGCCCAGAGTTTGATCGCCAAACGCTTCTTCCATTCTGAGACGTAGCTGCCGTAGCCGATGTACTTGTACGGTATGTTCTCGCTATCGAGGAATTTGCGCGCTGCGCTGACGACAGGGTTCTGCGCCATGCCAACCATCACCCAGGGTTCGCTCTCGACAGTCGATCGCACGTGTTCGACCACATCTCGGTGAAACTTGGCGACCACAGCGGTCGCAACGTCCGAATGCTTCGAGCTATCCAGTACCAGTCGTTCCAATGAAGCCTCCTTGGCCAATGCGGGCGTGAGTCGTGCGGCGTGGCAAGCCGTTACGAGCTATCGACGTACGGGCTCTTTGGTCCATCTAACCGTGCTCGGCGAGTTCATTATTCTGCGCAATAAGCGCCTCAAACAGAACTCCCAGGACGTGTAATTCATCTGCAGCAATTGATCTCGCGCGAGATCCATGTGTCGAAAAATGCGACACCGATTGGATCCAGAGAGGGCTGAAATGCCGTAAAAATAGCGTTGGTTTGGCCTTTGCAATGCCACTCTCTCATGCAAGCTCACGCAGGTTTTCACCTTCAGCTCAACCGCTTTAACGCGCAGCGCTTCACGCCTCGGCTGCCCACAGACGATTGGCATGCGGGTCTTGAGGAAGAGCTTGTAGCGCGGGCGAATGAAATTCGTTTCGTCGAGGAAGAGCGCGCCAACGTCGTGGACCGCGCGAGGAAAGCTCCCCGCAATGCGCGCGAGTTCATCGAATGGTTCGAGAATTTGAAGGCCATCGGCCCCGGCCAAGGTGACATTCTTTTTCCGTGGCTCGCTGAAGAGGCCACGATACGCGAGATGAAGTGGTTTCTCGGCCAGGAGGTCGCCGGAGAAGCTGGCTTCGACGATCTGCTTGCCCTCGCGCAAATCAAGCTGCCGCCGCAAGCCAAGCTCGAGCTTGCGCGCAACTATTGGGACGAGCTCGGACGCGGGACCGCGTCTGGCATGCACGGGCCGATGCTTGCGCATCTCGCGTCCTCCATGCGCGTTGGGGAAGATCCCGCCGTGTGGGAATCGATCGCGCTAGGCAACCTGATGATCGCGCTGGCCGCGAATCGTCGCTATGCCTATCACGCGATCGGGGCGCTCGGAGTCATCGAGCTCACCGCGCCGGGTCGCGCCGCTTTCGTCAACGCGGGTCTGAAGCGCCTTGGCGTGGACGGCGAGGTGCGGCGCTACTATGCCCTGCACGCAACCCTCGACATCAAGCATTCGGAGGCGTGGAACAAAGAAGCGCTCATGCCGCTTGTCGAAGAGGACCCCGAGCGAGCGCAAGCGTTCGCCGAAGGCGCGCTCATGCGCCTCGAAGCCGGCCACCGCTGCTTCATCCGCTACCGCCAAGAACTCCGCGCCCCTGCGCTGCCCGAACGCTTCGAATACTGCGAAGCCGCCGAATAACCAGCGCCCGCGCCCCCAATCGTCCCACCCATCGCGCCATCCATTGCGCCATCGAATCCCGTCGCAGCGTGTTGCGACGTCACTCACTAGGGCAGACACAAAAAAACCTCCGGAGACGGGCGCCCAAAAGCAAACTTGTCTTTTGGGCTGTCGCAGGAGGTTTTTTTGTGTCTGCCCGTAGCGGACCGACTTGCAAACAGGTTGGATCAGACGCGTTCGATAATCGTCGCGATGCCCATGCCCCCGCCGATGCACAACGTGATCAGCGCAGTCGCAAGTCCGCGACGCTCAAGCTCATCAAGCGCAGTGTTGAGCAACATCGCGCCAGTCGCTCCAAGGGGATGACCAAGTGCAATCGCGCCGCCAGCCACGTTCACCTTAGCCGGATCGATCTCGAGCTTCTTGATCGTCTGTAGCGGAACGGTGGCAAACGCTTCGTTGATCTCCCAAAGGTCGATGTCCTTGGCGTTCATGCCCGCTGCCCTAAGCGCCTTTTGCGAAGCCGGAGTCGGCGCGGTCAACATGATGAGAGGCTCCGCGCCTTCGGTCGCCATCGCGCGGATGCGACCGCGCGCCTTGAGGCCGTGCTTCTTCAAACCTTCGTCTGATGCAATCAACACAGCGCACGCCCCATCCACAATGCCGCTCGAGTTCGCTGCCGTGTGAATGTGATTGATTTTGCCAACCTGCGGATAGCGCGCGAGCGCGAGCTGATCGAAGGTTTCGCCGTTCAAGCCGGCCGGCATCGCGCCCATCATCTCGAACGCTGGCTGAAGCTGCTGCATCGCTTCAATCGTTGCGCCATGACGCGGAAACTCGTCCTTCTCGAGCACCACTTTGCCTGTCGCCGGATCGACCACCGCGAAGAGGCTGTTCTTGAAGTAGTTTTCCTTCTGAGCGACTTCGGCTTTTCGCTGCGACTCGACCGCGAATTTATCGAGATCATCCCGCGTGAAGCCTTCGATCGTTGCGATCAAATCGGCGCTGATACCCTGCGGAATCTGAAAGACCTTCTTGCGAAGTTCCATGTTGCCGCCGTCCATGCCCGCGCCGTCGGATCCCATCGGAACGCGCGACATGCTCTCAACGCCGCCGCCGATCACGAGATCTTGCACGCCGGCCATTGCGCCCATCGCGGCGAAGTTCACCGCCTGCAATCCTGAACCACAGAAGCGATTGAGCGACACGCCCGTCACTTCATTCGGCCAGCCTGCCGCCAGGATTGAATTGCGCGCGATGCATGCGCCTTGTTCGTTTACCTGCGAGACCGTTCCAAGCACGACGTCGGTAACAGCACCCTTGTCGATCTTGGTGCGCTCTGCGAGCTTGTTGAGCGTCTGGGCCATCAGCTCTTGCGGATGGATGTTGGAAAGCGCGCCCTTGTCCTTCTTACCACGGCCTCGCGGAGTGCGTACCGCGTCGACGATCCATGCATTACCCATGACGTTCTCCTCTTGAAAACCGGAACGGTAGAAACCTAGAACTTAGAATCCGAGAATCTTTGCGATGGCGTATCGCATCACCTCTGTGGTGCCCCCGCCGATGCGAAACAAGCGGGCATCACGCCATGCGCGCGCGACCCACAACTCTTCCAAGTAGCCCATGCCACCGTGAAACTGCACACAGGTATCCATGATTTCGCCGGAGAGATCTCCAACAAATACTTTGGCCATGCTGATGAGCTTGGTCGTCTCGAACGATACTTCCGTTTTGCGAATGTACTTCTCGTCGTTGTATTGCTCGACAGCTTTGTAGGTCAGCGCTTTGGCCGCTTCCAGCTTCGTGTAGAGATTGACGAAGGTGTGCTGCCACAACTCGCGCTTGATTAGGGGCTTTCCAAAGGCGCTACGCTCGCGTCCCCACTCTACGCTGCGATCGAGCGCGCGATAGCAGGCTGCAATCGAGCTCGTGGAACCAATCAGTCGCTCGGACTGAAAATTCTGCATCAAATAGTAAAAGCCCTTGCCCTCTTCGCCGAGCAGATTGCGCGTGGGAACTTTTACGTCTTCAAAGAAGAGCTCCGCCGTATCGCTCGCCCAGTTACCGGCTTTCTTCAATTTCTTAGAAACTGAAAATCCCGGAACATTCGTTGGCACCAAAATGATGGAGATGCCGGCATGACCCGCATCCGGATCGGTCTTCACCAACATCGTCACGAAATCGGCGCGCGTGCCGTTGGTGATGTACGTCTTCGAACCGTTGATAACGTAGTCGCCGCCAACCTTCTTCGCGGTCGTGCGAAGGCCAGCTACGTCGGAGCCTGCGCCGGGCTCACTTACGCCGAGCGCTGCAATGCTATCGCCGCTCAAGGCAGGCCGAAGAAACTCTTCCTTCTGCTCCCGCGTGCCGAGATCATTGATGCAGGGAGTCGCCATGTCGCTCTGCACAAGCAGGCCCATGCTGACCCCCGCCGATCCGATGCGCGCGAACTCCTCGCTCTTGGCAACGCTAAACCAATAGTCGCCGCCACCGCCGCCGACGTCTTCCGGATAATGCGCGCCCGTAATACCAAGCTCGCCCGCGCGTTTGAAGACCGAGTTTGGAAAAAGCTCCGCGTCTTCCCACGCGTCAGCATTGGGCGCGAGCTCCTTCTCGACGAAGGCGCGCACCTGCTTACGAAATAGCTCATGCTCTTCTGTGAAGAAGTTCGGCATTGTGAATGGCCATTCATTTTGCCCATTCCATCCAACTCACGCAACCGGAAAAACGGCGAAGATTCCGGGTGTTTTGCTGAGCCTTATTCGTCGTCGCCTGCGTCGTCGTCGGGATCGGCGGCGATCGGGTCGTGTAGGCCGTACTTCTTCATGAGCTTTCGGAAGTACTTGCGATCAATGTCGGCCTCGCGCGCCGCGTGCGAGATGTTCTGATTGTTCTTCTTCAGGAGCTGCGCGATGTAGTCGCGCTCAAAGCTTGCGACCCATTTCTCTTTCGCGTCTTTGAAGGTCGCGTCGTTAGGTGCCACGCCCGATGGTGCTACGAGGTTGGCATCGGACGCGGCGCTTGCACGGCCGACCTGTCCCTCGGGCATCCGCGGAGCGATCGGCGGCGCTGCGGCGCGTTGATGTGCAACGTGCTCGGGAAGATCGCGAACTTCGAGGGTGTCCGTGTCGGCGAAGCTGACCGCGCGTTCGACGACGTTGTGCAGCTCGCGCACATTCCCTGGCCATTCGTAGGCAATGATCTTATCGAGAGCCTCGCGCGAGATCTGAGAAACTTTGCGTTCACCCTCGCGAGTACGGTTGAAGTTTCCGTTCTTCAAAAAGTGTTTGATGAGAAGGGGGATATCTTCTTTGCGCTCACGCAGAGGCGGCAGCGACACACGTACGATGTTCAAGCGGTAGAAAAGATCTTCGCGAAAGCGTCCCGCTTTGACTTCTTTTTGCAGGTCGCGATTGGTCGCCGCGATGACGCGAACATCGACCTTGGTGGATTTGCTGCCGCCAACGCGCTTGACTTCACGCTGCTCAAGAACGCGCAAAAGACGCGGCTGCAAATCAAGCGCGAGCTCACCGAGCTCATCCAAGAAGACGGTTCCCCCATTGGCCATTTCAAAAATGCCCTGACGTGTCGCCAGTGCTCCTGTGAAAGCGCCCTTTTCGTGGCCGAAAAGCTCGCTCTCGATCAGGTTTTCGGGAACCGCGCCGCAATCAAAAACCACGAACGGTCCTTCGCGGCGACGCGATTGCTGGTGCACGGTGCGCGCGACGACTTCTTTGCCGGTGCCGGTTTCGCCGTCGATGATGACGGTGGCATCGGTCGGCGAGATCTTTTCTAAGATGGTGTAGATCTCGCGCAGCGCGGCGTTGCGGCCGATGATTTCACCGAAGCGCTGCTTGTCCGACGGCATGATGTTCACGCGTTCATCGACTGGCGCGAATTGGATGTCAGTTTTGCCGAGCGTAACGGTGACATCGGGCTTCAAGAAGGCTTCACGAATACGCACGCGGTTGACGAAGGTTCCATTCGTCGACTGCAAATCCGTGATCATGTAGTGATCGCCCTCGAGCCAGATGCGGCAATGGTTGCGACTGACCGTGTCGTCCTCGAGAACGAGGTCATTGTCTTCCACCGCGCCGATGGTCACCGTGTCTTTATCGAAGACGTGCTGGGTCGGCTCACCCTTGCTGTTCATCACGACAAGCTGGATGCGGCGGAGCGTGATCGAGCTCGGCCTTCCGTCGATGTACGTGACTTTGGTGTGCTGGACCGCCGTTTCCGGCAAACGCGATTCAGAAGACATTGATGCGAGCAGGCTACCCACCTTAAACAATGGGGTCAACCGACACCACACAGCGTGCCGCGCGTTTAACGGCCCAAAGGCAGGTTAAACCGCCTTTGATCGCGGTGATTAGTGCGCTGCGGGCGGAGCGGGAGGGGCCGACGGGGTCGGCGGGTGGCCGGGGGGTGCGCCGGGCATTGGGGGATGGCCGGGTGGTGTGCCGGGGCCTGCACCTGGTGCGCCGGGAGTCGCGGGCATTCCGCCGGGGCCTTCCGGTGGCGGGTCGAGGCGAATTGGGTTCACGAGCTCGGGATGCACTTCGGCGTGGAGACGCGTGCGCAACTCGGTCACGAAAGTTTCAAGCGCTTCAGTGCGGCGCTCGCGCCAAAGTCGCATGCGGATCGACGGTGCGGAATCGTTGACCGAGCGCGACTCGGCAGGACGCGTGCCGGTGAGTTTGATGATGCTCCACTGATTGCCGACTTGAACCGGATCGCTCACGTCGCCCACTTCACGCAGCGCGAAGGCCGCATGCGTCAGCTGAGGATCAATCTGCTCGTCTGCCACACCGGGGCGCGGATCGAGAGTGAAATAGCCGAGATCGCCACCGCGCAGCTTGGTCTCCGTGTCGAGGCTTTGGGCGCGCGCCAATGCGCGGAACACGGTGGGATCGGCGCTGCGCGCTTCAGCGACGAGCGCCTGTGCGGCTTCGCGTGTGCCAACGAGGATGTGGCTTGCGCGACGCATCTCGGCGCGATTGAACTCCTCGGGATGCGCGTTGTAGTAGGCCTGCACGTCAGCCATCGGAACGGACTCGATGGTGATGCGATCATCGAACTCGGCCTTGATGAATTGCTGCACGGCGTTCTGCTTCACCGCACGGACAACATCTGGGTCTCGTCCGTAGTGACGCTTTTCGGCTTCTTGCGCCATGAGCTCGAAGCGAATCAGGCTATCAACAAACTCGCGTCGCTTCTCCGGATCGTTGTAGCGAGCGCGCATGAAGGGCGCCATGTTGTTGATGGCGTCTTCAACCTGGCCGAGCGTGATCGTTACGTTGCCGAAGCGCGCTACTGCGCGCGCGCGCCGCGCCGTATCCTCAGCTGTGCGTTCGATGGGTTGCGGTGAAGCTGCCGTGGTCGGATCTGCGGGAGGCGGATGGCGATCTTGCCCGAAGGCGAGAGCGGCAACTCCGACTCCACAAACAACCAACGACACCGCGGTGAGCTTCAACGTCTTCTTCATGTTTCTACTTTCGTATCAGAAGCCGTATTGAGCGCCGAGGCCGAAAAAGAAGCCTCGAAAAAGCCCATATCAAGGCGCGCTTGAAACTGATGAACCGGCTTGAAACGCAGCGCGATGTGCGGGAGGCCGAGCCAGGGGATGACGTTGGGAACGCTGCCGCCATCCGTCCACTTACGCGCGGTCACGTTGTAGTGCTCGCCGTTCTGGTCGTCCGTCGCACTGGTGCCGCCACCGGGGTTGGGTGCGCAGTAGACGCCGTTTGGGACTTCATTCGGGTCGTTCGCCATCGAACACGCGTGGTAGCCACCGACGCTGCCCGGTCCGTTGGACGGATAGGCCTCGCTGCGCGTTCCGTTGCCCAGCACAACGCCAAGGCCAAGGTCGACGCCGTACTCGAGCGCGAGCATGTCGTTGAAGGGCGTGGACCACATGAACGAAACCGCGCCGATGATCGACGACCAGTTGCTGTTGATGATTTCGGTATTGAAAGCGCTATCGCCGTTGGTGCGGAACGGATTGACGAACGCGAAGTTCTGCCACCACAAGCTGCCGGTGATGCTAAAGCCGTCCTTGCGGTAGGTGAACTCGCCGCCGACGCCCGGGTCCGACGCGGTCACGCCGCCGTCAGCGAAGAGATGCTGAATGAAAGTTGGAACGATGATGTGTCGGTACATCACGCCGGCGAAGTAGTAGCCGGTGTGTGGATCTTCGTAGGGATCGCTATCGTCGCGCACGTTCTCGACGGGCGAGCTCTCTTCGTGGAGGACTTGCTCGTCGGACATGATGGCTGTTTCTTCCGCGGTGGGAACCGGGTCGGTGCTGACCGCCGAGGTCGCCGTGACATCCGTCGTGGGGATGGTGTTAGTCGCGTCCGCCGCCGAGTCGGTCGCGGGGTCTTGCGCAACGGCTGCGTTCGTTACGCCGAGCAACCCTGTCAGAATCAATGAGTAAGCAAACGTACGCATTTTCGCCTCCACTAAAGCACAAGACGGGAGCCCCCCATCCACGCGGCGCAGTGTAGGAAGCCCCAGCAAGCCTGTAAAGGCGCTGGTGCGCTTGTCTTTTGCCCTGATCTTGTCCGTCAGATGACGGCGGAGAGGTCGTAGACCTCGCCGATGCTCGCTCCAGTCGGTCATGTGCTTTTCAGCACACTCCCTCCTCTCGCTGCGGGCGCGTCCAAGGTCAGGGCAAAATCCTGCACGCAGTCTGTTCGGAGCGTCCCTCAGCGATGAATGAAATCGAGAATTAGGCGGGCGAAGTCGGGGGCGTGGGTCCAATGCATCATGTGGTGCGCGCCTTTGATCGTTGCCATCGTAGCGTTTGGTACGACGGCTGAGCGCTCGTCATCGTCTGGCGTGCGGTAACCGTGCTCGCCCCGTATCAGCAGCGTGGGCATGTTGATGCTGGAGATGAAGGCGTCGTAGACGTCGCGGCGGAAAAGAGTCGGCGAAGTGGTGCGGTGCAGAGGATCGAAAGACCACATGCGACCGCCGCCCTGAAGCTCGCGTGTTCCCTTCTCGGCGAGAAAGAGGCCTAGCTCCTCGGGCAGTTGAGGATTTTGTACGCGCATGCGCATGAAAGCTTCTTCGATCGACGCGATCGGTTTCAACGATGCTTGCCGGACACGCGCGACGCCATCGAGCCACGCGCGCATCTTGTCGATGGCAAAGCTTGTGGGATGCTCGGGTGGTCCCAATCCTTCGGCGAGCGTAAGCGTTCTAACCATCGCTGGTCGCGACGCCGCGTAAAGAGCGGCAACCGAGCCGCCCATGCTGTGCGCGACGAGATGCACGGGCGTCGGCGCAATCTTCGGCAGGAGCTCGTCGAGATCAAGCACGTAGTCGGCGAAGTGGTAATAGCCTCCGTGCCCGACCCACTCGCTCTCGCCGTGCCCGCGAAAATCAAAGGCGACAACGCGATGACCGGCATCGGCCAGCAGATTCGCGAGATCCCGAAAGCTCCAGGCCATGTCCAAGAAACCGTGCAGCAAGACGATGGTTGGCTCGGCACGCTCAGCGTCATTCCACGTCAGAACGTGGTGATGCAGATGATTGGCGGCGACGCGCGACTCGACGGGATTCATTTGTGCGGATCAGCCCGAGAAGTCACGCACGATTGTGATGTAAGCAACGAAGGCGAGGAGCACGACGATGCCAACCGTGTGCACGATGGCTTCAAACTTCTCGTTGGGGCGTTTGCGCGTGACCGCTTCGAAGAGCAGGAAGATGAGGCGGCCACCGTCGAGTGCCGGGAAGGGCAAGAGGTTGAAGAAGCCAACCGCGATCGAGAGATGCAGAAGGAAGAAGATGACGTCGCGTGCGCCGCTCTCAGCGACGCTTGCGACTGCGCGGGTCATGCCCACGATGCTCGACATGCCTTCGGTGGACCGCTTCTGGATCTGAGAAACGATGCCTTCGAGCTGCTTCACCGAAAACGAATACGGATAGGTAACCGTCTTCTTCAGCGCCGAGGTGATGCTGGCCGGGACATAGCCCAAGCGCGTGCGCACAGCTACGCCGAGTATGGGGAGCTCCATCGTATCGCCGTGCAAAACGGCACCGATGCGTCCGACGCCGTTCTCGTTGCGGGGTGTCACGGGGATGTGAAGCTCGCGACCGTTACGGCGTACGTTGTAGTCAAGCACGCGGCCGGCATTGCTGCTGTTCTGTGCGATCACGTCTTCGATGGATGTGATTTCGTGTCCGCTGATGCGCAGAATTCGATCACCGGCGAGCAGGCCTGCTTGGCGCGCCGGGGCGGTCGCGCCGTTGAAATCGCCGATGACCACGCGCAGATGGGGGCGGCCGACCGGCGTGGCCCCATTGATCGCGGGGTCCGGTCGCACGCGCACGTGAATCTCGCGGCCGTGCCGCAAGATCGTGTAGTCGAGATCTGCGCGTGGTGCACGCGCGTGGCGGACGAGAATTTGCTCCACCGACTTGATCGACTTGGTTCCGATACGCAAGATCTGATCGCCAGGCTCTAGCCCCGCAAGTGCGCTCGGCGTTCCCGCGCGCGGTGCTTCATTGACGATGACCTGTGCTTTGGGCCAGCCATTGAGCGCGATGCCGAAGATGAAAATCGCGGCGAGCAGATAGTTCGCCAAAGGGCCCGCGAAGATCGTCATGATGCGCGCGAAGAGACTCTTATTTGGAAAGAGTCCCGTGTCGTTGGGATCACGCGGCTCGGCGGGGTTCATCCCCGCGATCTGCACGTAAGCCAGCACGGGGATCGCGCAGACCTGAAATATCGTCGGGCTATTTTTCGGCTGATAGCGAATCAGCGGCGGACCAAAGCCCACGCTGAACCGCAAGACGCGCATCCCGAAGAGACGCGCGACGGCGTAATGCCCTGCTTCGTGCACGATCACCAAAAGGGATATCCCCAGGATCGCGATGGCGTAGTGCAGGACAGAACTCATGCGTGCCGGACAGTATGCTCCCCAGGCCCCCGAGCGTCACGGGGGGGAGAGAACTTCGCGCGCGATTGCGCCAGCCGCGACGTCTTCGGGGTGAAAGCGCATCGGGACCGCCTGGTTTCCGAGCCAAAGCGCCGCTTGATCGGCGTAATAGTCGGAAGTTGTGATGCCACTTTGGCCGCCAGGGATGACGTTTAGACCCGACACATGGCCGTCGGCTCCAAGCGAGATGACCATGCGCATGGCGGGACCTGTCGAATAGAAGAAGTCGTCGCGCGTGATGGTCGGGTTGGCTGCGTCGACGGCGAAGTGATCGCCAGAACGTGGGAAGCCCGGATAACCACGGAATGCTTCGCCGAGCGGAAGCGTGCGAGGCGTGATTGCGAAGCTTGCGGTGAGCGCCGCGATCATCTCGTTGCCTCCGCCGTATTGCTCGAGGATGGAAGGGAACTTCACAAGGTGGCGCATGCCCCACAACCACGTGTTCATGTCGTTGCTACCAAAGCCGCCGATGCCGGGTGACGCCTCGGGGCTGCGCAGGATGGAGAGTGCTGTTGTGAGCGCTCTGATTGTTGCTTCGTCGCTGAGCTCGGTGATGTCCGTGGTTGTGCGATCATCGAAGAAGATCGACTCGTTCGTGTCCGGATTCCATGACGCAAGCTGCTCTGGATTGGTCGCGCCGCGTCCGTCGTAGATGCGGCGGAAGGTCGTGCTCGAAAAGAAACGAAAATCTGTGGAAAAGAGCGCGTCGAGATCTTCATCGCCGAAAATGGTCGCGTAGAGATCGTGGTACCAGCGATTGAAGAGCATCGTGGCAACCGCGTCGGTACGCTGATCGGCAGTGGGGTGTTCGTAGAACGTTTCGACACCGGATTCAGCGACAGCGCCGCGCGAAAGCCAGGTCTCCAAACGGTTCTGAACGTCGTCGATCGCAGCAGCGTCGCTTTGGTAGAGCGCGGCCAAGCGATCTTCGGCAGGCGTGCGCGTGCTCTGCGCGGCGACCGTACGTGCGCGATCGATCGCGGTCTGCAGATAGACGACCATCTCGGCGCCGAAGCGCGAGCGATGGTCGCCTTGCAGCTCCGCCATCGCTTCGACTGTGGTCGACTGTGTCGAGACGAGCTCTTGCAAGCGCTCCGTGATGGTAAGCGCGCGATAGCCGGGTGCCCAGGGGCCGCCAAGGTAGAACTCATCGTTTGATAGTGAGTTGTCGAGGCTGATGCCGGCAGGGTCGTTGTTGGCGCTCGCCACGTAGCCGCGCGCTGGACGAATGACGGCGGGCCAGCGATCGAAGGGTACGAGGCACTTGTCGGGATCGCTGCTCGCTGCGCTTTCATCGGGCATGCCCGCGCTGGTGATCGGAATTTCGAACCCGCCGTACTGCGTGCCATCGAGAAGGAAGCGCGGATTGGCGCCAGCGTTCCAATTGCCTTCGCTGTTGCGCGGCAGGTAGTTGCGGCAAGGGATGGCGTTGTAGCTGCCGTAGTAGATGCCGCCGTTGCGATCGGTAGCGACGAGGTTTTGGGCGTAGGCAACAAAGCGACGCGTTGCTTCGCGGAAGTCGTCGACTGTTTCGGCATGCGTGAAGTCGAGGCTCGTTTGGGGAATGTTCGATACTTCGAATCCCGTGAAGTCAAAGCTCACCGCCGAGATGTGGCCATCGCCGTCGATATCGCTCGGCACGACGTAGTCGCCTCCGATGTTCAAAAGTGTTTCGCCGTCCGCCAAAGTCTCGGTCGCGGTTGCAGCGCGGCCCTCGATCGACATGATGTGTCGGCCATCGAAGGTCTCGTAGCGAGTCCACGTATCGGTGCGGCCCACGCTCGAGAGTGCGGGGACATTTCGGATTGTGTAGGACTCCGATTGCGAGACGAGCGGCTGCCACGCGCCTTGGAAGAAGCTTGCCGTGGGCGCGCCATCGTCGTTGAGCTGGATCTCTTCGGCGTACCAATCGGTCACGTCGGCGTCGAGGTAGGTTTGATCCCACGCGATGTTGCCATTGGTGCCTACGGCCATAAACGGATAGCCGGGGAAGAAGAGGCCGAGCACGTGCGTGTCACCGCCGCCGAAGAGCTCGGTATCCATGCCCATTTGATAGAAGAGAGCGGGCTCGGAAAATGGAAGGTGACCGTCGCCTGCGAGGATCGTAGAACCATCGGCCGCTCCCGCGTTCGATACCGCCCACGCGTTTGATCCAAAGTCGACGCCTTGGCCCCCGTGAAGAAGCTTCGCGAGACGTTCGTTGCGCACGCTCAAGCGTTCCATCATGGCGGTGGCGACACGCGGCGCTTGGCGCGCATGGCGGGGTGTACGCCCGCGACGGCGCACATGCGCGCGCGCGGTGGTCGTTCCATCTTCGAGGCCAAATCCGTTCGGAGCTTCGACGACATCATGAATCGGGGTGACGTGATTCAAGATGTCTTCAATCGCGCCATTGCGGCGAAGCGCTTGGTGTGCATCGCCTTCGAAGGCGGTTTGTAAGAATGTCGCGACTCGCCCGCGCTCCACATCCAGCGATTCGAAGCCGAGCTGAAACACGACGACGGCGGCAAACGAAACGACATCGCGCGCAGTCACGTTCTCCATCAACTCGCCAGCGTTGCGAGCCCCCAAGATCGGTGCAGCGAAGCTCAGCTCACTCGATGCGACAGCGCGATTCATTTTGACCGCGTCGATGTACGCATTGATACCTTCGGCATAGGCCGCGAACATATCGAGTTGATCGGGCGTCAAGGACGAGTAGAGACGTTCGGCAATGACCGCCATGCCGCGACTGCGCGAGTCGAGATCGGTCGCCAAACCGATGTCGCCCAAGAGCTCAGCCACGCGACCAAGTGCCAAGCGGCGTGCGATCTCAAATGTGAAGTATCGATCGCGGGCCACGATGAAGCCCTGCGCTACGTACATATCGCGTTCGCTTTGCGCGTAGATGTGCGGCACGTGCGCTTCGGTGTAGACGACGTTCACTTCGTGCTGAAGCGTTGGCAAGGTGCGTTGGTCGGTTTCGGGAATGCGCAAAATCGTTGCGGTCGGCCCGTCCGGAATATTGGCGTCCCGCATCACGATGCCGCCGTCGACTGCTGGCTCGACCGGGTCGCCGCAGCCAACACCGAATAAAACCCAAAGACTCACACATGAAAACGCAAAGCCACGCACGACGTAATGAAGCATGGCCGCATTGTAGCTCAAGGGCCCCGCACGAATGCGAAATATGGAGCCGCGTTGACAAGGCGCAGAGAAGCCGAAGTAATAGCTATAGGAACCTTCGTGAAGCGCGCGACAAGCTTAGTGTTGCTTCTACTCGCCGCCGCGGTGTGCGTCGTCACCGTGCATGCCGACAATCCGCCCGTCCTGCACGAATACGTACCGAATGTTCACGGCGAAGAGGGGTCGCTCCTCGTTTCGCGCGGCGGCGATGCGCCAGAAGCCATCGTTGTTAACGGCGAAGTAATTCCTCCGCCCGATCGCTCGAACGTCCCCGAGGATGAAGCGCCGATGAGCTCGCAGCCCACGACGCCCGGCGATACGACGCCTGAGCCTGGGCGTCGCTCGACGACGTTTCGTCCCGACCGATTGACCGAGCTGCAAAGCAATCTCGATTACTACGAAGCATTCGCCCCCGCGATTGCGCCGTACAAGCGGGTGTCCGCACTCAACGCGGTGACACTGGCCGAAGATGGCGTGACGCCAGTGCTTACAATCGCATCGCGCATGCGTACGGTCATCCCCGTCGAAGGTGCTGACACACCGGCTCGCGACGGGCGCGCGCGCGCGATGTTCTGGGGGACTGTGGTGCTCGAGTTCGAAGGCGGCACGGAGGTTCCACTACCGAGCGTTTCACCGGAGTCGCGCATCCTGACCGTACGCACGCAACCTGAGACCCTGCTTCGCTTTGAACGCGACGAAGCCGACAACTACTTTGCTGTCGCCACCCATCCGATGAGTGGATCAGTGCGGGTGACCTTCTTAATGGATGCGCCGGAAAGCTATTTCAGCACGCCGATCCCAGCCGTCGTTACGATCGGCGAGCTTGCCAATACGGTGCCCGAGATGCCTGCCACCGTAATGCGTCGTGCCACGACCTTTGCGAACGAGCTCGGTCTTCGGCGCGGGATGCCCTATCGCACCATCATCGAAACGCTCACGCGGCATTTTCGATCCTTTGAGGAATCAGAGCGTCCACCGCCCAATAGCGGCGACATATTTCTCGATTTGGCGCGCGGGATGAAGGGCGTGTGTCGCCATCGCGCCTACGGATTCGTGATCACAGCACAGGCGCTCGGCATCCCAGCGCGCTTTGTGCAGAACGAAGCGCACGCGTGGACGGAAATTCGCTTGCCGGGAGCCCTCGGCTGGATGCGCGTGGATCTCGGAGGCGCAGCGCACGGCCTGACCGCGCACAATGCGCAAGATGCGCCGCGCTATCAGCCGCGCCTGCCCGACATGTTGCCGCGCCCCGAAACGTTTGCCCACTCGAACGGCGAGCCGACCAATATGCAAGGCATGCGCGATGACGCGACGACGGACAATGGTCAATCGCCGCTGCCAAGCGCGACCCAACCCGGCGGTGGCACCAATGGCAATCAAGGCGGTACGCAGGCGGGCGGCACCAACGGCAATCACACGGGGCCGGCGTTGCGACCGGGGGCAATCCTTCGCCCGAGCGGTCCCGCTGATCCAAACGAGACGCGCGCTGCAGTATCGATCGCCGTGAGCAGTTTCTATCACGACGTGTTTCGTGGTCGCGAGCTACAGGTGACGGGCAATCTTGCCGATGCGAACGGCGTTGGCTTGCCCGGCATGCGCATCGAAGTCTCGCTCGCCGCGCCACGCGGAGATCGCGCAGTGCTTCTCGGCGTCACGGTCACCCGCGAAGGGGGCGACTTCCGCGCAAGCTTCGGCGTGCCACCCAGCGTCCCCGTCGGCGACTACCGACTCATCGTCCTGACCCCAGGCGACGCCACCCATCTCCCCGCCCAAGCTAACTGAACGAAGATCCTACGGCCCGAAATCGTGTGTCCCTTCCGAGTTGCGCTCGCCTGAAGCGAAAAGCTACGGCCCGGAATCGTGTGTCCCTTCCCAGTCGCGAAAGGCATGCGTGCGGCACTCACCCAAGCCAATCCATTTCTTCTCGCGCGAACTAGGGTCGCCCCGTACAGAGTGCAGTCCACCTTGCTTGGTCTCGCGCCGTACGCGGTCCCAGCTCCCTGGGAAGGAACACACGATTCCGTGCCTAGTTTCTTCATTGGCATTCGCCGAAGCGGATGCGAAAGGCGTCGGACGACTCTCTATGCCTTCGGATGAACCTACGAAGAAACTAGCGGCGGTGCCGTGTAGTCTTTCCCCGCGAGCTGGGACCGCGTACGGCGCGAGCAACGATAATGAAGGCCACACGCTGTACGTTGCGAAGATGGTCGCTACTCGAAGTCTAGTAGTGGTCGTTGCGAATGCCGCACGCATGCCTTTCGCGAGGGGGAAAGGCTACACGGCACCGTCGCGTAGCTTTTCGTTTCAGCAGCACGCATGCCTTTCGCGAGGAGGAAGGGACGCACGATTCCGGGCCGTAGCTTTTCGTTCAGTTCGAGCGCAGTAGGAGCGACATGCCGGTATTCGGGGGCGGTGGTATAAGGCGGGCGTGATGCGTGTTGCGTTGTGTCAGGTGGATCCAACCGTGGGCGATTTCGTAGGGAATCGTGCGATGACGGTGCGTGCTGCCGTCGCCGCCGCTGCGGAGGGCGCGCAGCTCGCGGTCTTTCCAGAGCTTTCGCTTTGCGGCTATCCGCCACGTGATTGGCTCGAGCACCAAGAATTTATCGCGTCATCGGAGAAGAGCGTGGAGCTTCTCTGCAAAGAGCTGCCGAAGGCGATCACGGTGGCGGTTGGGTTTGTGTCACGCGCCGAGCAAGTGTTGGGGCGCCGCCTTCACAACTCACTCGCGGTGATTCGCGACGGGCGCGTTGTGCACGTCGTGCACAAGCGTCTTTTGCCTACGTACGACGTCTTCGACGAAGATCGCTATTTCGAGCCTGGCATTGCGTCGACAGTTGTCGATGTGGACGGCGTTTCGGTTGGTTTTACGATCTGTGAGGACATCTGGAATGACGTCGAAGTGAAGGGCGGCCTTCGTTATCGAGGCAACCCAATCGCTGATTTGGTCGCGCAAGGCGCCAGCGTCATCGTCAATGCTGCTGCGTCACCCTTCACGCTCCAAAAGCGCGAGGCCCGCACAAAAATGTTGCGCGAGGTTGCCAGGCATCATTCGCGGCCAATCGTCTTCGTCAACCAAGTGGGCGGCAACGACGATTTGATTTTCGATGGACACTCCGCAGTTTTTGGGCCCGACGGCGAAGTGTGGGCGCGTGCGCACGAGTTTCACGAGGATCAAATCGTGTGCGACATCAAGGCGGGCGGGCCCATTCGTGAGCATGCCACCAGTGCAGAAGGCGCAGCGCTCGATGCGCTTGTTCTTGGCACGCGCGACTACGCGAAGAAGTGTGGCTTTCGCAAAGCGGTACTCGGGCTATCTGGTGGCATCGACAGCGCGCTCACGGCCTGCATCGCCGTGCGCGCCTTTGGGAAAGAGAACGTTCTCGGCGTCGCGTTACCAACCCGCTTTTCGTCTGAAGGAAGTCTGGTCGACGCGAAAGCGCTCGCGGTGAATCTCGGGATCGAATTTCGCGAGGTTCCAATCGACCAACTCTTTCAATCCTACATCGATGGGCTAACCCCCCACCTCGATGCTATCGCGCCCACATTTGAGAAAGACGTAACCTTCGAAAACATTCAGTCGCGCATTCGCTGCGCGGTCTTAATGGGCATCAGCAATCGCGCAGGTCACCTGCTTTTAACGACCGGCAACAAGAGCGAAATCGCTGTTGGCTACTGCACCCTCTACGGTGATATGGCCGGCGGGCTCGCCGTTATCAGCGATCTGCCAAAGACTTTCGTTTACAAAGTATCGGCGGAGGTAAATCGCCAAGCCGGAATGGATCTCATTCCGAAGAGCACCATGGAGAAAGCGCCCAGCGCGGAGCTTCGCCCGGATCAAACTGATCAGGATTCGCTTCCGCCCTACGATGTGCTCGATGCAATTCTCGAGCGCTACATCGAAGAGCATCGCTCGGTCGATGACATCGTCAAGCTTGGCCTCGACCGTGCGACGGTCGAGCGAGTGGTGCGTCTTGTAACGCTCAGCGAATACAAACGGCGTCAGATGGCGCCCGGCCTAATCGTGACGCGCAAAGCGTTCGGACCAGGGCGCCGCTACCCGCTCGCTGCGAAGCTCACTCGCCCTTAAAGTTGCCCGGTCGCTTTTGCGCGTAAGCGTTGATCGCCTCGCCTAGGTCGTTCGATTGCAAGAAGGCTGAGTTCCACACCGCAACGAGATGCAAGGCTTCGCGCGTGGATTTGTTTTGTCCCTCGCGCATGACTTCTTTGATGCCCTGCACAACGAGTGGCGGATTGGCAGCGATATCTTTCGCGAGCGCATCGGCCGCAGTCCACAGCGCTTCTGGACTTGCGACCACGTCATTGACGAGGCCGATTTCGCGTGCCCTTTTGGCATCGATGTTCTTGCCCGTGAGTGCGAGCTCCCGCGTATGTCCCTCACCGATGATGTGCGGGAGGCGCTGCAGGCTGCCCATGTCCGCGACCATCGCAATCTTTACTTCGCGCAGACTGAACTTGGCGTCTTCGGACGCGATGCGCACATCGCATGCGGAAATCAAATCCAGGCCGCCGCCGATGCACCAACCGTGAATCGCTGCGACCACGGGCTTTGTGCACTCGTCGACCGAGTTCGCCGCTTCTTGCATGCGCTCGATCAGGCGCAAGAGCTTGGTGCGTCCGCTAGCGAGCGGTGCTCCGGACAGAAGAGGCCCGAGCTCCGTCATCATGGCCATCAGATCAAGGCCGTACGAAAAATGATCGCCGCTGCCGCGCAGCACGATTACGCGCACGCTCTCATCTTCGCTGAGCGCGCGAAAGGCGAGCGGCATTTCGCGCCAGAAATCGGGGCCCATGGCGTTGCCTTTGCCGGGGCCGACGAGGGTAACCTTGGCGATGCCGTCCTGGTTCTCGACGGTTAGCGAGCGATAACTCATGTCGCGCTGCCTTTCTTTGCTGCGTCTTTGCGCGCCTGCATCGCGCCCCGCAACTTCTTGCCGTACCCGTCTTTGTTCTCTTGTTTCACGCGTGAAATCGCCAGCGCGTCAGCGGGAACATCTTTTGTGACGGTCGTGGACGTGGCGACGTAGGCGTTTTTGCCAACACGCACAGGAGCTACGAGCTGTGAATCACTGCCGATGAACACGCCGTCTTCCAACGTGGTCGTGTGCTTTTGAAAGCCATCGTAGTTACAGAAGATCGTGCCAGCACCAACGTTGACGTCTTCGCCAATGACTCCGTTGCCGAGATAGGCAAGGTGGTTGGCCTTCGATCGCGCGCCAAGCGTAGTTTCCTTGGTTTCCACGTAGTTGCCGATGTGCGCGTCGGGTCCAAGCTTCGACTTGGGGCGCAAGTGCGAGAACGGGCCGACTTGCGCACGTTCGCCAATCTCACTCTGAGTTGCGACCGTGTAGGGCTTTAAGCGAGCGCCGGCCAGCACGACTACCTCGTCAAGAACGCAGCCGACATCGATAAATGCGCCTTCGCCAATCGTGGTCTTGCCGCGCAACGTGACGTTGGCTTCAATCGTGGTGTCCGCACCAATCTCGACGTCGGCATCGATGGTGGTGCGCTGCGGATCACGAATCGAGACGCCGCCCCTCGCGTGCTTCTCGGCGATCCGCAAACGCATCGCACGATCAACTTGCGAAAGCTCGAAGCGATCGTTGATGCCGTGCAGGTCATCCATACTCCACGTGATGGAAGCGACGCCGCCGTCCAGCGCTGCGGCGGATACGATGTCGGTGAGATAGAGCTCTTTCTGCGCGTTTTGAGGGCGCAAATTAGCGAGCGACTTCTCAAGGAAGGCGACCTCGGCGCAATACACGCCGGGGTTCATCTCCCGAATCGTCAGTTCCTCGGGGGTGCAATCGCGGTGTTCGCGCACGCCGACGACGTTGCCGGCAGCGTCACGAATCATGCGGCCGTAGCCGGTCGCATCGGCAATCACACCGGTGAGCATGGAGAGAGGCTTCTTTGAATGCGTCGCGGCATCCACAAGAGCTGTCACAGCGCGCGTTGGCAGAAGGGGAATGTCGCCGTTCAGAATCACAACGTAGCCTTGCGTTCCTTGCAGTGGCGCAAGTCCGCAGCGCACGGCGTCGCCGGTGCCACGCTGTTCAGGTTGCAGAGCGGTCTCCACGTTCGAACCGAAATGTTGGCCGAGCACTTCACGAACCGAATCGGCGAGATGGCCGACGACGACTACAACTCGCGTGGCACCTGCCTCGAGTGCGGCGTTCACTGGCCAGTTCACGATCGGCTTGCCTGCGACCGGATGCAAGACCTTGGGCAGCTTGCTCTTCATGCGCGTGCCTTGGCCGGCGGCGAGAACGATGGCGGAAAATGACGACGTGCTCATGCCGACTCCTTCAAGTCTTGATCACTCTTCAACGATGCGTAGCTCGCTCGCACCTGTGAGAAACGAGGCCACGCGTGCGAGCGCGCGCAAATCATGGACATCGGTGTCGAACGCCGGCACTTCGATGTAAAGAGTATCTTTGCCGCCGCGGGTGCGTAGACGCTCGGTTTCTACGCGGTCGGAAATGGCCCGCGCGCGTTCGTCATCGAGAGCGGTTTGCATTCGCTCGAGCAGTTCAGAGGTGCCTGTGGGGCCGAGAACGTTTGCGAGCTCTGCAGCAAGCTCGCTCTCGGGGCGACTCGGCTCGGCATGGAGCGCGTGAACTTGATTGATGACGAATGCCGTTCGCCTCATGTTCGCGCCCGAGAGTTTGTCGCTGAAGTACAGGCTCTCTTCGATGGCGAGCGGCGACGGGCTCGTGACAAGTACGAACGCGACCTCGGGACTGCGCAACGCGTCCGACACTTTCTTTGCACGTTCACGAAAGCCGCCGAAAAGATCATTGAGGTCGACGACAAAATTCGCGACCTCCTCCAAGAACTTCGCGCCTGTGAAATTCGAAAGGCCCCGTAGCAGGAACGCGGCGCCCTTCTGCAGGAGATTGAAAGAAAATTTACCCGCGCCTTCAAACGCGTCGATGAACCACCGCGTCGCCGGCGAATCGATCATTCCCACCAAGCGCTCCGGCGCTTCCAAGAAGTCGAGGGCGTTCGATGTTGGCGGCGTATCGAGCACGATGAGGTCGTAGCGAGCGTCGTTGCGCACCGAGTACAACTTTTCCATCGCCATGTACTCCTGCGTGCCGGCGAGCGACGAGGACATGTACTGATAGAGCTTGTTGTTCAAAATGCGGTTCTTGCGTTCCTCACTCGAGGCAAAACGCGTAACCAGATCGTCAAAGGTGCGTTTGGTGTCGAGCATCATCGCGTGGAGGGTGCCCTTGCAGTCGATGCCTGCTGCGTCGAAAAGACGCTTGTCGATCTGCTGCTCCTCGGTCGTCATCTCATTCAAACCGAGACTGTTGGCGAGACGCTTGGCGGGATCGATCGTCAGCACGAGCACGCGTTTGCCGCCTGTGGCTGCCGCCAACGCCAGCGATGCTGCCGTTGTCGTCTTGCCAACTCCACCCGAGCCAACGCACACCACGATACGGTGCGTATTTAGAACATCTTTCAAACTCATGAGCGCGCAGATCCTACAGGAAAATCGGGCGAAAGCGACGCACTAACTCTGCGTTTGTTGCACGCGCATGGCTTCGGCGCGCGCCTCTTCCAAAAGGCTCGCCGCGCCTTGTTGCAAAAGGCTTCGCGCCAACGTGCGGCCGATGCGAATGGCCGTGCTGCGCAGCTCCTCCTCGTCAAGGCCAGTGCAATAGTGTTCCGAGCCCGCCTGCAATATCGACGAACCGTCCATCGCGCCGACCATGGCGTCTATGCGCAAACGTTCGCCATCTTCGATCCGCGCGTGCGCAGCCATCGGCGCATGGCAGCCGCCGTCGAGCATCGCGAGAAAGGCTCGTTCCGCTTCGACGCAGGTGCGCGTTGTGCTGTCTTCGAGTTTGGCGAGAATCATGTTGGTCGCGACGTCGTCGACTCGCGCCTCCAGCGCGAGCGCGCCTTGCCCAACGGCTGGCAAACATACTTCGGCGGGGATTGGCCAAAGAGGCCGGGACGCGAGCCCAAGGCGCAAAAGTCCTGCGTGCGCGAGAACGATGGCCTCGTACTCGCCCTCGTCGAGTTTTCGCAAACGCGTATCCACGTTACCGCGCAAAAGCTTGTATTGAAGGTCATTGCGAAAAGCGCGTAGCTGGCAGCTACGACGCAGGGAGCTCGTACCGATGCGGGCGCCTGCGGTAAGCGCGTCAAGCTCAAGGCCGTCCTTGGTGATCAGTACATCGCGAGCGTCTTCGCGTTTGGGCACGCACGCGATCGCCAAGCCTTCGCCGAGCTTCGCTGGAAGATCCTTCATGGAATGCACGGCGAAGTCGGCGCGCCCATCGGCGAGGGCGGCCTCGACTTCGCTGACGAATAAGCCTTTGCCGCCGAACTTAGCGAGCGAGACGTTCTGTATGCGATCGCCTTCCGTCACGATCTGCACTTCTTCGACCTCGAGATTGGGAGTTAATGCCTTGAGAGCGTCGATAACCCAACGCGTTTGGGTAAGAGCAAGTGCGCTTTTGCGCGTGGCGACACGCAGTTTCATGTGGGCTTCTTCTGGGGTGATGCGGCGGCGGGAGCTGCCTCGGCGTTGCTTACGGCCTGGGCCGACGTAGATGTTTCGAGGTCAAAGAGCTTGCGTACGGCGGCGATCATCTCTGCTCCATCGCTGTCTTCGGCTCCACGCTTCAACTCTTGCAGCGGTTGGTGCAAGAGCTTGGTGACAATCGCTTCGCCCATTCGCTCGAGCGCGCGCTTGTCTTCTTCACGCAAGGACAATCGCGAGGTGGTGCGAGCTAGTTCGTCGCGCACGACTTGTTGAAAGGTTTCGCGCAGGGCCACGATGGTTGGTGTCAGCACCAGACTGCGGCGCCACTCCTCGAACTCTCGCACTTCGCCTTCGACAATCTGCTCGGCGACGGACGCTTCCCGCAAGCGTTCCGCGAGATTCTCGCCGGACACTTTCTCCAGATCGTCTATGTCATACAATATGACGTTGCTAATCGTTCCAACGCGCGGGTCTACGTCGCGCGGCACAGCGATGTCCACCAGCAGCATCAGGCGATGGCGTCGCGCTTTTTGCACGCTCTGCATGAGCTCGCGGGTGATCACGAAATCGGGGCTCGAGGTTGAGGTAATGGCCACGTCGGCGAGCGTTAGCTCGTGGGCCAGATCTTCCATGCGCTTGGCGATGCCGCCGTAGACGCGCGCCAACTCCTCGGCGCGCTCCGGACTGCGATTGACGATGTAAAGCTGAGCGCCTTGCTTGCGTAGATGACGAGCCGCAGTCTCGCTCATTTTGCCCGCGCCAAGCAAAAGGACGCGTCGTCCGTGCAAATCGCCAAAGATTTTCTTCGCAAGCTCGCAGGCGATGCTGCTCACCGATACCGTGCCCGCCGCAACACCGGTCTCGGTGCGCACGCGTTTCGCGACTGCAAATGCGCGGTGAAAGCAGCGACTCAGCAAGGTGCCGAGCGTTCCCGCTGCGTGCGCCGTTGCGTAGGCCGTTTTCACCTGACCGAGAATTTGCGGCTCTCCAAGGATCATCGAATCAAGACTCGAGGCAACCCGAAAGGCGTGCTTCACGGCGTCCGTGCCTACGCGTTCGTAGAGATGCCCGTCGATGGCATCGGGTGCAATTTTGCCGTTCAGATAGTTCCGTACCTCGCGACTGGCCGCAGCGATGTCCGATGCAGATGCGTAGACTTCCACACGGTTGCACGTCGAGATGAGAAGAGCTTCATCCATCGTAGAGGTCTTCGAAAGAGCGCTCAAATCCTCGGCGAGCTTTTCACCCGACACAGCAAGCCGCTCACGGATCGCCAAAGGGGCGGTGCGATGCGACAGACCGACGACGAAAAGCTCTCCCTTCATTACGCCGCTCCCGACATGCCTCGAAGCGCATAGCCAACGAGCACCAGGATCGCGCAGAAGAAGCCAAGCATCGTTCCGATCGCAGCGCGTCGTCCCCGCCACCCGGCCGCGATCCGTAAGACAAGCACAGCGGCGAAGAAGATCCACGCCAGGTACGCCGTGAGATGGGACATGGAGAACGTCGAGCCCGCTTCATCGATGCGCGCGGCGAAGAACGCTCCACTTACGATTCCGATCGTCAGCAATGGAAAACCAATGGTGACGAGGCGAAACCCCAACGAATCGAGCTCGTGCAGCGGTGGGAGGCGTTGAAAGACACCGCCCAACCGCTTGGTGAGCAGGAGGCGCTCTTGGAGCAGGTAAGCAATCGAAACCGCGAACGCAAGCGCGAAAGCCACGATCCCCAGAATGTTCACGCCTACGTGCAGCGGTAAGATGATCGAACGAACGCCAGCGGGAACTTGCGCGATGTTGCTGCCAAATCCTGCGCCGAGCAGAAATAGGAGCGTGAGCGGCGTGATGAACGCACCCAATGCGGCAAGCTTGTGCTTACGCATCGCCACCAGATAGCCGATCGCAATCAGTAGCGACGCGACGGCCAGTGTCTGCTGAATGTTCGTGGTGGGGATGTGGCCCGCAACTGCGTAGTCCCCTACGAGAAACGCCACGTGCGAGAGAATGGCCAAGAAGAGCGCAGCCGGCGCGCGTGACCCGAGGGATTCTTCGCCACGCAACGTGTAGATGAAATAAAGAACGCACGCGATCGCGTAAAGCGAAGCGGTCACTAGGAAGAGTGCCGAGACAATCATTTGCGTTTTGACTGCATGAAAAACTTCGCGAGCAGATCGACGTCTTCGTTCGAGTGCGAGTCTTTCTCGCTGGGGGCGGGAACGAACTTGCTGTCGACAATTGCCTCGCCAACAAATCCGTCGACGACCTCGTACGCGTTGTCGCCGAGCACCACCGAGCCCTGGCTGTATTCGCCAGAGAGCTCGGTCACTTGGTCCATGTCTTTGACCTTGCCCACCAGCTTCAGAGCATCGCCGCCACCCGCGACTTCGCTCGTGAAACGCACCGCGGTCTTCAGATTGAAACGCTGTCCGTCGGGCAAGAGTTTCATCGTGTTGTCGTGGATCTCCACGCGACCCTCGGAAAGCCATTGGTCGAGTGCATCTTGTGGAACGAAAACGCGATTTTCACGCATTGGTGAAAAGCTATCATGTGGCCCCTCGATGGACTAGCAACCGGACTTGTTCGTCGCCGTTGACATTCGTGGCCCTTGCGCCCCATGTTGGGTGGACAGAGGTGCGCAACATGGCTGGGAAAAACGTTCATTCCGTCAATGATTTGAGCTTCGAAGCCGAAGTTTTGAAGAGCGATGTCCCGGTGCTCGTGGATTTCACAGCCACATGGTGCGGACCGTGTCGCCAGATCGCTCCTTTCATCGATCAGGTAGGCGACGAATACGTCGGCCGCGTCAAAGTCGTGAAGGTCGATATCGACGAGAGCCCGGGCACGGCCCAGAAGTTCGGCATCCGCGGCGTGCCCACCCTCTACGTTTTCAAAGACGGCCAAGTCGTAGCGCAGCAAGTCGGCGCAGTGCCGAAGAGCACCATCACAGGTCTCGTCGCCCGCGCTTTGTAAGACGTATCCCGCGCGCTAACGCGTTTCGCTTTCAAGCGTGTTTTGAAAGCGTTGATGCAGAAGCTGTTCGTGGATCTCTTTGTCGCGATGCTTGCGGTAAAGAATTGCGCTCGCCACGATAATCACGCCTAAGAAAATGGCGCCAATGATCCAAACGCCGGTGCCAGAACGGGACGCGTGCGGTTTCATGGTCATCGCGTTCGGATCTGGCGGCACGGTGACGCGGTCGAAATCGCTGCCGGGGTGGCGAACGAGGTCGGTAGGTTCGGCGCCGCGCGTGGTGATGGCTCCCGTGGGCGGTGGGCCCTCATGAAATGCGACGCTCGGATAGGCCTGCATCGCTGCATTCGGAATGCGCGGCGGCGGCGGCGGGGGAACCGAGCCCATCCGCATGGGCGGCGGACTGCGCAACGGGCCCGGCGTCATGCTGCGTTCCGCTGCGGTCTGCGGCATCGCACTTTTGCGTAGGCGCGGCGGGATTGGCGTCGGCGTGGTGAGGGGACGCGGACGCGGAGACTCGCGAACGTCCTCATCCATGATCGGCACGGGCTGAGTCTCGTCACCGTTCACGTAATCTTGCACCGTGTCCATCGTGGCCAGCGATGCGTGCGGGACTTCATCGTGTTCGAGCGTAGCGTCGTCGAGCGTAATTCCCAGAGCCGCGCGCATAAGGCGAGGATCAATGTCGTCTTCAGTCGCCGGGGCGTGACTCGAAGGGCCGCGCGGCGGCGGTGGCACGATTGCTTGCGGTCCGTTCTGTCGCATGTGCTTGTTGATGGCGGAACCTACGCTTGATGGAATGCTATCGGTCCGCCGAAGAGGTGCCGGCGGCGAAGATGCCGGTGGTTGAGACTCGCGCAACACAGGGTAACGCTGAGTATCGGTGCCGTCATTCTTTGGACGATCGCTGTCGAAGCGCGCTGGCTCCGGCACCGTGGCGGGATCATGCAATGGAAACTTTGACGGAGTCGCTTTTGGTGCAGACGCTGGCGAAGCTAAGCTGGCCGGCCTTTCCTCCGTGATTTCGTCATCGAACTTATTCTTATGGATAAGCGGCGAGGAATCGCGGCGCCCCGTCGGCATCGGGCGTGGTGCTTTTGCGATACGTGGTCGCTTAAATGAACTGGGGTCAAAGCGAGGGGTTGCGACGTGCGCCGCGCGCGCGATGCATTCGAGCAACGGGGCGAGGGACGCCGACCGCTCGTTGGGATCGAGAGCGAGCAGGCCGCGGACTTCGTCGCCGATGCTTGCGAGTGAACCATTTAGAACCGGCAGCACACCCGACGGAGGTTTGCGCGTCAGTGCTTCGACGATAATTGCCGCCGCGCCGTAACGATCGGACGCGGTGGATGTGCCGACTCGGACGACCTCGGGCGCAAGCAACGCGCGCCACCCAGAATTACGGGTAACAGCGTCGGCGAATACCTGTTTGGGAAGGGCCGCCAGAATAAACGCCCCAGTAAGGCGTACGCCTTCCTTGCTGACGATGACTCGCTCGGCACGCACGTCTCCATGGGGCAGTGTTCCGTTCACACTGGCAAGAGCAGCGTGCAACTGCGCAGCGACTGGAAGCACTTCGGCGGGCTCCATTGCCTCGCCTCGCGACCTTCGCGCATCCAAAATCTCGCGCAGGGTTGGGCCCGGAACGAAAGGCTCGACGACGAAGACAAAGTGCCCGTCACGATCCGCGTCCATGAGCCCTGGCAAATATGCGCCGCCGCGACCAATCTCTGGTTCGAGGCGCGCGAGGTAATCGTCGCGCTCACGATTCGAATTGAAGAGCTCGGGGCTCAGTACCGTCACGAGCACAGAGTTGTCCGTCTCTTGATCGAGGGCCTTGTACCGAGACGCCATGACGTCGGTCGAAAGGCGCGAGACCACTTCGTAACGTTCGGCGAGCACGTTCCCGCGAGGCGGTCCGCCGACTGTGTCGCGACTATAGCCGAAGGAAATCAACGTCTGGCCATCTGCCGCGCCAGCGACCGTGCCGCACGCTTCACAAACTGTTGCTCCGTCGTCGAGCTCGGCTTCGCAAACCTGGCAGATCATCGAGAGCCGTCACTATACTCTGACTTCGGTGGGAGACACATCGACAGCTTGGCAACCGACTTCCTGGCGTTCACGCCGTGCACAACATCAGGCACGGTACAACGACGAGGAGCTCTTGCGTGAGGTCGTTGCACGATTGGCGCACTTACCCCCGCTCGTTACTGCGAGAGAAATTGAGCATCTCAAGTCCCTCTTGCAAGAAGCCGAGTCGGGCAAGGCCTTTCTGCTGCAGGGAGGTGACTGTGCTGAAACTGCACGCGATTGCGCACAGGGGAGCATCGAATCGAAATTTCGCGTGCTGACATCGATGGCCGATACGATTGGCCAGGCGTCTCAGGTGCGCGTGGTGCGAGTCGGACGTTGCGCAGGCCAGTACGCAAAGCCGCGTTCTAACTCATTCGAGACTCGCGACGGCATAACCCTTCCAAGCTACGCCGGTGACCTCATCAACGATCCCGAATTTAGCGAAGCGGCACGACGTCCCGATCCGACTCGCATGCTGCTTGGCTACGAACACGCGGCCCTCACGCTCAATTACTTGCGAGCGCTCGCAGAGCCCACGGAGCCATTCTTCACTAGCCATGAGGGCCTGCACCTCGAGTACGAGGCAGCGCAGACACGCCTGTCGAACTCGTCGCACTACGACCTCACAACGCACCTTCCGTGGATTGGAGAGCGAACACGTGCGCTTGAGGAGGCGCACGTAGAGTTCTTCCGTGGCGTCGCCAATCCAGTCGGCGTGAAGCTCGGACCATCCGCGGATCCCGCAGAGATCGTGCGCGTGGCTTCTCGCTTGAATCCGGACAATGTGGCGGGAAAGATTGTATTGATTACACGCCTGGGATTTCGGAACGTTCGTGAGCTGCTGCCACCCATCATCGAGGCGATTCGAAGCGCAAAATTGCATGTCTTGTTTGCCTGCGATCCGATGCATGGAAATACGCACACGGCCGCTTCGGGCGCCAAAGTGCGCGACCTCGCTGAGATGTGCGAGGAGATATCCGGCACCTTCGACGTCCATCGCCGCCAGGGTACGCGCCTCGGTGGTTTGCATGTCGAGCTCACCGGTGACGATGTCACTGAGTGCATCGGCGCTGGCGTGAGCGAGCACGATCTCGAGCGCAACTATGCGAGCCTCTGCGATCCACGGCTCAACACAGCGCAGGCCCAAGCGATGGCGGTGCTCGTCGGCGAGCAGCTCGCGCGTTGATGGACGCGTCCGAAGCGCTCTGATATCAGAGCGAAGATGTCGCGCACGCACCCAAGCATTCTTCCTTGGTTGGTGGTCTCGACTCTCCCATCCAGCACGCGCTGGCTTTTGCTGCTCGTACTCACTGGGTGCGGGTCCGCGGCGAGCAGCACAGCGCGCCTTCAGCCTGTTCGCCCAGACTCGCGAGTCCTCGCGCCTACGGCCGCGGCCGATTCGGCGCCCTCAGCTACTGCCGACCCCATCGCGCAGGGAGCTACAACGGTGGCCGAGCCCTCGAGCATGGAGGCGTTCTCGCGATGGCTTCAGACAACGCGCGGCGTGCGCCTCATGCGAACTGAGCGTTGGGGTTTTGGTGCCTTCGCTGTCGTGGTGATCGATACGTCGAACGGACCTGTTGCTTGCGTGTTGTCGCGCGGCGCAGACGAGCCCAGGACGAGTCGCGAGTTCTGCGTGAACGCGCCCGAAGCAGATGAAACAGCCGAAATACAACCCGTCACGAATCGCGACGACGTGCGCCTCGAAGATCTCGCGGCGCGCGTGGGGCGTCTCATGATTCGCTTTTCGGATGGAACGGTGCAGGTGCTTCGTCGCGCGGAAGTAACGGATCGCGCGCGCTTTATCCCTCGGGCGCCGGTGCCCGGGGTGTCGATCTTTCCGGGGATCACCGACGTGGCAATCATCGTCGCGCGCAATCCAGGACTTATTCAGCTTTCTACGACCAGGGATCCTGACCCCCTGCAGAACGCTCACGTGTGCGCGCGCGTAGATGCAAGCTGGTTATGCGCAGAGCAAACACCCGCGCCGCGCTTCGAAACGGGATTTGTGCCGCGGGCCACGCGCGCTCTACAGCTGACGGCGCCCACGCGAGTTGTCATCGAGTACGAGTCTAGCGACCGTAACGCAGGCGTCACAGCGAGCCACACCTCGGAGGCCTATGCCGTCGTGTACGAACCAAGCGCGACGGGCTTGCGTGCGATCTCGCGCTTGCCCACAGGCTGGACGATGATGCGAACTACTGCAGTCGATGATGGTCATGGAGCGTCGCATCGCGCGACCGTTGGCGCGGGATGGCGCTATCCCATCGCAGCTGAAGGCTCCTGCTTGCGCATTTCGCCAACTCCCGGCGAGGCGCGATCCGAGGGAAACTTTCGCTGGTACCGCTCGACGGAAATCGAAATCGGCGATGAACTTCCCGCAGACGCATGGGGCGATCTCGTGGCAGCGCACGCACTGCGTGAGCCGCTCGCAAACAATGGCGAAGGCGCCGAAGAGGAGGCTCTTTCAACGCCGCCCTCACCCATTCGGCCAGCGTTGGTGGGCTTGTGGACCGTTGGGGGCGACGGTTCGTTTCATCGTGTGCCGAGCGCTGCTGCGTGCGTCGACTAACTTGTCACGTGGATTAGCGTGAGGCGCCCGAGGTCTCCAGACTCGCGGCCACACGGCTGAAACACGGTGCAATTCGCACGATAGCGTAAGCGCGCGAGACGTCGGCACACATGGCGGCTACATACGTAGCCATGCGGGGGGATTTCTCGAATGCGGCAAAACGTGTGCTGGGCGAGGGAGGGGTCGCCTTTCTCGCGCAGTTGCGAGAGCAGCGGTCTCAGCTCAAAACGCACTGGGTTGAAAGCGATGAGTTGCTCGAAGCGTACGCCGTCCTGGAAAGCCACGTAGACGACCGCACAAACACCCAAAACCCAATAAGCGACGCGAAGCACACCTCAGTATCAACGACGGGGACGATCGGTGAAATAAGGAAATAGCGCGCGCGACGAATTCTGTGTGGAAACTGCTAAAGAACGAGCGGCCGATGGCATCGAGCGCGCACAGTCACGGAGGCGGGGAACCTTGTCGACGGACGCGTGCAATTGCGTAGCCGGCGGCACCGCCGAGGATCGCAGCGACCACCAGCAGCATCGATGTTTGAAAGGACGACATCGCCTCGCTCATTGTGTGCGCGATCGCGAAAACGATCGCTGCCACAAGAATCGCTCCGCCGACAGCGCCTTGCACGGGTGTCGTCGTGCGCTTCGTGGTTGAGGTAAGAGGGCTCTTTGGCTTGCTCATCGTCTGGGTCCTTCCGTGGGGCGAGCAAAAGACGTAGGGGCGATCGCTACGTTCGTCTAGCGCCGCGCACGTCTATCTGGGCTCGGGCGACAACCGCCCGAAGATCGTTGTCTGCTTATTCCGCGACCATGACGGCAGTCATGTCGCAGCCGTGGTCGCAGAGGCCTTCGCTCGATAGGGAGCTGCATTCGGTCATGACGTAGTCGGCGACTGACACACGGCCGCTGTCGAGCGTGCCGGAAATCCTTGCCAGATCGCCCACCAGAGCGACGGAGAGCGACGGGGACGATCGGTGAAATAGTGAAATAGCGGCAACGAAGGCTATTTCACTATTTCACCGATCGTCCCCGATTTACAGTGGGCGCGCTTGCCCAAGCTTGAGGATTCGCGCAGAACGGAAATCGCTATTTCCCTATTTCACCGATCGTCCCCCTATGCGTAGCGTTCCATTTGCAGCTTGGATTTTGGTGAGTGCGCTCGTTGCGTGCGGCACGCCAGCGCCCGCGCTTGTGGTGGATGCCGGCGCGGATGCGGGCGATGTAGACGCGGGGGCCAATGCGAATTTGCTCTCGCTTCGAACTGTGCGCGACGCGGTGAGCCGTAACGCGGTCTGCAACGACGGAACAGCGGCTATCTACTATGTGCATCGGTCCGTCGCCCGCAGCACGCGGTGGGTTGTGTATTTGGGCGGCGGAGGCTTTGCCGCAAACCTCGATGAAGTTTTTCAGCGGCAGATGTACGTACCGGAGTTGGTGACATCGACCGGCGCACCCACGACGATGGATGGTGCCGGTCTTCTCTCATCGCGCGCGAACGACAATCCGGATTTCTACAACGACAACCTCGTGTTTGTTCGCTACTGCTCGTCTGACGTTTGGAGCGGCGATCGGGAGGCGTCTACGGAGACCGCAAACTTCGAGTTCCGAGGTAAGGCGATTGTCCGCGCCGTGCTCGAGGACCTATCGGACTCATCGCTGACAGAAGAACCAAACTTGGCGAGTGCGAGCGAGCTCCTCTTCGCTGGTGGTTCCGCGGGCGGCATCGGCGTTCTCAGTGTTCTCGATGAAGTCGCAGCGCAGCTTCAAGCGGTGAACGTTCGCGGATTCTGCGATGCCGGCTGGCTTACGGGCGTTGCGTCTTTCGCGCCGCCACTTCTCTCTCTCGCTCAAGGCATGACGATGGGTCGACCTTTGTGGAATGGCCACGCGGATAGTGATTGTGTGGCAGCCCATGCAGACGATGAAACCGCGTGCTACCTCGGCGAGTTTGCGTATCCGCATCTGCAAACACCGATCTTCATCAACATTTCGCAGCTCGATGGCGCGCTACTTCTCCTGAATCATGTGCCGGCACCGATGGACACTGACAGCGCGGAGCTCATCGCCATCCGCAATCTCTATTTCGCGAATTTCGCCGCGCTAACGCGTGATTCCTTGAGCTTAGTCACGGCATGCTACAGCGCGATCGACATTGCGCACGCCGTCGGACCGAGCGCGGAATTTACCTCGCGCGTTTCTCTTGGGGAGACCACGGCTCACGTGCTGGGTAACTGGTACTTCGGCCGCCCCGGGGTCACGCACTTGATTCAGCAACCGGAGTAGCGCCGCAGACGCCCGAGCGATACCCGACGCGCAGCCGGGTCCGCTATTGGCTATGGAACGGACGTCACGAAAACATCTTCGTGATTGCAGCAATCGTAGTAGACGAGGTTTGAAGCGAGGGATTCGAAGGCCACGCACGAGCCGTCCGCGCACATAGAGGTAGGACGACGTAACAGTTGCCGCAAATGGACGTGAAGGGTCGGTGCACATTCTCGCGCCCGACACGACCTGGGATTTGGTACTCTGCGACGTGATGATGCCCGTCATGAATGGGCTCGAGCTATATCGACATGTGCGCGAAGCAAAGCCACAGCTCGCTGCTGACATCGTCTTCATTTCGGGCGGGGCGACAACACACGAGACGCACGCCTTCCTCGCGGCTCTGCCCAACGTGCAGCTGCAGAAGCCATTTCGAGTTGAGCAGCTGCTAGAACTGCTGGACGAGCGAGTCGGTCAAAAATCTCCTTCCGCGTTGTTGCCAAAGGACCGATGAACGCCATTCTCGTCACTGGCGCGACAGGAAATGTGGGGCAGGAGGTAGTCCTTGCGCTACAGAAGCGCGGTGCTCGGGTGATTGCCGCTGACAGCCAGCAGCAGCGCGCGAAGGAACGTTTCGGGGATAGCGTGCGCGCTGTTACTCTCGACTTCCTCGACCGCACGACGTGGTCGGACGCGCTACAAGGCGCAAACCATATGTTCTTGATGCGACCGCCTGCCATCGCCGACGTCGAGAAAAACCTCAACCCATTCATTGATGCTGCGCGGGCTCGAGGTGTTGACCACATCGTGTTTCTCTCGGTCGCGGGCGCGGGCAAGAATAAGGTCGTTCCACATCGAAAAGTGGAAGACCATCTGCGAGCACGCGGAGACCGCCACACGAACTTGCGTCCCGGGTTCTTCGCGCAGAACATTGGGTCAGCGTACCGCCAGGACATCCTTGAGGCTGACCGCATCTATCTCCCGGCGGGAACCAAGCCGGTGAATTGGATCGACGTGCGGGATATCGCGGAAGTCGCAGCCCTCGTGCTTTGCGAACCCGAGAAACACCGCGGGCAGAATTACACGCTCGCGGGACCGGGCCCGGTGCCATGGTCGGAAGTTACGGATGCGCTCAGCGCTGCTCTCGGACGAACCATTCGCTACGAACCGGCCTCGCTGCTCGGTTACGTACGGCACCTCTCACGACGAGGGCTGCCGCGGGGCGCGATCCTCGTGCAAACGATCCTGCACTTTCTGCTGCGCTTCGGACAAGGCGCCACCGTTGACATGACGCTCGAACGGCTCCTCGGACGCCCGGGGCGAGGCGTGCGTGAATACATAACGGATCACGCACACCTATGGATGAAGCCCACAAACGAGCCGCGACGTGCGAGCCCAAGCCCCGGCGCATTCAGCTGAAATTCGAGTGATCCAAGCGCAAGCCCGGGAGTGCAGCGCTCTTAAATGCGCACATGCACCGACCAAAGTTCGCCCATGTGCTTGCCGGAGACTCGGGACACTGCTTCTGTGTTGGGGATGCATTTCTCGCAGCTCACAGCTTTCTCTCTTCTCTTCTGCAGCGCGTGCTCAGGCAACCTGACCGGCGGACTCGCCCTTTCACGGGACGCGGGATCAAGTGACGCCGCGTCCAATATGGATGCACCAAGCACCGGCCTCGACGCGCAGCTTCCGGACTTCGGCTACGACGAAGGCGCCGACATTGATCAGGGCGTGCCCGATGGAATTGCACCAACCGCATCCGCGGGCGCCGACGTGTCGATCGAATGGCCAACTACTCGCGTCGTGCTCGCAGGTTCGGGAGCGGACTCCGGAGGTCCCGTCTCGTTCGTATGGACGCAGCTATCGGGGCCGAGCACCTCGGTAATTCGTAACGGGAACGCGCCCACTCCCATCGCGACTTCGCTTCGCGTTGGCACGTACGTGTTCCGCGTCGTGGTGACAGACAACGAGAGTCTCACTGCCATGGACGAGGTATCGGTGTCCGTCAACCCCGACCCGCGTACTCCGACCAACATTCCCGCGTTCGTCGATGCGCAAACATCTCCTGTATTTCGCGCAGAGCGCAACTTGCCGCCTCTGAGCGTGGGTGCCTTTGTCAGCATGGACTTCAACACGCGCCTCGCCGAGAAGTATCGCTACGCATTGCACATTGGCGACACGAGCCAGTACTACGCCGACATGGCGACGTCCTATACATTCAGGATGCGTGATGCAATCGAGCTCGCAGCGGCCGAGCCCGACGTTTACGCGCTGGCGATCTATCTGCTCGGCTACGGAACTTTCTACGACTGCGATCGCAATGTACGCATCCGCGCGATGTATCCATCAATCGCCATGCACCACGCCGATGGTTCACTCTGGACCAATGGTGACGATGGCTGCTTTGAGTACAATCCGACGGGGCCTGCTGAAGCCTGGATTGCTTTCGCCAACGACGCGCGGATTCCGCAGAACGTTCAGATCATCAGTGACGTTGCCGAAGCGCACGGAGCGCGCATTTCGGTCGTCAACGATATCGGCGAATGGGGCATTCAGACCGCCACGATTGGCCCGGCCTTCTGGGACGATGACACGTGGCGTATGTGGATGTTGTCCTCTGCGTTTTGGGACGACGCGAACGTGCGCGCAGCGTGGGGCACCATGCCGGATCCGGGTCCGTGGGGCGAGCCGGTCATCGAGCGCGCCTACGAAGGCGTGTCCCTCGGCAAAGCGGTAAGCCAAGGCGCAGTCGCGCAGCTCGTGGTCGCAGCCGCCAATCCGGACGTTCTCTACACGCACTACTGGGCAGGCCCTGCGCCGCACACGGGTCGTTACAACGAATGGCGACAGGCCGCGAGCGATCAAGCGACGCTGCGTGCACACCACGTCAATCATCCCGACGACGTGTACAGCGCACAGATGTATTTCGGCGACAATGGTGAAGGTGGACTCGGCGTCAATTGGACGACAACCAATACTCAGTCGACAGGTTCAGGCGGTGAGCTCGACAGAGATGGTGATCACTTCACGCACGCTCTCGCCGCTGCTGCGAACGGCATTGCTGCGGGTTCGCCGTATGCATACACCTGGGTTTCAGCCAAGGGATTGCACGCAGCTTCATACGCGGACACGACCGAGCTCATGGGCTATCTGAAGACGTACTACGCGCTCACGATGATCGGAGGTCCATACTTCTCACTCGACCTGCAAGCGGACGTGGGATCAGGGCGAACGGAGCCGTCGTATACAATGACGACCATGCCGCCCTACATGCCGTCGATGTTTGCGATGGGCGAAGTGCATGCGCTGTATTCGCATTTGGAAGAGTTCATCTTTGATGGCCAGGTCCTGACAAACGCGCACGGGGACATGCATCCGTTTACTCATTGGATTGAGCCGTTTGCGCTCTATGAGCAATACGCGTATCCGGTTGGCGCCGAGTTTCGCGGGCCCCATGATTCTAGTCCGACGTGCGATCGCACGGTTCGTGTCGTCATTCGCAAGCGCAATGGGCATGACGAGTGGCTGGTCGCAGGCTGGGTTTCCGAAGGTGCGGACCGAGAAGTCGATGTCGAGCTGCCCGCGCCGCTTGGCCGAACAACGTTGCACTTTAGGCGCGGGGGCAGCGTGTACCGACTCTCGCGTTCAGGAGGCACGACGGAAAGCTGGCTCGTCGATCTCGACGCGATGCGTCCGACCGATCACATGCTTGAGACCGACTAAGTAGCTGCGAAGAACGCTCAGACGCACCGCTGCTTCGTCACTCGCATACGGGATCGTCGAACACCCTCTCGCGATAGGGCGCAGCAGCCGTGTCGAACGTCAATGTCAGTGGATGGTGCTCGGCGCCATTCCATAGTTCGGTCATCAGGGTGCCCGTTATGTGGGAGCCCGTTTCCACGATCGACCATTCCGACGGGGCGCTGTGCGCAGGATCGATGCCCGAATACACCCACATCGCAGACTCGTCTGCGGCTTGCCAGGACGCGAGCTGCACGGGCCCTGCCGCACCTTCTGCGTCGATCGTGAAGGAGAGAGTGAGCGAGATACGAGGTTCGCCGCTGACGAGGAGGGCATCGCACCTTGCTCGCAGCTGACGTGTTCCCATCGGATCGACCGCTGAGATGGCGAAACCGGAGAAGCTTGTTTCGATGACGCAAGAGGTGGAGAGACCATTGAACGTCGCGTCCATGGTTCCCGTGCCCAAACCCACGGGGCCGACTGGGTAGTACGCACTGCGGCGCAGCGTGCTGAATGTGCCGAGCAGACCGACCACTGCTTCTGATTCAACCTCGGTAATCGCGCAATGAGGGATTGGATACCAGCCCTCGGGATGCACGACGCTCCGATAGACCGCGACGATGTGCTCGTGCGTGTCGAGCGGATTGTGGGCCATGCGTATGCGCGCATGAAATCCAAGATTCGCATCGTCCGGTGTGAAGCGGTACGCGTACGCCGCTGCTGCGCCGAAATCGAAGACCAAGCCATCCGTGGGGATCGCAATCGGTTCGATGCCAAACGTTCGCGATTCGCTGAGCGCGCCTGCCGGAATCGTCAGCGTAGCTCCGCACGTCGATAGCACTCCACCGTCTGGCCCGATGCTCGCGGACACCGGTGCACATTCGCCAGCGTCCACAAAGGTCCCGGCGTCACCAAGGATGCTCGCGTCGAGGCTCGTGGCTTCCGGACTGTCGCAGGAGAGCAGGGCTAGGCAAACAACGGAATAGAAAACGCTGACTCGAAGCATGGCGAGAACCTAGCACGCGGCGTCCCTGTGCGACGCAGACGGCATAGTGGTCGGCGCGCTAAGATCCGTCATGACTTAAGAGGAGGAACACGAACTTTGGGTTGTTTGCATTCTAGTTGCTTGGCACACTCGAAACGAGATGAGCATGCAAACCTCTACGCGGATCGCAGCGCTCGTTCTTCTGACGTCCTGCGCGCCCAATCGACTAGCAAGCTCTTCGATGATCGCGGACGGGGGAGGCCGCGACGCCGCGGTCGCATCGGATTTAGGAACGAGCTTGGATGCGGCGCTCGCTGCAGACGCGGCGCTCCTTGTGGACGCGGGGCCCGTCGCCGACGCAGGCCTCGTCGATTCGTCACTCGCTGACGCGAGTTTGGGGCTTGATGCGAGTTCCGATTCGGGGGCTCTGTCGTTTGCATCGGAAGGATGCGGTGTCGCGCAGCCCATCGGGGAGCGCACACTCTCCATGACCGTGCGCGGCGAAGAGCGCACGTACAAAGTGTTTATCCAGGACGGCTATGACCCGACGCGTCCTGTCCCCATCGTGATGCACTTTCATGGATGCTCAAGCAGCTTCGACTTCGCGTTTAGGTTGCATATGCGCCAGGGTGTTCACGCCGCGTTTGGAGCCGGGGCCGTGTTCGTCTATCCACAAGGCCTGGCCAACAGCGGATGTTCGGCGGGCTGGGAGATGTCGAACGAAGGCAAAGACGTTGAGTTCGTAGAACGCATTCGCGCCGAAGTGTCCGCGCAGTTCTGCATCGACACGCGACCGATGGTGATTACGGGCTCGAGCTACGGCGGCGATTTCGTAAACCAGTATTCCTGTGCGCGGCCAGAGACCGTGCTGATCGCCGTCGCGCAAGCGATGTCGCCGTGGGACTCGAGTGCCTGTCACGGTCCGGTGCCGATGGTGCTCGCCTACGCGCTCGATGACCCTTATTTCTCAAGCTTCGTTGGCCCCGGCTTCGTTGCATCGCGCGACTTCTGGCGTACCCAAAATGGCTGCGCGATGACCAGTACAGCCGAAGCGCCCAGCCCGTGCGTTCGCTACGATGGATGCGGCGCCAACCCCCTCATCACCTGCGAGCTTTCAGAAGGCGGGCACGATGCGTTCCCAGCGGACTTCGGAGCGAACCTGCACCGCTGGTACCTCGAACGCCTCACACCCTAGCCGCTCGGGGACACGCTCCCTGTCGAAAACGGGCCAGGTTTCAGGCGTTTACAGATCGAGTTTGGCCGCGTGAATTTGATACATCGATGTGTGCGTAGGTATCAAATTCACGCGGCCAAACTCGGTGTGTAAGTCCTTGAAAAGAAACGGCCGCTGGGGAGGGAGCGTGTCCCCGGTTCCCCGGGAGCGTGTCCCCGGTTCCCCGGTCCCGGCACGAACTCTGAAGTTGCTGAGCATATGGTCGCAGCAGCCGCCTGGGTCCTAACCGATCTCGCGTCGTACAAAGCGTGGTCGAAGGCGCTTCGTCGACAAGCGCGCGGCAGGCGCTATGGATCGGTGACCGAGACGCTGACGGGCGGCACGACGCTCCACACGTCGCGGTTCGTTGTACGCAAGACGGCAGTGCCGGCGCTGAACGTTCCCCGCGCGGTGCGCAAGAGCGGAACGGTGAGCGCGCGACGGGGGGATGACGCGAGGCGGACGTGCAGCACGCCTTGATCAACCCACGTGTGCACGCCCGGGCGATGAAAGGCGGGAGAGATCTCGAGACCCGCAGGCATCGGAATCGTGAGATCGATGTTGCGTTCTGAAGCGCGGGTCTGAGCTTCGATCACCAAAGACCAACCGTCCCGCCCGTGCTCGAAACGCCGACCAAAGCGTGCGGTGCCTTGCGGAGATGTAGGAGCTTGCGCGCTCACCACGCCGTCAATTCGTAGCCAGCCGATGCGCTCGGCGTTTGCGGCGAATCGAAGCGTGAGAGCGCGCGCGCTAGCCGGGATACGGACTCGGCCATTGAGTAACGTCGCCGGACGGCCGTCGATCAGTGTTTCAAACACCCCCGGGCGTTGTCCGTTCGCGAGCGCGGCAAAGAGCGCAAGCTTGTCGGCTTCTTCCGTACCCCACATCCACATGCGATCCATCGCAGGTTCCTGCGCCACCCATTGCGCCACTTGCATGGCGAGAAGACGCGCGCCATCTCGATGAAGTGTCATCAAGAGAACGGCGGCTCTCATGACGCTCGCTCTGTCACCTCGCGCTTCGAAACACATATACCAAGCAGCGCCTCGACACTGTGTTGGAGTGGATTGCGATGCGAGCATGGCGCGGATCGCGCTTTCGAGCCGACTTGCAAAAGTATTCTTCGCTTCGGTTAGGTTTGCGAGCGCTGCGGCGCGCGTTGCCGCATCGAGAGACGAAATGTCATTGGGAGGAGCTTCCTCGATCCGGGCAATGAGTGTGCGTACCACTCCTGGAGAGCTCGACCGAGTGGTGGCAAAGGCAAGCGCAAGCCAGGCGGCCTCTGCGCTCGAGAGGGTTGCGGGATTGCGGACGGCTCGCATCAAGCGATCAAGGGCGCCGCGCCACGCCCCCCCCGGATCGTTTACTCGCATCGCGACCAATGCCTCGGCAGTCAGGCGCACGTCCGAAGACATGCCCTGCCACCAAGCCAGGCTCTCGTCGTCCGTTCGCATGGCAGTCAGAGCCGCAGCCTCGCCTGCGATGGCGTCGAGAAGTTGTTCGCGCAAGCGTTCAGCGGGCGGGTCAGTGCGCCCATCCAGCGCAGCGTGCAGCCCGTTCAACGAGACGAGTCGGTCGATGCGCATCGCAGGAGTGTTCCAGCGGGGTGCGCGCAGATCTGAAAGCACGTTCGCCACAGCTGCGACGGCGTCACCATTCCACTCGATCGTGACTTCGCTGTCCGCAGCAAGCGCTGGAAGCGCCATTTGCACATCGGTTGGACCGCTTGCGACGAGAGCACGCAGCGCGACCGGAATTGCCGCGGACGAGGGCCCAACCCGTACGGTTGCTTGGATGGCGTCTGCCGTCGATCCGGTCCCAGCCGTCACTGCAATGCGTTGGTTGCCAGAGGAACGCGCTCGAAAGTGAAGCTGTGCATGTGCTCGTCCGCGCGCGTCGAGAGTTACTTCGGTGGGGGCGGGTTGCAGCAGCTCGAGACCATTCGCCACCTCGATGCGCAGAGGCACGCGTTGTCCGGCGAGAGTTGGCGCCACGACGGCGATATCACCAGTCGTCTCGTCTCCGAGGCTAAGTGATGGTGCAACGTCGGCCGTCGCCTGAAGTGTGCGCCGCGTTTCCATGATCGCGTGCGCACGATCCCCGCCGCCATCGTTTGCAATCGCGAGTACTTCAACGCGAAAGCGTCCGGGCTGTCCAGGCAACACGAGATCCAGTTCTTCACGCCCGTCGGGTCCAAGCGGAATCAATCCAATGAAGTGAAGTGTGCCGTAAAGCCTTTGCTCGCGGCTCGACCTGCGTCCGAAGCCGCCAGCACCGCTCCCATACCCGCTTCCGCTGCCGATCATCCCGAGTCCGTCCTCGCCCGGCGCCTCGCCTGGACAAGCGATGCGCAACCGGCCCCTTGCGTCGACTTTGGCAAATGTATTGAGGGCTTCCGCGACGCGCGCGACGACGAGATCCCAAGGCAGATCGACGGCGCGAATCGATACACTTGGGTTAGCGCGAGCAATGGCATCACACACCGAGGCTCCAGGTAGACCACCGGCGCGCGCGAGGTCTGCAGCGATCACGGAGAGAGAAGCGTTCTTCTCGAATTGGATGACGTCTCCAGACCATCCCCACGCGTGGCGGTAAGTCGAGGCCGGGAGCGCGTGTCCATTCCATTCAAGCAGAGCGTGAGGCAGCACGCGTCCCTCCTCCGCTCCGTAGGTAAGGGGATGCGTGCTGTCAGCGCCGCTCGCCATCCGTCCCGGGCGGCGGAGGTAGGGGCCAGGCATCGGATAGTCGTCGTCTCCCGAATCCCAATAGCCCGCGTCGGCCATCCACAAGGTAGCAACCGCATCGCGCGGCGCTCCGTCTTCGCCGCGGGCCTGAATCACCACGTGTGCGCGCGCACTCTCTTCGTATACGACTTTGTCGGTCTGCACCGCGAGGCTTAGCGGGCGCGAGGAGATGACCTCGATCGTTGAACTCGCTGTACTCACGCGGCCGCGTGCGATGTGGCTCACCACGACACTCGCCATGCCGGTTGCCTCGGGCGGCACAGCAAGCTCGATCGTACCGCCATGCTGCATCAGGCCTTCCGACCATACTGCGCCTTGTTCAAGAGTCACCCAAGTCCGTCCGGTGGCCGGCATACGCACATGCACCTGCAGAGGCGAGCCTGGCGCGATGCTCGTTCCGTCGAGAGCCACGGAAAGTTCGCCCCGCTCACTGAGCTGCGCCGGACGGTCCCGTTCCCAAACTACAATTTCCGCTGCCGCAGATCCGTCGCGAGCTTCCACGATCCACGGACCCGGCCCGCGCATTTGAATCGGAACTGTGCCCACGCCGCGCGCATTCAACGCGGCGGTTCCGGTAAAGAGTACGCCCGCCTTGTGCGAGTTTCCGTCGGTTGCGTAGAGGCTGATGGTGAGCTGCGTGGGCAACGCGCCACCGTCCAGACGCGTCGTGCGAAGCTGTACCGTGATCGCTTCGCCTTCACGAGCGCGCACTTTTTCAGAGCTCACTTCGACGAGAAGGGGCGAGCGGCCCGTCCACAACTCAGCGGAGGCCAACGAGGTGCTATGCGCAGCAGAGAGGCTCGCTACGACGCGCAAACTTTCGAGGGGACTACTCGTTGCAGGCACCGTGAAGTGAAACACGGCGGGCCTGCGTGGCCCGATGCGTCCCATCAATCGGCCACGCGGCCCGTCGAGCACAACGTCTTGCTGCGTGGGCCAACCGCCCTCGTCGTCCGCGACCGTCACCGTAACGACGTCACCGGGCTGCGCAAATACTCGGTCGAACTCTGCGTGCAAGGCGCGCTGCGGCGGAATGCGATCGTCGATGCGGATCGGGCGTTCCTGTCGATGCCCTCGGACCTCGGCGTGAAGGCCAGCGGACGATGCAACGACTTCGGCGATGAAGTTGCCGTTCGCGTCCGTGCGTACGCGGACGTCTTGGCTCGCGGCTGGGCCAATCACGATGGTCTCGTTGGCCAGAGGCACATAGCGCCCCGACGAATCGCAACCTCGTACGTGGCCCCGCACGTGAATGGTGTCGCCGCTCGCAAACATGGGCCGGTCAGTTGCCATGTAGACGCGTGGGTCGCACGCGTCGAATCGCGCGTGAGCTACGTCGGCCCAGGCGATGTCGTCGCCGCGGCTTGCTACGATTCGGATTGCGGTCTCGTTGCGTGCGGGAAATCTCACGCGGCCGTCCGCCCCGGTCGTGAGCTCAGCTACAGACCCGCCGCCATTCTGCTCACGCACCAACACGCCAGCGAGAGGCGCGCCATCGGCGTCGGTGACGAGCACTGCGTCGTGCTGATCGCCGCGTCTCGCAAGAACCACCATCTCACCGACCGACACAAGGGCGGTCGCGCTCCAAGCGGCCGCCTGGAAACGAACTAGGTACACGCCCGTTTCGAGATGACCGAGCGGCACCTGCACCTCGCTCCAGTCGGATGCAGACACGCCGTACGTCTCTACGTCGCTCTCCTGCGATTCATTCGAGTTGTACACCTCCGATTCCTGATCGGAGTCGACACGGTGCCCCCGGCGCGTTCTTGCCGGAACATTCACGCGCATCACCTGCAGGAGAGACAAGCGCGTGCCACGTCGCGGAAAGCCGATTTCAGCGGTGTTGCTAGGCGCACTTCCCGTACGAGATGGATGCAGCAGTAGTTCTTCCGCCTCGGCGCCGAGAGGTCCGGATGCAATAGCAACGCCTTGACGTTCGGTGCGCGCTCCAGCGAGAAGGGCGCGAGGGTCGAGCACGCGATAAAGCGCCGCTTGCAAGTGGCCGCCGGCCGGTGAGTGAAGCTGCACGCGCGCGGTGGCGTTTTCGCCTGGCCGAAAGCGACGCTCTGTGTCCACAAGGACAAAGGGCCGCTCTGGCTGCGAGCTAAGATCGCCGTTGATTGCGTGGCCGCGTGGATTCGATCCACTCCACCACTGCGCGCGCGCGCCCACCGCCGTGAGCGTCGCGAGAAGCACGATGAGCGTTCCGGCAATTTTCCGGTTCATGGCTGCTCCGTGTGGGCGGCGGCGATCATCGCATCGGTGATCTCGACTTCACCGAGGGTAAGAAGTTGCCCGTCTCGCTGAGCAAGCAGGTCAAAGCGCCACCGTCGTTCGGCGCGCGTACCAGGAAACAACACCACTTCGGCGTGCACCGGCGTTTGCTGCGCAGCAGGTGCTGACCATGCGTCGAGGCGCTGAAGCAAGCGACTGCGCTCATCCGTCAATTGGAGCCGCACATGATTGGGCGCCGGCTCGCGCAATCGCGTGTCAATTCTCTCGAGCTCTTCCAACATCTCTTCGTACGTTCCCCAACCGCGGGAATCTTCGAACGACGCGGCTGCCCAATAGTGCACCTTCACCCGGAAGCGTCCCGCTCGCGCCGTCGATAGCACGTAGGCTTGCGAACCGAATCCAATCGCGTCTTGCGAGAAGTCGAGCAAGCTGCCGCCGCCGCGCGTTTCGCGATGATCCCATTTGCATGTCTCGCCGCCTGGTTCACGCACCCACAGATCAATGATCTCACCTGTGGATGGCCACGTGAGCACGATCATCATTTGCACGGAGTCGCCCGTGTGCCGGAAGGTCACCGAGTCTCGGGCCACCTCACTGCCGCGTTGCACCACGATGCCCACGCGGTTGTTGCCGGGCGAGGCGACAACCGTTTGGCGTATCTGGCCTCCTTCGACAGGCACGTCGTACGTTGCGCCGTTCACGAGCATGCTAGCCGAGAGAACGCTCGGGTCCGAAACGCGGGCAAGCAACTCCACGGTCGCGCCGTCCACGATGCCACCGGTCGGCGTCTCGATCTGGACTCGCAGTGGCCCGAGAGGTCGCACGGTCGCGCGGCCCGTGGGTGCGTCTTGAGCGAGGGAAACACACGCCCATCCGAGCGTCGCAAATACAAGAATCAACGATTTCATTGATGCACTGACATTGGATGCCCCATTAAGGTTCCCGCGCACAGTACCGCCATCTGAGACGGACCTCGCTGCAAACGACAACCTAACGAAACCCTAGCGAAAATCCCACGGCCCGAATCGGGTATCCCTTCGTCCTCGCGCGGCTGAAACGAAAAGCTCCGCGACGGTGCCGTGTAGCCTTTCCCCCTCGCGAAAGGCATGCGATGCGGCACTCGCAACGACCACCACTAGACTTCGAGTAGCGACCATCTTCGCACCGTACAGCGTGTAGTCCGCATTATCGTTGCTCGCGCCGTACGCGGTCCCAGCTCGCGGGGAAAGACTACACGGCCCCGCCGCTAGTTTCTTCGTAGGTTCGCCAAAGGCATTCGGAGTCGTCCGACGCCTTTCGCATCGAACGCGTGGGGACGATCGTTGAAATAGTGAAATAGCGTTTGGATTGCGTATTTCACTATTTCAACGATCGTCCCCGATTCCCTCGCGAGTGAGGCTCTGGCTTGCGCTTTGCGCATGCGCGCTTGGAGGCAGCTTTGGGAACGTGGCCGAGTGGAGGAAGTAGCGCGTGATGTGGAGGCGGCGTCGCACGAGCGTCTCGTCGTCGCGCAGCTCCCGGCTGGCGCGACGCGCGCGAGCATTGACTTCGACAATTCGATACGGCTCGAAGGCTGGGAAGCGCCTGCACAAATGCGGCGCGGCGAAAGAGCTCGAGTTGTCCTCTACTTCCGTTGTTTGCATGCCATCGAACACGACTGGCGCATTTTCGTGCATGGTGATTCGCTGTCAAACTCGGAAGCACCTCGCATCGCTTTGGACCATTTTCCGGGTCGTGATGCGGATTCAACACGCCAATGGAAAGAGGGCGAGCTCGTTCGCGATGAGTGCGAGATCAGCATCCCAACCGATTACTCCGCACGTGAGGTCGTGCTTTAGACGGGCTGGTATCGTTCGGCGACGCGCATGCACGCATCGAGCAGAGCTATACTAATCGTGAACGACAAAGCACACGGGCCGCAGATTCACATCGTGAACAGCCCCTGAGAGGGTAGGCCTTGCATCAAGAGGCGGATGCGCGACGGCGAATTGCGACGGACGATGACGGCGTTTAACGGCGGACGAATCCGCTGACGACCGGTTCGCGAAAACGTGAGCAGCAGTATTTCATGCTCACGCGGGTTGGGCCGTGAATACGAGGGTGCGCTCAGCCGTCCGAGCGCACGTACCTGCAGGGGCACTTGGCTTCCTCACGAACCAAGCTGCGGGGAGACTGATCAGGGATGGAGTGGGCCGAAATCGCGAGTCCGATATCGCAGCCACACACACAACTCTTTGAAAGTCATCCATGTCGGACAAATTTCCGCGTTATAAGCTCATTGATTCGCGTGCAGAGCACGATGTCACCGACGCAGTCAGCGCGCTGATCGCCATCGGGGCTAGCATGACGCGAGTGCTGACGGAACTGCGAGAACGGGGAGCATCCACTGAAATCGTGCGCGAGATAGCGCGGCCCTCTCTATATGTGGGCGTGCACGCGCACAGCGTCCGCCTTCCCGACGCGACCATCATCTCGCTTGCGCGACGTGGTTCCGCACGGCGTATTCTCGCAGCGCTCGTATGCCAGCATCGGCGCGCCTCGGGCGATGCGCTTTCCGTAGCGGAAGTGTTCGAAGCGGGGTGGCCAGGCGAGCGTGCGCATCCGGAAGCCGCTGCTGCCCGGGTCTATTCGACGATTCGTACGTTACGGAATCTCGGTCTGCGGCCATGGATCCTCCGTCGCGACGACGGCTACTTGCTTGCGACGGAACTTGACGTTCAGACGGCGTCCGACGATTTGCTATCCGCTTAGAATGTTTGCGTTGAGAAAAAACGAAACCTGGCGAGTAGATTCGAAGCGCAGCGCTAGAAAATGTTACGGTCGTCGTGCTTCGTCAAAACAGGGGAAGGTTACTCTCATGAACGTCAGCCTGATGCGTTTCACGTTGGTGTTGTTACCTTCACTTCTTCTTGGATGCGGCTCGTCGCCGCAAACTGCAATCGGAGATGGCGGGGCAGATTTATCACTCGACGCCTTCCGCGCGGACGCCTCCTCAACCGACGCATTCGCGAGCGACGCGCTGAGCGATGCCGCCGAAGTCGATGGATCGAGTGCATGCACCAGCTCGGCTGATTGCGAACGTATCAATGAGGTCTGTCAGGACAGCGATCACACCTGCGCCTGCGCGGCCGGGTATGAGTTGGCCGGCAGCGCGTGCGTGCCAGAAGCCGGACTAATCCAACAGGAGTATTTGAAGGCATCGAATACTGGCGCCGATGACGGTTTTGGAGTTGCTGCTGCTGTCTCCGCGGACGGAAACACAATCGCGGTTTCCGCTGTGGGGGAATCAAGCAACGCGCGCGGAGTCGGCGGCGATGAGACGGACGACTCAAGCGACAGCAGTGGGGCAGTCTATGTATTCGCACGAGACGGCGTGACCTGGCGACAGCAAGCCTACATCAAAACGTCCAACAGCGAGGCCGGCGACGGATTCGGAGCGATCGGAGCGGTCGCTCTGTCAGGCGACGGCAGCACGCTCGTCGTGGGGGCGATCTCGGAGGACAGCGCGGCAAGCGGTGTAGGCGGCGACCAAACGAGCAACTCAGCGACTTCGGCAGGAGCGGTCTACGTATTTACTCGCACCGCTGACTCGTGGAGTCAGCAGGCGTACATCAAGGCGTCGAATCCCGACTCACAAGACTTGTTCGGACGCAGAGTTGCAGTGAGTGCGGACGGCGACACGGTTGCGGTCGGAACAGAGTACGAGAGTAGCAACGCAACTGGCGTTGGAGGCATTCAATCCGACAACACGTCTCTCGGAGCTGGAGCCGTGTACGTGTTCGCCCGCGTCGGCACAGCGTGGAGCCAGGAAGCGTACGTAAAAGCCTCCAACACGGACGCGAACGACGGGTTCGGCACATCGGTCTCATTGTCCGGGGATGGAAACTTGCTTGCAGTCGGCGCACCCGGCGAAGACGGCGCGGGTACAGGGCTCGGCGGGACCGATTCAGATGACTCGTTCACCGGGGCAGGAGCGGCTTACTTGTTTGAGCGAGTGGCACACTCATGGACGCAGACCGCGTATGTGAAAGCGTCCAATACAAGTTCGGTTGATGCGTTTGGTAGCTCCATCGCTATCGCAAGCGACGGTCACACACTCGTTGTTGGTGCCCAAACCGAAGACGGTGCATCCCAGGGCATTAACGGAAATCAGAGCGTCAGAGGCGCATTCTACAGTGGCGCGGCATACATCTTTGCGCAGAGCGGGTCGACGTGGGTGCAGCAGGCATACGTCAAGGCGTCCAACGCGGAAGGCATGGATCTGTTCGGAAAAGCCGTGAGTATCAGCGCGGACGGCAGTACGGTCCTCGTCAGCACAAGTCGCGAGGGAAGCTCGGCGGTCGGCATCAACGGCGACGAGTCAGACAACTCCGCGGTCCAGAGCGGTGCGGTATATCTGTTACAAAGAGTCGGGAGCGCTTGGACGCAAGAGGCCTATCTCAAGGCATCCAACAGCGAAGCCGGAGATCAGTTCGCGGCGATTGGGATCTCCGGCGATGCTCACACGATTGTTGTTGGCGCAGTGAGCGAGGACAGCGCTGCGACAGGCGTGGCAGGCGATCAGACCAGCAATGCTCAGACGGATAGCGGCGCGGCTTACGTCTTCGCGCGCTAGCGCTACCGCGTGGCCTTGGGACTACCGTCAGACCGTATCAGAAAGTTTCTGTGACACCTTTGGCTCGGCGCACGTCAGAGTGTGAGACCAACAGAACACCAGCAACTAGGGGAACCGAATGAATACGCTACGCTGCAAGCTCTGTGTCTTAACCGTATTAACCGCCGCCACGTTTCTCGCCGGCGGTTGTGGTGGCGACCCCGCAGCAAACCTAGATTCGGGCGTGCCGATCGATTCTGCGGTTCCCGCAGACGCGAGTTTGCTCGATGCGCCTGAATCCGACGCTGCGTCGCAACGGGATATGGCGATGCTCGACGCAACTCAGATCGATGCAGCATTACGCGATGCGGGGTCCGACGCAGGTCCTGCCCTAAGTCAGCAGGCATACGTCAAAGCGTCCAACACCGACGGCAATGACTCCTTTGGCTATACTGTTGCACTGTCCGCCGACGGACACACGTTGGCGGTGGGCGCGTCCAACGAGGACAGCAACGCAACCGGGGTTGGTGGCGCGGAGGCCAATGACTCTGCAGCCTCGGCGGGTGCGGTTTACGTCTTCACGCGCGCTGGCGAAGCTTGGACTCAACAGGCGTATATCAAGGCGTCAAACACAGGCAGATACGACTACTTCGGGCGAAGCGTTTCCTTGTCGGCCGACGGGAACACGTTGGTGATCGGGGCTCCCGGCGAGGAGAGCAACGCGACGGGGGTCGGAGGCAATCAAGCCGACAACTCCCTATTGAACGCGGGTGCTGTGTATGTTTTCACCAGGTCGGGAATCGCGTGGACACAGAATGCTTATGTAAAAGCGTCGAACACCGGTGCCGAGGACAGGTTCGGGGACGCGGTTTCGATTTCAGCCGACGGGCACACACTGGCGATCGGCACGTCCTCGGAAAGTAGCAACGCCAGGGGGATCGGCGGAGATCAAGCCGACAACTCCGCAATGCGCGCGGGCGCAGTCTACGTGTTCACTGGAGGGGGCGGGGATTGGACTCAAGAGGCCTATATCAAGGCCTCGAACTCCGAAGCCTTCGACGTGTTCGGGGAAAGTCTTTCTTTGTCCTCCGACGGCGATACGTTGGCGGTGGGTGCATCCAGCGAAGCGAGCAACGCCACGGGCATCGGGGGCAATCAGTCGGACAACTCCGTATACCACGCAGGTGCGGTGTATGTGTTTATGCGGTCGGGAATCGCTTGGGCCCAACAGGCCTACGTCAAAGCGTCGAATACAGATTCAGACGCTTTCGGGTACAGCGTTTCGTTGTCGGGGGATGGAGACGTTCTAGCGGTGGGTGCGTACGGCGAAGACAGCAACGCGACGGGAGTCGCCGGCAATCAGGCGGACGACTCAGCACCTAGCGCGGGCGCGGTTTACGTTTTTGTGCGGTCAGGAATCACGTGGACCCAAGATGCCTACGTCAAAGCGTCGAACACCGAGACCTCCGACTCGTTTGGGTTCGGCGTGGCGCTGTCGACCGACGGGAACACGTTGGCGGTGCGTGCCGCGAGCGAAGACAGCAGCGCCACTGGCATCGGTGGCAATCAGACGGACAACTCAGCAAGCGACTCAGGTGCGGTCTACGTGTTTGCGCGTGCGGAGGAAGTTTGGGCGCAATCCGCCTACGTCAAGGCATCGAATCCGGATTCCGAGGATTGGTTTGGATCCGGCCTTTCATTGTCTGCCGACGGGCGCACGCTGTCGGTCGGTGCGTTCGGTGAGGCTAGCAACGCAACGGGCATCGATGGCGACCAGCTCGATAACTCCGCAACCAACGCCGGCGCGACTTACATCTTCGCCGTGCCCTGACATCTACGAACACTCGATCTTGGAAATCAGATGTGGGGCTCCATGGAAGAGCGCCACACTTTAGGAGACCCGAATGAATACGCGATGCTGGAACTTCACCACCTTGACCATGGCGGCGCTCGCCGCCTTTCTCGCCGGCGGTTGTGGTGGCGACCCCGCAGCAAGCCTAGATTCGGGCGTGCCGGTGGACTCCGCGATCGCGACAGATGCGAGTCGTCTCGACGCAGGCGTATTCGAGGATGCCGGGCGCGCAGACATGGCTTTGATCGATGCGGCCGAGCTGGATGCTGGACTCGATGCGGGCTCCGACGCAGGTCCCGCGCCGAATCAGCAGGCATATGTAAAAGCGTCCAACACCGACGTCAGTGACTCATTCGGGTACACAGTTGCGCTTTCCGCTGACGGAAACACATTGGCGGTCGGTGCGCCCAACGAGGACAGTAACGCGACCGGAGTTGGCGGCGCAGAGGCTGACGACACTGCTGGCTCATCGGGCGCGGTCTATGTGTTCACGCGGACCGGCGAGACGTGGACTCAACAGGCGTACATCAAAGCGTCCAACGCAGGCACCGGCGACCACTTCGGATCCAAAGTTTCGCTCTCCGCGGATGGGAACACGCTGGCGATTGGTGCACCCGATGAGGACAGTAACGCCACCGGCGTCGGCGGCAATCAAACCGACAACTCTGCAGGTTTCGCGGGCGCGGTCTATGTGTTCGCGCGCGCGGCGGGAACTTGGACGCAAGACGCTTACGTCAAAGCGTCGAACACCGCTGGCCAAGACTTTTTTGGGACGGCTGTTTCCTTGTCAGCGGACGGCAACACGCTTGCCGTGGGTGCATACGGCGAGGACAGCAACGCAACAGGTATAGGCGGCAATCAAGCGGACAACTCCGCCACGCTTGCCGGCGCCATCTACGTTTTCTCTCGTGAGGAAGGGGTCTGGAGCCAAGAGGCATATGTCAAAGCGTCGAACACCGACGCCGAGGACATGTTTGGTACCATTGTTTCGTTGTCCGCCGACGGCAATACGTTGGCGGTCGGTGCACAGGATGAGGATAGCGGTGCCACCGGCATCGGCGGCAATCAGGCCGATGAGTCAACGGGCGGCGCTGGCGCTGTGTATGTGTTCTCGCGCGCGGCAAGCGTGTGGACTCAAACGGCGTACATCAAAGCGTCGAATAGCGAAGGCGCCGACTATTTCTCCGGCGGTCTCTCTTTGTCGGCCGACGGCAACACGCTCGCCGTAGGTGCATACGGCGAGGACAGCAATGCCAGGGGCATCGGTGGGAATCAGGCGGACAATTCCGCGGAAGAGTCGGGCGCGGTGTATCTGTTCGTGCACGCGGGCTCCGTGTGGACCCAACAAGCCTATGTCAAAGCGTCGAACACGGACGCCGGGGACTTTTTTGGTGGCCGTGTTTCATTGTCGGCTGACGGAAGTGCGTTGGCGGTGGGCGCTGTCTACGAGGCGAGCATCGCCACGGGCGTAGGCGGCAATCAAGCTGATAACTCCGCACGAGATGCGGGCGCAATCTATTTATTTACGCGCGAGGCAGGCTCTTGGGCACAACGTGCGTACGTTAAGGCGTCCAACACTGAGGCACTCGATGGGTTCGGTGGAGGCATGATGTTGTCGTCGGATGGCAGTACGCTCGCGGCAGGTGCATCTACCGAGGACAGCAACGCCATCGGCATCGGCGGCGATCAAGCCGACAACTCCGCAGACGGCGCAGGCGCAACCTACATCTTCGCCGTGCCCTGATTGCGCGAGGCCCTCGCTCGTCAAGGCGCGCGCATGCTCGTGACGGATTTCGACGTTCAGACGGAGTCAGACGGCGTGCGAAGTATTCAGAAGATATGCGTCGAGAGGAATTGAACAACACGGATACCGTCGACGTCGCTAACACCAACGAAGCTTCTGTGCTCACCACCCGTTGAGGTAAGGCCGATGTCAATGCTATCCGTTCATTCCGCCAATAGACGCCGCGTATCTTTTCTATCGCTCGCACTCGTCTGTCTGACGGGCGGTTGCGCAGGCGAGCAGGACGCACCTGCATCGCAAGCCGAGGTCGTGGGCAGCGTCGGCGGCGAGAGCCTCGATGGTCGCGTCATGGTGGCGAATGTCCTGCGCGAAGCTGGCGCACCACTTGCGCCGGCACCAAACCAACGCCTGCAAATCTATCTCGGTGAAGCGGGCGCAGTGATCACTGCATTCTGCCCCGACTTCGCCGTGGATACGTCAAAGGTTGTTCTCTTACTCGACATCTACGCGGCGAGCATCGGCCCCGCGCAGTACAACGTTTGCGATGGATTCAGTTGTGAAGCGCCGTACGCCCAAGCGAACTGGTCGGGGCCCCTCAACGGTGCGTTTGGAGTTGACGCCGTGAGCGGAACCGTGACCCTGACCGAAGTGGGTGAAGTCGCGACTGGTACGTTCACCCTGATGTTCGGAACCGACGAAGTAAGCGGACAGTTTAGCGCGCCGATTGGCTGCCACGACGAACGTGGCGAACCTGCGCTCGACGAGGTCTGCCGAACTGCGGCGTGCAGCACGCATGACTACGCAATCAATGTGGTCTCCTTCCCGCAAGTCAACGAAGACGGACTTCTTGGATTCGATATCGACCAAACCAGCGCTACGGTTTGCGGTCAGCCAGATGCAATGTCGCCGGCTCCACATGCGCACACCGGTGTCGACAACGCCGTCGGGCCTGTGCTCGCTTCGCTTGAAACTGGGTTTCTTCAAACGCAGATCAACGCAGGTGAAACCGTTCAACTGATTCGCGTCGAAGGCGTCGACGAGTTTCAGAATGATGAGCACGTGCGTGTAACTTTGCTCGTTGGGCAGGCATCCGACCGATTCTCTTTTACTCATGAGGCGTTCGGGCACTTCGCGCCCCATCAGACGTTCAGCGCCTGGGCGTCGAGTTACGTCGACGAGGCACATACCCAGCCGCGCTTCTCATCTATGGAAGGCTCGATTGTGAATGGTGTGTTGTTGGTACACGCCGAAGATGCGCCGCTCCTGATGTCGATCGCGGACGTGGCCGTGGTTGGGGCACGACTTGATAGTGCGCAGATTGAAGTTTCCATCACGCCCGACGGTCTCGATCGCGGAATCATCGGTGGCTCGATCGACATCCCCCACTTCGTAAGCGCACTCAGTTCAGCCCCGCAGTTTTCGTCGTATGTCCCTTCGTACGAAGCTCTTCTGCGAAGCGTTGCCGACTTGAATCCCGATGGAGATGGCACGTGTCAGTCCGTGTCCCTCACGCAAGCGTTCGATGCTGTATCCGCATCGATTGGCGGGACCGTGGTTACAGGTCGCTAGTGCACCGAAGACGCGCCGCACGTCATTGCCGCCATCCTCTTCGAGCGCTATCGCAACGACGATAAAGGAGGGAGGTTCGATTCCGCCAACGGGCGCGCATCGACCGAAAGTTAGCACTGCGGGTGCTGCGGCGCAGCGGAAAGCCACAACGACCGCAGCTAAGCTCCGTCCAGAGGCAAACACACGAGCACTAGCAGATCCCAAAAGAGATGAGCCAGGATTGGTGCTAGCAGGCTCCCTGTGAGGGCGCGCAGTGTGCCCCACGTTAGTCCGCACAGGAACGCGACGAGCACAAGGAGAGGCGAACCAAGTGGTGCGAGTGACAGCGCATAGATCGCCGCTGCCACGGCTACGCCCCAATGCGGTCCTACGCGGTCGACCAACGTGTCTTGAACGATGTTGCGCCAGACGATTTCTTCGGCGATCACGATCGGCGCAATCGCGATGCTTGCGGCCACCAGCGAGGACGAGCGAAAAACTGCGTAGAGCTGAGTCGTGTCGTGCGCGATGGCCGGAAGGAGGCGCGTGGCCGGCGGATAAAGCAGATAGGTCAGTGCCGCCATGACACCGCCCGTTACACAGCCCCACACAAGGCTTCTGCGAGTGGGGGCGAAGAGTTCCTGCAGGCTTGATCGATTTGCGACAAGGCCACACGAAGCCAGAACGAGTGCGACCGGTCCAACGCTCCACCATATGCCGACACGCCGTGCCAGCGCGGTCGCCAATGCCCAGAGCACCACGCTGCCAACGGCCAGCCACGCCGGTCTGATCGCGGCAAGCTCGTTACGCGGGCTGCGCATTCGTTCGATGACGCCCCAAAAACCAGCGATGCGTTCGCTGCGCTTCTCTGCGGCAAGTGCGTTACGCGCGGCTTCGTCAAACCGCTGCCGCTTCTCATGCCCGATCTTCTTCCAAAAAGAGTCGTCGACGGCCAGCAAGTCGTCGGCGAGCCCCACGACCACTTCACGCGCCACGGACCAGCGCGCGCGCGTTACAAAGCGAACCCAAAAGGATGAGAGCCGGGGCGATAGCAACGGAACTTCAATCATTGCCGGCGGCGCGAGCCCAATCACCTTGGCAGTGGATTGCAAAATGTCCTTTCCCGACAGGACTTGGGGGCCCGGAACATCGAACACCGCGCTCCCGTCCACGGGCATCTCGAGCGCGCGAACCAATGCGACCACTACATCATCGATCGCGACCGGCTCTGTTCGAGATTTCAGCCAGCGCGGCAAGACCATGATCGGCAAGCGCGCAGCGAGGTCGCGCACGATGAGCCAGCTGAGGCTTCCAAAACCCACGATCATGCTCGCTCGAAGTTCGACAGTTGGCACCGAGCCCGCCCGCAAGATTTCGCCTACGTGAGTACGACTGCGCAAATGTGCTGACGCAACACTTTGCTCTTTGGGTGCAACCCCTCCCAAATAGACAACGCGATTCACACGCGCCGCCGCGGCACATTCGGAAAAGATCGCTGCTGCTGCCGTCTCTTTGGCTTTGTAGTCCGGGCTGTCACCCATGCCATGAACAAGATAGAGAGCGGTGTCGCACCCCTCGAGGGCTCGCGCCATGGACGCGGCATCATTGACGTCACCTTCCACCCACTCGAGTTCATCTTGATCTCGACGCGCGCGTGAAAGGTCGCGCGTAAGTGCGCGCACCTTCCACCCGGCCCCAACGAGCGCAGGTGCCACGGCCCGTCCCACAAAGCCGGTCGCGCCGGTGAGCAATACAGTCCCTTTCATGAGGTCCTCTTATTCCTGCGCGGATCATAGTGCCGTTTGGTCAACGCTCGGCCGATACCCGGGCCAACCAGTTGGCATCTGCGACGGAGACGCTGGGCGGACGTGCACTGATGCCAATGGCGTTGCGGCCGCTCAGGGCTTCAACAAACCGACACGCGGCGAGATACGTCCCGGCTGGGCTAGGGTGAATCTGATCTGATTGCCAAAGTCGCAACGTGGGTCGCTCGCGTAGTACGCGCATCCAAGGCGAAGCAACGTCGACAACGCTGGTCGAGCTCAACGCGGCCGCGCGCCTCACTCCGAGGGCCATGCAATGCGCGAGCAGCCTGGGAGTCGTGATGCCAGTCTGATCGTAGACAGGATCGTCCGGGCCTCGAGGCCACATACCGAATAGCAAAACCTTTGCGCCTTTAGCGCCCGCGAGGCGAGCGAAGAGCGAAACGTAGTGAGCGTATTCTTGTGAGTTGAAGCATGACTCTGTGTTCTGTCCTTGAAGCACAACATGAGTGAATCTGCCGGATCGAATCCGCTCTGCCGCGATTCCCTCCTCCCAATGAAAGCGAAGCGTCGCGCCTCCCTGCGTCACAGTCTCCACGTACGTCGACGGCCGGCTTCCTGATCTCATCATCGCTGAGATCAGCGCGGGCAGATCATTCGCCTCGGTATGGCTATTACCGACGAACAGGGCGCGAATTACTTCCGTGGAACCAAGGCTGCTCGGTGAGCTCGGTCCACACTCAAGAAGTGCCACGTACAGGATCAACAGGACGTGTGTGGCGCGCGGTTGCTGCACTTGGGACTCGAAGCATAGCGATGAATTCCCAGTTCGTAACGGATGTCGGAAAGTTCACGCTCCGTCGACGGCCAGAACGCCGCGTCGGTTTGGCACCGCGCGGCGTTTTGGTTGTGTGAGCTTCAGTCTAAATCAGCAGACCGCGCCCTCGGGAAGGCATGCGAACGAAGCCCAGCAAGGTTCGCAGCTTGAGGAACCCGAGCAACCGCGGGTGCGGCAGTCTTCGATGGGCTCGCACACGCATGTTGCTGCGTTGAAGTTGCCAGCGCGGCACGGGCGACCGTTCATGCGGCCCGAACCTGGGCACTCTGGAGTGCAGCGGATGCCGGTTGCCGGACACATTGGTGTCGCTGCGCACTCGCCTTCGTGCTCGATCGATACGCTGTTCGATGCGGCGTCGCATGTATTCGAGTAAGTGTTGCCGTCGCAGCCGCAAACCGGCGAGAAGATTTCCGCGCACGCATCGGGGACGTCGCGGCAGATGCCAGGAGCACGAGGACCGCTTGGGCCTCCGCATGCGCCGAAGTCCGCGTCCATGCTGTGCTCACAGAACTGACCTTCGCGGCAGCGGGTGCCTTCGATGCCGCCGCACTGACGCACGTGGTCGTCGATGTCGAGTTGAACCGCAACTTGTCCGCTCGAGCCCCGATCGTAGCGGCGAACCACGGCTACGTACTTGCGTGACTCTTCGGCTGTGTAGCGGATCTCGCTATTCAAGTCGCTGCTGTCGATGTCGTCATTGAACGCGATGCTCGCGCCACTCGGACGGCCGCCCGATGTTGCCTTGTAGAGGATCAAGACGGGATCCAACCCCTCTGGCGAGATGGCGCGCGCGGTGAGGCGAATCTCATCGCCTTCGTTCGCATCGAAGCTAAACGCGAGATAGCGCGCGCTGCGCGAAAAGCGTCCGCTCCTCTGTGCGTGGTTGCTAAGTTCTCCAACAAGCGTAGGCCTGGAAGCGCTGTCGGCTGCGCCTTCGCTTGCAGCAACGAGCGCGTCATCTGTTTGGATGTCGACTGCGTCTTTGGGTTCGGCGCTGCTGACTTCCGTCGCGCAGCCTGCCATCGCGGCCGCGAGGAACAATCCGATAAGTGCTTTGCGAATCATGTGAGGCTCCTAGTGACGAAGCGCCCTAGGGACGCGGGTCATTTGGAGCGCTTAACTACAAGGACCGTGCCGAAACCCCGAATGCTGCGCCGACGTCGTACGCAGTCGAAGTTGCTTGCCTTTTTCGTTCATACGCTCTGACGGTTACTAGCTCATTGAGTTGCCGATCGAGCAGGGATGCCGGCGGGTGCGGTGGCCGCCTGGCTTGTCGAGAACGCCAGTTTCGAACCTTCGTGTGACGGAACTTCAACGATGCGGCCATTAGGGAAAGATGCTCCAACACGAGGTCTTCATGCTTAGACGCTATTTCTGTGCCTTCTTCATCATCGCTCTCGTGGGTTGCGCCAAGGCCTCGGTGCGCATCGGGGACAACGCGGGCGACGGGGGCGGTGATTCAGGCAGTGCCGCGGATGCAGGAATCGATGCGAGCGCGGACGCCGGCGCCGTTCGCCGCTGCGGCGGCTTTTCGGGCGACACATGCGCCGCGACAGAGTACTGCGAGTTGGTGGCAGAGTGCGGCGGTGATGACACAGGCGGCGTGTGCATGCCCCGCCCCGCGGCTTGCGGAGCGGTTCTAATCCCTGTCTGCGGCTGCGACAACACCACTTACGGGAACGCATGCGAGGCCAATCGCGCTGGCGTCTCCGTGATGTATGTGGGCGCCTGCGGCGCTTGTGTACCCAGCGTCAGAGTCACGCCCACCTCGGGGCTCATCACAGAGGAAACAGGAAGCACGGCGTCGTTCACTCTCTCGCTGAACTGCCCTCCCGCGGCCGACGTGTCCATTTCGCTAGCGAGCAGCGACGAGTCCGAAGGCACTGTGTCGTTCACATCGGCCACGTTCACCTCGTCAAATTGGGCGACCCCTGTGGTCGTTACCGTGACCGGCGTCGCCGACAGCATCGTCGACGGTCCTCAGGGCTACACCATCGTCACCGCACCGGCTATCAGCGCGGACGAGGTCTACAACGGCATGGACGCGGTCGACGTCTCCGTCACGAACAACGACATCGACACTTACATTTGCGGCGGCGAAGCAGGCCTCGCATGCCCGGACTCTACATACTACTGCGCGTACAGCTCGACGAGCGTGTGCGGGGGCGGCGACTTCGACGGCGTCTGCATGCGTCGACCAACGGATTGTCCCGACCTCTTCGATCCTGTCTGCGGATGCGACAACAATACGTATCCGAGTCGCTGCGACGCCAACGCAATGGGCTTCGACGTGCGAAGTGAGGGCGCGTGCGGCAGCGACTGCACGGATGAAGCAGCTGCGCTCGCAGAGCTCTTGGGTGGAGCGGGACAGGCATGCAGCGTCACCGTGCGCCTCGACTACACGACCTACGCGATCCTCGGCTATCAAGTCTTCTGCGATGCATACTCGCCGGTGGCGGAGAGCGCGGCGCGCGTCGTCGCGGAAGCCGATACGACATTCGGAGAAGGCTCGTTGTTGCTCAGCAGCTCGCCCTCCGAGTACTACTTGTTCTATGAGAGCCCGGGCGATGTCGGTGGCGCAGCCGTCGTCAACTCCGATGTCGGCATGACCGTCTTCGGTGGCTCCATCGTTTGGCTTGGCACGGGCGATATCAACTATCCCGCGACCTGGCGAAATGGCGCAGAGCTTGGGGCCAGCTGCGCACCCGGCGGTCTGAGTGATCGCATGCACGAGGGCTGGAATCTGATGAATGGCGAAGCGCTGACTGCCACTCAAGTCGATGCCGCACTCAACGTCGTCGACCGAACAGGAGTTCCGGGAGGCTTCGCCTCTGGACCCGGCTACATCTTCTCCACGCTCGTGCTCCTCTACCCACGCTCGGTCGGGGAATTCAATCCGGCAACTGCGGAATGGATCGTCATCGTCAACGGCGGCTGGCTCGAGTAGTCAGCCAGGGACACGCTCCCCCTCCAAAACACATCGCATTCCCAGCACTTACGACTCGAGTTTGGCCGCGTGAATTTGATACATCGCGGCGCTGTTTTGCCCGGTGAACAAGGGTCTAGAGCGCTTTCAAGTAGAAGCGGTGAACAAGGGACGATCGTTTAGTTAAAACAGTTATCGGCGACCGGCGGCGCTAGCTTTGTTAACTAAACGATTGTCCCCCTGTCCCCGTCCCCCCGTTAAAACAATTATCGTCGATGAGCGGTGCTAACTTTGTTAACTAAACGATCGTCCCCAGCATTCCCTGAGCCTCACCCGAACGTGGCAACTGGTCAGGACGAGCCAACAAAACACCAGCCGGCTTCATCGCCGCACGCGTCGACCTCCGCGAGCTGACAGTCCATGGAGTTCGCAAGCTCGTCACCGCACATGGCGGCGACGCATGCTTGCTCGTCCACTGCATCAAGGCAGTTCGCCTCACGGCAACAAGCGAAGAGGTCGAATAGTGCTTGGCAGCCTTCCGCGTTTACACACGCGAGCTGGTTGTTCTTCAGGCATCTGCCGCAATCAGGATTCGTATCCGAATCGATGCACATCTGTTGACATGCGGAGTCGGCGCACGCATTGGCGCAGTTCAACGTTGCGAGCCCACAATAGCTTCCCACCGCCGGCGACAGCAGGTGCTCTTCGCAAGAGTTCGCACTCGAGCACGCAGCGCACGCAGCGCACGCAAGCGAGATCACAACGCACAGAGCAACGACGAAATGTTTCATAGTCAGCGGCCGAGCCTACCACGGACTTAGCCGCCCATTGCTCGCGGTGCAGCGCTGACTTGCTCTCAGCGCTCGTTCTGGAATCGCACAATGTGATGACGATCGCTATCGGCGCTAGCACTCCTGTCGTTTGGATGGTGTGTGCAACCATTGCGCGCCGCAAATCGCGATAAGCGGAGGTATCAAGTTCACGCGGCCAAACTCGGTCTGCAACTCGTTGAAAAGAAACGGCCGCTGAGGAGGGAGCGTGTCCCCCTAGTAGTTGCTTTCGAACTCCAGGAAGCGGCGCTCGAGTTGCCACTGCAGGCTTGCTCGCTCGCTCGTTTCGAGAAACGCGCTGCACTCACTTGATGCCGTCGTCGTCTGGTCTGCGCAGGCTTCGACTCGCGTGCCATCTGGAAGCGATGTCCAAAGACTGTCGCCGGGCAAGAACGCATGTTCGAGGCTCTGGCGCGAAATCGTTTTGAGTTGCCGGTAGTCGAGATTCTGATCGCGCACGGCGCGCACGTATTCTCCCGCCAAGCTCGAACGAGACACTCCCTGATCGTCGGTCGCAAGCGTCACGGGTACGCCGTGAGCGAGATACTCAGCAAGAGGATGCTCTGAGCCGCGCACTTCGAGGATCTGATCATTGCTGCTGAGACACACCTCAACGAGAACGTTGCGCGAGGCCATCTCGTCGAGGAGCGCCGTCGGATCCGTCTCCGACATTACATCGAGGCCGTGGCCGATACGCTCTGCATGTCCCGTCTCGACGGCGGCGCGAATGTGAAAGGTGTTCGCGTTGCTGCCCGGGGGAAGATACGCGGGCACCAATTCTCCGGCGTGCAAGGTGATGCGCAACGGACTCTCGCCCGTGACGGTGTATTTGTTGTAGAGGAAATCGAGCATGGCCATGTGCAGCTCGTAGTTGTTGATTGAGCGAGTGTCATCCTCAGGCGACGACAGGTTCGCTCCAACAATCGATGAGGTGGCCTTTGCCATCTCGAACGCACTCACAAGTTGCCCAAAGACTTGGTCGTTCGCACCTGTGCGCGAGACTTGCGCGACGAAACGTACCTGCATGTCGCAGAGGGGGGTTGCGCCAACACAATCAAGACCTGCGCGCCAACCGGAAGCCGCGGCGTTCACGGTCGCCACGTCGCTCGCGACATCGCCTGCAAACTCCGAGTTCGCAATGAGTGAATCGTAGAACGAGGGCAAGTCCGCAGCGGTGAGTGTGCCGGACCACACGGAGGCTGCGAGCGAGCCCACGCGCGTTCCGAGGTTGAACATCGTCTCGACGTAGAGTTGGTTCTCGCTTGCCGCCCGCGTGGCGACGTCAAGTATGCTGTCATTGCGATGCGCGCCTGCGACGAGGCCAAACTTCCCGAAGGTCGCGAAGAAGTGATCGCGACCAGTTTCCACGCCGGGCACGAAGTCTTTCATGGACCAAGCTCGAATGGTTTCGTCGTAGAACGGGCCACTGGTCGGCACAGCCTGCGTCGAGCTATCGCATCGCGTTCCGAACACAAGCGTATGCGAACTGGTCACGATACAGTTTTCGTCTGCGAGCGCCCAATCGAGAAAAGTCTCCGCGTAAACGGAGCCGCTCAGATGATTGTGCAAATCGGCGCCCTTCGGCATGTCTCGAAGGAATAGTGCAAGCGCACTTTCATCCTCGCGCACGAACTCGAGCTCATCCGCAGCATTTTGCTCCCACGTCACTGCGCATTCATCAGGCGTTCCGCACGGGGCGAGGGCCGCGTCGGGCCTTCCGCCATCGTCGCCTATCCCTGACGCGTCGGTAGTTGAGGCGCTAGGATCATCGCCGCAAGCGACGAGCGTGATCGGAAGCAAGAAGGTAAGGACGAACGAAGCGCGCATTCCGCAGCGTACACTAACCGCCAGCTTCTCGACCGGGGCAAAGAGCAACACTACGTCGCGCTACGCCGCAGTCGTGCTTGAAAACCGTGTGCTCCCATTGCGAAAAACCTGCGCAACTGCAAATGGCACTTGGTTTGCAGACGTCCCATGCAGGAACGGGAGACTAACCATGCTCTACTCAATCATCGCTGTACTTGTCGTGCTGTGGCTGCTCGGAATGGTGACGTCGTACACGATGGGGGGGCTCGTCCACATCCTTCTGGTTGTCGCACTCGTAGTGCTTGTCGTCCGCCTTGTTCAAGGTCGGTCGCTCACCAAAGGCTGAGCGCTCCGAAGCACCTGGACGCCCGGACTTCGGGGACGATCGTTTAGTTAACACAGTTATGCACCCGTTAAGGGCGCGAACTTACTTACGATCGCACCCGCATTAGCTTGGGCAGCCCGCGGGACCAACGCCTGCATCAGCGCTGCAGAACGCCCGGCATGCCACGCGCGTCGCGTCGTCAACCGCGCTTAGGCATTCGTTGAAGCCGACGTCGATGCACGTCGTATTGTAGACGAAGCATTCGGCGGTCGTTGGATTGCATGCGACCGTAATCGCTTGGCCTGCTCCTTCGTCGCAGATGCAGTATCGATGGATGCCATCGGTGCTGTGGCAATCCGAAGCGTCTAGATTTGTCGCGTCTGCAACGATCGCGTCCATCGTTATCAGCGTTGCATCGACTAGTGAGGAGTCGATGTTGAGCACGCTAGCATCGACGATTCCCGCATCACCATGCGTCTCACCATTCGAGCAACCGCTCGAAGAGATCGCGGCAATCGTCAGAACTGCGATCACAGAAAGATGTCGAACCATTCGTAAGCGCCTCTTAGCGCATTCCTACTACGCGCACTCATTCGACGTCGCAAGGCGCGGTGCGAGGAGGTATCAAATTCACGCGGCCAAACTCAGTCTGTAAGTTGTTGAAAAGCAAAGGCCGCTGAGGAGGGAGCGTGTCCCCACGTTCAAAGGCCGCTGAGGAGGGAATGTGTCGCCACGTGGTGCTTGCGCTACATTGCTGCGTATGAAATCCCTTGCCGGCTTCGAAAAAGAGTTCAGTGCCAACCTTTGGGCAGAAGTGATGAGGCTGGGAGGTCATGCCGAGCCTCTCTCCAAGCACGAAGCGCCGGTGTTGTTTGGCGCCGTGAATAGAATCCGTTTTGATGGGGCCCTGGTGTTGCACGAAGCATGGGGAATTTCGTATTTCGGACTAATGTTCGGGCCGTTTGAAGAATCGGCGTCCGACGTATTCTTCAAAAAATATGCGGTGCAAGGGGTCGCTCGCTCAGACGAAGTTGCGTTGTGGGCACGCACTGACAGTTCGGCTGCAGACCCTCTCGTTTGCGTTCGCGAGCATGACGAAGATCAAGATGACTTTGATGCGATCGAATCCGAAGGGCGTCTATTTCGTCCGTTGTCCGAAATTCTTGCGCGCGCTTCGCTCGATACCGTTCGCACTTAACCCCGCGCAGGCGCGTGCGCGCTGCTAACGCCCAGTACTCCCAAACCCACCATCGCCGCGCGATGTCGTACCGAGCGCATCGGCGGTCGCAACTTCGCTCACGGCCACACGCGTGACCGGCGCAACGACCAACTGCGCGATTCGATCACCCGGCTGAATCGTGTGCGCGACTTGTCCGAGGTTGATGAGCAGCACGGCAACCTCGCCGCGATAGTCTTCGTCGAGGGTGCCGGGGGAGTTAACGCAAGTGACGCCGTGCTTCGAGGACAAACCAGATCGCGGACGCACTTGGCCTTCGTGCCCACGCGGCAACGCGATCGACAAACCGGTTGGCACTGCGCGGCGCTCACCCGGTTGCAGCGTGAGAGGTGCATCGAGTGCAGCTGCGAGATCGAGGCCTGCCGCGCCGTCGGTTGCGTACGCTGGAATTGAAGCGAGCCCGGGACGCAGGATGAAAACCTGCATCACCGGGCTCGTGGTTGAGCTTCGTTCAGTCAAAGGGCTTAGGCCTGCGGTGCTCCGCCGCCGCCTTCGCCACCACCGCCGCCGCCACCTTCGGTGCGCGGAGCTTGGTCGCGGCGCGGGCCACGGTCATCGCGACGCGGGCCGCGATCACGATCGCGTCCGCCGCCGGGGCCGCCACGACCACCGCGGTCATCGCGGGAACGACCACCGCCGCCGCCGCCGGGTCCACGATCATCGCGGCCACGAGCTTCGCGCGGGGCTTGCTCCACGTAGCCTTCCGGCTTCGGGTACAAATCCTTGCGGCTCAAGCGCACGCGACCTTCGCGGTCGATGTTGGTGACCTTCACGTCGATGGTGTCACCGAGCTTCATGAAGTCTTCGACTTGGTTTACGCGTGACCAGTCGATGTCCGAGATATGACACAGGCCGTCGTGGCCCGGCATGATCTCGAGGAAGGCACCGTAGGCCTCGATGCGGCGAACAACGCCCTTGTAGGTTGCGCCGATCTCGGGCTCTTGCGTAAGGCCCTTGATGATGTCGATGGCGCGCTGTGCTGCTGCGCTGTCCGACGATGCAATCGCGACGGTGCCGTCGTCTTGCACGTCGATCTGCACGCCCGTCTGATCGATGATCGCCTTGATCATCTTGCCGCCTGGGCCGATGACGAGACGGATCTGGTCGGGCTTGACCTTGAGGGTCGTGATGCGCGGTGCATGTGCCGACAGGTCAGCACGATGCGTGGCCATCGCTTCCTTCATCTTGCCAAGGATGTGCAAGCGGCCTTCGCGCGCCTGATCCAACGCCTGGGTCATGATCTCGCGCGACAAGCCGCCGATCTTGATGTCCATCTGAATGGCGGTAACACCCTTCGAGGTGCCGCAGACTTTGAAGTCCATGTCGCCGAGATGATCTTCGTCGCCAAGGATGTCGGTAAGGACAGCGTGCTTGCCGCCTTCCATGATGAGACCCATCGCAACGCCAGCAACGGGCGCCTTCAACGGGACGCCCGCGTCCATCAACGCAAGTGCGCCGCCGCAGACCGAAGCCATCGAGGATGAACCGTTCGACTCGGTGATCTCCGAGACGATACGAATCGTGTACGGGAACTCTTCCTTCGACGGGAGCATGCCGAGCAACGAACGCTCAGCCAGATTTCCGTGACCGACTTCGCGACGACCGGGGCCGCGCATGGGCTTGGTCTCGCCGACCGAGTAGGGCGGGAAGTTGTAGTGAAGCATGAAGCGCTTGAAGTGATCGCCGGTGAGCGAATCGATGCGCTGCTCATCTTGGCCTGTGCCAAGCGTTGCTGCGACAATCGCTTGCGTCTCGCCGCGTGTGAACAAGCACGATCCGTGTACGCGGGGAAGAAGACCGGTCTCGATCGAGATCGGGCGAACCGTCGTCGTGTTGCGGCCGTCGACGCGGCGCTTCTCGTCAACGACTTGCTTGCGCATCGTTGTGTACTTGAGGTCTTCGTAGGCTTGCTTGATGTTCGCCTCTTCGCCCGGGAACTCCGAAGCGAGAGCCATCACAACTTCCTTCTTGATCTCCTTGAAGCGGCCGTAGCGCGCATGCTTCTCGTGCACGTTGCAGGTCTCAATCGTCTTGCTCTCGCCGACAGCTTTCACGCGCGCAACGATCTCTGCGGGGATTTCAGCAACCGTGAATGAGTTCTTCGGCTTGCCAGCGGCTTCGCGCATGCTCTCGATGAGCTTGATGCTCGGCTGAATCGCTGCATGTCCGAAGTACAAAGCTTCAAGAAGCTCCGACTCGGTCATCTCGGCGCATTCGCCTTCAACCATCATGATGGCGTCCTTGGTGCCTGCGAGGATGAGCTCGCAATCACTCTTCTCGATCTCTTCGTAGCTGGGGTTTGCGATGAACTTGCCGCCAACGCGTCCGATACGAACGCCGCCAATCGGGCCGGCCCACGGAATATTGCTGATGTGAAGGGCAGCCGATGCGCCCACCATCGCAAGCACGTCGGTCGGGTTCTCTTTGTCGTGCGAGAGCACGGTCGCGATGACCTGAATGTCGTTGCGGAAACCTTCCGGGAAGAGCGGACGGCACGGACGATCGATCAAGCGTGACGTAAGAACCTCTTCATCGCGAAGACGACCTTCGCGCTTGAAGAAGCCGCCGGGGATCTTGCCCGCTGCGTACGTCTTCTCGACGTAGTCAACGCTGAGGGGGAAGAAGTCTATGCCGGGGCGGGGCTCCGAGTTACCAACGGCGGTAACGAGGACAACGCTTTCGCCGCAAGTGACGAGCACAGCGCCGTGCGCCTGCTTCGCGATGCGACCTGTTTCCAATGTGATCGTGCGATCGCCGATCTTGACTGTTTCTCGAATGAACATGATTTGACTCCTGTCCCGATGGCGCAGCTGTGCGCGGGGACGTCCTCTGGGCGCACCGATGGAAGGTGGCGAGGACAAACTCCTGATGAAGAAAAAGCCGCGTGCACCATGCGCGCGGCTTTCACAGCAGGTCCGGGACTACTTACGAATCCCGAGTGAGTTGATGATGGTGCGGTAACGATCGACGCTCTTCGTACGAAGATAGTCGAGCAACCGACGGCGCTGGCTGACCAGCATCAAGAGACCGCGGCGCGAGTGATGATCCTTCGCGTGCGTCTTGAAGTGCTCGGTCAAATACACGATGCGCTCGGTAAGAAGTGCAATCTGAACTTCGGGAGAACCGGTATCGCCCGCGTGACGTGCGTACTTCCCGATGACTTCTGTTTTTTGTTCTGCTTGAAGCGTCATTTCGATGACTCGTCTTGTTATCTTGTTTTTGGGAGGCGGGAGTATGCAGAGGGGCTTTCTATGCGTCAAGCCAACTGCGCCCAAAGCTTCAATGATTCCGATCCTTTGGGTGGCTTCACCCGCCGTGGTCCGCGAAATGTCTGGAATTATTCATTAAATAAAAAAGCGCGGTGCCCCGATGGGGACACCGCGCCGCTTTGTACTGCCTGATGCGGAGGCCTAGAAGGAGCCGACTTCGACCACTCCGAGCATCGATGTGTGAATCGTGCAGTAGTACGGATACGAGCCGTTTGCGTTGAAGCGAAGGCAAACGCTTCCGCTTCCCGGCAGCGAGGCGTTGAACAGACCGCTGCTCACCGGAGCGCCCTCCGACGAGGTGCGTGAAGTGACGGTGTGCGCAAACGAGTCCGAGTTATTGAACTGGACGATGTTGCCGGCGCCGACGAACACGGGACTGGCTGCGAAGCCTGCGCCCGCGCTCGCTGCAACAACTTCCGCCGGCGTTACACCTTCGCAGCTGACTTCTTCCACCGCAGCAATGCCCGCATCGGCTGCGCCCGCATCGGCTGCGCCTGCATCGGTTGCGCCGCCCGCATCCGTGCCGCCGCCTGCGTCGGTTTCAACGCCGCCGTCAGTTTCAACGGGTGCCGGAGCTGCGCATGAGCCATCGACGTCGCACGTATTTGTCGCGCAATCCGTTGCCGACTCGCAGTCGGGGTAGCAGAGAGCTGCCGCCGAGAACGTGAAGCAACGCGAGCCCGTGGGACAATCGCTTGTCGAGGTGTAGGTCGATGCGCTTGCGCAGGGGATCAAGCAGATGCCCGTACCGCCGCCGCCCGAGCCGTCGCAAATTGCGCCGCTGTCGGTGCATGTGCCCGCTGGATTGCTTTCGCTTCCACCGGTGCACGTTCCGCCGAACGAGTTCGCTGCGCGGTCGCTGCCCAGAAGTCCGCCGTTGCAACCGGCGCCTGAGCTGAGGTTCGTGCCTTGCTCGCCTGCACAAAGATCGGTTCCACCGCCGCCCGCATCGCGACCCGCGTCGACGCGCGGTCCGCTGTCGGTTCCTGCGCCCAGATCAGACGCCGTGCCGGAATCCGTTCCCGGACCTGCATCCGTCGCGTTGCTCGCGTCGTCTCCACAGCCAGTCACGCAGACCAGCGCGACGCATGCCCCCACCAAAATCAATCGCATTGACATAAGCGCTCCTTAAAAAAGACCTTCAACCCAAGTCCGAGCGCCTAGCTTATCCGGGCGGGCGTCTTTGTACACCTCGCAAGTCGATCTATTGGGGTGAGTTTGGGGCGGGTGTAGGAGTCGCTGGCGTTGCTTCGAGCACGACTCCGGCGGGCTGAGGCGAGGTGAATCGGTCGTTTTGAAAAGCGTCGTTGTTGCTCTCGTCGTTTTCAGGGGGCACGCCGGCGTTGTTCGTTTGAGATTCGCGAGACACGGTTGCCGGGGTGCGCGGTTGTTCGGCAAATCCGTTGGCGCCGCAAGCCGCCGTCGCTAGTGCTGTCGCGACGAGCGCGAGTCGAACGCCGTTCAAGTTGAGAGATAAGTGTTTCATCGCTTCATCCTCTGGCTGATCCCCATCTAGGGTCAAGCTGCGGGATCGGCGAGGCTTGTGTTACTAGAGGCGCATGAAAGTCTTCATTGCCGTCGACATGGAAGGCGCAACCGGCGTTGCGCATCGCGAGCATCTCCTGCCGGGTGGCAACGACTATGAGCGCGCGCGCAGGTGGCTTACCAGTGATGTGAATGCTGCGGTCCAAGGCGCCGTGGATGCAGGCGCCGACGAGGTTTACGTCAACGATGGCCACGGGAATATGCGCAACATCATCATCGACGACTTGCACGAGGCGGCGCGTCTTGTGGTCGGCCCCGCGCAATCGAAGAATAAACCTCTTGTGCAGGTCACCGGCATCGAAACAGAAAAGTTCGATGCTGCGATGCTCGTTGGCTTTCACTCACGCGCTGGGACGCCCGGCGGCTTGTTGAGCCACACCTGGGTCGGACTGTTGGTGCACGAGATTCGCCTGCAAGGGAAGGTCGCCGGCGAAGCGTTGCTCGATGCTGCGATTGTTGGTCACTACGGCGTACCCGTCGTGCTCGTAACCGGCGCTGACGATGCATGCCGAGAAGCGAAAGCCGATCTCGGCGATGACTTGATCGCCGTCGAGGTAAAGAAGGCACTCGGGCCGAGCGCGTGCGCAAGCCTTACGCCCAAGCGCACAGCTCCAATGATTCGCGAAGCAGCATCGCGCGGGGTTCGCGAGCGTGCGTCACGCAAGCCGTGGACGACCACGAGCCCCGTGACGATGGACGTTGAGTTTCATCGTCGCGAAATGGCGCAGCGCGCGCTCGAGCTCGGCGTAGGCGAACGCGTCGGCGAACGCTGCGTTCGTTACGAGGCCAAGGACGTTCCGAGTGCGACACTTCATTTGTGGCGCGGCCTTGAAGAGGCGCTTCGCGAAGATGGATCGTTTTTGAAATAGAATGTGCGGACACGATTTGAGAGGTGGGCGGGCAACAAACACCCCAGTGGTTTCCGGTCGAGCTGCCGCTTTCGAATCCGAGGTTGGAGAATGTCCGCTATTCCAGTTCACGGCGGTGCCCGCAAGGAGATGATTCGCCGCTTTTTTGACGTAAAACGTCCCGCGCCGCTAGCTCGTGCGTATGGGTGAAGCGAAAATCTCGCGTGAAGAGCTGAAAGTAGCCTGCGACTTAGTCTTTGGGGTCGGCATCATCGCGCCCGATGAGCTTCGCTGCAAAGTGACGCCGGTGGTGCTCAAGGCCATCTACCGACGGCGCGTGCGGGAAGTGCATCCGGATCGTGCAAGCGCGCTCGGCGTTTCCTCGGCGACCCTCCACGAGCTCTTCCGAAAGATGCAAAGTGCATTCGAGCTGGTGCAGCGTGTCGTCGTCGAGGGCGTGGCCGTGAGCGGAGATCCCACACCAGCACGCTTTCGCTTCGCGGAGTTCCTGGTACGCACCGGCCGCATTTCGCGCGACACGATGGTTGAGGCAGTTCGCTGGCAACGACGTCAACGCCCAAGCGTTGGGCGCTTGGCGGTGGAAGCTGGCTTTATGACCGACGATCAGGTTTGGGAAGTGCTTCACGAGCGCCGCAAGTCGCATGCGTTCGCTGAGCGTTTCGTGGAGTTCGCGTGCAAGCGTGGCTATCTGTCGCAGATGCAGGCCAGCGCCGTGGTGGCGAAACAGGAGCGCATGCATCGCCGCATCGGCGAGTACTTTATCGAGCAGCGCCTTTTTGACGCTGACACAATCGCGGCCTTTGCTGTCGAACAAACTCGGTTTGCCTCGGCCTGACGACGGCACCACATACATTCTATGTCTAACGTGGTTGCCATTGTGGTGTTCGGGCTGGTGATCTCGCTTCCGGCTTCGCTTTCGGCGGACGAACCGGTCGATCATCCTGAGTGCATCGAGGTGACGGGCCGCGCTCAATACAGCGGCTATGGCTTCAATCACATCGTTCATTTGCACAATAGCTGCGTAAGCGCCGCGACGTGTCGTGTCTCCACCAATGTGAATCCGGCGCAGGTCAGCGTGCAGCTCGCAGCCGGAGAAGCAAGAGATGTGCTGACCTTTCGCGGCTCGCCAGCGAGCGCGTTTCAACCTCGCGCCCAATGCGTTCTTTCAACTACTTCGCGTTAGCGCTTGGCCCAGATCAAGATGCGCTTGAAAGCGTAGAAATACGGATCGCTTGCGCCCAAACGCGGCAGCAGCACTTCCGTATATCGCGCAACGAAGCGTTCATAATCTCTGTCGCTTAGGTCTTTTTTATAGGCAGTGAGCATCGTGCCTTTCACCCATTCGACGACATGGTGTCGCGTGCGCAGTAGATGCCCATAGACCTGCAAGCGGACGTGCTGCTTCTGAAAACCCAGCTCGTTCAATATCGTCGCGTAATCTTCAGGGCGTAGGACATTCACCGGCCGGTCTTCGGTCTTCCACAACGAACGAAAGCTCGGCTCGCGGGCGACTTCTTTCGCCACGAGGTGTGAAGGATGGTCAAAGTTGGCCGGCATTTGAATAGCTAGCTGTCCGCCCTCGGCCACCAGTGACGCAATACGCGGCAAGAGCCTCGCATGGTCTTGCAACCATTGAAGTGCCGCATTGCTCAAGACCAAATCGAACTGTGCCGGGGGCGTAAATTCAGAGATGTCAGCGTGTGCGAAACGCAGCGAAGCGCTCGCGAATGCAGCGCTCTTCTCGAGCATTGCGCGCGAGCTGTCTACGCCGAGCGTTTCTTTCGCGCGCAAAGTTTCATGCGCGTATTTCGTTAACTCCCCAGTCCCGCAGCCAAGGTCGAGCACACGCATCGCTTCGCGTGGTTGCACGAGCGCGAGCAGATCGAAGAAAGGCTGCGATCGCTGCTCCTGAAAGAGCGCGTACTGCGCAGGGTTCCAGGTGTCGTTCGTGGTTTTCGTCACGTTTGTTGATCATTCATAACCGGCCCTGAAACAATGTCGATGATGATCGTGCGCATCGGCGTCTTGGTCCTATTTCTTGGCGTTTCTGTCTCGGCAAAGGCGCAAAGCGCGCCTTTTCTTGCCTGCGGCCAGTCCGACGGCACAGCCCAGTGGGGACCCTTCTCAGTCGGCATGTACGTGAAGCTTGGCGTGCATCGCGCGGTGAGCGGCGTGAAGAACTGGAACGAGAGCATGGACACCTTCGCGGGCAGTCATACACGCGTGACGGAGCTTGCCGGTGTCGATGACGTCGGATGCCTTGGCGTGCGCGTGTCCATCGACGGCGGCGAATACTTTTGGCGCGTGCGCGACATGCTGATGCTGCCCAGCGCAGAAGTTCGCCCGCCGCTCGCGGCCACAAGTCGCGAGCTCGATCTGTGCCGAGGAACACCGGAGTACGGGCCCGTTCTCGTCGGCACGACGGTGCGCCTCAAGCGCCATCGCGCTTACGGCGGAGATGACGACTGGACAGACGAGATGAGTACGTTCGTCGGCCACGAAGCTCGCGTCGTAGCGCTTGTGGGTGTCGATGACGTCGGCTGTTCGGGTGTGCGCGTCGATGTCGACGGAGGCGAGTGGTTTTGGCGCGTGCGCGACTTGAACCTCGACGCCCAATCAACGTCGCAAAACGCGGGCCCGTAGCCCCAAGCTCAGCGTACCTTAGCGCAGCGAGTTCACGCCTTCAGCGTCGTGAAAGTGGGCGTCGATCTCGCGCGCAACCTCCGGCGCGAGCTCGAGCGTAGGTTCGGGCTCCGCAGCTTCTGTGCGAATCGGATAGCGCACCACCACCGTCCCGGAGAAGCGGGGCACATCAAGGGTGTCGATGGCGTCGCGCAGACAAAGACGCAACGGTTCAGCGATGGTGCCGTCGATATCCACCGACACAACTTCGCGATCGGCGAGCGTGAAGGTGTAAATGGCGCGAGCCGAGTAGTCACCGCGACCCCGGCGATCCTGGCGAAAGCATCCACGCGCGCTCGGAATAATGCGCGTGCGCAGCATCGACAGAACCGTCTCAGCCGGGATGCCGCGTCCCTCCAGATTCGCACGGGTTGGGGGCGCCGCCGGCGCAGCTCTCATGGGGTCGACGCAAGCGCGAACTGAGACGAGTGCAATGGGGGCTGCGTCCGTGTTCACGCCGCCCGCGCGCAGAGCGGGACCTCGCGGATCGCACGATGCACTATCTACTCGCGCTTCAGCGTCCGCCGCGCTCACTGCGACAAGTGCCTGCGGCGCCGCAGAGCCTTGGATGCGCTGCCCAAGGGCGCGGGCGCCGCCGCCGCGTGTGCGGGTCCCACGTCGCGCCTGCGTGCAACCTTGCCAACTAAGCTCCTCGCCAGCGCGTAGCCTTCCCAAGTGCGGAATGCCCCGGTACCCCACTACGACGTCTTCAACGACAGTCGCAGCGAAGAGTGCGCTCAGTCTCGCGGACAATTGGCTTTCATCGCGCCCTTGTACGACCAGGTCCGCGACTGCCCCCGCTTGCACGCTCACGCCGCGCGTTGTGTTCACCAGGTCGAGAAGGGTCGCGCTCGTGTCGCGATCAGCGACATTGACGACGTTAAATGCAACGCGACTTCGTTGAATCTCGGTGATTGCGCGTGTTGCATCCCGGCCCTCGCTGATTGCGCCGTCACCAACGAGGATCACCAAACGCCGCGTGGCACGTTGCGATAGAGGCTCGTGTGCCCATGCACGTGCGCGCGCCCATGCGCTCTCAAGGCGGGTGGACGAGCCGAGCGACATCAGCGCAGCTTGCGCGAGCGGAACGATCGACGCGTTCTCGACGCCCTGGCGTTCCCCCAAAACCACCTCCGCGTGCGCTCCGAACGCAACGGCGCGCACGGTCGATCCGGAGGGCGCATTGCTCAAGATCGCCGCGATCGCTGGCGCAATGCGACCCCGCGCCGGTCCTTCGGTGGATGGCGATGCGTCAATGAGCAGCACGATGTCGGCCGGCTCAGCGGGTCTTGGCCCTGCGGAAACCCGCACACGTGTGCAGTCTGGGCGCCCCCGCCAGTCCGCCATCAAATGGGTGACGACGGGCGCCCGCGTAGCACTCATCGCAACGAGCGCGACGGGGTACCAAGCTTCGATGCGGGAATGAAAGGTTGCAGCAGGCTGACCATCAATGCTCAAGGCGATCATCTCAGGCGCCGTAAGCGAAACTTGGGATGGCGCTGTGCGCGGATCCTGTCCACGCGCCGGCAGCTGCATGTGCACAACGCCGCCATACATGCGTGCGTCGGCGGTGTACGTGACACGAACGACAATGTCGCGATGCTGAACAACCGGTGCAGCGCGTACGTCGATGCGATCTCCGCTCGAACCGCGAACGACGACGGCGTGCGCGACAGGAAGGGTTTCTCCTCCGGGGCCGCGGGCTCGGACGGCGTCATCGTACGCGCTTAGTCCATCCGCACGCGCAGCTTCAGCGATGCCCGCCCGACAGCGTTCGCCGTCGCACGCTTCGAGTGAGTCGAGATTTGCTCCGGCCGGCACGCTCAGCCGGTAGAGCACCTCGGCGGGCGTCCCGCTCGAGTTGGAAAAGCGCATCGACACGCGCACTGTCGCGAGGCCACCGTTGAGCACGACTTCATCGCGATGCTCAACTTCGCGCACGCTGGCAATCGCCGTCAGCACGGCACCCGCCCGCACCTCGCGCACGGGCGCTGGCGGCCCAAAGTTCGCACGCGCCGCCGCATCGTCGGCCACGCGCGCATCGAGGGCATGGCCCACCGCTTCGTCGTCCCCACCGAGCGGGTCAGTGTCGGCTGGTAGATCGTCGGGAAGAACCTGCGCTTGCGCGGTGTGAGACAGGGCCACACAGATCCCCATGAATAGAGCGGCTAAGGTATGCGTTAATGGAGAGCCTGGTATGCCGGCCGCATGACAGGTAGGATCCGCATCGCGCTTCAACTTGCGCAGAGGAGCTAGGCAATGGGGATTGTCGACTTCATTCGACGTGGCGTAGGCGAGATGATCATTGCTCGTCCGCCGGACAAGAAGGACCTGCTTGTTTTCAAACATCCGGATCCGACGATTCCAATGTACGCCCAGCTCACCGTCGACTCCGACGAAGCAGCTGTCTTCTTCCGCGATGGCGCGGTGGCCGGGACCCTCCGAACGGCTGGAATCAATCAGCGGCATACGCTCGATTCCCAGAACATCCCATTCTTGAGCAACTTCGTCGACTCGTTTACGGGCGGCAACATTTTCAAGACGGACCTCTTCTTTGTTACCACGCGTCCCATCTATGACGTGAAGTTCGGCGACGAGCTTGGGTCCATCGCCGATCCGCAGCTTGGCGAGATGGTGACACCACGCATGTTCGGAAGTTTCGCGTTCGAGGTTTTTGACCCGGCGCTCTTCATACTCAAGTACACAGGCCTACGCACGGGCGGCGATGATCTCAAGTGGATCAAAGGCCTCTTCATGAATAGCGTGCGCACGGTGGTCGGCGAAGTTCTCGTCACCGAGCAAAAGAGCATGCTTCAGCTTCTGCCCATGCAGCAGATGTTGGCCGACCGCTTCCTGCAGCGCGCGCCCGATCTGAACATGATCGGCGTTCGCATCACGCAGATGGGCGATTTCCGCATCAACCTCACCGATGAGGACACGGCGCTCTTGCAAAAGGCGCAGTCGGAAATCGGCGCAGCGCAGCGCAAAGCCAAAATCGCCAGCATCGCAATTGCCGAAGCGGAAGCTATTGCCAAACAGAAACAATTCGAGCTCGATCAGCAGTTCCAAAACCAGTCGCGCTACGTGAACAATCTTGCTGGCGGCAACTATCAAAACTACGCATCGGCTCAAGCGATGATCGGCGCAGGCCAAGGCATGGCGAAGGGCGGCGGCGAAGGCGGCGGCGCGATGATGACCGGAGCTGGGCTTGGCGTCGGCATGGGCATGGCGCAGGCGTTTCAGCAGCAGCAGTACCAGCAACAACAGAACAACCAGCAACAGCAGCACGGCGGTGGTGGTGGTGCAGCGCCGGCAGCTCCCGCGGGTGCGCTCGTTGCGTGCCCGGCGTGCAACGCGCAAGTGCCGCCCGGCAAGTTCTGTCAGGAGTGCGGCGGCGGTCTATCGCCCAAGCCGAAGTTGTGTGCGTCCTGTGGAACGCAAGGTGTGCCCACTGCGCGTTTCTGTGCCGGTTGCGGCACTGCGTACCCCCAATAGCGTCACCTCGCACTTTCGCTACGATTGGTCACACTAAGGGAGTTATGCGTCTTCTTGCCGTAGCGCTTGCCCTCTTCGTTGCGCCCATGATCATGGCGCCGTCCTGCGGCAGCTCGCAGGGCGTGAAGCGCGAGGGCGATACGTGCACCCGCACCAACGACTGCGACGTCGATCTTGTCTGCGTGGCCGGGCGCTGCGCGGCGGACGGCGATGGCGGGCGCCCGCACGATGCAGGGCCCGATAGTGGCTCGCATCTTGATAGCGGCTTGCACATGGATGGCTCGCTTTCAGACGCCGACGTCCACGACTGAATCGAGACGGCAACGCGCTGCTGAGGTAGAGTCGTCGGCTCTTATGCGTTTTTGTCCTCGATGCGGAACTCGCTACGGCGATGAGTTTGCGGTTTGTCCGGAGGACGGCACGCCGACCACGGAGCTCCCACCGGAATCCGCTGTCGATCCCTTGTTGGGCACGCTGGTCGACAATCGCTACCGCATTGAAAAGTTGATCGGCGAAGGCGGCATGGGCCTCGTTTACGCCGTGACGCACATCGCGATTGGCAAGAAGCTCGCGATGAAAGTGCTTCGCGGCGAAATGGCGCGTGACCCCGACGTAGTGCAACGTTTCGTTCAAGAGGCGCAGAGCGCAAGCTCCATCGGCCACGAAAACATCATCAGCATCAACGATTTCGGCCGCCTTCCGGACGAGTCGGTCTACTTCGTCATGGAGTACCTCGATGGCGAGTCGCTGACAGACGTGATCGCGCGCGGAGGATCGATTCCCGTGACGGAAGCGCTGCACATCATCCGCCAGATTGCCTCTGCGCTTGGCGCGGCACACGCGCGGGGAATTGTTCATCGCGATCTGAAGCCGGACAATATTTACTTGATTCGCCGCGGCGACGGCTCGACGAACTTCGTGAAGGTCTTGGACTTTGGTATCGCAAAGGTCGGCGGAGCTTCGAGCAAGCTCACGAAGGCCGGTATGATTTTCGGAACGCCGCACTACATGTCGCCGGAGCAAGCAGCCGGACAGACCGTCGATCATCGCACCGACATCTACGCGCTCGGCGTGATCATGTACGAGATGTTCGTGGGTCGCGTGCCATTCGACGCCGACACATTCATGGGCATTTTGACAAAGCATATGTTTGAAGCGCCCAAGCCTCTCAGCCAAGCTGCCGGCGTCGGCAATCGCCTGGGGGCGCTTGAGGACGTCACGCTCAAAGCGCTCCAAAAGAAGCCTGAAGCGCGTTTTCAATCGATGGCCGAGCTCATTGCCGAGCTCGAACGATTGGCAACCGGGAACGCGACCTTGGGCATGGGTGCGACGCGCACGGAGGGTCTCGCCGATGCCCTCGAACCGATGTCGCGCACCGAGTTTGGTCTTAGCGCTCCGCCGCTTGTCAAAAGTAAGACCGGCCTAGTCGTTGGAATTGGTGTCGCGGTGCTGGTGCTCGGAGGCGTCGCGGCCGCGGCGATGATGATGTTCTCGCCCAATCATACGTTGCCAACGCCGGTACCGCCGCTTGCGGGCGCGCCCAACGCGCCAGCTCTTCCTTTGGCCCCCGTTGCAGGCAACGCCGCTCCTTCGCCCCCCGCATCGCCGCAGGCTTCCCCCGCCGCGCCGGAAGTAGTGCCCGTCGCGATCACATCGGAGCCTGCCTCGGCATCCGTCTTTATCGATGGAGCACTGATCGGGAACACGCCGGTAACGATTCCGCGACCGTTGGCCGGTGACCGCACCGTTGAAGTTCGCGCCGCGGGTTACGCGACACAGACCGTGCTTATTACGTCCACGAGCGCGGCAACTTTGAACGTTACACTTGTACGGGAAGCCCTGCGCGTTCCTCGCCGCGAGGAAGCCGGTCACCGCGAGACGGCGGCGACGCCGCCCCACGCAGATCCAGCGCCTGCCCCACAGCCGGCCCATCGCCCGCGACGCCCATCGGTCGGATCGGAAGTCGTCGACCCGTGGAACTAAAGCCACTATTTTTAGCCCTTGGCGCGATTCTATTGGTTGGCTGCGGTGCCACGCCTCGCGAACCGGTGAACTTCGGACCGGGCCTTGGCGCGACCACGCGCGTCGACGCCCCCGCGCCAACCGCGACGTACTACGCGACCGATTCCGTTGCGGAAGCTTCTATCCTGGGAGGCGCGCGCGTCGAGGAAGTGCGCGCGTCGATTCTGCGAGCCGCCACGGAAGCAGGGGTCGCGATGGAAGGGGACGGTCGCCTCGCGGTTCTTGCGGGTTGGCTCGCCGAGCGCTTGGGGCCAAACGGCGCTTTGCCGCCTGTGCAGGTGATTCAGTTCTTCGCGCGCCACCTTGGCATTGCCGAGCCCGCCTGGAATCAGTTCCTCGTTGCTGAACCAACACCCGAGCGCTTTTACGCGGCTGTGCAGAGTGCGACGTCACACTACGTCTTAGATACGCATGACAACCGTTATGGAGCCGCAGTCTTTCAACGGGACGGTCTGACTTTTGCGCTGGTGGTACTGACGCAACGCCACCTCGCGCTCACTTCGATCGCGCGGACTCAGGCGCTGAACTCGACTTTGCATGTGCGCGGCGAGGTGCGGGATGGTTTTACGCATCCGACGGTGATCGTGACGGGCCCTGACGGCCAAACTGACGAGCATCCCGCGAGCAGCGGCACAACATTTGACGTGCCAGTGAGTCTGCGTGCACGCGGTGTATATCAACTCGAGGTGATGGGCGACGCCGGTCACGGCGCGGTCGTGCTGGCCAACATGCCAGTCTATGTTGGTGTACACCCGCCGGCGTCGATCGAGATTCGGCCAGTAGCCGTCTCGAGCGAGCCTGAGACGGAAACCAGCGTGGAAGACGCACTATTGTCGCAGATTAACGCGACGCGGGCATCGTTCGGTTTGCCCGCACTCGTGCGCGATACACGCGTGGATGCGATCGCACGCGGGCACAGCGAGGACATGCGCGATCACAGTTTCATAGCGCACATCTCCCCGACGACGGGGTCACCCTCTGATCGTATTGCACGATCGGGTCTGCACACGAGCTTGGGTGCCGAGAACATCGGACGCGCATATACCGCAGCAGAGATTCACGAAGGTTTGCTCGATAGTCCGGGGCATCGCGCGAATATCTTGCTGCGCGACGCGACACATCTCGGGATCGGTGTTGTGTCGATCGTCGATGCTGGTCGTGTCGCATATATCGCCACCGAAGTGTTTGTCCGATTGGCTCAACCGATCGATGTTGCAACCGCGCCATCTGTACTGTTGAGCGAAGTGAATGCGGCACGCAGCGGGCGCGGCTTGTCTGCGCTGACGCTTGACCCCGCATTGCAGGGCATCGCCATGGATGCTGCGCGAGCAGCGCTTGCCGACACTTCGATGAGCAATAGCCAAGTCGTTGCGGGCGCGAGCCGCGAGCTCGACTCAATGGGCGCGCGTTTCTCCCGCGGCGTAGCCGTCATGACCGTCGTGCCCGCTCTGCATGACGCAGCGTCGATGGACCCATTCTTTCAAACAGAGATGCTCCTCGTTGGTGTCGGCATCGCTCAGGGCGATCGAGCGGGGTCGGGCCCGAACTCCATCGTCGTCGTCCTCGTTTTCGCCGCACCTCGCTGAACATCTTCGCCGAAGCGATGCGACCTCCGGTGGCTTGCTACGAAGCCAGTTGCCGGCGAGCTGTGTGGCCGATCGGCCGAAAACACTCGCCGCCCCGCCGAATTACCCTGTGTAATCATGCGCGCCGCCTTGCGCGACGCGCTGCTAGAGGCCGGCACGTATGTTGAAAGAGGGATGGCACGCCGGGCTGATCCGCCCGCGAAGGAGACTTCCCATGGTTCGCAAGGTTCTAACAGGTTGGGTCATTGCTGCGTGTCTCGCTGGCTGCGCGGCGCAGGTCGGGCAGGAACCCAAAGCTGAGTTCGACGTGGCTGCGGACGATGCGGTGATCGGCGCAAGCGAAGGCCTCGCAGATAGCGCGACGCGTCCCACGATCCTCGGCGCTCTCGAGAGCGGCGAGCTGGGGCTTGGCGGCTTCACGCGCACGAAGAAGTACATCGGCTTTTACTTCGACGCGAACGAAGGCGACGAAATCACACTCGAGACGACGCCGCGCAACCCCGTCGACCTGGACACCGTGCTGATTCTTTACAATGCGACGTCTAGCGGCCGCCCCTCAGGCGCGAGCCTCGCTGTCAACGACGATATCAGCGATAACAATCTCCTGAGCAAGATCGAGTTCACCGCCGAAGCAACGCGCCGCTATGTCGCGGTTGTTCGTCGTTACGACCGCGGTACCAGCGGAACGTTCGGCCTCTCTCTCAACATCACGAGCCACAGCGAGCCTGCAGTATGCGGCGGTCGCGGCGGCGTTCGTTGCCCATCTGAGACGCAGTTCTGCGAGTTCGCACCGGAAGACAACTGCGGTCGCTCTGACGCAATGGGTACATGCCGCGAGATTCCGACTGCCTTCCCGCGCAACATGCACCCTGTTTGCGGGTGTGACGGCGAGACCTATACCAACCCGACGTACGCTGCCGGCGAAGGCGTCTCGGTCGACTACGAAGGTTCCTGCTCGGCTATGTGCCCGGCAACGGGTGTGAGCTGCTCGCCGACCTGCCCGGGTTCGGGCCGCATCAACGGTCGCCCGTGCCACCGCGGCAACTTCAATGAGCGCACTTGCACCTGCGAGCCCCTCGCTGATTGCCGTACCCTCGGTTGCGAGAGCGAAGGGACCACCTGCCAGCTTTGCTGGGCGTCGTATGCATGCATCCCGAACGGCGCAGTTTGCTGAACCGCTTGGACCACACAAATAAAAAGGGTTCTGCGTTCGCAGAACCCTTTTTGCTTTTAAGGACCGCAGAACGAATCAGCTAGCGGTCGCGCTGAACGAGGCCGAGACCTCGATGCTCACCGTGACCGAGGCACTGGCGCGGGGAAGGGCTGCGCTTGCGGCGGTCACGCATGCCGCGGCGTTCAGACCCAAGTTGCCAATCGCGCGCGGAAGGCCGCGTGCCGACTCGCCCATCGCCTGAGCGGAAGCGCCGAGACGCTCGAGCTTGCTGTGAATCGCCATGATTTCACCGAAGCTCAATTGGAGCGCGTTGCGCAGATGTGCGACGCGCTCTTCAAGGTTGGTAGCGACGCGGCCCGTGACGTTCACGTGCGTGTAGCCTGGTGTGCAATGCGCTTGCGCGTTCATACGTGTATCGCAATCGGCGCGACAGTCGGCACGCACGTTCGGCTGCCGGACGGTGCCCGTGCAACGCGGCTCCGTGTAGGCAACACTGCAACCGCCACGACACTCGCCCGAGCAGGAGGCCTGAGCTGACATCTCGCAGGTGCCTTCACAGCTGCCCGTGCATCCGCTTGAACACGAGCCATGACAGGTGCCCGTGCATGCGCCGTTGCACTGACCATCCGCGCCGCGAGTTCGACACGTTCCTTCGCACTCGCCGTGGCAAGTGCCTGTGCAGCTCGTGGAGCATGTGCCTTCGCAAGCGCCGCCGCATTGACCGTGTGCTTCTACAGCGCAACGACCGGTGCATTCTGCACTGCACTGTCCGCGCAACTCTCCGCCTTCGCACTGGAGCTGGACCTGGCCTGGATCGAAGGTGGCATCGCATTGCGCAGCGCATTGCGCGTACGCGTCGATGCTCACTTCGCACACGGGGGGACGTGATTCGATGGCAATCGTGAGATGCGCCGAACCGCGCAAGTCGGTCAATTCAGCGCGCAGTTTCTCCACGACCGGTTGGCACACCGCGCGCGCATCGCCTGTTCCCGGCGCAACGCCGAGCTCTGCGCCCATGCGCGTACACGCGCTCTTGAGAGACGTCTCGAGCTCGGCTGCCGTGCCGACAAATGTCGAGGTGGCGAGCAGGAACGATTCAACTTTCATTGCAGCTTCATTGGTTCCGAAGTCTGCGTCGCATGCTTGCGACTGGTTTTGGTCGCCGCCTTCGTTCTGGGGGCGACCCGATCCTTGTCCTTGCCCCTCGTTGAACAAGCCTGTGCCACCACAGCTCACGAGCAGCGCCGACAGCGCCGCGAGTCCGAGTCCGTTGCGAATCATGTACGTATCCTTTTTTTAGACTCTGAACGCGGAAAAAAAGCGCTCAGTAGTTTTGCTTCACTGCCGCGCCTGCTCCACCTTGTTCGGCAGTGACGCCGGGGGTGTTGAACACGAACGCATGAGCGATCTTCCACGCGTGTCCATCATCGGCGCGGATATGAATGTCGACGGGGCCGGGCTCATCGACCGACGGCGTCGTCATGATAAGCGCTTCATCGTTCTGTACGACGACCTGGGGCGCTCGCTTGTTTCCGAAGTAGACTGTGTAGCCCACGTCGAGACGAAAGTTATGACCCGTGATGCGGACCTGCTGGTCGCCACCGGTTGAGCCCACGCGCGGTGCGATGTCGCTGATGCGAGTGTCGCCGCCCTTCTTGCAGCCCGAAACGAGCATCAGGCCGAGTGCTACGAGAGAGCTGGCCATTTTCACGCGCGTCATCATCGTTTTCCTCCGCAGAATCACGGGGAGAACGATACGGGTCCTCACGTGTCCGGGTCAACCAAAGAGTCAGGTGTCGAAGCTCCGTGATACGCCGGCAAGGGCTATTCGTCGGTGATTCCGAGGGCTGTGACGTTCCAGGCAAAGGTGTTTGGGCCGCTCGAGAGTGTGGCGCGAATGGTATTGGCGTCGATCCGCATGAAGCTCAGGTCAGCTGATTTGTCGAACGGCGTCTCAAGCGTGTACGTGCCCGCTTGCGGAATCGGGTCGATCCAGCGCATTTGCACGTGGCTCACAGTGAGGTCCCACGCACCGCTGCGTCCGGTCCAGTGGCGCTCGCCGTTCACTTCAATCCCGGTGAGCACGCCTTCCGCCAGCGCCGTTTGCGTGATGTCTCCCTCGCCCGCGCCCTCGCGCGCGTCAGACTCTCGCATCCAATCGTACGTATAGACGACGTGTCTGCTCTGGGCGGCAAGGCTCCATGTCACGTCGGCCTCTCCTGTGACGACAGCGTCGCCGTCGCTCAGGTCCGTCCAAACGTGATGCACGAGCACGTCACTCATCTCGTTGCGCATGACTGAAATGGAATGGCTGCCGGAGAAGGTCTTGCCCATATACGAACACGCGCCAGGGTTGACTCCGTACTCAATGGTGAGAGTCGCGGCCTCGAGTGTGACGCGTGCGCAGGGCAGCTGCGATTCCACAAATGTCTTTAGCTCGCTTGCCGCGTCGTTGACGGCCATACCGATCGTGAAGTGAGTGCCAATTTCGGCACTGCTCGACGTGAGTCCGCTGACCTCGGCCTCGGCTGCGCTTTCCTCGAGCGACGCACGGGCCTCCGCGGCGGTCAACCCATTCCGACATGAGGTGATGCTCAAGACCACCAGCGCTAGAAGTGACAGCCGCATCGTTGCATTCATCGTAGAGCCTCCCGCAAAGGTCCGGAGACTGAGTATGCAACACAATCGTGAGTATTGACCGGCCAACTCCAACTTCGCCTCGAGAGCCCTGCGCCTGCGCGCGATTTCCGCGTGTGAGATGGAAACCTCGCACGCGGAAATCGCCGCGCAGACGCATAGCTCTTTACGGGACGATCGAGCTGCACTCAGCCGAGCATGGGAAGATCGCTTCGGTGCACGACCGGTCATCGATGCACGCTTCGCAATCGTCAGCCCCATGCGGGTCGCTGTCGATCATGTCTTGGCATCGGTTTTCGCAGGCGTCGACGTCGTACGCTTCGTCAAAGCAATCGCGATATCGCGTGCAGATAGCGTTGCAATCCACGGCCTGGTCGATACTGGCGCAGCCCACCGACGTAGCTGCGATTGAAGCCATCAAAAGTACACACCATGAAATTTTCTTCGCCATGATCATTCCTCTTTCGTTAAGCATGTTCATTCAGTCGCATCGCGCTCTTGATCGCGATTGCCGGTCGCCGGGGTGCCCGTGTCGTGCGATCCGCGTTCGTGCTCGCCTTCAGGCGACTGCGCATCGTTCGGCCGAACGCCCACGGACGCTTGCTTAGTGGTCTTCGGCGGCGTGGGTTTTTCTTTATCGCCGGGCTTCGTAGCTTGCATGTTCATTTTGATCCTCCACGGGATTTCGTACGCGAGCTCTTGGCTCGTCCTTTGGTCTTTGCTTTCGTCTTCGCTTTAGACTTTTGAGCGTGTCGTTGCCATGTTCCTGTTCTCCTCAAGCGCAGCTATCGATTTGTGGCCTGTGGTGCAGGCGGAAAGATGTCCGAGGCATCTTTGGCCGAACCCAAGCGTAGGTTTTGCTGCTTACGCAGAAGCTGACGTATGTAGTCGCCGTGCTCGTTGTCGCGGAAAGCTTCCTTCAAAACGCTGCGCAACTCGGGCGACCAGGGTTGCCCTTCGGTCGACTTGATCGCTTGCGCGAGTACGAGCAACGCTGCCTCGCGGCGGTCCGCTTCCTTCGCCGCTGCATTAGCCTTCGCGCGCGTGCGCAAGAGCCATGCGATCAGAAGCACCGCAAGACCAGCGAGGCCGATGGCCGCCCATCGCACCATGTTCGTGCCGCTTTGAGCCATCTCTTGCAGCTCTGTGAGAATCGTGTCGCGACCTTGCCCTCGCTCATGACGCACGTCGATCTGTTCGAACGCATCCTGCATACCCAGCACGACCTGAGCAGTCAGCGTTCGCGTCGTTGCGCCGATGGCTTGCTGAAGTTGCGGGTCGTTCAGCGTCTCGCGCATCGCTGGCATCAGGTCCTCGCGCAGCATCGCGCGGATTTGCGGTCGCACTTCTTCCATGAAGGCCGCAGCGACGGCCGATACCGACTGGCGCGCGATGTTCGCTACGGCCTCGGCGATGCGATCCTGGTTGCCTTCGCTCAGAGCGTGGCTGATTGACGCGTCGACTGTGCGTCCCACCATCGAGACAATCTCGGGCGTGATATTGACGCGCATTTGCTCGCGCATCTCGGAGCCAATCTCGCCCGCAAATGCATGCGCAAACTCGGCGAGCTTGGCTGCGCGCGCTTCATCGGAAAGGGCATTCAGGGTGCCATCGGTCACGCGCGCCACAAGGCGCTCAGACGCTATCTGAATCTGCGGGCTCTCCAAGATGTGCGCGAGCCTTCGCTGATTCTCTTCCTCGTCCATGGAGCGAAGTGAGCTTTCGATCGCAGTCGGCGTGGCCTGGCGTGCAATGTCAGCGCCAATCGCGCCCGCTTGATGCGCGCAGCCTGCGCCTAGCAACGCTGTGCACACCGCTAACGCGACGCTCGTTTTGGTGTGTAGGGAGGTCATGATTCGATGTCTCCAGCTCTCGAGGCCCTCGAGCAATACGTGGGCTCACCGCAAATCTTGGGCCAACGCGGATGCGGCAGAATCCGCCGCATTTAGTTGAGAATCTGGGGCCATTCGCGCCATGTGGTGCGATTCGCTACGCCGTGCGGTTACTGCCGTCCCGGCGTCTGTGCTAGTTAGCGCTTCGCGATATCAGCGCGTGCCGCAAATCTTGCGCCTCGCGCACGAACGTTGCAGACAAGCAGACGCCGTGACGTCCATCCCGCCTCGATCTTCTCGTCCACGCATTTCTTCTCGACCCGCCGGCGAAGGCCGGACAGTGCGTTTTGAATTGGCACCCAAAACCATGGTGCTGATCCTCGTGACACTCGGGTCGCTCTGGCTCGTCGGCGAGCTGTGGGCAGTGGTGTTGGTCATCGTGTGCGCGTCCATTCTCGCAGGCACTGTCGCCCCCCTCGTGAGCTGGCTCGAGGCCCATCGCGTGCGGCGACCGTTTGCGATCGCGATTGTATTTGGCGCAATGACGCTGCTCCTCGTGCTCTGGGGTTTGGCCACCATTCCGACTCTCATCGATCAGATTGCCGATATGGTGCGCAACGCGCCGCAGACCCAGGCCAGGCTCGCCGACCGCTTCGCGCACAGCCATCTTCTCGCCCCGTGGGCCGATTCGATTCGCAACTTCCGGCTTGGGCACGTTGCTACTCAAGCCACGCCTTCGGCCTTTGCCTTTTCACTGGGTATCGCGGAAGGGATTGGATACTTCGGCACGACGCTGGTCCTTGCGATCTATCTGATCGCTGACCACGAACGCATCAACGGCTTTGTCTTCGCTCTCTTCCCCAAGCGCTATCACGTGCGCCTCGCTCGCGTCATGTCGAAGCTCGGAACGATCGTGGGCGGCTACGTTCGTGGACAGGTCATCACATCACTCTGCATGTTTGTGTTTGCGTTCGTTCTTCTCATGGCGTGCGGAGTAGATCACGCGCTTGCGATCGCAGCCTTTGCTGGCGTCACCGACGTAATTCCATTCGTGGGCGGACTTCTGGCGATGACGCCGGCTCTACTGACTGCGATCCCGCGCGGCGAAGTAATCCTGATCATCATCTTCGTCTCTATGCTGGTCTACCAAGAATTCGAGAGTCGCATTTTGGTGCCGCGCGTTTACGGACGAACGCTCAGGCTACCGTCGGCAGCAGTCATTCTTGCGCTTCTGATCGGTGGCAAGCTCGGCGGCATTCTCGGTGCCCTCCTTGCGCTGCCGATCGCGGCCGCGATTCGCATGCTCGTCGAAGAGCTACGCGTGGAGTTGCCCGGCGATGACTCCGATCATCGCGAAGTACTGGCGCGCGACCTCGCGGCGGAGCGCGTCTACGCACTCAAGAGTGCCGGCGCATCTCCAGAAGAGGCCGCAAAGTTAGCAACCGAGCTCGCCGACGAGGAGGCGCGAGTCGAAGACGCGCTCGTTGTTGACGTCGAGCATGACCGCAAAGTTCCTCCGAAGCCCGTTCATTAGGGCGAACCGACTACGCGCGCGACGCGTTTGCGGCTGCGGCCGGCGCGGAGCTGTTTTTGGCTTTGGGCTCTCTTCGCCCACGGCGCTCGGTGAAGATGCGCGCGAGCTCGGCGCCAAACATGAAGATCTGGCCCGAGTAGCCCAACCAAATAAGCACGACAACGATCGAGCCGGCCGTGCCGTAGCCAACACCAACGTCGACCCTCTCGAAGTACTCGGCGAGGACAATGTTGCCGAGCGTGAATAGTGCGGCCGCGATGGCGGAGCCCGGCAATACGTGCGACCAGCGCGGACGCGTTTTGGGTAAGAAAGCAAAGAGCGTGGAGAACACGAGCGTCGCTCCCGCAGCGGTGATGACGATGTGTACGACGTGGATAATCCAGGTAATCACGACTGCATTGGGCAACCATCTTTCGGTTGCGGCGTTCAGCAACGCGTGACCGATCGTTGTAATGCAGAGCATAACTCCCAGCGAAAGGCCGAGACCCGCAGCGATGGAGTGACGCTTGAGCGTATCGAGCACAGACCTGAAGAAGGGCGTTGTCACATCGACCTTCTCATCCCACACCGCTTCGATGGCACTTGTGAGGTTTGCAAAGACCCGCGACACACCGAATACGAAAAGCAGCAGACCAATCACACTAGCTTCGGAACGAAAGGTTCTCGTTTGGGTAAGCCATTGGTCGGCAAGACGGCTCGCTTTGTAGCCAAGGACGTCGCGCGCCATGGCTATCGCCTCTGCGTGCGCCTGCCCTTCACCGTAAACCCACCCGAGGAGCGCGATCATCACGATCAAAAGTGGAGCAAGCGACAGCAGCGTATAGAAAGCCAGCGCCGCCCCGAGCAGATCTGACCGGTGCTCTAGGAAGCGATCGTACGCGCATTTGATCGCCTGCCACACGCCTTTCCAGCCGCTCTGGTCGAGTGAGCTCGCAGGCTTTTGCGTGGGACCCGGCGCAGCCTCGTCGCTCGCGCCGCCCGCCGTTGCGTGGTCGACTAGCTTCTCTTCGCTTGATGGCAACACGAGACGCTTCGTATCCGTATTCATAGAATTACGCACGCGGGTTGCGAGGCGCTCAGCCATGCCGCTAAGAACGCGGCGCCACTTCGCCAGGCCCTTGGGGCGAACGCTCTGGTTCTTCGGGCTCAACGCGGACGAGCTCAATGGGCTCGAGCGACTCCGGTGGGGGCGGCGCAACGGCGTTCGTTTCGGATCGCTTCTCTTCGATGGCAGCCCGCAAAAGAGCTACTGCTTCCTGAAGCGATGGCGCTTCCGCCTCGACGGACATCTCAACGCAACGGGCGATGAAGCCTGCCTCAGCTGGACGAGCTCGGTAGGTATAGCGGGCCATAAGTGCGAATCGCTTTCCAACGTTACGAACGGCATCAATCCGTGCTGACGGAAGCTCAATGCGATGAGCGTGCCAAGCCTCGTTCGAGCGATCCCATAACGTTCCTTCGGCGGCGAAGTGCGCGACTCGAGGCGTCACGCCACAGCTGTGACACAGACGCACGTGCTTGCGCCTTAGGCGCGCGGAAGGCGGCTGCATTCGCGACCTGCGGCGTCGGTGAAGCACGGCATTGTTTGTGCAGTTCTCGCGTGCATGAACACGAATCGATACGGCGTTTCAGTGTGGCAAAAGGATGTTCAGCGCACGCGCGCTTACCCGTCGCTCGTACAGGACTTGTCCGCCGACGTCGTAATTGTTGGCGCTGGCATCACCGGCCTCACGGCTGCAGCGATCCTCTCGAGTGAGGGAAAGAGCGTCATCGTCATCGAGATGGGCCACGTCGCGCGAGGCGAGTCGGGCAATACAAGCGCGCATCTGACGGAAGTATTCGACGATCGCTATCACACCATCGCGCGCAACTTCGGGCAGGAGGGTGCGATGCTCGCCGCCGACTCGATGCGTGCTGCTCTCTCCTTTATCGAGAAGCGGGTGCAGGCAGACGCGATTGACTGCGCCTTCAAGCGTGTTCCGGGCTATCTCTTCTCGGACGACACCGATGACATCGCAGAGCTTCAGACCGAGCTTACGGCCTTGCTCTCTGTTGGGGTGCACGCCGCATTCGCTGACGGATTCCCGTTGCCGTTTCAGGTCAAGACTGCTCTGCGCATCGAGAATCAAGCTCAGTTTCAACCCCTTGCTTATCTCGCTGCACTCGCCCGCTCGGTTACCAACAACGGCGGCAGAATCTTCGAGCAAACACGCGCCATCGACTTCGACGACGGAGAGCCCTGCAAGGTAGTTACGGAGCACGGGACGCTGACTGCCAAGCATGTGATCGTCGCCGCGCATGCGCCCGTGTCGAATCGCGTCGCATTGCTAACAAAGATTGCCGCCTATCGATCGTACGTCACTGCGTGGGAGCTAAAGTCGCCCGTTGCGTCCGGCCTGTACTGGGATACGAAAGACCCCTACCACTACATCCGCACCTACGAGAGCGGCGACAAAAACTATCTCATCGTGGGTGGTGAAGATCACAAGACCGGCAAAGAGCGGGACACGTTGAGCAGGTACACAGAGCTTGAGGCGTACACGCGAGCTCGCTTCAGTGTTGGCGAGCTGGTGAGCGCATGGTCCGGGCAGATTCTCGAGTCCGTCGATGGGTTGCCATTCATTGGCCTGAACTCCGCATCGGATCACACCTACGTGGCGACCGGTTACGGCGGACAAGGCCTAACGGGTGGAACGATCGCTGGCATGATGCTGTCGAACGCGATTCTCGAACGAGCCCAGCCCTGGAAGGATTTGTACGACGCGCGTCGTATCAAGCCAGTGGCGCAGGCGCGTCGTTATGTCTCCGAGAACGTCGACTACCCCTCGCATGCGGTCGCCGATCGCTTCGCGCCGGGCGAGGTTACGGACGTGAGCGAGATACCGCGCGGCGAAGGCCGCCTCGTGCGTGCGCATGGTCACATGCTTGCTATCTACCGCGACCCGGACGACAAGCTGCATGCGCGCTCGGCCGTGTGCACGCACCTCGGCTGCAACGTGAAGTGGAACACGGCGGAATCGAGTTGGGATTGTCCGTGTCACGGCGGTCGCTTCGACTGCAAGGGACAAGTGCTCAATGGCCCGCCACTCACTGACCTAAAGGAAATCGACGCCGACAAAATGCCCGAAGCGAAAGCTGTGAAGGCTGAAAGTCCCGTGGACGCTTCGGAAAAAGCCTGAGCGCTGGCGTAATTGGCAGAGTCGTTGTAAATCGCCGCCACTATGGCGGTTACGTGCGGCATCGTTGGTCTTCCGAACGTCGGTAAATCGACTCTCTTCAACGCTCTCACGCAGGCTGGCGCGGCCTCGGCGAACTATCCGTTCTGCACGATTGAGCCAAATACCGGTGTAGTGGACGTCTTTGGTGAGCGCCTGCAGAAGCTTGTCGAGATTGTAAAATCCGAGCGCGTGCTGCCGGTAGCGCAGGAGTTCGTGGATATCGCGGGCCTCGTGCGTGGCGCATCCAAAGGCGAAGGCCTCGGCAATCAGTTTCTCACGCACATTCGCGAGACCGATGCGATTATTCAAGTCGTGCGCTGTTTCGAAGACGGCGACATCACGCACGTTGAAGGTGGCGTGAATCCCGAGCGCGATCTCGAAATCATCAGCACGGAGCTTCTGCTCAAGGATCTGGATGGCGTCGAGAAGGGCCTCGATCGTCATCGCAAGATGGCCAAGACTGGCACGAACAAAGAGGCGTCGGCCCTCGTGGTCATCCTCGAGAAAGTCTTCGCGGCGCTGAACGACGGCAAGTGGGCGTCCACTGCGGGCCTCTCCGCAGACGAGAAGTTTCAGATCAAGTCATTCGGCCTCATCACGCTCAAGCCCATGCTTCTCGTCGGCAACATCGGCGAGAACGACATCGCAAAGCCTGAGAGCAATCCGCATTACGCCAAGCTCATCGAGCTCGCGAAGGCGCGTTCGTGCCCGGTGATTCCGATCTGCTCCAAGCTTGAAGCGGAGATCCAAGAGTTGCCCGCCGAAGAGCGCCCGATGTTTCTCGAAGAGGCAGGCCTCAAAGAGCCCGGCCTCAACACGCTTATCCGCGCGTCGTTCCGCTTGCTCGGCCTGCAGACCTATTTCACCGCCGGTGTAAAAGAAGTTCGCGCGTGGACCGTTCCGATCGGCGCGACCGGCCCGCAAGCCGCCGGCGTCATTCACACCGATTTCGAAAAGGGCTTCATCCGTGCGCAAGCCATCTCCTATGATGACTTCATCAAGCACAAGGGCGAGCAAGGCGCCAAAGAAGCCGGTCGCCTGCGCTCCGAAGGCAAGGAATACATCGTCCAAGACGGCGACGTCATGCACTTCCTCTTCAACAACTGATTCGCAAGGTCCCTTGTCAACTACGGGCGCTCTCCCGCTAGACAAGTACAGCTCACTACGGCCTCGCCGGGATACCGCCTTCCACCCCCCCTTCCACCGGCTTTTTCCCATGCGCCCCCCCCACCCCCGGGAGGCGACCGTAAAGGACCTTCACCTTCACGCAGCCAGTGGCCCCCCAGGGCCACCGGCCTGAATACGCCACACAGTTGCCTTAGTGGGAAGGTCGCGCGGAGCCTCTAATACCCCAAGTCCCCCGGGCCCCAACCCAACGCTCCCAGGACGGCGGTAACTTGAGCTCACTTGACCGAAAGGACAACCTCTAAGTCCAACCGAAGATCCATGGCGTTCAACCAATCCTTCGCACGCACGGGCACGGGCCAAGGGGCGCGCCGAGCGGTCCCGGTCACTCTCGCGCGCCCAAACGTTTGACCCCGACCTGCGGGCCCGCCGCGCCTACTTCAGGGCCCGTCGAAGTCGGTGCGTGTCGGTGGGCGCCGCACCACGAGCGCTCCCCCTTTCCCCCGGCCCACCCGGCCGGCACACGCAGCCCCCGCCCCTCCCCCCTCTCGTTCGACACGTTCATATGCGAGTTCGTGCCGCGCGGGGCGTTACCCCCGGGCTGCCCCCGAGGTGGATTCGATTGCGACACTTGTTGGAACGAAGTGCGCGTCGAACACGTACGCGCCCTTTTCGAGTCCGAAGCTCAAGCGCGATTCGAGCCAATCCGCGCGACGAACGACGAGTCATCGCTAACCGCCTGGGCTACGTCGGGCCGGGCACCCGCACTTTCCTGGTGGCACGACAGCCGGGACCACCGACACGGATTCGCGGAAGTCGACCGACCGCACTCTACAACTCGGCGTGGCAACAGGGGCCCCTCTGGACTGCTCCGGTGCCTTCTCCTGCCCCCGGGCGGCGTCCACCACCTTGAAGAGGTAGACTCGGCCTTCCCACGCCCGGAGCAAGATGCGTTCACTCATGCCCCCTAATCAGCTGGGGTTCAGAATGTTCGGACGTCGGCCTGGCGGAAGTGCTGGCGTGTCGTTCCGGGGTGGCTAGCATGGCTGCCTAGGTCCGGCTGGGTCCCCCAGGCGGAACATCGTGCAGAACCGTGGGGCGCTTGGTTCCCTTCCGCCCGCGCGCTCTGAACCTGGGCTGTTTTCAGGCGAGCGAAGCCTAGTGTTCCCCAGCCGAGCATGCAGTTTTTCCCCCCCCTCCCTCCACTCTCAGACGGCCTAGGCGGCGGTCACCGAGGCGTTCGCGCGATCATGACTGGACACAGTTAGTACGGGGCATCCGGCGGTGCGTACGACTTTTTCTGCAACGCTGCCGAGCAGCACGCGAGGCAGGCCGCGACGGCCGTGTGTGCCCATGACGATCATGGACGCGTCGATAGCTTTCGCGGTCTCGACGATGCAGCTCCACGGCTCGGCGAGCTTCACAGTCCCTTGCACTTTGAGGCCCGTAGCTTTGAGCTTTTCAAGCTCTCTCTTCATGAGCTCCTCCGAAGCGTTCTGCACTGCGTTCGTGATATCGACGCTCACATCGGCGACTCCGAACCCCGACGGAACGATCGGAATCGACCAGGAATGCAGCAAATGCAATTCTGCACCTAGCGCGAGCGCAAGCTCCACCGCTTTGGCTTCCGCAACGGCGGCTCCCTCGGAAAAATCTGTCGCAAAGAGGATCTTCTTTGTTGTCATACGTGCTCCAGGCTCAGAGGTATGAACCTCGCTTGGTCGCTTCTAGTTCACGAACCGTGCCGTGAACGAATGCGCAAAAATGCTCAATCAACGCACACCAAGCTGCGGATTTTGCGCGCCGCGCTGATGTTGCGCGGCTATCGGTAGAGGCAAAGGTCTTCGCGTTGACTGTCGCCTGGCTCCCTACCAGGCGTGGTAGGGTTTAGCGTTTCCATGAAATGGCTTCTACTTCGAGGGCTCGCGCGCGAGCAGCGGCATTGGGGATCTTTCCCGAAGACGTTCGAATCCATCGTTCCCAACGCGAAGACGTTCTGCCTCGACTTGCCGGGCGCGGGAACTGAAATTCACAACGCGTCGCCCCTCGCCGTTCGTCACGTCCTCAAGGACGTGCGCTCGCGCTTTCAAGCTCTCAGGGGAACCGATGACGAAGCGTGGGGCCTGCTCGCGATCTCGTTCGGCGGAATGGTTGCGCAGCAGTGGGGTGCAGACCATCCCGAAGATTTCGAGCGCATCGTGCTCATCAATACGAGCGCGGCCAATCTAAGTGTCCCGTGGAAGCGCCTCGACTACCGTCAGCTTCCCGGCGTGGTCTCTGCCCTGTTTGAGCGTGATCGCGAAAAACGCGAGCGCAAAATTCTCAGCATGGTCACGCGCTTGGGAAGCGACCTCGACGGACTCGCGAAGGAGTGGAGCGCCTATCAAATCGATCGGCCGATTCCCCGCATGACAGCGCTGCGTCAGCTCCTGGCCGCGACGCGCTTTCGTGCGCCAAAGAAGATTGCGACCAACGTTTTGATTCTCTCGGGCGGCGGCGATCCGTTCACCGACCCCTCGTGCCCGCAGCGCCTGGCCGAGCACTACCAAGCGAAGCTCTGTGTGCATCCAAATGGCGGTCACGATTTATCGATCGACGCGCCGGAATGGATCGCCGAGCAGGTTCGCGATTGGGTAGCTCGCTAAATTCGCCGCGGCAGGCTCGAGCCGTCGAGCAAGAAAAAGCCACGCGCGTCATGCCCGATCACGCGCCGGATCAGCGGAATTGCGCGTTGCCTTGACAGGGAAAGGGGGCTCTTCCCACACTCCCTGGCGCAACGTGGCGAAAAAGAACCTCCTTTTGGTGGATGCCGACCCCCGGAGCCTTCGAGTTCTCGAAGTGAGCCTTCGTAAGGTTGGTTACAGCGTCACGACGGCCAGTGAGGCATCGACAGCTTTGCGCTTCATCGACGACGCGCGTCCGGACCTTATCGTCTCGGACACCCGCCTCGACGGCATGGACGGCTTCGACTTCGTGCGTGAGATCAAAAAGCGCGACGACGCGAAAGACATTCCCTTCATCTTCCTGTCGAGCGACATGAGCGTCGAGAGCAAAGTGCGCGGCCTTGAGCTTGGCATCTCCGACTACCTCAACAAGCCGATCTACATCAAAGAGATCGTCACGCGCGTCAATCTGCTTTTGTCGCGCCAACAGCACGAGTCGCTTGCCCCGGCTGGACAAAGCGGCAAGACAAAGTTCACCGGCGCCCTATCCGATCTTGGCCTCGTCGATCTTCTGCAAACCATCGACCTGGGCCGTAAATCAGGCGTGCTCACGATGTCGAACGGCCCGATGAACGGCACGATTTACTTTTCCGAAGGCCGCGTTATCGACGCTGAAGTCGGAACGCTAAGAGGTGAGAACGCCGTCTACCGATCGCTGCTCTGGTCCGATGGCTCCTTCGAGATCGATTTTCGTCCGGTGCGCCGCGAGGACCGCATTCAAAACTCAACGCAAGCGATCCTCATGGAAGGCATGCGGCGCGTTGACGAGTGGAGCTCGCTGCTCGAGCAGATCCCAAGCCTGCACACCGTTTGCGAAGTCGTTGAAGAAGAGTTCTACGCGCGCCTCGCCGACATCCCCGACGAGATGAACGACGTCCTCAAGCACGTGGATGGCAAGCGCAGTCTCACGGAAGTCGTCGCCTCGGTGGATGGCGACGACCTAGCGGTCCTCGCGAGCATTTCCAAGCTCTACTTCGACGGCCTCATCAAGCCGTCAGCCAGCCAGCTGAGCTCGTCCGGCCTTGTCGAATCGGCGATGGAAACGCCCTCCGCCGGACACTTAGCAGAGCGGTCCACGGACTCGGATCGTGACTCCGCTGACGCACTACCCGTGCGTACGGGGGACACTGTGCCGTTCCGTGCCACGGCACAGCCAACTCAACCCATTGATACTGTAGAAGAAAAGACACTTAAGGGCGTGGGAATACCCTTTGCAACAGCTGCTAGTTTAGTTCCCCCGGCCGCTGTGGTTCGGGTGGGCGATGTCCAAGATTCGTTGCAGGCTGCACAGCCCGATTCAAAAAAAGAGACTTCCGAGAACGACTCACCAGACGAGTCCGATTCATCTGAGACAGACAGCGAGGATCCCATGTCGAAGAAGGGCAAGCGGAAAAAGCAGGCGTCGATGGCTCCCGAGGCGCTAAGCCAGGGCAGTCTCGAGAACAACATCATCCGCTTCCCACAGAAGTCGGCCCACGTCGTGACGCAGGGGCAGGTTGCGGTGGGCGATAACGTTTCGAGCTCGCCGGTCGAAGCGCCCCGGTCCGAGCCGCCGCCCTCGCAGCGTCCGAGTGGCATTGAGTCGACAGGCAAGAAGAACAAGAAGAAGCGCCGTGAGGAATCAGACTCCGACACCTCGCAGATTACGCAGAAGCGAAAGCCCGAGGATGACGCGGACGCAGCGAAGACCGAAGTCACCAAGGTCGACGCCACGAACGCTGACGCAAAGAAGGAAGATGACGGCACACCGAAGGAAGTTACGACCGGCTCGCACGCCGCCATTATCACGGGCGAGCACAAGGCCATGGCGGATGAGTTCTTCCGCTCCGAGGCGTACAACGCCGCGCAGAATATCGCGCCGCCGGAGACGTGGGACGACCTTGATGACACCGAAGTGCTTCCCCATCAGCGTCGTGGTTTGTACGCGACGATTGCGATCGGCCTCGCAGCAGCCGCCGTGATCATTGGTATCTACGGCTATAACCACTGGGTCATGCCCGAAGCGGAGACGCTCGGACAGCATGCAACCACCGAGCTTCCGCAACCGATCGCGGCAGGTTCGACTGCTGCTACAGCTGCGGCGACCCCGACACCCGCGGAAGCACCCGCAGCAGCGGCGCCTGTCGCTGCCGCATCGACCGCGACCGCGCCTGAAGCGGCCGCCGTCACCCCGACCACCGCCGCGCCAACCGCCGCCACCCCCGTTGAGCCCATCGCGGCAGCACCGGCTGCCGCCGCGCCTGCCGCGCCAGTGGCTGGTGATTACGCCGCAGCTCTCGCGGCCGCCAAGCGCGCACGCGGCCGCCGCCAGGTGGACGGCTACTTGGCAGCGATCGCGATCAACCCGGCCGGCAGCGAAGCACTTAGCGGCCTTGGTTTTATCTACTTGAACCGCGGCGACAATCGGCAAGCGGCAGACCTGGCCGCGCGCGCGGTCGCGGCCGACCCGACAAACTCGGAAGGCTGGATCACGCTCGGCGCGGCTCGTCAGGGCTTGCACGATGTCACCGGCGCGCGCGAGGCATATCGCGCCTGCGTCGAACGCGGCACCGGTCGCTACGTCAACGACTGCCGTCAGATGAGTCGCTGACGAGGGGCGGCACGGGCCGCCCAACGGAAATGGGGACGTTCCTCATTTCCCGCGGCGGGAAATGAGGAACGTCCCCATTTCCGCCTGCGGTCCCATCGTCGTTGCCGCGACTTCATCGCAATGCGTTGGCGCTCTGTGGTAAATCGCGCCCATGAAGACGATGCGACGCGGATTGGTGACCTATTTCTGTGATGAGCATGGCGTAGCCCGGATCGAGCTTACCAACGCGCCAGCCAACGCTTATAGCCACGAGATGATGTGTGACCTCGATGACGCGATTCTAGAAGCGCGCTTCGACGAGAAGGCACAAGTAATTGTGTTGTCGGGCCAAGGCGAAAAGTTTTTCTGCGCTGGCGCCGACATCGGGATGCTTCAGCGCGTCACGCCAGACTTCAAATACAATTTTTGTCTGCATGCCAACGAGACGCTTCTCCGCTTGGAACACACTCCCAAGCTCGTGATAGCAGCCTTGCTCGGACACGCCGTCGGCGGCGGCCTTGAAATCGCAATGGCAGCCGACCTTCGCATTGCTGCCCGCAACAGCGGCAAGACTGGCTTGCCCGAAGTTGCGCTGGGCGTTCTTCCTGGAACGGGCGGCACGCAGCGTCTCTCGCGCATTCTCGGCAAGGGTCGCGCGATCGAGTTGATGGTTGAAGGAAGGCTCTTCGACTACGACGAAGCGCAACGCATGGGCCTTGTGAATCAAGTCTGGGACAAAGACGGTTTCATGGACGCCGTCTATGCCTACGCGCGAAAGCTCTGCGCACCGGCGAGCGCAAGTTTGTCAGTCGGTCTTATCAAGCGCGCTGTGCAATCGGGATCGGAGATTCCGCTGGAACAGGGCCTCGCGCTTGAGCGCGAGCTTCAGCAGAGACTCTTTCAGAGCGCAGACGCCAAAGAAGGCATTCAAGCCCACAACGAGAAGCGTAAAAGCACATTTACGGGCCAGTAATCGTCCGATTGCCCGATTGGGGTCTCATCTCTATGCTCCGCGCGCATGGTTGAAGCAGTCATCCTCGACGCCGTTCGTACACCCATCGGTAAGCATCGTGGCGCCCTGTCGCGTGTCCGCGGCGACGACCTCGCAGCGCACGTGATCTCGTCGTTGCTGACGCGCAATGAAGGCGCGCGTTCCTCACTCGAAGAAGTGATCTTGGGCGCGACGAATCAAGCTGGCGAGGATAACCGCAACGTCGCGCGCATGGCTTTGTTGCTGGCGGGTCTGCCCTATGAAGTGACCGGTGTGACCGTAAACCGCCTGTGCGGGTCAGGCCTCGAAGCTGTGATTCAAGCGTCGCGCGCAATTCGGCTTGGCGATGCTCACGTGATGATCGCAGGCGGCGTTGAGTCGATGACGCGCGCGCCGTACGCCATGCCCAAAGCGGACGAAGCATTCCCGCGGACTCCGCCGCCCGTCTACGACACGAGCCTGGGCTGGCGCTTCCCCAATCCGCGCATGGCCGAGCGTTTCCCCTTGCAGTCCATGGGCGAGACTGCGGAGAACGTCGCCGAGAAATACGGCGTGAGTCGCGCCGACCAGGACGCATTTGCGGCGGAGAGTCATCGGCGTGCGGCGGCAGCATGGGCAAGTAATGCCTTCGCGGACGAAGTCGTGTCGGTCACAACGCCACCCGAAGAGAAGGGCGCCACAGCCGGGACATTCGCGCGAGACGAATCCGTACGCGCCGATGCGTCGATCGAAAAGCTCGCCAAGCTGCAGCCCGTTTTTCGCAAAGGTGGAAGCGTGACAGCGGGAAACTCGTCGCCGCTGAACGATGGCGCGTCTGGATTGCTCATCGCATCGGACACGTGGGCCAAGGACCACGGCGCTAGACCCATCGCGCGAATCGTTGCGTCCGCGGCAGCCGGGGTCGAGCCCAACTGCATGGGCATAGGCCCAGTGCCTGCGACGACGAAGGCTCTCGCGCGCGCTGGCCTCAAAATTAGCGACATCGATCTGATTGAGCTCAACGAAGCATTCGCGGCGCAATCACTTGCGTGCGTGCGTGAGCTTGGACTTTCGCCCGACAAAGTAAACGTCAACGGCGGCGGCATCGCGCTTGGCCATCCGATTGGATCAAGCGGCGCGCGCATTCTTGGCACGCTCGTCCACGCGATGAGAAAGCGCGGCGCACGTTTGGGCTTGGCGACGCTCTGCATTGGCGTAGGGCAAGGCCTTGCCGTGATTGTGGAGAGCATTGACTCATGAGCACCAACGATATTGGCCTCGCGATTGTAGGTGCGGGTGGCTGGGGTAAGAACCACGTTCGAGTCTTCGCCAGCATGCCGGGCGTGTCGCTCAAGTATGTCTGCGACAAATCGGAGAAGGTTCGCGAAGCTGTGGGGCGCACCTATCCGAATGTGCAAGTCATTGACGATCTCTCGATCGCATTGTCCGACCCGTCCGTGCACGGCGTTGTCGTCGCGACCGACGCGCGCTCGCATCATCCGCTTGCGCTCGCGGCGTTACGCGCCGGCAAAGACGTCTTTGTCGAGAAGCCGCTCACACTCAGTGCGGCCACCAGCGCGGAGCTCTGCGATCTCGCCGATACGCAAAACCGCATACTCATGGTCGGCCATTTGCTCCTCTATCATCCTGCGGTGGAGCTTCTGCGGAGCATCATCGATTCGGGAGAGCTCGGCGAGGTGCTCTACCTCTACGCAGAGCGCCTCAATCTCGGTGTGGTTCGTCGTGATGAGAACGCGTGGTGGTCACTTGCTCCTCACGATGTTTCACTCGCGCACTATCTGCTCGGCGCCGATGCAACATCGGTCAGCGCATCGGGCGGGGTATTCTTGCAACGCGAAGCGGGCATCGAAGATGTCGTGTTTGCCACGCTCGATATTCCAGGTGGCCGCCTCGCACATGTGCACGTGAGCTGGCTTGACCCGCACAAGACGCGTCGCCTTACGGTAGTAGGTTCGAAGAAGATGGCGGTCTTCGACGATGGCTCCGCCGATCAGAAGCTTGCGCTCTTCGACAAGGGCGTCGAGCCACCGCCATCGCTCACATACGCAGAAGGCGTACGCGTGCGCACCGGCGACATTCGAATCCCGGCGCTGCGCATGGCAGAGCCTCTGGGCCGGGAGTGCGAAGCGTTCATCAAAGCCATTCGCACGCGGGAAGCGCCACTGGCCACGGGCCGCAGTGGTCTTGCCGTCGTCAAAGTGCTCGAAGCAGGAGCGCGATCCCTTTCTGAGCAAGGTCGACGCGTGTCGACTTCGAGCTAGTTGGTAGTAAAGGAGTTTCATGGCAGCGCCCTACATTCATCCAAGTGCAATCGTCGATGAGGGAGTAAACCTTGGCGAGGACACGCGCGTTTGGCATTTCGTTCACGTCACAGCAGGGGCCCGCGTCGGGAAGCGTTGCTCGCTCGGTCAAAATGTTTTCGTCGGCAAGGGCGTGTCGCTCGGTGACGGCGTCAAGGTGCAAAACAACGTTTCGATCTACGAAGGCGTGGACGTCTGTGACGATGTTTTCCTGGGACCGAGCTGCGTCTTCACGAACGTGAACAATCCGCGCGCGTTTATTGAGCGCAAGAATGAGTACAAAAAGACGCGCATCGGGCGCGGCGCCAGTGTCGGCGCGAATGCGACCATCGTGTGCGGTCATGACCTTGGCGAATACGCGTTTGTCGGAGCGGGTGCGGTCGTTACCAAAACGGTTCCCGCCTACGGGCTCGTTGTGGGCAACCCGGCGCGCCTTATCGGCTGGATGTGCCGCTGCGGCGTGCGTCTTGGCAAAGAGGCGACACCCACATGCGCCGCGTGCGGTGAGCGCTACAAGATCGACGGAACTGTCTGCGAAAGGCTTCAGCGATGAGCTCGAACATTCCTCTTTTGGATCTAAACGCGCAGAACGATCCGCTTTTGCCGGAGTTGCGCGCCGCATTTGATTGCGTCGCCACAAGCTGCCATTTCATCCTCGGCCCGGAAGTCGACGCGTTCGAAAAGGAGTGCGCCAAGTACATTGGTTCCAAGCACGCCGTTGGTGTCTCGAGCGGCACCGATGCACTTCTCCTTTGCATGATGGCTCTTGGGATCGGCCCAGGCGATGAAGTCATAACATCGCCATTTTCGTTTTTTGCGACCGCGGGCTGCATCGCTCGCGTCGGGGCAACGCCCGTCTTTGTCGACATCGATCCTGTGACCTACAACCTGGATCCGAAGCTCGTCGATCGCGCCGTCACGACGAAGACCAAAGCCATCATGCCCGTGCACCTCTTTGGTCAATCGGCGAACATGGGCGCGTTGTGTGAGTTGCCCAGCACACGTCGCATTCCGATGGTCGAAGATGCGGCGCAAGCCATTGGCGCCGTGAGTCGCGTTGGCAACGTCGGCACCATCGGCACCTTCGGTTGCTTCTCCTTCTTCCCGTCCAAGAATCTCGGCGCCTTCGATGACGCGGGCCTGGTGACCACCAACGACGATGCACTTGCTGAAAAGCTCCGCGTGATGCGTGCGCACGGATCGAAGCCCAAATACTTCCACGCCATGATCGGCGGCAACTTCCGCATCGACGCTCTGCAGGCGGCGATCTTACGCGTAAAGCTTCCGCACCTGGACTCATGGACGAAAGCCCGCGAGAAGAACGCCGCTCTCTACAACGAGCTCTTTGCCAAAGCAGGGTTACCAAGCGAGAAGCTCGGCTTGCCGAAGAAGGTCGAAACGCGTCACGTCTACAATCAGTACGTGATTCGCACCAAGCGCCGGGACGACTTGCGCAAGCATCTCACCGCGGCCGGTATCGGCACGGAAATCTACTATCCGAAGTGCTTGCACTTGCAGGAGTGCTTCGCGAGCCTCGGTTACAAGGACGGCTCCTTGCCGCACGCGGAAGCCGCAGCCCAAGAAGTCTTGGCGCTTCCGATCTTCGCGGAGCTCGGCGAGGCGCGCATCGGGCGCGTCGTCGACGAGGTGAGTGCCTTTCTAAAGGCGAGCTGAAGTCTACAGAAGTTTCGTCAGGCGCTTGGCGCGTGCGTCGGTCGCTTCGCGAATCTTCTGAGCGTCCTCGGCCTCGAGACGCAGCTTCTTGATAAGTGCATCGATGACTGCAGTCTCAGCCGACGTCTGCTGACCGTCAGCGTAGGTCACGAGAATCGCATGCTGCAGAAGCTGGCGTCGGTCGTCGATCGAAAGCTCAGTGAGCGGCACATCGTCAAGAGTGCGCTTCGTCTTCGCGAAGGCACGAATGGTCTCCGCGTCCTTGCCTGCGATTTCATAGACAGCAAGCAGTCCGTCGATGATGTCGCTTTCCTCGCCGTGCAACTGACCGTCAGCCCAGGCTACAGCGACCAACGACTTCAACATGGCTTCTTGGTAATCCTGCATCGCGCCCTCCACGAGGACGGCAGCATATCACGCGACCAAAGACGGCGCGCGTCATCGCAATCGCACGCATTCGAGCGAAAAGGGCTTTGTAGTGGCACTCTAGGTGCATGTCTCGGATCGTCTTCTTCACGCTCTCATCGTTGCTGGCGCTCAGTGCCTGCAGCAGCCCCACGGTCCGGCTTGAGGTGCGCGTAGTAACTGGGCTTGTGCCGGGTCCGGAATTTCGTTCGGTGCAGACCGACGTGTTCGCCAGCACGCACGCCGCGGCAGCGTATGCCTCGAGCGAGGCCCTTGCTCGGTTTGGTGACGACTACGCGCGTGGCCGAGAGGTTTCTGCGTTTGATCTGCCCGCGGGCGATTACCGCGTGCGTGTGAGACTCGTGCGTCCGAACGGAACGCTGCTCGTTGAACGCACCGTCGTGCTGAATTTCGCTGGCGACACGATCCTTCCGGTGCATATCACACGCGATTGTGTCGGGGTCGTGTGTCCATCGCCCGGCGGCTCGGCCGAGCTCACCACCTGTCTCGCAGGACGTTGTGTCGACCCGGCGTGTTCCGTGCAGCGGCCTGAGCTCTGCCCGCAAGTTACGTTTTGCCACGACGCTGCGCAGTGCACGACTCCTGCTTCCTGCGCGACCGTCCTTTGCGACGAGGGGGTCTGCACGCCGAGCCCGGTCCCCGCCGCATGCGGCGTGGATGAGTGGTGCAATCCGGATACCGGAGCTGGTTGCGTACCGACGGAGCCTATCGTTGACCGTCCGGGCGTCGCGTGCGGAACCATTTGCACAGACCCTTCGCGCCCGTGCGAGTTTGGCTACTGGAATTGCTCGGGTGACGCAGATCCGTTCTGCGATCCGTTGTTGAATCGCCCCGTCGGATTCGTGTGTGGCGATGGTCTCGCGTGCGACGCGCAGGCTACGTGCGTTGGCGAGGCGCCGCCTCAGCCCGGAATCGCAGTCACGCCAACAGCTGGCCTTGTCACCACGGAAGGCGGAGACACAGCGACTTTCTCTGTCGCGCTACAAACCGAGCCGAGCGCCACCGTCTTCTTGATTCTCTCGAGCAGCAGCGTAAACGAGGCCACCGTTTCTCCTGGCTCGCTCGCCTTCTCGACGAGCAACTGGAATGTCGCGCAGGTGGTCACGGTGACTGGCGTCGATGACGCCGTCACGGACGGCAATCAACCGTTCACGATCGTCACCAACGCGCTTGTCAGCACCGACGCGGACTATGGCGGACTCGAGGTGCCTGACGTGACGGGGCTCAACGTCGACGATGAAAGTCCAGGCGTGCTTATCACGCCGACGAGCGGTCTGGTCACGAGCGAAGACGGCGGCACCGACACCTTCTCCGTACTGTTGCAAGCACGTCCGACAGCTGACGTGAGCTTCACGCTGAGCAGCAGCGACACGAACGAAGGCACCGTGTCGCCCGCACTGCTCACATTCACCACATCCAACTGGAGCGTGCCGCAAACGGTAACCGTCAGTGGCGTGGACGACGCGGATCTGGATGATGCGCAGCCTTACACCATCGTTACATCACCCGCGACGAGCACGGACGTCCGCTATGGAGGCCTCGCAATTTCCGATGTCGACGTTGCAAACATCGACAACGACATTGCTTCGGTCGTGGTGACGCCGACGTCCGGCTTGGTCACGCAGGAGTTCGGCACCACGGCTGCGTTCACGGTTGTTCTCGATTCGCCTCCGACCGCTAACGCGACTGTCTCGTTCGCGAGCTCCAACGAAGCAGAGGCGACAGTAAGTCCATCAAGCATCGTATTCACGGCGATGAACTGGAGCACACCGCGCACTGTGACGGTCACCGGTGTAGACGACGCGCTGCTCGATGGGGATCAAACGCTCGTCATTGTCACCAGCGACGTTGTCAGCGCCGACGATCACTTCGACGGGCTCAACGTCGCCGATGTCGAAGTTACTAACGAAGACGACGACACTCCCGGCGTAACCGTTACACCGACGACTGGCTTGGCCACCAATGAAGCTGGGGCGACCGCAACCTTCAGCGTCGTACTCGAGTCACACATCGATTCGACCGTGACGATTGCGCTGTCGAGCAGCAACACAAGCGAGGGCACGGTGAGTCCCTCCGGCCTTACGTTCACGCCGTTGAACTGGCACGTGCCGCAGATCGTAACCGTCACCGGCATCCCTGATCACATTCTCGACGGCCACACCCCTTACAGCATTATCACGGGTGCCGCAGTGAGCGCCGTCGCCGAGTACAGCGGCCTTGCCGTGGACGATGTGCAACTCGCCAATCGCTCCCTCGCCGATCCGCCGACCTACATCAAAGGGCCACAATCCGTTGCGATGGACTATTACGGCGCCAGCGTAGAATTGTCGGACGACGGTAACACGCTCGTGGTGTCAGCCTTGGGCGAGTCTAGTAGTTCAACTGGTATTGGCGGTAGCGACGTGGACAGCGCAGCGCCGCAGAGCGGTGCGGTTTACGTTTACGCACGAAGCGGTACTTCGTGGGTGCTGCAGGCGTACATAAAATCGTCCAATTCCCAGGCGGGTGACAGCTTTGGTGCGCGCGGCGCCGTCGACATCTCCGCGGACGGTAACGTGCTCGCGGTCGGCGCTCCGGGCGAAGATAGCAACGCCGTCGGCGTAGGCGGCGACCAGACCAACAACGGCGCCGGATCGAGTGGAGCAGCCTACGTGTTTACACGCAGCGGTTCGACGTGGAGTCAGCAGGCATATATCAAAGCTTCGAACACACGCGTCAATCACAGCTTTGGAGTTGTTGCGTTGTCCGCCGACGGCTTGACCCTTGCCGTCGGCGCGGGTGGCGAAGGAAGCAACGCGACAGGCATTGGCGGCGACCAACTCAACAATTCAGCCCTAAACTCTGGCGCGGTTTACGTTTTTACGCGCAGCGGATCGGTGTGGACTCAGCAGCAGTACATCAAAGCTTCCAACACGCGCGAATCACTTGGATTCGGCGCATCACTCTGCTTGTCTTCCGACGGCAACACGTTGGTCGCCGCGACCGTGCTGGACTCAAGCAGCGCCACCGGCATTGACGGAAACCCGTTCGACACCGGAGCTCCGTACTCCGGTGCGGTCTTCGTCTTCGTGCGCGTGGGTACGACGTGGTCGCAGCAAGCGTATGTGAAAGCCTCGAACACCCGGGCGACGACTTGGTTTGGCTACAGCACCGCGCTGTCGTCCGATGGCAATACGTTAGCGGTCGGATCGATCGACGAAGCAAGCGCCTCGCCGGGCATCAACGGAAATCAGATGGACGCTTCTGCGCCCGGCGCCGGGGCAGTCTACGTGTTTACGAGAGCAGGCACAGTCTGGAGCCAGCAAGCCTACGTAAAGTCTTCGTTCCCGATCCCTGCATACTACTTCGGCTATTCCATTGATCTCTCGAGCAATGGCAACGCGTTGGTCGTTAGCTCGCCCGGCTCCAATGGATCGGAGCCTGGCTTCGTACAAAGCGAAGGGCCCGGTAGTACGTCTGCGTCAGGCTCGGCCTTTCTCTTCCGTCGCTCTGGCACGGTGTGGACGCAAATCACTGTGATCAAAGCGTCCGACCCTTCGATGGGTGATTTGTTCGGAACCACGGCGGCCATTTCTGGCGACGGCAATCTCATCGTCGCTGGCGCCGATCAAGAAGACAGCGCGGGCACGGGCATCGGCGGTGCGATGGGCGGATCGGCTGAGGAAGATTCAGGTGCCGTCTACTCGTACGTAGAACCACCTTGAGTTTTAGCCGCAGATCGCCATGCCATCGCACCAGTTGGCGTTGAACTGTCCCGCGGACACGCTACCGTCAGACCACGTTACGTTGTACGTGCCAACTGCTCCTTCTCCGCCGGTGTACGACGTGAACGAGAGGGTCCACGTCTCGGTTGATTCGCAGGGGCCACCGGCTCCGCGGCAACGATTGGCCGTTCCGCTTGAGCTTGCCTCGGTCGAGTTGATCACAGTTCCCGCAACCGGCGGAACGGTCGCACCCGACAGGTCGTGCACGTAGAAAGTGAGCGCCTCGAGTGATGCATCCACCGTGCATGCCGGCACAGATGAATTGAAGAGCGCTAGCTCGAACGCGGGTCCATCAGCCGGACCGCACGAACGGCGCACATAAGATTGCACGAACGCTTCCCCGGCATCATCGACCGCTCCTGCATCTGCGATGGCCATATCGAGGGGCAACGTGGAATCGAGCGCCAGCGGCATATCGAGTGCCACGAAGGCGTCGATGCTCGACGCGCCATCAACCCCGGCGTCCTGGCCAGGCGACGAAGGCGTGTCCGAACATGCTGCGAGCGCGCAGATCAAAGAGCAGAACGACACAAAGTGAAGGCGATGGAAAGTCATGGCCCAAGGATGGCGTGCTTTGCGCCGCGTGCAAATTGGATGAGCAACAAGCAGCGGCCGCGCTTTCCAAGGGCCTAAGAAACGGCAAAGTTTGGCCAGGTGACTTCTTCACCAACGCGGGGCGCTGACTTAGTGCTTACGTCCGCGCGGGCGACGCGATGAACCGATACGTGCGTGCGAAACTTCAACGCGCACGTCGGGCTGTTCCGTTTGCACGTAGCTGCCAATCCACACGTGGTACATGCCTGGCGGCGCGGTCGGGTAGGTGAGCGCGGGACGATTGCCGTCCGTATCGTCATTGCAGCGCCATTCTCCATCGGGACCAATCACGACGAGTGTCGTGTCTTGATTGCTCTCCGCCTCGGCAACGGAAATGCGGAACTGACTCTCGGCCGCTGCCAACGTGAAGTTGAGGTCCGGGCGAAGAGCAATCCATCCAGGACACAGACTCCCCGGATTCGATGTGCGCGCTTGAATGCTTCCTCCAGCCACAGCTTCGACGCGCACAGGATTTGGCGAGAAGTGCTCGCGCAGCTCGTAAGCGCCGGCTCCTGGAATGCCGTTCACTTCTAGTTGCTGCATCTCGCCGCCGGGGATACGCGTGCGGGATGCGGTAACGGTCAGCGAGCCGTGGACCTGCGTGCCCGCGCTATAGCTGCCGACCCACACGTTGTAGAGGCCGGGCGGCGCGTTTTCGAAATCGAGACCTGGGTTGGTCTGATACGTGTCGTCGGCGCACGCCCACGTGCCATTGGGACGATTGATGATGAGCGTCGTGTCACCCGCCTGGGCTTCCATGAAGATGCGCAAGAAAGGCATCGCCGACGTTACACGCAGGTTGAAGTCTGGGCGTGCGGTCACAAAGCCCGTGCACGGACCGATGTTCGCTTCACGCACTTGAAACGGTCCGCCGGAGTTCACTTCGACCGTGAGCGGGTCGGGTGCGAATGTCGCCGCGATGACGCGTTCGCCAAAGTTGGGCGCGCCGGTCACGTTGAGCGTTGCGGGCCCTGCGGCTTGGGGCTTGGGCGGAAGAACAGGCACGGGCGGCGCAGTTGAAGCCGGCGGCGGTGCTGTCGGCGCCGGTGGGGGATTGAGGAGCTCTTTGATGCGCTGGCATCCCGACATAAGAACGCCAAAAACCGAAAGGGCGAGTATCAACCGTTGAAGAGTGCGCTTGTCCATCGTGGCCATCCGGTTTCTAGTACACAATCAGTGAATCTCACCCCAATTAAGTGTCTGTGTATTGGGATCATTTGCGCAAGCTATTGCCTAAGCGCGTGCGCTTCGCCAGACGTTCCGTTCGTTTCGGGGCAGTATTGTGAAGTGCCACGCATGACCAACAACGCTCTTGTGTCCGTCGATTCGAACGGCCAGTTCGTCCAAAACGGCGAAACGTTCGTTCCCCAAGGCGTGTGCAGCTATCCCCTGCTCGAGCTTGCTGGCCGCAACGAGATGCAATCGGTGCACGACATCTTCCGCCAGGCGAGCGACCTCGGCCGACCGGTCGTACGTACCAACGCCTTCTTCGATGGGGGCGAGAGTGTTGCGCGTATCCGCAACGACGATGGGTCGCTGCGAGAGGAAGGTTTACAAGGCCTCGACCGTTTGCTCGCTGCGGCAGCGGAAGACGGCGTCTCGCTCATCCTGTCTCTGACGAACAACTGGCACGACTATGGAGGCGCCGAAGCCATCTTGCGAGCGGTTGCACCGGGTGAGTCACTCCCGAAGGATGCGTTTTGGACGGATAGCCGAGCGGTAGCCATGCAACGGGCTTACATCGACACGCTCGTTATGCGCACCAACACGGTCAACGGGCGCGCATACAAAAGTGATCCGACGGTGTTCGCGTGGGAGCTTGCCAACGAAGCTCGTTGTGACGACAGCTCGCTTTGCGCACCAGACACGCTCGTCGTGTGGGCTCGCACGATGGCGACGCAGGTGCGAGCGGCGGGCGCCGCGCAACTCGTCGCGTGGGGCGGCATTGGCTATCTCGGTGAGCACGGCGAAGATCTGGAAGCACTTGCCTCTGATGGCGCGGTCGACGTGCTTACAGTGCACATGTATCCCATGGCGCGCCTCGACACCGACTCCACGGCCGCTCGTATTTTGCGCTACGTGACCGGCGCGGGAGTTGGCGCAAGCCGTGTGCGGGACGCGGGGCGCCTCGCTCGTCGCTATGGAGCCGCAATGCTGATCGAAGAGTTCGGTTGGCGACCGCTTCTTGACGACCGCGACAACGAGCGTGCCCTCGTCGTTCGTGAATGGGTCGCTGCTGCGCAGGAAGAAGGCATCGGAACATTTCCTTGGATGATCGGTGAGCCGAATCGCCCGGATTACGACGGGTTTTTGATACGTCCGGACGAAGACGTTTTGACCGCAGCAGTTTTACGCTGCTTGTGACTGGTCATGCACTAGGCCGGAGACTACATTCCGTCGGGCATGAGCACCCGCTACTCCGCCCCATTTGGTCCCCAAGGTAGCTCTCCCATCGATGCGCAGACTGCGCACAAGCTGCTATCACTGGCGCTTTCACGTGGTGGTGACTACGCGGATTTGTTCTACGAATACAATGCGTCGGGAAGCTATGCCTACGACGAAGGCATACTGAAAGCTGCAGGACGCGCGGTGACGATGGGTCTTGGTGTCCGCGTGATGAAGGGCGACGCGACGGGCTACGCGTACGTCGAGGAGCTCACCAGCGAATCGATGCAGAAGGCCGCTCTAACGGCAGCCCAGATTGCTGCGAGCGGCGGCACACCAACTCCTGTGGGGTTGCAATCGCGAACTTTGCCTAAGCGATACAGCGTGGAGCTCCTCTCGCTCGACGTTCGCGGAGAAGATAAGCGAGCACTTCTTGAGCGCGCCGACAAAGCAGCGCGCGCCGCCGATCCGCGTGTGACGCGTGTGGATGCGTCCATCGCCGAAGAGATCCGCGAGATCTTGATTGCATCATCCGACGGCAAATTCGTCCACGACGTGCAGCCGCTCATTCGTTTCGGCATTCGCGTCATCGTGGAAGAAGAGGGCAAGCGTCAGTCCGGTTCTTCGGGCGGCGGTGGACGTTTCGGAATGGAGTACTTCGACGCGAAATCACCGGAATGGCACGCAGCGGAAGCCGTGCGCGGCGCCGTGAGCATGCTCGACGCGCGCGAAGCGCCGGCCGGCGAAATGGAAGTCGTTCTCGCCCCCGGCGATAGCGGCATCTTGCTTCACGAAGCCGTCGGGCACGGTCTTGAAGCTGACTTCAACAGGAAGAAGACCAGCAACTACACCGACTCAATCGGCAAGAACGTTGCGAGTGAGCTCTGCACGGTTGTGGACGACGCGCGCATTCAATCGAGCCGCGGCACCATTAATGTGGACGACGAGGGCAACGAGCCTGAGTGCGCAACGCTGATCGAGAACGGCACGCTCCGCGGCTATATGCACGACCGTCATTCGGCTGACTTCTTCAAAGTCACACCAAGTGGCAACGGACGACGCGAGAGCTTTCGCTCGCATCCGATGCCTCGCATGACCAACACTTTGCTCTTGCCCGGGCCACATGATCCGGAAGAAATCGTGCGCAGCGTCAAGCGCGGGGTGTTCGCGCGCAAGTTCGGCGGCGGGCAAGTTGACATCAGTAACGGTGACTTCGTCTTCTCACTCACAGAGAGCTATCTAATCGAAGACGGTAAGATCACCGCGCCGCTCAAGGGCGTAAACCTCATCGGCAACGGCCCCGACGTCATGCGCAAGGTCGTCATGCTTGGCACCGACATGGAAACCTCCGACGGCATCTGGACCTGCGGCAAAGACGGCCAATCCGTTCCGGTGGGCGTGGGCTGTCCGACAATCAAAATCTCCGCCGTCACGGTTGGCGGCACGCAGATGGGGCAGGGCTGAACGATGACGCGTAGAAACCTCGAATCTCTCATCGATCTCGGCGGACAAATCGTGGAGCGCGCGCGCAAAGCAGGCGCGGACATGGCCGAAGTCTCCGTTCGCGAAGGCGATCACCTCAGCGTCAAAGTGCGCAAAGGCGAAGCTGAGCTCGTTGAAGAAGCCGGCTCGCGCTCGGTGGGCTTGCGCGTCATGCGTGGCCAGCAGGTCGCAGTTACATACACGAGCGATCTTAGCGAAGCGGGCATCGCACGCTTTGTCGAAGATGCAATTGAGCTTGCCGCTCTCTCACAGCCCGATCCCTTCGCCGGCCCTCCCGACCCTTCGCTGCTTTCCAAGCGCAGCGAACATCGCGACCTCGACACCTACGACGAGACGATGAGCAAGATCGGCGCCGGCGACGCAATCAAACTCGCCAAGGAAGGCGAAGACGCCGCGTTCGCCTACGACAAGCGCATCACGAACAGCGAAGGCGCTACGTTCACACGCGCAGCCGGTGCATCAGCGCTGGTCACGAGCGGAGGTTTTCAAGGCGTGGTTGATGGCACCTACGCGTCCCTCGTCGTGAGCCCAGTCGCCGATGACGCAGATGGCAAAAAGCGCTCCGGCCACCACTGGGCCGCGCGCCGCAAAATGCATGAGCTCGAATCGCCCAAGTCGGTGGGTGAAGAAGCAGCCCGACGCACAATCGCCAAGCTCGGCGCGCAAAAAGTCGATACCCAAGAGGTCGCCGTCATCTTCGATCCCGACGCCGCGCGTTCCTTGCTCGGTCTGCTCGCCGGCTGCATTAGCGGAGGCTCGATCTGGCGGCGTTCGAGCTATTTGCTCGACCGTGAGAATACGGAAGTTGCAAGCAAGCTTGTTACTGTCGTTGATGATCCGCTCTTGGTTGGCGCTCCGGGCTCGCGCAGCTTCGACGGCGAAGGCTTGCTCTCGCGCCGCAATGTTGTGGTCGAGAATGGCATCCTCAAGACCTATTTGATGGACACCTACAGCGCAAAGAAGCTCAACAAAGCGAGCACTGCCAGCGCATCGCGCGGCTCGAGCGGCGGCGTCAGCATCGGCACGACCAACTTCGTTTTGCAGCCCGGAACGATGAGTCCCGAGGAGCTCTTGAAGAGTACGCCTCGCGCTCTTTACGTGACCGACATGATGGGCATGGGCTTCAACGCAGTCACGGGCGACTTCAGCCGTGGCGCCGCCGGCTATTGGGTCGAGAACGGCGAGAAGAAATTCCCCGTCAGCGAAGTCACCATCTCCCTGAACCTCGATCAAATCCTCAAGCGCATCGATGCAGTCGCAAGCGATTTGGATATGCGCACCTCCGTGGCAAGCCCGACCATTCGCGTTAGCGCGATGACTCTCGCTGGCCGCTGAAGGACGCCTCGCTGCTCGTGACTGACAAACGCCTATCGCGGTTGTTGCCTGTCACGCGTTGGCCCACGCGCGAAGAAGCGGAAGCATCGCGCTTGTTTTCGCCAATCGCGTTCGGAACGGCGATGGACTTGTCGTCGCGTACCTGGATCCCAGCGATGGTGCCGTGGCGCGCCACTTCGGACGGTTTCGTCACCCCGCAAGTGCTCGCCTGGTATCGACGCTTCGCTGAGGGGAAGCCCGGTGCCATCGTCGTCGAGGCAACCGGCATCCGCGATATCCCAAGCGGACCGCTCCTGCGCATCAGTCACGACCGCTACCTGCCGGGCCTGCGTGAGCTGGCGCGAACCGTTCATGACGCGAGTGGAGGCAAAACGCGCGTTCTGATTCAGATCATCGATTTTCTTCCGATTCGCCGTCGACCCACGAAAGAGGCGTTTTTCGGACGTTTCGTCCAAATCACGAGCGAGCTCATGCACGCCGTCCATGGGAGCGATGAAGCGAGCGCTCGCGCAAATCTTGTCGCGATGAGCGACGCAGACCTCGCGCGCATTCTGCCTGCGCGAGAACTTGAGAGTTATCAGCATGGCTATCGTGAGCGCGTCACCGACGTGCACCTTGAAAGCGTGCGCGGCCTTCCGGAAACGTTGCCGGCGCTCTTTGCCGACGCGGCCGCGCGCGCGCAAGACGCGGGCTTCGACGGCGTCGAACTTCACTACGCACACGCGTATACGATGGCGTCGTTTCTCTCCGCGAAAAATACCCGCGATGACGGATATGGCGGCGCGCGAGAAAATCGTCTTCGTTTGCCAATCGAAGTCTATCAACGCGTACGTGACCGCGTCGGCGAGAGCTACCCGTTAGGCTGCCGCTTTCTCACCGATGAAGTCATCGAAGGCGGCAGTCACATCGAGGATGCCGTCTACTTCGGTACCGAATTCGCGCGCGCCGGAATGGACTTTCTAAGCCTCTCCAAAGGCGGAAAGTTCGAAGACGCCAAGCAGCCGGCCCTTGGCCACGCCGCCTACCCCTACACAGGCGAGAGCGGTCATGAATGCATGCCAACAGTTCGCATCGCAACGCCCGGTCCCTTCGCCCGCAACATCCCTCTGGCCGCGCGCATCACCCACGCCGTTCGTAGCGCAGGCTTTCAGACTCCGATCATCGCGGGCACCGGTATCTCAAGCTTCTGGCAAGCCGAAGAAATCCTTCAACGCGGCGACGTCGACGTCGTGTCGGCCGCGCGTCAATCGCTCGCCGACCCAGACTGGTTCGAGAAGATGCGCCAAGGCCGCGGCGACGAAATCCGCCGCTGCTTCTTCACCAACTACTGCGAAGGCCTCGACCAAGCGCACAAATCCGTCACGTGCCAGCGCTGGGATCGCGAAGACCTCGACACCGCCCCGCCGCAAGACTTGAGCGCCGACGGCAAACGTCGCCTTATCGCACCTGCTTGGCGCTAACGTCAGCCGCCGCCCAGATTGTGGAAGACGTGTTGCACGTCGTCGTCCTGCTCCATCGCGTCGACAAGCTCGAGAACTTCCTTCGCCTGGTCTTCCGAAAGCTCAACGAGTGCCTTCGGCACGTACTCATGCTCAGACGATATTGGCGACAAGCCTTTCGCCTCGATCGCTGACTGCATCTGCCCGAACTTCTCGAACGCGCAGCGAATGACTATCTGCTTTTCGCCCTTTTCACCGGTCGATTCGCCCAACTCTTCAAGTCCATGATCAATAAGGTCGAGCTCGAGCGCCTCGAGATCCAAACCCTCGGGCGACAAACGAAATACGCCCATATGCTCAAACATGAACGACACGCTTCCCGTCGTTCCGAGATTGCCGCCATATTTTTTGAAGTGCATGCGCACGTTCGCCACCGTGCGCGTCACGTTGTCGGTCGCCGTCTCAACAATAACCGGCACTCCGTGCGGCGCGTAACCTTCGTACAAAACCGTGTCGTAGTTGGCTTGGTCCTGACCACTCGCTCGCTTGATCGCGGCGTCGATCTTGTCCTTCGGCATGTTCGCGGCGCGGCAGTTCTGCAGCACGCGACGAAGCGCAGCGTTGCTGCTCTGGTCGGGACCGCCTGCCTTCACGGCAATCGCGATGTCCTTGTTCAGGCGCGTGAACAGCTTCGCCATCTTGTTCCACCGTGCGAACATGGTGGCTTTGCGCGTCTCGAAAATACGTCCCATGCGCGCAGTTTTACCTAGACCGCTCGCGCGTGTCGACAGCGTAACCACGAACGTTACGCACCAGTCGCGATGCTATGACCGCGGCGTCGGACTGGGCGTGGGCGTCGGGTTCGGCGTGGGCGCCGGATTCGGCGTTTGGTGACGGGGACGCGGATGTTGCGCCGGTGGAGGCGGCGGAGGCGGCGGAGGCGGCGGATCATCGTAATGCGGACGCTGCGGTACGCCACCGAGCGGCGGCGGATCGTTCGCGGGCGCAGGCGGGTGAGGCCTATCTTGCGCTTGAGCAGGAGCGAGACATCCCGTTGTCGCAATCACCGAGGCGAGCACCACGGGCGCGAAGAAGCGCTGAACAGCATCCGCCATTTTCGACCGCATCATGGGCGACGCCTCTCGCATCTGCGCGAGGGTCGGATAGTTCTGGGATGGCGCCTCAGCGGCCCGCGCCTCGAGCGCCTTCGTCCCACGCACGTCCTCGTGCGACACACGCTCAATCGTCCACTTCACCTTTTTGCGTTGCGACATCGTCGTCGTCCTCGTGTGGGAGTCGGACCGCCTTCAAACGGCAGACCTTGGGTGCGCTGAATGGCCCTCAATAACGTGCGTTTTATGAGCGAATCCGCGTTCCTTCAGACCTCGAGCGGATCGTCGTACGCGTCGTAGACCTCTTCAAGGTCGCGCGCCTTCTTCTCGGCCTGACGCTGCCGCACCGAGGCAACCATGATGCGAGCGTACGATTCAAACGGGGGACACGTGATGCCGGTGTCCGCCAAGAGCTCATTGGTGTTCCGCGCGTCGTAGGCGACTTCCGTTCCGAGCTGCTCAAGGAACGCGCGCGGGAGCGAAGTAAAACGATCGAGTCCCGGTGTTCGCAAGAGCGCAGCCGTGAGAGTCGTTGGAAGCGATCCGCGCGGCAGAGGCCGGCCTGCCTCGGTCGCAATAATCTCGAACACGCGCTTGGCTGTCAGTGGCTTTGGATCGACGAGATGAAAGGTCTTCCCAATCGAACGCGGGTCGCGTGCAATCGTGCACCCCGCATCGACCACATAATCGATCGGCACAAGGTGAAGTGGAATGTTTCCCCGATCCGGAAGCGGCATGCGCAAATCCCCGGGAGAGCTCAGCATCAGTTGAATGAGGAGATAGGGACCTTCAAAGCGGTCAATCTCGCCCGTGCTGCTGTCGCCGACCGTGATCGAAGGCCGCAGAATTGTCGTCGGCAATCGCTTGGCGGCTGCGCGCACCAAACGCTCGGCGCGAAAGCGCGTCTCCTCGATAGCATTGCGAAATCCACTTTGCTCGAGCTCTTCCTCGAGCACAAAACCGCGGCGCGCACCCGATACCAGCGCGCTCGACCAATGCACGAAACGAACAAGATTCTGCGCCGATTCAGCAAGCTCAAGCACCTCACGCGTGCCCCCCACGTTGACCTGTTCGGCGATACGTCGATCCACGCCGAGATAAGTCACCGCCGCGCAATGGTGAATCACGTTCACGGTTTCGCTGAGCGTTCGAAATTCTTTGCCCGACAGACCCAAGTCCATCGACACCGTGTCGCCCTCCAGCACTTCGACGCGCTGGCGGTCACTCTTGTCGAGCTCCGCTAGTATCGCTTGTGCGCGCGCACGAAACTTTTCGTGAACCACGCAGACGACGCGCGTGTGCTTCTCCTTTCGAAGAACATTTCGCAGCGTGCAAACCGCCAAAAGGCTGCTGGGAAAGCCCGTGATAAGGGTGTGCGTCGTGTTTTCCGTCATTCCTTGGCCCCCGCGAATCGCGCGCGAAGCACATCATTCACCTCAAGTACGCGCGCACGCAACTGCGCCAGGGTGCCGTTGTTCTCGATAACGTAGTCGGCGACTGCGATCTTTTCTGCCAGCGGCAACTGGGAGGTGATGCGCTTTCTGGCGTCCGCTTCGGAGATCCCATCTCGGGCGCACAAGCGCGCAACTTGAATGCTCTCGGCCGCGGCCACGACGATCACGGCGCTCATGCCTTTGTGAATACCGTTTTCAACGAGGAGAGCCGCATCGTAAATCACGTACGGCAGCCCTTTGGCTGCGAGCTCCGAAAGGCGCCGCGCGCTCTCGGCCGCGATCTTGGGATGCGTGATTGCATTCAACTGCGCGCGCCGTTGCGGATCGCCAAATACAATTGCGCCCAGCTTCTTGCGATCAAGCGAGCCGTCGTCGAGCAGCACACTTGCGCCGAACGCAGCTTCGATTTCGCGCAAGCCCTCCGTGCCTACCGCCACCACATCGCGCGCGAGCCTGTCGGCGTCCACGACCACGACCCCAAGCTCAGTGAAGATCTGCGCAACCGCGCTCTTTCCCGAGGCGATGCCGCCCGTCAGCCCCACCGTCGCTGTCGCCATCGACCGATTATCTGCCTCACATGCTTCTGCGCAAGCGCATTGCGGGAGCGCGGATCTTCGTGCTAGCGCCTGGTCATGCGAGCCGTCGCACAACGCGTTTTGAGCGCTAAAGTCACCGTGTATAACGACGCGGCAGGTGCCGACGAAACCACCGGCGCTATCGAAAAAGGTCTGCTTGTCTATCTGGGCGCGGACAAAAACGATACCGACGCGGACGCGCGTGCGATGGCAGAGAAGCTCGCAGTCTTGCGAATCTTCGCGGACGAGAACGACAAGATGTCTCTTTCTGTGACGGACATCGGTGGAGCGGTCCTGGTGGTCTCTCAGTTCACGCTCTTTGGCGACGTCCGCACGGGTCGCCGCCCCTCTTTCGACGCCGCAGCGCCGCCCGAGCTCGCTCTAAAGCTATACGAGGACACGTGTGCGCATCTGCGCTCTCTTGGCCTTTGCACGGAGACCGGGCGCTTTCGGGCTATGATGCAGGTTCATTCCGTCGGCGATGGCCCCATAACCATCCTGCTCGATACGAAGAAGGTCTTCTAAACCGTGAGTGCGATTCGCTACGAGATCCGCGCAGCAACCCAAGCCGATCAAGACGATTTGCTTGAGCTTGCGTCGTATCTCGATTCCGTGAATCTCCCGCATGACGCTACGGCCATCGCCGAGCTGCTGGAAAACTCCGACCGCTCTTTCAGCGGCGCGATCAAAGACCCGCGCCGTCGCGAATACATTTTTGTACTGCGTGATCTCGTCGACAAACGCGCAATCGGTACCTCCATGGTCATCGGCCAACTTGGCCGCCGCGATGCGCCGTACATCTTCCTCGACGTACTCACCGAGGAGAAATACAGCGCAACTCTCGACAAGCATTTCGAGCACAAAAAGCTCTCGATTGGCTATTCCTACAAAGGCCCCACCGAGATCGGCGGCCTCGTCATGCACCCGAAATACCGGGCAGCGCCCGAGCGCTTTGGCGCTCTCATTTCATACGTGCGGTTCTTATGGATCGCGATGCATCGCGCCGAAGTGCAAAATGAAATCTTGGCCGAGCTTCTGCCGCCCCTAGAATCCGACGGAACCAGCCATCTTTGGGAAGCGGTCGGCCGTCATTTCACGGGCCTCACCTACCGGGAAGCCGACCGCCTTTCGAAGAGGAATAAGGAGTTCGTCAAAGGACTTTTCCCCGACGGCGACATCTACGCGTCGCTGCTTTCGCCCGCAGCACAGGACGTGATCGGCAAAGTCGGTCCGCAAACGCGCGGCGTTGAAAAGATGCTTCGTCGCATCGGTTTTCGCTACGCCGAGCGCATCGACCCCTTCGACGGCGGCCCTCATTTCGTAGCGCCTACCGATGAGATCACGCTCATCAAGAGCTCGGCGCGCTATCACGTGATCGTTGGCGAGCCGGCGGCGGATGCGCAGCGCTTTCTCATCGCATTTGAGAGATCGGACGCGCCGTATTTCGTCGCGATACGCGCGCGCGCATCGATGTCCAATGGCCGAGTGAGCATCAACGCACAGACAGCTGCGCATCTAGGCGCAACCACCGACGACACCCTTTGGTGTTTGCCCCTATAGTCCGCGCGTAAGGACTGTTCGCAGTCACCACGCGCCTTGCGCGTGCAGGCACGCCTGTTGCAGTATCTTAGCTCATGTCTACCAAAGCCGAACAAGCCCGCCACGCACAAGAACGCGTTCATCCCAGCCGCCGCGATAAACTCCCGAAGCGAACCAATCGCTCAGGCGAAGCTGGCGAACACGTGAATAAACGCGCCGAAAAAAACAGCTCGTATGCGCTCGAAACGGCCGCGAAGGGCACGCGTCCATCGCGCAAGTCCACGCGCGGCAGCGCCAATCACCTCAAGAGTGATCAGGGCATGCTGACCAAACAGAACGTGAAGAAAGGCTCGCCGAAAGCGATCCACGCACGCGCCGCAGCCAAAGGCGCAAAAACCGCGCTCAAGGCTCCGAAACGCGCTTAGCGCGGAACGGGGCGCGTGCGGAACTCAGTGCGATAGCGCGCGCGAAATGCTTCATGGCATTGCTTGCACGACGCACGTGCGCCGCGAAAATCCCCTGCACGCGCTTTTGCAGCGGCAGCTTCTGCGATCCCACGCCAGCTCACAGCGCCGGTATTCCAGCTCGGATCTGGCGCGAATGTCGCGATTTTCGTGAGCGCTACGCCAAGCGCTGCCGCGTCCCCCGCCTCAACAGCGGGGGTCACGTTGTCTTCCATCCACTGCTGGAGCGGACAATGTGGCTGTCCATCCCCGCCACAGGCGGGATTTTGCGCGGGAGTCTGTGGCGGACGAACGCCTGCAGGGACCCTTCGGGCGGCAGCTCCCTGCGTTTGAGCCTGCGCGCGATCGGATGCGCCGATGCCAATCGCGACAAGACCAGCACCCAAAATCGACGACGCAATCACTGCGATCACAAGCTTTTTCATGGGATCTCCTCGCAACTCGCCAACCCTACCGAATTCCTACGGAAAGTGGATGTCGTTTTTTCTGAGATCTTTGACGGATCACAGTTGACAGCATTCACGGCGGTGCTAGAAGTCGCCTCCCCCATTTGGTGGCGAACCCGAAGACTCCGGTTTTCGGGGGTGCAAAGCCGAAAACTTCGTTTTCGGTGATGCGAAACCGAAAACATTGTTTTCGGTGGTGTGAACGAACCCGAATCCCTACGATTCGGGAAGTGATCAAAAAGAAATAGTATTTTTGTTTGCTTGGTTGTTGACACGCGAACAAATCTGACTAGTCTTCGCGATCCCTTCTGGAGCCGGTCTTGCCGGCTTCCATCGGTCTCTGAAAACTGAATCGGAATCCATCCATATACGCGCACATCACTACGGTGATGTGCAGCGAACAACGGGTCCTCACAATCTGGCTCTCGGCCAGGTTGATATTGAGGACATTATCCGAGAGCCATCGCGACGACCTTTAGCAGTCGTCGCAAGGGCAAGCTCACAGTTTTCAACTGGAGAGTTTGATCCTGGCTCAGAGCGAACGTTCGCGGCGCGCCTAACACATGCAAGTCGCACGAGAAAAGGCTTCGGCCTCGGTAAAGTGGCGCACGGGTGCGTAACACGTAGGCAATCTTCCCTTGAGCGGGGGATAACGTTCCGAAAGGAACGCTAATACCGCATAAGACCACGTCCTCTCCGGAGGATGAGGTCAAAGCTGGCCTCTTCATGAAAGCTAGCACTTAAGGACGAGCCTGCGGCCCATCAGCTAGTTGGTAAGGTAACGGCTTACCAAGGCAAAGACGGGTAGCTGGTCTGAGAGGATGATCAGCCACACTGGCACTGAAACACGGGCCAGACTCCTACGGGAGGCAGCAGTGGGGAATCTTGGTCAATGGGCGCAAGCCTGAACCAGCGACGCCGCGTGAGTGATGAAGGCCTTCGGGTTGTAAAGCTCTGTGGGTAGAGAAGAAAAAAGCAGGCGTTAATAACTCCTGTTCTTGACGGTATCTACTTAGCAAGCACCGGCTAACTCTGTGCCAGCAGCCGCGGTAAGACAGAGGGTGCAAACGTTGCTCGGAATTACTGGGCGTAAAGCGCATGTAGGCGGGCTGATAAGTCAGATGTGAAATCCCAGGGCTCAACCCTGGAACTGCATTTGAAACTGCCAGTCTTGAGTGTTGG
>JADJQN010000003.1:1750000-1821274 GCA_016712745.1 Sandaracinaceae bacterium
AAACCCAATCAAACTCCGAATGCCGGTGACAAGTATCCGGGAGACAGGCTGCGGGAGATAAGTTCCGTAGCCGAGAGGGAAAGAGCCCAGATCGACAGCTAAGGTCCCCAAATCCAGGCTAAGTGTCAAAGGATGTGGGAGCGCTTAGACAACCAGGAGGTTGGCTTAGAAGCAGCCATCCTTTAAAGAAAGCGTAATAGCTCACTGGTCAAGCGAACCTGCGCCGAAAATACAACGGGGCTAAGTCTGGTACCGAAGCTTCGGGTTCTCGCAAGAGAGCGGTAGCGGAGTATTCTCAGGTAGACACACGGTGTACCGTAAGGAGCACTATCGGACCTGAGAAGAGCTTATGCAGGCATGAGTAGCGATAAACAAGATGAGAAATCTTGTCGCCGTAAGCCCAAGGTTTCCTGGGGAAGGATAATCCTCCCATGGGTTAGTCGGTTCCTAAGCCGAGGCCGAGAGGCGTAGGTGATGGAAAGCAGGTTAATATTCCTGCACCACAAGGGAAGTCGTTGAAGTAAGCAGGGACGGAGAAGGGTATGCCGAGCCACTTATTGGATTGTGGTTCAAGCCTGTAGGCTGGCTGCGTAGGAGTCGATAGACACAAACGCGTGGTCAAGGCCGAGAGGTGATGAGGTGAGACTTCGGTCTCGTAACTCGGTGATCCCAGGCTTCCAAGAAAAGCTGCGTACTGAGACTCTCTGGTGACCGTACCGCAAACCGACTCAGGTGGGCGGGGTGAATATCCCAAGGCGCGCGAGAAAACGCTGGCTAAGGAACTCGGCAAAATGACACCGTAACTTCGGGAGAAGGTGTGCCCACGGACGTGACTATCTTTCGATATGAGCGTTTGTGGGTCGCAGAGAAATGAGGGTTGCGACTGTTTACTAAAAACATAGGCCTCTGCGAACTCGTAAGAGGACGTATAGGGTCTGACGCCTGCCCGGTGCTGGAAGGTTAAGGGGAGAGGTCAGCGCAAGCGAAGCTTCGAACCGAAGCCCCAGTAAACGGCGGCCGTAACTATAACGGTCCTAAGGTAGCGAAATTCCTTGTCGGGTAAGTTCCGACCTGCACGAATGGCGTAACGACATCCCTACTGTCTCGGTCAGCGACTCGGCGAAATTGTATTGGGGGTGAAGATACCCTCTACCCGCAGCAAGACGGAAAGACCCCATGAACCTTTACTGCAACTTGACAGTGAAGTTCGGGACAATCTGCGTAGGATAGGTGGGAGGCTTTGAAGCCGGGATTCTGGTCTCGGTGGAGCCACCGTTGAAATACCACCCTGATTGTTCTGGACTTCTAACCTAGGCCCGTGATCCGGGTCGGGGACACTGTCTGGTGGGCAGTTTGACTGGGGCGGTCGCCTCCTAAAACGTAACGGAGGCGCACGAAGGTTCCCTCAGGCTGATTGGAAACCAGCCGCAGAGTGTAATGGCACAAGGGAGCTTAACTGTGAGATCGACAGATCGAACAGGTGCGAAAGCAGGTCATAGTGATCCGGTGGCACAGTGTGGAATGGCCATCGCTCAACGGACAAAAGGTACTCTGGGGATAACAGGCTGATCGCGCCTGAGAGTTCATATCGGCGGCGCGGTTTGGCACCTCGATGTCGGCTCATCGCATCCTGGGGCTGGAGCAGGTCCCAAGGGTTTGGCTGTTCGCCAATTAAAGCGGTACGCGAGCTGGGTTTAGAACGTCGTGAGACAGTTCGGTCCCTATCTGCTGTGGGCGCAGGATACTTGAGAGGAGCTATCCATAGTACGAGAGGACCTGGATGGACGTACCTCTAGTGTTCCGGTTGTCACGCCAGTGGCAAAGCCGGGTAGCCATGTACGGAACGGATAATCGCTGAAAGCATCTAAGCGAGAAGCCGGCCTCAAGACTAGGTATCCCGGGACGCAAGTCCCCTAAAGGCCCCTTGTAGACTACGAGGTTAATAGGCAGGGTGTGGAAGTGCAGCAATGCACGTAGCTGACCTGTACTAATCGGCCGTGAGGCTTGACTTATCTCTAAGGTAAGCATTGACAGATTCGAGATCAGGGTTGGGAGTAAGAGTGTTTATGCGTGTCTTCAACGACGTGCATACCCATCTCGCCCTGACCTGATTCATTCGTTCGCTATCAGTTCAGAGCGAGAAAACACTTCCAAAACTTTCCGGCGGCAATGTCGGAGGGGCCATACCCGATCCCATCTCGAACTCGGAAGTCAAGCCCTCCAGAGCCCATGGTACTGCACGCGTGAGTGTGTGGGAGAGTAGGACGCCGCCGGGCCTAATGTGCAAAACCCCATCCTGTGAAAACAGGGTGGGGTTTTCTTTTTAAGCGCCGTCTTTTTTTCACGCCGATCGCCCGCGTCTTGCACCAATACCATCGGGTCTATGAGCGAATTCTACGAAGCCAAAGTTCTTAGCTTGAGCGACAAGCAGGTGCAGGTACGACTCACTGTCGTCAGTGCGGAGGTACAGCGATTCTGGATGTCGAAGGGGTTCGGCCTTTTGCTCGTCGTCGAACCAGTTCTTACCGGGTTGCTTCCGCGGACAGGAACGATTTTCGGCGCGCTCGAACCCGATGCTGTTTCGTTCGATAATCTCTCCGCCTTGAAGAAGGCGGCGCCTCAGATCGTGAAGAGCTGCAAGCTCAAGGATTTCGCGGTGCCCTTTCCGGAGTACCAAGCTCGCCTTGCTCAATGCGCGCCGGATGAGATCGCGCGATTGCTGACAGACCCATCGCGTGTTCCAAGTGTCACGGTGGTGATCAGCCTCAAAGTCGCGGGCGCCGGCGACCATCTGCATGTTGGGCAGGCGTGGCGTTCCGGGGCGTTCGATATTGACGATCCGCGCTCCGGTGTTGCTTAGGTCGCTCGCGGAAGGGGCGACCGTTCAGAAAAGAGGCACGTCGCGTGCTCGCGGTGTCGCGGTGCTCGCGTGAATGCGCAGGAAAGCAGGACGCCGCTGGGCCTAATGCGCAAAACCCCATCCTGTGAAAGCAGGGTGGGGTTTTCTTTCTAAGCCTTCGCGGGAGTTAAGTGGCCGACTCGTCTAGGCGCGCTAGGAAGTCGTGCTCGGGGCCCGCGATGAAGAAAGCTTGGAGAAAATTCCTGATGCTTTCGCTCGTCACGGCTGCATGCCTTACGACGTGTACCGGGGCACTGGTCTACCAAGCCACGCAGCCATTGAACCCGGGCTCACCGCCGGGTGGAGGCCTGTTCGCCGGCTCGATTATGGTGTGCTTGTTCGTCGGACTGCCGTTGCAGATCATGGGATACGTCGACGTGGTGAGATTCGCTCGTTCGATGCCGCCGCCCGAAAAACGCCTTCACCGAATAGGGCTGCTCGTTCTGGGGGCGCCGGTATTTCTCGGCGGTGTTGTCGTCGCCCTTATGGGAATCTCGTTGTCGGTTGTGGCGGCTGCGAAGCGCTCGCCCATAGGCATTCGCGTCGGCTTCATCATTGTTGCCTTCGGTGTCTCAGCGATGGGGTTCGGGACTCGAAAGGAGTCCGATCGCAGCGGCTCTGATCACCTATGACGGACGCAATTGGTCCGGACTGATTCTCGCAGCGCGACTCAGCGGATCGTGGCTTCCCAGGCGTCGAGGCGGATGCACGCGAAGGTCATTTGTTGCTGCGTGACTTCTTCGCAGCTTGCGCGTGTGACGCCGTCCTGGACTGATCGCGTGACGCGACGACGTGCACAGAAAACTACACGACGCGGTGTCGAAGAAGAGCCCGCAACGGATCTCGTCGATCGAAAGCTTGTGGCGTCACGTCCCGACGAGCTGTGGGTCGCTGACATCACCTACGTTCCGACATGGGCTGGCTTTCTGTATCTTGCGGTCGTGCTCGACGCGTGGAGTCGGCGCATAGTCGGATGGTCGATGCAGACTACGCTTCACACCGAGGTCGTTCTCGATGCGCTCAACATGGCAGTGGCGCAGCGCAAGCCACGGCGCGTGATTCACCATTCGGATCATGGCTGCCAGTACACGTCGTTTGCATTCGGCCGCCGCTGCCGCGAGGTCGGCGTGCGTCCGTCACGCGGATCCGTCGGCGACGCGTACGACAACGCGATGTGCGAAAGCTTCTTCGCAAGCCTGGAGTGCGAGCTACTCGATCGTCGACGATTTCGAACGCAGGCCAAAGCGAAGCTCGCGGCCTTTCAATACATCGAAGGCTTCTACAACTCACGTTGACGCCACTCGGCGCTCGACTTCAAAGCTCCCATCAACTACGAACAAATGCAGATGCGCGCCGAAAGCGCTTCACCTTCCATCAAACCGGGGCGACTCCATGCTCCACATGATCCGAAAGTCGGGGGGGGTAGGTCAGTTTAGCGTCGCGCTCTTGGGCGACTGCGCTCCCCCCAATTTCACGATGTTATGGAGTTGAGCGGGCGAAAAGGAGAATCAGCATGGAAAAACAGCCTCAAATTGTGTTATTAGGCCCCGCTGATACCGTTTGCCAAACATCTCTGGGGAAAATAAATGACGAAGCTCAAAGTCTCGCTGTCCGCATTCCTAATAATTATGCTCGCTGCCTGCGGGAGCGACCCCATCATGCCGGGCACCGATGCAGGTAACCTTTCCGACGGCGCGATCGCCACGGATACGGGCGTTCGAGACGGTGGCCCGGCAATGGATGGCGGCCCGGCAGTGGATGGCGGTCCAGGTATGGATGGCAGTGGATTGGTTGACGCCGGTCCCGGCGTGGACGGCGGTCTCGCCGACGCAGGCGTGGACTCAGGGCCAACCTTGCCCGACTGCAGCGACACCCCGTGTATGAACGGTGCTGAATGCAGCAACGTCGAAGGCGGCGGCTACACGTGCACTTGCCCCGAGGGCTACAGCGGCACTGACTGCGAGGTCAACATCGATGACTGCGACCCGAACCCGTGCTTGAACGACGGCGCATGCGCCGACGGAGTCGCTGATTTCACCTGCTCGTGCGCGACCGGCTGGAGCGGCGTCACCTGCGAAACCAACGCCGATGGCTGCGAGGACGCTCCGTGCATGAACGGCGCGAGCTGCGAAGATGGCCTCGACACGTACACGTGCACCTGCTTGGGTGGATTTAGCGGTACGAACTGCGAAACCAATATCAACGATTGCGAATCGAACTCGTGCATGAATGGTTCGACCTGCGTCGACGGGCTTGAGACGTACACCTGCGATTGCGTCACCGGATACTCCGGTTCGCTATGCGAGACGGATATCGATGATTGCAGCACCGCTGGCCTTTGCATGAATGGTGGCGCTTGTATCGATGGCGTCGCGAGCTACACATGCATGTGCGCGACAGGCTTCTCAGGTAGCAACTGCGAAACCAACATCGATGACTGCGCTTCGAACATGTGCATGAATGGCTCGTCTTGCGTGGACCTCGTCGCGGGATACTCCTGCAGCTGCGCCGTCGGGTACAGCGGCTCGCTCTGCGAAACCAACATCAACGATTGCAGTCCCAATCCATGCATGAACTCGGGCTCGTGCGCCGATGGCGTTGCCAGCTACGTGTGCACCTGCGCTACCGGTTTCTCGGGCGGCAACTGCGAGACCAACATCAACGATTGTTCGCCGAACCCATGCATGAACTCGGGCTCGTGCGCCGATGGCGTTGCCAGCTACGTGTGCACCTGCGCTACCGGTTTCTCGGGCGGCAACTGCGAGACCAATATCAACGATTGTTCGCCGAACCCATGCATGAACGGTGGCGCGTGCACCGACGGCGTTGCCTCGCACACCTGCGCATGCATCAACGGGTACACAGGCAGCGATTGCGAAATCCTCCCCGCCAACTGCAAGTCCATTCACACGGCTGCGCCGGCGCTCACGTCAGGCCTGTACACCATCGATCCCGATGGCACCGGCTCGATCCCGGCGTTCTCGGCCTATTGCGACATGACGACAGCCGGAGGCGGATGGACCCTGGTGTCCAATCGTCGAGCGGGAGCGAACAGCGTCGAATCGTGTGGCACGACCTTGGCGGGCTTCTTCACCGGCGGCTGCGGCGTAGCGACTGCGATCGGGGGCACTGACTCGTACGCATTGACCGCGACACAGCGCAACGCACTCGGCTTTAGTGACATGGCCGTGATTCAATACCTTGCCGGCGTCGCAGACACGGACGATGCGTACGTCGTGCACGGTATTACTGTTGACCCGTTTCCCAACACGGATGTCTCCACGAACATTGCAGTCACAAGCGTGTGCAACATCATGGACGCGAGCTGTGACACCACCAACGTGTTCTGGAAGTACATCGGCGATTTTTGGTTCCACAGCGCGTATTGCCAGAACGGAAGCTCGTTCTCGACGTCGTACCGAGGGAACTACGGCGTATGTCACAACAACGCCGACAACAGCGGCGCAAACGGCACCCTTGCAAGCAGCTATCTTGGCAATCGTCAGGGCTACGATGAAGCGAAACTCTGGAACTACCCGGGCGTCGGCGCCGGCTACCAAGAGCGGATCTTCCTGCGCTGATCGATCGTAAGAACCACGTCACATCCGCAATCGGCTCCCGTGTTAGCGCCAAAGCGCGAATCCGGGGGCCGATTGTCTATGGTGAGCTGCCGCGCCCCGCCTTTCGACGAGCTCGAGGCGAAAATCTTCGATGACCGGGTTGGCAGCGGTCGCCCGGTCTTTGCCGTCGAACTCGATTTCAATGAGCTTGCCCACGCTCGCCGACTTCACGGCAGCGAAGCCGAGGGACACAAGGCCGTGCTCTGCCCCGTTTCTTCGAACGACGGATTACTGGAGAAGCGCGGTTTGGCGCTCGGTTGAGAACTGCTGATTGGCTTTGAACTCCATCGGGGTTAAGCAGGCGAGTGCGCTGTGCGAGGCTCAATCACTCGTCGCGGAATCGCCCGATGAAGCTCTCGTCGTCGCCGTTCTGCCGCGGCTTGCCCGGGGCGATGAACGCGGTGTCGATGCCGTGCGCGTGCAGCCACGTGACGACATCGCGCGACACAAACTCAGGACCTTTGTCGGAACGCAAATACCTCGGCGCGCCGTCCAGGTAGTCGAGACTCTCGCGCGTGAACTCGTCGATGATGGTGAGGCACTTCAAGATTTGCCCGTTCGCGCACGCGTCGAAGACAAAGTCGTACGCTCACACTTCGTTCGGTCCGGTCGGTGCGAGGGGGCGCAGACGCGAGGTGGCCACACGCTTTCGAGGCCTTTTTCTGGGCACAGTGAGCAACGCTTTGCGCCACAGCCGATAGACGCGCTTCGGATTCATTGCCATGCCAGCGCGCGCGAGAAAGATGGCGATGAAGCGATATCCGTAGCGCGGATACTGTGCCGACAGCTCACGCATTGCCTTGAGCGGCGCGGCATCGCGCGTCGAGTCTCGACACGTACGTGAGCGATGAGCGCGACACGCTCAGCAGCGAGCACGATGTCCGGCAGGAGAGGCCACGACCGCGCGCGTACGCAACCGCCTGCCGGCGACAAGACGCGCGCACCATTTTTTTGCGGCTATCTCTTTCATCACCTCGATTTCGAGGTCGCGCTCGGCGACGAGCGTCTTGAGCCGCGAGTTTTCAAGCTCGAGCTGCTTCAATCGCTCCGCTTCGTCGACGTCCATCGCGCCGAAGCGCTTCTTCCACGCGTAGATGGTCTGCTGGCTGACGCCGCGCTTCTTCGCGACCTCCGCGACCGGACCCTTGTCCGCCTCGCGTAGGATTTTCACCATCTGCTCTTCGCTAAATCGACTCTTTCGCATCTTCGGCTCCTTCGTTCGGGAGTCCAAAACGCGATTCTCTCATGCTTCACGTGCTCGGAAAGCCGGGGGGCAGGTCACGATCGCAGCGGCTCTGATCACCTATGACGGACGCAATTGGTCCGGACTGATTCTCGCAGCGCGACTCAGCGGATCGTGGCTTCCCAGGCGTCGAGGCGGATGCACGCGAAGGTCATTTGTTGCTGCGTGACTTCTTCGCAGCTTGCGCGTGTGACGCCGTCCTGGACTGATCGCGTGACGCGGACGGTGTCGTCGCGCGGGATCAGTGTGGTGCGAACTTGCGTGACGTGGTTGAATGATCCCTCTGCGGTGCAGGTAGCGCGCTCTGCGACCCAGCTTTGAACGCCGCTGTGTTCGCCCAGAAATCGTTCCTCGGCCACCCAAGTCTCAGGCGCTTGCAAGCACGTAGCTTCATCGCATTCACCGAACGCAAACTCGTTGTCCGTCCGATGCGTGACGCGGATGAAGCGCGGCATCGGATCGCGCGACGGGCCTTCGCCGTAACAGTTGGCGTCGTTTCGAGTTGCACGCGTTACGGTGTAAACGCCGACTTGCACATCGGGTGGCTCACTGCAGCCAGCAAGTACCGCGATGGCACAGATGAACGATGCGCAGGTCCCCAAACGTGCAAGCATGAGGTGATCGTAGCGAGCGCCGGCCCAGCTCCGAAAAAATCGGCAACACATGTACCAGTTGGAGCTAGCAACTTGACGCAATTCCGTGTCTATGCAAGATACCTTGCAATGCATGGTGATGTGAAAGCGGAAGCGCTCGCTTGGCGATCCCAACTTCGAAAGGGAACGCTGGAATTGGCGGTACTTTTGCTACTTCGACGGGATCGGCGGTACGGGTTGGAGATCGTCGAAGTGCTCAACGAGGAGGGCTTGGGCATCAGCGAGGGGAGCATTTATCCGCTGCTGGCCCGACTTAAATCCGAGAAGAAGGTATCGACGGAGTGGGTCGAAGCCGACATCGGTCACGCCCGCAAATACTACGAGCTCACTGAGCATGGACGGCAAACCTGCACTGCTTTGCTTCAAGCCTGGCGCGATTATACGGGGGCGTTCGATCGCCTCTCGGAAAGGAAATCATGAGCACCGAGACACTTCCATCAGAGGCAGAGACGTTCCTTCGGCAACTTCGAGCGGGGCTTGCTTCGCTTCCACGGGCGGACCGCGATGACATCATTGCTGAAGTGCGTTCGCATCTGTACGAGCGGCACGCCGCGGGTAAAACGCCGCTGCTCGAGGGGTTTGAAAATGCGCAGAGCTACGCCTCGCGTTTTGCCGCTGAGACCGCGTTGCGTGGAGCGCTGGCACGCGGCACATCGGTGGACTTGGGCAAGGCACTTTTAACCGGGGCAACTACAGGCATATCGATGCTTCTGGTCGTTGTCCCACTGGCTGTCGCGTACATGATCGCGGTCGCGCTCGTGTTGGCTGGTGCGCTCAAGCCAATCATGCCCACGCGTGTCGGACTCTTCGTCGATATGCAGGACAATTTCGTAGCGCTGGGCGCGTATGGCGGAGACATGCACTTGTTGCGCGAGTTGCTGGGATTCTGGGCCATGCCGCTCTTCGTTCTCAGTGGAATCGTGCTGCTATGGATCTGCAACCGTGCTCTTCGACTTGCTGCCAATCGCAAGCTGCTCTCCGTGCGGTGCGGAGCCGTGGCTTGATCCGCGTCTCCACTCATATCGCTACTGGAGTCTTCATTCTCTTCTGTGTCTGCGCTTGCTCATCGACGCGTGGTTCTGATTTCGACCGACTGAGCACCGAGCACGCATCGGTTGATGCGGCGTGGTTCGAGGTGGCGTGGGGACGTGCTCCGACCGATGCGGAAATGCTGAAGACGTCGCATGGGTTCGCGTGCGTATGGGATGCGCTCGTGCATGCGCACAAAGCACCGGCGCCGGAGATGGAGTGTCTTCTCCGGCGAAAGCGCGCAGGGCAGAGCTGCTTTCGTCGTAGTGCCGCTAGCGCCGAGCAACTCGCAGCGTGCAATCAGGCTTTCGCTAACGCCTGCGTCGCGTCAGAAGCGTTTCAAACCGCGACGCGCGCATGCCCGCGCGCGGCAAACTAGGCTTCGATTGCGGCTCGGTGCTCCTCGCGCGTGTGAGGCTTTGACCACTGGCCGCGGGCGCGACCGCCTTCGTAGCCACAGCGACTGCAACCTTTGCGATCAGTGCTCGTAGGCTTTGGTTGCTTCGACTTCGACTTGGATGCGCGCTTCGTCGTGCCCAAGGTCGCTGCGACGGCATCACTGATGCGCGTTTCTTCAGCGGCTTCCCATTTCGCAAACGCACGTTCGACCTTCTCGTCGAGGTCTTCGAGCAGGCGTGCCTGGATTTCGGCGCGAAGCTTGGCTTGGATGCGATCCTTGTCCTCTTTGTGCATGCGGTGAGTCCTCGGTGCGCGATTCTACACGGCTTTCGGACCACTTGAAGCGCGAGCGAGAGGAGGCTAAAGCTGTGCGGTTCAATGTTTAGACGCGTCACATACTCGCTCACGTTGGTCGCTGCGCTCGCAGGATTGGCGGCGCTTGCTGCGGCCCAAGATGGTCCTGCGCCGCCTTTGCCTGTCGCGCCGCGAGCTTTCGTTCGTTGGGGCCAAGCTTGGCCCGTGGCGCCCGTGGACCCGCTCTTGTCGGGCCGAATCGCCGGGTTTGAGCGCGGCGCATCGTTGGTTCTCGCGGTGCAAGAGGAGCATCCCTGTGCGATGCGCTTCAGCGCTACTGGCCCGCGCAAGGTTCTCACATTCGACGGCAGCTACTTAGTGCGCGTTGGCGAAGATACGGCGACGTTCGAGCGCGATCCGCGGGGGCGCATTGCGAATGCGCGCTACAACTTTGCGGACGGGACCGGTTTCACAACGGAGTTCACTTACAATCGACAGGGCGCGCTCGCGATGGCGACCTCGCACGTTGGCGACGCAACCATCACGCAGCGATTCCGTTGGCTCGACGGTCAGGTGGCTGCCGTCGTCGAAGTCGATGGCACACAAAGTCCGCGCGTGATGACGGAGATGGTATTCGGCTACGACCGGCGCGGCTGGCCGAACCGCATGCGCGTGCGTCAATCACGCGAAGCCTCGTTCGACCTGCATTTCGAGAATGGCTTGCTGACGCGGGAGACCGATCGCGCGGGCAGTCGCGAGATGACCTATCAGTACGACGCGCAGCGTCGTTTGCAGCGCGCAGGAGACGCCGAGTTTTTCTACGGCGCCGCTTGCTCGGGCTCGTGAGCGCTCGTTAGGGACGCAGAAGCAGTTTGCCCTTGGTCACGCGCGACTCGAGACGCGCGTGCGCCGCTTGCACGTCATCGAAGGTAAAAATGCTGTCGATCACGGGTCGTACGATGCCGCGTTTGTAGAGCGCGAGAATCTCGCGCATGCCGCGCGATAGGTGCTCGGTCTTGTCCCACCAGTAGAGAATCTGCACGCCGGATACGGTGCGGTTGTCTTGGATGAGCTTGAGGGGCTGATAGATACCGCCAAGCACCATCTCTTTGGCGGCCGTGGCGAAACCCCTTAAGTTGCGATGGGCAGGCGCAACCTGAGCTGCGCCGATCGTGATGATCTTGCCGCCGCGCGCCAGGCATTCGTATCCCTTCTTGAAACCCTCGCCGCCCAGCGAATCGAGAACGATGTCGACGCCATCGTTCTGCGTGAGGTCGAGAACTTTCGATTTGAACTCATCACGCGCGTAGTTGATGCCGTGGTCGAGGCCAAAGGACTTTGCGACTTCGAGTTTTTCGTCGGAGCTCGCAGTGCCGTAGGTTGTGAGGCCGAGCGATTTCGCAAGCTGCAAGGCTGCGATGCCGACTCCGCCCGCGACGGCCTGAATTAGAATGCTTTCCCCTTTGCGTGCGCGCGCGATCTCGTAGAGGGAGTGCCACGCCGTCAGGTAGACTGCCGGGATTGCCGCCGCGTCTTCGAATGACATGTTGTTTGGAATTGGCGAGACGTATGCCGCATCCACAACGACTTCGCTCGAGTATCCACCGAAACGCGTGACGGCAAGAACGCGGTCGCCAACTTTGAACGTTGTAACGCTCGACCCGACAGCGCTCACGGTTCCCGAAACTTCGAAGCCCACGCAGCCCGGTGGCTTGGGCGCGGACGAGTAGAACCCGCGCCTCGCGATGCAATCGCCGAAGTTGATGCCGCTGAACGCGACATCAATCGTGAGTTGATGCGCCGTCGGTGCGGCATTGGAAAAAGTCTCAACAGCGAGGACGGATGGTTCTCCGTAGCGCCTGTAGATGATGCGTCTGGGCATTCGCTACTGCATCCGTTCGAGGAGCCAACTCACCGCTTTCGGGTAGCGGTATTCAATCGCAAAGTGCGTGGCGTTGAAAAGCTCGAAGAACACTTCCTTGGTTGCAGCGGCGACGACTTCGCGGTGAAAGGCCGTAGCACCCAAGTCCAAGTTGAAATCATCCTGTTTGCCAGCATCTATATATACGGCGCGCATCGAACGAAGCGCTTCGTGTTTCTTGCGAGCAAGTCGCACGGGATCATTGTCTAGCCAGCGCGCCCAAATCTCTGGTCGCAACTCCCCGGTACGCAGGTCGTAGGGAAGCTGCACGGTTCCATCCGCATCTGCCGAGTAGCACGATGCCATCGACCAATCGGATAGCAGACTCATGTCGCTCGATTTCGAGAATGCGGGGCGCGTTGCGTGGTCGGCAAAAAAGTTCTCGAACGAACCGTCGTACGCGTCGCGCAAGACACGCACGTTCTTCGGGAAGTGCGGTTGATAGCAGTGCTCAAAGAGCGCGTCGCCGGCGTGCGTTGCGAACGCGCCGAACACATCGGGTCGCAGCATCGCATTCATCATCGCGCCCGAGCCGCCGCTCGACTTGCCAGTGACCGCGCGATGGTCACGATGCGCATTCGTGCGGTAGTGCGCATCGACCCACGCGACGACTTCATTGCACAGGTACGAGTGATAGGGGCCCAGTGCTGGCGAATCCAAGAACTGTGACCCGCCCCAGGACGTCCAAGCGTCGGGGAACACTAGAATGGCCGGCGGTGCTTTCTTCGATTCGAAAAGCTCATCAAAGAGCTCGAGCGCGTTTGGGCGAAACGCGTTTCGGTTACGCCACATGTCGATTTGCCCAGTCCAACCCTGAAGCATGTAGATCGTCGGTAAGCGCTCGGTGGAGGTGTCGTATCCGGGTGGAACGTAGACGTAGATTGGACGTTCGTGGGGATCGCCGCGCCTATTACCCCGAAGGAGCTCGCTGGTAATCGTGTGCTCTTCGACGCGTCCCGCGAAGGTTTTGGACCAGGGTTTCATGGGCGGACTATAGCGGCTCGCCTAAAACTTAGGACCCGTGGCCAAAAGCGCATCGCGGCTCTAGGTTATGCAATAGTACGAACCAGGCGCGCGTTAGCTGTGAGACGGCGTGCGTATTGCGAGGGAAAAATGGCGTTCGAGTATCAGCAATATCAATAAAGTGGGCGTGGGATGTCGGCACCGGTCGTTGCGCAAGCAACTCCCGCGGAGCGTGCGGCGTTCATCGGTCGCACCTATGTTCATTTGCTTGGCGCGATTCTTCTCTTCGCCGCTCTCGAAGTAACGTGGTTCGTGACGCCCGTCGCGAGCACGATGATTCGCCTGATGATGGGCGGCGGAAACCTCACTTGGCTGCTCTTCATGGGGGCATTCGTCGGCGTGAGCTACTTCGCCAACAGCTGGGCGCTGCGCGACAACGCCAAACCGTTGCAATACGCGGGTCTCGGCCTGTTCGCTGTGTTCGAATCGATTCTCTTCGTCCCGCTCATCGCGATGGCGCTCATCGCTACCAAAACTGGCGATCCGTATATTCTGCCGCGCGCGATGGGCATCACGGCGGTGCTCTTCGCGGGCCTCACCGGAATCGTCTTTCTCACGCGTAAAGATTTCTCCTTCATGCGCGGAGTCCTCATGTTTGCCGGTTTCGCCGCGTTCGCGATGGCTGTCGGCTCGATGATCTTTGGCTTCTCGCTGGGGATCTTTTTCAGCTACGCGATGGTTGCGCTCGCCGGCGGCTACATCCTCTACCACACGTCCAACATCATGTTGCACTACCGCACCAACCAGCACGTCGCAGCGTCGCTTGCGCTGTTCTCGTCGGTGATGCTTCTGTTCTGGTACGTGCTGCGCATCTTTCTCGCACGCCGCCGCTAGTCGTAGGGATAGCCCATCGTCATGGCAAAGCGCGCAAACCCGGAGCTTATGCCGAAGGTTCGCGCGCGGCTGCCTTTTGATTTCGTCCTCGACGAGCTCGAGTCACTCGATCCAGAAACGAAGCCATTGTTCGGTTGCACCGCGGTCTATGTCGGTGAGCGAATCGTCTTCGCGCTGCGCGAGAAGCCCACAGCAAAGCAAGACAATGGTGTGTGGCTAGCCACGACCAAGGAGCATCACGCGTCGCTGAAGAAGGTACTACCCTCGATGCGAAGTATTCGGGTTTTGGGGAATGGCGTGACGGGCTGGCAGATTTTGCCGGCGTCGTCCGAGGATTTTGAGGACGAAGTGCTCAAAGCCTGCGCCTTGGTGCGGAAGAACGATCCGCGCATCGGAAAGATTCCCGCGTCGAAGCGCAAGAAGCGGACGTAAAAAAGGCTCACATTCACCGTGGCATAAGTCGTGGGGAAAACTATGATGCCGGCTCGTTGACTCTCTCGCGAAAGCTATGGCTCTACGTCGGCGGCGTAACAACGCTTGCGCTCTTGGTCTTGCTTGCGTGGGTTTGGTGGATTCCCCACATCGTGTCGACGCGAGCGGCTGACACGATTGCCGAACGCTTTGGCCTACGCGTGACGATTCACTCGTCGCGCGTGCAAGTGTCCAACGTCGTGATTGAGGGCATTCGTGTGGAGAGTCCGGTCGGGCAAGCACTTGATGCGCGGATAAGTGCAGTTCGCTTGCACACAGGATTTCTTGGTTGGCTGTGGCAGGGATCAGCGAGCGTCGATCAAGTCGACGTGGAAGGAATGCTTGCTCACGTCTCGATGGCGAGCGAAGCCGAGCGCGAAGAGTGGGCGCGCTTACGTACGACAATGCGGTCGCGTGGCTCGTCCAGTAGCGGCGGAGCTGGGCGTGAGTTCGCGATACACGACGCATCGGTCACACTGCGCGACGCGCGCGGCGAGTTGCTCCGCGTCGTCGCGGCTTCGGTTGAACGCGCTGATGGCGTGACCATATTGCACGCTGCGGAAGTGGGGTTGGGCGCGGCACCGTTCGATGCTCTGACCATGCGCGATGTACGCGTGCGCCTTGCGCGTGAGGGTGAGAGCACCGTGCTCGAGCAGCTGCGCGTGCAGGATGCGGACGCGCGCTGGATACGTCGCGAAGTGCAAAACGAGCGCGACGACAACACGATGGTGCGTCTGCTGGATGTTGCGCATTCATTCGGCGCAAATCGAACAGACGGGGCGGGGGCAGCGCGGTCGCGCAGCGCTGGCGTTCGCTCCCGCGCAATTGGATTGCTTGGTGAGCATGGTGCGGTGCACGTCGCGCGGCTCAACGTGACGCTGCATAGCGAGCAACGCGACGAAGTAATTTTGCGCAATCTGCGAGCCGACGCAGAAGCGCGGGCGGGGCATGTAGTGCGTACGAGCGGGCAGGGCGCAGCATCGGACCATGGAACAGTTCATTGGGACTTGACCATTGCGCCTGAGGATTTGCGCGCGGAAGGATCGGTGTCGTTCGAAGCTCTACCTCTCGCGTTGGTTACACCGTTCTTGCCGGACGTGCCGTGGTACGAGCCCGAAGCGAGCGAGCTCGACGGAGATCTCATTCTGCGCGCGAGTGGCGATTCACGCGTTTCCATCGAAGGCAATGTTCACGTTTCGAACGCCGGGATTTTTTCGGCACGCATCGCTCCTAATCCGGTTCGCAATATCTCGTTCACGATCGGTGGCCGAGGTGTATTCAACTCGGCCGCGCGCCGCCTCGAAATCACATCGTCTCGCATCGACATCGGCACCGCCAACGCAACCTTGGTAGGCACGGTTGAATGGGCGAGTGACCACTATCTTTTCGACTTGCGCGCGTCGATGCCAGAGACGCCATGTGGCGCCGCCATTGGTGCGATCCCTCGAGATCTGCTCGCCGATGCGGCGACGTTCTCATGGAGTGGAGCGATGTCTGCGCAAGCGCGTGTTTGGGTTGATTCGCGTGCACTGACGGGCACGCAGGTCGAGGTGAGCGTATCGGACGGTTGTCAGTTCGAGACGGTGCCAAGTCTTGCGGATCTCGCTCGTTTTGATGCGCCATTTTTGCATCAGGTCCTCGAGCCCGACGGCACCGTCTTTCAGATGGAGACCGGGCCAGGCACGCCGGCGTGGACGCCGATTTCGCGCATCAGTCCCTTTCTAGTTCACTCGGTACTCGCGCACGAGGATGCAGGGTTCTTCCGCCATCATGGTTTTGCGCCCGCGGAATTTCAGATTGCTCTCGCACGCAATCTCGAGGCTCATCGATATGTGCAAGGCGCGAGTACGATCACCATGCAACTCGTGAAGAACGTTTTTCTTCGTCGCGAGAAGACGCTGGCGCGTAAGGCCCAGGAGCTCTTGCTGACGTGGTGGATCGAGCGCACGTGGGATAAGGCGCGCATCCTTGAGCTCTATTTGAACGTGATCGAGTATGGGCCGAGCATTTACGGCATTCGAAGCGCTTCGCAGCACTACTTTGGCTGCGAGCCTTCTGAGCTGACGCCTGCGCAGTCTTCGTTCCTCGCGAACATATTGCCCAACCCGAAAGTGTTTCATCCGATGTACGAGAACGCGGCGCTTACTCCGCACTTCGCTGAGCGAATGCGTTTGCTGTTGCGGCGTATGCAGACGCGAGGACGCATCGATCAGGCGGCGCTCGATGATGGTCTCGACGAGATCGCGCAGTTTGCGTTTCATCGTGAAGGTGACGCCGCTGCAGCGCTTCGCCCGCTGGTAGGTGTTGCATCCGAACTGCCGCTCAACGGGGGTGGTGCTCCGATTCCATGGGAGGATGATCCCGCCGTCGGCACCGAGCCCGCGGCGTTCGAGCCACCTGACTACGATCCGAGCGCGAACGCACCCGGTGAAGACGACGCTGATCCGCAATAGATAGGTATCAAATTCACGCGGCCAAAGTCGGTCTGCAACGCGCTGGTATTGCGTGCGTTTTAGGAGGGGAGCGTGTCCCCGTATTCCTTATTCTTCGGTGCCGATTTTGGCTAGGACGCTGATGTCTTCGAGGGTTGTGGTGTCGCCTTGGGAGGTGTTGCCGGAGGCGAGGTCTTTGAGGAGGCGGCGCATGATTTTGCCACTGCGCGTTTTGGGGAGCGCGTCGGCGAAGCGGATTGCGGCGGGGCGGGCGAACTTGCCGATCTCTTGGGCGACGTGATCGAGGAGTTGGATTTTCAGCTCGGGCGAGGGCGAGCGATTTCCTTTGAGCGTGACGAAGGCCACGAGGGCGCTTCCGGTCAGCTCGTCGGGGCGCGCGACGACGGCTGCTTCGGCGACTGCGGCATGCGAGACGAGTGCGCTTTCGATCTCGGCTGTGCCCAGGCGATGTCCGGCAACGTTCACAACGTCATCAACGCGACCGATGACCCAGAAGTAGCCGTCTTCGTCGCGACGTGCGCCGTCGCCAGTGAAATACTTACCGGGGAATTTTTCGAAGTAAGAAAGGTAGCGATCTTCATTGCGCCACACCGTTCGGAACATCGATGGCCACGGGCGATCGATGACGAGCAGGCCACCTTCATTGGGGCCCGCTTCGGTTCCGTCTTCGCGAAAGATTTTGGGCGACACGCCGTAGAAGGGCAGCGTGCACGAACCGGGCTTGGTCGAGATGGCGCCGGGTTGTGGAGTGATCATCATCGCGCCGGTTTCGGTTTGCCACCACGTGTCGACAATCGGACACTTGTCTTTGCCCACGACGCGGCGGTACCACATCCACGCTTCGGGATTGATCGGCTCGCCGACACTGCCCAGAAGTCGCAACGACGAGAGGTCGTGTTTTTCGACATGGTCGTCGCCCCAGCGCACGAACGCGCGAATGGCCGTTGGCGCGGTGTAAAAGATCGTGACCTTGTGCTTCTCGATAATCTGCCAGAAACGCGAAGGATCGGGATGATTGGGAGCCCCCTCGTACATGAGGGCGGTCGCGCCGTTCAGCAGGGGGCCATACACGATGTAACTGTGCCCCGTGACCCAGCCCACGTCGGCTGTGCACCAGTAAATGTCCGAGTCTTGGATGTCGAAGACGTCGCGAGTCGTGAGCCAAGTGCCGACCATGTAGCCGCCGGTCGTGTGCAAGACGCCTTTGGGCTTACCCGTCGTGCCTGATGTGTAGAGAATGTAGAGCGGATGTTCGCTGTCGAGCGCCGGCGCTTCGTGCTCGGCCTTGGCGTTTCGCATGAGCTCCGACCACTCATGGTCGCGTCCCTCTTTGAAGTCGATTGGGTTGTGCGTGCGACGCAGCACGATAGTCGATTTGACGGTCGGGCAATGCTCAAGCGCGCGATCGACATGCTCTTTGAGCACGACGAGCTGACCGCGACGGTAGGCACCGTCCTGCGTAATCACGAGCTTGGCTTCGGCATCGTTGACGCGGTCGCGTACCGCTTCGGCCGCGAAGCCACCGAAGATGACGGTGTGTACCGCGCCGATGCGTGCGCATGCCAACATCGCAATCGCCGCCTCCGGCACCATGCCCATGTAAATCGCAACACGGTCACCAGGCGAAACGCCAAGCGAGAGAAGAACGTTGGAGAAGCGACAGGTTTCGCGCCACAGCTCGTGATACGTGAATGTGCGCTGGTCGCCAGGCTCGCCTTCCCAGATGAGGGCAGGCTTGTCGCGACGCGCGCCGTTCGCATGCACGTCGAGTGCGTTGTAGGCGAGGTTGGTCTTGCCGTCTTCGAACCACTTCACATGGGGCGCATCCCACGTGAGCACTTTGGTGAAGGGTTTATGCCAGTGCAGGTTACGAGCTTGCTCGCCCCAAAATTCTTCGGGCTGCTCCATGCTCTGCCGATAGAGATTGTCGTACGCTTCGCGCGTCGGCACGCGGGCCTTCTTCGCGAAGTCGGTCGGCGGCTCAAAGACGCGGGACTCTTTTGAAACGCTCTGGATGGTATGGTCGCTCATGGACGCTCTCCGTTCAGTCGGCCGTTTAACTAAGCCGGAATCGATTTGCGCGCTACGGGATAAGTACCGCGAGATGCGTCGAATGCGCTTGGCGCAGGCCGAGGGCTCCAACATAAAAGCGAAGGAGGACATGCGAGCGCTGGCGGCGCGATTTCCCGGAGCGCTGCGTGAGCTCGACCGCCTAACGATGACGCAGATCGACGAACGAGTTCGCCTGCTCGAGGAATCGATCGAGCAAAGCCGCACGCCCCCTGCGTGGGCCCCATATGCGTGCGCGTATCACGGGTGGATGCGCGGCATCTTGAAGCTTCGATCCCTGATTGGGGACGAGCGCGACGTGGCAACGGCGCTTGCGATTTTACGGGCGCATTACGTTGCTGCGGACGATGAGCCTGAGCTTTCGCAATTCGATTCGCGTTCTATCCAGGAGATCCTCAATCCAGTGGAAGGGCGCACAAATTCCTGGGTTTTTCGGCGAATTGCCGAGGAATTCGGCGAAAATGCCACACAAGTCGAGCGCGCGATATTCGATTTCTAGGCATCAAGATGGCTTCGATCAGGCTGAATTCCTTGATGTCCTGGGACGGCCGGTCTAGAAACGGTCCCAACGATTTTCCGGTCCTTCTGGAGGCTTCATGTACCGATTAGCTTTGGTTTGCTGTTTCGCGTTGCTTGCATCGCTCGGCGTCACGTCGGCGGCAGAGGCACAACGGCCGATCCCGGTGAACATCCAGTCAACGCCGCCTGGAGCCCAGGTCTTCCTGGACGTAACGACCGGTCCGTCTATCGGCATGACGCCGATGGCGAACGTACGCGTCCCGTCCGGAAGCCACGTATTGATTTTCCGCCTCGACGGTTATGAAGAAGGTCGTTTGCCCGTCAGCATCGCGCGTCGCCGCGAGACGTTCCGCGTAACGCTTGCTGCGCTCGGCGCGATCTCGATCACGGCTGGCAACGACGCAGCCGGTGGTGCCGCGATTCGCATCGATGGTCAGCCGGCAGGCAACGTGCCGTTCCGCACGAACGTTCAGCCTGGTCGGCACATGGTGCAGGTCGGACGCGAAGGCTACGTAACCTTCAATCAATGGATGGAAGTCGCGGGCGGACAGATTGCTACGCTTCCCGTCATGCTCGAGCGAGAAGCTCCGCAGACCGGCTCGCTACTCGTTGCCGGCGACGTTTCGGGCGCTCCAATCTACGTCGACGGCGATCCGCGCGGTGTGACGCCGCAGGTGATCGAAGGCCTTACCGCTGGCTCGCACACGATTGAAGTGCGTGCGCCTGGGATGCCGCCGTTCAGCCAGGCTGTGACGATCACCGCCGGCGCTCGCGCGACTTTGAATCCGGTGATTCGCCCAGCAGCGCCGACCGGCGGAACGGTCCGCATCATCACCAACGTTGCTGGCGCGCGCATCAGCATCGATGGCGAAGTCGCAGGTCCAGCGCCTGTGTCGCGTGACAACCTTTCGCCGGGCGAGCACATTCTCGAGGCGCAGGCGGATGGTTACGCGCCGCTGCAACAAGTCATCACGATTGAACCTGGCGCGCAGCGGGCGATTTCGCTCACCCTGCAGCCGCAGGCAGCGGCGCCGGGTCGTATCGTCGTCAACGCAAGTGTTGAAGGCGCGGTCGTCACTATCGACGGCGCCGATCGCGGTGCGCCGCCGATCGTGCAGGAAAACGCGACTGCCGGCACGCACGCCATCGTCGTGACCGCCCAAGGTTACGACACGCTTCGCACGACGTGCGAAGTTCGTCCGGGCCACGACTGCGAAATCAACGCACGCATGCAGCCGATCGGCACGCCGGTTCGCGTGACCGCAAACGCACGAGCCGCCGAGCTCTTCGTCGATGGTGAATCGCGGGGACCGGTGCCCTTCGAAGGCAACCTTCCCGTTGGTCATCATCAGATCGAAGTTCGCGCGGAAGGCTACAACCCGCACATCGAACAGATCGAGCTTGTCGCACAGAACGGTGCTCGGGTGATCCAGGCAGTCATGGAGAGCAATCGCGAAGGTCCGACGCCAGAAGAAGCAGCGGCGGATGAAGCCGAACGCATCATTGCTGAGCGCATCGGAGCCATGACCCACGCAGCAGGTCCGCTTCCCGCCGATCTCTTCGTCGTCGATCTTTCGATCGGTATCCCCTACCTCGCTGAAGTTCGTCTTGGCGTTGGCGTCAACAACTTCCTCGAGCTCGGATTCGCCACGCGCACCTTCGGTCGCATGACCGAGTTCGAAGGCCGCGTCGAGTTGAGCTACCGCCCAATCCCTCAGATCGGTGTTGGTGGTGTTGCGCACTTCGGCGGAGGCATCGGAGCGGCCAGCACCTGGTTCGCAAACTTCGAAGGCATGTTCTCGTTGTACTTCGCCAACCGCGGTGCATTCACCTTGTGGTTCGGCCTCGACAACTACACCGACAAATGGCCCTACGCCGAGACCGACTCGAGCACCGAGATGCCCTTGCTTGGCCGCGACAACGGAACCCGCGCGCGCCTTGGCGGCTCGCTTGAGTTCGTGCTGACCAATCGCTGGAACGTGTTTGGCGTTCTTGAAGGCATCGTCGCCGGCAACAACCGCCGTGCGTTTGGCGACTTCATTTGGACGCGCGACCCGATGCTCTATTTCCGCCTCGGTCTTACCTACAAGTTCTGATCGACGCCCTCTTTGGGACGGATTTCTTGCTACCGCACCACCGTGCTAACTTGGCTGGTGGTGCGACAGCTCGCCTTCTCGTGCGTTGTGCTGTGGGGGGCTTTGGCCTTCGCGGGCAGCGTACGTGCGCAAGAGGTCGTACACGACGAGGCGGCGGAACCTAACGTCGAGGCGCCTGCGACGACGGGACCGATGCAGTATGGGCTCGACCCCACTGCGCCGATAACGCTGCGGCCAGAGACCGAGTTTCGCCGTCTCACTACCCGGGTGGCAGTGGTGCTTGCTCGTCGCACTGGCGTACCGGTCGAGGTTGGCAGCGCGCCGCCGTCAGCGCTCCTCGCAGCGGTGCCCGCCGCACACATCGCCATCGGGCGGCGGAACGGACAACTGGCAATCGTGCTCGCAGGCAATCGCGGGCTCCTATTCGCAATGGACATCGATGTCCCTCGGAACGCCAACGAGACTGCGGTGCGCGAGTTGGCGCTCGCCATCGAGTCGTTGCGAGATACGGCGATCGAGCCAACGTCGCCCCCCGCTGCGGTAGTGCCTGGTGAAGGCGGCGCCCCGGTCCCGCGCGAGGTCACTCGCTGGCGCGTTGTCAATCATGAGCCAACGGAAGACGGCGGTACGGCGTGGGGCGTGCGCCGCGACGACCGCCTGCCCACGGCCAAACCGATCATCTACATGCGCGCGCTCCTCGGCTACTCGCCTGTGCGTGAGCGAGCGATCGTCGCGCTTGGCACGGGGCTGGGCTTGTGTATTCGCGATCAGTGCATTGTCTTCGAGGCCGACGTTCCGCTTCTTGTCGAATCGCGCACCGTGAGCGGGTTTTTGGTTCGCTACCGCTTCTTCGATTTCGCGGCGCGCATTCAATATCGCCCATGGCATTTCGAGACCTTCACACCGGGGTTCAATCTTGGAATCGTCATGCGCATCGCGAGTGGCGAAGTCACGGGGGCGGGCGGCGCCTCGAGCACCACGAGTGACTTTGGCGTTCGAGGTTCGGCTGAGATGGCTTGGCGCTTTCACAACCTCTTCGAGCTCGTTCTGGAAGCCGGCGTTGACTACGCTGTGGACCGATCGACATTCGTGAACCGAGACGGAAACGTGCTAATCGCTGGAGATCGTTGGACTCCTTGGCTGATTACATCGCTCAGGTTGCGACCCCGATGAGCGGACCGACAGGAAAAACGCCGGGCCCGAACGTCTAAGGGATGTGCCACCAGGTACTCCCCATGATGTGTCTTCGCCTCGCAGTGCGGCTAGCCCCGATCTTGTTCGGGATCACGCCATTCTCATCCGTGCCGGTGCGCGCGACGAAGCTGCCGTGCGCGAGCTCTATCGCACGCACGTGGCCCGTGTTCATCGCCACGTGGCGCGGATCTTGGGTGCGAACGACGGCGACGTGGAGGATGTGGTGCAACAGGTCTTCTTGGCTGCGCTTGATGGCGCAGCTCGTTTTGATGGGAGAAGTGCTGTGAGTACTTGGCTTTTGGGAATCGCGACGCGACGCGCCGTCGATCAACTGCGATCGCGGGGTCGTCGAGATCGCTGGCGCAAGATGGGCGAAATGATTGGCCTCAGTGGCGGGTCGCGCGGTCCTGACGAAGCGCACGCGATGCGCAGTGAAGCGGAGCTCGCGCTCGAGGTGCTAAAACCGGACGTGAAGTTGGTCTTCGTGCTTTGCGAGGTCGAGGGCTACACACTGGCCGAGGTTAGCGAGATGACAGGAACAGCCGTGTCGACCCTGCATGCGCGTTTGCAAGCCGCGCGCGCTAAACTCGACGCGCACACTGGCACAATGGGCGAAGGAGGCAACCATGAGTAAGCGTGTATCCGCGGAAAGCGTTGCCGAGGCACTTCGCAATCAAGCGCCGGAGCTCGACGATATTGCGCGCGCGCGCATGGAGCGCGAACTTTTGAGTGTTGTTCGCGTGGGCAGGCGATCGCCATGGACCACCCCCTCGCGTGCCTTTGCACTCGGCGTCACGGTCACGCTCGCGGCGGCGGCCCTCTTCTTCTGGCTTGGGCCGATAGGCGCGCCGAAAGCGTCTCGCGGGCTTGCACTAAGCTTCGAGAGCCTGCGCAATGGAAACGTCACGGAACAGGGCGCCATTCGCGAAGGCGGGTCCGTTCGAACCGAAGAGAATGAAACCGCACGCATTCGACTCTTCGACACCCAGTTCGATGCCGGTGCGAATTCCCACCTCCGATTCGTACACGTATCGGAAACTCAGCTCGACCTTTCGCTGGTCGAAGGGCATTTGGCGGTCGCATTTCATCCGCGTCAGCGCGGGCGCGAGCACCTTTCGATCGTGACACCCAATGCGCGTGTCGAGGTTGTGGGAACCGTCTTCACCGTGACGATTGAAGAGAGCGGCGCAACGCGCGTGCGTGTTCAAGAGGGCATCGTGCGCGTTACCGAAATCGGTCACGAGGGCGCGCTGGTGAGCGCTGGCAATGAGATTAGCGTTGGCGGCACACGCTTGGTCGAACGCGCTGAGGCCGCTACGCCGCTTATTGCGGCGCCAAGTGCGCCCGGCGCTGATGCCCCAGCGATGGAGTTGGCCGAGTCGCAGCAGGGTGTATCGCGTTCGTCCGCGGCTACGAACGGGCCGGCCGAAGGCTTTAGCGAACACCTCTTGCGCATCGAGGCGATGGTCGCCGCAGGACGAGTGACCGAAGCGCGCGCGGACCTCGAGCGAATGTCGCAGAGTTCTGCACCGAGCTCGGTTCGCGCGAACGTCTGGAACCAGCTGGGTGATATTGATCAAGGCGCGCGTCGCTATTCTGAAGCGGCAACGGAGTACGAGCATGCGGCATCGCTCGGCGCAAGCGATGCCTTCTGGTCTCTCGCCCGCGTGCGTGATCGCTACCTGCACGACACCGACGCAGCGCGCCCAGCGTACGAGAATTACCTCCGCGCCGCGCCGCGTGGTGCTGAGGCATCGCTTGCTCGAGCTCGGCTCTGCGAGCTGGGCGTACGCGAACATTGTTCTTCGTTGTCACCGGCCGTAGCTCCCGGTACCGTTGCACCATGAGCAATGGTCGCTTCTTGGTGCTGGAGGGCGTGGATGGAGCGGGCACGACGACGCACACGAAAATACTCGTGGACGCGCTCAAGGCTGACGGTATTCCGCTCAAGAGCACGCGAGAGCCAAGCGACGGACCTATCGGAGTCATGCTTCGTCAGATCCTGACCGGACGCTTGGTCGTGCCGACGATGCAAGGTCCGCGCGCGCCAACGTGGGGGACGATGGCTCTCTTGTTTGCAGCCGATCGACTTGATCACATCGACGCCGAGATCACCCCGAACCTGATGGAAGGCGTTACCGTCCTCAGCGATCGTTACGATTACTCGTCGGTCGCCTACCAGTCCCTTACCAGCGACGCCGGGGGCGCGAGCATTGAGTGGGTCCAAGAATTGAACCGTCACGCACGCCGTCCCGACCTGACCATCGTGCTTGATGTCCCACCTGAGGTCGCCAAACGACGCCGTGGGGCGCGCCACGGGGCACCGGACCTGTATGACGACGATGCGCTTCAGGTGCGGCTGTGCACCTTCTACAAAACGATCGAAAAGTACTATCCGAAAGACAAGATCGTGCACGTGAACGCCGACCGCGATCAGGCGGTCGTGGCAGCCGAAATCCTCAAGCACGTTCGTGACTTAGGTGTTGGCCGCGGGCCTTAGCCTTCGAAATTTTTGACCACATGCCGTGCCCCCTGCGTAAATCAACGCGGTGCGAGCTTCGTCCATGAGCCACGGTCCCTCTTCGATGATCCACGTGGCGCTATCGGTGCTGTCGCTTTCCTTCGCATCCGCATGCGCCGGCGGGGCCGAACCGCGCGGCACGACACCGGCACCAGTCCCGTCGCAGATGACACAAGCGCAAGCGCCCGAACCTATAATCATCGAAACCGACCACAACATCGATCGCGAATCGCTGAACGTTGTGCTCGATCAGGGCCTAGGACGCTTTCTCTCAAACGTTGAGACAGAGCCGGCCCGTGACCATGAGCAATTTGTCGGATTTCGCGTGGTGCGTTTCTTCGAGAATGATCCGCGGTTTGCATCGGTCGATATCCACGTCGGTGACATTATTACGCGCGTGAACGGGCATAGTATTCAGCGACCCGAAGACGCGATGACCGTGTGGAATGAGTTGCGTGTAGCGAGTGAGCTCCTCGTCGAATATGTTCGCGAGGGAGAACGTCGAGAGACACGGTTTGCGATCGTTAACTAAAACTGGAGGAGTTATGTGGAAGAAGGCGCTGTTCACGTCGTTGGTTCTTGCGGCCATGGGCCCGGTAGCATCGGCGTACGCTGAGGGACCGCAAGATGCGCCTCCGCCTCCTGTCTATGTAGAGACGCAAGCGGGTTATGGACAGCCACAGGCTGTGCCTGTCGAAGAAGCTCCGGTCGAGCGCGGAGGTCGCGGAATCGAGTACGGCGCGCACCTCGTCGTTCCGATATTCGCGCAATCGCCGTTCGGCGATCGCGGCACCCTTGGTCTCTCGCCCGGCATCGGCCTACAAGGCCGCGTAGGCTGGGAATTTGCGGGCGGCTTTACCACGGAGCTCAATCTCGGCGTCATGTACAACAACGTGACGGGCGTAGATTCGAGCGTTACGTCGTCATTGACGAACGTGTGGGTGGGCGCGGGCGCTCGGTACTCGTTCTTGAACGCGAGCGCCTTGGTGCCGTTCATCGGTCTGGGCATCGCGGTGAACTTCTGGCAGTCGCAGCTCGACGACGGATTCGTCTCGGTCATGAGCGACACCGAAGCTGGCTTCGCGATGAATGCTCTCGCCGGCTTTGCGTACGAACTTAGCCCCGAGCTTGCGCTTGAGCTTGGTGTGCAAGCGAACTACGCGTTCCCGACGGCTTCGCTCGAGCACAGCGTGTACATCTCGCCCTTCTTGGGCGGCACTCTCTACTACTAACGTTCGAGCAGCTGCACGATGCGAACGCCGAGCTCTCCGTCGATGTCGACGAGCTCGGCGTTTGCAATTGTGCGCCGCCCGATGCGCAGCACGATCTGATCGGTGATCGGTCGGCCCGTGCGCAAAACGTCTCCCGCAGACAACGTCGTGAGCTCCACATAGGGAAGCGTAAAACGTGCGAGCTCGGCGCTCAGCTCGACGTGAACGTCCTGTACGTGACGCAGCGAGACGTCGACCGCAGTGGCTGGCTCGTTGTCGGGCTCATTCGTTTTACCTTCCGTCACCTTCATGCCGCCTCCAGCGTGTGCGCTCACGATGCGCAAGCTTCCTTCCTCGAGCTTACACTTCCATGAAAGTTCTTTGGGATGGGACGCGTAGACCCAGGCATGCTCGAACGACGCATCGTCCAGCACGATCGAATCGCCTATTTCGAGCGATGAGATTTCGCTCACCGACAACAAAGCGCGTCCCACTGTCGCGATGCATTCGACCGGAACGGTGCTGAAGTCATTCGACGCGGATGCCACCGGGGCGCGCGCAAGTAGCTCCTTGGTTGCTATCACGCGAATCGGTCCGCGATCTGCGCCAACAGTTGCGGGAACGTTCCATACTGCGCATTCGCCAGCGCCAAGCGCGGCCATCATCTGCTCATGCGAGGTGATCACGTCGACCAGTTGAACGACACCGCTTCCCGCACGTGCGACCAAGCGCGCCACGAAGTATGCAAAGAGCCCTCTCTCGACTTCGCTCAGATTGTCCGTGGAAAATTGTGCGGTTTTGCCGCCTTCGCCGCCAAGAACGCGATCGATGATGCACGCCGCCAAAAATCGGTCTACATCCAGCACAAGATTTCCGTGCGGCGTCGCGAGCAACGCGGCAACGTGCGTTTGCTTGGGCCATGCGTTGCGAGCGTTGTCGTCCACGATCGACGCAAGGGCGCGTTCGATCGCGAGAGGCAGGCCTAGTAGCTCGCGTGACTCTTCCGCGATATGCGAGGCGACGTCCGCGCGCATCAAGCGCTGAGCGTTGCGAGCGAGTGCCACGTGCCCGTCCGTCCAGCGCGGCAAAGAGCTTTCCGAATGCGAGGAAGTCGACATCGAAGGCACAGAGCATGGCGGATCTTCACGCCACGAATCAACCGGCGCTTGATCCTACTCGATCGAAATTAGGTCTTTCGGAATGCCCTTTTCGCAAAGGCTCTCCGCAAAGAGGCCAGCCCATTGTGTATCGGCATGAATCCGAACCGAGACGCGACCGTTTTCGTGATGCAGGCGGACGTCGACCTCGCGCCCTTTGCCCAGATCAACGCGCAAGTGCACGGCGCGCCCGTCATGTGAGGTCCTCATTTGGGAGAGCACGCGCTGTGCGAGCAGCGCCATTTGCACGCGCGCATCGCCTTCGCTTGTGGCAAGGACTTGCGTCGCAAGGCTCGCCAAGCCTTGCTGAATCAGTACGGCGGGCGGCGGCTGAAACGCGAGCAAGCGTTCGTCGGCAGCGGCTGCGTCGCGCTTTGGGGAAGTGCTGAGCTTTCGTTGCTCCTTGGGCTCTGGCTCGGCGCCGTTCAGCTGCCGCTGCGGCTTGGCACACGGCGCAGCTTTCACTCCCTCCTGCCAAAGTGAATCGCGAAAGCGCTTGGGCTTGGCGACCGAAGAAAGGGCAATCCGCGCCCCGATCTTGGGTACTTCGAGGTTTTTGACCGTGCATGCGGGTCCGACTGGCGCTTTTTCCATGGGCCTTTATCGTGTTTGCGAACTCGATGTTTCGCGCCGTTGAATGGTATGCTCGCGCACGTCGTTCGGCTTTTTGCCCACACGAGGACCCGGTTTGCCCGTCAAAGACGCCTACATCGGAACTGAGATCGCCGGGCAATTCCGCATCGTCAGTCGCATTGGCTCAGGCGGTATGGGCGCCGTCTACAAGGCTGAGCAGCCCGAGATGAATCGCCACGTGGCGATTAAGATACTGCATCCCAAATACGTCTCGCGCCCCGATCTCGTTGCCCGCTTCCGTCGCGAAGCCCGCGCGATGAGCCATCTTTCCCATCCGAATACCGCGCGCGTCTTTCTGTACGGACAATTGGAAGACGGCGCTTGTTATATCGTGATGGAGTTCATGGAAGGCCTCAACATCGCGCAGCTCGTGCGCGCCGAAGGTCCCATGGAAACCACGCGCGCCTGCGGAATCATGATTCAAGTGCTCGGTGCTCTTGATGAAGCGCATCGCGCCGGCATCATTCACCGCGACCTGAAGCCTGAGAATATTTTCATCACCAGCCAAGGTGGCATCGTGGACTTTCCGAAGGTGCTCGACTTCGGCTTGGCCAAAGTGAGTCAACGCGAAATGCGACCTGGCTCGCTAATCCTCACGCAAGAGGGCATGGTCTTCGGGACGCCCGAGTTTATGAGTCCTGAACAGGCGCAGGGAAAAGTTCTCGATGGCCGCTCTGACATTTATTCGTTGGGCGTGATCCTGTTCGAGATGCTGACCGGCACGCTTCCGTTCGATGCGAAGCACCCGATGGATTTCATCAGCCTTCACATTACGGCCGAGCCTTTGAAGATCACCGATCGCCAACCCAACCGAGTATTTCCGAACGGCCTGCAAGATGCGGTGCGCAAAGCGCTCGGAAAAAAGCCGGAAGATCGCTACTCGTCAACGGCCGAGTTTGCTGTGGCACTGCGAAGCGTCATCCAAGGCCAAGGCTTCGCGCCCGGACAGGGTGTGACGGGCGCGATGCGTGCGGTGCCTCGTGAAGCAATGGTCGACCAGGGACTTGCATCGGCGCGCCCGAAGAAGCCGGCTTCCGGACCGCCGCCCGAAGACGTTCCCGGCGTGAACCCATCCGCATCCCGCACCCCGTACATTGTTCTCGGGATCGCAGTGGTTTTTGCGGTTCTCGGAGCTGCGGCGCTGACCTTTGCAATACTCAAGAGTTGAACGCGCCTCCTTGCCTTGACTGGGCGCGGAATTTCTCTCTATATACGCCTCGAATCAATGGCGACCGCCGTCTCCACCGCCGTGTCTTTGGGCAGTCTGCGTGACTTCGTCGCGCTGACGAAACCGCGCATCACCTTCCTCGTTGTGGTGACGACGGCCGGAGGGTTGTGGCTCGCCCCGGGACATCGTGCGCCACTGTTCTTCCTTCTGACCGTGTTCGCAACTGCGATGGTCGTCTCGGCCGCCAACGTCTTCAACTGCTGGATCGAGCGCGAGAGTGATCGCGATATGAAGCGCACGAGCGTTCGCCCCCTTCCGGCGGGGCGCCTGGCGCCGCAGCATGCGCTCATCTTCGGCTTTGTCCTGGCGACGATCTCGGTGCCGTTGCTCACCATTGGCGTAAATCCGCTGACCGGATTTCTGGGCGCGCTCGCGCTCATTCTCTATGTCTGCGTCTACACACCGATGAAGCAAAAGTCGTGGACGGCTCTTTTGGTCGGCGCGGTGCCAGGTGCGTTGCCGCCACTCATGGGTTGGACGGCGGCGACTGGCAAGCTTGAGGCTCCGGGGCTCGTGCTCTTCGGTATTCTCTTTCTGTGGCAGGTCCCGCACTTCATCGCCATCTCGATTTTCCGCCGCGAAGAGTATGAGCGCGCAGGCATCGCGATCTTACCGTCGGCGATTGGCGATCGTGCAGCGACATTGCACGCGATCATCTACGCCGGTGCGCTGCTGCCCGTGTCGTTGCTGCTTGCGCCTCTCGGGGTTGCAGGCAAGCCATACTTGTTCGCGGCCACCGCACTCGGACTTGTCTTTTTGGGCACGTCGCTGCTGGGTCTACGTCGCGACGCCGGACACAAATGGGCGCGGCGCCTCTTTTACGTTTCGCTCGTCTACCTGACGCTGCTCTTTCTAGCGCTTACGCTGGACGCGAGGTAGCGGCGATGCAAACCGTGGTCACGCCTGTGGGGGCGACTGCGAGTCGTTCCGCGCGGGATCCGTTGGCTATCGATCGCGCGGGCAAAGATCGCCTCACGATCCGCGATTTACGCCATAGCTACGGTGCGCGCGAGGTTTTGAAGGGCCTGTCGTTCTCGGTAGGGCGCGGCGAAGTCGTGGGGCTCCTCGGGCCGAACGGGTGCGGCAAGTCCACGACATTTCAAATCCTGTTGGGCCTGGTGATGCCGGTGTCGGGTGAAATTCTGCTCGACGGGGCAGCCGTGGCTCCCGGCGATCGACGCTTGCGCTCGCGCGTGGGCGTAGTCTTTCAATCGGGTAGCGTGGATCTGCGCTTGAGCGCGCGCGAGAACCTCCTGCTCAGCGCGCGTCTCTACGGGATGAATCGCGAGATCGCGCGTTCGAGACTCGAGGAGCTTCTGCGCTTCATGGAGCTGGGCGACCGAGCGGACGAGCCAGTGATCAAATGGTCGGGCGGGATGAAGCGCCGGCTTGAGCTCGTGCGCGCACTGCTGCACGAGCCAGACACACTCCTTCTGGACGAACCGACAAGCGGTCTCGATGAAGCCAGTTTTCAGCGAACGTGGGATCGCATTCTTTCCCTTCGTGATGCGAAGAAGCTTTCAGTTTTGCTCACAACACATCGTCCCGAAGAGGCTGAGCTTTGCGATCGCGTGGCAATCCTTGACGGCGGCGCGATTGTCGCCGAAGGGACACCTTCCGAATTGAAGGCTCGGGTTTCTGGCGATGTCATTTCCCTCGAAGCTGACGACCTTGAAGCGCTGGCGCGCGACGTAGAGTCTCTTCTCAACCTCAAAGCACGTGTGATCGAAGAACGGGTCGTCATTGAGCACGAAAAAGGGCACGCGCTCATTCCGCGCCTCGTCGAGGCGCTGCCCCCGGGACGCTTGCGTAGCGTTTCGATGAGGCGCCCCTCGCTCGCCGATGTCTTCGTAAAGCTCACGGGCCGATCGCTAAGAAGCTCGGTCGAAGAAGTGAAGTCATGAGCACGGCAGCAGCAACGCAAAGCGCGTTCGCGCAAGATTTTGCGACCGTGTCAGTGCTATGGCGTCGGGACATCGTCCGCTTCTTCCGCGAACGCACGCGTGTTGTCGGCGCGCTCGTTCAGCCGCTTATCTTCTGGTTTGTGATTGGCTCGGGCTTGTCGCCGACCTTTCATATGGAAGCGGCGGCAGACGTCTCCTACATGGCGTACTTCTTTCCCGGTGTGATCTTGATGGTCGTACTCTTCACTTCCATCTTCGCGACGATGTCCCTCATCGAGGATCGCCACAACGGATTCATGCAAGCCGTGCTGGTTGGGCCGGGCTCACGAGGCGCTGTTGTGCTGGGCAAGTCGTTGGGCTCAACGACGGTCGCTCTTGTCCAGGCATCCTTGTTCGTGCTGCTCGCACCTCTCGCCGGCTTTGGCTACGCCTCGATCGATTGGCCGATGCTCGCATTCGTCCTTCTTCTTACGTCACTTGCGCTGACGACCACTGGCTTCGCAGTCGCGTGGTGGCTCGACTCGACGCAGGGCTACCACGTAGTGATGAGCGTTCTGCTCTTGCCTCTGTGGATCATGTCGGGCGCAATGTTTCCTGCGCCGCGCTCCCTGCAGCGAGTGCTGGCATTCAATCCCATGTCGCATTCCGTGGGCGCGCTGCGACGTGCGCTCTACGGGGGGATGCCGCCAGCAGGTACTGTGCTCGCGAGCGCCGGGGTCGAGCTTGGCGTTTTGATCGCGTTTGCGATAACGGGCTTTGCGTTCGCGCTCGTTCTCGCGGTGAGAAAGCGATGAAGAAGGTCGCTGTACTGTGCTTTGCGCTGCTCGCGTTCGCGGCAATCTTCTACTTCGTTGACGCGTCACGGCGTTCTGCGCCCCTGGATCGCCTTTTCCAAGTAGGCGAATTCCAACTCACCACCCAGGCTGGCACACCGTTCAACAGCTCGTCGTTGCAAGGCAAAGTTTGGATCGCAGATTTCATCTTCACGCACTGTCCAACAATTTGTCCGACGCTTACTGAGAAGATGAGCGCGCTCACACGGACGTTCGCCCGCGAACCGAATGTGCGCTTCATTTCGATCAGCATCGACCCCGTCGCGGATACACCAGCGGTGCTCGCCGAGTACGCGCGGACCCGTCATCTCGATCTGTCGCGATGGACCCTGCTCACCGGTCCTCAAGATGCAATCATCCACACGATCGTGAACGGGTTTCACCAGCCAGTGGGCGAGCGCATTCCCCGAACGATCAATCGGGAAATCTACGACATGCTGCACTCAGGTCGCTTTACGCTCGTCGATCAGCACGGTATCGCGCGCGGCCTTTACGAGACAGATCCCGAAGGCTTGGAACAGTTGGAACACGACGTGAACACTCTGCTCGAAACGGAAGGCAACCAATGAGCATGGGACCGTCGCTCGCGCTGCTGAATGCATGTTTGAACGCAACGACCGGCGTGTGCATCTTCCTCGCCTGGCGCGCGATTCGCGCGGGGCGCGTCGTGGCGGTGCATCGTCGCTTGATGCTCACCGGCTTTACGCTCTCGTGCGTCTTTCTGGTGTCCTACGCGACTCGCATTGTGATGTTCGGCAACACGCACTTTCGCCATGAGGGCGCGATTCGCTACGCGTACTACTTCTTGCTAATCACACACGTGATACTCGCAATGGTGACTGTGCCACTCGTGCTGCGCACTTTGTTCCTAGCCCTGAAACAGCGCTTCGAGGAACACCGCCGCATCGCCCGAATCACCTTCCCGATCTGGCTCTACGTCTGCGTAACCGGCGTGCTCGTCTACCTCGCGCTCTATCAGTTCTAGAAGCCAAAACCATCTCATAAGTCGGCTACGCGTCCGCACTGCCGTGCAAAAGCAGGCCAAGATGACTGGCGCACAGCAACGAACGCGTGCGCAATAACTGCGCTCGCGTGCAAGGCATGCGCGTCGTCGGATGGCGCCGGCCTGTGAACGCGGGGCCCGTTTACCTTGGCACGACGCGTGCTGCGTTCGTCCCTGACATGGCTATTTCCAACGAGTCGCATGAACTCTCTGCTCGCATCGACCCGGCTGCCGCTACCGCGAGCCCTCCTTCCGCGCCCGCGCAAACCGACCAGGTTCGAAAGCCGGCCCCGCCCGCGCCCCTGCGTCGTTTGCGTCGCAAAAGGCGCCGTTGGATCTATTGGCTCGTGGCCATCCTCGCGGTTGGCGTTGGCATTTGGTGGTACACCACCGCGCGCCAAACGAAGACGCTGACTGTATCGGCGACGGCAGTGACGCGCGGGAGTGTTCGCGACTTCGTTACCAGCGTGGCGGCCGGCCGCGTCTCCGCACGCTATGAAGCGACGATTCGCGCGCCCTTTGGCGGAACGGTCGCTACGCTGCGCGCACGTCGCGGAGACAGTGTCGCTGCGGGTGCGGTCGTACTCACATACGATGTGGACGAGCTTCGCGAACGACTACAACTGGCTCGAGCGGGCGTTACCCTGGCACGCGCACAGGTTGGGCAGGCAGAAGAGAATGAGAGATTGGCAATGCCCGGCGCGATACGCGCGCGCAGGCTTCATCAGAGCGGCGCCATCGCCATCGCGGATCTCGAGCGCGCCGAAGGCCAGGTCGAAGTGGCTGAGCGAGCCGCCGACGCAGCGCGTGCCGCGCTGTCCCAAGCACGCGCCAATGTCGAGCTCTCTGCATCGGCGCTCTCGCGCGCCGAAGTGCGTGCGCCAACGGCGGGAGTTATCGTTTCGACCGAGGTAGAGGTTGGGGAGATTACGGCCGCTGGCCAACCGCTCTTCCTTCTAGCGGACACGAGTGAGTTTCACGTCGATGCTGAGCTCGACGAAGCGGATGTCGGCCGCGTCGCGGTAGGTATGGCTGTGGACGTGGTGCTCGACGCATTCCCGAACGAGCGCGTTCGCGGCCGCGTTTCCGAGATTGCGCCGAGCATCACACGAGATGCGCACGGCGGTCGTAGCGCAACGATCGAGGTTGCACTGCCGAGCGATCCCCGTTTGCGGGTGGGTATGAGCGCTGACGTCGATGTCATCGTGGAGGTGCGTGAAAACGTGTTGTGGGTTCCCCCGAACGCTGTGAGCGGGCGAGGTGCGGAACGATCGGTGTACGTGGTGCGCGACGGCATCGCTCACAAACGCAGTGTCACGACCGGCGTTTCGACCTGGGAAGCGGCAGAGCTGCTTTCGGGTCTGCGTGAAGGCGAGCTTGTGCTCACCACACTCGGGGTCGTTGGTCTCGCAGACGGCGCACACGTCCGGGTAGCCCCATGAGCGCAGCCGCAGCACCATCGCTCGCCGAGGAACTTCCGCTCATCGACGCAAATGGCATCGAGCGCACCTTTCGTATGGGCGACGAGGACGTTCGGGTGCTGAACGGCGTGTCGTTCTCCGTGCAGCGGGGAGAGTACGTTGCGCTCATCGGTCCTTCGGGTTCCGGCAAGAGCACGCTTATGTATCAGATTGGGTGTCTGGACACGCCCACGGCCGGACAACTTACGCTGGCTGGCTACGACACCGCGACACTCGATGACGCGGAGCTGGCCGCCCTTCGCAATCAGGTCATCGGTTTTGTGTTCCAAACCTTCAACCTTTTATCGCGCACGTCGGTTGTCGATAACGTCGCTCTGCCGTTGCGCTACGCCGGTGTAGGGCTCAAGGAGCGTCGCGCGCGCGCCCGCGAAGCTCTCTCGCGCGTGAGTCTTTCCCATCGTGAAGACTACTCACCCGAGCGCTTGTCGGGAGGCGAGCGTCAACGCGTTGCAATCGCGCGTGCGATCGTCACGCGGCCGGCTTTGCTTCTGTGCGACGAGCCAACCGGCAACCTCGATCAACGCGTGGGCAAAGAGATCTTTGCGCTCTTTGAAGAACTCAACAGTGAGCTTGGGGCGACGCTTGTCATCGTCACGCACGACATGACTCTTGCGAAACGAGCGCGACGGGTGATCGAGTTGGTTGATGGAGTCATCGTGAACGACGCCACTCCCGCTGGAAGGGCGTGACGCGCCATGTTTGAACATCTGCGCTCCGCTCTTCAGTCGCTAACGTCGAACAAGACGCGCGCCGGTCTCACCATGTTGGGCGTGATCATTGGAGTGCTTGCGGTTGTCCTACTTGTGAGCGTTGGCGATGGCGCGCGGGTCTATCTGGACAGCACCTTGAGCTCCATCGGCACAAACCTTCTCTTCGTTACCCCAGGCCGGCGAGAAACGCGCGGTGGCTTTTCACATCCGCAAAGCGGCTCAGCGAAGCCGCTCACCATGGATGACGTTCATGCGCTCGAACGACAAACACACCTATTGACGAGTGTGTGCCCCATCGTGGAAGGCGGAGGCGCGGTGCGTTACGGCGGTCGAACGCGCGACACGATGGTGGCGGGAGTCGGCGAGTCGTTCGGTGTTCTGCGTAGCATGACAATCAACATCGGTACGCACATAAGCAGCGAGGATGTGGACGCGCGACGACGCGTGGCCGTGCTCGGTCGGACCGTCGTGCGTGAGCTCTTTGGAAACGAGAATCCACTTGGCAAAGCGATTCGCGTTGCCAACGGGCGCTTCCGCGTGATTGGAGTTCTTGAACCCAAGGGCTCCACGTTTGGCGCAGACATGGACGACCTAGTTCTCATTCCCGCGACCAGCGCCGAGGACTTATTCGGCCAAGAGTTCTTGACGTCGATACTCACCGCCGTCCGCTCGCGCGAGGACGCAGCACCTGCGATGGAGGAGATCGAGCAAACCCTCGCGCGTCGACGCCATGGCGAGCGTACGTTCACTGTCATGAGCCAAGATGATCTCATGAACGTGTTCGGCAGCCTCACGTCGGCGATGACTCTTGCACTTTTGGCGATAGCGTCGGTCTCGCTCATCGTCGGCGGGATTGGGATCATGAACATCATGTTCGTCAGCGTGCGGGAGCGAACCCGGGAGATAGGACTTCGCCGCGCCTTAGGCGCAACACGGGGTGATGTGCTCTTGCAGTTTCTGGTCGAGAGCTTGGTGCTCTCCTCTACGGGCGGCCTCATAGGCCTTGCGATCGGCGTCGTCGTAATCGCAGGGGTCAATCGATACTTCCCCGACGTGCCGCTGCGCTTGTCGGCTTGGATTGCCGCCGTCGCATTCGGGGCAGCGTTCGTCGTCGGCGTGGTCTCGGGCGTCGTTCCCGCTCGGCGCGCCGCCCGTCTCGACCCGGTCGAAGCGCTGCGCTACGAGTAGCCGCGCGAGGGCTGAAGAAACCCGCCCGCCTTCGGCTCCGCACATCGCGTGAGCGGCCTCTCGGCGGAATCGTGTATAAAGGGTCACTTCCGTGCAAGCCATTCGAGTCGCTCTCGTCGCTGTGTTCGCCTACGCGGCAGTGCTCTTCTTCGGCGCGGCCATTCACGTGGGCGGCGACATGCGCGTCTATTTCCACGTAGGCGATCGCTTCGAGCATCCGGCATTCGTGCAAGAGCAGCATATTCCGGTCATTCACGATTCGTTCGGATACGACGGTCAGTTCTATCTCATGATCGCCACTGATCCCCTGCTTACGACGCACGCGATGGTTCCGTACATCGATGCGCCGGCGTATCGCTATCGTCGCATCGGCGTGTCCCTGCTTGTCTTGGCCGTTTGCGCCGGGACCGGGGCGCGTTGCGCGTCGTTTGCGATTCCAATTCTTCTCTTCATCGCGCTCGGCTTTGGCGTGTGGGGCGCTTCGACATACGCACAGACGCTCGGGCGCAGTGCATGGTGGGGGCTCGCGTGGAGTGCGCTGCCTGCGGTCGCGATAGGCATGCCGCGCTACCTACCCGACGTGCTTGCTACGTCCTTGTGCATGCTCGGCGCGCTCTTCATCTCGCAGCGCCGCTTCTGGCCTGCTGCGGCGTGCTTCGCATACGCCGTCCTAACGCGCGAGACGACCTTTCTCTATCCTCTCGCGTTTGCGGCGAGCGCACTTTTAAAGCGGGAGTATCTGCGCCAGACCGCGATCGTGTGCATCGCTTCGGTTGTGCCGCTCGCGCTGTGGATGCTTCTTCTTCGGGCCCGCCTCGGAGTGGTGAGCGAAGAGGCCGGCGCGCAGTTCGCTCTGCCCTTCAGCGGGATTTGGCAAGTGGTCATCGATGCTACGTCGCAGCACGATCAACCAAGCCTCACGGTGCGAGCGGTTGGAAACGCAATCTCCGTCGTGGCGTTCCTGTCAGCAAGCGCGGTTGGAGTTCGTGCGTTCCTCCTCGACAAGCGCGACTGGGTCGCCATTCTCGCACTGTTTGGGACGGCGCTGGGCGTTCTCGCAGGATTCAAGGTTTGGGACTCGAGCAACTCCTCCACGCGTACTCTTGACTGCCTCTACGTGGCGGTCTTCCTACTCGCGCTGCGTCACCAACGCAGAAGTTGGTGGGTCCCACTTGCAATCGTCGGAGTTCTTTGCCTGGTCCCCGTGCTAACGACCATGTCGACGACGCGCTGACAAACCCAACGCGTTACTTCTGAGCGACGGTGCGGTACACAGCCAGAGTTTCTCGCGCCGTCTTTGACCATGAATAACTGCGCGCGCGCGCAAGGCCGCGTTCGACAAGATCACGGCGATGAAGCGTGTCGTTGGAATGGCGCCGCATTAGATCAGTAAGCGCGGCCGCGTTTTTGGGCTCAAAGAAGTCGGCGTCCGCCTCCGCCACTTCGCGGTACGCGGGATTGCTGGCAGCGATTACCGGCGTTCCGCACGACATCGATTCGAGCAGGGTCATGCCGAAGCCCTCGTAGAGTGACGGGGCAATTGTGCTTGTTGCGCCGCGATAAAACGCAGGCAGCTCCGCATCGCCGATGTTGCTCAGCCAGCGGAAGCGATCTGCCACGCCGCGTTCGGCGGCGAGGTTTGTAAGGCGCGTAAATGATTCTTCGTACATCGCCTTTCCAATGCAGACGAGGCCTTCCGGAAGCTCGTGCGCGCAGTCGCACCATGCACGGAATGCCGTCTCCAAATTCTTGCGATAGTGATCGCTGCTCACGCATACAAAGAACTTCGCCGGCAAATCATACTTCGCGCGCAAGGCGTCGTGCTCGCCCGGCGCAGCGGTCGATGCGTAGTGTTCGGTGTCGATGCCGTGATGCACGACAGTTATTTTCGACAACGCGATATGCAGGGCGTGCGACAAATCGTCGCGAGTAAGAGCGCTAATCGCGATAAGGTGATCGGGCCTGGTGTATCGCGACCAGTTGAGGGCGAAGTCCATGCGCTTGCGCGCCGCCTCGAGTAGGCCCTTCTTCTCGCGCGGGAAGACGATGGGGATCACATCGTGCGCGGTACTCACGACTTTGCATCCGGGCAAATAGGGCAACCCTTGCGGCTGCGTCGCATGAAAGATTTGCACGTCGCGACGACGCAGCGCTTGCCCCACGAGAAAGGAGCGCTGCGCGAGGTGGCGCAGGTTCGGGATCGGCGGCCCAAGGCGCTCGACTTCGCTCAAGGCGCGGTCCGGTGAGAGAGGCGCACGATCGGAGAATAGAAGAACGCTCAGATCCAGATCGCGCGTGTCACTGGGCGGTAGTTGCGTCAGTGCGCGTAAGAGCTCATTGGCGTATTTGCCAATCCCGCCGAATCGGTCCTGCATTTCGTTGGCGGAGAGATCCAGGCAAACCCGCAGCATCGCGCTTCAGTTCTGGCAGTAGCCGCGCGCAGGGTGCTGGACTTCGCGGAGGCGTTCGCGTGCGCGAGCGACGAGCGGAGAGCTTGCTTGCGTGCGAATCAAGCCTTCGAGGGCAGTGCGTGCATCTGCGCATGCGTGTTGTCGCCAATACGCTTCGGCCATGTCGAGAAGGGTCTCGTCGACGGCGTCGCCGCTCGCGTAGTCGCGCAAGACTTTGCCGAGTTCGCCTAGCGCGGTTGCTGGGCGGCCCTCCGCGAGATAGCTCGCGCCGATCCAATACTGAGCGTTGTCCGCTTGATCGGTGTTGCCGTGGCGCGTGACGTATTCGCGAAATAGCGCGCGCGCACGTGAGTAGTCGGCGGCCGTGTACGCGCGGTACGCAGCGGCATAGTGCTCGCTCGGATCAGCGGGAATCTCTGATGCAGCGACGGGCATGTCGATGCCAGCCTTGCGCGCGACTTGCGTGATACGTTCGTCCATCTCGCCGCGCTGCTGCGTGAGCTGATGGGTGAGTAGTTCGTTCGCATTGCGCAGCTCCGCGAGCTGGCCCTCGAGCGCGGCAAGCTGGGCCTGTAGCTCCTGCACTTGCACGCCCGTGTCTGCGCTATTGCGGCGCAAAACCTGGGTGGCTTGCTCGAGTACGCCCTGCAGCTCGGTGCGGGTTGCGGTCGCCTGCGCGACTTCGCTTTCCATTTGCGCGCGAACGGCGGCTTGGCCCTGCTCGAGTTCGTTTAGGCGCCGCGTGTGCGCTGCGGTTGTCTCGTCGAGCTCGCTGCCGTGACTTGCAGAAGTCCACAGACAACCGGCGAGGCCCGCGCTCATGAGCACGAGCACGACCATCCTCGAGCTAGAAGGTGCGAGGGAGCGGCCTGAGATCATTGCTCGAGCATGTCAGCGCGACGATCGCGCGACCAGCCCGACTCGTCGTGGCCTGACGCCATCTCTTCGCCCTGCGACGAGGTGCCAAGCGCGCTGCGCGCAACGCCAAGCGAGACGAGGAAATCGCGAACCGCGCGAGCGCGGCGATCGCCGAGCGCGAGGTTGTATTCTTCGGTACCACGCTCGTCGCAGTGGCCTACGATCTGCAGGTGCGAAACGTTGCGCTCGCGCATGCACGCAGCGATCGCCTGAAGCTGGTCGCGAACGCCAGAGCTAAGCTCAGCGGATTCAAATTCAAAGCTGACGGCGCTGATCGTGCAAGCGGTCGGCGCGGGCGGCGTTTCTGCGGTTGGCGCCGTGGGGGTCGTGGGGACGCTCTGGGTTCCTACGCAGCGATTTCCCTGACATTCTTGACCGCTCGGGCAATCGGCCGAACTTGCGCAATAGCCGGGGATCGCATCGCAGCGACCGTCGACGCAGCTCTGACCCGCTTGGCAATCCTCGTCCGTGCGGCACATCTGGCATTGGCCGTTCACACAGAATTCGCCTTCATGGCAATTCTCGTCGGTATCGCAGTTGGGGTAGCTCGGTCCGCAGCCCGTGGCTGCGAGGGACATCAGCGCGAGCAACGCAAAGGAAAGCATTGAAATGCAAGTGATTTTCGATACTTTCATCGTGCCTTCTCCCATCGTCATCGAGTCCTCCACCGAGCTTAGGCTCAAGTCTGACCGTGGGTAATCGTTTGAGCGCCCTTTGTCAACGCACTCGCGCCGCCCAAGCCGGGCTAACCCTCACCCTCGGCTGCGCATTTAGCACACGATCGCTAAATCGACAGCGGGTTCGCTTGTCTCGACCCAGTTCACGGGCCATGGTTCGGCGTTGTTTTCTCTCTGGCGCTCGTGGTGGAGCGTAAGGAGTTCTTCATGTTTCGTGTCGGTCGTGTTGTCTCTTTCTTGGGTTTGGTCTGCGCACTCGTAGGTACGTCCGCGTGTGGAAACACCGGTAACGACGGTACAGGCACCGATGCGGGTATGGTGGATTCGGGTCCGGTGCTGCGCTGCAGCTCTGCGGACGATCCGGACGGCGACTACATCAGCACGATGGATGAAGGCACCGTCGACACGGACGGGGATGGAACGCCGAACTACCAAGACTCAGACTCGGACGGCGACACGATTTCAGATCGCGACGAAGCCGGCGACAGCAACTGCGATAGCACGCCGAAGGACACGGACGGCGACGGCACAGCAGACTTCATTGATCGCGACGCGAACGGCGACGGCATCGACGACCAGACGCAACTCGGTGAGGACTTCGACGGCGACGGCATTCCGGACGCGCGCGATAACGACATCGACGGCGACGGTATTTCGAACGCGATCGAGATCGGCACGAGCGGCACCCCCGCTGACACCGATGGAGACGGCATGCCGGACTTCAAGGACGACGACACTGACGGCGACACCATTCTCGACGCCGCCGAAGGCGCGGGCGACCCTGATGGCGATGACATCGAGAATTTCCGCGACCTCGATTCCGATGGCGACACAGTCATCGACGCGCTTGAAGCAGGCGATGGCGACACCGCCACGGCCCCCATCTCCTGTGTGAACGAAATCGATCCGGTCACCGGCGATGTCATGCAAGATGGCTTTGCAAACTTCATCGACGCAGACAGCGACAACGACGGCTTGTCCGACGGCCAGGAAGCAGCAGTTGGCGCGGACCCGTGCGACGTCGATTCGGACGACGATTCGATTAGCGATCTCTTCGAAGGTGCGTACGTCAGCGTGAACTGTCCCGACGGCACTAGCGGCGACTATTGCGACTGTGCGCACAACGCTGGCTGCACCATTCCGAGCAGCGATTACTACATGGTGCTCCCATACCAAGGCGATCCCCAGGTCCTCCCGCTCGAGTTCGGCACAACGATTCGCGTCGCCGACGTCTTCTTCATCACGGACACCACTGGCTCCATGGGCGGAACCGTCACCAACGTAAAAGCCACGGTCACGACGCCGGGCTCAGGACTCATCGATCGCATCCGCGAAACGATCCCCGACGCGTGGTTCGGCGGCGGGCAGCACGACGACATGCCCTTCGGTGGTTACGGCGGCTCGCCCGACGAACCCTTCATCTTGGCTATCGGCATGACCTCGGCCGACGAGGCAGCTGCTGTGCAGACGGCCTTCAACGGCATCGGGCTGCATGGCGGCAGCGATGGTCCCGAGTCGCAGACCATGGCGCTCTACGAGATCGTCACCGGTGAAGGTGGCACCTGGAACTACTCGGGCGGCTTCGGCGGCGGCGGCACCTACACGATGCCCAACTATCGCGGTCGTTGTCTCGACACAGGTTGGGGCGCTCCGTGCTTCCGCGAGGCATCGCTTCCGATCATCGTGCACTTCACCGATATCTGTAGCCACAACGGTCCTCCCGGCGAGGACCTTTCAAGTTGCGACGACTACACCGGCATCACGCCGGCCATTCCGAGCTGGTCGGAGATGATTGCCGCGCTCAACTTGCGCGGCGCCAAGTACATCGGAGCGAACTCCTCCGGTCGCACCTGCGTCGGCGCAACCGGACCGCTCGGACAGAACCCCTGCTACTTCATGAAGCAGACGGCAGAAGCGACGGGCTCGGTCGACATCGACCACAACCCGCTCGTTTATGATTTGCCGAACAGCGCATCGACCACGGTCTTCGCGGACACCATCGTCGAAGCTATCGAGACGATTGCGACCCGCGTTCCCTTCGACGTCGACACCGGTTTGCGTGACGACGCCTCGGATGCAGCAGGCGTCGACGCCACTCGCTTTATCAAGCGCCGCATTCCGGGCTGCAACGCCACGCCGCAAATCGATCCATGCTGGGTCGAACCCGTGGGCGTGACCCATGAGCTTGCGGTCGCACTCGTCGATACCTCGACGTTCTACGGCGTCATTCCAGGCACTCTCGTTACCTTCCAGATCACGTTCCAGAACGACTTCTACGCTGGTTCGCGTCAGTCTGAGCTCTTCATCGCGTACATCGACGTTCGCGGCGGCGGTTCGGCCATCTTGGATACCCGCACTGTATACATCGTCGTTCCCGCCAATCCGGTTCCACTCGGATAACTCAGCCGTCATCTAAGTTTATGGCCGCTTCGCGCTCTCATCTCTTTCGGAGGATCGCATGAAGTCAGTTGGTCTGTGTTTGCTCGCTGCGGTTTCAATCCTTGGTCTCACTGCATGCGACGCGTCGCGGGCTCGTCCGGGTCCGCGTCCACCGGGTGACGGAGGCGTCGATGTGGACGCGCGGATTCCCTCAGGTTGCACACCCACTGACACAGATGGTGATGGCGTAGCGGACGCGATCGAAGGCGATTCCGATACGGATGGCGATGGAACGCCGAACGTCGGCGACAGCGACGACGATGGCGACGGAATTCCGGACAGCGTGGAATTCGGCGCGAGCGACAATCCGTGTATCGCGCGCAACTCCGACAGCGATGGCTTGATCGACGTACTCGACCAGGACAGCGACAACGACGGCATCTCCGACGCCGATGAAAATTCGCTCTACCATACCGACCCGACGAAGCGCGACACCGATGGCGATGGCGTCACAGACTTGGGCGAAATCGCAGCGGGCGCCGATCCGCTCGATTCAACCTCGACAATTCCCGAGACCGACTTCTTCGTCGTGCTTCCGTACAACGGCGAGCACGTGCCAAGCACGCTCAGTTTCGGCACCAACATCGAGATCGCCGATGTCTTCTTTTTGATCGACCGCACGGGCTCGATGGGCGGCGCAATCAGCAACGTGAACACCTCGCTCGCGAGCATCGCGACGCAGGTCTCCGCGCTCATTCGCGATGTTCAGTTCGGCGTGGGTTACTATCAGGACTTCTCGGGAACGACCTACGGTAGCTCGGGCGACGTGCCGTTCCAGATACAACAGACGATCACCGACAATCTGACTGCCGTGAACGCCGCTCTCAGCATGAGCGCCGCGGGTGGCGGCGATGGCCCTGAATCCTCGACCGAGGCGCTCTATCAGACGGCGACTGGCGCGGGCATCACGTGGGCCAGTGGCAGCGTGCCTCCGCAACGTTGTCCGTCGGCGCCGGACGACTTCGCGCCGCGGATCGGATATCCGTGCTTCCGTCCCGGTTCGTTGCCAATCGTCGTGCTCGTCACGGACGCGCAGTTTCACAACGGTACGGGAGGCAGTCAGTCGTACAGTGGCATTCCGACCGCACATAACTTCGATCAGGCGGTTGGCGCACTCAATGAGATTGGCGCGCGCGTCATCGGCGTAAACCTTGGCTCAGCGGGTCCCGACCAAATCGCGATGGCTACCGCTACTGGCACGATGACCTCGTCGGGAATGCCACTTGTCTACAACGGCGCACCGAGCACGACCTCCACGCAAATCGTCAACGGCATCACCTCGCTTGTCGGCGGCACGCCGCAAGACGTGACGACCGTCGTGCGCAATGTGCTGGGCAACCCAGATGATTTCGACGCCGCTCAGTTCATCAAGTCGGTTACGCCGATCGAGGGGCATGGCCCCAGCGGCTCGGGTCCGATGCCCGGCCTCACTTACACGAGCAAAGACGAGACCACGTTCTACGACGTCATCCCCGGAACAGGCATCGATTTCGGCATCGACTTCTGGAACGACGTCCGCCCGCCTGCCGCAACTGCGCAGATCTTCAAAGCCGAGATCGTCGTCGTTGGAAACGGCGTCGCGACCCTCGACACGCATACCGCGTACATCGTGGTTCCGCCCGAAGGCGGAGTCGTCATTTTCTAGTTCGCGCGTTTATTGTAAGGTGGCGCCGTGTCCACCAACTTTGCTCGCCGACTCAGTTCCGTTCAGCCCTCTGCCACGCTGGCGATATCGCAGCGCGCCGCAGAGTTACGTGCGCAGGGGGTGGACGTCATCTCCTTCGGTGTCGGTGAGCCCGATTTCGAAACGCCGTTACACATTCGCGAAGCTGCGAAAGCGGCGACCGACAAAGGTTCAAGTCACTACACGGCAGTTCGCGGCATGCCCAAGTTGCGCGACGCGATCTGTCTCGACTCGAAGAAGCGACGGGGCGGGCAGACGCACTCACCCGCCGAGGTCGTTGTCTCGGTGGGCGCCAAGCACGCTCTCTTCAATCTCGCGCTCGCCCTCTACGATGAAGGCGACGAAGTCATCATTCCTGCGCCCTATTGGGTGAGCTATCCCGAGCAGGTGCGTTTGGTAGGTGCGGTGCCAGTCATCGTCGAGACGAGCGACGAAAGTGGCTTTCGCATGACGCCTGAAGCGCTTGAGAAGGCGATCACGAAGAAGACGCGTGCGCTGATTTTATGCACGCCGTCCAATCCCACCGGCTCGGCCTACTCGGCGAAGGAGCTTGAGGCGTTGGCGGAAGTTGCGCGGCGTCACAACTTTTGGATCATCACCGACGAGATATACGCGCAGCTCGTCTATGGCGGCTTTGAGCAAAAGTCGATTCTGGAAGTCGCGCCCGATCTGCGCGAGCGCATCATCATCGTCGACGGCGTAAGTAAGACCTATGCCATGACAGGATGGCGAATCGGCTGGATCTTGGGGCCCAAGGCTGTCGCTACGGCATGCGACACGATTCAAGGGCAGAGCACGACCAATCCCACAGCCGTTGCTCAGTTCGCGGCCATCGCCGCGCTCGAGGGGCCGACTACCGAGCTCGTCGGCATGCGCAAGACGTTCGACGAACGACGGCACGCGATGGTCGAAGGGCTGCGGAGCGAGTGCGGTTTTTCTTGTCGCATGCCGGAAGGCGCGTTCTACGCCTTCCCAAGCGTGAAGAGTTTGATCGGCAAGAAGGCGGGCGATGTAGTGCTTTCCGATGACATCGCCGTCGCGAAGTATCTGCTCGAGACAGGGCGCGTCGCCGTGGTACCAGGCACGCCGTTCGGTGCGCCGGGCTACGTGCGCTTGTCGTACGCAACCAACGTCACGCTTATTCGCGAAGGCATTTCGCGCATTCGCGAAGCAACAGCTGCGCTTCGCTAACGCATCAGTCCGATTCAGTGTCGGATACGGCGGCGCGCGCGAGCAGCATTGTAGCGAGCACTAGCATCAGCATGCGACCCGGCATCGGCGGGGTCGTACCAGCGCACAGCCACAAGATAAGCGCTGCACCTCCTTGGCGACGCGCGTGCGATTTGCCGGTGAGGCCTGCGCAGCCCGCGCCAAACGCAATGCCGAAGAGGGGCGAGTAGATGAGGGGCGCGGCTTCGACCAAGAGCTCGACCCGCATCGTGTAGTAGAGAGCGTCCGCGAAGTGAGATCGGAGTCCCACCTTGGCGATGCCCATCGTGAAGGCCGACGCCATGAACGCGCTGAAGCCGAGAACGTACGAAACACGCGTTCGCAGACTGCTGCCCGATGCGAGCACGGCCGGCGCACACAAGACCGGCGTCACGAGCCATCCAACTTCAGTCGCGCGCCGCAAACCCCGTGCGGTCATTTCAGCGTAAGGAAACGAAGCGACAAGGGGCGCATGCTGAAAAACCAAGGCGAGCAGGGTGCACGCCCACGTAAAGAGTCCGCCGAACAATGCAAGCCGCCAAACGCGTCGCATCGGGTGCACGAGGCTGCTTGCTGTGATCAGCGTGGCGAGCACCGCTCCCGCTGCCATCGTCACGATGACCATCACGCGCGGTACACCAGTGCGCTCCGCAGGGATAAGTAGAAGCGCGATCAGTGCAGCGCCGAAAATTCCCAGGAATGCGGCGAGCGATGTGCGCCGCATCACTGGAGCAAAGTGGGTGGAGCGCAACATGTCGACCAAGCCGACCACCAACGCGATGGTTCCGCACAGCACGGCGAGGTTCATCGGCAGAGGACCGATGGTGACAAACCAGCGACCTTGGATTGTGTCGGCGGGAAGGCGCGTTAGCACCATGATGCGAAAGAGGCGCCAGTAGAAGAGATCCAAGAACGCCGCACCCGTTGCGGCGAGCGCAAGGGCTGGCATCTCCGCGAACAGGATGGAAGGAGGCGCCTGACTTACGCGAGGTTGCTCGACTGCTGGGTCTGAAGAGGCGTCTTCCAAGCGAATCCGTCCGTGCAAGCTACACGGGGGCTGAGCTTGCAGCAAAGGGTGAGTTTGCGGTACGACACTGGCCGTTCGCGTATAAGGAGCTGGTATGGATATTCGACACGATTGGACGGTCGCGCAGGTTCGCGAGATCTACGATTTGCCCCTGACCGAGCTCGTTTTTCGCGCGCAGACGGTGCACCGCCAGCACCATCCTGAGAACGCCGTGCAGCTCTGCACCCTCTTGTCCGTGAAGACCGGCGGATGCCCCGAGGATTGCGCGTACTGCCCGCAGAGCGCTCGCAACGATGCGGACGTCGAGCCGGAGAAACTCTTGAGCGTTGAGTCCGTGCTTTCCTCGGCGCGTAAGGCTCGCGAGTCTGGCTCCACGCGTTTCTGCATGGGCGCAGCGTGGCGCGACGCCAAGAGCGGCAAGCAGTTCGATGATGTGCTGACCATGGTTCGCGGAGTGCGCGAGCTCGGCATGGAAGCGTGCGCAACGCTCGGCATGCTCAACGACGATCAGGCCAAGGCTCTCGCTGACGCAGGCCTTACTGCGTACAACCACAACATCGACACCTCGCGTGAGTTTTACGGATCGATCATTACGACGCGCACTTTCGACGAGCGATTGCAAACCCTCGAGCGCGTGACCAACGCGGGCATTGGTGTTTGCTGCGGCGGCATCATCGGCCTTGGCGAGAGCATCACGGATCGCTGCCGCATGATCGTTACGCTCGCGCGCATGACGCCTCATCCGTCGAGCGTACCTGTCAATGCGCTCGTGCCGGTCTCCGGCACTCCACTTGAAAATCAGCCGCGTGTCGATCCGCTCGAGCTAGTTCGCATGATTGCCGTCGCGCGCATCACGATGCCCAAGGCGATGGTCCGCTTGTCCGCGGGACGCAGCGAGCTTAGTCGCGAAGCCCAGATGCTCTGCTTTATGGCCGGCGCAAACAGCATCTTTTACGGAGACAAGCTCCTTACGACCGGAAATCCCGACGTCGAAGCCGATCAAAAGCTTCTGGCCGACCTCGGCATGAAAGCGCTCGTTCCACACGCACACCCCCACCCCACCGCCGCCGAATAAAAGGGGACAGTCCCCTTTATTTAAAGGGGACTGTCCCCTTTAGAATCTCACGAGCTCTTGGTAGCGGCGCACGACCACGTCGGCGCGGCCCACTACCGTGTGATCTCCGGTGAGATGGAAGGGGATGGTTTGGCGCTGTCCGAGAACATTAACCGTCACGGATCCACGCACCTCGTCGACGTGACCTTTGCCTTGCGCATCATCGCGCGTGCCGGCGTCGGTACGTGTGATCTCGATGATGTAGCTACCCGCCGTGGCGCGACGAAGACCCAACGTCTCGCGTCCGTCAGCGTGCGCGTCCATTCCGAAGACCTGTGTACGACCACCCATCCAGGAAATGCGCGTTCCCTGCGGGGTGATGAGGCTTATGTCGAGATCGACCGGCGCTGACCAACTCGCATCAACACGCAATTCCCCAGAGGAGGGCTCCAGCCCGCGGCTGCGGAGGTCACTGCAACGGCTCTGCCGACTGCTCGTGTTGACCACGCGATCAATCTCGTCGAGTGCGATGCGGAATGCACACGCCTGTTCTGTATCGTCCGCGCGACGGAACGCAGCAAAGAGGCGCTCCTGCAGAACACGATCGTCGGGGCGCAAATCCACGATGCCCGTGAGGAGGCGCAGCGACTCGTCGCGAGAGCCAGTGCGGCCCACGGAGTCGGCCAGATAGGTGAGCGCCTCGGCGTCGAGCGCATCGCGTCCGAGCCAGGTTTCTGCGAGCGAGCGCGCACGGTCGAGGTCGCCGGCGCGAGCGGCGGCCCGCGCAGCGTTACGATAGCGATCACGAGCGTCGGGCGCTGCGCGCAATGCGTCTTCGCTGACTGCAAGAGCCCGCAAATCGTTTGCTGTCGGCTGTGCGTTGGTACTGACATTTCCTTCGCGCACGGTGCGCCATACGCGTCGCATCCAGCGGCCAGAGTTGTCCGGACGACGGATGGTCGTTTGCTGGCGTGCAAGCAGCTCACTTTCCCGTTCAACGGTAGCGACCGGAGGCGGCATCGCTTGGTCGGCCACGACGCTGCCGGCATTCTGCTCCGGACGTGCCGGGGCGGGCGTGCTCGTCGCGGGCGCTTGGCTAAAGTCGAGACCGCTTAGCGCATCGTCGAACGAGCCCGAGCGACGTGTCGGTGACGCGCGGTTGCGTTCGCCGCTCGGCGACGACCCACCACCGCTACCTGGTGATCGTGAGCCACGATAGCCTCCCACAGATCCCTGAGCGTCGCCGCGGAGGCCACCCATGAGCCCGGGGAGCGCGACCAAGTCCTGTGGGGCTTCGTTGACCGTCTCGGTGCCGGCCGAGTCGGAGCTTTCCGTCTCCTCGCCGCCAGTCCACTCGAACTGGTTTTGAGCGCGGTCGACGCCGAAGGCTCGGAACATCGCTTCACTCTCGAGAACAAGCAGTGACGTGTGTCGCGACATGACGAAATAGTCTTTCGAGAGCGCGATGATGGCTGCCCGGTCTTCGTTGCGGTCGTGGCGCTCGAGCTCAGCGATCTTTGCGCGTGCCCATAAACGCGGCACAAACGCATTGCCCTCGTTCGAGCCGGCATGCACTTGGATGGGATAGTGCTGGATGAATTCTTCTCCGCCGACTTTACCGCGCAAGGTGACTTGCGCATTCACGTCGCAGTCGATGCGCGCCGTCACGATGACTTCTTCGCCAGCCCGCAAGTTCGGCAAGGTCGACGGGGAGACGTCGCGTATACAGGCGGGCCATTCAATCTGTGCGCTACGCAAGGTCGATCCATAAGTCGACTCAAGAACAGCGAGCGCCGCGTTTGCTACGCGCTCACCCGGGACATAGGGGACGTAGTGGCCACCACCCACGCGAGCAAGCTCCGATAGAACCAACGGATCGCTGTCGCCGCCGATGCCGACGGTGCTGAAGGCGACGTGGCGAGTTCGTGCGATAGCGTCAACTTCGCTCGAGATTGACCCCACGCGGCGTTCACCGATCGTCGAAACACCATCCCCCACGTACAGCACGTGAGCCGCCCTTGGTGCAGCGCCGTCTGGCACGCGGAGAGCATTCGCCGCGCGACTCAGTGCGCCGACAAGGTCGGACGCGCCGGCCGGGCGTCGCGCACGAAGAAAGTCGGTGGCGCGGGTTGCGAGCTCGGCGCTCGCGTATGCAGGCTCGTCGCTCAACGTCGCGCACCTTGTGTCGCACGCCAATACGACGACGCGGTCGGTGCGATCGAGATTGGCTATGAGGCGCGTCGCAAGATTGGTTGCGCGCGCATAGCGCTCGCCAAACATTGACTGGCTTGAGTCGACAACGATTGCGTAGTCGCGGGCCTGCGACTCACGTGAAGCTGGCAAGCGCGGACGCAGCGCAAACGCGGCAAATCCAGCGGTATCTGCGCTCGTGGTGGAGGGGGGGCGATACGCGTACGTTCGCAACTCGGTCGCATCGTCCGCAAGGGCGTAGTCGAGAACGAGATCACCGACCGGTTCGAACGAGTCGGCTGCGAAGTGCATTTCAAACGCGTCCGAGTGTCGCTCGGCATGCACATCGTACCCGCCAACGATCACTTCGCGCGCGCCGCCAATGTGAGCGTCCAACTTGAAGTGTTCCGCACGCATCGATGCCGATGCACCATGCGGAAGGGGGTAGGTGTAACTTCGACGATCGGCGTGTGCATTCACTACCTGCGTGTAATGAATCGCGATGCGTCGTTCGCCATGCGCCGGGATCGGAAAGATGCGTAGCTCAAAACGTCCACCACGTTGCCATTGCAATAGCGCCGGATCGCGCCACGGGCCGGGTACCCAGACCCATTCTTCGTGGGGCCGGTTTACGGGATTGGCTGTTGCGTGGCGGATGACACCGTTCCAAATCCGAGATGCTTCTTGGCTATCGACGAACACGCCAGACTGCATCGTGCCATCGACATCGAGTGACAGGCCCGCGATCGAAGCGTCTGGCGGAAGAGGAAAGCGGTAGATGCCTTCGAGCGTATGGTCTGTGTCGTTGCGAAAAACTTCGACGACATCGGTGCGCGCGAGGGCTCCTTGGATGTTCACGTCGACTTCGTGTGTGACGAGTCGCAAAGGATGATCGCCCTCGCCCCGCTCGCCCGGACGCTTCGCGCGTAGCTCGCCTAGCCCCGGGATCGGAGCGTCGGGCTCGCTTCTATCCGGTGTCATATCGGACCACGCCATCGCTGCCGCGAGGCCTACGCTCGGGCTCACTGCCGGCGCGCGAGTCTTGACGAGAACCCCTTCTTCCCCTGCTTTTACGTTCGCCTGCCCGCCGCCGCTACGCGCGCTGACGCTCCCGCGCACCACACGGACATTGGCCATATCGCTGTTCGTCGCGAGCACGAACTGCGTACCAAGGACTTCAATTTCGCCTGCGGGCGTCGAGATCGTCGCGCGGTCGTCGCCTTCGACGTGAGCAATGTCGGCAACGATTTCACCTTGCCGCAACTCCATTTGCCGAACGTGTGCAGGCGAAAGTGCAAGCTCGGTATTGTGATTGAGTACGAGGTAGCTGCCGTCACGCAGGTCAACGCGCGCGCGAGTGCGTCCGTCGGTACGCAAGACGCACTCTTCGGTAAGGGCGGTCCCAGCGTTTACGGCATGCGGTGCGCTCGAGCCTTCCTGCACCGTCAGGCCAGACGCGCCGCCGATCTGGGTCGACGCACGCGAAATCTGACTAACGCGACCAAAGGCTCCGAAGGGGATTGCGCTTCCGTTGTCGCTTGCGTGTTCCTGTGACCACACAACGGCTGTGATGATGGCCAAGGCTGTTGCGCTTGCGAGCGCCCATCCGAGAGCCTTAGATCCGTCCCATGCGCGTTTATCGGCCTTCGGCTGAGTCGTCCCTTGCGGTGCGGCTTTCGGAGCTTGCGCTTGGCTCTTGGCTTGAGGCACGACGCTATGGCGTTCGCTCAGACGCTTCGCAATTTGCATGAGCGCGACTTCGACGGGCACTTCGCCACCCTCGGGATCGATTTCCGCAACAGCAACTTGAAACGTTTCCTCGACGAGCTCATCCGCTTCGGCTGCATTGCGCGCGAGCGTCTGGCATACCGAGCGCAACCAAGTCGCGTGCCTCTTCGCCAGCTCAGCTAGTGCGGCAGCGCGGGGGTCAGGAGTCTGACTTACGCGCGATTGCTCGTTGCCACTGCTGTCATTCGAATCCTGCATGGGTTCCCAAGCTCCTCGGACAGCTCCCCGCGCTGTCTCGGCAGGATGGACTCATCTCTTGGCGTAAGCCTTGGGAGGTTTATAACCTGGCTAGGAGGCCTCGATGTCAGAACATCATGCAAGCACGCAGTGGAAGCGCCAAACGACCGATTTCGCATACGATTCCTACAGCCGCGACCATCGCCTGAGCTTCGGCACCGGCAGCGGCATTGGTGCCTCGGCCGCCCCAGAATTCCGGGGAAACGCGAAACTGATGAATCCCGAAGAAGCTCTGGTCGGTGCTCTTTCGAGCTGCCATATGCTCACCTTCCTAGCGATCTGCGCGCGCAAAAAGCTCGTTGTCGATTCCTACGACGATGATGCGGTAGGGCATCTCGAGAAGAATCCGGAGGGACGCTTGGCCGTTACGCGCGTGGCTCTTCATCCGCGTGTTGCATGGAACGGCACAGCACCGGACGAGCAGACTCAGCGCGACCTTCATCACCAAGCGCATCTAGGCTGCTTCATCGCCAGCTCAGTGAAGACAGCTGTAACCATCGAGCTTCCCGCCACCACATAAAAGGGGACGTTCCCCTTTTCTTTGAAAAAGGGGAACGTCCCCTTTTTGGCAGGTGTTGCCGGTGGCTACTCGCCGCAGGCGCGAAGAATTTCAGGCGGCATGCTTTGCAGAGCGCCTTCTGGCATGCGCACACATGCGAGCGTGATCTCCGACTCGGTGAGCAGCTCTGTTCCCCGCCACACGCGGCAATCAAACCGCAATCGCGCGCGCGTCACGACGCCCACCCACGTTTCGATCTCGAGCTCTTCGTCGAAGCGTGCCGGAAGCTTGTAGCGCATCGCCACTTCGACGACCGGCAAGGCCGAGCGGCCTTCGATCTCGAACTTCTTGTAGTCGATGCCGTGCGTGCGCAAATACTCTACGCGCGCAGCTTCGAGGTAACGCAAGTACGTCGAGTGATGCACGACGCCCGCTTGGTCCGTGTCGACGTAGCCGACGCGCACGCGATAGCGCGTTGTCTTCTTTTCGCCGGGCGACACGAGCTAGGCGGCTTGCGAAAGCTTGGATTTCACGAGCTCGTAAACCTTCTGCAGGTTGGTCAGCTCTTTGAGCTCGTTCTCAGGCACAGCGATTTTGTACGTGCGCTCAATCTCAGCCACGATTTCAATCGCCATCATCGAATCGATGCCCAAATCGCGGAATGCAGTCTCGTCCGGGATCTCATCGACCTCGCTGACTTCCGACACGATTCCTCGAAGCTTCTCTTTAAGCTCTGCGCTCATCTCGCTCAACCTTTCACATCACTCAGCGGCGTTGGCGCCAGTTTGCGTCGCCTTGCGAGCCGCGCGCGCATCGATAGCGACTTGCACGAGCTCTTGGCGGGTCACGCCCAAATACTTCAAGACCGGGAAGTAAACCTTCTGCAGGAAGATATCGCGGTCCATGTTTCCCTCTTCACGCATCAGCACGATGCGCTGATCGTAATCGGGAACAATGTTGACGCCGGGCATTTGGAAATTCTTCGCGACGTGCGCGATATCGACCAAGGTGCCGGGGCGATCGATCTCCAAATAAACTTTCACGACGTCTTCGTAGAAGTGCGCGTGCGCGATCTCGTCGCGCGCATTGAAGCGGTAGACCGCGGCAAGGGCTTCATCACCGTGCTTCTTGGCGAGCGCTTCGTGACGCAGATAGATGACAAAGGTCGCCATCTCCTGGAACGAACCGTAAATCGTCATCTGGCGCGCCGTATCGAAGGGGCGCGTCCATGATTGCTTCATCAGCGCTTGCTGATAGTCGTGCATCTGCTCATCGCTGCGCTTGCCGCTGCGGGTGAGGTATTCCATCAATGCGATGGAGTGCTTGAGCTCTTCGTAGCCCCAGTTTGCGGAGAACGAACGCTGCGCCGACGACGAGTTGCGAAGGACTGCAAGACCCTTCGAAATGTAGTCCGGCAAAAAGCTTTCAACGCCGAGGAATGTCTCAGCACAGACCGCCACGTACTCGGGCGTCTCGGGATTGATCTTGTCCCACGGTACGTCGCGATACGGATTCCAGCGGCGCTCTTGCTCCGCTTTGTCGAAGAAGATTCGGAACTGCTTGTTGAGCTTCTCGCGGAACTGATCGGACGACATACTCGCCTCGTGCTTCAGGTGGTTTGCGTCGTGCGCTTCTCAACGAGATCGAGGAGCTGGCGCACACTCTGAATACCGACAAGCTGCTCGTCGGGGATCTGAATCTTGAGCTCACGCTCCATCGAGCCGACCAGCTCGAGCATGCCGAGAGAATCGATGCCAAGGTCCGCGATCACGCTCTCTTCCGAGACATGGCTGAAATCCTTTTCGGCAATTTCAGACGCCATTCGCTGGAAAACCGTGATGAGCTCCGACCGCTTCATAATCTCTTTATCTCCTTCTTTCTCGGCCCGCTGAGGGCGGCGCACTCTAGCACAGGATTAGCCTTCGTCCCCCCCGTCGCCCACGCGGCCCGTGCCGTGCTCCGCGAGAAGGTTATCCTCATACAATTGCTTGGTTTTTCTACGCTGGACCTTGCCGCTCGAGGTCTTAGGCAGGCCGCCGACGCCGACGATTGCCACGTACCCTGTCGATAGCCCGGTCAACTCGTAAACCCGTTCGGGGATCTGCTTCTTCAACCGCTCGACGTCGCCCGAGTTGGCCTCGGCGGCGATGACCAGCTGCTCGGTGCCTTCGGCCTGCACGCTAAACGCGATGACGTTGCCGCGACGCACCCCGTCCATCTCGCCCAAGGCCCACTCGATATCCTGAGGATAGTAGTTGGCGCCGTTGATGATGATGAGGTCCTTGATGCGACCACATATATAGAGAGCGCCGTTGGCGTAGTAGCCAAGGTCGCCGGTCTGCAGCCAACCGTTCTTCCAGCCTTCGGCGGTTGCCTCGGGGTTGTTGTAGTAGCTCTGGGTGACTGAGGGGCCGCGCGTCACAATTTGTCCCACGCGTCGCTCGGGCAGTGCCTTGCCGTCTTCATCTACTACGAGAACTTCGTGACCGGGGAAGGGCACGCCGCAGGCGACGAGCTCGAGTGACTTGGGCGTGCCGCGTGGAACCGGCGAGGCCTCACCCTTCTTCATTGCGTCGTGATCGACAATGTCGGTGACGAGCGGAGTGCCGCGCGGATGGAAGGTAATCGCGAGTGTGCCCTCAGCCATGCCGTAGCTAGGAAGGAGCATCGTCTCTTTAAAACCAACTGGTGCAAGGCGCGCCACGAAGTCGCGCATCGTCTGTGCTTGAATGGGCTCTGCGCCACAACCCGCGATGCGCACATGACTAAGATCGAGCTCGGCCAGATCGCGATCGCGCACGCGCTTGGTCGCAAGTGCATACGCGAAGTTCGGCGCGTACGTCACGGTGCCGTGGAATTTGTGCAGCGTTTCGAGCCAAATTCGAGGGCCACGCGCGAAGGTGGATGTCGGCAAGAGCACCGAGCACACGTTGCAGATGAGTGGGCCGAGGATGAAACCGATGAGCCCCATGTCGTGGAATAACGGAAGCCACGAGACGGCCATGTCTTCCTCGACCATGCCCAGGCCCGCGGGTCCGAGGAATGCCTGCGAGTTGGCGACGAGGTTCGCGTGCGTGACGACAACGCCCTTGGGACGCGAGGTGCTGCCGGAAGTGAACTGCAAGAAACAGATGTCTTCGGGGTCGACTTTGGGCGGCGTGAATGCAGGCGTCGGGCCTTCGAAAATGCTCTCTGTGTAGAGCAGCTTCGTAATGCCCGAATCGCGCTCAAGAACTTTCTCGACGAAGGGCTTGGTCGCTTCCATCGTCAAGAGATACTGCGCGCCCGAGCCCTTGCAGATGTGCGCGACCGTATCGACGTAGCCATCGAGTCCCTTGAACGACGCGCGCGGGAAAATCGGAACCGGAATCACACCGGCAACACATGCGCCCACAAACGAGAGAACGAACTCGTGTCCTTCGGGAACGACGATGGCGAGACGGTCGCCCTTCTTCAACCCGAGAGCGGCGAAGTGCGCGGCGCGGCGATGCGCTTCCTTCTCAATCGCGTCGTACGAGTAAAAACGCTCCTTCGTATCGGCACCGATGAAACGAAACCCTCGGGTCTCATCGCGCGGCAAAAGAGACAGCGCATCAACAAGCGTCTTCGGACTTCCCAGCATTCCCATCATTCCCATAACGAGGCGCTATCTACTGGGAAAGATGGGGCTTTGCAAGTTGTGAAGGGCTCGCCGTCGCCTCGCGCGCGTTCGAACAAAGTCAACGATGTGTGGAGCATCGAATTGGCGGCCGTTGACGGCCCGACATGCACCGTCGGTACGCTCTCGCACAAACTCCGCGTGAATCGCGCGGCCCAGCGGTTGCAGTCGTTCACGCGTGGACATCTACCGCCCGCGCCGTCCCACTGACTGCACGCTACACCGAGTACTCACCGAGCACGTCGAGACCTTCCTCGATGATGCCGCAATGTCGCGCCCCGACTCATTGCCGCGTTTCGTAGCGACCGAGCTGCGGCGGTCGCCGCATGACCGAGCTTGCGGCTCATCTCGTCGACCACGTGTTGCCGGTGGCGCGTACCCGGCAATGGGTGTTGTCGTTGCCGTTTGCGCTACGCGCATCCGTCGCATGGGACCACGATCTTGCGCTCGCAGTTCAACGCGTCGTCGTGCGCGCGGTGCTCGGCGCGTACCGACGTCGCGCGCAAAAGGCTGGCATCGCCGACGGTCGTGCTGGCGCCATCTCCGTCATCCAACGCTTCGGCAGTGCGCTCAACCTCAACCCTCACTTTCATCTGCTCGTCCCCGATGGCGTCTTCGCTCAAGCCGCAAGCGGCTCACTCCGTTTCCATCCGACGCAACGCTTCTCACGCACCGACATCGAGCGCATCGCAAAGACGATTCGTATTCGCGTCACGCGCCTCGTTGCACGCCGCGTCTCGCACGACGATGACGTCTCCGACCCACTTGCCACCTGCTACGCGGCGTCGCTCGCAAACGCAGCCGCACGCGAGCCCGCAGCGCACCATCGCGCTCTGAAGCTCAGCACCTTTCACACCGAGCGCATGCTCTCGATGAAAAAGCCTCTCGGCCTTCGCGCGCGCGACGAAGGCTTTGACCTGCACGCCGGCGTCGTCGTCCCCAAAAGACAGCGCAAACTCCTTGAGCATCTGTGCCGCTACCTCACCCGCCCCGCCCTCTCACACGACCGCATCACACTCACCGAGAACAGCCGCGTCCGCATCCAGCTCAAAACTCCGTGGCAAGACGGCACCACGCACCTCACGCTCGACCCGCTCGCCTTCTGCGCACGCCTGTCCGCCCTCATCCCGCGCCCACGCAAAAACCTTCTCGTCTATCACGGCGTCCTTGCACCCAATGCACGACTTCGACCACGCATCGTCACGCTTGGCCGCACGACGAACTCCGAACCCGCGCTCATCAAAACCAAACGCCCGCACCGCGCCTGGGCCGACCTCATGCGCCGCACCTTCGCCATCGACGTGACCACGTGCCCGAAGTGCGGCGGTCGTCTTCGCCTGATGGCAATCCTCCTCAACCCCCGCGCCGCCGTCGCCATCCTGCGCTCGCTCGGCCTACCGCACGAACGCATCACGCTTGCACCCAGCCGCGGCCCACCCGACGAGCACATGTTCGATGAGCAAGACTTTCAGGTCGCATGACGCCGCGGTCCACCTCAAGCGGACCGCTCTCCACATCTGCGTCCGCGACGCTCAAAACACCCCGCCGCCCCGGCGCCGCGCCCGGGCGCGGTCTTCGTACGCGCTGTCGGAACTGAAATCGAAACGATGTCGGTGCGATTTAGAAATGTCCGGTGCTCTGCAAAGTACAGTTGTCCGCTTGGGTGCCTCGGTCAAGGGTTGCTGGTTTGGGATGCGGCTTTGCCGACTGCAGCGCGGTGGCCAATGGATGGGTTACGGGCAAGGGCGCAATCGACCTGGCGGATTGTTGGCGCTTCTGGTTCGCGCGTGGACGCCGAGTCGTCAGACCTGGTTCTCCCATCGCTTTGCGCATGAGATCTTCGTCGCGCAACGTGAGGCGCTTCGTTTGAAGCGTGCGCTTGTCACGCTCGCGCTGACCTTGAGCGATGACGCTCAGGACATGTCCTAAGAGTTTGTTCTCGACGATGGCGCCTTGATGCACGCGTGCGTCTTTGGGAAACGCGTACGCGTCCAAGTGTTCGCCTCGATATTCGATGTGTACGGTTCCATCTTCTTCTTCGCGCACCGTCACACGCTTGCCACGCGCTTTTTCCGATGCTGGCGTCGAGGCGACGACGTACATCACGCGATTGTAGTGCAAGGTGAGGCTGCCGGTCAGGCGTCGCTCCTCTTGCCACGAGAAGATGCGTGCGAGGTTTTCCCTGGGGCAGCAACGTCCGGTGCGCATCGTGCGGGCTCTGAGGTTCGCACGCGAAACGCTGGTTGTAGTCCTTCATGAACTCCCCAAGGTACGCGTTGCCCGCATCACGGCCTGAGATGCCGCGAAGCCTGAGCTCTTTGACGAGACGGTCTTGCAGCGTCTGATGCGCTCGTTCGACGCGCCCCTTGGCCGCGGGCGTGTTGGCGCAAATCACGTCGATATTCAGCTCGTACATAGCGCGTCCAATGCGTGTAGCCGTCGCCCGCGCGTGCATCCTTGGCATTGACGCGAAAGACGCCGGCCTTGTCGCTGTAAAAAGCGCAGGGCTTTCCGTGCGCACGCACATAGCGCTCGGTCGCCGCGAAGTACTCGAACGTCGATTCGGAGCGCACGAAGCGCAGCTCCATCAAACGACTCGTCGCGTCGTCGACGTAGACCAAGAGGGTGCAGCGCGGCGCGCGTCCTTCGAACCACTCATGGTCCGACCCGTCGATTTGCACCAACTCACCTAAGCACGAGCGGCGACGACGCGGTGATTGGGCTGGCTTTCGCCGCTGCATGCGCGTACGCCACAATCCCTCCGAGGACATCCACGTGCGCAAGGTCTCGACCGACACGACAACATCATGCTGCTCGCGCAGCTTCTCGCAGGCCAAGGTCGGGCCAAAGTCGGCATAGCGTTCTTTGACAAGCGCGAGCACCCGCGCACGAACATCAGCGGCTAACTTGCGATTGCTTGGTCGGCCACGTCGCTTGGAGGCGAGAGCCGCGGCCCCTGAACCGCGTACGCACGCTGCAGTCGCCGAACTTGCCGCACAGTCAGCTGCAACATCTCCGCAGCGGCTCGCTGTGACAGCGAATGCTCCGAGCCGTGCCATCACCGCGGCCCGGTCCATCCTTGGTGCTCATTGTCGTCAGTTCCTCCATGACCGCCTCCCGAGGCGGACATTTCTACTTGGGAGAAACCGGACATCTCTAAATGGGCCCTACAAATTCGCTTCGCATAAAGGGCGGATATGTAAACTTGCTCTACGACCACATCAGACGGCCGAATCGAAGAACGCGTTTATGCTGGCTAGCCTCTCGCGATCGAACTCGCCCTCTGTGCGGATAACGCGAACGCCATCTCGCTCTTTGGTGACGTTCGTCGTGGTCGTCGTCACCGTGGCCGTTGTGACTGTCGCCGTTGTCATCGTGGCTGTTTCAAGCACCGGCATCGCATGGCCGACAATGTCGTCCATTTTAGGCGCATCGAAATCAGTGAGCGTAGTCTCCTCGACACGCGCGGTCGCAGATTGCTCTGCGCTCGGCATTTCATCGTAAACGACCTGCAAAACAAGGCTCGGTACATCTCCCGTAAATGATAGGTCAATGCCGTCGATCTTACCTCGGCGAGTCTCCATTTCGTCGCCGACGCGCATCGACACGCCGCGCCCAAGCTTCAGGAACGATAGCTCCTGCGTTACGGTCACCAGATCTTTGGCCGCGTGCATGACGCGAGCCACGATCGGTGAGGCCACGCCGTCGAGAGAAAGACGCGCGCTTGTGTAGAGCTCTTCGCTTGCGGGCTCAGTCTCACGTGCGAGAACTTCAGAAACGATGTCGTGGATCATTCGCTCAGAGTTGTTGTCGAGTCCGACAAAGCGAATACCGAACTCTCCCATGCGCTGGCCGGAGTCTTGCGCCCACACGACTTCGCCACGTGCATGGATCTTCTCGCCCGTAGGGGGATTCTGAAAGCGACAGGACACGTGCGTGCCTGGTTCAGGCAAGTAGGCAGCGCGCATCGACACGCCGCGCGCACTTAGATTTACGCATTCTGCTTCGAAGTGATCTCCGAAGTCGTCATGCGAAAGTTCGATCAGTGCTTCGAGTGGAACTCGAATGGCGTCGTTCGACCTACGTTCAGCGGCTGTTCCCATGGACCCTCCCGGTCGCGGCGCCTCATTTGCGGGCTGAGGTGCTGCTGGCCGACTCCTCACAGAACGGGCCGAAGAAATCCAATTTTCGACAAGTCCCGAAAATCGAGTCACATCCAACGCAGCGTTTTGGACAGGGACGAACCGAAGCGCGAGTCTCCTTAGGCATGGCGATTCGCCTTGTGGTGCGCGGCCCCTCCGGTACGGATGCGACAGCCGACATCGTGTTCAGGTCGATCAACAGCGAGTGGTGATCGGTCGCGGCACGGGGGCGGACGTACGTCTTCCGAAGGGCACCGTCAGTGAGCATCACGCGACGATCCGTCTCGACCCGAACGGTTTCGTGCTGGTGGACGAGTCGTCCACGAATGGCACCTATGTAGATGGAGTGCGACTTGTGCCCGGGCGCGCCAAGTCACTGCGCGAAGGTGATGTCATTCGCGTTTCAACATTTTCGTCACTTTCCAAAAGACCGCCATGCCAGTCGATCAGGTGCCGTCGGTAGAGCGAACAGCAGCTCTTGCGCGACGCATGGTGCGCGAGCTTCTCGATCCAGCCGGCTACGCGCAGCAGCCGGCCGAGCTTGTTGTCACGGAGGGGCCCAATATCGGCGAGAAACTTGTGCTTCCGCCCGCGCCCGCACGCATGATGATTGGTCGCATTGAAACCGCAGATCTCTTACTGACCGATGCGGACTTATCGCGCGAGCATGCAGAAGTCATACGCGATAGTGAAGGCACCCTACTTCGCGACAACGAGAGCAAGAACGGCGTCTTCGTTAATGACAAGCGCATCCGCGAGAAGCGCTTGCGCGATCGCGACGAAATTGTCATTGGAGCAACCTTACTCACTTACAACGATCCGGCGGAGGCCGCCGTGCGCGCTCTTGAAGGATCGCCTGATCTTGTCGCGCCTCCTGAGGAAGCTTCTCTCGTTCCAGCAGGTACCGCACCTGGTGCACCGGAACCCGCGCCCGTGCCCGAACCCGCCACGCCTGCGCTGCCGGCCGCACGCATCATTGGTGCAACGCCGAAGCGTAAATCGATGAACGGCGACACATTCATCTACGTGTTCGCTGGCGTGGTTTTGCTGGCAAGCGCGATCGCCCTCTTCATCTTGCTGCGCGCACGCTAGGCGCTCGATTTGATAGCGAGCGTTCGAGCTACTACCCTTGTGCGTATGTGCGTGGTGATGCCCCCCGCGGTCGACACCACTTGCGATCTTCCGTAGTCGAAGGTCTCGCAAACACCGTTCGCTCACATCGCGTATTAGCGATGAAAGGTGCAGGTGCCCATTGCGTCACATTGCCGGTGTGCGCCGCAAGGAGTGCCGTCTGCTGCGTAGTCACCATCGCGCGTGACGCAGGTGCCGACGCTACTTACAGCACCGTTCAAGCAGTTGGCGACACAATCCTGCATCGGAGATGCGCATGTTGTTTGGAGGAACAGAGACCCATCAGATAGCTCTGCACACACGCTGTCCGCATCACAACTTGATTCCACACAATCCATGTGATCCAAACGACACGCTGTGCCGGCAGACGCTCCGCCGCTCGCGCAGGCGGCACCGCCAAACTCTGAGCAGCTTACGCAGGTCGCAACACCGCTTGTGCAGTCGACTCTGCCGGATCCGCAATCACCGAACGCGCAATCGTAGCCGTGGTTGCACACCGAGCAAGCACCAGCCGGTGTGCACACTTTACCGTCGCCGCACTCTGTTCCGGGCGCAAGAAGCATGTCGGGTCCAAGACTGTTGCAAAGACCGGAAGCGCAATCGAATACGCCCATTTCACAGCTATCTTCAAGCACGCAAGCGGCGCCGTCTTCGCAACTTGTGACGCAGGTTCCCGAAGCGTCGCACTCTCGATAAACGCCACACGAAGTGCCTGGCGCAAGCAATGTTGTCGGCGCGCAAACCGGTGTCGCTTCGCCGCAATCCCACATTCCTGCTTGGCAGCTCATCTCACTTGGACGGCAGAAGGTGCCGCATACGGGTCCCGCGTCCACGCCTGCGTCGGGGACGCCAGCATCAGAGTCCGCATCCGAGAGCTCCGCATCTACTTCCGCGTCGGATGTGCCTGCGTCGGATGTGCCTGCGTCGGACATGCCTCCGTCCATCACTTCGAGCGGCGTGCATCCTCCTTCGAGATCGGGGTTGCACCATTGATTCGCGCACGTGTCAGCAACTTGTGTCGGCGTGCAGACGCCTGACACGCACTCATTGCTCGCACAGGCTGCCACAGGGTCTGTGCAGTCAGTCGCATCAATGCAAAAGAGAACTGACGGGCAGTACATGCGCGTCGCGTTGTCGGCCGGATTGCAGCGCGGATCGACACAGTGGCCGGAGAGGCACTCGGTATATTCAGCCGAACCACCAGGCTCGGGGCAGGTGATCACTGACGACAAACAATCGCGCGTCAAATACACGCGCAAGACGTACGAGCCCGAATAGACGATCTGGGTGCGTCGCTCGATGAGGATTTGTCCGTTAGGCCGATAGAGATGCACCCACACGGTGTAGGTGCCATTGGGAAGCAACGGGAATGTGGCGACCGATTTACCTTGCGCGAACTCGCGGCCAAATACGGCTGGCACGCGTAAGGGCACGATGGTTCCCGAAGTGGTTCCCGTCCCAGGAAAAACTTCCGTGAGCACAGACGCGAACTCCGGCCCAGGAACAAGGCCCGTCACTACCTGCACTTCGAGTGCGGGTTCGCTCTTCTTCGCGCAAGCCGAAATGCAAAATAGAAGGACTGAAACAGCAACAGCAATGCGCTTAGTCATGGGCTCTAAGTACAGCGCATGACGACACCGCGCGCAAGATCAGACGATGTTACGAAGGCGTACCGCAATCGTCCGAGCAGCTCGTCTGCGTCTCGCCGCCGTTGCACGTTGCATCGCCACAACCTGCGACGCAATCGAACGCGCAGTTGCTCGTCGTTTCGGCGGGTCCCTCGCAGCTAAAATCGCCACAGGTGCTAAGCGGGGACACGCAGTCTGCGGCGCACGAACTCGCCGTCTCACCCGTGCGGCACGCGCCGTCCCCACAGATCAGCACTTCGCAATCGCGAGCGCATGAAGCATGGGTTTCGCTTCCGTTGCACACAGTGTCTCCGCACACTGCGGAGGCTGCCGCGCAATCCGCTGGGCATGCGTAGTCGTCTTCCGGTGCCTCACATCGTCCGTTGCCGCACGCGATCGTCGAACCTTCGCAATCCGTAGCGCAAGATGCTGTCGATTCACTGCTCTGACAAATGCCGTCTCCACATGCGACAACAGGCACCGTCACCGCAACGGCGTGTATCGACAGCGGAGCCAGAAAACGTCCGCGAATGCGGCCGCTTCACTGCGCGAAGTTTTCGTAGTCGGCGTAGCGTGTGAACCGATGAGTTCGCAAGAAGAAGGAACTCGACCCACGGACTGGTCGCGGATCGGTAGCAGGATCATGCTCGCGATGATCGGACCGCTCACGCCGATCGCGGCATCATCGCCCGTACATTGCGGCTCTGTCACGGCTGGATCTTCGTCGAGATAGTAGCTCGACATGGAGAGGCCGGTAATGTTTGTTTCGAATTGCAAAGCATGCGTGAGGCTTCCCTGCGTCCCGCTCACGACTTCGTACTCGAGCGCGCCAGGAACATATTCGTCTGCGTTGCCATCAATGGACAGGTCGTCATTCACGCTATCGGAGTAGCTCATTCCTTTGGCAGCGTCCGAGTAGTCGATCAAATCCATGACGCCGCCGATTTGGTGAACGCGCAGCCGCATCTCGATCTCTTCGCTGCGTTCGTAGAAGCGATAGATACCTTCAGTTATAGGTCCGCTGTTGCTTCCAAGGTGGTCGCGAATAGCGCGCACAGGGCCATCTATATTCGCAACGTACGCGCCTTCCCCCGACGCGAACGTTGCCACGCTGCGAGCAGACCCCGGTGCGAACTGCACGTTGTGCATCTCGATGAGGTTCGGGCCTGGCACGCCATCGTGAATGAGGCTGACTCCGTCGCTGATCCAGCGCGAAGAAAAGTGTCTCGTGTACGAAGCGGCGGTCACCGTTGAATTTTTCGGGATTTGCGAACTCCGTGCCGTTGTCGTCGATGCCTCGAAAGTCGTACGTCGTCCGGTAATCGCCGCTCGTCAGCCCAAAGTCGTAGGTCACGTAGTCGCCGGTACTGCGGGTCGTTGCATGCGAGCTATCGCGAAAGGCGAAGACGTATCCAGCCGCTGTTCCGTCGCGAACGGCGAAGCGCACTACAAAGTCTGCGTCTACGCCGGCTGGCGGGACGGTCGACGTCGGATTGCCACCGAAGTCCTTCACCATCAGAGCGATTTCATCGTCCTCGTCAACGCGCGGATTCGGGTCACTTCCTGTAAACGTATTTCCATCTGCGTAGACGAGGCCGGCGGTCGTCGAGTCGTTCTGCACGCATGATCCGCAAGTTCCGTAGATCTCATGAAAGAGAACGGAGCGGCGCTCGTCGATTTGAAACGGAACTGCCTCCCACGCATCCGCGTGCCAGCGAAAAAAACACGAGCTCGTCGGTGGCGACGCCCGACACCGCGCGGAGGTTGTCGCCGGTGACGACGGGGGAACTCGTCGCGATCGACGATGGTGCTTTCAGCGAGAGGTCCTGCGTCCTCGAATCCAGCGTCGGGGGCCACGACTATCGCATCCGTTATTGTGAGATCGAGAACGGTTCCCGCGTCGGCGACCTCAGTTGAGGGCGAGGACGAGCAAGCACCGATCGTCAGGACGATCGCGAAGAGCGAATTGTTGGTGGCGCATCGCCCGAGCATATCTGAAGACGAATCGTGCACAAATGCGATTCCTGGAGGCTCGCGCCAAGAAGCTGCACGCCTCCATTCGTGCAACGGGCTGGTTTGAATCGCTCACGGCCTCGCCTACGGAACGGTGGCGCGAAAGATATCCGTTGGCCGTTGATGTCTCCGGCAACTAAGTCCGACACGTAAGAGTGGTAGGCGCAGTACGTCCCCGACGCCCGAAAGCGTCGGCTGCCAGGTGCCCGGAGACACCTGCGCCGCTGCCCCCAGTCGTGTTGGGGCTCACTGGATACGTGGGGCCGGTCGCAACGTGATAAAGGCGAAAACGTCCCAGGTACCGTTCGTGTCGCCATCGTGCAGATTCGATGCGGGGCTGGTAAACGCCACAGTCGATCGTCGCGATTGACTGGCGCGTTATAAGTGGATCGTTCGCTTGGACGCCGCTTGAGTTTACGCTCACTCGTATCGTTGTGTTCAACACAGTGTCGCGTAAAACGCATCGCGGACGCCGTTCGTGTACCCCTGCGACAAGATTGGTGGAGGTCGAAGTAAGCGCGACAAAACGTCCGTCTGCCGAGGCTGCAACTCCGTTGCCACCGCAATATCTCCATTTCCTTCTGCGCCGGCTGTGGAAACGCTCGCGCGCACGACCGTGTTCGTCATTGTGTCTCGCGAAATACATCAATGAATCCGTTCGAATCTCCCGCGACCGCGTTGCTCGCGACTGTTTGGAATAGGACGTAGCGTCCGTCGCCGCTGATGCCGCCTGAGTTGGTCACTCCGCTGGCGCCGTTCAACTGCACTCCGCCGTCGCCAAGACTCACCCGGGCGGTCGCCCCCGGTCATCTGATCGTAGGTGAACATGTCGGAGATGCCGTTGGTGTCGCCCGCGACAAGATTCGAGGGCTAGTGACATGAACGCAACGTAGCGATTGTCGTCGGTGAAGTAGACGGAGCCGTTCGAAAGCCGTTGCCTTGCGTGCCCATGCTGTTCACGCTGATGCGCGTGGTTACGCCCGTCATCGTGTCGTGAATGAAGGTGTCCGGATTTCGCGTTGGTGTCTCCCGCGACGAGGTTGGTGGCGTCGGGTAGAACGCTGCCGTACCGCCCGTCCTGAGAAATGCCTGCGACCCTGGAAATAGCATTGGCCTGCACGCCGAGCGAGCTGACATTCACTCGAACGGTCGTGTTCAACATCGTGTCGCGCAGGAACACGTCGAGGAACAACATTGGTGTCGGACGCGACGGAGTTTGTGGCCGCAGACTCGAACGCAATGTATCGGCCATCAGAGGAGATAAACGGGTGCTGTGAATCCCCCGTTCGTTTCGGCGCCGCCCGTGCTGGGATCGATGCGGATGTGTGGGATCAGATCATCGTTACTGTTGGTCACCGTCAGTTCGGAAGAACAGGCCCATTGAAGGGACGGGTCAGAGCTCGCGGTACTGCCTGTGATGATTGAGTACAGAACGTGCCCGTCGGGAATCGCGTCATCCACGCCTGTAATGGTGGCGGTCTGAGCGACGTTCAGTTTCCAGAGGTGAACGTCATGCTCGCAGGACTCACCGTTCCTTCAGTGGCGTCGCTGGTCGCAAGCAGAAACGGTCGTCGAGGCCGGTCCGCCAGTCAGCACGATTGTAAAGGTCGCAGTGCCGCCCGCTTCAGTGGTGATAAGCCCGCTCGTGGGTGACACGGTGGCCCCGGAGTGCCATCGTCGTCGCCGTTAGTAAGCGAGACGTCGGCGACAGTGAGTCAGAGTACGTGACATCAATACTCACGCTCGCACCGGTGACAATCAGATATGCGATGAAGCCGTCGATGATTGCGTCATCCACGCCGGTCACTGTGACCGTCTGAGGGTGTCCCAATTCAGGCTGGTGAACGTCACGGACGCGGGCGCGACGGTGCCTTCCGTGAGGATCACTGCTCGTCAGCGAAATAGTCACGTCGGCCGCGGGCTGCGAAGTGAGCACGAGGTAAAACTCGCCATGCCGCCTGCTTCGGTGGTCGTGAGGCCCGATGTGGGACTGACGACAATGCCCGCGCTTTCGTTGTCGATGTTCGTAGGCTCAAGCTGTTGGTCGGCAATTGCGGCATACATTGGATCCGACTCACTCGAGGACATGCACGACGACGTCGTACGTTTGGTTCCCGTCTGCGACCGCGTCGTCCACACCGGTCACTGTGATGGTCTGCGCTACGTTCCAGTGCTCGACGTGAACATCACGCTGATCGGAAGTACGGTTCCCTCGCCACGTCGGTGCTCGTGAGGCTCAACACGACATCCGCGATAGGCTCTGAGCGAAGCACAACAGCAAATGAGTCTGCCGCCGGCTTCCGTTGTTACCAAGCCGGAGGTTCGCGCCACATCCGCCCACTGACTCGTTGTCTGCGTTGGTGACGCTGACGCTCGGCGCTGCGAGACCGTTGTAAGCGCCGTCGGTGCTTGTCGCAGGACCAATCGCGATCAATACGGGTGGTCGCCGTCCCGCGATCAGATCATCCACGCCTGTCACCGTAACGGTCCGAGGGAACATTCCAGTTGCTCATGGCCGAATACCGCCGTTGCGGACGAGACGGTGCCTTCCGGATGAATCGCTGCTCACGATGGGAAGCGTGACGGCAGCGAGAGCTGCGACTGAAGCACGATGGTAAATGTCGCGGCGCCGCCGACTTCCGACGTCAGCAAGCCCGAAGTCGGCGATACAAGCACACCGGCTGCGTCGTCGTCTAGATTCACGCCGGTGACGTGCGGCCAGGAAGTCCGCCATAGTTCGCATCCGTACTGCTTGCATCGCTGGCTACAATCGTAAACGACGCATCTCCATCCGCGATGGCGTCGTCCACGCCGGTCACCGTGATCGTTTGCTCGACGTCCCCGGTTGAGCTACGTGAACGTCAGCAGGTTCGGAGAGACAGTCGCTTCGCTCAACATCTCGGCTCATCAGCGAGAACACAACGCCAGTTGGCAGTCGGTGGCGTGCTCAGGCGGAAGATCGTGAACGGATCGGTTGCCACCTGCTTCCCGTCGTTACGAGACCACTGGTCGGTGTCACGATCACCGCAGGCAATGTTGCGTCGCCTGCGTCTCCCGCATCTCCGCATCTCCCGCATCGACGTCCGGGGCGTCGGATTGCATGTCAACGGCGTTCATATCAGCGGAGCTCATGTCGGCGGACATCGGAGAATCAATTCCCATGTCGTTCATTACGTCCGCATCGTCATGCGCTGCAGCGGATCAAAGCCAAAGCGCCCGCATCCCATCGAGCGCCAGCACCGCGACCCGACCCGATGCGCATTTTGTTTTCGGCAAAAACGCCCTCCGGAAAACCGGCTACATAGCCTAATGGGCACGCTAGCACGGGCGTCCCTTCCGTGGATACGTTCAGGCCGCCCTGAAGCCGTGCCGTTTCATCTTTCACGACACGCCACGCATGTCCGTCCCGACTCAAAGTGGGAGTACACCGCGCTGGTGCCTGGACCGACGTTAGCTCAAACGGTGAAGAAAGAGAGCGCGCTGCAAGAGGATGCCGCGCGCTTTGGGATCGCATCGGTCGTCGTGCAGGATCGACGTTCCTGCGGCGTTGGCCATGCAACCGTTTTGTAGTAGAATTACGCCGTCGCAGCCACATACGTAGTGAAGCTCGCGAGGTGCGGATCTCGGGGATCTGTGCGCAGGTTCCGCTCGCATCAGCGAACCACACACACCCAACCTCGTCGAAATCAGAACTCACCACGACCGCAGGTAGCACGAAAGCGTCCGCCGCGCGAGCTGGAGCCCTGGCTCTCATTGACCTGCATGCTTTGGACTGACGTTCCGGCGGCGTTAGCCTGCAGCCGTTCTGGTAACTGACGCCGTCGCATCCGCAGACCACGAAGCTCTTTGGTGCAGGCGTCCGACGGGATCGCAGCGCAGGTTCCTGTGGCATCCCGCGAAGCCGCGGATCGCCGCCTCTTCAAACTTGCAAAATTGGCCTTCAGCGCGGGTGTTGCAAGACGTGCTCTCCGCATGCGACGGGAGCCGGGCACTCGCGCAGTTCCCAACCGCAAGAGGCACCGTCTTCGCGCAAGCAACGGCCGGTGTTACCCCGAGGCTGCCGTCCTCGCACGTGATTGAGGGAGGCGCGAAGGGGTCCGCGGAGCTCAACGTCGCAGGTCTCGGCGGGAAGCGTCGGGACGCAGTGCGATTCGCGGGGCGGGCACATCGGAGATAACGGCGGTGCGATTGAGGACCACACATGTCTTCGGGCTACATGCCGGATGACATTGCACGCCGTCGCAATCAAGCGACGAAGTGAAATCGCCAGCGCGGCCCGCGGCGTATTCGCGGACGATGATCAAATAAGATTGCCGGCGGTGCGAATGCGGCGCGTGATGAGAGAGTCGAGACCTGGACCGCCATCGTCGTTCACGGCGATCGCGGTCTCCGAGCGCGACCAACTCTCGCTGCGTGCGGGTCATATGGAGGTAAACAACAGGATCATTACGATGGCCTTGAACGTTGATCGTGAGATCGTTTCCAGCACCCGGCGCGGTGAAGAGATAGCCTGCGTAACTGCCTTCCGCTGCGTACGCAGCCCCTCCACCGGAACGGAAAACTCAACCTCACCGCGCAGCTGCGAAAAGCCTTCGCGGAAATCCGTCCGCGGCTTCGTCAGCTTCCGCGAAGACGAGAGCTTCGGGGTCGGCCTTGTCGCTGACGTCCACGTTGGCGGCGCAAGCGCTCATCAGGCAGGTAAGAATGGCAACAGAATGGCGTGTACGCATCGCGCGGTGCTCCGTAGATGAATGGAATTTGCCCTTATTTACTCAAGAACCAGGCCAGCTCTGGCGATTCTATTGGGAAACTGGATGCCCGGCCGCCTCGGGCCGCCGGATCTAGTAACCAGATCGAGGATCGAGTTGCCCCAGGCTTAGGTGTCGGGCTCGAGCCGGCGGCTGCTGCTCGTAGGTGCCATTCGCGATCACGAATATCAAAGCGCTGAAATACGGTTCGCGAACGGCTACTAATACAAACACACCGCGCCTGCACCCACGAGGGGCTGAGTTGTCGGCCGGTGTTGCCATCGGTGCGGTGGCGTTGCTACTCTCACCGTATGCGCCGACCGCGAGCGTATTGCAACGTCCCGCCGACGTCGCAACACAGTTGCCGAAAGTAGTCATTAGTCCCACAGTTCGAGGCTTTGGCGGGTCCCTGCTGGGGTCCACACCGAGGCCCACGCGCGTGAAGACGTACGCCGCGCCTGCATGCCGCGACGGAACCGTCAGTTTTGGTTGCCGTTGATACCGGTGGCGCGTTGCTGCTCTCTGCGTCTGCCCCGACCGCGAGCGTGTTGCCGTCTGAGGACAAGGCCACGGATCGACCGAAATCGTCGTTCGCACCGGGTTTGAGGAAAACGTGCGTAGTCATGTTGGATCCCACACACGGGGCCTGCACGCGTGAGGGACGTATACGCCTGCGTTTGCTGCTGGTTGTCAGTTTGGTTGCCGCCGATACGGTGGCGTTGCTGGCCTCACCGCGCCCCGACCACGAAATTAATGTTTGCCATCGGACGACCAGCGGACGCCGAACCAGTCCGCTCGCATCGGTGTTCGAGGCTTTGGCGTGAAGCCTGTTGGGTCCCGCACCAGGCCTTCGCGTGCCGAAGACGTAGACCGCGCCTGCCGTTGGTGCCAGAGTTGTGCTGATTGCCATCAATGCCGATGGCATTGCTATCCTCCCAGCCCGATGCAACTGCGAGCGTGTTGCCGTCCGAGGACAGTGCGAGGGCGTTGCCGTCATCATCGCCTCCCCGGTGTTCGAGGCTTTTGATGCAAAGCCTGCTGAGTCCACGTTGAGCCCGCGCGCGTGGGGACGTATGCAGCTCCAGCGCTCGCGGCAACTTTGCCCGCTGGTTGCCGTCCGATACCGGTGGCACTACTGGCCTCGCTGCTCGCGCCGACCGCAAGCGTGTTTCCATCCGACGACAACGCGACAATAACGCCCGAAGCCATCGCCCCCGGTGTTGGATGCTGATGT
>JADJQN010000004.1 GCA_016712745.1 Sandaracinaceae bacterium
ACAGTCCCGTGCTTTGTTGTGTTCGCCCTCTGTGCCAATGACCGTGAGACACTCGTCGGGAGAAGTTTAGTGTCGAGGGCGAGCCAGGGATTTGCTCATCGGCGGTGATGTTCAATTGGTATCGTCGCGTGCGGGGTCGAAGTGTCGACTAAGGCGAGTCGGCGGCGTTTCACGGCCGACTACAAGAAGAAGAAGATTTGGACGTGAGGTGGAGCGTTGCACTGGCTCCGGGGAGGTGGGCGCTCTGCTGTGGCGCGAAGGCCCTATCGAATCCGGCGCGGTGGCGTGAGACGATTGCGCGTGGCGGTTCGCGCGCGCTCAAGCCCCAGAAACGCGGTCCCAAACCGGATGCGCGATGATCGTGACGTCAAGCTCGCGACGCTTGAGCGGGACACGTGCGTCTGCGCAACGCGCGGAGCGTGCGTAGCGTTGGTGGAACTCAAAAAAAAAAGTATCGGAGAGGCCAGCCAGCATAAACGCGTTCTTCGATTCAAGTCGTCTGATGTGGTCGGAAGAGCGTTATTATCCGCCCTTTATGCGAAGCGGATTTCCACGTGATGTCGTCCCGTTAGCTTGAGTTCGACGTGCGGCTTGTCTCATGACTCCTTCGAGAAACTCCGTAATCTAAGAAGAAAAGGTAGCTTCAGCGGCAGATCTCGGGCAGCCGAAGAGGAGCCGCGAAACAGTAGGTCCATCGCTGCTGAGTTTCACGCCGTGAACTAGCCGAATTGAAAGTAACGCAATGCCCCACGGAAAGGACTTTGCATCGACACCGTCGTCGCGATGGTCGTAAACCGAGAGCACGATATCCGCGCGCCATCGCGCACGGCTGCAGCGCGCAAGATCCACGGCTTGCGGGCGGCACCTGGCCGACATCGGCCGGAAGGAAGGTGATCCACCGCGATTGCGCTGCGGTGACGCCGGACTTAGGGCTTTGCGCCAATGCCGCGATTGGTTCCGTGACGCACGACCACGTGGTTCCGTGTCCGCGAGGGCTGCGCGCGCGGAATCCGCCGTCCCATCCGTCGACCCGTCGTCGACGAATACAGATGCGATGCCCCCCCGGCCTCGTGGCCGTCGAGCCAGGCGCGCACTTCACACGCCGACGGAATGTTCTCTGCCTCATTGAACGCAAAGATGACGACCGCAGCCCGTTCACGTCGGCCGCTCGCGCGCAAAGTTTCTTCGCCGGAACGCCCGCGACAACCGAATAGGCAGCCACATCGCGACTCACCACGGCGCCGGCCGCGATCTGATCCCGCGGCCGACCGTGACGCCACGGCATGAGTTGATCAACCGATTCCGAGATACCGCATCGTCGTCGATGACAACGGGCGCAAACACTACCGGCGAAAATAGAATGGGCGTGCTGCGTCCCCGTTTCACCATGCGTGGATGTCGAATTACTGCTCCGGGGCCGATACCCACCCGCTCGCCAATGGTGATGCCTCGGCCGATTGGAAGAAGCATTGCTAAGCTGATCCAAGTCTGCGCGCCGACGCATCTGGTTTCGGTGGTAGCCCTTCAAGTGTTTGGTGGCTGGCCACGTAGACGTTTTCAAATGCGGTGCACGTTCTCGGAATGGAAGACCAAGACGCCTTCTTCGAGAAGACGCAATCAGCCCCGCAAGAAGCCAAATCTTCCGGGGGGAGCGCCCGTTTTCCAGTGGCTGCGATGTATAAGGCGTTCAGACATCAGGGCTTCTCCAACACGGGATTGCTCAAGAGAACGAGACGCTGATTTGACGTCGCCCACGCGATGCCCTACGAGCTACCCGGCGTGGTTGCTGTACCGAAGCTCGAGTCGTTTGGAGGGCGCACGCTCTTCGAGAATGTCTCCCTTCAATTGAATGAGAGGCGCCAGCATAAACGCGTTCTTCGATTCGGCCGTCTGATGTGGTCGTGAGCAAGTTACATATCCGCCCTTCATGCGAAGCGGATTTACGTGATGTCGTCCTGTTAGGGTTGAGTTCGGACGTGCGGGTGAGCATTTCCGATGACTCTTTCGAGCTTCCATGCCGGCACGCACGGGCTACAGCATCGGCGCTGCTCGCGTTGGATCCCGTCAAGCTACTCGGCGGCCGGCGGCGGCAACGCCGCGGCCGCGCCGGGTCGAAGGCCGCGCGTGTGCGTGAAGAGTTCGAAGCCGAAGCTGGCTCGCCGTGTCCGGGAATGACTTAAGGCGGCGGTGGGAGTGGCCGCTGCCAGGCTTCGAGCACGGGGCCCGTCTGACAAAGCGTTGGCGTCGCCACGTTGCCGAGCGAGCAGTGATCGGTTTGCGCGCACCATGCAACCCGCAAAGAATGTCCTGGCTCGTAGCGAACCAAACAACGATGTTGTCAGGGGCGTGAGCCGCGCCCGGATGAACACCATGCAACGTGACGTCGAGCAACACAACGGTGCCGTCGGTGTCAAGCGGTGTGGATCTCGAGCGGCGTGCCTTCTTCCCGAATCTTTGAAATCTGAGTGGCAACGCATGAAAAAACCGCGCCTGCTGACGCAAGAGGAGCATCCTCCCGAAACCCGGTCAGTGTGGTGCGCGATGATCACCCTCGCGAATGTCCTTGCCGAGAACGCGATGCGTCCATTCCATCAAGCGCCGCGATTGGTCAGTCGTCCACGGCGTGTCGATCAGGATGATGCCGTCCTCGTCCACGATGAAAGACCGTTGGATGCGACGCGTCCTCGGTCCGGAACTCGTTTAAGAGGAAGTGGGCGCCAAACGTTCTCGTCGAGTTGCTCGACCGAGATCTCGCCACCAGGTCTGCGTGGGTTCCCTGGGGAGGACGCGTCGTCAGCGATCGAGGTGTGATTGGCGAAGCCGTGAAAAGCGCCATCGCAATAAAGACGGCGAGGGGTGCGAAGTGCAGTCGTCAGGGGGCGTACAATAGACCCTCTACCAGCGCCAGATGAACGCTAAAAGTGGAGCTCGGTGTTACTGTCGATTGCAACTCGACGTGAAGAGCAAATCTTCTTATTGGGCGTATTTACTTCGGAGTGGTTGCTGCACGCTTTCTCCTCCGAATGCCCTGTGCTCTCCGGTCAATGGTGGCGCGCCAGCTCGTTTCTCATGAGGCGAAACCATGCCTTCGATCAGTTCGAAGCGATGTTTTCGCTCGATGATCACCGATAAGAACCGACGCAGCGGTACTTCCGGAACAAAGCTCTGCGTTCAGGCGCTTTTTGATCGACCCGCAAAGCGAACTGAAACGCGTGCCGTCATGTTCCGCAACCGAAGATCGCGATGACTGCACAAACCGTCGCTCCGCTTGCGAACGGCAGGACTCGCCCGTCGCCGGGAAATGGATCGAAGCCATGATGATGTCGCTCGACGACTTCGAGTGGAGAGTCGAAGGGCGAGCAAGTAGATCAGATTCGACGCCTGACAATCCGCGCGCCCACGCCCGCCCGCGCGACGCCACGCACAAGCTCCATGCCGTCGAGAAAACCTCGTCGACGCGTCGGACGTCCTACCAACTGCAGGCAGAATGAAAAGGTCCGGCCCAGGGCCGATCACAGTCCCGTCCAGGTCGTTTCGATTACGAGTCGAAGGGTTCGGACTTTATTTCTTGCAGACGTGGATCAGCCCCAGGCGTCCGTCGAATGAGACGCTCCGGTGCTTTTGCACGCGCGCGCGAGGACACACTGCTGCGTCGCGAGCGGTAGTCGTCATCCCAGACCCCACGTGCCAGTCCGCTCTGCGCCTTACGAAAAGCGCGGCATGGTAGAGCCACGGTCGCAGCATCGTGGTGTCGAGGAAACCAATGCTGGACGTCGGATCATGAACGCGTTCTCTTGACTACAGAACTGGTCGAACCCACCTCAAGGATTCCATTCATGGCTTACCGCCGCAGGTGCGCTCCCAGCTCGGCTCCGCAGCGCACTCGGCCTTCGAGAACGGGACGCTACGCCCTCGCGGAAGGCGTAGCAGGTGTTATGCCGTAGGTCACCGTCGCAGCCGCACACAGGATCCCAAACGTCGAGGCAGCCGTCGGTGATCGGGCGAGCACGTGCCGAGTGCGTCGGTCGCGCTGCGCATGTCTTCCACGTGCAGTCGCAGAATGCGCCGAAGGGAATCGTACCGAGGTAGGCCGACGCATGATGCGGGATCGGACGCGAAGTGCGTCTTCGCATGACTGGACTCTCATACAGATTTCCGCAGTGCGGCGCCTTCGCAGGTGAGCCGCTGATGCCCGAACTGGCTTCGCTTGTCCCTCATAGCCGAGGAAAAGTGCGCACGCGCCCTCGCCCTGGGCATCCTTAGTAGCCACAAGTCGCTAACCGCTTGCCGCCGTCTTGATTGCTCGACCGAGCTGCCACAGTCGGCGGCGTCGCTGCGCTTCCAAGATCTGCGCCGGTGTTACGTTCCGTCGACCATGCCCGCGTCGACCGGGCCCGCCCTCGAGGCTACCCCAATCCGGTGTGCCGGCCTCATTGGTTTGCTGCGTGCTACGCTGCTGCATCAGTGACGCGTCACATCTGGGTCGTTCGAACAACCCGAGCTGAAGCAGAGGAAACCGACAACAATATTTGAGAAAGTAGTCTCATAAGCGCCCCGAGGCTAGCCAGCATAAACGCGCCTCTTTACTGATTCGGTCGTCTGATGTGGTCGTAGAGCAGAGTTTGCATATCCGCCCTTTATGCGGAAGCGGATTTCCACGTGATGTCGTCCTGTTAGGTTTGAGTTCGGACGTGCGGTGGGCTTGTTCCGATGACTCTTTCGACAGCGCGCATAAAGGCCGTCTGAGTTCGCCAATCCCGTGCAAAACGTGCTTTCCGAGGACGCGGACGCACGCTCGCCTCAGGGCGTCGCGCGATTTCGACGGCGCCGTCACGCTGCGTGGAATTCCCAGTCGTCGGACGCGTGCGGTGGGCCTCGGGTGGGTGTCGTGGTGACGCGTTGGTGAGGTAGGCCGAGCGAGCGAAGGATGGCGACGGCGGCGCGGGGGTTGAGGATGATGGCCATGAGGCGAAGGCGTCCGCTGCACTTCGGGCAGGTCTGGACGTCGATGGCGAAGGCGCGGCGCATCAGCTCGGCCCATGCGCCGTGAGGACGTTTGGTTTTGGCGGTTTCGGTAGGTTTCTTGGCGCAAGCGAGTGCGACGACGCCAGGTCGCACGCGCGCGTTGGGCGCGAGGACTCCGTGGTAGACGAGGAGGGTTCTTGCGGGGGCGCGGGATGAGCGGCTAAGCGTGCGCAAAATGCGAGCGGTCGAGCGTGAGGTGCGTGGTGCCGTCGCTCCCATGGCGTCTTGAGTTGGATGCGGACGCGGCCGTCGTCAGTGAGTGTGATGCGGTCGTGCGAAAGAGCCGGGGGCGTGTGAGGTAGCGACAAAGGTGTTCGAGTTGCTTGCGTTGGTGTTTGGCGATGACGACACCAGCACGCAGGTCAAAACCTTCGATGCGGGCACGAAGGCCAGTGGGCTTCTTCGCCGGGAGCGTGCGCTCGGCGTGAAATGCAGCGAGGCTGCAAGGCGCGCTCTGCGCTGCGGGCTCGCGTGCGGCGGCGTTTGCAAGCGAGGACGCGTAGCAAGCGGCGAGTGGGTCGGCGGCGTGGTCGTTTTGCTCGTCGCGTTTTTCAATAAGACGTGTGACGCGGGCGCGAATCCTCTCAGCAACGCGCTCGATGTCGGCGCGTGCGAAGCGCTCAGGGATGGAAGCGAAGCGCGCCGTCGTTATCGGGCGCAAAGACTCGTCCGGGCACCACGAGGTGAAAGTGCGGATTGAGATTGAGCGCGGAGCCAAAGCGTTGAATGACGCAGACTGCTCCTGCGCGCCCGTCCACGATGCCAGCTTTGCGCGCGCGACGTCGGTAGTCGGTCAGAATCGCACGCACGACGATGCGTTGAACGGCGAGCGCCACGTCGTGGTTCCATGCAACGGGTGCGCGTAGTGAGGAACGGCAGCGACAAGACCCATTGCCTTGTGCGCGCGAAGGGCAGGACGTTGTCGACGAGATGTGCGGCAAGCTCCGTCATACGACGACCGCCGCAACCCTTGGGCAAACCAGGCCCTTGCACGACAGACCTCCAAGCGGTCGTAGCCGCAGTGGTCGCAATGCATGCGCGCGAAGCCTTCCGGAGAGAATGCCGCAGCGAAGGAACTCGCGCAGCTCCGTCGCGACAAAGCGTGGAAGCGAATCGGCGCGCGACATCGCAGCGTCGTCGAGGAAGGTCTCGATGTGTTCGGTGAGCACGCGGTGCAGCGCGGAGTCAGCCGGGCGACGAGGGCGGTAGGTGTCCACGCACCAGCGAGTGCAACGGGTGGACCGTGCGATCACGCACACTACAAGGTAGTCGGCTTGGCGGTGGGTGGCGGAGCGTTGACGGGCGCCAGGTGTCTCCAACCACATTCGCACGTTCTTCGACGTTACAGTGGTGGTGCTTTAGACCGTATTCCCGCGTGAAACGCGCACGTTCGGCGGGCCGCGCCAGCCGTGGGTTTCGTTGGGCGTGCGACGGAAGAGCCAGACCAGCGCAAGGCCTGCGACAAAACCTCCGACGTGCGCGAAGAAGGCGACGCCTCCTTGATTGAGGCTCGCCATGCCGAGCGAGGTGAGTCCCCGAGAGCAGTTGCCAGAAGAACCACACGGCGATGAAGAAGACGGCTGGCAACTCAATGAACTGCACGAAAATAAAAATGGGAACGAGCGTGACGACGCGCGCCTTCGGATAGAGCGTGACGTACGCGCCGAGAACGCCTGCGATGGCGCCGGACGCGCCGACCATCGGGATGTCGGCGTGCGGATCGATCAACACCTGCATGGCAACCGCGGCGGCGCCGCCATGCGAGGTAGAAGATGACGTAGCGAACGCGGCCGAAGTTGTCTTCGATGTTGTCGCCGAAGAGATAGAGAAACCACATATTCCCCACGAGGTGCAAAACGCCGCCGTGTAAGAACATGGACGTGATGGGGGTGATGTTGGAATTGACCCGGTTTGATGGACACAAATCTAGAGGCGACAATGCCTCGTGGAGTGTCCATGGAACAAAGAGCCCGCAGAACATTTAGCGACGAGTTCAAAGCGCGAGCGGTGGAGCTGTGCCGCACAAGTGGCAAAAGCGTTGCGGAGGTCGCGAAGGACCTTGGGGTCGCAAGTTCGGGACTTCGAGTATGGCTGAAGCAGTCGGAAGTCGATGCGGGTCGGGGGCCCGCCGGCGCGTTGACGACCGCTGAGCGCGCGGAGCTTGCGCAGCTGCGCAAAGAGAATCGTGTTCTGAAAGAGGAGCGCGAAATCCTAAAAAAAGCGGCGGCGTTCTTCGCGAAGGAATCGAAGTGAAGTTTGACTTCATCCGCGCGCAGAACGCGAAATACGGCGTGCCCGTGATTTGTCAGATGCTCGGTGTATCGAAGAGTGGCTACTACGCGTGGCTCAAGCGCGAACTTTCGGCGCATGCGCTTCGCGATGCGGAGCTTGCGACGACAATCGTATCTGTGCATCGCGCGAGTCGCGGCGTACGGAAGTCCGCGAGTGCTTGACGAACTTCGTGCGCGTGGCGAACGAACGAGCAAAAAGCGCATTGCGCGCCTGATGCGTGAGCACGGGATTTCGGCTCGATTCAGTCGAAAATGGCGTCACGCGAGTGCCGCTCCAACAACGGGACCGCACCAAGCCAATGTGCTCGACCGAAAGTTTGAGGTGCAGACGCCAAACCGTGCGTGGGCCTCTGACATCACGTACATCAAGACATGGGAAGGCTGGCTTTACCTCGCGGTAGTCATCGACCTCTTCTCACGACGCGTCGTCGGCTGGTCGATGCGACATGATATGCAGGTCGACATCACACTCGGCGCCCTCTCGATGGCGCTCGGTCAGCGACCGGTCGAAGCTGGAAACTTGCTGGCTCATTCGGACCGAGGCTCTCAGTACACGAGCCGCGACTATCAGCTCATGCTGCGTGAGAACGGCCTCACATGCTCGATGAGCGGACGTGGAAATTGCTGGGACAACGCGGTGAGTGAGAGCTTCTTTGCGACGCTCAAGCGCGAGCTCGTGTATCGCCAGTCGTGGCCCACGCGAGACGACGCTGCACGCGCCATCCACGAGTACGTCGAGGTCTTCTACAATCGCCAACGCAGGCACTCAACGCTCGGCGGAATCAGCCCAGCCGAATTTGAAAGGAGACACGAACAGAATCTCAGTCAGGCAGCTTAACAAACCAGTCCATCAAACCGGGTCAATTCCAATTCCAGACATCACAACACAAACCCGTAATTCGCCTTTAGGACGATATGTAAACTTCCCCTGCGACCGCGTTGGGCGGCAGTGCAAGACAACGTGTTCATGCCGCCTATCCCCCCAAGTCCAATCGCTTGTACGCAAGTGGGGAACCTACGCCGCGGGTCGCAACGATCTGCATCCGCATTGCCTCAGGGTCATCGAACGCTGTGTCACGCCTGGCTTGAGGCGTGACTTGAACCATGTACAATACCTCGTTCCTGCAGCACGCATGACCTTTATCCAGTACTTTGGTTCTCCAGGTGTCCAAGCATCGCATGATTGACTTTCGAACCATCGTTCTGCCCATCGCCTCTGTCGCCATGCTCATCGCGTGCGGTGGTCACGCCATGTCGCGGCCAGCGTCCAGAGAGCGTCACGCTGCGTCAACGGCAACGCCGAACGACACTCGCGACATAGCGCATCCCCCGGCCAGCGATGATCACGATACGCAACGGCAGACGGGGGATCGACGCGCCATGGCGGAGACCAGCGCGCTCGAAGCAGAGCGCCTCACTCGCACGACCGAGATTGCTGCACTCGAGCTCGCCGAGAACGCTGCGCGGCCGAGGGGCCCCGATACCATCGTTTTGGAATGCGACGGAGTGGAGCCGCGCTTCGCCCGCGACGCTTCCGGTCACGTTGTCCTTCTCAATGTTCGCGAGACGTTCCCATCGCATATCACGGATTGCGGCGAATGTGAGGAGTACACGCAGCGGACCTTTGCAGTACGGATGCCTACGGGCGTCTCGTGGGGCGGCGTTCGCAACGTGTCCTACGCCCATCAAGGTGGAGATCCTGCGTGCGTAGGGCCCGAGCCTACAGGTTGTCGCGTTCTTCCCGCGACTCCCGCGCGATAGGCGTCCGGATCCTGCTCGGACCTGACATCGCAACGAACCCACCATAATTCCGGAACTGAAATCGAAACGAGCCCGGCATAATTCCCGTTTTCGACTCAACATCACGACATCACAACAAAAAGTCGTAAATCGTCCTTAGAACGCTATGTAAACCTACCAAGGAAGCGCCTCAGGAAACGATTTTAGAAAACGCGTTTGAAAGTAACCGTCCGACCTGTGTCGTCTCGATCAGCGGATGACGATTGAGGCCCAGTTCCCCGGGAGTAGCTCATCGAGCTTGTTTGCCGGGTGATCCTGCACGCGCGCGATCACGTCGGCAAGGTAGGCGAAGGGGTTGATGTCGCGCGCTTCGCACGTCGCGATGAGCGAGTAGAGACCCGCAACGTGTTTTCCCGCTTCGAGGTCGCCGACGAAGAGAAAGTTCTTTCGTCCGAGGGCGACGCGTCGAAGCGCGCGCTCAGAGATGTTGTTGTCGAGAGGGATTTTCGCGTCGTCGAGAAAGCGTCCGAGCTCTTGCCACTGGTTGAGGGTGTACTGAATAGCGCCTCCGAGTGCGCTCTGCGGAGGCGTGCACGCATGTTGCGCATCGAGCCACTCTTTGAGTCTTGCGCGCGCGGGCGCAGCGTTGTCTTTGCGAAGCTGTAGGTGTTCAGGCTTGCCGACGATGCGCATCTCGAGCGCTTGATGTTCGACGCGGTACATCTCAAGAATGAGCGCGATGGCTTCGCCTGCGATGGGCGCGGACTTCTGTGCGTCGTAAAAACGACGACGCACATGCGCGTAGCATCCAGCGCGCTCGCGTGAGGCGACCTCTGCGACGACGTTGTAGCCGGCGTACCCGTCGACGAGCAGGGTTCCCGCGGTCGACTTGAGCACCTCCTTAGGCGTCTCACCGCTTCGACTCGCTGCAAATACGTAGGCGATGTCCTCGCCGTCGGTGGCGTCCTTGCTCACAAACGTCCACACGTATCCAGTCTTCGGCTTCTTCTCGCCGCCATCCAGCATGCGCATACTCGTCTCATCCGCGCATACGAGCGGACGCGTGCGCACGCACTCCAAGAGACGCGTCGAGAGAGGCTCTACGATTTGTGCCGCGCGGTGAAAGAGCTCGTTCATCGTCGAGCGCGATATCGCCACGCCTTGGCGCTTGAAATCCTTCTCGATGCGGTAGATGGGAATGGAGTCCGCGCACTTCTGGACCGCGAGATGAGCCATCAGGCTTGCGCCGTAGCGACCGCCTTCAACGACTTTCGGAGCACCGGGCGCTGTCAGCACGCACTCGCCGCATGCGCACCGAAGCACTTCTTGCACGTGCTCGTGACGCACGATGCGTGGCGGTACGTACTCAAATACGCTCGTGGTCCGACCTTCTCCAAGCTTCGAAAACTGCGTCCCGCCACACACTGAGCACGTCTTGTCTGCGTCGGGCACCGCGTGCTCGATGCGCACGGCCGGCATTGAATCGCGTGCCTCCGCTCGCTCTTGGCGTGTCGCTGCAATCTCCGCCGGCGTGCGCTTTCCCACGCCGAGAGACTTCGCCACGCTCGGCATCTTCTCCGACCGCGGACCCATCACCACCTTCTGAAGCTGAGCAATCTGACGTTCGAGACTCTCGATGCGTTCCGCTTGTGCACGCACAAGCGGCACCAGAGCCGCGAGCGCGCATTCATGGTCGACTTCCGGAACCTGCATCAATGACGTTGGATCAAATTTCTGAGCGCTTGTCGATCCCCCTCGGTGTCCATCGCGAAAGACGCCTTGCAGACAGGTCGATTCCGTCGAGCAGCATCGCAAGCTCGCTTGCTTCGAGCACGATGTGCGCGCGACGCGCGTCCCTCTTCGGCATCTGAAACCGGCCGCGTTCAAGACGCTTCATGTAAACGACAAAGCCTCCGTGGTCCCAGAAGAGCACCTTCACGCGGTTCTTGGACTTGCCGACAAAGACGAAGAGATGTCCTTCGTAGACATCTTTCTCGATGGTGCCTTTCACAAGCGCACAGAGCCCATCGATTCCGTTGCGCATGTCGACAGGCTCGGTCGCGAAGTAGATGCGCACCGAGAGCGGAAGGCCTAACATCCGCTCGACTCAAGCACGCGCAAGAGACGCGCGAGCGCGGCGGTGTCGAAGTCGTGCGCGATGCGCACAACGTGCCCCGAGCGCGTGACCACTTCGAGTGCAGAGGTGGTTCGAAGGGGTGCGGGTGCCTCTTTCACGTGAACTCGCACGAGCGCGGGCGACGACGCAAACCTCCTCCTCCACAGATAGAGCGTCGAAGGCGTCAGCCCCCGCGACACCGCGAAATCATGAATCGACTCGCCGCTCAGCTCCTGCTCGGAAAGCCACGCGCGCGCAGCTTCTGCAGACATCCCTTTGCGTGACATCCGTCACCTCCGTGACGAACAACGTCCCGCATCGGACGGCGGATGTTCAAGACGACATAGGTCGGGCGGTTACGTTTGAAACGACTATCCGCAGAAGAGTTTGATCTGCTTTCAGAGTTTCTTAGACAACTGAAAACGTGATCGTTTTCGGTCGACGCGAGAATTATGACGGCTCGCTTCGACTGCAGTTCCGCGCCGCCTGGTGCTCTCTCGACGCGTGTTTGCTGCGCGTTTCAAGCCGTTGCGTGCCCCTAGTTGGGAACACGTGCAAACTTCACAACGCACGAGTGCTCAGCGCCACCGCGATGCTGAAGTATTGACGCTGTGGATCGCGACTGGCACAAGGTCCGTGGTCGCCCGAAGCGTGCGCGCCAGAAAGAACGGATCTCTCATGATCAAGAATCTTGTGATTGCTCTATCGTTTGGTTGCATCGCTCTTACGTCAGTCGGTTGCGGCGGCGCAGACTGCGAGAGCCTGTGCGAAGAATCCAACGAGTGCGCGGGCGCAACCCCGCAGGATTGCGGAACCCAGTGCGCAGAGTCCGCAGCCCTGGAAGCGGCTTCTGGGTGTTCATCGCAAGCGGACGCCTTTACCGAATGCGTCTCGGACAACGATGCTGTGTGTACTGTGCTCTCGAGCCCCTGCAGCGCTCAAGCTGCTGCCTACGTAAGCTGCACGCAGGCGTATTGCAGTGCGAATCCCACCGCACCCGAGTGCACCTGATCTAGGCTTTCTGCATCAAAACGGAGCGCGCGGCGCGTCCGAGATCACATTGAAATCGGTGCGCCGATTGAGCTCGGGACGAAGTGGGTCAATCGGGAACGCCCATCCACGGTCGACGAGAACGAGTCGATCCGCTGCAACGCCGCGCTGCACCAAGTCGTCGATGACGGCTTGGGCGCGCGGCGCTCCGAGGCTTGCGCGACGTCGTTCATGTTCATCTGCATGACCACGCACTTCTAGTCGGAGCTCGGGACGATGCGCCAGGATCTCAGCCACGGCTTGCAGCACGATCGCATTGTCGGAAGAGATGCGCGTAGAGTCGTTCGCAAAGCGAACCGTTTCGTGAGTCTCCGTGCTATCTGCAGCGACCTCAGTTGCTCGGAACTGAAATCGAAACGAGCCCGGCATAATTCCCGTTTTCGACTCAACATCACGACATCACAACAAAAAGTCGTAAATCGTCCTTAGAACGCTATGTAAACCTACCAAGGAAGCGCCTCAGGAAACGATTTTAGAAAACGCGTTTGAAACGACTATCAGGAAACGATTTTAGAAAACGCGTTTGAAACGACTATCCGCTCGATGCACGTAGCGTCGGCGCAACTTGCGTAGGGGCCGCAGTCCATTTCGCCTGCGCAAAAATCGAAGCCATCGCAGAACTCTGGTGACGGAGGGTTGCAGCGCGGGTCAACGCAATGACCGTCGAGGCATTCGGAGAAGCCTGCGCCACCGCCCGGTGACGGACAGACGGTGCCAATGCAATTCGGCGTCAAGTGAACACGCACAACGGTGTCACCTTGTACGTCAATGACCGAACGACGGCGCAGCACCAAACGCTGGTCGGCTTTCAGGAACTGAACCTGAACCGTGTAGCGACCAACTGGAGTGCCGCTGAAACGCGCGACGGAGAGACCGTGCGCGAAATCCTGCCCTACCCGCGCAGTAAGATTTGCGTCCGAGCGGAACGACGCTGGGGACGAATCATCGTGCACGCCATCAAACAGCTCGGTTCGGACAAAGGTGAACTGCGTCCCCGGGTCGATGCCGCTAACAACTTGCACTTCGAGTGTCGGATTCTCGTCGCCGCACGCCGCGAGCAGCAGCAGCTGAGCGCACAACGCGACCCACTTTAAACGCGCTGGCTTTTCCATGACCCTCCTCATGGCAGCAAGACAATCGAATCGTACGGAGCAAGTGTAACCGATTCCATGTATGTGGTCCCCTCGAGATCGATTCGCGGGCCAGGAAGAGCGATGCGTCGTGGGCCACGCGACGGATTGGTGTAGAGCTCAGGAAGCTCGCCGGCTCCGGGCGTCCACAGCGAGCTGGGGAAGGTGCTTGATGTGGCGTCTTTGCCGCTGAACGCTTGCCACTCGGGAAGCGTGTATTCAAAGAAACGGCCGGACGGCGCACGGAATTGCTCGCGTTGCACGATCGTCGTACCAGTAACGGTGTAGTAGCGATTGCGTTCGAACGTTCCCCAGTTGATCGGCGTCGTGCAATAGACCTCGATCATGCTCATTGGGATCTGTGTCGATGATGTGGAGAAGAGCAGATTGTCGACGATGGTGTCGTCGCGCACGGGAATGCAATGGTCGGGCGGCGTCGAGCCGCGCGCGTTCGAGTAGTCATTGAAGCCGAGCTGCTCGTTGGCATTGTCGAAGAGCGTATTGAAACGGATCACGTTCCCGTGGGTGAGCGGCGTGTGATCGAGCCAAATGCCCGCGCTTCCACGCGCCGACGTGTTCTGTTCAACGGTGAGGCCGTGCATGTCGTCCTGACCGAAGTAGATGCCAAAGGCGATGCGATAGTAGGTTTGCTGCACCGCGCTGGTCGTCGTCATGTTGCTTATCGTATCGGTGATGATGTTGTGACGAATGGCGCTATCGATGAGTGTGTCCGCGTAGATGCCGCCGCAATCATTCACCACGGAGCATGCTTCCGTGATGTAATTTTCTTCGATTGCGATGCGCGACTCGCCGAGGAAGATTCCGTCGTTGCCGGCACGATGCACTTCGTTGTGTCGCACAACACTGTCGTTGCCGGTGACCTTCATGCCCATCGCGCCAAACCAGTTCTCGGCAAAACCGGGAATCATTGCCGCGTCCCGGATGATGTTGCGCTCGACACGCGAGCGATCGAATCCGAGGTATGCGCCACTCTCCCACGTTCGCTCGATCACGTTCTCGAATGCGGTCGTGTCATAGCTCCAGGACATGATGCCCATGTTGACGTCGGCGAAGTGGCATCGGCGCACCGTGTCGAAGTTCTGCATGTAAGTTAGGTAGGCGCTGGCTTGCGTCTGATGCTTGAAGTCGATGCCGTCGACTATCGTGTGACTTCCTTGAACAGCAATGCCCGCGTCGAGTGTTGCGGCCTCGACCGTGAGCCCGTTCGGGTCCGCACCTGCCGGAGCGTAGAGGTAGAGCACGCCGGCGGAAGAGTCGTGAAACCATTCGCCTGCGACATCGAGCAAGGAGAGCTTGTTGTCCAAAATGTATGCCCAGTCGGGGTCGCGATAGTCGAAAACCATCGGATCCGTCCATGAAATTGAGCCCGGAGACGAAGCCGCGACCACGCGTCGCTCAAACGCGAAGTTCACCGAATGAAGGCGAACCGTTGCGCCAGCGAAGTAGCCAGCAGGCTGGGTGAGCTCGCTGTCAGCAATGCTTGTCGTGGTGCGCGCGTCCGTGCGCAGCCATCCGGCATTGGGGTGTCGCGCCAGAGTCTGCCGATCGCCTGCGACATAGACGTGACGAACGTCGCCCGCAAAATTCGCACGCCAGACGTTTCCGCTGTGCAAGGTCCAGCCCGTCACAAGCTTCGAGCCAGCGACGAGCGGCGCGTTTCCCGTCCCATACGCGCCGATGACAAAAGGTTGATCCGCGACTCCACTATTGAGAAGCGTCGCCTTCCCGCGAAAGACTGAGCCGCGCTCGAGCAAGACCGCGTCGCCCGGCATGAACGACCGCGTCATCGCTCCGACCTTCTCGAGCGTTTGCCATGCCGATACGGGAGAAGTTCCGGCACTCGCGTCATTGCCTGACGACTTCACATAGTAGATCGTGCGCGCCACGTGAAGGTTGACCGTCGCGGTGTCCGAACCACCGTCGCCGTCGTCGAGTGTGTAGTCGAACGAATCCGCTCCGAAGAATCCTGCGGAAGGTGCGTAGGAGAATGCGCCCGCACCCATTTCCGTCAAAGTGCCGTGCGCCGGCAGTGTGTGCGCGATCACCGTGAGCGCGTCGCCGTCAGCGTCATTGTCGTTCGCACGTACATCCGTGATCGACACGGCGGCGTTCACCAATGTGTAGAAGGTATCGCCGTACGCGACGGGGGAAATATTTCCGCCAGGCAGAACTGGGCCAGCATCGGGACGAATCGACCCAAGATCGATCGCAGGCCCCGCGTCGCGTGCTACTCCATCGTCGGGGCGCAGAACGTCTCCATCAAGCGCGATCGACCCGGCGTCGATGCCTATCGCACCGTCCATACGCAAACTCACACCGCCCTCGATGCGGCCCGTGCACGCGGCAAGAAGCGAGGCGCACAGCACACTGCGCACGACCGGCGAACGCTGTGTGCGATGCGCGAACTGCATAACGACACAGTAGTGCAACGTCATACGGATCGCAGCAGCTTTGCGCGCAAGCGACGTGCGGCGCGCAAGCCCTCGTCACAATCCGTCAGAATTCGTCGGCCGGTCGTACACAGAGTGCGGCACAATGCATTCGCAGCAATTGAAACGCGCGTAAACGCAGGCGCGTTGTGTAGACTTATGGTCATGACACGCGACTCCTCTCTACTGGCTCGTACCCGAATCGCGCTGAGCATGGCGCTGCTCCTGCTTTCAACATTCGGCAGCTCGGTCGCACTCGCTCAGACCCATGCGCAGGTCGCCGCAGTTCAACTCTGGGCGGAAGTGCAAAGCTCCCCCGCGCGGATCACGTTGCGATGGACGCCGCTCGCATCGGCCACGGGCTACACGATTTATCGACGTGTCAAAGGCGCGACGTCATGGGGTACCGCTATCGCAACGCCCGCCGGCTCAGCGGTGCAATACGCCGACTCAGATGTGAGCGCGGGCGTCTACTACGAGTACCGCATTGCGCGCACTTCATCGCTAGGCGGCAGCTACGCGGGAGATCTTCCCGGCACGAGCTACATCGCGTCGGGCATTGAAGTCGAGCTCGAGAGCTATCGCGGCACCGTGATTCTTCTGGTTGACGACACTGTCGCCGCACCATTGGCGAGCGAGCTCACGACGCTCACCTCCGACTTGAACGCCGACGGCTGGTCCGTGATCCGACACGACGTCAGTCGCACCGCGAGCGTAACGAGTATCCGCACGCTTCTTCAGACCGACTACAATGCGAATCCAACGGTGGTTCGTTCCGCCTATCTCGTCGGACACGTGCCCGTTCCATATAGCGGAAACATTTCGCCAGCAGGCCATTTCCCCGATCACTACGGCGCATGGGCGGCGGACAGCTACTACGCCGAGATGAACGGCACGTGGACCGACTCGACCGTCAACAATGCGGGCGGCTCGCGCGCCGAGACGCGCAACATCCCCGGCGACGGCAAGTTTGATCAGAGCGACATCCCCACCGCCGTCGAGTTGCAGCTCGGCCGTGTCGACCTTTCGCGTATGCCAGCCTTTGGCAGCAGCGAGGTCGAGTTGCTTCGCTCCTACTTGAATCGCGCTCATCAATACAAAACAGCTGCGTGGCAGCCTGATTTTCAAGGCCTGGTTTCCGACACGCTCGATTGGACGGGCGCAGGCATCGCCGCCTCAGGATTCCGCAGCATCGTTGCGCTGCTCACGCCCGCCCACACGACGATCAGCGCTGGCGCACCGTACGGAAGCTACATCGGCGCCAATACATACGTATTTGGCTACGCTGGTGCTGGCGGCGGTTATACGGCCGCCGCCGTAAGCACGGACGAGCTCGCCAGCAGCATCGAGAACGGCGCCGTCTTCACGATGAGTCTCGGCAGCTATTTCGGTGACTGGGACAACGAGAACAATTTGCTACGCGCTTACATCGCGCGTGGCCGAGGATTAGTCAGCGTGTGGAGCGGTCTGCCCAACTGGTGGTTTCATCACATGGGGATGGGCGACACGGTCGGATACAGCACGCAAGTTACGCAGAGCAACACCGTCGCGCAGTACGCACCGATTCATAACGGTTGGCAGTCGCCGACAGAACTTGGCAAGGTGCATCTCGCGCTGATGGGCGACCCGTCGTTGCGCATGCGCATGATCCCTCCGCCCACCAACCTTCGCACGAGCGATGTCGGAGGCCGGGTGAACTTCGACTGGACCGCCGCGACTGGTGCCCCCCTCGGCTACCACGTCTACAAGTTCGATCCGACGAGTGGCGTGGTCACACGTCTCACGACCTCACCCGTCACTGGCACAACCTACGCCAGCACTACTGAGTCCTACGTTGAAGGACGACGCTTCATGGTGCGCGCGGTGAAGCTCGAAGCTGGCTCGAGCGGCAGCTACTACAACCTCTCCCTTGGCGCGATCGCGACCAACACCGGTCCGACCACGATGATCGACGCGGGCGTTATGCCGATCGATGCAGGCGCCACGCCCGTAGACGCAGGCTCGTCGCCGGTTGATTCTTCCGTGCCACCGGTGGACATGGGCGTTCCGATCGATTTCGGCGTCGCGTTTGACGCCGGACCGCGGCCTGACGCTGGCGCCGCCACTGATAGCGGTAGCGTGACCACACCAGACTCCGGTCTCGCTATGGACTTCGGCCTCGATCGCGATCTCGGCGCGCCGGTCATTAGTGGCCCGCCCCTCACATCTTCTTGCGCGTGCACCGTATCAACGAGCGCTCCGGTACCGTTGATCCCCTCATTGATCTTCTGTCTAAGCCTTGTACTGATGCAAATCCGCCGCGCCACTCGTAGACGTGCCACACGTTCGCGTGACAGCGTTGATTGATGGATTCGCGATGCGATCGATAACTGCGATTCTAGTGAGCTGCATTCTTGCAACCATGTCGCTCACGCGCGTGGAGGCTCAAGACGCTGCGACCGACACGGACCGCGCTCGCGCTCTTTACCTCGATGGAAGTACCGCTGCGGAAGAAGCACGTTGGACCGACGCGCTTCGTCTCTTTCAAGAGTCCTACGACCTCTCCCACAATCCTGCGGCGCTTTTCAACGTCGCGACAACGCTACGCGCCGTCGGTCGTCACCGCGAATCGCGCGATGCACTCGACCGCCTCCTTCGCGACCACAGTGAGCTTCCCGACGAGCTTCGCGGCGAAGCGCTGCGTATACGGGGACAAGTCGCGGCACGCGTGGCCACGATTTCCATCAACAATGCGCCAGCTCGCTCCGACCTAAGGCTACGGCTCGATGGGCAAACGACGCCAACGCCGACAGCCCGCCCGATACGTATGGAAGCGGATCCCGGTCGTCACAGCGTGGACCTCGAAGCTCGGAACTGAAATCGAAACGAGCCCGGCATAATTCCCGTTTTCGACTCAACATCACGACATCACAACAAAAAGTCGTAAATCGTCCTTAGAACGCTATGTAAACCTACCAAGGAAGCGCCTCAGGATGGAATTGACCCGGTTTGATGGACTGGTTTGTTAAGCAGCCTGAGTGAGATTCTGTTCGTGTCTCCTTTCAAATTCGGCTGGGCTGACTCCGCCGAGCGTCGAGTGGCGGCGTTGGCGATTGTAGAAGACCTCGACGTACTCGTGGCTGGCGCGTGCAGCTTCGTCTCGCGTAGGCCACGACTGGCGATACACCAGCTCGCGTTTGAGCGTTGCAAAGAAGCTCTCGCTCACCGCGTTGTCCCAGCAATTTCCGCGTCCGCTCATCGAGCATGTGAGGCCGTTCTCACGCAGCATGAGCTGATAGTCGCGGCTCGTGTACTGAGAGCCGCGGTCAGAATGAGCAAGCAGGTTTCCAGCTTCGACCGGTCGCTGACCGAGCGCCATCGAGAGTGCGCCGAGCGTGATGTCGACCTGCATATCATGTCGCATCGACCAGCCGACGACGCGTCGTTAGAAGAGGTCGATGACGACTGCGAGGTAAAGCCAGCCTTCCCATGTCTTGATGTACGTGATGTCAGAGGCCCACGCACGGTTTGGCGTCTGCACCTCAAACTTTCGGTCGAGCACGTTCACTTCGTGCGGTCCCGCGGTTGGAGCGGCACTCGCGTGACGCCATTTTCGACTGAATCGACCCGAAATCCCGTGCTCACGCATCAGGCGCGCAATGCGCTTTTTGCTCGTTCGCTCACCACGCGCACGAAGTTCGTCAAGCACACGCGGACTTCCGTACACGCCGCGACTCGCGCGATGCACAGATACGATTGTCGTCGCAAGCTCCGCATCTCGAAGAGCGTGCTTCGAAAGACCACGCTTGAGCCACGCGTAGTAGCCACTCTTCGATACGCCGAGCATTCGACAAATTATAGGCACGCCGTACTTCGCGTTCTGCGCGCGGATGAAGCCATACTTCACTTCGATTCCTTCGCGAAGAACGCCGCCGCTTTGTTTAGGATTTCGCGCTCCTCTTTCAGAACGCGATTCTCTTTGCGCAGCTGCCCAAGCTCGGCGCGCTCAGCGGTCGTCAACGCGCCCGCCGGCCCCCGACCCGCATCGACTTCCGACTGCTTCAGCCATACTCGAAGTCCCGAATTCGCTACCCCAAGGTCCTTAGCGACCTCCGCAACGCTTTTGCCACTTGTCCGGCACAGCTCCACCGCTCGCGTTTTAAACTCGTCGCTAAATGTTCTGCGGGCTCTTTGTTCCATGGACACTCCACGAGGCATTGTCGCCTCTAGATTTGTGTCCATCAAACCGGGTCAATTCCAGGAAACGATTTTAGAAAACGCGTTTGAAACGACTATCCGCACGGAGCGCCTCGCGCGCTTCAGTGTTCCCTTCACGGCGGGCACAGCAGGCAGCGCGCGGATCGAAGCAGACGTGGACTTTGCTGTGTGCACTCCCGAGAATTGCATGCCCGACCGCCGCACCGTCGCGGTGACTCTCGCGGTGCAATGATGCCCATAGCGAGTCTGGAAGAGCAGCTCGCGAAGATCGGCTCCGACGTCAAAAGAAGATTTGATGCGGAGAGAAGGGTGCTGCGGATAGTCAGCTTAAACGCGTGTTTCTAACGCACAGTCCGTAACGGCCACGACGCAAGTTTACAAATCATCCCAAGTGCGAAGTCCAACATCGTTTGTGATATCGGGCGGTTAAGATGCTTTGGGAATTATGCGGGGCTCGTTCGGGCATCTGTTCCGGGGAGGAGATCCCAAGCTTGTTCTCGACGCCGCCCGGTTCACCTCAAGGGATCTATCAAACCATGCAAGTGACGGCATTCCGGTTCGTGCCCTGCGCACAGGGTGCTGTCGAGTGCGTTTCGCAGATTCGTCTTAGCGCGCAGCTCGTCACGCGAACCGAACAGGGGATTAGCGCCGACGAAGTCTCCCTACATCTATTGCGGATAGATGGGATGAAGCGGCTGACCCCCGTGACGTGATGGCAAGATGCCTCACAAGGATAAAACGCGGTTGGAGCCGCAAACGGAGGTCAGCCTATGGAAAAGATTGGCATCGATGTGCACAAGGTTTCAAGCCAGTTGTGCATCCAAACGGTGGACGGCGAAATTCTTGAGCTTCGCATCCCGACGACTCGCGAGTCGTTCAAGAAGTTTCTGGGCGAGCGAGCGCCGGCTCGGGTCTTGATGGAGGCCTCGACCGAAAGCGAGTGGGTCGCTCGTTGCATCGAGGCGCTCGGTCACGAGGTCATTGTCGCGGACCCAAACTTTGCGCCGATGTATTCGACGCGCAGTCGCAAGGTGAAAACCGACAAGCGTGACGCTCGTGCCTTGTGCGATGCATGTGCTCTTGGCGCGTATCGCGCGTCGCATCGGACGAGTGACGCGAGCCGAGACTCACGAGCGCACGTCGCGGTGCGCGAGGTGCTCGTGCAGACGCGTACGAAGTACATTTCGCTCGCGAGGAGTCTCTTGCGCCAGCAAGGCCATCGCGTGCCAAGCGGAGGAGCTCCGACTTTCGGCAAACGTGTTCTTTCGCTTGAGCTACCCAAGTCGTTGTGCACAGAGCTTGCGCCGTTGCTCGCGATGATGGAGCAGCTCAATAAGCAAATCGCTCGCATCGACAAACAGCTCGAGCGCCTCGTCGCGTCGTCGCCGACAGCGGAGCGTCTGTGTACGACCCCGAGCGTAGGCACGGTGACGGCCGTGACGTTTGTTGCGATGGTCGACGAGGTCGCTCGCTTTGAGACCGCCAAGCAGGTGCGCGCGTACTTCGGTCTTGTGCCACGCGAGATGAGCTCAGGTGAAAAGCAGCACCGCGGACGCATCACCAAAGCTGGAAACTCACGAATGCGCTACCTGCTTGTGGAAGCCGCGTGGGGGATTCTGCGTTACGAGCGAGAAGAGACACGCGCACTGCGTGAATGGGCGCTTCGCATCGCGGTGCGACGAGGAAAGCAAATCGCGGCGGTCGCGCTTGCGCGAAAGCTTGCGGGCATTCTCTTTGCGATGTGGCGCGACGGCACGACGTTCGGGCAACGCAATCTCACCACGCAGGCACTGGCTGCGTAGTCATTCAGCTCGGAGGAACGTTCTAAAGACCCAGACACCCGACGTGGACGTGATGGAAAAGATTTGGGCGGTTGAGCACGGTGTACCGACGGGCCTCTGTCGAGAGCCGAAGGATAGAATGTGCCAACCACCTACCGAACCCCACTATGCGCCGCGGCCATCGTGCCGCCACAGCCGAGCGCGAACAGAAGGATGACAACCATCTCGCTTCCACACTCAACGAAAACGGAGATACGACAACGAGGAAACTAATTCACCGAAGCATGCTTGACGGGAACGGCCGCTTCACAGAAGAAGGATGACAACCATCTCGCTTCCACACTCAACGAAAACGGAGATACGACAACGAGGAAACTAATTCACCGAAGCATGCTTGACGGGAACGGCCGCTTCACAGAAGTCGGTTCAAACGCGTTCTCGTAAACACCCGTTCGATGGCGTTGATGGACGAGTTTACATATCGCCCCAAGGACGATTTACGACTTTTTGTTGTGATGTCGTGATGTTGAGTCGGAAACGGGAATTATGCCGGGCTCGTTTCGATTTCAGTTCCGAGAATCGGTCCTCATCGACCCGACAGGGGCGTTCGGACCGCCATCCAGAAAACCTGCGCTCTAGTCATGCCAGTGGAAGACGAGATTGCCCAATCGCGAGGCGTGTTCATCTTTCGCGAGCAGTCGCTCGTATGGACTGAGATCCTCGAGGTCGCTAGGTTCGATCGGACGTTCCAAATCCGCAACGTTCAGTACCTCGCATGGCCAGAGGCTCGTCAGCGTCTCTGCTAGGTATGGATGATCTAGGAATGTCAGCTGCCAGTACGACACCGGAGTTCGCGCAAGCGCGATCACCGGATGCACGTGGTTGCACACGACCACAAGTTGCTCGTCGGGGCCCGACAACGTTGCTTGGTGAAAGTTGGGCGTCACGCCGGCGGCTTCGCTGGCAACGACTTCCATTCTCATCGCACGCGCGAGCCGCTGCATGACCGAGCAAAACTCAGAGAACGAAACTGTTGGTAGGTCTGATCCAAATCCAGTGATCCCGAGCTTCAATGGTGCCTTCATGATTCCCAGCGTAGCCGGAAATATGCGCACCGGGCTGTGTTTGGGGACGATCGGTGAAATAGTGAAATAGAGTCGCAGCTCGCTATTTCACTATTTCACCGATCGTCCCCATGCCAATCTTGATGGACCCGCAGCGGATAGATGGGATGAAGCGGCTGACCCCCGTGACGTGATGGCAAGATGCCTCACAAGGATAAAACGCGGTTGGAGCCGCAAACGGAGGTCAGCCTATGGAAAAGATTGGCATCGATGTGCACAAGGTTTCAAGCCAGTTGTGCATCCAAACGGTGGACGGCGAAATTCTTGAGCTTCGCATCCCGACGACTCGCGAGTCGTTCAAGAAGTTTCTGGGCGAGCGAGCGCCGGCTCGGGTCTTGATGGAGGCCTCGACCGAAAGCGAGTGGGTCGCTCGTTGCATCGAGGCGCTCGGTCACGAGGTCATTGTCGCGGACCCAAACTTTGCGCCGATGTATTCGACGCGCAGTCGCAAGGTGAAAACCGACAAGCGTGACGCTCGTGCCTTGTGCGATGCATGTGCTCTTGGCGCGTATCGCGCGTCGCATCGGACGAGTGACGCGAGCCGAGACTCACGAGCGCACGTCGCGGTGCGCGAGGTGCTCGTGCAGACGCGTACGAAGTACATTTCGCTCGCGAGGAGTCTCTTGCGCCAGCAAGGCCATCGCGTGCCAAGCGGAGGAGCTCCGACTTTCGGCAAACGTGTTCTTTCGCTTGAGCTACCCAAGTCGTTGTGCACAGAGCTTGCGCCGTTGCTCGCGATGATGGAGCAGCTCAATAAGCAAATCGCTCGCATCGACAAACAGCTCGAGCGCCTCGTCGCGTCGTCGCCGACAGCGGAGCGTCTGTGTACGACCCCGAGCGTAGGCACGGTGACGGCCGTGACGTTTGTTGCGATGGTCGACGAGGTCGCTCGCTTTGAGACCGCCAAGCAGGTGCGCGCGTACTTCGGTCTTGTGCCACGCGAGATGAGCTCAGGTGAAAAGCAGCACCGCGGACGCATCACCAAAGCTGGAAACTCACGAATGCGCTACCTGCTTGTGGAAGCCGCGTGGGGGATTCTGCGTTACGAGCGAGAAGAGACACGCGCACTGCGTGAATGGGCGCTTCGCATCGCGGTGCGACGAGGAAAGCAAATCGCGGCGGTCGCGCTTGCGCGAAAGCTTGCGGGCATTCTCTTTGCGATGTGGCGCGACGGCACGACGTTCGGGCAACGCAATCTCACCACGCAGGCACTGGCTGCGTAGTCATTCAGCTCGGAGGAACGTTCTAAAGACCCAGACACCCGACGTGGACGTGATGGAAAGATTTGGGCGGTTGAGCACGGTGTACCGACGGGCCTCTGTCGAGAGCCGAAGGATAGAATGTGCCAACCACCTACCGAACCCCACTATGCGCCGCGGCCATCGTGCCGCCACAGCCGAGCGCGAACAGAAGGATGACAACCATCTCGCTTCCACACTCAACGAAAACGGAGATACGACAACGAGGAAACTAATTCACCGAAGCATGCTTGACGGGAACGGCCGCTTCACAGAAGAAGGATGACAACCATCTCGCTTCCACACTCAACGAAAACGGAGATACGACAACGAGGAAACTAATTCACCGAAGCATGCTTGACGGGAACGGCCGCTTCACAGAAGTCGGTTCAAACGCGTTCTCGTAAACACCCGTTCGATGGCGTTGATGGACGAGTTTACATATCGCCCCAAGGACGATTTACGACTTTTTGTTGTGATGTCGTGATGCTGAGTCGAAAACGGGAATTATGCCGGGCTCGTTTCGATTTCAGTTCCGACAGACACCCACCGCACCTCAAGCCCACACCTGCCTCTATTTGGAGGGGAGGGGCTCAAGCTTTCCAAAAGCGTGCCGCCCCCGCCGCTCCAAGTGCGTCCGGCACGCCCGAACGTCACGCGCATGTACAGGACGGCGCGTCCTCAATGCACATCGTGTCTTCGGTCAAGAGGATGCGATCGATCTCGACGCCGCCGTGTGAAGGTGCGACGTGCAGCACCTGCTCGATGTCACCCGTGAGCGAGAGGGTGCTTGCCTCGCCTCCGGATGCGCAATCCAAGCGGACCCACGTCCATGCGCTATTGCTCGTGCATCCCACTTGGCGCGCGTCGCCGACCGCGTCGCCCACCCAGACGTAGGCGCTCGCCGCTTCGCTCGTCGTCGTGCGCAGTCGCACCCACACTTGATAAGTCGCTGAAGCGCGTGCCTCTATGTCGAGCTCGATATGAGGAGCACCCGCGAGTGCGCCGTCGAACACTTCCGATGCGCGCGATGCGATGACGGAGACGTAGCCGGTCAAGCCTCGATAGTCGTCGGTACTTGCACCAGGTGCTTCACTCGCGATCTGCATGTCGTGCACAGCGTCGAACACCTCGGCGTCGAGTGTGAAGTCACGCGACCACCAATTCGGGTGCGTGAATTCTTGCCACGCGTCGAGCTGAATTACGGTAGCCGGCGTCGTTGCGAAGTCCGCGATGTAGACGCTGCCTTGAATGCGCGCGTCGAACCGCATGTGCTTGAGCGGTGTGCCCGACTCGCCATCGTGATCGACACCGACCAACGCGGTGGATGTGGTCACTTGGTGCGATGCTGCGTCGTTCGAGTTGGGCATGAGCGCCACTGCAATCAGAGCTCGTGTCCCGAGACGTTGGCCGGTGGCGATGATCGACGGCGAGTTCGTCGGCAGCGCCCCCATCCACTCGGACGATGCACTGCGCATGATGTCTTCCCCGCGGCTGATCGCGGCCTGCGCGTAGGATGGCGTGAGTGTTTGCCATGCGTGGTGATTCGGATTCTGTATCGTTTGCGCTTGGCAGGTCGTGTCCGACGCCTGACAATCGAGATCGTTGCAGACGCCCCACGAGCACGAACCGCCGAGCTCGCTCGGAATCACGAAGAACGCGGGCACATACGAGAGCGCACCTGCTGCGCCCATGATCTTCAGCATGCCGAGCCATTGGCCGGGACGGATGTTCCTCTCTTCCTTGTAGGACCAACCGGCCGCCACGTATGGCAACGCCCAAGGGCTGCCCGCGTCGATCTCGACTTGGCGCGATTCGAGGAGCCATTGCACGCCATGTCGATCAGCGAGGGTGTAGTACCAACGGTAGCTGCTGTACGGGTAGATGTACGGGGTCGAATAGCGAAAGCGATCCGAGCCGTCCGACAACGGGTCGATGCTCGCAGGCATCGGTTCATTCTGCAGTCGCATGTAGTCGAAGTCACCGTCGTAGAATTCGTTCCCGCTCACGCCATAGACATGCACGGCGGGACGTTGCGTGTAGTCGCGACGCGCGCCATCCATCATAGCGATATGCTGCTCCGACACGCCCTTCGACAAGCATTCGCGCCACGGCAATCCTAAGCCCTCGCAAAAGGAGCGCGTCGGGACGTTCGCGGGCAAGTCGTCCACGGCCTCCCAATCATCGGTGGCCAGACGTTGGAACGTCGCTGCCGACACACCTTCGATGTCGAACTGGACGACATCGATTCTGCGGCCGAACAGCTCGTCGGTGTCGCCTTGGTCCTCGCCGCAGTTGGCGTATCCAAGATCCTCGTACGGAGGAAGAGGCGAAGCAGGCGAGACCCCGAGGACGTCGCCAGCGGCGTCGACGACGCTGAGGCCGATGGTGCCTTCGTTCGTGATGCCGCACATGTTTTCGAGAGGCCACTGATCGGGCATCGAACGGACGAACTGCGTGTACGGATTGTCGTCTGGGTATGAGTTTGCGTGCCCCGTCAGACCCGCGCTCACGCTGTAGTTCCATCGCGACGCGAGCTCTTCGGCTTCGGGCGCGCGCAGGACGTCGGTGTCCCGTTGCGAAACGCTTCCCGCGAGGCCGGGGTGCGAGTACGCCGCCGGGTCGTCGGTGGCGACAGAGTAGGTGCTGTGCGTCCAGAACGAAGAGATTCGCGGCATTGTGTGACCGCGCTTGTGACGAGGCAGCGGTGCCGACATGAGCTGCGTCAACGTGCCCATCGAGGGTGCATAGGGAACATCCTCGTCGAAGCCGGGCTCGAAGAACTGGCTCACGATTCCCACGCCATGCGCCGGTCGCGTGCACTGACGCGGCTCGCATCGATCCGAGTCCGTGGGTCGAGTGCCTGCGTGCGCTTCGCGTGAGCGTTGCGCGATCAAACTCGCGGGAAGTGACTGTGCGTAGAGCGAGAGCTCGTCGACGTCGACACCTTTGCTCGCATAGAATCCAGGCTGCACGCGCGTAAGCGGAGACAGCGACCCTTCAACCACTTGCGTGAACTCGAGGGGGCTCTCACCGTCGATCCACAGCGTGACAGCGAGACCGCCGCTCGCGCTCGCGATCACGATGGCGACGTGATGCCAATCGCCATCGGCAAGGTGCGCCCAGGTGGCAACGCCACCACCGTCCATGGTGAACCGCGCGCTGCCATCGCCTGCGTCGACCGACATCTCGTCGCGAGAGTAGTGAAAGGACGCGCCGCCGAAGTTGAACAGGTCTGTGCGATTTCCGAGGGCCCACGCAGGAAGGCCCGTCCAGTCGAGCGGCTGACTGAATCGCATCATCAACTCGATCGTGGCGTTGTTGCCCGTGACGATGTTGGCGTTGCCGCTCGTTGTGAAGATTCCGTCCGGGTGTTTGACGAACGCGTATCCGCCTCCGATGGCCGATGCCTCTGCGACGGCCATGATCGGTGGCGAAAGTGGGCGCGCGCCGCCGGCCGACGTGTCCGTGGTGGTCGCGCCTGGATCGAACGACCAGCGTGCTGCTGGCGGATAGCTCGTCCCCGCCACGCACTCGGTGGGTGCCGGAACCGGATCGCACGGTAGGTAGACGACTGGCGCGACCGGCCCGGGTGCGATGCAAGCACCGTCACCCGTGAACACCATCGCATCGCGGGGACCGGCGTCGAGGCGAATGACGCCTCCATCGATGCTCGAGTCGGAGGCTGTTGCGCCATCCGCAGGCTCGGAGCCAAGCGCGCCACCGCATGCTGCCAGTGCAACAACAGAAACGAACGCGAAGAGAGGAGTGACGTAGCGGTGTGGCATGACCATTCATAATGAACGGCTAACGCTGGCGAGACAATGATGAAGGAGCCCATGCCATCATGGATGGGCCCGCGCTACGCACGAAGCAACGTGCGACGCACACCGCTTGACCGATTGGCGGTGCTCTTCGCGTCAATCGCTGATGAGCTCTTGCGCCTGCTCCTCGACCCGCACGATCGCCAACTGCGCGACCGGCGACTGAGATGTTTTCTGCGCAGCGAGGTCGTCGACCCAAACCGCCCACGCGCAGCTACTCAGCAGTTCGCGTTGGTCGCGCCTATCTTCCTGCGATTGTTGCGATCATAGGTCGAGCCAGATTGTGTCAGCGCTAAGAGACGTGGTGGGGCAACGTACGCAGTTGGGTTCAGTTGAGACGCGCTCTTTACGACGTGTGAGTACGACGTTAGCCTAAAATCCATGCTGAAATTTGCCGCCCGCCCGATTCGGATCGCTTGCTTGTTTGTACTCACCGCTTGCACTGGCCAGCTTAGCGGCACGCCTGCGGCAAATGATGGTGGCGTTCCGATGGACGGCTACATTCCAATGGATGGCTATGTCACCTTGCCCGATGGGACGGTCGTTTCGGCGGATGGTGCGATCATTTTTCCCGACGGCGCTGGCTTCGATGCCACGATCATCATTCCCGATGCCGCGGCGGGTCCGGTCATGGAACTTGCAGGACCAGTAGGTCCGCTTAATGACCAAGACGTGAGCCCCGCAGCCAATCCCTTCGGCGTACCCGACTACTTCATCGATTGCACCGCGGGTGACGACTCAAACAACGGCCTCTCGGCCGCAACGCCGTGGCGTACCATTCACCACTTCAACGACGAAGCATCAAGCACACTGCAACCTGGTGCGCGCGTCTTCTTCAAGCGCGGCGGCGTGTGCCGTGGTGACGGCGAATCGAATCGTTACGGCGGAACCATTTGGATCAATCCCGCGGGAACCGCCGAACGCAACATCGAATACAAGGCGTACGGAACCGGTGCGGCACCGATCATCACGGGTGCGATTGCGGCAACGGATTGGACTGTCGAGTCCGGTCATATCTATCACACGAACATTGGCCCAGGTCGTCCCGTGAAGTACGTGTACATCGGCAACACGCCACAGACGCTCGCGCGCGAACCGGATGTGAGTGCGGATGGCACGACGCAGTTCTTTCTGACGGACCGTATAAATGGCAATGGAAACGGCACTACATTCTTGATCGACAGCGAGATGCCAACGTCGGTGAATCTTGTCGGCGCGCGCGTTCTATCGCCATAGCAACTGGGCGTACGCACAGTTTCCAATCGTGCAACACAGCGGTACGACCATCACGATGACGACGCCGCAGGAGCAGTGCTACCGGCCAAGCCCGGCCTGTCCGGACTCGTGGTACCCGGAAGCCGGCTGGGCGTACCTCGTCGAGAATGATCGCGAGCTCCTCGATCACGCGGGTGAGTGGTACTACGACAGCTCGACGGGTGAGCTTTCATTCTGGGCACCTGGCAACGCGGATCCCAACACCCTGACCGTCGATGTTGCCGTCGACTATCACGCGTTCTATTTCGCGGACGCCCACCACCACATTACGATCGCGAATCTCGTGCTCGAGAAGTACATCGACCCGATCATCGAGATCGGCGATGGCCCAAGTGTTCCTGGCGACGCATCCAACATAACCGTGCGTAACAGCGAGCTACGGTACGCGTTCATCGCAGTGAAGAACGGCACATCCGGCGACGACTTCACTCACGGAAACAATTTCCTCAACAACTACATGCACGACGTCTACAACATGGGCATCTTCAGTGGCGGCAACGGACATTTGTACCGCGGCAATCGCATCGAACGCATCGCAATCGAGCCTTGGCTCGGTGGTGATCAATCGCTGTGGACGTACTTCGCGCTCAACAACGTGTCTGGCGCTCCCACCTTCTCAAGCAACATCGTGCGCAACATCGGCTACACCGGCATCAATCACATTGGTGGTGGCGAGTTCAGCGGAAACCTCATCGAGGACATTTCGCAGAAGCTGAACGACGGCTGCGCGATTTGCACGGAGCCGGTCGCAGGCGTTCTCGTGCGACGCAATATCGTTCGCGGCGCCCACGGTTACCTAGAGGGCACACCGCTCGACTTCATCAATCGGCGCGCGATCTCGAGCGGCATCAGCACCGGCGATCACGACGACCTCGATGGCATCATTGAAGAGAACGTCGTGTCAGATTTCGCGAACGGCGGCATCACGCTCGACAACAACTTCAACTCGCGGCGCCACATCGTACGCAACAACCTCGTTTACACAACGCATCCCGGAGATGGCGTCGGCGCGTCTGGACTTCAGTTCTACGATCAATCCGTGGGCGTCCGTGATACGTGCAATCGCGAAGGATACGGCTGCTTCGTCGAGAACTTCGAGCATCAGATTTACTCGAACCGCGTTTACATGCTTCACACGCGCGCACGCGTGATGAACTTCGTGCACCTGCTCACAGACGGCGCGGGTAACAACATCGACTACGGCACATTCTGGGACAACTACTTCTTCCAGGCCGATCGCCTTGCCTCGATCAATGAGCTTCGCGCGTGGGGCGGCATTCACGTCGGTGACATCGGCGGGACATTGCCTGAGCCCGAAGCAACGTTGCGCGCTACCGCGACCAGCGGCGCGGCGCCAGCAGGGACGGTTCCCACGGGCACGCACTGCACGTTGCTTGAGGGATACTACGAAGTCGCGAGCACTCAGCAATGGTGGCGCGTGACCTGCGACACCGGGGCGACAGGTTGGATTCGCGACTACGAGATGAATCTCGCGCAGAAGACAGTCGCCGAGTGGGAAGCGTATGCACATGAGCCGCCCGCGGGACACGCATCGACGCCCAATCGTTCGCCGGGATATACCATCGCCGATGAGGCGGACTACCCGCCTCTCTATCTCAACGACACCGGTCTCCCCACGCTCATCACAATCGGCCCTGACCGTTGCGATTCAAACGGCGACCCGCTTCCGGAAACAATGCTGCTCGTGAACTTCGCAGACGCAGTCGTCCCGGAGCGCTGCGCGGATCAACCGCACTGAGTTTCGACCCGGACAAAGGCTGCGTCGCGAAGCCGGTTCGTCCGACTGCTCATCGACGTTCGGACCGCCCGCGTAGAGAGTTCGTCGGAACTGAAATCGAAACGAGCCCGGCATAATTCCCGTTTCCGACTCAACATCACGACATCACAACAAAAAGTCGTAAATCGTCCTTGGGGCAATATGTAAACTCGTCCATCAACGCCATCGAACGGGTGTTTACGAGAACGCGTTTGAACCGACTTCTGTGAAGCGGCCGTTCCCGTCAAGCATGCTTCGGTGAATTAGTTTCCTCGTTGTCGTATCTCCGTTTTCGTTGAGTGTGGAAGCGAGATGGTTGTCATCCTTCTTCTGTGAAGCGGCCGTTCCCGTCAAGCATGCTTCGGTGAATTAGTTTCCTCGTTGTCGTATCTCCGTTTTCGTTGAGTGTGGAAGCGAGATGGTTGTCATCCCTTCTGTTCGCGCGCGGCTGTGGCGGCACGATGGCCGCGGCGCATAGTGGGGTTCGGTAGGTGGTTGGCACATTCTATCCTTCGGCTCTCGACAGAGGCCCGTCGGTACACCGTGCTCAACCGCCCAAATCTTTTCCATCACGTCCACGTCGGGTGTCTGGGTCTTTAGAACGTTCCTCCGAGCTGAATGACTACGCAGCCAGTGCCTGCGTGGTGAGATTGCGTTGCCCGAACGTCGTGCCGTCGCGCCACATCGCAAAGAGAATGCCCGCAAGCTTTCGCGCAAGCGCGACCGCCGCGATTTGCTTTCCTCGTCGCACCGCGATGCGAAGCGCCCATTCACGCAGTGCGCGTGTCTCTTCTCGCTCGTAACGCAGAATCCCCACGCGGCTTCCACAAGCAGGTAGCGCATTCGTGAGTTTCCAGCTTTGGTGATGCGTCCGCGGTGCTGCGCTTTTCACCTGAGCTCATCTCGCGTGGCACAAGACCGAAGTACGCGCGCACCTGCTTGGCGGTCTCAAAGCGAGCGACCTCGTCGACCATCGCAACAAACGTCACGGCCGTCACCGTGCCTACGCTCGGGTCGTACACAGACGCTCCGCTGTCGGCGACGACGCGACGAGGCGCTCGAGCTGTTTGTCGATGCGAGCGATTTGCTTATTGAGCTGCTCCATCATCGCGAGCAACGGCGCAAGCTCTGTGCACAACGACTTGGGTAGCTCAAGCGAAAGAACACGTTTGCCGAAAGTCGGAGCTCCTCCGCTTGGCACGCGATGGCCTTGCTGGCGCAAGAGACTCCTCGCGAGCGAAATGTACTTCGTACGCGTCTGCACGAGCACCTCGCGCACCGCGACGTGCGCTCGGAGTCCCGGCTCGCGTCACTCGTCCGATGCGACGCGCGATACGCGCCAAGAGCACATGCATCGCACAAGGCACGAGCGTCACGCTTGTCGGTTTTCACCTTGCGACTGCGCGTCGAATACATCGGCGCAAAGTTTGGGTCCGCGACAATGACCTCGTGACCGAGCGCCTCGATGCAACGAGCGACCCACTCGCTTTCGGTCGAGGCCTCCATCAAGACCCGAGCCGGCGCTCGCTCGCCCAGAAACTTCTTGAACGACTCGCGAGTCGTCGGGATGCGAAGCTCAAAATTTCGCCGTCCACCGTTTGGATGCACAACTGGCTTGAAACCTTGTGCACATCGATGCCAATCTTTCCATAGGCTGACCTCCGTTTGCGGCTCCAACCGCGTTTTATCCTTGTGAGGCATCTTGCCATCACGTCACGGGGGTCAGCCGCTTCATCCCATCTATCCGCGACGGCTCTTCGAATAAGACATGCGGCGGTTGAATAGCGAGTGCACATGCGGCAACCGCAAGTGTCATGACACTTACTCTTCGCCTTATTGTGATCTTGCTTCCATCGTTGCTCCTAGTCGCATGCACAACGTCAACTCCGGCTGGCGAGCCGAATGTTTGCAGCGCATGCACGTCGTCGCAGTTCTGTTGTGTGAACGTATGCCTTCCGTTCGGCGAAGTCTGCGGTGGCGCATCGATGGATGGTGGCGCAGACGCTGCACTGGACGTGGATGCAAACAATGTCGTGGATGGCGCTCCGGTCGCAGATAGCTCGACAACCGAGAGCGACGCAGACGTCGCTGGCGAATGCGCCTCATCGACGAGTACTCGCCGCATCGTGGGCGTATGCAATGGCACGTCGGGCTATGTTGAATGTGACAAGGGTCCCGGAACTGCGCGTTGCCCCTCAGAGGCGCCGTGCTTTGAATGGGACTACGTGAGTGAGGGCATCACGAGCCAGTACGCCACGTGCTCGCCAGCGGTTGGTGTTTGCGATCCAACGTTGGTCCTCAACACGTGCGTTGGCAACGTTGCGCGCAACTGTTTCGGACCGTGGAACGCGTGGGAGCCGGGGACGTACCCGGTGACAGTGCACCCAGGCGAAGCGCACGAGCTCGACTGCTCCGCAGTTTTCGAAGGTGGGACGTGTGAGATAGTCGACATCGAACCGCGAATGCCGGGCTTTGACCCACACTTCGCGCGATGCGTGGATCCTTCCGAAGTACCGTGTGATCCAGCAACCTTCGTTGCAAGCTGCGAAGCGGGAGGCTGCATGGAAACGGACTTCGGCGATGGAGTGATTCGCCCTATCTGCGCGGCCGAAGACGAGCTTGCCGGGCACGCATGCGCGACGCTTCCGCCGCCACTTGCAGGCGTCATCTGTCTTCCACCGGATTGGGTTCTGAGCTCCCTACCCGCGACAAGGGACGAAGTGAATGTGGCGTGCGTAGGAACGGGCGCCATTCTGATCGCTCAGTATGGCTACGAGCATGTTGAAGAATGCACAGGCATGTTTCACATGGGTGTGGGAGGCCCTGCTATTCCGGCACACTGCTTCACACCCCCGGACGGTAGCACGCCTCTCTGCATGATCGACGGCGCCGAACTCTGCGACGTTGCGACAAGAGCGTCGAGCTGCGTGGACGAGATGCACACTGAGTACTGTCACGAATGGCAACGCATCGAGCATGACTGCTTGACGACTATGCCGCGCAGCGGTGGGCTGTGTGACATCTCGACGGGAAATTGCGCTTATCCTCCTTCGTGCGTTCCTCCGCCGGCTTCGTTTGTCGAAACGTGCGTGAATGACTCTCACAAATGGACAGTAGGTGACTGCGGCGCGCCCGACGGGTCGCCAGCGCTCGCGCCCTGCCCGAATTGCCACGAGTTAGGCGGCGTGGGCGTCACGTGCACTCCGTGAAGAATTGTGGTCGGCAGAGAGCTCCGCAGAGAGCTCACTGATGCACCGCGCAAAACCGAACGGACAACGTCCTCCACGCCCTCTCGGTTGACGAGGTGCGAGCTGCGTTGCTCGCCGCTCACAACTTCGATGCGCACCTGTCCACGTACAGCATTCGTGAAACGCACGATGTCGTGGGCAGGAGCTACAAGACCGAAGAAGTTTCCGACTTCCGGCCCCCGCAACCTAAACGCATGGACGATCTCATCCGACGTCGCGAACTTCGGCGCACGCGGCGAGATTCGAACTGAGTTGTTCGCGTCGTGAATGAAGTAGGCAGAGGATAGCAGGCATAAACGCGTTCTCATGCGTGAGCACCGCAGTGGAAGACATCATCGAGCTCATGCTTACCGAGAAGGTCGGCGTATTGCCGGTTATCGACCCGGCGTGATCAAGCAGCGTCGAGAGGCACAAGAAAAAGCACCATCAGATCCCAGACCAGATGAGCCACGATGGGAGCGAGCAAGCTCGCGGTTGTGGCTCGCAACACGCTCCACGTCAGGCCGCACAGGAGCGCGACGAGTATGAGCACAGGCGAACCGAGAGGAGCGAGCGAAACCGCGTAGAGGACCGCCGCTACGACGACACCCCAACGCAGACCGATACGGTTGACCAAAGCATCCTGAACAACGCTCCGCCAAACAATTTCTTCGGCGATCACAATGGGCGCGATTGCGACGCTTGCGACGGCCTCGGAACTGAAATCGAAACGAGCCCGGCATAATTCCCGTTTCCGACTCAACATCAAGACATCACAACAAAAAGTCGTAAATCGTCCTTGGGATGACTTGTAAACTTGCGTCGTGGCCGTTACCGACCGTGCGTTAGAAACACACGTTTAAGCTGACTATCCCCGCCTGCCTCGAGGGTTTGCGTCGGAGTTCGGCGCGCGCCGTCGTAATTGGGGGGTGTTGCGCTGTGTAGGTGGGCAGAGAACGACATCGACAATTGCACTCCGTCTGTGTAGATATGTACACCGACTTAAACGCATAACCCTGTGGGCGGTGGCAGTGGTTGCAGCGTGCGACGGGAAGCTCAATGCCGGTGCAGCTTCGACGCCTAATGATCCGAACAAGTTGCTAGCTACACAACGCCTTCGCTAACCGGGAACCGCGAAATGCCCGTTCACTCCATAGGTCGTCGTCGCTTTCTCCGCGGTGTGCTCGCTACCGGCGCGGCCGTCGCAGTGGGCTTGCCGACTCTGGAGTCCCTATTTCTTCGCGGTTCGCGCGCGCGCGCAGATTCGCCTATTCCGCCCAAACGTTTCCTCACGTGGTTCTGGGGCAACGGTGTCGTGCCCGAGCGTTGGATCCCGACCGAAACTGGAATGGTCTGGACACCGCCGGCCATGCTCGCGCAAGTCGCAACGCCGGCGCTGCAGCCCTACATTTCGGTCGTCACGAACGGCGAGCTTAAGAACGATTGGTTCCCCCATAGCGGAGGCGCTACTGGTGCGCTGACCGGCAGCAGTCTCATCACGCCCGGAGACAACGGCACGCCCTCGTCAGCTTCGATCGACCAGCTTATTGCAGACGCGATCCCGATGTCGCCCGGTGGCCTCCGATCCCTGGAACTTGCTGGCGCATGGCACCTCGTCAGCACACCCGGTACTGCTAGTAACTATATATCGCATCGTGGACCGGGCATGCCCAACGAGTACGACCGCGATCCGCGCAGTGTGTTTAGTCGCCTCTTTGGCTCGGTGGAAAGCGTCGATCCGTTTAGCGCTTTTCGCGGAAGCGTTCTTGACGCTGTGCTTGAAGACGCGACTTCGCTCGCCTCATCTCTCACTGCATCGGATCGCAGGCGCCTTGATCAGCATATGACAAGTTTGCGTGAGCTCGAGCTACGCATCGGATCGACGGGCCCCACGTGCACAGCCCCCACCAATCCGAGCGGCGAGATCACGGACGCCGTGATGGACGACATCCTCGGCCCGGTGAAGATCTTCACGAGGTTCAACGACATCATGAGTGAGCTGCTCGCAATGGCCCTCGCCTGCGATCTCACCCGCGTCGCCTCGTATATGTATACAGGTCCTGCGGCGCTCACGTCTTACTATGAAGTTCCTGAAGTGCCGGACATCGTCGGAAATCCGGGTGTGCCCGAAGGTTTGCATGCGATGACCCATCTTTCCGACGGTACGACAGACAACGGGTATCTCGTGGCCATGGAAGCCGCCCTCACCGAATCGATGCGGCATTTCGGACGCACGCTGGAGATCTTCCGCAACACGCCGGACGGCACCGGAAACTTGCTCGATAACATCGCCGTCTACGGAACCTCGTGCACGGGATACGCCCCTATCCATACGCATACCGATTATCCGCTCATCGTCGCCGGCCTTGCGGGCGGCGCTTTGCGTGGCGGCATGCACTATCGCTTCCCCGACTCGCCCGGCAACGCATCGCGCGTGCCTTACACGATTGCACGCGCCGTCGGCGCCGAGCTCACCGCGTTCGGTCTCGATGCGGCACGAACGAGCGATGTCATCAGCGAGTTGATGACGTCGTAAGCATCAACCCGCGGAGCGGATCAAGGCCACTGTCGGAACTGCCGCCCAAACGAGCCCGGCATAATTTCCGTTCTCGAGTGAACGCCGCGACATCACAACAAAAAGTCGTAAATCGTCCTTGGGGCGATATGTAAACTCGTCCATCAACGCCATCGAACGGGTGTTTACGAGAACGCGTTTGAACCGACTATCCGCCACGGAGTTGTTTTTGGGTGTGCAAGACCCACTCCGCGCGCCAATCACCCTGGAGGAGCTACTGCGAATTTCGTTCGGATACGGCGGCCTGGAATTGACCCGGTTTGATGGACACAAATCTAGAGGCGACAATGCCTCGTGGAGTGTCCATGGAACAAAGAGCCCGCAGAACATTTAGCGACGAGTTCAAAGCGCGAGCGGTGGAGCTGTGCCGCACAAGTGGCAAAAGCGTTGCGGAGGTCGCGAAGGACCTTGGGGTCGCGATCTGGGACTTCGAGTATGGCTGAAGCAGTCGGAAGTCGATGCGGGTCGGGGCCCGCCGGCGCGTTGACGACCGCTGAGCGCGCGGAGCTTGCGCAGCTGCGCAAAGAGAATCGTGTTCTGAAAGAGGAGCGCGAAATCCTAAAAAAAGCGGCGGCGTTCTTCGCGAAGGAATCGAAGTGAAGTTTGACTTCATCCGCGCGCAGAACGCGAAATACGGCGTGCCCGTGATTTGTCGAATGCTCGGTGTATCGAAGAGTGGCTACTACGCGTGGCTCAAGCGCGAACTTTCGGCGCATGCGCTTCGCGATGCGGAGCTTGCGACGACAATCGTATCTGTGCATCGCGCGAGTCGCGGCGTGTACGGAAGTCCGCGAGTGCTTGACGAACTTCGTGCGCGTGGCGAACGAACGAGCAAAAAGCGCATTGCGCGCCTGATGCGTGAGCACGGGATTTCGGCTCGATTCAGTCGAAATGGCGTCACGCGAGTGCCGCTCCAACAACGGGACCGCACCAAGCCAATGTGCTCGACCGAAAGTTTGAGGTGCAGACGCCAAACCGTGCGTGGGCCTCTGACATCACGTACATCAAGACATGGGAAGGCTGGCTTTACCTCGCGGTAGTCATCGACCTCTTCTCACGACGCGTCGTCGGCTGGTCGATGCGACATGATATGCAGGTCGACATCACACTCGGCGCCCTCTCGATGGCGCTCGGTCAGCGACCGGTCGAAGCTGGAAACTTGCTGGCTCATTCGGACCGAGGCTCTCAGTACACGAGCCGCGACTATCAGCTCATGCTGCGTGAGAACGGCCTCACATGCTCGATGAGCGGACGTGGAAATGCTGGGACAACGCGGTGAGTGAGAGCTTTGCGACGCTCAAGCGCGAGCTCGTGTATCGCCAGTCGTGGCCCACGCGAGACGACGCTGCACGCGCCATCCACGACTACGTCGAGGTCTTCTACAATCGCCACCGCAGGCACTCAACGCTCGGCGGAATCAGCCCCGCCGAATTTAAAAGGACACACGAACAGAATCTCAGTCAGGCAGCTTAACAAACCAGTCCATCAAACCGGGTCAATTCCAGCCCGATTCAACTCAACGCTGATTCAATCGCCTTTACGATGACGACGACTGTAGATGACCCCTCGCGAGCGGAATGGAACTCTGGGCGAGATCGGAATCTTATCGAATACCGAGCACCATGCAGAATACGATCAGGACGGTCCTGGCTCTCCATCGGCGAACTGGTAGAAGTACGACGCTATCTCCATTTGGCGCCCCAATAAACTTCTGCGCTATGTAGGAGCGCCTGTGCGCTACGTGGGCTAGGATTTCGCGACAAGCGTTGTGCTTAGCCGCTCCAAAAGCGCTTTCTGTTCCGCCCTGCCTAGTTGGTTGCACGGCAAGTTTGCATAGCCTTCTAAGTACGATTTACGATTTGCACCGTGATGTCATGAGGCTTCGCCCCGAAAAACATTCTCCGCTTCGCATGGCTTCGTTCACCACGCGCGCGGAACACGCCGACAAAAAGTAAGAGGGCACAACACGATACGCATACGCGAAGTAAGATCATTCGTTCCTCCGAAAAGAATTCGTTAGGTCCCGTGTTGGTCGTGATGTCCCGATTCAAGGTGCGTGCACTTGTTAAGAATGTGATGCACGGTAGGCTTCATGAAACGAGTCGCGACTGTTCTTTTGGCATGGGTTCTCTCGAGTTGCGCTGGGAGTCATGCGACATCTCCTACGACCGATGCAGGCACTCCTGTCGATGCGAGCGTCGCGAGCGATGGCGACATTTCGGACGGCTTTCTAACCATCGATGCGGGGGAGTATCGTAATCCGTCCATCTGCGAAGGGATCTGCGCTCGCCAGGATCGTTGCGATCCCGAAACCGGGTGCCTCGCGGATTGCCTTGAGGAGTTCGGTGCTGAGTTCGATCCACACGCAAACCCGGCTTATGTTGAGGAGTTCATTCGTTGCTCTGCGACAATCGACTGTGCAGCGGGCGATGAAGACTGTTTTACGCAAGCGATTGAAGACACGGATCCCATGTATGCGACCCGTGCCGACTATCAGTTTTGTGTTCAGGAAAGTTTCGAGTGTTCGTTTCCGCGTTCTCTCTGTGAGAGTTTTACCGCGTTGAACGAAGCTTCACGGGACAACGCTCACGATTGCCTCGGAAACGACAATTGCGAGAACCAACGAATCTGTTTGCGCGAGGCCGGAGCCACATCCTTCTGAGATAAGCTGACGACTTTCTGCCTTCAGATTCCGAGGGAGGCAGCCGAAGATTCCGGGGTCGGACGGCAACCGCCAATCGGATCGAAGAAGTTGCCTCCAATGTACAGCACGATCGGGGTCTCCGTTCTTAGTGGAAGGTGCAGGCGTACTCGCGTCGCGTCGCAGGTTGCATCGTCGGCTCGTGTTAGGCGCACGACAACTTCGTATTCGCCCGGTGACGGCATGTCTCCGAGAGAACCAACAATCTGGTCGCGAAGGCCGTTCGGAGCGTCGAGTCCCGAGAAGTTGGTTTCGAAGGACGCCAAAATGAGTTCTTCGCCGATTTCGGGAGCGACCCGCAGGATGAACATTTGTGCGCGGACGAAATCGACGTTGGGAACCAATGGCGTCGTAATCGCGATGCGCAGATCCGCTTCGACCCCTGGAGCCGTAAGCTCATGCGCGGCAAAGCAGCCGGCAAACTGCATCGCGCATAGAATCAACAGAAGGTGTACCCACTCGCGTGTCATGCGCCGAACACTGCCACACACACCCTACGAGGGCACTTGAATTGGATAGCGCGTTGTTGTGCTTAGCCGGTCCAACCGCGCTTTCTGCTCAGCTCGGAACTGACATCGAAACGAGCCCGGCATAATTCCCGTTTCCGACTCAACATCACGACATCACAACAAAAGTCGTAAATCGTCCTTAGGACGATATGTAAACCTACCCGGGAAGCGCCTCAGCAAGCGATTTTAGAAAACGCGTTTGAAACGACTATCCCCGATTTGCATCTTGTGGAGAACAAACGCCGATGGGCTTCAGGCCTTACACCCGTCGAGCACACGTTCTGAGAGCGCACGTATTAGACTCGCGCGCATGCCCGACTTAAGCGTTGAGCGAGAGAAACTCAGGTTCACGGATTCGCCGCCGAGTGCCGCCGAAGTCGGCAAGCTCATCGCTGACGGCAAGCAGGTCGTTGTTCAGTACTCGTCGACTCCACTCGCTAACATTGACTTTGCAGCGCTCGATCTTCTTTCAAAGAAGCATGGACCTCTCTTCGAAGTTCGTTTTTATGGAATGAAGACCTTTGACTGCAGCGTGCTCAAACGTCTGCCAAATGTTGCTGCGCTATGCATCAACATGGTTGAGACAATCGAGGGCATATCACATCTGATCGACCTCAAGCACTTGCAGGAGCTGGAGCTCGGTGTGGCAAACGTGCCCGACCCTTCGCTCCTGACCGCTGGTTCTTTTGAGCAACTTCGTCACCTGGCCCTTGGCGAGTCGAAGAAAGGCTTCTTTGATCTTGCACCGCTCGCCCGCATGAAAAAGCTCACGCATGTTTCGCTCATGAAGCAGAGCCACAACGTCGTGCACGGACTAAAAAGTCATCCCAACGTTGAATACCTCCATCTGCACTATATTCCACAGGACATTTCTCTCGCTTTCGTAGCCACGATGCCGCATCTGAAGAAGCTGCGTGTCCTGCTCGGCGGTCGCGCCAATCTGGATGAGTGCGCGCACAAAAAGCTTCAGCATTTGCAGGTGACGCGCGTGCGTGGATTGTCGAAGCTCGACTTGAACGTGTTTCCTTCGTTGGAAACGTTGCGACTCGAAGATCAGCTTCAGCTCAAATCGCTCTCGTGTGCGACGAACACTCGTCTGAAGAAGATCTACATCTACAACTGCAAGACTCTGGCGCGCATCGATGGCCTGACGAAGCTTCGCGCCCTCGAGGATCTTTTTATCAGTCGCACGGCGGTGAACCTCGAACAGCTGATCGATTCACCGCTGCCGAAAACACTCCGTCGATTCAGGGCCGTAAGCGGAAAAGCGAAAGACGACAAGCGCATCAAGACGCTACTCGCAACCCGCGGATACGCCTGATGTCAGCTCAGCCGTTGAACTTCTTCTCTCGGAACTGACATCGAAACGAGACATCGAAACGAGACATCGAAACGAGCCCGGCGTAATTCCCGTTTCCGACTCAACATCACGACATCACGCCAAAAGTCGTAAATCGTCCTTAGGGCGATATGTAAACCTACCCGGGAAGCGCCTCAGCAAGCGATTTTAGAAAACGCGTTTGAAACGACTATCCCCGGCGTAGCAGGCTCCTGGACCGTCGCCACCCGGGTTCCGTGTTTATCGCTCTGCGCGCATCCTGTATCGTCGCTTCAGAAAGAGGGGCGTGATGCACGTTCGGATGGCAGCAGTTCTGGTTGTTGGTTGCCTTGCGGCCTCCTGCGCTGGTCCTCGTCCGTCGAACGCGCCGCTGGTCGTCGCGCAAGCACCGAACGCTTCGGCGGCGTCAGGTGATTCGCAGCCAACTCTTGCACCGCGAGAAGGTCTTCCTCTGACCACCAACGCGCAAGCGCAGTGGACTGAGCGCGAAACTGCGATCGTTCGACGATTTGATCGCAGTCATCGAGAGCGTCCCAACGTTCCGGCAAACGCAACGCATGCTGAGCTTGAGACATGGGCGAACGACGTCCTGCGACCATGGTCCGTCGGGCACATGCGCATGAGCCAAGCGGCATGCTGGCCCCGCGACGAGCTCCCACGCGAGTCACTCGTGTTCTTCTCTCGCGTGTGCATGCTTGCAGTGCAAGACCTGCAAGACATCACGCAAGCATTGGTCGATACCTCGGCTCGCGGTTCGACACCCGCCGAAGCGCAACGTTTTCGCGCGGAACTTTGTCCGCTACGCCGCACTCCGTTCGAGCTAGCCATCAATTGTGCTTCACATGTGCGACGCGCACGGGACGCAGTGGCTTCGCAATGGATGGCACTCTTGGAACGCTTCGATCGGGAACGAGCAATCACGAACGCTGAATGCCCCAACGCAACCCCGCTTCCCGAAGGCGACCGGTAACGGGCGCGCACGCCACGCGTTCTTCTAAAAACAACCCGTTACATAAGATAGTAAGAGGTTTCTCGGAATCAACGCTTATTGGAAGAACCCCGCGAGCACCGTGCCGGGGATGCTCGCTGCGACTTCGATGGGCTCGTCGAGTGCGTTCGATTCCCAGACACGCCAGGACGCGGCTTTGCGCTTCCGAACTGAAATCATGAAGCGTCGTTGCGTGCTCCGTGTTTCGACGTACACCGTTAGGACTTCGGTGGTGGAGTCCTCGTTCACAATCTCGGATTCGCCAAGCAGCGCTACCGCATCAGGCTTCGTGAGAGCAATCTTAGCTCGAGTCGCGTTCTGTCAGTTCCGGCAGTTCGGACTACTCGTCGACGAAGATGAACACGGCGCCACTGTCCGTGAGCGAGTTGTCCGACTCGTCCGTGCCGGCCGCGCTTCCATCTTCGCGTGCCGCTCCGACGACGATCGTGTGCCCGTCGTTCGCGATCGCGCATGTCGATGCGAACGCATCACCGCCGCTAGGGAAGCGTGAGCGGATCACCGCGTTCTGCGACCAAGCACCACCTGCACGCCGGAGCAAAAAGAGCGCGCCTGTTTGCGTAATCGCTGACGATGGGTTTCCGATGTCGACCACCTCGCCATTGCTCAGACTGGCCCCCACTGCGAGGCTATTTCCGTCCGGCGTGAGCGAGAGGGCGGCTCCAAAAAATTGCCCTGGAGCTGAACTCTTGATGTAGGCCTGCTGCGACCACGTCGAACCGAGGTTAAAGACGTAGATAGCGCCGGGGGAAGGGCCGCTGTTGTCCATCTGATCTCCGTTGATGCCCAGCGCGTTGCTTGCCTCTTGCCACGCAGCAACTGCGAGGGTGTGGCCGTCGCTTGAGAGCGCAACGCGGGATCCAAACCTGTCTTCAAGGCCCGTGTTCGACGCTTTGATGTAGTCGGTCTGATGCCACGCAGCATCGCGATGGAAGAGGTACACAGCGCCCGAGTTTGAGTAGGAATTGTCTGCCTGCTCTCCGCCCGGCCCCACCGCGTTGCTGTCTTCGGAGAACGCGCTCACCGCGAGAGTGAGTCCATCCCCGGAAAGCGCGAGTGAGACTCCAAAAGTGTCCCCTGCATCGGTGTTGGACGCTTTCACATAGGCTTCTTGCATCCATGCACCCGACGCGAACCGGAACATATACACGGCGCCTGCCGACATGAACGAGCGATCGGACTGATTCCCATCGACACCGCGGGCGCCGCTTCGTTCACTGGCCGATCCTACAGCCAGAACGTCTCCCGCCGCGGAGAGACTCACTGCCGCAGCGAACTGAGCGCCACCGAAGGTATTGGACGCTTTGAGGTAGGCCTGTTGCGACCACGTTATCCCCGTTCGCCGAAACACATAGGCCGCACCGCTTGCTGGTGCCGCGTTGTCGCTCTGATTGCCGCCGACGCCTAAGGCACCACTCGCTTCACTCAGGGCTCCAACAACAAGCGTGTTTCCATCGGCCGACAGAGCAAGGCTGCTACCGAAGCCATCGCCGGCCTCGGCATTGGATGCTTTCACGTAGGCCTGCTGTGACCATGAGGTCCCGGAGCGCGTGTAGATGTAAACGGCGCCTGAGCTCGGCGCAGAGTTGTCCGCCTGATTGCCCCCGATTCCAGTCGCAGCACTCGCCTCGACGGTCGACGCAGTAGCGATTGTGTTCCCGTCTGCCGATATGGCTACTGCCACACCGAATACGTCGAGCGTGTCCGCGTTGCTCGCTTTGAGGTAGGCCTGCTCGTGAGCCGCCGTCGTATTGATCACGGCGACGTCCGCAACTGCGCGGCCGTTGTACTGCGCGTCACTGCTCATCGCGTTGCTGGTGATCACGGTGTACGGAATGCTCGCATCAAACGTGTGATCGTTGACTCCGGTCACCGTGCTCATATGCGGCACGTTCTAATCGTCCGGCGTGAATACGAGGCTGGATGGAGAAACCGTTCCCTCTTGCGTGTTGCTACTGCTAAGAACAACCGTGACGTCGCTTGCGGGCACCGCCGACAGAGTCATCGTGAATGTGTCCGTGCCCCCTGCTTCGGTCGTCGTGATCGGGTTCGACGGCAGGACGTTCACATGGGGCGTGTCGTCGTCGGCGTTTACAACAAGCACATCCGCACCCGTCAATCCGCTGTACCCCGGATCTGTACTTATCGCAGGCCCGACGTGAATCGTGTACGGCTGGTCTCCGTCGAGCAACGCATCGTCCACGCCGACGATTTGAATCGTAACCGTGAGATTTCCGGTTAGCGGTCCAAAGAAGGCGGTCCCAACTACGGTACCTTCGCTGGTGTCCGTGCTTACGATTGGAACCGAAACGTTCGCAAGGGGGTGCTCCAAAAGCCTTACGGTGAACGTCGCGTTGGTCCCGCTTTCGGACGTTGTCAGATTCGGAGCGGCGGTTACAACGATGCCCGGAGTGGCGATGTCGCGGTTGGTGCCGCTAACGTTAGGCACGGCAAGGCCGTTGTAGCCACCGTCGGTGCTCACAGCAGCTCCCGTGATGATGGCGAATCCGATGTCTCCGTCGCGCACGCCATCGGCAACACCCGTCACAGTCACCGATTGCGGGTCGGCATAAGTTGAAGGCGTAAACGTCAGGGACGAAACGGAAATGAGCGCTTCCGATGGATCGCTCGACACCAACGAGATCGTCACCGATGCGGTAGGCTGCGTGTCGAGATAGACATTGAACACAGCCGTCGTGCCGGTTTCGTCCGTCATCAATCCCGATGTGGGAGTCACGTGCACGCCCGGCACATCGTTGTCGATGTTCGTTGCAGAGATGTGCTTATCCGCAAGCGCCGCATACCTCGTGTCGGTTGTGGAGACGATATGCACGACGATTTCGTAGGGCCGCGCGCCATCCGCGACGGCGTCGTCCACGCCCGTGACCATGACTGTCTGCGGCGTGTCCCAGTTGCCCGTGGTGAAGACGATGCTTGTCGGAAATACCGTGCCCTCGGCCGTGTTGGAACTTAGGACAGACAACGAGATGTCACCGGTCGGCATCGTGCTGAGCGAAATCGTGAGTGGCACAGGGGCACCCGAAGCCTCGGTCGTCACGATCCCAAAGGCGGGCGAGACATCGACGTGAGGCGTCTCGTTGTCGGCGTTCGTAATGATCACATCCGGCCCAGAGAGACCTTGATAGGCAGGATCGGGACTCGTCGCCGGACCCGCATGGATGCGGAAGATCTGATCTCCATCCAGCACAGCGTCGTCGACGCCGCGCACCGTCACTGTTCGCGGCACGTTCCAGTTCGCGGTTGTGAAAATCAAGTTGGCAGGCGAGACCGTGCCTTCAGACGTGTCGCTCGAACTTAGCGCTATAGTTACGTTCGCGGCGGGTTCTGCCTGCAGAACGAGCATGAAAGTCACGGACGTGCCCGTCTCCGACGTCGTCAACGAAGGGGACGCAATGACGAGAATGCCCGCAGTCTCGTCGTCGCGATTGACGCCGTTCACGTCTGGAACGTCGAGAGAGTCGTAGCGTGTGTCGGCACTCGAAGCCGCGCTCGTTACGACGCGAAACGTTTGGTCTCCGTCTTGTGTCGCGTCGTCAATGCCAGTCGCGACGACGATTTGTGGTGACGCGTAGTTGGCACTTGTGAACGTCAACGAAGACGGTGAGACGGTAGCTTCAGACACATCGCTTGATGAAAGCGAGATCGTCACGTCTGACGTCGGCATTGTGTTGAGAGCGATTGAGAACGTGTCGCTGCCACCGCTCTCCGTCGTCTCGAGGCCGCTCACTCGGCTGACGGTGACGCCCGCGGAAGCGTCGTCGATGTTGGTGACTTCGACGTCGCTCGCGTTCAGGCCAGAATAGTCGGAATCCGTACTCACTGCGGCCGCAGTGATGATTTGGTAAATCTGATTGCCATCCATGAGGACGTCGCCAACGCCCGTCACGGTCACGGTCTGAGGTGCATTCCAGTTCGTGTCCGTGAAGGCGAGAGCCGTGGGAGAAGCGTGGCCCTCGGTGGCGTCGCTGCTCGAAAGCAGGATGAATACGGTACCCGTTGGACGTGTTGTGAGGACAACCGAAAACGATGCTGTGCCGCCGTCCTCCGTTGTCACGAGGCCCGCAGTCGGAACCACTGTGATCCCTGGTTCGGTTGGCATCGGCGTGACGCACTCGCCTACCTCGTCGCAAACTCGTCCCACATCGCACGCGACACTCGACGCACGCGCACCAAGCGCATCGCAAAAGGGCGCGGCCTCTGTGTTGCAGTTCCAGTAACCGTACTCGCATACGCGACCGGGAAGAGTGCAGATGGTTCCGCATGGCACGCCTTCGTTCGGCGTGGTCGGCTCAAGCGGTTGGCACCCTGCCCCGACGTCAGGATTGCACCACTCAGACGAAGCACACGTGCTCGCTCGAGGTGTCTGCACGCACACTCCCTCGTCGCAAACGCTCTGCGCGCAATCAGCAGTGGCATCGCATTCGCCGGCGCTCGCGCAGAACTGCACGCTTGGGCAAAATTCGGGAGTGCCGACCGCGCAACGAGGATCCACGCAGCGCCCCGCAAGGCAGGTCGAAAGCAAATCCGAGCCACCGGGAACCGGGCACGTAACGCCAACGCAATCGCGCGTGAGATGAACACGGAGTGCGGTATCGCCCGCGACCGTGACAGCGATCGTTCTCTCAATCAGGAATGCGCCGCTTGGCCTCAGCAACCGAACGCGTACACGGTAGTTCCCGTTCGGGACACTAAAGCGTGCGACGCTACGCCCGTGTGCGAAGTCTGCGCCTGTGCCTGCTACTGACTCGCTCGATTGAAGAACATGGGACCCGCCCTGCCTGTTGCTGTCATCAAGAAGCGTAGTCGAGACGATGCGGAATTCGGGCCCCGCGACAAGACCCGTCACGACAACCACTTCGACCGTCGCGTCGTTCGACGAGCACGCCTGCACCAGGAACATAAGACTGAACAGAAAGAAGAATCGCGTATGCAGCATGCGCATCGGCTAAGAGTACACTGCATTAAGAGCGAGCGTTAGCCGGTCGCTTTCGATCCATCGCGACGTGACGCTCTACTCACGAGCCCAAAGTGCGTGCGGTCGCGGTTGGGTAGTGCATTCAGAAACGGGACTCGACACACTCAATCGAAACGACTCGCCGTCACGTGTGACAAAATAGACGCGCGTTCCGCTGAAAGAGAAAGCACGTAACTCTCATTGCTCAGCGTCCTCGACGAGCCGGTTGGGCACAACCGCTCCAGCCATGCTCGTCACTCCGGAACTGACATCGAAACGAACCCTCCATAATTCTCGTTTTCGACTCAACATCACGACATCACGCCAAAAGTCGTAAATCGTCCTTAGGGCGATATGTACACTGCGCCCAGCAAGCATCTCGACGGCTCCGGCATGAGAACGCGTTTGTAGCGGCTATCCTCGACGATGAGGCCGATGGAGACGTGCTCAGCGCACGCTGCGTTCAACGTGAGTAACAGCACCATGGCGCTCGCGTATTTTGCCATGCGAAGCGCACGCTCGCTCGGATAACGCATCGAGTTTCCCGCGTTTGCCGACCGCCCATCAAATCGAATGCAGAATGCCATCGCCGGTGGTTATAGCCTCGCGCACATCCAGCCCTCAATCAAAGTAAACGAACGGCCCACAATCGCGCGCCGACTTCGTTCTATTGCGATTTCGAAACACTCACTTCCTGCGACGTGGATCGGTACTGCGCGCAAGACGATCGTCATGCGCCGAATGGCGACGACCTGCCGTCCGACTGCAACCCCTGTGAGTGCGCCAAAAAAGTCGCTGCCGCCAACTACGTGCCAGCGTCGTGCGTCCTCCGATCAAGCGCGCTACGGACAAACCGGCGGCGGGGCGATGAGCATGGCGAAGTAGCTTGCGCCTGGGTACTCGGTCGCCGGGAGTGAGGGCGTGATGCGGGTTGTTTCGCCGGTCTCGCGATTCATGATCGCGACGTGGCGATCCATGCTGGCCGATACCGCATTGAGTACGAGCACCTGATCGTTGTTGGCGTCGTAAGCGATGCGCGTGATTGCATCGGTTGGCGCGAGGATGATGCGGGTTTGCGTCATCTCCGTACCCGATGTCGGCGCGGTCGCGCGCTGCACGTCGGTGGTGGGTGTTGCGCGGACGACGTCGGCGAAAATGATCGCACCGTCGACGAATGTCATGGTGTCCGCATCGCTCTGAGCACTCGTGATGGTGCCGACAAAGGTGACTTCACCCGTCTCGATGTTGATCGTGCCGAGACGATTGGTCAGGTACCCAGTGGTTGAGATCACGGTCGGATAGCTCAACCAGAAAGTGCCGGTCGCCGGATCCTGCGCGAAGCCTTCCGCGTAAGTCAGGTCAGTCGAGCCGATGTGCAAAGTGACGCCGGGAGTGATTGCCCCCGTGCACAGATCAATCGTTCCCATCTTCGCGGTCGATGACGATGGCGTGTTGATGTCGTAGATCACACGCGCCACGTTCGCGACGTTGTCCCACGCGAACGACACGAAGGTATGACCCGTGTCGCCAAACGTTTCGTGCGCACCGGTGTCGAGGTTCACCTTCACGAGATCCTGGTTCATGAGCGTGTACACGAAGCGCGGTTCGAGCCCCGCGTCTACGTGGCCCGCATCGACTTCTCCGGCATCACCGATGCCCTCATCGAGATCGGCGTCGAGCATTCCCAGATCCGCGCCCGCGTCCGCGCCTGCATCCATAAGCCCCATGTCGACGCCGCCATCGACTGTCGGCTCCTGAATCTGTTCGTCACCGCACGCGCAACACAACGTGATTACAACGGCCGCCCAGGAATATTTCGCACTCGTCATGCGCGCGACGTTGGGCGGCGGGGGGGGGGGGGGGGGGGGGGGGGGGGGGGGGGGGGGGGGGGGGGGGGGGGGGGGGGGGGGGGGGGGGGGGGGGGGGGGGGGGGGGGGGGGGGGGGGGGGGGGGGGGGGGGGGGGGGGGGGGGGGGGGGGGGGGGGGGGGGGGGGGGGGGGGTTGCCCCCCTCCCTTTCCCGGCGGCTTTGACCATGTTCTGGGGCTCTTTGTTCCATGGACACTCCACGAGGCATTGTCGCCTCTAGATTTGTGTCCATCAAACCGGGTCAATTCCAGTACCGCGAAGTCCGGGCTTGGGCAACAGGCGTTCACATTTGTCGCGGCTTGCGCGAGGGCCTTGACCTTCTTGAGCACGGCCTCGGTTTTCCATTCGCCTTCTTTGTCGAAAAGCATTCTCGGAACTGACATCGAAACGAGCCCGGCATAATTCCCGTTTTCGAGTCAACGCCGCGACATCACAACGAAAGACTGTAAATCGGTCTCAGGGCGATATGTACACTGCGCCCAGCAAGCACCGCGGCCGTGTGCTCACGAGAACGCGTTTATCCCGGCTAAGCACGGCGCGCAGTGTCAGGCTCCGTGCGAGGTTTAACTTCGCCGCAACGTTCGCTCGGACTACGTTCCAAGGCAGCGGCACCATGAGCTCCTTTCGCGATGACATTGCCGCGCAGTTCCGACCGTCGCTCGATGAGCTCTATGCGGCGTTTGCGGACACGCCGAAGCCGCGGATGCGGTCGAGCAACCCGCGTGGGTACAATGCGGATTGGATTGGCGCCCAGCCACTGCGCGAGCTTGCGCCATCGTTCGTCGACGAGTTTGTGTTTGAGCTTGGACTGAGTGTCGGCGAAAGCAACGACGTGCGGTATTTTCTTCCGCGGCTGTGGGACCTGGTGATGCGAGGCGAGCTTCACGCCCTTGGACCCGCTCCTGCCGAAGCACTCACGCAGAAAATGCTGAGTGCTGGTTGGTCGTCGTGGTCCGAGCGACAACGCCAGGCGGTGCGCGACTTTCTCATCGCGTTTTTTGCCTCTGCACTCGCGACCCGCGATGAGCGCCTGTCGGTCCTCGTCACGGCATACTCGCTTCTTTCGGGAAATATCACGCCGTTGCTCGCGCTGATCCGCGCACGCGACGACGTGAACGCGGCGTTCGCACTCTTCTGGCTCGCCGAAGCGGCTGGCACTGCAATCGTAAACAACCAAGACGCGAGGGACGACACGGAGCTAACCGCGTGGCTGCGCGATCCCGCAACCCATCAGCAGCTCGAGCGCTTGAAGACTCGCGCGGAGGCGGGCTCAGAAAATCTAGCGTGGCTATTCGAGCAATCCGCGCACTGGCTCCAGATCTGCGCGAGCGATTCCGCTACGCCGTAGCCTTACGCGAAGGCGGCGCCGATTCGTTTCTCCCACTACGGGCGTGCTCAGGGAGCCAATGAAGCGGGGCGGCACGCAGCGAGCCACGCGAGCGTGCCCCCTCATCCTCGGCGAAGCCGAGTACGAGCCTCCCCCACGCGAAGGGAACCTGCGGTCCCTTCTCCGCTGCCGCGGATTCACCCCAGCCGTCTAAGGTGCTGGCGTTCGTTTCTTCCGACCTCGCGACGTTAGGGCGCGATGACCGTGATGCTTTGGCTGGACACGCCCGTAACCGTTTCGCGAGGCGCTTCGCTCTTCGTGATGCTGGTGAAGGTCAAAGGCAAAGACTCCGCGAGTGTGGTGTCTGCGCTGATCAAACAGGTACGCACGCTTCCTCGGCAGCTTCGCAGATCGCTGACATGGGACCGCGGAATGGAAATGGCGCAACACAAAGCGTTCACGGTTGCCACCAACGTCGACGTCTACTTCTGCGATCCGCAAAGTCCGTGGCAACGCGGCAGCAACGAAAACACAAACGGCTTGCTCCGGCAGTACTTCCCACACGGCACGGAACTCTCGCAGTACTCGCAAGCGCAGCTCAACGCAGTCGCACGCAGACTCAACGGCCGACCACGCATGACGTTGGGGTTTCAGACACCAGCGGATACACTCCAAGCCGCGTTGCGATGACCGGTTGAGCCGACAGCCGCTTTTTTTAGGATTTCGCGCTCCTCTTTCAGAACACGATTCTCTTTGCGCAGCTGCGCAAGCTCCGCGCGCTCAGCGGTCGTCAACGCGCCGGCGGGCCCCCGACCCGCATCGACTTCCGACTGCTTCAGCCATACTCGAAGTCCCGAATTCGCGACCCCAAGGTCCTTCGCGACCTCCGCAACGCTTTTGCCACTTGTGCGGCACAGCTCCACCGCTCGCGTTTTAAACTCGTCGCTAAATGTTCTGCGGGCTTTTTGTTCCATGGCACACTTGCAGTCCTTGCGTCGGCGGCGTCACCGTGGCCGGAACTGATGGTGTGGGTAGCGATGTTAATCCTCGTTCGATGTGGTGACTGCGAACGCGACGGACGGCAGACTGGCAGTTCAGGCAGGCCAGGTAAGCGATCCGTAAGTGCTGCTTACGCTTCACGATTCTCATCCCTCGAGCCGCGAGCGTGTCCTCCACTGCGCGTCGGTATGCAGGGATCGAGCTTGGTCGTACGCTTGAGAGCACGCTGCGTAGCGACTAACCTCGGTCGTATGAAAGCCAATACGACTCACGCTTTTCGTGCGCTCCCGTGTGCACTGCTCGTCGTTTCTTTGGTCACTACAAGTTCGGTGGCACGCGCCGCCGATTACTACCTCGACTCTTCCATGGGAATGGACTCGCGTGCCGGCACCTCCGAAGCGGCTGCGTGGCGGACCGTCGCACCACTGCGCGAGGTCGACCTCGGTCCTGGGGACCACGTCTATTTCAAGCGCGGCGGGGCCTTCGACACGGTGAACAGCTCGGGCTCGAACGCATGGGACCCGGGCCTGCTGATCGAGTCGTCGTCGTCGGGGAGCTCAGGTTCACCGGTCACCCTCACAAGCTACGGCAGCGGCGCGCTACCCAGCATCTTCAACTCGCGCGATGGCGCAGGCGCGAGCGCCATCACTCTTCGAGGCGCATACATCGTGCTCGATGGGCTGCTCTTCAACAACACACGGGGAAGCGCGGTTCTGATCGAGGAAAGCGCGACACACGCGGTCGTTACCCAGTGTGAATCGAACCGCGTCGGGTCTGCAGTCACGACGTACGGAGAGTACACGCTCATCACGCGCAACTATTTCCACGATGGCACGATCATCGTGAACACGCCGGGCGGCTACGACGACTACGGCGCGAACGGCGTGATCGTGTTTTCGTCCAACGTGGAGATCTCCTACAACCGCGCGGAGCGGCTCAAAACACCGTCGTACGATTTCACATTCGACGGCGGCTTCGTCGAACTCGCTGGCACATTCGACGACGTGTCGATCCACCACAACGACGTTCGAGATTCGATGGGGTTCTTCGAGGGTGGAAACGGAGATCAGCGGCGCATCACGGTTGCCTACAACCTCTCGGTCTCGAACGGGGGCTTCTCGGGCTTTCACATCGGCGACGAATTCGGGGGCACCGTCAGCGGGATGCTAATCGCCAACAACACGATCGTTGAAACGGAAGAGACTTCCCCGGTTTTCTGGGTGAGCTCAGCTCCACCGGCGGGTTCGTTCACCGTTCAGAACAACATCATTGTCTCGCCGGGCGGGCAGATCTATTCCAATCCCGGGGCGACAGTGCACACCCATAACCGATATCCGTCGGGCTCGACGCTTGGCGTCTCGCTCGGGACCGCGGAGAGCGCGGGAAGTGCCGGATTCGTGCCGGGCGGCTATCACCTGGCTGCGGGAAGCGCCGCGATCGACGTGGGCACCGCTGCGCCGTACGCCACTGACCTCGACGGTGTGCCGGTGCCAACCGGGGCGGGAGTCGACTTTGGCGCGTACGAGTACGTCGTACCGGGAACAGATGCGGGCGTGGCGCCTGTCGATCTCGGAGTCGCTCCAATCGACCTCGGGACGTCCATGGACCTCGGTGCTGCGAGCGACCTAAGACCAATGCTCGATATGGGCGTGCCGCCGCTCGACGCGGGTCTGCTCGATGACGGAAGCACGCAACTGGATTCCGATATTCCAGACGCAACGCCGCCGCTTCAAAGCGGATGCAGCTGCAACGCCGCGGCCGGGAGTGCCGTGCCGCGCGCGAGCCTCGCGCTGTTGATGCTCGCACTCCTCGCAATATCCTTGCGCAGGCGTCGCGCGTAATCCTTGCGCACGCGTCGCGCGTAGCGGGCTCTGAGCGCATCGTCGCCCACGGCCGCTCCGCTCAGTGTTCGCGCAATTTGAGCTTTTCGTGCGTCTCGCCACCGCTGCGCGCGATCGTTTTGCCAGAGAGCAAGGCGCGGAATGACTGGAAGAGGTATTTGATGCCCTTACTTCCGGAGACGTCCCAGAGCTCGGCTTCGACTGGGCGCACAATCAATAGGCATGCGCGCGGATCTTCCGGTCCGTCGAACCATATGTCGTTGACCTTGCTCCACAGCTCGCGAATGCGCGTGCGGTCTTGTGAGATCTCGATCCGGCCTTTGAGCGAGCAGTAGCGCGTATTCGACTGCGCGAATACGTGTGCGACGCGGGAGTCTGCGACTGCGCCCACCTTCTCCGTGCCGATGTCGGTGATGAAATAGAGAGTGCTGTCATCGTCCAGCTTCGCAATGCTCATGGGCCGAGCGTTCACCGTGGGCGAGCTTGCGAGAACGGGCGTTCTGGTATCGAAGGTCGCCAGCAAGACCGAGGAGAACTCACTGAGCACGTCGTGCAAATTTTTCTCGTCGGAAGGCAGGCGCCCATCTGAGGACTCGAGGACCTTTTGCGGAGTTGCCATGCTTGGACGCTATTCACGTTCTGTGCCGGAAGAAAAACTCGTTTGTGCGGCCGAATTGAAGTGAAAATCGCGTGGTCTGATCGAGACAAAGCTGCCGTGGTGGGACTTTTGTGCCGTGCGACGGCGCGTACGTCGACACACCGAGTTCATCCATCACACTAAGAGCCACGGGAGAGGTTCGGTGTTATGAACTATCGCGTGCAGCTCGAGTTTCCGTTCGAAGGCCAGCCGCGCACCAAAGAAGAGCGCCTCGAGCAGAAGTTGGGCGAGCTCCTCGACGAGCCGGTGGTTCTGCACGTTACGCAGAATCGCCGCACTATGATCAGCGCGACGCGCCGAACGGATGCCTTGCATGTGCGAATTCATCGTATGTTCTTGCGTGCGGAAGCGGCGATCGTGCACGCGCTCGCTCACTATTTGAAACGCGGGCGTAGTACCAAAGCTTCACGCGTGCTCTCCGGCTTCATCGAAAAGAATCGAGAGGTATTGGCGCCAAGCGATGCGTCACGCGAACGTGTTGTGACCAAAGGCGCGGTTCACAACCTGAGTGAGATCTTCGACGACATCAACCAGCGTCACTTCGAGGGCAAGGTTTTTGGCGCGACCATCACGTGGGGCAGGCGTTCAAGCTCGCGCCGCCGTCGCAGAACCATCAAGCTTGGGACCTACAGCTACGACGAGCGTTTGATTCGCGTGCATCCAGCGCTTGATCAAGACTTCGTTCCGCGCTTCTTCGTCGAGTACATCGTCTTTCACGAGATCCTTCATCATCTAATTCCAGTGGCCAGCGGCGCCGGGCGACGCGTCGTGCATTCGGCAGAGTTTCGCGCGCGCGAGCGTGCGTATCCGCACTACGTGAAGGCACTGATGTGGGAGGCGCGACATGTGCGCGACCTGATGCGCGCACCACCGCGGGTGTGAGTCGGCTGCAACAGCTTTCGTGACGGCGTTTCACACCGTGTGCATTCTGCGGTGCGCCGCGGGGGAATGTCGTGACATCCTTGCTGGCACGACGGTTGCTCTTCACGGCGATATGAACCTAGTCAAACTCAACCTCTTCGCGATTGCTGCGCTCTTCATGCTCGCGCATGTGTCGGCCGGGTGCACGACGCATCTCTATTCGCCCCCGGCACGATTGGTTCCCCTTGAGTCCGTCGCGACTCTGCCGACCGGGCGTTCGGGCATTCAAGTCGAAGGTGGTGGCGGTGGCGGACTCTTCGGGCCTTCCTTCTTAACCGGATCGCTACGCGTGCGCCGCGGCCTTGCGGAGCGCGTTGAAGCGTCGCTCGAAGGCAACCTGCTCGTTGTGAACGGCACGCAGGCGGCGCCGTCCGCTCGCGCCGGAATCAAATGGCGTGCGAACGACTTCTTGGCTTTTACGCTTGGCGTCGGCGGCGGTTCGTCGATAGCAGGAGGATTCATAAGCCCCGACCTCGGCGTTATCGTTGCTTACGAATCGAGATACTTCGTTCCATTTCTTTCAGCACGCGTTTGGTCGAGCAGTCTTGTCGGTGCTCGGACACTTACGCTGGACGATGGAACAGGAACGCTCGCGCAGTTTCGCGCCGAGCTCACTCTCGGCACGATGGAAACTCTGGGATTTCGTATTCCATTCGCGCATGAGGGAAACTTTGCGCGAGGCGCGATTGTCCTGGGCCTAAGCTGCTATCAACTCATCGATCGCACGCGAAGTGACGGCGGCGTATTGCTCAATGGCGGCGCCGAGTACGCGTTCTAGTTGATGCGCGCGCGAACGCGATTGAACCCGCGCCGGCGAGCAAGAGCGCAAGATAGCCAGAGGTCCCTGCGCCATTCACGCCGCTGATGGAGCAGCCGCTACTGCGGACGCCCATCGGTTCCGTGACTCCGCCATCGCCCCACGCTGCACCGCCATCGACGTCAGCCGGGGCGCCTCCATCACCGCTTTGACCGGCGTCGGTTGCAGACATTCCCCCGTCAGTTTCGGTGACCGGCCCACCCCGACCCCCGTGTTCATCGATCGTCGTGTTGAACCAATCGACGTAGAGCTGAGAAGGCACAAAGAAGCTATCCCCTTCGCACATGCTCAGCGAGCCGCGATTGCTGCCGGCGAGCTTGAGAGCACCGCCCTCCATCATGTAGATCGATCCGCCCGAGTCGGCGCGGCAACTCGCGTTGACGGTGCCGACGAGGCGCCCGAGGTTGCTCGAGATCGGATGCTCAACCGTGCGCTTGATTCCTTTGTCCGTGCCGCCGTAGGACGTGTATCCGAACCCGACCCAACGCACGTTGGTGCCGTTGCTCGGAATGACGCTAGCGATTTCGATCACGGGCACATCGCTCGGTGCATCCTCCGCCAAGATTGCGAGTGCCACGTCGTGCTCGATGCCTTCAACATCCATTTCAAGGTAGTCGGGATTGCGCACGAACTCAGCGACCGGAACGAAGCGGGCGCCTTCCGCTTCCGGATCGTGGCCGAACATGACGAACGTCGGGTCCATGCAGTGCGCGGCCGACAATACGGTGCGCCGCGCTATCAACGTGCCGGTGCAAAAAACCTGACCGCGGAAGGTGTGGTCACTCGCCATGAGCGCGACCGTCGCTGGAAAGTCCGTGGTTTCGACGCCGCCGATGATTGCGCCGCGCGCTGCATTTGTGTCGCGCGCGTCCATTGCATCCATGCACGAAGGCAAAATGAGGGCGAAGAAGGCCACCGCAAAGTTACGCATGGGCCCAGTTTTCCCCGCTTCTTGGCGTTGCGGCAAGCTCTCCCTACGCGAAGTCGAATCCGCGCATTCTTTTCGGTATAAGGGCGCATGGAACTTTGGGGTCTGTCCTATTCACCGTGGACCGAGCAGGCACGGTGGGCTCTCGATCACCATGGACTGGCCTACAAGTTCAAGGCGTACGTCCCGTTTTTGCGCGAAGCGGCGCTGCGCCTGCGCATGAAAAAGTTCTGGGGCCGCGTGACGGTGCCCATGATGGTCGTCGACAAAACCGTCTATCCGGATTCGCTCGACATCATTCGCTACGCCGAGAAGCACGGGAAGGGAGCGACACTCTTGCCCGACGATCTCGCCATTGAGGCTGAGTCGTGGAAGGCGCGTGCCGACGCAGCGCTCTCAGCGGCGCGCGGAATGGTGCTTAGGCAGATGCGTTCGAACGCAGCGGGTCTGAACGAATCGGTGCCTGGGGCTTTGCCCGGTTGGCTGCGGCGGCCCCTCGCGATTTCGGGCCTTTGGCTCTTCGGTCAGAAGTACAGGCTCGCAGCGACTACGATGAACGACGAGGAAGCGCGTATGGTGGAAGCGCTCGACGCTTTGCGCGCTGCGCTCGCTCGGTCGGGCGGCAAGTACATTCTGGGACGCTTCACGCTAGCGGATATTTCCGCCGCCACGATGCTCCAAGCGGTACTTCCTGTGGACGGGCGTCATTGGAAGATTGGACCGGGTATGCGCGCCGGCTGGACGAACGCGCGCCTCGCTGAGAAGTACGAAGATCTTCTGAAATGGCGTGACGCGATCTACAACGAGCATAGACCGGCCACGACTTCGCGCCGCGCGTGATGTGCGTAAGTTATTGCGCACTGATCTGTGGCGCCATTGTCTTGCGCACCGCGTCGTAGGCGCGGTAAAAGTTTGCAGCGATGGTGCAAACGCGGCGTGTTTTTGTAACCGGGATGGGAGTCGTCAGCTCGCTAGGGCTGGGACGTCGCGCGTTCTGGCAAGCGCTACTCGCAGGTAAGAGTGGCGCATCGAAAATTGAGCTCTTCGATCCAGGCTCGATCGGGCGCGACATCGCGTGCGAGATCAAGGGGTTTCGCGCGCGTGATTTCCTCACCGCCGCTGAAGCGCGTCGAGCCGGACGCTGTTCACAGTTTGCGTTGGCCGCCGCGCGCATGGCCGTTGAAGACGCCGGCATCATGCCCAAAGATCTCCGCGGTGAACGTACCGCCGTGGTGATGGGAACGACGATGGGCGAGGTCGACGTGATCTCGGAGCTACAGTCCGGGTGGATTCACCACGGCGAAGACGCGGTCGAGCGCCCGAAGTTGCCGCGCTACGGAACCACGCTCTTGCCCTTGCACCTGGCGCGCGCGTTTGGCGCGACTGGCATCACACAGACGTTGCCGGCCGCATGCGCCGCAGGAAACTACGCCATTGGATTTGCCGCGGATCAGATTCGCGCTGGTCGCGCAGATGTAGCGATCACCGGCGCAAGCGAGATCATCGAGAAGCTACAGTTCGCCGGCTTCGTGCGCTTGGGCGCGGTAGCTCCCGAACGCTGCCAGCCGTTCGACAAGAATCGTCGCGGTCTATTGGTGGGCGAGGGCGCGGGCATCCTCGTGATTGAATCGGAAGAGCATGCCGTGCGCCGCGGAGCGACCATCCTCGCCGAGGTCGGTGGCTACGGCCTTGCGTGCGATGCGCATCACATCACGCGTCCGCATCCGGAAGGCGATGGCAGCGTTCACGCGATGCGTCGCGCGATCGAATCGAGCGGCATCACACCGGACGACGTGGACTTCGTTAACGCGCACGGCACAGGCACGGACGCCAACGATAAGGTTGAGGCCTTCGTGATGGGCAAGGTCTTCGGCGGGCGCCGCGTGCCTCTAAGCAGCATGAAGAGCATGATCGGGCATTGCATGGGCGCAGCCTCAGCCCTCGAAGCGGTGGCGTGCGTTGAAACGGTGCTCACCGGAATCTATCCGCCAACGATGGGCTACGAGACGCCTGACCCGGATTGCGCAGTGGACGTCGTGGCCAATGCACCGCGTGAAGGCAAACACGATGTGGTCTTGAACAACGCGCTCGCGTTTGGCGGCTATGACGCTGTGCTCGCGTTTGCAAAGCCCGGTGTTCTTCCTGAAACCGTGGGGAGCCGCTGATGATTCCGATGGCCATCACTGGCTTTGGCGTTGTGAGTCCGATTGGCATCGGTCACGACGAGTTCATGGCCGCGGTCAACGACGCGGAAGGCTCAAAGCGCCGCGCGTTTACCTCGAAGTCCACCGTTCTTCCTCCGGAAACTTTTCCCGATGCGCGCGTCGCCGAAGCGCTCAACTTCGATGCCGTAAAGCACCTTGGTGACAAAGGTCTGCGCAATTTCGATCGCCTCACCAAGATGATGATCGTCGCCGGCAAACTCGCGCTCGAGGACGCAGGCGTAAAAAAGAATGGCGAGTACATCGCGCTCAAGCCTGAGCAGGTGGGCATCATTTCGTCGACGGCCTACGGATCGCTCGAAGCTATTACGGAGTTAAACCTCGTCGCCGAGCTCGAAGACCCGCGCTACATCAATCCGGCGCGCTTTCCCAACACCGTGATCAACGCAGCCGCAGGCTACGTGAGCATTTGGGAAAACTTGCGCGCTCCCAACGTCACCATCGTCGATGGCAACTGCGGTGCACTCGATGCGATCCTGTCGTGTGAGACGCATCTTGCTCACGGGCGCGCGGACGCGTTCTTGATCGGCGGCGGCGAAGCGTTGAGCGAGCCGCTCTATCGCGCGTTCCGTATGTTGGGGGTCGTGTGCGAAGGCGACGCAACATGGGAGCCGGGCGATTCGCACAGCAACGGCATGCGACTTGGTGAAGGCGCGGCCTACATGCTGGTCGAGCGGATGGACGAGGCGCTTGCTCGCGGTGCACGTTTGCGCGGAGTGCTCGCTGGCTACGGCACCGCGTTCGATGCGCCAGAGTCCGAAGCGGTGCTCGTGCATCCATCCATCGACGCGGTGACGCGCGCGGTACGCGCAGCGGTTAAAGACGCTGGCATTCAGCCCAGCGACGTCGATGCCGTCGTTGCCTCCGCAAGCGGTATCGAGCGATTCGACGCTGCGGAGCTCATGGGCCTGTCGCGCGGCTTGCGTGAAGATGTGCTTATCGCCGCTCCGAAGGCGATGTTGGGGGAAACGTTTGGCGCGCACGGCGCTCTCGGGATGGCGTGCGCATTGGCTTGGCTCGAAGGAGCTGAGCCCTCTCCCGTTCTTTCTGGACGCGCGCGGGACCGTATTAATCATGTGGTTGTCACGACCACTGGCTATTACGGCAATGTCTCGGCAGCCGTGCTAAGACGCGCGTCCTAATTAGGTGAGTAGCTATGAGCTGGATTGACGACAAAGCCCACACAGAGCTCGCACGCATTCGCGAAGCTCACGAGAAGCAGCTGTACACGTATTTCCGTCCTTTCGAGTCGGGCGGTTTGCGTACGACGGTTGCCGGAAAATCATTCGTCAACTTCAGCTCCAACGATTACCTCGGCCTGACCAACCATCCGAAGGTAAAAGAAGCTGCCAAGAAGGCCGTCGACCAGTTCGCGTGCGGTCTTTCTTCGTCACGCATTCAAGCGACGACAACGGCGCATGTTGAGCTCGAAGAGCGACTCGCTAAGTACTTTGGTTTCGAGAGTGCGCTGATGTTCACGACGGGCTACCAAGCCATGGTCGGAACGGTTATGGCGCTGGCCGACAAAGACACGACCATTATTCTCGACAACCTGAGCCACGCCTGCATCTTGGACGGCACCTTTCTCGCGGCCGGTACGCCGACCCGTCAGCCCGAGGTTCGCTTCTTCAATCACAACTCGGTGAAGTCACTTGAGCGCGTGCTTAAGACCAAAGAGCGCAAGAACGCCCTGGTCATGGTCGAGGGAATCTATTCGCTCGACGGCGACATGGCGAAGATCAAAGAGATCGTCGAAGTGTGCGAGCGTTACAACGCCGTCATCATTTGCGACGACGCGCACGGGTCGGGAACGCTCGGAAAGCATGGCCGCGGCATCCTCGAGCACTTTGCCATTGAAGGGAAAGTGCCCGTTGTCATCACCACGTTCTCAAAAACGTTCGGCGGCATCGGTGGCGTGCTCTTGGGTTCGAGCGATGTCGTCAATCACGTAAAGCACACGGCGCGTTCGTTCTTGTTTAGCGCGTCGTTACCGGTGCCAATCGTCGCAGCCGCAGCGACAATTCTCACGATGCTTGAAGAAGAAGGGCCGGCGCTTGTGGCTGAGCTTCACGAGAAGGCGACCTATATGCGTACGCGTCTCGGTGAGCTTGGCTTTGACCTAGGCATGAGCGACACGCACATCATGCCGGTCATGTGCCGCGATGAGCGCAAGGCGCTCTTCATGCACGTCGCGCTCTTTGAGAGCGGCGTCATGATGGTGCCAATCGTGTATCCGGGTGTGAAGCTCGGCGAAGAGCGCCTGCGCGTGAACATAACGCGTGGACACACGCGCGAAGACATGGACCTGGCGCTCGATCTGCTCGATTCCTACGGCAAAGCTTTCTTCGTCCAATCGGGCGAAGAAATCGGCGCGATGATCGCGGAGTAGCTGTTCTAACGGGTAGCTGCGCCCGTCGTTGCACCGGCTGCACCCGCGCCGGGTGTGGCGCCCGTTGCACCCGCGCCAGGCGTGGCGCCCGTTGCACCCGCGCCAGGTGCAGCGCCTGCCGCGCCCGCACCGACGGGGGCGTTGGGCTGAGCTGCGGGCGCTGAGATAAACTGGTTCGTCTGTGAAGGCACGCCGTTAGGCTGAGCTTGCGACGGGGTCGTGTTGAACTGATTGGTCTGACCGGCCACGCCCGTTTGATTGAGAGACGCAGGCCCAGTATTGCTACGCTGCGAGGGAGTCGCGGTGGGATTCTGAGCAGCACCGGCAGCCCCGCCAACCTGTGTTGCGTTGATCGGACTGTTCTTGATCGGCGCGCCAACGACTCCACCAAACTGTGGCAGGGGGCCGTACGTGGGAGGTAAGCCTTCCAAGGCGCTCGGATCCTGGGAATCGTGGGCGCTCGGATCTTGCACGATCGCTTGTGTCGCGGTGGAGGACTTCAAGCTTCGTGCCAAGCGAGTTTCGAGCGATTCGCCGCGAATGCTCGCCGGACCGATGCGCGTCTGCTCACCAATCGCCCCACGAGTCGACATGTTCGCCTCGGGGCTCGTTGCCGGAACGGGCCGCCGGCCTGAACGGCTAGCGTACGTCGCTGAGTGCTACAATCTCGCGAGCGATGCGGTTGAGGTGTGCGCGCGCGTTCGTCGCCCACATTCCGCTGCTGCCGCCTTCGTCGAGGTAGCGATTGAAGCTGCGTGCGGCCGCGACCAAGCAGGCGATTTGGCGCTGCGTCTCAGACGTCGCACCTGCGGCATGCGCGACGTGAGATGGCAGCGCAACTTGAGCAAACGCGCCGGACGCAAGGAGCGCCGCGCTCGTGAGAGAGCCAGTGAGCCAGGCGCTCGTGGCGCGAGACAAGGCCTGCAACTCGCGTGGCTCAAGAGTGCGAGTAAGCACAGACTCGATGCGATCGAACGTTGTCTCGCGCTCGCTACGTGCGGTTGGCACCGCGCGAATCGGTCCAAGCGCAGACCCTGCGCGTGCAAGTTGCCCTACCGCTTCGATGTAATGAAGCTCACAACTTGGAACAAAAAATACGCCACGGCTTCGCAGGACTGCCATCGAGTTGCTATCGATGCTCATTGCACGACGCGCCCGTTCGGCGCTCGCTGTAAACTCTCCTAAGCGATCGAGCGCGACCGCCAATCCCCATAGCCCAAGCGTAAGCTCGGCCGTGGCATTGGAACGCGCCTCGGCAATGCGCACTGCCTCCTCGTAGTGAAAGACTGCGTCGTTCAAATTGCCGCTCAGCATGAGAACTTCGGCAAGGTTGCCGTGCACGCTGCTGGTGTTCTCTTCGGACAATGACAGCGCAAGGCGTCGTTCGTATTCTTGCGCGGCTGCTGCAGGTTGGGAAAGACGGCTGTGCAAAATGCCAAGCTCGAACGCAACGTCCTCGGCACGATACGTAGGATCGATCGCGCGCACTGCCTCAAAAAGCGCGACGGCGTCTTGATCTCGACGGCGCACCGAGCAGTTGAGCTCGGGATCTTGCCAACTCTCTACTGCGTAGGCCAAGAGAAACGCGACGCGCGGATTGCGCGGCGCGAGACGTTGCGCGATCTCAAGACGCGCAATCGCGTTCTCGTAGGCGAGCGAGCGCTCAATCATTTCATGACGCAACGTGCGACGCGTTTGGCTCGCCGGAAAAGCGCGGCACATCGCCTCCCAATCGCCACCCCCATACGCCGCCGCTCTCGCGATCCACGCGCGCGCCTGGATCACCAACTCTTCTGCTCGCTGAAATCCCGGCTCGCGCACCTCACGCCAGAACAAGGCGCTTTGCCTATTGGGAGCCTCACGCATTTGCGCGTGCGCTACGCCAAAGCACGCAAACGTTGCGGCAGCAAATGCCGCTGCGTGCAGACCCGACGTCATGGAACGCCGGGAATCCCTCGCGGACCAAACATCGGAACGGGAGGGTGCGCGCGTGCCGGACGGGGCGCGGGCACTGTGTTGGTACCGACCAGCGCGAGCTCTCGACGCGCAAACTCTTGCCACGGTCCATCCGCTGCCGCGCGCGTCCACGCTTCACGCGCACCGGCCGTGTCTTGCATGGCATCGAGCGCGATGCCCTCGCGCGCCGCGATCTCGCTCGCTGGCAAGATCGCGCGCAAGGGCGAAAGGGTATTGCCCATGCGTCCCCCAAGAGCCAGCAACGAGCCCAGGGCACTCTGTGCCTCGACGCGCTCGCCGGCACGTCGAAGCGCGAGGGCCAAGCCGAGGCGGGCGCGGGCATCTGCAGGAATCGCACGCACACCGGCGCGATACGCAGCGACGGCCTCGCGAATGTGCGTCGTGTCCTGGCATTGGATCATGTCGCCGAGAAAGACGAATAGCGAAGCGCGAGACGCTCCGGGCGCTTCACGATTGACGGTGCGCTCCAAAATCGAAATGGCGAGCGCATAGTCTTGCGACTCTGCGCTCACGCGAGCTGCAACCGCAGCATCTTGCGCATCGTTCAGCGCCTCCGCATTTTGCAGCAGAAGCGCACGCGTTGCCGTGTGTGCATCGCTTGTGCGATTGAGAGCGGCCAGCGCGCGCATTCGCACCACCTGCGCTTCGCTGCGCGCAGCCAAAAGTGCGATTGCTTCTTCGGATGTGGAGAGCGCGGCTTGGTTTTGCCCGGTATTCAAAGCGCGACGCGCATCGAGAACCAAGCGGGTGTAGGCCCGCAGCCCGGGGGTTCGGACTTCTTCCCAAAAATCCGATGCGCGCGCTGGCGAAGCGCAAAGTGCGCCCGACGCGATCCAAAGAAATGCGACCGCTGCGAGTGAGAAACGCTTCATCGGCACGGGAAAAGAATCGTACGCGAAATCAGCGAATGCAAGCCGTCGGTCAGAGGCTCAAGAAGATCTGCGTCAATAGCGCATCCGCGATAAGGACTGCGATTGAGACAACCACGACGGCTGTCGTTGTTGAGCGGCCGACGCCTTCGGTGCCGCCGTACGTGTTCATGCCGTAGTGGCAGCCGAGGATTGCAATGATGAAGCCGAAGAAGGGCGTCTTGCCGATGCCACTCGTGAGGTCAGCCATCGTGATCGAATCGAGTGCCGAGCTGAGAAAGAAAGGGGCTGGCACGCCGAACGAGATTTTGGAGACCGCGCATGCGCTGCCCACGCCGAGCACAAGCGCAAAACATGTGATCAAAGGCATGACCACGATGCCAGCAAGCACGCGCGGAACGACTAGCTTGCGAATGGGGTCAGCGCCGAGTGCGCGAATCGCATCAATCTGTTCGGTTACCGCCATCGAGCCAAGTTCGGCTGCCATGCCCGCTGCGATGCGGCTGCCAACGACGAGCGCCGTAAGCGAAGGAGCGAGCTCGCGCACTTCCGAGAGTCCGACGATGCGCCCCACAGTATCCTTGGCGCCAAACTTCTCGAGTGAGAAAGCAAACTGGATCGCCATGACGATGCCGACGAATACGGCGGTCGCAGCGCCGATGCCCAGTGAGCGCACGCCCAGCTGTTCAATTTGATAAACGAACGCGCCGAAATCAAAGCGGGTTGTGAACAGCGACTTGACGGCTTTGCCGGCGAGCGTGCTCACCGCGCCGAACTGCTCGAAGAAGCTATTGACGCCGTTCATCTGCCGAGTCCAAAACGGCGGACGGACCGGCGGAGCTGGAATGCTAGCGCTCACTGCGCGGGACTCACTGTGTGAAACTCACTGACAAAGTTTTCAAACGCCGGGCGGACCGCCGCGAGTGAGGCATCGTCGGGAGTGATGAGCGACATATCGTAGACGCAGCCGTCCTTTTTCAGGACGACGAGCAAGAGCGAGCGCGGTACCCCATCGAGTTTCGCGTTCACGTTCGTAACGAGCGCCTCGCGCTCATCCAAAGGATGCGTTTCCTGCGAACGGATCTCGCGCTCCGTGAAGCCGATCAAGAGATGGTTGGTAAGCGCGGTAAGCGGAACATCGCTATCGGCCGCGCACGTGGAGTTCACTTGCACGATGGCCTGCGATGCATCGTTCGACCAGGCGAGGTCGTTGTGGTCTGCCACCCCGAGAGGGGACCATCCTGCGCCGAGATCTCCGACGCGGTATTGGACTCCGTGGCCTCGATATATTCCCGACTGAAATGACGGGCCGCCGCAGCCCCACAGGGCCACACATAGAAGAACGGCGAAGTTGCGCAGAAAGCGTGTCAAAGCGAGCGGATGCTAATCATTGCTGATGATGTCTGCAAACGACTTCATGCACGCCCGGCGGATCCGCTACAATACTGACGCCCGTGGCACGTAATCCGAACGACGCGTTCAAGTTGCTCGATCGGCTTTTGGCCGAAGGGCGCATCGCTCTTCAGCAGAGCGAAGGCGCCAAAGCGCATATTCGCCGCACCGGCGAACGCGTTGAAGAGGTCCTCATCGAAATGCAGGCGATGAGTGAGGCGGATCTGCTCAAGTACATCGCCGGGATCTACAAGACGCGCTTCGTCTCGACCGACAAGCTCTCGCGGGCGGACATCTCGCCGGCCACGCTCGCGCGGCTACCCCAGAAGATCGCCGAGCGCATTCAAGTCTTTCCGATCCTCTTCGATGCGCGAACGCAAACGTTGTCGATCGTCACAGCCGATCTCGATGGCGACGTCGCCAAAGACGTGCAGATGGCTACCGGCGTTCGTGAAGTGAAGGTCTACGCGAGCCGCCCGGCTGCCGTGCGTGCAGCGATCAAGAAATTCTACGGCGGTGACAAGCATGCGTTCGGGTCTTTTGACCGCAAAGGACTTGGGCAGTTTCAACAATTGCTCGACGTCTACGAACGCAATCTGGTGGACGACCATGCGTTGAAGGGCGGAGGTACCGCTCCGCCCGCTACGGGTCGCGAGCGCGTTTTCTCGGAAGAGGATTTCGGGAGCGCAAGCTCATTGCCGGCAGCTCCGGTATCCCGCGCGACGTCAACGCTGTCGGGTGAATCAGCTAAGGGCACCATCTCCAAGCCGGCTTCGGACTTTCCCGCTCAGGATGTGATCACGAGCGTCCACGAGATTCCCTCGGCGATGCTCGGAACGTTTCGTCACACCCAGCAACCGACGCCCGCCTACGACGTAGACCCGGTCGCGCTGCTGCACGTTGTCGTCTCGCTGCTTGAGTCGCAACGCTCGGAGCTGCGCGGGCACTCCTCGCAGGTGGCGCGTCTCGTTGGACAACTGTGCGAGAAGATGGGGTTGATGGAAGCGGAAAAGCGCGCCTTGCTCATTGCAGCGCATCTGCACGACCTTGGAAAAGGTTCGAACTACCATCTGACCGCGCTCAATGTTGCGGAGTTCGAAGGCCACCGAGCGCACGCGCAAAAGGCCCATTTGGCGCCTTTGCGCTTATTCGAGGGCGTGACCCTTCCGCGGGCTACGACCGAAGCTCTGACGCATCTCTACGAGCGCTTTGACGGCAAGGGTTTCCCGGATCAGCTCGCTGGCAAAGAGATTCCTCTGGGTGCGCGGATGCTCGCGATTGCGGAGACCTACATCGATATCACCGCAAACGAGAAGAATCCTTATCGCAAAGCGCTCAGCTCCGAAGAGGCGTGCGAAGTGCTGGCTGGCTTGGGCGGAAAAGTACTGGATCCGAATCTCGTGTCGGTGGTCGTTGGCTTGATACAGAACCATCGTGCGCCGGGCGCGATGGATGGCGGCGGCACCGTGTTGATCGTCGATCCCGATCCGGAGGAGACGACCGTGCTTGAGCTTCGCTTCTTCGAGGCGGGTCACGAAGTATTGATCGCCCGCTCGATGAGCGATGCTCAGAAGCTCGTCGATACACATGAAGTAGACGTCGTGATCTCTGAAGTCGATTTGGAAGCAGGCGATGGATTCGAGCTGCTGCAGGAATTTCGCGCGCGGCAACAACTCAACGACGTGCCAGTTCTCTTTCTGACCCGACGATCCGACCGCGAAAGCGTGAACCGTGGATTCGGGCTGGGCGCTGCTGACTATTTGGTGAAGCCAACGTCCGTTGACGTCGTCGTCGCCAAAGCGCAGCAGCTAATGGAGGGGCGCGGACGTGCCGTGGGCAATCGCGGAATCGCCGGCTCTTTGCGCGAGATGGGGTTGCCGGACGTGGTGCAGCTTCTTGCGCAAGGCCGCAAATCAGGGCGCTTGCGCATCTTGGCAGGAACTCGAACTGGCGAAATCCATTTTGTCGCCGGCGAAGTTTTTGCGGCTAGCTTTGGCACCAAGCGCGGCGAAGAGGCTGTGTACGCGATGCTCACGTTGAAAGACGGCTCCTTCGAGCTCGATGCAACGTTTCGTCCCGCCCAACGCGAAATCCACGCCAGCGCCGAATCGCTCCTCCTCGAAGGCATGCGCCGCCTCGACGAAGGCTCGCGCTAGCTCTCTTCTTGTCTTAGGAAGGGTTTTACAAGAGATCAAGAGATCAGGAGAAAGGCAAAAGCATTTGGTTTGAGAGAGCGACCAAAAAAGTTCTACTGTCTTCCTCCTGATCTCTTGATCTCTTGTAAACCCTTCCAAGCAAGTCACGTACGCCGGTGACAGTTACGGGGGACCGTTACGCCTGTCGGACGTAGAGCACGTACGCCGTCACACCGACCGCTACTAGCAAGAGCAGGGGAACGACGCGGCGGGCGCGGTTTATCTTTTCGCGGGAGGAGCGGCGGCGCGGCGCGCGAAGGGCCGGCCCGACGAAGGTTGCGATCACCAGCGTCGCGAGAATGCCTGCGACGAGCGCGGTGAGTGTGGCGCCCTCGGCACTCGCGTCCTTCCATGCGTCGTCGAGTGAGCGCCTGACGCCCACGTAGGGAGCGACGGCGATGAGCGCGACCGCGACGGCTGCGCCAAATATCAAGAGGCCGCGACGCAGGGTCGTACGGTGTCGGTCGACGACGTGTTTGGCACGTTGGGCCAAAGCGTGCTCGGTAGTTTGCCGTAGCTGAGTGCGACGCCCTGCAGCAATTGCCGCCACTGCTGCGTAGGCCGCGAAGCTCAAAACGCCGGCGACGAGCATGTATACGGAGAAAGCGTCGCCGCGGCGCAGGCGAGGTTCGAGCGCAATCGTCCCCGCGATTGTGCAGGGAAACAGCACCAAAGCGACCCATGGTATGGCGCGCCACATACGGTAAATCGAGACGCCGACGACAATCAGGGCTAGCAAGGGCAGGACTAGCAACGGCGCTCGTTCGATACCCTCGGCATGCAGCGAGGGAATGAGGATCACGACGGCCCATGCGTTGAGCCCAAGGAAGGCGACACGAAGCGCATCGGTTGAGTTATGATTCGCGCCGTGCGTTCCTGCCATCAGTGCAACGCTCCGTTAAAAGAGAGCGACCGCTTCTGCGCGCGTTGTGGCAGCGCCATCACGTCCATGCAGGAGGCGACGCGCGATCCGTTAATCGGCCGCACCCTTGGCGGCGCGTATGTGGTCTTGGAGATCATCGGCGTCGGCGGGATGGGGCGCGTCTACCGCGCAGAGCACAGCATGCTCGGACGCACGGTCGCAATCAAGGTCGTCCATCCTCATCTTTTGGGTGACGAGCAGTCGGTGGCTCGCTTCTATACAGAAGCGCGTGCCGCCAGTCGCCTCAACCATCCCAACAGCGTGGGCATCATTGACTTCGGTCGCTCCGAAGACGGGATGCTCTACCTCGTCATGGAGTATCTGCGCGGTAAAGATCTCGCGATCATCATGCAGGAGGAGGGGCCGCTGCCCTTTCCGCGCGTGGTTTCAATCATGGTCAGTGTGCTTGCCGCGTTGCAGGAAGCACACCTGCTCGGCATCGTTCATCGCGATCTAAAACCTGAGAACGTCATCATCGACCGTCAGCGCAACGGGGTGGACGCGACGAAGGTTGTCGATTTCGGACTCGCGAAGATCGCGGGCGGTACGACCCGCAGTACTTCCATCACGTCTCCGGGCCTCGTGTGCGGGACACCCGACTACATGGCGCCCGAGCAAGGACGCGGCGACGAAGTGGACGGCCGTGGTGATCTCTACGCGATGGGCGTGATGCTCTACGAGCTCCTAGCGGATCGTCTTCCGTACACGGCCGACACGCCGCCTGCGCTTGTGCTCAAGCACATGACTGAGCCTGTGCCCGATCCGCGCGCGGCAGCGCCGCAGCGCGCTATTCCGCTGGCACTTGCCGATATTGCGATGCGCGCGATGCAGAAGGACGCCAAAGACCGCTTTCAGACGGCCGACGAAATGTCGCAAGCGCTGCTGCGTTGGCAGGGTTCTATGCGCAACGCGCGAGGCGCAGAAATCATTTGTCCGCAGTGCGGTCACAACAACCCGCCCAACACCCGCTTCTGCGGCGACTGCGGTTTGCGATTCGGCTCGCTCCAGCCAATGCGTTCGGTTACGCAAGCGCCGCCGCCGCCCAACAGCGTGCCTGTACTTACGCCTCCCCGTAGCGCACTTGTCGGTCGCAAGACCGAGCTCACGGAACTTGCACGCTGGCGCGAGCTTGCGTCGCAAGGACTGATGCGCGTGCATCTGGTGGGCGAGTCAGGCATCGGCAAAACGCGGTTGCTCGCCCAGCTCGCATCCATCGCAACCCAAAACGGCGATGTCGTTGCCGCAGCGGGCCCCCATCCGTCTGGCGCGCCGGCGCCGTACTTCGCCATCGAAGCGCTCGTGCTCGCGCTGCTTGGCGTCGACGCGGGCGAGCTACGCATGCTCACGGCCAAAGACGGAATCTTCACCGATTCAATATCGCGGGCGGGTGTCGCCGAGCTGATTCAGCCGGCAGGCCTCCTCGGCACAGACGGTCGTTCGCGCGCGGCGGCAGTCGCCGAGACGCTTGCCATCGCGATCATCCAAGCCTCCAAACGCGCCAGCACCGGTCGCGTTGTGCTCATCGTCGACGATTTGCCTCTGTGCGATGGGCTGACCAAAGCCGTGCTTCAGCGGCTTACGCATTTGTCGGAGCGATTGCCCGCGCTTCTTGCAACGTCCGGCACGCGTAACCTTTCAGGCGAAGCCGGCGACGGCGTAGCGACTTTGCCCATGCATGGCTTCACGACAGCCGAAGCCGAAGAGTATTTGCTTGGCACGGTTGGGCCGTACGGTCACAGCGCCAGCCCCGAACGCACCTACCTTCCGCTGTACGTGGAGCAGCTTCGCGCGCTTGGCCTCGGCGTCGGGCCTGAGGAGCCGGCCTTCCCAAGACTTGCCGATGCGATTTTGCAGCGCATCGAGCGCTTGGACGTGTCTTCACGTCGCTTGTTGCAGGCGGTTGCGGTTTTGGGCGAGCGGTGTCAGCTCAACACGCTCGTCGAGATTATGGACGGCAGGGAGCTTGATGCTATCGATCGACTTGCAAACGATCATCTGATCACGCTCGACGACGAGCAAGTCGTGATCACGCATCCGTTCATTCGTGACGTCGTCGAGGCGTCAATCCCCGCTGAGGCGCGCAAAGTCTTGCACGCGCGAGCGCTCGAAATTGAAAGCACAGCTGGTGCGCCCCTGGAAGTCCGTGCCGAACACGCATTCCGCGCTGGCGAGCTTGTGAGCGCTCTCGTCTTGCATGAGCGAATGGGCGACGACGCGCTCGAGCGGGGCGATGCGAGCACCGCAGTGCTTGGCTATCGACGCGGACTTGAGCTTGCGCGTCGGGCACTGCTTGACACTGGCGACGACAATCTCGATCGCGCAATCGGAACGTTTAGCCGCAAACTCGGCGACGCGCTTGAGCGCAGTGGCGAGCCTGCCGGAGCTGACGGAGTTGTACGGGAAGCCCTGGACCTTGCCGGTCGAGACACGATCGAGCGCGCGCGCATGCTTCTCGTACTTGGACGCGTTGCGTTCCGACGCGAACGACGCCGAGATGCCGTGCGCCTGCTCGGTGAAGCGCTTGAGATCGCCACGCGTCGAGGCGACCGCGTTTGCGCCGCCGAAGCCCAGTTAGCGCTAGCGCGGGTGCGTCGAGAAGAAGGCGATCACATCGGCGCGGCGAACGCGTTGCAGCGTGCGGTCGAGCTGTTTCAAGAGGCGGGAGCGCCACTCGCGCTTCAAGCATCGTCCTTGGTCGAGCTTGCTGAAGCGCTCGCCGAGGTCGGCGACGTGGAAGAAGCAACGCGCCAACTCGATCGCGCGTGTCGCATGGCAATCGAGGCCGACTTGCCGGCCGTCGCCGCAACTGCGCTCGGCACGCTCGCGACGGTCGATGAGCTCGCGGACCGTTCCGCGCAAGCAGCTCAGCGCTATCGTGACGCGGCGCTTCTCGCGGCAAAAGCTGGTGACGCCGAAGCGCGCGACCGCTGGGACCGCGCATCGACAGAACGCCGCTCGCAGTTCTGATTGCGACCCGACGTGTAGGGAGATGTAACTTCGTCATACATCGCCTATTTATTTAGCGAACTCGACTTGCCCAGTGCAGACGCGCTGATAGGCTGCCGGGCGCTTGGGTTTGCTTTCGGGGGCGGGAGTACGTGCATGCATTCAATTCGAATTGCGTCTTCGCTTTTGTCTTTGTCGCTGGTGCTGTGTTCGGTTGGTTGCACGTTCGAGCAAGCACATGTGGGTCGCGCTCAAGGTTCGGTCGCCGGGGGCACGCGCGAGTTGGGCGAGCCGGCAGTCGTCAGCATCTACGACTTTCAACGAGGCGCGTTGTGCAGCGGCACCCTGATCGCACCCCGCGTGGTTCTCACCGCCAAGCACTGTGTTCAAGACTCCGACGAAGCGGCGCCGGATGACCCGCAATACTTCGTCGTGGGCATTGGCAACGATGCGCAGCGCGCGACCGAATCTCTTCGCGTTCAGACAGTTCGCACGACACCTGGGGTCTATCAGTCGGGACGTTTTGGATTGAGTGGCGCGCTCGTGGGCGTTGACGTTGCGGTGCTCACGCTCGTTACCGGGACCACCGTCACTCCCAAAGAAATTCGTCGCGACGCCGCCACGGATCAGATTGGCTCGACTGTTACGGTGATCGGCTTCGGTGAAACGCCGGCCGGCGACGTCGGTCTCAAATACATCGGTTACGATGTTATTTCAGGCATCACAGGGAACGTCATCTATTCGGGCTCATCGGTCTGCGAAGGCGATTCGGGCGGACCGATGATTGAAGCGGATGGCCGCGTCATCGGTGTCGCATCGTTCGGCAACGGTTCGTGCGGAACCGGCTATACGGGCCACAATACCTTGCCGCCTTTCCTCGACATGATTGACGAGGCGGTACGCGAGTCGGGCTCGTGCGTGAACGACGGCGCGGAGCGATGCGACGGCTTTGACAACGATTGCAACGGCCAAGTCGACGAGACCTGCACTGCCCTTGGCAATCCATGCGAGTCAGATGACGAATGTGTCGGCGGTAATTGCCGCCTGACGCCCGACGGGCAAATCTGCACTCAACTCTGCAGTCCGCTCCGCCCGAGCGTGGGTTGTCCTACTGGGTTGTACTGCACCGCTTCGGAAGGTTGCGACGGCGTGTGCGTGCTCGGTGAAGCTCCCGCCGAGGGCGTAGCGCTCGAAATCGGTGAGGCATGTACCGATGATACGCAATGCGCATCTCTCTTCTGTCGAGATCCGGGGGATGGCGCACGTCGCTGTCTCGAACCGTGTCAGGCGGGCGAGGGCATGTGCTTGGACGGCGAAGCCTGCGCCGCTTATGAAGGCGAGTGCAACGCATGTGTACCCGAGGCGCTCGTGCCCATTGCGCGCAACTTGGGCGAGGCGTGCGACGCTAACGAAGACTGTGCCGACGGCAACTGTCTCGACGATCTGGGCGAGCACTACTGCACGACAGAATGCGCGGACGACAGCGAATGCCCGTCCACGTTCCATTGCCGTTCCGGGGTTTGCGCGCGCGGCCAACGCGAAGGCGTCGGCGCGAGCTGCTCGGAAAATGACGATTGCGATTCACCAGGCTTCTGCGCCTCGCGCGGCAATGCGCATTGGTGCACCGAGTTCTGCCCCAATGGCGACGAATGCCCTCTGGGCTTCGAATGCGTCGCCGTCGGGACCGCTCAGCTTTGCGCACCGACCTCGCGTCTTGTCGGCGAGTCGTGCGCGGACAACGACGAGTGCGTGAGTGGCGTTTGCTCGGGCGACGCGTCCGGGATGTTCTGCACACGCGCATGCAGCGCCGACAACCCGTGCACTACCGGCTTTGCGTGCGTGCGTGATGAGAGCGGGTCCACTCGCTGCGAGCCGCCAGCAACGGAAACCGCACCCGGTGGCGTTAGTGGCGGGGGCTGCACGGTAAGCGGCGCATCTACCTCGACCGCAAAGCCGATCCTCCTCGCCTTCCTCGGTCTGATGGCGCTCTTTCTGGTTTGGCGCAGGGAGCGCCGCTGATGTTGCGCGGGTTGGGTTATGCGCTAGCCACGGTTCTCGTGGCGGGATGCTTCGCTGCGCCGGCGCCGTACAGCGACCGTGCGCACGGTGAAATTGTCGGCGGCGTTCGCGATACGACGATGCAAGGCGTCGTGTACCTTCTCAACTACGAAGAGGGTGGTACCTGCACGGGCTCGCTCATCGCGCCGCGCGTTGTGCTCACCGCGAAGCATTGCGTGCAAGGCCGCGGAAGCTTCGCCGCGCCTGCGGACTCAATCGTGGTCTACATCGGCAACTCGGATCGATCCTTCAGCGAGATGCACTACGTCTCTGAAGTTCGCGTGGCGGACGGATGCTGGGGCTGCGGCGATCCCGTGGACATCGCCCTTTTGATTTTGAACTCACCCGCAACGCCGGCACCTATCCCCTACGCGCGCAACTCCGCATCGTCGGTGGTGGGACAAACGATCACGGCCGTTGGTTTTGGACAAACGCCGGGCGGTTCGTCAGGTACGAAGTACCGAACCACAGCTGTCGTTCAAGGCCTTCGCAACGGATACCTCTTTGTTCCGCCGACGGTATGCCCTGGCGATTCTGGCGGTCCGGCCATCGGCCCGGACGGTCAAATCTACGGAGTGGCATCGTTCATCTACTCGGAAACCGGAGCTCCGGTGGCATGTGGAACTTCGCCTGGCGCCTACAACGTAGTTCAGTACGAGCTTGCGCTGATCGATCAGGCCGTGACGGATTCCGGCGCGTGTGTCGCGGGCGGCGACGAAATATGTGATGGCATCGACAACAACTGCGATGAGGTTATCGATGATGGATGTGTATCGCCGGGCGGCGAATGCAGCACCGACGATCAATGCACGACGCAGCTTTGCAGCGACACCTCGATCGGTCGCGTGTGCACCAAACCGTGCGATCCGCTTACGCCTTACATTGGCTGCGCCATCGGCAGCTTCTGCGAGCGCACCGATGCATGCAACGGCCTGTGCATTCCGGGTTCGGCGGGTGCTGCGGCTGTTGGTGATGAGTGCGAAGCGTCGACCGATTGTGCTTCGTTGCTTTGCGCCGATCCGGGAGATGGACGCCGCCGCTGCGTCCGCGCTTGTCAGGGTGACAGCGGTCTGTGCGCCGCAGGCCTTGCGTGCGCTGCATATCCGAGCGAATGCGGCGCATGCGTCGATCCGTCGATCCTCGGAGGAGCACGCTACCTGGGTGAGCCGTGCAGCGATAACGCACAGTGCGATACCGGTATTTGCATCGAGAGCGAAGGCGCCAAGATGTGCTCACGCGCATGCACCGACAACGTTGCGTGCGGCGAAGGCTTCCGTTGTCACGAAGGCAATTGCGAGCGAGGCGCACCCGAAGGCGTCGGCGGCATCTGCCGTGACACCAGCGACTGCGCAGCCCCCGGCGCATGTGCCCAACGGGGGGAAACACATTTTTGCACGGTACGCTGTGTGGCAGGCACCGACTGTCCGTCGGGCTTCGAGTGTAGCGCCGTCGGCGCAGCGTCAGTCTGCACGCCATCGCTTGCCTTGCTGGGAGAGACATGCTCGGCGAACGACGAGTGCACAACCGGGATTTGCGAATTTACATCCGGCGTTTGCACACGCTTGTGCGATACCAACGCTCCGTGCTCGACGGGCTTTACCTGTCGGGCGACGGCGGACGGGGTTCTCTCCGTTTGTTCGCCAACAGCCGCGCCCGCCCCACCTCGCGATGGTGGTTGCCAAGTCGCCGCAAGTTCACAGCGCGGCGCTCCGCTGTGGCTTGGCGCGTTCGCGCTAGTCCTAGCGATCTGGGCTCATCGCCGGCGACGTAGCGCGATCTAGAACGCGTGCGCTATGCTGCGCGTCGTGCTCTCTCGCCCACACATCACGATCGCGATGGCCTGCATCCTGCTCGCGGCCTGTCACACGGCGGCGGATCTTGGCGCGTCGTCGGGTCGCTTATGCTCGGGCGGAGTCATAGGAAGTGATGTGAGTTTTATTCGTCGTGGCTTCTGCCCGGGCAGCACTCTCGAGATAGCTTTTGCGCCCAACATTCCCGCCGCCTGGAACTGTCCGCCAATCAGCGGTCTCTTCGACGCCGTTATAAGCACGCACGACGGCACGGCACGGCCCGCAGAATCGCAGGCCTTTCACTGCGCGCCACTTCGCGTCGTAGCGCCCCTTGAGCACGACTCCCTATCGAGCTTTACATTTCCCGGTGGCAACCGCGTTCAGAGCACCATCTACTCGGTCTCGCGCACCGACTTGCCGAACGAATGTAGCGACGCGCCCGCGATGTGCTCGTCTGTGCCGACAAGCTGTTTCCAATCGTCGCCTGGGCAGGACGCCTTCGCGTTCGTCTCGCTGATGGAGGATGGCATCGTCGAAGTGCGTTTGCTTTCGGGCAACGGAACCGACTCTGATGAAAGTGGCTGCGGCGACATAAGCCGCCCCATCTCGCCTCATCTCTTTGGTGTCTTTTCGCTGACGTGCGAGTGATTGGTGCACGTTCTTGGCATCGAATCCTCTTGCGATGAAACCGCAGCGTCGGTTGTCACGCTCAATGGCGATGTCCTTTCGGATGTCGTCGCAAGTCAGGTCGAAGTGCATACGCCCTACGGCGGCGTGGTCCCGGAGCTTGCGTCGCGCGCGCATTTGCATGCCATCGTTCCGGTGATTGAAGAAGCCGTCGCTGCTCTACCGCGCGGCTTTGACGACGTCGATGCTATCGCGGTCACGAACGGGCCCGGCCTCGTCGGTGCGCTGTTCGTGGGCGTTCAGACCGCCAAAGCGCTAGCGTTCGCGCGGAATCTGCCTTTGGTTGGCGTCGATCACCTGGTTGGCCATCTGCTCGCCGTGCATCTGCGGCGCGCCAACGAGAGCGAAGCGAAACCCGACTATCCCTACGTTGCGCTTCTTGCGAGCGGCGGACATACGGCGCTCTACGAAGTGAAGAGCCCTTTCGACATCACGATGATAGGTCAAACGCGCGACGATGCGGCGGGAGAAGCGTTCGACAAAGTTGCCAAGCTCATCGGGCTTGGTTATCCCGGCGGGCCTCTCGTCGATGCGCTCGCGGCCAAAGGTGATCCCAAGAGCATCGTCTTGCCACGTCCGATGATCGGCAAGAAGGGTCTCGAGTTTAGCTTTTCAGGATTGAAAACGGCCGTTGCGCAATGGGTCGCTAGAAATGGAAAGCCCACAAGCGAATCGGTCAGAGCTGACCTTTGCGCTTCGTTTCAAGCGGTCCTTGTCGAAGCACTTGTGACGAAGAGCGTTGCTGCATGCGAGGCGTATCAGACAAGGCGCCTTGTCCTTGCCGGAGGCGTCGCCGCAAATCGGGGGTTGCGCGAGCGAGCGAAAGCGTCATGCGACGCGGCGGGCATAACTCTTTATGTCCCGGCCATGGCGTCGTGTACGGACAACGCGGCCATGATCGCATACACGGGCGCGCAGCTATTTCATGCGGGAAAAAGAGATGACGCATCGCTCTCGGTCTACGGACGAAGACCGGACGTGCGTCGCGGCAAGATCGTGTAAAGTCCCCGAAAGAGGTTTGACCATGATGCGCGGTGCGGTTGCAAATATCATTGAGGCCATCGGCAATACGCCGCTCGTCAAGCTGAACAAGATGGCGGCTGACGTTGCTGCCGACATCTATGTGAAGTGTGAGTACTTGAATCCTGCGGGCTCGATGAAGGACCGCATGACCAAGCACATCGTGGACATGGCTGAAAAGCGCGGCGAGCTAAAACCTGGCGGCACCATCATTGAAGCGACCAGCGGCAACACAGGTGCTGGCCTCGCCATGATCGCAGCGGTGCGCGGCTACAAGTGCATCTTCGTGATGCCCGACAAAATGAGCGTCGAGAAGATTGCTTCCTTGCGTGCATTCGGAGCGAAAGTTGTGGTTTGTCCCACGGCGGTCGAACCCGAAGACCCTCGGAGCTACTACTCGGTCTCGAGCCGTCTTGCCAAAGAGACACCCAATAGCTTCTACGCAAACCAGTACCACAACCTCGACAACCCCGGTGGCCACTACGTCTCGACCGGTCCCGAGCTGTGGGAGCAAACCGGGGGCGAGATTGACGTCTTCGTCGCGGGCCTCGGCACTGGCGGCACGATCACGGGCACGGGTCGCTATCTCAAAGAAAAGAAGCCGGGGGTTCAGCTGGTCGGCGTCGATCCTATCGGATCGCTCTTTTACGATTTCGTGAAGACCGGTCGCGTCACCAAGCCCTTCACGTACAAAGTCGAAGGCATTGGCGAAGATTTCTTCCCCTCGACCATCGATCTCAAGATCTTGAACGAGATCATTCGTGTCGATGACAAAGAGTGCTTCTTGACGACGCGCGATTTGGTACGCACCGAGGGCCTGTACGTCGGTGGTTCATGCGGCGCGGCGGTGGCCGGCGCACTGAAGTACGCACGTCAGACGCAGAAGAAAGAGAACATTGTTGTTTTGCTTCCCGACGGCGCCGGCAAATACCTTTCCAAAATCTTCAACGACGATTGGATGCGCGAGAACGGCTTTCTTGAAAGCGATCCTGGGCTTGGCACAGTTGGCGATCTACTTCGCACCAAGTCGGGCGACATCATCGTTTCGAAATCGACCGATCGCGTGCGCGACGTTATTTCACGCATGAAGCAGCACGGCATCTCGCAGCTACCCGTTCTCTCAGACGGTAAGCTCGTGGGCGCAGTGACAGAAGTCGACCTGCTTCGTTACTTGGTGAGCGGCGAGCAATCCCTCGACAACGCCATCGGGCCCATTGTCGAAAGCAATTACGCTACCGTCACGTCGGAGACGAAAATTGAGCTCGTGCAAAACGTTCTTAACGACGCGCGCATGGCCATCGTCCTCGACGGCGACACCATCACCGGCCTCATCACCAAAATCGACCTCATCGACTACCTGGCCCGCCGCGCAAGTTAGTTGGGTGGGGTCTATTGGGAGGGTTTAACAAGAGGTCAAGAGATCAAGAGGAAGGCAATTGAAGTTTGAGGTTAGGAGGATCCGCCCCAAAATCCCTGCCTCCCTCTTGATCTCTTGATCTCTTGTGAACCCTGCCTCGAATCTCCCATCACACGCGTGGCGGAAGCAACCGTTGGGTGTAGTGGTGCGATACACTGGGGCACGGTATGGCGGGTGAGCGGACAGAAGAGGCGACGCCTAAGAAGCTGCGCGACGCGCGGAAGAAAGGGCAAGTCGCGAAGAGTCGCGAGCTTGCGACCGCGGGTATTTTGCTTGCGGCACTCGCGGTCGCCGTCGGGGCGAGCGAGCAAGCCGTTGGCGCATTTCGATCTGTCTTCGGTATTTGCATTTCTGCCATTGAGAACGAGACGTCGCCCATTGTTGCGCTTGAGGCGTCGCTTCATCTCGCGTGGACGTCGCTCGCCCCGGTGCTCGCAACGCTAATGCTTGCGGCTGCGCTGACGATGTTTGTGCAGGTCGGTCCTCTCTTTACCCCGCAAGCGCTCGCGCCTTCGTTCGAACGACTCGATGTTCTGAAGGGCATGCAACAGCTCTTCTCGCGCAAGCAGGCGATGGAGCTCGTCAAGTCTATCTTCAAGATCGGCCTGATCGGCGTGGTAGTGTTTCTGGTGTTGAAGGCAAGCTCGCGCGGTATCGCATCGCTCGCCGGAAGCAACGCAGCGGCTACTGTGCATGCGATAGAAATCGTGTTTCACGCTCTCTTTCTGCGTGTGGGGGTCGCCATGCTGGCGATTGCTGCCATCGATGTCCTCTACCAGCGTTGGCAGTTTGCGCGTGATCAGCGCATGACCAAAGAAGAAGTCAAACGAGAATACAAAGAGTCCGAAGGCGATCCGCACACGAAGTCGGAGCGCGAACGAGTGCGCCGTGAAATCTTCGCGCACAGCGTCTTTGAGCAAGTGCGTCGCGCCGATGTCCTTGTCGTCAATCCCACACACCTGGCGGTCGCTTTGCGCTACGACGAAGAGGGTGGCGATGACGCGCCTGAAGTCCTTGCTAAAGGCCAAGATGATCTCGCTCGCCGTATGATCGAAGTCGCGCGCGAAGCCTCCGTGCCAATCATGCGCGATGTACCCTTGGCGCGAGCGCTCTACGAGATGGAAAGCGGCGAGCTGATTCCGGAAGCGCTGTACGAAGCGGTGGCAATCGTATTGCAGGCAGCGTGGGCCGAACGCGACGACGAGCAGGCACGTTGACCCATGAGCTTTGCCGCCAAAGAGCGTGTTGAGGTCGCGGTCCCGGTACCGCTGCGCCAAGCCTTCACCTATTCGGTTCCGCTTCTACTGCGTGAACGGATCGTGGTGGGCATGCGCGTGCTCGTTCCGTTTGGTCCTCGCAAGGTGGCGGGCATTGTCACCGCGATTGACCAAGAGATCGTAGGCGAGACGCGCAAGCTGCGCGATGTTGTCGCCGTGCTCGACGAGGAACCCGTTTTCCCAAGCGAGCTCATCGGATTTCTACGCGAGGCGGCTGATTACTATCTGCATCCGGTGGGCGAGGTCTTGCGCGCGGCTTCGCCCGCACTCTCGAAGGATGCAATCAAGAATCTTCGCGCCGACGGCTCGTTGAGCGAGAACGAATCTCTCAAGGGCGCATCCGTCGCGACGCAAAAGACGCGCTTCGTGCACCTGACTAAGAAAGACTTCGCCGATATTAAGTTGAGCGCGCGCCAACGCGACGTTCTTTCTGTGCTCACGGAGCGCGGCACGCTCAGCATGGAGGATTTGCGCCTTGCGGTGCGCAATCCGTTGCCATTGGTAAAGGCTCTTGTCACCAAAGGATTGTGCGAGATCGAGGAACGGGAAGTTTTGCGTGACCCGTATTTCCGAGAGGCCGTCGATCGCGATACTCCGCCCGAACTTCACGCTCCGCAGGCAAAAGCCGTAGCGACGCTCATTGATGCTCTTCAGAAGAAGGAAGCCAAAGGCTTTCTCTTGCACGGCGTTACAGGCTCCGGCAAAACGGAAGTGTATCTGCACACGATTGCGGAGGCGCGAGCCAAGGGACGAGGTGCGATCCTTTTGGTTCCCGAAATCGCGCTCACGCCCCAGCTCGTCTCGCGCTTTCGCGCGCGCTTCGGTGACGGCATCGCGGTGCTCCACAGCGGACTCTCCGATAAAGAGCGCAACCAGGCGTGGCGGTCACTGCGACGCGGGGATGTAACGCTTGCGGTTGGTGCGCGATCGGCAATTTTTGCGCCGGTGAAAAATCTCGGTGTGATCGTGGTCGATGAGGAACACGACTCGTCGTTCAAGCAAGAAGAAGGCTTTCGTTACAACGCTCGCGACATGGCGCTCTTGCGCGCGCATCGCGCGTCGGCAATTTGCATTCTCGGCAGCGCAACTCCCTCCATCGAGACATATCATGCCGCGCAAAACGGACGCCTTACCTTGCTCACGCTGAAAGAGCGCGCGACGCCTCGCGCACTGCCGCGTGTTGAAGTGGTGGATCTCGGGCGCAATCGCGGGACGCCTTCTGGACATCCGCTCCTTAGCGCGCCCTTGCATCGTGCGATCGAGAATTGTCTCGCCAATCAAGGCCAGGCCATTCTCTTTCTCAATCGGCGGGGTTTCTCCCCGAGCATGCGCTGCGACGCGTGCAACACAGTCATGAACTGCCCTGCCTGCGCGGTCGCTCTCACGGAGCATCGTTCCGCGCGCTTGCTCCGCTGTCACTACTGCGACTTCTCAACGCCGACTACACAAGCCTGCCCCGCGTGCGGTGCGCTTGAGCTCATGCCCATCGGCGTGGGCACCGAACGCATTGCGGACGTGCTGGCGACAACCTTCAGCGGTGCACGCGTCGGCCGCCTTGATCGCGACACTGCTACTACCGGTGAAGGCGTAGAGGACGTGCTGCGCCGCATGCGTCGCAAAGAGATCGACATCCTTGTCGGCACGCAGATGGTCGCAAAGGGGCATGATCTGCCCGGCGTGACACTCGTGGGCGTTTTGCTCGCCGACCAATCGCTGGCGTTTCCGGACTTCCGTGCGTCTGAGCGTACCTTTCAGTTGCTGGCGCAGGTTTCCGGACGCGCCGGTCGAGGCGAAGAGGAAGGCCGCGTCGTGCTGCAAACGTATCAGCCCGATCACAGCGCGGTCGTTTGCGCAAAGACTCACGACTACGAACGTTTTTACGAGCAGGAGCTGCACGATCGCCGCGATTTGAACTACGCGCCCTTTGCGCGTCTCGTCGCCGTGCGCGTGGATGCTGGGGATGAAGGCGTCGCACAGCGCGCCGCGCAGACTCTCGCGCAGGTCGCGAGCAAACATCCGGCGGTCGCGGATGGAAGAATCCGCCTCTTGGGTCCGGCCCCCGCAACAATCCCGCGCATCCGCGGTCGTTATCGCTTTCGCATGCTTTTGCGCGGCGCCGACCGCAAGCTGCTGCGCGCCGTCTCCGTTGCGCTGGTCGCCCGCATCGACGAGGGCCTCGGCCAAGCACGTGCATCGGTGGATATCGACCCCGTGAACATGCTGTAACCGAACGCGAGCTGCGCTATGCTTGCGCGGCATGTCGCTCCCGCGCGTCGAAGTCTGCGATCCAAGCCTTGAAGGCGATGAGATCCGTTCAGGCCTGCGCCAACATGAGTTTCATATCGTTCGCCGGGATGTCGAAGACTTCTTCCGTTCGAGCGTCGCTGTTGCCATCGTACTGGCGGGGGACGCGGAAGGCGCGCTTGCCGCGCTTGCGCACATGCGCGGAGAAGAACCACTCACGCGCATCCCTGTCGTGTTGGTCGGACACCCCGAAGGCGACAGCTTCGGAGAGCAGCAGGCGCTCCTGCTTGGCGCGCATGCTTACTTCAAGCGACCCGTCGATATTGCGGCTCTCGCGGCCTGCATCAAGGCGATGCTCGACGGATCGCACGCCATCGCGATAGCACCAACCTCAAGCCGGCCGGTGACAACCTTCGTCGGCACAATCACGGGCCGCGAACTCACCTTGCAGCTCGCCGGCAGTGAGCCCCCTCCTCCCTACGCCGGAGCCGCCGTTGCGCAAGCGGGGGCCCTTGAAGACTCTGGCCTGGCCCCGGCGCCGCGCGGACCCATCGCTGATTTGTCTCCGCGTCTGCGCGCGCTTTTTGAGGAGGCTGACCGTCGCGTCTTTCCCTCGTCAGCTCCTCTCGACATTACCTTTCCCGCGAGCGACGAATCGCCCGATGACCTTGTGCCAGCCGAGCTACTCGACCACGTGGTCAATGCGCTCGATATGCCTGAAGAGGACGCGCTCGAGTCGCTGACCTTTGTCGGATCCTCACCGGTCATGTCGAGCGAGGTTACAAGCGGCAAGAGCTCGGCCACCAAGCGTCGATCGCAGTTTCCCACCGACGCTGAGTCTCGCGCGCCGGATTTTGGTTCGCTGCCGCCTCGCGTCGAGACCGACGGTGCGGCGGTCGCGCGCGAGCGTCGTGTTCGTCGCGCCGTTCCCGATTTGCGCGGAGTACTGCCGCAGCGACGTACTTCAGAAAGCGTGAGCGAGGTGGACTCATCGCTATTTCGGGACGCACAAACCAGCTCGTTGCCAAGCGAGGGCTCGTTCACGGACGCGGGGCTGGTGCCCATCGTGTTGCGTCTCATCGACGAACGCGCAAACGGTGTGCTCGCGATCGCTGCTGCGGGGGAATTCGAGGTGCGTCTACTTTTTGAGGCGGGTTCCATTCGCGCGATGAGCGCCGGCGTGGCCATGCATGTAATCGAGACCCTGCGCAACGAGCGCGGCTGGGATGAAGCCGTTGCCGATGAGGGCGAAGCGCTCGCTGCGCTGAAAAGGCGTGTGCAGGCCAAGCTTTTTTCGAGCTTCGATCTTGAGAAGCGCATTGCACGGTCGCGGTTTCTTATCTTCTGTGACGCACTCTTTGCGCAAGGAGGCAGCTTCACGTGGGGCTCTGTGTCGGCGCGCGACGCCGATCTTGCTGCGCAAACTAGAAAGCCATTTGCGATTGCACCGCTTGCACTCGTACTCGAGGCGTCGCGACGTAAGCTCACGAACGCTCGCGCCATTTCCTTACTAGGTCACGGCACGGTCCGGATTCAGCACGATAATCCTCGCGCGCGCAGCGTACTGGCTCTGTTGCCCGCGGAAATCGACACGTGGCTGAGTGAGAACACCCCGCGACCGCTTGACCTACTGCTTGCGGAATCCCCGCAAGAAGAAGGAGTTGCTGGCATTCTTTACCTTTTGTCGCTGGTCGATGCGCTTTCGGTCGAGCGCGAAGTCTCTGTTGAGCTTTCCAGCGAGGACGCCCGTGCGCGCGTGAATGAAATTCTTCTTCGAGCAAAAGAGCTTGCCGACGATGGTGACTACTTTGCGCTACTTGGCATCTCGCGCGATGTCACCGCACGCGAAGTAGCAGGCGCATATGAAGAACGCGCACGTACGTTCCGCGCTCTTCCGCTCGCCGACCTTGGTCTGCTTCGTCACGAGTCAGCACGCGATCTTATGCTCGATGCGCTCCGTGATGCCTACGATGTGCTTGCGAACGACAGCGTACGAATCGATTACGCGAACGCACTCTTCGGTGTTAAAGACACTAGCGCTGAGCTCATCGCCCTTCGGCCGAACGAATAAAGGCCGAAGCACCAGCCAGCACATTCGGCGGGATTTCATGTTGGCCGCGAAACGCGATCCAATTTACGTGCATGCCAGCTTCGGTCATGTGATCGCGCAAGCGCTCCGCAAGCGGGAAGGGCAGCATCGGATCGTGCGTGCCATGGCTTTGCAAGACGCGCAGACCCTTGCGCGCAGGCATCGCTAAAGTCCACCGCTTCTCCGCAAGCAAAGTGCCGGAGAGCAAAATCAATCCCGAAAGTTCGATCGAGGGTTCCATCAATGCGATATCGGTCGCTAGCATCGCGCCCTGGGAAAATCCGCCAAGAAAGACCGGTACGCTGGGTTGCATCTTCTCCTTCACCTCAGAGAGAAGCGCCTTTATCGACGCACGCAGCGCCGGCAACTCGCTCGGATCTTCATGCACGAAGTCGCGATGCTGTCCCATCATCATCGCGCGCTGAATGGCTTCCATGTCGATCTTCCACCAGGCGCGGCCCTCGCCGTACGCTCCACCGAGAGCGGTCGGCGCTTCCGGAAATACAAATCGCGTGTCGTTTGGAACGTCGAGCGCGGAAGCCAAGCCCACAAGATCGTAACCGGGCGCACCAAAGCCATGCATCAGCACGACTACCGGGCCCGTACCCGAACCGGCTCTATCCGTGCCGCCCACCACGCGCGCGAGCAAACCGCCAAATCGTTCTTCTTTCATGATCTCCTTGGCCCTCTACCTTGCGCAGAAGAGGCCCCGGCCCAAGAGTCCTTGCCGGGCTACGGGTCGAATGATATCCCATACATAGCCAGGCATGAGAAAGCCATGCCCGGGAGCGCCATGTCCATCCGCCACATTCTGCACTACCCCGACAAACGTCTACGCATCCCCGGCCAAAAAGTCGTGGATTTTGGGCCTGAATTTCAGACCCTGCTCGATGATATGGCCGAGACCATGTACGCGGCGCCCGGGGTGGGTCTCGCGGCTCCGCAGATTGGCGTCTCCTTGCGCCTCTTCATCATCGACGTGGCGACGGGTGACGATGAGCCGAGCGATTTGCGCGTATTCGCCAATCCCACGATTGTGAAGACCGAAGGTGAGGTCACGTGGGAAGAGGGCTGTCTCTCTTTCCCCGGCGTTCACGAAGAAATCGATCGCGCAGAGCGCGTGCTCGTCAAGGCGCAAGATCGTCAAGGAAAGTGGTTCGAGCTTGAGACCGATGGCTTGCTCGCGATTGCGATTCAACACGAGCATGATCATCTCGAAGGCAAGCTGATGGTGGATCATCTGGGCGTGCTTAAGAAGCGGCTCGTCCATCGTGCGATGGTCAAGCGCAGTGCCGAGTTAAGTGCGTGACACGCGCGCGCGCTCTATTTTTTGGAACGCCGGCGTTCTCGGTTCCCTGCCTCGATGCGCTTGCTGAAGTGTGTGACGTGGTGCTGTGCGTCACGCAACCTGATCGGCCGAGCGGGCGCGGCCTTCAGCTTGCTGCGCCGCCAGTGAAAGTGCGGGCGGTCGAGCTTGGCATTCCCGTGCTGCAACCGACGAAAGTGCGCACGCCGGAATTTGCGGAGCAGCTTCGCACGCAGAATGCGGATATTGCGCTGGTCGTTGCGTACGGGCGCATCTTGCCGCTTGGCGTGTTGCAGGCGCCACGACTCGGCTGTTTGAACGTGCATGCATCGCTGCTGCCGAAATGGCGTGGGGCCGCACCGATTCAATGGTCGGTTGTGAGCGGCGATAAAGAGACGGGCGTCTGCTTAATGCAAATGGATGAAGGCCTCGATACCGGCCCCGTGCTGGCGCGCAAATCGCTGGCAATTGGTCCGGATGAAACAGCAGGCGAGCTTAATGAGCGGCTCGCAGCGCTCGGCGCGACGCTGATTCGCGAGCAGCTCCCACGTGTTCTGGCCGGTGAGCTCAAGCCCATTGCACAAGATCACGCGAACTTCACGCACGCGCCCATCTTAGAAAAAGCGCACGGCCGCATCGACTTCACGAAGAGCGCGCAGGCCATTCACGATCTGGTGCGAGGTATGAGCCCATGGCCCTCCGCGCATACGCTGCTCGGCAAAACGCATGTGAAGGTGCATCGCTCGCACGTCATGAATGAGCCTTTTTCGCGCGGCGAGCCCGGCTACGTCATTCGAGCCGACAAGCATGACGGGATCGTGGTCGCGTGTGCCGGCAGCGCAATTGCGTTCGATGAGCTTCAGCCCGAAGGCAAACGCCGCATGACAGCGACTGAGCTGCTCGCGGGTCGTTTCGTTTCCGTCGGCGATCGATTCACATCCAAAGAGGCGACCGCATCCACAGAGGGGACCGCATGAAGATTTACACCAAGGTAGGCGACGCCGGAAAGACGGGATTGTTCGGCGAAAACCATGTCTCCAAAGCAAGCGTGCGCGTCGCGGCCTACGGCAACGTTGATGAGCTTAACAGCGTCATCGGCCTCTGCCGGACGACGAAGATCGACGACGGAAACGACGCGCTCCTGCAGTCACTTCAGAGCGCTTTGTTCAACGTCGGTGCCGAGCTCTCGACATCACCCAAGTACGAAAAGGATATCGGTGTGCCGCTCGTATCCGACGCTGACGTCGAGATCATCGAGCATGCGATTGATCGCGCGGAGAGCGAGCTAGAACCGCTAAAGACCTTCGTGCTTCCCGGAGGAACACCGGGCGCTGCGCATTTGCATCTCGCGCGCACAACCTGCCGTCGCGCCGAACGCAGCGTGGTTGCGCTAGTCGAAGCTGGCGAGCCCGTTCGCGGAGAGGTCCTGCGCTACCTCAACCGCCTCAGCGACTTACTCTTCGTACTTGCGCGCCTAGCGAACCACCGCGCGAGCGTCCCCGACGTTCCGTGGGTCGGCCGCGGCGCGATGAAATAGGCATAGCACCTGCGCGCGACTGAGCCGTATCGTCTGGAATAGGGGACGTTCCCCTTTTTCGACAATCGTCTGGAATAGGGGACGTTCCCCTTTTCCGAGAATCGGTTCGTTCGCATTTCTTTACATCCGCGTCGTGCGGCCAGAGCGACGCTTCCTCGTCTGCGTTCTCGCAAGGCGTGAAAAGGGGAACGTCCCCTTTTTCAGAGCGACGCTTCCTCGTCTGCGTTCTCGCAAGGCGTGAAAAGGGGAACGTCCCCTTTTTCTCGTCTGCGTTCTCGCAAGGCGTGAAAAGGGGAACGTCCCCTTTTTGGACCCTTTTTGGTAAAGCGGCCGCCACCGTACCGTCAAAACGATCCGGAGCGCCTTTCGGCACACACTGAAGTGAGCGCTTCAGCCAGCGCCAGGAGGCGAGCTAGCTTTCGGTGCGCTTGCAGCGAGTGGCGTTGATGCGTTCAAACCCCTCAGATTTGCCGGATGCTATCCACGTGGATTCGTCGACGAACGCTCCGGGCACGCGGAGGGACCCGGCGACTACGGCCTCAACGGTACGCGTTTGATCTTGGAAGTCGTCGTACGCTTCTTGGCCGAAGTAGCCCACGACGAACCGCGGGGCGTCGGGCAACCAGTCGTTGAACGTCTGGGCGATGTACGCGCGTGCTTCATCCTTCATGAGCTCGTGGTCGCTGCCGCTGGGACTCGCGTGGTTCATTCCGCGCGCAGTCGCGCCTACGACCCAGCGATCGGGTAGGGCGTCGAGCCACGCATCGACTGCGATCTGACGTTCGCGAACGAAAAGCAACTTGCTCTTGAAGTACTCAACACACGCCTCGCCCTCTTCACGCGTGCGCGTCAGCAATCCAAGGTTCCAGTAAATCGCCACGAGCTAGCCTAACCGAGTCGATGTTTGAACTAAAACCCGCCGCGTTTTTCGGCCGCCGGCCCAACGATTTGCGCGCCTTCAACGTACGCGAAGCCCCCGACGACGAGAATCTGCAAAATCAGAAACGCCTGACCGAGGAGCGTTGCACCGGGCGCATGCAAGCACGTGAGCACCACGCTCGCTGCGGCCCAGGCCCAATTGGCAATCACGAGCGCACGCACTCCTTTGAGCGACAGAGCTTTGCGAATCACCAGGCTAAAGCCAAAGAGCATGTAGCCGAACGTAATGAGCGAGATAATCACAAGCAGCGTCTGCGACAGGGCAAAAAGTTTGGAGAAGAGCCCGGTAAAGAGCAGACCCAAAATCGCAGTACTCGCACTAGCAGAAACATCACTCCACAGAATGCGTCGCATAAGTGCCGCATCACGAAACGCGCTCTCTCGCGCAAACCAATCCACAACCCTCATCGCCCCCCACATATCGCAGTTCGTCGCTCGACGCGCGAAAAGCGTCGGCCACCGCACCGCCAATCCGATCTGACTGCCTTCAGATACTCAGAGACGCCTCTCGCAGCGAGCGTCATCGGAACACCGTCAGCGGCAGTCCAAACGACGGGTAATAAAAAAGCCGACCTCGTGAGAGATCGGCTTTTCAATATTCCGTACCGTCCGGGCCGTGGTTGGGGTTGAACCCCTAGCGTCAGCTAGGTGGGAGCCGGTGTTCAGCGCTTTAGGTATCCCGATGATGCTAGTCGGGCCTACACACCACGCCGAAGATTGACCCCCTGGTTGATGAACATAAGGGATTCAGTACCTCACAACCTCTCGGATCCCAACAGAGGGAACACTCTCACCCTAGCGACGAGGGTGTGGAGGGTCAAGGCAAACTCATGCGGGAGGACCAGCGTCCATCGCCTCGCCGGCGTCGGTGCCGTCGCCGGCGTCGGTTGCACTTGCCGCGTCCGCAGCGCCGGCATCCGTTGCGCTTGCTGCATCCGGAGCGCCGGCGTCGAGATCGGGCATGCCCGCGTCTTCGTCGGCTGGAGGAGGCGGTGGCTCACATGCACCGTCGCCATCGCACCAGAACTCCGCGCCCATCGTCAAACAATCCTCTTGGACTTCGCAGTCCGTGTAACAAAGCCCTTCGTCGCCATCGGCTGGCTCAAAGCAGCGTGATCCGCTTGGGCATCCACCGGTCGATACGTAGCCTTGTCCGGCCGTGAACGGACAGGTGCGTGTGCAGTAACCGGGCATTCCGTCTTCGAGCACGAAACAGAAATCTTCGGGATCGGTGCACGAGTCTTCTTCGACTCCGCCATCGCCGATCGTAATCGTGCAACGCCCGCCGAATGCATTGTCGGCGACGTCTGAGCCGAGCACGTCACCGTTGCAGCCGATGGTATCGCTCGCATTGTCGACCGTCGCGAAGCAGGGGTCTCCTGCGGCGTCCGGACGCGCGGAATCGCGCGGACCAGCATCCGTGATGCCTCCGCCCAAGTCCTGCCCGCCGAGATCGATCGCCAATCCTCCGTCGGTGCCCGTGTTGTCGCCATCGCCGCACGCAGTAGTGAGCGCAAGAAGCGCCGCCATCGTCGAAAAGAGAAGTGTCGTCTTCATTGCAATCAATCCTTTACCGGTGTGGCCTTGAGCGCCGCTTTTCCATCTTTTACGTAGACCGTGAACTTCACGTCGCTGGCGCTGTGCTTTGCGACAATCTGTTCTTTGTTCTTTTTCAGAGTCTGAACGAACTTGTCGTACGTGAAGCCTTGCAGCGGCTCGCCACATTGCTTTTTCACGTTTACAAACTCGTCGAAGACCGCGCGGAAATGTTGATCCTCCGGCGACTGCTTTACTTGGCTGACGGTGGTCATGGCGCCGTCGTTCTCGGCTGCCGCATCCGCCTGACTTGCTTGCGAACCGCTGCTGCGATCGCCGAGCTGCGCAAGAAGCTCTTCAGGCACACGCGCGATCATGGTCTGACCTTCGTCGTCGCCGTCATCGAACGCTGAGGGCACATTCGAGAATGCGGGCGCCATTGCCGGAACAACCGGAGTCGGCAAAGGGCCGGGCGCGGCGGTGCTCGGTCCCGTCGGCGGAAGCGAAAGCATCTCGAGAGGTGAGGGCGCGGGGCTCGGAGGCGATGCGGGAGCCGGCGTGGGCTTGCCAGGCGCAGCGCGCGTCGCTGCGGACGGCGGAGGTGGCGGAGGCGGCGCACCCATCTTCGCCGGGACAACGGTCGGCGGGATCGGCGGCATCTTGCCAGCCTTCGGAATGTCGTCAGCGCTCGGCGGCAAGCTCTGCGGCGCATCGCCAAAGGCGAAGAACGCTGCGGGCTGCGTTCCAGTTGTCGGCGACGGACCAAGAAGCTCGTCGATATTCGCAACGGATTTGCGCCCGGGATCTCCACCACCAGCGGCCGCCTGCTTGTCGAGCGCGCTGTTGATGTCTTGCGCGAGCTTGCGATGCACCCCGTTGAACTCGGTCGCAACAAGACGCTCGACGGCGCGGCGGCCCAATGCTTCGACTGCTTTGCGAAAGCGCATCAAAGGCATGTCGCGCTCGAAATACATGATCAGCATTCCAAGGAGGAACGCGAGCACGATGCCGACGATGATCATCGGCTTGGGTAGCGTCGCAAAATCTTCCGTGGTCGCTTGGCTAAACAAATCCATTGGCGCCGCGATGTGCGTGACGGGGCGTCCGATCACATAGCCAACCGACAACGCCGACGCGCTGCCTTTGACGAGAGAATAGATCGCGCTGCCATGCCCGCTGTCGAGCGGGTGCGGATCGCTTGCATCGCCGGTGCGAACCTTTTGCTCGGTGAGCACGTTCGCGAGCGGCGTGCTTAGCTCGGCCATCGAGGGCGAGCCTGCGGGGTCGGTGGGAACGAAGCTGCCAAGTGGTTGCGTGTTGCGGAAGAAGCCGACGGTCGCCCCGCCCAATCGATCGGAAAGCATGTGCGCGAGATTGTCATCGAGCTTTTTGCCGTGGACGATGGCGCCGATGTACTGCCCCCCATCAATGACCGGACGCGCCGCCATGCGGTACGCGTTGGTGTCGTAGGTCCACACGTCATCGCGCACGTAACCTGCGAGCGCACGCGCAACCAAGGGGAATGTGCCGAGGCCGGCGCCGAGGCGCCGCTCATAGGGCCCGAGCTGAGCGACAATCACTCCGTTGCGATCGACTGCGAAGAGGATGTCTGCAGACAAACCTTCGAGCTGACGATTCAGGCTGCGAAGTTGCTCACGAAGTCGCGAGCTCACATCGTTCAACGCCGCGTCGTTTTGACGCCCGTTGGCGGCGCGCAAAGCGGCGCGCACGTCTGAATCGGCTGCAATGGGCGCGATTGCATCGATTTGCGCCCGGGCTTCGAGCTTGAGCGTCGATTCGACGACGAGTCGGTCGCGGCGAAGATTGTTCGCGAGGTCGTTGTCGTACTGACGATTGACCATGCCGCGCGCAAGCATCGCAGCGCCGCAAGCAACACCGGCAACGACTGCCAAAAACAGAATCCAAAAGCGAGAAAGCAGCATATTCGTTTCCTAGATTACGACGAAGACGCCGCGAGAGTGATGGGATCCACGGTGAGGGGATGTCCCTCGACTACATCGACCGTGCGCGAAGTGACTTCTCGGTCGCCGTGAAAAATCTTGAGCACGTATTGGCCTGCGGCGATGTTGGTGAACGTAAATGCGCCGCCCGAGGTGGGCTTAGCGACAGCTACCAAGTTTGGCACCACATGAAGGTGACCGGTCGCATGCGGAACGAGTCCATCGGCAAGCGCGTAGTGGCCGGGGCGCCCAAGCGCGAGCGTGCGGCGTGTGCTGCCGGAGCCGGTTGCCTCGGCGGCAACTTCAGTGAGGCCGGCCGCTGAAAGCTCGTGAATCACATCGTCGTGATTCTCGATGGCGAGAATGGTTCCCGGGCGCACCACGATGGTCGAAGGCATCAACCCGCCGCCACGCCATTCGATGGTGACGTTGTGATCCGGCGGCTCGGGCGCGTTGCCGATCAAGACGACGGCGATCTCGCGCGAGAGGTCGACGCTGTCGGGACGCGGGTCGAGGAAGCCGTTCCATTCTTCCCAGTAGTAGGCGTGCGAAGCGGGTGCAGTGCGTCGTGCACGCGCCACATAGTCGTCAGAGACGCGAACGGTGCCCGTGACGTCCATGGCGGCCGCAGTTGCGACCAAGAGGCACAGCGCTGTGGCTACCGCCAATAAGGTGCCCAACTTAAGTTTTGAGATTGCGTGCAAATGCTTGATCCTCAAGAGAGAATTCCCCTTTTGACTCGCCCTGCGGCATCGTACGCAATCGGGAGCCTGTTGGTCAATCAGATGACCCGCAGAAAGAGCCTTTAAACAGGGGGCGGCGCGAAGTAATCGACGACCTGAATCGGCTTCTTTCCGAGCTCCACGCGCACCGTTGTGCGCATTCCCGCCAGATCGCCTCCGATCTGCAGGGGCATGGGCTCTCGGTAGTGAATGGAGACGCTGTCGACGAGAAAGTCGTGGAGCGTATCGCTGCGATAAGTGCCCTTGAAGATCTTGCGAAAGTTTTTGGCGACTTGAAAGGAGTTGATGTCGACGACACGCAGCGAGAAGCGATCTTCGCGCTCGCTTGCATACGGAAAGATGCGCGCACCAAAACCCCAATAGGGAATCGTGGACATCGCAACCATGCGCGAGGGGCCTTCGTACAAAACTTCGCCAGCCTTGATCGGCGAGCCGACCGGAAGGTCATCGACGCCCATGCGCAGCGCCCCGTCTGACTCGTTTACGATCCGTACGTGCGGGTGCGGACGAAACAAAAAGTTTGGCAAAGAGCGCGTGAGAATCGACGTCGCATAGGTGACGCTGCCGGTCGCAAGTTTGCGAAGCACAGGCGTGCGCGTCATAAATTCTTTGGTTTGATTGTAATGCTCGAGCGCAATCGAATCGATGCCGAGCCCCGCAAAGGGCGTGAGCGTTCCTTCGACATTCAGCAAACGCAGCTCCCGGCTCCCGCCTTCTTGGCGAAGACGCGCAAGGTCGGCGACCACGCCCTTACCCTTACTATTCTGTGCGCCCAAGACCCACGCCAAGGCATTGCCGGTTCCGAGGCGCAAAAACCCAAAGCGCGGCCACGGCTTGTTCCTCTTCGTTGCCTCATCGGTCACCCAGGTGACCATCTGCACGAAGGTTCCATCGCCTCCGCCCGTGAGCACGGTTGGATAGCCGCGCTCGACGATCAAATTGGCAATCTCGCGTCCTTCTTCGAGGCTGCGCGACACGAACAAATCGCCGCTTTGCACGATCTGATCGAGTATCTGCACAAGCTCGTCGGTGACTTGCTTAGCATTGCCGTTTACGACGACGGCGACGCGATCGACGCGCGCTTTGACTGCCGGCCGCTCGCTCGGCTCACCCATCTGCAAGCACGTCCTCAATCACGCGCGCCAAGTGAACGTCGTTCGTGGTGAGGCCCCCCGAATCGTGAGTTGTGAGCGAGATGTGAAGGTTCACATAGCTCCACGTCAGATCCGGATGATGCTGGGCGCCTTCCGCGAGATCAGCGATCCGCTCAATCAGCGCAACGGCATGACGCACGCTCGTTGCTTTGAAATCTCGTTCGATGCGCTCCCCCACACGCTTCCAGCGAGGAAGCGTGCGAAGGGCATCGGCAATGGCCGCGTCGTCAAGCTTGGGGCGGGCCATCGTTTTTTCTAGAAGAGATCGCGCATCGTGACTTCGGCCTTCTTCTTGGCGACAAGAAGAGCGTTGACGGCGCGGGTGATGCGCGTCTTGGCGGTGCCGGTGATCGCCTTGCCAGCAAGAGCTGCATCGAGGGTGGGCTTCGAGACGGCGCGACCCGAGCGGGGCTTCTTTGCTTCAGCCGTTGCGGTCTTCGCTGCTTCGTCGCCGCCCTTGGCCTTCGACTTGAGCATCTTGAGCGCGCGGTCTTCGGGACGAAGCCCTTCGGCCTTCTTCGAGGTGGCGATGAGACGACGCGCATCCAACTTATTCTTCTTCAACACATCCGCGAGCTTGGTCATGTCCATTCCTTCTTCTAGATAACTTGAGCGACTAAAACTTAGAGCTTGGCGACAGCCGCACCCCAGGTGAAACCGGCCCCGAACGCTGCAAATAGCACGGTGCTGCCCTTTTTGGCGCGTCCGTCGCCCCACGCTTCGCTGAGCGCGAGCGGAATCGAGGCGGCGGTCGTGTTTCCGTACTTCTCGATGTTGTGAACTACCTTTGAATCAGGGAATTCCAGCTTTTTCGCGACGGATTCGTTGATGCGCTTGTTGGCCTGGTGCGGCACGAATAGGTCCACATCCGGGACGGTCAGATTGGCGCGGCGAAGCACCGAGAGCGTGACCTCGGGCATTTTCTCGATGGCCCAGCGGAAGACCTGCTTGCCGTTCATCGTCGGAAAGTGACGGCGCTCCTCGAGCATCTTCGCCGTCAGGCGCGGGATGTTCGCACTCGAAGGCGCTTGAAGCCAAAGCTCGCGCGCGCCCCGGCCGTCGGCGTGCACTTCGATGTCCACGAGCCCGCGACCCTCTTCTTCGGTCGGGCCCAAAATAACGCAGCCCGCTCCATCGCCGAAAAGCACGGCGACATCGCGACCTTCGTTGCTGAAATCAAGACCGGTGGAGTGCACCTCCGCGCCTACCAAGCAGACGCGCTTGTACATGCCCGTGCGTATCCACGCGTCGGCGATTTGCAGGCCGTAGAGAAAGCCCGAGCATTGATTGCGAATGTCCAGCGCCGCAACTCCAGGCAAGCCCAACTTCTCTTGAAGGAAGCAAGCGCTGCCGGGGAAGTCGAAGTCAGGCGAAAGAGTGGCGAAGATGATTGCGTCGATCTCGGACACCGCGACGCCTGCGCGTTCGCACGCCATCTTCACTGCCGGAACAGCCAAGTCGCTCGCGCCGGTTCCGGACTCGGAGATAAAACGCCTCTCCTTGATGCCGGTGCGCTGCTGGATCCACTCGTCACTCGTCTCGAAGAGCTTCGCGAGGTCGTCGTTGGTAACGACTTTCTCGGGAACGTAGTGGCCGACGCCGAGAATCGCTGTCCTAACCATACTGCCTCCGGCACCCCGACTTGGATGAGCGCGCGACATTACGCCCCAATACGTGGCCCGACAAGACGATCAGTTGTGACTTTGGATGGGTGCGAAGGCGAAGGAATCGACCGCGGCGGCGCGCTCCAAATCAGCTTCGGCGTTGACCATTGTCTCCTGCAAGGCGATTTCCTGCAGGCGGGCCTCCCAGATGGCGCGATACGCATCAAAAAGGTCAGCAATCGACATCGCGCCTGCGCGGTACGCAACCTGGGCGCGGTCCATCATCGATTGGGTTAGCGGCAGGCCTTCGGTGCGAAAACGTTGTAGCGCCTCGGTCGCACTTTGACGCGCAACCCATGAGCCGCTCACCTCGGCACGAATTCGCTCTTCAAGTGCACTCACGAGCATGCGTTGGGTGTCAGCGTCTGCAACCGCGTGACCCACCATGCCTTGATTGCGATCGAAGGTGGGCAGGGCGAATCCAACGCCGCCGTAAACAACCACGCTCGGCACGTCGCGTGTGACCTGACCTCCAATCCAGAGCGTCGGCATCGGAACGGAATCGCGACGCCAGCGAGAAGCGCTCGCTTCAGCGGCGATGATGCCACGGCGTGCGAGCTCGAGATCTGGCCTACGCGCGAGCGCTGAATGAATGAGCGCTTGCTCTGAGTCAGGCCCGTCAAAGCGCCCAAGCCCTTCGCGCGAAATGGGTGCGGCGTGCAAGCTAGGATCGGCGATGAAGGAGAGCAAAATGGTCTCGGCGCGATCACGTTCAATCTCAGCGTCCGAGAGAGCCGCGCGCAGCGTTGCCACCGCATTGTCGACGCGTAGCACATCGTACTGGCTGTTTGCGCCGTCACGTGCACGTGTCTCGACAATCGTGTGAAAGGCCATCAACTCGTTCAAGTTCGTGGTGAGCATGCGCGCACGCGCGTCGGCGAAGATGCGGTCGAGCATCGCGTGACGAATATCGCTCGCGCGTTGCCAAAGAGCTGCAGCGATGTTCGACTCGGTCACGTGCACATTTGCTTCGGCGGCGTCGATGCGACGCGACACTTGGCCAAAGATCGGAAGCGTGAATGCGAGCTGCGCGCCTATCGCGGTGCGTCCGCCGCCAGGATCACCCTGCACCGTCGTGCTCCCGCTCACTTGAAGCTGCGGGTTTGGCCAGATGCGCGCTGTGAGCACATCGAAGCGGCTTGCGCCGATCTCATTGCGCCACGCCGCCACTTCCTGACTATTGGCAAGCCAGTGATGAAAAATGTCCTCTTCTCGCATTGAGGCGGGGAGCGCCGCGCCATGTTGCGCGAGTGCAGGCGCTGGAGCTGCCGCAGCCGCCATCGCGAACAAGATCAACCAGTCACGAGCTCGCATTTTCGCCTCACATGCACGGTGCGCGCGCATGCTGGCATTAACCCGCTCCTTTCCGTTTTATTTCGAGGTGGCGCGATCCTCAGTAATTCGGTAAGGATGCGCATCGAATCTTGCGCAAATCGCTGCGCAGTTCTTGAGGAGCTCACATGAATAGAATTTTTCTAATTACGTCGTTTGCGGGTCTTGTGCTCGCGCTCACCGCCTGCGGTGACGACAACAACAACGGCGGCACGGATGCCGGCATGACCGTAGACTTGGGTACCTCTCCGACGGACGGCGGCGCTGGCGTGGACATGGCCCGCACGGACGCAGCACGTGACAGCGGCGGTTCGACTTCGATTCCGACATGCGCAGCACCGAGCATGGTCACCGGCGTTCTCGACACGACCTCGACCGTGATGGTCAATACCACCGGCGGCCCCGAAGGAGTGCTTGCATTGACCGGCTGCGGCGCAACCGAGCAGACCGCACCGCAGGCAGTTGTCGCATACGTGGTACCAGGCACCGGCGACGTTGCGGTTCAGTTCACAACCGACACCGCAGGTAGCGACGCTACGCTCGACACCGTTGTCGAAGTCATCACAGACGGCGCATGCACCGACGAGCCCGTTGACGACTCAGGCTGCTTCGATGACATCGACTACCCAGACAACACCAAGTCTGGCGGCGGCGTGACCGCAACGGGCGGCTCGACGATTTACTTCGTGCTCACCGGCTACGGCGACACTGCAGGAGCTATCCAGCTCGACATCAACGCCTTCATCGCCGCGCCTCCCGTGTTGTCGACGGCGACGTTCAACATCGGCGACGTTCGCGTTTACGGCCGCTTCACCGGCACCGACGCCAACGGCGATGTGGATCACCTCACCGCGCGCTTCATCGGCTCTGACTCGATGACGATCGACGTCAACGACGACGGCATGGTCGACGCATCCGACACCTTGGACCTCGACTTCACAGACTCCGTTGCCGGAATGGAATCGTTCGTAGGCGAGCTTTCCTTCCATGGCGCGGCCGTGACTCAGATTCGTGAGTTCAACGCGGCGACCGTGGAGTTCACGGTTGTCGATAGCGCAGGCGTGCCCAGCCCGGCGCTCACAGTGCCGGTCACGAGCAACTCCGACGCAGCTGGCGCGACTTGCTCGGCTGAGCAGCCGTGCGGCGACGTTGCCGAGCTCACTTGCACCGCTGGCACTTGCACTGTCGTTGCCGGTGTTGCGACCGAGTGCGCAGCCGCAACTCCCATCGTCATCGCGGCCCCGGCTGAAGGCTCGGGAGCTTCGACGACGGTTACCGGCACGACGGGCACAGGCGCTGGTGCGCTCGGCGGCACCTGCTACCTAGACCACCTCACTGCAGCAATCTACACCGTCACCGTTCCGGCCGGCGCGTACGACCTTGTCGCACGTACCGACGTTACGGGCACCGACGCAGCAGCGGACACCGTCTTGTCGATCCGCAGCACCTGCGCCGACTTGACGACTCAGCTCGCGTGCAACGACGACATTGGCTCAGGCGAAAATCGCTCGCTCGCCACCGTCGAAGCTGCAGCCGCCGGCACCTACACCGTGATTGTCGACCAGTTCGTCAACCCAGCGATGCCTCCGACCGCTGGCCTTCCCTACGGCCTCACTGTTTCGCTTCGCTCCGTTATCGGTGCGGGCGCAACGTGCGACCCGGCAGGCGTGCTCAACCGTTGCTCGACAGGTCCTTGTCCGGCGACGGGCACGGCAGTTTGCCCGGCCGCTGCGCCGTAGTGAACTAAGCACATAACCCAAGCAACAAAGACGCGTGTCACACCTCGGTGTGGCGCGCGTTTTTGTTTCGCAATTTTCTCGTTTCGACGCCCGAATGGGTTGTAGGCTGCGCCTGAATGCTACGTCCTGCCCCGCTGGATCCGGCACAAGAACTGACGCCCATCGAGAGGGTGGGCCGATATCTTTTGGTCGCGCGCCTTGTCCTGGTCGTGATGATGTTCAGCGTGATGCTAAGCCCATGGCATCGCGTATTTCGCCAAGACGTTCCGTGCGGCGCGCAAGCGCAAACTGCGGAAGTTGGCGTGGAGCCCGAGTTTATTACGGCGTGCAGCGGTGTCGTCCATCCGGATGGCCGCGCGTGGATGACTCCGTGCCTCTTGATCCTATTCTTCGGCCTTTCGATCGCGGCGTTTCGTGATCAGAGCCGCGCAGCATCCATTTTCTTTGCGCTGGTCACTTTCGGCGTGGTCCTGGCGTTACACATCCCAATCACAGCCAATCTCCTTGCGCATACGCGAGAAGCAAATGTGGGTGAGCCGTCGTGCCACGTCTACAGTACCGTCGTGCGGTGGCCACAGCGCGCGTTCTACTATTTCTTCCTGGTTGCTGTGGGCGGAAGCGTGCTCGAGATCCTCACGCAGTTTGGTCTGACGATTCGCGATTGGATTGAAGACCGGCGCGCAGCAAAGGCCGAAGCGCGCTGAGTCGTTTACACGCTGCGCGAACTGCGGCTTATGGCGTATTGGTAGATAGCAACGCCCGTGAGCGATGTGACGAGAAAGATTCTCGCCACCGCGGAGCTTGCGTCGGTCTTTTGCAATCCAAACATCGCCGACGCTAGCGCGCCGATACCCATTTGAAGAGTGCCCAGCAATGCCGACGCGCTACCCGCATTCTTTGCAAAGCCTGCCAGCGCTACCGCCGCCGCGTTCGGGTACGTGAGTCCGATACATGAGATATAGGCGAACAAGATCACCAGATGCGCAGTCAGGTTGTAGGCGTGAAACGCGCAGCCAACCGTAAACACGATCGCAACAATTGCCTGCAAACGAAGGGCTGTTTTGAAGATCTGCTGGGAGCTGAACCTCTTCATGAGCAAGATGTTGATCTGCCCGCCGCCAATCATGCCGACCGATAGACCCGCAAAGATCAAACCGAATTCGCGCTCGGTGAGATGAAAGCGGTCAAAGAAGATCGAGGGTGCGCCAGCGAGGTAAGTGAAAAGCCCCGCGAATGAGAAAGCACCCGTCACAGCAAATGCGAAGAATGTTCGATCGCGAGCGATGGATGCGAACGTCTGCAGAATGATCTTCGGATGGAGCGAGACGCTCGGGTCTGGCGCGTGCCCCTCAGGCAGAAAGAAAAAGACGCCCAAGAAGATGAGAGTGACGATCACGATGAGCGTGATGAAGAGTGCCTGCCATCCCCACTCGGACGCGATCCAACCGCCTACGCTTGGCGCAAAGAGCGGCGAGACGCTCAAGATCAGCATCAAACGCGAGAAAACTTTGGCTCCATCGGCCGGCGAAAAGAAATCCCGCACCATCGCGGTCGATGCAACCGATGCCGCACATCCGCCGAGTGCTTGAAGAAAGCGCACCGCGATAAAGCCCTCGATGCTCGTCGCGACAATGCACGCTGCAGTCGAGAGCAGATAGAGCGCGATTCCAAAGTACAAAGGACGCTTGCGCCCGAAGCGATCGAGAAGAGGGCCGTAGAAGACCTGGCCTAGCGCGAGCCCGATGAAATAGCTCGAGAGCGAAAGTGAAACGCGCGCCGTCGTCGTATCGAAGTGCTCTGCAATCTGCGCGAATGCGGGCAAATACAAATCGATCGAGAAGGGACTAATCGTCGTAAGCGTCCCCAGAATCAGCGTGATCGAAAGGTTACGTGCTCGAGACTGCATCGCGGGGCGCGCACGTTATCACTCGGCTTCTAGCGCGGCTCAACTTTCCACCTCTTGTCGATCCGCCTTCGCGCGCGTAGTACCTGTCCCATGCAGAGCATCATCGAAGCATTTCGGCTGGGCGGCTACGGGATGTACCTTCTCGCGCTCTTGGCCGTATTCACCTATGCGCTAAGCATCGGCGCATTGATCATGAGCATGCGCAGCAACGCCAAGTCGGCCAAGCTCGCCACCATCTCGCTTGGCCTCGATGTACTCGTCACACTCATCGGCGCAGCGCTGTACTTTCAAGCGATGAGCATGGTCACCAACGCCGTCACGCACGCCGGCGCCGTTGATCGCCCCGCCTTGCTCGCGCAAGGACGCTACGAAGCTTCGATGTTGATCTACGGAACAGCCTTCACCGTCGCCCTTCCATTCATCCTCTCCGGCATCGCCCTCCTAATCGGCGCCTCCCGCGAAAATCGGGGACGATCGGTGAAATAGTGAAATAGCGTCGCGGCTTCCGGTGAAGGCTTGACGACGCACGCGGGCGTTCGGCGGCACGAAACCACCGAACACCCACAACGATTTCAACGAACTGCGTGCGTCGGCCCGTCGCCGCTCCAGCCAACGTGGACGTGACCGGCTCCGTCGAGCGCGACGTTCGGGTGATGAAGCAAGTCGTCCATCGTGACTTGAATCGTTTGCACTGACCACGCGCCGCTTGGTGTGCGCTCCATCAATCGCACGCCACCCACGCCGGTGCGCGGCGGGCTGGGATCGGGATCGTCGTCGAGCGCCTGAACGAATGCCGCGACGATATGGCCGCCTGCATTCACGAGCATCGCGGGAGTGTCCGTGGTGCGTCCGATTCGGTACGAGTCGGGAATGCTCGACGGCGCGACCTCCGTGGTCCATGTCTCACCGTCTCGAAACGCGTAGCGCATTGCTTCGTCGTCCGCGAGCATCATGTGTGGCCGACCGCTCGTGTCGACGGCAAGTGCGAGACCTACTCGCTGCGGTGCGTTTGCAATCAGCGCCGGCAGAGACACTTCAACAAAGCCAGAGCCTTCCTTGCGGAAGAGTTTGTTGAGCCAGTCAAAGGATCCGGGGACATACCCGCCTGCCGCCACATAGACCACGCCGGCTTGATTGAGTCCCAGCGCAGGGTGCGTGGACTCGTCACCTTCTGCAGTTGTGATCCGCGTCGTAGTCCAGGTGCTTCCCACACGCTGTGCGTACACTGCGCCGTGCATATCGGCGACGACATGGATGTTGCCTGCCGCGTCGCGCTGCGCATCGATTGCGCGCGTTTCGCCAGCGCTGCCGATGGAGGAGCCGTCTCCGCAATCAAAGGGTTGGCGAGTGACTTCGGTGATCTCCCATGAGTCGCCAGCGCGTGTTGCCGCATTGAGGCGACAACGAAAGCCATCCCATCCGGGACCGTTTGCAACATAGAGTACGATTGGCTGCTCGGCCGCATCCAGCACGACCGTGGCGTAGCGGAAGTAGTAGTCATCGCCCTCCGTCCCCGATGGTGCCGGAAGCTCGTGAAGGGTCCACGTGCCGCTTGAGAACGTGTTGAAGTGCACACTTTCTTCAATTCCGAGTGCGAGGTAAGCGAAGAAGGCAGTGCCAGCCGAATCGACGGCCATGGACATCTGCTTTTCGTAATAATGAAAGCCACGATCGTTATCGCTCGTGGTCACTGTGAAATCGCCGGTGGTTACGACGTGAGCATCCACCGCGCCAGCATCCACCAGCGGAACGGACGAGTCAGCGGACACTCCACCATCGGGGAGCGAGCCCGCGTCAACGCCGGGCAGCGCGGCGTCCATTTCTGCGACACCAGAGTCCATCTCTGCGACACCTGAGTCGAGCAACGGCGTGCCGCCATCGTCCGTGCTTGAGGTGCCAACATCCGGCGCGCAATCCCACGCCGGCAAAAGTGTGATGCTCACTGCGAGTACAGCCAAAGTTCGAATGTCCACCATGTAGTTTCTCTCCTGTCTTGCAGGAGATTGAATTCGCGTGGCGCTTTCCGTCACTCACCGCTCGCGATTGCGTGCCGATTAAGAGCGACCCGCAAGACATCCGTGAAGACGCTCCGCGGAAATCTATCTTCAAAGCTACGCAGCGCCCGCTCGCCTGCTTCTGCGCCGCGTTCGATCGTCACCCAATGAACGCGAAGTGCTTCGCGCTCCTCACGCAGCTCGCCTCGCGGGAAACGACGCGCGTGATCATCGAGGGCCGCAGCAGCAGACGTTGCGTCGGCGCGCCCAAGAGCACTGCGGGCACGCATCAAGAGTTCGCGCTCTTCACGAAGAGAGCTTCTCATCGCGGTCTCGGACGGTTCGCGAGGCGCGCGATTGATTGTGCGCGAAGGCGTCGGGGCGTGCTTTTGGTTCAGCTGCGGCTCAACTGCGCGAGGTGCGAGCTCTTCCGCGCGGGTCTCAGAGATTTGCGCTTCCGTAGTTGCGCGCGGCTGCTTGGCGAATGCTCGATGTGTCGGATGCGATTCGTGCGTTGCAACTTTCCCAATGAGCAACGCGATCAAAAGCGCCACGCCGCCGATGGCTGCAACGCTCGACGACACCGCCGCTCTTGGTGTTGCACTTCCGCTGGTGCTCGCGATATCGGGCGACAGGTTTTGTCCGAGCGACGCCGCGAGCCTCTTTGAGATGCGTGCTCTCGCAGCAGCGGAGGGTTTGTCCGCGTTTTTCGCCAGCGCCACGTAGCGCTCCGCCTGTTCGCGCATGCGGCTCACGGATTCACCTCGACGCCGACAATCTCGTGCAGAGCGTTCGCAAACGCGACGCGTGCAAGACGCAAGCGTGAATAGAGCGTGTTGAGCGGCACCCCCGCGAGCTCGACTAGATCCGCGATGGAGACGTCGCACAACTCATGCGCGACGAAGACAAACTGCTGCTCGCTCGGCAGGCGCGCGACGGCGGCGTTCACTTTGACGCGTGCTTCACTCGCCATGGCAATCTGCTCCGGCGTGTGTTCGCTCGAAACGAACTCGTGGTCCTCGCGGTTCACCTCAAAACGGTTACGCCCGCTTCGCCTCTCTTCAGAGACGACGCGAAACGCAATACCAAAGAGCCATGGCCGCATGGGTCGAGCATGATCAAACGTGCCCAGTGAGCCGTGAACACGCAGAAAGACATCGTGCACGAGATCTTCCTGATCGCGCGCTCGGGCCCCCAATCGACGAACCGTCTCCCACACGTAGTCGAACTCCCTTGAGTAGATTTGCGCGAACTCATCGACCTTTTCATGTGTCGACTCGTTCGTACTCTCCCGCACCCACAGGGATTGAATTGAGCCCGCCATTTCCGTCACTCACCACCGAAAATAGCCGCGACGCTTAATGACGCGGTCACAGGCGTTGTTCGAAACGCCGCGACCCCATCTACCTCAAACGTTGCCCGCCATAACGCGACGCTCACCCCAAGACGCGGAACCAAACTCAGTCCGTCCGAGATACGAAAGGCGCGCGCGTACGAGATCGACGGCAGCAGCATCGGCACAACTTCCGTAGAGGGATCGGCATAACCGCGTCCCGACCCCCACACGGCTGCAAACTCGGCGCCTGCGCATATCGAACCGAATGCGCGGTCATGACACAGCGCGAGCTCGAGGCCCGCGAGCGCCACCGCCACGCTTCCCCCGCCGAAACGTTCTTCACTCGGGAGCGATACACGCACCACCGAGTGGACAGACCAACGCGAACTGCCTATCGCGCCACGGAGCTCTGCAAATGCACCAATGCCGGGAACAACACCGACGAGTGCGCCTACGCCGATGCCGCCTCGTCGCAGGTTCCAGCGAGCCGCGTCATCGCGTGACGGCTCCCACCGCGTGACCTCCACGCTGACAGATTGCGCTTCGACCGCGGTAACTGATGCGACTGCAACATTTTCAACTGGCGCCGCTTCCGCAGCGACGACGCTGGTATCGCGCAGCGCGACCATTGGATCGATTGCAATCGCCACTTGCAACGCGAGCGTTTCAAGCAGCTCCGCGCAATCATCGTTCGAAGCGCGGATCTACCGTACGACGGGCGCATCTAAGTTCTGCGAGACCGTGAGAGTTCCCTGCAGCACCGCGGGCGTTGGCTGCCCAATCAGGACTTCAACGTGCGGCGACGCATGAGCATCGTAGCGATCAGGTCCACTGCCCAGCATCTGCGCAACACGCTGCTGAAATCCCGCACCATTGCCGCAGCCAATCACATCACTTCGAAACAGCACGCCCGCATCATCGCTGTGTTGAGCACGCGCCCTCGCCGCGCCGCACCCTAGCGACACCCCACCAATCACTGCTATCACCCACGCGCACCGCACACGTGGGGAGTTGTCGCAGTGAACGATGGCATTCACTTAAGAGGCAAGGCAGGCGCGCGAATGCCGGTTCCGCGTTCGACTCGACGCTTTCGCCCGCCCTCTTAAGGGACACGCGCGCGCGATCGCGCAGCCAAACAGAAATGCTAGGTTGCCAACAGATGCCCCGAAGGTCCACCGCACTCATTGCGTCCGTCTGCGCGTACGTCGTGTTCGCGTTCGCATGCGAAGAGCCGCGTCATGTGGTAGCGGAGTTCGACTACTCAATCGCGCAGCTGCGCGAGCCGCGCGTCGTAGCTCATCCACGGGGGCCGGCGACCGGACTTACTAGCTCGCGGCAGTAGTCCTGCATCCTAGTTTCTCCAAGTGGCGACTTTCGCCGTCACAAGTCGCGGCGGTTTCTTGGCGTGCTGCAATCGGTGGACTAAGTTGGCGGCTACTTCGGAGAGCCCCATGCACAACTCGTCGCCAATATACTATTCCTCGCTTTGCCAAATCCTAGGCGCACTGCTCGTTCTTTCGGGATGCTCAAGCGAGTCGCCGCCGATGGCGAGCGGCAGTCCGGACGAATTTTACGCAGCATTGCTTAGCAAGCGATGCGAGCTCGCCTTCGCATGCACCAATCTCGGGTCGGAGGGAAGTGTGCTTCCGCAGGTCAGCGGATCACGAGCGGGGTGCGAGGAGCTCCTGGCCCAAACGGGCGGCTACGGCCCACGCGGCCTTCCCACTGCGAGCACTACAACCGGCCTCGCGTTCAACTCAGACAAGGCTCAAGCCTGTATCGACGCGATGACGTGCGGAACCGTGCTTGATAATCGGATGCCGGTCGCTTGCCGGGAAGTGTTCGACGGTGCGATTGCCGAACACGGCGATTGCGAGATCGACGCCGAGTGTCACGGCCCAAACATGTACTGCCGCGAGGCTACACCGGACGCGTGTGGCGGAACTTGCGAAGCGAGTTCCGTTGCGCTCGGAGAATCGTGCAGCGCTTCCGAGGAGTGCTTCGTATCGGACGAAAGATCCGAGGTCGTGTGCCACTTCGACTCGGACGGCGCAGCCTGCCGCACACCACAAGACGTAGTATCGATGGCGGGAGAGACCTGCGGCCGCACGCGCGTGGGAACGACGGTGACCGTTGCAAAGTGCGCGACAGGACTAGACTGCGTTTCGGCAATCGGGGGGACGGCTACCTGCGGCGGTGCCTTCGCGCCGAACGGTACGTGTTCGAACGACGCAGGATGCGCAGCCGATCTCATCTGCATCGGCGGCACCTGTATGGAGCGTGCGTTCGCAAACGCCGCGGGCGACGCGTGCGCAAGCGATGGCTCCGCACCCAACTGCAATCCTCTCTTCCGGCTGACGTGCGGCACCTCGGGCATGTGCGAGCCGATCGGCGGCACAGGCACAACGGGCGACGCGTGCACAAACAGTGAAGTGTTCTCCGTGCCGTGCGACGCGCGGCACTTCTGTGACGCATCCGAGCACTGCATCCCGCGACACCCCGACGGCGCGGAGTGTGGGGGCGGCGCCCAATGCGAATCAGGTTCATGCAACTACGACAGTTCGTCGGGACAGTCGACGTGTGGGCCGGGCTGCTAGGGGGGGGCGACTGCAACGTCCGTTGTCCATGTGGATTGGGACCATCTTGAAAATAGTGGGGTAGTCCCCTCGAAACGTCGGCTATCCTCGAACCCTACGCAGTCTGTCATCAAGGGAGCCGCGGATGTGCAGTTTGAGATCCTCGCTGTTGATTGGTTGGGCGCTGTGCGTGTGTGCATGCAGCGTCGAGTCACCAGCGCCATTCACGCGCGCGGAAATCGTCTATGGACACGACGATCGACTCGAGGTGTTTGAGCATCCGGATGTTGAGCTTCGTAGGATTGCGGCACAGTCGATCGTCGCAATCATGTCTCCCGAAAAGATCACGGTTTCGGGCGCGTCGGTCAGTCTTCAGGGCTCGCCTCTTGGTGTCGATCGCGCGCTCTGTCCCGGCGAACGCTTTGCGGAGCAACCCACGGCCGCGGAATGCTCGGGTACATTGATCGACAATGATCTCGTGCTCACGGCGGGGCATTGTTTCGACGATGATGGCCCTTGCTCGGAGACGCGCTTCGTCTTTGGCTATTACTACGACCGGCCCGGCGAATTGCATGCGATTCACACAGACGACGTGTACGCGTGCCGGCGAGTCGTCGTGCGACAGCTCATCGTCACGGACAGCGAGGTGCTCGACTACGCGGTAGCTCAGCTCGACCGTCCGGTCAGCACAGGTCATGTTCCCGCCACCGTGTCCACGCGAACAGGCGCGATCGCCAATGGCGACGGAGTGGCTGTCGTTGGCTTCGGTTCTGGGCTCCCGGGCAAGATCGACAATGGCGCCACCGTTGTAAATACACGCGAGCGCGTCCTCGACTTTTTCCAAGCGACCCTCGACTCGTTCGGCGGCAACTCCGGATCCGGCGTCTTCGACGACTCGCACGAGGTGGTTGGAATTCTCGTTCGTGGCGGGGAAGACTATCAGTCGGTGGGCTCATGCAACGTGGTGAACGTCGTCTCGGAAGACACCCCGGTCGCAGAAAGCGTGAGCTACGTTGCCCGTCCGATCGCAGCGCTCTGCGACATGGGATGGCCGAGCCCTCGACTCTGCGCCACCGCCACGACATGCGGTGATGGATATTGCACTGGCGATGAAACGGCTACGTCGTGCGCTGCGGATTGCGACGAGAACCGGTGCGGCGACGAGGTTTGCTCCGTTGGTGAGGATGCGACAAGTTGCCCAGACGACTGCAGCGGCCCAGACCCGCAGGTCGTGCCCCCTGACTGGACCTGTCCACCTGGTTTCTGGTCGTCCCTCGATGGATGCGATTGTGAGTGCGGTCCGCGTGATCCGGATTGTGACGTGGTCGGCCAAATCGTGGCCCGCTGTGCTGAGAACGAGGTGTGCAATGCGGCGAGCGAGTGCGTGCCGGGCGTCGGTGGGATGGCAGGTGTGCCGGTCTCGTGGTCATGTCCGTCCTCGTTTTACAACGACAGCGACGGATGCGATTGCGAGTGCGGTGCAGTTGACCCGGACTGTTCAGACGCAAATCAAACACTGTTCAATTGCAACGCGGATGCTGTCTGTGGCTCGACGGGGCACTGCGAAATACCGGAAGCGGTGCCAGCACCCGCACCCGCGACTTGCGCGATCGCACTGCCCGGCAGCGGCAGAGGCAACGGCGCCGCGCGTGCCGTCCTACTCGTGCTCGTTGCTCTCGCGGGAATACGACGGCGCCACGAAACACGGCGCTGAAGGAGCAACGCGCTCCGAACCGCTCGACATCAAATATGAAATCGGACGCCGCGCTGGACTTCGCATTTGGGAGAATGTGTAGACGCGCCAGCTGAGCTTCACCCCCGCCACGAACTGCCTGTGCCGAGCCATGGCGGTTTGGGTGACGCTGCGAGTTGCGGAAGCGCCGCGCCGCCCGACGCGCGCGAACCTAGCGGGGGGGCGGCGGAACTGCACAGCTCGGATCCGCGCATTCCGTCACGGAGAGCGTCGCAGCAGTGAGCGTGCCGATGTCCCCCGCCGCGAGGTCACGTACAATGAGATGCCAGGTTCCGCTTGCCGACATTCCAGCAAACGCTTCGCCCTCGAAGTGCGAGGTGATGTCTCGCGAATTTCCGCCGAGTCGATCGCGCAGCATGGCGCGCTCTCCGCTTGGGTGAACTACCTCGAGCTGAAGGTCACCGGAATACGAATGCGTGATGTTGACGCCAATCCGTGTAGAAGCGATTCGTCCTGCGGTTGAAACAAGTGGGATGTCGATGCCTGCTGCATCGTTGTCTGGAATCAAGACACTCCCCGTAAACGTGCTCGCGCTCGGCATTGGCGCGACGCAACTCGGCAGGGCCGAGCAATCGTTGTCTGCACAATCGATGTGCGCGTCATGGTCGTCGTCGATTCCGTTCGCACAGTCTTCGCGCGCGGGGCCGCTGACAGCTGGTCCGGGTTCAGCTGCGCGCGCATCGGTCACGAAGCGCAGGAAGTATCGATACGACATCCAACCATAGCCGGGGCGAGCAGAGTTCCGTCGTCCCCAACCGAAAGTTCCCCACTGATTTTTGAAAAGAAAAAAGCCTGTGTCGTATACGGGCGAGCCGTCGTTGCCGAATTCGGGGAGGCCCGACGCGTTGACCCGCTGCACGCGCATGTTGTCGTCCCAGCCCACGACAAGCACTTCATGGCTACCGCTGGGAAAGACACTGTCGGCATCGCTGGGTAGCGTGATGTATCCATGCTCGAAGTTAGTCGAAGCGTTAATGATCGGCATCGAAACATCGAACGCAATCGCAACCGGGTCTCCGCGAGCTGCGATGTACGCGCGAAGCTCTTCGGTGTTCCGCGCAAGTTGCCGACCCTCACCCAAACGATGCATCGTCGCGCCGTATGCGGTTGAAGGCGGCGAACCGTTGGTCCAGCACGCAGCTTCTTTGTGGCCCGCGCTATCGACGGCGCACTCGGGATACTGCGGAGTCGAACGCGAGTAAAACTCATAGGGCCACACCGCTTCGTCCGGGACGCCAAGGTCGCGAATCTGAAGTAGTTCTTTGTATGCATCGCTGCCTTCGATGACGCGATCAGTCGCGAGCGGGCCGTATCCGTCTTGCCGCGAGTGCGTGAGCCAGTAAAGGTACTGTTCGGAGAAGTCGGCGTGAGCATTCCGATACAGCTTGCGCTCAAAGTGCTCGGCGAGCGCCACAATGGCGTGCGCAACACAGGTGCCGCGAGATCCCTGATCGCGCACCGGGCTCTGCGTCGCGAGAAGATCAAATCGCACCGGCAGCGCGTCATCTTCTTTGCGGTCAATCCGTTCGATCTCCTCGTTCGGAGACGCATGAGCGTTGAGCGTACCTAGCGGCGCAAGAGGCGGCGCGAAGCTAAGTCGCATCGCATCGAGCTCAGCATCCTCTTCAGTGCTCTCGGGGTTAAGTGCACACGCGCTCAGCAGCACGAGAAGCAAAACCGGGAGCAGGGCTGATTTGTGGAGCGCCGTCATGCGCCGGCGAATGCAAAGAGCGCGCCTCTCTTAAGTGAAGGAATCCTTCGGATTTTCTTGCGGAGATCTGGCTAGTCGCGTTGCCGGTCTGCGCCAAATTGTAACGGCCGAGTGCGAATCGTGCGGAAGAGACTGCGGGTCGATCCGTGGATAATCGGCGACGAAGCACGCGGCAGAATACGAATGGTCTTTCGTGCAGCGCGAGGGAGCTGCCTATTGAACAAGCAGTAGATGGTTCGGATTAATGCTCGAACGCGCGCTCCAATTCGTTGACAAGGCGCATCGCGAGTTGCTTTGGTCGGCACGTCGTGGTTATCGATGAAAAGCGACTTTTAGATTTTCTTTCTGCGCGCGCGGAGTTGTGCCCGTGTGCGAGGAGAGCGAACGCTTCCACAATGACTATCAGGCGCGTTTGGCGAAACTCGTCCAGCGCGGAAGTGTTGTGGAGCTGCAACGCGTGTCGGCCCACGATCAGAGAATGTTAAGAGCGCTTTCGGTGAGGACGCGGGATGCGTTCAACGCCGCACTCACACGTGTCTCCATGTCAGCGAAGGAATTCTTCGACTACATGCTGACGCTCTACCCGCCTTCGGCATCCGATCCGCAGTCGCGCGAAGCCGAACGCCTCGATCTCGAGCACGCACTTGCGACAACACGCCAAACGCTGAAGGCGGCGAAAGGTCGCAAGAGAACGTCGCTCGAAAAGTCCGTCATAACGATGGAAGAGGCGTTGTTGGACATCGCCGCAGAAACGGCAGTAGCAACCGACGCCATGACACGCGCCAGTACCACGGACGTAAGCGCCTTCGCGAAGCACCGCGCCGAGATTGAACGCCTACGTTCGCCTTCGATGGACGTCACACTACTCGCCGTCCATGACGGCACCTGAACTGCGCCTGCAGAAGGAGGGGGACGATCGGTGAAATAGTGAAATAGCGTCGCTCGGTGAGCTTGTTCGCGTCTCGATCGAAGTACTGAACCGAGTCGGAGATGCGGTGTGTCCGTATGTCGGGCGACGATTACGGCGTCACGCAGTCGAACGCGCTTGTAACCACATTCGACGCATTCCCCTGCACGTCGACCACGTTCACGTGCAGCTGCGCCGCCCCAACCATCGTGGGCTGTAAGAGCAGCGTCACGGTTGCCGTCCCTGCACGCACGCCCGCGACGCCGGCCACTGCCGCATCGCTCGTAACCGACATCGCCGCGGGATCGACAAACTGAATATGCACGCTGTCTAAATCGCCATCCGCATCTTCAAACATCACTGAGCAAGTCACCGAAGTCTGCTGCGCCACGGTCAGCGTCATCGGAGTACACGAAACCGACCCCACCGTCGGCGCACTCCCCTTATCCGCACACGACACCATCAACAACGAAGCACAAGCGATGAACACTAGTTGGCGCATAGGAAGCCCTTTCTACGAGACCTCCACTTAGTGGCGGCGCGCCGAGAATGTAGGACATGGAATCGACGCGACACTTAATGCTCGCGCCACCTCTCCGAGAACGCGCATGACGCTTCCTTTCAGAAGCAATCTCAACATTCTTCGCGGTAGCCGAGGTCGGGGTTGAACCGACACACTATTGCTAGTACCGGATTTTGAGTCCGGCGCGTCTGCCAATTCCGCCACTCGGCCAAGTGTGAGGCGGGCGGAATATAAACAAGTCGCGGGGGAAGTGCACGTGTGTTGTTTTGGGCGCGCAAATAGGTGGATTCCTCCTCTATAGTGCAGGGCCGTGCCGCGGTTTGCCTCGATTGATGTTGGGTCCAATGCGTCGCGTCTCCGTATTGTGGAGGCGCTGGGGCCGGACGATGTGCGCGAGATCAAGTCGCTGCGCATTCCGGTGCGGCTTGGGCATGGGGTCTTTCTCACGGGCAAGCTCGACCATTCGTCCGTCGAGAAGTGCGTCGAGGCGATGCGGCGATTTGCCGATGAGATGGAAGACGCGGAGGTTGAGCGGTATCGCGCGGTCGTTACCGCATCCGCGCGCGAGGCGAGCAATTCGCGTGAGCTTCTTGCGCGTGTGCGTCGTGAGGCGGGGATTACTCTCGACTCGATCGATGGCAGCGAAGAGGCGCGTCTGGTTCGTCTTGCGGTGACCCGTTCGGTGAATCTCAAGGGTAAGCGCGCTCTCTTGATGGATCTTGGTGGCGGCAGTCTCGAGCTGACCGATATTGATCGCACGCAGCCGCTCTTCTCGACGTCGGTCGAAATTGGCACTGTGCGTTTGCTCGAGGCGTTCCTTACGCCCGGCAAGCCGGTGAAGGGCGATCAAGAAAAGCTTTTGCTCGAGTATCTCGAGCGCATGCTTGGGCCGGTGATGCCGCACCTTGCGCGCAAGCGTTATGGGCTGGTGGTCGGCACGGGCGGCAACTTCGATGCGATTGCGCAGCTTGCTCCGGGCGCGCTTCCGAAGACGATCGACGTGCGTCGTGCACGCAATCTTCTGACCAAGCTCGTGCACATGAATCCGCAGAAGCGTGCGGCGCTCTACGGTCTTCGCTCGGACCGCGCGGACGTGATTGTGCCGGCGCTCTACGTGCTCATGCAAATGGCAACGACCGTGCGCGCCAAGACGGTCGTTGCGCCTGGAGTGGGCCTAAAAGAAGGCATTCTCTTCGAGCTGATCGACAAGCACTTCAGCGTTTGGGATTACCGCACCGAGGATGACGCGGCGGCGGGAGCTGCCGTTCAGCTCGGGCGTCGCTATCACTTTGATGAAGCGCATGCGGCACAGGTTACGCGCCTTGCGACAACGCTTTTCGATCGCCTTCAAGTGCTTCACAAACTCAATCGGCAAGACCGACACTTGTTGCGCATTGCTGCGCTCTTGCATGACATCGGCGACTTCATTCACTTTGCGTCGCATCACAAGCACTCGCAGTACATTATCGAGCACTCCGAGATCATGGGGCTCTCGAGCGTGCAACGTGTGATGGTGGGTTGCATTGCGCGCTATCACCGTCGCGCGATTCCGACGGCCGAGCACACGTCGTATAAGCGTCTCGACCCTGTGCAGCGCACGCGCGTCCGCAAGCTTGCGGCGATTCTGCGTTTGGCAGATGCGTTTGATCGCGAGCATCTGCGCAAGGTGCGTGATTTCGACGTGCGCGTGCTCAAAGACAAAGTGGTCTTGCGTGTGCGCGGGGCCGGCGACATCGCACTTGAGCTGTGGACTGTGGCACGCAAAGCGAACCTCTTCGAAGCGGCCTTTCGCCGGCGCCTGGAAATCGAAGTCGTTTCAAACGGTGCGAAAGCCAAATCGAGGACCAAGAGCAAGGCGAAGTCAAAGGCCAGATCCAAGCCAAAGTCCAAGCTCAAACGAAAACGGGCCGCCAAAAAGGCGACCCGCTCTCGCAAGAAGTAGCGCTCTCGGACGCGCTTAGATCGGATTGGGAAGGCTGCGGCGTCCTTCGCCGCCGGGGGGCGGTTCGTTGACGACGGTCGAGTCGTTGCGCACGAACTCTTGCAAGAGGTCGCGGCATTCGGGGCGGCCCTTCAAGTGCTGGATCAGGATGGCCGACGCTTCTGCGAAGGCCTTCTCGTAACCAAGTGCTTCGCCAACGCGCTTGGCGATGCGGTCGCGGCCGGCGGAGAGATCGGTTTCAAGGGCATCGCCGTAGCGCTGCAACTGAGCCTTGAGCTCGTCAATCTGAGTGCGAAGGTTGCGAGCGACGGTCTCACGCTCTTGCGCGCGGCCCTCATGCTCATCCACAACGGTGCGCATGGCTTCAACGGTTGCGCGTGCTGCGCCGAGCTCTTCGTAGATGGGACGAAGTTGCGAGATGTTTGCGGCACCCGCGCGTTCAGCGTTTGACGATTGCTCAGCTGCGCTGCGAAGACGTTGCTCGCCTTCGGTCTGCACAGCTTTGACCTTGATGCAGCGTTCGCGTTCTTCGGTTGCGGCGCGAAGAGCGCGCGACTCTTCGTGCGCGAGCTCTTCAACCTTACGACCGATTTCAGCGCGCAGTGCACGACCACGGCGCTCGATGGCGTCGCCCTTACGCGACAAGCTCGCAAGCTCGCCTTCAAGGCGTGCTGCTCGCGCCGCAAGCTCCCACACCTTCGCTCCTGCTTGCTCAACTTCGGGCGGAGCGCCACCGGTCGGATATGCGCGCGCGATCATGCGTGCGAAGTTTGCCGAACGCGTTCCCCATTCCACAACGCTCGGGGTTTGCGCGGGCGGCGGCGGGGGAGGAGCCATCGGCGCATCCGACTGCTGCTGCATATCCCATGGCGTCGAGGGAAGTGAGCGCTGGAAGGCCTTCAATTCCTCTTGAAGATGATGGCCGTCACGGAAACGGCGACGCGGATCTTTCTCGAGCAAGCGCAGGATGATGGCTTCTGCCGCTGGCTGAAGATCGGTGCGAAGTGCACGCGGGCGAGGCGAGGGCGCGCTGCGCTGCATCTCGAGAAGCGTTTCGCGATCGCCCGAACGGAAGGGCAACTGACCCGTCACCATTTCGTAGAACAGGATGCCGAGCGCGTAGAGATCGCTCGATGCCGTCGCGTCGTCGCCACGTGCCTGCTCGGGCGACATGTACTCGGGCGTTCCGAACACCGCACCCTTCGGTGCAAGGCGCGGATCGCGCGCGAGGGCTGCCAACCCGAAATCCAAAATTTTCACGAAGTCGCGACGACCACCGCGCACGGTAAGCATGATGTTGTCGCTCTTGAGATCGCGATGGATGACACCGAGATCGTGTGCGCGCGAAAGAGCTGCACACATTTGCTCGATGATATCGACGGCGCGCGTGATGGGCATTGGGCCCTTCGCGATTTCGGCCGAAAGTGCTGAGCCGACGAGCAGCTCCATGACGAGATAAAGCTCGCCCTCTTCCGTCTCGCCGACGTCGTGAATCTCTACAATGTGAGCATGGTCGACACGGTTGGCGGCGCGCGCCTCGCGAAGCATCCATGCGCGAAGATGCGTTTCACCGCGCAGATCGGGGCGAATGAGCTTGAGCGCGACAATGCGCTCAATGAGCACGTGCCTTGCACGGTAAACAACGCCCATACCGCCTTCACCCAATCGGGTCTCGAGGCGGTAGCGGCCAGCGATCACCTTACCGAGGAGTTCATCTTTGGTTCTACGGGCTGTAGCTGTGGTCATGGATGATTTGGGCTCCGAACTAAGATCACGCTCGATAACAACGCCTCAGGGTATCAGCGAGTTCTGTGTGGTGTCACGATGATCTGTGCTTCTGGCCAGGGAGCGGTCATCATGAGGGAAAGGCATCGTGGAGACGACAGTCGGCCCGTACACCATTGAGCAACGCATCGCGTCAGGCGGTATGGCCGAGGTGTTTGTGGCGACCAGGTCTGGAGCGCATGGGTTCACCAAGCGCGTCGCTCTCAAACGCATCCTGCCCCAGCACGCCAAAGATCCGGATTTCGTCGCGATGTTCATCGATGAGGCGCGTCTTGCGGCACGTCTTGAACACCCGAACATCGTCCATGTTTTCGATTTTGGAGAGGCCGACGGCGAGCTTTTCTTGGTCATGGAGCTGGTGGCCGGCACCAACGTCAACAGGCTCCTACGTGCGGTGTCTCAGCGTCGAGAGACGGTACCTCTCGACATTGCCCTACACATCGTCCACGAGACGGCGCGCGCTCTCGCCTATGCCCATAACGTTTCGGACGAAGGGGGCAAGCCTCTCAGTCTCGTCCATCGCGACGTGAGTCCCGCCAACGTTTTGCTCACGCAAAGTGGTCACGTGAAGTTGAGTGACTTCGGCATCGCACGCGCGGCGATTGTTGAACATCGTACCGATGAGGGACGTCTGCGCGGCAAGGTCGGCTACATGTCGCCAGAGCAAGTGATGGGCAAGCCCCTGGATGGACGCAGCGACGTGTTCACGCTCTCAACAGTGTTTGCAGAGATGCTCCTTGCTGAGCCTCTCTTCGGACGAGGCACCGATCTCGATATCTTGTTGCGCGTGCGCGACGCGGATATTCGAACGCTGCTCAATACCGAGAAGTTGATCCCCAACGACGTGCGCAAGCTGCTGGCTCTCGGCTTGAGTCGCATGGCGGTGGATCGCCCGACCTCGCACGAGTTCGCCGATGCGGTTGCGAAGGTCTTGCACAATCGCGGCAAGGAAGGCGGGCCTGAGCGTTTGGCGCGACTGCTTGCGCGCCTTGAGCTCGTTGAGAATTCCGCGGATGGAGCGCCGGATCCGGCGTTCGATCACAATACGTCGGTATTTCCGCTCGATGCGTTCTCGGAAAGTATTTCGATGGATACGGCGGCGCTCACGGACGCACTTACCGTTACGTCACCGGAGATTTGGCGCGTGCGCTTGCCCAATGGTGATGTGCTTGGGCCCTTTAGTTTTCCGCGTCTCGTCGAGTTGATTACGTCGGGCGTTGTCGATGCGCGCACCGAGGTTTCGAATTCCGAGAGCGGTTTCAGTCCTTCGGTGGCGTTCCCCGAGCTCACGCGTTTCGTGACGTCGCCCGGACTTCAATGGGACAAGGAAGAAACCAAAGAGCCTACGTGGCGCGGCGTGATCGATCCGTGGACGATGTTCACGACCATCTACAAAATTTGCGCGGAGCGTGAGACTGGCGTCTTGCATCTTCAGGTCGCGGATCGTCGTAAGAAGATTTACTTCGTCGATGGACGTCCGGAGTTTATTGCGTCGACGGAGAAACGCGAGTTGCTCGGCGAGTTCCTGGTGTCGGAGGGCATGTGCCTGCGCATGGAGGTCGAGATGGCGCTAGCGCTTTTGCCCCGCTACGGCGGACGCATCGGCGATGCACTGGTTGGTCTTGGTGTGCTGCGCCCCGTCGAGCTCTTTCGCGCGATTGCGTTGCAAGTTGGAGAGCGTTACCTCGAAGCGTTTCGTTGGACCGAGGGCAACTGGGTTTACGTGCGCGGCGCGCGCAGCCACGAAGAAACATTTCCGCTCGGGCGCGATCCATTCGAGCTCATGCGCGACGCGGTTGCGAAGCTCACCCCTGACGCGCTGGCTGCGCACTTTATTCCGTTGCAGGATAAGTCGCTACGCCGCATTGCGAATCCGGTGGTCGCGCTCAGCTCCTTCCATCCCAGCGAAACGTGGGAACGCGTGATTGACAGCATTCAAACAGAAACGAAGCTTGTCGATCTGCTTGAGCGGGAAAAGGAGTTGGGCACAGGCCTCGAAGACGTCTACCGCGCCCTTTATTTGGCTTTAGGATGCAATCTCGTGGAGTCGTTTTGAAGGTATTTGATCTCACCATTCCGAAGCGCGGCGAAACGCCAGTACTCGTCGAGGTTCCGCACGCGGGCCTCACGATTCCGGAATCCGTGCGAAGTGAGATAGCCGCAACGCAAGACGCTGTGCAGCGCGACGCGGACATCTACGTCGACAAGCTCTACAAAGACGCGCCGGAGCAGGGGGCTGTTTTGCTCTCAGCGAATGTCTCGCGCTACGTTGTGGATCTGAATCGCGCGCCGGACGACGTGGATCGCAGCGCATGCCCTGAGCACCCTTCACCGCGCGGCACGCAGCCGCGTGGCGTCATTTGGAGCATGACAACGGACGGACGTCCCGCGCTGACGGCGCCACTTAGCTACGCGCAACTCACGTCACGCCTCGCGCTCTTTCACACGCCGTATCATGCGACGCTCGTGCGCGAACTCGAGCGACTGCGTGAGCGCTTTGGCTACGTGATCTTGCTGGCTGCGCATTCCATGCCATCAGTCGGTCGGTCGGGTCATACCGATCCAGGGGCGCGGCGTGCTGATGTGGTGCCGGGCACGCAAGGACGCACGACGGCCGACGCGCGCGTCATCGACCTCGTCGACTCCCACTTCCGCGCAGCGGGGCTGAGCGTGCTGCACGACGACCCCTACAAAGGCGGCTTCACGACGCAGTACTACGGCCGCCCCGCCGAACACCAACACGCCATCCAAATCGAGCTCAATCGCGGCCTCTACGTAAACGAAGCCACCGGCGAACAACGCACAGGTGACTTCGAACGCCTGCAAAAACTACTCAGCGACCTAGTCCACAAACTCGGCCGCCTCAAGCTCGCCTGACTCTTTGAAGGCAGGGTTTGACAAGAAATCAGGAGATCAAGAGGAAGGCATTTTTTAGTTGGGGAACGTGAGCTTGCCCGGAAAAAGTGGACACGGGTTACGCGGCTCTTTCTGATTCGTACTCGACGGGCGTGACGTAGTCTAGTGTCGAGTGTTTTCTTTCTCGGTTGTAGTAGTCGATGTAGTCGGCAATCGCCTGATGGACGACGAGCCTGGGAGCGGTTCCGTTAGCTTCGATGAGCTCACGCTTGAGCGTTCCCCAAAAGCTTTCCATCGGCGCGTTGTCCCAGCAATCACCTTTGCGGCTCATGCTTTGTGTGATGTCGTGCACACGCAAGACGCGTCGAAACTCTTCGGAAGCGTACTGGATGCCTCGGTCAGAATGAATCACGAGGTTGCGCGACGGGCGTCGCTCAGCGAGCGCGCGACAAAGCGCGCGACACGTTGAGGATGCATCGAGGGTATCGTCGATGTCCCAGCCGACGATGCGTCGCGAATGCACGTCGAGGAAGCACACGAGGTAGAGCCAGCCTTCGCGCGTGTACACGTAGGTGATATCTGAAAGCCAGATACGATTCGGAGCAGTCGCCTCAAAGTGTCGTGCCACGAGATTGTTTGCGAGGCGAAAACCATGGTTTGAGTTCGTGGTCTTGCGAAAGCGGCGCTTCTGCCGAGCGTACAATCCCTCGCTTTTCATGAGCCTTGCGACGCGGTGCCGCCCAATCGAAAGACCTTGGTCGCAGAGCTCGCGATGCACACGTGGACTTCCGTAGCGTGCTTTGTGGTGCCGGTAAGTCGCGCGAATGTGCACAAGCGCAGTTTTCGCGGACCGCGCACGCGTCGACTCTCCCCGTTTGCACCACGCGTAAAACCAGAACGCGCAACCCGCAGCACGCGGCACATCGTCACGACTCGAAAGTTCGCCTTCTCCGCTGCAATGAATACGAATCTCATTTGCTTTGCTTGGCGAAGAAGGCCGTCGCTTTTTTAGAATGTCACGCTCCTCTTCCACTTCTTTCAGGCGCTTGCGCAGCCGTCGAAGTTCTTCACGCTCATCTGGAGAAACGGCGTCTTCGAGGCTCGCAACCTTGCGGCGCATTCCTCGAAGCTTCACCCGCCATTTCTGCAACAGCGTCGGGTTGACCCCCAGCGAAGCGGCAATTTCCTCCACCGAACGTGTGTCGCTCTCGAGCAGACGAACGGCCTCTTCCTTGAACTCGGGCGTGTACTGCGTGCGTTTTGTAATCGGCATCGGAACACCTGCTCTGGCCATCTTGGCCTAAAATAGGTGTCCACTAAAACCGGGCAAGCTCAACGTCCTCCCCAAAATCTCTGCCTCTCTCTTGATCTCCTGATCTCTTGTGAACCTCTGCTTCGGCAGACAGTGTTATCGAAGGGTGCCGCGGCCTTCGTGTTGGTGTTTGAGGTCGACGGTCCCCTTCGGCACGCGTTTCGCGTCGCGACCGGCTTCGAAGCCGGGCAGTCCCTGCGAAGCGGTGGAGCCGCCGTCGACGGTGTAGATCGCGCCGGTGACGAAGCTCGCGAGATCGGATGCCAGGAACATGATCACGTTTGCAACTTCTTCGGGCGTTCCCCGACGTCCGAGTGCCGTGCCCTTTACGGCCATGAATGCGTCGACGACGCCCATGGTTCCCTTACTCGGGCGCGTCATCTCGGTGTCGATGGGGCCGGGCGCGACGACGTTTGCGCGCACGCCATACTTCGCTTGCTCGGCAGCGAGGCTGCGGATGAACGCTGTCACCCAACCCTTGGTGGCACTGTAACTCGCGCCTTGTGCAAAGCCGACGAGGCCTACTTCGGACCCAAGTGCAACGATGCAACCGTTGGTCTTGTGCAACTCGGGAATGGCCGCTCGCGTCGTGAGGTATACGCCTTCGACATTGGTGTGCATGAGCTCGTTGAACCGCTCGAGCGGAAAGTCCTGAATCTCCGCGAGCTCTGGAAACACGCCAGCGTTCGCGACCAGGATATCGAGCTGGCCGAAAGACTCGAGCGCGGTAGTCACGCAGCGCTCGGCGCCGACGACGGTGCCGACATCGCAAATTGCGGCAACGGCGATCCCGCCTGCATCAAGAATTTCGCCAACCACTGCATCCACCGGATCGCCGGGCAGTCCATTGACCACGACGTTGGCACCTTGCTTGGCGAAGAGCTTTGACGTCGCTTCGCCAATTCCGGTTGAGCCGCCCGTGACGATTGCGACCTTGCCCTTGAGCATGCCCGCCACGTCTTGCTTTGCGCCATCCATCTGGCGCAGCACGCCGTGAACTTCTTGCCTCAGCTCTTTGATGCCATCGGTCATACGTCGCCTCCGCTTAAATGAACGCAACTCACTCAATGCAACGTGCGTTCCAGGCAACGAGGTGCGCAAATCGCATCAATCGCGCAGCACGCCAAAGCCGGACTGCGACACGCGAGCCCAGGGCGTGGCGTTCTTGCAAGTTACGCTGGGCGTGACGCCTTGCGCGCGACGCGCCGCTTCACATGCGCGAACTTATCTTGCGCGCGTGTAAGAACGCCCTTTGCCCAGGAGAACTCGGTCGCAAGAATCGCGAGTCCCAACGGCGCGACAACGATCGCAGGGCCAGGCAGGACGATCATCGCCACGCCCACCGTGAGCACGGCGCCGCCGGTCACACCCACGACGATTTTGCGCGCCAGACTCATCGGACTAAAAGACGCCGTTGGGGGGCGTGCGATTGCGAAGGTGGCACGCCGCGCGTCCGCCCTTCTCGACGTATTGCTGATGGTAGCTCTCTGCAGCGGTGAAGCTCGCGGCGGGTGTGATCTCCGTCACGATACGCGCGTTCAAGGTTCCCGACCGCTGCAGACGGTCGCGCGATGCGACGGCGGCGGCGCGTTGTGCGGGATTGAAAAAGAAGATCGCAGACCGATACTGCTCGCCGTGATCGGGCCCTTGGCGGTTGAGCGTGGTGGGATCGTGAAGATTCCAAAACACGTCGAGCAAGTGCGCATACGTTACAACGGTCGGATCGAATTCCACGCGCACCGTTTCGGCGTGGCCGGTCTCCCCGGTGCAGACCTCTTCGTACGTTGGGTTTGCGGTGTGTCCGCCTTCGTATCCGACGGCGGTTGCGACAACGCCGCGCTCGCGCCGGAATTCTTCCTCCACGCCCCAGAAGCAGCCGGCAGCAAACGCTGCAAGCTCGGTGCGCGGCAACGCTGCCGGTGCGGTGCGTGTAACGAAGAGGCCGTTTGCACTCATGCGGGGCGGCGTTGCGCTGCGGGGTTGCGCGTGGGTGCGCCAAGCAACGAAGCCGGCGACCAACGCAATAATGGTGATTGCACCGATGCCCTGCCAAGTTGTGCGGCTCATCGAAATACCTCGCGGCTATCTCTAGAGCTCGATTCGAACCGGGGCAAGCGGTGGTGCATCTGCGCGTTCTTGCGCAGGTTCTGCCTCTGCGACGAGGCTTTGCGCTCCGGCTCGTGACGCAAACGCGCGGGCAAAGGTCTCCGTCGCTGTGGCGAGATCCACTCGGTCGAAGTGAAACCATGCGCCCTGCGCGCGCTCTTCTGTGACATCGAGTACGACGTATCCGCGGTTCGAAAAGTTCGTCCATTTGATGTGCGGATCATTCATGCGCACCTCGTCCTCCAGTCTTCGCGCATCTGCGGGCGAGAAGAGCGGTGATGTAACTCCCGGCGTTACGAATTCCACTGCGAGGGTTCCTTCGCCAGTTACAGGGTTGTACACCGATGGGTCGAACGGATTTTCCGTGATGTCGCTCGCCCACGAAGAATGAAAATCGCCCGAGAGTACGACCATACCGTCGACGTTGTTCGACCGCACATGCTCGAGCAGACGCCCGCGCGCAGTTGGATAACCATCCCATCCGAACTGATTCCAAATCTGGGGAAACTGCACAAAAACAATTTGCTGCGCGAGTATCTTCCAGTGCGCAGACGAGCGTGCGAGTCCGTCGAACAACCACGCCTCTTGATCCGCGCCGAGAAGTTGCCGCGTGGGCGACGACATCGCAGCACGCGCCACAGGGCCAACGGCGCAGGGTCGGATTCACGCTCACGAAACGGCATCCACTCGCGATAGGCACGCGAGGCGACGGCTTTGCGCTCCTCCCAGCTTCCCTCGTCTGGCATATGGTTGAGCGCACCGTCGTGCCAAGAATCGTTTGCCGCTTCGTGATCGTCCCAGGTCGTGATGAAGGGATGCTGCCAATGCACCTCTTTCAGATCGATGTCGCGCCGATACTGCGCGTAGCGTGCGCGATAGTCGGCGAGTGTGTAGAGCTCATGCGCTGGCTCGTAGCCCCGCACACTGCCGTACTCGCCGCTCGCGAACTCGTAGATGTAGTCGCCCACGTGAATCACGGCGTCCAGATCGGCCCGTGCGGCGATTGAGCGATACGCGTGAAAGTATCCCTGGCAAAGGCTCGAACACGAGACGAGCGCAAAGCGCAGGCGATCGACCTGGCCCACAGGCGCCGTACGCGTGCGCCCGACAGGGGAGTCCTCGCCATCAAATCGGAAGCGGTAGTAGTAAGTCGTCGCTGCGGCCAAACCCCTCACATCGATTTTGATCGTGAAGCCTTTTGATTCATCCGTGGATGTCGCCCCGGAGAACGCAATGCTCTCGAACGCAGGGTGGAGAGACATTTCCCAATCCACCTCCAAGTTCGCCGATGACGGTGAGCTCACATCGGCCGAGATCCGCGTCCACAAAATGACGCCGTCCGAAAGGGGATCACCGCTCGCCACTCCGTGGGCGAAGATTCCGGCCGGAATTGGGGAAACGTCCGCTGCGCATCCGGGCAGCAGTCGCACTGCAACCGCTCCAACAGTCGCACTTCCAAGCGTGCGCAATAGTTCTCGACGCGTAAACGTCATGGGCGCAACGTAGCAGAGCTTGAGTGATTCGGTAGAGAACACTCACGACTACACCGCACGACAAACTTTGCGTTCATTGCATTCGGAAGTGCGCTTCACACACGCTGGTAGCGTAAGCTTTGCGTGTGCAGGTCCTTCGCGTGATCGCGGTCGCGGCTGTTGTTTTCTTCATGGCCAGTCGCGCGCGAGCGACGACGTACTACGTGAGCGCCGCGGGCAGTGATAGCAACGCAGGGACCTCGGAAGTGGCGGCGTGGCAAACGATTACGAAGGTGAATGCCGCGAACCTAGTGGGCGGAGATCACGTGCTCTTCCGACGGGGCGATACGTTCGAGGGAACGCTTACTCCTCATAACTCAGGAACGACTGGAAACCCCATCACGTTTGACGCGTACGGAAGCGGCGATGCTCCGATTGTGTCGGCGCTCACGACACTCAGTGGGTGGACTTCGGTCGGCGCAAACCTCTACGAGGCAACATTGCCTGGCGCGCGCGATGCTCTCATGGTGGTCGTCATTGACGGCGCCACTCAGCAAATTGGGCGCTATCCGCGCGCCACGGCCGACAACGGTGGATATCTCACGTTTGAATCGCATACGGGTGCAACGCGCGTATCGGATGTCGATCTCGGCGGGCTGCCAAGCTTTGTCGGTGGGCAAATCGTTTTGCGCGTCAACCATTGGGTGATCGATCGGGGCGTCGTGACGGCACAGACCGCGTCATCGGTGGACTTCACGGCGCCAGTCAACACGTCGTCGTATGAGTTCGAAAATGGCTACGGCTATTTTTTTCAGAATCACATTGCGACCCTCACCGCTCAGGGCGATTGGGCGTACGACGCTGCGCGCCACGTCGTCACCATCTATTCTACGGCACCGCCTGTCGGCGTTCGCGCATCCGTGCGCGACTCGGCGCTCTACGTCGTCTCATTGCACGACCTTCAATTTCAAAATCTCGCGTTTGAGGGCGGCAGCACACGCACCATCAACGTTTCCAACGGAAGCAATATTGGCGTTGCCGATTGCGAGGTCGCGTTTTCGGGCACACACGGCGTGTACTTTTCGGGGACGACAAGCGTGACGTTCGAGCGCAACCACGTTCACGATAGCTTGAGCAACGGAGCGCAATTTTCGGGTGGTTCGGCGAGCGGCATCATCGCGCGCTCGAATCTAATCGTCGACAGCGGGATCCGCCCCGGCATGGGAGACGCCACCCTCGCTACAACACACGTCGGGCTCCTGGTGAACATCGGTCGAGACGCCACTGTCGAGTACAACACGGTGCGTAATTCCGGCTACAACGGCCTCTCCTTCGATGGTGACGATATCCGCATCAGGAACAACATCGTCGATCGATTCGGTTCGGTGAAAGACGACTGCGGTGGCATCTACTCGTGGCACGGCAGTGTTCCACTCACGCTCAACACCGGGCGCGTCATCGACGGCAATATCGTCTTTAACGGCATCACAGCCCCCGCGGGAACCGCTGAGGGTGTTAGCGGCGGAAGCGCTTCGGGGATCTACATGGATTTCTACGCGGGCGGCGTCGCGATCACGAACAACACCGTGTACAGCGTTCCGTACGGCCGCGGCATCATCCTGAACAACTCGCGCAACGTGACCATCACGGGCAACACGTTGTACGGCGCAGAAACCGGCATAGCAATGACGCACTGGCTGTTCTCGGAGGGCCCACTCCTCAGCGGCATCGTGATTCAGGACAATGTGATTTTCCCGACGGATTCGAGCGGCAAGATTTTGCGCTACTTCGATTGGGGGCTCGATGTACCGATGACCGCGACGTTAGTCGACCGCCTTCACGGCCTCGGCACAATCAACGAAAAATTTCTACGGCTCGCTCAATGCGACGCCATTCTATACGCCTTACTATCCGGTGAGCACCGGCCCGGCAGTGCTGCCTGATTTACTGTCTCTCGACGGCTGGCGTGCGCTCACTGGCTTCGATACGACATCACGTCCGGTAACTCCTCTTGCGAGCTACACGATTGACTCGGAGGTTGCGACCAATCGCGTGAGCAACGGGACGTTCGATACATCCGTCTCGGGTGTTGGCAGCTATAGCGCTAACAGTGGTCATCGTTTGGTGTATGACAACACGAGCAAGCTTACCGGGACAGGCTCGCTGCGACTCGAGATAACGACCGCGACGCCGCGAGCAGGAACGGCTTTGCTTTTTCCGCTGGGCGCGCTCGACGCCACCAAACAATACATCGTGCGCTTCAGCACGCTTGGGACGACGGCGTCCGGCACAGTCGACGTTTACATTCGCCGAACCGTGAGCCCGTGGGAGCCCATTTCCGATGACATCACGCAAGTTTTCGGAACTGAGCGCGTTGAGCACGAAGTGTTGATTGAGCATCCCTTGGGCGTTGACGGCACGCTCGCGATCGCGTTTCCGCAATCCGCGGGCACGGTCTATCTCGACGACGTTGAAGTGCACGAAGTCGCCGCGACAACGCGCGACCCGCTCTCCACTGTGTACTTCATCACAAACTCATCCAACGCAGCCGTGACACGCGCGTTCGAAGGGACCGCGGTCGATGCACGTGGTGGCTCTCATTCGGGCTCTATTGAAGTGCCGCCGTTCGCTTCTGTCATTCTGATCGGGGATGGCGTGTCGAGCGGACACGGCGAGTTGGACGGCGGAGTTTCGGACGCAGGCTTTCCCGTATTGGACTCGGGCGTGGCACGCGATTTGGGAATCGCTCGCGACGCAGGCATCGTGCCCGGTGTCGATGGCGGCGAAGGCCCGTTCACGGACGGCGCAGTTGTCGTTGGGCCGGGTGAGGTTGCCCTCACATCCACGTGCAGTTGCGATATCGCTTCACCAACACGCAGTTCCGCGCCGCTCGCCTTTATGGCCGCCATGGTCGCGTGTGCTGTAGCGATGAGGCGACGATTTAAGCGGTGACGCTGCGCGCGTAGAGTACGGTGGGCCTCGAGGTTTCTACATGCGCCGACCCACCATCGGTTTCGTTCTCGTAGCGCTCATCGCATGCGCAGGCTTGATGTTTCCTTCGGTCGCGCGCGTGCAGACGAGCACCTTTGCCGATTCGCAGGTTGAGCTCGTCGTGGGCTTTGATTTCGGAAAAGATTTGAACGGATTCGTCGCTGCATGCGGTCGCTGGGGCGGAACGCTGCGTGTGGATCAGACGCGTGGTGAGATGACGAGGCAACACTGCGCGCTTCCACCTCACCAAGATCCACAGTGCAACCGCCCCTCGATCGGATATGTAGACGGTGAATTCACTGGCGCTGTGCCTATCGTTCTTCAACGAGGTGGCACATGCGGACCTCGCCAAGTGATATTCGAACAGGAGGTTGCGCGAGTGAGTCGCATCCTTGGCCCTGCCACCCTGAGCGGCTCGCCAGCGACGCGCGCCACCTGGACCAGTACAGCTGTGCGTTGCACGATCAATATGGCCGCGGGTGACCCGATGTCCCAGACGCTGATTTCAACGATGTGCGTGCGCGAAACGTCGCGCTAGCAGGCGCTCGCCTTACTTGCCGGCGGCTTCGAGAACGGCGGATTCAGCGGAGCGCACTTCCAGGCGGTATCGGCTGTTGGCGGTTTGGAGGTAGTAGACCTCTTTGCTGCCAGCCAATCGCAGGATGCGCTTTACCGGAGTGGTGACGTACTCATGCAGGCCATCGGGGAATTCAATGACGACGACAGCCCCCTTCGCGGTGCGCGAAGGAGCCTGCCAGCGACTGCACGGCCGGGCTTGCGCCCAACTTTGCGTAGTACGACCTCCACGCCTCGACCCTAGCACACGGCATTGGGGGGGCAAAAGGCGAAGCCCTCATCTTTTAGCTTGTTAGAAGAGGGTGCTTGAAACCTGGCCCCTTTCGGCGGTACAGGGCCGATGTCGTGCATATCACACATGGCGAAACTGGCTGGATCGAGGTCGTCTGCGGTCCGATGTTCAGCGGAAAGAGCGAGGAATTGATCCGTCGCTTGCGCCGCGCACAGATCGCGCGTCAGCCGCTGCAGATCTTCAAGCCGCGTATCGATGATCGTTACGACGCGACCAAGATCGTGAGCCATTCGAGTCAGACGATCGAAGCGACGATCGTTTCGACTTCGCAAGAGATCGCTGAAGCGATTCGTTCCGACACGCGCGTGGTTGGCATCGACGAAGTTCAATTCTTCGACAAAGGCATCGTGGAACTTTGCGAACGACTCGCCGGGCGCGGCATTCGCGTAATCGTCGCTGGCCTCGATCAGGATTATACCGGTGCGCCGTTCGAGCCGATGCCGCAGTTGATGACCGTTGCCGAGTACGTCACGAAGGCCTTGGCCATATGCGCACGTTGCGGGGCGCCCGCCGGGCGTTCGCAGCGCTTGATCGGTGGTGATACGCGCGTCGTGGCAGTCGGCGCCGCCGAGTCGTACGAAGCGCGTTGTCGTCGCTGCCACGTGCCGCGCATCGAAGCCACGACTGGCGAGCTCTTCGACGACAAGAAGTAGCTACTGCATCCGAAAGCGGAACGACGTAATCACGCGGCTCGCGCGAATCGACGTTTGTACGTGCGAGAGCTGGCCCGCGACGCAGTCGAGAATACGCGCTCCATCGAGATGCGGCGCGCGATCCTCAGCACGCGCGCGAATGCTCACATCGGTGCTGCCGCCGCGTGTGAATTCTAGACGTACGTCGCCATCGCCGCTTCCCGTGGGGGGAGTCGCACAGCGGGGTAGGGTCTCGAGCACCCGCCAAACCTCGTCTTCCATCGCGCTATCGCGCGGGCAGTCCTCATCGCCGCCGGGCATTCCTTCGCAGCGCAAATAGGCGATGCGGCCGCGCTCGAAGGCGCCCACGTGCGTGCTCACCGGCGCTGCGGGAGCGGACGCGGCGTTTTGGATGCCCGTGCTTGGCCCCGGTGTGCCTGCGCTGCCCACGGCGTTGGCGAGGGGAGAGTCCGTATGGATCGCACTCAAGGTGTCGAGCGCCGGTGCGACCGCTGCGTCGACTGCATTCTCCGCCACGTCCGTCTCTTCCCGGGCGGCTTCGTCGTCAGGCGCGGCGAGGCGCGCCGCCGCCTCTTCATGCGCCGCCGGGTTGAGCGCCGGAGCGTCGTCTTCATGGAACACAGTGGCAAGGCGGTGTCCGCCCTCGCGTAACCAAATGATGCCAAACCCCACCGCGAAGCCCAGCACGCCTATCAACAGAATTTTGCCCGGGCGCAGGCGGTCCTCTTCGGGGTCCGGCTTCTCGAACGTGGCTTTGTCCGTCACGCGGGGGTCTTAGCGCATTTTGCGCTGGCCCGCGATCTTATGACGTGACCCGGGGCATATCGGAGCGGCCACGCACTTCGTCGCGAGCGAGAACAACGCAGTTGCGGCCGGCGCGTTTCGCTTCGTAGACAGCTTCGTCCGAACGTCGCAAGAGGGTGTCCAGAAGCTCACCGGGTTTGCGTTCGGCAAGACCCACACTCAAGGTCAGCGGTACGCGTTGTTCGTCCACTTGCACGGTCGCCTCGGAGATCGCGCGGCGGATGCGCTCGACGATGACTGCTGCTGTGGCGATGGGGGTCTCTGGGAGAAGCAAAACGAACTCTTCGCCTCCAAAACGCGCGAACGTATCGGTCGCGCGTATCTCCTTCTGACAGACCGATGTGAGCATGCGCAACGCGTCGTCGCCAACATCGTGGCCGAACCGGTCGTTGATCTTCTTGAAATGGTCGGCGTCGAACATCGCTACACAAAGCGGCTTCTTCTTTTGTTCCATCGACTGTACGGCGCGGTCCGCCATGTCGAAGAAATGCCGGCGGTTGTACACGCCGGTCAGTGAATCGAGAGTCGCCAAATCGCGAAGCTGGTGCTCGATCTCTTTCTGCTCGGTGAGATCGGCAAATCCCACCGTGAACACGCGCTCGCCCTGCAGCGTCATGGTGCGCGCGCTCAATAGTGCCCAGAAGAACTCTCCGGTGTCCGTTTTCAGACGCGCAGCAAAGTCGTCAACATGGCCTTGCTTGCGCAAGAGCTCGACGAAGCGGCGGCGCTCGTCTGCGTCTCCATAGAAATCGATCGCGCGTCGGCCACGGATTTGGTCGACGGTGAGTGAGAACATGTCAGCCGCGCGCTTGTTCCCGAAGCGAACGACTCCATCGTCGAGACCGCTCACGACTAGCGGCGTGGGAGCAGCTTCGAGCAAGGTGCGAAGGGCTTCCTCGCTCTTGCGCAAAGTCTCGGCAGCCTGCTTCTTTTCGGTGATATCGCGCACGCCCACCAGCAAAGCTTTTTCACCCTCAAAAGTGAGCATGGCGGCGGAAACCGCGCCCCAGAAGACTTGGCCCGAGCTTTTGATCAACTCGACTTCTACTTCGGCGTCGCGTCCTGCCTGAAGAAGCTTTGTGAGAATTTCGGTGCGCTCTTCGGGACGCACCCAAAAAGACGCCGCCGAGACTCCCCTGACTTCATCGATGACAACACCAAAGAGCTCACTCGCGTGCTGATTGCCGAGGATGACTTGCTGATCGCGCAAACGCGTGAGCACCAACGCAACCGGCGAAGCTTCAAACAAGGTGCGCACACTTTCCTGCGTGGCAACGAGCTGACGCGTGCGCTCTTCAACGAGCTTCTCCAATCCCTCATGCATGATCGCAAGCTCGCGTGCTTGCGCCGTGTGCTCAGCCGCGCTTAGCGCCATGCCGACGAAGTCCGCGAGTGTGCCGGCGACGAGCTCCTCGTAGGGACGCCACACGCGCGCGGGACCTACGTGTTCGTTGCAGACCACGCCCACGAGCTGACTGCGCACGACGATAGGTGCGTCGAGCATCGAGGTAATTCCAAGTGGCACCAAGTAGCCATCGCGAAACTCCGAGGTTCGAGGATCAGTCCGTGCGTCGTCGGCGCTGATCACGCGCTCCTGCGTTGCGGCTTCGAAGTACTGGGGCGCATCTTTGGCGTGCAGCACCAAACCTTTTTCGTGCGCCTTGTTCACGGCGTCGTAGAGATCGAGGCACTCGATGCTGGTGCGCGTCTCGTTGAAGCGCCACACGCTTGCCCGATCGACGGATAGGAGTCGTGCGGCCGCTTCGGTTATCTGGCGGAGCGCGCCTTCGGCATCTCCGGTGGCAAAGGCCTCCGAGCGCAATAGTCCCGCCACCACTTCGCGCTGCAGGCCTAGCAAGGCCTGGATGCTCGATACACGAATGGGTGCTTCGCTCATCATAATAAGAGATCCCCTTCAGGACTCTAGGTACCGGCCCAGTGTGCCACGTGTTCCCGCGACCGTGCAGGGCCGAAACAGAGTCGAATCATGGACGGGGCCCCGCCCAAATCCTTCGATTGACGCTATCGCGCGTGAACCCCTATTCTTCGCGACCAAGGAGGTCCGCATGTTTCGGGCGCAGTTCTGGGGAGTGCGAGGCAGCATCCCTGTTCCGGGTCCAGAGACGGCGGGCGTCGGCGGCAACACGAGTTGCGTCGAGGTTCGTTGTGGCAGCTCAATTCTCGTCTTCGACGGGGGCACCGGCTTGCGCGTGCTTGGCCAATCGCTCGCGAAGGAGATGCCGTTCACGATGCATCTCTTCTTCAGCCACGTGCATTGGGACCACATCCAAGGCTTTCCTTTTTTTGCGCCGGCCTTCGCGCCCGGCAACACGATCCACATGTACGGCGGTCACAACGTCGCGGGCACGGTCGAGACAGCGCTCGCCGGCCAGATGGAGAATCCAAACTTCCCCGTCAAGCTCGTCGACCTAGGAGCGAAGCTCATCTTCAACGATTTGCACGATGGCGAAGTGCTCGAGCTCGAAGGCGGCGCGAAACTCTCGACAGCTGCTGGGCATCATCCTGGCGGCGTGCTCGCATACCGTGTCGACTATGAAGGCAAGTCGCTCGTCTACGCGACCGACACGGAGCATCGCCCGGGCGGACTCGACCAGAACATTGTGTCGCTTGCGAAGAATGCCGATGTCTTCATCTACGATTCGCAGTACACGCCCGAAGAGTACGTGGGGACAAACTCGTTCTCGAAAGTTGGCTGGGGCCACTCCACATTCGAAGAAGGTGTCGCGATCGCGAAGGCGGCAGGGGCGAAGAAGTACGTCCTCTATCATCACGACCCCGGTCAAAACGATGCTGCGGTTCGCGAGAAGGAACGCCGCGCGCAGGAGTTGTTTGCGAACTCGGTTGCAGCGCGCGAAGGCCTAATCCTCGAGATCGCGTGAATAACCGCCTCTGGTTGGGGTTGGTTTTTGAGCAACACGCACACATACATACGATCAGGCGCAGCGGGCTGCCGATCGTGTAATTTTGACCCTTCGCGACTAACGAGCCGCGGCAACTTGCTACGACTCTCTTAGCCGCAGCGTCGGCCACGCACCGGGTCCCTCGCATTCCCTGCGCAATTTCGTGCGGGCAGGCCCCGGCATGGCCAGTGCATTCATCCCCTTCGACACGAGGGAGATCTTTTATGGGCCAACTTGCTTTTCGAACTGCGCTTGATCGTTATCGGGATTCACTGAACGGCCTTTGTCCGTTGGATGGGGTGACGGAGAAGCAGTACGCGGCAGCATGGCGCGAGGGCGACGAGCTCGCCGGCAAGAAGCTTATCGAAGCAAGCTTGCCATTCGTGATTCGCATCGCAAATGAGTATCGCCGTTGGGATGTGCCGCTCGAAGATCTCATTCAGCAAGGCAATCTCGGCTTGCTGCGCGCCGCTCAAAAATTCGACGGCGCAAAGAACTGTCGTTTGATCACGTACGCGGTCTATTGGATACGTGCCGAGATTCGAGATTACGTCGTGCGTGGCTATCGCATCGTGCGCCTTGGCACAACGCGTTCGGAACGTCGCGCCATGCGCAACTACCGCCGCAGCAACATCACTTCAGCGGAGGCACTCGCAGAGGAAAGCGGAATGCCGCTGGCGCGCGCGCACAAACTTTTCCCGCTGCTCATGCAGCGCGACACCTCGCTTGATGCGACGTACGACGACGTTGGACCCGCTGTTGATCGCCTGCGCTCTGAGACCTTGACTCCCGAGGAGGCAACGATGCAGCGTCATCGCACCGAGGACGTCAAAGAGGCACTGACGGGAGCGTTGGGCGAGCTTTCCGATCGAGAACGCCGGATTGTGAACGCACGCATGATGTCCGATGAGCCCATCACGCTCGAGCAGCTCGGTCGAGAGCTAGGTGTGAGCAAAGAGCGCGTGCGTCAAATCGAAGAAAAAGCGCGCATCAAGCTTCGCTCGGCGCTGGCTACCTTTGAACCGATGGCCGCCTAGGGCCTCTCTTCACGCGTTCGAGACGTTGACGATACGGCGGTCTGCGAGCATCTTCACACCTCTTTTTGAGGTGTGGATGCGCGTCGCGGCTTTACTGGTGTTTGCAGCAAGCGTGGTTGGGCTATCAGGTTGTAGCCCCAGCCTGGAAACCTGCGATCCGCTGGCCGCTCGCGCCGTCACGTACGACACGTTGGGCAAGCCCTACTACCAGGGCCAAGCACTTGTGTTCGCATCGTGCGGTGGCACCGGCGGCTTCTGCCACACGACGCCTGCGGTGGGCACGGCTCGTCACGGCGTGCCGTTCGGCTTCAACTTCGACATGGAGCTTGTGCCACGCAATCTCAGCATGGAGCGAGACATCGCAGCAACGGAAGTGCTGCGCGCAGGCCAGCAGCGCGTGTACGACCAACGCTTCGAGATTTACAGCTCGGTGCTTGATGGGGATATGCCTGCGTTGCCGGAGTTCTACGAGCACGTCGAAAGCTTTGTAGACAGTAACAATCGTGTCTTGCCGCGCCTCGATACGGACGCGGGCCAAGAGATTCTCCGCAACTGGTTGGCCTGCGGCTCGCCGGTCGTGGAGCGAAGGCCAACCGTGGACGATAGCGGCAACTTTGACTACACACGCCCGGAAGGCGTGACTCCCGTTGGCGACGTCGTTGCGCCCAACCAGAATGTGATCACGCCGGAATTCTCGAGCATCTATGCTTCGGTTATCTCGACGACCTGCGGCGTTGTCGGCTGCCATCGCGGCACCGAGCCGACCGGCAATCTCGACATGGGCTCACGTACGGCGGCCTACAGCAATCTGGTTGGCGTGAATGCCATGAGCAGCGGATGCATCGATAGTGGCTTGATGCGCGTAGTTGAAGAAGACGCAGACCACTCGCTGCTTATCAACAAGCTCGAGGGACACCTGGCCAATGGCGACATGGTGTGCGGGCCGCAAATGCCGCTTGGTGGAACGCCGCTCGACGAGAGTGTAATCGACGTCATTCGTGAGTGGATCAACGAAGGCGCGCTAGATAACTGACGATGGACTCGAAGCGCCCCTCATTTCTCGAAGCTCTCACGACCGGCCCTCTTGTCTTCGACGGTGCCATGGGCACAGCTTTGTACGAGCGCGGTTTGCTCTACACGACATGCTTCGATGAGGCGTGTCTTTCGCGCCCCGACATGGTGAAGCGCGTGCATGAGAGTTACCTGCACGGCGGCGCCGATGTTATCGAGACGAATTCTTTTGGTGCAAATCGCTATCGGCTCGCAGTGCACGGCATCGAAGCGAAGATGGAAGAGATCAATCGTGCATCCGTGAAACTTGCGCGCGAGGTAGCCGGGACCAAGCATTACGTTACCGGTGCTGTCGGCCCGACCGGATTGATGATGAAGGCCGTGCGCGCCGACGAGCACGACGCCATCCGCAAAGCATTCTGCGAGCAAATCGAAGTGCTGGTCGAGGCTGGCGTCGAGGGGATTGTTCTCGAGACCTTTCGCCAGCCCGAAGAGATTCGTCTCGCACTCGAAGGCGCTCGCTCGGCATCGAAATCCATTCCGATCATCGCGCAGGTTTCGTTCGATACGTTTGGCACGATGTCCGATGGCACAGGCCCTGAAGACATGGCGCAGAAGCTCTCCGACTGGGGCGCCGATTCGGTCGGTGTCAACTGCGCCGATGGTCCTGCTGGCGTCTATGAAATGGTTACGCGCATGTTGGGCCCCGGCAAACCCGTCACCGCGCAACCCAATGCGGGCCTTCCGCATCGCGTCGAGGGACGTTTTGCCTATATGGCGACGCCGGAGTACTTCCTCGTGTACGCGCGTCGTCTTTACAAAGCCGGCATTCGCGCAGTGGGCGGATGCTGTGGAACGACGCCCGAGCACATTCGCAAGATCGCCGCCGCAGCGCGCATGTTGGGGGCGTCGCGGTCGAGCACCTCCGAGATGCCGACGTCAGCGACCGGCGGCGGCATGCGTGACGATGAAGAAATTCATCTCATCGAGACGGCTCCCGGGGTCGAGGTTGTGCCGACGCACGCCAAGGGCCCCATTGGCGAGAAGCTTGGTAAAAAGTTCATCGTCTCCGTCGAAGTAAATCCGCCGCCCGGCCTTTCGCTCGAGAGCGCTGTCGAAGGTGCGCGCTCGCTACGCCTTGGCGGCGTGGATGTTATCAATGTGGCCGATGGCGCGCGCGCCTCGGCTCGTATGGGCAACCTCGCACTGTGCATGCGCATCCAAGAAGAAGTCGGCATGCCTGCGCTCATGCATGTGACGACGCGTGATCGCAACTTGCTCGGCCTCGTCGCGCATCTGCTTTCGGCGCACGAGCTTGGCGTGCGCAATCTCGTGGTGATTACGGGCGACCCACCGAAGATGGGCGACTTTCCCGATGCGACAGCGGTTTACGATCTCGACTCGATCGGGCTTCTCCGTTTGGTGCGCGGCATGAACCGCGGTTTTGATCCCGGCGGCAAAGCCATGGGATCGGCGACACGCTTCTTATGCGCCACGGGAGCGGAGCCCGCGGCGAAAGACTACGCGCGTGAAATTTCGCGCTTGAAGCAAAAGCGCGACGCAGGCGCCGAGCTCGTCATGACGCAGCCGGTTTACGATCCGGCCGTGCTTGAGCGCTTCCTTACGGACATTGCGCCTCTGGAAATTCCGGTCTTGGTTGGCCTTTTGCCTCTCGCGAGTTACCGCAATGCGGAATTTTTGCACAACGAAGTGCCTGGCATGAGCATTCCCGAAGCCGTGCGCGAGCGTATGCGCCTGGCTGGCAGTGGCGCTCCCGCGCGCAAGGAGGGCGTAGCGATTGCGCGCGAGATGCTGGAGCAGGTCAAAGACCGGGTCGCCGGCGCGTACATCATGCCGCCTTTTGGCAAGCACGACCTTGCGCTCGAAGTCATCGACGGCATCGTTCGATAGGCTGTACGATGCAGTGGTGCGCGCACTACTTTTCGTCGTCGTTATTCTTTTAGCGGGTTGTCCGCGCATCGTTCGGCCGACTTTTCCTCATACCGATGCCAACGTGCTTTTGCGCGCGCACGATTCGATGCGCGCTCGCGTGACGTCGTTGCGAGCCGAAGCACGCGTCGATCAACGCGGGCATCAAGGACGCATTCGCGGCACGGTGCTTATGTTTGTCGAGAAGCCCGATCGCGTGCGTTTCGACGCGATGACACAGTTCGGGCCGGCTGCGATTCTGACGAGCGACGGCGCGACGTTCTCGCTCACCGATTTGCGTGAACGCCGCTTCATGATCGGACCAACGTGTCCGAACAATATTGCGCGCCTCCTCGGCATCCCGCTTTCCGGTGAGGACGTCGGTCGAATGCTTTTGGGTGGCGCGCCGCGCATGCCGAACGCCGGCGTCTCGCTCGCGATGAGCGATGAAGGCTACTATCGCGTCACACTGCACGCTCATGACGGCACGCGCCAAGAGCTCGACTACACGATTCGCGAAAGCGATGCGAATGCGCCGCCAGCCGAGCAGCGCCTGCGATTGATACGAGCCGAAGCGTACGACGCGCAGGACGCGACGATATGGCGGGCCATCTACCGCGACTACCGCGTCATTCCGCTCGGCGAGATGGGCGTTGCAATGCCGTACGAAGTGCACTTCTTCGATCCGCGGCACGCCACCGACGTGCTCATCCATTTCGAGAGCATTGATCTCAATGTGCAGGTTCCCGAGGGCGCGTTCACGCAAGAGCCGCCCCCCGCGGTGAGCATCGAAGAGGTGTCGTGTGAGTAAAAAGCAAAGTGCTCGCTTTCGTCCGAGCTCGACGCGCACCGTCCCGCGCTTTGCCGGTGTGCCGACATTTTTGCGCTTGCCGGCACACGACAATCCGCGTGACGTCGACGTGATGATTTGCGGCGCCCCCTTTGACGGCGGAACGACGTATCGCGCGGGCGCGCGCTTCGGCCCCAAAGGTGTGCGCAACGCGAGTGCGCTAACGCGTGGATTTCATCCGGCACAGGGCCTCGACCTTTTCGAGCATTTGCGCTGCGCCGACGGCGGCGACGTAGCCTGCATTCCGATGAGCGTAGATCGCACGCTCGCGAGCATCACCGCGCGCACCGAGCAGATCATCGCTGGCGGGGCGTTGCCGGTCTTTGTGGGCGGCGATCACACGATTTCGCTAGGTCCTCTGCGCGCGCTTGCTGAGAAGCATGGGCCGCTTGGGCTCATTCACTTCGATGCACACAGCGATACGTTTGGCCCAGCGTGGGACATCGACCTGCATCACGGGACCGTATTTCGCAAAGCAATCGAAGAAGGTCTCTTGCGTCCTCGCGACGTAATGCAAATCGGGATCCGCGGACCGTTTACCGCCGCCAATGATCTCGACTACGCGCGCAAGGCGGGACTGCGGATCGTGATGATGGACGAAATCCGCAACGACCTCGGCGCCGTTGCACGCGAGATACAAGCGCGCGCCGGCACGGGCAAGTACTACGTCTCATTCGACATGGACGGACTCGACCCGGCCTACGCGCCCGGCACCGGCACACCTGTACCCGGCGGGATGAATAGCTACGAAGCGCTCGCTCTCACTCGCGCTCTGGTCGGTCTGGACGTAGTCGGCATCGATATCGTTGAAATATCTCCGGACCACGATCCCAGCGGCAACACCACTCTGCTCGCGGCAACCTTGCTCACCGAAATGCTCGCGTCCGTCGCCGCCACACGCATCGCCGGTGCAGGGGCCCGCGTCCGCCGCGCCACCAAACGTCGCACCGCAACTCCGCGCCCGCGCACCTCCACGCGCCGCCCCAAACCCCGCCCAAAAAAGTAACGCCCAGCGCCCGCTGAACACCGAAAGGCGAGGGGTTAACCCAACTCACGCTCGTGAGCAAAGATACGCTGGCAGTTAGAGGCGAGAGGTAGGTTCGGGGCCGGGGGGCGGGATGGTGCGGCGTTCGTTGGCGAAGAACGTGCGGATTTCGTCAGCGCGGTTGAGGGCATCCTTGCGGCCGAGGTCGATGAGTTGGCGTGCGAACGCGCCATCGAAGAGCAGGAAGGATCCAAAGTCGGTTTCGACGGAGTCGCCGAGCTTCACGGCGCGACGTAGCGCGAAGCCTGCGAGGCGTGCCGTGCCGTGCCATTCGAGACGACCGGATGCGATGTACTCGCCGGCCATCACGCCAATGTCTTCCGACGGCCGGAACACGAGCGAGTCGACTTTTCGGTAGCGTGCGCCACGTTGCTCCTCGAGAACTTGAGTGAACTTGGCGTAAGCAGTAGGGCTCAACGTGGATTCAAGTACCTCGAGCAATTTGTTCAAACGCTCGAGCACCTGCAAATCGTAATCAACCGGGTCAAGCAGCAAGGCGTTCAATACCTTGCCGGCGAGGAAGATTGGCGACGGATACTGCGCGAGATCGTTGGCCGGACGTTGCAGGGCCGGAGGCCGCCCATGCAAGAGCGACACGACCACGATCTTTTCCGCGCCGGAGCGCAGCGCCGGCGAAATGGGCGTATTGAAGCGCAAACCGCCATCGCAGAAATACGAATGCCCAATGCGCCGAGCCGGGAAGAGCAGGGGAATCGCCGCGGAAGCCAGCACGTGTTCGGCGGTGATTCGATCGGTGCGTGTGACGCGGCGTGGATCCTTCGACGCGTGCAGCCCTATCTCAGGCGCATGATCAGCGAAGATGGTTGTGCGCCCACCGACCACGTCAAGTGCCGAGACAACGAGGGAGTGCACGACGCGATTCTCGATGTTGCGCCGTAGGCGATCCCAAGGAATTCCTTTTTCGACAATGGCTTCGAGAGCGCGTGGATCCAGAATCGCTCGCCCGAGATGAGGGCTGAGGGTATCGGGACCGGTTGAGCGATGAAGCAACCATCGCAAACTCTTTGGCACGCCGACCAAGCCCACTGGATCGAGCTTGAGATGTTTGCTGAGCTCAAGCCGCGTCCACTGCGCGATGAGCCCGCGAATGCCAAGATCATGCGCATCGGCATGCGCTGCGAGATAGGACGCATTGATCGCGCCAACCGAAGTACCGGTGAAGATGTCGAAGGCGCCGCGAGCGCCCGCACTTTGCTTCAGTGCTTCGACAATGCCGGCGACGACGCCGACTTCGTAGGCGCCGCGCGCGCCGCCTCCGGACAGCACGAGCGCGATGGGGTGACGTTCGGACATGGGCCGATCTTACCGACCGCGCTCCAAAACCCCAATTTCCTGATTAGAGCTTGGGCGGGATCGACTCAACACCCAAGAGCGGAGTCTCGAAAACGAGAGCTAGGCGGTTGGGCCACATGCCGGTCGGATCGTCATCGTTTACTTCGACCCGCACCACTTTGCCCGTGGCGACTTGCTCGGGTGAAGTCTTATTGAGGCGGAACTTGATCGTCACGGTCGCGCCAATTTCGAGCTGGACGCCGGACGCGAAAAGGATGCCGCGCGGGCTCGCATCGTGGCTGATGCCGAGGCCTTCCGGGACGGAAGGGGTGCTCACCGCGATGGGAAACCACATCGGAATGCGCTCGGAATTACGACGGTCGCGACTCATGAGGGCATCATGTAGCGCAATCTCGGGCCACGACAAGTTGCCGGCACATGATAAGGTGCTCAGCGTTCATGGCCGAAGCGCTTCTCGACGTTCGAAACCTCGTCACGGCATTCCACACCGACGAGGGCGCATTGCGCGCAGTGGACGGCGTTTCGTTCACCGTACGCGAAGGGTCGACCGTAGGGCTGGTTGGCGAAAGTGGCTGCGGCAAGTCCGTGACGGCACTTTCCGTCATGCGCTTAATCCCAACTCCGCCTGGTCGCTACGAGTCGGGCGAGATTCTTTTCGAAGGTCGCAACCTTCTCGCGTTGCCCGAACGAGAGATGCGCTCGCTTCGCGGCAACAGCATCTCGATGATTTTCCAAGAGCCGATGACTTCGCTCAATCCGGTTTACACGGTGGGTCAGCAGATCATCGAGGCGATTCGATTGCATCAGCATCTCGATCGCTCAAAGGCTCGTGCCAAGGCCATCGAAATGTTGCGCCTGGTTGGTATTCCAGCCCCCGACGAACGCATCGATGCCTATCCGCATCAGCTCTCTGGCGGTATGCGTCAGCGCGTGATGATTGCGATGGCGCTCTCGTGCGAGCCGAAACTTCTAATTGCCGACGAGCCGACGACGGCGCTCGACGTGACAATCCAAGCGCAGATCCTCGAGTTGCTCGCCGAGCTGCAGAAGAAGCTCGGCATGAGCATTGTTATCATCACGCACGACTTGGGCGTGGTTGCCGAGTTCGCCGAAGAGATTGTCGTGATGTACGCAGGCAAGGTAGTCGAGCGCGCCACGACGGCGCAGCTCTTTGAATCGCCCAAGCATCCATACTCGCGCGGCCTTCTTTCGAGCGTGCCGAGCTTCGGTGACAACGCCCGCAAGAAGCGCTTACCAACGATTCCGGGAGTTGTGCCAGACCTCATGCATTTGCCAGTGGGCTGCCGCTTTCAAGATCGATGCGATCGCGTGATCGACCTATGTCGCGAGATCGAGCCGCCGCTGAGTGAGCTCAAAGGTGGACGCTTCGCCGCATGTCACGTCGCCGTCGCTGAAGATGGCGGAGTCGCGCCGACTGCAGAGGTCGCATGAGCGAGTTTCAAGACGAAGAGCTCGAGCCCCTCGCCGATGCTGGTCGCACTTCCCTTTTGCCAAACCACCCTGCGTATCGAGGCAGCAATGCGCTCGTAGCCGTGGATCGCATCACCAAGCACTTCCCGGTGCGTGGTGGTTTTTTCGGGCGCCAGCAGGGATCGGTTCGCGCAGTCGACGGCGTTTCGTTGAAGGTTGCGCCTGGCGAAACGCTTGGCCTGGTGGGGGAGAGCGGCTGCGGCAAAAGCACCCTTGGGCGCGTGGTGTTGCGACTGATCGAGCCGAGTGCCGGGCGCATCTCTTTCGAGAATCGCGACATTACCTTCATGAGTCAGCGGGCGCTGCGGCCGATGCGCCGCAACATGCAGATCATTTTCCAAGACCCATACAGCTCTCTCAATCCGCGCATGACTGTGCGCGAAACCGTGGGCGAAGCGATGCGCGTGCACCGGCTCGTGACAACCGCGCACGAAGAAAGCGAGAAGGTAGCATCGCTCCTGACGCGCGTGGGCTTGCGGCCCGAGCATATGAATCGCTATCCGCATGAGTTCTCGGGTGGTCAGCGTCAACGCATCGGTATTGCGCGCGCGCTTGCAGTCGAGCCGAAGTTCATCGTCGCCGATGAACCGATCAGCGCGCTCGACGTTTCGATCCAAGCGCAGATCGTAAATCTGTTGAAGGATTTACAAGACGAGCTCGGCCTAAGCTTTTTGTTCATCGCGCACGATTTGAAAGTCGTCGAGTACATGAGCCACCGCGTGGCGGTCATGTATCTCGGCAAGGTCGTGGAGCTTGCGACCTCAGAAGCTCTCTACGAGGATCCAAAGCATCCATACACGCGTGCGTTGATGAGTGCGATCCCCGTTCCCGATCCGACGAAGAAGCGCGTGCGACTCTTGCTTGAAGGCGATGTCCCGAGTCCGCTCAAGCCGCCCCCCGGCTGCACCTTTCATCCACGCTGCCCGATCGCGCAAAAGGGCCTCTGCGACAAAGAAATCCCCGAGCTCCGCGAGATCAGCCCGGGCCACTTCGCCGCCTGCCACCTCGCCGACTGAGCTCGCCGACCAAAAGTGCGGGCACAAGCAGCTCGATTCTGGACCCATCCGCACGGATGTAGTGCTTGCGGCCGCAATCGTGTTACCTAGCTTTGACCGATGAGTGACCTGGGTTCCGACGAGAAAGTGCGCCTCTTCGAGCGATTTGGTCGCCGCTTTTCGCAGAACGACACCATCTTCAAAGAGGGTGACGAAGGCGACACCTGCTTTCTCGTTCATGAAGGTCGCGTTCGATTGGTGAAGCGCATCCGGTCCGCAGATCGGAGCCTCACCGTGCTGCGCCCTGGAGACCTCTTCGGCGAAGATGCACTGCTCGCCAAAAGTCACCGCACAGCCTCCGCTCTCGCGCTCACGGATGTGATGGTGCTGGCGCTCGATCGCGCGACGTTCGGAATGATGCTCGCCGGCAGCCCGCAAGTGGCCACCGGTTTCGTCGAACAGCTTGTGCGCCGCCTGCGCGATGCGGAAGAGCAACTTGAGAACGCCATGCTGACCGATCATCCGTCGCGCGTGGTGAACACACTCTTGCGTCTCGCCTCCGTCACCGACACCTCAAGCGAAGGTTATAGCTTGGCCTTGTCGCCCCTAGAGCTATCGAGTCGCGTCGGCCTCGACGTCGAAACGGTGAAGCGTGCCGTGATTCAATTGCGTGATGGCGGCTATCTCAAGATTGTCGAAGAACGCATCATCGTTCCGGACATCGAGCCGCTGCGCCGCATTTACCAGTTGCTCGGCGTCAAAGAAGAAGTTCGCGGTTAGTTCGACCACCTCGACGCTGCCTAGTCGACGCCGGCACGACCGCCGATCCACATCCATACCCCCTGTCTCTCGCCGTTTGGAATTGTGTAGAGCACGAGGCTCACCGGTATCTCGATCGCGGAGTACATCGATACACCACGCTCGAGCTGTGTTTCCGTCCCGCTCAGATCGACGCCGACGAGGTCGCCAGTCTGGGTTGCGTCGTCCCATGACTGCAGGAACATCAGCGCGCTCGAGTTGAAGGGCACAGAAACCGAATCAAGACGGACGTCGAGCGCGGATCCCACGGAGACCGTCGCAATCGTGTCATATATCTTCAGATCGCCGCTGCCGTCATGCACGTTCGTCGGCACGATCACGACGTCGATAAGCGAACGCGGTGGACCGATGTGCACGAGTCGCGTCGTGCCAACGTTCGATTCGTGCCACATGAAAAGTCCCGGCGCTGCCCAAACCCCCCAGATGTTGCCGCCTTCTTCGTCATCCAAAGTCACGAAGAATGAAGTGCTCAGTCGATCGACGGAGAACGGACGCATGCGAATGCTGCCGAGATCGTCCCCCGCGCCAATACGCGAGCGTGGTGTGGGCTGGCTGACGTCTTCGTCGAGAGCGAGCGACTCAATCCAAAGCGATGGCGCGGTATCGGGATCAGCGACCCACATCAAGCGCCCATCGCGAAACGCAACATCTCCAATCGGCCCATCAATCTGCGTCGGAGCGATTGCGTCCACAACACTAATCAAGGAGAGACGCTGCTCGGCGCACGGACTCTTCCAAGCGATGATCGACTCGACGCCTCCAAGAAAGCGTACGTCGCATGCATCTCCGCTTTCCGTGAGCTGGTGGATTAGCGATTCCGCTGCCAAAAAGGAGCGCGAGAATACGTTCCCGCCGTCGACGTAGAGAATCTCGTAACCGTAGTCGCTGAAGGAAACGGTCGCTTCTGTGACGTTGGCACCGATACGCGCTGTTTCTTCGTTCGATAGGACATCCCAGCGCACGAGACGTCCCTCCGACAAGAACCAAACGACGTGGTTGATGTTTGTGTAAAAGGTGACGTGATGGCCGATCACGCTATCGGTACGGCTCCACGGATTGATTAGGTGCAGATCGCCATTGGCGGTTTGAGCGATCCAACTGGATGCGACTGCTCCGACACCGAGCACCTCAATCGTAATGCGCGTTGTCGGTGCGACGACGTCGGCGATAGGATCCATCGCGAGTGAACAATCCGCTTTCGCAAACCGCAATTCGCCGACGCCATCCGTTGAGTCGAGCAGGGAGACTCGCAGTTCGTTAACATTGTTCGCGCTCGGCGAGGTCGAGCTCAGCAACTCGATATCTGTTCCGTGCAGCTCACCCACCGTGCACTTCCGCGCACCATCGAACGAAATGATTTCGAAGGAGCGAGCTTCCTCGTCGCGCACGGCGCCAATTAGCGGATCGCCGTTCTGATCGAAGAACATGCGCGCTTCCGTGTAGGAGCCTGTCGCAACGTGAATGCGTCCGTCGGTCATGACCGTCTCGTTAGGCCCGCACGCGGCAAGCGACGCGAGACACACGATGAGTAGCGAACGCATGTAGAGAGTGTGCTTCATCGGAAGGTCGCTCGCAGGCCGATGCTCGGCAAAAAAATCGCAGGTCCATAACTTGGCGTGCATTGAGCTTGAGTCGAGAAGCTCACAGGCGGGCAGTCGATGGAGAGCGCTTCCGTTGCGAGCGTCGCATTGAACCACTCGAGCGCCGCACGCATGCTTCCCCACGAGGTCTGCCACGTGTAGGACACCTCCGCGTCGATGCGCACGAACCACGGCAAGCGCTGCTCGTAGCGCACGAGAATGGGCAAGCGATTGGGCGAACGTATCTGCGTCGCAAGTCGTCCCGATCGCAGCTGTGTGCGAATACCCGCACGCCATCCATGACCAATGTTCCACGAGAGAACGAGATTGCCGACGTGACGCACGTCGAAGCTTGGGGTGAAGGGCGCGCCGTGACTGCTCTCAGCCGTGGCCCATCCGAGTGTGTAGCTGATCCAGCCGCTGAAGCGCCCCTGTTCGCGTTTCAAGAAGAGCTCAGCGCCATATGCCCACGCACTTGCGCGGGGCAGACTTTCGTCGAGATAGCAGCGCAAATCACCCGGCAAGCACGAGAGTCTTCCTTCGATGAAGAGGTCCGGTACGAGCAGGCCTTGGTAACGGTGCGCGTAGAGCGTTGCCTCGGCACGGAAGTCAGCGGGGAGATCGACACGCACACCCAACTCCGATTGCACTGCGCTCTGAAGCCCGTGGGCGAGTTGCAGATCGGTGAGTCCGGGAAGTGGAAGCAGGAAGACCGCCGGCTGGTTCGCGAGGCCGACCGCTGCATGCAGCGTGACTTTGTCCGACGTGCGTACCGCGACCGTCACGCGAGGCTCGACCGCAAAGTCAGGTGCGTCTGGACGCGCAAGCCACATATCACCGCGCAGTCCGAGATCGATTGAAAGGGCGCGAACCGGATTCCAGACGAGCTCGCTGTACACGCCGTACGCAGAACGGCCCCCGACCGATGCGTACAGTGGATTGTTTGTAATCTCGTCGCTTCCCTCGCCCGGTCCACGCTCTTCGCCGCTACCGAACGTACCCATCGTCACGCGCTGATCGCCGCCCACGCGAAAGCGCAATCGACTGCCGCCCCACTGGGCCCATACGCGCGGCGTGATCGAGTAGGAAGTGGCGCGCAGACTGTTCCCGAGCGTCGACCGGTCGTAGCCAACACCGAGTGCTGCGCCATACTCGAAGCGTGCAGTGCGATGGAGAATGCGTGCTTCGATGCGGTGAAATTCGAGCGTGACGTCGTTGTCCGGATTGAGTGAATCGCCAAACGAGTCGAATGAGCCGATCCATGCCATCGACACGGTGTTGTGTTCCGAGACGGGCACGGTCAGGCGCGACTGATAGTCCCAGTAGGAGAGGGACGCGTTCGGACTCAGCACCGAGAGCAGAAGGCCCGGATAGCCATAGCGAGCGGCCACGCTGATGCGACCGCCACGCGAGCCTACGTTCGCTTCATAGATCCCGTTCACGTCGAGTAGGCGCACTTCGACTTCGCGCCGCAACGGGCGATCGGTGGCGCCTTCTGCCGCGATCACAGCACCCGTATGCCTACCATAGCGTGCCGGGGCGACACCCGCGTAGAAGTCCATGTCGCCGACAAACGCGGGATGAATCACCGCCGGACCGAGCGCGAAGTGGAAGAGCTGCGGCAGTAGCAGGTCATTCCAGTAGTAGCTCGACCCCGCCGGCGGCGCGCCGCGGACATAGACATAGGGCAGGCCGCTTACGATGGGCACGACCCCGGGGAGTGATTCGATGATGCGCATCGGGTCCCCGAAAGTGCCGGGGACGTCACGGATCTGCTCGGCGTCGAGATGAAGGACGGTGGCGCGTGGCCGATTCACCCGCCCAACCGCGCGGTAGGGTTCGTCGGCTGAAGGTGCGGACTCGGGCTCGGACACCGACTCGGACTCGGACACGGACTCGGGCACGGACACCGACTCGGACTCAGCAACCACCGCCCTCACGCGTATCCGAATCCTCACCCTCGCCGAAATGGCCACCCCATCCCGCGTCGCCGGTGCAAACCGACCGTGCTCAACGGCATCGCTCACCAACGATGCCCAAGGCTCGGCGGCATCGGTCTCTTCCACGTGAGCCGTGCCGTCGGCTTCGACGCGAACGAGCGCTTCAACGAACTCGAGCTCGGGCGCTGTGACGCCGTCCGGGATCGTTAGATCAGCGAGCTCGATGATTCGCGGCGGGACAAGCTCTTGCGCATTCGCGTGGGCGGCCACGCTCGCGAGAAGCAGCCCAATCCCGATCGCACGAAGCCCGAAGCGCACGCCGGCACCCTAGCGCACTTGGCTTCGGCGTCATGCCCAGGACGGCCTCTTCGTTAAGTTGAAACGTGCGTGAAACGAACCCGTTAAAGAGAACAAATTCAAGGCATTGTTGGCGCTGCCAATCCGGGTTGACCGGCCCGCCGATGATCTGTAGATCAAGGGCGCCCAAGCGTTCGCGAGGGCCTGAAAGAGCCTTGAGAACCCGTCACCTCCTCGTTTTTTGCGCAGTTTTCTGGGGATGTGGTGGTGGACCCACGGCAGAGGAGCAGATGCGGTCGCAGCGTGAATACGAGCTTGGCGTCGGGCTGATGAACGAGAACAGCCTCCCGATGGCCTTCCAGCACCTGCTCGAAGCGGTTCGCCTCGATGAAGAGAACGCCGAAGCTCACAACGTTTTGGGCGTGCTTTTCACGGCTCGGCGTAATTTCCGCGTGGCCGAAGAGCACCTTCAAGCCGCTCTGGCGCTGACCCAAAACCACGATCTCGAGCTGCGCCCCAGCCTCGGCGCTGAAATTCACAACAATCTCGGTGTCTTGTACCTAGAGCAAGACCGTTTTGACGACGCGATCGCCCAGTTCGAGGGCGCGACCGCCGATCTCCTCTACACGACGCCCTACTTGGCGTGGGCCAATCTTGGGTACGCCTATTTCAAAAAAGAGCAGTACCCTGACGCCGTGCGAGCCCTCCAGCAGTCGGTGACTCTGCAGCGAGACTTCTGTCTCGGTTATCTGCGTTTGGGTCAGACCTATTTGGCGATGCACCAGTTCGACGATGCCGAGCAAGCGCTCACCCACGTCGTCGAAGTCCCCAACGAAACCTGCAACCGCACGCAGGATGCTTGGAAGATGCGCGGCGAAGCCCGGGCTCAGCTCGGCCATCGCGATGACGCCACCACCGACTTCGAGCGTTGTGTCGAGCTCTCAGCCGAATCCGACGTGGGCCTTGCCTGCCGTCGATACCTGGAGACGCTCCATTGATGGAATCGACGGGTCGCTACCTAAGGCGGGAACGTGAGCTTCGGCGCGTGTCGCTCGAAGAGCTCGCACAAACCACGCGAATCCCGCTAAAGATGCTGGTTTCGATCGAGGATGACCGCTTCGATAAGCTTCCCGGCGAGGTCTTCGCCCGGGGCTTTCTGCGCTCCTATGCGCAGGCTTTGGGGATCGATTCCGAGGATGTCCTGGCTGTTTATGGTCAGGGCCGCCGTGCCTTGGTCGTCAACCCAGCGCCGATCACGGCCATCACGCCGCCCGAGCGCGGCAAGCGTTTCGGCATCGCCATCGCCCTCGTCGTGCTGCTCATTCTCTTCACCCTCGCTCTTTCGATCGTCCTTCGTCCCCGCCAACGCGACACGGCGATCGAGCTAAGCTTCAACTCGTGCCCACTCGAGCCGTCTTCACCGATGCAGTCCTCCTTCGCTCCGTCGATTACGGAGAGTCGGACCGCATCGTCACGCTCCTAACCCGGGAGTTTGGCAAGGTCGCGCTCATTGCGCGGGGTGCTCGTCGCTCGAAAAAGCGCTTCGCAGCGTCTCTTGAGCCGTTTTTGTTGGTTTCGGCCGAAGTGGCGCTGGGCCGCGGAGAGGTCGGCCGCCTCTCGCAGGCTCAGATCACGCGGGCATTTCCCAAGATCCTGAGCGACCTCGAGCGGATGTCCTTGGCGGGCGCCGCCTTGGAGCTGGTGCGAGGGACGGCCCCGGTTCGAGCAGCGGACGCCCGTGTCTTCAGCGCGACGGTCGGCATGCTTGAAGCGTTCGACCAGGCCGAGGTTGCGCGCAACGAGATGCTGTTGGCATTCGCGCTGCGCCTGATCGCGACTTTGGGTTTCGCGCCTCGCCTCGACATGTGCGGCCGCTGCGGAAAGAGAGCGCCCGTAGAGAAGCCCGCCTACTTTGATCCTGGGATGGGTGCGGTGGTGTGTCGGGATTGTGGGGGAGGCCGGTTGAAGCTCTCGGCTGACGCGCGCGCGCGGATGACGGCGTGCTTCTCTGGCACGTGGGCCGAAGCTGCCCACGACGCGTGGCCCAAAGCCGTGTTCACGGAGGCACGCAAAGCAACGGTGGGTGTTCTATCGGAGCATCTAGGCCGCGAAGTCGACTTGCTCTCGACGTACCAGTGACGACGTCTACACGTCGATGAATCGCTTCCGCTCTGCCGGGGTCGGGATGCGGCACGTGTCGTGTTTGCCGAAAAGCTTGTAGCGGTTGTTCGCGACCAGGCCGTAGAAGAAATCTAAAAACGCGGTCGGCAGGAAAGCGACGACATTAAGCGCCTTCCATGGCCAACCGAGCGACTTCAGCACGAAGAGGCCAGCGCGCGATTTGATGAGAATGCGTTCGCTCGGCGTGTCGTACTCGAGCACGACGATGACCGTGTCGAGCACATTCGGATCGCGCCCACGGCGTGTGAGGATCTTGCGGCCGGTATCACTTTGAATAGAAGCGTACTTGAAGATGCCCAGCGGATCGCGCTTCACAATGAACTGCACGAAGTGATTGCAGAGCCCGCAGACGCCGTCGTAGAGAATCAACATAAGCGCATGCTACCCTCTCCGCGGATGTCCAACGAAAATCTAGGACCGCACACCACGGCGGTCGAGCTTCGCGCCCCGCGAAATGCCGACACCCTTGAGATCGATTGGGCAGATGGTCATCACGGCGTCTACCCGCATGAAGTCTTGCGCGGTTTCTGTCCGTGCGCGGTCTGCCAAGGTCATCAAGGGCCAATTCGCTTTCACGCGGGCGGCAGCCTCGTACTCGAGAACATCGAAGAGATTGGCAATTACGCTCTGCGCCTCGAGTGGAAAGACGGCCACGGCACGGGCCTTTACAGCTTTCGATTTTTGCGTGATTTGTGTGCGTGTCCCACGTGCAGTCCCACGCCTCTTGAGGAGCGCTCGTATTCACGATGAGTGATCGCGATGACGACAAAGAGCTAAGGCAAACCTTTTTGAGCGAAGTTGCCGAGCGCGCAGAAGCGCTTTCGCAATCTCTCCTGCTGCTGCGTGATCGCGCGCCCGCCGGTGCCGTCGAACCCGAAGACGTGAACGACCTGTTTCGCCACGTGCATACATTGAAGGGGATTGCAGCGATGTTCGAAGAGAGCGATCTCGTTGCTGTCGCGCACGGAATGGAAGACGTGCTCGAAGACCTGCGCCTGGCACCGGTGTTGATGTCGCAAGACACGGTGGATGTTTTGCTCGAGGGCTCAGATTTGATCGCGGAGATCGGCGACCGCGCTCGCTTGAATGAAACGCGCGAGCTTCCGATCTCGTCGTTCTTGGAGCGTTTGAAGCGTCTCTCGTTTGCGCCGGCAGCGAATGCGGATACGCAAGGTGACTACGAGCCGGAGGTCAACGCCACCTCGATTGGCACGGTGCGCGTGGATCCCAAGACCATCGATCGCATTGCTTCCCTCAGCAAAGACCTCCTTTCCCAACAAGGGCGGCTTTTCGCGATGTCTATGCAGTTGCCGGAAGCCGCGCAAACGCTTGTGGATTCGCTTTCCGTCTCGCTGCACGCGCTTGATGCCGAGGCACAATCGCTACTTCGCGTGCCCCTGTCCCAGATTTTCGCGCCGCTTGGCCGCGCGACACGAACCTTTGCGCGAGAGGCTCAGAAGCGTGTGCGCTTTATCGCCGAAGGTGGAGAGCTCGAAGTAGATCGAGCGCGCGGTGAGAAGTTGCTCGAGCCTCTCTTGCACTTGCTGCGTAACGCAATCGATCACGGCATCGAGCTTTCGGAAGTTCGCGCAGCCTTAGGCAAGTCCGAAGAGGGCACGCTCCATGTACGCGCGATGCGTCGCGATGGTGCTTTAGTGATCGCCGTGCGCGACGACGGCGCGGGAATCGATGTGGAACGTGTGGTCGACGAAGCCATTCGTTGCGGTGTGGTCACGGAAGAAAACGCACGCGAGCTCAGCACCGAGGATGCATGGATGTTGGTCTTCGAGATGGGGGTCTCGACGGCGCCCGCCGCCGCCACCACATCCGGTCGAGGTACTGGGCTTGCGATTGTGAAAGCCGCGATCTCGGAGCTTGACGGACGCATTGCACTCACGAGTGAACGAGGGCAGGGCACGACGTGGGCCCTTACGCTGCAGAACTTTTCGGCGAACTGAGGACCTATGACGGAGCTGCGCACACTCGTAGTCGAAGATTCACCCACGATGCTCAAGCTTATGGCGTCGTCGCTGAAGCGAATCGCCGGCATGCACGTCGTCGAGGCCGAACACGGAGCCGACGCGGTTCGCAAACTGTCGGCGTGGAAATTCGATCTCATCGTTACCGACATCAATATGCCCGTCATGGACGGACTCACGCTCGTCGCACGCATCCGCGCCGGCGTATCGCATCGCGAAACGCCTATCATCGTTGTCACAACCGAGGGCGCCGAATCCGATCGTGAAAGAGCGCTGCTGCTCGGCGCGACCGAGTACCTCATCAAACCCCTGCAAGCGCCGGTCTTTCTCGCAAAAGCCAAGCACCTCTTAGGACTCGAGTAAGCTTAATCTCTTCTACTTGCGACGACGTGCGTCGCTGGGCGGTTAACGGTGCTACTTCTTCTGCTTGGATTTCGCCGGGCGTGGGGCGAGCGAAATCTTGGCTGCGTACGCGATGCTCTCGCGCAGCGCGTCGTCGTGAACGTGAGCGAGCGACGCTGCGATTTCGGATGGCACGGTTTCGAGCGGCACGATGGGATCCGGCACGCTGAGATCACGTGTGCGCGGGGGCACTGCGGGCAACGGGCCGACCTGAATGCGCATATCGCGGATGCCGGCATGCGGCGCGCTCGTTTGAATCGCCTTCAATATTTGATCGCGCAAGAACGACAGGTCATGAGCCCACGCGCTCGAGCTCGTGTGCACCAAGAGCACGCCATTGTGCAGACGCACCGGTCGCGCATTCTTCGCCACGCGCTCGGGAACTGCGCGGCTCCACCACGCAAACGCCCGCAGCGCCGCCACATCGTCCGGCTCCATCGACGGATAGGCGCGCGGCATCAGGCTGGCGAGCGACGACAGCCCTTCTCTTTTCTTGCCGCTGCGCGAATCAGACACGCATGGACCCTAGCTCCCTTCGGCACCTTTTAGAAGGCGGCTCTGCTATTCTCGATCTCGCATGAACATCCGCATGATCGACACTGAGCCCATGCTTGACGCGCTCGTTCAAGAACTCGAGAGTGCAGGCGAGCTCGCGTTTGACGTGGAAGCGGATGGCTTGTTCCGCTATCGCGCCAATCTGTGCATGGTGCAGGTCGCAACGCGAGATGTGCTCGCCGTCATCGACACGATCGCGATCAAGAATCACGCAAAGCTTGCGCCCCTTTTCGAGCGGCAGCAGCCGCTGAAGGTTGTGCACGACGCTTCGTTCGACGCGCGGATGCTGCGCGACGTGGGCCTTCCGCTTGTGCGCATGTTCGACACCTCGATTGCTGCACGCTTCCTCGGTGAGCAGCAGGCGGGACTTGCCACGCTTCTGGAAAAGCGCATGGGCGTCGTCGTCACAAAGGAATACCAGAAGGCAGATTGGGGACGCAGGCCCATCACGCCCGAGCAGCTCAACTACCTGGCGAATGACGTGCGCTATCTGCTTGGGCTTGCTGACATCCTGCGCGAGGAGCTTCGCGCGAAGAGTATTGAGCAGGAAGTGGACGAAGAGTGCGCATACCTTCTGCGACGTGCCGCGAGCGAGCAAGTCGAGATTCGGCCTGCTTGGACACGCGTGAAAGGCGCTGTGGATCTCGCGGGCCCATCGAAGGCCGTTTTGCGTGAGCTTTGTATCGCGCGCGAGGAGGAAGCGGAAGCGCGGGACGTTCCTTCGTTCAAAGTCATCACGAACGAATCACTTCTCACCATTGCGCGCAAGCGTCCAAAGACGATGCAAGACCTCACACGCGATGTGGGGCCCAACGCGTTGCGCGTGCATCAGTTTGCGACGCGCATCATGCGTGCGATTCGCGACGGCGAGGCGCGAGGCGGTGTGCCGCCTGAAGATCTGGCGCCGAGCGGTGGGCCGATTCCCACGCCCGAGGAACGTGCGGCGGCGAAGATTCGCGATCGTTCACTATCGGCATGGCGTCGGGCGATGGCGACGGAGCGCGGAGTCGATCCGCAGGCCGTGCTTCCGGGTCACTGCTTCCATGAAATCGTTGCGCTGAATCCAAGCGCACCTGAAGAGCTCAGCGCGATCGACGGCGTGGGCACTTTTCGCATCGAACGTGACGGTGCGGCCATCATCGCAGCGCTGCATGCGCCACCGCCGCCCATTTTGCCACCGCAGGATCCGGCACAGCCCTAACTTTGGTCGCATCAATCGCGCGTGGCGCCACGGTTTGCAGCAGGCGCGGATTCGGTGCACAACATGCCTCCCCGTCGCCATGGAAAACGAAATCGAGACGCGCTTCAAAGCGCTTTTTGCCAATCGTCCCGCGATCCTCGCGCCCATGGAGGATGTGACCGACGCGATGTTCCGCGCCATCTGTCGCGACCGGGGTGCAGACCTCTGCGTCACGGAGTTTGTAAATTGCGAAGGACTTCTTCGCGGATGCCGCATTGCCAAACGCAAAGTCACCTTGGCGCCGGAAGACCGGCCCACGGCAATTCAGATTTACGGTTCCGATCCGCATCGCCTCGTCGATGCTGCGCGCGTAGCTGAGGCGGCCAATCCTTCCTACATCGACGTCAACTGCGGATGTTGGGTGCCCAAGGTTGCCCGTCGCGGTGCCGGCGCCGGCTGGCTGCGCGATCCAGAAGCAATGGTCGCGATGGCGCGGGACGTAGTGAAGGCGGTTTCACTTCCGGTTACCGTGAAGACGCGCATTGGCTACGGACCTGAGTCGCATATGCCCATTGTCGATTTGGCACGACGCCTCGAGGACGTTGGCGTTCGCGTACTCACAATTCATTGCCGGACGGCTGAGATGGGACACACCGGCGCTGCCGATTGGCAGTGGGCTGCACGCGCGCGCGAAGTCGTCGGCATTCCTGTCATCGTGAACGGAGACATCAACTCCGCGGAAGCCGCCAAGAAGGCGCTCGACGATACGGGATGCGCCGGCGTCATGGTTGGCCGCCGCGCCATCGATCATCCGTGGATCTTCCGCGAGATTCGCGCGCTTCTTGACCGCGGGGAGACAATCCCCGGTCCGACACTCGCCGAGCGTTTGAGTCTCTGCCGCGAGCATCTCAACAAAGCAGCGATGGAACGCACCGAGCTTGGTGGCGTCCGCGCATCACGGCGCTATTTGAGCGGCTACCTTCGCGGCCTTCACGGAGCGGCGGCTCTGCGCCAGAAGCTCGTACTTTGCGACTCACTCACCGGATGCATGGACATCCTCAATGAGTACGAAGCCAACATGCCTAACGCTCACGCCGCCTGAGGTTTCGGTCGGGGACGATCGGTGAAATAGGGAAATAGGGACCACAGCAACGTCGCTCCTGGCGCGTTGCTATTTCCCTATTTCACCGATCGTCCCCAAAGCCGTTAGCACTGACCGGCGTGAAGGACTGATGTGCCGGCGTGGTTGGCCATGCAGGCGTTCTGGTAGCTGTTGCCGTCGCAGCCGCAGACCCAGAAGAGCTCTTTGGTGCAGCCTTCGGGGATCAGGGCGCAGGTTCCGGTTGCATCGGCGTGGCCGCAGATTGCGGACTCCTCGAAGCTGCAGAACTGGTTTGCTTCGCAGGTGTTGCCGAGGCGTGCGCCGCAAGCGACAGCCGCGGGACACTCGCGCATTTCCCAACCGCAGCTGTTGTCGTCGTTACGAAGGCAGCGGCCGGTGTTTCCGCCGACGCTTCCGTCAACGCACATGAAGATCGGGGCGCGCGACGGCGGTCCGCAAAGTTCTTCGTCGCACGTCTCGGGCAAGGTCGGGACGCAGTGCGATTCGCAGGGCAGGTGGCAGCGCAAGTAGAGGCAGTGCGATTGCGGTCCGCACATGTCTTCCGAGCTGCACGCCGGGTGACACTGCACGCCGCTGCAATCGAGTGAAAGCGTGAAGTCGCCGTCGATGCCCGAGTATTCACGGACAATGATCAAGTACGTTCCGGCGGTGCGAACACGACGCGTAATGCGCGAGTCGAGACCCGGGCCCCCATCGTCATTTGTTTCGGTCGGCGAATAACGTGACCAACGTTCGCTGCGCGCAGGGCCATAGAGATAGACAACCGGATCGTTGTCGTGACCGGCGAGGTTGATCGTAAGGTCAGTTCCCGCGGCTGCTGTGAAGAGATAGCCCGCGTAGCTTCCTTCTGCCGCATACGAGCCGGTGACCGGAGCGCCAAATTCAATGTCGCCGCGCAACTGCAATCGCCGGGTGAATCCGTCCGCGGGCTCATCAACTTCCGCGAAGGCGAGGGCTTGCGGTTCGGGCTTGTCGCCGACGTTGGCAGCGCAGGCGCTAAGGAGACAGGTGAGGATGGCGATGGATTGGGCTTGGCGCATGGCGTTCTCCGGATGAACGAGGATTCGACACGTAATACTCAAGAAACGGGCCAGCCAGATAGCGTCAGATGATCGCAAAAGCCCGAGAATTTCCGCTCGTCGTTCCTCGGCGGTGGCGGCAACAGTAGCCACACCCCGGATCGATTTGCCTCACACGACGTGGGGACGATCGTTGAAATAGTGAAATAGCCAAGCGCGCGACCCCGGCGCCACGCCATCCCTATTTCACTATTTCAACGATCGTCCCCTTCGCCGAACCAGCTTTTCTTCCACGCTTGCATGTCGACTTGGGTGCAGCTGCGCGTTGCGGTGGCGAAGAGCGCATTTGACAGCGCTTGAGCCGCACACACCGTCACGTATTGCATGCCGTTGTTGCGGGGAAAAAGAAACGCGACCTTTCCCTTCTTCGTTAGCAGTCGCGCCGCGCGAACTGCGCCGGGAGAATCACCGGCGTTCGGATTGTCGCCAACGTCGGGGCTGTGCGAGCGTTTGAAGAGCTCTTCGAAATCGATGCGCGTAGGATCGGCGATCACCAGGATTGAACCGCGCCGACCCCCATTCGCCCCCCAAAGTCGTTCGTGACCCCTGATGATCTCTGACTCCAAGTCGAAAACACATTTGCCTTTTTCGCGTCGTAGGATCGACTTGTGTTCCTCAAAGAGAGCATCACTCTTACTCGTGTCGTACACGGCAATCGACTCCGCGACACGCGTTAGCGGCCGCAGAAAGTCTTCATAGCAATCAAGCATGGCCCCGGACTCGTAGCGGTAACCCTCATGCTTCCAGGTGAGCATTAGCTGAAAGCGCTGCATCGCATGCGGCGTCACAGGCCCTCTACATGCTCGACTGGTAGAGCGCGACCATGTCGCCTTGGGTGCAGGGGCGCGGATTGAGGTGATGGTAGGAATCGCGCATCGCACTGGCCGCGAGCTTCGTGATTAGCGCCTCGGTGACGCCCACCTCCGCGAGGCTTTGCGGCAGATGGCACTTCTTGCGAAGTGAGCGTACGGCGCCGGAGCATTCAAATGCGAGCGTCTCTACATCGTTTCCGCGTGCCCCGAGGATGCGGGCGATGTGCGCGATCTTCATTGGAATCGCCGCACGATTGAAGTCGAGCACTGCGGGCAAACACAGAGCGTTCGCCAGGCCGTAGTGCAAGTTGAGCTCGCTATCGAGAGGATGCGCGAGCGAATGGCATACGCCGAGTCCTTTGCGCATCGCGACTCCGCCCATCATCGCCGCTTTGAGCATGGCGCCCCGCGCTTCGATATCGCTACCATCGTTGACGGCGCGTTCTAAGTGATGACCGATGAGCTCAATGCCCTCGAGAGCAATCGCGTCCGCCATGGGATGATCTCCAAGTGCGCAGTACGCCTCGATACTATGCGCCAGCGCCTCGAAGCCGGTCGCTGCCGTGGTCGCGGGGGGAAGACTAAGAGTCATACGCGGGTCGAGCACGGCTACATCGGGCAAGAGCTTCGGCGCAGCGATGGTGGTCTTCTTCTTGGTAGCGCCCAGTTGCACGACGCTGCCGCGCCCAACTTCGCTTCCGGTGCCAGAGGTCGTCGGCACTGCGATCATCGGCGGAACTTTGCCTGTGACTTTCTCACCACCATGCAGTGTTTCATCGTACTCGGCGAGCGGGAGCGAATGGGTGGCGCGCAAACGCACGAGCTTGCCAACGTCGATGGCGCTCCCGCCGCCGACGGCGACCACGAAGTCCGCACCTGAGTCGCGATACGCGCGCGCCGCATCTTCAACGTGTGACTCGTTCGGATTGGACGCGATGCGATCGAAAACCACATGGGTGATGCCAGACTTTTCGAGCGCCGTGATGATGGGCTGTATCAAGCCTGCGGCGACGATTCCTGGATCGGTGACAATGAGCGCGCGCGTGCCGTTGAGCCGTTTGGCTTCGGTGCCGATTTCAATCGTGGCCCCTTCACCGAAGAGAATGCGAGTCGGAAACGTCCATGCGACAACCATTCGTGCCTGCTTTCGGTGCTGCTACTCGACCCAAACTTGGCGTGACATCAGCGCGGCCACGGCGGCTTGCGCAGTCATCTTGCCCGCTAAAACCGCAGCAGTTGTTGCAGCGATCGGAGCTTCGATATGCATGCGCATGGCGTAGCTTGCCACACGTTCGGCAATCGTGACGCCTTCGATGTGAGCTCCCGCTTCGCGGCCCGCGTCGGTAACATTTACTCCGCGTGCGATAGCACGTCCCAACTTCATTTCAGGACGATCGTCGCCGGAGGCTGCGGCGACCAGATCACCGAAACCTGCCAAGCCCGCGAATGTCTTTTCTCGTGCGCCCAGAACGAGCCCGATGCGTTGTGATTCGGCAATCCCACGTGAGCACAGAACTGCGAGTGCACTCGGTCCGATGCCAAGTCCCTGCGCATAGCCGAGCGCGAGAGCGAGAAGTCCCACGAGTGCGGAGGCGAGCTCCACGCCCACGACGTCGTCGGTGCCATAGATCTTGAGTGCTGGGCCCGCAATGGCTTCGCGCACCATCTCAGCGACCTCTGGAAAGAGCGAACCAACGATTCCGCCCCCGGGCGTTCCCTTGGCGAGCGCATCGGCGACGAGCGGCCCAGCAAGCGCCCCCACGCGTCGGCACGGAGTTGTGCTGTGCAAAACTCGCGTGAGAGTCTGCAGGTTGTCACCCACGAGGCCGCGACTCACGTGGACGAGTAGATGACGACCATCGAGATGCGCGCCAAGTGCGGTGCTTGTCTCCGACATGTAAGGGGAGGGCACAGCGAGAAAGATGATGTCGCGGTCTTTGAGCGCTGCGAGATCTGTCGTCGTGTGGTAAGGCGCGCCTTCACCTTTGTGAAAACCGCGCGTCCACAAGACGACATCGTTCTCCGCGCGACACGCCGATAACGCGATTCCTCGCCCGAACCCGCCGCCACCGATTACGCCTACTTTTACGGTCATCGGCGCTCCATTCGAACGATTTCGGTTGCGACGTCGTGCAGGTCCGCGGGCGCGATGCGCTGCGCGTAAGGAACGAGCCGGTTTTGGTAATAAAGAAGGAGCGTAGGATCTTCGGCGACCATATCCGTGCCGCTGCGTCGCGCGACGATGCGTGTGTGATAGCCGTCCCAGAACGCGATCGACCGATCGACTAGATACTCGGGCGTCTCGTTGCGAAGGGAAGGGCTGACGCGCACTTGGCCTTGTTGCTCGAGTGCGATGAGAGCGTCGCGCGCCTCGCCGATCTCGCGATAGAGATCGTCGATGGGCATCGAGACTTCACCGCGATAGCGCAAGCGACCGAAGAGGTCGACTCCCGGTGTCGCTTTGACGAGCGCACGAAAAAGAACGTGCGCAACCAACTGCGAGCTCATGATGACCGTGTCGCTCAAGAAACGCTTGGCGATGGTTTCGCCAAGTTCTTTCGTGTAGGCAGCGTCGCGGCCACCGTCGACCTTGACCTCTCCGCGCGTCATTACGTACGTGGAGGGGTCGATGACCTGGCCATTGGGCGAGATTGAACGCCCATCGTCGTCGATATCATTGCCAAATGGATCGACGGGCTCTCCAAAGCGAATCACGCAGGCCGAGGCAAGCGCTGTGAGCCGACGGAAGAAATCAATCCAGCGATCGATTTGTGAGAACTCGTCATCTTCGATGATGTAACGCGCTTTGCCGTGCTCTTTGAGATGGTCCTCAATGAGCGTTTCGGCTTCGAGCACGAGCGCGTAGTTGATCGTCGTTGGCACGAAGAAAACAGGCCTTTTCACGCCGCGCGCTTGGTTGCGCGCGAACGCTTCGATACCTGTACCCGCAAGTCCGAGCTTTAGATGCGTCTCGATCAGATTCGACCGGCTGCGCGTTCCGCCGGGGAAGAAGAGCGAGTGATAGCCACGCTCGATCATCACGGTGGAGTAGGTCTTCAGCACGTCCTTGTAGAGCGTTGCCTTGATGCGGCGATCGAGCCGGTACGCACCGAGGTTGTGCATGAAGAAGCTGATGATTGGATTCGTGAAGAGGTTCTTACCCGCGCCGTAGCTAACTGGCGGCAATCCCTCGCGCATGAGCGCGTAGCCAAGCGCCACCGAATCCAAGTTCGACGAATGCGTCGGAACGAATATCAGCGTACCGATCTGAGCTAGACGCCGCAGCTTGGGAATACACCCTTCGGTGATCAACATCTTGTCGAGCGCCTCGGGGGCGCCAGACACGAGGGCTAGCGGCAACGAGGCCGGCTTCATGACTGCCGTGAGCAGGCGCGGAACCGCATGGCCCGCAAAGGCGTAGACGCGTGGATCGAAATTGCCGGCAACGTCCTTTGCCATGTTCAGTGCAATTTCGCGGAGCGCATCACGACGTTCGTCGTCGTTCATGCGCGAGACGCGACGCAAGAGCCCGCGCCATTTCCCAAGCGACTCCCGGGACTCGGAATCCTTCTGCTTCTCGAGACGTTCGACTTCGTGAAACGCTACTTCGTTGAGCGTGTACTCCATCTGCCCGCTCGACTTGCTGCGGTGCTCGACGACACGACGCACTACCTCGCGCACGATTTCATCGCGCTCGCTGTTGAACCAGAAGATCGGCGGGTCGTCGGGCTCCGGCACGTAGGGTCGAAGACGCGGAAGGCGCAGGGGCCGCTGCAAGAAGTTCTTCATCCGGCGCTATTTTTACCACTGCGGCGTAAGAACCGTAAGTGCCTTGCAACGCTGATAAGATGACTCGCGATGGCCGAAACGTACTGGTTCGAGACGGATGAACATCGCACTTTGCGCGCGCAAGTGCGCCGCTTTGCCAGCGAGCATGTCGCGCCGCACGCGCACACGTGGGATGAGGCCGAAGAGTTTCCTCGCGCTCTTTATCAAACGGCGGCTCGTGCCGGTGTGCTCGGGATCGGATACGCCGAGGTGATGGGCGGCGCGGGTGGCGACATCACGCACGTGCTCGTAGCAAGCGAAGAAATGATCTTGGCGGGCAAGAATGTTGGCGTTGTGGCGGGCCTTGGCAGTCATGCGATTGCGTTGCCGCCGATCCTCATCGCAGGCAGCGACGAACAGCGCACCAAGTTCGTCCCGCCCGTTTTGTGTGGTGAGAAGATTGCTGCGCTTGCGGTCACCGAGCCAGGTGCGGGCTCCGATGTCGCATCGATCACCACGCGCGCGATTCGCGATGGCGACCACTACGTCGTGAGCGGCGAGAAAATGTTTATCACATCGGGAGTGCGCGCCGATTTCGTCGTGGCTGCGGTGCGCACCGGCGACGCGGGGCACGGCGGAATCTCGCTCCTCGTGATCCCACGCGACGCGCCGGGCTACTCCATATCGAAGGCCATCAAGAAAACTGGATGGCGGTCTAGTGACACGGCGGCGATCTCGTTCGACGGATGTCGCGTTCCGATCGTCAATCGTATTGGTCAAGAAAACCAGGGTTTCTACGCGATTATGACAAACTTCGTCAGCGAGCGTCTCCATCTTGGAGCGCAATGCGTTGCGATTGCCGAGCTCGCGTATCGGGAGAGCATTGACTACGCAAGGATGCGCGAGGCGTTTGGCAAGACGCTCACTGCGTTTCAAGTCACTCGCCACAAGCTGGCCGACATGGCAACGCAGATCGCGGCGGCGCGTGCGCTGGTAGGTGAGCTTGCGATGCGGCATTTGCGCGGCGACGATGTCGCAGGCCTCGCTGCGAAAACCAAGAACGCCTGCTCCGACATGTGCAGCGCCGTCGTCGACCATGCGGTGCAGATTCACGGCGGCGCGGGTTATATGCGCGAGACCGTCGTTGAGCGTTTGTACCGCGACGCGCGCCTCTATCCAATCGGCGGCGGGACGCGTGAGATTATGAATGAGGTCATCGCAAAGACCGAGCGCTACTGAAGCGCTCGTCTTTTGTCCCGACCGTGTCTTTGGACAACGTCGGCGAGGCTGCGACCTCGCCGTTGCTCGCTCAAGTCGGTCATGTGCTTTGCAGCACACTCCCTCCTCTCGCTGCGGGCGCGTCCACGTTCAGGACAAAATCCATCACGCTAGTGGATCGAGATTGCTAATGCAGCTAGGGGGATTGTGTCGGTGGGGGTGCGGGATCGGACGGGCCGGAGCCGGTTTCTGTCGTGTCCGTGCTAGTTGTCTGCGTTTCGTCGGTCGCGATCGTCGGCTCGCCTGAGCTAGCGCCGCCGCATGCGACGAGCATCGTCGTCAAAAAAGTCGCCGCGATAATCTTCTTCATCTTTGCCTCCACTACTTTCGGATCGTATCGAGCACGAGCGGGAGAATCTTCTTTGCGCGTGGTGAAACTTCGTACGCATCGCGAATGCGATCACATACGCGGTCTGCCGCAGCCTTGTCGCGCACGTGGACTTCGGCAAGGACCTCGCCTTTTGCGATTTTGTCGCCAAGCTTTTTGTGCAGCATGATGCCCACAGCGGGGTCAACTGCCTGATCGGCGCGCGTGCGGCCCGCGCCCATTGCCACTGCGGACAAGCCGATCTCGAGCGCGTCGATGCCGGTGACAAATCCGCTGCGCGTGCTCTTTACGCCGACGACACGCGGCGCGCGCGGCAAGCGATCGGGCTCCGCGACGACGCGCGGGTCGCCCTTCTGTGCGCGGATGATGTTTTCGAACACGCGCGCGCCTTTGCGCGAACGAATCGCTTCGCTCAGCATCTTGCGGGCTGCGCTTTCGCTTTTCGCCACGCCGCCCAAGCGCAGCATCTCTGCGCCAAGCACCAAGGTGCACTCGACCAGATCATCGGGTCCGCGGCCCAACAAAACCTCGATCGCTTCGGCGGTCTCGAGCGCATTGCCTACCGCAAAACCAAGAGGCGCTTCCATTGAAGTGAGAATTGCGGTGACGCGCTTCTTCGCAAGGGTGCCAACCCGCACGATCGAGCGCGCCAACGCTCGCGCGTCCTCGATCGTTTTCATGAAGGCGCCTCGCCCGACCTTGACGTCGAGTACAAGAGCGTCGATGCCTTCGGCGAGCTTCTTCGAAAGAATGCTGGCGGTGATCAGGGGGATGGATTCCACAGTCCCCGTGACATCGCGCAACGCGTAGATTCGCTTATCTGCGGGCGCAATGTCCGCCGTCTGGCCGATCAACGCGCAGCCCACGTCGCGAACTTGCTTCACAAATTGCGCGACGGGCATCGATACATTGAAGCCGGGGATCGCCTCGAGTTTGTCGAGGGTTCCGCCTGTGTGGCCGAGACCTCGACCGCTCACCATGGGGATCGGAACGCCGCATGCAGCGACCAGAGGCGCAAGGCACAGCGATACTTTGTCCCCCACGCCACCCGTCGAATGCTTGTCGACTTTGATGCCGGGCACTTTTGAAAGATCAACCACCGTGCCGCTGTCACGCATCGCGAGAGTGAGCGCCGTTGTTTCTTCCGGCGTCATCCCTTGAAAGAATGTCGCCATCAAAAGCGCGCTCATTTGATAGTCGGCGACGTCGCCGTGAGTGAAGCCTTCGATAAGGCCGGCAATCTCTTCTTTCGAAAGAGCGCCGCCACTGCGCTTGTGAACGATGAGCTCAGGAATGCTGCGCGCGTTGCCGTGTGTCTTTCTCTTCTTCATCGACGCTTGTCCTTGCGGCCCTTCTTTGCGCCGCCTCCGGCCTTGCTTCCGCCGCCGCTCTTGCCGCCGCCGCTCTTGCCGCCCGCACTCTTGCCCGCGCCAAACGTGCGTCCTGCGCTGCCCTTGCCATGACCGCCGAAGCTTTTGCGCGGGGTCTCAGAGCCTTCGCCTCCGGCGTTGATCGCTTCGCGCAGACTCTTGCCGCGCTCGGCGCGACCGCCGCGTCCACTTGCAGAGAGGCGCGGTCGTTCGTTGCGTCCGCTGCCGAGGCCAAGTCCACCGGGTCGGCCGCGTGCCGCACCGCCAGGTCCGTCTTTCCCCTTTTTGCGGTCGTCGCCTTCGGGGCGCCGCACTTGCGAGAAGCGGGGGCGAGGTAGCTCAGCGGCGGCCGTGTGGTCGACAACGCGCGATGTGATCTGGCGATCCTGAATCGAGACGCTCTCGATGACGACCCGAACCTTGTCGCCCATGCTAAATACGTGTCCCGAGCGAGATCCCACCAAGCGAATGCCGTGCTCGTCCATTTCGTAGTGGTCGTCTCCGAGAGCATCCACGGGAACGAGCGACTCGACGAACGGCTTATCAAACGCGCAGTAGAAGCCCCAGCCCGTGACGCTGGTGATGGTGGCATCGAACTCTTCGCCGATCTTGTCGCGCATCAGAATCGCGCGATACAAATCGACGGCTTCGCGTTCAGCGAGCATGGCGCGGCGTTCGAGGCGCGATGAATCGGCAGCCCAGGATTGCAACTTCTTGCCGAGCGCATCAATGGCTTTTTGGTCCTCGTGAATCACGGCGCGCACCACGCGATGCACAGCGAGATCGGGGTAGCGCCGAATCGGCGACGTGAAATGCAAATAGTCGCGCGCCGCCAACCCGAAATGTCCGATGTTGGTCGTGTCGTACGTCGCCTGCTGCATCGCTCGCAAAAGCAAATAGCCAAGCGCTTGCTGATGAGGCGTGCCTTCAATCTGTGCAAGAAAGCCAGTCAGCTTGCGCGGGTTTTCTCCCGCATCCGGATCGAGCGTGTGCCCGAGCGACGCGGCGAGATCAGAGAACGCCATAATCTTTTTCTCGTCGGGCTTGCCGTGCACACGATAAATCGCTGGCACCGAACGCTTGGCGAGGTCGGCGGCGACGACTTCGTTCGCCAGCAACATCATGTCTTCGATCAGCGCGTATGCCTGACGCACGCCTGGATCCATGCGCGAGCGGTAGACGTCGATCGGCTCGTCCGTTTTCGGGTCGAGCTTGACGCGCGCTTCGGGAAGATCGAAATCGAGCGAGCCGCGCGCCTTGCGCTTCTTGCGCAAAATCGCCGACGCCTCCTGCAGAATCTTCAGCAGAGGAATGCGCGCCTGCGCTTCTTTTTGCTCGGGCACTTCCTCGGTGAGACCCAAGGCGCGTGCGACCGAACCGTACGTGAGGCGTGCGCCCGAACGCATCAAGCCCTCGATGTAACGGTAGTTCTGAATGCTTCCGTCAAGACCAAGATGCACTTCGACGGCGAGCGTCAGGCGATCCTGATTCGGAACGAGCGATGCCAAATTCGATGAGAGCTGATGCGGAAGCATCGGAATCGCGCGATCGGGCAAGTAGATTGAAGTACCGCGCGCAATCGCTTCGCGATCGATCGCGGTGCCTTCGCGCACATAGTGGGAAACGTCTGCAATCGCGACGATGATGCGAAAACCCGTCTTGATGCGCTCCGCCCAAACCGCGTCGTCGTGATCGCGCGCGTCTTCGGGATCGATGGTGACCAAATCGTAAGGACGCAAATCTTCGCGCCCCTCTTTGTCAGCTTCAGGAACTGTCTCGGGGATCTTGTCGGCTTCCGCTACAACGTCCACCGGGAATTCTTCGACGATGCCGTCGCGAATCTTGATAGCGGCCACTTCGACCGATGCAACGCCTGGCCGACCAATCGCCTGCGTCACGCGCGCCTCGGCGGCTTCGTCTTCACGCTCGGGGTAGCGAACGATTTCGCCGACGACCATCAGGCCTTCAACAGCACCTGGTGGCAGCTTGCCGGTGACAGGCACTGGACCCCGCACGCGTGGATCGGAGGGCTCGATGTAGTCGTGACGACCCGCACGCTTGAGGATGCCGACGATACGCTTGGTCGCGCGCTCGAGTATTTCAACGATCGCACCTTCGCGACCTTTGGCGCTTGGATGCGCATTTACGCGCACGCGATCTCCGTGCATCGCCGTCGACAAACTCGGAGGCGGAATGAAGACGTCAGGTCCGCCATCTTCAGCGGCAACGAATCCAAATCCGCGTGCGTTCATCGTGAGGCGACCGATGACTCCGCCGGTCTTGCTCGAGAGCTTGGGCGCCGGGCGTTCGTCTTCGTACGCGGGTGCGTCGCGCGTCTCTACGGGCTTCGGAGTCGGCGCCTTCTTCGCCTTCACGACCTTCGTGCCCTTCTCCAATCGAAAGCGTAGGCCTGGCATTTCGCGCACGTAGCCTTCGTCACGCAGCTCTTCGAGAATCTCTTGCACCGAGGCGCGGGCCTGCGACGGCAATTTCAAGATGGTGCAGATCTCACCGATATGCATCGCGCGGGGAGCGCGGGTGGCGAGTGCCTCGACGACTTGTACGCGCGAGACTTCAATATTTTCCATTACATTTTCCTAGTTCAATAAAAAGCGCGCTCACTGATGGAACGCGTGAAGAGCGCCGTCATCGGCGCCGACATAGAGAGTGCCGTCTTGTGCGAGCGCTGCTGTCGAGTCGACATCTTGGCCAACGTTGATGCGCCAAAGTGTCTGTCCAGCAGGATCGATCGCGTAGAGAAAATCGTCTTGAGAACCCACATAGATGCGGCCCTCTCGATCGATACGGGCCGACGCACGAATGCGGCCCGAGGTTTGAACTCGCCATTTGAGAGTTCCATCTGCGTTGAGCGCGTAGAGCTGATTGTCGTAGCTGCCTACGATAATGCTTCCATCGCGTGCGATAGCGGGCGTCGCTCGGACGTCGGCTTGCGTTGCATAACGCCAGCGGACTGTTCCATCGACTGCAACCGCGAGTACTTCGCCCCGATCGGTTCCCACGTAAATTGTGCCGTCTTGGGCGATCGAAGCGCTGCCTTCAATGCTAGCGCCAGCGGCGAGGTCCCAGGCGACGCTTCCATTTGTGTGAAGAGCTAGAAGCTTTCCATCGGGTGTTCCGACGAGAATCAGACCTTGCGGGTGAATCGCTGGTGAGCTCGTGACGCGGCCCGCCGTTGCGGTGTGCCAAAGCACGTTGCCATGGGGATCGAGTGCGTACACTCCGTCGGCGCCGACGTAGATTGTTCCGTCGCTTCCAACGGTGGGGCTCGATTCCACTTGCGCACCTACGGTGCGTCGCCAGCGAAGTTGGCCCGTGGGTGCGAGCGCAATCACCGAGCTGTCGTCACAGCCAACGACAATGCTTCCGTCCGAGCCGATTGCCACCGACGAGCGAAACTTGTCCGGTGCCGTGTAACGCCATCGCAGCGTTCCGTCGGGCGCAACTGCGAGCAGTGTGCGATCGAGCGAGCCCAAGTAAACCGTTCCGTCGGGCCCCACGGTCGGCGATGCAAAAATGCGCGCGCCGGTGGCAACGCGAAAACGTCGCGTCGGTTCATTCACGGGTCCAAGATGAACGCTCATTCCTCGATGCAAAGGGCCACCCATGAACATGGGTGCTTCGTTGATCGGCGCGTGCGCGAGAGGGGGAGTTGCCGTGCCAGTCGCGCCCGCGTCGTCCCCGACCGCTTGCGAGCTAGTCCCGTTGCTCTGCGCGAGCTCGGTGCGTACCTCTTCAATGAAGCGGCAGCGGCCTTCGTGACAGATGCGATCGGCCCGGCACTCGCTGTCCGACATGCAGGGCGACGCCGGTTGAGGCGAGGCGTGTCCGCAGCCGAGCAGCAAAGCCAGAGCGCCTAAAACGAAGCGCGAACCAAAGGAGGCCTTTTGCCAAATCATCAACGGCCCACAGTGTAGCCCTGCTGCGCAGCCTTTGTCAGTGGGTTTCGCCTGCGCTTTGGCGCGTGAAAACGTAGAGTTTGCCGCCTTTTACAAAGGCGACCTGCATCGCGTCCTCCGATACTGCCGCGGCGGACACCTCCCCGGGCAGGCTGCTCCACTCGCTAGGTCGCAGAAAGAGACGGCGCGCGTTAGGCGCCGCGATGGTCACAAAGAAGCCGATCGAGCTTGCAGTCACGTACGCGTGTCCGTTGGCGCTGACGGCTCCAGGTGTGAGCGGGGCCGGCGCAGGCATGCCTTGCGCGAGTTGGCTTGCCGGCCCAAGCGGCTGTCCGTTCTCACCGATCGGAACGACGTAGGTCTTATCGTCGCGCGTGACGACCACGCCCTGCGGTGCCCACCCAAGCACAATGAAGTCGCCATCGTCCTGACGTAGTGCGCGCGACAAGGGACACGCTGCACCTTGTGGTGGAGGCGCGGGAAAGATCAGCGCGTCGGCGACTGCACCTACAGCGAGACCGTCGCCTCGGACAATGCCCAGTGCGTACCCTTCACAGTTGCGATGGATATCGGCAATCGAGAAGGTATGTGAGACGTCGTAGATACGGATGTCTTCGGCGCCCGCATCGGCTGCGGACGCTGTTTGCGTTTCGAGATCGAAGGTGAGCGGCGACGTTCCGCGTACGAGAATCGAGCGGCCGTCCGCACTGAAGGCAAGTGCTGACAGACGCGCCTCGGTCGGTGCGACAACACTCACGGAAGGTCCGGTTATCAAGCGCACGTCCTCATCTGAGTGAAGCTGTGCCATTGCAGCATCGAGAGCCGTGCGATCGGCGCGGGTGAGCGTGTAGCCTGGATTCGCAAGACGTTCTGCAACAGTCAGAGCTTCCCGCGCAGAGTTGGACGCGGCTGCAATCTTGACGAGCGTAACGCCTGCGCTTCCGGCAGCAGCGGACGCCCCGCAGACGAGACCGATGGCGTCGCCCACCCGCAGCCGTGATTCGCCGCTTTCGCGGCAAATTGTGCTGTGAAGTGCGGCCACGCGCCGAGCCGCGGCGGCTGCAAATGCGGCGTCATTCCGGTGCGCGCGCGCTCGCGTTTCCGCCATCAGGCGTAGCAGTGTGGCTTCGGGCTCGTGCGTGTCGCGCGCAAGACCGCTCGGGCGATCAAAGTACGTAAGGGTGAGAGGCGCAGCATCCGGCAAGTCCACGGGCGTGATTTGCACGTCGACGAGCAGGTCTTCATTTTGGTCGCCATCCTTGTCCTCAGCGCGAAAGGAAATTTGTGCGCGCTCCGCTCCTTCGCGTGTGGATGCGATCAGGGTGAAGCGTTCACGGATGGAGGGCGTGCCGCCCACGCTCACGATCACATAAGGCTGGGGCATGGCCATCGTGCCTTCGGGGCAAGTCTCGGTCAACGTCGCGAGAACGAAGTGCGCGGAGAAGTGGCGTAGAGCATAGCGATTCACCATGCAGCCAGGTGTCGTTGTCGGCATGGCACCAAGTTGCGTCGCAGCTCGAAAGCTCGTGCCCTCGCGCGACGCTACCAAGAGCGCAGCAGCGCCTTGTGCATCCACTGCGACGAGAACGGCGTCGCGATCCCCATCGCGATCCAAATCAATCGGGAGCACCGAGCGCACCGAGCGTCCGGGCACCGTGACCGCTGAGCCTTCCACGGAGAAGGTCTGCGTACCTTCCGGCAAGTCATTGCCATCCACCGCCGCAAAAGACGGCGTCGCAGCCGGCGTGTTCTGTTGCGCATTCGTCTCGCTGTGACCCGCTTCGCTTTGGAACGGCACCGGGGTCGGTTCGCACGAAGAGCAGCCCGCTGTAAGTGCAGCAAGCGAGAGCGTTCCCAAGAAAAAAAGGCGCCGTAGATTCATCTGGCGAGCTTTTTTAGCACGCATTCTGCGAATTGCGGTTTTCACGGCAACCAAGGGGGCTTACCGTTCCGGTCCTTATGCGTTTCGGGTCCTTCCTCTCAGTTCTTGTGTGCGTCGGGCTGAGCGTCATCCCGCTGCGCACAGCAGCGCAAACACCGACTGCGCCAGCTGCGCCGCCTGCCGGCTCCGTGCTCGCCACCGACTCGGTAGATGAGGAGACGGCCGCTGAACCCGAAGAACCCGCGATCCCGGCGAATGACGAGGAGGCAACCGTCTCTGACGAGACCCTCTTTCACCTTCAAATCGCCGGCGACTTCGACGTGCGGTTCAATACGCTAGGCAGCATTCCGCTCACGCCACTCCCGCGCGAACCGGGCACGACGAGCTTGGGACAAAACAACTACGTCGAAACGCGCCTTCGGCTTCGCATGACCGGCGGCTTCCCCCGGCATCACGTGCGGCTGGTCGCCCAGCTCGACGTAGCGAACGGCGTGCTCGTTGGTGACCGAGCGTATGGCGTTCACCCCGCCGAATGGCGTCGCGACAGCTTGCTCGGAGTTGGTGGAGACACGGTCTGCGCAAATGAGCTTTCGTGCGAACGCACCTATTCCGGTTTGCGACCTCGCTGGCTCTACGCCGAATGGCAGTCGCGCGTAGGCGTGCTGCGTATCGGACAGATGGGATTCTCGTGGGGCCTCGGAATTCTTTCCAACGACGGCGACACACAGCCGGTCTTCGGTGATCCGCGCTACGGAGATATCGTTGAACGCATCCTGTTCGCGGGCAAACCGTTTGGCGCCATGAGCCCCTTCATCGTGGCTGCTGCGGGCGACATTGTCTTCAACGACATCCTCGCAAATTTGAGCGATGGCGATCTCGCCTTCCAAGGAGTCCTGTCGGCGTTCTACGAACGCGATCAGCGTAAAGTGGGCTTTTTCGCGGCATATCGCACGCAAAACAATGCCCTCGATGAAGCGCTGAAAGTCGGCATCTTCGATTTCCACGGCACGTGGGATTTCACCGATCCAAGTGGCGGTCGCGTGTACGCAGCGCTTGAAGCTGCATACATCTGGGGAACCACAAGTATCGCGCGCACGGCAACTCGGCCCGTCGATCGCGTTCGTCAATCGATGTGGGCGCTGCAAATCGGACGCACCTCCGATCGTTTCGACACCGTGATCGAGGCTGGCTACACGAGCGGCGATTCCAACATCGACGATGGCGTTCAACGTCGTGCCACGATGGACGGCGATCATCGCATCGGCCTCATCATGTTCCCCGAAGTCATCGCATGGGAAAGCGCCCGCGCGGCCGCCATCCTGAGCTCGCCGAATCTCGTCGGGCACGACGCACGCGGTGCATCACTGCTTCCCACCAACGGCGGCGTTGCCGGTGCTATGTATCTCTTCCCCTATCTGATCTGGCGCCCGCGCTCGTTTGTTGAAGCGCGTGTGGGCGCAGTCATTGCGCGTGCGACCGCGCCGGTAACGGACCCCTCGCAGCAGGCTCTTTACGTCCGTTCGGTGAACTACCGAGGCGGCGACCCCATGCTTCGTGATTTGGGCCTGGAACTGGATGCGTCGGTCTTGATGCGCAAATCACTTTCGCGCATCGTTGATTTGGTCTGGGGTATCGAGGGCGGCGTCTTTTTTCCGGGTAACGCCTTCAGCGATGGAAGTGGAGGAGCGATGCCGACGATTGGTCTCGCCCGTCTTCGCGCCGGGTTGCATTGGTGATGCGTATGACGATGAAGCGAGCACTTCCGATCGCACTCTTTGCGCTGTTTTCCGCGTGCAATCAGGGTGGCGGTTTTCCCACCGGCTTTCGCGCGACCGATCCCGGCAACGGACCGCGTGTCACCTGGGATTTGGAAGCGAGGCCGGTTCCAAACATCCCTTTGCCGAATGATTTTGCAACGTGGCCTGATCCCGGTTCGCCGACTGGTTTGCGTTTGAACGCGAGCCTTATCGCGCCCACCAGCATCGAGACGCGCACGCGTGCTCTTTTCAATACGCTCGACGGTTGGGGAACCTTCGCGCCAATCACCGTTGCGTTCGACGCGCCGATCGACGTGCAAGAGATGATGCGTCGGCAGGGCGCGGGCAAGTTCACTCGTGGCGATTGGCCCGAGCACGCTGTCTATCTGATCAACCTCGCCACCGGCATACCTGTTCCGCTCGACGTGAATACTGGCGCGTTCACATTCAATCTCGATCGCCCCGACAACTACGGTGAGAACGATCCGCGCGGCGCCGAATCCAATCTACTTTTTGAAACGGTCGAAGAAGACGCAAACCAAAACGGCGCGCTCGACCCGGGCGAAGACACCGACTTCGACGGCGTGCTCGATCATCCCAACACGGTGTCCGGCACGCTCGATCCGTCGAATCCCACCGACACGTACGACAACATGCTTTGGTTCTACGAGCGCGAGACCAACACTCTCGTCTTGCGTCCAATCATCCCAATGGACGAGAACGCACACTATGCAGTCGTGCTGACGAAGCGACTCGTGGGCGAGAATGGCGAAGCGGTGCGTTCGCCGTTCGAATACGTTCATCACACCCGCCAAACCGAAGATTTGCGCGAATTACCGCGCGTTTTGTCGGCGCACCCGGATCTTTACGGGGACCTCGCCACGCAAGGCTGGGACGGCGTGGCGTTTGCGTGGGCGTTCACCACCCAATCGATCACGGGCGACCTCACTGCGTTGCGGGACGGCTTGTATGGACGCGGTCCCTTCGCGCAACTCGCGAGCGACTTCCCGGCGGACTTGGTGGTCTCGCGCGCGATTAACGAAGCGTCGGATGGATGCGCGAGCGAGGTGATGCTCAACCATCCGTATGTCGCGCCGGTCGACCTCGTAAAGAACAGCGCCGAGCAACTCGCGAGCGAGGCCTTCGGTCTTTCGGCAGAGAGCACCCAAGCTCTGCTCGACGGTTTCGACTCCATCGATCACTTCGTGGTCGCATTCTATCGTACGCCGTACTTGCTTGGTGATCCGAATGCACCAAGCACCGAGAGCGTGTTTGATATCGATCGCATGACGGGCCGCATGCGCGTTTCGACTGATGTCGTGCCGATGATCATCGCGATCCCCAAAGAGACCGAAAGCTTTCATCAGCCCTTCCCAGTCGCCTTCGCCGGGCACAGCTACACGAGCTCCAACCTCGAAGCACTGGGCTTCGCCGGCCTGCTTGCCAAGCAAGGCGTTGCGACGGTGGGCATCGCAGCGCAGGCACATGGCTTTAGCTTCGACACCAGCATGGCGGTTCTCTTGCGCGCAGTGTTTGGCGCGCAATGCCTCGACGGCATGGGCAACGCACTTCTCATTGATCGCGCCCGTGACGAAAACGGCGACCGATTGCCCGATAGCGGAGGCGATTTCTGGTCCGCATACGTCTTTCATACGCGCGATGCACTGCGCCAAAGCGTGCTCGACGAGATTCAAGGGATCCGCGTTTTGCGCGCGCTCGACGGCTTCCGCTTGTCAGTTCCGGGCAGCGTTCCGCGCGTACGTAGCGGCTCGTTCCGCGACGCAACCTTCGATGGCGACTTCAATCAAGACGGCGCCGTCGATATAGCAGGCGACTTCGATTCGAACGGAGTGCCGGATTTTGGCGGGCCGGGCAATCCGATTTTCGTATGGGGCCAATCGCTGGGTGCTGCGATCACCGGAACACTCGCGGGCGTAGAGCCTTACGCAACCGTGAACGCGCCGTCTGCCGGCGCCGGCGGTTTGATCGACGTGGGCCTGCGCACGACTGAGTCGTCCGTCAAGGAAGCCGTCGTCATGCGTTTGATGAGCCCGGTCATCACGTCCGTACCGAGCGCCGGACCCAGTAGCGATACGGGATGTGCTGCTGGCGATCACAGCCTTCGTTTTCTAATCGTTGACCTGAACTCGCGCGCAACAACCGAGTTCGGATGCGCGCCTGCGGATGCGATTCAAGCCGGCGATGCTGTTATCGCGCGCAACTTCAGCAACCATGAAACTCGCTGCGCCGCGGCGGGCGCGGAAGGACGCTTCCGAATTTCTTTGCCGTCCGATCAAGGCGACCGAATGGACGTCACCGTTTACCGGGGCGGCGCAAGCGATATCGATTTCAACACATGTCGCTTCGTTCGTGGCGAATCGCACGAGCTCACCTTCTCGATCGATGAGTGGACGAGTGGCGCCGCAACCTGCTCAAAATGCGGGCGCTACCAACAAGCGCGTTACGAGGTTGGCGACGACCTCGTTGCGCCCGCGGAAGGTTTTGGCATTCGCCGGCAGACGCCGGAGTTGCGCCGCTTCATGACGCTCGCTCAAGTTGCAGTCGATGCGGGCGACCCCGTCAACTACGCAAAGCACATCTTTCTTTCGCCGCTCGCTGAAAGTGGGCCACGCAATCTGCTCGTGCTCGAGAGCCTTGGGGATACGACCGTTCCGGTGAATGCGGGATTCGCATACGCGCGCGCGGCAGGCGTGTTGCCGTTCTTGCCCGCATCGGCTCCGGACGTCTTTGCCGACTATCGCGCGCCGGCGAGTTTCGAAGAGCGTTATCCCGGACATGAAACGCCCAACGAGCTTCTCAACTATTACTATGTGAGCGAAGCCATCGCGCGTCTCGCTCGCACGCCCGACGCCGATCACACCGATTGGCTCTTCGATCCGGATGATCTCAGCGAAGGCCAACAATACTTTGCCGACGCGAATGGCAATCCCCCCATTCCGCCGGACATGGGATTCCTCACGCCGCGTCTCTCGCCACCGCTGCGTTGGGTCCGAGAAAGCCACGCAACACGTTCGCCAGATGACAACGTCTGGTCGGTGGCTCCCGGCACTAGCATCTCGGGCTTGCTGATGTACATGATCGAGCCGTCAGGGGAGCACGGCTTCGACCCAGTAGATCCAGCCAAGAGCTGGGATGAGGGCGCGTACCTCAACAACCTCCTGGGATGGTACTTCCGCTCCAACGGAAGCGATCTGCTTTACCACTCGCATCCGGCCGAGCACGAGTGCCTCGAAAACTCGTCCTGCGTATACCCGGGCTCCTTCTAGACCCCCGTAAAGGGGCTATGGACATCGTGCGGTGATCCGGGGAAGATGCCCCGTTCGCAGCGTTTTGAGCGTCCTTTCGGGCCTCTCGCGAAAGAACGTATTCGACGGAAGGACATTTTCATGCACGTCTCTAAGATTCTTGGAATTGCGGTTGTTTTGGGCGGATTCGCCCTCGTGGGTTGTGGCGATGACGCAACCAATACGCCGACCGACGCTGGCACGGGCACTGACTCGGCCGTTCCGCTCACTCTCGATCCTCCCGTTGCCTGGGATCGCAGCGGCGCAACCCCGGTCGCGGCCACCATTGACCTCGCATGCCGCGGTTCAAACACCCGCCCTGTTGAGACCGGTGCGGCCACGAGTTTTGACCTTCGTGCGGAAGACTTCCAAAATCACACACCGGTTCCGGACGTCGCAATCAATTTCTACCCCGACAACTTGATCCCCGCCTCGCGCGCTTGCACGGGCACCTGCTTCACGGCAATGACCAACAGCGATGGCCGCGTGACAGTCACCGACGCCCTTGGCTCATGGTACGCGTACTACATCGCCCCGCGCGACTGCTCAGTCTCGGGCGCATGTCCGACGGCAGCTGCAACGCCGGTTCCGACGGTTCAGTACAACGAGATCGTTCCGGCCGCGACCTCGACGGCGGTTGGCAACAGCGTTTCGCAAGCGACGCTCGGTTTGATCCCCACGGTTCTCGGCTTGTCACGTCAGAACGGAACGGCAATCGTTGCTGGCGCTCTCTACGACTGCAACGACCTCGCGGTTCAGAACCTCGTCATCCGCATGTTCAAGGCTGACGGAACCGAGATCATCGACACGGGCGGACGCACGCAGCCCGCATTCAAGTACTTCAACGGCGACAGCTTCCCCGACGGTACGCAGACGAACAGCAACACCGACGGTCTTTACGCTGCTGCGAACATCGCAGTCCCCGCCGACGGCACGCCGCTCCGCATGGAGTCGTGGGGCATGGTCGATGGTGAGATGCACATGATTGGTTGCGAAGAAGCGCTCGTGTTCGCCGATGGCGTCACGGTCATGAACCTTCGTCCCTTCCGCAGCGACGGTCCCTCGAACTGCAGCGAGTAAAGAGCTCGCGGAGAAATCGCATGAATCGCATCCGCTTTTCAGTAGTGGTGTGTGCGCTGGCGCTCTTTGCGCCAGCGTTTGCCAGTGCTCAACAGGTAGCAGCACCAGCTGTGGCGCCCGCGGCATCACCTGATGCTGAGGCCGCACGACCGGATGCCGAAGCCGACACGGACGCCGCTAGCACCGCGGATGCAAACGATAGCTATTCGCTCGACGGCGATAGCTCCGAGTCGACGACGGCGCAGGCGATTGCGCCTGCGCCGCTCACCGAACGCGATGACGTGATCCCCACGGGCGACCGTGAGGATCCCTCACCGCCCAACGCGACGGCCGTAAGTGAAGAAGCGACGCGTAGCGGTATTCCGATTCGTCTGAATCTGAACGGCTACTACCGCGCCCGCATTTTCATGGGCCACAATTTTCCTGTAGAGCGTCCGCTCGGCGCTGACACCGATCCATCGCTCAATCCTTCGTTCGCGTACATGCGCCTGCGCTTGGAACCGTCGATCACCTACGGCTCCGACCCGCTCAACCCGGTCGCTGCTGCACGTTTTCAGATCGATGCGCTCGACAACGTCGTCTTTGGTGACAATGCTCGCCTCTCGAGCACCCCGCTCTTCACCGAGCAGCCGAGCCTCACCGATATTTATGGCACCGACACGCAGGCGTTTAAGCTTCGTCGCGCCTGGCTCGAATTCAATATTCCCGTCGGTCAAATCCGCATCGGTCGCCAAGGCTCGATGGGTGGCTTGGGTATTCTCTTCAACGATGGCAACGGCTTCCGCAATGATTGGGGAGACGCGAATTACGGTACGACCTTCGATCGCGTTCTCTTCGCAACGCGCCCCATGACCATCGCGCGCGCCATCGCCACCGGCGACACGCGCCCAACTCCGCTGCTCTTCGCCATTGCCCATGACTGGCTCGTCGAAGATCCGCTTGGATTGAACTCCGTGCCCAATCCCACGCGCAGCTCTTTCCCCTTTGCGACACTTGGCAATGGTGCGGACGACGTCGAAGAAACGATCGTCGTGCTTGCCTGGAATAATCCGAACGTTAATCCGTTGCGAAGCACGGACGAGTTTAGCGTCGGCACCATCGACGTCTATCGCTCCCAGCAGCAGACTTCGTCGAACGTTTACATCGCAGATCTGTTCTGGAAGATCCGTTATTCGGTCTTCGGCCGTCGCGCGCCGGCTCTTGTCTTCAACGGCGAAATCATGACCATTCAAGGCTCGTCGTACGGTCTTGGCGTTGGTCCCGGGCAGGTACTCGACGAAGCCGGGCGTACACCGCGCGAGACAGGCGCTGCCATTTGGGGCGGCGTGTTCCAACTTGGCGCAGCCGCCGATCGTTGGGCCGGCCTGCTTGAGGCGGGCTACGCAAGTGGCGACGGCAACCTCTTTAGCCGCTCCGATTTCCGTTTCGATCAGCGCGCGCTTCATCCCGACTACCACGTCGGTCTCTTGATGTACGGCTCGGCCATCGCCGCGCGTACCGCGAATGCTTACTCCGGACAGCTCAGTGCACTTCAATCGCGCGGCGGTGTGTGGAACTCGAAGTATTTGTTCCCGCAGTTCCGTTATCGCCTCGCACCGGGCGTCGACGTGCTTGGCGCGTTCCTGCTCGCATGGGCCGATCAGTTGAACGAAGCGTATCCCGCCACCATCGCGCGTCGCGAGACCGCCGGTTCGCAGCGCACCTCGTGCAAAGTCTTCGAAGGCGATTGCTTCCTCGGATGGGAAGCCGATCTCGCGCTCAAGGTTTCATGGGGCGAGAACGACATCATGCGCTGGAGCACCGAGTTCGGCATCATGAACGCCGGCGGCGCCCTAGCCCTCGAAATGCAAAACACGATGCTCTGGACCCTCCAAACCCGCATCGCAATGGCCTTCTAACGAGTGGGGACACGCTCCCCCCTCAGCGGCCTTTAACGAGTGGGGACACGCTCCCCCCTCAGCGGCCCTTGCTTTTCAGGTACTTACAGACCGAGTTTGGCCGCGCGAATTTGATACATACGCGCTCGCCGTTTCATTCGCCCCTCATAGTCCCGGCCCATCGCCTGCGACGCAGCGTCCCGCGCGGCACGTCGCTGACATTGCAGGGGAGTACGCGCAACCCATCGCCGGGCAGTTGGGTTGGTGCTGGCAGGTTCGAGGGTAGTTCGCTTCGAACGCCGCGGCGTGTTCACGATTGATGGCGTGGCTGCAGCCGCACGGCCATCCGCAGCAGCCGGGTGCCGACGGGCACGAAATGACGCAGTCGCTCGGGCTCTGACATGCGTACGGGTTCGACGAGTGGAACGCTTGTGGGGCGCTAGGCGCGGGCACGACAGGGGGGGCCGGCGGCGGCGGCGCTGGCGGCGGTTCCGCTTGGACATCGATACCGACACCGTACGTGCAAACACGCGACGCGCTTTGAAGCGGGAGTGGCGTGATCGTGTAGTGCCCTGGAGAGGGCAGCCGCTGACAGGCGCTGCTCGCGAATTCGAGACTCGCAGTCGCTACTTGCACCGTTTGCCCCGCTGCGATCTGCACAACCCGTGGTGTGCGTGGACCCGGACACGCTCCTGCCGCGCAAGCTTCGTAGTAGTCGAAACCTTCGCCCAGCCCATCGAAGTCAATCGGCCCCGCCGGGCAGCGATCAGGTAGCGTCACTTCGATCGGCGCTTGCGTTCGATTGAGCAGCGTCGCGTTTAACACCGTGCGCCCCGCGTCTGCGGGCATCGTGCTCACGCGTAGCTCAAGCTCGCATGAATCGTTCGCCGCTGACGGCTGCACCTCCGCCTGTCTGGGAACCGCGCGCACTTGCACGCTCTCGTCCGGCAACGCACCCGAACAACCGGCAACCAGAATGAAACACCCAAGCGCCGCTCGAATCGTCATCTACCGACGATACACTGGGGACACGCTCCCCCTCGAGCGAGCGTGTATTTTCAAGCAGTTACGGATCGAGTTTGGCCGCGTGAATTTGATACCTATCAGACCCGGGATGTATCAAATTGGCGCGGCCAAACTCGATCTGCAAGTGCGTGAAATCGCGAACGTCTTCGAGGGGGAGCGTGTCCCTAGTTGAGCCACTTGGGGGGATCGTTTGGGGTGCGGCCGCCGGGGATTACTTCGAACGGCCGCTTTTTGGGCGGCTTGCGTGAGGGGCGACTGCCGCTGGTGGGCCGACCAAGGTATCGCGCGAATGCGTAGCCGCCGGCGATGGCGCCGAGGTCGGCGACGAAGGGGGTGATGTTGCCGCTCGTCACGTAGGACAAGAAACTGAAGCCGATTGAAATCGCAATCGCGTGCCACGGTTTCATGGGCAGCACGCCCATGAAGGAAACCTGGCCCGCGCGCACACTCGCGATGAACGCGACGAAGAGTCCGAACACCATGGGGGATGCGCCGAAGAGCGGAATCATCCCGCGCGACACAAAACTCAACACGAGCACCGGCACTGCGGCGCTCAAGCTGCTCACGACCAGCGCTTGAAAAGTCCGCTTGGCACCAAAGCGCTGCTCAAACGGCGAGCCGATCAGATAGAGAAAGAACAACGTGAATAGAAGCGCGGGCAGGCTGCCCGGTGTCACGGGAACCGCGAAGGGATAGGTGATGACCTGCCACGCCCACGCCACTGACGGCTGCGGGACCAGCGAAAGCCAGCCAAACGTTTCAATCGAAGCAAACCGAGCAAGCAACGCCGTCGCCACAAACGCGCTGAAAAGCACGATGAGGACGTTGCGAATGAACTTGCTTAGTGGAGGAAACGCAAACACAACGCACTAACCATGTGTTCCCGCGCCCAAATCGGCAAGCGGACTTTGCCTTACACCAAAGAAAAACGCCCTGATGCGCGAGCACCAGGGCGTTCACTGCTGCGAGCGAAGGGGAAGCCGTAGATCAGCCGCCGCTAGCTTGCAGGTCGAGCGCGCAGTTGTAGGTCGCTTGCTCGTTGTCATCGACGGTGAGGTCAGTGCAGGTAACCGTCCACATCTTCTCGCCCAGCGCATCGTAGCCGTCGACGAGGATGCTGTACGTGCCAGCAACGATTGTGGGCTCTTCGTACACAAGCTGCGACGTGCAGGCAACGTGCGAGCTGCGCGTGTCGGGCGGAATGATGGTCGTCGCTGCATTGCGCAACGCGTAACCGATCGTCGCAACGCCTGCGGTCGCGCAATCAGCGTCCGACATCGTTGAGCTCGGATCGATGTCGTACGTCAGATTGATCGTCAGGCGCGTCGTCGTCGGGATCGTGACTAGGAAGTTCACCGGCTGAAGGGTGACGTGGGTCTGGTTCGTGACGACGAGCGGCGTCATGTCGCCCTGCGCGATCACGGTGCCCGTTCCATCAAGTGCCTGCCAACGTGTTGTGTAGCTGCCATACGCGAGGACCGGAGTCGGACGCGAGTCGAAGCCGCCGTCTGCACACGCGAAGGTGAAGCCCTCGAAGCTGTGCATCGTCATGGCCGCATCGTAGAAGACCATCCGAACGGTCGCGATGCCGGCCGACGCGCAAAGCGGAGTCGTCGGCGCGGTGCCGTTGATCTGCCACATGCCGTCAACCGAGAAGTCGCTTCCAAGCGGATTGAAGGTCGGCGTGACAACGAAGTTCACGGCTGCAAGCGTCACGTGAGTCTGGTTGGTGACAACGAGGGGGGTCATCTCGCCCGTTGCGACAATGCCACCAGCTGCATTCAACGCACGCCACTGGGTGGTGTAGCTGCCGAAGGCAAGGACCTTAGTCGGGCGGGTGTCGAACGAGCCATCCGTGCACGCAAACGTGTCGAACACGAACTGCGTCGAGCCATCAAAGAAGAGCATTTGAACTTCGGAGATACCCGCGTCAGCGCAGGACGAAGTGGTCGGCGTGGCGCCATTGATCTGCCAGCTTCCATCCACCGAAAAATCACTTCCAAGCGGAGTGAAGGTAACTTCAACCACGCAACCTGCAGCTACCGTCGCCATAAGCGCCGTTGCTGTCATCCAAGTAAGAAAACGCTTCGTCATTATTAAGCCTCCGTGACGGGTCCGGCCCGTCGTAGTCTCACCACGTTGCCACCGACCGTCATGGACGGTTCGCGTAGCGTCTCGATTCAAAGATTGCGCCCCGAACATCCCTGCAATCTGGCGAGAAGATAAGGATTTCGCCGCGTTTGGTCAAACTGTTCGGCGGAGGCCTTGACCGTGAAAAGTCGATGGCTAGCTTTGCTTACGTCCGAAGGCAAACACGAATTCGGCTCAAATAGAGCCGGATTCTGACGCGGACTTTTATTCGCGAGGCAAAACGCCACGCAGGAGGAGATTCGTATGTTGACTCGCTGGGACCCATTTTCAGACATGTCGCGTCTTCAAGATGAAGTGAATGGTTGGCTGGGCTCGAACGGCCGCCGCTTCGGCTTCACGCCTGCTGTCGACATCTTCGAAGAGAAGGACGCAATCGTCGTGTGCGCCGAGCTGCCGGGCATGACCACCAAAGATGTAACCGTCGATGTTGAGAACAACATTCTCACGCTAAAGGGCGAACGAAAGTTCGAGCGCAAGTTTGAGAACGACACCAAGCGCGATGGCTATCACCGCGTGGAGCGCGCATACGGAACATTCAGTCGATCGTTTGCGCTTACGAACGTCGTCGAGCCCGACAAGATTCAGGCGGAGATGAAGGACGGCGTGCTCACGGTTCGTATTCCGAAGCGCGCGGAAGTCCTTGCACGCAAGATCGAAATCAAGGGCTTAGCGGGGACCGCACCTAAACGCGCACGCAGCTCAAAAGAAAACGGCGAGGGACAAAAAGTCTCTCGCCGTCATTCTTTGTGCAACGCGAGCAGGGTCTACTTTTCGAAGGCCTCGGTGATGAGCTTGAACTGCTCGACTTTGTGGCTTGCCATCGAGCCCGTTGCGGGGCTCGCGCTTTCAACGCGCGCGATGCAGCGCAGGCTGCGCCCGTCAAGCATGGGCGGGATGGTCGCGTTGAGCACATACCAGGCGCCGGAGTTGGTCGGCTCCTCTTGTACCCAGACAAGCTCAGTCTTCTTGCTGTAGGGGGCGAAGGTGCGCTTCATCTCTTCTTGGTTGAGCGGGTAGAGCTGCTCAAGGCGAACGATGTGAATGTCGGTCGCGCCCTTCTCCTTCTGCGCAGCAGCCAGATCGTAGTAGACCTTGCCCGAGCAGATGAGAACGCGGCGCACCTTCTTCGGATCGGTTCCGGACGCGTCGGGGATAATGCGCTTGAACTCGCCGTTCGCGAGATCGTCGAGCGTGCTCATCGCGACGGGCGCGCGAAGCAAGCTCTTAGGCGTCATGATGATGAGCGGTTTACGCCACGGGCGAAGCGATTGACGACGCAGCGAGTGGAAGATCTGCGCTGCACTCGTGAGATTCTGAACCTGGATATTGTCTTCGGCGGCGAGCGTCATGAAGCGCTCAAGACGCGCGCTCGAATGCTCGGGGCCTTGGCCTTCAAAGCCGTGAGGCAAGAGCATGACGAGTCCGCTCAAGCGGTACCACTTGTCTTCGCCCGAGACGATGAACTGATCGATGATGACCTGCGCACCGTTGGCGAAGTCGCCGAACTGCGCCTCCCACAAAACCAACGCGTCCGGTGAATCCAGGCTGTAGCCGTACTCGAAGCCAAGCACGCCTTGCTCGGAAAGCGAGCTGTCCCAGACTTCGAAGCGCGCTTGGTCCGCGCCCACATTGCACAGCGGTGTGTAGCGCTCGCCGGTTGCGGAATCGAACAAGACCGCGTGGCGATGACTGAAAGTGCCGCGTCGCGCGTCTTGACCTGTGATGCGCACCGGTGTTCCGTCGGCGACAAGTGTCGCGAACGCGAGATGTTCGGCACAACCCCAATCGAGTGGAGCGCCTTCGGCAGATTTGGCACGGCCGCCGAGAACGCCACTCAGGACCTTGGGATTCACGCGGAAGCCGGTGGGTGTTGTGGTGATCTTCTTTACGAGCTCGATCAGCTTCTCTTTGGGATACTTTGTCGAGACCTCAGGCGCCTCGAGATCCGGGCCGCCTTTGTACTTCTGCCAAACGCCCCCCATCGTGTGGGCCTTCGGAACCTGATCGCTCGTGCGCGCTTCTTTCAATGCTTCTTCGAGCGCATTCTTGCTGGCGACGACGATGTCGTCTGCGGTCTTCTCGTTGATGGCCCCCATCGAAACAAGACGCTTCACGTAAACCTGGCGCACCGTCGGCTTCGCATCGATCGCGCCGTACATAACTGGCTGCGTGAAGCGAGGCTCGTCCGCTTCGTTGTGGCCGTACTTGCGGTAGCAGTACATGTCGATGACGACGTCCTTGCCGTAGCGCTGACGGTATTCGGTCGCGAGGCGCACGACCTGCACGACCGCTTCCGGATCCTCACCGTTCACGTGGAAGACCGGGCAGCGAAGCATGCGCGTGATGTCCGTCGAGTAACGCGTCGAACGTGCGTCATCGGTGTTGGTCGTGAAACCGATCTGGTTGTTGATGACGACGTGAACGGTTCCGCCCGTCGCGTAGCCTTGCAACAAGGAGAGGTTTAGCGTCTCGGGAACAATGCCCTGACCGATGAATGCGGCGTCGCCATGGATGAGAAGGGGCAATACGCGCGTGCGTGTCTTGGTATCACCCGCGCGGTCCTGCTTCGCACGCACGCGGCCTTCGACGACCGGGTTCACAAACTCCAAGTGACTCGGGTTGAAGGCGAGGGTGAGATGCACCTTCTGGCCCGTCGTGATCGTACGATCCGACGAGTAGCCCAGGTGGTATTTCACGTCGCCGCGACCGAGGTTGAGCTCCGGATATTTGTCTTGGAATGCTACGAAGATTTCCTTCGGGCTCTTCTCTAAGATGTTGGCGAGCACGTTCAAGCGCCCGCGATGCGCCATGCCGAAGACGATCTCTTCGACACCGAGGCGTCCTGAGTACTCGATCAAAAGATCGAGAAGCGGGATCACGCTTTCGCCGCCTTCGAGCGAGAAGCGTTTTGCGCCTACGAAATTGGTGTGAATAAAGGTCTCAAAGACTTCCGCGTCCGAGAGCTTCGTGAGAACGCGAACCTGCTCATCGCGCGAAAGCTCCACGCGATTCTGCGTGAGCTCCATGCGGTCTTGCAGCCACTGACGCTCTTGCGGCTCATCGATGAACGTGAACTCCACGCCGATTGAACGGCAATACGTCTCTTGCAGACGCGCAACGATTTCGCGAAGCGGAAGCTCGGCGGGACCCGCCATGTCGCCGGTGGAGAACTCGGTGTCGGCATCCACTTCGGCGAGGCCAAAACCGGAAAGGTCGAGTTCGGGCGGCGGTGATTGTAAAAGGCCAAGCGGATCGATCTTCGCAAAGAGATGGCCGCGCACGCGATAAGCATTCACGAGCGCGGAGACACGACCTTGAAGGGCTGTTGCTTCCGAAACATTGGCGGGCGGGTGGGACGAGCGAAGGCGGGTTCCATCCCAGCCCGGAACGTACTCGGCCGCGCGCGGGAGGATCTGCGCGACGGTGCCCATCGAGCGCACCGCTTGTGCGTTGCCGTTGCCATTGCCATTGCCCTTCGCGACCGGGGAAACGATCGAGCCGGGAACTGTTCGTCCGCGCGGCGGGTTATCGAGGTTCTCGAAGTAACGCCGCCACGACTCCTCTACGGAGAGGGGGTTGTCGCAATAACGAAGGTAGAGCTCTTCAACGAGGCCCTGATTCTCGCCAAAATCTTGATCCATCGAGGCGGACTTTACTCCCAAGTGGGAGTGTTCTCAAACCGCCTACCGGCCCGGAAATATAGCCTATTCAGCCGTCGACCGACTCCTTCCACGCGACCCACGCCGCTGACTGGCTCGGCGGGGCATCGAGGACATGCGAGCGAACGGTTCTTAGGCGAATAAAATCGTACACGGCTGACGTCACAGTCTGCCCTTCGCGCGCGCTAGCGATCGTCGTCGTTGAGGGCACCCCCCACCCGCCATGCATGTCGACATTGAACACGGAGACTGGGTGCGGGCTCATGCTGTCGTGGCACACGGTGTCACCGTGAGTGAAGCTAAACTCCGCGGCCGGCTCGTTGCTGGCACCGAGCGTTTGGTCGCTGGCGAAAAACTGAAAGCCGAACCCGCACGCGCACGAGACGCAGTCGCACACCGCGTCGGTCGTTATGAGCAACGAGGTGTCCGTGAACGTGGCGTGAACCACCGCGCCGAGGCCCGCGATGTGATCTGCGAGGTCTGTTCCCACGTTGCTTACGTGCAGATAGCAAGCGAAGTCAAAGCCTGGATCTCCCATGCCGACGCCAATTCGAAAGCGGACGCCATCCATCTCCTCGTCGGCGACGAGTTCCTGAAGCTCGCCGCTCACGGTCGGACCCTCGCAGTTGGCTTCCAAGCCCAGTGCCGTTTCCACGGTGACGCGAATAGGGATCTCCAGAGCTGGCATGCACAGCGAGCCGCCCGCATCGGATGTAGACGAGGCATCGCCTGAGCCAAGGTCAACGCTCGCATCACGCCCTGCGCCGCCATCAATGTCGGATGTCCCACCGTGACTCGATGAGCAGGCGCATCCGAACAAGACCGTGAAAATCGCGAAAGGCGTTACGAAGAACTGGCGCATAAGCATGCGCGAAGCGTGCTACTCCGCAGCTTCGAGCGCAACTGGAGCGAGGGGCGCTTCGGGCTTGATTTGGTTGTCAGCGGGCGTCCAGCGAGCTTTCTGGTAGTTCGGCGCGAGCTTGATGATGCCGAGCATCGCGAAGACGCGGATGACCTGCCATGAAGGATCGATCTCGAACCAACGCGACGCGAAGTTCGGGGACATACCGAACTTGTGATGGTTGTTCTGAAAGAGCTCGCCCATCGTGAGGAAGTCGAAGATCAATGTGTTGCGCGATTTGTCGTCGCTCGCGTAGTTGCGATATCCGTACTTGTGTCCGCCCCAGTTCACGATGGCGCCGTGGATCGGACCCATCAAGAAGTGAACGGGCAGAAGCAAGAACCAATGCCAGCTCGGCGCGAAGTGAATGTAGAACATCGTGTACGCAGTGCCGAATGCGATGCGTGTGAGCCAGCTGTCAGCAACGCGCTCGAGCGCCGGCCACTCGGGCGTCCAGCCCTCAAAACGCGGCTCGGCGTGGATGCGGCGCTTGCTGATGCCTTCGTAGCGAAGCTTGGTGTGCCACATCATCTTGAAGAAGTTGGGGTAGATGTGCGGCGAGTGCGGGTCGCGCGCAGTATCGCTGAAGGCGTGATGCTCGCGATGGAGAATCGCGTAGGCACGCGGATTCAAATACGAGGAGCCTTGAAAGAAGACCGTGGTGAGATGGAAGAAGCGCTCCCAACCCTTCGTCATGGTGAACATGCGGTGGGCGCCATAGCGATGATGGAAGAAGGTCTGGAAGAACACAGACAGAATCCAGTGCGATACGAAGAAGATCAGAATGGCGGTCACGCGCGGCTCCTTGAGATGCTCTAGTGAAACACCCCTAGGTACGGACCGTGTCGCCGCACTGTCATGATTCGGTCATGGCCGCCGTGATCTGTTGCGGCGCGTCATTTGGCTATCCTCGGACAAGGTGCACTTTGTTGGGCATTAATGGGCACTCGGTGCCCGACCGCACTGCATCGTGACGAGCGTCGCGTACGAGATGTGATAGTCGGGCGCGCCTGGCGGCTGAATGCGCGTAACTTCGGCGTCGTCGATTCTCACGTGCCGTAGGACGCCCCGGGCCCTATTAACCCGCAATGCTCGCGCGGCTTAAGGTTCATCGCGAATCGCTTCTGCAGTGCCGACGCTGCCCCGACATGATCGGGCCGGTGGTGAGCGGCGCCGCCGTCACGACGCGAATCTACTTCATCGGCCAAGCGCCCGGTCCCCGCGAAGGTGAGCTGGGCAAACCTTTCGCGTGGACGGCCGGCAAGCGACTCTTTTCCTGGTTTGAAACGCTCGGTGTCAGCGAAGAAGAATTTCGAGCCAAGGTTTATATTGCCGCAGTCGCGCGATGCTTTCCGGGCAAAGCCAAAAAGGGCGGCGGCGATCGGGTTCCGTCGCGTGAAGAAGTTGAGCAGTGTGCGATGTGGATGAGCGAAGAGGTTCGCATCATTCGGCCCAAGCTCGTGATCGCCGTCGGACGCTTGGCGATCGAGCAGGTGCGTGGGGACAAGCTCGGCTTGCTCGAAGAAGCGGTTGGGGAAGTGCGACGCGCGCGCTTCTTCGATCACGATGTGGATTATGTTGCGCTGCCGCATCCGAGCGGCCTCAGCTCGTGGCACAAAACCGAGCCGGGCAAGACCTTGCTCACCAAAGCGCTCACGGCGCTGCGCGTGCACGAGGCGTGGCGCGCAACATTCGAGTAAGTGTGTTCAGCGAACGACTGGAATCTGTGCGTCAGCGGCTTCGATGCTGATGTGCGCTGCGCTCATGAACTGGGCGAGCACAAACTGGAACGCCGTTGCGGCGATCAAGAATACGAACGAGACGATGCCGTATACGATAGTGCCGAGCGCACTTCCGATCAGGGCAGCGACCGCGCCGATTGCCCAGAACACGAAGATCCCCGCGCACATGACCAAGATGCACAAGATCAACGGCGTAACGTTGCGAAGCGCAAGCTCGTACGAACGCTTGAGCGCGGCCCCGATGTCGCTCATGCCATTGGCGATTAGGTAGGGCGTCATGCCGAACAGGAATGCGGTTACCAACACTCCGACGCCACAGCCGATGACGCCGAGAGCAATGACAAGCCCGCTAATGAAACAACCGATGAGCAACATGCCGAAGTTCTCAGTGGCGCGCTTGAGCACGCCCTGCACTCCGCCAGCGACGGCCTGCGGACCTTCGAAAAGCAATGCGCGCTGAGTGCGTGTGATGCCGTAGTACAAAACACCGATCAACATCGCGCCGACGAAACGCACGATGCCGAAAACGAAGCCAAGCGCGCCAAAGCCCGCGGCGCCGGCGAGCGATCCTGAGTGGAACGCGGAAAGCGTCGCGAGACCGATGATGATGCTCGGTAGCGCGAATAGCGCGCTTGCCAGAGCGAGCGCGATGTAGGCTTGAATGAGCGCTGGGTTACCGCGCTGCATGAGGAGTTTGAAATTGGCGACCACCTCGTCAAACGTTGTGGCGCCACCTGCGGGCGCCCCACCGCCGGGTGGCGGACCCCACGCTTGTCCACCGGGTGGCTGACCACCTGGAGGCTGTCCCCATCCGCCTTGTCCACCGGGTGGCTGACCACCCGGCGGCTGTCCCCATCCGCCTTGTCCACCCGGGGGCTGACCACCGGGTGGCTGTCCCCATCCGCCTTGTCCACCGGGCGGCTGACCACCGGGCGGCGGCGCACCGGGAGGCTGTCCCCATCCACCTTGTCCGCCTTGGGTTTGGATCGTGTCGGATTGGGCGTGCGTCATTGCATCTCCTCTAGATCGCGGATCAGAACACGCCTCCTCGCGCTTCTCAACATTTGCAAAGTGGGCACTTTTCAAAAAAAGGCTCACATTGCGACGCGTGGAACGTATTGCTTGGATTATGGCGGCCGCGTTTGGATTTCTCGCTGTCGGGTTGGGTGCGTTTGGTGCGCACGGGCTAGGGCCCATTTTTGCGAGAGCGGCTGATTCGGCGAAGCGGGTCGAGTGGTGGCAGACCGGCGCGCATTACCATCTTACGCACGCGCTCGCGCTAGGCCTTTCGGCCGTGATGCTGTCGCGAACGCAGGACCGCGCGGTAAGCGTTGCCGTCTATGCGTTTGCGCTGGGCATCCTTTTCTTTTCCGGCAGTCTCTACACGATGGCGCTTACGGGTGTGCGTGCCCTGGGCGCTGTGACCCCAATTGGAGGGCTGTGTTTTCTGGTCGGGTGGGGCGCGCTCGCCGTCGCCGCCTTTCGCATGGCTCGCGGCTGATCTTTTCTACCGCGCCGGAACCTCGTACTGTGCGCCCTGAAACGAGGGGCTGATGGCAAAGTGGGGGCAGTTCGCATTCGTGGTTTTTGTGTTGGCGTTGTCGGGTTGCGCAAACCTCTTCAAGGTCGACGTTCCAGATGGATCTGTGCCGGATGCTGGAACTCCGTACGGCGGCGCGTGCACTGACTCGACTTCGTGTCGCGTAGGCCTTGTCTGTGCAGCAGGTCAGTGCACGACGAGCGGAACCGGAACAGAAGGCAGCCTCTGTCAGCTCACCGGCGACTGCGGCGCCGGCCTCTTCTGCAATTCGCAACGCGTGTGTGCAACTGCGGGCGAGAGCGGCGTGGGTGAAGCATGCGATGGCACAGCGGATTGCGAAGCAGGTCTCAACTGCGTTGTCTTTGGTTTCTATGGCGGATGCGCGGCGAGTGGAACGGGCGATGTTGGCGGAACGTGCACGAGCGGCGCGGATTGTCTCGCGGGATTGAGTTGTCTCCCCTCACCCGCCGGTGGGTCTGCGTGTTTGAGCCCGCCTCCCAGCTCGGTCGCTATTCCGTCGATCCCGTTTTGGGCGGGCGAGTCATGCACTGAAGACCTCGGCGCGCCGCGTGCATACTTCGACGTCCCGCGCGGTGTTGCTGCGGACGGTGACTTCTATCGCCTTCCGTATCCGAATGACGCTCGTCTCACTGCGACCGGTTTGAATCTCGCGAATCATCCGCACCCGGGCACCGTATTGCCGGTCGACATCATCGATCGCTACCTACGTGCTTCTGAAGAAGATCTGCACGGCTTCTCGACGAATCCGCGGATCTTTTTCCGCTTCTCGAGCCGCTACAACTGGGACGCCGTCGGTGGCGCTATCACGCTCGTCGACATTACGCCGAGCTCGCCCACCTACGGACAAGCTACCGGTCTTTCGTGGCTCACCCAGTCGGGGATGCTTACGCGCTACATCTGTCCAAACTGGTTTGCGATGCAGCCGCCGCACGGAGCACCATTGCGTCCCGGCACGACGTATGCGGCAATCGTCTCGACGAGCTTGGTGCCTGCCGATGGCGGCTCGTTCCAAACGTCTCCCGACTTTGCGGCAATGATGGCGGCGACGGCCCCTAGCGACACGGCGCTCACGGCTGCGTACGCGGCGTATGCGCCTTTGCGCGCCTACTTGGCCAGCGTCAGTCGCGATCCGAGCACGGTGCTCAACGCGACCGTGTTCACCACGCAAAACGTCGAGAACGTTGTGCAGAGGGCGCGCGAAGTCATTCGCTCGAGTGCTGCGCCGACCGTGTCTGACCTCACTCTGTGCGATACTGGCGTTACTTCGCCGTGCGATGACGGCACGCCCGAGCGTTCGTGCGGCGCAGCCGATCCAAACTTCTATGAGATTCACGGGCGCATCGCGTTGCCGATCTTTCAGCAGGGAACTGCACCTTACGAAACGCCCGAGCAAGGTGGCGGCGTCATGCTGGATGGCAGTGGCAACCCGGTCGTCGCGCGGACGGAGAACGTCTGTTTTGCCCTGACGATTCCGAAAGTGGCGGCGATGCCCTCTTCGGGCTGGCCCCTGATGTTGCACGGTCACGGCACCGGAGGCAGTTTCCGTGGTGCCGCGCGCGGAAACCTTGCGACCAACGTCACCATCGGCGCAGATGTCACGTCGCCAGCAGCAACGCTCACCATCGATTTGCCAGAACATGGCGCACGTCGCGGCGAGAGCACCCGCTCGTCCGAGCAACTCTTCTACAACTTCGCCAATCCACGCGCTGCGCGTGACAACGTCACGCAAGGTGCCATCGATCTCATGTCGCTCGTGTACTTCGCGACGTCACACGCAAGCACGGCCGTGACGCTGCCCACCGTCGGCGATACGATGTTCGATCCGACACGCGTGACACTGTTCGCGCATTCACAGGGCGCGACGCATGCGTCTTTGATGATGCCGTTTGAGACCGAGCTTTTCGCTGTGGTGCTCTCGGGCGATGGCGGCGACCTTACACGCTCTCTCTTGAGCAAATCAAAACCGGTCGACATCGCTGGCATTCTTCCCTTCGCGCTGCTCGACGCAGACAATGAGGGGAATCTTGCCGGGGGCGAATGGCATCCGGTCTTGGCGATCTTCCAGCAATATTTCGACAGCGTTGATCCCGTCAACTACGCCCGTCACTTCCGCAACGAGCCTGTCGGCACGGACACAGGACGCCACGTCTTCATGACCTACGGCCTCGGCGACACCTATTCGCCGGAGCCGACGCTGCAAGCATTGGCGAACGCCGGCAACTTCGAACAAGTGACGCCGCTGCTCACGTCGAGCTTCGGCCTCTACGAAGTCGCGCCGCCCATCTCCGGCAACGTCACCATCAACGGCGTCGCGCGCACCTACGCGTTACGTCAGTACATGCCCAACTCCGGCGACGACGGTCACTTCGTCTCGACGAGCACCGATGCCGGCATCGCCGACACAATGCGCTTCATGCGCCAAGCCCACGCCGGCCTAACCCCACAAATCGGAATGTAAATCGGGGACGATCGGTGAAATAGTGAAATAGCAGCCGGCTACGCCGCGCGGCGCGTGATGCCTAGTTGAATAGGCCGCAGCGCAGCTCGTCGAAAGTGACACTGACCCGTAGCGATAGGAACCATCGGTGAAAGACTCTCATTTAGCATCGCTCTTGACGGTGGCGTTGTTTGTTAGTGGGTGCGCGGGATTTCAGTTCCCCATGCGCAACGGCGGAAGTTCGGTCCCGCGGCCCATTCCGCCCAATGTGAGCGTCGCCTCCGTCTTGCTCACGCACTCGCCCACCGAACAGCAAATCGCACGCGCCATGTGTCCGCAAGTTGCAAATCCATTGGTGTGCAATCTGCTCGGGCCCGCTCCGACTGCGCAAGATATGAAGTTCTCGTTTGACGTCGAGCTCGACGTCGAGAACACGAACTCAATTCCACTGCCGATCACTTCTGCGTTGGCAGCCTTCACGGCGTTCCCTGCTGCGACAGGCCAACAGAATCTTGGCGCCGTATGCATGAGCCTTTGCGAAGACCCCAACTCCTGTCCGCAGAATGCGGCCAACGCGTGCGAATCGAACGAGCCCGAGATTCGCGACATCCACGACTTCGCTCAGGCGGCCACGAACTTTCTTGTCGCGGTCGTAACCGGCCAAGAGCGTCTCGAAAACTTGCGCGTGCGCACGGTCGCGCCGGGTGCACACACACGCGTTGTGTTCCGCCTTGAGCTAAACCCCGAGCAGGTGCTCGCTCTCTTGCGCACAGTCGCTAGCGACGTCGTCTCGCAGGTCGCAAGCGGTCGCACGCCGCAAATCGTGATCCCCTACCAAGTCGATGGATCTATATGGATCACGGTCGAACACTTTGGTCGCTTCGCTGTAACGATCCCGAGCTATCGCAATAGCTGGTCGCTCTAGCATCCTGCGAGCTGCCCGAGCATTTTCATCTGTGCGTCTGCTTGAACGGAAAGGCTTGTTGCGCGATGAGTAACTCGGGCACGTTCCCTGTCACGGTGCCGTAATGGAGCGGCCAGCGTTTTAGCGGCAGGTGATAGGTGCCAAAGATCCGATCAATGACGGGGAAAGTTGCCGCGTAGTTCTTGTCGATGGCTTCGGTGTCGGACGCGTGGTGCCAATGATGGAAGCGGGGCGATACGATGAGCTTTTCAAGCCAGTCGTAGTGCATACGAGTGTTCGCATGAATGATCGTGGCTTGTATGACCATCACGCCTCCGTAGATCACGATGACCGGCAACGTGAAGCCGAGTGCGAAAAAAACTCGCGTAGATCAGCGTGCGCGTTGTGCAGACCGTAAAGCGCGGCCACCACTGCGTGCAACGCACCAGTTTCGTGCGGAGCAGGGGACGATCGGTGAAATAGTGAAATAGCAGGATGCGCGAAACGCTATTTCACTATTTCACCGATCGTCCCCGATTTTAGTGCGGAGCGCCTTGTTGTTGCTGCATTTGGCGGCGGAGTTGTTCCATGACTTCGGGAGGAATTGATCCTGCGCCGGGGCCACCTGGGCCACCGGCGCCGGGCATTCCCATTCCGGGGGGCATTCCGGGAGGCATGCCGGGCATTCCGGGCGGGCCTTCGGCGGGCGGTGCTGCTGCGACGCCTGAGTCGGGCGGATCTTGAAGCGCTGCAACGTCGGGTGCCATGCGGTTGCCGGCGTAGCTCGACACCACGTACACGACCGTGCTGCCTTCCTTCACCAAGTAGAACTCGTTGTTGTCGTCGCCGTGCGCAGCTCCGCGACGCAAAACGATTTGCGAGACGCCGGCGTCGTCGCTCATGGTCAACGTGATCGACGCAGCCGTCGGCGCGGTCACGCCGATTTGCTCCATGCCTGCTTCGGCGGCGCCAAAGTCAGTCGCGCGCAAACGAGCGAGGCTTTGCACAATCTGCTGAACCTTGTTGCTCGCGAAACGCTCGATGGCCGGCGTGCCTGCCTGCGGCACCCAGGTGCCCGCTTGTTTGGCGAACTCGAAGCGCCCGTGCTCGTTCTGAAAGACGACCGCGGTCACGCTATCCGCGTTGAAGTCTGTGATCGCACGGTCGCGCCATTCTTTGAGCTCTTTGTTGAACGCAAAGCGCAAAGCGCCATCGACGGCGAGGACGCTGGTTTGGCCTTCCACTCGCACCATCGTGTTGTTGCCCGACGAAGCGCCGATCCACAGGTCGGCAAGTTGCGTCGAACCGCTCTTCGCGATCACGCGCACCGCATGTGCAGCATCAACTTCCAGGCGCTCGTAGTTCTCGGCGCGGGATGCCGCGACTCGAACCGCTTCCATCTCATCGAGACGCTCAAGGGCGGTGTTCACCGTCGCCATGTCCGCCACGGCATCGACCGGTGCGACGACGTGCCAGTTTTCGCCACGCTTGGCGAGCTGGATGGGCGCTTCGTTGGGACGACGAATCTCGAGTGAGTCGATGCGCGTCTTGTCGACATCGGGCAGCGCGCGGGTGGCGCTTGCATCGACCGTGGGCGCAGCGTCGTCGTTCGCACGATTGCGCACCATCAACGCCGCGAGGCCGAGCAAGACTACGAGGAAACCTAGACCAAAGAGCAAGCGATTCTGCTTCATGTTCGTCGAGTCCTTAGTTACGCGAGCTTGAGGTTTGCCTTTTTCGCTTTGCGCATGCGCCAGCGAATCACGCCAAAGATGGCGATCAAGAACGGCGCGCCGAGCATATTGCCCCAGCGGTACATCGCCTTCTTACGATCCCAAGCTTCCATGGCTGCTTTGTAGCGAGTCACTGCTTGCTCGCCGTGTTGCCCTGCGGCTTCGAACGCTGCGCGGTCTTGGCCTTCGGCAGCGGTTGCTTGAGCCTCGGTGGCCGAGCGGAAATCGTTCTCAGCTTGGGTGACGTTCTCGGGCACGCGAAGAGCCGGGTCTTCTGCGTTCTTGGCGCGAACTGCGATCATGTCGTCATCCTGCGCAACCCAATCGATGGCATTGAGCGGGAAGGCGAGTGCTGCACGCATTTGCGCAGGTCCGCCGCGCTGATTGTCCGGAAGCAGCTCGTCGCGCAAGAACCCTGCGGTGCCCACCACGAATACCTGAACAGGATGTGCTGAGCGATCGGGCGCTTGGATGGTGCTGGCCGCGGGAGCGTCGCTGCCGCTCGCGCTCATGGCAGCTGCCGAAAAGGCGCTCGGAAGAGTGCCATCGATACCGACCGCGAGCGCGTAGGGGCCATGTCCGCCGGTCTGAGTTGAACGCCATTCGCCCGGCTGACGCGGGCGCAGCGAAATCGATTCGCCCGTGAGTTGCCACGAGTTCTCGGTCGACTTGGCGAGCGTCGTGATGTGCACGCCGGTGAGGCCCGTCGCATTTGGATTGCGCGTGATGCTCGACGTGAACGGCAAGACCGTCTGCGCGAGATGGAACACCGCGGGATGGCTCTGCATATGCTCTTCGATCGAGACGATCGGCACGGGCGGGAAGGGAACGGGAAGCTGGAAGCCCTGTGCGACCTGCATCGGGATCTGTTTGCAGGTAGCATCTGCGACGACATTCGGATCCATGCGCACGCCCCACGCGGTGAGAAGGCGATTGATGCCCGTGCTCACGGTGGTCGCGTTGCCTTCTTGCATGTCGACCTTCATCGCGCCGCCAAAGATGCCGAGCGAGCCGCCACGCATCACGTATTGATTGATGTAGCGAAGCTCGTTCTCGGTGATCTCAGTTTCCGGACCAATGATGAGCAGGGCTTTGATGTCGGCGGGGATCTCTTGGTTCGCCGAGACTTCGCTGAGCTCGTACGTCGGCATCGACTCGCGCAACTTGGTGAGACCTTGCGCAAGCGTCGGACCGCCGTGTCCTGAAAGGATGCCGACCTTCACCTTGTCGCCCGCCATCTCTTTGATGCGCTGAGTGATGTCGTACTCGAGGCCTTCGGTGGTCACGTTGTCGAGAACGCGCTTTTCGTCGAGGTATTCGAAGACGATGCCGCGGAAGCCTTCGGTTACCTGCTGCGTGTCGTTGCCCGCGTAAGGATGCGGAAGGCGGGCAAGGCCTGCGGTCGTTGCCTGCTCACGAAGCTCGTCGGTGTCGGGATTGACGAAGCGCACGCGGATATTGCCGCCCGAGGCCACTTCGTACTCGCGCAACATATCGCGGACGTACATCTCAGTCGCGTTGTGCGGAGGCGGAAGGTTCTCGGTGAAGTACGCGGTAACCGTCATGCGATCGTGAAGGCGATGCGCAACATCGCGCGAGCCGTTCGACAACGAGAAAAGACGGTTGTGCGTGAGATCCAAACGCGTCGATGCAAAGACGCCGAGGAAGTTCAAGACGACGAGGACCGCCGCGATGATGAGGAGGAAACCAAGCGACTCGGTCGCTGCTTTTGTGCGTTTATGCATGGCCATAAATCACTTCCACCGTCGGCTTTCGAGGGCGCGGAATGCGATAAGCAAAACCACACCGATCAAAGAGAAGAAGAAAATCAAATCGCGCGAGTCGATGACGCCGCGTCCCATGGATTCAAAGTGGTAACTCAAGCTGATCCACTCGATGGGCGTCGCGAGCGCTGGCGGCATGAAGGGCAAGAAGCGGTTGACGATGTAGAGCGTGAAACAAATCGCCGCCGCCACGAAGAAGGAGATCAGCTGATTGTCGGTGAGGCTCGAGGACATGATGCCGATGGCCAACATCGAACCGCCAACCAAGAAGAGACCGAAGTAGCCGGCCCACACTTGTCCCCAGTCCAAATCGCCGAGCGTCGAGACGCTGATTGGATAGGCGAGGGTGAGAACGAGCATCACGGCATAGACGCCAAGCACGCCGAGGAACTTGCCGACGATTACTTCGGAATCCTTGATGGGCATGGTGAGCAGAAGCTCGATGGTGCCGTTGCGCTTCTCCTCGGCGAGGAGGCCCATCGTGAGAGCGGGCGCTGCGAGAAGCAGGAAGATCGGGAACAAGTCGAACATGCGACTTACCGATGCGCGGCGAAAGAAGAAGAAATCCTGCCAAAAGAAGACGCCGAGGGCGAGCAAAACGAGCGCCATGACGATGTACGCCACCGGCCCGTTGAAGTAGCTCGCGAACTGGCGTCGCGCGACTGTCATCGTATTTTGCATTTCAGGCGTCCTTCGATTCGCTTGAGGAGCCGCTCTTGGCGGATTCGCTCTTGGGTCCCGACTTCTTCGACGTGTCGGCCGACGTCGTCAAATCGCGGAAGATGTTTTCGAGGTTCTGGCTCTCTTGGCGAAGACCAATGAGCGTGACGTTGTTCTCGACCGCGGCGCGGAAGATCGATGGGCGGAGATCGGTTGTTCCACTGGGAACGACTTCGAACGAAATCTCACCGGCGAGCGAATCGATCGGACGCACGAGATCTGTGCCCGACACGCGACCGAGGATCTCACGAAGCTCAGCTTCGCTCTTTCCGTTCTTCACGAACGAAACCACGACGCGACCCTTGCCACCACGATCGGTAAGCGCCTGCGGGGTATCGTCCGCAACGATCTTACCCTTGGCGATGATAAGCACGCGGTCGCATGACACTTGAACCTCAGCGAGGTTGTGCGTCGAGAGAATGACGGTGCGCTCTTTGCCAATCGTCGTGATGAGATCACGAATCTCGATCGCCTGGTTCGGATCGAGTCCGCTCATCGGCTCATCGAGAATAAGAATCGGCGGCAAGTGTACGAGGGCCTGCGCCAGACCTACGCGCTGCCGGTAGCCCTTGGAGAGCTCGCGAATCTCTTTGGCGAGCACATCGCCAAGAGCCGTCTCTTCGACGACGCGCTTGATGGCCTTGTTCGCTTCCTCGCCGCGCAGGCCACGCATACGCGCCGCCCACTCGAGGTACTCAAGGACCATCATCTCGACGTAGAGCGGGGTGCTCTCCGGCAGATAGCCGATGGCCTTGCGTACGCCGAGGCTATCCTCGAATACGTCGCATCCGTTCACCTTCGCCGTGCCGTCGGTCGGCGCGATGAAACAGGTGAGAATCTTCATCGTCGTGGTTTTGCCGGCGCCGTTCGGGCCCAAGAAGCCCAAGACCTCGCCTTTACGCACTTCGAAGCTGACCTTGTCGATCGCTCGATATTCCCCGTAGATCTTAGTCAGATCTCGGGCCTCGATCATCACGTCACTCATGAAACCTCGTGGGTTTTTCGCGCCCCAAACCCCGGGCGGGTCGCGAATGTAGCTAGGGCCCTCCCCCTGTCAAGGAAGGGCCCCGGGCTAACACGTGGGCTTCGTTACTATTCCGGGCTCTCGAAAGCTCAGCGGGTGGGCTGAATCACGTTGAACACACCCTGCATCGAGGTGTGAAATTCGCAGTAGTAGGGGAAGGTGCCGGGGGCATCGAAGCGAATGCAGATGTCGGCGCTCTCTTCGAGGGAGAACTCAAAGCCGCCTACCAATGAGACCGGTGTTCCCGTGCTTTCTGTGCGCTGCGTGACTGTGTGCGGGAAGGCGTCGAGGTTATGGATTTTCACGATCTGCGAAACGATGAAGTTTGGCGCGCCCACTGTGCCGAAGCCCGCTTCGTAAGACGCATCGATGACAGATACTTCGGTCGCGGGGCAATCGACGAGCGTGATGACGGGTGCGCCAGCATCGACCGGCGCTCCGAGATCGGCGCTCACGCCTAAATCAACCGGAGCTCCCAAGTCCGCGGCCGTACCAAGATCGGATGCCGTTCCCATATCCGTGCCGGCGTTGACAGCATCGTCCCCGCACGCGGCCATCGTGAGAACAAGAGAAGCCAAAATAAGTTTACGCATTGTCTGCCTCCAGAGATAACAACAAAGCCTACGCGTTGCCCACGGCCGATGCAAAGCAGGGGACAGTCCCCTTTTCAGAAAAAGGGGACTGTCCCCTTTTCAGTGAATGAATGCCCAGTTCACGTTGGGGCGCAGCTCGAGATGCACGTGGTTCTGGTGCGCGCGGTCGTAGTGCGGAGTGAGCACGATCTCAAAGATCTCGTCGCGAATAGCGCTGCACACGACGCGGCGCATGCTTCGAGCGTGATCGGTTTCGCCTTCGTATTCGCCGCAGGGATCTTCACCATGCGTGCGATCACCCCACTCGTGGAGTATGTCGGCATGCGTGCCGTCGTCGAAGTAATAGACCGCCGAATCGAGTGCGAGCGCATTGGCGTGACCACTGCGCGTATCTGTGCCGGCAACCACGGCGTGCGGGCGATAAATTGAATAGTGCTCGATGCGGCGCACGCCGGCGGCGCGCAACGCTGGCGCCCACGCGAGCACCGCTACGGCCATGCGGCAATCCATGACCGCGTGGAGGCGGTCGTTATCTTCTCGCGGCGCAATCTCGATTCCGGCAAGCGGTCCTTGAACACGGATCGGGGTGCGGACGCCCTCAGCCGATTGCGCATCCACTTCTTCGAATGGGATATGGCGCTCGCGCAAGAGCTCCATACACGCATCCCCCGAGAGATTGGCGATGGCGCGTCCGCGCGGAAGACGCGTATCCACAACGCCATCATTCTCAATGTGGCGGGGCGTCTCAATTCGGGTGAGTGATTCGGGCGGCGGAGCTGTCGTTAGCGAAGTAATGCGCGCACGACCCGGGCGTGGCGTCATAAAGACCGGCTCAAGCGAGCTTACCGCGGCAGGCTCAGCTGCAGCGTTGGCGCGCGCCGCGGGCGTCGTGGCCGGCGTAGCCGTCGGCGCAGGCGCTTGCGGGACCGCGGCGGGCGCGGCGCTTGGCTCGCGTGCGGTTAGAGGCTCGACCTCGACGCTAACCGCTTCGCTCGGGGGGGCCACGGCGGGCTCGTTCGCGCGTGCTTCGCCGCTGAGCTCGATTGAAGTCGGGGTTGGCGTCGTGACGACCGCGCCCATCAGGTTCTGTGGCGCCGTCGTCGTGACTACGGATGCAGGTGCAATGTCGTGCCGCGGCGCTCCGTAGATCTCCACGCGCTGCCGCACGACGACCGGCGGATGAACCACCGGCACCGCGGGGATCTCTACATAGGTGGGAGGCGCGGGCGTAGGAGCAGCGATGCGACCCGTCGCGTCGGGCAACACATTCGGTATTGCCCAGTTCACCTCGGTGTCGCGAGCACGGGGGCCGTCGGCACTGGCACTGGAAAGACTGAGCGTGAGAATTGCGAGTGAGGCGGAAATCGAAACGGTGCGCTTCATAAATGAATTACACGGTGCCGCCGCGGATCGGGTCAACAAAGGTGCAAGCGCCTGCAGACGCTCATGCACTGACACACCTTGCGCCAACTTGGCGCGAGGCGAGCGAGCGATTCTTAGAAGGAAACTGACCGGCACGGCCATTTGTCAGTGTTTTCGGAGCCTGGCGCGTTCTCTGCTAACCTGATTGCGACGCGCTCGCCGTGTCAGGGCGTTGGTGGGGCTTAGTACTCGTAAGGGGTCGTTATGTCTTTTGGCTTGTCGCGTGCGGCTTTAGTCACGGCTCTGCTCTCTTCCTTAGTAATGAGCGCATGCGGCCGAACCCCTCTCGACCGTTTTGAAGACGGCGGCTTTGCCCGCTTCGACGCACGCGTCGATGGCTCGATGGACGGCGCGACCGATGCTCGCACGGATGCCCCGACCGATATGCGCATCGACGCCAACGATGGCGGGGGTTTTTGTCGCACGGACATTCAGTGTGACGACGGTGTATTCTGCAACGGCACAGAGACGTGTGTCGGTGGCCGATGTGCGCCGGGCATGGCGACTGTTTGCGGCGATAGGATCGCCTGCACTGCCGACACATGCGTCGAAGCAACGCGCTCCTGCCAATCGATTCCCGATTCCGACCTCTGCCCCACCGGACAGCTTTGCGATCCTATGGTGGGTTGTACCGAGCGCCGGTGCACGTCGGGCGCCGACTGCCAAGATGGCTTCTTCTGCAACGGCACGGAGCAATGCGTCGGCAGTCGCTGCCAGGGCGGCTCGATGGTTCTGTGCGCGGATCCGCTCGACTGCACGATGGACGACTGCGTGGAGTCGATGGGCGCTTGCGTCAGCACGCCAAACGACATGCTCTGCAACGACGGCTTGGCTTGCAACGGCGACGAGACCTGCGACGTAACGCGCGGTTGCGTACCGAGCATGAGCCCGAGCTGCGACGACATGAACGATTGCACGATCGACATCTGCGATGACTCGACCGGTGGTTGCGCACATATGCCGCGCGACTTCGACATGGATACCGCGACCGACATCGCGTGCGGCGGCACCGACTGTGACGATCGCAATTCGTCGGTCGCGCCCGGCTTTCCCGAATCGTGCAACGACATGGTCGACAACAATTGCAACGGCCTGGCCGATTGCGCGGACATGGAATGCGCGTCGGATCGGCGTTGCATGATGTGCGAACCGAACGAAACCGCGTGCCGCGATACCCGCGACGAAGACTGCGACGGCTTGCTTGATTGCGATGACCCCGACTGCATGGCGGACCCGCTGTGCATGACGCCTTGCGATCCCGCCGAAACGAGATGCCTCGATAACGTCGACAACGATTGCGACGGTCAACTCGATTGTGTCGACACGGAGTGCATCGGCACGGCCGAGTGTATTACGTGCTTGCCGAGCGAGCTGTTCTGCACCGACGGAACCGACGAAGACTGTGACGGCCTCTTCGACTGCATGGACAACGACTGCGTAAGCGATCCGGGATGTATCGTGTGCGCGTCGCGCGAGACCAGCTGCTTCGACATGCTGGACGAAGATTGCGATGGCCGCACCGATTGCAGCGACAGCGATTGTGCGTCGGCCGTGGGCTGCTGCATTCCCTCGACCGAAGTTTGCACGAACAATCGCGACGACGACTGCGATGGCCTCACGGATTGCGTCGACCCGACCTGCTCGACGACAGGTGCATGCTGCATCCCCGTTCCCGAGGTCTGTACCAACGGACGCGATGACGACTGCGACGGCACGGCCGATTGCAGCGACACGGTGAACTGCGGCTCTGATCCAGTTTGTGCGATGTGCACGGCCGAGCTGTGCGCGACTGGCGCAGACGAAGACTGCGACGGCGCAATCGATTGTCTCGACACGGATTGCTTGGGCTCGCCCTCATGCATGTGCACGCCGATCGCTGAAGTGTGCAACAACGGTGCGGACGAAGATTGCGACACGCAGGTCGATTGCGCAGATAGCGATTGCCGCTTGGATCCGGCGTGCTTCACATGCCGCCCAGAGATCTGCAACGATTCGACGGACAACGACTGCGACGGCCGCATCGACTGCACGGACTCCGATTGCGCGCTCGACCCGCTGTGCCGAGTTTGCAGCGCCGAAGTGTGCGACGACGGGCTTGATAACGACTGCGACCGCCGAGCCGACTGCTCGGATACGGACTGCGCATCGTCGCCGGCTTGCACCTCATGCTTCCCCGAAGTGTGCCGTGACGCGCGCGACAACGACTGCGACGGCGCGAGCGATTGCACGGACACAGACTGCGCGCGCGATCCGTCGTGCATCGTATGTGGACGCGTCGAGATCTGCCGTGATGGCACCGACAACGACTGCGATAGCCTCACCGACTGCGCAGACTCCGACTGCGCGGCGGACATCTCCTGCCAGTTCTGTTTGCCGTTTGAGTTGTGCGGTACAGGCATCGACGACAACTGCAATGGTCTGTCGGACTGCGCGGATCCCGCGTGCGCATCGGATCCGCGTTGCGGTACGGGCTGCGTGGTCGAATCGTGCCGCAACGGACGGGACGACGATTGCGACGACATCATCGATTGCAACGATTCGGATTGCGCGTCGTCGTTCGAATGCTTGCTGTGCTTGCCGTTCGAGCTTTGCACGTCGGGTTTTGATGAGGACTGCAACGGCCTGATCGACTGCGACGATCCGGGCTGCGCGTTCGACCCGGGCTGCTCGTCATGCGATCCGTCGGAAACGGTCTGCAACGACAACTTCGACGATGATTGCGACGGTCGACTCGACTGCGGAGACCCCGATTGCGCAGCGAGCCCCTCGTGTTGCTTCCCGACATCGGAAGTATGCGATGACGGTCGCGACAACGACTGCGACAGCATCGTCGACTGCGATGACACGTCGTGTGTGGCCGATCCGAGTTGCGTCGTGAGCTGCGACCCCTTCGAGACGAGCTGCGTGGATGGCGTCGACAACGATTGCGATGGCCGCAGCGACTGCGGAGACCCCGATTGCGCCGGCGACGTGGCGTGCTGCGTGCCCGGTCCGACCGAGGACTGCGTCAACGGCGTTGACGATGACTGTGACGGATTCGTGGACTGCGCGGACATCCTTTGCGTTATGGCGCCCGAGTGCAATATGGCCGTCGATGGCGGCCCACCGGACCTGGGCGTCGACCTGGGTACGGACGCAGGCCCCATGTGCATCGCGACGCAGGAGGGCAACATCGCTTCGTGCACCGACGGCCGCGACAATGATTGCGACTCACGCGTCGACTGCTCGGACAACGATTGCAATCCATTCGATGCCGAGTGCTGCAATGGTGTCGACGACGACGGGGACGGCACCACCGACATCTTCACCTGTCGATGCACGAGCGACGCGGATTGCGTGGGCGTTGGCGATCTCGCGCAAGTGTGCTGGACGGAAACGATCAGCGTCTGCGCGCCACGCTGCAACTTCTTCGGCGGCAATATCTTCTGCCGCAACATCGACCCCAGCCTGCACTGCGACACGCCGACCGGACAGTGCTTGCCGTAGTACACGTTCCGAAGACGCTCGGCTTTATGGCACATACACGCGTCGATGCCCTCGTCGTTCTGGTGCCGTAGACGTCGCCGACGTTGCGCTGCGTGTCTGCACGCAAGCGCTGGAGGTAGCTCGAACTGCCCCCGCAAGCCGTCAAGAATGAGGCGAGCAACAAGGCGATCAAGGTCTTGTTCATACGAACGTTAGATGCCAAGCGTGTCGAGCAGCGGTGCCAAAGTCTTCTTTGCCCGCGAAGAATTTCCTTGGCATCACGGATGCGACTGGCTGAGCGGCGCTAGGATTGGCCCGGTCACGACAGCCGCCAGAGCGCCCGTAAGCTCTTCGAAGAAGATCTCGCGTGGGATGGCGAAGCCTGCATTCGAGACGCGAATGTAATCGGCGAACGAGAGATAGAGAATATTCGCGAATCGCATCATGCGTAGCGGAAAGACTTGAGGCGGAATCGGTGCACTGAAACTCAAAAGCTTGGCGCTTAGCTGCATCGCTCCCGGGGCCTGAGCGGCGCGCCGTTCAGTGAGGGGAAAATCTGGACTCGCTGCAAGCTGCGCGCATAACGCAAGATAGGCTCGGCCGCCGTCAGGATCGTCGAGCTTCTTGATTAGCTCGCTGACGAGCAACTCGATCACGTCCCGCATAGTTACGGAGGCGTCGTTCTGCCATCGATTTACGCGCTCCGCGCAGACCTTCTGGATCGGATCGGAATGACGCTCGAGCACACACTCGAGCAGCTCAACCTTCGTACCGAAATGGTAAAGCACTGCGGAGACGTTCCGCTGGCCAGCCTCGGACGCGACTTCGCGAAGCGACACAGCAGCCACGCCGTTCTTCGAAAAAAGCCGCTCCGCGGCGCGCATCAGCGCGATACGAGTATCCGCCCCTTTTGCCATTGCGGCGCAGAGTGTGCCACACAAAATGCGTCTATCCATTTATGAAGCAGATGACTTGTATTTTAAAAACACAGTAAATATCGGTCTATTTATAGAATAATCCGAAAGATGCAATATAATGCAATTGACTTAGTAGTTCTCGGCGGGTTAACAAGTCCACATGACTCGGACTTCTTCGCTCGCCGGCCATACGCGATCTTTCATGATGATTTTTGTGCTCTGCGCAGCGGGTTGCGGAGACGGCGATGCGTCTGTGCCCTCCGATGCTGCGATGGCCGATGCCGGCGCTCCCGATTTTGGCGCAACGGACGCGAGTGCTGCCGATGCATTGATGCAAGACGCGCAGCTCTCCGATGCTGGTGTTGCAACCGATGCTTCGATGGACGCGGGCGTCGATACGGGGTTCGCGCTTCGCGACAATGGCGAGGCTTGCCACGCTGGTGCGGAGTGCCAAACGGGTAACTGCGTCGACACGGTCTGCTGCGACACCGAGTGCAGTGGTACGTGCGAGTCGTGTGTTGCAGCCGACACCGGTCTGAGCGACGGTCAGTGCGCGCCAGTGCTAGCCACAACGGATCCCGCAGATGAATGCGATGGCATGTGTGCCACGGGATTCTGCAGTGGGTCGAGCCCAGCGTGCGAAGCCTCTCCTGCAGAAACCGTATGTCGTGCAAGCGCCGGGACATGCGACGTCGAGGAAATCTGCAACGGCCTGTCTCTGGACTGTCCGGAGAACGTGTTCGTCGCAGCAGCGAGCGCGACGTGCGCGCCTTATCAGTGCACGGGAACGACGCCTGAGTGCCGTACATCATGCCTATCGAATGCCGATTGCGGTGCACGCGCCGTATGCCTTGATAGCGCCTGCGTAGTCGGCAAGCGTGTATTTGTTACGTCGATGGCCTTTGCAGGAAACCTCGGTGGCGCCTCGGGGGCCGACGCATTGTGCAACGCCGCCGCCGCATCGGGTGGCCTAATCGGCACGTTCGCAGCATGGCTGGGTGACGCCACCACGTCCCCGTCCGTGAGAATCGCACACGCTTCGGTACCGTATTATCGGATGGATGGAACGACACCGAGAATCATCTGCGATGACTGGTCGGATCTCGTTGATGGGATCGCGGTCGCCGTTGCTATGGACGAGATGGGCAATCCTCACGCGAACGCGCACGTTTGGACCGGCGCGAATGACAACGGTACAGCGAACGGCGCTCATTGCTCGAATTGGACGTCCAGCTCGACAGGGGATTCCGGCATGCACGGCAATGCTTCCGCCGGTGCCACGTTCAGCACGTGGTACGGGCCCACGGCTTGCAACAACTTCGCGCATCTCTACTGCTTCGAGCAGTAGCTCTACAGGCGTATCACCACCGCCGCCGCGCCCACGCCCGATTTCGCCGCAGGCTCGGTGAGCACGTTGGCAAGCGTCGAGGGTGTGGTCTCGCGGTCGGCGGTCAGAATCGCGGTGATGCGAGCGACCGCGTGCTGCGAGAATGCTGAAACGCTGCCCGCAAGAATGATGTCGCCTGGCTCGAGAGGCATGTGAGAGCGCACAGGCGCCTCAACGAGTATGCCGCCCACGTCGTCGCTTCGTGGCGTGAGGCGTTGCGGAACGCCGCCGCGATAGATGTACGCGCGCGCGGCTCCGACCGAGCTTACGTGGACGCCGTCGTCCTCAATGGCCATCGCGAGCATCGCAACATCGGGTGCGATGCGTTCGACGAGGATCTGACACGCTTGCACGAGTGCCGACCGCGCCACATGCATTGCAACGTCCAAGCGATCTCGGATAGGTGCGTTTTGGGTTTTGGCGAGTGACTCGACGAAGGCGCCCAGCGCGGTTTGATTTCCGACGTGCCAGAGCCGCGGCATACCTAGAGCGCTCGCGATGACGAAGATGCGTTCGTTGGGTACCGATACGACGCGCTGGCGAAAGAGCTGACCGCGTCCGACCTCGGCAGGAACTGCGCTGAACGAACTCAGAACACGCATCGCTAAGCCTTGGAGGTGCGGTACTCGCTCGCGCTAACAACGAGAGCGGCGAGGCCGTAGAACAAGGCAGTAACGACTACGATGATCACCACGCAGAGCGCCGCCGGCACGTCGAGCTCGAGGCGCTGCAGCATCTCGGACACGTCATCATGGTAGCCGGCGATGGCGGTCGCGTAATGGTTCATCGAGATGAATTTCAGAAGTGGCACGTAGGAGAAAGCAAACTCCACAACACCCAAGTACAACGCTGAGACAATGCCGGCGGCTTCAACCGCGAGTGCGCCCCACATCATACACATAGCGCCGTACGCCCAGACGAGGAGTAAGCACGCCAGAAGCACGCGCAGAAATTCTTTAATGTGCTCGCCGAGTAGGGCTGGCGTTGTGATGAAGCAGCACAGGAAGAGCAAGACGAGCCCAGCGGTGATGAGTGCGGTTGCGACGGCAACACCCGCGCCGTATTTGCCGGTGGTGAGGGCAAAGCGGCCGGTAGGCCTTAGCGCGATAAAGGTGAAGGTACGGCTCTCGACTTCTTCCGCAATGGTGCCGGAGATGAAGAGGAAGGGCAGAAGGTACACGAGCATGTGCATGAAGCCGGTGCGCACGCCGGTCTCAAAGACCTGCTCCGGATGGGCAGCTCCGCCAGTGAAGCGCGCGACCGCTGTGCCGATCACAACGAGCAAGACTGCAATCACACCAAAGCGAAGCTTGCGCCCTCGCACGATGCGCAAGAGTTGAAAGCGAAATACGTTCGCTGTGGAAGCAAAAAAACTGGGGACAGGCGGCGCGCTCATGACGGACCCCCAGCACCAGAGGTAGGGGCTGCGCTGCGCATGCCCGATCCGATTTCCGCGTCGGAACCCGTGCCCGCGCCGCGACTTCCCCGCTCCACGAGGTAATGGAAGAGTGCTTCGAGGGTCGCATCGGGGCTTGTGATGCTTGAGACGTTGAACGCGCCCTGAGCAAGAGCCGTCGCGATGGAGGTATATGTGGTGTCGGGGTCAACACTTTCGAATTCCACCGTGTGATCGGAGAGTCCGCGCACACCCACGATGCCCGATGTCATCAATACGCGGGCAGCAAGCTCGCGAGCGCGGTCACACACCACGCGAATGTGGTGCGGATGCTCTTCGAGCAGATCGCGAATCTCGTGCACGCGCCCTTGCGCAACCACCTGGCCCCGCGCGATGAGCAACACTTGGTCGGTGAGCGCTTCGACTTCATGCAGCACGTGCGTCGAAAAAAGCACGAGCGCACCGGCATTGGCGCGTTGTCGGATCTGATCGAGGATGACCGCGCGCGAGGTCGGGTCGGTTCCGGTCAGCGGCTCATCGAGCAAAAGCACATCGGGTTCGTGCACCACGCACTGAGCAAGCTTTGCTCGTTGGCGCATGCCGCGGCTATAGCCACCGATCTTGCGGTCTTGCGCGTCGGCTAGACCGAACGCCGAAAGCGATGCAGCGGCGCGGTCCGAAGCTTCGCTCTTTCCATATCCACTGAGCCGAGCCATTGCCGTCACGAACTCGAGACCCGTAAGCTCGTCGTACATCGCGTCCGCTTCTGGACAAAGGCCGATGCGACGCAGCGCTTCGACGTTGCCAAAAGGCTTCACGCCGCAAACTCGAACTTCGCCCAAGTTCGGTTGCATCTGCCCAGCGATGATGCGCATAAAGGTTGTCTTGCCGGAGCCATTCGGGCCCAGGAGTCCCCACACACCCGGCTCAAGATGCAGCGAGACTTCCTGCAACGCCGTGACCTTGCCGTACCACTTGCTTACCCGGACTGCGCGGACACTCACATCGCTCACGTGATGACCTCCGCGTTTCGCACGCGCCGATTCGCAAGCCAAATGCTGCCGGCTGTCAGGGCGATGAGGAGAGGAGCCGCGTGGTACCAGCGCACCAAATGCTCTGTATCAACTGTTTTGAAAAGCGCATCACCCACCAAGCCCAGGAGTGCCGGTGGCGACGCCAGGTAAAACCACGACACATTCCCAATCGCACTGACGAGGGATGCAATGGACTGCGGCACGATCAGAAGAACGATCCACGCGCTCATCGTGAGTGCACGGCTCTTGCTGATCGAGGACGTCGCGACTGCCATCACGCTCAAGACCGACGAGATAAGTAGCGAGTAGAAGAGTGCCGGCAGTACGAGCCCGAAATGTTGCAAGCGGAGCGACGGGTCGGCGGCCACGACGATGCCTAAGACGAGAATCAACGCTGGGATAAAGGTGAGCATGAAGCTGAAGATGGCTGTCGCGCCTGTGCGCGCGAGCAAGTACTGCGTCGCGGTTACGGGCTTCGCGAAATAGAACTGAAAGGCCTTGTGCGTAAAGTCTTCGGCAATCGTGCCCGAGCCTGCGCCCAGCGTGATCAGCGTGACGAACGCCCACACTTGGTAGTTGAAGAGATTGCGAATGCTCTCTCCGGGATCGGTCAAGATGCCAAGCGCGTCGGCGGCTTCGCCAGGCGGCGGGCGTCCGCCTTCCAACTTGCTCATCAACCAATAGACGAACATTACCTTGATGAGATAGACGACCAGCGGGATCCATCCAAGGAAGACCGCGATCTTCACGAGCCATGAGCCCCACGCCCGCCGCATCGCGTGGCCGAGCAAGACATAGGTGTTGCGCGAGGCGGGAAGGCGTACGCCGTCGTAGGCGCGGTATCCAAGATCGCGAACCGTCATCGACGCGGACGGTAGCTCGGCGCGCCAAGCACAGCAAACTTCATTCGCCGACCGCGGTTAAAAGCTTCTCGCGATGGCGCTCGAAAAACGCGGGTACACCGGGGAGCAGCGCCAGGTAAATGAACACGGACAAAAGCACGCCACCGAACATCACGCCAAGCAAGGCGTAGGGACCGTATTGAGTGCCAATGACAAAGGCCGCGCCGTAGAGGAGCGCAGAAACCAGGAACGTGCCTAGCGATAGGAGGGTGAGGGGCAGGGGCATCGCTGTGCGTCGCATGCCGCGCTTCGGGAATGCACGGGGCATCCACACCGATACGCGATGACCCACAGCGGCTTGGGTGAAGAAGATCGAGATGGCCAGGAAGAACCCGGCAATGAGATTGGCGACGGTGGTGTCGCCCATGCCGAAGAGAAAGATGGTGAGGATACTGAGTTGAAGGAAATGATAGAGGGCGACGGCACTCATCTTGCCGACCAAGAGCTCACGCGGCGTGATGGGCAAGAGCAAGAGAGTCTTGATGCCGTGGCCGTCCATGCCAAATGCACCGAAGTGCAACTGAATGGTCGAGATTGCGACGTAGGAGAAACTCGAGAGGGTGCTCCAGCGTGCCGAGCCCAAGGTATGTGCGAGCGGTCCCTTGATGAGCACGAGCGAGATAAGCGGCATCAGCCACCCGAAACGACCGAGCGGGCTCTTCATCAGGATGTCCGCGTGCGCGCGTGCAACACCAAACCACGGCGAGCGGAAGGTCCAGACGCGCGCAGGCGCTTTGCGCTCCGTGGGCGAACGCGTGTTGTCCGCTTCACGCGCCATCAACCATGCGGCGACGAAGCAGAGTAGCGTGAGAGTGACGAGCGGATAGATGTGCAGCGCGAGCGCGTGCACAAGGTGCCCCTCTTTAGCTAGGCCCAAGCTGCGAATGGCCGCTCCCGTCGGAAGCCATTGGATAGCATACGTGAGATAGCGGAAGCCTTCCCGTGCTTGGTCGTCGATGAAACCGGTAGGCGACGACGGGCCGCGCGAACGGGTCGAAACCACGACGATCGCTACCAGTACCGCGGTGAGTATGAGCACGAAAGCGTTGCGCAGACGCTTGACGATCACTTCCGCGAGTCCGCCGACCAGCATTTGCACCACCAGCACGGTGAGCACGCACTCAAACAAAATCAGAGGAGCTACGACGAGCACACGCGGCTGAGCAATGCCCATACCGATTGTGATTGAGGCGGACGCAAGCGCGACGAAGAAGGGAATCACATCACCAAACGCTGCGACGAGCTCGGCGGCGAAGAGCGAGCGCATGCGAATCGGGTAGGCGCGATAGCGCTCCCACGCAAGTTCGCGCGCTCCGGCAACCAGGCCGCTCGTGATGCCGCCGAAGATCGGAAAGAGCGTGAAGAGGGCCCCCAGAATTGCGAACGAGGCTTTGTCGTCGAACGCCTGCATCAAGGCGTAACCAATTACGCCCAGGCCTCCCGCGAGTGGAAGCGTGGCAAGCGCAGCGAGCGCGGAGAGAAATACGATCGTGGCGGTCGCATTGCCTCGCCCCATCTCGCGCATCATGCGGTTCCGTGTACTTTGCATATGCGCAGTCAGTACTGCGCGCATCGCGCTTACAGCCATGAAAGTTCGCGCTTCTCTTGCCCGCCAACCAATCCTAAGAAGAAGCTCTCTAGATTCTCGCTTGTGCCGCGCAGCTCGGCGAGCGGGCCAAATCCTTTAAGCCTGCCCTCATCGAGAATCGCGATGAGAGGACAAAGTTTCTCGACAATCTCGAGAACATGCGACGTCAGTACCAGCGTCACGCCGCGCGACTGCAGGGTCATGAGGATTTCTTTAATCGTGCGACTGGTGACCGGGTCGATGCCTTCGAACGGTTCATCCAGGAAGAGCACGCGCGGTCCATGAAGCAGCGCCGCACAAAGCGCGACCTTCTTCTTCATGCCGAAGCTGTAGTCGCTGATCACGGTGCGAGGGCCTGGCTCCAAGTCGAGCGTTTGGAAGAGCTCGCGTTGACGCGATTCGATCACTGCATCCTCGAGACCATACATGCGCCCGACGAAGCGCAGGTACTGCGGCCCCGTGAGCATTTCCATGAGCGCCATGTCCTCGGGCATGACGCCGATCTTGCGTTTCACCATCAGAGGCTCAGCCACAACGTCGTGGCCGAGCACCTGAATGTTTCCCGACGTCGGTCGCAGAAGGCCGGTGATGAGTTTCAGCGTCGTCGACTTGCCAGCACCGTTGCGGCCAAGCAAACCCAGAAACGCGCCGGGCTCAAGTGCGAAGCTCACGTTGTCGACTGCGACCTTTTCATCGAAGGACTTCGAGACGGCATTGAGGGTGAGCGCGTGCATCGCCCAAGCTTTAGCAGATGTCAGCTATTGAGGGCATGCCCGAGACGTGCGAGCGTTTTGTCCATGTCGTATAGGCCCCTCGCATACATCTCGCTTTGGCTCTCGGCTTTGGCGATCACCGCCTGCGGGTCCTCCGACCCCGAGCCGATCCAACTCGAGCAATACTGCGCCCGCCTGACGGACGCATTTTGCGATGGGCTCGTGCACAACTGCGCGTGTGGGACGGTGACTGAGCAAGGCTGCCGTGCGGCGATAAGCAGCGCGTGCATGACCGACGATCCCACGCTCGCTGCCAATATCAACGATGGCATCGTGCGCTACGACGGCGTAGCCGCAGCGCGCCTCATCGAGAAGCTCAACAGCGCCACACCTGACTGCGAAGCGGGCATCGTCGCGGGTTGGCGCGCAGCGGACTTCTTCACATCCGCGGGTGTGTGGACCGGCACGAAGATCGGCGGCGCAACGTGTCTCTTCCCATCGTTTCCCGGCCTGCCCAACGACTGCGCCAGCGGAGCTTGCAGTATCAGTCGCCGTGTCTGTATCGCAGGTGTTGGCGATGGCGAGAACTGCGACACGACGCACGAGTGCTACGACTTGGATGCGCCGTTCCCTGCGTACGAGCGTTGTGCACAAGCGTCGCTTGGGGCGACCAACATCTGCATGCCCTTCCTTGAGCTTGGCGAGGCATGCGTCTCATCTCCGGAATGCGCGTCAGGTCTCTGCGAATCGGGCAGCTGCGCTTTCTTCATCTCGACCGCGCCCTTCGGCGGCGCATGCACCGCAGACTCACAATGCCAAAGCGGCTTCTGCGACGGTGCAACGTGCGGACATGCCGTCTGCGGTGACTTCGCCGTCCACCAAACGCCCTAGCGGCGGTTGGTGACGTGGCGTGACGGTGCGCGACGGCCGCGCGCGTTGTCGGTACAAAAATCGCGCGTTCGCACCTGAAGCGTGTGGCGCGGATGGGTTGCGCTGATTACGTTGCGCGCATCGTCATGCGCTACACCGATGTCAAAACTCTTCTCCTCATTCTTTCGTTCGGGGTTGTCGCTGCCTGTGCTGCCGGTAACGGACGCCCGCGTGTTCGCGGCGACGCAGGGCTTGCGGACGCAAGCACGGTGGATGCCGCGCTTGCCGTCGATGCGACGAATGCAGTCGATGCGGGGGCTTCCATCGATGGATTTGTCGCGTGTGAAACCACTTCGCATGACGCGCGCGCTGCGACGCGTCCTGCCGACATCATTTGGGTCGTAGACAATTCGGCATCCATGCGGGACGAAGAATCGTACGTCCAAACAAATATCAATCGCTTTTCGAGCGTGATCGCAGCGAGTGGTACCGATCATCATGTCGTGATGATCAGCGACACCGCGCGCATCGTAGTTCCTCCGCCGCTTGGCGGAAGCGATAGCTTCCTCGCGATCGACCAAAGCGTGAACTCGCACGACGCGCTCGAGCTCATCATCTCCACGTACCCGAGCTGGCAACACTTCCTGCGTCCAGGCGCGATCAAGCACTTCGTCGTAGTCTCCGACGACGAAAGCCATATGACCTCGGCGCAATTCCGCGTTGCACTTGCCGCGCTTACGTCGCCCGGATTTGCTGACGGATTCGTGTTTCACGCGATCGTGGCCGAGACGCTGGGCTTCTCGCTCCCGCCCGGGCCTTGTTTCGACAAGGCGGAGAACATTGGCGAGCAGTACATCGACCTGCAGGTCTCATCCGACGGGATCTTCTCATCCCTTTGTCAGACCAACTGGACGCCCGTGTTCGATGCTCTTGCGGAGGCCGTGCTCGTATCGGCGAGCTTGCCGTGCGCATTCGAGATCCCCGCGCCGCCCACGGGCCAGGTATTTGTAGCCGACCAAGTGAACCTGGCCTACACCCCTGCGGGCTCTACCGCGTCTTTCATTCCGCAGGTTGCCAACGCCGCATCATGTACGCCAAGCGGCGGTTGGTACTACGATGACGTCCTGGCGCCGAGTCGCATCATCACATGCCCTAGCACATGTGACTCTTTGACGAGTGACGGGGCAGGCAACGTGGCGGTCGCGTTTGGCTGCGCGACCATCTTGTTCTGAGTCGACCCGAGCGCGATCACGTCGGCGGGCGCACGCAGACGTGACCAAAGCAAGTGAGGCTTTCGCAACAATCAGCATCGGTCGAACAGGTCTGTCCTTCGATGCGACAGTTCTCCTCGGGCGGAGGTGCACACACGAGCGCGCCACCAGGACCCGGCCGACAATCGCCGCCGCAACACTCACTGCCGACGTCGCATGAATCCCCGTCGGGACGGCAAGGGCGCGGTGCCCAATACGCTGCGATATTTCGCGAGTGTGGATCTTGGCCCGGCAGCCAGTACGCCACCGCGCTCGGGTCGGCTCCATCGGCTGCCGTCAACGAAATGCCCGCTACCCAAATCTGCTGCAAGTTGGCAACGTTGGTACCGACGCGCGTATTGCCGTAGCTGCGCTTCGACAAGAAGCTCATCCAATAATATCCACCCGCGGTGAACGGCGAGAAGCGCGGCTGATAATTGTTGTTGGTCGTTGCACCACCACACGCATTATCGAGGCGCACCGTTCCTGAGCCGTCGTCCTTCATGTAGTAGAGCGATGACGTTGCGTTGTCGCTGCGTGAACCTGAGCCATGCGCGAACGCTATATGCGTCGAGTCCGGGGCGTAGCTCGGATAGCTGTCGGCGGACCCGCCGGGAAGCGAGGTCCCTGAATGAATGACGTGCATCGCGCCGAACATATCCGGGCCTAGGTACGGAATCAGCGCGATGTCGCCGGTCGTATTCTCTCCGCCCCACGCATTTGCATTGGCTGTTACAGCGATGTTGTTGCCGTCACGGGACCAGTTCGGATGTGTGGTGGACGAAATGGGGAGGGGCGTTCCGGTAGTTGCGATGGTCATTCCCGTCATTGGATCGAGAAGCCCGATGCGCAGATTCTGCTCGATGATCAAGCGCGTGTCGTCGGGCGACCACGACGAGAACCACCAATGCACTGAGTCGGGCGCAACGCGGGTCGGCCAGACTGTCGGTGCGGGATCGGCGGTCAGGTCAGTCGTGAGATCAAAGATCGCACCGATGTTGTCGCTGCCACCGAGGCGACCCGCCATATAGCGACCGCTGTTAGAGACGGAGTGACAACCCACACAGCGGGCGCCATCGTTCGCAACGGGCGGATGGGGCAGGAACTCGGAGTGCTCGCCCGCGCCATCATCGATGCGCTCGATGCGACCCGCCGCAATGTTCCAATAGTAGATGCTGCCGGTGAGAGCGGCGCGCGCGAATTTAACATGCACGGGCGTGGTGGGAACCACACTGCCAGAACTCGCGACAAGGCGATCAACGTCGATCGACATCTCTTCATCGGTATCGGTCTGAGCAATGGCGCGCCATGCCGCGGTGTCCACAAGCCAGTTCAAACCAAAAGTGCTCGTGCTGTATCCGACGTAGGCAGTCACGGTGATGTGCGACTTCTTAAGTGTGATGCGAAACTCATCGTTCATCGCGCCGCGGGTCCATTGCACGTTTGCGGGAAACACATTCTGAGGCATCACGGCGTGATCGAGCGGGTACACGATGTTCGCTGAAGCCGTCGCATCGACGACGCGAGCGGCCAACGCGAAGTGTGCGGCGGTGGAACTCGTGGCACCCGGCCCCATGCTCGTTCGCTCGAGAGCCACAGTCACCTGTGCAACGGCATTGAGCGCAACGCCACCGGCGCCGAAATCACTGAAGCTAATCGTGGCAGTCCCGCCTATTAGCCCGTTGGCGCTGAACGTTCCGAGCGCGCTGTGCACGTTCCCGAGCGCAAGCGTGTCGATGGACCAGTTGCCAGTTGCAAGAACGGTGGTCGTGCCATCGCGGCGCGTGCCAATCGCATGGAACTCCTGCGTAGGCGTTGCGCCGTCGACGGACGTTAGCGTCGCGGTCATCGGATCGATCACAACCGAAAGCACATCGCTCGCATGCTGCGCATCGAACGTAGAGCTACTTGAGTCGAGTCCAGCTGCATCAATGCCTGAATCGCGTCGCACTCCATCCACGTTCGTCCCCGCCGCGCACGCGTAGACGGCACTCATCGCGCAGCCGGCGAGGAGCGCGACCAGCAGGTGTTTCGAGCGAAGCGCAATTGCGGCCGATGAGTCAGAGATGGGAACAGGGCGCATAGGGTTAGATCTGTCTGCCATAGCTCGCCCAGTGGCACAACCAAGCTGCATGCCTTTGCGGCTACGGCGCGAGGATCAGGGGACGATCGTTTAGTTAACATAGTTAACACCGGCCGCCGACGCGTGGCTTGGAACCAGCTCACACGTTCGGCCGGGCGATGTGGGCGATGGCGGGCGGAGTAACGTTCAGCAATCTTGCAATCGCCACGCAAGTAACGCCGCGCTCCAAGGCGAACCGAACAAAATCTCTCCGTGTTGGATGCGCCGGCCGCCGTCGCTGTCGAACGTCCGACTCGAAACCTCGACCCTCAGCGACGAACTGCGCTAGAGCCGTGCTGGCAGTGATCTGAGCCTGCGCCACGGATGCAAAGTGCGTCGATGTTTCGCGACTCTCGGCGCTCCAAGGTGGATCATCGAACACGATCTCGCGAACGAACTCGCCGAAGTGGCGGCGCCCAGCGCGCGTGTCCGCGAATCCACACAATTCGAGCCCGCGCTCCACGTTCAACCAGGCGGGTGGTGGTTCCAGGCGAAGGTAGTAGCGATGACTCGTCCAACGAGAGTCTTCGGGTTTTTCTACGACGCCCGCGTCCACGGGATTGCGATGATGGTACGCGATGAGTCGCGCAACTCGCGCTGCGGGCACGTGCCAGCTCGATGGCCGCGACGCGAACACAGGGCCAAGGCCTCCGTGGCGCGCGTGCCATGCGATCGCGAAACGAGTGTGGAGCGGGTGGAAGAAGCGCGCCATTGGAGCGCTTCCGGCGACGACGCCGAGATGCACGTGGGTTGACATGAGAGCGTAAGACAAAAGTGCACAATCACCGCGCTTGGCGACCGAGACGACGTGACGGATGTAGGTCGCGCGGTCTAAGTCATCGACGAATCGATACTCGCGGTCCAGAAACCGTGATGCGACGTGTTGAACGGTGCTGTCTGCGACCCGGCGAGCATGGCGCGGCATGTGCGGTTGTCGGGCGAGCGTGGCGAGAAGTGTCGTTAACTTTGTTAACTAAACGATCGTCCCGCTTAGCGGCTGACGACGAATTGGATGCGGAAGCCTTCGAGGCGGTCGGTTTGGGCTCGCATGTGGCCGCCTGCCGTTGTGGCTTGGATGTGATCCCAGCGGGTGGAGACTAGGCTATCCATGACGCCTTCGCGTTCGTGGACGGGGCGCTCGATCGCAAGAGCTGCATCGGCCTCCGCAAAGCCGTTCGGCAACGATGTGAAGGGAACGCTTAGAGAAAAACTCTTCCCGGTCGCGGCGGTAAGGTCGGGCGTGATGCGCACGGATTGGCCAATCGCCTGTTCGTCTTCGCGATTGCGAAATGCGGCCGAGTCGGTGGCGACGCGCATGGTGATTTCAACTGGCTCGCTCAGAGCCCCTGCCGGGATCTCCAGCGTCAGGCCATTTGACAGAGTGAGGTCGCCACCAGCTTCACCGACAACAGCGGTGACATCGCCGCCGCCGCGCGCGTGCACAGGTCCGCTCGGCGCAGGAGGAGGTGGCGCTGCATGTGTGGTCGGGGCTTCCGCATTCGAGGCGCCGCATCCGATTGCCGATGCAAGGCTGAGAGCAACGAACGCGTGCGAAATGGAAAAGCGCATGAGCACCTCTTTGCCTAGATGCTACGGGCCCTGCGCCAAAGCGCAACATTCAGCAGGCCCATCCACGTGCGCACGGCGTAAACGAGGATGATTGAGACGCACACCAGAAGCAGGGACGTGAACGCAGCGCTCAGCGTTCCGGTGAGGGCTTTTTGCGGATCGGGGTCGTGGGCGAGCGGTAGGTAGATTCGAAACAATCCCTGGATGCCCGCCGTGATGGTCGTCGTGCCTACAAAGCATAGCGGCAAGAACGTGATGAGCGCATAGCGCGGACCTCGACTTCGCAGGAGATAGGTAGTGCCGACAGCCAGCGCGACGACGGCCAAGAGTTGATTGGCGATCCCGAACATCGGCCAAATGGTGCTGATGGATCCTGTGAGCAGAAACGTTGTCCATCCGCCCACGACAATGAGGGTAGCGATAGCGCCGGCTCCAACGCTTTCGGTGCGCCCAAGCGGCTTGTAAAGCTTGCCCAGAAATTCCTGAACGAGAAAGCGGCCGATGCGCGTGCCAGTGTCGATCGTTGTCAGAATGAAGAGCGCCTCGAACATGATCGCGAAGTGGTACCAATAGGCGAGCAAGCCTTCGATGTGCCGGATGAATGGAATGCCCGCGAAGATTCGCGCCATACCCACCGCAAGCGAAACACCACCGCCCGTTCGTGCCGCGATGCGCTCGTGCGTGCTCGCTGCGAGACGCGGCAAGTCCGTGACGGGAATGCCAAGGCGCGCGAAGTCCTCGTTGGTCAGAGAGCTCGCCGTGTGATCGCCTGCGTCGACGTGATAACCAACGGCAGCAAGCGCGTTGTTGGGCAGCGAGAGTGCAACCGAGAGCGGGATCGTTTCAGCGTTCAGCGTCTCGCGTTGGGATTCAGAAAGGAGCGCCCTCATGCGATCGAGCTCTGCTTCATTGCGAACTAGGCCCGCGCCGGATGCGTCGGCAATGACGGCGATCTTCGGGTCAGTGTTGATTGCGAGATAGTCGTCGACGGGCAGGCTCGTTGCCGCGATGAGAGCGGTGATGCCAACGAGGCCTTCAATGAGCATCGCGCCATACGCGATGGGCCGCGCGTCGCTCTCCTTGTTAATCATTTTGGGCGTCGTGCCGCTGCTCACAAGCGAGTGAAATCCGCTGATCGCTCCGCACGCGATGGTCACGAATACGAAGGGGAAAAGCGGGCCTTTGATGATGGGGCCACCACCGCTGACCCACTGGCTGATCATCGGCGCTTCAATGCGTGGGTTCACGAGCAACACACCAAGCACTAAGAGCGCAATGGTGCCGATCTTCAAATAACTCGAGAGGTAGTCGCGCGGACACAAGAGCATCCATACCGGCAGAACCGACGCCACGAAGCCGTACGCAGCGATGCCGAGAGTGATAGTCGTGCGCGAGAAGCGAAACATGTCGCCGACAGACGAATCTTGGATGTGCTTGCCGACGACGAGCGCGACGAGCAGAAGCACGATGCCTGCAATTGTGCTCTCGCGGATCTTGCCGACGCGAAACTTGTACGTATAGAGGCCCATCGCGAGCGCAATCGGGATGCTCGCGCTGACCGTGAAAGTCGCCCACGCGCTTTCGGCGAGCGCGCCAACAACGACGATGCCAAGACCTGCGATCGCAACGACGATGATGGCGAGAATCGCGATCATAGCGACGATGCCGGGGACGGGACCGAGCTCTTCGCGTGCTATCTCGGCGAGCGAGCGTCCGCCCCGTCGAATGCTTGCCGTGAGGATAACGAAATCGTGAACTGCACCCGCGAGCACGACACCGATGAGGATCCATAGAAAGCCCGGCGCGAATCCGAACTGGGCAGCGAGGGTCGGTCCGATCAGTGGGCCCGAGCCGCTGATCGCTGCGAAGTGATGTCCGAAGAGCACCCATTTATTGGTGGGCACGTAGTTATGGCCATCGGCCATTGTGTGAGCTGGTGTGATGCGCGAGTCGTCCAGTGCTAGCGCTTTGGCGGCAATGAAAGCCGAGTAGTAGCGGTAGGCAATGGCGAGCACGCAGAGCGCGCCAATCATGATGGGGGCTGCCGGCATTCCGGCCGCGACTTTATCATGTGCCGCAAAGGTGGCAGCAGCCGCGCGCAGGTGGCACGCTGCTTTCCGTGCCGGTCGGAAAACCTTTGCGAGCTGCCGCAGCCTTCGCTCGAACGAAGGAGGTTTTGCGACGCATCCGCGGGCTCTTTCCCTGGACGCTGCTCGGGCTGCTGACAATGGCTACTGCGAGTGCGGCGCTCAAGTGGCTCGCCTATCCGGAAATGGACCTTGTCATGCTCATCGTCGGCTACGCCATGATCGCGTTGCCGGTTTTGTGCTCGCTCCTCGTCTCACTATCGGCGCTCTTCGTGCGAAGGCGCGTTAAGCAATTGCTCCCGCGCTTTTTGCAGTTGCGGATACAGAGCGCGCAACGACGACGGGCTTTGAGCTGCCGAGCTTGCGTTTCGTTCCCTTTCTCACTCTGCGCTGGACAGTCGTCGAGCCGACGAACGCGCATGCGGAGCCGTCCTTCGAAGGGGGGCGTGCAAGAGAAAGACTCACGTTCGATGAGCGTGGCGATGTGAAAACACTCACGCGGCGCATAGTCGTCGCTGACGTATTCGGGCTTTCACGCATTTCGTTTCAGGACACGCGCGTTGCACCTTTCGAAGTGCTGCCCAACACCGGAGCTTTCCGCCAGCTCTTTTCGTTGAGTTCTTTCGCGGGTGGTGACGAGTCCGCGCACCCCATGGGACTCACGCAGGGCGATCGCACCGAGCTGCGACGCTACGCCGCTGGAGATCCGGCGCGCTTCATTCACTGGAAGGCCTTTGCGCGTACACGTCGGCTCCTCGTGAGGCAGCCCGAACGGGCGCTTACGCGTGCGCGTCGCACCATTGCCTATCTCGTCGCAGGGCCATCCGATGACGCAACAGCCGGTGTGGCGCGTGCTGCGTTGCAAACGCACGCGTTTGGCGAGGAATGGTCGTTCGGCGCGGACGGGTCTAGCGCGGAAACCTCGCAACTTGCGCCAGCGTTGCGTCTGATCGTCGAGAGTGTGCGCGCAAAGGGGCAGGGCGCTGCGGGTCTGGCCGCTTTTTTTGCCCGAGCGGAACGTAGCGGTCCCGCGAGCGCCGTACTCTTCGTTCCACCGCGGCCCGGTCCGTGGCTTGCGCGCGCCCTCTCATCACTACGAGCGCGCCAGCCCATGCGCGTTGTGATCGGCGTTGACTCCCTCAAGGAAGTCGCTGAGGTCGCGGCGTGGAAACGCTTCTTCATCCGCGGGCCGTCATCGGATGGGCCCACTATGCGCGAACTCGAAGAGGTCGTTCGCGCGTTCAAGAAAGCGCGCTGCGAAGTGCTCGTACTCGATAGGTCGAGTGGCCGCGTATGGAGCGACTCCCATCGTCGCGCCGCCGCGAAGCCAGCCCTCGTGCCTGCGCATGAGGCGGCATGAAGGTGCCTGTGCCGCACACGACGCTCATCGCGGAGCGCTGGCCGACCATGGTCCTGCGCGCATTCGTGCATGCGCTCTCTGCGTTCGTGTTCACGTATCCGCTCGCGCAGATCCAGGCGGCAGTTGTGGCAGCGCTCGCCGCGATGCTCGGTGTTGCATGCGCGCGCTTACTGGCACGCACCTCGCTACGCCTCTGGGCGCTCGCGTTGGTTGGTGTCGTGGCGTTAATTGCCGTGCTGGGTATTGGACAGATGTTCGCTCAAAGCGCGGAGCTTGCCAGGGCTGCAGGGCCAGCCATCGCGCTGCGCATCGCCGATTCCACGTCGTTTGGACTCGGAGCCTTCGTCGTCTCAGCGAGCGTGCGCGCACTGTCGTTGCGTCGAAGATCGTTTGCGCTCCTCGAAGTCGGTTTCATCGCGCTTAGCTTCGCGCAGCTTCTGATCGCGCATCGCCAGGGCGCCATCAATCGGCCCTTTGACCTTGCCGATCCGATTCTCGCAGCAGGCGCCGACCCCACGATAGCGATTCTCGCAGTAGGTGGTTTCGCGGTCGCTGTGATTCTCGTTCTTCTGCTCGAAGAGCGAAACGCACTGCGCAATGCGCTGCATCTTGTCGCGGTGTTGGTGGTTGTTGCGATTGTCTTTGGTGCGGCTCGCATGATCGGCGTGCCCGCGCCGCCCCCGTCCGAAAACGGGATCGGCAATCGCAATGAGAGCGGCGGCGACAATCCACGCCAGCAAAACTCGGACGGCAACAACCATGCACCAGTGGCCGTTGTGCTTCTGAACGACGACTACGCGCCGCCCATGGGTACCTACTACTTTCGCCAATCGGCGCTTAGCTATTTCAACGGCCAGCGCCTCATCGCCGCCAACCGCTCCGATGTCGACAGGGACCTCGCGCGTTCCTTTCCCACGGCGCTCATGCAAGTCGAGCACCCCGCACCCGGCACCGACCGGACCGAAGTTCACACGCAGGTTGCGTTGATGGCCGATCACGCGCGGCCTTTTGGTCTCGAATCCGTCGAATCGATGCGCCCCCTTCGCAATCCCAACCCTGCGCGCTTCGTCCGGGCCTACGAAGTCACTTCAGTTGCACTCACAAGCGACTATTTGGCTCTCTTGGGAGTGAACGCCGGGTCGGCCACGTGGAATGATGATGTTCGTAGCTACTACACGCGCGGTCTGTCTGACCTGCGATACGGGATGCTTGCGCGAAACATTGTCGACGCGCTGCCTCAGGACGTCCGTCAAGAGCCCATCGCGCAAGTGCTCGTCATCACGCAATGGCTGGGCCACGAAGGCACGTACAGCCTGCGTTCGCACCACGCGTCGACCGACGACTTTTTGTTCGGCGACAAGATTGGCTACTGCGTGGATTTTGCGCACGCAGCCGTCACGCTGATGCGAGCGGTGGGATTGCCGGCGCGCGTGGCCACTGGCTACCAATCACCAGAATCCGCGCGCCAAGGCGGAAGCACCATCGTGCTCACCGACGCGTTCGCACACGCTTGGCCGGAAGTCTATTTGGACAACGTCGGCTGGATCGTTGCTGACGTCGCCGTGGAACGCTCGCTCGATCCGCCACCCGAGCCGCCTGATCCCGACCTGCAACGGCTGCTCGGTCAGATGGCGCGCGGCGAAATGCCCATTCCGACCGGCAGCAGTGAAGGCATCCCGCCTCTGATCGCCGCCGCGCGCAACGCGTTGCGTGGCCTTGGTCTGGGGTTGCTGCTACTTCTCGGTGCGCTCGTCGTCATTCTCTACGTCGCAAAAATCTGGCGACGTCTGGCGCCGCGCTTCGTCGCGGAAAAATCCTTTGCACGCGTGCGCTACCGGGCCTCACTTGATCAATTGAGTGAGCTTGGCTACAGGCGCGCGTGGGGTGAATCACGCGAGGCGTTTGCACGCCGCGTTGGCAAGCTTTGCCCAAGCTTCGACGCCATTACGCAGGAGCATCTCGCTGCCAAGTTCGGCGGAGCGCTCGATCAAGCGCGCATGAAGCATGCTGCGCAGTCCCTTTCGCGTGAGCTTCGTTCACATTTGCCTTGGTGGCGTCGCACGGTTGGCGTGCTTGCGCCGTTTAGCTTTCTCTTGTCACGCTGAGCTTGGAGACTTTCATGACGACCGATTCGAATGCCCTTACGACCGCGCGCGGCCTCTGCGAACGACTCCAGACACGCCTCTCCGCCGTGATTCAAGGGCGAGACGAAGTCATCGAGCTGATTCTCATCGGCCTCTTGGCGGATGGACACGTGATGCTTGAGGACTATCCAGGGTCCGGCAAAACGACGCTGGCGCGAGCGCTTGGCGAATCGCTGCATGCGGGCGACCCGGTGGAAGGCGTCGCGGCATTCCGCCGCATTCAGTTCACACCTGATCTTCTGCCGAGCGACATCACCGGCACGAGCGTGTTCGATATGGAGCACAACACCTTCGTTTATCGGCGCGGTCCGGTCTTCGCGCACGTACTTCTCGCCGACGAGATCAACCGCACCTCGCCCAAGGTTCAGGCGGCACTTCTCGAAGCGATGGCGGAGAAACAAGTCACCGTGGACAACACGACTCATCGCTTGGACGATTTGTTCTTCGTCATCGCGACGCAAAACCCTCTCGATGTCGCTGGCACCTATCCCTTGCCGACGCCTCAGCTCGACCGCTTTCTCTTCAAGATCAAGATGAAGCACATCGAGCGCGATGCCGAAATCGCTGTGCTCGCCTCGTACCCAACGCCCTCGATGAACCTCGCTGAGAAGACGCCGCAGGTCTCGCGCAACGAGCTGCTCGCAGCGCGCAAAGCCCTTCGCGAGAACGTTGTGCTCGCGCCGCAGCTGCGCGAGGCCCTCGTAGATCTTGCGCGCGGGCTGCGCGAAGACCGTCGCGTACTGCAAGGCGCATCCACTCGCGCTCTCGTGCTCATGATGCCCGCACTTCAAGCACGGGCGCTGATCCACGGACGTGCGCACGTGATCCCAGAAGACATCGAAGCACTCGCGCCGTTCGTCTTTGAACATCGCCTCGAGTGCACTCCCGGTACGGACGAACCGGCAGACGTCGTACGCAGTGTGACCGCCGTTATTGTCGAGCGTCTGGCCAAGGCGTCGTTGGCCAAAGACTAATCGTGCGAATCCGTCTGCACATCGTTCTGGCTCTAGCGCTGCTTGCTACGTTGGTGGCGGCGGCAGCTGTCGCTCAGAACCCCGTGCAGATCTTTCCCGGTGAGCCCGAGCCGGGTGCCGAAGCCAATCCTGAGGAAACGACGGCCTACGAGCTTGCCATCGAAGGTCAGTATATCCGCGCGCGCAATACCGCCCAGCAAGTCCTTCGCGCTCATCCGCGGTCCTACGTGGCGCACTACGTCCTAGGACTCGTACAAAGCTACGCCGAAGCAGACTTTCCGCGCGCCTTGTTCGAGCTCAACACGGCACTTCGTTTGTACGAAGCGGCGCACGGCACAAGTCCCAGTGCCGAGTCCCCTTGGAAATGGCACTCACGTCTCTTGCGCGCGCTCTCGGAGGTGCACAACAACCTTGAGCACTACGAAGAGCGTCTTCGCATCATCGCGCGCTACAACGAGTTCTATCGTCCGCACATCACAGCCGACCGTGCTTGGAGCTTGATGAAGCTTGGCCGTTACGATGAAGCACGTCGCGCCGCGCAAGAGGCCTTAGCGAGCGGGGACGACCGGGAAGAGACAATCGCGCTCACGTCCTTGTGCGCGATCGAGTTCGAGGCGGGCCATGACGGCGCAAGCTACGACGTTTGTCGACGGGCTCTAGAAAATGCGCGCGGCCGCGGGGACAACCTCACGGTCGAGCTTGCGAATTTTGCCGAAGCGTCGCGTTCGCTATTCAAGCTCGCCGAAGCCGAAGACACGATCCACGAAGCGACCACGGCCGGTATCACCGCCAACGGCAATCCGTGGATGGATCTGGGCGAGCTTTACACGCGCGAAGGTCGTTTCGTTGAAGCGTTTCACGCGCTACAGGAAGTACCAGCCTATCGCATGCAGCGGCCTGCCGAGTATCGTGACGCTGACCGCAATGAAACGCGTCGCGCGCTTGCAGGATTTCTCGTCGTCATTGACCGACCGCAAGATGCCTTGCGCATCACGGAGAAGGCGCTCGTCTCGCCGGACCGCCGCGCCCATCAGAGCCGCGATCCGGTACAGGATCGCAGCATCGTCGCCTTGCTCGACCGCGAGGCGCACTTGATGGCGGCCGAGAAACGGATGGAACGCGCGGCGTCGGAGTCGTGGTGGAAGTGGCCAGGCGCCTTCGCGACGGCCTCGTGGTTACGCTTTCAAGCGTGGATGTCTGGACGAAAGGCGGCGGCGCTTCTCTCCGATAACGAGCATCTCGTTGGGGCATTTCGAATCGGAACAGCCCACAGCGCTGTTATGCCGCCGTGGCTAGTGGGCGACATCACGCACGTCGTCGGTAGCGGCGTGGCCGCGGAGGCGATCGCGCGTGCACGTCGCGTCGATCATCGCAGTGGCGCGTCTGCCTACTACGATGCCTTCGCAGCCGAAGCGGCCTTCGCCAACGGCGAGAGCGATCGCGCACGCGCGATAGCGATACGTGCTTTGCGCGCCTTGCCCGAGGAGGAGGCGCTTCTGCGCGCGCGCGTGCAGGCAATCGCTGCGACGGCATGCATGGATCTCGCAGACCGCGCAGGAGCGGGCGCGTTTTACGATGGTGCGTTTCAAGTGGACCCTGGCGTCTTCCGGCGCCTAGGCCTGGTTGTGCCCGTCCGCGTGTCCGGATCAGGGGATGCGCTTGATGTGGTTCTCGATTCGCCTCGCATCACGCGTGACGATTCGTCACCGCTCAGCCTGCGAGTCGAAAGCGGAAGCGGCACCGCGCGGGCGTGCATTCTTGGTTCTGGCGACACCGTGATCGGCTGCGCCGAAGTGAATCGCCAAACGATGCGCGGGCAAGCGACACTTGCGGGGGCGCTGGGGCTCGCGTTCAACGAAGAAATCTTTGCGCCTCGCATCAATTTGTCGCAGAGCGACATTACATCCCTCGACGGGTCCAATCGCGTCGGTCGCGATCCTCTTCGCGACTTGATGAACATCACTGGAGACACCGCGCCGTGAGCTATTCCTTCTTCGCTACCGCTGCTAAAGGAACTGAGCCCGCGCTTCGCGACGAGCTGCGTGAGATTCGTGTGCCGGGTGTTCGCGCGGATCGCGGAGGCGTGCACTTCAGCGGCGAGCTTCGTGATGCCTATCGCGTGTGCCTATGGAGTCGCGTGGCGATTCGCGTGCTTCTTCGTATGGGCGAGATTCACGCACCGGACGGGGATGCGCTTTACGAGGGCGTACAAACGTTCCCGTGGGACGAGCACATCGATGCAACGCGCACGCTCTCGGTCAGCGCCCACGCCCGCGATAGCGCGCTCACGCACACAAACTTCATCGCGCAGAGAACGAAGGACGCGATCGTCGATCAGATTCGCACTCGCGTTGGCGCGCGCCCCAGCGTGGATCGCGAAGACGCTGATATCCAAATCTTCGTGCACGTCCTGCGCGATAGGGCCAGCGTCTATCTCGACCTCGTGGGCGAATCGCTGCACCGTCGCGGTTACCGCGCAGAATCGCGCGAAGCACCACTCAAAGAGAACTTGGCCGCGGCCATGGTGCGCCTGTCCGGTTGGGACCGACGCAAGCCCTTCGCCGATCCAATGTGCGGCTCCGGCACCATTGCGATCGAGGCAGCGATGTACGCCGCCGGGATTGCGCCGGCGCTTGCACGTGCACGCTTTGGATTCGAGCGCTGGGCGTCCTTCGATGACGCTGCCAGAGCCCACATCGCCGATCTCCGCTCGGAGGCGCGCGCTCGTGCCGAAGCGCCCACTAAGATGCCGGACATCTTCGCTGCCGACATCGACCCGCGCTCGGTCGCGCTCACGACGAAGAACGCACAAACGGCCGGCGTCAAGCTAACCACCGCCGTTCAATCGGTGTTCGAGTTAGGGCCCGTCGATCCGCCGGGTTTCATCGTCACCAATCCTCCCTATGGAGTTCGCATATCGGGCGGTGAGAACTTTGAGGAGATGCTCGCCGATCTCTTCTCGAGCTTGCATGGTCATACGGTAAGCGTGCTGTGCGCCACGCCCGATTTGGAAAACGCGATGCGCGCACGACCGACCCGCCGTCAGCCCCTCTTCAATGGCGACATCGAATGTCGCCTTATCAACTGGCTTATTCCGTAAGAAGCGCGCGAATCTCGCGCGCTGGCAGACGTCGGTACGGCGAGGGATCGATGATACGTGTCTCTTCGAGGGCGCCGTCGTCGCTCACAGCAAAGATGCGCACGCCGTTTGTTGCGTCGGGTACAAGGAGTTGTTCACGCTCAGCAACGTATGCGCCCTTTGAAATCACGAAGGCCCCGCTCGACATGAAGATCACATCCGCAGCGCCGGTTTCGAAATCGATCAGAAGGTAAGTGTCGTCGGTATTCTCACTTCGATCGCCCATGGCATTGACGACAACACGCGAAGAAGAAAGCGCAACGAGCCCATTGCTTGGAACCGGAACGCTTGGGTGCTCGGAGGCGCGCCAGCTCGTTTCGATCTGAGGCTCGCCTGCCGAGTCGAGATTCAAGAGCACGAGTCCTGCATGCGCGCGGCGCTGCGTCATCGTTGTGAAGGTGTCGCCTTGGCATAGCACTACGGCGCGCGTCGCGTCGCTTGGGACCGGCACAGCTTCGAGGCAGTCGGCAAAGCCCGGGAGCTCGATAGCGCGCGCAGTTCGCGCGGGAACATCGATGACGGCGACTGCGCCGGCACCGCTGTTGAAGAGTTGATCGAGGCGCGTCGTGGCGACCACCACGCGCTCGCCAACGGGCACCATCGCCGACGGGCGGGCGTAGTAAGTTGCGTCGTCGCTCACCAGGTTCACGGCATCGAACGAAATGCGATCCATCAGCATTCCGTCGGAGAGTCGTATCACGACCGCGTCGTTACCTAGGTCGAGCTCTTGGGCGCCCTCGCGACGATTCGGTTCGAATCGCGTGACTAGCACCGTGCCGTCGTGCAGATCGAGCATGTCCTGAATGTTGGCGCGGAAGCGTGTCAGAGCTGCATCACCTTCGGGTTCAGGACGCTGCCCTGCAAACTGCGCAATCACATCGCCGCTTGGAATCGCGATGCGCGTAATCACCGTGGCGCCCAGCTGGTTGATCAAGTTGAGCACATTGCGTCCAACAGGTAGCGTCGGCATCACAACGTCGCCATCGAGCGTCGCACTCAAAATCGGTCGCGTCGTGCCGGAATCAATCCATGCTTCTGTGATTAGAGTTCCGTTCTCGTCGAGCATCGCGATCGCGGTGGAGGCCCGATCGCTCGTCACGACGGCGAAGGCGGGCGTGATAGCAAGCGGTGCAAGATCGGCTGGAGGGACGGGCGGTTTCACGGCGCACCCGGCGAGGAATGACGTTGCGCAAAGAAGATGCACGAGCTTCATGGCATGGCTCCGTCTCGCACGGTGAACGTTAGCGCAAACGAACGTCCCGGAAGTGGAAAGCCGAGCACATCGCGGCCTCGGGCGTCGAAAACATCGCGAACACTTGCCGCGAGCTCAAGCTGCTCTGACGCAAACACGACCGATGCGCCTACGCCGAACTGGGTGCGCGCCTCGATCACCACGAGATTCGCGATGTCGGCGAAGTTGCCGCCGATATGTGTCATGTCGATGTAGAACCGCACCTTGTCGAGGGGCCCCCATGATGCGAACTCCAGCTCAGGCCTCACGTAGGCCTGCGTACGTGGTCGCAGCGGCAGCTGGCGATCGCTGCCGTTCAGGGAATCGAGGAAGGTAAACGTGCCGACCAAGCGCACGTGCTTGCCCATTTGCAGACGAGTCGCGGCTTCGACGCCGCGTGTCGTTGCGCTCGCAAGATTGAGAGGGCTCGCGGTGAAGAGCGAGGTGCGCGTGTACACAATCTCATCACGGATGCTCAGCCAAAAGCCTCGCAACTCGAAGGAACCACGCAAAGCGCGTGCGCGCGCACGCACCACTACGCTTGCATCGACGCTCCACGATTTTTCCGGCCGCAGTGTTGTATTGCCCGTGAGGTAGCCGCGGTCGCCAAAGAGCTCAAGCACGGTCGGCAAACGCGTCGCGCTCGACACCGATGCCGACAGCGCGAGCGCAGTGATGGGTGCGACCACGCCCGCCACGCGAAAGGTGGGCGCAGGAGTAGTCGTCGAGTGGGAAATGCCGACGAAGTCGGAGCGATCGTCTGCCAAGACCGCGTGCGCAAGCTCGATACGCGCTGACGGGCGCAGCTCAACGCGCGCTCTACCTATGTGGCCATGCACCCGACCTTCGAGAACCGCCGCACCGACGTGGCGTATTGAATCTGGATTGGAAACGCGCGCGAGCGCGTCCTCGGGTGCGTAGGACTCACGTGCGTAGCTCGCGACGCCTGTGGCCGATAGCCAGCCCGTCAGTGGAAGCTCACCGGCTACGCGCGAAAAGAGTCGGAACGTTCGATCGTCGGTGGCGCGTGCCCCCAGGCCAATCTCGCCGAGCAGATCAGTGAACCTTAGACGCTCGTAATTCGCAGAGACCATCACTTGAAAGCGCGATCGCGCATGATCGTGTGCGGGTCCGCCGATTGAATAGCTCAGCGCCGTAAACCAGCGCGACTGCATGCGGCGCGTTAGTTCGGTGGGCGAAGTGGCCGGACCTGGAACGCCAGCGCTTCGCGAAAAGGTCCATAGCAAGAGCTGAAGCGCGCCCGCTCCGATGTCGACGCGCGCGTTTGCAAGCGCATAGGCCTCAAGCGCTTGAGCATTGCGACGTCTGCGTTGCACATCATCGCTGGTGTTGAAGGCAGTGCCTCGATCGTCGATATACGGATAGTCGCCCTCGCTTCGAGTCACGCCCACGGCCGCCTGCTCGCGCCAATGCCGTCGCACAGCCGACGCAGCGCCACGCAACGTGTACAAACCAAATGAGCCCATCCCCATGCTCGCCGTGCCGTGCGTCCCGAGGGCCTCGCGTGGCACGAGCGAGACAACGCCGCCGATCGCGCCAGCGCCTAGCCATGCGGGCGCGCCTCCGCGCCAGACGTCAATGCGTTCGAGAGTCCAAGGAGGCACCGTCGACAGATCAAACGCGCCGCCGTCGGTCGTCCCAAGTGGCACGTCCCCAAGCAGGACCACGTTGTGGCTAGACTCAGCACCTCGCAGCGAAAGTGCGGTAAACGATCCGACGCTTCCAATTTCGCGCGGGCGCACGCCAGGTACTTCGAGCAAGAGCTCCGACGTCGTCGTGAGAGCACGGGGGCTCTCGTTGGCGGGCACGCTGGTTTCGCTCGCAGTGGGGTCCTCTTCGGAGCCAGCCGCAATCGGCCCATCTACATTGGCGCGCGCGCCGAACTGCGCGTGAGCGGGCATCGTGCCAAGCACGAAGAAGATCCCGCTCATCCAAAGTGCGCCTCGTGCCATGCCCATTCCAAGATCCGCGAGGCGTTCGTACCAAGTCGGGCTGATCGCCATGCCACGCCGCATCTTTCAATGTCAACGAACGCTTTGGTCGCAGCGGATTTCTCCGTAGTTTTCGCCAAGTCGATCGCGCGGCGCACGCCCCACCATGGATCGGCCACCTTAAGCTCTCATCGCATTGACACGCAGTCCCACGACGCACCACCTTTGACGATGCTTACCTTTCGGCTCGCGCCAGGCAGTTCGCTCTTCGTGAGGCTCGCCCTGTGCAGCGCTCTGTGCAACGTGGGATGCAAAAACTCGCCCACCGCGACGACGGACGCTGGTTTGCGCTCTGATGCAGACGAATTTTCCGATGCCGGTGTAGACCTCGCTTTTGACTCTTCCGACGACGCGATGGTCGCCGATACGCACCGCGTGCTCTTCGTTGGCAACAGTTACGTCTATGTCAACGACGTCTCCGGCCACTACCGCGACATTGCGCAGGCGTTCCTGCCAGACGTCGACGTGCAAGCCGTTGCGACTGGCGGCTATACCCTCGCCGAGCACGCGGCCGACGCGAACACCAACGGCACGTCGCTCGCCGCGTGTCTCGGGATCGAAAGCGACGCTACGACTCAATTCGACGCGGTCGTTTTGCAGGAGCAGAGTCAGCTCGGAGGCTATCCATCCTCCGGCTTCTACTCGCCAGAGCGAGCGGCTTCGGTTGCCGCTGCGGGCGCGTTGTCGGCGGCAGCGCGTGCGCACGCCGCTACCACCGTTCTCTACGCGACGTGGGGCTACAAGAACGGAGATGCCACGGATCCCTTTCGCACCGCGACGTACGAAGCTATGCAGAACGAGCTGGACGCAAGCTATATGAGCCTAGCTGCAGTGCTGCGCGAGCAAGGTTCCAACGTCTTGGTCGCGCCGGTAGGTGGGGCAGTTCGCACGGTGTTCAACGATGTGACGGCCCAGGGCGGAGATCCGCTTGCTGACGGCAGCGATTTTGCTTTGCTCTACGAAGCCGATGGCTCGCATCCTTCAGTCCGCGGCGCCTACCTCGCAGCCTGCATCCTTGCGGGCACGATTACGGAATCGAGCGTGACGGACTTCATCGACGAGCCCACTCTTGGATCTGCGGTTTCGGGGGAGCTGCGCAGCGCCTGCGCGCGAACACTGGCACAGACGACTTGGAACGCAGCGCTTGTGGTGCGCCCCGATGCGCACATCGTCGCTACGGACGTTGCGTATGAGCGATTCGGCGACACGGTTTCGCTGACCGCGGATGCGACTCGCCTTCTTGTAACGACGCCCACTTCGTCCTTGATTAAAGGAGCCCGTGTCTTTGTCGGAGGGTCTTCGGACTGGTCGGAGGAAGTGCTCTGGGCCACGAGTACCGGCCCAGGCGATTTGAGCGCAGACGGTCGAGTGGCGGTGCATGGCCTAACTCTCGACACCTACCTGCGCGACGGCACCGCATGGAATGCTGGTATGCCCGTACCCGATGGCAACGCCCCGCTCGCCCTAAGCGAAGACGGTAGTCGGGTGGTCTTAAGCGTTCACGGCGGTGAGGTAGGAGCGGAAGAAGTGGCCGCGCGGGTCTTTGTACGCACAGGCGATGCGTGGGTAGAAGAAGCTGCGCTCCTTGGTAGTTCCGGGAGCTGGTTTAGTCCCTCGGTCGCGATGGATGCGGGCGGCGTGCGGGCTGTTGTCGGAGAAGACCCATGCCGCATTTTCGTTCGCGATGAAAGCACGTGGAGTGAAGAAGCCACGCTTCCCATAGCGCGCGCGAACGCAGCGATTTCAGCCGATGGCACGCGCGTCCTTCTCGGCAACACCGAGACGAACGACACGGTGATGTTCGTGCGCGACGGATCGACCTGGACGGAAGAAGCTAGCTTCCACGGAAGTCGAAGCGACAACTTCTTCGGCTCAGTCGTCGCCTTGAGCGCAAGTGGTGAGCGCGCTGTCATCGGCGCCATGACGGATGCGCCCGCCGCAACCGGAGTTATGTGCGGCAGCGCGCTGGTCTACGTGCTACGCGACGGCGTCTTCCGTTTGGACTTCGTTCTTGCACCACCCACAGCGGCAAGTCGCATCCTGGACAAGTTCGGCACGGCGGTCGCGATGAGCGCCGACGGTATGCGCATTGCGGTGGGAGCGCCTGACACGGACGGGAGCGACTCTGAGAACTCGGGAGCCGCTTACACCTTCACGCTGCCATACTGAAAAGGGAGGCGCGGCACAACGCCCAGGCAGCCTACGTGTAAAACGCAGCAATTCCAGACGTGGCAACCGTTCCCCTTCGCGGCACGACCGATTTGTTGACCCCCCTCGGCACGGCGATACGGTCGGTGCATGAAGTTGCGCCCGGTTTGGCTAGTGAGTTGTGTCTGCGCGTCCGTTACCGTGGGCGCCATCGCGTTTACGCTTTACCAAAACCATCGCGCTGATGAGCTGGTACGTGAAGCGCACGCGCGTTTGGAGATGTCTCTCGTTGCCGCGCCCGATCTCGATCGTCTTCAAATCTCAACTGCCATCTCACTGTTGAAACGAGCAGAAGAGCTTGGTCGCAGCGCCCCGGAAGATGTGGGCTATTTGCACTACGCGGCGGCTCTCGAAGACCTGCAACGTGGGGACTTGATCCTCGCGGACGCTCAAGTAGAGATCGCTCACGCGCGCCTTGGATGGACTGCGGACTTGCACGTTGCGGCGGGCGCCATTGCGATGCGACGCGAACAGCTCGCAGCTGCCGAAGAACACTTTGGCGAAGCTCTCTCCATTGCACCGCATCATCCGCGTGCGTTGCTCTACGCGTCAGACATCGCCTTTGACCGCGGACATCCTGATCAGGCGCTTCGTCTGCTCGATACACTTGCACACGCCGAGACGAGCGCCGGCTGCGTCTTCAATCGACGCGGCCTCGCTCGTGAAGCCGTGGGCCAGCTGGATGGCGCGCGCGAAGATCTGCGACGCTCCGCTCGCCTCGATCCACAAGATCCATCTCCGATGATCAATCTCGGGCGTCTTCTTCGTCGCGAGGGAGATCACGTAGGCTCTTTGGAATCGTTTCGACAGGCCATTGCCCGTGCGCCAACCGAGCCCGACGCCCACCTCGGGGCAGGTCTCGCACTCGCGAGCCTCGGAGACGCCCGCGGTGCTCACGCCGAGCTCGCCCGCGCAATGGAGCTTGCTCCTCACGATGCCGAACCGGTCGTAGCGCTCGGGGATCTGTCTGCCGATGTCGGCGAGAGTGCCGTCGCAATCGGCTTCTACCGTGAGGCGCTAGCACGGGAAGCGGGCGACGCGACATCGTGGCTCAAGCTTGGCAATGCGCTTGCACTCGCGCGCGATTTGCGTGGCGCAGCCGATGCCTATCATCAGGCCTTGCGGCGTGAACCGAATCTAGCCGCAGCGCACAATGGACTGGGCGTCGCGCTGATGCGCCTTGGCGATCAGGCGGCAAGCGCCGAGCTCACGCGTGCTGCAGAGCTCGACGCACACGACCCGCACCCGTGGATGAATATCGCGCTTCTGCGCGAACACGCCGGCGATCGCAGTGGCGCTCGTACCGCGTGGCAAAACGCGCTTGAGCGGGACCCATCGAGCGCAGTCGCGCAGTCGCGACTCGCCGCGCTTCCCTAGGGGCAGTAGCCGCCGCTTCCGCATTCGGGACATGCGGGCGCCGCGTCCGGACCATCCGCTGCGATGAGATAATGTTGATAATCATGAACCGCAAAGCGTTCTACGGCGCTGTCGGCTAGCATCGTGTTTGCCGATTCGATGGCCGCGTTGAACGCATCGCGACCTTGCAACCAATAGCTTACGGTGGGTGTCGCGGGATCGGCGCATCCAATCTCGACTCCAATAACGAGCGATTTGTGCACGCTCGTGGCGTAGTCGATCTCATCGCGCACGTCGTTCACGATGGTCGTGACGTTTGACGCGTAGTCCATGATCGCTACGTGATCGATCGCATCGATCGTGAGCTCGCTCAACGGGCGTGTCATGCCTCCGCGCGTCACGTCGACGCCGTCATACCAACGCGGGATGTCGGCGCTCAGCGGTAGCCCCATCGCGCTCACCATCGATTGAACCGCGTCCAGCACATCGAGCCACATATTGGCCGTACCGTTTCGATCATCGCCCCACTGCGGGTGCTGACCGTGTGGTTCGATATCGAGATGCACGCCGTCCGGACGCGCGGTGGGATTCGACGTTATGAAAGCCTGCATCGCAGTGAGCTGCGCGTACAGCACCGACCGATCATCGGTCGACGAATCCGAATCCGCGGGCAACAGATACTCGGTGTGCCCGAATACAAATTCTACGGCGAAGCAGCGCGCGTGCGCGTCTTGCACGAATGTCGCGAGTCTGCCCTGAGCCGCGGCCGAGCCGCTGACGACGTTACGCGCATTCATGTAGAGCACGCGAATCTGACGTGCCGCTGAGAACTCGAACATCTCAGTACGCGCGTCGGCGTCGTTGATCGGATCCAGATCCCACAGCCACATAGCGCGATCGTCGCGAACCAGCGCCGGGCAACCTCCGCCGAGATCGATCCCCGGCGTTCCTGAATCTGTCGAAGGGCCCAAGTCCACAGCAGACCCCGCATCCATGCCGGCGCCGGAATCACTCGTCGCCATCGCGTCCATCGTCGCGTCCAGCTGTGCATCTTGGCGCGCTGAAGCGTCGAGCTCCTCTGTGTTCATGTCGCGCGCGGCACCACTATCGCCGACCTCGACTGTGCCACGTAGCGCGCCGGGCGCGCAGCCTCCGCATGCCAACACCAGGACAAGCCAAGCGCGAAGTCTCATGGCCTCAGTGTATCAGCAGCGGTGCGTCGAACGAGTGCGAAGATTTATGGACACGTTTCTGGTGTGCGTACGCAACGTTCATTCACACACGTCGCGGTCTGGCAGCTCAGAATTGGGAAGCAGGAAATGCTCGTGCACGGATACACACAGCCGACGCTCGGATCACACACGCCGTCCGGGTACGTGCTGCATGCGGCGTGGTTGGGCGTGCTCACACAACCGCTCGGAGTGCAATCGTCCACCGTGCAGGGAATGCTGTCATCGCACGCGCGCGTACCGCAAACTGAAGCGTCAAAACTGGTATCCCAAGCGCGGCCTCGCTTGTCGATCGCGCACGCAGAAAGAATGGCGGCGCAGAATAGAGCCCCCAATCCGATGCACACGAAACTCAGCGCTTCCCGCCTCATGTGTGCGCCATCTTACACGGTCGCAGGATCTGCGCAGTAGCGATTTTTTGCGGAGAAAGTACCTGGTTTCACCCTCACTGAATCAGGTACAGTCCAGCGCATGCAGAAAGCTCTTTCGGCGGCTTCGTTTGGTCTCGCTCGCGCCGCGGTGATTTGCGCGCTCGCAGCGCCGGCTGCGTGCTCGAACGAGGATCCGCCTGGCTCGATGCCCGTCACGTGCACGAGCGATGGCACGCCGGCCGGCGACTGCGCGAAGTTCAACTGCGAGGTTCAGAAGGCCAGCGAGGTGCTTTGCCCTGGCAACACGACTCTCACATTCAACTGCGAAGGCATCGACGCTTTTCCCGAGACGTATCAGCGCAACGTGCAGGACTACTTCGACGGCTGCGGCCCGACGCTCGACACATACATGGAAACCGAGGTCGAGACCACTCAAGGTACCGCGACCATCAGCGCCTGCGAAATCCTAAGCTGCGCGATCATCCCGAACAGTCGCCGCATGGTCGGACCGATGACGATCATGGCCGCATGCGCGCCGGTCGATGTGCTGTGCGACTTCCCGGATCCACCCGCGCCGTAGCTATTTGGCGGCGGCAGCCTCGACGAGGGGCTGCAGCTCTTGCGATTCGTACATTTCGACGATGATGTCGCGCCCGCCGACGAACTTGCCGTTGATGTAGACCTGCGGGATCGTCGGCCAGTTGCTGAAGTCCTTGATGCCCTGACGAATGGTCGGGTCGGCGAGCACGTTCACGTCGTGGATGCTTGCGCCCAGACGTTTGAATACTTCCACGACACTCGCTGAGAAACCACATTGCGGGAAATTCTTAGTGCCCTTCATGAAGACGACGATCGGGTGCGACTTGATCTTCTCTTCGATGACGGTGCGAACGGCTTCATCCATGGGCAACTCCTGCATTCTTCTTTTCCCAGGCGTCTGGGGTGTAGAGGGATAGGGCGAGGGCGTGAACGGGCCCGGCCATCAAATCGCCAAGGGCGCGGTAAATGAGCTGGTGTTGCTCGACCCGCGCCAGGCCTCGAAACGCTTCGGCCACGACCGTCGCCTGAAAGTGGTCGCGCGTACCCGTAAGATCCTCGATTTGCACGAGGGGAGCGCTCGGCACTGCCGCGCGAATTATGTCTTCCAATACCTGAGGCTCAACCATGGGACCTACCTTGGGGCCGAATTGCTGGGGCGCCAGCGACCTCTTGTCAAACTCTTTCGATCCGCTCGCTGATCCCGGGCGTACTTCCAAGTGTGCCCGTCCAAGCCCAGATTTGCCCAACTACGGCGCGCCTGATACGACCTGCTCTCGTGTGGGGCCACGCTCGGATGGAAGTGTCGTCGCGTAAAGATCAAACGGATGAAGCGCTGATCATCGCGCTTTCGCGCGGTGATCGAACGGCGCTTGCCGAGCTCTACGACCGCTACTCGCAGTCGATGCTTGCAGTCGCACGTCGCTTTCTGGGAAACGAACGTGAATCCGAAGATCTAGTCCACGACGTATTTCTCGAAATGTGGAAGCGCGCGGATAGCTACGACCGCGCTCGCGGCGCCGTACGCACCTGGATCATGCTTCGCCTTCGCAGTCGCGCGCTCGACCGGATGAAGGCAGCCTCGCAGTCGCGCACGTCCCTTACCGATCCCAGTGATATGCCCGAGCCGACGGTTGGCAAGGACGGCGACGTTGCCTCGCCCGCGCACCGCACGCAGCTCGTCGCTGGATTTGCGTCACTCTCGAACGAACAGCGGATCGTCCTCGAGCTTGCTTACTTTGAGGGCCTGAGCTCGAGCGAGATTGCAACGCAGCTCGGAATTCCTTTGGGAACAGTAAAATCGCGAACAGCGTCGGCGCTCCAACTCCTTCGCGAGGGTCTTACCGGCAGTCAACGCGTGCTCGGCAGTCGGAGACACAACGGATGAGTCACTTGAATGAATCGCAACTAATCGAGTTAGTGCTCGATGGTGAGGACGCGAAGGGCCAAGCGGCGAAGCATCTCGCCACGTGCATGGATTGCACGCACAAGCTTGCAAACCTTCGCGATGCGTTCACGGTATTCTCGTCATCGGCAGGCACGATGGAAACTCCATCGGCGTTGCGCGCGAACGTGCTCCACATTCCTCACGCGAATGAGCGTTTCCGGGGATTCGTCGCACGAGTCGCCGAGCTATTCGACGTGAGCGAGGACGAGGCGCGTCGCGTGCTAGCCACCATTGACTCAGCCAACACATGGGAGGCAGGGCCCCTTGCCGGCGTTCGCCTCATGCATCTGAAAGGCGGGCCGCGTGTGGGCACCGCAGACGCGGGGCTCGTTTCATTTGAGCCAGGCATGAAGTTTCCGCGGCACGACCATCATGGCGACGAGAAGCAAATCGTCCTTCAGGGCGGCTTCCTCGAAGACACCGGCCGCGAGTACCTCGCGGGCGACACGCTTGTGCGCCGCGCCGGAGATCAACACTCTTTCGTCGTTCACAAGGAAGAGCCCTGCATCATCGCTCTCGTTCTGGACGGCGGCGGGGTCATCATTTTGTGATAGAAGCGCTCTCATCTTTCGCCGAGGGATGAGATGGGAAAAGTCGCTTTTGTATTTCCGGGTCAGGGTTCACAGAAAGTCGGAATGGGTAAGGATGCGTACGACGGAGACGCAGCGGCGCGTGCCGTGTTCGACGAAGCCGACCGCGCTCTATCGGAATCACTTTCGACCCTGTGCTTCGAAGGCCCCGAAGACGCATTGCAGCTTACGGCGAACACGCAGCCAGCGATTCTGACGGCCTCGATTGCACTATGGCGCGCTCTCGATGCAAAGGCCGACATGACTGCGGGACATAGTCTCGGCGAGTACTCCGCCCACGTTGCCGCGAGCACGTTGTCGTTTGCAGACGCCGTGCGGACGGTTCGCACCCGGGGTCAGCTCATGCAGGAAGCGGTTCCGGTCGGCGCGGGCGCGATGGCAGCGATCATGGGCGGCGAGAAATCGGCGATTGAAAAAGCATGCGCTGACGTGAAGAGTGGTCGGGTCTCGCCCGTGAACTACAACTGTCCGGGACAGATCGTGATCGCAGGAGATGCAGCGGCAGTAGCGGATGCGTGCGCCGCAATCGCAACGCTTGGCGCCAAAGCGATTCCACTCAAAGTCAGCGCGCCCTTCCATTCGGCACTCATGCTTCCCGCCGAAGAGCGTCTTTTGCCAAAGCTCACAGCGATTGCGATGCGCGACCCGGAGATTCCTGTGTACGTGAACGTCGACGCAGCGGCGGTGATCAAGGCCGACGCTGCACGCGACGCTCTTGGCCGCCAAGTGAGCCGTCCCGTTCGTTGGGATGAGTGCATCCAACGTATGGTGCAAGACGGCGCAACGCTTTTCGTTGAGATTGGCCCCGGCAAGGTACTCACCGGTCTCATCGGCCGCATTCACAAAGAGTCCAAGCGCATCAACGTGCAAACACTCGCTGACATTGCACCCGCGCGTGAGGCAATCGCCCAAGCGCGCAGTTAGTCGAGATCCGCGTAGCTAGTCGAGATCCGCGTAGCTAGTCGAGATCATCGATGCGCTCGAGTCCGTGCCTCGGCGTCCGTGATTGGACGTAGCCAAGCCGCTTACCCGCACGGTAGACTGACGCCATGACCAACCGTCTCCTCGTCCTGGCAAACCCTCCTTCTCGCAGCATGCGGCTCCAACAACACGGGCGGCACAGACGCCGGCTTGGGCTCTGACGCGCGCTCAGGCTCGGATCTCGGGGCGCGATCGGATCTTGGTGCGGCGACCGATCTTGGAGCCGCAGCTGACTCGGGCGTTGCGGAAGATGCAGGTGAGCCGCTCGACGGCGCAAGCGGTTGCGCTAGCGCGACAACGTGCAGCGATTGCACTGCGATGTCTGCGTGCGGCTTCTGTCCCGGCCTTGGGTGCATGGAAGGTACGAGCTCGGGACCGACAATCGGCGGCGACGCGGGCACATGCGAAGGTTGGTCGTGGGTGCGCTCCAGCTGCCCGGATTACGATGCAGGACCCGGCTTCGACAGCGGACCTCCGCCGAGCTGCGCCGCCGCGACAACCGACGCGTGCGGGCCGTGCACCGCGCAGCCCTATTGCGGCTATTGTCCGGCCCTCGGCTGCGTCACGGGCGGCTCGTCCGGTCCGAGTGAGGGCACCTGCGCAGACTGGTCATATTATCCGAGTGAGTGTCCCGGCGCGGACGCCGGCGTGGCCCTTGATGCCGGTGCTTTCACTCCCGACACCAGCGTCCCTGCACCCGCCTGATTAAGAGAATTCGTAACGTTCTGCCTAACGCGCGCCAAAGCTCAATCCGCGGCGCGTGTTCCAGATCGTGTTGAACTGGTCGTCCCTCGTTAGCTCTTGAGCGGTGCGTTGGCACGCGGAGCTGCGCTGCGTTTCGCGCAGGCATCTGTCGAGTGCATCTGCCGCGCCCTCTCGGTCCGATTCGAACAAGGCTTGGGCGAGAAGTGCGTAGAAGCCATCTCTGCGCGCGTGTACGCGCAAGCCTTCGCGCGCCGTTGCGAGTGCTTGTTCGCGCAGCCCTAAGCTCAAATACGTTGTGCCGAGGCTCAGTTGAAAGCGTTCATCCTGCGGCGAGCGGCGCGCTGCTTCGGCGAGCAAGGGAATCGCGTGTGGTGCATCCCCTCGTTCGAGATAGGTGTAGCCAAGCCAGCCATAGCCATGCGGACGGTCGGGCGCACCCGCGATCCAGCTTTGATAGAGCGATGCCTCGTTGCGCCAGTCGTAGACGTAAAGGTGAAGCCGAAGTCCAAGAAAAACCAGATATGAGCACGCACAGATTAGTGCGAGGCGTGCAGTACGCTCTGCCCGCGCGCGAAGCTTCTCTACCAACACGGCGACACCCTCAGCAATGAGTGGCGCAAGACCAATCGCAGGCAAGTATAGAAAGCGGCCGAAGCCCGGCCACAACGTCGTCGTTACAAATGCAGCAGGCAAGAGAGTGAACACAAACCAAGCGAGGGCCGCGCCTACGCGCGGGGTGCGTCGCGCGAAATATGCAACGCTCACCAAGACGAGCAGGGTGATGACGCCGATCCCGATTAGCACGGATGTGCCGAGAGCATCGTAGTCGGGGCCAAGTGCGCGCACATAGACGCGCGTCGGCAACGTGAGCTCGACGAAACCATCGGCGAGCAGAGCCGGTGCGCGTAGCAATGCTGTTGCAAGCGAGGCTGAAGTACTCGCAACGTGGAGCCCGTTGAGCGCGTGCGTGCGCAAGACGAAATACACCAGCGTTGCGACCGCGAATGGCGCGAGACTCAGGAGGCGTTTTGCTAAAGAAGTCTTCTCTACGTGGGGCCAGGCGAGCAGTGCTGCAATCACGCCGATTGCGGGCTCTTTGCTCAGTAGCGCCAGTAGAAATGAGATCGACGCGAGTGCATGAAACGCGATGCGCTGCCCCCTGACATTCGTCTGCATGCCGCGCATCCAAACGAGCACCGCGGCAAGTGCGAACAGACCAGAGAAGACATCGGAGCGGCCATTGATCCAGACGTGGGCCTCCGCCAATTGCGGCTGCAAGCCAAACCAAGCTGCCGCGAAGAGTGCATAACGACGGCGCCGCGCGGGTAGCAGGGCGCGCGAAAGCGTGAAGACCATGAGCACGGTGATCAGATGCGCGGCCAGGTTGGTCAGGTGGTACGCCGTGGGTGATCGCCCGCTCAACCAGGCGTCCCAAAAGAAAGTCGCCACCGTGACGGGGCGATAGGTCTGCGCCCCTTCGTTCGTTAGCGCGGCGTCGTTCGACGATATGAACATCGTGCGGTGCGAGAAGACTTCAGCGAGCTTCTCGGGGTGAAAGATCACATCGCCTTGCTGGATGACGTAGAGGTCGTCCCAGACGAGCTCATTGCGCACCGCGTGGCCGCACGCCAGCAGCAGGGCGAGCATGACGACGGATAAGCCGACTCGCTCGATTCGTTTTACGCGCGCGTCGCTTACGGTGTGGCTTTCCGAACCTGTCACGGAGTCGGCTGGCGTGGTGGCGTGGTGGCTTCTTTACGAGCTTTGCGTGCAGCGAGCCAAGGCCACAGAGCGCTCGTGACGAGCAAGAGGGCGAGCGTCGCTTGCGCGATCAGTCCTTCGCGCGTCGCAAAAAAGCCGATTGTCGGCAGCTCGGGCAATTGCAACGCTGTCATGGGAATCACGACTGCCTCTTGCAGCGCGCGCACGCCTTTGCCGACAAGCATGAGAGCAAGCACTGCTAACAGGACGCTTGACCCAAGCATAAACGGGCGCGGAGGAATCTTTTGACCGATCTGGCGAAGTGCGAAGACGATCGCAATAAGGATCGCGACTCCGGCGCAAGCTCCGAGCCACACCATCCTCGCGTGTTCGCCGGCGTCGAGCAGCAGCGCTTGGTAAAAAAGCACAAGCTCGAAGACTTCGCGATACGCGGCAAGAAACGCTAAACCGAGCGCTGCAAATGCCGCCTGCCTACCGCCGAAAGCGAGTCCCGAGCCCACGCGCTTCGACAAGAAGCCCATGAACTCGCGCGATGAAACTTGGCCCACGATCCAGTGCGTCACGCCTAAAAGAACGAACGCCGCAACCAGGGAAATGATGCCTTCGGAAAGCTCGCGCTGCATGCCCGAGAGAGCAGTGCCGACGAGCAACCAAGTCAGAAGCCCCGCTGGAAGCGCCAGCAGCCAACCTATGTGAATGTACTTCGCGTGTTCGGGAACGCCGCGCTTACGTACGAGGCCGAGGAGAGCCGCGATCAAAAGGGCCGCTTCAAAGCCCTCGCGCAAGGCGATCGCCATCGAACCGATGAAGGAGCTCGAAGCGTCGGCATGGCCGCGCTCGGCTGCGTCAAACAACGCGAGCGCATTGCGCACACGCGCGGCTTGCGCATCTTGGCCAAGGTCTTGGCGTGCGCCCTCGCGAATCGCCATCATGGCGTTCTCGATCGCGAGCGCAAGACGGCTGTTGCGCGCGCGCAAGCCCGCCTCGCGCGGCTCAACTCCGTCAAGGTAGGCCGACACGAACAACCGCTGTGCTTCGTCGCGTTCGCCCGCGCGATAGGCTTCGAGCCCATTGCCGAGAAGTCTGCGGGCCAATCCGAAGCCGGTTTCCGTGCTTGCGACAAACGGCGTCGTACGTTGCAAGTACGCGATAACTTTTCGGCTCTCCTCTGCTGAGAGATCCGCGAAATATCGTTCGCGCAAAGAGTTGGCCGTCAGATCGGCGAGAGCGACAGGCCCGCTCGGCACAATACGTCCGCCAAAGTGTTCGGCTATCGCGGCACCTGCTCGGGCGTCCGCCTCACTATGCCGCAAAGTCAGAACGTAGAACGCGAGGTTCCAGCGATCGGCCGATGGCATTGTGTCAAACCGCACCATGGCCGTTCGCGCGATACCGAAGGTGATGGCGCTGTACGCGCGCACCGGGCTGATTCCGCCCGCGCGTTCTTCATCGAGAAAATTTGCCGGTCGCGGCGTGAGGCGCTGCGCGGCATCGGTGTTCGCGTCCCCGCGATCCCCATGACACGTATTGCAGCCGGCTTCGCGGTAAAGCAGAGCGCCACGTTGGAAGTCGGGCGTCGACGCGGGGCTCAAAACAAGACGATGTGTTTCAACGAGGGTACGCCGCACCGTGCGGCACAGCTCTTCGATTTCGACGGGCGGCGCGTGCGCAGCAATGCGCGCCGCTAAGGTCTGCAGTCCGGTGAGCGCCGCATCGTTCGCCGGCAGGGATGCCCGTCGCGCCAGGGTCAGCGCGTCGCCCGCAAGATCCGCCTGCTCGCGCAGCTCACCTTCTTCGAGCACCCGACCATCGGGCGCAACCGACTTTGCATAATCAGCACCGACGTAGTCGAGCACCGCGGCGACTTGGCGCAGCAACGCCGTTTGCTCCGCTGTGTGGACCACGTCCTGCGCAGACACATCCGTCGTGCACGCGGCTGAAACGATCAGTGCGAGCGCGCAGAAAGACTTATTGAAATGAGTTTTCAACAATGCGCTTCGCACTATGACCAAAAGCTAGGTCACGCGCAAATGTGATTTGCGGCTATCCGCGCGCGCGCTGACAACTCGCGCAAACGCCGTAAAGCTCGTGGCGATGACTCGAGAGCTTGAAGCCGTGCCGTTCGGCAACGCCCTCTTGAAGCTTCTCGATACGGTCCTCTTCGAATTCTTCGATGCGACCGCACTGCACGCAGATCAGATGGTCGTGGTGGCTTTCATCGTGAGCGAGCTCGTAGCGCGTGGGCCCATCGCGGAACTGGCGCTCGTAGGCCAGGCCGCACTCCGACAAGAGTTTGAGCGTCCGGTAGACGGTCGCGTAGCCGACCGACGGATCCTTCTTACGCACCATCGCCAGCAAATCGTCGATGCTCAAATGACCCTTGCCACGAAAAAAGACGTCGCTGACCAACTTGCGCTGGTTCGTCTGACGCAGGCCCTTTTTGCGAATGTATTCCGCAAGGTGGTCGTGCATCCCGTTTACTTCGTTAGCGGCAGCCACCTTCTGCATGCGGTCTCCTTCGGCCTTGCCCAAACCCAAGCCGAACCTTACGTAGCGAGCATAGGCTACCATGGTACCCCGTGCCCAGTGACGACATGCCGACCTCGGTGAATTCCAAGCGCGAGCGACTCCTCAATCTGGGGATCCGCGTGCTTTTGCCTTTGTCGCTCGCGGGCGTCTTGGTGGCCGTGATGATGGGTGAGAAGGCCCGCATCGATGTGGAGCTGCAACTCTTCATGCAGCGCGAAGTCAAACCGGGCGAGGACATCGCAATCCGTGGCTTGCTTCTCACTCACCTGCATGATGCGGAGGGTCCACGTCTTGAGACGGCACGCGCAGACTTGGTGCTGCGCACACAAGGCGGACGCGTGGAAGCGCGCACCCGGCTTGTGCCGACCGCAGCGATGTCGCTCGAGGGTAGCCTTCACATTCCGTCCAACCTCAGTGGTCGGTACTACGTCGAAGCGAACGCGGTCGCGCAAGGCGAGACGGCGCGAACGTTCGCCGCGCTCGATATCACGCCAAGGGCGCGTCCGTTGACGACGCGTGGTCGCTCAGCGTTCTTCACTCAGCAAGAATCGGTCGCTGCGATGCAGCGGCAGCCTGGAGAAACGCCGCCCCGCGTTCTCGAACCGCGCATCCTCGGCGGTGCGTGCATTCCCGCAGCGCAGTGTGATGTGTTGGTGCGGGTCGGAGAGCCGGCGTCGGCAGTAGAGCTTGTGCCTAGCGAGGCGATTCGCCCGTTGCCGCTTGCTGACGAGGCACGTCAGGAAACGAGCTCCATCGTTCCGGTTTCATTTACGTTGGACGGACCGGAGGGCGAGACCGATCTTCGCGCGACGCGCGGAGGGCGACTCGTTGGTGTGCGGCGTTTTCAAGTTCCCGTCGCGCTCGGCGAGCCCTCGCTCTCGATCCCCGAATCGGTAGTGGAGTCGCCGGCGAGACCGATGCTGACGATCCGCAATGTCGAGACCTCGCGCGCGATCATCGTCGATGGGTTTCGGGATGGCATGTGGGAGCGCACGGGCGTCGTGTCTGAAGAGGCAGCGAAACAAGGACCGGTAGCGATTCCTTTTGCGCCACTCACGCCAGGCACGTGGCGCATCCAGGTGCGAACGGATCCGTTCACCGCTGACAGCGCCGCCACGCGCATGCTTCGCGTCGTCGAACGCGGCACGCCGCCCGAGGCGGCACTTCGCTCCGCGATCTCCCTCGACGTCACTCCCTCGCAGCCGCCGCCTGGGACCGACCTGCGTGCGCTCAAGTTGCACGCAGCGTACGCACTCGCGGCTCAAGAACGCGATCGCATGAATCTACCCGAACCGTGGAGCGGCCAACGGGAAAGTGCTGAACAGATCGCCCGCGCGAAGTGGCGGGTTCGCGTCTTTGGAACGATTGGGCTTGCGCTCATTGCCATCGTCGTCTCGCTCATCGTGGCGCGCCGCGGCCTGCGATCGGCCAGCGAAGCTCGCGCTCTCATGGCGGAAGCAGGCGATCCAGGCGCGAGCGACCCGAAAGTCCGGCGTCGCCAAACCCTCACGCTTTTGCTCATGGTCGCGCTGATCGTGCTGTTTTTCGTGACGACGATCACCTTCGTCATCGCGCGCACCTCGTTTTAGCGAATAATTTCCGCGGTGCTTTGTCTTCCAAGGAATTGCATGGGGAGGCAGGGGGCCTTAGAGTGCCTGTCCCTCTAGCGGAAACGCGCGAATGTTCGACTCAATTCTCAAAAAATTCATGGGCACGAAGCATGAGCGCGAGCTCAAGCGCCTCCGTCCGATGGTCAACGCCATCAACGAGGTCGAGGACCGCTATAAGAACCTCGACGACGCAGCCCTCCAAGCGAAGACCGCAGAGTTCAAGCAAAAGCTCGAGAACGGCGCTCCACTCGCTGACCTGATTGTGCCGGCCTTCGCAACCGCGCGCGAAGCGAGCAAGCGCGTGCTCGGGATGCGCCACTACGACGTGCAGCTCATCGGCGGTCTCAATTTGCACAACGGCCGAATCGCCGAGATGAAGACCGGCGAAGGCAAGACGCTCATGGCGACGCTCGCCTGCTACTTGAACGCGCTCGAGGGCAAAGGCGTTCACGTGGTCACCGTCAACGACTACCTCGCCAAGCGCGACGCTGAATGGATGGGGCGCCTTTACGGCTTCCTCGGCATGACAACCGGCACGGTGGTTCATTCGCAACGCGACGCCGACAAGAAGCGCGCATACCGCTGCGACATCACCTACGGCCAGAACAACGAGTTTGGCTTCGACTACCTGCGCGACAACATGAAGTTCAGCATCTTCGACTACGCGCAGCGGGAGCTACACTACGCGATCGTCGATGAAGTCGACTCCATCTTGATCGATGAGGCCCGCACGCCGCTCATCATCAGTGGTCCTGGCGAGACGGCCAGCGCAAAGTACATCGCCATCAACGAGATCATTCCGCGTCTTCGCAAAGACGAGCACTACACCGTCGACGAAAAGGCCCATCAGGTCACGCTCACCGAAGAAGGCATCGAGCGCGCTCAGCGCGTCGTCTTTGAGCGCGGCCTCACCAAGATGGAGAACCTCTACGACCCGGTAAACCTGGAGACGCTGCACATCCTTCAGCAGGCGTTGCGCGCACACACTCTGTACAAGCGCGATCAGAACTACATGGTGACCGATGACCAGAAGGTCATGATCATCGATGAGTTCACGGGCCGCGCGTTGCCCGGTCGTCGTTGGTCCGATGGCTTGCATCAGGCCGTCGAAGCCAAAGAAAACGTTCCGATTCAGGACGAGAACCGCACGCTTGCGACCATCTCCTTCCAGAATCTTTTCCGCCTCTACAAGAAGCTCGCCGGCATGACCGGAACCGCCGACACGGAGGCGGGCGAGTTTCACTCGATCTACAAGTTGGACGTGAGCGTCATCCCGACCAACAAGCCCATCCAACGCAAAGACTACGAAGACCTCGTCTACAAGACGGAGCGCGAAAAATTCAAAGCCGTCGTCGACGAAATTCTCGATTGTCGAGAGCGTGGGCAGCCCGTACTCGTCGGTACGACGAGCGTAGAAAAGTCCGACGCGCTTCATCGCATGCTCGACAAGTCGGGCGTGCCCCACAACGTCTTGAACGCCAAGCAGCACGAACGCGAAGCGTATGTTGTTGCGCAAGCGGGTCGTAAGGGCGCCGTCACGGTCGCCACCAACATGGCGGGCCGAGGTACGGATATTCTGCTCGGCGGCAACGCGGAGATGATCGCGCGCTACGAGTTTATGCAGACGGCGACCGAGGAGCAGCGCGCCAACAAGGATGAGCTCGAGCGTTCAATTGCCGAATCGACCGAGCGCTTCCGCGCAACGTGCGAGGCGGAGAAAAAGGAAGTCATCGACGCCGGTGGCCTTCACATCCTTGGTACCGAGCGTCACGAATCACGTCGTATCGACAACCAGCTGCGTGGTCGTGGCGGTCGTCAGGGTGATCCCGGTTCATCGCGTTTCTTCCTCTCCCTTGAGGACGATCTCATGCGCATTTTCGCGGGTGAGCGCATTCAAGTCTTGATGGATCGCCTCGGCATGGAGGAGGGCGTTCCGATCGAGCATCCTTGGGTCACCAAGGCCGTCGAGAACGCGCAGACCAAAGTCGAAGAACGCAACTTCGATAGCCGTAAACAGTTGCTCGAGTACGACGACGTCATGAACCAGCAGCGCAAGAGCATCTACGCTCTGCGTCGCCAGGTCCTTGAAGGACTCTACCGTTCGATGCCGACTGAGGAGCAAGCCAAGAAGGGCGCTGTTCCGACGCGTGTCGTCGACACCATCGATGACTCACTCGCGCAGAAGGCCAAGCCCATCCTCGAAGAGATGGTGAAGCTCGCTGCTGCGCCGCCTCCCACGGACCCATCGCCCGACGCGATGAAGTCCTATCGCGACAACGCGCTCAACAAAACCATCCCGATGCTTACCAGCATCAACCCCGACATTCTCGAGCAGTGGGTTTACCGCGAGTTCGGGTGCCGCATTCCGCTTCATAAGTTCGCAAGCGATCCCAAGGCCGCACTTGCTCACCTCGAAAACGAAGTGGCGATGTCGCTCACCGAGCAACGGGAGCGTTTGCTTGATCTTGCCGACGAGCTCGTCAGCGTTCTTGTCGAGCGCGCATGCCCTCAGAAGAAGCATTTTGAAGATTGGGACGTTGCCGGTCTTGCACGCGCATACGACGAGCAGTTCGGAGTGCCGGCGACGGGACTCGACAAGATTAACGATGTGGAGCTGATGGCGCAGAAGCTCTACACCGATGTCGAAGCGATCCTGAGCAAGCGCGAGCAAGAGTTCGGATCTCTCTTGTTTTTGAGGGTATTCCGCAATTTCTACCTTCAAGAGATCGACCGTCAATGGATCGATCATCTTCAGAATATGGAGCAGTTGCGCGATGGCATCCATTTGCGCGGCTATGGCCAGCGCGATCCGAAGAAGGAATACAAGAAGGAAGGCTTCGACCTCTTCATGCAGATGGCCGAGAGCGTGAAGTCGAGCGTCGCCTCGAATATGTTCCGCTTTCAGCTTCAGCGCGAAGAAGACGTCGAGCGCATCGAGGAGCAACGTCGCAAGGCGATCGAAGCTCAGCAGAAGCGCATTCGCGCAAGCCATGTGGAAGCACCGACAGCCGGCGGAGAGTCCGCGGACAATCCCAAGGCGTCGCTAGCGCCGCCGCCTCAGCCACAAGGCGCGCGTCGCTCCGGTGCTCCCGGGTCGATGTCCCCTCAAGGGCGTCCGCAAGGTTCGCCTTCCGCGCCGCCCAAAATCGAAACGGTTCGCCGCGACAAGCCCAAAGTCGGACGCAATGATCCGTGTTGGTGTGGAAGCGGCAAGAAGTACAAGCAGTGTCACCTTGCCCAGGATACGGAGAGCGGCAATCCATGAAGAGCAACGCGTCTGTGCGTGCGGTTTCGGGTTTTAGATTTGCAGCAGTAGACGCGGGGATTCGCAAGCGAGCAGCGCTCGATGTCGCGCTGATCGTTGCGGACCGGCCGGTGCCGACCGCGGCTGTGTTCACGACCAACCGCGTTCAAGCGGCGCCCGTGCGCGTTGCTCGTGATCGTTTGAAGAAGGGGCGCGCGCAAGCAGTCCTCGTGAACGCTGGCTGTGCGAATGCGTGCACTGGCAAGCCCGGAACCGCGGCCACGCTCAAGAGCACGGCGGCCATCGCGAAAGCGCTTGGCATCGCACCTGGCCTTGTTTTACCGGCCTCGACGGGCGTCATCGGACAGCTGTTGCCCGCCGCTAAAATCGTAAAGAACGCTAACGCACTCATTCTCGATCTTTCATCGAGCAACGTGGACGCATTCAGTCACGCTATTCTCACGACCGACCGCGGACCCAAAGTCGCGCGTGCAACCGTGAAGCTCGGTAAGGTCACTGTTTCACTTCTCGGCATCGCCAAGGGTGCGGGCATGATTCATCCGAACATGGCGACGACCCTCGGCTTCGTTGTGACCGACGCCAAAATCTCTGCGCCCGTCCTGCGTCGCGCCTTACGCTCTGCCGCCGATGGCAGCTTCAACGCGGTCACGGTTGACGGGGACACAAGCACCAACGATACGCTCGTCGCAATGGCCTCCGGTGACGCTGGCAACGTGGCAATCAAAGCAGGCGATGCCAATTTCGTACGCTTCGAAGACGCACTCACCGAGGTTCTCTGCTCGCTTGCGGCGCAGATTGTCGCCGACGGCGAAGGCGCCGAGCACACGGTCGGCATCGAAGTCACGGGCGCGCGTACGAAGACGAATGCAATGACCGTCGCGCGCACTATCGCCACGAGCAATCTGGTCAAGACTGCTCTTTACGGCAAGGATCCGAACTGGGGCCGCATCCTCGCTGCGGCGGGTCGCTGCGGCGTAAAATTTGACGAAGCCGACACGGAAGTCCGCGTCGGTGACGTACTTATCGTGAAGAAGGGCCTCGCTGTTGGCGCCGCTGCTGAGAAGAAAGCACACGACGTTATGACTCACGAGTCCTACACCATCTCGCTCAAGATCGGCCGCGGCAAACACGAGGCGCGCTATGTGACCTGCGATCTGGGTCATGAATACGTGCGCATTAACGCCGACTACCGATCCTGACCGCTCGATTACTGGCGCGGGCAAGCGCGCTCTCCGTACCATTGGGTGTGCGAAGCATTGCTGTTCTCACGTGCCTGATCTGCTTGGTCGGCTCGCTGGCCCGCGCGGACGCACGGCCGATGTGCGCCCGTGACGAAGCGCTTTCGGCCGCCGCGTCGGCTCTTCTCATGGGACCGCGTGATTTGTCGGCCGCATCAATCACGCACGCGCTGCGTGAAGCTGGATCCGACGCGCCACTCGCGCACGCGATCGTTGTTCCCACCGATGGCTTGGTTGCGCTCCGCAATTGGATGACTGAGCTTTTGCGTACGACCGACGCGCCGTTGATTTGTGGCGACGCATCAAACGGGCGTGAGCGCTTGCGCGTGGTGAGCACCCGCGCCGGGTCGCTTGAATCCTCTCCGCAGCGTCCCGCTCAGTTTCGCGTCCGCGTCAGCGCACCCTTTCGCGACGCGCGCGCTGTTGCGCTCGACTCTCACGGCGGCGCGCACACGTTGGAGATAACCGGCACAGCCGACGAGCGCTTTGTCGTGGTCCCCGACGACCTTTCGAGTCCATTGCTTTTGCAACTCGTTGCCGTCGGTCCCCAAGGACCCCGACCGGTTGCCGAGCGCGCGATCGGTGCTTGGCGCGATGTTTCTGCGGCGGGAGATGCGGGCGCCTCTTTGGAAAGCCGCGTCGATGCCATGCGCGCCCGTGATCATCTATCCGCGCTCCGTCCCAATCGACTCTTGCAGGAGGTCGCTGCGCGCCATGCTCGCTCCGTCTGCGAGAGCGGCCGCGTGGGGCACACTGTCGAGCCAGGCGCAGATCCCGAAGCACGTTTGCGCGCTCAAGGAATGGTCGCACGAGTGGTGGGCGAAACGGTCGCTCGCGCACGCGATAATGCCGCCGCATTTCAGTCATTTGTCGCGAGCCCCTCGCATCACGCGACGCTCGCCGACCCGCGCTTTACCGATATTGGCGTAGCGAGCGAGTCGGACGCGCAAGGCCGGCAGTGCGTAGTCATCATGCTTGCGGCATGGCCGCGGATCGTCCCGGCGAACTAAGCGACCGCGCCGGTGCCGTCGAGCTCGTGCGCGCGCGCAGTGGCAAGCAACTGTGCAATGGCAATTGCCGCCGCCGTTGCGAAGACGGAGCCGCCGATTGCAATCGTCGCGAGCTCGGGACCAATGAATGTTGAAAGCGCGTCGCCTCGAATCGGCCATGCGCGCAGAGCAACGACCGTCGTTGAGTACGCCGCATACCAAGCGAGGAACGCCAAGCCCCACCACTGGCACCCGCCCGTACTGCCCGAACCCATGTATGCGAGGAGCGACAGAATAGTAAGCATGGCCAGTGCCCCGCCGAGCAAGGTTGGCACGAACGTTTGTCATTGCGTTTCGAACGAGAGGAAGCGTGTCGTAACGCCTCCCGCAATCAACCATGCTGCGCAACTTGCAATACCGATGCCGGCCAAGAGTCGCGCTCGCTTGGAGCCGCGATGAAACGCGCGGAAGCCAAGGGCAGCCGAAAGCCAACACACTGAAACGGTCAGCCAGGCAAACGCTGCCGGTACGCCCCAGACCAACGCAGTGCTCGTCGTCGCGAGCAATCCCGCGGTGGCCACTCCGCCCGCAAGGATCGCGCGCGAGCGATAACTCATGTTCCACACGCCGATCACGGCAAGAGAAAGCGTGGCAGCGGAGACGACAAAGCTCGCAACGCTCGCGCCCCCCAATAAGAAGCTCGCAACGGCGCCGCCGACGCCCGCGCCCACCAGCGCGCGACGGAACACGCGGCGCCCAGGCTCGCTCGGGATCATGTTCTTGCGAAGGATCTCCGAAGCAAGCTTGGGCGGCCTGCAGCTGAGCTTTGGCGCCATGCTCACAGGCAACGTGTCGCCCGGCGGAATCGACAGCGCTGGCATATCCAAAAGCACGGGCATCGGCGTGAGCGATGCGCGCGTGATGGCAGCCATCGTCATGTCCGGTGTCTCAGTTATCCCCGCGGGCAGTTCGCGGACTCCGCTAGTACTAGCGTGGTCGCGAAGAGGCGCGGGTTTGGGTTCTGGGGGGGCCATCGTGGGGACGGCCTGAGCATACCAAACGCTCAGCCATCGTCACGTGGACGCTGCAGCAGGCCTTGCGCGGTCCCGCGACAGGAATGTCATGGCTCGACGCGCTCTTGGGACCCAATCTGCCGAGATTCGGATACGACGCCACGGCGTATTGGTTATGATTTCAACAACTTGCGGTGCTGGTTAAGGCCCTGGCACCCCGATTGCTACATAGCCCCGTAGAGCTTGCTTACTTTTGCTTCGACTAGCGGTCTCCTACGTACTTATCAGCAGTAATAGTAGTGACCAAATGCAGTCTTGATGCCTGCAGTTCTAATACCTGCAGGTTTGCTGACTTAGGTCTCGCACGGATTCTAGCTTGCCCGCTCGCTTCCTAACGTGACCCGTTTTGATGCTTGGCTTGTCTTTCTTTTCCTTACTTATCTCTATTCGACCTAACGCCTGTAGACGCAACTGCTGAAGGGGCGTTTTTCTTCCATCAATCCGCTTACCAACGCTATTGTCGCCTCCATGGCGAAGGCGTTCAGCGTGATTTTGCTCAGTTCGGCCCTCTGCTCGTGTGCTGCGTTGCACGATGACATGGAGAGGGCCGAGGGAAGCTTCGAGCTCGCACGCTACGAAGATAGTGTGGTTTGGCTCGATGAGCTTGAGGTGCAAACGCCCTCGATGGATCAGGATATGCGCGCCAAGTTCTACTACTTGCGCGGAATGGCTGCCTTCCGGCTCGGCAATCGTCCTGACGCGCTGCACTATTTGGCTCTCGCTCGCGAAGTGGCCGGGCCTCGCAATCAAGGCCTGCGCAGCGAATGGAGCGCAAACCTCCGTCGTACCATCGCCGAAATCCTTCCTGAGGAGGGCGGTAACGCGAACGACGATATCGAAAATGAACGGCCAAACACCGTCGATCACGAACGGTTGCCTGGGCGTTCCTATGTCGATGAATAAGCCAGCTCTCCTACGTGTCGATCTGTCGACTGTTGCCCCGAGCGAGCCTGAGGAGAGTCCAATGAAATCCGTAGCTCCGAATCACCGTCGTTCGTTGCGCAAACGAGCATCGATGTTGGTTGCGGTTTCGCTATCGGTCGCGTTCGCTTTGCTCACGCTGCACGCGCGCGGATACGCCCAGAATCCTCCGGCGGGACCACGACTCACCGCAGCCGTCGTGGCCGCACGGGTACAAACCTTCTACGACCAGGTCCAGGACATGGACGCGCGCTTCTGTCAGACCTACCGCAACAAGCTCTACGATCGATTGGATCGTTCGTGCGGTCACGTTGTCTTTCACAAACCCGGGCAGATGCGTTGGGATTACGATCCGCCGAGCGGCAAGATTCTTGTCAGCGATGGTACGCGCATTCAAATCTTTGAGCCCGGCGGACAAGGCACGCCCGGGCAAGTTGCGGAGGTCCCGCTCGCGCAGTCCGAGCTTCCGCAGGCGCTTTCGTTCCTCACGGGAACCGGGCGAATGGAAGAGCAGTTCACATTGCGCTTGCTCAACGCGGCACGTGAAGGCTTTCCCAATGGGGATGTTCTCGAGCTCACGCCGCGTCACGCCAATCCTCACTTCGCGCGCATCCAGCTTTACGTGACGCGCGTGCAAGTCGGCCAAGCGACCGCGGGAGTGGTTGATCGCGTGCTCATCCTCGAGCACACCGGCAACCGCAATCGATTCGACTTCACGAGCATGAACTATCGCCCCACGGTGGACATGAATCTCTTCCGTTGGACACCGCCCGCGGGCACGCGTCGCATCACAAGGTAGTACTCAGCCGTGCGTGAGCGCGCGTTCGAGCGTCGGCAATAACGCTGTCCACGAATAGTGCGCGGAGTCGCGCAGCGCGTGCGCGGCAAGTCGCTCGCCCAACCCGGTCTTCGCTGCAATAAGTTGCATCGCTGCGGCGAGGCTTCGCGCATCGTCGCTTTGTACCAGCAATGCATTCACGTCGTGAGTGAGCACGTCAGGAATGCCCCCGCTGCGTGTTGCTACGATGGGCAAGCCATAGGACATCGCTTCAAGCACAGCGGTCGGCACGCCTTCGGCACGTCCACTTGGGAGAGTTCGGGACGGATAGAGAAGCATGTCGCAAGCGCGAAAGAGCTCGACCTTCGCGACGCCTGAGACCTCGCCAACGAACCGGACATTGCGCGGCGCGTAACGTTCGAGCGACGCGCGTTCTGGGCCATCGCCAGCGACGACGAGATCCATTTCCGGGCATTGCGCAAGTGCGCGCATGGCTACGTCGATCCCTTTGATGGGCACCAGGCGACTCATTGTCAGTGCCGTGTCCCGGGTGATCCCGAGACGCGTGCGCAGCTGTGATCGCGATGAGTGTGAATCCTCGGGAAGCGTAATGCCCATCGGACTCACCACCACGTTCACGTCGCCGGTATCGCCGAAGAGCGCGCGCAGCGATTGCGAGACAAACCAGAGTGTGGTTGCGTGTTTGGCGATTTCACGTTTCCACACGCTCGCAAGTGGCAACCGCGAGAGCGCGTGAACGTCGCCAGAATGCATGACCGCGACGTGAGGGATGCCCGGACACATACGCCCGACGAGAAGGGCGCATGGCAATGCCCAGTGGCTTACAACGGCATCCCACCTCGTGCGGCGCTTTGCGATGTGCGCAAGCAAGGAGGCCGCGAACGGGGCGACGCCGAGCTTTGCGAGAGGGTCGCGCGCCAGGTTGTCGGGAGCACCGGCCCCATAAAACGTCCGCGAGAAGGATCGGGGTCGCATGTAGGGAATCCACGTGAGTGAAATCCCTTCGTCGACAGGCGGATCGCTCGGCTCCGACGGCCGCGGCGCCAGCACCTCCACTGTATGCCCGAGCCGCGTGAGCGCGCGCGCAAAACCTCGCACGAAATTGCCAGCCAGATCCGCTTCGTGGCGCGGATAGCTGGTCGTCACCAAACCAACGTTCATGATTGCGAAGCGTCAGCTGCCGGCAATGCAACGCTCGCTTTGGGACGCGTACGCGACGCGCTCTTTCGCGATTTCACGCGCCGGACAACCACGCGCGCCAATACGAAAGGAATCACGAAGAGTGCGTGTCGCCAGCCGATGCCACTGCGTTCATCGGCGTAGATCGGCCGCACTGGGACGTCGCACACGACAAGACGCGCTGCTGCCGCTCGGCCCAAGAGATCGTTTGGATAGCCGTAGCGGGGCCACAAAGACTTCATATCGACGCGCGTGTAGGCGGTTCGCGAAATCGCCGTGAAGCCGCATTGCGAATCACGCACTCGCATGCCCGTTACGCACCGCGTGAAGAACGAAAGCAGATGATTGCCTACGTAGCGAAAGAATGGCATCGCCTCTCTCGCGCCCGGCCACGAAAGCCGATCGCCTTTGACGTACTCGGCCACGCCCTCGATGACGGGCAAGACGATGGTGCGCAGATCGTGCGGATCCATTTGGGCGTCGCCAGCCATGACCGCCACGACATCGGCATGCTTGCGAAATGCGTGGTCGTAGCCGCTCGCAATCGCGCGACCCACGCCTTGATTCTCGGTGTGCACGATCACGCGGACGCGCTCGTCTTGCACGCTGCACGCCGTGAGCGCCGTTCCGTCCGTGCTTGCGTCATCGACGACGATGATGTCGTCGACGAACTCAGGGATCCCTTTCACCGCGCGACGAATAAGGCGCGCTTCGTTGAAAGCTGGCACGACGACAGCGACGCGTTTTCCCTGCAGCATGAAGGGCAAGGGTTAGCAGACGGCTGCTGGGCCGTCTAGCTGTAAGGCTGTGCACTCACCCGCTGCCGATAGCTTCGGCGAGCGCGCAGCGTTATTCGACGGTGACGGTCTTTGCGAGATTGCGCGGTTGGTCCACGTCAGTCCCTTTGTGGTCAGCGACGTAGTACGCGTAGAGCTGTAGCGGAAGCACCGTGAGGAAGGGTGTGAGCTCTTCTTCGACCTCGGGGATCATGATCGCTTCGTCGCCCAGCTTCTCAGCTTCGTGATCGCCTTCGGTCGCAATCGCGATGATGCGCCCTTCGCGCGCTTTCACTTCCTGAAGATTGCCCACGGTCTTATCGTAGTTGCTGTCCTTGGGCATGATCACCACGACGGGCACGGCGCTATCGATGAGCGCGATTGGACCGTGCTTCATTTCGCCCGCGGCATAGCCTTCGGCGTGCACGTAGGAAATTTCTTTCAACTTGAGCGCGCCTTCGAGCGCGATCGGGAAGCTGAGACCGCGGCCCAAGAAAAGCACATCGCGCGCATCGCCATAACGACGAGCGACGTTCGCGACCAACTGCTTGGTGCCGGCGACGACGTCCTTCATCTGATGCGGAAGCTTGGCAAGGCCCTCAACGAGCTCGCGTGCGCGCTTCGGATCGAGCGTGTTGCGCCGGCGTCCAATGTAGATGCTCAAAAGTAGAAGCGCGGCCAACTGCGTGCTGAAGCACTTCGTCGACGCAACGCCAATCTCAGGTCCGGCGTGGGTGTACAGAGCTCCGTCCGAAATACGCGGAATGGCACTGCCGATCACGTTGGCAATTGCGAGCACCGTGGCGCCACGCTTCTTGGCTTCTTTGACCGCCATCAACGTATCGAGGGTCTCGCCCGACTGGCTGACCGCGACAACCAAATCGCCCTTCCCAATGACGGCATCACGATTGCGGAATTCGCTCGCGAGCTCGACGTTCGTCGGGATGCGCGCGAGCTTTTCCAGATAGTAGCGGCCGGCCAGCGCGGAGTGATGACTCGTGCCGCACGCGATCAAGTAGATGCGATCGATCTTAGAGATATCGATGTTCGCGAGCCCGATTTCAGCGGCGATCACATCGGCGTTTTCGCGATCGAGGCGTCCGCGCAAGGTGTCCTCGAGCGCGCGCGGCTGCTCGTGGATCTCCTTGAGCATGAAGTGCTTGAAACCGGCCTTCTCGGCCATCATTTCTGACCAATCGATGTGTTGCGGTGCGCGCTCGACTGGCGCGCCTTCAAGAGTCGTGATGCGGAAGCTCTTTTGCGTGAGCGTGGCGATCTCGCCGTCTTCCAAGAAGATCATCTTGCGCGTGTACGGCAAGAGCGCGGGTACATCGCTGCCCGCATACATTTCGTCTTCGCCGATGCCGAGCACGAGCGGCGACGCAGTCTTGCTCACGACGAGCTTGCCCGGTTCGTCTTTTGAGATGACAGCGATGGCGTAGGTGCCGTGCACTTCGCGCAGCGCGAGACGCACCGCCGTCTCTAGATCGTTGCCGTCTTTCGCATGCAGGTTGACCAGGTGAGCGACGATTTCTGTGTCCGTATCGCTCAGCACTTTTTGACCGCGCTCTTCAATCTGACGGCGCAATGCGACGTGATTTTCGATGATGCCGTTGTGAACGAGCGCAATCGAACCCGCGACATGCGGATGCGCATTCACTTCCGTTGGACGTCCGTGCGTCGCCCAGCGTGTGTGGCCAATACCGGTCGAACCTTTGAGAGGCGTTTGCGCCAACGCGGTTGCAAGATTGGCGAGCTTGCCGACCGCGCGCACGACTTTGACTTCCTTACCGTCGTGCACCGCAAGGCCAGCAGAATCGTAGCCGCGGTATTCCAAGCGACGTAGGCCGTCGAGGAGCATGGTCGCGCATTCCTTCTGCCCGACATACCCAACGATTCCACACATAAGAGCGCCTCTTCCCGTTGTTAAGGACGCGAAGTCCTAGCACAATAGGTGCGTAGATGCCCCAATTCGTTCACGTGGCTACGATCAGAGCGGATCGTGAGTTGAAACCGCGTGCCCTTGGATGTCGACGACGGTGACTGGGCCGTAGTGCCGAAGCGCTTCAAGCACGGCGGTCGCGCGACCTACGACGACCATCAGTGATGCGTCAGGATGAATGTAGGTTTGCGCGGCTTGCAACGCTTCGCCCGGCGTGACGGCGCGGATTTGTGTGCGGTACGAATCCCAGTAGTCGTCCGGCAACCCATACACGCGCAAGTCGGCGACCATGTCCGCAATCTTGCCGGCAGTGTCGATACGCAACGGGAAGGAATCACTCAAATAGCGCTGCGCGTCTGCAATCTCAGCCTGCGGAGGCGCGTCAGTCACGATGCGATGAAGATGCTCCATGAAGGCGCTGACCGCCTGCTCGGTGACTTCGTTGCGTACCGATGCGCTCGCTCGGAAGGGCGCCATCTCCACACGCTCGCCGACGCCGCTGTATGCACCGTAGGTTAGGCTGCGGCGCTCACGCAAATCCATGAACAAACGCGAAGCCGCAGATCCACCCAGCACTTGGTTGGCAACGACGAGCTTGATGTAGTCAGGGCTGCTGCGGCGTAGCGCAAGATTTCCAATCGTGACGACCGACTGCACGGACTCGGGCCGATCAACGAGGATGATGCGGCGCTGCGAAATCGTGGGCGGTGCAGCGTAGGTCGTCTCCGGCACTTCGCCTTGACGCCAACGTCCGAGCACCTGCGTTACTGCCGTAGCAACGGCCTCTTGCGTCGTGTCGCCAACGACGACCACGAATGCGTTATTCGGTACGAAGTTCGTGTGATGCCAACGCACAAGGTCTTGACGCGTGAGCGCGTTCACGGACTCGGGTGTTGCGTCCACGTGCGCGTAGGGATGATCGCCGTACGCTGCGCGATAGAACTCACGCTGCGCAAGGAAGCTCGGGTCATCGAGCTGCATCGTCAGGCGATCGAGCTCGCGGCGTTTGAACTTGCGCAGCTCGGTGTCCGAGAACGCGGGATTGAGTGCAACATCGGCGAGAATTTCGAGAGCCGCCGGAAGTTGGTCCGAAAGCGCACGCATCTCGACGTAGACGTTCTCTTCATCGGAGCCGATCGAAAGGTCGGCGCCCAAGAACTCCACATCTTCGGCAAGGCGAGCACTTGAACGGTGGGTCGTCCCTTCTTGCATCATGCGGGCGACGAAGTGCGCCATGCCGGGTTTGCCCGCCGGATCGGTTGCATCGCCACTCTTGATGACGAGACGAACATAGAGAACAGGCAGCGCGTGGGTCGCTACGACATTGACCTCAAGGCCATTCGCCGTGGTCGTGCGCTGGATCGGCGGGAAGTGAACATCGCGCGCGGGGCCGGAGACCGGAGGAGCAACACGCGCGGTTTCTGTCTGAGTCACGTTGGAGTCTCCTTGCGCCGATGCTTCGGGTGTCGTGGAAGAAGTCGGACTCTGCGAGCCGCAGCTCGCGAGCGCCAATGCGCACGCAAGAACAAGAGCGCGACGCATCATGGCGCTTCTCCTTCGGTGGTGCTGTCGGCCGGCGGGGGCAAGACGTCAAGCACTGTGCGGTTGGTCGCGTCAAAGTAGGTGCTCGCCGCATGGCGCACCTCGTCGAGCGTCACCGCGAGGTAACGATCGAGCTCGCTGCGCAGAAGCTCTGCGTTGCCCCAGTACATCTCGTACTCCGCGAGTTGCATCGCGCGCGAAAGGTTCGATTGCAGACCGAAGACAAATGCCGCGCGCAGACGATTCTTCGCTTTGTCGAGCTCGCGCTGCGTGATTCCGCGCTGAGCAATGCTCTGAATCTCCGAGTAAATAACGTTGCGCGCTTCTTCCCCGGTATGCCCGGTGCCGACCACGCCCCAAAAAGAAAAGACGTCCGGTCCGCGACGATCATCGGTCGAAACCGAGATCTCCTGGAGGATTTCGCGCTCCTTCACAAGCTTCTGATAGAGGCGCGACGATTCGCCGTCGCCGAGCACGATCGCCAGCATCTCGAGCGGGTAGTGCTGAGCTTCGCGCGATTGCGGGATGTGATAGGCGATATGGAACGCGGGCAAGGGCGCCAAGCGATCGACCATGGTGTCTGTGATCTCGCGCGTCTGCGGCGCGAGAGCTGCCGGTTCGTACGCCGGCGTTGCGCGACGACCAATGTCACCGAAGTAACGCTCGATAAGCGCAAGTGCGGCCGTCGGTTCGAAATCGCCCGAGATACTAATCACCGCATTGTTGGGCGCGTAGTACGTCTGCCAAAACTCACGCACGGCTTCGAGAGGCGCGTTATCGAGGTCGGCTACTTCGCCAATCGTCGAATGTGAGTACGGAAAGTAGTCGCCGTACGTAAGCTCGTTGATGCGCAGCATCGAGAGCATGTAAGGACGGTTTTCGTAGCTCTGACGGCGTTCTTCTTTGACCGTTTGGCGCTGATTTTCAAAGTTTTCTTCGCTGATCGCGAGCGAGCGCATGCGATCCGACTCGAGGAAGAGTCCGAGCTCAAGCTCGTTGCTCGGCAAGGTTTCGAAGTAGTTGGTGCGGTCGTGGCTCGTCGTGCCGTTCATCGTGCCACCCCGATTCATGATCAAGGAGAAGTGCTCGCCCTTCGCGACGTTCGCTGAGCCTTGGAACATCATGTGCTCGAAGAGATGTGCAAAGCCTGTGCGGCCGCGCACTTCGTTGCGTGAGCCAACGTCGTAGTAGACCGCAATGCCGACCGTCGGGACGGTTGCATCGGGGTTCAACACCACGCGCAAGCCATTCGACAAGGTCGCCCGCACCACTGGCATCCGCTGAATCGGAGTTCGCGCCGTAGGTTCTTCTGCGCGGCGCGCGGTCGCGTCCTGCGCGTTGCCGCCTACGCTCATACACAACATCGACGCGGTCGCTAACACCATGGGAATCCTCTTCATCGGGGCCGAGCCTTTCCGAAAACTTCGATACCACGCCTCAAAACTTTCGTCATTCCTTGGTAAACAACGAGCACAGCGAACTATTGCGCTCGATTTAGCGAGGCTGTGCCAAGCGCTTCTCAATGTTGTGGATGAGCCCACGATTGGGCCAGGACGTCTGCGTCAAACAGCCTTCGCGTCGAAGCGGACGGCAGCTGATCCTGTAGTTCACTTCATCGTCGCATCCGAGCGCGACGACATTGTCGCCGTTGATGCGGACCTCAATCTGGTCACGTGCACATTGGAGATCGAAAGCTGCGTGCGAGGCGATGACGCTCTTGTCTCGACAGCTCTGAAACAGGGGCGTCAGTGCCGCCGCGAACACAACACCCGCCACCGGACCGATCATCATCCAGCGACGTCGCTTACGACGCGGTTGCGCTGCAGCGTCGGGAGGTGCGCGTTTTGCATCGCACGCCTTGTCCACGGTTTGTTTGTGTTCGGTCTCGCTCATCGTGAGCGGGACGGTCTCATGCCCTCAAGATCTGATAAACCGTTGCTCATGGCAAAGGCAAAAGAGCGCGTGCGTTGTCCGTGGTCGTTGAAAGACCGGATTTACATGAGCTACCACGACAAGGTCTGGGGTACGCCGGAGCATAACGACAAGAAGCTCTTTGCAAAGCTCTGCCTCGATGGCGCACAAGCGGGCCTCAGCTGGTACACGATTCTGATTCGCATGGAGGGCTATCGGCATGCCTTCGACGATTGGAACGTCGAGAAGATCGCCCGCTACGACAAGCGCAAAGTCGAGCGATTGCTGAAAGACCCCGGCATCATTCGTAACCGGCAGAAAGTAGAAAGCGTCATCAAGAACGCGCGCGCCTATCTCGCAATTCGCGAGCATGAAACGTTCAACGACTTTCTATGGAAACACGTCGATCACGAGCCTCTCGTGAACAAATGGAAGTCCATGGCCCAGGTGCCTGCCAAGACACAGCTAAGCGACCAGCTGAGCAAGGATCTGTCGAAGCATGGCTTTAGCTTCGTCGGCAGCACAATCGTCTACGCCTACATGCAAGCCATCGGCATGGTCGACGACCATCTCATAAGCTGCTGGCGACGGACGGCTCGTGTCTAAAGGGCGCTGGGCCCAGAACTACGCGTATTGTGCCCATTGTCGATGCAGGCCGAAACACGGCACGATTTCCTTGACGCAGGAGGCCACTGTACATACAGTCAGCCCCCATCGTGACGGCAGCTGTTTTTTCGATAGGAACTGAGCTTACTCGCGGAGAGCTCGTCAATACCAACGCTTGTTGGTTGGCCGAGCAATTGACCGCAGTCGGCTTCGATGTCGTCGAGCACGAAACGGTCGATGACGATCAGAAGCGCATTGTTGAGGCGCTGCAGCGCTTATCGAAGTCCGCGAAGGTCGTGATCTGTACCGGCGGCCTAGGCCCCACGAGCGATGATCTGACCACGGCCGCAGTCGCGGATGCGATGGGCGTGCGCCTCGAGCGTGACGAAGCGTCGCTCGAAGCCATCAAGCGACGGTTCGCGTCCTTCAATAGGGAGATGTCGCCCTCTAACGCGAAGCAAGCGGATTTCCCAAAGGGCGCCCAGGTTTTACCGAACACGCAGGGCACGGCTCCTGGTTTTGCCGTGAACATGAACGAGGCGCGTTGCTTCTTCATGCCGGGCGTCCCCGGCGAGATGAAGACCATGTTTAGCGATCACGTATTGCCAACGATCGCGAAGCTCGCCACGCGCAACTCCTATCAGGTGCACATTCGTACTTTCGGTCTTACGGAGTCGCGTGTCGGCGAAAAGCTTGCCGATCTCGAAGCGGAAGAGCCCTCGGTAACGATTGGCTATCGCGCGCATTTTCCGGAAATCGAAGTAAAGGTTTTAGCTCGCGGCGAGACGGCATCGAAAGCCGAGACGACAGCGCGCCGCATTGCGGAAACGGTTCGCGAGCGACTTGCCGACGCAGTTTATGGCGGGCGCGATGATTCGTTTGCGGGCTCGGTGGGCCAGCTGCTTCGCACGCGCGGGCTTACGCTTTCACTCGCTGAATCGTGCACGGGCGGAATGATCGGCTCGATGCTCACCGACGTGCCGGGCAGCTCCGATTACGTCCTTTTCGATGCAGTGACGTACTCGAACGGCGCAAAGGAGGCTGTGCTCGGTGTAAGCGGCGACACGCTTCGCGCCAACGGTGCTGTCAGCATCGAGGTTGCGGCCGAGATGGCTGAGGGCGCGCTTCGTGTTGGCGCGTCTGACATTGCGGTTGCTGTTACTGGCATCGCAGGTCCGGGTGGCGCTACCGAAGATAAACCCGTAGGTACGGTGTGCTTTGCGGTTGCGCGCAAAGGCTCACCAACCCTCACTCACACCCGCCGCCTTCCCGGCGATCGCGACCGTATTCGCAAGCTTGCTTCCTATATCGCGCTTCATTTCGTGGCGCGGGTCGCGGTGGGCAAAGAGCTCGAGTGAGCGCTTTCGCCGTGTCCTAATTTTTTTTCGTCCCAGCCGCCCAAGTCTGTCAGTCCGCTGCCCCCGTATACGTCAGGAGAAACATGACCCTCGATCCCAATCGCGAAAAAGCGCTCGAGCTCGCACTCGGCTCCATCGAAAAACAATACGGCAAGGGCGCCATCATGCGTCTCGGCGCGGGCACTCAGCCCACTGAGATTGCGGTAATCCCCACGGGCTCCCCGTCACTCGACTTGGCCCTCGGCGTAGGCGGCTACCCCCGCGGACGCATCATCGAAATCTACGGCCCGGAGTCGAGCGGTAAGACCACGCTCACCCTTCACGCCATCGCTGAAGTTCAAAAGGCCGGCGGCGTTGCAGCCTTCATCGACGCGGAGCACGCCCTCGACGTCTCGTATGCGAAGAAGCTCGGCGTCAACACCGAAGAGCTTCTCGTCAGCCAGCCGGACTTCGGCGAGCAAGCACTCGAGATCGCCGACACGCTCGTGCGCACCGGCGCTGTTGATCTGGTTGTTGTCGACTCCGTCGCAGCTCTTGTTCCCAAAGCGGAAATCGAAGGCGAAATGGGCGACTCGCACGTCGGTCTTCAAGCACGTCTCATGAGCCAGGCTTTGCGCAAGCTCACCGGCACCGTGCACAAGTCCAACTGCACGCTCTTCTTCATCAACCAGATCCGCATGAAGATCGGTGTCATGTTCGGTTCGCCCGAGACCACCACGGGCGGCAACGCGCTCAAGTTCTACTCGTCGGTCCGTCTCGACATCCGTCGCGTCGGTTCCATCAAGGTCGGCGAAGTTGCCATCGGCAACCGCACCCGCGTCAAGGTCGCCAAGAACAAGCTTGCGCCTCCCTTTATGACGACGGAGTTCGACATCTTGTTCGGCAAGGGCATCAGCCGCAGCGGCGACGTGCTCGACATGTCGGCCGAGGGCGGAGTCGTCGACAAGTCAGGCGCTTGGTACAGCTTCAACGGAGAGCGCATCGGCCAAGGCCGCGACAACACGCGCGCCTACCTCGATGAGCATCCCGAGATCCTCGCTCAAATCGAAGCCAAGCTTATGGAAAAGCATGGCATGAAGCGTCCCGCCCCGGCGGCCGCTGTCGAAGAGACAAACGGCAAGAGCAGCAAGGCGTCAGCGGCATCCGCCGAAGACCGTCGCCCCCGCGCGCGTGCCTAACGCGCTTGTCTTTTGCCCTGATCGTGTCTTTCGTCCTCACTCGAGTCGGTCATGTGCTTTGCAGCACACTCCCTCCTCTCGCTGCGGGCGCGTCCACGCTCAAAACAAAATCCGCCACGCGTTTGCTCCGTAGTTGCACCGCGCCTCAGGTCAATTGCGGCGCGCTCTAAATCTCTCTACGTTTCGTGCCGTGTCTTTGAACAATTTCTCAGCGCGGATTGCAGTTTTCGCCTTTGCCTTTTGGACCTGTGGTTGGGTCTTGGGTTGTGGTGGAGCGGCGCCTCCTTCTGCGCCGTCTCCACCGCGGCCTGTCTTAGGTCCGCTTGCTTTGCTTGTTCCCGAGGGCGCGACAACTCTCATCGCCCTTCACCCCGATCAGCTTCTCGTTTCGACGTCGACGCAGCGCATGGTCAACGCCCTCGCGACCAACGCGGCGTTCGACACGTTTACGACGCGCACCGGTATTGATCCTCGTCGCGTTACCGAGGCGGTCTTCGCAGACTACCCTGATGGCACATTGATACTCGCGCGCGGGCCGTTCGATGCACGCTTGGTGGCCGAAGAGACCGGGGCGCGCATGACAACCGTCGAGTCGTCTTCCGATGCCCCGCTCCTTCGTCGAGCTGGGTTCATTGGGAACAACCGCTTTGAGGTCGTGGCGCTCGACTCCGACGTCATCATGGTAGGGCAGGGTCTCATTACTGCGCTCAGCACGGCGGTCTCCTGCATCGGACGGGGCACGGCCTCTCAGTGCGTTTCGGCCTTGGATGCTGGCAGTCCGCGTTCGCTGTGGGAGGATCACAAAAGCTCCCATTGTGTTCTCTACGTGCCGGCGCACTTGGACCTTCCGCCCGGTCTGGGCACAACCATGCTCCTATCGGGTGTCAGCGCGCTTGCTGTAATCGCGACGCCACTTGGTTCGGATGCGCTGGTGCTCGATGTGGATCTGCGGGGCAGTTTTCCCGAAGCCGCCGAGGACAACTTCCGCACGCTCATCACCAACATCGGCGTCACCGAGCTGGGCACGGCGCTCGGCATCGATGTGGGCGCGGAGCGACTCACGGTGCGACGAGTAAACGGCGGGGTTCAGCTCCATACGGCGCTGCCAGTCACCACACTCATCACGGGCCTGCGGGCTCTCTTCGTTGCGGACATTCGAGAGCTTCTCGGCACATCTCAAAGATCGCCGTCTCCTCATTAAGTGTTCGTAATCACTCAGGTAATATAGCTTTCTTCCGTTTGACGCGATGCAGGGTGGCTGCTACTCTTCCGCACCAACTTTCACCGAGAATCGAGTGCGCAGGGGCGGGCGCTTTCGACCGCGGGCTCTAGAGATAGATCACGCAGGGGTTGTAAGGAGAAGAGCTGAAATGCAGGCGAACTTCAAAATCGGCGACAAGGCAGTCCACCCAAAGCACGGCGTTGCCGAGCTAACGCAGATCGAGGCCCGCGATATCGCCGGCAAGACCGCGAATTTTTACATCCTCAAGGTCCTGGACACGGGCATGAAGCTCATGGTCCCGACCGAGGGCGCTGACCGTGTGGGACTTCGCACCGTCATCTCGAAGAAGGACGCGGACAAAGTTCTGCAGATCCTCAAGTCGACCGACGTTGCGGTCACTGCCCAGCCGTGGAATCGCCGCCATCGCGAGTACACGGAGATGCTCACGAGTGGCTCGCCGTTCCAGGTTGCTAAGGTGCTTCGTGACTTGTCGCGCTTGAAGGGCGGCAAAGATTTGTCGTTCGGTGAGCGTCGTTTGCTTGATCAGGCACGTAGCCTTTTGGTGACTGAGCTCGCATTGGCCCGCAAGGTCAAAGAAGACCACGTTCAAAAAGAAATCCTCGGCATCTTCGCCTCCTAGTTCTGGAGCGACGCGGTGATTTCTGAAGTGAAACGGCTGCCCTCGGGCGGCCGTTTTGCGTTTGGCACTTCTCAGTCCGCCAGCGTACGTACCGCGCGCGCAACTGCGTACGGCGGTCTCCGATAAAGCGCCCATACGGAGGCCGACATGTTCAAGAACGACGAAATCGCCCGCGCCAAACGGATCAGTGCATGGCTCCAAAAGATTGCGCGCTCATTCGAGAGCGAGCGCACGCCCTTTGAGAACGCGCCCAACACGCCAAGCGACGCGCAGCGTGCGTCTTCACCCACTACTCACTCGCTGCGCGGCTAAACGGAGAACATCATGACCATGGAAATCCATTCTCCGTTTGGCGACATCTCGTTTCCCGAGCCCGAAGCAAGCGACCTAAGCGAGCTCGATGTACTCAACCAACTGTTCACAAGTACCGCGCAGGCCGAGCAAGTCTCGGACATCTTCGCGCGACCACTCGCGATCGAGTCGGGGAGTGGAGCCCTCGGCACAGAGTTCGATGGCGTAAATCTGGGCGGCCTAAGTCCGGCCATGATTCTCGCGCTCACTCAGCAGCGTTTGAAGTCCATCGATAGCGCGATTATGTCGAGCGCAGCGCAAGTGACCGCGCGCGATTCTGAAGCGCAAAAGATGACGCGCCAGCTCGAGCTCCTTCACGAGATGAGCTCGCAAGGTTCGGCGGACGGTGACGGCGATTTGAACATCACCGAACGCGTCGGCGCGCGGGCGGGCCAAGATGTCGCCGCCGACTTGCGCAGTCTAGGGATCGAAGTGCCGCTCGACGGAGATCTGTTCCGCAGGGACGCCATCGCGCAGCAGATCGAAAAGGTCAACGGCAAGCTGAAGCAGCTCAACTCCGACAATGAGATGACAATGATACGTCTGCAGGATGCGATGCAAAGTCGCACCGCCCTCATCAGCCTTGCCACCAACGTGCTGAACACCATGCACGAGGCCGAGAAGAACGTTATCGGCAACATGCGCTGAACAAGGAGCAATCCATGCGAACCGAAGGCATTGCAAGTTCAATGGCGTACTCGACTGTAGAGGCGTCTGCATCCGACGCAGTTGAAAACGCGGCACGCGATGAGGAGCGCGAACGCACGCAGGCTGCTGTTGCGGCAGCGCTCTCGGGCAGTCCTCAACTCCTGATTGGAATGCTGATGTCGCGTCAGCGCAGCAACCAATCGTCGATGCACGCAAGCGAGGTGCGCAGCGAATCGCTGCTTTCCGACAACGCGCAGCAGGCGCGCGAGGAAGCTATGCATGCAGCGGAAGAAGCGGCGAAGAAGGCCGCCTCTTTTCTCGGCCTTAGTGGCGTTCTGGGCAAAATCGCATCGATCGCAACTCTAGTCGCATCGGTCTCCGCCACAGTTCTAACTGCCGGCGCGGGGGCTGCGGCCATTGTCTTGGCTGGTTCACTGCTAGTCGCTTGCGCCGAACCACTTACCTCGGCGCTAGTTGACGCGGGCATTGTTCCAAAAAGATTGCCGCAGAGTTCTGCTTGGCGCTGCAGATCACGGGGGCGCTGATGACTGGACTTGCGGGCGGCGGTTCGGCAGCCGTTGGCGAGGGGTCTAAGGGCGCTCTCGCGGCGGCGAGACTCCTGGACACGGCGGCGAATGCAGTGTCAGGAGCCGCGACAGTGGGACGCGCCGGGGCGACCGTTGGTGGTGCCGTTCACACGCGCAAGTCCGACCACGCACGCGCTGCCGCAGAGATGCAGAAAGGTCGCGCGGAGATCGCGCAAGCGCATGTGGCGGATGCAGTCGGAGATGTGCGCTCGAGCGAGCAGAGCTTTGCGCGAGCGATGGCGGCGATGAAGGCAATGCAGGACGCGAACGGAGAAGCGCTGCGCAGCAGTGTTCGAATGCGCGGCTAAGAAAGGATACCCGACATGGCTATCGATGGAATCAGTTCAAACGGACAAGGCTCCTATCCAATGCTCGATATTGACGACGCGATCGCCAAGGCGCGCGCAATGATGGCGAGGCAGGAGGAAGCCAATCGGGATCTTCGTCACACGAGTGAAAAACTGCGCGAGGCGGAAACGGCGGAGCGCATTGACTTGATGCACGACGCCGCCGACGCGAAGTTCGGCGCAGCGCTCATTGGTGCGGGTTGTGATGCGGTCTCGGCCGGCATCGAGCTCACTGGCAATGCGGATACGTGCGGCGGCAAAGGCGGGGAAAGTGCCGCAGCTGCCGTGAAGGCGGGCTTTGGCGGATTCCTTACGACGCAGGCCGCCAACGATGAAACCGACGCTGCCGAGGCGGAATCGCTCGCGTCGCGCTTTGGAAGTATTGCTGAAGACCGCAGCGCCGACGTCGCGAGTGCGCAAAAGTCTGCAGAGAGATTGCAGGATTCCTACGCGGCGGTGGAGAGAGCGCGGGCCGAAGCACGTCTCGCCGCCGCGCGCGGTTGATTTGCCATCTCCATGCGATTCGCGATAAGCGACGCGCATGGATTTGTCGTCTCTCAAGAAAGACAGCGCTGGCCTTGTCACGGTGGTCGCGCAGGATCGCCATAGCGGCGAAGTACGAATGGTCGCTCACGCGAACGACGAGGCGATTCGCCAAACGCTCGCCACACGCGAGGCTCACTTCTTCAGCCGCTCGCGCAACGCGCTGTGGAGAAAGGGCGAGTCGAGCGGCAACACGATGCGCGTCTCGGAAGTATGGATCGATTGCGATCGCGACGCCTTAATCTACCTCGTCGATCCCATCGGTCCGACCTGCCACACCGGCGCCGAGACTTGCTTCTTCACGCGTATGAACGATGGTGCAGCGTCGCAGCAGGTGGCCACGCCCACGCTCTTTGCTCTCTTTGCGGAGCTTGCATCGCGTCGGGACGCGCCAGCCGAAAAGAGCTACACACGATCCCTGCTGGACGCCGGTGCATCGAAAATCGCGGCCAAGGTTCGTGAGGAGTGCGACGAGCTCGCTCGCGCGCTCGAAGGTGAGTCGAACGAGAGAGTCATTTCCGAAGCCGCCGACGTCCTCTACCACGTGTTCGTTGGCCTCTTGGCGCGCGGCGTCACGTTGCGCGACGTAGCCATTGAACTAGCGCGCCGTGCCGGCATTTCCGGCCACAGCGAGAAAGCATCGCGCTCTAAAGGCTGACGGATCGTCGCACGCGCACGATGTTGCACGCCCCCGGTGCTAGGCGTTACGTTTCGCGCGCATGAATACGAACGAACTTTTCAAGTTGGACGGTTGGGCACTCGTTTTGGGTGCTTCGAGTGGTTTTGGCGAAGCGGCGAGCTTGGCGTTTGCCCGCGCAGGCATGAACGTCATCGGTGTTCACCTTGATCGCCGCGCGACGATGCCCAATGTCGAGCGCATCGCGACCCAGATCCGCGAGGCAGGTCGCGAAGCTCTCTTCTTCAATGTGAACGCAGCCGACGAAGACAAGCGCCGCGCGACGCTCGACGAGATCAAAACAAAGCTCGACGCAAAGGGCGAAAAGATTCGCGTCCTCATGCACTCGCTCGCATTTGGAACGCTCAAGCCGTACTGGACTGGCGCGGTCGATGGTGACGTCATCAACAAAGCCAACATGGACATGACACTCGATGTCATGGCGCATAGCCTTCTTTATTGGACGCAGTACATTTTGCGCCGCGAGCTCTTCATGAAGCAGGGCCGCATCTTCGCTATGACCTCCGCCGGCAGCACCAACGTGTGGCAGGGCTACGGAGCCGTGAGCGCGGCAAAGAGCGCGCTCGAATCGCATTGCCGTCAGCTCGCGGTCGAGCTCGGCCCGCAAGGCATCACTGCAAACGCAATCTGTGCTGGGGTTACTGACACGCCCGCGCTTCGCAAGATCCCCGGCAACGCTGACATGGCCGCCGTGGCTCTGCGCCGCAATCCGCGCAAGCGACTTACGACTCCCGAGGATGTAGCCAAGAGCATGCTTGCGCTCGCGACTCCAGCAACGGATTGGATCACCGGTAACACAATCTACGTCGACGGCGGGGAAGCGATCAGCGGCTAGCGCGTGGGCATTCGTCTCGTCGGCGTTGGATGCGTGGTCTTCGCGATTGCGTGTAGCGGCTCAGCCGCCGCCCCGGCGCATCGAGCGGCTCTCCAGCCGGCCGTAGCGCCTAGCGAGTCGGCTTTCGTGCTGGCGGTACGCGAATCGTGCGGTGAAGCGGGCCGCCAAGCCCGGGATCGCGCACGAGGCGCTGGCGCGCGCATTCAAGCCTTCGAGCATTGGCTGGGTGAGTCCGGCTATCAAGCGCAGCTCGTGCCCCTCATCGATGAATGTGAGCATGCGATTCACGGCGGCGCGCCCGCCGCGACCGCCGTCGCGGAGGTTCTCGCACGACACGGTGTCCCAGGTGTCGAGTGTGGCGGCCTCGCGCGTCTTCTCGTGCTTGCGCGAAGTGGTGAAGCTGATGTCGATCCTGCGATTGCCGCGGCATCGGCAGCACACGATCTAGAAAGTATCTGTCGTGACTTTCAGGACACGTCTGATGCCCATGTTGATCCAACGAGTCGCGCCGTGGCGCTCGCGGAAGATCTAGAGCAGTCGGTCACAAGCGAGCGCGTCTTTGACGTGTTCGTTTTGGTGGCCAATGCAGATCCCGCGCAGCGCTACGCGATCTTGCGACAGGCGGCGCGAGAGCTCGGGGTTCCGCTGTGGACGTGTCCGGCGATCGAGCAGGCCTTTCGAGGCTCGCGCGTTCGGTGACGTCAGTCGCGGCTTTCCCAGCGGCCGTCTGCACGAAGGATAAAGCGCGTTGGGCCATCAAGCGCGCGCGCCTTTTCGGGGTGCTCGCGATCGCCGGGGAGTAGCAGAGTGTGCACTCCCTCATCGTCCTTGAACACGGGCCACACATACGGTGGTTTGCGATTCGCCGATACCTTCAACGCTTCGTCCGCACTGACAAACTCGCTTAGGAGCTCAAGCGTTCGTAGCGTTGGGGGCGGCAACTGGATCTCATGTTTTGCGGCACGGGCCAGCGCGTCTTGCGGCGTCAACCAAACCGAATCGGTGGCTTCGTGATCATCGTGTTGCGCTCGCTGATCGGCTGGAGCGCGCGCGAGAAAGAAGCGTGCGTCGAAGCGTCGCGGCTCCGCGGCGGGAGTTACCCAGCGCGCGTGAGGCACGAGCGCGTCCAATCGAAGCGCAGCGCCCGCTTCTTCCATCAAGGCCGCAAACGGTGCACCCGACGCGAGACGCATGCGCAGGGAATCGCGATCAGCGGCTATCGGGAGGTCTGCGAAAAGAATGCCTGCTTCTTCGAAGGTCTCGCGGATCGCAGCGATGTAGAGCGCGACCGATTTCGCTGCATCCTCGGACTCGTTCAGGGCAGCGGCAGCGTCGCTGGCAGTTCGACCGCGCGCGGCCGCGATAAGCGAAGGTGCACTATCGGCGGCATCGAGTTTGCCACCTGGAAACACATACGCGCCCCCCATGAACTGACTGCCCGCGGCGCGTTTCACGAAGAGAACCTCGAACCCTTGCGCCCCTAGATCGCGCAAGACAATGATGGTGGCAGCGTCTTTTGTGGGCGTGGCCTCGCGAGTCGCATCGAATTGGAGCACGTCATTTTCATACCGCTCCTAAGCTTCGCAGGTCAACGTCACTTTCGCTTGCTGCGCGAATCTGGCAGCTTTGCGCTGTGACAGAGCCCGCACTCGTTCTCGACAACGTTACTTTTGCGTATCAGGCAAACAGCGCGCGCGTGCTCGACGGAATCAGCGTGTCTGTGAACCCGGGCGAGGTACTTGGCGTCATCGGCCCCAACGGTGCGGGCAAGTCAACGCTTGTGCGTCTAGTAGCCGGCTTGCTCACGCCGATCGCCGGCGAGGCGCGTTGCATGGGCAGAGTCATCAGCGAACGTGATCGAGAACATCTTGCCAAGTCGCTCGCGGTCGTGGCCCAGCGAGACGAGGTTGCGTTTGCGTACTCGGCAAAGGAAGTTGTGTTGATGGGGCGCGCACCGCACACGGGCCTCTTTGGTTTAGAAAGCGATGCCGATCTACGCGCGGCCGAGGACGCGATGCGCGCTTGTCATGCGTGGGAGCTGCGCAGTCGCAAGTTTTCCGAGCTCAGCGGCGGCGAGCAGAAACGAGTCGCCATCGCGCGTGCGCTTGCGCAGGCAACTCCGGTGCTTGTACTCGACGAGCCCACGGCATTTCTGGATATCCACCATCAGATTGGCATCCTCGATCTGGTGAGCAAACGCGTTCGTGAACATGGCCTTGCCGCGTTGTTGGTGATCCATGACCTCAATCTGGCAGCCCAGTACTGCGACCGCCTCTTGCTGCTTCGCAACGGCAAGCAGGTGGCCCTCGGCAATATCGAAGAGGTCATGACCTATCGCCAGATGCGTGAGGCCTTCGACGTCGACGTCTACGTCGGGCTCAACGAGCTCACGGGCGCACGCTATTTCGTCCCGATCCGCGGGAGCGCGGACGAAAGCTAGCCTGTAGATTCCTGTCACACTCTAATGTTTTCATGATTTTAGCGCGCAGCAGGGGGGCGTTTTCACGAGGGAAGGCTTTTTTTCCTAGGCGTGCGAAATAGAATTGCTTACGCAACGTTAACCCGAGGCTCTGGAGCCCCAGCCCAGGCCTAAGGGTTTCATTTCGTTACCTTTCCTTTGAGGTTCATGGCCGAAAGCAAAAAGTTCCCCCTGCCGGTATGGAGCGCCGACCTGCCGTCGTCGTTGGTTGTCTTTCTTGTCGCCCTGCCTCTGTGTTTGGGCATCGCGCTCGGTTCGCAGGCGCCACTTTTCTCGGGCATTATCGCCGGCATCGTTGGTGGTTTGGTGATCGGCGCCTTGAGCGGATCGCAGCTGAGCGTGGCAGGACCTGCCGCCGGACTCACGGCGATTGTAGCAACCGCGATCGGCAAGCTCCCGGCTTTCGAAGCCTTCCTGCTCGCCGTGATGATCGGCGGCGTGCTCCAAGTAATCTTGGGCTATCTCAAAGCCGGCGTGTTTGGAGACTACATACCCGCGTCGGTCATCAAAGGAATGCTGGCCGCCATTGGGCTCATTTTGGTTCTGAAGCAGTTGCCGCACTTGGTGGGCTACGACGCCGATTTCGAAGGGGACGTATCTTTCGTGCAGCCGAGCCACGAAAACACATTTTCGAGCCTGCTACGCTCGCTGCGTTCCATCCTGCCTTCGGCCGTTATCATAGGTCTCTCCTCGCTCGCGTTGCAGATTACGTGGGAGAAGGTGCTCGCGCCCCGTGGCAAGCTTTTCAAGCTCATTCCAGCGCCGCTAGTTGTGGTGTTGAGCGGTGTCGCGCTGAGCGAGCTTTCGAAGCGATACTTCGCAGAATGGACTTTGCGCGCCGATCACATGGTCGCGATTCCAGTCGCGAGCTCGGTCTCGGGCTTCTTTTCCTTTTTCCAGTTCCCCGACTTCACACACATCGGCAACGTCGACGTATGGATCACGGGCGTCACGCTCGCCGTTGTCGCAAGCCTCGAATCGCTCCTTAGTATTGAAGCATCCGATAAGCTAGATCCGCACAAACGGATCACGCCTACTCATCGCGAGCTCAAAGCCCAAGGTGTAGGCAACATTGTAAGCGGCCTTTTGGGCGGTTTGCCTCTGACTTCCGTCATCGTGCGTTCGTCGGCCAACGTGAACGCGGGCGCTAAAACCAAGTGGTCGGCGATCTTTCACGGTCTACTTCTCCTGGGATGCGTCGCTCTCATTCCGCAGATTCTGAACTTGATCCCCAAGGCGTCGCTCGCCGCCATTCTCATCTATACCGGCTTCAAGCTCGCCGCGCCGTCAATCTTCCTGGCTCACTACAAGAAAGGTCGCGATCAATTCTTGCCGTTCGTGATCACGGTGCTTGCCATTCTTTTCACCGATTTGCTTATCGGCATTGTAGTGGGCTGCATCAGCGGCCTCTTCTTCGTGCTGCACAGCAACTTCCATTCGGCAATCATCGCGACCAAGGACGGAAACAACAACTTGATCCGTCTTCGCAAGGACGTCTCATACCTTAACAAGCCCATCTTGAAGCGCCACCTGCTTGCGATTCCAAACGGCGGTTATGTGTTGATCGACGCCGCGAGCGCGGACTTCATCGATCTCGATGTTGTCGAAGTCATCGAGGATTTCATCAAAGAGGCATCGCTGCGTAACATTCGCGTCGAGCTCAAACGCAACATCCACAAGAATCAAGGCTTTAGCGCTGACGCTCCGGTCGTCCTTATCCCCGATCACAGGCTCTCCTCCATTCCCCCGGTGGCACACACATGAAATCCTACGAAAAGCTTCTGCTACAGAACAAAGCCTGGGCTAACGAAAAAGTTACCGACGATCCCGAGTTCTTCAGCCGCTTGGCGTCGATTCAGACCCCAGAGTTCCTTTGGATCGGCTGCAGCGACAGCCGCGTGCCTGCCAATGAAATCACTGGCACTCAACCCGGCGAGATCTTCGTTCATCGCAACATAGCCAACCTTGTCGTGCACACGGATTTGAATTTGTTGACGGTGCTCGACTATGCAGTGACTCACCTCAAGGTGAAACACATCATCGTGTGCGGCCACTACGGCTGTGGCGGCGTGAAGGCGGCGATGACTCACCATAGCTTGGGAATCATCGACAAGTGGTTGCGCAACATCAAAGACGTCCATCGTTTGCACCGCGAACGCATGGATGCAATGAAAGACCCCGAGGCGCAGGCCGATCTGCTTGTGGAGCTGAGCGTAAAAGAGCAGGTGATGAACCTCGCGAAGACGGCGATTGTTCAGAAGGCGTGGAAACACAAACACCGGCCTCAACTTCACGGCTGGGTTTATTCGCTCAAGGACGGACTCATCAAGAACGTTATCGAGATGGAAGCAGGCACCCGCATCGACAGTCTCTACGAGTACGACGATCTCTGAGCGAAGGGGAAAACACCCCTAAGATTCGTGCGTACCTTGCTCGAGCTGCAACCGCTCTTTCGCGAGCAAGCGTGGCGCCTTCGGCGGAAAAACGAATTCAAACGGGTGTCGCAACATCCGGCGCATCAGCGCTCTGAAAAGTGGCCCGCCGAGGTTTTGCGCGCCTCGTGCGCGAGCTGCCATCACCAGTGCCAAAATGAAGCTCACGGCGAGATTGAATATAAACACAAAGCCGATGCCCAGCGAAGCCCAAGCCAGGTCGTGATAGGCCTCGGGCCCTAGAGCAGCAAAGGCGATCGCGAGCACGCCTGCGGAAAGAGTGACGTGCCGCACTTCGAGAGGCAGGCCGAGAAAAGTGCCGAACACTGGAGTCATGCCGAGCATAAACCCCAGCGAAACGTTGCCCCCGATGCCAGCGATGTTGCCCGAGAACTTGCGAGCGAGCCACGCGGTGGTGCGCCGGCCGATGACGTGCCGCACTGGGTGGTTTGCGATGCCTTCGGGAATGCGTCGATAGACGGCCCAGTTTTCAAGCCAACCGGCGCAGATGCTTGACGCCCACAAGATCACGCCCGTGAGACTGGCGTAGAAAATGGTTCCGGTTTTAAACGGATGCAGCGACTGAAGAATGTGCTCCGCCGCATCGTGAGGAAGCCAATGTCCGTGCCATATCAGCATCGACAAGCGATCGATGGCATAGCCCGCCGGAACAACCAAGAGTACGTTGCCGATTGCTGCCGCAAGTTGTGATCGCGTCGTGCGCGCCGTCATCGTGACGAGATCCTCGATAGCGTTCTCGCCCTCGGTGTCCTTCAACGCGTTGCCCAGGGCCGCGGCGGTCATGGACGGCTGCTTGGTGGCAAGTGTTGCGCCGAAGAACTGAATCGCCACGAAGCTCAATGCATAGTTCACCGACGTGGCGAGACCGTCGATGAAAAGCGGCAAGTGTTCGAGCGGTATTCGATATTTGATCGCGGCGGTGTAACCGGTGATGAGCCCACCACCGGCGGCCGAGACCAACATCTTCCCGTACTCCTTTCGCGTCGCGGTAATGTAGTGCTCGCCGGTGTGCCCGACACGTTCGATGATCTTGCGCGCCAGCAGGTGAATATTGGTGCCGACGAGATCACGAAAGCTACGATCTTTGATGCGAGCTCGAGCGATGCGCGCGAGCAAAGATGTCGCGCCACGCGCCTGTCGATCGGAATCGGGCTCGACAAATTCTAAGAGTTCCTCGATGCGGTCGAGGTTCTTGCTCATGACCTCAATGCGATAGACAAGGTCGACGCTCACCCCGAACTGGTCGAGATGCAGGAGCACTCCATCCAAGATGCGACGGCACGCGGAGATATGTGAGCGACACGGATCAGTGTTTCCATCTGCCGCAGAAATCAGAAGATCGATTACGCGCGGCAATTGATAGAACGGAGATTCGAGAACCGTCGTCGGTGCGCTACGCGCTCGAATGTCGCGTGAGAGGCCCAGCGCAGTCGTGCGCGCTGCCAGCGAAGCTAGCGTGTCAGAGAGCGCGGCGTGCAGATTCTTCCAGGGCGCTTCGCTTCGCTCCACGATGATGCGAATGAAGCGCAGGACCATATCGAGTGGAAGCGCTTCGATCCAATCCGGATCGTGGGAGCGCGAAAAAACCCGCGCGACTAACGCTCCTAAGTCTCGTTCGTCGCGCGGCGTGGGAAGAAACTTACGCGAGAGGCGATCTGTCGTCTCCTCCAGTATCCCGCGCTCGTTCGGGATGCCCGTTTCGAGCATCGCCTCGGCGCGCGTCGAGGCGAGGATATGAGAGAATGTACGTGCGAATCGCAAAGCGAAGCTGTCGTCGCTCTCCAGCGCCTCGACAAAGACGCACACGCGCTGATCGACGCTGACGCGCCGACTGCGGCGGCTCACCCATTTTACGCAGCGCGCCAAACCGCGTTCGGATTCTTCGATGCCCGCGTCAGCATTGAGCTCGCCGAGCGCTGTGTGGAGCTCACGCGCATCACGCGCAGTAATGCCGTTTCGTCCAAAACGTTCGGCAAATGTCTTCTTCTCCATCCGGCCGCGATGATATCGCTGCTCGAAGGCGCCCGTGGGAAGAATTGCGCGGGGGGCGCGGCGAACCTCTGTGAGTCTTGCGTCGGGATCAGCGAGAGCTGACCCCGAACGTGGGATCAGAACGCGATGCCGAACGCGAGTCGACCTGCGGGGAAGATGCCCTTGTAGCCAATAGTGACGCTGCCCGAGCTTGCGCGGAGGTTGGCGTAGCCTGCGCCCAGGCCGAGCTGCAGGGAGAAATTACCCCAGATCCATGTGTAGCCAAGGATGCCAGCGATGAGGTAGCCGGCTCCACTCGCTTCGACTGTGCTTCCGCCTGACGTCTGCTTCTGAGATACGTAGGCGACGCTCACGTCGGGGGCGATCCAAAACCCGCGTGGTGCTTCGCTTCCGGGAAAGAAGCGAGCGCCAAGACCAACGCCTCCGCCACTGATCGACTCGCCAGCACTCTGGTTCACACCGGGAAACGCATACACGTTCAGGTCTGCATAGACGCTGACGGCGGGGGCGATTGCCCGCTCGTAGCCAACGGAGATGATTCCGTTCAAGAGCGAAAACGGATTGAAGGTGACAAGGTTCTGCGGAGCTGGTTCAACGGCGGGCGCAACGAGCACGTACTGCGTTGCTGGTTGCGGTGCTGCGGTCTGGTAACCGGCCGGGGGCGGGGGCTCGCCAACTGGGGCCTGCTCTTGCACGAGAACTGGAGGCGGTGCGCCTGTCGTTGCATCTTGCGCGTGTGCATAGACGGGCAACCCCACCAACGCCATGACTGCCACAAACGTGAAGTTAGCTGCCAAGCTCAAGGTCTTCATTAGCTCCCCTTTTTGGATTGAGTACGTTCTAAGCACTCGTCGCTGAGCGCCTGCCCGCGAGCGAAGCCAACACTACCTCACGAAGTCGTTTCGTCTAATTAAAATTGGGGTCTGTGAGCCGGCAGATCGACGGGAGGGGCGCGTAGATTTCCTCGAACCTTTTGTAGGCTACGTGGATGTTGAGTAGGTCAAACCACGTTCGAAGCCAAGCAACAGTGCTACGATGATCCGCAACGCGTGAGTCACGCGTGCATCGCTCGAGGGCCAATCGTGAAGCTACTCCGTAACTTTGTTTTCGTTGCCGCAGCTGCGTGGGCGATGGGTGCTTGTTCAAATACGAGCGGTACCGAGAGCGTTGTAGATGCATCCGTGCGCGACGCGACGCACGTGGACATCGATTCCTGTGTGATGTGTCCCGCCGATTCTGGCGCGGCTGACGCGGGCTTAAGCGATGCGGCTCTCGTCGACACGGGCAGTGCAGATGCAGGTGGTATTGATGCGAGTACCGTCGACGGTGGTGAAGTGGACGCGAGCACTTCAGATGCGGGCGAGGCCGATGCCGGCATGCTCGACGCCGGCGTTGCGGATGCGGGCTTTGTCGACGCAGGCGCTGTCGACGCAGGCGCGCCCGACAGTGGCACGTCGAGCGCAAGCAACGGTTCTTGCACGTGGACATACATGAGCAACACGTACTGCGAGCAAGCAGACTCCTCGGTGGACGAAGGGGAAGTTCGGCTTCAGTGCAGCTACGTCGAAGGAACCTTCAACTATGTGTGTCCATCAGCGGGCCGGATTGGGTCGTGTCGGGTCGGCGCCGCGGGCCAGCCAGGCGTGCTTTGGTACTACTCACCGATGACGCTTATGGCCGCGATGATGTCCTGCTCGGCACAGGCCGGCACCTGGCTCGGGGGTCCGTAAAAAACCTGCTGGCGCTTCATAAACCTTGCAACGGGATGCTGGGCAGGAGGCGAAGCAGCAGCGCAAGTGCCATTGTCTAGGTGGCGGGCTGACTTCGCAGAACGCCCCAAGTCGGAAGCGCGCTGTAGGGCTCGGCCCGCGCGCCCGCTCACGCTCCGAAGTTCACCTCATTGGCACATCGCGTGCGGACGATGTGGGGAGGGGGATTTCATGAATCAGACCATTGGGACGGCGGTGAGCACTTACTGCGCGAAGGATGTGGCCGCTCTATTCGGCGTGGCGCTGATGCTCGTGACTAGTGCTTGCGCCACTGACTCCGGTGAAACACCGGATGCGGGGCCGTCTGACGTGTGGGACATCGACGCGGACGGGATACCCCGCTTTGTCGACGCGAACTACGTGCAGCTCGACGCGATTCGCCGCGTCAGCAGGTATCGCTCGTCGATCGGCCACGACTACTCGGATCAATTCGAACCGTGCAGGAGCATGAAGCACTACTTCGAACCGAAGAGCGACGTGGATTGGTCGACAATACCACTCTATGCGCCTGTATCCGGCACGATCACTCGCGTCGACCCGGAGTGGGCGGGCACGAAGATCGAGATTGCCTCCGACGACTATCCCGCATTCCGGTTTTCTGTTTTTCATGTCAACTCTCCGGTGCCCCATCAGCTAAACGAGCACGTGGTCGCGGGGGAACAGCTCGGAACGCACATCGGTGCGCAAACAACGTCGGACATCTCCGTGATCGTCAACGACCCGACGCGTCAAGGACGCCGGGTGTCCTATTTTGATGTGATGACGGACGGGCTCTTCGCGGATTACATGGCGCGCGGGGTTGCCGCGCGTGAAGACCTGATTATTTCGCGCGAGACCCGAGACGCGAATCCCCTGACATGCAATGGCGACACATTCGTTTCCGCGGATCCGATCGAAGCCTGGGTTGTCCTCAACTAGCTGTGGCGATCGGTATCGGCACGGTACATGCACCCGTCAGCGCGTGACGAAAGCATAAGTACGCAAGGGGCAGACGCGGACTGAATTCGCCATTCGGCTAATGGAGGCTTTCGCGGGCCGCACCGGCCTTACGTCCAACAGAATACCTAAGCGGTATCTTTGGACGGATGCCTTTGCCGTCTGCAATTTCATTGGGCTTGCCCGAATGGCTGGGAGCTCGCGCTATCAAACGCTCGCGCTACGCCTCGTTGAGCAGGTCCATGCGACGCTTGGCAAGCATCGTGCGGATTCTGCGCAGTATGGATGGCTTAGTGGTATGGACGATAGCGTCGGACAAGCGCATCCCACCTGTGCCGGCTTGCGAATTGGCAAACCGCTTCCTGAGCGAAGACCCGATGAGGCCTGGGACGAGCGCCTCGAATGCGGGCGAGCACGATAATGCTGGAACTGGAGCACGAACCTGCACATCGCTTGGCCCTCTACTGAATCGGCTCCATGAGTCGCTGCCAATCGCCGGGGCAATTGAAGAGTTTTGGCGCGATCACGCGGAGCAGGCGGATGCGCAGTGGCTTTTGCAACAGGACATCGACGAAGTCACGCGCGCGAGTTGCGTGCTGCGCGTGAGCGCCGCGCTCCTTCTCTTGCTTGCGCTCGCCTTCGACTCGAAGAATGTTGTTCTCGACCGAGACCTTAACATCCCCATTTTTCACTCTCCTTGGCACTGGCCCCCGCAGATTTTGCGTGTGGGGGCGCATGGTACGCGCCGCCCGCGAGTGATGCCTCTGCCGCGACGTCAAGGATGAATGACGCAACGGTGAAGACATCTTCAGTCTCCATGGCGTCATCAGCGTTCGGCGATCGAGCATGGTGCGTTGCGCTAGCGTTCGGCGTAAAGAGATGGCTAGCGACTGCCGCCGCCTGCGGTGAAGTGTGCGGCAATCCTATCGCCAGTGAGCACATGATCGTAGATAGCGACCTCATCAAGAGTTCCGTGCACACCGAGATAGATTGGGCCGCTGCCATCGCTCGCGCAACCGATTGAAAGCGCACCTTGCATCGTCGGGATGGGATGGGTGCTTTGATTCTGGCGATCACGGCGCACGCCATTTACCCAAAGCTCTTCGTGCTCGTCCGAGTAGGTGCCAACCAGATGGCTCCACGCACCGAGCGGCAGTTCGCCCTCGGCGGGCGAGACCGAAGCGTACGCGCCCATCGTGTAAAGGTTGTCTTCGCCATCGCTATTCCACGCGTCGAAGTAAGGAAAGCCCGAGTGCGGATAGTTGGCACTCAGGTTCCATCCGCCGCGTACGCCAGTCGGAAATCCTTCGGTGCTCAAAAGCCGCGTGCCTTCCTCGCCATAGGCAGTGAGCTTCACCCACGCTTCGACGCTGAACTCCACTCGACCCGCAAAGCGGAAATAGTCGCCCACGCTCACGCAGCCGCTTGTGCCGTCGAGTGTGATCGCGCTGTCGTGCGCGACGATGCCGGCGGCACCCAGCGTCACACCGCCAAAATAGGTTCCAACGGGTGCACCGGCAATCTGATCGGCGGCCGTGCTTCCAGAACTCTCACCGAAACGAAAATACGCGACCGGATGATCGAGCAGGACCACGGCTGCGTAGCCACCGACACCCCCGGCGTCGCCTGACACGCCGGCGTCGCCTGACACGCCGGCGTCGCCTGACACGCCGGCGTCGCGTGATGCGCCGCCGTCGCGTGATGCGCCGGCGTCGCCTGACACGCCGGCGTCGCTATTAGGTATATTGGTTGGCTCGCATGCTGCCAGCATCGCGGCCAGCGCAACCACGCGTGTTCGAAATCGCAATAGCCCGTGTCCCATGGGTTGCTTTGATAGCAGAGCCATGGCCTCAGCGTCCATCAGCGACCGAAACTACAGGCGAGGCATTCACCCGCGACCCCGGCTATCCCTGACCCTGCGCTGTATGAAGCTGAGGGTCAGAAAAAATGTGCGTAGTTGCGATAGAGATCGCGTTTGCTCACATGGCGAAGAACACGTACGCCGCCCCCGCGTTAGCGAGCCCGTTGTTGGCTTCGTTTCCGCTGAGCTCTTCTTGACACGGTCCTCGATCGTCGAGGTCCTCGATCGACGCGGTCCTCGCCCGCGCCCGCCAAATCTAGTGCGCGCGCACCAACCCTAGAATGAGTTCGAGGAAGATGAGTGCGACGACCGACACTTCGAGCACTGTCGTGCGGCGATGGCCGATTTCGGCCTCGAAAATCTCGCTTACTCGCGAGAGCGTGCCGAGCTTTTCTTTCACCGCGCTCGATAGATCGCCTAGACGAAAGCGCTCTGCGGCCTCGCGATAGAGGCGGGAGGTGTAGGCGTCGCCGACCAGAGTCAGAGCGCCTTCGAGGCGGTCGTAGAGGTCCGTGATTTCGATGAAGAGAGTGCCTGCTCTGCGCGCTACGTGAACGAAAGGCGAGCGAAACAAGCTCGACGCTTTGCGCGCGTCGCCTGCAGCCCGATACACGGCGGCCAGCTCGCGCGATAGTAGCTGGTCGTAGTAGCGCAGCTCGAGGCGACGCGCCGTCGCAAGCTCGAGCACCTCGAGCTCGTCACGGTGGCCATGCGGATCGATCACGAGAGCGGCGCTCCACCCGATCACAGCGGCGTCGAACGCGTAGTACTGAATCGCCCGGCTTTGATGCGCGTCTTTGACACTGCTCGCGAGTGGCGACATCGCTTCGGCGAGGAGCAGCTCGGCTGGCTGGAGCAAGGCGAGGGCCTCCTTCGCATCCGTAACCCCTCGCACACCGCGCACGTGAAAAATTGTGTAGTCCTCGAACAGCTCCACGCTGTGTTCCTCACGCAGGGATTCGCGCAGATCGCTCGCCAACTCGTTCCAGACTTCGCGCGCCTTCGCGTCCAGCAACGTGAGTTGTTCGAGCTTGTCCGAAAGATCAATCATCTCCTCCGTGGTCATCCCGTCCGCGAGCTTCATCGAGAACCGGAGTGAGACGACGCCAAAGTCGAAGAGACGCGCGTGCACTGCGAATTCGAATCCAGCCAAGAGCAAATCATCCAAGGGCAAGTCGAGGGGATTGGATCCGAGCACGACGCCGCCGGGTACTTTGTCTGGTCCTCGCACCTGCGTCTCACCGCGACTGGCTCCCCGACGCGCAGCGAGTTTTTCCGCCACGTCCAGATCGATGACATTGGCGACATCAAGAAGACGCAGCAGCTCTACGCTTCCGCCGTGGATATGCGCGTTTGAATCCGATTGCACCAAGACGTTTTATCGCACCTGAGACCACGAAGCGAACGTCAGCGTGATCTGCGGATTACGGCCAAGCTCGTGATCTGATTCGGCTCGATTGAAGCGCTGTGACGAGATCACTTCGCATGCATCCATGCGACGATGTTGGGCGCGCCGCGCGCAATGTTCGCCGTCGCTGTAGCCGGATACCCAAGAATGATTGGCGCGATCGCCACGGCAGATGGGCCAAGGCCGAGCTCTGCCTTGACCTCCGGCTCGTTCAACACTGGAACAGCAAAGCCGATGCAGCACGAGCCTAAGCCTGAGTCACACGCAGCGAGCATCAAGTTCTCAGCCGCCAACCAACAGTCAGCGTCGGAGTACGGTCCGCGAGCTGAGACGCTGATGACGACGAGCGTGGCCGCGTCATAGAAGATGTTGAACGAAGGAGTTTCCAACAGCCCGCGATAGTGCGCGCCTTTGGCATCGGCCACCGTCACGCTTAGCAGCATTTCTTTGGCGCGGTCGGAGTATCGCTTTAGTTGAGCTGTGTCTTGCACGACCGAGAACAGCCAGGGCTGTTGATTCATTGCGCTTGGAGCCTGTACCGCAGCAGCCAACAAGAGGCGCAGGGTGGGCTCGTCAACCATTCGTGGCTGGTAGGCGCGTACCGCTCGGCGTGCATAGATGGCTTCGACGACGTTCATGCGTGCTTACGCAGCAATCCGCATGCCATGCCACGCGTGCGTTTTGTCGTCGCAACTTGCTGTCGCGGGGCAGGGGGGACGATTTGCCACACGCATCGACCGATGCAGTTCCTGCACGTCGACGCGGTTTCAGCACTTCGATGCGCCGCAGCCTAGAAAACAACGCGCAGAACTCGAGGGCACAAGGATTGCTTTGGCTGCGTCTCGTGGCGCGACTGAAAGCGCCGCAAAGAAACGAGGGAGATAGATATGACCAATATTACCGTTGGACGCCGCGAACCTTCAGTCGTTTCTCCGTACGCTGGCGCGTCGTGGGATCCGGTTCGCGTGATGCGCGACATGTTGCGATGGGACCCCTTCGTTGAAATGAGTGCATTGCCGATCACGCAGGGCGCGACCTACATGCCGGACTTCGACGTCAAGGAAACGTTAACTCCCCCGTCATCGGATGTTCCGCTGGAGGCCGCATGAAGAGCGTTTTGGTCGTGATGAGTTTGTCCTACATCTTCATTGGTTGCGCGTCGGAGACGTTGGTTCCGCCGCCGACGATGCCCGATGGAGCGGAAGTCGTTCGTTCGACGCACGCGCGCCTCTCGACGGCTGGAGTCTCGACGGCAGACCTTGAGACACTCGCTCACGACAATGCCGCGTTCGGCGCGGCGCTCTATCGCCACTCCGATCGTGGAACTGGCAATTTCATTTATTCGCCCGTGAGCGTGTCTGTTGCACTCGCGATGACGTACGCAGGTGCGGCCACGGAAACGGCGTCGCAGATGGCGACGGCCATGCACTTCACGTTGCCGGCATCTCGCCTCCATCCAGCATTCAACGCGCTCGATAGCGCGCTAAACAGCCGAGGTGAAGGTGCGCACGACGTCAGTGGCAATGCATTTCAACTGAACGTCATCAACCAGCTGTGGGCCCAGCGGGGCTTCGCCATTGAGGCGCCCTTTCTCGACACCCTGGCCGAGCACTATGGCACGGGGCTTCTAGCCCTGGATTTTGTGGGTGCCACGGAGCCGTCGCGCATGGCGATCAACACGTGGGTCGAGGATCAAACAAATCACAGAATTGTCGATTTGCTCCCGCAGGGAAGCATTACGCCGGATACGCGGCTCGTGTTGACCAATGCTGTGTATTTCAACGCGTCATGGAATGCGCCATTCGATCCCGTCGCTACGGCCAACGAGAGCTTCACTACGTTGTCCGGTTCGACGGTGACAGCGCCGTTCATGCACAATGTGCTCGACGCGAACTACGTTGCGTCCGATTCAGTGCAAATCGTCGAGTTGCCCTACGACGGTGAAGAGGTTTCGATGTTGATCGTCATGCCGGAGGACTTCAACTCGTTCGAAGCCACAATTGACGCAGATGTGCTCGCGGTCGCCGCAAGCGCCACGCTTCATCGAGTGACTCTGAGCTTGCCGAAGTTCGAAGCGCGTTCTGCCTTCAGCGTGCGCTCCGCACTCGAGACCCTCGGCATGCCCATCGCGTTCACCGAACAAGCGGATTTTTCAGGAATCGATGGCGCGCACGATCTCTCAATCTCAGATGTCGTTCACCAGGCGTTTATTCGCGTGGATGAGCACGGCACGGAAGCCGCTGCTGCAACAGCCGTCATTGTAGGGGTGACGAGCGTGCCCCAGCCGGTGACACTCGTCGTCGACCGACCGTTCTTCTTCGTCATTCGTGATAACGCGACGGACAGCATCATTTTCGCAGGTCGCGTCATCGACCCAACGCTGGCTGCTTCGTAGCCATCTCGCTTGCGTTCTCTCGAGGCACCGGGGCGACTCCACCGGCGTCGGGCGCGCGTTCTTTCCCCTCGCTGTTGTTGATCCCTCGCACGCGTTTCAGCCGCCCGCTTCACTTCCGAAGCGTCGAGGCGCAAACGACGCTGACTAGCTAGTCCTGCCCGAAAACGCGAGTCGTCGGAACGCCAATCGCTTGCGCAAGACGCGCAAGCGTTTCGAGCGAGGGCGTGTGGCGGCCTGCTTCGACGCGAGCAATGTTCGGGCGATGAATGCCAGTGCGGCGTGCGAGCTCAGCCTGAGTGAGACCGGCTTGAACACGAAGCGAACGCAGACGCGCGCCAAGCTTCACGCCGTCGACGTCCATGGTGGTTCCGAAGTCCGCGGGCGGAATGCTGGGCGCGATGCTCAGCGCTTGCAACGTGATGCGCGGGCCGCCGACCAACTCGACTACAGCGGTCGTTGCGTCATCGCTCAAAATGATCTCGCGTACGTCGCTGCCGTCGTCTGTCCCATCTAGGGGACGTTGAATCACCGTCGCGCGACCGTCGCCGACGATGGCTAAGAGGTCCGTTCCGCGAGGCGCAACCGTGAGGTACTCAAAGCGGCGATTGCGTGTTGCATCGACATAACGCGCGAGCACGTTCGCGATGCGAGCCATTCCGTCGGTGTCGACACACACCAAGCCTGCGCACACTTCATCGATGAGCCCAGCGATGTCAGCAAAGGCATGCGCGTTCGGCAACACCACGATCGGCGTCGCGCCAAGCGCGCGCGCGAAGCCAGCTGCTGCGAGAAGCTCGTCTTCGGTGAAGCCTGTCCACGCGCCATCGATGATGATGACCGAGTTCTTCTCGGTGCGAGCGCTCAGGGTTGTGGGTGCGCACGCTTCGATGTGCAGACCGACGCGGCCAAGGGTTGTACGCCAGGCGTCAATGAATGCATGTCGATCCGAGAAAACGCTCACCGAAAAAGCCATGGTCACCTCAGTGGAGGCCGCACTCTAAGGGGATGCGCGGTAAGGCTCAAGGCGTTCGAGCTTAACTCTACGACGATTTACGGAATTTACTCAGAGTGCGGTCGAGCCATCGCGCATACGGGCCGCGACGGAATTCGACGAAGTAAAACATCAGGATCGTGAGTGAAATAAATCCGATGCCCCAGGTCATGAGGGAGAGTTTCTTGCGAAAGGTCAGCGATAGAAGTCCGTATGCGAACTCAAGATGCACGAAATAGACGAGCAGTGACGCGGTTCCCAGCGTGCGCAACGGATTCAAGAACGTGAAGTTGCGCTTGGCGACTTCGAACATGATTAGGCTGGCTGCCAGGCCAGCACCGACGCGCGAGGCGACGCGAACTGGGGCAGTTAACCACGGCCACTCGTTCAGATAGCCGAGGTGGTAGGCGATTGACTCGTTGGTCGCGATAGCGAGTAACGCGCCGAACACGCCTTGAATGAGTAGTAAGCGCATGAGTCGTTGTTCGCGTGCGCCCGCGTGCCACCAAAGTCCGAGAGAGCGCCCGATGAAGACGTACGAGAGCCATGGGAAGAGTGGGAAGAGAGCGACTACGCGTCCGCCGGGAGGGGGCGGCCACTGGGCCAGATACGCTGCGATGGGCGCGGGGAGCGGACCCGGAACGAGCTTCGCGGCGAGCGGTGTTGCGAACGCGACAACGATTCCGATTGCCAGCGATATGCCGGCGCGCGTTCCAATGAGCGGGCTTGCGAGCGACACCACCACGAGCGATGCACCGATCGCTTGCAGAACATCGACGCGCACGAGCCCAACGAGACGGGTCGGATCGACGATCGTGACTTGCCAAATACCAAAGGCGAACAGTGGTGCAGCGCACGCGAACGCGATCGCTGCGCGCCGCGGCTCCTTGCCAAGCTTGCGCGACGCCCAGATGCCAATGCAGAGCGCGACGAGGATCGGCGGCCACACGCGCAGGCCGTAAAGATGGCGGATGCCGCCAGAGTCGATCGTCCACATCTGCAGACGCAGCAGATAGCCGATCACCCAAACCTCAAGCCCGCGCCCGACGTTGCTGCGAACTGCGTACGCAGTCGGTGTGGCGCGCTCGATCTCGGTTGCGTGCTTCATGCCAAGGGAGACGCCGGCGAGCAAGAGAAAGAAGGGTGCGGCAAGGCCTCCGAGCAGGCGCAGCGATGTAAACGTTGCCGTCGAGCGTAGGTCGTCGCGGATCCAACTATCGGCCGTGTGCCACAGGATCATGAACACGACCGCCAAACCTCGAACGAGGTCGATGTACTCGAGCCGAGTTTTGGGCGCAGGACTTGGGTTTGGGGAACCGTTCACGGGCCGGCGATTATGCGTTCGACATCGCTACCTGCCAACGTTTGTTCACACATGGGATCGTGAACGGTGCACACGCACACGCGGGAACAGCCCCAATTTTCGGCGTTTTCGACCTGGCACGCCTCTCGCTTTAGTGCGGCCTGTCCCTGCATGGGACGGGGCGGACTAGCGGAGGGCAACTGCCACCCACTCTTCAAAAATATCGGGAGCGAATCATGATTGAGCGCAACGTTTCGGAAGCCACAAACCTCGAGTTGTCGTCGGACGACAGCCAACTAATGAAGCGCGTGATGCTGACGATGATGTCGAAGGCATCGCTTGGCGTGCTCATCGGTGCGAGTGGTTCATCTGCGAACACAAACGCGACGACGATCAACGTGAAGCGCGTTGCTTCGGGCGAGGTTTCTTTGGCGCTCGATACGATGCGCACGTTCTACATCGACGCGGAGTACGGCGAGGGAGCACGCGTGTTTGCCGTAGGGCAGCGCGCGCTGCGTGCACCTCTTCCGCCCCCGTCGCGCATGCGTAAATCACCTGGTTCTACCGATGATCCGCGCGAGAAGGAAAGTCGCCGCCCAACGGAAGAAGAAGTCGAACTGGCGCAACCGATTGCGATGACCCTGATCACGCAAAGCGGCGCGAGCATCGTTTTAGCAACGCATCGTTTGTTGGTGAACCGCGCGCAGGTTTGGTTTCACGCGTATCGCTTGGAAGTGCCGGCGATGTTGCATCGCCGCCTCTACGATCAGACGGCAGTCGCCCTCGAGGGCGAAGTTTCTGGTGCTTCGTTCACTTGGACGCCCACGCTGCACGCGGCGGCCGATCTACTTCCTCAGGAATGGGACAAGCTGCGCGCGCTCGAGTTGAGTCGGCCGGGCGAGCCAAAGCAAAGTGGAGCAGTCGCGGCGTACGCGTATCGCTTTCGGGGAGCCGGGTTGCTCGGTGTTATCGTGACCCGCGAGTACGCGTCGACCACGTCGCCTCTCGCGCTCGAGCTCCGTGTCATTCGCGATGGCAAGTGTGTGGCGTCGATTGCCGATGCCTTCGCGCATGGTGAGCTGGCCATCGGCGACCGTCGCTGGCTCATCTTCGAAATGGAGAGCGAGCTGCGTTCCTACGCGGTGAAAACTCGCGCTAAACGCGGCTCCTGAAGCGACTTTGATCCGTCCGGATCAATGCTGACACCGGCCGCTTCCCGCAGTGCTGCCCAACTCGCTCTCTAAATGCCCGATATGAGGGGGGGTTTGCTACCCCTCCGCTCCCCTTATCGATCGGGATGGGGGCGGCGTACGTGCGCGTTCACGGGAGGCAGTGATGTCCAAAGCCATCTGCATTTTCGCGGGAAATGCTAATCCAGCGCTCGCGGCTCAGATTGCTGCCTATCTCGAGATCCCGATGGGCCGCGCCAAGGTTTCGCGCTTTAGCGACGGTGAGGTTTTCGCCGAAGTTCAAGAGAACGTTCGTGGCGTCGATGCATACATTGTGCAGCCCTCGTCGGCGCCGGTGAACGACACCCTCATGGAACTGCTCGTGATGGCCGACGCGCTCAAGCGCGCGAGTGCGGGATCGATCACCGCTGTTATGCCGTACTACGGTTACGCGCGTCAGGATCGCAAGGTTGCGCCGCGCACGCCCATCACCGCCAAGCTCGTCGCGGATTTGATCACAGCGTCGGGCGTCGATCGCGTTGTCGCGCTCGACCTTCACTCGGGACAGATTCAGGGCTTCTTCAATCTTCCCTTCGACCATTTGTACGCGATGCCGGTTTTCTTGAGCTACCTCGGCACGAAGTTTCCGACTCCGCCGGTTTTCGTTTCGCCGGATGCGGGTGGCGTCGAACGCACGCGTGCTTATGCCAAGCGCTGCAGTGCCGATCTTGCCATCATCGACAAGCGTCGCGAGCGCGCGAACGTGAGCGAAGTAATGCACATCATCGGCGATGTGAAAGGGCGCGTCTGCGTGCTCCTCGACGACATGATCGATACGGCGGGTACGCTCACCAATGCCGCGACGGCGTTGCGCGAAGCGGGCGCGAAGTCCGTCATGGCGGCGGCGACTCATCCCGTGCTCTCGGGCCCGGCGATTGAACGCATCAAAGCGTCAGCGCTCGAAGAGGTGGTCGTTACCGACACCATTCCTCTGAGCGATGCCGCACTCGCCACCGGTAAATTCAAGGTCCTGGGCGTGGCGCGTTTGCTTGGCGAAGCCATCAAGCGCATTCACAACGGGGACTCGGTTAGCTCGTTGTTTGTCTGAAAATAGTTTCGCGATGTCGAACAGAAAGTAAGGAAGAGAATCATGGATACGCATACGCTGCAGGCTGAGGTCCGCGAAGGAAGCGGAAAGGGGCCCGCACGGCAACTTCGAATGAAGGGGTTGATTCCGGCGGTGTTCTACGGACCAGGCGCTACGCCGACATCGATTGCGGTGTCACCGAAGGAGCTTCGTAAAGCTCTCTCGACGAGCCACGGTCGTAACCAGCTCATTCAGTTGAAGCTGGGCACCAAGGACGAGCTCGCCCTTGTTCGCGAAGTGCAAATCCATCCTCTTCGTCGTGAGCCGATTCACGCGGACTTCTATCGCGTCGAAATCGGTCGCGCTGTGACGGCGCGTGTTCCCTTCGAGACGACCGGCCGCGCGGCGGGCGTCGTTGAAGGCGGCATCCTTCGCGTTGTCTTCCGTCAGCTTCCCGTCTTGTGCTCGCCGGACAAGATCCCGGACAAGATTGTCGTCGACGTCACCAACTTGAAGATGCACGAAGCGATTCACGTGAGCGAGCTCAAGTTGCCCGAAGGCGTAACCGTTCAGCTTCCGCCCGAGCGCACGCTCGTTGCCGTTGTCACCGAGGACAAGCGCGCAGAAGAGGAAGAAGCAGCACAGGCAGCGCAGTCCGCAGCAGCAGGCGCGGCTGCAGCAACAGCAGCAGGTACGGCACCGGCAGCGGGCGCAGCCCCGGCAGCAGGCGCAGCACCGGCAGCGGGCGCGGCGAAGGCAGCTCCGGCAGCCAAGCCGGCCAAGAAGTAACTAGAGAAGTAAGAGTAGCGGAGAAGCACTGTGCATCTCGTCGTCGGCCTGGGAAATCCCGGGACCAAATATGCCGGCCACCGACACAACGTCGGTTTTGTGGTGGTCGACCGTTTGGCGCAGCGACTAGGTGCCGGTGCCTTCCGCGAAAAGTTTCAAGGTGTGTTTACGAAGGCCGAGTGGGGAAACCACGAAGCCATTTTGTTGAAGCCGATGACCTATATGAACCTCAGTGGCGAGTCCGTGCAAAAAGCGATGTCCTTCTTCAAGGTCGACTTGAAGAATGTCGTCGTCGTGCACGACGAGCTCGATGTTCCCTTCGGTCAGAGCCGCATCAAAGTGTCGGGTGGCGCAGCGGGCCACAACGGTCTTCGAAGCATCATCGAGCAGTGCAGTGGTCAGGATTTTGTTCGAGTGCGTGTCGGCATCAGTCGTCCAGCCAGTGGGCCTGTCGACGGTTACGTCTTGTCGGATTTCAATTCGAGTGAGCGTGCCGAGCTTTCGGACGTAGTGGAGAAGGCCGCCGATATGGCGGAAGCCATCGTGAGCAAAGGTACTCAAGTGGCGATGAATCAGTTCAACACGCGCGACAAGGAAACAAAGCGCGCCGTGTAGAAAGCATGTCCTCGCATTGTGCGAGGCATGGATGGCTCCTCGTGCCGAACAAGTTTCGGTGCCGAAGCCCAAGAGGAGAATGGAATGCCAGTAGCAACTCAACAAATAGCGCGTGAATACGAAACTATTTACATCATGCGCCCCTCAGTAGATCCGGATGATGCGGATAAGATCGCAACGCGTATGACCGAAGTCGTCGATCGCCTTAAGGGCAAGATGATCAAGGTCGACAACTGGGGCAAGCGCAAGCTTGCGTACCCGATCAACAAGGCCACGCGCGGCGTCTTCGTGTACTTCAAGTACATCGGCTTCGGTGACATGGTCGCCGAGATCGAACGCAACCTGCGCATGCAGGACACGGTCGTCCGCTTTCAGACCATCATGACGAACGACGAAGAAGTTTCGCTCGACGTCAAAGTGGATCCGGAAGAAGTGAAGTTCCGTCGCCTCGAAGTGACCGAAGAAGAGCCGGAGCTCGGAATCGAGCATCGTCTCGGCATGGTCGAGATGCCGCGCGGTGAGCGCGCGCGTACCGAAGACGACATGGATGGTTTCGATGAAGAAGGCTTGGACGACGACGATGACGTGGTCGCGCCCGTAACCGCTCTTTTGAGCGAGAAAGAGTAAGGCACGCCATGAAGAATGACATGCGTGGTGGTGGTGGCGGTGGTGGTTACGGTGGCGGCGGTGGCGGTTACGGCGGCGGCGGCGGTTACGATGATGATCGTGGCTTCGGCGGTCGTGGCGGTGGCGAAGGTGCACTCGGAGAAGATCCGCTTGGACTTCGTCGTCGTGGCAAGCGCAAGCGTGCTCCGTCGTTCGTTCTCGAAGATGGTTTCCACTTCGATTACAAAAACCCGCAACAACTCAAGTTCTTTATCACCGATCGCGGCAAGGTCGTGCCGCGTCGTATCTCGGGTCTGACGGCGAAGCAGCAGCGTGAGCTCACCGTCGCCATCAAGCGTGCGCGAAACATCTCGCTCATGCCCTTTACGGCAACGGAGTAGAGCAGCCATGGCACTCAATATTCAATTGGTTCTACGTGAGGACGTGGCAAAGCTCGGTAAGACGGGCGAGCTCGTCAAGGTGAAGCCAGGCTTCGCTCGTAACTACCTTCTGCCCCGTGGGCTTGGCGTCGTTGCGACGCAGGGCAACATCGAGCAGATTGAACACGAGCGAAAGTCCGCCATTGCACGCGCAGCGAAGCTCAAGAAGAGCGCCGATGCGATCGCGCAAGTGTTGTCGGCCGTAACGGTAACCGTGAAGAAGCAAGTCGGCGACGGCGACAAGCTTTACGGTTCAGTCACTGCGAAGGAAGTCTCCGACGCGTTGAAGGCTAAGGGACACGACGTCGACCGCAAGAAGATCACTCTTCCGGCCGAAGCTCGTGCGCTTGGTACCTTCAATGTGACCGCGAAGCTTGCGCCGGACGTCACTGCGACGTTCAAATTGGAAATCGCGAGCAAGTAGGTCACAGCTTTTCCACACCTTGCGAACGCTCGCCCTCATCGGCGGGCGTTTCGCATTTAAACGGCCTGAAAATCACGCGATTTGCGCTAAGGTGCGCGCATGGATGTAGGACACAACGAGTACGAGCGCCCGCGCAATCATGAGCGCGTGAATCCAGGCGAAGGGCGCGTCCCGCCGAACTCGCTCGAAGCTGAGCGCGCGGTGCTCGGTGGTATTTTACTTTCGAACACATCCCTCAACACCGTCATCGAAATGATCGGCGACGATGACTTCTACAGCGAGGCGCATCGCGAAATTTTCCGTGCGATGACCGATTTGTTTTCGCGCGGTGAACCGCTCGACACGGTGACGATCCGCGCCGCTCTGGCAACGCGCGGCAAGCTGCAAGCGGTGGGCGGCGATGACTACTTGCTCTCGCTCACCAATACGATTCCCACGATTGCCAACATCGAATCGCACGCGCGCATCGTGCGTGAGAAGAGCGTCGTTCGTCGTTTGATCCTCGCCTGTCACGAAGTTGCGGCAACGGGATACGGCGACTACGGCGAAGTCGAACGTTTCCTCGACACCGCTGAAAAGGCGGTCTTCGACGTCGCGAAGGAACGCGTCCGCCATCCCTACGAGCACATCAAGCAAGTCGTGATGCGCACCTTCCAAGAAATTACGCTGGCTGCCGAGCGTAAGGAACGCATCACGGGTTTGCCCACGGGCTTCGACAGGCTCGATCACATGACAGCCGGTATGCACCCGGGCGATCTCATCATTATCGCTGGTCGCCCTGGCATGGGTAAGACTAGCTTCGCGCTGAACGTTGGCGTCAACGCATGCGTCGCATCGCGTAAGCCCGTAGCAGTGTTCTCACTGGAAATGCCCAAAGAGCAGCTCGCACGACGTATGTTGTGCAGCGAAGCACGCGTCGATGCGGGGCGTCTGCGTACCGGCCGTCTTACGCGTGAGGACTGGCCGCCTCTTGCAAACGCTGCTGGCATCTTGAGCGAGCTTCCCATTTGGATCGACGATGCGCCGGGCATCACGCTCATGGAGCTGCGCGCCAAAGCACGCCGCATGAAGAGCGAGAGCGGTCTTGGCCTCATCATCATCGATTACTTGCAGCTCATGCGCGCCGGCGTGAAGACCGACAGTCGCGAGCAAGAGATCAGCGAAATCAGCCGTTCGCTGAAGGGCCTCGCCAAAGAGCTCGCCATTCCGATCATTGCCTTGTCGCAGCTCAACCGCGGCGTTGAAACGCGCGGCACCAAAGACAAGCGTCCGCAGCTCTCCGACTTGCGTGAATCAGGCGCTATCGAGCAGGACGCCGACACGATTATGTTCATCTACCGCGACGAGGTCTACAACCGCGAGTCGATGGAACGTGGCGTTGCCGAGATCATCATCGGCAAACAGCGCTCCGGTCCCACCGGCACCGTGCGTTGCGCCTTCTTCAGCGCCTACACTCGCTTCGACAATCTGGCCGACGATTCCTACGGCAACGGCGAGGAACAAGAAGGCGCGTATTGATGACGTGGGGCGGCACGCGCCGCTCACGGAAATGGGGACGTTCCTCATTTCCCGCGGCGGGAAATGAGGAACGTCCCCATTTCCGCCCCGCGGCGGAAAATGAGGAACGTCCCCATTTCCGCCTTCCCCTCGCTGGCTGCACCTCGCGTCCGTCTAAGTGCGCTTGGCCATTGCCGAGTGGAACTCGTTTGAGGCGAGCCACTCTTCGAGCCAGCGGCGTACTGCCGTGAGCTCGCAGTCTGTGAACCACTCCGGCTCTACGCGCGAGAACTGCCTTACGAACGGGAAGATGGCGACATCGGCGAGAGATGCGTCTGCGCCACACAGATACGCAGTCGCGCGCAGTCGCGATTCGAGCTCGTTGAGAAAAGCGAGCGTCGTCTCTCGATGCTGCTCGCGCGTGAGCGAGGGGTGGCGCTCGGCGTACTTGTAGCGGTCGAGCAGCGGCTTCCAATCGCGGTCGCAACGTTCGATGAGAAAATCGCCTCCTGGCGTCGCGCGCAACCAGTCGCTGGGATCATTTTGCTGGAGCGCCCAGCGCATGATGTCGAGGCTTTCTTCAAGCACTTCGCCGTCCGCCAGGTGCAGCACGGGCACCGTCCCCTTGGGCGAGAGGGCGAGCAGCTGCGCCGGCTTCTCGCGTAGCGAAACTTCCACGTGGCGGACCTCGATGCCGGCCGAGGCAAGAGCTGTGCGCGCGCGAATCGCGTAGGGGCAGCGCAGGAACGTGTAGAGCACTGGCAACATCAAGCACATATAAGGTTGCACAGCGGGCTAGGTTGTCGCTTGGTGTTTTTTCTGCGGCCGGCTTGCCCGCTGTGGCGTAAGATTCATGCGTGCTTCCGTCATCGCTGCCGAGTCCGACCGCGTTTCGCGTGATCGCTGCTTACAAGTTTATCCGTCTCGAGAGTTTGCCCGAGCTCAAGGTGCGGCTGTCTTCACTGTGCGAAGAAAATGAGTTGCGCGGCACGATTCTGCTCAGTCCAGAGGGCATCAATTTGTTCATCGGTGGCGAGGTGCGACACGTCGAGGGTTTTCTTGACGTCCTGCGAGCCATGCGTGGCTTTGAAGACCTCGAGGTGAAGCAGAGCGAGAGCTCGACACGGCCGTTCGGGCGAATGTTCATCAAGATCAAAAAGCAGATCATCTGCTTCGACGACGAATCGATCGACCCAGCACAGCGCACGTCGCCGAAGCTTCCGGCAAAGACGCTGAAACAGTGGCTTGATGAAGGCCGGCCGCTGACCTTGCTCGACACGCGCAACGAGTATGAGGTGCGCATCGGAACATTCGCGGGCGCGATCGATCCAGGGATCACAAATTTTCGCGACTGGCCGGCGGCGGTCGAGAAGCTTTCGCCCTCGCTCAAAGAGGAGCCGGTAGTCATCTTTTGTACTGGCGGAATCCGCTGCGAGAAGGCGGGCCCTTACCTCGAGCAGCAAGGTTTCAAGAATGTTCTGCAGCTCGAAGGCGGCATTTTGAAGTACTTCGAGGAGTGCGGCGGCGCGCACTACAACGGCGAATGCTTCGTATTCGACGACCGCGTCTCGGTCGACTCACAGCTTCGCGAGGCAAGTACAGCTGTGTGCTCGGTATGCCGCGCACAGCTCACGCCGGAAGATCTGCGGCACCCGCACTACGTGTGGAAAGAGAGCTGTCAGAATTGTTTTGGCACCGGCCCGACGCGCAGCGTCATAGGTGCAACGCTCTAAAGCTTCCATTTTGAACTAACGGCCCATATCCTCGGCCAGCGTTTTTCTTGCCGGAGGGTTATGCGTCGCATCCATGGTTGGGGGCTTTTGGCTTTGATGTTGTGCGGCGTGCATGCGTCGACGGCACAGGCTGGCGGTTTCGAGTACACGGGTGCGGGCACGCGTTCCATGGGACGTGGCGGAGCAGCGGCGGCAGCGCCGGATGATCCGATGGCGCTTCAATTCAATCCTGCGATGTTGTCAGAGCTTCCCGGCGGGCAGCTCATGCTGAATCTGAACAACGCGATGTTCGACGCGTGTGTGTCGCGTCCCGGTACGTACGCGCAAGACGGCACGAGCGGCATGACCAGCGTCTACGGCAACAGCAACGAAGGAACATACGAAGGCCGAAATCTTCCAACCGTGTGCAACCAGAACAGTGGCATCGGCCCTGGACTGTCGCTCGCGTACACCCACAGAGTTTCTCGAAACATTGGCATCGGCTTCGGCATTCTCACTCCGATGGCGGCCGGCCATAGCCGCTACAGCAACGCGGACGGTTCCGTCACGGTTGACGGCACGCGATTGCCCTCGCCCGTTCGCTACAATCTTATCGAGCAGAATCACCTTCAGATCTTTCCGACGGTCGGGATTGGATGGAAGGTGAACTCGTGGCTACATGTTGGCATCGCGCTTCAGTGGGGCATCGTCACGGTTTCGAATCAAAACATCGCGGTGAGCCAAATGAGCGGCGAACCCGCGACAGACTTGTACGCGGACATTCAAGTTCACGACTATTTCGTGCCCGCCATAATCGCCTCCGTTCAAGTTCACCCGATGCCCGGTCTCGACCTTATGATCGGAGCACGATGGATCGATTCGATCCGAGCAGGCGGAACCGCAAGCATTACCGCGAACCGCTATGCCGATCCCAACGCATCGCCCATGGCCAATCAGGTTACAACGGCGGTTAACGGCGTAAGCCTGAACGTGCCGCAGGGGTCCAGCATCTCGATCGGCGCGCGCTATGGCGTTCAACGCCGCCGCAGCGGAGGCGAGGCCGAGCTCGACGCGCTCCGCGTGCCAGATCGCATGAACGACGAAATATTCGACCTCGAAGTCAACGCAACCTACGAACTCAACTCCGCAGTCGACCAGTTCGAGCTGCAAATTCCCGACGGCGCGACGGTGGATATCGGCGACGGCCCCCCCGGACCACACTTGCCGCCCCAAGTAACGCTTCCACACCACTGGAAGAATCAGCTCGTGATGCGTTTGGGCGGCGACTGGAACGTCTTGCCCGGCTTGCTTGCAGTGCGCGCCGGCATGCACTTCGAGACGTCCGGCATTACGCCGGCCTATACGCAGCTCGACTTCCTGCCTGCTCAGCGCATCGGCCTCCATGTTGGCGCGACAGTTCGTCTGGGCAAGTTTGATCTCTCCGCTGCTTACTCGCACATTTTCCAAGAGACGCTCGTCGTCGACAGCTCAATCGCTGACTACCATCAAATCGCCGTGCTCGACGAAGGCCGCGTCATCAACAATGGCACGTACACGTCGCACTTTAACGTTCTCTCGCTGGGTGGCACCTATCACTTCTGATTTGAGTTGCACGTGAAAATTCTCTGCATCGGTGGCGGGCCTGCGGGGCTCTACTTCGCAATCCTGATGAAGAAGCTGGATCCGAAGCACGAGATCCAGGTCATGGAACGCAACGGCCCCTCCGATACATTCGGGTGGGGCGTCGTGTTCTCGGAGGAGACGTTAGGCAATCTGCGTGACGCCGATCCAGAGAGCTATGCGTCGATTGAGGCATCGTTTGCGCGATGGAACGACATCACCGTGTTCGATCGCGGGCAAACGTTCAGGTCGACGGGGCACGGCTTTTGCGGCTTGGCCCGCAAGCGCTTGTTGAACATTCTGCAGGAACGCGCGCGCGAGCTCGGTGTGCTTCTCACCTTCAACAACGAGCTAGACCTTTCAAAGCTCGCATTGTCGGATGCGGATCTCATCGTCGCAGCTGACGGCCTCAACAGTGCTACGCGCACGCGATATCAAGATTCATTTCAACCGAGCCTGGACGTGCGCCACTCGCGCTATATCTGGCTTGGCACCGAAAAGAAGCTCGAAGACTTCACCTTTATCTTCCGCGAAAACGGACATGGCATTTTTCAGGTGCACGCGTATCCATTCGACGATGCGACAAGCACCTTCATCGTCGAGACGGATGAAGAAACCTGGAAGCGCGCCGGTCTAGACAAAGCAGACGAAGCGCAAAGCATTGCTTACTGCGAAGCGCTCTTCGCCAGAGATCTCGACGAGAAGCCCCTGCTCGGCAATAGTTCCAAGTGGATCCAGTTCACAACCGTGCGCAATGCGCATTGGCATCACAAGAATGTCGTGCTGCTGGGAGACGCCGCGCATACGGCGCATTTCTCCATTGGTTCAGGCACCAAGCTGGCGATGGAGGACTCAATCGCGCTTCGTGATGCATTCGCGAAGAATGGCGCAAATGTGTCGCTCGCACTTGAAGCATACGAAGCGGAGCGTCGCCCTGTGGTCGAGCGCACGCAGCGCGCGGCGCAAGAGAGTCTCGAGTGGTTTGAGAATGTTCGTCGCTATCACGGACGCTTCGAGCCGATGCAGTTCGCGTTCAGTCTGCTCACTCGCAGCCGTAAGATCACGCACGACAAGCTACGGCAACGGGACCCGCAGCTAATCGAGAGCGTCGATCGCGGATTCATGCGTGGCGCTGGCCTTGAAGTCGACACGAGCAAGGCGCCGATCCCGCCCATGTTCGCGCCTTTTGCGCTGCGCTCGATGGAACTCGTGAATCGCGTCGGAGTCTCGCCAATGTGCATGTACTCGGCGAAGAACGGCGTGCCGGATGATTTTCATCTGGTTCATTTAGGCAGTCGCGCGATGGGTGGAGCGGGACTTGTGATCACTGAGATGACGGATGTGTCCGTTGACGGTCGCATCACGCTCGGTTGCGCCGGCATGTACAACAACGAGCAGATGCATGCGTGGAAGCGCATTGTCGATTTCGTTCACGGCAACACGGATGCCAAGATCGCGATGCAACTCGCGCACGCCGGGCGCAAAGGTTCGACCGTTCTCCCGTGGGAGGGTTACGACGTACCCTTGGAAGAAGGCGGCTGGGAAATCATCGCGCCGTCCGCCATTCCCTTCCACGCATTCAGCCGAGTTCCGCGCGCAATGACCCCTGACGATATCGCACGGGTCACTTCGGACTTTGCACGCGCGGCCGAGCGCGCCGAGCAGGCCGGCTTTGACATGCTCGAGCTGCACATGGCGCACGGCTATCTCTTGTCGAGCTTCCTGACGCCTGTGAGCAATCAGCGAAGCGACGAGTACGGCGGCTCCCTCGAGAACCGAATGCGCTTCCCCCTCGCGGTCTTCGATGCCGTGCGCAAAGTATTCCCATCGCACAAGCCAATGAGCGTTCGTATCTCTGCTACCGACTGGGTTCATGGTGGCTTTACGGCGGAGGATGCCGTTGAGTTCTCACGCGCGCTTGCGGAGCACGGAGTCGACATCGTGAATGTGAGCACGGGGCTCACCACACCCGACTGGAAGCCGGTATTCGGACGCTGTTGGCAAACGCCGTTCAGCGATATCGTGCGCAACGAAGCCGGCATCCCGACGATGACGGCTGGCGGCATCACCACGCCAGACGAGATCAACAGCATCCTCGCTGCGGGCCGTGCCGACCTCTGCTTGCTCGCGCGGCCCCACCTCAAGGATCCCTACTTCACGTTGCACGCCGCGGAATCTTTGCAGCACTTCGATCAAGCCTGGCCGAAGCAATACGCGCTGGCGAAACCAGTACCGCGCGCGCCGCGCTAGGTTTTTTTACAATGTGGTCTGCGCGCCAGGCACGCAGTACGCCGTGCTCGTTGTGCCCTGCCCACAGAGCGAGCTGAAGCAGACACCGGCCACACACTGAGCTGCGCTTGTACAGGGAAAGCCGTCGTTGCGCTTCAATGTGCAGCTTCCAAAACCCGTACCGAAGTCACAGTAGAGGCCCGCGCCACATGTTTCCGCGTTGCACGGTGAACCCTCATAGCCGCTGGCGACGCAGCGTCCGGCGAGCCCGATGCCCGGAGTGCCAGTGAGGACGCATACCGATCCATAGTTACAGGCAAAGGTCGGCGAGTAGTCGGCGCCCACCGGAGAGCAGTCCTCGCCCACGGGAATCGAGCCGCGGACCAGATCGTATGCCCACAGTGGGGGAAGCGACGCACATGTAGCGGCCGCGTTACGCGCCTCGATCAGGATCTGCGCGGCGACCCCGGAGTTGAACGTCGCGCGCCCATCGGTGAAAGCCGCACCCGTGCCAAGGCTGCACCCGTCGTTTCGAGCGGTTTCACACGAAGACGTACCGGGGTACACATCGGTGGGTGTCGTGCAGCACGACTGATTTGCGGAGCAAAAGATGGAGATGTACTCGGCGCAAAAGTTCGCGGCGTCGATGCCTTGCCCTTGGCAGCCCAGGGCACAAAAAACGAATGCGAGTGATAGGACTGAACGACGCGGCATTGAGGCAAGCATACACGCGCGACGCGAAAAATTCGTGGAAGGTTTCGGTGCGACCGCTACACTGCAAAAAGTGCAAAAAACGGCGGAGCTTAGACGACGGTCCGGAATTGAGCTGCGCAGTTTTGCAGGACCCGCGTCCTTCGCGGGGGCGATGGACCCGATCCGCATCGCGCACCTTACGGATCTGCACGTCGGACGCGTAACACCCATGCGCGTACAAATGGACGCGGTCGACATCACCAACGAACAGAATGCAGATTTCGTCGCCATCACAGGCGACTTTGTTTGCCACAGCCAGCTCTACTTGGATGAGCTGAAGAGTGTCATCGAACGCTTTACGTCGCCCGTCGTTTGCGTGCTTGGAAACCACGACTACTGGTCGGGCGCCGATGAGGTGCGCGACGTGCTTCGTAGAGCTGGCGCATTGGTACTGGATAATCAGCACACGGTGGTGACCGTGCGTAACCAGCAACTGCAAATCCTCGGCCTCGACGACGCGTATACCGGACACGCGCATCGGGACAACGCGGTTCGAGGGCTGCGTCGCGATATACCCACTCTCGGCCTTTCACACATCGCGGAAGAAGCGGATGCACTTTGGCACGAGGGTGTGCCGCTCGTGCTTTCTGGTCATACGCACGCAGGACAAGTAACCGTCGCACGCCTTCACGAGCTCGCGGTCGGACGCTTTGCAGGTCACAAATATGTGCACGGTTTATACGGCACGCGGTCGAAGGACGTCGTGCAGAGCGGCGCGGTCTATGTGGGCGCAGGGATCGGCGCAGCGGTCATGCCGATTCGACTTGGCGAACGTGGGCGCCGTGAGATCGCGCTCTTCGAGCTGGGAGCAACGCCAGGAGAATTTGCCGAGCATCACACTGAGCAGCCTGCGCTCGAAGGCCGAAAGCCGTCCGAAGAAGTTCGGCGCAAGCGTCACATCGCTGTCGTGAAGAAGCGCGAGAAGCGCGAAAACGGTCGGCGTTGATGAGCGCGCCCGGAGCGAAAAGCGTATTCCGCTCTGACCTGCTCGAAGGCAAAGTCTGTTTTGTCACAGGCGGCGGTTCGGGTATTTGCAAAGGCATCACGCAGGCCTTCATGGCGCACGGCGCACGCGCTGCGATTGTAAGTCGCAAAGAGGAACGTGTGGTGGCTTCCGCGCAGGAGCTCTCCAACGAAACGGGCCACGAGTGTATTGGTCTGGCCGCCGACGTTCGGGATCCCTCGTCGGTCGAGGTTGCGCTCGACAAAACACTGCAGCGCTTCGGCCGTATCGATATCGTCGTGAACGGCGCGGCGGGGAACTTTCTCGCGCCCGCGTCGCAGCTTTCTTACAACGGCTTCAAGACAGTGCTCGATATCGACACGCTCGGCACCTACAACGTCTCACGTGCCGCGTTCGATAAGGCGCTTCGTGACAATGGCGGTCACATCCTGAATATCTCGGCGACACTTCACTACGGCGCCACACCTCTGCAGATACATGCGTCCGCGGCGAAGCCGGCCATCGATTCGATCACGCGTAGTTTAGCTCTTGAGTGGGGTCGTTGAACATTCGCGTGAACGCGATTGCGCCCGGACCCATCGATGGCACCGAAGGTATGTCTCGGCTTGCGCCCGGCGATATCAAAGCCAAACTAGAACAAGCGATTCCGATTGGACGTTTTGGGCAAATACGCGAGATTGCCAACGTCGCGCTCTTTCTTGTGTCTGACGCGGCTTCGCTGGTTCACGGCGAGGTTGTGGTGGCCGACGGCGGTGCTTGGCTTTCGTCACGATTGGGCGTGCTTGGCTGAACGCTCGGCGAGTGTGGGTAGGGCGGTCGTCGAAAATTGGTTGTTTCCACGGGAGGTCCGGCATGATCACGCGGATGGCAAAACGCACCATTTTTAAGGCCCATACCGTCGTTCTTCTCGCTGCATGCCTATTCGCCGGAGTCGCGACCACGATGGTAAGCGATGCCCGAGCCGATGGAGCGACGGCTTTGCCGCAAGGGCCAACACCGCCAGTTATTGAAGCGCGTGCCGATGCCGACCTCTTCGATCCGGTGACTGCGCAAGGCGTGAGCGCACGCGGGATGTATTTCACTGGCCCCTTTGCGCATCGCCAAGGCGCTGCTGGAATCATTCGCACGCTGCGCAACGCGCGCTTGGACGCGGCGGTTATCGACGTGAAGACCGATCGTGGTCCTGTGCTCTTCAATACCCAGGTACCGGCGTTTCGCGACACGGCGGTCAATGTGCTCGGCGATGCCCACGCACTAATCCAGGAGCTCAAGGCGGCCGGCATCTACACCATTGCTCGCCTGGTCTGTTTCAACGACCCGGTTACGCCACTGCGCCATCCCGAACTTGCCGTGCTTGATGGCCGCGAGCACCGTCGTGGTCAGATCTGGCGCTCCGGTGGCGGCGGCCCCTGGCTCGACCCGTCAAACCCGGCAAATCACGAAGCGATACGCCAGCTCGCGGTCGAAGTAGAAGCACTTGGCTTCGATGAGATCCAGCTCGACTACGTCCGTTTCCCGGTGGATCGCACGACTAACTGGGCGATTTTCCCGCACTCGCGTCCGGGCGTACGCCGCCACGAGTACCTCACCAACATGCTGCGTATGATCGACGAGTCGATTCACATCCCGCTCGGCGTGGACATCTTCGGCGTTGCGGCTCTGCACGAGGGCGACACCAACGGCTTGGGTCAGCTTGTAGAGAACTGGGTACAGTACGTCGAAGTCTTTCAGCCGATGCTCTACGCCAACAATTTCCGCAGCTGGCACGCGAGTCCCGGGCAAGATCGTGGCGAGTCGTTTGTGCGGACGGCGACGGCCATCCTGCGTCGACGTGTGGGTGCCCGTGCAGTAATTCGCCCGTATCTGCAGGCGTTCTCAATCGGCGCCGGGCGTCCCTTCGACGAAGCGATGATCGCTGGCTATGTGCGCGCGGCGCGCGACGCCCACGCGGACGGCTTTCTCTTTTGGAATCCGGCGGCAAACTACGGCACCGTCTCGCGCTCCATGAACGGACGCGCCCGCGACTTGTCACCATTCCCCGTCTCGGCGACCGAGTTGCCGACGCGGCGTGAACCCCAGCCGACAACGGCAGAGACGCCGGTCCTCGCGGTGCCAATCGCGGCTGCATCGCAGCGCGTTTCGCTGCGCTGAGGAACAGAAAATCGTTTAGTCTTTCGCCCGTGTGAAGTCGACGTGGTTCGCGACGGGACAGGTTGTATTGGGCGCGGCTCTGTGGGGGACGTGGAGTCTATTCCTGCGTCCGGCGCATCTGCCCTCACAGCTGAGTGCACCAATCGCGCTTGTCATGATGGGATTTTTTTCGATCCCGCTCGTGATGCAAGACAAAATCACGCCCGCATGGAACAGCAATACGATTCGCTGGTTCATCCTGCTCTCGGTGGGCGATGCCGTGAATATGGCGGCGTTCTTCGGTGCGATGTCCAAGACCACGGTCGCAGTTGCGGTGCTCACCCACTATTTCGCGCCTATTCTGGTTGCGCTCTTCGCGCCGCTCGTGGAGGGCTATCGCGTTCGCTTCGCCGTGTCGTCGGCGTTCCTTGCCCTCGTAGGGCTCACCTTGGTGCTGGAGCCGTGGAACCCCGCGCGTATTTCAGGGGACGTGCTGGCGGGCGCGCTCCTCGGCACACTTAGCGCGTGTGCATACGCGTGCAATCTCTTTGCGTCGAACCGGCTTGCAAAACGCATTGGTGCCGCGCGCACTCAGGGCTATCACTTTTTTGTAAGCGCGCTTCTTCTCGCGCCGTTTGCGTTCGATGTTTCGTGGGCAGAGGTCAGCGCGAAATCATTGGCGCTGGTGGCCGCGGGATCGCTCATTCCTGGCACTTTCGCTGGTTTTATCTTCGTGCGCAGCATGGGCGCCATCGGTTCGGCGCGCGCTGCGATTCTCGCGTATATCGAGCCGCTTGTGGCCGTGGTTGTTGGATTTGTCGCCTTCCACGAAACTCTGCCGCCCATCGCGTTTATCGGCGGCGCGCTAATTATCCTGGCAGGCCTTGTCGTGTCGCGCTCTCAGAACGCTACGTGATCGACCGCCGCCTCGGGTAGCGTCGTGTCGAGCATCACCATCGGAAGATTGCGGGCGCTGCGATACGCCGAGTAGTGTCCCAGCACACGACGAACATAGCGGTAGGTCTGTTCGAACGGAATGCGTTCGAGGAATGCATCGAGCGGCATCGAGCTCGAGTAGCCATTGAGCCATTGCCGTACGTTGTGCGGACCGCCGTTGTAGGCGGCGATGGCGAGCGGCAATCGTCCGTCAAAACGCTGGAGCAACGAGGCCAAATACCACGCGGCGAACTCCACGTTGGTGTTCGGATCGAGCAAATCCGGCATCGTGAAATCGGTCCGACCAAGGCGATTTGCGATGAGATTGGCCGTGCGAGGCATGATCTGCATCAGACCTATGGCGCCCGCATACGAAACGATGCGTCGGTCAAAGACGCTCTCCACACGCATCACCGCAAAGAGCAAATCGGGATCGATATGATGACGTGCAGCGGCGGCCATCACCGCCGATGCATACGCACGAGGATGACTCGCGGCGCGGGTACGCCCGCCAAAAGCAACAGCTACGCCGTGGTCACCTATCTTGGTGGCGGCGTCTGCGATCTTCTCGTAGTCCGCACTGGTTAGGAGCAAGCGTGCGCGTCGCGTGGCGGCATCAAGGTTGCGAAGGCGCGGCGTAGTTCCGCGATAAACAGCCTCTAAACCAGCACGGGGCACACCTCTGCCGCGTGCCTGTCGAACTGCAAGATACGCCTCGTGCAGTTCGTCGCCCGCAGCGTCGAGCTCACGCAAACGCACGAGCACAAGCGCGCGGCGTATCCATGGGTAAGCGCCCGCATGCGGAAGGACTTGCACGAGCAAGGCTTCTGCTTGTGCGGGGGCCAATGTCGCGTCGACAATGGGAGTGAGTTGGTCATCGGCAGGTAGCGCGCGTTCGGCTGTCGCCCATGGGAACAAATCACCGGACGGCTTGCTCTCAGCATTGCCCGGGCTGGGATGGTCAGGTGAAGCGTCAAGTGCGCGCACGCGCAGACGCGCCAACATGGCGTACCAACGCATCTCGCTGTGGTCGCTTGCGATCACTTGATCAAAATCTTGGCGGGCCTGCACGCTCTGTCCCATTCGCTCGTAGGCGCGAGCGCGATGGTAACGTGCACGTGGCCCCATGTCGCCGTCGCCGACGAGGGGTGTGAGAAGCGCGACGATCGCCGCATCCGTGGCAACGCCTGACGCGACTACCGCAGCATCAAAGCGAACACGCGGTGTCGCATCCCGCTTTTGCATCAGCACGGCGAGGATGGCGTCGGTCACATCGACCATTCGGGCGCGCGCCGCTGTATCAAGCGCTCGCGTCAGCTGAGTGACCGGCTGTCGCGCCAGACTGCGGTTCTGAAACATCGTACGCAATCGCGTCTCGGCAGCACTGGCGACAGACTCGTGCGCCGCGTCCGTAACCGGCGCGGCGCTCTCAGCCAGACGCGGGTCGTGCGTTTGGGCTTCGTGCAAAAGCGCTTGAGCATCGTCGAAACGGCCTTCTACACGCGCGATTCGCGCAGCCATCATTGCGATCCTAGCTCGGTAAATGGGGGCGAATGCAGTGGACGCCCGGAGCTCGGCGACCGTGGCGCGCGCGTCTTCCATCGGTCCACTTCGCAAGAGGCGTTCGGCACGGGAGACGCGCTCTTCGTCGCTATACCTCGGAACGTGAACGCCTTGGACGGCTAAGCGCCCTAAGTCTTGGCGCGCCCGAGCCGCCCACGGCGAACCAGGTTCGTTGCGATCGATCTCGAGCAAGATAGGCATTCCGCCGTCGATGTCTCCGAGCAGTAAGCGTGCGCTACCCAAGTGATAGCGAAGCTCGATGCGGTTCGGAAGATCGGCATAATCGTGCGCAAGATCGTCCAACGCCTCTTCCGCGCGCGGATCCGCAGCCTGCAACAAGCCGCGCACGTAACCGACACGCGCGCGTACTGCGACGGAGGGATGCACACTGCCTTCTGCGATACGGTAGGCCTCACACGCCGCGCGCGGGTTATTCGCCGCGAGAAGGAAGTCGCCGCGCATCAGAGCCACGCGATCCTGAATCTCGGGCGCATACCACTCGACGACTCGCAAGGAGACCAGTGCACTTCCGATATCCCCACTGGTGGCGGCGTGGCGTGCCCCTTCGAGTGCGGTGCGCGCCTCGTGCGCGGTGAGCGGACGGGTCCATAGCTCCGGCGCAACCGGGTTGTTCGAGTCGGGTGCGTTGCACATGGCGCTTGAGCCGTCAGTCGATGACGGGTCGGCTAAGGGATGCGAGGTGTCGAATGTGCACAGTGGGCCTTCGTCCCACGCGCGACCATCGCTTGGCGTGCAGAGGACGAGCGCGCAGATCAACGTGCCTGGGACAGCTATGCGCACGTGGTTTGGACCCTTCATCTACTATGAAGGTTGGTCGATTCATGGGCCCCGGGCAAAATCCTGGCGGCGATTAAGATTTCAGTGGGATTGCGGAGGGTTAGCAGGGCGGCCTTGTGCCTTGCTCGGGCCGTTCGCTGGCCGCTGGGCCGACTGGCCTTGCTCTTCGCGTTCGCTGTCCTGGTTGAGCGCGGGGATGAGGACGGTCACGATGCCGCCCGCTACGATCGCTGCGAACGCCACCATCAAGAAGATCTCGCGCGAGCGAGGCGAGACGTCCCGCGAAACGTTACGCGAAGTGTCGCTCACGCCGACCCTCCCCGAAGTACCGCGCCCGCCTCAGTGACGAGAGTTCGCACCGCGGCCGCGCATGCATCGATGTCGACGAGTACGGCGTCCTTCTCCGTGCGTTTCTTCAGTTCGACCTTACCCTGCGCCAAACTCTTCTGGCCGATGGTGATGCGCAACGGAATGCCGAGCAGGTCGGCATCCTTGAACTTCACGCCTGGACGCTCGTCGCGGTCATCGAGAATTACTTCAACGCCCGCGGCGAGTAGGGAAGTGTAGACCTTCTCTGCGGCTTCGCGAATCGCGTCTTCCTTGCCAAGTGGCGTCACGATCACGTGGTAAGGCGCGATTGCGAGTGGCCACGTGATTCCGTTTTCATCGTGATGCTGCTCGATAGCGGCCGCGATGAGACGTGAGACGCCGATGCCATAGCAACCCATGATGATCGGCTTCTCCGCGCCCTTCTCATCAAGGAAGGTCGCGCCCATTTTGGCACTGTAGTGTGTGCCCAAAATGAAGATGTGGCCGCCTTCGATACCCTGATAGAGATCGAGTGCCGCGCCGCACTCGGGGCATGCGTCGCCGGCCGCAACGGTTCTAAGATCGGCGAGCTCGGCTTTGAAATCGCGACCGTAGTTCACGTTGGTGAGGTGATGATCGCTTTCGTTGGCGCCAGTTACGGCGTTGAGCACGTTGGCGACCGCGTGGTCCGCGAAAACGTCGCCCTTGAAACCAACAGGGCCCGCGAACCCCACGCTCGCGCCGGTGACGCTTTTCACGTCGGCGTCGCTCGCCAAATGGACGGCGTCCACTTTGAGCAGCCGCGCAAGCTTCAGCTCGTGCACTTGATGATCCCCGCGCACGACGACCATGACGTGGCGCAAACCAGCGGTGTAAACGAGACTCTTCAGCATGTGCGCGGGCGTGAGACCCTTGCCAATGAACTTCACGACGTCTTCGATGCCGCCGGCGCCAGGCGTGTGGATCTTGAGGCTCGCTTGCATCGCTGCTGCATCGGGCGCCACATCCGCTTTGAACGCAGCCGTCGCGACCTCGATGTTCGCGGCGTAGTCGCACTTGGTGCAGGCCGCGATTGCGTCTTCGCCCGATTGTGCGAGCACCTGGAACTCTGCGCTCGTGCTTCCGCCCATGGCGCCGCTGTCAGCGGCAACGATGCGATACGCAAGGCCAAGGCGCTTGAAGATGCGATGATACGCGTCGCGCATTTGCGCGTAGCTCGTAAGTGCCCCTGCTTCGTCGATGTCAAAGCTATACGCGTCCTTCATGACGAACTCACGACAACGCAAAAGACCGGCGCGCGGGCGGGGCTCGTCACGGAACTTCATTTGAATCTGATAAAGATTCAAAGGCATCTGGCGATAGCTCTTCACATCCCGGCGAACCATGTCCGTGATGATCTCTTCGTGCGTGGGTCCGAGGTTGTACTCGCCGCCCTTGCGATCCTTCAAACGAATGAGCGTGTCGCCGAAGCTGTCCCAACGACCGGTCTCTTGAAAATACTCGCTGGGCAAAAGAGCGGGCATGAGAACTTCTTGAGCACCCGCGCGATCCATCTCGTCGCGAACGATTCCTTCGATACGATGCAAGACACGCAAGCCAAGAGGCAGAAGCTCGTAGATGCCAGCGCCCACTTGGCGAACGTAGCCGCCGCGCAAAAGCAAAACGTGCGACGTATTGGTCGCCTCTTTCGGAACTTCTTTAATCGTCGGAATGAAGCCGCGTGTGTAGCGCATGGGCGGCTTCTAGCACGAAAACCGGCGTTTTGCGCGATATGCGTCGGCGCGCGAGATTGATCACTGCAATGCCGGGCACGTACGTCCCGCTAGAAGCGAGGAAGGACGAACACGTCGGTAAAACCGTTGGTGTCTCCGGGGTCGAGTAGCGCCGCGTCGCCGGCGACGAACGCAATCCAGTTACCGTCACCGGAGATCACGACTGCACCGCCGCCCGAGAAAGTCGGAGCGCCCGTCGGCGAAACGTTGAGGAGATGCGTGATTCCTAGCTGTCGGTCACGCACGTAGACTCCGCTGTCGTAACCCCCGAAAGCCACATAGCGCGCGTCGTCCGAGATTGAACCGTACTGCGCGCCTACCAGTGCACCCGACGACCCGTAGTCGACGATTTCGATCGTCGCGAGAACCCGATCGTAAAGAAAAATGTCCGGACCCGAGAACGTATCGCCGGGAAGGCCGCTGCCGTCCCCCGCCATGAAAAGCAAATAGCGGCCGTCGGGAGTTAGCTGCAACGCGTAGACACCCCACGCGGAACCGGTCGTTACACGAACCGTCGTGCCGGCTACCTGATCACGCAAGTACAAATCGGGCCGACCGGGCACACTCCCTGGCAAAATATCATCTGCGAACGAATGGAAAGCGACGTAACGCGCGTCATCTGAGAGGAGTTTGAAGCCGCTGATTGGTCCACCGTGCGTCGAGTTGTTCGGAATCCCGCCGCCCATAGCAACTGCGCCGAGGACGGACGTCGATGTCATGAGATCGCGCACGTAAAGTGTTCCTACCGAAAACGTGAGTTTGCGCGCGTCGCGGGAAAGTCCGCTGAGCCGTCCGCTTGGACTAGGCGGGTCTCCCATTCGCGGAATGCCCACGGCCGTGGTCGTCATGGCCGTACGATCGCGCAGCCAGATATCGCAGTTCATCGCGGCGCCCGGCCACCCGACTGCACCGCCACTCTCAAATGCGACGTAGCGTCCGTCGCCAACAACGACGACCGCGCGCACTTCCGTTGTTGTCGGCGAGTTGTCGGTGCCTTCGCTCACGCGTTCGGTCGTGTGAAGGACGCGATCGTGCACGAAGCCGTCTGTAACCCCATTCACATCTCCAGGCACGAGGTTCGTCGCGCCCGAACTAAAACCGAGATATCTCCCGTCGTTCGAAATGCTGAGCCACGGTCCATAAAGGACGCCGTTCAAATGCGCATTGGAGCGCGTGCCCGTCGAACTAACGCTTGCGGTGGTAACGACGAACTCGTCGTCGACATTCACTCCGCTGACATCGGCGGGGTCCGCACCGTCGAAAGGTGTACCGGGGCTTATTGCGAGTCCTGTCACGACGGTGAACGGCCTTGGTCCGTCCACACTGCCGTCATCGATACCACTGACAGACACGGTTTGCGGCACATTCCAATTCGCAGATGTGAACGTGAGAGAAATCGGTGAGGTCGTCACCTCACCCGCAGGCGTTGTCGACAATGGGATCGTCACCGCTGCACCGGGTTCGATGCCTAGCGCAACCGTAAAGGTGCCGGGAGCGAGCATTTCGCCTGCCACGATTGACGTTGGCGTCACCACAAACGCCGCCGCATCGTCGTCGGTGTTGGTCACACTCACGTCCGAGGGAGTCAAGCCTGCAAAACCGGCGTCTAACGAGATCGTAGAGCCGAGGAGAATGTTGAATGCAACGGCGCCGTCCACGATCGAATCGTCCGCGCCTGTGACTACGACCGTGACGGGGCCGACGTCGCCAGGCATGAACACAACGCTCGACATGTCCGTCGTGCCTTCGGTCGGATCGCTACTCGATACGGGAATCGACACCGTGGCGAGGCTGGGGCGCGAGAGCGAAACCGTGAAGGAGGCCGTTCCGCCTGTCTCGCTCGTGACAAGTCCGGAAGTTGGCGTGACAACAATCTCGCCAAAGTCGATGCCCGCATCCGTTCCCGCGTCTGTCCCTGCGTCGCCGGGCGGTTCGAGGCCCGCATCGTCCATCGACATATCGGGCAGCACGCCTGAATCGTCACTCGCGCCCAGGTCGAAGCCGGCGTCGAGCGCGGCCAAGCAGTTTCCAACATCGTCGCACGTCAGCTGCTCGCCACATCGGGTTCCTGCAGGTAGTGCGAAGAGCCCCGTGCATTGCGGCGCGCGATCCGGTGCACAATTCCAATATCCGACTCGGCACGCGACACCGATGCTGCAAAGCGTGCCGCACTCGACATGATTTGGATCGTCCGTGACGAGCGGCGTGCAGCCTTCACCCAGATCTGGATTGCACCACTCGGTGCTCTCGCACGAGCTCGCTCGTACGCTGGGTATACACACTCCCTCGTCGCAAACCGATTCCGCACACGCGTCAACGCTGGGGCAATCGGTTGCGCTGTGGCAGAAAAATACGCCCTGACAGAACTCGGGGCTCGCCGAGGTGCATCGCGGGTCAACGCAGCGTCCGTAGTGACAAGTGGTCAGCTCCGCGGCGCCCGCGCCGGGACACGCCACATCCACGCAATCGCGTGTGATGTGTACACGAAGAACGAAATTCGTTGAAAGCGTGAGGCGAACCCGGCGCTCAATCAAGAGCAGCCCGCTGGGACGACGAAGACGGACGCGCACTTCGCGCTCGCCTGGCGAAAGCGAGAACGAAGCTACACGTCGCCCATGGGCGAAGTCATTCCCGATGCGTGCGGTGGCGCTTGCTTGGTCTAAGACAGCCGTGTTCGTGCTGCCCGGTGCGACCACAATTGTTTCAACGCTCGCAAACTCGGGACCGGCCACCAAGCCCGTAACGAGCTGCACATCGAGTTGAATCATCTCCTTTGAGCAAGCAGCTACGCAGAGCGCGATCACGCCTATGCCAAACCTAGTGAACGATCCGCGCACGCAACGAGCGTACACGACACCGCGACGATGCAGTAGCGTGGACCGGGTAGCGCCTCTTACTCCGTGAGCGCCACGGTTTGGATGCCGTAGGGGCCGCCGGCGAGGAAGAGGGTTTCACCTTCTTGCGTGATCGAGACGCTGTAGCCGTTCGTGCGCGCATAGCGACGATAGGTTGGAGCAAAGCGGTCTGCACTTACGTCGAATACCGCGAGGCCTGAACCGTAGCCGCCCGAAAGCACGAGCGCGTTGTCAGTCAGCGCAGCGATATTCCAGTATGCATTGGCTCCGAGGCCCGACCGATTGACGACGCGCGGAGAGGCGAGGTCTCCGACATCGATGCTAACCAAGGATCCGTGATAGCGCGGGTCCGATGCGTCAAGCGTGTGTTCGGCTCCGTACGGATAGTAGTAGGAGCTTGGCGAGGTGGTCATGTAGACCGTATCGCCGCGAGCGACGATGCCGTTGTATCCGCCTTCGATCTCGAGGCGCGCGGCACGATGCGCGCGGCCGTCACTGAGACTGATGGTGTTGAGCGACGACGTGTAGCCGTAGCTGCCTGATGCTGCGTACGTACGGTCGACCGTGACCGCATGACTGCCGTCGGTGGCCAGTGAAATGACAACACCCGGAACGTTGATTGAGTCGATGTGCGTGGGCGACTCACTAAGTGCGAAGCGCTCCATGTAGTAGCGTACCCACGAGCGCCCATCCGCATCGACGCGCGAAGGCAGCGCGTGCGAGTAGACGAGAACTCCGTCGTTCACGAAGAGATTCTCGATCGTGCCCGCTCCGAGGTCGATCGCCTCCGACACGCTGTTCGAACGAGCGTCGAGAATGACCAGCGCATTGCGATACGACGAGCCGTAGTAATAGTAGTACGGCTCGCGCCCGCTTCCGTCGTAGGAGTAGTAGGGAGAGCGGGTCGGCTCGATGCCCACCGAGCGACATGTCTCGAGGCCGCTGCAGTTGATAGTTGTGGTTCGGACAAGCGCGAAGCGTCCATCACCGAGGGCGAGTGCGCTCTCGCCGCCTTGCCATCCTCCGTAGGGCGCGTTGTAGCGAGTCTGAAAATACGTATACGCAGACGCGTATCCGCCATCGGGGAACGACGTCGGTAGCGTGATGGTTTCGACAGGCAAGTCTACGTCCGCCAAAACGGCCGGAGCGGTAGCGTCTGCGAGCGAAACGAAGACCGCGCCTTCGCGTGCGTCCGACGCGCACGCTCCGTCGTAGTAGTAGCAGCCGGCTGAAGTGCGTAGCGCGATAGCGGTGCTTCCGTGAGTGATAACAGCCTGCGCACTGCGTGGCAAAGTGATGCGCGAATACTCCTCGTTGCCGTCCGGCGCGTTGAGCGGAGAGATGCGCAGCATGCTCGCTCCTTCGCCACCACCCCACCATCCATAGGAGATTCCTGGCTGCACGAGCTCTACGCCAGCCGACGCGGTGCGCGCGTATCCGGAAATGCTGCGTGCCAACTCGACGGTTGCGGTTGGTGTCGGATGGGCGCGATCGCGAATGTCGACAACTTGCAGCGCGGACTGGGATAGCGCGTAGACGCGGTTCTGAAAGACAGCGCCGCGATCAACCGGAGCATCGGCCTCGACTTCGCCGCGCACGGCGAGATGCGAGCGATCGAACTCGAGAATACCCAGCGCGTTGTGCGAAGCGTAGGAGGTGTAGTCGTAGCTCGAGTAGGGAAAGAGGATGATTCCGTTCTCAGCATCGACGGTCCACGCCTTGCGCTCGTAGCTTGCGGCCGACCACGCCCACGAGCCGCTGCCGGACGTAACGCGGTCGAGCATCGTGGGCACTGCTGGATTGCTGACGTCGAACAAAGACACTGTGACTGTGCGTGATTCGGTGTTGTCGACACCGAGGCCGATCAAGCGATCGCCCATGGGCGCAATGCGTTCTACCCAGCCTGGGATCTCGAGCTCTCCTGCCACGAATGGATGCGTGGGGTCGGAAAGGTCGACTACTTCAAGAGGATCGATCTGCTGGAAGTGAACCATGTAGAGGCGGTCGCCATCGAAGGCGGTGCCGTAGACGTTTCCTTCGTAGTAGTAGTCGAGCTCGCCGACCAACGGGAGAGTGTCGGGTAAGGCCGCGTTCAAGATGCGCAGCTTGGTGGTTTGATCATCCCAGCTACGCGTGAGCACGCGCACTTGTGAGCCGTGAACGTCGAGTGCGGTGTCGTCCTGCATGTATCCATCGAGGGCAACGTCACCGCGGGCAACGAGAAGGCCGACCGGCGAGCTGATGTCGACATAGCGCACATGCGTGCGCGACCAGCCGTCCGGGCTATCGTTGCGCACGCTCGCGATCACGAAGGCATTCGAGGTGGCGTGAACGTAATAGCCCGAGCCCTCGAAGTTGAGATGTTGCACTTCGCGAATATGGGCGGGGTCGCTGATATCAATGGACGTGAGAACCATCTCGTCGCGCGTCTCGCTTTCGGCAACGCCGTAGCCGCCCCAATAGGCATAGCGATTCGAAACCGAATAGAGAATGTCGCCGACGAGTCGTGTGTCCGAGATGTAGCCATTCAGCACGACATCGCCAATCTCGTGCGGAGCTGATGGATCAGAAAGGTCGATGCCGACGATTCGGCTGCCGAAGGTTGGAACAAGGCCCGCGTCGAGAGCTGCGCCATCGCGCCAGTAGTCGAAGTAGTCACTGATGATCGCGTAGGCACGCGTGCCGCGCACATACATTTCGACCGGATAGCCCACCAAGGGCATGCGACCGATCTCGCGCGGATGATCCGGATCGGTCACGTCAAAGACGAAGAGGCCTCGATACTGATTGAGCACATAAAGTCGGTTATCGACGAAGCGATAGAGGTCCGCCTCTTCGACCGTACGGTCATCCGCCGCCTCGTCGTCCGACGGTGCCGCGGACAGGCCTGCGTCTGCGGTGGCGCCATTCGATCCCGCCGAGCCTGCCGATTCGAACTCGTCGTCGTCATTCGCATGAGTCGCCGGCCCACCTGTGTCGGCGCAGCCCACGAACGCGAAAGCCGTCATGAGTAACGTGAGCCAAGAAGTGTATGTGCGACCAAGCATGAGAATCTCCTTCGCAGGCGAGAGTGCCCCCACACAGGTCTTTAGCAACGCCCATGCCGAACACACGCAGCGAGATCACTCACGATTGTCTGCCTACGCATGTGCCGAATTGTGCCTCTGCGCGCGCGCCGCATGTTTGAACCGCCAAGCACCTGTGTTGTCGGTCAAGGGTTGAGTGAAAGAATTGCTTTGTTTTTGCCGTCGCGGACGATGGCGTTGAGCATGACGAGCAGCTTTCGCATGACCGCCGTTAGCGCACGTGGTGGCCAGAGTGTCAGACGAGCTCGAGGCGAAAGTCTTCGATGACCGGATTCGCCAGGAGCTTTTCGCACATCTGCTTGAGCTCTTTCTCGGCGGTCGCGCGGTCTTTGCCGTCGAACTCGATTTCGATGAGCTTGCCAACGCGCGCAGATTTTACAGCCGCGAAGCCAAGGGACATGAGGCCGCGACGGACTGCGTCGCCTTGGGGGTCGAGAACTTCTTGCTTCAGCGTGACGTAGACGTTGGCTTTCATAACGGTCCTTTCGCGCGTGGGCGAAGACTAGATGTTGGCGAGATTTCTTCGGATGCGCGGCAGAGGCGCTTCCATGTTGGGCGTAAACGAGGCGCCGCGAATTGTCTCGCAGGCAGTGATGTAACGACGCGAGGCCTCGACGCGCACGTCGTCGGGGATTTGCGGCGGTGTGCCTTCGCCTTTGTAGCCGGCTTCGGCGAGCCAACGACGCACATACTCTTTGTCGAACGATTCGGGATCTTCGTTCGATGCCATGCGGGCGGCGTAGGAACCGGCGTACCAAAAGCGCGAAGAGTCGGGCGTGTGGATCTCATCGATGACGATGATGCGACCGTCCTTGGTCTTGCCGAACTCGTACTTCGTGTCGACCAAGATCAATCCACGCTCGGCGCAGACTTTCTGACCAAATGCGAAAAGAGTCTTCGCCATCTCGGCAGCTTCGTCGAAATCGCGAGCGGTAATCTTGCCGGACGCGACAATCTCTTCGCGCGATGCGCTTACGTCATGGTCGCCTTTATCGGCCTTGGTGCTCGGTGTCAGGATCGGCGTCGGCAACGCTTGATGTTTGTGCAAGCCATCCGGCAAACGGTGGCCACAAAACATGCGTTCGCCACGTTCGTAGTGCGTCCAAATGCTGGTCGACGTCACGCCCGTCAAATAGGAACGCATCACGTACTCGACGGGGAGCGGCGTGCACTCGATGCCGATAAGAACGTTGGGGTCGGGAATCGAGAGCACATGATTGGGAACGACGTTCTTCGACTCGTTGAACCACCACGCCGCGATGTCGTTGAGAACTTGGCCCTTGAAGGGCAGGGTGCCAAGAACGCGATCAAAGGCGCTGATGCGGTCGGTGACCACCAAGACGCGACGACCATCCTTGGTGGAGTAGTTGTCGCGAACTTTTCCTTCGTACTTGGTGCCGACGAAATCAAAGTCGGTTTTATCGAGGGTGACCGCGAGGCCCTTTTTCAACGTTTCGACATCCACGGTCACGAAGCGGCTCCCACGGCGAGCGCGCGGTCGATGATGGTGTCTACATGCGCGAGCGCGTGCTCGAGGTCGAACTGATTGCGAATCTCGGTCTCACTCAAATGTTTACGAAGGTCCGCGTCGGCCAGAAGCAGATCGACAAACGAGCCCTCTTTGTGAAAGGCACGCATCGCATTGCGCTGAACGAGCACGTAGCCGTCTTGGCGTCCCATGCCTTTGTCCACAAGTGCGAGAAGAATGCCCTCGCTCGCCCAAAGGCCGCCCGACATCTCCAAGTTCTTCTTCAAGTTGTCGGGATAGACGACGAGGCCTTCCACAAGACCTTTGGTGCGGTCGAGCATGAAGGCAAGTGTCGCCGTTGCGTCGGGCAAAAGCATGCGCTCCACCGATGAATGACTGATATCGCGCTCATGCCACAACGCCATATTTTCGAAGGCGGGCGTGACGGCGGCGCGAACCACACGCGCAAGCCCACAGAGGTTTTCGCTGAGCACGGGATTGCGCTTGTGGGGCATCGCGCTCGAGCCCTTTTGACCCTTCGCGAATGCTTCCTCCGCCTCGGTGAGCTCCGTGCGCTGCCAATGACGCACATTGGTGGCAAAGCGCTCGATGCTCGTTGCCACAGTGGCCATGGCGCTCGTGAGAACTGCGTGACGGTCGCGCGATACGATTTGCGTCGCCACCGTTTCGCCGCCGAGACCCAGACGCGTAAGCGCGTCCTTCTCGATGGCCGGCGTCAGGTGAGCGTAGGTACCTACCGCGCCCGCGATCTTGCCGACTGCGATGGTTGCGCGTGCGTTGACGAGCTCTCGCTTGCCACGCGCAAGCTCAGCGTAGTGACCGGCCAACGCCAATCCGAAGGTGATCGGTTCGGCGTGAATGCCGTGCGAGCGCCCGATCATCGGCGTCTTGCGATGCTCTTCGATCCGACCACGAAACGCCGTGAGCAGCTTCTCGAGTCGCTCGATCAATTTGTCAGTCGCTTCGCGCAGAAGAATCGCGAGCGATGAATCAAGCACATCCGAAGAAGTCATGCCTCGATGAAGAAAGCGCGCCGGCGCACCTGCCAGCTCCTCCACATGCGTGAGAAACGCGATCACGTCGTGACGCGTCGTTCGTTCAATCTCGTCGATGCGTTCGGGGACCAGCTCGGAGGCCAAAGGGCGAATCTGCGCGGCGGTCCCTTTCGGAACACTTCCCGCAGCTTCCATGGCTTCGCACGCGGCGAGCTCGACCTCGAGCCAGGTCTGATAGCGCTTCTCGGTGGACCACAATGCGGCGAAATCCGTCGGTGTGTAACGCGGAATCATAGGCGCGCGGAACCTATCAGACGAAACGGGGTGCCGTCACCGATCCCACGTTTTTTGACCTTAGGTCTCGCGGTTTACGACAATTCCGAAAGTGTCGAATCTCTCTCCCAAAGCCCGCGCGAAGTTGCACCACTGGCATCTGATTTTGGCCCTGGTCGTCATTTGCGCGACAGTTCTCGTAGGCGCCGTTGGGCAAGACGCCAAGCCTGCACTACCCGTTGCGACTGCGATCGCTCCCGGACCTTCCCGTGCAGCGGCTCAGCCTTCGACAACCGCGCCCACTCTCGCGCCGCCGGTTTCCGCCGCGCCCGCGCGCCGGCATCTCGTCATTCAAGGGGCGGGCGATGTCATTCTTCATACGCGCGTGCAGGACTCTGCGCGTTTTCACGAGAGCACTGCAGCGAGCACACAGGGCTTTGGCTACTTAGTCGAACGCCTGCGCCCAGTTCTGCAAAAGGGTGATCTGAACATCGTCAATCTGGAGACGCCGCTCGCCACGCAGCGCAATTCGCAAGCGGCCGACCCGCCCATGTTGAACGGACCCCAGGTTGCGGCGCGCGCTCTTTCGGGCGTCGGTTTTCACATCGCGACGCTTGCGAACAACCATGCCTACGACCAGACCATTGCAGGCGTTCCTGAAACTCGCGCCACGCTCGCCGATGCCCACGTTGTTGGAGTCGGCGGCGGACAGAATTTCGAAGCGGCGCATGAGATCGCGTACGTCGATATGCAAGGCGTGCGGGTCGCAGTGCTTTCGTTCGCTGAAATGGTCAACGGCGGTGCAGATGTGCAGGCGCGCCTCTCACGCGCAGCGCCTCAAGTCGCCGTTTGGCGTGGGGCTTCCGATCTAGCATTTGTGCGCGAGGCGCGTGCCCATGCCGACATCGTCGTCGTTGCGTTCCATTGGGGCGAAGAGTTCAGCGCCACGCCGTCGAGCTTTCAGCGAACGACGGGCCGGCAACTCTGCGAAGCGGGTGCTAGTCTGGTGCTCGGAACGCATTCCCACACTCTTCAACCGGTCACGACACACGAGCACGATGGCAATCCGTGCGTGGTCGCGTACTCGCTCGGCAACCTGATCTCTAACCAGGGTCTCAAATACCGATTCGGCTACGTGAACCCAGACCCCGGTCGTGCGCAGGGCATCGCTGAGACGTGCGACGGCGCAGTGCTACGCGTGGGCTTCGAAGAGGATGCGCAGGGCAAGATGCGCGTGACCCAGATCGCGGCTGTGCCTCTGTGGGTCGAGAACAATTGGGAAGAGCGCTACTACGATGATGCGTTCCAGAACGATATCTTCGTTGCGCCGCTTGCCGACCTTCGCGCCGACGCCTCGCGCCTGCGCAATCTGCGAACCTACGAAGAACGTTGGGAAAGCATCCCGCGCGTCCTTGGCTCGCTCGTGCACATCGTCCCAGAGTGAGGATCGCACGGGCACGCGAAGTCGCAGATCCGCATTGAATCTTTACAGAAAAGTTTACTTGTAAAGTTTTGGTCGACGATATTTCCCGCAAATAAATGCTTGGCGACGCGCAACAGTGACTATACATACAAGTGTAGGTGGTTCGCTTGTGAAAATGTAAAGCCAGGGCGGCGGTCGTACCGCAAAGGGAGCGCATATGATCCAGGGAACAGTGGGCGTCGTTGGTTGCGGCCAAATGGGTACGGGGATCATCGAGGTGGCTGCACGAGCCGGCCTTAAGGTCGTCGCAGTCAAACTCACGGGCAACGCCCAGGACGCAGCGGCGCGGGTCGCCAAATCCCTCGATCGCGGCGTGCAGAAGGGCAAGATGACTGCCCCCGAGCGCGACGAAGCTATGGCGCGCATCACCTTTACAAACGAGCTCGCAGCCCTTTCCGAATGCGAGCTTGTCATTGAGTCGGCCGTCGAGGACGCAAACCAGAAGCGTCGTCTTTTCACCGAAATCGAAGCGGTGCTCGCTCCGTCAGCCGTGCTCACCACGAACACATCCTCGCTACGCTTGAGCGCGTTCGACGATGTGCTCGCGCGCCCCGGCCAGTTCCTCGGTCTGCACTTTTTCAATCCCGTTCAGTTGATGTCTCTTGTCGAAGTCGGCCCAACGAAGGCGACCGTGCCCGCCGCGACCGAAATCGCCCGCGCCTTCGTGGCCAAGATCGGCAAGACGCCAGTGCAAGTCGCCGACTCACCTGGCTACGTCGTCAATCGATTGCTCGTGCCCTACATCCTGCACGCGATCGAAACTCTGGAAGGCGGCATCGCTTCTGCCGAAGAGATCGACACCGCGATGAAACTTGGCTGCGGTCATCCGATGGGTCCATTGGCGATCGCCGACCTGATCGGCCTCGATGTCGTCTTCGCCATGGCCAAGACACTTCACACCGAGCTCAACGACACGCGCTATCGCGCTCCCTCGTTGTTGCGTCGCCTCATGCTCGCCGGTCACCTCGGTCGCAAGGCGGGCAAGGGGATCTACGACTACTCGGGCGAGACGCCCGTTGTGAACGCGTCGATCGGGCAGGCCTCGATTCCGCCATCGTTCGCACGCACAGCGTCGCGCTAACAAGTTTGCGCTACCGGCCTCGCGCGTTGACTAAGCCATGCGGCGGCGCTAGCCATCCTCTCTGATGGCGCACGTCGAGACTCTCGAAGAGATCAGGGCAAGGCTGCTCGCTGCCGAAAAGGGCAGCTCGCTCGTGCACGACGACGCGCGGGCTGCAGTCGCTGCAATCTTCCGCGAAAAAGTTCCCGACATAGGCCCCGAGCTTCTTTTCATTCGCCGCGCCGAGCATCCGAAAGATCCGTGGTCCGGCCACATGGCGTTCCCCGGAGGTCGGCGCGATCCCGACGACGCCGACCTGCTCTCGACGGCGGTTCGCGAAACACACGAGGAAATCGGCATCAACCTACGCACTCAAGCGCGCCTTCTCGGACAACTCGATGAATTGCCAGCCATGGCGCGCGGCGAACGGCTGGGGCTCACGATTACCCCCTTTGTCTTTGAGCTCGTCACGGATCAAACGCTAGTGCTCGACGAGACAGAAGTAGCCGAAGCGTTGTGGACTCCGATTCGCCCCATGCTGCGCGGCGAGTCTTCGACTGAGTTTCCCTACACCTATCGCAATGAACCTCTGCGCCTGCCCGGTTACCAAGTTGGCGAACGCGTCGTGTGGGGACTCACCTATCAGATGCTGCAGGTGCTATTTCGTTCGCTCGCGTCCAAGCCATAGTTCAGCGTAAGCGTGCGCGAGAGCGGCACCGACATCGGCGAGTCTTGTTGTGCGAGATAGAGGTCGATGTCCTTCGTCGACAGAGCGTCTTGCGCAACGGCGCGTGCGACCTCTTCGGTGTTGTTCTTCTTCGAGAGATGCATCAGCACGACGGTGTGAGTGCGCGCGGTAAGCTCGCGCAAGAGCTCGGCGGTATGCAGATTGTCGAGGTGCCCAAGGCGCCCGCGAACGCGGCGCTGGATGTGCTCGGGGTAAGGTCCGCGCGTGAGCATATCGTCGTCGTAGTTCGACTCAATCATGAGTACGTCGCATGCCTTGAGGTGATCCACGAGGCTTGCTTCGACTTCGCCAAGGTCTGTTGCAAGTCCCACGCAGCAGTGCTCGTCGCGCATGCGAAGGGCTACTTGAGGCGCATCGTGTGGTACGGCATGCGGCTCAATCGCAAGATCGCCGACCTCGAATGCTGAGTTGGCACCGTAGACGCGCAGCGCGGCCTCCGCGTGAAAACGAACGTTCCGACGTGTCGACTCCGTCATGTAAACGTTGGTGCAAAACGCCTGCGCGTACGATTGCGCATGGGCGCTGTGATCGCCGTGGGCATGCGTAATGACTACGCCGTCAATCTTGCCAACGTCGCGCCCCATGGCTTTCATACGCAGGCGCACCTGCTTGGCCGAGAGCCCCGCGTCGATGAGCACGCGTGTGGTCTTGGTTTCAACAAGTGTGCAGTTGCCAGCGCTTCCGCTACCTAAAATCGTGACGCGCACCGCACGACCCTACGAGGAAGGATCGATCGGTGCAAGCGGCCGCGAATCGCAGCGCTTGCGACCTATCCACAATCGTCTTAGACATTGGCTCGTGGAAGAACCTGCCTACATGAAGCTTGCAGATGCGGCATTTCGTAAGCTCAGCGATGCCTTCGATAGCATCGATGCCGAAGACGCCGACCTCGATTCAAAGGGCGACGTGATTACGATCACCTTCCGCAATAAACAACGCTGCGTGATCAATACGCAGAGGCCCACGCGCCAGATTTGGTTGGCTGGTGGTCAGCGAGCGTGGCACTTCGCGTGGGACGACTCGACGCAGACTTGGCTCGACGACAAGGGCAGTGGGGCTGAGCTCTTCGCAACCATCGCGGGCATCGCCAAAGACGCAGGCGGTCTCGACCTTCGCTTCTAAGCGGTGCGCGTAGTTAGCGAGGCCCGGCCGCACGCATCAAGCGGTCGCGTACGGCAAGGCCCAAACCTTCGTCGGTCGGAAGAATGACGAGCACGCGTTCTATGCCGTCGAGATCAGCTTGCCGCAGATTTTCATAAAGGTTGCGCGCGATATCGTCGATGGATTCATTGATGCCCGATGCATCGAGCACCGTAATGCGTTCGTTGTGATCCCGAGCTGCGCGCTCCCGTGCGGCGACCGACTCTCGCTCCACAATCTCGACGCGCGCGCGTGGCGCGTAGTGGCTCTCCAGCTGACCCGAAACGCGCACCGCCGCGTCGTTGCTGTTCACTTCTACTTCACGTCCAAGCACGGCGGAGAGTTGCTCACGGGAGACTGAGCCCGGTCGTAGCAGGATTGGACGTCCTCGCGACAAGTCCACGATCGTCGACTCGATGCCAACGCCGCACGGCCCGCCATCCAAAACGCACGCGACGTCGTGGCCGAGGTCATCGCGTACGTGCTGCGCAGTTGTAGGGCTCACTGAACCGAATCGATTGGCGGAGGGTGCTGCGATACCTCCGCCGAAAGCGCGTAAGAGTTGTTGCGCCACCGGATGAGCAGGCACGCGGACGGCGACGGTATTTTGCCCGCCTGTGACCTCAAGATGAGAGCGAGGCCCTCGCGGCAGAATCATCGTGAGCGGGCCCGGCCAAAACGCCTTCGCGAGAACGCGTGCGTCCGGCGTCGCTTCACTCACCCATCCGTCCAGCGACGCCCCGAGGGCGAGATGAACGATCAATGGATGATTCCTAGGCCTCCGCTTAACCGCAAAAATTCGCGCGACGGCGTCGTCGTTCTCCGCGTCGGCGCCCAGGCCGTACACAGTTTCCGTTGGGATCCCAACGAGTTCACCTGCTCGCAAGCGCGCCACGGCGGCTTGAATCTCAGCGTCAGGCACGGAACTTGGCTCTGCTGTGCGTGTCACAGATTTAACCCACGAAGTTTCGAACGGCTTCGATCATTCCATATACTACAGCGACTCGTCTCGCTTTGCTTTCGGAGGATTTCATGTCGCGTCTGTCCCAACGTTTACTGGTGGTCGTGCTCGGCATTGTGCTCTTGGCTGGTTGCGGCAATAGCCGAAGGCAGAATTCGAGTGGCGACGGCGGGCCAAGCGTGGATAGCGGGCCGGGCTTGGATAGCGGGCCGGGCTTGGATAGCGGGCCTAGCGTTGATAGCGGGGTGAGCGTCGACAGTGGTCCGCGCACCGACGCCGGGCCTTCGTCAGGCAGTCTGCGCGTTTCGCGCACCCCCGGGTTGCCCATCCCTGATGACGATGAAACCGGCGTTGCCGATATCGGCACGGCCAGCGGCCGGGCGTGCACAATTCAGAGTTTGTCTTTGGCAGTGGATATCACTCACACCTGCGATGGAGATTTGAGCGCGAACCTCACGGCCCCAAGCGGCATCACCGTCACTGTGTTCGGCCAACCTTCGAGCTGCCTCGACACCGTACCGATGACGATCACCAGCGCGGATTCAGATGGCTTGGCGTCGCTTGCCGGCTTGAGCGGCGTAGGCATGTGGACTCTGCGCGTTTTCGATCACACGGGGGCAGACGTAGGCACCCTCAATGCCTGGACCCTGGACATCACATGCGGCGCAAGTGGCATGGCCGGCGTGCTTCCGCCTGCCGACTGATCACGTCGGTATGGGAACGAGACGCGTCTTGAGCAGCTCGACCGTTTCGTCGATCGACCGCTGGTTGCCGTCGATGTGAACAATGCGGCGCGCGAGCGATTTGTACTGCTTCAACATGAGCAAGAGCCACACCTGAAAGAAGTCGATACCTTCAAAGACAAAAACGCGCTCCTTAACGTAAATTTCAATATTCTTTTCGAACTCCACGGGCATTTCCGTCCAATGCATGGACGCGCGCACGTGATGACCGATGTGATAACCGTCGTTGAAGCAGCGGCGGTTATAGCGGGTGTTGATGCAGGTAATGCTGTTGCGGTAGCAGTTCTCGGGCGCTTCGCGGTCGACGAACGCGTGCTGGCCCCAGTTGCCGCACATCATCAAGAAGCGCACAGCCACAAATGGAATAATGAAAACCGTCAATGTCGCCTGCCAGTTCACGTAGCAAAGCGCAACGACGAATGCGTAGAAGCCAAGCTCGCCAATTAGCATGCGACGCATGCGGCTGAAGCGGTCGCGCTTGTAGAAATACACGCTCAGCTCGACGACCGCGAGCAGGAAGAAACGCCAGAAGTAGATCATGAAGTGACCGAAGCGATCACGCCGGTAGGGCATCGTGCTGCTCAAATCATTCTTCAGATTATTCTCGGGATGATGCATGCCGATGTGATGCGCGGCGTACGTCTCGGGTGATTCACCGAAGAATGGACCCAGCACCCACGGGATATAGTTTGCGAAGATGCGATACTTCTTCTTGAAGAGCGGGCGGTGACTGGTGTTGTGAAGCATCAAGATGAAGCGATCGACGAACACACCGAATACCAAGGCGAGGTAGATAGGCGCGAGCCACCAACGGAAGACGCCGGGCCAATAGAGCGCGACCGCAAATGGGATCACGGTGAGGCTTGCCGAAACGCTGAGCGCCAGAAAAGGAACGTCGCGTTTGTCCTGAAGGAAGTGTCGCGCCACGCGTTCGAAAAGGCCGGGCTTCTCTGCGGGGATAAAATTCGCGTCGGACGTCACGATCGATACGGTCATGGGCGCCGTAGATAGCACAGGTCGCGGGCCCCTCCCACGATCGGGCAAGCCCCATCAAAAACGCGGAAAAAGTCTGATTCTATTGTGCGCCGCGGACATCGACGTCGATGCCGTCGAGCAGCAAGTTGGCCGAGAAACCGTCGGCCATTCGGCTATCAAAGACGCACGAGCGTCCGTCGATGTGCGTTCCATCGCCGTCGTAGCACCCGGCGATGACGGGCTGGCAGCCGCTCGGGCCAGTGGTGAGTACGTCGAAGCGCTCGAGGCCGTCACCGTCGAGGTCAACGTCAGGCTGCTCGGGGCCGATTTGGATACCGAGAGCTACCGCGCCCGCGATGAGCATGTCGGCGAGATTGCCGGGGTCACCACCATCACACGCCGCAGGGGCTGCGCCTGCAACGAGCGAGATGAGATCGGGAATGTCGGCGAGTGAACGGGTGGGAACAACACCACACAAGCTCGAGTTGTCGAGGGTGCGTGGGTCGCTGCCGTGATCAGCGATGTCGGCAGCAAAGTGCGCGCGGCGCACGTCGAGATTGATCGTGATGCCGATGGGCAAGGGAAGAATGATGTCCTGCGGTCCTGCAAGCACATGGTGATTGTTGATCGCGCCAGCAAGTGCGACGAGCGGTGAGCCTTCGCCGGTGATGCTGCTGCGAGACACGTAGACCTGGCCGTTGCCATCGAAGTTGTTATTCGCATCCATGTCGCGATCGACGTACTCAATCCATGCAACAGACATCTCGGACGCGTCCGTCAGGGACGTGTCCGTCACGGCCATCATGTTGACGCCAAAGAGCAGCGTTCCGTCGCTTACGGCGGTCTCGAGTTGTGCGTTTAGTAAGCCGCGTGCCGCGCCGACGCCACGAGCGAAGGCATTGTCGGGCGCTCCGTCGCCGGAGAAATCGCAGCCCAAGGCTTCCTCGCTGATCTGAATGCTTCGGAAGATGAACGTCTGCTCAACGATGCAATCGCCGCCACAGCCGTCCCAACGCGTGATGTTTCCATCGTCGCAGTTCTCGCCAGGGTCGACCGTGTCGTTGGCGCAGCGCTCTTGATCCAGGCAGTCGGCGGAGCATCCATCACCCATCGAAGTATTGCCGTCGTCGCACAACTCGCCCTTGCCGATATCGCGCACGCTGTTGCCGCAGCTCTCGTCCGAAGTGCAGTCAGCGCTGCATCCGTCGCCCGAGGAGTTGTTGCCATCGTCGCAGACTTCATCGCCATTTCTATTTCCATCGCCACAGAAGGCGGCGCGGCGACATGCGCTGCTGCACGCATCACCGTCATTGGCATTGCCGTCGTCGCAGCTCTCGCCTGGATCGAGGTGGGAGTCGCCGCAGACGGCAACGTGCGCGTCCATGCCGCCGTCCGCCGGGCCATCACTCGAGTCACCACATGCGGCGAACGCACTGAGCGACAAACACAAGAGCGAATATTGAAAGGTACGCATGAGCTCGACTCCGTTAGGGGGCGACGTTGGAAACAGTCATCGTGGTATAGAGCCAGCTCGTCAGCCAATCCTCGAGCGTCACACTGGGGCTTCCGCTTTGGACGGTCCCGGGCGAATTCATCAACCACACGTGCTGGGCGCTGTTGAGGTAATACGTGCTGAAGTTCGACCGTGATGCCAGGGTCACGTCGCGCAACTCATCTAGCGCATCCGTATACTGCTCGCCCGAGAACTCTTCGGTGGCGTTGCAGGTGGCGCTGAACCCAAAGCCGTAGAAGTAGCGGATTACACTGTCGCGATTGCTCGAGATCAGCGCCATCCGGCGATCCGAATATTTGTTTAGCAGATAGCTCGCGAAGTTGGAGAGGCCGGCTTCTTCAAAACACTCGGTGCAATCGCGCGGAAGCGTAGAGTCCAAATTCCACGTCGTGCGAAGTGTGTTTTGTAAGCAGGGCTTGAGATAGGCGCTCGAAAAGAGCGGGGCCGAGTCGTCGAGGAGATCGACCCGGGTATCACCGAACGCGCGCTGCGTGCGATCGTAATTGTACGTTGCACCAAAACCGCCCGCGCTCGAGCCCGACAGCACGACGCGTTCGCTTTCGCCAAACGTGGGCACGAGCCGATTGAGGTATTCGCCCATGTTGAGGTAGCCCATGTGCATGCGTCCGCCAAAGCCGCTTGCGTTTGCGCCCGCAAAGATGTCGCCGGTGCAGTAGGGAATGAAAACCTTGCTCCAGGTGCGAAAGGGATTTGTTGCGTCGGTGTCGCTGAGAGCGCCGCTCGTGGGCGCCGCAAAGTCATCGCGTCCGTAGCCATTGGGATTCGCGACGCTGTCGCAGGTTGCGTCGTTGAAGCAGGCCCCGCCACCTTCCAAATAGATGAGCACGTTGTCCGAAGCGCCGTTGAGATAGATGCCAAGGCCGGTCTCGCTTCCATCCATGCAGTGCGTGTCCGGAAAGTCGACCCAGGTCCAAGTCCGGTCGTCGGCGGTGATCGGCTCGCCGGGCGTGTATACGCCGGTATCGACTAGGGTCGCATCGCGTACCGCTGCGGCGTCCGAAACGCCGCCGTCCATGCCGGGACTTCCCTCGGTGCCGCTGCACGCGCTGAGAACGATACACACACCAACCGCAAGAATGGAACGACACGCCCAAAGCATGGGCGGCATAGTAGCCCCAGCCGAGTCGAACTGCGAGATCACGAATGGCGGCGAGTTGGCTATTTCGGATAGTGTTCTGCCATGCGGATTCCGGATTTCGAGCTCGAGAGATACCTCAATGCGCTGGAGTTTTCAGCGACGCACTACGTTTGCGGGTCGGATGTGGAGGGCTACCGGCTCGACGAGCTGCTTGCGCTTGCCAGCACCGAAGAACGAACGCAGTTCGAAAAGCTATCGCTCGGATATACGACTGCGCCCGGCATGGATGCATTGCGTGACGAAATCGGGAAGCTCTACACCACAGCTTCACGAGAGCACGTTTTGACTTTTGCTGGGGCGGAAGAAGCGATCTTCATTTTGATGAACGTGCTCTTGTCCGCCGATGACCATGCGGTGGTTGTGTGGCCCGCCTATCAGTCGCTTCATGAAGTCGCCCGCGCAACTGGGGCATCCGTTTCGCTTGTTGAACTGCACGAGTCAGCGGCGTGGAAGCTGGACGTCGAGGCGCTGCGCAGCGCCGTGACGGCGAAGACGCGACTCATTGTCATCAACTTTCCGCACAATCCGACGGGAGCCACGCTCGATCGTGCATCGTTCGATGCCGTCGTTGAGATCGCGCGCGATGCCGGAGCGTACCTGCTCTCGGACGAGGTCTATCGTTTCTCCGAGCACGACGAGCGCGATCGCCTGCCCGCAGTGGCGGATGTTTACGAGCGCGGCATCAGTCTCGGCGTGATGTCGAAATCGTTTGCACTGGCGGGCCTTCGAATCGGTTGGCTTGTGAGCAACGACACGGCACTACTCGAGCGTTGCGCATCGTTCAAGGACTACGTTTCAATCTGCAACAGCGCTCCGAGCGAAGTGCTTTCGCTAATCGCGCTACGTAATCGCGAGAAGGTGATCGCACGTAGTCTCGAAATCATTCGCGCAAACCTCGTAGTATTGGACGAGTTTTTTACGCGTTGGGAAGGCACCTTCGCGTGGGTAAAGCCCCGCGCGGGCACGATTGCATTCCCGTCCATCAACACGCATATGCCGATCGACAAGATCGCGCGTTCGCTCGTGGAACAAGAAGGTGTCGTGATTCTTCCTGCGAGTCGCTTCGGGCATCCGGGCGCGAACTTCCGTATCGGGTTCGGACGCCGCACCTTGCCCACCGCGCTTGCCGCGTTTGAAAAAGGCGCAACGCGCCTGGGTCTGCGAACGGGCGGGTAGCCAGTTCTATTCGGACGCCTTGTCGAGCACCTGGCCGAGCACCTTTTCAAAGATGGCCTGCGGCTGCGCTCCTGAGAACGCCAGCTCTTCGTTGAAGATGAAGAATGGAACTCCGCTGATTCCACTTTGCGACGCCTGCAGGGCGTCCTCCTTCGTCTGAGCGCGCTCCGCATCATCTTGGAGTAGGGCTTCTGCTTCGTCGTGCGAAAAGCCATGCTTCACGGCGAGCGCGAGCAGAAGGTTCGCATCGCCGATGTCTTGCCCATTCAAGAAGTATGCGTCGAAGAGCGCGTCCACGAATGGCACTTGCGTACCCTTCTTATCGGCGTGACGCAGGAGCGTGTGGGCATCTACGGTTGACGGCATGCGCTCGACCTTCTTGAAGTCGAGCGTGATCCCGCTTTCGCGCGCCGCGGCCTCGACGTCAGCGAACATGCGCTCTGGATCTCCGCCATATTTGCGCGCAAGGGTAGCGCGAAGGTCCAGGCCCTCTTTCGGAACCGAAGGGTCGAGCAAATAGCTGTGGTGGACGACCACAGCGTCGCGAGCGTCATCTCGAGTATCGAGCGCGTCGCGCAGGCGCTTGCGACCGATAAAGCACCACGGACAAACGATGTCCGAGAAGACATCGACGCGAAGAGGTGAGGTAGTCACTGTGGACACTTCGTAAGGTCGCAGTCGGCAATCCGCAACTTCGAACGCGCTCCATCGATAAGCGACCGTCCCCATTGAATTGGGGTCCATCCCGTTTATCCGAAGGAGATTGCTATGTTTTCGTCCATTGCCGCGCGCCGTCTGGTGATTCTCTCGGGCTTTCTTGCGCAGGTCTTCAGCGTCGGGTGCGTGGCAGAGCAAGCTCGTTTGCCAAGCCCTGGGACGCCCGACGAGCCAGCGCCGCCGGTAATGGAACCCGAGGTCACGCCGGCCGATGGCCCAGCTATCCATCTCCACGCCAGCAACGCGGTGCTGCGTGTCGTCGATGGTGAGCGTTCCGAGCTTGGAGTTACACTCACCCGCGTCGGGACGGTTGGCGCGGTGGATGTGCACGTCGAGGGCTTGCCCCGAGGCGTTTACGCAGACGACATCACCATCCCAGGGACGAGCTCACGCGGCGCTCTCATCTTTACGACGGCCGCGCCCATATCATTCGGTGGCCCTGTTGCATTTCATTTGCGAGCCACAACCCACGACCTGAGCGCGCGCGCCGATATGCGCGCGATCATGACCGTCGCAGGGGCACCTGGCTCGTTCGACGAGAGCTACAGCTACGATGGCATCGTGACTCATCACGTGAGCCCGGACGCCGATGCTTCCGATGCAGTGAAGAGTTGCGCGATGGATCGCTACGACAACATCACCGTTGTAGGGACCACGCAGCACGCGATGGTGCAACATGACGCCTTCGCGATGCGCATTCTTCGCGATGGCGATCTCGATGCTCGCTGGGGTTTCCGAGGTGTTCTCCTGGGCTTACCGGAGCTGGGTGCTCAGACGAGCAACTATGCAGACGTCGCCGTCATGAATGACGGATCGGTGCTCTTGCTTGGTTCAATTCGATCGGCTTCGGGCGGAGAGAATCTGCTTACACGTCGAACGACCGAAGGCCTAGTGGATACGTCCTTCGGCAATCGCGGATTCATGCGCCGCATCTCTCAAGACACAACCTGGCTCGCGTCACGCGCTGAGGGTTTTCTGCTTGCGAACGAAGGGTTCGAAGCCTTTACACGCAGCGGCGAACGCGATCTCTCATTCGGTGGTGGCAAGATTGACGAAACGCCTTTCGTCCGCCACTTCTCGTCCATCGATCGTGAGGGGCGATTGCTGGTTGCTGGCACGACGGGGCAGGTTGTGAACGTCGCACGCTACGCGGCGGATGGATCGGTCGATTCGCTCTTCGGTTATTCCGGGATCGCCGAGATGCGTCTGGCGTCGCGTCCAGCAAGCATTCGTGTGCGTGACATGGCCGAGCAGTCGGACGGAAGCGTGGTTATCGCCGGCGACGAAGAAGATGCAGCGGGCGCGAGTCGAGGCATTGTCATTCGCTTTGCACCCAACGGATCACTCGACACGTCCTTTGCCGAGCGCGGGATCGCACGCGAAGATGCTCTCGGAAGCCGCATCGTGCACATCGTGATCGACTCGGCGGACCGCATCGTTGTCGCCGGCACGCGCGATGACGCCGGTAGCCGAACCTCGTACCTGGCGCGCTACAACCCCGATGGCAGCACGGACTGCACGTTCGGCGACGACGGGCAGGTGAGGGACATCGAGCTCATGTCCGTCAACGAACTCTTCGTCAACAATGAGACCGGTCGCCTTTATGCTTGTGGCGGCATCTCGGGTGGCGTGGCAATCGCTCGCTTCTGGAACTGAGCTACTGCCGATTCAGGATGAGGGCAAGGCCGACGATGTTGCCCTCGTCCTGCGCGGCAAGGTCGTATACCGACAGACGCCACGTTCCCATCGGGCTCATTTCCAAGAACTGCTGCGGCAAAACAAACGATCCAGCGGCGGAAGTAGCTGCGCCGAAGGCCACGACTTGCACGCTTGGGCCGCCAACCTTTTCGAGCACGATCCGAAGATCGCCTGGATAGGGATGCTGGACGCGATAGACGAGCGAAGAGCCTGGCAAGATGACGCCGCCCGGAGGGATGCTGATGTCGAGTGATGCACCCCGAGTATCGTCGTCCGGTATCGCGACCGAGCCATTGCTCGTGTAGGTGTGCACGCCGTGGTGCGCCGCAGCGCAGCTTGTCGCGACACAGCGGCCCACCACGAGATTGAGATTGGTCACGCGCCCCGTGTTGTAAAGCGAGTCGTCGCGCACGATGACTTGCCAGTCGCCGTGCGCATCGAGCCCATTGAACGCGGTCGTCGGAAAAGCTTGGGCGATGCTGCTCGCGTTGCGGCCGACGTGGTCGCGCAAGAGAGTGCGAATGCCACTGGGGTGGACAAGCTCAATCTGCACATCACCAACGTAGGAGTGAGTCAGACCAACGTAGAGCGAGACGTAGGCAAGCGTTCCGGTGTCGCCAATGCTCAGGGGGGCTATCAGGCCTTGGGCGTCGTTGTCGGGGATTGTCAGGTTGCCGGTGAAGGTCGCGCTCGAGACGCCGGCGGGCACGCACGAGGGAAAGCTCGCGCAGCCTGAATCATCGCAATCGACTTGTCCGTTCGCGTTGTCGTCGATGCCATTGCCGCAGATCTCGCGCTCGGGTCCCCACGATTGCGGCGCGTCAGCAACTCGCGCCGTCGCCCCCATCTCGTCGAAATAGCGATAGGACATCAAGCCGTATCCGGCACGGTATGGATTCTGGCGACCCCAACCGCTCGTGCCCCAGCTGTTGCGAAATAGGAAGGCGCCGCGATCCACAATCGGAAACCCGCGCGAGTCGACTTCGGGTGTTCCGTGTACATCCACGCGCTGAATCTCGACCGTGTCATCCCAGCCGACGATGAGAACAGCGTGCCCGCCGCCAATATCCAGGCCGTCGGTCGAAGATGAAAGCGGTACGTAGCCGTAACGGTAGTTAGTTGGGGCATCCCAGATCGGGTGCGCGACTTTGACGACGATCGCGACCGGGTCCTCATGAGCCGCGATATACGATTTGATTTCGATTGTGCTGCGACGAATGTTGCGTGACTCGCCCAGGAAATACTTCAGCGCCGCGGTGGACGCCTGCGGGGCTTGCCCATTCGTCAAGCAATACGCTGGCATAAATCGGCCGAATACCTTCACGCACTCGGGGTCGTTAGCGACGGTCCAGGGCTGGGTCTCGTACGGCCAGTAAGGCTCGAGTGGCACGCCGTACTCGTTCATCGCGTTCATCTCACTGCGCAGCTGGCTGCTTGCTACCGCCCATGAATCGTCTGCACGATCGTGGGTCAGCCAGTAGAGGTATTGCTCGGAGAAGTCTGGCGAGGCGAGCAAGTTTAACTTTCGATGAAAGTGTTCAGCAAGGGCGCTCACCGCGAACGCGACGCAGGTGCCCCGATCGCCTTGATCGCGAACCGGGCTCTGCGTCGCGAGCATGTCGAAGCGAGTTGGCAAGACCGCGTCTTCTTTTCCGACTTCACTCGGCAGCGAATCGTCGGATGGCACGTCCTGTTCGATGCCGTCGAGAGGCAGCAGCACGTGCGACTCATCGTTTATCGAATCGCTGTCGAGCACCTCATCGCGTGAGATTGTCTTTGCTGCGCACCCCACGAGCTGCGTGGCAATGAGGCAGAGCAGGAGCGTCCTTTGCCAGCGTGAGAGGGGAAGCACAAGCGAGATAGAGCAGATCTCGTGCCGCATATTCACTTAAGCCGAAGGGCCAAATTCCTGAACTAATCCGGCGCGCTTAAGCGCAAAACCACTTGAATACTGGGGGATCGCGTTCCCAGAAGAGGGCTACGCCAGGAGCCACCCACGGACCCCCTCGGCCTGCGGCAAACTTAGAAGGTGCGCCACTGGAGTGCGACGAAATACTATTTTCAGAAGTCGTAGCGTCTACCACCACTGAGGTAAGAACATCCGTGATCTCTAAACACTGGCGATACTCGATTGGCATGTGCAGTTTGGTGCTCGCTCTTGGTGGAGTTGCTTGCAACGGGGCTGTTGGGACGCAAGCGTTGCGCGACAGTGGCGTGGCATTCGATGCCGGGAACGCATCGGACGCTGGCGGCAACACAGCCGATTCCGCAGTCGATGTGGACGCGGGTCCCCTGCTTCCCACGACTGTGCACACATTCGCGGTCTCGGGTGAGAATTTCTTGAATCCGGAGCGCGGTTTCTATCACACCTCGCATTTGAACAATGCGAGCAGCGTGATGGATGCAGCGAACGAAGGCTCAAGTCTCGTTTACGCCGACGTGCGACTCGATGACTACCGCGAGAGCGAAATCCCGGCGTCGTTTTTGAATGATGTCCAAGAGGGGCTCGACGCCGCGCGCGCCGAAGGAGTGAAGATTGTCCTTCGATTCTTGTACAACGAAGGACCCTATCCGGACTCGGAGCCTGACGCGTCACTTTCGTGGGTGCAAAGCCACTTGCGATCCTTCGGTCCGCTAATCCGCGACAACGTGGATGTGATCGCAGTCATGCAAGCCGGCTTCATCGGCGCGTGGGGCGAATGGCACACCTCGACGAATAATCTTACGACTCCGGAGAATGAGCGCGCTGTGCTCGAGGCAATTCTCGCGGAGCTGCCCGAGGGACGCGCTGTGCAGATCCGCACTCCGATGGAGAAAGAGGAGCTCTACGGCGCGGCGCTCACTGCAGCGACCGCGTGGAGCAGTACGCCTGCTGCACGCATCGGTCATCACAACGACTGCTTTCTCTCGAGCGAAGATGACGTCGGGACCTATCCCAGCGACGCGGTTGAGATGTGGAAGAACTACGTCGCGCAAGAGACTCTCTACACGCCCATGGGCGGCGAGACGTGCGATCCCTTTCCCGAGCGTTCCGACTGCGCGCCCGCTCTCGAAGAGATGGAGCGGCTGCACTTCACATACATCAACGCCGACTACCATCCCGACATCGTCTCCGGCTGGGAGAGCGGCGGATGCCGCGAAACGATGGAAAAATACCTTGGCTATCGTTTGGTCATGATTGACGCCGAGCTTCCGACCGAGATTGTTGCTGGCGCATCGACGCTTGTGCGTATTCGACTGCGCAACGACGGTTACGCAGCACCGATCAACTCGAGACCGGTCGTAATCGAAGTGGTCGCGGGTACGCGGCGCATCCCGTTCGTGATTGAGGGCGAAGATCCCCGCCGTTGGTTGCCGGGCACCGAGATTACACTCGAGCGAGTGGTCCAAATGCCTGCCGATATCGGCAGCGGTTCCGTCACCTTCACGCTTGCGCTGCACGATGCCGCGTCGGCACTCGCAGCTGACGTGCGCTACTCAATGCGTACTGCCAACACCGGAACATGGGATGCCACGAATGGCGTAAACATTCTCGGCACGGTTCCGTGAGAATCTAAGTGCACAACCCTCATAAGCGACTATAAGGCGGGCTCGCTATGATGGTTCTTCGCATCCTCGGATATGGGCTCGTCGTCACGATGACGTCTGCAGCGTATGGGTCGACCACTGCTCTTGCCGAGGAACCGCGCACTGCGACTCTTGCGTGGACACGCGGCGAGGGTGCTACGACGTGTGCGGACGTGCGGATGGTCGCGCGTGCCGTCGAAACGCGTTTATCGCGCGAGGTTTTCGTATCGCCAGCGCGCGCAGAACTCCTGGTGGACGGAACTGTCTCGCGCAACGGCGATCATTGGCACGTGAGCGTGGCCATGAGCGATGCGAGCGGCGCGGCTCTTGGCACACGCGAGTTCGACGAGGCGCAGGCGAGCTGCGACGGCGTTACAAACTCCATCGCCCTCGTGCTGTCGTTGATGATTGATCCGGAAGCGGAAGTCCTGGTAGCTGCGCCGGCGCAAGCGGACCGGCCACCCGTCGCAGCGCCCGCGGTCGAAGCATCTCCGCAAGCGCCGCCTTCGCTCAGCACGCCTCCGCGTGAGCGCATGGTCCCGCGCGAGGACAATCCGTTTAGTTTTGCCGGGGGGGCAGTTTTAGGCATGGGAATGTTCCCGCGCCTCGGCGCAGGAGCAGCCATACGCGTCGGAGTAGACGTGCCACGGTTTACGCGCGTGGATTTTGAGGCGCGACTCTTCCCAGGCATGGACATCAACACGAGCGCAGCTCCAAGCGCGCGCCTAACGCAGGCCACCGGGGTGCTCGCCCTCTGCCCTCTGCTTGCGAGCACGCGTGCGATAGCAGTGCGAGGCTGCGCCGGTGTCGAGCTCGGCGCGATTCAGAGCCTGGGCTTACGTTTCAACTCCAACGCGCGTCAAACCGATCTCGTTGCCAATGCATTGTTGCGCGCCAACCTTGCCGTGCGTCTTGTCGGACACCTGGCGCTACACGTCGGCGTCACTGGCGGGGTCGCGCTTGTGCGACATTCGTTCGTTGGGCAAGACAGCTTTGACGTCAGCTCGGAGCTCTACAAAACCGGGCTCTTTTTCGGCTCAGCAGAAGTCCTCCTGGGGCTCGATTTTTTCTAATAAAGCTGGTGCCCTAGCTCCACTCACTGCATGTGATGTCCCAATCGGCACTAAGTTGGCCGCTTCAAAGCCAGAGCAGGTACCACGAGACGGTGGATTTTCTTGAGCTATTCCAGACGTATACGCCCTACGTGTGGCGTATTCTGAAGCGCCTCGGCGTAAGCGACCGGGATGTCGAGGATGTGGCTCAGGACGTATTCATGACCGTCCACAAGAACCTGCACCGCTTTGAGGGCCGCTCCCACATTCGGACGTGGATCTATGGAATCTGCGCGAATCGTACCCGCGACTATTTGCGCTTGGCGCGCGTGCGCCGCGAGATCCCGACGGAGCATTTGCCCGAAGCGGTGGGCGATGCGCATCAAGACCGCGATCTCGACCAGAAAAAGGCACTGACGAGCCTTGATGCAATGTTGGGCAAGCTCGACGACGACAAGCGAGCGGTCTTCGTACTTTTTGAGATTGAAGATTTGAGTATGGAGGAAGTATCGCAAGCGCTGGACTGTCCAGTGCAGACGGCGTACTCGAGGCTCTACGCTGCACGCGCCGAGCTGCAATCGATGGCCCGGGCTCAACGAGGAAAGGAGGCTCGCGTATGAAAAGCGATGACACGCACGTTACGGTCCCGCTCGATGACGCAGACCTTCAATCCATGGTGAGGGCAGCTCGCGACGATGGACCTTCGCGCGAGGCGATGGATAAGTTCGCGCTGCGTGTCGCGCCCCTAGTTGGCGTAGGCGCGGCGGCTCTTGGTGCAAGCAGCGCTGCGACCGGTGCTGCGGCAGCGACGGCGTCAGCGAGTTCTGCTGCGAGTGCGGCGGGCGCTTCAGCGAGCGGAGCGACCGCGGCGAAGATCGCCGCAGCGGGCACAGCGACCGGCCTCGCGGCGAAGTTTGCCGGCATGAGCGTGATCGCAAAGCTTGTCGTAGCGGGCATCGCCGTTACGACTGTCGGAGTCGCAGGTACCGCTGTGTATAGGCAAGCGACGGATGCACGTCGTGCATCGGTGTCAGGCGCCGTTGAGACGACAGCCCAATCGTCCGGCGAAGCGAGCTCACCCGAAGCGAGCTCACCTGAAGCGAGCTCACCCGAAGCGAGTTCAGTCCATGGGCACGAGCTTGCAATACCGGTCAATCCCGGTTTGGTTGCGCCGGTCGTCGATCCGGTTGCGACTGGCGACGAGGCAACGGTCGGCGAGGGCGCGAACGCAGGGTCTTCGATCCCTGCGCGCGCGAACGTTCGTGGGCCTCGCACGACGATTGAGCCGGCCGCGCCGCAAGCGCTTGAAGGTGCGCCTGCGCCGAGTGAAGTGGAGCTTCTCACGGAAGCGCAGCGTCGCGTCGCAACCGACCCGCGATCCGCTCTGGGATTTGTCGAGCAGCACGAGCGGCTCTACCCGCAGGGCGTACACGCGCAAGAACGTGAAGTGCTCGCGATTCAAGCGCTCATGCATCTTCATCGCACAAGCGACGCGCAGCGACGTGCCTCGCGCTTTGATCAGCACTTTCCGAGCTCGACCCATCGTCATCGCATCGAAGTCCTGTTGTCCGGCTCGACCTCCGCGGAAAAATAGCCATGCACTACTTCTACTGTTTGAGCTTGTGCCTCGCGATTGTGATGAGCGCATCGGGATGTGTTGTCGAAACGCGCGTCGGTGACGGCAGCTGCGGCGGATGCGCTGCCGACTGCGATCACGATGAAACCAACGGATGCGAAACGGACCTCAGCACCGTGGAGAATTGCGGCGCGTGCCGGCACGCATGTTCCGCGCGCGAGATCTGCCTTGCGGGAACGACATGCTGGAACCCGGACGACGCGCTGATTGGCGCCTGGACCTTCGAAGAGGCCAGCGGCTCGGCTGTGAGCGATGTGAGCTTGGGCGCTCTCGATGGCAACGTCTGTTCATTCCAAACGGACACGGCGATGTGCACCGACGACGGCAACGGACCGATTCGCGGCAGCGGACACAATGGGCGCGGCTTGATCTTCGATGGCGTGGACGACGGCGTCTTTGTTCCGTTCTCGTCGACGTTGCATCCGACGTTTATCTCGATGGAAGCGTGGATCAACTGGTCGGGCAATCTCGCCGATTGGCAACAACGCGTGATCGAGCACACGCGCGCGGCGTCGTCGAGTACGGTCTCGAACTACAGCATGACGATTACGCCGGAAGGCGGAGTGCAGGTTGAAATGCGCCTACACGATGTCGAGGGCGACGGGGCGGTCGAAAAATTTGAGACGCGTATCGTATTGAACGCATTCGAGTGGACACATCTCATTGTCACCTACGATGGTCAGCGCATCGTCGTCTACAAAGACGGAACAAAAGTCGACGACCACGCCGTCTTGGGCCAACTGCTTTATCCCGAAACCACGAGCTCCGGCTTGGGCATTGGCAATCAAACCAACCGCAACCGCCCCTTCTACGGGACACTCGATGACGTGCGCATTTATAATCGCGCGCTTACTGCAATCGAAGTCGCCGCACGGTATAACTTTACGCGCTAATGCGCGTTCGCCACGACCTTCTCGGACTTATTCGCTCCCTTGTGGAAACGCTGATCGGCGCCGACCAAGCGGTGGACACGAGCGAACCTGTTGCCGAGATCCGCGAGCCAAGCTCGGACTCGCTCGGCATTCTGATCACCCACGTCGATGGCACGACGACAAGCGCTGGCGTTCTCATTCCTTGGAACGACCTGAAAGAGCTCTCCGCGGTGGAGCCCTGGCCTAACCTGCGCATCGTGACGCCGAGCATGCGGCAGCTTCTGCTTCCGGCTTCGCCTCTCCAGCCCGACTCTTATGCGCACAGCGTTGACGCGCTCTTTCAGAATGCGCGTCAGTTCACGAGGGGCAATGTGCGCATGGATCAAGCATGGCTACGGCACGCCGAAGTCAACGCTGAGGTCGTGCCGGAATGGCCGACGACGAACGCTGCAACCTACCGCGAGGCGGAAGCGCCTGAACGTGTCCTTGCGGAGCGTGACCCTGCGCGGTTTTTGGCATCCAAGCCAGACGCGCTTCCGCCTTATGCGTTGCGAAGAGCGTTCATCGCGCGGCGCGCGATGCTGACCAGCGCTGCGCTCTATTTCAATACTGATTCCGCTGCGATCTATCGCCTTCCGGTCGACAAGCTGCGCAACGCGCGACACGTTTCAGCGACTGAATGTGTCTTCACTTTTGGCCGCCGCACGTTCATACGCCTTTCGGAGCCGACGAAGTGTCCCGTAGCAAAGGCTATGCTTACTCGCCTCAAGCGGCGGGCTTGAGGATCTGCGATGCTTGCCGGCATGGCAAAGGTATTCCCGGGTCGCTACACGGCCGAGCTTCGTGAAGAGACCATCGTTTTCATCATTGGCATGCGCGTCAATCACTTCTGGCAGTTTTGGAAATGGTGGCCGGTAGCGATTTCAATGCCACGTATGCTGCGAAAGCTCGCTGCCGACAAAGAGCTCGGTCTTTTGCATTTCTACCAGGGCATCGGCGGCCGCACGACCTTTCTCGTGCAGTACTGGAAAAGCTTTGATCACTTGCATCGCTTCGCGCACGACAAGGATCTCCCGCACCTTGGGCCATGGCGCGACTACATGAAGAACATTGGCAACACCGGCGACGTCGGCGTCTTTCACGAAACCTATCGCGTGCGACCTGGCGACTACGAATGCGTTTACGCCAACATGCCGCTCATGGGTTTGCCGGCTGCAACTTCGCACGTGCCCATTTCGAAACGCGGCGAGGGCGCGAAAGAGCGCCTCGAAAACCGCAGCTAGTTGAATCTAGATGTCGTCCACGCCGCAGCCGGGGCCGCTGATGCTATCTAGAGCCCAGCGCGGATTGTTGCCGTCGACACCTGCCATATTGTCGGAGTAGGGCGAGTCGAGAAGCCAAACGCCTACGCGCTGCGACGTGGTGAGCTCGAACTCAACGGGAGGGACCGCGCGGCTCGCCGCTACGCAGTCGTCGAAGCTTGCGAACGCTCCAGAACCCGGCGCGTAGCCCACGGTGCCTGGAGGCACGACAAGACGATCACTGGTTGTCTCGCCGATGAGATACCAGCAGGCCATGTCCGCAGTGTATGCGTTGACGGTCCAGCCCTGGCCCGATCCGTACATCATGCATCCGTCCACATAACGCACGCGATAACGTCCCACAGGTAGAGGCGCGCCGTCGTTGAAATAGGCAGGTGTACCGAAGAGATCGAGGTCGCCCGAGGTCGCAGTGCTGGACACTTCGCCGATGCCGCATCCCGCATCGATTGAACCGGCGTCCGTTGGCCCTGCGTCGGTTGCTCCGGCATCGCTTGGCCCTGCGTCGAGGGTGTGGCCCATGTCTCTTGCGCCCGCGTCGGTTCCGGCATCCGTCTCCGCAACAGGATCGGAGCCGCATGCGGCAAGAAGCAGAAATGCAAAACCGAAACCGAAGCGCGTGGAAATCATCACGCCAGTCTACAGAAGTCGAGAACGCACAGCCAGAACTTCTGTTGAGCCTTTAGTGAATGTCGTAACCGACCTGAGTGATGCTCGGGAAGAGACGCGCGTACTCTGCGTAACCTTCTGCGCGCAAGCGCTCGGCAGGGATGAAGCGCAGCGCCGCCGAGTTGATGCAGTAGCGCAACCCAGTTGGTGAGGGGCCGTCATCAAAGAGATGGCCAAGGTGCGAGTCTGCGCCGGCCGATCGCACTTCGGTGCGTTGTTCGAAGAGCGAGCTGTCAGTCTCCTGACGAATGTGACTCGGTTCGATAGGCGCATAGAAGCTTGGCCAACCCGTGCCGGAATCGTACTTTTCATTGGATGAGAAGAGCGCCTCACCGGAAACAACGTCGACGTAGATGCCTTGCGCGTGGTTATCCCAGTACGGATTGTTGAAGGGCGCTTCGGTCCCTTCTTCCTGCGTGACGTGAAATTGTTGAGGCGTGAGATGTTGGCGGCGCTCTGCCATTTGGGCGGGCGTGAGAGGCGCCGGGCATGCTGCCTCGTCCTGCGTTCCCGTCTGCTGAGCTCGGTTCGTCGAGGGCGCCGCAAGCTGAGGGGCGGCCGCTTGCGCTGAAGCGGCACGAGTCGCTGGCTGTGCCCGACCCTCGTGACCGCACCCAGCGACGATCGCGAAAATGGCCAGGGCTGTCGACGTTGGGGCGAGACGCATGGTCGTTAGTCCGTCTATGCGCAGATCTGTTACAAAAGACTTTGTTACAGAAATTCCGGTATGTTCACGCGCGTGTTGCACGGGTCGCATTGTACGATACTGCTCAATGAGATGGGTCAGGTGATACCTAGCGCTCAGTCGCCACGCTCCGCGGCGGTGCAACTTGGATCACTGGATGCGATCGCTTGCGACTTCACGTAGTCGATGACGGCTCAGGGAACCACGCTCAATGCGGAAGCGCATTCGGTGAACTTTTTCAGGCCTGGCGCTCTCACCCGCATTGACGTGTCGGGGGACGTTGGTAGCGCGTCCGCGCCGGCTGAATCCGTGTTCGCCGACCTTCGCCCGATCAGCGTCCAGTAGCCAGCGCATTACCCGGCACGCGGCGATGTTCAGAGCGCGGCGCAGTTCACCGGCGCCACGTCATACTCGATCGGCGAGGACACGCCGGTGAGTGACACGTGGTAAACGCGTCCGGCTTCGACTTCCCACGTATGCATAATGGAGATGGCGAAGCTCGAGCCGTAGTTGGGCAGTAGATGCGTAGTGGTTGTTGCAAGCGTCTCACCATCGGTCGTTACAATCGCCGTTGCGCCGGAGAGATCGATCGAGTTGCTCTGCACGGACCATCCGGTTTCGTCGATCGAGCGACCCCACGAATCGGTCCACGCTTGAATCGGCATCACGCCAGTGCTTGGCCACGCAGCGTATGCGGCGCCGGACGAAGCGCCATTCACGACATAAAGCACCGAGTAGAGGTCGGTTGAGCCGATGCCGAATGGCCCAACCGTGTTGGAGAGGATCCACCGTCGATGTCCCAACGTGGTCGCATTGCCGCCGTCCACCATGTACGACGCGATCGATGCGACCGACGCATTACCGCCCGCGAGGTTTGAGTGGCCTGCTGCGTCGGCCCCCTCCGCTGTGTAGCAAGGCCATGAAGAGTCGGGCGTGTGCGAGATGCCCATTTGTGCCGTCATCATCAAGGCGGCCTGCTGCGAGCGCGAGTCAAGCGCGGCGTCATGATTGAGCGTGTCCGAAAGTCCGCTGAGCCAGCGGTAGAGGTTTACCTGGCGCATCACGCGTCCGCGCCAAGCTGCGTCCATGTCGCCGGGGTTGCAGGTCGCAACAGAGCCGTTCCACGTGCCCTCGCTCAAGTTCGCGCGGTCGGCGTTCCAACGCGAGCACACTTCGGCTGCACTTCGGCCACCGACGACGAGGCCCAAGTCGCGCGAGGCATCAACGCCGACGTTCATATCGGTCGGCGATGTCGGCGCGTCAATGCTCGCGGCATCGAAGTTGGCGGCATCGAAGTTGGCAGCATCGAAGCTACCCGCATCAAGGTTCGGTGCGCCACGACGCGGGTCTGAGCACCCAACGGCAAGAGAAAGGACAATGCAGGTCGAGATGGCGATACGCATGGACTGCGCACTTTACCCTAGATCCGTTGCGAACCCCGAGGGCATCGTCTAAAGATGCCGCTCTGTCTTTCTCGAAGGAGCTCTCATGAAATCGCGCGCCGCTGTTGCATTTGCTGCTGGCAAACCGCTTGAAGTTGTCGAGATCGACGTCGCAGCTCCGCGCAAGGGCGAAGTGCTGGTGAAAATCGCGGCGAGCGGCGTGTGTCACACGGACGCCTTCACGTTGAGCGGCGAAGATCCCGAGGGAATCTTCCCGGCGGTGCTTGGGCACGAGGGAGCGGGCACCGTCGTTGAGAATGGCGAAGGCGTCACGAGTACCAAAGTCGGCGATCACGTGATTCCTCTCTACACGGCCGAGTGCCGCGTCTGTAAGTTCTGCACCTCGGGCAAAACTAATCTTTGCCAGTCCGTGCGTGCGACCCAAGGCAAAGGTTTGATGCCCGACGGTACCTCCCGCTTTTCGTATCAAGGCAAACCGATCTTTCACTACATGGGCACGAGCACCTTCAGTGAGTACGTGGTCGTTCCTGAAGTATCGCTGGCCGTAATCGACAAGGCAGCACCGCTCGAGAAGATGTGCTTGCTGGGATGTGGCGTAACCACGGGTATCGGCGCGGTGCTCAAGACAGCGAAAGTCACGCCAGGTTCGACGGTCGCGGTGTTTGGACTCGGCGGAATCGGGCTAGCAGTCATCCAAGGCGCGGTGATGGCCAAGGCATCCCGCATCATCGGTATCGACGTGAACCCTTCGAAGTTCGAGCTCGCAAAAAAGCTCGGGGCAACGGACTGCATCAATCCAAAGGACCATGCGAGCACGCCCATTCAGCAAGTGATCGTCGATATGACGGATGGCGGTGTCGACTACAGCTTCGAGTGCATCGGCAATGTGGACGTGATGCGCTCAGCGCTTGAGTGCTGTCATAAGGGATGGGGCGAAAGCATCATCATCGGCGTGGCCGGCGCGGGCCAAGAGATTCGCACGCGTCCTTTTCAGCTCGTGACTGGGCGGGTATGGCGCGGCAGCGCATTTGGCGGCGTAAAGGGACGAACTGAGTTGCCGGGCATGGTGCAGCAAGCAATGCACGGCGAGATTGACCTTGATCCGTTCATTACTCACACGATGCCCCTCGACCGCATCAACGAGGCGTTCGACTTGATGCATGCAGGCAAATCGATTCGTACCGTCATCCATTTCTGAGGAATCGAGTGTCATGCTGAAGAAGATAGAAGGCCGCGCGAGTTTCGGTGGTGTGCAAGAAGTGTGGACGCACGGGTCCGAAACGCTTCACTGCGAAATGAAGTTCGCTATCTATCTGCCACCGCAAATCGCGAAGGCGTCGTGTCCCGTCCTCTATTTTCTCTCGGGTCTTACGTGCAACGAGCAAAACTTCATTACGAAGGCCGGCGCTCAGCGCTACGCATCCGAACACGGCGTGGTGTTGGTAGTGCCGGATACAAGCCCGCGCGGTCGCGACGTGCCGGACGATCCGGCATACGACCTGGGGCAGGGCGCGAGCTTTTACCTTAACGCGACGCAAGCGCCGTGGTCGACCCACTTCAAGATGTACGACTACCTGACCGCCGAGTTGCCGTCGCTCATCGAGAAGAATTTTTCGGTGAGCAAGGTTCGCGGTATTTGCGGGCATTCGATGGGCGGGCACGGCGCGCTCGTCATCGCGCTTACGAACGCCGACGTCTATCACAGTGTATCGGCGCTCTCGCCGATCGTCGCGCCGATGAGCGTGCCCTGGGGCCAGAAGGCGTTTGCAGCCTACCTCGGTGAGAATCAAGATACGTGGAGAGCCTGGGATGCGTGCGAGCTCGTGCGCCTGTCGCGAACGCAGATGCCGATCCTGATCGACCAGGGCTCCGCGGATGAATTTCTCGACAGTCAATTGCAGCCCGAGCTCTTTGTCGCTGCGTGCAACGCATCAGCCCGGCCTCTTACGCTCAATATGCGCGTGGGCTACGACCACAGTTACTATTTTATCGCGAGCTTCATCGGCGATCACATCGCTCATCACGCGCGCGCGTTCAACGCTTGAGCTTGTTTGCTCGAGGTTATTCGATCGCCGTCTCAGCTTCGCCAATCGGTTGTGTGAGCGCCGCCGCGCGGGCTTCTGCGAAGCGCTTGGCGACCTTGGCTTCAAATGCGGATTGTGAAACGCGCAGTGCTTCGCGAATGTGACCTGCAAACGCTAGGCGTTGAGTGCTGACGGGCAGCTGCTCTTTCACGATGCGGGCGATGCCGCCTTTGGTCTTGCGCTCGATACCAGCGAGGGCCCGCGTATAGGCGGCGCATTTGGGAAGTGTCGTGACGCCTTGGATGATCGTATCCACGATCTCGCCGAGCTCGCGTTCGCCAATAAGCTCATCGGTCGCGAGACGCTCGCCCCAGCTATCGAAGAAGGGACCGAAGGGAATCGCAAACTCCTTTTTCGCACGAAGCACGCGCGGCTTACGCAGGGGAAGATAGCGATGGTTCTCGTCGGCCATCACGGCTTTGTTCACAGCGCCCACTTCGACGAAAAGAGTTCCGTATGCCTCGCGGGGCTCGTGCCCAAGGCGCGTGAAGTCGTGACGCAACGCTTCGGTTCGGTCGTCGCCTTTTTCCCATGTATCGACTACGCGGGAGAGATCTCCGAGGTTGTGCGCGATCACGGTTGCGGCTTTCAATGCTTCAAGCGCATTGCTGTCGGCGAGCTTCGTGTAGATCCGCGCGTGGCGGTCCAGTTGATCGCGAATCTGCTTCTCGAGCTTGGCCGTTAGCTCTTCGCTGCGCAGCGCGATTGCCCGACCAAGTGCACCCGCGCGCACGGAGAACCATTCGCCATCGTGTCCACTGAGCACGCCTTCCTGGGAATCGAGAATCCACCGGTTTGAGACCTGACGTGGATCCCAACTCTCGGCCTCATCGATGCGCGCGACGAGGCGTGCCAGCTCGTCCGCATCCGGCGTATCGCGCCAAACATTCCGACGAATGTGAATGTCCACGTCGGTTGGCACAAACGTCGCGACGGTCGTGAAGTGGGCCGCCAGCATGAGCGAGAAGTAATCGACGTGGCTCTCGGGCTTTTGCCAGCGCGCTTCGAGCTTGGGCGCGCCGAGCAGGTAGCTCCGCCACGATTCGGCGCTATCACCATCAATCGCCCACGCCGCCGTGTTTCGAACTTGCTGCAAAAGAAGTGCTGGTGCGATTCCGCGCTTTGACATCGCGCGCAGCCTATCACTACACAAGGATGTTCTGACAGCGCGGGCAATAGTAGGTGGAGCGAGCATCCTCGCCCTGGCGCCGCATTTGAACTTTGCTTTTACAAACGCGGCACGGCTCGCCTTCGCGGAGGTACACAAAGAATCGCTTGCCGGCCACATTGCTTCCTGTGAGCGTTCGCGAACGGGTACTCATGTTGTGACGCATCCAGTGCTGAGTCTCGCGAACTAGCTTTTGCCGCATCTCGAGCGAGAGGGAGCCCATCGGCGCAAATGGATTGATCTGAAGACGAAAGAGCAGCTCACTTTTGTACACATTGCCAATGCCCGAGATCGTCGACTGCGTCATCACGGCCACGCCGATGGGTGCGTCGGGATCGCGTGCCAAATCCTGCGCGGCCTTCTGGGCGTCGAATGTTGGGCTGAGCGGATCTTCGCCCAGCTGTCTTAGGCGACGGTGCGTAACCAGATCCTTGGTCCGTATGACCTCGACCACCGGTGCATCGAAACAGACGCATTGCCAATCAGCCGTCGTAAATACGACGACCGCGCGATCACGCGGCCGCTTCCACTTCGCTCCGTGAGGATACGCGTGCCACGAGCCGTGCATACGTAGATGCGTACAGAGAGCTACGCCCGTACTGAACTGGATAACCAGATTCTTGCCGCGCGCTTCGATGCTCTCAATGCGAGCACCGGTGAGCGCAGGCACTTCCACATGCTTCGCCTCGAAGCTCGTTAGCTCGGCACCGCAGACGAGCGGACGCAGCGTGCGCGCGATGCGGTGAATCGTATCACCCTCGGGCATCCATTCCTCGCTCGGCCCGCAGATGTAACCCAAGCTGTCCGAGTGCAAAGCCTCGTTCGATGAAAGCCGACGCGAGCTTGGATTCACTGGCGGGCGCGCCGTCGATGGTCGCGAGCATGAAAGTGCGGCGATCCACGCTAAGCAGTGATCGCAGCGCATCGACAAGATGGGTGAGCGCGGCTGCGCGCGTGGAATCTTCCTGTGGAAGAAAGGTCAGCAGGGATTGTTCAGCCCGCGTGAGATAGCCGAGCAACTGGCCGTTCCAAAGAATTACGCGAGCACCGGCCGTGCGAGCGAGGCGCGCATCATCGCTACGTTCGGGCCAACGCAGAATTGTTCCCCACGGATTGGCCGGATCGACGGCCGATAGCGTGATCGGAGCCGCCTTCTCGTCCGGCTCACGCATATCGCGCAGCCGTTCAGACGCGCCCGAAATCGCAAACTGAAGAGCGCCAAGCCCGGTGATGAAGTAGCCGCGGCGCACGCGTCCTCGCTCTTCGAGGTTCTTGAGCACGTCATACACAGCTGAGAACCCACCCTCGACTCCTTCGGCATGAGCGGCTTCGCGCACCAGCACACCGTAGCGCTCGAGCATGACGTGTGCGCGTTGCAGGCTGCGCTCAGCCGCACTGATGTTTGCGCGCCGCACCAAGTTCCAGCGTCCTTCGGTGCCTGGTGGAGAGACGCGACGGGATCGAAACGACGCGCGCCCATGTTTGCGTTCACGAGTTGGACGCGAATCGTGGCCGTGCATCCAACGGCGCAGCGGCGTAAGCGTGTCGTTGCTGATCTCGCTGCTCCAGACCATGTCCCAGAGCGTGCTTGCCAGATCACCGGTTAGCCCACCAAGCTCTGCGTGAATCTCCGCGAAGAATGCGGCGCCGCGATTTTCCAAATAGGCGCGCAGGCGTGCGGCAAGATCGCCTTCAACCGGACGCGCGGCGGGCGCAAGCGTGGGCGCATGGTCTTGGAGAAAAAGCGCAATACGCCCATCGCGCGGGCCTAGCGATTCGATGCCCATCCAGGAGATTTCGCCGGCCGCGAGCAAGGTATCGAGCTCGGCCGAGGAGTAGTCGCGCACGCGCGCCGGAAGAACGTCCGTCTCAAGTGTTGAAGCGACGATCGGCGCACCTTCAAGCTGCTCCACGATGGAAAGCAGACCTTCGAGGCCACGACGGGGACGCGTCAGGCCCTGCCACTCGACGAGAAAGCGCGCGTAGGCTTCTTTACCGACAGGCTCGATCTCCGACCGCAGCTTCGCAAGCGATTTGCGTTTGAGAGAACGCAACACTTCGGTGTCAACGAACTCACGACCGTGCCCACCGGGAAGAAATTCTCCAGCGACGATGCGTCCACGTTCGACGAGCACTTGCGCAGCCGCCGCAATCGCGCTCTCGGCGACACCAAAGTGCATCGCCACCGTTGCCAAGGAGAAGGGCGCGTGAGTTCGTGCATAACGCGAAACAAGGTCGATGAGGGGCTCATCGATCGGTTCGAGGTAGGCGCGGGCAAGACCGCGCGGCAAGACCACGCCCAGTGCATCGCGGTAGCGACCGGCGTCCTCGGCCGCGATATAACGTCGCTCCTGCGCAATGGAGACTTCGACAATGCGGCCCTCGCTCACCAATGCGCTGATGAGCGACGCTCCGTCGGCGGGGGCCTTGGTGCGGCGCACAATTTCGTCCGCAGATAGATCGCCTAGCGCAAGCAAGAGATCATGCAGGCCATCTCGATGCGAAATCGCCCTCTCATGCGTGAGACGTTGCAGCTCGGACTCAAGAAGCGTGATCGAATCGCCATCGAGGAGCTCGCGCGTTTTCAACTTCGCCCAGAAGCTCGCGCAGCTGCGCGGTGTCGATGCTGAGCAACTGCGCGCGTCTCTCTGCGGGAGGCGCATCTTCGTCGTAAATGAAGTTGCCAACCCATGAATAGAGAATCGATGACGCGAAGGGTGAAGCAACGGGCGTCTCGACGGTGGTGATACGTACCGCACGGGTCTGGATTGCACGCAGTACCTCGATCAGACCCGGCACATCGAAAACGTCCTTCAAGCACTCCCGGTACGTCTCGAGCAGAATTGGAAACGACGCGTATCGCGACGCAATGCTCAGGAGACCCGCACTCTTCTTTCGCTGCGCCCAAAGCGCCGAACGCTTTCCGGGATAGCGTCGCGGGAGCAGAAGGGCGCGGCCGGCGCATTCGCGAAATCGGGCAGCGAAAAGTGAGGTCGCGCCAAGATGCGCAACGAGCGCCGACTCTACGCGCTCGGGATCGGGGAGAAACCACGCGGAGTCGGGAGCCGTCGTCGACTCGGGCAGTCGGAAAACCATGCCGTCGTCGGACCAAACCATGTCCACTTCCATGCCGAGGTCTTCACGCAAATACGCAGCGACGCAGGTTGCCCACGGCGCGTGTACCCGCGCACCGAGAGGTGAAAGAATGCACACGCGCCAATCGCCCACCTCGTCGATGAAGCGTTCGATGACCAGCGTCTGATCGCTCGGCACTTCCCCAGTCGCGCGACGTTGCTCCTCGAGGTAGGCAACGAGGTTGCGGGAAGCCTTTTCATCGAGCCCATGCTCGTTGCGTAAGATGGCCTCGGCTTTGGGTGGGGTCGTACCCGTCAACGTTCGCGTGAACGCGCCAATCGCGCGCCCCAGTGCGAGCGGGCGTCCAGCTCGATCTCCGTGCCAGAAGGGCATCTTTCCCGGTTGCCCGGGCGCGGGCGAGACAAGCACCCGATCGTGGGTGATGGAATCGATGCGCCACGACGACGCGCCTAGCAAGAATACTTCTCCCTCCCGAGACTCGAAGACCATCTCTTCATCGAGCTCGCCGACGCGTTTGGGGGCGCGCTCGTCGCCGCCCGACAGAAACACGCCGTACATGCCTCGATCGGGAATGGTGCCCGCGTTTACAATGGCGATACGGGCCGCGCCCTCGCGTACGGTGAGAAGTCCGCTCATACGGTCCCACGTGATGCGCGGACGCAACTCCGAGAACTCGTCCGATGGATAGCGGCCCGACAGCATATCGAGCACGCCTTCAAACGCCGTGCGCGGAAGCTCAGCGAACGGTGCGGCCTGCCTCATGCGCGCGTACATGGCGTCGATGTGAACAGGTTCGAACGCAAGGTCGGCGACAATCTGCTGGGCGAGCACGTCGAGCGGATGGCGCGGGTAATACATCGCTTCGACTTCGTTCTTGCGCATCAAGCTGGCGATGGCTGCGCTCGACAGAAGGTCGCCGCGAAACTTGGGGAAGATCACACCGCGCGGCGTTTCGCCAACTTGGTGACGTGCTCGCCCAATACGTTGCAGACCGGATGCAACGCTGGGCGGCGCTTCAACCTGCACGACCATGTCGACCGCGCCGAGATCCAAACCGAGCTCGAGGCTGCTCGTTGCAACAATGGCCGGCAGCTTTCCTTCCTTCAATCTCTCTTCGATGTAGGTACGGCGGTCTCGTGCGAGCGAACCGTGATGGGCTAGCGCGATCTCTTCCTTGGCTTCCTCGTTGAGCGCGCTGGCGAGGCGTTCAGCGAGGCGTCGACTGTTGACGAAGATCATCGTCGAGCGATTGGCTCGAATCACTTCGACCAAGCGTGGATGAAGGCTGGGCCAAATGCTCTTGCGTGGCGGCGACGCCGAGGCGCTCCCGCCTTTGAAGGGTTCTTCTTCGCCAAGGCGCGCCATGTCCTCGACAGGCACTTCGATCGTGACCTCGAGGCCCTTGCGCGTCCCGGCATCGATGATAGCGACGTGACGCGGTTGCCAGGCGTCGTTCTCGACCAATCCGCCGCCGAGAAAGCGTGCCACTTCTTCAAGCGGCCGCTGCGTTGCGGAAAGGCCGATGCGCTGCATGGGCTTTTTGCTGCGTCGCAACGCTTCGAGACGCTCGAACGAGAGCATCAGATGCGAGCCACGTTTTGTTAAGACGAGCGAGTGAATCTCGTCGACGATTACCATCTCGACATCGCGCAGAATTTCACGCGAGCGCGACGTGAGCAGAAGATAGAGCGACTCGGGCGTTGTGATTAGGATGTCGGGGGCGTCGCGCGCTATCTGTGATCGTTCACGCGCGGAGGTGTCGCCAGATCGAATAGCCACGCGCACTGGGTGACTCGAATCTCCCCGTCGTTGCGCGACGACGCCGATGCCCGTGAGCGGCGAGCGCAGGTTACGCTCTACGTCGACCGCTAACGCCTTGAGTGGCGACACGTAGAGGACGCGCACGCCGCACTTCTCTGGTTTCGGCTCACCAAAGACTAAGCGATCGATCGCGACCAAGAACGCCGCCAGCGTTTTGCCGGAGCCGGTTGGAGCGAGCAAGAGAGTGTTTTCACCCTGCGCGAGATGCGGCCACGCTTGGACTTGCGCCGGGGTCGGCGCATCGAACGAGGACCGAAACCACTCCGCGACTGCGGGATGAAATGGGCGAAGCGAATCGGAAGCCACGGCTGTTTTCATGGGGCCAAGACCTGATCTACGCCAGCGTGAGACATATCGCTACGGTGCGACCGGGTCGCCACGCATAGGGGCTTGCGAACGGCGAAAGCATTACCAGATTCACGCAGGTGCTGCGCGGCATAGGCGGTGCAACGTCTAACTTCCAATGAAACGTATCGCTGAGACCCTAGACACCGTGCGCGCGACCACCTCGCGAAATGCGAAGATCTACGCTCTCGCCCAGGCGTTTGGAACGATCGCTGAGGAAGGGGACGACGCACTTCGCAATGCAGTTCGTATCTCGCTCGGTGAACAATTCGCCCCTTCCGACTCGCGGAGCACGGACGCGGGTTGGCAGTCCGTCGCCACGGCACTGGCGCACGCCACGGGCGCGAGCGATGCGACAATCCACGAAATTATGCGACGGCTGGGCGATCTTGGGGACGCCGTCGAAGAGTTGCTGCGCACGCGTGTTCTTCCCTCGCCGGGCTTTCCACTTTCGGACGTAGAAAAGCTTTGGGCATCGGTAGCGAACGAGTCGTCGCGAAAAGGCAAGGCGGATCTCATTGCCGAAGCGTTCACAATAGCAACGCCGCTCGAAGCCAAGTATCTCGCGAAGACTCTGTTGGGTGAGGTGCGTACGGGTGCGCTTGCCGGCGTGGTGCTTGCTGCGCTGGCTAAGGCCTTCGATCAGAACCTTGACGAGATGCGGCGCGCGCACGCGGTGCTTGCCGATGTCGCGGAAGTAGCAGTCCTGGCGTCCCACCACGATCTGAGGAGCGCGCGTATCACTCCGGGTAAGCCGGTAGCCCCCATGCTCGCGACTCCGATGGAGGGGAGCCGCGCGCCAATCGACTGGAGTCGCGTCATTGTGGAGGACAAGCTCGACGGCATTCGCGCCCAGGTGCACGTGCACGGCGAGCACGTGTCGATCTTCGCGCGCGGTCATGGATTGATCACGCGCTCCTTTCCCGATGTCAGCGCCATCTTCGTCGACACGCCCTTCGACGTGATTTTAGACGGCGAGATTCTGGTCGTGTCAGCGGACGGCCGGGTGCGGCCATTTCAGTCGCTTCAGCCCCGCTTGGGCCGTGTCTCGGTGGACGCCGATACATTGCGCGACGCGCAGGCAATCTTCGTGGCCTACGACATTCTCTATCTTGGCACCGAAGCGCTGATCGACCTTCCGTGGCATGCGCGCCACGAAAAGCTTGAGGAGCTTGCGACCACGATTGGCGTCCGCGTGCACCCGTTTACGCGCGTAGGCGGCGCGCCCGATCTCGAAGTCGCGTTTGCCGCAGCGCGCGGGCGCAGTCACGAGGGCGTGATGATCAAGCGCATCGACTCGCACTATGAGGCTGGCACGCGGGGAGCCGCGTGGCTCAAAGTGAAGAAGGCTGCGGCAACAATCGACGTAGTGGTGACCGCGGTCGAGCAAGGCCACGGCAAACGCGCCTCAATGCTAAGCGACTACACGTTTGCGGTGTGGGAAGACGATGCGCTTGTGGACGTTGGCAAAGCGTTTACTGGCCTAACCAACAAGGAGATCCTCGAACTCGGCATGCGTTTCGAGGACCTCACGATCGACAGGCATGATGGTTTTCGCACCGTAAGACCGGAAGTGGTGCTTGAGGTGGCGTTCGACGGAGTACAACGCTCCCGTCGCCACGTGAGCGGCTTTGCACTGCGGTTTCCGCGCATCGCACGCGTTCGTGAAGACAAAACCGCGGAGCAAGCAGATACGCTTGAAACAGTCGTGCGTATATTTCAAGCACAGCTTGCGAGCGGGCACCGCGAAGACATCCATCCCCCGGAGCGTCGAACGCGCAAACGCGTTGCCAAGGACAGCGGTCAACTGAACTTATTCTTTCCCGTTAGCTCTGCGGGCGAAGTCGGTCGCACTCAGCAAAATCCAATTCGTTCGCGACGTAGAGCCTAGAAGACGCGCGAGGCGAGTACGTAGGTTCGTCTCGTCGACGACCTGCTGGACGTTTCAAAAATCACCCGGGGCAAGGTCGAGCTGAAAAAAAGAAACCGTGGAAATTTCACACGTGCTTGCCAAATCAGTCGAGATGGCGAGCGTTCTTTTCGAGCAGCGCAATCAAGAACTCGACATCCAAGTGCCGCGCGCGTCGATGCGCGATGCGCCCGTCGTACAGGTGCCAGCCCCGAAAGCCGTACCCACCAAGGCTCGGCGCGTCTTGATAGTCGATGACAACGAAGACGCTGCCGATCTGCTCGCCGATGCGCTTCGTGCGGCAGGGCACACAGTCACCGTGGCTCACGACATTGGACTGCCGGTCATGGACGGCTACGAGCTTGCCGCTCAGCTGCGTAAGAGTGCGCCTGCCTGCCGCTTTGTGGCGCTCACCGGCTATGGGCAAGACCACGACTTCGCCCAGAGTCGCGACGCGGGATTTGAAACCCACTTCGTCAAGCCTATCGACATCGACAAGTTGCTCAGCATTGTCGGTGCTTGAGCACGAGCCACGGGCGTCACAACGATTGGTAGGCCAAAAGGGTGCGGGCAAAATAGAAAACCTCTAGAATGGGGCAATGCTTCGACTGCTTACCCACCGTGCTTGGCCATTGTTCGTTGTTGTCTCACTCATCGGTTGCGCTGCTGGGGGTGTCCCCAGCGCCGTCGTGGACTTGGGCGCTACTGACGCCGCTGCGCTAACCGATCTCGGCGCGCGGGATCTTGACGTCGTAGATCTTGCTGCGGCTGATTTGGGGAGTGCGTCTGTCGACGCCGGCGATGCAGGTCTCGTCGATTTTGGCGCGACTGATTCGGGATCGATTGCTGTGGACTTGGGTCCACCGAGCGACGCTGGTCCAGAATGCACAGCCCTCGGCTGCGATGACGACAACGTTTGCACGATTGATGACTGCGACGGCGTGGGCACCTGCGTGCACACACCGGTGGCCGCTGGGACGACCGCATGCGAAGACGGCCTTGCTTGCACCACGACGGGAATCTGCACGGACGGCGTCTGCCAGGGAACACACTACGTAATCTGCACAGGCGGCTGCGAGTGCGTGGAGCCGACTGGCACATGCGGTGGCCCCGCGTGCGACCCGTGAACGGTGATCGCTACGCCGTGTTGTAACCGCGTCTCGCTCGCGTACACTGCGCCTCCATGACTAAGCCCAAGCTCACCTATTTCGACGCGCCGGCAAGCCGTGGCGAAGAATGCCGTCTCGCCCTTCATGTCGCCGGCATCGATTTCGAGGATGTGCGCCTGAAGCGTCCTGACTGGATGGGCGTCAAACCGAACTCACCATTCGGGAGCGTGCCCTTCCTTGAGATGCCGGGGCAGCCGCCGCTTGGTCAGTCGAATGCGATCTTGGTCTTGATTGGCCGACTGAACGATTTGCATCCCAAAGATCTCTTTGAGGCCGCGCGCCACGAAGCGCTGATGTGTCACGCAGAAGATTTGCGCTATGCGATAACCCCATCGATGCGCATGAGCGACGACGAAGAAAAGCAAAAGGCGCGCGCGGCACTGGCAAACGGCTACCTGCCGACGTGGGCAGCCAACACGGAGAAGCACCTCTCAAGCGATGGCCCGTTCATCAGCGGCACGAAAATGCATGTTGCCGACATCAAGCTCTACCTGAGTGTGCAGTGGCTTGCGAGTGGTGCGCTCGATCATATCCCCGCGACCGTTTTTGATTCGTACCCGAAACTGAATCGTGTTTACGACGCAGTGAAGAACGATGCGCGCATTCGTGCTTGGTACGCGAAAAGCTAAGCACTTGCTTCGGGGGTAACGCGCGGGATCCGACACCGTTGGGTGGTGCCGTGTCTCGTTCTCACAATGGCCTACGGGCCAGTCGGTCTGCTGAGCTACTTCGTCTTGCGCACTCTCATGCCCAAAGAAAATCGGCTCGCTTAGAGGCACGTGTAGTGCGTGCTTCCGTAACAGCGATTGGACGCACACTCGCTGTTGGCGCTGCAGGTCTCCCCCGCGCGAAGGAGGCAGTAGGAGGCGGCACACTGACGACCGCTTGAGCAGTCCAAGTCGACCTCGCATCGCTCCTCGCCAAGCGGTGGAGGCTGGCATCCACTGATCGAATCGCAGCGTGCGTCTTCGTCGGCGCATTGGCGGGCGCTCTGACATGGCTCGCCGTATGAAAGCTTCGGCAAGCAACGCCCTTCGTTGTAGCAGCCATCGGCTGTCACGACGTTGCATGGAGTGGGCGCGTAGCAGAAAAGCTCATCGGCGCAGCAAGGCATGTCCGGGTCGATGCACTGGCAGGCCGAATCCTCGGGGAGATTTGTGCCACCGTCATTCGCGCCTGCGTCCCCAGTCGAACCGACGCGCGCGCTTTGCTCGCACCCGCAAAGCAAAACGAGTGTTGAGGTTGCAAGAAGGGCAAAAGTTCGTGTCATGGTTCTATTTGGGCGGCGCGCTATCAAACTGTCATGACTTGATGCAGGCCAACGCTTAACTTTCACAAAAGGGTGCACGCGCCGTGCGCAAAAAAGCGCCTGGCAACCAGCCTAGCGCAGGGGCTAGGACCCGTCTAAACGTCGGGTCGCTATCGTGTTATTGTCCGCCCAATGACCACCCAAACTCCCCAAGTCGATGTTGGCAATCACAAAGTTACGCTCGGCGCGACCACTTACTCGGTGCAACCGCTCGATGCCGATCAGTTCACCGTTTTGCTCGAGGGCGTACCTGTTGGCCGCATCGTCTACACGTTCGGAGCAGCGAACGCCGTCGTCGAAGGTGACGCGATCAGCGAAGACGCACTCACGTCCATCGGCGAGGCTTGGTTCGCAGCGCTCGACAGCTGACCGCGTGCGCACTCGCATTGTCTTTGGAGCGCTAACGCTCTGCAGCGCGGTTTTCGTTTCTGCGTGTGGGGGAACGTCCCCTTCCGCGCCCCCGAGCGCGTCCCCCGGCGTTGCCGCTGATCCGATAACCGCGCCAGCGTCTCCCGTGGCGTCCGCCGCGACATCGGAGACGCGTGCAACGCAGCCCGATCTAAGTCCGGCGGCGATTGCGGCGCTGCCATTCGGTCGTGGCCGTCGCAGGGAAGGCGAGTCCCCTGACGCGATGCGCGCCGACTGGCTCTTGCGCACCCGCGGTCGTGCGCATGAATTGGTGGAAGAGTTGATACGAATCCAACGCGAAATGGAGAGCGCGGGACAGAACGCAACCCCGGCTGCTCTTGCAGCGTGGCTTCGTAATGTGAGCGAGGCATTTCCGGACGACACCGACGTTCAGATGAACATCGCAGACGCGTTTGCTTTGCTGTGCGGCATGAGCCGTTTGACGGAAACCCCGGATTCGGGCGGCTTCTGCGCCGAAACACAAAGTCGCGCCGCGAATCTCGCGCAAGCTCACCCGGAACTGGCACGACCACATCGTTTGCTCGGGCAGATGGCCCGCAACGCCGGCGACTCCGTTGGCGCGATGCGCGAGTACGCTCGCTGCGTGCGTCTTGACGCAGCTCAAAGCACCTGTGTGGGCGCCTACAATTTGGTTCGCGAGACCTATACGCGGCCGTACTGCGAGCAGGCCGCCGTCGTTAATAACCTCCGCATCTTTAGCGCAACGACTTCGCCGAGCGCTGGCCAAGCGTGGCCGTCGTTCGACTTTCACGAGCAGCACTACTACACGCGTGCCCGGGCTCTCTTCGCAAAAGAAGACATTCTTCGCGCCACCGCGCTCACGCCCGAAGGCAACATGCTTCAACTTCAGTTGACCTCAGAAGCCCACGCGCGCGTTGCCGCCGCGATCGCCGAGGAACGAGAAGACGCGTCAGCTCTTGCCTTTGAGCTACGCCTCTATCGTCGTCATGTAGGCGCGGGCGCCCCGATGGGCGACGACGCCCCGAACCATGCGTTCGTACTGAGTGGCGACGCGGGCGGCGTCGCGCTGCGCAACATCTGTCAGACGGTGACGGTGCCGGAAGTTCCGGCCGATGCGGAGTTGCCGGCTGCGGCTGCGGCTCCAACACCCCCCAACTAAAGCAGCACTCCGCGAACGTTGGATCGAGCTTTGCGGTTCACTCGGCTATGCCTAAGCCCTTTCCAGAGTGGACCGTTCTGCGTCACCACCGAGGGCCAAGCCCAATGATTCCCAGATTCATGCGTACACGACTCGTCGCAGACACGTCCGCCGTGCGCAAGCAGCTGGAGACGTGGGCCGCATTGCCATTGCGCAAGGTTATCGTCTCACACGGAAATCCTATCGACCGCGAGCCTTCGCGAGCGCTTCGCCTCCTCGCCCGCTCACTGAACGGTTAGCTGTCGCGAGCCTGCACGCCTGATACGCTACGCGCAAAACATCGCGTAGGAGGAAGATGCCCAAAGCTCAGATCACGACCGTCGCTCAGTACGTTGCGGCTCAACCCGCCTCTGTACGCAGCCATCTCAAGCTTGTTCGGGCTACGATTCGCAAAGCGATTCCGCGGGCCGACGAGTCTATTAGCTACCAAATCGCAACCTACAAACTGAAGGGCGAGCGCGTCATCTACTTTGCAGGGTGGACGAACCACTACGCCGTCTATCCCGCCGGGGATGCCCTGCTCGAGGCGTTCAAGAAGGAGCTCGCGGCGTACAAAGTTAGCAAGGGCACGATTCGTTTTCCGATTTCGGAGCCTGTGCCGACAAAGCTGATCGAGCGCATCGCAAAGTTCAAGCTGAAGGAAGCCGAGTCGCGTCTGAAGGCGCGAGCCAAGCGTGTCAAAAAGCGCAAAGCGTAGTGCTCGCGCGCCCGTCTAACGGTTGCGCCAAGCCGTCGTCGCGTCCAAGCCCAGCTTCTCAAGCTCCGGGATGATCACGTGCGTAACGGTCTCGAAGAATAAAGAGCGCGCGTCGTTCGTGTCCGATACGCCGAGCGCCGCGCATTCATCGATCAGTGCCTGCGGAAAGCTTCCCGCAAGTGGCATCGCCTCAAGCTCTTTGGCTTGCAGGTAGCCAAACGCCACACGAAGATAGGCGTTGGTCCGCTGCAAAGCCTCAGGCGAAAGATGCGGTATGTACTCAGCGAGGTAATGCCAACCAAATCGCGCATGCAGCGACTCGTCGGCGTGGATACGCTCAATCGCGCGCGAAATGATGGGCTCGCGCACGTTCTGTTTCTCCTCAGCCGTTATCGCGACGGCGTACGTTTCCGAAAGGCAGCTCACGAACATCACATTGCGTAGGGCGCGTTCGAGAGGCGATGCGTCAGCGTGCTCGGGTAGCGCTTCCGTTGCGAGCTCGGTCTCGATCTCAGGCGCGGCGGAGAGAGCATCCAGCACGCGTCCGCAAATGGCCGCGTGATGCAACTCATCCATCGACATACGAAGGACCGTTGTTTTGAACTCGAGTGACGCTTCAGCCTCGATGAGCTGGGGTAAGAGGCGCGCGAACACAGCCGCGCTTTGGTGTTCTTGAATGAGGCGGCGCGACCACAACGATCGCGCCGCGGCCAGTGCTCGGTCGGTGTACGTACCGGAGATTTTATCCCGGCTCTCGAGGAAGTTGTCGTCTTTCCCGCGCCGCAGCGCGACGCGGAACAGGCGGTCGTGCTCTACGCGAAGAGCACTATCGCCGACTGCGACTCGAAGCTTGCCTTGTGCCAAGCTGGTCTTCGCTCAGGCAATGTCCATCGGCGGCGGCACGAACGGACCGATCACGGGACAGCCCGGAGGAAAGCCCATTTCCGAGCAGCATTCGATATCGATCATTCCTGCTTCACCGATGCAAGGATTGACTCCGAAGTCAGGTTCGGTAGGAACGCTTGAATCCGCCGAGCCGAGGTCAGGTCCACCGGCGTCGGCTAGACCTGCGTCGATGTTTCCAAGGTCGCTACCGGCGTCGGCGACGCTGCCGCTATCATGGCCGCTATCGTTGCCACCATCGCCTGCCGGCAGATGACTCCGCGAGCTACAGCCAGCACCCGACAATGTGGCCACGATGGCGACCGCTTGAGCTGCACGCAAGGCACGAGCCCGTATTACGCGCTTCTGAAGTGGAATTTCGTCCGACATAACGGGCCCCCTTTTATGTTTAGAGACCGTTTGTTACGGAGCCGCAGGCGGAAGCGCGCGGATACCACAGCGCACCCAGGTGCTCGTTACTTCGGCATCTTGGCCGGTCTTGGAAAGCCGCGCGTAGAACGTGCCTTCGCCAACTGCGGTCGTTGTGGATGGCGTGATTAACGCGCCTTCGTCTACGATGGTCTCATCGTCCATCGCGATGACGGTGCCGGTCGCGCTCTGCAGCTCGATGTGCAAGCCGCGAACGCCTGAACCGCTTGTCTCCGCGCCGCAAGCGATGCCTACCTGCTCGCCTGCATCGACGACGAACGAGAACATATCGACGTCGGTCGTATCGGTGAGCTGCGTGAGAATAAATGCGTTGCGCGTGGTCGGCATGTCGGTACGCGGTTCGAGTGTGAGGGGTTCTGCGGTAGCGATTGTGTCGTTGGTGCCAGCGACAGTTTCGGCTTCCGGAGCGTTCTCTTCGACAAGGTAGTGCTTGATGACATAGAAGTCGTTTGAGCCCGCGGCCGTGGCCGGATGTTGCAACCAGAGCAGGTACGAACCTGGCGGAAGCGAGGGACCGATTTCGAGCGTGGTTGCATCTGCGACGCGCGCGACGATGGCCGTGCCGGCCGCATCTGTCATCCAAATGGGCGCGATGCCGCTTGTCGAACCGTTGCCTGTATCACCAATCGCCATCAACTGGACCCCGAAGTTGCGGCGTTCCGTGCCGGTGACTTCGACGGAGAATACGTCGACGTCAGCCGCGCTGGCGAAAGTGCCGACAATGAGGCCGCTCATGTTCGTTCCAAACTTCGCGGCCGTTGCGCTGGCAGCGTCGTTGCCCGTCTCCGCGTCTTCAGCCACGACCGCGCCGGCGACGTCGATCGTGAAGAGGGAGAGGCTGTAGTTCTCGCCGGGATGCGATTCTGCAGCGTCAACGCCCTCCCAATCGGAGAAGTCCTGCACTTCAATGTAGTAGGTGCCAGTCGCAGGAACGCGGAAAATGATTTCCGAGTCGGTGTCGCCGCGCGGTTGGCGGTCGTCGTTCTCGGCGATCTGCGTACGAGCGGAGTCGTAGAGAGTGATGACTGTGTCGACAAGCATATCGTCGTCATCCGGATTTGCGGTGGTCGAGATGCCCATCCACGTGCCCGCTGTACCTTCAAACGAATAGTAATCTTTGTCTTCCGCCGGCGCGATTACGCCCGTCGGGTCTTCCGTCGAGTCCGCAGTGATCGCCGTCGCCGTGTCGAAGCTGTTGTCGTTGTCCCCGGCACCCGCATCCACAGCGCTGTCATCGCGCGAGCCGCTATCGCGCGGCCCCAAATCGATCGGTCCGCCGCCATCCGAAGCATCCGCAACCGAACCGTCGAGGGGAGCGTTGTTGTTATCTCCGCCGCAGCCTGCTCCAACGAACGAGCCAAGCGCACACACGATAAGGGTCAACGAAAGCTTACGAATCACGAGGTCCTCCTGGAAGAATGGGGCTAGGCCTAGCACGTGAGCCCAAGAGGGCAATGCAGGCGGCGTTGCGAAGCATATTTCACTGTCTAGACGGAACTTGTGAGTCTCTACACCGGCGCTGTCGATGAGTGCGATCGATTCGCCTCGTTCGACGCAAGCGCGCGCACGATTACGTTTGTTCCGTCCGCCGGTCAGAACCACATCGTGACCGACGGCATCATTGTCGTGAAAGCGACGAGCGCCGATTCCGTTACGATCGGCCTTGTGGGGGAGGCGGACAACGAATCAATCAATAACACCCCCACCACAACCATCTGCGCTACTGACTAGCTATTCGAACACAGTTCCCGCATAGCGAGCGGACGGGGAGGCGATCGTGCTTTGCAGAAATGCGCGATACGCCTCCTTCGCATTCGCCAAAGTCAGCCCGTCGAAGTTCGCCCCGAACGCCATCGCGAAGCTTGCACCTTCACTCGTTGCGATTGACGCCGCCAAAAAGCGTGGATGCACGTCCGGATACCCATGCGCGCCGTCATGCTCGTGAATGAAACGCAGGTACTCAACGAAGAAACCCGAGATGGCTTGATCGTGTGCAAGCTCGTTGGAGTCGGAGGTGAGATCCTCTAGATCGTAACGTGCGAACGTTGTCGTTGCGTCATCGCCTGTCGCTTCGTCCCAGTATTCTTTGAATGTCGTCCATGCGTGGTGCACTTCCCAGGCGTAGTTCGCGCCCATATCGACCGCGGTTCCTTCGATAACCCACCAGGGAATGTAGGTGTCATCGACGGCGCGGCGACCGATTAGTACGTGGTTGATCTCATGCGCGAGCGTGTCGTCAAAGTCAGCGAGGTTTGATAGCGCGTCGTCTTTAACGACAAGCGCATCGACGTCATCGCCGTAGGCCGGAAACGAAACCCCGTACGAATCAGGTGATCCCGTCGCTGCTGTGTAGCTCGATCGATTAAGGACGACGACGCGAATGCGCGGTTCGTTGGCTATCTCTTCAGCGCTAAGCGCCAAATGATTTTGGTTGTAGGTGAGCGCATCCGTCGCCGCGTTCAGAAAGTGCTCGACCTCCGCTGCGCTGAGCGATGTGGATGGACGCACATAGATGCTCACGCGGCGCGTTTGTTGAGCCACGTAGAGATCCGGTACGGCATCACGGATCTCTTGCGGGAGCGTTACGCTCTCGTCGAGTGGACCAGCATCGAGCTCGGCAGCATCGGCGGAGTGGGCGTCCGGTCCCGCATCGGATGCCGCGGCAGCGTCGTGCGACGCGTCGAGCTCGAGGCTCGCGTCGAGTTGGAGGCCCCCGTCTACGGCCTGATTCGTGTTGTTGACGCACGCGCTCAGCGATGCGAGTAGGATCGCCGCGAGGGCGAATGAGTCTATTGCTCGACGCATAGAATGCGCATACCCGTTGTGCATGGCAGCACTTCGATAGCGGACCAGTTGGTTGCATTGGAAGCGAGGTCGCCGACGGTGCCGCTCGACGTATTGAAACTTGTCGTCCAGTCGATGCAAGTGTCGCTCGTGCTCGCTCCGCCGGGCGCCGTGCCTGTCCAGAATCCAAGATGACCGCTCGGCGTCGTCGCGCCCGACGTAATCCGCATGCCCATCTCGTTGTAGGCCAACGTAGCGAGAGGGGCTGCGTTCTTCAGCGCGTTGCGATCAGGGAAAACCGTTTCGCCGGCCATATTGACCCACGGCCCTTCGCCTACCATGCGATCGACCGCGTCACCTTCAACCGAATCGGACAACCACGCCCTCCAGGATGGGCCGCCCAGGCTAAGCTCAACCGCGATTGCGTTGCATAGACGATCGGCCGCCGCGATACCGCTCATCGGTTCGGATGAAGTGCCACTCAAGCCGCCCTGCCAACCGCCGCCGGTTGCGAACATGCGGCGAGGCTGGCCGGCATCGAGACTGGCATCGGCTCCCCCATCTACGAGTCCGAAGTCCGACCCGCCACCGTCAACCATTGCGTCCGCCGGCGGACCTGCATCGCTCTCTGGCGCGGCGTCGATCAACTCGGCATCGGACGGGGGCGCTTCGCGGAGCACGGCGTTCATGCGCGTAGCATTCAGGCGAACTTTAGGAACGTCAAATTGCTTCGCGCAGGTCATCGCGAACCGGTTTCTGCGTGCGCTCGGCAAGGTTATGACGCGAGGTGAATGGGGAACGAGTCGACTACGCGCGCGCAGATGCTGATCGACGCGCTACGCGACGCGCTCGGTCCCGCTGGCACTTTGGTGATGCCAACCATGAGCGATGGCGCGAGCGTTTTCGATCCGAAGACAACGCCAACATGCGAGATGGGCATCGTGGCCGAGACCTTCTTCCGCCAGCCGGGTGTGCTGCGCAGCACTCATCCGGGCGCATCGTTTGCCGCAGCAGGCCCGCACGCCTGGTGAGTGAAGTGATGATCGCCGAGACCGATCATTGCTGCGCCGGCTTTCAAAAGGCGGATGGCTGGCTGCGTGCAGCCGAGCTGCAGCGCGAAGGCAGGGTTGGTCACGCCGATGCACGTCTCTGCGATGCGCGAGATCTTGTCGCCGTCGCGGTCGAGCGTTTGCGTGACGAACCACTTATGTTTTTGTCTGCCCCTAGCGCAGGATACGACGAGTGTGACCTGGCGCGCGCGAGCTGCGCTTAGCCCATTTTGTCGATGGTATCGAGGTAAGTCGACAGCTTTCCGACGGAGGTTCGCGATGCCACTTCATCGCTGCGCGCCCCTTCTCGTTCGAGAGCAGCGCCGATATCGGTGATCATCTGAAATCCGAAGCTTGCGCCCGACCCGCGCATCCGATGACCGAGCCTCTGGATGGTATCGAAGTCGCTTCGCGTCAGCGCGTCGAGCATCGTAGTCACATCCTCGCGTCGATTCTGCAAAAACGCGGGAATGTGTGTCACAATGGACGGATAGCCGAGCGCGAAGTTTCCGTCCATCGCGATACTGTACTCGGTAGGACGCGACGCTTCGACGATCGCGCGGTCTTTGATTGCCTGCAGGAGCACGGCCTGCTTGATCGGTTTCGTCAGAAACGCGGTGCAGCCAGCAGCAAGGCATTTCTCCCGATCACCCTTGAGCGCGGAGGCAGTCAACGCGACGATCGGCGTAGGTGCGCGGTGATTCGCGCGCTCCCAGGCGCGGATTTTGCGCGTTGCCGTCAACCCGTCCATCTCGGGCATTTGCCGGTCCATGAGGACGAGATCATAGTTGCCGCTGGCAAACATAGTGCAGGCGACTTCGCCCGTCTCTGCGATGTCGAGGCTGTAGGGCGTGCGTTCAAGATAGGCGAGAGTGATCGCGCAGTTGTCCGGCGAGTCTTCGGCCAGGAGAATTCGCAAAGGGACGAGCGGCGCCGCGTCTGCGGCTTCGACAGGTCCGGCATCTCTACGGGTGCTCTCAATCGACGCTTCGAACGGGACGGCGAACGCGAACTCGCTGCCCTTATTCATTACGCTATGAACCCAAATGGTTCCGCCCATCAGCTCGACGAGTCGTTTGCAAATCGTGAGACCGAGTCCGGAACCACCGAACCGACGCGTCGTGGACGAGTCAGCCTGTGTAAAGCGCTCGAAGACGCGCTGCAACTTGCTCGCCGCGATGCCAATACCCGTATCGGTCACTGAGAAGAGAAGAGCCGTCGGGACTGCCGCATTCTTGTCGCGCGTCACGCGCAGTGTCACCGACCCCGATTCCGTAAACTTAATTGCGTTGCCCAGGAGATTCAGGAGCACCTGACTCAGGCGCGTTGGGTCGCCCAGCAAATCGTTCGGCACATCGTCAGCAATGTCCCATACCAACTCGAGGTCCTTTTCGGCGGCGCGGCCGGCCACGATCTCGATCACTTTTTCCAGTAAATCGCGAAGCGCAAAACCGGTACGCTCGAGCTCGAGTTGACAGGCTTCGACTTTGGACAAGTCGAGAATGTCGTTGATGAGGTTGAGTAAGTTCTCGCCGGCTCGCTGAAAGATTTGCACATACTTTGCTTGTTCGTCAGAGAGAGAGGTCTTGGCAAGCAAATCGGCGATGCCCATAATTGAGTTCATCGGCGTACGGATTTCGTGGCTCATGCTCGCGAGAAACTCAGATTTTGTTCGGCTCGCGCTCTCTGCTGCAGCAGTCGCCTGTTTGAGCTCGGCTTCGACGCGCTTGCGCTCGGTGATATCCCGCGCGGCCGCGAATACACCCTGAAGATTTCGCGCGCGATCGTAGAATGTCGTAGCGTTATACGAGACGACAGTCTTCTTGCCGTCACGCGACCATGCCGTGAGCTCGTAGTCATTGATCTTCCTCTGGGCAAGGACGAGCCGAATCGCGGCCTCAGCGCGTTCGGGCTCGGTAAAATAGTCTTTGAACGGCGCTCCGATTAGCTCATCGCGTGTGCAGCCCGTAAGTGCTTCCATCTGCTTGTTTACATCAGTGATGATCCCGGCGGGATCGGTCGTGATGAGCGCGTCGACGTTCGATTCGATCAGGGAGCGGGTGTAAAATTGCTGATCGCGCAACCGCTGGTCGAGCTTCTTTTGCTCGGCCTCAACCAGCTTGCGCGCGGTGTTGTCCGTACCGATTAGGAGATAGCCAATGATCGCGTGCGCGTCGTCGCGCAACGCCGTCACCGATACGACGGCGGGAAACTGAGTTAGATCTTTGCGACGATAGGTGAGCTCGTAGATATCTTCGATGCCACGTGACGCCTTGAACACGAGGGCTTCGAAACCAGGCGTAATCGTCACGCCAAGCTCGGCGCTCAAAGCCTTCGCGCGGGCGATCACCTCGTCAGGGTCGGAGATATCGGCGGGCGTGATCTTGTTGACGACTTCAGCTGCGGTGTATCCGAGCATTCGTTCGGCGCCGACGTTGAAGATCTGAATCACGCCGCTCGCGTCGGTGGCGATGCTCGAGAAGTTCGCGCTGTTCAAGATAGCGTGGGCAAGGGCGCCAACTTTAACGTCTGCTTTTCTTGCTTCGTCTTGCGTTGCCGTGCTGAGCTGAGCAGGCTCTACAAGCGGACGACGTGTTGGCGGTCGCGGCCGAGGCTTACCCACGAGAACACGGGTTGGCTGTCATCACGCCACAAGTATGGGCCCCACTCCTTCATAAGTCGAGGCAAGGTGCCCGCAATTAGGTGAAAGCAGCGGCACGATGCTCGTCGACTGGCCGTTTCGGATGCGCGCGCGCTCGAAGCAGCCGGTGCGCGGCTAGTCGTTCGGGACGGCGCGACTGGCCTTTGTGGGCAGCGAGGCGGGCTTGGCCACCGGCCTGGCACTGCGCGCACCAGCGTACATCACCTTGTGTGCAGCCTGGGCGATGAGGTCTGGCGACTTGTACACAGACCCGAATACAACATTCGTGATGCTCTTATGCGCGGTGGCCGAGACGATCGGCGTGGCGCTTGCGCTCGAATCTTTGGAACCGCGTTTGCCGTGGCGCGTGGAACCATTGGATTTCTTGAAGTCTGTCACAAGGCCTTCTTTCGGGGTCGTGCAACATGGCCATCTATTTGAGAAGCGCAACACACAATCGACCGAGGCCCTGCGCCAGCCTCAATTTTTGCGTCGCTGGTTGTGGGGCTTCGGAAACCGGATCCGCCGGCGAGTCCGGGAGTCACCTCCGGGGCGCCGCGTGCAAATGCGGTGATCTTCCTGCAATTCCGGCACAGCCGACGCCGTTTTGGCTGGTATGGCGAGTGCACTAGCGAGTCCGCCCATCTGGGCAAGGAGTTTGCCGATGTTTGCCCGCCTTTCTGCGTCGCTGTCGATATCCACTGTTTTGCTTGTGAGCGGCTGCGTTGGCTCGGCCGATGCGCAGCACGAAGCGGAGGAGACGTCGGGCTTTGAAGAGGCCTACCAGCAAGTCGAGCTCGGCAAGCAGGACGTAGGTGGATGCTCCGGTGTGCTCTTGCCCGATTCGTCTGGCTTCAATCGCCGCGTGGCTCTCACGTTTGACGATGGTCCGAACCCGGCAACGACGCCGCGAGTGCTCGACATTCTGAAAGCGCATGGGATTCATGCGACTTTCTTCATTAACGGCCAGCGCGTGAACAACGCGGCCTCTCGTGCAGTCTTGCGTCGCATTCTCAATGAAGGACACATCCTCGCGAATCACTCGCAGCAACACCTAAACCTCAAGACCTTGAGCGGAGCCGCGTTGCGCGCGCAAGTAGACCAGACGAACCAGATTATCGTCACGGCCGGCGGAACGCCGGAGTACTTCCGTTTCCCGTTCGGCTCGGCGTCGTGCGAAGGCATGTCGTACGTACGTGACCAAGGCTATCGCGTCACGGGCTGGCACATCGACTCGGCTGACTGGTGCTACGCCGCGTCATCAGACGGCAGCTACTGCGCGCCCCGTACCTTCCAATACGTCGAGGACCGCTATCGCCGGGACATGGTCGCGGGAACTATTGCTCAGATCGAACGGAAGAACGGCGGGGTCGTTCTCTTTCACGACATCCACCGCAGCACGGCCGACAAGCTCGACGCCATAATCACCGAGCTTGAAACGAAGGGCTTTAGCTTCGTCGGTGTGGACGACGAGGCAGCCTTCCCGCGTCTGAACGGGGCACAGCCGGCGCGCGCGCCATTCATTGGCGATCCGTGCAGCTCAAGCGTGCAGTGCAACTTCACGTACAACGGTCGCGAAGGCGTATGTCACCTCGCGAGCTCGACGGGAGCCCCCGTTACGCAAGGCTTTTGCACACTCGAGTGCGAAGGCACCTGCCCGGATCTCGCGGGGCGCGCACCGACCTTCTGCACCAGCCTCGATGAGGGCGAGAGCGGAAGCTGTGTCGCCAAGGCTGCACCGCAGTTCCCGTGATGGAATCGCCGTCAACAGTTGCGTGAAGGTCCGCATTCATCGTGTACGCGCAAGAGCCCCTGCTGGCTGCGCGATTTCCCTCGATGGTCATGTCCACCACGAAGTCTGCCGTCGCACCTCGGAACGTGTGACTGCCGAGCGCGGCGTCGATTCGCACGACTGACGGCGAAAGTGCCTCGGCACTGCGGCGTAATTGATCAACTGGGGCGATTAGCGCTGGCAGTTACGAAGGGAAACAAATGTATGGGGGCTGCGCAAGTCGCGACCAGCTCACGGACCGAGTGGCTTGCGATGGCCAGCCGTCCTGGGTGCGCGCGATACCCAAAGAGCCCACGCGATAAAGACGAACTGAAAGGGAAGGCGCGCCCACAAGACCCAGTTCGGACCGGGACCGATCGGATTGATATTGTAGATGGCCGAGTAGATGTTTGCCGGAAAGACCGCGATGAACAGCGCGACCAGGCCGTAGCCCGCGAAGCGTCGCGTCTTGTCAAAGAGTAGACCGAGCGCGCCCGCGATCTCGAAGAAGCCGGAAATCTGCACCAATAGGAGCGGCGCTGGCATCCATGGAGGCATGATCATCATGAAGCCTTCGGGCGCTACGAAGTGCTTGATGCCGATGTAAATCAACGCTGCTGCGCCAACGAAGCGCATCGTGATGCGAAGCAGCTCCTCGGTTTGACGAACACTGGTGCTGGGAGTCGACTTCATCGCTGGATGCTGCGCCTATTTCGGCGTTTCGTCTCTATGGATCTTGGGCTAAGGCGTACGCGGGTAGCGATTGCGAAGCGCCGCGAGCTGATGCTGGGGCAAGGTGTGCAATCCGGACGCAATCGCTTCGTTGATCTCTTTGAGCTCACGCGCTTCCGTATTGTGCTCGTCGTACTTTTCGCGGTCGTGCTCTCGCGCCAGTGCAAGCACTGTTTCAAGTTGCGAACGACGCTGTGACATCCTCTCCAGAAGCCGATCCTCATCGTCCTCGGCCGGTTGCCTTCTGGCTTGCTGGAGTCCCATACACCCTCTCGCTTGAGTAGTGGGTCCAGTTGAAGTCCCAGACCAGGCAGATCCCAGTAATAGTTAGGGCGCCCCCGGTGTAAGGTGAGGTTTGATGCTTCTTGCCGCATTCCCGGCCGCGCTTTCGAAGGACGTCGAGGCCGTCTCTGCGACGCTGGCGGGGGCTGGGCGTGCGGAGACTTCGGGATCTCTTGTGCCGTTGCGGTTGGGCGGAGAGGCCATCGTGATTCCGTATCGCGTATACTTCGCGCCGCCGTCACGCCTGGACGAGGCCGAAGTGCCATCCACTCGCGCGCTGATTCGTGCGTGCGTCTTCACACGCCACCATCAAGGCCATGTTCGCCAGGCGAACGTTGGCCAGCTCCTTCGCGCAACAGCGCCGTGGGTCGTGCCATACGTCGTTCAATTGCTCGGCGAGTACGTAGTCGAAATCGCGGAAGCCATATCCCTGCATGCGCGCGTGCTCGAAACGCCACCCTACAAAACCTTCGCAAGCGATAATGCGGAGTACATCGCGCGCACGACGGACCGCGCCATTAGCTATTGGAACATCGGGTATCGGGACCGTTTTCCGGATATGGAAACCTATCCAGCACTTCGCATGCTTCGCGCCCTGACTCCGCGGCTGAGGGCTATCTAGGGATAGCGATGCGATTCGAGACGGGCGCGAGAGAGCTCCGCGCAAACCGATGTGGCGGAAGCGGCGTCGGCGCGATGTTCGCAATCGAGGATGCGCTTGAGCTCGTCGATCGTCTCGTCGTGAAGCGAATTGCAAATGTCGTAGTCGGGATCTGGGTTTGTCGAAACTGCGAGCGAGTTGCGCACGATCAGAAGCGCCTGAAACTGCGCATGCGTCGCGCCAAAGCGTTCGTTCTCCGGCGTGGTGGCGATTCGTACAAGCTCCATCGAGTAAAGGAGCGAGCCCACGTCGTCGTTCGCGCGGCGCGTGAACGCGATGAGGTGCTTGAGCATGGTCTGGCGCTCCGCAACGGACTGAGCGTTCTCGTAAAGGCGACGGTATGCGCTCATAAATACCACCTCACCCGAGCGAAAAGCCTCGGTCCCGTCTCCTTCCATAACTCCTTCACGCAGCGTTGTGATTTCCGTATCAAGTGCTTCGTCACCCTGCCCCACGTCGATGACGTGATCGGATTCGCACGTGCGATCTAAGCTTACGCATCTGCGCCAAAGACTCTGCGCGCTCGTTAGCTCGTCGAGGGAGACGCTGGTGCTTGAAGCTGCAGCCAAACATTCGGACAAACACTCACTTCGGGCCGTGAGAAAGGTGTCGCTCAACATGAACGATTCGGCGTCCATCGATGCATCACACGCCATTCGCGCGTTGGCGCTTCGGGCGAGCGCGAGATGTTCGCTTGCCGGGATGTTGTCTGCCCCAGGCGCCTCGCTGGTGGCTTGTGCGGCCCGGTATTGATCGACGCAGCGTTCAGCCGTAGTCCCGTGCGGCCATGCGTTGCTTGCAGCGCCGCCGCATCCGCTGGCTAAAAAGATTCCCAAGCTCAGTCCGAAGATTCGCGCCGCAGTTGTCGTCATCACGTGAACGCTAGCACGGTGCTAAAGCGCCTCTCGATTTCTCGACATCCGCTTTTCCACCCAATTCGTTCTGCATTTTAATCGCATTTTAATCCGCGAAGTCGCTTGGCGCTGTTAGAGATTGCCCGCTTCGTCCACCACGGCCGTAGCCACTTTGGCGCAATCGCCAGCAGGAGCGTCGCTATGAACCGAGCTAGACTTTTTGCGTGCGCAGTGGTCATCCTTTTCGCACTACCTACTCTCAGCGCATGCTCTACGGATCGAAATGTCGCAGCCGCGACCTGCGCTGACGCATGCAACCGCTTCGTTACCCTGTGCGGCGCGAGCCCCCCGGCGTGCGTTCCGACGTGCGAGTCCTCTTTCGATGCGACGTTGCGCAGCTGTGTCGTCAACTCGTCGTCGTGCGAAGCCGCAAGCGCGTGCGGCACAACGCCCGACACGGATGCGGGCGCTGGCAATGATATGGGCCTGGGAGGCAACGATGCAGGGCCGCAAACATGCGACGGCGTAAAAACCTGTTCCGACACAGACACCGTCTCGTACTGTGAAGACGGCATCACGCGCCGCACTCCTTGCAACGGTCACCCATGCGCCGGCGGACGGTGCGGGAGCTGCTCGTCAGCCGACGACTGCCGCGGTGTGCAGTACCGATGTCGCTGCGCCGACGGGAGCGAGCGCACGGGCTCGATCGATAGTGCCTGCGGCGACTCCCAGGGATCGATGCGGTGGTGCAGTCACCCAAGCATCGACGCAAGCGCGGTCTGCGGCGCGCAGGGCTTCGACCCTGATTTTGGTTACCTCGCAACCGGGTGCATCTCAGGCGTCGACCCTTAGACGGCTGCGCTCTTCACAGAGTCAGTGAATAGCCGTTCGCATGCGTGACGAGATTCTCGTCGAGGCCCATCTGCCGCAGCGTCGCGACAGCCACGCGAAGACGCGTAAGCAGTGCGCTTTCACTCGCGCGGTCGTTGGGCCAGCCAGCTTCAAACAGCTCGGCGATAGTCACGGCATGGCCCGCGTTCCGTGCCAAGCAAGCGAGCACGCGCATGAGCACGTAACGGCGCGAGAGCGAGATTCGGTCGCCGTTGTCGAAGTCGATGTGCGAACCGTCGACGTCGACCGCAATGGGCTTGGCTCGCGCCAGAAGCAGCTGGCTCATCCCGCTTGGCTCGGTGTAGCGCAGAAGGCGGCGTCCCAGCACACGCAGCGCGAAATTTCGCTCGAGCCATCGAGTGCCAAGTTCATCTCGCGCGAGGATTGTCTCGATGTTTCGTCGTGCAGCTGCCTCGAAAGCCGATCGCTCTGCATCGGATTGCGCGAGTGCAGCCAGCAATAGTTCTGCGAGTGCCGTCATGCCATTCACGTAGACCGCGGAAACGCCGTGAGTATTGGTAGGCCGCAACGAACGATACGCTTTGAGCGCTGCTTCTCGATCACCGAGCGCGGCGAGCACGCAAGCCTCCACACCGCGTGCGCCCGTGAGCAGTGACTGATGCGAGAGAGTCTGCGCGAGCGCGATCGTCGAGCGGATCGAGGCAAGCGCGCCGTCAAAGTCCCGCGCATCGAACGCAACCAGTGCCAGTGCATAGCGCGTGCTGGCCTCGTGCAGCGGTCTTGCGTGCGCAATCGTCAGATCCAGGGCGGTCCGAAAGTGCGCTAACGCGCGCGGCCAGTCTTCACGCCACCAGGCGATTTCGCCGTGATGGAAAGCGATACGCTGCGAAGGATCGAACATGATGGTCGGTGCGAGCTGCTCGGCGCGGTCGATCATCTCCGCCATTCGCTCTATTTCGACCCGTTCACGATAGGCGCGTGCGAGTTCGAGGGACGCACGCAACTCGAGCACACCACCACGCGGAACTGAATCAAGCCGTCCGAGCACGAGATCGAGCGCTTCGGAACCTTTCCCGCGCGCGCAGTACGCTTGCGCCGCGTACACCGCGGCGTCCGCTGCGGAGGTGGGATCACCGCACGCCTCATACAATTCCACGGCGAGCAGCAGCTCACGCTCCGCGTCGAGTGGCAGCTTTTCGGTGTTCGCGATGACCGCGCGATCATGAACGATGTGCGCACGCAGCCACGACGACTGACAGCGTGCCTCGGCTTCTGCGAGGAGATGCGAGGCCCGCTCGCGTGACCCTGAGATGGTGAGGAGGTGTCCGAGCCACGCGTAGGCAGACGGCAACCGCTCGGGGCTGAGCGTGGGAAGTCTTTGCTCAATGCGTGCAATCACTGGCGCAAGCTCACCTATGTGACTTTCCAGAACGACGTACGCTTCGAGCAGCTCGTCGCTTTCGAACCAACGTGCGGTTAGGTTTGCGCGTTGAGCGTGGAGCTCGCTTAGAAATGCAAGGCCGTTCTCTCCGAGCACGCGCGTCGCAGGGTGCGAAACATCCATCGGCATAGACGCAGCTTAGCAGTTTGGTTTGCAGGCAGCGCAAGCAGCCCAGCGGGTTCGGCTCGCGTTTGTTGCGGCGCCGGACCATTGCGACGTGGTGGGCCAAGCAGATGGCATGCGCGCCGTAGAGCCTGCGCAATGGCAGAGAATATGGCGGTACTCGTGCTCATCACGTAGAATCAGGACGTGACCTTGCATGGCTATTTCGCTCGAACAAACCGTCTCGTTGTTTCGGCTGCGCTGCTCACGTCGCTAGTGGCTTGCAGCTCGTCGGAATCGAACACCACGCAGGACGCCGGCGCAGATGCCGGTGCACTCGATTCGGGTGCGACTGATCTTGGCGTACTCGATTTGGGTCTAGCCGACCTTGGCACGAGTGACTCTGGCGCGAGTGACTCTGGCGCGAGTGACTCTGGCGCGACTGACTCAGGCGCGACTGACTCGGGCGCGAGCGACGCGGGATCTGTCGATGGTGGTCCGCTCGACGCGGGAGCGCGCGTACCCGCCGTGCATCGTGCAACGGCCGTGGCCTGCACAGATGAGCGGGGAGCGGGCAGTGGAAGCGGCGGTACGGGCCCCTGCGGGTCCGATGCGGACTGCACGGAGGGACCGAATGGTCGTTGCATGCGTTCGACCGGTGGAGCGCCGATCAACACTTGTTCCTACGACGAATGTTTCATGGACTCCGACTGCAGCACGGACACGGTTTGCGATTGCCGCGCCGACGCGACAAGCAACGCACCAAACCGTTGCCTCACCAGCGCATGCGTGACCGATTCGGACTGCGGCGTTAGCGGCTTCTGCTCTCCCTCGGTGGACCCTGAGGCCGTCAACTATCCGTTCGTCGGCTACTTCTGCCACACCCCGGAAGATAGTTGTGTTGACGATGCCGATTGCACTTCAAGTGGTCTCGCACGGTGTGCATATGACTCATCGGCAAGCCACTGGGCCTGCTCCGATCGTGGCTTCTTCCCTCCCTGAGTCATGCGGCGCGCGGGGCGGACTTACAGAATTCCATGGCATTGATATAGTGCCGCGATGAAAGCCTGCCCGTTTTGCGCGGAAGAAATCCAGGATGCTGCGATCAAGTGCAGGCATTGCGGCTCGATGCTCAATGCTGACGCGAACGGCGCGCAGGCTGCGCCAAACGCTGCAGCTTCATCGAACACTCCGGCGCTCAGTCCTGCAACGGATGTGATCTTCGTGGGCTCGCCCAGTTGGAAAGCATATTTTTGGCAGTACGCCCTGGCCTGGCTTCTCTGCCTCGCGCTTGTCGGATTCATTTGGCTTCTTTTCTTGAAGCTCAATCGCACCGCCAAGCGTTACAAGATTACGAGCAACTCAATCGACGTCGAGTCAGGGATCTTCGGGCGCAAGATCGAAACGCTACAGCTGTGGCGCGTGCGCGATATCGACTTTCAGCAAAGCTTCCTGCATCGCATGCTTGGCATCGCGACCATTCACGTCTTTACAAAGGACGTCACCGATCCGGATTTGCACATCGTGGGCCTTCCGGGCTCGCGCGAACTTTTCGACAAGCTCAAGCTGGCGGTCGAACATTCACGTCAGACGCGCAACGTTCTCGGCTTGGTCGAATAGTCAGACGGGAATCACCCCCCGCAGGGTCACCAGGGTCGCGGGAGATGATCGTTTGGATCATGTCCCGCGCCGAGGCGATGCTAGTTCAGAGAACCTTGACGGAACCCGCCTGCGGGCCCTTCTTGCCTTGAGTTACTTCGAACTCAACCTTGGTTCCCTCATTGAGGACCGCTCCGTTGATGTCGTTCGCATGGACGAACACGTCCTTGCCTCCGTCATCCGGAGTGATGAAACCGAAACCCTTGTCCGGGTTGAAAAATTTGACGGTGCCTTTGGTCATTCGCGTTGCTCCATTGTAATTGGGCGAAAGGGACCGAAGTCTCTTTTCCCAGCCAAGCTTCTACACGTGTTTTGGCTTTAGCGCTTGGAGAAACAGGCGAATATCTCTTTGCGTCCCCTCGAACGGGCGTTATTCGACGGTCTAGAAGAGAATCGGCGCGATTGTTGTCACGCCAGCGCCGTAAAACTGCTCAGCGCCGGTGCTGTTCGTGACCAAGGTGCCTGCGCCCGTGTCGATATTGATGAGGAGGAGCTCCCCGCGTGTGGTGAAGCCGTACACGCGGTTACGCCAGTAAGCGAGGCCAAAGACCTGGCGATAGCCGATGTCCCCGATCCGGGTCGTCGCGCCGGTCGCAGGGTTCACGCGAACGAGCACGTCGTTCGCCATGCCACTGGTGAGTTTGACCGCGGCGAAGGTTCCTGCGCCTTCTACTGAGACAAGGTCACCGCTCGAGACGTAGTTGTTGGAGTAGTGACCAACGAGCACGCTGTTGCCGGTCGTGAGGTTGATACGGTAGTAGCTTCCATCGCCCGCCGCGCCGACGAGCACTTCGCTACTCGGATCGAGCACGCCCACCGGAACGAAGGTGAGGCCGTTGAATTGCACGCCGTCGGGAACGGTCAGCGTCGCGATTTGCGTTACGAGCGCGTTCACGGGATTAACCGTGAAGATTGCATCGGCACTCGACGTATAGATGATGCCCGCTTGGTTGATGGCGAGGTCTGTCATCGAGCCGAGGTCGCCGCCGCCGGCAAGATGAAAATCGCCGATTGCGGTTACAAGATTGGTGCGCGGGTCAAACGCGTAGAGGGTGCGTGCTGAGTGAGCGTAGACAATCGTGTTATCCGTCGACGCATCGACGGGCGGGCGCGCCATGTCCACGGCAACGCCGCTGTCTGTCGGCAGGCCGCCGTCAAACCCAGGGGCTGTCTGTCTTTCGCGCGTCGAACATGCGGCGATCGTAACAAAAAATGCGAGCAGCAAAGAAAGACGAATCACACGGCCTCCACAGCTAAGAATCAGTGTCGTCCCCCGACGGCGCCCGAATCCTGTCCTGATCGTGTGATGGGAACCAGTCTTTGTTTTGCACCCGTGTTTTCGCGAGCGATCTGCGTGTAACCGGCGCGCCTCAGTGTGAAACGCGCAAGGTCGCGTGCGCTTCGCACGAGGGAAGGCAGCCCGACTGATTTGGGCGCGGCGCCTCGTTGTAGGTAAAGTTGAGTTCATCTGCCGCGACGGGACCTGCGATCGTTTGCATAGTCGTCCAGTCGCACCCATCGCCGTAGTGGAACGACGTAGTCAGAGTCATAGTGATCACGCCGTTGTTTACGAGGCCGGCGAAGGTGCGGTTGCCAAAGATTGCAACGGCCGGTCCGAAGCCGCCATCGCACGGCGTATGAAGCACCCCGGGGGCCTGGGTCATTTCCACGTCGACCCAACATCCATCGCGTCGGTTCGACTGCTGCCAGCGAATCTCGTGTGGGCACATGCGCATCGTCCGAGGTGTGTCTGTTGCTCGCGCCGGAGCTGCGGCAAAAGCTCTCCACAGCAAGACGAGGAGACTCAGCGAAATAATCGCGGCGACGCGCATGGAAGGTCGTCTACTCCTCGAGAAGCTTTGCGAGCATGTGCAGCGCATCGGTCGTCGTAAATACACCGAGCACATTGTCCTTCTCGGCAACGACGGCCGAGCCCAGCTTGCGATTGACCATCACGCGCAGAACGTGAGCGAGCTTTTCAGTGGGCTCAGCAACATAGACTTCCTCGACCATCAAGCTCGAGACGAGCGCGTGCTGCTGAGATTCGTCCAAGGCAAGCGCGACATCGAGATCGCGATCGGAGATCACACCCACCAAACGCTCTCCGTACACGACGGGCAAATGCCGGATTTCCGCGTTCTGCATGCGCTTACGCGCTTCGAGCAACGTTGCCGTATTGCTGATCGTGTACGGCGCCTTGGTCATGCACTCGGAAATATGCGGCTGGGTCATGGGCGTAAAGGATACGCGCAGCGCAGGAAAAGCGGCCGAAGATTTCGCACGATCGAGCAGGATCGCGATCCCGGCCCGTATCCGGCTATCCGATCGGCACGCACTCGGTGCCGGTGCAGTACTCGGCGCCTGGGTCGCAGCACGCGCCGCAACCGCAGAGCTCGGTGCCTGGGCTGCAGAGGTTGACGCATTCGCCGGCCACGCACGATTGGCCGCACGGGCAACCAGCTGGGCAATCGCCGGGGATGCAGTCGTAGCGCATGGGATCGTCGATGCGGCGCGAGCACGTTTCGCCCGTCGCGCAGCTACCCGTGCATTCGCCACCGCAACCATTGGAGTCGCCGCACATCGCCGTCGGCGGACAAAAGGGAACGCACTCGCACATTCCGGAAGTTGTGTTGCATACGGAGCCGGACGCGCACGTTGTGCCGCGACAGGTTCCGCCGCAGCCGTTGCTCATCGTTGCGCCGCACGCGAGCGTCGCCGGACAACTTGGAGTGCAGCATGTGCCCGCATTGCATGTCTGGCCTGCGGCGCACATCGAGCCAGGCGCGCATGCAGGACCGCCCGGGCATCGATTCGCGATCGGTGTGCCGCACGCGACTGTGGTTGCCGCCGGACACGACGGTGCGCACTGGCAGGCGCCTGAGACGCACGTCTGTCCACTCGGACACGTGGTGCCTGTCGGACATACTGGGCCGCCGGGACAGCGATTCGCGATCGCAGCTCCGCATGCTGCGGTTGTGCGCCCGGGACATGACGGCGCGCATGCGCAGTCACCACTCACGCAAGCCTCGCCCGTGGGGCACATCGTGCCCGCAGTACAGGCGGGTCCGCCGGGGCAGCGATTCGGGATGGCGGTGCCGCACGCTACGCCGGTCGCCGCGGGACAGCTCGGCGTGCAGACGCACATGCCCGTCGTTGTATTGCACGTGCTGCCCGCTGCGCAGCGTCTTCCGGCAGCGCACGCGGGCCCGCCTGGGCAGCGATTCGCGATCGCGACGCCGCAATCGGTTGTCGCTGTGCTTGGACACGAGGGCGCGCATTCGCATTCGCCTGTGAGCGGATTGCACATCTCACCCGAGCCGCATCCGGTTGCGCATTGTCCGCCGCACCCGTCATCGGATCCGCACACCGAGGTCGCTGTGCACGTGGGTCGACACACGCAGGTGTGAGTCGTGTCGTCGCACAACTCGGTGGGATCTGTGCATGTCCCGTCGCAGGTCCCGCCGCATCCGTCGTCAGAGCCGCATGCCGCAGTCGGGGAGCAGCTCGGCGTGCAAACACAATGGCCGAAGACGCAGTGATCGCTCGGTCCCCGATCGCACTCGGGATTGCAAACGCACGTCGCGATGCAGCTTCCGTTGACGCAGACCTGGCCCGCCTCGCACGTGATGCCAGCGCACGGATTCACGCGACACAGGCCTGCGACGCAGAACTCGCCTTCTTCGCAAACAATTCCCGAACACGGATTCGCGGGGATGCACGCTTTGTGACACGCGTAGCCCGTGCCGCAGCTCGCATCGCACTCGACGATGGGCGCACAGCTACCGCTCGAGCGATCGCAGAACTCACCGCTCGGGCACACGACGCCGGCGCAAGTGACCGGCAAGCAGCCAGCAATGCAGCGTCCATCAATGCACGTCTCGTTGTCGCCGCACGTGACAGACGCGCACGGGTCCACGGTGGCGACGCATCGCGCATCGCAGATGGTCGGGTCTAGGCACGCAGAGTCCCCGATGCACGGATCAAGTTGGCAAAGGCCACCCAGGCAAACCTGCGAAGGAGGACAGAAGTCGTCGCTCGTGCACGACATCATTGACGGACCAGCGTCGCTTCCACCGTCTGCGCGCGCATCGAGCGCAGCATCGGCGATGGAGCCGTCGCGACCGCCGTCGGCGACGCCCTCTGAGGGTCCACCCAAGACGACACTCGCGCATCCCGAAACCACGAACGCGGTCGCGATAAACGCTGCGCGCGCGAAACAAACCACTCGATGCATGACCACCTCGCGTCAACACCCTATCAGTCCCAAGGCAAAGCGCCCAACGCCAAAGCGTTTTTTTGTAAGCGCGTGTGCGCAGAGCTTGTAGCAGTTTAGCTACATCGCAGCGTGTGCTGATGCAATCGCGATTGTTGTGTCAGTATCAAAGGATGAAGCCAATCTACCTCATCGCGTTGTGTGCCGTCGTTGCGAGCGCATGCTCGACTTCTATTGGCGGCGGTAACATTCGCAGCGATGGCTCCGTCGACGCCGCGAGTGGTCGGGACAGTGGCGTCGGTAATGGGGATGGAAGCGTTGCCACCGACGATTGCGTCGCCGCGGCGCGTTGGATTTATCTCGTCGACGTAGACAATGCATTTCTTCGCTACGAACCCGACAGTGGAACAATCACGGAAATCGGGACGCTGAACTGCCCCGCGACGCGCGGCGCTACGCCGTTCTCGATGGCCGTGAGCCGCGACGCTGTTGCGTACGTGCTCTTCAACGACCATCAGATCTTCCAAGTGAGCACGACCGACGCGAGCTGCACGGCAACCGACTACACGCCTGATCAAATGCGCTTCGAAGTTTTCGGCATGGGCTTCGTATCGAATTCTGTCGGCTCGACGGACGAGACACTCTTCATTGCCGGCGGCCCCGCGTCGGGCGTTGGAAGTGGAAGCAGCTCGCTCGGCACACTCAACACCGCAGCCTGGAGCGTCGCGCGTGTCGGCGCGTTGGGCGGATCGCCTGAGCTGACGGGCAATGGCAACTCCGAATTGTGGGGCTTCTTGCCCGACACAGACCCGATGTCCGTTCGTCAGATCGACAAGGCCAACGGCAACACCTTGCGCGAGTTCGATGTGTCAGCCATCGCGACTGCACCGCGGCCCCGCGCGCGGCTGCGTGGGCGTTCGCATTTTGGGGCGCACGCTATTACATCTTTCTTCAAGACCAGAGCGAATCAGAGACGACCATCTCGCGCCTCACACCCGACACGAGCGCTGTTGAAGTCGTGAACGATCACACGGGCTATACCGTGGTCGGTGCGGGCGTATCGACATGCGCGCCGACCATTCTCTTCTGAGCGCATTTTCACGTGGCGGAAAATTATCCCAGCACGATGGCGGTGCGCGCACTGCGTGCAGCGAATGTTGCGTATACGCCGCATCGCTATGCTTGGGAGGCGCGCGGAGGCACCGCGGCATCCGCAACGCACCTCGGTGTGGATGAGCACTTCGTCATCAAGACGCTCATCTTCGAAGACGAACGCAAGATGCCCCTCTGCGTTCTCATGCACGGGGATCGCGAGGTGTCCGCGAAGAATCTCGCGCGTCACATGGGCACGAGATCGGTCGCGCCATGCACTCCCGCGACCGCAGACCGTCACTCCGGCTACCAAGTCGGCGGTACGTCTCCCTTTGGCTTGCGTCGAGCGATGCCAATCTTTTGCGAGCGCAGTATTGCGTCGCTGCCGCGCATCTACATCAACGGCGGCGCGCGCGGCTTCCTCGTCGAGATGGATCCAGCGGAGTTAGTGCGCGTGCTCGAGCCGACCTTGGTCGACGTCGCCACTGCGTAGCTCGCTGCGCGCCAATCGCCCGATTGTGCAGGCGAATGCACACCAAGCACTTCGCGCCCTTGTATTTTCAGCGTAAATCGCTCGGCACGTACCTTGCTCTCCTTCTATGCGGAGACCGAGATGTCATTTGCTTTGAAAAACCTGAGCCGCATCTGCATTGCTCTGACCCTCGTCGCGGTGGCGTCGATTCCCGCGCTCAAAGTCGGTGCGCAATTTGTGAGTGCGACCGGTGGGTCGCTGCAAACGAGTGACCGACTTCTATCCCTCGTACCGCTCGCCGCGATCCTAACCTTCGCGCTCACGGCCTTGTCATTAGCGCTCGCCAACGCGCGGGAAAGCCACACGACGCTTCGTGAGTAGCTTCGGTGCGGTGGCATATTTCTGGCAAGCGTCTGCCATCATAGAATCGAGAGTCAGAAGCGCAATGCGCGGGGCAATGGCAGGAATTGTTGCGACCGGTGCGATGTCCGGCTTTATGGGGCTCGCGCGTTTGGCAGGCGCCAAGAGTGAGGCGCCTCCGCGGAAAATTACTCGCATCGCCCTCGAGAAGATCGGCATCAATCCGCCCGGTCCTCTTCTCGATGTTTACGCAACACTCGCGCACTTCGCACTGGGCGCTGCGATCGGCGCAGTTTACGGCGTCACTCTTCCCAAAAGCGCAAGCCCCTCACTCGCCGCTTCGTCGCTGCGTGGCCTTGCCGTGGGCCTCACGGTGTGAAACGCGGCGTACGTTCATCTCTTGCCGCGCATCGACATCATGCCCAATCCCGAAGCCGACAAGCCCGGCCGCGCGCCAGGAATGTTTTTCGCACACGTCGTCTTCGGCGTTGCACTCGGCAAGTCATTCCGTTCCGCAGACTGAGGCGAGATTGCTAGGGCGCGCCCGCATCTGTGTCAGGCATGCCGGCGGCCGGCGTCGATCAAAGCCGGCAGCTCTCTTTGCGATAGACTAGCAAGCAGCGCCGGCGGGGATGCAGGCCCAGGCTGCACCGTCAGGAGTCAGGCACGCCTGGCATTCGGAGCCGGAGGCGCAACCCGCGCTGCGACAATCGGCCGGGCTTGCGCACTCGCCGGGGTACGCCACATCAACGCCAGCTGCCTGTGCCGCGCATGGATTGCTGTAGGTCACTCCATCGCAACCGCAGGTGGCGGAGTAGTAAGCGGGGCACGCGGTGGGGCGCGCGCGACAAACGCCGAGAGCGCCGCACGTGTCGCCGTCGGCGACGTCGCACCACTCGTTGGTTGCGCAGCTTGCTGCTCCCGCGCCGCAGAGACTTCCGCCGCCGCACGCGCCGGAATGCGTCGCATCGACGCCGGCTGCCTGCGCCGCGCACTCGTTGCTGTAGGTCACTCCGTCACAACCACACACCGGCGCATAGATGAGCGAGCATGCGTCGGGGCGTGGCCAGCACGTGCCGATTTGGTCAGCGGCACCGCACGCCGCATCTGACGGATAGTTGCACCATTCGTCTGCCGCGCACACGAAGCCAGCGAATCCGCCACAGCTACTCGTGCTCGAGCAGTCGCCGTTGTACGCGACGTCGACGCCCACCGAGTTGGCGTCGCATGAACTCGCATAGGTGTTGCCATCACAACCGCACACGGGTGCAATTACGGGCGGACATCCATTGGGCAGGTCGCGGCAAAGCCCCTTGGTACTCGAGCTACCGCACATGGAGGCTTCGGGGAAGTCGCACCACGTGCCGGATGCGCACGCGTTCGCTTGGTCGCACTCGAGCGGCGTGCACGTGAGGTGTGCGTCTTCGCAATCCGATTGCGAGGCTGCGCCGTCGAGGCAATCGGCGCCAGCGCACCAGCAGCCGCGCAGCTGACTGCACGCATGACCGTCCCAGTACCATCCGAGCTCAAACCCGCAGCTGCCCGCGGCCAGCGCGTCCATCGCGAGGCACGAATCCGTGCACGCTCCGGCTCGAGCCACGTCTGTTCCAGCCTGCCGCGCGAGACAGCGGTTGTCGTACGTCGCGCCGTCGCATCCACACACGGGATCCTGAAGATCGCTGCACCCGTCCGGGCGTCGCATGCAAAAGCCGACGTGCCCGTCACGCCCGCATGCGAGGCCAAGCTCGGACGGGAAATCGCAGTAGTCATCCCTCGCGCAATCGGAGGCTTGATCGCACAGCGACGCGTTGTGAATCTCCACCACGCAGCTCGAAGCGACTAGAACGCACAATGCGAGCGACCATTTCATGACGTGCATGGGGATCTCCGCACCAAAGCACAGCACGATTTAGGCCAGCGCTTTTCGCTCCGTCTTTAGGTGCGTAACGCGGCGACCCCGCTGCGGAAAATGCGCGCGACGCAGTTCCTGCGCGATGATCTCCAGCCATCACCGGCGATCTCGCACCTCCGGTGGAACGTAGGAGGGCGGCGCGCAGCGGCATATTTGGCAGTCGTGCACGCTGTCGTACGTGCACTCGAGTGGTGTGAGGCAATGCCAAGATCCTTCCCCACGGCACCGCGAAGTGGAGGCCGAAGCGCCGCAACCACTCATCACGACGACCGCGAGTAAGGTGAATGCACCCGCAGCCGACGCGCGCATCAAACGCTTTGTGTAAGGCACGAACATGACACGACGCGATGCATGGCGCGGGCCACCTCTTAGTCTTGGGCCCGGCACATCCTTTGCTCTAAACGTGACCTATGGCGGAGACCGACGAAGATGCACGGAAGGCCGCCCTCGCGCTGAGAATGCATCGCATAGTCGATTGGGTCGGCCGGGGTCTCGGCGCAGAACTGGTGGGCCTTGAGAATCTTCCCACCGGACGAGCGCTCCTCGTCGCCAACCATGCATTCGGCTGGGACGTGATCTTTGCGATGTCCCGTATCCAGCAGCAGACGGGTCGGCCCGTTTCAGCGCTTGGTGAGCACGCTTGGGGGTACTTTCCAGGCCTGCGCGAGCTCGCACGCACGATGGGCATGCTCGATGGCACGCCCGAGAATGCGGATCGCGTGCTTGGGGAGGATGGGCTTCTGCTCGTGCTTCCGGGCGGGCTGCGCGAAGCTGTGAAGCCTCGCGAACTGCGGTATCGCCTGCTTTGGGGCGAACGCTACGGATTCGTTCGTGCTGCGATTCGCAACGGCGCGCCGCTCGTGCCTCTTGCATGCATCGGCGCTGACGACCTTTTTGATTTTGTCGGCAACGCGTACACACGCGGAAGCCGCTTGCTGCGCCGCCGCGGGATCCCCATCCCGTTTCCAGCGCGGGTGCTTCCGATTCCGCACCGCGTAAGGCTGCGCTATGTGATCGGCGAGCCCGTTCAAATGACAGCGCCGCCTGATGCCGAAAACGAGCCGGAGGTGACGCACCGTATCCGTCGTGAAATCGAAGGCGCGTTGCACGAGCTCATTGACCGTGAGCTCGCTGCTCGTGCCGGGCTTGATATGGGCGAAAGCTCGCGGCACAGTGGCGATCGAAAATAGAGATGGCGACCTGTCACTGCAATGAGCGCCACACGCGCCGCCGCGTCGTGCTCACGGGTGGTCCCGGGGCGGGGAAGACCGCTGTGCTCGAGCTTGCGCGCCGAGCATTCTGTGGGCACGTGCAAATTTTGCCTGAAGCGGCGGGGATCATATTTGGTGGGGGATTTCCGCGCGCGGCCGATCCGGCACATCGTCAAGCCGCGCAACGAGCGATCTACTTCGTTCAGCGCGAGCTCGAAGCGGCGTTCGACGAATCGAATGCGGCTTTGGTCGTATGTGATCGAGGCACAATCGATGGCGGCGCGTACTGGCCGGGGCCGCAGGATCTTTGGTCGGCGGTCGGCACCACTCTTCAACTCGAGCAGAAGCGATACGATGCCGCTATTCATTTGCGCACTCCTGAGGAAAGCAATGGCTACAACTTCCAGAATCCACTTCGGCGCGAGAGCGCAGTCGAGGCCCGCTTGATCGACGAACGCATCGCGGGACTCTGGGTTGGCCACCCGCAGCACTACGTCGTGGATGCGACCCAGAACTTTCTCGATAAAGCGAGCCGCGTACTTGCGATCTTGCACGAACAGATCCCTCCGTGTTGCCGCGTAAGCATCGGCGATCCTGCGGTGCACGCGTGAGCAACGCTACACTCTCGTTCTTTGGTGGTGCCGGCACCGTGACGGGCTCGAAGTATCTCGTGCGCACGGACCGAGGTCAGTTCCTGCTCGACTGCGGTCTCTTTCAAGGCATGAAGGAGCTTCGCCTGCGCAACTGGGCAGATCCCCCCTTCGATCCAAGCGCCCTCGATGCGGTTGTTCTCAGTCATGGTCACATCGACCACTGCGGCTACTTACCGTTGCTCGCCAAGCGTGGTTTCCGAGGACCGATTTACTGCACGCCCGGCACCGCCGATCTTCTCAGCATCGTCTTGCCTGATTCGGGACGCCTGCAAGAAGAAGATGCGTCGCGCGCGAATCGCCATGCCTACTCCAAGCATCACCCCGCGCTTGCGCTCTACACGAGTGATGATGCAGAGCGCGCGCTCGGTCTTGTGAAGCTGCGGAGCTATGGCGAGCTATTCAACGTTGTCCCTGGGGCAAGCGCTCTGTTTCGACGCGCAGGTCACATACTTGGCTCGGCAACCGTCGAGGTTCAGCTGAAGCGACCACGCCCATCACGTCTTGTGTTCTCAGGAGACCTTGGGAGATGGGCTAGGCCAATCCTTCGCGATCCAGAGCTCGTCTCGCACGCGGACACTCTTTTGATCGAGTCGACGTACGGCGACCGTACGCACGTCGCAGGCGCCGAGGAAGAGCTCGCACGTGTCATCACCGAGACCGCTCACCGAGGTGGCGTCGTCATCGTTCCGGCGTTTGCGATAGGCCGTACGCAAGAGCTCATCTGGACAATACGAAAGCTTGAGGACGCCGGACGGGTGCCGCTTATTTCCGTCTACGTCGACAGTCCCATGGCCATCGATGTGACTGAGACGTATTGCAGGCACCCCGAAGATCTCGACAAAGAGCTGCGCGAATCAATCATTGAAAACCGCTGCTCCTTGGCCAGTAAGCACTATCATCTGGTGCGCACCTCCGACGAATCCAAGGCGCTCAACCGATTGCAGGGCCCCGTCGTGATTATCGCTGGCAGCGGCATGGCAACAGGCGGACGCGTTCTGCATCATTTGAAGTTTCGCCTGCCCGACCATCGCAACACCGTACTGCTCGCAGGCTTTCAAGCGGCGGGCACTCGCGGACGCGCGTTGCTCGAGGGCGCTCCCACCGTTCGGATTCATGGGGAGGACATTCCCGTACGCGCGCGCGTCGAGGTCGTGAATGGGCTCTCCGCGCATGCTGATCAGAATGAGATCATGCGATGGCTGCGAGGTTTCAAAGAGCCACCGCGGCAAACATTCGTGGTTCACGGTGAAGCCGCGTCATCCGCAGCGCTGGCCGCAACAATCAAGGAACAGCTCGGCTGGAACGTCTCGGTAGCAGTGGATGGCGCGACCGTGGACGTTAGTTGAAACGCGCGTGAAAGCCTGCAGGGCGCCCTATGGGGTGACTAGCTCAGCTGTCATGGCAGGCCGACTGGCCGGTATTGTTTGCCGAATACTTCAATGATTCTCAGACGCAGGTCCGGGCGTGGCTCTTGCAACACGCACGAGCAAGCCGGGCACGTACGCCCGACGATACCAACTCGTCTGAGGTTTCCCGTGCTCCTACGCGTCGTTTTTTTCCTGACTCTTTCCATGGCTATGTCGGCGTGCACAGGCAGGGCTGGGCGGACGGGCACGGGGGGCGACGGTGGTGCGCCGGATTTCTCGTTTGCCGACGACGGCGGTCAAATCGACAGGGACTCAGGCGCCGTACAGGACGCGGGCAGCGTCGCGGATGGCGGCGCTGCGGACGACGCGCGCGTCGGCTATGACGCTGGGGCCGTTTCCGATGCTGGTGTAGCGACCGATGCCACTGTGGTCGCCGATGCAGCTGACGCTTCGGGGGAATCCGAGATCGTCGATACGTGTGCGGACACCGCTTTCGCATTGTCCGCCCTCGGCAGTCGCGTCTTTGTTGGCAACAGCAGCGATGCAACACCTAGCTCACGCGCCGCGTGCGACGCGGCAGGACTCGACGTGAGCATGCGCTGGATGGCACCGCATGCCGGCACCTACACCTTCGATACGAACGGTTCCTTCTTCGACACAGTTCTTGGCGTCTATCCTAGTTGCGCGTCGGTCAGCGCGCTCGCATGCGACGACGATTCGGGGGACGGGAGTGCTTCGTTGGTCTCGGTATTCCTCACGGCCGGGCAGACCGTAGTGATCTATGTCGATGGTTATGCGGCAGGTTCCGGTGGCGAGTTCGTTGTGAACGTCTTGGAATCGAGCGTGTCGACTGATTCTGGTGTGTCGATGCTCGATGCCGGATTTGATTTGGGCATGGACTCAGGGACCGACGCGGGCCGAGATGCAGGCACCGACGCGGGCCGAGATGCAGGCACCGACGCGGGTCGAGACGCAGGCACCGACGCGGGTCGAGACGCAGGCAGCGACGCCGGAACGGATGCCGGTCGGGACGCGGGCTCCGACGCGGGCCGAGATGCTGGACCACCCATGTGTATGACGGGAGAACTCTTTTGCGGAGGGTCGTGCGCAACGTGCCCAAGCGGGGCCACCGCGGTGACCTGTGGCGCAGCAGAATGCGTCGCTACCGCGTGCGAGTTTGGCCTCTTTGTACATCAAGGTGACTGCGCGATGTGGGTGACCCGCCCGGTGGGCGAGCCGACAACAGGCGCGTCCTCGGACCAAGGAGCAATTCGCGTCACGGGTGATGACGTGCTGCACGCGGGCTTCATCGGCCAGAACCAAATTCGGTATGGCGTCTCGCGAGACCATGCACAAACTTGGTCTTTCGAATCGATCGCTCCTGTCGCCGATCGACAGGTCAATCTCGATTTCGAAATCGGCTCTGATGGCACAGTTTACCTGCTGCACTCATCGGTTGGCGGTCCAATCACCCTCGAAACGCGCTCACCGCTTGGCGCGTGGACAAGCGAGCAAATTGACCCCGGTCACAACGCGTTGCGCAATAGCTCCGAGGATTACTACACCGACTCGACGCACGCCGCCGCGCTGGCACTCGATTCCGGAAATGCGCCGCACGTCGTTTATGTGGACACCGACACCATTCGATATCTGCACCGAACAACGGCCGGGTGGCAGCGCGAGACCGTTCTCGCCGAGGTATCTTCGAGCATCGATGTGGCATTTGGTCCAGACGGCAACCTGAACTTTGTGGCCAACGATCGGCGCTCGTCCGTTTTCGCCTACGTGATTTTCGTGCGTGACTCGGCCGGCACGTGGTCGGAACAGGAAATCTATTCCTACCGCGATACAGGAAGCGGAGCGGATGTTGTGAGCATGGACCGGCTCGTCTTCGGGCCGGATGGAAGACCCTACGTGCAAGCGCGCGCAGGCGGAGGAATCAGCGCAGGTAGCGGGACGTGCACCGGCAATCGCCTGGTCCTCTACTCGCGTTCGGGCAGCGCGTGGAGCTCTACGCTGGTCGACGTGGGCTTGCATGGAGGCGCGTCGAACATCGGGCAGACAGTCTTCATGGCGGGCGACTTGTATGTTCCGCACTACAACGACTCCGTCGACTTTCCCTACCCTGGCTACGGCGTCCCGCAAATTGTCTATTCGCGCATGCGTGGATCGAGCGTACTGGAGGAACAAGTTGGCTACTTTACCAGCGTAGCCCCGCCGTGCCAGTGGACCCGCAACCTCGACGCAGTCGTGGATTCGAACGAAGTGCCTTACCTGCTCACGACATCGCGCACAGCACCGGGATTGGCAGGCGGAGTTTTCCCAGCTCCGCAGATCACAACAATCCAGATCTACGAGCCATAGCAGTTGGTCGCGAGCGCGAACGGCGGAGAAAACGCTACGACGGTCTACTCTTACGCGCGGAGCCATTTCCGAGAATTGAACTCGGGACCTACGGTTTACGAAACCTAAACGAAAGCGTTGTCCATCAATGACTTAGCAGTGGAGTGTCCGTAGGGTGTCCCATGCACCTATAGAGCCTCCCCTCAGCATGCGCGCGCTCTTAATCGTCGCCGATTCCAGCATCGGGCGGGTATGGGCAAACCCCTCCGTCGCCATAGGGGAGCAATTGAAGTCGCCCGCGGATATGAAGGTCAGTGATCACGGGCACGATTGCAGCGCCGTCTCCATCGCCGCCAAGTAGCGTGCACGTCCCGCTCAGTCGCGCTTCTACATACTCGCCTGCTGCGTGCGCAGCGCGCGTCACATGTACAGAACAGTCGTGGTAGTTGTTGAACGAGCATGGCCGACCCGGCGCTCCCGTTGGACACGCCCACGTGTCCTCCGTGACGAAGTGCATTGCTACCTGCACTGGCGCATCGTCCCGCGCGAACCAGTCCGAGTCCCCATCGAGCCCCAATGATGGGAGCTGACCTAGTTGTGTCTGCGCGACGGCATGCCCGAGGTCGCAAGCCCGCGTTCTAAAAGCAAGTTCGACGTGTTGGGTTGAGTCCAGAGCGAGACAATAGGTTCTGGCCTCGCCCTCAGGAACCTCGACGGTCGCGGATATGTATTCATCGCCGCAAGCGAGACCGGCGTCCGTAGCTCCAAGGTCGTTCGCCGCATCTGCAGGACCAGCATCGACCATCGCCGAGGCGGACGTAGTGCATCCCGTAAAGAGTGCACTTGTGAGCAATGCGGCTGCGCCAATTGCGCTAAGTGTGTATCGGTGCATGGCTATCTCACCATTCTGGAAGTGAATAGGTGAGATGTCCCGCCTTACTTAGAAATACTCGATAGGAGCAGTTGGTGCCCGTTATGGAACGTACGCGAACCGAGTAGGTGCCGGCGACGGGTGCGAAGATGTGTCCGCCTGCGCCTCGGTTCGAGCCCGCCTGATTGCTCGCACCTGGGCCAAAGCCGGTGTCTAGGCTATCGGTCCATTGATATACAGGGTTCGGTGTGTTGGGCGGTGTAGTGATTAGTGGGTCTATACCGAAGTATGAGAGCGCCGCCGGAGGAAGTAGGTCGAGCGCATACGTGCAAGTTGAAGTGTTGTCGGCAACGGCGAAGGTCGCACTTTCGTTCGCGGCAAGCGAGATCGAGTAGACGGCCCGACTGTCGACGCCTGGTAAGCGACCAGCGAAGCGGTCTCCCCACGCGTAGCGCGAGCCGATCGCAGGCGCGTATCTAAGGTCATCGCATACCAGCGCGTTCCATGTCGTAGCACAGCCGAATGTTGCCGTGACGCTATACGGGTAAGAAGTTCCACCGGGATTCCGCACAGTAAAATAGTAAGTTCCGGTCGTGGTGATCGCAGCAGACGGAATGACGACGCTCCCCACTCCACTGCCTAGTGAGGTACCTGCCGGGGTGAATGCTTCGACGATAGGCAAGGGTGTCCCCGTCGCAGTCACGGTGAAGTTCGTCGCGCCGATTAGTCGTTCGTAAATTTGGAATCTGTCAACGTCGTACCCGGTCAAGTAACCAGCTTGGCTGATGCCGTTTGGCACTGGATACGCTTCGTCTTTGATATTGAGAAAGTCGTCGTCAGCGCTCGACGCGAGTTTGATCCGCGCGGTGTACTCGCCCGTGCTCAACACTCTGTTTCCGATTCGAACGGCGTACCAACCGGTCGTCGGGAGCACACCCGTCGTCAGTGAAGCGGTAGGCCCAGCTGGGTTTGAACCCGTGACAAAAAAGCCTAACGTTTGAAGATCGAACACTTGAATCAGAAGATCCGCAGCCGAGCTGCCTACTGGGTTCGCGCTTATCGTGTAGCTGGACCCAGCGTTACCACGGAACAAGAAGTAGTCGCGATCAGACGTTGACTCGAGTGACGGGTAGTCGAAGTTCGAGCTTCCCCACTGAAGGTAAGTACCGGTCGAACTCAGAACCGTTACAGGCAGCGCTTCATCCACGTTGTTGCCGAAATCGTCGCGCGAATCCACGCCGGGTTCATCGGTGACCGAGCGAACCGCGCGACTTACGGCGGCTACGTCTCGATCGCTCCTGTCGCCGATCGACAGGTCAATCTCGATTTCGAAATCGGCTCTGATGGCACAGTTTACCTGCTGCACTCATCGGTTGGCGGTCCAATCACCCTCGAAACGCGCTCACCGCTTGGCGCGTGGACAAGCGAGCAAATTGACCCCGGCCACAACGCGTTGCGCAATAGCTCCGAGGATTACTACACCGACTCGACGCACGCCGCCGCGCTGGCACTCGATTCCGGAAATGCGCCGCACGTCGTTTATGTGGACACCGACACCATTCGATATCTGCACCGAACAACGGCCGGGTGGCAGCGCGAGACCGTTCTCGCCGAGGTATCTTCGAGCATCGATGTGGCATTTGGTCCAGACGGCAACCTGAACTTTGTGGCCAACGATCGGCGCTCGTCCGTTTTCGCCTACGTGATTTTCGTGCGTGACTCGGCCGGCACGTGGTCGGAACAGGAAATCTATTCCTACCGCGATACAGGAAGCGGCGCGGATGTTGTGAGCATGGACCGGCTCGTCTTCGGGCCGGATGGAAGACCCTACGTGCAAGCGCGCGCAGGCGGAGGAATCAGCGCAGGTAGCGGGACGTGCACCGGCAATCGCCTGGTCCTCTACTCGCGTTCGGGCAGCGCGTGGAGCTCTACGCTGGTCGACGTGGGCTTGCATGGAGGCGCGTCGAACATCGGGCAGACAGTCTTCATGGCGGGCGACTTGTATGTTCCGCACTACAACGACTCCGTCGACTTTCCCTACCCTGGCTACGGCGTCCCGCAATGTCTATTCGCGCATGCGTGGATCGAGCGTACTGGAGGAACAAGTTGGCTACTTTACCAGCGTAGCCCCGCCGTGCCAGTGGACCCGCAACCTCGACGCAGTCGTGGATTCGAACGAAGTGCCTTACCTCCTCACGACATCGCGCACAGCACCGGGATTGGCAGGCGGAGTTTTCCCAGCTCCGCGGATCACAACAATCCAGATCTACGAGCCATAGCAGTTGGTCGCGAGCGCCAACGGCGGAGAATACGCTACGACGGTCTACTCTTACGCGCGGAGCCATTTCCGAGAATTGAACTCGGGACCTACGGTTTACGAAACCTAAACGAAAGCGTTGTCCATCAATGACTTAGCAGTGGAGTGTCCGTAGGGTGTCCCATGCACCTATAGAGCCTCCCCTCAGCATGCGCGCGCTCTTAATCGTCGCCGATTCCAGCATCGGGCGGGTATGGGCAAACCCCTCCGTCGCCATAGGAATAACCGTCTCGCCAGACAGCGTGACGTTTGCGACAGCGCACTGGTCCGTCGCGCAAACCATTACGGTGAGTTCCTTGTGCGCCATCGTGATTGCGGATCATGCAGTCGCTCGGTCCGCCGGTAGTGCACCGAACGCACGTACTTCACCCCTAGGGGCGATTGACGGCCAACTTTCGACTGCATAGAAGTGAGGTGCGGAGTGGCTTGCATTGACCCGCGACACCGCCGGAGATTTTGCGAAATGGCTAACTGCAAACGTGGGTTGAATCGATCGCTCATTCGTGGCCTCGCGTTAGCAGCATCAGTATTTGCTGCCATGTACGACCCGTCGCCGCTACGCGCGCAGTGGTCGCCAACCTACTGCGCGTGGTCCAGCCATTCGGTGCCGGTGTATTTCAAGCCCGGTACGCTCGCTGCGAATGGATTCAACGTCACAAATTTTCGTGAGGCTTTCGCTGACGCGCTGGCCGTTTGGAATGAAGAGTCGGGCGCAAACGTCGATCTCTACTACGCTGGCGAGACAACTGCGTCAGTTCCAACACCCGGACGAATTATTGTGAGCCACGGTGATGATGGGAGTTGCGCGGACCCGTTGCTCGCGGTTACGTCGCTGCCCGGCTCCGGGGACTGTTCTGGCGGCGGGGTTTTTATTCAGATGATTCTCAAAGACCCGTGTACTCACGCAGTCCGTCCGTGGGTTACTACGTGGCCGGGTTCAACGGCGGGTGGCGGTTTTATCTATGAAGGATCGCTGATACACGAACTCGGTCACGCACTGGGATTGCCCGACGTCACCACTCAGCACGGAGTGATGCACGGGTGGGCACTGGAGGCCGGCGCAGGCTTGCACCTTTACACAGACGATGGCCTCACGGTGCAACAGCAAATGGGTCTCACGACTCGAAATCCGGCGACCATATCATCCACGAATGCCACCTCTTTTGGTGCGCCATCTCTTTTGGCGAGCTACTTTTCAAGTCAAGGCCCAACTGTCACCGCGGCCAGTGACGGCGTGAGTCCATTCAGAATTGGTGTCTGGGATCAGATTTGGCAGCTCGCTGGCGCTAGCTCGGGAAACCATGGGTCGTGGACCGGGATGACTTCGCCGCCCAACGGCTACATTGGGAGTATTCATGATCCGGTCTCGATATCGCGGAGCAACAGTGACAACGAAGTCATTCTGGCGTGGCCTTCTGATTGCCACACAGAGACACACTGCGACATTCGCTGGGCACTTACCTCAAACGGAGGCTCATCGTGGTCGACGGGCACGATCAGCGGAGCCGGAGCGATCGGGCGAGTGGAGGTTGCGTACGACGCTTTCCGTAATCGATTCGTCCTCGCGTACATTAACGGCGATAGCGCGAGAATCTACACAGCTTCCGCGATCGCGCAAAATCCCCTCAGCTGGAGCGTGCCCCAAGTAGCATCGCAAACGGTCGGTGGCTTTGCACAAGCCTTTCGTTACATGGGCGGGGTCGTGTTTGACAGCAGCGGTCTTGGATTGCTCACGGCAGGAGCGTTCGACACGACGGGCCGCCCGGGTGTGATAGTGCAGATGGCAGTTACCTATCCCCTCGCCACTCGCTATTCAGTTGGCGCGTGGTCTTATGCGAACTCGACTCTGCCGCTGAACTACGTTACGCGTCGTCCGTTTGGCCTTGCCAGATCATCGGGTGGAACAATCGCCCTAGCTTGGCGTGGGGGATCATCTACGCGTGCGTTTACAACCGCGATCAAGGCATCAATGAGCCCCACGTCCGCGTTCGGAGCGGGCGGTGAACGCGCATCGAGCGTCATTAACTCGGTGGACATCGCGTGGTCTCCGGTCAGCAATACCTTCTTAGGAGCATTTTCATGGCCGTGACAATTCGATTTACAGCAGTTGCTTACTCAGTAGCGCTTTTGGCGGCCTGTAGCGATGCGACGTCGCCTTCTGACGAACAACGCTCTAGTACGTTGGCGATAGTGGCCGACGAGGTGCCGTTGCCGGAGATGCCGATGGAACCCGCACCTGCCGTGCCGGCGAGTACGCGTTCCGGTACCGGCATTGTGTCCGTTTGTCGCGCACCCATTCCCGCTCGGATTGAGGACTTTGCAGCAAAGCTTGCCACCGGCCACCGACTGTTTCGCGTCAATACTCCGATGCGTTCACGCGCGGAGCGATTGCACACAACGGAAACGGCCAGTGGCATAACAATAGTTCCTGCATTGGAACTCGAGCTAAGTGAAATCGGCGCGCGACAGCTTCATCGCGAAGGTGCAAGTACGGACATCGTGATTTTATTTCCGTTGGCCGACGAGAAGGTGTTTATTGATCAAGCCGGCCAACGATATGAAGCTGCTCCGACAGAAGGCCTGATGCTGCGCGATCGCTACAGTGCGCCGGAGTACTGGGTGCTCGCGTATCCCGTCGACGGCGAGTGGATCGTGCAGGCCACTCTGGACGTTGGCCCAAGTGGTGGCATCTTAACCCCTGGCGGAGCAGAGCTTTCCGTCGACGATCTCTCGCGTTACGCAGCCCACTCACCTGAACTCTCGCCGTAGTAAGAAGGAGCGAAAGCCATGCGAATTTGTTGGAAGTCGTGGGCCTTCATGCTGCACGCGTTGGGTGCAATATTTGGACTCGTGGGCACAGGATGCTCAAGCAATGTCACTCCGGGTGCGCCGCGAGAGTTCGTCGTTTCTGGGCAGCAGCTAGCTCCGCCGCAAAATCTCTATGCGCTCGCTGCAGATATTCGCAGTGACGGTGGTGTGGTTTTCGTATCGAATGCCATCGGCCCGCGCACTTCCATTGAGCCGGACACACTTCCCGGACCGGATGCGGAGTTGTTCATCGCTTATCCTCGCGAAACTGCGGACGTTGTAGTGCTCGATGCACTTGGAACAACCGACTTACCCGCATCGCTGAACGTCACCGCGTCATCGGGCCAGGCCGAAATGACGGATAGTGAAGGAAACGTTGTTGATGGATGGATAATTACGGATAGCGGTAACTGGCGCGATCATGCGTTTCCCAGTGACGGAAAGTACGTCTACTTTCTGATTCCGTCCGATGGCCAGTGGTTCATTCGTTCCGCACGCTCTGTTGATGAGAGGGACATGGTCGATGGTACTGGAACTGTGGACGGAACGTCGGTACCGGTAAGCTCGCTCGCAACAACAGACTAAGCGCGTGCCGCGCACGTCGCCCATCACCGCACCGTGCGCCGCATGCTGCTCACCACGCGCGAACGTCTGCGGCCTGACGAGCGCGCAGCCCTACGGCACATGCTCCTGTCCTACCCCGAGCTGCGCGAGCTCTACGAAGCCAAAGAAGCGATGCACACTTTCTACCGCATCAAGGGTCGTGCGCGTGCCGGCCGCGCCTTTGCAAACCTCGTCGACAGGCTCGCCACAAGTGCTTTGCCCGAGCTGCAGACGCTCCGCAAAACCCTGCTCCGATGGCGACGCGCCATCCTCGAATACTTTCTCTGCGGCTACACCAACGGACGCGTCGAGGGCTTTAATCTCAAAGCCAAGCTTGTGAAACGACGCGCTTATGGGTATCGAAGCTTTCGAAACTACAGACTCCGACTCCTAAACGCTTGCGCCTGAGCACACTTACGAAGCGTACCCACCATCAAAAGAGAAGAGCCCATCGGTTCAGCGCATGTTCAGTCGAACATCAAGCGGGAACTTATGGAGCCATTTCCGAGAATTGAACTCGGGACCTACGGTTTACGAAACCGTTGCTCTACCCCTGAGCTAAAATGGCGAAACAAACTAACGGGGCGCTCGTTTAACCTTGGGGGGCGCAGGTGTCAAGGCGTGCGGCTCGCCCGAGCGGGACCTCGGGCGCGATCGTGGCGAATTCGTGCCTGGTTTTGCTTGAAGCGGCTTCAGTACGCAACGTACTCCGGACGCTTGCGGTCGACGAACTCTTGGATGCTTTTGCGCTTCCACTGGCCGTCCACAAATGCCTTCAAGTTCGCGGGGACCGGGTCACCGTTGGCGATGAGGCGCTGAAGCATGAAAGCGAGCTCGGCATCCACCAGCGTCCACGTATCGAAAACGCCATCGGTGCGTTCTCCAAGGAGGCGGTCACACATCGCGAAGAGCTTCTCGACGGAGCGTTTGGCCGCGTCGCTGAGGGGCTTGTTGGTGTGCGCGTAGAAGATGGTGTGCGTGGAGCGCTCGTCACGAAGCGCGAGCGTATCGTCGCTGCGCAGCCACGACATGATCTGCCGCGCGCGCGCGCGTTCCGTGGCGACCGTCGGAAAGATGTGCTTCGTTTTCGGGAACGCTTCTTCCAAATACTCGACGATGGCGCTCGACTCGGCGATGACGATATCGTCATGCGTAAGCGAAGGAATGCGTCCGGTGAGCGTACGAATGGGGTATCCGTCTTTGTCTTGCTCGCGCGTATGCAAGGCCAAGGTTTTCACTTCGAATGGCAACTCTTTTTCGCGCAGCGCCACGAAGCACGAAAAGAAGTAGGGGCTGATATAGAAGACGTCGCCGGTCAAAGTGAGATTCATAGGGCGGAGTTTGGTCTATCATGCGCGCCATGACAATCGACCTTCGCTCCGACACTGTGACCAAGCCCACCGAGGGAATGCGCCGCGCAATGGCGGACGCCATCGTGGGCGACGACGGCTACGGGGATGATCCAACAGCGAACAAGTTCGAAGCGCGTATCGCTGCGCTGTTCGGAAAAGAGGCGGCGCTCTTCGTACCGTCGGGGACCATGGCGAATCAGATTGCGATTCGCCTGCACACCAAGCCCGGCGATGAGGTGATCATCGGCGAAGGCGCCCACTGCATGCATTACGAATCGGGCGCGGCGGCTGCGCTCTCGGGTGTGCAGTTCGTGATCGCGGGGAAGGGCGGTCTTTACACGCGCGCTGAGATGGAAGCACTCGTGCGGCCCATCGATTTGTATTTGCCGCGCACGGGACTTGTCATGATTGAGAACACGCACAATCGTGCGGGCGGTCGCGTCTTTCCTCAGAACGATGTGCTCGCAATCACGGAGCTTGCACGCGCAAAAAACTTGGCGCTGCATCTGGATGGCGCGCGCATTTGGAACGCGCACGCAAAGTCCGGTCTTTCGCTCGACGTGTTGGCGAAGCCCTTCGACACGGTGAGCGTGTGCTTCTCGAAGGGCCTCGGCGCGCCTGTCGGTTCGGTATTGCTTGGCACGAGCGAGCACATTGAAATTTCGCGTCGCTACCGCAAGCAGTTGGGCGGGGGCATGCGACAGATTGGCATTTTGTGCGCCGCGGCGGAGTACGGCCTGGACAATCACTTGAAACTGCTCGTCGATGACCACGCGCGCGCGGCCCGTTTCGTTTCGTTGATGGCGTCATGCGATGGCTACAAGTGCGACCCGAAATCTGTCGAGACGAACATCATCAATCTTGAAGCCACGAAAAAGCACCCCGATGACATCGTCGCGCAAGCGCTGAAAGAGGGCGTGCTCGTCAATGCCGAAGGCGGATCGCGCGTACGCGTGGTCACCAATTTGGGCGTGAGCGACAAGGACATTGAAGTTGCAGCGGACGTGCTACGGCGTGCTGCGAGTTAGCGCGATCGCACTTTTGCTCGCGGGGTGTCCGCCGACCTCGTCGTTACCGCGAGGAGATGAGCATCTCGCGGCGATGGCGCGCGCGACACGCGAGTATCACCACGGGCGCTTTGCCGATGCGGCAACGGCGTACGGCGAGGCCGCGCAGCACGCCGAACGACGCGTCGATCGCGACGAGGCGCTCTACCGCGAAGCAAAGTCTCTCGCACGCGTAGGGGAGCTGCAGCGTGCGATCGATATCCTCGAAGGCTTGTCACGCGAGCGACCGGTGTCGCGGCGCACGGGCCGCGCGCTTTACGACGCTGCGCGTTTACGCTTGCGCATTGGAGATGAGAGCGGTGCTATCGCAAACTTCAAGCGCGTAGTCATTGAGTATCCAGATCACGGCGTAGCGTCGCGCGCGATGCACCGTGTGATTGAGGCTACGAGCGATCCGGCGGCTTTGCGCGCGTGGCTCAATCACGTGTACGAAGTGGTCGGCGCCCGCGACATTGGTGACGACGTGCTGATGCAGCTCGCTGAGATGTCGCGCCAGGACGGGGATCTCGAAGGCACGCGCGCTTACTTCGAGCGCGTCATCGCGGAGCATCCGTATCCGCACGGTGAACGCTGGGACGACGCGCTTTGGCGCCTCGCCGATCTCGACGTGGAGCAAGGTGATCCGGCCCGGGCAGCCGCGCATCTTGAACAAATGTTGTCGGTGCTGGAATCCACGACGACACCCGGCAGCTATACCTTGCCGCGTTTTCCTGCATCCATGTTGCGTCTCGGCATTTTGTACCGAGATGATCTGCACGATCACGATCGCGCGGCCGCGACGTTTCAACGCCTTTACAACGAGCTTCAGTTCTCGACCTTGCGCGACGATGCAATGCTCGAAGAAGCGCAGATGTACCTCGCCGCTCACGACACCGACCGCGCATGCGCACTTCTTCATCGCGTCGCCGACGAATTTCAAGAAGGCCGCGCGCGGCGGCAAGCGGCGGAATTACTTGGGACAGCGTGCACTCCGTAGTATTTGCGCAGTGAGGGGGAGCGGCGTTGCACACATCTGCGCCTTGCAACCCACCGCGGCCTTCGCGCAACACTGGGACCGATGCGAATGCAAAGTGCTCTTCTTCTTCTCGCTGCAATCACACTGACGGGATGTGTCGGGCGCCTCGAGGGGCACCAGATCCTCGGCGAGGCGATGAACAATGAGGACGCGGGATTGCCGCCGCGCGATGCGAGCGTAGGCGACGTCGATGCGGGAGTGCCGCGCGATGACGCTGGTTCCGCGCCCTCCGATTCCGGCACACCGATTATCGATGCGGGCTTTGATATGGGTACGACGGCGGGGGTCGACGCAGGTCGCGATTCTGGCGTGCCCGACCTCGGTGGCGACGCAGGCTCTCCGGTCACCGGCGGCGACTGCGACAACCCGCTCGAGCAAGAAGAACTGCGCCTTACAAACATTGCCCGCGCGGAAGTGGGCGCTTCCCCACTCGTTTGCGATCCACTTCTCACAGCAGTCGCACGCGCTCATAGCCGAGATATGTGCGAATTGGGCTACTTCGATCACACGAGCCTCGACGGCCGCAGCCCCTTCGATCGCATGCACGACGCGGGCGTCTCGTACACCAACGCAGGGGAGAACATCGCCGCGGGCCAAGACACGCCGGCGGATGTAAACGATGCGTGGCTAAACAGCCCCGGCCACTACGCGAACATCATCAACACGCGCTACGGCAAAATCGGCATCGGCTACCACGCCTGCCCCGGCGGCGAGTACAACCCCTACTGGACGCAAAATTTTACTAACTAGCGTGAAGCGCGACAGAGCGAAACGAAGAATCGTTTCAGCTTGAGTTGAGCCGCGAGCGCGCCCGCAGACGACCGGAGGGAGTGGGCTCGTGCCCATGACCGAAGGAGGCGAGAGGACGTAAGCCGCGGATCGGCTCAAGATCAAACGATTCTACTAGAGGTCTTCCTCTTCTGTTTCTTCCTCGTCGCCCAGGCTTACGTCGTCGACTTCGGCTTCGTCGGGCTCGTCGACTTCGGCCTCTTCTTCTTCTTCTTCGGGGGCGCCCTCTTCGTCGTCCGGGCTCGTGTACTTCACGTCGATGCCGGCTTCCGCAAGATGCGTCTCGAGGAGCTCGAAGAGTTCGTCGACATCGTCGCCGCCCCACTCGTCGAGAATCTCAGAAAGGAAATCGTAGAAGTCACCGTTGTCAACGCGACGCTCGATCTCTTCGATCTGATCGTCATTGAACGCTTCCAAGATATCTTCTCGGAGCGTGTCGGTGTCACCTTCCTCCACGGCGTCGGACGCAGAAACGCGAATCTGCTTCACAGCGCGCTTGTCGAGGTAAATCTCCATCGCTTTCAAAGCCTCCGAATCCTGTAAGGGCGCGTTACTATAGGAAGGCGAGGTGCCCTGTCAACAACGGCCAAGATAGGATTTACTGCACGTAGAGTTGAGTACGAATCCGATGCACAGACTGCGACACAACGACATGTTGAAGAGGCCATGGCAACTGCTGATTGTTGCTACAGTCGCAATTGGCGTTCTACCAGCGTCGTACGTACGCGCTGACGACGATGAGCAGCGCGCGTCGCACGAAGGCCGCGCCCACCACCCTTCGGTCCTTGGCGCAGAGCTCCACATCGGGGCAGTGTTGCCGTTTGTGGATGTGCTTTGCCCCGCAAGCGATGCCGGTGGGCGCAGCGCATGTCTGTTGAATGAGGGCATCGGTGTCGGCGGCAGCGTTGAGCGGCGTTGGGAATTCGGCGGCGCGCTTGTGCTCGGCTATGACATGTCGTTTCTGAGTGGAAGCGGCGTGTACGAGGTCGGTGTCCTACAAACGCTGCGCGTCGGAGCCAAATGGGTGGTGCCGCTTTCCACCGCGCTCAAGCCCTATTTCGAGGTTTCCGCGGGGGCTTTGCTCTTTGGCGATTCGTTCACGATCGCGACGGCCGGCGGCTCCCTACAGTTTGGATTTGGCGGCGAGCTCGAGTTCGCTGAGAACCTGGCCTTGATCGGAGGGATCGTGTTTCGCGGCTTTTCGACGGGATCCTTCATTTCCCCCAACGATATGGTGGCTCGCGGTAGCGATCCGGGGGCAAACCTGGCGATCATCATGCAGCTTGGCGTCCTTTACCTTGAAGACTGAGCCTCTCGTTTAGGTTCTAACTTGACGGGCAGATGAGGCCTGGGTTCCACTTCTGATCGCATGCGCTGCGCCCAATGCAGCCGGGACAATCCTGCGGGGAGCGTCTTCTGCCAATCCTGCGGTAAACGGATGGTGGAAGTAGGCCAACTCGTGGGAGGAGCCTTCTCCTCACCGGCACAACCCTCCTCGCAACAAGTCGTTCCGGCGGCGGGTGGAGGTTGGGAAATGCCCACGGCGCCTCCTCCTCCGGTCGGCGGCGGATGGGAAACGCCAACCGCTCCGCCCCCGGCGGCCGTGCTCGTCGGCGACTCGGTCGTTTGTCCGCGATGCAACGCCGCCAACGAACGCGAAATGCGTTTCTGTAAGGAGTGCGGCTTCCGTTTGGCGAGCGCCGATGCGGCGCGCTTGCCCGGCGCTCCAGCGGGAATGCAGATGGCGCCAACGTGCTGGCGCTGTCACGCGCTCGGCGACATCGGGGCACTTTTCTGCAAGTTTTGCGGCGCAGCGTACAAGGACGCGCCCTTGGCCGGGGGCCAGCGCGCGCCGCAACCTCCGGGGCAGTTCACCGTGGTTCCGCCCGACGCGGCAAACCAGTCGGCCCAGCTTCAGCAGCGACCGCTGACCACGACAAAGCCGCAGCCCTCGGCGCATCCGGGGCCCCATGGCCAGGTCGTCGCCCGGCTAGTCGCCATTCTCAAGGACGGCTCCGATGGTCGTATTTTCCCCGTGAATCCCGACCAAACGGATCTGGGCCGCCGCGAAGGCGACATCGTTTTGGGGGATGACCCCTACCTTTCGCCGCGCCATATGCGAATTCGCCGTACTCCCGAGGGCTTTTTGCTGCGGGACCTCGAAAGCGTAAACGGCGTTTACCTACGAATACGCGAGCCGGTCGAGCTGACTGACGGAGATATGCTTCTTCTTGGCCAGCAGGTGATACGCTTCGAGCTTCTCGACGATGGCGAACAACCACTTGGGCCAGCGATGCAGAACGGCGTGCTCCTTTTCGGCACTCCGGAAGTACCGCGCATAGCGCGCCTTTCGCAGTACACCACCGAGGGGGTGGGACGGGACGTGCATTACCTGTATCGAGACGAGACAGTGTTAGGACGAGAGAATGGCGACATCGTGTTTACCGATGACCCGTTCATGTCTCGTAGGCACGCGTCCATCACGGCGGACCGGATGCAACGAAGGTTTGTCATGCGCGACTTGGGGTCGTCGAATGGCAGCGCGATTCGCTTCTTTGGCGAGAAGCGCATTTCACATGGGGATCAGATCCGTGTTGGTCGTCATCTCTTCCGATTTGACGTGACTGGACTTCCGGGAGGGTTCGGGTCGCGATGAGCACCGAAGACGGCGACAAGAATTCGCCCGCAGCGAACGACGACGAGGGCGCCACGATGATGTGGGACGGCCTGAAGCGTGATGCTTCCGCAGAAGTGACTTCTGGAATCCAGATTCGCATCTACGGTCAAACCGACGTCGGCCTTGTGCGCGAGCACAATGAAGACAACTTTTTAATTGCCGACATCAGCGCGGGCGTGAAAGGCGGAGTGAAGGGGCTGGACGACAAGCTCCTCAATCACACGCTCGGCAAGCGCGGAACCATCTTCACTGTCTGTGACGGCATGGGCGGCGCCGCAGCTGGCGAAGTCGCGAGCCAGATGGCTGTCGACACCGTTTTCGAGATTATGAGCGCGGGCGGTGCGCCCAAAGACCGCGACGATTTCGCCCGTAGATTGGTGAAATCCATCGAGGAAGCTGGCGCGCGCATTTTTGCTTCGGCGAAGATCGACCGCACCCGTCGCGGCATGGGCACGACGTCTACCGTCGCAGGCTTGATGGATAAAATGCTCTTCGTCGGTCAGATCGGTGACAGCCGCGCATACGTGTTGCGCGGGTCCGATTTCAACCAAGTGACGAAGGATCAATCTCTCGTCAACCAGCTCATCGAAGCAGGCCAGCTCACCGAAGAAGAGGCCGAGTCTTTCGAGCATCAGAACATCATCTTGCAAGCGCTCGGCACTGCTGACTCTGTGCAGGTGGATCTCACGTTCCTGGAATTGCGCCGCGGTGATCGCGTGATGGTTTGCTCGGACGGTCTTTCGGGCCTCGTGCATCCGTTGATGATTAAAGACGTGATGGCAGCTGTGAAAGATCAGCGCGCGTGTTGCGCAACGCTCATCGAGATGGCGCGTACCGGCGGCGGTCACGACAACATCACGGTCATCGTTGCTGACTTCGACGGCAGCGATCTTCCCGACGCGAAAGAGTCGCCGCAGAAGGTCGCCTACCAGCAGTACCCGCTTCCGCACGTGGAAGAGGGCCGTCGCTCCATGTCGCCCGATGGTGCGCGGCCGAGTCAGCTTCCGCGTCCTCCGGACGATGGAACGTTGAAGCGTGCCGACTCGATTTACGACACGGTCGGAAGTCGCCGTCCGCGCACGCGCGCGCCACTCCTCGCTGGCATCCTTCTTTTGTTGATAGGCATCGGCGGTGCATTTTTAGCCTGGAAAAAGGGCGTATTCGGCGGCGTTGCCGAGGAGCCACACGATGCACCGCAGAATGACCCGCATGCGACGGCTCCCGCGCTCGTCCCCGTGCTTGTGCACAGCGATGTGAATGGTGGCGAGCTATTCATCGACAATGAAAGCCGAGGCGCTCTTTCACCGGGCGCCGCAACGACCGTGCGTTTGGCGCCGGGCGATTATCGTTTCGAAGTGCGTTCATCAGGGGCTGCGATTGCGAACGAAGTCGTAACCGTACGCGCCGGCGAAGCCAGTGCGGAAGTGACACTCAATATGCCGCCCGGCGCTGCGGAAGCGGGCGACGCGGCCGTTGTCGGCGTGGAGTTTGGAGAAGCAGCGGTCGAAACCGACACGCCTCCGCCAGCACCACCCTCCGCGCGACGTGCTCTGCCAGCGCCCAGCAAGAGGCCGCCGGAATCTCGATCCGCGCCGGCTTCTCACACGGAAAATCCGTCTACGACTCCGTAACCAGTATGCAGATACGAGGACAGGGATTCGCTTCATGATGATTCGGCTTCATCAGATTTTCGGTGCTCACGCGGGACGCGTTGTCACGTTTGACGGCACCGTCATCAAAGTTGGGCGCCACCCGACGTCGGATTTCTCATTCGACGCTTTTGCCGACATCGATGCCTCGGCACGCCACGCCGAGATTCGCCTCGAGACGAATGGCTACGTCATCGTCGACGTAGGTAGTCGCAACGGCACTTGGGTGAACGGCCAGCGCGTTTCGCGCCAGGTGCTCGCAACCGGTGATGACATCGAGTTTGCACGCGGTGGTCCGCGTGTGCGTGTGGAAGTCATCGAGGATGCCTCGCAGGTTGCGGCCACCCCGGCAGCGCGCCGCTCGGACGGCGAAGCGGAATCGCAGATAGTTGAGACCGTTCCGCCCCGGGAGAAGCCCATGGCGAACGGAACGGCCTCTAGCGGCGCCAAGCTTTTCGACGATCCGCGAGTCGTACGCCTAGTGGCCGCGATTTGTGTTGGCTTTGCAGTGCTTATTGGTGTCGCGGCCGCCTTCGTTTGGTTTGCACTGCGCGGCTAGTCGAGCTAGTCCGCGGGTCCAAAATGCTTACGCGTTCTCTCTTGGTCACGGGCGTTTTCCTTTGTGTGTTCACTCTCGGGGGCGCGACTTCTGCGCGCGCCCAGGAAGCGGATGCGCGCGTTGTCGCCAGGCTCGTCGAATATGGGCAGATGAGTCACCCCGACGCCGGCAACCTCGTCGCGATGATCAACACCCAGCTTCGTGCGAACGCAGCGCGAGGCGGTAACGATTATGACGCGATTCGACAGGCCATTGGTGCCGCTCTCTTCACAGGGCCGAGCGGTGGACCGGGTCGCAATCCCGCTGAGTATGAGCAGCGGCTGCAGCGCGTTCTGACGGTGCTGCGCGCAGGCCTTGAGTCGCATGCGCTCGAAGCTTTGTTCGGCGCGCGGCCCAATGCCGCGGCGCTTTGTGCGGCGACGTTTGGCGTTACGATGAACTCGTGCGATGCGTTGATTGCCGCAGCTTCGGAGCGTCCCGCCGCCGTGGCGTACACGCCGCCCGATGATGGGCACGCGTTGCTCGAGGCCGTCATGCGCTCCGGTGCAACACGTGAACAGGGGCGAGCGATTGTGGAGGGCACCCGCCGCGCGATGTTGGGCGTACCTGCTTCTCTGACGAACGACGCGCGCGGTCGCGTGTTGATTGATTTGCTCGAAGCCTGTCCTGGAGGCCTCTCTGCGCGCGAGTCGCAGTTGCGCGCCTGGCACGTTGGGCCGACCGAAGGCATGGGACGCTGCTTGGTCGAACGCGTCTTGCGCGCGAACCGTTCACCGGACGCGGCCATAGGCGCCATCGCTGTCGTATTTGGGCTAGAACGCCCGGTCGCGATTGCTTACGCAACGTGGGTCGCGCCTCCGCCGCCGCCCGCGGCTCCTCCCGCGCAAGTTCAACCACCAGCGCCTCCTGCGCCTGCGCCGGGACCGGCTCCCGCAAGCAACGGCCCCATGTCGCCTGCGCAACTCACGCAACTCGCGCAGCAACAGGCCCAGGCAGGCCGTCTGCCGGCCGTTCGCGCGCTTTACGAGCAAGCGATCGAAGCGGACGCTAATTTCGGACCGGCATTCGCTGGTTTGGGAGCGCTTGCGCTTCAGGCGCACGACGGTCCGCTCGCATTGCGCGCATTCCGTCGCGCGATCGATTTGCTGCCGCGCACGGCGGCTCCCTCGTTGGCTGCGGAGATGTTCGCATCGCTCGGAGATGCCCATGCCGGGATGCGTTCGGCGCGCGATGCGCAAACGGCCTATCAGCGTGCGTTGTCGATCGACGCAACCAACGTTCGCGCGCAGCGCGGCTTGTCGAGTATGGGCATGGGACCGGCGCCGCGAGCTGCAGGTCCCCAAGGCCCGCCGCCGGCTGGTGGCCCTGGCATGCAAGCTCCGGTAGGACCGCCAGCTCCGGTAGGACCGCCAGCTCCGGTAGGACCACCGCAGCCTCCCGCTGTTCCGGAAGTGCCTTCACGCGATCAAGTGGTGGCCACGTTGCGCCCGCTTCAAACGGGCGTAAATGGATGCTTTCCGGGCCGCACCGGTGTGATCCGCTTCCGCATGGCCGTGGCCAACAACGGCAGCATCATCGATACGACGATTTCGGGTGGCGACTTCGCCGCCGAGGTCGCGGGCTCGCCGGAAGCCGAATGCGCCATTAACATCGTAAAAGCAGCCCATTTCCCGGCGTTCACGCGCGCTGAAGGCTTCACCGTCGAGTACCCGTTCACGCTGTAGGTTTTTTGACCGATCGGAGCGTGAGAGACGACCATCGTGGCAAGCACGAGGGATGTCTCCATGAGCCAAAGCGCGAATTATACAGGCGTTCGCGTCACCGATGCGGTGACGTATTTCCGTCATCGCGGTGAGATGCGTGGAACGGTGCACGTGGTTCGCACGCGTACGCCCGATCGCCTGCGCTGGCGCGCCGCCGTTGGTGCGGTCAATCAAGTGGCCGCAGTGCTTACCGGCAAAGATCGAATGCGCGTGGAAGAGCCGGTGCGTGAGCTCATCCTGGATTTGCCGGACCGCGACTTGCGTCGCGAAGTCGTGCTCGATGCGCGGCGAGTGGGCGTTGACCTTGATCGGGGCGAGGTGCTCAAGCGCTTCACCGTCGGCGACCTTGGACGTTTGTCGTTTCTCACAGGAACGGACGTCGGAACTGTGCGCCGTTACGTTTCACTATCGGACGACTTCTTTGCGCCGATCGATACGGCAGGTGTGGCCGTTGTAGGCCGCGCGCTCGCCGATCAACATCGCCGCCGCGCGCATAAACTTCTGCTCTCCATTCCCGATCCCGACAGCGGTGAACCCGTCACACGCCACCACGCCTTCATCGCCGAACGCGCCGAACAGGACGCCGAGCTCTCCCGCCGCTGGACCGCCCTCACCCGCGCCCTCCTCGGTTAGCCCTCGTTCGTTTGCTATTTCGAGGCGACTACTGGCGTGATTTGGTGACTTGGCGGTTAATCCTCTTTGCTTGTTCGGGTGGCTTACGCGCCGACGTGGGCGCGGAAGAGTTCGGCTAGGGCTCCGGCTTGGGCTTCGCCGCGGGTGCGCGCGCTCTCGACAGATTCGCCGTCACCGATGACGACGCGCATGTCGAAGTAGAATTTAATCTTCGGTTCGGTGCCGCTGGGGCGGAGCATGATGCGGTGGCCGCCTGCGAGGTCGAGCGCGATGACATCGCTCGGAGGCGTACTGAGTTTCTCCACGACGCTGCCATTCTCAGTGCGAGTGCCGCGATCGAGGTCGAGCACGCTTGTGACTTTATAGTCACCTACGCACGCGGGCGGATTCTCGCGCACGTTGTTCATGATAGATCGGATGCGCGCTGCGCCATCGGCGCCCGGCATTGTAATGGGCACGGTACGGCTCACGAAGAGTCCGTACGTGCGCGATGCGTAGTCGAGCTCATCGAGCAGGGTGCGATTCTTCGCTTTCAGGAACGCGGCCATATCAGCCATGACAAGAGCCGCACCAACTCCGTCCTTGTCGCGCACAAGATCATCGATGGTGTATCCGAGCGCCTCCTCGAATCCGAACACGAACTGAGCGCCTTGTTCCTTCTCGATCTCGATGGCGCGATTTGCGATCCATTTGAAACCCGTGAGCGTCTGCGCCCACAGCGCGTCGTGCGCTTTGGCGATGGCACCGAGCATGGGCGAGCTCACAATCGAGCACGCGACAAGACGCTTTTTCGACGACTTGGTTTCGCTCAAGATGTAGTGGCCAAAGAGCGCGCCTACGTCATTTCCGCTCAATTGAACGTAGTTTCCGGCCTTCGCGCGCACCGCGACCGCCAGTCGGTCAGCGTCCGGATCGTTGGCGAGCACGAGCTCAGCGTCGGTCCGCGCGGCGAGCGCGAGCACCAGATCCATTGCGCCCTTTTCTTCCGGGTTGGGAAACGCAACGGTCGGGAATGCGCCGTCAGGCTTTGCTTGCTCTTGCACACTGTGCACGTTGCCAAAACCCGCTTCTTTCATGGCCGTCATGAAGAGCTCTTCGCCGACGCCGTGAAGCGCTGTGTACGCGACTACTAAGTCACGGGGCGTCTCAGGATGACGCTGCAGCTTTCCGACGCCGTCGAGATAGCGACGCGCAACGTCAGCGCCAAGCGTGATGTACAGACCCTGCTTCTGCGCATCGGCTCGCGCAAGGCGCGGGATCGATGCGTGCGATCCCACTGCGGCAATTTCCTTCGCGATGCCTTCATCGGTTGGCGGCACAATCTGCGCGCCGTTACCCCAATACACTTTGTATCCGTTGTAGGCGGGCGGATTGTGACTCGCCGTGACCATGACGCCGGCGGCTGCATTCTGATCCTTGACCGCGAACGCCAAGAGGGGGTCGTCCCGCACTCCTCGAATGCGAATGCCTTGATGCCGAAGCCCGTGACGATTTCTGCGACGTCGGTCGCGAACTCACGGCTCATCCGTCGTCCGTCAAACTCGATGGCCACGCCGCGGCTCTTAGCATCGGGCACGGCTTTCAATAGATAGGCACACAGGCCGGCCGTCGCACGTGCCACGACCAGGCGATTCATTCGATTGGGCCCAGGTCCGAGAATCCCGCGCAGCCCCGCAGTGCCGAACTGCAAACTGCCAGTGAACGCGTCGGCGAGCTCTGGGCTCGAGTCCTTGAGCCAACTCTCGAGCGTGGCGCGCGTTGCCATGTCGGGATCGTCCTTCAGCCATGCGGAAGCGAGGTCTTTCACGTCGGTCATGCCCCTCGTATACAATGAGCGCGTGATGACTTCAAAGAGGGACGTAATCGAACGCATCGGCGGGCTCGACCGCATGCGCGAAGTATTGCGTGACTTCTACGATCAGCTCTTCGACGACATGCTCGTGGGCTTCTTTTTTCAAGGACGCGACAAGAAAAAGTTGATCGAACGGCAGCTGCAGTTCACTGCGCGGGCCTTCGGCGCGGAAATCGTCTACGAAGGCAAGAGCATGCCCGATGCGCATGGCCCCCTACCGCCGATCTTGCCCGGACACTTTGACCGTCGTCATCGTTTGCTTGAAGAGGCGCTGCGCAGACACGCGTTGCCCGAGGACGCGATCGAGGTCTGGCTGGCCTACGACAAGTCTTTTCGTCGCGCGGTGCTGGGTGCAAAAGCCGGACTCAAAAAGCCGGCGTGAGTAGCTCTACTCGCCGGTGAATCGCGGCACGCGTTTTTCGAGAAGAGCCTGAATGCCTTCTTTCGCGTCGGCGCTTGCGACCGTCTTCGCTTGCAACACCGCTTCTTTCTTTGCGTGCGAGCGCGGGTCCCACTCCATGCCTTGATACAAGACTTGCTTCGTGTAGCGCACGGCGAGCGGCGCGCTTGCGGCAATGCGTTCGGCGAGGCGCAACGCTTCGGCCAATACATCCGCGCCAGGAACTGCACGGCTCGCGTAGCCAAGCGCGACGGCATCTTTGCCTTCGAAGAGCTCGCCAGTGAAGAGCATCTCGGCCGCGCGCGATACGCCCACTAAGCGCGGCAATAAGTACGTGATCGCCATGCCCGGCGCCAAACCAAGTTTCGTGAAGTTTGCTCCGTACTTGGCCTCGGTGGCTGCGATGCGTATGTCGCAAACCAGACTGAGCCCGAAACCTCCGCCAACTGCGTGGCCATTGAGAGCGCCGATGACAGGGATCTTAACGTCGAGCAAGGTGAGAAAGGGCTCATACATGGCATACGACTTCTCGTGCGGCGCAAGCTTTGAGCCGGCATCCTCGCGTTGGATTTGCGATTTGAAATCTGCGCCTGCGCTGAAACATTTGCCGGTGCCCGTAACGATAAGTGCACGCAGCGTTTCGTCCGTTGCTGCGCGTGTGGCTGCAATGGCGAAGCCGTCGAGAATCTCCGGCGTCATGCTGTTGCGGTTGTCGGGGCGGTTGAGCGTGATGAGCCCGACCGGGCCATGCGCTTCGTAGAGGACTGCATCGCTCATGGGGAGCCTTTCGAGTTTATGCCGGTTCGAGCTCGAGCAAGACCGAACCCGATTGCACATCGGACTCTTCCGCGGGAACAATCGCCGTGACGCGCGCGCGCTCAGGCAGCGATGCACCGCCGTACAAAACGCGATTGAACGTCTTCATCACTTCGAGGAGCGCCACCCTCTGGCCTTGCGTAATAACATCGCCGACCTTGACGAACGCATCTTTGCCGGGGCCGGGACGACCGTAGTAGCGACCGCTCGATGGTGCTTTCAAGACCAAGCCAGTCGTGCTTGCGCTTTTGCTCGCAGCGGCTTTGCCCGCATGCGATTGCGAGCTTGCAGCCTTGGGATCGAGCACAACGAACGCATCGTCGTACGCAAGCGGAGTCTTGCTGCGCGCGTGCATTTGCAAGAGAGCCGCCGCGTCCTCGACGACCGCGCCTTCTGCGCCCGCCGGCGCGAGCACTACATGCACGGTGCCGAGAATCTCCAGTTGGCCGACAACGTCACCCGCGTGCACGATCCGTCCGACGCTAGCTCCATCGCGCAAGAGGCCGACTGACGGAGCACGCAGCTCCAAAGTGCCGTCATCCCGCGTGTGCAAGGTAGCGGTAAGCGTTGCGGCTCGTGTCGTCATCCGCGCACTCCGCTGACGAGCTCAGCCAAATCGTGCATCGACCAGATGCGCGGGTTCTTGATGCGCCGGCTGCCGGTATTCTGATAGGTCATCTCCACGAGCGCGGTCAGATACGAACGCAGCTCGCTGAAGGCGATGATCTCGTCAGTGTCCATTTGCTTTGCGGCGACGAAGGGATCCATGTCGCCTTCGATGCGTTCTTCGACGGCGCGCATGCCGTCGGCGATTTGCTTGCGCTCGGCCGGGTCCTTCGTGGTGATCTCGAAGTTGTCGTCGAGCTTGGTGTTGTAGGTCGCAATCGCAAGAGTGCGTCCTTCCATTACGCTCAAGCGCGAGATGCAGGTGCTGAGCTGGACGACGGGATCGTAGGGAAGGCCGGCCATCGCGTAGTATCCGGCCCCCGATGCTTTTCGCAGAAGCACGGTGAACATAGGCGTGGTGTTTGTGCTGTTGGTGTAGATGAGGTTTGAGCCGTAGGCGAGAAGGCCCAAGCGCTCGGCGTCCGCCCCGATGTCGAAGCCGCTGATGTCCTGCAGCCAAATGAGCGGGATACCGTCGCTGTCGCACGCGCGACTAAATGCGCTGATCTTCGCGATTCCGCCGCGATAGAGGGTTGCACCGGTACGCTGACTGCCGGGCTTGTCGGCGTCGTTCACAAGGCCTTGGCGATTGATCACAAAGCCGGCGTAGAGGCCACCGATGCGGCCGATGCCACAGATCATTTCGTCGCCGACTTCCGGCATCACTTCCCAGAAGAGACTCTGATCGCACAATCGTGCAAGCACTTGGTTCGCGTCGTAGGCCTCGCGATGGTCCACCGGCAAAAGGCCTGCGAGCTCTTCCGAAGGATAAGCCGGGTCCATCGCGCCGATTCCTCCACGATAGAAATCAGCGCCGCTCGAAGGAAGCTTGCGCATCTCTTCGCGGAGACACGCGATGAGCACGTCGTCGTTGGGCACGCGCACGTCAGCGCAACCGCTTTGGTGCACGTGGACTTCAGGGCCACCAATATCGAGAGAGGTGATCTTCGTCGACTTCGCTCCCTTGATGAGCGCGGCACCTGCGATGACCATGTACGCCTGCTCGGTCATATAAACGCGATCGCTGATAATCGGCATATAACCGCCACCCGCGATGCAGTCGCCGAAGACGCCGGCGAGCTGCGGAACTCCGTTTGCGGACAAGAGCGAGTTCATCTTGAAGATGTGACCTGCCCCCGTCCCGCCCGGGAAGGCGCGCGACTGCTCCGGCAAAAAGAGACCGCTGCAATCGACGAGATAGATGACCGGAATGCGGAGGCGCAACGCCATCATCTGCGCACGTTCGATCTTTTCTGGAGTCTTGGGCCACCACGAACCAGATGCGACGGTGTTGTCGTTCGCGATCACCATGCAATAGCGGCCCTCAACACGGGCAAACGCAGTTACGACGCCAGCTCCCGGCGACGTAAGTCCCTCACCAAACGTGATGCCGTAATTGACGAAGGTGCCGACCTCGAAGGCTTCGCTGCCCGGGTCCATCAGCTGAGCGAGGCGTTCGCGCGCGGTAAGCTTTCCCTTTTGATGCACGCGAGCGGCGTACTTCTCGCCCCAACCCGCGTGCACTTCGGCGCGGCGTGCCTGCAAGCGCTCTTCAAGTGGCGCGAGGGCTTCGCGTTGCTCTTTGAACGTGCGCTCGTCTGCAACGCGTTCGCGCGGATCACCGATGGGTACGAGAGGGACAAGGGACATAGTTAGCTTTTCGCGGGCGCTTCAGTTTTTGCGGGCCAGCCTGGGATCGCGCGGGTCGTGTAGCGGTTGGAACGGAATTCTGCCGAGCCGAGAACTTGAATGTGCATCGGAATCGTCGTCGGTACGCCTTCGCAGACAACGCTCTTGAGCGCGTTGATCATGCGGTCGCATGCCTCGTCACGAGACTTGCCGCGCGTGATCACCTTGCAGATCATGCTGTCGTAAAACGGCGGCACTTCGTAGCCCGAGCTCACATGTGTATCGATACGCAGTTCGCCATCGACCTGCGCAGGCGTCTGCCATTTCGTGATCACACCAGGGCTTGGCTTGAAATCCTGTGAGGGATCTTCCGCATTGATGCGGCATTCGATCGCATGACCGGTCGGGTTCACTTCGGTTTGTGTGAAGGAAAGCGGGTTGCCTGCGGCGACGCGAATCTGCTCTACGACCAGATCTTTGCCGCTGCGGATTTCGCTGACCGTGTGCTCGACTTGCAGGCGCGTGTTCATTTCCATGAAGCGCAAGGTGCCGGTTTCATCGAGCAGAAACTCCATCGTCCCGGCGCCGACATAGCCGATCTTTGCGGTCGCCCGTGCGGCCGCCTCGAGAGTGCGCGTGCGCTCTTTTTCGTCGAGCACCGCTGACGGCGATTCTTCGATGAGCTTTTGATGATTGCGCTGCACGGTGCAATCGCGCTCGCCCAGATGCACGACATGGCCGTATCGATCGGCCATCAGTTGGATCTCGATGTGGCGTCCACCTTCAATGAGCTTCTCGAGGTAGACGCGCGAGTCTCCGAACGCCGCCGCTGCTTCCGCTTGGGCATCCTCGAACGCGCTTATGACTTCAGACGAGGCGCGTGCGATGCGCATACCGCGGCCGCCTCCGCCGCTTTCGGCTTTGAGTAGAACAGGGTATCCGACGGCATCCGCGACCTCGCGTGCGTGCGCGGCGTCCTTCAAAACGCCCTCACTGCCCGGGATCAACGTGAGGCCTGCCGCGGCCATCGCCTTCTTGGCCGGAGTCTTCTTGCCCATGAGCTGCATTACGTGCGGCGGTGGACCGATGAAGGTGATGCCGTGCTGCGCGCACAAGCTCGCGAAGCGCGGGTTTTCGGAAAGAAAGCCCCACCCTGGATGGATGGCGGTGCATGCGCTCTGCTTTGCAGCCTGAACGACGCGCTCCATGTCCAAGTAGCTGTGCGCGGCGCGCGAGGGACCGAGCCGAACCACCTCGCGGTTTTGCACATACGCGGACGACGCATCGGCGTCAGAAACAGCGAACACGGGTGTGATGCCGAGCGCGTCGCAAGAACGAGCAACGCGGACAGCCGCTTCGCCTCGGTTAGCAATGAAAATGCGGTGAAACATCGGCGTCATCGCGGGACGGAACGTACCATGTTCCGGCCACGTTTTGGCACGCGAATCGACGCGAGGGAGCCTACCGTTTTGAAGCGCGTCTGCTAGGGTCCACACGCTTTCTTCCCACGTAGGAGCGACTCGTGAAGACAAACCGCCGTGCCTTTGCCGCGACCTTGGTTGTTGTTCTTTTCGTAGGTTCCGCGGTGCGCGCGCAAGAACCGATACCAGCGCCTCCACCCGTGCTTGCGACAGAGACTGAAGCGGAAGTTCCTGCGCCGCCCCCCGCGGTCGCAATCCCGGCGCCTCCAGCGACTACCCTCGCATTGTCGACCGAAATGATGGACCCAATGCTTGCCTCGCGCGTGACGGCGTTGCTCGACTATCGCGCGTCGGTGACCCGTCGCGAGATGATATTTTCCGGTATCACGCTAATGGCGCTCGGCGCAGTCTCGACTGGGCTCGGCGCATTTCTCGTGTCGAACAGCGACGACAGCTTCGTCGGCAGGGGCCTGGACACCGATTCGTTCTTCGGTTGGCTCTTGGTCGCAACGGGACCGGCAGCTGTGATTCAAGGCATTGGCTTGTTTGCGTTGACAGCGCCTGTCGAAGAGCGCGCCAATCGATACAACGCGCAGTTCGCCGATGGGATGTCGCGCGAAGAGTACGCTGCTCTCGGTGGCGAGCTTCGCGCCGACGCGTCGATGGCGCACTTCCAACGCATGCTCGGCTCTGTGGCTGGCTTTTCCATGTGCGCAGGTGGGCTCGCAGCGATCTTCGTCACCGGCGCGAGCTCCAACTTGAGCGATGACGATCGAACGTTTGGCTACGCATTCGGCGGAACAACGATAGCGGTCGGCGCGCTCACGGGAATTCTGATGCTCGCCGTGCGGTTGCCTCAAGAACGCGACTGGCAGGCTTATCAGGAAGGCGTCCCGCCCGAGAGCTACTCGGCGCGCATTAGCGTATCTCCAAGCGCTTTCGCTTCAGGCGGCGGTTTGAACGTAAGCGGGAGTTTCTAGCGTTCACCGCGGAGTCTGCTAGATCGACGGGCGATGACTTCCGGACCCTACCGCAGTGGCGTCGAGCAGACTTCGCAGATTGTTGTGACCACAACCAACGATGTTGAAGGCTTCGCAATCAGTTCGTATCTCGGGATTGTGCGCGGCATCGTCGTCCGCTCGCCCAGCTTTGGCGCAGGCTTTGTCGGTTCCATGAAGTCGCTCGCGGGGGGCAACATCGGTGAGTTCGCAGCCGTTTGTGAGGCGGCCCGTCACGATGCGTATCAGCAAATGCTCGAGCACGCAGCAAGCTTGGGCGCCAACGGCATCGTCGGCATGCGCTACGACGCAAATGAATTTCAGCAAGGCGCCACGGAAGTATTGGCGTACGGCACGGCGGTCTTTCTCGCGCCGCGCACGCGGAGCGCGTAGCAGAGTGCTACGTAGTTGAGAAAGCGCCGCTCACGGTACGTAAGCCGCGTACACAGTCGAGGTGAGTGTCGTATCCCACGTCTCGTACATGATGTTCGACGCGAGCGTGTTGAACACGACCCAGTGCCCGTCGTTCGAAATGGACGGAGCCTGACTGACGTACCCATCCGACACGTTGTTCCCAGGCGCACCGCTCGGGCTGCGAGAAACCATGAAGGTGGCTCCCATGCTGATGTCGCGCACGAAGACGTCGGACACTCCGTTGACGTCGTCCGGTACGACATTCGACGCTGCGGTGGTAAACACGAATCGATTTCCTCCGTCGGCGGCGCTTACGGTTTTGACCGAGGCATTCACCGGGAGGCCGGTGCTCGTGAGTGAGACAAGTGTCGTCGTTCCAAGTTGCAGGTCGCGAACAAACGCGTCGTCTGTCCCGTTCGTGTCGCCTGAGACTAAATTTGAGGCCCGAGAAAGAAAGCTTACGAACCGACCGTCGTGACTAATGATGGGATCCCACGCCTGCTGGTTTCCGGTGCCCGTGCTTGCACTGTTAAAACTAACGAGACTGGTTGTATTCATCTGCAAATCCCGGATGTAGATGTCCGAGTAGCCATTGGTGTCGATCGGGGCGAGCGCGATAGTCGTGTAAAATACGATATAGCGTCCATCATCGGACATCGATCCGCCGTACGAGTTGTACGCAATCTCACCGCCTGTGTTGGTGACGCTCGCGCGGATCGTGGTGCCCATAACGACATCCCGCACAAAGATGTCGCCTGATGCGTTGGTATCGCCGGCTACCAAATCGGCAGCGTGCGAGCTGAATGAAATGTAGCGGCCGTCGTTCGAAACGTCCGGCCCATATGATAACGACGCGCTCTGCGCGCCAGCGCTACTCACCGAGACGCGCGTCGTTGTTCCGCCCACGGTGTCCCGCAGGAACACGTCGTACGCGCCGTTCGTGTCGCCCGGGACTAGGTTGCTGGCGTAGGAGTCAAACGCAACGTACCGCGCATCGGCGGACATACCAGCGCGGCTGCTTCCGTGGTTCGCGTTGGCACCGGTGGACGTGACGCTAATGAGTTGTGCAGTACCCGTCTGTCGATCACGCACATAAATATCGCCATAACCGTTGGTATCCGCGCCCACCAACGCCGCATTGGAGAAGAAGACCGCGTATCGGCCCGTCGCCGAAATCGCGCCGTCCGAAGATACCGTCTGTCCGGCGCCGGACGGCACGTACAATCCACCGCAATCGAGGCAGCGTTGCGTTTCATAGTCGACGTTGACCCCGTGCACATCGGGCGGATCTTGTCCGGCGAACGAGACATCGGTGCTCGTCACCGCGCCGACCAGGATGTCGAAAGGTTGATCACCATCGAGCGTTCCGTCCGCTACTCCAGTGATCACGACGGACCGAGCTGTACCCCAGTTGCCGGTTGTGAATGTCACTGAAGCCGGACTCACCGTCGCTTCCGTCAAGTCACTGCTCGTGACGTTGACCGTGACGTTCGCAGAGGGCGCGCGCGCCAGGACTATCTGAAACGTCTTGGTAAGTGCCCGTTCGGTGACGACAAGATCTGCGCTAGGCGACACGACCACGTCTGCCGCGTCGTTGTCTTGGTTTGTGAGCCCATAGTTCGGAACCACCAATCCGTTGTACGCGGGGTCAGCACTCGTGACCGTCATCGTGATGCCGTAGTCGACGGGCCCGTCGACCAATAGATCGTCGGCGCCGTTTACGGTAACGATCACCGGCGTGAAGAGATTCCCATTAGGCAACCACACGCCCGAATACACACAGCTGCCTTCGGTAGAATCCGTCGTAGCCAATGTGACGAGCACTGACGCCGTCGGATTGGTCGCCAGGCGCAATGAGAAGCGTGCGTAGCCACGATTCTCAGAAGTCACTGGCGAGCCGATCGGCGTAACTATGATGCCTGCGCTGTCGTTGTCCTGATTGGTGACCGAGACGTTAGCAACGGCGAGCCCGTTGTACGCTGCATCTGCGCTGCTTGCTGCAGAGGTGTTGATCGCATACGCCACGTCGCCGTCGTCAAGGGGCGTAGCCGTGTCATCAACGCCCGTTACGGTCACCGTTTGCGGCGTGGACCAATTCATCGCAGTGAACGCGACCAACGTAGGGGCAACGAGCCCCTCGTTCGTGTTGCTAGAGCTGACGAATATGGACACCGTGCTCGTGGGCTGCGAGCTTAGCGCGAGGGCAAAAGTCGCTGTCCCGCCTGATTCCGTGGTCAGGAGACCTGACGTCGGCGTCACTACAACCGATGCCGTGTCGTTGTCCGGATGCGTCACCGAAACGTCCGCCGCGTTCAGCGCGCTATAGGCCGGCGTCGTGCTGACCGCCGGATCGGTGATCACGCTGTTACTCACGTTACCATCCACTACCGCATCGTCGACGGCGCTTACGGTGACGATTTGAGGCACATTCCAGTTGCCGGTCGTAAATGTAACCGATGCGGGCGAAACGCTGCCTTGGGCTGCGTTGTTGATGCGCACCGGAACCGTCACATCGGAGCTGGGGGCCGAGTTCAGCACAACGGTGAAGGTGCCGGCTGGCCCGCCTTCAGGAGCGATGACGCTCGTGGGATTGACCGCGATACCGGCCATTTCGTTGTCCGAGTTGGTTGCCGACACGTTCGCGACACCGAGGCCATTGTAGTTCGGGTCTGAACTTGTCGCGGCAGACGTGATGATGGTGTAGGCCACGTTGCCGTCCGACGTCGCGTCATCGACACCCGTAACGACAACGGTTTGGGGGACGCTCCAGTTCAGCGAAGTGAACGTGACCGACGCCGGCGCGACCGTGCCTTCGGTCAGGTCGCTGCTTACGAGATCGATGGTGACATCGGAGCTTGGACCGGCGGCGAGAACCAGAGTAAATGTCGCCGTTCCTCCTGCCTCCGTGGTTGTAAGCCCACTGGTCGGAGTTACCACGACCGATGCCATGTCGTTGTCGGCGTTGGTGAGCAGAACGTCTGTCGGGTCAACGCCGCTGTAGCCCATGTCAGTGCTTGTGGCTGCGCCGGTGATGATGCTGTACGCAACATTCCCGTCAACGAGGGTGTCGTTTACGCCCGTGACAGTCACGTTCTGCGGTGTCGACCAGTTCAAGTTGGTGAAAGTCAGCGAAGACACCGCGATAGTGCCTTCAGAGAGGTCCGATGACGCGAGAGAGATGGAAACATCTGCACTCGGTTGTGAGGCAAGGTTCACGCTGAACGTTGCGGCGGCGCCGCTTTCCGATGTCGCGAGACCTAGCGTTGGCGTGATCACAAAGCCAACCGAGTCGTCATCGAGATTGTTCACTGTGACGTCGGAGCCATCCAGCCCGTCGTAAGACGGGTCGGCGCTCACAGCGGGTGCCGTCACAACGTGATAGACGCGCGTCCCGTCTGCTGCGAAGTCGTTCACACCGGTGACCGTGACAACCTGATTCGTGTATCGGGTGCTCGTAAATCTTATCGTATCGGGCAAGACCGTTCCTTCACTGAGCGCGTCCGAGGTGAGCGCGATCTCAACGTCCGACGCCGGCTGGGTGTTCAGACTGATCGTGAACGTCGCAGTCCCCCCTCCTTCTGTTGTGGTCAGACCGGTCGTGGGTACCACCGTCACCGCTGCAGTGTCGTCGTCGGCATTCACGTAAGGGACCACGCTGGGCGCCAACGCAGCATACTCCGCGTCAGCTGTTGCCATGATCGCCAGAGTTACGTCATAGGCGATGTTTCCATCCGACAGAGCATCGTTGACGCCGCTGACGGTGACTGTGCGAGGAGTGTTCCAGTTGAGAGGCGTGAAGCTGAGGACGCCTGGGCTAACCGTCCCCTCGGTGAGATCGGTGCTGGTGACTACAACGGTCACACTCGCGGTAGGCTGCGAGCTCAACGTGACGAGAACTGTGTCGTTGGTTCCGTTCTCGCCCGTGAGCCCGGTGGTTGCGACGGCCGCGAACCCGATACGATCATCGTCTACGTTCGTTACAGCGACAGGCGCGACTGACAGCCCGATATAGTCCGCATCTCCCGTCGCCGGCCCCACGTCGATCTGGTACGCGACATCGCCATCGTGACGTGCGTCATCGACGCCGGTCACGATGATGAGCTGGGGAATATTCCAGTTCGTGGAATCGAAGGTCGCCATCGCCGGTTCGACGACGCCTTCCGTCGTGTCAGAGGATGAAAGGGGGATGGCCACGCTCGTTGTCGGCTGGCTCTGGAGCTCAAGGGTGAAGGTTGCGGTGCCGCCTGCTTCCGTAGTGGTAAGGCCCGTGACGGGGGTGGCATGAATGCCGGGCGTCGCGTCGTCCAAGTTCGTTCCTGTAACGTCGTCGCCGTCGACATCCATGAAGACTGGGTCGCTCGTGACACACGGGTCGACAACGATCGTGAAGGGTTTGTTGCCGTCCGCGATCAGGTCGATAACTCCGCTCACGGTGACGGTTTGAGGGGACGCCCAGTTTGCACTCGTGAAGGTCAGCGTTGCGGGCGATACCCGCGCTTCGAGGAGGTCGCTGCTCGAGAGTCCGATCAGAACGTCGCTCGACGGCTCCATGCTAAGCACGACGGTGAACGAATCGGTCATCCCCGATTCACTCGTGGTGAGTCCAGAGGTTGGGGTGACGCTAACACTGCCGCGGACGATGCCCATGTCTACGTCGGACATGTCGACGCCGCCGTCCAGCCCCGCGTCGAGCGCGGCGTCCACCGCCATGTCGTCCACCGCTGCCGCGTCGACACCAAAGTCTGCTGCAGTGTCACTTGCCATGTCACGGAGCGCCAAATCGGTGGCGCTTGCATCTCGCACGTCTGCATCAATGTCTTCGCGCGGGTGCTGCTGGAAACCCAGTCGCCCACAACCCGACGTCAGGGCAAGAATCGCGAGTGCACTGAAGTATACGTTCCTTCGAGTAGAGATTTGGCTGGACGCGCCCAGTCTAAGCATCGGCCGAGCATAACCCCTGCACACAGATGTTCCTAAACAAGCACGGTACCGCAGCACGGCGCGTGCCGAGCTCGAGATGGAGAAAAAGGGAAAAAGGGGACGTTCCTCATTTCCCGCGGCGGGCGGCGGGGGAAATGAGGAACGTCCGTCCCCTTTTCGGTTGGGCGGCGCGTGCCGTCCCTTACAATTGAATCTGCATCCCGATTTCGACGACGTGATCCGGGGGGATGCCGAAGAAGTGGGTCGCGGGGCGAGCGTTGCGCGATAGGAACGCGAACAGAACTTTGCGCCACTTCATCATTCCAGAGTGGCCGTCTGTGAGAAGGGTCTCGCGGCCAAGATAGAAGGTCGCGGTGGCGACGGAAGTCGCGAAGTCCCGCTCAGCGCAGCGCGCGAGTACTTCGCGTACGCTTGGCGTTTGCATAAATCCGTAGCGCGCGGTGACGTGGTGGATACCGTCGCCTAGGTCCTTGGCGAAGATACGGTCTTCCGGCGCAACTTCCGGCACGCGGTCAGTAACGATCGAGAGAAGGATCACGTGCTCGTGCAGAACTTTGTTGTGCTTTACGTGATGCAAAAGTACCGGCGGTGCACCGTCGGGGTTGGAGGTCATAAAGACGCCTGTCCCCTTCACGCGGGCTGGCGGTGATTCTTTGATTTCGTCCATGAACTGGCTGAGCGGCATCGTCTTCGAGACGATGTAGTGGAAGAGCGCGTTGCGCCCGACCTTCCAGGTGGTCATCACTGTGAAGATGACCGCTCCGAGCGCGAGCGGGAACCAACCGCCGTGACCGATCTTGGGAATGTTCGCACCGAAGAAGGCAAGGTCGAATACGAGAAAGAACGCGACCAGCAATAGCGTTCGAAACATGCCCCACCGATGTCGCATGACGGCGAAAAAGAGGAGCGATGTAATCGTCATCGTCCCTGTTACGGCAATGCCGTACGCCGAAGCGAGCGCGCTCGACGTCTGCAATGCGAGAACGAGCGCGAGGCAGGTGAACCACAAAAGTGCGTTCACTTCGGGAATATAGATCTGGCCTTCTTGCTCGCCCGACGTGTGAACGATGCTAACGCGCGGTGAGTAGCCGAGCTGCACCGCCTGCGCCGTGATCGAGAACGCTCCGGAGATCAGCGCTTGCGACGCGATGATTGCAGCGACCGTCGACAGAACCACCATGGGGTAGACCAACGAAGTACCTGAGAGCAGGCCGTAGAACGGTTCACGTGCGGCCTCGGCGCCCTCGCTGAGGACGTATGCGCCTTGCCCGAAGTAGTTGAGCAGCAGCGCCGGAAACACCAAGCCAAACCAGGCCACGCGAATGGGGCGACGGCCGAAGTGTCCCATGTCTGCGTAAAGCGCTTCGCCTCCGGTGACGCAGAGCACGACTGAACCGAGAATGAGAAAGCCGTGCATTCCGTGCGCGATGAAGAACTCAACCGCGTACATCGGATTTACGGCCTTCAGGATCTCGGGCTTCTTCACGATCCAGCGGATGCCCGTCGCCGAGATTGCTAAAAACCACAAAATCATCACCGGCCCGAAGACCCGACCGACACGGTGAGTGCCATGGCTCTGCATGAAGAAGAGGCCGGTCAAGATGACGCAGGTGATTGGAACGACGTAGTGTTGAAACGATCTCGTTGCGACGTTGATGCCCTCGACTGCGCTCAACACCGAAATCGCTGGAGTGATAACGCCGTCACCGTAGAGCAGCGCAGCACCAAACAGACCGAGCATGATCAGAACAATTAGCCCGAAGCTCTTCTTCCCGTGCATATCTTTGGGCAGGAGCAACGCGAGCAGCGCAAGGATGCCGCCCTCGCCGTGGTTATCGGCGCGCAACACAAACATCAAGTACTTGACGACGATCACGCACGTGAGCGACCAGAAGAACAACGACAAGAGGCCAAGCACGTTGTCGTGACTCGTCGAGCCGTGCCCGAGCACGTGGAAACATTCCTTCAGTGCATAGAGCGGGGATGTTCCAATGTCTCCGTAGACGACTCCGATGGCGCCAAGCGCCAAAGTCGCAAGCTCTGCGCCTCTGGGCGTCGGCGTCGGACGGTGTGATGTAGGCCCGGGGCTCATCGGCGCGGAAGGTACGTCCGTCGCCAAGTTGTCGCAACCGCTTTACGAAGGTGCTGGCGTGGGGTTAGATCCGCACACAGCAGGGAGTTTTCGGATGATTACGCTCAAGAGCTATGTGCGCGGCGAATTTCGTGTAGGCGCAGCGGACGGAAACGTGACGTTGGTGAATCCCGCCACAGAGGAAGCCATTGCCACGACCAGCACCAAGGGCATCGATTTCCACGGCGCACTTACCTACGCGCGAGATGTGGGCTCCCCTGCTCTGCGCGCGATGACGTTTGCGCAACGCGGTGAGCTTTTGAAGCAGATGAGCAAATCGCTCCATGAAGTGCGCGATGCGCTCATCGAGGCCTCCGTGCAGAACGCCGGTACTACGCGTTCGGATTCGAAGTTCGACATCGACGGCGCGACGGGCACGCTCGCTTACTACGCTGAGCTCGGTCGCAAGCTCGGCGATGCGAAGATTCTCGTCGAAGGCGCGGGCGAGCAGCTCACACGGGGCGCCCGCTTCTGGGGCAAACATGTGCAGACGCCGCGTACCGGCGTCGCCGTCCATATCAATGCCTTCAACTTCCCGGCGTGGGGGCTTGCTGAGAAAGCGGCGGTCGCGTTGCTCGCGGGCATGCCGATTGTAAGCAAGCCTGCCACGAGCACGGCGCTCGCGACGTTCCGGGTGATGGAGCGCCTTGTCGAGTCGAAGGTTCTTCCCGACGGCGCGCTTCAGCTCATCTGCGGAAGTGTCGGCGATATGCTTTCGCATATGCAATCACAAGACGTACTCGCGTTCACAGGCGGTGGTTCGACGGGAGCGCAGCTGCGCGGCCTGCAGAACGTGATCGATCGCTCGGTGCGCGTGAACGTCGAAGCCGATAGCCTGAACAGCGCCATTCTCGGCCGCGACGTCGAAGTGGGTAGCGATACGTGGCAGATGTTCTTGCGCGATGTCGTGAAGGAAATGACCCAAAAAACCGGTCAGAAGTGTACGGCGACGCGGCGCATCTTTGTGCCATCGGACCGTATGGACGATGTGCAAAGTGAAATTGCGGCGCGCCTCGCCGAGACGAAAGTCGGCGACCCATCGCTTGATGAAGTGCGCATGGGTCCGCTTGCGACAGCGCAACAGCTTCGGGATTTCCGCGCCGGCATCGCAGCGCTTGTCGAGAGCGGCGCGAAAATCGTGCATGGCAGTCCCACGGAAGTGAATGCGATTGGCGTGGCACCGGGCAAAGGGTTCTTTGTCGCGCCGATGTTGTTGCGGGCCGACAAGCCCTTCGATGCGCATCGCGTACACGAGCTCGAAGTGTTCGGTCCTTCCGCGACGCTCATGCCGTACAGCAAGGACGAAGATGTTGTCGCGCTTGTCGCGAAGGGCGAGGGCAGCCTCGTCGCATCGTTGTACTCGGATGACCGCGCGGTGCTCGAGACCATCGTGCTCGGCATCGCTTCGCAGAGTGGCCGCGTCCTACTTGGCTCAGCGAAAGTTGCCGACCAAGCGATTGCACCCGGCCTCGTACTGCCCTCGTGCGTCCATGGAGGTCCGGGGCGCGCGGGTGGCGGCGAAGAGCTCGGCGGCGAACGCGGCTTGTCGTTCTACATGCAACGCACGGCCGTGCAGGGGGACCGCGCCCTCCTCGACAAACTCCTCCCGAGCGCAGTCGCTGAAGCGGCGAAGCCCTAGCAGGCGATCACCCCATGTACGGGTAGCGGTAGTCCGTCGGGGGAACGAACGTTTCTTTGATGGTGCGCGGCGACGCCCATCGGATCAGGTTCCACAATGAACCCGCTTTGTCGTTGGTTCCGCTTGCGCGCCCTCCACCGAAAGGCTGCTGGCCTACGACCGCGCCGGTGGGCTTGTCGTTGATGTAGAAATTTCCCGCAGCTTGGCTAAGGCGCGAGTGCGCTTCCAAAACGGCGTGGCGATCGCGCGCGAATACTGCGCCGGTGAGCGCGTATGGCGACGTCTCGTCGATGAGGTCGAGCGTTTCGTTGTAGCGTGCGTCCTCGTAGACCCACGCGGTGACGACGGGGCCGAAGATTTCTTCCTGCATCATGCGATGCTTGGGATCGGCGACTTCGACGAGGGTCGGCTTCACAAAGAAACCTTCTTTGTCGTCGGCCGTGCCGCCCGCGAGAACCTTGCCCGTTGTCTTCGCAAGCTCGAGATAGCCCTTGATGCGATCGAACGCCGGGCGATCGATGACAGCGCCCATGAAGTTCGAAAAGTCGCGAACGTCGCCCACGCGAATGGTGCTGATCATGGCGACGGCTTCGTCGCGCACGCGAGGCCACAGCGACTTCGGCACATAGATGCGCGAGGCTGCCGAGCACTTTTGCCCCTGATACTCAAAACCTCCTCGTACCGTTGCTGTCGCGAGTGCGGTTGCATCAGCACTCGAATGCGCAACGATGAAATCCTTGCCCCCCGTCTCGCCAACGAGTCGCGGGAAGGATCGATACGTATCGAGGCGTTCAGCGACGCCCTTCCAAAGATGTCGGAAGGTGCGAGTGCTGCCTGTGAAGTTGATGCCTGCGAGGTGCGGGCTTTTCAGACAGGCGTCGCCTTGCGTCGCGCCGTCGCCAGGAATGAATGAGATTACGCCGTCGGGAAGACCCGCTTCGCGCAGCATTTGCAAACAGAGCCATGAGCCAAACGCCGCAGTATTTGAGGGCTTCCACAGCACGACGTTTCCAAGCAGCGCGGGAACAGCCGCGAGGTTCACCCCGATCGAAAGGAAGTTGAACGGTGTCACCGCCAAAACGAACCCCTCAAGCGGACGATACTCGGAACGATTCCACATACCGGGCGCCGAGATGGGCTGCTCGGCGTGGAGACGCTGGGCGAAGTGCACATTGAACTTCAAGAAGTCGACGAGCTCGCACACCGCATCGATTTCCGATTGGTGCACGGTCTTGCTCTGGCCGAGCATCGCCGCGGCATTGATGCGTTCTCGCCACGGGCCCGCGAGCAAGTCAGCTGCGCGTAAGAAGATCGCGGCGCGTTCTTCAAAAGGCACACGCGCCCACTCTTTGGCGACCCGCAACGAGCCAGCGATCGCCTTTTCCACATCGGCCGTTGTCGATTGCACGACGTTCGCAATTACATGCTTGTGTGCGTGCGGCATCACCACCGGGACCTTGGTGCCCGTGTATATCTCTTCCGATCCCGCAAGCACCGGAATCTCCAGCGTCTCTTTTTCAAAGCGGGCGATAGTTTCGACGACGCGCGCACGTTCCGGCGTGCTCGGTGCGTACGTCTTAACGGGTTCGTTGACCGGTGTCGGGATCTGATACAGGCCGTCGGGCATCGTCGTCTCCAAAAATCAAAAAGAAACTTACGCGCCTAGCGGCCAGGCCGCAGTGGCGATGTCCTTCGCAGCTTCGCGAAGACCATCACGGAAGGCGGTGGCCGTTATGCGATTGCGTGGATCCTGGCGCAAGGTGCTTTGAAGCAGGTCCACAATCTTCTTCATTTCAGGCTTCTGATTGAGCTCTTGCAGAGGCTCGGGCATCCCGTCATGCGAGGCGTGCGTGGCAATGAAGGCCATCTCATTCGGCGCGCTGAAAAGTGTTTTACCGGTAAGCGTTTCATACGCAACGCAACCCAGTGCATAGATATCGGCGGCCATCGGTTTCGGATCGTAGCCGTCCGGGTGAAGGCCCCAGATCTCGGGAGCGCCGTAGTTGCCAGTGGCGCAGCCGGGGCGAAGCTTGCGGCCCGCGAGCCCGAAGTCCACGAGCACGGGCTCCTCGGCGGTGGCCTGTCCCCGGCTCGATCGCAAAATCACGTTCGAAGGTTTGATGTCGAGATGGCCGATGCCAAGCGCGTGCATAGCCTCAAGGCCGGACACGATGCCATCGAGGAAGCGCAGCGCTGAGCTCGTACCCAATGTGCGCTGCTCAATCGCGCGCTCAAGACTCGGGCCTTGCACAAGCTCCATCACGAGAATGGGCTTTGGCCGCGCGCCCGCGTCGAATGTGACGAAGTGAGCAAGGTTCTGATGGGGCGGAACTGCGAGCAATGCGCCTGCCTCTTCGCGGAAGAGTCGTAGGAACTCGTTTTCCGACAAGGTACGCGCGGCCGCGCCGTCGTACTCGGGAACTTTGAGCGCAAAGGTCTCCGCGCCACGGTCGTTGCGCTCGTCGGCGCGCTTCACGACGAAGACCGAGCCTCCCGCGCCCGAACCAAGGGCCCGCATCACGAAGAAACCACCGAGCGTGCGGCCAGGCGGAAGCCACGGGGGAAGAGGCGCTTCCGCCGGTTTTTGAGGCAACCGGCTCATGCGCGAGCGGCCCTTCGATTCGGCGGGCAAATTGCGGATGTATTCGAGCGTGCTGCCGATCACCTTGGCGAAGGCCGCTGGCAGCTCCTCGTTGAGCACGGCGACAGACTGCTCAACGGCTTCTTCGAGCTCGGTGCGAGCGCCGGCCACCGCGCGATCGATAGAGAGATCGACAATACGAATCGATGCGCCCGACATCGGCGCGTCTTCGCGCGCAAGAATCCCGATGCGGCGGCGCGCGCCAGTCACCAACTGCGCAAGCGAATGCACAGCCATTTGCAACGGTGCGAGCGTTTCTTCCTCGTCGTTCGACGGCAAGTCGGCGAGCGAGTGCGCATTCGTCAAGATCTCAAGAACGCGTGCAAGGCGAATGAGTACGTGGCGCAGAGCCTCGACGCGCGGTGAGCTCGCTGGGGGCAAACCGCGGGCAAGCTCAGCAAGCGGACTAATGACAGTCTCGGGCGCCGTGGGATCGGTGCTGCGCTCAACGACCATGTACGCACGCAGGGCAGCTTCGAAATCGGGCACGGCCGACGCTTCGGCCAAGATGTTCAGGTCCTGCTCTGAAGTGACCTGGCTCACCGTCGCGATCAGCATGTCGGAGAGCTCACAGACGTCTTCGCGAACGAGCGCGTCCGACACACGAGCAAGCGTCGCGCAAAGGGTACGACGCAACGGCGAAGGCGCATCCTCGCGCGCACGCGCGAGAAGTACGCGTGCGGTCTGAAGCCGTCGGTCGCGTAGATCGGAGTTCTTTTCATCATCGGCCCCGCCCTCGGCGTCCACCAAATGCAAAAGCCCGCGCAAGCGCCGTAACCGAAGCGTCATGTGGGGGACGCCTTCGTTGGGACGCACCGGCGTCTTTTCCTTGGAGAGAAACCACTCCGACAAGCGGCTATAGACACTCGCAAGGGGTGGCGGGCCTGACTCTTCGAGCTTAGCTCCCAAAACGAGCATGTCGCTCAACGCGGACGTCTCCAAGATACCGATGTCCAGCTCTCGTAACGTGCGGAAGACCCGCGCGCGGCCCTCGGGCGTCGTGTCGTTGTCATTCGATAAGCGGTCGAGCATCACGAGGGCCGCGCCAACGATCGGCTCGGCGGCGCGGAACGCGTCCTTCGCACTCTTCTCGGAAAATGCGATTTGCGCGGCGGCGATTTGTTCGCGCAGCGATTTCGTGGGGCGCTCGCTCGAGGGCGCAAGCTCTTCGATCAGGCACTCGATGAGTGCGCGCTTGCCGTCGTCGTCCGTACCTTTGGCGAGGTGTTCGCGCAACTGAGTACGTGCAGCCTCAGCCGCAGATGCGCCGATGGAATCGCTGCTGCGTTCGCGTCGAAGCTCGGCGAGTGCATCGAAGGTGTCAATGTTGCCGACCTTGACGAGCATCTCGAGCAGCCTGTTGGTGGTGTCGGGCTCCGCCTCCGCCGCACGGGGAAGGCCGTAGATCATGGCCGCTGTCATGCCGGGGTCTTGCTTGAACACGTCGCTCGCGAGCAGCTGTTCGATACGCAGCATCGCTTTGGCGGGGGAAATTGCGACACGTGCCGCCAACGAGGCTGCTGCACGACGCCACTCGGTCATGCTGAGTGCGGGGCGCAAATCGCGATCGATCTGCTCACCGAAAATCGGAATCGCATCGGACAGGAGGCCGCGTGCTGCCGCGACGTGGCGCCAAACGAGTGGCTCGCGATCCGACAGGAGACGCGTCCAGGAAGACACGACCCTCTCTCCCAGAAAGATGCGCGCCGCGCTGTCGTCGCCTTGAGCGGCGCGCGTCGCGGCTTCCCTCGCGGCGTGCTCAAGCAACTGTGCCGCGAGGCGGCGCGAAGGCAACGAGCCGATCGATGCAACGCTTACCCATTCACGCAAAAGCTCTCGTCGTGAAACGAGTGCCAACGCAAGCGCATCAGCTCGCGCACCATTGCCGGCCGGCAAGTCGAGTGAAAGGGCAACGCGCGCCCGCATGCGAGGTCCCGACAGCCCGCGTTTCGATCCCAGCGCTAGCGAAGTCGCGAGTGCGACGAAAGTAGGCGCGTCTCCTTCTTGCAAGCGCTTGGCGACACGGCGCCCGAGCTCGCGCTTCTCGTTGCTGGTCGGCAACGCCGCAGCAAGCTCGTAAAGGGCAGCCGCGGCACTTGGCGGCGACAGAAAGTCCAGGTCATCGACGAGGTTGTCCTGGAACGCAACTCGCACGTTCACCAGAAGCGCATCCGGATTGAGACCTTCGAGCGGGACGGGCTGAAATTCCATCGCCTCGCCGGCGAGCGCGGCGATGCTTTGCCGCCAGGCCGCACGCCGGTCGTCAGCGGTCGGAAGCTTCTCGAGCTGCAGGAGCCCGCTCAGATACTGAAAGTTACGCACGAGACGGCAAATCGTAACTTATTACGCAGGTTTGATCGCTATTTTCTGCGCAGGTTCGAGCTCCGACCGGAGAGCTTCGTCGGACACATCCACCCCGGCCAATTTCAGCAAACGCAAGGCATTGCTGGTCTTCACGACCCCCTCGCGGAGGCTGTAATCGAAGGTCATTTCACCCTCCTGCACTACATCTGTGAAATGTGCGTTCCAAACACGGCCGGGCAGCTCGTGTTCCAGCGTGGCCAGGGCCGTGTCGTGGGTGGCCACCATCCCTGTGGCGCGGCGCGTCAGTAGGTGAAGGATGATGGCGCGCGAACCTGCATGGCGAGCGGAGGCGTTGGTGCCACGCAAGAGCTCATCGAGAAGAAAGAAGATCGGCGGATCTTTCTCGGCGTCTTCGATCACGCTTTGCAGCTTCAAAAGTTCGGCGCGGAAATAGCTCGCGCCGCTTTGCAGCGAATCTTCGGCGCGCATGCTCGCCCGCAAGCGAACAAGAGGGCAAGTCATAGACGCCGCGCACACGGGGCCTCCGGCGAGCGCGAGCGCAATGTTCTGTCCCACGGCGCGCAGCAAAGTGCTCTTACCCGCCATGTTCGATCCCGTAATCAGCGCCGCGGAGCCAGGACCCTTCAGATGCACATCATTGGCGACCCGTACGGTTGGTAGGAGAAGCGGATGCGCGATGCGTGTTGCTTCGAGTGCGCCCGATGAAGGCGCAATCGTGGGAAAGATCGCATCGGGGTCCTGATGCAATAGCGCGGCGAGCGAAGACAAGGCCTCAAGCTCGCCAAGGACTTCGAACCAGCGATGGGCGTGTCTACCGACGTGAACGGCCCACCGTTCCAACCGGAAGAGACAGTGAAGGTCCCAAAGCAGCAGTTGGTTGAAGATGAAATGAATGGGCGGCTGCGTGCGTAGCTCAGCGAGGCCGGCCCAGGTTTCGAGCCGCTTCATTTGCGCGGACGGCGTCGCGCCGTCGATGATCATTCGATCACGCAGGGCCATGGCCGAAGGCGATGAGAAGGGTGCTCTTTCGGCAACGCGCAGCATTTCGCCGAAGGCTTCCGCATAGCCCTTGCGCGCGGCGATCAGGTTCAACGCCTCGTGAACCGCCACGGAAAGCGCCAGATTTACGAGCAAGGAGAGCCCGAGGCTTGCTGCCCAGCTAAAGTGCGGGACCACGCCCAATGCTGCGAGCGTGATTAGCGAGAGCGTCGCTATGGGCAAGACAAACATGATCGGCACGAGCCAGGGCCGACTCGCAAAGACTCGCGGCTCCTTCTGGATGAACTGCAGGAATGGCTCGGGATCAAGCTTCGTGTCCCCACTCGCCCGCAGCGCAGCAGCTTCGAGGTCTTCGCGAAACGAAACCTTCTCGGCAAGCTCAGCAACGACCTCTTGCCGTTGCGCAATTTCATCGGGAGTTGCGGCCGCGGCAAGCCACGCGACGAGGGTGTTCTCGCCGTTGCGCGTGTGCGTGACATCGAGTCGCTGCACGAGCGAGCCTTGGCCTACGAGATCGATGTCGTATGCGTAGGCATGGTTGTGCGCGAGCGTGGACTGGCCCACGGCAAAGTCTTTCCACTCGCCGAGGATTCGCGCGATGTGCCGCGTATGAATTCCTTCGCGCACGCGCGCGTCGTCGCGCTTCGCATGGATGCGCGCATGCCATACTTGCATCCCCAGAAAGACCAAGAGGGCAGCCGCGCCACTTATGGTGGCGACAGGAATTCCGCGCACGAGGCCAGCGGCAAGCAACACTACCGCGGCGATGAAGACGAAGAGCAACGCAAGTGATACGCGATTGCCGAAGGCTTCGAGTGCATCGGCCAGCGCGCCATAGGTGCGGGCCTTGTCTTGGTGCAACGCTTTGGCGTCCTCGGACCGCTTGGGCTGGGACGTTTCGGGCCGCGACGTTGCCACTGCTAGCTATTTCTTCTCGTCCGCAGGAGGAGCGACTTGCGCCTGCGCACCCGCTACCGGTGCGACGTAGCCTTCCGGCATGGCCGATCCTTCGCCGAAGAAGAACTTCTCACACTCGGCGAGAAGCTTTTGAGCGTGCTGCTGATTCAACATGTCCCAACGGTTCTCGTTGATAAGCATCGTCGAGTGCGCGATCCAGGTCTTCCACGCCTCTTTCGAGATATTCTGAAAAAGTCGTTCGCCAAGAGCGTTGCGAAACGGCGGTCGATCGAGACCTTCTGCTTCACGTCCCAACTTCACGCATTGAACCATCCGTGCCATTGCCGTTCCTCCAACTTTCGCGAGCCAAACGTAAGGCCCACGCGAAGAATCTGCAATGTCCGAAGCGAGGCTAAGATCCGACGCGAGCGACGAGTGCCCGCACGCGATCCGCAAAGGCATCACGGTGCTGGCGCTCGAACTCACTCCAAGTGCAAAGCGTGCTCGTGTCTTTGACACGATCGAGAAAAAGCTTGCCGTCGAGGTGATCGACTTCGTGCTGGAAAGTGCACGCCGTCAAGCCGTGCACAACGCTGTCGATGATCCCGCCCTGGCGATCCCATGCTTTGACATGCAAGTGCACGTTGCGCGGCACGACACCGCGCAGGTTCGGAACGCTCAAGCAGCCTTCGAAGTTGTCGAAGCTCTCGTCGTCGATTGGTGTGAGCACGGGATTGACAAGGACGGTGAGCGGAATGTTCGGCTTGTACGGATAGCGCGGATTGTTGCGCACCTCGATCGCACAGATGCGAACCGGCTCGTAAACTTGGTTTGCGGCGAGACCTGCGCCATCCGCGTCGTGCATGGTCTCGATAAGGTCATCGATGAAGGTCTGGATGCCCGGGGAGAGAAGCTCTTCGCGCGTGAGCTCGCGCGCACGCGTCCGCAAAATCGGGTGCCCAATGTGCGCGATCTTTCGAATCGTCATGATTGTGCTCCGACAGCACGCTCGACGTCGCCTGCTTCCTTGACGATGGCGCGCGTCAAAACCTCGTGGCCCGTCTGGGTAACAAGCACGTCATCTTCGATGCGAATGCCGCGCACGTCCGAATACTTCTTCAGCTCGGTTTGATTGACGTGCTTTGCCACAAGCTTGCTGAGCTCAGGATGCGAGAAGATCGCAGGCACATGGTAGAGACCAGGCTCGATCGTAACGGCCATTCCCGGAACGAGATCGCGATCGAGACGCAAATAGCAAAGACCAAACTGTTTGCTTCGCGTGCGCCCTTTGGCGTAGCCGGCGCGATCGCCGAGGTCTTCCATGTCGTGCACATCGAGACCCAACAGATGCCCGATGCCGTGCGGGAAAAAGAGAGCCTGCACGCCCTCTGCGATGAGCTCGCTGGGATCTCCCCGCAACACGCCAAGCTCACACAAGCCTTTGACGAGCTCGGTCGACGCAAGAAGATGCACGTCGAGATAGCGCGCGCCCGGTTTCACAGCTTCGATCGCGCGCTTCTGCGCACGGAGCACGACTTCATAATACGCGCGTTGGCTTGGCGAAAAGCGTCCAGACACGGGCCACGTGCGCGTCACGTCGCCGGCGAAGCCGCCAACGCTTTCGGCGCCCACATCCGCGAGCAAAAGATCGCCGGCTGCAAGCGTGCCGTCGTAGTCGTTGCTGTGTAGCACCTCGCCGTGGACAGTTACGATCGATCCGTAAGCGGTCGCGCCGCCGTCGGCTAGTATCGGATGCTCCATCGCCGCACGCACGTCGGATTCGCGCACGCCAGCTCTTGTGGCACTCATGCCCGCGCGGTGCGCAAGCTCGGTCGTAGCGGCAGCGCGCCGCAACTCTTCGATCGCCTGAGCATCGTGTACAAGGCGCAACTCGATCATCGCGTCCGCGAGTGCTTCGTCTTCCTTCGAGTAGGTCAGTGGCGCAATCGCGCGCGCAAGGAGCCGCGATTGTTCGTCGCGAGTGATAGTGTCGCTCGCCGCAAGCGTGGCGAGAGCTCTGCCGTGTAGAGCGTCCTGCAAGTGCTCAAGCGTGCGGACTTTGCACCCGGTGAGCGTTGCCAGCTCTTCGTTGGCCAGACCCGGTCCATCCCAAAGAGCATCGTCGGTGGTTCGCTCGGGAACAAAGAGTGTGGCGTCGCCATCAGAAAGCAGAAGCATCGCGTTCTCGATAGGGCGCCCAACGAGATAGAGAAAGTGGCTCGACGCTCGAAATGGATAAGTATTGGCGCGGTAATTTCGCGGCACCCTGGCGCCGGCAGCGATTAGCACCGCTGTGCCACGGAGTTTCTGCATCAACTTGCGACGCCGTTCGATATGCGCTGCCGACATGCGCGAAGTGTAGCGCGAACTCCGTTGCTTAGGCAGACTCCCCGGCATGAATATCGCCGAGAGCCGTGCGGGAATCGTCGACTTGTGCAAGCGTTTGCACGCGCGCAATCTACTCGCCGCCGCCGACGGAAATATCAGTGTCCGTATCTCGGACGACGAGATTGTCATTACGCCGACCGCGCGGAATAAGGCGTTCATCCGAGAGGACGACCTGGCCGTCATCACGTTAGACAACCGGGTTGTTGCCGGTGCGCCGTCCGGCGAGCGCCTTTTGCATCTCGAGGTCTTCAAGCGCTGCCCGCTCGCACGCGTGGTCGTCCACGCTCATCCGCCGACCGCGATCGCGTGGAGTGTTGCCTACCCCGAGATGAGCGAGCTTCCGCGCGAGGCGCTCTCCGAGATCATCCTTGCCGTTGGGCACATTCCCATCGCCCGTTACGCCGAGCCAGGTACAACGCAGATGGCTGAATCGGTGCGGTCGTTCTTGCCGGAATCACGCGTGATGATCTTGGCGCGACATGGCGCTCTTAGTTGGGGCGAAGATTTTGAAGAGGCTTACAACGGCATGGAGCGCATCGAACACACGGCGCAAATCTTGAAATCTGCGCACGAGCTCGGCGGGATTACTCAGTTGCCAAGTGCCGAGCTCGAACGTTTGTATTCGCTGCGCAAAAGCTTGGAGCGCGCACGCTATGAAGAATCTCGAGTCACTCGGGCTACGCGTGCACGATGGCGAACTTTCCATTTTGGATCAGACGCTCCTTCCGCATGAAGAGAAGTGGATAGTGGTCCACTCCCATCTCGACATGATCGCGATCATTCGACGCCTTGCGGTTCGAGGCGCGCCACTCATCGGCGTTGCCGCAGCGCTCTCGCTTGCCCAACTCGCCGAATCAGGCGCGAGTGCTGCGCAAGTGGTACGCGCCGCAGCCGAGCTGCGCGAAGCAAGGCCCACTGCGGTGAATCTCATGTACGCGATGGATCGCCTATCGCCGCTTGCAACACACCCGGCAAAGCTCGTGGCGGAAGCGGAACGTCTCTTTGACGAGGACGTCGACCTTTGCGAGTCGATGGCCGACGAAGGCGCCGCGCTCGTGCGTGATGGCGACAATCTTCTCACGCATTGCAATACCGGAGGACTTGCGACGGTTGGTATCGGTACCGCACTCGGCGTGATCCGCCGCGCCCATGAGCAAGGAAAACGCATTCACGTTTACGTCGATGAAACGCGTCCTCTTTTGCAGGGGGCGCGACTCACGGCGTGGGAGCTATCCAAGCTAAATATTCCGTACACGCTGATCTGCGACAACATGGCGGCAACGCTTATGCGTGACGGCAAGATTCAGCGCTGCTTTGTTGGGTGCGATCGGGTGGCCGCCAACGGAGACGTTGCAAATAAGATCGGCACCTACGGTGTCGCGGTGCTTGCTCACCATCATAGAATTCCTTTTCACGTGGTCGGACCGCGCACGACCTTCGATGCAAACACTGCGACGGGTGCTAACATTCCGATTGAGCAGCGTTCTGCCGACGAGGTGCGCGGCGGAAAATCGCCGACGGACGCCCACGTGTTCAACCCAGCATTTGACGTAACGCCAGCGGCGCTCATCACGTCGATCGTCTGGGGCCGCGAACTCTAGAGCAACTCGGGATCCGCGGTGAGGAGCAGAGGTTCCTTCTCGGATCCAACGAGAGTCACGCGCGGCGGCCCGTCGGATTGTCGATACGCGCCTTGCGCGCCGGCGCGCAAGGCATCTGATCTGACGCTCCGGTCCAACCATTGAGCAGGTCCGAGATGATCAGCAAATGAGCCGGGTCGACGTGCAGGTCTATATCTCCGGTCCGGACGCAAAACGCAATCGCCTTCGAGTGCGTGCGTGGATAGGGAAGTCCAAGCTCTCGCGAACGGGCGTCGGGAGTGTTGCGAGCCGCTGCTTCATGCGCGTGACTGTGGAGACGCGGCGCTGCCCGGCGACCCGTCCCCAAACGTAGGCGCCAGCGCTTGCAGCCGCCACGGCGGCCCACGCGATGGGCGCAATGAGAGGGTCGATCATCCGCGCAACTTTAACGAAGCTCCGCGCTTTACGCGAGAGCCACATGGGTTACCGTGCGCGAATGCGAATCCAACACAACTTGTTCGTGGCGGCGTTTCTCGTGTCGGCGTGCGGTGGGAGTCAATCACCGCCTTCCAATGTGCCCGCCGCGCCAGCTGCGCAAGGCGTCGCCGTCGACCAATCCCCAAGTGATAGCGCTGAGCCAGAAAGCGCCGCAACCTGTTTCGATCCTGACTTCATGGCGGTGACCCAAAGGACGCCACCGCCCGCACCCGCCGTGCCTCTCGAACGAACACCCACACTGTTCGATCCCGCAATACAAAGTGCGCGGCCCTTAAGCGCCGATGAACGCGTGCGCGAGGACGAACACCTTCGCGTGCTGCAGAGCGCGACAGCTACGAGCGAGGCACGCGCTGCGGCGCAGTACGGCATGGCAGGCACCTACGCCGATGCGCGTCAGTTCGCGATCGCGATTCCGTTCTTGATGCAGGCGCTGCGCAGTCAAGCACTGCAAGACGCGGACGAGGCTGTGAGCTTGCTGTTGCAATTAATCGCTGCGCGCGCGCAGCAAGACGAAGCGGTTCGCGCGGATTGCGATGCGCAGTTAAGTGCGGCATCGCAGGAGCTGCACGAGGCACTGGGGTGCATGATGCGCCGAATGCCGAGTGAAGCGTGCGATGAGTTGTCTTGCGTCGTTGCGCGCGCTCGCGGGGGACGGGATAGCCAGCTTGCTGTGCCACCAGAATGCAGGTCCGCGCGGCCCTAACGTAGAATGCTCCGTAGCGTTAGATACTGCGGCGTGATCGTCGTCTTGGTGACCGCAACGGCCGGGGTAGCTTTTGCGACGCCGCGCCTAAGCGAGCTTTTTCACGGCGGCGACGCACCCGTCAGCGTAGGCGGAGTGCCGCGAGGTCTTACCTCGGTCGATTCGCAATCCTGCTCGAGCTGCCACGCCGAGATTGCTGCCGAGTGGCGATCATCTCTCCACGCACAAAGCTTCCGCGACGAAGTATTCCAAGCTTCGTACGCGGTGGAGCCAAGTGCGTTCTGTCGTAACTGTCACGCGCCACTCATGCAGGCAGGCGAACGCGAGCCGGATGCGAACGCCATCGCAGAAGGGGTGTCGTGCGCCGTCTGCCATGTGCGCGAGGAGCACGTGCTTGGCGCACACATGCCTGACCCGAGCGCACCCCATGCGTCCATGCGGCTCGCGCAGATGACCAGCAGCGAATTTTGCGCGGGTTGCCATCAGTTCAACTTCCCGACGTCAAATGTGCATCGCGGCGATCTCGCTACCACGAGCGAGCCGATGCAGAACACCTACCGAGAGTAACTTGCGTCGCCCGCTGCGCGTTCAGGCCGTTCTTGCCAAAGCTGTCATATGCCGATGCGAACGGCAGCGAACGGTCGTCGCTATCGCAGTCACGTCTTTGCCGGCACCGACCCTGAGACACTTAACCGCTCTCTCGACGTTCGTACACGCCTCTCCGCAGAAGGCGGCGCGTGGATCTTCAGCGCAACGCTTTCGCCTCGCGACGTCGGGCACGCATTTCCCACGGGCGATGTTTTCCGCCGCTTGGAGCTCACTGCATGGGTTGAAGGAGATGAGAGCTCGCTTCAAACGTTGATCTACACCCGATCATTCCAGGATCACGCGCGCTCACAGGGCGCGACAGCCGCGATCATTGTGCGCGAAGAAGCAAGCGACACGCGCGTGCAAGCGAACAGAGAAGAAGGCTCCGAGCGAGAGCTTCGGTTCGCAAATCCCCGAGGCGCCGCTCTGCGATTCCGCCTCGACTATCTGCGCATGCCCCGCGAGCAAGCGCGCGCGCAGAATGTACCGGATAGCGCAAACCGCACGATGCTACGCGAGGGGACGCTCACAGCCCACGGCGCTAGCGCGCGCGCAGAATAGTCTCGTCGAGGTCCACGCTGATCGGACAGTGGTCCGAACCCATGACGTGGGGATGAATTTGCGCGGCCTTCACGTACTTCATCGCTTTGGGCGACGCGAGAATGTAGTCGATTCGCCAACCAATGTTCTTTGCACGCACGTTGAAGCGCTGACTCCACCACGTGTAGTGACCTTCGCCTTTTTCGAAGTTGCGAAAGGTGTCGACCCAGCCAGCGTCAATCCATCGCGAGAATTCCTGACGCTCTATTTCGGTAAATCCGCTCGTTTCGCGATTCTCTTTGGGACGCGCAAGATCGATCTCCATGTGCGCCGTATTGAAGTCGCCCATGACCAAGATGGGCTCTTTCTTCATCGCGGGCTCGAGTAATGCGAAGAGCAGTTTGTAGAACTTCAGTTTGAATGGGATGCGACTGTTGTCGCGGTCCTTACCGTTACCATTCGGGAAATACCCGTTCACGACGCGCAGCTTACCGAAGCGGGCGATCTGCAGACGCGCCTCGCAGTCCAGGTCCTTGGCTCCCAGGTGAAGCACAATCTCGTCAGGCGCGCGTTTCGTGTACAGACCTACGCCACTGTAGCCAGGACGCTCTGCGTGAGTGAAGTGCCCTCGATAACCATGGGGTTCGTGGAGGTCTTTCGGGATCTTCTCGAATGGCGCCCGCACTTCTTGGAGCGCGACTACATCGCCTTCACTGCCCCGAAGCCACTCGGTGAAACCTTTTTTTGCGACGGCGCGCAGGCCGTTCACATTCCACGAATAGACGCGCATGAAATTGTCCTAGCTCAAAAACGCACAAGGCCATGATGAACTTCGGCCGACAATGCTCGCTTCGTCACGCGTCGCGCCTCTTCGAGAGCGTGCTTGCCAATTTCGAGCTTAAACGGACCGACGCGCGGTAGATGGTCGATCACCAAAGCCGTGAGCCCCTCGCGCTGCGGAACATCCAGGCTCTTGCTGCCGCGCTTGCGCCACGGCGAGCGCGAGGAAAGATGGTGATAGAAGACGCGTTCGTCGCCTCGCACCGAGTGCAAGCCGGGTCGATCGGTGATGCCTCCATCCAAGTAGGGCCGCCCGCCGATCCACACTGGATGAAACAAAAACGGCACCGCGCACGATGCGTGAATCGCTGCCGCCATCGAGCCCTCCGACAACGCGCGAGTCTTGTTGGTCAGCACATCGAAGACTGAAATCGACACGGGCACGCGTGTGTCCTTCATCTCGCTCTTCTGCAAGAGCGAGCCGAGCTTCTCGCGAAAGCGCTTGCCCCGCAAAAGGCCAAAGCCCGGCGTGGGATCCCAAAAATCCTCACGCGAAAGACGCACGAGCTCCTCGCCGAGATCGCTCGCGCTGATGCCCGACGCCCACAATCCACCGATAAGCGCACCCGCACTCGAACCTGTGACGCGTGCCGGCAATAGTCCTTCTTCCTCAAGAACCATCAACATGCCGGTATGGGCGAAAAAGCCAAAGAAGCCGGACGACATAGTCAGGGTGAATGGTTTTTCGGCCAGCCACTCGCGTAGGGTGATTGCATTCACAGCTCCGCAGCCTAAGCGAGATTTGGTAGAGTGCACGCCCCCATGTCCGTGGCCGTCATGATCAACGCGCGTTCGCGCAAAGGCTCCGAGAAAATGGGCAGTCTCGCGCGCGAGATTCTTCCTGGGGCGCGAGTGGAGGTGACGCGCTCCATTGAAGACGCACGTCGTTTCATTCGCGAGGAGCTCCAGCCACGACCGTGCGATTTGCTTCTTTCCGGAGGGGGCGACGGCACGGCGGTGGGTCTTCTCAATGAAATGCGCGACTTTGGCCTCGCGCTTCCTGCACTCGGTCTCTTGCCGCTCGGTACAGGCAACGGGTGGGCGGGCGAGCTTGGTGCGCCCAAAGCGGTAAAGGCGCTGCAGTACATCGCAGCGTTGCGCAATCATGCGCCGCCGCTGCGCAAGTTCACCTTAGTCGAAGCTGAGGGACGCCTTACGCCATTTGCCGGCACCGGTTGGGATGCGGAGATCATCAGCGACTACCAAAAGCAGCTCGCGCTCTTTCCGCCCGCGCTGCGCGAAGCGCAGGGTGCATTCGTTGGCTACATGCGCAGCATGTTTACGCGCACCGTTCCTCGCCACGTTTTTGGAAGCGGTCCTGCGCACGTCACAGTGATCAACACGGGCGAGCCCGCGCTAACGATCAATCAAGCTGGTGAAGCAGTTCCCGTGCCCAACGGCGAACGCGGCGCGGTGCTCTATCGCGGACCGGCGGGTGTTGCTGGATGCAGCACGACGACCGAGCTCGGCCTGCACTTTCGAGCCTTCCCCTTCGCGCACTCGGTGCCTGGTCGTATGTCTGTGCGTGTCTACGCCGCGAGTCCACTCGAGGGCACTCGTCACATGATTCGACTTTGGCGTGGCACCCATCCGATTCCGAATATGCACGATTGGATGCTGACCTCGTGCCGCATGGAGTTCGACCGCGACGTACCATTCGAAATCGGTGGCGATGTCGTGGGGACCGACGCGCAGTCAACTTCCGAGTTGCGCCCTCGTCAATCCAAGTCGTCGACTGGACGCAATTGCGAGCTCAAAACGCGTAAAGAGCGGGAAGGCTGGCCGCTTATTCGTAGCGATGAATAACGTGGAAGCCAAAGTTGGTTTCCACAACCTCGCTGATTTCGCCGACGTTGAGCGCAAACGCGGCACGCTCGAACGCACGCACCATGCGGCCATGGCCAAAGCGTCCCAGATCGCCTTGGCGCTCGGCGGCTTGCGGCTCGTCCGAGTGCTGCCGCACCAAGGCATCCCAATCGGCGCCTGGCGCGCGCGCTTGAGTCGCGACCGCTTGCGCGAGAACAAGCGCTTCCTCGCGAGTGCGCGTGACGGCCTCTGTGGCACCGCTTGCGCCGTGAAAGCTGATCAAAATATGGCGCGCCGAAATCTCGGTCGGCGCAGCCGTCGTGTCGGGGCCTCGCATGAGCACGACAAATCCGTGTGCGGTCCGGACGGGAGCTGCGACTTCATTCACCGTGAGTCCGAAGGCTGTCGCTTCGACATTGGCGTCGAGAGTGCCATCGCCCCGCGTGACGAGCTTGCCAGTCTCGCACGTGGTGCCCACGATCGCAGCATCCCCGTAGTTGTGCGCAAGCTCTTCGAAATGCGATGTAGGGTCGGCCGCCGAGTTGGCAATCATCTCAGCTCGGATGCGCGCCTGGTCTTCCGTACGATGCACGGTCGGCGCTGCGCCGGGCACGCCTGACCACTTTACTTCAATCATGCGCACGCAGATGCGGCCCGGCGCGCTCGCTTGTGTTGCTGCGGCGGGCATACCTGGCGCCTCGCTGGTGAGTGCAGCAGCCGGAATGGCCGGGCGCATCGCTGCGTGTCCGCACGCAGAAATCGCAACGAGAATAGTCGGGAAAAGGATAGCAACGTGCGTCTTCATCGGCGCTCACTCTACGCGATCTTCGTCGGATGCAGAAGCGCTTCTACCTTCGGACCAAAGCCGATATGGTCTCGCGCATGCTTCGAAGCTCGCGCCCCAAACCTCTGCATACGCTTACGAAATACGACCTAGGAATGGACGCTGAGTCCATCAAGGTCTCCATCGCCAATCACGTCGAGTACACACTTGGCAAAGACGAGTACTCGCTGACAGCGCGCGATGTGATGTGGTCCGTCGCCAGAGCTTCGCGCGATCGCATGATGGACCGCTGGACCAAGACGCAGCAGGGCTACTACGACGACGACGTGAAGCGCGTCTATTACCTGTCGATGGAATACTTGCTTGGACGCTTGCTCCGCGATGGCTTGTTGAATCTGGGCATCCTGGAAGAGACGCGCGCGGCGCTGAAAGACATCGGCGTCGAGCTCGACGAGATTGTCGAACAAGAACCCGATCCCGGTCTCGGCAACGGGGGCCTCGGGCGCTTGGCTGCATGCTTTTTGGATTCGATGGCGACGCTGGGACTGCCGGCGGTCGGCTACGGCATTCGCTACGACTACGGAATCTTCCGGCAGACGATTGTGGACGGCGCGCAGGTCGAACAGCCGGACAACTGGCTCGCGTTTGGCAGCCCATGGGAAATCTCGCGACCCGATCACTTGCACAAGATTAAGTTCAACGGACGGGTGCAGTCACGTCTGGATGCGACTGGCGAGCTCGCGTTCGATTGGGTGGACACGGATGACGTGATCGCGATGGCGCACGACATTCCGGTGCCTGGTTATCGCAACGAGTGCGTGAACACGTTGCGCTTGTGGGGCGCGAAGGCCTCGCGCGAGTTCGAGCTTTCGAACTTCAATCGCGGTGACTACGTGGAAGCCGTGCGTCTCAAGAATGCATCGGAAGACATTTCGCGAGTTCTTTACCCCAACGATCAGGTGATGCAGGGCAAGGAATTGCGCCTGAAGCAAGAGTACTTCTTCGTCTCGGCCACGCTGCAGGACGCGGTGCGCCGTCATCTAAAGGTGCATAAGGATCTTGATTCACTTCCCGATCGCGCGGTCTTTCAGCTGAACGATACGCATCCGGCAATCGCGATCGCCGAGATGATGCGCCTTTTGCTGGACGAGCATCATATCGGCTGGGAGCGCGCGTGGGGCATCGTTCAAAAATCGTTCGCCTACACCAATCACACGCTTCTGCCCGAAGCGCTCGAGCGCTGGCCGGTGTGGTTGATGGAACGCGTGCTGCCGCGCCATATGCAGATCATCACCGAGATCAACCGTCGGCTGCTCGTAGAAGTACGTGCGCACTCGGGCGGGGATGCGACGATGGCGCCACGCATGTCGCTCATCGATGATCACGGTGAGAAGCAAGTTCGCATGGCTTTCCTCGCGATCGCAGGGAGCTTCTCGGTAAACGGCGTTTCGGCGCTGCACAGCCAGCTGCTCAAAGAGCGCATGTTCCCTGACTTCGATCGCATGATGCCCGGCAAGTTCCGCAACAAGACCAATGGCGTGACGCCGCGTCGTTGGCTTTTGCAGTGCAATCCGCCGCTTGCCTCGCTCATTAGCGAGGTGATCGGGGACACATGGGTCACGGCGCTCGACGAGCTTTCGGGACTTGAGAAGGTGGCGGACGACGCCGAGTTCCAGAAGCGGTGGCGAGCGGCAAAAGCTACGAACAAAGAGCGCCTTGGCAAGATCATTGCTCGCGACGTAGGCGTAGTTGTAGATACCCGGTCGCTGTTCGACGTGCAGGTCAAGCGTTTTCACGAGTACAAGCGCCAGCTCTTGAACCTGCTTCACGTCGTGAACCTGTACCGACGTATTAAATCCAAAGTGGATCGCGGCCGCACGCCGCGCACGGTGATCTTCGGCGGCAAGGCGGCGCCGGGATACGAGCGCGCAAAGCAGATCATTCACCTCGCCAACGACATTGCGAAGGTCGTGAATGCAGATCCAGATACGCGTGATGCGCTGCGGGTCGTGTTCATTCCCAACTACAGCGTGTCGCTAGCCGAGCGCATCATTCCCGCGGCGGATTTGTCCGAACAAATCAGCACCGCCGGTATGGAGGCATCTGGCACCGGCAACATGAAGTTCGCGATGAACGGCGCGCTCACGATCGGCACACTCGATGGGGCCAACATCGAGATTTTGGATGCGGTCGGCGCGGAGAACATTTTTGTCTTCGGCCTGACCGCCGAAGAAGTCCAAGCGAAGAAAGAGAGCGGCTACGACCCCCATGCCTGCGTCGAAGGCGACGCCGACCTGAAGGGAGTCCTCGACGCAATTTCATCGGGCATGTTTTCTCCCGAAGAGCCAAACCGGTATCTATCCGTGGTCTCGAGCCTGCTCGAACGGGACGAGTTCATGCTCTTGCAAGACTTTGCCGCGTACCGCGATACACAGACGAAGGTGGACGCGCTCTTTCGGGACCAAGCGCAATGGACTCGGCGTGCCATTCTGAATGTCGCGCGCATGGGACGCTTCTCGAGCGACGCGACGATTACCGACTACGCCACCGACATTTGGGGCATTTCGCCGCGCGTATCTAGGCGCTAGAAAATATCTCTAGCGCGGAGCAAGCTCTGAATAGCTGCTCTGACCGGTAGTCTAGTAGGTAGGCCCAATGCAGACCGAGCGTACGACCTCGACGACAGGAAAACGGATTCGCATCCTGGTCGTCGACGACGATCCCCAGGTGTTGGCTTCGCTGCGGCGCACGCTCAAATTCGAATACGATGGTGAGTACGCAAGCTCAGCCGAGCAAGCGATTCAGATTTTGCAGCGTGACCAGAGTTTCGCGTTGATCCTCACCGATATGCGCATGCCCGGGCTCAACGGCGTGGATCTGCTCGTCGAGTCACTCAAGTACGTCCCCAACGCAGCGCGCATTGTCATCAGCGGCTACACCGACTACGACACCGTGATCGAGGCGATCAATCGGGGGCACGCCCACCGCTTCATGTCCAAGCCCTTCGAGCCCGACCAGCTCATGCAGGCCCTCAACGAATCGCTTCTTGCGTATCACCTGGAGCAAGAGCGAGATCTTCTGCTGGCCGAACTACAGGCGAGCAACGCGCGACTGCGTGCGCATGAGCTTGAGCTCGACCGTCTGGTCCAAGCGCGAACGCAAGAGCTCGAGGAGGCGAACCGCCGTCTGCAGGAGCTCGCGGTGCGCGATCCTCTCACGGGTATCTTCAATCGACGCTATCTCTACGACCGTTTGACGATAGAGATCGCTCGCGCTCGTCGGCATGGGCACGCCCTGGGCGTGCTGATGATCGACATCGACAAGTTGAAGACTGTGAACGATCAATTCGGACACTCGGTGGGCGACGAAGTGCTGCGCAACATTGCCAATGTGCTCGTGCACGGCGCCAAAGTGCCCGAGGGCCTTGTGCGCGGGCGGATCTCTGACGTCGTCGCACGTTTCGGGGGAGAAGAGTTCGTCTTGATTCTCCCGGAGACGCCACGCGAAGGCGCGCACGTGAAAGCGGAACGCGTCCGCGGCGCGATCGAGCTGCAACGCTTTCAGATCGCGGGGGTTATTGATTCGATTGCGGTGACGGTGAGCGTAGGCGTTGCGTCCTATCCCAACGACGGCGAGGACGGACGTGCTTTACTGCAGGCAGCTGATCTCGCATTGCAGAAGGCGAAGCAAGATGGTCGCAATCGCGTGTGCGGCACCTAACGTATGCTTGGCAAGCCTTCGGCGAAGCGAACGAGCTCACTTACGTCGATCGGTTTGTGCAGGACCTGTACGTTGGCGTGTTCGATGAACGCGCGATGCTCAGCGTTGGTGATGCCCGCCGTAAAAAAGATGACGCGTTTGGCAAGGCCGGGGTCTCGGTACTGAAGCTCGCGGTAGAAGCCGGGGCCACCTTCTCCGCTCATCATCACGTCGCAGAGCACCACGTCGAAGCGTCCTTTTTCGAGGACGCCCAGCGCTTCGGTGGGCCCTTCGCACACGAGCACTTCGAAACGGTCGGAAAGGAGTCGGCTGACCGCGTTACGCACATTGCTGTCGTCCTCGATGAGGAGAAGGCTTCGCCGCTTACCTTGGGGAACTTCCGCGACTGCATGCCCGCGCGGTTGCGCTATCAGCTCGGGTGCTCGCTGCAACTCGATGCTCGCCGTCGTGCCGATCCCAAGCTCACTTTCGAACGAGAGATTTCCGTCCACCGCGCGTAAGAGGCCGAGCGACACGGGTAGACCGAGACCGGTACCTTCGTCGAGGCTTCGCGTGGTGAAGAAGGGCTCGAACACGCGGCGCTGAGTCTCGTCGCTCATTCCGATCCCGTTGTCCTTTACAGAAACAACCACGTGCGTACTGGTCTCATGCGCGTGAATCTGAATGCGCCCATCGGTGCGTTCCTTTGGAATCGCGTGAATGGCATTCACGATGACGTTGGTGAAAACCTGCTCAAGCACGTGCTGTTCTCCCACAGCCCGCAAGCTCTTGGGCACATCGAGCTGGATATCGACCTTACGCTCGCTCGCGCGCAATGCGAGTCGCACCGAGGCTTCGAACGCGTTCCTGACATTAAAGATCAGCTCCGTGGGTTTCGCAGCGGCAGCCGCCGATCGGCCGGCATCCAGAAGCTGGCGCACGACGCGTGCAATACGACGCACACTGTCGAGTGATTCTGCAATCGATGCGCGCGCATCGTCGGGAACTTTGCCTTGTTGCAAAGCCCGTTCGAGATACTTCAAGTTCGCGCTCACTGCGGCCGCGGGATTGTTGATTTCGTGCGCAACGCCCGCCGAGAGTTGGCCCAACGCCGCGAGCTTCTCCGCGCGCATGAGTTGCTCGTTGACCTCAGCAAGCTGTCCTGTGCGTTGCTCGACGCGTAACTCCAGCTCGTTCTTCAACTGGTCAAGAGCCGTGGCGCTGCCCACAAAGCGTCCAGTGAGGTTCGCGCCTACCAGCGCTACCAAAACGACAAAGCCTGCGTCCGCGACGTACGGCATATTGATCACGCCGGTGGATGTTATCGAATCCACGAGTATGGTCACCATCATCAGGCCCACGCCGAGACAATGCGCCTGCAGTCCTTCGCCACCCTTGCGCAACGCGCGCAGGAAATACACGAAACACGTAATGGAGATCGCGACGATGATCATCAGCGAAACATCTCCAAGCAACGACGTGCGCGCGATGACGTAACGCAGTCCAAGCCAGCGCACATCGCTGTAAAAGACTTCGCCGGTGAACGCTGCGCCAGGGATTAGCGAGACCAGGCCAACAGCGATTGCCGCGCCGGCGAGCGCGTAGTCGAGCTTGCCCAGTTTGCGCTGCAGACGTCGGCACGAGTAGAACAAGAGGCCCACCGCGTAGAGCATTGCAAAGTGGACCAGCCAGGGAGACGTTGCGACGATGTACCGTTCGGGAACATCGCGTAAGGTCGCGAGCGAGTTTAGACCCGTGTAGAAGCCGGACCCAACGCCAACGACAGCGAACCAGCGAGTGTCGCGCCATCCCGGTGCAGTCGAGAAGCCGAAGGCGAGGCCCGCGACGACGATTCCCATCGCCGCACCAAGCATCGATATCAGTGCCGCGATCGTCATGCGCGGCCTAGTTTTAGCACAGGACGTTTACTGGAGCGGGCAACCGGATTCGAACCGGCGACTTGCAGCTTGGGAAGCTACCACTCTACCAACTGAGTTATGCCCGCAGAACGTGCAAGCAGTAGCGAACGCCGAGGCGCGGGTCAAGCGCTCTAGTATCCACCGGAAACGGTGGCAAAGGCCCCAGTCGACTGAGCGCGGCTAGGTTTTCGTAACATCACGTGAACGCGAGTGCCGACGCCAAGTTCGCTCTCTATCCACAGCTCGCCGTTGACGGCGTGCAGAAGGCCAAGCGATACCGATAAGCCTAAACCCGTTCCTTCATTAAGTGCGCGCGTCGTAAAGAATGGCTCGAGCGCTCGCTTCAAGGTTTGCTCGGACATGCCCGTTCCGCTGTCCTGTACCAAGACCTGAACAAGGTCGTCTTCTTCAGTTGCCTCGATCGTAATCTTGCCCTCGCGCTCGGGGGGCATCGCTTGAATTGCGTTGGTCAGCACGTTCGCAAAGACCTGCTCGAGAAGCTGCTGATCACCCGCGACGATAAGCTCGTTGGATACTCTAATGTCGATTTCGACGTGCCTACGCGTTGCGGTGCATGCGGCACGCGCGGCGGCGTCGATGGCTTGGCAAAGAGGGTATTCGTGGCCTTGCGTTTGTGATGCGCTCCGCCCCGCGTCGAGCAACTGTCGCACGATACGCGCGATGCGTTGAACGCCCATCAGCGATTCATCCACGCAGTCGCGTGCGTCTTCGGGAAATTCGTACTCTTCGAGGAGTGCGCGATCGAGGTATCGGAGATTTGCCTCGATAGCTGCCGCAGGATTGTTGATCTCGTGTGCAACGCCAGCAGAAAGCTGGCCGATCGCGGCAAGCTTCTCAGCGCGTAACAACTGACTGTGCATACTGTTTAGCTCGAGCGTTCGCTCTTTGACGCGCACCTCGAGTCGCTCGGTCAATCGCTCGAGGGATTTGGCTCCCTCAACGAAGCGTTGAACCATCTCCACGCCGATCAACGCGATGAAGATCATGAAGCCAACATCGGCCAGGTAAGGGAAGGGTAAAAGCCCACTTGACGTGAAGACGTCGCAGAGAGCAACAAGTAGGGAAATTCCGAGGCCGGTGCACGGCGCGGCAAGCCCCTGGACGCCGTTGCGTGCAGCGGCAAGGAAGTGAGCGAGCGCGGCACAGATATCAATCGCGATCAAACTCATCAGCACGGCGCCGAACGTAGTTGGTCGCACGATCGCGTACGTGAGGCCGAGCGCTGGCACGTACTCGTGATCGACGATGTTGGTGTACAGACCGTTGGGAATGTACGCAGCGACGATCGCCGCGCAGGTCAGCCCGATGAGGACTTTGTCGACGACGCTCAACGCTTTGCCGAGGCGTCTCACGGTATAGACAATGAGTGTCGCGCCAAAAACATACGCGCAGCTCATCTGCACGCGCGACACGCTGATGTTCACGCCGTCGGAAACGCCGTGGAGAGTAAAGATAGTGTTGAACGCGGAGTAGGCGCCCTGGCTCAGACTTACGACGGAAAACCAGCGCTTCTCGCGCCATCCCGGTGCCATGGAGAAGCCCAGCGTGAGCGCTGCCACGACGAAGCCCACGGCAGCAGCGAAGATCGCGACGACAGCCGCGATCGTCACTTGTTGTCGCCACCCATGAGGTCGTCAAACGCGCTGTCGACGTCTTCGTCCGATGAGCCAGCGCGCACGCTTGCGCGAGGAGCGGCGAGCTCCTTCAGCTTAGCGACGATGCTTCGGAACGTTGGGTCGCGCTTCTGAACCTTCTGATAGTAGTAGAGCGCTTCCTTCGGGTCGTTGAGCTTCTCGTATGCGATGCCAAGCTCGTAATAGAGGCCGAGCTCTTCCCGCTCGGTCTTGGTGTCGCAGTAGAGACCCTTCTTGAAGCGGCTGATGGCTTCGGCGTAGGCGCCCTTTTCCATGTGGCAAAGGCCAATCATCGTGTGCGCGATGCACTCGCGTTGCGGGTTCGACATGCTGATTTCGAACTCGTTCATGGCGTCCTCGAGCAGACCCATTTCTTTGTACGCTATGCCGAGATCGAAGTGCGTGTCGCTGTCTTCGAGGCCGATCTGTTCTTCGACACCCTTTTTGAACGCGGCAAAGACTTGCTCAACGTCGAGTACGTCGCCGCCCACTTCGTCGAAGTTCTCCACCGGGCTGAGCTCTGCGGCAAGCTTTTCAGCGAGCTGGAAGCTCTCGTCGGTACTCTCCTCGTGAGCGGGCGCTTCACTCGCCGACGATGCTTCAAGCTCGTCGATCTCCTGCAGCTTGTCTTGGACAAGCGGATGATTCGGATGGCTGATCGCCATGTCGGCAAGCGCGCTGCGCGCCTCGTCGAAGAGTCCTTGCGCGGCAAAAAAGTCGGCTTCGTCGAGAACCTCTTCGAGCTCAGCGGCGCTCGTCGCCGGGCGGCTGCTGAGGGGGCCTGGTCGCGTCGACGCGAGCGGTACCGCCTCGAACTCTTCTGGGCTCATCGGCGCCAGGAAATCGATTTCCGCAGGTGCTGCCTCGGGCTCAAGCGTAATCGGCTTGGGCCACTCGGACGCTACACGAATGAGCTCTGGTGTATCGACGCGCGAGCGCGAGGCCGCTGCGTTCACAATCGGCGGATCGCTGTCTTTCGTCGCGTCGGTATCGTCGTCGAAATCGAGAACGCCATCGGCGGTCGCTTCGTCGGGAAACGCAGCGCGTGCGCGTGCCGCCGCAGGGACGGGGTGCTCGTCTTCGTCGCCGATGATCTCGAGGTCATCCTGCAACTCTTCGGATTCAGCTTCGATCTCTTCGAGCTCTTCGTCGAAGTCCTGGTCGAAGTCCTGGGCGTCGTCGATCTCTTGCTCGGCGGTCTCCTGTTCGACGGGCCTCGCGGAGAGCGCACGCGCGGGCGCCGCGACCGGCAACGAGGGAGCTCCACCCAACCCACGCAACCGCTCAAGCGCAGTCGGGTCTTGCGGATCAAGAGCGAGGATCTGATCGTAGTACTGAATGGCGACGTCCGGCTCCATGTCGATGAACATGTTTGCCAAGATGTGCAGCTCGGAGATCGCTTCGGCGTCGCGACCCGAGTCGAGATAGGCATCGCGCAAACGCTCGCGCGCTCCGACATGGTCAGGAGCCATGGACAGGACACGGAGCAACTGATCGATAACCTTCGCCCGCAGGCCGTATCGCTGAAAGACATCGCACTCAGCGAGCAGACGCGTGATGATCGGATTGCTCTCCGGCTGAGGGACATTCACCTCGCCAGTCGTGATGTTGATGATGCCGGTGTCGATCGGATCGTCGGCGATGACCAAATCGTCTTCGGGTGCAGGCGGCGGCTCGGAGGCAGGAATCGCTTCCATCATGCGCGGCATCGGCGCCGCTTTCGGAATCGAGGGCGAAATAACTTCAGGACGCGCGTTCTTCGGTGCGCCGACGAAGGCGCTGGGCGGCGAAATGATCGCGCGGCCTTGCGGGATAAGAAGCGGTTTCGGCTTCTCCGGAGGAAGTGCTACTTGGCTCGAGCCGTCGAGGCCAGCCCGCGCCTCGGCGTCGTGCGGATCGAGCGAAAGAATGCGCTCCAAGATACGCGTGCGTTCTTTCTTGTTCGCGCCATCGAAATGAATGCGCGCGATTTCGCGAAAGACACTGATCGCCTTCTGTTTTTGCTCAAGACCGAGGAACGCGTCGCCAAGCAGCTCGAGCGTCTTGACGTCGCGCGGGTCGGCTTTGAAACAAACCTGTAGCTTAGACAGCGCGCGCTTGGCGTCGTTGCGCTGCAGGTACATCTCGGCGAGCTCACGTGCGAGCGCCACGTCCTCGGGGCGATGAAAGAGAAGGCGCTCGGCGACTTTCATGTAGTCGTCGATGCGCCCCTGCGCGTGCAAGAGTTTTGCGCCAGCATCAAACGCCTCAGCCGCGTCTTTAACCCTGCCCGCCTTCGATAGACTCTCAGCGTACTTGATGCGAACCGGGATGTTCTCGCCGTCGAGGTCCACCATCCGCTTCAACGTCTCAAGTGACTTCTCGACGTTGCTCAGCTTTGCATACGTCGCGGCAACCTGCTCGTAGGTTGAGAGCGCGTCGCTGATGAGCGCGAGCTGCTCGTACATCTCGCCCAAGCGAAGTTGGACTTCGATGATGTCTGGATCGAGCTTCAGGATCTGCTTGTAGACGGCGACAGCCTTCAGGAAGAAGCCCTGCTCAGCGTACGTCTGCGCCACGCGCCCGTAGGTTTGCGTCGCCTCGGCCTTCTGACCTTTGCGGGTGTAGAGGTCCCCTATCTTCAGCCAGGTGCGGACGTCTTGAGGATCTTCTTTGACGAGTTTTTGATACTCGGCGATCGCCTTGTCGTACGCGCCTTTGGCGAGATGCTTCTGAGCCGCTTCTAGAACTTTCGTGCGGTCGAGTGCCAAGGGAGTCGCAGAAGTTTATGGTGCCGGTCGCCCAAGGGTCAAGCATTGGGCGAAGGCGACTACGCAGGAAAGCGCAGGCTTTCTGGCAAGATAGCGAAGGCTCGCCTAGCCGATGCGTTTCGCGTCAGCCCATGCGTTCGAGAAAGCGCGTGCTGACGTTCCCGCTAACGTAGTCGGGATGCGTGATGATCCGCTGATGCAACGGGATATTCGTGCGGATTCCGCCGATGATGGTCTCAGCGAGAGCGCGCTTCATGCGCGCGATGGCCTCGGGACGGTTACGGCCGTGGGTAATGATCTTGGCGAGCATTGAGTCGTACTCGCCGGGGACGCGGAAGCCCCCGTAAACGCCGCTGTCCACACGGATTCCGGTGCCACCGGGCGGGTTGTACTCGGTGATGAGGCCAGGCCATGGCGCAAAGGAAACCGGATCCTCGGCGTTGATGCGGCATTCGATAGCGTGACCGCGCGCGACAATGGGATCGTCGTCACGCTTCCACAAATCGGGGAAGGTCGGCGCTTCGCCAGCTGCGATGCGGATTTGCTCGGCGACGAGATCGACGCCGGTGACAAGCTCGGTCACCGGATGCTCGACCTGCACGCGCGTGTTCATCTCCATGAAGTAGAGACCACGGTCGCCGTCGAGCAAGAACTCAAGGGTGCCCAGCGATCGATAGCCGCTTTCACGAATTGCGTGAAGAATGGTTTTAGTCATCGAAACGCGTAGCTCCGCGCTCAAGGCGATGCTCGGGGCTTCTTCGAGAAGCTTCTGATGACGACGTTGAATCGAGCACTCGCGCTCACCCAACACGACCGCGTTGCCATCGCCATCCGCCAGAACCTGAAACTCGATGTGGCGCGGCTCTTCAACGAAGCGCTCGCAATAGAGGTTGCCGTTCTTGAACGCGGCAAGCGCTTCTTGTTGCGCTTGGGGATACGCGCGGCGCATGTCTTCTGCGCTGCGAATGATCTTCATGCCGCGACCACCGCCGCCGCCTGAAGCTTTGAGCATGACGGGATACCCAACGCGCTGCGACTCGCTCACAGCATGATCGACATCCCGCAAGACATCGGTGCCGGGCAGAAGGGGAAGACCGTAGAGCTTGGCGCTCTCGCGCGCCGTAACCTTGTCACCCCAGCGTCGCATGTCCTCAGGCGTGGGGCCGATGAAGGAAAGCCCGCATTGCCGGCAAATCGCGGCGAATTCCGCGTTCTCAGATAGAAAGCCGTAGCCGGGATGAATGGCATCGGCGCCGGTTATTTCCGCCGCTGCCATGATCGCTGGCATATGCAAGTAGCTCTGACGTGCCGGCCCCGGCCCAATGCACACCGCTTCATCGGCGAAGCGGACGTGGAGTGCTCCTGCGTCTACGTCACTGTGAACCGCAACCGTGGCGATGCCGAGCTCGTGACATGCGCGAATGATGCGCAGCGCGATTTCGCCGCGATTCGCAATGAGGACCTTTTTGAACATCGTTAGCTCTTGCGGACGCGGAAGAGTTTATCGCCGTACTCGACGGGCTTGCCGTTCTCGACGAGGACTTCGACGATGGTGCCGCCGACTTCGGATTCGATTTCATTCATGAGCTTCATCGCTTCGACGATGCAAAGTACTTGGCCCGAGCGTACGGTGGAACCGACATTCACGAACGGCGGCGCATCCGGTGAAGCCGCGCGATAGAACGTTCCGACAAAGGGTGACGTAACGAAGACGAGATTCGGATCTACCTCGATGGCGATTTCCTTGGTCGATGTTCCAATGTCGTTGGCAGGCGGCGGCGCAATGCTGTGCATGGACATGGGCATCATGGAGCCTTGAATCATGTTGGCAGCACCGACGGAGTGATCGCCGCGGCGAAGCTTGATTCGCTCGCCATCCTTTTCTACGACGAGCTCGGTGATGTCGAACTGCTTGAGGGAGCGCATCAGTTCGCGCAACTGCTTGAGATCGATGTCCATCAAAGAGGCCTCTTATTACCGTTTGCGCGTTCAACGCGCCGCGTCAGAAAACTACGGGTTATCCGTGCTTCGGCGCATTCAAATAGTCGATGATGGCCCGTAAGCCAAGTACGTAGCTGAAAGTGCCCATTCCCACGATGCTTCCGATGCACGCGGCCGCGGTCAACGAGGCAGCTCGGAACGATTCGCGGGCGTGCGTGTTCGTGATGTGGACTTCGACCGTGGGGCAATCGATAGCGGAGATGGCGTCCGCAATCGCGATCGAGGTGTGCGAGTACGCGGCCGGGTTCATCACCACGCCGTCGAATTTCGTGTGTGCCTCATGCAGCCAGTCGATGAGCTCGCCTTCGCGATTGCTTTGACGCATCTCGATTTCGCAACCCAGCTCTTTGCCAAGTGCGCGCAATGCCTTGCCGATGTCGTCGAGCGTTTCGTGTCCGTAGAGATGCGGCTCTCGCTGGCCCAAGAGATTGAGCGAAGGGCCGTTCAATACGAGCACGCGCCTGCCGCGCTTCTTCTTGCTGGCCATCGTGTCGACTAGCTCAAAGCGTCGATGAGCTTCTGCGAGTTTACGCGTAAGAGATAACGCGCCTTGCCGAAGTTACCACCGGGTTTGATCGTCATCGCGACGAAGTACTCGGAGTTGAGCATGCGAATGAGCGTGGTGACGTTCTCCGCTTGAATGGCGACTTCACGTGCGTCACCAGCATCGAGCATCTCGGCGGCTTTGCGGATCTCTTTCAAGATGACGCTGTACTCCATGCCGACGGTTTCGACGTTCGATTCTTGATCTTGCGCGAGGTACTGCTCGACCGGAATTCCGTCGTAGCCCATCAAGAGAGCGGCAATACCACCTTCGGTGTTGTCGACGACGCTGCGTAGGACCTCTTGAAACATGTAGCCTCCGAGCCACATCACATCGTGTTGGCGCAGAAGGGTCAAGTCTTGGTGCGTCGCCGCTGGCGATCCATTTCCTGCGTCAAGTCGTATAGACTGCTGGCAGGTGCAAGAAGATGCGGCTTAACTTCGGATTGCTTGGATTGTTGGTGCTCGGTCTTGCCGCCTGCAAGGGGGATCCTGAGCCGCTGATCTGCGCCGACCCTGCCACCACTCTCATGTTTCCGACTCCGGCCTGGATGCGCGGCGAGCGGTTGGATGCGCCGGCCGGCGACAAAGGCGTTGAGCTTCTTCGCTCTATTTATCCCGCCTGGGTCGACAGCCTTGCGCTCGTCGACGGCATGGCGCAGCGACCGACCTTCGTCATCGCGCTTGATGGTGTTGCCAGCGCAATCGATGAAACGCGTGTGTCGCTCTACTCCGCGCTTGCCGATGGACAACCTCTCACGCGGCGCGTTGATGTGCGTTTCCACGCGCGCGTGGATACGCGCGACCATCGTTCGATCATCGTGCAGCCCATCAATCCGCTGCCGCTTACATTCACCGAGGGCGTGCTCGTCATTGATGAGCTTGCAGTGACCGGCGCAAACGTCTTGCCAGCGTGCGACGGATCACAGCCCGACGCAGCCTACGCTACTGCGCTCGCTGCATTGCCGACGGAGGCGCATGCGGTCTTCGCGCTACCCTTTCACACGGCGACCGACTACCGAGTGCTAAACGATTTGTGGACACGTTTGTCGACGACGCCTGTGCTCACTGTGATGTCAGCGGAAGCGCGCACGCTTGCATCGTTCGGTGCAGATGCTCCGTCTACGGAAGTTTCCGAGGCACTTGCCCCCACGGCGGTGAGCGGTGTGTTCTCCCTTCCCGACTATCGCGACGACGGCGTAATTGCCCGCGGTGCCGATGGCGGGCCTGTCGCAGTGGGTACGACGGAGCCCGCGTTCGTCGTGGCGCTTCCGTCGACAGGTGCCGCGCCGTATCCGTTTATTCTTTACCAGCATGGCGGCGGACGATCGCCGACCGATATCTTTCTCGTGGCACAGGAGCTTGCGTCGCAAGGCTTTGCTTTTGTCGCTATTGATTTGCCCGAGCACGGCCATCGCGCCCCGGCAGCGGCCACGGGCACCGATCTCGATTTCATTCACTTCGACGATGTGATGGCAACGCGCAGCAATTTTCAGCAAGCAGTCTCCGATCATATGGCGGTGATGAGCGGTCTTGTGGCCATCAACGCTGCGCTTCAGCCAATCACAGGCGCAGAAATCACGCTCGATCCAGCACGGGCCTTTATGATGGGCATGTCCATCGGGGCCATTTCTGGAAGCATAAGCTTCGCCACAATTCCCACGCTGCGTGGTGGCGCATTCTTTGTGGGTGCGGCTGGATATCCGGAGCTCGTGTCGACCGGACTTTTCGCCGCTCTCGCGTCGCGCATCGTCAGTCGCCCTGATCCCGAGGACACGGTCTTGCTCGCAATCGGCGAAACCATTCTCGACGCGGCAGACCCGCTTGCGTACGCGCAGCGCGCTGAGGACCGCTCTGTGCGTCCACGTCCGATGATCTTCATGCAGGCGGTTGGCGATCCTCTGATTCCGCACGCGGCGAGCGACCAGTGGGCGCGTGCGTTTGGCGCAGAAGTCGCATTGCCGCGCGACCACGACGTGGAGGCGATGCTGGACGTCCCGTTGCCGGCCAAAGAAAACTTTGCGTGGTTGCCCGATTGGGATCACGCCACGCGCGTACTCGTTCAATGCCCTATGAATGAGATTGAACCTAGCAATCGCCATAGCGATCTTGTTCGTCAAGGTTACGCGCAAGAGCTAGTGGCCCATTGCTTCTCGACGCAGCTCAGCACGGGCGACTGCGAAGTCATCGACACCCACTTCGCAGACCACTGACGATCCGCCTACGGTCTAGAACGCGGAGGTCGAACGGCCTTGGTCGGGCGCGGACGCTGCGCATTCACCGCGGCGCGCAGGCGCAGCGGCACCGGGCGACACGCGCAGTGCTCCGCGTGATTGCGATGCCAAAGAACGCGCTCAGCCAACGTCGGCATGGGCGGCATGGGGTGAGCCTTGTGCCACTTGGCGTTCATGAAGCGATCTCCGCTCGCGCGAATGCGCCGTACTCCGACCGACGCGCATTGGATGCACCTCGACGCAGATTCCGCGCCAGTGCACGATTTGCCCCGCGCGAAAACTGGTCCGCAATTGCCAGCAGAGCAGTCATCGTGATGGTGCTGACGCATGGAGCGTGCCAGCGAACTTGGCGCCGATAGCCACTCGATGTGGCATCAACTGGCGGGACCCGTGCGATACTCCCGCCGGCCCATGCATCCTCCCGCCAAAGACCAATCGACGGATTTTAGCGAACTCGACGAGCGCACCTTGGTCGCGCGTGCGCAGGAGGGCGAGGAGAAAGCGATTGCTGAGCTGCTTTCGCGCTATCAAGGACGTATCTACCGGTTTGGCATGCGTATGTGCAGTGGGCGCGAAGATGCCGAAGACGTACTTCAAGAGACGCTGCTCGCGATGGCGCGATCGATACGCACGTTCCGGGGCGCTTCCTCCCTCTCGACTTGGCTTTACTCCATCGCGCGAAGCCAATGCATCAAGAAAAGGGCGCGCGAGCGTCGCAACGTCGATGTGGCCCTCGGCGTGAACGCGCCTGGCGCGCGCTCTGCTGCCGAGGACGATTCGCCGTTGCCCGATCAGGTGGTTTCCGACGCTGAGATTGGCAACATTTTGAACCACGCGATTTCCTCCCTCGATGATGGGCAGCGCGAAGTTCTCGTTTTGCGAGACGTGGAGGGCTTGAGCGCAGGCGAAGTGGCGGACGTGGTTGGCGTTTCCGTGGACGCGGTGAAGAGCCGCTTGCATCGTGCGCGACTCGCGGTGCGCGAGCGCGTGGCACCGCATCTCGCTGAGTTTAGAACGCCCGCTCCGCGCGAGGCTGCGTGTCCCGACGTGCTCATGCTCTTCTCCCGTCATCAAGAAGGGGAAATCAGCGCCGACCTCTGCGCCGAGATGGAGAAGCATCTCGAAACGTGTGCCGGCTGTCGCGATGCTTGCGGGTCACTGCAAAAAACGCTGGCGCTTTGTCACGCTTCGACCGCACCGCATGTGCCAGATGCGCTGCAGGAATCAGTTAGGCATTCGCTGCGCGAGATCCTGTTGCAAAAATAGATCAATTTTTCCGAATCCTTTTTCGCGGCCAAGGCTCTCACCTGAAAAGGAGACAGTTATGTCGCGAAATGCTGCCGGTTGGGACCGTGCGATCCGGATCGTGCTCGGGGCCGTCCTTCTATCGCTATGCTTCGTTGGACCTCGCACAGCGTGGGGACTTCTGGGCTTGATACCGCTTGGAACGGGTCTAGTTGGATATTGCCCGCTCTACCAGCTCTTTGGAGTGAAAACATGTCCCAGCCCATCCAGATAAGCTTCCCCGGCGGCAAGCGCGTTGAGGCCCGCCTTGGTGAGTACACCGTGCTGACCGATTTGCCTGCGTCTGCGGGAGGCGAAGGCGCGGGCCCCGGGGCCTTCGATCTTTTTCTCGCGTCAATCGCGTCGTGCGCGGGTACCTATGCGCTTGGCTTCTGCCACGCACGCGGCATCGCGACCGATGGCCTATCTCTCACGCAAACCTACGAGGTGAATCCGGAGAGCCACTTGCCCACTTCGATTTCGATTGCGCTCCACTTACCGACAAGCTTCCCCGAGAAGTATCGAGACGCGATTCTTCGCGCGGTCGAGGGATGCAAAGTGAAGAAGACAATCGCGGCCGCGCCAACGTTCAACGTGCAACTGAGCATGGAAGGAGCTGACAATGTGTCGCCGAGTCACGTGCAATAAGTGCGGTAAGCCTACCTATGCGGGCTGCGGCATGCACATCGAGCAAGTGTTGGGAGACGTGCCCAAAGTAGATCGATGCCGCTGTCGCGAAGCCTCGCGAGCGCCGGAATCGAAAGGGAGCCCGGCGACCGAGAGTCGTTCGAAGTGGTGGCCCTTCTCGTAGAAGGGGCGCGACTCAGAGCATGCCGCTGACGTGTGAGCTTCGGTTCACGGGATGAACTGAGCCACGCACTTGCGAACGGTGAAGCTCTGACGAGTCAACGGGCATCGCACCAAGGCGCGGTGTCTTCGTCATATCGCCGAAGTTGCGTGTGCGCGCGACGAAGACAGGGCAGCGCGCGATGCGAACAAGCTCTTCGGCGACTGAGCCGAGTACCCACTTTTCGACGCCGCTTCGGCCATGCGTGCCGACGACGATCAGGTCTGCGTCGTAGTCGCATGCAAGCTGATTGATCACGGCCGCAGGCTTACCGACTCGAATATGAAGACGAATGTGTATAGACGGTTGCTCGCCAAGCTCGTTGTCGACAAGCGTACTGAGCTTTGCCATATCGAACTCCATCGCGCGCTCGAGCGCTGCGATGTCTTGCGCGGATCGGGGTTGCTCCGCAACCACGGTGACAACATGGAGTTCGCCACCGCGTCCCTCAAGCAATCGCACCGACTGGGCAAGTGCGATGCGGCTCGCGGCGGTAAAATCAACTCCCGTGCACAGAATCAATGGCGTCATGGAATCCTCCGCGGCTGGTCTCTGCAAGGCTTGGGCCTACGGCGGGGCCATCTCCCCCGCGCTCTTCAGTGATGCATTGGGGATGGGGCGCAGGATTTGCGCGGGCGCACTGGAACGCGCATTTTGTGCGACGCCGGTAGCGCGACTCGCTGCATATCTCGCGTGGCATACATCCTGCGTAGCTATGGCGCATGACTAAAGCCATCCCGCATATTCAAAAGTACATGTCCACCAGCCCTCATTCGGTCGGCCCCGAGCAGACGCTCGCGACTGCGCACAGCATGATGCGTGAGCATCACATTCGGCATCTGCCGGTACTGCACGGAGGCAAGCTTGTTGGAATGCTCACCGAGCGCGATGTTGCACTGATTGCTTCGATGCAGGGCGCATCGGAGAAGATCACGACTGTCGAGGACGCTATGTCCAGCGACGTGTATTCAGTCACGCCGGACGCGCCGCTCGACGAAGTTGCCGCCGAAATGGCCGAGAAGAAGTACGGATCGACCGTCGTTTTGCAGAACGGCAAGATCGTCGGCATGTTCACGACGACGGACGTGTGTCGCGCTCTTTCGGAGCTTTTGCACGAGCGCCTCGCGAAGTAATCTGCGGCCCGGCGCCCTTACACGCCTCGCGACCTAGGGCGTGTGAGGCGCCGCGTCGGTGTCGAGGCCGAGCCTTGCCCGAGTCCGGCGCACGAGTCCTAGGTTGCTCGGATCTTTCGCCCATGCGTACAAGGTGCCGTCTTCGCGCGCCGCGTGTTCGCGCAACAGCGCGATAAATTCGGCTGTCTTGTTCGCTCGGACGGTATGCAGCTCGATTTCGATAGCGCGTTCATCGAGCCCTGCGCGAATCTTCGCGTGGTCGGCCCGAATATGAAGCGCAAGCGCCGGATTGAGTTGTTCGAACACGGGCAGCATGTCGCGCTCTTCCTCGTCCAAGTGCTCGCGTAGGGTATCGGCGAAGGCCGCCCAGCTCTCGCGCATGTCCTCCGCGTCCCCGCGCTGCACGCAGTCGAGAATGAACTGCATCTTTTTCTCGAGCTCCCGGTGCTCGCTGCTAAGGGCCTCACGAAGGTCAACTGGATTGGGCAACGGCGCGTTGGTCATGAAAATCCTCAGGCTCTAAGTACGCCCCCTCACGCTCGCCTTCAATGGGCAATCGCGCGCGCAAACTCTGCGCATCGGTGCAGTTCCGGCACGAAACCCGTGCTCGGCAATCGCCGAAGCCTTGGTTTTGATTGGCACACTGCGTGCTCATCCACGGTAACCATGAGCCACGTAGCCCCCGCTCAAGCGCAATCATTAAAGCGACTTTTGAGTGAATCCCGCGCTTCCGGTTTTCTCTCTGCGGAAGCTGAGAAGGCGTTGGCGCGCGACGCGGCGAGGGGCAGTCAGATGGCGCGCGATAAGCTCGTGCAAGCGCATGTACCGCTCGTTGCCGCGATAGCGGGTAAGTATTGCCGCTTTGGCAGTCAGTACGAGGATCTGATCAGTGAAGGAATTTTAGGCTTGATGCGAGCGGCAGCTCGCTACGATGCGGAGCGAAACGTTCGCTTCTCGGTGTATGCAGCGTTTTGGATACGCGCGTTTATTCGCAGGTACACGCTTGCTAGCCGTTCTATCGTAGGTACGCCCTCGACGCGAGGCGCGCGCAGAGCAATCGCGCGCCTCGCCACGACGGAGAGGGAGTTTCGCCACAAGCACGGCGTGGAGGCGACCACTGATCAACTTGCGTCCATGCTGAACGTAAAACCCAGTGAGGTACACGATGCTATCGCGGTACTTCGTCACAGCGACATCACGCTCACAACAGAACCGGGCGCACTCGATATCGCGAGCGACACTCCGAACGCCGAGGAACTTTTGGGAACGGCCGAGGAGCAGCGTCAGGTGCTCAATTCGATCACGCACGTGCTGCGCGTCCTCAATGGTCGTGACCTGCTCATCGCCCAAAAGCGTTTGCTGGCCGACGAGCGCACGCCGCTTTCGGCCATAGGCACCGAGCTTGGCATATCGCATGAGCGCGTACGTCAGCTGGAGACGCGCATCCTCGAGAGGATGCGACGTGCCCTCGCCGAACCGGCTCGCCAAGTGGCCTAGCTGGGTTCAGAGAGTGGTGGCGTCGGATAAGTCGATGGTCGAATAGTGCTCTCCGAGCGCTGCATCCATAGCGCGTACGACCTCGCTGTAAGGGATACCATCCTCGGGCACGACGGTGATCTCGTTGCGTTCGGCATCGATCGCTCGACGCGCATGCAAAGCGGTGGCAAGCGCGGCCACGTCGAACGCCCCACCAATCGTTGGGATTGGCGTGCGCTCACCGGTGGTGCTGGCCAATGTGTAGCCGCCGCTCTCAATCTGAAGGATGAGCTTGGTGCGCGGTGTTGCAGCCATTGTATCTTGCTCAGCCCCAGGACTCGCTTGATTCGTCTCAAGCCGGCCAAGCTGCGTCCATACCGCGCTCACGAGCAAGAACATCACGCAGCACAGAAGTAGGTCGATGAACGGAACCAACGGTACATCCGAATCGACGGATTTCTTCCCTGATCCGCCGCCAACGCTAATCGTTGCCATGTGCGCCTCCGCAACCATAGACAACGTGCGTCGCGCCAGGTTCCCTTAAGATCTCCTTATTCCTTGTAGAGCGCAGCGCCCGCGAGTAGCGCGAGCGCCGTCGAGACAAGGCTGCCTACGAGCTGCGCAATCACAATTTTGGACGGCAAGACGCCGAGTGCGAACAGATCGAGCGCCACGGTCAGCTTGCTAACGACCCAAACTAACACTGCGGCAACGAGCGCGGTCTTCGGGCCCGCAAGAAAACGCGGTCGAATCGCTGCATAGATCCACACGCCGGCAATCCCCGTGATGAACGACATCAATGCCCACAGGACCATTGATGTGGCCGGACTCTGCGGATGAATCAGCGCGCCCATTGCGCGCGACCACGCTTGAAAGTCGTCGTCCAGAACAGCGCCATTCAAAACACCTGCGAGCGAAAATAGAACCACGCCCGCAAAACACCCGCCCGCGAGCACCCGCCCAACGTTGATCTTCGTAGGAACGTTCATCGCCATGTCCTACACGACACCCCACCGCATCTCCACTTTGCGCCCACCGCGCTGCGCAACGGACCTTCCGCAACGCCCGCCCCAATGCCTCCACGCGCAACGCTCGACGCGCAACGCTCAATGCGCGCCGCACATAAACGCGCACCGCACATAAATGTGCGACCGTACCCATTGGGTCCCGAGCCGGAGGTGAATCGCAGCTTAGCTGCGAGAGGAACCGCGCCAAGCGGTTCCTACAGGAGAGGGAGGCTCATTTGGGCTTCGCCCAAATGAGGGAGAGGACGGGTCCTCTCCCCATCACCCAAAACTGGTTTGGGCCATGCCCAAACCAGTGCGGACGAAAGGACTTGAACCTTCACGGGATTTCTCCCACCAGATCCTTAGTCTGGCGCGTATGCCAATTCCGCCACGTCCGCAGAAAAGCGTGCGGAATCTATCCGTGTTCGTTTCTTTGTCAACTCCCGGGCGAAAACGCCTTGGAGAAGCTCAGTTAACGGACATCACGCGCGTCAGACGCAGCATGAACGGAATGTGCAAAAGCGCGCCATAGGAATGAATGCGTCCGGCCTTCATGGACTCGAAGACCTGGCGATTGATAGGGCCGCGCGGGTCGGGAAGGGCGAAACGCTTGGTGAGCTCCATCAACGACATGTTCATCACATCATCGGAGCTCGCACGCACTGTGATGAGCGGGATTCCGTAGATGCCATCGTGCAAGACTAACTTGCCGCGCTGAAACTCGAGCGTGAGCGCCACGAGCGCATCCTCGGCAACGATCGCTACGCTTCCATTCAACTTCTCAAAGTCGCGAACCTTGTGAGGATGATCCTCGAGATTCTGCTTCAGCAAATCGGCAAGCATGATCGCCAGCCCATTCTCCGAGGCGCCCGGTGCAAGCTCGATGACAGCGCTCATGATCAGATCACGAATGTCGTTGCAACATCGCTCGCGCTCTTCACGAGCTGACGCGAGGATTCAACGTAACGAATGATCGTGGGCAAGTGTCCTTTGGTGAGCTTGAGCTTGCCTTGCATCATAGCCTTGATCGGATCGTCCTTACCCGTGATGACATCCTTCCACCGCGCGTAGTCACCGACGATGACAAATGGAGCAGTCTCCGCTTCGGCGCGCGAGACCCATTTCGCCTCGCGGCACTCGCCGGCGTTCACATCGAGGTACATCGCTTGGTCCGTCGCAAGCCCGATCGTCGGGTCCGCTTTCACAACCATTCCGACCGCGCCATGCGTCCAGCCTTTTCCGGCCTCGCGGTAGGCGGCGTTGTTATTGAGCGCGTCTTTGTACGCGGCGGTCCATTCGGCGGAGGGAAACTTATGAGTCATGGGCGCGGAACTTATTCCGTACGGCAGCTTCTCGCAACGCGTGCCGCCGAACGGCGAAAAGGCATGCTACACACAGCGCAATGAGCCACGCGCTGCGATCCCAGCTGCTTTCGCGTCACGCGATTACTCACGGGTTTTCGCTGCGCACCGGCGGTGTGAGCCGAGGTGCATTTGCGGGTCTCAATCTCGGGCGCGCCGTTGGCGACGAGCTTGGCGCGGTGGAGGAAAACCATCGCGTCCTGGCGCGCGCCGTTGGCTACGACGCTGCGCGCCTCTTCGAAACCGCGCAGGTGCACGGTCGCGCCGTTCGTGTGATCGGCGCCAACGAAAATCCGGCGGAGGTACGTCGCGAAGAAGCGGATGCGTTGGTCACGAATGTGCGTGACGTCGCGATTGGCGTGCGCGTCGCTGATTGCTTGCCGCTCCTTCTCGCCGATCCGAAAGCGGGCGTCGTAGGAGCAGTCCATGCTGGGTGGCGAGGGGCCGCAGCCAATATCGTGGGTGCGTCGCTGGACGCGATGGCATCACTTGGCGCCAGCCCGGCCGACATCGTTGCTTCGATAGGTCCCCACATTCGCAGCTGTTGCTTTGAAGTCGGCGACGAAGTCGTCGATGCGCTCGGCAAAGTTGCGCATCGCGTGGAGTTTGTCGACGCAACGCAGGGGCCCAAGCCTCACGTCAACTTGTCGCGCGTCGTGAGCGCGCAGCTGCAGGCGCGCGGGGTTCTCGCTACGGGCATCGACGAAGTCGAGGGCTGCACGCGTTGCGACGCTGCGCGCTTTTTCTCCTACCGTCGTGACGGCAAGGCCTCGGGCCGGCACCTCGCCGTAATCGCAATCACCTGATCGCGAAGCTCAGTTGTCTTCGTCTTCGTAAGGCATGTCGCCTTCCGCTTCGTCCTCTTGGTCGAGGCCCCGATACGCGCTACCGCGCGGCGCGGTCGGGCCGTCGAGTTCGTCATCGGAAGTGCGCGTCGAAGGCGTGGCGCGTTCGGCATCGGTCTGCGTTGAGCGGCGACCCTCGCCAGTATTGGCGAGCGTCGCGCATCCGGAAAGTGCGAGCACTAAAAGGGGGATCAGGGTGGTTCGGGTGCGCATAGCGTTCGCATGGTAGCGCGTTTCGAAACGTGATATCGAATGCGCGCTCATGGGTTGGTTCCAAAAGACGCGCGCCGCCGTCGACGGCACTGAAAAAAAGACGATTGGCGCGGGTGTTTTCCGCCGCTGCGACGATTGTGGCGCAACCTTACTGGCCGAAGAATTCACGGCCAACCTGGAAGTTTGTCCGAAGTGCAACTTCCACTACCGCCTCAGCGGCGAAGCTTGGCTCGAGATGCTTTTGGACCCGGGCTCGTTCGTCGAACACGACAAAGATTTGTCGCCCATTGATCCGCTTGGCTTCAAAGACAGCAAGCGCTACCGCGACCGCATCAAAGCATCGCAAAAAAGTTCGGGGCTCAAAGACGCATTCATGAGCGGCGCTGGAACCATGGAGGGCAAGCCCATCCAAATCGGAACGTTCTTGTTCCGATTCATGGGCGGGAGCATGGGCTCGGTTGTGGGCGAAAAGATAACGCGCATGTTTGAGCGTGGCGCCTCCATGAAGCAGCCCGTGATTTTGCTCTCGTCGTCCGGTGGCGCGCGAATGCAAGAGGGCGTGCTTTCACTAATGCAGATGGCCAAAACGGTGGCGGCACTTGGCCGCTTGCGCGACGCCGGTGCGCCGTTCGTGAGTGTGCTTCTCGATCCGACAACGGGCGGAGTTGCAGCAAGCTTTGCGTTGCTGGGCGACGTCAACATTGCTGAGCCGCGTGCGTTGATCGGGTTTGCGGGCGCGCGCGTGATTGAGCAGACGATTCGTCAAAAGCTACCCGAAGGCTTTCAGCGCGCCGAGTTCTTGCTCGACCACGGAATGATCGACATCATCGCGGAGCGTCGCGAAATGCGCGCGACGATCGCTCGCGTGCTCGCCCACTTAATCGGGTGACCTACCAAGAGGCAGTACGATGGCTCTACGCTCTGGAGCCGCGCGGCGTCCGCCTTGAGCTCGATCGAATGCGCGCGGCGCTCAAGCTCGCAGGCAATCCTGAGCGCGGCATGAAGTTCGTGCACGTTGCCGGAACCAATGGAAAAGGAAGCGTCTGCGCAATGATTGAGCGGGGCTTGCGCGCAGCCGGCTATCGCACGGGCCTCTATACGTCACCGCATTTGCACCGCTTCGTCGAGCGCATCCGCGTGAACGGGCGACCGATGTCAGAGACGATGCTTGCGCGCCGTGCCACAAAACTTCGCGCAATGCTCGAACGAAAAGATGCCCCGGCACTCACCTTCTTCGAGGTCGCGACCTTGCTAGCATTTGAAACCTTCCGCGCTGCGGGCTGCGACGTGGTGGTACTCGAGGTTGGCTTGGGAGGGCGCCTCGATGCGACCAACGTAGTGACGCCTCTTCTCACTGTGATCACCCACATCGCCTTCGACCATATGCAGTACTTGGGCAACACACTCCCGCGCATCGCGCGCGAGAAGGCCGGCATCGTGAAGCGTGGTGTGCCGCTCGTCTTGGGAGTGCGCGAGAAGGGAGCGCGGGCAGCTATTGAACGCGTTGCGAAAGCGAAGCACGCGCAGATCATCACCCCTGGCGTGTTGCCGTCACTGCGCGTCGCGCTGCGGGGCGCGCATCAACGCGAGAACGCCGCGATTGCCGTGACGACACTTCAGCAACTAAGAACGCGTGGCCTGAAAATTCCCCAGCGCGCAATTGAGTCTGCGTTAGGGTCGGTGAAGTGGCCGGCGAGGCTTGAGCTCGTGCGCGGAGCGCCTTCCATGTTGTTTGACGCGGCTCACAACCCCGACGGTTGCACTGCGCTCGCCGAGCATTTGAAAGAGATGCATGCGAAGCGCGTCGTTCTCCTTTTCGCTGCGATGAGTGACAAGGATCACGAGGCGATGCTGGCGCCGCTCGCGCCGCTCGTTGCAAGCATCATCTACACCCGCCCAGACACACCACGCGCCGCTGCGCCGACGACGTTGGCGCGCGTGCGCCGCGGTCTGGTCATTCCGAGCCCTAGCACCGCGCTTCGTCGGGCACGCACCCTCGCGGGTAAGGATGGGCTCGTTGTCGTCGCAGGAAGCATCTACTTGCTCGCCGAAGTGCGTGCGAAAGCGCTTGGTGTCCGCACGGAACCGCCCATTGCAATGTGAGCAGTTGAAAGGCGCGCTGCATTCATCGATCCTTGGCGCCGCATGACGGACCCCGTAGCAGGCCTCCGCGGTCGCACGATTGCAATCTTCGAGAGCCGTCGTGCGGCGGAGATGGCGCGCCTTGTCGAGCGCTACGGCGGCGTCGCATTGGTTGCTCCGACGATGAAAGAAGTGCCGCTCGAGGCCGGACCGGCCGTCGTCGCGTTTGCGAGCGCACTTCGGGCAAAGGAAATCGACGTTCTGCTCTTGCTCACAGGCGTTGGCACGCGTGCGTTGACCACTGCGCTCGAGACGATGATGAGTCGCGAGGAGTTTCGCGACCGCATTTCGGCCGTCGCAACCTTTGCACGCGGCCCTAAAACCTTAGCCGCGCTCAAGGAGCTGGGCGCCACCGGCTACGTCGTGGCGCCGGAGCCTTTTACGTGGGTCGACCTGCTCGCCTGCGTGAAGGAAAAGGTGGATCTCGCGGGGGCGTATGTCGCTGTACAGCAATACGGAGTGGAGCACCCCGAGCTGACTGCGGCGCTGGTCGGCGCGGGCGCGCGCGTGATGCAGGTCCCGGTCTATCGCTGGCATTTGCCCGACGACCTAGCCCCCATCCACGCGGCGATTGACGCGATGCTCGACGGAGAAGTAACCGCTGCGCTATTCACGAGCGCGCAGCAAGTCGATCACCTCCTGCAAGTTGCCGCAATGCGGACCAAGCGTGATGCGCTCGAAATTGCGCTGCGCCAGCGCATTCTCATCGGGTCAATTGGCCCGACCTGCACCGAACGCTTGACGTCGTTGGGCTTTGTCCCGGATCTCGAGCCGGTCCACAGTCATATGGGGCATCTGGTGAAAGAGCTGGCGCAGCAAATCGATACAGTGCAAAAGAGGACCCCATGAGTGCTTTCTTGAAAGCTTGTCGACGCGAACCCACCTCGCACACGCCGATTTGGATCATGCGTCAGGCGGGTCGTTATCAACCTGAGTACCGTGCCATTCGTTCGAAGGTCAGCTTTGTCGAGCTCTGCAAGTCGCCCGACTTGGCCGCCGAGGTGACGATTCTTCCCGTCACGCAGCTCGGCGTTGATGCTGCGATTATTTTTGCTGACATCTTGTTGGTCCTCGAACCGTTGGGCATTGGTTTCGAGTTTACCAAAGACGACGGTCCGTCGATCTTGCGTCCCATTCGCGAGTCGAAAGACGTGGACGCTGTCTCGAGTGCGATTCACGCGGCGGACTCTCTTCACTACGTGATGGAGTCGATCAAGAAAACGAAAGCAGGTCTGCCCAAAGACATTCCGCTCATCGGATTTGCGGGCGCACCATTCACGCTCGCTTCGTACGCGATCGAAGGCGGCGGCTCCAAGAACTACCTTCACACCAAGCGCATGATGTACAGCGACGAAGGCGCGTGGCGCGCCTTGATGCAAAAACTGTCGGCGGCAATCGCGGACTATCTCAACGCGCAGATTCAAGCTGGCGCAGATGCCGTGCAGCTCTTCGACAGTTGGGTGGGCGCGCTTTCGCCGAGCGACTACGTGCGATACGTCGCACCATTCGTTCGCGGCATATTCGATTCTCTGCCCAAGCACATTCCGGCGATTCACTTCGGCACCGGCAATCCCGCGCTTTATCCGCACATGAAAGCGGCCGGGGGCACCGTGATCGGAATCGACTGGCGCGTCGACCTCGGCACGACGTGGCGCCTACTCGGCGATGATGTTGCGATCATGGGTAACCTGGACCCGGTGTCTTTGCTTGCTCCAAAAGCCGTGCTTGCGGAGCGCGCGAAAGACGTACTTGATTCGGCGAATGGTCAGCCGGGGCATATTTTCAATCTCGGGCACGGCGTGTTTCCTGAGGTGCAGGTCGATCAGGTGAGAGCCCTGGTCGATTTTGTTCACGAAGCTTCGGCGCGCTAGTTCGATATGCCGCGGGTCGTTGTTATTGGCGGTGGAATTTCCGGTCTGGCGGCTGCGTATACAATTGTCGCCGCTCGATCTGATCTCGACGTCACCGTGCTTGAAGCGTCCGCGCGAGTCGGAGGCACCCAGAGCACGGAGCTCACGGACGATGGCTTCTTGATCGAACGCGGACCCGATTCCTTCATCACCGATAAACCATGGGCGCTTGCATTGGCGAAGTCGTTGGGACTCGAAAGCGAAATCATCTCGACGAACGCGGAGCACCGAGGATCGTACGTAGTTTCCAAGGGCCGCTTGGAGCGCGTGCCCGATGGATTCTCACTGATGGCGCCTACGCGCGCGCTGTCTTTTTTGCGTTCACCTATTTTTTCGTGGCGCGGCAAAGCGCGCGTTGCGCTGGAATTGGCCCTGCCTCGTGGACGCGCGCGCGACGATGAAAGCCTGGCGGGCTTCGTCCAGCGACGCTTCGGTCACGAGGCCTTCGAGCGTTTGGCCCAGCCGATGGTCGCCGGCATCTACGGAGCCGATCCGTTTCGCTTGAGCCTGCGCGCAACGATGCCGCGTTTTCTCGAGGCGGAACGGGAAAGTCGCAGCGTCATTCTCAACTTGCGCGCCAAGGAAAAGAAGGCAAAAGCCGAGCACGGCGCAGGCGCACGTTACGGCCTGTTCGCATCGTTTCGGCGCGGCATGCAGACCTTGCCGGACGCGCTCGAGAAACAACTTGGCGACCGCATCCGAACAAACGTTCGAGTCACATCGATCGCTCGAAATGATCTTGGCCAATATGCCTTGACGCTCGCCTCGGGCGAGACGTTGACGGCTGATGCGGTGATTAGTGCACTGCCGGCACCGAGCGCCGCGCCGATCTTGCGCGCACTGGACGCGCGACTCTTCTCGCTGCTCGGCGACATCGAGCACGGAAGCACTGCGATGGTGACGTTCGCCTACCGCACCGCAGACGTTCCGCACCCTCTCGACGCGTTTGGATTTGTGGTGCCGACAATCGAGCGCCGCGCTTGCCTAGCTTCGACATGGGCGAGCGTAAAATTCGCGGGGCGCGCGCCCGCGGGTATGTGCCTTCTGCGTGTCTTCATCGGGGGCCAGAACGCAGACGCGTTCTTCGCTCAGGGTGACGATGAGCTCATTGCCGTCGCGAAGAGCGAGCTGCGCGATCTAATGGGAATCGCAGTCACGCCCCATCTCACACGCGTGCAGCGCTGGCCGCACGCTATGCCGCAATATCTGATCGGCCATCTCGATCGCGTCGCTGCGGTGGAGCGCGTCATGCAAGATCACGCGTCGCTGGCTCTTGCGGGCAACGCACTGCATGGAGTTGGCATTCCAGACGCGATTCACGCGGGAGAAATGGCGGCCGAGCGCGTACTCGACTATCTGCCCCAGCGCGCGTCGATGTCCTGATAGGCTTGCGACGTGGGTTTTTGGGACAGGCTTTTTGGTGGAGCGCGCAGGGCTCAGGTCGAGGCCCACGAGGGAGCCGTTCGCGCCCGCGATACATTGGCTCGCGGAGATGCGGCGGGCGCCTTTTCCATTGCATGCGCTGCGCTCAGTCACAACGCGGTGGATCCTGAAGCACTCGCGATCGCGTCGGACGCCATCCTCGTACTCGGTGAAAGCGATACCTCGGAGCTCTTCCGCCGGGCAGCTGACGCGCCGCATGACGTCGAAGCACTGCTCGAGCTCGGAAGCGACCTTCTGTCGCACGAGCTCGCCGATGTTGCGGTCGCGATTTTGAACGAGGCGCTCCTGCTCGCTCCCTTCGACGCCGTGGTGCGGAGCGAGCTTTCACTCGCGTACGCTTACATGGGCCGACCTAACGAAGTCGTTGCGACGCTCGCGATGCACCCCTGTCTCGCTGACGATCCGGGCGCTCTGTTCTCGTTCGCGTGGGCTTCGCTTTTGTCCGGTGACCTTGAAGCAGCACAATCGTCACTTGCGCAGCTTTCCCAGCATCGCCAGGCCGAGCCTCTCACCCAGAAGCTTGCGGCAGCGCTTGCACGCACCGAAGTGCCACCGGCCTCGGCGCCGCCCGACGCTCGCGATTATTATTTCTTGGAGTACGGCGGCGTCGTGCTTATTCAAGCGGAGACCTGCGGAGGCCGCTTCGGACCCCTCGACGTAGACACCGCGACTCTCGCAACCATGCTCGGGCGCGCTGCGTTCGTACTCGATGGCATGGGCGCGAGTGATCGGCCTTGCGTAGCTGCAAATGACGCGTCCGCCGCGCTCGCGGAACAGCTTGCGCAGAGCCTTGGAACCTCAGTCACCAAGCTTCCGCCGCATGGACGCTTGCCGCGCATGATTCTGGTGGCTCAAGACGCGGAAGACTTTGAGCCTCTGCTGCCGCGCTTCGGATCACCGGCCGAGGTCGTCACGGTCGCGCTCACGTTGCCGTGGGCGCGCGGTGTTGCGATTGCGCCCGATGTTGTGGGTGCGTTGGTAAGGCGCGCTCGCTACTCCGCGTCTACCGCGACGCCGAGCGAGCTTCTCGATCCGGCGCTCAGTCTCTTTCTCTCGACGCGAAAGACTCGATTGCCTACCGCCGATCGCGAAGCGCACGGCGTATGCGCCCGATGCGCCGCTGCCCCGACCGGCGGCCGAGCTCAGAAAAAGTGAAACGTAGCCTGAATCTGACCGCGCACCTGGATGCCAACGGCGCTGCCGGGCACGGTGAAATCGAAGTTCGTTACGCCAGAGGGGTTCGTGTCGAGCTGCGAGCGTGAAAGGTTCAAAATCTCCACGTTCAGGCCAGCGCCGATGGAGAAGAGGTCGCTCGGTACGATGTCGAGACCGAGCGCGCCGCCCAGAGTGAAACCGTAGACCGAAACACTCGTCAGCCCGGGGTTTGCGTAGTTGACGCTACCGTTCCACGCGTAGCCGAAGTGCGCGCGCACGAACGGGGAGATGATGGGTGTCGGCAAGCGCAAGCCGACTTCGAGAGCGACCGTTCCAACATCGAACGACGAGTAGTGCGAGACAACGCCGCGGATGCCTGCGTCGAGAAAGAGAAAGTGAAGACCGGCCGCGAGACCACCGGAGACGCCGGTGTCTTTGACCTCAACGATTTCGGGATAGAGGTTGGAGTAGCTCAGCGCGCGCAAGTTGACGAAGCTGTAGCCGCCGATGGCTTCGATCCAGAGAATGTTGTGGCCGTCGGAATCTTCTTCCTCGGCAGGCTCGTCTTCGGTCTGCGGCAACGGATCGGCGACGGGTGCCGTCTCGGCGGCGGATGAGGTGTGTCGTTCGGTCGTGACCGTGCGCTGCGTTGAGGCCGTCCTCTCCTGAGCGTGAGCGACCCCGCCACCACCCAAGAGTACCAACGTCAGTACCGTTCCAATCGAAGCGCGCATGCCTAAGTCCTTTCAGTCCGTCGAACTTCTCTTCATTAACTCTTAATGGACGCTGCCACCGGGGCCGTCGTCGCCTTCGCCATCGTCTTCGGACACTGGCTCCGCCGGGACGCGGTAGCTTTCGTTGAGCCAGTTACCGAGGTCCAAGAGTTTGCACCGCGATGAGCAGAAGGGAAATGCCTTGTTAGTCACACGTGCTTCCACTGCTTTTTTGCATATGGGACAAACCGGCTCGAGCATGCTGAGCAGTCTAGCAGTGATCGCGCAAACTCTGCGCGCCGCATTTTTGGACTTTGTACGCCGCGCCTTTCTACCATTGCGCTTGGGCAGGAGGTCGAGCGATGAAGTCACGTATCCAAGAGCGCCGCAGTCGGCGTAGTTCGAATCGCGCGGTTGCACTCAACTATCAGCTCGAATACGCCCGTATAAAAGGTCGGCTCGAGGCATTCGTGCTTTCCGACGACGCGGGCTTAGTCGTCGCCTATGCGGGCGATCGGGCAGTCTGCGAGGAGCTCGGCGCCATGGCGCCGCTCATGCGTCGTTCCCCTTTTGCGATGCCGATGCCGCCCCTCCTGCTGGGCGCCGACGTAGCCGTTCGCCCGATTACGATCCTTGGACAGCCGCTCTTCTTGTCCGCGGCGGGTGGTGGCGTCGCACGGGATCTCGTACTCGCCGATTCAGCCCGCGGTGTCGAGCGTATCTTGTCCACGAACTGACGCGGGGCTCGCGCAGTGTCCGAGTCCTCGTTGCACTCTGAGGCGGGCTTTCGCGAGCGCGCCGCGTTCTGCATGTTCGATTTCGCCAACTCGGCCTTCCCGACGGTCGCGCTGACCGCGTTCGGTGGCTCGTATTTTCAGTCCGTCCTGGTCGGTGCACGCGGTCTGCGCTTGGGTCCTCTCACGCTTGGCCCAACCGCTGCCTGGGGCGTTTGCATCTCCCTCGCGATGGCGCTCGTGACACTCACCTCGCCCATCATGGGCGCGTTCGCCGACTCTTCAGGAAGAAAACACCGACTGCTCAGCGGTTACGTCGGCGTCTGCGTGGCTGCGTGCGCGGCGTTGGCGTTCGTTCCGCCGGGGGCGGGTCTGACCGCGTTCGTACTCTATGTTGTCGCGAACTTCGCGTTCGAAGGCGCGTACGTTTTTTACAATGCTTTCTTACCGGAGCTCGTCCCGCCTGAGCGCTTTGGTCGCCTCTCTGGCCAAGCATGGGCGCTCGGCTACGTCGGCGGCCTGCTCGCACTGTTTGCGGTGAAGCCGCTCATTCCCAAAGACTACTCAGTCGCGAGCGCCGGGCACGCGTCCTACATCTATCTGATCGTCGCGGCCTGGTATCTCCTCTTCAGCATTCCGGCTTTGATCTGGCTCAAAGATCGTGTGGTGATCGACGCGCAGCCACTTGGCGCGCTTGCCCGCCGGTCATTCGCCATGCTCGCTACGACGCTGCGGGCGCTTCGCCGCTATCGCATGGTCGTGATCTTTCTCGCCGCCTACTTTCTGTACACCGACGCTCTGACAACGTTCTACGAGTTCGCGGGCATCTTCACAAAGGACGTGTTGGCATTCTCGCCAAGTGACAACGTCACGCTCTTTCTAATCTTGAATGTCGTGGCTGCTCCCGGCGCGTGGGCGAGTGGTTACCTGGTCGACAAGCTCGGCGGCAAACGCTCGATTTTGATCACTCTCCTGCTGTGGCTTGTCGTGGTAGCGGGTGCTGCGCTCACGCGCTCGAAAGAATCGTTCTTTGGCGTAGCAATGCTGGCCGCCGTCGTCATTGGCGCGACCCAGGCTGCAAGCCGCGCGGTCATGGCGCGCATCGCACCTAGGAAACGCATGGGCGAGTTCATGGGCCTGCTCTCGTTGAGCGGCAAAGCGTCGTCGATTCTCGGCCCCACTCTCTATGGTGTCGTTGTCGACGCGAATATCGTTGCGGGCGACCCGGGTCACGGGCATCGTGTCGCCATCACGGTGATCGGATCTTTCTTTCTCATCGCGTTGGTGATTCTGCTGCAACTCGACGAACGAGTCGCTGCAGCGGATGCAGAACGCGAGATCGTATGAAGGACCGACTCGGTCGGCTTTTTCAACGCAGAGAACGCGTCCCCTTCGGCGGCAATGAAGTCGACGGCAACCGCGTGACCTTGTTGCGCGATGGCGAAGAGTGTTTTCCCCGAATGCTCGACTCTATCGCGAATGCGAGGCGCGAGGTCTTGCTCGAGATGTATTGGTTCGACAGCGATCGCACGGGTCAACTCTTCGCCGACGCGCTTATCGAACGCGCACAGAACGGCGTGCGCGTGCTGGTGAGCTACGACGCGGTAGGAAGCATTGGCACCAACCTTGAGATGTTTGACCGCATGCGAGCCGCGGGTTGTGACGTGCGCGAGTTCAATCCGGTTGCGCCGTGGCGCGCACGCTTCAGCCTCTGGCTGATTAACCGGCGTGACCATCGCAAAATTCTCATCGTCGATAATAGGATCGCGTTCACAGGCGGAGTGAACATCTGCGATTTGTGGGCGCCTGAAAGCCAAGGTGGACACGCATGGCGCGATGAAGCAGTCGCGGTCGAAGGCCACATCGCCGAGCGCATGCGCGAAACCTTTATGACCGTCTGGAGAATGCACGGCGGAACGGTGCCGCGTCTGCCCACCCGGCCACCTCCCCGTGTCGGCGACACCGGCGCCCTGTCTCGCGTTCAGATCCTGGCCAACCGCGGCTTACGCGACAAGCGGTCGATTCGTCGCGTGTACTTGGAACAAATCCGTAAGGCCAAGGTCTCTGTTTACATCTCAAACAGCTACTTCTTACCGGATGGTGTGGTTCGACGCGCTCTAATTATGGCAGCGCGGCGCGGTGTCGACGTTCGCATACTCGCCGCGGGCAAAAGCGACGTCATGGCGGTCTACTACGGAACGCGAAATCTCTACGCCTCACTGCTTGCCAGCGGCGCGCACATCTATGAATGGACCAGAACCGTGTTCCACTCAAAGACAGCAGTCATCGATGGCGAGTGGTCGACGATTGGTAGCTACAATCTCGATCATCGTTCGTGGCGATTAAACCTCGAGCTCAACCTTGCGATCACCGACAAAGCCGTCGGGCAGGCGATGATCGCGCGCTTTCACGAGGATAGCGCCGACGCTGTTCGCATCGACCCCATAGAGTGGAGCGCTCGCCCCCTCGGTACGCGCATCCTCGAGCGTTTCTTCTACCTTTTTAGGAAGTTCTTGTAAGCCAAATCCGTTGCAACCCAAGAGTGCGGCCAGTACCCTGGTCGACTGGTGTGACGCGTGCCGCCACGTGTCTCGGGAGAACCAATAAAATGATTCGAATCGCGCGTGGCATCGAGTTGAGCTGCTTGTCAGCAGGGTTATTGTTGTCGGCTTCTTGCGGTGGATCCTCCGGCATGATGGAGCCTCGCTTCGTTGCTGTGCACAACACGATGGCTGCGATGGGCCTCGCGCAAACCGGAAGCATCAACGAAGGCTCATTGCCTGAAGGCGCCGACGCTCGCATGACTCAGCACCTCGAGGCGGGCCAGTGCTACACGTACGTGGGCCTAGGCGGGGGCGGCGTCGACGATTTAGATGTACGTGTCCTCGACGATGCGGGAACCGAAATTGGACGCGATGGAACGCGCGATCGGCAGGCTGCTGCGCAAGCGTGTCCAGACACGACCGGCGATTATCAACTCGTCATTCACATGCAAGAGGGTAGCGGCGACTATACCGTGACAGCGTGGTCAGGTGCACCGCGCGCAGGAGGCGCCATGACGGCGCAGGGTGGTTCCGGTCAGGCGACGTGCGCGCACCCGCTTCCGCTCGAGATTGGTCGCCAGGTGCACGGCGATACTTCGACGGGAACCAATTCTCTCGACGGTTCGTGCGCAGGCGGCGATTCGAACGAGCACGTTTACTTGTTGCGTGTCGATCAGCGCGTGCAAGTCAGCGCGGTACTGCAATCGTCCTTCGATGGCGCGTTGTACATCGAGCAGCGCTGTGGTGATCAGAGCACCGAGCTCATGTGCAACGACGACAATCCCGACACGTCGCGTTCGCAAATCGATCTCACCCTTGATCCAGGCACTTATTACCTCGTTGTGGACGGTTATAGCGGTGGCGGCGAATACGACCTGATTGTATCCACGCAGCAGGCGCAGCCGATTGCGCAGATCTGCGGAGACGCGCCGCCGCTCACCTCCGGTCATCCGATCACTGGAACGACGCAGAGCCAGCCCGATTCGTTCACCGCGACCTGCGGTGGAAGCGCGCACGGCGGCGATCGTGTCTATCGCATGGACATTGCTGCGCGCTCGCGCGTTCGTATTCGTGAACAGAGCGATCACGACGGCGTCTTGTACATGCGCTCGGATTGCACCAATGCAGCATCGGAAATCGCATGCAACGACGACTTCCGCGATCAGCAGCACTCGCTGATCACCGCGACGGTCGACCCGGGCACCTACTTCGTCTACTCCGACGGCTTCTCCGCTGGGCGCACCGGAAGCTTCACGCTAAACGCCGACATTGCGCCCGACACGGGCGGCGGCGCACCGAACGACACCTGCGCTGCGGCAGCTCCGATGACAGCGGGCGCGGCGACTGCCGTCGACACGTTCAGCGCAACCGATGACTTGGCAGGCAGCTGCGGTGGTCAAGGCAGCCCCGATGTCGTGCAGCGCATTGATGTGTCAGCGCGTTCGCGCATTCGGGTTTCCTTTGGCGATCAGGAGTTCACCGGTGTGGCGTACTTGCGACGCGCTTGCGCTGATACCGCGACCGAAGTTGCGTGCACCACGTTCTTCGGACCGAATGGCCCGCCGCCTGGCTTTGGTGGCGGTGGCTTCGGCGGTGGTGGTCTCGGAATCGTGCCGCCGTCGCCTACGCCCGCGCCTGCTCCCGGAATGCCCGTCGTGGCAGTCCCTCAGCCGGCCCCCAACGGCGCAGGCAACGGTGTTCTCGAAGCAACCGTAACTCCGGGCACCTACTACCTCATCGTCGACGGCGCGAGCGCAAACGACTTCGGCGCCGTGCAGGTGACCGTCGCTGTTGAAGATATCGGGGCCATGGAACGCACCTGCCGTGCAGCTCCATTGCTGCGTCCCGGTCGCTCGGTGAGCGGGTCGACAGCCACGTCGGGCGATCACATGCACGCATCGTGCGCTGGTGGGGCGCAGAGCAATGACCAGCTCTACCGCGTCACCCTCGCGCGTCGTTCGACGCTTCGCCTCACTCTGTCCGCCGACTTCGATGCTGCTCTCTACATTCGCCACGACTGCTTAGTGGAGACGAGCGAAGTGGCATGCAATGATGACAGCTCGGACAACCGTCACTCGTTCATCGAACAGACCTTGGACGCTGGCACCTACTACGTCGTCGTCGACGGATTCCGAACAGGCAATCAGGGCTCGTTCACACTCGACGTTGCTGTCGGAGCACCGGGCGCGAGCATGGGCCCGCCGCCGGGCGGCGCTAGTCCGCAGCCGATGTTGCGTGGCGGTCCGTAGCGTCAGTGACCCCTGACTCGGCGAAGCGCTGAATGGCGTCTTCGGCGCGCTGCAAAAGATTGTCGCGAATGGCCGTAAGCTCGGTATCCGGCCGAGGCCATTGACCGTAGTCCGCCTCTTCTCCGGGGCCGCTGCGGTCGACCCAATACGCGCGGCGCTCGCGCACATCAACGTGGACGAAGACGCTGTTGGGGTAGTAACCGACGCCAGTCTCGTCCAGAGAGCGTGCGAAATCACGCAGGCGCTCGCGCGAAATACCGCGCACCCGGATATCGACAGCGCGCGCCATGTGATGTCGGCTGGAGGCTCGCTCGCTTGCGCGATAACCGGAAACGATTTCGATCGCTCGGTTTGGAAAACGCGCAGCAACGTTCTGCAGGCGTACGAGGAGGCCCGAGTCGAGGCGCTTCACGTCCTCGGCCACGAACGTCGGATCAGCGGGGCGAACGTTGCGACGCATGCGACGACCGGCGACCGGAATGCGGCGCTCATGATCGCGCAACGCTGCGGTGGTTGGTCGATCCACGCCATGAGGTCGCGCCAAGATGCTGAGCTCAGTCAACGCAGCGGCGTTCGGCGTTCCATTGCACCGAGTGAGCGCGATGTGTCGTGACTCGCGTTTGGCTCCTTCAACGCGCACGACTTCAACGGACGGGCTGAGACACGGTCGCGACGGGCGCCGTGCATGCGTCACGTTGGAATTAGTACGATGCCGCGTGGCGGGTCTCGCCGCACGCGAACGTTGCGGCTGCGCAATGGGTCGTGCGGTGCGTGTTGCGCGATGCGACGCCGCAGCGATCGACGCGCGCGGAGCGTGCGCGAAAGCCGTGGAGGGCAAAACCACTGCCAGAACTGCAACTGCAACCATGAAGGTCTTGCGCAACATCGTGGGCCTCCCCATCCACGACTAGTTGAAAGACGCCTATGTGGTCAAAAAACAGGCGCGCTACGAAATGGACGAAATGCACACGAAGAAGCTAAACGCATAGCTATGCGGCGTTTTTTGATCGGTCTGACCTACTTTGCCGCAATCTCGCTGTGCGCGCCTCACGAGGCTCGCACGCAGACGTCGGCGCTCGCGGCGCAAGCCGAGTTGTCCGTGGCAACCGGGGCGAGTGGATTTCTCGGTACCTGGAATTATCTGCGTGCCGACGGAGAACTTGGAGTCGTGGTTAGCAATGCCCAGGAGATGGACGTGCGCGCGCTTGCACCACCAGGCGCGACGCAACTCGATTTGAGCGTGCGCATCGTCGCGCGAAGCGATCGCGAAAACGTCCAGCTGCTGCTTGGTTGGAACGCGGGCCTTTGGGGCGAGCTTGATGGCGCTGAGGTCTTAGCAAACACCAACCACAATCACTTTCGTCGCGATCAACGCCTGCTCGAGCTTCCGCTTCGCGAAGGTACGCATACTCTCATTCTTCATCTCAGCGCCCCTACGCGGGGCGATTGGACACTCAGTGTGCGAGTGCTCGATGCAGGCGGTCGCCCAGCCGCGCGGGACGCGCAGCTCCTGCTCGCAAACACAAGACAGCTCGACCCTGACGCAATCGAGGCACTACGCACTCGAGCATTCGGCGTCACGGTGATGCGAGATCTGCGGGACGACGGTCCGCATCTGATCCTAGACGCGGGGTTTGCCGCTGGCGCGGTCAAAGTGGATGGCGCGATACGCCTTGGCAGCGAAACTGTAGCTAGCACGCCGCGAGAAGGAGCATTTGAAGCCCCACTTCATCGTGACCTCACCTTTCGAGAGCTAAGCGCGGCGCTCGATGTGGGCACCGGCGCCGTGACAACCCGCGTGCCTTACACGCTGCAAGAGGATCGCCCACTCATCGCTGCATTCGGTGAGCTGAACGCTGCGGCGCAGGTGCCCGACTCGGCGCGCGGCCCTCGCGCTTGGAGACTCGCCGAGCTTCGCCGCATGGTGCGCGAAGTTGAATCCGATGCCGCTTGGCGATCTCTTATCGCGAGCGAGGCGCACGCACTCGCACGCGCTATCGCACGCGGACGGAATCCGTTCGCGTCGCCGCGCGGATACGTACGCATGGGCTTCATGTCGCGGCTCGACGACACGGCGCAGCCCTACGAGCTCTTCGTGCCACCCGCTTACCGCGACGCCGGTGACCGGCGTTGGCCGCTCCTGATCACGCTTCATGGGCATTCGGGCAATGCGGGAGACTATTTTCGCAACACCTTCGGCCTCTCTCGTCCGCCGACACAGACGCTACTCGGTCATGGGCGTCATGGCCTAGCGCCAACGCAAGGACCGATGTTCGTAGTGGCGCCAACCGGCCGCGGCCAATCGCAGTATCGCTACGCCGGAGAGGAGGACATTCTCGAAGTTCTCGCGGACGTAAGCTCACGCTTCCGCATCGATCCGGATCGCATCTACATCACCGGAGGGTCGATGGGCGGGACAGGTGCTGCGTACCTTCCGTTTCGACATCCAGGCCTTTTCGCCGCGTCGGCCGCGCTGGCTGGCTATCACGATCAACGCGTGCGCTCCGATACGCACCAAGATTCGCTTGCGCCCATCGAGCAGTACTTGCGTGCCGAACGTAGTGACGTGGATTGGGCGGTCAACGCGCAGCACCTGCCGATGCTGCTGATTCGCGGCACGATGGATCGACCGCTGGCCTGGACGACGCGCCTCGCGGAGCGGCTCAGCGAGCTTCACTATCGTTTCGAGCATCGCGAGCCCATCAGTCGTCACAACGTCTGGACTGAGAACTACGCCGATGGAGCGATTTTTCGCTGGTTTGCTCCGCATCGCCGGGTGCAGCGGCCCCGCGAGGTGCGTTTTGTGACGGCGCGCGAACGCCACCAGGATGCGTGGTGGGTGCAGGACGTCGTGCGCGACGCTCCCGATTCGTTTGCGCGAGTTGATGCGCGGCTCGATCGTGAAGCGAACGTGATCGCGACAACCGAGCACGTTGATTCTTTCACCTTATCGCCAAGTGCAAGCGGCGTGACTCTTCATGTGCGCGTCGATGACGACACACTCGACGGCACTTGCCCCATGCACCTTCAACGTGCACGCGATGGACACTGGCTGGTTGTGGCGATCACGCCAATGCGCCCGAAACACATGCACGTCTCAGGACCGATCCGCGATGTCTTCAACGAGTCACTTGTATTCGTGGTGGGCACACAGGACCCCGCACACACCTGGATCAACGAAGAGGTCGCGCGTGAATGGGCCAACCCTCTCGGTTGGACGATGCAGTATCCCGTCGTGCGGGATCGCGATGTCACGCCCGAAATGATTCGGGGCACGACGCTCGTGCTCATCGGACCGCCAAGCTCGAACAGCGTGCTGGCGCGCATGAACGACCGCTTGCCGATTCGCATTAGCGCCAACTCGATCGTTGTTGGCTCATCCACCTACAGCGGCCCGGAAGTTGGAACAGTCTTCGTCGCCCCAAATCCCGACGCGCCCGATCACTCAGTCCTCATCATCGCTGGCCCCACACCCCTTGGCACGTGGCGCAGCCTCTTCCTGCCCGACCTGCTTCCCGACTACGTTGTCTTCAACGAGTCCATCGCGCCCGCGCGCGACACCTTCGCGCTCGGCGGCACCGGCGCCCTCTACCTAACCAACGGCTTCTTCGACATGAACTGGGCGCTAACTGCGCCCTGATGTCCGAGGAATCGGAGGGTTTAACAAGAGATCAAGAGATCAAGAGGAAGGCATTTTTGGGGGGGCGCACTGGAGTTCCCAGGATTTCGTGGACAGTTCATCAGCGTCTTTTCTGGACGGCTTCAAACTGCGCTGGGCTGACGCCGCCCAGATGACTGTGACGACGCGTTGAGTTGTAGAAGTCGTCGATGTACGTCGCGATGGCCTCCGACGGAAGTTGTCGATTTCTGAAGATCTGCTTCTTGATGCGCTCCTTCTTCGTTACTGAAGAAGGACTCGCGACTGCGTTGTCCCAGCAGTTGCCCTTTCGACTCATGCTTGGCTCGAGACGATGCGAGCGACAAAATCTTCGCCACGCGTCGCCGCCGTACTGGGTTCCCTGATCGGAATGAATCAGCGCCTTTCGGTCGACGCTGACGGACCGCCATGAGTACTGCGTCGAGAGCAAGCTCGCGATGAAGCGTTGGCGCCGTCGCCCAACCCACGATCTTGCGTGAGAAGAGATCCCACGACGACCGCGAGGTAAAGCCATCCCTCGCCACGTCCGAATGTAGGTGATATCCGTGACCCACGCTTTGTTCCGTCGTCACCGTAAACTTGCGTTGCAGCAAGTTTGGAATCGCCACTGACGGCTTGCCGACCGACCAACGTCGCGTCCGATAGCCGTGCAACGCGCGTAGCCATTCACGCGCATCAAGCGCGCGACACGATGCTTGCTGCAAGTCTCGCCCGCCTCGCGTAGGTTCAGAAAGATGCGCGGTGCACCGTAGATCCCCTGACTCGCTGTGAACGAAGCGCGGATCAATCGAAGCAGCCGTGCATCTTCTTGAGCTCGCCTTTGAAAGCGGCCGAGAACGCCATGCGTAGTAGCCGCTACGCACGACTCCGAGCAGGCGACACATCGTTTCGACCGCAACCGATTTTCGTTGTTGCGAACGAACTCGTACTTGGCGCGTGCGTAGACGAGACGGTTTTGTGGGCATCGGTGATTTCTCCTTTCGGAGCTAAATCACTGTCCACGAAATCCTGGGAACTCCACTACGACAATAAATCTAACTGCCTTTCTCCTGATCTCTTGATCTCTTGTAAACCCCAAGCCTTTCGGCAGTCAGAGTCGTCGAAGCAAAGCGAACCGAGCCTATGCGCTGCGGGTCCAGGATTCGCTGCGGCGCCAGAGCTCGGCGGCGAGGGCGGGATCGAGAGCGAGGGCGCTGGGTTTTTTCTCGGAGCCGTCTTCATCGTAGTACTTGCCGGTTTCGTGCGCGAGCTCCGGTGCAGTCGCGGTATGCACAGTCGCGTAGGCGCCGTCGACGGTCGACTTCATGAAGGCGAGAGCGATCGGCCGAATCGGCCACGGGAGTTTTTGCCAGATGTTCGACGCGATGACTCCTGGATGAAGTGCGTAGGTCGTGACGCCAGTGCCCGAGAGCTTCTTCGCGAGCGCTTTCGTGAAGAGGACATTCGCGAGTTTTGAAACCGCGTACTCATGCATCGCCGTCGTGTGCGCCGTGGGCTTCTTCAACGCATCCCAATCGATGCTTGTCGCGTTGTAGTGCGCACGACTCGCCACATTGACGATGCGCGCCGGCGCGGATGCCTTGATACGCTCCAACAACAACTCGGTCAGCAAGAAGTGCCCGAGGTGGTTCACGCCAAAGAGAAGCTCGAAGCCGTTCTTCGTGAGCCCCTTCTGCCCGGCGAGCCCGGCATTGTTGATGAGCACATGGATGGGCTCGTCCATGGCGAGCAGCTCGGCGGCGGCGCTGCGTACGCTTGCAAAGTCGTCGAGAGCGAGCTTGATGAAGCGAATGTCGTCGTGACGGGCTAGCTTCTTGAGCTCGTCGATGACGGGTCGCGTCTTTTCTTCCGATCGACACAAGAGCCTCAGCTTTGCCCCGCGCACCGCAAGCGCCTCGGCGGTGGCCTTTCCAATGCCAATGTTTGCGCCCGTAATTACGATGATTTTCTCTTTGAGGTCTTGCATGGGGTTGGGCGAATCTACGCCATAATTGCGCGGACTTGGATCTCTTCTGGCGCCGTGCTAAAGCGTGCGCCGCTTCGTAAGAGGCCGGGAATGCTTTGGCACTTCGAAACTAAGCAAGTCCCTCGGCTCAACAGTCGATTCGCGGGTGTCCATCTCGGTGGGCGATCGGCTGAGAGGGACCCAAGAACAACCGCAAAAATGGAGCCGTACATGTCTGAAATGCAAGAAACAATGGGTTCTGCTGTTGCCAGCGGAGATCTTCCAATCGGCCTTCGCGCGTTGATCGACGCGGGCGTTCACTTCGGTCATCAGACCAAGCGCTGGAACCCCAAAATGCGCCCGTACATCTACGGATCGCGCAACGGCATCCACATCATCGACTTGGATCAGACCGCGCAGCTTTTCCGTCGCGCGTTTGATTTCGTTTCCGAGGCCGTCGCTCGTGGCGGTCACGTATTGTTCGTCGGCACCAAGCGCCAGGCCGCTGAGGTCGTCGTCGAAGAAGCCACGCGCTCGAACCAGTTCTTCGTCACCGGGCGTTGGCTCGGCGGCACGCTCACGAACTTCCGCACCATCAAGACCGGCATCGAGCGCCTTCGCGCGCTTGAGCGCATGGCTGAAGACGGCAGCTTCGACGCAGTGACCAAGAAGGAAGCTCTCGGCATGGACCGCGAGCGCGAGCGCCTCAGCAAGTACTTGGGCGGCATCAAGATGATGAACGCGGTTCCGGCGGCCATCTTCGTGATCGATCCCCAGCACGAGCACATCGCCATCTTGGAAGGCCGCAAGTTGGGCATTCCGATTGTGGCCATCACCGACACGAACTGCGATCCGGATTTGATCGACTACGTGATCCCCGGCAACGACGACGCCATCCGTTCGATCAAGTTGATCACCGGTCGCATCGCCGATGCGTGCATGGAAGGCGCGCAACGCCGCAAGGAAACCAGCCGTGGCGGAAACCAGGATCGCAATGCCGAAGGTAAGGCTGGCGAGAGCGGACTTCAGGTTGAATTCTCACGCGGACGCCGTGTTGGCCCGGGTGGACGCATTGAAGGTGGAGCCGGCGGTCCTGGCGGCGCCGGCGGAGGCCGTGGCCGTGGCCGTGGTCCCGCAGACGCAGGAACTCCGTCCGAGGCGCCCGAAGCGGCAGCCGCAGACGACACCACCACCGAAGTGAAGAACTGAAAATGGATACCACTCAATCGACTGAAAGGACGGGCGCCATGACGACCCAGATCAGCGCAACGCATGTAAAGTCCCTCCGTGATCGCACGGGCGCAGGCATGATGGATTGTAAGAACGCTCTTGTGGAAGCGAACGGCGACGAAGAAAAAGCCGTCGAGATCATCCAGAAGAAGGGTCTTGCAAAGGCCGCGAAGAAAGCAGGAGCGATTGCCGCCGAAGGCGTCATTCATTCTTACATTCACGCCGGCGCACGCCTTGGCGTGATCGTCGAAGTGAACTGCCAGACGGATTTCGTGGCGCGAAGCCCCGAGTTCCTCGACTTCGTCAACGAAGTCGGCTTGCAGATTGTCTCGATGACTCCGTCATTCGTTCGTCGCGAAGACATCCCGGAGACAGACAAGGCCAACCAGCGCCGTTTCTTCCTCGAGCAGATGGCTGAAGAGGAAGCGACCACCGGCAAGAAGCGCCCCGAAGAGGCAAAGGCCAAGATCATCGAAGGCAAGCTCGACAAGTGGATGTCGGAAGCATGTCTCGACGAGCAGATGTCGATCCGCAACCACGATCAATCGATCAAGCAGATTGCCGACACTCTCTCGGCCAAGCTTGGCGAGAAGATCGCGGTACGCCGCTTCATTCGCATGGAGCTCGGCGAAGGAATCGAGCGCAAGAAGGCCGATTTGGCAGCCGACGTTGCTGAAGCGCTCAAAGGCGCGTAAGCATTCTTTCGCATGCCGGACGCACCGCAAAAGCATCGACGAATTCTACTGAAACTGTCGGGTGAGGCCCTCTGCGGCATCCCCGGCGGTTTCGGAGTCGATCCCGGCACATTGTCGACCATCAGCGCCGAGCTTGCCGAAGTGCATGCATCCGGCGCTGAGATTGGCATCGTCATCGGCGGTGGAAATATTTTCCGAGGCTTGAAGGGAAGCGCATCCGGCATGGATCGCGCGAGCGCCGATCACATGGGCATGCTCGCGACCATCATCAACGGGATCGCGCTCCAAGATTCGCTCGAGAAGTACGGCGTCGCGACCCGTGTCATGAGCGCAGTCGAGATTCGCCAGATGGCTGAGCCCTACATTCGTCGTCGCGCCATTCGTCATCTCGAGAAGCGCCGCATGGTCATCTTCGTCGCGGGTACGGGCAATCCGTATTTTTCGACCGACACGGCCGCAGCTCTGCGTGCGATGGAGTTGCAGGCATCGATGCTGTGCAAGGCCACCAAGGTGCAAGGCGTCTACGACAAGGACCCTGCCAAGTATCCAGATGCGACGATGTTGCCGCGTCTTAGCTACGATCGTTTTTTGCAGGAACGCATCGGCGTGATGGACAGCACAGCGGTGACGTTGTGCCGCGACAATCGTTTGCCGATTCGCGTATTCGAGTTGGGCCGTCGCGGCAACATTCAGCGCGTTGTTGGCGGCGAAGATGTTGGAACTCTTGTGACCGAGAGTGGTCAGTAGGGGCTGGGCCATGATTGCAGAGACACTCCAAGACTTGCAGACGTCGGTCGCAAAAGCGCACGAGTCGCTCAAGCGCGATTTGTCGAAGTTGCGCACCGGTCGCGCGAATCCGCAGCTTCTCGAGGGCATACGCGTCGACTACTACGGAACGCCTACCCCCATCTCGCAGATGGCGAACATTGGCGTACCCGAAGCGCGCATGCTCACCGTGAAAGCCTGGGACAAGGCTTCCGTCAAAGCGATTGAAAAGGCGATTGTCGAAGCAGGCCTCGGCTTGAATCCGCAGTCCGACGGCGACTTGATCCGCTTGCCCATGCCGGCATTGAGCGAAGAGCGCCGCAAAGAGCTTACGAAGATCGCTCGCAAGAGCGGCGAAGATTGCAAGATCGCCATTCGCAAAGTCCGTCACGATGCGAAAGACATGCTCAAGAACATCGAAGAAGAAGGCGAAGCCAGCGCGGACGAAGTCGAGCGCGCCGCCAAAAAGGTCGAGGAGCTGATCCAAGAAGGAACAGCGAAGGTCGACGAAATCGTCGCCCACAAAGAAAAAGACATCATGCAAGTCTGAGCGGTCTCGCCGCTCCAGCTTGCCCCGGGCTTTGGGGGACGATCGTTTAGTTAATGAAGTTAAGGCGTGCTGGGGGTGCATCGATGAGGCGCGCGTCTGGCGATAGCCGGCCTACGGTGGGGACGTTTGCTCAGTGGGCAAAGTTCACGCTTCACAACTTCATGTCGCGGCACACAGTGGCTCACGCGCGACGATCGCGGCGCGCACACGCTAGCGCCGCTCAACGTGCGCGATACATTTTCGGCTATCAATGCGTTCGGCCAGGGGTGGCACGCTGGCTGCATTCGCGCCTCTCGGTTTACTTCACGGAGACGCCTTGGCCCTAACCTCTCGGCCGCCCGCGTGGGAACCGAGCGTAGTCGCGATTTTCTTTCTCGCTCTTACGCTTTGGTGGACGTGGCCGCTACCGACGGCGGTTTCGAGCTCGTTTGTGGATGCCGTGGCGTGGGAAGACGCGCGCGTCAACTCATACATCCTTGCGGAATCGATGAACGCTCTGAGCGAGCATCCGTGGCGTCCACTGGATGGTCGGTTTCTCTATCCGCACGCGCGTACTCTCGCGTACTCCGAGAATCTGCTCACGCTCGCAGCACTGAGTCTGCCCGCGCGCGGATATCTGTCCGTCCTCACGCTTCACAACATCCTGCTCATGCTGGGAATCGCCACCGGCGGGTTCTTCTCTTACTACTATCTGCGACGTCGCGTGACTCTCGCGGCTGCGCTGTTTGGAAGTGTCGCGTTCGCAATCGCCCCATTTCATCTTTGCTTCCTTGGCCGTCTACAACTTGCTTGGACTGGCGTAATCCCCTTTCTCTTTCTGCTTGCCGAGACGTGGGTTGAAGAAAAGACGTGGCCCCGCAGCGTCGGGCTCGGCGCTGCGTTCGCGGCGTCTCTGGGCATGTGCATGTACTTCACCGTCCACGCAACGCTTCTCCTCGCGGTGCCGGTAGCGTTTCACACGCTGCTCCGGCAGCGCAGCACGTTCCTTCGCACAGCGCAGCATCTCGTGCTTGCACTCACCGTCGCTCTTGCGCTCGCGTGGCCGCTTCTGGTCGAGTACGGGCGCCTTCGTGCGTGCATGCACTTTGGCCGAACGGCGGCGGAGCTTAGCTACACCTCAGGCCTACTTGAATACTTCTACACGGTAAGCCCCCTGATGACGCACGTGTCAGGCCTTTTCAAAACGAGCCAATGGGAAGACGTCGCGTATCCGGGCATTGTGCTTACGGCATTCGCATTGCTTGGCCTCGCGAGCGCACGCTTTCGAAGAAGCCCGCAGCTTGGCGCCTTCGGCCCCCTGACCCACCTCTACGTCGTCGCGGCATCCACCATGATGTATCTAGGCACCGGCCCCGACTCCATTGGGCAAGCGCAGAGTGTCTACGGGCTCGTCGCCAAGTTCGCGCCATTCCTGAGCGGCATGCGTTATCCGCGCCGCTTCATCGTTCCACTGATGTTTGGGCTCAGCTACTTTGGCGCTCTCGGAGTCCACTGGGTTATGGCGCGCCTAGAGCGCAGCAACGGGGCGAGGCTTTGGGTGCGCACTGTTCCACTGGCACTGCTCGGCGCGGTTATTTTTGAGTTCGCGCCCAAAGCGCTAGTTCTTCGGCCTGCCGACAACGTTGAGTTGGTGTATTCGCAACTTCCGCGCGAGGCACGCGACGTCGGCGCTCTCGTGGAACTGCCGATGGAGTCCACTTGGGTCGAGCGCTCAGAAACGGATTTCGCCCACATAGAATCGGGTGTGAACGTGGTGAACGGCTACAGCGGCTTCGAGCCCTACGCGCTGACCGTCCTTCAGAACACATTGCGCAATTTCCCCGATGCGGAGTCGCACGCTTGGCTTCGCGAGCTTGGCGTGAACCGAGTGCTCTTGCACAAACACCGCGCGATGGCCGGCGCCAACGAGCTTGCATCGCGCACATCCTGGTTGAGGCGCACGTACGACGACGAACGCGACGCCATCTTCGATGTTGTCGACGTGCCGAGCACGGCCGCCGCGCGAGTGCGTGAGCGAATCGCGCACCTCGTGCCGCCGCCGCATTCGCGGAACGCTCCGCTCAGACGCGACTTTCGAATCAGCTCTCGCAACTATCCCACGGGCATCGAATATTTGAGCGACGGCGACACATCGACATCCTGGTCCACCGCAGGTCCCCAGCTGCCGAATCAGATCTGGTTTCAGTTGAATTTTCCCCGTGCACGAACGACGCGCGGCCTCGCGATGAGCAACGCCTCTCGTCCGACCGACTTCCCCTGCGGCGTTTCGATTCAGGCGCATATCGATGGGCATTGGGTAGAAGTTGCACGTCACGCGCCCTACATCCCAATCGACCAACTCATCGGACTTCCAGCATTGTCCGAACATGTATTTCGGTTTTCCCCGATCACAACAGATGCGCTGCGCATAATCTCGGTGGGCGAACGTCCGGGCCTCTACCTCACCCTCGACGAAGCCTGGCCCCTCTAACAGCGGCCCATGAACGCATTCGCGTGAAGAGTTTTGCCCTGAACGTGGACGCGCCCGCAGCGAGAGGAGGGAGTGTGCTGCAAAGCACATGACCGACTCGAGCGAGCAACGGCGAGGTCTCAACCTCGCCGACATTGTCCAAAGACACAGTCGGAGCAAAAGGCAAGCGCGTCAGTAGGGCACGCCCAGGTTGGCGTAGAACTGCGTGGTGCCCCCGTCGTTCACGCCGCGCGCGATGCCTAGTCGCAAGGTGAAGCCGATGTAGTAGCCGAGTGTGAAGTCGGTAAGGAGCTCTCCGCCAACGCCCAGGCGGAAGGTGTCTACATCCAAGCGTGACGAGAACGCGTCGCCGTAATCGGCGAAGACCAGTCCGTACATTCGATTCAAGTAGACCGGGAGCGTCGCGACACCAATCTGCGGACGAATGATTGGGAAGCGATACTCAACTTGAAAGAGGTGAAGCTGCGTGCCGCCTCGGTCGTAGGGCGCGTAGCCACGAAGTGCGACGCCGCCCAAAATAGTCTGATTCAAAAGCGCATCCACGAGCGGCACGTATGGAAACCCACCGACGTAGTAACCGGCGCGGCGTCCCGGGTCTCCACCGGAGATGCCGCCGCCGTAACGCAGCGCAAGCACGTTGTTTCGAAAGAACGGCATCGTGATGTACGCGGCAGCGACCCAACTCGTGCTGGTCGCATGATACTGACTGCCAATCAAGGGATCGGCCCATGCTGCGCTCACACCAAGAAATGCTCCCTCCGATGTGCTGATGTCGTACGAAAAGCGTCGCAGCGTCGAGTACGCCCAACCGATTCGCAACTGCGACGTGCGGCCCACCTCCGGCAACTGAGGCGGCGCCGTGTTGGGATCGAGCGTGCCTGTGAACGGTTCGGCCTTCGCTGAATTGCCGAGCGTGTAGTTGATCGAGATCGAGTCCGATGAGAGGGCGCGCCTAAATGTATAGTTGCTGCCAACTTCGACCGCTGTAACCGACTCGATCCACCGTCGCTGCTCGCCGCCTACGAAGAGATTGTCGCGCGCGGCGGTGTAGCGATAGAAGTGCAGGTGGGGCCGGAACGGCGAGCGCTCGTAGGTATAGTTCGCGTCGATGTTTACTTCGCCGCGTACCAGGCCAATACCCATGCGCGCTGAATAACTATGGAAGCCCACGACGTCGCCCCCAAGAATCGAAATGCCGAGCTCATCGCCAAACGAGTTAGGCCGAACATCGAGCAGATAGGACCGCGGCAGAATCGTCGCGAGAGGATTGTAGGGGTCGCTCGTCAGCGTAGAGACCGAACGTGTGTCACTAGGCGCGGGACGCTCATCGATGTAGGGAAGGGCTTCGAGATACTGCGCGGGATCGGCTTCGATCGTGTAGAGATCCCAACCCCAGCTCGTGTAGCCGATAAACACAATGGTCCGCCCGTCCGGCGAAACATCGGGCTGATACGCGCCATACAAGGTGTTTGTAACTTGCGCGAGCGAGGCGTCACTGAATTTGTACGCGTAGATATTCGCGATACCGGTGCGATCCGATGAGAAGTAGAGGGTCTGACTATCGGGCGACCAAGCAGGCCCGGTATCGAGCGCTCGGTCGTCCGTGACGTGCGTGAGCGTTCCCGTCGCGACGTTGATTACATTGATGTCCCGGTAGCCGCCCTCGCGCCATACGCTGAATGCAACGCGCGTCCCGTCGGGCGAGTAGCGCGGCGTGTAAATCTGTTCGAAGGGTGCGCTTTCGACGAGCCTTCGCGCTGTGCCTGGCACGTCGCGCAGGTCCGCAATCATGAGATGCGTCGTGCCCGCGTTGTTCATTGTGTAAACAACGTGGCGACCATCGCGCGATACGTCGGGTTCCTGAGCGCGTGCTGCGAACGTTAGTCGCTCGGAGGTGCCCGTTCCCAGGTCGAGCCGAAACAACTCGTTCCAGTTGTAGATGTCGCGCGTCGTATCGACAGCGGAAAATACGATCGAGCGACCATCGGCCAGAGGAGCGGCGCTTGAGGTCCCCGAGACGTCCTGAAGATGGCGCACATCGTCAGGATCGGTGAGCGAAACGACCCGCAGCTCGGAGAGACTGTACCCATCCGCCGCGTGGTAGACGACGTGTCCATCCGGTAGGAATCGCGGCGTGCGCGCATCTTCGCCGTGAAATGTTAGGCGCCTTCCTGCACGCAGGCCACGCGCGCGAACCGCATCGGCTTGAGCCGTATAGTGCTCGTGCGTCTCACGAAGAAAATCATCGTAGAGCTCGACGAACGTACGCCCCGTTGCACGATGCGCAATGCGGTTGAGTCCGTATGGCAGCGCTTGTCCGCCGTAGTCGTTTACGATACGTGCGAGGGCCTCGTCGCCGTGCCTTCGCGCGATGTAGCGCACGAAGTGCGAGCCGTAGAGGTACCAAGCGTTGCCGTGCGGCCAGCGATCGACGTCGTTCGAGACTTGGTCGAGGCGCAGCAAGCGATCTTGCAGCGCGTCAGCGCGCATAAACATGTCCCACATGGTCGAACGCAGACGACCGCCCGCTGTCTCGTGGATCTCCTCGTAAACAGCGAGGCCTTCCAGAAACCAACGCGGAGCAATCGCGTTGGGCGTGTAGACTTTACCGAGAAGGGCATTGATAAGCGTCGCTATGCCGCTCACCTGATCGAGATGCGCGATATGCGTGCTCTCGTGAAAAACGATCGCCGTCATCCAATCGTCGTAGTCGTCGAGGGGCGAAAGGTCCTCGGGCGCTGTGGCATACAAGCGTATGGTGTTGTACGGCACCGCATTGGCCGACCCATTGGCCGAGTCCGTATCGTCAGTCAAAACGATCTGCGTGCGCTCATGCATTGTGTAGTGCAGCAGCGCGCCAAGGTTCTCGTTTGCGCGTTCGGCAATGACGGCGACCCGCCGTGCCATCAACCCGAGCGGCTCGTGGTAATGCACGGCGTAGTGCGGAGTCGTAATCGTGTGCCAGACAAGGCGCGGGTCATTGGCCGCTTGAGCCTCTGCCCCTACAGCTATCGAGAGCACCAACGTGGCCACTGCGATCGCCGAAAAACCGCGCATTCGCAGCGGGTTGTACCACGCGGGCCATTAAAGCTCGGTAGCCCGCAGGTGACGTCTGGCGCGACTATCGAATAAGGCGCAACCTTTCCACGTCACACACACATCTGGCGACAACTTCGAGGAAGGTGACCCGTGCTGCGTTATAAAGCCCTATTGCTGACTCTCTCCGTGGTGGCTTTTTCAGGCTTCGCGTCCGGTTGCTATGGCTACGCAACAGCCCGCCCGGCTCAGGGTTACTACGTCACGGGCTATCGCCAACCTGCGTATTCGAACGGCTATTACGCTCGCCCGGCCTATTACAATGGCGGGTATGCGCGGCCGGTTTATCGCCAGCCTCCACCGCCGGTCTATTATCAGCGCCCAGGCGTTGAAGTACGCGGAGGTAATCGCGGTTACCAGCAGCGTAACGGCGGCAGCGTCAACGGCGTGATTCGTGGCGGCGCACGCGGAGGCGGCCGCCCCGGCGCGGTCGAGGTCCGAGGTCGCTAGTTTCGCCGCGCTCGCAGCTGAACACCTGACGCGTTTTCATGCGGTTACCTTGACCCCGCACGGTACTAACCTCTAGGCTCTGACTCAGGAGCCAACCGCGTAAACGCTTGATGGAGCCTCAATTTCCGAAGATGCCGCCTCCGCCGACGAAGGCAGCCAAGCAGTTCGCACTGCGCTTCATTTCTGGCAAATACCAGGGAGGCGAGTTCCCACTGCCGCGCAATAAGGAGATTGTCGTGGGCCGGTCGAGTGAGCTCGACATGGTCCTCGTCGAGGACATGGTTTCGCGACGGCACGCGAAGATCACGGTCAGTCCGACGGAAATCTTCATTGAGGACTTGGGGTCGACCAACGGCACCTTCGTCAACGGCGAGAAGATCAAGCGCACGCGTTTAAACGAAGGCGATCGCGTTCTCATCGGCACGAGCATTATCAAGCTCGTTGCGGTCGAAGCGACATCCGCTCCCGACCCGGCGAAGGCTAACCTCGAAGAGGTCGCGCAGGGTCGTCGTACCTCGCAAGTGCGCACCATGTCCGGTGCCATCGACGAGGTCCCGCTCCCCGATCTCTTACAGCTCTTCGGCACGTCGAAGAAGAGCGGCGTCCTTGTCGTGCGCACCGAAGCCGATATCGGGCGCCTCTACCTCGATAAGGGGCGCCTCGTATACGCGAGCGTGAACGACAATCTCGAAGTTGCGCCGATGAAGAGCGTGATCCGTATCCTTCAATGGGAGCACGGCACCTTCGACATGGATCCTCCGGAGGAACGTCAGTTCCCCCAAACAATGGATATGTCTACTGAAGGCATTCTGATGGAGGCCTTCCGTCAGCTCGACGAGATCAAGCGCGTCTCGGCTGACATTCCCGATTTGCATGCGGCGATATCGCTCGCGATGCCGCTCATCCCCGCCCTCAAAGATTTGTCGCCGGCTGAGCTCGACGTCGTGCAGCTCGTGTTCAACTACGGGCACATCGAAGCCGTGCTCAACAAAGCGCAGGCGAGCGACCTCGACACGATGACTGTCATCGCGAAGTTGCTGAAGTCCGGCTATTTCCGCCGCGAATAGCGCGCGCTAATGCTCTTCGGTCTTTTGCCAGTACTCGTGCGCGAGCGCTTCATTGGGCGCAACGTAGTGTCCTTCTCCGCGATACATCGCTGAAATCGATCCACATGCGGTCCGATGACCCGCGTCGCAGGCTTTGCGCAACAATGCGATTCCACGAGAGATCAACGCCGGCTTCTCACCGGGCGGTGTCTGTAGCCAATCGGTCGAGTGAATAAGATGCAGGCCCAGGCGCGCGCACGACTCTGAGTCGTTCAGCGCGCAGCCACGTTCATAGAATCGCACTTTGTACTCGTCAGGTACGTCGAGGGAAGCTGCACGCAGGCACGCTGCGCCGTCGCCGCGGTTGCACGCTGCGCTTTCGTCGGCGGAAAGGCTATCGGCGCGCAGTCGCTGAAACGGCTCATAGAAACGCGGCCCCGCGATCAACAGAGAGACTCCTGCAAGCAGCAAGACACTCAGCACAACGACGAGCGCTACTGGCCAGCGCGATCTCGGGTTCAGCCAGAGGATACAGATCAAGATGATCGCGACCGGCAGCACGTACACCACAGTCGGCGGAGTCGGAAGACGAACCAGCGCTCCATCGTTGTGAATATGGTCAGGCGCCGTCGCCCAGAACGCCGACAGTGCCGCTATCACCCCCAACACCACCGTGGCAATCGCCACGGTCCATCCGCAACCCACACCAACCGGCGGGCGTCCATCATCGAGAGTCGAAGGCTCGTTGTCGGTCAAACGTTTTACTTCGCTCCGAAGTGTTCCAGCAGAGCGCGGTAAGCGCGCGTGAGCGATTGCGCAAGCTCAGTCGCGGCTTTGTGACGGGTGGGATCCCCGGCGTGCTTGTCGGGATGGTACTTGCGCATCATGTCGCGATAGGCGCGGCGCACATCGTCGAGTGGCGCGCCGACCGGCAGCTCGAGATTCATGTAGTACTGCGCGAGTTGCTGCTCTTGCGGCGTGCGCGAGTCTTTAGGTTTTTGCGCGATGTCCACATCGAGCACCGGCTCGGGCTCACCCGGTTTGCGCGCGGCGCGCTCGCGACGACGGCGAAGAATTTCTTCTTCGAGCTCGGCGTCGCTCATTTCGTCGCTCGGCTTGGTGCTGCGTACGAGCTCGCCTGTCTTCTCGGTAAGGGCGAGAAGCTGGGCGCGTGCCAAACGCTGTAGCCGCGATAGGACGCTCACGGCTCAGTCCGCAGACGGCGTCTGAGGCTTGTGTACCAAGAGCTTCTCCAAAAGCTTCTCGGAGTATCCGGTGAGCTCGGTGAAAACGACGCCCATACCGGGCGGGTCATTTTCAACGCGGACGACTTCGCCCACGCCTTCGATGGTCTCGATGTCATCCATGATGACCGTGAAGCGCAAGTTGACGCGCGTTCCGATCGGCAAGGGCTGCTTCGATTTCACGAAGACTCCGGTGCGCGAGATGTTGGTTACGTACTCGTGCACGAAGGCATCGAACGACTCGAACTCTTTGTTGATCGTGAGTCGCTCGTTACGTCGCTTCTTGTCGTCTTCGGTCATCGCGTCCCCCGTACAATTTGAAATCACGCACCCGCGAGGTCGAACTGTTCGAGATGATAATCCTTACGCGGCTGCACGACGATCTGTCGTGTGAAGCGCGATGATGCCTCTTCGAGCGCATGGCGTTCTTCACGTTGAAGCATGTCGCAAATGGCCGGATGAGCGTTGACGACAATCTTGTAGCCGGGAAGGTGATCCTTCTCGCGCTTCATCTGTCGCAGAATCTCATGGCAAATCGTGGTCTTGCTCTGCAGGTGCCCTGTGCCGTCGCAGAAGAAACACGGCTCGTTGAGCGTGCGGCCTAACGATTCGCGGGTGCGCTTGCGCGTCATCTCGACGAGACCAAGTTCGCTGATACGAACCGCAGTGGTCTTAGCTTTGTCGGCCTTCAAGACATCGAGCAGCGCCTTGTAGACCTTCTCGCGATGGCCCGCGCGTTCCATGTCGATGAAGTCGAGCACGATCAGTCCGCCGATATTGCGGAAGCGTAACTGGTAGGCGATTTCTTTTACGGCTTCGAGGTTGGTCTGGAAGATGGTCTCCTCCACGTCCTTGCCCTTGCCCGTGAAACGGCCGGTGTTCACATCGATGGCGCTCAATGCTTCCGCTTGATCGATGATGAGGTAACCACCCGAGGGAAGCGGAACCTTGCGCGAGAGTGCGCGCGAGATTTCGTCTTCGATGCCGTACTCGTCAAAAATGGGATCTTGCCCGGTGTAGAGCTCGATATCGCCAGCGCGTTCCGGCATGAAATCCTCGATGAATTTCATCAAGCGCTCATGCTCGAGTGGCGTGTCGATGACGAGCTTCTGGATGTCCTCGGTGAACATGTCGCGCGCGGCACGCAGAATGATGTCGAGATCATCGTAGAGAAGAGCTGGCGCACGCGAGGTCTTCTCGCGCTTCTTCATTGTCTCGTTCCACGCCTTCACCAGGTAACCAACGTCAGCCTTGAGCTGCTTCTTGGTGAGACCGGCGGCGACGGTACGAACAATCAAACCACCGGTCGGCGGTTTGAACGCTTCGATTGTTTCGCGAAGACGCTTGCGCTCTTTGTCGTTGCCGATGCGCTTGCTGATGCCGACATGCTCGACGGTCGGCATATAAACAACGTAGCGACCCGGCAACGAGATGTGGCTGGTGACGCGAGCACCCTTGGTACTGATCGGGCCCTTGGAGACCTGCACGATGATGTGCTGGCCTTCTTTGAGCACGTCGCGGATGGGGGTCTTGCGGGAGATGCGCTTTGACTTGGAGCCGCGCTCCTCGTCCACCGAATCGTCGTCGTCATCTACGTTCGCAGCCATCTCGTCGAAATCTTCTTCGCGTACGACGTCTTCCACATGAAGGAAGGCCGCACGATCGAGTCCGATGTCGACGAACGCTGCCTGCATGCCCGGAAGCACGCGCGTGACCTTACCCAGGTAGATGTTTCCTACCGGGCTGCGATCTCGTGTTCGTTCGACGTAAAGCTCTGAAAGGATGCCGTTTTCGATCAGAGCTACGCGGGTTTCGCCTATATCAACATTGATGACGAGGGAGTTCTGGCCCATTCGTCCTTTGAAAGTTTTGTAGCCACGTTCGCGGCAATGCCGCGGCACGAGGGAAGAGGGTTAAGAGTGAGAGCCGTGCCCAGCGATGCTGAATCACGACCCGAAACCTTCGGTTCCCAAAATGGGAAACCTGAGGCCCGAACGTAGCCCGGGCGTGACACGCACGCAACGACATAGCGTGGCCGCGACGTCAACACGCTGATATCTATGCACTATTTGCGCTGACGGGTACGAGCTCCGCGCTCGTGGTCCAAGAGCCATTGCTTGCGCCAAAAACCCCCACCGTACCCGCCAAGCTGGCCACCTTCGCGCACGACGCGATGGCAGGGGATCAGGATGCTCACTCGGTTCATGGCATTGGCGTTGCCCACAGCGCGCATCGCGCCGGGGCTGCCGAGCTTCGCCGCGAGGACGCTGTAACTCGTGGTCTTGCCGTAAGGGATTCGCTGACGCTCCTTCCAGACGCGCTGCTGGAAGGGGGAGCCCGGCGAGACGACGGCGACGGAGAAGCTGCGCCGCTTGCCGGAGAAATATTCGAAAAGCTCGCGCTCGAGCGTTGCCAGCTGTTTGTTCGAGCCTGGAACGATCGGAGCCTTGAAACGCCGTTGAACTGTCTTTAGCTGCTTCTCGAGCATTTTACGATCGGTGTACTCCAAAAGGCACACGCCCTCTTCGGTTGCGCCGGCAAGCAAGCGTCCAACGGGCGTGTTGATGAGCTTCGACACGATGCGCACTTGATTGCGCGCGCGACCCGGAGGCTTGCCAAACGTGCTGGCAAACGCGTCGCGAAACCCGCTCAACGATTCGTAGCCGCCGTCGATCGCTGCGTCGTCGATTTTCGTGCCGCGATTCAGCTGTGCAAGAGATTGCGATAGTCGCTGCGAACGCGCGAACTGCGCGAACGTCATTCCAAAGTTGCGTTGAAAGTAGCGGCGTGCGCGCGCTTCATCGATACTGAGATCCCGCAGATGCTTCGCTGTGATGCGTGTCGTGGACCCCTCGGCGAGCCGAAGCAGCTGTGTTGCCCACGCCGGCGTGGCTTCTTCAGCGCTCGCCATAGGCCTGCATCGTTTGCACGCTCGGTAGCCGGTGAAGAGCGCTTCTTTGGGCGTGAAGAAGAACTCGACGTTTTCGGGCTTAGGCTTTCGTGCGGGGCAGGAGGGTCGGCAGAAGATCTGCGTAGTCTTTACGCCCGTCCAAAATATTCCGTCATATGCAGGGTCTGCATTCATGAAGGCGCGCATCATTTCCCGGGCTGCGGGCTTTTTCGACGTCATTGCTAGGCTCGTCACGAGGGCACTATGAAGAGGTCGTTACCACCCCCGCCACCGAAAATCTGACATCGATATTTTGCGATTATTCTCCGGGTCTGGTCTGTAAGATGTTTGCACCTAGGTATGGCCCACCACAGGGGGATTCTTATGCAGCGGTCGAGTTTGGTAAATTGCTTGGCTTTGATTCTAAGTACGGTCGGATGCTCCAGCGCGGCGCCCGACGACAACGAGAATGATGCGGGGCTATTTGATTCGGGCGGTCTCGATTTAGGCGAAACGTTCGACGCAGGACCGTTCGATGCCGAGCTCGAAGACGTTCCTGTCATTCGCGATGGCGGCTCAGTCACGGACCTCGGCGACGAATCGCAACCGCTCGACGTAGACGATCTCATCTACGCTATGTCGCTCAAGTACTGCCACGAGCTCTTCATGTGCCCGACGACGATGGACTCCGATACGGAGCGCATGGTCAAACTTCAGCAGAGCGATGAAGTACAGTGCGTGCGCGGTTATGTACGCTTGCTGTCGAGCTATTCTCGTTTGCAGGAGAACGTCGCGCGCGTGCACGCCGGCACACTTGCCTTCGACGGACTCGCGGCGCATGCCTGCCTCGGAATAACGGATTGCGAGCGGTTTGATCTCGACGGCGTCGGCTCGCACGGTCCGTGCGATACAATGTTCGATGGCATGGTCGCCGTAGGAGACACGTGTGAGACGAGCGACGACTGCGCCGGCATCGATACCTACTGCGCGATCGCGGATGGCACCTGCGCTGGCACCTGCCAACCCACCGTGGCAGCTGGGGGGGAGTGTCGCGAAGGTCGAGATTGCGCGACCGATGGCGCGACACGGCTCGTCGCTTGCGACCAGAGTGGGTCGACATCCGCTTGCAAAGCTTTCGAGTACGGAACGGCGGCGCCATCCGAGGGCGTGACCTGCGGCATGACGTCGAATGAGACGACGATCACCCACACCAATTGCCCAGCCGGGTTTTACTGTGACTCGCCAACCTGGACCTCGGCCGGCGTGTGTCGGATGCAACTCGGCGAAGGCTCTTCGTGCGCACGAACGCACGTTTGCAGCGCGAGCTACGTATGCTCGCGCGGTGAATCGCCGGTCTGCGCGCAGCCCACGCCGCTCGCTCAGTTCATTGGCGAGGTTTGCAGCGACGCTGACGGACCGCTTTGCGACAATTGGCGCAATCTCGGGTGCGTGCGCGGACATTGTGTCGCGCTGGGCGACGGCACTCTTGGTTCCGAGTGCAACTATCGCAGCTTCTGCAACGCTGGCCTTCACTGCGACGAGACCGACCACTGCGCGCCGCAGCGCGCCGGTGGCGAGAGCTGTAACGGGCCGGGGGATTGCTTGTCCGGGCTTTGCAACGAGCCCGCGCTGACGTGCGCACCAGTCCCGGCGTGCTGACGTTCGGTCGCTCGCACAACTTTAATCCAAACCAAGCTAAACATAACGCTAAGCTCCCGGCGCATGAGAATGTTGCAGGGAGCTATCGTCGCAGTGGCGACTTCTTTGTGTGGAGTTGCGGAGAGCGCCTGCGCCACGGCTGCATCTCCTCAACAGATGACTTGTCTCGATCAATGCCGCCGTGGCAATGACATCTGCATGCTAAACGCATCAAGCTCGGATGCGATTCAGCGCTGCGATGAGGACTCCGACGCGTGCGTCGCCGCCTGTCCGCTTTACTAGCACTGGGGCTCTGCTCGTGTGTGCACGCCTATGCGATGCCGCGCAGTGATGAGCCGCATGCCATCGTGAAGCTGCGCATGGTTTACCACGTGCAGGAAGGGCCGCAGCGCACGCAGTTCGCCTCGCTCAATGATCTTGCTGTGCCCGTCGCGATGCCCAGCGCCATGATCGATTCAAGCGTGACTCCGCTCTTGGTGCGACTTGAGCATACGCACTGGGTCGTCGGCGCGTCGTACTTCCACACCGAGCAGAGGCAGGTGCAGGAGACCTATTACGAGAACGAAACCTACTCGTGTTCAGAGTACAACTACACTACTCACCGCACCGAGATGCGCACGTGCACGCGCTCGGTTGCGCGAACTCGTACGGTGACGCGGACCGTCACGGTGACGGACGGGGCGTGCAACGCCGAAGCGGTTCATACCCCCGGCCTGAATGACATCTATTTGCTTCAGTTCAGCTACTTCGGATCGGGGCATTGCGAGTTGTCGTGCTACCGCCAGATCCCGGGCATGAACGACACCTTTAGCCTTTTACCCTGTTCTCAGACTCAATAACGTGAAAGTCGTGCGCCCCTATCGCTGCTTGCGCGCGCGCCCGAGTTTCAGCACCGTATGGGTGGATGGATAGACTGATATTCGGAACCGGGCCGGTGCGCCTTGGCGCGGACGGTGTGAAAACGCGCTCGGGCTTGCGCACCTACTTGAGCAAGGTGCTCGGCGTCCAGGTGCGCATCGTGGCTGCGGCCTCCTACACGGACTTGCTTGATCAGGTTTCGCGCAAAGAAGTTCACCTTGCCTGGGCGTCGCCCGCTCTGGCGGTGCGCGCATGCGACGAGCTCGCGGCAGCCCCACTCGCGAGCGCCGTTCGTGCACCTGGGGCGCAGTTCTACGGAACGCTTTTTGTGCGCGATGGATCCGCAATTTGCACACCAGGCGATCTGCGCGGCAAGAAGATCGCTTGGGTCGACAAAGACTCTTGCTCTGGTTATCTCTTTCCACGCATCGCGCTGAAAGCGCAGGGGTTCGAGTTGTCGACCTTCTTCGCCGACGAACGGGTGCTGGGCAGTCATGATGCGGTGAGCAGGGCTGTCGCCTCGGGCGATGCAGACGTTGGAGCAACGTATCTGAATCGCGACGACAGCAAGAGCGACGACGCTGCCGTTCAAGCGGGCTGGAGCGATGTCGCGACGCAGCCGATGCGCTCAGTACTGCTCACCGACTCCATTCCGAGTGACATGGTGGTAGCGAGCCGCGAGCTCGACGCTGCATGGCGGGCGAAGATCTTGCGCGTACTTACGTCCATGCATACGGAGTCCGACGTAGCCGAACATATGCGTCATCTCTTCGGAGCGTATCGTTTCGAAGCGGCCGATCTCTCGCGCTATGACATCGTTCGCGACGCGCTCAAGACTTAAACATCAAAGCGCGCGCAGTTAGGTGCGCGCGCTTCGAGTGTGTGCGAGAGCCGAAAATCAGTTCGCGAAAATCTTTTCGATTTCGGCGAGGACCTTCTCTTCGGTCTTCTTGCGCGTGACGGCGACTTCGGCGACGAGGAGGCTACGTGCCTTCTCGAGCATGTTGCGCTCGCTAAACGAAAGGCTCTTTTCCGCCTTTAGGCGGTAGAGGTCGCGCATGACTTCAGCGACATCGAAAAGGCTTCCGCTGTTGATCTTCTCCATGAACGCGCGGTAACGGCGGTTCCAGGTCTGATTGTCGAAGGCGATCGTCTTCTCTTTGAGAATCGAGAAGATTTCGCGAACTTCGGACTCGTTGATGGGAGCGCGAAGACCCACAGTGGCGGCCTTGGCGACCGGAACCATGACCTTGTCGATCTTGCCCGACTTATCGGCCGCAAGAAGCTTCAACTCGTAGAACTTCTGACGAGTCCCGCTGATGTCGAGCTCTTTGATGGAGACAACCTCAGTCACGCCTTTGGGCGGATAAACGGCCTTGTCTCCAACCTTGAAAAGCTTTTCAGCGCGCGCCTGCATACTACCTCCGTGGAAAGAATCGGACTGGAAGAGTCGAAACAGTCAGCCTCCCCGAAACGGTCGGTCTCGTCTGGGTATTCCCAAAAAGAGACAAAGTGTATCGGAGAGAGCGGCGGAGTATGGTTCGCGGGGAGGGCCGGCGCAAACTACGGACCGCACTTTGAAGCGATGCCCGCCACCGCGATGCGCGCCGTAACACATACGTAAGTCGGAGATCATTGACGTTTTGGTCGGATCTCGCGATTCGGGCACCTGAACGCATTTATTTATTTCGTGTGCACAAAAACTACGGCGCGATCGGAGCAGGCAATGGCGAGGGCTCACGCCGTTCGTTACGCTGCGGCCGGGGGTAAACATGAAATCGCTACTACTATGGATGGCGCTGGGCGGCTTGGTGGCGTGCACGACGGAGCCAACCGAATGCGCGGAAGTCACGTCGACCACCGTGACCGTCACGGCTGACACGGGTGTGCCAGTCCGCGTTCGCATCACCGAATCAGGCGGCAGCGTGCACGACGTGAATACTCCGTCGGAAACCGTGACGGCGACCGGACCCGAAATACAAGCCGCGCGTACCCGCTCATCGATTGAGCCCGAGTTGGTCTCTCGCGCGTACAACCCCACGTTGAGCGCGCTGGATGCTTGCGGCGCCGAACTAGCCGTTGACTACGACTTCGATCCGGCGAGTCATCGCATATGGCTGACGGATTCGGGCGGCTCGCAGGTCTTCGGCATCTCTGAGATGTCGCTTCACGCGAGCGGCACGCCTGCGGCCGATATTGTCCTTACAGGATTCACGAATCCGAGTTCCCCCGCCTTTGGTCCAGACGGCAGTCTCTGGATCGCCGACGCAAATAGAATTCACGCGTTCCGACCAGCTACGCTCGCAGCGGGCGGAGTGCAGACAGCCGATGTCACCCTTTCGGGAAGCGCGATCGAGGGGCCCGGCGTACCGGGACCGCGAACCGTCGCGTTTGATCAAAGCGGTAACGCGTGGGTTGCAAACGTCGCGGGAAATTCAGTCTCGCGTTTCGATGTCGCGAGTCTGCGTAGAAGCGGCGAACCGAACGCGAGTATTGTGATAACCGGGGACGCGATCGATGGTCCATCCGCGATCGCTTTCGACCGCGAAGGGAATATTTGGATCGCGAACGCAGACGGGCGCGTCGTTGAATATTTGGCGGCGCGGTTGAATGCGGACATCACCACTGCACCGGATGGTGAGCTGCAGGGGCAAACAGGACCGAGCGTGGTGAACGATCTGTCGAATCCCCAAGCGCTGGCTTTCGACGCCGATGACAATCTTTGGGTCGCCTACTTCAGCTTTAATATCATCGCCCGCTACACGACGGCCGAGCGCGCGATGAACGGCCCGATCCGCCCGGCCGTGCAGCTCGTTCTGCCGGTCGATGTCTTGCTCGAATCGATTGCATTCGATGACGCAGGTGGCCTTTGGTTCACGAGCGCGGCCGGTAAAGTCGCGCGTCTCGAGAGCGCAGCACTCTCTGCAGATGGCCCATCGTCCGCCAGCACGATTCTTACCGTCGCTTCGCTGGGGTACGCGTCGGGCATCGCGTTCAATCCGCCCTCAGCCGGATTGCCGATAGCGTTTGCAGAGTTCTAAGAAGAAATAACCCGTTCGGACCGCGTCGGCTAAGGCGTTGGGTTACTTACAACTACGCTGCCGCGCATTGATGTGTGGATTGCGCAGTAGAACGGATAGCTGCCTGCCGTGTTGAAGCGCAGGCAAAGCGTGCCGTTCGCAGGAAGCGTTTCGTTGAAGATGCCGTCCATCATGGGTTCCAGCATTTCCGGATTGATGGATGTGACGGTGTGCGTGAACGCGTCCAGATTGGTGAATCGCACCACGGCGCCGGTCGTGACCGTTACGACGTTCGGCGAAAAGCCACCGCTCGCACTCGCCTGCACCGCGGTGGGACGTGTCTCTATTGCGTCGCAGGCTACCACCGACACTGGTTCTAGTTCGGAGCCCCCATCAGCGCTCGCGCCGTCCGCTGCGGAACCATCCGCCGCGATTACTCCCTCGTCCTCGGCCGCCGCGCCATCCGTACCCACGCCCAGGTCTGTGGCGACGCCCGCGTCGCCTGCACGCGGATTGCTGCGGGGATGACCACAGCCAAGGGCGAACACCAATGCAAGCACGGCACATCGCATTAAAGAGCGTGGCAGGGTCATAAAGAGATCTTAGCGACAGCGCCTGCGGCGACAAAGAAAGTTGATGCCTTTACGGGGCCGTTTAACAGAACATTTAACCGTGCCCGGTTCGTGCCAGCGCGCTGTTGATATGCGACGCTAACGAGGCGATGACACAGACCCACCCAAACTGCTCGAGCGTTCTCGTTGGTCTCATTTTTGCCGCGGCACTCGTTGCCGGAACAGTTGCGTGCGGCGCGCGCCGCGCAGCCTCATGCACGCCAGGCACAAACGTCGCCTGCATGTGCACCAACGGCGCGGGCGGGACACAGCGTTGCGGCGACGATGGCGCCTACGGCGTCTGCGAATGCGCAAGCGTGGGGCCGGACATGGGAGGGGCAGACTTGGGGCCTGCGACAGATTCTGGCGTCCCACGCGACCTGGGCATTGCGACAGATCTGGGCAGCGCCATCGACATGGGCGTTGCGCGCGACCTGGGTCCTGGTGGCGATTCGGGCTCGATGCACTGCCTCCTCGCGTCCACCTGCAACGACAACGATATGTGCACGACCGACGATTGCGTCAGCGGTAGCTGCGTCAACACCCCAATTCCAGAGTCAACGTGCGACGATCACGACGTTTGCACCGACGACGGCTGTGCACCCCGAGCTGGTTGCACGCATCTGTTTAACACCGCGCCGTGCAGCGACGGTCTCTATTGCACCAGTAGCGATTACTGTGCGGACGGTGAGTGCGCGGGTGAGTCACGCGCTGTTTGCCCAAGCGGATGCGTATGCAACGAGGCTGAGGACATCTGCGAGGCCGTGCGTCCCGACGTGATCTGCCCCGTGCTATGACGGAAGTGATCCGCCTACGCACTTCCGTGCCACAAGGCTATAGACTGCGGCATGCGAACGCTTCCAACAGGAGGCCCACTCGAACTCCGTTCTCTGAAACAATGACGTCTTCGCCGCCAGCCATCCGCGCAATGCTCGCCAAGATTGCGCTGCCAGCCACGATGACATCCGCGCGGTCGCGGTGAAGACTCGGCAGGGCGCGACGCTCGGCGAGTGACATCTGCCCGAGACGTGAGGCTACTTCTCGAATCGACTCGCTCGACAAGCGCACCAGGTGGGTACGCGCAACGTCGGCTGTGTCGTAGCCGAGTGCGATGAGAGCGACGCTCGTGGCGGTGCCAGCGAGCGCGACAAGTGGCGGCGTGAGCGTAGTGGCGGATTGTCGAAGGGCTCCCTCGATCGCGGCATGAAGCGCGTCGAGCTCCTCCTTCGACGGAGGGTCGCTTCGCAGGTGACGCTCAAACAGGCGAACCGATCCGATGTCGAGGCTCGCGGCATCGCGGATCACGCCATTTTCGACGCGAATAATTTCGGTGCTGCCTCCGCCAATGTCGACGATGCACGCGTTTGTGAGATCGAGATCGTAGAGTGCGCCACGGCAAGTGAGGTCCGCTTCGCGTGCGCCGTCGATTATCTCGATGGGCGCGCCTAGGATCTGCTGCGCGTCGAGGGTGAAATCCTGCGCGTTTGTGGCGTCGCGTAGTGCGCTGGTTCCGACGGCAACAATACGTGCATTGTGTGCGGCTGCATCGCTCGCGCAGTCGCGTAGTGTGGCGAGTGCGCGTTCGATGCCCGACGGCGTAAGCCGTTTCGTCCGATCAACGCCGCGGCCAAGTCCGGTGATGACGTTGCGATCGAGCAGCGTCCTAAGTGTTTTGCGATCTGCGCTTTCCGCGATCCGCATCTGCACCGCGTTGGTGCCGATGTCGATCGCGGCTACGCGCGTAGGGATCAATGGGCGGAAGCGGGAGCCTGCGCGGGAGTCGGCGCGGGAGTCGGCGCGGGAGCCTGCGCGGGGGGCGCTGCCGGCGTGTTCGTACTCGTCTCGAGCGATGAAAGATCGGGAAGCTCATCGAGGTTTGGCATGAGCACGATTTCAATGCGGCGGTTCTGTGCGCGGCCTTCGGGCGTGTCGTTGGAAGCGACCGGTGCCGATTCCGCGTGCCCTGCTGCCGAGACGCGCGTTGAATCAATTCCGTGCTCAACGAGGAAGCGGGTGACGTTCACTGCGCGCGTCGTGGAAAGCTCCCAGTTCGACGGGAAGCGGCGACTATGAATCGGAACGTTGTCGGTGTGACCCGCGATCTGGAATTCGCGGCCGGGGATCGTTGCAAGCACTTGCGCGATTTCGCTGAGCGCCGTTTCGCCTTCCGCTTTCAAGGTCGCTTCGCCTGAATCGAAGAGGGTGTTTTCTTGAAGTTCGACGACCATTCGGTTGCGCGCAATGCGCACGCGCAAGCGGCCCGATGCGATCATCGCGCGGAAACGCTCGAGCATTCCGCGGAAAGTCTCGAGGCGCGCCTGCGCCTGACGCTCGCGTGCGCGCAATTCCTCGAGCGCGCGCGTGGTCTCATCGAGGGAGTCTTGAAGATTTCCTCGCTCGGTCTGCAGCGCGCTGACGTTTTCGCCGAGAGCTTGCAGACGGGCGACCATCGCGCGGTTCTGGGCGGTAATCTGATTCAGCTGAGCATCGACCGTTTCGCGCTGGTGCTGGGCGTCGCGCAGCTGGCCTTCGAGCTCGGAAACCCTGTGTTCTGCGGCGATTTGCTCGTCAGAAGGGCCACAACCTGCGGAAATAAGCCCGCTCGAACCGAGCAACGTGAGAACCAAGATCCCCTGCTTCATCGTCTGCCTCATGAGCCTGACCTCCACGGTGTTGGAACGAACGACGGCCACCCTAGGCTTGCCCAAGATCCGTGTCAACGACGGTCGAGATCTGCCAGATCTAGTTTCTCAACCCTTTCATACACATTCATCACCATATCTTTTTCCCCTATAATTTCATGGGATTTTGATTATAGCGAGTCACTATCTATTCAAATACGAATAAGTTAGGTATAAATTATAGGCGTTAGAGCTTGACAGGGTAGTGACGTGACAATACGGTACACCTCGTTCAAGACCCAACCATTGGAGGTCATCATGGCTAAGGCAAAGAAGGCAAAGAAGGCTAAGAAGGCAGCACCGGCGAAGAAGACGGCCAAGAAGGCCACGAAGAAGAAGGCCAAGAAGGCCACGAAGAAGAAGGCTGCTAAGAAGGGTGCCATAGGCCGCGCCGCCAAGACTGGTGCCAAAAGCACCAAGAAGGCGGCGTCCAAGAAGAAGGGTGCCAAGAAGGCAGCTAAGAAGAAGGGTGCGAAAGCATCCTCAGCTGCTCTCGGAGGCATGGCATTCCCAGCTCCCACCGACATGCTCGGCGGTAACTGAAGAATCCCTTCTAGTCGCAGCAAATAAGCCGGCTGCGATCCGCGAGGTGAACAAAAACCTCGCGGGAAGAAAAGAGAAGGGGATCTCCGGATCCCTAACTCGCCCGGGGCTCTCGATTTAGCGAGCGTCGGGGTAAGTGAGTGAAAGCTTCCTTACCAAAGAGATGATCAATGGCCCTGGTGGGTTCTCCCACCAGGGCCATTGTTTTTTTTAATCTGCGTCCGTCGCGGATTGGGCGATTCGCGGAAAAGGGGACGTTCCCCTTTTCGTGGTGTGCGTCGCGAGAGGGGACGTTCCCCTTTTCGTGGTGTGCGTCGCGAGAGGGGACGTTCCTCAATCCCTGCGGCAGGTGGAAAAGGGGACGTTCCCTTTTTCGTGGTGTGCGTCGCGGAAAAGGGGAACGTCCCCTTTTTCATTTCCTGCGGCAGGAAATGCGTCGCGAGGGGGGACGTTCCTCATTTCCTGCGGCAGGAAATGCGTCGCGAGGGGGGACGTTCCTCATTTCCTGCGGCAGGAAATGAGGAACGTCCCCATAATGCGGGATGACGATGCGCGCGAAGGGAACGTTTGAGGTGAAGATGAGTCCGGAGCCGCCTTACGATACGGCGGATGGGGTTTCCCTGGGGCGCATCGCGATCGAGAAGGTCTTTGTTGGCGAGCTTGAGGCGACCAGCACGGTGAACATGATCTCGGCTCGCTCGGCAGCGGTGCCGAACTCGGCGGGCTACGTGGCGATCGAGCGCGTGCGCGGATCGCTTGCTGGACGTGCCGGTAGTTTTGTTTTGCAGCACAGCGGGACGATGACGCGTGGGGTGCCGACGCTTGCGCTGACAGTGGTGCCCGATTCGGGTACCGGCGAGCTTGCGACGCTGTCGGGGAAAATGGCGATCGACATCATCGACGGAAAACATTTCTATACGTTCGAGTACGAACTTTAGCGCGAACGCCGCGCTGCGGCGCGCGGTCATTGCGCTGTTCAGAACGGGAAGCGCGCAACACCAACCCAGCCCCAGCCGGTGCCGGAGAAGATGTTGTTCGATTGCGTTGAGATCGCAACGTAGCGACCGTTTCCAGACATCGAATAGTTTGAGATTGGTTGGTTGAAGTTTTGGCCTGCAGGTCCGACGGAGAGTCGCGTCACCATATCGGACACGCGATCGTAGGCGAATACGTCCAGCGTCGAGCCGCTCGTATCTCCTGGCACGATGTTCGTCGCGGCGCTTAGGTAAGCAATCCGCTGTCCATCGCTAGACATGAAGCAGCTCGCTACATAGTCGTCGAGCTGCCCATCCGTGCTCGTCTTTGAGATCCGCGTAGTGGTGTTGAGCATCGTGTCGCGAAGGAAAACGTCGGTCTTTCCGTTCGTGTCACCCGCGCTGAATTCCGTGCCTGCCGAAACGAACGCCACGTAGCGGCCGTCTGCACTGATGTCCGCCACCGAACCGCCGAGAGCGGATTGGGTGCCGGCGGTGGTCAAACTTACGCGCGTCGTCGTGTTGGCTTGTGTATCTCGCACGAAGACGTCCAGTGTGGCATTCGTGTCGCCAGCGACCAGGTTCGTCGACGCCGAAAGAAAGACGACAAAGCGTGCGTCCGGCGTCATCTGCGCGTTGTGAGAGGCCTGATTTCCAACAACACCAGCCGTGCTCACCGAAACCAACGTCGTGACGTTCATTACGGTATCGCGTAAATAAACGTCACTGACCCCGTTGGTATCCGCGGGCACCATATTGGTGGCGGCGGTGGTGAACAGAACGAAGCGGCCGTCGGTCGAGACTGCGATTGTTTGCACGTGGTCGTTCGGCTCTCCACCCGTGCTCGTGACGCTGGCACGAATCGTCACGTGCGTACTGAGGTGGCGGACGAAGCTGTCGTAGAAACCGTTGGTATCGGGCGTGTCCAGGTTGGTCGCGAGCGAGTTGAACGCCGCATGCAAGCCATTGTCGCTGATGCATTGAGCTGACCAGGAATAGTTGTTTCCGGCCACGCCAGCGGTGTTTACGGACACAAGCGTGTGCGTCAGGGTCGCGCGGTCCATAACGTAAATGTCCGGTACCCCATTTGTATCTGCGGGATCCAGGCTAAGGAATGAAGGCGCCCAATACGCCATATAGCGCCCGTCCTCGGAGAGGGCGTTGGGCGTGATCGAGCCGGACGTGATCGTTCCGTTGGGATAGCGCGTGCCGCGGACGAAGCCGTCGTCGTCCATGTTGCTAAGTAGGAAGTCGGGCGGGTCGAAGGCTGCGTATCCAGGGTCGGCGCTCACGCCATTGCTCAGCACGACGTGATAGCTCTGATCGTCATCGATGATCGAATCGTCGACGCCGCTCACGGTTACGCTTTGAGGCGTATTCCAATCGCCCGTCGTGAAGACGAGCGAAGAGGGCGCAACGCTCCCTTCCGAAGCGTCATCGCTTGCGAGCGGAATCGTGACGGTTGCGCTTGGTTGCGACGCAAGGCGCACGGTGAAGGTCGAGCTGGCGCCGCCTTCCCACGTAAACACCGGGCCCGCAGTCGGGCTAAAAACCACGCCGGCGACGTCGTTGTCGGTATTGGACACGCTTACGTCAGCCGCTGCACGTCCCGAGTAAGTACCGTCTGCGCTCACCGCATTGCCTGTGACGATTGTGTAGACAGCGGTTCCATCCACGAAAGGGTCGTCCACGCCGGTGACGGTCACCGTCTGTGCAATGTTCCAGTTGCCCATCGTGAAGGTCACGCTCGATGGGCTCACGGTCCCTTCGGTGACGTCGCTGCTCGTGAGAGAGATGGTCACGTCGGCAGACGGCATCGACACGAGCACCACGTTGAATGTCGCGGTCGCGCCTGCCTCGGTTGTCGTAAGGCCTGAGACGGGCGAGACTGAAATGCCGGGCATATTGTTGTCGAGGTTCGTGACACTCACATCGGTTACGGCAAGGCCGTTGTATGCGGAGTCAGCACTCACCAGAGCCCCGGTGATCACGTTGTAGGCGATGTCACCGTCAGCACTACCGTCGGGTTGGCCCGTGATCGTTACCAAATGCGGTGAGCTCCAATCACCCGTCGTGAACGTCAAGGTACCGGGCGAGGCGATTCCTTCGGTTGCATCGCTGCTTGCGATCGACACCGTGACGCTGGCGCTAGCCTGGGAAAGTAGCCTCATGGTGAAGGAAGCGGTGCCGCCGCTTTCGGTGGTGACAAGTCCCGTAGTCGGCGTCACCACAACGCCAACCGTGTCGTTGTCAGCATTTGTGACCATCACGTTTGCCGCATCGAAGCCGGCGTACAGCAGGTCCGTGCTCGTCGCCGGATCGGTGATCGCCGTGTTTAGAAAGTCGCCGTCAGCAATGGCGTCGTTGGTGGCGGTGACCGTGACCGTGCGCGGGGTCGCCCAATTGCTACTCGTAAACACCAAGCTCATCGGCGATATCGAACCTTGCGTGGTGTTGGCCATGCGCAGAGGGACAGTCACCGCGGCCGAAGGCTGACTACGTAGAACGACGCTGAATGCTGCAGTCGCGCCTCCTTCAACCGTGGTCAGTGCCGACGGGCTAACATCGATGCCGATCATATCGTTGTCGAGGTTGGTCAGCGTAACGTCGCTCGCGTTGAATGCGGCGTAGTTCGGATCCCCACTGACTGCTGCCGACGTGATGACGTGATAGACACGTGCTCCATCGACGACGATGTCGTCTTCGCCGGTGACTGTAACGATCTGCGGTACGTTCCACGTGGCTGGCGTGAATGTGAGCCGCGCCTCGGAGATGGTGCCCTCTGCGGGAAGATCCGAGGCGATATCCACGATGACTGACGCGGTGGGAATCGAATTGAGAACAACGCTAAACGTCGCCGTGCCACCAAACTCGGTGGTCGTGAGGCCGCTGCTCGGCGTAACCGTGATGCCAGCCGTTTCGTCGTCAGTATTCGTGATGCTCACACTCTTGTCGGCGAGAGCGGCGTACGCAGCGTCCGAGCTTGCGTTCACGTGAACGGTAGCCGAGTACAACTGGTTGCCGTCGATTGAGGCGTCGTCCACGCCTGTGACGCTGATGGTCTGGGGAGTGGACCAGTTGACGTTGGTGAAGGTAAGGGTCGCGGGGGCCGTGACTCCCTCTGTCAAATCCGAGCTACTCACTTCGAGCACAACGTTCGTCGCGGGTTGCGTGTTGAGCACAACAGTAAATGTGTCGGCGCCCCCCGCCTCGGTTGTGACGAGCCCCATGGTTGGTGTGACTGTGATCGCTGCCGATTCGTCGTCCACGTTTGTGATCGAAACTGTTGGCCCGGAAATGCCGGAGTACGCCGCATCGGTACTAGTACTCGGACCTACGCCAATGGTGTAAATCTGATCGCCATCAGCCATTGCATCGTCGACGCCGGTTACGACGATCGCCTGCGGCATATTCCAATCCGAGCTTGTAAATACGACTGAAGGGCTTGCCACAGTGCCCTCGGACGCGTCGCTGCTAACGATCGGAACCGATACGTCGGCCCCTGGTTCAGCTTGCAGAACAATCGTCAACGAGGCGGTCGCGCCATTCTCGGCAGTCGATAGGCCGCTCGTCGGGCTCACCAGAATCCCAGGAGTTTCGTCGTCGTGATTCACGCCCGTCGCGTCATCAACTTCGACGCCGTTGTATTCAGCGCTAGCGCTCGTCGTTGCGCTAGTGACGATCGTGAATAGCTGATCGCCGTCCGCGAACGAATCGTCGACTCCTGTGACCTGCACCGTCTGAGGCGCTGACCAATTGCTCAGAGTGAAAGTTAGAAGCGCTGGACTCACGCTCGCTTCCGTCGCAACGCTGCTCGACAAAGCAATCGCAACGTCAGCAGCAGGCGCGGCATTGAGTACGACTGTGAATGAGTCTGTGCCACCGGTTTCCGTGGTGGCTAGCCCGCTCGTGCGACTTAACGTCACTCCGGCGGTCTCGTTGTCTATATTTGTGACCGACACGTCCTCGGCATTGATCGCGTTGTACCGCGCGTCTGAACTCACCGCGGGGGCCGTGACAACCGTGTACGGCTGCGGGCCATCGGCGTCGGCATCATCGACGCCAGTGACTGTGACGGTCTGCGGCGCGCTCCAGTTCGTTGGGGTGAAGGCGACAACCAGCGGTGCGACTCGGCCTTCACTAGCATCGCTGCTTGAAATGCCCATCGTAACGTTGCCCGATGGTTGGGAGCCCAGCACCACGGTGAAGGTCGCTACGCCCGCGAGCTCAGTTGTAGATAGCCCGCTTGTCGGCGTAACGCTGATTGAAGGGGCATCGCCAGCATCCATGCCCTGATCGGGGGAAGCATCAAAACCTGCGTCAACCTCGGTGGAAGCATCGCTTGGTTGCAGTGGGTCGAAGCCCAAGCGCCCGCAGCCAAAGAACTCAACAGAGACGACCCAGAGCAGTAGCAGGCGGCGCGTATTCATCGGGCGGCAGGGTATCACTCCGGCGCGACCGTCGCGAACGATTGGCTCCTTCCACCTAAGTCAACGTCTCGGCTGCGAGGAGGCGTTCCAATCGCGCCTTCTCGAGACGCACTGCGAGCACCTTCTCGCGCGTCACTTCTACTGCGCCCTTTGGAGATCCCTTCGGCTTGCGAACGAAGCGCTTGTGCGTGTACTGCACTTCCACGAGGTCCTCGCCCCGCACATCGCTAAAGTGAGCCGCGAGCGTCGCTGCGTCGACGAGTAATTCCGACGGGCACGTTTCGCCTTTTTGCAACGGCACGACGACATGCGCGCCAGTTACATCCCGTGCGTGCAGCCACAGGTCTTGCGGGCGGGCGTGATGCAGCGTGAGCTCGTCATTGTCGGCAGCGCCCTTACCAACGAGGATGATGCGTGCGTTGTTCGTCTCGAAGCGGCGGTAGGGAACGCGTGTGAGTTTCTTCTTCTTCGCCGACGTCGCCACACCGGCTGGCTCCGGTGCTGCGACTGGGACCTTGAGCTTGCGCGCTTCGATGACCAGCGCATCAATCTCATCGTGCGTTTGCGTCGTGTCCAGCCGGGCGAGTATGGCTCTGAGTCGAGCGAGCTCGGTGTCGGTTGCCACGAGTCGCTCTTTCGCGATGCGCGCGCCGGTTTCGATTTTTCGCGCGCGTGTGAAAAAGGCGTCAGCGTTCTCACGTGGCGACTTGGCCGGGTCGAGTGTCACCAGGGTGCGCGCCGCCTCATCGCCGCTTTCGTGCTCGTATGTGAAATGTGCGGCGCCGCGCGGGATCTCGCGCAGGTGCGCGAGCATCATGCTGCCGTGCATGCGCATAGCCTCGACCTCTTTGACGCGGTCGATATCCCCCTCAATCGCGTTGCGCCGCTTGGTCGCGCGGGCAACGGCTTTGGCCACGGCAGCGCGAAGCTGGGCGATTTCCTCGCTCAGCGCGACGAGCTGCATCGCGTGAAGAAGGCCTCGCTCGTGCGCGTCGAGAGACATTGGAAAGCGAACTTTACTCGTCGCTGTCGGCGGTCTTGTCGACCTCGTCGTCATCGTCGAACGTGTCTTCGTTCTCGTCATTCGCGAGCTGTTGTAGGCGGCTTGCTTCTTTGAACGAGCGAGGTGACTCGATCGCGATGAACGCCTCCTTGATATCGTCTTCTGCGACGGCTTCGAGAACTTCGCGCAACATATTCTCGTTGAAGCGTGAGCGCGCGCCGAACGCGGTGAGGCGTGCGTAAACGCGCTCACCCACCGGAACCGGAGCATCGATCGGGTCGAACGCGTACAAAATGCCGAGACGCTCCGCTTGCTTGCTGGCGGCCGGCGGTTCCCACAACCCGGTTGGTGCCCAAACGATGTCGCGCTTGGTGCTGTCCTTTTTGCGAAGCTTGTCGACGTACGCCGCAAGCAAATCGCGATCGCGCTGACCGGTCGTCAGATCGGCACCGGTCGGGATCACGATGAAGCGTGCGCGCAGGGCCGTTGCGGCGTCGTCGAGCCATTTGACGTTCGTGCCAAGTATCGAATCAAAACGCATCGGACCGAGTGAGCCCGAGACGGACGACTTGGGCGCAACAAGGGAGATCGCAAAGCTCTCCGAAATATTCTCGCGCCATTTGCCGAGCGTGCCTGCTTTGGGTAATGGAGCGCGCAACGCGATCTCCGCAAATTGGAGCGCGCGTTTGTACTGAGGTCCGGGTGCGCGATCGAGCTGAGCGCCTGCAAACACTGTCGTCATAGGGGGGCGGATGGTAGCAGCCTCCGGCCGAGCTTCACGCTCATTTTGCGCCGGTTCGTCCAAGCGCACTTGTTCCGCTATCCTTCGGGGTGTGAAGCGGTTTGTCGCCTTGTTTTTTGCGCTGCTTGTGCTTGTTCCGGCGCAGGGAGCGTTCGGCCAAGATGACTGGGGGATCACCAGGCCAGGTCGCCCCACGCGTCCAACACGACCGCCGCGACCTCATGGAGGCGTTCGTCCGCCACGCCCGCACGGCGGGACGACACAGGCCACCCCGGAGCAAACGCCGGACAGGCACAGCAACGTTCTCATCGAACGCTACCTGCGCATCCTTGAGGCGAACCCGGGCGAGGCATTCGCCTTTCAGCGCCTGCTCGATTTGTATAGGGAGAGGGACGGCAACATCGATGGCTTTCTGCACGAGCTCGAGGAGCGAGCAAGACGGGACGCTGCGAGCTATCCGCCCCGGATGATGTTGGGCCAGCTCTATCGATCGCAGAACCGCAATGCCGATGCCGAGCGAATGTACCGGGAAGCACTTGCACTGCGACCGAGCGATCCTTCGCCGCTCTCGAAGCTCGCGGCAATCGTCGAGGAGGCGTCACACCACGACGAGGCGATCGCCTTGTACGAGCGCGCGCTTGCCAATACTTCGGACGACGCCGGCAAGCAGGAGCTCGTCCGCGCACTGGCGGATATCTCAATGAACGCGAGCGACTATGATCGCGCTCGCGGCTACTACGCGCGGTTAGTACCGGCCCACGGAGCGAGCGTCTACTTGAGCACGGAGTTCGCGCGAGCGTTGGCGGCGCGTCGCGAATTTGCGCGCGCCGCGGCTGAGTACGAACGCGTGCGTCAATCGATGCGGGGCGACAACCGCGTTCTCGCACCGCTGCTTCGCGACCTTGGCCGTGCTTACTTGGATGCCGGCGACATGGAGCACGCGATCACGGTGCTCAACGAAGGATTGCGCGCTGCAGGACCGAGTGCCGGTGTTCGTTCGGAGATTTACGAGATTTTGGTCGATGCCTATCGCCGCAGCGATCGGCTCGCCGAGTTCATCGCGCACCTGGCGCACGAGGCAACCGGCTTCGAAGCCAACGAGTTGCGCGGACGCATCGAAGACGAGCTTGGGCACGATGAAGAGGCTCTCGCGGCCTATCGGCGCGCCCTTGCCGCGAATCCTCAGCACGTCGATACGCGTTTGCGTATCGTGCAACTGCTTACGCGTTCGGGCCGCTTGAACGAAGTCGTCGATGAATACCGATCGCTCATTCGCTCATCGCCGCGTGAACCGCGCTTCGTAGTCGAGCTTGCCCAACTATTGATGCAAACCGGCCATCGCGATGAAGCGATGCGCCTTGCCGCCGAGACCAGCCGCCGCTATGCGCGAGAGCCCCAAGTGCATCAGGCGCTGGCCGAGCTCTATGCGCGTTGGAACGAAGACGCGCTGGCTACGGCCGAAGTAGCAATCCTCGCGCGTATCGATCCTTCGGACCCGGCGCACCTCGTAGCGCTTGGCGCGCAGCAACTCGAATCCGGCAATACGCAGGCGGCGCTTCAAACGTGGCGACGCATCCTGGATGTCGACAGCGATCGCGCGCGCGCGCACGCGACATTGGGCGGCATCTACGCCGACCATGACTATTTGCGCGAGGCTGTTGCTGAGTACCGCGAATCGCTCCGGCTGCGCGAAGGTGATCTCGACACGCAGCGCGGATTTGCCACCGTGCTGGAGCGTGCAGGTCTCGATGCGGAGGCGGTCGCCGCGTGGACGCGTGTCATTGAAATGTCGCGCGATGATCGCGCGGTGAGGCGCGAAGCCCGGCAACGAATCATTGCGATTTGGCAGCGCCAGCGACAGCTGCCAAACCGCGTCTACGCGTTCGAAGCCGCCTTTCGGGCTACGCCTCCTGACCTTGAAGCGGGGCGCTTTCTGGCCGAGGCCTATATGCGCATGCGCCCGCAACCCAGGCCCGAACTGGCTGAGCGCGTGTTGTCGCGCTTGGTCGAGCTTGAGCCGGGGGATGTGGAGAGCTTGCTCGCGCTTGAACGCGCGCGCACATCACGAGGAGACCTCGCCGGGGCGATCGACGTGCTGCAGCGGCTCGTCCAGGCCGACGATCGTCGTGCGGGCCAGTATCTTCAGCGAATGGCCGAGCTCGCTCTTGCGCTCTATCGTGACGCAGACGCCGTCGCCTACGCGGCACGTGCGGTGGAGCGGAATCCCGATGACGCGACCGCGCATCAGCGTCTAGCGGATTTGTATCGCGCGCGTCAGGACATGCCGCACGCCATTGCGAGTTATCGGCGCGCGATTGAGCTGAACGAACGTAGCTACGGAACCTATTTCGAGCTTGCTGAGATCTATCTGGCGCAGGGCGAGCTCACCGAGGCCGATCAACTCTTTCGCCGAGTTATGCGTTCCTCCCCCGACGATGATCTTGTGGCACGCGCGGTGCGCGCCGCGATTCAAATTCACTTGGGCGACAGCACACTCGAGGCGCTGGAGCAGGAGCTTCTGCCGTTGGCGCTCGCCAATGCGCAGCGACCCATTTTCCGTCGCTTGGCGGTGGAGCTTTACCAATCGCTCGTGGCACCGCTTGTGCTCGCGGCTCGTGGCGAGGGGTCTTCCGCTCAAGAGGCGCGCACTCGCCTGACGCGCGTCGGCACACGTGCCATCAAGCCGCTGCTTGAGGCGCTTGCGGACAACGATCCGGCACAGAACCGCACTGCGGTGGATATTTTGGGCGAGCTTGGCAATGCGCGCGCCGCCGTGCCGCTTATCGCTGCGGCCGAAGCCGATGGTGACATTCAATTTCGTCTGACCGCGCTTCGCGCAGCGGGCTCGCTTGCATCCGCTGATTTGATTCCCAGGTTCTTTGCTCTGTCCAGGGGCGACGAAACGCGTCTGCGCGAGACCGCGACATGGGCGATCGGCCGCATCGGTGGACGCACTGCTGTCGCGCCGTTGCGGGATCGTTTGCACGAGGGCGAACCCGGCGTGCGTGTGTTCGCTGCACTTGGGCTCGGCGCCGCGAAAGACGATACGTCGCGGGCGCAACTTGAAGAAGCGCTCTCTGATCCAAGCGAGGACGTACGCGTGGCAGCGGCCTGGGCGTTGGGCCGAATCGGCGACGCGCGCAGCGTCCCACGGCTCGTCGCACTTTTGCGCAATGGCATGCGAAATCCTGCGAGTGCTGCTGCGTTTGCGCTGGGGCAGATGGTGGGAACGAGGCCACTCATGCGCTGCTCGAGCTACTCTTTTCTAGCGATCCTCGAGCGCGATCAAACGCAGCTGTGGCACTGCGCCTGCCGGCACATCACGAGACAGCGCGTGCCTCCGTACTCGTCGTGCCAGCAAGCGTTGTCGCCGCACACTCCTATATCGGTACCGTGCTCGATGCCGACATGAGCATCGCGACGACAGGGAGCGTCGCTCTCTCGCCACTTCGCGATGCGCTGATAGCTCTCGCGAGCGCAGCACTTGAAGGACCGCTTGAGGAAGTGAAAGCCGCGTTAGATCTTCTCGGCTCACTTAGCGACGGGGTGGGTCTCGGTCCGCTCACGGCAGATCTCAGCGCTTGGCCTGAGGGCGCGCGCGCTGCGGCCCTGACCGACTTGCGTGCAATCGGAAGCGCGCTTGCGAATAGCTTGGTGGGCGTGACGCATCATGGAGACGCTGCAGTGCGTACCGGGGCCGTGCGCGTCCTTTCGCGCATTCATACGGAAGAGGCACAGGCTGCCATCGTCGCCGCGTTGACCGATTCGTCCACGGAAGTGAATCGCGCAGCGCTAGACGCGCTCGACGCCCAGCGCGCAAACGACAACGCCGTGACTCAGGTCTCGCGCGTGGTTCGCACGCATAGTGACTGGGCGACGCGGGCGCGTGCTGCAGCGGCCCTCGGGCGAATGGCTAGGCCCTCGGCGCAGGACTCCCTGGCCGACGTTTTGTTGCACGACAACTATGCCTTCGTACGCGAAGCGGCAGCGCAGGCGCTACGGGGTGCAACGGCTGCTTCGGCCATCTCCGCCCTGCGTGAAGCGTTATTGCATGACACCGAACCGCGGGTCCAAGTCGCCGCCGTTGGCGCGTTGCGAGCAATGAACAGCCCCGAGGCGCGGGAGGCCCTGAGCGCCGCGCGGGCGGCCGCTCTGCCCGGCGAGGTTCGTGCAGCGCTATCTGCAGATTGACGGTCACGGCCCTTCTGCCCTACCGTTCCGGCCTAAGAATCGGGGTCGCGGCTCTCCATGAACCTAGAAGTCGGCATCGCTTGTGGAGCGTGCGATACCTTTTGTGCGTTTCCTACAACGGCATGTCCGGAATGCGGGCATGTGATCGAAGTCGAAAGAGCAGTCGCTAACACGATAGCCCCGCAAGCTTTGTCGGCAGTCGCGATGCCGTCCAAATCAGTTTTAGCAGCGCCGGGAATTCCGGACTTTCAATCGCCGGCCGCCCCGGCAAGTACGTCTCAGGAGGATTTGATGGAGCAGGCCCGCAACTACGTGTGCAAGGAGTGCTCGACGCCAATCCCGTCGGGTCACAAGTTCTGTGGTCGTTGCGGTGCGGGAGTGCCCCAAGCGATTGTGGACCTGCAGGTCGAATTCTTTGGCGCGATGCAGGCGCCTGGCAAAGCGCGCCTCATCCTTATCCGTGGCAACGCGGGCGTCGAAGGCTTGAGCTACCTCCTGCAAGGCACCGAGCACATCGCCGGTCGACAGGACGCGCAGATCCTCTTTCCAGAGGATCACTGGCTGAGCGCGCGTCACGCGAACTTCTTCTATCGCAACGACAAGCTTGTTGTGAAAGACGAGGGCAGCGCGAACGGCGTGTACATTCGCGTCCGTCAGCCCGTAGAGGTTGCGGCAGGGGAGCACTTCCTGTGCGGAGAGCAACTCTTTCGCTTGGAGGCGACTCCCAAAGACACCGCGGGACCCGAAGGCGATCAAACCTACTTCTACTCGTCGCCCAAGCGTCCCAGTCCGTTTCGCATCGTGCAGATATTGCGCGGCGGCGTGCCGGGATTGGTCTTCTGTGCCCGCGAGAATTCCGCGCGTATCGGCCGCGAAGAGAACGACATCAACTTCCCCGAAGACCTCTATATGAGCGGGAATCACGCGACGGTCGAGTTGCTCGCCGATGGCAAATTCATTCTCACCGATTCAGGTTCGAAGAATGGCACCTACGTTCGGATCAAGGGAGAGCGCGAGCTCGCCAATGGCGACTACGTCTTCCTCGGACACCAGCTCTTGCGCGTCGAGATGACTGCCTAGCGCTTTAGGCGCGCGTGTCCGGCAAGGCGCGCGTGCTCGTCCAGAATGGATTGGATCGGGCTCTCGTTGGGGTGCGGTATGCGAAGCGGCGTGCCGCGTCCAAAGATGTAGAACGAATCGCCGTCCGTTTGAACGCCGTAGCGCGCGCTCTCTAGGGGTACCCGCACGAAGACATTTCGATCGATCTCTGCGTACACGTACGTGGCGGTCACGACAATCTGATACGGCCCGTGCTCACGCGAGAGCAAGCGTTCGATAAAGCCCGGATGCTCGCGCTGGTGATAGGCAAGGATGGGCTCGGCTTCGGCCGCAGCGCTCGTTCGAAACGCGCCGCCCGCAGTGTTTCCCTCGTAGGAAGGCAGATGATCGACCAGCTCAAGGTAGGCATGGGGAACATCCCGCCAGCCTGCGACGAGGCGGCTGGCTGCGCGATGCTCGACAACCGCTGCAATCCGTTCAGCGACATTCTCGAACGCGAGCTCGTCGTTCTCGATCGCCAAAAACTTTTCCGTAAACGTGTGCCCCTGCGTTTCGTACTCGATAAGCAATCGCGGCCACGGTTCGATGAGCTCGACCCGAACGACGTCGTTGACTGGAAACGAAAGGCCGTTCGACGCGACCCCGAGCTCCGAGTCTCCCACCCGCGAGCCGCCGAAAACGATCGTGTCGTCGTCCCACACGATGCTTACGCTGGGAAACGCGTGCATCGTTGGGTTCATTCCGTCCGTGACGGGATCGTCGTAGCGGGACACACGCGAACGCCAATAGTTGAGCACTCGTCCCGCGACGTGCGCCCGGGCGTCGCTCACGTCGGCGATTCCTACATGCGCGGCTAAGGTTTTACCGCCCGCGCCTGGAATGCGTAGCCAACCCAGGTCGGTATCGGCGCGATTCCGGCGCGCACACTCAATCACGCGACGAATGGCTTCTGCATATGCAGTTTCATCACTCGCGCGCGCAGGTCGGAAGCTTTCTTCGCGCTCAACTTCGCCGCCCCCCATACGATCGTTCCAGCGCACGACGAGCGTTGGCCATGGTGTAGACGCGCTCACGAATTTGAGATCGCTCCACGGCGTCCGTATCACGCCGTCCTCGAACGACTGGCCTTTTGTGTCGACGTCGAAGATGAGCTCAGTTCCCGTTTCGCGGCGAATCGCGAGCCGCTTCGCGGATGTGCGCAGATCGCCCGATGCGTTGAGCGAAACTTTTCGTGCGCCGCTCATTGAGCCGAATTGGCTGGCGCGATCTTCGTCGCGTTTGGTCGCGGTCGAATCGGCGCACGCTTTGCGCTAGCACGCGCCGGCGCACTTGCGTCGATGCCGGCGTCGACCGCCAGCGGCGCGGGCGGCGCAACGAAGTGCGGCGCGGGCGGCTGGGGCAAGCTTGAGGGATCGAGGATGCGCATGGGCGCGACAGTTGCCGGCGGCGGCGCGCCAGCGTTGCTCGTTAGCATGTACACGATGGCTGCGATCGCAAGCGCGCTCAGCACGCCTGCGACCATGATCTTGTTGCGCGCGCGAATCGTCATCGCGCCGCTGTGACGAGGTGGGATCGAAGTCGCGATAGGGGTCGGCGCGGTCGTGCGTTCGGGCAGTGTTTCGCTCCGCGTGGGCGGCGCGCTCGATGAAATGGCAGCGGGTGTCGCAGCCAAAGTGGGCGCGTTGGTGAACGACGGATCGTGGTGGTCCGGCAGCTTGCCGCGGCCTTCGCCAATCGGAACGTCCGCCGTTTCACCCAGTTCGCTCACCGCCTCTTTGAGGGCGGACGCCATCGCGCTTGCAGTTGCATAGCGCTGATCGCGATCTTTCACGAGCGCTTTCATGGCAACCGCGTCGAGGCCACGGGGGATTCCCCAGCCAGGTTTGCGAACGCGCGGCGGCACCGGCGCCTCGGCGAGATGCTTGGAAATAACCCCGATCGCGGTGTCGGCCGTAAACGGCCTTTCGCCGGTCAAGAACTGATAGAGGATCACACCAGCCGCGTATACGTCCGCGCGCGCGTCGAGCTCTTCACCGCGCGCTTGCTCGGGAGCCATATACTCCGGCGTGCCGCAGACGAAGCCGGACATCGTAAGTGCCGACATGCCTTCATCGCTTTCGGCAATCTTTGCGATTCCGAAGTCACACACTTTCACGCGCTCGCCTATCTCGCGACTTTCGAGAACCAGGACGTTGTCGGGCTTGAGATCTCGATGGACGATGCCGGCAAGATGCGCTTCTTCGAGCGCGTCGAGTATTTGCCCCATCAAGTGCGCTATGCGCGACGGAGTGAAGGGGAAGTCGCGATCCATGAGCTTCTGCAGGTCGATCCCTTGCAGATATTCCATGGCGATAAAAAGCGTGCCGTCGTCGGCCTCGCCGAAATCGATCACCTGCAGTGAGTTCGGATGCGACAAGCGACTGGCAGCCCGGGCCTCACGATGAAATCGTTTGACGACCTTTGGGTCCGCTGCCAAGTGCCGGTGCAACACTTTGATGGCAACGGTTTTGTCCAGAGCGATCTGGCGTGCGCGGTAGATACGCCCCATCGCGCCTTCGCCCAGCAGGTCGATGACTTCGAACTTTCCCGCGAGCGTGCTTCCCGGCAACTCATCGGGCATCGCCGGAGGCGGCTCGCTCAGCATCAAGGGAATGTCGGCCTTGCACGTGGGGCAGCGCGAGTCGTCGCGATGTATCTCGGCATGGCAGTTGGGGCACAAGCGCATGAGGCGGCTAAGAGTACGCGATGGCGTCCACCCATTGAAACTATCTCGATGTGCAAGCGGCGAGGCGACCGAATCCTTGCCTTTAAGCGCGAGATTTAATGCACTCTGATCTCGGCATGCCCTTCACGCGGGAGCAGTTCAACTGCACGCTTTCTCTCGTGACTCGAACTCACACACGCGCCCGTCGCTCTTGGACGCAGACAGCGAGGCGTCTTTGAACAAGCGCACGGTCAGGGCGGCGGCATTTCTGTGCGCGATTCTCACGGCGTCATATGCACACGCTGGCGGCAACGTCGAAGTCGAACGACGTCCGCCGGACTGGGAACGCGCGGCCCAAGCCATCGGCGATGCCCCGGGCGTCGATGCGCTTGTCCTACGTGAGTGGCTGCAGCGTCACCGCGAGCTTGAACGTATCGCGGCGCGAAACACAGACGCGATTGACGTGCGCTGCCGGGGCCTCGGGGATTGTCGCGCAACGCCGCCTACCGTGCTCGCCTATTTGTCCGCGCAACACGCCCGCGGAGAGTCCCGCTCATGGAGTGCCGCGCGCGCCTACCTTTTTCTCTCACTCCTGCAGGAGCGACATGAAGAGCTGCGATGCTGGTCGCTTCTCGCCGAACGCTTGCGGGCACAAGCAAATGAACCGGTCGTTGCGAACGCGCCGGGATTCCAACTTTGCTCGCACGTTTGGGCGAGGCAACACGAGCCATTGTCGCTTGAGCGAGCAGAACGCGAGCTTATCGACGCGCGAGGCGTGCTCGGCCAACGTGTCAGTGCGATCGACTGCATCGCCACGATGGACGACTCGCTTTGCCCCGTCGCAGAACGTGAAACGCAGCCCGTCGAAAACGCTGAACGCGAACGACTTGTACTCGCACTCATCGAGCGCGTGACGAACACGACCGACCTACACGCAGTCCAACCGGACCTCGAACAATTGCGCGCCGCCGCCCGGGGCATCCAGCGCTTGATGCACTTCCACGGCCACAACGTCCCCGTCCAAGACGCCGTCGAGCATTTGGTGCGCGATGTCGAGGGCCGCGCTGCGCTCTGTTCGCACGACTTTGCTCGCGCCGTCGTTGTCGCACGCGCGCTCGAGCGAATTGTACCTGGCGACCGCTCGCACGGGCGCGACATGCGCATCTTGTCTCATTGGTTGCGCGACCACCGGACGGGCGAGCGAGCGCGATTTGCGCGCGACCTTCTTCACTGCGAATGAACACGCGTCATCGCCAGAGCCAAGCTTCTCCGTGCTACGGCGTGACGTCCTTGGCCCATCCCGACTCGAGCGACAAGATGTAGCGCGCCGGTTGGAACTCGCCGAACGATAGGATGAGCACCGCTTCTTCGGTGCACAGATAGTACGCGTCGAGGCCGTCAGCCTGGTAGTTGCCCATGCTCGTGGGTACGAGGCGACTCGCCTTCACCACGCGCTGAAGCTCGGACTCAGTAAATACATCTCGAAGACGTTCGGGCGAGAATCGATTCTGTGTGAAATCTGAAATACGAAACGCGATCTGCTGCCCGCCGATGTTGATGGCAAAGGTCTGCGCATACAGCTCGTCGGTTTCAAGCCCATCGTAGAGAAGCTGGGACGTACTGATCTGTTTCATCGTGGTCCCCCGATCAATTAGCGCCTGGTGAGACTCAGTGTCAGCGCTCTCCCTCTACGGCGAAGGGTCCGTCCAGGTATTGTTGCCGTAGCTCGCTTCGAGCTCCGAGCGAAGGGTCGTGGCAGCGGCGCATCCACCGACAGCCTCTACACATTCTGCGGCTCGATCCCACAAGGCCGCGCCTGTCACGACAATCCCGTATCCCTCGGCGAATGTCGTGCCTGGATACATCGAGTTCATCTGTGTCGTGAACGCGCCCACGCCGGACGACTCGAATGCGCAGTAGTCGCTGATCAAACGGGCGCCGCACACCTGCATCGCTTGATGCAGCTTGTACATATGCATGCCCGCTGGGTAGTGAGCGCCTTCAACTCCAGGCGTGCTGTCGAGCGGCTCGTGGCCCGCAAGCGGCATCCACGCGCCGATGATCGGGCCGTAGTGGGGGAACTCGTCGTAGAGACCCGACATGCCCGCATAGATGTCCCCCGGGATGACCAGCGGGAATCCGTCGATGACTTCGAAGTTGAAAGCAGCGAGCGTTGCCTCAGTGGACCACATGGCTTCGAAAGCCTGATGTGCCACTTCGGCGCGCGTGAGCGCTCCGGCTCCAGTCCGAGGTAGGATGGCCGGGAACAGCTCCATGGCGTAGGCATCGTCGAGGTGCTGAAAGATACGGGGCTCCGCTCGGGCGAAGTCGTACACAAGCGAGCCGTGAGTCATGTAGAAGAAGTAGCTCATGTCGTTGAGCGTCTGACGCATGCTGCCAGCGCGAAGGGGAATGTTGGCTGAGCGCGCAAGATCGAACATGAGATTCTGCGCCGAGTGGCAACCAAGCGGCGCTGTGATGCGGTCGTGCAATTCCGAGCGAAGCAGGCGATCGCGCAAGGAGAACTTGTACTCGGGGACGAGGCAGTCGGGGCCAGTGCAGTCGCCGTGATAGATATTCTCGGAAAGCCAGAGCGTCATGCTCTCGAGTGTTTCCCGCGCCGTACCTTGAATGAGCGATGTTCCGCTCGTTGAATTCTCGCCGTTCAAGAATCGAAACCCGTCGCGCGGGTCGCACACGATGCTGGGAGCCGCGAATGTTCGCGGGGTCAGCTGATAGTCGACGCCGGCCATGACAATACCGTTCCACCAGCCGTAGCCCATGGCATAGGCGTCGCTCGGCAGCACAGGAATCGTCGTTTGATACCGATCCGACGAAAGGATCTCGTCGAGCTCTGCCGGCAGCATTTGCACGAGAGACCAATCCACAGAGCGACTTGCCTCGAGATAGAACGCATGCGCGACGTGAGCCGCGAACACGTCGAAGGCTTCCGCAGCGGAAAGATACGTCGCGCGCGGGCGATCGGGCGCAGCGAAGAAAGTTCTCGCGTTGGTGTCCGGGCACGCGATTTCAAGGTCCTCATCACCGCGAACAAGGGCCGCGTAGAGATCTTCGAGGCGAGCCATCTGGTCGACCGACCACGAGTCGTAGGGAAGCAACGTTCCTGTCGCCGTTTGCCAAGTGATGCGTGCACGAATTGCGGGACATGCAGCGAGGATGGGCGCCAGGGTTGCAGAAGGTGTTGGCGAAGCGTGATCCGAGCCGGCAGCGAAGAAAGCCGCTCCACACGGATCCGTGGGGAATACCCATGAAGGAGGTGGCCCGCCATCTGTACCGCTGTCGACACTCGATGCATCGGAAAGCGCAGCGTCGAACGCGCCATCGAGTGCGCTGGCATCCCCGGAACCGGCATCCACCGAACCCGAATCAGTTGAAGCCGCATCTGTCGCGGAGTCGCGCGCTGCGTCGAGCGCAACGCCGGCGTCCGCGGTGTTGGCCGCCGGAGTGGCGGGCGAACAGGCCGGTGCCCAAGCCGCGACGAGGAGACCAGTTAATAACAGAACTCGGGGCCGGGAATGGTTTGAACGCTTCATGGGCAGTTCCCGTGACGATACCATTCGAGGGGCGGCGATTCGATAGGAATCGGTGCTTGCTTGAGCTGGGTTCGATCAGGTTTTAGCCCTGGCCCCGCGGCGCATACGCAGGTTGATGAGTTCCACGCCGAAGGCGAACGCCATCGCGAAGTACACATACCCTTTGGAGATGTGCTGGCCGATGCTTTCGGCGACGAGGATTACGCCGATGAGGATCAAGAAAGCGAGTGCCAGCACTTTGAGCGTGGGGTGCTGCTCGACGAACGCGCCGATGGGCTCGGCGCCAAACCACATGGCCACAACTGCGCTAATGATGGCCACCACCATGATCCAAATCTGTTCGGGCTCGACCATTCCAACTGCGGTGATCACCGAGTCGAGCGAGAAGACCATGTCGAGAAGGAGGATCTGAAGCAATACGCCTCTCACCGTCGCTGCCGCAGTGGCGGGCGCGGGTCCTGTGCGACCGGCATCTTCAATTTTGTGATGCAGCTCTAGTGTCGCTTTGCCAATCAAGAAGAGTCCGCCCACAAATAGAATAATGTGCTTGCCCGTCACGCCGTGATTTGCGACTTCGAACAGAATGTTCGTCAGTCCCATGATCCATGAGATGGCGAACAAGAGACCGATGCGCATCACGAGCGCGAGCACGATGCCTTTGCGCGCGGTGGAGCGTCGAGCATCTTCGGGCAATCGCCCCGTGAGTATCGAGATGAAGATGATGTTGTCGATGCCGAGCACGATTTCCATCGCGCTGAGAGAGAGCAACGCTATCCACGTCGACGGATCTGAGAGAGATGCGAGCATGCACTCTCCTTAGCATGTCGCAGCGCGCGCCAGGCCCACTTCTCGCGGCGGACGATAGCGGGCGGCCAACAACAGTTGTGACTGTGGCAGAAGACCACAGCACCTGGCTAACCTGCTAGGCGTGGTACCGTTGGCGTCCAATGAAACAGCTCATCGGATGCGGCTGCAGCGTACTCGCCATCATCGGATTCTTTGGCGCCGTTGCGGGCTTCTACTTCTTCAAGAAGTCGAGCGACCTCGAGGAAGCGCGCGCGCGGGTCGTCACGACGTGCGGATCGAACGCTGCTTGCAACGCAGCAGTGGCCGCGCGTTTCGACGAGTGTTTCACAGAGGCTTACGTATTTAACTCAGGTGTTGTCGAAGTTGTGTTCGCTCAATGCATGAATGGAGGCGCAGCGTCGCCCATCTATCCTCCGCCCGGTCCTGCAGCGACACCCGCGCTGCCGACTGCTACGCCGCTTGGCCCGGGCGGCAAGTAGCGCTTCATTCGCGTGGGCCGCATTGCTCATCCGGCGAGAAATCCCTCACAGCAGCCATTCGGCCGGGATATGCGGCGCGTTACGTCTATTGACCCACGCGTCTAGTACCTTTTATCCTGCGAGCCGCTTTCAACTGTTTACGAGGAGGCTCTCCGTGATCGTGTGCCCCAGGTGCAGCAAAGAGAATCAGGACCACTACAAGTTCTGTCTCGGCTGTGGTGCGGAGCTTCCGCGCGACGCGGCGCATGCTCCAAAGAGTTTCACGGCCCCCACGCCGCCGGCAGGTTTCCCGGCCGCCGGATCGCAGGTCGCAGCGCAAGCACCTCAAGCCGCACAAGCTCCCGCTCAAGTCCCAGCTCCGATTGCAACGGCACCGGCAGCGGCCGCATCTGCACCCGTGCAATGCCCACAGTGCAAGAATATCGTGCAACCGGGTTTCAAGTTCTGCGGCACGTGCGGATTCGCGATTAGCGCCCCGTCACTCGCACCCGCGCAAGCGACTGTGTCGGCTGGTCCCCCCGCAGCAGCGCCTGCGTCTCGCGGTTCGCTTGTCCTGATACGTCCTGATGGCAGTGAAGGCGGAACATTTCCGCTCGGCGACAGCGCTACGACCGTTGGTCGTGAAGCCGGTGGCCTTTTCGAGAACGATACATACATGTCGCCCAAGCACGCGATTTTCGCGTTCAAGGATAACGCGTTGAGTGTGATCGATCAGAACAGTCTGAACGGCGTATACGTTCGCATTGATCGCGACACGCCGACCGAGCTCGTGCCGGGCGCGATCTTTCGGATCGGTCAGGAAATCTTGCGCTTCGATCCTATCGCCTCGCCTGCGCGCGGCACCGACGGCGTTGAAGTCATGGGTAGTCCGAACAACGGCCTCGTCGGTCGGCTAAGCCTCGTCATCGGACGCGAGACGACCGGCAACGCATTTCCAGTTCCCGCAACGGGCATGCACGTGGGCCGCGAGCGCGGCGACGTAATCTTCCCGGAAGACGGCTACGTTTCAGGCTTGCATTGCCGCCTGCATTCCGACGGCGGCAAGGTCTATTTGACCGACGTGGGTAGCTCAAACGGCACATTCATTCGCGTCACCAAAGAGACGAACGTGCTCTCCGGTTCGTTCCTCTTGATGGGCCAGCAGCTCTTTCGCGCGCAGTTCTAGTAATCGCGCCTGCGAAGCCGGCGATCTCACGAGAGGTGCGTGATGTACCAGTGCGTGCCCCAGTTGATGAAGACTTTCACTTCGAAGTCGGCCGTCACACCTCCGACACGGTAGTAGATGTGCGAGTGGCGCACCGCCCAATAGGGAAGGGCATTGGCTTCACTGCGAATCGCTTGCCACGTTGCGCGCGACGAAAATTGAAAGTGATCGAAGCTGGGCGTGCCGCGGCGTGTGATCTCTGCATGAAGCGCGTGGATGTCCCGGTCGAAGTGCCGAAGAAGTACGTCGTGGTAGCCGCCAGGATCGTCGATACCTTTCAGCACAAGAAAGGGTTCACGTGGAAAGAATGTGTCGTGCACGGTCTGCGGCGCATCGGCGACGATCGCGGCAAAGACTCGCCGTGCCGCAGCATCCGCGGTCGCAACGGGCGGCCGCGTGCTCGGTCGTGCAAGGTGCGCGTCATTCTCGGGCGGAATGGGGATGGACGGAGTAGCGCCGCGGCGCTGAGCCATGGCTGTGATGCTTACAAGGCACAGCGCGCAGACAAGAAAGAATTTCGTCACAGATTCTCTTCCATCCGTTCACGCAGAAACTTGTCGATGCGCGCCGCGACAATCACTGGCTGCTCGATCGGTGCCGCATGCGTCGCGCCTTTGATAACTAGATAGTCTGCGTTTGGAATTTTCTCGGCCATGAAGTCCGACAAACTCTGCGGCGTAAAACTATCGTGCTCGCCAGCGATAATCAGCGTGGGGACTTGCACGGATTCAAGCAGGTCCTCTGCGGTGTGCTCGCCCGCCCGCTCGAGCATCGCAAGGAACAAGTCCGGGTCCATGCTCGCGAGATGCTCCATATACGCGACGAAGTCGGCCTCGGAGAGCGCGAGTGCGTCGATCTCGCCGCGCAGCTTCGCGATGCGGTACGCCATGCGAGGTGGAAGGCGGCCCCAGATGGCGCGCGCCAGCCCTTTGAAGCGTTTCACCGTTTCGATCACGGCGGGCAACCACGCTTCGAGAGCATCACCACCGTGAAAAGTACGCGTCACGCGCCCGTAGCTTCCTGAGATCAGAATCAAAGCCCTGGCTCGATTCGCGTCCGCGCGGAGCGACTCCAAACAAACTTGCGTGCCCATCGAGTGACCGACCAGAATCGCGTCAGCCATGTTGACGGCGTCCATCACGCACGCCATGTCAGCGGCGAGCGCGGGCACGTCGATGCGTCGCGGATCGCGCGGTGAACCGCTTCGACCGTGCCCACGATAGTGCCAATGCAGCACGCGATGCGTCTCGGCGAAATGGGCGTGCAGATAGTTCCACGCCCAACCATCGCAGCCGATGCCGTCGTTGAGCACCATGCTCGGGCCTTTGCCGCTCACGCCCCAAAAGAGACGCGTGCCGTCTACGCCCGTCGCAAAACCTTGGTGCTCATACTCCATACGAACGAAACCAGAAAACCTAACTCACCAGCCAAACTCTACGTCGCACCCAGACCCCGCCGGGGTGGCAGGGAGGGGGCGCGGGAGGGGCGGCGGGCGGAATTTACCCAGTTCACTCCGAGTCGTCGTGAGCGCCTGCGACGTCTTCGCTCTCGGTTCCGTCCGGATCATTGATACCCGGAAGCTTACGGATTTCCGGGAGCGCGATGCGCACGCAGCGCTGCACGATCCACGAAAGAGAACGGTCCTGGCGATCCTTTTCCTTGTTGAGCTCTCTCAACATAGAATCAGGAAAGTAGAGGCTTTGCTTGCGTTTATCTGTTCCCGCCATGCGTGAGCTCTCCCCCACACAAGTTGGACGACCGTGTCGGTCGACGCAGTTGTGTGTACAACGTGGTACTACACGGCCCCGTTACCGGCTGTCAATCGTCGGCTGTAGGAGAATCGAATGTCGGACATCACGTTTCGCCGCGTAGCGCAGGCGGGCCTTTTGTGCGCGGTAGCATTTGCCGGGGGCGCGGTCTTCTCGGGCAAGGCTTCCGCAGTCCCCGAACGCGCGAGCCCCTACCGAAATTTGGGCATCTTTGCTCGGGCCCTTACGCACATCGAGACAAGCTACGTCGAGGAAGTAGACCAGGACTCGCTAATCTATGGTGCCGTGCGCGGGATGGTCGGCACGCTCGACCCACACTCTGCGTTTCTGGACCCGGAGGAGTATCGCGTCCTGACGAGTGACACAGAAGGGCGTTTTGGCGGGATCGGGGTCGAGATCGACGTCCGTGACGGCTGGCTGACAGTCACCTCGGTCTTCGATGGCGGTCCCGCGGCACGAGGCGGCCTACTTCCTGGAGATCAGTTTCTCGAGATTGAGGGGCGCGCTGGGCGCGACATGCCCATCGACGAAGCCGTGCGCCGGATGCGCGGCGAGCCAGGCACCCACGTCCATGCACGCATGCGTCGCTCAGGCGTAGCCGACGCCATCGTTGTCGATCTCGCGCGCGAGGTGGTTCGCGTACAGGCGATTGAAGCGCGGGTGCTCCCCGACCGAACCGTCTACGTGAAGCTGCGCGCATTTCAGGAGACGACCACCGACGAGCTTCGCGCAGCTCTCGATCGAGCGGTACAAGAGACGACGCGCCAGGGTGGCGTGCGCGGCATCCTGCTCGACATGCGCGACAACCCGGGGGGCCTCGTGTCCGAGGCGGTGCTCGTATGCGACGAGTTCCTTACGCGCGGCGTGATCGTGTCGACACACGGACGCGCGAATCGGCAGATCGATCAAGCCAGTGCGACGCCCGCGGGCACGCGCCCTGACTGGCCCATGGTTGTCCTCGTGAACGGCTACACGGCAAGCGCCGCTGAAATCGTTGCGGGCGCATTGCAGGATCAACATCGCGCGGTCATCGTCGGCACCCGTACTTTCGGCAAGGGCAGCGTGCAAAACGTGATCGAGCTCGCGGACGGCAGCGCACTGAAGCTTACGATTGCACGCTACTTCACGCCCAACGGCCGCACGATCCAAGCGCACGGGATTGAGCCTGACATGGTTGTCGAACAGTTCGACGCGCCGACACTACGCACGGCGCGCGACAGACGCGACGCGCTCAGTGAAGCGTCGCTTGATCGTCATCTGGTGAACGAGACGAATCCGAGCGCCGCAGCGAACGCGACCGCCGATCGCAGTGCTGCCCGCGTCGCCGCTGGGCAACCGGGCGAGCTCTTCGGCGACGACTACCAAGCACGCATCGCTCATCAAGCACTGCGCGGCGTGATCGCATCGCGCGTCACGCAATAGCGCGCGCACGTCAGGTACCACTGCCTAGCGGCGCTCGATCCCGTAGAGGTATTCGGTGATGCGGGAGACTCCGGCGTCGGACATGCGCTGGCCCACGCTCTCGTCCCGCTCCGCGACAACGCGAATGTCTGCCCATTTGCCGAACAACGATTCGATGTCTTCCGCGGTCACGGACCAAGGCGGGCCGTCAACTTTGGTTTGATCGTACGCGAAGACGACCTCGGCTATGCGACCATCCTTCGCCAGAACGCGCTCGAAGCTCTGCACGAAAGCTGCGCGCGTTGAAGGCTCGAGTGCGACCAGCGAGCCCCGATCGTAGATACCATCGACCGGGCCGCCGAGATGCTCGGGCGTCAGTAGAAATGCGTCGCCTTCAAAAATAGTAAGCGATGGAACTTCGTGCACCGTGTAGGGGCCGCGCTTTGAGACGCGCGGAGTTTCGCCGAGCTCAGCGAAGAGTTGTTCAATCGCCAGCGTAACAATCTCGGTGCCAAATACTTCGTGGCCACGTTCTCGTAGATAGCGCAGGTCGAGCGACTTACCGCAAAGCGGAACGTAGACGCGTCGCGCGTGCTCGAGGTACGCGATGTTGTCTTGTAGAAGTACGTTGACGTTGGGGCGATGAAAACCGATCTGCCCTTTATCCCACTGCGCTTGCCAGAACTCGCGTTGCATCGGTCCCTCTAAGTGACGTTAAGGCGCAGGAGCGGGCGCAGGTGCCGCCGCAGCCGCAGGAGCATCCGCAGGCGCATCGACGCGCGCGGCTTCCCGCGGCTCGTCGTTGCGAATCGAATAGCGGACAAGGGCCCGCAGAATCTCGTTGCGATCCAAGTCGCCTACCAGGCGCTTGATGTCTTCGTAGATCGACGGATCCGTGAGCAAGCCGCCAAGGGTCCCGCGGCCCGCGCGAACGTCGGCGATGATTGCGCGGATATCGCCGGAAGCTGCGTTCGCGTTGCGGATTAGCTCGTTGGCGCCGTTTTCGTAGATAAGGTCATGCACGGTACCATCGCCGGTGCGAACCGCAGCAAGCATCTGTGCAGCTTCATCGCTCGCGCTCGCGAGGTTGCGAAGCAGCGCCGCTCCCGATTGGCCGTAGATGACTTCGTGAACGGTGCCGTCGCCGTGGCTGACTTCGTCGGTCACATCGCGAATGCCGCGGGCGGTGCGCGCCAGCTCATTCGTCATCGTTTGAATGTTGCCGATTGTGCGATTGAAGTTGTTCGCGAGCTCCGGATCGGTCATGACGCGACGGAACGTACCGTTGCCCTGCGCGGTCATGTCGAGGATCTGCGCCAAACTATGCGTCGACGAACGAATGTCGTTTTGGAAGCCCGACTCTGCGAGTACGCCGGTCACCGATCGCAGATTCTGAACGGTCGTGCGCGCGTCTTGTACGATGTCGGCGGCTTGGCTCATCAGCGCTGAGATATCGCCCGGCTCATTGGTGCGAAGGGTTGCGCCCGGTTGAAGTTGGGTGCCACGTCCGACTGTTACGTCGATCAAACGATCGCCGAGCAAGCCCTTGTTGCCAATCGTCGCGATGCTGTCGTTGCGTACGAGCGTGCGATACGCGTTGCCAATTTTGAGCTCGACGTGGATGCGGCCATCGTTACGCAACTCGACGTCGCCCACCGTGCCCACGTCGACGCCCGCGATGCGCAGCGGGCTTCCGGGGCGCAAACCGCCGACGTTGGAAAAGACGGCGTGGTACGGAGTCTTCGCGCCGAACATGCCCTTGCGACTACCCAAGACGAAGATGAGCGCCGAGGCAATCGTGAGAGCCGCGACCACGAACACACCCACTCTAACTTGCACTGCGCGCGATCGGTCCATGTCAGCCTGCACTCCGTAGCAACGTCTGCGTATCTTCTTCGTGAGGGGCGTTGCCTTCGATGAAATCGCGAACCCGTGGTTCCTCTGCAGCCCGGATTTCGTCGGGAGTGCCAGTAAATATCACACTGCCCTGATGAATCATCGTGATTCGATCGCTGATCGTGAAAGCGCTGGTCATATCGTGGGTAACAACCACCGTCGTGATGTTCAGCGTCTTCTTCAGATGCAGGATCAGCCGGTTGATTCGTGTGGTGTTGATGGGGTCGAGACCTGTGGTCGGTTCGTCATAAAGCAAGACCTCGGGCTTTACCGCGATGGCGCGGGCCAGACCGACACGCTTCTTCATGCCGCCCGATAGATCGGCTGGCCACATATGCTCAATGCCCGGCAGGCCCACGTATGAGAGTGATTCGGAGACGATTTGGTCAAGCTCCGCCTCGGTGGGCCTTCCGTGCTCGCGCAGGCCGTACGCGACGTTTTCGCGTACAGAGAGCGAGTCGAAGAGCGCGGCGCCCTGAAAGAGCATGCCGATGCGTCGACGAGTTTGCGCGAGCTCCTGGTCGCTCTTGGTCGTGACTTCCTCGCCGTCGTACTTGATCGAGCCGGCGTCAGACTTCAGAAGTCCGATGAGAAGCTTGAGCATCACGCTCTTGCCCTGACCTGATCCGCCGATGATGGTCAGCGATTCGCCGCGCACCACGTCGAGGTTTAGGTCGCGATAGACGACCTTCGGACCAAAGGCTTTTTGGACGCCGCGAAATTCGATTAGAGCCATCGGTAATCCAAGGAAAGGCTTGTCTTCTCGTCAGGGCGTACCACATCCTGCTTACGCGTGCGCGCGCCGAGTAGTTCCGCAGAAGATCGTGAGGTTTTTCGCCGAACCAGGCTCGCAGAGGACAATAAAATGTATATGAAATCAAAGCTTTTGAGCATCGCAGCAGGTCTTGTATTGGGTTACTTCGCCATCACGCCAAGTGCCATGGCTCAAGATGACGCGTCTTACGAGCATGGTGGGCCGAGCGGGGTGCGCTTCGACCTCCACATGGATTTCGGCTATTTCGCCAACGCGGGCGTGGGTTTCCGTGCGGACATTCCAATCGTTCGGGATGGTCTGGTCCACGGCGTTCGCGATGATCTTTCGCTCAGCCTGGGCGCCGAATTCATGTGGTGGTACCGACATGAGTACAACGGCTTCGGCGTTATCCCGATCGCCGCGCTTCAATGGAATTTCTACTTGAGCGACCGCTGGGACGTATTCCCCGAGCTTGGCGTGGCCTTCATCTTCGGCCCGAACAACTGGAACGATCGCTATTTCCCGGGCTACGCGTTGCCCTTCGTTGGCGTGGGAGCGCGCTTCCACTTCAGCCCGCGTAACGCATTGCTTATGCGCGTAAACTTTCCCGCCGGCTTCCAAGTGGGTATTACGTTCTGACCTTGTCAGAGCTTCGTCGTGCTTCAAGTCTTTGTTTGATACTCGCTCTCTCGGCGTGCGGCGAAAGAGGCCCGACGCCGGGCGAGATTGCGGACGCGGCCGCGCCACACTTGGAGGAGTTCGAAGAGTTCGACTCGTGGGCTCGTCGCGCGAGCCTGGGCGATCCTGCTTTTCGCAGCGAGCGTGCTTTTCTCGAAGCCGCCTTCTCTCCCATACGCGGCAACAACAACGTGATCAACGCGTGGATTGCCCGCGAAGGTCTGAGCGCGCGCACCGTCTCGTTGCGCAACAACGCCGAAGCTCCACTCGCGTTGCGCTGGTTGCCGTACACCAGCGCGTCGCTTCACGATGTGAAGGTTGCGCTTGGCTCGTTCGCCGGCGCAGGCGGGCTTGTGCGTGACGCTGTTGTGGTCTCGCGCACCGCCGGCATCGACGATGGTTCGACGGTGCGCGTGATAGTCGCGTACTCACGCGAAGCGGCACAGCCTCACTGAGCTACAACTTGAAGCGATGGGTGAGCGCAGTTTCGAACGTTGTATAGTCGTGAAACGAGCGAACTTTCGCGCCCGCTTGCACAGCGTAGTTGCTTGGCGTGCCTAGCCAGACATCGATGCTTTTGGACAACCGCGCGAGCTCCGTTTGTTCGCGCCGTATGGTCGGGGCTTCCGGGCGCAACGACATCGCGAGCACGATCAACGTGGCGCGCGCGGCCTTGGCCGCGACGCCGAGCTCTTTCCACGGAACATCCGGCCCTAAATAGATGGGTTGCACTCCGGCTTCGGCCGCAAGAACGGAAGCGATGAGTGCGCCCAGTTCGTGGTGGTGGCCTGCGGGCGCACCCACGAGTATGCGTGGCGCGCCGCTTGGTAGAGTCGCAGTGCGCAGAAGAGTCGCGAGCAGACCCCGGATCTGCGCGCTCACGGCATGTTCCTCCGCGACGGTGGTGTCCCCTGCGTGCCAACGCTCACCAACGGTCCGCATGAGAGGCGAGACCACGTTGAGCACGGTTTCGCGCGGCCCTAAGAGCTGGGCGGCACGCGAGAGGAGAGCTTCGGCAGCCGGCAAATCGTAACGCGCAATCGCTGCGAGGTAGCGCTCCAGAACGCTCTCGGTCGTGAGCTTTTGTTGCGACTCTTTGCGAGACATTCGCAATTTGTCGAGTGCTTGGTTGTCGAGTGAAGCGACGCGCGAGATTGCGTGCCCTTCGGCGACCGCATCGCGCAACAACTCGAGACGCGCAATGTCCGCCTGTGAATAGCGACGCGCGTTGCCGCCGGTGCGCCCAGGCTCGATCGCCTTGTAGCGTCGCTCCCATGCCCGTACCAGATCCGATGTTAGGCCTGTCGTGCGCGTCACAACGCGCATGGGAAACATCGGCTCGGTTGCAGCCTCAATGCGCGTCGCGTTTGCGCTCACCTTGCAGATACCTCGTTACGGGTTGGCACCGCGCACACAACGTCGTCGCATCGGCCAGTCAAGCGTAACCGATTCTTTGCGAAGCGTTCGTAGGCGAAGTCAAGGATCGCAGCGACGGGGCGATTGCGCGTCAAAGATACGAGTCCTCGAAATCCGACGATGCCGTAGAGGCGCCGAAAGACTTCCACTCCTTCGATCCAGGTGCCGTCGGGCAAGCGAGCCTGGATACGCTCCATCAACTCGCTCTGCGTCCGCCCGATCGCCTTGGGGTCAAACCAGGGCGCTGCAATGTCGGTGAAGACGATTCGGTAGTCCTGGTCGCGCTTTCGCAGAAATTCGATTTCTTTGCTGCAAAGTGGGCATGCGCCATCGAAAAAGACCTCTATGTCGTAGGAATCATCCATGACCCCATCATAGGACTCGGTGATTAATTGTCCAGATAAAACATTGACAAAATCTGGACAGGACCCAAAGTCACGGTGCTCCCTTTTTCTAATCCGGAGCTGGAGGACCTAAATGACGCTTTCTCTTTCTCAATCTTCGGTCTCGCGCGTAGCGCTGCTCATGGCAGTGGCGGCGTTGGCCGCATGCTCGGATGATCCACCGCCGGCAGGCAACGACGCCGGTGTGGATGCCAACGTGCTCGTCGACGGAGGTGCGGACGCGGGTGGCGATGCTTCCACCGCGCAGTCCATTGCCGCTATCGCCTCGGCGAATCCAGACTTCTCCATGCTCGTGGCTGCGGCTACGCGCGCTTCACTCGTAACGCTGCTCGATAGCCCGGGCAACTACACCGTATTCGCTCCGACCAACGCAGCGTTCACGGCGTCCGGCATTACGATGGAAATGATCAACACGATGCCGACGGCTCAGCTCACGGGTATTCTCTCGTACCATGCGCTTGACTCCGTGGTTCCCTCGACGGCGATCACGGCAGGGCCCGTGGACACGCTTTCGACCTTCTCAATCATTCTCGGAACGACGGGCGGAGTCACCATTAACGGCGGCAACTCAGTCGCTGGCGGCGCCAACGTTGTAACTGCAGACATCGCGGCATCGAACGGCATCATCCACGTCATCGACCGCGTGCTCATGCCGCCGACCGTTGCTGACCTTGCACGCTACGCCGGACTTACCTCGCTTCACGATGCAGTCGTCGCGGCTGCTCTTGACGATGAGCTTTCGGCAACCGGTCCCTTCACAGTGTTCGCGCCGACAAATGCGGCGTTCGCGGAGCTTTCGGCGGTCCCGACCGGTGAAGCGCTTGTGAACGTATTGCTCTATCACGTGGTCAGCGGCAGCGTGGCGTCGAGCGCGGTGCCCGCGAAGGCGGCATCGTTGTCGATGAATCAGTACGGTGATCCCCTCACCTTGCTCTTCAACACGGCCAGCGGCGTGAGCATCAATGGAAGCGTGAACGTGGTAATCGCTGACGTGCACGCGACCAACGGCATTGTGCACGTCGTCGACGAAGTACTCCTTCCGATGAACGTTGTGGACGCTGCGACCGCAGCAGGCCTTACCGGCCTTCTTGGTGCAGTGACCGCCGCCTCGGAAATTTCCGCGGGCGTATCCGTGGCCGACGCCTTGGGCGCGCAGGCTCCGTACACAGTGTTCGCACCCACCAACGCAGCGTTCACGGCGATCGAAAGCACGCTTTCGACTCTCACCGCGGACCAAGTTCGCGACGTCCTGCTCTACCACGTGCTCGACACGACCGCTTTCCCGGCGCCCGTGCTCGCAGCCGACTTGCCGGCGACCGTGACCGACCTGCAGACACTTCTCGGCCCGGACGCATCGTTCGATCCGACGGTGACACCACCCACGATCGATGGCGCGCAGATCGTGACGACCGACATCATCGTCACCAATGGCGTTGTCCACGTCGTTGGTAGCGTGCTGCTCCCGCCCAGCTGAAGATAAAGCGAGCGTGCGCGATTCCCTCACTCTGGAATCGCGCACGCGAGCGCTTTTCCGCCTTTGCGTTGAAGCGTGGCTGCAGTACGCTGCGCGCCATGTACTTTGAAATGTTTGGGCAGTTCAAAAAGACGCTGACGCAGATGGACACGTGGCTGGAAATGGCCGCAGAGCACGCGAAAGCCAGGGCCTTCGATCCGAAGAACTACCTGACGCTTCGCCTCGCGCCGGACCAGTTTCCCTTTTCGCGTCAGGTGCAGATTGCCTGCGACACAGCCAAACTTGCCGCCTCGCGTGTGACCGGAAAGGACGCCCCGTCGCAGCCCGACACCGAAGCAACTATCGAGGAGCTACGCGCGCGAGTCGCGTCGGTAATCAAGTATCTCGACGGTTTCAACGCGAAAGATTTTGACGGCGCAGACACTCGCGTCGTTGGCCAACCCCGTTGGGAAGGCAAGATTATGACGGGCGCGGATTACTTCCGCGAACACGCGATTCCAAACTTCTTCTTTCACAGCACGCTCGTGTACGAGATCCTTCGGCACAGCGGCGTGGCTCTCGGCAAGAAGAGCTTCCTCGGCACACTCAGCCTTCGGGCTCAGTAGTTCGCGAACGCGTTGAGCAAGAAACCCAGGCACACATCCTCGCGCTCACTCACAGCGCGTGCGGCTTCGCGTTCGGTGTTGTCCCGCGTGCTTGATGAGCCAGGTCTCGCGGAAGCCGTGCAGGCACTGCCGCCGCTGGTTCTCGCGAAACTCATCCATCACGTCGGGCTGGAGGACGCCGGAGAGATCATTTCGCTTGCGACGATCGAACAACTCACGGACCTCTTTGATGAGGACTTGTGGAAGATCGACCAAGCGGGAGCGGCCGAGCGCTTTGATCCGAAGCGCTTTGTCATGTGGCTCGAGATCATGCTGGAGAGCGGCGAGAAGTTCGTCGCGAACAAGCTGGCCGAGTTGTCGCCCGATCTTGTTGCGCTAGGCGTAAACCGGAACGCACTCGTCATCGATCTCGATGAGCTCGCGCAGGAAATGGATGACGACGAAGAGAGTGATCAGATTGAAAAAGCGCTTGATTCGTGTCTCTGCGAAGAGTTTGACCAGTATCGCGTCATCTCGCGTGAGCACAACGGCTGGGATGTGGTTGTCGCTGCGCTCTTCGCTCTCGACGCGCATCACCATGAAGTGCTCGAGCGCGTCCTTGAGCGTTGCTGCGTCGCGTCGCGCGAGTACATCGATGACAACGGCGGTCTTTACGACGTGCTTAGCTCGGATGAGATGCTCGAATCAGACGCCTCGGCAGAGCGCGAGGACCGCCGTGCCGCGGAGGGCTTTGTATCCGCTGCGGCCGCGCGGAGCTTTCTTTCCCTCGCGCAAGTGACGTCGCTCGAGGATCTCACTGCAGCAAAAGAAAAAGATCCGGTGACACGGGCGTACTTCCGCGAGCTGAGTCCCAAGAAGGCCGCGACGCATGCGACGAGTGAAGAGACAACGAGGAAGACACGCAGTCTTCTTCGCATTCTCGAAGAAGGCGGCGTCATCGAGAAGCCGAGCGCGCAAAGCCTACTGCCGAGCGCCCCTCAGAGCGGTGCGTTCGAACGCGCCATGCAGACGCTCTTCGAGAGCGATCCGAAGATCCACGCCGAGCGCATGGACGAGCTCGCGTATCTGGCCAATGTACTCGTCGCCACACTCGGCGAAGAAGGCCGCACCATGCGCGCGGTCGACGCGGCCATGCGTGTTGCGCGCATTTGCAACGGGGGGCTTGCGCATCTGCGCGCACTGCAGAAGCGCGCCAACACGGACGAAGACTTGGTGCGCAAAAACAGCGCCGACAAACTCTTCCTCATTGGCTTTCGCTTGATTCAGGATGCAAAAGCCCACGCCTGACCTGTGCAAAAAGAATTGTCGGGACGAAAGACGTTAAAATAAAAACGGCGACCTAAGCCGCCGTCTTCACACCATTGCGCTTGCGCGTTAGCTGGCTACTGGCACTCGGCCGGCATTCCCTTGCCCGACGCGTTCGCCTGATTTTGGAATCCCTGCAAGAGGCCAGGGCATGCCGCTGCACCGAACGTCGTGCCAAGACCGATCGTGGTCTCGCACGTTGATTGCGCCGTGCCTGCTTGGTTCGGGTCTTGGCTGAGGACCGCGATGCAGCACGCCTTGGCCTTCACGCAGTTCGGATCCTGAGCTGCTGCGCCGCCGCCCTGCGAGGCTTCTTGCACTGCGCTCTGCGCCTTCTTCCCGATGAAGTAGCAAGAGCCGACAACGCAGAGACCGAGCAGAAGCAAAACGCCGCAACCGATCGCGACCCACTTCACCCAACCGTTGTTGCCGCCCTGGGGCTGCATCGGGGGACCGAAGCCTCCCGGAGGTTGGCCGCCCGGAGGTTGACCGAAGCCGCCCGGCGGCTGTCCGCCCGGAGGTCCGCCGAATCCGCCGCCGCCTGGAGGCGCGCCGAATCCGCCGCCGCCCGGTGGTGGTCCACCCGGAGGTCCGCCGAATCCGCCGCCACCCGGAGGTGCGCCGAAACCGCCGCCGCCCGGAGGCGGTCCACCCGGAGGTCCGCCGAACCCGCCGCCCGGTGGCGAACCGAATCCGCCGCCGCCCGGAGGCGGCGCGCCGCCGCCCGGAGGCGAACCAAATCCGCCCGCTTGCGCGGCCGGTGCAGTCGGGGCTGAGGGCGCGCTAAAGCCACCCGCGGCCGCCTGCGCCGCCGGAGGAGCGCCAAAACCGCCCGAAACAGGCGCTGCTGGAGCCGCAAACCCTGCCGAAACCGGCGTTGCCGGCGAGGCAGGCGATGCGCCGAAACCACCTTGGGCGGGGGGAGAGAAGCCTCCAGCGGCAGGAGTCGCAGTGCTCGGCGGCGCCATTGGGCCACCCAACATGGTCTGTTGAAAGCCCATATTTTGCTTCTGTTCCGTCGGCACTGGTTGCATCGCTGGTCCTCCCCCGGGTGTCACAGGTGCTGGCGGCGCACCCGAAGCCGGACCGGGGGGACGCGGAGGCGTCACACCAGTCATCATCATCGTTCCCTTGAACTTCGAACCGGACGCTCCGCCGACTTTGGGCGTCAGTGCAGTCGAGCACGACACGCATTGCGCGGCTTCATCGGTGTTGGGCTTTCCGCAATTCGGACAGAAAACAGTCACGGGCGCATCCTCTCGTGAGAAAATCGCTGCGGAACGTATCTGTTTCACGCGCTCTATGGAAGGGCAATCTTGGGATTAGAACGGCCTCGGTTCGCGCTCGCCTTTGGCAGCCCCGACCCGAGCTATCCTCGCTTGACAGAAGGCTTTTTGCCGCCTAGCGTCCTCGCCGCTCGACCCGTCCAAGGCGTGGATTTTGCTCTGTTGTGAGCCCCTGTGCCGAGGCCTGGTGTGACCGAGCGCTGGCCTTCCGAGCACTGACCCTCCGAGCATGACGTTCACACTCACCCCCGAACGCGAAAAACAGGCGGACGACCTCCTCGGTCGCTATCCCACCAAGCGAGCCGCCTGCATTCCGCTTTTGCATCTTTGCCAAGAGCAGAACGGCTGGGTCAGCGACGAGGTTATCGAGTACGTCGCCAATCGTCTCTCGCTGCCGACGAGCCAGGTGAAGGGCGTCGTCACGTTCTACACAATGTTTCATCAGAAGCCCGTCGCCCCGAACGTTGTTTGGGTCTGCCGCACGTTGATGTGTGAGGTGCGCGGCGCGAAAGTTATTCAGGAACACCTCGAGAAGAAGTTTGGCTGTCACGTCGGCGAGACGAGCCAGGACGGCAAGTTCACCTTGTTGAAAGCGGAGTGCTTGGCGGCCTGCGGGCAAGCGCCGATGCTCCAGCTCAACGGTGAGTTTCACGAAAACCTCACGACCGATGCGGTCGACAAAGTGATCGATGCGGCCGCAGCGGAGACGCCGGCTCAGGCAGTGACGAAAGCGGTGAGCGGTCATGGCTGAGCCGACACGCATGTTCACCGATCGCTACGGGCTGAAAGACAGCCACACGCTCGCTGTCGCAGAGCAAGCGGGCGCCTATGCGCAAGCACGTCGCGTGATGACGACGATGACGCCCGACGCGATCAAGGCCGAAGTCAAAGCCGCGAACATTCGCGGACGCGGCGGCGCGGGTTTCCCGGCCGGCATGAAATGGGGTTTTTTGCCGCCCAAAAGCGAGAAGCCTGTCTATCTCGTGATCAACGCCGACGAAGGCGAGCCCGGCACGTTCAAAGACCGCACGATCATGGAGCTCGATCCTCATCGCCTTCTTGAAGGTTGCATGATGGCGATGTTCGCGATCGGCGCGCACGTCACGTACATCTACGTGCGCTGCGAGTTGGTCACGTCGATCAAGCGTCTCGAGCAAGGCATCCGCGACTTGCGTGCGAAGGGTTATCTCGGCGCGCGTCCGTTCGGCGTGAACCATCCTCTCGAGATTCACGTGCACCCCGGAGCAGGCGCGTACATCTGCGGCGAAGAAACAGCTCTTTTGAATTCGCTCGAAGGCATGCGTGGTGAGCCGCGCTTGAAGCCGCCGTTCCCCGCTGTCGCCGGCGCGTTCGGAATGCCGACCATCGTGAACAACGTGGAGACGATTGCTTCGGTGCCCGACATCTTGAAGATGGGCGGCGCCGCATGGTCAAATCTTTCGCGCTTGCCCAACGACGGTGGCACGCGCCTATACGGCTTGAGCGGTCACGTGAAGAAGCCCGGCATCTGGGAAGCGCCAGTCGGCCTGACGCTTCGCGAGATGATCTACGACTTCGGCGGCGGTCCTCTCGATGAGAAGCGTCCCATCAAAGGCGTCATCCCCGGTGGTTCGTCCACGCCCATTCTTCGTCCGAGCGACGTGGTGAACGCGCCCGATGACAAGCACCCGATGTTCAAGTGGCACGGCAAGTCGCACCTCGATGTCCCGATGGGCGTCGACACGATGCGCGGGCTTGGCACGATGCTCGGCACCAACTGCGCGACGGTTTTAGATTCATCCGTCAACATGGTCGAAGCTGCGCGCAACCTGATGCGCTTCTATCATCACGAGAGCTGCGGTCAGTGCACCCCCTGTCGCGAAGGCACCGGATGGCTCGCCGAGGTTTGCGATCGTCTTTGCGAAGGCAAGGGAACGGTCGCTGACGTCGACCTTCTCGTGGACATCTCGAACAACATGATGGGCAACACCATCTGCGCGCTGGCCGACGGAACCGCGATGCCCATGCTCGCGTTCGTTCGCAAGTACCGCGAAGAATTTTTGGACGCCGCGAAGAACGGCGTGCGCGGACGTCTCGACGCGGCTGTCGCGGCAAGCCTCACGGGCGCGTCAGGCCTATCCGGGAGAACGCTGTGAGCAACGCCGGAACCACGATCTTCATTTTATTCGCCGTCATCGCCTTGTTCGCTGCGGCCTTCACCGTCACGGCCAAGAGCGCGATCCGCGCGGCGGTAGGTCTTCTCGCGCACATCATCTCGCTCGCGGCGCTCTACCTCACCTTGCATGCGCACTTGCTCGCAACGTTGCAGCTCATCGTTTACGCCGGCGCCGTCGTGGTTCTCTTCATCTTCGTCATCATGCTTATTGGGCCCGTCTCAGAAGACAAAGGCACTGATCGCGGTCTTGTCTCGCGCGCACTCGGCGCTGGCGCGATGGCCATCGTTACCGCAGCCATCGCGTTCAATATTTGGAGCTTCGCGCCCGACGCGCCTGCGATTACATCGTGTCCCGGCGGCGCGAACGCCGAACGTTGGACGACGAACGAGCAAGGCGTTGCTTCAGTAACGTGCGGTGAGTTCGGAGGCGTGCGCAGCTTTGGCCTCGAGCTCTACCGAGAGGCAGGCCTTCCGTTCGAGCTGATCAGCATTCTGCTCTTGGTCGCGATCATCGGCGCAATCGCCATCGGCCGCGGTCGCAGCAACGAAGAAGTCGAGGCGCTGAAGGCCCGCAAAGCCGCGCGCCTTGCTTCACCTGTTGTCGCGCCCGAGCCAGTGGTTGAAACCGAATCTCAGCCCGTGGGTGGGGAGTAAGACCATGGACATTACTCTCGGCCACTACTTAGGGCTTTCGGCCATCATCTTCGGTATCGGCGCCATCGGCTTTCTTACGCGCCGCAACATCCTCATTCAGCTCATGAGCATCGAGCTGATGCTCAACTCGGTGAACCTCACACTCATCGCGTTCAACCGTTGGAATCCCGGCAATCACGCTGGGCAAATGTTCGCCTTCTTTGTCATCGCAGTCGCCGCAGCTGAAGCCGCGGTTGGTCTCGCGATCGTCATCGCTCTTTATCGCTTGAAGAAAAGCGTGCAGAGCGATCACGCCGATTCACTCAAGCATTAGGACGAGCGCACCTCATGCATTCAGACTTTTTTAGCTTTGGCTTTGATCCGGGACGCCTGCTCCTATGGATTGTGCTCTTGCCGTTGTTCGGCTCCATCATCAATGGTCTTGCTGGCAAGTTTGCCTCACGCAAAATGGTCTCGGCTGTCGCCGTCGGTTCCGTCGCCCTTGCGTTCGGCCTCGCCATTGCCTGCTTCGTGAAGCTCACGATGCTTCGCCACGCGGCCGGCGAAGAAGGCGAGCACGCACGCATCCTTTACACGGCCTACGAATGGTTCAGCGTCAGCGTTGGCAACGTCAACGTTCCGATCTTCGTGCGCTTCGTGATGGATCCGCTTTCCGGCGTGATGGCCTTGGTCATCACCGGCATCGGCTTGCTCATCCATATCTACGCGACGAGCTACATGAGCGAAGAGCCGGCCTACTACCGCTTCTTCTGTTATCTGAACCTCTTCATGGCCTCCATGTTGATTCTCGTTCTATCGAGCAACATGGCGCTCATGTTTGTGGGCTGGGAGGGCGTGGGCCTTTGCTCCTACCTTCTCATCGGTTTCTGGTGGGAGAACCCCACCTACGCAGCTGCCGGCAAGAAAGCATTCGTCGTCAACCGCATCGGTGACTTCGGTGTGCTCATCGGCATGTTCCTTCTTGTCTACGCCACGCAGTCGTTCGAGTTCGACGCGATTCGGCATGGCGCTGCCAATCTTTCCGGCGCGACCGAGCTCGCGATTGGCGGCATGGCGCAGGCCGACCATCACTCGATCAACGTCTCGATGGCGACGGTCGCGTGTCTCTTTCTATTCTTGGGTTGTGCCGGCAAGAGCGCGCAGATCCCGCTCTACGTTTGGTTGCCCGACGCGATGGCTGGCCCCACGCCCGTCTCGGCTCTCATCCACGCGGCGACGATGGTCACGGCCGGCGTCTACTTGATCGTGCGCTTGTCGCCCGTCTTCGTGATGTCCCCTGTTGCGATGTCGGTGATCGCGATCATCGGCGCATCAACGGCGCTTCTCGCGGCGACGATTGCGCTCGTGCAAAACCAAATGAAGAAGATTCTCGCTTACTCCACCGTGAGTCAGCTTGGCTTCATGTTCGCAGCGGTTGGCGTTGGCGCGTTCTCGGGCGGCTTCTTCCACGTCTTTACGCACGCATTCTTCAAGGCCTGTTTGTTCCTTGGTGCAGGTTCGGTGATGCACGCGGTGCATGCGCACGGCGACGCCGACATTCGCGAGCTTGGCGGCATGAAGAAGTTCATGCCGCGCACGCGCATGACCTTCTTGATCAGCTGCTTGGCGATTGCCGGCTTCCCGTTGACGAGCGGTTTCTTCTCGAAAGACGACATCCTTCTTGGTGCGGCGTTCGTTGGAACGGGCGCGTGGGCAGACTATCCGTCATGGGTGGGCTGGCTCGTGCTCGTGATGCTCGTCATCGCGGCGACGATGACCGCGTTCTACATGTTTCGTTTGTATTTCCTCACGTTCGAGGGAGATTTCCGGGGCGCTCATGGTGAACAACACGCCGCCGCCCCACCCGCACCTAGCCACCCCGGCGTTGAAGGGGCGGCGGAAACGCACGCTCTCGAGGCATCGACTGATGCCCATGCCGTGGCGCACGATGCGCACGGTCACGACGCGCACGACGATCACGCGCACGGTCACGATGCTCATGGGCACGGCGGACTTCCGCACGAGTCGAATGGCGCGATCACGTGGCCGCTCATGATTCTCGCCTTTGGCGCGCTCGCCGTTGGCTTCCTCGGCCTTCCACATTGGGCCCACCTTCCCAACATTTGGGAACACTGGCTTGAGCCGGTCTCGGCGCGCCTTCCGGGCGTCGAAACAGAAGCATCCGCGGGCCTCGGCGGAACGATGATGCTCATCGGCACACTCGCCGGTCTCACCGGCATCGCCATCGCGTACCGCTGGTACATGATGCAGGCCGGCGAAACACCAGCAGCACTCGCCGCACGCTTCCCGCGCCTGCAGGCATTCTTGATGGACAAGTGGCGCGTCGATGAGCTCTACGCACGCATCATCATCAAGCCCGCCGAATGGCTTTCGAACTTCTCTTCGGAGTTCGACAAGGTCGCAGTCGATGGCGGTCTCACCAAGTTGCCCGCCTTCGCAGCTCAAGCAGGTTCTTGGGCGTTCACGCGGTTGCAGAACGGTCTCGTGTACTCCTACGGCGCAGTGATGGTCGCGGGCATCGTGGCGATCACGTTCTGGTATTTGATCCCGCATCCGAATCTTCAGTCCGCCGTGCAGGGCGCGGACGTGAAGTATGTCGCAGCGACTGGCTACGGTTACGAGTATCGCTGGGACGTGGATCTCGAACCGGGCTTCGAGACGAACTGGGACACCAACACGCATGAGATGACCGCGTCGTTCGAACGCGCAGCCCGCAATCGCGGCGCGGCCGTGATGAACGGTCGCCCGGGCTCACCTCCTCCTGTGATTCAGCTGCGTCACGGCGAGCTCTACGCATTCAACCCGCGCGACTTCGCGACGACCGAGTGGATGAAGCCGAATACGGACGGAACCCCGCCGGCGATGACCTGGCAAGACGGCAAGCTCCTGATTCGCGTGAACGACGCAGAGGTACGCCAAGATGGTTTGCCCACGACGACGCCGACCATTTCGCTCGCGCCTGGGGAGAGCGTCACCATTGGCGGCCGCCTCATTCGTGCGGCTGGCGTGATGCGCGGCACTGTCGAAGTGCGCAACGTCTTCGGCTACGTCTCGCGCGAGTCCGTCGAAGTCACCATCGAGAACGCAATGCCCCAAGCCGCCCCGCGCGGTGCAGAAGCACACGCTGACCTGCGAGGTGGCCTGTGATGAGCCACATTCTTACTCTCCTAGTCGCCGTTCCGATGCTTGGCGCTCTCGCCATTCTCTTCATGCCGCGTCAGAACGTGAAGCTGCTTCGCAATTTCAGCGTCGGCATAATGCTTGTCGAGTTCGTCGTCTCGCTCGCGCTTCTTTGGGATCCGACAACGCAGACGCGCGTGAGCTACGCAGCGTCAGGCTTCATGTTCGTCGAGAACTACAGCTGGGTAGAAAGCCTCGGCATCTCGTACAAAGTCGGCATCGACGGCATCTCGCTCTGGCTGATTTTGCTGACGACAGCGCTAACGCCCATCGCGCTCTTCGCGTCGTGGCAATCCATCGATACGAAGATCAAAGAGTTCGCGCTCGCGTTCTTGCTCCTTGAAGTGGGCATGCTGGGCGCATTCGTCGCACTCGACCTCTTCCTCTTCTACGTGTTCTGGGAGCTGATGCTCGTCCCCATGTACCTCATCATCGGCATTTGGGGCGGCAAGGACCGCGTCTATGCCGCGGTGAAGTTCTTCATCTACACGATGGTCGGCAGCGTGCTCATGCTGATCGCGATTTTGTACATCGTCGCGCAGTACAAGGGCGTCAGCGGTCACTACTCCTTCGACATTGTGCAGCTCACGCGCTTGAGCCTGCCGCGTACCTCGCAGTTCATCCTGTTCGCGGCCTTTGGTCTCGCCTTCGCGATCAAGGTGCCGATGTTCCCATTCCACACGTGGTTGCCCGATGCGCACGTGCAAGCGCCAACGGGGGGCTCGGTGATTCTGGCCGCTGTGCTTTTGAAGCTCGGTTGCTACGGCTTTTTGCGCTTCGCGATGCCGCTCTTCCCGGTGGCAGCGTTTGAGAGCGCGCCGACCCTCGCAGTCTTCGCCGTCATCGGCATCATCTACGGCGCTTTCTGTGCGTGGCGCCAGCAGGACGTGAAGAAGTTGGTCGCGTACAGCTCGGTCAGCCATCTCGGCTTCGTCATGCTCGGGCTCTTCTCGGGCACGACGCAGGGCATCTCAGGCGCGATCCTTCAGATGGTCAGTCACGGCATCTCCACAGGCGCGCTCTTCCTTTTGGTCGGCGTCATCTACGAACGCCGCCACACGCGTGACCTCGATGCCTTCGGCGGTCTTGCCAAGGTCATGCCGATCTACACGGTGCTCTTCATTATCGTGACGATGAGCTCGATCGGACTGCCTGGCACCAACGGCTTCATCGGCGAGTTCATGATCTTGAGCTCGACATTCAGCTCTCCGGTCATGCCCTTCGCTCGTAGCTTTGCACTCTTCGCAGCGACCGGCGTCATTCTCGCCGCCGTCTACATGCTGCATGCAGTACTCAAGATGTTTTGGGGACCGGTCTCGAAGAAAGAGAACGAGCATTTGCCCGATCTCACGCGTCGTGAAGCCTATGTCTTGGCGCCGCTCATTCTGTTCGTGTTCTGGATCGGCCTTTTTCCAAACACGTTCTTGAAGCCGATGGAACCTGCCGTGGAGCGCTACGTCGCAGCCTACGTCGCGCGTCACACGGAAGCGTCGGACGTCGCTACCCTCTCGCCCGATCCGGCAGCGCCGCCCGGGTCCGGTGAACACGCTGAAAACGCGCCCACCGACGGCCCGCCTGAAGCACGCGCGGCACGAGGTGCACAATGATCCCGGCGTGGCTCTACTACGGCTCGCCGCTTGTGTGGCTCATCTTCGCTGGCCTTGCGTTGATGATGGCCGATGCGTTCTATCCCGTTACGCCTGAGCCGATTTCGACGCCCGCTCAACGTCAGCGTCGTCCGGAGCTAGCCATGATCACGACGGTGATCTTGGTTGTCGCAGGAAGCCTTTCGTTTGCGTTGTGGTTCGCGGGCGTTCCCGATCATGCGCCGCGCCTCTTCGGCAACTACCTCGCGGTCGATCATCTCTCACTGGTGATGGATATCGTTATCGTCGCGGGCGCGGTCTTCTCCGTGCTGCTTGCTGGCGGCTATTTGCATGAGCACGAGATCGAGCGCGGCGAGTTCTACCCGCTCATTCTTTTCACCGCGTTTGGCGCGATGATTCTTGCGCGTGCGACCGACCTTCTCAGCATCTTCATCGGGCTCGAGACCATGTCGCTCGGCGTGTACACGTTGGTTGCGTTTCGTCGCACCAGCCCGCGCTCGGCGGAAGGCGCCCTCAAGTATTTCCTGCTCGGCTCGTTCGCAGCCGCGATTCTTCTCTTCGGTAGCGCACTTTTGTACGGCGCAACCGGTCACACGGATCTCGTTGGTATCGCGGAGGCCATCAAGACCCAGCACGCTGACGTGATGCTGGTCATCTTCGGCTTGCTGATGGTGATTATCGGCCTCGCCTTCAAGGTGAGCGCGGTTCCGTTCCACATGTGGACGCCTGACGCGTACGAAGGCGCTATCACGCCGGTGACAACGTTTATGAGCGTCGCGGTAAAAGCCGCAGCCTTCGCGGTACTCACGCGCGTTCTTGTCGTCAGCTTCTCCGATCCGCTCACGTCGAGCACCGCCACCGGATGGCCGCCCGTTCTCGCCGGCCTCGCGGCTGTGACGATGCTCTTCGGCAACCTAGCCGCGGTCGTGCAGTCGAGCGTGAAGCGCATGCTCGCCTACTCGTCGATTGCGCATGCCGGTTACATCCTTATCGGTCTCGTCGCGGCGCAGAAGATTGGCGCGGTCGGTGTCTCGTCCGTGCTCTTTTACTTGATGGCCTACACGGCATCGAACGCGCTCGCCTTCGGGTCCTTGATCTTGATGGGCTCGCATGGCCGTGAAGCGGTGAGCTATGAAGATCTCGCGGGCGTGGGCCGCCGCCATCCCATGGCTGCATTGCCATTCATCATCGCAATGCTTTCGTTGATGGGCTTTCCGCCCACCGGTGGATTCTTCGCCAAGTACTACGTGCTCAGCGCCGCGGTGCAGGCGGGCGGCGGCATGGTCTGGCTTGCGGTGCTTGGTGTGCTCACGTCGGTGATGGGCGCGTTCTATTACCTGCGCGTCATCGTTTACATGTTCATGAAAGAGCCGAAGGAAGGCGCGCCGATCGCGATTCCTATGAAGTCCGGGTACGTGGTTGTCGCGCTCGCGCTGGCTGCCGTTCTCGTTGTGGCGATGGGCCTCGTGCCCTCGTACTTCCTGCACATGCCGCTCGAGGCCGCTCAACATCTGATGCCCTGATATGCGTTGGTCGATGTACGCAACATTCGGGTGCATCTTTCTGGCGGGCTGCTCCTCGTGCGGCGAGCAGAACGCGTCGAGCCCCACCGAGAGCGGTAGCGGCGCGAGTATCACGCCGGCACAACCGCCGCCGCCGGCCGCACCGCGCTTCGCGACTGTGGAAGGCCGCATCACCATTGCCCCTGGCACGCAGGCGCCCTCGCTTCCAGTCGCGATGATTCCGCGCCACGGCGATGCGCCCGCTCCGGATTTCTGCTCGCCGCCGCGCACGACCGATCGCCAGCTCGTGCGCCTCGCCGAAGATGGTCACGGCTTGATGGGCGTTGTGGTCACCGCGGCCGACTTCGAAGGCGCGAACCAACCCACACACGAGCCACGCGTCCACGACCTTACGATTCACGATTGCCGTCTCGTGCCCTCGATGATCGACGCAACTGCGGGTGACACGTTGCGTTTGCACAACGACGACGACTTTCCGTTTTTGCCGAGCATGTCGGCCGGTGGAATGACGCAAGCGCTTATCAAAGGGCAGACGCGCGACATTCCACTCACACGCGGCGGAAGCCAAATGCTCGGCTGCGGCGCGTTCGGACCTATGTGTGGGCGCGCGGATGTACTCGTGCTCAATCACCCAGTGCACGCCACCAGCAACGCGAGTGGTCAGTTCCGCATCGCGCAGGCGCCCGCTGGTGAAGAGATCACACTGCACGCCGTTGCGCTCATGTACCAGACCAACACAATCACGGTGACGCTGCAGCCTGGCGAAACGCGCCACGTGGATTTCGTACTGACACCGGCCCCATTCCCGGAACCCGCGCCCGCAGCGCATCCGAATCAGCCCACGATGTTCTAAGCGGGGGGGGGTCCGGCTCGAATCAGGCCACCTCAGATTGCGCGTGGCACCGCGTCGCTTAGTTGAGCCTTCGCCTCTTGTGACGTTGCGCGTCGACGGGAAGAAAGTTCCCGCACGCGAAGGCGAGTCCGTGGCGGTTGCGCTATACGCCTCGGGCCGCACGGTATTTGGACGAAGCGTGAAGTATCATCGCCCGCGCGGGCCGAGTTGCTTCAGCGGCAAGTGTGATGGCTGCCTGATGCGTGTCGATGGCATCGGCAATGTAATGACCTGTCAGGTGCCAGCGCGCGAAGGACTCGTTGTCGAAACGCAGAACGTGGTTGGCAGTGCCAAGAACGATCTTCTGGCTGCGACCGACTGGTTCTTTCCCAACGGAATGAATCATCACGAGATGTTCACGGCATGGAAGCCGCTCAACCAAGTGATGCAAAAGATTGCGCGCCGCATCGCAGGTATCGGTGAGTTGCCGAGTGAAGCAGTTGCCGCGATGAAGTCCATTGAAGAGAGCTGTGATGTGCTGGTCGTCGGTGCGGGTCCCGCGGGGCTAATCGCCGCGCGCGAGTGCGCCAGAGCTGGCCTATCGACGACGGTTGTGGGCGATGCAGCGGTAGCGGGCGGACATCTCGCTTATCACTGCGACGAAGGCGCGCGCGCGCGCGGCAGGTCCTTGGCGGATGCCGCATTGGCAAGCGGAGTGCGCTTTCTTCTCGCGCACACAGCGGTTGGTGTTTACGACGGACTCGTGCTGGTCGATGGCGCAAACGGCGTGCATGAGATCCGCCCACGAAGACTTGTTCTTGCCACCGGCTCGCACGAAGGCGCACTTGCCATCGAAGGCGCAGATCTGCCGAGTGTCATGGGCGTTCGCGCCATGAGCATTCTGCTCCATGCAGGCGTGGTCGCAGGCGAGAGTGTCGTGGTGGTGGGTGATGAGCCGCTCGCTGCGTCTCTGGCCGCGGCGCTCACGGAGGCCGGCGTGCGCGTGCAGCGGATGGCCGCGAACGAGATCGAGGCAATACATGGCCGCGCGCGCGCCAAGTCGGTGAGCTTTCGTCGTGGTGATAAATCGGCCTCCATCGATTGCGATGCCGTGGCGCTCGCAGCCCCGCTTTCTGCCGCGTACGAGTTGCCGTCGCAGGCAGGGGCCAAGGTGCTGTGGCAGAAGAACCGATTCGTGGTCGATGCGAGCCGCGATGACGGTGCTGCGGGATCTGCGTTCGTGCGTGTCGTTGGCGAGTGCACGGGCCTTGAAGACTTCGCAGACATCGAAGGTCAAGCGTCGCGCGCCGCCGCACGTATACGCGAGGAGCTCACCACATGAGCGACAAGATCATGGCGTGCCGCTGCGAAGACGTGACGGTGCACGAGATTGAAGAGGCGATTGCGCGCGGGCATCGTGATCTCGAATCCGTAAAACGGTACACAGGACTGGGTACCGGCTGGTGCCAAGGAAAGCAGTGTGCACGCTTGTGCGCGGCGCTCTTGGTGGAGAAGGGCGGCGAGCCGCCTTCATCGCCCATCACACCGCGACCACCTTATCGTCCGGTGTCACTCGCGCATCTCGCGCAGCTCTCGCTCCAGAAGGAGCGTGGCGGATGACGGATGCGCTCGGCGGCCACGCGGAAGTAATCGTCATCGGCGGCGGTATCATGGGCCTCGCCACCGCCTTCAATTTGGCGAAATTGGGCCAAAAGAACATCGTCGTCGTCGAGAAGAGCTATCTCTGCAGCGGTGCATCTGGGCGCAACGGCGGTGGCGTGCGTGCGCAATGGTCAAGCGAAACCAACGTGCGCTTGATGAAAGAATCGGTCGCGCTTTGCAGTGAGTTTGCGACGCAGATGCGCATCAACGTGTGGTTCCGCCAAGGCGGCTATCTCTTTGTCGCTCGCAATGATGCGCGCGCGAAGGATCTTGAAAAGAGCGTCGAGCTTCACAAAGCGCACGGGCTTCGTACGCGTATGCTCGACGCCAAACAGGCCAAAGAAGTCGTGCCCGAGCTTGATGCGTCGCGCATCGTGGCCGCAAGCTACAACCCAGACGATGGCGTTGTGTTCCCGTGGCCCTTTGTATGGGGCTACGCGCGAGCATGTGCGGAGCTTGGCGTAGCGATTCACACGCTCACGGAGGTGCGCGAGCTTCTTACCGAAGGCACGCGTGTTACTGGCGTGGTCACTTCGCGTGGCACGCTGAAAGCGCCGCTTGTGATCAACGCGACCGGTGCGTGGAGCCCGGAGATTGCGAGGATGGTGGACGTCACATTGCCGAATCATCCGCATCGCCACGAGATTTGCTCGACGGAGCCGCTCAAGCCCTTCCTACGCCCACTCGTCGCAGATCTCTCCAACGGCCTCTACTTCTCGCAGTCCATGCGCGGCGAGATCGTTGGCGGCATCGCGAATGACCATGTGCCTGATGGCCTCAATCAGGAAAGCTCGCCACTCTTCTTGCAGCTCTACGCGCAAGCGCTCACAGAAACGATGCCAATCCTCGGTTCGGTGCGCGTGCTGCGCCAGTGGGCGGGCGCCTACGACATCACGCCCGACGGCAGTCCAATTGTGGGGTTTATCGACGAAATTGAGGGTTTTTATCAGATCTGCGGATTCATGGGCCACGGCTTCATGATGGCGCCCATCATGGGCAAGCTCGTTGCTGAACATTTGCTCGGCAAGAGCACCGATCCGATCTTCGAACACTGGAACCTGCGGCGCTTTCGGGAAGGCAAGCTTGTCCCGGAGACGATGATACTCGGTTGACTAGAAAGTCGCTTCGGCGCCGAAGTTCAGCGAGCGCCCGTAGTCGTGCTTCTCAGCATCGACCATATGGATGAAGCTGAAGCCGCCGTAGAGCGAAACCGATGAGCTGCCATCTTCCTCGCGAATAGGCAATCGCATGCCGAGTGTCCACGTATCACCGAACGTGAAGTGGGGGCGATAGGTCTGAAGCATCGGCATGTCGCCGTCGTTGTTGGGCAACGTCAGTGTGCGTGGTCCGAGGGGTGAGCTGGTCCATGCGCGAACGGAGAAGAAGGGGACGAGATATGGATTCTCGTAGGCAGCGATGAATCCAATGTCCGGACTGAAAAATCCGCCGGCCGACGACGTCCCGGCGCCGACGCCACCTGTGAATGCCAAATACTTAGCAATGTTGATTTTGCCGCCGATGCGGAGCGACGGGGCGACGTGTCCATCTTCAAACGCGAGAAAGTTCGCTTCCATCACGCCATCGAGGTTGTCCGTGAAGCCATGACGCGCGCGCAGTGTCCCGAAGTAGATGTTCGCCCACGCAGCGTCGCCAGCGCCGCCCTCAAGCTGCAGCGCCGTTCGATCCGCGCCCACGGTGGCGGCGGATTCCAGCGGGGCGAGACGTGCCGGTGGCGAGTACAAATGTGTCGAACAGCCCGCTGCGAGAATGCCGATGGATAGAGTTACCACGTAAATCGGGCGGTTCATCGGTTTAGGTCTCCAAGCTGTTTAGGCGACAATGCGTAACGCTCTACGCGTGCGCGTCGCAGGTAGCGCATCGAATGCGCGCTTCCACGCAGAGAATTTTCCGCCCGCGTGCACTGCGTCAAGCACGGCAAGACCTTCCGCGCGTCCTCCTTGCGCAAGTACGTATTCAATCCATGCCCAGCGAGCACTCGTCGCGCGAACGTCCACGCGTCCGCGTACGCCGCGACGTAGACGATCCATTCGATGTTCCACTATTGGCATGCCAGCAAACGGTTCGCCGTCGAGCGGCGTGTTGCGCTTGGCGACGAAGGGAGCGACGCCCATCGAGAGCGGAATAATCTTCGAAAGCTCGCTAGAAAAACGCACGAGCTCGTCGATGTCTTCATCTTCTTCGCCCGGTACGCCGACCATCATGTAGAGCTTCATGCGCTCCATGCCGTGCAAGCGCGCAAGCTCAGCAGCCTTGACCAAATGTTTCTCTCGCGTCTTTCGCTGCAGTGACTCGCGCACGCGCTCGCTCGGTCCGTCGCCTGCGGTCGTGAGGGTTTTGTATCCGCCGCGCTTGAGCGCTGCCACGAAGCGGTCGTTCAGTCGGTCGGGACGCAGCGAGGAAAGTCCTACTTCGCGGCCCTGATCGACGAGTTTTTCGACGATATCTGCAATCTTCGGATGATCGCTCACGGCCGCCCCCACTAGACCGACACGTCGTGCGTCATCGGGAATGCGTTCGAAAATCGTCTCCATCGGAACGATGCGCATGCCGCCGTTGGTCGAGCGACGCATCACGCAATAGCGACAGCCACGTGAACACCCGCGCGAGGTCTCGAGCAAAAACATATCCCGCAACTCGGTATTGGGCGTGGTGATCTGACCGTAGGCCGGAAGCTTCGCGTCGTCGCACTGTGCAATCGGAGGCATCTCATCGCCATGCAGGGTCGGAACGAAGCAGGACGGAATCTCGCGCCCGAGCGTTGCGAGCGTTTCCTCGTGGCTGTTGGACGCGAAGATAATGTCGAGTGCCTGATGCACGGTCTCATCGGCTTCGCCCATCAGGACGGCGTCCGCAAAAGGAGCAAGCGGTAGTGGATTGCTAAAGGTGAGCGGCCCGCCGCACAAGATAAACGGATCGCGCGGCCCACGATCCGCAGCAAGCGGAGGAATGCCCGCGAGCTCAAGCGCTTGAATCAATCCGGCGATTTCGGTCTCGTAGGCAACCGACACGGCGACGATACGGAAACTGCTGACAGGGCGCTGACCTTCATAGGTGAAAAGTGGCGCACGCGTTTGCTTCCATGCGTCGACATCGTCCGGCAAGAACGCGCGCTCGGCACCGCGGCCCGAGGCGTGGATGCTGCGGTAGATCGTTTGATAGCCCAGCGAGGACATCCCGGTGTGATAGGGACTCGGATAGAGCAAGCAGACGCTCTCCGGAACTTCGCTAAACAGCGTGCCGCGCTCGTCCTGCAATCGTGAGCGAACCAGCGCCCTCAGTGAATCGGTAGTCGTCAACGCGGCGCAGTATAGCTAGTTCGGGCCTTGGGGCGACTTGGCCGGGCGCTGACGTCTGCGGGGGCCACCCAGCCGAGGTCAGCACTCTCCATCTGGGGTAATAGTTCGCGAATTACGCGCGATTGTTGTCGGCCCAGCTCTTGCTCTCTACGAGACTTCCATGCCGCACCGCAAAGTATCTCCCCTCGGTTTGATTGCGCTCTGCGTCACGACAGCTTGCGTGGCGAATGGGCCGGCCGAGCATGTCGGAGCGGCTCAAGGCGAACTTGCCCGTAGCGGACCCTGGGCGATCCCGGCCGACGTGCTCGCGCTCGCGGCGTCGCAAGAAGTGCCCATGACCGAAGGCGGGCCGTGGGTCGGATCAAGCGGATGCTCCGGCACGTTCACCCAAGGCGCGCGCGCGCTTGGCGATTACATCCGCGATAACTTTCCGCAGGTCACGAGCTACGGCGGATATAGCTGCCGCGCCATTGTTGGCGACGCTCAGTGGATGTCTGTTCACGGAACGGGCCGCGCACTTGATCTTTTCATTCCGGTGGATCGCGCTGTCTCGGGCGAAGCCAACGCAGACAACAGCAAAGGCGATGTCGTCGCAAACTGGCTTATCGCAAACGCCGAGTACATCGGTATTCAACGCGTGATCTGGGATCGCTATCTGTGGCAATCGGATGATTGGGGTGATGGCCGCGCGACGCCCTACAACTCGCCCGGTTCGCATCCGCACAACGATCACATTCACATGGAGCTATCTGTTGAAGGCGGACAACGCGCGACGGCGTTCTTCAGCGGTCCAATGGACGCGCCGGTCTCGGGTGGTTGCGCTGCGCTTCCCGCCGTGGGCGGCGTCGTGGACAACAGCAGCACGTGCTTCCAAGCTTTCGGAAACGACACCGGCTGGCGTCACGTTGCTGGTGCAGGCATCGAGTCCTCCTACGTATGGACCAACGCCGCGAGCGCGAGCGCGCCGTCAAACTGGGGCCGTTGGGCTTTGAACTTGTCCACAGCGGGCACGTATACCGTTGAAGTCCATCTCGTTGCGGAGCACGCCGTCTTCGATCGCGCTCGCTATAGCATCGTGCACAACGAGGAGGCCGACACGGTCATGCTCGATCAACATGCGGCAAACGGCTGGGTCACGCTCGGTGATTTCGACTTCGTAGCCGGCGGCGCGCAATCGGTTGCGCTCTATGACGACGCGCCCGGCACCGTCGTGAGTGATCAACATCTGTGCTTCGACGCGATCCGCGTGATCAACACGGATCCAAACGCCGTCACTGACTCACCCGCCGATGACCCACTTGGACACGGAGGCACGCCGGGATCCACCAGCCGCGTGCAAAACCCTGGCTGCTCTGTAAGCGACACATCTTCTGCATCGCGCGGCGCGACCTTCTTCGTGCTCGCCCTGGGCGCGATGCTTTCGGCCCTTCGCAGGCGTCGTCACAACGAGTCATCGACTTCCTAACGAGCCGGCGTATATGGACGTTCGCGGTCGCAGCTTACCGATGACCTATTCGTAAAGATAAGCCGCGCCGGACTGCACTATCGAGTTGTCCGCTTGGTTGCCGTTCACACCCGTCGCGCTGCTGTCTTCGCCATCGGCACCTACCGCGAGCATCGTGCCATCTGCTGACAGAGAAACCGCTGCTCCGAAGCCATCGCCCGCACCGGTGTTCGGCGCTTTCACGTATCTCGCTTGCGCCCATACGCCCGCCGTGCGGCTAAACACGTACACAGCGCCCGCAGCAACGATCGAGTTGTTGGCTTGATCGCCGCCGATGCCCGTCGCATTGCTTCGTTCTCGGAAGGCGCCCACTGCGAGGGATGCGCCGTCTGATGACAGGGAAATCGATCCCCCGAAGCTGTCCCCTGCGTTTGTGTTTGATGCCTTGACGTACGCCTCCTGCGCCCACACGCCCGCCGTGCGCCGAAAAACGTACACCGCACCGGCTAGGTCCATCGAGTTGTCCGCTTGGTTGCCGTTGATGCCCGTCGCGCTGCTATCTTCTTGGGTGACACCTACCGCCAACGTCATCCCGTCCGCCGACAGCGCGAGCGCTTGGCCGAAAAAGTCCTGTACGTCGGGGTTCGACGCTTTGACGTACGCCTCTTGCGCCCACACGCCGAGCGTGCGGCGAAACACATAGACCGCGCCTGCATACGGTACGGAGTTGTCTGCGTCATTGCCATTGACGCCCATAGCGCCGCCGGACTCTTGGCGCGCGCCGACCGCCAACGCTGTTCCATCCGCTGACAAGGAGATCGAGCTTCCGAACCAATCCTCTAGGCCCGAGTTTGACGCTTTGACGTACGCTTCTTGCGCCCAGACGCCGGCTGTGCGGCGAAATACGTACGCCGCTCCTGCCTGGATCGTCGAGTTGTCGGCTTGGTTACCGCCGATGCCCGTCGCACTGCTGCTTTCGGTGACGGCGCCCACCGCTAGCGTCGTGCCATCCGCGGACAACGAAGCCGAGAGGCCGAACAAGTCGCTTCCAGTGTTCGACGCCTTGACGTACGCCTCCTGCGCCCACACTCCAGCGGTGCGGCGAAACACATACACCGCGCCCGCTCCGTCTATCGAGTTGTCGGCCTGGTCGCCGTTGATGCCCATTGCATTGCTGTCTTCCAAGAAAGCACCTACCGCCAGCGTGGCGCCATCTGCGGACAATGAAACCGACAAGCCGAACCAGTCGCCCGCGTTTGTGTTCGACGCTTTGATATACGCTTCTTGCGTCCACACGCCGGCGCTGCGGCGAAAGACATAGACCGCACCTGCAGCACTCATTGAGTTATCAGCTTGGTTGCCGTCGATGCCTGTCGCGTTGCTATCTTCGTTGTAGCTGCTCACGGCTAGCGTCATGCCGTCCGTCGATAGTGCGACCAGGTAACCGAAGGAATCATCTGCGCCGGTGTTCGACGCCTTGAAGTAGGTGATTCCACGATCGTTGTCGATGTTCGTGACCGAAACGTCGCTCGCATCGACGCCACTGTAAGCCACGTCCGCGCTAACTGCGGCGCCCGTCACAATCGTGTACGCGATGTCGCCGTCGTCTACGAGACTGTCGTCAACGCCCGTCACCGTGACCGTTCGCGGCACGTTCCAATTTCCCGTTGTGAAGGTGAGCGACGCCGGCGAAACGGTCCCCTCGGTGGTGTCGCTCGACGTCAGGGAGATGACCACGTTCGCTGCCGGTTGCGAGGTCAGCACTACGGTGAACGCCGCCGTCCCACCCGCTTCCGTCGTCACAAGACCTGAAGTCGGAGTGACAGCAACGCCCACGGCATCGTTGTCGGTATTCGTCACCGAGACATCGCTCGGATTCACCCCGCTGTACGTCAGGTCTGAGCTCACTCCAGCGCCGGTAATGATTGAGAAAGCGACATCGCCATCAACGAGACCATCGTCGATGCCAGTCACAGTGACCGTTCGCGCCACGCTCCAGTTGCCTGCTGTAAAAGTCAGCGACGCCGGCGAAACGGTCCCCTCCGTTGCGTCGCTCGACGTAAGGGAGATCACGACATCGTTCGCAGGCTGTGAGGTCAGCACTACTGTGAAAGTCGCCGTACCGCCGGCTTCTGACGTCACAAGGCCCGAGGTCGGAGTTACAGTAATGCCTGCGGTATCGTCGTCGGTGTTTGTGACCGAGACATCACTTGGATCCAGACCGCTGTACGCAGGGTCCGAGCTCACCGCAGCGTCGGTGATGATCGTGTACGCGATGTCCCCATCGGCAGCGAGGTCGTCCACGCCTGTGATGGTCACGGTCTGTGGCGTCGACCAACTCATCGTCGTGAACGTTAGCAACGCTGGCGATATCGTGCCTTCCGTCGCATCGTTCGACATGAGAGTCACGATGACGCTGCTGGTGGGTTGCGAGCTGAGCACCACTGTGAACGTCGCGGCCCCACTTGCTTCCGTCGTCACAAGACCTGAAGTCGGCATCACCACAATTGATGCCATGTCGTTGTCGGTGTTTGTCACCGTGACGTCGCTCGCGTCGTAGCCGTTGTAGGCTGCGCCTGTGCTCGACGCCGGCATCGTCACAATCGTGTAGACGACGCTGCCATCCGCGATGAAGTCATCCACACCGGTCACTGTCACTGTTTGCGCGACGTTCCAGTCGCCCATTGTAAAACTCAGCAACCCGGGAAAAACCGTACCCTCCGTCGTGTCCGAGCTCATCAGTGCGACGCTCACGGCCGACGTCGGTTGCGCGGTAAGCACGACGGTGAACGTCGCTGTTCCACCGGCCTCCGTCGTCCCGAGACCGGAAGTCGGCATCACGAGGATGCCTGCGACTTCGTCGTCATCGTTGACGCCGCTCACATCGGGCACCGAGAGGCTGTCGTAGTCCACATCTGTACTAGTGGTGTCGCTCGTCACAATGACAAAGGGTGCGTCTCCGTCTGCGACCGCATCGTCGACGCCGGTGACGGTAATTGTCTGCGGCGTCGCCCAGGTCAGCGTTGTGAAGGTCACGGTCATCGGCGACACGGTTGCTTCGGTCGGCGTGTCGCTCGCGAGCGTGAGGGTGACGTCCGCCGTCGGCGCCACGTTCAGCTGAACCGTGAAGGTATTGCTACCACCCGCTTCCGTCGTGGCAAGACCCGACGTGCGGCTAACCGTGACTCCGGGCGATTCGTTGTCGAGGTTCGTTACCGACACATCGTCCGCGTTCATGCTGTCGTAGCGTTCGTCGGCGCTCACCGCTGGCTCGGTGACGACCGTGTACTCGACATCTCCATCGCGCACGCCGTCGTCGACACCTGTGACCGTGATCGTTTGCGCCGTATTCCAGTCCGCGTTCGTGAAGGTCACCGATGCCGGCGAAACCGTGCCCTCGGCTGTGTTGGAGCTTGTAAGATCGACGACCACGTCGGCTGTCGGCATGGCGCCAAGCACTATCGTGAACGTTGTGGTGCCATCTGCCTCGTTCGTCACGAGCCCAGACGTGGGTGTAACTACAATGCTTGCTGCGGTGCTCGCCATGTCGAGTGACGCCGCATCGGCGTCGATCGTCGCATCCGCGTCTACGGTTGCATCGACGCCTTCGTCGATTGCCGAGTCGATATCGATCGTCAGGTCAGGACCCCCGCCGTCGCCGCGATCCAACGGGTCGTATCCGATACGCCCACATCCACAAAGCACAACGACAGCCACAAGCGAAACGAAGTAAACGAACAATTTCACGAAAAGCCCCCCACGGCGCGCGAAACGTAACATCGACTGTTAAGCGCTGTCGATCGTTCACCACGGGCAAACAGCAAAGCACATGACCGACTGGAGTGAGCAACGGAGAGGTCTTCACCTCTCCGATGTCATCGAAAGACAAGATCAGAGCAAAAGCCCAGCGCTAGTGGACGCTGGTGAACATGCGCTCGCGTCGCCACCGACCCGATTGCGTCTCGCTCGACCAGTAGATGAAGAGCGCGCGTCCCTTGATGCGCTTCGCGGAAACCGTGCCGAAGTATCGACTGTCGTTCGAATGATCGCGATGATCGCCGAGCACGAAAATTTCGCCCGGTGGCACGCGGAGTGGGAACACGGTTGTCGGCGGTTGCGAATCGGCGTGGTCGGTGCTGGTCGTGTACGTCGTGTTGCCCACGTGCTCGCGCACCCAATCGCAACCGAGTTCGTGTTGGGGCTCGTTCGTGTAGTGGCAAGGGCCGAGGCGCGCGCCCGTCACGCGCGTTCCGTTGCGCGTGACGACATCGTCTTCGACGTCGATGATGTCGCCCGGCAAACCAATCACGCGCTTCACGATGTCGACGCCGTCTTTGCCCTTTAGAATGATGACGTCACCCACATGCGGCATGCCCCACGAGACAACGGCTTCATCGGCTCCTGGGAAGAACAAGCCGTACATGAACTTGGCAACCACAACGCGGTCGCCGTCCAAGAGCGTCGGCATCATCGACGGACCTTCGATCTCGAAAGCTTCGAAAAGCACGATGCGAATGAACATAGCGAGGATCACCGCACCCGCGATGGTCTTCACGTTCGCGACGATACGGTCGCGCGGAGTTTCTCTGCGGTCGTCGGGAACGCGGCCAGCGAGCGGAGATTCGGGCGCTGTTTCCCCAGCCGGCGCGACTGCGACTGGATGTTCAGGCGGTGCTTGGGGGTCGAGTTCGTCCGGCGGCGTCATCCGTGTACCTTGGGCCCCAATGGCAGCTTTCCTGCGATGGCCGCTTCGCGCGCAGCGAGCGTGCCGAGGCGGGAGCGCGCATCCTCTACGCCGAAACAATTCTCCGCAAGTCCTGTGAAAAGACGAAAGTGTCGCGCTTCGGACACCATCAAATCGCGATAGAAATTACGCAAATCCTCCGACTTCAAGCGCTCGGAGAGCAGCTTGAAGCGCTCACAGCTGCGCGCCTCGACTAAAGACGCGACCAGAAAGCGATCGAGCAGAGCTGGCGTGTTGCTGCCATCGCCCCTCGCGATTTTGCGAAGGCTCGTCACGTAGTCGTCCGTGGCCGGTCGCTGAAACGCTCCGCCCCTCTGCAAGAGGCGTTTGTGCACCTCCGCAAAGTGCTCCGCTTCCTCGCGGGCGAGCGCCATGAGCGGATCGACAAGTTCGGGAACATCCGCGCCATAGCCTCCGACCAAGCTCAACGCGCTCTGTGCCGCTTTCATTTCACAATGCGCGTGATCGGACAAAAGTCCGTCGAGGTCTCCCTCAACTTGCTCGACCCACACCGGATCTGTTGGATGCAATAAGCCGAGCACGGACTATTGAGTCGTGAAGGACCAGATGGCCGACCAAGGCGTGCTTCCGATCATCGCATGCACCTCAGCTGTATACAGCGTGTCTGCCTCCAAAGGCGAGTTCGCGTACATATAGAAGAAGCCATCGCCGGCGTTCGAGTCGTCGGCCGGGCTATGGGCGCTATGAGCTACGGGGTTACAGCCCGCGTCGTAAAGAGCGTGCGAGGTGATCGTCATATCGCTCGGAAAACTCACGCTCACGACAGTTCCGCTCGGCCACGAGCCGTCGTCGGGAACGGGGGGCATCGGGCCTTCGTATGCGCCGTTGAAGGATGGATTCACCGCTGTTTGGCCTGGCACAGGGAACAATGCCGGCTCGCTCTCTGGCAAATTCGACGGTGAGCGCGTACCGCCAAAGTCCATCACGTTGTTGTCGTCCTCGGTTCCGTAGCCGACGACATTGTACGTGATATCCATGAAAGGCTCTCGGTGATAGACGGTCCATATCCAGCCGTCGACCGCATCGTTTGCGCCGGTCTCCCAATCGATGACTTCGGCATACGCGTAGCCGTCGAAGCCCGCCGCGTTCATGCGATCCCACGGATTGGCTCCAGTGAAGCCTGGGCATGAGCCGCTGCTCACTTCGTTGTGCGCGCCCGCGTGGCACGACTCTGGCGTCGTCGCCATGAAGTGGGCGTGCGCTTGCGCTGCCGTGTTGATGCTCGCGTTGGCATCGAAGGCCGGCAAGCCCGCTGCCGTGCGCCAATGGTTCGCCCGCACAAGCGCCAGGTTCTGCTGCGCGCTTGCGCCCGCGGCGCTTGCGCCGGAATTTTCGCCCGAATAATTCGGCGGGCCATTTAGCGCGCTTTCACAAACGCTCGCGCACGGGCCGCAGTCATCCGCGCAACTACCGCAGCCTTCGCCGCCATTGCACGCGCCGTCTCCACAGACTGGACCCGACCCAGAGTCCGTGCCGGCACCACCCGAATCGCCGTTCATCGCGCCGCTATCAGTTGTGGAATGTCCGGCGTCAGCGGGATTTCGGTCGCCCGAATCGCTGCACGAGACCATCAACGACGTAAGCAAAGTTAGACCGAGCGCACAACCAAGAAGCTTCATGTTGCGGACCATCTTACATGAGCGCGTGTATAATGGCGCTCCCGTGCTCGTTCTCGCTTTCGACACTGCAACTCAGGCCGCAAACGTCGCTGTCGTACGCGATGGAAAGTTGCTTGCCGAGCGCGAATCACAGGTGCGCGCACAGCACGGCGAATCGCTTCTTCCGCTCATGCAGAGCTGCTTCCGGGAAGCGAATGTTTCGCTCGAGGATATCGAGCTATTGGCGGTGGGCACGGGGCCGGGATCGTTTACGGGCCTGCGCATTGGGCTCGCGACTGCAAAGGGGCTTTGGCTTGCGAAGCGGATGCCGATTGTGGGCGTTGGTTCGCTTCGGGCGCTCGCCGCGAGCGTCGCGGATCAGGGCACGCTCGTCGTGCCGACGTTTGATGCGTTCAAGGGCGAAGTGTTCGCAGCCGTTTATGAACGCGCCGCAGATGGAACGTTGAACGAATTGCTCGCGCCGTTTTACGCGGTTCCGGCGCGCGCGAACGAAGAGCTTGCGCACGTACTTGCCGGGCGACGTGCTAACTGGGTGGGCGATGGCGTACGCAAATACGGCGATGCGTTCGCGGCGGCGTTCGGTAAAACCATGATTTCTCTTGAACCCACATTTGATTCGCCGCGTGGTCTATTCGTCGCGCGGGAGGGCCTTGCGCGCTTTCAAGCCAGCGGCGCCGACGATGCCGCCACGCTCGAGCCCGTCTATGTTCGTCCGAGTGATGCTACGTTTTCGCTTCCAGCGAAAAACTAAGGGAATATTTCAACATGCCTTCGTTCGACGTCGTTTCCAAAGTTCAAATGAATGAAGTCGACAACGCGCTGAAGCAGGCCGAAAAGGAAATCATCGGCCGCTACGACTTCAAAGACACCGGCACCGAGATCGAACAGACCGAAGACGGCCTGGTCATTCGTTCGAACAGCGAAGGGCGCTTGGACGCCGGCCGCACCGTGCTCCAGGAAAAGCTCATCAAGCGCGGCGTGTCACTGCGCTGTCTCGATCCGCAAAACGTGGAGCCCGGCGCAAAGGGCTCCTTTCGCCAGCTAATCAAGTTGAACCAGGGCATCAGCGTCGAGAAAGCCAAAGAGATTGTGCGCACGCTCAAAGACTCCAAGCTCAAGGTCCAAGCTTCGATCCAAGCGGACCAAGTGCGCGTCAGCGGCAAGAAGCGCGACGACCTTCAAGAGGCGATTGCGCATCTGCGCAAGCAAGACTTCAAACTCGACATTCAGTTCATCAACTTCCGCGAGTAGGCGTGTGACTAGCTCATGCGACCGGCTTGTCATACAGTTTGCGTGTGTCTTTCTACCGTCCAATTTTTGAAGCGCTGAATGCCGCCGGTAGCCGCTACGTGGTGGTCGGCGGCTTCGCGGTCGTCCTGCGCGGCTATGCGCGTCTCACTTCGGACATTGACCTTTTTGTCGACCTCGCCCCCGCAGAAGCAGCGCGCACGATCAGTGCACTTACGGTGATGGGCATGCGGCCGCGATCCCCGGTTGCTGCCAGTGATTTCGCGGACCCGCAGCGGCGCGCCGATTGGATAGCGACGAAGCAGATGGTTGTGTTCTCGCTGTGGGATCCGAACGAGCCAATGCGTGAGGTGGATCTCTTCGTGAGCGAACCCATTCCGTTCGCGGAAGTATGGGCGCGCGCTACGGACGTAGATGTTGGTGGTCTACCGATCAAAGTGGCTTCGACAATGGATTTGATTGAGCTCAAGCGGCGCGCAGCTCGTCCGCAGGACTTGCTCGACATCGAGGCACTTGAGGCGATCCTTAGCTCGACGGAGCCTGAATGAGCGTCCGTGAGAAAGCGGCTACGACGTTCGACAAGCACCGACGCGAGCAGATCGTGCGCATCGCGCGTACTACCACCCCTGCACAACGACTGGCCTGGCTTGAAGAAATGATTCGCCTGGCACTGCGAACGGGCGCCCTGCCGAAAAGACGCTCGCCGTAACGACCGATGCTAGCCGAGAGCAGCTCGGCCCACTTGCTGCGAGCTCAGCGCATGCTTCTCGCCACGGCCAACTCAGAGGCGGACGATATGTTTAGCGGCTTCACCCGAGCTATTGCCCTTTCGTCCGACGGCGCGACATTGATGTGCGGTGCACCGCGCGAAGACAGCAACGCGCTCGGCATCAACGGCGATGGCAGCAACAAGGCGTCGTCAAATAGCGGTGCTGTTTACATGTTCACGCGCTAAATTGATCGCCGCGTAGACGCGCTTGAATGCGCGTTGTTCACCGATGATGAGCTGTCAGCCAATCGAGAATGCCGCCCCACGCTGTACTTGAGAACGCGTCGGCATGTTCTGCTCCGTTGATCCGATAGAGCTCAACGTCGAATCCCGCGGCGCAGCCCTCGTAGTGAAAGCGATCTGTTTCCGCGCCAGCATGGCCGGGCATCAGGTCGAGAGGTGGCCCGCTCGAGACGCGACCGGGTGTACATGAGTCGATGGCCGCCCACCGATCAACCATTTCTTCGGCTCCCGGCCAGCTGTAGAGGCCGTTGCCCTCATAGCGGACGACTGAATCGTTGGTCCCGTGCACGTGGAGGATAGAAACAGGTGCACTTGGGACGCATGGCGTAGCGGCGGGCGAGTCCGCACCGGCAACTCCTGCGATCGCGGCAATCTCATCCGACATCTCGCACGCCATACGAAGGGACATGAAGTCTCCGTTGGAATGACCGCTGAAGTACACGCGCGTCGGATCGATCGGGAAGTGCGCAATTGCCTCATGCACGAGGTTACGCAGATACGAGACATCGTCGGTATCGGGCGAACCACCGCAACACGCGGACGTCGCGTTCCAATACTGATAGCCCGAGCTGTCCCGCAAGCCTTCTGGCAAGATCACGTAGATGCCGCGAGTCCGGGCTTGTGGAGTGATGTTGAGGTAGGCGTCGACGCCTGCCGCATCGCCCGTGTATCCGTGCAACAACACAAGCAGGGGCGCGAGTCCGGGGCGGATATCGGGAATAATGATTGGCGCCGGACGATCCGGCAGGCCGAGTGTGGTCGAGACTGGACCGGCGTCGATTCGCGCAGCATCCAGCGCACCGGCGTCGGGGAGCGACGCGTCGTTGGTGCCGCTGTCGAACGCGCCGCCGTCGACCGCACCCGCGTCGAACGTCGAGGCATCGAAAGACGCGGCGTCGATGGAGGTTGCGTCCACTGCACCGGCGTCGCTGATTGGAACGCCGAAATCGCTCGGCGCACCATCTGTCCGCGAGGAGTTTGACGAGAGCACATTAGGAGCGCAGGCAGTCATTGTTGTTAGCAAGGTGCAGCCGGCTACGGCGTGAAGAACGCGTCTCATAAGGGGAACATAGCGCGTTTTAATTCGACGTTCCGCAACTTGTGCGTAAAGCGCGAATCTTTGCGACCATATTTCGCTCGTTCGTCACTTTCCGTCGCATCGAATTCCGTCGCGACGCCGAGAAAACAGCGGACCTGTACCGCACTCTCTACAACACGTTGGTCGAGCCCGGCGTGGACGCAGAGAGCTAAGCCCCACTATTGCGCGATGAAGACGTACGCGGCGCCGGCGTTGGCGCTGGAGTTGTCGGCCTGATTGCCGTTGATGCCCGTAGCGTTGCTGGCCTCTTGCCATGCTCCGACGACGATTGTGCTTCCATCCGACGCGATGGCTACGTTTCGTCCGAACTGATCGACTCCCACATTGGACGCCTTGATGAACGCCTCCTGTGTCCAGACTGTTGCCGCGCGTCTATAGGTGAACACCGCACCAACGTCTGCTGAGCCGCCTCCTCCTGCCGTCCCTGCACTCACACCCATAGCGAAGCTATAGTCCCCCCAACAGCCGACAGCGAGCAGGTCGCCGTTCGCTGATAGCGCTAAACTCCGGCAGCATTGATGGCATGGCGCGTCGGCGGCAATGCGTGGAGGTAGCGGTAGATGCTGCGCATGTCGTTCTCGGTGATGCGTGCGAGGTTGTCCGATCGCATTTTGCTTAGGCGATGCACGCAACCGGCCCGAAGGTGCGCAAGGATTTGATCTGCGTCCCAGGTGTTGATGAAGGTCCAACATCTCGGCCTTGCGATCTACGCGCTTCCCACCGGCGATGAGATTGCTGCGCCTGAAGATTGAAGCGGCATCACCAGGACCGAACGCTTTGCCCCATTGACCACGTCGACGGCGACGCTGCCACTGACGATGCGACTAAACCAATTCTTGGGGTGCGTCCCTACCACCACGATATCCGCGTCGCGCGCGCGTGCTTCTCGCAAGATCGCTTCGGCTGGTTCGGGCTCGCCGGTCACGACTGCCTCCGCATTCGCATCAATGTTGTCATTCATCGCGTTGAGGCGTGCGCCACGGAGTGTGGTGCTGTCGTCGGTCGATAGGACACCCGCCGGCCAGCTGCCATCCGCTCCGACGACGACCGATAGCGGACTCACATGCCATGGCTCGATGCAACGCAGGCTTCGGTCGCCAGGACTCGGAGAGCGCTAGCAAGTTCGTACCGCCGGGCGCCACCCACCGCACCAGAACGCTATCGCTGTTCTCGTCGCCCGAGCGCTCTCACGCCGGACGGACGCATCGGGTGGAGCACTGCCGATAAGTAGTCGGTCAGCTCGCAACCGTGGACATTCCGCCAAGCAATCACCCCAACACCGACGTCGCAGTGTATGTTTACCGGGCCGACTAAGTATCGGCGTGTACTTCTAGTACCCACTGCAGCAAGGAGCGAGACGAATGTCGATGCGAGTTGGTAGCACCATGACGGTTGTTGCGATGTTTCTGACGATCGCAACCTCGGGCGCGCACGCGCAGCCTCGGATCGCTACGCCGGTGATGCCGCGATCGACTCCGGCCGCCGATGTCGAGCGAGCACTGCACGCGACGGTCTTGATACAGTCTCTCGCGATCGATGTCACGCAAGCCGCTCCACACTCGGTGGCGCCGGTTAACGCTGTCGCTGGCGCTGCGCCTCGCGTGTACCCGACGTTCGACAACATTGTGCCGATGCTCGAGATGCGAAACCCGGTGATCGGCGACTATCGGGCCAACGCCGCGTACTACGCGTCTGCGTACTACCGACTTTATCTGTCTGATGCGGATGTCTCGAACAACGCCGCGGCAGTGCTTCCCGCGGCGCGAGAACTGCCCCGTTACGAAAACGATCAGTGGGTGACGGATGCGAACCGCCTTGCGCAGCTCAACGCTATCGCCAGCGTTCGACCGGCGCAAACCTGCTTCTTACAGGATGGTGCATCGGGCTGTACAACGCGCGAGGCAGCAGCGCGGTCCGAGCTACGTTTCGGTATGCCAGGCGTTGGACGCGCGAATCCGCCGGCCCCAGCGACCTTGCTCGGCAACAAATTTATTTGCGCCAAACTCTTCTTCGAAGATCGCGCTCCTGCGAACAACGCGCGGTATGCGCCGCGCCCCGAGCAACTCGCGTCGGCAGTGGAGTGCGTGGCTGTCGAAGTTGTTGCGCTCCCGCCACCGAGTCCAGATGTGAATTCGTGTCTTGGGCCGATCCGTTTTGAGGGTGAGTTTCTCGGTCAAGTTTCCGGATGCCGGAGTCGCGTCACGGCGACGATGAACGTAACGCGCCAGGGCAATAGCGACACGCTTCGTCAAGCAACTGGTACGGTGAACATTGTGAATCTCGCAGGCCCTACAGCTGCGGGGTATTTCTGCATCGACGGGCAAAGCGTTCCCAATCAAGCGTTTCGCACAAGCGGCGCGGACGCGCGAAACGTGTCGTGGAACACCGTGTACGATCGTGACGGACTTCGCGTGACGTTCGAGAACGCACGTGTCGACTTTCCGGCGTGCACGCACGTGCACGGTACATTCACAGTTCGGCGTCCCGGCGGCGCTGCCGAGGATCGCGGCGATCTCTCGATGCGTCGTCGATAGCTGCTTTTAGCCGACGACCCGATGCGCGGTGGCACATCCGAGGGCAATCCAATACGTTGCCGCACGGGACCACCGCACATAGAGCGCGGTTGCGAGGAGCCTGCGTCAGGCTAGATCTCGTCGCCTCTGCCGATGGGTTTGTCCAGGCGACGCGACCATTCGCTCCATGAGCCGACGTAGAGGATCGCGTTCGGGAAGCCAGCCGCTTCCATCGCGATGAGAGTTTGGCACGCTGTCACGCCAGAGCCGCAGTACACGATGGTGTTATCCGCGGAGATGTTTTTCATCAGCTCGGTGTAGCGCGCGCGCAACGCCTCGTCGGATTTCATGGAAGTGGGCGTCTCGAGATCATCGGCGAAGGGTGCGTTGCGTGAGCCGGGAATGTGACCGGCGACTGGATCGATTGGTTCGACGTCGCCGCGATAGCGTGGGTTTGTGCGGGCATCGAATATGCGCCGCTTGGGATCTTGGCGCGCCGCTTCGATGCCTTCGATGTCGACGATAGGCATAAGCCAATGGGCCGGCGTCAGTGTCGCGACGCTTGCAGACGGCGGCAGGGCTGTGTTGCGTCCGCATGCCGCGAGAAGCTCGGGCATGGTCGTCGTCACGTAGCGAACGTCGGTGAGACCAATGGCACGCAACATCCAGTAGCAGCGCGCGCCAGCGTCCATCGCCAGCGTCGCTGAATCTACGATTGCGACCGATGTCGTCGCGTCGATCCCCCACGAGGCGACGAGTTTGCAAAATTCCTCGATGGGCGGCAGTGGGTGGCGTCCACCGAACGCCGCATCGTCAACGCGGGCTGCAAGGTCTGAGTAACCAACGCGCACTGCATTCACAATCGTTGGTCGCGACGCCAGCGTCGCCGCATCCGTTGCACCGCACGCTTCAATCAAACGCACATCGCCGATATGCGGTGCAAGCTCAGCCGGACGAATGAGTGGGCGCGGCAACATCTCTTACGCGGTGGGGACGAGCTCTTTGTAGATGCCGTCGTACAAACGCGCGCTGCGTTCCCATGAATGATCGATGCGCATCACGCGCTTGCGGAGCCCATCGAATACCGGACCCGCCGCATACGCTGACAACCCGCGTTGCACTGCGCCGAGCAATGCTTGCGGCGTCGCGTCGTCGAACACAAAGCCCGTGCCCGTCTCGAGATGCGCGTCGCAATCGACGACCGTGTCGGCAAGACCTCCGGTGCGCCTTACGATGGGCAACGTTCCATAGCGATGCGCGTACATCTGCGTAAGTCCGCACGGCTCGAAGCGCGAAGGCACCAAGAACAAATCACTGCCGGCAATGATGCGATGGGCAAGCGACTCATTGAACCCGTTGCGTACTTGGACGCGGTCGGGCCAGCGATGCGAGAGCTCAGCGAAGGTCTCGAGAATCTCTGCGTCGCCGTCTCCAAGCAGCACGAGCTGCACGTCGTTCTTCAAAAGCTGCGGTGCCGCTTTGGCGAGTAGGTCGTACCCTTTTTGCGATACGACACGACCCACGGTTCCAATTACGGGAACTTCCGGACGCATCGGCAAGCCAAGCTCACGCTGAAGCTCGGTCTTACAACGAGCCTTGCCCGTGATGTTGATTGGATCAAAGCGCGACGGAATCTCGGTATCCGTTGCCGAATTCCACAGCGCCGCATCGACGCCGTTCAAGATCCCGTGAAGCTTGCTCTCGTACTGACGAAGCACGCCGTCGAGGCCGTGGCCTCCATCCTTGGTGCGTATCTCGCGCGCGTAGGTGGGAGAAACCGTGGTGATGGCATCGGCGTTCGCGATGGCGCCCTTGAGCAAATTCATTTGTTCGTAAAACTCGAGGCCGTCGGCCTTGAACAAGTCCCACGGCAACCCCAACGTCTCCATCATGGCTTTGGGAAAGTTGCCCTGGTGAGCGAGGTTGTGAATCGTGAAGACGCACGGCGTCTTGGCCAAGTCCGCATCGCGCTTGATGTCGACGACCATGAGCGCGGCGGTCCAATCGTGCGCATGCACGACATCAAACTTGGTGTCGCGGGCCTTCATCCAACCGAGAGCTGCGCGCGAAAAGAAGCCAAAGCGAATAGCGTCGAGCTCGTACGTGTCGGCGTTGCCGTAAATGTAGGGCACCTTGCGGAAGAGCTCGTCGTTGCCGAGGAAGACCAAGTCCACACCGCTAGCAGTGCGGCCGTCATAGACCTCGGCCGTGTACGTCTTGCCGCCAAGCGGCACTTCGACCTTCAGAAGGCGGCGTGCCAGCGAGCGGGCCACCGGGTCGATGGTCGAATAGAGCGGCGAAATAACGGTGACGCGGTGTCCGAGGGTGCGCAGTGCTTTGGGCAGGGCGCCACAAACATCGCCGAGACCTCCGACTTTGCTGTACGGCGTAACCTCGGACGTGACAAAAAGGATCTCCATAGGCGCGGGAACCATACACGGTAGGACGATGGGAAACCACCTTCACTTAGACGTTGCGATTACGGGTGCGACCGGCCTTTTGGGCAGGCCGCTGGTCACGTCGTTGCGGGCCTCGGGGCATCGCGTGCGCGTGCTCGTGCGTCGTCGTGAAGACGTCGGAACCGACGCCGTGTTTTGGGATCCGCAGCGCCGCGAGATTGATGCGGCGGCGCTCGAAGGTATCGATGCTGTCGTGCATCTCGCGGGCGAGAATATTGGGGAAGGGCGCTGGACCGATGAGCGCAAGAAGCTCATCGTTCAGAGTCGCGTCGACGGTACGCGGCTTATCGCGAGCACAATCGCCGGACTTTCCAAAAAGCCGCGCGTGATGATCAGCGCCTCCGCGATAGGCGCGTATGGCAATCGCGGCGATGAGTGGCTCGATGAGTCGAGTCATCTCGGAAGTGGTTTTCTCGCGGATGTCGTTCACGCATGGGAGATCGCTGCCCACGCCGCGCGTGACGCCGACATTCGCGTGGTGCATCCGCGCACCGGGATCGTGCTTTCGAAGGAAGGCGGAGCGCTTGCGAAGCTTCTCTTGCCATTCCGAATGGGCGCGGGTGGCCGCATGGGCAATGGTCAGCAGTTCATGAGCTGGGTGACGCTGCAAGACACCATTCGCGCGTTCGAGTTTGCGCTCACGAGCGAGAGCCTGGTCGGGCCAGTGAATGTCGTCGCGCCCAATCCCGTAACCAACGCGGAGTTTAGCGAGACGCTCGGGAGCGTGATGCACAGGCCGTCGCTCATTGCTGCTCCAGCATTTGCGCTGAAGTTGGCGCTCGGCGAGATGGCGCAGCCGCTTTTGCTGGATGGGGCCCGTATTCGCCCTAAAAAACTGCTCGAAGCGGGCTTTCGCTTTTTGCATCCCACGCTCGAAGATGCGCTTCGCGCGATCCTCTAGCGACGCTTGTCGCTCGAGATTGATGCGATGACGCGTCATCCCACGTAGACTTGGCGCCGAGATGCGTTACGCGCGTTACATCTGGTTACTGCTTGCTCTGATCGTAGTTCTGGGAGCCGTGTTCCTCTACCGCGAGCATTTGGCGGACGAGCAAGAGGCGATGCGCGCCCAGGCAGAAGCCTCGGCACGGCGTGCGCAAGCTGCACAAGAGCGTGCCGTCGAAATCGTCGCGGCCGTGGAAGAAGAGTCACGTGCGTTGATGCCGCGGTTGATTGCGGGCGTCGCGATCGGCATGGATGAAAACGAGCTGCGCCACGTGCGTCCGCATTTGCAAGCAGCGCACGCAGCGCACGAGCCCGGAAAAGATTGGCTCGAGGAGACACTTGCGAACGGCGCGCAGATTCTCTACTCACTCGATCAACACTCGCATCGCGTGCTGCAGGTGCAGGTACTCAGCGTCTTGCCGTCGCACGATGCAATCACACCGCACCTTGCCGCCATGAACGATCAGTACGGAACGCCAACCGGCGTTTGGGATTGTCCGGCGAGCGATGGCCTTACGACGCGACGCTTCACGTGGCGAAAGAACTTAGCGTCGTTAATGGACGTCTTTCTCATTTACGGCGACCGCGTCTCGCTCACGCTCTACATCGCGCCGACTGAAACCATTGCCAACTCCTTGGCGCTGTCGCGATGCCGCCCGGTCGCCCGCGAAAACTTGGATAGCTTTCCAGTCGCGAATCCCGCCGCGATGAGATCCCGCGCGGAGGCTGCTGGCCCGCAGAATCCCCGAGTAGTTCCGCAGCCAAGTGCCCCCGGCCGCACGATCACCGTGGGCGCAGGCTCCGGACATCCTTGACATATTTACGCCCCGACGTACTCTGCCGCTCCCTATTCCGAGATAGCTCAGTTGGTAGAGCGTTCGGCTGTTAACCGAATGGTCCCTGGTTCGAGTCCAGGTCTCGGAGCCATTTTTCTCTCGTCGCGAACCTTCGGCGAGGGTCGGTAAACAGAAGCCCCCAAGGAGCGATCCGAGGGGGCTTCGCCGTTTCTCCCTAGAACTCCGGGCGTTTCGCGCGCTGCGCGTGTCGCGACGGTGCTCTTGCGCGTGCTTGTAGAGAGCGTCGCGCGAGCTCGATGAGCGCGGCGTGGGACAGCTCTCCCGCTCTCTCTCCTGTCCCGTGGGGAGAGAGAAGCCGAGAGGCGTTTAACTGCGTACCCGGCGATCAACAGTCGGCCCCGTTGATCAACAGCTTCGGCGACCGCGATCGGGGCGAGCCTGTTGATCATCGGGGCGACGGCTCGCGAAGAGCGACGAACGGCGCCCGCCTTCGCGCGTGGAGCGCCGGTCGCGCGAGCTTCGAGCGTCAGCGTGGTCGTGGCCGCCGATGGGCCTGTTGATCACCAGGTCGCTGTCCCAGCGGGCGCGGGGCCCTCGGCTACCCGGCCGAGGGCAGACGGATTTCGAGACGCCCGCCCTGCGTCCGCTTGTCCACGAGCGTGGCGCTGCCGCCGTGCGTGGTCGCGATGTGTCGGATGAGCGCGAGTCCGAGGCCGTGGCCCGGTATGCGCCGCCTGAGGGCTTCGCTCGAGCGGAAGAACGGCTCGAAAGCCCGCTCGCGTTCGGACGCTTCGACTCCCGGGCCATCGTCGTCGACGTGAAGGACCGCGATGCCCTCCACGAGCGACACCTCGGTCGTCACGGCGCTGCCAAACTTGAGCCCATTCGAGATCGCGTTGGCGACCATCGTGCCGAGGAGGGTTGCGTCACCGCGAACGAGCGCGTCGCCTTCCGACACTTCCACCCGCGAGCGGTCATCGTTGGGAAGAGACTGAACGACGTCCTCCAGGAGGTCGCGCAACGACACGATCTCGTGTGCGTCTGCCGCCGAGCGCGCGGGCACGGAGAGGATGAGGAGTCTCTCGACGAGCAACGAGAGCTCGGCGAGCTTCTGCTGCGCCACCGTAGCGCCCTCCCGTGCGCCAGGCTCCGTGATGTTCTCCGCGAGCAGCTCGAGCTCGGCGCGCACTGTCGTCAGCGGCGTGCGGAGCTCGTGGGCGGCGTTCGCCGCAAAGCGATGGGCTTGTGAAAGTGCCCGCTCGACGCGCACGATGAGCTGTTCGATCGTGCGGCGCAGCGCGTCGACCTCGACGATGCCCTCCTCGCTGCCGAGGGTCGCGCCTTCGAGGGCATCGGTGTCGAGCTGCGCGATGCGCTCACGGAGTCGCGTCAACGGGGCGACGACATGCCGGGAAATGGGGCGGCTCGTCGCCCACGCCAGGGCTGCGGCGAAGAGCGCCGCCAGGATCGCCGCTGCGGCGAGCAATGCGGTAAGCGGCGTGTGAGCGGCGCCCACCACCGCCGCGAGTCCGTTCGTCGCTTGCGCTCGACACACGCGCAGCGCGTTCGAGTTCGTCGTCGAGCATCCGGCGACGGCGGGCAGCCCTACGCGGCGATCTCCGGCCAGGAGGCTACCTCTCGCGTCGTAGACGGCGAAGAGCATCCCAGTGTGGTCCATCTCCTCGGACTCGTCCCGATGCACTTCCCTGATCGCAGCGATGTCGCCGCCATCCAGGCCGAGCTCCACGGCAAAGGTCACGGCAGCCTCTTCGAGCCGACGATCCTCTGCACGCTGCAGAAGGAAGGTTGCGAACACGATGGTTGCGAGCGCGGCGACGAGCGCAGACGCCGACGCTGCGAGGGCGGCGCCGGAAGCCACGCGGCGAACGATGCTACTGGCCACGTCGCGGCTCCTCTGCGAGCGCGTACCCTTCGCCCCGCAACGTTCGAATCAGATCGGAGCCGAGCTTTCGCCGGAGCCGCCCAACGAGCACCTCGAGGCTGCTCGCTGCGGTCTCGCTCGCGTCACCCCACACGCTCTCCAGGAGGTCCAAGCGCGAGACGACTCGGCCAGCCCGACGCACCAGGATCTCCAGGATGGCCCACTCCCTGGCGGTGATCGCGACCTCCTGCCCGGCGCGCGTTGCGCGTCGTCCGGCGACGTCGAGGACCAGGTCGTCGTTTCGGTAGGTGAGGCCCCGCGGCAGCGCACCTCGGCGCCCGAGCGCACGGACGCGTGCTCGGAGCTCCGCGACTGCGAACGGCTTGCCGAGGAAGTCATCGGCGCCGGCATCGAGACCCTCGACGCGCAGGGCGACCTGCGAGAGCGCGGTGAGTAGCAAGATCGGCACCGTGGAGCCGTCCGCGCGAAGCTCTCGGCACAACTCGAGGCCGAACCCGTCTGGCAGCCGTAGGTCGAGCACGATCAACTCGGCGCCCTCTGCGACGCGCTCGCGCGCGGATTCGAGATCCTCCGCAGTCGTCACGGCGTGGCCGTCAGCGCGCAGTGCCCGCGCCACCACGCTCCGTACCTCCGCTTCATCATCGACGACCAGAACCCGCATCTTTCCCCCTCAGTCTACCGTCGCGGCCTCCGCACCGCGACCGCCCCCACCGAGCCAGACGTAGAGCGCGGGCGTCACCAGCAGCGTCAGGATGGTGGAGCTGACCAGCCCGCCGAGGATGACCACCGCCATGGGGTGTTCGATCTCGTGCCCAGCCGTGTGTCCGCCGATGACGACAGGCACCAGAGCAAGCCCGGTGGCGAGCGCCGTCATGAGGATAGGGCCGAGGCGCTCGCGCGCGCCGCGTACCACGAGCTCTCGTCCAAAGGGAACACCCTCCTCGCGCTCGAGGTGACGGAAGTGGGAGACGAGCATGATGCCGTTTCGTGCAGCGATCCCGATGACCGCCACGAGACCGATCAAGGTGCCGAGCGACACCACGCCCGAGGTTGCTGCGGCCACGACGCCTCCGACGAGCGCGAACGGGAGGCCAGCGAAGACCATGAGGGCCAGGCGAGCCGAGCGAAAGTCGGCGAGCAGCACGAAGAAGATCCCCACGATGGCTAGAGCGGCGACGCCGAAGAGCCGAGTGCGCGCGGCGCTTCGCGCAGCACCTTCACCGAGAATCTCGGCGTGGTGCCCTGGTGGGAGCTCGAGCGCCGACACCCTGGACGCTACCGCCGTGCTCACGCTCGACAGGTCCGCGCCCGGCGCGAGGTCGATCAGCACGTCGAGCTTTCGCGTGGTCGCGTCGTGGGCGATGGTGTTCGGCACCGGAACGATCGTCACGTCAGCGACGTCGCCGAGGCGGGTGAGCACACGGCCGTCGACCGCGATCCCGAGATCGCGCACCGAGGCGACATCCGCTCGACTCTCCTCCGTGCCCCAGACGACGACATCGATCGGTTGCAGTCCTCGCACGAACTGGCCCGCCGTATCGCCCGCAAGGAGCGTTGCAGCCCTGGCCCGAACCAAGCCGGGCTCGATGCCGAACGCTGCACAACGGTCAGCGTCCACGTGGATCTGGATCTGGGGTACCAGCACCTGCGCCTCTGGCCGCGGGTGCGAGATGCCCGGCACGGCCTCCAGGTCATGTGCGAGCGTCCCGGCGATCGCTCGAAGCGCATCGATGTCATCGCCTCGGAGGCGAATCACGATCGCGCCGCCTCCGCCGCTGAGCACCTCCCGCATCCGCTCCTGCAAGTACGTCTGCACATCGCGAAACACGCCGGGGTAGCCATCCACGACATCCCGCACGCGCTGGGACGTGACGGCGAGGTCGGCGTTCGGATCGACGCTGATCCATAGCTCCGCGAAGTTGGGTCCGACGACTTCGTCGGCGACCTCCGCGCGGCCGATGTGCGCCCCGAAGTTCCGCACGCCTGGCACGGTCAGAAGCTCTGCGCGCGCCAGGTTCGCGGTCCGCGCGACCGCCTCCAGCGAGGTCCCGGGCCGCGCGACTCAGTGCATCAAGAAGTCATTCTCGGCGAAGTGCGGGAGAAACTCCTCTCGGAGCGTCGAGCCGAGGACCGCGGTCATCGCGAGCAGCCCGACGGTTCCCGCGAGCAGACGCTTCGGGTGGTTCAGCGTCCGCCTCAGCACCGGCTCGTAGGCACGGAGAAGCGCAGTCGCGATCGGCGAATGGCGTTCGGCCCCGCGAGTCCTTCGGAGCAAGAGCAAGGAAAGGACCGGCGTGATGGTCAGGGCCGTCACCGTGCTGGCGAGGATCGCAAGGCCGTACGCGAGGGCGAGCGGGCGAAAGAACTCTCCCGCGACGCCTTCGAGGAAGAGAATCGGAACGAAGACCAGGAGCACGATCAGGCTCGCGAACACGATCGCGCTCCGCACCTCCAGGGAGGCGTCGAGTACCACGCGCATGGCGGTGCGCAGGTCGGGAGGTTCCGGGAGCGCTCGGAGCCTGCGATGGATGTTCTCGACGTCGATGATCGCATCGTCGACGACCTCGCCGAGGGCGATGACGAGGCCTGCGATGACCATCGTGTCGATCGTGCGCCCGAGCAACGTCAGGACGAATGCCGCAGCGAGGAGGGAGAGTGGGATCGCCAGGACGCTGATGAGCGCGGTGCGCGTGTTCCACAGGAAAAGAAAGAGCACGGCCACGACGAAGGCGCAGCCGATACCCATCGCGTGACCGAGATTTCTCAGCGCACGTTCGATGAAGCTCGCCGGCCGAAAGATCGTTGGGTCGACCTCGACCCCTGACAGACCAGGACGGAGGCGAGCCAGCGCTGCGTCGATGCCGGCGGTGACATCGAGTGTGCTCGCTCCGGGCTGCTTCTCGACGATGAGCAGGACGCCGCTCCCGCTCGTGACGAGCGCGTCTCCGATGGGGACGGAGTGCGACTCTCGCACCTCTGCAACATCGCCGATCGTCACGGTCCCACGCCCCAGGGTGGAGAGCGGGACGCGCGAGAGCTCCTCCGCATCGCGAGCCATGGCCGTCTGGACGACCGGAAGGCGAGTCGTGGGAAGATCGACGAGGCCTCCCGCGCGAGGCGTCAGGGATTCACGGGTGGCCGCGACGAGCCGGCTCAAATCCACTCCGTTGGCGACGAGTCGATCGGGGTCCGCGCGCACCTCGATGCGTCGACGGCGCTCGCCCCAAACCGCGACGTTCGCGACCCCGGGCACCGACATCAGGGCCGGACGCACCCGCCACCGCGCGAGGTCGGAGAGCTCCGTCTGCGAGAGCGTGGCCGACCACATGCCGATCTTCATGATGCGGCTCGTCGACGAGAGTGGAGAAAGCAGCACCGGCGTTCGAGCGACGGTGGGCAAGCCGGGGGCGGCACGGGTGACGCGCTCCTGCACGAGAGCGCGCGCCTGGAGGAGGTCGGTACCCGTGGGAAACAGGAGGACAACCGAGGAGAGACCGAGCACGGAGCGCGAGCGAATCGCCGTCATTCCTGGCGTCCCTGCGAGCGCGGCTTCGAGCGGCGTCGTCACGAGCGCCTCGACCTCTTCGCTCGAGAGCCCAGGGGCTTCGGTCTGGATCTCGACGCGCGGCGGCGCAAACTCGGGGAACGCGTCGAATCGAGCGTCGCGAACGCCGCGTCCGGCCAGGGCGACGAAGAGCACGGCGAGCCCGACGACGACCCAACGTTGCTGGAGGCACAGTTTGACGAACTCGCGCATCAGTGCCCCGGGGGAAACTCGGCGCCGAACAGCTCGACCGCGCCTACGGAAACGATGCACGAACCGACGGCGGGCCCGTGCGCGAGCACCATGTCGTCGGCGGCGCGGCGTGCGGGGTCGACCCGTGCACGTACGTAGCGGCCGCCTTCGCATCGGTAGACCCAGGCCCCGCCCCATGCGTCGATCACCACGGACGAAGCCGGGACGATGAGCGCGGAAGTCGTGTCCTCGAGGGGGAGCTCGACGAGCACGCGCTCGCCGGGGGCGAGCCCGGCGTCGGTGGGCAGCGTGAGATAGCGGTCCACCGTGCTCCGATCGGGCTCAGCAGTGGGAGGCCCGGGAACGAATCGAGCCTCAATGGCGCGGCGCTCCCCGTTTCGTCGCACTCGAGCTGTACCGCTCGAGTCGAGGCGCGCGAGATCGCCCGCGTAGACCGGCACCCTGACCTGCAGTGCGTCCACCCCCACCAGCTCGAAGAGCGGTGCACCAGCGGCTACGGGCTGGCCTTCAGCGATTGCGAGCAGCCGGATCACTCCGTTGCCGGGCGCCCGCACGAGCATGGCGACGTCGGAGAGCAGTGGGTCGCGTGAGAGCGTGGTCGCCCGCGCCCTTGCTGCCGCGAGGTCAGCCTGAGCGACATCACGCGCGGCGACGGCCTCTTCGAGTGCACGGGCGCTCCCCGCACCCTGGTCGATGAGTGCCTGGTTGCGGGTCACCCGTAGCTCGAGCGCAGCCAGGTTTGCTTCGGCGGCCGCGACCTCGCGGGCGACGCGCGCGCGTGTGTCTCGATCCGTGGGCGCGATGGCCGTGAGGCGAAGCAACCCCGCTCCACGCTGGACCGCTGCCCCAGGGAGCAACGGCTCGCTGGTCACGAAGTGCACTTCGCCCGCCACCGGCGCCGTCACGGTCACGGTTCGCCCGGGCGGCACCACGACCTCGCCACCGACGAGGCGGGTTCGCGGAACCGGCCCCGCTCTCACCGAGGTCGTCTCGATACGAAGCCGGGAGATGGCTTCAGCCGACAGGTGCACCGCGGGCAGGTCCGCCTCGGCGATCGGGTGCGAGACCTCGGAAGCGGCGGTGTGATGTGAGCGCGGCGCCGTGTTCGAATCACATGCGCTTGTAAGCGCGAGAAGCGTCGCGAGCTGAAATCGGTTCATGGGCTACCTCGTTCCGCGCGAGCACGTGACGCGACCTCGGCAGCGCTCTGCAGTCGCGCACCAATCGCGCGCTCGAGCTCCGCGAGCGCGCGGCGCTGCTCAGCGATGAGCTCCGCGCGCCGGAGCCTCGCCTCTCCGGCGCGCCTTTGGACATCGAGCACGATCAGGAACGGCTGGTCCCCCGTCTCGAACCCGTGCGTGGCCATCTCCAGGGCGGCGTCGAGGGCTGGAAGCACCTCGGTCTCGAAGCGCTGACGGGAGCGGGTCGCCTGCTCGAACCGGGCGTGCGCCAAGGTGACCTCCATGATCACCGTCCGTGCGACCATCTCGTGCTGCGCGGTCGCGCGCTCCACCTCTGCCTCGGCTCGGCCGATGCCACCCTGGTTCTGATTGAAGATTGGCAGGTCGGCGCGTCCTCCCAAGCGGAGCGCCGGTCCCGCGGGCTGGCCCCACTGAGTCTCGACGAGCGCGCCGAGATTCACGATCCGACTGCGCTCCCATCCGGCGCGCGCGGTCGCCGCCGAGATGGCCAGCTCCGCAGAGCGAGCGTCGGGGCGCGCCACTCGCGCGAAGCCGATCAGCTCACGCAGGGCAGGTGGAGTTGCGACGTCGGTCGAGAACCTTGCTTGGAGTGGACTACCCGGCGTGTCGTCGACCGCCAGCGTCGCGACGAGCCTGGCGCGAGCCATCACGGCCTCCGTGTGCGCGAGGTCGCTCGCGTCGGCGCTCGTGCGAGCGTCGGCAGCGAGCACGCGCTCCTCGAGCGGGCTTACCTCTCCCACACCTGCACGCACGGACGCGATGCGCGCGATCTCGGCGGCGATCCTCGCGAGCTCGGCGCGGACCTCGGCGCGATCCGCCGCGAGCCCCAGCTCGACGTGAAGCAATCGGGCATCGCGCACGACGTCGAGGGCGCGCATCAGGACGGCCTCGCCAGCAACGTCCGCATCGCGAGCCGCAGCCTCCGTGCGATTCGGCATCTGCCACAGCGACTCGAGCGGAACGAGAAGCGTGGCGACCGCCGTAATGGGACCGATGGGCCCCATCATGCTGAGCTGCGGGTTCGCCGGGCGCCTCGCTTCGTCGAGCGTGGCGAGCGCGGCGTCGATTCGCGTCAGCTCAGCCCGGAGCGCCGGGTTTCGGCACAACGCGACGGAGACCACCTCCGCTTCGTCGACGCCGTCCTCGAGCCGGACGTCGCTCGGAAGCGCGTCACGCGAGCGGCCACACGTCCCGGATCCGATCCGGTCCTCGAGCTGCCTGTCCAACCATCCACGATCGCGGAACGTCGTCGCGCAGCCCGACAGGCTGAGGCAAGCGATTAGGATGGCGAGGCGCCGCGTCACGCCCTAGGTGTCGCACCCGAGGCCAAACACAGCCTGAACGCGGGGGGCGACGAAGCGGCCGGCCTACTTCCAGATCGTCAGGAGCGCGCCGGCGATCATGAGCACCGTACCAAGACCAACCTTCCACGAGATCTGCTCCCCGAGCAGCACTCCGGCGAGGATGATCGTGAACGCAAGGCTCACCTTGTCGATAGGCGCGACGCGGGAAGCGGGCGCCATTTGGAGGGCCTTGAAGTACGCGAGCCAAGAGATGCCGGTCGCCAAGCCCGAGAGGACCAGGAAGAGGACCGAGCGGCGATTCAGCTCCCTGATCACGTGGTGCTCTCGTGTTGCGAGGACGGTGCCCCAAGCGAAGAGCAGGATGACGACGGTGCGGATCGCCGTCGCCAGGTTGGAGGGAACGTCCTTCACGCCGACTTTGGCCAGGATGGCCGTCGCCGACGCGGCGAGAGCGGCGATGAGAGCGTAGGCCCACCAAGTCATGCAGTTGTTGTACCGCCTCCCCCGAGGCTGTCGGGCCGAGAACGCGCCACGGCCCGGGAGTCGCCTTCGCGCGCGACAACCGCCGGCTACGGCCGAAGCCTCAACCAGCCAGCTTCATGAGGAGCGCCATCCCGCGCGCGGCCTCGTCGGGCGTCGCCTCGGCGAGCTCGAGGTACACGCGCCCGCTCTCGTTGTAGTCCTCGGTGTTCACGCACCAGCGCTCGCTTGCGGGCGTCGCCAACTCGATCTCGGCGGCGAGCTTGTGCAGCGCGGCCTTCACGACGCGGTAGCTGGTGCCCTTGGGGAAGCGGAGCGCGATCTGCGGCTCGGGCGTTCCGTAGCGGCTCTCGCCCTGGCTCACCGTCTTCGTCGCCAGCGTGTTCTTCGTCGTCGTGCTCATCGTCGTCCTCCGCAGCGCGTCGTGCGAAGTGCCCGTCGCGTGAGGACATACAGGCTTCCGTTTCGAACCATAGCAAGGCCGGCGGACGTTGATTCTTGATGTTCTTTCAGGCACTTGGAGGCCGGCTGCCTACACGGCGGTGGGCCGCGCCCACGTGGCGCTCGGGCGCGCGCGTAGCCCCTCGCGCGGGGGGACAACGCCGGGCTGCGTGACACGGCCACGTGGGCCAGCGTCGGCGCCCGTGGCGCGCGTCAGAGCGCGACCACCGCGTAGCGCGAGCCGGGGTTCATCGCCTCGAGCTGGGCGCGGCGCTTCTCCGCGTCCTCGGCGGTGGCGAACGCGTCGTACTTCCAGGAGTTCCTGGTGGGCGCCATGCGGCTGATCGAACCGTCCTTGTTCACCGACTTCACCATGAAGCGCGCCGTCGCGGCGGCCTGCTCGGTGGCGCTCTTGGCGCGCGCGTCGGCGTAGGCACGGAAGGCGGTGGTGCTCTTGATCCTCATCGTCGTCGTCCTCGCTTTCGCGTCGAGCCCCGTGCCCGTCGCGTGAGGACATACAGGCTTCCGTTCGCGCACGTAGCAAGGCGAAGAAGCGAGGATTCGACCTCGCAAAAAGAACACGCGACGTTCCGCGCGTGTCGGGCGTGGAGGCCTTCTGCCTACCCCTTCGCGGTCAGCCCGGTGCGGAGCATTTCGGCGACGAGCGACGCGGCCAACTCCTCGTCGGTCTCGCCCTTCACGTCGAGCTCGACCTCCTCGAACTTGCGCGCGTTGGCAACGACCCACTCGATGTACTTCGGCACGGTGAAGTCCTCGACGCCGAACGCGATGTCCTGCATGGCCTTCACGATCTGCAGCGCGGTCCCTTGGAACACGCGCCCGTCTCTCATCACGATCTTCATGCTGCCTTCTCCCTTCGGCGCGACCGCCAGTTGCCCGAGACGATGACGGGGCGACCTTCGACCTGCTCGGGCGTGAGGAGGTAGGTCTCGACGGCGGCGCCGTCCTCGAGCGCGATGCGCGTGCGACGGTAGAAGCGCGGATGCCCTTCGAGCCGGTCAAGCGCGGCGAGCGTCGCCTCGTCGACCTCATACACCTCGCCAGCTACCGCGTGCGCGCCGCCGCTCACGAGACCCGGAAACGGTCCGAGGTCCCGCAGCTCGAACGCGGGCTCCGTGCGCGCGTTCGCGACGAGTCGCGCGCCAGCCAGGACGCGGTGGTTCGGCTCACCGGCGAGGAGCGTGCCGTAGACGAAGACGCGCGTAGGTGCGCGACGCTGGCTCCGGGGCGCGCTCACGGCGACACCCCCGCTGCGCGAGCCAGCGGCTCGACGTCGAAGCCCAGGCGCGAGTACGCGTGCCAGAGCACGGTGAAGTAGCCCAGTGGCGGCGTCCACGCTTCGAAGCCGTCCTCGGGCTGGAGGTAGGTCATCACGCGGCGGCGGCGCCCGCTCTCGTCGCGCACCCACCGGATGACGCGGTCGTAGGCGAAGGGATGGCCCTCGAAGCGGTCGAGCGCGCGGAGGTCGACGCTGCCCAGCTCGTAGAGGAGCCCCTCGACGCACGCGCCCTTGGCGCGCACCACGCTGGCCACCGCGCCGCCCCAGCGGTGGCTGAAGCCACCGAAGACGAGCGCATAGTTCGGCAGCGTCGCTCGCCCGAGCACGCGCGCGTCCGCGCAGCGCTCGCGCATCTGCGCGTCGTCGAGGTTCGAGCCGTAGGCGAAGTAGAGCACCGGGTTCATCTTCTCATCTCGCTTCGGGCAGTCGCCCGTCGTCGTCATGCATCGCCTCTGTTCCCCACCGAGTCCAGCGCCGGCTCGCGGTCCGGCGCTGGCCCGTCGCCGCCGTTCAGGCTGCGCGGGCATCACCGACCTCCTCGCTCTCCGTCGCGGGTTGCGTGTCCATCGCCGGGCGGCGGTCGCGGCGCTCGCCCTTCCAAGCCGCCGAGCCCGCGAGCTTCTTCGTGAGGTGCAGGCGCGCGGTCTTGAACTCCTCCCCAATCAGGCCGAGGTGCAGGAGCACCACCCGGAAGTCGTACTTCGCGGTGGCGGGGTTGAACTCGCGGCGCTTGCTCGACGCGGCCTTTGAGGAGAGCGCCTTCGCAGCCATCGCGAGGACGAGCTGCACGTAGGCCTTCACCTCGCCGGCGTGCAGCGTGCCGTTGAAGTAGCGGAACTCCAACGTGCCCCTGAAGAAGAGGCTGTTGAGGTTCAGCCCGCGGTAGCGGCTGCTGTGGTAGCGGCTCGGCGTCTCGCCGCTGCGCCCGTACCAGGCGTCGCGCACGTCGCTCATCGTCTTGGGGCGGCGCGCCTCGAGCGCCTCGATGAAGCGGGCTTCGATCGGGCGGCAGTAGCGCGCGAGGCGCTGCTCGCTGACGCCGAGCGCGTGCTCGAGGAGGCGCTCCTGCTTGTGGACCAGCTTGACCAGGTTCACCACGCTCTTGGCGTCGAAGCGCTCCGCTCCGACGTGGATGTGGATGCCCGTCGAGTGGTCGGTCCTCGCGCCCGCCGTGCGCACGGCGCGGATGATGTTCTGCAGCTCCTCGATGTCGGCGTAGCCAGGACCGGCGAGACGATCTCGCCGCTGTTCTCGCCGCCGCTCAGCGAACCGTCCGGCACCACCTTCCATGTGCGCCCGCTCGCGGTGGTGATGCGCACGTCCCGGTAGTCGTTCGAGACGGTGCCGCCCACCACGCTGTGGATGGCCTCGGCGAGCTTCGTCCGGCTCAGGCCCACCGTCTCGATCTCGATTCCGAATCGCAGCGTCTTCATCGTGGTCGTCCTCGCGTTCTGCGCGGGGCCCAGTGCCCGTCGCGTGAGGACATACAGGCTTCCGTTTGCGCCCCTAGCAAGGCCGAACACGTTGATTTTGCATGTGTTTTCAGGCGCTTGGAATAGCCGCGAGGTTCCGCGCAGATGGGGCGTCGGAGGCGGTTGTAGGCCTGCCGACGCCCCTCGGATTCCGCCGCGCTCACGCGCCCGTGGCGCCCGCGTTCGTGAAGAGCGCGGCAGCGTCGCGCGCGCCGAGATGCGCGAGGTAGTGGCCGATGGCCCCCCGGAAGAATTCCATGCGGTTCTTGATGCCCTTCGCGCGCCAGGCCTCGTCCATCTTGTCGGCGACGTCCGCTTCGACCCGCAGCGGGAGGATCTTCACATCGAGCGGCTCGCCGTCGCGCGCGCGCGTCTTGCGCGGTCCGACGTTGATGCGGCCCTTCTCGGCCTCGCGGATCTTCCAGATGAGGTAGCGGCGGTCATCGCTGCCCGTCGCACGCCCCACGACCTCGAGGTACTTCGTCTGCAGCTCCTCGATCGTCATCGCCGCGAACCGACCCCGCGGCTTCGGCGGCGGGCTCTCGGCGAGCGTCGTCTCGGGCTCGGGCACCGACGTCTCGCGCGCGCTGGTGCGCGTCGGGCGCTGCGGCTCCTCGGCGGGCGCGGGCTCGACCGCGCGCGCGGCCAACGCCTCCTCGATGCGCCGGACGAGGAACTTCTTGTTCGGGCTCTTCGTGCTCTCCCCCGTCGCCTCCTTGAAGCGCTCCCACAGCGCCGGCAGCCCGAGGGCTGCGAGGTTCTCCTTCTTGGCCTTCGTCTTCGCGGTCTTGGTCTTCGTGCTCATGACTGCTCTCCTCGTCGGGCGCTGGGTACACGTCGCCCTTCACGCGCGCGCCCTTGGCTCGCGTGGTGGGCTTGCGCTCCGTGAGGGAGCGCGTCGTCGCTCAGGTCGTCAGCGCTTCAGGCTCGCGAAGCACGCGAGGTCGATGGCGCGCGGGTCGCTCGACACGAAGCTGAAGCGTCCCTCCGCAGCGAGCCAGGGTTGCACCTCGACCCGGTCGGCGGCGGTCACGCCGCCCGCGCGCTCGAGGTCCTCGTCGTCGCGGATGTACTGCCCGTCCTGGTCGGGGTCGTAGTCGGCGCGTAGCGCGTTCTTCAGCACCGCGACGATGCGCACCTCGTGGCCCCGCAGATAAGCGTGCTCGGTGCCGTCGTAGGTCGTCGTCGTGCCGAGCGTCTTCATCGTGCCTCCTTCGCGGCGGCGAGCCCCGCCCGGTACGCGGCCTCGAGCGCGGCCTTCACCGACCAGACCGCGACGTCGTGGAAGTCGAGCGAGTCGCTCTTGCGTGTCTCGAGCGTGTCGATGTGGAGCGTCGCCTTCGCGATGGCGGCGAGCAGCTCGTCGACCGTCGGCTCCTTCTTGTTGGGGCGCTTCTTGTTCGTGGTCTGCATCGTCGTCCTCCGCGTTGATCGCTTCGCCATACAGGCTTCCGTTCGCGCCCCCAGCAAGGTCATTCCGTGAAGAATCGACCTCGCTGGGAACCGCGCTCGCGCTCAACGCGTGGCGACGCTCCACGCGGTCTTCGACCCGTAGCGGAGCTGCTCTCCCTCGACGAGGAAGACGTCGCTCTTGGCCGTGCCGCGCTCGAGGCGGGGCTCCTCGTCGTCGTCGCCATCGCCGTCCTCGTCGCGATCGGCGCGGAGCATCTCTTCGCGCGTCGTCACGCCTGCGAGGCTCAGCTCGAACGGCCAGTTGGGTTGGGACATCACAAGGACCTCGGCGTTCGGGTCCTGCTCCTCCAGCAGCTCGATCAGCTCGCTCACCTTCATGTCGTCGTCTCCGTCGGGGTGGTTCGTGCGGTGCGCCCCGTTCGCGACGACATACAGGCTTCCTTCTGGCGACCTTCCAAGGCGAAGAAGCGAGAAATCGTGCTGGCGCGCGGAAGCCCGCGTTACCTCGCGAGAACTCTGCGCGCGGTCCTCACGCGGCCTTGTCGTGCAGGTCCTCGATGGCGTCCTTCAGCGCGACGAGCGCGGCCTCGACCTTGGTCACGGCCTCGGTCTGCGCGCGACCCATCTCGGCCACCTTGTCGAACAGCTCGCGGAGCTGAGCGTCCTTCTTCTCGTTCACCTTCCAGAACGCCCACGCCAAGACGGCCACGAGCCCGTAGGGCCCGGTCGCCTGAAGCCACGTCGCAACGCTGGTGAAGTCCTCCATCTCGTTCTCCTCGGGTCAGGCCACGGCGTGCGTGGGCAGTAGGTCTCGGACGTCAGCGCGGCGCACGCCGGTGGAGCGCTTCACCGCCTCCTCGAACGCAACGTCGGGCGCGAGCCCGGCCTCGACGCGCAGCCACGCGTAGAGGACGAGCATCGAGCCGTCGGCGTGCCCGAAGTACTGGTGCGCGAGCACACCCGGCAGCGGCGCCTTTGCGGCAGCAGGCACGAGGCAGAGCGCGAAGCGTCCGTCCCGCAGCCCCGGCCAGGCGCGCGGCACGGCGATGCCCGGGGCGGGCGCGCTCGTCGTCCAGCGCACGAGCGCGGCAACCGCCTCTGCCTGCGCGGGCGTCGGCAGAACGTACTCGCCCTTGTGCGCCCACGGCGCCTTGATGACGCGCGACCACGGCAGGCCCGGCTTCAGGTAGCTCGGGTAGTACGGGTTCACGACCTCAACGCCGAACGACGCGCCGTTGTGCTGGCTCGCGTGCCAGAGGATGTCCGTCGCGAGGTCGCCGTGCTGCGTGAGCGCGCCGTCCGCGCCCATCACGAGGTGGACGCTGAGCCCACGCTTCTTCAGCACTGCGATGGTCGAGTCGACGCTGCGCGTGACGGTCTCGTGGATGACGAGCTCGACGGCGCGCGCCCGCTTGCCCTTCGGTGCGAACCGATGGACGCCGGCCTCGGCGTACGTGCGCACGGAGAGCCCGTCGACGAGGGGCGTCGCAACGCCGCTGACGATGAAGCCGCCGCTCACTGGCCGGGCTCCTTCCCTTGGAGCTGTTCGACGGCGCGCGCCGGCATCTTCAGCCCCTTGTCGAAGAACTGCCGCATCGTCTCAGTCGCGATCGGGCGCGTGAGCACCTTGTCGGTCTTGCTGCGCATGCGCTCAACGACGCGGCCGCGCTTCACGAGCTGCGAGTGCAGTTCGTCGACGAGCAGCCGGTGCAGGTGCCCCGCGCTGCCCTGTTGCGCAGGGTACTCCTGCTCGTCGACCGGCGAGCGGATCAAGAACTCCCGCGAGCGACAGGTGGGGCACTCGGGAAGCGGTACGACGTCGTCCTCGACCTGATCGTCACGCTCGACACCCGCCTCGATCGTCGCGAGAGGGATGCGGTTCTCGCGGTCGCACTTGGCGCAACGCTGAACGACCTCGGTGCTGGTGATCTCCTGAATTGCCATGTGCTCCTCACGCGATCGCGGTGTACGAGCCGAACCAGTACGCGGTCGCTGCTGCAGCCAGCGACTGGTACGAGAAGAAGCCGAAGCCATCGCGGTCGGCGTAGCCGGTGCTCGGCGTGCCGGAGAAGCCGCCGCTTGCCGAGTTCACGCTCAAGGTGATCGACGACGGCGCTGCCGGGAATCGATTGCGGAAGGTAACCCCTCCACCACCCGCGACCGTGCGCGTGCCGTTGAAGGAGTTGGTCCACTCCATGCCGAGACGCCCAACCTCGCGCACCGTGCCCGAGAGTTCGAACGCGGAGTTGACGGTGCTGCTCATGGGCAGCAGCCACCTACGTGTCCACGTCGTGAACGTCGCCGCGAACGTGTCCTCGTGTAGGAACTCGAAGTCGAGTCGCGAGAAGCGAAACCCGCCCGCGTAGTAGCTCGTGTTGTCTCGTGCCCACGCGCTGCCGTTCCACGAGGCGTTCAGCGTGAACCAGATGGAATCGCCGTCCGCGTAGACGCGGAGGCGTGCCCCGACGCCGCCGTTGCCCTGCGAGTCCCAGAGCAAGGCCTTGGTCCCGCCGAGGTTGGGTTGGCGAATCGCCTTGTGCTGCCCGGGGCTGGCTTCGTTGCCGCGGAAGTGATCACCCTCGTAGGCGTCGAGTACCTCGGCGAGCGCGGTCTCGACGTTCACCGCGTTGAGGTTGCCGCCGGCGTCGGCGACCGAGATGGCGCTCGCGGCGTGCACGCCGCTCGCCTGGTTCACGTGACCGTTGAGCCCACCGAGTAGCGTCACGAGCGCGGCGCGCAGCGTGCCCGCCGCGATCGCCGTGGGCGCACCGGCGATCGCATCCACGCCGACGAGACCAACGCCGGGCGCGGAGGCACCGGTGGCGAGGAGGTCGGTTACGATCTCCTGGAGCTGTGACTGCACGTTCGTGCCGGCGACGTTGTTGTGGGGCGTGGCCGCGATGGCCGCCGCGTTGTGCGCGCCGGTGGCCGCGCTCACGTGCGTGTTGAGGAAGCCGAGGAGCTGCACGAGCTGGCTCTTCACCGAGCCCGCTGGGAGCGCGTTCGGCGCGCCCGCTGCCGCGTCCACGCCGACACGCGAGGCGCCGGAGCTGCCCACAGCTCCGGTCGAGAGGTCGTCGATCAGCTCGTCGACAGCGGCCTGCACGTTGCCCGCGCCGACGAAGCCATGCGGCGCGTAATCGATGGCGGTCGCGGCGTGGCGCCGGGCGACGGCGGTGAAGTGGTCGCGCAGCTCGGCGTCGGCCTCGTCGAGCGCGGCCTGCACCGTCGCGGCAAGTGGCTGAAGGATGCTCCAGGTGCCGGTCACCACGGAGACCGAGGAACCCTGCGCGAAGATGAAGGCCTGCCGGCGCGAGGTGTCGAGGTCCGCGACGAGGATCTGCGTCTGCCCGGGTCGTCGTCGCACGTCGCAGAGGAGCAGCTCGTCGGCCTGCAGCGCAGGCTTCGGCGCGACGCCGATGGCCCCCTCGGGCGCCTGCCGCACCACGAGCTCGAACGACTCGTCGCGCCGGAAGAACACCTGCTGGGAGTTGCCGTCCGTGCGCGGGTCGGAG
>JADJQN010000005.1 GCA_016712745.1 Sandaracinaceae bacterium
CTTTCGGATCTCGGCAGCAAGATTCGAAGTCTGTGTGCCGGCAGGAGACTTCGGATGTCTTTTGGAAGCGACAGACTCTGACGTTTACTGCGGGGCAACGGCATCCGCACGAGCACCGGGGAGACGGAGCCGCCGCTCGGCGTCGCCGAGTGTCGCTGCCTTCGACCGGCGCGTTCGGGCTCAGTGCGGGTGGCGGACACGCGTGCGCAGTCTTGGATGAGTTGGTTTCGGCATGCGCATCCGCTGCTGGGGCGACAACGGCGCGGGCAACTCGGCACCGGCTCGCTGGCCCGAACGAGCTCTGCCTGCCAGTCCTCCTAATCGACGACGCAATATTTACGTGGCGGCGGGCGCGAGCACACCTGCGCATTGCGTGGGACGCGCGACCTGACTTCGGTCGTGTGTTGGGGGCGAGGCAACCGAAGGCAACTCGGAAACACCACGCCAACTTCGAGTGCGTATCCCGTAGCCGTCCTTCACCTGCGGACACTCGCGTGGACGAGATCAAGGCCCCTGCGAGCGGCGGACAGCATTCGTGCCTTATCAGCGGCGGCGAAGTAGTGTGCTGGGGTCGCGGTTGAAGGACAGCTCGGTGACGGTCGCTTGAATGCCATCGGCGCGCCGAGCGTTCGTGCCAGGCATTACCAACGCGCGCGCGCTTGCGCTTGTTTGATCGACACTCATGCGCGCAGCTCGACACGTCGGAGATCGTGTGCTGGGGTGACAACAGTTACGGACAGTTGGGCGATGGGACAAAATCTCGCATTCGCGACCTGAGCTCGTGCCGGTACTTTTGCCATGAACCATCGTTGATCAAGGTTTGTCTTTCCGCCTGGGTTGCGCTCGCGACTGTGTTTTTCCTGGCTGCATGTGGGGAACGACGGGAGCTCGCTCACGGTAGTCGTCGCGACAGGATTGGTTCCTGGACCTGAGTTCACGTTCGTCGAGGTGAGCCTCGTTGAAGGTGGTGACATCTACGAAGGCGTGAACGTTCAACGCATGAGCGAAGCACGTGCGATTTTTGGAACCGAGTTCGCGCGCGGAAAACGAGTCGCCACGTTTGAAGGATCACCCTGGGACATACGTGGCGATCGTCAGCCTGCTTCGAACAGATGGCTCAACGCTCATTCGCCGGCGGGTTCGCGTGATCCTCGCGTCCGACTTCGTCTTGGTCGTTCACCTCACCCGCGATTGCGTGGGTGTGACATGCCCGCAAGCGGGCGGATCCGCTGCGCTCACTGAATGTCTTGACGGGCAGTGCGTCGACGCTCGATGCAATCCACCCGACCCTACCTTCTGTCCGGACATCACATTCTGCCTCACCGATACCGAATGCCCCGCCACAGCGTCCTGCGCGACAGGGCGTTGCGTGGGTGGTGTTTGCGAAGAGGAGATGAACACGGATGGATGCACGCTGAACGCTTACTGCGATCCGGATCCCGTGACAGGTGGCTGCATGCCTCTTGCGATGACGCCCGACGCCGGCGTCCTCGAAGATGGGGTCGTTCTCGATATGCAGATCTACGACGATGCGTCGTCAGATGCTTCACTCGTCCCTGACGCCGGACTAACGGTGATTTGCGGCACCGTATGCACATTGACCGATGTGCCATGCGCGGTGGGTTACTGGCTTTGCGCGCCGGGTAGCGCTCCTGTGTGCACCGATCCGGTGCCGATCGCGAGACGGTGCATTGTGCGGCACCGACCTCATCTGCAACCGAGGCCGCTGCATTGCATGCGAGGATGGCGCGAGCTGCGTGGCGGGGGTGCCGCGAAGGAACACTTCATTGCGCAGTTGCTCCGGTGTGCGAAGCAAGCGCGACATTCGCCGTGGCGGGCACTCCCTGCGTTGGAACAGGCGCATCCGTCTGCGACGCGGCGGGCGATTGTATTGCATGCGAGAACGGAATTACGGCCTGCATCGCAGGATGCGCACGGGGTCATCTAACCTCGTGAAAGCGGCGGCGTGTGCACCCGATGCAAAGCGCTTTCGTCCCGGCTGGAACAAGCTGCGGTGAAGATTCTGTATGCGAAACCGACGGCACATGCGCGCATTGCCTTGAGGGCGAGGATTGCTCGACCGCAGACGGCTGCGGCATCGGCCGCGTTTCGTGCAGCGCCGGCGTCGTCTGCTCGATGACGGTTGACTACGAGCCGGAGTCAACAACTTGTCCGGATGGCGCGTGCAATGGCGAAGGAACGTGTTGCGGTCCAGCGAGCGTCGAGCAGTTCGATTTCTATTACGGCACCGGCTGTGGCGTGATGAGCGATACCAGCGTGCAATGCTGGAATCGTTGGGCTCCAGCGTTCGTGGTGCACGCACCGAGCATTTCCGACTTCGTGCAAGTGTCAACAGGTGACTCGTCGGGATGCGGCGTCCGCAGCGACGGCTCGGTCTATTGTTTTGGCCTCAACTACTACGGTCAGCTCGGCGATGGCACGTTGAGCGACAACACGGACGGCGTCCAAACGCTCTTGCCGGGACCGGCAATTAGTCGCCGTGAGTGGCATCTCCGCATGCGCCGTTCTCCAATCCGGCGCTGTCTATTGCTGGGATACCTCTATTGGAAAGACGAGTTCGGCGATGGTTTGACGCCTACACCGATACGCTTGGACGGAGTGATCGACGCAGTGGAAGTCGATGTCTCCTACCAGCACGCGTGCGTGCGCACCGCGCTCGGCGATGTCTATTGCGTTGGCGCAAACACCTGGGGGTGAGGCGGGCTCCGATCCCTCCGTAGATGGCGACCCGCTCTACGATGCAACACAGGTCCTGAGCGTATCGCACGCGGTGGACCTCTCCATCACGGACGGCGTCTCCTGCGCAGTGCTCGGCGACGGCAGCGTTTCCTGTTGGGGATACCAAGTCGAGTCGGGCGCAGGATCCTACGTAGCTGTTCCTCAAAGCGCGCTTGGTTTCACCGATGCTGTGCAAGTCGCGACCGGTTCTAACGCGGTGTGTGTGCGCCGTGCACCGCCCGGCGGCGAGCTATGGTGTTGGGGTGACAGTCGCATGCTTGGCACAGGTGACGCCTCCGACGTTGCTGGGCCACGCGCGTGCCCGGACTCGGTCCAGTCGCATCTGTCGGCCTTGGCACGTCGGTCTACGCCTGCGCAACGCTCGCGGCGAGCAAGCAGCGCTCTTCTGTTGGGGCCTGAACGACGATGGGCAGCTTGGTTTCGGCAGCGGTTTTTCGCCGCATTATTCACCCGTCGCAGGGTGTGGTCCGCTATGACTCTCAGCTTTCGTTTGCTTCTTGCGTTGCTGGTCTTTGCGATGGGCTGGAGCGCGAAGGGCGTGTTGACAGTCAGCGTGCAGACGAGCTTGGTGCCGGGACGCCAATCTGACTTGGTCGACGTTCCGATCGTCGATTCGAATCCAGTCACCGAAGGGGTTGCCATCCTTCGTCACGGCGATGTGCGCGCCGTGTTTGAAGACGATTACTTGCATGGCAAACGTGTCGCGGAGTTCTCTGACATTGCCGCAGGCGAAACCGTCGTGCGTGTCCGCTTGATGCAACCCGATGGCTTGCGTCTCCTTGAGCGTCGCGTGCGAGTTACCATCGCCGAAGGCGGCGCGAGCTTCTCGCTCGTTGTGCGCATGTCACGCGATTGCTTGGACGTCACATGTCCGAACGCTTCCGGGGGATGCACTTAGCGAATGCCTCGCTGGCCAATGCGTCGATGAACGCTGCAATCCACCATCGCGTGACTTTTGCCCGCCCGAGGTTTTCTGCAACGTCGAAACGGACTGTCCGACTCCGCCAAGTTGTGCCGTACGACGTTGTCTCGATGGCCTCTGCGAAGCTGAGCCTGTCGAAGGCGCATGCATGGCCGGCGAGTGGTGCGATCCGTCGAACGCCATCGGCTGTATTCCGGTTCTGATAACGATGCTGGCGTTCTCGATGGCGGCGCAGATGCGGCAATGGACGCGGACATCGCCGATGCGCGCACGGATGCGGAACTCGATGCGAATATCGACGAGGTCCAGTCTGCGGGACAGTTTGCCAAGACGGCCTCAACGCGTGTCACTTCGGTTATTGGGATTGTTCGAGTGGGACGCCTACGTGCAGTGCGATTCTTCCGCGTTGGGCAGGAAGCGCGTGCGGAACGGATAGCGTATGCGACGGACACGGTGCCTGCGTCGCGTGTGAAAGCGGGGCCGCGTGTTTGGTCGACGGCTGCATCCCCGGCACGGTTGCGTGCGGCAGCGGTGCGGCGGGTTGCGTCGCCTCGTCGCCTGCCTTGACCCTGGCACCGAGTGCGCCGCAATTCCCGTGTGTACGAGCACAGGCGCGTGCGTGTTCGCGCCGGATCACGGCGACGCATGCGATGAAAACTGTGCGCACGGTAACTACGACTACGCGACCGGCGTTCGCGTATGCGTGGCAGACGGTACAAGCACGGAACCTGGCACAAGCTGTGGAGAGAATCGCGTGTGCGACACGGCGGGCAGCTGCAGCGAGTGCGCGGCGTTTACCTCATGCATCACCGATTGCTGGTACGGAATCATCAACTGCGGAAGCGGAGTTGCGGTTTGTGAGCAACGTTCCCCGACGCCACCGGGTGCAGCATGCGCGGGCGGCATCTGCGATGGATCGGGTACATGCTTGGCTTGCGTGCCCGGGAAGCGTGCGACGTTTCAAATCCGTGCCAGCGCAGTCAGATGGAATGCACCAGCAGCCCGCGCTGTGCCCCGCTGCCTTTGAGCCCATAGGCATCGCGTGCGACTCGGGATTTGCAATGGTCAAGGTTCGTGCGTGGAGCCTCTCGTGGCGCGCTCGATGCGTATGGGGAACGCAGCACGCGTGCGCGATCATGACGGATCGCACGATGCAATGCTGGGGAAGCAACGCTCAGGATAAGCGCGGACTCGGCACGACTACGCCGCCCTTCGCCGCACCCTATTTCAAATCGGTCGTACCCGGCATGACGGATATCGACGAAATCGCACTCGACGATCAGCGCACGTGCGCGCATTCGCTCGCCGATGACGTGTGGTGTTGGGGCATCAACAGTTACGGACAACTCGGCGATGGCACAACAACACGACGGACATCGCCAACGCACGTTACACTTCCTTCGCCGGCAATCGATATCGCCGTTTCGTATCGCAACACGTGCGCCGTGCTCCGATCACAACGCCTACTGTTGGGGCTACGGCGCAAGCGGCGCGCTGGGCAATGGCCTGGCTACCAACGCCACCACGCCTTCGCACGTAACTGGCGTGACTGACGCGGCGAGCATCGAGCTTGGCTGGGCGAGCATGTGCATTTTGCGCAACAACGGACACGTCGCATGTTCCGGCACCGGTGGCGGCGGCGACGGAACCGCCCGCGCCTTGGTCGTAGCAGACGTGCCTGGTATCGATGAGGTGATGACTCTCGCTCCCACTCCAGAAGGTTATTGTGCGGTGCGCACGGGTGGACGCGTAAGCTGCTGGTCTTCCACGATCGATCCCGATCTAACGCTTCCATTCACGGATTCTATGAAGATCGCGATTTACGCGGACGGCCCCTACAACGTGCGTTGCATCCTGCGTGCGAACGGCCAAGTGTGGTGTGATGGCCCCTAACGCTCTCGGCGAACTCGGTCGAGGCTATGGCGTAGCCGATCCGCCGTCTACGTGGGGTGCTGTGTCTTATATCGAGACCGCCACGGATGTGATTCCGTATTCGTGTGCTGGCGTCGTGGGCGGATTCTGGGAATGCTGGGGCAATCGTAACTATTACTACGGCATCTATGGCACCGGAACGTACATGGACTCTTTCTACTATCCGACACTCGCCGTGGCGACTCCGTAACCATCTCCACCGACCAGGAGTGTAGGGATGGTGGAGCAGCGAATGCTTCACGAGAGGACGCCCTCGTTTCTGAAGCGTCATGTGAATATACATCCGGCATTGCGATCAACACGTCTCCTGGACTGACCCCGAACGGGACAATCCCCCTCAGATCGGCCCAGTTTTGAGCGAAGTCTTCCGATGCGCGAGGCTCACGCAACGGGCAAAGCCGCGAGGCGCGTCGACGCCTTGGCGTGTGAGAAGGAAAATCGACGATCGAAGCAATTGTCGCCTAGTAGACATCCGACATGCGGCTGCTGAAACAGCACTCGCAACAAGCGCACCAAGGAAGGCGCGCACCTCGTTGATCTTTGTGGGCTCGCGCGCCAGGGACGTTGCAGCAGGACGCCCCAACCGAGTTACGCCCGCCAACACGGGTTGCGTAACGTGTGTTACGCCCGCCAACACGGGTTGCGCAACGTGCATTATCGGATGCATTGGCGATCAGATCGCGTGCGCGACTGGGTCGTATCTGAGGAGGCTAGGCGCTTCAAACGCCCTTTTTTTTACCCGTGTTCGAGATGGCCGAAAGGCGAGTTTACATATCCGCCCTTTATGCGAAGCGGATTTCCACGTGATGTCGTCCTGTTAGCTTGAGTTCGGACGTGCGGTGGGCTTGTTCCGATGACTCTTTCGGAAGTCCGACGCTTGTGGATTCGCGTAAGGCCTCCTGCACAAATGACGGTTGTGGTCGTTGAGCGACGAAACCGGACGTTCAACGTTGGCGCGCCGTGCGCTGTCGGCGTAACAAGACGACACGGTTTGCAAGCGACCGATCTGCGTTGCTTCGAGCATGCAATGTTCTAGTCTCACGCTGTGCAACGTCGCATGCCAAGGAGCGATACGTGTCGAAATTGAAGTCTCCCACCAAACCGTGGGTCGTCGTGTTCATGCTCGTGAACGTTGTTGGTTGCAGCGGAGAGCTGAGCGGCAACGCGAACAACAACGTCGACGCGGGCGTAGCTTTCGACACAGGCGTGGCTTTCGATGCGGGCCTCGATTTCGATTCAGGAGATCCGCACCTCGATGCTGGAGCTGACGCACCGATGGTCGATGCTGCACATCTACGACCTACCAACGAACCACCCACCGCACGTGGCGAAACATTCTATACGGCGCCTGGAGTCTCTGTTGAGCTCACCGCACTGACCGCCAACGACGTCGATCCCGATGGTGATGCGCTGACACTGACGGTTACGATGGCGCCGACGCACGGCACGCTCGTCCGAAACGCGAACGACAACTACACGTACACGCCCGCTACTGACTTTGTCGGTGAGGATTGGTTCGAGTACTCCGTCTCGGATGATCACGGCGCCGCGGATGCGACGGACGTGCACGTCTACACCGCAAGGCATACCTATTACGTTTCACCGAGTGGCAACGACAGCAACGCCGGCACCGCTCCGACAGCGGCGTGGCGAACAGTGGATAAGGTTGTCGGCGGTTTTTGCTCAGACGTATTCGTGGGCGGGGACGTCATACTGCTCGAGCGCGGTGCTACGTTCTCGGAGACGTTGTCGGTGTGTGGTCGCCGTGGCGATCCTGGTTTGCCCATTGTTGTCGGCGCGTACGGAGTCGGCGCGCAACCGGCCATAACAGGCAGTACGACGGTCAGCGGCTGGACTCGACACTCAGGCGACATTTGGAAAGCCACCGTCAGCGAGTCGACGAAGGGCCTCTATTTCAATGGGCTTCGCCAGAACCCCGCGCGATCGCCCAACGTTGGATGGTTCAAGAACGCTGCGGGATCATCCAGCGCTTCGTCCACGCTCGTGACACCCGATCTAACAGGTCCCACAAATGCATATGTCGGTGCGACCGTACGAATCCGTACGCGCAACTGGTCGTACGAAACCGCACACGTCACGAGCTCGTCTTCGGGCCAGCTCTCTCTCGACGTTGCACTGAGTGACGTGAGCACGGGCGATTGGGGATACTTCGTCGACAATCAACTTCATCCTCGATGCGCCCGGCGAGTGGTACTACGACGAAGCGTCGCATACTTTGTATTTCGAGGCGCCTCATAGCGCCGATCCAAACACAGGCGTAGCGGAAGCCGTCGTTCGCGAATCAGCGCTCGAGGTTTTCACTGCCGATGGGACCGACGCATCCCTTGTGTTCGATGACATCGCGATCAAGTACGCATCCACACATGCCGTAATCATTGCGAACAACAACCGCAATGTCGTGCTGCGCCGCGTGACCGTGTCGGATAGTCAACAGGGCATCGCCGTTGTAGCGGACGACGTCGACGTTGTTGAATCGGAAATTACGCGGACCCTGGGAACGGGCATCGTCTTTGGCCTCAATCGCGATCGATTGCTCCGCAGTCGCGTGACCGACATTGCAGTGGAGCCTGGCTACGGCGAGTCGGTTTGGGGCTATATGGGAATCCGTGCCTATGGAGACGGTGCGGTCGTACAACACTGCGTCATCGACAACATCGGCTATATCGGCTTGGTTCTCGACGGCGCCAACAGCTTGGCTGAGGAGAACTTCGTCTCCACGCGCTCGCCGTTTTGAACGACGGAGGCGGAATTTTCCTTCGATCATTGTGATGGGCTTGCCATTCGAAGGAACGTCGTCGTCGATGCGATCGGTTCGTACTTGGACACCGTCAGCGAGACTGCGGGTCCTTACGTCAGCCCATACGACAACCTCACACTTGGTATCGCGTTCGGAAATACGAGCATCAAAAACACAGTGGTCGAAGGCAATGTTGTCGCCCACAATCGCGGCGGCATCGCCGCTGATCACACGACGAATTCACTGGGCAATGTGGTTCGCGACAACCTGATCTTCGACAACGTGCACTTTCAGCTTGCCGTCACAGACCAAGGGCGTGCCGAGTGCACGCCTGTGTTCGACGACATTTACACAGGCAACACGCTTGTGCCCGGTTCACGCGCGGACATTCTCTTTTTCCAACAAGACGTTCGCTGTCCAACGCTTGTCGATTGGGGAACGATCGACAACAACATGTACGCGACGCTCTACGGCGACAATATTCTTCACCGACAGCATTTCACCTACGCTGAGCTGAACGGCGACTACACACTTGCGCAATGGCAGGCGGAGAGCGGCAAAGACTCAAGCTCGCGCGAGCCGCCGGCTTCGCTCACATTGCCGGACGATATCGCGGCCACGCTCTATTACAACGCGGCGCGCGGCCGCCGGATCATCATGCTCGATGGAACGTGGCGCACGCTCGACGGAGATTCCGTTAGCGGCTTGCTGAATATCGAGCCTTACAGTGGTGTTGTACTGGTACCGACGCTGTAGAGCAGTTCTACATTGAGCTGAAACGGGTCTGAACGTGGATGTCCTTACAGGCGTGGCGCCCGTACGACGTCCGCGTGACCATTGGTGTCACCGGGAATAAGATTTGTCGCCCACGTAAGAAAGCTAACCCACTGTCCATCGCCCGAGATAACAGGCGCCGAGTTTGAACCGTTGGCTTCTTCTCCTGTTGCACTCAAGCTCTGACGCCGTGTTGTATGGGCAACGCGATCGCGGACAAAGATGTCTGTCTGTCCGTTGGTATCGCCAGAGACGAGATTGCTCGCCATGGACATGAGGCTAGGCGCTTCAAACGCCCTTTTTTTTACCCGTGTTCGAGATGGCCGAAAGGCGAGTTTACATATCCGCCCTTTATGCGAAGCGGATTTGTAGGGCCCATTTAGAGATGTCCGGTTTCTCCCAAGTAGAAATGTCCGCCTCGGGAGGCGGTCATGGAGGAACTGACGACAATGAGCACCAAGGAATTGGACCGGGCCGCGGTGATGGCACGGCTCGGAGCATTCGCTGTCACAGCGAGCCGCTGCGGAGATGTTGCAGCTGACTGTGCGGCAAGTTCGGCGACTGCAGCGTGCGTACGCGGTTCAGGGGGCCGCGGCTCTCGCCTCCAAGCGACGTGGCCGACCAAGCAATCGCAAGTTAGCCGCTGATGTTCGTGCGCGGGTGCTCGCGCTTGTCAAAGAACGCTATGCCGACTTTGGCCCGACCTTGGCCTGCGAGAAGCTGCGCGAGCAGCATGATGTTGTCGTGTCGGTCGAGACCTTGCGCACGTGGATGTCCTCGGAGGGATTGTGGCGTACGCGCATGCAGCGGCGAAAGCCAGCCCAATCACCGCGTCGTCGCCGCTCGTGCTTAGGTGAGTTGGTGCAAATCGACGGGTCGGACCATGAGTGGTTCGAAGGACGCGCGCCGCGCTGCACCCCTCTTGGTCTACGTCGACGACGCGACGAGTCGTTTGATGGAGCTGCGCTTCGTGCGCTCCGAATCGACGTTCGAGTACTTCGCGGCGACCGAGCGCTATGTGCGTGCGCACGGAAAGCCCTGCGCTTTTTACAGCGACAAGGCCGGCGTCTTTCGCGTCAATGCCAAGGATGCACGCGCGGGCGACGGCTACACGCAATTTGGACGCGCTATGTACGAGCTGAATATCGACGTGATTTGCGCCAACACGCCCGCGGCCAAGGGCGCGTCGAACGAGCGCATCAGACGCTGCAAGACCGTCTCGTCAAAGAGCTCAGGCTTCGCGGCATCTCAGGCCGTGATGCGGGCAACGCGTACCTTGGGGAGTTCATGAAGGACTACAACCAGCGTTTCGCGTGCGAACCTCAGAGCCCGCACGATGCGCACCGGACGTTGCTGCCCCAGGAAAACCTCGCACGCATCTTCTCGTGGCAAGAGGAGCGACGCCTGACCGGCAGCCTCACCTTGCACTACAATCGCGTGATGTACGTCGTCGCCTCGACGCCAGCATCGGAAAAAGCGCGTGGCAAGCGTGTGACGGTGCGCGAAGAAGAAGATGGAACCGTACACATCGAATATCGAGGCGAACACTTGGACGCGTACGCGTTTCCCAAAGACGCACGCGTGCATCAAGGCGCCATCGTCGAGAACAAACTCTTAGGACATGTCCTGAGCGTCATCGCGCAAGGTCAGCGCGAGCGTGACAAGCGCACGCTTCAAACGAAGCGCCTCACGTTGCGCGACGAAGATCTCATGCGCAAAGCGATGGGAGAACCAGGTCTGACGACTCGGCGTCCACGCGCGAACCAGAAGCGCCAACAATCCGCCAGGTCGATTGCGCCCTTGCCCGTAACCCATCCATTGGCCACCGCGCTGCAGTCGGCAAAGCCGCATCCCAAACCAGCAACCCTTGACCGAGGCACCCAAGCGGACAACTGTACTTTGCAGAGCACCGGACATTTCTAAATCGCACCGACAGGATTTCCACGTGATGTCGTCCTGTTAGCTTGAGTTCGGAGGTGCGGTGGGCTTGTTCCGATGGAAGAGCTTTGGATGAAGCTCGGGCTCAACGAGCTCGTGCTGGCGATGCGCTACCTCGATGCGGACGATGTCCCGAACGCGCTCGGACTGCTCCGACGCGTGACCGAGATCGAGCGCATGATGATCGCGCAGCTCCGCTTAATCGAGATGATGTCTCCCCATTCCTACATCGCCGTGCGCAAAGTCTTGGGGGCGGGTAGTGGACAAGAGAGCCCTGGCTTCAACGGCCTCTTGCGTGTGGCGCCCGATCTTGGAGCCGCGATGCAGGGCGTGCTCAAGCGCGCGGGCACGGACGCTCTTACCGTCCATCGCGAACCCACGAAGTATCCCTTGCTCTATCAGTTGACCGAGTGCGTTCTCGATTTCGACGAGCTCTTTCAGACCTTTCGCTATCAACACATCATGTTGGTCAAGCGCATCATCGGAGCGGGCACCCCTTCCTTGAAGGGAAAGCCCACCGAGTTGCTCGAGCGTTCGATGCGCACGCCGTTCTATCCCGACCTTTGGGAAGTGCGTGAGACCATGTTTGCCGATTTTGTTCGCGGCGAATCTCTTACTAAGAAGTGAGCCTTGCGATGACTCAGGTAGACGAACAGCCGCTGCTCAAGACCCGCGAGGAGTTTCCCACCTCGAGAACTCGGTGCATCTCATCAGCCATTCGCTTGGGGCCATGCCGAGAAAGGCGCGCGAGCACACGAAGAGCTTTCTCGACCTCTGGGAGCAAGATTCGATCGAGGCGTGGAGCAATCAATGGCTCCCCATGGAAGACACTCGGCAACCTCGTCGCCAAGGTGCTCGGCGTGGACGCCGGCACCGTGATCATGAATCAGAACGTGAGTACGGTGCAGGCCATTGTGGCTTCGTGCTTCGATTGGACACAGAAGCGCAATAAGATTGCTCTATTCCGGAGCTCGAGTTCTCGACGGTTCACTATGTGTGGCAGGCCCAAGCGCGCCGCGGTGCGCGCGTAAACATTCTAAAGAGCGACGACGGATGACCGTTTCCGCTTGAGCGTTTGTTCAATGCGATCGACGAAGAAACTCTGATCGTTCCGTTGAGTCATGTGCTTTTCCGTTCGAGCACGCTTCCAGGATCCAAAGGCCATCATCAAGCGTGCGGCACGAAGTCGGCGCGTATGTTCTCGCCGATTGCTACCAAAGCGCGGCGACCATTCCGTTGGCGTTGAAGGAATGGAACGTCGACTTCGCCTGTGGTGGCGGTGTGAAGTGGGCATGCGGCGGCCCCGGCGCGGCTTATCTCTACGTGCGTCCCGATCTGCTTCCGTTGATGAAGCCCATCGACACTGGCTGGTTTGGCCGCCGAACCGTTTGCGTTCGACATGGGCGAGATGCGTTACGCCAACGACATGTGGCGCATGGTTGGCGGCACGCCCGCGATCCCCTCTCTATTCTGCGCTCGCCGGATGGAAATCGTCGCAGGCCTTTCGCAAACCGCTGTGCGCGCAAAATCCTGCGCCAAACCACGATTGCTCACTCCTCGCCGAAAAGCGCGGCTTTCAGATCAACACCCCGCACGAAGACGCGCAGCGCGGCGGAACGATTTGCTTCGACTCCGGAGGCTCCGACGAAGTCGCAAAAAAGCTCAACAAGCGACGCTTCTTCTGCGACTGGCGCCCCGGCTGGCATCCGCGCAAGCCCCACTTCTACACAACCGACGAAGAGATTTCGCGCTTCATCGACGAAGGGACCGCATCCGGTTAACTACGGAGCGATCGAGCGCAGTCGAACGTGTCGACGTCGGTTGCCGGCTCTGCCCCAAACGACACGCTGGTGAATGTGATCTGCGCCCAGTTCGAGGTGTGTGGGGTTCCCACAAACTCCGAGTTTGATGGGCATGGGGTTGGGATTGCTGCCGCTGCGACTTGCGCAGTCTGACTGCCGGTGGCTGTGTTGCCACAGGCTGAGATGCCAACAACACCGCCAACGCGGCAGATGCGTATGTCGATGGGCGAGTCGCTGGCAATACCGAATCCTCCGCCTATGGAGGAGGTCGGGTTCTCGGGCCCAAAGGAGATAGGACCAGACGCTGATCCTGTGACCCAAAATCCTCGGTGTCTCGCTTACGGCAGCCGAGATCGCGTACGCTTCACCTTCGATGATCACGTCTGCTCCCGCGACGACAACCGTTTCACCTAACGGAATCTCTTTCGCCGCGGCGAGGTGGACTGTGACGTCGAAGTCGTC
>JADJQN010000006.1 GCA_016712745.1 Sandaracinaceae bacterium
TCAAGAAGCTCAATATCCGTTCGTCGCCGGTCGAGCTCACGAGCCGCGAATCGAGTGACAAGATCAAAGCTGCCAAAGCGCGCCTCGAGCAACCTTGGGCCGAAGAGAAGAGTCGCGTCGACGTTTTGCTGGCCAGCAACATGATATCGGTCGGCGTCGACATCGACCGCCTCGGTGTGATGGTTGTGGCGGGCCAACCGAAGACCACGAGCGAATACATTCAAGCGTCTTCACGCGTAGGCCGTAAAGCGGAATGGCCGGGACTTGTGGTCACGTGCTTCAATATGCACAAGCCGCGCGACCGATCGCACTACGAGAGGTTCGCGCAATACCACGCGAGCTTCTATCGCTTTGTAGAAGCGCAGAGCCTCACGCCTTTCGCCGGGCCGGCGCTGGATCGCGGGCTCGCGGGTACACTTCTCGCGATGATGCGCCTTGGCGACGCGCCGCTGACGCCGCCGAGTGGAGCGATGGAGCTCATCGCCGAGCGCACCGCCGCGAATGCCTGCGTCGCGGCGATGGCGGAGCGTGCAGGAAGCAGCAGCGTGCAAGATCGAGCGGAGTCGACGGAACTCAAACGAGCGTTCAGGTTTTCCCGGGAACGCGTTCCTTGACGCGTGGGAGCAGGTCATCAACGAATCGCGCTCTGGTGGGCGAGGCCGTCAATACTCACGCTTCGACCGTTCCAAGGAAGACGCGAAGCCAATCATGTTTACCGCGCTAGAAATCGATACTGAAGCGCGCACCGAGCATGAGCAGCGCTTCCAAGCGGCCACGTCAATGCGCGATGTTGAGCCGGCGGCCCCATTGTGGCTCGTGCGCGGATCGTTCGGAAAGAAGTCCGCCAATGACTAAGCGCAAGTGGACCGGATCACGCTCGGGAAAACCCATTGAGCGACCCGTCGGAGAAGTTCGCCACAGCCAGCTGGTCACGACATTTGGTCCCGGAGCGATGGTCGACTTGCTGGGCGACGCCGTGATTGTCGGTGGCCTTGACCACTGGACACGAGGTCGCGCGGTCGACGAGCCCCGCCTGCGCGACATGGTTGATCTGAAGCTTCGTGCCAACGGCGGCCGCGGACTTTCACTTGAACATCCGTTTTTTTCCCCTCCGCAGACTGAGGACGAACCCACCCGCAAGGTTGGAATCAAAGTTCTCGAGTTCCCCCGTTGGTTCGTGTGCCCGGAGTGCCGCGCACTCATTGCATCTGCGCTGCTCGACCCTAGTGGCGATGAGCGCTCGCACAAGTGCGACAACGGCAAGTCGCACGCACTCGTCCCCGTGCGTTTCGTCGGCGCATGTCGCCGCGGCCATGTGCAAGATTTCCCGTGGCGTTGGTTCATCCACCTCGGAGGCAAGAACGCCGAGTGCACGTCCGGACGCTTTCGTCTCGAGGAAGGTGCATCCGGCGATTTCGCGGAAGTCATCGTTTCATGCTCGTGTGGCGAAAGAAATCTCTCAGCGCAGCACTCAACAGCAAAGACCTCGCGCCAGGTTGCGGCGGAAAACGACCGTGGTTGAACTCAACACGGGAGGACTGCACGAGAAGCTAGACTATTGGTTCGCACGGCGAGCAACTCGTATTTTTCTGTGACCGCGGAGCTCGCTCTGGATTCCCGAAAGCGGACGAGAACTCGAGAATGCGCTGAAGCAGTCTGATGTTTGGGGCACGATGCAAATCGCGGACGCCTCGAATATCGCCGCGTTCCGACAGATCCCGGCAATCCTTCGCGCACTTGCACGGTGGACGGACTCCGAGGTGCTTACCGCCGCTGATGCATTGAAGCGCGGCGAAACCGTACCGCGCAAACCCATTCGCGTGGCGGAGTTCGAGCTTCTGAAAGAGGCGCGCGACGAGCGACCTGGCGAGATGCCTAGCGCCGCAGACAAGTTTTTCGTTCGGCAGATACCCCGACCCAAAGAGCTGCCCAAAGTAGTTTCTGAAGTGGCTGTGGTACCGGCACTTTGCGATGTCGTCGCACAAGTTGGATTTACGCGTCTCGAACCACTGACGGTATCGCTCGACGGAGAGCTCGACCTCGACGTGCGCGTGGCTTCACTCTCGGTCAATCAGGACTGGATCCCTGCGGTCGAGCAGCGTGGCGAGGGAATCTTTCTTCGATTCGACGAGAAGGCGCTTCAGAAGTGGGAAGCTCGCCCTGAGGTCGTCGCGCGCGACGCAGAGCTGAGGCGGTCACACGCTGGACGGACAGTCTCGTCGGCAACAAACCCGATTTCTTTGGCGCCCGTTATTACATGCTCCATTCGCTTTCGCACCTGCTCATGCACGCGCTCTCGCTCGAATGCGGGTATGCCGCGAGCGCGCTGCGAGAACACATCTATTGCGGCACCGAGGCAAGCGGGTACGCCATGGCTGGGATCCTTCTCTGCACAACTTCACCGGGTTCAGAAGGAACGCTCGGTGGACTCGTTGCCCAGGGCAGGCGCATCGATAAGCACCTGGAACGTGCGTTGCGGCTAGGATCGCTATGCTCGAACGACCCGATTTGCGCATCACACTCGCCGAAGGACGACCCGTCAGAGCGCTGGCTCGAAGGTGCGGCGTGTCACGGATGCCTGTTTGTGGCCGAGTGTTCGTGCGAGAGATTCAATCGTCATTTGGACCGCGCGCTCGTCGTGCCCACGATCGGCAATCCTGCTGCACTCGCATTCTTTGATGAGCCAGGTACATGAGCTCCATTGGGGCCGCACCGACAGCGGATCTCGAAGCGCTCGCGATTGCGATTGAACGCGGGCAGCTTGGCTCGACCGTATCAGCCACATCCCTCGTCTCTATGCGGCTTGCGCACTTGGCTGAACCGCTGGGCCAACTTCTGAGTCTGCCCGCAGAGGCGCTCAGGCTGGCGCTACAGGCGATTGTGAACGACAGACGCGCTCGAGCCGCCCCACCGCCGGAGCTCGTTTGGACGGGGCCAGAGACGGTATCGTCGAGCGCGCGCGATACATCCATCGTGCTTCGCGAGATGTTTGCGTCTGCTAAGTCGTCGGTACTGGTCGCCGGCTTCAGTTTCGACCATGGCGACGAGATCCTAAAGGCACTGCATGAAGCTATCGCGCTACGCGGCGTGCGGGCCGCCGTGTTCGCACATTTCGACCGATGCAGCGAAAGCTCCACCGACCTCGAAGCGTACGCGCGCAAATGCGGAGCTGAGTTTCTTCGAGATTGCTGGAGCCTCGGGCCGCCCTATCCCGAGCTCTACTACGACCCGCGCACATTGCCGTCGAAGAGCATCGTCAGCATGCACGCGAAGTGCGTGGTGGTGGACACGAGAACGGCGTTCATCACGAGCGCGAACTTTACCGATCGCGGTCAGACCCGGAACATCGAAGTCGGCGTTCGAATCGACGATCCACCGTTTGCGCGAGAGCTTGAAGCCCATTGGTGGGGCCTAGTTAGCGCGGGCGCGTTGCGCGAAGTAATCGTGTAGCAGTGCCCAAAGCGAACGACAGGCGTGCGGGCGAACTTTGCGAGATCGCACTCGTGACGCCTAAGATTGCCGCGGAACTCGTGCGCGTCGGTGACCAAATCGACTCCGCGATGAGCGAGAACGAACCACTAATTGACGGCTATGAGCGACTTTATGCGCAACTGGGCCTCCAACGCGATGCCATCTCATCGGCGTTTCGCGAGGGACGCTTCACGCGGATTGACATCACGATCATGCAGCATCTGGAGCAGCTGGACGCCGCCCTCGTGCATCGAATCGGAATTTACTTCCTAAACGAGCATGGCGCGGTGATCAGCGGGAGCGAGCCGAACTGGCGGCAGCGCATCAAGCACTTGCTCGGCTCGAGGCCGATCTCGACGCGGGATGTCTTCATTGCGATTGCTGAGAACGTTCTGCTGGGGCAGCTGGGTTCATCCGGCATACCGGATGCCACTGCCCGTCGTTGGGACATTCTCGTCGAGGCCCTCCCGATCTTGGGTTTTAAAGACGCTGACGGCGACGCGCGACTACTGAGCCAGCACGCCTCTGGCGTACGAAAGGCGCTGCTAGAGCTTGAGCCCCGCTTTCCGGAAGTCATGGGCATCGCACGCGGGTGGGACCCTTCGTCGATCGTGGGCCCGGCAGGAGATTTCCACGTGGCTCTTCCACAGGACGTCTCTAGGCTTCTCCAGCTGGAACACTCCAAGCAATCGCCGCAAATGTCGCCGCCTGCACACGTCACCCCGCGAGGAAGTGACGACGTTTCGTCTCGAGGCGCCGACGCCGGTCGCAATGCTGCGCGCGAGCCGCGTGACGGCGGCGGTGGCGGTGGCGGCGAGGCCGGCGGCGGCTCGAACAAACCGTAACGCCGACACCGCACGCTGTTGAGCACGGCCAGGTGTCGGCGTGTACAACAGCCGTAGGACGCGGGCGTGGTGAGCTGCACACATGCCCGACAATCAGCGCTCCAACGTCGTACCCACTCCGAGTCCGATCGCCCCTCGCCTCCTCACCGTCCCCGAGGTCGCCCGACTCCTGCGACTGAAACCCAAGACAATCTATGCCCTCGTTGCCGCGCGGCTCAGCGCGCCTGCGTTCGGATGGGCCGCACCGTCCGCTTCATCGAGGCCGACGTGCTACGTTGGATTCACGAAACCGAGTGGCGTCACTGGAGATCTAGTGGCAGCTCGGCGATACAAAGGAGCTTGGTGGGTGGACTTTCACTGGGAACATCAGCGCGGACCGCTTGTCGGCACGCGCCAACGTTTTCGGCTGAAGTCGCCTGTCAACTCTAAGCGAGGCGCAGACGAGTACGAGCGGGTTCTGCGCGCGCGTCTTTTTGATGGAATGCCGCTCGACGGCTCTGACCCGAAGGTCAAGAGCATCCCAACCTTCGCTGCGTTCGCGGACGAGTTTCTCTCGTCGTACGTGCGCGCGAACAACAAGCCGTCGGTGCAGAAGGAGAAGAAGTGCGTCTTCGCTCTGCACCTGACACCGCGTTTCGGCCCGATGCGGCTCGACCTTGTGCGTGAGCGCGAGATCGAACGCTTCAAGGCAGAGTCTCTCGACAAAGGCGTCTCCGCAAAGCGTCTCAAGAACATCCTCGCGGTGCTCTCGAAGATGTTGCACTACGCGGAGGAGGTTGCCGTGATCGAACGTGCACCTCGCGTGCGGATGCCGAAGATTGCTCCGGTGAAGTCTGACTTTCTCAGCGATGACGAATATGCGCGGCTCCGTGATGCGGTGAAGCAACACACGGAACGCTTCGCGATGATTGTCGTCGCGGGCGAGACAGGGCTGTGCAAGGGAGAAATTCTCGGACTGGAATGGGGCGACATCGACTTCGTCGCGAAGACACTCACCGTGCGCCGTAGCGTGTGGCGGGAGTTGCGCAACGAGAGTCACGTGGGAGCACCGAAGAGCGGTCGTGATCGAAAGATCCCGATGACTCATCGGCTCATCGCAGCGCTGCGCGCCCACCGGCACCTCCGAGCAGAGCGCGTGTTCTGCAACGAGGATGGTTCTGAACTGACACCCGGCACGATGGAAGTGACTCTGCGCACGGCTTGCCGACGCGCGGGGCTTCGCCAAATCGGCTGGCACGTACTTCGTCACTCGTTTGGCTCGACGCTCGCGCAAAGAGGCGCGTCGCCGAAGTCGATTCAGGAGCTGATGGGGCACTCTGACGTCTCGACGACGATGAGGTACATGCATCTTGCGCCGTCACATCACCGAGAAGCGATCTCGCTCCTCGATGACGACGCGCAAAGGAGTTCGGTCGCGCTGGGCACCTAATGGGCACCGGGTAGCGTGCGACTCGAATGAGTGTTGAAACTGTTGAACTAAGCTAGCGGGGTGGACGGGACTCGAACCCGCGGCCTCCGGCGTGACAGGCCGGCGTTATAACCAACTTAACTACCACCCCATTTGGAGCCTGAGCCCCAACTTGGAGGCGGCGATTTAGCGCGGAGGTTGGGGGTTGTCAATTCCTTCCTAACGCTCCGCTATCTAAGGCGCAATTCGCCTAGTACCGGCTACCGGCATCGCGCTCACGGGATCGTGACGGCGTAAACGTCGAATCCTGTGTTCGTGTCGTAACTCGGGTCAAGGATGGAACGGGAGTCTGTGGCGAAGACTACGGTGTGGCCGTCTCCCGAAAAGCCAAGGAAAGCCACGCCGAAGCCCAAGCAGGATTGCACGCTTCCTCCGGGTGAACGCGATACGAGCGTTGTTGTGTTGGCCGTCAAATCGCGCACGAATGCGTCCACGCAGCCATTGGTGTCGTCCGGAGCAAGGTTTGTGGCGGTGGATGTGAAAGCCACGCGTTGCCCGTCGTCGGATAGCCTCGAGGCCGACACGTAGCCGTTGTGCGGTGTTCCGTCCGTCGCAACGCTCGCACGTACAACCGTGCTCGTCATCATGTCGCGAACGAATGAGTCCGTGGTTGCTGCGGCGTCGCCAGGGATGATCGTGCTCGCAGAGGACTCGAATAGAACATAGCGACCGTTCGCGCTGATGGACACGCCTTGCACGGTGCCCGCTGCCGTGCCCGTGGTCGAGACGCTGACGAGCGCGGTTGTGCCGAGCATCAAATCACGCAAATACGCGTCGATGGAGTTCCCCGAATCGGCTGCTACCAACGCGTTGGCCGTAAGGAATGCGACGTAGCGACCATCGGCAGACGCAGCGGCGTTCGAAGTCGCAGCCGAGCCTTGCGCCCCGCCTGTTGCGACGCTAACCCGCGTGGTCGTACTCAGCATGCGGTCGCGAACATAGACGTCGTAGTTGTTGTTGGTGTCGCCGACGACAGCGGCGGCGGGCGTTACAAAGAACGCGTAACGTCCGTCCGTGCTAATTCCGATTTCGGAGCTGAGCATACTAAGCTCGGTACCGCTGTTTGAGAGCGATACGCGTTCGGTTGTACCGAACATAGTGTCGCGTAGGAAAACGTCGGTCGTGGAATTGGTATCGCCCGCGACCAAGTTCGTCGCATCGGACGAGAAGAGCACGAAGCGTCCGTCTGCGGACACGCGAGCGGTACTTCCACTAGCTTGTGCGCCGGCGGTCGACTCGCTCACGCGGATGGTCGTGCCGTTGACTCGGTCACGCAGGAAGCTATCGAAGGCGGCGTTCGTGTCCCCTGCGGTCACGTTCGCTGCCGTGTGGAACGTCACGAATCTGCCGTCCGTGGAAACACTCCCACCGCCGCTCATATAGCCAATCGCGGGCCGATACGTTGGAGTGACGGACACGCAGCGACCATCGTCGACGTCGACAACGAGCACGCTTAGGTCTGCCGCATTCAGGCCGCTGTACGAGCCGTCCGTACTCACGGCGGGAGCAGTTATGATCGTCGCAGTCTGATTGCCGTCGATGATCCCGTCCATCACGCCGGTGATGACAATCGAGCGTGGGGTATTCCAGTTGGCGGTGGTGAAGGTCACGCTGGTCGGTGACACAGTGGCTTCGCCCGTGTCGCCGCTGCTCAAGCCGACAACCACGTTCGCCGATGGCGCACGCGCGAGAACGATCGAGGCATACGAAATAGCACCCTGCTCCGTCACGGGGGCGGGCGCGGTCGGCGACACGATGATGTCGCCGCTGTCGTTGTCGATATTCGTGATTGCTACCGGCGGAATCGTCACGCTCGCGTAGCCGGGGTCGGTTGTTGTGAAGGTGATGTTAACGCTGTACGGGACGTCACCGTCAACGACGAGGTCATCCACGCCGCGAATACTGAAAGTGAAGCTGCCTACCGGAGACGGGGTGAGATCGAACGTTGTAGCGGACGAGTTCGGGGCTGTTACGAACGCACCTTCGGTGGGATCGCTCACGGCGAACGTCATACGCAAAGGCGCAGTCGACATCGTGGTGTAGGTCAACCGAAACGACGCTGTGCCCGCGTTTTCGGTGGTCGTGGCGCCGTCGAGCACGGTGACGGAGAGGCCCGCAGTGTCATCATCGATGTTGGTGAGAGAGACATCGGGAGCGTCGAGCCCATTGTATTGCGTATCTGAGCTAGCCGCCGGCGACAAGACGATATTGTAGAGGACGTCCCCGTCGTCGTACCCATCGTTGAGTCCGCGCACCGTGACCGTTTGCGGAGTGGCCCAGTTCAACGGCGTGAACGCCAACACGACTGAGCCGCTCAGACTGGGATGCGGTGTTCCTTCCGCCGGATTATTGTTCACGAGGATAGAGACGTTCGCGCTTGGCGCTGCGAGCAAGACGACGGTGAACGAAGCAGTGCCTCCGGCTTCCGTCGTAACAAGCCCCGACGTGGGCGAGACACCGATGCCCGCCGTCTCGTTGTGTGCAACCAGAACGTTGGGCCCGTCCATGCCCGAGTACGTCATGTCGGTGCTGATGGCGGGATCTGTGAATGCCGTGTTGACGAACGCGCCGTCCATCACGCCATCGTTGATGCCGGTGCACGTAACCACCTGCCCGACGCTCCAATTGCCCGTGGTAAACGTCAGCGAAAGTGGCGCGAGACTGCCCTGCGCCAAATCGAGCATGTGTATAGGGATTGTTACGCTCGCCGTTGGCTGGGAACGCAATGAAACCAGGAACGTCGCCGGCGTCCCGTTCTCCGGTGCGACGATGCTCGTAGGCGCGACGACGATGCCGGCGACGTCGTTGTCGGCGTTCGTAACCATGACGTCGCTCGCGGCCATGCCGGAGTACGCGCCGTCCGCGCTCACAGCAGCGCCGGTCACGATGTTGTAGACGCGGGCACCATCGGCGACCTGATCATTCACGCCGTTGACGGTCACGGTGCGTGGTGAGCTCCAGTTTGACGTCGTGAACGTAACGCTCGCCGGCGACACGGTGCCTTCGCTCGGCGTGTCTGACGATAGAGGTATCGTGACCATCGCGGACGGTTGCGAATTCAAGACGACGGTAAATGTCGCCGCGCTTCCAGCTTCGGAGGTCATGAAACCGCTCGTGGGCGTCACCGTGATGCCCGCTGTTTCATCGTCGAGGTTCGTCGCGCTCACGTGCGTGTCGGCCAAGGCCATAAAGTTTGGGTCCGCACTCACACTAACGTGTACCGTGATGTCTACAGGTTGGTTGCCATCCGCGGCGGGATCGTTGACGCCGGTGAGCGTGACGATTTGCGGTTCGTACCACAGGGCTGGCGTCGAGCGCGGATTCGGAGTGGCGACTGCGACCTCCGTGGCGTCAGAGCTCGTGACAGCGAAGATAACAGTCGCGCTGGGTCGCGCATTGAGCACAATGCTGAACGTGGCCGAGGCTCCACTTTCGCTGGTGAACAGCCCTGAGACGGGCGTAACTGTGTACCCGGGCGTGTCATCGTCGCGGTTCGTGAGCGAAACGTCAGACGACGTACGACCACTGTAAAAGGGGTCAAGGCTTGTCGCGGGCGACACGTTAACCGTGAAAACCTGATCGCCGTCCGCTATCACGTCGTCGACGCCGATCACCGTGACTGCGTGCGGAATGTCCCAATCCAATGCCGTGAAGACAACGCTCGTGGGCGACACGCTGCCCTCCCCCTCTTCACTACTCGACAACGCGATCAGCACATCCGCAACAGGCTGCGATTGAAGCACAATCGTGAACATGGCCGTGCCGCCGGCTTCGCTTGTTTCCAGGCCACTCGTGGGCGTGACAATGATGCCCGCAGATTCATCGTCCCGGTTGATGCCGTCGACGTCGTCTGCGTCGATGCCTACGTAGGCTGCATCCGCGCTCGTAGTGGGCAGCGTTCTAATCTTGAACGTTTTGTCGCCGTCGACGGCGTCGTCATCGACTCCCGTCACGGTGACGGTTTGTGGCGCGCTCCAATTGATGGGCGTGAAGACGAGCGACAGCGGTGCGACCCAAACTTCGAGCTCATCGCTGCTCGAAAAAGAAATGGAGACGTCCGATGTCGGTGCTGCGTTGAGTACGACCGTGAAGGTGTCACTGAGTCCATCTTCGGACGTGATGAGACCTGAAATAGGACTGACGGTGACGCCCGGCGTCTCGTCGTCGGTGTTGGACACCGAGACGTCATCCGCGTCGTAGCCGGAATAGCGCAGGTCAACGCTTGTGGCTGGGGCCGTGACGATGGTGTACGCCGTGGCGCCGTCCGCAATCGTATCGTCGACGCCGCTGACGCTAACCATTTGCGGCGCATCCCAGTTCAGCGGTGTGAACTGCAGCGAGGATGTGTCTGCGATTCCTTCAGACACATCACTGCTCGAGATCCCGATCGTGACGTTTTCGGTTGGAGCCGCGAGCAGGACTACGGTGAAGCTCGCCATGCCGCCCATTTCGGTGGTGATGAGCCCGCTTGTCGGCGTGACCAAGACACCAGGGTCCGCCGGCGGTCCCGAATCCAGCGTCGCGTCGTCGCCCAAATCCGCGAACGCATCACGCTCTGCGCCGTCCATTCCAAAATCCGCGGCGTCGCTCGCACCATCGGCAAGCATGTCGAGGGATTCGCTCGCGTCAGCACCGCCATCCTCGCTTATGGGATGCGCTTGAAACCCGAAGCGGCCGCAGCCGGTACCAAGCAGCGTGGCGACCAAAATCCAGCACGCCGTGCGAGTCGTCGAAGTCGAGAAAGTGCGAGTAAGTTTCACTTTCTACTTATGCGCGCAGGGTGGCTGCGCAGGCAACCAGATTCGGGGCCTCGCCAGCGGTTGCGCTGCGCAGTTCCCGTCGCTTGGCTAAGTTCGGCCGCGTGGCCGTTCTACGTTTGCGCCGCGAAGAGGCTGAACACCGCGCCTTGCGGGTCTTGCACAACGGAAAACTCGCCCATGCCGGTGACGGGGACTTTGTCCATCAGCACTTTGCCGCCGTTGCGTTTCGCGCGGTCGCTCGCCTCGGTGAGATTCTTCACAAGGATGTGCGAGAGCCAGCTTGCGGGCGCGCCGGGAGGTGCGGGGTTGACCGACGCGCATTGGGTCTCGGGCATTCCTTTAGGCGTGAAGACGTCGCCAGCTTTGACGCTGCCGCTCTGCCACTCGAACACGTTTGCGTAGAAGGTTTTCGAGGCTGCGAGGTCGGTCGAGTTCAAGGACTCCCAGCAGAACTCGCCGGCGCTCGGGCGGCCAAGCAACGAATCGCCCTTTGCGGCGCGGTAGATTGAAACATCTGCGCCTTGCGGATCGATCACGGTCGACATGCGACCGATGTTTGGAATGTCCATTGGACCGTTGACACATTGGCCGCCCGCGTCGGTTGCGCGCTTCGTTGCGGCGTCAACGTCGGTGACGGAGACGTAGGGGTTCCACATGGTGGGAATGCCGGCTTGCGAAAACATGCCCGCGATTTGCTTGTCGCCCGCGTACGCGAGCGTGTACATGGCGCCGCCGCCCATATCGACGTCTTCGAAGCGCCAGCCGAGTACCTCACCGTAGAAGTTCTTCGCTGCCTTGGTGTCGGGCGTGTAAAGCTCACGCCAAACGAACATGCCGGGTGTGTGTTGTCCGCGATTGTTGTCAGCCATGGTGTTCTCCCCTGCTTGAGTGCGTGATCAAACTCTCACCTCGCGCGCCGGTCAAGCGTTCACGGTGGGCGTTGGTCGTCAGACGTGTGAAACTCTCCTGAACTGACCATGACGCCACGGCTTTATTCGCTTTGCATCGCCCTCTCATTGATAGCCGCCGCGTGCGCCTCACCTACCTCGACACTCGAAGTGCGCGTGTATACGGGCCTCGTCGCAGGTCCAGAGTTTCGCATCGTGCAGACCAGCGTGATCGAGGCCGCACCGACCTCAGGCGAGCTGCTCGCCAGCGAGGCCCTCGCGCACTTCGGAAACGACTTTGCGCGCGGCCGTGCGGTGGCAACTTACTCCCTAGCACATGGTGAATATCGCGTGCGCGTGCGGCTCCTTCGGCCGAGTGGCGAGCTTCTTGTCGAACGAATCGTTGCGTTATCGATGCACGGCAACACGGTCTTGCCCGTGCACCTCACGCGCGATTGCGTGGGCGTGACGTGCCCAGCAGTCGGTGGCTCGCCAAGCCTCTCGACATGCTTGGCCGGACGTTGCGTCGACCCGAGTTGTTCCGTCGACCATCCCGAAGCATGTCCGACCTTTGCGTTCTGCCGCGAGGCAAGCGATTGCAGTGCCGCCTCGAGTTGTGCTGCCGCGATATGCGAGCGCGGCATCTGTTCGCAGCAAGCACTCGTCGCATCGTGCGCTGAGAATCAGTGGTGCAACCCAGACGTCGGCGCTGGCTGTCAGCCTTTGATGCCCGACGAGCCTGCGCCAAGCGTCTGCGGAACGATCTGCACCGAAGCCGCGACGCCGTGTCAGTTCGGCTACTGGAACTGCGCGAGTGGGGCGCCAATATGCACACTGTTGCAGAATCGCCCGCGGGGATTTGTGTGCGACGTGGGCCGCAGCTGCGATGTGGAAGGCGAATGCGTTGCAACGCCCACGGGCACGCCGGGCGTCATCGTCGCGCCGATCAGCGGTCTTGTTACGTCGGAAGCCGGCGGCACCGCTTCGTTCGCCATCGTGCTCGCGAGTGAACCTCTCGCAGATGTCACGATTGGCCTAAGCAGCAGCGACCCAACCGAGGGCAGCACCATGAGTGCCTCGGTCACATTCTCGCGGGCGACGTGGAACTTGGCGCAGACCATCGTCGTGACTGGCGTCGATGACGGCGTGACCGACGGCAGCGTGCCCTACTCCATCGTCACGAGCTCGGCCGCGAGCAGCGACCCCAACTATGAGGGCCTGAACGCTGACGACGTCCTGCTCACCAATGTCGATGATGAGAGCCCCGGCCTTACGTTTGACACGAGCAGCATCGCAGTGGCTGAAACCGGTGTGACGGCGGAGTTCTCGATACGCCTCACCGTTGAGCCGAGCGCGCCGGTCACGATTTCACTCAGCGTCGATGATTCGACCGAGATCAGCGCTAGCCCCGCGTCACTCACGTTCACGCCTGGCGACTACGCGACGCCGCAGCTCGTCACTGTGACCGGCGTGGATGACTCAATCGTCGATGGCGACCAAACAGCACACGTTCTCGTCGGTCCCATCGTCAGCACCGACGTGGCGTACGCAGCCTACGACTCTGCCGACGTCACGGTCATCAATGCCGATGATGATGTCGCAAACGTCATCATCGATCCCACGAGCGGCCTATTCACGATGGAAGACGGAACCTTCGCGGTATTCCAGGTCTCGCTGGCGAGCGAGCCGCTCGACGATGTCATCATCACACTCGCGTCGTCGGACGAAACGGAAGGCATCGCGGACCCGCCGACCTTGGTCTTTACGCCAAGTGATTGGAATGTGCCGCAGACGGCAGGCGTATCGGGTATTGATGACGCGGTGGTTGACGGCGACGTCGCCTACACGGTTTCGGCAACGGTGATGAGCGCGGACACGACTTACAGCGCGTTCGTCGTTCCCAATCTCGCGCTCACCAACTTTGACGATGACGCGCCAGGCATTCTTGTTTCCCCGACGAGCAGCCTTCGGACAACGGAGGAAGGCGGCACCGATAGTTTTGTGATCCGCCTGACCAGCGAGCCAACGGCTGACGTCACCATTGCGATTTCAAGCTCCGATACGGCGGCCGGTACGGTATCGCCGGCGAGCGTAACGTTCACGGCAATGAACTGGGCCACGCCGCAAACGGTGGTCGTCACAGGTGTGAGCAGCATCTATCTCGATGGGGACGTGAACTACACAATCATCACGGCGCCCGCCGCGAGCACCGATGCGAACTACAACGGACGAAACCCCGACGACGTCTCAGTGACGAACATCGAGCGACCTTGCACGACTGTGCGCTTTGATCCTCGCGTTGCCGTGACTGTGGGCGGGGGACCCATCGAGGTCGTCGCCGCCGATTTCAACGACGACGGTAATCTCGACTTCGCCGTCTCGAACTACACGGACTTAACCATTAGCGTCGCATTCGGAAACGGAGACGGCACCTTCAACGCTCCGGCCACGTACGCAACCGGTGCCGGCAGACCGTGGGGTCTAGTTGCAGTCGACTTCAACCGCGATGGCAAACTCGATATTGCCAGCGCAACGTCAACTGGCTACCTGAGCCTGCTCTTGAACCTAGGCAGCGGAACGTTCGGCGCTGCCTCGACGTTCGCAGCGGGCACAGGCGGCAGCGCGTTAGTTGCGGCCGACCTCAATCGCGACGGAAACCAGGACGTCGCAATGGTCGATCAGTTCGGATCGGGATTGCAGATATTCTTCGGGACTGGGACTGGCTCATTCAGTGCCCCCACAACTTACTCGCTGATCCAAGGCACACGAATCGTCGCCCTCGACTTGGATCACGACGGTGACCTGGACCTATTCGCTGTGGGCTGGACCGGCGTGATTTGGTACTACAACGATGGCAACGGCGTGTTCGGTGGAGCGTCCACAACCTCGTCTGGTAGCGCTATCGCATTCTCGGTTGTGACCGCCGAGTTCACGAGCGATGCATGGCCCGACGTTGTCGTCATCAACCACAACGACGCTCAACTTGCGACGTTTGAAGGAACAGGCACAGCGGTGTCGCTGAGCGACATCTCAGCGTCGAACGCAACGCCGCGCGCGTTGACTGCCGGCGATTTCGATCGCGATGGCAACGTCGACGTAGCGATCGCCAACGTTGGCTTGCACCGCGTGAGCCTCGCACGCGGACTTGGCGACGGGCAATTCGATCGCCCTACGACTTATTCCAGCGGATCGAGTCCGTACGGCATTGCGTCGGGCGATTTCAACAATGACGGCCATCTCGATGTCGCGACCGCAGACAACTCAAGCAACAGCGTCAGTATTTTGCTTGGTCGCGGCGGCGTTAGTTCGGACGGCACGTTCAAGGCGGCCAGCACTGCGAGCGTTGGAAGCAATCCCGAGGGAGTCGACTTCGGCGACTTCAACCAAGATGGCCGTCTCGACTTGGTGACCGCCAACGCGACTCCTCAAGAAATGCACGTAGCCCTCGCGAACTCGTCCGGCGCATTTCCGACGTCGAGCACGCTCGCGACCGGTCCGGGCACAAGCCCCTCCTATGCGCACGCGTTCGACGCCAACGGTGATGGCCTGTCCGACGTAGCGTCGGTGCTACAGTCGACGGGAGCTCTGCACGTTCGACTGAACCTTGGCGGCGCAACCTTCAGCGCGCCGTCTACGTACACGGTGGAGTCAACGCCGGCGTCTATTGCGTCGGGCGACTTCAATGGCGATGGCCGCACGGACGTGGTCACGGCCAATCTCAACGGCAGCAATATGAGCGTGTTGCTCGGAACGGGCGCGGGAAACTTTGCCGCCGCGGCAAACTTCTCCGTTAGCTCGCCTCGCCGCGTTCGCACTGCGGACATCAATCACGACGGCGCACTCGATCTGGTGAGCGCGTGCGCATCCGGGACCATGGGACTGTGCGTGCAGCTTGGAAATGGCGCAGGGGCCTTCGCGAGCGGGCTGGCGTACGCGAGCGGCAGCGATCCTCGCGACATCGCTCTCGCCGACTTCAACCACGACGGCCATATCGATGCCGCCCTCGCCAACTTGAGCAGCGACAACATCAGCATTCACCTTGGCGACGGAGCGGGCGGATTCGATCTGACGGCGACGTATGCTGCGGGCAATTTGCCGTACTCGATTGCGACGAGCGACTTCAACAGCGACGGCCATGCCGACCTCGCGCTTGTCGACGGGATCGACTCAACGACCGCCATCTACTTGGGCATCGGCGATGGAACGTTCGCTGCGCCGCTGGTTACTGCGATCGGCGTTGCACCAAGTTTCATCGCGGTGACCGACTTGAATCGCGACGGGCACGACGACTTGACGATTGTTTCACCGACCGCGAGCTCGGTCGGGAACTACTTAGCCAACCGCCTTTGCCTCCCCTGACTATGGCGACGTACCTGAGCTATCGCGCCGTGTGCACTTGCGGTGCGGCCTACGCGTTCTCGCTGCACTAGAAAGCACACTTGTGGTACTCATCTCGCGCACATTTTCGTGAGGAGCCGCCATGAGTGACCCGCATCTTTCTGCCGCTGATCCGACCATCTCTGAGCTGATCCACAAGGAAGAGCAACGTCAGTTCGACAAGGTGCGGCTGATCCCGAGCGAGAACTACGTATCGCGCGCCGTGCTCGAGGCAAGCGGGAGCGTCCTTTCGAACAAGTACTCCGAAGGCTATGCCGGCAAGCGCTACTACGAAGGTCAGCAGTTCATCGACGAGGTCGAGAATCTGGCGGTCTCGCGTGTGAAGAAGTTGTTCGGCTCAGACCACGTGAACGTTCAGCCCTACTCCGGCTCGCCGGCAAACTTCGCCGTCTACTTTGCGTTCTGCAAGCCGGGCGACACCGTGATGGGTCTTGGTCTACCGAGCGGCGGGCACCTTACGCATGGCTGGCCGGTATCGGTCACCGGCTCGTACTTCAACGCCGTGCAGTACGGCGTGCGCCGCGAAGATCAGCGCATCGACTTCGACGAAGTCGCGAAGCTCGCCAAAGAGAACAAGCCGAAGATCATGTGGTGCGGCACGACCGCGTATCCGCGCGTCGTTGACTACGACCGCTTCGCGCAGATTGCCCGCGACTGCGGCGCCATCTTGATCGCGGACATCGCTCACATCTCTGGTCTTATCGCGGGCGGCTCGCATCCCTCGCCTGTCGGCAAAGCGGAAGTCATCACGAGCACGACGCACAAAACGTTCCGCGGCCCGCGCGGCGGCATGATCATGTGCGACGAAAAGCACGCCAAAGCCATCGACAAAGCCGTATTCCCGGGTTTGCAGGGCGGTCCGCACAACAGCACCACGGCCGGCATCGCAGTGGCTGCACTCGAAGCAGATACGCCTGCGTTCAAAAAGTACGCGCACGCGATTGTGGAGAATGCGAAGACGTTCGCAGAAGCGCTCATGTCGCACGGCTTCAAGCTGACGACGGGCGGCACGGACAACCACCTAATCTTGTGCGACCTCACGCACCAAAACGTTTCGGGCAAGATCGCGGCGCAGGCGCTCGACCGGGCCGGCATCGAGTGCAACTACAACTCGGTTCCGTTCGACCCGCGCAAGCCCTTTGACCCGAGCGGCATTCGGATCGGTACCCCAGCCATTACGAGCCGCGGCTTTGGCGCGACCGAGATGAAGGCGATTGCCAGTTGGATGGCGAAGGTAGTTGCGGCCCCTACCGATGCAACGCTTCTCGCGCGTATCGCCGGCGAGGTCTCAGACATGTGCCACAAGTTTCCGGCTCCGGGCATCTCCCTGAAGTGATGAACACTGCGCAGCGGCCGCGCGCGGAGCGACAGCCCGCGGTGTTTATTGCTCACGGAGCCCCGTTCTTGCTGGACGACACAGAATGGGTGAACCAGCTGCACTCGTGGAGTCAGAGCATGGCGAGGCCCAAGGCCGTTCTGATGTTGTCCGCGCACTGGGACCAGCTGCCGCTTCAAATCGGCGCGACGCGCACCGTGCCGCTTGTCTACGACTTCTACGGATTTCCGGAGCGCTACTACAAGGTGCAGTACGCGTCACCCGGCGCGCCTGAGCTTGCCGCGCGCGTGCGTGAGCTTTTGCGCGCGGGCGAGATTGCGTTTGCGGAATCACCAGAGCGTGGCCTCGATCATGGCGCGTACGTGCCGCTCATTGCGATGTACCCCGAGGCCGACGTGCCGGTGTTACAGATTTCGTTGCCTGGTCTCTCGCCGCAAGCGCTGTTTACGCTCGGACAGAAGCTCGCGCCGCTGCGCGACGAAGGTGTGTTGATCGCAGGGAGCGGCTTTCTCACGCACAACATGAGCGCATTCATGGCCACCACGCCGCAATGGGCCAGCGAGTTCGACGCGTGGATCGGAGGCGTGCTTGCGCGACGCGATGTGGATGCGCTGCTCGACTATCAAGCGCGCGGCCCGGCCGTGCACACAGCGCTGCCCACCGTCGAGCATTTCGTTCCCGTGATTGCCGCGATGGGTGCGTCGGCGGACCGCCCCGAGCAGATTGCCTTCCCGATCACAGGCTTCATGGGCGGAAGCTTTACGAAGCGCTCGGTTCAGTTCGGCTGAGCGATTGGGCTCAGCCGATGCGTAAATCAGCCGACGGGCTCGGCGTGCGAGATGGTGCACCATGCAGCCGGCGCACGCGTCGTGAGCACAGTGTCCGCTTCGACGTCGCGCTGAGCGCATGGCTCGTCTTCGCTCCACGCGCGCCAATCGGCTTCACGACCGAGTGAGATTGCGTGCGTACGATAGAGCTCGTAGCCGCCGTTTGAACCATTGGCGCGGAACACGGTCGGCTCTACGCACATGCCTTGCGCCGTGGCGCTGGCTTGCTCGGCGCGAGCGTAATCGAGGACGATGTCGGCCATCGCCGCAGTAGTCGAGTTCCAGCAGCAGGTCTTGGATGCCGCGTACTGCAGCTCAGCGAACACGTAATCTTCGAGAGTGCGGTACTGCGCATCAATCTCGGAGGCCGACGTCTCAAGCTCCGGCGCAAGCTCGTAAAGAGCTTTGAAGGCATCTTCGCGATTTGTGCGCGCCGAGCAGCTGGCCGGCGTCTCGCGCAAGTGCATACGCGCCGATTCAATGAGACCGATTGCCGCGTCGCGCTTCTCCTCGGCCGTCAGGCTGAGCAAAATCTCTTCAAAGCGCGCGGGTCGCGCAGCAATCGCCGCGACGTCGCTGTCCGCGATGTGCACCGCGCGGTCGAGCTCGCGTACCGTGTTTGCCCACTTGCCCCCGACGAGCGCCGCTGTGCGCCAGCGACGGATACCACCGCCGAGCTTTGCGTATTCCGCACCGTCGAATGTCATGCCGACGCCGCCGGTGTAGTTGCTCGTAAAGTAGTGCGAGGCTGATGCCGTGGTGTCCCAATGCGGCTGGCGGCGAGGCATGGATCCTGTCGCGACTTCCGGGGCCACGTGCATCGCATCCGGATGCTCAACACGCATGACAGGAATGGTGTGACCGATGCCTACGCGCTGCCAACGCTCGAGCAAGACGTCGCCCGGTGCGATGGCTTCCGCCTGGACGTGGAACATGTTCGCGCCGTCAGCCAGATTGATGCTGTCAAAGTAAAGGAGCAGCAAACGCATGAAGTAGCCGACGCGCTTGTTGAGGAACATTTCATCGAAGTACGCGCCCGCGCGCGCAGTCTGACCGTTGACGTCCTCGATGAAGGGAACTTCATCGTTGGCTCCGAGGTTCATCGCACGAAGACGAGTGTCTTCCTTCCACGGCTGACCTTCACGCCACGAAGCTTCGTAATCGGAGTACGCAGTGCGGAAGCGCGGGAAGTTTGCGAAGCGCGCGCCATTGGCCGTGATGAAGCCGAAGTGGCCCGCAAAAATGGTTTGGCGGCCGTCGCTGCCGCGCAGGTAGAACGGCAGGTGGTACCAAGACGCGAACGTGACGCGAAGGAAGACGCCGAACTCCGCGCATTCAAGCGACGGCGCTGGAAATGAGCGCGCGCCATACGGGGTGGTCACTTCGATAGTTGTCGAGTAGCCGTTCTCCGCGGGGATGCGGCGAAGGCTCGCCACCCAGAGGTCAAACTTAGCCTCCCAATCGAGACCGGAGTCGGCAGCCCACGCAACGCCGGCGGCGCGTGCCGCGGCGGTCGTCGTGTCGTTCCATTGGTTGCGAACTGCCCAAACCTCGGTCGCTACCCCGGCCGCGGCCGCGGGGTTCGCGACGCCGTCTGCCTTGCCATCGTCGGGAACCGCACCAAACGCGTCGGGCACGCCCGTCTCTTCGGAGACTGCGTCGAGCGGATTGGGCTCTTGCTGGCCGCACGCGGCCATGAGTGAAAGCGCACCAAACCCCAGCACCGGCAACAGGCTCTTGTTGAAGATCGAAGTCACCTGGGCCTCCGAGACGAAGACAAAGCAACCGCTGTGCCGAAACGTTATGCGCGATAAAACCCTGCGATTTCAGCGGGGGCCGATCAGAACCTGCGCGATCTGCGAGGAGATGGCGCCGGCGGGCGCCAGCGCCGGGTCTACTTAAGGCGCCAGGACCGCGGGGCCGGCGTCGATTTACGTCGCGGCACGGCTGGGCGAAAAGTTGCCGCCTAATAAGGACGCTCTGACACTCGCTCCTATGAAGTCGGCAAAGCGCCAAAGCACCTCGCCCCAAACGGGAGCGACGTTTTGGATCACAGCGATCATGCTCGCGTGTGCGGGCCTGCTCATGGGTTACGTCGTGATGCCAAGCCCCAAGGTGCGCGCGGCGGAGGCCGCCATCCTGCGAGTCGCAGGGCATGCGATCCCAGATGCGGGTGAGCCAAGAGAGGTCGCGCTCGCGCTCGCTCGCGAGTACCTCCGCACCACGGTTACCGTGCATGTGAACGGCGAGACGTTCGTCAAAACGCGCGCGGCCCTCGGTGCGACTGTGGACGCTGACCACCTCCGCGCGCTGATCGTCGACGCACGCGACCGTATGTCGGCGATGCGTCGCCTGCATACGCGTGTGGCGGGGAGCGCGAGTCTGGATATTCCGATGCCCGTGAGCCTCGACGCCGACCGCGTGATGCCGTGGCTGATGGACGTCAAGGACCATGTCGATCGGCAGCCGCAAGACGCGCGCGTCGACACGCAGACGCTAGCGATACGGCATGAAGAAGCTGGCCGTCGCGTCGATGCGTTCAAGAGTCTCGACTTGATCAACGATGCCCTGACAAACGGCACGACCCAAGTGGAACTTGTGGTCGAGCACCGGGCCGCAATGCGCACCGCCGCGTCGTTGCAGGGCATTCAGATTGGCGCCGTGCTCGGTGAGTTTGAGACTCACTACAATGCCGCGGATACCGCGCAGGACCGCACGTTTAACTTGCGAATCGCGGCCTCAAAAGTCGATGGCATGGTCGTCATGCCCGGCGAAGTCTTCGATTTCAACGGCCACGTCGGCGAACGCAGCGAAGCCAATGGCTTTCGCGTTGCACCGGTGATCGCGGAAGGCGAGCTCGTTGAAGGCGTGGGCGGAGGTACATGTCAGATTGCAGGTTCACTGCATGCCGCGGTCTTCTTCGCCGGCTTGCCCATCCTCACGCGTGAACCGCATTCGCGGCCCAGCTTCTATATCAAGATGGGCCTCGACGCGATGGTCTCGTACCCGAACATGAATCTGCGTTTCCAAAACGATATGCCCTTCCCCATTGCCATCGGCTTGCGCGTCGAGCACGGCAATGTGCGTGCGGAGATTCGCGGCATGCAGCGCTCGCGCACAGTTACTTTCCTGCGGCGCATTGATCGCATTCTTCCGTTCGAAGAGCGCGAAGATCAGGATCCAACGTTGCCGACTGGCGTGCGCGTGCTTCGCCAACGAGGCGTGCCCGGGTTCAAGATCAGCCGATGGCGCGTGATTGAAAACGTCGCCGTGCACCAGTCGTTCCGCGAGCACATGGAAGACGTCTATCCCGCGACCACGCAGATTTGGCGCGTAGGTTCCGGGGGGCCAGCGCCGACTGGCTTCGTTGCACCGCCCGGTGACTCGCATCCCGAGTACGTCGCGGACGAGTATCTCATCACGACAGAAGGCGTTGGTATCGAGGGCCTCCAGGAGAGCCGCCGACCCGGCCGCAGCGGAACGTACGGCTGGTCCTCCCGCCCCGGATACGACGCGCCGCTAAGCTTCAACCGCTAGACCAGTTAAAGGGGACGTTCCCCTTTTTCATGAACGCGAGTTAAAGGGGACGTTCCCCTTTTTCATGAACGCGGGAAAAGGGGAACGTCCCCTTTTTGTTGGGGTGGGGATTCGTGATAGATCGGCCCGGTGAGCCTTTCGGAACGTAAGATCGTGGTCGGTGTTGGCGGCGGCATCGCGGCCTTCAAAGCTGTCGAGCTCGTGCGCGAGCTTCAACGTCGCAACGCTATCGTGCGCGTGATGATGACCGAAGCCGGCGCTCGCTTCGTTGGGCCTGTCACGCTGGCGGGCCTCACTGCGCATCCGGTCGTAACTGATCTTTGGGATCCTCAATATCCCGGCGAAGCGCACGTCGAGCTGAGCGCATGGGCCGAAGCTATCGTCATTGCGCCCGCGACTGCGAACATATTGGCGCGCGCTTCGTTCGGCATGGCCGACGACGTCGTGCTAGCAACCCTGCTCTGCTCGGACTGCCCCGTGCTCTTTGCGCCGGCGATGCACCCGCGCATGTGGTCGCGCAAAGCCACGCACGAAAACATCACGCGCTTGAAGGGCAACGGCGCAACGTTTGTTGGTCCCGTGCGCGGACCCCTGGCAAGTGGCGAAGAAGGCATGGGGCGCATGTCGGAGCCTGCCGAAATCGCCGACGCGCTTACGACGCTCGTCGCGCGCAGCGGTGACTTGAAGGGACGCACGATTCTCGTCACCGCGGGTCCAACTGTCGAAGACCTCGACCCAGTGAGATTCATCGGCAACCGTTCTACCGGCAGGATGGGCTTCGCTGTTGCGGCGCGCGCAGCAGCTCGCGGCGCGAAAGTCGTATTGGTCGCAGGGCCGGTCACGCTCGAAACGCCGCCCCGAGTCACGCGCGTGGATGTGCGATCGGCGCTTGAGATGGCCACCGTCGTCAGCGAGCACGTGCGCAAGGCAGACGCCGTTGTAATGACAGCGGCCGTTGCCGACTATCGCGCGGCTCGTGTCGCCACCGAAAAGCTCAAGAAAGGCGGCGAACGCCTGAGCATCGACCTCGTGCAAAACCCGGACATCCTCGCTGGCCTCGGCGCCGCGCGCGAAAACGGAAAGCCCGTGCTCGTCGGTTTTGCAGTTGAGACGCAGGATGTCGCAGCAGGCGCCCGCAAAAAGCTCGTCGACAAGAAAGTCGACCTCATCTTCGCAAACCACGCGACCGATGGTTTTGGCGGAGACGAGAACGAAGCCATCTTGGTCGACGCGGCGGGAGATCAGCCGTTGCCGCGCATGACCAAGCTCGCTCTCTCTGACGTCATCCTCGATCGCGTCCGCGATTTGCTGACTTCGCGATAGCCCTTCCGTCGTGTTGGGCGGATGTGTTACCAGAGGGGCGAGCGCGTCGTGCGCAAGAGGGAGTGTTTCCGAATGCTACGAACTGGGATCGCACTGGGAGTCGGGTTTCTGATGCTGTCGATTGCTGGCTGCGGAGGCAATGGCCCCGTCACCGGCCCGCGTCCGACCACGCCTGGTCAGGTCGAAGCAGCGCTCACTCCTGAAGAAATCGTAGGTCACTGGGTTGGCGATTGGGGCGAGATGTCGCTTCGCATCGTGGGCGACGAAATTTGGGGCGCCTACAACCATGAAGCCGGGACCATACGCGGCAAATTTCGTGACGGTGTGTTTCGCGGTTGGTGGACTCAGCTCCCGACGCGCCAGACGCCGAACGACGCGGGACGCGTTGAGCTCCTCTTCTCGCACAACGACCAAGGCCAGCTCGTGGTCGACGGCCGCTGGAAGAGCGGCTCCGAAGAAGAAAACTGGAACGAAGACTGGGATCTCGGCTGGATCGCGTCACCCGTTCCCGAAGAGCTAATCACCCGCTTCAACGACGCAACGATTTTCGTGCAGGACCCAGAACTCGAAGTCGTCGGCCCGCAGTAGCGGCGTTTTGGTCTAAACGGAACTCCGCTTACTTGGTGTAGCGCTCTTCGAACAGTGCGCGAATTTCCGGCGCTTCGCGCAGCAGGTTGAGCGTGTGCTCGGCGTGACCGGCGGCAAAGCCGTTGCCGACGATCATGTCGACGTCTTTGCCCACGCCCTCGGCTCCGAGGGCTGCGCGCGTAAAGCTCGTGGTCATCGAGAAGAAATAGATCATCCCGCGGTCGCGCGTCGAAAGGATGCAGCTCATCTCCGCGTCGGGGACGTTCACGCAGCTAATCGAACGGTCGTACTCACGCCCAGCGTTCGCCGCGAGTGCCATCTCGCGCACCGCTAGCGGATCACGGGCATCGCAAACAAGAATCTCGTCGCAGAGATCAAGCTCGGCCAAATCGCGCGCGAATGGCTCGTACGACTCAACACCCACAACTCGGCCCTTCGGGCCTACGTGCTTGCGAGCCTCGTACGCGCATAGGATGCCGCTCTTGCCGCCCGCGCCAAGAATCAGGACGCTCTCGCCTTCCTTGCAGATGCGCGCGACCTGCGGAGGCGCGCCGGCAACGTCCAGCGCAGCAAGTGCGAGCCGCTCCGACATATCGCTCGGGAGGACGGCGTAAGCGCCCGACGCGAAGAGCACTGCCTGCCCTTTGATCTCGAGTTGAGCTGCGACCTTATGCACCTTCGAGACTGAATCAATGCGCAAAGGCGTGAGCGACAACGACACCAACGTCGCAACCCGGTCGCCAACTTTGGCCGCGTCGCCCGTGCGCGCGCTTCCAACGCGTGCCACACGCCCGAGCAACATGCCACCTGAACCGGTCACAGGATTGTGCTGCTTGCCGCGCGCGTTCACGGTTTCTTGCACAAGGCGAACGACGCCTGCGTCGCCTTCCGCGATCGAGGCTTCTTCCATTTGACGAAAGCTCGCCGCGTCAATGTTCAGCGTTTCGACATCGAGCAGCATCTCGGTCTCGAAGAACTTGCTGAAATCGTTGTCGAGCTTCTGCGCTGCTTGCGGAAGCGAGCCCTGAGGTTCGACGGCACGGTGAGAGCCGAACGGATCGCCAAGCGTTGCCATCAAAAAATTCCTTCCACGGGTCCCGCGCCTTCGCGCATCACCATCGGGACTGAACCAGTCATGTCGACAACCGTCGTGCCGATGAGGCCGCCGTACCCGCCATCGACGATCAAATCCAGTTGCTTGAAGCGCATGTCGATCTCAGCCGGATCGTTGAGCGACTCACCCTTCCACGCGGCGGTGGTGGAGATGATCGGATTGCCTAGCTCGCGGACAAGTGCGAGCGCGATTTCGTGGTGAGGCACGCGGATGCCGACAGTCTTTTTCTTCATCATCAAGAGACGCGGGACTTCGCGCGTGGCTTCGAGAATGAAACAGTAGGGTCCAGGCAGTAGTCGCCGCATCGTGCGGTAGGTCTGGTTGTCCACGACCGCGTATTTGGCGATGTCGCCAAGATCGGGACAGATGAAGGCCAAAGGCTGATCTTTGGGCATCTGTTTGATCTGATAAACGCGATCAATCGCCTTCTTTTGCGTGATGTCGCAGCCGATTCCATAGACGGTATCGGTCGGATAGGCGATCACGCCGCCGGCGCGTAACACCTCGACAGCACGCTGAATTTTGCGGGGTTCGGGGTGATGGGGGTTGATTTCAATGCGCATCTGGAACAAGACTCCCGGCCGTCCGGCGCGGCTGTCTTACCTAGGCTAGCCGGCGGATACAAGGCTTCTCAATTGAATAGCGGCGCTCCATAAACGGGGCCCAGATGAAAACCGGATGTTCGCAAGGATGCCGGGTGAGGAAATAGCTGAATGAGTCGTGATGATCATGTTCGCCTGGATGGAGTCGTTACCGACGTCTATGCCGGCGGTCAGTTTGAAGTGAAGACCGATGCAGGCGCCGTTGTTCGTGCGCAGCTCTGCGGCCGTATGCGCAAGCATCGCATCCGCGTAATTTTGGGCGACCGCGTGACGGTTGCTCTGTCGCCGTACGATTTGACGCACGGCATGATCGTCTTCCGCGCGAAATAGCACTCGGAGTTTCGATGACAGCTTCAGCGCCCTTCCTTGTTGTAACGGCCATCATGGATGCGTCCGCGCGTCCGGCGGCGATCACGCGTAGCCACGGCGAGGCACTCGAACGCGCGCTCAACGCGGTCGGAGCGCATCCGATTGGCGGGCTCGACGTGATCGAGCTTCCGATCGCCTCGCCCTCGTTCTTGGCCCTGCGCCGCCATTTCCATTTCAAAGACGATACTGTTGCTATGTACGACGTGTTTCCGCTCGCGGCACACCTTGACCCAGCAGCACGCAAAGTCGCAGGACAGTTTCTCGCCGCTGAAGTGTTGTGGACGCTCGACGGCCAGAACCTTCTGCCCGGAGTTCCACTCAACGTGAAGCTCGACCTGCCGCAAGGCTGGGACAAAGATCCCAAGGCCGTCCACGAGAAGTTGATGGGCTTAGGCGCGCTCGACATCGGCGAAGGCGGCATCGAAACCTACAAAGCCGTCAAGGCCGCGTGGGAAGCATCCGCACCTAACTCCTGAGCGCTCACTCCGGAAAAGGGGACGTTCCCCTTTTTTCCGCAGCGCCGAAAAGGGGAACGTCCCCTTTTTCTGGTGCGCTTAGATCGCGAAGCGGATGTTGCGGATTGGGTCGCTTCCGTGCGCGCACTGGAACGTCACCTCGTGGCGGCGCCGGTCGAAACGAATGTTGCTCGCCCGGCAATTCTGTTCGGCTGAGCGAGGGCGTGCGGTCTCGAGGTCATAAAGTACGGCTTGACCTACGCCACTCGTCTCTGGCGCGTCGACCGGGAGATACGTGAGCGCGAATCCACCGTCGCGGGAGATCTCAACTGCGGAAACGGTGACCGTCATGCGTTGACGCCCGTCCAGGTCGTGAACCGTAAGCTCGGTCGTCGTTGGACCCGTGCTGCGGATCACGAGGATGTGATCGTTGGGTGTCCAGCGAATGGTTGCATCCGGCGGGACGATGGCGCGCGTTCCGGCCGGCGCAAAGCGCGAAACCTCGGCCAAGTCGCGCGGCGTGCACACCACGACCACCGAGCTGTGTTCGGCGTTGTCGCAACGTATGCTCATGTAGCGGCGGCTTGGGGAACGCACGCTCGCCGCACGGCTGATGTACGCCGAGTCCTCTTCGTTCGTGAGGCCGTTGCAGCCGCAATGCGGCGTGAGCAACCAAGTCGCGAGGTCGCGCTGAGGCGGAGGCGGTCGCTGTGCAGGAGCCGCCACGGACGCGGGCGCGGGCGCGGGCGCCGTTGCGATTGGGGTCTCGGCGGGCTGCGCGGGTGCAGGATTTGGCGAGGCTGCCGCGGGTGCGAGAGCCTGCGCGCCGCCACATGCGGTCAGCAACGCAAGCGATAACATCGCACATAAACTATTCGCTGCCCCGACTTGCATCACTCTCCAAACGTACAGAAAGCCTAGGTCTATTCCGTGACGAAAGCTCGTTGCTTCCAGAATGTCCTGCAACAACTCAGTTGAGGGTGTACGGCAAAGTCAGAACGAAAGGCGCGATTTCCGCGTCGAACATCTCGCCGTCCTCGCCTTGCATCTGATACGTCCCCTTCATCTCGCCACGCGGGGTCGCGAGCACACAGCCGCTCGTGTACTCGAATCCTTGTCCGGGAGGCAGCGTAGGCTGCACGCCGACCACGCCGGGCCCCTGCACTTCCTCAACCTTGCCGTCGCCGTCGGTGATGATCCAATGCCGGCTCTTCAACTGCACTCGGTGCTTGGATTCGTTGGCAATGCGAATGGTGTAAGCGAAGACATAGCGATGATCGCGCGGCGACGACTGCTCGGGCACGTACTGCGTATTTACACTTACGCGGATGCCACGGATCAACGCGTCGGACATGGGCAGGAGGCTGAACCGCCTTCGCCAAGAGCGCAAGAGTCCAACGTTTCGCGCGCTAATTATAGTTAGGTGCCTGGCCAGACGCGAAGTGCTTTGCGATGGCTCACTGCCAGCGAGTCCGCGTCGGCAAAACGATAGAGGGCTCTGCGGTCCTTTGCCGAAGCGAACTCGACACCAATGCGCGGCGCGCGTGCGATCCGCGCGGGTGGTGGCGCATCGCGAAGTACGAATTCGCCAGGCTTGTAGAGCGCATGACCGCTCCATTTCGTGTCGAGCAAGAGCGCAGCTCCGACTTTGCCTGGACCGGCCAGCGACGTTGCGCTCGTGAGGCCGCCGCGTCGCTGCGCAACCAGGTCGTGGCCCTCAACGACTTCGCACGATCGCACGAGCACCGCGGCGCCCTCGTCTGTATCGTTTGTGACGATGTTCAGCATCATGTGGATGCCATAACAAAGGTACATGTAGACGTGGCCAGCGCGGCCCCACATCGGTGCATTGCGCTTCGTACGGCCCATGCGGCAATGACTCGCCGTGTCGTCGGGATGGCGATACGCCTCGACTTCGGTGATGCGCAATACGATGCCATCCTTGCAGACGAGCTTGCCAAGAAGCTCCTCTGCAACGATCAGCGAATCACGAGCGTAAAAGTCGTGAGGCAGAATGCGCGACGACGCGCGCGTCCTGCTGCGCGACTTACTGCGCTGCGATGAGGTCGTCGAGGGCGTCGGTGATGTCACGCCACCGATTCGTAGCGCCTTCGTGATGGAAGACAAGAGTGCCCGTCGCGTCGTAGATGTTTACGACGGGAAGGCCTTCGGTGCGACTTCCCGCAGGCTCCTCATCCGTGCCGGGGCGATAGTTGTAGGTGCTGAGGTCGTTCGTGGGGTCCATGAACACGTAGCCTGGCGTCTCGTACGTATTTCCCCACGATGTGCACGTGTCAGCGTCGACGGGACCGCCGTTGATGTCCTGCTGAAGCACTTCGAGGATGCGCACGTTCATCGACGCGTATGGGTCGATAAGGTTTGCTTTCATCGACGGCGCGTCAGCGATGCACTCGCCACACCACGGCTCCGAGTGAACGACAACGGTGAAGTCCGGGCCGCAGAAATCGTTGTTATAGAGGTCGTACTCGGCGCCTTCGCAGTTCGCCACGGTCCACGGCTGTTGAAGGCGACCGATTGAGAAGCCCCAGGGGCCACGCGGCGTGTCGCAGGTCGCCCGCGGGTTGTCGGTCGACGGAACGAGCGGCCCGCCTGAATTGTTACCCCGGGTAGCGCCACCCGAACAACCAGCCACCGCCGCCAACATCGAAACCGCCAACAAGATACGCATCGCCATACCCCACACCCCTGGTTATTGAACCGCCGCGAATGTAAGCGCGCATGCCCCGATGTGCAACGCGCCCCAACCCACACGGCAGCAACGAAAAGCCAGGGCGAAGCGCAACCTAAACCAGACGTCAGCAACGAATAGCCAACGTGAAGCGCAACCCAAGCCACGCTGCAACAACGAATAGCCAGGATGAAGTCGCGTCAGCGACGAGGGACGCGCCGCGTCCCTTCGCGTGGGGGAGGCTCCAACTCGGCTTTGCCGAGGTGGAGGGGGCGGCGCGTGCCGCCCCTTTCCATCAGTGATCCCGAGGGGATTTGAACCCCTGTTACCGGCGTGAGAGGCCAGCGTCCTAACCACTAGACGACGGGACCAACGAACCAACTACTCACAAAACCAACCAAAACTAAGTTCTGGTTCGGGGACTAGGATTCGAACCTAGATAGCCAGATCCAGAAACTGGCGTCCTGCCGTTAGACGATCCCCGAGCAATTCCGCATGCAAGGCGCGGTGTTCTAGCGGTACGCCCCCAGGGTGTCAAGCGACCCGCTCGAACCGCGCCGCACGCCAACATACCACAGCGAAACGATCATGTATGCACAAGAGCTTCAGTATGTACCTACTCTAAAGACATATCTAACTTGACTTGACCGATGTAGAATTGCCACGCAAGCTCGGAAGTGGAGACGCATGGCAAGCCGCACGTGGAAGACTCATCTCGACTCTCAGCTGCCCAAAGCGATGGCCGATGAGATCAACGTCTTCGAGACCGAGCTCGAGCTTCGCCAAAAAGGAAAGCTCGAAGAGAAGCTGTTCGCGGAAACGCGCCTGCGTCGCGGCGTCTACGGCCAGCGCTACGACAACGGCCTGCGTCATGATGGCGAGGCACAGCAGCCAATCCCCTTCCCGTCAGGCGAGCTCACGAAGGGGCCGATGACCATGTGGGACGCGCCGGGGATGCAGCGCATCAAAGTGCCGTACGGCGGGCTGACCGCAGCGCAACTCGAGATGATCGCTGACCTGGCGGAAGAGTATTCCGACGGCATCGCGCACATAACCACGCGCCAAGATTTTCAGTTTCACTTCATTCACATCGAAGACACGCCCGACCTGATGCGTCGCCTCGCGGCCGTAGACATCACGACTCGCGAAGCGTGCGGCAATTCCGTACGCAACATCACCGCATGCCCACGCGCCGGCGTTTGCCACGACGAGCCATTCGACACGACGCCATACGCCAAAGCGATGGCAGATTTCCTGTTGGGGCATCCGGACACGCAAGACTTCGGACGCAAAGTGAAGATAGCGTTCAGCGGCTGCCGCGATCACGCGTGCGCGCTGACGAACATTCACGACATTGGAGCTATAGGCGTTAATCGAGCGGGCAAGCGCGGTTTCGAATTCTATGTTGGCGGTGGTCTTGGAGCAGTTCCACATCAGGCGAAGCTTCTCGAAGAGTTTGTGAGCGAAGAAGAGTTGCTTCCCTTGTCTCAGGCGGTATGCCGCGTCTTCGCCCGTCTTGGCGAAAAGACGAATCGCGCGCGTGCACGCTTGAAGTTCGTAGTCGCAAAGCTCGGCATTGAAGAGTTTCGGCGCATCGTCGCAGAAGAGCGAAAGCTGATTCCCAATGCTCCGGAGCACACGGCGTATTTAGGGATGCTTCATGCGACTGACGAGAAGCCAATCAAGGTCTCGTCGCTGCTGCGCAAGGGACGCTATCCCGAGGGCTTCGAAGCGTGGCGAAGCACAAACGTTTATCAGCAGCGGCAGTCCGGCTATTCGCTCGTCACGATTAAGTGTCCTCTTGGTGATCTCACCTCGGCTCAACTACGCGCTCTGGCCGATCTCGCGCGCAAGTTTTGCGGCGACACCATCCGCACGACCATCGAGCAGAACTTGGTCTTCCGTTGGGTGAGCAACGATGACTTGCCGGCGCTCTATACTTTGCTCGGCGCGATTGGCTTGAATGCGCCGGGGGCAGGGACGATCGTGGACGTGACGTCGTGCCCGGGCACCGACACGTGCAAGCTTGGCATCTCGGCTTCGCGCGGCCTCGCGGCCGAGTTAGGAACGCGCCTCGCCGAGCAAGCGCTGACGCTCGACAAGAGCGTCCAGGAGCTGCGCATCAAAGTCAGCGGCTGCTTCAACTCGTGCGGACAGCATCACGTTGGAGACCTCGGCTTCTTGGGTGCGAGTCGCGCGGTGAACGGGCGTCGTGTGCCAAACTTCCAGGTCGTGCTTGGTGGGCAGTGGAAAGAGAACGGCGGCGCATACGGATTGGCGATCGGCTCCGTGCCAAGCAAGCGCATTCCGGATGTTGTCACGCGCCTGACTGAACGTTTCGTGCGCGAGCGAGTACAAGAAGAAAGCTTTCAGACGTTCATTCAGCGCATCGGCAAGCTTGCGCTGCGTAAGATGGTCGAAGATTTGATCGAAATGCCGACGTATCAAGAGGCGCCAGGGCTCTATCGCGATTGGGGCGACCCACGCGAGTACACGATTGGTGATTTGGGCGTCGGCGAATGTGCGGGCGAAGTCGTCCCCTTCGTTGAGTTTGGACTCGCGGCGGCGGAGCGCCAGGTTTTCGAGGCGAGCACTCTGCTCGAAGCCGGTGACCCATCGGGCGCTGCCGAGCGCGCATACCGTGCCATGTTGCACGCGGCACAAGCGCTCACGCGCCACGTGGGAGCGTTTGTGACCGACGCGCCGGACGACATTGTCGCGCAGTTTCGTACTTACTTGGTGGAGCCCAAGTTTTTTTGGGATCCATTCGCGGGCGAGAAGTTCGTTCATTACCTCACGCGCGTGCACGGCACCACGTTCGAGGGCGTCACCAGCGAGCGTGCGCATCAGCGGATTGAAGAGGCGCAGCTCTTCGTCGACGCGTCGAATCAAGCGTACGCGCGCGTGGGTGAAGCTCGGCAGAAGGCGGCGGCTGATGCGAAGGTCGTGACGGCGTGATTGATTTGCAGCGCATCTTTGTAAAGATCTTTGCGACGCCTTCCGACAAAGTCTCGCAGGAAGATTTCGTTCCGGTGTTTCACTCCTTCATCAAGGAGAAGAAGCTCGGTGAGGTTTGGGTGGACGTCACCAACTATGCCCACGTACAACACGGCCCCGGCGTAGTGTTGATTGCGCATCACGCGCAGTACGCCATGGACGAGGCGGACGGCCGACTCGGCCTACTCTACTCGCGTAAGCGTGGCTCAAGCGGCACACTCACCGAGCGCTTTAGCGACGCGCTGATGCGTGCGCACGACGCCGCACGCGAGTTGGCGAGCGCGCCATCGCTCCAGCAAAGCCTCACCTTCCGCGGCGACGAGCTTCTCATCGGCGCACAAGACAAACTGCTGGCGCCCAACTCCGACAAAACGCTCGCGCTCCTGCACGCCCCCATCGCCGAGGCCCTCGAAAATACGCGCGGCAAACCGCACACGCTCACGCGCATAGGCGACCCTCGCGGCCCCTTCACCCTCCTCGCCTCCCCCCGCTGACCCGATGGGGACACGCTCCCCTCCCAACGGGCCTGCAATTTCAACGACTTGCAGCGGGACTTTGGCCGCGTGAATTTGATACATCGAAACTCACGCGCACTTCGTAGGTATCAAATTGGCGCGGCCAAACTCGATCGGTAAATGCTCGTAATTGTTCGCCCGTTGAGGGGGGAGCGTGTCCCCGTCATTGGCGGGCTTTTAGTTTGGTTACTAGGCGGGCGTCGGGGGGTGGGAGGTCGTAGTTGTCGAGGTCGGTGGGTAGTACCCATGCGTGCTCAGCGACTTGCTTGTTCTGCACTTCGCCGTTTACGAGGCGACACTCGTAGAAGAGCAGCAGCACGTCCTTCTTTGCGTAGCGATGGAACGCGACGTCGATAATGTCGATGACTTCAATCTCGATGGCGCACTCCTCGCGACACTCGCGCACGAGCGCGGCTTCCGGGGATTCGCCTTCTTCGAGTTTGCCACCAGGGAATTCCCACAGGCCGGCGAGATGCGCGCCAGCCATGCGACGCGTAAGCAGGATGCGGCCCTCGCGACGAATCACGGCGGCCGCGACAACGACGCTCACTGCGCGCGGATGCTCTCGCCCGACGCGCGGCGCAAACGAGCTTCGGCGATACGAAGGTCCACGGCGGCGTTGATGAGGTCGAGGCGTGACCGCGTAAGCTCCGAATCGGCGTCGAGCAAATCGCTCGTGACAGCGGCGCCTGCGTGAAAGCGCTCGAGGCGAACGCGATAACTTTCCTCAGCGGCCGCAACGCCCGTGCGCGCTGCCAACAACGCCTCGCGAGCCGCGATGTAGCCCTCGTACGACTGCGACACTTCGAGGCGCAGGCCGTCCTCAAGCGCCGCCAGGTCCGCTCGCGCCTGCGCGAGGTCGCTCTCGGCCACATTTCGGTCTTGGCCGCCCGTGAACAAGGAATTCGGCGACCAGCTCAAGATTGCACTCACGTCCCATGAGCCCTGAAACTGCGCGCGCTGAGGAAAGATACGTTGGTTGGGGTTCGCGTAGTCGGCGTTCGCGCTGACCGCCAAATGTGGGAGACGCGTGCCACTGCGCGCGCTCACCAAATGCTCACGTGCGGCGACGAGACGGCGCAATGCACGCATTTCTGCGTGATGGGACATCGCAGAGTCCACCAGCTGTTCGCGTGTCTGCGTGACGGGCGCTGCGTCCGCGAGTAGGTTCTCGCCAATCGGCAAATCTCGCGCGGGCTCGACGTGCATCAACGAGCGCAAACCGACCGCTGCCGTAGCGACGCCGCCGTTGGCACGCGCCATCGCAACACGCGTCGCGGCGAGCTGCGCATCCATCCGCATCAAATCCACGGGCGCCGCCGTGCCGGCCTCCACAAAGGCGGCGATGTCTGCTCGATGCGCTTCGGTTTGGCGAACCATTAACTCGGCGACAAGTGACGCGGCGCGTGCGCGTGCGTACGAATAGAATGCTTCACGGGCTTGCAAAGCCACCGTTTGATGTTGAGCTTCGAGCTGCTCCGCCGAGCTATCGGCCAACGCTTCCATCGCGTGGTAGCTGGGAAGTATGGAGAAGAAAATATCGCTCACAGGCCACGTGAGCCCGGCATGCAACACGTACTGGTCCAGAACGATGGGGAACGAGAGCGACACTTGTTGCCCATCAAGGTTTGCTTGGAAGAGGCCGCGTGCCGCAGGATCCGTGACCGCGTCGACCGCGGCCTGCGCCATCGCGACTTGCTCGGGCGTCAGCGTCGTGCCGAACGAAGGCGTGGGCACTCGGCTCAACCGCGTATAGCGAGCCGACAAATCGATCACCGGAAGGATGCCAAGCAACGCGCGCGCAGCGCCAGCGCGCGCGGAGTTCAACGCCGCCTCGGCGCGTGCTACCGAAGGCGCGGTCGTTTCAGCGAGCGCCGCGACCTGGTCCGCAGTGAGCCCGCCCTGCCCGCCGCGCAACGCATCGATGAGATCGGGTTCGCGCGCGGGTGCGTTGGCGTTGGTTGTTGTCGGGCGATCATCTTGCGCACCGGTAGCCGCCTCCGCCGTGTCCGCCGGATTGGTCGCCGCAGGGGGAGGCAAGGTCTGCGCGTTCGCTCGCGGGGTCGCCAGTGGTAAACCTGCCAACGCGCCCAAGGCCGCCACTAAGAAAGCTCTACGCACCAATTTGATTCGGGTCATGACCGTTCCTTCAAACACTGCAGAGTAGCCGCAAACCGTGGCTCATTTACCACGCACTCCATCGCGAACACACGCCCTTCTAGACCGCGACAGGAATAAAAAAGGGCGGTATTTCGGTCTCCCTTCTGGGGCCCCCTTGGACGACCCACAAGGGCTGGAATTGACTTCGATACGGGCATCCTTCTATACGCAACCTGCCAGAGCGTTCCGGAGCGGATTGTGAAAAAACGTTTTAACGTCGCAGTGGTTGGGGCTACGGGCCTGGTCGGTACTGAAATGTGCCGGATTCTCGAGGCGCGCGACTTCCCCGTAGCGCAGTTCGTACCGGTCGCGTCCGAACGCAGCACCGGCAAGGACGTTCTTTTCCAGGGGAAAAAAGTTCAGGTACGCGCCCTCAATGAAGGGGTGTTCGAAGGGATCGACCTCGCGCTCTTTTCGGCAGGCGCAGGCCCCTCGCGCACGTACGCACCGATAGCGGCGGCCGCAGGCGCCCTGGTGGTCGATAATTCGTCGGCGTGGCGCACCCATCCCGAAGTGCCGCTCTGCGTTCCAGAAGTGAACATCGATCAGGCGCAAATGCGTCCGCTCGGTATCGTGGCAAATCCCAACTGCGCCACGATTCAGCTCGTGATGGCGCTCAAGCCTTTGCACGATGCCGCGAAGCTTACGCGCGTAGTTGTGTCGACGTACCAATCTATCAGCGGCGCCGGCGCGGCAGCGATGGAAAGCTTGCGTAAGCAACTTACCCAGCTCGCGCGGGGCGAAGAAGTCGAGCGCGGCTCGCTTCCAGGAATATTGGCGGGCAACCTTCTCATGAGCTGGAAGCCGGACGCGACGACGGGCTACCAAGAAGAAGAGCTCAAAATCATTCACGAGACGCGCCGCATTCTCAGGCTGCCTGAGCTTGCCGTGTCGGCAACGACAGTGCGTGTGCCGGTGATCTCGAGTCATAGCGAGGCCGTTACGTTGGAGACCGAGCGCCCGCTTACCGCAAGTGAAGCGCGTGCCATTTTGAGCAAGATGCCAGGCATCGAAGTGGTCGATGACTTCGAGGCCGGACGCTATCCGCAACCTATCGACGCCGTTGGCCGTGACGAAGTGTTCGTTGGACGTATTCGTGCAGACCTGGGCAAAGCGGGAGGACTGCAAATGTGGATCGTCTCGGACAATCTCCGTAAAGGCGCGGCTCTCAACGCGGTGCAGATCGCCGAACGTTTGTTGTTAGCCTAGTCACTCAGCGATTTCCAAAGCACGCGCCACATCCTCGATCGAGACGCCGTCTACTCGCACGAGCTTCTGTTTGCTGGACGCGCCGCGCACAACTGTCACGCTCTTTTTCGTAACTCCGAGTAAGCCGGCCAAGAAAGCGACCAACTCTGCGTTCGCCTCTCCATCCACCGGCGGCGCGGCCAACGCTATCCGGTAGACGCCTTCGCGCATGCCTTGAAAGGCCGTGCGCTTTGCCCTTGGCTGGACCTTGATCTGGAGCGTCACAAAAGCGGGCGGCACGGAAGACATGCTAGCGAACGCGGACCTCCGCGAGGAAGATCTCGTGCGTTGCAGGCGAATCGGGCCGATGACGGAATGTCACTCTCTGGTTTCGGCGAGCCTCGGAATCTGTCAGAATGTCGCGAACTTCGGACCGGACCCTGCCGGTTTCTCGTGGAAACGCGTTGGAGCGAACTTTGCTAAGCATAAGCACCATGTCCAAACCTTTCTTGCTCGCTGCGCTCCTCGTAGGTGCCGCACTGGGCACGAGTGCGACGGCGCACGCGCAGATGACGGCGTCGATTACCGCAATCTCGGACCGACCGTCGCCCAACGATGCGACCACGATGCCCCTCGTTGCGATCAATGCATACGAGTGCGAGATCGACGCAACGATCACGTTGTTGATGAACGGAATACCCGCCTCGCAGACAACTCTAGATTTTTGGCGCGGCACCGCCTGCAACGATGCGGTAAACCGCACCTCCACGACGAGCACTGCGTGCACCTATCTCTTTTCGCTGAACACTGGCGGCCGCAGCATGTACACGCTCGAGCCGATCGCGTTCTCGCAGTTCGACATCTGCGACAACGAAGGCACCAATCACATCTTTATTCTTTCGACGACCAGCGAGCGCAGCAGCGAAGCCGTCACCACGTTCGCTCCCCTTGATCTGACCGTTGATACCGTCGCGCCGGGCGAACCTTCATCGGTTGTGGTCTCCGACGGCGACACGCAGGCGCACGTCGCATGGGCAGCATCGACGAGCACGGAGGTCGGCCAGACGTACCGCGTCTACGTGGATACCAATATCGGCGGCAGCGCGACGGCCGACGGCGGCACCGATGTAGATGCGGGCGACGTGGACGCGGGGACTGACTCAACGGGGTGCACGTCGAGCTTTCTCGCAGCCGGCGACGTACTTTCGCTTGATTGGACGGCTCCCGAAGGCGTGTACGTGTACACGATCACGTCAGCGACATCGTTCGATATCAATCCATCGGCGTTGGGTATGGCGATTGGTGAACGCGGGTACGTGGCACTCGCAAGTCAGGATGTCGCGCGCAATCGCTCGGGACTCACCACTGGATCGTGCTTCACGCGCATTCAGACGACCGGATTCTGGGATGCCTATCAGAGTAGCGGCGGCTCAGCGTCAACTTGCAGCGTGAGTCGCGTCGGCGGGGTCAACGGAAGTGCTTGGATGATTGTAGTTGCGCTCGCGGTCGGCATCGTCCTTCTTCGCAAACGTATCGGTGCAGCGGCGCTTCTCGTGGGCGTCACCGTACTTTTCGCCGCAGCTCCAAGCGCACACGCGCAAGACACGTGGACCAACGACTGGGATGACAACGAAGACGTTGCGTCACCCGAATTCTTTGGCATCGAGGCGCGCTTTGGTCAGTACGCACCGTCGGTGGGCGGCACAACTTTCGCCGATTTCTTTGGCTCCGACAAAGGTCCGCTGTGGCAGTTCGAGTTCGACGTCGTGCTCTATCGCATTCCCTACGTTGGAACGCTTTCGTTCGGCACGGGTTTCGGACGCGCGTCGTATGCAGCGAATGCCATTGACTCAGCCACGGGCCAACAGGTGAGCGGCGGCGAGCAAACCAAGCTGACGCTACTGCCGTTTTCAGCGCTCGCGGTTTTGCGCATCGACGTACTCGCGCGCTTGCTTCGTTTGCCGTTCGTGTTCACCGGGAAAATCGGCGAAGACTTCACGTATTGGACTGCAAGCACGGGCGCAGACACGGATGCGACCGGTTTGAGCTGGGGTTTGCGCTGGGGTCTTCAGCTCGGCATCGAACTCGACTTCTTCGATCGCGCAGCAGCTCGCGCGCTCGATGAGGAGTGGGGCATCAACCACGCCTTTATCTTCGGCGAGATGTTCGGTGTTTCAGGGCAAGGCCACGCGCTTGTCACCAGCGCTACCGGCTGGGTCGCAGGCCTCGGCTTCAATCTTTAGTCGTCGTGAGCGACGAGTTTCCGAATGGCATCCGCCTCGTTGTCTCCTACGACGGAGACGACTTCTGCGGATACCAATGGCAGGACGACCAGCGCACGGTGCAAGGCGTGCTTGAAGCGTCCATCGCGAAGATGGCCGGGCATCCGGTGCGCGTGCGCGGCGCGGGTCGCACCGATTCCGGTGTGCATGCCTTGCATCAAATCGTGGCCTTCGAAGCCAAGCGACTGATCGATCCTCGCGGGTGGATGCTCGGGCTGAACGTTTCGTTGCCGGACGACATCTCTATCGTGAGTGCGTCCGCCGTGCCGCCGAAATACGACCCGCGCTACGACGCGCTCGACAAGACGTATCGCTATCTCATCCTCTTCAACGAGCCGCGTCAGCCCATCTATCGCCACATGTCATGGCACTTCGCCCACGCGCGCCTGACCGAGCCGGACTTCAAAGAAAGCCCCCCCCGACTCGACGTGGCCGCGATTCGTGAAGCCGCCACCAAGTTGATCGGCAAGCACGACTTCGCAGCGTTTCGCGCATCCGACGATGATCGAAAGACAACGGTGCGCGAAGTCCTCGACATGCGCGTCGTGGAAGGCGCACTCGGCCACCCGGAGTTGCTGTCCATTGAAGTTAAGGGACGCGCGTTCTTGAAGAACATGGTGCGCATCATCGTCGGGACGTTGCTTGACGTTGGACGCGGACGCATGTCAATCGCGGAAGTCGAAGCGCTTCTAGAACCGGGAACGAGTCGTCAACGTGCAGGGCAAACCGCGCCCGCGCACGGGCTCACCCTGATGCACATCACGCTTGGTCGGATAGAGGCATCGCGCTCAATGTAGCGATGTCACTGCGCACGCGCGCCATCAATGTTTCAATGGACATGTTCTTGATCTCGCTGGCATCGACCGGTTTGCCGATGTGTACTTCGATGCTGCCGGGAACCACGTTGGAGCTGTGCTTCGGCAAGATGCTGCGTGTGCCGCGAATGCCGAACGGAATGATCGGCACGCCCGCGGTCATCGCGAGATGAAACGGCCCCTTCTTGAACGGGCCGACTTCTTCGCGATCCATGCGTGTGCCTTCTGGGAACACAACGATTGACGAGCCGGCACGGATTACTTTTGCAGCGTCTTCGACCGCTGCGATCGCGCGCTCACGCCGTCCGCGATCAATGAAGACGTGGCCGCCGACTTCCATCGCTCGGCCCATGAAGGGGATCTTGCGAAGTTCTTTCTTGGCGAGAAACCCTGGCGTCTGCGGCAAGGCATGCATCACAGCGACGATGTCGACTTGGCTTTGATGGTTGCCCATGAAGATGTAGGCGCGCGTCGGATCGACTTTCTCGGCTCCATAGGTCGCGACCTGAAGGCCCCAAGCCTTGGCGAGGACCTTGGCCCACGTTCGCTCCATCGCGCGAAATCGTTCGGGATCTTCCTTGATCGCGTGCTCCAGAAGCACCACCGAGGCCAGGGAACCGGTCCAGGCGTAGGTAAAAATGAAGTTGAAAAGCCCGCGCGCGTTCATAGGAAGTGACGATATCAAAGTACTGCAGGCCGTCGAGAGCTTGCGATGCTAGGATTTAGCCCAATAAGGGCTCCGGGTGTTGAGTGCTCTCTCGGATCGTGCGCGCCATCGTCTTTGCCGCAACTTTGTGGGCCTCAGCCGGGCTCACATGGTGGACAGCTCCGAGTTTCGCCCAGGAGCTGCCGCTGACGCCACGCGAGCTTCCAGTCGACGTGGAGGATGGCCCGGACCTAGTCCTGCCAGCACCACCGCCTGGCTTCGTGACGGAGCGGCGGGGACAAGTCGAGTGGGTTTACCCCGCGCGAGCACGCGAAGAAGCGCTCGGGTTGATGCGCGCGTACGACAAAGAGTGGCCGCGCATCGTGGAGGAGCTTGGGGGCGACGTAGACGCAAGGCTCGTCGTACGCATCGGTAAGGATCCGCAAGAGATGGAGCGGCTCGCGCCGCTCAATGCGCCGCCGCCGGCGTATGCGAGTGGCGTTGCCTATCCTGCGTCCGGTTGGATTCTTCTGACGCTGTCCGCGCCCGAGACCTGGGAACTTCCAAATCTGCGCTTGGTGTTTGCGCACGAGCTCAGTCACATCGCACTGCACCGCGCGGTAAACGGTGTGCCCTTGCCGCGTTGGTTCGTGGAGGGTGTTGCGATCAATCAGAGCGGCGAGCGCTCGTTCGAACGCGTGCGCACCCTTTGGGAAGCCAACGTAAGCGGCAACCTTGTTACGATGCGCGCGCTTTCCCGTTCGTTTCCGTCGCGCGCGCATGAGGTGAACATCGCCTATGCGCAAAGTGCTTCGTTCGTTGCCTTTATGCATGACGACACGGATCACGCCGACCGCGTGCCGCGTCTGATTCGTGAGCTGCGTCGTGGACGAGCTTTTCCGACGGCGATTTTTGAGGCGTATAATCGCACGCTTGGCACACTCGAGCGCGAATGGCGTAAGGAGCTGAACGAGCGGTACACCGCCCTGCCCCTGATCATGAGCGGCAGCGGGCTTTGGGTGCTGACGTCGGTGCTGATCGTATTGGCCGCGATGCGCGCGCGTCGTCGCAAGCGCGCGACGCTGCAGCGGTGGGGCGAAGAGGAAGCCGACCGCGACCGCGTCGAACGAGGCGAACGCGATCGCATTGCCGCGCTGCGCGCAAGGCAGGCGGCAATGCTCGAGGTCACGCCGCTCGTGCTCACGAGCGCGCCCGCAGCGCTGCAGGCGCCTAGCCCGCCGCCACCGTCGCAGCGCGACTACCTTGTACCCATGCCACTCGGCGAAGCCCGAGAAGCCGACGTGCCAACGATCACGCACGACGGCAGCGACCACACGCTCCACTGAACGGGTCCAGAACGGTTTCTTGACGGTCGCCCACCGCCGGCGCACGCTCAAGCCTGAACATGCGCATATGCCTGCTCACTCGGCTCTTGCTTGTCATGTGCCTGCTCACGCTCAGTGGGACGGGGCTGCAGGCGCAGGTACATGAGGGGGATGCGCGCCCGGCGGTTGCGTCCGCGGCCATCGTCGCAAGGGAGGCTGCGGACGATGCGAGCCACGCCAACGCAGGTGTGGATCTTTTCGAGGCGCCGCTCGTGCCGTTCGTGCCGCCGCCAGATCCGCTGGCAGGTATGCACATCGCGTCATCGCCTGAACGCAGCGCAGACTTTGTCGTACTCATCAGCATCGACGGATTGCGCGCGGATGCAGTGACGCCTGCGAATCACACTCTCGCGCGCTTACGCAATGAAGGTACGTGGGCGACCGACGCGATGACGATACATCGGTCGACGACCCTGCCCTCACACGCGTCCATGGTTACTGGCGTGGATTTGCCGGTGCATGGAATGGCGTGGAATGCCTATCGCCCAAGCCAAGGCGTCGTTCGCTTTCCGACGATGTTTCGTGTGGCCCGGATGGCCGGACTCGCCACAACGATGGTCGTCGGCAAGAACAAGCTTCGTCACCTGGTCGATGAAGGCGGCGCAGAGAATTTCATCATTGCCGGGCGTGGTTGCGATCAAATTGTCTCGCGAGCTAGCACCGTTCTGCGCACGGGCGGACCGGGTATTGTCTTTCTCCATTTCGCCGATACGGATCAGGCCGGCCATCGTCATGGATGGATGTCGCAGCCCTATCTCGCCGCCGTCGAACATGCCGACCAGTGCACCGAGCGCGTCGTTGATACGCTTTCACATCGTGCGGGTGGCCTTGCGCGCGTGCTGCTCATCGTAACTTCGGATCACGGAGGGCATCGGCGCAGCCATGGCAGCGCCTCTGAGGTCGATCGCCATATTCCGTGGTACGCGTGGGGCGGAGCTGCGGCGCGAGATACGCGCGTTACACGTCGCGTAAATACGCAGGACACAGCGTCCACGATTTTGTCCGCGCTCGGCCTGCCGCAAACGCCTGGCATCGAGGGCCGTCCGGTGGTCGAAGCGTTGCACGAGTCAGGCAGTGCAGCGCTTGCCGAGCGCACAACGCGTCGTCGCGGCGCCCGTACTGCTCGAGCTGCTCCGCAACATTAGACGTTCTGCATGGCTCCGCCCAGATGAGGGGGAGGACGGGTCCTCTCCGCTCAACCGACCTACTTTTTGGCTGCTGCCGAAGTTACCGGCTTTGCGGCGGGCTTCGCTGCGTCGAGGTGGATCGGGAACTTGGGCGTACCGGCCTTCGCGCGGGCTTTCTTCTGATCTTTGCCCAACTTGGCGGTCTTTGCGTCGCGGCGGCGCCACGTCTTTTGCGTATCGGAAACCATTGAGATTCTCCCAGGAAGGCGGACTTTGTAGCCGACCCTCGGGCGAACTGCAATGTTTAGCTAAGAAGTGCCGCGTAAGCGGCCATCAGGCCCTCGGTCACGGGTCCAACAACGCCTCTGCCAACCTTCCGGCCATCGATTGTGGTGACCGGGACGACACCGCGGATGGAGCTCGTTAGGAAACACTCGTCGACGCCCGCCACCTCGCTAATGGGGATGGCGGCGTAGTGCACGGTCATTCCCATTCGCTCGAGAAGCTTCACCGCAACGCCGCGCGTGATGCCAGAGAGGGCTCCGCTCGAGCTCGCGGGAGTGACCGCGGAGAAACCACGCACTACGAAAACATTGCTCGTGGCGCCCTCGATCACGTTGCCCATCGTATCGAGGAGCAGCGCGTCTTGCGCGCCGCGCGCGTGGGCGATGCGCAACGCGAGGATGTTGCGCAAGTATTGCGTCGCCTTGCCGTCTTCGAGTCCAAGCTCGCCGTGGCACGCCTCCGCGACGACTGTTGCTGCATGAAGGCCCTGCTCGTACACGCGTGCATCAGGCAAGCGCAAATCGGTCGCAATGATGACGCGCGTCGGGGCATTCGCACCGACTGGCAAAACTCCGCTCTCCCCCACGCCGCGAGTGACGACTATTCGCACGAACGACTCGACGCCGGCGCGCCTATCGAGCACAGCTTGCAGCTCCCGCCGCAGCGATGCCTCGGCCGGTAGCGCGATTCCAATCGCCTGGGCCCCGGCGCGCAGGCGCAGCAAATGCGCGTCCAGCTGAAATGGCACGCCGCGCGCGGTTCGCATGACTTCGAACACACCGTCGCCGTACAGAAAGCCTCGATCGAAAACGGAGACGCGCGCCTCTTGCTCAGCGCACACATCTCCGTTGATCGAAACGACCGTTGACATAACGGAGGTGCTAGCCCTTCAAGACGCGCAAGAACTCCGCAGCACGCGTGTTGGTTTTGTCCTCCGCAATAGCGCGCTCGAGCATGTTGATAGCCTTGGGCGTGTCGTTCTGCTTGTGCGAGATATCGCCCAAGTAGAAGTAGACCTCCGACTTCGATATACCCGACGAGGCGTCGAGCTTCTGCAGAAGAAGCGCACGGAACGTCTTCTGCGCGCGGTCATAATCGCCCATCGCATGCGTGATCTTGCCGAGATCGCGAAGGATCGCGACGTTGGTGAGGTCGAGCTTGAACGCCGCATCGTACTGCGCGAGTGCGCGTTCGCGCTCCCCTGCCCCTTCAAGTGCTTGCGCGAGACGGTGATGGAACTGGCCCACTTCCTTCGTGCGTTTGCCCCCGAACGACGCGATGATTCGCTCGAGCACCGGCACGGCGTCAGTTTGACGAGCGGCGGCAATGTAGAGGTCCGCGAGCGGCAAGAGGATCTCGCGGTCGTCCGGAGCGAGCTGTGCGGCCTTCTCGAGAGTCGTGGCTGCGCTATTGGGATCGCCGAGCTTCTCCGAGTAAAGAGCGGCAACGCGACGGTAACGCGAGACCTTGTCAGCGGGGTTGCCCGCTGCTTCGATCTCGGTGCTGAGCATCTCGGCAAGCTCGCGGAACTTGCTGCGACTCTCGTAGTGAGCTTTGAGCCTGTCGCGTGTCTCGCTCGATTCGGGGTCGATCTCCAGCGCCAGCCGCATCGCATCCTCCGCACGCGCGTCATCGTGCAGCTCATTTGCGGCAAGCTCTGCGAGGCTCAAGGCAGTCGCCACTGCTTCAGCGCCTCGCTGCGCGCCAAGCATGCGCTCCATCGTAGACGCAACGCTGACCAGATCATCTTGCTCCCGGTACAATCGAATAAGCGCGCTCAACGCAGTCCTGTTGTGCGGCTCTCGGCCAACAATTCGTTCGTAGACGCCGATGGCGCCCGACTTGTTGTTGAGCTTCGCTTCGTTCAGTTCCGCAAGCCGGAAAAGAATTGCAAGCTCATCGGCTAGGTCGTTTCGACCCGCAGCGTCGGACGCCCGCTGCGAGAGCAATTCCACAAGATCGTCGAAGCGCGCCTCAGCGATAAACAAACGCTCAAGCTCATCCTGCGCGCCCGTATGCGTCGGCTCTTCAGCAAGTACTTCGCGCAAATGCTCGATGGCGTCGCTGCGATTGTCGAACCGTTCCTCTACAAGGCGCGCCAAGCGAAGGCGCGCGCTGATGCGTTGGCTGGGAATTTCGGCCAAATCGAGGCGTTTTTGAAGGATTTTAACCAACTCCTCGTGGTCGCCTTCCTTCTCGTAGATGGCCTCGAGCGAAGCCATTGCCTCTGCATCCGTGGGCGACTCGTCAAGCACTTCGTTCAGTGCGCGAACCGCGCCCTTCACATCATTGAGCTTGGACCCACGCACCGTAGCCATGCGCCGACGCAGGCCGAGGCGCGCGTCGGGGGAGCTCTCCACTTCGATTCGGCGCTCGAGCAGCGAGACCACGTCCTCGAACTCGCCTGCGCTCTCGCGAAGGCGAATCAAAGCGTCAAGGGCCTCGGCATCGCCGCCGTCAATCTCGAGCAACTTCTCGAGCGCGTCGACAGCAAGTTTCTCGTCGTTCAACGAGGCTTCGGCTACACGTGCGGCTTCGCGGTAGCGTTCCTTCTTTGTAAACTCGTCGCTTTCGACCGCAGCGTGCGCCCTCAGTGCTGCGACCAAGTCGCGTTCGCGACCCGGCACGCGCAATAGCTCGATAAGCTCATTGTGCGCGTCTTCCGCTTCAGCATCGAGCTCGATGACCGAACGGTAACGGGCCTCGGCCGAAGCCGCGTCTTGCATGTGATCCCGATACCAATGCGCCGCGCGCAAGTGCAAATCGCGCCGGGTGGCCCGAGTGAGCTCGCTGCGATCGGCGATGGCCTCGACCAGGCCGCGCAAGACTTCCCAGGATCCAGTCAGCGGAGCCAAGCGCTCGATGTCGCCAAGCACGGCCTCGTCACGCGGGTCGACTTCAAATGCATCGCGCAATGACTGCAGCGCGCGGGCCGGTTGCCCAAGGTCGTGCTCCCACAACGACGCCGCCTCCTGCAACAAGCGCACTTTCTCGCTGTCGCTTTCCGCAAGCTCGATTCGCTTGTCGAAGAGCGCGGCAACGCGATCCATGGCGCCGCGATCACGATAAACGCGCTCCAAGATCTCGAGAATCTCGGATGCAAGGCTGCGCTCGCTGCTCAACCGCTCGAGTGCATCGGCCGCACGCCCTTCCTGGGGCTGCGGTCCAAGACCTCGCGATAGGCCTCGAATGCACCGCGCGGGTCGTGGAACTGCGATTCGCGCAACTGCCCTAGACGCAACAGCAGCTCTGTTGACTGCGCAGGATCGCTCGCAGCAGCAAGCCGACGGTCCAGTGTCTCCGATAGATCGTTCCACTGATGCGTCTTTTCGTAGAGACGCTCCAGTGCCGCAAGCACATCGTCCTCGTCGCCAGTGAGCTCGGCGGCGCGACGATAGGCCTCAATCGCTTGCGCGTCGTTGCCAAGCTTCTCTTCGAGGATCCACGCGAGGCGCATGTAGATGCGCTTGCCATCATTGGGATCGAGTACCGTCGACGCACGCGCGGAGAGCGTCTCGCTCAGCGTGTCCCAGCCATTCAGAGATTCCGCGAGGCGTTCCAGGTCAGTGCTGGTGGCCTGATCGGCCGGGTCTTCCGCGAACGCCCGACGTAGCGTTTCGAAGGCTGCCTTGGCATCGGAGCGCTGCTCTTCGTGCAAGGCGGCTATGCGACGTAGCTCTGCATGCTTGGTAATCGGGTCCGATATGCCTTCAGCTGTGCTTTCGAGAAGCTGTGCCAAGTCGTCGTAACGGCCAAGCTCGCGCAGGCGTGGTTCGAGAATCTCTGCGGCGGTCGCGCGATACTCGTCGAGCTTCGTGATGCGAAGAAGTGCGTCGAGCGTCGGCGCGTGCGCCCGATCAATATCGAGGACGTCGCGATAGGCCGAGAGCGCATCGTTAACATCGTTGGTTTCCTTCTCGAGCACTTCGCCAATGCGCGCAAGAAGCGTTACCTTCTCGCTCGGATTCTCGGACATGCCCGCGCGCAGGCGCAGATTGTCGAGAAGCTCGGGCCACATACCTTGCGCCTCATAGAGGCGCGAGAGAGCGCTCACGGCGGTTTTATCATTGGGTTTGTCGTCCAGCACGCGTTCGAAGACCGGGATTGCATCGGCCCCTTGGCGAAGCTTTTGTTCGAAGAGCTCGCCCAACCGCATGCCGAGTTCAGCGCGCAACTCAGGTTCTTGAGTGAGCTCGGCGCGTCGACGCAACACGTCAGCGAGAAGCTCCCACTCTTCACCCTGTGAATAGAGACGGTCGAGCGCCTCGAGCGCAAGCTCGTCGGTGTCGTTCTCGTCAAGCGCGCGTCGGAATGCCGCGACTGCGCCGTCGCGATCCCCAATGAGCTCCTCACGCACCGATCCCATTCGACGCAAGAACTCGCCGCGTTCCACAGCGTCGTAGCTTCGCTCAACGCGGCGGTTGAGCACGTCTACCAGACCAAGCCAATCGCCGACCATCGTATGCAGGCCCTCGAGCGCGTCGAACGGCGCGTTGTCTTGGTCGTCGTGCGCGAGCAAGCGCTCGTACGTCTGAATCGCGCCACGCGGATCACCGCGATGCTCGTCGTGCGTCTTGGCGATAGCACGCAAAAATTGCCCAATGAGAATTTCGTCCTGAGTATGAGTGATGGCGTCTTCGTAGGCGGCGACCTGCGCATCCCACATGCCAAGCAGCGCGGCTAAGCGATCGAGCTCGGCGCGTGCTTTCTCGCTTCCTGGATCTTCGGCAAGTGCGCGAGCCCAGGCAGCGAACGCCATGTCGCCGTCGCGACCCTTCTGTTCGTAGAGTTCGCCAATCTCGCCAAGGATGCGACTGCGTTCCATCGAATCATCGACGAGAGGAATCTGCGCCTCGAAGATGGCCACGAGCTTTTTCCATTGCCCCGCCTTGCGATAGATGGGTTCGAGCAGTTGGATGATGCGCATCCGATACTCTTCGTCCCGAATGAGTGTCTCAAGTGCGACAATCGTGGAGTGATGCGTGTGGTTCTTCGCGAGAATCTCTTCGTAGAGATCGATGGCAGAGCTCTTGTCGTTGAGATGCGTCGCAAGCAAATCGCCCAAACGGGCTTTGAGCTCTATGTCATCGCCACCGACCGGCCCGAGATCGATGCGATGCCGTAAATGGTCGGCAAGATCTTGGTGGCGGCCAAGCTCGGCGTAACGCGCATCAAGCACGCGTAGGGCTGTCGCGTCGTTCGGCGCCGCGTCGAGCACTTCGCGGTACGCGTCGATGGCTGCGTCCGCGTCGTTGCGAACTTCATTGTGAATCGCTGCCAGCTTGTGCAAAAGACGTAGGCGCGTGGCGTCGTCGGGAGCGATGTCCGCTTGCTCGCGGTAGAGCGCGAGTAGCGCATCCTGAGAGTTCTGCCGCAAGTAGACCGATTCAACCGCATCGAAGGCCGCGCGATCCGTTGGATCGAAACGAAGTGCGCGATGATAGAACTCCGCCGCTTTCACAAGGTCGCCGGTCTTCTCATCGTGCAGACGACCGGTAATCATCGCGAGCCGCGCGGTGGCCGGCTCGTCGGTGTCGATGGTGGCCAACGTCTCGCCGTAAATTTCAGCGAGACGTCCCCACTTACTATTGGTGCGCGTCAAACGGGTGAGCACGTCCCACGTGGTCTCGTCGGTTGGCTCCTCGCGGAACACGCGCGCGTAGGTCTCGACTGCGGCATCGATGTCTTCGAGCTGGACCTCGTGGTACTCCGCCAAGCGTGCGAGCAACTTCTTTCGCACATCGGGATCAGAGTCGGGAGTGATGCGTGCTTCGAGCGATGCGATCACTTTTTGCCAATCCAGACGGGCAAGGTAGACCGGCTCGAGGATCTCCGCTGCTTCAGCGCGGTGCTCGCCTGAGACCATCATCGCTTCGAGCGCGACGATGCTTGCTGCGTGATTCGAGTGCTTGCTGACCGCTTCGCGGAAATGGTGCAGTGCTTGGCTCGAATCCTGGAGGCGCTCCGCGGAGAGTTTGCCCAGCGCGTAGTGCGCTTCGACCATGTCACCAACGCGCTTCTCGATCTGACGCTCGTAGAGAGCTGCGAGGTCCTGATAGCGCTCAGTCTTCGGGTAGAGTCGTTCGAGACCGCGATAGGCATCGATCGGATCTGCGTCGGAAAGCACTTGCTCGTAGGCTTCAATCGCGGCGTTGACGTCGCGAGTTTGAGTCTCCGAGATCTCGGCCTGACGCAGTAGCAGACGGACGCGCGTGTCGGCATTCGTCGCCAGATCGGTCTTGCGACGCAAGATGTCGAGCAGACCTTCTGGATCGCGCGTCGTGGTGAAGATCTCTTCCAGGGCATCGAGCGCAGTCGCATCGTCAGGACGCTCTTCGATTACCTTCAGGTAGTAGTCCCGCGAGAGCGTAAGGTCGTCGAGGCGAGTCTTGGCGATGTCAGCGATGCGTGCATACGTAGCAATCTGCAAATCGCCATCGCCAATATCCGGAGCGACATCGCGCAGAAGCGCGACGTAGTCGTCCCAGCGGCCACAGGATTGGCAAGACGTTCGGCTTCGATCAGAAGGTTGCCAAGATCGTCTTCGCCAATGCCGGCGCGCACTGCACGTGCCATCCAACCGAACGCTCCAGAAGGGTCATTGAGCCCTGTGTCCGATACATCGGCTGCGCGACGCAACGCGCGCGTGCGCTCCATCGGCTCGTCGGATTCGGCCAGTACAGCAAAGGCGAGAAGAAGCTTGTCGTAGAGAGAGCCGCTTTCGTAGCGGGGCAAAAGCACTCGCGCGGCTGCAATCTTCTCCGAGTCGTCGCCTTCGGCCATGAGGGCTTCAAGTGAGGCGACGGCCCCATCGTGCTGCGGCGCAAGCTCCAGAACTTCTGCGTAGGCGTCAATCGCGCGATCTTTGGCGCTCAGGTGCGTGCGTAATAGCTCGGCAGAGCGGAATCGATTTTGCGCAACCGAGGTTGCATCACTGCCCGACGAGACCAATCTCTCGTGCTCCATATTGAGCACTTCGGAGAGATCGGACCAGCGTTCGGTGCTCTCGTAGAGACGCGACAAGGATTCGAGCGTTTCGCGATCGGGCCCGAAGCTCGAAAGCATATCGCTGTACGCAGTGATCGCGGCGTCGCGGTCAGCAACCTTCTCTTCGAGAATGCGAGCGATGTCACGCGCGATTTCGCGGCGACCATTCTCGTCGTTGGTGACGTTGTCACGCATGCGCAGGACAGCAACCAACTCGTTCCACTGCCCAAGCGCGGCGTGTAAACGCTCGAGCGAGCGCATGGCGTCGACGTCGTTGGGGTCGTGCTCCAGGCGTTGCACATGAACTTCGACGGCGCTGTGCGCGTCACCAAGCGTGCCCTCGAGCAACTCCCCAAGCCGAACGAGCAAACGACTGCGCACCTGCGCGTCATTCTCGAATCGAACCTGGCGGCGAAGATCTTCGGCCAGTTTGCGATGATCTCCGCGCTGCATGTGAATGACCTGCAACGCGCGCGATGCAGCAAGCACCGCATCGGCATCGGTCGGATCAAGCTCGATAAGGCGCTCGAACGCGGCTTCTGCCTTCTCCGAATCGCGGATGGGATCGTTCCACAGATTCGCCACTTCCAGAAGCAGCTCGCTTTGCACCTGCGACGATTCGCTCGCCTCGATGGCGCGCTCAAGCACGGAAGCACGCGCTCGTTCCTCGCCCCGCGCTGCCGCGATGCGTGCAAGCTCAGCGCGGCTGTGGCCGTCACTTGGCTCTGCTAGGACAGCGCGTTCGAGCGCGTTGAATGCGCGATCGGTCGCGTGCAGACGTTGCTCCGAAAGCTCGGCAATGCGCATGAGAAGCGCAACGCGCGATCCGGGGTCACGCACGTCCTCAAGCTGCACCTCCAGAATGCGCACCAGGTCTGCCCAGCCACCTTGCGCGTCGTAGAGAGGTTCCAGAATGGTAGCGATACGCTGACGCTGCGAAGGCTCGGCTAACAGCCGCTCAAGCGCGTCCTGCGCGCGCATCTGAGTCGGCGCCTCTTGAAGCACTGTCTCGAAATGATCCACGGCGGGACTCGGCTCGCGCAATTGCTTCTCGTAGATCTCGCCGATCTGCATCAAACGATCGATGCGTTCGGCGCCGGTCGCCCGGTCAAGCTCGCCGGTGAGCAACGCGGCCAAATCGCGGAAGCGCGAGGTGCGCTGGTACAAACGCTCGAGCGCGCGACGCGCGGAGTCGTGCTCCGGGGCGAGCTCCAACACGTCTTGGTAGGCGCGAATCGCCTTCTCGGTATCGTCGAGAATTTCCTCGAACAGGAAACAAACTTGCATCAAAAGGTCGAGCTTCGCTTCCGCATCGACTGTCTCGGCGATGCGATTGCGATAAAGTACCTGCAGGTCGTCCCAACGCTCGCGGTTGGTATAGAGGTCCTTCAACGCACGGAAGGAAATCTCGTCGAGCGGCTCGCCAACGAGGACCCGCTTGTGGAACGGCTCGGCGGCGTCGGGGCGTTCGAGTACATCGTCGTAGAGTCTCGCCGTGCGCTTGGAGAGCTCGGTCACATCGCTCGTGGTTAGCGCGCCCTCACCTTGCGCGTCGCCAAGCTCAATCGCAGTCGAGTACGCGGTCGCCAAAGCTTCGTGTTGCTTCGCTGCATTCGCAGCGCTCGCAACGCGATCCCAAAGGTCCGAGTCGTTCGGTCGATCCAAGAACGCCGCTTCGAGCGCGCGATACGCCGCCGGCGCATTACCGAGCTTGCCACTGCTAAGCTCGGCTACGCGCAAGCGAAGCTCACGTCGCTCCGCTTCGTTCTTCGTCGCTGCGAGGCGCGCATCGAGTACGCGACCAAGCTTATCGAACGCGCCGCTTGTCTCGTACGCAGACTCGAGCAAACGCCCAGCTGCTTGCGAAGACGCTGGATACCGCTCCGCTAACTGCTCGAGCGCTGCCACCGCCTGACCATGACCAGGCACCGCACTCAATAGATCCGAGAAAGCGTCCAGCGCGCCAGTGGGATCGTTCAAGCGTTCAGACAGCGTCACGCCGAGGCGCAACGTAATCTCGTTGCGAACGCGATCGTCGGATACAAGCTCGCGACGACGCTTCAGGATCTCTGCTAGCTCTTCCCATCGTTCGGCGCCCGCCGCCAAACGATCGAGCGCCGCGAGCGCCTCGAGGTCGTTCGGATCGATCTCGAGCATCGCGCGATAGCGCGTAGCAGCGGAAGCCGCGTCCGAAAAGTTCGTTTCTTCGAGCTTCGCGAGCTCGGAGAGAATTGCAAATCTGGCAGTCGAATCTTCCGCGTGTTCGAGGCGCTGTACATAGAGCTCGCGCAAATCGAGCCAGCGTCCGGCTGTGCGGTAGAACTTCTCGAGAGAACTGGTCGCTTCCGTGTCTCCGGGATCGGCAGCAACGATTTCGCGAAGCTGCGTGATCGCGGCGTCAGCATGCTGAAGCTTGTCGCCAGAGATGCTTGCGACGCGCCGGCGCAAGTAGAGCACTTCGCCCGCATCCGGGGCATCCGCGTCCTTCTTACCGGACGCGCCGATGCGCGCGACGTACGCAGCGACGACAGCGTCCCATGCGCCGCCTTTCTCAGCAGTGCTTTCTAGCGCGCGGCGAACCTCTTCGTCTTGCGGCGCAAATTGGTAGGCCTCGAGGGCCCAGACAAGCGCCGCCTCGGTATCACGCAGTTCGGTGAGTGTAAGATCGCGCAAGCGCTGCAGCACGCTAAGGCGCTCTGGTGCGTCCTTGCGCAGCGACCTAAGGATGACTTCGAGGAGCGCAGGCAGGCGCTGCCACTTCTGGTCCTTTTCGTAGATCTGGACGAGCGCGCCTGCTGCGCGAACGTTGTTAGGATCGGCGGCGAGCACACGCTCGTAGGCGCGGAAAGCGCGGGCGGGCTCGGCTAGCTGATTTTCGTAAAGCTCAGCCGCCCTCAAACTGAGCGCGACCTTCGCTGCGGGATCTGTGGCCTTATCGGCAGCGGCGCCGAGGACCTCAACGAGCCCTTCCCAATCGCCCGCATCGCCGTACAGCGTCTCAAGTCCTTGCCAATCGCTGGCGGCGAGAAAGGTCTCTCGCAGGGTGCGCAGCGCGCGTCCGTTGCGAGGCTCAATCTCAAGTACACGCTTCCACGCGCCGGCAGACTTCGCGACATCACCGAGGTGCTCCGCGTACAGCGTTCCAAGCTTCTGCAAAATCTTGATGCGTTCGGTGCCGTCGTGCGTGAGTCCGAGCCGCGTCTCGAGCGTATAGGCGAACGTCGCCCAGTCCTTCTCGCGCTCGGCGAGCTTCTCGAGTGCGTCCAGTGCTCCCGGCACTGTCGCGTCCTCCTGAATGACGTCGCGCCAAATCAGAATTGCGTCAGCGTTGCGATGCAAGCGCTCGCCAGCAATCTTCGCGAGCTCGACGAGATTCGAGAGTCGCATGGTAGGATCACTCGCGAGCTCCGACTCTCGACGCAGCACATCAAAAAGTGGCTGCCATGCGCGCTTTTTGCCGTAGATATCCTTCAAGCGAGCAAGCGCTTCGCGGTTCTCGGGCGCGATTGCCAAAACCTGCTCGAGCGGACGCGTGGCCTGATTGAAGTTGGTAAAACGATCAATTCAAAGATTTGCGACCCGTGTGTAGAGGTCGACCTTGCGCGCGTTGTTGGTCGTCGCATCGGCTTGGCGCGTGAGCACCTGAATCAAATCGTTCCAACGTCCAAGCGATTCGTAGGTGCTCGACAACGAGCCCAGTGCCTCTTCGTCATCGGGCAGAATCTGCAAGATGGCGTTGTACGTATTGATTACCATCACATCGAGGTTCAAGCGGTCGCGATACACCGCAACCATCTCGCGTAAGATCGCGACGCGTGACTCAACTGACCCCTCGCGCTTCGACTCCAGGTCGGCCTTCAAGGCCTCAACAAGCGCGTTCCACTTGCCAGCCCTGCGGTAGAGATCAACGAGCGCTCCCTGTGCTTCGGAGTTTTCCGGATCGAGACGCTGCACGGCCTTCCAGGCATCGATGCCGCGTTCGAGCGTCGCGGGATTGTCCTGGGCCGCACGCGCCACTTCAATCGCGAGCTTCAGCTTGTTGCCCGTGTCGCTCGACGTGCGCTGTGCATCGCCCAGGATCGTGAGCAGGCGCGCTTCGTCGCCTGACTTACCGAGATACTCGCGATAGAAATCGAGCATCGCGGGATGAGCGGGATCGAATTTGCGTAGACGCGCAAAGTAAGGCTCGGCGTCTTCCGGCTTCGCCCGCATCCGCCATTGCACCATGCCGAGCTGCAAGAGAATGCCCTGCTCGCTGTCGACCTTCTGGCGCGAACGCAGGGCGTCCTCATACACGGCAACGAGGTGATCCCACTCCTCTTTTTCAGTGAAATACGCGACAAGGAAGCTCATCGCCTCGGGTTGACCGGGTGAAAAGTCGAGGACGCGTTCGTAGCAGTTGGCCGCGCGTTCGCGGTCGTGGAGGCGCGCGCGGAAGACTCGCGCCGCGCGGATGTAGAGGTTCAGCTTCTCGTCGCGGTTCTTCGCCGACTCGGCTGCGTTCAATAGAATCTTCGCGTTCTCGGCCCACTCCTCGCGAGCTCGCAACGTTTGCTCGTAAAGCAAAGCCGCGCGCGTATCACTTGGGTCTGACTCGAGCGCTTCGCGAAAGAGCGCGTCGACTTCCTTGTCACGCCCGCGCTTCTTGTACTGCCAGATGAGCGAGGCTGCGCGCACCAACAACGACGTGCGAAGATTGGGGTCGCTGGCATTCTCCGCTTCATCCGAAAAGCGCTTGGCGATGTCTTTCCAGTTGTCCGCAACCTGTGCGAGCTGCTCGAGTGCGTCTTGCACTTCGTGATCGCCGGGACGAAGCGCGGCTGCCTTCTCGTATGCGGCGCGTGAGCCAACGTCGTCGAGAAGCTCGTCGTGCCGAATGCGGCCAAGCTCCTTCCACATCGCAGCTTCGCGATCCGGATCCTTTGCGCCGACCTCCAGCTCAAGCTCGATGAGCTTGCCGACTGTCCACGACTCGCCACGCATCGCGTGTCCGTGTCGTGCAGCTTCGATGAGGCGAATCGGCTCCTGTCCGAGTCGTTCGCTCTTTCCGCTGGTGAGCGCGTCGAGCAGTCCGTCGAGAGCCACCTGGCTATCGGGATCTTCCAAAAGCATGCCGAGACATTGCGAAACGGTGAGCGCTGCCATCGTTCTCCGATACGGTCAGAAATGGGCTAAGGCCGGTGAAAACAAAGCGTTTTCGCCGGCGTGTCGCGGAAGCGGCTCGATGGTAGAGCTTCGTTCACCTCGCACGCAAGCGCGAAGTCAGCCCCAATTACGAAGCGAATACGTCAGTTTAGAACGACATTAAGGCGCCGGCCCAGGTCAGCGCCCCATAGGTCACCAATCCCAGCCCCATATGAACGGTCGCGAGCGTCTGGAGTGTTCCGTAGTCGCTCGCGCGGTTGCCGGCCATCGCGATGATCGGCCCGAGAATGATCTGCGCGATCATTCCCCCCAAGTGTACCCACCGAAGAATCTTATGCGTGCGCAAGGTGCGCGCGAAGGCGCTGTTGCCCTCTGCTGCGTTATCGGGATCGGGCATGAAGAGTGAAAGCGTGAGCGTCGAGAAGTACAGGCCGGTAGTGATGCCTGCCGCGATGGCGTGCGGCCACGGCGTGCCGGTGCACGCTCCCTGACCGAAAATGGCGGTGCCGCGCACGCACGGAGTGTCTTCGAGGCGCGAGAACTCACCGTACATGTTGTGGTACTGGATACCGCCGAGGATCAGCGTCGCGGTCATCGAGACCCAGGTGCTGATACCAAAGATGCGATGCAGGCTCGCGATGCGGTTGCGTTCGCGCGTCGCGTTTTCGTATTCGAGCTCGGCTTGTTCTTCCACGCTAGGGCTGGCGTCGTGCGCCGCGCGCGCCGGCGCTGCGGCTGTCTGCGCGAGGGCCGAAGCAGCTCCCGGCGTTGCCGGATCGGGATCTGTCGGCTGGACGTCGACAGGCGGCGGAACGTCGACCTCGAAGTGTAGCGAGTCAAGGCCTAGGCCAATCGCCGGTGCAACGTGCGCTGGCGCCGCGAGCGGAAGTGGGGCGACCATCGGCGCCTGAAGCGCGAGACCGAAAACAGGAGTGGCGAAAAGCAACGCGGTAAACGGACCCATCACTACCCTTTCCGAACGAAGCCCGGTCCTGCTTGATGCACTTTGCCGGGCAATGCACGCCCGACCACCGAGGAGGCGACCTTGCCTGCCTTCCACAATTTATCCAAGTCGATGCCGGTAGAAACGCCCATTTTGTCGAGCATGTAGATCAAATCTTCTGTCGCGAGGTTGCCAGCGGCGCCCGGTGCATATGGGCACCCACCCATTCCCCCAACCGCCGCGTCAAATGTTCGCACGCCCAAATCGAGCCCGACCAAACAGTTGGCGAGCGCCGTTCCACGTGTGTCGTGCATATGCATCGCAAGCCTGTCGAAACTGCCGAACGCGTCTTTGAACAGCATCAGGATGCTACGGGTCTGCAACGGCGTCCCCGCGCCAATCGTGTCCCCAAGCGAAACTTCGTAGCATCCGAACTTGAAGAGCTCCGCGGCGACGTCGATTGCGCGCCGAGGATCGACATCGCCTTCGTACGGGCAGCCCCACACCGTGGAAACGTATCCGCGCACCCGAATATTGTTTGCGAGCGCGGCTGGCACGAGCTCGCGAAAAAGCGCGAGCGTCTCGGCAATGGTCTTGTTGATGTTGCGCTTGTTGTGCGTCTCGCTCGCGCTCAGGAAGACGCCGATCTCTTCGATGCGTGCTGACTTCGCGCGTTCGAGGCCTTGCATGTTTGGGCACAGCGCAGAAAACACGACGCCGGCTTTGCGCGGCAAAAGGTGCAAGAGCTGCTCGCCGTCGGCAAGTTGCGGCACCCATTTCGGTGACACGAAACTGGCGACCTCAATACGCTGTAGGCCGGCGTCGACCAGAGCGTTGACGAGCTCGACCTTGCCCTCGGTGGAGACGGTGACGGACTCGTTCTGCAACCCATCGCGGGGCGAGACCTCGTAGACCGAAACCTCTTTGGGAAGAGCCGAAAACAGCCCAGTCATGGCAGTGTCGATCCCAAGCACCCGACCCGGCGTCAAGGTGCGTTCGTTGTAACAAGGCGGTCATTCTCGCAACGTAAACGCGAAAGGCGCAGTGCGCCGGCCGACTCTTGCGCCACCAACACCGATGCGCCAGTCCACACCGCGCGCGCATTTACGCCGCTCAGTGCGGTGGGAAGCATGAGTTCGATTCGCGATTGGGGTGCGTTGAGCGAGAGGCCAATATCGTTTGGGCTCGCAACCGCCCCATCGCCAGCGCGCAGATGCATTCGGCCCCCGCGGCATTCGATGAGGGGAGACGATGAGCTCGTCTGCGCGATCGTGCGGCCCTCCAGACTAATCCATCGGTAGACCCGTGTTGCCTGGCAAGACACGACGGCCACGGCTCCATCAGGAGCAGCGACGAGGCCGAGCGGGGTACAACCTCCCGGTCCGTTGTTGGGCGCGGCATAGGAAATGGCCGGCCTCACCACGATGACCGGAATCATCGCGTCTTCCTCAGTACTGCATACGCCAGAAAACCATGTGCCATTGGTCCATACCGATCCGTAGAGGAAAGGCTCGCACGCGTCGCGCACTTCCATTCGTTCCATCGGGTCCGGACCCTCGCGACGTGTACGACCGAGACGATGCTGCATGTAGCGCTCGCACACTCCGTCGCGCGCGTAACAATCGTCGCGCGGTATGCGGTGCGTGAGCGTAAGTGCACCATCTTCAGAAGCCGCGATCACGAGGCGACCCCGCTGCGCGCCCTCCTGCGCGACGCTGTCACCGAAATCTTCGGCGGGCGCAAATACTTCCGCACGCGCACCTCCGAAGGTGGCTCGGGTCTTGGGCACGCCGGTCCCTTCGGCCTCGATCCAACCAACGCCTAAACGACCCGCTGATGCCGCAGCGACAAGCTCGCGCACGTCGCGGTTCGGTCGTGCGTCGACGACCGTCGGGCCGCCGATCTCGGAGCCGAGTGCATCGAGCCGCTGCGCGATCACTGAGCCGTGCGACGTGTCCTTTGGTCCCCAAACCAAGAGCGCTCCGTCTGCCGTCGCAACCAAATCAAATGCCACAGCGCTTGACGCCTGTACGCTTCGCATCATCGGTGCGGGTCGCGGCGCCGGCGCCGGCGCTATGTGCTCGCGTTTCTTGCACGCGCCCGCGACCGTCAGCACGATCAGCAGTGCCGCCACGCTTGCCGGGTTGCCTTCCGCGAGGCGCATCGCTAACGTCATCGCCTTCGATGATGCACCAGACCCGAGCTCTGCACAGCCCTTCCCTTGGAACACTCTGATGGGCGCACCCTCGCTGCGAGATCGTACGAGTGGCGTTCTCATGCATCTGACATCGTTGCCAGGTCCGTTTGGTAGCGGGGACCTGGGTGCCGAGGCGTACCGCTTCGCTGAGTTCCTTCACGCCGCAGGACAACGCTACTGGCAGATCCTGCCCGTGAACCCGCCGGCTGGAGGCGAATCCCCCTATCAAACCGTGTCCTCGTTTGCAGGACATCCGAATCTCGTTGCGCTCGACACGCTGATTGAGGAAGGCCTTCTGTCGCGCACCGAAGTGATGCGAGAAGCACCCGACGCGGACACATCGCGTATCGACTTCCCTGTCGTTGGGCGCTTTCGCGAAACGATGTTACGGCGCGCGTTCGCGTCGTTTCGACATCGCCATGGCAAGGAACGCTCGCACGAGTTCGATGCATTTGTACGCGATGAAGCGCGCTGGCTCGAGGACTACGCGCTCTTCGTCGCACTGAAGCAACGATTCAGCGACCGCCCGTGGACCCAATGGGATGAGCCATTTCGTCGGCGCGAGCCTGCCGCTCTGAAACAAGCGGCAAGCGAACTCTCTGACGAGATGGAGTATCTGCGATTCGTGCAATTCCAGTTCGCCCTGCACTTCCGCCGTCTGCGTGATGCGTGCACAGAAAAAGGCATCGGCCTGATTGGGGACGTCCCGATCTTCGTGGCGCACGACAGCGCGGACGTGTGGGCGAACCCTGAGATATTCTACCTGCGCGAAGATGGCAGCCCAGCTGCAGTAGCGGGCGTTCCTCCGGACGCCTTCAGCGATACGGGCCAACGCTGGGGCAACGCACTCTATCGCTGGGAGGTGCTGCGCGAGCACGGCTACTCGTGGTGGATCGATCGCATGCGCGTATCGGTCGCCCGCTTCGATGCCGTACGCCTCGATCACTTCATTGGCTTCGTTCGCTACTGGGAAATCCCAACCGAGTCACACGACGCTCGCAATGGCGTCTTTCGCCCCGGCCCAGGCCGACACTTCTTCGATGCGTTGCGCGCCGCACTCGGCGACGTGCAGCTGATCGCAGAGGACCTTGGCATTCTCACCGACGACGTGCACGCGTTGCGTGACGGTTTAGCGCTGCCCGGAATGCGCGTGTTGCAATTCGTCTTCGGTCCGGATGCCGGGTCGCGCGCTTTTCAACCGCACGCGTTTCCCCAGCGATGCGTCGTATACACGGGCACCCACGACAACGATACAACGCTTGGCTGGTTTCAAGACCCGCGCGCCGAACATGATCACTATCTGCGCCAGAGCCAAGAGTTCGCGAAGCGCTACACACGAAGCGATGGTCTTACGCCCCACTGGGACATGATCCACTGCGCCATGGCCTCGGTCGCCAACACGGCTATCGTGCCGATGCAGGACGTCTTGGGCCTCGGACACGCCGCGCGCATGAACACACCCGGCACCGTGGATGGCAACTGGAGTTGGCGCATGCGTTGGGAAGAAATTGCCGACGACACGGCGTCGCGGCTGCACGGGTTGTCCGAAACGTACGCTCGCATCCCGTAGCGTAGTAAGCTCGCGCGCATGACTGCCCAGGATCTTGCCGACGACCTTCTCGACTATCTCGACGCCTCGCCCACGGCCTATCACGCCGTCGCTGAAACCACGCGTCGATTGAGGGCTGCTGGATATCGCGAACTCCTTGAGAAGGACGCGTGGAAGGTAGCGCCAGGCGAGCGCGTGTATGTAACGCGTGCGCAGACCAGCATTCTCGCGTTCGAGCTCGGAACGGGCGCACTCGACTCGACGGGGATGCACCTCGTGGGCGCGCATACCGATTCGCCCAACCTTCGTATTAAGCCCGTCTCGGATTTGGTGCGCGCTGGCTATCAACAGTTCGCCATCGAAGTCTATGGTGGCGTGCTCTGGCACAGCTGGCTGGATCGCGATCTCGCTCTCGCCGGCCGCGTTCTGATCCAAGGCACTGGAGTGGAACCGGTGTCTGCGCTCGTGCGTATTGAGGAGCCATGGTTGCGCATCCCGAATCTAGCGATTCATCTGCAACGCGGCGTTAACACAGAAGGGCTCATTCTTAACCCACAGCTTCACCTCGTGCCGATAGCTGGACTCGAAAGCGCGGGCCTCATCGATTTGAAGACGTTGCTTGGCGCACGCGTCGGCGCGAAGCCCAACGAAGTTCTGAGCTTCGACCTTGCGCTCTACGACACGCAGAAAGCTGCGCGCGCTGGTCTGCACCGCGAGTTCGTGCAGTCCGCGCGCCTCGACAACTTGGCCAGCTGCCATGTTGCGTTGAGCGCCCTGCTCGCCACATCCGGCGAGCGCGAACGCACGCGCGGAGTTGTGCTCTATGACCACGAGGAAGTTGGCAGCCGCAGTGCGCAGGGCGCCGACTCTCCGTTCTTGCGCACGGTTATCGAACGTTTGTGCGAGGCACTCGGCAAGAGCGGAACCGAAAGCTATGCACGCACCGCGGCACAGAGCTATTTCGTCTCAGCAGACATGGCGCACGCCATTCATCCAAACTACCAAGACCGCCACGAGCCCTCGCACCAGCCCTTGCTCGGCCGCGGTCCAGTGATCAAGAGCAACGTCAATCAAAGCTATGCGACAGACGGAGAGAGCGCGGCCATCTTCGAAGCGCTGTGCCGTCGCGCCGATGTCGCGCCGCAGCATTTCGTCACCCGCACGGATCTCGGGTGCGGCAGCACCATCGGCCCTATTACTGCGTCGCAACTCGGCATGCGCTCGGTAGATGTCGGCAACCCAATGCTATCGATGCACTCAATCCGCGAGATGTGCGCGGCAAGCGACATCGCAACGATGGCGAAAGTACTAACGACGCTGTTCGAGGCTTAGACGAGACTCTTCAAGAAGTCGCCAAACTTAGCGAACTCCTCCTCGAACTCCCAACGTCCCTGACCGTGCTCCGCGAAAAGAATCGCGCCCGAGCCAAGCGTGTCGATCACGAACGGATCGGCAGAGATCGACGCGATTACCACATGGCCCTTCGGCCACCCTGCGAGCGCCTCTCCGCTCCGCCCGTGGATCGCGTATCCCTTTTGTGCATCGAGAAGTTCCGAAGCTCCGAAGAGACGCACGTCGTCGCCGGAGCGTTTGCCTTTGATCAGCGCCTTCGTTGGAGAAAACCGTGCGAGAAACTCAGCATACTCGGCAGGCAACGCGAAGCGTTGCGTGATCGCTCGCAGATCCTCCGTATCCGCAACGACCAGAAGGCTATTCGGATTCGCAGCTTCGTCGCGACGCCACGATGCGAGGCGTTTTTCCAGCTTGGCGGCGACGCGCTCGAGCGGCGTCTTGGGATCGAGAAGCGCAGGATCCTGGGCCGCGCTGGAATAGCCCTCGCCTATTGGGAAACCGTTCTTCATCCACGCTTCCACCTCATCCACTCGCAAATGGTCTTCGCGCCACCGTCCGGGGTCTTCGTCGAGCCCCCGGTCGAAGGTTTGCTTCGCGCTTGTGGAGAGTGCTTTGATCGCGCAGGCGCGGTGGGGCAGCGCTTCACCCGCCGACAATGCAATCGCGCACACGCGTTCGTACGCCGCAGCACCGAGCGAACGCACCAGGCCTTGGATGCTCCAGTAACATGTTTCGTCGTCGGTCAAACCCTGGATAAAGGTTGCCGCGAACTCAGCGCTCCCAGGCTTCGTAATCTCGAACAGTGTTGCGGCCAAGAATCCGCGAATAAAACCGAGCTCGCCGTTTTCGACGTACGACGCGAGCGCTGCGCTTGCCTCGCGGTCGCCTTTGCGGGCGAGCTTATCCAGCGCGGTCCAGTGCGGACTCGCCGCCGCGCCGTCTTTGGCCGCTATCAGCTTGGATGCAAGCTCGGCAACGCGCGACCGCGACACGTCAGTTGTTGCAGCACAGCACGCCGCCTGCGCGCTGACTTGTGGAAGCGCCGCAACCTTGGTCCATGCCGAATGCGATATGCGTTTGATCGGGCCACACGCCGCCGGTGCACGCGCCGAACTCCCCGCAATCGGAGCCGCAGCACACGGTCTCCGAGCACCAGCCGCTGTCGAAGCAGCTGTAGGTCGCGGCCGGAGTCATGTCGTACTCGCAACCGCTTTGCGTTACGCAATGCGAGACACCCGCGCTGAATCGTCCGCCGCCGGCGGATGCGCACTGCTCGGCGCTCACTTGGCGAAGCTCGGACAGGTGCCCATTCGACGCGCACACATGCCAGCCCGGCGCACACGCATCGGCGGGCGTTGCACACGGACCGCTATCGTCGCCGCAGGCCGTCCCGGTCGGTGCACCGCGCATACTTTTCTGACCTTCCCACGACGCAATGCACCCCGCGATATGTGGAAACGCGTTGTGATCCACAAAAGCTTCGCGTTGCCCATCCGCGCATCCAAGCGTGCTCGCGTCCCCGCGCGGCCCCTGCTGAATCTGATAGGAGCGCCCTTCGCTATCGGTGACAGTTTCAACGGTCACCCCGCCCGAAGCAGCAACCGCACTCGCCCCTGGTGCCGGCTGCGCAACGCCGCGCACGGCAGTGGTCGGCCCCGCCTGCGGCTTAGCGCAAGCGACAACAGCGATGACAGCGACGAACAGCGCAAACGATGAACTAGCAATGACAGTGCGTTTCATAGGCAAAGACTCTAGCCCAAGCAACCACGCGCCCGAACAAAAAATTTGCGGGCCCCAAGTTTCGCACGGAGGCGCGGCGGGTGGTAGACCTCCGAATGCGAGTTCCCAAACCAACCGGCTACGCCAAAGAAGAATGCAACTCGCACACGCCAAGGTTGGGTTTGAATGTTTGAGCAGGCGGAGGTCTACCACCCGCCGAGCCGGCACCCGATCCGGAAGCCAACGACCACGTTGCTCGTGCTTAATCCAGCTCGAACTCTTTGCAGAAGATCACGAGCGCCCTGGCGTCGCTGTAACGCGCAACCCGGTGTTCCTCTGTCGGAAACCCATGCGCGCATCGCTCTTCTCGCTCGTCGAAGAGAGTGCAGTTCTCGCACGTAAACTTGAGCGCGAATCGGTCGTGCTCGTCTCGAAACTGGTCGTCTTGTTCGAGCTTCACGTGGGGCGCGCGAACGCGAGCGTCACGTTCGTACCGCCAAAGCCGAACGAGTTCGACAAGACAACGTCGAGCTTGCGATTGCGGGCTTCGTGCGGGACGAGGTCCACGCCAGCGCACTCGGGCTCCACCGCGTCGAGATTGATCGTCGGAGGAACAACGCTGTCGCGAATCGCAAGCACCGAAAGAACGGCCTCAAGGCCGCCGGCCGCGCCCAACAAATGACCAGTCATGCTCTTGGTGCTCGAAACCCAAAGGTCCTTCGATGCACGTTCGCCGAACACGGCCTTCAGCGCTTTGATCTCGTTGATATCGCCAACGCCTGTGCTCGTGCCGTGAGCGTTCACGTAGTCGACGCGGTCGAGCGAAATGCCTGCATCAGCAATGGCCATTTTCATCGCGCGCTGAGCCCCCTCGCCTTCGGGCGCGGGTTGCGTCAGATGGTAAGCGTCGGACGTTGCGCCGTAGCCAATGATCTCAGCAAGAATATTCGCGCCGCGCTTCTTCGCGTGTTCGTACTCCTCGAGCATCACGATGCCAGCGCCCTCCGCGATCACGAAACCATCGCGGTCCTTATCAAAGGGCCGGCTCGCTTTTTCCGGAGCATCATTGCGCTGTGAGAGCGCGCGCATCGCGCAGAAGCCGCTAACGCCGAGCGTGGTGATGCACGCTTCTGCGCCGCCCGCGACCGCAGCATCGAGATGGCCGCGAAGAATCCACTGCATCGCTTCGCCGATGGCGTGTGCACCGGACGAACACGCGCTGGTCGTCGTGTAGTTCGGGCCTTTGTAGCCGTACTTCATGCTCACTTGGCCAGGCGCGAGGTTCGCGATAGTTGCGGGGATGAAATAGGGCGTGACTTTGCGCGGGCCTTTTTCAATGAGCACGGCCGATACGCGTTCAATCGTCTCGAGTCCGCACATGCCGACACCGATGAAGGTGCCGACGCGCTCTTTCTCTTCTTCCGTCGACGGAGAGAGCCCCGAATGATCGATGGCGAACTTGCTTGCCGCCATCGCGTAATGGATGAAACGGTCGGCCTCTTTGAGCTTCTTCTTCTCCATCCCGATTTCGGGATCGAAGTTCTTCACCTCGCCGCCAATCTGCGAAGAATACTCGGTCGGATCGAAATGCGTGATGCGCGCAATTCCGCTCTGCCCCGACGTGATGGCGTTCCACGTGGAATCCGTGTCGATGCCGCAGGGGCTTACCGCCCCTACGCCAGTCACGACTACTCTGCGGGAAGCGCCCACAACCGTGAGTCCTTACTTCTTCGAGTGGGTCGTGATGTACGAAATCGCGTCGCCGACCGTGCGAATCTTCTCGGTGTCTTCGTCCGGGATGTCGATCTCGAACTGCTCTTCGAAGGCGAGCACGAGCTCTACGATAGCGAGCGAATCTGCACCGAGATCATCGATGAAGGCCGAGGTGTCCTTGATCTCACCAATCTCAACATCGAGCTGCCCCGAAACGATCTCTTTGACCTTTGCCGCGATATCCATCCGGATCCTCCGCACGTCGCTAGACGTACATTCCACCATTCACTCGAAGCACTTGCCCCGTTACGTAACTTGCTTCGTCACTAGCCAAGTAAAGAACCGCTGCGGCCACTTCCTCCGCACGACCGATGCGACCGGCCGGTGTCTGACCGACAATCACCTTGCGCATATCCTCAGACAAAGCTGAGGTCATATCCGACTCGATGAAGCCGGGCGCCACGGCATTAACCGTGATGCCGCGCGATGCGTACTCCCGAGCGAGCGTTTTCGTCAACCCAATCAGCGCTGCCTTGGAGGCTGAGTAGACCACTTGGCCAGGGTTGCCGCTCTCTCCAACGACACTGGACAGGTTGATGATACGTCCTGTACGTGCGCGCATCATCACGCGAATCGCGCTTTTCGCGCACCAGATTGCGCCGGTGACATTGGTCGCAAACGTCTTTTCAATTTCTTCGGGTTTGACGCGAAGCAGCAACTGATCGAGTGCAATTCCAGCGTTGTTCACCAAGATGTCAATTCGACCGAGGCGCTTGTGTGCGTCGCTCAAGGCAGCATCGACTGCTTCGGCGTTGCCGACGTCGAACTGCTTAACTTCAGCTTTGCCACCCGCCTTGGTGATCGCTTCGACGCACGCGACTGCGGCGGCCTCGTTGCCGGCGTAGTTCACTACGACGTAAGCGCCAGCGCGCGCGAGCGTCTCCGATATCGCACGGCCAATGCCGCGCGACCCACCGGTGACAATCGCTACCTTGCCCGAAAGATCGAACATGCCTGTCAGGCCTGCTCGGCTTCGCCCTTCGCGACCATCTCGCGACCCTTGTACTGGCCACAAGACGGACAGATGCGATGAGCAATCATCGGCTCATTGCAGTTCGGGCACGGAATGAGATTCGGTGCCGTAACTTTGTCATGGTTAGCGCGGCGCATGTTGCGCTTGCTGCGGGTTGTTCGTCGCTTCGGAACGGCCACGGTCTTACTCCTTTTGAGTCTTTTGCTTGAGAGAGATGTTCATAAGTGGAGCAAGGCGAGGATCAATCGCATCACGTCCAAAATCTTTCGGCGGCTTCACGCCTTCGGGAATCGGAAGGCCTTCACAGTCATCTTTGCAGAGAGGCTGCATGGGGACTTCGAGTAGCAACTGCTCGCGTACGAAGTCGTCGAGCACAAGCTTGTCACCTGAGTAGGTGTCGCGATCCACTTCATCGAGATCGAGATCGTCGGCGTTGTCGTTCGCACGCGACGAAGACTTGGGCGAGAAGAGCGTCGTGATGTCTGTGTCGACGTCGAGCAACGCGTCACCAAGGCAGCGATAGCATTCAACCTTCAACGACGCGGTAACATGACCACGCACGAGGACGTCGTTGCCGCTCTTCTGCGCGTGCACTTTGAGCAGGCCGTTGGCAGCCGCGGTATTGGCGTGCACTTCGCAACCGGTCAGCGCGGTTTCGAGCCACGACGTCTCGATCGGGAAGGAGTAATCCTTTCCCGATTCATCGATGTCATTGAGCTGCAAAACGAACTGAGCCATGGCTGAATTTCACGAATAATTCCGAGGCTTCTGTACCGGCTTGGGCAGAAGGGTCGGGAACTATAAGTGAGTGGCCTAGGGAGTCAAGGAGCGGCTTTTTTAGGGCCCGCTGAACGAGAGCCCGCCCTGGGCGACCTGAACTAGCGCAAAGCCTGGTGCGACGCGCGAGCCATCCTCGCGCATCGTCCCTACTTCGCCAATGGGAGGCACTACCATCCGAAAAGCGCGCGACGCCTCGCCTCGCGAAAGAACGCGCGCGCTGTCTCCAGGCGTCGGCAGCATCGCGCTCTCGACCGGCCACGCGAAAAGGCCCCCGCTCGCCCCGACACGGGCCGCGAATCGCGCCAGCATCGGGTCGCCTGCATCCTTGCCTTCGAGCCCGGTGGCGGCGGATCGCAGCGCGGTCGACGTTGGTGCGGCCCAAGACAAGAGGTAACGGTGCTCGCTCCCCGCGCGTCCTATTGCATCGTCGCGCTTGTCGAGGTCGCTCTGGGCGTAACCGCACGCATCATTGCTACGCGCGTACCGACCGCTCGGCGCACCCGCGATAGGAATGAATACCGCGTCGCCGATCACAATCTTATGAAGGCGAGAAGCATCGAGCACACGCTCCTCTGCGTCGCCGCTAAGCGATTCGAACGCATCGTCGACGACGCCCGATTCGTCGCGGCCACCGGCCACGAAGAGCACCGGCACGCGTAACGCAGCAAGTGCGGCGATGTGGCGCTTAGCTGACTCGATATCGTCGCCGAGTCCCCCGAGAATAAAGACGACAGTCGGAGCCGTCGTGGCAACGCGCGAAAGGGACGCAGCGATCGACGCACCGTGCGCGCCCGGTCCGCTAAACGCGGCAATCCGAATGGGCGTGCGCGCGCCGCTGATCGTAAGCACCCCATCATCGATAACGAGCCGGATCGCGCCGATGGCGGCGCTGGTGTTCCCGAGCGTCGATTCAGACATGCAGTGCGCAAACGTGTTCGGCCCTGCGTCCTCGCTGGATTTGCTGCAGGCGGCGATGAGCGCGGCGCTCGAGAGCAAGATGGCGTAGCGGCGTCTGGATCTCGCTCGAACGCCGAAGAGAACCGCGAAGAGAAGCAGCAAGTGCAACGGCTCGCGTCCGCCACGACGCGCACCGGCGGCCGCGCACGAGCAGCCCCCGGGCGTTGCTGGTTGGCTTGCCACACCCGCGTCCGCCCCGGCGTCATCCGCCACCGAACCTTCGACGCCAGCGTCGCTGATACTCGCATCCGGCGCGCCAGCGTCGTCGCAGCCGATTAGACAAACGCAAGGCGCTTCAAATGCAAAGCCTTCGGCAGGGGCTTGCGCGAGACGGGCGTTGGTCTCTGGGCCAATGTCCCCGTCCTCGGCGATGAGGTCCTCAGGGTGGTTGGCATTCCAAAGACGTTGAAAGGCGCGCACCGAGATGGAGCGCAGGTCTGTGCCTCCGTATTCAAAGTGTACGTCGTCACTTCCTGGAAGGGGATGCGTAAAGCCTTCGTCGGTAAGGTCGGCAAGTGCCTCGCTCCAGTTCGCGACATCGATGGCGCGTCCGGTCTCGTGGTTCGAACGACCGGGATCGGCCGCGACGCTGCACGTTTGCTTCAACACGTATTGTTCAGCGAGAGTTCGAAGTGCCGAGTTGATGCGAAGCTCGCGGCGTTCTGCGACGCGAAGAATTGCGGAAACCCCCTCGGGCGCTAGATAGGGATTCACCCGATCGGAGGTGAGAGTGATGTTCGGGTGCGAAAAGCGAACGAGCGCGTTTGGCGCCAAACAAAACATGCCGGAGAGAAGTTGCTCGCTGAGGGCTTGCACTCCTTGCGTGCTACAGCCGTGCATACCGGCGAGGTCGGCAAGCGTGAGCGCGCTCGCGCTGCGGCCCACGTGATAGCTCTCATCGATCTCGTCGCCGTGCACATCGGGCGCGTCGAGTGGCGCGCACGCACAGCAGCACAACACCCACACGAGGGTTAAAGCGGCAGTGACATGGCGGCCTTCGAGCGGCATCACGGCGCAGTCTACGGAGTGAAGACGCCTTACGCTACGCTCGAATTGCGCGAATGCGCTCAAAGAAACGGCGAGCAAAGGCGGCCATATCCCTCGCAGATTCGCGTCCAGGTGCCTCGCTTCATCCAGTCAGCGGGTAGCACGCGTTCGGTGTGCGAAAGATCTTCATTGAAGACCGCGATCAAGCGCTGGACGGTGGGCACATCGTAGATGATTGCGATGAGCTCGAAGTTGAGCCTGAAGCTTCGCACGTCAAGATTGGCGCTGCCGACGGTCGCGAACTTCTCATCGACCACCATCGTCTTGGTGTGAATCATGCCCGGAAGATACTCGTAGATCTGCACACCGGCGCGCAGCAACTGATCGTATACGGCGCGCCCGGCGTGAAACGTCACACGGTGATTGGACTTGCGCGGCACGAGGAGCCGCACGTCGACCCCGCGTAATGCGGCCGTCTCCAGTGCGTAGAGCATCGCTCGGTCCGGAACGAAATACGGAGTCGTAATCCACACGCGCTCGCGTGCCCCGACGATGGCTGCGAAATAGACGCGCGCTATCGCCTCCTGAGTTTCGTCGGGACCGGACCCAACAACCTGCACGGTGCTATCGCCCGCTTTGTGAACGTCGGGAAAGAACGCCGCGTGCACGAGGTTATGGCGCGTCGCGAAGTACCAGTCCTCCACGAAGATCCCCTGCAGTTCACTCACAGCTGGACCTTCGATCTGAAGGCTCATGTCGCGCCAGCCAGTGAACTCGTCACCGATGTTGATGCCACCCGTAAAACCAACATGGCCATCTACAATCATCAGTTTGCGGTGGTTGCGCATATTCAGTGACCACGCGCGCGTGATGGGCTTGAGCGGGAAGAAGGGCTCGACATGGCCGCCTGCGGCACGAAGCGGCGCGATAAATTTCTTCGATAACGACCACGAACCGATCGCGTCGTAGAGCACGCGAACGCGAACGCCACGCCCCACAGCCGCGATGAGCGCGTCGCGAAAGCGCGTGCCTGTTACGTCGGGCCGAATGATGTAGTACTCGAGGTGAACGTGGTCTTTTGCGCGGGCTATCGCATCGAGCGCCGCTTCGTACGTGCGCTCCGCGCCGAGCAGCACCCCGATCCGATTGCCGTGCGCGAGCGAAAAGCCGCCGACGCGCGACGCAAGGCGCATGACTCCCCGCAGTTCATCGGGCTGGTCCTGTAGCAACTTGTCGAAGTTGATTTCCATAGACACGCGCGACAGCCCGAGGATCTGTTCGCGAACGACTTGCTTCGCCGAGACTTCCTGTCGTACCTGCCGGCGAATGCGGTCGCGTCCGAGAAACCAAAAGAAGAAGAGCCCGACTACGGGCAAGAAGATGAGCACCATGATCCACGCGACGGTGCTCGCCGGTTCCTTGCGGCGCACCAGAACAAGCGGAATGAAGCAGAGCGCAAGAATGCTCAGCGCCGTTGCGACCGCGGCAGCAATCGGATGCACGTCTGAAAAGAAGGACGGCAACGCGCTCAGAAGGCCGGGATTTCGGCGAGCTTTATCGAAGTGTTGGCGTCGATGCGCTTGCGAAACGGTTCCATGCCTTCGGGAAAGTTCGCTACGACCCAGGCCGCCGCGCATGCGGGGTGCAAATAGCTCTTGCCGGCGAAGCTACCCGACTCTGCTGCGCGTTCGACGTTGATGCGCACAGAGTCTTTCTCGATCGCGTTGTCGCATTGCGCGCATTTCGCGCGGCCGGTAGGTGCGCGATCCGCAGTTGGCAAACCACCGCGCCCGCCGCCCGTGCCGTCGGCGTTGGGTGTGTTCGCGGTGGCGATCAGAGAGTCAATTTTGTCGCGCTCCGGAACGTCGCCTTCATATTTCGCCAGCGCTTCGACGACGGCGTCCGGAAACCGCTTAGCGGCGCACTCCAGATGATTCCACTCCAACCGAAAACCAGCGCCGGAAAAGGTATCCGGCACCGCATTGCCGAAACGCAGCACGTCCTTTGCGATCAATTCCTTGCAGCTTCGGCACGTGGCGCGGCCTGATGGACTGACTTCGATCTTGTGTTCGCTCATGTGAAAAGCCCCTTGGCATTCGTCGAGGTGTGCGACGAAGTTTTAGGTCTAGGACGTTGATGCAGCAAGTAGGACCTGCCGCAAAGCTCGGTCGAGCTTTCGGTCGAGCATCTCCACGTCATGATCGCGCAATACGGTGTGATCGACGCGCCCACCACGTGCGATCAAGAGACGCGCAATCTCCACGTGATCCTCGGTGAGTGAGTGCGCGATGGCGATACAGTTCAAGGGGCGCGGCGCCTTGCCTGCTGAAGAAACCCACGGCCGCTCGTCGGGATTGGCCGGCGCGTTCGGATCGGCGCCTTCGTCGAGCAGCTGCTTTACGCGCGCGAGTCGCCCGCGATAACACGCTTCGTGAAGGCTCATCTGGGCTTCGGGGACAATCATGAGGTGCCGAGTCTGCCATAGCTTCACATTGTCTGCGTCGCGGACGATGCATCCCTGTCCGTGAACGTCCGGGCGCTGTCACAAAACGCGTCGCGTCTTCTGTGGTAAAACACGGGCCCATGGCAACGAATGCTCCTGTGTTTCGCGGAACCAAGTCCTATTTGACGAGTGAGGCACTTGAGTCCGCAGTGAACTGCGCGCTCGTGCTCTCGCGGCCGCTCCTAGTGAAGGGCGAACCGGGCACCGGCAAAACGCTGCTCGCCGAAGCTATCGCAGAAGCACTCGAGATGCCCCTCTTGCGCTGGCACGTGAAGAGCACGACGCGGGCGCAGGATGGCTTGTACGTCTACGACACCGTTCAACGACTCTACGATTCGCGCTTTGGCGATGGCGATGTAAAGGACCTGCGCCGCTACATTCGTTTGGGCCCACTTGGCGAGGCATTTGCCGCGAAGAAGCGCGTCATTCTCTTGATCGACGAAGTCGACAAAGCAGACATCGAGTTTCCCAACGATCTTTTGCACGAGCTCGACCGCATGCGCTTTTCAATCACTGAGCTAAATGAGGAAGTGGTTGCGCAAGAACGGCCGATCGTCATCATCACGAGCAACAACGAGAAAGAGCTGCCCGACGCTTTCTTGCGGCGCTGCGTGTTTCACTTCATCGACTTTCCCGATCAGGCGCTCATGCGTCGCATTGTCGACGTGCATCACCCTGACCTCGACGCGAAGCTCGCTGACCAAGCACTTAAAGCCTTCTACGAGATCCGCGACATGAAGCGTTTGCGCAAACGCCCTAGCACGAGCGAGCTGGTGGACTGGATTGCCGTACTCAAGAACGCCGGCCTCAAAGGCGTGACGCTCGACTCGACGCTTCCCTTCCTGGGAACGCTCATCAAGAAAGAGCAAGACCTGATCGCGCTCGCCGACGAGCTGGCCGGCGGAAAGAAATACCGCACCTGATGTTCGTGCCCTTTCTCTACGAGCTGCGTAAGCGCAAAGTTCCCGTCGGCACGACCGAAGCGGTGGCGCTCGCGCGTGCATTGATCGCGGGATTGCACGAGAGCTCCCTGGATGGCTTCTATCACGTGGCACGCGCTCTCTTGATTCATAGCGAGGCGCATCTGGATTCGTTCGACGAAGCGTTCCTTTCGTACTTCAAAGGGATCGAAGTTCAAGGAAACGCGTTGACCAATGAGCTGCTCGAGTGGCTAAAAAATGCGGTAGAGAAACGCGCGACGCTCACCGACGAGGAGCGCGCCTTGCTCGACCAGATGGACCCCGAAGAGCTGCGCAGGATGTTCGAAGAGCGACTGAAAGAGCAGAACGAACGACACGACGGGGGCAATCGTTGGATCGGCACAGGCGGCAGTTCGCCATTTGGCCACAGTGGTGCTGCGCGCGCCGGGATTCGCGTGGGCGGGCCTGGGGGAAACCGCAGCGCAATCCAGGTCGCGGACGCGCGCCACTATCGCGGCTACCGCAACGACCTCACTCTCGACGTGCGGCAAATGCAGGTTGCGCTGCGCAAGCTGCGCGCGTTCGAACGTGAAGGGCTCGACGAGGAGCTCGACCTTGAAGGTACGATCGATGCGACTGCAAAGAACGCTGGCGAGATCGAAGTCGTGATGCGCCCTCCCCGGCGCCCCAATACGCGCATCGTGCTGCTCATGGATGTCGGTGGATCGATGGATCCATACGCGCACCTCGTGTCGCGACTCTTCACGGCGGCGAGCAAGGCGTCGCACTTCAAAGAGTTTCGTAGTTATTACTTTCACAACTGCATCTACGGGCGCGTTTACCGCACCGACCGCTTCGACGATCCAATGCGCGTGCGTGATCTGATCGCCGAGTGCGGGCCGCACCATAAACTCGTCATCGTGGGCGACGCGCTCATGGCGCCTTACGAGCTCTTGCATGGCAGGGGCGCACTCGACTACGCGCACGACAACCAAGTCGCGGGCATCGAGTGGCTGATGATGCTCGCGCAACACTTCGATAAAAGCGTCTGGCTCAACCCGGAGCCGCAGAACTACTGGCACGGCAACACGATCGAATACGTCCGCGACGTCTTCCCCATGTTCCCCCTCACCATGGACGGCCTCGGCGAAGCCATCTCCCACCTAGTCCGCGGCAAATCCTCCCGCCGCGCCGCCTAAGGCCGCCGAAGGGACACGCTCCCCCTCGAAAACGCGCGCGATTTCAGACACTTGCGAATCAACTCTGGCCGGAGATTGTAAACCCCACTTATGGCGCGCGCGCAGTGTCAACACCGGAATTGGGGCCAAAAGTCTCCTGCCCAACTCCGCGCGTAAATTGTTGATTTGCTGTGTCTTTTGGAGGGGGAGCGTGTCCCCGTGACCTGGGGGGGAAAAGAGGGTAAGTAGGCGGCCCGATGGGTACTTTGCAGGCCGTAAAAGGGATGAACGACGTGCTCGGGGAGGAGACTCCTCGGTGGCAGCGGCTTGAGGCGCGGTTCCGTGAGCGCACCGCTCTTTACGGCTACGAAGAGGTGCGCACGCCCATTGTCGAGCCTACCGCGTTGTTCTTGCGCTCGATCGGCGAGACCACCGACATCGTCGAAAAAGAAATGTACACGTTCGCCGACAAGGGCGACGCAACGCTCACGTTGCGCCCCGAAGGCACGGCATCGGCCGTGCGCGCGTATCTCGAGCACACCGTGTATGCAAAGCAGCCCGTGACGAAGTGGACCTACACGGGTGCGATGTTCCGACGTGAGCGTCCCGCGAAAGGTCGCTATCGTCAGTTTCATCAGGCCGGCGCTGAAGTGTATGGAGACCCCGGGCCGTACGTCGACGCCGAGATGATCGACATGATTGTCGCGTTCCTCGCCGACATCGGCATTCGCGACATCGAGGTGCTTGTGAACTCGCTGGGCGGTCCCGAGACGCGCCCCGCTTACACGACCGCGCTCGTCGCCTACCTCTCGCCGCTGCGGGCATCGTTGTGCGGCGACTGCCAGCGACGCATCGACACGAACCCACTGCGCGTTCTCGACTGCAAAGTCGAGCATGATCGGGCCGTCGCAGCGCAAGCTCCGAGCGTCGTGGAATTCCTGACGCCCGCCGACAAAGAGCATTTCGACAATCTACAGCGCACGCTCGATGCGCTCGGCACTCCTTATCGCGTCGAGCCGCGTCTGGTTCGTGGCCTCGACTACTACACGCGAACTTTGTTCGAAGTGAAAGGTCGCGGCGGTGGTTTGGGAGCGCAGGACACCGTGTGCGGCGGCGGGCGCTACGATGGACTCGTCGAACAACTCGGCGGCCAATCGACGCCGGCAATCGGATTTGCCATGGGCATCGAGCGCCTGCTGATGATGATGGAGCAGCCGGTCGCTCAGCCAAACATCGACGTCTTCATCATCGCCGCCTCGCCGGCTGAGCTGGTGGAAGCGACAAAGATCGCGCGAGACCTTCGCCAAGGTGGCGTGCGGACGGACGCGGACCTTCGCGGCCAATCAATGAAGAGTCAGATGCGCCGCGCCGACAAGAGCGGTGCGCGTCTTGCGCTTGTGGTGGGTTCGGACGAGGTCACGCGCAGCGTTGTCCAGCTCAAAGACCTCATTGAAAAAACTCAAACCGAAGTGCCACGCGCAGATTTGCTGCCGCGCGTTCGTGCAACACTTGCTCTGGTGGAGGCAAAGTGAACACGCGCTTTTTGACGAGCGTGCTGCTCGCTATCTTCTTTCTCTTCGCGCCACCGTTCGCGATGCGACACGCCACAGCGCAAGATGGCGCGGCGCCTCCCAATGCGCCCGAAACAGGAAGCGACGAAGACGCGGAAGAAGAGCTGCCTGCCGACGACGCACCGGCAGAAACCGATGGCGCCGATGCAGGCGCAGGCGCGGCTAGCGCGGAGGAGAGCGAGTCTTCCGCTGGCGACGCTGCGCCTGAAACGACGCCGCCCGCCGCCGAAGACGAAACGATTGCCCCCCCCGGCCACACGGTTTCCTATCAGCCGCCGGCCGATGAGGCGGGCACGACGCACTTCATCTTGCCGCCCTACTTTCACGAGCGCCGCGGCGATGTGACGACCACGGTGGTGTTCCCGCTCTTTGCGCGCCGCACCGATGCCCACGATGCGCAAATGCTCGTCGGTCCTTACTACCAGCGACGCGGTGCCATTCTCCGGGCCGACGTTTTGTTCCCAGTCTTCTGGTCGTTTCGTGGAGCAAATTCAGTCACATGGGTCGTGCCGCCGGTTTACTCACGCACTCGCGCTGAAGGTTTCGACTTCGGAATCGCGCCGCTCTTCTTCTCCGGACGCACGAACAACTCCGTCTACACAGTCATCCCGGAGCTCTTGACGGTTGCGTGGGCAAACGAAGACCACGCGCACACGTTCGCGGGTCCGTTCTGGCGCATTCGCGATCACGAGAACGAAGACTGGGGCATCTTTCCGGTGCTCTGGACGAGCCAGCACGAGTCGTTCTCACGCGTCATCTCCCCCCTTTACTTGCACTTCACGAGCGAGGAAAACCAAAGCGAGCTCACGATTGTGCCGCCGTTGCTCACGTACCATCGCACGACCGACACCGGCGCGGCCTACGGCGTAGCCCCCATCTTCTTCCACGCGCACGATCGCCACGGCAGCGCCCTCACGATTCCGCCGCTCGTCTTTCACTATTCTCATGAAGACGACGGTTCGATGCGCCTCGTCACGCCGCTCTTCGGCTATGCGAACACGCCCACCTCCAGCACGTTTATCTCGTGGCTCTATCAGCGCCATCGCGGCGTAACCGAGCTGGACTCGGTGGCCCCGCTCTTCTTCTCCATGCGGGATCCGCGCGAGCACTCCTCCACAACTGTGCTGCCGCTTTTGCTTAGCTGGCACCATGAGTCACCGGCCGAGGTCACGACGGTAATTGGCGGCCCACTCTTTGTACATGTTGGCGAGACCGGGCGTTTCGATACGTATTTCACGCCGCTTGCGGCGCACTATCGGAATCACGAACGCGACCGCGCGGGCACGTGGATTTTCCCAAACATCGAAGTCTCACACACCGAGCAATCGCAGACGTTCAACATCCATCCGGTCCTGTACGAGACGCAAGCGCGCACGCATCGGCATTTCGTGCTCGCGCCCCTTGTTTGGAATTTCGAAAACGAACGCACGGATTCGGCGACGACCATCTTCGCACCCTTGTTCTGGCGCTTCCGCAATCACGACACGGTTAGCCAGCTCGCGGTCAACACCTATTGGCACGAGACGCGCCAGGGTGGCGTGCACTCCTGGGAGTTTCACTTCTTTCCCCTCTTCGCCTTCGGCGAAAACGCGCCAGGGGACACGTGGTGGAACGTTCTCTACGGCCTGGTTGGCTATCAGCGCCAAGGCAGCTACGCGCAGATGAAGCTCTTTTACATCCCGTTTCAAGTCGACGGCCCGAGCGCGAGTGATCCGCCCAGCGTCGCGCCGGCGCAAACCGCCAACGACGGAGTCGGCACCCGCTTCAACTGATCGTCTCTTCTCGTAGCGAGCGGCGGGCTAAATGCGTGCAGGTGGCGGAGCTTCGCGCTCTGTTGCTGGCGTCGGTGTCGCAGGGACGGTCGCAGGCGTCGGTGCATTCGGCGAAGGTGCTTGCGGACTCTGCGGCGGCGCGTCGGCCGGCGCATAGTTGCCGCCGTCAAACGATACGTAGAGGAAGAAGTAACCGCCTTCGCCCGATTCCACGCTTACGACCGGTTGCACGTTGGCGCGCATCTCGAGCACCAATGCCAAGTCGCGTCGCCGCGTCTCGAGATAGGCGCGGCGCACCGGCGTATTGAAAAAGGTCGTGATGAGTGGACGGCGCGATTGACGATCCGCTACGCGCGTGTTGCGCAGAACTACGACGACGCGATTGCCTTCGACCTGTGTCGTAAACTCCACCGCCGCGGTGGTCTGCACGAAAAAGCGCGACGCGCCGTCTGCGCGCGGCTGAAAACCCGGCCAGGTAACCGCCGTCGGATGAACGCCCGGACGCTGACGAATGTGCGACGGCGTCTGACTCGTGCCCGGTACTACGCCCTCGTACTGCCCGACTGCGCGCGGCTGCCCAGTCAGCGCAACTCCGCCCCCGGGCGCCGGAGCCTGCTGCGCCAGCGTCGGCGCCGCGAATAGAAGCGAGAAGCTCAGGATTGGCAACGAAATGCGCATGCGCGGATCGTAAAGGCCCAGCCGCGGAACGGCAAACAATGGGCGACGCGCGATTTCGGCGTTATTCTCGCCGCGCATGCCGTGGCTCGAGGGAATGACCATCACGTGGGCAGGGATCAGCGCCTACCTATCGGTCTTCTATACGATGCTCTTCTTTCGGCGGCGCAGCGAACGCGACGTGCTCTCGTTCGCATTCATCGCGTTCTCGCTCTTCATTCACAGCATCGGCACTGTGCTTCTCTATCGCGCGCGTACGCTCGATGAAGGAACAACTGCCGAATGCGTGGCTCTCACAGGCGTGGGTCTGGGCGTGGGCCTGCTCGTAGATTTCGTCGACCACACGTGCGGTATCCCGAACGGTATTTGGCGTAAGAGTGCATACGCGTACTCGGTGATAGGCGTACTCGGCTCGATCGCAGGGCTGCTCACAGAACGCGACGGTGACTTGGCGGCGCGCTCCTGGGGATTTGCATCGGCGCCGGACTTTCCGATGCGCGAGCTGTCGGTGTTCGGATGGATCCTCGCCGCGTTGGCGTTCGTCTTCGTAGGCCACGTATGCGTGACCTTGATTCGGTTCGTTCCAACCAGTCGTCAGGCCCGCGCGGTGCTTGTCTGCGCGGTATTTGCGTGCGTTGCCGGCATTAACGATTTCCTGCTTCTCGCTGCGCACCTGCGTACCTGGCCGCTCGTGCCGCACGCCGGTTTCCTCGTCGGCGGGATCATGAGCGCGAGTCTGATCGACCGCTTCGTGCGTTCTCGCGATGAGCTACAAGTGAAGACGTCGGAGCTTGTCGCAAGCTACGACCGCGTCAAGCAAGCGAGCGAAGAGCTGCAGCACAAGCAGCAGCTGGCTAGCGTGGGCGAGCTCTCGGCCGTTATCGCGCACGAAGTCCGCAATCCACTCGCGATTATCAAGAACGCGACGTCCAATTTGCGCCGACAGCAGCTTCGCCATTCCGATCGCGATGTACTGCTGGGCATCCTCGACGAGGAGTCAGATCGACTCAATCGCTTGGTAAACGAGCTTCTCACCTTTGCAAGTCCCGTTGTACCCCGCGGGCGTTCGATTCGCGTTAGCGTAATGATCAGCCACGCCATCGAGCTCGCACGAAAGGCGCGCGCCCAGGAGGCCGAACGCATCATGTTCGATGTGGATCTCTCAGGAAGTCCCGAATCCATCGCGTGCGATCCGGACCTGCTTCAGCAAGCCCTGGTGAACATCACCGAGAACGCTCTTCAAGCGATGCCGGACGGAGGCAAGTTTAGCGTACGTGCCTCGCAAACTACGCTTCGCGATCGGCCGGCGGTGGCTCTTCTCTTCAGCGATACGGGCGAGGGCATGGAGCTCGACGTGCGAGCGAAGGCGACCGATCCATTCTTCACAACGCGTCCCACGGGAACGGGCCTCGGTCTCGCTATCGTCGAGCGAATCATGCGCGCTCATCACGGCGAGCTGGCGATTCAGAGCGTGCGTGGCCAAGGGACGACGGTGACCCTGACGGTGCCGACCGATCGCGAAAGCGTCCTTCCAGGCCTTGTCACAGACGCTGAGTTCATCCCTTCGCGTTCGTGAAGATGGGGCTGGACCACGCCATTTCGCCATCCTCTTGCTCGACACGCGCATAAACATAAGGAGCACAAAGGCTGGCTTCGATATGCGCCTCGCGGCCGGTGCCGTCGCTCGTAGCAAGCACGCCGCTTGGACCGACGAGGCGAATGCTACGAATTGTCCCCGCGCCACGTGCGCGCGCAACGATTCGAACCGCGTCGTCTGTCGCAAGCTCGCTCCCCATCGGCAAGTCGCCAACTCGCACATCGAGGTGGATACGTGCACCGCTTGTCGCGTAGCAGCGGCGTGCGCGAATGGCCTCGAGTATAGCTTCGCGTGTGCACTCGGTCGCCTGCACAACGGTGAGACCCGTGCGAAAGGGATCGCGTTTGCGCCCTACTCCATGATGCCAAAGCAGTCCGTGTCCATCGGAGCAAGCGATAAACCCGAAACGATGTCCACGTCGCAGTACCGCGTCGACCATGTGGTCCCGCAAATCGCCGCGCTGCCCCAGTGGATGCTCCGCGAATTCGTAGCACCCGTGACACGAACAGATCTCCCAGACTGGCTGACCGATGGGGTCGTGCGCATCTTCGTTCGCGCCGGTCCAGCCGACGTGGTGGGGAACCGAAAAGCCGCCAAGCGCCCGGACTTGTGCGACCACATCGCGGCCTTCGGTCACAACATCGCGCGACACGATCGGCGAGCCGGGGCGCGGCATGTAGACAACTTTGTGTCCGGGCCCTGGGTACGAACGACCGGTCCACTCGTACGCAAGAATCGTCGCGAACGCTCCCGGGTCGTTGTGATGCTCGGCCACCGCCTGCAGGTAGGCCCACTCGCCAGGACCCACACGCTTACCCAAAAAAGATTCGTGATCGCTAAGCGCACAGAAGTCATCGCCGTATAGTTCACGTGCACGAACAAAGGGTTCGTCCGCTGTGCCGCATCCATCGGAATGAGCGCTGTGCTGGTGAATATCTCCGAAAAGATTGCGCTGACCGCTGGGTAGCAAGAACGTTTCATCGTGTAGCGTGCGTGCGCGCGCACTTTCCGCGACTCGTCGAACATCGGCGCGGACAAGCGAAGGCGCACCTCCTTCGGCGGCTTCGTGACGTTCGACCACGATGCCTTCGCGCTCGCGACGCGCGGTAAGCAGAGTGCCGCCTTCGAGACGCACACACGCGACGCGACGTCCGCGACAACCCCACGTGCCGACGCCTAGCGCGAGGCGTTCGGAGAATCCCGCGCGCGTCACATTCTGACGGTAAAAACAGTGCGAACCGCGCCCGTAAATCGTGAGCGCACCATCTGCGTTCACAACCAGGGATGGAAACTCGAAGCCCTGCTCTTCTCCTTCGCGATCCCTGTCGCGCTCGCGCATCGGCTGCGCGACCGCGTGTACTGCCCCCGACGCGTCTACATATCGCAGCTCGATCCACTTTGTGATGTCCGGTTTGAGGGTGTCCTCGCGAACATTGTGATGAAACGCGACCCAATGACCGTCGCCCTGCGTCGCGATCGCCACCGCTGCGGCCGTGCCGAACGCTTCCCACACGCAGAGCGGCGCCGCGCCATCGCGCGTGAGCAGCACGCGGCTCACGCCTTCATTCCGTGTCACGACGACTCGCGCGCCTTCGCAGCTTGCGACGTCTTCAAGCGCGACATCGTTTGCAACTGCTGGCGGCGAGACCGTGCGGTCGAGAACAGAGATCCCATGGAATTCTTGGGCGAGCTCCTGAGGTACGCCCATCACGCTGGCGTCGGCGGCGATTGTGCGCTCCACCAACGACTCACCAAGCTCGTGCCACTCAACGGTCCACAGTGTGGCCGTGCCATCGGCGTTCGCACGCAACACCGGTGTTCGCAAATAGCGAGCCTCCGTTTGAGCGAGCAACGTCATGGACTCTCCGTCGTATTAGGGAGCGCGTGGTGCAGGCGCCGCAGCACCAGGTTGACGACACTGTCCTTCGCGGCAGGTGCGCGGCGACACGCAATCGGCGTTCGTCGTGCACGCGCGTGCGCCCTCTGATCCACCCGCGTAGCCGAGCGCCTGAAGCTGGCCGCGCAGTGTCGGATCAATCTCGGCGCTCTCTTGATGAAGCTCGTTGCCGCGCGGATTCTGATCGGCGTCGATCCACCGGCGACGGTCCGAAGCTCCCAAGAACTGGCCGAGCATGATGCGACAATAGCGAATGGCAATCGGATGCGCTGCACCGTCAATTTCGTGCAGCTCGCCTGGGTCCTGTTGCAGGTCAAAGAACGTCGAATTGGTTCCCCGCATGATCAGCTTCCAACGCCCCGCGCGAATCACGCGACGGTCGTCGAGGAAATCGCTGAACGCGACGGAGGGTCCCGGTGGAACTTCACCGCGAAGATCCGGCCGCAAACTCTGGCCTTCCGCCGACTGGTGAACCGGGACGCCCGTCATCTCGAGTATCGTCGGCCCGATGTCGACCGTGCTCACCGTCTCAGGCAAGCGCTGACCTGCGCGAATACCGGCCGGGTAACGGAACGCCAGCGGCACGTGTAGCAACTCTTGGTAGACAGTATGTCCGTGGCCCCATGAGCCGTGATCGTGAAGCTCTTCGCCATGATCGGAAGTCACGACAAAAAGAGTGTTGTCATAGACCCCGAGGGAGCGCAGTCGCGCCACAAAGTCCCCGAACTCGTGGTCGTGGTACGCCACTTCGCCATCGTAGAGCGCCTCGAGCCTCGTCCGGTCCGCCTCGTTGAAAACAACCTCGGGAGGATTCTTCTTCGCCTTTTCGAGAAGGTCGGCCGTTTGCCGTGGCGTAACTTGCCCACCGTATTCGCTCGAGTCGTACTGACGCAGGTACTCATCAGGCGGGTCATACGGTACATGGGGATCAATCGTTTGCACGTATACGAAGAAGCGCTCGTTCTTGTGCTGTTCGATCCAATCGCCAGCGTCGTGTAACAGGGTCGATGCGCGCGTGTCGCGGTTCTCGCGAATGTAGTTCGTGTAGTGATCCCAACCCTGATCGAATCCGAAGCGATCGGAGACGTAGCCGTTGGCGATAAAGCTTGCGGTCGAGAAGCCGGCCTCCTTGTACACTTCGCTAAGCATCACCGCGGCCGCCGGTAGGCGCGCATCGTCGGTCTTCGCGCCGTGCGTCATTGGGTAGAGCGACGTGAGAACCGACGCGACGGACGGCTTCGTCCAGTTCTCCGGCGACTGTGCCGCTTCGAAGAGCGCGCCTTCCTGGGCAAAGCGATCAAGCGATGGCGTGCGGACGCGCGTTTGGGGATTCCACGCATGGATGTGGTCGGCGCGCTGCGTGTCGATCAAGAGAACGACGACGTTGCGCGCGGGAGGTGCGGTCACCGCGGCCGGTGTCGGCACGAGAACCGACGGAGTGCTCCAGCCAATCCGCGCTGGCCCGGTTGCGCCTTCCGCGACGAGCTCGACGCGCACAACCTGGCCGGCCCAGCGATCGAGCGGGACAAGCGCATCATGCCAGCGCGCGCCTATTCCATGGGAGAAAACCTGTGTTCGCTGAGCGCCGTCGGCCGTCACGTAAACCTTTGCGTTGGCGTTCGACGAGATCGAGCCTTCTGCACCGATGCCAAAACCCAACTTGCCGCCGCGCGGAACTTCCACATACCAACTCAACGTAGTCGGCGCGCGAACAGCAAGCGCGCGACGCTGCACGTTGCCAACGCGCATCTCGGTGGTGAGCTCGCGTTGGACGGGCGGGCTGAAGCTTCCGCCGTCGTTGGCATCTTCCCCCGGGATGACGCGCAGGGAGTCGAGAGCAATTTGCGCTTGCGTGTCGCTCTCGACGCCGGCGCGAATGAGGAGTTGGTTTTCGCCGACTGCGACGAGCTCAGCCGGCACATGAATATCGTAGTCTTTGAAATCGCCACCGGGTGCATCGAGCCTCAGGCTCTCGAGCGCGTGGTTGCCGTTGAGGAAGAGTAAGACGCTGCGCGAGACCAACGACTTTGCGCGAAATCGAAGCGTGACGGGACCGGCGGCGTCGACGTTGAAATAAACACGGCCCTTCGAGCCCATGTTGGTGAAGGTAGTAGTGCCGGCGGTGCGGTCACTGATCCAGCTCGCCTTCCAATTTCCGAGCGTGTACTTGCGACGCGCGGGCGTACCAAAGTCGATGTAGAGGCCGTGGTGATCAACGTCTGCAAGATGCGCGAGCTGCAAAAGGTCGAGCTGAGTCTGATGATTGGCAAAGACAGCTGGCTGGTTGGCAGCGTTATCCCCGGCGGACTCGCCATTCGCCGCAGCCCCGCCACTCGAAGCGCCGCCGCTGTTTGCGCCTTCGCTATTGCCGCACGCGGAAGTCGTCAGGCCAAGCACCACCACGACCACGAGCCATGTCATTTGCTTCATTCGCGTTCCCTCGCACATCGCCCGGCGCGATAGCACGCGCGATCACGACGGGTCAATAAGCGCAACGAATCTACGCATATACGCACTCCCGCCGAAGCGCATGCCAACGCAATTGCGCCCGCCTCGCGTAACAATACGCGGCCGGAAGTGGGGACGGGCTCCTCGTATCGGAACGGCCAGCTGCGCGGCCGGGCGAGAGGGGACGCGCTGCAGGGGACGCGCTCCGCGTATCAGAACGGCCAGCTGCGCGGCCGGGCGAGAGGGGACGCGCTGCAGGGGACGGGAGCGCTTGCAGATCCGCGCCTGAGAGGCTTGCGGGCGGTGGCGCGGGCAAGGACTCCCTCGGCTCACATGCCAAGTGGCGCAGGCTCGCCTAGCTTGGCCACTTGGCATTCGAGACGCCCCTTACGCGGAAAAGGGGACGTTCCCCTTTTCAGGAAAAGGGACGTTCCCCTTTTCGGCAGCTCTCCGTTCAACCTGCAGAGTGAAAAAGGGGAACGTCCCCTTTCTTTTGTCGTGCGGCGCACGCGTTACGCACTTGGCGAACTTGCGATTGGCCAGCGTGAGAGTAGCGGGCGGAAGTGGGGATGTGCGTAGGGGGCGTCGCGAATGCCAACTCGCCAAGCTAGAGACCACGCGCGAGTTGGCATGAGAGCCGAGGAACCTCTTGCCCGTGCCAACGGCCTGCGCGGCTCCTAGGCACGGACGTGCAAGAGGTTTCGTCCCCCGCAGCACGTCCCCACTTCTGGCCGCGTATTGTTGCGCGTCAATGCGTTCGAAGTCGCAGATCTCGCGCAGCGTGAAGGCGTCGCGCTACGGGACCGAGACGATGCGCGAGGTGCCGCGTTGAATCACGATGTAGGCGAACGTCGAAACGTCGTCGTGGCGGATTTCGACGTCGTGGCTACCTTCACTGATCGCGATGGTCAGCGGAGCCGCGCCTATCTCGTGACTGTCCACAATTACGGTCGCGTGTTCCCCATGCGTCGGAGCCTGGACAACCAGGAGTCCTTGCTCAGGTCCTACTTCAACATGTGTGTCGACAAGGGTCGGCTCTGTACGACCGAAACGCGGATCGTCGCCGAGTGGCTGTAGCAAAGGTTCATCGGTGGGAGTCTCCGCGCCTGCCGGTACGGGCGCGGCCGGCAGCGAAGGAGCCGGGCGAACAGCAGCGGGCGCAGTTGGCGCAGACGAAACTTGTGAATGACGGGATGGCGTCGGTGCGGTCTTCGTTTGAATCGCTCGATAGCCAAAGAAACCGAGAGCGCCGAGTGCGATAACGAGCAAAACCCAAACCCATCCGCTGATGCCACCGTCGACTTCGACAGGAGGACGCGAGTGTTTGGGCGCGGGCGGGCGGTCGGTGACGGTGAGCGAGCTCTCCGAAGGTGCGCGCGACTGCACACTTGAGTCGCGCTTGGGCGGCGGGACGGTCGGCACCACCTCAGTCGCTTCATTATTCCTTTTGCGTGGCTCAGGCGGCGGCGACATGAGCGGTGCCACAGCAGCCGCATTCACAGCGACGGGCGGCGCAGAGCTGCGTGGCTGGACGTCGGGGAAGAGCTCGTCGAGGTCCCGTTTGACCTGCGAATCCGTTTTCATCGGAGCCGGATTTTGACTCGGACTCGGACTCGGACTCGGACTCGGAGCCGGAGCCAGACTCGGATTTCGCACCGCTTCCGCCAGGCTCGCGAGTGACGGAGCCGTGATGACGAGGTTGGGTGCACTAGGGATCTTGGAGCGGCGACTCGGCGGCGGCTCACTTCCGAAGAGGGTTCCAGGATAAGCCTTGCGCGCATGCAAAGACTCGGCAACGCAGTCCTCGCCATCCACTCCGCGCACACTTCGCACCGCGCCGCGGCGCGCGAGATCGATCAGCACGCCTTCGAGAGTCTGCGGTGCGACCTCCCCCTCGAGCAGCAGGTCGCGAGGACCAGCTCCGTGCTTCAGTCGATCCACAAGGGCCGCAATGGGCGGCGGTGACGCTTGAAGTAACGTCGACAAAATATCGTCGTCAAACGTAATGTGCGCCGCGCGCGACAAGCCCGTCGACGAAACAGAGTCCATGAGCGCGCCCAGCGTCGCAACGCCTTCGTCAAGCAACGCTTCGAGCGGTCGATCCAAGCTGCTGCGAATCGTCGCGTTGCTTTCTACTACAGTGAAGCGGCCCGACGTCGCGCCGAGCAGCTGTGGCACGCAAGGACTACCGCGCGAAAACGAGCCGTCGGTGGCGGTGCGCGTCAGATCAACAAGCTTGCCTTCGCGCACATCGATTTCGAAAAGGTTCCACGCGTCGCGCAAGGTGATGCGAGCGTTGGGGCGCACGCGCGAAACTGTCCGCAAGAGCGTGATTACGCCGACGCGATCAAGCGAGCCGCGCACTTCCCCACCAGCACGCAACTCTGCGTCGAGTCGCACTTGAGGGCGCAGCAGTTGCTTCACGCGCGCAAGAATCTTCGCGCTGCCCGCTTCCTTGCGCAGATAGCCGTTGGCGCCGGATTGCAAATCGCGCATTCGCTGCAGCAAATCTTCTTTCCACGAAAGCAGAATTACCGGGATGTCCGTCAGAGCTGGGTCGCGCCGCATCTCCCGACAGAGTGCGAAACCGTCAATTTCCGGCATCAAGATATCTGTGATGACGAGCTCAACGCGCCGTGCACGCATCTTCTCGAGGCCCGAACGTCCGTCCGCGGCCTCGATAACCTCGGCGCCTGCCTCACGCAACAGGCCTGCAAAGAACCAAACGATCGACGGATCGTCGTCGATCACAAGGATCCGCTTGCCCTCGATTGAAACGTCCGCCAGCGGCGTCGACTCGTCGTCATCATCGACCAGCGCAAGTACGGAAGCTCCACCGCGTCGCGGCACGTCACGAAAGCGAACGCGACCGTTGCTTCGCATCGCAAGCTCAGCGCGTGTTCGCGCGATCGCACTCCACGCAGCGGCCAGCAACTCGGAGCCCTCGCCCACCGGGATCTTGATGTCTTTGCCTGCCTGAACTGACTCGGTGAGACCGCGACGAATCTCGGCGCTCAAACGATCGACTATTTCGCTGACCGTGGCGTCCCCGATTTCGACAAAGAATGGATCTTTAGATTCGCCCGCGCTGGTGGCGCGCGAAAGCACGCGTGTAACTGTATTCGCCTGCAACGGCTTCGAAATCGCATCGTCGGCGCCCGCGTCGTGCATCGCCTGCGAATCAAGCTGCGAGTTTGCCGCGAGCAAGAGGACGACCGGTACGAAATCCGTGAGAGGATCGTTGCGCAGGCGTGCGATGAAATCGACGCTCTCGCGCAACGCGATTTCGGAATCTGCGAGCACGACATCGGGCGCGCTCGAACGGGCGAGCCGCAGCGCCTCCTCGGGATCGCGAGCGCCCAGCACTTCAAAACGATCGGCGGAGAGAAAACCGCGTATCTCGGCTTGAACGTCCGCAGAGTCCATCACGAGCACGCTTATGACGCGGGCCTCCTGCGGCTGGTTGCGCGCCGATGGCGCTATCGAACCGCCATCGCTTGGCTCAGGGCGACGCGCGGTAAAAGACCCACTTGGGCGACGCGCGCGAAAGGCGCGCTTCACCGGCTGAATCGCTGCAATGGATTGGCGCGCCGGCGGCGGCATCGATTGCCCATCCGCGGGGGTCACCGAGGGTGCTGGCGTGGGCGGTGAAAGGGACGGCGACGGCGCGCGTGGAGCCGGCGCGATGCTGGGCACAGCTGGTATCGCGAGCATCGCCGTCAGTGCGGGAGCTGCGATGGTGACTGAGGAAGAGGTAGTGGGCAGGAGTGAGTTGAGCGGGCCCGACGGAAGCACGGCAGCAGCTTCAGGCGCGAGAGCCGGGGCGATTGGTTCGGGTGGCGGCTGTGGAGGCGTCTGTGGCCTCGTCGGCGCGCTCGGGTCGGACCCCGGCGCCGTCGCCGACGCTGTGGCCGGCCGCACGGATGGCATGCCCGTAAGCGTCTGCACGAGCCGTTGCACGCGCGCCGCTGGCGCCATCGATGGCTGACGGGGCGGACCAAACTGCGCAATCTGCGCAGGCAACGCATTGAGCTCGTACAGGTCCGATGCATTCAGCGTGCGGGACTCGTCCGCAGCGCGGTCGAGGCGGTCCAGCGCGTCCTTGAGCGTCTTAGCGAGCGTGTCTAGATGAAAGACCTGGGCTGATGCGTAGAGCGTGTGAAGGCGACGACGAAGCTCCTCGCGCGGGCGCCCGACGCCCGGCGTTTGGATGACAAGGGCGACCGCCGCGCCCAACTCGTCGCTCTTCTTGGCGAGGCCCTCGACGAAGCGTGTGCGCGCCAAACTGAGCGCGGTATCTTTAGGACCCTCCGTCACGGCGGCCGATTCTACGGACTTTGCGTCAGAAATGCATCGAGAAGTCCTTGCGCCTATGTCGAAGCCCGCGTAGGACCCGCGCATGCAGTTCGTTGACGAGGTCGAAATCGAGGTACGCGCCGGGGATGGCGGTAACGGCTGTGCAGCGATGCGACGGGAAAAGTACGTGCCTTTCGGGGCCCAGCCGGCGGAGATGGCGGCATGGGGGGCGATATCATCTTGCAGGCAGACACACGTCTGACCACCTTGCTCGACTTGCGCTACCGGCGCGTTTTGCGGGCCTCGAGCGGCGAGCACGGTCGCGGAAGCGACCAATATGGTCGTGGCGGTGAACCCTCAATCGTGCGGGTACCGGTCGGCACCCAAGTCTTTGATGGCGAGACCGACGAGCTCATCGCCGATCTCGATGCCATCGGCGCAAGCTTTGTGGTTGCCAAAGGCGGACGCGGCGGACGCGGCAACATCCATTTCAAAACCTCTTTTGATCGCGCGCCGACGCGTGCTGAAAAAGGTGAGCCTGGTGAGCGGCGCACCCTCCGTCTCTCGCTGAAGCTCCTGGCGGATGTTGGACTGCTCGGCTATCCGAACGTCGGCAAGAGCACGTACATCTCGTCGGTGTCGCGTGCGCGTCCGAAGATTGCCGACTATCCGTTCACGACGCTCGCGCCCAATCTCGGCGTTGCGTCGCTTGGCGAAGACCGCAGCTTCGTCATCGCCGACATTCCGGGCATCATCGAAGGAGCAAGCGAAGGCGCGGGCCTTGGCTTGCGCTTTTTGAAACACATCGAACGGACGCGCGTTCTCTTTCACTTGATCACGCTTGATCCGGAGCCAAGTCGCGAACCGGCCAAGGATTTCGATACGTTGATGGAGGAGCTGCGCAAGTTCGACGCAGACCTGGCGTCGCGCCCGATGCTCATTGGCGTCAGCAAAATCGACCTTCCCGAGGTGCGCGAGGCGCTGCCCAAGATCAAGCGCGCGATGAAGAAGCGCGGCCACAAGGTCGTCGCATTCTCATCCGCGACGAACGAAGGCGTACAAGAGGCACTGCAAGAGCTCGAGACGCTGCTGCGCGGCGAACCGCAGCAGGACTAACGAGTTTTGGTGACCGAACCTGCCGACGAAAACGTCGTTGCGAAAGCAACCAAACGCGCAAGCCGCAAACTTGGAATCATAGCCGGCGCAATAGTCGCGGCGGCGCTGGCAATGACCGCCGTGTTCGTCTTTCGTCGCACTCCCGAAGCGACGCTCACAAAAGCGACGCCGCTCATCGAGTCTACGCGCGCGCGCTACTGCCGTGTGTGGCGCGACATCCGCGCACACGAGAATCGCCCGGCGCTTGTTGGGCCAATGGACGAAGCGCTGATACTCCCCGGCATGGCGTACGTCGCGATGGGCATCGGTCATCCGAATCCCGAGACCAATACGGACGCAGTGATGGCTGACGACCTGGCACGAATCTGCGGCGCCACGAACGCCGCTCGCGGGCCCCGGCTCTATACGAGTGTGCTCGACGAAGTCGCAGTCGCCCCCACGTCAGCCGCTGCTTCGAACTACTCCGTCGCTGGCATCGACGCCGCGTTGCGGATTCTTCGCGAAGCGCGCTACCTGCTCATTTTGCAGCCTGACATCGCATCGGACGCGGTGATCACCGACGAGCACACCTTTGTAGGCGGCGCCCTCGCTGGCACGCTCTTGCTCTACCGCCTTACCGATTCGCGTTGCGTATTGGCGATGGACGTCAGTATTCCCGCGCCTCGAAGGCAAACAGTAGAGGTCACCCAATATGGCTCCCCTTCTCAACGCCACAGCGATGCGCAGGATTCGCTCACTTCCGCGAACAACGCGTTCTATCGCGAAGTGATTCGGCGCCAACTCGAAGGGCGCGGGATCCGCCTCGTCAGCAACTGACGCGCCCTGCGCAGGGGGCTTTAGGTCTGGCGTTCGAGCCGGGCTGCTGCCCACGCAGCGGCTTCGCGAACGACTTCAGATGAATCGCGCTGCGCCACATCGCGCAACACCGGAAGATGCCTCTTATCTCGGCTATTTCCCAGAACGAGCGCGGCGTTGCGCGCCATTCCAACCCTACCCGGTCGCTGAATCGGCGATGCATGTGCAAAGGCCGCAAACGCTTCAGCGTCCATCTGCAGCAGCCCCTCGGCGTCGACGCGTTGCCAGCGCTCGCTCGCCGCAAAAGGTGCTGTCGCGCCCTCGGGCGGCAGGGCCGTCTTATTGTAGGGGCATACGTCTTGGCACGCGTCGCATCCGAAGATCCAATCGCCCATCTCTGGGCGCAGCTCTTCGGGAATCGAATCGCGCGTCTCAATCGTGAGGTAAGAAATGCAGCGGCGTGCATCAAGCTCGCGTGCCGCCTTGAATGCACGAGTGGGGCAAGCGTCGAGGCAGAGCGTGCAAGTTCCGCATCTCTCGCCCATGCGCTCACTGGCTGGCAACTCAGCGCTCGTGACGATCGCAGTCAAAAGCACATGCGACCCAAGCCCGGGTATAATGAGGCACGCGTTCTTGCCAATGAAACCGAGGCCCGCGCGCTCGGCCCAGGCCCGCTCGTAGACGGGCATCGAGTCCACCGAGATGCGCGCCGCGTGCCCGTTCTCACGGAGTAGCGCCGCCAACTTCTTCGCGCGCTTATGTAAGACGTTATGGTAATCGCGACCGCGTGCGTACCGCGCCACGCGTCCGGGAGCTGGCCCCACTCTCCCTGCGTCCCGCGCATAGGGCGTCGCGAGCACGATGACACTGCGCGCACTCGGGAGCATCCCCTCGTGAGTGACGTCGGCGCGCACCTCAGCCGTCTGTGCCATCCACTTCATGTCGCCATGACGTCCGTCCGAAAGCCATGCACGCAGACGGTCAGCCTCAACGCCAAACGCTTCAGCGCGCGCGACGCCCATGCGCGCAAAACCAAGCGACTGCGCGAGCGTGCGCAATGTTTCCGGCAAGGACGCTAACAAAATACCATCTCTGAATTCCTGAGTCAGCACGGGCAATTACGACGCATACTTCAAGTTATCCGAGAGCCCCGCCACGAGGCTCTTCGGGCGCCGATCGCGACGGTGGTGCGGATGGTTCCGGCGTCGTGCCTGGAGCTTCGGCGGGTGGTGCGGGGTCGCCCGCTGGAGCTTCTTCACGCACGCCTCCGCGCGGTAGCGCATCACTTGGCGCTGAGCCTCCCGTCGCGGGTGCGCTCGATCGCGGCCGTGCTTGGATGACGCCGCCCGACGCGGGCTGATCCTGGAACATGCCGTCGTGCACTGACGGCGCCGACTCCGGCGGGTGCGGAAGGATGTACGGCTCGGCGTTGAACGTGCCGCATTGCCTCTCACTTCTATAAAAGGCCCAGTGGATGTAGACGCGACCGTCGCCCGAAAGGATCGAAGATGGTGCCTCCGGGTACGGCTGACCGCGCATGACTGACTCAAAAGCGCCGTAGTCGAATGGCATGTAGCCGCTGGTCTGAACGACACCGACTCGATGGATGGACCCGTCTTGGTTCAGAATAATCTCGAGGTTCGTCATCAGGCTGCGATCTGCGAAGTCGCCCATATTGCTGGGCAGGTTCGGCAAAAATCGCTCCGCAAACTCACGATGGATGCGACGGTGTACGTCGGACAGGTAGTTTGCAAACGGCGACGCTGCGGCGTTGAGTGCGGTCTGATTACCGGGCCGCACATTCGGAACGAAGTTCTCAATGGCCGCACGGAACTCGCGCCAATTGCGTTCGCGACTGCCGCCACGAATCCGCGAGCGTCGCTCCTGAACGTAGGCTTCGCGCTCGCGATTGAGCTGTTCGGGCGTGTACGTGTCCTCGAGCACACTCCACGAGACGCGCAGATCGGGTCCGGTCTGCGACATGCCGCGCCCGGCGCCGCGCTGTCCGCGATGCCCGCCTGCGCCAGCGCCGCGTCCGAACTCTGCGAGCCCTGAACCTGCGCGTGCGGCCCCGCCCGCATTGCCCGCGCCCACTCCGGTCCGGCGCGGCGCAGGCAGCGTGAACGTGCCCATTGGATCGTGAATCACGAGCGGCGCGGGCTCGCTGTCGCCGCCTCCCGCGAGCGCAGCTTGACCAGCCGGGCGCGGCTCTGGCGTTGGCGTCACGAGGTTCTCGACACCCGGCCGACCCTCGGCTGTTGTATCGCCGGCCGCTTGGACGTGGGGCATCGGTTCGCGTGACGCGTGCAATGGCCGCTCAGCCTCCGCTTCTTGATCGGTGGCCGCTCGGTCTTCGCTGCCTTCGCGCTCGCGCAAGTCTGCCGACTCGCTCGTATCCGCGTTGCCCTCTTCCGTTTCGTCGTGAGAATCAGCGGGCCCAGGATTCACTTCTTGATCGTCGCGGTGATAGTTGCGCGCGGTGGCAACGGTCTCTTCCTCGACTTGACTGTTTTGGTCCGCGACGAACTGCGCGTTAGGCGGCGGTGGAACAGAAGGGTCCGCGCTGTGCTGACGCACCGATTGACGCTGGTCAGGCGTTTGCGGAGGCGGCGGCGCCGCTTGCTGCTGTGCTATCTGCGGCAGCGGCTGCGGAGCCACGGGAGTGGGAGGCGGTGCTTGCGCCTCTTCGACCGGTCGCTCGCGACGAGGCGGAGTACGCCGCTCCCGTTCGCGCTCGACCGCTTGCGCGGGCGCGTGTGCAGCTGATTCATCGCTAGGCAAAGCATCGGCATTGGCCGGTGCTATGGGCTCACCTTCAATTTCGAATTCGATCTCGGCGGGTCCGCGCGAGGCAACGGGCGGATTGAGAATACCCATCCACATCGTGACCACATCGATAACGCCGAAGGCCTCGAGATGGATCACGGCTGAAGCGAGAAGCGCTAGCCCAAAGACGAGTAGCGCGGGACTTCGCCATCGTTTCATGGCGACCTCCGCATCACGTTCCTTCTCGGTCTTTCTTCTCGAACCACGGGGGGAAGTGTAGCGCTACCTTCACGGTAAAGCCTCTTAGCCACGCATCGAGCTGAGCCTTTTGTTCGGACCGCGGGAGCGCTCGAATTTGCGCGCGTTTTTGAATAATTGCCGCCGCGAAGCGCGCGAAGCGGGCGTCGAAATCCGCAGACATCATCTCGCGCATCCGGCGTATTAAACTGGGCGCGCCGCCCCCCGACATAATCGCGATTTGAATCGGACCTGCCTCGACAATCGCCACGTGCGAAACGTCAGAGTTCCTCGGGTCATCGATCGCACTGAAAAGCGCTCCTTGTGCGTGCGACTTCCAACGGAGCTCCGCCGCGACCGCTTCGTCGCGCAGTGCGAACACGACGAATCGCGCGCCTATCAAATCGGAATCTTGATGCACGCGCGCGTGCCAACGAACGCGTCCCGCTTCGACCAACTCACGAATTCGCGGCACGATCGCGGGCGCTACCACGGTCACCTCGGCATCGGTTGTGACGAGGCGAGCAACTTTCATCGCGGCTTCCACGTCGCCTCCGATAACGACTACGCGTTCATCGGCCAGACGCAGCGCTACGGGAAAGTCCGGCATGGCGGTCAGCGCACTTCTACGCCGGGACGCCCGCGAACTTCGACACCAGGGCGCCCACGCACTTCGACACCGGGACGTTGCGCAGCAGGCGGCACAGGACGCGCGCCTACGGCCGGGCCTCCTCGATGCGGACGCCATCCGCCATCGACGTGCACCCAGCCTCGCCCGCGATGCTGCCAACGAGGACTCTCGTAGATGTAGCCCGGACGCGGTTCAATCCAGCGGCCGTCCACCCACACCCAACTCGCCCCGTTCCAGTTCCAGTAGCCGTCCGACCAGACATAGGTGGGAGCGGGCGCGGCAGCTCGGACGACAACACGCGGCGGCGGCGGTTGCGTGTAGACGATGGTACCTGACGCCCCGTACACGCCGGCGCGGCCGTAGCAGGCGCCTATGAAGACGCTGGCTCCTAGCAACACGCTAGCCACCACGACACCAGTCCTTCGCCGCGATTCAGCAATCATGCGCGTACCTCCTAGCACGATGTATAGAGCCAAAATGCAGGCATGGGTACCCCGATCCGAGTATTCTCAGTGGGATGGAAATCGATGAATCCACGCGCAAACTGCTTGAGCAATTCGGATTTGAGGAGAAGGTCTTTCAGGAGTTGCTCGGCCGCCTCGCGCATGAGTCGAGCGACGACGCCCAAAACCGGATTCAGAAACTCGTCGAAGTTCCAGAAGCGGACGACGTGTATTCGCTCCCGCCCAAAGGTTCAAAGGAACGCGACGAGTTGCACGCACTGGGGACCGCCGCCATCGCACGCGGGGAAGTTGCATCTGTCGTACTGGCTGGGGGAATGGCGACGCGCTTTGGGGGCGTGGTCAAAGCCGCCGTGGATGCGCTCCCTGGGCGAAGCTTTTTGGATCTCAAGCTCGCCCAGATCGAACGTGTGGCCGAGACTGCCAAGGGACGCGTGCCGGTTTACCTCATGACGAGCTTCGCGACAGACGCCGAAATACGTTCGCTCGCACGCAGCCACAAACATCCAAGCGTGCCAGTGGAAGCTTTCCCGCAAGCTATATCCTTGCGCGTAACTCCGACGGGCGAGCTCTTCTACGAAAAAGATGGATCGCCCTCGCCTTATGCGCCTGGCCACGGAGACCTGATCTGGGCACTTCGCCGCGCGGGCATTCTGCATCGATTTCTCGCAAGCGGCGGCAAAGTGCTCGTCATGTCGAACGTCGATAATTTGGCGGCGACGCTCGACCCGGCGGTCGTTGGCGCGCACTTGAAATCGGGCGCGCAGATCACCGCCGAGGTCACTGAAAAAGAGCCTGGTGAAAAAGGCGGCGCGCCGGCACGCGTCGATGGGGTGCCGCAGATTGTCGAAGCTTTCCGTTTCCCGACGGACTTCGATCAAGACTCGATCCCAGTGTTCAACACCAACACCCTCCTCTTCGACGCGACAACTCTTGATCGCGACTTTCCACTCAGCTGGTTTACCGTGCGCAAGAAGGTCGACGGCCGCGACGCCGTGCAATTCGAGCGCCTCGTTGGCGAGATGACGGCGCTTCTTCCGTCGCGTTTTTTGCGGGTGCCGCGCTACGGAGTCGAGGGACGCTTTCAGCCAGCGAAAGATCCCGAAGAGTTGAAGAAGAGGCAGCCCGATATCGAGCGAGTCATGAAAGCCTGCGGAGTTCTCTGATCTCGTGCGTCTCCTCCTCGCGTGCGCGTCATTGGCGTTGGTGGGCGCATGCGACGCGCGTTCGGAAACGTCCCGTTGTCATTTCGGCGCCGAGCACACTGTTGGCGAGCTGCAAGGACGCGGCGCCGACGATATCGGCCTCGTAGCCGCGGGGACCTCTGCGCTGGGCGCGTGGTCCGACGAATCGGGCCTTTTCGTCAGGACGCTTGCGGCCAACGGCGCGCCAGTCGGCGCGGTGCACCGCATTGGCGCTCGTTGCGCGGGAGGTCTCGCATTTATTGAAAACGGAACTGGCGGGCGCCTTGCGTGCTTTCGCCTCGGCGACGATCACGGGATTGACCTCATTGATGTGGGGGCCGACGCGAGCGCGCGCGTCGTTGCGCGAGTCCCGACCGAGCACCGAGAAGGGCGCGGCGTAGCGGTGGCCATCGGCCCGCAGGAGACCGTCGTCGTCTGGTCGGACGGTGCGCGCGGTCATGAGCAAGTTTGGAGTGCGTCGGTTCGCAACGGTGCTTCGAGTTCGCCGGACGCACTTTCGAATGAGAATGCGTTCTCGATTGAGCCCGACGTTCTGTTCGACGGTGAGCGCATCGTAGTCACTTGGGCCGAGATGAATCCGAGCGACCCGTCCGCGAAGACCGGTCGCGTGATGCTTCACGAAGGTCGCGGCGCCGCGGTCGCGCTGACGCCGGTCTCGTGCGTTTCGCCGTCGCCTCGGTTGGTACGCGACGCCTTGGGACTGGTGGTCGCATTCCGAGACGTACGCGCGCCCGATTCGCATGCTGGACTCTTCTTGATGAGACCACACCGCTCGGATGCCCCGCAGCGAGTCGCGAGGGCCAATGCGTTCGGGGCCGAAGACATTGTTCGCTGCGGCGACCTCTTCGCGGCAGCGCCGCGCATGTTTCGTGGCGATTCTCTCGTGGGCATCAGTCGAATTAGCACCAGGCTCACGCGTGTCGGCGGCGAGGTGCAGATCTATCAGACGCACGCGGACCTCGCGCTAAGCGATTTGGCCTGCACCGCGCGCGGCGCCTTGGCGTTGGTCGCTGACGAACACTCCGCGGACAATCGCCGCCCGATGCTTCGCGCGACCGCGCTCACATGCGATTAACTATAGGTCGTCAGTGCACAGCGACGAGGCGCTCGCCGGAAAGTGCGTACCGGACCGCTGCGCTGGCCCACGGGAGTACCAATGCGTCCATGCCTGGCGACGCGTCTGCCGTGAAGGGATAGTTCGTGCGCGTCCAGCCTTGTGCGCGTCCGGGCCCGATCTCAAGATGACGTGCCTGTCGATCGCCTACCACGCGAACCTCCGACTCGACCCGGTCGGAACCCCGGGCACGCGCGACTTCGATCGCAGCTAAGCGCGGCGCGTTCGCTGCGGCGACGCGATGCACGAGCAGCACTTCACGGGTGACGTCACCAATAGGCTGCCGCACGCGCACCAGAATCTCCGCGACTCCATCGCCGGTTACGTCGTCGACAGTCATCGAGAGGATATCGGCCTCAGCCGCCACCGGGATGTTGAAGAAGAGATAGCTCGTGCCGCTGCGGAAATGCCGCCCAAAAACGACGACCGAACGATCCAAAACGCAGACGTGCTCAGGGGTCGCTGTCTCAGCGACGTTCGCATTCTGATCAAAGCGCGAGCCGATGTTCGCTGCCACGTGTTGATCGACACGGTATTGCGCCAGCACGTCGCCCGCGCTGGGAGCGGGCGACGGCGCAGGCGCCACCTGAACCTGCGGCGCCGCACGGGGCGCGCCGGAATATGGATGGGGATTGGTCGTTTCGCTCACCACAACGAACTCGCGTTCACGCCATTCGTAGACCTGCCCGGTCACGCGACCCCATGGTAGCAAAAACGTTTCGACTCCGTTCTCAGGCCACACCCAGGATTCGGGCCGAGCACACCGCGCCGGCACTGCCTGCACGCTCAAGCGCGCCGCGTTGCGCCCGCGACTCGGCGCGATCCGATTGGAGATCGAGCACCCCGCGATCTCGCGGTCCGAGTCGATGCGCGCAATCACATCCACCGTCCCGCGCGCGAACGTTGCGAAGTAGTTCGTTGTGTGAAGACCCGTTGGTGTGCGCTCGCGAATCTCGAAGGAGAAGTCTTGCTTGCCGTCTCCTGTGACGTCCACGAATGACGAACGTTCAAACTCGGCGGCGGCGTCGAACGGCAGCGTCGCAAATGCGTAAGTCGGTGAGCCAGACGGAGCGTTTGCCGGGACTACGATCAGCACATTGCCAATCAAGAGCACGCGATCCTCGTGAGGCGATCCGGCGACATCGGCGCGCACGTCGGCGCTCGGTCGTGTCGATGCGAGATGACTTTGCGCAAGAAAACTCGCAAGCGCGTCGCTGGCGCTTGCTCCGCCGGGGATGCTGGTGGAAAAAAGCGCGGGCAATGACTCCGGATGTGCCGCATCCACTCGCGCCGAGGCCGCGTCGTCGTTCGCCACCGGGTGCGATTCGCTGTCCACATCGTGCAGGCGAATCGCGGCGCGGCCCTCCCGCCAATTCGCGCCTCCCGGCAAGACGCTGAACGGAATGAACGCCTCGAGCACGTAGCCCTGCGCGCTTCGCCCAAGTGGCCCTTCGACAATCTCTACGCCTGGCAAGGTGCGCGGCGGTTGACCGGGCGCGCCGATGGACGCGCTCGCCGCGATGCTCGCCATATCGCCTGCGAAGAGCCACACCTCGTTGAGAACCCACCGACCGCGCAGTTGCGCAGCGAACGAAAGCACCACTGCGTCTTCGTTCGAACTGGGGCGCGCGGATCGCACGAAGCGCTCGTCGAAGACCCGCGCGGCGACGTACACGCCGTTCGGCGTGAAACCCAGCACGTAGCGCAGCTGCCCCACCGTTGCGGCACCCAACGTCGTGAACGATACGCCCTCCCAATCGCGCAGCGATCCGTCGATGCGAACTTCACCGGCCGGCACTTCAACAAGATTCAGCCCTTGGGCACGAGCCTGGCTTGCCCAGGATGCGGCAGCCAGTAACGCGGCCAAGCAAACCGCGCGAAACATCAGATGCCCCCGCGAAGCATCAGCTGCCCCCGCCGCCGGCACTGTAGTCCACTCGCAGGCGGCGCTTCTCACCGTGCAGGGCAAGTTGGCCGCACGCAGCCGCGATGTCATCGCCTCGGGTTCGTCGCACAAAAGCTGCGACACCGTGCGAGCGCAAACGTTCCTGAAAGGCGTCTACTCCGGAATAGTCTGGCGCGGCCAAGGGGCTGCCATCTACCGGATTCATCGGGATTAGGTTCACCTTCACTGGGATGCCGCGAAGTAGCTTGGATAGCGTGTCGGCGTCTCGCAGTTCATCGTTCTTACCTGCGATGAGTGTGTACTCGATCGTGATGCGACGACGTTTGGGCAGCGGATAGCGCCGAAGGGCTTCCATCAGTTCTTCAATCGGATGCTTGCGGTTGATTGGCATCAACGCGGAGCGTTTCTCATTGTCGACTGCGTGCAACGAAACCGCGAGCTGTACCTGCCCGCCGAAGTCCTGCCCAAGCCGATCAATCTGCGGAACGAGTCCACTCGTTGAAAGAGTCACGCGTCTTGTCGACAACGCGAGTCCTTCCGGATGCGTAAGCAGTACGAGCGCACGCGCGACCGCGTCGTAATTGTGAAGTGGCTCGCCCATTCCCATGAAGACGACGTTGCGCACGCGCTCGTGCTCGTCGGAACGCGCGCGACCGAGCAGCACCTGCGAGACGATCTCGCCCGCATTCATGTGCCGCTTCAAACCTGCGACGCCAGAGGCGCAGAATACGCAGCCCATCGCGCATCCGACCTGTGTCGATATGCACTGCGAGATAGGAGTTCGCGCACGGGGCTCTTCAACATCGGCGTCTTCGTCGTCCGGCACCGCCGCCAAATCGCCCACGTGGCCCTGGGGGATGAGCACCGACTCGACTTCCTTACCGTCAGTGAGGCGCAAGAGCATCTTGCGAGTGCCGTCACTCGAGCGATGAAAAAGCGCCACCTCCATCGGAAGTGCGAGGTCTTCCTTTGCGAGCCTCTCACGCAGGGACTTGGGCAAGTCGGTCATCTGCGCGGGATCGAACACTCCGCGCTGATGGATCCACCGAAAAACCTGAATCCCGCGAAATTTCGGTTCGCCCCAGCTGACGAGTACGTCTGCCCATTCCTCAGGCAATCGCTCGAGAGCGGTTTTCGGCGCGGCGAGCGTGGGACGTATTGCGACCATGAGCGCGTGAATCTGTCATTCACGCGCTCATCTCGCAACCGGCCCAGGATTGCGACGAAGTGTGTCGCATTCCCTGCCTAGTTGCGCGTCGCGCTTAGCTGCGCGCCGTGCTCGCGGACACCGCCGCGAGCTCCTGGTGCAAACGAGCGAGAGCGATGGGCTTTGTCAGCCAGCCAACGAACTCAGAATGCTCGGCGGGCTCAGCCGAGCCGGTCATTGCGATTGTCGGCATCGGGGCTAGAAACTTGGCGACGTCGGAGCCCGAGCCGTCGGGCAGATTCAAATCCGAAAGTACGAAATCGACCCGGCCTTTGAACTCCTTTGCTTGTGCAACCGTATCCGCGAGCTCGACCTCGTAGCCTTCGGTCTCGATTACGTCCCGGAGCAAGTCGCGCGTATCGACATCGTCTTCAACGATCAGAATGCGGCGGGGGCTCGCTTTGACGGGTGCCTTATCCTTGGGTGGGGCTGTGCGGGCGGCAGGTGGCGTCGACTCGGATGGTGACGCGGCGTTTTCGGCCTCGCCAATCGCTTCCAGCTTGCGGTAGAGGGTACGACGGTCACGTCCGAGCACGCGGGCCGCCTTAGACTTGTTGCCGCGCACGAGGCGAAGAACGTGCTCGACGTAGCGACGCTCGAGCTCGTCGAGGGTGACCAACTCCGCCGCCGTTGCCGGAAGCAAGAAGCTGGCACCGCGACGGAACTGACGCACACGTTCGGGCAAATCATCGATCGAGATCTCGTCGAAGCGCGTGAGGGTCACTGCGCGCTCGATGCAGTTTTCAAGCTCACGGACGTTGCCAGGCCACTCGTAGGCGAGAAGCTTCTCGGCTGCGCTCGGCGCTAAGCGAGACACATCCTTCTTGAATCGCGCAGCGATTTGCTCGATGAAGTACTGCGCGAGCAAGAGGATGTCGCCGCCGCGTTCTTTCAGGGCCGGCACTTCCAAGCCGACGACGTTGATGCGATAGAAGAGGTCCTCGCGGAACTTTCCTTCACGCACCATCGCTTCAAGGTCACGGTTGGTTGCCGTGATTACACGTGCGTCGAAGGGCTGCTCGGAGCTTCCGCCGACCGGACGAACACGACGCTCTTGCAACGCACGCAACAGCTTCGCCTGCATGTCGAGAGGAAGTTCACCGATCTCGTCGAGGAAGAGCGTGCCGCCATCCGCGTCGAGGAAAAGACCGCGACGGCTCGCCTTCGCATCCGTGTACGCGCCCTTCACGACACCGAAGAGCTCGCTTTCAAGCAAGGTGGCTGGCACGGCTGCGCAGTTGATGGCTATGAAGGGGTGGCTCTTGCGAGTGCTGCTATCGTGCACCGCACGCGCGACGAGCTCTTTGCCGGTACCGCTATCGCCCGAGATCAACACGGTCGCATCGGTTCCCGAAACACGTCCAATCATCTCGCAGAGATGACGCATGGGAGGGCTCTCGCCGATAAGGCGATCGAAACCGGCCGCTTCCGTCACCTTCGCGCGCAAGCGCTTTACCTCGGAGTGAAGACGGCGACGCTCGATGGCGCGGGTTAGTGACGCACGAAGCACCAACACGTCGATGGGCTTGGCGATGAAGTCGTAAGCCCCGACGCGCAGCGCTGCGACCGCCGTGTCGAAGAGCGTGCGACCCGTGATCAGAATCACCGGCAAATCAGATTCGATGGCTAGCGCACGCTCGCAGAACTGCAGGCCGTCCATCTCCTCCATTTGCAGGTCGGTTACGACGGCATCGAACGTCTGACGGGTCAGCTCTGTGAGCGCCTCGGTCGGACTGGTCGAGGCACGAACCCAGAAGCCCTCCGCGCGCAGGCCGGAAGCGACCAACTCACAGATCTCCGGATCGTCGTCTACAACGAGAACCGCTCCGCGCGCCCCGTTCTTGCTCTTGTTGATGTCGCTGTCCTGAGTGGATGCTGTAGCAGTCATGCGGGGGCCTAATGCACGAAGCCTGCCGCACAGCTGAATCCTAAATGTGCCGCAAAAACGCACTGCGGCGCGGAAGGCCGCCTCACCTAACCGGCTCCTTTTGCAGCACATGCGACATTTTGCCGCATACGTTTACGCCACAGCCGCCGCCCGGGCTGGGCCAACAGCCGGCTATGCCGGGCGGACCGAGCTGCGCTTCACATCCGAAACTCGGGGCAGCGACACGCAGAAAGTCGTCCCTGCGTCGACGGTGGAATCGACGTCGACCGTCCCGCCGTGAGCGAAAACAATTTGCTGAACGATGTAGAGGCCGAGACCAAGCCCCTCCGTGCGGCTACGCATTCGATTCTGAGCAGAATGGAACGGTTCAAATAGCCGGGAGAGGAACTCAGCGGGCACGTGCCCCGCGTTGTGAACGCGGAGGACCACGTCGCTTTGCTTGCCGCTGAGCGAGACGGTAATGGGCGTCCCGGCTGTGCCGTACGGACACGCGCGCGAACAAACGGAATTGCACAAAATGTTCCGGGTTGCCCATGTGCATTTTTGCTACAGGCCTACGGTTGACTAAGGAAGCGACGAAGAACTTCGAAGCCCACGGCGAGCTGAGGGAGCTCCGTGTACTCGTTGCGCTGATGCGCTTGCGCCTGAGTTCCTGGACCAAAATTCACGGCCGGGACACCGATCTGATCGAAACGTGCGACGTCGGTCCAGGCTTGCTTTGTTTCGACCGATTGAACGCCGGCTGCGATCAGGCGTCGTACCAAGGGATGATTGGCGTAGGGGCGCCCTGCCGGTGATAGGTCGTGCGCGTCCACTTCCGCCCGGTCAGCGACAAAGGCGCGCAGCTCATCGACGGCTTGCTCGGGCGTACGCCCCGGCGCGAAACGAAAATTCACGTTGAGCTCGAAGCGGTCCGGCACGATGTTCCTGCCGCGCCCGCCATTCGCTGTGGTTGGAACGATGACCTCGCGGTAGAGATGCCCATCAAGGTCGACGTCGCGCGGGGCGCGCGCCCCTACGTCCGTGAGGAATGACGCGGCTTTGACGATAGCATTCTCGCCTTGCCACGGACGCGCGCTATGCGAGGTGCGTCCCGTGAACGCCACAGTTGCATGCACCGACCCCATGCAGCCAAGCTGCAGTTTGTTGTCGCTCGGCTCAAGACAAATCGCGAGCTCTTGCTCGTGTAGCTCGGGCAGCTCGACCAGCAGCGGACCGAGCGCGTTCTCCGCGAACGGCCCCTCTTCGCTCGCGTAGAATACCAAGGTCAAATCGACGGGCGCGGTCTCCCGAACTAGCCGCTCGCCTAGCTCGATCATGACTGCCAAGCCCGACTTCATGTCAGACGCTCCGGCACCAAAGAGGCGATCGCCTTCGATGCGGGGCGGGCCGTCATGAGCGGTGCGCACGGTGTCCGTATGGCCCGCAAATGCGATTCGTGGGGCGCCCGTGCCGCGACGGATTCGTGCCACGACGTTCCGCCCATGCCGCGACACCGACGCCGGGCCCAACGTGCGAGTCAGCCGCGCTTCGATGAAATCGGCGATCAGCTTTTCCTCGCCTGTCGGGCTGTGAATACGCGTTAAGTCCAATAGGGTCTGAGCGAGCGCCGAGGCAAGCTCGCTCATACCGAAACTCCGAAATCGCGCAGCGCCGCATTGAGCGAAACCTTACGGTCGGTGCTCTCTGTGCGATGGCCGATGATGAGCGCACAGGGAACGCCATACTCGCCCGCCGGAAATTTCTTCGGGCGTGAGCCGGGGATCACAACAGCGCGCGCCGGAACGCGGCCGCGATACTCCACCGGCGTTGCGCCCGTGACGTCGATGATTGGAGTCGACGCTGTCAAGACCACATTAGCGCCAAGCACAGCCTCGCGCTCAACGCGAACGCCCTCAACTACAACGGCGCGCGATCCCACGAAGCAACCGTCTTCGATGATCACTGGCACCGCGCTCGATGGCTCGAGCACGCCGCCGATTCCAACGCCGCCTGCCAAATGAACGTCGCGCCCAATCTGCGCGCATGAACCCACGGTGGCCCACGTGTCGACCATAGTGCCCGCGCCGACGTACGCGCCGATGTTCACGTAGCCGGGCATCACGATGACGCCGCGCTCGAGATGCGCTCCATACCGCACAGTGCCGGGAGGCACCACACGCACCGCGGCCGCCTGAAAATTCTTCTTCAGCGGAATCTTGTCGTGGAACTCAAATGGACCGACGTCGATAACTTCCATCTTGCGAATCGCGAAGTACAAGAGAATCGCCTGCTTGACCCATACGTGCGTCGTCCACGTGTTGTCGGAACCGTTGTAGGTCGCGACTCGGAGCTCGCCGCGATCAAGCGCGTCGACCGTTTTGGTAACAGCCTCACTGAAATCCGTGTGCGCCAAGAGTGCGCGGTCGTCGAACGCCGCCTCGACGCGGTCTTTCCACAGAGCGACGTTCGTCGTGTTCATTGGCGATTTCTAGCAGTGGAAGGCCCCGGGGCTCAACCGTCACTGCGTGCACGCCCTGGACTTGGCTCAAAGCTCGATATGTCGAGATGGCGAAAAAGGAAGTCGTGCAGCGCCACAATGCCAAGAACCGGCCCTTCTGTGGGCATCCGACATGTCAGCGCGGTCAAGCCGTCCGTTTCACAGAGGATGCCGCGGGCGGTCATGAAGTCGTGCATCTCGTTGGTGCGTTCCGCCGTCTCAGGACTAATCCGGAATGTCGGAGGTGGAAAGACCTGAGGCGTAAGCGTCGAAAGGGGGGCCAAGAAGTAGCGCTCGACGTCGTCCCAAGCCAACGAACGCGCGTTGCTCGAGACCGCAGTAATCGTAGCGAGGTCGTCCGCATCGAGAGTTGCGCGAACGACGAGACGTGCCCGCATCGCCGCATCGTCAGCTGCGTAAAACGAAAGCTCGAACGCACCGTCGGCCGCCACTTGGCGCAGCGCTTCCCCCGCGACAAGGTGTTGCGTCACTGCCTGCGGACCGGCGACTGCCGGGGCTTGTATCCATGCGACACCGCGGGACGCGTCGTCACCGAGCACGTGGGCGTACGCGGTTCCCATGCCGATCGAGTAGAGCCCGCGCGCTCCCGTGTGCCCCGCGAAACGAATTAGATACTGAGTTGTCGATCCGCTCGCTCGCTGCAGGATTGCCGCCAAGACAGCTGGCAGAGCGGCCACTGGTCCTCGGATTGCCGTGGCAAGGGGGCTGACGCGCGTTGTGGCCCGCGAGCGCTGTACAAAAAACTCAGCGAGCGTTGCCCGCTCGTAACTCGGATAAGCCTGCACGTCGTCTTCGAGATTTGCGCGCAGCATTGCCGCTAGCGCCGGCGCGTCGCGACGCGACACCAAATGATCGTCAACAAGCCGTTGGGCAAAGCCTGGGGAATCAATGCGCACAGCCGCGGCACGCGCGTGCTCTCGGTAGAGGCCCGCTGCGGGCGCGCCCGCAGGAAAAAGGCGATCAACCAGGGCGACCACCTCGCCGAAACGCTGTTCACGCAGGTACTCCTCGACAAGCCCTGACACAGCCTGCTCGTCACTTGGAACCACACTCACACGCCTCTCCAAGAGGCGTACGCGTTCGGCCAGTAGCCCCTCGTGATCGGCACCCCGAAGCGCGAGCTGCTCGTAGAAGGCGCTGTCGTTGCTCACGTCGACCTCGTCCACCGGAACGAGCACGCTGGCTGACTCGTGCTCCCGTGCCAGTGCTGCCCGCGCGCGCGCCTGGTCCTCGAGTTCGAGCTGCAAATCATCCCAACGGCGTTGGCCAATCAACACTGGCCGTCCATCGCGCAACTCGATGCGCGTCCAGGTCGGTCCGCCCAAATGGCCGATGGACGGTGCGCGGCCGGCGCTCAATGATGCCACTTCCAAACCGGGTGGGAGCTCCGTCTGAATCTCCACTCCGCTGGGTGTCGCGTGCAGGACTATCTTTGCAATCTGGTCGCTCATCCCCCACGCATTCGCCGCGACCTCGAATGCCGCCGGCGCGGACTCAAGCAGCGCAGCGCAATCTGTGTTAGTGCCGCGATTGTTCGTATTCCAAAAACCGCTGACGATGCGCAGTGTATGCTCGTCGACGAAAGAGACGACGCCGGTCGACGCTACGCATTCTGCGTCGTGACAAAGTGAGTCGGGCTCGTCTGCGAAAGCGACGCGTTCTATGCGCTGCGCGTGGAGCACGCGACGCGCCTCCTCGCGCGTGACGTCGAAGCGCATCAGGGTGATCGAGCCGCCGGCGCGGTAGAGAGGTGTTTGCCGCCGTTGCGCCACCGCACGAACGGAGAGAGCGGGCAGCCAAGCGAGCGCGGTCACGGACGACAACGGGGTCACCTGGGCTGTGTGGGCGCGGTCCACGAGACTGGGTCGAGCGGCGGCGCACGTCATGGCGCCACGCGGCAGGAGCGCTGCGAGTTCGACGGCTTCATCCCCAGCCGGTCGTTGCGGCACTGCGCGCGTTGACGCGGGCGCGTGCCCACACGCACAAATCGCGACAAGCGATGCTACCGACGCCGCAAATGCCCTGCTCATAGACCAAGTCTAGGCCGTTTAGTCACTCGGGCCCAGCCAACGCCAGGGCCGACACGTCCGAAAATCTATCCTCAACGAAAGCGATCTGACTATCATCGCCGCCGAGGCCAAAGCGACTATGACTACAATTCTGCGCTCAACAAGGTTTGCACTTTCGTTCGCTCTCTCTCTCGCGGTCGTGGGCTGCGGGGACAACGAAGTCACCACGCCCCCTGCTCCCGGCGCACCCGCTGCGCCGGGTACCCCCGCGGCGCCCGCAACGCCCGGCGCTGCTGTGGCGATGCCACCCAAAGCGACGCCCGCTGTCGGCTCCAACGTTTTCAACGTGAATGGGCAGCCGAACTTCCAGGAGAAACTGATCTCGATCGGCTTCACGCCTGACCCGACCGTCATCCCGGTTGTGTCGGGCGGCAACCTCGAAGTGTCGACCGCGCACATTCCAGGTACGGGCTGCCGCGGCTGGGTCACGGCGCGCCCCGACGTCAACGTGCGCCTCACGACAGTGATCCCCTTCTTGCGTATCTTCAACACAGCACGCGGCGGCGAGGACACGACGCTCATCATCAACAAACCGGATGGCAGCTGGGTGTGCGCAGACGACGTGTATGGCACGAACCCCTGAATCGACATCACGACTGCGCCGCCCGGTTTGTACAACGTTTGGATCGGCAGCTATAACAGCGGCGATCAAGCGCAGGGACAGCTCACCGTCACGACGTCCAATACGCTCACCGCAGTCGCGGGTTCAGGCGGCGCGCCGCTGAACCCCGCGGGCAATCCCAACTTCGGAGCCCGCTCGCTCGCAGCCGGATTCGGCGCGGTCACCATCGACGTCACGTCGGGCGGCAACATCGAGGCGCGCAATTCATCTGCGGGAAGCGCCTGCCGTGGCTACATCACGGCTCAACCGGATGTGAACGTAACGCTGACCACGCCCGTTCCGAGCGCACGCATCTTCATCGACAACGCCCGTGACAATGCCGATACGACGCTGGTGATTCAGACGCCCGATGGCTCATACCACTGCGACGACGACACCAATGGCAACTCGCCGCAGGTTGACCTCTCGCAAGCAACCGCGGGCGCCTACCACATTTGGGTAGGCAGCTATCAGAGCGGCGTGCAGGCGCATGCGCGCTTGAACATCACGTCGGGCGCCGCAGGCGCCGGCGGCAAGTAACCACCAACCGCGACAAACCCGGGGGCCACGCGAGCACTGCTGGCGTGGCTCTTCGCATTTAACCGGCGTGCAGGCGAGGAGGCCTGAGCAGAAATGAAAAACCCCGGTGATGCCAACGCATCCCGGGGTTTCTTTTTGAGCGAAGCTTTCAGTTCAGAAAACTTCGTGGCCGGGGAAGAAGTACGCGATTTCGTTCTTGGCAGTTTCTGCCGCGTCCGAACCGTGCACTGCGTTCTCGCCGACGTTCGCGCCGTGAGCCTTGCGGATGGTGTTCTCTGCAGCCTTCGCCGGATCGGTGGCGCCCATGAGGTCGCGGTACTTTTGAATCGCGTTGTCGCCTTCGAGCGCCATCACGACAACCGGTCCACGCGTCATGAATTCCACGAGCTCGCCGAAGAACGGGCGCGCCTTGTGGACAGCGTAGAAGCCTTCCGCGACCGGACGTGAGAGATGCACCATGCGCATCGCCTTCACAACCAGGCCGGCGTCTTCGATCATCTTTACGATCGCGCCGATGCGATGCTTTTCCACTGCGTCGGGTTTGACAATCGACAACGTACGTTCGGTAGCCATTCTTTTCCTTCTTCCTAAAACAATTCTTAGTTTCGTTACTTCAACATGCTCTTGAGCGTGGTGCCCATGTCGGACGGCGTTGCCGCCATCTTCACGCCGGCGGCCTGCATCGCGGCAATCTTCGCCGCGGCGGTTCCCTTACCACCGGAGATGATCGCGCCTGCGTGACCCATGCGCTTGCCGGGCGGTGCTGACGTTCCGGCGATGAAGCCGGCAACCGGCTTCTTGAAATGCGCCTTGATGTATTCAGCTGCGCGCTCTTCTGCGCCGCCGCCGATTTCACCGATCATGATGACGCCTTCGGTCTTCGGGTCTTCATTGAAGAGCTTCAAGACGTCGACGAAGTCGGTGCCGTTCACGGGGTCGCCGCCGATGCCTACGCAGGTGCTTTGGCCGATGCCGAGCGCTGTTAGTTGACCGACTGCTTCGTAAGTGAGTGTGCCCGAGCGCGATACGACGCCGATGGGACCTTCTTTGTGGATGTGGCCAGGCATGATGCCGATTTTGCAAGCGCCCGGCGTGATCACGCCGGGACAGTTCGGGCCGACGAGGCGCGACTTGGTCTGCGAGTCGAGCACGCGGCGCACCTTGATCATGTCGGTGACCGGGATGCCTTCAGTGATGCAGATGATGAGCTCGATGCCAGCGTCGATTGCTTCAAGAATCGAATCAGCGGCGAAGGGAGGCGGAACGAAAATGCACGATGCATTCGCTCCTGATTCCTTCACGGCAGTTTCGACGGTATTGAAAATCGGAACTTTGCCTTCGAACTTCTCGCCGCCCTTGCCGGGCGTTACGCCAGCGACGACGTTCGTTCCGTACTCCATGCATTGCTTCGCATGAAAGCTTCCGGCCGAGCCGGTGATGCCCTGAAAGAGAACCTTGGTTTGTTTACCAACGAGGATGGCCATCGCTCAGCTTCCCTTCTTCACGAGGTCGACGATCTTCTGTGCGCCGTCGGCCATGGTCGTGGCGGCCGTGATGGCCAAGCCCGACTCGTTCAGCATCTTGCGTCCGAGCTCTACGTTGGTGCCTTCAAGACGAACGACGAGCGGCACCTTGAGGCCCATCTCTTTGGTCGCGGCGATAACGCCTTCCGCGATGATGTCGCACTTCATGATGCCGCCGAAGATGTTCACGAAGATGCCCTTCACTTCCTTCGATTGAAGGATGATTTTGAAGGCCTTGGTGACGGCTTCCTTGGTAGCGCCGCCGCCAACGTCGAGGAAGTTTGCCGGCGTTCCGCCGAAGTGATTGATGATGTCCATCGTCGACATCGCGAGGCCTGCGCCGTTCACGAGACAGCCGATGTTGCCATCGAGCTGCACGTAGGAAAGGCCAGCCGCCTTCGCTTCGGTTTCAGTCGGCGCCTCTTCGGCGAGGTCGGTAAGCGCTTCCCATTCCTTGTGGCGGAAGCTGGCGTTCTCATCGAAGTTCAACTTCGCGTCGAGAGCCATCACGTGGTTGTCCTTGGTGAGGATCAAGGGATTGACCTCAGCAAGCGAGCAATCCTGCTCCATGAACATGCGGGCAAGGTTTGTGAGAATCTTGGTGAACTCGCCGACCGCGGTGCCGCTCAAGCCAAGGCCAAACGCAAGCTGGCGCGACTGAAACGCCTGAAGACCGACCGCCGGGTCGATCCACACGCGCTTGATCTTCTCGGGCGAATGCTCGGCCACCTCTTCGATGTCCATGCCGCCCTCGGTCGAGGCCATGACGGCCACGCGACGCGTGTCGCGGTCGACGACGAGCGCCAAGTAGTACTCCTTCTCAATCGCCAAACCCTGCTCGACGAGAAGGCGCTGTACCTTCTTGCCCTCGGGGCCGGTCTGGTGCGTGATGAGCTGCATGCCAAGGAGCTTCGTCGCCGCTTCCTTCGCTGCCGCTTCGCCTTTCACGACCTTGACGCCGCCGCCTTTGCCGCGACCGCCGGCGTGAATCTGAGCTTTGACGACAACGACTTCGTTGCCCGTCTCGGCGATCAACTTCTTCGCTGCAGCTGCTGCTTCGTCGGCGGTGAACACCGCGACGCCCTGCGGAACTGGGATTCCGTAGTTACGGAAGATCTGCTTGCCCTGATACTCGTGGATGTTCATTGCACGCTCCGAGAGATTGGGGGCGGCTTATATCACAGACCGAGTTTCAAAGTGGAACCCTGTGATATTTCGGCTAATCTTGCCCTCCAATGGACTCTGGCACCGATGAGCTTTCCTACTTCGTGAAGCACTTACCGCGGCCTTATGTGGGTATCGCGCTGGCGGTTCTTTGCCTCGGCCTCGGTAGCGCAGGCTTTCTCGACCCGACGGCACAGCTCGGCGTGAAGCTCGGTCTCATGATTCCGTTCGGATTGCTTTCCGTGGTGTTCGTCGTCGTCGCGGCACGCCCCGCGTCCAAGCATCCCGGCATCATCGCATTCGCACAACGGCGCGCCGATATCGTCTGGATCTACGTCTTTCGCCAAAAGGTGAACGGGCGCCACGCATCGAGCGCCCTCGTGATCGGTCTCGCGGACGGTAAGACCACGCAACTTCCGATTCGCAAAGGGAGCGAGGACGCATTTCTCGAGTACGCATACTCGCTCGCGCCACGCGCGACAAAAGGCTACACGCGCGAGCTCCAACTTCAATTCCGCAACGACCCGCGCTCTCTACAAGCCATCTGAGTGACGCTGTGCGTCGGAGAATGACGGCCAGACCGTCGGTTTCTTCGATGATTCACGCAAGCTTTTCTTGTCGGGATATTCATCTTCGCAAACATCTGCCGTACCGTAGGGCGTGACCAACATTCGACACCTTGTGGCAACGTGCGTTCTTTTCTTGGCAGCAGGCTGTTCTACGGCGCCGGAGGGAAGCTCGCCCTGCACGGGTGATAGCCCCCTCGCCGGCTGCGGCGATCGATGTACCGTTGCAACACCGTGCCCTACCGGCCTCTATTGCGCCGAGTCAGGACGATGCGGAGCCGAGTGTGACTATGCCACCCACACCGGGTGCGGCGCCGGCCAAGTGTGCGACTTGCACGGACAGTGCGCTTCGGAGAACGACGGTGGCGCGATCATCACCGACGGCGGCGGCGCGGATAATATCTGCGCGAACGTCACGCTCAACACCGAGCACACGACTCCTAACATCGTGCTCATTCTCGATCTCTCGACGAGTATGAATGAGGACTTCGGCACGGGTTCGCGCTGGACGGTCCTGCGCGACACGCTCTTGGAAACTCCCGGCGGCCTTATCGACAGTCTGCAATCCTCCGTGCGCTTCGGTCTTGCGACCTTCAACGGCTTCTCCGAAGACTTCCCGGTTTGTCCGAACATGGAGCTCGTGAATCCGGCGTTGAATAACTACGCTGCGATCAACACCGTTCTCTCTGCTGGTGAGTTGCACGCGGGCACGCCGACCGGTGAGTCGATTCAAGCGGTGTTGGCCAATCCGGCCCTTGCGATGTCGACGCCCGATCCGACGGTATTCGTGCTCGCGACCGATGGTGCGCCGAACGGCTGCGCTGGCGTTCGCACCAACGGAAAACCGGCTTCGGTCGCAGCAGTGACGGACGCCTTTGAAGTTGGCATTCGCACCTACGTCATTGGCGTTGGCGAGAGTTCAGACCTCGACGACGACCATCTCACGGACCTTGCGAACGCGGGCCTCGGCGCGCCGTCGTCGGCCGATTCGATGTTCTGGCGCGTAACGGATGACGCGAGCTTGATCGCGGCATTGCAAACGATCATCGGGGGCACGGTCTCCTGTGACATCGAGCTCACCAACGGTTCGATCGACACGTCCAATCCGGCAGCATACTGCGCAGGCAGCAGTGTCTTGCTCAACGGCAATCCGGTTGCGTGCGAAGATCCGAACGGCTGGCACGCAGTCGACGCCACGCATATCCGCCTTCAAGGCACATCGTGTGACGAGCTCACGGCGACGGGCGGCGAAGTAACCGCAACCTTCCCCTGCTCGATCATTCTCTTCTAACGCACGCCAGTGGTGCATTAGAAGTCGGCGAGCTTGGGGGCGCGGGGGTACGGGATGGCGTCGCGGATGTTCGCTAAGCCACACACGTATACGACAAGGCGCTCGAAGCCGAGACCGAAGCCTGCGTGCGGCACCGTGCCGTAGCGCCGCAAGTCGAGATACCACTGGTAGTGATCCTTCGGCAGCTTGAGTGCGTCCATGCGCGCCTCGAGCATATCGAGACGCTCCTCGCGCTGTGAGCCACCGATGATCTCACCGATGCCCGGCGCGAGCACGTCCATCGCCGCCACCGTGCGACCGTCGTCGTTCATGCGCATGTAGAACGCTTTGATCTCTTGCGGGTAGTTCATGACGACCACCGGCTTGCCGACTTTTTCCTCCGTGAGATAGCGCTCGTGCTCGGTCTGCAAGTCGGCGCCCCACTTCACTTGGTATTCGAACTTCTTGCCGCTGGCTTCGAGCATCTTCACCGCTTCGCCGTACTCGATGCGTTCGAACGACGATTGAAGAAGCTTTTCCAGGCGCGTGACAGCGCTCTTCTCGACATGCTGCGCAAAGAACGCCATGTCGTCGCCGCGCTCCTTGAGCACTGCCTCGAAGATGTACTTCAAGAATCGCTCGGCAAGCGTCGCATCGTCGTTCAAGTCGGCGAATGCGATTTCCGGTTCGATCATCCAGAACTCGGCCAGGTGGCGACTCGTGTTTGAATTCTCGGCGCGGAAGGTCGGTCCGAACGTATAGACTTTGGAAAGTGCGAGACAGTACGCCTCGACGTTGAGCTGCCCCGAAACAGTGAGGAACGATTCTTTGCCGAAAAAGTCTTGTGCGAAGTCGATCTTGCCTTCCGGCGTGCGCGGCGGATTCATCGCATCGAGCGTACTGACCCGGAACATCTGACCTGCGCCTTCTGCGTCGCTCGCGGTGATGATCGGGGTGTTCACCCAAACAAATCCGTTGTCGTAGAAGAATCGATGCACCGCCTGCGCCATGGTGTTGCGCACGCGCGCCACAGCGGCAAAGGTGTTGGTGCGCGGGCGAAGGTGCGAAACCTCGCGCAGGAATTCCATGCTGTGCGCTTTGGGTTGGATTGGATACTTCTCGGGGTCGTCGATCATGCCGACTACACGCACCGTGCTCGCTTGGATTTCGAAGCTCTGACCTTTGCCCTGCGAGGGAGCAATCTCGCCTTCGCACTCGACTGCGCAACCCGCTGTAAGCTTCTGGACTTCGCTCGCGTAGTTCGGAAGCGCGCTCTGCGCGACAATCTGAATCGGATCGAAGCACGAACCGTCACTCACCGTTAGGAAGGAGAGGCCCGCTTTGGAATCGCGTCGCGTGCGTATCCAGCCTTGAACGCGAACCTTTGAACCTGAAGGGACCTTGCCCGAAAGCGCTTCACGTACCGAAACGAGTTGCATAGCGCGCGCAGACTACCGCAAGACTGCGGGATAGACACGCACACACGAACCCGGCCGAAGACCCGCAGAACCAAGCGCGAAGGATTAGTTGCAATGCCCCGCACGCGAATGTGAGACTCATCTGAGGGGGACGGTGGGAACTAGGACAAACCGCGCGCGCGCGCTATGCGCATTGGCTGCACTGCTTGTCTGCGGCTGCGCACGTGGCGGCCAGATAGAGCTCGTCGACGCGGGCATTCGGATAGACCAGGGCATAGGTCTCGACGCGGAGATGACGGATAGCGGGCCCAACCTCGACGCCCCGCCACCGGATGCGTCCGACGGGGCTCTCGGAATCGACGCCGGCCCCTGCCCCACCGGCTACAGCGGTCCCGGCTGTGCCGCGTGCGCTGCAGGCTACCAAGACAAGGACATGGACGATGTGTGCACGCCCGCGTGTGGCTCGCCGGGCGTGTGCGACGCGACACTCGGCTGCGACGACAGTTCGGGCTCCCCAATGTGTGCGGCCTGCCCGCTGGCGCCGGGAGCGGAACTGGCGTGGACGATAGACCTGCCGACGAGACCGAACTGGAACATGCTCAGCGAGATTGTCTACGCATCAGACAACCGAGCAAGCCTCGCGTCCTTCGCGTGGACGCGAATTGGATACTGCCTCGTGCTCGACTCGAACGCTGCCTACGTCGAGATGGATGACTACACTGCGAGCACCCTCGCGCATGTCGCACTGCCGATGGACTGGATCTACGATCAACACGTAGCCAATCTGACCGTCGCGTCGACGTTAGAATCGGTGACCGATGCTACGCGCGTGGCTACCGGTACCATCGAGATGTGGTCGGACTGCTATGCGACCGGCGCCGACGGACTCTTCGACGCTGACGATGAAGTCGGCGCCTCCGCACACTGCTACGGGTCCTTCCAAGTGCACAATGCAGGAAACACGGTCATCGCGTGGAACGGTTGGTCCTACGTGACCGGCGACAGCTCCGTTGGGATTGGCAACGACACCACCAGCACGACCGGAACCGACTGGACGAACGTCTACAACGCAAGTGTCTATGTGACTCGACAGCTCTCTGCATACCTTGTTCCGTAGGCCGCAACGGCGCACGTCCAGGAAGCGAACTCGCGCATTCGTTAGCGTTCGAAGTATCGTCGACGCTTGGGCAACAAAGTTCATCGAATCGCCGTGTGCGATGCGGCCTTGATCGCGGCGCTTGGCTCAGCTGCGGCGACAGCTGCGCGCACGCGGAGTTCCGCGACGCTGGAGAACTTTTACCGCGCGAATGCAGCGAGCACGGACGAGGCGATGGGAACGGTCGACGCGTGCCTGAACCTCTGCCTCGTCGACGGGTATACCGATTTCAGAGGTCTAGGCGAGCTTTACGAAAATACCTTCATTGACGGCGAGGCGCTCGTTCCCCTTTCCGCGGTTGACTTCGAGAATCCGGACGACGAACTGCTGGCGCGTATGCTGGACGCGTACGGTACCTACTCCGCCAGTGACGCGCGCGCAGTCGCAGCGGACGAATGGCGGCGCATCGGCGGTCCCCTCTGCGACTGGGAGCCGGCGGCGTGGGCCGCAGGACACGGGCTCCTCGCGGCCGCTCTACGCGTCGAGCAGTGCGAACAGGCGCTGCCGTCTGGCGAGCTGCGGGATGCGCTTTCGAAGTTTCGCGAGACGTTGCGGCGTGCCGCAGCTTCGTCGCATGCGGTAGTCGAGTGGGTCGAAAAAAACTAGTGCGTGCGTCGGCGCGGGCACGCCGACGCGCTTGGTGTCAGCGCGAGGGGAACACCCGGCTTCGCGTCTGCTGGCCGCTCTCTAGGTTTCTTTCCGTGCAGTAAACACGCACGCTTTTTGACGAGTGTTGGATTTCGAATTCGCGGTCGATCACGATCTTGCCTGACCGTCGTTTGATCCACCCCACCTCATCGATTCGGACAATTCGGCTTCATCTTGTCGTAGCCATAGCTGCCGGATATCAACGTCTCGCTACGAGGAGTCTTGGAGTAGTGTTCGAAGCTTCGGACGATCCCGCCCTTCAGGTAATTGACGCTAACGGCGGTCAACACGAAACCTTCGTCGCGTCGTAGAAACCGCGTGCTGACCTGATAGCCACTTTGGTAGTCGAAGAAGATATCCTCGTCGACGGCGTCTTCCACGAATCCTCGCTCGCGGGCCAGTTGGTCACCGGCAAACTCAACGCAGCGCACATGGTGCTTTTTCTTCGGCGTGCGCGCGAGCACCTTACCCTTCGCTAGCCCCATCTTCTCGAGATCGAGATAGAGAAACTCGAAATGTGCACCGTTGGTCCAAACCAATTCGTCGGCGGCGAACGCTCGGTATTTTCGTTCCAGTGCCTTGTATGTCTTTGCAGCTTTCGCGAAACGCACCGTAATTTTCATACTCGAGACCCCTCGCATAAACCATCGGTCAGCGGAGCGCCTGATTGAACGCAGTGAGTTCCGACAGTGTCACGTCGTAGTCTTTGCGCACCGGCACGAATATGTGCTTGAGCGTTGGATGTTTTAGAAGGCTTGCGATTCTCGCGTCTTTGACGCGCGTATTGCCGACGAGCCGAAGCTCTTTGACCCGGGGTAGCTGATGAATGAAATCCAGCGTTGCAATCTCACCGCAGCTTTCGAGCAGGACTACTTCCAAGTTCGAAAGGGTTGCGAGCACGTTCCAGTCACTAATGTTCTTGCAGTTGTTGAATCCCACCGAGCTGAGTGACGCATGATGCGAAAGCCAGCCAATCGACTTCATTGTCGAGTTGTAGCCGAAGCCCAGATGTTCAAGTTTGGGCATCGCCTGAACCGCATCGAGCTCGGCAAGACGATTCTTCATCAAGCCGAGGCGTCGGGCATTACGAAACGACTCGAACGGCTTTGACGACTTTCCTACGTAGTTATCGACAAATGCGTGCTCAAGTGTCTTCGCCTCGAATATCGCTTCACACGTCTTCGGATCGTAGTTCAGATAGGCGCACCACAATGCAGTACATGCAGCGAAAGGCACTGCGCCATTTGATACGCCCGTGAAGCTCAAATACTCGAGGCTCGTGCAAGCGGACATCCCCGCGACGGACTTGTAGCTGTAGGCGTTCAGTCTAAGCGCTCGAATGCCGCTCACTCCTTTCAGCAGGTCGACGTCTTCGATATTGGTGCACGTGGGGTCGGCGACGGACACCGACACGCTGTCGGCGCCGAGCTCCTTTAACCTGCGAGCGTCAACTACGTCGTGCGCCGGGTCGAGCTTCGCGAAGCGAAACGTCCTGTCAAAATACGTCTTCTCGAACGTCGTCTCCGAACTCGCAGCCGTCGTGCTCACGCGCTGAGCGTACGAAAGGGCCATGACGCTGGCAACCTGCCCTCGAATAGCGCTCCAAGAAAACCGCGACGACCTGCGCGCCCAAGCCAGCAAATCGTCGCACAAAGTACAGCGAGACAAGCGTGCAGGACTTTGCCCTGAACACGGTGACTAAGTAGACTCGCCAACTCAGAAACGGACGTTTGTAGCGACCACGCTTTACTCCGCAAGCTCTCGTCGCCGATGCGCGTCGGTTATCACGGGATGTTCGGCACGAGTACGCAGCTGCCGAACGTCATGTCGCATTCGAACTTCGTATTGTCCACGCAATCCACGTCAGAATAGCAGGCAACACCTAAGTAGTTTACGTGCCCAGCGAAGTCACTCCAGACGCACCTGTTCGAAAGACCGTCGCTGCTGCTGTCTTGTTGCCCAGGCGTTACGCATTGCCTTGCGCCAGCATCGTTGGCACAAGACCGCTCGCCAAAGTCTCCGCAATCGCCGACAGTGTCGGCGGGTGGCACGCATGTGTTTCGTGCACCGCAGTGCATGTGCGTAGCCGCAGCGCAGCGGCTGTCGCAGCATGTCTCGCCCGGATCATTGCAGTCGCCGGAGTTCTGGAGCACCACGCAAGTCCGCGTTGCAATGGCGCACCCCAAGCCCTGCGATGGGTCGCAGAAGGGCTTCGTATCTCCGCAACACGCTGCACCGGGGTCATTGCACAGGCCGGAACGTGGGGCGCCGCTGATCTCTGGGATCTCAGTGCAATTAGCAATGAACACCACGGATAAGAGGAGCACTGTTGCTAGAACGAGCCGCTGCATGTCGCTCCAATCGAAAGCCCATTGGGCGCGCAGGAAAAGCTTGCTGAGTTGCCTTCGTCGTCTGTCGTTCGTGGCTGAAGGAAGAGCAAAATGATTCCGGTTACAACCAATGCGCCGCCTGCGGAGTACGCAATCGCCGCGACGGTAGTATCTCGGCGCGCAGAGTCGGTACGCGAATAAAATATCGCGCGATCGCATTGATTTGCGTCGAGCGCGCCCGTCGGTGTCAGGCAGCTTGCCGCAGAACTCACAGCAGACTCGCGCATCGCGTGAAACGCCACACCGATACCGAGACCCACGACGCCCGCGCCAAAGCTAGTCCACGCGAGGATGGGTGGCCGCCTCGAGACGTGCGCAGGCTCGGCCGGTGCAGCCAGCGTGACGCGCACCGTGGCCCGCGGAGCGACCGTCACACGCAGCGAATCAAGCGTGCGCAGCGCATCGCGTAGTTCAACGTCAATCCTTCCCGTCTCCACTACGACGGACGTCGAAAATGGCAAGGCTCCCGCATCCGCGCCTTGGACCCAAACATGATATCCGTTCGCGCCTCCCTCTATCTGAAGAAAGCCAAGGTGAGGAACAAGTGTCTCGACCGCTGCAGCCAACTGAACTGCACGAGAGCTAATCCAGGAATCGCTCGAGTGCGCCAGCGCCGCCTCGAGGCGTCGATGCGCACGCACCCAATGACCGAGCGCGAGCTCGGCCAACCCGATTTGCGCCTCCGCTCGCGGAGAACCGTTCATCTCGAACGCGCGCTCGAAGAGCACGAGTGCTCCCGTATCGTCGCCTTGCTCACGCAATTGCACGCCCTGCTCAAGCAGCGCGTTGGCGATCGGATCGTCCGCGCGTGCGGCTGGAACGGCAAGGAGAGAGGACGCGCCAATCAGAAGAGCCGCAATGTGTTTGAACGTAAGTCTCACCAAGGACGGACGTTACCGTGCATGAATCGGTCACGTCCACCTTCTGGAAGCGGCCGCCAAAACACTCGATCGATCGTTTGAATCACCCGCAATCATAAACACCGACGGACTTTCTTCACGCTGGCCAATTCGGGAATCAAATCACGATGACGCCGAACACCGAAACGCGTCCCCTCAATCCGACCGCGGAGGGATGGGGCCACTGAGTTCCGATGGCATCGTTGCGCGATGAGCGAGCGGCTGACGCCGATCCCGCGCGGCGCAGTTCGGCTCGCGTACCCTCATCGCTCGAGGTCCCACGCGGATTCGAGATAGAGCATGTAACGTCCGGGTTGCCATTCACCGCGCGAGATGACGACGAGTCCGCGCGCGGTTGCAAACCAAATTGGATCGAGGCTGCGACCGTGATTGGTGCGGTAGTTTCCCATTCGTGTAGTCGCGAAGTCGCCGTAGGTGACGATGGCGTCAAACTCTTCATCGCTAAGTTGCGACAGCAGTTCGCGCGTGAACGCGTTTCCGTCGGACTCGCGAAACGTCAACGACGTGCCATCCAGCATCAAAACGTACGGACCTCCGCAGACCCGCTCATCGGTGCCGTCGAAGAGCAAATGTTTGTCCGCGGTCCGCTTCACGAGTGATTTCTAACCCGCCACACAGAAAAGGCAATCGACCGCGCACTTTTCCGCAATCACGTTAAAGACGAACGCGACGACATGCCGGCTTGTGCGGACACGTCATCGCGTCGACGACGAACATGAACGACGCTTAGAGCTTCTTCGAAGCTTCGATGAGCTCGCGCACTGCTTCCGCGCTCTTGTCGAGCGCCTTCTTCTCGTCGTCCGACAACTTGATCGAGATAACCTTCTCGACGCCGTTGAGGCCGATGATGACCGGAACGCCCATGTAGAGATCCTTGTAGCCATACTCGCCGTCGAGGTAGGCCGCGCATGCGAGCAAGCGCGACTGCCCTTTCAAGAAGCTCTCGGCAATCGCAATCGAGCCGGCGGCCGGCGCGTAGTATGCGCTGGTGCCCATCAGCTTGACGATTTCGCCGCCGCCGCCCGCCGTGCGCGTGACAATCGCGTCGAGCTTCTCTTTGGGGAGAAGCTGGTTCACGGGGATGCCGTTGACGGTGCAGTAGCTGAGGCAGGGGACCATCGTGTCGCCGTGTCCGCCGAGCACGAGTGTGGTGACCTCCTTGGTCGATACGCCGCACGCTTCAGCAACGAAGCATTGGAAGCGCGCCGAGTCGAGAACGCCGGCCATGCCGACCACGCGCTCGCGCGGAAAGCCGGTGACCTTCTTCATCTCGTAAACCATCGCGTCGAGTGGGTTCGAGATCACGATGACGAAAGCGTTGGGAGCATTGCTCTTGATGCCTTCGGCAACAGCGCGAATGATTTTCAAGTTGATGGAAAGCAAATCGTCGCGCGACATGCCGGGCTTGCGCGGAAAGCCGGCGGTCACGATCACGACGTCGCTGCCCTTCAAATCAGCGTAGTTCGACGTGCCGGTGACTTTGCCGTCAAAGCCATCGAGCGCGCCGGTTTGCATGATGTCGAGAGCCTTGCCCTGCGCGAACATCTCCTTCTCGGGAATGTCGAGAAGGATCACATCGCCAAGCTCACGACGCGCCGCGAGCATTGCTGCTTCGCCGCCAATGTTTCCTGCACCGATGATCGCAATCTTCTTACGTGCCGCCATGATCAGCCTCCCATGTGCTTGATGATCTCGGTGCCGAACTCCGAGCATTTAACCTGAGTCGCGCCTTCCATCATGCGCGCAAAGTCGTAGGTCACGGTCTTGGCCGCGATGGCTCCGTCCATGCCCTTGATGATGAGATCAGCCGCTTCGTTCCAGCCGAGATGACGAAGCATCATCTCGCCGCTCAAGATCACCGAACCAGGATTCACTTGATCCTTGTCGGCGTACTTGGGCGCAGTTCCGTGCGTCGCTTCGAAGATGGCGTGACCCGAGACGTAGTTGATGTTGCCGCCCGGCGCGATGCCGATGCCGCCAACCTGCGCCGCGAGTGCGTCGGAGAGATAGTCGCCGTTCAAGTTCAACGTCGCGATGACGTCGAAGTCAGTGGGACGCGTGAGAACCTGCTGAAGAGCGATGTCAGCGATCGCATCCTTGATGATGATCTTGCCAGCCTTGATCGCTGCCGTTTGCTCAGCGTTCGCTGCTTCTTCGTTGGAAGCCGCCTTGGTCTTTTCCCACTGATCCCAAGTGTAAACCTTGTCGCCGAACTCTTTTTCCGCGAGGGCGTAGCCCCAGTTACGGAAGGCGCCTTCGGTGAACTTCATGATGTTGCCCTTGTGGACAATCGTGACGCTCTTGCGCTTCTTCTCGATGGCGTACTCGATGGCCGCGCGCACGAGACGCTCAGTGCCTTCTTGCGACACGGGCTTGATGCCGATGCCCGTTGTCTCGGGGAAACGAATCTTGCTGTACTGCTTGGGGAACGATTCCTTGATGAAGGCGAGAACCTTCTTCACTTCGGCGCTGCCGCTTTGGAACTCGATGCCGGCGTAGATGTCTTCGGTGTTCTCACGGAAGATGACCATGTCGACGGATTCGGGACGCTTCACCGGCGAAGGCACGCCCTTGAACCAACGCACCGGACGCAAGCACACGTAGAGGTCGAGCATCTGACGAAGAGCTACGTTCAAGGAAGTGATGCCGCCGCCGATCGGAGTCGTGAGCGGACCCTTGATGCCGACGAGGTACTTCTTGAAGCCAGCGACGGTCTCGTCGGGCAACCAGTTGTTGAAGGTCGTGAATGCCTTCTCACCTGCGTAGACTTCCCACCAGGCAATCTTCTTCTTGCCGCCGTATGCCTTCTCAACAGCGGCGTCGAGCACGCGAACCGACGAACGCCAAATGTCGCGACCCGTTCCATCCCCCTCGATGAACGGAATGATCGGATCATTCGGAACATTGAGCGTGCCATCAGCACTCATCGTGATCGCTTGACCAGAAGTGGGACCTTTGAACTGCGCGTCAGCCATGGACAACCTCCAACTTCGAGCACACGCCGAAGTGGGCCGGCTTATATCACGAGGAGGCACGCCACTGATCGCCTAGCTATCATCGCCAGGTGGTGACTCTAGAAGCCGCCCGTGAGGGGCGATGCCCCCGCTCAGAGAGTCCCAGCAAGCTGAAATTCTCAATATTTTCAGGCAGGCTACGAAGGCACGCATCGTGCTCCTAACCCGAGCAATGCGAAACGTGCTGCGAGCTGGCTGGTCGCCCTTCCCCTTCCTTTCGGTCGCGCTTTGCCTCGCTGGATGCGCGGCCGGTGTCGGCGACCGCTCCAACTCCTTCGTCGACCTCGAATCGCATCCGCCACTCAGCAGTTTTGCTGAGCTGAGCGCCGGCGCGCCGACCAACGCCGAGCTCCCCGCCGACGACAAAACCGATCTCGTCTTCCCGGCACGCTTTGATCTCGTCGCTGACCAAAGTCCGGTTCGCAATCAAGGTCAGCGTGGGGTCTGCGCAATGTTCTCGACGGCCTCGCTGGTCGAGAGCATGTATCGGAGGTCGGGTCTTCTGCCGAACGCCGACTTTTCAGAGCAATATCTGATTTGGTTGGTCAAGGCAAAGTACGAGCGCGGCACGCTCGTCTCGGGTTCGGGGCCGACGGCCTGCGTTGGGTCGATCCACGAGTTCGGCATTCCGCTTGAAACTCTTTGGCCCTACGAGTCCACGCCTTGGACCGCTGAACATGACCCCGCGTGCAACGGCAACGACGGCGAGGATGGCTTGCCGTCGAACTGCTATACGAACGGGGAAGCGCCTCTCGCCGCGCGCCGCGCGACTCAATACTCCATCCCGGTGGGACGGCCTATCAACTCGGGATCGCAAAGCATCAAGTCGCATCTGACCGATCACCGCAGTGGAGTTCTTCTCGCGGCGCGCTTCTTCGAGCGAGCGTGGAACTACGCTGCATCGACCGACTCTACGCGCGACTATCGCTCGCGCGGCTACGTGCTCTACCCCGATTCTGCAGAGCGCGCATCCGGCGCACGTGGCGCTCATCAGGTCTTGATCGTTGGTTGGGATGACGCGCTCGAAGTGCAGCAGCTCGACGCGTCAGGTCGCCCAGCAGTCGACGGCAACGGTGATCCGATCATGCAGCGCGGCTTCTTCCTCTTCAAGAATTCATGGGGAACCAACGGATTTGGCGTGAACAATCCCATGGGTGCCGGCTACGGCTGGATCTCGTACAAGTATGCCGAAGACTTCTGCACCGCCTTCGTCATCAACGACTTGACGGCCGAGAACGCGATGCCGCCCCTTCGCACTGGAACGACGACCGACTCGACCACTGGCAATCGCTACATCGCCGATAACGACCCGGCCGGCGCGCTGATGTCGGTTCCGGTGAGCCGCCCCGGCATCACGGCGAGCGTCACGGTGAGCGTCGATATTACTCATGAGCGTCCGCAGGATCTCGTCATCACACTCATCAGCCCGAACAGCCACGAGTTCATTCTGCAGAGCCATGCAGACTCGATCGCAACCTCGTTCACCGAAGCGGGCGTTGCTGGAGACCAAGCGGGCGGCCCGTGGCGCGTGCGCGTCGTCGATTCCGTGACGGGAGCTGAAGGCACCTTCAACGGTTGGTCGATCACGGTCAATCGCACCGAAGGGCTCTGATTAGAACTTGGGAAGTTGCACGCGTCCATTCGCGTCGAGTGGCCAAAACGGATTCCACGCAACCTCCCACGGATAGCCATCCGGGTCGGCGAAGTATCCGGAGTACCCGCCCCAGAAAGTATCTGCAGGTTCTTTCAGAATCGTAGCGGATGCCTTGCGCACGAACTCGATCGTTGCGTCGACCTCCGCTTTTGAGCCCACGTTGTGCGCGAGCGTTATTCCCCCAAAGCCTTGCCCGTCCGCCCTGACGTGCGCGTCCTTGGCAAGGTCCGATCGCTCGAAGAGTGCGAGCACCAACGCGCCTACATCGATGAATACCACGTGCTGGTTGGATGAGGGTGCCGCGGTCCAGCCCAACCCGTCGCAATAGAACTTGCGCGCGACACCCAAATCGCTGACGCCCAATGTCACAACGCTAATCCTTGGTTGCATGAGAGGCCCCCCTTCCGCGACACGAAGTCCATCCCTAGCTAACACCAGACGACGAGGCCGAAGCCAGAGCTTTGGAAAGTTCAACTCGGAAATCGGCTCGCCCACGAACGACTCACTCCCAATGGGGTGGCAAATGCATGCGCGAGATTCGGCCTGGGTGTGGAGCTTGGCGTTGGTATTTTCTGTAGCCTGCGCCGAATCGCGATCGCCTGCAGATGGCGTGGGTGAAAGTTGCATGCCCAGCATTGTTCCGGAGGGCGGATACGCAGACGCCCTCGTCTACCTCGAGAGTAGCAATGCGCAATGCCAGAGTGCGCTCTGTCTCGTCGACCATGTGCAAGGAGACACGCACAGTGTTTGCGAAGGGCGCTCGACGGATCCGGTGGATTGCGTGCCGCAGGAGACGATCGACGAGCGCGTCTACTGCACCTGTCAGTGCGCTGGAAGCGCGAGCGTCGCGGCACTCTGCGACTGCCCGAGCGGCTTCGAGTGCGAAGCGCTACCCGGTTCGAGCGCCAGCATTTGTTACCGCACAGGTCTCGCGGACTAGAAGTGCGGACGCGGAGGAGATCGGGCACCACGATCCTGGGGCCTGCCGCATTAATGCGATCCCTGAGAAAAAACGCCGCGCCATAGCAGGTTTTTTTTCCGGGGCCATTTATGCCCTTTGCTGGGGATAAACGACCCGTAGCGGTGCCTGCACCCCCCAAATGTCACGTGTACGTACGGTGCGCACACCTTGAAAGGTGAGACCTATCGCCGTTGGGAATGGTGGCACACGGACTGCATTGGAACCCAACACGAATGATTCTAGACGCCACATTGATGTTGATGCTGTCCATGTCCGGAGCCGATTTGGCTCCGATGAACGCCAGCAGCACATTTAGCGTTGCCGTAGACGACACGCACGTTGCCGGCCCGGCAGAACCTGAGAATCATCAGGCAGTCGACCCCATGCGCGTACAAGACACGGCCCCCAACGCGCCCGTCGCAACCACGCTAAAGTTTCCGCGCGGCGTCTGCGTCGATTCGGGCGTCACCCCCGACAACACTAACATCGAGTTCGAAGTATGCATGCAGCCCGCGTATCGCGAAGGCGCGCCGGGTTTGAACTTCGTTGGCCGCTTCTAGTTCTTTCTGTAGCGCATCCCGTCTGAAGCGCATCGCTCGTTTGTTGCAGCGAATGCACATAGCTGATCCGCCGTAGCCATCTCGCCCACCCATAGTGGGTACATGGACACGTTGGAACTCGTGTTTTGCGCGGCGACTTTGTTGTCCGCCACCGTCTACGTGGTGATGCACGCCGCCTTTCACGTGCGCGTCGTTCGCGACCGTTTTCTGCGCTCCCGTGACAGCTACGCAACACGCCACGAGCGGACGACGACGCATGAGTTCGTTTCAATTCTGAAGCCGCTCGCCGGCAGCGACGACGAGCTCGCCCTAAACCTTGCGTCGTTCGCGCGCCTCGCTGACCCGAGCTACGAATTGCTGCTGGGCATAGCTTCCCTACGCGACCCAGCGTGCCCAATCGCGCGAAAGTTCGTGGATGAGCATCCCGAGCTGCGCGCGCGCGTGGTGCTGACGAATTCCGATGCTGCGATGAACCCCAAGGTCGCCCAGCTAGTGGGCCTCTTGGCGTGTGCGCGCGGCGAGATTGTCGTCATCTCAGACGCGAACGTCCGGGTCGGTCCCCAGTACCTTGCGCATCTGCGGGAAGCGCTCGCGCTGCCCAACACTGGCCTGGTGACAAGCTCAATCGTGGGCGCAGGTGAAGTATCTCTTGGCGCTTCGCTCGAGAACCTGCAGCTCATGTCGCACATTGCGCCTGGCGTGGCCGCGCTCGACTCGCTCACACCAACCACAATCAGTATTGGGAAATCGATGGCCATGCGTCGAGTGGATCTCGCTCGCATCGGCGGTCTCGAAAGCGTCGCGAATCTGCTCGCCGAGGATCATATGCTCGGCGTGCAGTTCGCAGCGGCTGGGTTCAAGGTTCGGCTTTGCACCGATCCCGTTCACAACTACAACGTGCACACGCGCGTGCAGCGCAGTCTCGAACGCCATACCCGCTGGGCGAAGATGCGACGCTGCATTGCGCCGCTGCCTTTCTATTTCGAACCGTTGCTTGTGCCCGTGCTCGTCGCGTCGTTCGGACTGCTCGCGCACCCGAGTCGCGCAACGGCGCTCGCGTTCGTAGCTGCTTCGTGTCTACAGATGGCAGGCGCAATCCTCGTGGTCCTGAGCTTGCGCGGGCGCATGCGCGCGGTCTTCGTTCCACTCGAGATCATTCGTTCGTTCGCGAGCCTCTATATGTGGTTGTGCGCTGTGTGCAGTTTGCGCGTGAACTGGCGTGGCCACCCCTTTGTGCTGGGCCCTCGCTCGCGCTTGATCAGCGCCCCAGAATCGACTCCAGGTAGTCGGGCGCGTCGGCGCAAAGGTGTGTGGTCTCAAATCCGTCTAGCTCGGCTCGTTCGCCGAACGGGCGGTTAGTTCCGAACTCCATCAAGCATCCCGGCTCGTCGTTGGGGTCGTGGTACGTTGTCGTGGAGCCGTAAGGCTGCGCTAAGCCAAAACTGTGGCCGAGCTCGTGCGCAATCGTCTCGCCTATCAAGGCCGAGAAGGCGTGTACCGCCGCGCGGACTTGCTCGACGCGCGCTGCGTTGCCGATGCCGCGCAACTCTTCGACCGTAGCCGCTCGTTCACGCACCGGGTCGAAAACCGAATCAAACAGCGGATCAGAATCCGGGGCAGCGCCGACCATGATGGGCGGCAGATTCGGGTGCGCCGAGTAGAAGAGCACGGACTCGACAAAGACACCGCCGTAGCCTGGCGAACCATCCATCTGTTGTTCCGCGTTCACCCCCCCAAGGGCGTCGTAGAGGCGGAGGTTGCCAACGTCTTTGCCGGGTGAGTTGTCGTACCCGAAGAGGCCTCGTCCGCTGGGATCCGGTCCGCCAATATCCACGATCGAATAGCCTGTGCGCGGGAAGTCTTCGGGCGCCTCGAGTCGTACGTCGACAGCGTAATCCGCGAAGATGGCCGAGACGCGTTCCACCAAACCAGATGCGATCTGCGATGAAGCCTGCGCCAACCCGAAACGCAACAAGCTATCGAAGTAGCCGGGCAAGAACTGAAGCAGCACGACCTGAGTCACAGGTCCGAGCGTAAGCGATAGCGGCGCTGCGTAACCTTCGACTTCGACCGTGCCCTTTACGGTAACGGGCACGATAGTTCCTTCGAAGGTGCCTCGCGCTGCGCCGAATAGACTCGAGATAAGCGTCGTCTCCTCGGGAACGGCGTCGAGCGGAAAGCGGACCTCTGACCCCGACACAAACTCGGGAACTAGCTCGGTACTGCTCAGCGTTCGCTCTGTGCCGCGCTCATCGGTGAACGTGCCACTCAGTCGAAGCGTCGTGACTTCGTCGCTGCTTTCAGCACCGCCAACGAACCCTGCGCCGAGCACGCGCACGTACGCGCCGAGCGAAGTAGTCGGCGAGCCGAAAGAAAAGACCTCGGGGTCGACGAACGTAAGCGTCACATGGCGCGGGTCGGACGATGTTATCTGCCCTTCGAGCAGTCGCGATTGCAGTGAGACCGTTCCGTCAAACACTCCGGCCTCAATGCCTCCAAGCGCCGTCGAGAGCACCACGAAGCCGCGGTCGCGGGAAACCAAATCGGCAATCGCGACGGGCAGACGCGTGTTCACGCTCGAGACCGCCGCGTCACGCGCCCGCGTGTAGGTGCCCGAGAAGCCAATTGTGACCGAACCCTCGCCCGCGCCTAAGAAGCCATTTCCGCGCAAGAGGAATGCATCGTTGCGATGCACGGTGCTATCGCCTAGGGGCAGGAGAGAGATTGCGAGCGATGTCTCGATTTCGATCGTGAGCGAGATCGACTCGCTGTGCCGATCTCCTTCGAAGAGGGTCGCCTCGACGTTGCGAACGCCGACGCCAAACGCAGCAACGCCCGAGCTGTCGAGCGAGAAGAGGAGCTCTTCATCGATTGCGCCCCCGTTGCGCCAAAGCGTGACTTCACTTCCTTCGCTCTCATCGCGCATCACCAGACGCACGTCGTCGCTGATGCCAACAAGCGTACCGTGCGCGCGCACCAGGCTTCCGGGCAGAATCGGAATGGGCGCTTCAATCGACGACAAGGACGGCATCGCAAGCCCGCCCTCGGATGGCAAAGGTCCGCCGCCCGCACACCCTAGCGCTGCGCAAATCACGAAGCACAACGACAGGCAACCTCTCATGGCGCGCTCAACACCACGCTGCCCGTGTAGTCGTTCGCCGCGTCCATGAAACCGAAAACGCGCAGCGAATAGGTCCCTGCCGCGACCGTCTCAACGATCTGTTCGATATCGCCGGTGCTATCCGAGGAGCCAACAACTGCGCCGGAGGAGTCGTAGAGTTCGAGATCAAGGTCCCCCACTGCGCCGTCGAAGTTGAGGGTCGCCGTGACGCGCCGCGAGGACGTCGTTGTGAAAGAAATGTAGTCGTCGTCCGTCGGGCAGATTGTGCCCATGAACGTCGTTCCGGAGAGAACGCGCGCACTCGTCCGCCCATCGTCCTCTTCAAACTCGTCGTCGGCGCAGCAGGCATTTGGCTCGATGGTTGCGCTCACATGATAGCTGTTGGCGTCACCGTCATAGCCAAGCACGCGTGCGTATACAAAGCCGGCCATCCCAGCACACACATTGGCCGTTTCGACATTGGTCGTTGTCTCGCTCGTCGCAAGCGCTGCGCCCGTCGAGCTCAAGAGCTGCAAGTCGATGTCGCCGTCGCTGTGCTCAAAACCGTCCACGGTCACTGTCACACGCGAACGTGCAGCCGCAATAACTTTGAAAAAGTCGTCATCGTCGCTGCAGATTACCCCGTTGGTGATCGGCGCCGAGAGAGTCGTGGCATGCGCGATGTCGTCGTTTTCCTCGCGGCTGTCATCCGTGCAAGTCGGAGCAACCGTGCAGGCAGCGTCGGCGTCTCCGCACGCGAACGACAGGCTTCCCTCCACCGTTGTCACGAAGAGACAACTGCCTCGAGCGCAGGAAGCGCCGGACGACGCGCACGTGTCGAGGCAAGTTCCGCCGCCCGCGACAGTCGCGCAAAAACCCGAGACGCATTCGCTTGACGACGAACAAGGCTCACATGTGCCAGCGTCGGGCGATGCTGTAGCGCCAACGGCGACGAAAGTGAGCACGGGTGTATCGCTCCGATGATCGCAATCTGTGCCGGCCGTATCGTCGTTGTCGGTCGCGGTTGCGACGATGTAGATCGTTACCTCTTCGCCAATCGCGAGGTCCATCGCGGGAATACGCGCGAGCCAGTTTGCGCCCACGGCTTCGGCCTCGATTTGGTCGTCGAACGCCGCGAGATCCGGGTCGCTCAAATCGGCGGGCGCGGTCGTCGTGTAGTAAAGAAGTGGCGCGTCGCGGAGCCCCAGCTCGTCTTGAGCAGAAATTGAGATGCTGATCGCGCCTGACGCGCTGACACGCGCGCCGTCTGCGGGTGAGGTGATAGCGACAGTGGGCGCCTCCCCTGGGCAAGACGGCTTAGGCGTGCCGCGCAATACCGCAATGTAGTCGTGAGGCGTGGGCGCGTGATCGCCGTCGTCCGCTTCGAGACGTATCGTCCAGCGCTCTTGCGCGCTAACCTGCTCGGGCGTCGGACACCAATGAAACTCTGCGCTCTTCGCGCCGGTCTGAGTGATCTGCGCGCTTAGGTCCGGTAACGCGCCACGCGCGCGGATGTCGACTGCGGTTGAATCCTCGTCGCGCACCTCGATGTCGAAGTCGACGCACGAAGTCGTCTCGAGATCAAACGACCCTCCTGCGCCCGGAAGCAAGAATACCGGTGCTTGGTCGCGCGACGGCACAACGCGAATCACCGTCGACTGCTCCGAAGTGCCCGCCGACGAAGTGAGAACAAATGTGACTTGGTGCTCGCCAACCTGGCTCGCTATCGGAGACCAGCGAAACTGCGCGCCACTCGCGGTTCCGGTGATGGACGCCGTGCTTCCCAAATCGTCTCCCTCGTCCGTGCGGAACGAAAAGCTGAGTGAGAGGTTCTCGGGGTTCTGGATACTGAGCGCGAGTCGCAGCGTTTCGTTGACCGCGACCGTAGCGGGAGCCACGGGATCAAACGTCGGCATCGAACCGCTCGCGCAGGCCGACGATGCGACCGCCACGAGTACAACCAAGAGACGAGCCGCTAAGCCAAAGCGCATGCCGCCCAGTGTAGCAAATGCCGCCCGAACGACTCAGAAGATGTTTTCTGGGATAAAAAGTGTGTCCCCAGCGCCGAGCGCGAAGTCCTCGGCGTCCCCTTCCATGATGTCGGCGAGACGCACGCGATAGGTGTGCGTTCGCCCGGCGATGGAGCGTGTAATCACCGTTTGGTTACGATTTGCAAGCGAGGTAAAGCCGCCTGCCAGGCTCACCGCCTGCACGGCGGTAAGGCCATTGGCCATCGGGAACGTCCCGGCGCGCGCAACAGCGCCTAGGACGGTAATGCGCTTCGAGTTGTATTCCCTCACGAGCACCGAGACGTGGGGGTCGTGCATGATGCCATCGTCGTGCAAGCGCGCTGAGATCATGTCGGCGATTTGCGTTGGCTCAAGCCCCGCGACCTGAACGCGGTGCACCAGGGGAAAATCAATCGAGCCGTCCTGCGCCACACGATATGTGCCGGTGAGCTCAGCTTCATCAAAGACTCGCACATCGAAGATGTCCCCTACCCCGAGCGACGTATCGTTACCCGCACTCTCGGGAATCTCAGTAGTCGTATGCGTGACGTGGCCGCATCCAACACCTGTAGCCACAATCATCCCGGCTATGGCCCACACGAGAGCAAACGAAGTCCGCATGCCCATCGGTTGCTCCGCGTACGGCTCTCATTCAGCCGCGCGGGTGGTAGCGCTCGTGCATGCTCTGCAAATGGTCGCCCAGCACGTGAGTGTAGACCTGGGTAGTGGCTATGTCGGAATGACCGAGCATAGTTTGGACGGCGCGTAGGTCGGCACCATTGCGTAGCAAGTGGGTCGCGAAAGAGTGGCGTAATTTGTGCGGGGATAGGGCTTTGGTAATACCGGCCTGGACGGCGTAGCGGCGAATGAGTTTCCAAAACGCTTGTCGCGTCATCGCTGTTCCGCGCTCGGTCACGAATACGGTGCGAGCGCTGGCCTTGGCAAAACGCCCGCGAATCGTATCCACGTACGCAGCGATGTGCTCACGCGCGACCGTGCCCAGCGGGATGAGCCGGCGCTTCTGACCTTTGCCAAACGCTTGCAGAAAGCCGCCTTCAAGCTGCACATCGCCCAGCGTAAGACCGACGAGCTCTGAGACACGCAATCCGCACGCGTACATCGTATGAAGCATGGCAGCGTCGCGAACGCCGCGGGGCGTATTGAGATCGGGCGCCTTGAGCAAACGTAGAACTTCCTCGCCTGTGAGAACAGCCGGCAAGCGTCGCGCGAGCTTAGGCGACTCGATAAGCTCAGCAGGATTGCGCTTCAGGTATTTTTCCTCGACGCAGTATTTGAAGAAGCCGCGCATCGCGGACAGGTAGCGTTTTTGCGAACGCGCACTCAACTCGTTACGCGAGAGCGAGAGCAGGAAGCTCGCGATATTTCCCGAGTCGATATCGGACAGCTCCACCTTTTCATCGGCGAGGTGTTGCGACAGCTTTCCAAGGTCGATCGAGTACGCGGAAACAGTCGCCGCGCCCAAGCCCCGCTCAACCTTGAGGTGAGTGAGGTAGCCATCGACGATGAGGTCAAATTCGCCCGGCACGCTGGCCGTTGTAACACGCCGCGGCGCCTGGTCAGAAATACTGGTCGAACGCGATATAGAACGTCATCGGTGTTCGCTGCCGCACGACAACATTGTTGAAGACCACGTCGTTCGTTTGGCGGGTAAGCGCGGTTGCGATGTCGATCGATAGAACGCCCGGCTGCACGCCACCATACTGGAAGTGAACGCGCACGCCCCCACCTGCATCCGCCGCGAGTTTTGTATCGCCCGTCGCAAGCTCCCCGAAAATCGCGCCGACGCCGCCGAATGCGGCAAGCTGGACCTCCCGCACCCAAGCGATGTGGAAGAAGTTCCAATCCAGATCACGAATGGCCGTCCATCTGTGCTCGGCCACCGCGTAGACGCGGCCCCGACCCACAAGCTCGCCCGACTCAAAGCCTCGTAGAAGGTAGCGACCACCCATTCCCTGAAACTGGCCTGGCAACGCCTCGCCTAGCGTGAAGCTCGCGCCCGCGAAAAGATGAAGCGCGTTGAGCAACCCGATCGGTATGGTCAGCGAGCCGCGCACATTGGCCGACGCGCTGAACTGCAGGCCCGACGTGTCACCGCGTTGCACTCCGCCGAAGCGGAGCGAGGTACGCAACGAATAGCCTTCGCGCGGATCGGTCGCGTACACACGCGTGTCGATGTTGCCGAGCAGGTAGACTGAAGCCTGCCAGCCAGAGAGGCTTCCTTCGACGTAGCCTGCGCGCAGACGTGTAAGGTCGGCGGCGACGGAGATAGCGCCAATGCGATTGTTATTGTCGCGCTTGCGCCCTACTCCCCAGATATAGCGAGCCATGCCGCCCGTACCGACAGCGTCCGAGAGTATTTGGAAGACGAACGAGCGCTCGAGGTCGTAACGGCGATGCATGACGACATCGATAAGACCGTCAAGGCGACTTTCGCTCGCGGCGTAGCTAAGGTTGAAGCTCGAAAAAAGTGGTGGCCGCCAGGGATGCAGGGTGGCGTTGTCGGCGCGCGGATGACCATCGGTGAGATCACCGCTTTCGGGCAATCGCAGGTTCGGATCGACGATGACGTCGTGCAATGGCGAATCGGAGTGAAGGTCCACCGCGCCCTGGCTTCCCTCTTCATTCCATGCACCGATCAACAAGTTTCCGTTGTCGTCCTGTACACGGACTTGAACAGGCTCAGGTCGCGTTGAACCATCGCGCGCGATGACGATGTGATGATCAAAGCCGCCTGCCCCGTCTGGCACGCTTTCCGCGGAAACGAGCCGGTAGTTTACGGGAAGCCCGGGCGCGGCCAGCCACGAACTCAAGCGCGGCGCCATTTGAGCGTCGGCGTGCGCCAAGCTGCCGCGGACCCCGCCCGTGCCGTGCAGAAGCTCTTCGGCAAATGCGCGAAAGCTCTCGGCGCTGAGGACATCACGCGCGCTTTCGAGAATGCGGCGGCCACGTGCGATGGGCGCGTAGGCGCGAAGCGGATCGTCGCGGAACGCGTCGGACTCATCGACCGTCGCGAAAAACGCGTCCGCGAATTGGATCTGCGGTGCATACAAAATCTGATCGACTGCGGGATGAAAAGCCGCAAAACCAATCAGCTCGTCGGGTGTTCGCACGTGTCCGTGCCGCCGCGCGTCGTCGACGTCTATCAGGAGCGCTGAGCGCATGTCGTCCGCCCATACGCGATCGGCGATCGGATCGGATTGGGCTGAAATCGGTCGAACCAGCGATCGAAACATTCCGCGCATCAACGCGCGCTCGTGAAAGGACAACGCGCTCTCCGCTGGAAACACTTCGAAGAGTTTGTCAGACGCGATCACGGTCGAGTCCGCCGTAGACGCAAGCTCGACGCGCGACGGAACGAAAGCGACTGTGAGATTGCGCCGCAACGATCCGAGACCTGCGCCGCCTAGCGTATCGAGAGCGTTGCGATAGGCGTCGGCGATGTATGAGACCTCGTCGACGCGCAGCAAGTCGATAAGTCCTTCGATCGACGGCGCGTGCGGGCCCGGAGGGGTGTAGAGCGGGTGCGCCGACACCACGCGTAGCGTAAATGCGGCGACTTGCCGCTCAACTACGTAGAGCTCAGGCGCAATCAGCGCCGGGACGTACGCGCCAACATGCTCTGCTTCAAGTGCGAGCTCATCACCGAGCAATACGTCCGCGTTATCGGCCGCGAGAACTTCGACGTGATGAGGGACGCGCGCATCCCACGCACCACCTGGCCCGAGCACCAACGGATACCACGGAGCTTCCAAAGACAGAATGTTTCCATCGCGGCCCAGACGTCCAAAACGCGCGGGCACGACTACCCGCAGTGACAATGAAATGCGATTTCGCGGGAAGCACCGCTCGGGATGTTGACGATGAGCTCGGATCCGCCGGCGTCGCGGTTCGAGTTAAAATCTACGCGCGCAGCGACGCTCACGCCATCGATTGTCGTCCCGTCGACGGTCGCAGAGCCCAAATCGACTTCGCCAGGATAGACCCAGCGCGCTGACATTTCGGTCATGCCACTGGGCTCGACTGCGAGGCGGTCGGCGTATAACCAAAGATGCAACTCGGATTGCGAGTCAGACACAGCCACGCGAATATCGACGTCAGCGTCGACAGTTCCCGCAGACGGGTCGATCCTCGCACGCACCTCGTAGTGAATGGGCTCTTGCCCAAGTGCAACATTTGGCCAAGAAGCCATCAGAACGCACGCACATACACACACCAGCGATTGCCGTGATGATCCGTGCGTGTTAACTTTTCTCTCGGTAACGCTCTCTATGTCTCTACTGCGCATCGACTACGGATTTCTCATGGGCATCGCGAGCGCGTGCGTCGTGATGATCGTGCTCTTGCGCCTGGTTGAAGCTCGCGCGCGCAAACTTACGGTCGAGAAGACCCGTCGAATTTTGCAGCAGTCTGCCGTTCTTAACAAAGAGGAGTAGGCGCACATGGGACGGTTACTCGGATACATGGCCAATCGTGCCGACCGCCTTCGCGACGCGCTCTACCAGGAGCGCGCGGCGATCACGCAAGCGCCTGGAACCACTCCCGATGGATGGGGTATGGGCTTTTACCAGGGAGGCGAAGTTCTCCACAAGAAGCGTCCGCAGCTAAGTGGGGAAGCAGCCAATTGGGAAGACATCGCTGGCGACGTGCGCTCGCACTGTGTCATAGCGCATTTGCGTCAAGCCACGGTGGGCGATTTCCGCGCCGAGAACACGCATCCGTTTCGTATGCGCCAATGGATTTTTGCGCACAACGGAACCGTCGATCGTTTCGCTGCGTTGCGAGAGCGCTTGCTCGAAGCGATGCCTGATTTCGTGCGACGCAATGTTCGCGGCGACACAGACAGCGAGCACATCTTCGCGGCTATTCTCAGCTTCCTGCACGACGAAGGACATATCGATAATTCCGAAGTCGATGACAAACCCGTCCTGCAGGCGATTCGCAACGCGGTCGCATTGATCGACCGTCTCTCGGGCGAGGTGGGGGCAAAACCCGGGGGGTTGAATTTTGTGCTCACGAACGGGCGCAAAATGTTCGCACTTCGGCGCGGCGCTCCGATGGCGTACGTGGAGCGCCAGGGACTGCACGATCCGGAGAATCAACGCACGAGCAACATCTCTCTTCGGGAAACGGCCGAAGCCGCAGCGCTTCGCTATGTCTTGATTGTTAGTGACGGCCCCACCCCGCCGGCTGGCTACGCCACGATGGAAGATCAATCCATCCTCGTCGTCGACCGCGATCTTCGCGTCACCAAGTACGTTCTGTAAACCATGAAGACGGCGTCGCTCTTTCTCGCCGTCCTCCTTGCTGCGTGCGCCGGCCCCCCGTCGCCGCGCGCGTCACACGCGCAGTCGAGCACCACGGCGGAAATTCTCACGACCGACGACCCGGCTCCTTTCGAGCCGCAGCCTTCGGAAGCCGCCGTGACCGGCCAAAGCGCCGGCATCGTTGTTGGAGGTTTGTCGCGCCAAGCCGTGCAAGTCGCACAGCTCTTCTTCGATTCCATTCGAACGCGCGACTCGCAAATGCTTCAAGATCTAATGGGTAGTACGGTGATGCGCGGCAATCAGGCGCGCCCTTCCGCCGAAGAAATCATGATCCGATTGTCGTATGCCGAGAGAGCGAGCTTTGGCTTGTCGGCTAGCACGGGCGACTACCTCGATTTCGCCCACGCGAGCACGGCGACAGTGGCCGAGACTTATAGTGGGCCAATCCCTCCGCTCTTGCGCGCTGACGACGTCATCGTGAGCATCGTGGTACGCCCCCTGGGGCTCGAGATGACCGAAGACATGATGTCGAACACGCAAGCGGTACGCATGATTATTCGGATGCATCCCCATCCGCGTATCGTCGGTTACTGATACTGTTGCCGCATGAATGCCCAGGAAGGCCAGCATCTCGTTGTGATGTGTACGACGCCTACGCGGGAGGTCGCCGACGCGCTAGCGCGGCTTCTCGTCGAGGCGCGCGCCGCAGCGTGTGTGAACATTGTCGGCGAAGTCCACTCCGTCTATCGATGGGATGGCGACATCAGCATCGGCAACGAGTGCCAACTGATCATCAAGACCACGCGCGAGAAGTTTCCCGAGATCGAAACGTTGATTCGTACGAACCATCCTCACAAAATTCCGGAGATCATCGCGCTGCCTGTCGTGTCCGGGTCGAGCGCGTACCTGCAATGGCTGCGCGAGTCGACGAGCTAGAACGCATCTCATAAATCCCTCGGTCGGCTTCCTCGGTCGGGATTTATGAGATGCGTTCTAGGTCAGAGGCGAAAAAGATATACGGCGCCAGCGTTCATCGCGGAGTTGTCGGTGATCGATCCGTCGATGCCGACGGCGCCGCTGTCTTCCTGACCCGCCGCGACCCCCAGCAGCCGGCCGTCGGCTGAAAGCGAAATGCTGTAGCCGAAGAAGTCGTACGCGTCGGTGTTCGACGCTTTGATATAGGCTTGCTGGGCCCACACACCCGCCGACCTCGTAAAGAGATAAGCCGCTCCCGAGAACGGAGCCGTGTTGTTGCTCTGATCGCCGTCGATGCCCGTTGCGTTGCTGCCTTCGCCCCACGAGGCGACGGCGAGCGTATTCGCATCGGCGGAGAACGCGAGGTCGTTGCCGAAGAAGCCGTTGGTGCGGGCGTTGGATGCTTTGATATATGCATCCTGTGACCAGGACCCCGAGATTCGTGTGAAGACGTAGACCGCGCCCGAGTACGCGGCAGCGTTGTTAGTTTGATCGCCGCCGACCCCCGTCGCATTGCTACCTTCGTAGTGCGCGCCGATTGCGAGAGTGTTGCCGTCAGCACCAAGCCCAACCGCGGTGCCGAATCGATCCGTGCCCCCAGTATTGGACGCCTTTACGTAGGCCTGCTGAGTCCATACGCCCGCCGCGCGCGTGAAGACGTAGGCTGCACCCGACCCCGTTGCTGCGTTGCTGCTCTGGTCGCCGTTAATTCCGACGGCGCTGCTGTCTTCCTCCGGGGCTCCAACGACGACGGTGTTACCGTCCGCAGAAATCGCCGTGTCGTATCCGAACCAGTCCTGCGCGGCAGCGTTCGAGGCTTTGATATACGCCTGCTGCGACCACACACCCGCTGATCGCGTGAAAACGTAGGCGGCGCCGGACGCCGTCGCCAAGTTGTTACTCTGGTCGCCGTTGATGCCGGTGGCATTGCTATCTTCTTCACGTCCCGTCACGACGAGCGTGTCGCCATCGGCGGCGAGCGACAGGTTGAGCCCAAACGCGTCAGTCGTTCCAGTGTTCGACGCCTTGACGAATGCCTGCTGTGTCCAGGTAGTCCCCGTTCGTGTGAACACGTAAACCGCCCCCGACCACGTCCCGATGTCGTTCGACTGATCGCCATTGACGCCGGTGGCGTTGCTACTTTCGGACGTCGCGCTCACTGCGACTGTATTTCCGTCACTCGAGATGCCAACGAAGTCACCGAAGTAGTCGCCCATGCCAGTGTTTGATTGTTTCAGATAAGCCTGTTGCACCCACGTGCTGCCGGAACGCACGAAGATGAATGCGGCGCCCGAATCCATGCGCGAGTTGTCGGTGCCGTCGCCGTTGATGCCAGTGGCGGCGCTGTCTTCGCGCCCAGCGCCCACGACCATGGTGTCGCCGTCGCCGGACACTGCGATCGTCCCAAAAATGTCACCGGCACCGATGGTTGTCGGCTTGACGTACTCACGCGGAATCACGCCGTTGTTGCCGACGGCGACATCATCGACCGCAAGCCCGTTGTAGTTCGCATCGGCACTAGTGGCGGCCGTCACAACGGTGTAAGCGGTGCGGCCATCGATAACACCGTCGTCAACGCCCGTCACGGTGACCATCTGCGCGCTTGCCCAGTTGGACGACGTAAATGTAACCGACGCCGGCGCGACCGTACCCTCCAGCACGTTGGTGCTTGTCAATCCGATGGTCACATTGGCGGTCGGCTGCGAGGTGAGCACGAGCGTGAAGCTCGCAGTGCCGCCCACTTCGCTCGTGAGCAGACCGGACGTCGGTGTGACGACGACGCTTGCTACGTCGTCGTCGGCGTTCGTCGCGGTCGCGTCATCAACTGCGAGTCCGTTGTACACAGCGTCGGCGCTTGCAGTGGCACTCGTTACGACGGTGAAGCCCTGATCTCCGTCGACGACCGCGTCGTCGACGCCCGTGACAGTGACCGTGTGCGGCATCGCAAAATCTGCGGCGGTGAAGGTGAGCGTCGAGGGCGAGACGGTGCCTTCCGAAGCGTTGTCGCTTGCTACTGTGATCGTCACGCCAGCGCTAGGGGCTGCGTTGAGCGTGATATCGAAAGTGTCGCTGCTGCCGTCTTCGCTCGTGTGAAGCCCGCTTGTCCGCGACACGGTCACCCCAGGGGTTTCGTCATCGCTGTTCACCGCGCTCACGTCAGCGGCATCGAAGCCGTTGTAATCCTCATCGGTGCTTACTGCAGCCGCCGTCACAATGGTGTAGCTCGCGTTGCCGTCCGCGACCGCGTCGTCCGCGCCCGTCACCGTGACAACGTGGGCTGTTGCCCAATCTTCGACGGTTAGCGTGACACTCGGCGGGCTCACAGTTCCTTCGCCTTCATTGCTGCTTGAAAGAGCAATGGTGACGTCCGCCGTGGGGCGCGTTGTAAGCGCAACCGTGAACGTCGCGGTCGTGCCACTTTCATTCGTAACGAGGCCCGCCGTAGGATTAACGACAACTGAAGGTGGTGTCGTGACGGGCACGACGCAGTCCGCAGCTTCGTCGCAAACCCGCCCTTCCGCGCAGACGTGCCCGATCGGGCGACTCTGAAGTGCAGCACACACGGGCGCGTCGGTGACCGAACAATCCCAATAACCAAAGCGACATGGGTCGCTCGGCGACACGCAAATGGTGCCGCACACAATACCCTCCTCAGTCGGCACTGGCGTGAGCGGCTCGCACCCAGCGCCCACATCGGGATTGCACCACTGCGTTGTGTCGCATGCGTCTGTGGCGCTGCCTGGCGTACACACGCCCCGAGCACAGGTTTGCTCAGCGCACTCGGAAACTGCGCCGCACTCGCTCAGCTCGTTGCAAAAAAGTATTTCGGGGCAGAACTCTGGCGCGTCGGGTGAGCAGCGCGGATCCACGCAGCGACCTTGCAAGCAGGTGCTCAGCGCGGCCGAGCCACCCGGCACTGGACAGTCAACGCCGACGCAGTCGCGCGTAATGTGTAGCGGAAGAACGACGTTGCCATGCACCGAGACGGCCATGACGCGCTCGACGAGAAATGCGCCCGTCGGTCGCAGCAGGCGAACACGGATTTGATAGGACCCATCGCTAACGTCGAATGCCGCGGCTTGCTGTCCGCGTGCGTAGTCCGTCCCCAACCGCGCGACAGCCTCGTTTGAATCAAGCACGTGCCCGGCACTTCCAGCGAACGAGCCCCCAATGAGAGTCGTCTCTACGGTGCGGAACTCCGCCCCGGGCACGAGGCCGGTGAAGAGGTGCACTTCGATTCGCGACGGCGCGTCGCTGCAAGCTGTCAGTAGACACAACGTCGCGACGAAACGAGCTAGGAGAGATGCGCGCATGCAGTGGGCAGCGTTTCATGCTCTGTGCGCTCTGTCATTGGCAAGTCGCAAAAGTTGGCTGTGCAAAGACATCGCATTCGGCTCGCCGGCCAGTTCGTTTTGGTCGCGCGCGAAAATGTTATGTCGTAGTTCGTATGCCGAAATGCAGTGCCCAAATGCCACCGTTCGCGAATGAGAACCCCGCGGGCGCGTCGAGATTCATGACAAAGCTCATCCGGTAGGTGGTTAGCCCGGCTGTGGCTTCGACGTACGGCTCCACAGATGACTGAGCATCGTCCGTGTCGCGACGGGACGACGTCACGCCCTGCACGCGAATGCCGCCTCGCAGAAATTGCCAGATTGCGCCGGCGTCCACAGCCCCTTGCGCCACGATCCGCGTTGCTCCGCATTGATCGCTCGCCGTGCACACGAGCACGAACGCGCCCACGTCGAGGCCAAGATTGAACCACGAATGCACAAGGACGTCGTAGTGCATGGGTACGCCCACGCCAAGGGTTGCAGGCTGAACCAGGAACTCGTCCCATCTACCCCGAGCAGATGCCGCGATGCGATTCAAGAGTCGCTCGCGACCGGTGCTGCCATCGTCCACGGCGCCCGTCGAACCCGGCACGCGCGCTACGGGGAAGCTCACCGCGCCCCCAACTCGCATCGACGTGTGCCGTGTGAGAGTAAACCAGCTGAGCGCAAGCATCGGATTGCCGGGCTTGAAGTAGCTGGCGTCGTATGCGGGAAACACTGCTCCCGGAAGCGCGCACGCGAAATCGAAACGCGCGTGGGCGCCTAGGTACCAAACACCAAACGCAAGCGGTGTGATGCCCGTAACATCGTTTGCGGTCATCCGCGCGATGGAAAGATCGAGACCCACGGTGCCCATCGCCGCCGGGTTCGCGCGGCGGTCGCTGAGTGAGCTCGGGGTCTGAGCGAAGGACGTGCAGGCCCAAGTGAGCGTGAACATGGTGACAAAACACGCGGAGAGCCTTCGAATCATACGCGGCCGGGTTTGCACGGAATGAGCCAGGCGGCGGATGGGCGAATCCCGCGCAGCACGCAGCTCGTTTACAAATACGCCGTCCGGCTAGCTCGCAGCTTTTGCGCGACGTGCAATCGGTGCGCGTGCGACGCGCGCAATCTGCTCAGAACAACACACATTTGGATTGGCATGCCAATCGCAACGGACGACCCGAACTCGAAAGGGAATTGCATATGACTCGGCACAGCACGGTTTGGATTGACCACAAGGATGCGAAGGTTTTCTACCTCGGAGACGCCAACTTCGAGGAGAAGGAGCTGCACGCGCCGAAGTCGTACGTCACTTCAGATGGAGCCAAGCACGCCAAGCATACCGACCCGGCAACCGCAACGTTCTTCGCGAACGTCGCCAAAGTACTAACCAGTGCGGACTCGGTCTTGCTCGTCGGACCGGGCCCTGCGAAACTTGAGTTCGTGCATTATCTAACCGCGCATAATCCTCAGCTCGCCGCGCGCGTCGTCGGCGTTGAGTCCGCCGACCACCCGACCGATCGTCAAATCGTCGCCCATGCGCGTGCGTATTTTGCGACGCACGACCGAATGGACGGCGTCCACGTCCGCTGACGCCACTTCGAACGCGATGCCAGACACGCGGCGACGAGTGTGGTGGTACGCGCTTGGCTACTTCGCCTGCTATGTGCCGTATAGCGGACTAACGAAGATGCTCTCCGACGGGCGCTTGGGCGCCCGCATCAGCGGGCTCTCGCTCCTGCCGCTTACAACCATCAGCTCGGCGTTCGCCATGTTCGCCACCATATCCGCGCTTGGATGGTGGAAGTATGCGAGTCGCGCGCACATCGGACGGATCGCCATTGCCGCTCCGACACGCTGGACTTTCTTGTCCGGCGTGGCGACATCCATGATCGTCGTATCAACGACGCTGGCCTATACGTTCGCCAACGTGAGCATCCCGCTCGTGATGCTGCTTATGCGCGGTGGCGTGCTGCTGCTTGCTCCGGTCGTAGACGCCCTCAATGGACGGCACGTCGCGCGCGCATCGCGAATTGCTCTGGTGCTTAGCCTCGTCGCTATGGGTGATACCGTTCTTGGGATCCGCGACGGGCACGTGCCGTGGCTATGCGGAGTCGACATCGCGATCTACCTCTTCGCGTACTTCGCGCGCCTGCGCTTCATGAGCCATCTTGCGAAGACCCGCGATGACGCTCAAATGAAGCGTTACTTCGTCGAAGAACAGATGGTCGCGACGCCAGTGGCCGTCGTACTTATAGCGGCGATCGCAATATTCGGAGGCCAAACTCATCTCTCCGTCGAGTTGGCGCGGGGCTACGACGTGCTCAGTCATCCGGCCTTGGGCTGGGTTCTATTGGTCGGCGTACTGTCGCAGGGCACGGGTGTGTTCGGCGGTTTGCTTCTGCTCGACGCACGCGAAAATAGTTTTTGCGTTCCGCTCAATCGCTCCTCGAGTGTGCTCGCCGGAATCGCAGCCTCCATCGCGCTTGCGTTGATCGTCGGCAGCGCGCTGCCCACGGTGTACGAGCTCGTCGGCGCCGCGCTGCTCGTCGTCGCGATGATCGTGCTGTGGGCCGCGCCGGATCATCCGCCGGCGTCATTGCCGCCCGCCGGGCCGCGAACGGCCGCATGAAAGAGCTGCGGTCAGCAGCCGAGGAAAGCGCAGGGAAGCTTACAGACCCAACCAGAGTCCGGGCCTTCCAGGCAGAATCCTTCCGCGCACTCAGGCGCGCCGTTAATTCCTCCAAAAGGCCGTGCGTTGAGCTGCCACACAACATCGCAGTTCTCGCCGAGTGGAATATCCGCGTCGACCTCGACGAGAAGTCGGAAATCACCTTCGCTGCCGTCGACCCCATCCACGGTGACTCGGTACACGCCCGCTGGCGCATGGTGATAATCCACGACCGCTGCCTCCATGTTGCTCGGCATCGCGCACGCGCGCGCCGAGTCAGTTGCAGAGCAATCCGGCATGAACGCAAGCAACGGGTGCGCAAGCGGCGATGTTCCGTTGGGGGCGACGGAGACGCGCACATGCGAGGCCTCGGGCACGACCAGTCGATAGCTCACGTCTCCCGATCGCACGCCTCCGCAGTTTGCGGCGTTGTTGTCGTTTGGCCGCCCGCGTGTCGACCCGAGTATCACGCCCGGATGAATCGAAGGCAGCCCCTCGGTCGCAAGGCACAGAGCAGGAAACCATGACTCGGCCGCACAGACTGGCTCGGGATCCTTGTCGATGCAGTAGCTGCTCCCGCATACGCGGGAAGCGTCGGCAAAGCTCATATCGCACGCGTCCCCAATCGCTCGAAGCGGGTGCACGTCTGCTTTGAGGCGATACGAAGCATCACCGCACGCCTCGACGACAACAAAGTACTCCCCCGCTTCAGCCCCCCATTCGGGAGGTCCGTAAAACGAGTCGCGGATCTGCGTCGCGGGATCGGCGCACGAGGTGCGAACGTTGGCACTCGCGCCTTCGATGGTGAGGCGCACGAACGAGGGCTCGTCGATCACAAGACGATAGAGATGCTCAGGTCCCAACCCGTCGAGGATCGAACGCGTCCGGCTGGCGGCGGCGCCATCGATCGTGCCGTCGATCCATCCGTTGTGCGGCAAGCTGAGCGCGTCGTCGCAATACGCGTCTCGCGCGAGGCAGTTGTCGCCGCAGCCCGGCGTCCCGTCGCAGTCTTCGCCCGATTCGACCACCAAATCCCCGCAGCGATTCTCCCCTGCGAATATGTCGACGGTAGGTACACAGCGCCCGCGCGTGGTTCCGCACGCGATGAGCTCGCAGTCGCCGGCCAGGCAGCGACCAGATGCTGATGTGTCGTCGCCGCCATAAATGCAGTTTCCACCGATGGGCACGAGGGGCGAGACCTCAGCGCTCAACACGTAGTGGCCGGTTGCTGCGGCGAGCCCATCCACAAACACGAAATAGACTCCGGGCTGCACCGCGTCCACAAGCAAGTCCGCCGCGCGTGGACCATCCGCTCCGTGCTCATCGATTGCGCAGCCCTGTTCGTTGACGGGCGAATCGCATCGCTCCCGCCGCGTGTACAGGACGCCCGGAAAATTCGTGCCTTCATCGAGGCGCACGTGAATCCGCGACGGCGTGCTTACCTCAAGAGCGTAGGCGTGCTCCGCGCTCCGCTGACCGAACAAAAAGTACTCGCGCGCACCGCAGTGCGCCTGACTCTCGCCGAGCGGCAGATCACCGCTGACAGATAGGCCCGCAGCGAGGAGGCCACGGTAGTTGAAGCCTTCGCATGCCGCAGCATGTGGATCGACTGTGGCACCATCGAAGCGCGCGCCGTCGTTCGCGTCGTGTTGAGCTGCGTCGGTCATCGGCGCGGAGTCCAGACGTGCCGCGTCTAGGACGGCAGCGTCGTCCGGCACGACGTCGGACGCAGCACACGCGGGCAGCGCGAGCGACAACGCGATGAACAGAGCGGCAACGTGACCCGCGCCTAGATGACTTCGCAACGGCATAGGCGGCCACTTTACTGGCCGATCGGCCAGCGCGCACGTGGAGAGGCCGAAAATTATGCAAATTAGCGACGTCGTGCGGAAACGAGCGCGTCAATGAACATGCGTGTGGCGCGGCCGGGCTCGCGACCGCGCCTATGATAGACATGCGGCCGAAACACGTGCGTGTTGCCCGAAGCCCATGCGATCTTTCGCAGGGTCCCGCGCCCAAGCTCGCGCGCAATCAAAGCCTCGGGCATCCACCCGTAGCCAAGACCAGCGAGCAGCGCAGACTTCTTCGAGCTGAAGTCGTGCAACTGAACCGTCTCGTTGCCAGCCGTTGCGTCCGTGGGCAGCTGCAGCCGTGGGTCGGATCCCCGTACGGTGATCAGCGTGTGCTGCGAAAGATCCCTCGGCTGTACGCGCGTGATCTTCGCAAGTGGGTGGCGAAGGTGAGCGACGAGCAGAGCGCGTAACGGAGCGAGGGCCGTGCCTACCAAATCTCGATCGTGCGGCGGCAGCACCGAAATCATGAGATCGGCTCCGCTTGAAGCGAACAGCTCCTCAACCCGGGATAAGAACTCGCCCACAACTTCAACGCGCGTGGGTGCCTTCTGCTGCATGAGCGCACGCACCGGAGCGAGTACGTCGGAAGCTGGCACAACGCCGTCGAACACGACACGCAGTGATGGCTCCCAGCCACTGCGTATCGTTTCGCACACCGTTTCTAGATCGTGTTCGACGGCCAGCAAGCGCCGACATTCCACGAGCACTCGCTCCCCCGCAGGCGTGAACGCAGTTCGATAGGCCGAACGGTCGAGCAGTGCGAGGCCGGTTTGAGCTTCCAAATTGCGCAGCGCGTAGAGCACGGCGCTATGACGCTTGCGCAGCGCTGCCGCAGCCTTCACGAGAGTGCCGTGTGTCGCGAGCGCATCAAGAGTGCGTGCTTGCTCGAGTGTAATAGCTAACATTGTCTGCATTATAGACAATAATGTGCCATTTTATGTCCATTTTCTTTCTGTGGTCTGCGACTAGGATGCCGCACATGAGCATTCCCTACGTTCGCGGGCGGACGATCACGCAGGCCCATGTCGGCGTACCCGATGGCATTTATGAAGAGGAATATGGCCGAGCGGGCTTTGCTGGCCGCTACGCGCATCTCTATCGCACCGAAGCACCGGTGAACTGGACTCGCATCGAAGGACCGATGCGACCGCGCGCGTTCGACCTGCGTGAGCGAGCATCAGATAGGGCGCGCACGCCCTTACTCATGAATGCGGACGTCACGGTTTCCATCGCTCGGCTTCAGACGCCGATGGACCACTTCTTCCGAAATGCCGACGCCGACGAAGTGTTCTTCGTTCACGAAGGCAGCGGGCGCATCGAGACCGACTTCGGCCCGCTTTCGTATGAGAGCGGTGACTACCTTCTACTCCCACGCGGGACGACGTACCGCCTAGCTCCTTCGTCGGTTTCTACGTACTTGATTACCGAGACGAGCGGTGAGGTCGGGTTCATCGAGCGCGGCCTCCTTGGCCAGCACGCACTGTTCGATCCGGCCGTCATTCGCGTTCCCACTCCCGAGCCGAGCGTCGCGAAAGCTGATGCGAATGGTGAGTATGAAGTACGCGTCAAACGGCTGGGCGAGATCACTCGCGTATACTACGCGTTCTGCCCCCTGAATGTTGTCGGCTGGAAGGGCACGGCGTGCGTGCAGCAACTTAACATCCGCGACATCCGCCCGGTGATGTCCGAACGCTATCATCTGCCGCCGACCGCGCATGCAACGTTTGTCGCGAGCAACGTCGTGATCTGCACGTTCCTGCCGCGCTCACTCGAGAACGGAGACCCGGCCGCGATGAAGGTGCCGTTCTATCACTCCAACATCGACTACGACGAAGTCCTCTTTTATCACGCGGGTGAGTTTTTCAGCCGACAAGGCATCAGCCCCGGCATGCTCACGCTGCATCCGCAGGGAATCCAGCACGGTCCGCAGCCAGGCGCCGCCGAGAGAGCGAAGGCCGCTACGCGCACGGAAGAAGTGGCGATTATGATCGACACCCGTAACCCCCTTCGGGTGTGTAGCGAAGCGAACGGATTCGAAATAGCGGACTACTGGAAGAGCTGGACCACGCCGGTCGCAAAGAAGGCAAACACATGAGCACCAATCCAATCGCGCTGTGCGGCATCGAGTTCGTCGAGCTTGCGGGACCTGACGCAAGCGCCCTCGATCAAATGCTGAAGGATTTTGGCTTCTCCAAAACAATGCGGCATGCCACGCGCGCGATCGAGCTCTACGAGCAAGGCGAGATACGCTTTCTGCTGAATCGCGAGCCGGGCACGCGCGCGGCCACATTCGCAAAGACGCATGGCCCGTGCATTCCCTCGATGGCCTGGCGCACTGAGCTTACGCCGGCCGCGGCGGTGGCGGCGGCCGTGCGACGGGGGGCCGAGATTGCTGAATCAGACTATCGCGTCGGCAAGGTGGACGTCTTGCCGGCCATTTACGGAATCGGCGACAGCCTGCTCTACCTCACGCAGCAGCGTGGGAGCGCGCTCTACGAATCGATGGGCTTCGTGAGGCTAGCCAAGCCCGAGCTTGTGCCCGACAAAGGTTTCGTCGCGATCGATCACCTTACGAACAACGTCGAGCGCGGCACGATGCAAGGCTGGGCCGATTTCTACAAAAACGTCTTTGGCTTCAGCGAGGTTCGATACTTCGATATTCGCGGCGCGAAGACTGGTCTGACCTCGTACGCCTTGCGATCGCCCTGCGGCACGTTTTGCATTCCGATCAATGAAGGCACGGACGACAAGTCACAGATCAACGAGTACCTCGAGGAGTACAAAGGACCCGGGATTCAGCATCTGGCGTTTTTGACTCACGACATTCTCGCGTCGCTGCGCGGCCTTGAAGGCGCAACGACCCTCTCGTTCTTGGACATCGAGTCCGATTACTACGATGCAATCTTCGACCGCGTTCCGAACGTACGGGAGAATCACGACGAGATTCGCGCGCGCAACGTTCTGGTCGACGGCGATGCGGATGGCTACCTGCTACAGATATTTACGCACAACGTGGTCGGGCCGATCTTCATTGAGCTCATACAGCGGCACAATCATCTCTCCTTCGGCGAGGGGAATTTCGGCGCCCTCTTTCGCTCCATCGAGCGCGAGCAGGAAAAACGCGGTTACCTGACCTAGATAGCCCGTGGCGGCGCTGCGCCCACGAAGGCGGCGAGCGCCCTACGGCGTTCCGCGCAGCACACGCACGTTGAGCTCGCCGAGATGACGGCGCGCATCCGCGGCGAAGGCCGAGCGCGGCCACCTTCGCAGCACCAGGCGCAGCGCGTTACGTGCATCGTCGATATTGCCCAGCGCTTCTTCGCACTCGCTTAGCAACATCGCGGCGTCGTCCTGCAACTCGCGGTCGGCGTTCTGGTCGATCACTTCCTGCGCGAGGACTTTCGCCTCGCTCTGCCGTCCTAGATGCACGAAGGTACGCGCGAGATTGTACTTCACCGCCGGGATGTGGGCGCCGTCGTCGCGCATCGCAATCGCCTCTTGGAAGGAATCAGCAGCTTCTGCGAAACGGCCCGTGCGCACCATATCAAGCGCTGCTTGGTACGAGGCGATCGAAAGCTCGCTTCGAAAGCGGTCCACCATGTCGCGGAAGAACGCCGCTTCGGCGCGCGACAGACTCTCACGGCGAATGGTCTCATAGCCCTGCACCGCTTCGAGCCGCTTCTGCTGGCGAATGAGATCGTAGAACGTTGCCGCATGGCCCTCCGCCCGGCCGCGCTCTTCAGCCCGGCGTGTTTCGTCGCCGAGGTCACGGCGCAGCTCGGTCACCTCGCGGTGTAGCTCCTGGGTTTCGCCTTCGATCTCGCGAACGCGAACGTCAGACCATAATTTTAGACCCACAAAGGAAAGCGTCGCGAACAGCACATAGGCGATCCAACTGTTCCAGTTGAACCGCCGTTCGTACCCCGCCTGCTTTTTTGCGATGGATTTGATGTCCGCCGCGAGCGCATTCGTCAGGTTATTGGTCTTGATGATGAGCCCGCGCGACTCGATGATCTCTTTTTTGATCTCGCGGATCTCCTCGTCTGCTTCGCGCATGGGGCCGGGGAGTTAGCGTGCCTCCATCAAAGAGGCAACCCGCGCACCTTGACGGATGCCTCCCGGACGTCATAAAAGCGCACAGTCCTGGAGGTTTATCCGTGAAGAAGCTTAATCGTTTCACCAGTTTCGGATTGGTTTTGGCGCTCTCGTTGGCCGGTTGCGGAGGCCCGTCGCAATTTGCGCTGGTCGGAAGCGGCGGCGCGGCGGGCGCAGACGGCAACGTCCAGGTCGAAGAGGTCGATGGGGGCAATCACCTCCTTACGATTCACGTCGAGCACCTCCCGCCGCCCGAACGTCTTGCTGAAGGCCTCACGACGTACGCCGTGTGGCTCGTCGCTAACGGCCAGGCGGCCGTGAAAGCTGGGCACCTCGACTTTGATAGCGAGAGCCGTATGGGCAACCTCGTGGCAACGACTCCGCTTTCGGACTTCGAGTTGAAGATCACGGCGGAGTCGGACGCGAATGCATCGACTCCCGGCAACACTGTCGTGCTCACGCGTCAAATCACCGCTCAGTAAACCTTCCCATTTCAGTCGCTGCGCGGCAGCGCGCAGAACCTAAGAGCAAGCCATGTACGATACGTCTGACTTACGCAAAGGCGCCAAAATCAATATTGATGGGCAGCCGTACATCGTCGTGGACTTTCAATTCGTGAAACCCGGTAAGGGCGTCGCATTCACGCGCACGAAAATGAAGAACATGATCACGGGCTCAATCCTCGAGCGGACGTATCGCCAAGGTGAAAAGTTCGAGAAGGCCGACATGGAAGAGCGCCAGATGGAATATCTCTATCCTGAAGGCGAGCTCTTCGTGTTCATGGATCAGAAGACCTACGATCAGGTTCGCCTTACGGCGGAGCAGCTTGGGGAGAACAAGTTCTACCTGCTCGACAACCTCGTTTGCGACGTTCTTCTTTTCGATGGAAAGCCGATTGGCATCAGCCCGCCGATCTTCGTCGAGCTCAAAGTCACGGCAACTGAGCCCGGCTTCAAGGGCGACACCTCGTCGGGTGGATCCAAGCCCGCGACAATGCAAACAGGCCTCAAAATCAGCGTTCCGCTCTTCGTTAACGAAGGCGAGCTATTGAAGGTCGACACGCGCACGGGCGAGTACGTCGAGCGCGTGAAGAAGTAGTTCCTGCACACCATGCAAGGCACGCGCACCGCCTTTTTCTTGGGGCAGCGTGCGCGAGTCTTGCGCGCAATCCGTTCATATTTCGACGCCTGTGACTTCGTTGAGGTCGACACGCCGCTCATGGTGCCGAGCCCCGGGCTTGACGTGCACCTCGACGCGTTTGAAATCAAAGACACGCGCGCGCCTCGCTATCTGATCACAAGTCCTGAATACCAAATGAAGCGCCTTCTCGCGGAAGGCATGCCGCGCATCGTTCAGCTCTGCCATTGCTTCCGGCGCAACGAAGAAGGAAGCCGCCATCAGCCCGAGTTCATGATGGCTGAGTGGTACCGCACGAGCGCTGGCATCGAAGAAATGATGTGCGACACCGAAGCGCTGGTCGAGCATGTTGCTCGCACACTGCTCGGAACCGCTGTCATTCCGGCGATGGGCAACGCTGTCGACGTAGGGGCGCCCTGGGAGCGTCTCACGGTCCGCGACGCTTTCATGCGCTATGCAAACGTGAGCCTCGACGATGTCTTGCCTTCCGAGGAGAAGTTCTACGAGCTCCTCGTCGACAAAGTCGAGCCAATGCTGGGGCTTGGCAAACCTACCCTGCTCTATGCCTACCCCGCCAGCATGGCCTCGCTCGCTCGCCTCACCCCGAACGACCCGACGACAGCCGAGCGCTTTGAGGCCTATATCGATGGAGTTGAGCTGTGCAATGGCTTTGGCGAACTGACCGATCCGCGCGAGCAAAGAGCCCGTTTTGAGCAGGATCAAGCGCAACGTCGCAAACTGAGCAAGCCGGTTTACCCCATCGACGAAGAGTTCTTAAGTGCGCTCGACCGCGGCATCCCGGCGAGCGGCGGCAATGCGCTGGGCGTGGACCGCTTGGTGATGTTGATTACCGGTGCGACCAGCATCGAGGACGTGGTCTCAATCCCAGCGTCCCGTCTATAACCGGCACTTTTCGTCGCGCTTAACTTCTTCCCAAAGTTCGTCGCGCGACTCGTCGTTCATCTTGTCGAGGGTTGTCCCTCGGTCGGCCGCGCGCTTCTCAGCGCTCGAGAAGCGTTCACTGAAGCGAGCAAGCGTTCCACGCAACGCCGCCTCAGGATCGAGATGCGTTTTCCGAGCCAGACTAGCGAGCGCGAAGAGCACGTCGCCCAATTCCTGTTCGGCGGCGTTCATGTCGCCACTGGCCAACGCAAGATCAAGCTCGGCAAGTTCTTCGCTCACCTTTGCGCGCACGCCCTCGGTGTCTTTCCAATCGTATCCGAATCGCGACGCCTTCTCGCCCACGCGAACTGCGCGTAGCAATCCTGGCAACGCTGCGGGCACTCCTTCGAGCGCGCCTCGTCCGGCCTTCTCTTTTGCCTTCAGCAATTCCCAGTTCTGCAAAACTTCTTCGGTGCCAGAAACTTTCTCATCGCCGAAAACGTGTGGGTGGCGGCGAATCAGTTTCTCGCAAATCGCGTCGACGACGTCGTCAGGGCCAAACCAACCTTTGCTCCGCGCCAGCTCCGCCTGAAAGACAATCTGCAGGAGCAGGTCTCCCAGCTCCTCGCGCAGGTGCTCGGGCGAGCCCCGATCGATCGCATCGACCACCTCGTGTGCCTCTTCAATGACGAATGGCCGCAGCGTTTCAAGACTCTGCTCCTGATCCCACGGACACCCGCCAGGTCCAAGCAATCGCTGCATAATCTCGACCAACTTCGTGAGAGATTGACCATTTTGGCCGGCGCGCATGCTTGGACTCCTTCGGTAAGGGCGAGCGTCCTAGCACGAACTCAGCCCCGCCCAGAAGGGTCGGCCTTGACGAGGGAAAGGCGCCAAAGCACCTTTGCGGCCGTGAAATACAAAAAGTCCGAGATCAGCGCCGCACAGATAATTACATCCGCTACGCGTGTTCTTGCCCGTCAGGGTTATGCCCGGACCAGCTTAATGGACATCGCGACCGAGGCAGGAATGTCCAAGGGCGCCGTGCACTATCACTTTCCGACCAAAGAAGCGTTGATCGGAAAGGTTTTGCAGCACGCCTGCACGGTCGTGGCAGAACGCGCCAAGATCGTGTGGGACGAGAACGGCGACCCGCTCACGCAGATGCGCGAGGGCCTTCGTGAGCTCTGGCGCTTGCGCGCAGCGCGCACGGATGAAGCTCTAGTCGTCGCCGACCTTTTGGCCCAGTCTCTACACGATGAAGCATTGCGACCCCAGCTCGCGGACTACTTTCGGTTCGCGGCTAACCAGCTTCACGAACACGTGATTAAGTACATCCTTCCGTTCGGCATTAAGCCGCGCGTTCCGTCAGAGATGATACCTCGTCTCTTAAATGGCTTGTTGGATGGCCTCGTCATGCAGCACTTCGTTGATCCAGGTGTTATGAGTGAAGAGGATCTCACCAAGTCGCTCGAGGTGTTCGCGACGTCGCTCTTCGAAATCCCTTGACGCACCTCGTCGTTCACGGCCACTTCTACCAACCTCCTCGCGAGAATCCTTGGTCTGGCGTCATTGACCCCGAGCCGAGCGCACTTCCCTACCGCGACTGGAACGAGCGCATTCACGCCGAGTGCTACCGCCCCAATGGGGTCGCGCGTATCGTCGACGGAAGCGGGCACATCGTACGCATCGTTAGCAACTACGAGCTGATGAGCTTCAATTTTGGGCCCACGCTGCTTTCGTGGCTCGAACGCATGCACCCTGAGACGCACGCCCGGCTGGTGCGAGCCGACAAAGAGAGCGCCCGGGCACGCAGTGGCCATGGCAACGCCATCGCACAAGGCTACAACCACACGATTTTGCCGCTGTGCAATGACCGCGACGAAGAGACTCAGGTGCTTTGGGGCATCGCCGATTTCCGGCATCGCTTCGGCCGTGAGCCCGAGTCCCTTTGGCTCCCCGAGACGGCATGCAATGAGCGAACACTCGAGACTTTGATGAACGCAGGCTTGCGCTATGTGATCCTCGCGCCGCAACAAGCTCAGCGTATCCGACGCGACGCCAACAGCGAATGGCAGGACGTGAGCGACGGAAGCGTTGAGCCATCAATGCCCTATCTCTATCGGTCTAAGCGCGATGCGTCGAAGAGCATCACCCTTTTCTTCTACGACGGCCCTCTCGCGCGGAGCGTTGCATTCGACGGTGCTCTGCGGTCGAGCGAAGGCCTTGTCGAAGCTTTTGCCGATGCGGCTTCGGGGGAACACCGCCTGGTGAACGTCGCCACCGACGGCGAGAGCTACGGCCATCACTTTAAGTTTGGTGACCGAGGCATCGCGTATGCCCTCGACGTCGCAGCCGCGAGTCGCGGTTTGCGCGTGACGAACTACGGTGAGTACCTCGACCATCATCCAGCGACGTACGAAGCCGAGATCAAAGTTGGTGAGAATGGCGAAGGGACGTCGTGGAGCTGCGCGCACGGCGTGTCGCGGTGGATACGCGATTGCGGATGCGAAACCGGGGGCCAACCGGACTGGAATCAAGCGTGGCGCGGCCCGTTGCGCGCGGCATTCGATGCTTTACGCGATGCCGCTATTCCCGCCTACGAGCGCATGGGCTCCGATGCGTTCGATGCACCTTGGAAAGTGCGCAATGAGTACATCGATGTAGTGTTGGGACGCGAACCTGCGGAAACCTTCATCGAACGCAGAGCGTCACGCGCGCTGAGCCACGGCGAAGTCCAGCGTTTGCACACATTGCTTGAGATTCAGCGTCACTCGATGCTGACGTATACGAGCTGCGGATGGTTCTTCGCAGACGTAGGGGGCATCGAAGGGTTGCAGGTGCTCCGCTACGCGGCGCGAATGCTGGAGATGATGGAGGACTCGGGCATGACTCCACCTCGCGAAAGGTTCATGACCCACCTCGCCGAAGCAAAGAGCAACATTGCATCCAACGGAACGGCGGCCGACTTGTTTCGGACGCGTGTATTGCCTTCACGCCGCGCCATCGCTTCAGTTTCGAAAGAAATCGCCCCGACGACAACCGCGAATTTGATCGCGCACGCATTGGCGGATTACGCCACAGCTGCGGTGCGGCGCGGCGTAGCGGTCGATGCAACTTTGGCTATCGACGTCTGCGCACGTACCTTGCGCGACTCGATTGCGGCGTATCTCGACACCCCAGGCGACGCTACCTTTGCTGCCGCCCACGCGCTGGTTAGCTTAGTTTCACCGTTCGGACTCGTAGTGCTCGAACGCGCTCAAGAAGTGATGTATGCAGCACTGATGCGCGGGGTATCGCTCGACAAAAATGGCGAAGAGTTGGCTCACTTGCTCGGCGTCTCGATCGATGTGGCCGAGGTCGAAGCACGCAAGAGCAGTGTTCCTCCGACGTTTGAAGCAAACGACAGCTGACGATGGGCCGCCGCAAAGACAAGGAATCCTTCGCGCCGATTCTGGGCGACGTCGATTTGCACCTGATCAGCGAAGGCCGGCACGAGCGCCTCTACGATAAGCTAGGGGCGCACGTGCAAACGATCGACGGCAAGGCCGGCGTGAGCTTTGCCGTCTGGGCCCCGAGCGCTGCCGCAGTGCACGTCGTGGGTGATTTCAACGGATGGAATGGCCGTGCAAACCCGTTGACGGCACGAGCCGAGTCCGGCGTCTGGGAAGGCTTTGTTGCCGGCGCTTCCGAGGGACAAAAATACAAATACGAACTGCAGACGCGCGACGGTCGCACGTTGGTGAAGTGCGACCCCTGCGCCGCGCGGGCCGAGCTCCCTCCGGCAACCGCGTCGATGATCGATGTTGCACATCATCAGTTCTGCGATAGCGCATGGATGAGAGAACGGGACGAGACCAATCCACAGAGGAAGCCGGTCTCAATCTACGAAGTGCACCTTGGTTCGTGGATGCGCGTCGCCGAAGATCACCACCGCTCCCTCACCTACCGCGAGATTGCGCCCAAGCTCGCGGAGTACGCCAAACGTCTTGGATTCACGCACGTAGAACTTTTGCCCGTGATGGAACATCCCTTCGGCGGGTCATGGGGCTACCAAGTCACTGGCTATTTTGCAGCGACCTCGCGCTTTGGAAGCCCGGATGATCTTCGCTACTTGATCGACCATCTTCATCAGAATGGCGTAGGCGTAATTTTGGATTGGGTGCCAGCCCACTTCCCCAAGGACGACTTCGCCCTCGCGCGCTTCGATGGCACGGCGCTTTACGAACACTTGGATCCGCGCACCGGCGAGCACCCCGACTGGGGCACCTACATCTTCAACTACGGTCGTCACGAGGTCCGTAACTTTCTGATCGCGAGCGCACTGTACTGGCTCGACTCATTTCACGTCGATGGACTGCGCGTCGATGCCGTCGCATCGATGCTATACCTCGACTACAGTCGCAAAGAGGGCGAGTGGGTTCCCAACTCAGCGGGCGGACGCGAAAACTTCGCCGCGACACAGTTTCTGCGCGAGCTGAACGCCACCGTCTACAAACACCACCCAGGCATCATGATGATCGCCGAAGAGTCCACGGCCTGGCCGCAGGTGAGCCGCCCGACCGACGTCGGCGGACTCGGCTTCGGCTTCAAGTGGAACATGGGCTGGATGCACGACACGCTAAAGTACTTTTCGACTGATCCGCTCTATCGCCGACATCATCACAGTCACCTGACCTTTGGCTTGCTCTATGCGTTCACGGAGCATTTCGTACTGCCGCTTAGTCACGACGAAGTGGTTCATCTCAAAGGTTCGATGCTCGCCAAGATGGCAGGCGATCGGTGGCAGAAGTTTGCGAACCTGCGCGCGCTCTACGGCTATATGTGGGCCCACCCCGGACGAAAGCTCCTCTTTATGGGCAGTGAGTTCGCGCAAGAGCGCGAGTGGGCTCACGACCAAAGCCTTGATTGGCATCTCTGCAACGAAGCACCGCACCGCGGTATGCAAACGCTGGTCAGCGATCTGAACCGTTTCTATCGCGAGAATGAAGCTCTGTGGGCGAGTGACGACGAAGGATCGAGCTTTCGTTGGCTCGATGTAGACAGTGCAGACGCCAACGTAATCGCGTTCCTCCGCGTGGCGCCGGCATCAGGTCGCATGCTGCTCTGCGTCTGCAACTTCGCGGGCCATCCGCACCACCACTATCGCATCGGCCTCCCACGCGAAGGCACCTACCGCGAAATCATCAATACGGACGCCGCGCCCTACGGCGGATCGAACGTTGGCAATCAAGGGGGCGTCATCGCGCAACACATCCCGCACGCCAGCGAGCCTTTCTCGGCAGAGTTCACACTCCCGCCTCTGGGCGTCATCTGGTTCGAAGTGCCAACGCCCGGCTAGCGTCTTGCCTTGTAGAAGGCGATCAGACCGTTGGTGGATGCGTCGTGAGACGTGACGGGCTCGCTGCCCTCGAGCTCGGGGAGGATCTTGCTTGCCAATTGCTTGCCAAGCTCCACGCCCCATTGATCGAAGCTGAAGACGTTCCAGACGATGCCTTGCACGAAGATCTTGTGCTCGTACATGGCGATGAGCGAGCCCAAAACCGCGGGAGTGATCTTTTGCACGAATATGGAGTTCGTGGGCCGGTTGCCACTGAAAGTCTTGTGCGCGACCAGCGCCTCGACCTCGGCGGCTGCCATGCTCGTCTTAGCCAGCTCCGCGCGTACTTCCTCGGCGGTCTTTCCAGTCATTAGCGCTTCCGTTTGCGCGAAAAAATTCGCGAGCAAGATGCGGTGATGTTCGCCGAGCGGATTGTGAGACTCGACGGGCGCGATGAAGTCGGCTGGAATCAAGCGCGTTCCCTGATGAATGAGCTGATAGAACGCGTGCTGGCCGTTTGTGCCTGGCTCGCCCCAGATCACGGGACCCGTTGAGTAGTCCACGATGCGCATGCCATCGCGGTCTGTGCCTTTGCCGTTGCTCTCCATGTCGCCCTGCTGAAAGTAAGCGGGGAAACGATGCAGGTATTGGTCGTAAGGCAGAATGGCGTGCGACTCAGCGCCGAAGAAGTTGCTATACCAAACGCCGAGCATCGCCAAAATCACTGGTACGTTTTCAGCGAGTGGCGCTGTGCGGAAGTGCTCATCCATCGCATGGGCGCCCGTGAGCATCTCCTCAAACGCGTCCATGCCAATCATGCACGCAATCGGAAGGCCAATCGCCGACCACAACGAATAGCGGCCGCCAACCCAATCCCAAAACTCGAACATGTTCGCGAGGTCGATGCCGAACTTCGCGACTTCCTTTGACGCGGTGCTCACTGCTACGAAGTGCTTCGCAACGGCCTCTTCAGCGCCAAGCTTGCCGACGAGCCATGCACGCGCCGAACGCGCATTGGTGAGCGTTTCCTGCGTTGTGAACGTTTTTGATGCGATGATGAATAGTGTCGTTTCGGGATCGATCGCCTTGAGCGTCTCGGCGATGTGGGTGCCGTCGACGTTCGATACGAAGTGAGGGCGCAGGCTATCTTGCCAATACGGGCGCAGTGCTTCAGTGACCATGACTGGCCCTAGATCCGAGCCGCCGATGCCGATGTTGACGATATCGGTGATGCGCTTGCCCGTGTGACCGAGCCACTCGCCTGACCGCACTCTGTCTGTGAACACGCGAATCCGCGCAAGCACACCGAGCACATCCGGCATCACGTCCTTGCCGTCCACGAGAATGGCCCGGTCGCTTCGATTGCGAAGCGCGACGTGCAACACGGGGCGCTTCTCGGTTCCGTTGATGCGTTCGCCGGCAAACATGCGTGCGCGCTCGGCCTCGACGCCGGACTTCTTTGCGAGCGCAAAAAGCAGCTGCAGGGTCTCTTCGGTAACGCGGTTCTTCGAGTAGTCAACGAAGAGGCCTGCCGCAAGGCGCGAGAATTTGGCGAAGCGCTTGGGGTCGTCTGCGAAGAGCTGTCGCATATGGACGCCTTCCATCCTCTCGCGATGAGCCAGCAGCGTCTTCCAAGCAACCGATTCCGTAAGCTTTGACAAAGCGGCCTCCTACTCGTCAATGACGATGAGTACTTCGTGGGCGTGAACTTGCGTACCGGCTTGCACACGCACGTCGCGAACGGTGCCCGCGTGAGACGCGGTTACGACGTGCTCCATTTTCATGGCTTCGAGCACAACCAACTGCGCACCTTTTTCGATGCGCTGGCCGTTCACTACATGCACCGTGGCCACCTTACCCGGCATGGGCGCGATGCATGCGCCCTTAACTTCGCTCGATGTGGCATCTGGGAAACGAGGCTTCTCATTCAGAACGATGTCGTTTACGCCATCACGCAGGAAGTATCTCTCGCCATCCGCGACGACCGATACGGACTTGCGATGGCCGTCGATCTCGTACGTGAGCAAGGAATTCGTCAGCGAGATCCGCTTTGCGATTTGGGCTTTGCCATCAACCTCGATGCTGTAGGCATCGGCTCCGAGGCAGCGGTAGCGAACAGCGTGCTCACCCTCGCCGACCACGAACGCCGTGTGCTGACCCAGCGCGAAATTATTTCGATACCCTGACGGAATCTGCGGGAGCACCGTACGCGCGCGTTCCCGTTCTTGGGTCGACGCCAGCACACAGGCCACGATGGCTGCGGTCGTATCCGTAGGCAGCGCATCGAGTTTCGTATCCTGCAGGAAGTGGGTGTGGATATTTCCTGCGCGAAATTCTTCGTTCGCGAGCACGCGCAGCAAATACGCGCGATTGGTCGGCACGCCGAGCACGACGAGCTCACGTAGTGCGCGCTCCATCCGCTCCCGTGCTTCGTCCCGCGTCGCGCCGTGCGTGACAATCTTCGCAAGCATCGAGTCGTAGTGAATGCCAACCACGCTGCCGATTGCGATTCCTGAGTCGACGCGGACGCCTGGCGACTGCGGCTCTTGGTAGGCGAGCACCGTGCCGATGGCGGGCATGAAGCTCTGGTCGGGATCTTCTGCACAAAGGCGGCACTCCATGGCTGCGCCGGATTGCTTCAGATCCTGCTGCCCATAGCCGAGTGTTTCACCGCGGGCGATTCGAATCTGTTCCCGCACCAAATCTAGGCCCGTGATGAGCTCGGTAACGGGGTGTTCAACCTGCAGCCGCGTATTGACCTCGAGGAAATAGAACTTGCCATCGGGCGCAAGAATGAACTCCACCGTCCCCGCGCTCGAATAGTCAATCGCCCGAGCCACGTCGACGGCCGCGCGTCCCATTCGGTAGCGTAGATCCGCGTCAAGAGCGGGAGATGGGGACTCTTCGATAATCTTCTGATGACGACGCTGGATTGAGCACTCGCGTTCGAATAGGTGAACGAGGTTGTCGTGTTCGTCGCCGAGTATCTGAATCTCCACGTGGCGCGGACGCTCGATGTACTTTTCGAGTATCAAGGTGTCGTCGCCAAAAGCATTTTGCGCTTCACGCTTCGCGCCTTCGAACGCTGACGCGAGCTCACCTGGGGCGCGCACGATGCGCATACCCTTGCCGCCGCCTCCTGCGCTTGCTTTGAGCAAGACGGGAAAGCCAATTTCGTTTGCCTTAGCGCTGAAGGCCGCAACCGACTGGTCGGTGCCGTCGTAACCCGGCACGACCGCGACGCCTGCGCGCTGGGCGATCGCCTTCGCTTCTTTCTTCGCACCCATGGCGCGAATCGTTTGCGGACGCGGTCCGATGAACGTGAGGCCTGCTTTTCCGCACGCCTCGGCGAAGGCGCCGTTCTCGCTTAGAAAGCCATAGCCGGGATGTATCGCATCGGCCCCGGCACGCTGCGCCGCATCGAGGAGCTTTGAGATGGAGAGGTAGGACTCGCCGCTTTGCGAGGCTCCGATGTGAATCGCTTCGTCGGCTGCGGCGACGTGCGGGGCCGATGCATCCGCGTCGGAGAAGACGGCAACGGTGGCGATGCCCATATCGCGGCAGGTACGCATCACGCGCACGGCTATTTCGCCGCGGTTTGCCACCAATATCTTTGTCATGCGTGTCATACGTTCTAGTGCCGGAACACGCCGTAGGAAGTTGTGCCACAAACCTTCGCGCTATATGCCGCCGACAAACTGATCGCGACGACAGTGCGCGTGTCGCGGGGATCGATGATGCCGTCGTCCCAGAGGCGAGCGGTTGCGAAGTACGGATCGGATTCCATTTCTACCTGGCCTTCGACCATCTGCTTCATGACGGAGAGTTTTTCTTCGTCGACGGCGTCACCTTTTTTCGTCGCGGCGCCGCGCTGAATAATTTCGAGCACACCCGCCAACTGTTTTCCGCCCATCACTGCGATACGGTGGTTGGGCCAGGTGAACAGAAAACGTGGATCGTAGGCGCGACCGTTCATCGCGTAGTTGCCTGCGCCGTAGCTTGCGCCAATCATGATCGTGATGGCGGGCACGGTACTGTTTGAAACCGCGTTGATGAGTTTCGCGCCATTCTTGATGATGCCCTCTTGCTCATACTTCTTGCCGACCATGAAGCCGGTGATGTTCTGCAAAAAAAGCAGAGGCACGTTGCTCTGATTGCACAAGGCGATGAACTGCGCGCCCTTGTTCGCCGACTCACTGAAAAGCGCTCCGTTGTTCGCGAGAATGCCAACCGGAAAGCCATGCACGTGCGCAAAACCGCACACCAGCGTTTCGCCATATAAGGGCTTGAACTCGCTGAGGCGGGATCCGTCTACGACGCGCGCGATTACCTCACGGGCGTCGAATGGCACGCGCACGTCGGGCGATGCGATTCCGAGTAGCTCTTCTGCGTCGTACTGCGGCGCTTCGACGGGGCGCATCCGCGCTTCACCGAGTTTTTTCCAGTTCAGATGCGCCACGATCTCGCGCCCTAGGCGAATCGCGTCGTGCTCGTTTTCCGCGAGGTAGTCGCTTACACCTGAAACGCGACTATGCATCTCGGCGCCGCCGAGCTCTTCGTGATCGGCTTCTTCGCCCGTCGCCATTTTAACGAGTGGTGGACCCGCGAGGTAAACCTGCGCTTGGTTTTTCACCATCACCGTGTAGTCGCTCATGCCGGGGATGTAGGCCCCGCCCGCCGTCGAACTGCCGAAAACCAAACACACCGTCGGGATGCGCGCTTGCGAACGGCGCGTGAGGTCGCGAAAGCCACGGCCACCGTAATTGAAAATTTTGCTTTGGTTGGCGAGGTCCGCGCCCGCGGATTCAATCAGGCTGATGCTGGGCAACCGATTCTGCTCGGCCACCTCAGCGAGGCGACCGCTCTTGAGCATTCCAAGCTCACTGACTGCCCCGCCCTTCACCGTCGCGTCGCTTGCGGTGATCACGCACTCGACGCCAGAGACGAGGCCCACGCCTCCGATCACGGAAGCTCCGGTAGCCTGCCCGCCGACGTCGTGTGCCGCGAGGGCGCAGAGCTCGAGAAAATATGAATCGCGATCGAGCAGAAGCTCGACGCGTTCCCGCGGGAGAAGCTTGCCTGCTTCGACGTGGCGCGCGTTGTACTTCTCGCCCCCGCCGGCGCGCGATTTTGCGAGAGCCGCTGCGAGCTTGCTCAGCGACGCGCGATTGGCATCGGCGTTCGCGCGGAACGTCGCGCTCGCTCGGTCCACGTGCGAACGGATCTTCGGGTAACGCTGCTCGTCCACGCGCGCATCGTACAGCGGATAGCAGGGCTTCAAAACCTTTCTATGACTCTCGCTTTTTGGCCGAACGTCGCCCGTGCCGCACGCGGCAAGCGTGTCCTTGCGCAATTTCGGCCACGCATGGTACGCGATGGGCGTGACGTTCGACGATGTCCGTGCGCAGCCGAATGCCGTCAGAGCCCTGAAGCAGGCGCTCGCGAATGATCGCGTTGCGTCGGCGTACCTCTTCGACGGTCCTACCGGCATTGGAAAGGGGCGCGCCGCCCTGGCCCTCGCTACTGCGCTCGCGTGCCCGGCCAAGCCTCGCGTAGGTTGCGGCAAGTGCGATGTCTGCCGCCGCATCGCCGAGGGCAAGCATCCTGACGTGCGCGTGATTCATCCGCGCGAAGAAGGCGACCAGAATCTTCAGATTGAGTACATCCGCGCGGAGGTCTTGCCTTTCACGCAGTACGCGCCATTCGAGGCGGCAGCAGCCGTGATGATCTTCACCGATGCGGACGTTAGCTTTCCCGGCAACCATGCGGAGTCGGCGAACGCCATGCTCAAGACGCTCGAAGAGCCACGAGCCAATGTGCATTTCATCCTCACGTCGTCGCGGCCTGATCGTCTTCTGCAAACGATTCGTTCGCGCTGTCAGCGTGTGCGCTTTCAGCGCTTGCCACCGACGACGATGCTTCAGATCTTGGAGGAGCATAATGTACCTGTCGCGGAGCGCGAGGCCGTCACAGGTCTTGCCGACGGTCGAGCTGACGTTGCGCTTGCGCTCGCCGCCGATGGCACGGGTTCGAAGCTCCTCGAGCTAGCGACGCGTATTGACGCGGTCGTCGAGTCGGGACGGGCAGGTCCAGCTATCGAGCTTGCCGAATCGCTCGCCAAACGGGACGACCTGCCGCTTGCGCTCGATAGCATCGTTGCTTTCTATCGTGACGTTGCGGCGACCGCACTCGCAATGCCTGCTTCGTCTCTCGTCTTCGGTCGCAGTGCCCCGGCTATTCAAGAACGCGCCAAAACACTCTCACCTGAGCGTGCCGCTGCGCGTGCGGATGCCATTCGCCGGGCGGCCGAGGCTATCGACCGCAATGCGAACGCAGAAATCGTGCTGGATTCTCTGCTTTTGTCCTTGCGCGCGGCGACGTAGAGTTAGGCCCTTCCCCGCCATGCGCCCTTTCTACGTCACTACGCCGATCTATTACGCCAACGACCGCCCGCACATTGGGACGGCCTACTCGACCATCGCGGCCGATGTGCTCGCGCGCTACAAAAAGCTGCGCGGGCATCCGACTCGCTTTCTGACGGGCGTCGATGAGCACGGACAGAAGCTTGAGCGGCGCGCCAAAGAAGAGGGCCTCTCGCCTCAGGACTTCGTCGACCGTATGGCTCCTCCCTTTCGCATCGCGTGGGAGGAGCTCGGCTGCGAACACGACGACTTTATTCGCACAACCGAGCCGCGCCACGTGAAGCGCGTGCAGGAGATGTGGCGTCGCGCGCAAAAGTCTGGCGACATTTACGAAGGCGAGTACGAAGGCTGGTACTGCGTTGCCGACGAGGCGTTCTACACGGAGAAGGAACTTGTCGACGGCAAGTCGCCCACCGGTCGCCCTGTCGAGCGGGTACGCGAGAAGAGCTACTTCTTCCGCCTCAGCAACTACACGGAAAAGCTGCTCGCGTTCTACGAAGCGAATCCGAAGTTCGTTCAGCCCGAGGGCCGCTACAACGAAGTTAAAAACTTTGTCCGTGAAGGCCTGAAGGACTTAAGCATTTCGCGTACGACGTTTCGTTGGGGCATTCCCGTTCCCAGCGATCCCGAGCATGTCATCTACGTTTGGTTCGATGCGCTCACCAATTACATCAGCGCGCTTGGAGCTCCGTCGGACCAGTCGTCACCCGAGTTCGAAAAGTTTTGGCCGAAGCACGGCGAAGCGGTTCATCTGGTCGGCAAAGATATATTGCGCTTTCATGCGGTGTTTTGGCCGGCATTCCTCATGAGCGTGGGAATCGAAACCCCGTCACAAGTCTGGGCTCATGGATGGCTCACCGTGAATGGCGAGAAGATGTCCAAGAGCGTCGGCAACTTTATCCCGCCCGGACCGCTGGTTGAGGCGTTCGGCGCCGATGTGCTTCGTTACTACTTGATGCGCGACATCGCGCTCGGGCAGGACGGCGACTTCAGCCACGCCAATCTCATCGCGCGCTATCACGGAGACCTCGGCAATGGACTTGGCAACTTGCTCAACCGATTGGTGGCGAGCATCGTGCAGAAAAGCCTGGGCGGCTTGGTGCCGCACATCCATTTTGATGAGCTCGAGCAGATTGACCGCGATCTCATCGCGCAAGCGGAGAAGACTGCCGAAGGCGCAGCGAAGCACTTCGACGCAGTTGCACCCCATCGCGCGCTCGAAGCCATCTGGGAGCTGGTCATCGCGACGAATAAGTACGTCGACCAAACAGCTCCGTGGAGCCTTGCCAAGAATGACGACAAGAAACGCCTGAGGCAGGTTGCGTACACCGTGCTCGAAGCGCTGCGCTGGATGAGCGTGATGTTGTGGCCTGTGATGCCCGGTAAGTGCGATGCGCTGCGCGCGCAGTTGGGCCTTCCGCCAATTCGCCCGACGGAAGACACGGACAAGTGGCCGTCGGCGTGGGGCGGTCTTGCTGGCGGAACGATGACAAAGCCGGCCGAGCCGCTCTTTCCGCGTTTTGACGACGACAAGCAACGCGCGGTGCTGGAGCGACTTGGCGCGCTCCCCGTCGCCCCAACCGCGGCAGCGCCCAAGCCTTCCAAACCGAAACCGCTCAGCGAGGAGAAGCGAGTGGACGCAGCCAAAACGGAAACCACCGCCGGCGCTGCAGCGACATCGACCGAGAAAGCCTTGTGCACGATTGATGACGTGATGAAGGTCGAGTTGCGCCTCGGCCTCGTAAAGTCCGCCGATCGCGTTCCAAAGAGCGACAAGCTTTTACGTTTGCTCGTCGATATCGGCGAGGCCGAGCCTCGTCAGATCCTCGCAGGCATTGGCAAGACCTATGAGCCTGAGCAACTGCTCGGGCGTCGCATCGTGGTTATTGCCAACCTTGCGCCGCGCAAAATGATGGGCCTCGAGTCGCACGGCATGGTGCTCGCAGCCAGCGACGAGAACGGCCTCTCGGTTTTGTCCGTCGACAAAGATCTCGCTGCTGGCAGCATCGTCAAATAGTCGTGTTGAAGTTTTTCCCCGACACGCCGCCTCGATTCGACATCGCCCTGCGCGACGCGAAATCGAAGACTGCGCGCACTCGCGCGCTCGCTGCTCAGAGTCTCGCAAATCCGCCAGACGGAATGCGAGGCGCGGCGGTCGAGGCGTTGCGCCCATTGCTATCGGATGAGGACGTCACCGTTCGGTATACAGCGCTCGCCTCACTCGGCGAGTTCGACGACGTCGAGTCGTTGCCGCAGATTCTCGCGTTTATGAACGACAAGGCGCAGCCCCTACGCGAGCTCGCCGTTGTGGTTGCCTCGCATTTCGACGACGACCGCGCGCACGAAGCCATTTTGAACGCTCTGGACAGTGAGCATCCGGAGATGCGCTTCCAAGCCATCGTGACGCTAGCCGAAACCAAAAACCCTGCGGCGATAGAGCGAATCGCTCCCAAGCTCAAGGACGAAGACGCCCATGTGCGCGCTCAGGCGGCGCTGGCGCTCGCAAAGTTTGGAGATGCGTCGAGCGCCGGCGCGTTGATGACGTTGCTTGAGAGCCGGGAGCATGCAGCCGACGCGGCCTGCGCGTTGGGCGAGCTTCACGTGCAGGAGGCGAAGCCACGTCTCGTCGAGTTGGCCGAGCGTACCTTCGCGCCGCTTGAAGTGCGCGCTGCTGCAGCGGCGGCGCTGATACAGCTTGGCGATGCACGCGGCAACGAGGTTCTGCGTTCGATTCTGATCGGATGGCGCGCGTCGGCGCGTAGCTACGCGGCGCAGTTGACGGGCAAGGTCGGCGCCACCGCACTCGTCCCAGATTTGGCGACGCTCATCGACAAGCCGCGCGGCGCAGATCCGCTCGTTGTCGTGCAGGCGTTGGTGCGCCTTGCTCGCAAAGATGAATCGGCGCAAACCCTCGTTACAAAACTTGGCCGCCGCACGGATGAAATCGGCCGTGTCGCCCGCACAACCCACTTCGACGACGAATGACCGCACCTCTTTTCGACAGTCACTGCCATCTGGACTTTGAGCACTTCGTCGACGACTTCGACGATGTGGTCACCCGCGCGAAAGCTGCTGGCATTGTGATGTTGGCAACGATTGGTTCCGGCGGCGACGTCGCAACTGCCGAAGGAGCGGTGCGCATTGCGCACGCAAACGCTGATTTTATGGTGGCGACCGTGGGCATTCATCCGCACGACGCGAAGGCGGCCGATGACGCGGTGATGGTCGAGATGGAGCGCCTCGTTCAGGACCCCATCGTGCGCGCGGTCGGCGAAGTGGGATTGGACTTTCATTACGATCATTCGCCGCGCGAAATCCAGCGCGAGCTATTCCGGACGTTCATCGCACTGGCGAAGAAAGTAAAGAAGCCGATCACAGTTCACACGCGCAACGCTGCGGAGGAAACGCTCAGCATCTTGCGCGAGGAGAACGCGCGCGACGTGGGCGGAATCATTCATTGCTTCAGCGAGAATCCCGCCTTTGCCAAAGCGGCGCTCGATATGGGTTTCGTTTCCTCGTTCAGCGGCATCGTAACGTTCAAGAACGCGATCGACATTCGCGAATCCGCACGCGTTCAACCGCTCGACGCAATCCTCGTTGAGACCGACGCGCCCTTCCTTGCGCCGGTCCCCTTTCGCGGCAAACGCAACGAGCCCGCGTATGTCGCAAAGACGGCCGCTGTCATCGCCGAGCTGCGCGGCATCAGCTACGAAGCGATATGCGAAGCCACGACCGCAAACGCCAAACGCGTCTACGCCTGCGGCTGACTTCGCATGGGCTCGTTTCAACTCCAGCGGCGCAGTCCTGCCCTCGCGCGACGCTTCAGGATCTGCGCCTATCTACTCGCTGCGCTTTGGCTCGGAGTTTTTCTTGCTCGCACGGAGTTCGCGATCGATGGAGACGAAGCGATCATTGGCGTGATGGCGACGCACATCGCCGACGGCAAAGACTTTCCGTTGTGGTTTTACGGGCAGGACTACATGGGCAGCCTCGAGGCGTGGGTCGCAGCTCCGCTCGTTGCAGCGTTTGGAACACAACGCGTCGTCCTCAAGATCGTCGCAGCTCTCTTCTGGTTCGCCTTTCTCGAGTGCTCGCGCCGTTTGGCAAGCCGTGTCTTTCGCAGCGAGCCCACGGCCCTCGTCACCATGCTCTTGCTTGCGTGTGGCCCGCTCTTTCTCACGTTGTGGGGGAGTAAACTACGCGGTGGATATGTGTCCGTTTGGGCACTCGGCGCGCTCACGCTTCTACTTGCACACTACGAGGGCACCGAGCGCTTCTCCCGCATGAGGAGCTTGAGCGTCGGTCTCGTCGCTGGCCTCGCTACGTTTGTGAATGTTCTGTCCATTCCCTACACAGCAGCGGCGATTCTATTTCTTGCGTCCCGACGTCGCCTTTTTCAACCCGCGCCACTCGGGCTGCGAGTGCTTGGTTTCGTGATCGGCGCTTCGCCCCTTATCGTATTCAACGTACTGAGCGGATTCGCAACGTTCCGTGCCGTGGGAGATCACGCAACGAGCGTTGCGGACGTGAGCCACCATCTCGTTCAACTTCTATCGCACGCCCTTCCGATCTTGCTGGGAGGTCTTGCGCCCTTTAGCCTCCCCTCCGCATGTCGCGAGTAACTCGCCGCAAGCGAGCGTGCTTGTGTCCTGCTTCTATGGCGGGCTCGCATGGCTCACGTGGGATCACCGCCGCTCGCTCGCGCGCTTTTGCACGTTCTCGCGTTCACCCACAAGCGGTATCGAGCTCTACTACGCGTGCGCGATTGTTCTGGTTTGCGGCATTTGCGTCAGTAAATTGGGCGGAGAATACGAGCCACGCTACGCAAGTGTGCTCTACGTTCTGATAGCGCCGGCGCTCGCATTTCCAATCTGCGAGCTACTGGCGCGCGGTGCGGCGGCACGAATCACCGGAGCCGTGCTCATGCTCACGCTACTCGCGAACAATGCGTCGTCAATCTGCCAGCACGACCGCCGCGAGCTTGTGCAGCCATCGCACTACGCGCGCATGGGCGTGCGAGTGCCCCTTGATTCTGAAGCGCTCGTTCGCAAACTGCGCGACGCACACATCGACGGAGTATTTGGCGACTACTGGCTTCCGTCCACGGTCGCTTACATCTCGCATGAACGCATCGCATCGGACACGTTCCGCCTGCCGTGGCAGTTCAATCGCTTCTTTGTCGCGCGTCGTGTCGCGTACCTCCTTCAGCCGTCGCCCCGAAATGAGCGCGTGATGTCTGCCTTTCGCCAGGCGGGCCGCGACGGAGATCTGCTCGTCGTCGAACAAGAGGGCACCTTGGCCATCGCGCCAACCGAGGTCGGCCTGCTCCCCGCGAGCGCCCGCGTGACTGCGTCATCGCCCGGCGTAGCCGGAGCCTTCGACGGAACGATGGGCACGTGGTGGAGGCCAACCTATTCAGGTCGTGCGTCTCAGATGATCACGATTGATCTGGGCTCCGAGCTAGAGCTCGCGGGCATTTTTTGCTTCTTCGGCCGCAACCGCGAGCCGCGCCGCTTCTTCGTCGAAATTGGCGACGCCAATGGCGTGTTCGAACGCATCGGCGAGTGGAACCCGGCGACAGTGTGGCTCGAGTCCATGCGCGGCCGCCGTGGTCGCTACATACGCCTTGGAAGCCCAGCCCTCGCGAACCGGATCTGGGCGGCCTACGAGATCAGGATTTTTCTGCACGACCACCATCCGGCCGATGCAACCGACGCAGACGACGTCGCGTGCGGTCGCGCGCACGAGCTGGGCAAATGCATCGCGACGGGCACGTGTGAAACAGCCTTCCGCGCAAGCAAGTTCCGCAGCACGAAGCGTCAGCTACGGAAACGCGCGGTAGTAGACCGTCGGATAACCATCGTTGTCGTAGACTTCAGCGAGCACGTTCGTGGCCGCAGTGCTGTACACCGCGCCCGACCCATCCGGGGCGAGCCATCCAATAGGACTGGCGTAACTCGGGGTCGACTCGCCCGTGCCGTCGTACGACGTCGAGACCAGGGTCGTGGTGTTGGACGTAAAGTCGTGCATGTAAAGTTTGAGCACGGGAGTCGTTGCGCCTGGTGCCAAGTTTGTCGCGCGCGACGCGAAGAGAACACGCTGGCCGTCGTTTGAGACGCTCGCATTGCTCCACGGAGATTCACCGTTTCCCTGAACTCCGCCCGTCGCGACGCTCGCGCGCCGCGTTACGCCGAGCGTCACGTCGCGCACAAACGTGTCGAATGTTGCGTTCGTATCGTTGGGCACGAAGTCGCTAGTATCCGAAGTGAAGACGACGTAGCGGCCGTCATCGGACACATCACTCACAATCGTCCCCCAGCCCGGTCGACATGAGCCCACGCCCCCGGGCGACGGACTCACGAGCTCCACGGTTCCGGTGATTAGATCGCGCCTATAGACGTCGTAGCAGTAGTTTGCGTCCGCTGGCAGCAATGAGTGAAGGTAGCTGTAGAAGAAGTAACGCCCATCGCCCGACAGCGCCAGGCCGTTTACAAAAAATGCTAGTTGCGCGCCGCCAGGTCCGAGCGAGATCCGGGCCGTCGTGTTCATGACCGTGTCGCGCAGAAAGTAGTCTTGCCACCCGTTCGTGTCGCCCGGCACAACGTTCGTGTCGGTCGTCTCGAACACCACGTACCGTCCGTCGTTTGACACCGCAACAGCGTACGACTCGGCGGTGAGCTGTGTGCCGGTCGATGAAAGCGAGACGCGCGTAGTCGTGTTCAGCATTTGATCACGCAGATAGGCGTCGCGAACCCCGTTGGTGTCGGCCGCGAAGTTCGTCGCGTAGGTGGTGAAGGCCACATATCTCGCGTCGGGTGTCATCACGCCCATGTAAGACTGTCCGTTGCCCTGGACGCTGCCAGTGCCGAGGCTTGCCACGGTCATCGTATTCGTCTGACGGTCGCGAATGTAGACGTCGGCGCTACCGTTTGTGTCGCTGGCAATCAATGGCGAGCCGGCCACATTGAATGCGACGTAACGACCGTCTGTGGACACGCTGCTAGTCGCCGCATAGCCCCATCCGGGGCTGTAGTTCGCGCTCGTGAACGAAATGCCTCTTTGTGCGTCCACGTCGATGTTCGTCACGCTTGGGTCCGCGCCGTCCGCACCGTTAAACGTCATGTCGACGCTGGTAGCTGGTGCCGTCAGGATCGAGAAGACCTGCTCGCCGTCCACGATTCCGTCGGCCACGCCGGTCACCGTCACAGTGCGCGGCGTCGCCCAGTTGCCCGAAGTGAATGTGAGGCTGCTGGGCGACACCGTTCCCTCGCCCAGGTCGTTGCTCGATAACCCCACCGTTACGTTCGCGGTCGGTGCGTGGTCCAAGAACACGGAGAAGGTCGCTGTCTTTCCCATTTCAGTCACGACCAACTGAGATTGCGGAGTAACAATCACGGACCCCGTGTCGTTGTCGATATTGGTAATGGGTACGTCATCGACCGCCATTCCACTGTACGCCCCATCGGTAGTAGTCAGCGCACTCGTGATGATGGTGAACGGGATGTCGCCATCGATAAGATTGTCATCGACGCCAGTTACGGTGACCACGGTTGGCACGTACCAAGACGCAGAAGTAAAGAAGACCGTCGTCGGAGAAACGATGCCTTCCGTCGTGTCGCTGGACGACAGTGTCAGGCTCGCGCTCCCGGTGATCTCAGATGCAGCAGAGATGTAGAATCGCGTGGTCGTCCGATTCTCCGACACGGTAAGGCCCGAAATCGGCGTGATCACGATCCCGACCGTATCCACGTTGAGATTGGTGACTGAGACGTCGGAGACTGTTCGACCACTGTATGCCGGATCCGAGCTGACGCACGCGCTCGTAACGATGGTGTACGTAACATCCCCGTCGCGAACGCCGTCGCGAACACCGGTAACAGTGGCAATCTGCGGAACGTTCCAGTTCCCCGGAGTAAACGTCATGACGGTCGGCGAAACACGTCCCTCGTTTAGCGCCGTGCTTGTGAGTGTGACCGCGACGCTCGACGTCGGCGGAAATTCGAGAACCATCGAGAACGTGGTGGTCGTCCCGGACTCGCTCGTGACAAGACCGGATGTGGGCGTGACGCTTACGCCGATCATCTCGTTGTCCGTGTTCGTCACGGACACGTTTGCAACGCCGAGATTGTTGTATGTGAGGTCCGCGCTCGCGGCGGCTGCCGTCACGATGGTATAGCCGATGTCACCATCCGCGAGCGGGTCATCGACACCGGTCACCGTAACGGTCTGCGGCACATTCCAGTTGCCCGGCGTAAACGTCACGCCGGCTGGAGAGACCGTTCCTTCCGTCGTATCGCTGCTTGAAAGCGCAACCGTCACGTCCGCAGTGGGTGCGGATGAGAGAACCATCGTGAACGTCGCGACACCACCCACCTCAGTGGTGACGAGACCAAACGAAGGATTTACGACAACGCCTGCGAAGTCGTTGTCGATGTTTGTGGCCAACACGTCGGGCACGGCCATGCCGCTATAACCCATGTCCGTGCTGACAGCGTCCCCGGTCACAATTGTGTACCCCACGTTGCCGTCAACGCGCGTGTCGTTGACGCCCGTAACGACTACGAACTGCGCAACGTTCCAGTTGGCAGACGTGAACGTCAGGCCAGACAACGTGATCGTTCCCTCGGCGGTGTTCGAGCTCATGAGCGAAATCGTCACGTTCGAGCTCGGCTGCGAGGAGAGGCGCACGGAGAATGAGGCGGTCCCCCCGCCTTCGTTCGTAGTCAAGCCTGCCACCGGCGTAACGACGACCGACGCGGTGTCGTTGTCGCTATTGGTAACGGTGACGTCGCTGGCGTTAATGCCGTTGTAAGTACCATCCGCGCTTGCGGCTGGCGCAGTGACGATGTGGTAGACGCGCGCGCCGTCCGCGACGGAGTCGTTCACGCCCGTGACGGTCACCGTACGAACTCCATAGCTAAGCGGTGTGAACGTCACACTCGACGGCGACACGGAGCCTTCGCTTGGCGTGTCGGAGCTTAGCGCGACGGTCACGTCCGACGTCGGCGCGGTGTTGAGACTGATGGAGAACGTGGCCGTTCCCCCGCTCTCCGTTGTGACGAGTCCGGCGGAGGGCACGACGCTGATGCCTGGCGTATCGTCGTCCACGTTTGTGTAAGGAACATTCTGCGGCGCAAGGCCGGCATAGTCCGCATCGGCCGTTGCCATGATCGCGAAGACCACGTTGTAGTCGATGTTCCCATCAGCGAGAGCATCGTTGACACCGGTGACCGTTACAGTGCGTGGCGTGCTCCACGTAACAGGCGTGAAGCTCAACACCGCAGGCGAGACCGTGCCCTCCGTCGTATCGCTGCTCGACACTGTAACTGTCACCGACGCCACAGGTTGCGAGCATAGGGTCACTGTTATCGTGTCGGCAGCGCCATCCTCCCCTGTCTGGCCCGTAACGGGCGTGACGTTGAAACAGGGAGTGTCGTCGTCTTCGTTTGTCACCGAAACGTTAGAGCCCATCAGATCCATGTAGTCGGGATCACCGCTCGCAGGACCGACGATCACCTCGTAGGGGATGTCTCCGTCGTTCAAGAAATCGTCGGCACCCGTGATCGTGATTTCCTGGGGAACGTTCCAGTTGAAGGCCGTGAACACGGCCGAGCTCGACGAAACCGCGCCCTCTGTGGCATCAGACGAAGAAAGCGCGACCGCGACGTCCATCGCAGGCTGCGATTGAAGCGAGATGGAGAAGGTAGCGGTTCCGCCAGCCTCACTCGTCACCAGACCGCCAGTAGGCTCGACCAGGATTCCGGGTGTCGCGTCGTCGTAGTTCGTACCAGTCACGTCCACTGCATTCATGCCCGAGTAGGACGCATCTTCACTCACGCACGGTGCTGTGATGATCGAGAAAGCTTTGTTTCCGTCCGCCACGAAGTCGGCCAAGCCGGTGACGGTTACCGTTTGCGCCGACTCCCAGTTGAGCGGTGTGAAAACAAGCACCGTCGGAGATACGCTGACTTCCACGAGGTCGCTGCTCGACAGCTCAATCGTTACATCAAACGCCGGAGCCGTACCGAGACTCACCGCAAACGTGTCGGTACCGCCAAGCTCCGTTGTGACCAATCCTGTCTTGGGATCGACGTTGATCGAAGGAAAAGTCGAACTGCCCATATCCGTCGGAACGGATCCGTCCAGGCCCGCTTCGTCGCCAGCGTCTGAAGTCGCGTCGAGCAGCCCCCCCCGCGTCCGTCGCGAGATCGAGCGCCGCATCGGACGCGTCGGTCACGTGCATGTCGCCCGCATCGACTAGGGCCACGCCCATATCGAAGGCCATGTCTGGGGTCTCACCTGCGTCCCCGACGGGCAGTTCATGGAACTCGAAGCCAAACCGTCCGCAGCCAGCGCCGCTCAGTACCGCAGCAAACGCGATACACAGTGACATTAAGCGTAACTTCCGAAGGTGCACCTCAAAAAGGTAGCAGCTCGCTTAATGCCTCGCTAGATTCAAAAATACTTGGTCATCTGGGCCTGCATCCTGTCGAATTTCCCTCGAAATATATGCCATTCGCTGGGTGCTGCTGGACTCCTTGACGACGGCTGGTTCTTCCGTATCCTTGCGACCCTTTCACGCCCCTCGCGCGTAAGCCTCGGAAAGACGTCATGAATACGAATCTCGGTCTCATCGGTAAGAAGCTCGGCAACACCCAACTCTTCAACGAAGAGGGCAACGTTCAGCGTGTCACGGTAATCTCGTGTGGCCCCTGTGTCGTGTTGGGCAAGCGCACCGAAGAGAAGGACGGATACACCGCGCTGATTCTTGGCTACGGCGACAAGTCCGACAAGGGCGTGAACAAGCCGGCCGCTGGCTTCTTCAAGAAGATCAATCAGACCGCTAAGCGCACCATCAAGGAACTGCGCATGAACGCTGACAACCTCGCCAAGTACGAAGTTGGTCAGTCGCTCAAGCCGTCGGAGATTTTCACGGTTGGCCAAAAGGTCGACGTGTCGGGCACCTCACGCGGTCGCGGTTTCACGGGCGTCATGACGCGCTGGAACTTCGCAGGCTTCGGTCGTTCGCACGGTACGCATGAGTATCGTCGTCACGGCGGCTCGATCGGAACGAACATGACCCCCGGTCGTACTCTTCCGAACCTCAAGATGCCCGGTCAGTCGGGTAACGTTCCCTCCACGATGCAGAACCTCAAGGTTGCGCGCATCATGGACGAAGAGCAGCTCATCCTCATTGAGGGTGCAGTTCCCGGCGCCAAGAACAACATGGTGACCGTTCGCCACGCAATCAAAGCGAAGACCGCTAAATCGACCTGAGCTAGGCAGTGCCGCCGCGACCTAAGAAGCCCGGCGTCCGCTCAGGTAGGCCAAACGATCAGTGGGGAGAACGCGCCAAGCGCGAAGGCTATCCCGCGCGCTCTGTCTACAAGCTGGAGGAGATTGATCGACGCACGCGCATTTTGCGCCAGGGCCAAAGCGTGCTCGATTTGGGCGCATATCCCGGATCGTGGAGCCTCTATGCTGCCAAGAAAGTGGGCGGCAAAGGCCGCGTGCTTGGCATCGACATTCAACCACCGCGCGGTGGCTTTCCCGTCAACGTCGAGCAGCGCCATGCCGATGTGAATCTGGTCACTGTCGCGGATCTTGGTGAGTTCGATGTCGTGTTGAGCGACATGGCGCCCAACACCATCGGCTATCGCCCCGCGGACCAATTCCACAGCTTCGAGCTGTTCATGGCCGCACTGCGCGTCGCACGCGACGTGCTCAAGCCCCACGGCAGCTTCGTTGGCAAAATCTTTCAAGGCGCAGAATTTCCCGAGGCGCAGAAAGCGATGCGTGAAGTATTTACGACAGTCCGCATCATCAAGCCGGATGCGTCGCGCCAGGAAAGCTACGAGACCTTTCTCGTAGGTCTCGACAAAAAGGCTTAGCGTCGGCTCGCGTCGCCCTGATGGATATGTCATCCCTCGCGGCATGAGCTATCGACCACTTGTCGCAATTGTGTTCGCCATCGAACTGTTCGCGTGCGGCAACCAGCGCCGCAACAACGGCGTCGTGCCTGTCGACGCTGGCTTCGATGGAGCGGCACGAGTCGACATGGGGGGCGACGTCGGCCGCGATGCAGGCCCAGTGCGTGTCGACTTCGGTGTGGGCGTCGACGGCGGCTTGGATATGGGCGGGCGGTTCGACGCGGGCGGCGTGCTCGAGAACTCGTTCTCGGCGTGCAGCGACTTCGTCGACAACGATGGCGACAGCTTTGTCGACTGCGAGGATTTCAACTGCTGCGCGGTCGTCTCCTGTGAGCTCGGCACTTCCTGCAATCCGCTCGATGCCGGCGCACGCGTCGATTCGGGCGCGCCGTTCGACGCGGGACGAGATGCTGGCGCATCCAGTCTAGAAAATACCGTATCGGCATGCAGCGACGGCTCCGACAACGACCTCGACACCTACATCGACTGCGACGACTTCAATTGTTGCAGCGTCGTCACGTGCGGCAGCGATAGCTCATGCGGAATGCGCGACGGCGGAACATTCGGCGACGCTGGTCCGTCAGTCGAGAGCACCGTGTCAGCGTGCAGTGATTTGATCGACAACGACACAGACTCCTTCGTCGATTGCAACGACTTCAACTGTTGCGGCGTCGTCGAGTGCGGAACCGACAGCGCGTGCGGACACATGGGCGATTCGTGCGCTGACACCGCAGTCACTCTCTCAGTGCTTGGTCGACACATCATCGTCGGCGACATCAGCCTCTTCACAACCCTCGGTCGCGCTCCCTGCGACGCCGCGGGCCGCGATGCATATTTCATGTTCCGCGCCCCGTACACAGGATCATTCACGATCGACACGGGCGACTCGACGTTCGACACGACACTCGCGGTCTACGGCGGCGTCAGCGGCTGCGCAGGCGCAGACCTCTACGACTGTGACGACGACGGTGGCCCGACGAGCGGCTCATCCTCGGTGACGATCACCGCAGGCGCCGGCCAAGTGTTCTACGTCTTCATCGGCGCGTTCTACTCGAGCACGACGTCCGGCACGTTCTACGTGAACATCGCGAACTGACTGCCTCACGCCACTCCGAACGCGGGCCTCACGCTGTGACCGTAGGTGCGGTGGGTGGTAGACCGCCGAATGCGAGTTCCGAAACCAACCGGCTACGTCAAAGAAGAATCTCCTTCGCACACGCCAAGGTTGGTTTTGGATGTCTGAGCAGGCGGGGGTCTACCACCCGCCGCACCGTCATCACGATCCGCGATTTGCACGTTAGTTCCAGGGAATGCGGTAGAGCGGCGAGTCATTGCCCTCGGCGATTGTGTAGAGGCTGTAACCCGTCGGTTCAAAGCACACCGCTTCGGCGGCTGATGCGGGTGCGACGCCGAGCGGTTCGTTTCGCATGAGCGTCTGGATGGGCGTTTCGCCTGCGGAGCGCAGGTACACGCTGATGGAGATGTAGCCGCGTACTGCGATGCGGGTGCCGTCGCGGCTCTCATCGGCGGCGGTGGCGATTGAGAAATCTACGCTGCCCGCGTGCTCAAGCGTGTTCATCTCGGTGGAAGAGAACGGCGCACGCGCAACGAAGACCTCGGCCGGCGTGTCTTCCTTCGTTACGAAGTAGACGTCGCTGCTCGCGTGATCCACGAAAACGGCTTCGCAGTCATACGGACGCTCCGGGTAGACGAAGCGGAAGCGCTCGGACTCGACGGTTGCGTTCCCGGCAGTAGGATCGGGTTCTTCGACACGGTAGAGTTCGACGAAAGCGCGGCCATCTGCTCCGTTGGTATCGCGCGCTCTGTTGTCGCCCGTGTTGGCCAGGTAGATGACGTCGCCACCCCCCTCGCCTTCGGTGATGGTGATGTCTTCCCAGTCTTCGGATGTCGCGTCGGAAACATTGATGGTCGCCACCGTCGCTGCAGTTGAATCCAGTGCGAAGAAACGCGGTGTGTCGCCGGAGTCGTTGTGCACCCAGAAGAAGCCTGGGTAGGTGCGGCTCGCGACGATGCCCGAAACCTCATCAAGACCTGCGCCGACCGTGCCTAGCCGTGCGGCGGTTCGATACCGTTCGCCGCCGTCTGTAGAGGAAGCGTCAGGAAGGATACTTAAGTCGCCAGAGATGCTCGCATCCATCGGAGTACCGCCATCAGCGGTCATCGAAACGTCGCCGCAAGCAGCAATCAGAGCGCATGCAATGAAGAGAAGGCTCGAAACTGACCCAAAAGCCCGGGGAGACACGGCGCTAGCATGACGGTAAACGACGGCGCGAAACAGGCAAAACCCGGATCACTGGTGACACTTCATTCCGGATCCCGGCTACCAGAGCTTCCGATCGAAAGGCGGCCGCCAGGCCAGCGGTTCGAATTCGTGCGTAATTTCAAGGCCGACATTCTTGGCACAGAAGCCGCATACCTGTGTGTTCGGAGGCTACGAACGTTATGAACCCGCGAAAACTAGCAATCGTTATGAGTCTGCTCGCAAGTACGTCGACCGGCGCTTTGGTTGGCTGCGCTGCCGAGACTGCACCCCCGCAGATGATGATGGAAAACATCCCGGATGGCGCCCGACTCGAGCTAGTGGGCTCGTTCTCACGCATCCTTGCTGCCAACAGCGAAGAGGAAATCGAAGTTCGATACCTCACGCTCGAAGGCGAGCCGATTCAAGGAACGGTCAGCTTCGCCATCGACGGCGACGCAGCTGGCGGTTCGTTGTCGGGCATGCTCGTCCGCTCGGACGCAGACGGCTCGGCCAAGCTTACGCTTCGTACCGGCGACGACGCGACCTTCTCGGTTGTCGCTTCGGGTCTGAATGCTGACCCGGTTCGCGTTCAGGTGAACGTACAGCCCCTTCAGTTCCGCGACCTCAGCTACCGCGTTGGTTATGTTGGCGCTCGCGACGTGTCGCAGGTCAAGGTCGGCCTCTTCACGAACATCACGTGTGCAGGCGTCGAAGCATCGCCACCGGCCGCGGCACAATCGGCGAACACCGCTCTCAACCGCAACGAGACCTTCGCCAGCGTCGAGATGAACGTACCGCTTGCGCTCTACGCCATCGGCATCGATGGCCGCGACAACGTTGCAACGGTCGCTTGCCAAGACGTCCGCCTCGCTTCGAACACCCCGCAAATCCAGCTTGTCATGGGCGACACGGGCTACCAGTACGGCGGTACCTACGGAACACGCGAAACCTTCAACGTAACTGACGGTTTCAATCCGAACCTCGACTTCGCACTCGACGCCATCGACGGCCTGTCGGGCGACGCAGCAGCCTTCATCACGACCTTCGCAGCGACCGACGAGCGTTCGCCGGGCTGGTTGCGGACCGCCCTTGGCGTTCCGGGCGTACAGGGTCTTGTTACCAGCGAGCTTCGCAACGCTCTTAGCCGCATCCACACTCCGACCTGGCTCGGCACCGTGGGCGACCTCGGCGGCAACGTAAATCGCGCCTTCAGTGCGATGTCTTTGAACGGCGAGCTCACCTTCGGTCAGCCTGCAGAGTTCACCGTCACTGGGACGCACACCATCCGCAGCGTGGAAATCCCCGTCAACGGTATCGCGGTCACCTCGCCTATCACCGCCAACGCACCGGTCGAGATTCAGGTTGGCAACCAAATCGTCATGTCGGAGCACGCGCTCAACATCTCGTTCGGTCAGCTCGCTCTGATGATCTTGAACGACATCTTGCTCCCCGCCCTTCCCGGCTCGCCGCACTCGATGACTGAGCTCATGGGCACTTTGCTCGACTGCGAAGAACTCGCCATCAACAACACCGCTTCGGACGGCGCAGTTCGCGACGCTCTTCAGGGTGTCTGCGAAATCGGCGAGACGGTCATCGGCACGATGATCAGCGACAAGCTCCTCTCCCTGGTCAACTACGACACGCTTCATCTCTCGGGCCACGCTGAGCTCGTCGATGCAGACCGCGACTACGACACCGAGATCATCCGCAACGGCGTAGCAGCCGCGCGCTGGACGGGCAGCTCAGGCGAGATGGACTTCAACGGCACCTTCACCGGCAGCTTGTTGAGCGACCCCTCGAACCACGCGAACCCGATTCGTACCCGCATCGAGAACACGCTCCAGTAGTCAGTTCTCTGATGTAAAGACTGAGACCCGGAACTCGAGAGAGTTTCGGGTTTCGTCGTTTAACGATAAGGGGATTCACGATGCACGATCCGAAGCTCGCGGAAGAAGCGCTCGCTGAACTCCCGCCCGACATTGCGACAAGCCCCCTCTTCAGCGGAGATCTCGCGCCGGTTCCCCTAGCGCGTCGCAACTGGACCACGTACAACTTCGCCGCCCTTTGGGTCTCGATGGCTCATTGCATCCCGACCTACATGATGGCGGGCGGGCTTATCGCGCAAGGCATGAACTGGTGGCAGGCGCTGCTCACCATCGCAGTCGGCAACATCATCGTGCTCGTTCCCATTCTTCTGAACGCGCATCCGGGCACGAAGTACGGATTGCCCTTCCCTGTTTTGGCGCGCGCGTCGTTCGGAACAGCGGGCGCAAACATTCCCGCAGTGCTGCGAGCGATTGTCGCATGCGGTTGGTTTGGCATTCAGACCTTCATCGGCGGGGAGGCCGTGCGCACCTTCGTCGCGACGATTTGGCCGGGCTTCGAGCACCTGGGCGGCGACGCAAACTTTCTTGGGCTCTCATTATCGAGTGCCATCACGTTCGCGTTCTTCTGGTCCGCAAACATCTACATCATCTATCGGGGGATGGACGCGGTGCGCGTGTTCGAGAATTGGGCAGCGCCAATCGTCTTGGTGATGGCGGCGTGGCTCTTGTGGTGGAGCGTGGACCACGCCAATGGCTTTGGACCGATGCTTACGCAAGCCTCGACCTTCGCCGACTCAGCGGCGTTCTGGAAGGTCTTCGTTCCGTCGGTCACGGGCGTGGTCGGATTCTGGTCGACTCTGGCGCTGAACATTCCCGATTTCACTCGCTACGGACGCGGACAGAAAGAGCAGCTCATTGGGCAGACCATCGGCCTGCCCACCACGATGATCCTATTCTCAGCCATGGGCGTCGCAATCACGAGTGCGGCAAAAGCCATACTCGTTGGCACGCCACTCGATAAGCTTTGGGATCCGGTCTACCTACTCTCGCAGATCACGTCGCCCGTCGCGCCAGAAGGTCTAAGCGCTCCGCTGATCAGCTCAGGCTCGATGCGATTGTTCGTGGCGGTGATTTCGCTCGTGGGCGTCGTCATCGCAACCATCTCGGTGAATATCGCCGCAAACGTCGTTAGCCCCGCGAACGATTTCGCAAACCTCGCGCCGCAGCATATCTCGTTCAAGACCGGCGGTCTAATCACGGGAATCCTCGGCGTTCTGATGCTGCCGTGGAAGTTGATGGCGAGCGCGTCGGTGGTATTTGCGTGGCTCATCGGATACTCGGCGCTGCTCGGACCCATCGCCGGCGTCATGATCGCCGACTACTGGATCGTGCGTAAGACAGTGCTCGACGTGCCTGACCTCTATCGCGAGAACGGTCAGTATCGCGGGGTGAACTGGATAGCGGTGTCAGCGCTGGCTGCAGGCATTGCACCAAACATCCCCGGCTTCTTAGTCAGCGTTAGCCTTCTCGACGCAGCGCCCCAGTTTTTCCTTACGCTCTACACCTACGCATGGTTCGTCGGCGTCTTCATCGCCGGCGGCGTTTACACGCTCGGAATGCGCTTGAGAACACCGCGCCGCTAGACAGCAGGCCGCAGCTTGCTTGGTGGCGGTGCAGTGGGGTAACAGGAGATCAAGAGATCAAGAGGAAGGCGGTTGGGTTCTCTGCGGTTGGCAGCTGGTGGCTACGCAACGGTTTTGACCTGGGCGCCGACAAAGGAGCGTGCGCCCACCTCGCATCTATCGGCATCACCGGCTGTCCGAGCTCATCATTGGCGCAGCGATTGAGGTACATCGCCAGCTTGGGCCCGGATTGCTTGAGTCTACGTATGGGCGCTGCCTAGGTTGCGAATTGCGACTGCGAGGAGTGCCGTTTCGCGAGCAAGTTGCTATCCCTGTTCGCCATAAGGGCATTGTCATCGAGTGCAGCTACGTCCTCGATTTCGTCGTCGCGGATACGGTGATCATCGAAGTGAAATCTGTTGCCCAACTCGTAGCGGTTCACCAGGCCCAGCTGATGACTTATCTGAAACTGACGTCTTACGAAATCGGACTGCTCGTCAACTTCAACGTCGCAGCGCTTCACCGTGGCGGCCTTCGCCGAGTTTACAAACCAACGCCTTCCTCTTGATCTCTTGATCTCTTGTCAACCCAAGCTTCGGAGCGCGGAGCGACAAGCGCGGCTTCACTGTAGACCACGACCTAGCGCGAAGCGGCGGATTCGGCGGCGCGGATTTTTTCGCGGGCGTCGGCCGCGTGGTCGCCGCGGGGTTCGAGTTGCAAATACGCGCGCCAGTGTTCAATGGCTTCAGCGTAGGCCTGACGCCCGGCTAGCATGTTGGCGAGCAGGTAGTGGGCAGTGGCGTAGCGCGCGTCAAGCACGATGGCCTGCGCCAAGCTTGCCTCGGCCCCCGGGCGGTCGTTCGCGGCACGTTGCGCGAGTGCTAGCTCCGAGAGGAGCGCGGGCGTCGGACCGTCATCACCCGCGGCGATAGCAGCCTGCACGGCGCGCACGGCGCTCTCGCCTTCGCCGGCGCGGCGAAAACCGTTTCCAATCGCTAGCAGCGCCGCACGATCACCACGAGCGAGAGGTAGCGCGGCTCGGAACGCGCGAACCGCTTCCTCGTTGCGCGTGAGGTGCACGAGCAGCAGGCCGTAGTTAACTCGGGGCATTGCGGCGCGCGGCGCATCCTCGATTGTAGTTTCATAGGCGGCTAGCGCTTCACTTGTGTCGCCGTGCTCCTCAAGCGCCATCGCGAGATTGAAGCGCGCCGAGGCGAAGCGCGGACGCATGCGAACCGCTTCCTGCAGTGTGCGAATCGCTTGCACGAGCTCGCCCTCCTCGCGCAAGAGCGCCCCCAAGTTGTTAGCGGCTTCCGCAAAAGTGGTATCGATGGAGAGCGCTGCCCGATACTCACGCATGGCGCCTTGCGCATCGTTCTGCAGCTCGAGTGCAAGGCCGAGGTCCAAGTGGGCCCGCGTATCGTTTGCGTGGCCCCGTAGGTACTCGCGTAACTCGCGCGCGGCTTCGACGCCGTTGCCGGCGGCCAGGAGTTGCTCGGCGTGCAGGACTTCCGGCGTGGCCGGCGGACCGCTTTGCGCCTCCGGTGCAGCCTCGTCCTCGAAATGCACTTCCGAGTCCACGCTCGACGAATGTCCCTGCGTCGCATTCGACGTGGCTCCGCCGCATCCCGAACCGAGCAACATCGCCACCGACAGAAGTCCCCAAACATTACGAGGTACGTTCACGCGCTCTCCCCTTCAAGCTCCGCGACCGCACCTTCGGCATCCAGGAGCGCGATGGTTTCGCGTAACGCGATAGGTAGTTCCGTGAGGCGCGCCGGATCGCTGAGCTTCATCCCCGCAGCATCGGTCACATAGAAGACGTCCGCAACGCGTAAACCTTCGGTGTTAACCTTGGACAGCGCGATTGTGAGGCCTTGCTCATGGAGCGTGCGAGCGATCGCGTGCAGAAGTCCAACCCTATCGCGCGTGTAGACATCGACCACGGTGAAGCGCGGCGAGACGCCGTTGTCGACGCGCACTTCGGTGCGCACTGCCGGCCCCTTTCGCGACGCCCACGCGGGAGGCCTCGGGCGTGCGGCGAGCAGAGCGCTGGCCGTGATCGCCCCACTCAGAATCGCCGACAGATCCGCTTCAAGCTTAGGCATCCAGGCGAGGTCGTCAGGAGACACGCGGCCGACCCGCCGCACTTGGAACACGTCGAATGCTTCCGCGACTCCGTCTCTGCGCGGGCGGGTGTATATTTGCGCGGCGCTTACGCCGAGTCGGTTTGCGGTGAGCGCAGCAGTGATATCCGCCAAGAGGCCAGCTTTGTCGTCGGTTAGAACGACTAGCTCTACATCACCGCTTGCTGCGAGCGACGCAGCGATGTGTACCAGTTTTTCTCCGCGGGCGACGGCAACGTTCGCGTGATTGCGAATCGCGTCGGGGGTATTGGCGAGCAGGTAACGAGCTGGCATCGCGTCAAGGAACCCACATAGCGCGACACCGTCGCTGCCGCCTGCGAGCTGCGGCCTCAACGACTCGCGTAGCAGAGCCGCGCGCTCGTGCGCGTCAATCGTCGCATCGCCGTCGAGCGCAGCGACGACGGAAACGTAGAGATCGTCAAGCATGCGCGCTTTCCACGACGTCATCGCCTTGGGATTGGTCGTCGAAAGATCCGCTACGGTAAGCAAATAGAGATCGCGCAGTCGGTCGGCCGAACCAACGAGCCTAGCAACGTCAGCGATGGTCTCAGGGTCACTCGTGTCGCGGCGCATCGCCCAATGATAGAGGCTCAAATGTTCGCATATGAGCCAGACGACATGCTCGACATCGAGCGGCGAGAGGCCCAGACGCGGCGCAATCTGCTGCGCCATCTCGGCACCCTTCTGCGAATGGTCCTTGCCGCGCGCCTTGCCTATATCGTGCAGCAACACGGCGAGAAAGAGCGGCACGGGCCTCACTGCGTCAGTGGCAAGACTGCAGGGCAGTGGAAGTTCATTGACGATCTCTCCGCGCGTGATCGATCGGAGGCGGTCCACCGCCGCTACCGAGTGAACGTCAACCGTGTACACATGATAGACGTCGTGCTGCACACGCCCCGTGACCGATTCGAACTCCGGAATCATCGCCAAGAGGAGCCCCGTCTCGTGAAGCTCAGAAAGGATTGAGCCGCGACGCACCGGCACGTCGCCAACATGCGTGAGCAAGCGTAAGAAGATTGGCGCACTTTCTGCGGACTCGCGTAGTCGCACGCACCATTGCGGATCGACGGCGGCGTGCATGATTGCCTCGCGCGACGCTGAGTGCGGCGGCAGTTCGCGTGAAACCACTTCGTCGTAGAAGCGCAGCGCCAAACACGGATCGCTCGCGAGCTCGTCGACGTTCTTGAGCGCGATGTGCTCTTCACAAACCACGAGCCCGTGTCCCACATCAAGACGCGAGCTCGCAAAGAGCCGCTTCCGTTTAGGACGCGCGCGCTCAACCAAGCGTTCGGACATCTGCGCGACGGTGCGGGCGTAACGATAGTAGGTCTGCATGAACTGCTCGACGCCGAGTGTCTCGCCGTCCGCGAAGCCAAACGCAGTCGCGAGCTCTTCCTGATCCTCAAAGCTCAGGCGATCTTGGCGACGCGCCGCCTTCAAGTGCAGGCGATTGCGCACACACCACAAGAACTCTTCGGCGGCCTCCATGTCGAAGGCTTCGCGGGCGTGAAGTGCGCCGCGCTCGACGAGCTCGCCAAGGGTGCCGGCGCCCCATCGCGCACGCGCCGACCAGAGCGCAACGTCGAGGTCGCGCAGACCGCCACGTCCCAACTTCACATCGGGTTCAAGCAGATAGAGGGATCCTCCGAACCGTTCGTGCCGGGCGATGGTGTCATCGGTCATCGCGTCGAGAAAGGTGTCGAGCGCGGGCTCAAAAACGGAACGACGACTCCCCTTCACCAACTCGTCCACGATGCTCCCGTCGCCCGCAACGCGGCGCAGGTCGACGAGAGTCGTCGCGGTGGGCATGTCAGTGCGAGCAAGCTCCAGCGTCTCTTTCACGCCGCGCACCACGTGGCCTACTGTTACTCCGAGATCCCACAGAGGATATAGAACTCCTTCGGCGAGCGACGCGATGTGCGGATCGGACGGATCATCGCAGAGGAAGAGCGCATCGATATCGCTGCGCAAGCCGACACGCGCGCGCCCCCAACCGCCCACCGCGACCAGCGCGACGCGCCCTTTCGTGGAGCGCCCCTGTTGTCGCGAGGCGGCATCCGAGGCACAGAAAAGCGCGCTAAGCAGTCCGTCGAGAATGCGCGAATGCTCACGTGACAATGAGACGCCCGCGCGGCCCGCTCGCGCCGTGTTCTCTAGCGATGTGCGATAGGACTGTAGGTACTCGTCGCAGGTCGCGGACAGCGTCGGTGCGAGACGACCCAGATCGATCGTTCGAGACTGTGCAGAAACCATGCGGCCCGGAGTATGGGACCGCCATTGCGCTCCGGCAACCGTGACATTTCTCTTCGATTTGTTGGGCTATCTACCCTGGGCGTAGCGGACGACGCCTTCCGCGATTCCAACCGCGAGCGCATCCCGGTAGTCATCACGCGCGAGCATCGGAGCCTCAGGCGCTCGTAGTACGAAAGATGCCTCGACGAGTACGGACGGCATTCGCGCGCCGACGAGCACATAGAAGAGCGCGCTCCGTACACCGCGGTCGTTGAGCGACGGCATGAAGCGCCGTCCCCATGAGAGCGTTGAGTAATGAATGCGCGTAGCGAGCAAGCGCGATTCGGCGACCTGGTCCTGACGCTGAAGCGATGCGAGCAAGGCCTCAAGCTCGCTGACTTCGTTCTCGCTCGTTCCATTCTCGAGCGCCGCCAAGCGCAACGCCTGACGGTCGCCGCTTGTGTCGAGCACGAAAGTTGCGACGCCACCCCGGTCGGCTTCCGTCGGAGAAGCATTTAGATGGATGGAGATGAACAGGTCTGCCTCCACAACATTGGCCATCGCGGCGCGCTGCTCAAGCGAGACGAAAGTGTCGTTCTCGCGCGTAAGCATGACGCGCGTTTGCGGGAGCCTGTCGTGAAGGCGAGCGCGAACCCGCTTTGCGATGTCGAGAACGAGACGCGATTCGCGCAAGCCGGCTTCGCCAGGCGCGCCATGGTCATCGCCCCCATGTCCCGGGTCGAGCATGATGAGGCGCAATGCATGCGCAAGCGGCGCGCCGGGAGAGTTCAGCGCCGCGCTCGCGCCGCGCGGGGCCTCGTCAAAGTCGATGATGACTCGGTACGGCTGGGGCAAAAAGAAGATGTGATAGCGAGTGGAATCGGCGACTTCGAATGCGACCTCGGCTCCGCCATCCCGAGTGGCGTCGCTGCGAATGCGAGCGACACCAGCGTGATTCACGCGTAACGATCGCGGGACGTCGGCGCGCAAACGCGCCCTCTCGAAGTGGATGCGTACGCGACCACCCGCGCCGTCTACGGCCGGCGAGTTGGTCCGCGTAAACGCGGTCGGTCGATCGAAGCGCAGCACGACCCGCGCAGAATTGTGCGCGCCGGCTGCCCCAGTCGGCGCAAGGACGTCGATGCCTTCCAACACCGCCACTGGCGTGGCTGCGGCCGCAGCCGCGGGAGCTGCTCTCACGGGACCCGCGAGGTTTGGTTGCGGCATCGCGCCTTGTTCGCTCTCGTTGCACGCACTACACACGAGCATTGCCGCAAGAAGCGCGGCACTGATAGGCTCTCGTTTTCCCAGCGAGCCGACGTGAGCGAAGAAACTCCAACCTATCAAGACCGGAAGAGTGGCCGCGTGTATCGCGATGCCACGGAGATGGTGAACGACTACCTGCGACGTTTCGGCGAATCGGTGAAGGTCGAGCTGGATCCGCTGGACGAAGATGGATACACGGACATCCGCCGTGGCTCGGCGACTGTTGGCGTCAATGTCCTCGAAGAGCACGGGATTCTTCTCTTTCTCTCGCGCATCATGGACGTGCCCCGCGAAGGACGGGAGAATTTCTACCGGCGCCTGCTCGAGCTCAATTTTCTCGTAACCAGCGACGCGGCGTTCGCAATCGACAAGGATCGCGACGCGGTTTACCTGCGAGCGCTGCGGCGCCTGAGCGGCCTCGACTACGAAGAGTTCGAAGACCTGCTGCACACCATCGCTGGCATCGCCGACGAGTGGGACGATAGGCTCCACGAGCTTTTTCCATCGAAGAACTAGGCTCGGCCTCGCGTTTCCTAGCGGCAACGCGTCCGCGGTGTTACTCTCCCTAACCGTTCATGTCCGAAAACAAGGCCACGTCGATTCAGCCAGGCGCTCCTGGTCCGCAAGCTTCCGATACCGAGGAAGTCGCGCGCGACCACTCCGAGCCGACGCTCAGGACGCCGTCGATTTCGCCAGCCGACGCCGAGAAGCTCGCATCCAAGTACCAGGCAAGTTGGGATCAGTTCACGCCGACTCCCGAAGGCATGTCGATGGAGCCAGCGTCGACGTCGGACTCCGGCGCATGGGCGCAGAATAATCTGGCGGGTCGCGCGAGCGATCCTGCGACCGATGGAAAGATCGATCCCGATCAGACCGGACGCGTGTCAGCCGTTCCGATGTCGAGCGCCAAGCGAAGTCCGATTGTGTGGGGCGCCGCCGCAGCTGGTGCCATCGTTCTTCTGCTTCTCATTTCGCTCATCCTTCGCAGTCAGCATAGCGAAGATGGCAGCGAAGAGAACGTGCTGCCCCAGGAACCGGAGAGTACCGAAGCGTTGCGTCCGGAGCCCGTCTTGCCGACGCCCCAAGCAGCAACACCGAGTTCGCCAAGCCCGACGGCGCCCTCTGTTGAGCAGCCCGCCGCCGCCCCCGCCGCGCCAGCGGTAGTTGCAGCGCCGCCGGTCGTTGCTGCTCCGGCGGCGCCCGTCGCCGCAGCGCCCGCCGCGCCGCCTGCGTCGGCGGTCGTTTCGCAACCTGCACCGCGCCCTGTTGCGCCTGCAGTTGTGGCCGCACCAACGCAGCCTCGCGCGACGCCAGTCGCTAGCCCTCGCGCAGCATCCCCGCAAGCCGCAACGCCCGCTCGCGCGACCAGCACCACTGCTGCGCGCCGCACCGCGCCTGCGCAGGTAGAGCCTGCGGCAACACCCGCTCCGCGTGCGCCGCGACGCCAGCGCGGTGGTTTCATCGCCGACAATCCTTACGAATAGATACGCGTAGGAGAGGATCTGTCCTCTCCGGGTGCTCCCTCACTTCGCGCGTGGTGAACCGCATGCCGGGCATGTTGGAAGCTCGCCTGCGAAAGCCGCCTTGCAATGAGGGCAGACTACGCGGCCGACAGACGCGTCGGTGACTTTCACGAGCTCTGGATAAAATTGCTCAAGCTCGAGCGTACTCATGCGGTCGCCATCGTCAGCCGGCGACCAAATGACTTCCGCGGCGAGGGCGTTTAGCGCATCGCGCGCGTCAAACGCTTTAAGGACATGCGTCGCGCTGTCCGGGACTACGTCCGGATTGTTTTCGAAAAACGAAGTCTTGGTCGCCAGAACAACGGAGACAACCACCACGCCCTGACCTTCGTACGGACGCGGCGTGTTGTGCGATTGTTGAAGGGCCGCGCTCCCGTCCACGTTGCGCACCGCATCGACCTTGAAGCGCGCGCGGAGGTCCGAAGTCTTTTCGCGGAACGCCTCTTCGAGCTCACGCACGGTGTTCGAGGAAGTGTGAACGAGATTCATGTAGAGCCAAGAAGCGCGCTGTCTCTGCAGCATGCGTGCTGCTTGCTTCACCATATTGACCGCGACGGAGAAATCGCGCGTATCGCCAAACTCGGCGAGCTTCGCGAGTGTCTTCTGCATCTCGGCGCGCACGGAAGAGTCGACGGCGACACTGATCACGACGAGCGATGGTGACGTCGCACCCGAAAGTGCACTCAGAACGTCATTGGCGCTCGGCTCCGGTCGTCGGCTGCTGCCGCCGAAGCTTCCGTAACGCATCCATGCGTAGCCGCCGGCTAAAGCGAGCGCGATCAAGATGGGGTAGCCCATCCTCCATGCCAACCAAAGAAACTCGCGTGAGGTGCGCGGGTCCATTCGCATCGAGCCGCTACTCGAGCTGTCGTTGTCGGTGTAGGTGTTCGACGAGCGCCAACCGCTCGAGCCGCTCGAACTGGATGACGAGGAGCCACCGGAGCCTGAGCTGCTCGAACCGGAGTAGGACGAGCCAGAGGATGAGCTCCCTCCAAAGCTCGAGCCGCCGAAGCTGCCTCCGGTATGTTGCGCGAGAGCCGAGCCGTCCGGATGCGCGCAATGCCAAGCGAGCGCAGCGAGCGCGAAGAGCAGCCAGGCATTGGGTCGGCGAATGTCTTGCTTCACGATCCCGAGCGTACAGCAGGCTTCACACGCGCGGAAGATGGGCGCGCCCCACCAGGCGCTCGAACCACGCATTGGTAAGCTTTTCTTGCACGGTGTTCTGGCGAAGTCGGGCGCTAAGTTGGGGGAAGTCGACGCGGTCGAGCTCGAGATCCTGGTTGAAGCAGGTGTAGATCATCTCTTCCTTGCCAGTGACGGGATCAACGAGGCGCTGCAAACACTGCGCGCAGATTTGCTTCATCATGCATTGCATCGGCGAGTTGATGCTGCCGATCGCGGTGTGCGAGGACTTGAGATAGGGAGCGAGCACCGAGTGCCGCGCTTCGCGCACCGCCTGCATCATGCGGTCAGAACCGATTGCGATGATGCGATCGACCTCTCCAAGGTCGATCATCTTCTCCCCGAGAGAGCCGGACTCATACGCAAGCATCGCCTGCACGATGTTGCCGCGGAAGAATGCATCTTGCGGACGACGGCTTCGGATGTCGTCGCCGGAGTCGGTCGACCAGATGACTTGATCGGTTGACGCTTCGATCTCGTCCATTTTGAATACGCTATCGCTGGTTTTGTAACCTGCGAAGTAGATCACCTTTGCGCCGCGGGCCTTGAACGCGCGCGCGATGGAAAAGAGAACCGCGTTGCCAAGTCCGCCACCCGCGAGGAGCACCGTTTCGTTGGACGGAATTTCGGTGGGCTGCCCCGTCGGTCCCATAAGCACGACGCTCTCGCCCTTCTTGAGTAGCGCGCACATTCGCGACGAGGCGCCCATCTCGAGAACGATGATGGAGATCAGTCCCTTTTCGGGATCGGTCCACGCACCCGTGAGGGCCAAGCCTTCCATCGTAAGGGGCGTGCCGTCGATGACACCGGTGTAACGCTCGAAGTTCTGCAAACGGTAGAATTGCCCGGGCTGGAATTTTCGCGCAGCGAGCGGGGCACGTAGGACAACTTCCACGATTGTCGGCGTCAGGCGCCGTACGTCGTGAACCACGGCGAACAGGTTGTCCTCGAGACGCGCGGCATCGCTTGCCCACTTCTGGTCGCGCGAGGGCTGCGTGCTTGCGGTGAGCATCGGGCGCTCGAACTCGAAAAGGCGACTTACGTGGCGATAGCCGTCTTTGGCACTAGCCATAGCCTTGACGACGCTGCCCGCATACTTCGGGTGGTTGTCGCCGTAGTAACTCACCACGCGGTTGGACTTGGCGTAGCTCGTGAAGAAGCCGCTGCCGTCGGCGGTCGGCGAAAGTTCTACGCGTCCCTCTGTGTCGATGGTCGCATCGTGGTTCGCGAAGTAGCCGCGCCCATCGAGCGCGAACGATCCATGGTGCTCCGATTCGTACGTTGTGTTGGGACTGGTGCCAGCCGCGATGCAAACGGTGCGCGCGGGCAATCGGACCATCTCGCCCGTGCCAACGAGCTTGTCGTCTACGACCGCTTGGCGCTCGAAGCTAATTGCTTCGACCGCACCGAACCTGTCGGGGTGCGCCTCGCTCGGCGACATGAGCTCGACGTAGCGGATACCTTCTTCTAAGGACTTGGTAACTTCTTCGTGGTTGAGGCGATACGCCGGCGAGTCTTTCACAGTGCGCCGATAGACGATGCTGACGCCGCCCCAGCCGTTCAATAGGTCTTGCAGACGTGGCGCGCGCTTTTCCTGTTCGGCCTGCGCACGTTCCTGCCGAAGCGCGCGGCCGTGGCTAAGGATTTCGTCGAGGATTATCTGTTCTTCGGGGTCGTAAATCTTACGCGCCTCGGTCTCGCCCTTCTCTGCGACGAGCGTCTCGTAGCGAAGCAAAGTGCGCTCCGCCTGAACGACGTAGTACGACATCATTTCGGTTGCCGTATCAATCGCGGTGAGACCCCCGCCGATCACCACGCCGGGCAAACGCACTTGCAGATTCGCGAGCGACTGCCTTTTGTAGGCGCCGGTGAGCTGAAGGCCCATCAAAAAGTCGCTGGCTTTGCGCACGCCGCGAATCAGGTTGTTCTTCATGCGAATGAACGTCGGCTTGCCGGCGCCCGCTGCAATCGCAACGTGATCAAAACCAAGCTCCCACGCGTCGTCCGTGGTCAAGGTGCCACCAAAACGGACGCCGCCAAACGCACGGAATGTGTTGCGGCGAAGCAGGTTGACGAAAAGCACGGCGAGGAAGTTTTTGTCCCAGCGCACGGTGATGCCGTACTCGCTTACGCCACCGAAGCCGAGCAAGGTGCGCGACTCGAGCGGCTGATAGAGTTCTTCGACGTGGAGCAATGGACGCGGCGCCTTTTTGCCGCGACCGGTGAGGTCGTCGTCGAACGGCTCAAGTTTGAGGCCGTCCACGCCGACGACCCCGAAGCCCTCGTTGAGAAGATGATGCGCGAGCGTATAGCCCGCGGGCCCGAGGCCGACGACGAGCACGTTGCGTCCGTTGTAGGGAAGCATCACCGGTCGGCGCGGATTGAGCGGATTCCAGCGCGAGAGGAAAGACCAAATCTCGAAACCGTACGGCAAGCGCAACACGTCAACCAAGATGCGCGTCTCAATCTGCGGAATGTCGACTGGCTCTTGCGTCTGATAAACGCAGCTCTTCATGCAATCGTTGCAAATGCGATGGCCGGTGCCCGGGCACATCGGGTTGTCGATCATCGTGGTGGCGAGTGAGCCAATGACAAAGCCATCGCGACGCAGCACGTGCATCTCGCTGATCTTTTCGTAGAGGGGGCAGCCATCGAGCTCGACGCCGAGCGGGTTCTTCTTGATGGCGCCCGCCTTGTCGCGAAGACCTTTGCTGCATGAATCCTTGTCGCGGTCGTGGCAGAAGAGGCAATAGTCGACCTGATTCGCCACTTCGCGCATCGAGCCGCGCGCGTCGGTGAGCGCAAAGGGTTCCACGCGTTCGCGACGTTTGTCGCTAGGACCCACGAACTCCTCGGGCAAATCCTCACGCGAGCGACGCAACTGTACGAGCGCATCAAAGTTCCACTTGTGCGGCGTGTGAAGCGAAACCCATTTGTGCGTAGAGTCGTGCGCACTTCGCAGACGCGCTGCGAGATACGCTTCGACCGCATCGGCTGCGCGCCCTACGACCCGACCATCTTCTTCCGCGGAAGGA
>JADJQN010000007.1 GCA_016712745.1 Sandaracinaceae bacterium
CGATCGAAAGCGGTGGGAAGGAAGATTCAGAGGACCACGGCGTCGAACTTCACATCATCGAGCGCGAGAAATTATCACGCAGATAGGGATGCCGGAGCACACCTCGCTGTGTACCAGCTTTCTCCACCTCGATGCCGAAGCCGAACCGCAGACCGCAGACCTCATTGACAGAACAAGGCACGCGGCCCCGAGGTCGTCGCGCGGACCTGGGCTGGCAAGACTTCAAAAGGACATCCGCTCATCGATCTCACAGCATTGCGGCTTGACCCGAATGGCGCAGGTCTGCCGACGTGCTGTCGCTTGACGTGATCGATCAGGCGCTGAGGCAGAGCGGCCGCATTGTTCTCGAAGGGCCCGCCAAAGCCGCGGAAAGACCACGACACTGATACAGCTCGCGCAACGCGCTGCGCACCTCAAACACACCGTTCATGATCGAACTTCCTGCGTGGACGTCATCGCACCGAGGAATTCTCGGGCCACATTGCCGGCATGCCCGCATTCCAGGCCGAAGGTCTGGCGGCCGCCGACCTTGCGCGCGCGTGCAGCAGACGGACCCTTTCCTGTTCTTGTTGAACGGCTGGGATGAAATCGCGGAGTCAAATTCCGCGCGGGCGAACGAAAGGCCCTCCGGGAGCTGGAACCCAGGATTTCCCGAGCGCAGGCATCATCGTCGCAACGCGGACGCACCACTCCGACACCACCGCCCCACCCGGTGGGACGCGGCTACGGTGTCTGCGCCTCGACGCGAGCAGCGGGCAGCTTATCTTACAGCCCGGCTTGGCGCGAGTGCGCTGAGCTTCTTGCCGAGATCAACGTTGACTCGTCGCTAGACGAACTGAAAGCTCACGCCGTTCATCCTCTCCAGGAAATCGCCACGCTGTTTTGAAGCCGGTGCCGCGATTCCCTCCACGAAAATCGGCGTCGTCGCCCAGGTTCTCCTTCTGCAAGAACAACGACATGAACACAGAAACAGCATAAGGAGCACCGATCTTCGGCCTACTCTCGCTACCGACGTCGCAAACGTGCTTTCGCGCTCTGGCCAGATCGAGCGGGTAGGAGCGCCAGCGGTCCTCGCGACGCTCACGGCCCACCACGTTCTTGAGCGCGTCGACTACCCGCAAACGGCGTTTCGTTTCGAGCATCAGCAGCTTCAGGAGTACTACGCTGCGCTCGATGTCCGCGCACGACTGCTTGATCTGCAGAGCGGCGATGACCGTGCGACCAACCGATTCACAGCCGACTACGTGAACGATCCGGCATGGGCCGAACCGCTGCGCATGATAGCCGAGACCATTGGCGATGCGGCCGGCGACGGCGAAACCGACAGGAGAAACACCAGTGCCGGTGGGACGTTGGTGGCGATGGCGCTCGACGTCGACCTCGTATTCGCCGGCGAGCTCGCGCGGCTTTGTGGCACAGCCGTCTGGAATGAAGTTCCGGCGCAGCCGTCGGCGAGCGCATCCGTGCCGTCTACGCGATCCGCGACGGTAGCTTTCGGCAGCATGCCATCGCCTCGGCGTCGCCACTGGCGCGGACGACCTGGCGACATCATCGTTCCCCTTCTATCGGGATAAGACCAGCAAACGCGGCCCGGCACCCACAGGCTCTGGCCGACATCCGGACCCGTTGCTTGGACCGAAGTGACGCGAGTGTGCGCGGCTGGAGCGAGGAGGCACGAGCGGATTTCGTCTCCGAACTGCTTCATCGTAATGTCAAGGACGAGGTCGCGGTCTCCCGCAACGGAGGACGACAGTATCGCGGTTGAAGAACGCGGCGGTCTCCGGCCTCATGTGGACCGGGTCTGCGAGGCGCTGACCCGCGTCCTAGAGTCGTTAGATGCGCAGACATTCGAGGAGGTCGCGCGCAAGAACGCCGACCAACTGCCCGCGGCGCTCAGACCCAAAGAAATCGCCGCGGTGCGCAATTTCATCAAGACCACCACCGACCATCCCGCGCGCCTGCGAACCGCGCTCAATCTGATCGATCTCGGCGAGACAGGCCTGGACGGCGTCGTCAAGGATGCGTTAGCGGCGCTGTCCGGCGGCGACATGCGCAATCTGGGGCCGCACTACATCCAGCCGGCGCTTTCCAGTAATGCGCCAAATCGATCCTGCCAAGGCGAGCGAGTGGGTAGCTATCCAGGTTGGCGAGGCGTCCTCTGCGAGCAAGAGTATTGGTTGCCGTTTGCGACCACCATTCCAGACGCCCTCATCAGCAATACCTGCAACGCGTCGAGACCGAAGACCTAAAGAACCCGGGCACTTTGGCGGCATGATCTCGATCATTGTCGCACCGTTGACGCCAATCTTGCGGCGCGCGTTTGTTTGCGAAGCTGCGCGCGCTTCGGCGCGGGGTGGATGGGGGCCTGGTGTGCCGCACGAACTTGGAGTGGCAGATAATGCGCCAACTGGAGGCCGTGTTCCGCGGCCTTCCCGATGACATCGCGGCGGCCGGCATGCTCCCGTCCGTCACCACCGGCGATCCGCTCGACGTCAAAGTCGCAGCCGGCCTTCTAGCAGAGTCGCTAGGTCGGGATGTGGAACCGCTGTCATCGCCGACGACGACCTGCTGAAGCCGCCTTCGCGCTTATCTGAAAAGTAGCGTCGATGTCGTCCTGCGCCAGGACGACTTCAGCGGCTGGGAAAGCCAACCTGGCCTCGTCGATCGCCCAAGTCGGAAAACCCGAAGACATGGTGGACCTGGTGAGGCTCATCCGCGCCGACATCGAGCGGGTACGCCGCGGCCGGGCCGCGCATTCAGCAGGCGACCGCGGACCTCGCGGCCATGGTGGAGCCAGGAGCTACGCCAACTGGCACATCGCCGCCGTCATGGACCTCAACGGTGCCGGTGCCGAGCAGGTGCTCACCGACCTGCTTCCCCGAGCCGGAATACCGCGCCGAGGCTGCCGCGATGGCGCGCGCGACTTCGTGCCAAAATTGGAGCGTATCTTCGATCGGACGTTCCGCTACGACTTGATGTGGGCCGCACGCGAAGGTAGCACTCCGCCGCCCGGCGACAACCAGCGGCGCACACGCTTCGCCGCCACACTCGATGCTGAAATCGGCGCGAGAGCAGAACCCGAAGGAAACCCGGCGAAGGGCTGAAAGAGCTCGCAAAGTCGCTTGCCGCGATTGATGGCCGTGGTTACGCCTCAGCAGTGCTCGACGTGATTGCCATGCCCGGCCAATGGGACCAATACACATGTCTCGACGCCGCCGAACGCTTGCTGATGGCGGGTGTCGTCCTGCCCGCTACCACCGCATTCGCGCTCGTCGATTCCATCGTTGAGCGAACGGAGAAATGGACGCAGGATTCAGACAGGCACCTTCTGCGCCGCATCCTGCGCTCTGCCCGTTCGTCGACGACCCCGCGGCCGGGATTGCCAAGATGCGCGACGTGCTCGGCAAGCGGCGATTAGGGGGGTATGAACTGCGCGAGCTTGTCACCGCTCTCGGCGAGATCCGATCGGATGCCGCAGTTGATCTCCTGTACGAGCTCGCGTCCGATGCAGCGAACTTCGAGCAGTGCGAGGACAACTTCATCAATGCCTTCGCTGCACTCGACGCGCCGCGCGTGCACGAGCTTCTCGTGGGTATTGTCGATCCGAATGTTCGCGGCATCGCGCTGGCGCACCGTCCTCACCGCGAGGACGTGCTGGTCACGCGGCTCGCGGAGCTGTCCCAGCGCAGGCCAGAGGTGGCTGCACGGCTGCGGGATTTGTGTGAACGCGATCTGCCGGAACTCAATCGGCACGTCCTCTCGAAAGTAATGAACTGGCTCGGAACGCCCGAAGCTCTAGCCGCCAATCTGAACCTGATTGATGACGCCAAGCCATCGCCGGTTCCGCGAGGCATTTGGGACCAACTCGAAACCGCTTTCGTCGAGCGACGACCTTACGGGCGAACTCCCAACGCCTTCACGCAACACTCAAGGGCCTCAAACGAAATACGCGTCCAGCTGTTCAGGATGGCGATGGGGACGAAAAACGACGGAAGTCTGCCTTCATGCTTCTCGGTCAAATCGAGGAATGGCGCTTGGAGCACGGCAGGCCGACGGGTGAACCGCGTCACCCCGATCTTGCATCCGGTCAATCTTGGCCGCCCGAGGAGTCCTTCGTTCTCAGAACGAGTAGTTCGTAAGCGTCCGGCGCCGAGTTGCTGCGAGCATTGGAGTGCGCGTGGGCCGTCGGGCAGCGTTGTGGCATGGAGAGCACAGCGATCAATCGGGGCGAACTGGGCGAGCATTATGCGCGTGTGCTGGCCGAGCGGACACGGACGGGCGCGAGCATGCGCGAAGCGTCGTGGGGCTGCGGTGTCACGCCGGCGACGCTCTACGCTTGGCGTCGTCGGCTGCGTGAGTGTGAGCGTGGCGAGGCGCCGGGCGGCCTGATTGCAGTCGACGTCGTGCGCGGCGTCACTGCGTTTTCCCGGCCGCCATGTCAGTCGTCCCGGCCTCGGAAGCAAAGCTTGCACGGCTTCGTCTCCAAGCCGACTTGCTGCGCCGCGGACTTGAGGATCCGCAGATCGTCGTGACGCGGGCGCGGGACTGCGACCAACGACGACTTCTCCGTCTTTGTCCAGATGTGACAACTGACTCTGTGGAGCTTGTGATCTCGAGCACCGCCAGCCTTGTGGTTCATCAGATATCCACCAGGGTGGGCAAGGAGCCAGGCGTTCCACTCGTCAAGCGCGCCCGGGTCAACCTCCGTTCCTCGCAGTCTGAGGAACTCGTCCCCGAGTCGACGACCACAAAGGGCGGATGCGGCGCCCCCTGCGATGTCAGATGGTTGGGGCCATTCGAAGCGCGGCCGCTCGAACTCCATCTGCTGTGGGGGAACTTGCCTCAGCTTCTCCATGTCGGACTTGCTGATAGGCACTGACTCGCATTCGATGCGGCGAAACTGTTCGACCAGGGCTTGCACCAGATCCGAATCGTCAGTCCGCACTCCGAGTTCCCACACGTCACCGCTGAACGCGCGCTCGGACAGGTTCGCAGATCCTAAAACGGCGACATCGTCAACGATGTAGAGCTTTGCATGGCATGCGCGGTGGCGGCGCACTTTCTCCGATCCGAATTGACGGATTAGTTGATCTGCGAGTCAGGATCAACGTAGCATCCGTGACCAAAGTTGAAGTCGAGAATCACGGTGACCTCACATCCGAACGCCTTCGGTCGCCGCAGAAGTGTTTCGAGGGTCCGCTTTCGACGTTTGCGCCCAAGCTCCAAGTGGTGATTAAGCAACGACGTTCGATGGCGCTGCAGAGCCGCCGTACCTCATCACCGATTTGCCGTCCCGTAAGGATTCGTGTCGTCGCCATGGCGGAGCATCCCATTCCACTGTGGGTCAAGCCAATCTGCCACCCTTGAACAATGTCGACTAGGCGCTTCGCGGGGCCATTTGCTGCGCAACCAGATCAGCAAGGAATTCTGACGCAGGCTCGCAAGCAGTGACGAACAATTGATCTCGCGCCCGCGTGCAGGCCACGTACAGCAGATGGCGCTCCGTCTCGTAGACCTCGCGCAAGTCGCCGTCGTCGCCGACGGATGTGATCCGCGACTGGAGGGGAATGATCTCGTCGTCACAAGCCATGACGGCGACCGCGCGGAACTCGAGGCCCTTGGCGAGATGCATCGTGCCCAGGGATACCTGATGCGACGTGGTCTCGACGTTTGCGTCGAGGAGTTTGTACGCGAGTTTCGCAGCCTTCACGGCGGCGACGGCTCGATCGATCTCAGCGTCGGAACGAACGAACACGCCGATCTCGTGCGGGACGACGCCGTCTTTGATTCGGTCCTTGAGCCAGTTCGCAACCGCATCGCACTCGGCCGCTTCGCTTTCGAGCACGAGCACAACGGCGCCGGGCCGTTGAACACGGAGACCGTGCCGCGGCGTTCTTCGGTGAGCCCGTCCGTGTCGGTGAGCGTGGGATCGAGCAGCCGATCCGCCTGGGATCGAATCTGGTGTGATGTGCGGTAGTTCACGCGCAGTGTGCGCGAGCGGCCACGAACATCCACGCCGAGTGACTTCCACGAGAACGGCTGTTGGAAGATGCGCTGACCAAGGTCGCCGGCGAAGAAAAGGCCGTTCGGGCGGTCGGCGCCGAGCGCGGCAAGGAAGCGCAACTGTGCCACGCTCACGTCTTGCGCTTCGTCGATCACGGCGAAATCGAACACTGGCTTCTTCACTCGGGTCATTGCGCTTGCCAAGGCCGTGAACATCTCCGACGTCGTCTTGAGATTGCGCTTTCGCAGCGAGGCGTGGACACGCTCGAAGATCGACCACAGCACACGACGTTGAGGCTCCGGCAACCGGGTTTTTCGTCCGAGCCGCGCCACGTCGCGGTACGCATCCCACGAACGGATCTGCCAAGCATCGATGACGTGCTCCCACTCGGTCACCAAGAAGTGCGTGCTGAACTTGCGGTCGGGTTCGGATGCGGCGGACTCCTTGATGAGTTGGAGCAGCGTCGCGCGGTCGGCAAGTGCGACGGGTCCGATCTGCGCCTTGTGCAGCCGAGCGCCAACGGCGTCCAACGCCTCCACATCGATGCGCTCCGCAAGGCGGGGTTCGTTGCCGAGAAGCCGCTTGAGCTTCGTGTGCAGAGCTCGTGCGAGCGTGTCAGAGAACGTCGTCAGCAGAACGCGAGCGTTCGAATGCGCGCGAGCAAGATGGGCCGCACGGTGAACGGCGACGATCGTCTTGCCCGTTCCTGCGGAACCGGCGACACGCGCCGGGCCGGCGTAGTCGCGTTCGACCCATTGCCGCTGCTCCGGGTGGAGGAAGACAGTCCATTTGTCCCACGGGAACTCCAGCGCGCGCTCGAGTTCCTCGACGTTCGTCATCACGCGGAATCGTCGAAGCGCGTCGGGGTGATCGAACGGACTTGCATCGGACGCCACCGGCTGTGCGATCTTGGGCTTGCCGCCAGTCGCGATTTCGAGAAGCGCCTCCGCGGCTTCGGATGGAAGATGACCCGCTACGGCGAGCAGCGTGTCTTCGGTTGCGCCACGCACGTCCGCGAGCCATTCGGCCGGCACGCCGTAGCCGAGGAGATGCTCATCCGAGACGCGTTCAAACAGCGGCGCCTTCGTGGCCGGGGCGTCGGGCGCGCGCGCGACTTCCGATTGAACGAAGACCGGAACGACAACCTCTTTGACCGTCTCTCGGATCTCGACAAGTTGCGCCGCGCCCGTCTTCGGGTGCGTCTCAAGTCGCCGTCGCTCCGCCCAGTCGTACGCCTTGTCGTGGTGGCCGACGAAACAGAGAAGCAAGCTCGCGTCGTTGCGGTGGACAATGAGCCGCAAGTCGCGGCCGACGCGCACCGACCAGAAGTTCTTGTCGCGCGCGCGGTCGAGCTTGTGGAGCGAATGCCCTGGGCTCGCGGGGTCGCCGGTCAGGCGGGCGAGGCTGTCCGTGAACGTATCCGCGATGCGGAACTCCAGCGTCGCCTCAGATCCTGAAACCAGCCTTCATGACCTCGTCGCCGAGGTGATTGATGACCTTGACGGCGATGCGGCCGCTTCGGCTTCTCGAAGGGGCGCGACGTATCACTGTGGAGCGTCGCCCATGCATCGGGGTCGATCTCGGCCTTGAGCGTAGTCTTGAGCGAGCTGTAGGGGTCGTTCGCGCCGAGGAAGTAGGCGTGGCGGACGAAGAAGCTCTCCTCGTTGTAGTCGGTGTCGATGAACCAGCAGGCGATGCCGTCGGCGCCGTCGCTGACGACCTCGCCGGTCTGCGGCTTGAAGACGTCGACGCCCTTCACCTTCACGCGCAGGCGGCCGTCCCTCTCGGTGAGCAGATCGATGTCGGGCTCGCCGAATATCACGAACAGGTTGCCCTTGCCCGTGTTCTTGAGGTCGTCCGCCATGTGCAGGTCGGCGTTCATGCGCGCCTTGAGCACCGGCAATCGGCCGAGCTTCGTGAACTCCGTGGTGTGCGCCTCGTAGTTGAACGCGCACGAGATCAGCACGTCGAAGCCCGCATCGCCGGCCTCGCGAGCTGCGGCGACCAAGTCCGCGCGCTGCACGGTGCCGAACTCTGGCCCGATGAAGATCGCCGCGCGCTTCTCGGCGTCGCCCTCGAGGTAGCGTCCCTCGCCGCACACCATGTTGCCCGGCCACGGAACGAGCGACGTGAAGGTGATCCGGTCTTCCTTGTGCGCCTGCTGCACGCCGGCGGTCTTGAGGTTCTCCAGGATCATCTGGGGAAACGTCTGCTTCGCCGTGTACTCGGGACTGCGCTGAGCCGCGATGTCGACCAGGTCGTCGTTCTCGTCGACCGCCAGCATGCGATGCGGGCTCAGGCTCTCGACCGTGAAGGGTCCGGCGACGCGGACGCGCTTCTTGTCCTCGTAGGGCTTGTCGTAGAGGAACTCGAAGTCGGCCTTCGCTGCGATCGACGCGTCGATCTCCTTTTGCCGCGCGATGCGCGCCTCCCACCAGTCGGCGTGCAGCTTCTTCGCTGCGTCCGACCATTTGGCGTCGGCCTCGCGCGGAATCTCCCAGTCGGCCCAGGTCTTCTTGAGCGCAGCGTTCAGCTGCTCGCGCAAAGGCTCCAGCTTGGCCTGCCACTGGTCCCAGATGACATCAATCTCGGCGTTGTTGGCGATGGACTTCAGCGTGATGTGCGGCACGCGCTCATAGACGAAGCCGTGGCGGACATTGCCGTGGACGGGCTGCGAGCTGGGGGCCGTTCGCGATACTTCAGCTTCCTTCTGCTGCCCGTCGCGGGAATCGGCGAGCAGGTAATAGGGGTAGCGGGCGCCCATGATGCGGGCGCGGGCGAGCGCGAGCGCAACGCGCGAGGTGTCGATCGTGATCCAGCGGCGGCCCCATTGCTCGGCGACGGTGGCGGTGGTGCCGGAACCGCAGGTCGGGTCGAGCACGAGGTCGCCGGGGTCGGTGGCCATCAGAAGGCAGCGCTCGACACCCGTGTGGAGTTTCAACCACGTAGACTTGGTTGGTCCCCGATCGCCCCAAATGTCGGCTCGCCACCTGGTTCGAGTCTTCCAAAAACGGGATACTCCAAGCGGCGCCCGATATATCGAAAAGCCCGTCAGGCTTTTTAACGCAGACGCCATCAGGACCCAAACCCCACTGCTGGTTCGCACGCCACATTGCAATCCGGCCCGAAACTCGTTGAACCTGCTTGGGTCGCTTGCACTGATGAGGTCACGAGCGGGAATTGACGCGCGCCCATTTTCCTCGCGGTCTTCTGATTCGCATCTCCTGGCTGAGAGTTCGACAAGCTTGTCGCAAACGCAGTCTCGGAATGACATGCGTGGCCAGCATCCGGATCCTTCGGTGAAGATCGTCGATATTTGGTGCTCTCTACGATCTTTTGGCAATACCAGAAATCGTAATCGAACGCGTTGTTTCCCAGGAGGCCCGGCCGCTTTTTCTTGAAACGATAATTGACACGAAATTTCGCTCCCCGAACACCTCATCCATCAACGCCCGCACGCGATGCACATTTTCATCACCAATCTGCACGAAGATGGAGCCGGACTCCGCGAGCAGGTCGCGGGCGACAGTGAGACGATCGCGCAGGTAGGTCAGGTAGCTGTGGATCCCATCCCGCCAAGTATCGCGAAACGCCTTCACCTGCTCCGGCTCGCGCGTGATGTGCCCTGCGTTGCCGTCCTTCACGTCGCGGCTGGTCGTTGACCACTGAAAGTTGCTGTTGAACTTGATGCCGTAGGGCGGATCGAAATAGATGCACTGCACCTTGCCGCGCAGGCCCTCGCGCTCGGCCAGACTGGCCATCACCTGCAGCGAATCGCCGAGGATCATGCGGTTCGACCAGTTCTGGTCGTGCTGATAGAACTCGGTCTTGTCCGCGCCCTCGGGGATGCCGTTGAAGTCGGCGAACAGGTCGGCCTGCACCGGCGCTTCCGCCTCCGCCCGCTCGCGGCTCCGGCGCAGCAGGTCGTCGATCAGCACCTTCGGGTGCACCTTCTCCTGGATGTAGAGCGGCGGCGCGTGAACGACGAGGTCGCTCCAGTCCTGCTCGTCCTTGCCGCGCCACACGAGCTGCGGGTCGAGGTCCCTGTTGCGCGGATAGCGCAACTGCACCGGCCGTTCCTCGTCGGCCTTCATCACGGGCTGGAACTCCGCCGTCGGGATATTCTTTCGCTTGTCCGCGTCGTGGCGCAGAGCCTCCACGGATTTGGGGGTGTTGCTCTTGGCCATGGTCACGTTTCCGGTCAGCGGCGGCGTGGATGCGGAGTTGATGATGCTCTCGAACTGGGCGGCGACCTTCGCCGCGAAGTCGGACTCGATCTGGTAGACCTCGGTGAACTCCGCAAATGCCCAGCGGCCGTGCGTGCCGAGGTGGTTGACGCCTGGGACCCAGTAGGTCTCCATGGTCGACTTCTTCTCCTTGGCGTCCTCGCGGCGGTAGCCCTTGATCTCCACGACGAGGTGCAGCAGGTCGTCCGCCCCGCGGCCGTCGTCGACCAGCACGATGAAGTCCGGCAGGTACTTGCGCGCCTCGAGCCGTAGCGGTACGGCACCTCGAAGCCGAGGCTGTGGTTCTTGACGTAGGCGCGCACGCGCGGATGGCCCTCGACCACCCGGCAGAAGTTCGCCCTCCCAGTCGCTGTCCAGCACCACCCAGTTGACGTGGCTTCGGCGGCGGGCCGGTCTCCCAGCGGTCGGTGCGGAGGTGTTGAAGCGCACGTGCGCGTCGAGCCCGTGGGGTTGAAGGGATCGAGCAGCGCCTTGATCGGGCGCTCGCCCAGGAACCGGCGCGTGATCCCGGCCGTGATCTTGTTGCACGCCATGTCGGCCAGTTCCTGATACATCAACTGGGCTGGGTATGTGCCGCCCTTGCAGACCAGGCAGTCGTCAAGCCATTGTTTGGCGATGCGCTTCAGCTGGCCGAAGAGGTGCAGCTTCGGCTCCTCGCCGGGGTCGCGCCACTTCGTGTAGAGCAGGCGCTGCGTCAGGTGGAAGATGACGGTCGACGGGCGCGTGTCGTGCAGATGCTTCAGGTCCAGGTCGACCGCCGCGCCGATGATGCCTGGGTTCTGCGTGATCGAAGGGCCGACGATCTCCGGGGTGAGTTCGAGGATCGAGTCGTCGTTGAACTTGGCGGCCAGGCGCTCTTCGGGCAGCTCGACACGGTAGCCCACCACGCGCGGGAAGCGGATCTCCAGGTGGTCGCGCTCCGGGCGCACGGCCTTGACCTGGATCGTCTCGCGCGGCGGCTGCGGCGGCGCGACCACCGGCTTGGCGGTGAAGTCGAAGGGGATGCCGAAGACGTCGGCGTACTCGACGTTGAAGAGGCCCTCCTCGTTGAGTTCGTACGACTGGCGGCGCAGCGCGCGGCCGATCACTTGCTCGCACAGGAGCTGGGTTCCGAAGGCTCGGATGCCGAGCACGTGCGTCACCGTATTCGCGTCCCAGCCCTCGGTGAGCATTGACACGGAGACGACGCAGCGAATCGCGCCGCCGAGCTGGTCGCGCTTGCCGACCGTGTTCATGACCTCGCGCAGTAGATCCTGGTCGGTGATGTTCTCGGCCGCGCGCGCGTCGCCGGTGCGCTCGACGATCTCGCGCCGGAAGCGGTCGATCTCGTCCGCGGCCATGCTGCGGAAGTCCTTGTCGAGTGCGTCGCCTGCTTCGAGTTGTTCGCTGTCGATCAGCAGCGTGTTGGGGCGCGGCAGCGGGTTACCCGTCGTCGGGTCGAAGTTGTTGAACAGCGCGAGGCGGCCCTGCTCGAGCGTGGTCGTCCCGTCGTCTTGCTTGCGGTGGAAGCCCGAGACGTAGTCGTAGACGAGCTTTGAGATCGACGTGTTCTGACAGACGATGATGAAGCACGGTGGGACCGGGATCCCTCGCTGTTTCCAGAGCTCGTAGGTCTTCTCGTAGTGGCCGTACAGCGCCTCCATCGCGGTCAGAAGGCGCGTCGGCAGTTTGAGCGGATCGAGCTCCTGATCCGAACCGCGCCCCTTCTTGGGCATGTCCTTGCGGATGTGCTCCCAGAGGTTGCGGAACATCGGAAGTTCGTCGCCCGGGATGTTCTCGGCGACCGGGACACGCGGCAGCTTCACGATGCCGCACTCGATCGCGTCCATCAGCGAGAAGTCGCTCATGGTCCAGGGGAACAGCGTGCCCTCGGCGTAACCGGAGCCGCTCAGGAAGAACGGGGTCGCGGAGAGGTCGATCACGCGCGAGACGCCGAGCTTGCGATTCACCGCCTCGAGGCCGGAAATCCACAGCCGCGCGGCCTCGTTGTTCTTCTCGGCTTCCTTGCGATCGTCGCCCTTGAGCGCCTCGTCGTCAGGATCCGGCGGCTTCTCGCGGTAGCAGTGGTGCGCCTCGTCGTTGATGACGAGGACGTTCTTCATACCCATCAGCTCGGGCATGACGCGCTGGATCATCTGCCCTTCGGTCTCGAGCGTCTTGAGCTCGTCGCCGCCGCGGCCCTGCAGCAGCGCGCGGCCGCCCAGGAGAGCTCGACGCGCTCGCGAAGCTTGAACGCGTGGTAATTCGTGATGACGATCTTCGCGCGCTGCAGGTCAGCGAGCATGTCGTTCGGGACGAGCTCGCGGCTGGCGTAGTAGCTGTCGGGGTCGTTGGGCTGCAGGACGCGCAGGCGGTCCTTGATCGTCAGGCCGGGCGTGCAGACGAGGAAGCCGCGCGTGAAGAGCTTGCTGCCGGGGCGGCGCACCGCGTTGATCGTCTGCCACGCGATGAGCATGGCCATGACGGTCGTCTTGCCCGCGCCGGTCGCGAGCTTGAGCGCCGCGCGGAGCAAGAGCGGATTCGCGTTGCGGTTCGCGTCTGCGACGTGATCCAACACCCGCTTGCCGTTCTTGGTGTGCGGCGCCACCTCGGTGAGCCAGATGGCGGTTTCGACTGCCTCGACTTGGCAGAAAAACGGTCGGATATCGCCGAACGGGTGGCTTCGCCAGTGCTTCAGAAGTCGAGCGGTCTCGGGCGTCACCCGCCAATCGTTGGGGTTTGGGAGCGCTCGCCATTCGTCGACATAGCCGCGCACCTCGTTGATGTACGAGGTGGTTTCATACTTCTGCTCGGCCGTCGAGATGCCCTTGGCCTCGTCGAACTGGATCTCTTCCTGCTTCGCCGCTCCCTTGCGCTTCTTCGGCTTCGGAATCGGAGTGATGAAATCCGCCCGGCGGCGCATCTCCAGGATCTTCTGAGTCGGCTGGCCACTGGCATCGAGCTCCCAATGCCGGGCGGGCGCCGAGTAGGGCGAGTTCAGGATTGGTCGGTCGAAGAACGGGTCGGACATCCGTGGGCCTCGTCAGCGGCTGCGGGCGCCGATAGGGCTGCCGTGAGGGTCGCCCGGGGGCACGCGGTCGAGGAATGCCGCGGTGCTGACAGCGCGCGTTTTGGCAGCCCGAGGATGCTGCGAGGGTTCTTCGGGTTGAGTTCGAGTCGATCGTGCCACGCGAGCGTTGTCTCCCAGACGTTGCGTCGTTGAACGGGGGCGAAGATTACCAATCAGCGCCCGACCCGGGCTCGGCCGATTCCCTTCGTTCGCGGCCATCATTGTTCATCAGAACCAAGACGCGGAGTGTCTGGGGTGTGAAGCCGGCGCGATCGCATCCCGCGCTCGCGTCGCGGCCCGCGGCCAACCGCCCGGCCTGCGCGCGAAGTCCGATCCAATCTCAGCGCCTGAACCGGCCGTCGGCGCGGCGCCAACTCCTCGACGCGCACCGTCATCGCTCGCGTGCCCGTAAGTTCACCCCAACTCGCCCAAGTTCGCCGCAACGTCCGTCTGCTTCCGTGCCACGAAATTCGGGTGAGAGCGGAGAATTGCGGAAAATTGCGGGCGAATCAGTTGGCACATTGATGGCACAAGACCCTCGAAGCGAGTGATCGTGCTGCTCGAAAACGGCGCTCGCGGGGTCGCAAAACGCGTTCGGAATGCGCGCGTGTCGTCTGCCTCTGGGCAGAGAGTCGCTCGTTCGAAACGGCGCGAATTCGTCGAGGAAACAGCGCGTTTCGGCGCAGCGATCGGCCCGGAATGGCCCGCGAATGGGGGCGCGACGTGTGATGCGCGAGAGATTGGTACGCCCGGGTGGATTCGAACCACTGACCTTCTGCTCCGGAGTTCGAGTGCGAGATCGCCTGCGAAATCGGGTGAGAGCGGCGGATTGCGGAGATTTGCGGAGAATTGGCGCAGTTTCGGCCGTTGCTGCGCGAACTCAAATCGGCAAATTGCGGAGATTTGCGGGTGAGAGCGGGCGGAGTTTGTGGCGCTAAAGTGGCAATGGGCCTGGCGAGCGACCTGAGCGATTCGAAGGACGTGCGAGCTCGCCGATCGGCGGATTCGCTATTCGAGTTGCTCGATGGGGGGTGGCGACGACCAAAAAGAGAGGGCCGGCGCGCGCCGGCCAGAACCGCCCACCCGGCAAGGGGGGGCTCCGCCGTGCCGTCCCGGCCCCGCCCGCAATGGCGCGGCGTCCGCCCCTCCCGGCTCGACGCCAAGGATAGCCGGCGCGCCGGTTGTTCGCGACGCGGGACACACCGCGCGAAGAAGCGCTGGAGGTCACATCGCGCTGAACCACCCCGCGATGGCCGTCCGAGGCGAGTCAGAAGAGCATCAAATTAGCGCGCCGTGCGCGATGAAACCGGCGACGCGCATCGAGAGGGTGAGCGAACTCAAAGCGCCGAGCCGGCGCGGCTGTTCACGTGGAGCCCAGGAACGCAGGGGCGTGCTGTGGAACTGCGGATCGCGTGCTGAACCGCTGCAACCTGGAGTCCCGTCGCATGTGCGCAGAGCGGAGCAAGCTCCGTACGCCCATTCCCCGGGAGCCGTCCGTTCAACGGCAACTCGTTGCGCGCGAGGCCATCGCGCAGGATGGGGGTCGGAAGTGCGCCGTGGGCAGGCAACTCCCAGCGCACGACCAGTTCGACCGGCGCAGGCAGCGTCACCGCGTTCGACCTTCTCGCTCGACGCTGCGCGGAGGCAGAGACATGGCTTGGAATACCGGCGGTCTTGTCGTGGAAGTTCGTTTCAGCGAGTTCGTCAGGCGGAGTCGACTCGTCGTCGCGACACTCTTTGTTGCTTTGGGTACAGCGGCCTCGACGTCCGCGCAGTCATCGGGGGCTGACCCGTTGCCCACCGCGTATGCGTGGGTGCATCCCACCGACGGAACGCTTGTGCCAAATCCCACGGGTCCCGACCCGGACTTGAGCTACATCAACGACCCATCGCAGAAGTTTGGCAGTCTTCAAAACGCGATCGACACGATGCAGCAGTATCTCATCGTCAACTACCACCCGGTCGACAATCCGAACCAGCAAGGGATCATCTACGCGCTCCCCGGTGTTTACGGCGCGAAAAGCCACGACTCGCTCCCGATCGTCATGCGTGATCGCGTGCACGTTCAAGGCGTCGGTGCTCGCCGGTGCGTTCTGCGCGGTTCGAGTACCCTCAGCGTCCCGCTGCCCAATCATCAAAACGTTGCTTGGCCGACAAGCCAATTGGGACCTTCGCCCACGGTCAGTGCGGAAGTGCTCGTCACCTACGAATACGCGACCGTTGACCGATTCTCGGCGTTGAACTTGACGTTGCCCTGGTGGACTCCAGACGCAGCCGCGGCTACACGACGACGACGTCCCCGAAGTGTTCGATGGGTTCACCTTCCAGGGAGGTGACGTCCAGGTGTTGCTGATGGGCATCGCGAACCAAGCGAACTATTTTCCCGCTGCGCGGATCAGCAACTGCGTTTTCGACCTGCGTCACGGGTTGACTCCCTACACGGACCAGCCGTCGGCTCAGCCTTGCAGGGCCGTACTTTGGGATCATGATGCGTCGGCATGCGACGTACGAATCCAATTCTGGCTCAACGAATCGGCGGATCGGATATCTCGACGGCCGGACGCTCATCGCACACAATACGTTTGTGTTTGCGCGCTGGAACAACGAGGCAACGAACGGCGGGTGGGAGAGCGAGAGCCGCGCCTCCACGGTCGGAATCATCGACGTCACGGCTCCGGCCTGCACGCTCATCGGCGACCCGGACCCTCGTCCGCGCGGAGTGGGGAATCCTTGCATCGTTTCGAACGTCTTCCGCACGCGCCCAGTTTCAGGCACGCCCAGCGTGCGTCCGTTCGCGATGCTTGGAGTTGGCGACGAAGACACTCGCGCCTACTCCAGCGCGACGTCCTCCTACGTCCAGACCAACGCATTTGACCCTGCGCGTGTTGGTACGACCAACGGCACCTTCTGGTCACTGCCGGTGACGAGTTTCGTAGTGAGCGTGCCACAGGCGATAGCGACTCACTGGAACTGTCAGATCACCCTATTCAACGGATCCTGCACGGGCGCATCTTCGGTGTGCACCGTAAGCGCACCGCCCCAGTCGCCCGCTCAACATGTTTGGGACGGCACCAACGGGGTGGATCCTGCTTTCGTGGGCGAGTTCGTTTCGACCTGCGCCTTACGACCGCACAAAACGATGTGAACGACTACGTCGATTGGCGCATCATGCCGGGCTCGCCGATGGAGAACCGCGGCGTGACTCCATTCCGCAATCTCCGGTCGGGTTCGAAACGGCGCCACATGCAGGGGATCGAGTTGGCGTTTTCCGACCTGGTTTCCCAGGAGTGCAATTTGTTCGCTTGGGATGGAGAGCACTGGGGCAATCCGCGCATCAGCGATGGCGCGCCGGACATCGGCTTCGATGAACGCGGGCTCGTGATCGCGGCCGGCAATTGGGCGAACGATTCGAATAGTCACAACCAACCGGGATTCATGCATCCGACGGGAGTGGGGAGCGCGACGCGGTACTTTGTTCTGCCGCGTTTTGTTGCTGGATTCGATCTTGCGTTGTCGAACAAGTACTTGCGCTTCCACGATACGACCTTCGCGCCGATCGCGCCGAACACCGGCGATGGTTGGGTCAATCCGCCTGGTTCTCTGGTCAGTCCGACGAGCCTGGCGAGTTTGCCGGTGGGTTACCGGACGAAATATCTTTCGTTCGCGACGATTCCTTGGGCGCCGATCAGTTTGAGCAGTCTGACGACGACGTGGCGTCCATTCGGGCCGGCGTCCACGCAGCCCGTTCTCACGTTCCTGCTCGCGAGCCGGTTCGATGACGAATGCGACACGACTCCGTGCAAACACGCGTACTTCAATCTTCAGGGTGTGATCATGGAGGACTCGAGTTGGCCGACGGCCACGATCGAGGTCTTGCGCGGCAACATGCAGGCGGAGTACCGATGAAAGCTCTGGGCGAAGTCGCGCGCACTCTGGCGCTGTTGACGGTGGGCATGGCCGGTGTCGTGCGCGCGGCTCCGCCCGACTGGCTCTATGGGCTGCGCCAGGTCGGCGGATGTTGTCTGAAGATGGACCGAATCGACGTATCGAATGGTCAGTCCACCACGACCTGGACTTTGCAGGGTCCGGCGCTCTGGCCGTTTTCGATGACGAACGGGGGAGAGCGATTGATCACGATCAACGCTTGGCCGACGTCCAACGGCATCGTTGAGGTTCACCCGGCGAACGTCAACTACGGAGCGATTGGTACGACTGGCCTGAACAACCAAAGCGGTTTTCACGGGCTTGAAAAACATCCTGGGACCGGAGTGCTGTACTACTCGGATCGCTGGAATCTCTACGCGCTCCACCCCGCGACGGGTTTTGCGACGCTCGTCGCGCCGTTCAGTGGGTTCAGTTTTCCAGGCGACAGCATTCAGGCCATCGCCATCGATGCCACGGGACGTGCGCTCGCGATTGGTTGGAACAACAACGCTGTGCATTCCGTGTACGACGCCGATCTCGCCACGGCGACGCTGACGTGGGTTGGACAAGTGACGATCTTCGGCGCACTCGGCGACTATCGAGATCTCGCCTTCAGCAGCACCGGTGAGTTGTGGGCGAGCTTCTACGACATCGGGCTCAATCCAGCAGCGCGCGGTCTCTACAAGATCGACACGAACAGCTTTCTCGTCACGCTCGTGCGCCCAATGGACGAGCCGTATTTCGGGCTCGCGTTCGTGCCGGAGACTGCGCAGAGCACGTACTGCACCGCGAAAGCAAACTCACTCGGCTGCGCGCCCGAAATCAGCGCCGATGGTTTCCCGAGCCCGACTGCGACGAGCGGTTACACGATCCGCGCGAGCAACGTTCGCAATCGAGTCGCAGGTTCTCTCGCGTTCACCGTCGCGGGCCGCGCATCGACTCCGCTCGGCGGCGGCACACTCTGTTTGGCGACTCCTCTGCGCAAAACCGGAGTGCGCAACTCCGCCGGTTCGCCGGCGCCTCTCGCCGACTGCAGCGGCTCGTGGTCGCTCGACTTCAACACTTGGATGAGTCAAGTCGTCCCGCTCCCCGCCGGCGTCACCGTGCAAGCCCAATGGCTCGGCCGTGACCCCGGTTTCTCCGCCCCCAACAACTGGACCCTCTCCGACGCCCTCGAGTTCACCATGCGACTGTGAATTGGGTGTCACTCTCTCCGAGGCCATCGAGTTCGAGCGCCCACTTTGCGCGGCGTATGCCCGGCGTCGGAATTCCGTGAGCGTAATCGGATGGTGAGTGTGCTGGTTTATTCCTCTGGGCGGGCAATCCGCTGCCGCGCCAGGACTTCCAGCCCTCACCCTCGGCGCGCATCGCGATCTCGTGCAGCCATCCTGTCAACCGTGCGTCGTCACGGCCGCTGTGAATCGCAGCGAGTGTCGCGCCCTGGATCGCCGGCAAGTAGCCCGGGCTCACCTGCAGCGCCGCGTCGTAGCTCTCCAACGCGTCGTCGACGCGTCCGGCCCGTTCGAGGCAGATCCCGAGGTTGACGCGCGGGTCGGGATGACCGGGCATCAGTTTGCGCGCCCACTCGAACTCGTTCGCGGCTTCGTAGAGCTTGCCGGCATTGAGAAAAACGACGCCCAGGTTGTTGTGCGCGGGGCCAAAGTAGAGATCGGCGGTCAGCGCATCGCGCAGCAACAGCGCCTCGGCGCGAGCCGGGTCGCTCGCGATCAGGTCCGCGCCTTCGCGGTTGAGTTCTTCCGCCTTCGTCGTGCTACGCGCAACCTCACTCATCGGCGCGTAGGGTCCGACAGGCGTCGAGCGGCACGACGACAACATCGCGACGAGCGTTGCCACCACCGCAGCGACTGACTTCGACTTCATCGGATCACCCTCGGCTCCATCACCGGCCAACCGTCGTCGAGGCCGACCTGATCCAACGCGCGCGACGACTCGTACTTTAGATCTTCGAAGCGCGACGAGCGCATCACGTTGCAGCGCAAGAACACGTAGAAGCGCGACTTGGTCTTCGTGCGTGACTGGTTCTTGAAGAGGTTGCCGATGAGCGGCACCGAGCCGAGCCACGGCACGCGCGACTCCGCCTCACCTTCGGTCTCGACCTCCAAGCCGCCGACCACCACCGTGAAGCCATCGGGGATCGTGACCACGCTCGAGAGCCGGTTCTCTTGCCGCGGCGGCGGCAGCTCGGCGCTCGAGGCCTCTCCGACGAAGCTCGAAAGCGACACCGTGTACTCGATCACGATCTGGTCGCCGTCTGCGACCTGCGGCTTGACCATCACCTGCGTGCCCGCGTCGAGCGTGCCGCCAAAGCTCGTCGTCGCGACGGTCGACGAAGCGTTCGTGCTCGCGTAGGGCGTCTGCAAGGTCGAGTCGAGCGCGGCCTGGACGTTGTTGTTGACGAGCACCTTGGGGATGGTGAGCGTTCGTCCTTCGTTGAGGACTTCGAGCGCGCGCACGACCGCCGAAAAGTCTCCGGGAGCGAGCACCACCGCAGTCGCGCCCTGCGCCGCCAAGGCCGGGATCGAGGTCGCGTTCGGGCTCGGAGACCCGAGGCCAAAGAGACTGCCCGGGCTCCAACTGCGCCCGTCGCGTGATCCGATCGCCTGCAGCTCGACCCCGAGCGCGCGTGTCTGCGACTCGGAGAGTGAGAGCACCAACGCTTCGACCAACACCTGCGCTTCACGCACGTCGACCTCGGCGATCAGGCGGGCGAGCTCGTCGAGCACACGCGCTTCGCCGAACGCGAGGATCCGGTTCGTGGCTTCATCCGCGGCGAGCGTCACGTCGGCTCCCTTGCGAGGCCGGTTCGTGCTCGGGCGCGTGATGGGGGCGGTCGCTCCCTGCACGCCCTCGGCGGGTTTCGCGGCTTCGACCGCGTTGGGATCTTCGAGCACGCCGGCATCGAGCAAGCCCTCCAAGAGCCCCAGCACTTCGCTGACGCGTCGATTGCGGATGGCGAAGGCGCGCAGCGGTCGGCGCGGACCCTCTTGGACGTCGTTGAGGCGCGAGATCAGCGCCTGCACCTCCGCGTGGAGTTTGGGCGTGGCCGTGACGATCAGCGTGCCGGTGAGCGCGTCTTCGACCATGCGCCACTGCGACGGAGCCTGACCTTCTCGGCGCACGGTGGCTTCGACGAGGCGTGCGGTCTCCGCCAGCCCGAAGCGTCGCGGCGTGTAGTGCAGCGTGGTGACCGCTTCCGGCCGATCGAAGGTCTCGATCGTTGTGCGCCACCAACTAATCTCGCGCGTCGGGGCGACCACGAGCATGCTCGACGACTCCGGCAGCGCGATCGCTGTTCCAACGAGCGGTGCCAGAATCGCTTTGCGCGTGTTGACGACGCGCTCCAAAAGCGTCGCCATGGCCAGCGGCGCGAGTTCGCGCAGCGGCACTTCGATCGTTGCGGGCTGCGCGCTCGGCAGATCGAGGAGAGCGAGCACCCGCAACGCCTGGTCGACGTGCGGCCGATAGTCGCTGATCACCAGCGCCTGGCCTTCACGCACGGCCATGATCTGTCCGCCGCCCTTGGAGAGAACGAGCTTGAGCGCTTCGACGAGGTCGTCGGGTTTGCGGTGGTCGAGCCCGACCACGAGTTTGACGTAGCCCGCAAGCGCCCCGGCGAGGTCGGAGGCTTCAACACGCGCGGTGCTCGCGGCATCGGCGACCGGCACGACCTTGAAGCCCGTGTGACCCGGAGGCTGAACGGTGGCGAGCCCGCGGGAGGCGAGCTCGCGATTGAGGATGTCCCAAAGCTCGCGCGGCGTGAAGTTGCCGGGCCGATCGACGGCGATACGGCCCTCGAGTTTGGAGCGGTCGTACTCGAGGTGCAGGCCCAGCCCAGACGCGCACATCTCGACGAGCGTCGTGAGGGGCAGCTCGGACTCGTTGAGCGACCAGCGCGGCTCCTGCTTGTCGCCTTGGGCAACAGTTGCGGTCACTGCAGCGGGCGGCGCAGGACGCTCTGGGGGAAGAACCGCCTCTCGCTCATCTCCTTGCGCGAAGGAGACCGGCACGGCGACGCACAGCGCGGCCGCCCACTCCAATGCGCGGCGAGCGTCCATACGCAGCAACGACGCGCGAGCAGGCTTCACGATTGGCTCAACCGCTCGTGGCGGAGTTCCAGGCCTGTTGTAGAGATGCGAGGTTGGTTTCGAGCGATGCCTTGGCGGCGGCGACACGCTCGTCGGCTCGGGCCGCCGCAAGGGTTGCTTGCAAGGTGCCGTTGGCCTCATCTTCGTACTTGGCCGAGATGCGTTCGTTGGAGAGCGCGTTGCGCAACGACAACCACTCCGCGTCGCTGCGTTCGATCACCAAGAACTCGATCGGCATCTTCCAGCGGCGATTGGATTCGATGGTGTCAAGGTCGGAGCGCTGCGCCCCCGAGAGGCCCGCAGTTGCTGATGCCCGCAGCGCAGCGAGCGCCGATGCGCGCGCCGATTCAGCTGTCGTCAGCGCGGTTTCTAGCGCCGGAAAGCCCTCGATCTCTTGCTGCGATCCAGCGCCGCTGCGAATCTTCCGTTGGGCTGCATCACGGGCGACCCGCGCGGTCGTCGCGGTCGCATCGAGCGCCGAAATCGGGACTGCAAGATTGGCGTGGGCCGAAGCGAGGGCGGAGACAACCGACCCGGTTTGATTGCTCGTCGCTCCGACGGCAGCCAGTGCCTCCGCGTCGAGCCCTGCTCGAATCGCCAGAGCGGGGAGGCTGTGCGCGTCGCCCTCGATTGCGGCTGATGCGCCGGCTGGCGCTGCCGCTGAAAGGGACTTCCAAAGAGGGGCGGCAGCCACCAGGGCGGCGAGTCCGCAGAAAGCAATCGAGACACGAACGGAAGTGTTCGACATCGCTGTTTTCTCCCGAGAACCGAGGCAGTTCCAAGAATCTTCGCGTCGCGGCCAGCGAGCTGACAATTGCTCGCGCACGTGCGCGCGACAAGGGATGATCTACCACGTACACGCGGCGCGTGGACGCGCGCATTCCAAAAGTTCCTGCGCAAATGCGTTCGACCATTTTTTTTCGCAGGTTCTCGGAATTGACGCTGTGCGGCATCGGATCGCGCCAAGGCGGCGCTAATAAACACGGCCTGGCACCAATGCCACTATTGGACCCAAGAATGGGCCACCTTCCGATCATTGGGAAGGATTTGCGTCATATTCGAGACGGACGCGAGTCTCAATAATGGCTTAGCGAAATGCGCAGTTGTCGTAAGTCGTTATTTTCGAGGTGGGGGATGAAATCGAAGATATCCAAGCTCCAAAACCGCGCTAACTTCGACCGCCTCGCGCGCGCGGCGCCAGCCAACGACGCCGTCGCCTCTCTCGCGTTCTCCTGTTGAGTTCCTTCGAATCGCAAAGGACCGCCATGCGTTATTCGCAATCGCTCGCTCGCTCCGCGAAGTTGTCCCTGGCTTTCAGCACGACGGTTGCCGTCCTGGGCTCTTCCGCCTTCGCGCAGATCCTGACGACCAACGACGACACCCTGACAACGTATCGGGCGGGCGTCACGGCCGTTCAAGGTCTACGACCGCGGCCGGAGCAACGCGGAGTGAATCACGACGGCTCGATGCGCAAGGCATCAACGCATCGTCTCGCCGTCGCGGGCAACCCGTTCGAGCGCGTGTGGGATGGCGAAGCGGAACTCAACGGCGTTCGACTCGACACCGGCACATGGACGACTTCCGATGTCGACATTTCGCTGCCCGCATCGAGTCCTTGGGTCATCGGTAGGTCGTACAACGCCCGGCAAGACAACTCCGGGCATCTCGCGTCGAATGGCTACCAAGGCTTCAACTGGGCGCAGTCCTCCCAACCCGAGATCGTGCTGTACGAGCACGCGTCGGATGATGCGCAGGACGTGCTGTATTTGGTGTATGGCGCGGACCGATACGCGGAGTTCAAGCGGGCGAGCTCGACCGCGAACACCTACAAAGGCACCAACGGCGCGGCGGGTGTGTTCGAGCGCACGGATGCATCGCCCGACACGTGGGCGTACTACGCGCCGGACGGGACGGTGGCGACGTTCTTTGGCTTCGACACCGCTGACGCAGACCATAAAGGCCAGATTTGGAAGGTCGCGGATCCTGCCGGCAATGTCGCCTACGTCGGCAGCACGAGCTCAGCGAGTGCTGCGCTGTCAGCGGGGTACGACGCAAGCGGTCGCATCACGGATGCGTACGACAGCGCCGGGCGGCACTTCGACTACGCGTACACCGGTTCGGCGATCGGAGGCGTCACGCGCCTTGAGTCGGTGATCGTCACCAGCGGTGCGACGGAAGTGGCGCGCGTCGAGTACGATACTACGGCGCACCGAAGCCTACGGCGAGGCCGGTGACCTCAAGACGGTGACGACCACGACGCCGTTGACCGATTCCGGCGTCAACGACATCCGAGTCAAATATTACCGTTATTGGGAAGGCTCTCACGATCCTGAAGCAGATCCGCCGGTGCTCGGCCACGACCACGCGATCATGCTCGTGCTCGAAGCCGAAGGGGCGCGCCGCTACGACTGGAACGAAGGCGGTGCCGGGGAGCCCGAGTTCGATAGCGGCTTCACCAGCGCCTCGACCGCGACGCTCAAGAGCTACGCGGCGGGCTACTTTGAATACGACACGAGTCGCCGCATCGAAAACGCGATGTTCGCCGGGAACTGCGGCTGCGGGTCAGCAGGGTCGGGATCGTTCGCGTTGAGCTACGGCACGTCCGGCTACACGAACGACGCGGGATACGACAATGAGCCGGCGAGACGCACCGTGGTCGACTTGCCGGACTGCGCGACGGCGCCGTCGACCACCGTTACCCCGTGGATGACGCAATACTTCGACGAACTCGGCCAAGCGCTCTCGCGTGTCGAGCACGATGGCGATCCCTCGGGCTCGCCGACCTCCTGGGCGACACACGTCACGCGCGATGCTACGGGCTGCGTCGTGACGATCGGCACATTGACGAGCATCACTACCTACACGCACGGCAGCTAGGCGACCTCTGACGGCAGCGTTGGGCCGGTGCGGGTGTGCGATCAGCGTTGCGTCTGGCGAGGCGACGGGTTTTCGCAGATGAGCTCTGGCGTGAAGGCAGTGGGGGCACCGAGGAGTTCCTCAAGAGCCATGTTTGGTGGACGAACAAGGCCATGAAGGGCTTCACGTCACCGACCATCACTTTGGTTCGGCCGCTGGTCAAAGAACAGTGGGAGTACCCGGAGCTCGGCGAGTCGCAATACGGCTCGACCGCGAACAAAATCGACTACGACTACACGACCTACTCCGGCGTGTCGCAGCCGCTAGCATTGACCACATCGACGGCGACCGAAGCAGCGGTCTCCTCGGGAAAGAACGGAGGTACGGGATCTGGCTTGACGGTCGCGACGCACTACACCCTCGACGGCAGCGACGATTTCAACGCTCGCAACGACGGCGGCAACCGCATCGTCCGATACCAGCTGCGCGTGGAAGGACTTGTCACGGAGATCCGCAACGACGCGGACACGAGCAGCTTGAGTCCGCCAAACCAACTTTGACGCCGGGCCTGGACCCAATTGATGACGCGACGACGATGACCTACGACGCTCAGGGGCGCTTGGCGTTGACTGAGGATTCGGGAGGCCGCGTGTCCGCGATGTACCACTCCGTGCTGGCGGATCGTCGGCACGTGACTCTGACCTTTCCTCGCTACGAGGATCTCGCCACTGACAAGTACTACGGGCCAGTCAGTTACTCCGTCACCAACCACGCCGGAAAAGTGGAAGCGAGCGGGGTCATCGCCGTTGCGCTCGCCGGTTCGACGGTCGCGCCGACGGTGTTCATCGATGAGAGCGGCGTTGACCCGATCACGGCCGTCGACACGGGCAGCTCGTTCGGCAGCGTCGCGCAACTCTCCGTGTCGATCTACGATCTGACTGGCACGCAGCAACAAGAGCAGCGTGCGTACTTCGTGATCCCGAGTTCGTTGCTGTTGCACCGATGGCGCACTTGACGCGACTAAAGACGGCTCGACGCACTGGGGCGCCAAGTTCGAACGCTCGAGCCGCACGGCACGATTCAACGCGCCGTGCACGACGTGCGCGGGCGCACCGTTTCGAGTTGGGTGGGCACGAACGATTACAGCTTTGATGGCGGCTCGGGAGCGGGCCTGACAACATGGTCAAGACCGCCGAGACGACATTCGGACTCGAACGGCTAGCGTCACGGGACAGACCGGCTCATCCAGGACTCGACGACGGGGCAGCGGGAAACGAATTTCACGAACGACATCTTCGGCCGGCACGTCGTCACCGAGCGACCCCTGTCCCCGCATTCGCTCACTCTCTACGACAACCTCGGCCGCATGACCGCTGTCGGTCACTACAGCTCCGGTCTCGGGCCTCGGGACGCGGATAGCGATCCGACCGACGACGTCAACTTCGACACGAATCGATTGGCTCTCTCGCGCACGTATTACGACGAGCGCGGCCGTGTTTGGAAATCAACGCGTCACGAGATCGACGCGACCGACGGTTCGAACGACGACAACATCGAAACGCTGACCTGGTACGACCGCCAAAGTCGGAGGGTCAAGGTCGACGGCGAGCAGCTCGAAAAATTCGCCTACGATCGGCTCGGGCGGATGACACATCGCTTTCTGCTCGCGAAAGTCGACGGCGACGAAGACACGTGGGCGGAGGCGCTTGACGTTGAGAGCGATCACGTGCTCGAAGAGCATCAGACGACCTACGACGAAGATGGTCGTGAGATCACGAGCGCCCGGATTGAACGGTTCTCGACGACCTCGGTGGCAGCGCCACTCTCGGCTTGCTCGACACGAACGCCGACAGTGACGCGTTGAAGTACACCGCCGCCAACGTGAAGGGACGCATCCAGATCACGGCCAAGTGGTACGACGCTTGGGATCGGTTGGAAGAAGTCGTGCACTACGGCACGAACCACCAGCGAACAACGCGGAGGACTTCGATCGAGATGGACTCAGTATCCCTTCGCGATCTGCGACCGCGCTGCGAACGAGCTACGCGTACAACACCGACGGCACGCTGCAGAAGACGACGGATCCGAAAGGGATTGTCGCGCTGACTGAGTACGACGCGATGGGCCGCACGACGCGCACGATCTCGAACTGGGTCGACGGCACGGCCGGCGGCAGCAGTTCGGACGAAGACCAGGTGGTCGCGTACGGCTACACCGACGGCTTGCAGACTTCGATCACGGCCGATTTGCCCAGCCCGGAGACCGATCAGGTAACGACCTGCACGTTCGGGACGACGAAGGGTGGCAGCGCCGGGGATTCGAAGATCGCCACGGGGCACTTGTTGCGGAAAGTGCAGTACCCCGACTCTTCGGACGCGACGAATGACATCGTTGCCTTCGCTTACAACGCCCAGCGACAGCAGACTTGGAAGCGTGACCAAGCTCTCTCGGGCAGCCCGAGCGACTACAACATCATTGAGACTGACTACGACGATGCGGGTCGCGAGATCCATCGGCGCGTGTCGCAAAAACGCTCGATCACCGACGGAGCCGTGCGTCGCATCAGTACGACATACGAAGCGCTGGGCCGCAGGGAGTTGGTGACGCAGTATGACGATGCCATCGTGGGATCCCCGACGTCGTGGTGGACGAAGTCAAGTACGTGTACGACGGCTGGGGCAACTTGACCGATTTCCGCCAGGACAAGGACTCCGCGGTAGGCGGCAGCGGCTACTGGGCCGTGCAGTACTCGTACGTCAAGGCGACAGGGGGCCGTAACACGCTGCGCCGCGATTCGATCACGACGCCCGGTGGCACGTACAACTACAGCTACCGAACCTCCGCCGGCTTCGACGGTGACGCGAGCCGCGTCTCCCAAATCTCGGATGACTTCGACACCGCACTGGTGACGTACCAGTACAATGGCGCGGGGTCCGTAGGGAAGACGACACTCGAAGAACCGGAGTCGTTCCCCAAGCTCTTCACGGGCACGGGGACGACGTTTTCGGGGCTTGACCGTTTCAATCGCACGATCGTTAGCAAGTGGACGAAGGATCTCGCCACCGATCGGGACATCTACAAGGTCACCGTCGGGTACGACGAGAACTCGAACATCACGTCGCAGGACGACGCGGCATTCTGGCCACGACGTCAAGTACCTGAACGACAACTTGAATCGCCTCTACGACGCCGAAGAAGGCACGCTGGCGAGTGGTTCGATCACCGGCCGCACGCGCCATCAAATCTGGACGCTGAATCACACCGGCAACTGGGAACTCGATCGAGTCGACCTGGACGGCGACGACAACTTCAACGAGACGGGACGAACTCGACGATGACCGGACGCACAACGCGGTCAACGCAATTGTTGCGCGCGATATCGACGACGACTCGTCGGATGACTACATGTTCGGGCACGACGCCGCTGGCAACATGATCGATGACGGCGGTTTCACCAGAGTGGGATGCACCTCATCGGCTGCGCAAGGGAGCGCAACCGCTCGAACTCTGCGCTGGTGAGGCGAGAGTACTGGTATTAACGTACGCCACCTCGATCACGCGACACCAGGACACGGACACCGACGGTGACGCGGATGGCAGCGACAAGAAGTACCACTCGGTCTATGACGAGCGTTGGCGCCCGGTGGCGACGTTCCGTGACAGCGATGCCTCGCCGAAGGAATCGTTCGTCTACCATGCAGCCGGGGGCGGTGGGTACGGTGGAAGCTCGTACATCGACCAAGTCGTGATGCGCGATCGCGACGACACCAATACATGGACCGGCGCTGCGGACGGCACGCTCGAAGAGCGCGCCTACTACTGCCAGAACTGGCGAGCGGACGTTGTTGCGCTGGTCGATTTTGACGGCGCCGCCACGATGCTCGAGTGGGTCAAGTACTCGGCGTACGGGGTGCCGTTTGGAATGCCGGCAGGCGATGCGGACTCGGACGGCGACTGCGACGCTTCGGACGACTCCATTGTCGCCGGCTGGGTGAGTGCGCCATCGTATGACGTTCGCGGCGACGTGGATCTCGACGGAGACGTCGACGGCACGGACTACTCAGCTGTGGTTGGCGGGCACCAAGCCGTCGGCCGAGGTCAACTGTCGGCGACGTCCACGGGCAACCACAAGGGTTATGCGGGGTACGAGTTCGACTGGGAGCGGGGGCGGCAGTACCACGTGCGGCATCGCGTGCTCGATTGCGTGCTGGGACTCTGGATTACGCGAGACAAGCTGGTGTACGTCGATGGGCCAAATGCGTTGCAGTACGTTGCGTCCGGGCCGATAGCGGCGCGCGATCCCGAAGGCCTGCAGAAGTGCGCCTCCATCCCGTTGCCTTCCACTCACAGAGTTCCGACAGTCTGCAAAGGATCGGGCCCGAGTATTGACGATGCCTTTGCTGATTGCGCGAAGGATGCAATAAACACGGCAGGGCTTGGCTGTGACCTCTGCGACACGGGATCGTTCTTCAAGGGGTGCCCTCAGACGATAACGGTCCTTGAGATCAGGTCGGTAGGCGGCGGCACTGGCACTGTTTCCGGCGGCACAGTGAGTATAAACATGACTGACCCCGAGGGCTACTTCATTGTCATGCAGAAGTGTGGGCCGTGCGTCTACATTTCTCCAGGTTTGGCGTCGCCACCGCCACCGCCTCCTCCGCTCCGCCCGACGCCTCAATAGCGTGCGAGCCGCAATGTTCAGGATTGTGCCAGTCTTGATACGAAACAAGTCTATGGGTAGAGCGCTCAGGTTTAGATTTGCACCACGAGTGGAATCGAAGGACCGACATCCGCGCGGATCTCAGGATTCTTGCCGCACGCGACCGTCTACGACGAGCGGCGAGACTATGGTCTCGGCCGATCGAGTGCTGAGCGTGAAACTCCGTTCGGTCCCGAAAGAGGAGGCTCTAGAGGTTCCTTCCGTGTGGAAGAGCACCTCGCAAGCGGGGTTTTCAGGCGGCGCCACCAAGCGGAGCGAGCGTGTGCCGAGCAATTCGAGATCGTCCCTGGTGAAAGGGCCACAGACGAGCAATTCTCCGAACTCCTCGGGCCGCACGCCCGTGCGAAAAAAGGGGGGGGCGCCGCCACACGAACTGGCGACAGTGTTCGAACGTGAAGCGCAGCCAAAACTCGCCGACAAACGCATGTTAGGAAACGGTTACGTCATTGCTCGGTGCCGTGAGGTGAGGTGTGGGGCTGGACAGACGATAATCGCCCAGTCGCTTGTGTTGTCGGCTGGGCGAATTGGAACCAGGCGGCGCGAGAGCGGCCATTGCTCCAACGGAGCAGGCCGGGAGTCATCAGCTAGGCGGACTCGCACTAGCAGGAATTCGCAATCCATATGGCGCACCGAGCATGACTGCTGCGCGAACCAAGTTAGATTTGGCTACTGATGAAGATTGCGATCCGCATTCTGCTGCTGATCGCCGCAATCGGTCTGGCATCACTCGTCTGGTGGATGGCGAGACCCGAAGCCAAGACCGAAGCCGTTCGACCGGCGGCGAGCAGTTCAGGTTCAGCCGTGGTCTGCGCGACAGCGCGACCGGATCCGAGTGCCGAATCGAAAAGCGAGGCGACGAACCGATCACCGTTGCGGGCTCTGGCACCAGTCACACGCGAACTCGAGCCCATTGTCGACCGCGCCCCCGCCCCTCGTCCGGGTTGCGATCGTGTCCAAGGACACCGGCGCGCCAGTCGCGAACGCTCGAGTTTTCGCGGCGTCGGACGTCTATCAGTCTGTCTCTTGGCAAGGCAGCCCAAGACCACACGCCCGGTTCGGCGAGTTGGCACAGACGGATGACTCCGGCGTCGCCGAACTCGAGGTAGTTCCGAACACCAAGATACGAATTTCTGTGGCGCAGCTCATGACACGTAAGGAGTACTCGCGCGAAGTAGATCCGATGCCACCCGGCGGCGTTTGCGACGTCCAAATCGAGATTCCGACGGAACCCGACCTCACTCTGTTCGGGCGGCTTGTCGACGAAGGGACTGGGGTGCCAATCGCGGGCGGTGTAGTCCGGGCCATTGATAGGTCGCGAATGATCGGCACTACACAGCCAGATCCCGAGTATGGCGATTCGACCAGCGTCGGCGTGGACGGTGTGTTCCAATTGCAGGTACGCTCATGGAAGGAGCGCTTCGCGGAAGCGAAGGTAGACGGCTATTCTCGGACATATTTTGTGTTGGAGCCGAGCCATGATACGCGAGAGTCTGCCGTCGATATTCGGGTTCGACAGTCGGCGACTGTCGTTGCCGTTATTGTGGACGCGAACGAACCTGTGGTTGGTGCGGAGCTCGTTTTCGCTTGCGATGCACATCAACTTCGGCAAGAAGACGAGGGGTTCGACCCATCTAGACTCTATTTCGCTTCTGAGCAGCTGACCTGGCGCGGGAGCACTGACACGAATGGTGTCGCGCTCTTGACCGATCTTCCCACTGGCATTCCGCTTGAGTTGTCAATCAAACAGATTGGACGGCCCACCCGGAGGGAGCCCCGTACCATGGCGCTGGAACCGGGAGAGACGCGAAGGGTTGCTGACATCGGCGCCAACGCGCGAATCAAGGGTCGCATTCAGACGTCAACGGACATCCTATTGGAAACGCGATGGTTCGAATGGATGTGTTCGAAGGAGTCGCGCCAGTCCTGCTGCGGGACAACACCACTCCTGTCGCTATCGTACGGGCCGACAGAGATGGCCGGTTCGAAATAGTCGATGTTCCAGTAGGGGACTGGCTTGTCGGTCCCGCGGCACAGCGGTCCTCTAGCGGGTTTGCGATCCCTCCGCTGTCTCAGCGCGTTACCGTCGAGCCTGGGGATCAACGAGTTGAACTCGTGCTGCAGTGCGATGTGGGTCTGATGATCTCCGGCACGCTGCTGAACGAGCACGGGGACCCGGCTGCGCGTGGCTGGATAGAAGCGAAGCACGAGACACTGGACGTGTCGGTCGTTGCAACTGCAGGCGAAACCGGAGACTTTTCCATCGGTCCTCTGCCAGCGGGTACGTACCTAGTTCGCGCTGAGTCGCTTGGAGGGAAGCAGGGAGCGTCGTCGGAAGTACGACGAATTGAGGCACCAGCGGGTGACGTTGAGCTCCAGCTCCGCCGCGGTCGAACCGTGTTGGTCCGCGTGTTCGATCAGCAAGGGCTACCAGCAAATGCGAGCGTGACCTTCCGGCCAGTCAACCGCTTCGACACTTGGAGTTTTACGTCCACGAAAAACGGGGAATGCGAATTCGAATGCTTAGAAGCAGCAACGTACATAGTGTGCGCATCAACGAATCAAGGGCTGTTTGCTCACAGTGGCCGTTTGGTGATCGACGCGGGAAAGGTAATGGGTCCGGTTGACTTGCGCCTCGCACTGGGCGCAAAGTTGCGCGTGCAGTACGACGGCGACCAGTCGGCCCGAACCTATCGAGTGATCGTGGAAGGAACGACCTGCGCGCGCGACAAGATCGCAAGGGGCACGACGAGGACATTCATCGTTCCGTGTGGCGAAATTGAACTGCAAGCCGAAGCCGAGCAGTTGGCTCCGGCAACGTCTGAGAGATTCGTGGTTTATCCGGGAGAGGAGCGGTACGTTACCGTGCGGTGAGCGTCGCGCTGAGCACGCATGGACGCGGTGCGTCGGGGCGATCTAATGACGGATCGGCTTGCGACTAGCGTCGCGATCGCGAGTCTGCGGTCCTCGACAGATGGCCGACGGCCTCGACCTGGCGATCACTCACCCGCACTTCATGCCGCATGCGCCGCCGAAACGAAAGAGGCCGGCGCACCGCCGAAGCGATCCGCCGACCCCCGGGAGAGAGATCCGCCGTGCTTCCCGGGGCCGAACGCCGCTCGCATTGGCGTCGGACCCTCACGACGGAGGTCGAGACCAAGCATAGCCGTTGAGCTTCCGCTCGCGGCTCGGGACATGTTCAGCCGCCGCCTTGATCGGCGCACGCCAACCTGGCTCAATCCAGCCATGAAGAACTCCGCACTCGACCAGACCATTCGCTCACGCGTCGACGCGTTCGTGATCAACCTCACGAACCTAGCGCTCATCACGAAGCTGCAATCCGTGCACGGTGCGTTTCGCGCGCGGCTCGACACCTCATCCGTCGCGCCGACGAAGCGCGGGCCTGGCCGTCCGCGCTCGAGCGAAGCGTCCCAACCGATCGCAGCCGCTCCGAAGCCGTCGCGCAAGGCCAAGCGCAGGAGGCGCACCATCGAGGCCGTGCTCAAGACGGCGGCCGACGTGCTTGCGTACATCAAGGCCCATGAAGGCGAGCGGCTCGAACAGATTGGTCAAGGCCTCGGGATCGCGACGAAGGATCTGAAGTTCCCGATTCAGAAGCTCTTCGAGCAGAAAGCGATCAAGACCACCGGCGACAGACGCGGGACGAAGTACTTCGTAAAATAGCGGAGCAGTACGTTGCTGGCTTCGAATCGAACCGAGGTGGGCAGTGCAAGAACTATGGCTGGCGGACACTTCGGTTCGCGTCTATCGACGGAAAGATGACCAAGCGTCGGTTCGACTCCGCAGCTTCCTGATGATCAGGACCAATTGCGGCTTCAGTTTCAGCGCGTACATGCGAAGCATCGCGTGCACGATCCGCGTCGACGGACTGTGTCGCCCTCGCCGAAATGATCGGACAGCGAGAGCGTGAAATGGGTGGAGAGATGGCCGCCTCTCAACGTGCTGGGCTGGGCCTGGCAGAGAGGTTGTCATGTCGAACGAGCAACGTGGTGGCGAGGGTTGCAACGGAGACGATCAGCGGCTTGACCGGCGGTTAGCGCCGGGGCGCGGAGCGGCCGGAGGTCTGCCGGTCGGGGCCGGAGGCCCCGACCGGCAGAACGCGCCGCTCGACGGGTCTGTCGATGGCGGCGAAGAGCCCGGCGGCGAGTTCGAAGTTGCCGGCGGCACACTCGCCGAAGACTTGTTGGCGCGAGCCCACGGCCTCATGGGCGGACCTCGGCGCGGCCGCGCTCGCAGAACGGTTCGTGCGCAGATGCAGCTCGCCCGCGGGTATCGCTTTCTGCACAGCAAAGGGTGTTGATGCTGGACACGTGGATGCGCTCGAAACTTTCGGCACGTGATTTCGCGTCGCTGATTGGGATGAGCGAACACACGCTTTATGCGTGGAAGAAGCGCTTCGACGAGAGCGGGCCTGCGGGCCTCGCGGATCGACCGCGTGGTGCGCCGGTGGGCAGCCGCATGAGCGAGGTGACGAAGCGTGCGATTCTGATGCTGAAAGAGACGCACCCCGACTGGGGGCAAGAGCGCATTCGTGATGTGTTGATGCGCAGCGACGGCTACGCGGCGAGCGCGGGTGCGATTGCGCGAGTGCTGACGGAGTTTGGCTACGTCGTCGAATTGGAGCCGACGCGTGCGCATCCGCAGCGTGAGACGACGATCGAGCGCGCGCGTCCCAATCAGCTGTGGCAGACGGATCTTTTCACTTTCATCCTCAAGCGTGAAAACCGACGCGTGTGGATGGTGGCGTTCATGGACGATCACAGCCGTTTCATCGTGGGCTACGGCGTGTACGCGAGTTCGTCGGGGGCCTTGGTGCGTGAGGTGTTCGAGGCTGCGCTGGCGAATTTCGGCGCGCCCGAAGAGGTGCTCACCGACAACGGTCCGCAGTACCACACGTGGCGCGGTCGCAGCGCGTTTCGCGAACTCTTGGAGCGCCGCGGCATCAAGCAGATCGTGGCTGCGCCGCGTCATCCGCAGACCTTGGGGAAGATCGAGCGTTTTTGGGGCACGCTTTGGCGCGAACTCTTGGAGGGCGCGATCTTCCAGGGCATCGACGATGCGCGCCGTCGCATTGGTCACTTCATCGATCACTACAACTTCCGTCGCACGCACACCGGCATCGATGGGCTTGTGCCAGCGGACCGATTTTTTGGCGCGGCGAGCACGGTGAGTGACGCACTGAAGACGCGCGTGGCTTCGAACGCGCTCGAGCTCGCTTTGTACGGCGCTCCGCGCAAGAGCTTTTATCTGACGGGTCGTATCGGCGACGAGACGATCGCGCTTCACGGCCAGGGCGGAAAGGTGGTGATGACGAAGAGCGACGGCACGCGAGAAGAAGTGGACTTGGCTGCCGAGGGTCGCCGTGCGCAGACAGACGAGCGTGCGGAAGTGCCCGATCCGGTGGCGGTGCATGGCGCGCCGGAAGACCCGTCGGCGATGGCGAACGATTCAGAGCAACTTGCTCCGGGTGAATCGCCGCTGGAGAGCGCGCTCGACGTACTGACGAAGGGGCTGGCGAGTGAGCGAGCCGCCGAGGTGGTGATCGATCAAGCCGCAGCAGTCGATGACGGCGAAGTCGAGCACGGGGCGGAACCGACGGTGGGAGGTGCGTCGTGAGCTCACAAAAAAACGCACCGCTCAAAGTCGGCGTCAAAGCGCTTGAGGGCAGCGCGCAGGCGCGCAAAACGGCGAGCGTCGTGCTCGAGAGTTTGTGCGGTTTGTGCAGTGTGGAAGACGCGAGTGCGCGCCTTGGGATTGCGGTGCCGCGTTACTACGTGCTGGAGACGCGGGCGCTGCAGGGCCTGATCGAGGCGCTCGAGCCGCGCGCGCGTGGCCGGCAGCAGACGGACGAATCGAAGCTCGCTGCATTGACGCGGCAGACGGTGCGTTTGGAGCGCGATGTGCGTCGCTATCAGGCTTTGCATCGTGCGGCGACGAGGGCGATTGGAGTTGCCCCGTCGGCGCCGAAAGCTGCGGAAGCAAAGGGCACGAAGAAGCGGCGTGTGCGTCGACGTGCGCGTGCGGAGCGGGTGGTCGATGCCCTGCGTGGGGACGTCGCGCTCGACACGGGCGGAGACGCGGCGCCGCAGCCGGCTGCGAAGGAGACGTCATGAGCGGGCGCCCTCGACTTTTGCTCGAGCAGATCGACCTGTTGGTCGGTGACGAAGACCAGAAGCGCAGACTCAAGGTGATCTTCTCCGTGCTGCTGGGCGATCTGAGTGTGGGCGAAGCATGCGAGCGATTGTCGCTGGGCGAGTCGCGCTACTACGTGCTTCGTCAACAGGTGCTCGAGGGCGCGCTGCGCTCATTGAGTCCGCAGCCTGCCGGTCGTCCGCGTGTGGTGCGGGAAACGCCGGACGTGGCTGCGCTGCGCGAGACGCAGAGCGAACTGGAGCGCGAGCTCTATCAACTGCGCGTGCGCGAAGAGCTTTTCTTGGCGCTCCCGAGAGTGCTGCGCGAGCGTCCCATGCCGTCGGCGGTGGCCGACGAAAAAGGGGGATCTCGAGCGAAGCGAGCTGCTCCCGTGCGCGGGAAACGGTCGTGATGAGGGGAACGCGCAGCCACTTGAGGTCGCCGCGTCGACTGCGCGATCTGCCGACCGCTTCACAGCGTCGGAGATCGCAGCGTCGTCTTCGTGACCAAGAGCTGCGCGCTCGAAAGATGGCCGTGGCGCTGAAGGACTTTGGTCAGCGTCACGGCTCGACTTTGCGCTCGACGGCGGATCGGCTGGGCGTGTCGCGCTCGACGCTTTCGCAGTGGTGCGTGGACGCCGCGGCGGGTGAACTGGAAGCGAAGATGCTGGGCCGTCCGCTGGCGTCGCTGACGGCGACGCAACGCGAAGAGACTCTGTGGACACTGAAGTCGCTTGGACCGAGAGCGAGTCTTGCGCGACTGGCGGACGTGAGCCCGAAAGCGCCGCGTGCCGCGCAACGCGATTTGAAGCTGCGGGTGCGTTACGCGTGGCATCGTCGTCGTCGCACGCGCCAGGCGGTTTTGACGTGGAGAGCGCCTGGAGCGGTGTGGGCGTGCGACTTCACGGACCCCGACGAAACGGTCGTGGGCGGTGCCACAGCGGTGTTTGTGGTACGCGACTTGGCGAGCGGGAATACGCTTGTTTCGGAGCCTTTGGGGGAGGCGAGCGCTTCGGAAGTGGTGCGCGTGCTGCGGCGGATTTTTGCGCAACAGGGGTCGCCGCTGGTGCTGAAGTCGGACAACGGCAGCGCGCTGGTGTCGTGGGAAGTGGATCTGCTTTTGGCGGTCCACGGAACCTTGCATTTGCGCAGCCCAGTTCGAGCGCCGCGCTACAATGGCGCGTGTGAAGCAGGGATCGGCTCGCTCAAGGTCCAGGCCGACCACATCGCCGCGCAGCACGGCCGTGTGGACGAGTGGTCGTGCGATGACATCGAGGCGGCGCGCCGCGCTTGCAACGCGCTGGCGTGGGCGCCGTGCGATCGCTCACGCAGCGCGGAAGAAGTGTGGCGCACGCGCGAACGCCCGAGCGACGCTGAGCGCTCCGCGCTCCACGCGCGCTATCGGTTTCACGCAGCGCGCGAGTGCGCGCTCCGCGGCTTCGCCGCGGCCCATGCGATCGACCCGAACGAACAGGCTTCGATCGACCGAGCGGCACTGGGCCGAGCGGTGGTCGAGGTCGGAATTTTGGAAGTCCGATGGCGGTCCATCTCTCCACCGATTTAGCGCCCCGTTTGTCCGAACATTTCGTGTGGGGGCACAACTCCTATCGAAGGGTTCGAGGAGGTCAGTCTGTTCCAATGACCGCGGATACTCTAGCCCACGAGGTTTCTCACGCTGGCGACTTTATGGAGGACGCCGGAAAAAGAATGACACAGAAGGAATTTGATGATCGCCACCCGACGGGAGATAATACTTCCAGGCATGACAATTCCAGTGGTGGAAAAAGCGCAAACTGGCTTGGATCACATATTGCGCATTGTCAATTGCCATGACCACGCAATGGGCTGATAATCGTCCGCGCCGTAGTCGTCTAGCTAGTACTCTCTTCCGTCGACATTTTGATGTAGTGCGAAGGAGACGAGGGTCTCTGCCTGGGTGTTCTGTTCTGTTTCGCCGACCAGTTACAAGGGGGGCTGATTGAATACAAGTCAAGGATTGCTCGTACTGGTCACAAGTGTGGTCGCTGGCGCTGTGTCGGCAGTGGCCTGTCATTTTTTTCTTCGACAAGTTCCAAAGCAGAATGAGATGGTTGTTCGAAGGCTGCTAATAACGCGTGAATCTGGAGTGCCAGCGATCGAAATCGGGACCAATAGCGAGGGCGATCCTTTTATCTCGCTCTTCGACGCGGCTGGAAGAGATAGGATTAGGGCAGAAATACGGACTTTTGCAAATCAGAATGGCGATTGTGCTAAGATTCGAATTAGCGACCCATCGGGGCGGGAGAGTGTGGAGTTGATGTCAGATACCAGCGTTCACCACGGGACGACGAATACCCTTGAGTTCGCAACGGGCTTCGGCGCTCCGAGCGACAAGCAAGTCATGCTCGCGCGGTTCGGTGCTGGAACGAGGTTGGGGCCTGAAGGTGCCAGTTTGGAGATGCGTGATCCTCTCACTGAATCGTCCGTGATCTTGCTAGACTCCGGCCTGAACGGGACAAATCCTCGGCTACGGATGATGCGTAGGGATGCGAGCCGGCGCCTAATGCTCTCTCCGACTCTTTCCTGCTGCTGGAGACACTCTCCAGTGTCGACGGCCTTCGAGGGCAGCCGGCAATTTCAGTTGTTCAACGAAAAAGCCGAGCGCTGCTTACTGTCGACTCAAGCGACGTCGGAGCGCTGCAACTAGGGGGATGGCCAGGGGAGGTATTTGAGATTCTAAGCAAGAAGTGACGCGATACGAGGGCGCTGGGTGGTGCGGCGTTCGGGAAGCAATCTGGAGTGCTGTTGCCTGTTCCTTTCCGCTTTCAGGATCGGGGACGGCGATCGCCCCCCCTCTTCGGTGGGGGGGGGGCCGGGTCGTTGCCGATGCCGGGGGAACGCGGGGGGGGCTGACGCAGGGCTGGGACGCGCGCGGGGCGTGAGCGCGGAGGGGAGGGGGCGGGGCGGGGGGGGGTGGGGGCGGGCGCGGCCTTGCGGGCCGCCCCGGGGCGGGGGAAAACCGCGGCGCCGCTCGTCGGCTCTCGGGGGCGGCCCACTCTCCCCCGACATCGGTTGATCGGCGCGCATCGCGATCTCTTGCAGCCACCCAGCCAACCGCGCGTCGTCACGGCCGCTGTGGATCGCAGCGAGCGCCGCACCCTGGATCGCCGGCAAGTACGCCGGGCTCACTTGCAGCGCCGCGTCATAGCTCTCCATCGCGTCGTCGATGCGGCCGGCGCGTTCGAGGCAGATGCCCAAGTTGACGCGCGGGTCGGGATGGCCGGGCATCAGTTTGCGCGCCCACTCGAACTCGTTCGCGGCTTCGTAGAGCTTGCCGGCATTGAGGAACACGACGCCGAGGTTGTTGTGCGCGGGGCCGAAGTAGAGATCGGCGGTCAGCGATTCGCGCAGCAGCGCCTCGGCGCGAGCCGGGTCGCTCGCGATCAGGTCCGCGCCTTCGCGATTGAGCTCTTCCGCCTTCGTCGTGCTGCGCGCAACTTCGCTCATCGGCGCGTAGGGTCCGACCGGCGTCGATCGGCACGACGACAACATCGCGACGAGCGTTGCGACCACCGCAGCGACTGACTTCGACTTCATCGGATCACCCTCGGCTCCATCACCGGCCAGCCGTCGTCGAGGCCGACCTGATCCAGCGCGCGCGACGACTCGTACTTCAAATCCTCGAAGCGCGACGAGCGCATCACGTTGCAACGCAAGAACACAAAGAAGCGCGACTTGGTCTTCGTGCGTGACTGGTTCTTGAAGAGGTTGCCGATGAGCGGCATCGAGCCGAGCCAAGGGATGCGCGACTCCGCTTCACCTTCGGTCTCGACCTCCAAGCCGCCGACCACCACCGTGAAGCCATCGGGGATCGTGACCACGCTCGAGAGTCGGTTCTCTTGGCGCGGCGGCGGCAGCTCGGCGCTCGAGGCCTCGCCGACGAAGCTCGACAGCGACACCGTGTACTCGATCACGATTCTGTCGCCGTCTGCGACCTGCGGCTTGACCATCACCTGCGTGCCCGCGTCGAGCGTGCCGCCAAAGCTCGTTGTCGCGACCGTCGACGAAGCGTTCGTGCTCGCGTAGGGAGTTTGCAGGGTCGAGTCGAGCGCGGCCTGAACATTGTTGTTGACGAGCACCTTGGGGATGGTGAGCGTTCGGCCCTGATTGAGGACTTCGAGCGCGCGCACGACCGCCGAGAAGTCGCCGGGATCGAGCACCACCGCGGTCGCGCCCTGCGCCGCCAAGGCCGGGATCGAGGTCGCGTTCGGGCTCGGAGATCCGAGACCAAAGAGACTGCCCAGGCTCCAACTGCGCCCGTCGCGTGATCCGATCGCTTGCAGCTCGACCCCGAGCGCGCGTGTCTGCGACTCGGAGAGTGAGAGCACCAACGCTTCGACCAACACCTGCGCTTCACGCACGTCGACCTCGGCGATCAGGCGCGCGAGCTCATCGAGCACACGCGCTTCCCCGAACGCGAGGATCCGATTCGTGGCCTCATCCGCGGCGAGCGTCACGTCGGCTCCCTTGCGAGGCCGGTTCGTGCTTGGGCGCGTGATAGGGGCGGTCGCTCCCTGCACGCCCTCGGCGGGTTTCGCGGTTTCGACCGCGTTGGGATCTTCGAGCACGCCCGCATCGAGCAGACCCTCCAAAAGTCCGAGCACTTCGCTGACGCGTCGATTGCGGATGGCGAAGGCGCGCAGCGGTCGGCGCGGACCCTCTTGGACGTCGTTGAGGCGCGAGATCAGCGCCTGCACCTCGGCGTGGAGCTTGGGCGTGGCCGTCACGATCAGCGTGCCGGTGAGCGCGTCTTCGACCATGCGCCACTGCGACGGAGCCTGGCCTTCGCGGCGCACGGTGGCTTCGACGAGGCGCGCGGTTTCCGCCAACCCGAAGCGCCGCGGCGTGTAGTGCAGCGTCGTGACCGCTTCCGGCCGATCGAAGGTCTCGATCGTTGTGCGCCACCAACTGATCTCGCGCGTCGGCGCCACCACGAGCATGCTCGACGATTCCGGCAGCGCGATCGCTGTCCCGACGAGCGGCGCAAGAATCGCTTTGCGCGTGTTGACGACGCGCTCCAAAAGCGTCGCCATGGCCAGCGGCGCGAGTTCGCGCAGCGGCACTTCGATCGTTGCGGGCTGCGCGCTCGGCAAGTCGAGGAGCGCTAGCACGCGCAACGCCTGGTCGACGTGCGGCCGATAGTCGCTGATCACCAACGCCTGGCCTTCACGCACGGCCATGATCTGTCCGCCGCCCTTGGAGAGAACGAGCTTGAGCGCTTCGACCAGATCGTCGGGCTTGCGGTTATCGAGCCCCACCACGAGCTTGACGTAGCCAGCGAGCGCCCCGACGAGATCGGAAGCTTCCACACGCGCGGTGCTCGCGGCATCGGCGACCGGCACCACCTTGAAGCCTGAATGGCCTGGAGGCTGAACGGTGGCGAGCCCGCGGGCGGCGAGCTCGCGATTGAGGATGTCCCACAGCTCGCGCGGCGTGAAGTTGCCGGGCCGATCGACGGCGATGCGGCCCTCGAGTTTGGAGCGGTCGTACTCGAGGTGCAGGCCGAGCCCGGAGGCGCACATCTCGACGAGCGTTGTGAGGGGCAGCTCGGACTCGTTGAGCGACCAGCGCGGCTCCTGCTTGTCGCCTTGCGCGACAGGTGCGGTCACCGTAGCGGGCGGCGCAGGACGCTCGGGAGGAGGAACCGCCGCTCGCTCTTCTCCTTGCGCGAAGGAGATCGGCACGGCCACGCACAGCGCGGCCGCCCACTCCAACGCGCGGCGAGCGTCCACACGCAGCAACGATTCGCGCGCGGGCTTCACGATTGGCTCAACCGCTGGTCGCAGCGTTCCAGGCCTGTTGCAGCGAAGTGAGGTTGGTGTCGAGAGCGGTCTTGGCCGCGGCAACACGTTCGTCGGCGCGGGCCGCTGAGAGGATCGCTTGCAGCGTGCCGTTGGCCTCACCTTCGTACTTCGCGGAGATTCGTTCATTGGAGAGCGCGTTGCGCAACGACAACCATTCCGCGTCGCTGCGTTCAATCACCAAGAACTCGATCGGCAGCTTCCAGCGACGGTTGGATTCGATCGTGGCAAGGTTGGCGCGCTGGGCGCCCGAAAGACCCGCAGTTGCCGATGCCCGCAGCGAAGCGAGGGCTGACGCGCGCAGCGATTCTGCCGTGTTCAACGCGGCTTCTAGCGCCGGAAAGCCCTCGATCTCTTGCTGTGACCCCGCGCCGCTCCGAATCTTCCGTTGGGCTGCGTCGCGGGCAATCCGCGCGGATGTCGCGGCGGCATCGAGCGCTGAAATCGGAGTCGCAAGATTCGTATGAGCCAACGCAAGAGCCGCGACAATCGATCCGGTTTGATTGCTGCACGTCGCCCCCTCGACTGCAACGGATGACGCGGCTGGCGCCGCGGCTGAAAGGGACTTCCAAAGAGGGGCCGGCAGCCACCAGGGCGGCGAGTCCGCAGAGAGCAATCGAGACACGAACGGAAGTGGTTCGACATCGCTGATTTCTCCCGAGAACCGAGGCAGTTGCAAGAATCTTGGCGTCGCGGCCAGCGAGCTGACAGTTGCTCGCGCACGTGCGCGCGACCAGAGAAGATGATCTACCACGTACACGCGGCGCGTGGACGCGCGCATTCAAAAGTTCCTGCGCAAATGCAGTTCGACCATTCCTGCGCAAGTTCTCGGAATTGACGCTGCTCGGCATCGGATCGCGCCAAGGCGGCGCTAATAAACATGCCTGGCACCAATCCCACTATTGGCGCCAAGAATGCCCGACTTTCCGATCATTGGGAAGGATTTGCGTCAGATTCGAGACGGACGCGAGTCTCAATAATGGCTTAGCGAAATGGGCAATTGTCGTAAGTCGTTATTTCCGAAAGGTGGGAATGAAATCGAAGATATCCAAGCTCCAAAACAGCGCTAACTTCGACCGCGTCGCGCGCGCGGCGCCAGCCAACGACGCCGTCGCCTCTCTCGCGTTCTACGGTTGAGTTCCTTCGAATCGCAAAGGACCGCCATGCGTTATTCGCAATCGCTCGCTCGCTCCGCGAAGTTGTCCCTGGCTTTCAGCACGACGGTTGCCGTCCTGGGCTCTTCCGCCTTCGCGCAGATCCTGACGACCAACGACGACACCCTGACAACGTATCGGGCGGGCGTCACGGCCGTTCAAGGTCTACGGCCCCGGCCGGAACAACGCGGGGTGAATCACGACGGCTCGATGCGCAAGGCATCAACGCATCGTCTCGCCGTTGCCGGAAATCCGTTTGAGCGCGTGTGGAGTGGCGAAGCGGAGCTCAATGGCGTTCGACTCGACACCGGCACTTGGACGACTTCCGATGTCGACATTTCGCTGCCTGCATCGAGTCCTTGGGTCGTGGGTAGGTCGTACAACGCCCGCCAAGACAACTCCGGGCATCTCGCGTCGAATGGCTACCAAGGGTTCAACTGGGCGCAGTCCTCTCAACCCGAGATCGTGCTCTACGAGCACGCCTCGGATGACGCACAGGACGTGCTGTATTTGGTGTATGGCGCGGATCGATACGCGGAGTTCAAGCGCGCGAGTTCGACTGCGAATACGTACAAGGGCACCAACGGCGCGGCGGGTGTGTTCGAGCGCACGGATGCATCGCCCGACACGTGGGCGTACTACGCACCGGACGGGGTGGTGGCGACGTTCTTTGGCTTCGACACCGCTGACGCAGACCACAAAGGCCAGATCTGGAAGGTGGCTGATCCTGCCGGCAACGTCGCTTACGTCGGCAGCACGAGTTCAGCCAGCGCCGCGCTGTCAGCGGGCTACGACGCGAGCGGCCGCATCACGGATGCGTACGACAGCGCGGGGCGGCACTTCGACTACGCGTACACGGGTTCGGCGATCGGAGGCGTGACGCGCCTCGAGTCGGTGATCGTCACCAGCGGGGCGACGGAAGTGGCGCGCGTCGAGTACGGATACTACGGCACCGAAGCCTACGGCGAGGCCGGCGACCTCAAGACGGTGACGACCACGACGCCGTTGACCGATTCCGGCGTCAACGACATCCGAGTCAAATATTACCGTTATTGGGAAGGCTCTCACGATCCTGAAGCCGATCCGCCGGTCCTCGGCCACGACCACGCGATCATGCTCGTGCTCGAAGCCGAGGGAGCGCGCCGCTACGACTGGAACGAAGGCGGTGCTGGGGAGCCCGAGTTCGATAGCGGGTTCACCAGCGCCTCGACCGCGACGCTCAAGAGCTACGCATCTGGCTACTTTGAATACGACTCGAGCCGTCGCATCCAAAACGCGATGTTCGCCGGGAACTGCGGCTGCGGGTCAGCAGGATCGGGATCGTTCGCGTTGAGCTACGGCACGTCCGGCTACACGAACGACGCTGGATACGACAACGAAGCGGCAAGGCGCACCGTGGTCGACATGCCGAACTGCGCGACGGCGCCGTCGACCACCGTCACGCCCTGGATCACCCAGTACTTCGATGAGCTTGGCCAAGCGCTCTCGCGCGTCGAGCACGATGGCGACCCCTCGGGCTCGCCGACATCCTGGGCGACACACGTCACGCGCGATGCTACGGGCTGCGTCGTGACGATCGGTACTCCGGCGAGCATCACTACCTACACGCACAGCAGCTGGGCGATCACGGACGGCAGCGTGGGGCTCGTGCGGGTGTATGACCGCGTTGCGTCTGGCGAGGCGACGGGCTTTCTCGCAGACGAGCTTTGGCGTGAAGGCAGTGGGGGCACCGAGGAGTTCCTCAAGAGCCATGTTTGGTGGACGAACAAGGCCACGAAGGGCTTCACGTCGCCGACCATCACTTTGGTGCGGCCGCTGGTCAAAGAGCAGTGGGAGTACCCGGAGCTCGGCGAGTCGCAATACGGCTCGACCGCGAACAAGATCGACTACGACTACACGACCTACTCCGGCGTGTCGCAGCCGCTGGCCTTGACCACATCGACGGCGACCGAAGCGGCGGTCTCGTCGGGAAAGAACGGAGATACGGGATCGGGCTTGACGGTCGCGACTCACTACACCCTCGACGGCAGCGACGACTTCAACGCTCGCAACGACGGTGGCAACCGGATCGTGCGATACAAGCTGCGCGTGCAAGGACTCGTCACGGAGATCCGCAACGACGCGGACACGAGCGCGCTTGAGTCCGCCGACCAACTTCGACGCCACGGGCTCGGACCCAATTGATGACGCGACGACGATGACCTACGACGCTCAGGGGCGCTTGGCGTTGACTGAGGATTCGGGAGGCCGCGTGTCCGCGATGTACCACTCCGTGCTGGCGGATCGTCGGCACGTCACGCTGACGTTTCCTCGCTATGAGGATCTCGCCACTGACAAGTACTACGGGCCTGTCCGCTACTCCGTCACCAACCACGCCGGAAAAGTGGAAGCGAGCGGCGTGATCGCGGTTGCGCTCGCCGGTTCGACGGTCGCGCCGACGGTGTTCATCGATGAGAGCGGCGTTGATCCGATTACAGCCGTCGACACGGGCAGCTCGTTCGGGAGCGTCGCTCAACTGTCCGTCTCGATTTACGACCTGACTGGCACGCAGCAGCAAGAGCAGCGTGCGTACTTCGTGATCCCGAGTTCGCTGCCTGGCACCGATGGCGTGCACTTCGACGCGACAAGCTACGGCTACGACGCACTGGGGCGCCAAGTTCGAACGCTCGAGCCGCACGGCACGATTCACCGCGCCGTGTACGACGTGCGCGGGCGCACCGTATCGAGCTGGGTGGGCACGAACGATTACAGCTTCGATGGCGGCTCGGGGAGCGGCCCCGACAACATGGTCAAGACCGCCGAGACGACATTCGACTCGAACGGCTACGTCACGGGACAAACGGCGTTCATTCAGGACTCGACGACGGGGCAGCGCGAGACGAATTTCACGAACGACCTCTTCGGTCGGCACGTCGTCACCGAGCGCCCCCTGTCACCGCATTCGCTCACTCTCTACGACAACCTCGGTCGCGCGACCGCCGTCGGTCAGTACAGCTCTGTCTCCGGTCTCGACGCGGACAGCGACCCCACCGACGACGTCAACTTCGACACGAATCGCCTGGCTCTCTGGCGCACGTACTACGACGAGCGCGGTCGCGTCTGGAAATCGACGCGTCACGAGATCGACGCGACCGACGGTTCGAACGACGACAACCTTGAAACGCTGACCTGGTACGACCGCCAAAATCGGAGGGTCAAAGTCGACGGCGAGCAGCTCGAAAAGTTCGCCTACGATCGGCTCGGGCGGATGACACATCGCTTCGTGCTCGCGAAAGTCGACGGCGACGAAGACACGTGGGCGGAGGCGCTCGACGTTGCCAGCGACCACGTGCTCGAGGAGCATCAGACGACATACGACGACGACGGCCACGAGATCATGAGCGCCCGGATTGAACGGCTCTACGACGACCTCGGGAGCAGCGCCACTCTCGCCGCGCTCGACACGAACGGTGACAATGACGCGTTGAAGTACACAGCCACCAACGTGAAGGGCCGCATCCAGATCACGGCCAAGTGGTACGACGCATGGGACCGGTTGGAAGAAGTCGTGCGCTACGGCACATACCACGCCACGGCCAACGCTGAGGACTTCGATCGAGATGGGCTCAGTGTTCCTTCGCGATCTGCGACCGCGCTGCGCACGAGCTATGCGTACAACACCGACGGCACGCGGCAGAAGTCGACAGACCCGAAGGGAATTGTCGCGCTGACCGAGTACGACGCGATGGGCCGCACGACGCGCGTGATCTCGAACTGGGTCGACGGTACGGCCGGTGGCAGCAGTTCGGACGAAGACCAGGTGGTCGCGTACGGCTACACCGACGGCTTGCAGACTTCGATCACGGCCGACCTGCCCAGCCCGGAGACCGATCAGGTCACGACCTACACGTTCGGCACGACGAAGGGCGGCAGCGCCGGTGATTCGAAGATCGCCACTGGGCACTTGTTGCGGAAGGTGCAGTACCCCGACTCTTCGGACGCAACGAACGACATCGTCGCCTTCGCGTACAACGCCCAGGGTCAACAGATTTGGAAACGTGACCAGGCTCTCTCGGGCAGCACGAGCGACTACAACATCATTGAGACTGACTACGACGACGCGGGACGCGAGATCCACCGGCGCGTGTCGCAGAAGCGCTCGATCGCCGACGGAGCCGTGCGTCGCATCAGTACGACGTACGAAGCGCTGGGCCGCAGGGAGTTGGTGACGCAGTACGACGATGCCACCGTGGGATCTCCCGACGTCGTGGTTGACGAGGTCAAGTACGTGTACGACGGCTGGGGCAACCTGACCGATTTCCGCCAGGACAAGGACTCGGCGGTGGGCGGCAGCGGTTACTGGGCGGTCCAGTACTCCCACGTCAAAGCGACCGGTGGCCGTAACACGCTTCGCCGCGATTCGATCACGACGCCCGGTGGCACGTACAACTACAGCTACCGGACCTCCGCCGGCTTCCTCGATGGTGACGCGAGCCGCGTCTCCCAGATCTCGGATGACTTCGACACCGCACTGGTGACGTACCAGTACAATGGCGCCGGGTCCGTGGTGAAGACGACACTCGAAGAACCGGAGTTGTTCTCAAAGCTCTACACGGGCGCGGGGACGACGTTTTCGGGGCTGGACCGTTTCAACCGAACGATCGTCAGCAAGTGGACGAAGGACCTCGCCACCGTTCGGGACATCTACAAGGTCACCCTCGGGTACGACGAGAACTCGAACATCACGTCGCAGGACGACGCGGTGCACACCGGCCACGACGTCAAGTACCTGAACGACAATCTGAATCGCCTCTACGACGCCGAGGAAGGCACGCTGGCAAGCGGGTCGATCACCGGACGCACGCGTCACCAAATCTGGACGCTGAATCACACCGGCAACTGGGAACTCGATCGAGTCGACCTGGACGGCGACGACAACTTCAACGAGACGGACGAACTCGACGATGACCGGACGCACAACGCGGTCAACGAGATCGTCGCGCGTGATATCGACGATGACTCGTCGAATGACTACACGTTCGGGTACGACGCCGCTGGCAACATGACCGATGACGGCGAGCTCTACACGTACGAGTGGGACGCGTTCTACCGACTGCGCAAGGTGCGCAACCGCTCCAACTCTGCGCTGGTGAGCGAATACTGGTACAACGGGCTCGGATACCTGATCACGCGACACCAAGACACGGACACCGACGGTGACGCGGACGGCAGCGACAAGAAGTACCACTCGGTCTATGACGAACGTTGGCGCGCGGTAACGACATTCCGTGAGAGCGATGCGTCGCCAAAAGAATCGTTCGTCTACCACGCAGCCGGAGGCGGTGGGTACGGCGGAAGCTCGTACATCGACCAAGTCGTGATGCGCGATCGCGACGACACGAATACGTGGACTGGCGCTGCAGACGGCACGCTCGAAGAGCGCGTCTACTACTGCCAGAACTGGCGCGCGGACGTCGTCGCGCTGATCGACGATGCCGGAGGCATGCTCGAGTGGGTCAAGTACTCGGCGTACGGGGTGCCGTTCGGGATGCCGGCAGGCGATGCGGACTCGGACGGCGACTGTGACTCCGCGGACGATTCAATCGTCGCGGGCTGGGTGAGTGCGCCGTCGTATGACGTGCGCGGCGACGTGGACCTCGATGGGGACGTTGACGGGACGGACTACTCAGCGGTTGTTGGTGGACACCAATCCGTCGG
>JADJQN010000008.1 GCA_016712745.1 Sandaracinaceae bacterium
ATGCCGGCGACTGACGTGACGCGTGACTTTTGTGTTTAGACAACGCATGGACTGGTTTGTTTTGTTTGTGAATCCGCGCCTTGCAAATGTTTCTCGGTCGAGCTGAGAAAATGCACTTTGCCACAGAAACCAGCTTTACTACTTTGATGCCACAGACGTTGCGGTGAGTTGTCGATCGACGCGCGCGTTTGCCGGACGCAATGTTTCAATTGTTGTCTTGCCTTTGCAGCAGCAGTTGCCGCTCAAACACGCAGACGACGCGATTGGGTAGCGGTTTGCGCGCGCTGCTGCGTCCGTCGGTCGGTCGCCAACTCGGCGCACCCAGTGTCTCGTGAATGCGCGTCGATTCGCCACAGTTTCGCAATGACGCGACGTTTCATCGGCATCACAAACGATTGGTCGGTGACGCGACAAACGAGAGCGCGAGAACGCGCTTTGCGTTGATCGCGCTCGGCGCAGATCTTGGATGCGCTCGGCATCGAGTGAACGCATCGGCATCACAAAATGGCACATTTGTTGCGACCTTCGTTCACAAGTAAAGTTTGTTTGTTTTTTGTTTTGTTTTGTTTGTTTGCACCCTGCATGCCTTGGTTGAGATTGTGTTTCGTGCGCAGTTTTCAAGGACGTCAGCGGCGCGCGGCACTTGCGGTGGCACGATCGAGCGACGCAGCGCGACTTGAGCGTGCCATTCGTCGTGATCAGCGACGCGTTGGCTCAGTTGCGCACCGTCGACTCTGTTGCTGCTGCTGCCGCCGCTGCCGAACGACGACGACGACGACGCGACTCGCCTGTCCGACGGAGCGACGTCGAGCGACGACGCGCGACGACGCGACGTCGAGATCGCGCTCGCTGACGTTGGCGACGACGCGACTCGGCTGCGTTGCAAAATGTCGCTGGCAGACGCTTCGCCGTCGACATTGACGGCGGCGATTGCGACAACATCGACGGCTCGGTTAAAGGTTCGTCGCACCGTACGCATGGCGCACCGAGATCGATTAACGCGCGTCTGTTGCGCTCACAGTTTGTCAACAACGACGACGAGCAGCGATTATTGTTGATTGTTCCATTGTCGGCGTTGGTTGGGTATGTGTCATATCAAGTTGCATGCGTGCTTTTTTTCTCGCGCGTGCCGTTTCGGGGTCACAAGCCCCGGCTCTTGTGCAGGCTCGGCGACGCGGCGACGTCGGCGTTTCTCGTCGACACGTCGCCCGACGCAACGCCGGTCGGTCGGCTACGGTCGGTCGTTTGCGCATTCTTCTAACGAGCGAGTTTCGAACCTGGAGTGACTTGGTTGCCGGCCGACCGACAGACAGGCCGTTGTGGTTGGTTGAGCGAGCACTGTTTTGTCGGCCGGCTCGTGCGACGCGGCGACAAACGTCGCGCTGGTCTCGGCGCGTGACGGGCGCGTGACGTGCAACGCATCGGCTGACGTCTGACGGACGAAAATGGGCGCAATCAAGACTGATTTTGACATCACTCACGTCGTCGTCGAGCCGCCGGCGTCGACAGCCGACGACGGCGCAACGACGTCGCCCGACGAGAGCGTTGCGACGGCCGCCGTCGCCGACCGACGTGTCGCGCACCGACGTGTCGACGCACGCGCCGCCGTTGGCGAGCGTCACCGGCAGGCGATTCGAGACAATGATCGTTTTGTCGTGCGAGTCGAGTTTTGGGCGGGCTGTCGGTCGGCCGGCGTCCATCGGCGCAAGCAAACCCTTTTGGAATGATTGATTTCATTTCAATTTGCTAGCAGAATAAGAAAACAATCAGTCGTTTTGTCCGTTCGTCAGTCTGTCATCCCTGATTTTTTGGTTATTTGTTGATCCGTCAAGGTTCCCTTTCCCGTCGCAGGCGTGTGGCAGGATTCGTCGCTTCGCTCGCACTGACAGCAAGCAAATTTGAATTTTGAGTAAAGTGACCCAGCAAAGTCAGCCATCGACCCCATCCATCCTAGTGTCACCGAGACGAGAGGACAAAAGCACGTCAGTCAATCAAAGCAAAACTCACTTGATTGAACGATGACTTGTTCTCGTGAAGAAGACGATTCATGATCTGTGTTTTCGTCGGTCAGTCTGTTTGTATGTCGGTGAAACGATTGTTTTTGTTTCGCGTTTGGCGTATTTGGGCGTCGACGTCGTGTTGGTTGTGTTGGTCGCGTGCGTGCGTGCATGCGCGCGCGCCCGCCACGACGCAACACGGTCAACGCGCACGTTCGCAGCGTTGCTGGAGTTTTCGCGTGCTGCGGCCAGTGTCTGCGTACTCGCCGATGAAGCCGCGGTGCTGAACAGCGTCTTGACAGACGTCGGTGCGTGCGCGGCGTGCGGCGGCGCGCGTGTCGGTCGTGCGATCGAAAGGCGTGTCGCTGGACGCTGACCAACCGACACCTTCGCGCAGGCTGCTTCGTTGCCGACGTGCATCAAGGACTTTATGCCGATTCAGTATCCGTGTCCGCTCGACACGTCTGCGAATTTGCTCATGTGCAACGCCAACGATTCTGTGGTCTGTGCGTTTTCGCTCGTCGTTCGTTCGTGAATCGGCGCGCGCGCGTCGCCCGCCGTGACGCGTCCGCGCCGCAGCAACCTTTTTGACGTGAATTTGACCGGTTTGACGAAGGCGCTTGCGCGCACGCCTGCGCACACGCAAGCTGCGTTGTTTTTTTGCACTCATGCGCGGCGGTCGGTCGGTGCGTGCGACGACGGGCCGCGCGCAGGAAAACCGAACGAGCCACCATCAAGCGGCTTGCGGTTACGACGACGCGCTGGCCAACTCCGTAACGCGTCACGTGCCACACGAGTTGCTCGTATGTGTTTCGCGTCGGCAGCGTCGTCAGCCGGCGGTCGTCGCGGGTTGTCGGGTCGTGTGGAGCCGGCTGGCCGCGCGAACCGCACCGATCCCGCGACTCGTCCAGGTGACAAACGACAGCGAATCCGCACGCTCAAGAAGAAAACGCCAAGCACTGCAGCTGATTCGTGTGAAATTCGACTGGACCTACTGGAATGCAGGTGCGTGTGTCGCGCGCTCGTTGGTCGGTCGGTCGGTGACACAAGCACCGCCGCACCCACCGACCGCTCGCCCTCGCTGTCGGTCAGGCGGCACCAACGACTGCAAAAAAAACGGTCGGCCAGACGATAAAGTGAGACTCGGTTGGGTTTGGTGTGTGGGGCGCGCAAATTTGAGCGATTTGGCGGGCGCGTGACGCAAAGGCAGCGAGCGTCGTATGCGCCGACGACGTCCCGTTTCGCAGCAGTTCAAGACGCTGATGACGCAGCACCTGCAAGATGGTACGCAGCGCGCGGCACGTCGCTGCCACCGCAACTAGAACCGATGACGAACGCGCATGACTTGACGGCCAGCGGTGACGTGTCTCGCTGAGCGTGGCGCGCGAGTTGCCGAGATTCGTGTCGCCGCGAGTGGCGGCTGCGGCAACAGCGGCGTTGCGACACCGACGCGCTACACCGATGGCTCCGAGATGTCGAGCGATTTGGTCATGTTTTCGACTGCGTGCGCCAAACAAGCGCGCCGGCAGCGCGTGGCCGCTCGCTTGTCGCTTCAACTCGATCAACCGACCAATCATGGGCCTGGTGCGCAAGCGAGCTGTCGCGCGCCGCTCGTTGGGCGCGTACGCTTGCGGCTGACTTGTCGGATCAGCTCAATTTGCTGCCGTATCAAATTTTGACAGAGTCTGGTGCGCCTGGCCGGCGTGTCGCGCACGCGGCCGACGGGTCGTCAGTCGGCCGATGTCGCTTGACAGGTGCTTAAGAGCATCGTTCTTCACGAAATGATCCACATCATTGGCCTCGACAGCCAGCACTATATGACAAATACTGGTCGGATTGACGAGCGCGCGCACGCTCGGGAATGGTTGTAACGCAATCGTGACGCACCGCCGCGCAGGCATCAGTTTGGCGGCTTTCAGCCATCGCCCGAGACGATTCGTTCAGCCGTCAACCCGGTGTGTACGCGCATTTGATGGCGATGTTTGTAGTTTCGTTTTGTCGCGTGTCGCGTGCAAGTTGAACACAAAGCGTGTCGTGGTCGGGCGAATTTCTTGTTGCAGCGCGTTTGTTTCCTCACGCTCTGATCCAGTTGATGTGCAAACGTTAGATTTGACGCGCATGTTTTATCAACTGATTTCTGTGTGTTGTGCGTCAACGACTGTGCGTGTTACAATTTTTATTGTTTTTAATTGCACACGAACGACGCATTCTAAACTGCGAGCGCAGAGTCGCTCTCGTTGTGCCGCGCAACGCTGCGCGACGAGCGGTTAGCGAACCGCGGCGGGTGTGCGCGGCGCGTTGCGTCGCTTGCGCGCGTGACGCTCGCGACACACGGCCGCGCGGGCGGCATTGGGACGTTGTCACGTCGGCTGCGGCCTACAAGACTCACCGCTCGCGTGCCGACGTTCCGCCGCCCGCCCGCACAACGACCGGTGCGCCGTCGTACGCAATTATTGATTCGCGCGTTTGTCAGATTGCTCGTTGCAACGACGTTGCTTGTTTCGTTTCGCATCGGCCGGTGCGTCGTCGTTCCGGGGCGCGCTTGCGAGTTGTTTGTTGCGGTGGCGACGGGCGGAAGTGACGCATCGAACGTGCGACGCAGTGTTTCGGATCCATCGATCGCCGCACACGATACGCGCAACGTGCACAGTGCGCGTGCGCGTCGATTCGGCTCTGTTATTGCGCTTGTCGAGCGCGTTTCGCTCCGGATGTGCGCCGCTTTACACTGCTCTCGTTTCTGGCGTTGCGCGCGCATGTGCTGTGCGACTTGTGTTTTGTTGCGCGTATCTGTTGCAACGCGAGCGATGACAACGAAAACGTTGTCGATAGGTTTTTCTTTCTTTGTATGACGCGCTGTTGTGGTTTGTTTGTTTTTCTTTTTTGCTTGAAGCGCTCGCTTGTGGCGGCGCGCCGTGTTGGTTCGTCGGCATGTGTCGATTCTCGTTTGCGCAACCCGCTGACATATTTCTGATCGGCGCGGGCGACTCCTTCTTCGCGCGATCGCGTTGCGAATTGAAACCGCCACCGTTCGAGCTCTCTCGCTTGCGTTTGCCGACGCAGCCGGTTGCCGCGACGAAGCGCGCCAAAACGTCGGCTCGCGCGAAACACCCACTCGCACGCGATGCTTGGTGCGGCGGGCGCCGCGCGCGCGTTCGCCAGTCGTGTGCGCACTCACGCGCCTTGCGTTTGTGCGGTTGTCGTGTTGCGGTGCGTGTGACGACGACGGCGGCGGTGGTGGCGGCGTGGCGGGGGGTGGCGACGGCGCGGCGCGGCGAGCAGCAACGGCGTCGCTCGTGATTCAACGAGCGCCGAGCGCGATGGCGACGCTGGCGCAACGAGCGCTGGCGGCGGCGGCAAAGGCGGCGGCGGCACCGGCGACGGCGGCGGCGACGTCGGCGACGAGTGGCGGCGTCGCGCGCGGCGTCGGCTTCGGCGCGTTTGGCGGCGCGCACGGCGGCGTCGGCGCGCGCGCGCACCGTGCTCGCGCTCGCGTCGTCGGCGGCGCGCGCGACGTTTGCGACCGCGGCAACCGCGCCGCCCGACGCGACGCGCGGCGTCAGCGGCGCTGCTGCGGCCGGTGCGTGTGGGCGCGCGCTGGCCCGCGGGCCGTTTCGGCGCCGCGCCGGCGCGGCCGCGGCGCATTTCGCTGGCTGACGCGTCGCGCCGCGACGCGACGCAGCGGGCGCCGCGGCAGCAAACGCGCCGACGAGCGCGACAACCGGCGCAGCGAGCGCGTCTCCGAAACGCGGTGCGTGATGCGCGCTGCTTCGGCGCTGTGCCGCGCGCCGGCGACTCGCCGCGTCGACGATTTCGCTCGTAATTCGGCCGGCGGCGCAGTGAGCGCGACGCGTGCCGGGCGCAAGGTCGCGTCGGCGAGCGCATCGCCGGACTCGTCAAGCGCCAGCGACGCCGCTGCTGCGGCCGGTGCGTTATGTGTCTGCGCGCGCGCGTTCTTGACGCTGGCGACGGGACGCGCAATTCAGCCGCGAGCGCGCCGCCAACCAAGCCGCCGGCCGGTGCGGTGTCGTTCTCGTCGGCGTCGCGTGCGCTCGTTGACAGACTGTGTCCGCATTCTCCAGACGACCGTAAACTGACCGGCGCGGTGCGTTGGGTCGTTTGCGTTGCGCTCGGTCTCACGCGCCGTCACTGGGCGCACCGCGCAGTCGATCGAGAAGCTGGTCAAGAAAGTCGTCGCTGAGGTGAACGCGAAATGCAAGAACAGCGCCGCATGGCTGAAGATCAAGGAGCCGGCGAAGCGCGGCGACTGCAGCGGCGACGGGCGTCTGGCGGCGCACACTTACGGCGACGAGTTTGACGCGAAGCGCCTGAAGATGTTTGCGGACGTGCGGAAGGTGTTGCAAAATCCGTCGCCGACTCGCGACAACGGAGCTGATGTCACGATCAACGTGCTGGCGGCCGGCTCGGGCATGGGCAAGTCGCACTTTATCGACCGTGCCGCGACGATGGAGCTCGAGAGCCAGAAATTCACCGACTTCCTGCGCATCGTGGTGACGTTCAACGGCGAAATGAGCGGCACGCTGCGCTTCCCGCTGGCGGCGCGCCTGCTGCTCTCGTACTTTTGCGGCGCGCCCACGACGGACGAAGAGACGACGTCGTTTCAGGACGCGCTCAAGAACGTATCGCAAGAACTGCTGTCGTTCGGCTTTAAGTTCGACGAACTCGACGACCAGGTCAAGCTGGCGACAGCCGTCGTCGCGGCGATCGAGGAGAACTTTTGCGCTGGCCGACGCGCGGAGCTGAGCAAAGTGCGCACGGTGCTGCTGATCGACGAGATCTCAAAGACGAGTCTTTTGGTACGCGCTGGTTGTTTGTGCGTGTCGAATGCGCTGACTTGTTGATGGCTTTGTGTTTCTCGGCAGACCACGGTGGGTTTGACGCGTGCCGACCAATCGTGCGCGACCGCTGACCGTGTTTGCGCTTTTGATTGCAGGTGTTTGAGGAGGTGGGGTAACGAATTCGCGCACTTGCTGTCGTGGTTCACTGTGGCGTGGACTTGGTAGGGCGTCGCGTGGAGCGGCGCGCACGTGTGCTACAAGTCGATCCTCGCGGCCGTCGATGCCGCCGGTGCTGGTGGTGGTCACAAAGGACGGCGCACGGCCGTTTTGACGTCGCTTGGCCTGATCGAGCACGCAGAAAGCAGCCAAAGTGGGCGCACGCTCAATTGGTTGGCGCTCGAGCCGATCGACCTGGTGAACGATAAGGCGTTCGTCACGTACTATCTCAATCGCATTCACGGTGTGCGCCGTTTGTCGCTGGCGTCGTCGTAACTCGCGGTGACGGCGCCGGTCGGTTGGCCGCGCGACAGCCGCGCTGGGTGCCAAGGTCGATCCAGGTTTGTGCAGGCGATCTGGTTGTCGTTTTTTTTGGCCGTTACAGTTGCTGCTTGCCCGCTCGCAGTGGACGTGAGCCGCTACAACGTCGCGCTGCTGTACACGATGATGCTCGCGACGGGCGGCCATGCGCGCCTGCTCGAGGCGCTGTTCGAGCACTTTGTCAAGCGTCCGTTTGCAGAGTGGATCTCGTGGCTGGAACCGGGCTACGGCGGTGCGTTTTCTTTGTGAGCCGGCAGCGGAGCGTGGAATCGTGTCGTCTCACGCTTCGCGACAACAGAAGCCGAACAGCACGCTGGCACGTTGGCTGCTGCCGTCGCTTCAAGACGTCTCGTACGAGCTCCTGCAACGAGAGAAAGGCGAATACGGCACAGGCATGACAATTAATGGCGAGGTTTGATGACGATGGGCGTGCTCTGCTTTGCTGCGCTCATATGGCGCCGTTTGCTCGCGTGCTGCAGACATGGTGGCACTCGATGTTCAGCGCAGCGATCGCAACCGGCGAACTCGTGAACAAGCAGCAGCTCAGCGGCGACGCGTCTGATGTGCCGCGCATCGCCGCATCGATGGTGCTGCACATGTTGATTGGCGGCACTTTGGTGACGACAAGCCGAAGCTGGCTTGCCTGCGCACGGCGGTGCGCGTGGCGCACTTCAACGGCGCGCTGCTTGGCACCGACGTCGGCAAGCTGTTTGACCACGTGTTCTTCTTCACGCTCGGTTCGTCGGGCTGTTGTTATGGCGCGCACCGTCGTCGATCAATCGAGATTTGTCTGACTTTTTCTTGTTGCGCGCTGGGGGCGGCGCGTGGCGTGCGCACAGCGAGCAAGATGCAGCTCTTTCACCTGCGCCGCACGACGCGCAAGTTCTGGCCAAGTGGCGGCCAAAAGCCGTTCGCACGCGCCGAGATCAAGTTCTTTGCATCGAGCTACGGCCACGCCGAGTCCAAGAAAAAGTCGCCCGTGGAGCTGGCGCAAGAGAACGAGTCGCGCGCCAACTCGCTCTTTCCGGCGCCGAAGATCATCGTCGAACCGCCAGACGTGCCGGCGCTGGACAAGCTCGAGTTTGACGCGACGATCGTCGTGCCGTCGCCGGGCGTTGCGGTCAGCGGCGGATCGCTGTGGCAGGCCGAGTGGTCCGACGGCAGCGCGGCGCTGACGGCGCCGCCCGTGCACCCGTTGGCGCCGGCGATCGACAAGAGCGTCGTGGTCGGCGGCGACGCGGCCAACGCGACGGCGCACGGCATGGTGCAGTACTCGAGCAACGCGTCGATGGTCGGCATCGACGGCTCGCTGGTGCTGAAGCTGACGTCCAGCGAACCGGTCCTGCGTTGCGTGCGCGATGCGTTGTCTTTTTTTTTTTGTTTAACACGTCGTGCGGCTGGGGTTGGTAAACGACAGCATCTGCTGCTGTTCCAAGTCAAGTACTCGGCCACCGCGTCGGTCACGGAGTTGTCGAACAGCGACGTGCTGACATCGATCGAGAGCGTGAAGAACAAGCTCAAATCGGCGCTGGACAACGAGAAGCACCCGTACCGCCGCGCCGGCATCGAGACCGCGAAGCAAGTGACGCTCGTGTTTGTTGCGCGACGTGGCGTGGCGAGCACGGTCGAGGCCGGCATTCGCGCTGCCAATCCGCCGTTTCGCGTCGTCGTGCTCGACGAGGCGGCGACGAAGAGCTTCTTTGGCGGCCTGTTTGACTGCTCGCCGCTGGTGAGTGTGTTTTTTTTCGGTGACGCGCCCCGCAGCGGCGCGTTCGTCAGCCTGGACGACGCGGTTCGGTCGGCGTGCTCTCAGATTCACGACGTGCAACTGCCGACGCCGACCAAACGTTGACGAGGCCAACGAGCGGACGCAGAGAGCGAGCGCGCGCGACTGACTGAACCAGCTGTCCCGCCCGAATTTCGCACTGCATTACACGTGATTTTTAATTTAGTTTTGTTATTTTGGTACAAACATGATTCGAGTTGTGTTATTTTTTGACAACACAAACGATACACAATGACTCGGCTTGTCATGTGTCAGTCGCGTTTTGACAATCGATCGACACTTCACCGCGTGAAATCAGGTTCATTTTTTGAATTGTTCATTGGAAAGCGTCTTTTCTTTGTTTTATCGAGTTGACGCGCGCATTGCTGTTCCGATGTTCACCGGTTGGCGCAGCACAAGTGCCGGATCCGGGCGTTGCGACGACAAACGTGTCGCGCATCATCGATCAACACGCGCCTCGAGTGAGCGTATTTTTTTAACCATTTATCATTTCATCGATGTGCTGATATTTTTTTTTTTTTTTTTGCTCGATTCGACGCCAGAGTTGGAGCGGCGCGTGCGTCGACGGCGCAGTCGGCCGGATTCGGCTCGGGTCGACGCGGCGAGCGAACGCGCGACAAACGACCAGAGGTGCGGCGCGCCGTTTTTTCTTTATTTTTTTCTTGTTGTCATTCGCTCAACAGTCGTGTTGCCGATGATATTTTGTGTGTTTGGCGATTTTTTGAAAACAGGCGCGCACCACGACGATCCGTTTTGTCGCGTCGACCGGCCCCGACACGACAACGACGCGCGTTGTTGAAACGAGGTCAGCGATATTATTTTTGTCGTGTTCATCACTGTATTTTATGTGTGTTTCAATCAAATAATCGCTTGTCTCGTCAGATTCTTGTTTCTTATTTTCGTTTTCTCGACCGGGTTTTCGGCTCTCGACGCGCCGGCTCGACCGACACGCCGACACAACCAACTCGAAAGTGCGTTTGTTGTGTGTCAATTTGATATGATCTGTTTTTTTTTGACAAATAAGTGTGATTTTGATTGATATTTTGTTTTTTATCTCACAGATTCAACACGATTTTCTCGGTTGTGTGTTGGCTGGCTCGACACAAACAACAAACACGTCGTTTTGTTCTCGCAATCACGGTGCGTTTGAAATGATTCTTGTTGTCTTTTGTTTTGTAAATCGATTTGTGTTTTTTTATTTTGTCGGTGCACAATTGTTTTTCTCGTCTCGTTCGGTGTGCGTTCGTTTTCGTTTTTGCGTCGGCGCACAGACCGTTGTCGTTTGTCGACGTGTGACTCGTCGCACCTGACGCTGTGCACAGACATGCAAATCGTGTCGAGCGAGATGGTGGTTGCAATTGCAAACAACGTTGACAAGTGCGATTTTGATTTTTCTCTTTTTCTCTTTTTGTTTTTCGTTTCGCTTTTTCAGACTTTTCATCGGTTCCAAACAACATCAAACAATCACGTTGAGTTTGAATGATCAATCAAAAGACAAAAAAAATCAGATGGTTGGTTGGGGCATCGTTTTTGTTTGTTTGAGTTGTTCATGAGCGAATGTTATTTTTGTCTTTTGTGTTGCTTTGTCGATTTCGCACACTGTTTTGTTTCACAATTGTCGATTTGTTTTTTGTTCATCTCAACGTTGATTTTTTTTATTGTTCAACGACAATTCATCAATTCAAATGTCTCTCAAATCAAGAAAACAAACAGGTGACTCGAGTTGTTGCGACTCTGAGTTGAATCGCGTTGTTTTGTTGCAAAACATGTTTGATTTTCTCGCTTCATTCGAAATCGTTTGTGTTACACTCTCATTCACAAACATCGACACGTTAATCAAATGATTGTTTGCGATTTGTCTCATTCTTTTTTTCAATCGATTCTTGTTTTTTCGATTTGGCGCGGTCGTTTTTTCGAGTCGACAATCGTCAACAATCATGCCGCAAACAACGTCTTGTTTATTTTCTCTCGCACTACAACCATTCAAAAATTATCGATTGATGTGAATGGACAAACAATTTCGATTTTATTGAAACATTTGTTCATCGCGAACCCGTGCGCGAGTGGCGACAAACCACACAACACAAAACCAACACAAAAATGATCAACTGCATCATCCACCATTGATTTGCTGCATTTGCTCGTGTCACGCTCGGTCAGTTTCACGGTGTGTTGCTCGATTTGCGATTTTTGCGAATCGCTTGTTTCGTCGACCAACCGAGCGAGCGTCGCTCGCCACACACAGCCGGATTCGCTCGCCGACCCGACCCGACCCGACGTCGCGCAAACCGTCGTTTCGTCGTTGTCGTCGGGTAACGAGAACAGCGACATTGCATTTCTGGGACTGATTCAAATTCGCGCAGTTGTTTCGACGACGATGCGCCACCGGACACGGGCGGGCGAGGCGGTCGCGCGTCGGCTCGATTCGGGCGTCGACGACCGGCCGCACCGAACGAGCTGCTCGCGTTTCGCCGTTGAGCGCGACGTGCGTTTGGTTGTCGTTTGTGTTTCGCTTTCTTTGTGTGACGTGCGTAAATTTGCGCGCACTCTGAATTTCTCGACAGACACGGTTCGAAGCGTGAACGGCCGCCGGATCCGGTCGCGTCGCGTGGCTCGCTCGACCCGACCGACCGGCAAACAATGTCGCCCTGTTTGTTCTCAGAGGTTGCGCAACGTTGATTTCGTCTTGTTGTCATCGAAAAACAATGCGTTAAATCCCCTGATCTTGTCAACAGATTTCGATTTCTGGTTCTCCCCGTCGACGACGCGACACGCGGCGTCGGCTGTCGGTCAAGCCGTTCTCGCGCTGTTCTCTTTGCTTTGCTGAGACGTTTTTGAACGTCGACGAGTTGCGAGTGCTTCACTGGTCGGTGGTGCGCAAGCCGTCGCTTGCTTGTTCGTCGCGTCGTTCGTGTCGCTCAGTGTCGGCGCGTCGCTCGTGTCCGCTCGGCAGGCTGTTGTCGGCGCGCCGTTTGTTGGTCGCGCCTCGCTCGCTCGACTCGATGCTGTTGCACCGTCGTACAACGTCACTAAACTCGACGCCGGTATTGCGCGCACTCGCGCTTGATTTTGTAGTTGTCGTTTTTCTTCGATTCGCTCACGGCGCAATCAACAAGCGGGCGTCGTGTCGT
>JADJQN010000009.1 GCA_016712745.1 Sandaracinaceae bacterium
GGAGCGACCGCACGCGTTCTCAGCAGAGTTGCAGCCGGTGGAGTGGTGGCGCTCCGAGGTTGGCAGACGTTGGCAGCGCGGAATCCTGGAATCGATCATGTCGAAACGACGGTCACTGTGGGAGGCGATGAGCGGCTCGGTGGGCGCGACGACTCTGCTCGTTGCGCTCGCCTCTGGGATCGCGCTCGCGCAGTCGGAGCCGCGACCGGAGCAGCCGACGCCGTCGCGTGAGGAGCGCGTGCTCGATCTGTTCCGTGGGCAGCCGTCCCCGGCGAACTGGCGGTCGGCGTGTTGGTACCTCGCATCGACCTTCGGCCGCGCGCGCCGAACGGTCGCGCCCATACCGTGGTCCCGAGCATTCCGATCTCGTGTGGAAATTCGCACGGCGGCACGTTCGACGGCGAGCGGGCTCGCGACTTGGCGGCGAGCGTGTTCGAGATCTACGGACTCGCGCCGGAGCGGAAGCAATCCACCGATTCGTTCGGCGTGCGCGCAACGCTCGATGGCTACGACGGGTCCGCTCGCGTTGGGTTCGAACTGCGTGGATTGCCCTCGGAGGCGATGATGGACGCGGCCAGCCGGCCGGAAGCTCCGGACGATGCGCTGGACGACAATGACTCCATCGCGCTGCACTATCTCGGCCTCCGCGTGCATGTCGCCGACCTCAACTGTTACCCGTTGATGGATGGCGACCAGTTCACTCCGACGCTGGCCTACCTCGCCGGACTGGTCGAGTTCCTGAACGATGTCACGGGCGGTGAGAACGTCGATCTGTCTGCGATCACGATGCGACGCGCGCAGAGTTTTGTATTGCCAGCGGCGGATGAACTCGTGCTTCCAGAAGGCGTCACTGCTCGACGCGATGGTCTGTTTCTCCGGGTGGAAGTTTCGAGACTCGCGACCGTTCGACTGGATTTCCTGCCCATTCGCGCGTGCACGAACGGCGAGCTTCGGAATCGCCTGAGCGAGCCGGCATGGCTCGACGAACCGCGTGCGACGCGTGGCGCGCCGACGGTGGTCGCGATGTCAGCGCACTACTTCGAGCACTCCAACGGCGCAGGCGACGGCACCTCGTTGGGATCGCGACTGCTGCAGCCCGGCGTCGACGGCGAGCCCGAGGTCGACGTTCGCGTTCGCGGCACGATCCTCTTCGCTCCGAGTCGCTTCGACGCAACGCGGGCCTTCTCGGTGGAACTCGAATTGTCCCCCGGAACGCACGTCTTCAACGACACGACGTTGATCGTCGGAGCCCGCGGCTCCTGACCGTCCGCCTACGGCGCCGCGTTCGAGCGGAGGGTTCGACATCGCGCGGCGACGCCTCGGGCATGCACGCGCGAGTCCGCCGCCACTCGCACAGTCGGGCCGCCGATCAATGCCGACCCTGGACGCTCCGCGTCTGGGGCCCGCTGCATGATCCCGTCGCTTCGGTGTTCGACGCGTGTGTCACGCAGCGGCCCGAGGCGCGCGTTGCGCCACGCTACTCAAGGATTCCACCTACACAGCCTCGGCGCGCGCGGGTTACGTGGCCCGGTTCCCCAACAGGTTTGCATACATGCTCGCCAACAAAGTCATCGCCGCGGAGCTCGCGCCTGCGCTCTCCCCTCGTGATGTTGTCCGGGGCCGCGACCGCGTCCCCCCAGGTGTGGGTGCAGCAGTTCGGTACGAACGCCACCGAATCCGCGTACGCGGCGACAATCGACGGTTCTGGCGGCGTCTTCGTCGGCGGATCTACCAACGGGCAACTCGGCGCAGCGAATGCTGGTGGCTACGACGCGTGGCTAGAACGTCGCGACGGCGCCGGAAACCGAATGTGGATGATCCAGTTCGGAACGCCCGGGTTCGACACGCTTTTGGCGGCCGCATCGGACGGAAGCGGCGGTGCGTTCGTCACAGGCGAAGCCGCGGGCAATCTCGGAGGCACCTACTTCGGTTCGCTGGACGCGTACGTGGCGCGATACGACGCAAGCGGCGCTGCCCTCTGGGCTCGCCAACTCGGAAGCAGCGCGAGCGACTACCCGACTGGCGCAGCCTCTGACGGCCAAGGTGGAGTTTTGATCAGTGGCGCCACATTCGGCAGCCTTGCTGGAGTTGGCGCTGGTTTCCGCGATGCATGGCTGGCGCGGTATGACGCCAGCGGTTCTCTTGGCTGGGTTCGTCAACTGGGAACAAACGGGACCGATATCGCCAGCGCCGTCGCGAGCGATCCGTTGGGCGGCGCGTTTCGTTTGCGGAAGCACAACCGGAAACTTGGCCGCGTCCAGCTTCGGCTCCGAGGACGCATGGATTGCGCGATTCAACTCGTCGGGAACTGAACTCTGGAGGCGCCAGTTCGGGACTTCAGTCACGGATCAAGCGCTCGCCGCCGCACCAGACGCGTCGGGCGGAGTGTTCGTTGTGGATCCACGTCGGGTGCTTTGTTCGGTGCGAGCGCCGGTTTCTACGACGTGTGGGTCGCCCGCTACAACTCCGCAGGAACTCGACTCTGGGCGATCCAGTTCGGCACGGCCGTTTTCGACTCCGCTTACGCGGCGTCGATGGACGGATCGGGTGGACTGATCGTGGTGGGCGACACGGCGGGAAGTCTAGGTGGACCTACGGCCGGATCCTCTGACGGCTGGATCGCGCACCTCGACGCCGCAGGGAACCAGTTGTGGACAGAACAACTCGGATCAACCGGTGGCGACTCAGCCCGAGCAGTCACCGCCTACGACATTCAAAACGTGTTCGTCGGAGGGTCTGCGGGAGCGAACCTGGGCGGCGCGCACTTCGGCGGAACCGACGCGTGGATCGCGAAATTCGACGCTCGGCACGCGTGTTCCGTCGACGCCGATCTCGACGGCACCGGAGCAGGAGACGCTCTGTTCTTCGAGTCCCCTTGCACGATCGGATACTCGTCGCTCGACGGCGATTGCGACGACGCGAATACGCTGGTGTACCCGGGTGCACCTGAGATCTGCGACGGACTCGACAACGACTGCAACGGCACGATCGACGACGGTTTCCTTGCGACGTACTGCACGGCGGGCACGACCGTCCAGGGTTGCGTACCCTCGATCGGCGGCGACGGCGTTCCGTCGTCCATCTCAGGGGGCGGATTCGACATCGTCGTCAGCGATGTTCCCACGCAGCGCGTCGGCCTGATCTTCTACGGCTTGTCACCCACCGGACAGTCGTGGGGCCTCGGCAGTTCGAGCTACCTCTGCATCTTCTATCCCGTGCTTCGCACGGGCGCGCACAATTCCGGCGGCAGCGTCGGTGCATGCGACGGCGAGCTGCGCGTCGACTTCAATGCGTTCATGGCCGCCTATCCGGCGGCGCTCGGATCGCCATTCACTGGCGGCGGAGTTTTCTACGCGCAAGGCTGGTTCCGCGATCCCAGCGCGGCGAAGCAAACCAACCTGAGCGACGGATTGAGGTTCACACTATGCGACTGAGAGAAGCTGTCGCCCGCGGTCCCTTCGTGATTTCGATTGGCTCCGCCATTGCGATTTCGGCGACGTCGCTGCCCGCCCAGACGGTCGTACAAGCAAGTGTGAGTTCAGCGGGAGTGCCGGCGGACCAGGCGAGCGGAAACGTAACCACGTCGTCGGACGGATTCCGCCTGGCATTCGTGAGCGCCGCATCGAATCTCGTCGCGGGTGACGGTAATGGAAAGGAAGATGTCTTCGTTCGCGACCTCGCAAGCGGATTGACGTGGCGAGTCAGCGTCGATTCATCCGGCGCAGAAGCGAACGGAAGGAGCCTCACGGCATGCATCGCCGGCAACGGAGGTTTCGTTGCATTCGAGAGCGACGCAACGAATCTTGTGGCCAACGACACGAATGGTGTGAACGACGTGTTCGTTCACGATCTAACCACCGGCGTCACATCGCGGGTCAGCGTCTCAACGACGGGTATCAAGGGAACGACCAGAGCTCGTCGCCTGCCATATCCGATGACGGATCCAGGATCGCATTCACAAGCGGTGCCACAAATTTCGGCGCAGTTGGCGCGAACAATGGTGTCTTTCTGCGCGACGAGACTTCGGGGCAGACTTCACTCGTTTGCCTCTCGTCACAGCATCGCAGTGAGTCCAAACCCCTACTATTCGCTCTCGCAATTTCAGGCGACGGACGTTTCGTTGCGTATCGAATTGCATCTTCGTGGTCGAACTCGGCCGTGATGCTGGCGGACACGCTCACGGGGATACAGACCTTGGTCTCCGGGGCCGATAATTCTCGCAAGCCTTCTATCTCGCGAGACGGTCGCTATGTGGGGTTCGAGCACGATGGAATTGTGCCGGGAGACTCCGGCTGGAACTTCGATGTCTTCGTGTTCGACCGGCTGACCGGTCAGGTCAGTTGCATGAGCACCGACGACGCGGGAGACCCCGTTGGAAACGCGTACGACGCCGCTGTTTTCTCCCGACGGCACGCGCATCGCGTTCAGCACAGCATCGTCAAACGTGGTCCCTGCGGACACAAATCTGAAGAGTGATGTTTTCGTTCGGACCATCGTCGGTCGCAACGTGGTTCGCGTCAGCGTCGTCTCTCCGACGCTCGAAGGGAATGGAGCCTCGACCGAACCGTCGCTCTCGGACAATGCATCGAGAGTTGCCTTCACGAGTGCGGCGACGAATTTCTCTTTCGCCGACACAAACAGCGCCCTCGACGTATTCGCCGCCGATCTTTGCTTAGCGTCGATGGTGACATACTGCACCGCGGGCACCACCGTGCACGGCTGCGTGCCATCGATCACCGGGTGAGGGCGCGCCGGTTCAATCGCAACTTCCGGCTTCGACATCGTCGTTCGCGACGTGCCTGCGCAGCGCTACGGAACGCTGTTCTATGGCTTCTACCAGCTCGCCACGCCGTGGGCCCCCGGCAGCCCGAGCTTCAAGTGCATCGCGAACCCGGTGACCCGCACGGGCGTGCTCGACTCCGGCGGCGTCGCCGGCCAATGCAACGGCGAACTGCGGCTCGACTTCAATCAGTGGATGCGAGCGAACCCCGCAGCACTCGGCTCACCGTTCGTCGCGGGCCAAGTGTTCTACGCGCAGGGCTGGTTCCGCGACCCGGCGGCGCCGAAGCAGACAAACCTCTCGAACGGGTTGAGGTTCACGCTGTGCGATTGACGCGGAATGCTCAGCAGCGAAATTCACGGACTAGCAATTGTGGCTGGCTTCGAAATTCAACGAAAAGTCAACTAGAACCACCTTTGAGACCTAAGGCTAAGTCCCAACCGGGCATTCTCTGTCTCGTAGGTAGTACAGCGGACCTTCAGCCAGAAATGAATCTCCTGGTTGACACAACACGCTCAATCGGGCGACCAACTCCCTGCAGTACGAAACCAAGAACGTACAAGCAGACAGAAAAGCAATCTCATCGTCGTTAGCCGCCAGGTCGATCTTCATGGGATCCGATCCGCCAGCGCGCCGCCACGTGCGACATCCTAATTCTCAATCGTTTTCGAGGTTTGGCGGGAAACCAGACCCCCCCATCTCGTGTCGGTACTGTACCGCATTCGAATCTCGCTCAGCCAAATAGATGGACGCGACTTGGATGAGATAAGTGAACGGAAACTGCTCAGCTTTACAAACACCCGCTGCGAATCTGCTGGCAATAGCGTTCCGGATAGTACGTTCGCTTCGATTCGTTTGACGGTGGACTCAAATGCCCTCCAAAAGGACTCATGCGTTCCACCCATTTTCGAGCTTATAGGCCGTAGAGTCAACTCCATGCCGTTAGCCGAGATCTCAATGCCGTACAATCCGCGAGTGGGCTTGTCCGCTACCGAGTACGCATTAAATATCTGATCCAGAGCGCGAACCCGATCGCGGTCTAGGTATCGAACACCCTCACCGAAGACTTGCGCCAAGCAGTTCGCTGAGTAATACGCCGCGTAGTAGGCGCACACAAAAGCCCACGGCACACGATTCAAGTCTTCGAGGTCATTCTCTACGTTGCTGAACGATTGCAAGGCGGCACAAGCCATTCTTGATGATTCGACTGCCACCATTTCCGAAACCGCAGCAGCGTCCTGAAAATCGAGCTGCCAGTTCTTTTGATGGCATCATACGATGGATAGCACCCTCGCCGGCCAACGAGGAGCGCATCGAACGTTTCCTTCGGCGCCGATTGACCCGTAAGAGTCCACCGACAAGGCTGGACTGAGTTGCATCAAGTAGCAAGCTCATCGGTTTGAACTACGAGATCCGAAATTGCTGGACAAGCGATTTTTGAAACCGCTCGTACAGGGCTCGATGGCTTTGGCCAGGGCTCTTCAGTTGCGAGGCTTTGAGCTGCTGGAAGAACGGTCGCATCACTTCCTCGAACTGTTCGGTGGAGTATTGATTTCCAAAGCGGCTGTTGACGCGCTCTGCCACGTCCCCGAACAATGAGACGAAAGCCCGAAAAACTGTGGCATTAGTGAGCTTGCTCTCGCAGCCAATGGCTCGAAATCCGCCAATGCATGCGATCAGGTACGCCGAGAGGGATTTCGTAGCCGCGTTGCGCGTCGACTTGGTCTAGGACACGCCGCACACCCTTGAGCGCAAGATTGAACGTAACTCGGGAAATTCGACCTGTGACGCTCGCTGAAGCTGACATTCGACCAAGCAGTGGACTGCGAGAATCACTGGCAAAGAGGTCAAAAATGTCGCGGTAGAAGGCTTCGTCGTCGGTTTCGGTCTCTGCAAGCCGTTTTATGTCTAAGAGAAGGGCGTTGGGTACGGGACGTTGTTTGGTGTTAATGTCGATAAACAACCTGCATTCTTGGGCGCGTTAGGTTGTTATAAATCACAACAGGAACCCTGAGCGTCTTTTTCGCTTTTGAGAAGCCAAACACGCGGTGCTGTCCGTCGAGGATGAGGAAAGAGCTTGGTGTTACCCTGAAAGTAATAGACCTTCTCTCGCGTTTATACGTAAGCTCCGCGCCCGCCTGAGCAGAGAGCACAATAGAGGACGGGATCGTGCCGAGGCCTTCGTCGATATACTCCGCAATTTCGTCGGCCCGCTTTTCATCCAAGCGACGCTGGAACCCGCGAATGGGGTCGTCCTCGCGCGTATCGACCGTACTACATTGCGCAAGAACTTCGCTGGGCATACTCAGCGTATAGAACTTGTGGTTACCTTGCGTGACGAGACTGACGCTATAAGTTAGTGTTTTCTCGTGGTCAGGAATCATTTTTTTTCTCTTTCGATCTGTAGGATGCTGCTTCCCGACGTGAGGGAAAGCTCATTCCCGGGCTCAGACACATTATCTCTCTCCCTGGTACGCGTCGTGGGCCGAATAGGCGATGTTGTATCGCCGCATCGGGCAGTCGCGATAAAGGTCACGCACTGCCTTGGTGTCATCATAAGTAACGACCCAGTTCGCCACCGTTGATTTTACTAGACTTGCGACCTCGGCATGATCTGCGTGTTGATAAAAGTTCGCATATAAGCGGCGTTGTCCTTTGACATAGTACGGCGGATCCAAATACCACAAAGTCTTGGCGGGCAACTTTGCGCCCAGATCTACAAGCAGATTGGCTGCGTCTTCCTTGTAGATCGAGATGCTGTTCTTGCGGGACGCGATTAGCTCGACGCGCTGCATCAAGGCGGGCTTGTTGTACCGGGCGGCTAGCGTCCACACACCGGATTGCGCTCGACCTCCGATCATGCCCCCACTGCACACGATCCCCGAGCGATTTGTGCGATTCAGGAAAAACGTAGCAAATCCAAGGCTGAGCAAATCTGCCTGCTCGTGTGTACGGACAAGCTGCTGTCTGCGCCACTCCGCAACGGATACCCTTTTATTTCTGATCAGTCGACACAGGGACTCGGTTTCATGCAGCACGCTGTACCAGAAGGCGTGCACTCCGCGTCAATATCGTTGATGTGAATATCAGAAACGACTTTGTCGAAGAGGAGCGCAAGTGCAACGCCCGCGCCCCCCGCGTATGGCTCCACATAGTGTCCGCTTGCCAAGTCATTCTTTTCAATTATCGAGCTCAGAACGGGGGCTAGCCTGGCTTTTCCACCAGGATAACGCAGAGGTGAGAGGTACCTCGGTGTCGTCGTCACAGTTGAGGTCACGGAGTGAAGGGTAGCCGGGCCCCGTGCGAAATCCAACGGGCGCCGGGACGGGTTCGGCGTCGCTGACCGTTTCCAAGCCTGTCGAATGTCAGTTTCGCGAGCGCGGGGGCGGGCAAAGCGCGTTCGATGGAACGACTACTCGCACCAACACAGCGCGGCACGCGCGAACGCGCGTCCTTGTGGCCAGTCGCCGGGTCCCCCAGCAACTGGGGACCCAAGGTTCGATTTGAGCCAGTGCATCACACAAACCAATTACGCCATCCCACGCCGCTGCCCAGTCCTCGTGACCATGCCCTGTTCGATGAGACGCTTGATCGGCAGACACGCATCGTCGTGGTGTCGGTTCCGAGGTGAGCCGCGTGCTGCCCGCCAGCCCGCCCCTGCGACTAGCGCCGGATCGATGGAGACCGTTGCCGGACCGCCGAGCGCTGGCGAGGATCCGCTCTGCGGCCGAAGAACGTTGCCTCGGGCGGAAGTCATTCGCTCGGAGTTCCTATTCGCCAAGCGTGCGCGCGATCGTCTCTGCCGGCGGCGAACGTCGGGTGGTCAGGGCGGCGAGGACGGGTCGGGGGATGGTGCGAGTTGGGTGCGTCTTCGCCCTCGGCCTAAAAGGCGCGCGGTTTCTGAACCTACATTTAGAACAAGGGTGGCGCGCAGTTGACTCTGGCAGGGATCGAACGGGCGGGTGCCGAGCGCTTCAGCGCCGCAACCATCGGCCCTATGCTGCCGCTGTGTGTTACGGGCCGCGTCCGCGACCAAACCGTCCCAAGTGCCATGCGCGCTTCAGACCGTTTTCCAATTTCCTCGCTGCGCGTCGTCGACCCCAGTACGACGCGATCTCAAGAGCAACTGGGCACAACTCGTCCAACTTACCACGACCGCGAAATCTCGCGAGTATCAACAAGGAGCCCTTCGCCGTGAAACGAAAGAGGTCCAAGTCCAGCAGGTCGTCACCGCCCGAGTCCGTCCGCCAATCCGAGCCTCGCATCAGCAACGAGGGTGTCCAGCGTGGGATAGAGCAAATGCGCGGCAATGAGCCTCATGCGATCACCACGCTACAAGAGATCGTCCCGGTTTCTCACAAGTTATCCGAACGACACGGGTCGTCGTGGCTCCGCGATTTCCTGAGGCATCTCTCACTTGAGGTCCCGACGATTGTGCTCGGCATCGTACTTGGCCTCTATTTATCAGATGCGGTCCAATCGAAACAACGCAGAAGCGACATCCAAGCTTCCCTTCAGCTTCTATCCGCAGAGCTTGAGCAAAATGAGCGATGCCTCGACGCTGATCGAATTGTCTTCGAGTCGTTTTGGTCGGGAATGGACAGCCTGCAAGAATGCTGTCGGCGCTCGACCACACTCGATGACGTATTCGATTGCGGCGACAAAGTAAAGGCACAGTCTGACGACAACATGTCCAGAGAGCTCAGTACGCTTGGGCTGATGGCAACGTCAGCTGCCTGGAAATCCGTTTCGCTGCCAGAGATGAGGCAAGCGCTCACTCCACAGCAACTCACAACAATTTCGTCTGCACACGCGCTGCTTGAGGGCTACAAGCAGCAGAATTATTTTGTCGATTTGTCGAAGTGTGTGTTCTCAATTGATTCGATGAAGGAGGCCGTGACGAAGCAGATGGAGGCAAATCTCGAAGGTGCGACGTCGGAACAGGACCTCATGGCCGTGATGTGCCAGAATATTGAGCTTGTCATTGCGGAACTTACGACAGAGATTCGCACTGCGCGCCTCGCGTGGCACCACGTAGTGTCGTGCATCGAAGGCATCCGTGCAGCGAGAACGGTGCTTGAAAAAGTACAGAGCGAGTCCGGCGGATGAGCGTGCAACTGCGCCAGAACAGTGTGGTACGCGAAGTCAGACCCCAACGCGTACTGAGACGAGTCCCAGGGCGGAGCAAGCCTGGCGCGCTCGGAATGCTTGCAGGTGTTTCAAACTCGTGCGGTACGCGCCGAACCAGGGTCCCGCTCGCGCGCATCACGGCAGCGATGATGGCCGTCGTCGGCTCGCTCGAAGCGCGTACACGGCAACGGACGGCGAATCTGTGCGCGCGTCGCTGCCGCTGTCGACGAAGGGCGCCACGCCTGGCCATGCGTTGCGACAACAGAACGCGCGTCCAAACGCTCACCCTGATCACGGGCGATCACGAACCCATGATAGCAGTTGTTCTGGAGCACCGACCAGCACTTCGAACTTGGCTCGGAGTTTCTTCAGGTTGGATGGCGCTAGCACGGACGCGTGTCCGGCGGACTTGCCAGTATCTCTTGTGCAGAAAAAGTCGTTCCCATACGCCCAGTGCGCGGCGATCGAGTCGCCATCCGCCCACTCGGCGACTGCTTTGGATACCAGGTCACCTTCAGTTTCGTCGAGACGGCAAAGGCCACTCTGCCACGGCTCAGTTCCATTGGAACTTTTAGTCGCGATGTCCACTAGCCACTGACGTCCGCAGCCCATTTCCTCCACGAACCGAACGCACTCGCCAAATCGCTCGTTCAAAGGCTCGCCAGATGCTTCTGACTTCTCGCAATACCAATCTTGATTGACGATTGGATTCAGAGGTGTCGCTATTCGATAGCAATGAAGAAGCTTGAATCCAAGGCTGATCGCGTCCCGGACGTGGTCAGCAACGAAGCTCGGCTGCGGAGGATATGGGTTGTGCTGCGCCTCAACGGTAATAAGCACGCGATTGTCCCCAGAAAGCGACAGGTTTGATCGAAAGCGGCTCACAGCGCTTTTGAGAAACGCCGCTCGCTGAGCCTTCGGGATCGACTCAAGGTTGAACAGCGTCTCGGATAAAAACGCTCGGATCTTGCCTTGACTTATGAGCTTGTTAATGTGCCTGAACTGCTCGATTGCCGGTTCTCGTGGGAACTGGCTCGGAGACGCCACGATTCTCCAAACGTTCGAATCAAAGGTCACGCGCGGAATTGAGGCTTTTGTCATAGTGCTTATGCATCAGGTTGCCCAATACGCCATCCCCCGCCGCTCGCCCTTCGTCATGACCTTCCCCTCTTCGATGAGCCGCTTCATCGGCAAGCGCATCGTCGTGACGTCGGTGCCGAGTTGCGCCGCGATCTGCTCGCCTCGCTGGCCCGGGTGCTTCGCTACGAAGTCGAGCAGTTGCCGCGAGACCTCGGCCACGTCCGCCGTGCCGCGACGCACTCGGGTTGCTGCCGCGCGCTGCGGCACGAGCACGCCGCTGAGCGACAAGCAAGCGCTCAAGGTCGTGCGGACCTCGCCGAGCGACGTGCGCGTGGTGGCGTCATCGCTGACGGCGAGCGCTTTGTCGACCGACGCGAGCGCGGCGCGCATGAAGCGCAGCGCGGGCGACTTTTGGACCTTCTGCCGTTCCGCGCGCTGCTTGATGGACGCGATCTGCTTTTCGAGGTCGGCGATGAGTTGTTCGGGCGTGCGACGGGCCATGGTGTGGATAGAGAGCCAGTGTGTTCGAAGGACGGGTGCCGCGAGCGAGATCGCATTATCGCGTCGCGCTCGGATCGGTGCATTCACAATCCGCGGCCCGCGAGCGCTGTTGATCGTCGCGGTGCGCGCGAATCGGACCGGCGGAGGAACGGGACTCCACGAGCGTTCGATCTCCGTCATCCCGCCGGTTCTTCGACCGTGCACGTCACTATTTTCGCTACGCGATCACCCGGCCCGTGGTCACGTCGAAGTGCTCGAAGCCGAGACACTGCACCAAGCGCGCAGGGACGCGCGTCGCTTGATCAAGTTCGTTCGTTGGATCTGCTCGAATCGTTCCGTGCGCATCCTCCGCCTCCGAGTCGTCGTCGCCGGAGACCCGCGTGCGAACTGACTTGGCGGTCGCACGGTTCTTTTTGGAAGAGACGTGGCCCCGAGGTAGGCGCAGGCGGCGACACTGGTGCGCGAGATCGGCAGCACTGTGAGCGCTGACCTGGCGGAACGGGCCGGAAAGAACCCTTATGAGACTCCCCACAAAAGTGCTCCTGATGTTCAAGTTGAGAGGCGCGCGCTGTTGGCGAGACATCTTGCTCGGCGTTGCGATCTCTGCATCGCTCGCCGCACAGTCGACGATCGCGACGCTCGGCCCGCCTCAGCCCGTTTTTGGCGGCGAGCAGTTCGGCAGAGGCCTCGCGGCGGTCGGCGACGGGACAACGACGGCGTGACGGACTACGCGGTCGGCTCGCCGCAGGACATGTTCTGGGATCCAGGCCGCGTGACGATCGTTTCGGGCGCGAGCGGAACGGTGCTGCGACAAATTCACGGCCTCGCGATCGGGGCGTCGTTCGGTTACTCGCTCGCGGCGATCGGCGACATCGACGCCGACGGCTACGTGGACGTGCTCGTCACCGCGCCCGCCCACCAGTGGACGACGCACGAGAAGCGCGTGTTCTCGGCGCGCACGGGAGCGACTCTGTGGACGGCGAACCTCTTCACGTGGTGGAACTACAAGTCGACCCACGTCGACGGTGGCGCGGACGTCGACGGCGACGCGGTGTCCGACTTTGCCGCCGACGGGTTCTGGAACAACACGGACAAGTCCATCCAGGTGTTCTCGGGCGCGACCCACGCGGTCGTGCACGACATCGGATTGGCAGGGCAGGACAGCGTCGTCGGCCCCTTCGCGATGATGGGCGATCTCGACGGCGACCAGCGCTCGGAGATCGCCTATACAGCGGTCGGAGCCGGCGGAATCAGGGTAGTCCACGTCGTCAGCGGCGCGACGGCTGGTGTGCTACGGACGTTCACGCCTGCTCCGTCCGTGAGCTCAAGCTGTCTCGACCAAAGCCTCGTCAGACTCGGCGACGTCGACGGCGACGGCACGCCGGACTTCGCCGTCACGGAGAGGTGCTCCGCACGTGTGTTCGTCGTCTCAGGCGCGACCGCCCAGCTCATTCGCACGCACTCGGAGCCAGCCTTGGGGATGAGCTATGGCGAAGCCCTCGCAGGAGTCGGCGACCTCGATCACGACGGGGTCGCGGATCTGCTCGTCGGCGCGCCAGCTGAGAACTCGGTCGCGGCCTACTCCGGTCGGACCGGTGTGCTGCTGATCACGCGCACCGGCCCGCACAAGTACGGCGCCGCGTTGGCCGCTGCCGGGGACGTCGACGGCGACGGTTTCGCGGACTTCGCCGTGGGAGCTCCCGGGGCCTTCTCGCCGTCCTACTTCGGATCGGTGACCCTCGTATCGCCGGTGCCGCTTCCACCGCGCGCCGTAGGTACGCCGCAAGTCAACGGCGCCGGTTGCAGTCCAGTGATGCAGTGGACCGGGTTCGCGAGCGCGACGAGCACGGCCCCGTTCACGATCACCGCGACGTTGGTCGTCAACCAGAAGACCGGTACGTTTGTCTACGGCATCGGAGATCCGGTCTCTCTCCCATTCCACGGCGGAACGATGTCGGTGCCCGGACCGCGACGTCGAACCGGCTACGTGTCGAGCGGCGGCAACGCGGGCGGCTACGACTGCTCGGGCTCGCGAGTGGCGAGCGCGCGCGGCAGACTTCGTCGAGGAACGCGACTCCGCCAGGGGTTCCCTTTTCGGCGCTCCGACATCCCGCCGGTCCCTGGTGCGCGCGCATCACGATGTCGTCGCGCCGCAGCTCACCGTGCGCCCCGCGTTGCGCCTCAGTGCCCGCGTCGAGCTGACGCGCTCCCAGGCCGCCGTGCGCTGCTCGATTGCGCGTTGCAGAAGCCCGCTTCCGGCACCGTGATGCCGCAGATCACGCGCTCGCCTCCTTCGCCTCGTCACGCAGCAACCGCGGAGCGCGCGGACCCGACAGCGGCGGCGTCGTCTCGATCGCATCGCGGATGTCCTCGACGTCGAGCCTCACGTAGTGTTTGGCGGTCAGCGTCGGCGACGAGTGCTCAAGCAACTTCTGGGTGATCGCGATGCTGACGCCCCTTCGCGCAAGCGCCGATGCGCACGAACCGCGCAACGCGTGCAAATCAACCTTGCGGCCTTCGGCGTCGACCCTCGGGATCTCCGCGAGTTCGAGCACGCGATGGAACACGCGGCCGAGGTTGTTGCTCGCCTCGCTCCATTGGCGCCCTCGGGCGTGAGGAACACGTTGCCCGCAGCGCCCGGAGGGCGTCTCAACACGCGCGTGTGCAGCTCACGCAACCGCCGCAGCTCGTGCGCGAACTCGTGGCGGATCGGAATGCAGCGCGAGCGGCGCGCTTTGGTGGTGGCAGCCTTCAACGTGACCACACAATCGTCGAGATCGACATCGCCCCAAGTCATCGCGCGCGTCTCGCCGTAACGGCAGCCGGACTCCAGCAGGAAGCGGAAGAGCGGCGCCTGCGGAACACGTCTATCGGAGGGCGTTTCCTCTGGAGTCCCAGCGAGCGACTCCGACATCCCGCCCCGGTCGAGTAGCGCTTCGCAACGACGATCGTCCTCCATCGCCGCCGCAATCACGCGTGCGATCTCGTCGTCCGTCAGCGAGCGCCGCACGCGCTTCTGGTACGCCTCCGTTTCGGGCAAGCGCGTGATGCCCGCGATCGGATTGGCGGCGATGAGCTTCGCCTTCACGGCCCAGGCGAGCGCCGCGCTCAAGCGATCGACTTGCAGGTTGGCGGTGCGACGCGAAAGCCCTTCGACGAGGAGTTCGGCACGCACGCGCAAAACGTCGTGCACCACCAGATCGCACACGCGCCGCGCGTCGACCAGCCCGAGCACGCGCTTGAGCGCGGCCTGCGTGTTGACGATGTGCGACGCGCTCGCATGCGTTCGAAGGTCGGCGATGTAGGCGTTGCAGATTTCGATTAGCGCGCGCGATTGACCTTCGATTTGTCCGAGGCCCGCGAGGTCAAGGTCGCGACTGGAAATGATCGAGTTGCGCATGCGCTCCGCGACGCGCCGATCGGTGCTCAACGCGCGCTTGCGGCGATTCCCACGCGCGTCGGTCCACGAGAGCGTCCAACGCGGTTCGCCCGCGCCACGCTGCACGCGTTGAAGGTTGCCCGGTCCGAGCGCGCGGCCAAGTTTGATGTCAATCACTGGGATGGTCCTTTCCAACGAGCACGACCCGCCCGCGCAATGCGGACAGGTCGTTGGCGTTGGGAACGTGGTTGATCAGAGCGCGGGCGAATCCGCGAGCGACGCTTCGACTTCGTTCGCGACGCGCTCCGCTTCGGGTTGCGCGACTTCGAGCGTGATCGCTTCCTTGCGCGCGCGTTTTTTCTTCGGCTCGTTGCTCTTCGCGTCCGACGCGATCACGGGTTCGTCGCTCGTCGTGAGCGCGTCCTTCTTCGCGTCGATGAGCGCGTTCCGCGAGCCAGCCACTCGTGTGCGCGAACGTGAGCGCTTGGCGCAAAACGCGACGCGACTTGTCGATCGAAAGCTGCGATTTCGGCTTGCCGTTCTTGAGCGTCGTCACGCGCTCGCTTGCGTTGAACGCGGCGATCGCGTCCGCAGTCAGCGCGCTGAGCTGCGTTTCCGCGCCGAGCTCGTTCTGCGCGAGTTTCAATTCCATCAGGTAGGAAAAACGCGTGCCGTCGCTCTTCCCGCTTTCGTCGAGATGCACCATGAAGCGCTTCGTGAGTTCGGCGAGAGTGATCGATTCGACGCGGGTGTTTTTCTTCGTTTTCGCGGCCATTTTGGATTCCTTGTTTGTTGCGCGCCGCACCACGCGGCGACGAGCACATGCACGCTCTGCGGCGCCGAAACAGCCAGGCAAACCCGCGCGATTCGTTGATTCGGACGTGCAAAGACCGACGCGCACGAGAGGGTCGAGTTGCGCGCGTCATCGGCTCTTCCTGGACGCGACCCACGCATCGACATCCGCGCGTTTCCATCGCGGTTTGCCTGCAATCATCACGCATCGTGGAAGCACGCCTGGCTCCGCGCGCATGCGGCGAAACGTGCGGTCGCTGATACCGATCAGGCGCGCGAACTCTCTCGGCGACAACAACAGCGGCTCTTCGGGCTCCGGCGGCCGCGTGTCTGCGCGCAGTCTGCGCAGCTCGGACAACAGCGCATCGAGCAACTCGTTGGTCTTGGTGATCTCGACCAACACACGCTCGTCGCACGGCCCGCTCACGGTCCCACCGCCGCGCCACGCGCATCCTGATCGACGACGCATCCGACCGCATCGGAGCGGCAGACGTCCGATTCGCAATGGAATGGGACGCGACAAAAACGGAGCTCGTCTATCACGGCAACGCTCCCTGCCGGCGCAGTTCCGCCAGTACCGCCGCTTCGAGCGCTTGATGCGCGGCGCCCGAGATCGGACTCACGATGCCGTGCTCCTTCCCGCGCCGATCGCGACGCGTTGGAAACGTCAACGAGGTGCGCCCGTCGCAGGTGCGGCGCACACCGAGGTTGTTGAGTCGCAGCGAGTCGTTGATCACGACCGACGCCCAGCCGAGCAGGCCAGCTTGTTGGTCGATGGCCGGGGCGGCGCGGAAGTGAACGCCGCTGATCGCGAGCGAAGAGGTGCTGGTCATTGGGCACCTCGGGCCGCGAGTGATTGCCGCAACTCGATCTCAGCGATGGCTTCCGCATCCACGCGCGAGTGGCCACCGTCAAACTGAAGCACGCCAGCGCGTTCGTCGAATGACTCACGCAATTCGCCGGGCCACCACTTCGGGTTCGGCCCCCAGATCGCCAAGACGCGATCCCCGGAGCTTTTCCAGCAACTCCAACCGCACGCGCGAAATCTGAGAGCGCAACTCGTCGATCGCGGCAGCATCGAAAACCTGCCCGATCGCGACGAACCGCACTTGAGCGCCAATCGGCTCGAAGTGGATTCCGCGCGCCGCGTAGCGCTGTAGAAGCGACGGCTGATTCACAGCAATCCCTCCGCGAACGCAAACGTCGGGAACTGGTAGTTGCGGCGGCTGGTCGGATCAACCAGCACGAGCGTGTCCTTCGTGCGCGTCACCGCGACGTAGAACACTCGGTTCTCGGTCTCGTTGTGATTCGAGCCTCGCCGCAAGTACGACTGATGCGTCGTGCGCGTCATGTTGGGCAGCACGATCACCAGTTCACGCTCGCGCCCCTTCGCCGAGTGAATCGTCGTGACCACGACGGACGGATCGGGAACGGTGCCGTACGTTGCGATCAACTTCTCGAAGTAGCGCCGATCGTCACGCCTCAACTTGTCGAGCACCGATAGCGGCGCGTCCGATTCGATGCGCTGGAGCAATTCGACCAGGCCAAGCTGGTCCACCAACTCAGCGCGCATAAAGGAGCCCTGACCCTTGCGCGCATCGATCTGCTCCACGGCAGCCCGACTCACCAACCCACAAGTTGTGGAAACCGTGTGGGCAAGCGCCGCCACCGCGCTCGATGGGAAGGGGCCAGCTTCGCCGCGCTTGAGCGCGAGCACCAGTTTGACCGCGCGCACCAGACGCTCATCGCCGAGCGGGCAGCGCCCGCCCCAGCCTTCGACGAGATACGGCACGCCGCGCTCGGCCAGTTCGTTCGCCACGCCGCGAATGAAGATGCGGTTGCGGCACAGCACAAACACGTCCGTACTGCGCGCGGCGAGCGCCATCGCACCGGCGAAGTCCATGCGCAGAATGCGCCCGATCTTGTCCTTGGGCTCGTACCGTTTGACGACGCGGTCGTCGTTGCCGGAGATGATTCTCTGCGCGAGCGCGTGAGGGAGAATCGGCACGCGTTTGGAAACCGTCAGCACGGTCGGCTTGGAGCGACCGGCGAGTTCGCGCACCCAGTTCGGCGACGCGCCTTGCCATCCGTAGATCGCTTGATCGTCGTCGGCGCAAACGTACGACCGAGGGCACGAAGCAAACCACGCCTCCACCACCGCAATCTGAAGCGGTGACAGATCGTGTGCCTCGTCGATCATCGCCACGTCGACATCGGGACGAAGCCCGCGCTTCAGCACCTGCTCCAGCAGATCGGTGAAGTCGAATAGGCCATGCTCGCGCTTGAACTGCTCCAGCCGCCGCACGAACAAGCGGAACTGCGAGGCCGAGATGTCGTCGACGGGACAACGCGAGAGCGACTGCTCGGGATCGAGCAGGTTGTTGCGGCCCCACTCGTAGACGAACAGCAGTGCGTCGTCCCGCGTCGAACCGACCGCCGCCATCGGTTCGACATCGAGAGCATCCAGCCGATGACCGTTGACGGTCAGCTCGTAGCCGTGTTGCGCTGCGAACTCGGCCAGCCGGCGCTCGTCGAGGATCTGGCCATGGGACAGTTCCAACAGACGGAACGACGCACTGTGAATCGTGCGAAGCCACACGAAGCGCGACGCCGCAAACGCGAACCGCTTCAGGGCTCGGCTCATCGCCTCCTCGCGCGCGGCACGCGGGAACGCGACGAGAGCGATGCGCTCGGGCGGCACACCACGGGCAAGCTCCTCAGTGAAGAGAGACATCAACTGCGACGTCTTTCCACACCCGGGCGGCCCGAGAATCACCTCGGGGAGGAACACACCGACCTCCCTGTACGCGCGAGGGAGAGAACTACGTTTTTTTCAACGGCCTCGACCCCAAGACTCTCCCGCGCAGTAAGAAAGCCTGGGTCCGACGGGCCGACGGGCCGACACCCGTTTTTCGAGCGAATTGCGAACAAAAACATGTGTGTCGCCCTCGCGCGTATCAGGGAGTCGGAGCGTCGTACCGCCACAGCCGCACGGGCTTGCCACCGACCGTGGTGGTGTGGGATCCGTAGCCGAGCTTCTTCAGCAACCGCGCCACGTCGCTCGCATCGACGCTGGGATAATCGTCCCGCAGCCGTCGGATCACCGCGGACGCCTTGAGGCCCAACTGCCCGTCCGCGAGCCGCAGGGCTTTGCCGTGGTCGAGGTCCTCGGCACAGTCGCCGACGACGAGTTCGGCGATGATGCGCTCGATCGCCTCGATCATGCCGGGCTCGAACGACGCGTCCGGTGGCAGCTCCACCGTTTCCGCCTTGGCGAGCCAGTCGTTGACGAGTTGCGCCCAGACGTCGGCCTTCGAGGGCACCAACGGAATGCGGTGCGCGGCGTCCATGAACGCTACTGCGAATCCCTTTGGCGATCGAAGCTGCTGGCTCGTGATCGTGAAGCAGACAGATCCGACCGTGAACTCGTAGCGCGCTGGATTCGAGTTGAAGATGCGCAGCCGATCGACGTTGAAGTCGACGGCGAAGTTGGCGGCCTCTGCCTCCAACTCCGAGACCAACTCCAGAGCGCTCTGGACGGTACGCAGAATGTACTCGTGCCCCTTCTCGCGAGCCTGTCGATCAGGTCGGTTCCAGAGCGCCGTGGCGAGCATCGAGACGTCTTGAACACCGGCCTTCGCCAGCTCGACGATCAAGGAAAAGTCGTACCCGGACGAGGAGTGATCGAGCTCGCGCCCGTCTCGCCCGTGGGCCCGCTTGCCCTTGCCGTTGAAGCAGTTGCTAATCCGCTTGCGCTGATGAATCAGCGCGGCAACGGGTGGGTGCAGTTGATCGTTGAAGTAGACAGCGCCGTCGAGTGGCGCGCATGTGCCGGGACGATCGTCTGTCGAAGGCTCGGAGAACTCCAGCGCCTCGACGATGTCACTCTCGTTGTAGACATCCTCAGGAAAGAAGCTCACGAACTCGACCAACTCGGGTTGGTCGGGAACCTTGATGTTGTATGTCCCAGGCAGGCGCAACAGCCGCGCTGCGTCGAACGCGTGGTCACCGCCGATAGCGGACGCGAGCTCCTTCGACAACTCCGACAGCCGCGCTGGCGAAGCGGCTTCGCGCAGCACGAAGTAAACGTGCAGGCCGTGCCCCGAACGCACGAGGAAAGTCGGATCGATGGGCAAGTCTCGAATGAGTTCTCTTGCCTCCGTCGCGCCGCCGTCGAAGTCGCGGTAGTCGACGTCGGCCCAAACGACGTTGCCGTCGAGGCAATCTGCGGCCTTCCCGCAGCCCGTAGCGCGCCGTCTCAGCACGCCGAAGAAGATCGCCGCGCCGGAATCCTCCGCGCGTTGCAAGAGATCCGGCAGCGCGTCAACGAGAGCCTGTGCCGACTCGAACCATCGGCGATCAACGAGCTCGCCGCCCTTGCGCTCTTCGATCAGCCGCACCTCGATCACGCCGGTGGCGTCGGGACCGTGGATCGCGGTCAGGAATGCGTGCAGGTCTTCGGCGAAGCTCATAGCTGCACCTCCGCTCCAAGATCTGCCGAGGCGGACTCGATCCACGCGACGACCGCGCGTTTCGTGATTCGCCAACCCAGTCCCGGAAACTCTCGGCCAGCAAGGCGTCCCGCGCGGAGATCGCGCAGCACAACATCGACGGGTACATCGGCGAGCCGGGCAACGGCGTCGACGGTGTTGATGTCTGCCAGGTAGGCAGATCGGAGTAGCGCTTCCGCGCTGAAGTGTTTGGTACTCATGGCACCCCTGACGGGGCACCACGGCAGGGCACTTTCAGCTAATTCGGATTCTTTCTCGCAGCTTCTTGTCGATGCGGCTCAGTGCCATCGAGATCGCCGCTTCGCTCTTCCTGGATTGGCGAGCGACATCGCGAGCGCTCGTCCGACCCGACCGAACGTCGATGTATCGCTCAAGCGCGACCCTGTCAGCCGTCCCACTACTCGCGCCCAATTTCAGCGTGTCGAGGACGACCTTGACCTGCTCGACCAGGTCGACTTGGTAGACCTGTTCGAGGATGTTCGCGGGATCGACGGCTTTAGCGACGTCTTCGACTTCATTCTTCTCGATGTTGATCAGCGCCGGCGTTCGATCATGTCGAAGGCGCTTCAGGGCCTGGCGTTTCGAGATGACGTCGCGATACCGCCGACCCGACAGACAGATCTCGCCGCCGCGACTACGGTACAGCCCGTCTACCGTGCCGAACGTCCAGAACTGGAACAGCTTGAGATCGTTGATAGCCGATCGTCGATCGCAGTCGAGTCGCAGTCGCTTGTTCTCGCTTATCACGGCATTCAGCATCTGCTCCAAATCACGTTTGGGGCCGCAAGTCGCGCAGATGAACGACCAGTGGAACACGAGGGAACTGTTTCGCTCACTCGCGCTCGATACCCACCCGGTCCGAAGTAGCGCATCGAGTTCTCGGACCCACATTTCGAACCAGTTCATGCAGGGAACGTTGAACATCCATTGCGGCGACGGGCAGTTGAGTGATTGGAGCACCGCACGAAGTGCGACAAACATGCACTGCTCGATGGACAGTTGGTCGATGCGCTTTCCAGGCTCTAGGAGCCTGCCCCTGCGCCATTCGCCCCATCGCCAAAATCGTCAGCGCGATGCAGTCGTCGTCGAGCAGGCTGGATCAGTTCGAAAGCGTCGAAGCAGTTCGGTTGCGACGTCGGGGTTCGCCGCTGGCAGTTTGCAGTCGGGATCCCAGTTGGCGTTCTGCGATCCAAAAACATCGATACCCTTAATCATCGTGGCACCTGCGGTTGAAGTTCGGGGCGTCCGAGAGCGCCGAAGTACCCCCACATCGCGCCAAAATCGAGGAAGATTCAGCCGGACGAAACTAAGCCGTTCAGGAACAATCACTTATCAGAGCGAATCGAGAGCGAATTCCGCACCACGGCATCGGAAACACGCGCATAGACCTGCGTCGAAGTGATCGAGCGATGCCCGAGCGCGCGTCCGGTGACGAGGAGATCGCCTGTTCGATCGTAGATTCGCTGCGCGAAAGAATGCCGCAGTTGATGCGGGTGCGCGCCATCGTCGATCTCCGCGGCTGCGGCCCACAGCGCCAAACGACGACGCGCCTGGCGCCCACCGAGTCTCGCTCCGTGCGAACCCAAGAACATCGGCCCGCTTCTTCGCACGCCGATGTGATCACGCAGCAACTCGACCACGTCCTCGGGCACGAACGCGATGAACTCGCCGCCACCTTTCGTTCGGCGAAGCCGCAGCGTTGCGCGCTCCAGATCGACATCCTCGACGTTCAACCCGATCGCGCTTCCAAGCCGCAGCCCGCAGCGCAGCATGACGGTGAATAGCACTCGATCACGTCGCTCCCCCACCGTGGTCGCGCGTGCGAGCGCTGCGACAAGCTTCGTCGCGTCCGCTTCTGCAAGCGCCCTCGGCGGCGGTGGCGGTGCGCTCGCTCGACGCACCAATCGCGCTGCGTTCGTCGGCGCGTAGCTGGCTGCGTTCACGAACGCGAAGAACGCGCGCAGACTCGATCGGATTGCGTTCGCGCTCGTCGCGAGACGCGGCCCGCCATCGGCGCGTTGACGCACAACGTTCGACGCGAGGAACTTCGCGACGTGCTCGTGCGCGATCTGCTGCACGTCGCACTCGAACTTCTGCGCGGCGAGCCAGGTCGCCATCAGCATCACATGCCGGCGCGCCTGTTGAACCGTGTGCTGCGAACGGCCGTTAGCTTCGAGCTGCTCGACGTAGCGCTCAAGCGCTTCTTCGATCTGCATTTCGATCCTCGTGGACTTCGGGGTGAAGTCACACCAAGGCTCGAAATGCGGCCGTCAGCAAGGCGCTTTCGGAGATCCTTCGCCGCGATCCTCGACGAGCTCCAGCGGCGGCGGTCGATAGGAACAAGTCAGAATCAGCATTTTGGCGCGATTGCCCATGCGATCGAGTCCGACGACGCTACGCCCCGCTTCATCGACGTAATCGCCGCACTCTTCGCAGCGAGGAATGCCTTGCCCCATATCGATCAGCATGCGACGCCCGCGCTCCTGGGGACCACCACAGCGATCACATCCTTCGACGCCAGGGCCGCAGAATTTCGCTTCGTACTGGGCCGCAAACGTTTCCGGGTCCAAGCGCACGCTCGGCTTCAATGATCGCCGCGCGCAGGTTCGGATTCGCCGAACTCGGGCTCGACCACGATTCGACATCCGCGTCCCGCGCTTTCAGGCCGCGCGAGTGCAGCTTGTAGAACCAACCCTTCTTGCCTGCGGGCGTCGAGAGAATCGCGGCCCAACCGTTTTTGTCGATCAGGCGTTGAGAAAGGTGCTCGGTCCACACGCGATCGTCGATGCGCGCGGCCTCGTCGACGACGAGGAAGTCGAGACCTTCTCCGAGAAGCGAGTCGGGATTGTCGGCACTCTTCCCACGCAGCTCACTGTGACCGCCCGCGAGATTGCGGATCACGAGGCGATGTTCGCGCGGCTCGAATGCTTCGATGTGATGTTCGAATCGTTCGTGCACGACATCGACAACGCGTATGAACACACGCTTCGAAAGTTCATACGTCGGCCCGACCGTCCAACCGATTGTGTGATCGCTTGGACGCATCAACGCAGCGAGCGCTTCCATCGACGCGCAAGTACTCTTTCCCATCGAACGCCGCACGCCAGCACGCGAAACTTCGCCTTCGAGCGATGCACGAGGACCTGTCCCGCATGGGGTTCGTAGCCGACGAAATCGAACAGCGCACGTTTATCCAGATGTGCCATCGCCACCCTCGACCGACTCGGCCTCGACAGTCTCGCCATCGCCTTCGTCGTTGATCAGCGCTGTGTCGTCATCGCCAGCTTCGACGTCGCTGATCTCTTCGTGTTCGGCGTCAACAGGCTCATCCCATCCATCGCTCGGGAGATCGGTCAAAAACTGATCGAACTCGCGCTTGATCACAGTTTCCAAGCTCTCCGTGCGTTCGGTCGGCTCGCCGCGGATCAGGCTGATGTTCTTCGTCGCGAGGTCGAGCGCTTTCACAGCGTCCATTGCGCTCGTGATCGGGAACGAACGCAATCCTTCGAGCGCGCGCCGTTCGACGACTTCCCACAACTTCAGGTGATGCAAGCTCAGCTCGGCGAGCGTCTTTTGCGCGCGTTGCTCACGTTCGATGCGCGCCTTCGCGTGAAGCTCGGTCAAGCGCGTCTGCCACTTCTCGCGATTCGCGCGGATCGTGACCGCTTGTTTCGAGCAACTGTAGATCTCCGCGATGCGTTGGTACGAACGCCCTTCACCGAGCGCGACGTACGCATCGAACGCTTCGGCCGGAATCTTCTTCGCCGACATCAGCGCAGCCCTCGCTCTTCAGCAACTTGCTCGAACGATTGGTCGGTGCCGTCGAGCACAGCGACTCCGCCCGCTGCACGCTGCCAGCGTTCGATCGCGGCATCAACGAACGCGGGGCTGATCTCCAGCGCATAACAGCGACGCGCCGACGACTGCGCAGCAATGATCTGCGTGCCCGATCCACTGAACGGTTCGAGCACGATCTCGCCAGGTTTCGTGTGAAAAGCGATCGGGCGTTCGAAGATCGCCGTTGGCTTTTGCGTCGGATGGATGCCGTCTTGTTGGCCGATCTGATCGATCTGCCAAACAGTTGATTCGCTCGGCGGCGGACGACGATCGGGCTCGGGCATGAAGCCTTCGATCCAGCCATAAAACGCGGGTTCGTGCTGCCACATAAAGTGACTTCGCGTCAGCACTTTGCGTGCCTTGACCCAGATAATTGTTTGATGCACCAGCAGGCCGTTAGCCTTCCACGCTTCCTCGACAAGCACCTGACGGCGCGTGGCGTGCCATTGATAAACAGGCACACGCTCAATGCAGTGCGGCAAAGCAACACGCAAAAACGAGGCGAAGAAGTCGACGCTCGTTTCGGGGTCAACATAGCTATCCCAATGCTTGTCTTTCACCTCGGGCTTATTCGCAAATGATTGGGGGTGATTTCCACCTTGATAATCAACCAGATAAGGCGGATCCGTGGCGAGCAGCGTCGCCTTCTCGCCGTCCATCAAGCGCGCAACATCCTCAGCGCTCGTCGAATCGCCGCAGAGCAATCGATGGTTCCCGAGCAGCCAAAGATCGCCACGCTTCGACACAGGCGTCTCGGGCGGCTCCTGCGGGCCAGGGTCTTCGATCGGCGTCGCCTTCGCGATGTCGGCATCGATCTGCGCGATCAGCGTGTCGATGTCGGTGTTGTCGAAGCCGACGCCTTCGAGCGCGTCTTCGGCGCGCAGTTCTTCGAGCAACTTCGCCAGCGCCTGATCATCCCACTCCGCAAATTCGGCGCTGCGGTTATCGGCGATTCCGAACGCCACCGCGTCGAGGTCGCTGCCGTTGAATCGCACCACAGGCACGACCTCCGCGCGCAGCTCCAGCGCAGCCTTCAGCCGCGTGTGGCCCGCGATCACTTCGCCCGTCGGCTTCGCCACGATCGGCTGCTGCCAACCGAATCGTTTGATCGAAGCCACCACATGCGGCACGGCAGCGTCGTTGCGGCGCGGGTTGGCGGGATTGGCGAAGAGCTGATCAGGCGCAATCCATTCGACCGCCCAAAGCGAGGTGTCCATGCGATTCCAAGTCCCGAAGCGGCAGCTTCGATTCGGTCGGAGAACTTGGACTTCAGGCCGGCAAAGTGCCGTACGTGGACTTGACCGACGGCGGTCAATATACATGACAATCGAGCGCGACAATCGCACGCTTCGATTGCGTTTGCATCGAGACACAGCACAACAATCGAGCGTTGACGCGCCGCAGCACTCGGACGCGCTGGATGCAGACACTCCCTGCGCCAGCCGCCAAAGCGCCAGGGCCGTGGGCAACGTCGAGCTCATCCGAGTGCAACGAGACGTCTCCGCGATTGCGCCGCGCCCGCTCGCATCCGCTCCGCGATTGCGCGCTCGCATCCTTGCCCGCCCTTCACCGCGCCTTGGGGGATTGTGGGCAAGGCCGGTGAAGGTGTTGGCGGCTGCTCGACGACGCTGTTCGGTCAGGACTGTTTTACCGATCGCATGCGAGCTCTTCGAACCTGGCGACGCCAGGTGGGAGCGCCTGCGGCCGCGATCAGGCGTCGCCGAGGCCGCCAACCACGAGTTCGAGTTCTTCGGCGGTTGAGCCAGGCGAACTCGAACGGTCCATTCGTAGACGCCCGTGGCGATGAAGGCAACGCCATCGCACCGACCCATATCGCTCGAACTGCAGATTTCCACGGTCTGCGTCATAGTCCCGCGAAGGCCGACTGAGTTTTCGCCAGCGAGCCTGGCGCAGATGACGATGCTGGATTCTCGCGGTCGAGGACGGCGAGACGGCCCGTTGGCCGCACTGCAACGCCCGACGATCCGATCGCCGCGCGCGAGTCGTGTTGCTCGTGTTCGTGCGGTTGCATCGCGTGCGCGTCGTGCATGCATGCGTGGAGCGCACATCTATCGAGTCTCGCATGGTGCGAGCGCGTCGACTCGGGAATAGGCATGCCGCCCCCGCAGACGCCCGCAAGGTCGCAGGGCACCCCAGCCACTTCGTTTTCGCTCGCTGACCGGCTTGCCTCCCTGGCTCCGTCCTCGGCTTTGCACCGGCAACCTCGTGTTGACGTCGACGGAGGACGCAATCTGGTGCGTCGAACGCCGCCGGGATGCCCAGTCGGCGTCGAGACTCATCGGTAACCGCGGGCGTAGCACAACAGGCAGTATTCGCGTCGATTGCCCGCCAGGCCGCCCAGGATCGCGTCGGCTGCATTTCGGGCCTCCAGCCGGTGCGCGCGTCGGGCTGGGGCAGCGCGCAGCCTGGGGCCTCCGGTGCGCCCGTAGAGCCAGCGTCATTCGGCGGGCGGCGGCCTCGAACGGGCGCTAGGAACATCGAACGTGACTCCCGCTGCGGCTGCGTGCGCCGTCGGCGAACGAGCTCGTGCAACGGACGGTGTGTTCCTGCCCGCCGCCGCGCGCCGCGCTACCCTGCTTCCATGCGCATCAACGACGACGACCCGGATGTCGCGCGGCACCTCAAGCAGATCGAGATTCGCGCGCTGGAGCGATTGGCGCGCGAGCTGCGGCGAGCGCAGCGGGAAGGACGTGGTGACGACGGTGCGATGATCACCGCCACGCGCGCGCGGCGACATTGACGCGCTGGGCGGCGCGGGGCACGATCTCAATCTGCCGACCCCGATGTCGCATGTGACGCTGGTTCGAGCGAGCTTGATGCCGCTCCGCGCTTCACGCCCAATACGCGCCGACTCGCCGAACAACACCGGTCAACACCCGGCACGAAACCTACGATTGACTTAACCACATCGAGCAAACTGTCACAATGAAAAGCACCGGCGACGCTGACATCGACAAATTCTACTATGGACATGAATTTGTCAGCAGTGGACTCTCCATTGGAAGGGCGTGCCTTCATCTTCGCGACCGCCTCAAAACGGTGGGCGCGAAACGGCATGTTGCCGAGGGGTTTTGGAAGCGGCATGGCATGCTTGAGGCGTCGTGGCTGTTCCTACGCGACAGAACTTCGCCAGAGCGCAAGGCCCCGCTGGATGTTCACGAAGCCGAAACTGCGTCAATCCACTTGAACGCGTACTATCTGAATCTTCGAGGATCGTTGGATAACCTAGCATGGGCGCTCGCGTATGAGTTCAAGCTGAAAGATCCGCTTGATGAAGACGACGCAAAAGTTCGACGCTGGGCTTCGCTCGGCGGAGGCGAGTTTCGAGGCGACGTGAAAAAGCAGGTATGCGACGCGCTCGGTTCGTACTCGACCAGAAGACCCCTGGTTGCGTCAACTCGCTGAACTCAGGGATCCTGCGGCTCATCGAGTTCCGCTGTATGCGTCGCCCGGCGTTATGAAAGACGAACAGAGTCTCAAGAGATTCCGAGAACTGGACGACATGAGCGGAAAATCTGAAGAAGAACGCGGAGGGCGTAGCTCCTTATCTTTCATGCTGGAAGCAGCCAGCTTGGCGGAGTATGTTCCGCTCATGATCATTTCAGGGACCAGTGGGCTCCGGCCTGTTCACCCAGGTCGACAAATAGCCAGAGACCACACTGAGTATCGACGTGTCTTCCGTTGTCTTGTCTGAGCTGCGCAAGTCTGTGACGTAGATTGCACGGTTGTAGAGAGCATTCGTGCGCAACAGCGCCCTAGGCATGTCAGAACCACAGTTCCGTCGCTCACCCAAAGGGAACGGCGACCTAGTTGGCGGCCGGAGCAGTCTATCTCAGGCCCGCGTCGACCGCCTCGCTCACCACCGCTTTTAGCTACCGAGCAACT
>JADJQN010000010.1 GCA_016712745.1 Sandaracinaceae bacterium
TACATGGACGACTCGGACCCGTCGAACATCGATCGCATCGGACACCGGCGCTGGTGCTTGAATCCGACGATGGGAGCAACTGGGTTCGGAGCGTCGGGCCGCTGGACCGCGATGTGGGCCATCGACAGCAGCGGTCCGTCGCCCAAGGGCCTGGAGGCCGTTTTTTATCCGGCGCGCGGGTTCGTACCGGTGGACCTGTTCGGACCACGGCACGCGTGGAGCATCCAGTTCCTCTCGGGCGCGGCGCCGCGCGACGTTTCGGCGTTCAATGTCGTCGTGCACCGCCTCGACGAGCATTTCCAAGCCACGGGCGAGCCGCTCGCGCTCGACTGGAAGAACCTCGGCGGCGGAGATTTCGGCGGCGCAGCGTGCCTCGTGTTCCGCCCTGTCGGCGTGAAGGTCGCGGTGGGAGAGCGTTACCGCGTCCAAGTGCACGAGACCAACATGAAGTCGGCGCGCTTCGACTACGTCGTCGAGTTCTGCGCCCCCTCAGCGACGCCGCCACGCGGTGGATAGAGAGCCTTGGTCGCGGGCGTTCGAGCGCGCGTCAGCTGCTGATGCGGAGACGCACCACGTGATGCGTTCCAGCTGTCCGCCCTGCTCGGCCTGAACTCGGTCGCTCGCGTCGCTCAGCGCGTGCGTACCTTGAGCTCCACGACAGCTTGACGGCGCAGCGGATCTTCGAGCGCTTGCTGCGGAACGCTGGCGAAGTCGATTTTCGGCAGATCGAGTTTGCGCACTTGGCGGTTGTGCATCTTGTGGAAGTACAGCGCCTCGCGCGTCGGTGAAGCGTGGGACGACGTACTTCGCCAAGTAGGTGGAGCGTCGTCAGTGTGTGCCGCTGCGATCAAATGCGCCGCCGAGACCCGCCGTTCCGCCGCCGAACTCCGCGGCAGACCCAGCGCGCGAAAGTACTTGTTGACGACGAGGCGTTCCGCGCTCAGCTCAGCGAATCCATGCGTGCTCGCTGCAACGGTTACCGTTGAAGCGGTGGGTCGGTTGCCCCCGTTTTCCTCAGAGCCCCGCTGTCCGTCGGGGGATGATTTCCTTGGCTCCCGCCGTTTTTGCAGCGAGCGGGACGCAGTTCACGGGTTGCTTGCCCGCGAACAACACCATGAATCTTTTCTCGTAGTACGCTTCGTTATGTGCTCCCAGCGCGTGATCGTAGATCCAACGGCGAAGCGCGACTCGATGGCCTGTTCATTCAGTTCGACTTTCACCGTTGGCTCGTCTGCCGGGCGAGGATCATGAACAAGCGGTATGTCTTGGCAGCCAGGTTGTATCACAGCTTCCAACTCAGCGCATTTCCTGCCTGATATCATCAATGTGCTCTAGGACCCACTCCCAGTTATCAACGATGGTGACGAGGTACTCAACCGTCGTCCTCTGAGGGTGGAACTTGTTCGCTGAGAAGTGACCGTAGAAGTTTCCCTGACGATCAACGACCACGGGGGCGCTGGTAGAATACTTATTCCAGGGACTATAGGAGTTGTATTTTGATCCGTACGTCCGTACTTGTTCCAAATGGAATCCGAGCTGTACTTGGATCCGTAGATCCCGTACGTGTTCCAGACAGAGGTCGAGTCGTACCGGCTACAATTCAGGCACCCGAGAAACACATCGTGATTGTCGCCCGCAAAAAGCAGCAGTTCCACATGCTGGGCAGCAGGTGATGGCCCAGTAGTCGACCGCGATGACGATTCCCTCGGCGGCCGTGGCAGATCCACTTGTTGGGCCGCCGGTGTCGGTCCAGGTGGGGTAAGTGGGTTGGACCGCGCGAGGCCAGGATGTTTAGGCAGCCTGTGCGAAGGCCCTATACAAGACGCGAAGGCGAAAGCAACCATCGCCAACAGTAGGTTCCGCATGGTTCTCTTTCTAACGATCGTCTCCATGGCTGGCTAACGGCCGGCATCACCTGCTGTCGGAGGCGGGCGAAGCCCGCTGGAGCCGGTCAGCTGCATGCGGATGTCATGCGGCATTTTGTTGGCGCTGCCCTCCGGTTGTCCATCTTCAAGTCACCGCAGTTGTTCATGAATATGTCCTGTCGAACCCAGAGTTACTCGTTCTCAGAACTAACGACTCCTCGGGCGGCCAAGATTGGCCGGATGCAAAATCGGGATGACGCGGTTCCCCCGTTGGCCTGCCATGCTCCAAGCGCCATTTCTCGATTTGACCGAGAAGCATGAAGGCAGACTTCCGTCGTTTCGCGTCCCCTATAGCCATTCTGAACAGCCGGACGCGTATTTCGTTTGACGCCCTTGCGTGTTGCGTGAAGGCGTTGGGAGTTCGCCCGTAGGGTCGTCGCTCGACGAAAGCGGTTTCGAGTTGGTCCCAAATGCCTCGCGGAACCGGCGATGGCTTGGCGTCATCAATCAGGTTCAGATTTGCGGCGAGAGCTTCGGGCGTTCCGAGCCAGTGCATTACCTTCGAGAGGACGTGCCGATTGAGTTCCGGCAGGTCGCCTTCACACAAATCCCGCAGCCGTGCGGCCACCTCTGGCCTGCGCTGGGCCAGCTCCGCGAGCCGCGCGACCAGCACGTCTTCGCGGTGAGGACGGTGCGCCAGTGCGATGCCGCAAACATTCGGATCGACAATACCCACGAGAAGCTCGTGCACGCGCGGCGCGTCGAGTGCAGCGAAGGCATTGATGAAGTTGTCCTCGCACTGCTCGAAGTTCGCTGCATCGGACGCGAGCTCGTACAGGAGATCAACTGCGGCATCCGATCGGATCTCGCCGAGAGAAGTGACAAGCTCGCGCAGTTCATACCCCCCTAATCGCCGCTTGCCGAGCACGTCACGCATCTTGGCAATCCCGGCCGCGGGGTCGTCGACGAACGGGCAGAGCGCAAGGATGCGGCGCAGAAGGTGCCTGTCTGAATCCTGCGTCCATTTCTCCGTTCGCTCAACGATGGAATCGACGAGCGCGAATGCGGTGGTAGCGGGCAGGACGACACCCGCCATCAGCAAGCGTTCGGCGGCGTCGAGACATGTGTATTGGTCCCATTGGCCGGGCATGGCAATCACGTCGAGCACTGCTGAGGCGTAACCACGGCCATCAATCGCGGCAAGCGACTTTGCGAGCTCTTTCAGCCCTTCGCCGGGTTTCCCTTCTTGGTTCTGCTCTCGCAGGCGCTTGATTTCAGCATCGAGTGTGGCGGCGAAGCGTGTGCGCCGCTGGTTGTCGCCGGGCGGCGGAGTGCTACCTTCGCGTGCGGCCCACATCAAGTCGTAGCGGAACGTCCGATCGAAGATACGCTCCAATTTTGGCACGAAGTCGCGCGCCATCGCGGCGGCTGCCTCGGCGCGGTATTCCGGCTCGGGAAGCAGGTCAATGAGCACCTGCTCGACACCGGCACCGTTGAGGTCCATGACGGCGGCGATGTGCCAGCTGGCGTAGCTCCTGGCTCCACCATGTCCGAGAGGTCCGCGGTCGCCGGCTGCATGCGCGGCCCGGCCGCGGCGTACTCGCTCGATGTCGGCGCGGATGAGCCTCACCAGGTCCACCATGTCTTCGGGTTTTCCGACTTGGGCGATCGACGAGGCCAGGTTGGCTTTTTCCTCGCCGCTGAAGTCGTCCTGGCGCAGGACGACATCGACGCTACTTTTCAGATAGGCGCGAAGTCGAGCCATCAGGTCGTCGTCGGCGATGCGCAGCGGTTCCACGTCCGACCTAGCGACTCTGCTTAGAAGGCCGGCTGCGACTTTGACGTCGAGCGGATCGCCGGTGGTGACGGACGGGAGCATGCCGGCCGCCGCGATGTCATCGGGAAGGCCGCGGAACACGGCCTCCAGTTGGCGCATTATCTGCCACTCAAGTTCGTGTGGCACACCAGGCTCCCCATCCACCCCGCACCGAAGCGCGCGCAGCTTCGCAAACACGCGCGCCGCAAGATTGGCGTCTGCGCGTGCGACAATGATGGAGATCATGCCGCCGAAGTGCCCGTTCTTTAGGTCTTCGGTCTCGACGCGTTGCAGGTATTGCTCGATGAGGGCGTCTGGAATGGTGGTCGCAAACGGCAACCAATACTCTTGCTCGTAGAGGACGCCCTCACCAACCTGGGTAGCCACCCACTCGCTCGCCCAGGCAGGATCGATTTGGCGCAGATTCTCGAGCGCCGGCTGGATGTAGTGCGGACCCAGATTCCGCATGTCCGCGCCGGACAGCGCCGCTAACGCATCCCCTTGACGACGCCGTCCAGGCCTGTCTCGCCGAGATCGATCAGATTGAGCGCGGTTCGCAGGCGCGCGGGCTGGTCGGCGGTGGTCTTGATGAAATTGCGCAACGCGGCGATTGTCTTGGGTCTGAGCGCCGCGGGCAGTTGGTCGGCGTTCTTGCGCGCGACCTCCTCGAATGTCTGCGCATCCATCGACTCTAGGACGCGGGTCAGCGCCTCGTCAGACCCGGTCCACACGAGGCCGGAGACCGCCGCGTTCTTCACCGCGATACTGTCGTCCTCCGCAGCGAAGGCCGCAATTTCGCCATCGACACGATGATGAAGCAGTTCGGAGACGAAATCCGCTCGTGCCTCCTCGCTCCAGCCGCGCACACACTCGCGCCACTTCGGTCCAAGCAACGAGACCCGGATGTCCGGCCAGAGCCTGTAAGTGCGGAGCCGCGTTTGCTGGTCTTGTCCCGACAGAAGGGGAACGATGATGTCGCCGAAGTCGTCCGCGCCAGTGGCGAGCATAGAGGCGATGGCATGCTGCCGAAAGCTACCGTCGCGGATCGCGTAGACGGCACGGATGCGCTCGCCGACGGCTGCGCGAACTTCATTCCAGACGGCTGTGCCGCAGAGCCGCGCGAGCTCGCCGGCGAATACGAGGTCGACGGCGAGCGCCATCGCCACCAGCTTCCCACCGGCACTGGTGTTTGCCCTGTCGGTTTCGCCGTCGCCGGCCGGCTCGCCAAACGTCTCGGCGATCATACGCAACGGTTCAGCCCATGCCGGATCGTTCACGTAGTCGGCTGTGAATCGGTTGGTCGCGTCGTGGTCATCGCTCTGCAGATCAAGCAGTCGTGCGCGGACATCGAGCGCAGCGTAGTACTCCTGAAGCTGCTGATGCTCGAAACGAAACGCCGTTTGCGGGTAGTCGACGCGCTCAAGAACGTGGTGGGCCGTGAGCGCCGCGAGGACCGCCTGCTGTCCCGCCGACTCGATCTGCCCGCGGCCCACAAGCTCTCGTATGACGACGGCAGAGACAGCGCGGGCATCAGCCTCAGACAACGCCACCGCACCGCGGCGGGTCATCTCAGTTGCAAGCGCCTTCAAGTAGTCCGTTTGCAGGCCGAAGATCGGTGCTGCTTGGAGCGCGTTTCTGTGTTCAACTCGTTGTTCTTGCAGACGAAGAACCTGGTTGAGGACGCCGATTTTCGTGGAGGGAATTGCGGCGCCCGCTTCAAACAGCGAAGCGACTTCCGAGACGATGAACGGCGTGCGTGTCAGCTCGTCGAGCGACGGGTCGGCATCGATATGGGCTCTGAGCTCGGTGCCTTTCGCGCCAAGGCGGGCTGCAAGGTAAGCTGCCCGCTGATCGCGTCGAAGGCGCAACAACCGCAGCCGCAATGCACCGGGCAGCGGCGGTGTCAAGTGGTGCGTGCGCGTTGCGACTATGATGCCTGCGCTCGGGAAATCCCGTTCCAGCTCCCGCAGTGCTTCGTTCGCCCGCGCGGAATTCGACTCCGCGATCTCGTTCCAGCCGTTCAACAAAAACAGGAATGGGTCCGTCTGCTGCACGCGCGCGAGGTCGGCGGCCGTGAGACCTTCGGCCTGGAACGCGGGCATGCCGGCAATATATTCGAGAATTCCTCGGTGAGATGACGTCCACGCCGAAAGCTCGACAATGAACGGTGTGCCGGCGGTGCGCGCGTATTGCGCGAGCTGAATCAGTGTCGTGGTTTTTCCGCGGCCGGCGGGCCCTTCGAGAACAATGCGGCCGCTCTGCCTCAGCGCCTGGTCGATTTGTTCGAGCGACAGTACGTCGGCAGACTCCGCGCCATTCCGGTCAAGCCGCACTGCTGTGAGATCGATGAGCGGATGTCCTTTGGTTTTGCCAGCCCATCCCCGCGCGACAACCTCGGCCGCGCGCCTTGTTCTGTCAATGAGGTCTGCGATCTGCGGTTCGGCTTCGGCATCGAGGTGCAGAAAGCTGGCACGGAGCGAAGTGCTCTCCGGCATTATCATCAGCGTGATAATTTCCTCGCGCTCGATGATGTGAAGTTCGACGCCGTGGATTTTCTGAATTGCCTCTTCCCACCGCTTTCGGTCGGCGTTGCCGATTTTGGCGGACGTCACGAAGAGGAGCGCCCCTAGGTCAGGAAAGTTCCTTTTGCCGGTCTCCGCGTCGTCAGAAATCTTCTTCAGCGTTGGCGTGATCGAGGCGGCGAGTCCCTTGCCGATCCTCTCGCGCGTCAGGCTTGCGGGCGCGTAGGCATCGAGGCCAAAATCCTTCTTGCGCTGGCGGGCGATGAGTTCAGGCCAGCGCTTCTTGCCGAGTACGACCGCCAGCCCCTGAAAACGCATCCCCTCTTCTTGGGAGGCGAGCGCATCGAGAGCCCTTTCGATGTCGGTTCTCAGGATGGCCATACGATCCCTTGATCCGCCTCAAAAGATTGTGAGGAAGTATTCCTACGCGGAATAAGCATGAGTAGTGCCTGGCCGGCCCGCACAGACCAGCCATAAGGTACACGAAGCTGCGCGAGGCGACACGGGTCTGCGCCGCCCCGTGCGCCATCCCCGTCGCTCGCCCTTCGTCGTGAGCCTGCCCTCTTCAACGGGCCGCTTCACGGCAGGCGCATCGTCGTGCCATCGGTGCCGAGTTGCGCCGCAATCTGCTCGCCGCGGTGGTCTCGGGTTCTCGGTGACGCAGGGAGGTCGAGAGCAAGTTGGGGCAGCGAACGAGTCACTGGGCGACTCCTCAGTCAAGTATAGAAACGCGGGTGTAAAACCCGGCGGTCGACGACGCGGCCCGCGAGCAACAGTGCTCCCGGATCGGCGGTAGTCTTCGGCCGTGAACGGGCGCGGCGACGGTTGATAGCTGAATCCTCCGTCAGTGGGGCGGGAGAGATGACACTCTTCTGCACGCGGCCAGCTGCCGCACATTGCACGTCTGCGCGGACTATGCGCAACAGCCGAGGTTCAAAGGCAAGACGATTCGGATATGTTGCAGTGACAATGGGCACCGACATTCGCATCGATATTCCCCCGCAGGCGTTCCCGGTTCTTCAGCGCATGGGCGAGCACTTGGACGCCGTAGTGGAATTTGGTGGCGATGTCCTCGACTGGACGTTGAACACGCCGGGTAGCGCCGATCACGTGCTGGCCAGTTCGATGTCACTGCGTGCGCTGCTCGATCAGCTCAGTGCCATTGCCGTTCTCGTGCGAGCATCGTGGCCAGAACCAGCGCTAGTCAACGCGCGCGTCCTACTTGAAACGTGTCTTCATCTCGAGTATCTAGTCGTTGAAAACATGGAACAAAGGGGTCTCTGCTATCTCTACTGGGAGAAGAGGCAAGAGCAAAGGCGGCTGAAGGGGATGCTGACCGACGGATCTCAGCCAAGTTCGTATCATCGCGCGCTCGAACACGAGCGCCTGACGTTGCCTGCGCAACCAATCGATTCCGAACGCATCACGAAGCGACTGGCCACCATTGAGTTGAGCCTTTTGATGCCGCTGTACGCGGATGTTGCGAAGCGATGGGAGCAAGCCGTAAACCAGAAAAAGCGGCCCCGTGAGTGGTACGCATTGTGCGATCCAACGCTCGACAATATACAGAAGCTCGCGAAAGCGCTGACGCGATCTGGGATCTATGAAACGGTGTACCGAGGTCTCTCGTCTCAAGTCCACGGGTCTACTCGAGTCAAAGACAACGTACGAGTCGACGAGCAGGGGACAGCGAGCGTCCGAAGGTTGCGGTCGCCGGAAACAGCGCAGCAGGTGACGCTCTTAGCAGCGTCACTCTCTATTGAGGCAATCACAGCGTACATCAACGCGCTACACACCAATCGACTTCGCGAGCTCGCAGAATGGTACAAATCGGTGCGTACGTTTCAGCAAATGCTGGGTGGGCCGCCGATTTTGCGCATCTCAGAAGCATGAGGCCATCGACGACGAGAGCTTCGGTACGCTTGTCGCGCGTGCAGCGACGATTGTCAATCGATATGGGCACTTGTTCCGGGCTGGTACTAGCCAAATGAACATCGTCGACCAGGATGACTTCAAAGGTGTACTTGAGGGCGTGCGCCGCTCTATGGCAGCGAACGAGAAGGCAATTGAAGACGAGGTCGATCAGTATGCGGCTCAACATCCCGAGTAAAGGCGGCGTGACAAAACGCGCGGGAGTATCAATGCGTGCTTTTCAACTCACGTGCCCTGAGTCGCTCCTTGCGATTTCATCGCAAATGGCTCCGCAGCGGCGACAAAGTCGAGAGTGAGACTCACAGGCATGCAGTACACAGAAGAGGAACCAGTTTGAACCTAAGACCAGGCATTAACGGCCAACGCGATCGAGCAGATACGTACCTTTCTGCGAGAAATTCGCCGAATAGAGAACATGTGGAGTGGCTCTCCGTGGGACATGGCGACCAACTACGCAATAGGCGTATCTAATCTTGAACGGTCATTGGTTAGAACATTCCGGGATACGTCGGTCTGGCAGGAACTACTGACGGATCGCTATTTTCAGTTCGTACGTGATCCGCTGAAGAACGTCGGTTTCCTGGCCATGTTCTCTTCCGAGGTTGACTTTCAGGTTGAGCGCGTTGAGGCAATACTCCGGCAGGTTGAAGATCTGCAGCGTCGCGTCGGCAGGCAGCGCTCCGCAATCGTGGTCCCAGACACAAACGTCTTGCTGCACTACAAACCACTCAGCAATATCAACTGGTGCGATCTGGCCAACACTCAACCGGTCCGTCTCGTCATTCCACTCCGTGTCATAGAGGAGATCGACGAGAAGAAATACACAGGAAGGGGCACTATCGCTGACCGTGCGCGGCAAGTGATCAAGGAGCTCGAGTCATCGTTAGGCGCCGAACCGACTGCGCTCAGGGAAAATGTGACACTTCAGTTGCTCCCAGGTCTCCGAAATCGGCGTAAGTTGGCCGACGCAGACACGGAGATATTGGATAATCGCCTCGATTTGGCGGTGCTCGCCAGCGAAGTGTTCATTGCTACTGGAGACAAAGGCATGAGCATCCGAGCAGAAGCATGGGGAATCAGACATGTCAGGTTGCCGGTCGAGTTGCTGCGGTCAAATCCGTGACGGTGAGATGTGGTGCTGGGCACCTCGGTAAACGCGGTCGCGAATCCGGCAATGCAGACGTCTCGGCCGAGCGACGTCATTGTCCGCCACGGTTCCGTTCGTCACGACGCGCGCCATCCGCTCAAGGATGAGCGCAATCGTTGCCTCGAGCCGCTCAACCGCTCGCCGAACTCCCGCAGCGCCACCTCGTAGTAGCGTTGCCCCACCGCGCCAGATGAGGCCGACCATAGCTCACGCGCTCTGCTCCATCGCGGGCGTGGACTTGGTCGGTCGTTCGTCGACCGCAACGCGCAAGTCCTCGACTTCGAGATGCGTGTAAACCGCCGCGGTCAACTTCGGGTCGGAGTGACCCAGCACCTTTTGCGCGATGGTGATCGGCACGCCGCGCGCAGCCATGCGAGATGCGGCGGTGTGGCGGAGCGCGTGAATGTCGACGCACTTCCCCTGCTCGTCGCGTCTGTCGATGCCCGCGCGTTCGAGAATGCGATGCAAGATGCGACGCACGCCCGCGGTGTCGCGGCGCCAATCAGAGCCTTCGGGCGAAAGGAAGATCCGATCGGTCGAGCGCGTGATGCGCTTGTGGCGCTGTTGGTGAACAGCGCGGAGCGCGAGGAGCGTTTCGACCATTTCACTCCGCAAGGGCACCATGCGACTGCGGCCCGACTTGGTCGTCTCGGCTCGCAACGTGAGCGCGCGTCGCTCGACATCGAGGTCATTCCAGGTCGTGTTCGTCAGTTCGCTCCAGCGCGCGCCCGTTTCGATCAGGGCGCTCCACAGCGGAGTTTGCGGCACACGCACCGTGCGCGGCTTGCGCGCGAAGTCGAGGCCCTTCCAGCCCTTCGAGATGGTCAGCTCGGCGGAAACCCGCGCGTCGCCGTCAGAGTCGTCCTCACGCGAGGCGTTGAGGAAGCGCTCGATCTCGCCCTCGGACAACGCGCGGCGTTAGTGGCGCTGGTGTTCGGCACCGGTCGGAAGTCGCGACAGATTGCGGAGCGGGTTTTCCGCGATGAGTTGCATTCGGACCGCCCAGTTCAGCATGGCCTTGAGCGCGTCGACGTAGAGGTTCGCGGTGCGGTTCGAAGCTCCCTCCTTGAGTAGCTCGTTGCGGAAACGGATGACATCGATCGGTTTGATGTCGCGAACGCGTGGTGCACGAATGGCGCGCAACACGCGCTCGATGCGACCTGGAACATTCGCGATCTGCGACTCGCCGACGCGGTGACGCAAGTCGTCGAGGTACAGCGGGACCAGTTCGCTCACGGGTCGACTTTGACCTTCGATCGGACCGAGCCCGCCTTCTTCGAGATCGCGCTGCGAGATGATCTCGGCGCGACGACGTTCGGCGACTCGCTTGTCGGGTCCGAGCGCTTGACGGTGCCGTTTTCCGCTCGCGTCCTTGTAGTCGAGAATCCACTGCGCTCCCCCACCTCGGTCCTCGCGGCGAAACTTCCCACTTCCCAGTGATCGTCCAAGTTTGGTCATGATGCTTTGCGTTCCTTGAGCCAGGCCTCGACGTCGCTTCGTCGCCAGCGCGGACGTTTGCCAACGGAAATCTCCGGCGGCGCGTCGCCCGCGTTTCGCAGCTCGCGCAACGTTCGACCGTCGATTGCGAGAAGCTTCGTGACCTCACCGAGGGTCAGGAGCTGCAACGGGTCGAACTCCGCGCGCGCGTCGTTGTTGGTGTCCACGTCGCGACCATTGCTCGACTCGCGAAACGCATCCACCAATGATCCAAGGTCTTCGCGGTGTTCGCAGCGCAGTCCTTCGATCGCGACAGCGATGCGCTCGAGCAACGGAATTGCGCGCGAATCGAAAGTTGAGGCGACGCGCGCCGCGCCGGGCTTGATGTTGCGCCTCATCACGCGACCCTCCCTTGCAGTCGAAGGGCGTCGATCACTTCGCGTTCGATCTCGATGCGCGCGTCGTTCGACAACGGTCGGACGAGCGGACGGCGGTCACCGTGCTTGCCCAGTCGAGTCGGGAACGCGAGGTAGATGCGCCCGTCGCGTCCGCGTCGAACTTGCACGTCTTCAATCGCGAGCGAGTCCAGTTCGATCGTGACCCAGCCGAGCAAGCCGTTGCGGGCGTCGAGTGCGGGTGCGGGGTGGAAACGCAGTGCACGAGCGGGAGTTCCGTTAGGACGCATCGCGCATCTCCTCCGCACGGCGAAAGTTCGTCGACGTCGGTTCGATACATCGCGTGCTCGATGGTTCCGACGGGTCCATCTCAAGCGTCGACCTTGCGTCGATCACGCCATCTGTACGACCATCACCTCGCTCTCCAGGGACCTTGGGGACCATAGGGACCTTGTTTGAGGTTCTTCCCCTCATGAGAGATTTCTAGGGGTTCAACCCCAACTAAGGTCCCCAAGGTCAAGGTCCCTGACCCATCGCTCCCGGGCGCCGAGTCGGAGACGAAATCGATGTCGAGGTAGACGATTACCCCGCCGGTCTTCTTGCTTCCGTAACCGGCGTCCCCGAGAGCACGACCGAGAACGCGAGACATAACAGCATCGGCGTTGTTGCCGGTCACGCTGGCGAAGGCGTCCAGTATTTGCCGTTTCGGCAATCGGTGTCCGAGCCGTTGGCAAAGCGCGCTGTCGACGAAACGCGCCTCAACCGATTTCTGCGACTCAATCTGGTTGCGCAATACATCAGCGGGCGGGCAAAGACCGATTCTGTACCACTCCCTCGCACCCTTGATCATCCACGCGAGGATGCCGGCTCGCTCCGCCGCAAGCTTTTCCATTAATTGAGGGTCGCGCTCCCCGACGGGAATCTTGACCTCAAATGCCAGAACGTGAAGTCGCCTCCACATCGCGTAATCGGCGCCGCGAACTCTCGGCAAGTGGTTTGTGATCAGCACCAACTTGTGCGTTGGCGAGAACTCGGAGAAGTCCTCGCGCATCCGCCGCGCTCGAATGCGGTCACCGCCGGTCAGCAACTTCAAGAGCGGCTCGTCCAACTCCTGGTCCTGGCCAGTCTCGGTGCCGACTGCGAGCCTTGCTCCGCGCAGATCTGCGAGTTCGGTCGGATGGCCGCGCTGTGACTTTTGAGTGAGTAGTTCGGTCGCGAACTGAATCGCGTATGACGTCGACATCACATATTGGATCGTGCGAAAAACCGTGCTCTTCCCGTTGGCGCCATCGCCGTAGGCGATCAGCATCATTTGCTCGCGAACTCGGCCCGTGAGGCAATAGCCGCAGAATCGCTGAAAATACTCTCTGATTTCGTCATCGGGGATCACGCGCTCAAGCGTCTTGCGCCATAGCGGGCAGTCTTGATCGAGGTCGAGCGCAACAGGACAGAGCTTTGTGATCAGGTCGCTCGGGGAGTGTGACCGAAACTCACCGGTCCGAAGGTTCATGGTGCCGTTAGCTACGTTCAGCAGATTGGGATCTTGATCGAGTTCGTCTTGATGTATCGGAATGCCGAGCTCGACGGCCGCGAGTTCGACCATCGCGCGACGCCGTTCCTTGCGTTCGCTTGCAGCTGCCCATCTTGCAACTGCTGTTCGTGCGTTCTCGTCGTCTACGAGTCCAGCTTCGGCATAGATGGTGCGGGCGACATCCTTGGACATGAGCAGCACCTCGTCGGCATCGTCGATTCGCCATTGGCTTCCGTTCCAGACCAGCCACCGTTTCCAACTCGTGCAAAATCGAACTCGTTTTCCACACTGCTCAACGAAGCGCTCGGCATTCCCCGAATCTGTAGGCGCTCTGCGCTTGGGAACCTGATTAGGTCGTGCGCGACCTCGCGAACGCTCCGGCTTGGCCAGCCTCGGAGTTCCTTTGTCCGCGGAATTGCGAACGCATTTCGACACCGAACGATCGTCGAGCGGGGGCATGCAACGCGCGGCCCACTCACGCACGACGAGTACGATGGTTTCTTCGCTGGACGGTTTGTCGTCGACGCGTATTGCGCGAAGATTCCCTGCGAGATTGAACGCGGCGTTGTCTCGATTCCCTTCCTCCGCAGGGGGGACCTTCGCGGCGTATGCTCTCGCGCGTTCGAGTTGTTCGCGGGCCAGATCGAACGGGATCTGGTGCGCGGCGACGCGGGGTTGCGGCTTCTGTCCGAGGGAACCTGTGACGCGCGGTCGTTACCGGCTTCTCCCCGATGGCATCGAGCAACCACATGGGTGCGGGCGCAAGTGCGCTCGCCGGGCGCGCAGCCAGGGCTTCCATTCGTAGCGACGGCCGCTCTTGTGATTGGACGGAGGAACCACAGCGAATCCGCCCTTCCCGCGTATATCCAGCCCTGGGCGAAAGCCAGTTCGGTTTCTCGCGTCCGTGCCTGGCATCGCGAACCAGAGGTGTCTTCCTCCGCCGCCGGTAGACGCATCGATCGTCGCAGGCAGGGCGCCGTGTTGATGTTCGAGTTCGGCCAGCGCGGCATCCCCGCCGTGACGGGGATCGACGTCGAGCACGAACAATCCGCTCTCGACACCGGTCCGAATTCCGACGTTCGCTTGTGGGTACTTTTCCCACCAGTTCGCAATCTGGGATGCGCGGGTCGTTGCGTCTTTGTGGCCTCTGCTCGTTCGAGGATGTTTGCCCGGACTGTTGCAATCGGCTTGGCCGCACGCGCACTGGCCGGACTCCCCAATCTCGAACACGGGGAAGACGTGATACCCAAGCGCGGCGTACGCGAGCGCCGCATCCAAAGGGACGTGACTCCGCACGCTCCCACTCATGATCGCTTCCCATTCCGTTTCGTGGGAGAACTGCGCACGAATCGAGTCGGCGTTCGTTGCATCCTCCGCTGAAAAATGTTGGCGGAGGCGAGGGTCGCGAAGATCTTCGCGGTGGCGGTCTCGCGAGATGCCCGCAGGCTCTCGAAACGACTCGGTCGAGTACGTCGGTCATGGTTGTTTCGCATGGAGCGAAGCCTTCGTCGCAAGGCGCGACTTTCGGATGTCGATGTGAAAGAGCGAGCCGCCGCGGTCGTCGATCGAGCTCGGAGATCCGAGCGATTGGACGGCAACGGCAAGTTGGGAGAGCAGTCAGTGCGGCGGCAATTCGGGAGCGAATGCAGAACGCGACGAATTGGGAGCGCGCGTCGATCGATGCGCTCGATGCGAACAATCGAATGCAGTTCGGCGAGCTCGAAGTGGCCGGCGCGTTCGGTTGGGCGCGAGCGCGCACGGACGACCTGCGCGAAGACTGCGCTCGAGCCGATCATCGACGCAGGCATCTGGCCCGCGACGACGGACGGGCTCGGGCAGTCGCTCTGTGAGAGGATCTTCACCGAGCGCCAACGGCTAGCCGCGTGCGCGCCTGAATCAAGCACACACGGGAAGATCTTCTCGCGGCCGTCAATGTCCCTGGCGACGCGAGGCATCGCGCATCGCCCTCGATCTGTCGAGCCACGCACGGGGCGGCCCGCGGCAGCTGCGTCACGAACTCGCCCGTCGCCGAGTTTCGTCGACGCCGAGCTCGCATCCTGTTTTTCGAGGAGCGTCCGGTATGTTCGTCGCGCGCGCGTTGCGGTCGAGCCGAGCAGCGACGCAGGCGATCGGTTCGTCGCGAACGGCAGGATCGGGTCGGTTCTCTGGGAGAGGGAGTCCACAGAGCGCAGACTGCTAGCTGCGCCGCGCGCGCAGAAGCAAGTGGGCGAGATCCGCGGTTTTGGATGCGCGCGCAATCACTCTTCAGGTTGGGATGGCTCGACGCATGCGAGGCGTTGGTGACGACTTGAGACGACCCGCTTCAAAGCCGGCGCGGTCCTGTGCGGCGTTCGCGCGGAATTGCCGCGGCGGCGTTGAGGACGCGATGCGTGATTTGCACACGCGGGGCCGAGTCCTCCCTGCCGTGAAGAAGCATCGAGCGCGTCGGCAAACCGAGGCGAAGCGCCGCGGGGCGGAATTCCGCGGGAGCGTCGAATCCGTGAGACTGCTTTGCTGCAGGTGCGAAATCGAAGTCGCAAGCACGTTGCGTTTTTTTCAGGACGACATCCACTTTCTTCCATCCGCAAGAAAATCTCGCCATGGCCGCGCGCGACCTCGCCGCACATGGCGCTCGCGACCGCTCACTCGCGCTGAAGCGAATCAGCGCAGCGCTTCGCGCAGCCGCTCGTCCGAAATGCTCAGGTAGACCGCGGTCGACGCGATCGAGCGGTGGAGAAGCGCGCTTTTGACCAAGAACAGATCTCCCGTCTTGCGCAGGAGGCGCGTGGCAAACGTGTGGCGCAATCCGTGCGGTGTGCCGTTCGCGATGCCGGCGCGGTCGAGCCATTCGGTGATGCGGCGCTGCGCGTGGCGTTTGACCAGGCGCTCGCCGCGCGGCCCTCGAAAGACGGGTCCTGGTCCTGGCAGCGAAGCGAGCAGTGATGCGAGGTGCGTGGCGGCGTCGCGCGAGAGGAAGACGCGCTCGGTGCGATCGCCCTTCACTTCGCGCAGATTGAGCACGCCGCGTTCGAGGTCGACGTCCGCAACATCGAGCGCGAGCGCGCTGCCGATGCGAACGCCCGTCCCAAGCATCAAGCGGACCAACGCGCGATCGCGCAGCGCCAAGGGTCCGGTCGCAGAATCGAGTTGGCCCAACAAGCGCACCACCTCTTGGTCCGCGAACGACTTGGGTGGTGGTGGAGAGCAGATCGCACGTCGCACAAGTCGCGCTGCATTCGATCGCGCGTAGCCCGCCGCGTGCACGAAGCCGAAGAACACGCGCAGACTCGTGCGCGTCGAGTTGACGGTGACAGTCGCCTTTGCCGCTCCGCTCGCACTCTGGCGCACGTCGGGCGAGTTCAAGAAGCGCGCGAGCAGTTCGTGCGTCACTTGGTCGACGTCGTCCCCCGCGCCCTCGCGGTCGAGCCAGCGTTCGAGCTGACCAATCGCGCGTCGGTACTGACCGATGGTGTGTTCGCTGCGTCCGTCCGCGCGCAGTTGCTCGACAAAACGCTCCAGGGCTTCTTCCAGTCGCATGCTCAGTCTCCTTCGATGGCGAAGGCCGACCCACCCGAAAACATCGGATGAGTCGGCCTGTTGCGTTGCATGTCGAGCTCTAGGCTGCGGTCGGTTCGTTGGTGATCGATTCACTCGCGAGCTGCGCTTCGACCTCGTCCGCCGCCGCTTCGGCTTCGGCCTGTGGAACAACAAGTGCCACCTCGGGCGCGAGCTTCGGCTTCGTGGACTTTGGAGCGTGCTTCGTCTTCTTGGCGGTCTTGGCGTTGCGCGCGGGCTTCGCGTCCGCTGCGTCCGTGGCCCCCACGTCGCTCGCGCCAGGAAGCGTGTCGGTCTTCGGGTCGACGATCGCTTCCGCCACCAAGCCCGCCTGGTGCGCCCACGTCAGCGCGAGCCGCAACACGCGACGCGTCTTGTCGATCGAGAGCTGAGACTTCGCGCGACCGGTCTTGAGCTTCATCACGCGCGAGCACGTGTTGAACTTCGCGATCGCGTCCGACGTGAGCGCGCTGACCAGCGTTTCGCCGCCCAGCTCGCTCTGCGCGAGTTTGAGCTCCATCAGGTAACTGAAACACGTTCCGACGCTCTTGCCCTGCTCTTCCATCTGCGCGATGTAGCGCGCGCCGAGTTCGGCGAGGGTCAGCGTGCTGTTGAGCGCGTTCGCGGTGTTCTTCGAGTTCTTCCGAGCCATGGCGATTCGTCCTTTCGAGTGTGTTGTGTGCGTCTCCGCGACTCTCGCGGCGACAAGCGCATACACGCTCTTTGGCGCCAGAACAGCCAGGCAATCCCGCTCGAATCCGAGCTGCTTTGACGCGTGATTCGACTCGCACGTCAGCGTCTCGCGCGCGTGTCGACCACATGTCGCCGCGGCGCCTCACACGTGAAATCCGCGCCTCACCAACGATCACCGCAGCTCTTGCCACGAGCTGGAATGGCGCTCGCGCGTCGGTCGCACTTGCCACGCTGCGAGGGCCAACGCGATCACGCAGTCGTCGTGCATCCCGCCCGGCGCGCTCATCCGCGTGTTGCCGGAATCGGTCACCGAATACTCGAAGGCTTCGAGCTCGTCGATGCCGTCCGGCCAAAGCTCCGGCCGCGGCAACACGATCTGGCGCTGCTCAAGCATCAAGCTCAGGTTCTCGATGAGCGCGGTCTTCGACTTCAGCGTGAATGTGTACGGCGACGCTTCGATGCCCTCTTCGCACAGCGTCTCGTAGATCGGCTCGCCTTTGCCTGTCGAGTCGACCAACACTTCCGCGTCGTTGTATCGAAGCAGCGCACCGCGGATGCGCGCGACCTGCATCGCCCAATCGAGGCGGTGAAAGCGATCGACGAAGACCACTTCGCACGCTTCGTTGACCACCACGAGCACGGTGAAATCTTCGATCTTGGCGAGGTCGAGGCCGGCGCTGTAACTGGCGTCGATGAACGTCCTTCCAACTTCCCGTGGCGCACTCGCGCACATTGCGAAAGACCGAGCCGCTGCCTTCGACGAACTGCGCACCGTACTCCTGTGCGAACACGCGCTGCGGCAGACGCGAGCGCTCGGCCTCGATCAGCGACGCGTCGAGCAACGGATTCGTCCATGAGGGCATGTTCCAGCTCGCCCAATCGGCATCGCGTTCGAGCCCTTGGCCGCGGCGAAACATCTCGTGGAGGTAGCCCTTGCCCTTGGGCGTCGAGATCAAGAGCGCCCATCCCTTCTTGTCGATCAACCGCTGGCTCAAGTGGTTTTGCCAGATCAGCGGTTTGAGGCGCGCGGCTTCGTCGACCACCAACCAATTGAGGCCTTCGCCGAGAAGCGAAACGGGGTTGTCGGCGGACTTCGCGCGGATCTCGCTGATGCCGCCAGAAAGGTTGCGGAGGAAGATGCGCCGCTCGGCTTCCTTTTTTTGCACGAGTCGGTGACGCAGCCGCTCGAGCACGATCACTTCGATCTCGCGGAAGACGCGATCCGCCAAGTCGTAGGTGGGCGCAACGACCCACCCGATCGAGCGCTCGCCCGGCATCATCGCTGCGGCGATGCCTTCCATCGCAGCGCAGGTGGTCTTCCCCCAGCGCACACCGCAGGCAACGACACGAAAGCGCGCGTCGGAGCGATGCACGGCGAGCTGCCCCGCGTGCGGCTCGTAGCCGATGTCAGCGAAGAAGCGTTCTTTGTCAATCCGCATCGTCTTCTTCCGCTGCGGGAGCCAGTGCGATTGTTTCGTCCGCCCCATCGCCGTCGCGCACGAGCCAGCGATCGCACTCGCGGCGGATGACGTGTTCCAAGTTCTCGGTGCGCTCGGTCGCTTGTCCGCGGATCAGTCGTTCGAGCTGAATACCGGCGGTGACGGCTTTGACCGCAACGCTGTCGAGCGTGTCCTTGAGCCGTTCGATGCCTTTGCTTTGCAGGAAGCGCGCCTCCTTGAGGTGGCGCTCGTTCATCGCTTCGAGCGTCTCGAGCGCTTTTTCGTCCGCGGCCGCGCGCGCACGCGCTTCGAGGCTCGCGATGCGCTCTTTCCATTGTTCGCGCTTCGCGACCTCCGCGACGCCACGCTTCGAGGCCTCGTACTTCTTCGCGACGGCCTCGAAGCTGCGCTTGGGGCCGAGCGAAAAATAGAAGGAAAATGCGTCGGGAGGAATGCGGCGGTTCACGGCGATCGCTCCCGTTCGAGTGCGGCGAAGCGGTCCATGTGCTGCTGGTAGAGCTCTGCATATTCGCGGCGGCGCTCCTCGCGTGAAGGGGCGAGTTCCGCGACCGTGGGGTATTTGCGGTAGAAGATCCGCGCGGTGAAGCACAGGACGTGCAACCCCGCGCGATACCACAGGTGGTACGCGCGCTGGAGTAAGCGCATCACTGTGCACCTCGCTCGGTCTTGAGCTCAGCGAAGGTCTGCGTGGTGCCCTCGAGCACGGCTTGTTCGCCCGACGCTTTTTGCCAACGCTCGATCGCGGCATCGACAAACGCCGGGCTGATCTCCATCGCGCGGCATCGCCGGCCGAGCTTGTGCGCGGCGACGAGTTGCGAGCCGGAGCCGGAAAAGGGTTCGAGGACGAGCTCGCCGGCGCGCGTGTGAAAGCGAATCGGGCGCTCGAAGATTTCCAGCGGCTTCTGCGTCGGATGGATGCCGTCCTGCTGACCGATCTGATCGATCGACCACACCGTCGATTCGTTCGGCGGCGGGCGTCGATCGGACTCGGGCATGTTGCCTTCGATCCAACCGTAGAAGCAGGGCTCGTGTTGCCACATGAAGTGCGAGCGGGTCAGCACCTTGCGCGCCTTCACCCACACGATCGTTTGGTGCACGAGCAGGCCGTTGGCCTTCCACGCTTCCTCGACGAGCACCTGACGGCGTGTGGCGTGCCATTGATAGATCGGCACGCGCTCGATGCAGTGCGACAGCGCGACGCGCAGGAAGGAAGCGAAGAAGTCGACGCTCGTCTTCGGATCGACGTAGTCGTCCCAGTGTTTGTCTTTGACCTCGGCCTTGTTGACGAACGACTGCGGGTGATTTCCGCCCTGGTAGTCGACGAGGTACGGCGGGTCGGTCGCGAGCAGCGTCGCTTTTTCGCCGTTCATCAAACGCGCGACATCATCGTCCGACGTCGAATCGCCGCAGAGCAAGCGGTGCTCGCCCAAGATCCACAGATCGCCACGCTGCGTGACCGGGTGAAGCGGCGGCTCTTGCGGACCCGGGTCGTCGACGGTCGACGGCACTTCCATCCCCGCGTCGCGCATGATCTGGTCGATCTCGCGCTCGTCGAAGCCGACACCGTCGAGTGCATCTTCGGTCTTGAGTGCCGCGAGGATGGACGCGAGCGCATCTTCATCCCACTCCGCAAGTTCAGAAGTGCGATTGAGTGCAATTCCGAGCGCGGTCGCTTCGAGGTCGCTGATGTCGAGTTCGACAATGTCGCATTCGGCCCAACCAAGCGACTTCATCGCAACGAGGCGACCATTGCCGCCAATGATGCGACCAGTCGATTTCAGAATGACGAGCGGCTCGACCTGTCCAAAGCGCGCCAGCGAACCCTTGATCGATTGAAGGTTGCGCTCGGGGTGCGCGCGAGCGTTGGCGGGGTCGAGGTGAATCGACTCGATCGGAACGCGTCGAAGCGCGAGCGGGTGGCCAACGGCGCGCTCGAGTTGAGCGGTGGCGAGACGAGCTGCGGACGAGGTGGATGCGGGCACGCCAACTCCGTGTCCGGCTGGGCCGGCGCGGTAGTGCCTCGACGTGGAGTTGGAGTGAGTTCGGGCGCGTGCCCGGGCTGGAAGGAGGATCGAGGTAGGCGGATGTTAGGGTATCCGCGGGCTCGCGTCAAGCCCCGAATTGACGGTCGATGTGGACGAATACGGCCAGCTTCGGAGCCGATTTGGACTCCGCCGAATCGCCCTGCGGGGTCAGAAAATCAAACTTCCATGCAGGTTTCAAACTTCCACGTTTGGAAATTTGATAAGTCTCTTCTTGACAGCCGATTAGCTCAAAACACCCCCCGAAAAAGGCGTCCTGAAATCTCCCAAAAAGCCACATTTCCGGGTCACTTCACGCGCAGCCGACGAGGATTCCATTCTCGCGCGGCACGTCGCTTGCCCAAATCGACCACGGAATCGGCCTCAAGCGCCACAAGTTGGCTGCGGCCGCAGGTGATGGACGTCACATGATCGCGGAGGTTTCCGGCGACTGCAGAACTCGCATTTTCGAGCATCCCCAAAGACTGCGACGGCGGGACCAAGGAGAGCGGCCCATCCCCACCCTCAAAGCAATAGAGAATTACGTGGACGCCAACCCGGGTGCGCCAAAATTGTCGACACCGACCAATTCAGGAACGAGTCGTTGAGTCAAACCCAGCCTGATTCCTCCGATTCGAAATCACCTTTTGTAGCGCTTCGGTGACAAGGACGATCAGAACGGACATCAGTATCGCCCAGATCATTCCGTTGGCAAACGAAACAAGTATTAGCGCTACTGCGTCTGTAACGGGCCCCCATAAGAGCCATCTCATGACCAGGGGAAACTAAGGAACGGTCTCAACGCACCGACTCGCCTCGCTTCGCCCCAGAGCTAGCGCCGGGACTATCCCCGGTCCAATCAGAGTAAACGGCTACATGGAAAACCAGAGTCCACCATAAGAATTGATGGACGAGCAGGGTAGTTACACCAGATATGGCGGATATGCAGCCCACGCGCTTTGAAATTTTCACGCTGGAACGCTCCAGACCGCGTCATCTGAGATTGCGGCCAAACGGCGAAATACTGAAGTCGGTTTGTTCATAAACACTCGTGTCAGGAGAAGCCGCAAACGGAAGCGACCGCGCCAAAAACCTCCGAACGCGCGCGGCGATAAAGAGCAGCATTATCCCCGAAGTTTGCGGCGATTTCGCGTTCCCGCTGCCAGACCATCTCGGCGAGGGAACAGAGCCAAGCTCAGTCGTCGAATCTATCGACTTGACTTGCCTGTCCTCACGCGCGACGCGGCGCCGAGTTCAGTTTCCTCGGTGGACTCGAAATGCATAAACTGCTCCCGCGGTTCGTCCGAACTCGTCCGCCAGACCGGGGTCTGAAACGACGAGCAGTTCTTCGTCACTATGCACGAACGCGTCGGTTCCAAACTCAATGGCCGGAATACGCGGATGGCCGCACGCCTCCGGACTCCGGCTTGTCACAACGCGCAGCACAGCCGCGCCCTTCATGACTCCCGCCACAACTAACATCCCATCCGCATCCGCACAGTCCACGTGAATCACGGAGCTGCCACACGACGGTTCGATTTCAGGGAGTTCCAATGCGGTCGCCGGTGTGTCGTGTCCAATTCTCCGAATCCATAATTGTTTGGGTAGATACTGCGTCTCGGTGTACGCAGGACAGACAAATGCAAGCACCATGGCGTTGTCTTGATACCAACTTGTTGCTGAGCAAGGCCAGCCGAGTTTGGCCCCCTGAATGATGCTTCCGGCTCCAATCTCGACAGTGTCCAATAGTTCGAGCGACTGACCCGACACAACCAACATTTTCTCGAATTGTCCGTTGACCGATCCCGACATGATCACGTCAGTAAACCCGTCGTTGTCCATGTCTTGCGCGGATGCCATGAACTCACCAACTTGAGTGATTGTCGCCTGAACGGACTCCGTCGAGTATTCGGAGCACGTCGGTGCCACTCCTACGACACTGGATTGGCGCCGCGGAATATTGAATACAACTTTGACAGGTCGGCCACGATCATTAGCAATCGAAGCCAATCGCGCTCCAAACGGACGGTCAAAATCGGTTGCGCGATGGTGGGCTAGTAGGCGGGCAGATCTGATGTCCACATACCAAAGCTTGTTGTAGCTGTCTGCGTTTTGAGAGCGGCGATTCGCCGACAAGTAACTCCGACGTCTGATGCTTCTCGCAATACGGCCCGCGGGCAACCGACGCGCCAAACGATGCGCCTTCTGACTGACTCTTAGGCCCCATCAGCGACATTATCGGCAATCCAGTGGCCGAGACACTAGACTGACGAAACCGCTATAACTTACCAGATCGCTCGCAGACTCATCCCTGGGAGCTCCGATCGCGATGTCGGCGATGCCGTCTTGGTCTGCGTCACCTACCAGACACATGCTTTGCCCGAATCGATAGCCGGACAGCTGCGGCCGACTCGTCCAAAGCAACTCAAGCTCGAGTCGAGGTTGAGGCGACTCGTGCGAGCGCGCAGATTTGGAATCGTCTTTGACGGTGCGAGAGCGCACTGAATCGACGGAATCGCCATTGTGTTCCGACGTTGCTCGTTCATGATTGACGAGCTCGCAAGACGCGCATGCTAAGGCGGCAAATGTGAAGCCTATCGCTCGAACGACCGATCTGTTATAGTTGAGAGACATCGATGGGGCAGGGAGTGCACCTAAGGAAGAGTTGGGCTTGAAGTTGAATCGGCGCTGCGGACTTCGGCACAGAAGCACCCAAAGAAACTGTCGGAACGCTCGTTCCATTCAGGATGATCGGAATGTCAATCTCGCTCCCGCACTCAAGCAGGAACAACGAGCGAAGCTGGCTCTTCGTACTTGAGCCGTGTCCGGTGCAAATCTTGTTACGCGCCCAATTGTAGGAACAACTATCAGTGACGACGCCGTTCCCACCGTCTTCCCAAGAAAACGGGTTATCGTGCCACCCACTGTGTGTGCGGCGTTGAGCGGATCCCCAGGGACTAAGTCGGCGCTTGCGGGAAGTTCACCCGTGCAGAGACCGTTTGCCCGTTCGAAACAGATACCAATCTTGACTTTGAAGATGCAGGGCATTTCACCACATGCGCCGCACCAACCGTGTGACCTCTCCATCTTGATCGTAATTCCCCACCCCGCACTACTGGACTGTTTGTCGATAAGTTTCGGGCAGCGCAGACTCCGCACAGGCCATCAGAGTGTGGCGGTGGAGGACATGTCCCGCCCTTTCCACCGAGCGTGCACGACCCTGCCTCCGACATCAACCCGCTAGAATCCACAAGGTAGATCGGCCTCGCGGCCACATACGCGGCACGGTTCGCTCCATCCGCATATCCGAATGGGTCCGGTCTAGCCCAGCGACCGAGGTGGGCGTCTAGCACACGATGCCGAACGTGATACTGCCGCCCCCGCTCCCAGTCGAACTCGTAGCCGGCGTAGCCCTTGTGGTTGCCGAGGTCGGACAGTCCGCCTCGGCCCAGAGCTGAGCCTGAGAAATCGCCCGGAGCGTCACGTCCGCTGCGTTGACGAGGCCATCGAGGTTGAGGTCGCCACGCACGTCATAGTGAGAGGTCGAGACCCAGCCGGAGAGGGTAGTCGCGTCAGCGGAATCGCAGTCGCCGTCCGAGTCGACATCACCGGCGGGCATGCCGAACGGAATGCCGTACGCTGAGTACTTCGCGCGTTCCCAGATGTCGCCCGATGGCGAGATCAGTGCGACCACGTCGGCGCGCCAGTTTTGGCAATAGTAGATACGCTCTTCGAGCGTGCCGTCTGCCGCACCGGTCCAAGTGTTTGTGTCGTCGCGATCGCGCCAGACCACCGAATCAATGTAGTCGCTACCGCCGCGCCCGCTCGCTCCGGCGTTGTGATAAACGAAAAGCTCTTTGGCGTCCGAGTCCGTGCCGCGGTAGGTCGCGACCGGGCGCCAGCGTTCGTCATAGACCGTGTGGTACTTCTTGTCCGTTCCGGTAACTGAGCCGGAGCGATTCGTATCTTGGTGGCGGGTGACAAGGTAGCCCAGGCCGTTGTACCAATATTCGCTGATCAAGCTCGAGTCGCCGCGATTCCGCACTTTGCGAAGGCGATAGAAGGCATCCCACTCATAAGTGTAGAGTTCGTCGTCATCGGTCATGTTCCCGACGCGATCGTAGTCAAACGTGTGGTCGGCCGACGCGTTCGTGTCAATGTCTCGAGAGAGCAACTCGTTCGCTGCGTTGTGGGCGCGCGTGTCGTCGAGCTCGTCGCCGTCGGTGTAGTCGGCGTCGCCGTTCAAATCCACGCGATCGCGCTTCCAGTTGCCCGTTTGATTCAGCTCCCAAGTTTGCCGGCGCGTGCGGCTT
>JADJQN010000011.1 GCA_016712745.1 Sandaracinaceae bacterium
GGTTGCCACCGAAATGTTTGAGCACGCGTTGGATGTATTCTTCGCGAAACTTTTTGGTGGCCGCCGTCAGAGTTTCGATTTTGAAAGGCACGGAGACGGTGGCTGCACCTGCCGGCAGCCAGGCAGTTGACATATAACCGGCGTCGAAGCTCAGAGCATCAACGACGTAGCGTTCCAACTGAGGGAGATTGCCGGTCCATCGTTTGTGCCGCGACAAACGTTCCTGCTCTTCGCTTAGGCGCGGACGTTCAGCCAGGTACAACGCGGCGAAGTGGCGCGACCAGCAAACGATTTCGCTTCCACGCTCACGCAGCGGCAGCGGAACATTCGGCCGCAGGCGTTCGGCCCTGCTGATCCAACGCCTTCCACGCCGATCGTCCCGTGGCGTACAATCGCAACCTCCACGCGTAGCCTCGACCCGAGTGCATTTTGGTCGCCGCGCCGAAGCTCTGACACCGCTCGACAATGACGTGCTTCAACGCAGCGGTTCTGCGACGGGAAATGCACGGTCGCCAGGCACAATGACCGCTAAGGCGCTTACGGTCGCCCCGCGCGCAACGCGACTTGCCGAGCAAGCGTTGCCGACGACCGGTGCCAGATTCTCCTCGCACAAAGATAGGGACTGACGTTCGCGCGAACGCACTCGCGGCCGTGCCGAGCTCGAGCCATGCTCTTACCCTCACCATCGAACGGGGCCTCAAGTGCATCACGTCGCTCATGTATCATCGAGGCCCTCAGCGTAAATCGAATGGGCGCGTCCCGGCTAACAGTCACTTCACAACCGGGCAAACAAAATCACGTCCGGTCGTCGACGTCGCGTAGCTCATCCGCTCGGCTCGGCAACAGTTTGGCAAGCTCTTCGCTCGCGGACGCCCACTTATCGCCTTCCGCTTTGCTCTTGAGGTAACCCGCGCGAGTTCGACGTCGTGCTTCAAGAACGGCGGCGAAAAGTAGTTCGGCTGCAGCAGGGCTCATACTGGACTCCGTGGTGAGAATGCTTGGAAGCGCTACGTATCGACGACGAGTGACGCGACGATGTTAGGTTCGCCCATTCCCTGGATGCACGCCAGCAGGGCCGCGCGGTCATGCTCGGTCACGTCGCGATTGTCGGCGGAGATACAAAGGTTGACGCGGCTCGCGACGCCGCCGCCCGCGAACAGTCCACGCGCCTCGCAAAGTTCCACCACTGCGTCGAGTACGAGCCCATATGCGTCGTCTGTTTGGACACGCAGCTCTCCCCTGAGCAGACACACGGTGCGCGCAAACTCACCGCGGCGTAGCTTTTTCCGCAACCGTTTCCGCATCCTGAGAAGGACGCAACCTACCCCGCTCGACTGACACCGGCAGGTCCCATTCGACACGTATCTGCCGGGTCGAGGCGCGAACCTAGCGCTGAACTCCGAGCGTGGCCGTGCTGCCTGCCTTCGAGTCTTCGTGCTGACTGAATGCTGCAACTGCCGCGCGTACGAGTTCGTTGAGCTGCTCACGCCTGCGCGTCATCGAGTCGGCGAACGCGCGCTCCTCCGCGTCGAACCCGTCAAGGATTCGCATGAAGACGCTGGTCAATGCGACGACGGATTCGCCTTGAGGGCGCTGCTCAACCGCAGTGCCAGGCGGCGTTGCGGTCGCAACATCAGTGCGCAATTCCGCAGCGACCACCGCATCGCAATTCGGACATTTTACGAACGTTTCACTCATGCAGTCCTCCGGGCTTGGCTCGACAATACCACCCGGCTCGCGGCGGGCTCTCGTCACAAACGCACATGAGTCGTGCGCAATACCTCTCAAGTAGCTCACCCAAAGTCTCAATGGTTCGTGGACCCGATTCGCCGTGCTTAGATCCGCGAGGAGATCGTGAGCACGCCTCCTACGCCAGACGAGGCGCCTTTCGTCCGCTAGAGACGCACGCCAACGCGCGCGACTGACCATGGTTGTTTCCGCGAAAACTGTTGAATCGGGCGTCCCGGAGAACGTCGAACAAGCACCCGAAGAGGAAGATCATGGCCAAAAAAGCTACCCGCCCGGAAGCGCCGCACAAACAACTCGAGCGGCGACACGCTCCTCGCGCTGTGGGTTGGCCGTTTCCTCGTGACGTGCGGTGTCGACATGAGCGACTCCAATCTGCGGCGTGGCTTCCGGATGTACATGACGCGTCACCTTCAAAGTCCGAAACCGCGACAGCATGGAAGTCTATTCCGGCAATGCTGCGCGCTCTCGAGGCATTGAAACCTCGCCGCAGCGGCCGCGTGTATTCAAGCCGCGAATGGTCTGCGCACACTCTCGCCCTATCCCCGATCGAACGCGACGTTCTCGCGTTCTACGCCGCCGCGAATCACATCCCGCCCGTCATGCGAGACTGTGGTCTGACCAGCGGCGATTCCGTCTACAAGGAGTGCGCCCTACTTTCACCGGCAATCGGCGTCTCGGAAGACGAACTGATGGAAGCGTGCCGCGAGACCGGGCCTCTTCGAAAATCCGGGCTCCTTCAGCCGGCCGAAAGCGGCTACGACCGCATGACCTACCTCGTGCTGGCCGACCACGTAAGAGATGCTTTTCATCGCTCGCTTCGATCGGCGGACGAATTGCCGGGAGGTTCTAGCTCCGCTCAGTGTGCGCACCACCTCGACACGACGGACTTCCCGCACTTAGACGCCGACGTGCTCTTGCTAACTCGATATCTCGAGAAGGTGTTGAGCACGAGCAAACCATGCGCCTCGATACTCCTGCATGGCGAACCCGGAACAGGCAAAAGCGAGCTCGCTCGCGTGATCGCCAAAGCACTGGGCGCGGTGCTCTACGAAGTGCCGCATGTTGAGCAACGCGAGCAGGGTCGCGGCCGTGCGATGTCGGGCCAGGATCGCATGCACGCGTATCGCACAATTCAGAAAGTCATCGAACGAACTCCGCGTGCGCTGATCCTCTTTGACGAAATAGAGGATGCCTTCCCGACGCACGCAGGCCCCTTCGGTCGGCTCGCCCCCGAATCGCCATTCGCCAAAGCCTTCATCAATGCGACCCTCGAGAACGCAACGGTTCCAACGTTCTGGATCAGCAACACGATCGATCATATCGATCCTGCCGTGCTGCGGCGCTTTGACTACGTGCTTGAGCTGCGCACCCCACCACGCGCCGTTCGTGCGCGCATCGTCGCCAAACACTTCGACGGCATCCAAGCAATGCCCGAACACCTCGACCGGATCGCATCCGACGACAAACTCACTCCCGCGAACATCGAACGCGTGGCACGAGTTGCTAAAGTAGTCGGCGGCGACAGCGTCGCGGAGACGGCGCAGCTGATCGACAGACTGCTGCTGCGCTCCGCAACACCGCAGAGACCGGACACAGGATCGACGACTGTCCTGCCGTACGACGTCTCGTCGCTAAGCGCATCTGTGTCGTTGACTGCGCTTGCGAACGGATTGCGAAGTCACCCGGTCACCGCGGTCCTCTTCCATGGAGCATCTGGCACCGGCAAGACAGCGTTCGCACACCACCTCGCGAAACAGCTCGACCGCCCATTCATGCGGCGCACCGCATCGGATGTTCTATCGAAATGGGTCGGCGAGGCTGAACGCAACATCGTGGAGATGTTCGCTTCGGCGGAACAGGAACGCGCCCTACTCTTTCTCGATGAGGCGGATTCAATCCTCGCAGGCCGGCGATCCGATGGCGCGCGATGGGAAACCTCGGTGGTGAACGAGTTCCTCGCACGAATGGAACAGTTCAACGGCACGCTCATATGCGCGACGAATATGTTCGACCAGCTCGACGCGGCGGCGATGCGGAGGTTTGCGGTAAAGGTGAAGTTAGGCGAGCTCAGCACAGAAGCCGCGTGGCGGATGCTGGGAGATGCGTTGGTCGCGCTTGGAATCACCGTGCCACCGCCAAGAGCGCTCCGCTCGCGACTCGAGAAGATTGCGGGCGTGACCCCCGGAGACTTTGCGACGACTGTGCAGCAGGCACGGGTGCTGGGGCAGGAAGTCACTGCCGAGTGGGTGATTGCGCGAATGGAAGACGAGAGCCGCTTGAAGGGCGGGACGCGAGTGCGTGCGGGGTTTGCGTGAGCCTCCTCCTCATCTCATGTGCGACTGCGATTGCCACGCCGTCGGGGGACTCGCATGGCGGCGCGGCCTTGACCATTAACCACAGAAAACTCAGCGAATCGCCGTCGCGGCCGGCAGGTACTTCTGCCCGAAGTGCGAGCAACGTCAGCTCACGCTTCAGGGCGGCCGCCTCTACGACTAAATGCGCATGTGTGCGCAAGGCGCGCGGTGGGGCCCGCGACTGAAGATCAGTAGCTCTACTGCCGAAGTCCGCGAGCAGGTACCCTACTCGGATGATTTCACCCCTCGGCAGACTTCAGCGTGTCGATCCACGAACGGTTTGGAACCACGAAGCTCACGACTTCAGTCCTTGGCTTGTCGAGAATATCGACATGCTCAGCGAAGCGCTCGGCATCGAGCTTGAGGTTCTGCAACGCGAGGCCGAAGTCGGCGACTTCTCGCTCGACATTCTGGCGAGGGATCTCGGGAGCGACCGAAAGGTAGTCATCGAAAATCAACTCGAGGCAACCGACCATTCGCATCTGGGTCAACTCATCACATACGCGGCGGGCCTCGACGCCAGCGTCGTAGTCTGGATATCCCGTGAGTTTCGCGAAGAACATCGCCAAGCACTCGACTGGCTCAACCGCGGCGACGACTCGACCACCGAATTCTTCGGCGTAGTCACCGAGCTGATCCAAATCGACGATTCAAAGCCCGCAGTGAACTTTCGTGTCGTAGCCTGGCCAAACAATTGGTCGCGTGAAGCGAAACGCGAACGCAACGTTGACGCGATTTCTGGGAGGCGTTCGCGCTACCAAGAGTTCTTCCAGCAGCTCATCGACGAGCTCCGAGAAAATCATCGCTTCACGAACGCGAAGGTCGGGCGTCCGCAAAACTGGTACTCGTTCGCCACAGGAACGAGTGGCTTCACCTACGGAATGAGCTTCGCGCAGTCGCGTCAGCTCCGCAGCGAGGTTTACATCGACACCGGCGACGGCGCGCAGAACACCGCTGCGTTCGAGACGTTGCAGGCGAGCAAAGATGCGATCCAAAAGGAATTCGGAGAACCACTCCACTGGGAAGCGCTTGAAGGAAAGCGCGCTTGCCGCATCGCTTGCTACGCGAGCGGGTCGATCGAAGATTCCGAAGAACAGTTGGAGGAGCATCGCAAGTGGGGGATCGCCCACCTGTTGCGTTTTCGACAGGTATTCGCGGCCCGACTGCCGCCTCTCGGTAGCGACACGTCGCCATAACGCTGGATCCGCTGCGACGAGCTGCAAGGCGACCGGTGGATCGACGCGCCCGAACCGGTCCGAGGGGCGCACGCACTACGGCGGCGCAAGATTCTCAACGCCAAGGCGTGAGCGATAAGTCGAGATGTCGTCGCGCTTGCGGCGCTCGAATTCCGACCAGTCCGCGAAGCTGTGCCGTTCGAGCAACGGCCGCGCTGCGCGCCAAGCTCGTTCCTCAGCCCGCAGCATGGCTGTTCGCTCCGTGATGGCCATCGCGAGCCACGCCGCGGAGTCATGTGCTGCCCCCGAGCGCACCGCTTCGTCCTCGTCTTCTTGCAACCAGGCTTCACGGTGACCGCACTCGTGAGCGAGGGTAATCACCTCGTAGACCGAGCGATTGTCATTGTTTGGAAAGTCTCGATAGACGTCTATCCGGGACCACGGGCGTTTGAGAGGCACAAATGCGCCCGAGATCCCGTTGTAGTCCTGCGGGCAGATGCGCGCGAGCAGCCTCACCTGTGTTTTGCCCGCGGCGCAAACCTCGTTCTCTATCGCGGCGAACATCTTGCCGTAGTCAGCATCCATTGCGTCCAGGATAGCGCGCTATTGGCACTCTCCCGGATCGAATCGCGCAGCCAGTTCGTTCGTCGCACCACAAACCGGCCGCGTGCCCCCCATGTGAGGCGCAGGACGAGCACGTAGCGAGCGTTAGACGACGGGGAGAAAGCTGGTCCTGCAAATGAATGCAATATCGTGGCGGGCTAGCTGGCGAAGTCGCCGGCGTTCACGCAAGCGCTCTACTCTTGATTGAGTAAATCGCGTAGAACGCTCGCCACTCGAGCAAACTCCAGTGCAGTTCGGCGTGCTCCTACTCGAAGTCCCAGTCGTGCACAGCCACTCGTGGCTCGCACAAAGAGCCGCAGCCTCGCAAGACAGTGGGCGCCGTCGAGCGCCGCGGAGGCGCCCTTAACTAACGCAGAGGCTGCTGCAGCCAACTCTTGATCGCGCTGTACTTGCCAGCCTCAGGCACTCGCTTCGTGGGTCTGCGAACTTCCTCGACCTTTTCGCCTTCGACAATCAAAAGGCCGGCCCCAATTTTCTCCAGTTTTCGTTCGAGAAGCATCGAGTCCCACTTTCGGGGTTGGCTCTTATCGGCGCTACGCTCCAAGTACTCCACGGCGAGGCGCGGCGTGCACGCGAGGTAGCATTCGTGCGCGTAGTCGCAGAACGTCGCCATTTGATCGAGGCCACGCGTGAGCTGCTTCAGTTCGTTTTTCAATTCGACCGCGATGAGCTGTTCCGCAATAGCTCCCGAAGCAAAGCCGACGAGGTCGGCTCGATTGGCACCATTGGAACTTCTTTGTATGCGCGCAATCCCATGCCTCGAGCCATCTCGCGACAGGCAGCGCGAGTTCCGATTCGAGTTTTCGCTCCGAGAAGATTCTGCTGATCTCTCAGCGGAAGGACTTGAGAGCGCGAGATGGATGCGACAATATTTCGTCGACATCGGCTTTAAACCAAAGCGACGTCGGCGTCGCTTGAAAGTGGGCTGCTTGTCGTCGAATCGCCGCGAGTTTCTCATCGGGCGACATCGCCTTAAAGTGAGCCGGTTTGCCGGGCACCTCCAGCTGATCGATGAGCGCATCGAGCACGCGTGCCTCGGATAGCGCGGCGCCAAACGCTTCGGCGGACAGATAGGCAACACGGGGTTTGGCGTCGATCGCTCCAAGCTGAAAGTTGTTGAGCATCTGTCTCTCCGAATCATGGCCCTCCTGTGCGAAAGCGCTCAAAGAGGCATAGACAACGTATTTTTCACTCAGGATGCCGCGTATGTAAACGGTCTCACGGTGTTTACACCATATATCACGACGATTTAACGGCGTTTGAAGCGTGGACCGCGCTTGGCGGCGGACGCACGCTCCTGCACATGCGAGATCGCAGCGCCACGATCGGCGCCCGCATTCGAGAAGTCCGACGAAACGCCAAGCTTACGCTGGAGGCGCTGGCTGAACGCGCCGGAATAGACCCGACCTACCTGGGCGGTCTCGAACGCGGTCAACACAATCCGACCGTCGCGACGCTGCAGCGGCTGGCCAAAGCGCTTGGAGTGGACGCGCCGGCTATGCTCGATGATCTCGGTTCGCTGTCGCGGCTCGCCCTCGAGAAACGCCTGACTGCTCGGGTCAAGGTACTCAACGACGCGGACCTGCGAAGGGCAATTGGATTGCTCGACGCGTTGCGCTGAGCTGATTCAGCAGAATAGCGGCGCTTAGCCGCGGCTCGCGGGCGCCGGCAAGGTTCGCGGAGACGCTGCAGAAGGGTGCACGGGCGGCCCGGCCAATTCTCCAGGCATATCGCCCCTTGGAATCGTGTACTTTTCCCCCGTGCCAACACGCCCCGCATCTGAAAGCGTCCTCGCCGTTCTGACGCAGGCTCGGCTTGCCGAGCTGGCGCGCGGTTTCGACCTCAGCATTGCGACCTCGGCCCGTAAAGCCGACCAAATCGATCAACTCGTCGGCTTCTCCCGCCTACGCTTTCGCGAATTCTTAGACCACCTCACGCGCGAGGAGCTGCGGAGAGCATGCAAGGCTCACGACCTGCCCGACGACGGCCGCTCGCGGCGGGCCCTTGAGGCGCGACTACTTGAGGCGCATGGGACGACGGAGAGTGTTCGACCCAAGCCAATCTTCGCTGACAGCGAACGGCAGCGCACGACGCCGAAGCCTCGCTCGATTGTGCGCGCGCGGCGACGCCAATGGATGTGAGTCAGTAACTCCGCCAACCCGCGAAGGCGAAGCCACGCTTCGTCCGACTGGTGTGCCTCGACGACGACAACGCTGGACGCTCGCTCTGAGATCTTTGGGAGCTTGAGCTCGGTGCGCGTGTCATCCAGCCAGAGGTGCAGGGCCTTGGCGAAGTGGCGCAGATTGACGAGCCGCGATTCTTTGGCGCGTATCTTCACGCGCTGAAATGGAACACGGTGACCGCCACGGACTCACGCCTGTTCCAATCGCCGTTCCGCGCGGGCATCAAATTATTGCAGCACCAGTTGACCCCTCTCAAGAAGGCACTGCAACTCCCGCGAGCGAATCTCTTCATCGCGGACGATGTGGGGCTCGGCAAGACGATTGAAGCCGGCCTCGTGCTGCAAGAGCTCATCATGCGTCAGCGCGTGGATTTCACGCTCATCGTGTGCCCGGCATCTGTCGCCCTTCAGTGGCGGGACGAGATGCAGAAGCGTTTCGGCCTGCGCTTTGAAATCTACAACCGCGATTTCGTAGCGCGTCGCCGGCAGGAGCGTGGATTTGCCGTTTCGCCGTGGGCGACGCACAACCGTTTCATCATCACTTATTCCACGTTACGTCGGGCGGAATACGACGGTCCTCTACGCGCTCATATGGAATCGCTACGAGGCGTTACCGGTGAAAATGAAAACGGCAGCGCGCAACGCTCCCCCACGGCGCGCAAGTCGCTCTTGATTCTCGACGAGGCGCATACAGCGGCGCCCGCTACGGCAAGTAAGTACGCGGTTGACTCCAATGTGACCAAATCGATTCGTGCCCTCGCGCCACGCTTCGAGAACCGCCTCTTCCTCTCAGCGACGCCGCACAACGGCCATTCGAATTCGTTCTCTTCGTTGCTTGAGATTCTGGATCCGCAAAGGTTCACACGCGGAGTCTCAATCACTTCAACGCGCGAGCTTGAGCCGGTGATGGTGCGCAGATTGAAGAGCGACCTTCGCGCGATCCCCGGACTCGGCGAGTTTCCCGAGCGCAAGGTGATTCCCGTCGCCGTTGGGTCACCCGAATCCGCCGAAGTCGTGCTCGCTAGCATGCTCAGCGAATACGCGGCGCTGGTGAAGCCTGAGAAGGGGCGTGCAAAGCTTGTCTTCATTCACTTGCAGAAACGTCTGCTGTCCAGCGTTGAAGCCTTTGCTCGCACTCTGCGAAAGCACGCCGAAGCTGTGGCGGCCGGGAAGGTCAAAACACTGCCCCCAAGCACCGGAGCAACCACTCCACTCTTCGACAGTGACTCTGATGATGATTCAGAGCGAGGCGTCGATGACGAGTCGCTCGCCAGCGAACTCGACGAAGAAGTCGCCGAGGCCTCGCGCTCGATCACGCTTCCAGCAGGCCGTGCCCATCAGCTGCTCTCGGAAATGCAATTCATCGCGGAGCGACAGCGCGCGATGCCCGATGCAAAAGCGCAAGCCCTTCTCGAATGGATTCGTGAGCACCAATGCTCAGGAGCCGACCTTCGTTTCGCGGGCGAAAAGCGCAGCAACCCCAACGCGGATGGACGGACACACGCGTAATCATTTTCACAGAATACGCCGACACCCTTCGATGGCTCCATTCGCTTCTCGCGCAGGCCATCGAGGGCACGGACGACGCTGACGGCCGAATCACGCGATTGCAGGGCGGCATGTCAGACGAGCAGCGCGCCGAAGTTCAGCGGGCGTTCAACGGTTCGCCGACGGACAACCCTGTTCGTATCTTGCTCGCGACAGACTCCGCGCGAGAAGGCGTCAATCTCCAGGCGCAATGCGCCGACCTCTTTCACTTCGACATTCCGTGGAACCCAGCACGCATGGAACAGCGAAACGGACGCATCGACCGTACGATGCAGCCGTCCTCCGAAGTTCGCTGTCACTATTTCGTGTACGCCGACCGCAAGGAAGATGCGGTGCTCGACACGCTTGTCCGCAAAGTCGATATGATTCAGCGGGAGCTTGGCTCACTTGGAACGGTCGTCCTCGATCGCGTCACGGGGCCCGAAGGCGGCATCGACGGCAGCAGGACGGCGAGCTCGATCGAGAAAGCGGCGGCGATTGGCGAAAAGGCGGAAATCTCCCGCCGAGAGCTTGAGTCGCAGCGCGACGCCAAGCGCTTGCAAGAGGAAATCACTGACATCGGTAAGATTCTCGCCGATTCAAAGCGCGCACTCGAGTTCGACCCTGCACTACTCCGCGGTGCGATCGACGCCGGCCTTGAGCTCTCGAATGTGGGCGGCGAAGTGCTCCGTGCCGAAGCATCACGCGAGTCGGGGGCGCCCGCGGAGTTCCGTTTGCCGGCTCTTCCCGATTCGTGGAAGAGCACCCTCGACGGCTTGCGCCCCGCCCGACGCCGCGACGAGAGCGATGTCGATTGGCGCAAGCGACCGCTTTTGCCCATGGTGTTCGAACCGCCCGAACGCATCGACGACGAAATCGTGCACATGCATCTCGAGCATCCATTTGTAGAGCGCATCCTCTCGCGATTCCGCGCACAAGGGTTTGGCGCTCACGATCTTTCGCGCGTCACCGTCTTGCTGAGCAAGCGCGACAGCGTTCCACGCGCGATTGCCTTCGGACGGCTCACGCTTTTCGGTAGAACCGCGGCACGCTTGCACGACGCGATCATTGCAGTCGCGGCCCCTGGTTCGACGACGCACGCGAAGGTCACTTACGCGCGTTTTCGGAGAAGGAGGATCACGAAGCAGTTGAGCATTTCGAGGAACTGCTCGCTGCACACCCGACTCTACGCGGTGTGCCAGGTGCTGTCGCAAGCAAACTTCGCGCTTCTGCGGCCAGCGACTTCGCAGCGTTGTGGCCATCCGTTAAGGATGAAGCTGACGCGCGTGCAGCAGATGCGATTCGCAAGCTGTCGCAACGCGCAACAGAGGAAACCTCGTCGCTGAAGCGAATCCTCGAATCGCAACGAAGCGCGATCGAGAAAGTGCTCGGCGGAAGCATCCAAACCGAATTCGTATTCGACGAGCTTGAGAAGGACCAACAACGCCAGTTCACGGACGACCGCAAGCACATGAAACAACGCCTCAAGGAGATCGACAGCGAGATTTCCACCGAGCCCGCGCAACTCAAGTCGCTGTACGAAGGAGTACTTCCGCGCCTCGAGCCGGTCGGCCTCGTCTACCTCTGGCCGGAGACGCGCGCGTGAACGACCTCCTCCACCGCTATCACAAACAGTGGCTCGACATGGTCCAGCCTGTGGACGGGCTGGTGTTCTCTGTTCCTGTGCTCGCCGATGCGTTTGAGCGTGAGGCCTGGCGTGCGCAAACGCCGACCGTGGAGTCGCAGCGCCGTCTTATCGCACTTACGGGCGGTGCGACGCTGGCACCCGACGCGGACCGTGACATCCAAGACCTACGCAGCTTCCTCGCCGACGTGCTCTCGCTGACTGATGATCTGTTCGATAGCGGCGATGCGATCCCGGACGAGCTTACTACCTATGTCCCGGAGGGCCGCGTCACGCTGCGCCCCACACTGGCGCTCAAAAAGCGCGGCGCGGACGCAATCGGCCCCGCGAGCGGTCGTTACTCGCTGCTGATTTGGGAAGTGCCTCACACGATTGAATCACTCGACAAACCAGAAACCGCAACTTCGTCGGAGTGGGCGTATCCGGCATCAGCGAAGTTTGACCGACTGCTTCGCGACACGGGTGTGCCTATCGGCCTCCTAACGAACGGCAAAGTGATTCGCCTGATGTACGCGCCCGCTGGCGAATCTACCGGTTCTATAACGTTCCGTCTCAAAGACATGGCGTCAGTTGATGGGCGGCCGATCCTCGACGCGTTCGTACAGCTTCTGTCGGCTGGAAGGTTCTTCACGGTAAGCGAAGACTCAACGCTACCAGCGCTGCTCAAGGCCAGCCGCCGCCACCAAGCAAACGTCACAACCGATCTCGCGAATCAAGTGCGCGAGGCACTGGAACAACTTCTCGGCGGTTTTGAGTCAGCTGCTGAGCGCGACGGTCTCGCCCTTCTCGAAGATGCGTACGAGCGTCGCGCGGAAGGCGAAGATCATCTCTACGGCGGGCTACTCACCGTGTTGATGCGCCTCGTCTTCCTTTTGTATGCCGAGGACGCTGGACTGCTTCCAATCGAAAGCGACACGTACCAATCGAGCCTTTCGCTATTGGCGCTTTTCGCGCGACTCCAGGAAGACGCGGCATCTTTCCCGGACGCGATGTCCCGACGCTTCGGCGCGTACTCTCAGCTCATCGCTCTCTTTCGCGCTGTGTACTTAGGCGTCGAACAGGGAGAGCTGCGTATGCCGGCGCGCCGCGGCGAGTTATTCGACCCGCACGCGTATCCATTTCTGGAAGGCTGGGGACCCGCTGGTGCAGCGCCGATCGCTGACGCAACTGCGCGCGCGGCGGTGAACGTTCCTTCCGTAGACGACGGCACCATTCATCGCGTGCTTGAACGTCTTCTGGTGCTCAAAGGCCAACGCCTCTCTTACCGTGCCCTCGACGTCGAGCAAATCGGTAGCGTGTATGAGGGGCTCATGGGCTTCAGCGTGCATCGAACCGCAAGCGCGGCTGCGTGCGTCGGCAAGGCTCGCGTTTGGATCGAAGCCAGCGTCGTGCGCGAGATCCCATCCGCTCAGCGAGCCAAGCGCCTGCAGGAAGAGCACGGCCTCGAGAAATCAGAGGCAACAAAGCTGGCAGCCGCACTCGGTGCGGCAAAGAAGATGACGACGTGCTCCGCGTACTGGAGGCACACGCCGCCAGAGGCACGCAAGTGGCAAGCGCGCGACGGTTCGTGATTCAGCCGGGCGAAGAGCGTCGACGAACGAGCTCTCACTACACCCCGCGCGAACTCTCAGAGCCTATCGTTCGGCGGACGCTCGAGCCTCTCTTCGCCGTGATGGGCGAAATTCCCTCCTCCGCTCGCATCCTGAATCTCAAGGTTTGCGATCCAGCAATGGGCTCAGGCGCATTCCTCGTCGAAGCATGCCGCTACCTCGGCGACCGACTCGTTCGCGCATGGACGCATGAGGGAGTGCTGAAGGACATCGCCGCAAAGCACGGGGACCCAGTGCTGCATGCGCGTCGCCTTGTTGCACAGCGGTGTCTCTACGGCGTCGACAAGAACGAGTACGCGGTTGGGCTCGCGAAGCTTTCGCTCTGGCTGGTGACGCTGGCCAAGGACTTGCCCTTCACCTTTCTCGATCACGCGTTACGCCATGGCGATTCGCTAGTAGGCCTCGATTTCGCGCAAATCCGTGCGTTCCATTGGAAGCCAAAAGAGCAGCTCGAAACCGTCACGAGAGAGATCAGCTCCGCTCTCGGAGGCTATTTCGCTGCGGCAGCGCATTCTTGAACTCGCCGGGGATCCCGACCCGGTCGCACAGCGCGAGAAAGAGCGCTTGCTCTGGGACGCGCAAGACTCGCTGAACAGGGTTCGTCTGATTGGCGACCTGATCGTCGGCGCATATTTCGCACATGACACCGACAAGGCGCGTGAAGCCGAACGGGTTCGGCGCGTTACTGCGCTGACTGCATGGCTTGAAGCCGGTGGCGAACCCGATGCGGCGTTGCTCGAGATGCAAGCTGAACTTCGCAAACGCGTACCGACGTTCCATTGGATGGCCGAGTTCCCGGAGATTTTTTACGCGGAGCGGCCGGATCCGCTCGATGCGGACCAAGTGAATCGGGCGGCGTTTATGGACGCGTTCATGGGGAACCCGCCGTTCCTCGGTGGTCGAGCGGGTTCGTGGCAAAGGCGGGGACCAGTACACTGAGTGGTTGGCGCAAACGCATTCATCAAGCCGGAACGCTGACCTCGCCGCTCACTTCTTCCGCCGTGCGGCAGGCGCTACTGGGACGCCACGGGACTATCGGCTTCATCGCCACGAACACGATCGCGCAAGGCGACACGCGAAACACCGGTCTCAAGCGACTCGTGGCAGACGGCCGCATGTACGCAGCGACGCGTTCGATGCCTTGGCCTGGGAAGCGGCGGTCGGTCTCTTGCTTCGCATTGCATGCAGCGCGGTCGCCGGGGCGCGCGTGCGACGACGTTTTACTCGACAGGGTAAACGTTGCCATCAACTCACGCCTTCGCACGGGAGCCGAGCGACCCGACCAGCTCCACTGCACAAACGAATCGCCGAGTTTCGTCGGCAGCAACGTTCTCGGGATGGGCTTCACACTGACCGCAGACGAGCGCGACGCACTCATCAAGAGTAATAAGAAAAATGCGGAGCGCATCTTTCCCGTATCTCGGTGGCGAAAAGTAAATACGAGCCCCACACAGGCGTTCGATCGGTACGTGATCAATTTCGGGAAGATGTCGCTCGAGGAAGCGGAGAAGTGGCCTGACCTACTTGCGATCTTACGCGCAGAAGGTGAAGCCCGAGCGGGACCGAACAAGCGCGGCATCTCGCAAGTACTGGTGGCGATACGGCGACAAGCGCCCGCTCTGTACGAAGCCATCGGGCCGCTTGAGCGATGTTTGATCACTGCCCGCCTTACCAAGCATCTGGTGTTTGCTTTCAACTCTACAGCATGGTTTTCAGTCACACACACTGTACGCGTTTCCGCTCACCGCCGACTCGGCAGTTTTGCCGTTCTTCAATCACGCGTCCACCAGGGCTGGGCTCGTTTACTTTCCTCCTCGATGGAAGATCGCTTGCGTTACACCGCGTCCGGACTGCTTCCAAACATTTCCGTTCCCCGGCCCGATCCGCGAACCGTACTCCCCGAGCTCGATCGCGTCGGCGCCCAACTCTACGAAGCACGCGCGACCTACATGGCCGAAACTCAGCAAGGCCTCACAAAACCTACAACGCGTTGAAAAACCCGCGCGAACGCGACCCGCGCATCGTGGAACTTCGCCGCCTCCACGAAGCCATGGATGCAGCAGTGCTCGCCGCCTACGGCTGGTCCGACATCGTCGTCCCGTCCTTCTGCCTCGACGACGAGAAACAACGCGCCCGCTTCGACGACGAAGTCATCGACCGCCTCTTCGCGCTAAACGCTCAACGAGCTGCCGAAGAACGCTCGGCCCTGCCTCCTAAAGCACCGGCAAAACAGAACCCGAAGGCCAAGGCGAAGGCAAAGAAGGACAGCGGTTCCGGTCCGCTTTTCGGAGACGACTGACATGCGGACGCTGACCGACATCTCCGCGGACGCCGAATCACTCAATGCGAAAATCATCGAAGCGCTGAACGCCACTCCGCCGTGCTTGGGCACCGCCTTCCACTACACAACTACTTCGGGACTGCGCGGGATTCTCTCGTCGAAGCGCGTCTGGGCGACTGATCATCGCTACTTGAACGATGGGCGGGAAATGGTGATGGCTACGACAGCTGTCCTTGCAGCTCTCACCGCGCGCCGCGCATTGGAATTGGTCGAGTTGATCAGTCTCGTCGAGAGCAACGTAAAGCATCCGGCGTTCGTCGCCTCGTTCTCCGCCGAGGCAGACTCACTCGAGCAGTGGCGCGCATACGGCGAAGATGGGCACGGGATTTGCGCTCGGGTTCGAAGTACTAGATAGGCCACGCGACCACATTTGGCGCAACGTTTCCCCCGCGCACTGGGTTCGGATGGAGTACTCCGAAGCTCGGCAACGCGATGTCGCAGCGCTCTTCGAAGGATTTGTGCCGCTTCTCGCTGAAGCAATCGCGTGCGCTGGCAACGGCGATTCGGCGCCCGGAAAGCGAGCAATTCTTGGATCTCTGATGTCCCGCTTTGGCGGTGGCAAACGTCATGTTTAAACATCACGGATTCGCGAGTGAGAAAGAACAGCGCCTATTCGTGATTGGATGGGACGCGACGGCGCAAACGGCATTGCGTTTGGCCGCACTTCCGGAATCACCACTCGCGTCCAGAACCACGCCGCACGGCGAAGCGAAATACATCGAACTACCCGTCGGTCCGAGCGACGATCCGTTCCCACTTCGACGCATTGTCGTCGGTCCCAAAGCAAAGGTTGATGAAGACGCCGTTCGAGCGATCTGCAGCAACGCTGGACTCGACCCGAACACGCTCGAGGATCATGTCGATCTGTCACAAAGCTGCCGTATCGATGACGACGAACGCAGGCTAGAAGAGTCCGACCCACTCGGTGGCTCGAACAGATCTAGGTACTGCTCGTATACGAAACGTCGATTGCGCTGCTGTCCCGTCTGCTCAACTACGATGTTCAAGCTCTGCATCCGAGCGAGCACCTTATTTGCCGTTGCGAACGTCACATCGAGGGCTTCTTCGAGTCCGCGCGCGGTTAGAATGGGGTGTTGAAAAGGTGGTCGAGCGCGCGCAGTTGCACAGCGCTCGCCGCTCCGGATGCTCAGAATCGAACGGTGTTCTTCGCGCATCGCAAGTATCTTCTTCGCTGTTGCGCTCGAGCTGTCGGCCATCTCAGCAACTCCCACGCAGGAAGAACGCTAGCCACTCTTCCCACCGTCCGCTGTGTACATCTTGCAATCGCGCGTAGTACTCGGTCCGATGACGCTTGAGAAAATGACTGAGGTAGAGCAGCGGCTTGCCGAGCACTTCGCGCTTGCACAAGAGCAGCCCAATCAAGAGGCGTCCCACGCGACCGTTGCCATCGCCGAATGGATGAATCGTTTCAAACTGGGCGTGAACGAGTGCCGCATGAACGAGTGGCGGGAGCGTATCGTCATGCAGGAATTTTTCGAGATCGCGCAACGCATCGATCATGAAGTCTGGCGCGGGAGGAACGTAGGACGCGTCCTCGAGCTTTGTGCCAGGTGCGCCGATCCAATTTTGAAACTTTCGGAATTCCCCAGGTGTCCGCTCGCCCCCACGTACGCCTTGCATCAGACGCTCGTGGATCTCGCGGATGAGCCGCAGCGAAAGCGGAAGTTCATCGAGTCGTGCGAGCCCATGGTTCATCGCGTCGACGTAGTTCACGACTTCTGCCACGTCGACGATGGGCTTCTTCGCTGTGTGGTCTACTTCGAACTGCAAGACGTCAGCGAGCGTTGCCTGGCTGCCTTCGATTTGAGAGCTCATGACGGCTTCAGACCGCACGTACATTGCGACGAACAAATTGGGGTTGGGCAATGTTGTCGCGATACCGTCGAGACGCCCAAGCGCGCGGTCCGCTGCTGAGAGGAGTGAGCGCAACTCGTCGTCGTAGTCGAGGGGCGGCTCGGGGGGAAGAGGCGCGGGTTCGAACGCGCGGTAACCGCCCGGTTGCAGCGCGAGCCGGCCTGACACCCGCTTCGTTGTTCTAGTCCTGGACAATAGCGACGCTCCCGGCTGAGTGTTATTACACGATTTGGCCAAAACGTATAATAGCGAACCCGAGGCTGACCCATTGTTCTAGGAACGCAAAACACGCGCTCTGGCTCATCTTTGCCGGTGAAACGCGTTTCCGAGCGGTTCTTCTTGTGTCAGTTGAAGCAATCCTCGATCGTCACATCCCTATGCCAGGGGAAGTTCGCAAACACATCGTCGAAGCACTTACGGCCGATTTGGTCGGCCCCTACCGCGCAGTTGCTGACGGCGAACTCGGCGAGGAGGAGGCACTCAGAATCGCGCCGACACGCTGGTATCTCACCGGCTTTCTCGCTCCGCCTCTCGCCAGTGACGTTGCAAAGCTCGACGTGACTGCCGATGACCAACTTCCCAAGGGAAGCGACACGAACTCCGACGACGCGTCGCGCGACGAAGGCACGATAAAGCAAAAACAACATCTGCCATCGTCGATCGGTCTGTCTGTGCTGCTGCCTCCAGGGCCGGTAACCGACGAAATCGAAGTGACCCTCTCGTGGGCCGAATACCATCGCGTCAAAGTTGAGAGCGACGGACGCGGAAAATCGAAAGCCAATATTTGGCAGCGGTCTCGCCCGATGCGAGTCGTCATGCGGGTCGCACTCGACCCCACGAACGTTGAATCAAAAATTCCGCTACGCGATCACACCGGCCTCCTGCTGACCGGCAAGCTGCGCGCCGCCGGCGGCTCCAAAGCGGGAAAAGATAATCGCGCCCTGACGCTCTTCTTCGTCAACCAACGAACGCTGACGGACAAAGACAAACCCGACGAGGCCACACTTTTCCAAGTGAAGATGGAACTCGCGTTCGAGCGGGGCATTCTTCCTCGGGAGAACACGCGCGGGGCCAACTCCGACGATTGGGACGACCGAGTCTCGGACTTGCAGTTCCGAAACGTGTTCGAGTATGCGGTGGGGCACGGCGTCTCGGCCGAGGTGCCTGCGGGGCAGGAGCGAGTGACACAGGTGGCGACAACTTGGCTTCCCAGCCATGAAGTGCCGCGCGTTGAGACGAGCAACATCGAAGGCGCCGAGAGGCGCATGGAAATTCTTGCGCAGCTGGCAGACGAAGCGGCAGTAAACGCCGCGCTTTCCGCAATCCCGCGTGCTTACGAGACGTGGATTCAGCAGGAGAGACTTCGCGATGTGGGCGACCGCGGCGAGACACGCGACCGCCTTTTGCAGCTAGCTACCGCCCGCGCGAACTCGAATCGAAGAAGGGATTCGATTGCTTGCAAAGGACCCGCAAGCACGCGATGCGTTTTGCACTGCGAATCGCGCCATGGCGATGGCTGCACGCAAGCAACGCAACGTTGAGCCGGAGTGGAGGCTCTTCCAGCTCGCGTTCATCTTGCTCAATCTTCCGGGCATCGTCGACGAGCGCAGTCCGCAACGCGAACAAGTCGAGCTGATCTTCTTTCCAACGGATGGTGGCAAAACCGAAGCCTATTTGGGCGTGATCGCTTTCACGCTCCTGCTGCGGCGCATGCGCGGCCAGTCGCGACCAGACAAAGGCTTGGGAGTTGCTGTGCTGCTTCGCTACACCTTGAGGTTGCTCACGCTCGACCAACTCGGCCGCGCGGCGACTCTCATTTGCGCGCTCGAGCTGGTTCGTCGCGAACGAGTGGCGCTCCTTGGAGTGGAACGCTTTACGATCGGTCTGTGGGTCGGGAAAAGCGCGACAGCCAATACGCTCGACGAAGTGAAAGGGCAGCTCGAAGCTTACCTGACTCGCACGAGCGAAACTGGCTCGCCCTTCCCTCTGCCGACGTGTCCGTGGTGCAGAACCAAAGAGTCGCCGGCGATGAAGCTTGCATACGAAGGCAAGAAGCCAATAGGCGTGTCGGTGTCGTGCGCAAACTTCCGAGATTGTGAATTCTCGAACGCGACGAATCCGGATGGCTTGCCGGTCCTGTTCGTTGACGAGCAGATCTATCGTGAGCTGCCATGTTTTGTGATCGCCACCGTCGACAAGTTCGCGATGCTTCCCTGGCGCGGCGA
>JADJQN010000012.1 GCA_016712745.1 Sandaracinaceae bacterium
AAGTCATCATCGCGCCTGAGCTGCGCGAAACTAACTCCGATGAGGCGCTGGGTAGGCCGGAATCAAGGAAGCCCGCGCGCGCAATCGACAACTTGTCGCCGATATCCAGCAGGTCGTAAGCTTGCGCGCCGAGTTCCAAGAACTCGCCGCCGCGCTCGGTGCTGGCGGACCAGGTTCCGGGGAAATCACGTGAGCCGCGCGCGTCCGGAACCGTGACGCAAAAGAAACGGAGTAGTATCGGGGAACGATGGCAGTTCGAAAGCCGGCACGTCGCGTAAAAACGAAAACGCGTTTGACACCCGAAGGCGTGGCATCACTCAGCGAGTCGATGACCTCGGAAACTAACGCGCGGCTCGCGGGCGAGTGGCCTGCCGCAAGCAAGGACGAGGTTGCCGGCGACCTCCGTAGGATCGCAGTCCGCGCCGCGTTGCATCCCCAAAGTGCGCCCTTCCGACGCCGCGCAGCCGAGCTACTCAATGCGCTTGCCACAGGCTGGGATTCTAGTGATGCGAAGGTCCTCGGTCCGATGCGGCGCGCAACGACGGCGCTTGAGAATGCTGCAGGCGTGAAACGGCGCACCGCCGGCACTGCGACTACTGCCGAAGCAACTATATTCCTGATTGAGGTGGTCGAGAACGCTTTGCGGCGTGGTGATGGCCCGGAGGCGTTGGCGGAGGAGCTACTGATCGCCGTTGCTCGACGCCCCGGAGTGGCTCGAATCTTTCCGCGCACGGGCGTCGCTACGGCCCTGGCGAAACGACTTCGCGCTGCGATCGTGCGAGGTGGCGACGCGAGTGGAACCGTTCGCGAACGCGCCGAATCGATTGTCATCGAACGCGCTCCCGCGGGTTATTCGCGGCCTTCGACGCTCGTTGACTTCGCCAGAAAGCGTTCGAAGCGCGGGCACGGTGAAGCGGACAGCCGTACAGCTGTCTGCACATTTCGAATCAACGCTTGAGCGCGTGCATGTTGTCCGCAAGTCGGATCATTCATGCACGCATCCCTCAACACCCATCAGCGTCGGTGCATCGCGGCGGCTTCCGCAACGGATCCCCGCACGGTGCAACGGTATCTCGCTGGTCGACTCGTGCGGTCGACCTCCGCCGTGCGGATTGAGCGCGCCCTTGAAGAAGCGGGGCACGATGGGCTCGTGCGCAGCGCACGCGTCATCGCGGCGGGAGTCGAACGGTGACCCGCAACAACGCAGCACCCGCAGCAGGCGACCGGCGTGCACAGCGTCCAACTGCAGCGCCCGAAGGCAACGTCGAGGAAGTGCTAAACCGCAGCGACGAGCAACGGGCATTCATCGACTATCTCATCGAAAGGCCATTGCAAAATGTATGAACGAGCGTCGTTGAATCCTTCTGCATTGCGATCTATGCGCGCTACTCGAGCGATCGCCGAGCGACTCATCTGTGGACGACCAGATTCGTACGTGTTGTCAGCACGTGGAACGTCGCGGTGGAAAAGTACTGACGCAAACGTATTCGCTGACCGCGCCGTTAGCGGCGCGGAGCCGCGGAGCGGGAATCGAATCCCTGGTCCGCGCAGCGCATGACAAGCAGTTTGACTGCGTTGTCGTCGAAGACATTTCCAGACTGAGTCGCAACCTCGGGGACGGCGCCCGCCTCCGCGAGCAGCTCGAGTTCGCCGGCATTAGACTCATCGCGATCAACGATGGCGTCGACAGCACGCAAGAGGGGTCGGAGTTCAACTTCAACATGAAGTTGGTCATTGGCCAGCACTACCTCCGGGCGCTCGGCGAAGCCACGCGTCGCGGGTTGCGCGGACGCGCGAACCGTGGACTGGCCACTGGACTAGTGGCGTACGGATACCGCGTGCAGACGGACACCGACGGCCACAGGCGCATCGAGGTTGACGAGGTCCACGCGGCGGTCGTGCAGCGCATCTTCGGAGAGTGTGCGGCCGGTCGTCCTCTCGCTGCAATCGCCCGCGGGCTCAACGCGGATGAGATCCCACCTCCGCGGGGCAAGGGCAAACGGACGCGCCCAGGTTGGGTACTGACCGGCGTCCGTTCGATCTTGCTCAACGAACGGTACACAGGGACCTGGCGGTACAACGAACGCAAGTTTCAGAAGCGACCCGGCACCAACAAACGCGTCGCGCGTCTCCGACATCCGTCCGAGGTTTCCACCAACATATGGGCGCATCTGCGAATCGTGTCGGACGAAGTGTGGAGCGCTGCCCGGGTTCGATTCGCGAACAACAAGGCGCGCTACCTCGTTCGAGAACAGGAGTCGCGCTTATCTAGTTTTGGGCGTCCAGGCAAGCCGTCAAACTACCTGCTCTCAGGGCTGCTGGTCTGTGGCGTCTGCGGGGCTCGATGACGCTCGCCGGCGGGGCAGTCGGACGTCGCTACTATTACTGCGACGACAGCCGGAAGCGCGGCACGTGTGCGAACGGGGAGTCGGTGCGCGAGTCGATCGCTCGCGAAAGCATCTTGCGAGGTCTGCGCACGACGTTGATTTCGGGCGGCGCCGTCGCCTACGCGCGAAAGCGGGTTAGCGCACTACTGCGCGAACGCGTTCGAAAAGGCGGAGGTGTGAAGCGATCGCTTGAGGATAAACTCAAAGCGATAGAAAGTCGGGTCCAACGCTTGGCGGAAGCCGTGGCAAGCGGCTCGGGAGCAAGTGCTGTGCTTGTTCAAAACTGCGCGAGGAGAAGTCAGAGCCGGCCTCGGAACTGGAAATCGAAACGAGCCCGGCATAATTCCCGTTTTCGACTCAACATCACGACATCACAACAAAAAGTCGTAAATCGTCCTTAGAACGCTATGAACCTACCGAGGAAGCGCCTCAGGAAACGATTTTAGAAAACGCGTTTGAAACGACTATCCGCGGCGCCGAGTTCCCGATGAGATCTTTGCGCGATTGGGCTCGTGCAGTCACCGCGCGGTACGTGGGACGCTTCGGACATCCCACGGCGTTCGCCTGGGTCGACTCGAAGGTGCACGCCATCTGCATGGACATTGGACGATGGATGGATGCGAACGCAGCATCGATGACATCCAGATCGACGAAATCGGTCCCGAGCTGCATCACACTCATTTTGCGAGCTGGCCTGATGACGGCGGCACACGACGACACGAACGCATGATGAACGAGTGGTCTCGCCCACACCCGCGACGCACCTGCATTCGCATCGCCGACGAACCGAGCCGATCCGTCCACCGGCCTGTAAGGCATCCCGATCCAAGAAGCCGCACCTGAACGAGCGACGGAGACTAGCGCAAGACCCACTGATTCCGATACGCGGGGATCGTCACAGCGAAGCGACGGAGTGCTCGACGGTGATCCAGATCGACCCGTCGATTTGATACGGAATCGCAATCTGCGGGTGCGACCGGTCGCGATTTTGTGAAACCGCGGATAGTCGGTTCAAACGCGTTCTCGTAAACACCCGTTCGATGGCGTTGATGGACGAGTTTACATATCGCCCTAAGGACGATTCACAACTTCTTGCTGTGATGTCGTGATGTTGAGTCGGAAACGGGAATTATGCCGGGCTCGTTTCGATTTCAGTTCCGGAGGCTTTCGAGCGACTGCAGACGCGCGAGCAGCGCACCGTTCGCTTCGCGTGTTTCTTCTCGAGCTTTCCGGTTCGAACGTCCTGGCGACGTTAGCTAGAACTCAAGCGGACCGCGCGCGAATATCAAGAGCGCTCCACCGAAGAGCAACGTTGCGGTATCCGTGGACGCGTCCACGTAGAAACCCAGCGACTGTGGGTGCGGCAACCTGAGTGGCGATGGTCCGAAGTGCAACGTGGCTCGTTCGACGTCACTCGCGCTCGTGAACGAGAAGATGGCCGCCCCAGACATTGGATAGGAATCCTCATACACGAAATACGATTGCCCGCCGTCGCCGACCGAAGTCACGACGTAGCCACTCTCCCAACGGTCGTCGATGAGTGTGCTTGCGAACGATGCCGTGGAGATCGCGGGCGAGGACGCGCACGCTAGTTCGAGTGCGTTGCAGGCATATTCGCCACAGAGGTACATCACGGAGTAGATCACGCATGGGGCTCCCGACGCGTCGAACAAAAGTGCGCGCGCGCTCACGCTCACTGAGCTTGGAAGTTCTGTGAGCTCTGACTCCCTGGCCACAGTTGCGGTGGCCACTGTGTTGCGTGTTGCGGGATCCACGTAGGAGAGCGTCACGACATTCGAGTCGGGCGACATGCCGGGAGATCCGTGTGCGCGAGCAGACCAGCGTGCGGGCCTGCAAACGAATGCGCGCTACCTTCATACCCCGCCCATCCGGCATTCCCAGCCAGCGGCGAAATGCCCATGCGCCGCGCTTGCCTTCACAGTGAGATAGGACTGTTCACCAACGGTGTAGAAAAGCGCAAGGTGGTCGTCGCTCGCGATCAATCGTTGCGGCCGAAGCTCTCCTGCAACCGTCGCAAACGTGAATGACTCATCCGCGCGCCAGCCTCCCGACTCACGCACGACGACGTAGCGTGTGCTCGGAGAACGTTTTGTAAACGATGTGTGGAACGCCTTCAAACAATGCAATGTGCGCTTCGTACCACTCGTCGGCCGCGACGTTACGCGCCACTTGTTCGATGTGCCATGCTCCATCTTCGAGCGTTCCATAGATGACGCGGTGCTCGGAAGGTGCAGCCAACATGTCGTTGTTGCAATACGCGACAAATGCAGAACGCCAGACGCGTCGACTACCGAATGCACGTCGCCAACAAAATCGGTGGCACCTACTTCCACCGCGCCGGCCAACCAAACTGCACCCGCGTCACCCGCATCAACCGCGCGTGCATCGTCGGCCGCGTCGATCGCGGAATCCTCGATCGCGAGATCCATCACGTGAGCATCGACGGGTGCGTCAAAGGGCGCATCGATAGAGGCGTCCTCGAGCTCATTGGCGTCGACGCGACTGGCATCGGTGCTGGCATCGGTGCCGCCATCACCCCGATGTCGCGTCGAGCGCTGCGGCATCGCGTGACGGCTGTGCGTCTCGAGTGGATCCACAGCCGACGAGAACAAGAACGAAGAATAGGAGAGCTAGTCGCATATGCCCCTTACGCGTCACATAGAAGTGCGCGGACGCAGATTGGGAATACGTCGCCACCCTCGTTCAACTCGACACAGAGCGGATAGTCGGCCGAACAGGTGGCGCGTGCACAGGAAGCGCTGGACGGTCGGTGGATGCAGACGCCATCGTTGGCGCGGGAGTGGAGGACGCGTCGAACGAGGCAAGACACGAAGACGTCCAGGTGGCAGCGACGCAACTAAATCCAAAACCGATTTCGTCTGTCGGACAGTCAGTGGAGTGGGCGCAAGTGAAGCCGCCGCCGCAAATGTGGGCCGCGCCGTCATCGACGCATTCCAAACCGTCCACGCACTCCATCGAATCGTAGCAAGCGCCGCCGCGGTTCTTGTAGTTGCGGTAGAGACAGCGTCGCGTTCCAGAACCGTCGTCACGGCACGCGCTGTCCGCGTCAAAGGGAGCTGTGTTGCACATAGCGTCTGTGCTGCACGTTTCCCCCATTCGCGCGCGAACTGATTGCGTAGCACATAGGAATGGTTCGCCCGCTCGAGTATCGCGCATTCTGGTGTTGGACTGACATGCGTCCACGCCGAGAGATAGGCAGCACGGTTGCCCCGCGGCGCCGTGCCGGTCCGATGTCAGTGCAGTCTTGCGCCACGTACGCGTCGCCCGTCACCGCCCGTCTACGGCAGCATCGGATCGCGCCACCACGCACGCGGCTGTTGCACGCTGAAAGGCTCATGCATAGGGCCAAGCAAAGCAACAAGCCCTGAGCAACGGTCTGTGAGCACTACGGTTTGTAGTGCGCGGAGGGTGCCGACCAGCGTCCCAGCACCGTTCACCGCTTGAAGCGCGCGACTAACGCCGCGTTGACGGGATGACCGCGGTTCCAGACGCAATGCCCGCTGTCGGAACTGACGCCAATCGAGGGCGTCATCAATCGCGTCGTCGTTGCGAAGGGTCAGCTTAGCCGCGGCTAGCTCGCGAAGCCTCGCGTGCTGCGCTTCGAAGCGAAGTCAGCGCTGAATGAACATGTTTTCGGTGAACACGCTGCCGGTGCCTTCGTCCCGGTAACCCGGCTCCGAACCGCTGTTGGTGATGAAGGTGTTGCCGCGAAGGCGTTGTTGCTCGAGGTATCACCCACGCGCAGCATCTTTTTGTTGAGAGTCCGGTGCGCAGGTCTTCGATGGTGCTGTCGAACTGAGCCGTTGTTGGCCCACCAGAGGCCGAACACTTGCCCTGTCTCCGACGGGCCCCTGATTGACGCGAACGGTGTTGCTGGCGACTTGAACCCGTTTCTTTGAACTGAAATCGAAACGAGCCCGGCATATCTCTGTTTTCGACTCAACATCACGACATCACAACAAAAGTCGTAAATCGTCCTTAGAACGCTATGTAAACCTGGCCAAGGAAGCGCCCCATGAAACGACGATTTGAGAAACGCGTTTGAATCGACTATCCGCTGATTGATGGTCCGGCAAACCCCGCACGACATCCTTCGCGTCATATGGGCGAGAAGGACTACAGGCGTGGTTAGTGAACGAAATCCAGCAGGTCCTACCGTCCGCAGGGCGTCACTATCAACGACAAGCACATCGAGACGATTGTTCGCCTCAGATGCTTCGTCGTGTTCGCGTGAAGGAAGTTGGCGACACCAGCTTCCTTACTGATGCCGAGCAGGTCGAGAGGCTAGCCAGCATTAAACGCGTTCTTCGATCCGGCCGTCTGATGTGGTCGTAGAGCGAAGTTTACTTATCCGCCCTTTATGCGAAGCGGATTTCCACGTGATGTCGTCCTGTTAGCTTGAGTTCGGACGTGCGGTGGGCTTGTTCCGATGAGCGCTCTGATCCACGGCGAGCAGGGGCAGCATCGTCTCGTCGACTGCGGCGTTTACGTAGACGCGGCCCGTATCGACGATTCGCAGCACGGTTGAGCCAACGGTTACCGTGTCGCCAGGCTCGCAGTCTGCGTATCACGAGCCCATCGAAGGGCGCGAGCAGCGTTGCCCGCACCATCGCAACGCGCCGCTGCTCCGCACCACCCGCTGCAACGTCGATGCCCCGCGTCGCCTCGGAACGTTGCGCGAGCACGCGATCGAGCTCGGCGCGAGCCACGCGCAGACGGTCGTCGCTCGTCTCATCGCGCTGCTGGCCGGACAGAGCGCCAGCGTCGAAGAGTGCGTGAGAGCGCGCCGCCTCACGTTCTGCGGTCGCAAGAAGTGCCCGCGCGCGTTCCTCCTCGGCGGCGAGTCGCTGCAGGGACGCGCGCGCCGCGCCAATGCCTGTCTGGGCCGAATGAAGATCCGCTTGAGCCTGGTTTGTTTCCTGACGCGCCAGCTCCCTGCCCGAGGGCAACTCGGCTTCCTTCGTCGACGAGCACCCCGCCGAGTCGGCCCACCAAATGAAACCCACCGCGGGCCTCGCGCTGGCTCTCGATGGTCCCGTCCGAACGCTTTTGCGTAATGGTGCCACGATCGACCCGAACGACTCCACGGACAGGCGACCAGACGCGAAACCACGCAATGAGCAGCGCGACAGCGGCGAGTACGACGAGCCACAGGAAGCGGCGTACAATGCCGAGCGCACGACGGAAGAAATCTGAACCGGCCATAGCTCTTCAACTCGTCGCGGTCGCGGTTGACGACTCACTGCGCAGAAAGTCGGCAGCATCTGCCGGAGCACTCAACCGTGCGAATCTGTTGGAGGATCACGCCACCCACGTGAAGTACCACGAGGCCGATCAGCGCGAACACGAGTAGCTCGTGTGCCTCTCGGGAAAGGAGATCCTCCAGTGACGGAGCTTGCGCGAGCCGTCCTCGCAGATAGTCCGGCCACTCGCTGCGCACCCCGGTGACGAAGCCAGTTGCGCCGAGAGCGAAAATTGGTCGTACAGCAGTGCGCGGGTCGCACCCACCTCCGCGACGGTGAAGTCCTGAGATCGGCAGCGGTCTCATTGCAGGGCCGCGTGGCCGCACCACGAGACGCGCGACCATGAGCAGCATGAGCGTCAAGCCTCTCAGCGTGCATCCGCGAAATCCAGACCGCCCGCTCGAGTCCGCCTGGCAGATCTGTCATCACGAACCCCGCCGTCGCCATTCCGACAATGAGCAGCGTGGCGAGCCAGTGAGCACAACGCTCGGGGTCGACCATCGATCACGCATGGCGGTCCCGCGAGGAGACGTGGAAGGACGACGCCTGACCACCCAGAATGGAGCGAAGGGCCATCGACACCGGTGTACGCGCACGTACGCCCCGCCCGAGAGCACGCGGTTGCGAACGCCGCGAAGACCAACATCACCGCGAGCGCGAGCGCCCGCGCAATCCAGATGGCCCACGTACGTCGGAACAACGTCGCGAGTCCGCCGAGCACGTAGACGAACCCCGCGCCGAAGTTGAACATCAAGACGAAGGGCACGATGTTGCCAGCCTCGGCAAGAGCGGCGGCCCGCCGAGAGGTCGTGTCCGCTCCTCCGTCACGAATTGTGGCGACGCCGAATGCAACGGCGAGCACCCCCGCCAGCCATCGTCCAACGCTGGAACGCGAGGTCGATCCATCTAGAGTTACGCTCGTCATGTGGCTACCCCCCCAGCGGTCCAATGTTTGAGCGCGAGAACTCCTGTGAGCACGACCGCGATGTCATCGCCGTCGCTCCGAAAAGCACGAGGATCGGCGATAGGCCGAGATATAGCTCCGCGAGAATTCCCACCGGCATGAGGAGCCCAGCGAGGCCGAGTCCTGCTGCAGTGATGCGCGCTTTGTCACTCGCGGACGATAAGCGACGAGCACAAAGCCGAGCGCGAGGTTGAGAAGCGCGAAGAGGTTGCCGTGCACGTGCGCCAAACGCGCCTCGAAGTGCTGGCCTACCGAGTAGCCGGCGATCCAGGCTTCCTTGTCCGGCGCGAAATCGCGCAGGTAGATAAGGATGAACCCGTAAACCATGAAGCCAGCCATGACGAGTAGGCCGACTCCGACGTTGTAGCGACCGGTCTTCATTGGGGACGTTCCTCTCCGCGCCCAAGGTGATGACGAGCGATGAGTGAGTCCGTCCCTGCGCGTCGGGCTGACCGGCGTGCGAGACGTGTTCGGCGCGAGCACGACCGCATGCGTTGGGTCGAGGCGTATGCGCTCGGTGCCCGCCACCACGGTGCCACTGCCCTGCAAGGCCATCGATGGTGAGGGCGATTTGCGAAACGATGTGCGGGCAACACCGCGCCTCCTCGACGGCCGACGGTCGTGAGCTTAGCACTGACTCGTCGACGAGCACGCGCACTTCACGCGGCTCCCCGGCTGCCGGCGCGCCCGAAGCCCCGACGACGTGCGCGGCTGGGCCACCGAGCGCCGCCACAGAGGGGGCGCTGCAGACCGCCAACCGCGCACGCGCCGAGCGATAGTGCAGCGTGATGCGAGAGTGGCGGTGAGAACAAACGCTTCATAGACTTCTTCTTGCTCGACGAACGTGCTCGGATTCGGCGAACCGAGCAACGTGAGGAGGTGGTCAGAACTGCGCGCGC
>JADJQN010000013.1 GCA_016712745.1 Sandaracinaceae bacterium
TATGCGACCAAAGCCAAGCAGCTCGCGGACGCCGCAAGCGTAGCGTCCAAACTCGCGCTCAAACTCCATAAGCTAGAGGAGAAACTGCCGTGACCACCCCCACCCCGCCGACCGTACCGCCGCCATCGAAGCCCAACTCCAGACCATCATCACCATCGCCACGACCCCTGGCGTCTCGCTCGACCAGCGCGTCGCCTGCGTCGTCCATGCCTCCCGCGTGCTCGATGACCAGCACCGCGAGCATGCTGTGCTGCTGGGGGTGGGGCTGTGATGCCGACACTCGAGCAACGCGTCCAGGCGCTCGAATCTGGCGAGCTGGAACGCCTCCGTGGGCTCGCACAGCGCAGGCTGGAGCGGCTGCGGCAGGAGCGGGCGGCGGTGGCGGATCTAAGGGAGAGGCTGGAGCTGGCGCACGCGAACGCGGATGTGTTGGCGAGCCAGCTTGCTGGGGCGAAAGTGGAGCTGCTGGATACGCGTTCGCATCTGAAAGACGCGCTCGAAGAGTTGGCGGAGGCCAACGCTAAGCTGGCGGCGCCGCCGCCCGAGGAAGCTAGCGCACTGGCCGTGTTGCGAAGGCTCGACGCGGACCGTTGTTCGGTAAGCGTGTGGCCGGTCTTCTACGTGCCCACTGGCGACGTCGAATGGCGCGCCCAGGCGGGCGACTTGATAGCAACCGCAGCCTCATTCCATGCCGCACTTGCCGTTCTCGCGGAGAAGCTCCAATGACCCTCGCCCTCGAATTCCTGTGCCGAGAGACCGGCGTCGACAGCTTCAGCTTCCGTCGCACCGCGTTCGGGTGGTCCGTGTCAGCCGACGCGCCTGGCCTCCCTACCTGCGCGCGGCCGTCACTGGCTGATGCGATCGACGGGCTCGGTGCATCGATGCTTGGCGACCTGCGGAGGCGAACGCGCGCCGAGCGAGACCGCGCAGCGGCGGACGAGTTGGCGGCTAGCGAGATACTGAAGGCGATTGCTGAACTGGAGTACGGCTCATGACCACCCTTACGCTCTACACCGCCCCATGGTGCGAGCCATGCAAGCGCGCGTTGCCGCTCGTTCAGCAGTTCTCCGCCAAGCATGGCCACGAGCTCGAGGTCGTCGACATCGACGAGCATCCGAAACGCGCCGTCGCAGCTGGCGTGATGGGCGTGCCTACGCTAGTATCTACGCTAGCCGATGGGACGCAGCGAGTGCACCGAGCGGTGCCGACGCTGGGGATCTAAGCGGCTGGTGGAGGAGTGAGCATGGAGAGCGAGCATAAGGCAACGTTGGGTCTTGTCGGGATGCTGGTGTTCGCATTCCTCTGCCTTGCGTCCGTCATGTGTGTGAGCAGCTATTACGAGGAGCGCGAGAAGACCACGCGCATCGAAGCAATCCTGCGCAGCGGTGACTGCAAGACGCTCGCAGCGGAGTTGTCGAAGTGACCGCGTCCGCCCGCTCCGCATCCCTCCGCGCTAAGCTCGCCTCGCAGCTCGAGAGCCTCGAGACCGTCTGCCGGCTCGCCGCACACGCGAGCAGCTGGGGCAGCACGCGGAGCAGAGCCAGTTGGCGGAGGTGTGGATGGCGACCAGGATGGCCAGCGTGCGGCTGTTCGATCTTGTTGGCAGGATCGCGGAGGCCGAGCAATGATCCGCACCACCATCGGCGCCCTCAGCGAGGCGCGCAGCGACGCCGGGCACGACGGCCCGATCAAGCTACGGCTGCCTCCTGGCGCGTTCGCTGCGCTGGTGGCGGAACTCGGTGTCGAGGTGCCGGCGGAGCTCCAGCGAGGCGCGCGCAGGACGGTGAGGCTGGGCAGCGTGGAGGTGGTGGAGTGACCCCGCCCGCCGTCGAGTATTGGAGGGTGTGGAGCGATAGCGCCGGACGCTACGCCGACATCTGCAGCGAGTGCGACTCTGTCGTCAACGCCGAAGACGGCGTGAGCGCTGGTCTGCTTGTCGCCTACTACAACCGCCGCAACTGGCGCGGTTATGCCGACTGGCGCCCGGTCCGTGTGCGCGAAACCGTGGTGGATGATCGCCAGCCGCTTGCCGCGAATTCCCTCGCCGACGTGTACGCTGAAAACGCTGCGCTGACAGAGGCGCTGAAGATGGCTCGCATGCACCACGAAGCGTCGGCCAACATCGCAAACGCTGACAGGGCAGTCCTCCGCGCTCGCGTGAGCGAGCTTGAGGCGCAGCTGGCCGAGCGCACCGACACGCTGCGGACGTTTCAGATCGCGCCGCGGGAGCCCGGATGACCCCCACCGAAGCCCACATGATCGCGATCGAGGCCGCACTTCTGTTCGCTGTCGCATTCCTGGTGCCGACAGCGATCGCGCTCCACCGCGAGGCGAACACGTGGAAGCAGCTGTATTACGAACTCGGCAAGCGCTACAACGAGGAATCGGACGCGCACCATAAACATCAGCATTGGAGCTCACGCCAGCTCGACGAGTGGTTCTATCGGTACCAGGAGCTGCGGAAGGAGCGGGAGAGCAAGTCGTGACCGAACCCAAGCAAGCTCACGTGTTCTACACCGCCTGCCCAGGCCATAATCCTGACGTCTCTCGCGAGGTCCACCGGCTCACGTCGGCCGGATACCGCGTGAGCGTGCAGGTTGTGCGCGGAGCGTCGTTCACACTGCCGTGCGGCTCGTGGACGCTGGTGATGTATCCGGATGGTGAGGAGTCGTCGCGCGCCTCCAAGCCTTGACATCGTTGTCATATCGCTCCAAACTATCGTGTGCCTCGTAAGCCGTCGATCCTGGTGCCGGTAGACCGCGACTCTGCGGGCCGGTACGAGCTCCAGCGCCTGCGGTGCAATCTGCTGCACCAGCTGCACGTTGCGCCGATATGCGAAGAGTCCGAGTACTACAAATACGATCGCTCGGCGCGCAACTGGCGCAAACTCCAAACGCGCGCGATCGCTGATTCTGTGGGCGATGGGGTCTGCGGTCTAGGTTCCGCATCGGAGCTCGTGGTCTCAGCGTCGGCGTTCGCCATGTCGAAGCTCTACTTCGACAAGTTTGCAGCCACTGGCGATACCAAGTTCCTCGACGCCGCTGTCAAACTGGACGCTGTCCGCGCCAAGACACTCCGTGCGGCGTACGAGTACGCGGGGGCTGAGGCGACAGCGCGGGAGAAGCAGCGCGCTCGGAAGGAGCGGCCGGTGGACGGCACCGTGGAGCCATCGCCGCTGGACGACTGATGGCGCCGCGGTTTACCGAGTTCGTCAAGCGGCTCGGCGTGCAGCTCACGCCAGGACAGATGATTCTTGCGCGCGTTGCGTTCGACGGCGAGGAGCCTGCGAACGTGCCAGGCGCCGATGTGTTGTTCGGCGCGATCGCGGCTGTGCCAGCAGCAGCCCGCACACTGATCGTGATCGTCTGCGGTGGCCGAGCCGGCAAGACGTACCTGTGCGCGCTGTATCTGCTCTACCTCGCGTTGTTCGTGCCGCTGAACCTCGCGCCCGGCGAGGAAGCGTCCGCGCCGTTCGTCGCGCCTGACTTGGAGCGCGCACGGCAGGGTCTCCGCTACGCCGCAGGCGCGTGCAGGGAGTCGGCACATCTGCGCAAGCTGATCGTCCGCGACACCACGGACGCGCTCACGATCCGCAGGCCCGATGGCAACCGCGTCACGCTCCAAGCTATCGCTGCGAGTCGAGGCGGCATCACTGGGCGCGGCAAGTCTCTCGTTGGCGCCGTCATGGACGAAGCGGCGTTTTTCCGCGACCGAGACTCGGGCGTGGTCAACGACGCTGAGATCTTCAAAGCCATCGGTCCGCGTGTCGTCGAGGGAGGCAAGCTACTCGTCCCGTCAACGCCGTGGCTCGAGTCCGGGATTCTACACGACTACTACACGAGCGACTACGGACGGCCGCGCAACGCACTCGTGGCGCACGCTCCGACCGCTGTCTTGAATCCAGCGCCGCACATCCTGCAGCAGATCCAGCGCGAACGAGAGCGCGACCCCGAGAATGCCAAGCGCGAATTCGATGCGCAGTTCGTCTCGGGCGGCATGAGTACCTACTTCGACCCGAAGGTGCTCGCGGAGTCCAGCACGGACCTCGTCCTAGGCCGCGACGCAGACCCGCTAGCCGACGTCGCTGCATGTCTGGACGCTGGGTTCCGTCGCGACTCCAGCGCCCTCGTAATCGTCGAGCGCGTCGGCTCCGTCGTGAGCGTGCTGGACGTCGTCACGATCAGCCCCGAGCCCGGCAAGCCCCTCAAGCCCAGCGAGGTCTGCGCCACCTTCGGCGAGCGCTTGGAGCACTACGGGATCACGCGCGTTGCTGCCGACTCGTTCTACGTCGAGAGCGTTCGGGAGCACCTGGGCGTGTTCGGCGTCGACGTCGACGAGCTGCCGGCGGGCCAGGGCGGCAAAGCCGACGTCTACGCGGGGGCTCGCACGGTGCTGCACGAGAGTCGGTTGAGACTGCCGCGCCACGCCGGTCTGCTGCGCGATATGCGGGATCGTGAGCCGGGCCATGCCGGGCGGGGGACTGTCGATCTCGTCGCCCAGGAGCGCCACAGGGGGCCACGGCGATATCGCCAGCGCGCTCGTTGGGGCGATATGGCAGCTTGGGCCGGCGAACGTGGACGCCGCGCCGGAGCCGACGCCCGTCCGAGGCTCCCGCGAATGGGCTGACCAGTGGGTGCGCGAGCAACGCGAGAAGGTGCGACTAGAGGCTATGGATGACGGCTTCTAAGCCTTGACAACGTTGTCATTTAGGGGACAATCCCATCATGACTGATGCAGAGTTCGAGCGAGAGCTCGCGGATTCGTTGTCGTTCGCGGTGATCAACGTGATCCGCCGCTACGCCGGCCAGATCGTTGCCGCCAAGCGCGCAGAGCAGGAGGGGGCCGACGTTGCTGTTCAAGATCCGCCCACCGACTCCGAGTGATCGTGCGTTCGTTGCAGCCAACTGGAGCCGCGGAGCGCGCAAGTTCTACCGCGGCGTCGGTGTCGACGAATACGACGCGGGCTTTGACGACCTGATCAACGCCACGCTGCGCACAGCGGACGTGTCGATGCTCTGCGACCCTGACGACGATGACGAGCTCTTCGGATTCGTCGTGCACGAGGGCGCGAACCGACTGCACTGGATTCACGTCAAGGGCCTATTTCGCCGCATGGGATTCGCCAAGCGCGCGCTCACCGAGTTGTTCGGAGACCGCGAGCTGGTGAGCCGATGGCCGTGCGAGTTGGGCCGCAAAGTTCGATGGAACCCTTTCACGTTTTGAGGATTGATGGCCACCAACATCCAACGCATTGCCTTCTCCGTCCCTGTCGGCGCCACAGCGCTCACGTTCATTGGACCATCCAACGCCGATCGTTGGTCCGTTGTGTGGGACGGAGAGGTCTACGTCATCCGCGATCGCATCAACGGCAACGCGATCGAGGCTGAGGTCCACCCGCACAACGTCGCGTACCGCGTGCGTGCTGACGAGAAAGCCAAGTGATCCGCACTGGCGAGACCGTCGCAAAGGAGTTCGTCCGCCGCCCGAACGCTGTCCGCGCGCGTCGATGGCATGCTGTCGAGGAGCCGCACGCTGAGGTGTTCGCACTCGTCCGCAAGCTCGAAAACGAGCAGAGCGGCCGGCGCGACGAGCTTGTGGAGCTGCGCTACTTGCACGAGCACGGAGGCGCCCGCACTGGACGCGACTACCGCGTAGGGCGAGCCGGAGTGTCTGCGAACGTGACCAAGTCGGTCGTGTCCGCGGTGTGCGCGCGTATCTCGAAGAGCAAGCCAAGGCCGATGTTCCTCACCGACGGCGGCAACTGGCGCCAGAAGCGCCGAGCTCGCAAGCTCACGACGTACGTCGCAGGCGTGTTCCATCACGCGGGCACGTACAAGGCGATGCAACACGCTTTCAAAGACGCGTGCGTCGGGCACTTCGGCGCAGTCCGGTTCTTCGCAGAAGACGCGCAGATCAAGTCCGAGCGCGTGATGCCGGAAGAGCTCTTCGTCGACGAGCGCGAGGCTCGCTACGGCGCGCCGCGGTCGCTGCACCAGCGGCGGATCGTGGACCGCGACGTCCTGATCGCGATGTTCCGGACCACGAGGCAGCGATCGAGAACACGAACGCAGCCAGTCCGCGAACGTTCACCGCGTCCCGGTTCACGTCGGTGTTCCCCACGGATCTTGATGCCGTGGAGGTGATCGAAAGCTGACGACTGCCCACCAGCGCGGAGTCTGACGACGGCGTGCACTCGATCTGCGTCGACGGCACGACGTTGCTGCGTGAACCCTACGCGCACGACTGTTTTCCGTTCGTGATCCTGTACTGGGAGGCTCCCGACGAGGGTTTTTTCGGTACCGGACTCGCAGCCGAGATCAAGGGCATCCAGTACGAGATCGCGCGGCTCCTCAAGACGATCCAGACCGCGCAGATCCGCATGGCCGGCGGCCGCATCTTCGTCCCTCGCGGGGCCAAGGTCGATGCTGCCCAGTTCACCAACGAGCCCGGCGTGCTGATTCCGTACGACGGCCAACGCCCGCCGAGCACGGACACGTCGCCCACCGTGTCGCCGGAGCTCTATCAGCACCTCGCGCAACTAAAGCGCGATGCGTACGAGATCCCAGGCATCTCGCAGCTCTCAGCGAAGTCTGAGAAGCCCGCGGGGCTCAACAGCGGCGTAGCACTGCGCACGATGCAAGACGTCGAGTCTGAGAGGTTCGTCCTCAAGGGCCAGATGTATGAGAATGCGTTTCTCGAGGCCGCCAAGATCGTCGTGATGCTCTCTCGCGATCTGTACGCTGACAACGATGTCGTAGTGCGTGCGCCAGGGCGGAAGTTCGTAGAGTCGATCCGCTGGTCGGACGTGTCACTCGAGGACGATCAGTACGTCCTACAAGTCTTCCCAACGTCACAGCTGCCGCAGACGCCTGAGGGGCGAATGCAGTTCGTGTCTGAGATGGAAAGCAAGGGCTACCTCTCGCGCGAACAAGCACTGATGCTCTTCGACTACCCCGATATCGAGCGATTCACATCGACGCTCACCGCTCCGTCGGAGGCTGTCGAGGCGCTCCTAGACAAGATGCTCGACGGCGGCGAGCCCGTCGTGCCCGAGCCGTTCATGAACTTGCAGCTGTGCCTATCGACAGCGCAGGGGCTCTTTTCGCAAGCGCAAGCGAACGACGACATGGACGAGGAACAGCTCGATCTACTGCGCAATTTTATGACTCAAACCGAGGAACTGCTCAATGTCGGAAACAGCAACGCCGGACCCGTCGACCCAGGACCCCAGCCCCCAGCCGTCGACGCCGGAGGCCCCGCAGGCCCAGCCGGACCCCCAGGAATCCCCGGCGCAGGACTCCCCCCAGGGCTCGCAGCCTGAGGCCGCGGAGTCGGCGGAGAGTCTCAACAAGCGCGTCCAGTTCCTGGCGCGCAAGGACGGGGAGCTGCGCAAGCGCGAAGCTGCACTGAAGTCGAAGCAGGCCGAATACGAGCAGTTTATTGCCGAGCGCAAAGAGCTTCAAGAGTCGCCTGTCAAATACATGCGCAAACTCGGGCTCAACCCGCGCCGGCTTGGCGAGTTGATTCTCGAGGACGAAGGGCTCGCAGGGGAGGCGAAACCGGCGCCCGCCGCCGAAGCCGTCGACCCGAAGCTGAGCGCGTTGGAGCAGAAACTCGCGGCGCTCGAGGCCGAACGCCAGAAAGAGCGCGAGGAGTACCAGACTCGCGCGCAGCGGCAGCAGCATGAGGCGATGGTGTCTGCCATCCACGAGCAGATCGCCAAAGACGATCGATTCGAGGCCGTTCAGCGGTTTGCCGACGTCGTGATCCCGGTCCATGGGGTCGCGGCGAAACCAGCCGAGCACGTGATGAACATGATCCTTGCGGTCCATGCGCAGGGCGCGACGCTCACGCACCCGGACGGGCGGGAGGAGTATTTTCCTCCTGGCACGGACCTCAGAAAGAGCAAACGCGGCCTTGACAACGTTGTCAAGATAGTGGACGATTCAATCATGGAGCTCGCCCGCAAGGCGACATCCATCCGCGCGCTGCAGCCGAAACCGGACGCGGCACCTGTCAGGGAGACAGCGAGCGTGGGGCGTGAGGTAGAGGCGCCGGTGGCAGCAAAAACGAAACGGACGATCACCAACAGCAATGCTGTGGTGGCGACCAGCGGTAGCGGCTCACGACGCGTTCCCTCCAAGCAGGAGAGTATTGCCGCGATGTACGCGGTGATGAACGCTAAGCGCTAATCCACTGTCAGCCACTGAGCGTCGCTGAGCGCAGGAGCTACCTCAGTGGCTGATACTCTCTCTACACTCGCAGCGGGCATTAAGACCTACTACACGCGCGACCGCGTCAAGCAAATGGCTA
>JADJQN010000014.1 GCA_016712745.1 Sandaracinaceae bacterium
CGAAGCCTACCTGCGCATCGTCTTTTATAGACGCCGGAGTGTGTCGGAACACCTCCGGCAAATAGGCGTCGATGCGCGTGCCGTTCGGCGTTGAGCGCGCCTCGTAGCGGTATCCGGCGCTGCGCAACAACTCCACCGTGTAGCCGTTCGCTAGATGGGAGGCGAGCGGATACACGCTCGCCGAGACGCCAGCGCGAAGATTCGCGAGCAGCGGCGCGGCGGCCCCGCTCTCACACGCGAGCGACAGCAAAGCAGGACGCTTCGTGTTTTTGGATGTCTCGCTTTGAGGCCATACATTCGCGTGGACCTCAGCGAGCACCGCGGCTGTAAACGACCGCCCGCGCTCGCCATCCTCGGTCTTCGTAGTCAAGAGCTTCCACGATTCGCCGAGCCTGCGCGAGCCCAGAGAATGTGCGCGCCGCGCGCGAGAATCCCGCGGCCTTCCACTTTTTCGCGTACGCAAGAACGCCTTCGCGCAATCCAAAAGGTGTCTCTCCATGCGCCACCTCTACGTCCCCATCGATCACGGCGTTGAGGTCGCCCGCCAGGTTCGCAACTTTTTCATTTACTGAACGATCTACGGAGTAGTCATCGAGCATACGCTCTCTAAGTTCGTCCGCCCGAACACTGTCGCCGCGCCCCAAGCAGATTTCCCGCAAAAGCAACAACGTCCTGCGCTCCATGCGACGCAGCAACGCGAGTCTATTCGCCAATGCACTATTCTTCACGCGCACCTCCTCACCCGGCTGAATTAGCCCACGGATCTCCGCGCCCGGAATCGCAAACGAGGGCGACCGCATAGTTGCACAAGACGATCGCGCGTGCTCTCACATCGTTCGCCGCGTCGCGAGCATAGTACGCAACCAGCTCCGCCGCCTCGCTCGCGTTCGCCGCGTCGCGGAGGTCCGACGCTGAGGTGTTGCGCATCGGGCTATGGATACCTAGTACGTACTCGGCAACCTCGGACCCGATCAATGCGCGACCGGACGGAGTGCGCGGCCAATCCGCGTCGTCGGCCAGGCGCGCATCGAATAAGCGGATGCCGGGAGGTAGGCTCACGCCAAGAGTGCGCGGGTCTAGCTCCGCGCAGCCGTGCGACAGAGTGCGATCCGCCTTATCCGAATTCAACGTTCTCATGATCTTTTCTCCTACTCCTTTCGTAACCACAACGCGAACCTCGCGCATGCGCGCCAGCAACGCAGCCTTCAACGCCCGTGCGCCCGGCGACAGATCGGCTTCGTCGGCGAGCGCGTACTCGTCCCACTCGAAAACAAGACACGCGTGCAGCTCTTCCACAAGTTCCGCTCGCGAAGCGCCGAACACGAGAATGCGAAACTCATCGTCTCGCAGAACAAGCGCAGCATCATCATCTTCGTCGGGCATAGGCTCCAGCACGATGGGAGGAGACATGCGAAACACGCGCCCACCATACTCAAACTCGTCGACAACGATTGTATCCATCGCGCATCTCTCATCCGAGTATAGGCTCACAGAATTGACGGCAAACTCGCCGCCTCCGTGCGCAGTCGCCGCAGATCCTCCGCGTACTTGCGAACGAACTTCTGTGCGTCGGGCTCCCCTGCGTTGAGCGCCCACTGAAGACCTAGCTCAGCGCTTGCAATTGCAGAACCCACCACGACAGCCCGCGCAACGGCTTCCGGCGTGTACACAGTGGTATTCTCTACGAGCAGCGCGACTACAGCCTCGACGATCTCGGAAGATAGCCAAGCGTCCTCGTAGCACGGCTGCCCTCCGATCCTGTTCACGCTCACGCCGCTGTTTCTTTCTTCGCTTCCTTTGGAAACCATACGTTGGGCGCCGCTTGGTAAGACGCAAGGCGCCCTTCGCGCTGCTCCATCGCGCGATCTTGGGCGCGGCGAACATCGTCCACCAAAAGGTGGAGATACACATCATCCGTGCGCCGGATATCGGCGATCCAATCCTCGACAAATAACACCTTCGAGTCCTCGCGCATCACGAAGCCGCCGTGCGCCATCCACAAACCGAGTAAGCCCACGCACACGCGATTCCCGCATTTGTCTCGGCCCTCGACGAACTCCATCTGCTCGCCGCGCGATAGAGCGCGAAGCGCCGAGATCGCGCTCTGCCCATCCGAAAGCTTCGCGCGGATATGCCTGTTGTCGCGCTCGACCCGCTTCATCTCTTCGTATTGGCGCTCTTCCTCGTCCTTCTTTGCGCGCTCATTGGCGCTTTCCCGTCTCGATGTAGGTAAGCGATTCGGCCGCGTCCGAGAGGACGAGCTTCGCCACGCCAGTCGTATGCCACGTTGTCAAGCGCAGCGGGTTCGACCCACGAACAGAACTGCGCGCATCCAAGATCACAGCCTCGATCGAAATTGGCGTATTTTTGTTATACGCATATTCACTAGCTAGATACGTCACGCCGCGCTCTTTGAGCGCCTCAAGCGCGGCCAACTCCGTTTTGAAAGACTTCTTCGCGACCGCCTTATTTGAATTCGCCGTTCCCATGATCTCTTCTCCTGCCCGTTAATCAAAAAAAAAACACGCTTGCGAAGAGCGACGAGCAAGACGCCCTGTCGCTCTTCGCAAGCCAGCGCCTAAACGCACGCATGCTTCTGAACGAGTTCTTGCACGTCGCAATCCAGCGGAGCGAGAGCGCGGTACGCCTGTGCTTCCGTTTTGTGCTGCAACCTCAGCGCATCGCAGAGATCGAGCGCAATCACATCGACGCGCGCAGAAGCCTTCTCCAACTCAATCATGTGCTCGCGAAGCTTGTCGACTGGCGCTGTGCGCGCATCTTTGTGCAAACGCGCACGCATAACTTCACAGGCCGCAATGGCTTCGTCCAAGCGCACGGCAATGCGACCGAGCGCATCAACTTCTCTTGCTGAGCAGCGTGAACAGGAATGGTCATGTCCGCGCGCGGTGCGAACACCTCCGCGATTGCGAGGTAATGCGATTGACAACGTTTAACTTGGCTGCTCATGATCTCTTCTCCTACCCGTTTTGAAGCCCGCGCTCTCTTGCGCCGCGCTTCATGAATATGAATATAGCTCGAAAAAATTAAACGCGCAACTAATTTTTTAGTCACCCGTTCACTTTTTCACAAAAGAGCTTGTTTTATAGGGTTTTGGAGAGCTGATTTTTCGGGGAGAGATTATTTATCTTCGCGCACAACGACAGCGCGACCCCAGGGGGCGGGCGCCCTGTCCGCACCACCGACGAGCGCCCAGACCGTAGGAATACGCGGGTCGGTTTGGTTCACACTTCCGTAGGAATCCGTGATCACGATCACTGCGTCCGGCAACGGCTTCATCTTCTCGGCCTCCGTGAATATCGGGTCGAACCGAGTCCCGCCTCCGCCGCGTAAACTCCCCTTCGCCTCGGAGAGAGAAGCGACGCGCACAGGCGGCGCAGCTACAGCGGCGTCGCACGCGATTAACCAGCACGAGGCGCCGGCAGCGCGGATCACGCCGTCGAGTTCACCGAGCACCGCCTCCCCGAGGTCACTCATCGAGCCGCTCGTATCGACGGCAACGAGGATATGCGCAGACGCGCCCCGGAGCGCGGCGAGCACTGGGCGGCCTGGACCGAATCCGACACCTCCCTGCTTGCGCGAAGGTCTATCGTAACACACATGCGCGTTGCCTACGCCGGACGCAATCGCTCTGCGCACGAGCTTATCCAGCTCGCTGCGCCAGTCGACGCGCGGAGGGCGCGCCTGCTCGTGCGCCCACATCACAAGGTCGGACGGAACGGAGCCAGGAGCGCTCTTGCTCGCCGCCTGCACAGCCGCAGCGACGCGAGCGTCCACCTCTGCATCGCGCACAGGATCGAACTCTGTATCCTCGCCCTGAGAAGGCGAGGCGCCCATACATGCCGGGCAGTCGCGTTCTGTCGAGGCCTGTCCGCCATTTGCGCCGAACTTATCCGCCAGCAGCTTGTAGTACGCATCCGAGCTCAACCCAGGCTCGAACCCAAACGCCTCTGGTCGCCGCGTCCCCGGGTGCTGAGTCCACTGCGCATGTTTGAACATGGGCAGCGAATTGATCGCGAGACACTGCGCAAGCGTCCAAAGCGGCGCGGTGCGCGCACCGCACCGCGCCCACAGCTTAAGCTGCAAGTGCAATGCGGCGTGCGCAATATCGCACGCGAGCCAACGCCCGACCGTCGCATAGTCGGCACCCGCGCCCGCGTCGCGATTCTTTTCCTTGCGCAGCGCCTCTCGTGCATCTCCGACAAGTTGCGCGATGTAAGCGCGAGAAACATCGACACGCCCAGAGGCGTTCACCGTCGGCGGCGAAGGCGGCGCATCCGTGAGAGCGAACCACATGGCCGTGAATCGCGCGGCCATGTACGGCATCGCCGTATGCGCGCGCTTCCGCGCGACGCCGAGCAAGAAGCGCGCAGAAGCGTCCTCCGTAGCTACCGGCGTCGCGCGCTCTTTCGCCTGCTCGACCTTCACTTCCACACCTTGGACAGCCGGCTGGACTCGGCGAGGATGTGCATGAGAGGCCTCTCGACCCCTGTGCGATCTTTGTACCGGAGCTCGACACCTAAGTCGTTCAGGAAGAACATCCTCTGCGTCTTCGGGTTGTGCGGCGCCGTCTGCGGGTTAACGAGTTCTTCCCATGCCCATTGCGCAAGCTCGACATCGGCGTTGATAAGCTGCTCGCCAATAAATTTATAGAGCCGTAACGGCGTTGTCGCCTGTCGCGTAT
>JADJQN010000015.1 GCA_016712745.1 Sandaracinaceae bacterium
TTCGGCGACGCGCTTTCACCGACAAGCACGGCACTCTGCCGGGCTACGCCTCCCGCTCACCGCGTTTCACAGCAAGTGCGATTCCATTCGCCAGCTCCCATCCGCTGACCTCCAGTGGACCGGGGCAGCGACAACAACGTCCAGGGGCTCCTGCGAGTGCTCTCGGGTGCGCCGGGGGATCCCGCGGCGTCGTGTCCGGGCTCCAACATGCTCGGCGACCTCAGGAGGGGCGAGCACCACGTTCGGCTCGGGCCGAACTGCGCCATCGGAAAGGACGGCTTCATGGAACCGTCGCCCGTCAGGTACGTCCCGAGCGGCGCCTCTTCGTTCGACAAGCGCATCGCCTACGTGAAGGTCGACGAGGACACGTTCCTGGAGGTCGCGGCGACGTTTCTCCGCTGCCTGCCGCAGGTGAACCGCCCTGGGAGGTGATGCTGCCCGTCATCGGCTGGTTCTTCAAGCCACGCCGATGAAGCCGCGCTTCATGGAGTGGTCGGTGGTTCCCCGGACGCTCTTCGTTCAGTAACGTGGGCTTCGGGCAAGTCGAGCCTCTGCATCGACATCATGGGCCGCTGTTCGGCATCCGCGACGCCGAGCCGTACTCCGCGACGGAGACCGAGTTCGCGCCCTCAAGCCCTCACGTCGACGCGCTCGGTGCCCGTCTTCATCGACGAGTACAAGCCCTACGACATGCAGCGCGCCAGCGGCTGAACACCCTGCACCGCTACCTGCGCCGCCTGTACTCGGGAGTAAGGCGAGACCGAGGAGCGCGGGCGTCCCGACCTCAAGGTGAACAGCTACCACCTGCAGGCGCCCGTCTGCGTCGCGGGCGAGACTCGTCCCACGGAGGCCGCGCTGCTCGAGCGCATCGTCACCTCGAACCCAGACAAGACAACGCTCGCGCAGAACCCGACCGCGCGCGCCGCCTACAAGGAGCTGCGCTCGGTGGACCTGGTGATGTTCGCCCCGCGCTACATCCAAAGCCCGGTTCTCGGGCGCGACTGATGCCGACCTCGATGTCGCGCGCGCGCCGTGGCCAAGGCGCTCCTCGACGGCCGCAAGGTGCCTGCGGCGCATCGAGAACCTTGCCGGCCATGCTGCTCGGCGTGCATCTCTTCGAGGAGTTCGCTACCACTGCGGCTGCGAGTTTCCTGACGAGCTCGGCAATGGAAGCCGCCGTCCACGCGATCCTCGGGAGGACGTGCTGAGACCGATCACGGCGTGAAGAACGCCCCTCGACCACTTCCTCGAGATGCTGGGCGTGATGGCTTGCAGGAGACCCTCTCGCTACGTCCACTACGTGCTCCGAGGACGGGCACCCGCCGTCCACCTCGAGAGCGCCTACGACGCCTTCCGCGCGCAGCACTGCAAGCGCATCGACTACGAGGGCGAGATGGTCGACCGAAGGCGCTGCGCCGCCTCGTCATCGAGAGCAAGAAGCAGGGCGGGTTCGTCACCGCCGAGAGCGAGCGCGTCACCTTCGACAGCGGGAGGCGCCGCGCGTTCCTCGTGGACCTCTCCAAGACCAAGGTCGTCACCGCCGATCGACTTCCCGACGCCCGAGGCGGCGGCAGCAGCGGCTTCCGCGACAACTTCATGGGCCGCTACGGGCGCGACGACTGACCGGGATCGGCGGCTGGAGGTGCCGCTTGAGTCGTGAAAGTGGACGGTGGACTCGGTCAACTCCCTCGTCGAAGCGAAACTCGATCAGCGTGTAGCCGAGCTGTTTGCAGAGGCCCGCTTTGCGGTCATTCGACTGTCGCTTCGCGAGGCCTTCACCGCCGCCCCAGTGCTTGATGGCCTCGTAGTGCTGCTCGCCCTGGTATTCGATGCCGAGCCTCAGCTCCGGCACCCACACGTCGAGTTCCAGCCCCTCGAGTTCCTTTGCCGCGATAGTGATGAACGACTCGCGAGGTGCAACGAGCGGCCTCGACGACACGAAGCAGGACGGTCTCCGAGGTCCATCGTTCGCCGATCGCAGGAAGCCGGAAGTGGGCGCGCGCCTCGCTCTCTCAGCAGCTCGTCGTTCGGGCCTCGAGGGGGGAAGCCGGCCCGCCGCGCGAACAGCTCAAGGTACGGCAGGTACCGTTGCGCGAAGCCCGAGTAGTACATCGGGTGCCCGTAGCGAGGGCGGGACGCCGCCGGCGTGGTGGCAGAGCCCGCTCGTGAACGACAACGACTCGCTGCGCTCACGATCCTCGCTGCGAGCCACCAACCGCCGAATGTCCATCTGCATGTCGAAGTGTGGCCGGAAGCATTCGCACGAGTGGAGCCTGCCGTAGCAGCGGAAGAAGTAGAGATCGGGAAGTGGATGGCGCCGACGTGAAACTCGTCGCGACACGACCTCGCAGCGCTCGTGGTCGATCAGCGGTAGCCATCACAAGCAGGTCCCGAGCCCTGGCGCTCGAAGTGAACGCTGAGCACGGCCACACGCAGGCTCCGCTTGCGAGGGCCAGTGTCCGCGATGTGCCCGACGATCCGCCGGGGTGCTCCGGCATGCAGCGGAGCTCGTTGGTCCCGGGCGTCAGGGGACGAGGATGTTCCCGGCGCTGAACAGGTCGACCTCGAGGAATGCCCAAAAGCGACGGGGAGCTTTGCGTGAGGACCGCACTGGTAGTTGATCGCCGCTGCGCTTAGTCGGAGGTGCGGTACCCAGCGCAGACGCCAGCCAACGTGACGAGCTTCTGGTAGTCGCCCGCTCGGTGCTGGATGGGCGTGCCGGAGTTCAACCGCGTGCAGTCGCGAGTAGCGCGGGCGCACGGGTCCCACTGGCAGGTCGCACGCCTGCCTCGGGAACATCGCCTCTTCGAAGCTGGTTCTGCAGCATACTCCGCACGTCGGCAAGAGTCCGACCGCCTCGTCGGCGCGAAGGGTCGGCATTGCGCGCATGAACGCGCGGCGAACGTGATCGCTGGAGACCGCACTTCCGATGGGCACGCCGCCACGGTACCGCGATGGGGTCTCCGCCGCGACCATGACTTCAACGACTTGTCGTCAGAGCGCACGCCGAGCGCGGGCCTCGCCGAGCATCTTGATCGCCTTTGGCGCGTGCCTGCGTCTTGTTTGCGCGCCAGCTCGTCGCTGCCCGAGGTCTTCCGCTTGCTCTTGGCGGGCTTCTCCTCGCGCGCGCTCATTCTGCCTGTCGCCGAGAAGCCGGAGGTTCGCGAGGCTGGGGTCGAAGTGGACGTGGCGCGGGTTGAGCGGCAGCCGCGCATCCCCGGGCGGTCCGTCGACGACCGAGGAGCGCCTTGCGCTCGGCTGCGGTCAGGCCGGCGTGCCGTCGGGCTGGTCGGCGACGAGCGCGTTGCGCAGGTCGACGAGATCCACTTCGCGCTCGTCGAGCTGGAGGTGCGGGGCTTTCTTCAGCCAGCCGCCTTCCTCGACGTCGGGCGCCGCCGCCCGCGCTGCCGCGAGCCGGAGGAGCCGCGCGAACTTCGTGCGTCGCTGACGCGGAAGGCGGCGAGCGAGCAGTCCGCCGCTGAGGCGGACCACGGCCGCTCCGACTCGGAGGCGAACACCAGCTCGACGTCCTCGAAGATCGCGCTCCTTGGCCTTCGCGAGCGAGCTGCCCACGACTCGGGCCAGAGCAGCTTCAGCGCGCGGTGCAGCTCAAGCCCGGCGCGTCGAGCCCAAGCTCGGCGTGGCCGTCACCGACGAGCCGCGTTTCCCTTCGCTCGGGACGACCACCGCGACCGCGTCGGCGCCCGACGCGCGTCGCAGCTCGAGGATGGCCCCGCGCTGTCCGCTCCCCTCGCCGGTGGCGAGCACCACCAGCGTGCGCCCACGCGGCGCTCCAGGACGCCGAGGGGCAGCAGCCCTTCGAGCCCGGCGACGCTGGCGGGCGCGAGCGCCTCCTCGGCGCACACGCGCGCCACGACGGGCCTAGCGGCCGCCGCGCGATCGAGGGCGAGCACCGCGAGATCGGTCTTCGTCAGCGGGATGGGACTGCACCCGCGGGCCACGTTCTTCCCGAGACCGCGCACGAACCCGCCGTCGCGCTCGTGGACCCGGCGCGGGCAGCCCTCGCCGCCACCGTTGGGACACGGGGAACAGCCCTGCGCGCTCGCCGGTGGGCTTCAGGTGGGGCCTGAGCAGCGCGAGGTCCTGGCCGAAGCGCCCTGCCACTCGGCAAGGACCGCGCGGCTCCAGGGCGCCGCCTCAAGCGAACGCTGCAGCCGGAGCAACGTCTGCATCCTGCGCCTCCGGTGCCGACTTCACGAAACCGCGGGCCGAGAGCCACGCCTCGACGACGCTCGCGTCGGAGTGGGGGGCGACCAGCTCGCGATGTTCTGGGGACGGATGGTCACGGTGCGCGGCGTTCGCGTCCGTGAACTTCACGAGGAAGCTCGCCTTCACGAGGCGTCCCCAGGCTACCTTCTTGCGGCCCTTGAGCGCCTCGAAGAGATCCTTCAGCTCGGCGGGATCCGATCTCGCCGGGGCCCGCCCCAGAGGATCTGCACCTCCTTCAGCGTGATGGTGTCGATGCCCCCGACGTCGCTGCAGGCGAGCGCGTCGGCGCCGTCGTCCTCCGGGGGCGCGAGCGTGTACTTGGCGGTGTTCGGAACCGCTTGCGGATCGCCGAAGAGCAGCTCGCCGAACAGCTCGCGGTAGAGCGCGACGAGTTTATTGCCCTCGGCGTTCAGCCGACAGCTCGCCGAGCCCCTGAGTCGTACTTGAGCACGTCGTACTTCTCCGGGCCGGTAGTAGACCGAGGTGATCCCGCCTTCTCGATGGACCCTCGCGCTTGAACGGATCACCACGACGCACGAGGAACCAGACGCCGTCGGGACGCGGGAAGACGAACAGCTTGCAGGTCCGCCCCGCTTCATCGGCTCGGAGTCAAATGCCGAGCGCGTCCTCGCAGGCCCGCAGCTTGGCTCCCGGCGCCCGGTACTTTGCGTCGACGCCGTCCGGCGACTGGAAGTACTCGAACGTCCGGCGCCGCTGCAGAAGGAAGTGCTCGGCGTGCTTCTCGAGCAGGGGCGGGCGCGCGCAGCCGCACCTGCACCGCGACGTCGGCGGGCGTCGGCCCGTCGCCGATGTCGAGCTTCACGCCCGCGGCGGCAGCCGCCTCCAGGAGACCGTCCATCGCGTCGGCCGTGGCGCCATCTCGTCGTCGCAGTAGAGGTCGTCGATGAGTCGCTCGGCGTCTGCTCGTCGGGCGTCATCAGCACCGCCGCGATGGCCTCGTAGTCGGGGCCGTGCCCGTTGAACGAGCCGGAAGTCGATGCCGCGCGTCGCGAAGTAGGCCGCGTGCTTGCCGAGCAGGTCCATCAGGTACCTGGGCTGCACGGCTTGCAGCGACTCGGCGGTGGAGAAGTGTCGAGCGTGAACGTGGCATGGCTCAGCCCTCCTCGCGAGCGAAGAGGACGCCGCGAAGCTGACGTCGGGTTGGGGCGGTGGCGGTGAGCCGCATGGCGACGTCTCCTGTGAACTAAACCGTGGACACTCCAAGCACGGCAAAGCCGTGCGGCTACAGCAGGCTCCTCTGCGGGTTGGACGCGTCGAGGACGAGGTTCAGGTCCAGGAGGCGGTAACGCATCGCCTCGTTCGACACGTTCGTGATTGCCCTTCGTCATGACCTCGGTGGCGAGGTCGCGGAGCTTCTCGTCGAGCACGCGTGCCTTCCGCTTCGCCTCGACGTCTTCCCAGGTCGGCAGCGTGTCTCCGCAGAGCGCTCGCACGGTGGCGCGCACGTCGGCCGCGGGCATGAGGAGCGCGGCGGCGAACCTGTCCGCCTGCCACTCGGCGGGCGCCTTCTTCTGGCTGGAGCGGCAGAAGATGGTGGGCTGCTTGACGTCGTCCTTCCCGAACAGCGTGGCCGTGACCTGCTCCATCTCGATGAGCGGGCGGTGCAGGTACCAGTGCCCACCCTCGTGGGCGAGCGTGAACGCGAGGCGTCCTCCTTGCCCTCGATCATCAGGGACTCGTCGATGAAGACGCGCTGGTCCTTGATGAACCTCGCGCCGAGCACGTCGGGCACGCCGATGAAGTCGGGCAGGTCGATGTAGACGAGGTCGAGCTCGAAGTACCCCTCGAGGATGTTCTCGACGTCGATGGGCGCGCGCACGGGCTTGCCTTTGTCCTTGGCGTACTTTTTGCAGCAGCTCGTTGGCGCGCGCTCGACCTGCTTCTCGTGCAGGAAGGGGACCTTCAGCTCTGGAATCATTTGCCCCCTTCTTCTTGGTCTCCGAGCCACTCCAGGAACTCCGCGCCCGTCACGTTCTGCTCGCGGGCGCGCCGCAACATCACGGGCATGTCGGGGTCCCCCTTGATCAGCTTCTCGACGTCCTCTGGCACGCGACCGGCGAGCTGCATCAGCTCGTCGAAGCTGTCCCCCAGCACTTCGGCCAGGGCGCGGAGCGTCTTCTCCGTGGGCGGGCTCGGATCGAGGCAGTTCTCGACGCGCGACAGGTACGTCGCGAGACGCCGACCCTGCTCGCCGTTTCGCGAAGACTCAGGTCGCGGGCGATGCGCACGCGCTTCAGTCGATGTCCGAGTTTCTCTCGCTTGCCCATGTCGCTCGCTCGTCCCGGGCGGCATGCCGGGATGCAGTGTGCAGTAGATACTACACTACACACCCAGCGCAAGAGGGATCATCAGGCAGCGGATGATCTCCCTGTCCCACCGCGCCCATCGGGACCGCGTTTCCCGTCCCATGAACGCGATCCTGACGCCGCCCGGCGAGCGCGGCCGCACCTGCCACCGAGAGCGCCGAGGAGCGCCACGCCGACCGTGAGCGCCGCCTCGACGAGGCCGCCTCCATCCTCGCCGTGACGCTGCTCGACATGTGGCGGCGCGAGCGTCGCGCACGACGCGAAGCCGCGAGCGGAGGTGCGTCGTGAGGTCGTCGCTCTCGCGGGCTCTCGCCTTGTCTTCCACGGGGAAGAAGCCGTCATGCCCCAGGCGCGTGGGCACGGTGCGCACGCGAACCACGGAGACACGATGACGAAGACGACAGCGAGATCCCGCGCCGAGATGCGCAAGCTCGACGACATGCCGAGCCAGCTCGCCGCGCTCGAGACGATGAACGTCCCGGCGCTCGCCGAGAAGTACCGCGAGCTCTACGGCGAGCCCACCCGCTCGCGGAACCGGGCGTACCTGAAGAAGCGTTTGGCCTGGCGCATCGAGGCGAACTTCCAGGGCGACCTCTCGCAGGGCGCCATCGCCCGCATCCAGCAGCTCGGCGACCAGCTGCCTGAGCGCTGGCAGATGCGCCTCCGGCAGCCGGCGAGCGCTGCGGACGCGACGAGCGACAACGGCTCGCCGCCGACGTCGCAGCCGGTCCTCGCTGCGACGGAGCCCGCGATCCGCGCGTGCCGCCGCCGGGCACCGTCATCAGCCGCGTCTTCGACGGCAAGACCCACGAGGTGACGGTCTGCGTCGAGGGCTTCGAGTACGCGGGCCGCAAGTACAAGACGCTCTCGGCCATCGCGACGCAGATCGCCGGCACGCGCTGGAACGGCTACCTCTTCTTCGGCTCAAGAGGCGGGCGACGCCGCGAGCGAGGAGAGCGCGCCATGACCAGCGACTTCTTCCGCACGCGCATGGGCCAGACGTTCTACGAAGCGACGATGCCGTCGCTCGTGCGCGAGCTGGCGCGCCTGAACCAGAACCTCGAGCGGCTCGTCGCCCTCGCCGAGAAGCGGGAGGCGAAGCTGGCCGAGCCCGTGCCCGCGGCGACCGCGCCGGAGGAGCGATGAGTCGTCGCCCCCGAGGAGCAGCGTCGAGCCGGAGACCAAGCGCGTCGCCATCTACACGCGCAAGTCGACGACGATGGGGCTCGAGCAGGAGTTCAACTCCCTCGACTCCCAGCGCGAGTCCTGCCTCGCGTACATCCAGCGCCAGCCAGGTTGGAAGCTCGTCGACGAGCGCTACGACGACGGCGGCTTCACAGGTGCGAACATCGACCGCCCCGCCTTCACGCGCCTGATGGCCGACGTCGAGGCGGGCAAGGTCGACGTCATCGTCGTCTACAAGGTCGACCGCCTCTCGCGCTCGCTGCTCGACTTCGTGAAGGTGATGGAGCGCCTCGGGCAGCGGGCGCCTCGTTCGTCTCGGTGACCCAGAACTTCTCGACAGCCGACGCGATGGGCCGGCTGACGATGGAACATGTTGATGTCGTTCGCCGAGTTCGAACGGGGAGATGATTAGCGAGCGCACCCGCGACAAAATAGCCGGAGCCCGGCGCAAGGGAAAGTGGACGGGCGGGCCGGTGCCCTTCGGCTACTCGGTGAAGGGACAAGAAGCTCCTCGTCAACGAGCTCGAGGCGCGCGTCGTGCGCGAGGCCTTCGACCTGTTCCTGATGCATCGCCAGCAAGCGAAGGTGGCGCACGTGCTAAACGAGCGGAAGCTCCTACCGCGCGGCTCCAAGGCCTCCAAGAAGCTCGCGTGGTCGAAGGAGGGCATCGGCCGCATCCTCAAGAGTCCGATCTACGCGGGCTTCATGATGTACGGCGACGAGCTGCACCCCGGCGAGCATCCGCCGCTGATCGAGGAGTCCTCCTACCGCGCCGCCCAGGCCATCCTCGCGGGCACGAGCCGCGTGGTGCGGTGGACTGGCACGAACCCCGACTACGTCCTGCGCAGCCTCGTGCGCTGCGCGCTGTGCGGCGAGATGATGTGCCCAGGCTCGACGACGAAGCCCTCCACCGGGAAGACGCACAGGTACTACCGGTGTTCGCGGCGTGAGAAGTACGGCAAGGACCAGTGCGCTGGAAGGCCGCTGCCCGCCGCTGCACTCGAGGAGTTCGTCGTCGCCCGCATCTCGAACGCGACCGCCGACGGCACGTTGGCCGAGCGTGTCGCGAAGCACCTCGAGACGCTCACCGCGGGCAAGGGTGAGGACTTCGGCAAGCTGCGCGCGGAGCTGGCGAAGAAGATCGCCGAATGCTCGGCAAACGCCTCCCGGCTCACCGAGGAGCTGGTGCGCCTCGAGGGGCGTGCGCGTGAGCTCGTCGAGCAGAAGCTCGGCGTCGAGGCTGACCGTCTCGCCGCGAGCGAGCAGCAGCTCCGCGACCTCGAGCGCGACGCCGCAGAGCTGGAGATCGCCAGGAAGGACCACGTCTGGTTCGTGGCCGCGCTCCGCGACTTCGCCAAGGTCTGGGTGAACATGTCGCCCGACAACCAGGGGCGCTTCCTGCGCGCGCTCATCGACAAGGTGGTGGTCGACGAGGGCAAGGGCACGTGCCGCGTCGAGCTGATCGACTTCTGCGCCGCCTCGGGCACGAAGGAGGCAGCGTGAGCGACCGGCAGACCAGCGAAGAGAGCGCGAGGAAGAACACGCCGAGCGACTACCGGGTGATCGAGGAGCCCATCTTCTGGCGCCGGAGCCGCAGCGTGGAGCTCACCCCGACGCCGCCGCCCGATAGGCCCGAGCCCGTGCGACGCCCCGCCAAGGTCGCCCGGCAGCTCGCGCTCGCGCACCACCTGCAGGCCGCCATCGAGCGCGGGCTCGTGGCCGACCAGGCCGCCCTGGCGCGCAAACTGGGGCTCACGCGCGCCCGGGTCACTCAGCTCTTCGACCTGCTCATGCTGGCCGCCGACGTCCAGGAGCAGGTCCTGGCCCTCGAAGCCGTCGACGGCGCCGAGCCGATGGCCGAGCGGACACTCCGGGCGGTGGCTCACGCGGGCACGTGGGCCGAGCAGCGGGCGGCGTGGGCGAGGCTGCGAACTTGATCGTGATATGCGTCTTGGCAATCCGGGCCGCTGGTGGCGTTTCCACATTCCGAATGTACATCGAGCTCGCCGACGCGACGCCCGCCGAGGCCGCGCGCGGGATGGCGCTGCTGACGAAGCTTGTGAGACAAAGGTGACTGGCCGGGCGAGCGATCGAGTCTCCGGACTTCTGAATGGGCTGGATGGGTACGCGTCTCCAGCGATCACCGCGCAGGGATCACGGGGCAGAAGCCCTGGGATGGAATCTCGAGCGCAGCGTTGAACTTGCTCGAGGCGTTCTGAAGAGCAATGAGCGCCGTCAGCTCAACGATTGCGTTATCGTCAAAGAACTCCCGCAGTCGGCTGATGATCTCGTCGTCGACGCCCCGATCGCTTCTCGTCATGGCGACGGCGTAGTCCAGCACGACGCGTTCCTTGGACGAAAACAGCGTCGACCCCTCGTAGTTGGCGAGGGCCAGCACCTTCTCCGGGCTGACACCTCGCTCTTGCAACCTCGCTGCGTTGAGGTCGACGCAGAAGGCACACGCGTTGACCTGGGATACTTTGACCATGACCAGCGACCGAAGCGCGGGCTCGATGGGCGAACTTTTTCGGTCGACTGCTGCTACGAAATGAAGAAAGCCGCGCATGGCCGCAGGTGCGCGCGCCCAGACACGGGTGGGCTCGAGCACGACCCCGCTCCGGCCTCGCTGCAGCGCATACAACACCCGAACCCAAAGCGGCGCGGACGGCGCGGACAGGCCACTCACCCGTTGTGCTTGGTCCTTGGTTTCGCGAGCCATCATCGCGGATGCCCGTACAGGTTTGCCAGGACGCGCGGCGGCATCCCCAGTCGGTACAGGAGCGGGAAGATGTTCACCAGCAACGTGTAGTACGCTGGCCGTGTCAGGAAGCGCCTGCCCGAGACACGCACGGAGGCGGGCACCGTGACGACGCCGCCAACTTCGCGAAGCCGCCGGCTGAGCTCGAGGTCCCTCCATGAGCGGCTGGTCAGGGAATCCGCCGAGCTCGCTGAATACCGCGGCCCGAACGAAGACGGCCTGGTCGCCATAAGGCAGGCGTGTATACCGGGACCGGAGGTCGGCCAGATGCAGGAGGGGCGCCCAGAGCGGTGCCGCGCCGCCATCCGCAACCGTCCAGGTTCGGAAGGCGCCGGCGACGACGCCAGGATCACGAAGCGCGCCCACTGCCTGCGAGATGGCATCGTCCGGGAGCGTTACGTCGGCATGCAGAAAGAGCAGCACGTCACCGCTCGCCGCTCGGGCTCCAGCATTCATCTGCTTCGCTCGTCCGCGCTCCGCGCGAAGGAAGGCGACGCGGGAATGCGCGCCGACGAGGTTGGCGGTCGCGTCCGTGCTCCCACCATCGACCACGATGACCTCGTGCACGGCGGCGACAGTCAATAGGCTCTCGAGGGCCTGCGCGATCCGCCGCTCCTCGTTCAGCACCGGCATCACGACGGAGACTCGCGGGCGCGCCTTGGTGTTCATTGCGCCACTCCCTCGGGGCGGATCCCCAAGACCCGACAGGTCGCTGGCGCGTGAATCTCTCCCGCGACAAGCAAGGTGCGCAGGCGCTCGAGGTCCCGCTCGCGGTCCACGTCGAACCACGGAGCCAAGAGCGCTACGGACAGTCCACGCTCTTCAAGCCGCGCAAGAGTCCTCTCTCTCGTATCCGCGCTGCTCCAGGGCAAGCCGGATAGCAGACCTTCTGGGCATTTCCTCGTTCCGAGGAGATAGAAGCCCCGTCATCGGCTGGGCCAAGCACTGCGTCGTGCGTGTCGAGGGCGACCAATGCTTTGCTCGAGGAGCGCGACCGGAAGTCCGGGCGAATCGGTTCCGACGGCCAGGACGCGGGGACTCTCGGTCAATGCTCGTCGGAGGTTCCGCTGGAGGCGGGCGCCAAGATCACCCCTCGCCCTGGTGCCAGACGTCGACGCGGTCACGGAGTGCGGGGAGCAACAGCTCGTTGCCGGAAAGCGCAACCACCACGCGGACTGACGCGAGCTTCTCGGCGACCTCGAGCGTGTCCCAGAAGAAGGCGTCAGCCAGCTGAGCCGCGGCGTCTGCGCCGATGGTCGCGGCGAGACGCGTCTTCACAGCACCGGCACGTGGCGCCTTCGCGAAGATGCACAAGGTTGTGTCGCGGGAGTTCATGATCTGCATTCCACCTATCGGCGCCACTTGAAGTAGCGTTCAAAGAGGCGCGTGATCCACGGCTTGAGCCGCGTGCGGGCGTACGCATCCCCGAGGCGCTTCCACACTTCTGCTTGAGTCGGATACGGATGAATGGTCTTGGACAGGGACCCTGCGGAGAGTCCCTCCGTGATCGCTAGGCACACCTCACCCACCATCTCGCCGGCGTGACGCGCAACGACGGTAGCTCCAAGGATGCGCCCGTCCCGTTCGTCGACATGAAGTCGCGCAAAGCCCTTCGTCTCGCCGTCCAGTACCGCGCGATCGACTTCGCCGAGCTGGACCGTGAAGGTCTTAACGGAGAGCCCCCGATCCTTGGCCTCGTGCTCGTAGAGCCCGACATGGGCGATCTCGGGATCGGTGTACGTGCTCCACGGAATCACCAGCGAGCTGGCCTTCTTGCGCCCCATGAACAGCGCGTTCTGAAGCACCACGCGAGCCATCGCATCCGCAGCGTGGGTGAACTTGTAGGGGCTACAGATGTCCCCTGCGGCGTAGATGCGTGGGTTGGAGCTCGAAGGCGGTCGTCGACCTTCACGCCGGATCGGTCGAAGGCCACCCCCGCAGCCTCGAGAGCAAGCCCCTCGACGTTGGGCGCGCGTCCGACGGCCACGAGGATGGCGTCCGCTGTGATCTCCTCGTCGCCGCGGCCGCGGTCAAACGAGAGCCTGCTGCCTTGGGGGCTTGCGTCGACCTTGGTGAGCTTGGCGCCCAGGACGAGCGAGATGCCCTCGTCGGTGAGCTGCGCGTGCAACACCGTGGCCGCGTCAGGATCCTCCCGAGGCAGCACGCGTGGGTCGACGCTGAGGATCGTCACCTCGCTTCCGAAGCGCCGAAATGCCTGGGCCAGCTCACACCCGATCGGACCCGCGCCGATGACGGCCAGCCTTTGCGGCAGGGTGGTCAACGTGAACACCGATTCGTTGGTCAGGAAGCCCACCTCGGCGAGTCCGGGAATCGGTAGCGTCGCGGCACGTGCTCCGGTCGCAATGACTGCCCGTGCAAACCGAAGCTGCGCCCCGCCACCTCGACCTCCTCAGGCGACACGAACTTGGCGTCTCCCAGGAACACGTCGATCCCGCTCTCCTTGAAGCGCTTCGCCGAGTCGTGATGCGCGATGCCAGCTCGTAGCCGGCGCATCCTCTCCATGACAGCGGCGAAGTCGAGCGCGATGGGCTCGGGAGCACGACCGCCGAACGACGCGACCTCTCGCGCGTCGAACACAGCCCGTGCCGCACGGATCAGCGCCTTGGACGGGACACACCCATAGTTGAGACAATCGCCGCCCAGAAGGTGTCGCTCGATGAGTGCGACGCGAGCGCCGAGGCCGGCCGCGCCCATCGCCGAGACGAGCCCGCGGTGCCACCACCGATCACGACCAAGTTGTACGGCCCGCTCGGCGTCGGATTCTCCCAGCCCTTTGGATGGACATGCGAGACCAACTCGCGGTTATGGGCGTCGTCCGGCAGCACCTCGATGGTTGGGCGGGGTGAAGAGGTCGCTGTCATGGCCAGGCTCATGTTTGCCCCTCCTGCGGCGACGTTGCAGCTGAGGCGCGCCCGAGTGCGGTTCCGAGCGCCCGCCGAGCGACCCGCGTAATGATGATCGTGACCAGCAGCGTGGCCGCGAGTCCGCCCAAGTAAAGGATGCGCGCCCAGGGGCCGGCGTCCGTTCGCTCGCCACTCGCGAGCTGGCTCGCGCTCGTGACGAGTGAGCCGAGATAGACGTACATCACCGTGCCCGGGAGCATGCCCACCCAAGATCCGAGGACGTAGTCGCGCGGGCGAACGCGGGTTAGGCCGAGCGCGTAGTTCAGCAAGTTAAACGGCAACACCGGCGACAGGCGCAGTAGCGTGACGATCTTGAACCCGCTCTCGCCCACGGCAGCGTCGATCGCCGCGAACCGCCCGTCCCTGGCGACTCTGCGAGAGATCCAATCGCGCGCGACAAATCGCCCGAGGGCAAATGACAAGCTCGAGGCAAGCACGCTGATCGGCGAGACCAGCAACGCTCCCCAGACCGGGCCGTAAGCGAAGCCCGCACCGAGAGTGAGCAGCGAGCCTGGGAGCATCAGCGCCGTCGCCGCCACGTACGTCAGCGCGAAGACGACAACTCCCGCCGCACCGGCACCGCGTACCCACTCCACCAGCGCGAGCGTCCAGCGTCCCATCGGGAAGAGCACGAGGCCCGTTGCTACTGCGACAAGCAGCCCGCTCGCGATCAGCACGCGAACTGCGCGCCTGGTGCTGGAAGCAGGGCGGCCGCTGGTCATGTCAACCACCGTCCCAAGAGGAACGCGCCGATGCCGAGCGCAGCCGCCGCGGGAACGGTGACGACCCAAGCGAGGACGATGTCCCTCAGTGTTTTCGTATTGAGGGACGAGCGCTGCGCGCCCGCACCGATGATGCCACCCGAGGAAACATGCGTCGTCGACATCGGCAACCCGAGTGTCGCGCCCGTGGTCACGAGCCCCGCGGTAACGAGGTTAGCGAGGAAGCCCTCGCGATGATCCATGGGTGTGACCTTCTCCGCGAGCACGCGCGTGACACGACGTCCCCCGACGAGGCTCCCGACAACCATGCCCGCGGTAACGAGTAGGAAGAGCGGCGGATGTCCCATGGACGCAGCCCCCCCGAGCGCTGAGGCAGCAAGCACCAGCGCGACGATCTTCGGGGCGTCATTCATTCCACGAGCGAAACTTGCGGCACCTGCGGTGAACCAGTGAAGGTGATCGAGCGTCAGCCGCGCGGCCGCGGGACGCTCCACCGCGCAATCGGCCTGAGGAGCAACGACCAACTGCAACCCCGTCGCACGAGCAACTTGCGGGCCTGCAGAGCGCGAGATGCCCGCGAGCGCGGGTCCCGTCGCCGCTACTTCGGCGCAGAGACAGTCCGGCATGTGCGCTACCGCCGAACCCCGAAAGCGTCTGGTCGCCTTCAGGAGCACGGTGACGAGCGCGAACGAGAGCATCGGAGTGAGCAGCAGGGGCAACACCACCTTGCCGCCCAGCGCGTTCCAACGAACACCATCGACGCCGTAGGCGACGGCCGCCACGCCAACGAGCGACCCGACGATCGCATGGGTCGTGGACACCGGAAGTCCGGTGCGCGTAGCGATGAGCACCCATGCCGACGCGCCGAGGAGGGTTGCGACGCCCGCCCCCAGGGACTGCGTCGTGCCCGGCGCGAGCAGACCGTTGCCGAACGTCGTCACCATTGCGGTCGCAAGGATTGCTCCGAGAAGGCCTCCGATCGCAGTCCAGATCGTGCCCCATACAATCGCGCGCCGGTACTCGGACACCCCGCTCCCGACGAGGGTTGCGATGCCCTTGGACACGTCGTTTGCCCCATTCACAAACGCAAGCGCGAAGCCAAGGGCAGCCAGTGTTACTGTGGTAAGCGTCACGCTGCCCCCGCGATGCCCTTGACGTCGCCGCCGAGACGGCGAGCGAGCACGGCGTGCAGCCGGAGCCGCGCCGCCGCGTCGATGGAGTCAGGCCGTGTCAGGAGCGCGGCGTCGAGCGTGTGCTGACAGGCGCAGTCGTTCGCTGTAAGCGAGGCGAACGCCGAAGCAAGGATGGCCTTCGCTCGCGCCACGTTCGCCATCAGGACCGAGAGAACGTCGGTGACGCGCACCTCGTCGTCGGGGCGCCAGGAGTCGTAGTCGGTCGGGAGTGCGAGCGTCGCGTAGCAGAGCTCTGCCTCACGAGCGAGCCGAGCCTCGGGCAGGTTCGTCATGCCGACGACGTCCGCGCCGATGCTCCTCGAAAGCGCCGACTCGGCTCGAGTAGAGAACTGGGGCCCCTCGATACAGACGTACGTGCCCTGCGGATGTACGCGCGCGCCGTGCTCTCGTGCCGCACTGGCGATCGATGAAGCGAGGTGGCGACAGACTGGATCCGCAAGGCTCGCGTGCGCCACCACGCCTTGCCCAAAGAACGTGGATGGTCGCCCCATGGTGCGGTCAATGAACTGATTCGGAAGCACCACGTCGCCGGGCGCGATCTCCTCGCGCAGCGAGCCGACCGCAGAAACAGACACCAGACGCGCGACTCCAGCCCGCTTCAGCGCGTAGATGTTCGCGCGGGCATTCACCTCACCTGGCAGGAGGCGATGCTCCTCTCCATGCCTCGCCAAGAAGACCACGCGCCGCCCAGCAAGTCGGCCCTCGACGAGCGGTCCAGAGGCATCGCCGAACGGCGTGCTGACAGCTACCCGGCGCGCATCGGAGAGCCCTGGCAGCTCGTAGAACCCGCTACCGCCGATGACACCGAGCGCCGGCTCGGGAGCGAGCCGAACCGCCAACTCCGAGATGCGCTTCAACAGCTCGTCGCGCACTCTCCGAAATTCAGCGAGTACCTGCTCTTCGGACCCTGCGGCGCCCGCTGGGTCTACAATGGGCCAGTGTTCATGCTGACACCCCGGCACGCTCGGGCAGTGTTCGGCGGCATCGCCGCACAACGCAACGACGAGGTCGAACTCTCCTATCGACGCATCGTCAAGAGCCTTCGATCGATGCCCGGCGATGTCGAGCCCGAGCTCGTGCATCACCTGCACGGCGCGGGTGTCCACGCCCTTGGGCTTCGTCCCGGCGCTGAAGATGCGCACGCCGGGAGGCATGATCGCTCGTGCAATGCCTTCGGCCATCTGGCTGCGGCACGCGTTACCCGTGCAGAGAAACAGCACGCCCCTGGTCACCGGACACCTCCCGTCGCCGCCAAGGCATCTTGGGCGATGCGCTCTCCTCGGGAGAATCTGACCGCCACGTCGAAGGCCAGATGATCGCCTTCGTCGCGGCCGTAGTAGGCCGTCTGCACGACCCCCGCTTCGTCAATCAAGAAGTCCGCAGGCATCGTGATGAAGCTCCCCTTCAGTGACGTCGGTACGTACCCGCGAGCCATGGCCCGCAGAAGTGTGGGGGCGCGGCGGGTCATCCCCATGAGCGTCCCACTCAGCGAGCGTTCGATGGCGTAGGCGCGGTATGCACCCCCTGTCTCATCGGCCAAGATCGGAAACGGCGCTGCGTGACGCTGTGCATGCCGCTGGAGGTTCTCGAGCGGCGAGTCGAAGACCGCAACGATCGAGGCTCTGCCGCCGAGCTCGCTGAACCGTTGCACCAGCTCATGGACCCGCAAGTTGCAGAAAGGGCAGCTCGCGAAGCGGAAGAACGACAGCAGGTAGGGCCGACCGGCGAGGCTTGCGACGTCAAAGGTCCTGCCGTCGATCGCGGGCAGCTGAAGTGCAGGAGCAGTGTCGCCCGGCGCGAGCCTGGCAGTGCTCGTCCGGCTCATCGCAGCGCCCCCGAGCAGCTCGACCCAGCTCCCGCCGTGCAGCCGAAACAGTGGCTCGCGGTCGCCACCCGTGCTTGTTCGAGCTCGGCGAACGACTCGACGTCCCAGATCGTACGATTTCCGGCGCCGAGGGGGATCTCGAGCATTTGGTTGAAGTCGCAGTCGTAGAGCTCGCCGTCCCAGCTCACACTCACGAGCGAACGGCACATCAACTCGGGCACGGTGCCTACGTTGAAGTGGTTCACGAGCAGGCTCATGTAGCCTTCGAGGTTGTTCGCCCGTTCGAGCGCGTGCGCGAACCGCTTGATGGGCATGTTCGTGATCGTCAGCAGGTCGTGAAACTCGATTCCGAAGTGCCGCGACAGCTCCTCTTTGTACTTGGCCTCGAGCTTCGCCTGGGCAGGCGGAAGCGAGGCGCCGACGGGGTTGTAGACGAGATTCAGCTTGAGCGGCGAGCCCGGTCGTCCGTAGCCCAAGCGGTTGAGCAGAAGCAGTCCTTCGATGCTCTTGTCGAACGCACCGCGCCCACGCTGCTTCTCGACGTTCTCTGCGCTGTAGCAAGGGAGACTGGCGACAATCTCGACCTCGTGGGCCGCGAGGAACTCTGGCAACCCCTGGAGGCTCGGCTCGAACAAGACGGTCAAGTTGCAGCGATCGATGACTCGCCTGCCAAGGCGTCTCGTGGCCTCGACGAGCCTGCGAAAGTTCGGGTTGAGCTCAGGTGCCCCGCCGGTGAAGTCTACGACCTCCACCTCAGGGTTTTTGACGAGCAGGTCGAGTAACCGATCGGCCACCTCGCGCGACATGACTTCGGTTCGCTTGGGACCGGCTTCGACGTGGCAGTGGTGACAAGCCATGTTGCACAGCTTGCCGACGTTGACTTGGAGCGTTCGCACCCGCCCTCGGACGAGGCTCGGCGCGCCATGCTGCTCGAGTGCTCGATCGAAGGATGGGTGACTGTCGAATAGCGGCAGGAGCCGAGCGGCTGACTGTGCGGTGGACATGCTCATCTCCCGTTCAAGGACCAGTCGTAATCGAGGAACTCGACGCGCACGTTGCTTCCGGAGGTCAGCGCGGAAGCCGTCGTAGGCTCCGCGTAGCGCGCGACGAATGCCGGCAGCGTTCGTGCCGAGCGCTCGAAGTCTTCGCGAAACCAGTCGAAGATGGAGGAGAGCCGGAGCGTTTGGGACTCTGCATCGAAGCGGTTCTTCGTGGGGTCCTGCACGAAGCCACGCGCGGCCTGGGTGAGCTGAGCGTCGAGCCTCACCGCGCGGTACGCCTCGTTTCGAAGCTCGGGACAGCTCTTCGAGGCGCAGTTGATGGCGAAGTGGATGCGTGGCTCGCGAAACTCCTTGCGGAGGATTTCGTGCTCGATGTCATTGAGCGAGAGCACCTTGCCGCGGAGCGAGCGAAGGGGAATGAAGCTCTCGCGAAACGCCGCTCCAGGTAGCAATCCGATCGACCGGATGCTCGTGAGCGGGTAGTGATTGAGGATCAATTTGACGGTGTACGCGTTGTACGCGTTGATCCAGAAGGCCAGCTTCTGGTCCTTCGTCCACGAGTCGTAGTGCCCCCGACAGACCGACTCGAGCGATCGCAGGTAGCTATCCAGCGCGGGGAGCGCGGGGCCGCCAGAGCGCTTGAGCCCGGCGTAGTCGACGCCGCCGTCTCGGACGTAGCGGGCAAGGAGCGTGGTCCAGGCGGCGTGCTCGTGATCGAAGGTCGCACAGACGTCGGCGCCGGCCGCTGCTCCGGAGGACTCGCCGCGCGCGGGAGCGGCACAAGCCGCGACCGAAATCCCAAGGCAGGCGGCGAAGACCGCAGGGAGACCTCTGTGGCTGTGAGGAGATGTGTGCCGGGCTCCGGAGCGCCCTCGCGGTTCGGTTGCGACCATGCGGCATGGTCTCGGAGGTCGGGCGAGCGTTACAGGTTGGCGCAGCAGCAGACGAGCACCGGCCCCGGGGGTGACCGGGAGACCACTTCGGCGAAGCTCAGAGGTCGTTGTCCACCTGAGATCCCAGGAGTAAGCGCTCCTCCAGCCACGACGTGATCGACAGAGCGACGTCCTCCACGAATGCTTGGTCCATCGGCGCTCCCGCACGCGCCGCGATCTCCCGACAGATCGCGGTGGCGGAGCCAAAGTGCGCGCCTGCAAGCTGAAGGAACGATGCGCCCACCTCTGTGAGTTCTCGCCACATCACGAGATGGGTGTCCGGGTGCCGGAAGACGGCGATGGTCACCGGTCGCTCGGATTTGCGGGGCTCGGCCCCTGCGGCAACATGAACCGCATGGCTCAGATGTAGGAGTCGGGTCGTTGGGTTGAGCACGGGGCGGCGCTCAAACACGAACTCCGTCGTCACGGCGGCGCGAGCGAGTACCGATGAGGCGGTCCAGACAGCGAGTTCCCACTCGAGCACGGCACCGTCCCGCGGCGACAACAAGAACTTCGATCGAGACACCAGCCACGAGCCGAATTCCGGTGGGACATCGCGTATGTACGGAGAGGAGGGCGGAGCCTCTGCCAGCCAGTCACGCGCCGCGGCTCGGAACTGCGCAGAGCCGAGCCGCTGGACGGTCCGGGGAATCGCCGACTCGATCATCTCGATCAGCCTCTCTTGGACCATGTTCCTGTAAAGTCGCAGCCGTTCGGGTTGACTTCGAAGCAGCGCGAGACGTTCGTCCGGCGCCGGCGTGAAACACACGTCGACAAATGTGCGCTGCGCGTCGGCAAGCCTCATCGCGCCCCCAGGACACGACGGTACAGCTCGTCGAGCTCTTGCACCTCACGCATCAGCGGCCCGAGCTTGCTGAAGTTCCCGTCGCGCTCGAGCAGGACAGGAGCGTGTCCCACGCGCTGGAGCGCTCGCTCGAGCAATTGGTACACGTCGGCGCAAATCTCTTCCGCATGCGTATCGATCCGAAGCCCGTCGGGACGAACAAGGTGGCCTGCGACATGAATCTGAACGACGCGCTCGGCCGGCACCTGACTGATCCACTCCTCAGCATCAAACCCATGGTTCCGAGCGTTCACGTACACGTTGTTGACGTCGAGCAGAAGGCCTGCGCCGGTGCGATCGAGAAGGTCCGTGATGAACTGGATTTCCGAACGGTCGCTGTCGTCAAACGTGGCGTAGTACGTGAGGTTTTCGACCAGAATCGGCCGCTTCAGGGCATCGGCCATTTCGCGCACTCGCGCGGTTGCGACCCCGAGCGACTCTCTGTTCCACGGCACCGGCAGCAGGTCGTGCACGAACATGCCCTCCGCCCCTGCGAGCGCGAGATGATCGCTGTGCCAAGGCGCCTCGACCTGATCGAGAAACGCACAGAGAGTCGCCATCCGAGTTTTCGTGACCGGCGCGGTGCTCCCGAAGCCCATCGTGAGCCCATGGGTCACGACGGGCCAGTGTCGCCGGCACGCGTCGAGCGTGGCAGGGTAGCGCCCGCCACGCTCGACGTAGTTTTCGGGATGCACTTCGAGCCAGCGGACTGCAGAAGGAAGCTGCTCGAGCATTTCTGCGGCGAGCGGCATCCGTAGTCCGATTCCGATGCCTCGAACGGGTACCATCGCGTCCTCGTCCCCGATCAGTGACTTCCAGTTCCACCCGAGCTGCTGCCACACGAGTTGGCGCCGCAGCTCGCTTCGGAGCCCGCGGGTTGAGCGGCGGTACCCGCGTCCGGCGCCATCTGACCGCGGTGGCTGCCGCAACTCGCGGCCCCGTGGCCGCTGCAGCTTGCCTCGGCCCCGGCCGACTGCGGCGCCGCCGTCGGTCCAGCCGCGGTGGGGGTAGAGTGAGCGCAGGCAGACATCGTCACGCCCAGAGCTGCCGCAGCCATGGCGAGGATCTTCGTCTTCGTTTCCATTTCCATTTCAGTGTTCCTCCAGTTGCGGGCGAACCCCGCGACCGCAACGTCTCGGCAGCGCGCGTCGTGTTACACTCTGCGCCTCCAGTCCATCGACGGCGTTCGATCGCATCGACCTTCGTCTACGTTCAGCGACCCGGCGTGTAACAGCGGCCACCCTCGCGAGACACCACCCGCATCGGAGGTGTTTCATGGCCAAGCGTCTATCTCTCATGGTCTCGGTTGCTGTTGCGGTGTTGCTCTCGCTGGCGCCGAGTGCGCAGGCACAAACGAGGCAGTTCGTCGTTCGCAACGACGGCGGCAGCCGAGTTCAGTTCGTATCGGATGCCCCGCTGGAAACCATCACCGGCGTAACGTCCGGGCTCTCGGGGGAGGTGAGCGTGGATCCTGCAAACCTCGCGACGGTAGCTGGGCGAGTGCAGGCGTCCGTCGCGAGCCTTCGCACGGGGGTGGATCTCCGCGACGAACACCTCCGCGGCGAGAGCTGGCTCGATGCCGCCCACCATCCGAGCGCAACATTCGAAGTGACGGGCGTTGAAGGTGCGACTGCTCTACGTCCCAACGAGGCGGTCAACGTTCGAGTGCGGGGGCGCTTCACGATCCATGGCGTCACGCGCGAGATCACTACCACTGGCAGAGTTCGGCTGATTCCGCTCACACCAGAGCTGGCTCGAACGCCTGGAATCAACGGTGATGTCCTCCGCATCCAGGCGACGTTCACGGTTCGGCTGACCGACTACAACGTATCGGTTCCCCTTCCGGTGCGCCTGAAGGTCGCAAACGATATCCAGGTGACCGTTGATCTCCGTGCCGTGGCCGCACCGCCGCCGGCTTCGGCGCGCTGAGCTCGCGATCCATGCGTCACGTCACTGTCGTCCGTCCCTACGGTCCCAGCATCCGAGGGCGCGTCTTCGCCCTGTTGGAGCGTGCTGGCCTGGTGATCCGCGAGGCGGACGTGATCCCCAAGGGGACCTCTGACGAGAGTGTCATCGAGCGTCTGGGCAGAAAGGTGCCGGAGATCCTGCTGATCCCCTTTCACGCGCATCGCGACGGAGCCCGTCAACGAGTTTGAGACAGTCGTGAGGCGCATTTACTGTCGCGCCTCGACAGGTGAAGCGACGGTCTGCGGGGTCGCGGTAGCGGTAGCCGGGGTGAGTGGCTTGTTGATGTAGACCGCCGTGGGCGGGATGCCGACAGCGGGTGGCTTCCGGACGAAGCGCTCGGGGTGTGCGGCGAAGGCGGCGTCGAGGACGCGCTGTCGGGCGGCCAGCACGGCCGGCGCCCTGCCGAAGTGGACGTCGGCCGGAGTGAGCAGGCCGAGCGCCTCGTGATGGTGCTCGTCGTTGTACCAGTGGAAAAACGCGCGGCAGTGGCCGACGGCGATGGCCTGGCTACTGAAGCGCCCCGGGAAGTCAGGCCGGTACTTGAGGGTCTTGAAGTGGGCCTCCGAGAAGGGGTTGTCGTCGGAGACGTGGGGTCGCGAGTGCGACTTGGTGACGCCGAGGTCGGCGAGCGTCTGCGCGAAGGTCTTGGCGCGCATGGGGGCGCCGCGGTCCTGATGCAGCGTGAGCGTTCCAGGCTCGACGCCGTGCTTGGTGCAGGTCTCGGCGATGAGCCGACGGGCGTGGGCCGCGTTCTCGCGGTCGGCGACCATCCAGCCGACGACGTAGCGGCTGAAGATGTCGAGCACGACGTACAGGTAGTAGTAGGTCCACTTGGCCGGTCCGAGCAGCTTGGTGATGTCCCAGGACCAGACCTGGTTCGGCGCCGTGGCGAGCAACTCGGGCTTGGTGTACGTCGGATGCACGAGCTGGTCGCGGCGCTCGCGCACCTCGCCGGCGGCGGCGAGCACACGGTACATGGTGCGCTCCGAGCACAGGTACTGACCCTGTCCGTCGGGGTGGGCACGCCCGTCGAGCAGCCGGGCATAGACCTCCGCGGGCGCCAGGTCGACATGCTCGGGCGCGTGCAGGGCGGCGAGTACCTTGGCACGCTCATCGTGCGACAGCGCGCGCGCCGGCGAAGGTCTCGGCCCCCGCTCGGGCTTCGGCAGCTTGCGGCGGTAGTAGCTCGCGCGGGGCACACCAAGTGCGACGCACGTCGGGGCGACGCCATGGGCCACGGCGGTCTCGTCGACGAGGCGCATCAGCGCTTCTTTCTCACCTGCGGGATCGGCAGCCCCAGCCGCTCCGCCTCGAGGAGCTCCTCCTCGGGCGGCATCTCCTCGCCAAAGAGCTCCGCCAGTTTTTTTTGGACCGCGACCAGCCCCTCCGCACGCACGGCGCGCGCCTCGGCCTTCTTGAGCGCCCGCTGCAGCTTGGCCACCTCGGCGGCGAGCGGGTTGGCTGGCGTGGCCTTGCGGCCCCGCTTGCGTGGCGCCAGTCCGGCCAGGCCGCTCTCCTCGCGCGTCCGGCGCCACTCGGTCAGGTGCGACGAGTACAGGTGGTGCCGGCGCAGCAGCGCCCCGACCGCGCCGGGCTCGGTGCAGGCATCAGCCTCCGCCAGCACCTGCCGCTTGAACTCGGCGGTGAACGTCCGTCGTCGCGGCGGCGACACCTCCATCGACTTCGCCGTCGTCGGCACGGTCACCGCCATCGCCGGCGACGCCGCCGCCGGCATGGTCGCGGGCGCGCCCACGGGCGGCGCGTCCTCGGCTTTGACCGCGCGCAGGTGCGGGGTCGCGGTCTTCTTCTCAGGTCGGGCCATCGGTCGGGAGCCAGTCTCGCCCTACAGTAATTTCGAAGGGGGGCGCTGTCTCACTCACGTTGGCAGAGAGGGCGACGAGAACGGCGACGACGTGAACGGTATCGCGATCGCCGAGCGCCTGACCGCCGCGCTGCCAAGTCTCGTGCGCGTACCGATCCTCATGCCCGCTTCGACGGTCGCTCTTCCGGCCGCGCGGCTGAAGCTGTCGCCGCTCGGCCATCATCCACTGAGCGATGATCTTCGCGCGCGGATCCTCCTTATCGACGAGTCGGCACTCGATCACGAAGAGACTGTCGCAGCGGTCCTTCGACACGTGCATGGCACCGGCTGATCGTCGCATGCCAGGCCGACTGCTCGCGTCTCCACTTGGAAGGGCACTCTTCACCGCGGCGTTTGTGGGGACCGCGGTGTCGCTCGGTCACGAGCTCGCGCCAGGGGCATCATGGTGGTCGCTCGTGCACGCCATGCTCCCGGCCGCGGTCTTCGCGACCGGCGCTTGGGGCGCCGGTCACCGCGTGCCGTCTGCCGGGCTCGTCGCGCGCGGGTGCGCGACCGTCGCGGTCGTGGCGCTCTCCTTCACGATCATCAACGACGCCGGCGTTCTCGCGCCTTGGGCCCGGATCGCCCTGAACTACGTCGTTCCGCTGGCGGTGTCGACGATCGGCGCGAGGGCACCCGGCCCGCCCGTGTAGCTCGAGTTTGTGGCACTACGTTCTGGACCCACTGGCGCCGCCCGGGTAGGATGCGTCGCGCAGGCTTCCACGAGGCGAGCGGTCCCGGCGGGCCTGTAAGGGCCCGGAATGAGTGATCGCGCGAAGACATTGGAGGGTGCTCCTGCACCAAGTGCCGACGAGGCGGTGCCGGACGCTCCCGCGTCTGCGAGCGACCTCGCGCTGATCGCACGGCTTCGCGCTCGAGACTCCAAGGCGTTCTCTGACCTCCTCGACCGCTACCACGGGCCCCTCCTGCGCCTGGCGCTCGTTTTCGTGCCGAGCCGCGCAGTTGCCGAAGAGGTCGTGCAGGAGACCTGGGTTGGGGTCCTCGACGGTCTCGATCGTTTCGAGGGGCGCTCGACGCTCAAGACCTGGATCTTTCGCATCCTCACCAACCGTGCAAAGACTCGCGGCGTCCGCGAGAACCGAACGGTGCCGTTCTCGGCCTTCTCGGACCAGGACGGGGAGCATGAAGCCGCCGTCGAAGCGGCGCGATTCAAGCCGAACGGGATGTGGGGTGTTCCGCCACGAAGGTGGGAGGACGACACTCCCGAGAAGCTCCTCATGACGGCCCAGGCCGTCCAGCACCTGGAACACGCAATTGCCGCGCTCCCCCCGAATCAAAGGGCAGTGGTCACGCTTCGAGACATCGAAGGGCTCGACTCGCACGAGGTCTGTAACGTCCTCGAGATCACCGAGACCAATCAGCGCGTGCTGCTGCATCGGGCGCGCTCGAAACTTCGAGCCATGCTCGAAGAGTACGTGGAACGGAAGTAGACGACTATGCTCACCTGCCAACAGCTCACCGAGCTCGTCACGGAATACCTGGAGGGGCGCATGTCCTTCTGGCGCCGGACGCAGTTTCAGATGCACCTGGGCATGTGCAAGCACTGTCGCGCCTACATCCGCCAGATGAAGACGACGGTGGCCACGTTGGGCCAACTGCCGCAGGAGCCCGTTCCGCCGGACCTCAAGGACGAGCTCCTGAAGCGGTTCGCTAGGATGGGGCCGCCGGAGCAGAAGTGATGCGCTGGCGCCGCACCCTGGTAGCGCTCCTGTCCGGTGGCCTGCTCACCGCACTCAGCGGCTGCAGGCGAGAGGAACCGGGGCCCTCATCGGAGCCCGCCGCCGCTGCGGGTTCCGCCAGAACCATGCCGTCGACCAAGGCCTACGCGAACCCTAGCGCTGCGGAAGTCGGCACGCTGCCGGACGGTGTTGGGCTGGCCGTGGGCTCCGCAGTTCCCGATGTGTCGATCTCCGACTCGGAGGGCCGTCAGATGGCGCTCCGTGACCTGGCGTCGCGCAGCGCGCTGCTCGTCGTGTTCTACCGCGGAGGTTGGTGCCCGTTCTGCAACTTCCAGATTCGAGAGCTCACGACCGCGTTCCTGGAGTTCCAGCGAAGGGGCGTCGGCCTCATCGCGATAAGCGTGGACCGGGTCGAAGAGGCCGCGAAGACCAACGCCACCTACGAGATACCGTTTCCCGTGCTCGCCGATCCGGACCTCGTGGCGCATCGCGCGTTCCAGGTCACGCGCCATCTAGACGACGCGGAGGTCGCGAGGCTGAAGGCGATGGGCCTCGACATCGAGGCCGCATCCGGACGCCACCACCACACGTTCGCGGTACCGGCGACCTTCCTTGTTGTCCAAGGCGAGGTTCGCTGGGCGCACGCAAGCCAAGACTACAGGACGCGACCGTCCACCGCGCAGCTGCTCAGCGCGGTGGATCAAGTCCTCCGATAGGTCGGCGAGCAACCTTGGCCCAGGTCGGTTTCCGGCTCCTTCCTCAGCTGTAACGCTTCGCGGACCTCAGGGACTGCTCCTTGGCTGCTCGCCAGAGCGGCGCATGACCCGACGGGTCCAAGGAGCACCGGCATGAAGGCGAAGACCGCAGAAGCACCCACACAGAACCTCCAAGCGTTCGTTAGCGAGTACTACGGGAAGCTTCTCGCCTCGAGCGCGGACCTCAAGACGAACGCGTGCTGCGCGAGCGGCGCTCCGCCGGTCTGGATCGCCAAGAGGCTCGCCAACGTGCACGAAAGCGTATCGAGCCGATTCTACGGCTGCGGCTTTCCGATCCCGCACGGCTTGCGCGGAACAACGGTCGTGGACCTGGGCTGCGGCACCGGACGTGACGTGTACGTGCTCGCCCAGCTCGTCGGGCCGGAGGGACGCGTCCACGGTGTGGATATGACTGAGGAGCAGCTCGCGGTCGCCCGCGAAACGGAAGCTTGGCACGCCGACAAGTTCAGATACGAGCGCAGCAATACCACGTTCCACCAAGGGTACATCGAGGACCTCAAGTCCATGGGGCTCGCGGACGGGAGCGTCGACGTCGTCGTCTCGAACTGCGTCGTCAACCTCAGTCCGCGCAAGGACCTCGTGCTCGCGGAAGCGTTCCGGGTCCTGCGCCCCGGGGGCGAGCTCTATCTGAGCGACGTCTTCGCCGATCGCCGCCTTCCACCCGAGGTGGCGAATGACCCGCTCCTGTATGCGGAGTGCCTTGGGGGCGCGCTGTATCAGTCGGACTTCGTGACCCTCGCCCGTCGCAGCGGCTTCGTCGATCCTCGTGTCGTCACCTCATCACCAATCTCGATCCAGAACGAGGAGATCTCCGCGAAGGTTGGCGCGGCCCGCTTCACCTCCGTGACCTATCGGCTGTTCAAGTTGGATGGCCTCGACGAGCAATGCGAGGACTACGGCCAAACCGCCGTATATCGCGGTGGCATCGAGGGCGCCGAGGCGCTGTTCTGGCTCGACGACCATCACGCGTTCGAGCGCGGTCGCCCGGAGCGCGTCTGCGCGAACACCGCCTTGATGCTGTCGGCGACACGTCTTTCCCAATGGTTCGAGGTCGTGGGCACGCGCGCCACGCACTTTGGTGCCTATCCGTGCGGACCGACCATGGCCGCTGCGCAAAATCCCCCGACGACCTCGGTCGCTCCAGGCGCGTGCTGTTGAGCTCGGGCTCCACGATGAGGGATCTTGCCCAGACCTTTCTCGACGCGCGTCGGACCACGGAGCAACTCGCTGCCTGCCTCTCCGAGGAGGACCAGCTTGTTCAAGCGATGCCGCTGGCCAGCCCGACGAAGTGGCATCGCGCGCACACGACTTGGTTCTTCGAGGAGTTCGTCCTCTCACCCGCGGGCTTTGCGCCCTACGACCCCCGCTTCGCCTACATCTTCAACTCCTACTACGACTTGGTCGGCGAGCGGGTCTCGCGGGAAAAGCGCGGGCTCTTGTCGAGGCCGTCGGCGCGCGAGATCGCCGAGTACCGGCGCACCGTTGACGAACAGGTCCTTCCCGTCCTCGAACGGGACCATCTCGTTCAGCGCCAAGGTGTCGCTCGTCTGGTGGAGCTCGGAATCAACCATGAAGAGCAGCACCAGGAACTGATCCTCACCGACATCCTGGCCGCCTTCTTCGAGAACCCGACGCAACCGGCATACCGGCCAGGAGCGGCGCCCGCGTCCAGGGCTCCGGCTCCGGAGCTCTCCTGGCATACCTTTGACGGGGGGCTAGTCGAGACCGGGATGCCGTCAGACGGCTTCGCTTTCGACAACGAGCGCCCGCGGCATCGAGTCTACCTGAGACCCTATTCGCTGGCGTCGCGTCCGATCACGGTCGGTGAAGTGAAGGCCTTCATCGCCGAGCGCGGCTATCACACGCCCTCGCTCTGGCTCGCGGACGGGTACGCGGTGGCTCGCGCACAAGCGTGGGAGGCGCCGCAGTACGCACGGACGAGCGGCGGTGTCTACGAAGCCTTTTCGCTGCGCGGATGGCGCTCGCCTCGGGATGATGAGCCAGCGAGTCACTTGAGCTTCTGGGAGGCCGACGCCGTCGCGCGCTTCCTCGATGCCAGACTCCCCACGGAAGCCGAATGGGAGCACGCTGCCGCGAACGCTGATCCGTCGGCAGGCAACTTCGTCGACGGCGAGCTTGTCCCGCGGCCCGGGCCCGGCACCGGGCTTGGCCAGCTGTTCGGCGACGTTTGGGAATGGACGCGATCGAGCCACGAGCCCTATCCCGGATACCGCCCGCCCGACGGCGCAATCGGCGAATACAACGGCAAGTTCATGGCGCAGCAAATGGTGTTGCGAGGCGGCTCCTGCCTAACCCCGCGCGGTCACCTGCGGCCGAGTTACCGCAACTTCTGGCATCCCGACACGCGCTTCCAGATGTCGGGCGCCCGTCTGGCGCGAGATCCGTAACGAAGAGGAACAAAGCGATGGCAAGAGCAACGTGGAACGGAGTGGTCATAGCCGAAAGCGACGACGTCGAAATCGTCGAAGGGAACGTGTACTTCCCTGCGTCGGCGGTGAAGCGCGAGCACATCCAGCCGAGCGAGCACCACACGGTGTGTAGCTGGAAAGGTGACTGCTCGTACTACGACGTGGTCGTGGGCGCGGACGTCAATCGCGATGCCGCATGGGTGTACCGGGACCCGAAGCCTGCGGCAGCCAATATTCGTGGGCGCATCGCGTTTTGGCGCGGCGTTCAGGTGGAGAGATGACCGCGCCGAAAGCGAGCCACCCGCTCGAAGGCCTTCTCGCGCCTCGCAAGTCGCTGCCCACCTGGTTGCTCTATGACGATGCCGGATGCGCCCTCTACGAGCGCATCACCACGCTGCCGGAGTACTACCTGACGCGCGCCGAAACCGACGTGCTGACACGGCACTCCAATGACATTGTCGCCCTTGCGGCGGACGGCGGGGTGCGATTGTCGCTGGCGGAGATCGGCGCCGGCTCCGCTACGAAGACGGAGCTCCTGATCGCCGCGGCACTTGAGCGGCTGCACGCGTGTGAATACCTCGCGTGCGATATCGCTGCCGCACCCCTCGCGGCGGCGGCGACGCGCCTCCGCGCCAAGTATTCTGGTGTCCGTGTCGCGACCTTCGCCGGATCGCACCTCGACGCGAGACCGGCGCTCGCCTCGCTTTCGGGGCGCCAAGTGCTTCTCTTCTTGGGCAGCTCGCTCGGGAACTACCGCGACGCGGAGGCCATCGAGCTGCTCGGTGGCATGCGGCGTGCGTTGCGCGACGACGGCCTCCTCGTGCTCGGCACAGACCTGAAGAAGGACCCGTCGGTGATCCGCGCCGCCTATGACGACTCCGCGGGCGTCACGGCCGCGTTCACCAAGAACGTGCTCGTTCGACTCAATCGCGAGTTCGCGTGCGACTTTCGTGTAGAGCACTTTCGGCACGTCGCCGAGTGGGTCGAGGGGACGTCCAGCGTCGACGTCAGCCTCGAGGCGACTCGCCGCCAGACGGTGGTGCTTCGCGCGCTTGATCGTGAGGTGCTGTTCGTCGAGGGCGAGCGCGTCCACCTCGAGACCTGTGTGAAGTACGACGGTGCGCGCGTCGATCGGATCCTGCGCGAAGCCGGGTTTGCACGCGTGTGCGCGTATCTCGACGCAGAGGAGCGCTACGCGGTGCAGATCGCGACCGTGTTGCCCAGGCACCCGGGTGGCGCTCCATGAAGAATCCGCCGAGTGAATGACGGGTGTAACGGAACCTATCTGCGCGGGACTGGAGAGCCAAATGCTCTCTCTTCAGAAAAGGTTCGCCATGCGCAGTGTTATCTCCTCGCTCCTCATTCTCGTCACCGCAGTCGGGTGCGGCTCGCAATCGTCGGAGCCGGACGAGTCGACCGACGGTGGGGCGCTTCAGGCGGGTCCAGGAGCGTTCACGGAAGACTTCAGAATTAACCCTGACTTCGCGACGCGCATGGCCGCTCCCGTGGTCGGCACCAGCCCGCACGGCGAGGTGCAGATCTGGTACTCCACGAACATCGAGTCCGTTCTCGGGGACGCCACGATCACTGTACTTCGCGGAACCGTAAGTATCAAGACGTCGAACGGTGACGGCGTCGCTGGAGTCGATGCACTTGCGGTGATGATCAAGCAAGCTCCCGGCTACGACCCGGACAACGGAGACTGGCTCTACGAAATGCGAACGCCCGATGGGGTCGTGATGAACGACCCTGAATCGGGAATGCCCATGTCGGGCCGCATCCCGATGTGCATCCAGTGCCACCGCGGCTACCAGGAGACGGACTATTTGGCCGGGACCTCCTTGAGGTAGCCCATGGTGAGGCCATCCACAGGACTATCCAATTCGTCGTCGCGTTCGGCGATAGCGGACAAGGACGAAGCAGGCGCTGATCACGGCTACGACCGACTCGCCGCGGTGATCCCCGCGCTGAACGAGGAAGGATCCGTCGGCGCAGTCGTCTCTGCGCTTCGAGCCCTCGGGGTGGGGCTAATTCTCGTCGCTGACAACGGTTCAACCGATCAAACCGCCGAAACAGCGCGCGCTGCCGGCGCCCAGGTCGTGAACGCCGTTCGCCGCGGGTACGGCTCTGCGTGCCTCGCCGCCCTCGCGGCGGTTCCGCATGACACCCGCGTGGTGGTGTTCTGCGACGCAGACGGCGCAGATGACCTCTCGCTCCTCCGCCGCGTCGTGGAGCCCGTCCTGCGCAAGGAGGCGGATCTCGTCATCGGCAGTCGCGCGCTGGGGAGGTCGGAGTCCGGCGCGCTGACACTGCCGCAGCGCGCTGGCAACTGGGTCGCATCCCAACTTCTTGGCGCGTTGTTCTCCGAGACCGTGACCGATCTCGGTCCTTTTCGAGCGATCAGCACCGACGCCCTGGAGCGCATCGGCATGAGTGACCCCGCATTCGGGTGGACCGCGGAGATGCAGACGAAGGCGCTGCGCCTGGGTCTTCGCGTCCTCGAGGTGCCCGTGAACGCGCGCGCGAGAACTGCGGGCGCGAGCAAGATCTCCGGGCGGGCGATTCCGGTCCTCCGCGCTGGCTGGGCGATCCTCACGACCATTCTCTGGTACCGCGTGGCGCCGCTTCCGCAGCAGCGCGTCGCCCGCCGCTCCTCCGGAGAGGAGACGCAGACGTGCTCCCGATAATCAGCGCCGTCGCACTCGCAGTCTACGTCGCGGCAACGACGGTCCTGGCCGTCTACGCCGTGCACTCCCTCTGGCTTCTCGTTCGCTTCCTGCGACGTCGGCGGGCCGCAGCGCTCGAGGCATCGGCCGAGCAGAGTCGGCCGCTGCCCGCCGTGCTGCCGACGGTGCTGGTGCAGCTGCCCGTCTACAACGAACGCGACGTCGTTGAGCGCCTGGTAGAGGCTGCCGGTCGCCTTCGATGGCCAAGAGATCGGTTGCGCATCCAGCTGCTGGACGACAGCACCGACGACGCCGTGACGCTGGGAAGCGCTGCCATCAGAGTGCTCCGCAGCCAAGGCGTCGACGCTACAGTGCTGCGACGCACAAATCGCGTCGGTTTCAAGGCGGGCGCGCTCGCCGCCGGACTCGAAACGGACGCCAAGAATCCGGGAGGGGCTGCGGAGTTCGTCGCGATCTTCGATGCGGACTTCGTGCCCAACCCGGACTTCCTCGAAGTGGCGATCCGTCCGTTCCTGTCAGACGCCAGGCTCGGCCTTGTTCAGGGGCGATGGGAGCACCTGAATCGCGATGCGAACCGCCTGACGCGGGCCCAGGCGATCGGCATCGACGCGCACTTCGCGCTCGAGCAGGGCGCACGCGCGTGGTCCGGCCTCCCGATGAACTTCAACGGAACCTGCGGGATGTGGCGCGTCGCCGCGATCCACGACAGCGGCGGCTGGCAGCACGACACCCTTACCGAGGACATGGACCTCAGCTATCGGAGCCAGCTCCGTGGCTGGAAGTGTGCCTATCGCATCGACCTCGCGGTCCCAGGTGAGATCCCGGCCACCGCGTCTGCGTGGCGCGCGCAGCAGTTCCGATGGGCGAAGGGGTCCATCCAGACCGCGAAGAAGCTCCTCCCGAAGGTGTGGCGCTCGGAGTGGTCGCTTGCGCAGAAGCTTGCGGCCACGTTTCACACGACGCACTACCTCGTCCATCTGCTGATCGTGGCGAGCCTCATTGCTGCGCCCATCGCCATTCCGACCATGCACGGGCTGCCGGCAGCGGCCGTCGCGCTCGGAGCCGGACTCTTCGTCGTCGGCATCGGCGCGCCGCTCGTGCTGTACACGTGCGCGCAGTTCGTGCTGCGGGGCTGGCAAGCGTGGCGCCGGTTGTTGGATCTTCCGATCATCGCCGCGATCGGAACTGGGGTCGCGATCTCCAACTCGCGAGCCGTGTGGCAGGCGCTTCGCGGACGCGCGTCGGAGTTCGTCAGAACCCCCAAGCAGGGAGACCGAAGCGCGAGCAGCTATCTGCCGCCACTCGACAGCGGGTGGATCGAGCTCGTGAGCTGCGTCTGGGCGTCTTTGGGTGTCGCGGTAGGGGCGACCGGCGCTCGTCCCTGGATGGGCCTGGTCCTCGTGCTCTACGCCTCCGGGTTTGCCTGGATGGGGCTGTTGCTGCGCAGAGAGCGAGCTCGCGGCGGGGACGGTGTCCCGAACGCAGTCGCGTGGCTCGTGCCGCTCGGCGCGCTCATGACGATCGGGTACGGCGTGCTCGGCGCCGCCCCGGGGACCTGGCGTGACCGTCCGATCTTCTTCACAGCGATCGGATGTGCGCTCGGTGGTCTGTACCTCGCCAGCTGCATCGTCGTGCGTCGATTGCCGCTCGGTCGGTGGGGGCTCGGATGGATTGCCGGAGTCGCCATCCTCATTCGCCTCGCGACGCTGGGCGTCGCACCCTCCGATGACTTGAACCGATACATCGTCGAGGGGACGCAGGTGCGCTTCGGCGAGAACCCCTACCTGGTGTCGCCCGCCCAGACGGCCGTCGGCGCAGAACTACCGAGCGGCGTGCTCAGCGGTGTCAACCATCCCAACTGGACTGCCATCTACCCGCCCGTAACCCTATTCGTCGAGGCGGCAGTTACGAGCGTTACCGTCGCTCCTCTCGGTTTCAAGGTTGTGATGCTCTTTGCCGAGTTGCTCGGCCTTTGGCTCATCTATCGGCTGCTCGCTCGCAACGGCCAACCTCGCGCTCTCGTGTTGCTCGCGGCTTGGAGTCCCCTCGGACCCTTGTTCGGTGTCGGCGAGGGACATCACGACTTCCTGATGGCGTCCCTCATCGCGGCGGCACTCTACCTTTGGGTTACAGACCGCGCACGCAGCGGTCTCGTCGCGGCGGCGCTCGCCGCGCTGATCAAGCCGTTCGCTGTGATCGCGCTTCTGGCGCGACTTGGTCTTCGTGACGCTCGCGGGTGGCTGCTCGCGGTCGTGGTGGCGGCGCTCGCATACGCTCCGTTTGCCGGTGCTGGAGAGTTGCTCTTTCAGAGCCTTGGTCGCTTCGGCGCAGAGATGCACTTCCACGGCGTGCTCGAGCCCGTCGTTCGCGCGTGCGTCGGGGCGGTCACCGACCAAGCGGCCCTCCTACGCCCCCTGACGCTGGCGGTGCTGTCCGCGGTGTGGCTAGCGGCGAGCGCTTGGGTACTCTTTGCGGCTCGCAGACATGGTGGAGCGACGGTGGCGACGACGGCGGCTCGCCTCTTTGGCGTCCTGCTGGTGTGCCTGCCAACGCTTCATCCCTGGTATCTCGCCCCCGCAGCGCTGCTTCTCCCCTTTACACGCTCGTGGGCATGGATCGTCTGGATCGCCATGAGTCCTTCGTACTGGCTCCACGCGCTTGGCATGTCGGACTCCGTGTCATGGGTCGAACTGGGATGGGTGACCGCGCTCGCCCATGTGCCTGCGACCGTCATCTTGTTCGCCGAGATTATCCTCCTGCGAGTTCGAGAGACGGCTCAGCACGCCATGGCGGGTGCTGAGGTCGCGGCGCCGCAGGTGCACGTAGGCGGTGCGCAATGAACATGATCGCGCGATACCTCCACTGGCTTCATCTGCGATGGCCAGCGGGCACCGTCGAGAAGCTGCCGGAGTGCGACGAGGACGGCCGCACCACCATGCCCGGTGTGACCATCGTCGGCGATCTCGCCGGCGTCCCGCTCCTCAAGTTCGCACTCGAGAGCGGCGCGCGCGCCGCGCGGCGTATCGCGACCGAGCTGAGGCAGACCGACACCACCTCGTCGCGTTCGGACGTCGTCGATGTGCTGATCGTTGGCGGCGGCGTCGCCGGCATGGCTGCTGCGATCGAGTGCAGCAAGGCGCGGCTCGACTTCCGCGTGATCGAGGGCGCGGAGCCGTTCGCGACCGTCGCGAGTTTCCCTGCGAAGAAACCGATCTTCACCTACCCGACGGAGATGGAACCGACTTCGACGCTCCAGGTGAGCGCCGAAGTGAAAGAAGGACTTCTCGACGAACTGAGAGCGCAGGCGGGTCACCACGACATTCCGATCGTCAAGGGGACCGCGCGCCGCATCATCCGTGAAGGCGACTTCCTCAGGGTGGAGTTGGAGGCCGACCAAGCGCCGCTGCGTGCTCAGCGAGTGATCATCGCGCTGGGCAGAAGTGGGAACCACCGGAGGCTCGGCGTCGCCGGAGAGACCCGACCGCACGTGCTCCACCGCCTGATTGATCCCGCCAAACACTCTGGCGAACGTGTGGTCGTCGTCGGTGGAGGAGACAGCGCCGCCGAGGCGGCGCTCGCGCTCACGGAGGCCGGCGCCCGAGTGACCCTGGTGCATCGAGGTGAAGGGCTCACACGCGTCAAGCCGTCCACCGCGGCCCAAATCGAGGCCATGAGCCGGTCCGGGCACTTGGATGCGCGTCTCAAGTCGACGGTCGTCGAGATAGCGGAGAACTCCGTCGTGCTGAAGTCGGCACGCGGCGAGGCGTCTACGGTGGACGCGGACCGCGTCTTGGTCCTCATCGGGCGCGATGCGCCGCTCGAGTTCTTTCGTGCGTCTCGACTTCCGATCCGCGGCGAGCGCCGTGCCACACAGTGGCTCGGCGTGGCGGCGTTCGCGCTCTCCGCGGCGTTCTTGTACGCGATGAAGGCGTTCGGAGTGCTTTCGGACGTCTGGTGGCATCCGTCGAATCTTGCCCGCTCATGGCTTTCGACGCGCGCCACGGAGACGTCGAGCACGCTTTCGACAGCCATCGCAGCCTCAGCGTCCAACGGCATCGGCTTCTACATCACGCTCTTGTACTGCATCGCCGTGGTCGTCTTCGGCGTTGCGAGGATTCGCCGCCGCCGAACGCCCTACGTATTCAGACAGACGCTGACGCTGATGCTCATTCAGTGCCTTCTGCTCTTCGTCCTTCCGGAGATCCTGTTGCCCTGGTTCGGTCGCCTCGGTGCATGGGACGATGGCATTTGGAAGTCGATCGCCGATGCACTCTTCCCACTCGCTGACTACGACGCAAACGGGCGCGAGTATTGGCGCGCCTACGGCTTCGTGTTGGCGTGGCCGCTGTTTGTTTGGAACGTGTTCACCGCGCAGCCTCACACCGTGTGGCTCATCATCAGCTGCGTCCAGACCTTCGTCATCATCCCCCTCATCGTCTGGCGTTGGGGTAAGGGGGCGTACTGCGGATGGATCTGCTCGTGCGGAGCGCTCGCGGAGACGATGGGGGACCGGCACCGCGAGAAGATGCCTCACGGCCGAGGGTGGAACCGGCTGAATGCGCTCGGGCAGGTGCTCCTCCTCGTCGCCTTCGGAATGTTGCTCCTTCGTGTGACGAGCTGGACCACGGGCAGCGCGCTGAGCATTGCGTGGTCCGACGGCTTGCTCGTCCGCGGTTGGAAGCCAGTGGTCGACTTCGCACTCGCGGGAGCACTGGGAACGGGGCTGTACTTTGGTTACTCCGGGCGCCTGTGGTGTCGCTTCGCCTGTCCGCTCGCGGCGCTTATGCACATCTACGGGCGGTTCTCGCGGTTCAGGATCATCGCTGACGGCAAGAAGTGCATCTCCTGCAGTGCGTGCACTGCGACCTGCCACCAGGGATCGACGTCATGGGCTTTGCGAGCCGTGGCGTACCAATGGAGGATCCGCAGTGCGTCCGGTGCTCCGCGTGCGTCGCGGTCTGTCCTACCGGGGTCCTCGAGTTTGGCCAGGTGAATCGGAATGGCGAGCTCATCTCGGTCGATCGGCTGATCGCGAGCTCCACTCTCCACGCCGAACGCCGCCGTGCCGCGGCGGCTCACGCGGCTGTACGAGCATCTGGAGGACGATCATGACGAGCCGGACACACTTCGCGCCGGGGTGGCGACAGGCCGCGGTCGGTCTGCTCGGTTTGACCGTCGGCATCAGCGCGTGCCTCAGCAGTCGTGGACAAAGCGTGGGTCGCGAGGCGTGGCCCGTACATGACGCCACGTCGGCCCCGCCGCGCACCTCCGCATCGGAGCGATTTCGTGGCACCTGGTTTGACGGCACTGCGGAGTTGTCGGGCTACCGAATGACCGTCGCGCGCTACGGCGAGCTGCGCACGGGCGAGCTCGTGCTCACCTACGTGACCGAGCCGATGGACCGCAGAACGCGCATCAAGGATGACGACGCGACCGCGCCCGATCGGATCGACGTGCTCAAGCTGAACGCGAACCTCACTTTTCTCGCGGGCATCTATCCCTACTCAGTGATGACGTCTGTGTTCTCTCCTATCGACGACTGGGGACCCTCGTCGGAGCGCTTTTCACCGGTGAAGATCACTTTGACGGCGCAGGAGTGGTGCGGCCAAGTGTTTCATGCCATCCGGCCGGGGCGAGACGCGGTCGCCGAGGAACTCGCATCGTACTTCGCGAGCGAGGGAGAGATCTCTCGGCGAATCCCGACAGCTCCGGGAACGCTCTACGAAGACGCGCTCCTGATTCAACTCCGCGAGCTCGACGGCGCATTCGCCGCCGGCGGTTCCTGGGAGGGCTCGCTGATTCCGTCGTTGTGGCGCCTCCGCCGCGCCCACGTGCCGCTTGCGCCCGTGCCGGCAACGATCACGCGAGAGGCTGCGATGCGTACTGGCGTTCCGATCACGCGCTTTGTGCTCACAGCTGGTGGATACCGGCGCACCTTCGAGGTCGAGAGCGGGGGCGCTCGGCGGGTCCTCGGGTGGACCACCTCGGACGGAGAGGAGGCTCGGCTTCTGGCGACCACTCGTCTCCCGTACTGGCAGCTGAACCACGCTGGCGAGGGAGAGCTATCGGGCGCAACTCGGCCTTCCTGTCGACCTCAGCGCGCGTCCTGCGGCACCCCCGCCGGGGACTGTGGAGGTCGGGCGATGAGCAGAGGCGGCCCAACAGTCCGTAATCACCCCGAAAGGCAGCCCAACAGCCCGACGTAACGATCGCGCGGCCCTCGAGACTCTGCTTCGAGCGCAACTGGGCGCCAGAAGGAGAAGGTCACGATGGCAAAGATGTGTCCGATCGATGGCTGCAAGGCGAAGAAGGGGCTCTGCATCCACGACAAGATGATGATCGCGATGGGCGTGATGGGCGTGGCGGCCGCCATTGCGCACTGGGGCTTGCACGTTTTTTAGAGCGACTCGCCGGAGGAGAGCGACGCCATGTTGCCCGATACACCCAGTGCGACGTTTCCCTACCGTATCCTCGCTCGAGTCGGTGCCGGCGCCATGGGCGAGGTCTACGAAGCGGAAGACATCGAGCTCGGCCGAAAGGTGGCAATCAAAGTCATCAAGGCGAGCTTTGTCGAGTCACTCCCGGAGCGTGATGCAGAGGATGCGCTTCGGCGCTTCGTGCAGGAGGCGCGGGCCGCTGCCGCCTTCTCACATCCGGGCGTGACGGTCGTGCATCGCGTCGGTACGGAGGGCGGCTGGCCGTACATCGCCATGGAGTGGCTCGACGGTCGCACTCTGGAGGCCGTGCTGGCGGAGCACCAGCGCCTCTCGGTGGAACAGACGGCGCGGGTCGGGCTCGAGGTCCTCTCTGTGCTCGAGGCAGCCCACCGTACCGGAATCACCCATCGCGACGTCAAGCCGGCGAACCTGATGGTGACGAGGGATCGTCGCATCAAGGTCACCGACTTCGGCATCGCCCGCGTCCAGGGGTCGAACCTCGCACACACGCAAGTAGGCCAGGTGCTCGGAACGCCCCAGTACGCCGCACCGGAGCAACTCGCAGGTCGACCGATCGACGTACGAGCGGACCTCTACTCCGTCGGCGCCGTGCTGTACGAATGCGTAGTCGGGCGACCTCCGTTCGAGGCAGAGTCGCTGTACGAGCTGATGAGCAAAGTTCAGGCCGAGCGACCCTTGCCGGCGAGCCGTCAGGTTGCCGGGGTGTCGGCAGAATTCGACGCTCTCCTCGCGAAGGCTCTCGCAAAGGATCCCGACGCTCGATTTCCGAGCGCCCGGGAGATGGCGCGGGCGCTCCAGCCCTTCCTGGCCACCCGCCCAGCCGCAAGCGTCGCGGGGCCGCAGGCGCCGGTGTCCGGTTCCGGCGCGACTCTCTTGCGAGCCCCGACGCTCCACGTCGACGGGACGAGCCCTCATGCCATCGTCGGAGAGGTCATAAGGGGGTGGCCATCGCGAGCGCTCGGTCGGCAGGATGTTCCGCGGCTATTGGAACGGCTCTTCGACCGGCCCCTGCATGCTCCGGCCTTCTGCGGGGCCGTCGAGCTGTCCGGGGCGGTTGCGCTCATCTGCGACGGCGTCCTGTTTCAGGCCTTCGATGTCGCATCGGGGGCTTCGGGGGACGCGATCATCGAGAAGCTGCCGGGCGCTGCGGATGTCACCCTCTTCAGCTGTCCACCGAACCTTGAGCCACGTGCCGTGGCCCTCCTCGCCTCGCTTCTTGCGCCCAGCGCGCCCCGACTGTCGGGGCTCGACGCCGCGATCGTCGATGTGCGGCAGCTCGCGACGCGACTCGAGGGGGAGGGCTTCGACGGCACGGTCCGTCTGCGTCGCAACGACCAGGTTGCCTTTCTCTTGTTCAGCAAGGGCAAGCGCATCCTCGAGGTTTTCGGAAGCGGATGGCCCAGAGCCGCCGATGGGACGCGTTGGGAGGACTGGGTCGCCGCCACTGGAGCCACCGTAAGCGTCGAGGACCGCCGGAACGCATTTCCGGCGATAACCTACCGACAGCAGCTACGCGAATTTGCGTTGGAGGTAGTTCGCGCGACCGAGGCGAGCCCGAACGCCGCGCGGTCAGACTCGCGGGCGCAGGCGCAGATGCTGCAGCTTCTGGCCGCCACGTCAGTCACCTCCGAGCTTCCGGCCGAGTCGGTCGTGCGCTCGCTTCTCGATGCGGATCCCGCGCTTGGCCTCGCGCGCTGGCTCCTTGTCGACGTCACGCACCAGTTCGAGCAGTTTCGTCGGATGAGCAAGTGGCGCGCGATGATCGAGCCATTGGGCGCGGTGACATCGGTGAAACTCCATCACACGCTCGCCGTTCCCGACAGCAACGTGGGGGCGTTCGACGCGGTCACCTTCGGGCCGGACGGGAACGCGCTCCACGTGATCGAGCGCATTGCCGTAGGCAGCGCCGAGTCGGTGCGCGCCTTCGTCGCCCGCCTCTCGAGTGCAGCTGCCGCGCCGCGCAGTAAGCTTGCCGGAGGAATCCTCGTCGCGCCGCGGTTCGACGACCACGCGCTCGACGCGTACGGCGAAGCGTTGCGCGCTTCACGCAAGAGCGCGCTGCGGGCGGCGCTCGACCTTCTGACGCACCGAGAGGGCTATCTCACGACGCAGCGGGGCGGTTGTCATGTCCTTCTGGTGGAAGAGGACGCTGATGGTCGGAAGCGTCCTCTCGTGCCGGAGGAGTCATGACCCCTCGTGCCGCGCGCCCAGTGGCGCCTGCGAAACGGTGAGGTGCAACATGTCATGGATCAAGACCATCCCGCCCGAGCAAGCGGAAGGCGAGCTTCTCGAGCTCTACAACGCCATTGGCGCAGCGCGCGGCGGGATCGCGGAGGTGCACCGCGTGCAGTCTCTCAACCCGCGTGCCCTGCGGGCGCATCTCGAGCTGTACAAGTCGGTCGTTTTTGCGCGCTCGACGCTGAGCCGTGTCGCCCGAGAGCGCATCGCCGTCGTCGTTTCGGAGGTCAACCGCTGCGCCTACTGCGTTGCTCACCACGGCGAAGCACTGCGACAACTCCGCGATGATGCTGCGGTCGTGGAAGGCCTCGGGAAAGGAGAAATCCCGAAGCATCTTCCGGTGGCGGATCACGCCCTTCTTCGCTGGGCCCAGCGGGCTGCGCGGGAACCCAAGGATTGTGGTGAGGCGAAGGTCAGCGAGCTACGCGCGCTCGGGTACGACGATCGGGCGATCCTGGACGCAGCCCTGACGGTCGCCTACTTCTCGTTCGTCAATCGCCTCGTTCTGCTTCTCGGCGTCGAGGTCGAGACCGACTACCACGCGACCTGCGGGGATGAGCGCGACCGGGGGCCTTGATGGTGACTGCTGGCGAGACCGGGCGTTCGGCTACTGCATCATGCAGCGGAGCAGCTCCCTCTTCGCGCGGTGCAGAAGGACGGCGACGTGGCCTGGTTGCAGGTCAAGTTGCGACGCGACCTCTGTTCCCGAGGCCTCTTCCAGCATCCGCATCCGCACGACGTGCTGTTGGATCTCAGCCAGGCGGTTCACACAGCCCTGGAGCTGCACATGCTGCTCGGCCTGGGCCATCAGCTCGTCGACGCCGGCCAGGGGTGGGTCAACTCTCGCTCGTCCTCGAGAGACGTGAGGTCGCGCATGATGGTGTCGGCGGCGCATGTTGCGTGCGGCGTTTCGGACGATGACCGCCATCAATGCGCGGCTTTCGTCACCCGAGCCCACGAGCGCGCGCCTGGGGAGACGCAGGAACGTCTCGAAGGCCTCTTGAACGGCGTCGAGCGCATCGTGGGCGGTGACACCCTCCGTTCGGGCAATGCTCATGAGCGCGCGTGTCTGTTTACGGGCCAGGTCAGAGACCCAGCCCGTGAACGTGAACGTTGGTCGCGTCTCGCTCTGCATTCTTTCGTCAGAGTCACGAATCTCCGGACAACGTTACAGTCGACGTCGCTGGCCGGTTACGGCGAGGGCAAGCGCGGTGCCTTCGGAAAATCGATCTCCGTTTCAGACACGATGCTCACGGAGTTCCGGAACGCGTTGAGCGCAACGACGGCGAGCACGTCGATCACCTCCGCGTCACTGACGCCCGCTTCGCGCAGACGAGCCAGGTCTGTGCCCGCACGCGCGCCGCCGGTTCGTACGACCCGGCGAGCGAAGGCCAAGAGCGCATTCTCGCGCTCGGTGCTGCCGACGCCGTCGCGAGCGGCGATGACCTCCTCGGGCTTCAGGCCGACCCGACCGCCGAGTGCACTGTGCGCGCTCACGCAGTACGCGCAGCCGTTGAGTTCCGAGACGTGGAGATTGAGCTGCTCGATCTCCCGCTTGGAGAGGGTCCCCTTGCCGATCGCCTCCCCCCACGCGAGGGCACTAACGAGCGACCCAGGCGAGTGCCCCATGGTGGCGTAGACGTTGGGGATCATCCCGATGGCTTGCTTGAGCTGGGCGAGGACGGGCTTGGTGGCCTCGGGGGCGGTGGTGTCGGTCGTAGCGTTGATTCGAGCGGTCATGTCGTATTTCCTCCTGAGTGGTGAGTGGCTGCTGCTCAGGAGAAGGTCTCGACGACGACCGATATTACAGCGGGCGGCACCGCGTAACGAAGTCGACCTCCCGAGGACTGATGCTAAATCCAATGGGCGAGACCGCCGCAGCAATCGATGCAGGAGTCGTGGTGGTACGTGGACGGCGGTCCGGGCTCGGACAGGACGTCCGAGTAGGCGCGCACCAGCTCCGCGCCGATGAACCCATCACGCTCGGCGGCACCGACACTGGTCCGTCGCCCTACGACTACCTGCTCGCGGCTCTTGGCGCGTGCACGTCTATGACGCTCAGGCTCTACGCCGATCGCAAGCGGTGGCCGCTCGAGGGCGTCACCGTGCACCTCCGGCACTCCCGGATTCATGCGGCTGACTGCGCCGACTGCGACACCAAGAAGGGGATGATCGAGCAAGTCGAGCGAGAGATCGAACTCGCCGGGCCTCTCGACGACGAGCAGAAGTCCCGGCTGCTGGAGATCGCCGACCGTTGTCCGGTGCACCGAACGCTCACGGCCGAGATGCGGATCGACACGCGGCTGCGTTGACGTTCGCGCCTACCCAAGACGCCCGTCCTCGCTGGCCACGGTCGCGAGCCCGTCAAGTCGGATGTAACGACCAGAGGCCCTTCGAGACCCTGGAGAGGAAGGGAGCCCAACATGGCCAGCAAAGACGTTGTTATCCTGTCCGACGCGAGCTTTCAGACCGAGGTTCTGGAAGCCGAGACGCCAGTCCTCGTAGACTTCTGGGCACCGTGGTGTGGCCCCTGTCGCGCCATTGCGCCGACCATCGACGAACTCGCGCGCGAGTACAGCGGCCGCGTGAAAGTCGCCAAGCTCAACGTGGACGAGGCACCGGAGCTTGCGCGTCGATACGGGGTACGCTCGATCCCCACAATCGTCGTGATGAAAGCAGGCAAGGTGGTGAAGGGCCCGGTCGGAACGACCCCGAAGGAGAAGCTCAAGGCGTTTCTAGAGGACGTCCTACGAAGCGAACCCTCCAGTCGCGCCGCAGGGTAGCAAGGCTGGCGGGCCCCCGCACTCCGTCTCCGGCCACGAAGCGGGCACGCGACGGGTCGCCGCCGCATTCGCCGCGGGACCGTGCGAATCCGTGAGAGTGTCCCGGGTCGCATCGCCCAACCGCCTGGATTCGCAGGCGTTCGCATTTCCGGGACGGTGCGAGCGGAGCTAACCCGTCCCGCCGAGAGCCCTGCGAACGGGTTCGCAACCAGCTCCGAATGCGGAGCCATTTTTCTCTCGTCGCCAACCAACGGCGAGGGTCGGTAAACAGAAGCCCCCAAGGAGCGATCCGAGGGGGCTTCGCCGTTTCTCCCCAGAAGTCCGAGCGTTTCGCGCGCTGCGCGTGCTGCTGCGGCGCTCTCGCGGCTGCTCGCAGAGAGCGCCGAGCGAGCGCGATGAGCGCCGCGTGGGACAGCTCTCCCGCTCTCTCTCCTGTCCCGTGGGGGGAGAGAAGCCGAGAGGCGTTTAACTGCGTACCAGGCGATCAACAGTCGGCCCCGTTGGTCAACAGCTTCGGCGTCCGCGATGGGGCCGAGCCTGTTGATCATCGGGGAGACGGCTCGCGAGGCGCGACGAACGGCCCAAGCTCGGCGGCGTCGCGAACCGATCGCGCGAAGTTCGAGCGTCGGCGTGGCCGCGGGCCTGTTGATCGCTGGGGCGCTGTCCCAGGGGGCGCGCCGCTGACGAAGACGTTTCAGTGACCAAGCGCCGCGAGTGCGTAGAGCCCACCCAGGCCTACGAGGAAGCATGCGAAGTGCACGATGCCCGTGCCGAGCGTGTGCCCCTTGTTCACCTCGGGCACGAGGTCCGAGGCGCCGATGTACAAGAAGTTGCCCGCGGCGAGGGGCACCAGCCAACTCACCTCGAAGTGCTTCGACGCCGCGTAGGCCACGAGCCCACCGATGAGGAAGGTCGAGCCCGATAGGAGGTTGAAGAGCAGCGCGCTTCGCTTCTTCCAGCCTCCGTGGATGAGCACGGCGAAGTCGCCGAGCTCCTGAGGCACTTCGTGCGCAGCGGCCGCGAGCCATGCGGCGATTCCGAGACGAATGTCGACGAGGAACACGCCGGCGATCGCGAGTCCGCCGAGGAAGTTGTGGAGAGCATCTCCAATCAGGATGAGGTACGTGAGAGGCTTCTTGCATTCCGCGTTGGCTCGGTGGCAGTGGTGCCAGTGAAGGAACTGCTCGAGTGCGAAGAAGAGCGCGAAGCCAACGGCGACCCACGCGAACGTGGTCTGTGACGAAAGCTGCATGAGCGACGCGGGCAGCATGTGAAACAGTGCGCCCCCGATCATCGAGCCCGCCGCGAAGGCGACGAGTGGAAGGAGCACCTTCTGGAGCGTCGACTCGCGCAGCACGAGCGTGAGGCTGCCCACGAGCGCGATGGCGCTCATGACCACGCCGCCGAGCAAGATCCACAGAAAGACGGTCACAGGGGCCGCCTCATGGGCCGCCGCAGCCGCGCCCAGGTCCGCGTCCTCGCCCTGGCCCCCGGCCGCCCTCGCCGCGCGAGGCGCCACGACGGAACGCCGGGAGGTGACGCTCCTGCGACGCACGACGCAGGTTCTCGAAGACCGCGAGGATGTCCTCACGCTCGGTGCTGCGCATCAGCCGCTCGTAGAGCGCTGCGTTCTCGACCTCGGCTTCGACGCCCGCCTGGCAGGCCTCGCGTGTGCTCGCGAAGCGCGGGACGCGATCCGCCCACGGGTTGCCGGGTACGGCGACGCCGTAGCGCTCGAAGAGCGCACGCAGTGCTTCGATGTGGCGAGCCTCGGACTCGACGATGTTGATGAACGGGCGCTCGGGCCCGAAGTCGTGGATGACCTGGTCGTAGATTGTCCACGCCTTGTACTCGTCGTCGAGCGCCTCGTGGAGCGCGGCGATCTCAGCTTGCGTGAGGCGTGACATGGTTCCCTCCGAGCGCACCGGCACCCGGCGCTGCGGAGCGCGCGCGAGGTGCGACCGAAACGACTACTCGAGCAAGCTTCGCAGCATCCACGCCGTCTTCTCGTGGACCTGCATGCGCTGCGTGAGCAGATCGCACGTCGGCTGATCGCTCACGCTCTCGGCGACCTTGAAGACCTCGCGCGCCGTCCGCGCGACGGTCTCGTGCCCCTCGACGAGCTTCGTGATCATGTCCTGCGCCTTCGGGACACCGTCTTCTTCCTTGATGGCCGAGAGCGCGCTGAACTGCTTGTACGTGCCCGGCGCCGGGAAGCCGAGCGCGCGGATGCGCTCGGCCACCAGGTCCACGGCGAGGGCGAGCTCGTTGTACTGGGTCTCGAACATGAGGTGCAGCGTCTGGAACATCGGGCCGGTCACGTTCCAGTGGAAGTTGTGGGTCTTGAGGTAGAGCGTGTACGAGTCTGCGAGCACGCGCGACAGCCCGCCCGCGATCTCCTGGCGTTTGTTAGCTTCGATGCCGATGTCGATGTTCATGGTCTTCTCCTTGTCAGGTTTCTGGTTCAAGCCGCCAGGTCGAAGCGGTCCGCGTTCATGACCTTGGTCCACGCTGCCACGAAGTCGCGCACGAACTTCTCCTTGCTGTCGTCCTGCGCGTACAGCTCTGCGTAGGCGCGGAGGATGGAGCTCGATCCGAAGACCAGGTCGACGCGCGTCGCAGTCCACTTCACCGCGCCCGTGCCGCGCTCGCGCACCTCGTAAAGACCGTTCCCGGCAGGCGCCCACGCGTAGCGCATGTCGGTCAGGTTCACGAAGAAGTCGTTGGTAAGGACTCCCACTCGCTCCGTGAACACGCCGTGCTTCGTGCCGCCGTGGTTGGTGCCGAGCACGCGCATGCCGCCGACGAGCACCGTCATCTCGGGCGCCGTGAGGCCCATGAGCTGGGTGCGATCGAGCATCAGCTCCTCCGCGCTGACGACGTAGTCCTTCTTCAGCCAGTTGCGGTACCCGTCGTGAATCGGCTCGAGCGCCGCGAAGGACTCCGCGTCGGTCATCTTGTCGCTCGCGTCGCCGCGTCCCGGCGCAAACGGCACGCTGATGTTGACCCCGGCAGCCCGTGCCGCCTGTTCGACGCCGACGTTGCCCGCGAGGACGATCACGTCTGCGACGCTGGCGCCCGTGTCCTTGGCGATGCCCTCGAGCACGCCGAGCACGCGGGCGAGGCGGGTCGGCTCGTTGCCTTCCCAGTCCTTCTGCGGGGCCAGGCGGATGCGCGCGCCGTTGGCGCCGCCGCGCATGTCCGAGCCGCGGAAGGTGCGCGCGCTGTCCCACGCGGTGCTGACCATCTCGCTCACCGACAGGCCGCTCTTCGCGATGCGCGCCTTGACGGCGTCGACGTCGTACGTGCTGCTGCCGGCGGGGACCGGGTCCTGCCAGAGCAGGTCCTCCTTCGGCACGTCGGGGCCGAGGTAGCGGGCCTTCGGACCCATGTCGCGGTGCGTGAGCTTGAACCACGCACGCGCGAACACCTCGGAGAAGTACGCCGGGTCCTGGTGGAACCGCTCCGAGATCTTCCGGTAGACGGGATCCTTGATCATCGCCATGTCGGCGTCGGTCATGATCGGGTTGTAACGGATCGACGGGTCCTCGACGTCGGCGGGCTTGTCCTCTTCCTTGATGCTCACGGGCTCCCACTGCCATGCGCCCGCGGGGCTCTTCTTCAGCTCCCACTCGTGCTTGAAGAGCATCTCGAAGTAGCCGTTGTCCCAGCGCGTGGGGTGCGTCGTCCAGGCGCCTTCGATGCCACTCGAGACGGTGTCGCGTCCGAAGCCCTTGCCCTTGGGATTCTTCCACCCGAGGCCCTGCTCGATGACATCGCCGGCTTCCGGGTTCGGGCCCAGCACGCTCGCGTCGCCGTTGCCGTGGGCCTTGCCGACCGTGTGACCGCCGGCGGTGAGCGCGACGGTCTCCTCGTCGTTCATCGCCATGCGCGCGAAGGTCAGCCGCACGTCCGCGGCCGTGCGAAGCGGATCGGGCTTGCCGTTGACGCCCTCCGGGTTGACGTAGATGAGGCCCATCTGCACGGCCGCGAGCGGATTGTCGAGCGTCTCGCGGCTCCGCCCTTCGTACCGGTTTTCGGCGAGCCACTCCTTCTCTGAGCCCCAGCTGATGTCCTTCTCGGGATGCCAGATGTCCTCGCGACCGAAGCCGAAGCCGAATGTCTGAAGGCCCATGGACTCGTAGGCGATCGTGCCGGCCAGGATGATCAGATCGGCCCAGCTGATGCGGTTGCCGTACTTCTTCTTGATCGGCCAGAGCAGTCGACGGGCCTTGTCGAGGTTGACGTTATCCGGCCACGAGCTGATGGGAGCGAACCGTTGGTTGCCGGTGCCGCCACCGCCGCGGCCGTCGGCGACGCGGTAGGTCCCCGCGGAGTGCCACGCCATTCGTACGAAGAGACCGCCGTAGTGCCCCAGTCCGCGGGCCACCAGGGCTGGCTGTCCGTCATGAGCGCGCGCATGTCTTTCTTCAGCGCATCGACGTCGAGCTTCTTCAGCTCTTCGCGATAGTTGAAGTCCTGGCCCAGCGGATTGGGCTTCTTGTCGTGCTGGTGGAGGATGTCGAGGTTCAGCGCCTTGGGCCACCAAGCCGGCAGTCGCCTGCGCCGCGGTGGTGTTGCCCCCGTGCATCACCGGGCACTTGCCGGCGCGCGGGTTCTTGCGACTGGGCGGACCGCTTGGTTCTTGCGTCACTCATGGTCCGCCCTGGGGTCCCGGGGTGGGCGGCTGGTGCCAAGGACGACGGTTCGGGCTGGCTCCGCCAGGCACCGCGCAGAGCCCGCGCACCTCGACATGAGCGTCGACGATGCTGCCGAGCTTCTTCAGAGCGTCGGGCAGGCGAAGCCCGTTCAGCTCTTCGCTCTCGAAGTCGCGCACCAGGCCGCAGCCTACGCAGACGTAGTGGTGGTGCGGGTCGAGGTTGGCGTCGAACCGCACTCCATCGCGCTGTGGCCCGAGCGTGGTGACAAGCCCGAGGTCGTGAAGCTTCCACAGCGTCCGGTAGACCGTGTCGAGCGAGACCGTCGGCATGCGTCGCTGCACCGCACGGAAGATGGCCTCCGCGTCGGGATGCTCCTCTGTGCCCGCCAGCTCTCGGAAGATCTCGAGCCGCTGATGGGTCAGCTTGACGCCAGCCTCCTTGGCGACCGCCTTGAGCTGTTCGAGCCTCTGCTCGATGCGATTGGATTCCGATTTGCGCATGGCTCGTAGTTGCGGATTATACGCAGGTAGGAACATAATCAGGGCCAGCCTCAACGTCAATCGGGCCGGCTCCTCGGAGATCCAGTGCAGTCAACCTCGCCCATCCTCACGGGTTTTCTGGGCAGCCTGGTGGCCGGGCTCGGCACTGGACTCGGTGCTCTGCCGATCTTCGTGCGCGCGAGCTGGAGCAAGGAGGCTCAACGGCTCATGCTCGCGGTCGCCGGCGGCATGATGCTCGGCGCCACGTTCTTCTCGCTCCTTCAGCCGGCGCTCTTCGCCGCAGCCCTGGCGTGGGCGACGAGCCGCCCCATCTCCCGGCATGTCGTTGCCCCGTTGACGCGACTCCGTGAGCGCATCGCAGAGCTCGACATCGATGCCCTCGAAGGCGCGACCCTCGGCAGCGAGGAGGGCATCGTTGAGGTCGACGCGCTGCGCCGCACGATCGAACAGCTCATCGTGCGCGTCGAGCGGGCACTTTCACAAGCCCATCGCTTTGCGGCGAACGCAGCTCACGAGCTCCGCACGCCGCTGACGACAGTGCGTGCCGAACTCGAATTGCTCGCCGAGAACATCACGGAGCCGGGGCCGCGTGAGGGAGCCGCGGTGGCCCAGCAGAAGCTCGCCGAGCTCTCGATGCTCGTAGAGAGACTGCTCATTCTCTCCGTGCCAGCGCGCTCGGCGGCAGACGCACACGAGGTCGTGTCGTTGCGCGACCTCCTGGAGGACGTCGTTCAGTCTCTTCCCAACGATGACCGCTCGCGGGTGAAAGTGTCGGAAGGCGACGCACTCGTTCGCGGTGACGCAACCCTCCTCGGTACGATGGTCGCCAACGCGATGGCGAATGGGCTCAAGTTTGGCAGCGCCGTGACGACCGAGGTGTCGCTCGTGGAGGGCATCGCGGTCGTTCACGTCGACGACGATGGCCCGGGAGTCGACGCGTCCGAACGCGAGCGGGCTTTCGAGCCGTTCTTCCGCTCGAGCGAAGCCCTCCGGCGGCGCATTCCCGGCCATGGCCTCGGCCTCGCGCTCATTCGGCACATCGCGACGACCCACGGCGGCAGCGCCACGCTCGTGGACAAGCGGACGCAGGGCGCGCGTCTCGAAATCCGTCTCCCAATCGCCGACCCCAGCGCATGACGGCGACTCACCCGTCGTGTAACGTGGACTCGAGCGTGCCGCGGCGTTGAAGCGCACGGGCAAGCAGCCAACTCAGAGCGGCCCATGCCGCTCCAGCCGCCCACCCCGCGAGGACGTCGGTAGGCCAGTGCACGCCCAAGTAAACGCGGCTCACTCCGACTAGCACCGCGAGGAGAAGAGCCCACGCCAGAACATAGGCCTTCACGATGAGCCTCTTCTCGACGCGCGCCAGCAGCGCACCCAGCGTGAGATAGACGGCTGCTGCGAGCATGGAATGGCCACTCGGAAAGCTTGGAGAAATCACGTGGGAGAGGTGCGGAACAAGCGCCGGGCGTGGCCGCGCGAACAGCTCCTTCAGCACCAGCTCGAGAACCGTTGCGCTGATGATTGAGGCAGCGACGTACAAGGCGCTCCGAGGCTTTCGACCGAGGAACAGGTAGCCCACCCCCATGAGGGTGACGAGCGTAAGCAGGCCCGTGCCTCCGAGAGCGGTGAAGTCCCTGCCCATTTCCTCAAGCCAACGAGGGCCGAGCGGATCAGACCGGTCCGCGGGGTTGCGTAGGCTCAGGAGCACGGCTCGATCGAGGGCAGCCACATCGCCCTCGCGAATCTCCGACTCGACCTTCATGAAGACGAACACGCCGAGCGCGATGGTGAATACGGCGACGTTCACGCCAAGCTCGTGACGGCCTATCCAGCGGAGCGCGGTCCGAAGCGCTTCCGCATGCCGTCGCAGCGTCGATGCAGCTCGATCTTCCAATTTCTACTCACTGCGGGCAACAGTCTTGCTAGGTGCTCTCGGCGACGAGTATGCCATCTGGATCGAGCTGGCGATAGCGCTCCAGGCGGCGCGCCGGGAGCGCTGAAGCGCGGTACTTGCGGACCAGGCCCGGTCGCGCGCGCTTCGGCGGCGGCTTCGGCGGGTCCGGCATGGGCGGCGGGAGCGGCTCGTACGGCGGCCAGGGCTTGCCGGCGCGCTTCGCCTGCCGGCCGCGTAGGTAGATGTCCAGGAGCGTCTCCGCGAGCACGTCGGCGGCCTCGACGCGTCGGCGCCGAAGATCAGCGAGGCGCTCGTCGACGTCTGGCTGCGGCTCGATCTCGTCCATGGCCACGACAGGTCGCTCGACGTGGCCGGACAGTCCAGGCGAACGGGACGCAGTTGGATCCGTTGAATCTGTCCACGACCTGCGAGGGCACCTCGTCGCGGCACGGGGGGCATCAGTGAGCCGCCGACAGAGAGAGCGGAGAGCAGTCCCACAACCGAAAGCTGTCCCGGATCATCGCCCCAGCGGCTGCGCGGTGTTCGCGATGCAGAGAACGGACGGGACAGACGCCCGACCGAGCGAGCGACCCGTCAGAGCCCCGCAGAGAGCGGTTCGCAAGCCGCTCCCCATGCGGAGCTGATGGAGTGGGGCGGCACGCGCCGCCCCCTCACCCTCGGCAAAGCCGAGTGTGAGCCTCCCCCACGCGAAGGGAACCTGCGGTCCCCTCGTCGCTACCGCGACTTCACCCCAGCTGTGACCTGGTGACGCTGGTGCAGGTTCGTCTCCGCTACCGCGGATTCACGTCCGCTGCTCGAGCGTGCGTGGGGTTGCGGTCCCCCTCGTTGCTGCCGCAATTTCACCCCCGCTGTTGCCTGCTGACGATGGAGCAGCTTCCTTGTCGCTGACGCGGAAAAGGGGACAGGAAAAGGGGACAGTCCCCTTTTCCCCCCCCCTTTTCCCCTTTTCCCAGTCCCCTTTTCCATGGCCGTGGAAAAGGGGACAGTCCCCTTTTCCAAGTATGCGCGCGACTGGAAAAGGGGACGCGCCCTACGATCGCGAGCACAGGCTTGCGCAGTGGCGCGGGCTCGTCGAGCTCAAGCGGCAGGGAAAGGCCCGCTCGATTGGCGTGAGCAACTTCAGCATCGAGCACATTGAGGAGTTGAAGTCTGCGGATCTGCCGATGCCGGCCGCAAACCAGATCGAGCTCCACCCGTGGTCGCAGAAACCCGCGCTCGTTCAATACCTGAACAACAACGGGATAACGCCCATCGCTTACAGCAGCCTTGTGCCGCTCTCGACCTGGCGAATCGCTGAGGGGCAAGCCAGCGCGAAGACGGAAGAGATGAAGGCCGACGGTCTGCAGGCGGATGCGCCATTTAAGATCATGGCCACGAAATACGGTGTGACCGAGGCGCAGGTGCTGCTCCGCTGGGCCGTGCAGAAGGGATATCCGGTGCTTCCGAAGAGCACGAACGGAGGGCGCATTCGGACCAACGCGGACATCTTCAGTTTCAGTATCGATGAGCCTGACATGGCTGCGATCGAGAAGATGGACCGCGGGGACGGAGTGGCGTGGGCCAGTGGCGATCCCACCAAGGCTCCTTGAGAAGAAACAAGCTTCGGACCAGCTGCGAGGAGAAATTCTCCGCGTTCCGGCGGACGGCGCAGAAGCATCGCGTTGCCTCGCCTACTCGACTCAACCTCCGGCCTATGCGATTCTGCTCGCTCACTTTCGCGTAAAGGGTGCAGCGATTGAGCTGCAGGATAGAGGATGGTCGGGCCGCCATCCCAGCCGGTGATCAGCCGGTAGGGATAGATCATGTCGACGACCACACCGCAGGGGCAAGGGCCTCACACGTCATCTCCGCCGGAGGCCTGGGAGCCGCTGCTTCGTCTTATGCGTATCGCGGGGCGGCCGCTCGAACGCTTTTTGCGCATCGAGGCTGCGAGCGGGATCCTGTTGCTCGTCGCGGCCGCAGTCGCGCTTGCCTTGGCGAACTCGCCGTGGGCGGACGCGTATCTGAGCATTTGGCACACGCCGCTCGGTCTTCGCGTTGGCGGCTTCGCGTTCGAGCGATCACTTGAGTGGGTCGTAAATGATGGGCTGATGGTGATCTTCTTCTTCGTCGTCGGTATGGAGATACGTCGCGAGATACATCGCGGCGAGCTCTCCGAGTGGCGAAGGGCTGCGCTCCCTGCAGCAGCGGCGCTAGGCGGCATGATTGCTCCTGCAGTTCTCTATCTCACCATCGCCGGTGCCCCCGCGACGCGCTCGGGGTGGGGCGTTCCGATGGCAACCGACATCGCCTTTGCGGTGGGCATCCTCGCCTTGCTTGGTCCGCGCGTTCCGGCCGCTCTTCGCGTTCTTCTCCTTGCGCTCGCCGTCATCGACGACCTCGGTGCCATCGTCGTCATCGCGATCTTCTACTCGTCGGGTATGGTGCTCTCAGGTCTGCTGGTTGCTGCGCTGGCGATTGGCGGTGTGTTCGCCATGCAACGTATCGGCGTGCGCTCGAAGTTCGCGTACGTCGTTCCGGCCATTGTTGCCTGGGCGGGCATCTACGCCGCGGGGATTCATCCTACGATCGCAGGCGTCGTTGTCGGCTTGATCACACCGGTCAGAGCGTGGCTCGGCCCCGAGGGATTTGTGCTAGGCGTTCGTCACGAGCTCAAGAACTTGGTGCACGTGGATCTGAGCAGCATTCCCCCGCACGAGCTAGCCGACTCCCTACGCAACATCGACGTTGCGCGGCGTGAAGCGATGTCGCCTGCGGAGAGCCTGATTGCGTATCTCCATCCGTGGGTTGCGTTCGGCATCATGCCGATATTCGCGCTCGCCAATGCCGGCGTTGTCATTTCTGGGGCTTCGCTCGATGCCGCTTCGTGGCGCGTGGTGATTGCGGTTGTAGTGGGTCTCGTCATAGGAAAGCCGCTCGGTGTGCTCTTTGCCAGCTGGCTAACTTTGCGCCTTGGAATCGGTAAACTTCCGCTCGGCATGACGAAGCGCCATTTGGTCGTGCTCGGCGTAGTCGCGGGAGTGGGCTTCACGATGGCATTGTTCATCGCGCAACTTGCCTTCGTGGATACGGCGCTACTCGCAGCAGCCAAGCTGGGCGTGCTGGTTGCGAGCGGCGTGGCAGCGGTCCTCGGGCTTGTGCTCGGACGCTTGCTTCTTGCGCCGGTCGCCACACCAGGCGCCGCACAAAGCGCCGACGAAGCCGAGAGTTCGACCGACGCATGACGAATGAATCGCCGGGTCGTTGACGGAGCCGCAGCAGAGGCCCATCGTCTACTGGCGATATAACAAAGGACGTCTTTATGTCTGTGACCATCCGCGTGTTTGACCCTGCCATGTGTTGCTCGACCGGTGTTTGTGGTCCGAGCATCGAGCCTGACCTTGCGCGATTCGCAGCCGACGTCGACTGGCTTCAGAAGCAGGGCGTCACGATCGAGCGATTCAACCTTGCGCAGCAGCCTGGTGCGTTCGCTGAGACACCGGCTGTAAAGGAGGCGCTCGCCCGTGGAACCGACGTTCTGCCCTTGGTGCTTGTGGGCGACCGCGTTGCAGTTGAGGGGGCGTACCCGTCGCGCGAGACTCTTGCTGCGCTAGCCGGCATCGTCGTGAAGAAGCTCGAGACTGTGCCTTCCTCGAGTTGCTGCGGTCCGAGCACGGACACGAAGACGAAAACCGGCTGCTGTTGAAGGAGCATCCGATGAAATTCGTCGAGCAGGCGCCGCGAAACCTCTTCTTCACGGGCAAAGGTGGAGTTGGAAAGACAAGCGTCGCGTGCGCGACCGCGATCGCGCTCGCGGAGCGCGGCCTACGCGTTCTGCTCGTGAGCACTGACCCCGCATCCAATCTGGACGAGGTGCTCGAGACTCCGCTTGGCAGCGAGCCGCGTCCCGTTCTCGGTGTGCCAGGTCTCTCCGCACTTAACATCGATCCTGAAGCTGCGGCGCTCGCGTATCGCAATCGCATGGTGGACCCCTACCGAGGAGTGCTGCCTGAAGCCGCCGTACGTAGCATCGAGGAGCAGCTGTCGGGCGCATGTACTGTGGAGATTGCGGCCTTCGACGAATTCTCAAAGCTGCTCGGTGACGCGGCGGCCACTCGGGACTTTGATCATGTTGTGTTCGACACCGCACCGACGGGGCACACGCTGCGTCTGCTCGAGTTGCCGGCCGCTTGGAGCGGTTTTCTCGAGGCGAATGTCGGCGGCACTTCATGCCTCGGTCCTCTCGCAGGCCTCAAAACGCAACAAGCGCTCTATGACGCGTCGCGAAAGGCGCTCGTCGACGCAAACCGCACGGCGCTCGTGCTAGTGTCGCGCGCGGAGGGAGCCGCTTTGCGCGAGGCGGAGCGCACCCGTCGTGAGCTCACTGCGCTCGGGGTCGAGAGACTCGAGCTCGTTATCAACGGCATCTTTCACGCCACGGATCTAACGGACAAGATCGCGGTTTCGATGGAACGTCGCGGCGCCGCTGCACTCGACGCGATGCCCGCAGCTCTGCGCGTGCTCGCGCGTACCGATCTTCCCCTCTTGCCCTTTGGCCTCGTCGGACTGCGCGCGTTGCGAGCGCTATTTGCTGACGAAGCACCGCCCCCAGCTAGTGTGCAAACGGCTGCCGCTAGTACGCCCACGTCCGATGCGCGAGCCCTGGTGCAGCTATTGCCCGAGCTCGAAGAGGGTGGTCGCGGCGTCATCATGACGATGGGCAAGGGCGGCGTCGGCAAGACCACGGTGGCCGTAAACATTGCAGTCGAACTTGCGCGACGAGGGCACAAAGTGCACCTGACTACCACTGACCCGGCCGCCCATGTTGCAGATGCACTTGGCGGAAGTGTCGAAGGCATTCGCGTGAGTCGCATCGATCCCGAAGCAGAGACACGCGCATACTCGCAAGAGGTACTACGGACGGCGGGCGCGGACCTCGATACTGCGGGCCGCGCGTTGCTTGAAGAAGACTTGCGCAGCCCTTGCACGGAGGAGATCGCGGTGTTCCGGGCGTTTGCGCGGATCGTCGACGAAGGTGAGCACGGATTCGTCGTGATCGACACGGCACCCACCGGCCACACGCTGCTCTTGCTGGACGCCGCCGAATCCTATCACCGAGAGGTGTTGCGGACGGCGGGCTCGGCCCCGGAGGACGTTCGTCGCTTGCTGCCGCGCTTGCGCGATCCCGCGTTCACGAAAATTCTTGTCGTGACCCTTCCTGAGGCGACCCCCGTCCACGAGGCGGCCACGCTGCAGCGCGATCTGATGCGCGCCGACATCCGTCCCTTTGCCTGGGTTATCAACCAGAGTCTGATCCCGCTCATCGTGACCGATCCCGTACTTGTCCAGCGACGTGCGAACGAGACGCGCTTCCATACAGAAGTGAATGCGCTGGCTCAGCGTGTTGCGATTGTACCTTGGGCGATGCCGCGTAGCGCGCAAACACGGCTAGACCTCTTCGCCGCCCCGGAGAAGGTGCGTCCCGAGGCGGCCCCGTGACGACGCCGCCGACCGTGATGAAGTACGCTGTGACCGCGCGTGTCAGCGCCGGTGGCGAAGCGTCTGCGCAAGCGCGGACGTCGAGCATTGCGTTCGACGGCACCTCGCACGCCGGCGAAACCTTGCCTGGTCCCGCGGAGTCCTAAGGTTTCCAGTTCGCCGCGGACGGTTTTGATTTCATGAAGCACCTCCCATCGACTTATCGATGAAGTGCTATTGCGCATGAGTGAGAATATTTACCAGATTGCCAAACGGATCGTGCACGAAGAAACGGCGCACGCCCCATGGCTCGTCGGCCGGTCCGTACTCGATGTCGATCTTGGCCTTGCGAAATCGTTTCAGCGCTTCGTCTACATCGTCCACTTCAATGGATAGGTCCGCCACGATTCGTTTCACCTTCATTTGGAACGCTCCGTTGCCGTTGGGCATGACCCGTTCGGAAGACCTGCGCTATGGTCCGAGTATGGGGCCAGAGCGCAAAGAGTTTCCATTGCGGCCGCGCACGCCGCAGGCCGTCGGTGGGGTTGTACTGTTCGGTGTGGGCGCGCTGTATTTCTATGCTGTTCGCGGTGTGGGAGCGAACGGCACGGTCTATCTCGTGTGCGCAGCGCTGTCGCTCGGGATGGCTGTGGCCGCCCTTGTCGCAGTATTCAATTTGATGACTCATGAAGGTTTTGCGATCGTTCTCACCCACGATGCCATCGAGCTGCCCAGAGCGCCCTACCGATCTCGACGTCGCGAGCGCATTCCACTCGCTGCGATTGAAGCGGTCTCCTTCTCGCCGGAGCCGCCTGCCGCGCCGGACATGGTGATCCTTCACGTTCTGCCTGGGCCTACGCTGCGGTGGATTCGGCAGGACGCCCTCGAGTCGGATACGGCCGCCGATGTCGCGCGACTCCTCATCGAGCGCGTGACAGCCTTGCGCGGCCCGGGCCGTGGCGTAGACATTCGCTACCATTGAACGATGACTCGCGGTGCGTGGTCAGTGCGCGGGCGCGCTACGCGAGGTCAAACACGAGCGTCTCGCCGTCTTCGATTCCGCTGATGCGCACGCTTGTTTCATCGGAGAGCGCGAGCGCGTCGCCGGCTGATAGTTCTTGATCGTTTACACGCACATTCCCGCGCGCGACGTGCACCCACGCATGTCGGCCGCTGGCCAATGTGTGCTCCGCGCTCTGGCCTTTGCCGAACACTCCGGCATAGAGGGAAACGTCGGCGTGAATCGTGACGCTTCCATCGTGTCCGTCCGACGATGCGACGAGCGCAAGCTTGCCGTCCTTCGCCTCACGCGAAAATGTCTTCTGCTCATAGCCCGGTTTGATGCCGCGCTTGCTCGGCATGATCCAAATTTGCAGGAAGTGAACCGGCTCCGTTTGCGAGCCGTTGAATTCAGAGTGCGTCACGCCCGTGCCAGCGCTCATTCGTTGAACATCACCCGGACGAATGACGGAACCCGTACCCATTGAATCGCGATGCTCGATTGCGCCTTGGAGCACATAAGAAATGATCTCCATGTCTGCATGCGGGTGGGTACCAAAACCCTGCCCGGCATCCACGCGATCCTCGTTGATGACGCGCAGCGAACGGAAGCCCATATGCGCGGGGTCGTAGTAGCCCGCAAATGAAAAGGTGTGGTGGCTATCGAGCCAGCCGTGGTTCGCGTGTCCCCGTTCGTCCGCGCGCCTTAGAGTCAGCATGAGCGCAGCATATCCCGGCCTGCGAATCTCTGTATATTCGAACTATGATTTCGGTGCTTTCGACGCTGCGACTGACGCTCGAGCCGCTGTCCATAATCCATGCAGATGAAATGCACTCCGTGCTCGCGCACGAGGCTCTCTATGTCTTCATCGGCGGGCAACCACCCACGCGGGAAGAGTTGCGCGCTCGCTATGAAAGGCTTGCTCGTGGAAGCGCTTCAGCTTCTTCCGAAACCTGGGTGAATCTGATTGTGCGCATGCGCGACACAGGCAGGGCTGTGGGAACGGTGCAAGCGACCATCTTGGGGCAGGGCGAGGAACGCCGAGCGAAAGTCGCCTGGGTGATAGGCGTCGATTGGCAAGGCGAGGGCTTCGCGACAGAAGCCGCGCGTGCCCTCCTTGCGCAGCTTGCTCTGGAGAGCGTTCATTCGATCGAGGCCAGCATTCACCCGAGCCACGTGGCGTCGCAGCGCGTGGCGGCGAACATCGGGCTCTCGCTCACGCACGAGCTCGATGCCGGCGAGCAAGTCTGGCGTTCAACCTGATAGTTAGAGTCCGAGCGACGATTCGAACATGTCGAGAATCTTCGACCAGCCGGCGGCCGTTCGCGAAACGTACTCGGGTAAGACACCTTCATGGTGAAGTACGAGCTCTGTTCCGCCATCGATTTCAATGAAATCTATTTTCAGTGTGCTGATCTCTGGGGACAGGGACGGGACCTCAAACGTAAACACCAACCGTCGGGGGCGAACGAGCTCGAGATACTCCCCCGTGTGCTCAACTTCCTGTCCGTCACGCAGGGCGACCAGAGAAAAAGCTCCGCCCTCGCGCGCATCGATCGTTGCCCGAACAATCTTGCCGCTGCCCTGCGGTGCCATCCACACTTTGGCTTTCGCAGGATCGAGCCAGGCATCATAGATCTTCTCCGGCGCGGACTTATACCTGCGTACGACACGCACCGTCTTGAGCGCGCCTTCGAGCAATGTGAAGAGCGTTTCGAAATGCTTTTCGGAGCCGCCCGGATTGAAGGCCGGCGTGTCCGAGATGGTCCACCCGTGCCTGCAGCCTTCGTAGGTTTCGATGCGATGATGCACGCGCGCTTCCACGAGTGAAGCTTCGAGACGCTCTCTCATGGCTGGCGGAAATGTCGGATCGTCAATCGCAGCACCGATGTAGACCTCACCTTTAATCCGCGCCGCCGTGAGGTGTGCGCTTTCTGGCCTGTCGGTCGCGAGATTTCCTCCGTGGTACGACGCGCAGGCAACGACGCGATCGGGAAAACTCCCGGCCGTGATCAGTGCATAGCGGCCTCCCATGCAATAACCAACGACACCGACATGGGGCTGCGTTACACGCTCTTCACGTGCGAGCTGATCGAGAAATGCCTCCGCATCATCACGCATCATCGTTGTCGTGAGCGAACCCACGTACTTGGCGAACCACGCATTTACTTTCTCGGTGTCGGCGAAGAGCTCCTCAACATTTGGGGGCGGGGCGAAGCCAGTGTGCCGATAGAACATATTCGGAAGGAATACGTAGTAGCCGCGTGCCGCGAGTCTCTCCGCCATGTCCAAAATCGCCGGACGCACGCCGAATGCATCGGGATAGACGATAACTGCTGGCCACGGGCCTTGGCCTTCGGGCCGCACGATGGTGGCGTCGCAGATGCCGGCCTTTGTCTTGATTCGAATTTCAGTGCGCGGCATCGGGCCTCTAGGTTTTCGCGATACTCGGATAGATGCGCTTCAAAAGTTGCATGGTGGACTGGCGCTTCTCAGGCGACACCAGAAGCACGATCGGCAACGCGTCGCCGGAATGAATTGAAAGCTGCTCTTCCCTGCGCTTGGGCACGCGCTTGATCTCGATGTGGGTAGCGCTGCCGCGGCGCTCGAGCATCGCCTGCAAAAGCGGATGCGATGCAGCGTGGCGATGGCGTTGCCAAACGATGAACGCGCCCACCAGGAGCAATGCGCCAAGGCCCCAGGCGATAACGGTCGAAATTGGGAACGGATTATCTCCTGGGTGAAGCAACCGCGCTTCACGGAGCTTGAAAAAGCCCATGACCATCGCGGCGATCGAAAATCCTGCGATCGTGATACCGAGGGTACGCATCGGGGAGAGTTGTTCGTCGACAAGCTTTACGAGCGCGAGCCGGTCGTCTTCACTCAAGGCTTTTACGATCGTCTTCACGCGCGCGATGGTAACCGAAATAGTGCGCGTTGGCAGTGTCGGTGTAGACTGCGGGCGTTATGACCATCGATGGCGAAGAAGATCTGGCAGCACTGCGAAGAATCGGCAAAGTAGTTGCGCTAGCGCGCGACGCCATGCTGGCCGAAGCGAAGGCCGGGGTCTCTACGCTCGAGCTCGACGAAGTGGGACGCGACGTCATGAAGGCGCACAAGGCACGATCCGCCCCAAAGCTTGCTTACAAGTTTCCCGGCTTCACTTGCATCAGCGTAAATGAAGACCTCGCGCACGGTATCCCGTCCAAGAAGCGCCTTCGCGACGGAGATCTCGTGAACATCGATGTGTCGGCGGAGCTCGACGGATACTGGGCCGACACTGGTGCGAGCACCGCGGTGGGCGATGTTTCGCCACGCGTTGAGGAGCTGCTCGAAGTGACGAAGAAAGCGCAACTTGACGCGATGTCTCAGGCGCGTGCCGGGAAGCCGCTCAATATCGTTGGACAGGTAGTCGAGAAGCACGCCAAGCGTCATGGGTTTCGCATCATCGAGACGCTCGGCGGTCACGGAGTAGGGCGCTTCATACACGAAGACCCACATGTGCCAAACCATTTTATTCGTCGCGAGAAGAAGCCTCTCTGGGAAGGACTCGTTCTGACGATCGAGCCGTTCTTGACGATGAGCGCGACCGAAGTCTTTGAGCTCGATGACGGTTGGACGTTGCGGACGGTGGACGGTTGCCTGGGCGCGCAGTTCGAGCACACCTTCGTGGTGATGAATGGCGCGCCCATCGTGCTTACCTAGCCGCGCGCTAGTTGGATCAGACCTGTGCGGGTAGCGAGAAGTAAAACGTTGCGCCATGTCCGACGCGACTCTCGGCCCACATGCGACCACCGTGGCGGTGGACGATGCGACGCGCCATCGCAAGTGCCACTCCGTCGCCGGCAAACTCGTGCTGCGAATGCAAGCGTCCGTACGGAACGAATAGACGCTTAGCGTGGTTCATATCGAACCCAGCGCCGTTGTCGCGAACGAAGAATGCGTCTTGGCCATCAACGCGGCCACCGGTGCCAAGCTCCACGGTGGCCACCGCAGCTGCGCTCGTAAATTTGTGCGCGTTCGAAAGCAAGGCTTCGATGACTGTGCGCATCATCTCGGGATCGGCGTTGACCATTGCGCGGTCTGGCAGCGACCATTTCACGTGACGCGAAGGTGCACTCGTCTCGAGCCTTGCCGCGATCTCACGTGCGATTGCACTCAGGTCGACCGCCTGCTTCATCATCGGTACACGATCGACGTGCGCGAGCTTTACAAGATCTTCGATGATCGCGTTCATGCGTGTCGATGCGCTCAAAATGTGGTCGATGTATGTGAGATCGATAGCAGGCGCAATTTCAGCGAGGTCTTCGCGAAGCAAATCGGCAAATCCCATCACTTGACCAACGGGATTGCGCAAATCGTGGGTGACCGCGTACGCGTACGCCTCGAAGTCTTTGGTGAATGCTTCGCGTTCGATGCCGACGTCTGAAGGGCGGTTATCCGCCTGAAGTGATGAGCCCGCGGACGACGTTGCGTCGCCGGCTACAATGACGGCCGAACTGGGCAGCGCGCTCGAATGCCGGCTCATCCCGAGCCACCGGCGCACTACGTAGGGCAGCCGCCACAGCTCGTCCTTCAAAACGAAGTCGTCCGCGCCCGCTTCCATGCACTCGATTTCGCGCTCCTTGCCGCCAAATGCACAGACGAAGACGAAGGGCGTGCGTGGTTCACGGGCTCGCGCTTCGCGCAGCGCAGCGTGCCCTGAGTATCCGGGTACGTCGTGGTCAGAAAGTACGAGGTCAAACTGCCTGGAGTTCCATGCTGTCGTAAACGACGCCTTGTCGTTTGCCAACTCGAGCTCGACGGTAAGGCCAGCACGAACGAGCGTCCTGCGTACAAGCTCTGCGACTGACGGATCGTCTTCAAGACAAAGAACTCGCGCCACGGTGCCTCCCTGCGATTTCTAACACGGCGCGCGGCGGTATTGCACGCGTCAGATTTTCCGCTCATAAGAGCGAGTCATGGCCGCCTTGCACAACGATGCGTCAAACCTCCTTCGTGGCAAGGCGCGTGACGTGGCAGCGCGCATTCGGGCGCGAGACGTGTCGGCGCTCGAGGTCACGACAGCGGCTCTTGCCGCGATTGAGGAGCTCAACCCATCTCTGAACGCTTTCGTGGAGGTTGATGAAAGGCGAGCGTTGCGTGCAGCAAAGGCCGTGGACGAGCGCGTTGTGCGCGGCGGCGATTTGCCTAGTTTGCTGGGAGTTCCGAGTGGCATCAAGGACCATGAGCACATGCGCGGCATGCATACGCGCGTCGGTTCGCGCGCGTTGTCGTGGTTGGTGTGGCCGGTTGATAGCGAGTTCGTTCGGACTTGCCGCGATGGCGGACTTATTCTTTGCGGCAAGCTTGCAACGTCCGAGCTTGCGATTCTTTCCTACGTGCACACGTCGCTTCATCCACCAACGCGGAACCCTCTCGATCGAACACGTTACTCGGGCGGCTCGAGCGGCGGGTCCGCGACCGCGGTCGCGTCAGGTATGGTTCCCATTGCTCCCGGGTCCGATGGAGCCGGTTCAATACGAATCCCCGCCGCGTTCTGCGGTCTGGTCGGGTGGAAGGCGAGTCGCGGCGTCCTATCCAATCCGCACAAGGACGTGGATGCCGTTGGCTTGGCTGTGAACGGTCCTATCGCGCATGACGTGCGTGACGCAGCCATCCTTCTCGAAATACTTGCGGGTCGACCACTTGCGAGTGACCTCGAACGCGCCAGTTCGTACCTCGCCGCCTGCGATCGCAAACCGCGACAGTTGCGCATTCGCTATTGCGTTAGCTCGCCGGTGAGTGCGGTCGACCCAGAGATCTCCGCAGCCGTCGTGCGAACGGCGAAGTTGCTCGAAGGGATGGGACACATCGTAGAGGAAGGCTCCGCCTTGCAGGCCGAGGTCGAAGAGTTTCTTCCCCTCATGTCGAGGCTCATCGCATCCATCCCGCTTCTGCCGTTTACCGAGTCATTCACCGAGCCAGTCACGCAATGGATACGTGAGCGCGGGCGCACGGTCAGTTCGGAAACGATGTGGACGGTAAAGCGTGATCTCGAAGACCGCATACTGCAATGGTTTGGCGACGCCGATGCGTGGCTCCTGCCAACCACACCTGTGTTTGCGCCGAAGGTTGGGGCGTTCGAGGGTATGGGCGCTGAGAAACTCTTTCATGCTGCGGTACCCAATGGTGCTTTCACAGCAGCGTTCAACGCGTCGGGTCAACCGGCAGTCAGCATGCCGGCTGCGCGCGCAAGTCACGGATTGCCCATCGGCATCCAGCTCGTCGGTCGCCTAGGCGCGGACCGAGCATTGTTCAGCTTAGCGGCGTCGCTTGAAGAGGCGCTCGCCTACCAAACGTGGTCTGATAGTTAGCCGTTCCACTTTCTCAACGGGTAAAGCGAGCTCCGCATGAATAACTACGACCAAGAGAATGCCCAATGCTTTGTCTACACTCAAAAGGAAGGGCTCCTGTCGGCGGCGGCGCATGATCTCAAGATTCGCGTGAGCCGCTTCGCAATCCAGATCGATGACGCGAGCGTGCGCGGCTCGTTCGACCCGAGCTCACTCCAAGTTATCTGCGCGACGCATCATGGTATCGATGCGCCGACGGCACTTTCGTCGCGCGACCGAGCAACCATTGAGGAAAACATTCTTGGCGAAGTTCTGCATGCGACGGCGTTTCCGGTGATTGAGTTCACCTCAGACGCGGTGGTGCGCACTCCGGACGGGAGCCGTATCGATGGGCAGCTTCATTTGCATGGCACGACTCGCCCGTTGTCCGTGTTCGCAAAGCAAAGCATCGAGTGCGAAGTCGTCCTCGATCAGCATGACTTCGGCATCAAGCCCTACAGCGCAATGCTAGGCTCGTTGCGCGTACAACCGCATGTCCGAGTCGTGCTGAAGCTTGTGCCGCCCGCAAAGCCTTAGAACGAACCGCGCACGCCAAACGTGGCGCCTGTGTTGGTCACCATCAGGTCGTACTGCAGCGGATGCGCGAGCAAGAAGTAGGTTGCTGTGCCGAGCGCCGCGATGCCCAAGCCAAGAAGCACTCCGCTTTGCGCGCCGAAATGCACTTGCGATCCGTCGTCGAGAACATCGCCATTTGTCGCGAGCGTAGAGAGCGACGAGACGAGCATGGGAACGGCCGCCACTGCCAGCCCACCTGCGATGACATAGTTCCACGGCGACACACGTGACTCGCGATGCTCGGCATTCACGACCCGAGCCGCGTCGGCAGCTTCAGCCGGTGTCGGCGCTCCCGAGTTTCCTTCGGTGAGCGTGACGTCAACCGCAGTTTCCTGATGGAGCGCCACATCAATATCGCGTTGCTCGGCCGCGTATCCGTCGCGCCGCACTACAACGCGATGATGGCCTGGTGCGATGCCGCGGAAGAACGGCGTCTGCCCGAGAGTCTCCCCATCGGATTCGACACTCGCACCACTCGGAGTACTGCGGACGCGTAGGAAACCGAGCGTGCCCGCGCTCTGACGCTGACGCGCTTCGAAGACGGCCGCATCGGCGGCATCGAGAATGCTTCCGAGATGCTCGACGTCGCCTTCTCCCCCAAAGCTATGCGATTCGGCATTGACGAGCGTGACAGTGACCGAGCTTGGCGTTGATTGATCGCGCCGTGCCCACACCGTTACGAGCGCAACGAAATCGACTCCAAGATGGCGCGCGATTTGATCGGCGCAGGTGACTTCGGTGCAGCTCTGTGCCGGATCGCCGAGCATGCGCAGTTGAGCGTCGCGTGCAGACATGACCGTGACTCCGTCGGTCGCGAGCGCGCGCGAAACAGCATCGATGGCTTCGGTGCGTATCGCTTCTGGTATTTGCGGCGCTTGAGTCGTGCCGATGACCGCTGCTGTATCCGCTTTCGCGATCGAGGGAAGGGCTGAGGTTACAACCAGGAGGGCGAGTACAAAACGCATCATTAGAAACTCCCTTGAACGCTGAGTGAAAGCTCGTTTTGGTTGAGCGAGAGCGACGCGCTCGTGTGCGATGCATCGTCGTGAAATAGCGAGCGGCACGCGTATGTCAGAGGGATGGCCAAGAGGGGGACCGAGTACATCGCGAGGGTTGGCCCGAGCGGAACGGTGCGTTCGAAATGCATCTGGTCTTCGCTAAGATGCGAGTTGTCATTGGCTGCGAGAATGATCCCTGTGGTCGCAAGCGCAAGTCCCGCGCCGCCAGCTACCCAGCTCCACCACGGCATGCCGTCGCGTGAAGGAAGCAGGAGCGGCATCGATGCCGTGAGCAGCGTCGCGCTCGCCGCGCCCACGCCCATGACCAACGCCGAGGTGAAGTTTCGGGACGAGAGGCGGTCCGCGTAGTCGGGGTCGGTGGGGAATGCGACGTCGAGACGGCGCTGGTCGTGCACGTAGAGTCCGTAGAAGACCAAGTTAGTCAGCAGGCCGGCCATGCCGATGCTGAACGAGGTCACGCCCAGTACAAGTGACGTAGGCGCCCCGCTGGCGACTTGGGGCTCTTGAAAGCTGTGCAAATGATCGAGCGCTTCGTCGATTTCGTCGTCGGTTGCGTTCTGGGAGATCGACACCGACTGAAAGTCACAGTCGACAGGGGGCGCCGCGCGAAGCTCTCGATCGTCAGCCGAGCTATCGCGTTGATGCGCGAGCTCCGGCGGAAGCGGGAGGTCGTAGCCGGGCAACGAGCACCCGCGATCCACGCGCGTGAGCGTGACCTGATTACCGTCGTGTGCGACCACAATGGCGTGTCCGATTCCCAAGCTGCCCACGAGCGAGTACGCATCTTCCAAGCGGCGGGGTTCGTCACCCGAGCCGGCACGATAGGCGAGGTGAATGTCCGGCTCGGTCGCAAGCGCCGCGCGCAACATCGGGAGGTAACCGACGAACACGCCATCCGCGCGTTCAGGCATCTCGAACGTGTATGCGGGCACTGGGTGCCGACTGACACATTCGACTTGAACAAAGTACTTTCCCGGCACGATCGGGAGGGACACGGTGGGAGTTTGGCCCACCCGCGTTCCATTCACGTACACAGGACAGTCGTGTGCCGACGCGGGTCGAGACGTGATGTAGAGATGGCGCGCGGCGCTCGCCGAAAGCTCGTTGTGCACGGCGGTCACGAGATCGCGCACTTCGGGTGGATGCAAGTCCGGTGGCGGCTGTAAATCTGGAATCATCCGCAAGCACTCAAGCACGCCAGCATGCGCTTCAGCATCGTGCTGCTCATTGAGATGCGCGCGTACTGAGAACAGACATAGATCGCCGATGTCGCGACGGGGGCGAACTTCACGCGTCACGAACGGTAGAAGATCGCCGACCTGCGACAGCGCCTCGCTCACCATCTCGCGCGTGCGTGCGTTGTGACCACGGGCTACTTCCTCCAGTGCGCGCTCGGCAGTTTGCGCGAGCGTCGTACGCAGTGCGTCGGGGATCTCTGTGACCGGCGCAATCATGTTACGGCCGAGCACGGCTTGGGCCTCAGCACGGTCGATGATCGCAATCGTTGGCGTACGAAGGACACGACGAACGCGTTCGACGATGGGCGACGGCGCGTCTTGCTCGCCTCGCGCCTCCACGACGATCCATCGGTCGTCCGCAAGCGCGGACGACGCGGTGCACGCAACCAGTAGAAACAACCCGATGAAAGTCCTGCCGCGCTGCATGCCAGTGGCACTTTAGCGAGCGAGGCTCGAATCACAAAGTTTGGGACCAGCCCCAAGACGGTGTTAATTGCGACGTATCGCTAACCGCAGCGGCTATTTCCGCAATCGGGACTTATGTAACCAGGCCGATTGGGCAGGCGACGCCCGTGCCACCGATACCGCAGTAGCCGTTCGGATTTTTAGCGAGGTACTGCTGGTGATATTCCTCGGCGTAGTAGAACGTCGGTGCGGGCACGATCTCGGTCGTGATGCCGCGATACCCGGCTTTCATGAGCGAGTCTTGATACGCGCCGCGTGAGCTCGTCGCGAGAGCGCGCTGAGCATCATTGTAGACGTAGATGCCGGACCGGTACTGCGTGCCGATGTCGTTGCCCTGGCGCATGCCTTGCGTTGGATCGTGATTCTCCCAAAACACTTTGAGAAGCTCTTCGAACGTGACGACGTTGGGATCGAAGACGACGCGAACCACTTCCGTGTGACCTGTACGACCCGTGCAGACCTCTTCGTACGTGGGATTGGGCGTCGGCCCGGCCGCGTAACCGACCTGCGTCGAGTAGACGCCTTTGATCTGCCAGAACTTGCGCTCGGCTCCCCAGAAACAACCCAGGCCGAACATGGCAAGCTCCATGCCTTCGGGAAACGGAGCAGACACTTCGCTTTTGAGCACGTGATGCTTTTCCAGCTTGGTCACGATCGGCTCGGCCCGACCCTTCAGAGCCTCAGCGGCGGTCGGGATGCGCAGCTTGTTCGTATCAATGCTTTCCATGCGACCTACCTTGGGGCACAGCCCGGTCTTTCGCCAGCTGCACGTCGATTCGCTCGATGATAGGCTTTCGTTTCGATGGCTTACCGGCCCGTGCCCGAACTTCAGACCGAACGCCTTTTGCTCACCGTGCCGCGCCCGGCGGCCGCAGCGAAGTTTGTCGCTTTCTTCGAAGACAATCGCGTGAGGTTTGATCCCTGGGATCCGCCCCGACCCGAGGGGTTCTACACCGCTGCCTGGTGGGAAGCACGCATCACACAAGACCACGATGAGTTCCAGAGTGAACGCGCCGTGCGTCTGGTGATGCACGACAAGAATGAGCCGAACGGTCCAATCGTCGGTCATTGCCATTTCACGCAGATGGCGCGCGGTCCCTTCCAGGCGTGCATTCTTGGTTACGCGATCGACCATCGCTACGCGGGACAAGGCCTTATGTACGAAGGGGCGCGAGCGGCCCTTCGACACGTGTTCGACGCGATGGGGTTTCATCGCGTGATGGCGAACTACGCGCCGACGAACGAGCGCAGCGGTCGACTACTGCGCCGACTCGGCTTCACGGTGGAAGGCTATGCGCGCGACTACCTCTACATCAACGGCGCATGGCGCGATCACGTCCTCACCGCGCTCACCAACCCGAGCGCCGAACCACCACTAACCCGCTGACACGCGCCCCCGCACAGCAATGGGGCAATGGGGACACGCTCCCTCCTCGGCGAGCGTTTGATTTCAACGACTTGCGGACCGAGTTTGGCCGCGCGAATTTGATACATTAGCGTCGCCAGGTATCAAGTTTGCGCGGCCAATCTCGGTCAGTAACCACTCGAAATAATATCGTTTTTTGACGGGGAGCGTGTCCCCGAGGTTTACCAGGGGGTGCGGGAGGTTTGGGTGCGTGCGATCGTGACGAGGTCCCAGTAAGGCGGCATCGCGTGGCGCCCTTCGCGGTAGCGGCGGATGTCGTTCATCACGCGGGCGCGGATGCGGGCGTGGCGCGAGGCGAGGGAGCTTGCGCGCAATGCGACGGCTGCGTTCATGCCCTCGGGGACGGGACCGACTTTGCCGAACCAGTTGAGGACGACGCTGTAGCCCTTCGCCAATCGCGCGAACGGGAGCATCCACCACTTGAAGCGGATTGGCTCGCCGCGGTCTGCTTCCTCGAGAAGAGTGTCAACGATGGCGTTGTCTACGTGATCCTGCAGCAGCGTCGCGGGATTGCGCCACTCGGCCACCACGCGCAACTGGGGATCGTACTCAAGGTCCGCGGGCGCGTGCGTTTGGAAATGGGTGACGCCGAACGACGCCAGCCAGAAGCTGTTCGCGTGTGATGACATCGAGGACAGGCTCTGCCAGAGCGAAACGCCAGCATCGGCGTAAGGCGCTGACGCGACCTCTGAGCAAAACGCTTTGTCGTGATCGGCGTAGTCCATTTCAAAATCGTAGGGGATGTGGCGTTCTTGCGCCCTACGCAGAGCACGCGTCGCAACCACGTGCGCAAGGCTCGGATTCGCGACCAACGCCGGCAGATCCGCGCGCGGACGTAGCACCAAAATGCGTAGTTTCCCGTCACCGAGGTAGCTCTCAAGCGAGCTCACGACAACGCCCACCTCAATGTGCGCTTCGATGAGCGAAACGCGGTGCGTCCGTTCATCGATGTGCACCAACGCCACGTGGGAGAAGTTGCCCGGGTAGTCATTGCCGCGCGCGATCAAGGCCGACGTTGCTGTTTCGCCCCGCGAAAGAAGGACATCGCCGCTATGGATGCGCACGCCTCGAATCACCACGGACGGCGCTGCCGACGGTTCGTCGACTCCCATCAAGACTTCGGGTACCGAGCCGCGACCCGCTTGCAAGAGCACCTCTTCGAGCGCCCCACGGCTGCCATACAAAAGCCGATACAGACGCCGACGCGCGTTCTCATCGGCGCGCCACGTCTCAGACAGCTTCTTCACCTCCGTGCGCATGGTCGTCACGAACGCTGCGAGTTCCGCCGCGCGCGATGGGTGCGCAGCGACGAACGCACTCAACGTAAAGAGGTCGTTTTGCAACGCGTCAAAGCGCGTATCCGATGGCCCAGCGTTCGCCGCAACCAGCAGCGAGAGCTCGGTGCGTACGGTCGCGAACAATACTTCGATGCGCGGATTCACGCGCGCGAGTGGCTGATGTCGCGCTTCCTCAAACTGCGCGTGCAATCGGCGCCACAAGGGATTGGCGTCCCACGCAAAGGCGCGCGTTCCAACTTCGGGAACAGCTGGCTTGCTTCGATCGGGCGTTGCGAGAGCGAGAAGGACAAACACCAGGGCAAGCACACCAAACATAACCTTGCGCTGAAGCGGGGTGGCAGACGGCGCCTTCATATGCGGTTCTCGCCAACAATCCACGGGAGCAGCTTCGTGATGCTGCGAGCGTCGTCAATGCCGCGGTGGTGAGTCCCATCGAGCTCAACGCCGCAAATCTTCAGCGCTTCCGACATCGCGTAGGTGCGGCGCTTTCCCTGAGTCTTCGAGAATTGATCTTTGAGATTAATATGCTCGGGTAAGGGATACGCGATCTCGTGAAACGCGCAGTCGCGCTCGAACTGCGTCTTGTCGAACAACCCCCACGAGCAGAAGCGTGTCGTCGAGAATGGCGTCACGATATGGCGCACGAGGTCGGCGAGCGCGCTTGGAAAGATCGGGGCGTCATCGATCATCGATTGGGTGATCGTAGTCAGCTCGGTGTAGAATGGTAAAAGCTGCGGGTGTTGCATGGGCCGAATGAATGTTTGAAATTCACCGACAACGGAGAGATCGGAGGCGTCCACAAATACGGCTCCAATCTCGATCGTCTCCATCTCGTCTTTCGGCAATGAGCCATTGGAGCTGGTCGTTGCTTCGAGATCAATCACGACGTAGTGGTTGACGTCAGTTTCCAAGGTCGAGTCCGGCGGCTTGCATGCGTGCCTTGATCGCGGTGGCGCGTGCGCATGGTCCGATCGCGAAGAAGGAGAACACAAAGCTCAAGAGCGCGAAGGGCGGCGAGACCAAGCCCAAGCACGAAAGCATTCCGTTGCCCAGATTCACAACAAAGAGAGCCGCTTGAAGTAACGCGACGACTCCCGAAATCACGCAGCCTGCCTGGGCGGCCCAAAGCCGCATGCGAAAGACGTTGGCGCCGACGGGGATGCCGAACAGACCGAATGCCACCATCGCCATGGGCACGAATTGCATCGGCCCGTCATAGCGAACCGAGGTCAGGACTTGCGCCGCCGTAAGCGCGGTCAGGACGCCCGATCCAATCTGAATTCCCGCAGTCGCGCGAATCATTGCACTTGGGGAAGTCGCTGCGATTTCGTCATCCGTTACCGTCGGCGGCGGATTTGCGGGGGCATTCATAGGCGGGGCAAAGCATGCAAGGAGCTCGTAACGAGCGCAACGCCGCGAATCGTGTATAAAGCGCGCGTGATTCGCTTTGATGGCATAGGCAAGCAGCACGGACATCAGATTGTCTTTACCGACGCGTCGGCGTCCGTGAACCGTGGCGAGAAGATTGGCTTGGTGGGTCCCAACGGATCGGGCAAGACGACGCTCTTCCGCATGATCGTGAAGGAAGAAGCTCCAGATACGGGCACTGTCTCTATCGATCGCGGCATCACCATCGGCTACTTCAGCCAGGACGTCGGCGAGATGAAGGGCAGGAGCGTTGTCGGCGCAACGATGGACGGCGCGGGCGCTATCTCAGATGTTGCGCGACGGCTGCGCGAGATTGAAGCGGCGCTTGCTGATCCCGACAAAGCCGATCAGATGGAGCGCTTGATCGAGGAGTTTGGCGAGGCGCAGGGACGTTTCGAGGAGCTTGGCGGTTACGCCCTCGAGAGTCGCGCACGCGAAATCTTGGCGGGGCTCGGCTTCGCGCAAGAAGTTATGGACGGCGACGTGGGTGCGCTCTCCGGTGGCTGGAAGATGCGCGTGGCATTGGCGCGCATCTTGTTGATGCGTCACAATGTGCTCTTGCTCGATGAGCCCACCAACCATCTCGACATCGAATCGATCATTTGGCTTGAGAGCTACTTGAAAGGATTCGAGGGCGCGATTGTGATGACTTCGCATGATCGCGAGTTCATGAATCGCCTTGTGAACAAGATCATCGACATCGATCGTGGTGAGCTTACTTCGTACACCGGCGACTACGACTTTTACATGACGCAGCGCGCGCTCTCCGAGGCACAAGCGGAAGCGCAGTACGAGCGGCAGCAGGCGATGCTTGCAAAGGAAATGCTCTTCATTTCGCGCTTCAAAGCGCAGGCAGCGAAGGCTGCTCAGGTGCAGTCGCGCGTGAAGAAACTCGACAAGATTGAGAAGCTTGAGCCGCCGAAGCAGCGTCGCAAGCTCTCGTTCGACTTTCCAGATCCGCCGCGCTCGGGCGACGACGTCGCAAGTCTCACCGGCGTGAACAAGGCCTATGGATCACGTGTCATCTATACGAACTTCGATCTACTCATTCGCCGTCGCGAACGTTGGTGCGTGATGGGAATCAACGGCGCTGGCAAGAGCACGCTGCTCAAGCTGATCACAGGAACGACCGAAGCAGATTCGGGTCGCGTGAACGTCGGCGCGAGTGTGAAGATGGGTTACTTCGCGCAGCACGCGATGGACGTATTGAACGGAAACAACACCGTGTGGGAAGAGCTCATCAACACGCACCCCAAGGCGTCGATCGGTGCGCTGAAAACGTTGGGTGGTGTGTTCGGATTTTCGGGCGAAGACATCGACAAGCCCATTCGGATCTTGTCGGGTGGTGAGAAGGCCCGCGTGGTCCTCGCCAAGATGCTCTTCGATCCGCCGAACTTCCTGGTGCTTGATGAGCCGACTAACCATCTCGACATGGACACCAAAGAGATGATGATCGCGACGTTGAAGAACTTCGAAGGCACCATGCTCTTCGTCTCGCATGATCGTCACTTTTTAGCCGAGCTCTCCAACCGTGTTCTCGAGATCACCTCGGAAGGCCCCCGTCTCTACGGCGGCGGTTACACGGAATACGTCGCTGTGAGCGGACACGAAGCGCCCGGCGTTCCCGCTTAGATCCGTTCCATCTCAAAATTGCGCCTGCTTATTTGCGGCCCATGCGCGACACGACCGAGACGTCCATTTCGTCGAGGTTGCGCGGCCAGTCCTCTTTGAGAAGGCGGGAAAGCGCCCGGTCGGCGAGCACGCGCCCGCCCGTTTGGCAGAGCGGGCAGTAGTTCGTTTCATTTTCGGCGTAGACGATTCGCTGCACCGGCGTCTGGCATACGGGACACGGTTCGCGGAAGCGCCCATGCACTGCCATCTCCGGGCGAAAGGCAGTCACCTTCTCGGGCCAACCGGCCTTCGCTTCAGCGCGCAAGCGTTCTGTCCACTCGCGCATCACGTTCTGCGTTGCTTCGTGCAGGCCCGCGATCTGATTGTCATCGAGCTTCTGCGTCTGCGCGAGCGGCGAGAGTTTTGCGCGGTGCAGAATCTCATCCGAGTACGCATTGCCGATTCCGGAGAAGACGTGTGGATCCGTGAGCACGCGCTTGAGCGTGTGGTTCTCGCGCACGAGTGCTTCTTTGAACGCACTCAGCGTCGACCCTGCAATCTCGATACCGCCCGCGTTCAAACCCTGGAGCGCTTCACGCGTACGGAAGAGATGTAGTGACGCGCGGCGTTTCGATCCCGCTTCGGTGAGAATCAACGACCCGTTTTCAAAATCAAAAGCCGCAAGTCCGAGCTTGCCTGGGATTTTCGCGCCAGCCTCGAGCCACTTCAGCCGTCCCGCCTTCATCAAGTGAATTGCGATGAAGAAGGGGCCGTGGAGCTCGATCACGACGCGCTTGCCAAGCCGCGATACGCCGATGACCAATGCATCCACGAGCTCGACCGGCTTCGGATCCACAGTCCGCAGCAAGAATGGATTCGAAAGCCGAATAGCAGAAAGCTTGGTGCCTACGGTGTGAGCAGCCAAGCGTTCAACATAAACCGTGATGTCCGGAAGCTCCGGCATAGCGAAGACCGCGATGCGAACTAGGGTTCGCCGACGATGCGAACGACTCGGTTATCGCTCACAGAAGCCATGTAGAGCTCGCCCGCGTTGTCTTGGCCGAAAGAGCTGAGAGCGCGGCCGGTGTCGTTGAGATCAGGCACGCGAACGGGACCGACGATGGTCGAACCGCAACGACGGAAGACCGCGATATCTGCGCTGCAATAGTCGCCGAAGAAGTAAAGGCCGGCTAAGTCGGGAAGGGCGCTACCGCGATAGACGTAACCACCTGTGATTGCGCATGCGTTGCGCAGCACGGTGGACGAGAGGCCTTGCGCGACTTCAACGGCGGGCGCTGCATGCACCGGCACCAAGCTTTCGCTATCCGGGTCACGAAGGTGGTTGCCTTCGTAGGCGCGCCAGCCGTAGTTTTCGCCGCCGCTGCTGGAGGCGGCTTGCACGTCGATTTCCTCGTACGCGCTCTGGCCCACGTCGCCGATGTACAAATCGCCGGTTGCGCGATCGAACGAGAAGCGCCACGGATTGCGAACGCCGTACGCCCAAATCTGCGGAAGGCCATCGGGCGACGAGAAAGGATTGCCCGCTGCTGCGTAGTCTGCGCCCGGTGCATCGATATCGAGTCGCAGGATTTTGCCGAGCAGCGTATTGAGGTTGAGCGCATTGCCGTTGGCGCCGTGACCGGTGTCGTCGTCATTCGCGCCGCCGCCATCGCCCATGCCAACGTAGAGCTTTCCGTCCGGACCAAACGCCAACATACCGCCATTGTGATTGCTTTGCGGATCTGTTTGGTCGACGAGCAGTGCGACGCGCGCCGAATCTGCAACGTAGTGATCGGCGTCGCTGCGATGATATTCAGCTACGCGATTGGCCATCGACCCACTCGTCACGGTGTAAGCGACGAAGAAGCGACCCGACGTCTCATAGTCAGGCGCGAACGCCAGACCGAGCAGACCGCGTTCGTCACCCATCGAACCCGGAGCGGGACCAATGGTTGAAGTCATATCGAGGAAGGTGCTGACGCTGCCGTCGCGCACGACTTCGATTCGACCGGCGCGCTCTACGACCCATAGCGCTTCCGTCTCGCCCGGCGCCTGCGTCACGAAGATGGGCGCGTCAAAGTCATGACCTACCGCGATGTCTTCGACCGTAAGCCCCGGCAGTGTAATCGCCGGGCACTCGCCCCCACCATCAAGGTCAGCGCCGAGATCGAAATCTGCACCGAGATCAATACGCGGGCCCGCGTCGACGCCCGGCCCGAGGTCGATATCCACACCCAAGTCGACCGCGACGCCAAGGTCGGTACGGGAGCCCAAGTCCGTTCCCAGGCCTGCGTCGGTTCCCGGTTCGGGATCGCTCGAGCATGCAGCGACAAAGAGTGCGGCCGAAATAAGACCGACGGTGCGGTGCGCAAGATTCATTCGTTTCCTCATAGGTAGAGGCGTTGAATAGACCGAATCGCCGCATCGTGCCAGCCGGGCTACATCGCCCGCTACTGCACGCGTTGCCCGCGGCGCGTTCGACCGGTGTTTGTCGGGGCCGGTGGATCATTCGGCGTTGGCAGAACCGGCGGCTGCACGACGACTGGCTGTTGGGCATCGATGCCGGGCACAAGCGTTGGATTCGTGCGGGGCGTCGAGTTCGCACGCGCTAGTTGGCGGCGCAGATCGTCAACTTCGCTCTCTGCACGGGCGCGCGCAGACTCCGCTTCGGCCAGCCTTCGCTCTTGGTCGGCCAGCCTTCGTTCAAGATCCCGTCCGCGCGCGTCAAACGCCGCGATCTGTGCGCGCAGGTTGTCGGTGTCGCTGGAGAGCTGCGCAATGCGCGAGCGTGCTTCCGACAAATCGCGCGAGAACTGCGCCGCCTCTCCGCGTGCTTCGGCAAGCATGGTGTCGCGCTGTTGAATATCTTGGCGAGCGCGCGAAAGGTCATTCGTGAGTTGAGTTCCGCGTGCTTCGCTTGTCGCGAGCTGGCCACGTGTCGTTGTCAGGTCCGTATCGAGCTGTGCCCGGCGGGCTTCGGTCTCGGTGAGACTCGTTCGCAGCTGACGTTCGTTGCGATCGGCGCGCGCGATGTCCTCGCGCAAAATGCGTATCTGGCCTTGCTTGGTCGCGAGCTCGGTCGCGAGCTGGGCACGCGTAAACTGACTGGAATTAATCTCGCTTTGTAGCGTCGATATGCCTTCTTGAAGCGCCACGCGCCGTGCATTGGCAACGCTCAGGTCGGCACGTGCAGAAGAGGCCTCGCTGCGTGCCTCTAGCGCCTGCAAGCGTTGGTACTGCGCATTCTTCTGGAGCACATAAACTGCCGCACCAAAAATCGATAGCAACGCAAACGCCGTCGGCAAGAGCCAACGCAGCGTGCGTCGCCTTCGCTCTTTGCGTTCTTCGGGCGCCGTCAGAACCGCGAGCTCACGCACAAAGGCCTCGGCCGTCGGACGCTTATCTGGATCTGGCGAAAGCCAACGCTCGAAGTAGGGATTGAGGAAGCGAAGGTCTTTGTCTACGGGTAGCTGGGGGCGATTCTGCGCTCGGTACTCGACGAACGCTGCGACGGCGCCGCCGGCCACCTCTTCCTGCGTGCTGGGTTCGAGCGCGTTACGCAAGGAGAGTGCGAGCGAGAATATATCGGCGCTGATAGTGACGTTGTGCTGGATGGGCAGGGACGCGAACTGCGCCGCGACTTCCGGCGCGAAATACATCGGCGTGCCGGCCAGCATGACTTCGGCTTCCTTCGCAGCAACGCCGAGGTCTAGCAAGACAGGAAGAATTCCTTCTCCGTCGCTGCCTGCAGCCTCGAGTCGAGCGAGAAAGATGTTGTCGGGCTTCACGTCCTGGTGGCGAATACCGACGGCGTGCATTGTCGCGAGCGCGCGCGCCAGTGGCTCGAAGATCTTGCGCGCATCTGAACGGGAGAGCGGCTCACGCGTCATACGTGCTTCGAGCGTTTCACCCGCATACCACGGCATAACGAACCACAGACGACCCTCGTACCAGCCGTGGTCTTTGAACTGCACGATTGACGGGTGAAACACCGATGCAATTAGCAGCAACTCACGAAGCGCTGCGGCCTTGGCCGTTTCGGATAGCGATGGTTGATGCAAGAGCTTGAGCGCAACGGTGTGGCCTGGCACCTCAGTGTCAGACGCGCGAAAGACATCGCCGAACGCGCCTGCGCCAACCTTCTTGTCGAGACGATAGCGGTCACCGATCACGGCGCCCACCGTCAGCGAGCTTTGCGTAGGCGCGTCGCCAATGTTCTCAGCCGCACTCGGCGGCGGCTCTAGCGCGAACGCCTCGATCAGGGCGCCCGCGGTTCCGGGAATCACGCTCGGTGGCGTGCGACCCAGGATGCGTTCTGCGACAAGGAGCACGCGCGCAAGGTCGGCTTCGACCTCGGCCTGGGCGCGATCGAACATGAAGGCGAGTTCCTCTTCGGAGAGCTCACGAGCGTAGTGCAGCTCAAGCAGCTCGGAGTCTTCCGGCGGCAGCTGTGTACGAATGCGCTTGAGCGCGTCAGCGTAATCGGTCGGTATCGGGCGGCCATGCTCGCGCCACGGCAACTGCGCCATCGTCCCCGGGGATAGCTTGCCGCGCTCCATCAAGCGCCGTTCGATGAGCTCATGCGCCAAGCGATAGAGATGCGCGCGCGGACCGGGCAGCTGCACCAACTGATCGGGCGGCCATGTCGAAACCGTGCTGCGCAATTCGTTGAGCGCATCGTCGCCGGCAGCGATTCCGCCGAGGCGGATCGTCAGATACTGTCGAAGCCCCTCGCTGAAATGGCGAAACGCGCGCCCGTGAATCAGGGCCTGAACGGTCTCGTGAACGCCGGTCATCACCGCGATAGATTCGGCGGCTTTCGACCACATTCTCATTGTGCCTTGGGGTTGCTTCATAGGTCTTCGCGATCAGCGGTTAGCCATGCTATCAGCCTGAGCGCGCGGGCCTTAGATCTCGACAAAGAAGCCCGCTACCGGAGGCCGTCATGAAGCTGGAAGACCTGATGATCATTGTAACTGGCGGTGCTCAGGGCATGGGCGCTCATTTCGCCCTCCAACTGGCGGCGGCAGGCGCCCAAGTGGCTGCCGGCGATGTTAATGAAGCTGGGTTGGCCCAGGTGGCCGAGCAGGCCAAGGGCCTCAAGGGCAAAGTTTTCGTCCGCAAGCTCAATGTCGCCGACGAAGCCGATTGCGAGTCGTTCGTGGCATTCGCGCACAAAGAGATGGGCGGCTTGAACGGCCTCATCAACAACGCGGGCATTCTTCGTGACGGCTTGCTGGTCAAGAAGGATCGCGAGACCGGCGCCATCAAGAAGATGTCGCGCGAGCAATGGCAAGCGGTCATCGACGTTAACTTGAGCGGCGCAACGTTCATGACGCGCGAGACCGTGGCGAAGATGGTCGAGACCGGGACGCGTCCCGGCGTCATCGTGAACATGTCGTCGATCGCACGTCACGGTAACCGCGGTCAGTCGAACTACGCTGCCGCGAAGGCTGGCCTCGCTGCGAACACGGTGACGTGGGCGCGCGAGTTCGCGAGCTTCGGCATTCGCGTTGGCGCGATTGCGCCGGGCATGGTCGAGACACCCATGACGGCCGGCATGAATCAAAAAGCGCGCGATGCGATTGTCGCGACCATTCCCGTTGGTCGTATCGGAACCACCGAAGATCTTTGGGTAGCCGTGAAATTCGTCCTCGAATGCGACTATTTCAATGCGCGCACCATCGACGTAGACGGAGGAGGCGGTCTCTGACGCGACTTGCGTCAATCGCACTCGTTCTCTTCGCCTTCATCCCCGTGGCGCACGCCGACGAAGGATGGGGGCGTCGTTGGTTGCCCAATGTCGGACTGATCGTTACGCGCGACAGCGCCAATGAGGGCAACACGCGTGGCACAGGCATCGGTCTCGAAGGCACGTACACCTACTTCATCGGCTCGCTCGCACCCGTTCCTGATAGCGAGGGAATGGGCATGTACCAATCGGCGTTTCGCACGGCGCTCGATCGATTGCTAACAGTGGAGGCGGGCTTCTTCGCGCAAGCGGAGCTCGCGAATGCGTTCGGCTCACCGGATTCGATCCAGCCGCGCTTCTCAATCGGGGGACAGGCCGGAGGATTTCTCGGCGTCGAGCTCGGCTTTGACTACCGCGCGCCCGGCAACGGCTGGGCGGGCACGGGCAGCTTTCATGTCGCGCCCTTTCTTTCCTTGGGCGCGTTCTCTGTCGCGCTCCGCATTCCAACGGTCTCGTTCAAGTTCGACGGCTCCGACCGCGCCCCTTTCGACGAAGAACTCACAGTCGTCGTGAAAATCGCCCCACTTCCCCTGCTCGCCATGATCTTGGACTGGGACACCGTCTTCAACCCCGAAAGCGGGGACGATCGGTGAAATAGTGAAATAGCGCGCCGCTATTTCACTATTTCACCGATCGTCCCCGTCGCACGTGTGCGGCGCGCCGCGGCTTGTGTCAGCGCGGACGCATTGAGTCGCGTTTCTGCGGGAATAGCGCAAAGATTACAAGTGGTTATTTCTGGCACGCGTGGTGCGTAGAGAGCGCTCTATGAGCCTGTCGCTTATTGCCCCGAAACTTGCGCTGAGGCGCCAAGTGCCCAAAGGTCCGAGTGTGATTTCGATACGTTGCCGCGCCGTAATATTGGCGCTCGCTGCGGGCGTTTTTCTAAACGGCTGCAAGCGCTTTCCGCTCTTCGCGAACGCGAACACCGACGCCGGTCGTGATGCAGCGTTGGGCCCCGCTCCCGATCCGCACGCGCGAGTGGACAGTCGCCCGCCCCCCATGGCTCGCCCGGTGGCTCTTTGGGAGCACGCGCATAGCGAGCGGCAGATCGACGCCGCGCTCGCCAGCACCGAGGGCTACATCATCCTCGACCTTGGGGAAGAATGGACGCCCTATCTCTTCTCCGAGCGCGGCAGCGAAGCGGAACCGATTCAGCCAAGCTCCTTTCGCGTGAACTACCTGGCGCTTGCGCGCGGTGAGTTTCCGAACAATCAGCATGGAGACCGCGCGCGCGAAGACGAGTATCTCGAGCTCTACGGCATTGCGCCCACGCTCAAGCTCTTGCGCACCCGCTTTCACGCGGTCAACGACAATGCCTGTGAGCATACCCTCGATCTTACGGCGCTTGCCGCGTTCAACGGTGCCGCCAACAATGGACAGAGCGATGCAGTGGCGCGTCGCGACGCGCAGCGATTCGATTTGCTGCAAGTGCAGGTGCGCCGCTTGCTCGCGCGCAATCACGCGGAAACTCTCGACACCCTGGATCGCACAACCTTGCGCGCGGAAGATCGCGACCTTCTCACTCAGTACGATCGGGTAGCGCCGCGCCAGCTCGCGATTCGCGCCGCGCAAACGCGTTTGGAGTGCGAAGGCTTTTTTCGCGGCGTAGGGCGCGTTTCGCGAGGGGCCATCGATTGGGCAAGCCATTTGGCGTTGGCGAAGTTCGAGAAGCGAAACCGTGTGTACGGATGGGGCGCGCTTAGTCGCGATACGCTCGAGGCGCTTCGCAAGACTCCGTTCGAGCTCGAGCGCGAAGCGGTGGTGCGTGTTCTGACCGAACGCGCCATGCAAGCGCTTGGCGTTCTTGAAGACGGCAGCATCACTCAGTTCCGCTATCGAGGCCGCGACGGGGCGCAGCATCCGATTCGCAACATGGAAGCGGAAGTGCAAGCGGCGGTCGTCGAGGCGTTCGGCTTGGCGACGCCTGAATCGACGTTGGCGTTCCTCGATGGCTTGGGTGAGATGCCCAGCGACGCTCCGCGGTGGGTCGCCATTCACGGACCGGAGCTCCCCGAGTACTACGCCGGCGACATGGATCTCACCGTCGAGATTGATCGCGGCGACGTCTGGTACGACTTTCCCTACGACGAGCAGGGAAACGAGCTTCCGCAATCCGTCGAGCGCCGCCCGCGCACGACCATCTTCACGAGCTACATGGGCCAGCGTATTCCTCTTGCGCGTTTCGGCACCACCATCGGCGGTTGGCGCACGGAGTTCGTCGACGGCGTCGAATGGTGGAAGTACAAAGGCTCGCCGTTTGGCCCTGTGGTGTGGACTGAAATTGTGTCGGCACCTGTGTGGTTACCGCCCGAGACCACTCCGCCCAAGAGCTTGCTCAATCGTACGCCGAGGAGTCGCCGTCGCCAAAATCCCTTGCCCTACGAAGTGGACTATCACGAGACCGGTCCGAGTTACGCGTCGGCGTATGGTTTGGTCGCGGCCTACCATCACCCTTACGCGGAAACGGAAGGCGGCGACCTTCGCTTGATGGGCGATGAAGGCATTCGCTCGCACGGCTCGGTCGACTACATGAGCATCATGCGTCGCCATTCGCATGGCTGCCATCGCTTGCACAATCACATCGCGGTGCGCTTGATGAGCTTTGTGCTCGCGCATCGTCCGCATCATCGCATTGGCCAGCAGCACATCAACTTTCAGCGCGACCTCGAATACCAAGAAGAGACCTATCACATGGAGATCCGCGAAGGCGGCTATGTGTTCAATCTCGACCGTCCGATTCGCGTGGAAGTGCTCGAGGGGCGCGTTCGCGGCGAGCTACAGCGTCCCGTTGAGGTTCTGATCCCCAAGTTCAACCCCGACATGGGCGCGTACGTTCTGCCCGATGGAGGCGCAGTCGCGTTTCGTCACGGCAACCTCGTCGAAGTCCCGCTTCCCCCGCCACCCCTTCCCACCGACGGCGACGGCGGCGTGTTGCCACCACCGTCATTGGATGCGAGCGTTCCACTCGTACAGCGATGGCAGCCAGTCTTCTAAAACCTGATCACGGCGCGCGCCTGCTCTTTGAGCGTTTGTCGGTTGACGATGCGCGCGTCACATATCGCGTGACGGTGGCACTCGCCGAGACATCACACGTGTGCGAGATAGCCATCGCACGTAGCGATGGCGCAATCTCCTTCGCCGAGTGGACGGCCGGGACGCCCGACGCGTGGTCAGTCGACTCAGCACGTGCCTTTTTGAAGACGATTTACGCCAGCCACAAAGACGCTGCGCCCGCCGACTGGCCGCGCAAACTCCGCCGCTGGCGCGCACCTCGGGACTAGCGTGGGCGGAGGGGTTAGCCGCCGAGACGCCAGTACGGTTAGTTCGTTCGGTGGCGCAGTGCGATTGCGGTGAGGCCTAGCGCAAGAAGCAGAGCGGTGAATCCGCCCGACGTCGGAGTCGTCGACGTCCCGCCAACGTAGCATCCGCCGGACACGTCCGCCGGCGCGACTGCGATACCCGAATCGATGGCCGCTGCGCCGGAATCAATCGAGGACATGCCGGAGTCGAATACAATCGGCCCAGCGTCGTGTGCGACTCCGAGATCATTCTCTACGCCAAGATCATCCGCTACCGCCAGGTCATTCACGCCGGCATCGCCTACCCCTGCTTCGTACTCGACGATTATTCCGCCGTCGAATCCGGACTCCGCAAGCGCCGAGCTCGATGCAGCGAGAACACATACGCACGCGAAGCAAAAAAATAAGTTGTTCATACATTCAACCTAGCATGCGTATGCGCAGCGTAAGTACGCGGCACGCGCGTTGCTTATCTTTTGAGTCGCCAGAACGCCGTGGCACAAATGGCTCAGCGCATCCGCCGAACGCTCACTCATCGCTCGCGCGCTTGTGTAGAGGTTCGCCCATTTACAGCGCGTCGCGGGAAAGTTTTTCTGTCGCGCGCAGAGTGTGCAGCGCGACGATGCGTCCCTGTGAATCGACGTCGCACGTGATGCCCATGCGAGCTGCATGCCACGCCCGGTGTTCGAAGCGTACGGTCGAGTGCCTTACAGCGATAGAGTGCATGCAGTCCGAAGTTGAGGGTGTACCACCACGACCACTGAATCGGATTTGCTCATAAGCACTCCTTTCCGTGCTCACGCGCGGGCTCAGGAAAAGGCTAGATACCGACGCACATTTTCGGATCGACCCGCGATAAGGCTCCATGCCCAGACCTCCGCCGTGGGAATCGCGACCCATAGACGCCACCTCCGACGAGTATCCAGAAGCATTTCGCACGCTCAAAGACCCGCCGCCCCGTCTATGGCTGGCCGGCGCGATGCCTGACCTCAGCCGCGCCATCGCGATCGTCGGTACTCGCCGAGCGGACGATGACGGGCTTCAGTTCGCACGCGAGTTGGCGCGTGACCTCGCGCAGCACTCTTGCGTGATTGTTTCAGGCGGCGCTGACGGCATCGATCGGGCAGCCCATGAAGGCGCGATGGAGGGTGGTGGGAAGACCGTCGCCGTGTTGGGCAGCGGTCTCTGGGACCCGTTTCCCAAATCGCATGTGCACCTTTTCGAACGCATCGCCGCGAACGGCGCCCTCATCAGTGAGCGCGACAACCTCGAAGCGCCCAAGGCCGGCTACTTCCTCGCCCGCAACCGCCTCATCGCCGCTGTCGGCATTCTGACAGTCGTCGTTCAGGCACCCGTCCGTTCTGGATCCTTGAACACGGCGAGCCACGCAAAAGCTCTATCAAAACCGGTATTTGCCGTCCCGTGGGGACCATACGAGGGGCGTGGCGAAGGGTGCGCTCTCCTTATTAAAGCCGGCGCCAAGATTTGCACTTCGCTCCGAGATGTCCTATCCGTTGCCCCCTTCGGAGCTGGACGCCCTCGGGCCAAAGCTCTTCATGACAATCAAAAACCAAGTGATTTCCTAGATCTAGACGGTGATGAGCAGCTGGTTTGGTCAACTTTGGGCCGAAAAGCGATTCATCTCGACGACATCTCCCGCAAAGCCGAGTTACCGGTCGCGCGGGTCCAAAAATCGATTCTGATGCTTCTGCTCAAGAGGCTTTTGGTCGATCGAGGGGGTGGGCGGTATAGCCGCGCGTCTTGACGGTCGCTTGGAACGAAACGAAAGAAGTGTCCTCATGGGTAAGTCCCTCGTCATCGTTGAGTCGCCTGCCAAGGCCAAGACCATCCAGAAGTATCTCGGCAAAGACTTCGACGTCATTGCGAGCAAGGGCCACATCAAGGACCTGCCCAAGAAGGGCGGCGTCGATTTCGAGAATGGCTTTCAGGAGAGCTACGAGCTCATCCCCGACAAGGGCAAAGCCGAAGTCGTCAAAGTTATCCGCGACAAAGCCAAGAAGGCCGACCGCGTCCTGCTCGCAACCGATCCGGATCGCGAAGGGGAAGCGATTGCCTATCATTTGATGGAAGAAGTGCAGCGCGCTCAAGAAGGCGTTCCGACCTCGCGCGTCCTCTTCAACGAAATCACCAAGAAGGGCGTCACTGAAGGCGTCGCCAATCCCCGTGAGCTCGATTTCAATCTTTACGAGGCGCAGCGGACGCGTCGCGTTTTGGACCGCATCGGGGGATACCCGCTTTCGAGCTTGTTGTGGAAGAAGCTCGCCTTTGGTTTGTCGGCAGGCCGCGTGCAGACGCCGGCGTTGCGCATCATTGTGGATCGTCAACGCGAGATCGACGCGTTCGTTCCGGTCGACTATTGGTTGGTCGATGTGCAGTTGCTTGGCGCTAAGCGTCCTTCGTTTCAGGCACATCTCGACAGTGTGAACGGCACCAAGCTCGAGAAGGTCGCGTCGCGTCCCTGCGCAACGACCGAGCACGATTCAACGCGCTACGTCGATGATCTCAAGAAAGCGAAGTATCGCATCTCGAAGATCGCCAAGCGCGAGCAGAAGCGCCAAGCACCAGCGCCCTACACGACCAGCAAGCTTCAGCAGGATGCATCCACACGCCTGCACATGGCGCCCAAGCGCACGATGCGTATTGCGCAGACTTTGTACGAAGGTGTCGAGCTCGGTAAGGGCGGCGAGACGGTTGGTTTGATCACGTACATGCGTACTGACAGCGTCCGTCTCTCGGACGATGCGGTGCTCGAAGCACGCGAGTACATCGCGAAGACCTACGGCAAGAAGTCCCTTCCCGATGCGCCGATTGTCTACAAGAGCAAGAAGGCCAACGTTCAGGACGCCCATGAAGCGGTGCGCCCGACCAGCCTCGCTTACCCGCCCGAGAAGGTTGCGAAGTACCTCAAGGAAGAGCAGCAGAAGCTCTACAAGTTGATCTGGGATCGCTTCGTGGCCTGTCAGATGGTGCCGGCGGTTTACGATCAGACCAGCGTTGAGATTGAAGCGACTGCGACCGCAACCAAGTACGGCTTGCGGGCGAGCGGTAGCACGTTGAAGGTGCCCGGCTGGAAGGCCGTGTACGGAGCGACGGTTGAAGTCCAAGCCGGTGAAGAAGAAGTAAACGAAGGTGAAGTCGAAGAAGGAACACTGCCTGATCTTCAGGACGGCGAAGCTCTTGCGATTTTCGAGCCGCCCGGTGTCGTCGGCACGCACAAGCAGACCGAGCCGCCTCCCTACTTCAATGAAGCGAGCCTCGTGAAGAAGCTCGAAGAAGAAGGCATCGGTCGTCCGAGCACCTACGCAGAAATCATCAGCAAGGTTTTGGCACGCGACTACGTGCACAAGGTCGGCAACAAGCTCGTGCCAAGTCAGCTCGGACGTCTCGTCATCGAGAAGCTCGTCGAAGATCACTTCGACCTGGCGGACTTGAGCTTCACGCGAAAGCTTGAAGAAGACCTCGACGCGGTCGCTGAAGCCCGCGCCAAGCGTCTCGACGTTCTTGCGCCTTTCCACAAGCGCTTGCAGGAACAAATTGCGCACGCCGAAACGAAGAAGGGCAAGTGGTGGCCCGAACCGGTGATTCTCGAGGAGCTCTGTCCGGAAACGCAGCACCCGCTTGTAAAGCGTTGGGGCCGCAACGGCGAGTTTATCGGATGCACTGCGTATCCAGAGTGCAAGTACACGCGCAACATTCCGCAGCCGGGTCAGGAAGCGGAAGAAGCGTCGCGTCAGCCGGAGCTCACGGACTGGGATTGCGATTTGTGCGGCGCCAAGATGTTGAAGCGCTGGGGCCGCAACGGCTTCTTCCTCGGATGCAGCACCTATCCCAAGTGCAAAGGCACGCGCAACGTTCCGCTTGGAGTGAATTGCCCCAAGTGCGAGTCCATCCAGAAGGTCGGCGAGATTGTGGAAATCCGCGCGAAGGGTCGCGGGCGTCCGTTCTACGGCTGCTCGAACTACGCCAAGGAAGAAATCAAATGCGACTTCAAGCTTTGGCAGAAGCCGCTTCCGCTTGATTGTCCGGAGTGCAAGGCAAAGTTCCTGGTGAAGGCGGGCGGCAAGAAGAACCCGCTGCTGAAGTGCGTGACCGAAGGATGCGGATACGAACGCATCGACGAGACCGCACAAGACGCACTCGACGAAGAAGATTCGCAGCCGCGCGTCGCTGCTGCCGCAAGCTGAAGCCGGCTCGCGCTATGGATGAAGTAACCGTCATTGGAGCAGGGCTCGCGGGCACCGAATGCGCTTGGCAACTCGCCGAGCGCGGTGTGCCCGTGCGTCTCATCGAGCAGAAGCCATTAAAGCGCACGCCTGCGCAGAACACCGATTTCCTCGCGGAGCTTGTGTGTTCGAACAGCATGCGCGGCGCTTCTCTGGGCAACGCGGTTGGGCTCATCAAAGAAGAGATGCGTCGCGCAGGCTCACTGGTCATGGAGTGCGCCGAAGTTGCGAAGGTGCCGGCGGGCGGCGCATTGGCGGTGGATCGCGATGTGTTTTCGGCGGAAGTGACTAAGCGCATTCAGGCGCACGCGCGCATTCGCCTCGAAGCATCTGAAGTGCAAAGCGTTCCGACGAGCGGCAATGTCGTGATTGCGACGGGGCCGCTCACGGGCGACGCGCTTGCGACAGACCTCGCGCGCATCGTCGGTGGAGATCATCTTGCCTATTACGATGCGATTGCGCCGATTGTCGTCGCCGAGTCGATCGACTGGAGCAAAGTCTTCAAGGCTTCGCGCTACGACAAGGGGGGCGACGACGCGTACGTGAACTGCCCATTCACAAAAGAAGAATACGAAGCGTTCGTTGCGGCGATAGTTGCAGCGGAAAAAGTGAAGCCGCGCGAATTCGAAGAGGTGAAGTACTTCGAAGGATGCTTGCCCATTGAAGTGATGGCGGAGCGCGGGCCTCGCACGCTTTCATTTGGCCCGATGAAGCCTGTCGGGCTCACCGATCCAAAGACAGGACGTTGGCCAAAAGCTGTTGTTCAGTTGCGCCAGGAAGATCAGGCGGCGACCGCGTACAACATGGTCGGCTTTCAGACGCGTATGACGTGGGCTGAACAGAAGCGCGTGTTCGCGATGATTCCGGGCCTCGAGAATGCCGAGTACCAACGTTTTGGAACCGTGCATCGCAATACCTTTTTGAACTCGCCGGTGGTGCTCGACGATAACTTCGCGCTCAAGGCGATGCCGAGTGTCTATTTGGCGGGGCAGGTGAGTGGCGTTGAAGGTTACGTCGAGAGCGCGGCGTGTGGCCTTGCGATTGGCGTGATGCTCGCGCAACGCGTTCGCGGCGAAACGGTGCACATGCCTCCCGTGACGACGGCGCTTGGCTCACTGCTCGGTCATCTGCGTCGTCCCAATGCGCGTTTTCAACCATCGAACGTCGTGTGGAGCATGTTCCCGCCCCTCGATGATTCGAAACTGCGTAAGCGCGCGCGCTACGAAGTCATGGCCGAACGCGCTCTCAATGACATCAATCCATGGCTCACGTTGATCGGCCGCGAGGCGCAGCAGGCTGTTGCGTGATCGACGACCCGAACGAGCCTGAGGTCCTGCGCATTCCTCCTTTTTTGGCGAAGCGCAAGAAACTCATTCGCGGCATCGGCATTTTCATTTCTGTGACATCGGTCGGTATGGTCTTGTTCGCGCTCTTCATGATCCTTCGTAATGAACGCGCACACGATGAGACCCGCTGCCCGTATCGCTTCGTCGAAACGCGCACCTTGGCCGACGGCGTGAGCGTGAGCGATGAAGCGCGCAGCTGCGTCGATGGTCTTTCCGAACACCGCTGGATGATCCAGCGCGTAGGCTCGGCGCCTCTCGAGATTGGGCGTCGCCGTCTATCCACCGACGCATACACCGCACCGCGCTACACCTGGACGCCAACACTCGAAGGCACGCACGTACGCGTGCACGTCGAGAACCGAGGCATGCGCCCGATTACCTACCGTGAGGAAGTCGCGCTTCAGGGCCGCGGTCGCTGAAGTTTCTGACAGTAGCGGATTTACCGGGGGATCGTGGGGCTCAGCCCTCAAGGATAGTTGCTGCTACGAGCGCGGAGGACCGAGCGATCGAAGATCATCGGTTGCGTCGTTCGTTGGACGGCTCCTGCTGCAGGGCAAAACGCGCAACTCGTTGTGAACGTTCGTTGCGTAGATGATGTACGAGGCGCCTGGGGCGAACGTGATTCCGCAGAAGACCGCGGCACCGTCTCGACGAATCGTAGCGCGCACCCGACGCATACCCTTCCATCGGCGCAGGACTTCGAACTCGGTGATGTACTCGCCTCCGTTCTGTCGCAGGGAGATGACTCGGCCTTCGAAGACATCGGTCGCTTCGGCAAAGCTCTCAGCTGGATTTCGTTGGCGGCAGCTGCACGCGCTCGCGGGCTGGGGTGAGACGGTCAAGAGCGCCGCAAAGACGGTCATTGCGGACATCAAGCGTTGAAGCATGCGGGCGTGACTCCGTTTCCATGGAAATCCTTGGGTCAGTTTTGCGAAACGCGCATTGTACTCGAACGTTGTTCTCGGCAAGCGGTGTCCGCGGTAAACTGCGCCCATGGACTCAATCATTGATCATCTAGGCGTTACGGTTTCCGACCTCGCAAAGTCGAAAGCGTTCTACACCGCGGCTCTCGCACCGCTCGAGATCAAGATATTGCGCGACTTACCCGTGGTTGCTGCGTTCGGCCGCGGACAGAAACCTGAGCTATGGGTCGTGGGCACAAAAGCGAGCTACCAAAGCGAAGCGCAATACAAAGCGATCACGCCGAACCATGTCTGCCTGCGCGCGCGCAACCGCGACGAAGTGGACGCGTTCTACAAAGCCGCGATGGCAGCAGGCGGCCGCGACTTCGGCCCCCCCGGCATCCGCGCCGAATACCACCCCAACTACTACGGCGCCTTCGTCCTCGACCCCGACGGCCACAACATCGAAGCCTGCTTCCACGGTCCGGCCTAGCTCTAGTCTGCAAGCGGTCGACCCCTTGCCGCGTGGGATGGGTTAACCGCCATGACGCCAGTAACGCCACTGAGTGCCGACGCGTAAGTCGCGTTCTCACTCAAATGCGTTTGGTTTGCGGCGCGTACGTCGCTTGAGTCCAGTTCCGGTCCAGTTGCGGGACGAGCGAATGCGACAACCGTGCGGCGATTGCGCCTTTGCGTTGCAGCTTGGCACTTGCGAATTCGCGTGTTGCGCGTTCGCTGCTCGAGCAGCACTGCGTTGGGTCTATCGATCCATCTTGATACGGACTAATCGCCATAAAATCCCGCATCTCACCCCTAGGGGCGATTTACAGCTTCACGCGTTCTGGTATTGGCCGAGTGAGAGTTACTCCATTCGCCAGCACAGAAGGTTCACGTGAAATCGTCCCAACTACTCATCTCCATCACGTTTGCGTGCACCGCGGCCTGCGCGTTCGATCCCGCGCCTCAGTCGACCCGAACTCCTTTGGCCCAACAGGATGCGCAAGTGTCAGATGGGACGGGTACGCAGGACTCCGGCGAAACCTGGCGTGAAGGTGAGCGCCAAAGTGCCGAAGTATCAGAGTCGCCCGAGTTGGCCAATGCTCGTGCTCAACTCGACAATTTTTGACTGAGGTTGAGCGCGCGGCTGGGCAACCGTTGCCCGAAGCCTGGGCACGCACGTCGGCGGCGAATATTGCGCACGGTGCCGAGCTCGTCCGCGCGGTATCACCTGCTAGTGCACGGACGGAGTGGCTACGCGATATCGAGCATGCCGTTGAAGCAGATCGGCGAGTCTATTCCCTGCAACCGTCTTCGACGCAAATCAACGCACTCGAAGAGCTCGCGAACGCCAGTCTCAGCGGATTGCGTGTCCAGTGGGACTTTGACGCGGGGAGCCCCGGACGCTTGGAAGATATTGGCTTCGTTAGTCGCGTCGGTGACGCTCGGGCGGTTTGGGCGACATTCCTTCGAGAGAAGAGCACGGAGCTTGCAGCCATCTTTGACGGTTCAATCCTGACGGATACTGAGGTGGTGGAGGTCGATACGACCCCCGGACCGTACGACATCGTTCGCGTGTTGCGGCGTCGCGATGGTTATCGAATCGACCACGACCACTTCGACGTTTACGTCACAAACGAACGTTCTTCACTCGGCGCCGGAACGCTTAACCAGATAGTGGGACGTTGGAATCGCGCCGTTCCGGCTGCGTTCGCACGGTTAGTCGCGGGCGGGATCTTGTCCCAAGCAGAAGCCCGCCGGCACGTGGCAACGGATGTACTCTCCGCGGCGATTCATATCGGCTGTAGCGACCATTGTTCTGCGACCTGGAACCTGCTGAAAAGTTTTGACGAAGAGATCATATTGGATGCCGTCGGTGGGCGGGAGCTTGGACGCGTGAATCCTCGTCGAAACTTTAGCGGCACCGTACGACAACTAGGCGTACCAACCGGCGGTAACGGGAGCACTGCTTCGATTCGTATGCGTGGCGCGCGCATCATGCGGACATCCTGGCCCAGCGCACAGATCGGTGGGACGACGCGGTACGACGGCACGTATAACCTCACGTCTGCGACACCGTGGAGCATTGACCTCAGCGGCACGCAAAATCCGAGCGGGGCGTGGCCAATCGGGCGCGTCGATCGTCGAGCACTTGGCGATCCGACCACTATTGTTCACATGCCGGTTGCTTGGAACCCATCAACTACGCCGAGCCCAGATTTCGGATCACCTGATGCCTGGCCAGCGAACACAAATCTCCGTCACGGGCAAGAGATCGTGTACGGATGGTTCACGTATTGGCAGGATCTTTTTGGCGGCATGCTCGGCCGCCAAATCCCAGATACGTTCACCTTTGAGCTGAACCCTAGCGCCAGCATCAGCGGAGGGAGCACCGGGAACTACGACACCGCAGTGCCCGGATCGGGTCAATCGAATCATGCTCAGATGTCGATTGCATGGTTGAGCAACGATTCTTTTTCCACAGACCCGGACACCGTCAATCGCACCATTCTACTGCTCTCCCATGAGTTCTCCCATGGGATGCAAGGGTGTATCGCCAACACTGGCGCGAGTTGCACGGTTACGGACCCCGGCCAGCAGCCATTTCGCCCACCGACCGCAGCTGACTGGAGGCGCCAAGTTTACGATGCATACGTTGAAAACGGTGCGAACGCGTTCGCACTGATTCTCTCTGAGTTCAGAACTTCGACGGACGAGTACATAACGTGGCAGCACAACTGGCGGTACGGTGGTTACATGGACCACACCGACGATTTTGCTAACCAACTCGAGGACTCCGGCACCGGAACTCTTGGCGGAGACGACGGGTACGATTGCGACGAAGCTGGAGCGCCTGCATGTCCAGGCACTCACGTGTGCGTTGAAAGCGAAGAGTCCGGTTTTGATTCGCCAGCCAATGGCGGGAAGCTGTGCCGCCGGCTGTGCACCTCAGACGCTGGATGCGTTGCGCCGTGGCCCGTTGCAACTCAGTTCTGCGAGAATGGCGGTGGGAATCCAGGCTACTGTCAGCAGTTCGGATACTCGAACAATTGGTTTACAACTGTAGGCACGCGGTTGGCGTTCGACCTTGGATGGTTCAACGCTCTTTACCTGCTCACACTGGCAACGCCGGGTGCTGACAACAATGGCACGCGTGACTTCAATATTGGCTCCGATTCTTGGTATGCGCATCTCGCCGATGTCGGGTTTCATACCGTAGGCGTGACACGTGCTGTGCGCTCAGCGACAAACGAAAGTGGAGTGACGTCGCGCGATGACTTCGCGGATTCATTCGATGAGGCGCTGGCGGTTCCCGTACTGAACGCAGCCGGCACGCTGGTGCAGTGGGGGAGTTCGTCAGCTCGCTATCCAAACCTCGACACTGCTGCAGATACTGACTGGTATCTCTTTCGTGGAAATGCGTTTGCGAACTACACAATTTCAGCGCTACCGGTGGGAGCGTCGACCGTCGACCTGGCTATTCAGGTCTTAGATCTCAGCACATCGGGCACGACCTTTCTCGTGCAAGGCTCCAATCCGACAGGCGCGACTGCGGTACTTACTACAGGTGCGCTGCCGAACAACGATTGGTATGCAATCCGAGTCGCAAACCGAGTTGTTAGTAGTGGCGCATACACTTTACGGGTTCAGCTCGCCTCGTCAGCCGACGACGATTTTCCAAACGTTGCCGCTGAAGCTTACCCAGTTCCAAATGGGGTCGCCCAGCCTGGCTACCTCACATCGGCCGATGTCGATCGGTTTCAGATCTACGGTCGTAACGTGAGTTCGTCCTCGCTCACGGTGACAGCCACCGGGTCACCAACGCCGATCGTTGAAGTTTTCTCGCCCACGAGCGTTAGCCTCGGCAGCGCCACCGGAACAATCACGGTTCCAGCGGCCACAATCGCGCTCTACGGAACGGGACACTATTACTTCACTGTGCGCAATCCTGGTGCGACGTCGTATGCCTACAATGTGACTGCATCCTTTTCCTGCGCGTCATGGACCGCAGGATCGTGTGACAACCAAACGAGCGCGCCAACTGTCGCTTCCCGCTACGCGTGGGGCGACCGCTTTGCTGGACGCCTGCCCATCGCAGCGGCAACGGCAACCTACTCGGTTGCACTTGCCGAGAACGAACACGCGGCGTTGTCGCTGACCGACGTAGCATCATCGTGTCGATTTGAACTCGAGCTACTTCCGCCGAGTGATCTGACATTCTTTCGCGGGGCTGGAGGCGTGATGCAGCCCGTCGCACACTGGACGGACGAGACGAGCACCGGATTCGGCCCGGGAGCCAGCAACGCGGCGGGCACCCGGCGGGGAGCGGGCGGACACATCGTCGCACCCACAGCGGGTACCTATTCCGTTCGCGTGCGCACAACAAGTGGGTCAAGCTGCACATATCACCTGCTCGTATCGAAGGCGGGTCACCTAGCAACTGCTCGACCGGATTGGTGAACCTATGAATCAACACATCCTCCTAGGCGTCACCGCTGCGCTCTTTGTGAACGCGGCATGCAATTTCCAAAGCAACAGTCAACCCGAAGATGCTGGCGGCGAGTGTGCCGAAGAATTTGTTTCGGCCACCATACAAGCGCCTGCAGGCAACGTCCTCGAGGTATGCATGCCGCTTGATCCTGAGCACCACCTCCAAGTCGGATTTGACGACCCATCTTGCACGCTCACATCGGCAGGCGCGATTTCTCAGAGAGATTCGAGTTCAGTCTTGAGCCTAAATTTCGGTGCGAGTTCAGACTGGTTTTCGAGCGAACACGTTGTGCATCCATTTAGTATCTCGTACGGCGCCGCAACTATTAATGAGTGCGGCACTCCGCCTGCGGGTGCGCCAGCTCCATGCACGTACAACAACCACGTGGATTGCTCGATTCGTGTCACACACGCAGCACACGCAGTTGGCGAATACGCCGAAGGAGAACTTACGGAGCCGTGCGTGCTTAACGGAGCCGACGGGCAGACGAGCACCCCGCCAACCATCACCCGCTTGCATTTTCGCGCGATGCTCGTCGCGATGCCGCATCAACTTACGCCGGGCCCAGATGGCGCGGTTTGCACCTATCCGACAGACGCCGGCGTCACTTCGCCGTAAAGCGCCATCCGACCAAACCGCGGCATGGCCTAGAAACACGTCGCCGCTGTCCGCGACGTGGGGTGGGGGTTAACCGCCAAGGCGCTAGTGTCGCCAGTAAGTGCGGACGCGCAATTCGCGTTCTCACACAAAAGATTTTGGGTTAAGGCGCGTTCTTCGCTGGCCTCATCTCTGGCGTTACTGGCGTCATGGCGGTTCAACCCTCCGAATACTCCACGTGTCCATGCCAAGATCTGGGCGTCAGCGCGGGTGGGGCGCTAGGATGGTTGGGTGCCGGGCGCGAATAGTGAGCTGAGTGCGCAGATTGAGATGTTTGCGGACTATCTTCGTTCGGAGAAGCGCAGTTCGCCCAATACCGTCTCGGCGTACACGCGTGATCTGACTGCGTTTGCGTTGTTCGTTGCTGAGAAGGACTTGCCGGCGGACGCGCGCAAGCTTGGGCTTATCGCGTTGCGGTCTTGGCTCGGCGCGCTCTTCGATGGGAACTCGCCGCAGACCATGGCGCGCAAGATTGCGTCACTGCGTTCGTTCTACAAGTTTCTCTTGAAGCGCAACATTGCGAAGGAGAATCCGGCGGCACAGTTGCGCTTGCCGCGCGTGACGAGACCGCTGCCGATGTTTCTTACAGTCGATGATGCCTTTCGCGTCGTCGAAGGACCGACCGCGGTGATGGACGGCGCGGAACCGCTCAAGCTGCGAGACCGCGCGATTCTGGAATTACTCTACGGCGCCGGCATCCGCGTGAGCGAGCTCTCGTCACTGTCGATGGATCAGCTCGATATGAACTCGCGCGTCGCGCGCGTGATCGGCAAGGGCAACAAAGAACGCCTGATCCCGCTCGGCAAAGCGTGCATCGATTCGCTCAAGGCATACTTCGCGATTCGACATCGCTTGCACAGTCCGAAGACTGGCGCGCGTGCGCACGACGCTGTATTTCTTGGACGCTTCGGCACGCGTCTGACATCACGCCAGGTGCAGACGATCGTGCGTAAATGGGGAACCTACGGAGCTGGTCGCACGGACCTGCATCCCCACGCCCTGCGTCACACGTGTGCAACGCATCTTCTCGATGCAGGCGCTGATCTGCGCGGCATCCAAGAACTACTTGGTCACGCCAGCCTTTCCACGACGCAGCGCTATACCCACGTCAGCATCGATCGCTTGATGGAGGTTTACGATAAGTCTCATCCGCTCGCGCATGCGCAGCGCAAGAAGCGCGCGCCTTGACAGGGATAGGCCTCCGTCCTTAGGTAGGCCCTGTGATAAAGACGCGCGAAGAAGATCGGATACGCTCCACTACGATTGTTGCGGTTCGCCGCGATGGCAAGGCCGCGATGGCCGGAGACGGCCAGGTTTCCCTAGGCCAAACCATCATGAAGGGCCACGCCAAAAAGGTGCGTCGCATTGCCGATGGCTCGGTGGTCGTCGGATTCGCGGGCGCAACCGCCGATGCCTTCACACTTCTTGACCGTTTTGAAGCGAAGCTGAAAGAGCATCGCGGGGCGTTGATGCGCTCTGCCGTTGAGCTTGCGAAAGATTGGCGCACCGATCGCTTCTTGCGACGCCTCGAAGCGATGATGATCGTGATGGACAAGCAAACCACGCTCTTGCTGAGTGGAACGGGCGATGTAATCGAGCCTGACGAAGGCATCATCGCGATTGGCTCGGGGGGCACCTACGCGCTCGCGGCAGGTCGTGCACTTTTTATGCACACGAAGCTCGATGCGACGGAAATCGCGCGCGAGTCGTTGCGCATCGCCTCCGAGATTTGTGTCTACACGAACAACGAGATCGTCGTGGAGGAAGTGTCGTCATGACCTTCTCGCTACGCACATTTACACCTCGCGAAATTGTGAGCGAGCTCGATCGCTACATCGTGGGTCAGAACAAAGCCAAGCGCGCGGTCGCCGTGGCTTTGCGCAATCGGTGGCGCAGGCAGCAGGTGGCGCCGGAGCTTCGCGATGAGATTGCACCGAAGAACATCATCATGATTGGCCCGACGGGTGTCGGAAAGACCGAGATCGCGCGAAGACTGGCCAAACTCTCGCAGGCGCCTTTCATCAAAGTCGAGGCTTCGAAATTTACCGAGGTCGGTTACGTCGGTCGCGATGTCGAAAGCATGATTCGAGATCTCGTGGAGATTGCGATTCAAATGGTGCGTGCGGAGCAAGTCGAAAGCGTGCGGACGCGCGCCGCTGATCACGCCGAAGAGCGCTTGGTGAACATGTTGCTGGGCGCCAAAGGACCCGCGCCGGCGCAGCCGAGTGGGCCGCAACTGTTCTCACCGTTTCTCGTCACACCTGCGCCCGGAACGCCCGCGCCATCAGCAGGCGCATCGGGGGGCAAATCGCAGCTCGCGCCCGAGTTCTTCGAGACGCGCGGAAAGCTGCGCAGCGGCGCTCTCGACGATGAGATGCTCGAGCTCGATGTCGCGGACGCTAGCAACCCTCTCGTCAATATCTTCGCGGGCGCCGGTATGGGCGAGATGGAAAGTAATCTGCGCGACATGATGCAGAACTTGCCCGGGGGCCGAGGGAAGACGAAAAAGCGCAAAGTGAAGGTCAGCGAGGCGCGCAAGATTCTCGAGAACGAGGAAGCGCAGAAGCTCGTCGACATGGACAATGTGCAGGGCGAGGCCATCGAGCGCACCGAGCAAGCTGGCATTGTCTTCCTCGATGAGATCGACAAAGTGGCGAGCCGTCAGGATGCAAAGGGTGGCCCTGATGTTTCACGCGAGGGTGTCCAGCGTGATCTGTTGCCCGTTGTGGAAGGTTCCACCGTCAGCACCAAGTACGGCCCCGTCAAAACGGATCACATCCTCTTCATCGCCGCTGGCGCCTTTCACGTATCCAAAGTTTCGGATCTCATCCCCGAGTTGCAAGGACGCTTTCCAATTCGCGTCGAGCTAGACAGCCTCGAGAAGAATGACTTTGTGCGCATTCTCACGGAGCCGAAGACCGCGCTGACGCGGCAGTACGAAGCATTGATGCAGACAGAAGGAATCAAACTTCGCTTCTCGGAAGACGCCATTGAGGCGCTGGCCGAGTACGCGACCGAGGCCAATCGGCGGGCCGAGAATATCGGCGCCAGGCGCCTGCACACTATTATGGAAGCGCTGCTCGAGGAGCTGAGTTTCAGCGCTCCTGAGATGGGCGAGACCGAGATCCTGATCGACGGCGCCCGCGTGAAGAAAACGCTCGAGCCAATCCTCTCCAACGAGGACCTCGCGAAGTACATTCTCTAAGTATCTGTCGGCGCGAAGACGACTTCTTGCGCGGCAAGCGGGTTCGTTCGCTATACTGGCGCGCGATGGAAGAGTTAATTCGAAAAGCGGCAGTACTTCACGAGGCGCTGCCCTACATTCGTAGGTTTCACGGGCGCACTTTTGTCATCAAGTATGGCGGGCACGCCATGATCGACGAGAAGCTGCGCGATAGCTTCGCACGCGACGTGACCTTGATGAAGTACGTCGGCCTCAATCCAGTGGTCGTCCACGGAGGTGGCCCGCAGATCGACGAGATGTTGAAGTCGATGGGCGTGGTCTCCGAGCGCATCGATGGTTTGCGCGTGACCGATGAGCGCACCATGGATGTCGTCGAGATGGTGCTTGGCGGAAAAACCAATCAAGAAATCGTGACGCTCATTTGCAACCACGGCGGTCGCGCCGTCGGGCTGAGCGGCAAAGACGATTCGTTCATGCTCGGTGAGCGCGTCACGCAGATGAAAACCAAGAGCGGCACCATGGTCGATCCGGGCCGCGTCGGCATCGTGAAACACGTACGCACGGACATCGTCGAGAAGCTCATGAAGGCGGACTTCATTCCGGTTATCGCGCCAGTCGCAGTGGACAGCGACGGCAAGTCGTTGAACGTGAACGCTGACACAGTCGCGGGCAAGATCGCAGAAGCGTTAGGTGCTGAAAAGCTTGTACTCATGACCGACATCGTTGGCGTCTGCGACAAAGCGGGCAAGCTCATCGAGTCGCTCTCTGCGGACGATGTAGCTGCCCTGCGCGCCGATGGAACCATTTCGGGCGGCATGATTCCCAAGGTGCAGTGCGCGCTCGATGCGCTGGCCGGAGGGGTGAACAAGGCCCACATTATCGACGGGCGCGTCCAGCACGCGCTTTTGGTCGAGATTTTTACAGACCACGGCGTTGGCACCGAATTCACTCGCTAAAAATCCCTCTTCTCTGTGCTACAGATCACGCATGGCGAAGAACGAAGAACGCGTCGCAGAGGCCAAGCGAGTCCTCCTCGGTAACTACAAGCCGCCCGCTTTTGTGTTGAGCAAGGGGCAGGGCTGCCGTGTCGAGGACGTCGAAGGCCATTCCTATTTGGATCTCGCTGCTGGCATCGCGGTGCTCTCGCTTGGGCATGCGCATGAGGCTCTCGCGCGCGCCGTCGCGGAGCAGGCGACCAAGCTCGTGCATACCTCGAACCTCTTCTACAACGAGCGTTCGATCGAGCTTGCGTCAGCGATCATCGACGCGACCTCGTACGACAAAGTGTACTTCTGCAACAGCGGAACCGAAGCGAACGAAGCGATGTTGAAGCTCGCTCGCCGGTGGCAGTTCGAGCACGGTCACAAAGAGCGCACGGAGTTCGTTGCGACGCATAACAGCTTTCACGGCCGCACCATGGGCGCGCTCTCGGTTACCGGCCAGCCCAAGTATCACGTCGGCATGGAGCCCTTGATCGATGGCGTGAGCTTCGTCGACTACGGCGATCTGGATGCGATGCGCGCCGCTGTGGGCGCTAAGACCGCCGCCGTCATCGTGGAACCCATTCAAGCCGAGGGCGGCATCATCGTTGGAAGCGATGCCTATCTGCTTGGCCTTCGCGAAATCTGCGACAAGGCCGGCGCACTGTTGATCTTCGACGAGGTTCAGACTGGCTATGGCCGCACCGGCAAGTTCCTTTGCCGCGAATGGAGCGGCGTTCTGCCAGACGCATTCTCGCTTGCCAAGGGAATTGCTGGCGGTTTTCCGCTCGGCGCCATGGTGGTGAACAAGCGCGTCGCTGACGGTCTGCCGCCCGGCAGTCACGCCAGCACCTTCGGTGGAAACCCCGTCGCATGCGCAGCGGGCCTTGCCGTATTCGAGGTCTTCAAGAAGGAAAACGTGCTGCACAATGTTCTCGATGTGGGCGCGCATCTTGAAAGCCGCGTCCGCGCCATCGCGGCGGATGCCAATCTTCCGTCGGTCATCGAGGCGCGAGGCAAAGGCTTGCTCCAGGGTCTGAAGTTGGCCAAGCACATCGACCCGCTCGCAACCATCGCCATGATCCGCGAAGCGGGCGTGCTCCTATCGATCGCGGGCGGGGACGTGCTGCGAGTTTCTCCGTCCTTGCTCGTAACCAAAGCCGAGATTGACGAAGGCCTCGACGTTATCGCGAAGGTCCTGCGCAACGCACCGGCGGCGGTGGCGGCGTGAGCGTTCGACATTTCTTGACCATGCGCGATTTCGATCGCGAAGAGCATCTCCGTTTGCTGGATCGCGCGGCGGAGCTCAAGCGCCTGCGCGGTACGCCCGAGCATCCGAAGCCGCTTGCTGACAAGAGCATCGCGATCGTTTTGGAGAAGGCGTCAACACGCACACGCATTTCGTTTCATGTCGCTGCGGCCGAGCTTGGCGCGCACGCGATGCCCATGACATCGAAGGATTTGCAAATCGGTCGCGGCGAACCGCTCGAAGATACGGCGCGCATCTTCTCGCGCTACGTGCACTGCTTTGTGCTGCGCACCTTTGGTCACGACCGCGTCGAGACGCTGGCCAAGTACGCGACCATCCCCGTCATCAACGCACTCACCGACGAGTACCATCCGTGTCAGCTGCTCGCCGATCTGATGACAGTGCGGGAGGCTCGTAACGGCAGACTCGATGGCATGCGCGTCGCGTGGGTTGGCGATGGCAACAACATGGCCAATTGTTGGATGGAGTCTGCAGCGATCTTTGGCTTCGATTTGGTGCTCGCCTGTCCGCCGTCGCATCGCCCGCACGCCGACATCATCGCGCGCGCCAAAGGCACGAGCGATGTGAGCATCACCTTCACGGACGATGTCGACGCGGCGATCAAAGGCGCCGACGTTGTGACGACCGACGTCTGGGCAAGCATGGGCCAGGAAAGCGAGGCGATCGAACGTCAGCGCATATTCAAGGACTACATCGTTACCGAGGCGCGAATGCTACGCGCCAAGAAGGACGCCATTTTCCTTCACTGTTTGCCGGCGCACCGCGGCGAAGAAGTCGAGGCCGCGGTCATCGACGGACCGCAATCTCGTGTGTGGGACGAAGCCGAGAACCGACTTCACACGCAAAAAGCCCTCCTCGAAACACTGCTCGCGGTTTGATAACCTTCCCGCGAAGCACTCGCGCATGAATTTGGATCGCAACTCTCGTATTCCGCGTCTGATCCCTTCCGTCGACGTGCGGAAGTTGCCGCTCAGCGCGCACGAGGCCTTTGTGCTTTCGCGTATCGATGGCCAGTCGCGCGTCGATGAGATCGCCCTAATCACAGGCCTCGACGATGACACTGCCTACGCGCTTCTGGATCGCCTGGTGAGTCTGGGTGCTGCGGAGTGGAAAGACAAACCGATCGTGCGACAAGGGCCGAATTCGGCGCCGCCGATTCCCGACCAGCCCGTCACGAAGTCCGCGCCGGCTCCACCGTCGCAACCGGCGACGAAGTCCGTGCCGACGCCGCGCATGACTGTTTCCGAATCGTATGCCGCGCAACTTGGCGAAGAGGTGGACCTCGAGCCAGCGCGTCGTCGCGAAATCCTAGATATGTATCGGCGCCTCGACACTGTGAGCTACTACGAAGTCCTAGGCGTTCCGCGCAATGCCGACAAAAAGGAAATTCGTGCTGCGTACTTCGAGCTCTCCAAGCGCTTTCACCCGGACAGCCTCTTTCGCAAGCGTCTCGGGGCTTTCAAGCCGAAGATGGAAGGCATCTTCAACAAGCTCACTGAGGCCTACGAGGCTCTGGGCAAACTCAAGACGCGCACCAAGTACGATGAGTACCTAGCCATCTCGGAGCAAACGAGTGATGCGCGCTATATGCTTGAAGCCGGCGAGACGACGGCCGAGGAAGAAGCAAAGCGCGCGAGTGAGGTTCCCGTTCCCGAACAGGAGTTGCCGGGCATTTCTAGTTTTCCGCCGGACGAGATCACACTCGAGCACGCGACGCTCGAGCTAGATGAGCGCAAGCGCCTCGTGCAAGACCGTTGGCGCAAGGCACTTACGCAATCACCGACCGCACACGCCAATGCACCGTCGGTCCGGGCCCAACGGTCGCCGTCGAGTCCCGCGGCGGCCGGAAGAGATCTTGCACGCTCGCTCGCCCAGATTGCTGGTGTTACGGGCGGTATGGATCCTGTGCGTCGCCACATGAGCAGCGCGCGCCTCGCAGAGGAAACCGGCAACTTAGTGGAAGCGGTGAACTTCGCGCGTCTCGCGCAGGCGCTTGCCCCGGAGCGCGCCGACATCATCAAAGAGCACGAACGCCTGCGTCTGCGACTCGCCGCCCAGCTCGCCGACAGCTACGAGAAGCAGGCAGAGTACGAGGAGTCCCACGGCAAATGGCAGGCAGCTGCCATGTCATGGGCGCAGGTTTGTGCCGGGCGCCCTGACAACGCAGCGTCTCAACTTCGAGCCGCTGAGGCATACATGCGTGTTGGCAACGATATGCGCTCCGCGAAGAGCTTTGCGCAGAAGGCGGCAGACCTGTCCCCCAATGATGCAAAGGCGCACGTATTGCTGGGCCGCATCTTCTTGGCTCTAGAATTGAAGCTCAACGCCAAACGTGAGCTCGAGCTGGCGCTCAAAATGGAGCCGAATAACGAAGTGGCGCGCGCTCTCTTGGACGAGCTCAGTCGTACTGCCTAGTCGCAAAGGCTGCCTTTTCGAAACCAAATTGCGTTAGAGTTGCGCCACAACGCTATGGATAAAGTCATCGGCATCGATCTAGGAACGACGAACTCCTGTGTGGCAGTTGTCGAAAACGGCGTCCCCGTCGTCATCCCCAATCGAGGTGGTTACAAAACTACGCCCTCGATGGTTGCGATTACTGAAGCGGGCAAGCGCTTGGTTGGTCACATTGCCAAGCGCCAGGCGGTGACGAACGCCGAGAATACCGTCTACGCCGCAAAGCGTTTGATCGGTCGCAAATGGGCGAGCCCCCAAGTGAAGAACGCCGTGCTCTCCTGTCCCTACCGCATCGTTGAAGGACCGCACGGGGACGCGCGCATTCAGTTGCGCGACAAGATGTATAGCGTGCCCGAGATCAGCGCGATGATCTTGCAGGAGATGAAGACCATCGCCGAGGACTATCTCGGGCATCCGGTCGAGAAGGCCGTCGTCACTGTGCCTGCATACTTCAACGACGGGCAGCGCCAAGCGACCAAGGATGCGGGACAGATTGCTGGCCTCGACGTCATTCGCATCATCAACGAGCCTACAGCGGGCGCACTTGCCTACGGCTTCGGCAAGAATCTCGATCGCACGGTTGCGGTCTACGATTTGGGCGGCGGTACGTTTGATATCTCTATCATGGAGATTTCGAGCTCGGGCGTCTTCAAGGTCATCAGCACGGCTGGCGATACTTTCCTGGGCGGCGAAGATTTCGATTCGCGCATTATCGATTTGCTTGTGCAGGGTTTCAACGACGAGCACGGGATCGATTTGCGACAAGACCGCATGGCACTGCAGCGCCTCAAAGACGCCGCCGAGAAGGCCAAGTGTGAGCTTTCCTCAGTCGTGGAAACCGAAGTAAATCTTCCCTTCGTCATTTCATCGGCACGTAACGAGGCACTTCATTTGCAGCGCCTTTTGACGCGAAATCAGCTGAATGAGCTCTGCGCGGATCTCGTGAAGCGCACAGTCGACATTTGCAACTCCACGCTCGAAGAAGCGGGGTTGGATCGCAGCGAATTGAGGACGTCATTCTCGTCGGCGGAATGACCCGCATGCCTGCCGTGCAAATCGCCGTGGCAACTCCTTTGGACGGGAGCCTTCAAAGGGTGTGCATCCCGACGAAGTCGTTGCGCTCGGCGCCAGCATCCAGGGAGCAGCCCTTCTCGACGACGGTCCAGAGATGATTCTTCTCGACGTTACGCCACATACCCTGGGTATCGCCGTCGTCGGCGGTTACGTCGAAGAGCTCATCCCGCAGAACACGACCGTTCCCACGTCGCGCTCCAAGGCCTTCACGACTGTCCGCGAGAATCAGACAGCCGTTAAGATCCTCGTGGTGCAAGGCGAGTCGCGCCGCGCCGAAGAGAATGACTTGCTCGGTGAGTTCATCCTCACGGGTTTGCGTCGCGCGCCAGCCGGCCAAGTCGAGATCGAAGTCACTTTCGAGATCAATGCCGACGGCATCGTGAGCGTGCATGCCAAAGACATGGAGACCGGCCTTCAGCAGTCGATCACTGTCACCGCGACCAGCGGTCTTACGCAAGACGAGGTCAAAGACCTTATGCGCGAGTCGAAAGACTTTGCCGTCACGCGCCGCAATACCGACGAGATGGAAGGCGCGAAGCAAGAGGCCGAAAAGCTCATCTCGGATATTGAGAAGCTCTTCCCCGAAGTCGAGAAGGTTGTGGCGGGCAGCGATTTCGGGCGCGACGCGATCGACAAGGCACGTGCCGTGGTCGAGAAGGCCCAAACGCACATTCGACAGGGCGATACCGCGGCGCTGCGAGAGCAAATCGAGGCGCTTGCGCGAACGCTGCGCATGTTCAAGGGCGTTGTCGGCAAGACCTGATCGCACGCGATGAGCGATTCGCCGTCCAAAAAGGACTCACGCGCGCCGCGCGATACGGATATCAGCAATGTGAATCCGGATCATCCGTACGCTCTGACGACTCCGGCGCAGCCGTTGGTGGCCGATGGTGCTATCGCGCTCGGTTTTCATGCGCCGCCATTGGGTCTTCCGATGGAGTTTCGCGCCGACACAACGCCAGCCCCTCCGCCGGCCATGGACGAAACTGCGCACGACGCTTGGACGACCGACCGCTTCGAGCGAGGTGGACGCCCCAGCACTGTGCCGCCTCCGGTCGAGCTCACTTCGGACTTCCCCGATGAGGCGACCGACGCGGTGAGCCTCATCGACCGCACGCGGCCGGCAAGCGCTGAGCACGATCTCACTGGCGAGATGGTAGAGCGTTTCGCGCTTGGCGATTTTACCGGCGCACTGCGCATTGCCGAGCTTCTGCTCGGGCAGGACGCTGACTCGCAAACCGCGCAGGACTACGCCGTGCTCTGCCGAAAAAAGTTACTCGAGCTCTACGAAGCACGCGTGGGCGGCGCGTCACGCATTCCTTATCCGATTGCTCTGGGCAACGACCGACGTTGGCTTGGGCTCGATCGCCGCGCAGCTTCCGTGTATCGCCGCGTCGACGGGGTTACGTCCTGCAAAGCCCTCGTCGCACAAAGCACACTCGCGGAGCTCGAAGCCTGGCAAGCCCTCGTAGAGCTCTACGAAGCCGGAGCCATCCAATCTGAATCCTGATCGCTTAGGGCTTGCTGTCGGCCGAACGCAGGTTTTACAAGAGATCAAGAGATCAAGAGGAAGGCATGGGATTCTTGGTGCGTGCAAATCCACGCGAAAAATCTCATTGCCTTCCTCTTGACCTCTTGTAGACCCAACCCCAGCGACAGCAAAAGAGTCGGCGCGCGCGACTACCGAAACCTAGCTGCCGAGTTTGAGGATGGCGGCGTACTCGGCGGGCGTGACGGATTGGACGCTGAGGCGTGAGTGGGTGACGAGCTGCATCGCTTGGAGGGCCGCAGTGGCTTTCACTTGGTCGAGCGTGACGGGTTTCTTCAAAGCCTTGACCGCAGCAATGTCGACCGCGCTCCAGTCGCCTTTGTCGCTGGTCTTCTCGGGGTAGGCCTCGCGCGCGACTTCGGCGATTCCAACGACGGCTTTGCCGACTTGCGAGTGGTAGTAGAGAACCTGGTCCCCCTTTTTCATGGCGCGAAGATTGTTGCGTGCTTGGAAATTCCGGATGTGATCCCAGACAGTCTTCTTGTCCCGAATCAGCTGGTCGAACGAGTAGACGCCGGGTTCAGATTTCACCAACCAATATGCTTTCGCCATGATTCGCAGGTTAGCGGGATATCCATGTGAAGTCATCGAGTTAGCTAGCGACTCCGCGAAGCTTGCGGGGGCGGGACGGGCGAACTAGGATGCCCGGCATCCGCTGAACGTTTCGGATGGGGGGCTTTTCGGAACGTCGGACAGCTGCGGTTGGAGCAAATTCGAGATTGAACGCGCCAAGTAGTCTCGTCGTATTCGGAATTCCTGGGTTGGTAGTCCTCGCTGCAGCTTTCGCTGCGGTTGATTACGCGATCGGTGCCTTCGGCGAGGTGCGCGCCCGCGCCGTTCGCGACGAAGGCCGCGAGTACTCAGGCACGGCCGCACGGCTGCTTGAGCACGAAGGAAAGATTCGCGCCCGCCTCCTGGCTGGCCGCGTGCTGTGTCTGTCGACGGGGGCTGCCCTTTCCACTCTAGTGGCCATTCGATCCGAGAAGTGGTGGGTCGTGGTTTTGGCCGGTCTCGCGGTGGCGTTTGGCTATAGCGCTGCCGTCGAAATCCTCGGAACCCTGGCTCGCAAGTGGTCGAGCTGGGTCGCGCTGCCCCTTTTGCGCTGGTTTCGTCCCCTCGAAATCATCATGGTGCCATTCGCCGCGCCGCTCGCGTGGCTCGGTGAGGTGATCGGGCGCGTTAGCCCGTCGCCGCGCGAGCAGGACGCGGAGAAGATTGTCGACCTCGAAGTCGAGAGCGTTATCGAACGCGGCGAGGAAACTGGATCGATTCCAAGCGACCACGCCGACCTTTTGCGAGGCGTGCTCGAGTTCAAAGACACGGTCGTTCGCGAAATCATGGTCCCGCGAACGCAGATCCTGGCGATCGATATCGACATGCCAGTCAACGATGTGGTGCGCCTGATACTCGAGGGCGGCCATAGCCGCTATCCCGTCTATAGAGATCGACTCGACAAGATGCTGGGAGTTATCTACGCGAAGGATGTCTTTCAGGCGCAGCGCAAGCATTCTGATGAACCTATCGACTTGAACAAGCTCCTGCGCAAGCCCGTCTTCTTTGTCTCAGAAACGCAGAAGATTGGAACGCTCTTGAAGCAAATGCAGTCGCGTCGCGTTCATCTCGCCATCGTCGTGGACGAGTTCGGCGGCACGAACGGAATCGTTTCGCTCGAGGACATTTTGGAAGAAATTGTCGGCGATATCCGCGATGAGCACGATGACGATGAGACGCAGGTCACGGAAGTCTCGCCCGGGCATTTCCTCGTGGACGCAAGCATGTCGATCTACGACCTGCAGGACCGCATCGGCGTAGACCTGCGCGATGACGACGGTGGTGACTACGACTCCGTCGGCGGCCTCATCATCGACAAGGCGGGCAAAGTTCCGGAAAACGGCGAGACGCTTTCGTTCGGCAACGTCGAGTTCATCGTACGCGAGCGCGACCCGCGCCGCGTACGCCGCGTCGAAGTCGTTCCAAAGCAGCCCGACGAAACGACCGCGGAAATCAACGCCTGACTCACGCCGCGCGATAGCGTTCGGAACGATTGGCCGCCAAGACGCCAGCTTGTGGAAGACACCTAAACTAAGAATACCAAACTAAGAATTTTTGCGTTTAGTGCGTATTCGTTTCGAACTCACTGGCGTGCTGCCGGTTCGAAAACTCGGGTGGAGCGAACGCGGTCGTGCTCGAACTCTGGGTCGCAGCCGTCGAGACAAGCGCGACGTGAGAGATCAATACTCAGCCCACGCTTGCTCAACAATGGTGCCGTCGAGTTTGGGAGTGATGATGGTGTAGTGAGCGACGCGGTTCTCTGCGTTGTGCACGACGCCGACGTTGACGATGCGAACGCCGGGGACGGTGCGTTCGAAGGGCACGAGAGCGCCGCCGCAAACGATGATGTCTGCAGGGTCGTCGGCGACGAGGGCCAGTGTCTCGTCGTCGTCGAGATCGTGTGAAAACTCGATTGAGGGATCGGAAGGCGAGCCGTGCATGACCACGAGTTCGTCGCCTTGAATGAGCGGCATGCGAATTTGCACTGGCAGACGCTTCAGCTTCTGCAGAACGAACTCGCCGAGTGAATCGCGTGTGCTCTTGAATTGCGCAGCGAGTGCTTTCTCCCGCGCATCTTTCGGTTTTAGCAGATCAGGGTCGACTGTAGCGACCGCGAGGTCCTTCGGTCCTTGTGTGATATGGGCTTGCAAAGTGGCGAGCCGCATCCATGTTTCGAGCGGCTTGTCGCCTCCAAGGACGACGTTGCCGGCGACGTAAATGTCCGTGATCGCGCGCCGTGCGACGTCGGCGAGCACGGCCTCTAGAGCGGCGAGATTGCCCTGCACGTCGGAGCAAAAAGCCATGGGCCGAGACGCGGGAGTGGGGTGAGCCAGGAGAGACACCGGCCCACTATAGACTGGTTTTTGATGCGATGAGCCGCGAACTTGGAGAGCGAGACGTAGGGTCGATAGAATTCCAGTATGACCCCACGTGGCATCTTGAAAGGCCTTGCGCGCGCGACCGGCGGCGGGCGGCTCGTGCAGCGGAAGCACACGTCGTTGAACCGCGAAGGGGAAGAAGCGCTGTTTCGCGTAGCAAGCGTCATGTCAGAAGGAATCGTCCGCGATGGAGGAACGTTCTTCGGTTCGACGATGATTACCTTCGATCTCGAAGCATTGGCCCCCGATTGGCGCGTGACGCTGGACAACGCCGAGCGAGAGCGTCTCTTGCGTACCATTGAAGGCTCGGTGCGTGTGCGTTTGCGCGCGTTGCGGATCGCGCGCGCGCAGGCCTTGCAGCATGTGTCCAATCGGCCTCTTGGCACTGCCTACGCGGATATGAAGTTCTCACTGCGCGGAAGACATTTGCATCTCGACGTCGATCTTGAGGCCGAAGTCGCGGTATCGTCGGCTTTGAGCGGGACATGAGCGAAGACCAGAACAACGTCATCCATGTATTTTTCGGCAAGGGAATCGAGCGAGGTCAGAAGCTCGACCCGCCGACGGTCCACGACGTTGTTGAAGGCGAGCCGCCTGTTCTGCACGAGCGTGAAATCGATCCAGTCAGCGACCTCTACGGCATTGCCGAAGTCGCGAGGGTCGTTGGCGTCTCGCAAGGCCGCTTGCGTTATTGGGATCGCACAGCCTTCGTGCGCCCCTCGGGCTCCGATGGAAAGCGCAGGCTCTACACCTTCCAAGACTTGATCGGTCTGCGTACCGCGAAGGGCCTGTTGGATCACGGCGTGCCCTTGCAGCGTGTTCGCGCATCCGTGGATGCACTTGTAGCGTCACTTCCGCGCGTCACGCGTCCGCTGGCCGAGTTGCGCGTGGTCGCCGACGGCCATACCGTGGTCGTTCGCGGTGACGAACCAGCGTTTGAGCCGCAGAGCGGGCAGCTAGTAATCGATTTCAACGTAGGCGAGCTGCGCGATGATGTGGTGCGCGCGCTCGCGCTCGACGGGTGCACGCCGGCGGAACGCAAAGCGGCGTACGATCACTATCTCGAGGGTTGCCGCTTCGACGAAGAGGAAACCACGTTTGAGCGCGCCGAGAAGGCGTATCGCCGCGCCATTGAGCTTGACCCATCCCTTTCGAATGCGATTACCAATCTTGGCAATCTCCGTTTCCGCCAGGGACACTCGATCGAAGCGGAAGCGCTCTATCTTCGCGCGCTGAAGATCGATGGCGGGCAACCGGAGGCCTTCTACAACCTGGGTTTCTTGAGCTTCGAGCGCGGCGACGTCAGCGCAGCGGTTGGCCACTTCGAAAAAGCTGTCGCTCAGGATCCTGGCTTTTCTGACGCGCATTTCAACTTGGCGATGGCACTGACCGAGCTTGGCCGGGCGTCGCTTGCGAAAGAGCACTGGGAGCACTATCTCGTGCTTGAGCCCGATGGGGCGTGGTCGGAAATCGCACGTCGCCACCTCTCGGAGTAACCATGACCGAAGATCCCATCGCACGATTTCAAGAAGAATTCGCCCGCGCCGAAATCAAAGAAACCATCGACGTGAACGCGGTGGCGCTCGCCACGTGTACGCCGGACGGCAAGCCTTCCGTGAGGTATGTGCTTTTGAAAGGCGCGGACCAAGACGGTTTCGTATTCTACACAAACGCGGAGAGCCGAAAGGGGCGCGAGCTCGCCGCAAATCCGCACGCAGCGCTCGCCTTCTTTTGGCCGACGATCTACGTGCAAGCGCGCGTCGAGGGCACAATCACAAAGGTGTCTGCTGAGGAATCCGATGAGTACTTCGCTACTCGTGCTCGAGATAGCCAGCTTGGCGCTTGGGCCTCGCAGCAGAGCCGTCTACTTTCCTCGCGCGAGGCGCTCGATCATGCGTTCGAAGACTATCGTGTGCGCTTCGGAGACGGGCCGATCCCCCGGCCGCCGTATTGGGGCGGCTATTGCTTGAAGCCAACTCGCATTGAGTTCTGGTATGGCAAGCCGAACCGCTTGCACGATCGGCATGTGTTTTTGCGCGAGGGTAGTGGTTGGCGCGAAGAACGCCTCTATCCCTAAGACCTATTCGGCGTCAGCAGTCGCGCTGTTATCGATACGCAGCGCGACAGCGTTGGACTCGGTGTCGAACGTCATCTGAAACTGAGCGAGAAACTGTCCGCCGATGACGCCGTAGATGCGCGTGCCAGCGACTTCCACAAGGCCGGGCGGAACAAGCCCGGTTACGCCTGGTACATGCTCGATCGCCGCTGCGCCCAGGTGGAATGACTCGATGTCGACGACGCGTGCGTTGGCTACTGGCGATCCGGGCACGAGCGGCAGCGTCGCGGGATCAACGTGCATGGATTGTACGGCAACGTCTGCGAGGGCAAGGACAAGCCCTGCCGCAGAGTCGAGCGCGTAGTATTGAGGCTGGCCGTCGTTGATAGTCGCGCGAATCGCGAGAAGCGATCCCTGAAACATGGCGAAAGGTAGCGCGAGCGAGTCGTTGGCGATTTCGGGAGCCGCTGTTCGTACGATCAACTTTCGGTTCGGCCCGTCGAGGGTCGCGTGAAGATGCAGCAGAATGTCCATGCCGATGACAGCGCCGATCGGGATGTGAACTGCGTTCTCGATGTCTGACAAATCGCGCGCGAAGCTCGGTACGTTGTGCACATGAAGCGCTCCGAGCCCGATGTCGGCGATCACCGAACCGCTCGGGTGTCCGTCGTCGTCGACGACAGTGGTGCTCGCCGAAGTAGCGATGAGCGCGTTCGTTGCGCGGCCGTCGATGGTGATTGCGACGATGGGAATCGGAAGAGTGGCCGCTGCGCCTTGATAGGGGATCTCGGCACTCGCGTCGCCGGTGGCAGAAAAGTAAGGACCGGCGGTCGCTGCGCGAGAAAGTGGAAGCATCGCGGTTGCCCAACCATCCACGGGCTCCTGTCCATCGACTGCTCCCAGATCGCGCGCTACGGCCGCGAACTCACCGAGCATCGCGTTCGCGCGCGCGCGCAAACGCAGAAGCGTCGGGCCGTGCGCGCGTTCGAGAACGGCCACCGTCGCGCGTGCGTCCAAACGTGAGAGTGCGACGCGCGCCGCTACTTCCATTCCATGATCGTCGAGAGGATTGAGCTGCAACGCGTTCTGACTCGCGCGCCACGCGGCATCCATGTCGCCTTCGAGATATGACGTTACCGCTCGATCGCTCCAAGATGGCGCGCCCGCTTGCTCGCCGCTGGCGGCCGCAAGACTTGAGCTTGCCGGCGGTGTACCGCCGCAGCCAACTAGCGCGGTGATGTAACAAAGCATGGCCAATGCAGTCGTTTTACGCATGTGCGAACGGATATCAGAGTCTCCTGCACGTGGCGAGCGTTCTTCTGATTGAAACCTCGCGCAAACACTCGTAGAAGGCGTGCATGCGTCTTGTCGATGCTCTGGCTGCCCTTTCGACCGAGAGCTTTCTGGCTCTAAGTCGCAAACGCGGAGTCGTGTTCGACGAGCAAAAACGTATTACGCCCGTGGAGCAGGCTGCGCGTCAGTTGGTAACGCCCAAGGAGCTCGCCTATGGCAAGAGCATTTCGCCGGAGATGCGCCGCGCGCTTTCGTCATTCGCCGCTGAGCCGCAAGGCGTTGCGCGCGAGTCCATCGGTGGGGCGATTGTACCGCTGGTAGAAGCTGGCCTTGTGTTCGCTGCCGCGCGCGACTCAGCGCGCTTTGTTATGCCGAGCACGTATCGCCTGCAATGTCCGCCATCGGGCGCCGATGATCCTAGGTCACTCCGCTTGCTGCTGCCGCATCTCGATGAGGAGTCGCTTCAAGCACTGACGGCGCATCATCTAGGCCGACTCCCCGCGATTCCTCGTTTGCTTTTACTCGGCGATTTGCTCGACAAGCTCGAGTCGCGAAAAGTCGTAGAGCAAACAGTTCATACGCTAGGTCCAAAGGAGCGCGCCCTACTTTTAGCGATCGAGGCGCGCGGCGGCGAAGTCGATCCCGCAGAACTTCTTGACCTTGCCGGTGAGCCGCGCCGCTATGCAAACCCGACAGGCACGGGCCAGGCATCCTCACGACGGTCGCCCGCCTATCCGCTCTTGCGCGCAGGTCTTCTCTTCCCATTCGGCAAAGACGCCTACACGATTCCCACGGAAGTAGCGTCTGTCATCGGCAAAGATCGCCGTGCCCGTGCGGCCACGATGCGCGCGCACGTGCGCGAGCGCGTGGCTTCTCAAGACTTGACACCGCAGCGCGCGCGCTTCGCTGACGACCCCGGGGCAACGACGATAGCGCTGCTTGCGATCTTGAAAGCGGAAGGCGTCTCACTTTCGCAGGAGGTTTCGGCGCCTCGAACAGTGCTGAAGAAAGCAGGGCGCACGCTTGGGCTTGAGGCGCATGCGGTGGAGTTACTTGCTGCATTGGCGCGCGCCGATGGGCTAGCTACAGCGGCCATTCCGATAAAGGACATAGGTTTTAGGCTAGCGCGAATGTGGCGACGTGGCGGGGCCTGGGACGAATCGCGCACTGAGCCCGATAGCCTGCGCGCGCAACAACGCTTCGCTCGCATTTCAACTCCGACAATGGCGTTGGTGAGCGCAGTGATTGAGCTCCTTTCCGAAGTCGAAAGCACGCGCTTTGCTCTCGTCGAGGACGTGGTCGCGGCGGCGCTTACCGACCTGCGTGCGAGCTCTGCTGCGCAAAAACTCGCTCGCGCGCGGCGGCGGGATCGTGAGCTCTTTGAAGCTTCGCCCGAGGTCGTAGTCCGCAAAGTGATTGATCAGACACTGCCAACGCTGGGCTTGATCGATCGAGGGCAGGGCGAGGATGGCCCAGTCTTACGTCTGTCGGCGCAGGGTCGCAAATGGCTGCAGCAGTCCGACGTAGCCCGCCCGGCGCTCGTCCCAAAAAAGCACGCGAGTTTCGCCGAGCAAGCGCGGTTGTCGATCTCGTTCGACGCGCCGATCTCTCACGTGCTGGCGCTCGCCGACTTCACCACGCTGCATCCGATGCGCGAGAAAGTCGTTGCACATTTCGAGCTGGAAACGATCGAGCGCGGCTACGAACGCTCCATCGACGTAGCCGATATGCGAGCACGCATTCTGCGCGTGAGCGACTCGATGGATGAGAAAGTGGAAGCGTTGTTCGCACGCGTCTCAGCGGCGCGCGTTCGATGCGAGTGGCAACCAGCATCGGCCTTTGTCTACGTGTCTGATCGCTCCGTGCGCGACGCGTTTTTGAGTGACGACCTAGGTGCATCACTTGTCTTTTCCGATTCCCCCAAAGAGGGTCTGCTCGTGCGAGCAGGGGTCTCGATCGCTCGCATCGAGCGCATTTTGCGCCGTCTGGGCGGAGAACTCGTGGTTCGCCGCGATTCATGACGCAGTGGGTCGGGCGCTTTCCGGAAAAAGTCTTGACTGCATAAATGCCACGCATATTCTGCTCAGACGTCCGGGGGTTTTGGCTTCGCACTGCGTGAAGGCCGGGGCGTTTGTTAGGCAAGGGGGGGCTGTTCTGGACCTTTTGTCGAATGGTGGTTCGCCACCAAGCTGGAGGAAGTCGGAATGGCTGTAGGAACGGTAAAGTGGTTCAATGATGCGAAGGGTTTTGGTTTCATTCGTCAGGACAACGGACCCGACGTATTCGTCCATTACTCGCAGATCGTAGGCGAAGGCTTCCGCACTCTCGAGGAAGGCATGGCCGTCGAATTCGAGATCAAGGAAGGCCCCAAGGGTCTCCTTGCGGAAAAGGTCAGCCGCGCCGGCTGAGCTCACCGTTCTTAGAGTTGAATCAAAGAGCCACGCACACCGCGTGGCTCTTTGCTTTTAATGGCACGCGGGTGCGGGGGTTAACACGAGGTCAAGAGATCAAGAGGAAGGCCGAGGATTTTTTCGGCGTTATCCGCTGATGTACTTTTCCAATGCCAGCGACCACTTTACTTCGTCGACTGCGGTGGCAAGGTCGTCGACGGGGCGGGCGTAAGTTACTTCGTGCCAGACGTCGAGGATCTTGTCGTTGTCGACAGGGTCTTTTACTTCGACCGTGATCGCATCGCTTTCGATGTAGCCGCGTTCTCTGGCCGCACGCCCCACCGTGTCGCGAACCTTGTCGAAGAGATCGGTCGCGCTGTCGTGCGGAAAGTCAGAGCGTTGTGAGCGCGCGGAGAACATGACCCGTGCGTCATCGCCGAAGGTAATCTTTACGCCGGAGTCCATGATGTGCAGCCGAACGCGCTCTGCGACATGGATTTCGTCGGGGCGTGTCCGATAGATCTCCACGCCGGCATCGACGAGCGCCCGTTTAAGGCTCTGGAGATCATTCTTGTCCACGAAACCCCTTTTCAAACTGCGCCCCCACCCGCTCCGACATGCTACCAGACGTGTGGGCAGATGTGGAACCACGATCAACGTAGGGCCACAGAGCCTCAAAGGAAAACCCTCCCTGAGGAGGCTTGAAACGGCCCCCTATCGAAGTAAAGTGCCGGTCGGGAGCAGACGTGGAAACCATCGTTTATTTCGGCCCCGGACGAGCGGCGGGAGATCCGTTAGGCCTGCTTTCCAAGCCTGGCGCGCATTCCGTGGACGGCCGCACCTTTGTCGTCGCCTTTGGAAGTGCGCCCGCGAAGCGCGAGCGACGCTTTGTGTGCATCACAGACGCCGAGGAAGCCGCCCACTTCATCGAAGAGCATCCAGTCCATGCGCTCATATTGGATACACGCGCACTGCCATTCCTCACCGAGAGTGGCAACACGACTCAGCCCGGCGCCTTCTACGCGACGCCCGCGGGCCAGCTCCTCACGCGGCTCTTTCCAGAGACGCAGGCGAACTGGGCGCTCCCACGTGAACGCGTCATCCCGATTGTGGCGGCGGATCGCGATGCCACCGACACCGCCTATCACTTGGGCGGCTATCGCATGGGCGATGTGCTCGTCGCCCCAACGCTTGTCGAAGTCTTCGCGCGCCTTGAGCCTTTCTTCACTCGGCGTGGCGTAGGCCGCATTGCGCTGTGTCTCGCCGGCGGCGGCATCGAAGGGATGCTCTACGAAGTCGGTGTGCTGCGCGCACTGGAAGCGTTCTTGAAAGACCGCGCCATCATCGATTTCGATCTCTTCTGCGGGATAAGCGCGGGCGCGGTCATCGCGTCATTTCTCGCCAATGGCGTGGGTCCGGACGAGTTCGCGCAGGGCATGCTTGGCAAGAGCCGGCGGATCGATCCGATTTCGCGCGCGCAGCTTTTCGATCCGAATGTGCGCGAGCTCTCCACGCGTTCGATTCAGCTGCTGCGTGAGTTCGTGCGCGGCGGGAACGGCCCACGTGGAATGTTGTCATCGTTTGCGCGCGCGACACCGTCGGCGTTTTTTGCAGGCGACGGCATTCGCAAATGGCTTGAGCGCGAACTTTCAAAACCCGGCATGTCCAACCGCTTTGATAGTCTGCGGCGTCCGCTCTTCATTGGCGCGACCGATCAAGACACGTCCGAGCACGTTGTCTTTGGCGAAACCGGCACGAAGCACGTTCCCATTCACCGCGCGGTGCGCGCGTCTGCTGCTCTCACACCGGTCTATGCGCCGGAGTTAATCGACGGCCGCTACTACATCGACGGCGCGTTTTCGCGAACGACGAATATGCGCGTGGCGGTGAAACATGGCGCCACGTTGGTAATCCTTGTCGATCCGCTCGTGCCGGTCTACTCGCGCAAGGGTGGATACGTCCACGCGCGAGGCGGTATTTTCGGAACGATGCAGGGACTGAAGAGCATTATCAACGGCCGTTTCGACAAGGCGATCCGCGCAATCCGGGAAATGCACCCCGACGTTGCCTTTCACTTGTTTCGCCCAGAGCGGGAAGAGATGCGGATCCTGAGCGGTTCGCCCATGAAGTATTTCTATCGACGCGAAGTCGAAGAGATCGCGTTCCAGAGCACCACCGCGAAGATCCGCGCCATGCTCCCAGCGCTGACGCGAGATTTTGCGCAACATGGCGTGACGTTCCGCGATCCGAATACGCGCGATATGGATCGCCCGCGCGTTGGGCCAGCGTTCGAGCCAGGCTCGTTGGGCGTCGGCGTCTAACTCATGCTCGAGGTGGTCGACGCACTCGGCCGTGCCATTGCGCTCTCGCGGCCAGCGACCCGTGTTGTCTCTCTCGTGCCAAGCGAGACTCTAAGTGTCGTCGATCTCGCGGGTCTCGATCGTTTGATCGGACGCACCACATACTGCGTCGAACCGCGGGGCGTTATCGAGAGCATTCCCACGTGCGGCGGCACGAAGAACATCGATGTGGACAAGATAATCGCTCTGGCACCAGATCTTGTCCTTGCGAATCAGGAGGAGAACTCCAAGAAAGAAGTGTTGAAGTTGATCGAAGCCGGCGTGCCAGTGCACGTGAGCTTCCCCCAGACGCTCGGCGAGTCCCGTGCCTACCTAAGCACGCTGGCGCGTCTTCTCGGCGTGAACGAAGATGCGCCTGCCCTTCGCGAGGTCGATGACGCCACCAAGCACGCGAGGCTGCATGCGCGAGTCGATCGCGTTTCGGTCTTCGTGCCGATTTGGATGGATCCGCTCATGACATTCGACGGGCGCACGTTTGCGAGCTCCATTCTCGCGGCCGTGGGCGCCGACAATGTGTTCGCAGATCGGAAACGTCGCTATCCGTTGGCCGCCGACATTGGACAGGCACACGCCCTGAGCGAGGAGCAAGTTGCCGATCGTGATACCCGCTACCCGCGTGTCACCTTGTCAGAGATCGAAACTCGCGCTCCGCAGGCGGTACTATTGCCGGACGAACCCCATCCCTTCACGCCGGCTGACGAGGCTGTCTTCAGTGGTTTACGCATCCCGGCGGCGAGGCGCGCGCAAGTGATACAGCTGGATGGCAAAGACCTCTTTTGGTACGGGACGCGGGTTACTATTGGCCTTCCGCGCCTCTGCGCACAGATCACCGCGCTTTCGAATGCACCCTGATCGCAATGTCATAGGTGGCGCTCCCTGGCCGGTTTTAGCGCGCGGCCCTATGCAGTGTTAACGAGCGGAATCGCTCGGAGTTACCCACAGTGTGTGCGAACTCATGGTATGGGGTCGCGCGACGTTCGGACTTGGTCCAAACGTTGCTGTTCGTAGTCTGAGAAGTGCCCACGGGAGAGATTTTGTGCATCTGCTAACCAACGCGCGCCTGCGCTCCAATCAGTTTGAAGACACCCGCTCAAGCCATCCGGCGCGGACGTCGGAGCGCATCGCCATTCACGCTGATGTCCAAGTACTGGCGCCGCACCGTGGGGAAGGCTTCTTGCTCAACGTGAGTGGTGGCGGCCTGCGCGCCGCGCTAGACCAGCCCTTGCCCGTCGGGACTCAGTGTTGGCTCTCGACGAGCACTGAAGACGCAGGCCAGACCGTAGACCACGTCCGCGTCGTCTGGTGCCGCCCGAACACCGACGGCGTAATCGTCGGCTTCGAGTTTGTGACGGAAATTCCGTTTACGGCTTAGTTAAAGTGAGGACCAGTCCGCGCCTCACCTCCGGCTCGTTGCGCGCCAGAGGTGTGCGGATGGGTCGGGCTCACATGTTCACACTGCCGGGTGTTGGCGTGGACGACATCGCCCAGTCGAGCGATGCGTTGTTGGTGTCTGCGCCATTCGGCATGCGGACCAACGAGCCGAGGCCCGTGCCGGGATCGGTTGCCGTTGTCGCCGTCATCTCCACGAGACTGAACGAGACGCCGCTATAGGTGATCATTCCGACGGAGCCTTCGTAGCTGAGCGCGTCGACCACGGTGTTGGTCGTGGTGTTGAAGAGCGCGACGCCATCAGGCATGCCGTTCTGGACGATGTTGTCGGGGATGACGATTTTCGTGACGCCGCCTGGCGCAGTGACGCCCGAGTTCGCTACGAGTAGGTAGGCACCGGCCGCCAACGTGCCGGTGAGCTCGACAACGCGATACGGGTCTGCAAGGTCCGAACCGTTGAAGAAGAGTAGTGAGTTGCCGGTGAGTGCAATGTCACTGCTCGTCGGATTGAAGATCTCAACGAACTCGGCCGCATCGGTCATGGGCTGGTCGTAGTCGATCTCGTTGATGACGAGGTGCGTAACCGCTGCGACTGTGGTCACCGTGACCATCGCAGTCTCCATCTCGATGCCGAGTGTCGCGGTAACGGTGCTGGCCGCCGCCGATGACCCGGCGGTGAAGTTGAACATCACCGATGTTGCGTTCTCGGGCACGATGACCGTGCTCGGGACGCTGCCGCCCGCGGTCGCGCTCAAGTCGACCATCGTTCCGCCCGTGGGAGCGGGGATGTCGAGGTTGACCATCATCGCAAGAACGCCGCCTGTTACGACGGTGCCCGTAGCGGGCGTGACCGATGCGAGGTGGGGAGTTTCGAGCGTGCCCAGCACGCGGACCTCGGCGGTGAACATCGCGCCGCCATCATGTGAGGCAGTGATGGTGTAGGGCGTCGGAGACGCGGTAACCCCAGTGACGGATACGACGCCGCTGCTCATGCCTTCAGCAATCGTCAGGTTGCTCACGAGCAGCCCAACGTCGCTCGAGGTAAGTGTGATCTCGACCCCGCCTGGGCCAGCCGGACGCGTGAGGGTGACGGTGAGTGGCATCGGGAAGGTCATGCCAACGCCCAACGTGCGAATGTATGAGAGCGCAGGGCCGAACGACGCGATGCTCGCGCTACCCGGAACGACGTCGTCTGCATCACGCGGCAGTAGCTTATTCGCGCCATTACGGAACGCGACCACGCCCGTGAGGCCAGCGAAGTTTTCGCCGACGCTCGGGAAGGGCTCGATTAGGTAGAGGAAATCGTCGACGCGTAAACCGCTGTCGATGACAAACTCGTTTGTCGGTGCGCTATCGCCCGTTCCGGGAGCGGGAGCGATGTCGCTGACCGTCGACGAACCGAGGTGCACGAGCACGCCTTCGAGCGCGGCTGCGCGCGATCCGCCGGTCACGATCTCAGAGGCCGTCACTTCGACGGCTGGTGGCACCGTGGCGCCACTACTCGCGGTCTCGAGCATCGGAGTGGTGAGCTCTTTCTGTCCGAAGAAGTCGGTCACGGTGGCGCTGACGACGTTTACGACGTCACCACGGAGCGCGGTGGGAGCCGCACCCGTGTAGACGAAGAGGCCCGAGTTGTCCGGGCCGGTGTAGCCGGTGCTGGCCGGATCCACCTGAATGAAGAAGCCGTTGCGGCCGACCGCCGTAACGATTGCGCCGGGGATCGAGACGTTGGCGCCAATGGCAACTACGCCCGTCTTGATGTCGTAGATGCTTGCCGGGCACGCCGCTGCGCCAACGTTCGGTACGTCCGGGCATGCGTCGCAAACGTTTCCATGCATATCGCTGTCCGTGTCTGCTTGATCCGCGTTTGGGGTCTCGGGGCAGTTGTCGGTTGCGTTCGGTACGCCGTCCGAATCGCGGTCGTTCGGATCGGGAGCTGAGCATGCAGTGGTGTCGGCATTGAGCGGACACACGTCGCATGCGTCGCCTTCGCCGTCAGCGTCGTAGTCCGCTTGCATGCCGTGATCCACCGGGCGAATCGGATTGAAGACGGAGGCGCAGTTGTCACTCGCGTCAGCGATGCCGTCGCCGTCGCCGTCGGAGCTCGCGATTTCACCGGTGTAAACTGAGCTGCCTTCGACCGATGCGGCCGGAAGCGGGCGCTCGGGCGTGCACGACGGTTCGTTGGTGGGCTCGTCGCAGAAGAAGAGGCCGTAGCTACTGCCGTTGCTGCTCGTGAGGTCCGCGAGGGACTGCCCAAGCTCGCGCGGCACGCAGACACGCTTTGCCACGGTGCAGACCGTGAGCTCGTCGCAGGAGTCGCCTGCGGGCAATGAACTTACGACAGCATCGTCGCCGTAGAGCACGGTGCCGCCGCGAAGGACGAGAACGACGTCTTCTGGATTTGCATCGATGACGGCGCGGTGATCCGCATTGACCGAGCCGTTGAAGATGGCGATGTCAGCAACCTTGCCAACTGCAAGCGTTCCGATCACGTCGTCAACCGCGAGCGCGGCGGCCGAGTTCAACGTGGCCATGAGCCAGAGCTGCTCGTCGGTGAAGAAGGTGTCGTAGTAAAACGCGTTGAGCTCGTCCGCGCAGCGAAGCTCGCGGAGCATGTTCATCGAGCCGGTGGGGGTCCAGTCGGTGCCGAGAGCGATCTGAACGCCGAGGCGCGCATATTCGGTGACACGCGCGGTGTCGCCGTAGAGTGTGACGTTCGAGCGCGGCGACCAGATAAGCTGGCTGCCTGTGGTGGCGAGCTCGGCAATATCCGGCGGCAAAAGAGCGATACCGTGGATGATGGCCGTTTGCGGCTGAATGAGGTCGTGCTCGCCCTCGTGAATGCACAAGTATTCGTTGCGGGCTTCGTCGTCGATGCCCTCGCTGACGTGCGGCGTGTATGAGTCGTCCCCAGCGATGCCGGCTGCGGTATTGATGTCGCCGTAACCGCAGCCCGTCGCGAGCTGTGTTCCGCTGCTGTCGTCGAGCGGGAATGTGTCGTAGGTGACTTGCTCTTGACCCAGGCCTTCCATGTTGGAGCGGTCGAGATTGCGCAAGAAGCCATTCACAGCGCCGGAGGCGTTGGTGCTGGTCGCGCCGCCGAGCACGAAGCGAAGCTCGCCCCAGCTTTGCTGATCGTTGCTTGCGTTGCCCGGCGCCGGGATGGAGGTGTGGCCGCGGCGACCACGACGCCAGTCGTGACGTTGCTCGTAGCGTTCATCGCTCTGCGTGTAAGGTGAGTTCTGCGTGAAGGTGAGATGATCGTGTGAGTTGATGAGGCCGGGCGAGATGACTCCGTCCGGACACACAACGGCAGTTGCGCCGGCAGCGCCTGCTTCGGCCGCGCAATCGCACGAGACGCACTCGATGGTGCCAGCCGCCGAGACGAGAACTTGGCCGCCGCGGTACACGACGCCGGGCGTGAGCACATCGCCGGTGATGAGCATCGCTGCGCTGCCCGCCGTCACGGTGCAGGTGCCTGCGCTCGGAGGCGGTAGCGACTCGCCGGGGCAATGCATAATCGTCGGGCCGACCGGACCGCCGCCGCCGTCGGTATTGGTATTGCCACCATCGCGAGCAGCCGCGTCGTATCCGCCATCGGTGATGGGCGGGCGGACCGTGTCGCCGCACGCCGAAGCGAGGAGGCCAACCGAAAGGACGAGGAGGGATGCGAAGTGTTTCATAGAGGTACTCATGACAGGCCTATGCGTAGGCTCGCAGACCGTGGGTCGGCGAGTGTGACGTGTAAGTGGCAGAATCGATTGCGCGCGAGGCGCTCTAAGGAAGCGGCGCAGGATAGCTCAACGCGGGCTTTGGGCCAGGGTGCCGGGAGCGGGACTCGAACCCGCACATCGGGATTACCGATCGGCGATTTTAAGTCGCCTGCGTATGCCATTCCGCCATCCCGGCAATGCTGCTGCCCGCAAATACCGGGCATAGGCGCTAGCCGCAAGTCCCGATCGCGGAAAGTGGCGAGACATGTAGCTTTTTTGACGCTTTGGGCCCTCGTCGGGCATTCCCGTGGGTGGAGGCTCTTTGCATATGAAGAAAGACGAGCTCATTCGCGTACTGCGCGGCCTATTACAGGATGTTTTAAAGGCCCGCTTCGCCGGCGCCGCCCACGCCCGCCTGGCCCGCGCGCACGGTTACGCCGATGGCTATATGCGCGCCCTGCTCGACACTGGCCTAGTCTCACGCGAGACGATGCTGCAGGTCGTCGGCGAAGAGCGCACGCGCTTTATCGAGGACGACGACGCGAAGCAGCAGAAGCAAGCTGCGGCCCGCGAAGAAAAAGTCAGCTTCGCGATCTAGATCCGCGCACGCCGGTTCCCACTACGGAATGCTGATTACGCGGACGCCGTTGGCGCCCATCGCACCCGCGCCGTCGCGGCGGTACCACGTGGCGACGGTCGACGTGTTGCCGGTGAGCACCTGCTCGAGGAAGTAGCCGGTGCTGTCCATCGAATCGATGACAGTGCGCGACCAAGGTGCGGTGGGTGACGCGCTCGATGAACGCGTCGCCATCATTGCGTGTCCGAGAGTTGCGTCCTGATACACGATGCGGATTTCGCCGCCGGCAGTTACGACGATGGAGCTGTCATCGCCGACAACGTGACGACCGTCGGTGAAGGGCGTCGAACCGTCCGATGCGCCGTCGTCGACCAGCAGGATCGTGGTCGATGCGCCGTCGATGTGCGCGTACTTGAGCTGCTCTTCCGATCCGTCCACATAGCTCACGTGCCACTCGTCGCCGTCGTCGACGAAGAGCGATGCGCCGATGCCGCAGTCGCCCGAAGAGCGCGCTGTGTTGAGGTAGCCGTCGATCAAGAAGGGCGTACCCCATGCGGCGCTTTCGTAGCGTGCACCGTAGAGGTTGCCGCTGATGCGGTTGTAGAAGACGACGCCCAAGCCGTCGGTGGTGGCTGCTAGCGATGTGAAGAGACCTGTGCCGCCCGGGAAGTCTTCCACGTACGGCGAAGCAAGCGTCGCTTCACAGGTGCCGGCGCGACATGCGGTGCCCGACGCGCACGCTGCGCTGCAGTCAGACGAGGGCGCGGCGCAGACGCCCGACTCAAAGCATTGCTGCCCGGTGGCGCAGTACTGTGGGCGGCACGCCATGTCGCCGCGCTGAAGGATGCGAATATCCCAGTCAGCCGCGACGGTGGGTGCCGTCGAGTTGGCGATGGCAACGAGCATGGTGGCTTCAATGACGCCCGGTGCATCCGCCTTCGGTCCGATGCACATGTACGAAATCGCCGGTTCGCCCGAGGGTAAGAACGCGATGGACGAGAACCGGCCGCAATCGCCTTCCGGATCTACGGTTTGAAGATCCCAGCCCCCGGCCGTGCGGATCGCGAGCTTCAAGTCGCCGTGGGTGGTGTCGTAGTAACTGATGAACTCACCCGCTGCGCTCGACGCGATGCTGCTGTAGCGACCGACGTCGTCGCCTGGCGCACTGATGCCATCCCGCCAGCCAGAGGGGTCACCGGTGGGATCAGCGGAAGGAACGCCGTCGATGATGTCCCACTCCATGCTCATCGTTGCGTTGTCATAGGTGCCGAAGACCAAGTCGCCATATTTGCGATTCGGAGGAACGCCTGCCGCGTAGCCGCTGACGACCGTGTCGCCATCAGGCGTCATGGTCATATCGAGGAAGGGCGCGAGTTGGCCCTGTGCAAGGGGGGGGTTGAGCACGCAGTCGTCGCAGCCAGGTGTGCAGCCGTCGAACGTGACGTGCTCGGCCGAGCTGCAGTGATGCGCAGGCTCGCAGAGCGCGTTCAAATCGTAGGTGACGCACATGGCGGTCGCTTCGCAGCAACGTGATCCGTTGGTTGCACCGCCCACGGCTTCGCTGCACGCGGGATCGCATGCGCCGGTTTGGCTGTTGCAGCTACAACCGGCGATGCCGAGAACCAGCGGGAAGGCGATGATCGTAAGCATGCGGATGACCGGCCAAATCTTCTTGGCAAGGCGTTCGCGACGAACGATCAGCACGATGAAGAGCAAGAATACCGCGCCGAACAAGAACGGCGTGCTCGTGTGCCCCGCGCCCGGCGCATCGCATGCGCAGCCGCTTGCTGCGCCCGGATTCGCGACGCCGCGAATGAGTTCAGCGTGCGCCCCAGCAACGTTGCCCGCTTCGTCCATGGCTTCGGCGTCCACTTGGCCGCCGCCTTCGGGCGTGAACGTTGAGTGCGTGGTCCATTCGCCCCATGCGCCGCCGTTGACCCGATAGCGATAACGCATCTTGTCTTCGGGGGTGATGATGTCGCGTGCATCGACACGAACGGTGCCGCTCGTGAGCGCGGCGGTGACGGTCGGCGCGAGGATGTCGACGATGAGCTCGACACGTGCCGGTGTCGGGTCGACCGACGCAGCCGAACCGATGACGCGTGCACGCGCTTCAACGACGTGACGTGCTTGCCAGAAGAAGTTGCGGCTCGCGAGGTTCACGTTGCGATCACGTGTCCACGACGACCAACTTTCGCCATCGAGGCGGTAGCTGAATTCGTAGTCGACGCCCGAGGGGCCGGCTGCGTCCATGAAGAGACGGATTGACGGAACTTCGCCGATGCCCAGATGGTTGATGTCCAGAGCTTCGGGATTGACGTGAAGCTCGGTCGTTTCAAGTCGAGTTTCGGCCGTGCCTGTTGCCGCACCGCTCGAGCCGGCGAGGGCGAGGTTTGCGAAGATGCCGATGAAGTTGTCGCTACCTTCGGTGACGCCGCGGACGCCGCCTTCAGGAATCGAAAGGTCGATACCCATGATGGCGGGAAGCTCGAAGGCCGGGAGGCCGCTGGTGAGTGAGCCCGCAAGCGAGCCCAACAAGGACTCCAGTGCCGTCGCCAGTGTCGCAGGAAGCTCGGTGAGCTGTTCGGCGTTGGTCACGACGGAGTTTGCCGCTGTCACGTTCAGGAGCGTTGGCGTGAGCTGATTGCCCGAGACGGTAAGGTTGGCATCTAGGCTCAGGTCCGCCGTGTACGTCATGAAGCGTATGTAGCGGTCGTTGCTAAACACATAGAAGTCGATGCTGAGCTGCGGGAACGAGATGCCCAGCAGGGGCATCGCCGCATCGCTTCGGACCGTGATGTGCGGAGGCTGTTGCGGCCGGATCGAAAGTGCGAGTGCTGCGTTGTCGACCGGGAAGGTCAAGTTGCGCAGCGACGCGATTAGAGCCGAGACAAGACCCGTCGAGAGCATCTGGCTCGCGCGCGTGCCCGTGCCAAGGCAGAGCATGCCGCTATCAAACATGCCGTACGCGGCGTAGTTCAAATAGTCCTCGGCGATGCCGATGCCGACGTGAGTCTCGGTCGTCGTTCCTGGAATGACGTTGCCGCGGAAAATCGTCGTGCGCGCGATGGCCGGGCGCTCGGGCGGCGCGATCAGAGGCACGCAAGAGTTGTGCGCAGGACTCACCGTGAAATCGCGACTCGTTGAGCGGAAGCCGCCTTGGAAGAAGAGCGAGACGCCGTCGTTGACGACTTCGCCTGCTCCGCCCGACGCGAGCAAGAACTGACCGTTACCGTGCGTGCCGGGCGAGAAGCTGCCGAGGAATGCGGCGCCGAGATCCCCTTGGCCATCGGTGCCAAGCAGCGTGGGCACGCATTCCGCGTCGTCGGCGTTGCCGTACCGGCAGGTCGAATCCGCGTTTTCGTTGGGGCGCGCGAACGTGCCGGTCGGGCAGCCATACTCGCCGCGCTTCGTGCAAAGGGCCGAGTCGAGCTGCGACTGGATCAAACCGGGGATCTGATCGGTGAAGGCGCCGATCAGGGTGCTGCGCAGGCTATTGAGAATCGTTTCGTAGAAGCCCCCGAGGTCGCCACCACAATCGGTGATGCGAATGTCGTCGTTGGTCTCGAGGTCGCGGCCGGGCGCGAGGCCCGCACCCGTGACAACTATGTGCGTGTACCCGGCGCGCGCCGGATGCGTGTCTGCAACGAAGTCGATGTCGGCCTGCATGGTGACGAAGCGGCGATCACCAGCGGTGGTGTCGATGTCGGCTCCGCAAGTGAGATGGACTGCGCAGCCGCCGAAGAGACAGCCAGTCTGCACGCTCACCGGGATGCTGCGCCGCGGATATCCCGGGGGAGAGTTGATGCGCGAGGTGACGATTACGTCCGCTTCGGCATGCAAGCGGTTTGCCCCGGCGGGCGTCAAACGGAAGGCGACGATTTCGCCCGCGGCGGCGCAATCGTTGCTGCCGCAGAGTTGGTAGCCGGAGTTGTCGCCAGGATCTTCTGAAGCTGGGATCGGAAAGGTGAGGCCGCCGGGAAGAAAGGTGCTGATGAGGCTCGATGCATTGGCTTCGATGAACTGACGGCCGCTTTGCGTGAGGCGAATCTGCGCCGAGTTATCGATGCGCTCCGCGGTCGGATATCCGCCCGGGATAGGCGCCACACCGCAGCCCGCACAACTCGAACATCCACTCCCGCTGCTGCACGCGATAACGAAAAGAACGAGCGCGCTGAGCGAGACGTGTTTCAAATACTTAAAGGCGGGCAGCATTAAAGCCTCCAAAGGAAGTACCTATCACCGTCGCCGCATGAGCCACCGCTCGGCGCGTCAACGAAGTCCCTGAAGGGTAGCTGTCCGCCCCCTACGCGGGCAACCTGTCCGGTGAGTTTGCGCGGGTTTTGCGCGAATGAGTTTGACGCGGTGTGTCGACGCGAAGACGCAAAAAAGCCCGAGCTCACATGTGCGCGCTCGGGCTTCGATGCTTGTTACGAATTCGGTCTGTCAGTCGATATCGACACCTTGGGCCGCGAACTCGCCCAAAAGCTGCCACGCGTTGCACGCGGGGAGCGTTCCGCCGGCCCCGGTGGGCTCGCACACATCGGGCGTGGTCGACGACGCGTTCTTTGCGCAGCCGCCAGCGCTGCAGAGTGAATCGGGCTTGGCCGTCCAATCGGTTTGTGCAGTCGCATCGCAGTAGGGTGTCACGCCATCGGCTTCCATGAAGACCGCGCCAGCGATGAGCGAGCAGAGCTTGGTGCTGATCAAGTTGCCCATCGTGACCATCAGGCCGCGCGCGTCATCGACTTGAATGTAGCCGCGAAGGCGTCCGCCACTGCTCGTCGAATAGGCAGACGTGCCGCGCGTGCCGATGCACGTGCGCATCTCGGCGAGGGGCGCTGCGAGCACCTCGAGATCGTAGATCGGAAGTTCAATCGACGGGATGTCGGGCGTTGCGGAGTCCGGATCGAATACTGGAATTGTTAGAAGCGCGTGGAAGGGCGTGGTCGTGAAGCCTTCGTCGGTCATCGTGCCGGTAAGATCGATCGGATCCCAACGGTCAGCGCTTCCGGGCGCAGTTGCGTTTCCGTCTGCGAAAGCGAAGTGGCCCGTGGCGTCGTCGCGCACGCCGTAGCCGGTGCGAACAGTGACGGGGCCCGTGCCCGAGGTCGGCGCGCCTTGAAGCTGAAGCGCCCAGTTGAAATCTTCCTTGTCGAACGCTGTGCTCAAAACGGTTTGAATGAGCGCGTTGGTCAACGTGCCTTGCGGCGCGGTGAGCTTCAGCGCAGCGATGCGAAGCTCCGGAGCGTCCAAGCGGCCTTCGTTCGACGCGCGCGCGCAGCACGCGCCTGACTGATTATCGGGAGCCGGCGCGGTTGCGGGGCACGTCACAACCGGCGGGCCCGAGTCTTCGCGCGGACCTGCGTCTGTGTTTCCCGTGTCGCCGTCGCCACAAGCCGAAGTCCCGAACACGAGGCCAAGCATGGCCGCCGCGTAAATCAGTCGTTGAGTCATCCGTGTGCTCCTTACTAAGAAGTAGGCAGCTACGGTCGCACGTGCAACTCAGCCCGCGCAAGTCATTGCGCATTCGCGAGACGAGAGCTCAGTGTGCTTGGACGGCTCGGATGCGTTCTTCAGCGCGCGCTGCGCCTTCGGCATCGCGACCGCGTACAAGTTCGGCGTACTGGCGGTATGTACGCACTGCGTTATCCGATTGATTCAAGCGCTCGTAACACACGCCCAGATCGAAGACGGCTCCGGCATTGCTCGGCTGCGCTTGAATCACGCGCTGGTAGTGCGGCACGGCATCTTGGTAACGCTCAGCGGAGCGCAGCGCGATCGCGAGGTTCATTTCGACCTGCATATCGGTCGGTGCGGCGGCCAGTGCGCGCTCGAACATGGGGATCGCTTCGGCGTAGCGACGCTCCGCGCGAAAAGTTACTCCCAAATTATTGAGCACGGTCGCGTCGTTCGGCGCGATGCGTAAGGCGGTTTGCAACACGGCAATCGCTTCGGCGCCGCGGTGCACTTCGCGCAGTGCCGAGCCAAGATTGCCCATGCTCGATACGTCGTTCGGGTCGAGCTCAATCGCGCGACGCAACTCGGTAATGCCATTGTCCGTGTGATGGAGACGCACCAGTGTCGCGCCGTACATCGCATGGCCTTGTGCGCTGTTGGGCGTAAGTTCCGCCACGCGTCGAAACGAGACGAGCGCTTCTTCAAGGTGACCCTGCTGACGCAAGATCGAACCAGCCGTCAGATGCGCTGCTGCAAACGACGGACGCAGGCGCACCGCTTCCTGAGCTTCACGCAACGCTTCGTCGAGCCGCCCCTGCTGCTTCAACGTAACGGCAGTGCGGTAGTGCACTTCCGCTTCGTCCGCACGAGCCACCGCGGGGGCGATGCTCGCGCACACAACGAAAAGCAGAGCGAGGCGGAACGACGTGCGCATGGTTTACAACTCCGGGACGATGAAATCGGTACTGACTTCGAGGCCGTACATGCCGTGGTCATCGGCGGTGTCACCTTGGCCATCGACAATGATGTAGTAGGTGCCCGGTTCGACACCAAACGCGTACGCGTAGTTGGCGGAGGTGCCCGAATCGCAACTGATTTCCGTGGATGCTGTGGCGCAGTCTCCGCCGCCGCGAATCGATACCGCGCCGTTGAAGCCCATCGTCGGGATCATACGCACGATGATGTCCGACGTTTCGGTTGTCGTGAGTGAGTAGACGACGTCTGGATCTTCCATGCCGACGACGCATTCGTTGCCATAGTTGCCCGCAGCACCGGTGGTGTCGCCGGTTGCGTAGGCAGCCATCGATCCGAGACCGGTAGGCGCGAGAACCAGCGCCACGGGCGCAGCGCACGTGTCGCCCCCGACGCCTTGGTCTTCGAGCATGCACATTGCCGAGCAACCGTCCCCGGGCGCCGTGTTGCCGTCTTCACACTCCTCGGTGCCTTCGATGAGACCGTCGTTGCACATGACTGCGCGGCAAACGGACGTGGCGCCGTCTGTGTGGCACACAAGGCCGTCGGCGCAATGAGCCATCGCGGTCGCCCCGCACGGTTGGCCATCGCCCACGACGCGCGAGAATGCTACGTTGAGCGAGTAGGAGCCGATGGCGCTGGCCGCGTAACCATCGACGACCAAGAAGATCGCCGTCCCGCTTGTGTAGTTGGAAAGGGCGGTGCTGCTGATATTCGTCGAGTCCGTGCAGATCGCCTCGGCGCCTGCGCAGGTTCCCGTGCGAATATAGGAGACGCTATCGAAGCCCGCACTCATGCTCACATCGAAATTGCCATCGAAGGGCATGACAAAACGATGGACGATTTCGCTACCTGAGCCCGCCGTCGAACCGCAGCTACCCATGAGCGTCGCGCTACCCAGGGAGGTGTTGCCGCTGAAGTGAGCTTCGCCATCAACGATCGCAAGATCATAGACCGGCACAGACACGCCGCAGCCGATGTCGACAGCCTGACAGGTGTGCGCTGCCTCCGCCGGTGCACACACCAAACCAGCGTTGCAGAGTGAAGTCACTCCGGCCGGGTCGCAGGCTTCGCCGGCCGCAGCGAGCGTGGTGAGCTTGGTATTAAGCGTGAAGTTGCCGACGTCGTCGGTGTTGAATCCATCGATGACGATGAATAGCGGAACGTCGTGCGTTACGTTGACAGAGAGCGATGAAGTCGCTGAGCCGCCACTATCGTCATCGCAGTCGAGCTCGGACCCAACGCTTGCGCAGGTCGTGCGAATGTAGAGCACGGTGTCGTAGCTCGAGCCGATCGTATCCACCGTGAGCAAGCCATCGCTTGCGGGCGTGTACGTGAAGACGAAATCTTTGCCGCCAGAGCTTCCGCATCCGCCCATCAAAAGGTCGGTCGCCGAGACGTTGTCGGCGGAGTAGCTAAGCGTGCCGTCGGCTCCCGCCGTGGCGAGCGTGGCGAAGTCGAGCGGTACGGCGCACGTGCCTTCGGAGTGGCAGTCGGGATCGCACCCGTCGTTGGGGTCGTGATTGCCGTCGTCACAATCCTCGCCAAGCTCGACTGCGAAGTTGCCGCACATCGGCGGTGGCATGTCGCGGCCGAGGTCGGGCAGCACCGGCCCAAGGTCGCGGCCGCTCATATCAACCGGGACGACGCCCATGTCGCCGCCGAGATTCGCGTCGAACATTGACGCATCGAAGCCAGTGTTAGGAACGTTGACGTCGTCGCCACAACCCGCAGCGAACAAGAGCGAAGCCAAACCTGTGACCGTAAGAAGCTTATTACCGAAACGCATCGAATCACCCCGTGAAGGTCGTAGGATGCGCGCTTGGGAGTTGACGTGCAACACGCGTCATGGCAGGAGTTCTACTTACTAAGTGGAGTCCGTTGTGTTGTCACTTTTCGCCATGAGCTCGTGTAAACGCCCGTCGCCGCTTCGTGTCTTCGGACATGACGCAGGCGTAAGCGTCTCGCCGCGCGTCATGCGTACGCCCGCCCTTTCGGCTGGCCGCGTCCGTAGCGAAAAGACACGCAACCCGCGCACCAAGCGCTGACGCCCTGAATCTCAGAGGGTCTACGCCGCGGGTCTTCAGAAGAGACTCGGCGGCTTCTTGCATTTTGCTTTGTCAATTTCGGTTCGGAGAATGTGTCGTGGAAACGAAGAATAGTGGGCAGTTGCAGTGGGAGCACAAGCCTTTCCGGGAACTAATCCGGTTGGGGTGGCCGATCGCGGTGAGCATGGTTTCGTACAGCGTCATGACGCTCGTCGACACGATGTTCGTCGGGCATCTTGGCGCAGACGCGCTTGCAGGCGTGGGTCTGGGCGCGGTGCTGGCATTCGTCACGCTCGTGTTCGGCGTTGGACTCGTGCGCGCCGCGAAGACTCTCATTTCGCAATCGATCGGCGCGGGCAAGCCCGAAGAGTACGGCGCGTATTTGGGTGCGGCGTTGCTTTTAGGAATTCTCTACTCGCTCGTCGCCCTCGGCATCGCGCAACTGCTTGCGCTGTGGCTTGGGAGCGGGCACGCCGACGCGGCGCATCGCAATGCGTCGGTCTATCTGCACGTGCGTTCGCTCGGTGCACCGCTCTTCATCGGCTACATGGCCCTGCGTGAAGGGCGCTACGGCAAGGGCGATGCACGCAGTCCCATGTTCGCTACCATTGTCGCGAACATCGCCAATATTGCGCTCAACTTTCTCTTCGTCGTGATGTGGAAGAAGGGCGTAGCCGGGTCAGCGACTGCGACCGTACTCGCGCAAGCAATCGAAGCGCTTGTGCTCGTCTACGTGCAAAGCCGCGAAGGCTTTGGAGTGCGTTTGATGCGTCGCGCTCACGTCGATGCGCTCATCAAGATTGGCGTTCCTTCCGGGTTGCAGTTCGCACTCGAGCTTGGGGCGTTCGCCCTTCTGGCAACAATCACGTCCACGATGGGCTCCGTGCAAATGGCCGCTCATCAGATCGCACTGCAAGTCATTCACTTCTCGTTTCTTCCAGCCTTTGCGCTGGGCGAGGCGGCGAGCGTGCTGGCCGGCAACGCCGTCGGTGCGCGGCGAGAAGAGCTGGTGCTCAAGGTTGCGCGCTCGGCGTGGTGGGTGGCCGCGGCCTATACGGGTGCGTGCACGATAGTGTTCGTTGTCGGCGCGACCTGGATCGGGTCGATTTTCACGGACGACGTCGAGGTTCAGCACGTGGTCTTTGTGCTGCTCTTAATCGCATCGGCGTTTCAAATCGCCGACGCTGCAAACATCGTAGCGCGAGGAGTGCTGCGCGGCGCGGGTGACGTGCGCGTGCCTGCGTTGGTGGGCGTGGTGACGGCGTGGCTGATGTCGCCGCCGCTAGCGTGGCTACTGGGTGTGGTCGCGCATCTCGGAGCCGCGGGTGCCTGGCTCGGGCTCACGGCCGAGATTTTCCTTGGCGCGGGATTTCTTTGGTGGCGTTTGCTTCGGGGGCATTGGCTTGCGGCGGCGCGTGCGTCGCGAGATGCCATTCCGGAAGCGCAGCGACTCGTCGAAGCGATTCCCGCGCACATCGCGGCCGAGTAGAAGCACAGCTCAGCTGAGCTATGAGCTCGTCGTCTCTCCGAGCGGAAGCTCGACGGTAAACGTCGAGCCCGCTCCGACCACGCTCTCGACGCGAATGTTTCCGCCGTGCGCTTCGACGACTTGCTTGGTCACCCAAAGTCCCAAGCCAAGCCCTCCGTAGTGCTGTGATGAGACCGCGCGCTCGAAACGTTGGAAGATGCGAGCCTGCTCGTCTGGCGCAATGCCTATGCCTTGGTCCTTGACGATGAGACGTGCGAGCTCTCCCTCGCGCTCCACGCGAATCTCGATGGGTTTCGCCTCGCCGAACTTCAGAGCGTTCGTGAGCAAATTCGTGATCACGGTTTCGAGTGTTCGACGATCCCACATGCCGATGACCTGATGGCACGCATGCACGATAACTTCGCACCGCGCGCGTTTGACCGCCACGTCGAGGCGCGCAATCTGAGAATCTACGAGCTTGCCCAAGTCGGTGGTCGCGCGCGAGAAGGTAAGTTGTCCGGCGTTGATCTTTGTGACGTCGAGCAGATGATTGACGAGGGCGGTCAACCGATCGACCTGTCGCAAAGCGACTACCAGTTTGGACTCGAGCCTCTCAAGCGGCACTTCGGTCACATCACGCGCACGCAGCAGGCGCAGTCCGCTCGCAAGCTGAAGCTCGAGCGTTGTAATCGGCGTCTTCAACTCGTGCGAGGCGATCGACAGGAACTCATCGCGCGCCCGAACGGTCACCAGCAGCTTTTCCATCGTTTCGCGGCGTTCTCGCCTTACCTTGGCTTCGCGCGTTTCGCGATCGATCGCTGGCAGCAGCCGCGCGAGGCGGCCTTTGATCAAAAAGTCATGAGCTCCGGCCTTGAGCGCTTCCACGGCAAACTCTTCGCCGATGGTGCCGGAGATGATGATGAAGGGTAGGTCAAGCTTGCTCTCCTTCAGCGTCTCGAGCGCCGCCATTGCATTGAAACGAGGCATCGAGAAGTCCGCGAGCACGACATCCCACTCATCGTCCTGAAGCGCGGCCGTCATGGCCTCGTAGGTGTCGACGCGTTTGTGCGTGAGCTCGTAGCCGGCCTTGCGCAGCTCCATCACGAGGAGCGCGGCGTCGTCTTGCGAGTCCTCAACAATGAGTGCGCGCAGTCGACCTTTGCTTCGCGCTTGAGCTTCAGCGGACAAACGTGCCCCCAGTAGCTAAATGGAAGTGGGTTCTTGTGTCGCGTGTCAAGACGGGCGCGAAAGAATCGAAGCCGCGAAGAGCGCAGTCAGTGTGGCAGAAGATCTCAAATGACCCGACTTAGGGAAATATTACCCACAGCAAGACTCGCGAGCGACTTGGTTTAGAAGCAGGCAGGAGCTGCGGCGCACACATCCGCTGAGCAGTAACCGCTGTAGCAGTCAGTGTTTTCCCCGCACGCGGCGCCGTTGCCGTGAACGTCATGACACAGGCCGTCGCTTCCGCATGCTGTCCCATCGCTGCAATGCGCGCCGATCGCGTCGTTCGCGCAGAGCTCGCCGGTGGTCGGCAGCCCAGTGCACGTGCCGTCGATTATGCCGTCGCGCACGTTCGCGTTGCAGTACTCGCCGGTAGGGCACGCGTCCGGAATACCGAACGTGCACGGAGCACCGCTCGTAGAAAGAGTCCGGCACTCGAAGGCCACGGTCGGGCGTGTCTGCACAACCGCGCACGAAAGGCCTTCGCGACACCATGGGCCCCCGTCGAGGCTGCAGCGTTCGCCCTCGCCAGCGATGAAAAGATCCGCCTCGTCGCGGCACGTGCCGGCTTGACCCGTAGCTTCATCGGAGCCGACGCACACCAAACCGAATTGGCACTCACTCGCGGTGGATCCCTCGCACGCTTCGCCGAGCGCGGCGCGTGTGGCGCACGCACGCGCATTGGAAGAGCAGTAGCGCGATGAGCATTCCTCATTGCGAACGCACCCAGCGCCGAGTGATTTCTCAGTCGCGCAGACAGCTGGACAGCTTGCGCCGCCTAAGCAGAAGGAGTTGCCCGCGCATTCGGCATCCGTGATGCAAGCCCCACCGACAGAGACATTGCCAGTGAAGAGAGCCGCGCAGGCCGCAAGCTCTGCGCCATTTACATCCGCGCACGAGGCCGTTGCGATCGCCGCAGCACAGAGCGCCAGATTCTCGCCATGAAAGGTGAGGCTTCCGCTCGCGACCGCGCGTTCGAGCGCATCTTCCCCGGCATTCGCGAGCACGTTCGTATAGAGCGCCACGCAATCGATGCCGCGAAAGAAGACGTCGGCCGCTGGGCCATAGCAATCATCGACTCGCGCGCACAGGGAGCTTGCGTACGTCGCGGCGATATCAGCGACCGTCGCCGTGCCCATCACGGCGTCGGGCAGACCTGCGTCGAGCAGATCTGCGTCGATCGCGGAGTTCATGTCCGCCGCGGGCCCAATATCGAGGCCGGCCGCATCGGTGAGGTCGGTGCGTTCTGAGGATTGTGCGCAAGCGACGAGGCTTACGCTAACGAGGACGAGCAGGATGTAGCGGCTAGTTCGGTTCACATCGAAACGTTAGCACGCGAGCCTTCATGCATCAGCAATCGCAATCACTCAAGCTGCGGTTTGCAATCTGGCAGCGCGACTGTCCATCGGTGCAGCGCGCGGCGATGTCGTCGTACGTTGGATTCGCTTCGGAGATGCTGCAGATTCGGCTGGCGAGATCGCAAATTTGATCTCGGTAGCCGCACGCATTCTCGCAGCGGTCATCCTCTTCGCTCCCGCTCTCACTTTCGCTTGCCGGCGTGCTCGAAGGCGAATCGGGTGCGGGTGCGGCGCCGTAATTTGCCTCCGCAGATTCCTCGTGCGCGGCCGATGGTTGCGCAGCTGCAGTGCCGGATACGTGTGTCGCGTCACCGCTTGGGGCTGCGTAGCGAAAGCCCGTTACGCGATCGAATTGCGCGACGGCGATCGCGTCGCTACGTTCGAGACGCGGATCAAGCTCGGCCTCTGAGACGGTACTAGCTTCCGGAAACTGCGAAGCACGATGCGGGGCGGCTCCGCAGCTCGCGACGAGAAGAGCGAGCGTTGCTGCGCTGGCCGAAGTCCATTTGCGGTTCATTCGTGGTCTCCCATGGCGTGTCTAAGAAGCACCTCGTTAATGATGAGGGCGCGGTAGTAGTCCGAAGCCGCCTCGCGCGGATGATTCAGCGCTTCATGAGCGTGGCCCCGAGCAATGTACAAGTTCGCGGAGAAGATGTCGTCTGCCGTCCCCTCGCGCAAGCCGCGATCCGCCGCGCGCAAGGCGTCGTCGAGGCGACCGCGACGCTGCGCAATCGACGCAAGTTGGTACGCAAGGTCCTGACGTACGATACGGCGATGTAGCGCGTCGATGCCGGACGGCACGCGCGCATTGAGTGCGTGCGACAGATCACGTGTCGCCGTCTCGAGCTCAGTCGCCGACGATGCCCTTTGCGCCGACTCGCTCGCAGCTTGGGCGCTCGATACCCATGCCTCCTCGGCCTCTGTGCTCATGCACGAGCACAGAGTGAGCAAGAAGATGCCAAGGACAGCGGCGTGCTTCACCGCTGGCCCCCATAGTCGCGCCGAATCGTTTCGTACATGCGTTCGCGGTAGCGCAGCATCGCCGCGTCGAGCGCGCTCGATTCACCTCGCATCGCAGCGGCTTGGGCACGGAGCAACGCGGTATCGGGAACGGGCAGGGGCGTTATGTCGGGGTGGCGCTTGGGACCGACGACCATGATGAGGACGGCCGCCGCTGCAGCAAATGCAAAGGCCGGCATTGCCCAGCGAACAAATCGCTTTCTCTTTTGCGCCTCGTCCCAGGCGCGATTCTGCGCGCGCTGCAGGCGTACCGCGTCGAGAGGGCCCTTTTCGGCGAAGTGAAGGAGGGCAACGGTTTCGAGCTCGCGGGCGGTCGTCAGCGCGACTTCACCTTCGTCGAGCGCGCGCGCGAGTGCCGCAGCCTCTCTCAGCTCAGCTTCAGTCGGCTTTGAGTCGTGTTCGTCCATGGCCATGAGGCTACTTCGTCCCTTTCCCGTTGTAGCTCTGTTCCCACTCCGTGCGAAAGGCTCGAACGGCACGCAGAAAAACCACATCGAAGGTTGCGACTTTCACGTCGAGCTCTTTGGCGCATTCCTCGCGCGGTCGTTCTTCAACAAGACGTAGCTCAATCACACGGCGGTAACGTGGGTGAATGCGCGCGAGCACTTCGATAACGTTTGCTTTCAGTGAGGCTGCCTCTGCTGCTTGCTCAAGCGCATCGCGCGGACTCACCACCTCCTCACGCACCGGTTCGAGCAACGTCTCGAAATTCGAAAGCGCTCGCTGCTTGCGCGACTGGCTGCGATGCACGTCGGTGATTTTGTTCATGGCGACCCGTGCGAGCCAAAACCAGATGCTCGTCGTCTCACTGTGAAAGTCGTCGATGCGTTCGAGCAAAACTCGAAACGTGTCAGCCAGTACGTCCTCTGCGGTCGCCCGCTCGCCCAGGCGCGGCATGAGGATCTGCGTGAAGAGCGGCTGCGCGAAAGCGCGGTAAAGCTCGTCGAACGCACCCCGGTCGCCACGCCGCGCTGCATGCAAGCGTTCTTGCTCCCAGCGAAGCCACTCCTCGCTATTGAAACTCGCGCCCACGTGCGTCGTGCGAACGGTAACACGTGCGAATCGGCAGGGGTCGTTTGGGTCTTAAGCACGGTCATCATGACTTTCTATTCTTAACAACGCCTGAGGCTTTGTTTTCTTACGGTGTAAGGTCGAGCACGCGCCGGCGTTTGTTCTCCACACGATGCAAATCCTGGAGAATCCGATGCATAAATCGTCGAAAGAAATCTTTCTCGCGTGCTGCCTCTTAGTAAGCGGTTGCGGTGGAGCGCGTACGGCGGTCGCAGGCCATGGGACGTCCGACACCGAAGTTGCCTATGCCCGTTCGGCATCCGGCGGCGAGGAATCGACCCCGGCCTACGGCCCGCCACTATCCGAGCGCGAATACGCGTCCGAGTCGGGAGACGGTACTTATGCGGCCGCGACGTCCGACGCGCCCGCGTCTTCCGACGTTGCCGCAACGTCGATCCAAAGCTCTCCGATCATGCGAGCCGAGGCACCGCGTCCGGAGTACGTCCCACCGCCCGCAGGCCTGCTCACGGCGGCGACCGTCGGCGACGCAGATCGGCGCGATGCTTATCTCGACTATCTCACGCGCCACGCCAATGAAGCGTCACGCCTCTCGCTCGATATGCAGCGCCGCGTGCGCTTTCGCGTGGTCGATCACGCGGGCCGCCCCGTAAACGATGCATCCATCGTTGTCGCCGGGCACTTCCGTGGACGCACGCACGCAGACGGTGTGTGGGACTTCTATCCGAGTGAGAGCGCTCCTGGCCTGACGAACCAAGTTGGCGTCGTCGTCAACGCTGGTCAACTCGCAGTCGAGACCTCCATTCGTCTCGGCGCGGGCGATGGAGGTGACGTTACGGTTCGCCTCGAAGGGGCGACCGCACGTGGCGCCACAGCACTCGATCTCGCGTTCGTGATCGACGTGACCGGCAGCATGGAAGACGAGCTGCGCTACGTGAACCGCGAGATTGCGAACATCGTTGCACGCGTCCACGCCGAAGCCGCGCAAACGGACATCCGGGTAGGCGCGGTCTTCTATCGCGATCGCGGGGACGATGAGGCGCTCTCGCACATCCAGTTCACCCACGACATCGGCGCGTTCATGCAAGAGATGCAGAACGTCGCCGCCTCGGGCGGTGGCGACTACCCGGAGGACATGAACGAAGGCCTGCGTGCCGGAATGGAGACCCTTGCATGGCGCACTGGAAATGCGGTTCGCGCGATGGTGCTCATCGCCGATGCGCCGCCCCAAAACTACACGGACGTAAATTTTCGCTACAGCGACGCCATGAAGAGCGCGGCCGAACGAGGCATCCGTATCTTGCCCGTTGCAGCGAGCGGCGCCGATCGTACGACGGAGTTTCTAATGCGCGCGATGGGCGCATTCACATCGACTCCGTACACCTATCTGACTGACGACTCGGGCGTAGGACACGGCCATATGGAAGCTGACACCGACCGTGTGGGCGTTGAACGCTTCAACGAGCAGCTTGTGCGCATGCTGATCAGCGACTTGCGCGGCACCGGTATGCACGAGGTCGGTTTCCTCGGCCCGCAGCTGGATCAGTAGGAGCACGTGATGAAGCTACTCTTTACGTCGGTCATATTGGTTTGCACCATTGCCACGAGCGCGCGCGCCCAAGTCTATGAAGAGCGCGGCGGCGTGCAGGTGCCAGTTCACTACGTGTTCACGCCTTCGTCCGGCTCTGTTTACGTTCAACCCGTGCCCGTGCCCGTGCCCGTGCCTGTGCCCGTACCGCTGCCGGTGTTGACCTATCGACCGATTGTGGTGACCACCTATCCGAACGTCACGCAGTTCACCGGTGAGCTTGCGGCGCCGACGCGCGATCCGTACATAACGTCAGGTCTGGTCGTGCTCGGCGTGCGCGCCGGCACACTGCTGTTCTTAGGCGAGGGAGCTAGCGCCTCTGCTCCGACCTATGGCTTTCACCTGGGCCTGGCTTCCAACAACTTTGAATTGGCGTTTCGCTTAGACATGGCCGAGCTACCAAGCTCGACATCCCGTCTGCATATCGCGCAGCTTTCCTTCAACTATCGCTTTGCAGACGATGCTCCGGTTCATCCGGTGTTGGGGTTTGGTGTCGAGTCGATGTCCTTGTCATTCGCATCGAACGCGCAATCGGCGTTTGCCTTCAGCGGCCGGCTCGGGCTCGAGGCGGCCGTCGCCATGTCGGACGGAGCGCTAGCGTTTGGCGTCGACGCGACCATTCACGAAGCGATTGCCAATGACTCGTTGCCGCGAGCGCTCACGCGCGCTCTCGCGATTGAAGCATTCGTGGACTATCACTTCTAAGGAGTCGTTGGGCTGATCAGCCGTGGCCGCCTGAAGGTCCTGCGCAAAGGCTTCCTTCGCAGTGCGCGTCGCGAAGGCGACGTGCGCAGAACAGGCCCGCGGTGCAGTCGCCGCTGCATGCTTCGCCAAACGTCGGCGTGACTTGGCACGTCGCCGTGGTGAGGGTCTCGTCGTAGACGCATGACAAACCGGTCGCGCACCAGCCGGACGATGCGCACACGGTTCCGACGCCGATGCGCGCGGTGCAGTAGCCAGGCTCCGAAGAAACGTCGCAGTAGAAGTCGTCGGCGCAATAGTCGTCACCGAAGCAGGTCGCGCCGGAGGAACCGAGCGTCGCGCACGTAGGTGTGATCAAAGTTGTATTGCAGATCATGCCTTCGGCGCAGAGCAAATCGGCGCTGCAGGGCATTCCATCTGTCGGTAACGGTTGGCACGTGCCATCCGCTGCGCAACCGAGGCCGGCAGCGCAACGGGTCTCAGTGTCGCGCGCTGGGTCGATTGGACCGGGCCGCGCTGGGCGAGCGGAAGGGCCGGCCGCTGCACTGCATGTCTCGCCGATGCCGAGTTTCGGTCGACAGGTCGTTCCCGCCGAACCGCGTTCGCAGAACGCGCCAACAGAACACGTGCCCGACCAACTGCAATCGTCGCCTTCGCCGGGCAATGCGCGGCAGATCCCCGTGCCGCTCGAGCTATCACACAAGAGCCCGTCCGCGCATGCACTCGCGTCGCAGTTCTCACCTTCCGTTACGTTCGGCACGCACTCGGCGACGGTCTCGCCGATACACGTTTCGCCCGAACCGCAGTCGCTCGAAAGCGTGCAACTCGCAGCGCCTTCCGCACAGGTGCCGGAGGCGCAGTGAAGCCCCGCGCGGCAGGGCTGAAGTGAATCGCACGACATGCCCACGTTACGAAGAAGCTGGCAGGTGCGATCGATGCACAAAAGACCGCTTGTACAATCCGCAATCTCGTCGCAGCCGCGTCCTTCGGCCGACGCGGCCACACATACAGCGAGCAAACACACGCTCGGCGCGACGCACGCATGGAAGCAAGCCCCCCCAGCAATTGGCAAGTCGATGCACACGTTGAGCGCTGCGGCATTGCAATAGCCTTCACCATTTGCGCACAACGCGTTCTCGTTGCCCAAGCGCACTTCGCCGTAGCAGCGAGTTCCGATTGGCGCGGCGTTCACGGTCACGCGTCCGCACGGACTCTCGCGCGACGCAGGAGGACTGATGCACATAGCGTACGCTCGCTCGAGCTCCGCAAGGCATGCGGTCGCGGCGCTCGGGACGATGACCGTGTTGCCGGCGGCGAGATCGGTTGCGAGAGGCGCGATGATAGTTTCGCACTCCGCTTCGTACGCCGCGGTGCACGCGCGCGGGACGGTGGCGCATCCGCAATCAGCAAGGTGTGCACAGGCAGTCGATGCCGCTGGCGTGCACCACATTGCGCGCAAGGTGGTCAACGCTTCCTCGAGGCTCACGCCGGAATCTCGTCCGGCATCGGCGACCATCATGTCATCGTGCAGAGTGACGCGACCATCCGTTTGCGCATCTGCGGGCGCCGAGCCGTCTGCCGATGGCATGTCGATAGTGAACAGCGCGTCTCCACTCGTCATGTCCGCAAGCGTGCCAGCGTCCGTGGGCGTCGCAGCATCATCTCCGCAAGCGCAAAGCGCGATAGTGACCGCGCACAACGTAACAACTCGATAAATAAAGCTCATGGTCGGCCTCTCGCGGCTGCAGAGTGGGATCGGCGATCCATTCGCGCAAGGCGAAAGTCACGGCTGTTGGAGTGCGAGATAGCGGCGGTCGCGGTCGGCGCGGATGTCTCGCAAGAGAGCCTGCACTTCTGTCACACCCAAATTCGTTACCGTCTCGAGATTCATGTCGGCGATGCGCTCGTGAAGCGGAACCTTCGCCGGAGTCTTCAAGTAGGTATTCCAGTCGATCGTGTTGATGTCCACGAGCTTGCTTCCGTGTTCGTCGGCCGAACGAACCTTTTCGAGCGCGCTCGTCCGAACCAGCTGAATCGTGGGGTCGGGCGTGCAGCGCAGAAACGGAGTTAAGCGTTCCGCCGTGGCGAGATCCGGTTGTCCATCCGGATGAAAGGCCGCCATCGCCATCGGCGGTCCGCCCACTTCGTAGTTCTTCATGTCCTCATCGCGCACGCTTTTTACGAAACGCTCGAAGTCCATGCGCCCCAACGCAAGCCGCGGAAAGATCAAAAGTCCGATGTCGATGCCCTCATCGCTCGAGATCTCATGAACGGCCTTCGCGGCCTCGCCGGCGTTCGCATCACTTAGTAGGATGACCTGCTCGCGAACGCGTCCTGCTTTGCGTGATGGCAAGGCCCACGGGCAAAGCTTGAGGCCTTCCACGACCTCCGTCGCGTAGCGGCGGTACACATAGAGAGCTTCTTCAATCTGCCGCTCGTCGAGGGTTTTCATGCGCATCCCATCTTCCCATGATTTCGGCTCGCAGTAAGCCCCTTCTGCGTTTAGGCTTCGGGCATGCGACTTCGTTTTGCTGCGCTCGTCCTTCTACTCGTTGGCTGCGACTCCACCACTGAAACGCCGCGCGCGGACGCTGGCGCTGATTTCGGCCCGCCAGTCCCAGCGTCGACCGACCACTGCGCCTACGAAGCGCTTCCTCCGACCGGCCATGCGGGCGGGACGGTGACGAGCGGTGCGGTCTCGGCCGGCACCTCGGATTTGATCCTAGATATTCCGGTCGGCACGACGATGGGCGGCTACACCTCGCGCTCACTTGGCGCGGGTAGCGATGGAAAAGTCGACGCGCGCTACAACGAAATCGCCGGTGGCTTCGTGTCATCGGTTGGCGTCGAGACCTTTCCCCACGTCAAAGCGCTGGCTCTCACCGCCGGTGAAGAAACCGTCGTCATCATCAAGGTCGATCTTACTCTCGCGTACGACGGAATCACGTTCGACGTTGAGCGCAATCTCGGTGCGGACTTTGCGGGCAAGGTGATTTTCGCAACCTCGCACAGCCACGCCGCCATGTCGCAGTACACGGCGAACTCGGCGCTTGCCGTAGGCCTAGGGCAGTTTCGTCGCCTCGTTTACGATCGCGTAGTCGATACGATGACGCGCGCCGCGCAAGCGGCGTTGGCAGCTCGCGTCCCCGCGAAGATCGGTTTCGCTCACGAGGCGAACTTCGATCCCGAGAATCGCATCAGCGGTGATCGGCGCAGTGAGAACGACATACTGCCCGGGGGCGCCGATCGCAAAGACAGCGACCTGTACGTCATTCGCGTTGACCGTATGGACGATACGCCGCTCGCGGTAGTTCCGATCTTCGGCATCCACGGCACCGTGCTCGACGCCAACAACAACCTTGCATCAACCGACGCGCCAGGCGCGATCGAACGCGCAGTGGAAGAAAGCTTTGACGACGAAGTGCTCGTCATGCATTTGCAGGGCTTGGGCGGAGACGTTTCGCCGCAAGGTTCCGGCGGCATCGACTGCCCCGGCGGCAACGATACCTCTTGCTACAACTTTGCTCGCGTTGAAAGCGTTGGCCGCTACGCGCGCGACCTCGTGCTCGCTTCGTGGGAAGAGGCGGGCATGCACATGCAGAGCTCCGTGCCGATGGAGATGCTCACGCGCTCAGTCGACCTTGGCCCGAACTGGGAGACCTTCGCGATACGCGAAGGCGCGCTTTCGTACGCGCCCTTTGATCGCCACCGCAATTGCGACCGCGAAATCTATGACGACAGCGGTGCCATCATCTCGCCGATCGACGAGTTCAATGCGCCCGTGGGTGCAGCGCTGTGCGGCGGCAATATGGGTCCAATCATTGCTCGCGGTCAGATGCCCGGCACCGTGAACGTGCAGCAGTATCGCTCATGCACCATGGTCGATGAGGCAGCGGAGGTACTGGGCATTGTCACGCAGCTTACGTTCGAGCCTTTCCCCCTTTGCGCAACGACGCGCACGGTGGTGTCGGCTTTGCGTATCGGCGACATGCTCGTAGCGACACTTCCTGGCGAGCCTGTGACCGTGCTCGGCGATCGGCTTCGCGCAATGTCACCAAACGATGTCGCTCACACGATCATCATCGGCTACGCGCAGGGACACGTCGGTTACCTGCTCAGTCCTGAGGACTGGTTGTTGGGTGGCTACGAGCCGTCGATCAATTTCTGGGGACCGCTCGAAGGTGAGTACATTGTCGAACAAACCGCCAGACTTTTCCCCTTGGTGATGAGCGACGCGCGTGAAGACGCATCGACGGACGGCACGACCCGCTACACGACGCCTGCTGGCCCAGACACGTCCGTACCAGCCGCCGATCCGGCGCCCACGCGCGGCACCGTGCCCACTGCAATTCCTGTCTCCACTTACTCCCGTGCCGGTGGCGCGATTACGACGGCGCAGCCGAGCGCGACGCTACCGCGTCTTGCGACGGCGCGCTTCGTTTGGATTGGCGAAGATCCAATCGAACACACGCCTCGCGTAACCTTGCAGCGTGAGATGACCCGTGACGCTGGCGACTACGTCAACCTCACGCGCCGCAGTGGGCGTCCGATTCAAGATCAGGAAGTGCTTCTTTTCGAGACGCCCGATCCACTGTCGCGCAGCGGAACGACACCGCGCACTCACTATTGGGTGAGCGAGTGGCAGGCGGCGAGCGCGTGGGGCACCCCAGGCGCGGATGAAGTGGGCGACCGCGCGGGGCTGCCGCTGGGTCGATATCGCTTCCACGTGCAAGGCGCGGGCTACATGCTTGACTCGAACCCCTTTGATGTGACCGCAGGGGCGATCGATGCGACCGTGACGCGTTCTGGCAACAGCCTCGCGCTAGACGTTGGCTATCACGCAGCGGACGGATTTCGCCTGCTTGACTTGCAAGCCTCGTCGAATGGTCACGTGCCCCTTCGATCGAGCCCCGTGGACGTCGTTGCGACTCTTGCGGATAGCTCCACGCGCACCTTCGATGACGTTGAAACCGACGCGACGGGCCACGCTTCCATTGATGCGGGCAGTGACGCTCCGAACGTCACGCATGTGCAAATCACCGACCGATTTGGCAATTCAGGCGGCGCCTCGCCCTGAACACGCGTTCGCGTACTTTGACCAAGTACGGTTCAGGAGCTAGATCTGGGCCCCTGTGCTTCGCCTGAAACACACGACACGTCAGTTACTAACGAAGAGCGCGGTCTCGCTCTTCGCGTGCTTCGTTATGCTCGCAGGGCAGTTCTCCGGCCTCTTGCATGCGGCGTTGGTACGCCACGTCGTATGTGCAGAGCACGGTGAGCTAACGCACGCGGACGCGTCGGCTGATGCGCCCGCGCACGACGACCGCGCGGCGACGGATACGCGCGCGCAGCTGCAGTCGAGTCATGCGCACGGTCATGGTCATGAGCATTGCACGCACGATGCGACTCCGTTGGCCGCCCGCAGCACAGTTGCGAATGCCCTCGGTGCTTGTGTCGATGACGTGCTTCCGGCCATTGCCGCGCCGAACGTTCGCGACATCGCTCTGCCACAAGTTGCCTTGCTGCTTGTCGCTCCGAAGTCCTCGCCCCCGGCCTGAGCCGCGCGCGCCTTTATGAGATGCGAATGCGCACCCGTGCGCATGAACGCATCGTGCGCGCGTCCCTCATTCTGGCTACGCCCGGATTGGTCGACCTCATGGATTGGTTTGAACGACAGCTCGCACGAGCTGTGTGCTTGGTCTTCATTCTTGCGTGCGCGGTGTCTGCCAGTGCGCAGGATACGGCGTCAGGGATCACCCCGCATGCGGTCGTGAGCCGAGTGGACGCTGTGTATCCCCCGGACGCGATGCGCGAGCGACGCGAGGGGACCGTCACGCTTTTGGTGGATATTGACGCATCGGGTGCGGTGACCAGCGCAACCGTGGACGGCGACGCGGCCAGTGATCTTGCGGACGCTGCACGGGTTGCGGTGCTGCAGTGGCGTTTCACGGCGGCGCGGCGGGGCGATGCTGCGGTTGCGAGCAGGATCCGGGTGCCGATTACGTTTGCGCTGCCGGCCGCGACAGCGTCCGAGTCCGTGTCCGAGCCCGAGCCCGAGTCTGAGTCTGAGTCCGAGTCCGAGTCCGTGTCCGAGTCCGAGTCCGTGTCCGAGTCCGAGTCCGTGTCCGAGTCCGAGTCCGAGTCCGCGCCCGGATCCGAAGCCGCTCCTCTTGAAGTGACGGTTCGTGGATCGCGGCCTCCTGCTTCTCGCTCGACGAGCGATCTCACGCTCGATCATGAAGCGCTCAACGCGGCACCCCATGATAGCGTTGCCAGCCAGCTCGCGTCCGCGCCGGGCATCTACGTCAGTCGCTTTGAAGGCGACGCCGTCGCGCACGAGATCTATTTGCGTGGCTTCAATGCCGAGCATGGCCAGGACATGGAGCTCACGCTCAACGGCAATATACCGATCAATCAGCTCTCGCATCTGCACGGGCAGGGCTACGCGGACATGAACTTCATCATTCCTGAGGTCGTGCGTTCATTGCGGGTCGTCGAAGGCGTCTACGATCCGCGCCAAGGTGATTTTGCTGTTGCCGGGAGTGTCGACTTCGAGCTCGGCGTTCACGACCGCGGATACCAGCTGCGTTCGACGTACGGTTCGTTCAACACATTCCGCCAACTTCTAATCGTGGCACCCGAAGATGAAGCGGACGATACCTTCGGCGCAGTGCAATTCCGCAGCAGCGATGGCTTCGGGGAAAATCGAGGCTCACTTTCCGGAGGGGCGATTGCGCAATACGGCTTCGATTTGCCTTCGCAATTCCGCGGACGTGTTCACCTTGCGGCATACGGCGCTCGCGCTGGAATAGCTGGCGTGCTTCGTCGCGATGACATCAATGCCGGCCGTGTTGGCTTTTACAGCAGTTACGACGATCCGTCCGCGAATGCGCAGTCCGCCCTCGCGACGCGCGCTCAGCTCGCGCTTTCAATCGAACGACGTGCACCGCGCGGTGCGCGAACCACGATTGGCTTGTGGATGATGTTTGCCGGCTTCCACTCGCGCGAAAACTTCAGCGGTTACACCCAACGCTCGCGCACGATGACGGATTGGGTGGGGCGCGGGGATCTCAACGAGCAGATCAACAACGACTTTAGCCTTGGCGCGTCGTTCACGCATCGCACGCGCCGCTATCGTCCGTGGAGCGCCGTCACTGGTGATCTCGCATTTGGCCTTTCGTTTCGCACCTCGCATGTCGACCAATCGCAAAACCTGCTGCAAGTTCCACAGAACCAAACCTGGGATCAGCGCATCGATGCGACGATTCAAGCATCCGATATCGGCGCATACGTCGACACAGATTGGAATTTCACGCGCTACGTCCATCTGCGCGGCGGCGTGCGCGCCGATATGCTGCACTTTGACGTCGATGACAGGCTAGGCAATTTCATCCCGCAGTTTCGTCCTGAATCGTACGTGCAAGGATTTCGTCGCACGGCGCTCGGCTTTGCGGTCGGCCCACGCGTTACGCTTGAGCTTGCGCCGGTATCGTTCCTTCGAGTGCTCTTCTCGTACGGCCAAGGATTTCGCTCTCCCCAAGCGCGCCAACTCGAAGAGGGCGAGAGTGCGCCCTTCGCACGGGTGCACTCGATGGAAGCCGGCCTGCGTTTCGCACCCGACGAGGGAAAGCGCGTCACGGTCACCACGGCCGTGTACGGCACGACGCTTTCTTACGACGTCGCGTTCGACGCTGCGGATGGACGCCTCGAGAGGATCGGACCGACGACCCGGGTTGGCTTTGTGGCAAGCGTCATCGGGCGACCGTGGGACTGGCTCTACTTGTCTTCATCGATTACGACCGTGCATGCGACGCTCGACGGCCCGCCACCGGCAACCGCCGACAACCCGGCACCACCTTACGTCAGCGGTCAGCTTCTTCCGTACGTGCCGCCGGTCGTCGTACGCGTAGACGCGGGCGCGAAGCATCAGCTCGCGACCATCGCCGACGAGCCGCTCGTAGGGCGACTCGGCCTTGGATTCTCGTATCTCTCGTCACGCCCGCTTCCCTACGGCGCGTTCAGCAATTCGGTTGCGCTGCTCGATGCGTCCGTGTCCGTTCGCTATGGCTTTCTCGAGATCGGCGTGGACGCTTACAACTTGTTCGATGCCCAGTACGCGGCCTCGGAGTACTCGTTCGTTTCGAACTGGCAGACCAGTACTTATCCATCGCTCGTCCCGGCACGGCATGTGGGCGCCGGCGCGCCGCTTACGATGATGCTCAACGTCGGAGTGACACTATGAAGATCCTCTCGCTCTTCGCCGCAATCATTCTCGCCGCGTGTGGCCAAACGGGTCAGAACGAGGTCAGCTATCCCATCCTGGCCGCTGGCATTGCCGACGCGACTGTCGCCGTGGGCGATTGGACCATTGTACTCACGCGTGCCGACGTGGGCATCGGTCCCATCTACTTCTGCGCTGCAAGCGGGGCCTCACTCGATCTCTGCCCACACGCAGTTCAAGAGTTCACGCACGACGCTCTTATCGACGGGCTCGATCCGACGCCGCAATCGCTCGGTCAGGTGACTGGCGTGAGCGGTTCTTTGCGCTCAACGAAATATGACCTAGGTATTTCTTGGCCTCTAACCTCGAGTAACGTCGTGCCGAGCGCTTCCGCGCCGGAGGGGCATTCGGTCTTCCTTGCGGGCAGAGCGACGCGGGGCACCGACTCGTTCGAGTTTACGGCTGAGATCGATATTGAGCCCAGTTACCAAGGCGCGTACGCGATCCTTGGTCAGCGGGTAGATGTAGCGGTGGCCGATTCGAACGCACGCTTGCTGGTTCGCGTCGCTCCGGATCAATGGCTCGCCCGCTTGAACTTCGATTCGCTTTTCGCGATGGGGGCGAGTCCGGTGCGTATCGCTGATGGCTACGCGGCCCTTGAAGATGGCTCCGTGGACCCGCGCCAAGCCGCGCGCAATGCGCTGGTGCTCGCTATCACCAATACGCAGAAACCAGATTTCGAATGGACGACGGGAGAATGAAATGAGCACGGTTGAAATCGTCAAAGGATTCTTTTTGCAGTTTGGATCCTCGTGGGTGCTTTGGCTTTTGCTCGCCCTCTCGATAGGAAGCCTGGCCATCGTCGTTGAGCGCGCGCTTTTCTTCCGCGGGCGCGGAGAGAATCTGCGCGGCATCGCCGAGAAGCTCGATGCGAGCTTGCAAACGGGAGAGTTCGCGGGCGCGATTCAGATGCTGCAGTCGCATCGGTCGGTTGCGGCGTCGATCGCGAGCGCAGGCTTGCGATTGGCCCCACGTGGGGCCGCGGCGGCCGACAAAGCGATGCAAAGCGCCGCTGCTCTCGAACGCAGCCGTCTCGAGCGCGGCTTGGCTTTTCTCGGGACCCTTGGCAACAACGCTCCTTTCATCGGCCTTTTTGGCACCGTCATCGGAGTCATTGAAGCGTTCGAGCATCTTGGAGCAGGGCACGCGGGGGAGGGCGCGAACACCGCCACAACGTTAGCGTCGCAAGCCGTCATGTCGAGTATCGCAGAAGCACTGGTCGCAACAGCAGTGGGCATCCTGGTCGCGTTGCCAGCGGTCGCAGCCAATAACTATTTTCAGCGCCGACTGACTTCTATTCTCGATGGCGCAGACGTGCTGACGAATCTGGTGCTCGCGTATTTGTCTGACAAGAGCGCGCTCGTCGCAAAGGAGGCCGCGTAATGGCCGGCGGGTCTTCGTCCGATCGTGGCGGCATGATCAGCGGCATCAACGTTACACCGCTGGTCGACATCACGCTGGTGCTTCTGATTATTCTCATGGTGACCGCGAAGATTGTCGTCTCGCCCGCGGTGCCGATGAACTTGCCGCAGGCAAGTCATACCGAGCAAGTTCAAGTCGTCTTCACTGTGCTGATGGATCGTGAAGGTAGGATTCTCGCCAATGGGCATCTCATGCGAGATGACACATCTCTCTTGGCGACGGCGACTCGGCAGCGACGTGAGCACTCAGACTTGCGCGCGGTGATTCAAGCGGACGGAGAGGTCACGCATCGGCGTGTGATTCACATGCTCGATATTCTGCACCGCGCGGGCATCGACGAAGTCGCGTTCGCGGTGGAGCCCATCGCGGAGGTTGCGCCGTGAGCAAGAGCACTGATTCTCCGCGCATCGTCGATGCGGTCTTCGGTCCGCACACGAAACGTCATCGGTGGCTGCACGTGATGCTTCCCATCGCCTGCGCGCTCGCCGCGCACCTAATCTTCGTGCTCATTGCGAGATCGCCAAGTACATCACTCGAAGAATGGAGCGAAGAGGTCGGTCGCTATGTGCATGAGCACGTCGTCGTCGTTGCACGCGTCCAGTACGCGCCGCCGCCGCCAGAACCTGCACCACCGACAACCGCTCCCCCCGCAGCACCTGCTGCGCATGCGCCGCGTCCTTCGACTGCGCCGGCAGCACCCGCGCAAGCGGCACAGCTTGTTGGCGCTTCTCCTGACACAGTGGACTTGAGCGGAACGGTCTTCGTCGAAGGCTCAGCCTCGAGCTACGCAGGAGGCGCAACCACGAGTACGGGAACCGGCACGCACGAGGCGGCACCCAACGCTCAATCAGGAGGGACGGGCGATCAGGCACCGAACGACACGCCATCGCGCGCGTCGGGCGTCGCGCTCCTCAATGACGATTGGAACTGTCCGTGGCCCGAGGAAGCCGACGATGCCGAGATCGATGAGCAACTCACGGTGGTACGCGTGGTCGTGCGAGCCGATGGCAGCGCCGAGTCAGCACGTGCGTTGTCCGGAGCGGAGCACGGGTTCGGTCGTGCTGCGGTCGCGTGTGCCATGGCACATCGATTCGCGCCTGCGCGCAACGCGGAAGGCTTAGCCATTCGCGCTGAATCCGCGTCGGTGCGCGTTACCTTCACGCGGCGAGGTCCATGATGCGCGGCGTCCTCGTGTTGGTGATCTTCTCTGCCGTCGTCGGCTGTGATCAGCGCGCCACGAGCGCACAGTGCGAGTCGATCCTCGACCGCATCGTTGAGCTCGAGCTGATCGAGCAGGGTTACCGCGATCCGGTCTTAGCTGAGCAGAAGCGCGTGCAGATGCGCCGCGAGCTCGCCTCCCAAATCAGGTCATGCACTGGCAAAGCCATTCGGCCATCCGCGCTTGCGTGTGTGCGCACCGCCCATTCTACGGAAGAAATCAGTCATCGCTGTCTTCACTGAGCGGTTTCGCATACTCTGCCCGGGTGAGCCTCCCCGTCGGTAAAGACATCGAATCCATCTGCGGAAAATGCGGAGACGTTTGGCACGTCGTCGTTGCCAAGATGGGCGAACAGATCGCCAAAGTGCAGTGCAAGCAATGCGGAGCCGTGCACCGCTACCGCCCACCGCAAAAGGAAAAGGCCAAGCAAGCCGCGCGCGTTCGCGTACCCGGGGCGCCGAAAGAACGGGCGGCACGCGTCTCAACGCCGGCCGGTCCGCGCGTTACTCCGAGCGGCGTGATTCGCGCGTACAAACCGCGCGACACCTTTGTCCCTGGCGATACCATCTCGCATCCAACGTTCGGCCACGGCGTTGTCGAAGTCGCGACGCTCGACGGGAAGATCGAAGTCTACTTCGCAGGCGAGAGGCGTGTCCTTGTGCATGCGCGCGGGGGGGCGAGCAGCGCACCGATCGCTGCGCCACTGCCATCGCGCAGGCCGGCTACGGGAGAAGAGACCGACGAGTAGGGAGGCGGGACGGAGTCGGACACGGACACGGACACGGACACGGACACGGACACGGACACGGACACGGACACGGACACGGACACGGACACCGCCACTCAAGCTGTGATACCGTCCTCCTCGTGCCCGAGAAATTCGATCTCGTAGTCATAGGCACCGGCCCCGCCGGCGAAAAAGGTGCGGCTCAAGCGGCATACTTCGGCAAACGAGTCGCCGTGATCGAGCGCGCCGCCGAACCTGGCGGAGCTGCCGTTCACACAGGCACCCTCCCCAGTAAAACCCTCCGCGAAACAGCGCTCTACCTTTCCGGCTACCGCGCGCGCGACCTGTACGGAGTGTCCGTGAACCTCGACGATCCGCAAGCCAGCGTCCCGCGCCTTATCGCGCGCAAAGACGAGATCGCGCGCCTCGAGTCGAGACGCATGCGCGATAACCTCGCGCGCCATCACGTGACGTACATCCAGGGTCACGGCCGCTTCACCGATCCGCACACGGTTGAAGTGGATGGGCCAGACGGCAAACGCCTCGTCGAAGCCGACTTCGTTCTCATCGCCACCGGCTCAAAGCCTTTCAGGCCGCCCGCCGCACGCATCGACGAACCGGATGTCTACGACAGCGATGAAATCCTGCATCTCGATAAACTTCCTGCATCGCTGGTCGTGCTCGGCGCAGGGGTCATCGGTTGCGAGTACGCGTGCATGTTTGCGGCACTCGGCGTGCAAGTCACGGTCGTTGAAAGTCGCCCGGCACTGCTACCGTTTCTCGATCCCGAAATGGGCGAGCGCCTCCGCACGGCCATGGAAAACCTTGGGGTGAAGTTCGCGCTCGGCTCCAAATGGACCAAAGTCGAACGTGACGCTGAGCGCGGCCTCTATTGCGAGCTTGCTGATGGCCGAAAGCTCTTCTGCGAGCGCCTGCTCTTCGCGGCAGGCCGACTTGGCAATTCCGCCGATCTCGGTCTCGACAGAGTGGGCATTGAACCCGATGCACGCGGCTATCTGAAGGTGGACGAGAACTACGCAACAGCATTGCCCCACGTTTATGCCGTGGGGGACGTAATCGGTTTTCCAGCTCTCGCGAGCACGTCGATGGAGCAGGCACGCGTCGCCGTCTGTCACGCCTTCTCTCTCGACTACAAGTCTTCAGTGCTCACCAATCTGCCTTACGGCATTTACACGATCCCTGAGGTGAGCTGCGTTGGCGAAACCGAGCAGAGCTGCGTCGAGAAGAACCTCGATTACGTCGTGGGTCGCGCGTTCTATAAAGACAACGCACGCGGACAAATCACCGGCGACCTCGAAGGCATGACGAAGCTCGTCGTGCACGGACGAACGCGACAGGTTATCGGCGTACACGTCATTGGCGAGCGCGCGAGCGAGCTCGTGCATATCGGCCAAGCGGTGATGCAACTGGGTGGCAAGGTCGACACCTTTATCGAGATGGTCTTCAACTATCCGACGTTGTCCGAATCGTTCAAGTACGCGGCATACGCAGCGCTTGGCGAGTTAGCCAAACGTAAATCCGTGCATCCCCCGCGTTAGCATCGTGACGGCGTGCGCACTCAGTGCGTCGCGCTCGCGTTCAAATACCGCTTTTCTCCATGCAAATCGCCGAGCGTCACGCGGCCCGGAACTTGCTCTACTCTGTTGTAAGCATCTTCTAGGTCAGTCATGTGAGCGGGCAAGCAAGGCGACGCGTGTACTCCACCATGAGGTGCACGCGTCGCCCGTAGTTTGAGAGGCTCGCGCGCGCGAATTGTGTGCTTGTATCGACGCGTCCAGTCGACGATGCTTCGCTCCATGGGCGTGAAGATTCAAACGACGATGGATGGACGCGTGCTTCGCTTGAAGCTCGACGATGGCAAGGCCAACACGATGGAGGCCACGTGGGTGCGCGAGATGCACGCGGCGCTCGACCACGCCGAGAAGAGCGCCGGTGCGGTGCTCATCGAGGGCCGGGAAGGTCGTTTCAGTGGTGGCCTTGATTTGAAAGTGTTGCCGACACTCGGACGCGACGCGTTGAAAGAGTTCGTGCGCGATTATCAGCGCTGCGTACTTCGCATCTTTATGTTTCCGAAGCCGATCGTTTGCGCGATCGCTGGCCACGCGATTGCCGGCGGCGCCATCCTCGCGCTGGCGAGCGACCGACGCATCATGGGAGACGGCGACTTTCAGATCGGGCTGCGCGAAGTCGCGATCGGAATTCCATTGCCAACGTTTGGCTGCGAGCTCGCGCGCTCGGTGATGCCGCCAACATCGTTGGTCGGCGCCGTGATGCGCGGTGAGCTCTACGCTCCCAAGCTAGCGCTCGCGTGCGGAATGGTCGACAAGGTCGTGCCGCTTTCGGATCTCGCTGCGGTTGCCCTCGAGGAGGCACGCGAGATGGCGCGGCTGCCGGACATTGCCTTCGCTACCACGAAGAAAACGTTAAAGTCACCGTACGCGCGTTTGATGGAATCTGCCGAAAGCGCCGACCTCGACGCGTTGACGAACGCGATCCCCGCCGCACCCTGATTGCACTGGCAAGCTGACGATGAAGCAATATCTCGATTTACTGCAGACGATTCTCGACCAGGGCCGCGACCGCCCTGATCGGACGGGCACCGGGACGCGCAGCGTGTTTGGCCATCAGATGCGTTTCGACTTGCGCGCGGGCTTTCCGCTCGTCACGACCAAGAAGCTGCATCTGCGTTCGATCATTCACGAGCTGCTTTGGTTCTTGCGGGGCGAGACGCGCGTTGAGTCGTTGCAAGCCGAGGGCGTCAAGATCTGGGACGACTGGGCGACGCCGGAGCAGACGGCCCGTTTCGGACGCCAAGCTGGCGACCTTGGCCCAGTGTACGGGCATCAATGGCGCAACTTCGGCGCGACACTGTTGGACGACGGCAGTTACACGAACGATGGTGTCGATCAGATTGCGCGCCTGCTCAACGATTTGAAAAAGAATCCCATGAGCCGCCGCCACCTCGTCACGGGATGGAATCCAAAAGAAGCCGATCAAGTCGCGCTTCCGCCATGTCACACGCTCTTTCAATTCTACGTCCAAGACGGCGAGCTTTCCTGCCAACTCTACCAGCGCAGCGGCGATGTTTTTCTGGGCGTGCCCTTCAACATCGCAAGCTATGCGCTGATGACGATGATGGTCGCGCACGTGTGCGACCTGAAACCAGGCGAGTTCGTTCACACGCTGGGCGACGCACATCTTTATCAGAATCACCTCGAGCAAGCGCGCCTTCAACTCACACGCGAGCCTCGCCCTTTACCTACGATGACGATCAATCCGGGCGTGCGCGATCTGTTCGCCTTCAAGTACGAGGATTTCGTGCTGAGCGGATATGATCCGCATCCGCACATCAAGGCCGAGGTGTCGGTGTGAAGCTTGCGCCTCTCGCGCTCGTCGTTGCGGTCGCGAAGAACGGCGTCATCGGCCGCGATGGGGGGCTGCCCTGGCGCTTTCCCGAGGACCTGAAGTTCTTCAAGCGCATCACCGTTGGCCACGCGGTTATCATGGGCCGCAACACGTACGAATCGATCGGCAAGCCGCTGCCTGATCGTCGCAACATCGTGATCACGCGCACAGCGGGATACAGTGCGCCGGGCTGCGAAGCAGTGTCGTCGTTGGAGGATGCACTGCGCCTCGCGCGCGCAAATGATTCGGAGCCGCGCATCATCGGAGGAGCGTCACTGTATGAAGCTGCAATGCCGCTCGTCACGACGATGTACTACACCGAGATTGACGAAGAGCCGGCAGGCAACGTCTTCTTCCCGAAATTCGACCGCAGCGAGTTCATCGAAACGCAACGACGCGCGGGTGAGGATCCCCGTCTCGCATTCGTCACGCTGACGCGGAAGTAGCCGCGCACTAGCCCGGGGACGATCGGTGAAATAGTGAAATAAGGACGCGAACGCTATTTCACTATTTCACCGATCGTCCCCGTCTCGAAGAGCGCTGGTTGCGCTAATCGGTCGTGGTTCTGAGACTATTGCGTGGCGAGACCGGAGGCCCACCGCACGCCGGTGTAACCAGTCGGTGCGAAGAGCGCCATCGTCGGCGTTGGCGCTACGCCGAACATTCCACTCATCCCAGCGTAGAAGTACGACTCGTCGCTGTAGGTTCCGATCTGAACATCGACGCGCCCGTCACCATCCACGTCTCCGACCAAGCCCACGGCCGTGCCGAAACCATTGAGGAGCGTCGTGGGATTGTAGAGCGTTTGCGATGGTACGGTTCCGAATCCAGCGGCGCTGCCTGTATATACCCACGCGCGTCCTGTGCCCACGCCAACACCAAAACCGGCATCCTTCGACGCAATCACGAGATCGGGAAACCCATCACCGTTCAGATCACCCGGGACTGCAAGGTAGTATCCAAAGCTGGTGTTCCCCTCTGGAGCGGGCACCGTCAGCGTCGACAGCAGCGCGAGCGATCCTGAAGCCGCGCCCGCATAGACTTCGAGCGCGGAGTTAGTCGTCTTGATGAGATCCGAATAGCCGTCTGCATTGACATCGGCGGCCACGATTCGAGAGTAGGCGCCTGTCCCTACAAGAGTGCCGGCCGTGGCCGATAGCCCCGTCGCCGAACCAAAGTAAATGTAGGCCGCCATACTCGCTGGGGGCATAGCAATATCTGAGAAACCGTCTCCGTTAAAATCTCCCGTGGCTATCGCGTTCACATCTACCCGAGTGTAAATCGCGTTCGCGTATCCGCGTGCCGGTGAGGTGCTCAAACCTGCAGCCGATCCGTAATAGACGTAGGCCATAAAGCTCGTGCATCCGACCATCACGTCGCCAAATCCGTCGCCGTTCACGTCACCTGCCGGGTGCACGCGCACTGCAAAGCTTGCGCCCGCGTCGAGCGGCGCACTGATCGTAAGAGACGGAGTCAGTGCCGGACCCGAGGCGGAACCGTAGTGCACGTGCATGCGGCCAGTGTTGCTCGAATAGCCAGGCTCGCCAACGATGACGTCGGCGTAGCCGTCGCGGTTGATGTCCGTGAGAGCTAGCGTCACACCGTAGCGCGATGAAGCTCCTCCGGCTGTCAATACGTAGTCGGCATTGATCGACAGTCCCGACGAACGCCCGCGAAATATCGAAACGCGTTCCACTGGCTGAACAATATTGCCAAGCGCGATATCGGAGTAGCCGTCACCGTCGACATCCCGAAGACCTTGGCCAAACACCGAATCGAACGCGCCGCTGCGAGCGGGCACTGTGAACTGCCACGTCGCGCTTCGTGTCGAGCCCGTGCTTGCGCCGATGCGACCTAGCAATCGCCAGAAATACACGCCTGCCGCGAGCGCCGGAGACGGTGTGTAGGAAGAACCGCTCGCATTTGCACTCTGCACGACGGTCGTACAGGCGCGGTCCGCGCAGATTTCTACCCACGCCCCGGTGGAACCGGCCCCGAGCTGCCACGTTAGCTGCGGGGATTGTGTCGTGGCAACCGACGAGGACAGTGGCCGAATCGGTCGCGGCGGCGCGACGTCGCAGCTGCTTCCATTGACGACAAAACCTGCCGCACATGTGAATCCACAATTGGCTCCGTTGCAGGTTGGTGTGCCGTTGCTCGGGGCTGTGCACGGGGCCTCTCCGCACGATGCGCCGCAGGTGCTAAGCGATGCGTTGCTCACGCAGGTGCCGCCGCACGCGTGGTAACCGATGCTGCACGTGATACCGCAGCTGCCGCTCGCGCACGTGGCGTTTCCGTTGGTCGGGACGGGGCACACGGTGCAGCTCGATCCGCAGTGGGTCGGATCGTTGGCTGGGACGCACGAACCGCTGCAGGAGTTGTAGCCGACGTTGCAGCTTACGCTGCAGCTGACGCCGTCGCAGCTCGCAGATCCGTTGGACGGCGGGGGCGAGCAAACCAAACATGGAGCGCCGCATGCGGAGATGCTGTTGATCGGCACGCACGAGCCGCCGCACGAATGGTAACCGGGCTGGCATTCAGAACCGCAGCGCACGCCGTCGCACGTCGCCATTGCAAACGCGGGTGCGCCCGGACACGTTGTGCACGATGAACCGCACGAAAGAATGCTGTTGTCACTGACGCAGACGCTACCGCAAAGATGATAGCCAAAATCGCAGACGATGCTGCAGGTGTGCGCGGAACATTCCGCGTGACCGTTCGGCGAAGTTGGGCAAGCGCGCGAACAGGAGCCACACGCATCGACATCGGTTTCGAGGTCCACGCATTGAGAACCGCAGCGCGTGGGTGTGCTCCCCCCACATCCGGACGAACACGCATAAACCCCGCCCATGCTTGCACTGCAGACCGGGGTCGCACCGCTGCAGGAAGTCGTGCACGTGCCGCATTGGGATGCGGTTGAGACGTCGGTCTCGCAGCCTGCGAGTGGGTCGCTTTCGCAATGCGCAAAGCCATCGCGGCAGGTCACGGCGCAGCTGCCCGCCTCGCAGCTTGCGCTCGAAGCCTCGACGTTTGGCAAAGCCGTACAGTCGATGGCGCAGTCTCCGCAATGGTGGACATCGATTTCAGTATCCACACAGCTTGCGCCGCACAGAACTTCACTAGACGCGCAGCTTGGACCCGAATCAGTTGCGGTGAGCATGTCCGGCGAGACGCTCATGTCTTGCAGCAACTCCATGTCGAGCGCCTCCGCGTCGAGAACTTCTGCGTCCAGGCCCTCTGCGTCAAAGCCAGCCGCATCAGTATCGATGGTTGCGTCCGAGACGCCTGCGTCTAAGAGCTCTGCAGGCAGAACGGGCAAGCAACCTCGGAACGGGTCGCACCATTCTTGCGCCTCACAAAGACTCTCCTCCGGTTCCGAATAGATGCACACGCCGTCCTCGCACGTCGCATCTGCACAGGCTGCTGTCGTCGAACAGGCGGTCGGTGGAGTTGCATCGGACGTGCACGCGATCGCAGGGCAAAACTCTGGCGCACCGGGCTGACAGCGGTCATCGACGCAGCGGCCGTCGAAGCACGCCGCGTTCAGTGCCTCCCCGCCCGGAGAAGGACACGCGACACGCGCGCAGTTGCGTGTCACCACGACACGCAGCCCAAAGTCCGACGCGAAAGCCAATCGCGTCGGCCGCTCCGCAAGAATGAGTCCGGACGCGTCGCGGAGCCGAACGATGACTAAGAGGTTCTGGTTTTCCGCCAAGTCGAACGAGCTAACTCGTCGTTCCGGGACAAAGCGCATGGCGGACGTCGCGGGAAGCGTGCGCGTGCCGATAGATACTGCGGCCTCGTCACGACCGTTGTCGGTCAAGACCTCGAGCTCGACCGAAGTGAACTCCACCCCGGCGACGAGATCTGTCTTCAAGTAGACAACTAAGCTTGCGTCCGAGGCGCACGCTGCAAGAACAGTCGACAAGAGAACGACCACCGCCATCCAACGCCGGCATGCGTACATGGGGCGCATGGTCACTGAAGTGGCGACAAATAGAAATGCCTCACGTGTCCTCATTCGTCGCGCGACTACGGCACCCGAACTAGGACGATGGATTGGTATGCGCCGAGGGAGATTGTGCCTGATCGCGGCGTGTTCATCATGTCGACGTAGTTGCCGTCGAGCGCGATGTCACGGCTGGCTGCAGTGCCGTTGTACTCAAAGCGAATGTCGCCTTCGGACGCCGCCGTCACGGGGGAAATACTCGAAGCGGCATCCTGCCCCGTGTGTGCGCTCCACTCAGCGACGGTCATGTAAACGTTCTCACCGTTCTGATCCATCCAGACGGTGGGCATTCCGCTTCGATCGTTGATCGGACGCGCAAACACGTTGTGATCCGATGAGAAGCTGGCGGGCATGCTCTCCGACATCGGCTCGAAATACGCTGAATATTGCGACGCGGTCCGCGCAACAAGGATGTTGTTTTGCAACGAGATGTTGCTGATCTCGACCGTGTTGTATTTCAGCAAGTACAAGCCGCGCGCGCAATCGTAGATTGTGTTTCCCGTGCTCGTCGATTCGTGTGCGCCATTGAGGAAGAGCCCGAGTTGGCCGTGGGCAATCGTATTATTGATGTAGTCCACGTTCGCGCTGGTTCCGTCGTTGTATATGCCGTGTGCCTCGCTCGTATCTGGAGAAGGCGAGCCGGCGCCGGCGCCGATCATGTTGATCACGATGTTGTCGCGGACAACGCGTTGCTCCGCGTACGACTCTTGGGCTTGGCTGGGATAGGTGTAGATCGCGCCGCCATCGTCTTTGATGTAGCCGGTTGTGTCGACGAAGTTGTTGCGAACGATCGTGCCTTCTCCGTCCCACTTGATGCCAACGTAGCCAACGTTGCGAATGGTGTTGTACGCAATCTCACCGTGATTGCCGTTGGCGACGATGCCTTCGTAGCCGCCATCTCCAGAAGCGCCCATGCCCGGGATATTGCCGATGTTATAGAGGGTATTGCCGCTGATCAGCGCATCGTCCGAGGAGGCCGCAAGGATCGCGGTGCTGTTGATCTCGCTGAACTGGCTAGCTGTTACAACCAAGTTGGGCGAGTTGGGATACGCGTAGATTCCGTCTCGACCGATATAGCCAAACTCGCAGTTCTGCACGGTGATGAATGCGTTCGCGTTCGTATCGACTCCAGCATTGTTGAAACCCACAAAGCTGACGTTGTCGAAAACCACATGCTGCGCTCCTTCAACAGAGGCGCCGACTTCGAGAGTGGCAACTCGTACGTTGCTCGGCTCGCCTGCGCTGAACATGCGCAGGTGATGAGAGGTCGGGTTGTAGTACCAGTCGTTCTGCTCGGTGAGCGTGCGCGCATCCTTCTGGATGAAGTAGCCCCAACCGGCCTCCGGATCGTAACTGCTCGACGAGCTGAAGCTGAGAGTGTCCCCAGCCGAGCTCGTGATCTGAAACCGATCGAGGACCCACCGGACCTGTCGCACAACAACCTCGGCGCCAGTCCAGTTTTCTGTGGCGGCGTTGATGTGCTCGGCATCACTGACCGAATCGTGTGTCGCATCGGTGATCGGCCAGTAACCGGTCTTCGGCATTCGGCCCACTGGCGTATTATTGCCGCCGACGGCGACCATGTTGAGATCGGCCACGGTGGAGACTTCATCCGCGCTCTCCCAGATGTTGCCCCCCAATGACGACCATTCGGAAACCGTAGCGAACCCGTTGACGATCGGACGAGGACCCGTTCCGTAGGCGCCAATCGTGATTGGACTTCCGTCGTTGCCGGACGCTGATATTGAGATACTGCCTGTAAACGTTTCGCCGCGGCGAAAGAGCACACATGCGCCGGCGGCGAGGCTCGACTCGATGCTGTTCAGCTTGGTGATCGTGCGCCACGGAGTCGATGGATTGCGGGCTTCGCTCTCGCTGCGCGAGTCGTCTCCGTCCGTCGAAGAGAAATAGAAGGTGTTCTCGCCCGCGGCGCAGCTGTCCATATAAACGCCAAGGTCGGTCGTGCCCACGTCAACTGGACCCCCGTCGTACAGCCCGCCGTCAAACGTCACCGACGAGTCAGGGCGCGGACCATCGAACGAAAGGTCCGCCAGCATCGCACCGTCGCTCACCGGCGTGCCGGAATCAGCGCCGCCAGTTGCACCGAGATCTCCAGAGCAAGCCGCGAGCAACAGCGTGAGTACAGCGAGGTGTCGATATCCACATGTACTCAAGTAGCTGTGTGCGCGCATTCAGTGGGCCCCATGGTGTTGAGTAAAACGACTCGAGGGAAGACGCGTATAACTCTCGCAGGTGTTCGCGGATTTCACCACCGAAAATCCCGCCATTGGAGCTTCCCGATCTGGTGACGCGAGCTCGTGCAAGTTGCGCACAGACTCACACCTTGCTCACGAATATTGGGGACGATCGGTGAAATAGTGAAATAGGGCGCCGGAACGCTATTTCACTATTTCACCGATCGTCCCCGTCTCGCACGTCCCGATCGTCCCCGTCTCGCACGTCTCGCACCGTCTCGCAGGAAGCATCGAGATTCGCGAAACGCCGTTCCGTCCGCGAGCCTTTGGGCATGATTCGCTCGGCGCGGTCTACGACGTTGGCGGAACGATCACGGCCGGCACGGGCTCAGGTGGCGGCCTCGTCGACATTTGCATCGATGGAACGCTCACCGAGAGCGAACGCGATCACGCGTGCCTTGGCTTTTTCGACGAAGAAATCGGCGCCTGGCGTTGCCAAGACATTTGCCTTCAAGCAACCGACGGCAAGCTCTGCGGCAAGACCGATCACTTCACGACCTTCGCGATTCTGCTTTCCGGCGCAGGTCGTTCTGTCGAGGGCGATCCCTGCGGTGGCGTGCGCCTCTGAAGCGAACGCCGGTCCACACGCGCCTACGACTACTTGTGCGGCGATCCTTTGCGCTCGGGCTTCCACGCGTTGAGCTCGCGTAGACGATCAACGTCACTCTGCTCTGGCCACGGCTCGCGAACGATCTTGTAGACCGAATGATCGAAGGGAAGGCCGGGTGCCGACTTCTCCATGACCACCCGCTCGCGTTCACCGGACTTGAGGAGCTCGAGACTGCGGTGATGGCAGTAGGGATTGTTGCCGCGATGTCCGAGCAGAACATGGGAGGTCCAGTGACATCCACCCGCGCACTCCGCTGCGTAGTAGCAGGTGCGGCAGAACCCCTTCAGGTCCTCGACCTTCATATCGCGCGTGAACTGTAGTTCGGGGGCGCGCTCCCAAATATCGAGAAGCGCAGCGTCGCGAATGTTGCCGCCTACGTAGTCCGTCGTTGGAAGCGATGGACATCCTTTAATGTCGCCGTTCGCTTCGATGCCCAGCGACCTACGGCCCGCTCCGCATGCGCCACGACGTTTGCCGGGCCAACGCTCGCGCAAAAAGCTTTCATAGGGACCGTAGTAGCCGATGTTGTTTCCGGCCCAGAACAAAACCTTTGCCGCGTCGCACTTCTCTTTGAGCTTCGCGAGTGCCGGCATGACCTCGAGTACGTGATGAGGTTGCAGAAGCATCTCGGGTTCATCGCCCGCACGTCCCATCGCCGCCGTGAGCTGAACCTGCCAGGCGCGAATCCCTTCGCCGATGAGAAGATCCAAGAGCTCGGGCAACTCAGGAAGACTCAGGCGATTGATCTGCGTGTTGGTGCTGTGGCGAAAGCCAAGCGCGCGCGCAAGGCGCAGCGAATTGATCGCCGATCGAAATGACCCCTTCACACCGCGCAATGAATCGTGCGTGCTTTCAAGTCCGTCGATCGAAATGCCCACACCGGTAAGGCCTGCGTCCTTCGCGGCGATCAAGATTTCTTCGGTGAGCCCGCGTCCTCCGGTTGTGAGCTGACAAATCATTCCGTGCCCGCGAATGCGTCGCACGATGTCGAGCCAGTCTTCGCGCAGGTAGGCTTCGCCTCCGATCAGCGAGACCTCTTTGACGCCGAGCGCGGCCATCTGATCGACGAGATCAATCGCTTCCGCTGTAGACAGCTCGTCGGGGCGTGCATGCCCTGCACGCGATCCGCAGTGACGGCACGCGAGATCACATTTGAGCGTGATCTCCCAAACGGCGTAAATGGGGCGCCACTTCTTGTCGACGTCGCGTGCATCGTCAAGCAAGGCGAGGCGCCGTTTTGACGGCGGTCCGCTCGGCGCAATCGGCAACGATCGCGATCGAGGTCCAAGCATCAGACGTCGACTTTCTTACGCGTCGCCCGGTTCACTTGGCGGGATGCCGTAAAGTGGCGCGATGGACAAGTCAGGCTCGCCGGCGTCTTGCACCTCGCCAGCGTCGGCAGGCGCAATACCGTAAAGCGGTGCGATCGATAAGTCGGGTTCGCCCAAGTCGGGCAGCTCGCCCGCGTCGGGCGTAACGCCGTAGGCCGGTGCGATCGACAGATCAATTCCTAAGTCCACTGGGCTTGCAGCATCGACACCGAGATCAGCTCCCAGGTCAGCGGCCGTAGTCGCATCGCTTCCCGCGTCTGCAATTCCGAGATCCGCGTCCGGTGTCGTCGAATCGCCGCACGCAGCAATCGCGAGTGCGCCGCCAACCAGGAGTGCTCCGCGTGAAACCCCAAGTCGTGCCTTGAGAGGATTCACGACGGAATTCTTTTGCACCGTGGCGCAGAAGGGGCATGTCGATTCGCGGATGAACTGGTCGCAGTTTTCACAAGTGTGAAGCATGAGCGTTTCCCCCTGGCCAAAAAAGAAAGAGAACTAGTGTTAACACGCGCGGCAACGGCCAACAAGTCGAAGCCGAGCAGCTTTCGCTGCGCCCGCGTTGGAAGTTGCGTGCCTGAGGTCGCTCTCCCATAGTCGGTGGCATGGCCAACACATTCCTTGCTTCACTTTTCGCAACGATTCTCTGCATCTCTGCATGTGATTCTAGCGGTTCGCACGCGTGCACCCTCATCGGCTGCGAAGACGGTTTTGGCGTGGCGTTCGACGCTCGTGACTGGCCGGGGGGCGATTACGTCGTCACCGTCGATGCTGATGGCCAAGCGCGGACATGCACAGTCACGCTGCCCTACGCAACAGTCGAGACCGGCGCTACCTGCTCCGATGGGCTTCGCCTCGATACTTCGGGCTCGGCGCTTCCTGCATCGGAGCACGAAATCCTCGGCTTGCATGTGACCGATACCCCAGCAAGCCTCACGGTGACGATCACGCGCGACTCAGTCATGCTGGCGACGGAGTCATTCACGCCCAGCTACATCACCACGCAGCCGAATGGACCAGGGTGCGAGCCTGTGTGCACGCAAGCGAACGCGACGATGAGCTTCTAGATAGCGCGCCGCGCCGGCTATGTGATCAGACGCCGTCCATGGGGGCGTGTGCACGTAGGTGAGGCAGATGTTTGTGGGACCGCGCGAAACTCAGGCGACTTGAAGGTCGCCTTCAACTTCGAGAGTTTCGCCGGAATCGGTCTGTGTCGGAAATACGGCGCAACGACAACGAGGGTAAGACGCTGCGCACGTGGCTTCCAACTCAGAGAAGCTCGCAACCTCGGAAACATTCATACCGATGGCGGCATGCGTACCGCAGCAATTGATCTGGTGTAAGTCGCCCGCGCAATCCAAGTCGGTGGTGCACACGCGATTGAGCGTAGCGACGAAGCCACAAGCCAGGCTAGCGTCGCCGTCGAAGTTGGCGTCGAACTCTTCAGCGGCATCGGGTTGCTCTGCGGCATCGGTGAGCTCTCCGGCATCCGTGACTTCTGCGGCATCGGTTCGCGGTCCGGCATCGACAAGATGGGCTGCGTCGGCAATGTCGCCGCCGTCCGTGAACGTACCCATGTCCGAAACGCTTCCCAAGTCCGAGGCCGAGCCTGAATCGAGCGTGGATCCTGCATCGACGGCGGGATTTCCGCTCGGATCGGAGTCACAGCCCGCACCAATCAAGCAACAGACACCGACCAGGACGCTAAGCATGTTACTCATGGGCCGTACTTAGCACATTCGCCGCGAGGCGCCGCGCGTAGCGAAAACCCCACCACACGCCTACGGAAGCTGCGCCTGCTCCATCACGATACGGCAGCGCAACCCACGCTCTCGCACCTCAAGCGTGCGGGTCTCGCTCACGAATCCGAGCTGCATTTGCGTACCTAGAAAGGTGTCGTTGCCCTGCGTGTAGAGACGCGTGTACCAGCGACCGCCTTCGTTCACGTCAAGCGCGCGCGACGGAATTCGTTTTCGCCCGGCGGAAGAATCCACCGCGACACGCCCGCGCCGCTGCGCAGCTCACTCTGAAGCGTTCCGTTCGAACTAATGGCCATCAGGTCGTGCTCTCCTGCGGGCGAGGTCACGCCGCGCAGCAAACCGGTAGCCAGGTCCGCGATGCAAATGTCTGATCTACAATAGGCGGGCGTGCGCTCGGCGCGCGCTTCATCGTTGTACGCGACGGCGAATCGCCCCTGCGCATCGAAGAGCATGCCGCCCCTGTGCTCGCTTAGTCCAAGGGGCAGATCCGCGACTGTATTGGCCCGCGTAAGTTCAAGGTGGCGCCTGCGCGTGGCCTCGCCGCCCTGAATGACAACCACCACACGTTGGCCCCAGTTTAGCGTCCACGCGTGCGCGCTTCCTTCTTCGACTGCGACACGTGCGGTGCGTGTTTGCCCGCCGCTGGTACGAATCACAACGTCAAGTGCGTGGGCACCCCCGGTCTCGATTGGAACGAAGGCGACGGTGCGACCGTCCCGCAAGACGTTCGGTCGTGCGACGCGGGCCAACGCGAGTGCATCCTCAAGTCGTGCAAGTTCAGTAGAGGTGTGCGGAAGCGGCTCGCGCGGTGGGCTTTGTCGCGCCCGGTGCTCCGCGATTGGATTTGCAGCGGCCGGGAGCCGCGACCAAGTTGCGCCTTGGTCGCTCGAGCGATGCATCGAACCGTCACTCAATCGGGCGAACCAAGCTTCGCCGTCGGCAACAACTTCCTCTACTGCCCGCATGTCCACCGACCCGATCACGATGGGTACGGCGGCTGCCTCTGGATCACATGGAAGCCGATAGTAGCCCGCTTCGGTTCGAATGATCGCGATGTTGTCTGTAGCCTCGATCTCCGTGACGCCGCGCACGTTGTCGAGCACCTCCGCGCGACCCGTGAACCCAACACTGCGATAGAGCGCGGATCCACCGAAGAGAACCACTGTTGCACAATGCGTGAAGCCTAACGGCATCAACGGATGATCCAGCAGCACGTCATGGGCAAGCTCGACATCTTCAGCTGAGACGCGTGCGCGTACGCCGCTCACAAAGAAGAGCGCAGCTGCGCTCGAGTCGCGCCCGGCGAACCGAACCCCCGCCCCCCGACCACTCAAGTTGAAGACGGGCAGCCCATACGTGACACGAAGACGGGGCGCCTGCTGCGCATCGATGTGCGACGCGCTCTCGTCGCTCGCTGCCAAAAGCGGCTGACCATTTGCGCCGCAAGCAACGACGCATGCGACGCCGAGCAAAAGAGCGACACAGCGGACGAGCATGTTTGTGACCTCAATACCGCGAGCCGGCCGTCGCCTGTGGCAAGCGCGCTCGGATTTGCGTTAGCTCTTCCGCCGTAAACTGCACCGCAGAGGCGCCGAGGTTTTCCCTCAAGCGCTCGATGCGCCGCGTCCCAGGGATGGTGAAGATGTCCTGCCCTTGAGCTAGCACCCACGCAAGCGCTATCTGCGCTTCGGTTGCGCCCTTTTTCGTTGCGACTTCTCGGATGAGCTCAACGAACTGGGTATTCGCTGCCAACGCTTCGTCGCTGAAGCGCGGATTGCTGCGTCGCCAATCATTGGCGTCGAGCGTCTGCCGATTCGGAATCGCGCCCGTAAGGAAACCGCGGCCGAGCGGCGAATAGGCGACGAAGCCAATGCCGAGCTCACGGCACGTCTGAAGGATCCCTTCTTGCTCCACGTCTCGGCTCCATAGCGAATACTCAGTCTGCAGTGCGGTGATCGGATGGACGGCGTGCGCTTTGCGGATCTGTTCGGCCGAGAACTCACTCAACCCTATGAAGCGTACCTTTCCTTCTTCCACCAGCTTCTTCATCGCGCCGACGCTTTCCTCCACGGGCACGTTCGGATCTGGGCGATGCTGATAGTAGAGGTCGATGGTGTCGCGGCCGAGGCGCTTCAGGCTTTTCTCGCACGCTTCCTTAACGTACTCAGGTCGGGCGCTTAGACCGAGCCATTCGCCCTTGCCGCCGCGCCGCATGCCGAACTTGGTTGCGACCGTCACCTTGCTCCAGCTGTCGGAGAATGCTTTTGCGATCAGCTCTTCATTGTGCCCAACGCCGTACATATCGGCGGTATCGAAGTGGTTGATGCCGAGCTCAACGGCCATGCGCAGGGTCTTGATGCTCGCCTCGTCGTCGCGCGTTCCCCCGTAAAACTCGGACATGCCCATGCAGCCAAGCCCGATGCGACCGATCCGAAGGGTGCTAGCGCCGAGCGTTTGAGGAGCGTTGGTCATGAGCTGTCTCGTATCATCCCGAGCTCGGCCAGTCACTCGGTCATTGGCCTATCGCTCGTAGGCGCGGGGCTTGCGTGACGAGAAAGTTCGGCGCGAGGCTCGGCGCTGGCAAAGGGCAGCGTAAAGAAGAATGTGCTGCCCTTTCCAATCTCGCTGGTGACCCAGATCCGCCCGCCGTGCGCTTCCACGATTCCTTTGACGATGGGCAAGCCTAAACCAATGCCCTGTCTGCCCGGGACACTTGCCTGCCAGAAGCGGTCGAAAAGGTGTGGCAAGTCATCGCCGGCGATTCCGTCGCCCGTATCCGTTACCCAAAGTAGCAGCTCGCCCTTTCGCGGGGCCGCGCCCAAGGTTACAGAGCCACCGGAGCCTGTGAACTTCAGTGCATTGCCGACCAGATTCTCGAGTACTTGAAGGAGCCGGTCCCGGTCGGCGAATACGTCGCTGAGGTTTGCAGCAACATCGAGACGAAGCTCGAGTGACTTCGACAAGGCGAGTGGTTTCTGGGCTTCCACGAAATCAAACAGCGCCTTGCTCGCGTCGATGGGACCTTGTTCGATGGAAAGACGACCGGCTTCCATGGACGTGATGTCTAAGAGATCCTGGATAAGACGGTTCATGCGGTTGGCCGCGCGCTCGATCGCATCGGCCGGCCTTTGCGAACTGCGATCTGGCTCCCCGTGGGGCCCGCGAAGCGCGGTCGCCTGCATCAGGATGATCGAGAGCGGGTTGCGCAGATCATGGGCTACGACGCCGAGCAGGCTGTCGCGCGCCTGAAGCGCTCGTTCGGCGACGCGGTAGAGGCGTGCGTTGTCGATGGCGAGCGCCGCTCGGTGAGCCACCTCTTGCATGAGCCGAAGATCTTCCTCTCCATAAGCTCGAAGTCCGGTCGAGAGTGCGACCTTGAGCACGCCCAATGCCTTCCCACGCGCGAGAATGGGAACGATAATGAGGGAGCGCGGCTGCATTTCTTGCAGCGCACGTAGGTGCTCCTCGCTCTGAGCCCACGAACCGACAATCTCGGGAGTCACCCGCGCGATGAGAACTGGCTTCTTCGTCTCCAGCGTGGACCAGACCAAGCGAGGTCCACTTCGGTCGATCGGGATCTGCTTGAGGGAGTCGCAGATCTGTTGCTTGGATGGGTCTCGCCCGACGACCCGTAGCCGTCGAATCTCGCCATCGTCCTCCACCACATCGACGATGCAGAAGTCTGCGAGCTCACGCACCGCGAGTTCTGCGAGCCTCGTGAGCGTGCCTTCATAATCGAGCGTGTCGGCAAGCACGAGTCCAACGTCTGCCAGTAACTTCTGATGGCACTCGAAGCGCCTGGCTTCTGTTGCATCACGAAGGGCTACGGTCAGAATCTGCTCGTCGCCGACCTCGAGCTTCGAAATCGCCGCATCGGCAGGAAACTCCTCGCCGCTCTTACGCAACCCGACAATGGCTGCGCGTCGTTCACCCATCTTGCGCGAGACCGGCTCACCGGATGCGAAGCGCGCGAGATGCTGGCGATGCGTCGCGCGAAAGCGTTGCGGGATTAGCATTTCGAAAGGAGCGCCCACCGCCTCTGCCTGCGAATAGCCGAAGATCTGCTCGGCAGCCTTGTTGAACAGAGTAATCCTCGCGTCCGTATCGATGGAGATGATCGCGTCCACCGCTATTGAGAGAATGCCGGCGGCTTTCGATTCCGATCGGCGCAAGGCAGCGTTGGCCCGCTGTGCGTTGTCGAGCGCCGTTGCGATGCGGCTCGACATGTCCTGAGCGACCTCGAGATCAATCGACGAATAGCGCCTATCGGACTCCGCGAAAGCCAACGTGAGCGCGCCCATCGTGCGGCCGCGCGCATGAAGCGGCACAACCATAAGCGAACGAATGTCGGCCGCTCGCAGGGTATCGGCGTGGCTGTCGTCGGGCGATAACCGCGCGCGTTGCTCAGCAGTCAGCTCAGCAATCAGCACCGGCTCGCCCGTTGCTATCACCTGCGCCTGGGCGGTTTGCGAGCCCGGGTGCGGAATGAACTGCATTAAGACGTCCGCCAGAGTCGCTTGCTTCTCTGGATCGGCGAAACGCACGGCCTCACGCTTGACGGCGCCGGTTTCGGAAGCCACGTCGATCACGCAGATATCGGAGAGAGCGGGCACCGCGATGCGGGCGGCCTCCTCCAGAACGCCGGCGTATTCGCCCGACGAGGTGAGGCGCTCACCCGCCGTCGCAAGCATCCGTAGCCGACTCTCCAAATCCTTGAGGCCCGAGATATCGACGAGGATGGTTCGGTACGCCGTCGTAGCGCCGCTGTGGTCCCGAATAGGATCGCTGATGATCTGCACAACATGCGTGCCACGCTTACCGACGGAAAGTGTGAGCTCGCTCGTCACGCGCCCATGCTCCGCGTGGCATCGTCGCATGTGCGCGCGCAAGACGCCGCGCTCCTTGCGCGAGGCTACAGACGGGAAAGGGCGCCCAAGTAGAACTTCTTTCGGGCTTCCCAGGAGCACGGCCGCCGTTGAGTTGAGCTCGCGGATCCGCCCCTTGGGATCGAGCGTGCAGTAGGCGACGGGCGCGAAGTCGTACAACTCCGAGTAGCGCGACATCGCGTCCTCGAGACGCTCCTGAGTTTGGCGCAGCTCGCGCGTGCGAATCTCAAGCTCCGTCTGGAGATGAGAATCGCGATGCTCGCTTCGCTGAGCCAGCACCGCGGGTTCATGGCGTCGCGCATACTCCGTGACCGTTGCCGCGATGACGTCGTTGAGGCAACGGTTGAGTCTTTGAAACTCATTGTCGGGGAGCGGCGGCGCCTTCTGCTTCCTCGCCAACTCGGTGATTGTCTGACAGACGTCACCATAGTCCAGAACGAATTGGGCGACGGACAGCCCCATCCGAGACAGATCGTATCCATGGACGTCGGCGCTGTTGGTTATCTGTTCGCGGGCGAGCGGGTCGCTCGATCGCGCCCTGCGAAGTGCGTCGACGAGCTGATCCAAGCAGAGCGGAATGCCATGCGAAAGCTCGATCTGGCTCGGGCTCGGGCATGTCCTCGCTCCGACTCGCGCTTGCGCGCCAGCGATGACGGCGGTCCGATTCGCTTTTAGGAATTCGACGAGCAAGGGGGACGACACTGCGACACGAAAGCGGTGCGCGCAAGTGGTACGGACGTCGCGGATTCACTCGCAATTCGGAAGCGTGCGTTTTCGGAGTGAGATCACTCTAAACCCAGCACCCCAGGTTAGAGGACGTGCTGCTGCACGAACGTGCGGCCTCGCACTCGGACGCAGTGGACATCGATGGAAACGTCGCTCGCAGGGCAACAGACTCTAGCTTGCCTCAGGGATCCGCTCGTACAACGAAAGCAAGCATTGCCGCCGGAGCCGAATGAGTTTGCATTCGCCGCGACAGCTTGGATTGAGCTACTCGAGTCCGCAAGAGCACGCTACTCCTTGCCGCCCCGCGAGCGACGGGTGCCTACGATTTCCGGAATCGTCGCGACGCATGTTGAGCGACCCGATGAAGAATACGAGTCCGAAGCAAATAGCCGCTAGTCGCGCTCGGCCCACACATCGCGCTCCGTTGCGCTGATATCCCGATGCGAGGCTGGACCTCGCCTCCGACTGCACACGCATCGCCGCCCACGTTTCGACTCCTGAACGAAGGGACACTGTTCGCGACTGTCTCAGACCCCGTCTTTGCCGATCGCGAAGATGGCCAGTTCATGCCGGGTTCAGTAGCAAGCGCAACGGGCTGCGCGCTACCGAAGCTACTTAGGCCTGCGCGTACGTTTGAGCAGCCTGCTACCGCACCGAACTTGGGACTCGCACAAGGTCTGCAATCACCCACGTAAGTCCATCGGTTACGCGCGCGAGCCGCTCGAAATCCAGCGTCGCCGCTGTGTCTGATTCGTCGTGGTAGTGCGAGTTTCGAAAGGGCGCGGTGTCGGTGACCATCAGGGCGGGGTATCCGACTTGCCAGAAGGACCAGTGGTCGCTCCAGCCTACACCCGGAATGAAACTGGGTGGACTCGCTCCTTCGGACGGAAACCGAGCGTGATCGCGGAACGTGCGAAGCGCTGCGCGCGTGAGCGAGCGCGAGCTTAGATTTCCGACGAATGCGACGAAGTCGGCCGTATCGGGATAGAACAACGACATCGGCCACGGATACTGCTGCGTACCATGCGCCGTCTTGTAGTAGCCAAGCGACTCGAGGCTGAGCATCGCGACGATGTTTTCATTCGCGGCCTTGCAAGCGCGCGCGTAGACCAAGCTACCCATCGAATCGTTCCAGAAATAGGGCGGCTCTTCGTTTACGAATGCAACAAACCGCAACGTGCGCTCAGGACGTGCGTCTTTGAAATGCGCAGCGAGCGCTAACATCGCGGCGACACCCGTCGCGTTGTCATCCGCACCTGGGGTCGTTGGCTCCGAATCGTAGTGCGCGCCGACCACGACAATCTCCTCTCGGTGCGTGGTGCCCCGCACCGTCACTTCAAGATTCCGCACCACGTGATGATTCACGCTGTAGGGTAGGGCACGCACGGCAAAGCCCATCGATTCAAATCGGCCGCGTACGTAGTGCTCAGCTGCGAGCAGTGCCTCGGGATGTTTTATGTTGCGAAGTCCAATGCCGCTCGCAAGCGCCTCGACATCCCCGCGCGTTGGCGCGACGAGCGCGGCCTGGCGGGACGACAGCGAAGGAAGCTCGCCCCGAAACGACGCGCCTGGCATCGCAATCGAGCATACGGAAAGGGCGACGACGGGTAGGACGAGGCTCGGGTAGACGATGAAGCGCACACGTTCACGTCTCAGCACAGTGCGCATCCGCTCGTTGATCAAGGCCATGCGTGAACCACGAAGTTAGCAGCATCCTTTGGCGTGCGCACCAACCGCAAACACGCGTTTCGCTCGCTCGACGTCCCGCCGTTTGGGGCGGTAGGAGCGCTAGGGCGCGGGACTGTCGCAGCGCGTGGAGGCTGCGTAATGCTACGCTGCAGCAAAGAAGACCATTGGCCAAGAAGTTTCACACCTTCGCAGAGTTCTATCCGGTGTATCTGGCGATGCACTCGAATGCTACCAATCGGCGCCTGCATCTCAGCGGCAATCTTGCGGGACTATCCTCACTGCTGATCGGGATCGCCACCGCGTCGTGGTGGCTTTTGCTCGCAGCATCGATCCTCGGAAATGGTTTGGCGTGGATCGGTCACTATGGGTTTCAACGCAATCGCCCGGGCGTCTTCTCATATCCGCTCTATGGCTTTCTCGGCAGCTGGGCAATGACGCGCGACGTTCTCACGGGGAAGCTTCGCCCGTAGTGGCTCGAGCCTGCGGCTAGCTCCCAGCCTTCACGATCAAGTAGTGAAGCTCTTCGGTGGGCGACAAGTTCGCGATAGCGAGCGTCGCGCCCAGAGGAAGGTGCACCACGTCGAATGGTCGTAGCGCGCATGGCTTGTCGTTCACGCGAGCTTCACCGCGACCGCTCAGGCAGATCACAATCTCGGCAGCCTCCTGTTGAACATGCTTGCCCACGTTACCCCCCGGCGACAACGTGCAGGCGAGTGCGGCGTGAAAGGGCGGCATCTGCGCTGCGCCCATGAGGTTCCATACTTCGACGGTGCCAACGCCGCCGAAAAGATTCGTCCGCTTATCCCCTGGCGCTTTGTGCTCAAACATCCATGTCTCCCTCGCGCTCGCCCCGTCGTCTAAGAAACGGGGACGATCGGTGAAATAGTGAAATAGCGTTCGCGCTATTTCACTATTTCACCGATCGTCCCCAATGCTTCCAACGCTTGGAGTGCAGCACGACGGAGGCGCAGACTCAATTGTGCGCCTGCTGAACTCGCGTGAGCTTGTCAATGTGGTCGAAGGCGCAGCCGTATTGAGCACAGACGGAACGCTTCGCGCAGAGCACCTGCTCGACGTGATCGCCCACCCGCACGCTCAGGGAGATATGGCGCCCGGTGAATCGGAACCACTTGCATTTCCGTTTTCGCTGGACGTGCACGACGGAACGTTCCCGCTCCTTCGAGAAGGTCGCGAGGCGTTCGATCGTTTCTATTTGGAGGAAGTGCTGCGCCGAACGAACGGAAACGTGAGCAGCGCGGCCAAGCTCGCCGGTCGCAACCGCACCGATTTTCATGACCTGCTTCGCCGACATGAGCTGCAAGCCGCCGATTTCCGTGGAGGGCGTCCGGACGAGTAGTTGGTCCAGTTTTCCGGGCCTATACAACGCTCACGGGTGTCCTGGCTTACGCGCTAGGGAACCGGAACCGCGAACACTGTTCGGTGTCCCCACCCGGTGTCGAAGACCTCGGGCAGAATGTTGTTAGCCGCAGTTTCCAAAACCAGAAACGTACCATCCGGCGCAATGGCGCCGCGTGTGGATGAGCCTTCGTTCTGTGGCTGCCCGCTCGGGCTTCTACTTACCAAGTAGGTTGCGGCTGACGCTGTATCGCGAACAAAGGCATCCATCGTTTCGTTCGTGTCGTCGCCGACGAGGTTTGACGCATCTGAGATAAATGCGACGCGAAGCCCATTGGCCGAAAGCGTGGGCAGAATGGACGCGCCGTTTGCTTCTGCACCACCCGACGACACACTCACGCGAGTCGTCGTCCCCAAGAGCGTGTCGCGCACAAAGACGTCGCTTGCGTTGTTCGTGTCGCCGGCGACTAAATTGAATGCATAGGAATTGAACGCAATGTAGCGACCATCCCCGCTGATAGCCGGGTTGTACGAAGGATCGTTCCCGATGAGGCCGGCCGTACTCTGACTCACCAAGGTAGTGGTGTTCATAAGCAAATCGCGCACGTAGATGTCCGCGAAATTGCCCGTGTCCGGCGGCGCGGCAATCGCGGTCGTTGGAAAGACCACGTAACGACCGTCCGCTGACATATTCCCAAAACCGGATCCGCCCGACAGCTGCGCGCCTGTCGAGCTGACGCTCGCGCGCACGGTCGTGCCTAGCATAGTGTCCCTAACAAACACGTCCCACGCGCCGTTCGTGTCGCCAGCGACTGCATTCGTTCCCGTGAAGAGGAAACTTACGTAGCGCCCATCGTCGGAAATGTCGGGTGTAAAGGAGGTGTTGTTGAGTTCGCCGCTGGCGGACGTCAGCGAAACACGCGTTGTGGTACCCGCAACAAGATCGCGAACAAAAATGTCTCCTGCGTTGTTGGTATCACCTGCAACAAGATCGGTCGCGTGTGAACGAAACGCCACGTAGCGCCCGTTGCCCGAGATCACCGGGTCGCTCGCTTGACCGCTTGTCTGCGCGCCTGCGCTGGTCACGTTGGCGCGCGTTGTGGTGCCAAGCACGCGGTCCCGCACGAATACGTCCGTAGACGCGTTCGTATCGCCTGCGACCAGGTTTGTGGCCGACGATTCGAAGACGGCATATCGATTGTCCGCGGATAACGCTGAACCGTTTACCGCATCGATAGCGCCGAGCGCTGGAGAGTAGGTGGGCGTCGCGCTGATGAGACGTCCGCTCTGCAAGTCGACATTCGTCACGCTCACGTCGCTGGCGTTCACTCCGTTGAAAGCGAGGTCGGTGCTGACTGCTGGCGAGGTAACTATCGAAAAGAGTTGGTCCCCATCCAGGATCCCATCCCCTACGCCCGTGATCGTAAGTACGCGCGGCGTATTCCAGTTTGCAGTCGTGAATGTAACGCTGCTCGGCAGCACGGTGCCTTCTCCGACATCGTCACTCGACATGTTGATGGTCACGTCAGCAGTGGGCGCGGTGGTCAGCACCAGCTGCACGGTGGCGACCGCTCCGCCTTCGCTCACGGTGACGAGCGAGGAAGGCGAAACCGCAATCGCGCCCTCCTCGTTATCGAGGTTCGTCATCGAGATGATCGGGACTGGGTACATGTTGTAACCGGAGTCGGGACTCGAGATCGTCGCGTAGACGGTATAGGGCACATCGCCGTCGTCGATGAGATCGTCGACGCCGGTGACGGTGAGCGTCATCCGGTGCCCGAGAGCAAATGAGCCGCTTGTGCCAGTCGGTGAGATTGTCGCCTCCGTGGCGTCGCTCGTGTAGAAATGAATGTTGCCGGTGGTCGAGGCCCCGAGGGTGAAGATGAAAGAAGCCGTCGTGCGATTTTCGCTCGTCGTGAGCGGACCGACAGCGTGCAGGTCGACCGACGCAATGTCGTTGTCGGTATTGCTGCATGCAACGTCAGCTGGATTCACGCCGGCGTATCGAGAGTCTGAGCTCGAGGCGGATGAGGTAAGGACTGTATAGGCCTGCGTGCCATCCGCCATCGCGTCGTCCGCGCCGCGTACGTCGACCTGCTGAGGCGTCGCCCAGTTGGCGGGAGTAAACGTCACACTGGTCTGCAGAGGAGCGCCTTCCGATGCGTCACTGGTGCCGAGAGGCACGGTGACGTTTGCAGTCGGCGCCGCGCTGAGCACGATCGTGAAATTTGCAACGGTGCGGGCTTCCGTTGTGACGAGACCGGTTGTGGGTGTGACGATGATGCTGACGCGGTCAATGTGCGTGACAGTCACATCGGGGCCATTGAGACCGCCGTAGGTAAGGTCCGTGCTCATCGCTGCGTCCGTGAACGCAGTGTTGATGAAGGTGCCGTCCATCACTCCATCATCAATGCCGGTGACGGTCACCACCTGTGGCGTATTCCAATTGACCGTTGTGAACGTGACGCTGGCCGGTGCGAGAGTTCCCTGACTCACGTCCTGCATATGGAGAGGAATAACCACGTTTGCCGTTGGCTGCGACCCTAGAACCACCGAGAACGTGCCCGTCGCCCCTTCGGGCGCTGCGATGGCCATCGGCGAAACGTAAATACCGGGTGTGTCGTTGTCGGCGTTGATGACGGTGACGTCGCTTACATCGATGCCGTTGTATTGAGGGTCAGCGCTCGCTGCCGCCGCAGTGATGATGTGATAGACGCGCGCACCATCGGCCACCATATCGTTGACGCCAGTGACCGTTACCGTTTGCGGTGTGTTCCAATTGAAGGTCGTGAACACGACGCTCAAGGGCGCTGCGGTGCCTTCCGTAAGCAGATCGGATGCAAGATTGACGGTGACCGACGCTGAAGGCATGGAGTTGAGCACGACCGTGAAGGTCGCAGTGCCGCCCGACTCGCTCGTCGTCAGCCCCTCGATGGGCGTAACAGTCACGCCCGCTGTTTCGTTGTCGACATTTGTGAACACAAGCTGTTGATCCGCGAGACCGCCGTAGGCTGGGTCGGCCGCAAGCGCTACGTGAACGACCACGTTGTAGTCTTGATTTCCGTCTGCAATCGCGTCGTCTACGCCAGTCACGGTGATGACTTGAGGCACGTTCCAATTCACGGTGCTAAACGTGCGCAGCGCAGGCGCGACCGTGCCCTCCGTCGTATCGCCGCTCGAGATTGAAATGGTGACGCTGCTCGTCGGTTGCGATGTGAGCACGAGCGAGAATGTTTGAGTTCCGCCCGTCTCGGTTGTCGTTAAAGCGCTAGGGTCCCCCACCACGAACGACGGTACGTCGTCATCTATGTTGGAGAGCAAAACAGTCGGACTCGGCGCATCTGCGTAGAGCGGATCCGCGCTCGTTGCCGGGCCCACGAGTACTTCGTAAGGCTGATTCCCGTCTGCCACCGCATCATCGATGCCCGTGACGACAATCGCCTGCGGAATGCTCCAGTTCGAAGTCGTAAACACCACACTCGCGACGGACACAGTTCCTTCTGTTGTGTCGGAGCTTGCGATCGGAATCATGACGTCGGCTTCGGGAGGCGCCTGCAGCACCACGGTGAACGTTGCTGTGCCGCCCGACTCACTGGTCGACAACCCGACCGTGGGCGTGGTGAAGATGGCCGCGAGCTCGTCGTCGCGGTTCGTGCCGCCAACATCATCGGCATCGAACGCGTTGTACGCGGCATCGCTGCTCGTTGCTGGCTGCGTCTGCACTAGGTAGCTCTGATTGCCGTCTTCCACGGCGTCGTCGACACCCGTGACCGTAACGGTCTGGGGTGCTGCCCAGTTGCCTATCGTAAACGTTACGCTCGCAGGGCTCACCGTGGCTTCGTCGGTGTTGCTGCTGGTCAACGGAATCGTGACGTCGCCGAGTGGTTGAGCAAGCAACCGCAGCGTGAAGGTATCGGAGCCGCCGAGCTCGCTCGTCACAAGCCCACTTGTCGGAACTACGAAAACGCCCGGCGTGTCGTCATCCAGATTGGTGGCATCTACGTCGTCGGTATCGAGTCCGGCGTAGGAGGTGTCCGTGCTGGTCGCCGCGGCCGTAACAATCGAGTAGCCCTGTGCTCCGTCCGCTTCGGCGTCGTCAACTCCGGTCACGAGAATGAGCTGCGGAGCATTCCAATTGAGAATCGTGAACGTCACCGCCGCCGGTGAGACGGTAGCCTCTGTGGTGTCGTCGCTCGTGATTGCAACTCGGACATCAGCTGTCGGCTGTGAAGCAAGCACGATTGTAAACGTCGCAGTGCCGCCCATCTCGGTTGTGATGAGCCCGGTTGTGGGAGTTACAACAATCCCGGGGGAGGGCGGGACCGCTGAGTCGGATTCCGCGTCTGGCGCATCAGTCGCTGCGTCCATCCCTTGGTCGAGCGTGGCCGCGTCAAAGCCTACGTCCGCGAGATTCACATCGGGGAGAGCGCCGGCGTCGAGATTGGACTCAGCGTCCATCGACATCGCGTCGTACCCAATGCGTCCACATCCAACGGAAGACAAACAGAGATATGCGACCAGGACGGGCGCCAACAACCGAATCGAACTTGAGCGCATATAGCGCGCACGCTATCAGCGCCGATGCCGTGCGTCGAGATCACTGCGGGCGTCCTTCACGGGCGCCTGCGGCGTTTCACGCCAAGTCCCGTCGCCATCCGTCCGCCCTCAGTTTTCTGCGGATGCGCGCTACATCGCATTCGAATGCACTGACAGCACAATCGTCAGCGGCGACACGAACGGTTTTGTGGATGTCTTCGTCCGAGACACGATTGCAGGTACCACCGTGCTGGTCACCAACCCGCCGACCGGCATGAGCTCCAATGGCCACGCCATCAACAGGGGCATTTCTGGCGACGGCCGTTACGTCGCCTTCACTGCGCAAGCCAGCAACTTCTTTCCCGGCGACACAAACATCCATCAAGAAGCAGGCATCGCCCGCGTGCCCTGAGGAAAGGGCCGCTATCGCCGGCGCCTCTGCCGAAGAATGACGGTGGGTGACGTCAGGGTCCTGCGTCGTGAAGCTACTGCGGAGAGCAGAATCCGATGTGGGGCTTGGCAGGTATCGAGGTACCGTTCTTCGAACATGGGGAAGAACACCTGGCTCATTGGACTGCTTCTGTGCATGAGCGCGCTACCGGCGTGCACAAGCCCAACTGCTGCGGTCCACGTTCGCGTCGTGAGCGACCTTGTGCCCGGCGTGCAGTTCAGTCGCGTTATGACGACGCTCTATGCGGACGCTGCCGGACAAGCTCGACCCCGCGATGCTAGCGAGGCACGCGCACGCTTCGGATTGAACTACGCGAACGGCCACGACGTAGCGACGTTTGCACTCGAGCTTGGCACTTATCGCGTGCGTGCGAGTTTGCTGCAGGGCGATGGCCGTGTGGTTGTGGAACGCGACGTCCTTGTGAATGTGGCGGGCGACACGGTCGTGACGATGCACCTCACGCGCGAATGTGTAGACGTTGTATGTCCTGCACCCGGCGGTTCCGCCGAGCTCAGCACCTGCGTTGCCGGTCGTTGTGTGGATCCGCGCTGCTCCCTAACGTCGCCTGAGTTCTGTTCCGGCATAAGCTTCTGCAACAACACTAGCGCGTGCGCGGCGACCGCTCCATGCGCTGAACCGATTTGCGATGAAGGGTTCTGCCTCGCCCGCTCGCTCGCGAACGCATGCGACGAAACTGAGTGGTGCAATCCTGAGCCCGGCGTGGGCTGTCAATCCTTGAACGGGCCCCACGACAATGCGTGCGGAACAATTTGCACGATGCCCGGTGAGCCGTGTCGTTTCGGCTACGTTCGTTGCGCAGCTTCGTCGGTCGAGTGCGCGGAGCTCGGTGCGCGTCCCGCAGGCACGTCGTGCGGCACCGATCGTATTTGCGATGGTGAGGGCCTTTGCGCGATGGGCGTCGTGGATCGGCCCGGAGTGACGATTTCTCCTACGGAAGGCCTCGTTACCACGGAGAGCGGATTCGAAGCTCAGTTCGCGGTATCTCTCACGGCGCGACCCAGCGCGAGTGTCATTGCGTCATTCGTGAGCTTGGATCTGAGCGAAGGCACGCTGTCCACAGCGGATCTTACCTTCACGCCCGATGACTGGAACGTCGCGCAGCAAGTCACGATCACGGGTGTCGACGATGCGCTCGCCGATGACAACATCACGTACACCATTCAGAGTCTTCCGCTAGTGAGCGGCGATGAAGACTATGCCGGCATCGACCCCAGTGATCTGTTGGTCACAAATCTCGACAACGAATCGCCCGGCGTCTTCGTTTCGCCGACCGCTGGTCTCGCTACTACAGAGAGCGGAGGCAGTGATTCGTTCACGATCGTTCTTCAATCGCAACCCACGGCCCTTGTCACTATCTCGGTTGCGAGCACCGACGCCACCGAAGGTACGCCCAGTGTTGCTTCGGTCACGTTTACGGAGGCGAACTGGAATCTTCCGCAAAGCGTCGGCGTGCAAGGTATGGACGACTCGATCGTGGATGGTGCCATCGGATACACAATCGAATTGACGGTCGGGGCAAGCGCCGATCCCGATTACAGCGGCATTGATTGCGACGACGTAGACGCCACGAATGTTGACGATGATCTCGTGGGCGTAGCCGTCAGTCGCACGTCAGGCTTGGTGACTTCCGAATCGGGGGGTAGCGACACACTGGACGTCTGGCTCACCTCCGAGCCCACGGCGAACGTATCGATAGCCCTCGGCAGCAGCGATCTCAGCGAAGGTGTGGTGTCGACGCCGTCGCTCACGTTCACCAGCGCCAACTGGTCCACGCCGCAAGCCGTGCTCATCACGGGCGTCGATGACGCTCTCTTGGATGGCGACGTTGCATTCTCGATCGTCACCTCAGGAGCCACCAGTGACGACCTGCTCTACGATGGCTGGAACCCGGCCGATATCGCCGTCACGAATCTCGACGACGACGTTCCGGGTGTGCAGGTATTACCCGCGTCAGGTTTGACCACGACCGAATCCGGTTCAGTTGCGACTTTTACACTCGCTCTCAACACCGCCCCCACGGACGACGTCATCATCGCGCTTTCGAGCGGCGATCTGACCGAGGGAATGGTTTCGCCCGCGTCAGTGACTTTCACTCCCGCGGATTGGAGTACTCCTCAGACCGTGTCAGTGACCGGTGTCGACGACGTCATCTCCGACGGCGACATCGCGTACAACGTCGTAACCGCAGGCACGATGAGCGCGGACGGCGTCTACAACAATCTCGTTGTGGCCGACGTGGGCGTCACCAATGTCGACGATGATCCCGCTGCGGTGAACATCGTTCCGAACGTTGGGCTTGTCACGACGGAGGGCGGAGGCACGGCCTCGTTCAGCGTGGTGCTCGGTTCGCTTCCTGCTGCAAGCGTGGTCGTTTCGTTTGCAAGCGGTGACGCAACCGAGGGCATCGTGCTTCCAACTTCGCTTACGTTCACGCCCACGAATTGGAACGTCCCTCGGCAAGTGAGTGTCTCCGGGCTTTATGATGGAATTGCCGACGGCGATGTTGCCTACACGGTCGTCACCGGGAGTGCGGTGAGCGCGGATCCGATTTACAACGGCCTCGCCGTTGTCGATGTGGGCGTGACAAACCTCGACCTCATACCGTTTACGCAAGAAGGCTACGTCAAAGCGTCGAACACCAACGCAAGCGATGCATTTGGCACCGCGCTAGCCGTGTCTGCCGATGGCAACACCATGGCGATCGGAGCGTATGCAGAGTCTAGCAGTGCGACGGGCATCGGCGGATCTGAGAGCGACAACTCTGCTGGAAGTGCGGGTGCGGTCTACGTCTACGTGCGTCTCGGAGGCGTGTGGACGCAGCAAGCCTACGTAAAAGCTTCTAACACCGACGCGGGTGACTACTTTGGTTACGCCGTTTCGCTCTCGGCCGACGGAAATACGCTGGCGGTTGGCGCCTATCCCGAAGATAGCAATGCCGTGGGCATCAACGGCGACGCGTCGAACAACAGCCTGGCTGCGGCAGGCGCGGCTTACGTATTCACGCGAAGTGGGGTCACCTGGTCGCAGCAGGCATACGTCAAAGCTTCCAACAGCTCGAGCACGGCTTGTTTCGGATTCAGCGTCGCGCTTTCCGGAGACGGAAGTACGCTGGCTGTGTCGGGCTACTACGAAGACAGCAACGCCACGGGCGTTGATGGCAATCAGTTGAGCGCCTCCGCGACAAACTCCGGCGCGGTCTATGTGTTCACGCGATCGGGTGTGGTGTGGACGCAACAAGCCTACGTGAAGGCCTCGAACACGGATGCATTCGACTACTTCGGTTTTGCGCTCGCCTTGTCGTCCGACGGAAGCACCCTTGCCGCATCCACTACGTTCGAGGCGAGCGACGCCACTGACGTCGACGGAAATCAGGCTTCGAACAGCGCACCGAATGCCGGCGCGGTCTATGTCTTCGCGCGCGTCGCGGGCGTTTGGTCGCAGCAGGCGTACGTAAAAGCTTCCAATACCGAAACCACAGACCGGTTTGGAAGCAGCGTTGCGCTTTCGGGAGACGGCGACACGTTGGCGATTGGCGCGGCGTCGGAAGACAGCTGTGCAACTGGCACGGGCGGCGATCAGTCGGACAATGTCTGCGGTGACTCGGGCGCTGTATACGTCCTCACACGCACAGGCCTTGTGTGGACGCATCGGGCCTATGTGAAGGCGTCGAACACTGGGACCAGCGATGGCTTCGGCGGGGGCGTGTCTCTTTCGAGTGACGGAAATCGTCTCGCAGTCGGTGCGGGCAACGAGGCGAGCAGCGGACGCGGCGTCGGCGCGAACCAGGCGAGCAATGCAGCTATAGGTTCCGGCGCCGTGTATCTGTTTAACCGAGTGGGCATGCTTTGGACGCAGTACGCGTATATGAAAGCCTCAAATGCCGGCGGCGCATTTGGCTACTCCATCGCGTTATCTTCTGACGGAAGCACTGTTGTGGCGGGCGCCTATGCCGAAGACAGCAACGCGACGGGCGTCGACGGCGATCAACTCAACACATTGGCTGCGAACTCAGGCGCGGCCTACGTATTCGTTGAGAACTAGCGCGCCCCATATCTGAGCGGGCGCACATTCAATTTCTGAGCACACGAGCGCACGAAACCGCCATCGATCCGCGAAATGTCGCGCTTTTTGCGCTGGCACGAAGGGTGAATAGGAGGAGTCCAGAGAGAGGGCGTTCGCTATGAAAATTCGATTCTGGGGAGTGCGTGGAAGTATTGCGTCGCCTGGCCCTCACACGGCGCGCGTCGGCGGCAACACGAGCTCTGTGGAAGTCGAATGCGGCAGTGCGCACTTTCTCCTCGATGCCGGGACGGGCTTGCGCTCTCTTGGCGAAGACTTACTTGCACGTAACGTTGATCCGAATCTTACCTTGCTACTTTCGCACTATCACTGGGATCACATCCAAGGCTTGCCTTTCTTCGCTCCTGCATATCTTCCTCAAACTAAAATCACGATCATTGGCGGCGCAAACGGTCTTATGTCGGTACGTCAGGCTCTTCAGCAACAGATGTCGGCTCCAGTCTTTCCGGTCAGGCTTGACGAACTTCGCGCGGAAATCCAAACGCGCGAAGTTCAGTCAGGCCAGTCGTTCGATGTTGGCGACGCGCGCGTGCGCGTTCTTAGACTCAACCATCCCGGTGGTGTCTTTGCGTATCGCATCGACTGCGAGGGTTCGAGTGTGGTGTACGCAACGGATACTGAGCACTACGCATGCGTCGATCCCGCTTTGCGAGCGCTTTGCGATGGCGCGGACGTGCTCATCTATGACTCGCAGTACACGCCCGAGGAATACGCAGGCAAGGTCGGTCCTTCAAAAGTGGGTTGGGGTCATTCGACTTACGTCGCCGGTGCGGACCTCGCCAAAGCGGCCGGGGTTGGCCAGTACGTGATGTTCCACCACGACCCAAAGCGAACGGACAAAGAAGTGCTCGAGCTGCAGCGCATCACGCGCATGCTATTTCCGCCTACAATCGCGGCGCGCGAGGGCCTAGTGCTCGAACTGCAGCGACGAAAGCGCGGCACGAAGGCCGCGTGACCTCTTTGCAAGTCGCGGGTAATGTGGCGGCAACGACAATGTCGAACCGCCTTTCGCTCCTCGTCGATTTCGCGTCCATGTTGGCGCGCGAAGTGGACCTCGATTCTCTGCTGAAGACGGCGTGCGAACGTGTTTGCGATGCCGTGCAGGCGGATCGCGCGACGATATGGCTAGTCGACGCCGAGGAACGCAATCTGGTGGGGCGAGTCGCACTGCCGCAGCTTCATGCGCTACGCCAACCGCTTGATCGCGGCATCGCTGGATACGTCGTCCGAACGGGCGAGTGCGTGCGTCTTGCGGATGCAAGTCAGGACAAGCGCTTCGATCCGTCCATCGATCGCGCCACCGGTTACAAGACGAAGTCGATGCTTGCGGCGCCGATTCGCGAGGAACGTACCGCGCCGATCCGAGGCGTTCTGCAACTCTTGAATCAGAAATCCGGCGAGTTCGGCGAAGAGGATGAACGCTATCTGCTCGCGCTCGGCACGCAGCTTGCGCGAGCACTCGCGATGACCACGCTGCGAGCACAGGATGCAGCCGAGCCAGGCCTTGTGCTGCGTGGGCCCTTCAATCGCATCGTGGGTCGAAGCGACGCGCTCGCCGACGCCTACGAACGCGTTCACCGCGCGGCAGAAACCGACGCGACAGTATTGCTGCGCGGCGAAACGGGAACAGGCAAAGGTCTATTCGCGCGCGCGATTCACGTAAACTCACCTCGGCAGGCCGGGCCGTTCACGACGGTCGATTCGACGACACTTCCGGCACAGCTCGTCGAGAGTGAGCTCTTCGGCCATGAGCGCGGAGCGTTCACCGGCGCTGAAAGGCGTGTGCTTGGTAAAGTGGAGCTCGCGCAGGGAGGAACTCTCTTTCTGGACGAGATCGGAGATCTTCCACGCGAGCTGCAGGGAAAGCTTCTGCACTTCTTGCAGGAACGAACGTTCGAGCGCGTTGGCGGTCGCGAGACGATCACCAGTGACGTGCGCATCGTCTGCGCGACTCACCGAAACCTAGAACAAGCAGTCGCAGACGGAAGCTTTCGCCAGGACCTCTACTACCGCATACGCGTTGTTGAGATTGAACTGCCGACCTTGCGCGCGCGCGGTCCTGCGGAAGTGCTACGCCTCACGCGCCACTTTGCGGACATGTACTCACAGCGATTTGGCAGGCCGACGTCGCAGTTCTCGCAAGCGGCTCTCGCGCGCCTGCAATCGCATTCGTGGCCGGGCAACGTGCGTGAGCTCGAACACTGGATCGAGAGCGCTGTCGTGTTGGCAGCTGACGGAAATATCGATGTGCAACATCTGCCGCGCCATGCGACAGGGCTTGTCGCGCAGGCCGCCAGCGACGAGCACGAAATTACTCTGCCGCTGGGATTGTCGCTCGATGCGGCCACGGCGAAGTATGCTCAAGCAACCCTCGCTGCTGCTGAGGGCAACAAGACCGAGGCCGCACGGCGCCTTGGCGTAAGTCGGAACACGCTCGCGCGGCTCATCAAGTAGCGTCCTCACCCACGCACGGTGCCGCTTTCGATTGCACATAACGCGTGTCATTGGCACAGCTTACGCAGTCCGAAGCGCAAATTTTGGCAACGTTTGAGCGATTGCCGATACGATCCGCGTAGCAATGGCTCGCGGCGGCTCGCCCGTGTCCGAATAGGAGAATTTGCTTGAAACGCTTAGTCCTTGCTTCGCTCGTCTCGGTCGGTTTGATGGCATGCGGCGACGATGCGAACACGTCGGTTGACGCGGGTGCCACGGACGCAGGTGATGCAGCGGCAGACGTTGACGCGGCGACGGAAGCCCAAGCGATGATTGGCGCAAGTGGCGGCACTCTCGAACTCGGGGAGCTCCACTTCGTGCTTCCGGAAAACGCCATTACGGACAGCAGCGTAACGCTCCGAGTTTCGATGAGCGACGAGGATCCTGGCGTCGGTGACGTCACGCGCGTCACACATCTCTATGAGTTTGGTCCTGCGGGCACGACGTTCGAGACCGACGTATTTGTTTCGTTTGACGTTCCGGGCCTTGCCGAGGGCGACATTCCGCTCGTCTATTGGACCAACGACGAAGGCGCGTTCGAAGAGCAGGGCACGTGGTGGAGTGAGGGCCGCGTGCACACGCTCACGCGACATTTGAGCCGCGCCTTCGTTGGGACCACGCGCTTGCCTCGTCTTTCGATGCTATGCCGCAGCCAACCGACTGTCGGCCGAGGTGTCTGCCTCAAGAGCGCACCCGTAGCAACAAATGGAGAAGCTAGTTTCGTCGAAACACGCGGTCTGGTTGCGACTCTTGCCGAAGGGACCACGGGGACGCTCACGGTCCGCGAAACACCTTTGCATCCGGGCGCTCTCGGCTTGCCATCATTGCTCACGATTTATGACGTCGACGGAAACGAAATCTCGGCACTCGATAACAACGTGGAAATCTGCTTCCGAGGCACGCTGACCGAGGGGCAACTCAACGACACCGCGTGCCTAGGCTACTACGACGAATCCCGTGGTGCGTGGGGATGCCAAGACGAGTGCCTCGAGCAGCGGGGCGACATGGTGTGCGGCAAGACCGACCACTTCACATCCTTCGCTATTCTCCTCACAGGCCGCGAAGGCTCCACCACCCGCGACCCGTGCGGAATCAACTGAGTGATCGCTGCGAGTGCTGCTTTCACCGTACAAGGCGGAATATGAAGACTCTTAAAATCTGGTGTGTTTGCTCGTCACTTTTGGTCGCGCTGAGCGGTTGCAGTGCCAAGGCGCCGAACGCAAGTCCGTGCGGCGGCGATGCACCGCTGACGGGCTGCGGCGATCGATGCACCTCTGCAACCCCATGTCCAACGGGTCTCTACTGCACAAGCGGCGAACGTTGCGGCGCGGATTGCAACTGGACCGCTCAGACAGGCTGCGCGGACGGCCAAGTGTGCACCACCACGGGCGAGTGTTCATCCCTCGTGACCGATGCATCGGTGAATCGGGACGCGAGCGTAGCGTTCGACGCCGGGACCGAAGACCGCGTTTGTGCAGACATCACCTTGACCACCAATCGCACGACGCCGAACGTCATGCTCATTGTGGATCGCTCGAGTAGCATGGGTGCAAGCTTCAGCGGCGGTACGCGTTGGAGCGTGTTGCGCGACTCACTGACTGACGAGACCAACGGACTTGTGCACAGCTTGCAACACTCAGTGCGTTTTGGGCTCGCCATGTATTCCAATGGCGATGCAACCTGTCCCAACCTGATCACTGTAGTGCCCGCGATCGACAACTACGACGCGATCAATACGGTGTACCAAGCGCACGAGATCGACCATGGCACCCCTACGGGCGAGGCCATCCAGGCGGTGCTCGCAGACTCCGCGCTGAGCATGGCAACCGCCGATCCGACCGTGTTCGTCCTCGCGACCGACGGCGCGCCGTATTCTTGTAGCGGTGCAGAAGGCAAAGCGTCCTCGGTTGCAGCCGTCGAAACCGCGTTCACGGCGGGCGTTCGAACCTACGTTATCGGTGTTGGCAGTGACGTCGATCTCGATGACGAGCATCTCACCGATCTCGCAAACGCTGGCCTGGGAACCACCAGCGGCGCGGACGAAATGTTCTGGCGCGTCAACGACGAGGCAGGCCTTGTCGATGCACTAGCAGCCATCGTGACTGGCACCATCTCGTGCGACATCGCACTGACCAATGGATCTATTAACACTTCGTCTCCCGACATCTACTGCGACGGCAGCAGCGTGGCGCTCAACGGAACGCCGCTGCCATGCAACGATCCCAACGGCTGGGTTCCGATCGATGAAACGCACATTCGTTTGCAAGGAAGCGCTTGCGACGAGCTCACGATGAGCGGCGGCTCAGTCACCGCCACGTTCCCCTGCGGCGTGGTCCTCTTCTGACACGTAGGCTGGCTGAGCGCTTTTGCCCGACCCAGGCACACGCGAGCAACTAACCGAGTCGCTTAAGTCATTTTGTGTCGCGTCGCCGAGCGAGCCGCCTTGACGTGAGCGCGCACCGCGATCCAACGTGCGCCACGATGATTGCACTTCCATGGCGCCATGCGGTCGGACGACAAGCTTCGCGCAGCGTGCTGGCTACCTTGCTTGCATGCGCGCACGCCGTGTCAGGGTGTGGTGACGCTACGAATGCGGGAGTCGACGCAGCGTTGCGCGACGCCGAGGTCGACGGGGCAAGTCTCGACGGGGCAAGCTTGGACGCGGGTAGCTTCGACGCGGGCAGCTTCGACGCGGGCAGCTTCGACGCGGCAAGCCTCGATGCGGCGTTCGTTGACGCGTTGAACGATGATGCGGGCGCACTCGATATGTTGGTGCCCGACGGAAGCGCAGCTTCTGAGTGGAGCTCTCGTTCGTCGCTCGTGCACGCGGGAGGGGGCACCAACGCCATCGCAGTGGATCCGTTTGACTCCAACATTGTGCTAACCGCAGGAGATGTTTCGGGGCTACATCGCAGTACGAACCGCGGAGTCGATTTCGCGAATACATCGCGAGGCCTCGGCAGCGAAACCGAGCTCAATGGGGTTGCGCTCGCCTTCTCACGCCTCGAACCCGGCGTCGCGTTCTACTTGGCAGGCAACCATGGCGAGGCTGACGTCGCCGGCCTTTTCATGACGCGCGACGGGGGAAACACATGGTCGCTGCAGAGTCGCGAGCCACGGGCGAGTGGGAGCGATAACCCTCGAGCGAGCGAGCTCGCGGGCGAGCCGCGGCTTGTCGGTCAGCAAGTTGTTATTGACGAGCTCGCGGCGGCCGGTGCCGTGCCGATGCGAAGAATCCTTTACGTCGGAACGTACGCCGATGGCGTGTTGCGCTCCGCGAACGACGGCGAGTCTTTCGAATCCGTGGCTCTGCCCGGGTGGCCCAGCGGCGCGCACATTACGGGCTTGCATTTGGGTCCGATCAACGGCGCCGAGAGACTGCTCTTTGTCGGTGTAAAAGAAGTTGGCATTTGGCGAGTTCGGCTCAACGCGGAATCGGGGGCGGTCGCGGACGCGCAGCAACTCGAGGGCGCACCGCTAGGAGTTGAAGAGATTGCGGGCAATGCACACCTGCTGCTCATCGCGGCAGGCCTCGATGGCGCGTACATTTCCACAGACGACGGCGCGTCGTTCGAGCGCGCAGCACTTGAACCCGCTTTCGCCGACGGTGCACTCCATGGGCGCTGGACGGCCGCCGCGACACGCGATTCCTCTTCCGCGACAAACTCACAGCTTTGGCTGGGTTGCTATTCACTGCCCGGTCAGCGCTGCACCACGTCCCTCATCCGCTCCGACGATGGGGGCGTGACCTGGCGCAACGGCGTTGCGTCACCGCCCGCTTCACCATTGCGCCTTGCCGAGAGTGACGATGTGTACTGGGCGTCGTCTGGATACGCCCAGGAGGATGCGACGTTGAATGAGAGTTTGCTTGGCGGGCGCAACTTCAAGGCGTATCAAATCGCGTTGTCTTCGGCCGATCCGGAAGCGCTCTACGTGGCAGCCAATGGAATCGCATGGCGCACGGTGAATGACGGCGCGACGTGGGAACCGATCGGCCGAGGAGTAGGCGCGACTGTTGCGGTTACTGTCGCGCACGCGCCATCCGACGACGGCAGCGAAGTGTTCGGCATGTATGATTGGAGTCTCCTTGTCGCGCCGACTCGTGCAGGGCCAATCGCGTGGCACCGCCCCGACGCCGATACGCGGACCGGTCGCGCCTTTGCGTATGAGCGCCTCGATACCGGCGGCAGATGGGTGATGGCGCTTGCGCTACAGGACAACGCCGCAGCCGGGGCGACGCTCGGTGGTTCCGTTTGGACTGCGACGCCGTCGCTCTACGGATCGCCACCAACCTCAGCAACATGGGTTGACGAGGAGCTCGACGTCGCAACCGATGGTCGCGTCGTGGGAGTTGCGGTTGGGCGTGACGAATCGGGCCGGCGAGTGCTCCTTGCTTCGGTCGCCAACGGCAACCCATCGGATCGCGCCGCGAGTGAACATGCGTGCAATGCAAACACGACGGCCGACGTGCTCGGCTGCGCTGGACTTTTCCGCAAAGTAGAAGATGGTCCTTGGGTTCAGGTGCTGAGCGCGCGCGACCTCCTCGCCAACACCTCAGCCAAAGCGCCGATCGTTTGGACTGAGGCAAGTCAGTACGTCTATTTCCTCGACGCGCGTCGTGGCCTCTTTGCGAGTCGCGACGCAGGCGCAACGTTCAGCGAGTTGCGAAACTATCGCGACGGGGCAGGAGGTACTTGGGGCCACCTTGCGGTTCAGTCGGGCGAAACCGCAACGCTCTTTGTCTCTAGACGCGGAGAGAGTGGCCAACGAATCGAAGTTGTGGATGACGGGGTAGCGTTTATCACGACCGAATCGGACTGGAGCCTCGCCGACGGCGCAACAATAGGTCCCGTCGCGACGGGGCCCGATGGCAGCGTGTTTGCCGCATCGCTTGCCGCGCCGACGAACTCCGCGCGCCTTTGGCGCTCAGTAGATGGCAGCGCGTCATTCTCGCCGATTTCGGACTCAGCCTACGAGGGCCAAGCCATCGTCCCGACGGACATCGCAGTGTCTCCGAGCATGCACGTGACTGTTTCGTGTTGGGGAACTGGCTTCGTCGAAGTTGCGCCTGTCTCTTAGAACGCGAGGGGCTGCTGCCGAAACGAAGATGCTGCTGGATTCGGTACGGTGTCTGTCGAGGGCTCGCCCCTCAGCGCCCCGGAAACGCGCAAAGGCAATAGCCGCCGCTGAATGAGCTACATTCGGCCTCGACTCCTTGAGGATGCCCGGCTTGCCGGCAGACTCCTCGGCGGCGAGTGCATACAGCGTTGCAATCTGAGTCGATGCGTGATTCGCGGTCGTCCGCCGCGCACGCTAATCGACATTGAGAGTTGAGCGTCAATCGATTCGCTGTGGACGAAGCGTTGTTTTGGGGGAGAGGCCCCGATCAGAAGTCAGCGCGGAAGCTCAGCGGGGGTCCGCTCCCTGCTGCATCCATCGTGCAATCGAGCGACCCGTGCGGCGCCCAAAGCATTGTTGATTCACTGGCGCCGCGCGACTCTACACCGCTCAATGCAAGCGCAGCTGTTCCGAGTACGGAGGTGGCCTCGGAATCCGCGCGGTACACGGGGGAGTCAGTAGTGTCGAGGACGACGCATTGAAATGAGTTGAGCGAGGCATTGGCGAATGACCCGGGGCCGGGAGCACCGGGCACGACGAGCGTCACGGAGAGGGAGTCGTTCGCGAGCGAGTTAGGGAGGGTGTCAGCGCCGAGCTGGAAGATCCAGACGCTTGATTCGCCCACCGCGGAAAGACCGACGACGACGCAAGGCACGTTTCCGCTCGCAGGACCGCTAAAGGTTAGAGTGCAAGCGTCTGGCTCCGAACCCGAGCTTGAGCACCCCGTGCCCAGCAGGATGAAGAGTGAGCCGAGAATCAATGTTGTGCGTTTCATATAGCCCCAGGACAAAGCGCTTCGTTCGAATGAAGGAACTGCAGCGTTGCGCGCCTCGCTAAAACGCTGGCTACGCCGCTACGTGCCGCATGTCAAGAAACGCTGTCGGTTCGCACGTGGCAGCTGCGCACCAGCGCTGAGCAAAGTCCGGTCAGCGCCGTACCAGAACGAGCGACGCTGCCTAGGCGACGCCGACGTGATTGTCGCGCTGAGCTTGCGCCCTTGGCAGTGTTCGTCAGTCGCTCGCGTGCACGCGGCGTCGACGGGTTCCGTTGCTCGTGCGCGGTGTGCTCTTTTCCAACTTGGCTGACGTCTCTGCCGTGGTGTCGCGGAGGCGATCCACGAGCAGCTTGCGAAATGTCGCACCGCTGATTGGTGAAAGGGCCAGCGCCGTAACCGCGCCAACCGCCGCGCCAGCGGTGAAAATCGCTGCGTATGAGAGCGCGCCGGCGTTGGACTCGCGCTTGTTTGAGAAGTCTTTGACTCCGCGATAGGCGTGAACCAAGTCGTTGAGGATGGTTAGAGCATGCAAACCGTCTTTGATTCTTGGATTCATGAGAACGCTCGCTTTCAGGGTACGGCGCACGGACTTGTATGCACGTTGCATTGCGCGTGCCGTCTCGGACGTTCGTAGATTTCGACCGGTTCAGGGTAGCGGCGCGCAGATTCTGCGCCACGCGCAGTGCGCGCGTTTGGGTGCGCGCGCGGCGGCGACGGCCGTGCCTGCCGGACGCGACCGTTCATCCTAACAACGAACCTTCAGCTCAGAGAACTGCGCCCAGCGCGAGCTGCGCGTAAGGATATACGCGAACGGTCGACTCTCCACACTCAGTCCGGATCACTTGGCAAGTTGCAGTGCTCGACAAGCCGTCGAACGGAGTCTCGACTCCCACACCGATACGCCAATAAAATCTGCCGGCTGATCGGTGCTCCACGGCCAGCTCCGCGTTGCCCCACACACGAATCGCCCAGTGGCGTTTCCAAAACGTATCGTTGGTAAAGTCGTAGTTGCGCCCGTTTTCGGAATCGACGTAGGTACCGAACGACGAACCCAAACCGACGCCGAGCGCGGTGCCATCCGCGAAGACGTAGCGAAAGCGCAACATCGTACTTGCCTGCACATCGCTAGACAGCAAACCCGCACCCACATTGATTCCGATCTGCGGGAGCGGCGCGTACTCAAGCTCTGCACCGAAGAAACCTGTCGGCCCTGCCAACGTGCCGCTCAGCGTAAAGTGCCGCGACCACCTGTCCGTGCCGCCAGCATCTTGTGCCTGCGCGCTCGACACTCCAAGCGCGGCTAGTGCCAACACGGTAGCGACGACGAGCGCACGAGAAAAGTTGTGATGAGTCATGCTCTGGGCGTGAGCAAGCCACGTGCCACGCATAATCGCAAGCAATGTTGGCGTTCAGAGCGCAGCGCGTCACGCCCGTCTGCTTCCGCGCGACAACACTGTGCAACGCGTTGCGCACCCACTCAGTTGGACAGGCGCGCTTACCGTGTGGTACTGCTCGGGCAAGAATGGCTAGCCGCTTAGTCAACAAGCTCGCATTCGAACAACGCTCGCGCGCTGGGTGCAGCAACTCGAGCTACGTGTTCGTCCGCTGTTCGGCATGCTCGTTCTATTACGTGTATGACGAAGAGCTCGAAGAGCTCTACTTTGACCCGGCCAAACTTACCAAGTGGTCTGCCTCGATTTCGCAGAGTGCTCCTTGCGCGGGTTGCGGTGCCGCAAGCTGGAAGCTGATTGCAGCGACCGAGGTTGAGTTACCTGCGATTGCAACGGCAGGCTGGTATTTCTGCATTTCGACGACGCGATAGGAAGTGCGCTACAGTACACCCATGACGTGGCAACTTGGTGCGGCGCTCTTCGTTGGCGCCCTCACGTGGAGCTTGCTCGAGTATCTGATTCATCGATGGCTTGGCCACGGCTCGCGTGCACGCCGCAATCCATTCGGCGTCGAACATGTGCGCCACCATATCGAAGGAAACTATTTTGCCCCCGCGTGGAAGAAGCTGACGGCCGTTGCGCTTGTTGCCGTGCTCGTTGGAATTCCTGCGACGCTGCTTGCAGGACGCATTGGTGCGGCGTACGCCATCGGCCTACTCGGCTTTTATGTCGTCTATGAAACGCTTCATCGCCTGGAGCACGTATGGGAAGGCATCTCTCCCTACGGTCGCTGGGCGCGTCGTCATCATTTCACGCACCACTTTAGCGATGCGCGCGTAAACTTCGGCGTCACCTCTCCGCTCTGGGACTTCGTGTTCCGAACGTATCAAGCGCCGACTCTCATCGTGGTGCCGCGCAAGCTCTCCATGGATTGGCTTCTCGATCCCGCCACCGGGAAGATGCTCCCTCAGTTCGCGCAGACGTACGTCTTGGCGAAGAGCAGCGACGGCGCCCGTTGAGCGCGCGCTCCAATCTCTAGAGGGCCATCCACGTTCCGGAGTGCAGAGCGCACTCGCGCATGGCGTCATCCACGAGCTCGCTTTCGTAAAACCACATCGTAGCGTCGGCGTCGTCGTAGCCTGCGCACGTGCCGATCCAGCCGCCGCCTTCGCCGCCGCAGCTTTCATCTTGTGTGCCCTTGACCTCGGCGCATTGCGATGCGACGGTTGCTTCGCTCACGCTTTCGCCGGACTCGAGGCAGTAGATACGAATCCCCGCAAACCATAGGCATGCGCGACCGCTCGGCCCCGCATCCGTTCCGCTGTCAGTTCCAGCGTCGGCGCCAGCTGCGCAGGAAGAGCATGGATCTGCGCAGCGGAATTCGAACCCGGCCGTGTACGGCATGCATGTGCAGCTCGTTGCCACGTTCATCGAGCACGAGTCGCAAAACTGCATGCCCGCGCAGATAGCGCCTTCGGTCGAGCCCGTGCACGTCTGATGGTCGAAGACCGGCGAGCTCGGGCAGTTCGCGGAGAACACGACTCCCGCATCGATCGAGACCGAGCCATCACTAGTGGCAGCATCTGTCGGAACTAACTCGCGGGAACGCCCTGAGGTGCAGGAGGTGAGCAAGGAGATTCCAAGGAAAGCGACCGGGAGAAAGGAAGTGTTTGTCATGAGGAAACGTACCCGTACCACTCATCGCTCACGCCGCGCGAAAAAGTCTCTGCGCGCGATGTTAAAATTCGCGGTGAGGCCGAGCGCTGTATACGAGGCGCCCAATCTCTTGCTAGGGAATAGCGACCGCGTATTCGCTTGGAGCGGCCACGGTCGTGAAGCCGGGGCCAACGATATTTCGCGACTCGCTTGAGAATGTGACGGTGTGACCGTCTCCCGACAAACTCGGCGAGGTAGCGTTGCGTATGCCCAAATCCGATGGCTCACCGAGAGGACTGGTCGAAACCATGATCGTCGTGGCGGTGAGGCGGTCTCGCACAAAGGCGTCGAGAGCGTTGTTGGTGTCTCCCGCTAGTCCGTTGGTGGCGCGGGATGCAAAGGCTATACGTTGCCCGTCGTTCGAAACGCTGAGCGCTGTCACCGTCGCGTCGAGTTGGGCGCCGCCTACGCCGTAGCTGACGCGCGTGGTGGTGTTCAACATCGTGTCGCGGACAAAGGCGTCGCCAACGTTGTTGGTGTCTCCGGCTTCAAGATTGGTGGCGCTTGAGACGAACGCGACGTATCGACCGTCGGGCGTGATCCTGGGGGACGTCGAGTGACCGTTTCCGCCAACGCCCGCGCTGCTCATGCTGATCTGGGTTGTCGTGTTGGCAACGGTATCTCGCACAAAGATATCGTTGCCTCCATACGTGTCCGACGCCGTGAGCGTCGAGCCAGAGTAGAAAGCGACGTATCGCCCATCGCTCGAGATGCTGGGCAAATCACTCCATGCGGTGCCCTGGGCTCCTGCATTTGTGACGCTCACGCGCGTGGTCGTTCCCGACACCAAGTCACGCACAAAGACATCGCGGGTTGAGTTTGTGTCACTTGCGACCGCGTTCGTTGCGTCCGATCCGAACACAACGTAGCGGCCGTCGCTCGTAATGGTCGCGTTCGCGCTGGCACCGTTGAGCTCGGTTTCAGTGTCCGAGAGGGAGGCTCGCACCGTCGTGTTGAGCATCGTGTCGCGCACGAATATATCGGCGACGCCGTTCGTGTCTCCGGCTACGAGATTTGTCGCGACGGATTGAAACACGACGAAGCGCCCTGACGAACTCACGCTCCCGACATCGGATACGCCGTTGCCTTGAGTGCCTGCCGTGCTCACGCTGACGAGGGACGTGACCCCCATCAGCCGATCGCAAAGAAAGACGTCGCCAAATCCATTGGTGTCCGAGGCCACATGATTGGCGCTGATGGAGTCGAACGCGTCGTAGCGCCCGTCAACTGAGAGCGTTTGGGTGTGAACTCCGTTGTGGTAGCCGAGATCTTGGTTGCCTTGCGGAAGCATCACGCTCACCAGTCGTGACATCTGGCGATCGAGAACGATCACGCTTTGGTCGACTGGATTGATGCCGTTGAACGAGGCGTCTGCACTCACCGCAGGCGCAGTTATGATTGCGGGTGTTTGATCGCCATCGACGATTCCGTCGGCCACTCCCTGGATGGCGACGGCGTGCGGCGAAGCCCAGTCGACGGTGGTGAATGTTATCGTCGTGGGCCCGGAAACAATCGCTTCCGTTGCGTCGTTGCTGGACACGTCGACCGTAACAGTGGCCGTGGGCGCTCGTGCAAGTGCCATGTAGAAGGTGCTCATGCCGCCATACTCAGTGGTGTAGAGTGGGCCGGGCGCGGACACAATGATGTCGCCAGAATCGTTGTCCAAGTTCGTCAACATGAACGGGGGGACGACGATTCCGTTGTATGCAGGGTCTGCCCCGGTGACGGAAGTGTTGATTTGGTAGGCCACGTCTCCGTCGAGGGCGACGTCATCCACACCACTGACCTGCATGTCGCGCTGGGTCGTGGGGAGGGTGCCGGCACTCACGTTCGATGCGCCACCTGACGTAATGCTCGCTTCTGTCGCGTCGCTCACGGTGAAGGTAACCGTGAGGGAGGAACTTGGCGCGGCGTTCAAGAAATACGAAAGGTGAACGCTGCCACCATCTTCGGTGGTACTTGCCGTTCCAACCGGAACGAACGTAAAGCCAGCCGTGTCATCATCGGTGTTGGTAATCGACACGTCGGATATCGCCATCGCGTTGTACAAGCTGTCGGGGCTCGACGCGGCACCCGTGATCGCGTTGTACGCTTTGTCCCCATCGTCGTAGAGGTCGTTCACACCTGTCACGACAATCGTCCGGGGAGTGTTCCAGTTCAAAGTCGTGAACGTGATGCTCGAAGGCGAGACAGTGCCTTCCGTGGCGGCGCTGCTCGTAAGGCCAATCGTCACGCTTGCTGTCGGGCGTGAGAGAAGCACAATCGTAAACGATGCTGTCCCGCCTGCTTCGGTCGTCACCAGACCTGAGGTAGGCGTCACCATCACGCCGGCGACGTCATTGTCCGTGTTCGAGACGGCTACATCGGAGACGGGCAATCCGCTATACGCGGGATCCCCACTCGACGTCGAGGACGTGACGATGCTGTACGCCACGCTTCCGTCGACTGCAAAATCGTCGACGCCGGTCACCGTCACTGTTTGCGCCACATTCCAGTTCCCACTGGTGAACGTGATACTTGCCGGCGCGACGGTCCCTTCGAGCGCGTTGCTACTTGTCAGTGATAACGTCACGTCCATCGCGGGCTCGGCGCTCAGCACGACTGTGAACGTTGCCGCGCCGCCGGCTTCGGTCGTAACGAGGCCCGCCGTTGGCGTGACGATGACATTCGCAACATCGTCGTCAGTGTTCGTCACAGTGACATCGCTCGGGTTGATGCTCGCGTAATTGGGATCGGCGCTCGACGTGGGCGCTGTCACGATGTGATAGAGCTGAGGCCCATCCGCCAGGCTGTCGTCAACCCCCGTCACTGTCACGACCTGTGGGACGTTCCAGGTGGACGTGGTGAATGTAAGCAGGGCGGGGGAGGCCGTGCCTTCTGTAGCGCGATCCGACGCAACGCCGATCGCGACGTCGGCTAGGGGCTGCGAGTTGAGCTCCACTGTGAATGTTGCTGTGGCGAAAGCTTCACTTGTGACCAGTCCTATCAACGGAGTTACGTACACACCGGGGCTGTCGTTGTCGGTATTGCGGGCGGCAAGATGTAAATCCGTGAGGCTCGCGTAGTCGGTGTCGAGCGAGGCGGCAACACTCACAACAATTTCGTAGTCCTGGTTTCCGTCCGCGAGCGCATCGTCCACGCCGGTCACCGTGATTGTCTGCGGCGCGTTCCAGTTCATTGGCGTGAACGTGAGATCGGCTGGGGCAACTGTGCCTTCCGATGTGCGGGAGCTCGCCACGTGAAGCGTGACATCGCTCGATGGCATGGAACGCAGTCGCAAGGTGCGGCTTGCCGATGCACCCGTTTCACTTGTCGTTAAAAGAGTCGTGGATGATGCATCGAGGCCCGGGCTCTCATCGTCCGTGTTGGACAAGTCGACGTCGGGCCCGACGAGCCCTGCGTAGTCGGAGTCTGCGCTCGCCGCCGGGCCGATGCGCACCACGTAACTTTGGTTTCCGTCGCGAGCCGAATCGTCTACTCCGGTCACCGTCACAACGTGCGGCGAATCCCAGTTCGTCGTCGTAAACAGCAAGCTCGCAGCGGACGGCGTCCCTTCGGTTATATCGCTGCTCGCGATTGGGACCGTCACGTCCATGGTCGGACGGCTTTGCAGAACAACTGTAAACGTCGCCGTGCCCCCGCCCTCTGTCGTCGTCAAACCATCGACCGGAATTGGCAATATCCCCGGTTGCTCGTCGTCGAGGTTCACGCCTGCAACATCATCAATCGTGAGCGCAGCGTATTCGGCATCGGGGCTTGCAATGGCGCCGGTGACTACGACAAACGCTTGGTCTCCGTCGCTGAGCGCGTCGTCTACGCCAGTCACCGTGACAGTCTGCGGCGAGGACCAGTTTGTTGGAGTGAACGTGAGGGCGTTCGCGCTAAGCCCGACTTCGCCTGCATCGCTCACGCTGAGTGGGAGGACCACAAAACCGCTTGGCATTGTGTTCAGCACCACAGTGAACGAGTCGGTGCCTCCGTTCTCTGTCGTGATCAATCCACTGGCACGGCTCAGTGTAACGCCGGCAGTTTCGTCGTCGATGTTGGTCACCCAAACGTTGTCGACATCGATGCCGTCGTAACGAGGGTCGCCGCTCACCGCCGCCGCCGTCGCAATGAAATAGGATTGGTTTGCGTCGGCGAGGGCGTCGTCCGCGCCCGTGATCGTCACGGTTTGAAGGGCGTCCCAGTTGGATTGCGTGAACACCACCGAGGCCGGTGAGACTGTGCCTTCCGTCTCGTCGCTGCTCGAGAGAGCGACGACCACGCTCGCGGTCGGCGCCGACTCGAGAACTATCGTGAAGGTAGCAGTCGATCCTGTTTCGCTCGTCGTCAGACCGAACGTTGGATTGACGACGACGCCGGCGGGCATCGGCGTCGCGGTCAGGTCGACCCCGAAATCCCGAGCATCGCTGCCAAGATCCGGCGGCCCGCTCATGCCAGCGTCTTGCTCGTGCGACTCGAAGGAAAGGCGGCCGCACGCTATGAGCGTGGACAGCGCGAACACGACACCGATCCCGCGACTCACGCGCATGTATCGACTCCCCAGAGGCACATGGCAGGGTATCATGCACACATCATTCGCCCGCTGTTGCGCCTGCATTGCGCCAACGCGCGCGGTCGGAAACGCTGTCGAGCGCATACGCGGCATCACTCGGTTCGGTCGACTGGCCGGTGCGGACGAAAAATAAAGACTGACACGTCAGTCCAGTTGAGCTAAGCAATGCGGTCCCGAGTGGAGGGTATCGTTGATGAGTTCTGAAATTGCTGCGTTTTTTCGTGTTGAGGGGGCTCTGATCAGCCGCCCGACCCTGGCAGCGGCGGGGTATTTGATCGCCAATTCGCAAGCTTTGACCGACCGATTCACCCGTTTGACGGGAATTGCGATGGCGCTTCCGCTCTCGTTTGGCGGGCCGTTGAAGGACTCGACGTTGGCCTCGCGTTTTTCATGGATGGGCACTCGCGGCATGAGCGATGACCGACTCTCTGTCCTCGGTGAAGAGTATGCGACGCGCTACGTGATCCCGACGTTAAAGGAAGTGGGCGTAAAGCTTCTCGACGAAGCGCGTCGTCGCAACGAGCGCGTCGTTCTTGTCAGCGACAACCTCGACGTAATCATGCAGCCGGTTGCAAAGCATCTCGGCGTGGCCGACCTCGTCTGCAATCACCTCGAGATGTCCAACGGCAAAGCCACAGGGCGTCTTGCCGATCCGGTGATCAGTGGTCATCTCGGCGGAGCATGGGCGCGTGAATACGCGACGGAGAATGGTTTTGATTTGACTCGTTCGTCGGTCTACGGCGCATCGAGCGATGACGCTCTTCTCATGAGCGCCATCGGCAAGCCGTGCGCAGTGACACCTGATCGCGCTCTACGTCGCTTGGCACGCGACAACGACTGGCCCGTTGTGGAGGCAGGATGACAATGCAAGAGAGTCTGTCGGTACGCAAAGCGTTTGAAGGCAAGAATGTGCTTGTCACGGGCGCGACCGGCTTTGTAGGAAAGGTCTTCCTTTCGATGTTGCTCGACGAAGTCGAGAACGTCGGCAACGTGCACGTCTTGGTGCGCGGCGGCAAAGACAAGACTGCCACCGACCGTTTGACAGAGATGTTCTCTACGTCACCAGCCTTTCGTCCTTTGCGCGCGAAGCACGGCTCGAACCTTTCTGCGTTCTTGTCCGCGCACATCGATGTTGTCGATGGGGACGTCAGTCAGCCCTACTTGGGCCTCACCAAGAAGGCCGCGGAAAAGCTCGCTAAGAAGGTCGATTTGGTGATTCACATCGCCGGTCTCACCGATTTCGAGCCCGATCCGTGCCAGGCAATCGACATCAATATTCGCGGGGGCATGAACGCCGCCGACGTTGCAGCGATGACGCCGCGCGGACGCCTCGTGCATGTCTCGACCTGCTTCGTGGTGGGCAATCGCTCGGGCGAGATCACCGAGACTGTCACGCCGGGCATCGCGCCCAACGGCAAGAAGATTGATCCCGAAACTGAGATCACTGCGTTGCTCGACGCCGCGAAGGCATCGGAGCTCACCAGCGAACGCAAAGAGCCGAAGTGGTTGAAGCGCGCGCGCGTTGCCGCTGGCACCAAGTTCGCCAACGGCCTTGGCTACCCAAACCTCTACACGCTTAGCAAGTCGCTCTCCGAGCAGATGCTTGCCACGCGTACCGACATTGCTCTCTCGATTGCCCGTCCGGCCATCGTCGAGTGCGCGGTCTCCTATCCGCTTCCCGGTTGGAACGAAGGCGTCAATACGTCGGCACCGCTCGTCTGGTTGTTGGCGAGCCCCTTCCGCGAATTGCCGGCGCGTCCCGATGTTCGCTTCGACGTGATTCCCGTCGACACCTGTTGCCGCGGCTTGATGCTTATCTCTGCGGCTTCGCTTCGCAACGAAGCCGAGCAGCTCTATCAGATGGGTACCTCGCAAGAGAACCCGCTCACGCTTGGCCGCGCAATCGATCTCACCTCGCTCGGCGCGCGCAAGCATCATATGCGCGATGGCGCGACGACGCTCGAGCGTTTCGTGCTGCGCTACCTCGACGCAGTGCCGGTCGATGCCGATCGCGAAGGTCCGCTGCACGTCTCGCGCTTGCGTAAGCTTGCGAAGAATCTGCGCAGTTTCGTGGCCGAAGTGGACATGAAGAAGGTCTTGCCGAAGCCCGTGCATGCGGCGCTTGGTGAACGTGTGACGCGCGCTCAGTGGGTGACGCATATGGCTCTACAAGGCGCGGACATGAACCTCCGTCGCGTGGAGTACATGCTGCGTCTCTATCGCCCTTTCATTCACGACAACGACTGGACCTTCTCAACGACCAGCATGAAGAAGCTCGCGTCCCGTCTTACAAGCGAGGAGAAGAGCACCTTCGGCTACGACGTCACGACGATTGATTGGCGTTCGTACTGGCTCGACACGCAATGGCCTGGCCTTGCGAAGTGGTGCTTGCCGATCCTCGAGGGAGAAGAGATCCCGAACGACCCGCCGATGGAGCCCGCACTTCGCCTGCGCGCTAAGTCGACAACGAAGGCAACGACCAAGGACGCGGACGAAGTTGAAGGGGCGCATCCATGAGCATCTTCATCACAGGCGCCACGGGCTACCTCGGCTCGTATGTCGCGAGCATTTTGCTCGACACGCACAAGGATCGTCTTTCCCTCTTGGTTCGCGGTAGGGACCGCGCACAAGCTGTCGATAAGTTGTGGCGTGCCTTTCAGCTCCACATGGACGCGAAGAAGTTCTACGAGTCGCTCGCTCGCATCGATTTTGTGCTCGGAGACCTCACGAGCGAAGCGCCGCATCTTGGTATCGCGCCCGACCAGTACAAGAAGTTGGTGCGTTCGACCGACTCGGTGATCCACATTGCAGCCTCGCTGAATCGCAAGTCGGAAAAGGCCTGCCTCAACACCAACCTTCGCGGCACCCTCGGTGTGATCAAGCTTGCGCAGGATGCCAACGCGACCGGCGGCATTCGTCGCTTTAGCCATGTTTCTACGGTTGCGGTCGCAGGTCAGCGCGATCGCGAAACTGTTCAAGAAGACACCGCCATCGATTGGAATCGCTCGGATTACGATCCTTACGGCCGCACCAAGAAGTTTTGCGAGCATATGGTGCGCGAGCTTCTTCCGGATGTGCCCAAGACCTTCTTTCGTCCCAGCATCGTGATGGGCGATTCGCGTCGCGTTGAGACCACACAGTTCGACATGGTTCGCGCATTCTGCGTTCTGGCGGACTTACCGGCCGTGCCAGTGCGTCCCGATGCGCGTCTCGACATTGTGCACGCAGACTTTGTAGCGAGCGCGATTGCGACCTTGCATCAGAAGAAGAAGACCGCGCACGAGATTTACCATCTCAGCAGCGGCGAGGGCGCCAAGACGGCGATTGAAATCGCAACGGCTCTCGCGGGAGCTACTGGCAAATCGCCACCGCGCTTTTTGCCCGGCATGGAAAAGCCATTCTCCGGCCTCGTGAACACGATGATGAACTTGCCTAAGGCGAATCCTCTGTTCGTGCCGGCATCGCTCCTCAAAGTCTTCTTGCCCTATGTTACGTACGACACCGTGTTCGACAACACGCGCGTCTGCAAAGAGATGGGCAAGGCACCAGTTCCGTTCACCGAGTACGCGGCCCCGCTCTACCGTTGGGCCAAAGGCGTGAACTTCGAGTATCCGTACCAGCCGCTGCCGGCTGCGCCGAAAGGAGTCAGTCGTGGCTCGAAATCTTTGGAGCTTCGCTGAAAAGGCTGCGCGTTCGGCGTTTGACGTCGTGCGTTCCGAGCTCGATCCCGACCGTCTTCTCGGTCACACGATGGCAGGCTTTATCGAGCTTGCAGCGTCGCGTTATGCCGTCGATCCAGGCGATCAGTACGAGCCCGGCAAGCCGCTGAAGCTTTTACTCGCCGGCTATAGCGGCACGCGCAACACAGGCGCTGACGTGCGCGTCGAAGAGATTGTGCGACAGATGCGCCACCTCTTCGGTGACGACAAGCTCGACCTTTCCATTCTCACGATCAATCCGGAGCTCTCGCGCGGATACTTCCGAACGGTGAAGCAGCTGCACCTTCCGCAGTTCTTCCCGCCCTTCTTGTTGGATGTAATCCACAAGCAGCACGGCGTGATTGCCTGCGAGGGCTCGATGTTCAAATCGAAGTTCGCCAACGCCCTCTCCATCATGATGGTCGGTTCGCTCGGCATCGCATCGGTTGAACGCAAGCTCGCGATTGGCTATGGCGGCGAAGCAGGCGCGATGGACCCCGTGCTCGAGAATCTCGTGCGCAAGTATTGCCAAGATGCGCTCATCGTCGTGCGCAACAAAGAGTCGGGCGAAGTGTTGAGCAAGCTCGGCGTCGCGTCGCGACCCGGCACCGATACGGCGTGGACATTCGAGCCGGCGCCAGCTGAAGTGGGCGAGAAGCTCCTTCGTGAAGCCGGGTGGGATGGCAAGACGCCGGTTCTTGCCTTGTGCCCTATCAATCCATTTTGGTGGCCCGTGAAGCCGGACGTCATGAAGGGCGCGACTCACGCGCTTACCGGTTCGCATTCGGAGTCGCACTACGATTCGTTCTATTTCCACAAAGACGGTGACGCAGTCCGCGAGAAGCAGCGCGCCTACATCAAAGCTTTGGCGGACGGCCTGCGACGCTTCCGGGCGCAGCACAACGTGTTCCCGATTTTGGTCGGCATGGAGCAGCTTGATCGTAAGGCGTGCGAAGCGTTGCGCGTGGAACTGGGCGAGAACCTTCCGCTCTTTGTCTCCGATGAGTTTGAAATGTACGAAATGGTGAGCGTGATTCGTTGCGCATCCATGATGGTCTCCTCGCGCTATCACGCGATTGTGACTTCGATGCCGGGGCTCGTTCCCTCTGCGGGCGTTACGATGGACGAGCGCATTCGCAATCTCATGGCCGACCGCGGTCAGCCGCATCTTGCGCTCGAAGTCGATGACCCGGCGCTCGCGGACAAGGTTTACGAGACGCTGATCACGTTGCACAAAGATGCCGAATCGATCCGCGAAGGCATCGCGCAGTGCGTGGTCGTAAACCTCGTGCGCATGGGCGAGATGGGTATGCATTTGGTGGAGCACGTGCGGGCACGTCATCCAAACTTCGAGTTCCGTACCGGGCTCGGCGCAGGAGGCGACCATTGGGATCATTTGCCGGCGCTCCCCAAGCAAGTGCAAACGCTGGTTGAGCGGGTGCTCGCTGCGAGGGCTGCATGAACTTCATAGAGACCATCTTCAGTCATCTGAAAGCCAAGCCGAACGCTGCGTTCGTGAGCGAGGTGCACGGCGAGCGCATTGTTCCGACCCACGGTGCAGCGCTCTTGTCGCTTATCCATGGTGCGCGCACGGCGCTGCGCACGCGTGGCGTCAAAGCGGGCGACCGAGTGGCGCTGATCGCAGCGAACAGCGCGCGTTGGGTGGCGGCCGATCTTGCGATTCTCGCCGAAGGAGCCATCTGCGTTCCGATGTACGCGCGTCAGGCATCGAACGAGCTCGTCACGATGATGAAGGATTGCGGTGCGTCCTTGGTGATCTGCGCGACGCCTGAGCTCGAGATGGCGATCAACGAGGCAGGCAACGGCGCGCCCGCGATGTTGTTCGATGAGCTCTTTTCGGCGGAAGCCACCGAGACCGAAGTCATCGCACGCAAAGGCGACGACGCAGTCACCCTCGTCTACACATCCGGAACGAGCGGAGACGCCAAAGGCGCGATTCTCACGACGGCCAACATCGACTACATGCTTCCGGTCACGCGCGATGCTCTGCGCGATTTGATGGGCGGAAGCACCGGCGAGGACCGAGTCTTTCACTATCTGCCGTTTTGCTTCGCCGGCTCGCGCATGGTCTTGTGGACCTGCCTCTATCGCGGTGGTGGCATTCTCGTTTCCACCAATCTCGACAACCTCGTCGTCGAGATGAAGACGGCCGCACCGAACTATTTTTTGAACGTGCCGGCTTTGCTTGAGCGCATTCGCAAGGGCGTTGAAGCCAAGATTGCCGGCCAGGGAATGATCGCGCGCTTCATTTACAAAGAAGGCAAAGCCGCGTTCGCGAAGAAGACTCCCACGGCGGTTGATGACGCCAAGATTGCGATGGCGCGCAAATTGGTCTTTTCGCGCATTCGCGCGCAGCTCGGCAAGGATCTCGTTTGCCTTATCTGCGGCTCGGCTCCCCTGAGCGAAGAAACCCAGCGTTGGTTCGAGATGATCGGTCTGCCCGTGCATCAGGTCTACGGGCTCACGGAGACGACGGCGATTGTCACCATGGATCGTCCAAACAAAACGCTGCCTGGTCGCGTCGGTTACGTCATTCCCGGATGCGAAGCGAAGCTGGGCGAGGGCGATGAGCTTCTCGTGCGTGGTCCGAATATCTTTCCAGGTTATTGGAAACGCGAAGAGGCGACGGCAAACGCATTTCTCGACGGATGGTTCCGCACTGGCGACCAAGTCGAGCTCGACGAAGGCGGCAACCTTCGCGTGATCGGTCGCGTGGGCAACGTGCTTGTGCCGGAGTCGGGTCACAACGTTGCACCGGAACCGATTGAGCAAGCCCTGCTTGATCACATGCCCAAGGCCGAGCACGCCGTTGTCGTTGGTCACGGTCGTCCGTACCTGACAGCGATCGTGACCGGCAAGGTTGCGCGCGAAGACGTTGCGCAAGCCGTCGAGCAAGTGAATGCATCGCTTCCTCACTACCGACGCATTCGCGCATTTCATCTCGCGCTCGAGCCGCTCACGATCGAATCCGGCCTGCTGACTGCGAACCAAAAGCTGCGCCGCCGCGCGATTGAGACGCACTTCAAAGACGCCTTGAAAGAGCTGTACACATGAGCCGAACCTTCGAAGGCAAAACTCTCCGCTTCTCGCACGTGGGCTCAGCGCTCGAAGTCGTGCTCAACCGCGCGCCCTGCAATGAGATCGGCTTGGAGACACTCACCGAGCTCGAAGTTCTTGCGAACTACGTAAGAGACGGCGCATCGGGTGCGCGCGCGATGATCTTCTACAGCGAGATTCCGACCGGATTTTCCGCGGGTGCTGATTTGAAAGCGCTCTACACAGGCATCGTCGAGCGTCGCGCCAAAGGCATGACGATGGCGGCGGCCACACAAGAGGTGCGCAGCTTTCTCGATCGCATCCACTCGGTCTTCAACGCGTTCGACATGGCGCCGTTCACAACCATCGCCGCGACGCACGGGGTCGTCTTCGGTGGCGGCTTCGAGCTCGCGCTCACGTGCGATGTGATCATCGCGGACAAAAGCGCACGCTTCTGTTTCCCCGAGCTTCGTCTCGGTCTTGTGCCGGGCTTTGGCGGTATCCCGCGACTCTCGCGCGACGTTGGCAATGCCGTCGTACGCGATCTCTTGCTCACGGGTCGCAGCTTGAACGCGACTCGTGCGCACGAAGTAGGGCTTGTGTCGCAGTTGGTGGCACGCGGCGAAGTACTGGCTGCGACGCGCGCGCTTGCGACGCAAACAGCGCGCTTCGACGCGGCGACAACTACGACGGCCAAGACTTTTATGAAGCCGATTCCCACTGAGCAACTCGCAAACGAAAAAGCTCTCTTCACGATGCTCTTCACGTCGCCGATCGTTGAAGCCGCACTCGCCAAGTTCTTTCACAGCACCGATGTGAGGCCGTACCTGCCATGAGCGAACAAGATCTAACTGCACGCCTGATCGATCTCGCAGCCAAGCGATTCAAGAAGTCCGCCGAATCACTGAAAAGCGATGACGACTTCTTTCAGGCGCTTGGTATCGACAGCATGCAGGCGATGGAGCTGCTTACCGAGATTGAAGAGCACTTCGAAGTCGAAGTTCCAGACTACGAGCTTCAAGGCGTGACCACCTTCGCGGGCCTCGCGGAAGTCGTGAAGAGGCGTGTGCCATGATCGACGCAACACACTACAGCTCGCTCGGCGAGATGCTTCGCGACGCCTTCGTGCAGTTCAAAACGAATACCGCTCTCGTCGAGCTAGACCGCAAGCGAGAGAACGCGCGGCTCACCTATCTCGATGTGAAGCACGCAGCCAACGCGGTGGCGACGCGTTTGCAAGCCGCGGGCATCGGTGCCGGGGATCGTGTCGCTATCGTGATGACGAATCAGTCGCGCTATCTCATCGGCGCGTACGCCGCGTTTCACTGCGGAGCGATCGTCGTTCCTATCGACTACAAGCTCACGGCGAAAGAGCGCGAAGCACTTCTTGCGCATGCCAAGCCCAAGGCCGTGCTGATCGAATACCCGCTCTTCCGTCAGCAGGAGACGTTCCCGCCGGCACTCGTGATCGTTTCTGAGGCACCGGCAAGCGCCGACTTGGGTAAGGCCGAACGTTGGGAGGCGCTCACTCCAACAGCAACCGAGCCAACGTTTGTCGCGCGCCTGCGTGAGGACCCCGCGACGATTGTCTATTCGTCGGGCACCGGTGGCCGCCCCAAGGGCTGCATCCTTCCGCACAGTGCTTACCTCTCGCAATACACGGCGCTCACGGAGCTTTTTCCGATGCAGAGCGGCGATCGCTATTTCTCGATTCTACCGACGAACCACGCAATCGATTTTATGTGCGGCTTCATCGGCCCGTTTGGGGGTGGAGCGACCGTCGTGCATCAACGCACGCTGCGTCCCGAATTCATATTCGACACGCTGAAAGCAGAACGCATCACGCACATGGCCCTCGTGCCAATGATCCTTACGGCCTTCGAGCGAGCCATTCGCGAGAAGCTCGCCGCGCTTCCCCCGTATAAGAAGCAGCTCATCGAAGCGTTGATGAACGTCAACGAAGCTCTCACGCGCAAGAAGCCTCAGCGCATGATCAGCCGCACCTTGCTGAAGCCGATTCACGAGGCATTCGGCGGCGAGCTGCGCATGCTTTTCTGCGGGGGCGCCTTTGTCGATCGTGAACGCGCGGAATTCTTCTACAAGCTCGGTATCCCCGTTGTCATCGGATATGGCCTCACGGAGGCGTGCACGGTGGCGACCGTCAACGATCTGCGACCCTTCCGTGGCGATTCAGTGGGAAAGCCAGTGCGCGGAATGGAAGTGCGCGTGGAGAACGCGGACGCTTCAGGTGTGGGGGAGGTTGTATTGCGTGGTCCGACGCTGATGACCGATTACCTCGATGATGCCGAACTAACGGCTGAGACCATTCGCGATGACGGCTTTTTGAAGACCGGCGACCTCGGTTGGATGGACGCCGCGAACCATTTGCACCTCGTGGGCCGCGCGAAGAACATGATTGTCACTGACGGCGGCAAAAACATCTATCCGGAAGACATCGAAGGCGCTTTCGCCGACGTGGCGTGCGACGAGCTCGCGGTCTTCGCAGCGAATTACATTTGGAAAAAGCGCGAGCTTACCGGCGAGCAACTCTTGGCGGTCATGCGCGTCGCGAAAAACGATGACAGCGAGAAAAAAATGGCAGGCGCGCTCAAAGATTTGCGCGAGCGCAATCTGCGCTTGCCCGATTTCAAGCGCGTCTCGGGCGTGCTGATGTGGGATGACGCGTTCCCGCGCACGGCGTCCATGAAGTTGAAGCGCGAAGAACTCGCCCTCGAGCTTTCGAAGAAGGCAACAGCAGCCTCGGTGAGCCCGCTCTAGCTATGAAGAACTTTGTTGCCATCGTGAACGGAGCCGCCGGAGGTGGACGCTGCAAAGCGGAAGCCCAAAAGGCGCTGCCTCGTTTGCGGGAAGCCGGCTACGAGTTCGAAGTGCACGAGACCACGCGTCCCGGCGAAGCGACGGACATTGCGCGCACCAAGTACCAGAGTGGCGCACGCAAATTTCTCTCGGTGGGCGGGGACGGGACTTCGTACGAGGTCATCAACGGAATATTTCCGCGCGGCAGTGAGCCGGACCCTGTCACGCTCGGCATCTTGCCGCTTGGTACCGGCAACTCGTTCCTGCGCGATTTCAAGATCACCAATGGCGACCAAGCGATGACTGCACTCATCGCGGGCAAGACTCGGTCAGTGGACGTTATTCGCGCTACGCACGCGCAGGGCGCGGTTTACTACATCAACCTTTTGAGTATCGGCTTTAGCGCTGTTGTTGGAAGTCTGACGAACCGACGCTTCAAGTCCTTTGGCCCGGCCGGCTATGCGATGGCGGTCATCACCAGCGTTACCCGTCTTGGGCACCCGTCGTTCCCGCTCTCGCTCGACGGTGAGAATCACATCGACATGCGCCCGTGCACGCTGCTCTCATTTTCCAACAGCCGCTTTACGGCTGGCACCATGATGATGGCCCCGACCGCTGACCCGACCGATGGCAAAGTCGACTTGATTCGTGTCGGCGCACTGTCGCGCACCGAGCTATTGAGCGCCTTTCCACGCATCTACAAAGGGACGCACCTTTCTCACCCCAAGATTGAACATACGCGTGCGCGAGAGGTCACGTTTGCTGACTCGAAACGCCACGACGTGATGGTCGATGGCGAAGTGCTCGAGCTCTCGTTGCGTTCACTCCATGTTTTGCCCGGCGCTTTGCAGGTGATTGCATGAAGAGCATGCGCCCCAACGTGATCGACATGCATCGCCGCGCCGAGATTCATCTCGACGAGCCCACGCTCAAGGACAAGCTCATTAGCGTCGCGCTTTGGGGAGCGGGCATCGCGTGGATTGTTCCGATGATGGGTTCGATGACTCTGCTCAGCATGGTGACGACTCCCAAGAAGCTCGATTGGTTGAGCCGCATCTACACGCGGGGTCAAGTCTTCCTAACGGGCTCCCGCCTGCGTGTCCACGTGCATCCGGATGTCGATCCGAACGGCGTGTACATGTTCGTGCAGAATCACACGAACCACTTTGACCACGTAACCTCGTACGCGGCGACGCCCCAATTCAAACAGGGCCTCGAGCTCGAGAGCCACTTCAAGTATCCCGTTTACGGCTGGTTCATGACCGCGCGCGGCACGATTCCGGTTCGCCCGGGCAAAGAAGGTCAGTCGCCGCGCATCATGAAGCGCATGCAAGAAGAGGTCGACGCAGGGCACTCGATCTTGGCCTTCCCCGAGGGCACGCGTACCCGTGACGGACGCGTCGGACGCTTTCGCAGCGGCGTATTTTTCATGGCGCGTGATCTCGGGATATCGGTCGTTCCGATTTCGGTAACTGGTATGTACGAAGTCATGCACAAAGGCTCGCTCGTTATTCGGCCTGGTCAGACGGTGACGATTCACGTGGGCGCTCCGATCTCGATGAAGGGCCTGAGCGACGATCAAGTGCGGGTCAGGACGGAAGAGGTACGCGGCATCATCGCCGCTCACGTGGACAGGCATTGGGAAGAACGCGCACGTCAGCGCGGCGAATTGGAGGTCTCGTGAAAGAGGACGGTCGCACGGAGCGCGCGTCGCGCTCACGTGAGCAGAAGAGGGCTCATATTCTTTCGACAGCGATTCGCGTGTTCGGCAAGAAAGGCTTTCACCAAACCAGCATCGCCGACATCGTCGATGAGGCCGGCGTGGCGCGCGGTACTTTCTATCTTTACTTTGAGAGCAAGAGCGCGGTCTTCCTCGAGCTCCTCGATCAGCTTCTTCTTCACTTGCGCCAGAATGTCGTGGGCGTCGACGTCGGCGCCGGCGCGCGCCCCATCGACGAACAGCTTCTCGACACGGTCCGCCGCATTTTGCGCACCGCGGAGAACAACCGCTCGCTTGCCACGATCCTCTTCCGTGAGGCGGTCGGTCTCGACGCGGACGTTGACCGCAAGCTGCGCGAATTCTACGGAAGCATCCACCTCTTCCTCGTGGGGTCATTCAGCGAAGGCGAACGCCTGGGCCTCACGCGCCCCCTCGATACCGAAGCGACCGCATCGTGCATCCTAGGCTCCATCAAACAGGTCATCGAACAACACCTTGTCGTTGATGCCGACGCCGTCTTCGACATCGACCGCTTCGCCAGCGCCATCGTGAGCTACAACATCCGCGGCCTCATGCCTCACACGCCTTCGAACTAAAGGCGGTTAAACCTCCCCAAGACGTCAGAGGATTAAAAAGTGCGCGTTGGCGGAGGCGATGGGGCGGGTGCGGTCTTCTTGCCAGGCCTCGGCGCGGACGTTGACGACGCGGCGGCCTTGTTTGGTGATGATGCCGCGAGCGTAGGTGTCGACGGGGCGGCCGGTGTGCAGATAGTCGACGGTGATGTTGATTGTCTTCGGGAGCACGACGGTCTCCGCTTCCCACAAGAGCTGGAAGATGGCGGTGGACTCGAGCAGCGCGCCGAGCGTACCGCCGTGCAGGGCGGGAAGGGTGGGATTGCCGATGAGATGGTGCGTGAACGACATTTTGCCGACGAGCCCGTCGGTCATGTGCTCGATGGAGATGCCGAGAAACTTGGCGTAGGGGATTGCGTCGGCGAGCGGAGCCCAATCGCCGGTCGCTTTGCACTGCGCGATGAGGTCAGTCGCTTTACTCATGGCTTGGACTTCAGCGACGGAATTGCGCTGCCTTTTGTTCCGAGCATGAAGGTGCCAGCGGCGGAAGCGATCGGGTCATTCGAGTCCTCGTGATAGGCGAGCGCCCGCGCGAAGGCCACGTTGCGGGTGCGCTTGTAGCATTCAGCGCGGCACACGACGGCGAGACCTGGCGTTGCCGGTTTCAAATAGTCGATGCGCAAATCGAGAGTCGCTATCGCAATGGCCGCGCGCAGTTCAGCGAATACGGCGGCGCCGCACGTCGCATCAATCAGGGTCGTGATCACGCCACCATGAAGCACGCCCGTTTCCGGGTCGCCTACGAAACGCAGATCGTAGGGAAGCTTCATTGTCGCCTTGGCGATATCGACCTCGACAAGCTCGATGCCGAGCGCGAAGTTATGTGGCACGGCGTCCCGAAAACCGCGCTTGAGCATTCCAAAAATTGTCGGGATGTCCGGACCGGCAGCGTCGCTCATAAACTCCCTTATTGATCGTCGGGCCGGAGCGTAACGCGGCTCCATCTTTTGCGCTCATGGCTCTTTCCAAAAGGCGAGGGTCCGTGTCAGATGCGATTCATGAAAGTGGCGGTGGACGTAAGGTACGTGCGCAAGAAGCCGGCGGGGATCGGCTCCTATGTGCGCGCGATTGCGACTCGAATGCCCGCGCTTGCGCCGGACATCGAGTTTAGCTACTTCGCGAACCCCGACTTCCGAGACGTGTTCGGAGCGCGTGCCAACCTGCACGTCGAAGCAGCATCCGGTGACCCCCAAGGCCCGATGACGATGCTTGCGCCCGGGCGTCTCTTCTCAACCGATGGATTCGACGTCTTTCACTCGCCGCAAAATATTCTGGGTCGCGGCATTCGCGCTCGCACAGTGGTCACCGTTCACGATTTGATGTGGGTGCTGCATCCGCGCCTGGCCGAGCGTAGCGCGGTGTTGCGAACACTGGGCATGCCGCTCTTTGGAGGCGGCGCTCGCTACGCGCTCAAGCACGCGAGCCGCTTGATCGCCGTGTCGCAGGCTACCGCCGACGAGATGGTGCGCTACGACGCCTCGCTCACGCCTCGCATCGACGTCATTCCCAACGCGGTCGATCCTTTTTTTGCACCGGCTGGTGACTCTGCTGTCTCGCGTAGCGCGGCCGCGAAGATTCTCGCGACGAATGCCCCATACTTTTTGGTGCTTGGCGCAAGCCAACCCTACAAAGACCATCCCGCGGCGTTGCGTGCGTTCGCAGCCGTCGCAAAACATGACGAACGTCTAGTTCTAGTACAGCGACGGGGCGCGAAGAGCGCTCTCTATGCGCTTGCGCTCGAGCTTGGAATCGCCTCGCGCGTTGTTTGGCGGGACAGCTTGAGTCGTGAAGAGGTATTGATTCTTTTGCAAAGCGCCACCGCGTTGATACATCCCTCGCGTTTGGAAGGCTTTGGCTTGCCAGTACTCGAGGCGATGGCGTCGGGCTGTCCGGTTGTAGCAACTGACATTCCGGCGTTGCGCGAAGTGTTAGGCGACGCCTCCATGCTGGCGCAACTTGACGATATCCCCGCGCTCGGCAGGGCCATGCGGCAAATCGCGGATCAGGAATCGTTGCGCAGCGATTTGCGCGCCCGCGGTCTTGTGCGAGCGAAGGACTTCGACTGGGACCGCTCGGCGGCGCAAACGATCGACGTCTACCGCCGTGCCGCCCGGCAGTAGTTAGCCGTTGAGTTTTGCCACGCTCACAAAGTGCATGACGTGCCCGCAATCACGGCAGATGCGTGCGCTGTCCGGCGCGAGCTTCAAGTCGCTGCGCCCAAAAACGCCGTCGACCCCTTCGGGAATGCGCACGTAGCTCTCAAAGTTCGTGAACTGGTAGGGCCCTACCAGACTGGTTCCGCCGCACGCGCCGCAGCGCAACGATGCCTTACTCATATATCTCCGAAGTCGGGCGCTGCCCTACGGCAAAAGAATCAACACGCTGTAGGGTGGCACGACCTGGGGGCTCGAGACAGTCGCTCCGTCGAGCGTCAGGCGCGTGCCGGTGAATGCGACGACGCGTCCACTCGGATAGGGGTTTTCGTGGAACTCCGCTTCGTGACCCACGCCCCCTGTCCACGGCAACGTAAACGTCGTTGCGTCAGCGTCCTGGCCGCTCGCGGCTTGCCATTGCGGGAGTGTGAAATGATCGGTGGTTGCGCCCATCGATCGTTCGCGCTGCACGACGTCCGTACGCGTAATCGTGAAGTAACGATTGCCGTTGAACGTTCCCCAGTTCACCGCAGCGGGGCAGCGATACTCGAGCGTTTGCAGAACGTTCTGCGTGGCGGCAAGCCCGAACATCGTGTTGCCGGTCACCGTATCGCCAGGATTCATCACGCACGGTCCGGCCGGTGGCGGCTCTTGGTCGTTCGATGCGTCGCTCATCGTAATCTGGGCCGTGTCATTTCCGAACAAGAGATTGTTGCGCAGCACGTTTCCATGATTGCGCGTGGTGTGATCCATGTGGATGCCGTTTGAATTTCCAGCACTCACGTTGCTTTCGACTGTGACGTTCTGGAGCTGTTGATTGCCAAAGTAGATGCCTGGCGCGAAGCGATGATTGAGAATCCATCCCGCGCGCGTTTTTTGGCTGTCCAAATTGCCAACGGTATCGAAGACCAAGTTGCGCCGGATGATGAGGCCGTCCGAATTGTCGAACGCAATTGCGCCGCCATCATTCAGCACGGCGCACGCGCGCCTTACCACGTTCTCCTCGACCACCATACCGGTGTCGAGGTTGAAGACGCCGGCGCTCGGATGCGAGCCACCGAAGGTGATGCCGATGTAGCCGATGTCCTCGACGATGTTGCGTCGAATGGTATTGTTGTTGCCGCTAATGCGAATGCCGAAATAGCCCCAGCGTTGCTCGCCAAATCCGGGGAGCATCGCGATGTCGTGCACATAGTTGCGCGCAACCATCAGATCGTTTCCGCCAATCTGAATACCGGTCGCGTACGTGTCGTACACTTCATTGTCTTCGACTGTGAGCGAGTTGGTATACGAGCGAATGCCCATATAGCTCTCGCGCAATTTGCAACCGCGTACCGCGACGTCTTCGGTGTTGTAGTGAATGTCGAGTGCGACTGCGGTAAACCGCTCGATCGTCATATTGACCATGCGCTGATGTGCGCCCGTCAAGGCGATGCCCTCATCGGCGATGCCAGTTCCGTTGTCGACGTATTGCGTTGCTTCGACGTTCATCGAGTTCGGGTCGCCGCCACCTGGTGCAAATACGTAGAGCTTGCTGGTCGACTCGTCGTAGAACCACTCGCCTTCAACATCGAGAAGGTTAAGCTTGTTGTCGAGAAAGTAGCCCCAGTCGTCGGACCCCAGATTGTTCGACAGAGCTTCTGTCCAGGCGAGATTGCCCGTGGTGTACGTGGCGATGGGCCGCACGTCGTAGAGCCAGTTGATGCTGCGAATGCGAAGAGATGCGCCGTCGAAGTAGCCGTTTGGCTGCGTGAGATCGGGATCGTTCAACGTGGTCAGAGTTCCGCTCTCGACGCGCAAAAATCCGGTGTTGGGGTAACGCGCGAGCGTTTGATGTGCATCGTTAATATAGACGTGCTCGACCGGGCCAGTGACGGTCGCTTGCCAGATATTGCCCATGTAGGGAGTGAAGCCCGTGACCGCGCGACTACCGGAAAGGATAGGTTGCTCGCCTGTGCCGTAGGCGCCGACCACGAATGGTGCACCCGCCGTGCCCGCCGCACGCAGAGTCAGCGTCGCGACTGTGCGGAAGCGGTTGCCACGCTCAAACAGCAGCGCATCGCCGGGTTGAAAGATATTGGCATTGTTTGCGGTTCGCACGCGCTCCACGGTTTGCCATGCCGTCGCTGGCGAGGTGCCGGCGTTGGAGTCGTTGCCGCTCGGCGAGACGTAATAGGTGGTTCGGCTTACGTAGACGTAAATGGTTCCCGTAGCGGTCCCGCCTTGCCCGTCGGCTACTTCATACGTGAAGAAGTCTTCGCCGAAATAGCTCGCAGTCGGCACGTAGTTGAACATGCCGCTTCCGGTCACAGTCACCGACCCATGCGCGGGCGTGCCGTTCATCGAAACGCTCAGCGTGTTCCCGTCGGCGTCGGTGTCGTTTGTAAGCACGTTGCCGAGGGCGACTGCGACACCCACGTTGGTAAAGTAGAAGTCGTCATGCGCAACGGGCGGATCGTTCGCGCCGGGAACATGCGTTGCCATGTCGACGTCGGCGTCGGCTGCGCTGTCGCGACGCGGGATCGTGCCATCGGGCAGAGGGCCGGCATCGATACTCCCGTCGGCACCAGGCATGTTGGTGCCCATCAAGGTGTTCGTACATCCAACGACGACCGACAGCGAGAGCAAGACAGCCAAGGAGGTTCGCATCAGCGCAAGTGTGATTGCCCCGGGCGAGCGGCGTCAAGCGGGAGGGACGAGCGCCATACCACGCTTAAACGCCGGTCGCTCACCGAGCTTGCTCAGCCAACTCCGCACATAGCCGAAGTTGTCGAGCTCCACCCCGGCCTTCGATAACGCGAGCGCCCATGGGTAGAGCGCAATGTCAGCGATCGAAAGTTCATTCGTCACAAATTCCCGATGCGAGAAACGGGAGTCGAGAATGGCGACCAAACGCTTCGTCTCGTTTTGATAACGCTCAATCGCGTATGGAATTTTTTCCGGTGCGTGGTGGGCGAAGTGCTCTGCTTGACCGATCATCGGTCCCACCGCGCCCATTTGCCACATGAGCCAGCCAGTTACCTCGGCACGTGCGCGCGCTTCTATCGGAAACAGCTTGCCCGTCTTGTCGCCAAGGTACTGCAGGATCGCTCCCGATTCGAACACTGCGAGCGGTGCGCCTCCGTCGTACGGATCGTTGTCGACAATCGTCGGAATGCGCCCGTTCGGGTTCAACGCAACGTAGGCCGCGCTCTTCTGATCGCCCTTGCCGAGGTTGACGAAATGCGTCGTGTACCTAAGACCAAACTCCTCGAGTGCGATGCTGATCTTCTGCCCGTTCGGGGTGTTCCAATAGTAGAGATCGATCATGCACGATGCATAGGGCCGACTGGCGCAATCGAAAGAGGCCCAATGATCATTTCGCGCGCCGCGTTGGGGGGGCGCACAATGGCCCTGTTGGAGAACTGCACTTTGCTCTACGCTCAATGAAGTGACGAAGAGCTTCTTGATCGCGCTAGCTGCATTGACCACACCCTCGTGTGCCACTGACCAATGCGGGCGGCCACCCGTAACCAATCCGACCCGAGGCGAAGTGACTACGGAATCGCGTGGCGAGCAGACCATCACGTTGAGCAGCATCCCCGCAGTGCAAGATATTGCAGGCCTCGTGGTTTCGGCTTCGGCTTTCGACCCCGATCAAAGCGGGTTTGACGAAGCGCGATGGAGGCGACTTTGGGCAACTGCACGACCGGTCGTCGCGACAGATCCGATGATCTCAGCATGGAGCTATTCGCCTTGGCTCGAGGGATCATTTGCGACCGGTGAAGGAAGCTACAGCTTCGCCATCTTCCTCGGCGGACTGGGCACGCTGACCACGCCGAGCGGCCAGACGGGATATTTCCTCGTCGATGCCGCATCCGGCGCGCAAGAATAGACGCTGGGTGCTCCGGCGAGCTTTGGACCTCCAGAGCAGTTTGCGGCAACGCGCGCCTTTCGTGCATGATGTCGCAATGGCGAAAGGCCCTTGGACAACTCATGAAGAAGCAGCCGCCGAAGACCGCGCCTACTGGCAAAAGTGCACGATCGAGCAGAGGGTCGCGGCCGTTGAGCTCATCCGCCGCGCAACGACGCAAACTGCCGTCGGCGCTACCGGACGACTGGAGCGAGTTTTTGTCCTTGCTGATCAAGCACCGAGTCCGATTCATCATCGTCGGGGCACACGCGCTCGCCGCTCTCGGTAAGCCGCGCAATACACTCGACCTAGACATTTTCGTCGAGCCGAGCAATGTGAATGCACGCAAGTTGGAGAAAGCGATTCGGGCTTTCGGTTTTCCCGTACTCGCCGATGCGTCCCATGCGTTCGCTTTCGGCAAGCGGATGGCGCGGCTGGGCATCGAACCTCTTCGCATCGACGTCATGAACCATATCGATGGCGTCTCGTTTGCTGCCGCGTGGGCTGGACGGGCGCGCGGCAAAGTCGCCGGGCTGTCGCTTCACTTTCTCGGCGAAGCGGAGTTTCGTCGCAATAAGCGCGCGGCCGGGCGTCCGAAGGACCTCCTTGATTTAGCGCTGCTCGACGAATGACCGGCCCCGGTGTGGCGCGCTAGCCGTTTCGCTGCACCAGGAACGGCTCGAGAAAGTCGTGAAGCGCGTTGCGCTTACCGCCTGACATCACAGGCCCCGACCGACGTTCTATCCAAGGTGCGTGCGCGAATTTTTGTGTCTGCGCAATGCTCGCAGGCGCGGCCAAGTTTAGCATGCGGCCGTCACGCGGAATGCCGTACTGCAGGTACAAAACACCACCTGGGCCTTGCGCGCGCGCTACTTCGATCATGTTCGGTGTGAGTGCAACGGTTGTTTCGGTCTCGCCGACCCGGAATGTCAGTTGCGATGGAGCAACGAGCCGCACCCATAGATCCGCGTGTCGCGAGACGTGCCAGCCATGCAGCATGATGATGAATGTGATCGTCGCCGCGCTCCCGCACGCAAGGAAGAGCACGAAGTGCACAGCTTGAATGTTCCGTCCAAAATCGCCGGTCGCGACAAGTGTTAAGCTGTTGGCCGTGATCCAACCCGCAACCGCGACGACAGCCACCAGAAGAACCCACACGTTCACGTCGGCGACCATGAAGGGAATGGAGTCGCCTCGCGCGCGCGAGATGGCACGCGACTTCGCCACGAACGCGACCGCAAGGCCAAGGTTTATCGCGAGGACCAGCCAAATCATCGCGCACAGCTTAGCTGCAAAGCGCGACGATGCACGGCTTGGTCGGTTGCGGCTGTTTCACTCAGCGCGCTGGTAGCGTCCCCACGGAGATTCGAACTCCGGTTCATGCCGTGAAAGGGCATTGTCCTGGGCCTCTAGACGATGGGGACTTGTCTTGCTTCCTCTTCCAACCAACAAAGGTAAAAACCGGTGAAACTAGTGAGCCGTTCCGGGATTGAACCGGAGACCGTCGGGTTAAAAGCCCGCTGCTCTGCCAACTGAGCTAACGGCTCGTGCCGGTCGAGACGGCGGCGGGGTGTGTAGCAACGCTAGGCAAGGGCGTCAAGAAGGGACGCCGTGAAGCTCGCGCGGAGGTAAAAGCCTCGCGGATTGATGTGCATAGGCGCCTCATCATCATCGATGCCCCGGGTGCGAATTCGCGAGTTGGCGGCTTTCGGGCGTACCTGAAGAGACCTGCCCACATGCGCAGTCAGGGCCTCAACGCCACCCCGTCCCACGACGCCGGCGATCTCTTCCCAGTCGTCACCGAGCTCGGTGTCTTGCTGCGGCGTGGGCGACCAGCAGAAGGCAGTGCCAATGCGGCGCTGAGCAAGAGGCAAGTTGCGGTCGCCTTCAACGGGAACCCACAACACGCGCACGAGCTTCTTGCGCACGCGGCTCTGCTGCCAATCTTCACCAGCGATGCGGTGCACGGGCGCCGTACACACGAACGTCGACTCGCTGGGACGACCGCGCACGTCGATTGGAAGCGTCTTCAGCTCAATGTTGATGCGCGTGAAATCAGGAACGCTGCTCGAGCCCGCATCAGCGCCAAGAGCGCGTTCGATCAGCGAGCCAACGAAGCCTTTGTGACGCCGTGGGTCGGGCAACTCATCGACGCCCATCTCGCGTGCCACCTCCGAAATCGTTCGACCCGCGAGTGCACGCGTGCGCAAAAGCAATTCGCTTTCGCTCTCAGGAGGCGAGATGCGCTCTAACGAAGCTCGCAAACTTTTTCCCCGAAGAGGCGCTCGAGTTGGGACAGCAGTGCCTCCGAGGGCTCCACCGAAAGACCCGTCGTGGCCAGTGTGACTGACCATTTCTCTTTCGCGTTCGAGGCGATTTCCACTGTGACCGGACATGGACCGGGGTGATGTTCAAGCGTAGCGCGCAACTGCGCAAGCTTTTCGCGATCGGCTTTGTCCACAGGCACACGGACACGCACCGATTTGGCTTTGGCGCGCACTGTTTGACCGAGCAAGACCACTTCATCGAGCAGAAGCTTGGCCTGTGGAGCGCTCTGCACGCCGTCGTCCTCGGAGGTGGGCCCGCCGCCCCCCATGCGGTCCTGCTCGAACTGAACGGTTCCGGTAACGAGGACAGGCTCCGCCGCCAACAAAACTTCCCGCACCTTTTCGAGAATGCGCGGACGCACGATGACCTCAACGCGTCCAAGGGCGTCTTCGAGATTGAAGAAGGCGATCTTGTGACCGGCTTTCGTCGTCCGTTCGCGAAACGCTTCAACGGTGCCTCCGACCGTGACGCGTGCGCCCTCAGGACTGCTCGGCAGGGCCGCGGTGTCGGCATTGGTCATGCGGCGAATCTCGGATGCGTAGCGATCGAGGGGATGTCCCGAGACGTAGAAGCCTAAGGTTCCCTTCTCGCGCGAGAGCGTTTCGCGGCTATCCCATGCACCGACGTTCGGGAAGTCGTTGGGGCGCGCTTTGGTGGACTCGACCGTTTCGCTCGCCGCGAGCAGGCCGAAGAGATTCGTTTGTCCGCTCGTGCGCTCGGCGGTACGACGACGACCGCGCTCTAGAGCCGAGTCAATCGCGGCGAAGGCTTGAGCGCGTGAAATGTTGATGAGCTTGTGCGCTGCATCGAACGCGCCCGACTGCACGAGCGCTTCGACAACGCCTTTGTTCACGCGGCGCGCATCGATGCGGGCGGTGAAGTCGAATAGATCTGTAAACGCCTCCTCTTTCACGCCATCGCCGCTGCCCCGACGTGTTTCGAAAAGCGTCTCGAGAGCGGCCATGCCGCAGCCCTTCAAGCCACCCAAGCCAAAGCGAATGCGCGGCCCGAGCGCGTCACGCACTTTTCCGTTCAGCGCTACTGGCTCGTTCTTCTTGCGCGCCTTCGCGGAAGCAGTCGACGGATCGTAGACAACCGTGAAGTCGAGCTCACTCTCGTTCACGTCGGGCGGCAATACGGTGATGCCCATGCTGCGCGCTTCAGCAACAGTGCGAACGACCTTGTCGGTCTTGTCTTTGTCGGCGCTCAAGGTCGCGCACACAAACTCCACGGGATAGTGCGTCTTGAGCCACGCAGTCTGATAGGTGATCAACGCGTAGGCTGCCGAATGCGACTTATTGAAACCGTAACCGGCGAAGTAGTCGATAAGCTGGAAAACGCGTTCGGCATCTTCCGCCGTGTAGTTTTTCGCGATGGCACCGGCGACGAATTTGGCCTTTTCCTTGGCCATCTCCTCCGCCTTCTTCTTACCCATGGCGCGCCGCAAAAGATCTGCGCCTCCGAGCGAGTAGCCGGCCATCTCGCGCGCGGCCTGCATGACCTGCTCCTGATAGACGATGACGCCGTAGGTGTCTTTCAAACACGCTTCAAGGCAGGCGTGCGGATACTCGACCTTCACGCGTCCGTGCTTACGCTGAACGAAATCGTCGACCATGCCCGAGCCCAAGGGACCGGGACGGTAGAGAGCGACTGCAGCGACGATGTCCTCAAAGCAGTCGGGCTTCAGCTTCTGGAAAAGACTCTGCATGCCGCTCGACTCGAGCTGAAAGACGTTGGTCGTTTCACCGGACGACAAGAGCGCGAACGTCGCTTTGTCATCCATTGGGATGCGCTCGAGGATGAGCGGCTCCCCATCGCGGTCAGGACGCTTGTTGATCAATCGCTTGCACACGTCGATGACGGTCAGCGTGCGCAGTCCGAGGAAGTCGAACTTCACCAGGCCTGCGTATTCGACGTCATCCTTGTGGTACTGCGTGACGTAGGTATCGGGCTCGGGGCAGAAAACCGGAACGTGATCCCACAGCGGGCCTTCACTGATCACGACGCCGGCCGCGTGCATGCCGGCGTGACGCGTGAGCCCCTCGAGCTTCATCGCCGTGTCGAGCAGTTCCTTGGTGGCGTTGTCTTCTTGATAGAGGGCCTTGAGCTTGGGCTCCGCTTCCATCGCCGCAGCAATCGCCACGCTCTTGCCCTGGATGGGCTCGGGAATCAGCGTTGCGATGCGGCCCGCGTCTTGGGGCGTCATGCGCATTACGCGTCCGACGTCGCGCACAACGCTGCGGCTCTTGAGCAAGTGGAACGTCGCGATCTGTCCGACCGACTCCCTGCCATAGGTCGCGCGCACGTAGTTGATGACTTCGTCGCGACGATCCATGCAGAAGTCGATGTCGAAATCGGGCATCGATACGCGTTCCGGATTCAAGAAGCGCTCGAAGAGAAGTCCGTACGGAATCGGATCAATGTCGGTGATGCGCAGCGCGTACGCAGCGATGGAGCCTGCGCCTGAACCACGACCGGGGCCGACAGGAATGCCTTGCTCCTTCGCCCAGTTGATGAAGTCCTGAACGATCAGGAAGTAGCCCGCAAAGCCCATGTCGACGATGACTTTGCATTCCCACTCGAGGCGATCGCGATATGCCTGCTCGTTGAGCGTGAGGCCTGCCGCCGATGCCTCGCGGAAGCGCTCTTCGAGACGGCGCTTTGAAAGCGTCGTGAAGTAGTCGGCCTCGCTCATTCCTTCCGGCGCTTTGAAACGCGGAAGTGAAGGGGGCTTCAGCGGCGTTGCCGAACCACCGCACATCTCCGCGATGAGCATGGTGTTCTCGATGGCGCCTGGAACGCTGCCGAAGCGCTGGACCATCTCGTCGGGGCTGCGCAAAAAGAGCTCGGTCGAGCCGTGATGCATGCGCTGCATGTCATCGAGCATTTGCCCAGATGCGATGCAGTGAAGCGCGAGCTGCGAGTGCGCGTCTTTTTGCTCGAGGTAGTGACAGTCGTTGGACGCTACGACGGGGATATTCATTTCTTTGGCGAGCTCGACCAAGATCTTGTTGAGAGGCTTCTGCTCATGAAAGCCGTGATCCTGAAGCTCGACAAAGAACGCGTCGGGTTCGAATGAGCTGCGTAAGAGAGCCAGAGCCTCACGACCAGCGCGTCGACCCTTCATCAGAACTTCTTGCGCGAGGTAGCCGCCCATACAGCCAGTCAGAGCTACGATGCCCTTCTTATGCTGCTCGATGAACTCGAAATCAACGCGCGGCGCACCGTTGGTAAGTCCCGCGACCCAGCCACGGCTCACGATGCGAACGAGGTTCTGATAGCCCTCTTGGCCGCGCGCCAAAAGTACGAGATGGAAGTGATTGCGCGACCCTTTGACCGTGATGTTGATCTCAGAGCCGAGGATCGGCTTGATGCCAACGTCCTTCGCCGCTTTGTAGAGCTGCACGGCGCCGAACATATTGCCGTGATCGGTGAGGGCTACGGCGGGCATACCGAGCGACTTCACGCGCTCGACCAAAGACTTCAGGCGGATCGACCCATCCAGCATCGAGTACTGCGAGTGGACGTGGAGATGTACGAACTCCGAAGCCATTGGGGAGGGGCAATCTAGCTCCTTTCAGCCGCGCGTGGGAGGCTGAATTCGGATGCGCGTTTTTGGCGGACGATCGCGTTGAAACGCGAATCGCGAGCGCTCAATCCCAATCGCGAGCGACCGTGGGCAGGCCAGCGCCGCGCGTCTGGGCGGGCGCGCTGTCTCCGGGAAGGCACCGCGGAATGATGCGCGAGCAACTCGGCTTGGGCATCGGCGGAGAGCTCGTTCACATTCACGCCCACGGGCGATTGCGGCGGACGTGTCGGCGCAGCGGGTGATGCGCGCAACGAAATTTCGACGCCGACCGCGCGAACCATCTCGATGGGCGACATCCTCGTACCTTCGTCGTGCGCGAACCATCCAAACGAGAGCGCCGCAAAGCTCACCGTGGTCAGTACGACCGCGATTCCGATAAGCGGAGCCGCGACCATGAATCGCGAGGAGCTCGTCGGAGGAGCGGAAGTGCGCGGCGCAGCAACTTGAAAGACAGTCGGATGCACCGGCGCAAGATCGCGAGCGGCGACAGCCTGGGACACGGACACCGCCACCGGCACGGACACGGACACGGACACGGACACGGACACGGACACGGACACGGGCACGGACAGGGACTCGGACACGGACGTTAAGTACACCGTCTACCGCTGACATTCGACCGAGCGTTCAACGCGCTTAGCTTCGCATCTCGCTAGGCACACTGTGCTTCGAGCTCGGAGAAGCCTCATTGCTTGTAAACACGCCCGTGGCTCCGCTGCGTGCAAGAGACTCCTTCACGCGGTGTACTTGATCGCCAGTTTCTGCGTGCACGGCCAGCAGAACACTGCCTCGATCCACAGGGCCCGAGTATGCTTTGGCTTCGATCGCGGGGAAGCGTAGGCCAATCAGCGCACCGATCACGCCCAGTAGCGCCGCGCCCACCGAGGCTGCGCTCAGCGCCGCGAAGATCGGTCCGGCTGCGATGAGGGACCCAAGCCCGACGATGGAAATCGTTCCGGTGCCGATCAAAAAGCCAATCGCGGCTGCCACAAGACCACCAACTGCTGCACCCATCGCCGCACCCTTCGCCGCGCGAGTGTGATGCTCGAAGGCAAAGTCGCGTGCTCCGGTGTGGTCAGCGATGATGACAGCGATGTCCGACTCGCTTGTTCCCGACGCGCGCAACTTAGCCACTGCATCGGCCGCCTGTGACCTCGTGTTGACCATTCCAAATACAACCTTGTTCATTGTGATCTCCTCAATGTCAGTGTCAGCAGACGAGCGAGCTAGGGATTTACTACGAGCTGGTTGTCCACGCTCCGAACGCCGTCCACGCGGCGGACGTCAGTTTCGAGCGCAGTTTTTTCTTCCGCGCTGGGAACTGAGCCGCGCAAGGTCACGACGGCGTTTTGCGTTACGATCACGCAGTTCTTCGCCGTAAACGAAAGGCGGCCATCGGCCATGACCAGCTCCCGGATCTGTCGCGTAATTTCCACGTCGTCAGGCGCTTCGGCTTGATCTTGGGCGGTGACTTCGCCCCCGTCCTCCGCGGGCGACTCGCGCTCAACGTCGCGCGTAACCTGCCGGGCACGACGCGGACGTGCTTCACGCGCCTCTTCGTTTGTGGGCGTGGTGGCTTCGGCATTTTCGTTTGCGCCACCGCAAGCTGCGAGCGTGAGAGCGGCGCCAAAGATGAGCGAAATCTTGTTCATGCTGCGGTACTCAGCATCAACCGTGCCTACGCCGCTATAGCGAAAAAGTCCGTCGTAATTGCGCGCGGCAGCCCACGGCGCGTGTGGCGTTTTTGCCGAAACGTCGCCAAAACCCACCACTGGCCACCGCGCGGACCGCGCAGCTGTGGCGGCAATGGTAGGCTGGCGTGTTATGAGACTGCGCTTCACATTTCTCTTTAGCGTGCTCGCTCTGAGCGCCTGCAACGCAGGGACGCTGAGCGGAGCAACGCACGACGCGCTCGACGCAGGAAGCAGTGACGCCGGCGCGCCGGTCGACGCCGCAGCCGGGATCGATGCGGGGAATCGCATGGATATGAGTTTCGATGCGGCTCTGACGCCGAGCGATCTGGGGAGCGACTTGGGTAACGCGTCCACCGATGCCGGTGTCGGAATGGATGCTGCGCACTCTGTGGATTCGGGAGCGGGACTCGATGCTGGCGTGGACGCTTCGGCGAGTGTGGACGCCGGCGCGTATGCCGATGCGGGGACGTCGCCAGGATGTGGCATGACGCACGCCGTCGGTCGATCGACCATCACGCTCACAGTTATGGGCGAGTCGCGTAGCTTTCTCCTCTCCATCACAGACGCGTACGACAGCGCACACCCAGCTCCCCTCTTGATGGGATTTCACGGGTGCGGCGATTCGCCGATGGGAGCGTGGTATTCGCTCAACCTCGTGACCGATGGCAGCGGGGTCGAGGCGGCCTTCGGTGGCCGCGCCGTCTATGTTTATCCCGCCGGCTTGCCGACATCGGGCTGTGCTACCGGCTGGACTCTGTCGAACCTCGACAAGGATTTAGCGTTCATGGATGCGATTCGGGCGTACATGGCAGCCAACTACTGCATCGATGCGCGCGGCGTGATGATCATCGGCCTCAGCTACGGCGGTGAGTTCGTAAATCGCTACGCGTGTCGACGCGCGAGCGAAATTATTTTTTCGAGCCCCCTGGCCGCCGGAGATCCCGTTCCGTCCGGCTGCACGGGACCCGTTCCTCAATGGATCTCCTGGGGCACTGCCGACACGGGCATCAGTGAAGGCTCCTTCAACAACATTCGTAGTACGTGGATTACCAACAACGCTTGCAGCAGCAGCATGAGCGACCCTGTGCCAGAGAGCCCTATGTGCTTGCAGTATCGAGACTGTGAAGTGGATCCGGTGATTGCATGCCGCGTTGTCGGAGGCGCGCATGCGCAACCGTCTCCGAACTACGGGCCAGCTCTTTTCTCGTTCTACCGGCGGCTCATAGGCGAAATTCCCTGGCCGTAGACCGCGCGCGTCAGCGATGGTCGGACACGTTAATGCGTACTTCACACTGGTAGCTCATGCTCCAGTCGCGACGCCGCTCGAAGCTGCGCAGCGTATCGAGCAAAGTCGGGGCACAGGGGTAGTCGTGCGACACGCCGTCGACCGAGACGTGTATTGGCAAGCGCGCATCCACCATGCGTGGGTGCAGCCAAACAGAAAGCTCCTCGACGTTGTCGGTGGTGAGCGTGACCACATTGCCGCTTGCGAGATGCCCGTGAATCATCCCGCCCGCTACGTTCTCGACCTCGTGCTGCACGCTGAAATCGGCCCACGCTTCATGCGTGGAGTAGTCCCCATCGTGCACATTATTCGCGACGTCGAAGGGGATGGTTCCGCTGCCGACTCGCCGGATCGTGAGCCACATTGTGTCGGGAGTGGGCGTTTCGTCCCACTCCACACCAAAGTTACCGCCGTGCAAGTAGGAGGTGCGGGGCGTGACTGCAACGACATCGGCTCGATAGGGGTCCCGAACCTTGTCGGCAAGCCAACCTCCTGCTCCGTCAACGAACTCGCTCCATCCAAGCTCGCCACTGTGCAGCGGATCTTCTGCGGCGTCTGACCAACCATGTCCGCCGACGAACTCCCAGTACACGTGATCAATGCCGAGCCCGCTCAAGATCTCGTCTGCGAGGCGCGGATAGGCGACGTCCGTCCCGTGCCATCGATAGTCGCTTGGGCTATTCCAGTATGAATCGTCGGTCCCGTGGTGAAGGTAGAAGGGCGTGTAACGCAGTGCCTCCCAGGGACCCATGTTCCATGCGCCAGCGGAAGTGAAGACCGCCGCGACGCGATCGGCAAGCCTGAACACCTGATGGTATGCACCCACGCCTCCCATGGAGTGGCCCGCGAGCACCACATGGTTTGTGTCGATGTTGAAGCGGTGTTCGAACTCTTCGATGATGTTCATCAAATAAACGTCCGCGCCGATCACGTTCCAACGACTCGCGTGTGCTTCCGCGCCAGCCGGAAGCAGATGGCCGAAAGGCGCGATCGGAACCACGAGAATGTAGGGCGCTTCATCGAGCTCGGGCCTTGCGTAGCAGCGTTTGCCGCCTTCCCACGGATGCATGTTCTGCATCACCCAGCTCCACTCGGTGTCGTCGTGTGAGCCACCACCGTGCATCCAGATTACGAGACCAATGGGCGTGTCCGGACTGTAGAACGAGGGCACGTGAAAGTTGAAATGGTGATCGCCTTGCTTCTCGAAGAGTTCGGGCGTCTCGTAGGTCTGGTCGAAGTAGTCGCCGGGAGCGACTGAAGGAAACGCGTGCGGCCGCAACTCGTGGACCACGGAATCAATGCAGCTCGTGTACGCGCGCAGCGGAGCTTCCAGCGCTACGCGCTCGGATCCACTCGCTGCAAGCCAGGCGCGCGCGGTCGCTACGATTTCCGCGCTCGGGGCCGTCATGCATTCGGGACCGGCATCGAAGGAGCCGCCATCGAAGTAAGTCGTGCCCGAGTCGCCGTTAGCGTTCGCCGCATCGACCGTAGCAGCGTCTAAACTTGCATCGCGCTCCAAGTCGCTGCCGCCGATATGACCCGTGCAGCTCAGTGCCACGAGTGACCACGCGGCGAGTAACCAAGCCGTGGCCCTGCTCATGTGCGAACCTTCCCACGCGCTCGCATACGCAAGGCGTAGAGGCCAAGTACGATGAGCCCAGCGAACGCTGTGAACGCAGACGCACCGTGCCGGCCCGCTACCCGACAGCTACAACCATCGGAGAGAGGCGTAGCTCCTGCCCCTGCGTCGGAAGTGTGCGCACCTCCATCGGCAAGGACAGCGCCATCGATCGCCGGCCCAATGGACGCGTCGACGCCCGCGTCTGCACTACCAGCGTCGCTCGGCACGTAGGCGGCGGGCATCGTGCCACCGCATAGCCCGAACGCAGTGCGAGTGACGTCCACCGGCGTGCGGCCCGCCGCCGCCATCGCTTCGAGGATTCGTTGATTCATCGGCCACGGCCAAAGGTTCTCGCCCGTAACCGTGCCATCGACGATGCGCTTCATCATTGTTGCGCCGCCACTCACCCCGCCGCTCGTCGGATCGAGAACATGTCCGTCGCCAGCAATGATCGCATCACAGCTCGTCGCGTTGTACACGCCGGAGGTGCTCCAGTCGCTATGCACCGACATGCTCGCCGCACCAATCACCGTCAAGTTCGATGCACTACTGGAACCGGGTGCGCCCGTCTCCTGCAGATAAAGTGGCCAGATGTCGTCGTGCGCCCCAGGTTCGACGATGGTGATCACATCGCGGAGCGTCACGCCCTTGAGAGACACGCTGAGCGGTCCAAACCAGACGCGAAAGCTTCCTGCGTAGCGTTCGTCGGCTGTCAGGTAGGCGAGTGATCCGAGGACGCGCGCGTTCGCGACGTCAGAAAAGCCTTCATCGAATCCGTCGTGCGTAATGAGGCCAGTCGCCATTTGAACTTCGTAGTTCGTAAACGTTTCACCAACCCCGACGCCGTTGTAGTCCGTAAGCTCGTAGCTTTCGCGCATGCGCTCTGCATTCCATGTGGCGATGCAATTTTCGAGCAGCGCATCGTAACTGTTGTAGCTAATGGTGAACGTGCACTTCGGGCCTTGAACGTGCGAACCCTCCCAGCGACCCCAACATCGGCGAAACGTCGTGTGGTTTCCACCTTGGGAATTGCTGAAGATCTTTCGAGCGATACCGAAACCGGCGCAGTCCTCCACGAGATTGTAGTCACCATTGTGCACGCCAAAGATGTTGCTGTTTCCATCCGTCGCATCCCACGCAACGATGCGGCGCAGTGCACAGTGCGACGAGTGGCTTACTGAGACGACCGTGTGATTGATGCCCGCGCCGCCGGCGCTGTGCGCATTAACACCTTCGACCACCCACCAATCGACACCTTCGAGTGAGATCGGGTGTCGCGCGCCTTCCCCATCGATGTCGACGCGCCCGTCGTTCAATGCTCGAATCGTAATCGGTTGGCCGTCGCTACCCGATAGATTTTCCGGCGGCGCGATCATCGCGTCGTCGCCCATGTAGTGACCATCGAGCAGAAGCAGCGTGTCGCCGGCATTCGCAACCGCGAAGAAGTCCGCGACACGAAATGGAGAAGATTCACTTACCCCGCTACCGCCCCCCTCGGGAGACGCATAGTAATTCGAGGCGAGCGCACGCGAGATCCCGCCGTGCAAGCTCGCGACACACACGAAAACCGACCAGAACGTAAATAGGCAGACGCGCGTCATGAACTTCCGAGTCTGACCGAACCGATCCTCGTTGAGAAGGTCACGCGCGGGTCGCGTACTTGCGACGATACTCGCCGGCCAACGACGGCGGCGCCCCGAAAGTCAGCGCTCCACGGCGTAAGGAGCTGCTTGGGCCTAGCTTAGAGCATCAAGCGGCCCGCGCACGCATGACGGGAGTCGAGGTTGGTGCACATCAGCTTAGACGGCCTTTCGATTTGCGTGCACTCGCCTGCGCTCACCGTATCGGCATACGGGTAGCGAACGTAGTGAGCGATTGCTTTCGTAGTGGACGAACCACCGAGCTCTACTGGAAAGCCAGCGACGGTGAGGCGACCAAGGCTCACACAACAGTTCGAATCGCACACAGCGCTCATGATCAAATGACCTGCGTCTTCCGAGACGACAAGGGCGTTTTGCCAGTCGTGCTCCTCCATGATCAGCGTGCTGTAGTAGATATTTTCGTCTGTGTGTTGCGCGCGGTTCTCGATGTAAATATTTGCGTCGCTTACGCCGCGATCTACCAAGAGATCATGTAGCGTCTGCGCCTCGACGTAGCTGTTGTGTACAGCTGCTCCCGACACGATGAAGTTTGAACCGAAGCCCGCGGTCGACAGTGCGACAGCAATATCGGCGCGCTCGGTCTGACAATCGGCGGGAGATCCGTCCTCGTTGTTGGGACAGCCGAGTACCATGATCGCGTCGTGCTCGGCGCGCATGCACTCTGTTGAAGGTACGGGGGCCGCATAGGGATTGGTCGGGACGAAGCCTGAGTAGAGATTCTCCATATTGTCGACCTCGCAGAGGGACACCGCGTTTGCGCCCACCGCGCTCGCATCGCGAGGTCCGAGATCGGGCAGATTGGCGTCTGTGCCTGCGTCACGCTCGATGCCACTGTCGGCTGGTCCGCCTGCGTCGCCGGTGACGTCGGCTGGGCTTGCACATGCAGCGAGGAGGAGAGCCAAAACGAGATATGCGCGCATCGCCGGCAGAGTAGCGGAGTTTGATGCCATGCCCAGGCCGTCGGGAGCCCTTGCCGCCGAGTTTTGCGACCCTCTTGCACACGGTTTTAGGGGCTGCTACATACCGCGACCCGTTCCTAGGCAGGGCCAGGCGGGTTTGGGAGATGACCATGAAGAAGTCGCCGCTTGCACGAGTAACAGAGACCTTTAAAGACAAGAAGTCTCTTATTGAGGCCGTAAAGGGCCTTGCTACCGACGACCTTTGGCTCGACCGCACGAACAAGGATAAGGGTCTGGATCGCGTTTCGAGCCAAAAGCTCCTGCGCCTTCACGAGACGCTGTCGGCCGTGAAGAAAGAGTTCAAGACCCGTGACGGGCTCATCAAGGCCCTCGCGAAGTCGGTAAAGCGCGAAAAAGACACGGGTTTCGTGACGCGCGTCAGCAAGTACAGCACCCCCCGACTTTGGGATGCGTACAAGTCGGCGTCCAAGTAATCCACGTAAAGCCGGAAGTCTGAAACCCGCGTCGAACCTTTCGGCGCTATGGTTGTCTGTACCTACGTGGCGCAAGTAGCGAAGCCAATCTCCATCGATTCCGGTACGGCCGAAGGGCTCGACGAGGAGCTATTGGCTCTGCCGGCGCCCCCCCGCGGTCGTCGCTTTCTGGCGCTCACCTTGATGGCCCTGACGGTCGTCTGCTCGCTGGGCTTGCTCGTTTCGCTTCAGAAGGACGTTCGGTACTTCTTCGCAGATACGCATGCCGTCGAGCTCGGTGAAGCGACTGCAGTAAATATCGCCTCACTGCCATCCAATGCCTACGTGCGAGTTCGTGGAACTCCCATGGTCTCGCACATGGCCCACGCCACGCGCGCGCTTGGCGGAACAACCTACGCGCTTTTCCCGCTCGCAGGTCAGCGCGCGATCTTCGTCGAGATGCCGGTGGCGAGCGCGGACGACGAGCGACGCATGTCACGCCGTGAGTGGAGCGGGCGCCTAGTGACATTCGGCGAGCTCGGTGGACGCTTTGCAAGCGTGCGATCGTATTTGCGCGAGCACATGGATGTGCCGGTCACGTCGGAAACCTATCTGCTATTGGCTGACGAGACGCCGGGTGAGTACGTGTGGTCCTTGGGTCTGTCGGTCCTGTGCGTGGCGTTCATTATCATCAACGTGCTGTTGATGTTGCGTTGGTTTCGCAAGCTTCCGCCCTCGAATACAGCACGCGCGTAGGCGCTCCTAGAGTTTTCGAGCGGGAGTGGGTAGATTCCGGGTGTCTTCATGACCTCGACCGCATCGCTGCCGCCGATCGATCACATCGCACGCGAGCTTTGGAAGCGCGGTGCGCGCGAGGCTGCCCTCGATCTTTTGCGCGCATGTGTGATGCGCGATCCAACTGCGCGTGCGTCCGCGGCGTTGTTACGTGCGGTGGAAGCGCGGCCCGACGCATCGGTGTCGGGCCCCGATATCGCCCTCGACATTGAGCTCGTGGACGCGCTGGCTGGACAAGGAATGATCCTCGAAGCACGCGCACTTGTACTGGGCGCGCAGCTTGCCGGAACCGAAGCGGGGCAAGATCGCATCGCGCGTTTCGATTTGGTCTTGCTGCCTGTGCCCGCAGAGATTGCACGCGTGTGGCATGAAGCGCTTGCGCAAGTTCACATGGGATCAGGGCGTCACGCGCTGTCGTTGATTGAAGCGGAAGAGCTGCGCGGAAACCTGGCACCTCCGTTCGTGATCGAGCGCCGCAATCTACTTCGCGAAATACTGTCGGTGACTGCGGTCGACCGGCCGAGCGCGCGCCCGATTGGGCAATCGCGCCTTGCTGTTTCCGTGAACCCAACCGAGATGATGGAAGTCGCAGCGGACGAGACCACCAAGGTCGGTAAGCCAATCAAGCAGACCCAGGATCCCGTGCTGGTCGATACCGAGACGACAACACCGTCCATGCCGGTACCCGAGGCGGTTGCGAGCGAGTTGGCGCAGCCAGCGTTGCGCAAGCGTATTCCGAGTGGTGCGCCCGGGGGAATCTACGGTTCACGTCGTAAATCGCCGTCCGGACTTGCGCTTGGCTCCGCCGCCACATCGACGCTTTCACTCGATGAAGAAGCGGAGCTATTGATTCGACAGGGCTACCCCGAGCAAGCCCTTGCCTTGTATCGCGCGCTCATGACGCAGGCTACGCCCGACCCGCGCCTCGAAAAGAAGTGCCTGGAAATCGAAGAACTCATCGCGTCGCGATCGCATCCGCTTCCTACGGAACCCACCGTTCGACGTGACGAGGAAGCATTGCGACGCGCAGCCGTGCGCACAGATGCCACGCCAGCTGTGAGCATCTCTGACTTTCCGCAAAGCGGAATCCTCTCGACGATTCCTGCGCCCAATGCAAACGCGCCCGATATGAACTCAAGCGTTCTCGTGCGCCGCATCTTGCGAGTCGGCTAAAAACCAGCCGCGCGCGCGTAGAGTGCAAGCAGCTTTTCGCCGAAGAAGAGAAACTCGAGCGCGCCCAACGCAAGGAATGGCCCAAACGGAATCTTGAGCGCACCGCCATCCGCATCCGCTTCGGACTCGGACTCGGGCTCGGGCTCGGACTCGGACTCGGGCTCGGACACGGACACGGACTCGGACACGGACTCGGACTCGGGCTCGGACACGGACACGGACTCGGATTCTTCCTTCCCCCCCGCGAAGTAATTGACCAACGCCGCAATCAACCCCTGAAACGCTCCGGCCACCAACGCGAAGAGCGCGCCGCGCCATCCGAGAAAGGCGCCGATCATCATCAACAGCTTCGAATCGCCTTCGCCCATTCCGCGACGTCCGGTTAGCCGCTCGTAACTCCACACAAAGATGAGCTGCACCGCGAGAAATCCGCCGCCTGCTCCGAGCGCTGCGGATTCCGCGCCGGGGTCCGCACGCAGGCCTGCTGTAGCAAGCCCAAGTGCTGCGCCGGGAAGAGACACTTCATCCGGGATCTCCATGTGCTCGAGATCAACGAAGGTTGCGATCAACAGGCCGCCGCCGAATGCAAAGTAGACGAGCGCTTCGCCAGCGGCGGACGCGAGCGATGTTCCTTCGGGGGCATGCACGATGTACTTCGCAGCAAGTGCGGTCGCTATTGCTGCGCCAAGCAACTCGACGACCACGTAACGCGGAGACAATCGCGCTCCGCAGCACGCGGCTCTTCCGCGCAGCATGAAATATCCAAAAATCGGAACATTGCGCCACGCGGGTATCGGCGCACCACACGCCGGGCAATGACTTGGCGGTGTGACGACCGACATCTCACGCGGCCAACGATAAATGGCGACGTTAAAAAAGCTGCCCCAGAGCGCGCCGAACACCACGGCTACGCTGAGGATAAATAGGGCCGGGAGGTCGCTGGTAACGAGCACGTGGCCGGATCGTAGTGCGCAGGGGCTCACTAGTGAAGTCTTCGGCGGTGCGCGTGCCAACAAAGCTCTGTATGCTGCGTAGATGGCGTCCGAGAACTCGAAGGATATGCGTTCGCTCGCGAAGGAACCGGTCCTGGTTTACGCCGCAATTTCCGGCATGGCGGCGAGCGTCCCGCTGCCGTGGTTTGACACTGTCATCGCGCGAGCTGCGCGCGGATCGGCGATGCGACGGGTAGCGGCGCGTCGAGGGGTGCGCCTGTCACCGGGCGCTCGCCGTGCACTTTCCAAAGCAGGCGTCGGGCTTGGGCGCGCGGGCTTGAAGGGGCGCCTCGTGCGAAATGTTCTCACGCGCATCTTTCCAGTTCTTGGCATCGCTACCCGGGTTGAAGACGCGCTCGAGACGGTGGTCTGCGTGCTCCTTCTCGATCACTACCTTGCGACGGCGCCGCGCGGTTCGCGTCCGCTCGAAACAGAAGAGGCCGAGCGCGTCCAGGCGGCGATGAAGCAATCGCTTACTCATGGCGTGTTCGCGGCGCTTCGAGCTGCGCCGCGTGGTCTGTGGGATACGGTGCGTGAGGTTGCTACGGACATGCGCGCGGGCGACGACGAAGAGCGTGCTTTCACGGAGCGACTGGTCGACGCGGTGCTCGATGGAGTCGCTGGCGCTCCGGATGGCGTCTCGACGCGTCTCGCGAGTGCGTTCGACAAAGCACTGTACGAAGGCGGCCGATGAACGCTGGCGAGAAGCGCGAGGCGCTGAAGGAAGCGCGCCGCATCGTCGTGAAGATTGGAAGTCGTTCGCTCACGCGCGCGAGCGATGCGTCCCAAGGACGGTTTGCCGCGGTCGCCGCGCAGATTGCCAAGCAGCACGCAGCGGGACGTTCGGTCGTGCTCGTCTCCTCGGGCGCGATCGCGATGGGCTACGAGCGACTGGGCCTGAACGCTCGCCCCACGCAAATGGCACTTTTGCAGGCCAGCGCCGCCGCGGGGCAGTCGGGTCTGATGCGCGCCTACGAAGAGGCGTTTGCTGTTCATGGCATTCACATCGCGCAAATTCTGCTTACGCACGCGGACCTCGCTGATCGGGACCGCTATCTCAATGCGCGTGCGGCGCTTGAAGCGCTGCTCGAATATCGCGTCGTGCCGATCATCAACGAGAACGACACCGTGTCCGTCGAGGAGATCAAATTCGGCGACAACGATCAGCTCGCGTCGATGGTCTCGACTTTGTCGGGCGCGGAGCTTCTGATACTGCTTACGGATGTCGAGGGTGTGCTCGACGGCGCAGGAGCGCGCGTATCGGTGGTGGAGGACGTGGCGCAAGCTCGCGCATTCGTGAAAGCCTCGAGCAGCGATCTTGGCACAGGCGGCATGGGTTCGAAGATCAACGCCGCCGAGAATGCCACCAAACACGGAGTGCCCGTCGTAATCGCGGATGCGCGCGACGCTTCGATCCTTGAAAAAGTTTTGAACGGCGATGACGTGGGTACGCTCTTCATGCCCGGTGGCTCGCGTCTTGCGAGTCGCAAGCACTGGATCGGCTACACGCTCAAGCCCAAGGGGGGCGTGTTGATTGACGAAGGAGCCGCACGCGCACTCGGGGAAGGGAAACGCAGCCTTCTACCTGCGGGCGTGGTCGGTGTGCGCGGCGACTTCGAGGCGGGCGATGCCATTTCAATTGTCGCGCCCGACGGACGCGAAATTGCCCGCGGCCTCACGCGGTATGCGACGCGGGATGTTTCACGCCTTGCCGGCGCAAAGACCGCTGAAATTGAAGCGCGTCTCGGCCGTGCCGGTGCCGACGAAATCGTGCATCGCGACGATCTGGTAGTGCTGGCGTGATCCGAATAGTGGTAGTTTCTCGCCCGTGAGAGCTATTCCCAAGAAGGTGGCGTCGTGGCGGTAAGCATCTTTCCGCCAGGGAGCGACTTCGACAATCTCGTGGGCGCCATTGCACGCTCGGCCAAGCTCGCGTCACACGTGATTGCCAACACTCCCACCGAGGTCAAAAACTCGGTCCTCCTGCGCGCCTCAGCCGCGTTGGTCGGTGCCCAGCGCGATCAGGTCCTACGCGCCAATGCTGTGGACGTGGGCACGGCGCAGCAGCGAGGGCTCTCGAGCGCAATGCTCGATCGCTTGACCATCGACGCGACGCGACTCACGCAAATGAGCGAGGCGATTGAAGCGATCGTCGCGCATCCCGATCCGGTTGGAACCATCAAAGGCGAGCGGCTGTTGCCCAACGGTCTGAAGATCGCCCGGATGCGCGCGCCGCTCGGCCTGATTGCCATGGTGTACGAATCTCGTCCCAACGTTACGTCGGATGCGGCGGCCCTTTGCTTGAAGAGTGGCAACGCGTGCGTGCTGCGCGGCGGTTCTGAGGCGGTACGTTCGAATCAAGCTATCTGCAACGTGTTCGCGAAGGCACTTGAAGCGGAAGGGCTTCCCTCCGCGGCAGTGTCGATGCTGCCGACGATCGACCGCGAGGCAACGCTCGCGCTCATCAAGCTCGACGGTGTTGTCGACTTGGTCATCCCGCGCGGCGGCGAGGCACTCATTCGCTTCGTGGCGGACAACGCGCGCGTGCCGGTCATTCGTCACTACAAAGGCGTCTGTCATGTCTACGTCGACGGTGACGCCGATTTCGACATGGCTTTGAACATCGCGATCAATTCTAAAACCCAACGACCTGGTGTCTGCAACTCAATGGAAACATTGCTTGTCGATCGCGCAGCAGCTGAATGGTTTTTGCCGCGCGTGATCAAAGCGATGAAAGAGCACAATGTCGAAGTGCGTGGTGACGTTGCGACTCGCGACATCGTTGCCGATGTTTACCCGGCGACGCCGAGCGACTTCGACGAGGAATACTTGGATCTTGTGCTTTCGATAGCCGTCGTAGATGGCATGGAAGGCGCGCTCTCCCACATCCGCGTGCACGGAACGAAGCACACCGAAGCGATCGTAACGAAAGACAAAGCCAAGGCTGACCGCTTCATCCGTGAAGTGGACGCGAGCCTTGTACTTCACAACGCATCAACACGTTTCAACGATGGCGGTGAGCTCGGATTGGGCGCCGAAATCGGGATTTCGACCACGAAGATTCATGCCTATGGGCCAATGGGGCTCATGGAACTGTGCACGTGGAAATGGATTGGTTACGGTCAGGGGCAGGTGCGCGAGTAGGGTCCGAGTAGGGTCTACGGAGCGCACATGGAGGACGATTGGTCACGAAGAAACCCACTCTAGGGACGAGCTCGAAGTCGAAGTCGAAAACCGCGAAAGCAAAGGTTCCGACTGCAAAAGAACGTCGACCAAAGTTCAAAGTAGGCGCACGTCCGCTTCCGCCGCCCAAGCGTGCGATTCGCGAACGCGAAGAAGCGACGAGCTCAGGCAAGCTCCCTGCGCCGCGCGTTTCAAAGCCGGTGCGTGCCAAGAAAAGCTCGGCCAAGCCTGATCGGGGCCAGACCGTAGCGCTTGCCATTGCGAGCTCGGGTCTTGATCGCAAAGCGCTCAACGTCGAGATCATCGACGTGCGTGGGCGTGTCGACTACGCCGACTATATCGTCGTCATGAGTGGCCGCAGTGATCGTCAGGTTGCGGCGCTTGCACGCAACATCGAAGACGATCTCTTGAAGAAAGAGAAGATTCGCTGTGCCGGCATCGAGGGCTTGCCGCAAGGCGCCTGGGTCTTGATGGATTTCGGCGACGTTATCGTCCACGTCTTTCACGAAGATACGCGCGGCTACTACGACATCGAAGCGTTGTGGATGGATGCGGCGCGCGTGCACATCGACGACTGAGCCGTGCGCGTTAGCATCATCGCGGTAGGCAAGATTAAGGAGCGCGGAGTTCGCGATGCAATCGACGACTACGTCGGTCGTATCAAGCGCTACGCGAAGATCGAGGAAGTGGAGCTAAAGGATGGCGACGAGGCGGAAGTAATCGCCCGTTTTGAGAAGGCCATTGCCGAGCGTACCAAGGTGGTCGCGCTTGAAGTCGATGGCCAGGCTTGGTCTACCGAGCGATTCGCGCGCTACATCGGCGACGCGGAGCTGCACTCGGTGCAGTCGCTGGCCTTTCTCATCGGCGGCTCTTACGGCCTACCGCCGGCACTGTCGAAAAAAGCCGACCTGCGCCTCTCCCTGTCCGCGATGACCCTTCCGCACCGGCTCGCCCGCCTGCTCCTCGCCGAACAGATCTACCGAGCTTTCACAGTCCTCCGCGGCGAACCCTACTCGCACTGACCTCGCTCGCGATCGCCGACCGCCGAAGTCAAAAAGCCATTCAAAGTCCCGAGAGCGCATTGTTTGCGATGCGTAGACGCAACTTCGGGAGGGTGATGTCGATGAAGGGGTATGAATCTCTTCGACAGCATTCTCTCGTTGGTGGCGCCCGATACGTGTGCGGCTTGTGATCTTCCGTTGGAAGAGCAAGAGAAGGGGTTCTGTGGCGGTTGCAAGATCTTGCTTGAGCCCGCGCCCAGCATGCGAAGGCCACCTGCTCCATCGGCATCAGTCTATCTGCATCGCGGGCCACTGGCGGACGCAATGAGAAGGTTCAAGTATCAGGGGCGCAGCGATCTTGCACCGGTGCTAGGGGGGTTATGTGCGGACGCGGCACACGTCTATGCCGGGCATGTCGACGTTGTGATTCCGCTGCCCTTGCATCCCGAGCGTCGGCGCTCACGTGGATACAACCAGGCGGCGCTGTTGGCGTGGCCAGTTGCGCGTGCGCTTCAGATTCCCTTGCGCACGGGGTTGATGTCCCGCATGCGTGTCACGCGACCTCAGGTGGGTCTCTCCGCGAAAGAACGCGCTGAGAACGTCCGCAAAGCCTTTTGCGCGTCCTGGTCTTTATCGGGACAACGCGTGCTGCTCGTCGATGACGTGTCGACGACGGGCGCAACGCTGGGCTCCGCGCGAAAGGCGCTATACGACGCCGGAGTTGATGACGTCTTCACGCTAACGTTAGCTTATGCGCCGGAAGAAGCAGCCGAAGCGATGGAGGGTGTTAGACTCGCGTCGTGATTCGTGCGGCGCATTTATTGACGTTCGTGTGGGTAGCCGCGGCGTGCGGAGAAGCCGCGCCAGTACGTTCACCGCTCGAGACGCTGGCGGTAGGCGTCAACATCCACGATGAGAGCGAAGAAATAGTGCGGGGGCTTGTGAGTGCGGGTTACGTCGTCGACGAGCGGATTGATGCGGTTCGATTCACCGCGATTGGCCTGCATCGGGGAGACTCGGCAACCGCCGTGCGTGTCGTTACCGCGCGAGGCGTGGCTTATTCGATCGACGGGGATGACGATATTACTCGGCGCAGTCCGCGCGTTTCGTTGGTGCGTCCGCCCGCGAACGACGAGCGCATGCGGTCGGCTACGGAGATCGTAATCGGCGTGCACGACCAGGACCTGGACCGCACCTGCTTGCAGATACTCACGCTAACGGTTGAAGACACGATCGTCGCGGTCCCCGTGCGAGCGGGCGCGTCCACACCGGGCGCATGCATCGAATCTTTGCGCGACGTAGATGACGACGGCGCGCTCGAAGCGATGGTCGTATACCGCGCGATCGATTTGGCGCGCGCTGACGCGCCCACTGTGGAGTTACCACTCACACGAGACCCCGGCTTCGGTGGGTTGAGCGAAAGTCACTATGCGTTCCCGACGTATTTTCGACGCGAAGCGGAGCGCCGAGAGCGCGAGCTTTCCGCGGCCCGAGCTCACCTCGATGTCGAACGCGCGTACGTGATTGGCATCGAGATGGCCATCGTCGCTTTGACCCGCGGGGCTGCGCCGACGGCCGCCGAGCAGTTGTTTGACGACGCGCTTCGCGGGCTCGTGCTCAGCGAGTCGCAGGCCCATTCGGTGGCGGCTGTGCGCGCGCTATTGCATCGGGGGATGACGCAATCGCCTACAAATGCTAATGACGACGACCATGTCGAAGGGCGGAGCTAAAGATCAAGGCGAGCTGCTGGTATGTCGCAATGCCAAGGCGACGCAGCGCTACACCATCGAAGATCGATTCGAAGCCGGCATGGTCTTGCAAGGCTCCGAAGTGAAGAGCCTGCGCGCTCGCCGTGCGGACCTCGAAGGTTCGTATGCGGCGATTGAACGCGGCGAGCTCTACCTTCATCAGATGCACATCGCGCCCTACGAGCAGGCGGGGCAGTTCAACCACGAACCGAAGCGCACACGAAAGCTTCTTGCCCACAAGCACGAGCTTGAGAAGTTAGACGGGCGGCTATCCATGCGCGGCTACACACTCGTTGCCCTGCGCGTCTACTTCAAGAATGGCCGCGCGAAGATTGAGTTGGGCCTTGGCAAAGGCAAGAACGTCGAAGACAAGCGACAGGACATTAAGAAGAAGGACGCGGACCGCGAGGCCAGGGCGGCAATGACGCGCGCGCGCAAATCATGAGTGCCAAAGTCGAGTTTGAGCGCGGCGAGTCGGGTGAGGTTTCCTCGTGGGATGGCAGCACGATGACCGTGCTTGCAAGCGGCCCATACGCTCCGGGCGCGCCGACGAGGATGAAAATTCACCTCGAAACGACAGCGGTCGACGTCGAAGCGCGCGCAAAAGATTCAAAACGTGTAGCGGACGGGCGCTTTCAAGTGCGTCTTCGCGTCATCAATCTGCGCCGCGAACAACTTGAGCTACTCGCGACGCTCAGTACGTAACCCGCGGATCGCCTCGATCTGAACCGGTTCTACGGGTGTGCCATGTCGACGGCGCCGATGGTGGTGAGCCACGCGACCACGTTTTCCATGTCTGCATCGGGCAAGCGTTCGACGCTGATCGGCCGCATGCGGCCTGAGCCTTCGCGAATCTGCGTGCGCATGCGTTCGGGCGTGAAGTGAATGTTGCGAAGGTCGGGCGCGCCGTCGCCGGTGCCGCCTTCACCGTGGCAGGTCGAGCACTTGTGATCGAACGAGTCTGCGCCCGCAGTGACTGAAGCCTGTTACGCGGCGGGATCGGTCGGAGTCGCCACGACGCCTGTTGTGGTCTCGCCACCCGAAGTGGGGGTGGTCGTTTCGGGCGTGGCGACGACGGGCTGGCTTGTCGAACCGCCACCGCAGCCGACCAACGCGAAGAGAATGCTGGCTGTTAGTACGTTGGTCTTCATTGAGTCTCTCCGGGAGCCGAGTTCATGTCCGTGTCCGTGTCCGTGTCTGAGTCCGAGTCCGAATCCGTGTCCGTGTCTGAGTCCGAATCCGTGTCCGTGTCCGTGTCCGTGTCCGTGTCCGTGTCCGTGCCCGAGTCTGAGTCCGTGTCCGTGTCCGTGCCCGAGTCTGAGTCCGAATCCGTGCCCGAGTCTGAGTCCGAATCCGTGTGCTGGATCAGCGCGGAGCGCGGCGGCCGCGACGGGGGCGCACTGCCGGTTCTGCAGCGGGTGCCGTTCCCGCGGCGGGGGCCGCTGCTGCTGGTGCGGCCGCTGCTGGTGCAGCAGCTGCTGCGGCGCTCGCGCCTGTGAGCTCGATCTCTGCTTCGAAGATTTCGCCTGCTGCGAGCGTGAATTTGTTCTGCCCGGTCAGGGGGGCCTCGAGACGCGGGTCCATGTACTCCCACGCCATCACGTAGCGACCCGCCTCCGTGCCCGCTTCGAGGCTCGTCATGCGAAGAGCAACCCACGGAAGATTTTGGAACGACTCGGTGTACCACTGCACGACCGCGTCGCGACCATCATGACGGGTCGGGCCACCGTCTTCGTTGGTCGTGAACGACTCGACGAGCGAGCCGGCATCCGTGAACAACGACCCGATTGCCGCAGCACTCTTGCGGTTAAAGCTGATTACGTAGCGACGCATCACTTGCTCGTCCGAAAGAGGTGCGTTGTTGAGCGGCGCGTACGCGAAGCGCGCCTCGTAGCCATTGCACCAGTCCGAGCGCTGCACGAGCACTTCGAGCGTGTCTCCCACGCGGCGCACCTCTCCGGGGCGAGGACGCTCCGGAATTCCCTCGCATGCTGCTGTGGCGGGAAGTGAAACGCGCAGCTCTTCGCTCATCTGCCAATCGTCCTCGGGGCCACCGGCGCCAGGCGTTGCGATTTGAACGACGGTCCGTTTGCAGTTTTCTGCTGCGAAGATTTGATCGTGAACGAGTGTGTAGCTGCCGTTCTCCTGCATGATGCGCAGCTCATCTTCGAATCCGCGCGCCGCAAGATTGAGCGGGCCTTCCGTGCAAGTCGCTTCACTCCAACGCCAGCGGGTGTTGGCGATTTGGCCAAGAGGCTGACGCGGACCGCTCGGTGCGCGGGATGTTTCGGACGGTGCGGCAAGGTCCTCGGACTCGTCGACGCCGCGAGTGACGGCTTGGGTGCCACCGCATGCGGCGAGGCTCAGAGCAAAGAAAAGAAGGCCGGCTGTGGCGGTCGGTCGAGTCATGGGGGCGTAGCGAAGCGCACCCACGGCTCTTCGTCAACGGGAAGCGTAGATCCCTAGAAAAATACGGATTTACGTTCCTTGAGGCCCCGATTAAGCATGCTTTGAATGGTGGCCTTCACGACCCACACCTTCTCTTCAATCACCGCGTCGTCGTCGTCGGGATCGCCTTGAAAGCTGAGGGGCTCCCCAAAGTAGAGGCGGTACTTCGTCGGCAGGGGCGCAAACATACCGAACAGCAGCTGTGGCAACACGGGAATCGCCGGCGCCTGAAGGAACTTCGCAAGCGCCCCAAGGTTTGCCACCGAAGGATACTGCTCCTCTGCGCCGATGACTGCGACCGGGACGATGGGGGTATTGGTCTCGAGCGCAAGGCGCATAAAGCCAAGCCCGAACTCACTCAACTGATAGCGACGGTCGAAGGTTTTCGAGATTCCGCGCGAGCCTTCGGGGAAGACTACGAGAGCCTCATCGTTTTGCAAAAGTCGTCGCGCATTCTCAGGCGAGCCCACGACTTGGCCGCAGCGCGGAAAGAGCGTGGAGAAGAAGGGCAGGCTTGCTGACCACTTCTCGACCATGCTGCGCGGAAAGCGCGGCGGCTCTGCGTCCAGCATCAGCGCCGTACCCACGATGACGCCATCAAGCGGAACTTGTCCCGAATGGTTCGCGATGAAGAGTGCGCGCCCTTGCGGCACGTGTTCGATCCCATAGACGCTCGTGCGAAAATAAAAGCGATGCAGGAAGGCGCCCAGCGCTAGAACGTAGCGCGCAGTTGCCGGATCGAAGCCGAAGGGGTCAAAGCCCACCTCGTTGGTGTGCTGCGCGATACGCGCGAGGCGGCCATCAATCTCTTCGCCGAGAAGGTCCTCGGTTGCGCGCACGACTTTATCGCCGACAGCTTGCAGCAGATGGTCGACGGGTCCGAGCGCTTTGTCGCTTTGACCCCAACCGGCAAACGGCACAAGCGAGTTGGTGCGCTTTTCCACGGACGAAAGGGTGCGGTAGAGGCGAAGCTCCCGTCAATCGTTGCTATCGGAAATGCGCGTGTTTGCACGATTTCGGGTCGACCGGTGCCGGGAACCTTGGTACCAAATCGGGATGCTTCGCCTTTTCTTGCTCAGCGCTGCTGCGATGACGCTCGCCGCATGCCCCGGCCCGGACGATCCGCCGATTGAGCCAACTTACGAGAACATTGAGAATCTCGTTCGCGAATCATGCGCCTTCACCGTGAGCTGTCACGGCGGACTTGGCCGAGGCAAAGGGCGTTTGAATTTTGCGACGCTGCTTGACGAAGGCACACCAGTCACCACTGTTTTGAACGGCGAACCTTCCTGCGAGTACAACCGCATGCCGCGCGTCGACCCTGGGCATCCTGAAAACAGTTGGCTGATGGTCAAGCTCGAGGGGGCGCACTCGGGCTCCCTCCTTAACTTCACGCCGGCTTCGGATTGGGATCCGATGGTCGATCGAAACACTGACGGAAGCTTTCGAGCATCTACGTGTCCGCTCACCGTCGAAGGCGCACTCTCGTTCGGGGAGATCATGCCCATGGGAGGCCAGCTCTCGCCCAACCGGCTTCGTGCTTTTCGTGAATGGATTGCGATGGGCGCACCCGGCCCCAGCGACTACGACGCGGGCGCTGAAGATGCAGGCACCGCAGATGACGCCGCCATCGTCGACATGAGCGTCATGGACATGAGTGATCTCGACATGAGTGTCATGGACGCGCCCATGAGCACGGACCTTGGCTCTGCCACAGACTTGGGCACGTTCACCGACTCGGGCACGTTCACCGACTCGGGCACGTTCACCGACTCAGGCACCGCCACCGACTCGGGCACTGTCACCGACTCAGGCGCCAGCGCACGTCGCCGCTAACTTCTCACGCGACTCTCGGCGGTACCTCGCGCAGAACGCGCAGGGCGTTCTCCCGGAGTATCTTGCGCACAACACTCGGTTTTACGCCCCGCGCGAGCATCGCGTCTGTCAGATCGGGCAGCTTGTTTACCTCTTCGAGGCCGCGAATCGGTCGGACGAAACCATCCCAATCCGAACCCAGCGCCGGTGCGTCTTCGCCCGCCACATTCACGATATGCAGAAGGTGATCGACGACGGCATCGAGTCCGTCGCGTCCGAGAAATTCCGGAACGAAGATGACGCCCGCGATCCCGCCTGTGTTTGCAACGGCGCGCAATTGCTCGTCGTCGATGTTGCGCCAAATATCATGCACGCCCGCGAGACCGGTGTGCGAAACGATCATCGGCTTTGTCGCGAGCGCGCACGCGTCGAAGAATCCTTTGCGATTGATATGCGCAAGGTCGACGATAACGCCAAGATCCTCGCAAAGCTTGACGGTGTCCTGTCCAAACTTTGTGAGCCCTTTGCTCTTGTCCGAACCAAGTCCAAGCGCCGGTGCGCCGCACGCGTTCGCACTGAAATGCAAGAGCCCAAGGTAGCGAACGCCGCGCCGGGCGAAGTGTTCGAGTGTTTCGAGTTTACCCTCGAGCGAGTGCGCGCCTTCGATGCCGAGAAGTGCTGCAACGGAGCCCTCCCGATGCGCTCGCTGCACGTCTTCCGCGCTCGTGGCGACGAATAGGCGCTTGTTGCTCGCTTCGGCTGCATCGTAGAGCGCGTCGAGTTGTTTCTCGCAGGTGCGGCTTGGCTTTCGGTCCATCCCGGGCAGCGCGACAAGGCCGAAGAACATGGCCCCGACGCCACCCTCGTGAAGGCGCGGCACATCGACGTGCCCGCCCAACGCTGCGCGAGGCAAGGGCGGCGAGTGCCGTTTATTCAGGTCGTAGCCAACGAAGCGATTCCACAAGAGAGGATCGGCATGCATGTCGATCGCCGGCGCTTCTTTGTGAAGGGCGCGAGCTTCGTCGCTGCCGTGGAGGCGTGGATTCACGCGTGTACGAATGCCCGAGCTTTTGCGCTTGTGCAAGCGCATTGCGAAAGCCTCGGCGCGCGTCGATAATCGCTGCAATGAAGAAGGCCAAGGGCGGAAGAGGCGGGAGCGAAGCGCGACCTGGCGCGCGGTTTCGAAAGACCGCGGCAGGCACCACGCCCGCGCCCCGCACGCCGCCGCTCGATCCGGCGAGTGCAACAACCGTAATCGGCGCGCCCTCACCGCTGCACGTCCCGCTTCCGCGGAGGGGTCGTCCGCGCAGCATAATGCCCGCTGACGGAGGGGCGGTGCTTGTGACCGGCATCTGCGGTCGGCTCGGCCGATTGCTCGCTCGCGTCATGCACCGCGATGAGCTCGTCGTTGGCATCGATCGGCGTCCGTTTGTGGGCAAGCCGAAAGACATCGTTCATCATCAGTTTGATTTGCGCCGAAAGAAGACGCGCGATGTATTTCGCGCAGGCGGCATTCGCGCCGTCGTGCATCTGGGGGTCATGCACGACCCGCGCGCCAGCGATAAAGAGCATCACAGCTGGAACGTCGTCGGATTTCAAAAGCTACTCGAGTACCTGGCGGAGTTCGAGATTGCGAAGCTGGTCGTTCTCTCTAGTGCCAACGTTTATGGCCCGCAGCCTGACAACCCGCAGTTTCTTACAGAAGAGTCACCGCTGCTCGGCGCGCAAGCCTTCAGCGCGATTCGTGATCTCGTGGAAGTCGATATGCTCGCGCAGAGCTTCTTCTGGCGCACGCCCAAGACCGAAACTGTGATCTTGCGTCCGTGCCATATCCTCGGGAGCGTACGAAACGCGCCCAGCAATTATCTGCGACTGCCGCGGCCTATGACGTTGATGGGCTTCGACCCGATGATTCAAGTCGTTCACGAGAAAGACGTCGTTGAAGCGATACGCTTGTGCTTGAAGCCGGGCGTGCGCGGCATTTTCAATCTTCGTGGGCCCGGCGAATTGCCGCTGTCTCGCGTGTTTCGCATGCTGGGGCGTCGTCCGATCCCCGTTCCCTCTTCGCTCGCCGTGCCTGCGCTCTCACGGATGTGGCGCTTTCGCATGACGTCGTTTCCGACACCGGAACTCGACCACATCCGCTACGTCTGCATGGTCGACGATGCACGTGCGCGCGAAGTACTGGGCTACGCTCCGATGCGTGGCATTGAAGAAACCGTCTTCTCGGTGGATGCCGATCGCTAAATGACCGGTTTGGTGCTTGCCGCATTTCGCGCGCACACGAAAACATACGCCCCTACGACGACCAGTCCGAATGCGACGCTGGGTTCAAATTCCCAAACTTCGTTCGCGGAAATTGCGATACCTACGCGCAGCACTCCAACTGCGATAAGCAGCAGGCCAAGGACGATGTCTTCGACGTTTCGACGCGCGTGATTCATGTGCCTTCGCTTTCCAGAATCGCTCTGTAGCTACCACACTTCACAGATTGCGTCGTTCGAAGTCAGGCACCGATCAAGAATGAGCGCCCACGCATCAGGATGGCGTTAAGATCGCGATCAGGGCCTAGACGAGGCGTGGGGAAGGGCACAACTTGCGCGCATGAAGACAACACTCCGCCTCGCTCTCGTCACGAGCTTCATTTCTCTCTCCGTTGGAAGCGCGTCCGCGCAGTCTGCGCCGGATGCCGCTGAAACACCGCCGCCGTTCACGCTTTCGGGGTATGCCGAGGCGTACTACAGCTACAACTTCAATCAGCCAAGCAACGGCATCACCGCGTTTCGTGGTTTTGATTCGCGACACAACTCCTTCGCGATCAGCAACGTCGCGCTTGATGCGCAGTGGGACGCGCACAACGTAGTCGGCCGCGTCATGCTGCAAGTGGGGCAAACGCCGAGCACGTACTACCTTGGCGAAACCAGTATCGTCGGCGGTGGTGGCGTCGCCGGTGGGGACGCATCTCTGTGGAAGTACATCCAGCAGGCGTACGCAGGATACCGCTTCGGAACGGAGCACCCCTTGCTCGTGAGCGGCGGCTTGTTTCTCTCTCCGATCGGACCGGAAAGCATCCCGGTTCGCGATAGTTGGAACTGGTCGCGATCCAACCTCTTCTTTGGTTTGCCGTTTTACCACGTCGGCGCGCGCGCGGCCTTGAACATCACGGACGAGTGGGTGGCAACGCTGGGCGTCTACAACGGCTGGAATAGCGCGCTCGACAACAATCCGCAGAAATCGATTCAGGCTCAGCTCACCTACAACCGTCCCGATCACTTGTCGGTCAGCATGCTGTACATGGGCGGCACAGAACGCAATGCAGGCGCCGCTGAGGGCAAGCCCTGGCGTCATCTCTTCGATGCGTACGCATTGTGGACAGTCAATACGCGTCTCTCCCTGATGCTGCATGGTGACGTGGGCTTTGAGCCGAACACGTTCGGCACGAGCTCGTGGGCGGCGGCCGCCGCGTACGCGCGCGTGAAGCTCGTTGACGGACTCTTCGTCGCCGCGCGCGCGGATGTCTTCTACGAGCACCTCGCCGCGAATGCGTCGGGGTCTGCGAGTCCCATTTTCTTCCCCGCCTCGTGGGTTTCCTCGGGAACGCTCACTCTTGAAGCGCGACCTGCGGATCATGTCTCGTTCCGCTTGGAGTTTCGACATGACCAGGCGGCGAGCCAGATCTACTACGGTGGCGATGTGTCGGGAGATGGGACGTCGATGCCGTTTCTTGCAAACAGCCGCGCGCAAAACACGCTCACGTTAGGCGCAACGGCTTGGTTCTAGTCCACGTTCGGCAGAGCCAAGACTGCGCGTCTTAACGCTTTCTTGATGCTCTGCCACGACGCCTATACATCGCTTTGATTCGCGCGCCAGTACATTTGACGCGCACAGAAGACCCGTTCGCAACTCAAGGGAAGCCCGACATGGATGCGTTGCTGCTCGCGATTGGATTGTCGTTTTTCGCACTCACGTGGGGCTTTGTGAAGCTCTGCGAGAAGCTCTGAGGTCGCTATGTCTTGGCTCAATGTCATAGGCGGCGCGTTGGCCGCTCTTCTATTTGTTTACCTCTTCGTGGCTCTGCTCTTGCCTGAGAAATTGTCATGACTGGCAACTCCATTTTGCAATGCCTTCTGTTCTTCGGAACGGTGACCCTGCTCGGCGTCCCGCTCGGCCGCTACATGGCACGGGTCTACGAAGGCAAGGCCGCGATCGCCGGCAAGGTTCTCGGTCCAATTGAGCGTGTGCTCTATCGCTTGAGTGGGATCGACAGCAAAGAAAACATGTCGTGGCAGCGCTATGCGGCGTCGCTGCTTGTCTTCAACGCCATCGGTTTTGTCATTGTCTATGGCCTGCAGCGAGTGCAGGGGCACTTGCCGCTAAATCCTGCAGCTCTTGGCGCGGTCTCGCCTGAAGTCTCATTCAACACCGCGATATCGTTCGCGACTAATACAAACTGGCAGGCCTACGGTGGCGAGTCGACCATGAGTTATCTGACGCAGATGCTCGCGTTGACCGTGCAGAACTTTCTTTCTGCCGCAACCGGCATGGCTGTGCTCGTCGCCCTTGTGCGCGGCTTCACGCAGAAGAGCGCCGCAGGCCTGGGAAGCTTCTGGGTCGATATGGTGCGCAGCACGATTTACGTGCTCCTTCCTCTATCGTTCATCGTCGCGTTGGTGTTGGTGTCGCAAGGTGTTGTTCAGACTTTCGATGCCTATGTGCATGTCGGCGAAACGTGGATCGCGCGCGGCCCTGCCGCGTCGCAAATCGCCATCAAACAGCTCGGCACCAATGGCGGCGGATTCTTCAACGTCAACTCCGCGCACCCGTTTGAGAATCCGACTCCGTTCGCCAACTTTGTCGAAGTTGTGGCGATCATTCTCATTCCGGCCGCGCTGTGCTTCACGTTCGGCGACCTGATCAAGCAACGGCGCCAAGGCTGGGCCCTCTTCGCCGCGATGATGCTCGTACTCGTACCGCTCACCTTCGCCACCATGGCTGCAGAGGCTGCGGGAAATCCTGCGTTGCACGGATTGGGCATCGACGACTCGGCAAGCGCGACCTCCACGGGCGGAAATATGGAAGGCAAGGAGGTTCGCTTCGGCACGGCGAATTCCGCGATCTGGGCGGCCACGACCACCGCAGCCTCCAACGGATCCGTCAATTCCATGCACGACAGCTACACGCCACTCGGGGGACTCGTGCCCCTTGTGCTGATGCAGTTCGGTGAGATCATTTTCGGAGGCGTGGGCTCGGGCCTGTACGGGTTGATCATTTACGCCATCATCGCGGTGTTCATTGCAGGCCTGATGGTAGGCCGAACTCCGGAGTATCTAGGAAAGAAGATCGAAGCGTTCGAGATGAAGATGGCGTCGTTGGTCATCCTTCTGCCGGCTGCCTGCGTGCTCGTCGGAACTGCCATCGCGAGCGCTGTGCCAGCGGGAACCACGCCTGTCTTCAACCCGGGCGCTCACGGCTTCAGCGAGATCCTCTACTCGTTTACGTCGGCGTCGAACAACAACGGCTCAGCCTTCGGCGGTATTACGGTCAACGGGATGTTCTACGCGGTTGCGCACGGCATCGCGATGTTGATCGGACGCTACTGGGTGATTGTTCCGGTGCTCGCTATCGCGGGCTCGCTTTCGCGCAAAAAAGAAATTCCTTCCACGGTTGGAACGCTTCCAACTCACACACCTCTTTTCGTCGCGCTTCTCGTCGGGACCATCCTGCTCGTAGGCGCACTTACGTTCATTCCGGCCGATGCGCTCGGCCCCATCGTCGAACAACTTACGCTCGCTGCCGAGCATTGAGGGATTTGTCATGACTCAGGTGGCCAAACGTCCTCTATTTGAACGCGCGATTGTCATGCGAGCGTTGGGTGATGCTTTCATCAAGCTCGACCCGCGCCGCATGGTGCGCAATCCCGTCATGTTCGTGGTCGAAGTCGGAAGCGCCTTCACGACGATCATCGCGATTCATGCTCTTGTGACAGGGCAGTCGGACACACCGTGGGGCTTCGCCCTCGCAGTGTCCGTTTGGCTTTGGTTCACGGTACTCTTCGCGAACTTCGCCGAAGCAATGGCGGAAGGCCGGGGCAAGGCGCAAGCGGACACGCTTCGCAAGGCCCGTAAGGATGTAGAAGCGACACGCCTCAGCGACACCGCGCGCGACTCTGCGCGCGAACAAGTAGCAGCCAGTGCTTTGCGCAAGGGCGACATCGTCTACGTGGAGGCAGGCAAGCTCATCCCGGGCGACGGCGAGATCATCGAAGGCGTTGCATCCGTCGATGAAAGCGCAATCACCGGCGAGAGTGCGCCGGTCATCCGCGAAGGTGGCGGTGACCGAAGTGCCGTCACGGGTGGAACTCGCGTGCTCTCCGACTGGCTTGTCGTGCGGATCTCGGCGAACCCTGGCGAGACCTTTCTCGATCGCATGATCGCGATGGTTGAAGGCGCCAAGCGTCAAAAGACGCCAAACGAAATCGCGCTCGATATCCTGTTGGCGGGCCTCACGATTGTCTTCTTGCTGGCGACAGTGACCCTGCTTCCGTACTCGCGTTACGCGGTTTCGGTCTCGGGGCAGGGCACTCCCGTGACCATGACGGTTCTCGTCGCTCTTCTCGTCTGCCTCATCCCGACAACCATCGGTGGTCTCCTCTCGGCGATCGGTATTGCAGGTATGGATCGGATGATTCAGGCCAACGTGATTGCGACCTCCGGACGCGCGGTGGAGGCCGCAGGCGACGTCGACATCCTACTGCTCGACAAGACCGGGACGATTACGCTTGGCAATCGTCAAGCGACTGCCTTCTTGCCCGCGCCTGGCGTAACTGAACGCGAGCTCGCTGACGCAGCCCAGCTTTCCTCGCTCGCCGACGAGACGCCCGAGGGGCGAAGCATCGTCGTGCTCGCCAAAGAGAAATTCGATATTCGTGCGCGCGACATCGCGCAGCTCAAGGCCACCTTCGTTCCTTTCGCAGCGCAGACGCGCATGAGCGGTGTGGACCTCGACGGTCAGCAAATTCGCAAAGGTGCAGCGGACGCCGTGGAGCGATTTGTAAAAGAGCAGGGTGGCGTCGTCGACATCGCGATGCGTGCAATCGTGGAAGACATTGCGAAGCGTGGTTCAACACCGCTCGTGGTTGCGAATGGAAAACGCGTGCTTGGCGTCGTGCAACTCAAGGACATCGTGAAGGGCGGCATTCGCGAGCGCTTCCTCGAAATGCGTCGCATCGGCATTCGCACCATCATGATCACGGGCGACAACCCTTTGACCGCGGCGGCGATTGCGGCTGAGGCAGGCGTTGACGACTTTCTCGCCGAAGCAACGCCCGAGATGAAGCTCGCGAAGATTCGCGAGTACCAAGCGCAAGGGCACTTGGTCGCGATGACCGGTGACGGCACGAACGATGCGCCGGCGCTTGCTCAGGCTGACGTTGCGGTCGCTATGAACTCCGGTACGCAAGCCGCAAAAGAGGCGGGCAATATGGTGGATCTCGATTCGAACCCCACCAAGCTTCTGACCATCGTCGAGATTGGCAAGCAGATGCTTATGACACGCGGCTCACTGACGACGTTTAGTATCGCCAACGACGTCGCCAAGTACTTTGCGATTATTCCGGCGGCGTTCGCCTCAACCTACCCAGTGCTTGGCGCGCTCAACATCATGCGCCTGCACTCACCGACGAGCGCCGTGATGTCAGCGGTTATTTTCAATGCGCTCATCATCGTCGCGCTCATTCCGCTCGCGTTGCGCGGCGTGGCCTACCGAGCGGCCGCCGCTCCTCAGCTGCTACAGCGCAACTTGCTCATCTACGGCTTGGGCGGTGTGGTGCTCCCGTTTCCGTGCATCAAGCTCATCGATTTGTCGCTCGTCGCCATGCACTTGGCCTGAAAGAGAGTCGTCATGCGGATGCTTCGTCAATCACTCGTCCTCGTTCTCTTGCTCACGGTGCTAACCGGCGTAGTCTTCCCCGCGGCGGTTACTGCGCTGGCATCTTTGGCGTTCCGCTCCAACGCTCAAGGCAGTCTTGTCTATGAAGGCGGCCACGTCGTCGGATCATCGCTCATCGGGCAAGCCTTCGGGGGGCCTGCTGAGTTTTGGAGTCGTCCTTCCGCAACGGGACCTGCCCCCTACAATGCCGCAGCCTCGTCAGGGTCAAACCTCGGTCCGTCCAATCCCGCCCTTGTGACAGCGGTGCAAGAGCGCGTGGCAGCTCTTCACGCGGCTGATCCGGGTTACAACGCGCCGATCCCGATTGATCTGGTGACGGCGTCTGGGAGCGGGCTTGACCCGCACATCTCGCCGGCTGCGGCTCTCTACCAGGTTCATCGCGTGGCTCGTGAGACGGGGCTCAGTGAGGCGCGCGTGCGAAGTGTTGTCGCGGAGTTTACGGAGGGTCGCACGCTTGGATTGCTCGGAGAAGCGCGCGTGAATGTTCTGCTGCTAAATCGAGCGTTGCGCGCGCTGAGAGAGTAGGCTCGTGACTATGGCGGCGGGCGAATCGCGACCAGATCCCGATGCGCTTCTCGCGCGTGTAAACGCAGAGGAAACGCGAAAGAGTCGCGCGCGCCTCAAGATTTTTTTCGGTTTTGCGCCGGGCGTGGGCAAGACCTTCGCCATGCTCGAGCTTGCGCAGCGCCTGCATAAAGACGGCGTCGACGTTGTCGTTGGCGTCGTCGAGACGCACGGTCGTGCGGATACGGCGGCCCTGATGGAGGGGCTCGAGATTCTCAAGCGGCGGGTCGTGGAGTATCGGGGCGCGCGACTCGAAGAATTCGATGTCGACGCGGCCATCGCACGCAAGCCGAAAGTGGTACTCGTGGACGAGCTGGCCCACACCAACGCTCCGCACGGTCGTCATGCTAAGCGCTGGCAGGATGTGCTCGATCTTCTCGACGCGGGCATAGACGTGTACACAACCCTCAACGTGCAGCACGTCGAATCGCTGAACGATGTCGTGGCGCAGATAACTCATGTGGAGGTGCGCGAGACGGTCCCTGATTCCGTTCTAGCGCGAGCTGACGACTTGGAGCTTGTCGACCTGACGCCCGACGAGCTGCTTGTGCGCATGCGTGAAGGAAAGGTCTACGGCGAGGAGCAGGCCGCCCGCGCGCAGAATCACTTCTTCAAGCACGGCAATTTGATTGCACTGCGCGAGTTGGCGTTGCGGCGCACTGCGGAGCGTGTCGATGCCGACATGCAGGACTATCGCCGCGACCATGGCATTGAAAGTACGTGGGCGGCGAGTGAACGCATTTTAGTGTGCGTTGGGCCAAGCCCCGCCTCGGCTCGTCTCGCTCGCGCGGCATTTCGAATGGTATCGGGTCTTCGTGCTCCGTGGATCGCCGTGTCGGTCGATACCCCTCGCTTGCGGGGCATGTCCGATGCTGATCGCGCGCGCCTTGAGGCGCACTTGCGCCTGGCGGAAACGCTTGGTGGGGAAGTCATTCGACTGACCGGCGATGAGGTGAGCGCAACGTTGCTCGCGTACGCGCGTACCAGAAATGTCACGCGCATCATTATCGGAAAGCCCACCCACTCGTGGTGGCGCGACCGCTTTCGCGGCTCGTTGCTCGACGAATTGGTTCGAGGCAGCGGCGACATCGATGTTCACGTTATCCGCGGTGCGGGGGAGGCAGCATCGAGCGGTGATTCTCCGCCCGCGCAACCGTTCCGCGCCGGTCCGTATCTGTCAGCGGCGCTGATGGTGGCTGTGGCAACGGGGCTTGGAACGGTGCTCACGCAGATCCTATCGCTCCCTGACGTGGTGATGATCTTCCTGCTCGGGATCATGCTCGTCGCACTGCGATTTGGTCGGGGCCCGTCGGTGCTCGCGGCGACGTTGTCGGTCGCTTGCCTCGACTTCTTCTTCGTACCGCCCTTTTACACATTTGCAGTCAGCGATGTGCGGCACTCGCTCACGTTTGGCGTAATGTTCGTTGTGGGCCTGGTGATGAGCAGCCTCACCACTCGTCTCCGTCATCAGGAAGAGGGCGCTCGTTTGCGGGAGCGGCGCACAGCATCGCTCTACGCTCTGACGCGCGAGATTGGCCGCACGGTCGATCCGTTTGAAACGGCGGCCGTTGCGGCGCGGCTCGTGCACGACGCGCTCGATGCTCATGTCACCGTACTCGCGCCAACCGCGAGCGGCACATTGCAGGTGTTAGCCGCAAGTCCCGGCGCGGCCGAGCTGGCCGCAGACGAGCTTGGCGTGGCGCGATGGGCGTTCGAGCATGGACAGCTCGCCGGCGCGCACACCGCAACTCTCTCGGGAGCCCGCGTGCAATGCACTCCCTTGACCAGCGCTACTGGGAAAGCCGTGGGCGTATTAGCTCTGCGCATCGATTCGGCGCGGCGCAGCTTTGAGTCCGATGATCGCCATCTTTTAGATTCCTTTGCGCGACAGATCGCTGTTGCGATTGAGCGCGCCCGCTACGCCGAGGAGGCGAAAGATGCGCAGCTCAAGATGCGCACGGAGGAGATGCGCAGCTCTCTTCTGAGCGCCGTCTCGCACGACTTGCGCACGCCGCTGGCCGCAATCACGGGTGCGGCGAGCACGCTGCTTGATACGAAGAGCGATCTCGCGAGCGGCGAACGTCTGGAGATGCTGCAAACAATTTGCGAGGAAGCCGAACGTCTCGAGCGACTCGTTGCCAACCTCCTTGAGATGGTTCGGCTGGACTCGGGAACTGTCGCCGTCAAGAGTGAGTGGGTTCCGCTGGAAGAAATTGTTGGTTCCGCGCTCGCGCGCTTGGAAAAGAAGCTACAGAACCACACCGTTCGTATTGACCTGCCTGCGGACCTGCCCCTCATTGCGGTCGACCCCGTGCTTTTCGAGCACGTCTTCTTGAACCTCTTTGAGAATGCAGCGAAGTACACCCCGCCGGGATCCGCGATTGAAGTCACGGCGCGGCAGAGCTCGACGGCGCTTGAAATCGACGTTGCTGACCGTGGACCCGGCTTGCCTCCTGGGGATGAAGCGCGGGTTTTTGAGAAGTTTTTCCGAGGACAGCATGTCGGTGTCGGGGGAGTGGGCCTAGGACTCGCGATTTGTCGTAGCATCGTCGAGGCTCACAAAGGCTCAATGAGCGCGCATGCTCGCGAAGGGGGCGGTACCGTGTTTCGTATCAATCTGCCCCGCGGCGAGAATCCTCCGACCGTACCACCAGAGGAGGGCGAATCATGAGCGATGCGGGTCCGCTGGTGCTCCTCGTTGAAGACGAACCGCAGATGCGGCGCTTCTTGCGCGCGTCTCTGACGAGTCACGGCTACCGATTGGTCGAGGCCGGTACCTGCGCCGAAGCGATCGCAGCAGCCACCTCGCATAATCCGGAAATGATTCTTCTCGACCTTGGCCTGCCCGATGGTGACGGGCTCGATCTTACGAAGCAGATCCGCGAGTGGAGCTCGGTCCCCATCATCGTGCTCTCCGCGCGCGGGCGCGAAGAAGACAAAGTGGCGGCTCTCGACGCCGGCGCGGACGACTATGTGACCAAGCCCTTTGGCGCAAACGAACTCTTGGCGCGCATGCGGGTCGCTCAACGTCACGCGGCTCAGAGCACCGACGAACCGGCGGCGGTCGTCGAGGCGGGTGCGCTCAAGATGGATTTTGCGCGTCGGGAAGTCTTCGTGGACGGACGCCAAGTACATCTGACGCCCATCGAGTTCCGGCTCTTGGCTTTGCTCACGCGGCACGCGGGCAAGGTGCTCACGCACCGTTCGATTCTCAAAGAGGTGTGGGGACCGAATGCGCAAAGCCAAACGCACTATCTTCGTGTCTATATGGCGCAGCTGCGCCGCAAGCTTGAAGCTGACCCTGCACGGCCGAAGATTCTGATGACCGAACCTGGCGTTGGCTATCGCCTAACCGCGCCGTGATGCGCTGGGCGCAGGCGAGTGATCAAGTCCAGACAGTGCCAACGAGAAAGCCGACACGCTTGCCGTCTGCAGTCTTAGAGGCAAGCAGGGCCGGCGACTGCGCTCGCCGGCCAGAATCACTACTGCATGCGTCGATAATACAGATCGGCCATCGAACCGCTACGATTGTCGATCCAAACAACGTGCGCGCGCGAGCCTGAGACGTAGACGGCGGGCGACTGACTGTCGCTCGAACCCACCATCGATGAATCGAGACGGTAGTCTTGCGGCTGCCACGTAACGCCGCCGTCGAGTGAGAAGTTCGCGTAGATGTCGAGATACCCACTGCGGTCATCGGCCCACGCAATCGTGATCAGGCTCGAGCTTGCCCCCATCGCGACGTCATAGCTTCCCGATGTGCCTGCGGCTCCGCCCGTATCAACGCGCGCCGGCACGGACCACGTTCCTCCGGCGTCGCCCGTACGTGCGGCGAGAATGTCGGGGAAGCCGTAGCGATAGTCGATCCACGAGACGAGCGCGACACCGGCGGCGGGCGTCACGATCTGCGGATCGATGCTGTCGTGGCCAAACGTGTCTTGATCGAGGCGAGTTGCAGACGATGTAACCCACGTCGCGCCCGAGTCGCTGCTGTGGTTCACCCAAATGTCGAACGAGCCGGCCATGCGGTCATCGACCCACGCGACGTAGACATTCGTGCCCTCGGCGCCAATCACCGGATTGAAGCTCGACGAACTTCCCGCGATTGTTCCCACATCCAATCGAGTGTCGCTCGCTGCGAACGCCGCGCCGCTGTTGGTTGAACGATTGACGAACACGTCGAGCGAACCATTGCGGTTGTCGCGCCACGTCACGTAGACGTTATTGCCGATGGCCGCGACCCTGGGCGTTGCAGCCACGAAATCGGTGCCCGTGCCGTGGTCGACTTGCAAGGGAGCGCTCCAGGTGGCGCCGTTGTCAGTCGAGCGAACCAAAAAGACGTGTCGCTCACGGGAGGTGGTGAAGGTTTCATAGACGACATAAACCTTGTTGCTGGCGGTGGCGATGGCCGTGTTGAACGAATCGAGTGCTTGTCCCGAGTTGCCGCGCACTTCCCCCGCGGAGAATGCTGCGCCGAAGTTGGTGTCGAGTCGCGTCCAAATCTGACGGTAGCTGCCCCCCCGGAAGTCGGCCCACGCCGCCGCGATGTCTTCGCCGCTCGTCGTTACGCCCAGGATCGGCGCGATCGCCGCGCCTGTGCCGGTATTCATGCGAATCGGTGTATCCCACGCCGCGCCGTTGTTGGTGCTGCGCGTGAAGAAGGCTTGTGCGTTCTGCAAACAGCTTGTGCCTACGCAAACGCGTGACCCGCCGCACGCCACCACGGCGCCGCAACCGCCGCCGCTATTGCAACACGTAGCCGCTCCTGCCCCGTCGTTCATATCCATCCACGAGACGTACACGCGGTTGGCGCCGTCTCCCAGGATGAACGGGGTGATCGAGTTCCACGATCCTGCTGCGTCCATCGTGTCGAGGCGCGTATCGGAGGCGCCGGCGACCGTGATGCAGCCTTCATCGGTCGATCCGTCGCAGTCGTTGTTCAACGTATCGCAGATCGTTTCGGTGGCTTGGTAGGTGATCGGCAGAGTGCAGTTCCAACCGGTGGCGCCTTGGCAGACAGGCGTGCGTCCTGCGCATACGCCGCGTACTTCGGTGCATGATGCTGGCGTCGTGGTCGGCGCAGAGGGGGCGTTGTCGATGGTGCCATCGCAGTTGTCGTCGACACCGTTGCACGTCTCCGATCCCGCCGTTACTAGCGCTCCGCCGCAGCTCAGTGAACCTGCGGAGCACGCAACCATGCCGTATTCGCATGCGCCAGCGTTCGTGGCTCCACAGCGTGCGCCCACGCCGGGCAGGCTGCCTTCGTCGGTCATGCTGTCGCAGTCGTCATCGATGCCGTTGCAGACCTCGGATGTTGCTCCGAGCGCGCCCACGCAAACAATGGACCCGCCTTGGCAGGTGTTCGTTCCAGCTTCGCATGCGCCGGTGGTCGTGCCGCACGGCATGCCAACCATCGGATCTTCATCGTCGACAGTACCGTTGCAGTCGTCGTCGAGGCGATTGCATGAGTCGATCGCGTTTGTAACTGTGCACGCGTACTCGCATCCCGGGCTACCGTCCAGATCCAAGAAACCTGGCATGCAAGTCGTTGGCACGCAGATGCCGCCGGAGCACGCGCTGCCCGCGTGCAGGAACGAACATGTGCGACCGCACAAACCGCAGTTCAGCGTGTCGGTGAGGAGATCGAAGTCTTCATCGATTTGGCCCTCGCAGTTGTTGTCGATGCCATCGCACAACTCGATGCCGGTCGGTGTGCAGCGATACTCGCAGCCATCTGCTTCAATGGCGTTTGCATCTTCGTAACCGCCGATGCATTCGTCTTTGTGACAGACGCCAGCGGTGCAGAGGACGGTTGCGTTGGCAAACGAACACACGCGTCCGCACGCGCCGCAATTCTCGACGTCGTTGTCGAGCATGAAGCCTTCATCGGTTTGCGTGTCGCAGTCGTTGTCGAGCGTGTCGCAAATCTCGTTGCCGCTGTTCAAGCACTCGTATTCACAACCGTCGATCGCCAGACCGTTGTGATCCACGTGTCCAAGCTCACAGGTCTCAACGACGCACTCGCCGCTCACGCAGCTCGGGAAGGTGAACGGCAGGCCGCATGCGCGTCCGCAAGCGCCACAATGATCAGGATTTGTCTGGAGATTGAATCCGTCATCGATGAGTCCGTTGCAGTCGTCATCGAGTCCGTTGCAGGTTTCGGTCTCGGACGTGGGGACGCAACCGTCACGCGGGTCAATGTGGCTGTCATAGGTGTTCATGTCGCGACCTGCGTCGACGCCGCCATCGACTTCGCCGCAATTGAAACAGAAAGGGTCGACGTCGCAGCCCGAAGTTAGAAACGCGGCAAGCACCGCGGCGACGACCCCGAGCTTTCGAACGTTGAGCGCCTTCCGTCGACGCCATGCGAGCACGCCAAAGGCGAAGGCCAAGCTCAAGAAGAACGGCGCGCCGCTCGTCGATTCGCTTGCGCCAGCCGCGCTGCACGCGCAACCGCCGCCGCCCGAGGCAATCGCGCGATAGGGCGGAGGCGCTGCCGGCGGCGCGGGCACAGTGCAGCTCCCGTTCTCGCAGACGTAGCCGAGGCCGCACGTGATCTGATCACAGACGTCATCGACGCAGGTGCCGTCCTGACAGGTGCGACCGGCGAGGCATCGCGGTGAGCAATCGGTCGTGGAGACGCACGTGCCGTCGACACATGCCGCGCCAGCGGTACAAGCGGGATCGCATGGACTGTCGACGCACGTGCCGTCCTGACAGACTTCGGTTCCCTCGCAACGCGATTGACATGCCGGATGGCACACCCCGTCGCGGCAGAAGTTGTTGATACCGCAGTCGGTGTTGAAGCAGGGGTCCGCTTCGCATACGGCTGCGACGCAACGCTCACCGGTTGGGCATCCTCGGCCATAACAGTTGTCTTCAACGCAAAGGCCGCGCACACACGCTTCCCCGCCGGGACATGTGATCGAGTTGCAAACGTTGCGGCACAGACCGTTGTTGGGATCGCAGATCTCCTGATCGGTGCAGCTGACCCCGGCGCAGAGGCCCGAGACGCACAGGCCGATTAAGATGCCGTTCTCTGGATCGGCGTACGAGGTATCGCAGATCTTGTCGCGCGGGCAGGGGAACTCCGTTCCATTGCAAGGCGAAGCACAAGCGCAGGAAATGCACGCGCCACCAGGACACAACGTGTTGTCTGGGTCTTCGTCCACGTTGCCGTCGCAGTTGTCGTCTTCGCAATTGCAGATTTCGCGACGCGGGCTCGAGGCCCCTTCGCAGCTCAATACTCCGGCGGTGCAGCGCAAACGACCGGCGGCGCATATGCCACCGTCACCAGCAGGAACTCCGCCGTCGAGGTCGACGGTGGCGTAGCCGCCATCGCCCGTCGGCAAACATCCGCCACCGCCGCCGGGGTTTCCGTCGTCGATGACGCCGTCGCAATCATCGTCCATGTTGTTACAAATTTCGGTGCCCGGAGCGGGACCCGTGCAATCGCGCCACGTGCCTCCGACGCAGGTTTCGGTTCCAACGCCGCACGACGTCGAGCATGAGCGCGTCAAGCCGTCGTCGATCGTGCCATCGCAATCATCGTCGAGGTTGTTGCAGGTTTCCGTGACGGCGCCCGGCGCGGTGCAGCCCACCCATTCTCCGGATACGCACACTTCAGAGCCTGAGCCGCACGCACTTGAGCAGGCGCGCGACAAGCCTTCATCGGTGAGGCCGTCGCAATCGTCGTCGAGCCCGTTGCAAACTTCCGTACCGGGCACAGTCGCGGTGCATCCGGTCCACGCTCCAGCCGAGCAGATCTCGGTGCCGCTACCACAGTCCGTGGCGCACGCGCGCGATAGGCCTTCGTCGGTCGAGCCGTTGCAGTCGTTGTCGATGTTGTCGCAAATCTCGATGCTGGGAGTGCGAGCGCTGCACCCGATCCAGCCACCGGCGACGCAAATCTCCGTGCCACTACCGCACGAGTTGGAGCAGGCGCGCGATAAGCCGTCGTCGGCCGAGCCGTTGCAGTCGTCATCGAGGTTGTTGCACGCCTCAGGGGAAGGCGTCGGCGCATTGCAGGTGCCAAAGGCGCCGGCCGCGCACGTGCGTGTGCCCATGCCGCATGCATTCGAGCACGGCGTAGTGATGCCGTCGTCGATGACGCCGTCGCAGTCGTCGTCTACGTTGTTGCACGTTTCGGGCTGCGGATCACAAAGCGGCACAAGCCCGCTGGCGCGCGTAAGCATGTCTTCGAAATCGTTGTCGCCACCGCGGAACAAGTCTTCGAAGCCGAAGTAGAAGGTGTTGACGTGAGTTGCCGAACGGTAGACGAGGAAGTGTAGATAATCGCCGTCGTCGTTGAGCGCCTTGCTCGTAAAGTAAATGCGATTGTTGGTGTCGTTGCGTCCACCGCACGAATCGTTGACGTTCGTGCCCACGACATCGCAGCCGACGTCCATCGGACACGCGCTTCCGTCGAAGGCGCCGTTTTCAGACGAGCCATCGAGACGCTCGGGTGAGCGAAGCCAGAAGCCGATGGGTCGACCGACCGAGAAACCTGCCTGCATGTCGAAGTCGACCGTGATGGTGCGCGTCGTAGCGCACGGACAGCTGCATGTGCCGTAGGTGCGGCAACCGAAGATGGTGTGCAGGTTGGCAGGGTCCGTAATGTCAGTGCCGATCCAGAACCAGCCGAAGGTATTTCGGTAACCAGCGCCTTCGCCGATATCCATCACCGTGACGCGGTAGTGGCCGCTGCCGGAATCCAAAACCGGGCGGAACGCTTCAGGCACAACCGCTGCTTCAGCGAGCGCGTTGACCGCGCCCACGGAGGATTCGCCGCTGACCGGCCGATCCAAGCATTGCTGCATGCGTGTCGTTTGCGGAACCAAAGTTCCGTCGACCTGACTGATGTAAGCGAAGGCGGTCCCGCTCGAACAAAGGCTCGACAAGCCAAGTACACAAGCAACCACCCGAAGGCCCCAAACTAACCCGCGGTGTTTCAGCATAATTAGCGTTAACTTTTAGCAGAAATGCCGATTCAAAACCATCGCTGAATGTACTTTTGCTGCCCCTACACGTAGCTCGGCGTCCTGCATGGTGGGGCATTTGTCGTGTTCTGCCTCGCATTGCTGAGTGCCGCCCGGATCCAGCGACTGAGCCGCGCCGCAAACGAGCTTGGTTAAAGAAAAAGCCCCAGCAAGCTTTGGCTCACTGGGGCGGCTTGCCGCGCACCGTTGGAGGTGGGTGGGTGCGGGCTTAGCGGTTACGACAGATGCTATCGACGCAGGTTTCGGTCGACGTGCAGTCACTCTGACGGATGCATTCGGGGCTCGTTGTTTCGGCCGAGGCGAAGCAGAGGTACTCAGCCCCGGCCGCGCGACACACTGGAAGCTGCGAATCGAAGCCCATGCAAGTCGTGTTCGACATGTCAGCGCAGGGAGTGCGGCACACACCTTCGCGGCAGACGTGATTATCGGCGCAGTCGCCATCGACGGTGCAGATGGGTTTGGGCTGCCAGTTCGGGTGGCAGAACTCGTCTTCTGGTGCGCAGTACGTAGATGAAGCGCAGCTGCTCGAGATGGCGCAGTCAACGAGACACGTTCCGCTCACACAGTGTTCATTCGCTGCGCATTGGCTCGACGAAGTGCACTCGGTCTGGTCGGGGCGGCAGAAGTTGCCGTCGCAGCTCAAGCCCGCAGCGCATTGCTCGTCGGTGGTGCAGTTCGTGGTGCAACGGTTGTCGACACAGAACTGACCCGCGCCGCACTCGTAGTTGTACTGACAGGTGTCTGCAGGCGCGTGGCATTGGCCTTCCACGCAGACCTGGCCGCCACTGCAATCAACGTCCGTGCGGCAACCTTCAAGCGGTACGCACGTGTTGCGGAAGTCGCACACGAAACCGCCACTGCAAGCTGCGTCACTCGTGCACGTGCCCGAGCTCTGGCAAACGTCGGAGCTGTTGCAGTAACGACCGGAGTCGCAGTCACCGTTGGTGCGACAGGCTTCCTGCGGCACGCAGACTTGATTTGCGAGATTGCACTCGAAGCCGCTCTCACATTCGGCGTTGGTCGTGCATCCATCGCCAAGCTCGCATGAGCCCGCGGTGCACAGCGTTCCAACACCGCACTGGGTGATGGACGTGCAGGGGCAGCCGATGCCTACGCAATCGGTCGGGCCGCCGCTTGAGCCATACACCGGGCATCCGGCGAAGAGGGCGACAGCAGTAACAGCGAACAGGGTCCCGTAAAGCTTATTCATGGCGATGCGCCTCCTTCGGGCGATCTTCTTCGAAGTCTGGTCTATGCGACGGCCGTGCCACTAATTACCTTCAAAAGGGTACCAAGATCACTGGGGTCTGGAGCATAGTGTGAAGCCTGGTTCACGGTCCTTGGCGTGAACGCTGGCGGTGATTGGGAGCCCGGTGGGCGGGCCGGCGATGCGATCTTGCGCGGCGATCGGCGCGGTGAGGGCGGACCCGGGGCGCCGGCAGCTCGTCCGCAGGAGTGACTTCTTCGTCGTCGGCACTGAGCGGCGTGATGTGAACACCGGCAGGAAAGCCGACGAAATGATGGAGCGGGTCGCGTGCGCGCCCCTCCACATGCCATTCGAAGTGCAAATGCGTCCCACGTGCGTAACCCGTGTCGCCCACTTCACCGAGCACTTGGCCGCGGACAACAAGCTGGCCTGCCATCACATAGACGGCGCGGCAGTGGGCGTAGAACGTGACGCTCCGATCGGGATGCACCACAAGTATCAGGTTGCCGTAGCCCGTGACCTCATTATCGCTGTACGCGACCAGCCCTTCGTTGACGGCGCGAATGCGGGTGCCCGCGTCAGCCCCGAGGTCGACGCCCGCATGCTGGTGCGTGCGACGTCGGTGACGTACGCGTCCGAAATGTCGCCACACGGTGCCGCCTTCCAGAGGCCACAGCAACGTGCTCGCAGCGGCGTCGGTCTGAACAGCAGTGCCAGCAGCACTGACCCATTCATCGCGCGGCGGCTCGCTCAGTAAAAGTGACGCCGCTGCACGCGTGCCGAGCCAAGTGCGTTTGCGCGAGCTGCAAACTCGCCGCTCGGCTGTGGAACCCGCCGCGGGCCCGCACAAAACCCGCGCAGACGCCCGCGGCGAATGCAACGCATTGGGCCCGGCGCAAGCCATTCGGTCGGCAGCGGCGTGTCGACGGTAGCTTCTTGCGGCGACTGCGACGCGACAACGGCCGAAGCGTCAAGGACTCCGCCATCGTTCTGATCTGCGAATGCCGACACAGCGACGAGCGAGCCGAGCACGCATACCAATGCGGTCGTTACTCTACGCAACGAATGCACGGTCGAGTCCGCCGTTCTTTCGAATGGCCTCGAAAAGCACAATCGAGACCGCGTTCGAAAGGTTGAAGCTGCGCACGTCACCACTCATGGGAATGCCCCAGACCCGGTCCTCGTGCTGTGCGAGCAACTCGCGCGGCAAACCAACCGACTCCTTGCCAAAGACCAGCGCATCGCCCGGACGGAAATCGGCATCGGTGTAGCTGCGCTTTGCATCGGCACTGAAGAGGTGCATGCGCGCGTTGGCGTGAAGGCCCTGAAACTCATCGAGCGTTTCGTGACGATGCAGATCGACCAAGTGCCAGTAGTCGAGTCCCGCGCGCCGAACAGCTTGTTCATCGATGCGAAAGCCTAGCTTGCCAACCAAATGCAGGGACGAGCAGGTCCCGGCGCAGGTACGAGCAACGCTCCCAGTATTGGGCGGAATTTCCGGCTCCACGAGAACGACGCGAAAAGGCGGGCTTAATGGCGCGACGCGTAGCTTTTGTTGATCGGGCACGTGGGCGTTCTTTCATCCCTGCTTGACGGGCGCAAGTCGTGAACGATAGCGTCCAAATCCTGTGCAGAACGGCCGACTTACGAGTTTCGCGTTGGTAGCAGTGCTGAGCGTTTTGGCGAGCAGCTCGCTCGCGCACGCAGACACGATGGATATCGCGCTGGGTCGGCTGTCGCTCGATAACGGCGTAGGTGGACGCGTTCCCGACAACGATTCGTGGCGCGCGCTTGTGCAGCAACAAGGTGCAGCGCTTGCGCAGCCGATGCTCGAGCCGGCGCGCACACTCGGTTACGGTGGTTTCTACATTGGTCTTGAAGGAAGCCTCACCGGAATTTCGTCGAGCCAGGATTATTGGCAGCTCGGCACCGAAGGTGATGCGAATGCGCCGGCCGAGGGGCGCAACCGTTTTCCCTCGAGCGTGCTCTATTGGCAGCGCTTGAACTTGCGTAAAGGTTTGCCGTTTGGGTTTGAGCTTGGGTCGTCGGGCGGGCACTTGATGGGCACCGGCCAGTGGAGCTTGGGCCTCAGCTTGAAGTGGTCCCTCTTTGAAGGCTTCCGCCGCGGCCCGTACTCGTTCATTCCGGACGTCGCGATTCGCGGCGCGGTTCAGACGATGATCGGCGACAGCGAGTTTCATCTCACCGTGCCAACACTCGACATCGTGGTATCGAAGCCCTTCGTCATTGCCAATCAGCTCACGCTCTCGCCCTATATGGGTTTTCAACAAGCGTGGATTTACGGAACGAGTGAAGTCGTTGATCTCACGCCCGGCGTTGACGCCTACACAGAGCCAACTCCCGCGGACTACGGCAACAACGCAACGTTCGCCACAGTCAACGCTTCGCGTTCGCGCGGTTATGTCGGTGTACAGGCGCGATTCGCGGCCCTCACGATTACAACAGCATTTACCGTGGATTTGTCAGCGCCCGGCGACGTTGGCGCGACGGCGCCTCTGAACCTTGCGCATCAATGGACGTGGGCCTTCGGCTTGGGACTTTCGTACTAGCAAGTTCTAGAAGGCGTCGACAGGCCGCATCGCGACGTAGGTCTGGCACACGCGTTGCGCGGCGAGCTGAATGCACCCGACGTGAATCGTAGCGTCGGGTCCGGCGCGCTCATCTGAGTCTGTATTGGTTTGCATCGCGGGGCACCCGCAGGCCGGGTAGAAGTCGCGGCACAACGGTTCCTGCGCGAGCGCTTGATCAATATCGGACACGTTGATGCCGTAGGCGAAGGTATTGCCACAGCAATCCGTCTGGTGGACGAAGTACTCGCAGTCCGCATCCTCGGAGCACGAATCGTCGAGCGCGTCCGCAAAATCGCAGGCGTTGCCAGCGTCTACACCAGCGTCTGCGCCAGCATCGCCCACGCTCATATCAATCGGTTCACCCAGGTCGAGCGAGGTGCCCATATCCTGCGATGCATCTGCGACATCGGATGCGTCGAAGTGCGCGTCTGCTTCTGGCCCCGAGTCATTTCCGGCGTCGGTGCCAACTGGAGGCGCCTCGCTTGTGCACGCGGCAAGGATGGCAGCGATCAGAACCATTAAGCGCAGTGCAGGTGTCATGGTGCGAGCATAGCGCAAATCCATCAGGCGGGCTCCGAAGGTCGCTGACTGCTTAGCTCAGACTTGGTTTCGTACTGGAGAGCATGCCGTCCTCCATCGTGAGTATCCGATCGCATCGCATCGCAATCGACTCGTCATGGGTGCTGACGAAAAATGCGGTCCCTTCGTCGTGCGCGAGCTCACGGAGAAGGTGCAAAACCTCGTCTGAGCTCTTGCGGTCGAGATTGCCCGTGGGCTCGTCGGCAAGCACGATCTCCGGCTTCATAATGAGCGCGCGAGCAACAGCTACGCGCTGCTTTTGACCGCCCGAAAGTTTGGACGTGGGAAACTCCATTCGGTCCTTGAGGCCGACGCGTTGCAGGAGCCGACGCGCGCGCGCGACGAACGGCGCACTGACACGCGCTTGGGCTCCATAGACGGGCATCAACACGTTCTCGAACGCGGTGAAGTCTTCAAGCAAATGGTGAAACTGAAAGACAAATCCAAGGTGACGGTTTCGCACTTCGGCAATCTCCTTCTCGTTGCGGCCGAGCACGCTTTCACCCGCTATAGCTAGCGAGCCTGTGCTGGGCGTGAGCAAGGTGCCGGCGATCGAAAGAAACGTGCTCTTGCCGCTGCCGCTTGGCCCTACGAGCGCGACGAACTCCCCGCTTCTGATCTCTGTGGAAACCCCTCGCAGAACATGCGTCGCGGCTTCGCCTTCTCCAAACGTCTTCACGATGTCCTTGGCCTCAAGGACCACTGTAGTGAGCTGCGTCACGACTGAATCGCCTCGAGTGGATCGATTCGGGCTGCGGAGCGAGCCGGAAGCACGGCGGCGGCTCCGCTTACAATCATCGCGAGTAAGACGGCGAGTAGGTACTCGCCTTGCGCCGGATCGATGGGGATTGAAGGTATGCCGGTTGCCTTCATGGATGCATACAGAAGCAGGTGCGCGAAGCCAAAGCCCAGCGCTGCGCCGACGAGCGCACCGACAGTTCCGATGAGAAGTCCCTGAAGAATAAAGGTACGAATTATCGCTCCGCGGCCGATGCCGAAGCTTCGCAAGATGCCGATGTCGGAGCGTCTGCGCGAAACGGACAAGAACAATGCACTGGCGACACCAACGGCAATCGTGAGCAGGCTGAACGCCTTGATCATGTTGGCGGTGCTGTCTTGCGCGCGCAGGCCTTCCTGCAGCCGCGTGTTTCGATTGAGCCAATTGGAAGCTCTGAGCGTTGTCGCGCGCCCGAGTCTCTCAGCGAGCGCAGGCGCCTGCCATACATCGTCCACTTTAAGCTCAATCATCGAGACTCCATCGATCACATCGAAGAGCTTTCTTGCCGACGTAAGATCGATGTAGACGACACGCTCATCGATCGCTTGCACACCTAGCGTGAAGATCCCGCGAACCACCATCACGGCTTCCGCACCTGCCGATCGCGTTCGCGACGCTGCGCTGTTTGCCGCTCTGAGATTCACGCGATCGCCGACATCGACGCCGAGTTCCGCCGCTAATCGAGAGCCGACTACGATGCTCCCTACTGCGAGATCGAGTCGACCGCGCACTATCGAGCGCGTCAAAGGGGCGATGACGTCAGCGTCCTTTGCTTGGATGCCTGTTACCGCTACGGCAAGGGTCTGTTCACCTCGCGCTAGTGTCGCGTTTCCGAAGACTTCTGGCACAACCGCACGTACACCGTGCATTCGCGCAGCCTGCTCGATGATTGAGCGATAGTTGCGTATCACTGGCATGACATTGTGTCCGGGTTGAATCGCGAAAAGAGCGCGCCCGCGCGGTGACGCCATAAATGTCTGCGGTAAGCGAGGCGCAGGCTCGAGCGTCACGTGCGCAACGTTGCCGGTGATGTCCTCGGTCAATCGAACGCTGAGTCCATTCATCAGCGAGGCGATAAATGTGAACACCACAACACCGACCGATACTCCGAACATGAGCAAGGCGCTCTGTCGCCACGCGGATACGAGGTAGCGCGTGGCCACCTTGGCTTCAAAGAGCATGGGCCATCAGCTTGGTTCGCACGGACGCTCCTACAGCAGCGCCTGTCGGGTCTAGAAGTACTTGCTCTCCGCGTGCGAGGCCGGAGCGCACAACCACGAGCGGAGCCGGCCAATCATCGACGGTGACTTCGCGTCGCGCGACTTTGCCATTCGTCACGACAAGCACGAAAGGCCGAGCCCCGCCGCCTCCCACAGCCTCACGAGGAATGGTCACAGCGGCTGCAATCGTCTCGATGTTCACGTTCACATCGACCGACATTCCAAAGAGGACACTGGTCGGAGCGTTGTCGTAAACGAATCGAACTGTCGCGGCGCCCGTTTGCGGATCGACAGCGTGCGCAACGTACGAGACCGTGGCCGTACGTCGCGCGTCTTCCGATCCGACGGGAAGGATCTCCGCGCGCATGCCTACGCGAAGCGCGCGCACGTATCGTTCGTCCACTTCAGCTGAGACGCGGGCCGCTTCCGCGCTGGCGAGTTCGAAGACTGTGCTCTGGGGACCGACGGTCTGTCCGACTTCACCATCACGTCGGATGATCGTGCCGTCGAAGGGTGCGAGCAACACCAATTGAGCACGACTTTCCCTCAGCACTTCGCCAAGACGCCGGACGTCGTCGGTGGCGCGCGCCACGAGCAGCCGCGCGGATTCAAGCTCGGCGGACGCAACAGCTCCGCGCGAAACCAGCAGGGACGTGCGCGCGAGATCGCGCTGCGCCTGAGCAAGGTCGTGTTCGCGGGATGAGAGCACGGCCTCTTGCTGACGGACGTCCGATCGCGCGACGGTGTCAGCGAGGCGTGCGAGGATCTCTCCTCGGCTCACGCGGTCGCCCTCGTGGTGCACAATCTCGGTGATGCGCCCCGAGAACCGCGGACTCAACAGGACCGTCTGCGCGGCTTCCACTCGTCCGGTAAGAGCGAGCATGCGCGAGACATCTTCGGTCTTTGCCGCCACGACTAAAACTTCTGGTGGCCGACGCAGAACCCGGATCACTTGCACAGTCCCTGCGGCCAGCAGACATGCAAGCAACGCAAGCACCAATGTGCGACGCGTGCGGCGTTTCTTGCGGGGTGCGTCCGGCATAGCCTCGATCCCGAGGGGCGTTGCGCGCGCGGACTGGGTATCAGCCACGGCCGAACTGACGCGAGCGTTTGCGGTGTGATCGTCCAAAACCGGGCCCTTTCTTTCGGCGAGTGATGCTGCGACTCTCGTAGTTGGACTAAGCGTGGGTGCACTATGCGTGCCGCATCCGAGCGCTCCCAAGTACGCGCATCGCACGCGCGTCGGTGCGGTTTCTGCGCGGGGCGCAAACTTTGCCGCGCTTGGCACTGCGCGCGTTGACCAGGATGGGACTTTTGTGACGGCACGCCTGATGCTCGAGCGGGCTGCGGCGATGTTGGCCGTTTCGCAAACCGGACCGCAGAGGGCAAACCATGAAGAAGAACGCAGTCCGAGCCGAGTACGTCACGCGCGACACCATTCTACGGCTTCTCTCGGATGAGGAGCTCGCGCGCGTGTGCACGGCCGAGGCCGGAACGCAGCTCGTCGATGGGGACGAGTATGTGGACCTCGAGACGCCCAACCGAGGAGTACGAATTGCGCGCGCGAGCGGCAATTTATCTATCGTGCGGGTGCTTCCCAGGAAGGCCGTACACGAGAGAACGTGGCGACGGATTCTCGCGTTGCTATCGGCGCACGAAGCTAGGCGCTTACACAGCCTGAACTGAGGTCTGAATAAACATGACAAGCAGACGAACACTCCACGGCGAGACGCATCGTAGCGGCCGCGCCGCATGGTTGCGGGCTGCCGTCCTCGGCTCCGACGACGCTATCGTATCGACGGCCAGCTTGATGATTGGCGTTGCGGCATCCTCTGCCTCAACTCCCGCCATTCTCGTTGCCGGCGTTGCCGGATTGGTGGCGGGGTCCATGTCGATGGCCGTCGGAGAGTTCGTGTCGGTTAGCTCGCAGCGCGATGCCGAGAACGCCGACATCGCGCGCGAGAAGAATGAACTTGAGCAGCAGCCTCAAGCTGAACTCGACGAGCTTGCGACGCTGTACGTGAAACGCGGCCTCGACGAAACACTCGCAAAGCAGGTGGCGCAGCAGCTGAGCGTGCGCGACAGGCTCGGGGCACACTTGCGCGACGAGCTCGGAATCGAGGCGACGTCACTCGCGCGGCCGTTGCAAGCGGCGTGGATTTCAGCGGCAAGCTTCGCGCTCTTCGCGCTCGTACCGATTGTTGCACTTATCGTTGCGCCGACGGGTTGGAGAATTCCTCTGATCGCTGCCGCCTCTCTTGTGAGTCTGGCGGGTCTTGGCGCATTTGGCGGCTATCTCGGCGGCGCGCCGATCGTTCGCGCGGCGATGCGCGTTACCCTCGGTGGTGCCACCGCCATGGCCGTCACCGCGGCAATCGGCAGCCTTCTGGGTGTGTCCGTGAGTTGACTTGGCGCCCCGTTCGCGCCGCACAGCCTATCTGAACCGCGTTCGCAATCGGTGATGGTACGGAACGAGCTCTGACTAGAAACCAAAGCAAAGCGCGATCTGCAAAGCGCGCAAGAAAGTAGGGGACTCATGTCAAATCTTCTCTGGACGGTTGCCGCGATCTTGGTTTTGTTGTGGGTTTTGGGTTTCGCGTTTCACGTGACGTTGGGCGGCTTCATTCACGTCTTGCTCGTGCTCGCGCTCATCACGGTCGTTGTGCGCCTGGTGCAGGGCCGCAAAGTGGTCTGAGCTCGCTCAGCGTGCGGACTCGCTTGACTGGAACAAGCGAGTTCGCGAACGTTGCGCCAATGACTTCAACCATTCGCTCGCCCCTGACCTTCCAACGTTTGATTGCCGTACTCTCTCTTGCCCTCGCAGCTTGCTCGTCCGAGGAAGCACCGGCCACCGACGCTGGCCTCGCTGACGCGTTCGTGGCTGATGCTGGTGGTAGCGATGGCGGTCTCAGCGATAGTGGTCCGATGGATGCCTCACTCGCGGACGGCGGCGTGAACGATGCTGGCAGCCTCGATGCGAGCGATCTTGGATGCGTCTATCCCTCGCTGATGTGCGGCGACGTTTGTTCTCCCTGCCCGTCAGCGGCCGGCGTCCTGAGCGTCGACTGCGCAGCCACGACGTGCGTCGCGGTGGGTTGCCATGCAGGTTACTTCCTGCACGAAGGGACGTGCATTGCGGGAGGCTGGGTTCGCGGAAGCATTGCAACGGTCGGTGACACGGCTGGCCTTGTGTACTTGGGCGACGTTGCTATCGCATTGGATTCTGCGTCCCACGTTCACGTGGCCTACTATGATTACGCCAACTCCAACGTTCGCCACGCAAGTCTCACCACACTAGGGTGGGTCTCGGCGGTCGTTACCGAGGCAGCAGCAATGCGTCCGCCGTTGTCCTTGAGCATCGACGGGAGCGATCACCCCATGATCGCAGCCAGGCGCGCATCTGACAGCGCGCTCGTTGTAGTGCGATACACAGGTTCGGCGTGGGATACGCAAGTGGTCGACGCAGCGGGAAGCGCGGCTTCGCTGGCCTTTGATCCGAGCGACGTGCCACACCTCGCGTACCACGACGCGAGCGGCGACACCCTGCGGTACGCGAGCCTGGTTGGCTCGGCGTGGGAGACCAGCGTCGTTGCATCCGCTACGCAGTTGCTAGGCCCGCCTTCGCTTGCATTCAGCGCGGATGGAACGCCCAACATCGCATTTCACGACGAGGCTGCGAACACATTGCGCTTTGCGCGACGCAGTGCGGGTACGTGGACGACCGTCACCGTCGATGCAGGCGGCGATGTTGGGCCGCTCCCATCCCTGGCGATGGACGCCTCCGGTCATGGGCACGTTGCCTACGCCACGCGATCGAGCAACACGCTGATGTACGCCGTGGAAGGCGCGACCGAATGGACGACTACGTCGGTAGGCGCCCCGGGCATGAATGGCGGCGCGCAATCACTCGCGCTGGCAAGCGACGGTACGCCTCGGTTTACGTTCGAACGACGTTCGGATCATTCGCTCGGCTACATCACGCCGGCAGGCACAGGTTGGCGTCTGGGCACCGCGGACGCTGATGCGCTCGCGGGTTACCATTCCATGCTTGTGCTCGACGCGGCAAACTACCCCCACATCATCTACAGCGACTTCACTGGATTCACCGTGAAGTACGCCACACTGCGCGCGGACTGAGGCTTCGTCTTCAACCGCCCGACCCAGCGCCGCGACTGCGGGCTTGCGCGATCGCTTCCTGGATCGTTTCGCAAATAAGAAAGCGTGCGTCGTCTTTGGGCCAGTCGGCGTGGTCGAATACGCTCATCGGCTGCTTTTGCACGCCGCCGAAGATCACCAGCACTTTGGCCTCGTTAAGTTTGGCGAGGACCGATTCGAGGTTCACGAGGCCGGTGGCGTCCATGATCGGAACCGCGCGCATGTCGATGATAACGATGCTCACTCCCGCCTGAACATCGCCCAGAACGCTGGCTGCTTTTTGCGCAGCGCCGAAAAAGAGCGGCCCTGCGATTTCGTAAATCAGGACGCTTTGGGGAAGAGGTTCGAGCAATTGAGAGTGGCGGTCGCCCACCATGCGCACGTCCGCGACATCAGCCATCCGCTTCATAAAGAGAAGCGCCGCCAGCAGCACACCGAAGGTGACCGAGACGACCATGTCGAACAAAATCGTGAGCGAGAAACACGTAAGCAATATGAGCACATCACTCTTGGGCGCGACCCGTACGGTGTGCAGGAAGTGTCTCGCCTCGCTCATATTCCACGCGACCACAAGTAGCAGCGCCGCCATGGATGCCATCGGCAAATAGCTCAGCAAGGGCGCGCACGCGGCGATCGCAACCAACAAGAATACTGAATGAATCACCGCTGCAATGGGTGTGCGAGCGCCCGCGCGTACATTGGTGGCCGTGCGGGCGATTGCGCCGGTCGCAGCGATGCCTCCGAAGAAAGGGGCAATGATGTTGCCCACGCCCTGCGCAACCAACTCAGCATCCGGATCGTGCCGCTTGCCGCTGAGCCCGTCGGCGACAACGGCGGATAGCAAGCTCGCGATTGCACCAAGGACGGCGATGGCAAAGGCAGAGCTCAGAAGACTTCGCACGAGCTCAAGGCTCAGCACGAGGGGATGCCCATCGGCCGCCGGAAAGTTCCAGGGCAACACTGGAAGCGGAGGCAGCTGCGGAAGGCCGCCGTGAACGACGCCGTCGGCCACGTACGAAAAGCGTGTGCCTATCGTTGCGACGCTGAACTGCGGAATGACATGCGGAAGCAGTGTGGCCCCTGCGGCGGCAAGCGAGAGCGCGATGAGCGCAGCGGGAACGCGCTTCGTAAAACGGGGCACGAGGAGCAACACGATCAGGGTGAACGCACCGACCGCGAAGTCCTGCCAACGTGATGACGGCAGTGCGCGAAAGAGCTCGCCGACGCGCTCCAAATACTTCTCCGGCGTGTGGGGTACGTCGAGGCCTAGGAGATCTTTAAACTGCAGCGTTGCGATCACTACCGCGATGCCCGCCGTGAAACCCGTCGTGACTGGATAGGGAATAAATTGAATGAGGCGCCCCATTCGCATCACGCCCATCGCAATGAGGATTACGCCGGCCATCGCGGTCGCGAGCAGCAGGCCTCCCAGCCCATAGCGCGCGGAAACCGGCGCAAGGAGCACGACGAATGCGGCGGTCGGGCCGGAGACCTGGACTTTCGACCCGCCCAAGATTGCGATAATCGCGCCGCCCACGATCGCGGTGTACAAGCCGTGCTGGGGCGGAACGCCGGATGCAATGGCGAGCGCCATGGAGAGCGGCAGGGCCACCACGCCCACGGCGATCCCCGCCACGAGATCCGCTCGAAAAATCTCCCGCGTGTAGCCTTGCTTCCAAGCACGCCGCAGCGCAGCCGCGGGTTGCAGCTGCACATGGGGAAGGGCGGCCCTAAGTTGCTCGTATCGACGGCGCACAGCGCACGCTCCGATCGAAGCGAGCTTACTCCTTACGCACAGGAACGTGGAACTAACTTACGATGAGCGTTTGCGCTCGCTCACATGGCTTTGCTGAGCGGTGTGTAGGGCACATTCACGCCTTGAGCGACGCCTTCGTACGTACAGGCGCCATCCCAACAGTTGACGCCGAGGGCGAGCGCTTTGTTTTCCTTCACCGCGCCAACGATGCCGTGATGCGCGATGAGCTGGCAGTAGCGGAGCGTTACGTTGGTGAGCGCGAACGTGCTGGTCTGCGAGACGGCGCCGGGCATATTCGGGACGCAATAGTGAATGACGCCGTGCAGCTCGTACGTGGGGTTATCGTGCGTCGTAGGACGGCAGGTTGAGATGCAGCCGCCCTGATCGACGGCAACGTCTACGACGACTGAGCCTCTTTCCATGCGCTTCAAGAGTTCTTCATCGACGAGAATCGGGGCCTTCGCGCCAGTCACGAGGACTGCGCCAATCACCAAATCCGCTTCCGAAACTGCCTTCTCGATGTTTTTCGGATTGGAGTAAAGCGTCTCGATCGATCCGCGGAAAATATCCTCGAGGTAAGCCATGCGCTCGTGGTTTACGTCGAGCACCGTCACGTGTGCGCCCATGCCAACGGCGATCTGTGCAGCATTGCTGCCGACGATTCCGCCGCCCAGGACGGCGACACGCCCGCGACGCGTTCCAGGAACTCCGCCGAGCAAGAGCCCTTTGCCGCCTTTTTCTTTTTCGAGCGCAGAAGCGCCCGCTTGTACGGACATACGCCCCGCGACTTCGCTCATTGGGCGCAAGAGTGGAAGAGCGCCGTCCGGATTCTGAATCGTCTCGTAGGCAACAGCGCGAACCTTCTTTTCCATCAGCTGGTTGGTGAGCTCGGGCTCGGCAGCGAGGTGGAGATAGGTGTAGACGATCAACCCGGGACGGAAATATTGGTACTCAGCCGCTAGCGGCTCCTTTACCTTCATGACCATCTCAGCGCTCCACGCATCGGATGCGTTCGGCACGATCGTGGCGCCTGCGCTTTGAAATTCCTTGTCTCCGATTCCCGATCCCTCACCAGCGCCCGCCTGCACCAAGACTTTGTGCCCCGCACGCACCAGGGCAAGCACGCCACCCGGGTTGATGCCCACACGGTACTCACGAGTCTTGATCTCTGTCGGTACGCCAATGATCACGCTGGACCTCCTCAGGAAGAAACCGCGCTGATCGTAGACGCCCGTGAGGCAATGGCCAATGAAAAACGCGTGCGTGACCGAGCCTCTGGGCCGTGTTATGCGACGCGCTGCGTCGGAGGATTTCATGTTGAAACGAGTCACTCTTCTGCTCAGTGTTGTGGGGATCCTCGGCATATCTGCCTGCGATCGCACGCCCGCCGCGGCGCCCGCTACCCCAGCTGCGCAGCAAGAAGGCGTGCACCAGCAAGGCGTGCCATCTGTTCACGTGCCAGCGGCCGACCACGGACGGACGCCAACGTGCACCGAGTTCATCGAACACATGGCTGCTCTAATAGACGCGACCGGTCGGCCCAACCCGCACTTCAACGAGGGCATGCGTCCCTCCGCCATCGCCGCGTGCGAGCGCGCTCGCAATCTCGAAACCAATGCCGCTGAAGCTCGCTGCGTCATGCGCGCGACCTCGCCGCAAGCGCTCGGCGACTGCGGCAGCGGTCAGTTCATGCGGCAGTGGTAGCCGCACGTCACGTCCTCCCGAGTTTTCGCCTCGGCCGAACGGCAGCATTTTCGACCAGGTCGCCGGTTTTCTTAGACTTGGTGTGTTTAGAGGCGTAAATAGACAGGCTAGCTTTCGCGCCGCCATCACGGCCACGCGTCCAGGAGTGCCCATGTGGTCCATGCGCGTCGCGGCGTTTTGCAGTGCTTTGATCGCCTCGAGTGTTTGCGGGTGTGGCGCGCAGAGTCACGTGGTCGAGGTAGGGGTTGTAACGTCCTTGGTCGCTGGCGCGGAGTTCAGCACAGTTACGACGGACGTGCTCGACGCGCAGGGATCCGTGGTCCTGCAGTTCGCCGAGAGCCGGGCGCTTGTCAGCCACGACTTCTCACGCGGGCATCAAGTTGCGGAGTTTTCGCTGGCCAGCGGAACCTACCGCGTCCGCGTTCGTTTGCTTCGCGCAAACGGTACGCTTCTGGTCGAGCGCGTGCTTGCCGCGACCATCGCCGGCAATACCGCGTTGCGCGTGCATGTGACGCGAGATTGTGTCGGGGTCGTATGCCCCAACGCTGCCGGTTCTCCCGAAGCGATTACTTGCTTGAGCGGGCAGTGCGTCGATCCGCGTTGCTCCGTGGACGCGCGCGAGTATTGTCCGACGATCTCATTCTGCGACTCGCCGAGTGAATGCATGGCAACCGCGTCCTGTGCCGAGCCCGCGTGCGACGACGGCGTGTGCACGCCCGTTTCGGTGGAAGGTGCGTGCGAAACCGGTGAATGGTGCAATCCGGACGTAGGTGTGGGCTGCGTTCCGTCGCAGGAGTCCGAGGGCGTTGCGTGCGGGACGATTTGTACGGTCGCGAGCGAACCATGCCAGTTCGGCTACTGGAATTGCGACATGGACATCCCGTTCTGTGCCCCGCTCGGCGCGCGGCCGGCCGGTGCGAGCTGTGGCGCTACGCGTGTTTGCGATCTCGTCGCGAATTGCGTCCCGTTTATCGGGAGTGACCCCGCGATTGTGGTGACGGCGGCGAGCGGGCTCGTGACGGACGAGTACGGAAACACGGCAACGTTCTCTGTTGTGCTCGCGTCCCCGCCAGTCGCGGATGTCACGGTTCCGCTTTCAAGCTCGAACGAAGCCGAGGGTACGGTCTCCTCGTCGACACTCGTATTCACGAGTTCCACCTGGAATCTACCTCGCATCGTCACCGTCACCGGCGTCGACGATCTGATGATCGACGGCGCGAGACCTTACGAGGTGCGCGTAGGGCCTGCGACCAGCGACGACACGGCTTACGCTGGACTGTCGGGGACGACGGTTCTCCTCACAAACAACGACAACGACATGGCCGGTCTCTTCATTTCCCCGACGGACCTCTTCACCGTCGAGTTGGGAGCCAGTGGCATGTTCCAGATCGCGTTGAACACGCGGCCCAGCGCAGACGTGACAATCGGACTTACCTCGCTCGACGAGACGGAAGGAACGGTCGTGCCGTCCTCGCTCACTTTTACGGCCGATAATTTCTCTATTCCGCAGACGGTCACAGTCGCGCCGGTCGACGACGATGTCGCAGACGGTCCGACAAACTATGAGATCAGCGTTCGCGTCGATGCCACGGACGACTCGAACTACGCTGCAGTTCGGGAAGGCCGCGTCGCCGTTCGCAACGCAGACAACGATACACGCGGACTTCTCATCACGCCGATGGGCGGTATCGTGACAAGCGAGAGCGGCCTGGCGGCGACGTTGATGGTCGCACTTCGTAGCAGGCCTGCGGCCGATGTGAGCGTTAGCGTGTTCAGTACCAACACGTCGGAGGGAACGGTTGAGCCTTCGCTACTGACGTTCGCGGTCGCTAGCTGGAACGTCGCGCAAGAAGTGGTCGTGACGGGTTTCGACGACGCATTTCTCGACGGCAACGTCGCGTACGCGATCGCATTCAGCGACACGATAAGCGGGGATCCGTTCTACAGCGGCATTCCAACCGACCCCGTTAGCGCGCAGAACGTCGACAATGATTTGGGTAACGCTTATGTCTCTACCGGATTTGCGACGGCCGAAGAGTCGGGTGTGGTGGCGACATTTGATATGTGGCTCGTTGCGCGGCCTGCGGCGAACGTTACGATACAGCTTCATGTCGGCGATCCCCTGCAAGGCAGCGTGAGTCCGACGGAGTTGGTATTCACTCCGTTCGATTGGGACGTGGCCCACACCGTTACGGTCACGGCGATCAACGACGCCGTGGACGACGGGGATATTGCGGACTTCGTTTTCACCGACCCTTCGGTATCCGATGATCCACTCTTTGATGGATTCGACGCGCCCGATGTGGAGGCTTTCTATCTCGATGACGACACGTCCCACATTTTCATCTCGCCGACTTCCGGTCTGGTCACGACCGAGGGCGGCGGAACCGCTAGCTTCGCGATGAGCCTGGCGACACAGCCGACGAGTGACGTGGTCTTCTCGTTTGCTAGTTCGGACCTTTCGGAAGGCACGGTCACTCCAAGCATTACCTTCACGCCGAGCAATTGGAACGTGAGCCAGAACGTGATCGTGACAGGCGTAGATGACGTCAGCGACGATGGGGACGTCGCGTACACAATCGTAACTTCGCTCACGATGTCGTCAGACGCGTACTACAACATTGCGAACAATCCGGACGACGTGTCCGTGACGAACGCGGACGACGATCTTCCGCCGAACGTCATCGTTTCGCCGACGAGCGGTCTGTCGACAACGGAGCTCGGCGGCACAGCAATGTTTACTGTCGTGCTCTCGGCCGCACCGACTGCCAACGTCTCGATCCCCGTCTCGAGCAGCAATGCAGCTGAGGGAACGCCCAGCACAGCGACTGTCATGTTCACGCCTGGGACCTGGAACGTGCCGCAGGCGGTGACAGTCACGGGCGTCAACGACATGATCGTCGATGGAAACGAAGCTTATTCCATCGTCACGGGCGCAGTCGCGAGCGCTGACACGCGCTACAACGGGATGGCCGTGGCCGACGTTTCGCTTCTGAATGTGACCGCCGTCAATCAGCAGGCATTCGTGAAGGCCTCCAATACGGACGCGGCGGATCTCTTCGGTTTCGCGGTCGCGCTTTCGGCTGATGGCAACACGCTCGCTGTCTCGGCGACGCAAGAGCAGAGCGCGTCAGCAGGAATAAACGGCAACCAAAGCGATGACTCGATCTTCGGCGCAGGCGCCGTCTACGTGTTCGTGCGTACCGGCACCACGTGGACGCAGCAGGCGTACATCAAATCATCGATACCGCAGTATTCGTTCTTTGGGGAGAGCCTCAGCCTTGCAGCCGACGGAAACACGCTCGCGGTCGGTTCCTACGGAGAGAACCTCGTCTACATCTTCACGCGTGCGGGCTCCACGTGGTCGCAGCAGGCGCGCTTTACGGAAGCATCGGCGAGCACGTTCGACTTCTTCGGAAGCTCAGTCTCCCTTTCGGACGATGGGAACACGCTTGCGATCGGTGAGCCGGGCGACACGAGTCAGTCGGGCTCAGCCTACGTGTTCACGCGTGCTGGAATGGTTTGGTCGCAACAGGCGCATCTCACCGCATCCAACGCGGATTTCTCAGACGGGTTCGGTGAAGCGGTGAGCGTGTCGGGCGATGGGAACACTGTCGTGGTCGGCGCTTGGCGAGAGAAAAGCAGTGCAGCTGGCATCAACGGCAATCAGCTCGATAACTCCATGAACTATGCGGGCGCGGCATACGTCTTTGTCCGTGTCGCGACCGTTTGGTCCCAACAGGCTTACGTGAAGGCATCCAACCCGCGAGCCGGAAATCAATTCGCTTACGCCGTTGCGTTGTCGCAAGACGGAAACACTCTCGCTGTCGGAAGCGATACCGAAAGTAGCAACGCCACGGGAATCGGCGGCGACGAGACAAACACGTTGGCAAACCACGCAGGCGCCGCGCATGTATTTGTGCGAAGCGGCGCTGTGTGGACGCAACAGGCCTATATCAAAGCCGCAAATACGCAGACCAATAATCAGTTCGGCTACGCACTGTCCCTATCGGGCGACGGAGACCTCCTCGCAGTAGGTGCGTTGGGCCAACGCGGAGCCGCAGGCGGAGTTGAAGCAGACCCTTCGAGTCCCGGTTCGGGCTCGGTAGGTGCCAGTTACCTCTTTCGTCGTACCGGCATGAGCTGGCAACAAGACGTCTACTTCAAGAGCGCGGTCACCGGACCGGATGACCTGTTTGGCAGAAGCATCGCGCTCTCCTCGAGCGGAAACACTCTCGTGTGTGGCGCTCCCTACGAAGACGCTTCGGGCACAGGCACAAGCTCGAGCCCAGGCGATGAAGGCGCGACGGACTCCGGCGCAGTGTACGTTTTCGATCTGCGCTGAGCGCGCGCGTCGGGGACGCGCGTCGGGGACGCGCGTCGGGGACGATCGGTGAAATAGTGAAATAGCGCCGGGGCGAAGCTGGGGCGCGGTGATCCCTATTTCACTATTTCACCGATCGTCCCCCTGCTCACCTGCTCACCCCTGGTTAGTGAAGGGTTAGCTCGATTCGCACGGGGCCGGCGCTGGGAGTCAGGCGTTGCCACCCAACGGCGACTCCGTGTGCCCGCAAATACGCGATAAGTTCGCCGCCCGCGGTCCGCCCCTGCGCGCTTGTTCCTTCGACGCGAACGTCGACGCGGGACGCGCGTTGCAGCTGCGCGAGCGGTAGCACCTCGGGGTGCAGCGCGACAGAACCGTTCGCTGCAAAAGAAACGTATCCATCGACATGGATGATCACGGGCTCGCGCGCTTCTGCGCGACCCTCGACTCTCACGTCGACAGTTCCGCCGCGCGCGACGCCGGCCGCAGTATCGACCGCGCCGCCAAGTGTATTGAGTGCGGCGCGTGCGCGAGCGTCTCGTTCCGGGCGGGCTTGCCGTTCCGCTTCTGCCTGCTGCGCGTTTACACGTTCACGTTCCATTTCGGCTGCGTGGCGCTCGTCGATAATGACCTGCACGCTCACGCGGCGTGCTCGTGCCTCTGCTTCGAGCGCGGCGCGCAGGCGACGGTTTTCGTCATCGCGCTCGCGAGCGCGCTCAACGTTTGCCTCTGCACGCGCGCGGCACGTCGCGCTTTCGTCCGCGAAGGAACGCCCGAACGTGATGGGTATGCCCACTGTAAAGAAGAGGCCGTCCGCGATGCGATTGTCACCAATGGCGAAACGTCCTTCAACACCGATGTCGAGGGTGAGCGACGCGTTGCAATTGCATCCCGTGATGTAGCGGAAGCCTGCGCCTGCGCGCGCAACACCGCCGCTCGTGACATCGTCGATCGGTGTGCTCCCGGCGATTCCGTACGCGAGCCCGAGGTCGATGTAGAAGGGCGCGACTGGATCAAACCGCAGTCGCCCCACGAGCGAGAAGGTACTCAGTTTGGCGGACTCCATCATGGGGTCGCCCTGGCCGACGAAATCGAAGTCCGCGCGCAGGTCAAACCACTTGCTCATCGCGACGCCCAAGCCGATGCCTGCTCCCCCTCGGAAATGCGGCGCTTCGATAGATCCCTGATCGGCGAGTGAGCTTCCGATCAACATGTACGGCCGCACCACGACACCAACTGACGGCGGACCGCTGGGAACTCGCTGCGCCGGTTCGTTCGCGCGTACGCCTGCCACCTGTGTCGTTGCAGGCGCGGTTTGGCCGACAGCGACGACTGGGATAGGCGCGGCAGGAGCGGCTACCGGCACGACGGGCGGATGCAGTCGTGCATACTCCGCGCGTTCCGCCGCTTCGCGTTCGTCTTCTTCGCGTTGGGCGATCGAGCGCTGACAGGAACCAGTGAAGGAGTAGCGACGCATGCCTGCGATGTCGAGCTGAACGCCAATCGTGGCGAAGATCGCATCATTGACTCGATTGCTACCGAGGCCGTACTGGGCATGAACACCAAGCTCGACAGCAGCATCTTGTGATTCGCAGTTCGTAAAGAAGCGATATCCAAGACCAGCGTGGGCGATGCCGCCGTTGTCCACACTCAGCGGATTGTCGTAGCCAGCGCCAATCTCGTTGAAGCCCCAGCCGATATCGCCATCGACGTAGAGATTAATCCACGGGTCGAGTTTCAAGCGAACGCCGCCCATAAGAAGCGATGTCGTGAAAGGGCCGCGCGACTCGCCGGAGGTTGGTGCAAGCCCTGCGTCCGCAAGCGTGAAAAGAGCTCCAATGTGCGGCTCGAATACAAGCCCAATCGGAAACCCGACGGAGCCCCCAATCACAAAGCTACCTCGATGGCGACGTGCACCCACCGCGACATCCTCGGAAATGCCGAGCCCGCCTCCAAGCACGAAGGCAACGTTCACGCCCCAGCCAGTTCCGCGCTCGCGGGTTGCACGCTGCAGCTGGAAGCCACCTCTTGCAGGTTGCACCGGCCGGGCGACTTGAACTTGGGGCGCACGCGGTGCGGCCACGTGAACTTCGGCCTCCGCTTGGACGCGCGCTTGCGCCGACACGCGTGGGGGAAAAACGATGAGAGCGGCAGCAACGGCCGCTGGGACCATCCAGCATATCAGGCGCATCTGCCGATCGACGCTGCGTGCCTGGTTCCGATTCAACGCGTTCTCCCGTGGGGACACTAAAACCGCCAGATCAACCGCAGGAACACGCCAAGAAAAAGAAAATGGGGACTGTCCCCTTTTTAGATGCCGACCGGATGCCAGACGGTTTTGAACTCGAGGAACTTCTCGATGAAGCCCAAGCCCTGACCGTCTTCGTCGCGGAGCGCGGCGCAGGCGCGGCCGTCGTGCGAGCGCACGCGTTTGACGCTGCCGCTCCCTTCGCGCTCGAGCAATGTACGCAGTGCATCGTCGGCGGACCAGGTATCGATAGCGTTTACTTCGCGATGCTTCGCGAGGTGGGGCGCGATTTCGCTGGCGTCGCCGGTGAGCACGTTAACGACTCCACCCGGTAAGTCACTGGTGGCCAGGCATTCGCAGAACACAACTGCCGTGCGCGGATCTCGCCGGCTCGCGATTACAACCGCGGTGTTGCCGCTGGCGATGACAGGCAGAATCGTCGAGACCAAGCCAAGCAAGGCCGGCTCTTCTGGGGCGACGATCGCAACGACGCCCATGGACTCGGGCATCGTGAAACCAAAGTGCGGTCCAGAAACGGGATTGTGCGAAGCGACTAAGCTCGAAATCTTGTCGCAAAAGCCCGCGTAGTACACAGCGCGATCGATGGACGCGCTGACTTCGCTGAGTGCTTCGGCGGCCGTCGAACCGGCGCGGGTCAAAGACGAAGTGAGCTCCGAGCGACGTGACTCCAGTACTTCGGCGAGGCGATAGAGAATTTGTCCGCGGTTGTATGCGGTGCGTGCTGCCCAAGGCTCATGCGCATTCTTCGCGACCAAGACTGCGTCGCGTCCGTCTTTGCGCGAGCCAAGCGGAATGTTCACGACTTCAGGATCGGCGGAGCCGGCAATGGCCGACGCTTCGACTTGGAAGTAGCGGCCAGACTCGGAGCGCACAAACGCGCCACCGACATACATCTTATACGCCTTGTTCACGCTGACACGGCCAGCCGCCACTGTGCCGATCGACGTGATGTACGCGCGGTCTTGTGTTGCCTTCTTCACCATCACAGGACCTCCACGTAAGCCGACAAACCTTGGCGTCCGCCTTCACGTCCGAATCCGCTCTCTTTGTAGCCACCGAAGGGTGAGGAGGGATCAAACTTGTTGAAGGTGTTGCCCCAGATCACGCCTGCCTTCAGGCGCTGCGCCATCCAGAAAATCTTTGCGCCCTTGTCGGTCCACACGCCGGCCGACAAACCGTACATCGTGTTGTTGGCCTTCTCGATGGCTTCCTCGGCAGTGCGGAAAGTCATGATCGAGAGGACGGGCCCGAAAATTTCTTCGCGCGCGATCCGCGACGACATGCTCACGCCGGTGAAGAAGGTCGGCGCGATGAAGAAGCCCTTGCTCGGCAACTTGCACGGCGCGGTGTAGCGTTCGCCGCCTTCGGCTTCGCCGGCTGCAACGAGTTCGTTAATCCTCTCCCACTGTTCGCGGGAGTTGATTGCGCCGACATCGGTATTCTTGTCGAGCGGGTCTCCCACGCGCAACGTGGACAAGCGGTCACGAAGCTTCTTCACGACTAGGTCGTGGACGCTTTCTTCGACCAAGAGGCGCGAACCCGCGCAGCAGACATGCCCTTGATTGAAATAGATGCCGTTGATGATGCCTTCGACAGCTTGGTCGATGGAGGCATCCGCAAAGACGATGTTCGCGGCCTTGCCGCCGAGCTCAAGTGTGAGCTTCTTGCCAGAACCCGCGAGATTCCGCTGGATCAGTTTGCCGATCTCCGTGCTGCCGGTGAACGCGACCTTGTTGACGTCTTTGTGTGATGCGAGAGCAGCACCCGTTTGGCCTGCACCCGTAACGATGTTAACGACTCCGGGGGGAAGCTCGGCTTCTTCGATGATCTGCGCGAGCATCAGCGAGCTAAGCGGTGTGGTCTCGGCGGGTTTCAACACGACCGTGTTTCCACCGGCAAGAGCGGGCGCGATCTTCCACGCGGCCATCAGAAGCGGAAAATTCCAGGGAATGATCTGTCCGGCGACTCCGAGCGGCCGAACTTTGCGGCCGTGAAACGCTAAGTCGAGCTTGTCCGCCCAACCGCCGTGATAGAAAAAGTGAGCAGCCGCGAGCGGGACATCGAGGTCGCGAGACTCTTTGATGGGCTTGCCGCCATCCATCGTTTCAACGATGGCAAACTCGCGCGCCTTTTCCTGAAGGGCGCGCGCGATTCGGAAGATGTACTTCGCGCGCTCCTTGCCGGGCATCTTCTTCCAATAGGTGTCGTACGCACTGCGCGCAGCCTTCACCGCGTCGTCAACGTCAGCCGCGCCTGCATCAGCAACTTCAGCAAGCTTCTGCTCGGTGCTGGGGCTGATGGTCGCGAAGTACTTCTTGCTCTTGGGCGCTTTCCACTTCCCGCCGATGAACAATCCGTACTGGGCTTGCAGCTTTACGTGGTCCGTCGACTCGGGCGAGGGCGCATATTCCCAGGCGCTTCCAAAATCGAGCGAAGGCTTCTGGGTACGCGCGAGCTGGGCTTTGCCTGCTTTGGTGATGTCTTTCTTCATTTCCGATCAATCCTTCGAAAAGTCTTCGCTCGCCTGATAAGCGCCGGTGCGCTCTTTCTCGAGCTGCATCAACACGTCGTTCAAAAGCGCGCTTGCGCCAAAGCGGAATAGGTCCGGCGTGAGCCACGCATCGCCGAGTGTTTCCTTCACGATGACGAGGTAGTGCAGGGCTTGTTTCGCCGTGCGAACGCCGCCAGCCGGCTTCATCCCGATCTTCTTACCAGTCCGATAAAAGTGATCGCGAATCACTTCGAGCATCACCAAAGTGACAGCAGGAGTGGCGGCAGGTTGAATCTTGCCGGTCGAGGTCTTGATGAAGTCTCCGCCCGCAGCAATGGCGATTTCGCTAGCGCGGCGTACGACGTCGTACGAGCCAAGCTCGCCGGTTTCCAAGATCACTTTGAGGTGGGCCGGCCCGCACGCCTCTTTGGTCGCCGCGATCTCGTCGAAGACCTTTTGATAGTCTCCCGAAAGCATGGCACCGCGATCGATCACCATGTCGATTTCATCGGCGCCGAACTCGACCGCGCGCCGCGTGTCTTCGAGCTTGATCGGCAGCGGCGACTGGCCGCTCGGGAACGCCGTCGCGACGCTGGCCACATGCACCGAGGAGCCTTCAAGCGCGCGCTTGGCGATGCGCACGAAGTTCGGATACACGCAGATAGCTGCACAGGGGCCGATGCTGTTATCCGAGTCGAGCGGATGCATCGCTTTGGTGCAAAGGGCGGTCACTTTGCCGGCCGTGTCTTTGCCTTCGAGGGTGGTTAAATCCATCATCGAAATCGCAAGCTTCAAACCTTGCACCTTCGCCTGCTTTTTCAGCGAGCGCTTGGCAAGAGCTGCGACCCGCTCTTCGATGGCAACTTGGTCGACGGGCACCGGAGTATAGAAAAGGACTGTCACGCGACGCAGGTTACCACAAGCCAGGCTTCGATTTTCGCGCGAGAAAATCAGGAGGTCGGAGGCAAATCCGAGGTCTTCGTGCGTCTCGAGGCGGTCCATCCATCGGGCGTGGCTGTCAGCATGGCGACGATGGTTCGCAGGTCCTCGCCGTCGAAGGGCTTCATCAATACACCGACCGCGCCGAGGTTGTGCGCCATCTCGTGAGTGACCTTGTCTGTGTCGCCGGTGATGAGAACGACCGGAATGTGATCGGGAAGTGCGCGCGCCACAATGAGCGCCTCGATGCCAGTACGCTTGGGCATGTGGATGTCGGTGAGCACGAGTGAGATGGGAGGGTTTGCCTGCGTGACGCAATCAACGAGCGCTTCGCCGTCGGCAACGCCCGTCACGTCGTAGCCGTCGAGCGTCAGTGCATCAACGATGGCCTCGCGCAGCGCCGAGTCATCCTCCGCAACGACGATGCGTATCCTTTTCGGATCCACCGTCTTAGTTTTGGATCGCTCGTTCGCCACGAAACCTCCTGTCGTGCCCGTCATGCCCCCACGGCTAAACGACACGGATGAAAGATAGCCCCAGGCGTCGCACAAAGCACGACTTCCGCGCATACGCATACGATTTCCAACTGGAGTGTGGCGTTTTGCCCCTCGGGTGTCGACGAGTGCGCCGCGCGCCAACTATGCATCAAACAGTGCGCCAAGCGCGTGCGAGGCAAAGCGCGCCATATAGCGCGGCCGGTAGTGATAGCTGACGTACGCCCATTCGCGAAGGCGTCGCAAGGTGTCGGCACTCATCGAGGGATGCTCGAAGGTAGGCTCCCAGCCCGTATAGGATTCCGGGCGTTCCTTTCGGAGGAGATTCTGCACTCGCGTGGTTAGCGTAGTCCCAGGATAGGGCGTAGCGATTGTGAACTGCACCGCGAAGGTATTGAGCTCTTTGGCAAAGGCGACGGTCTCTTTGATCGTCTCTTCCGTGTCGTCGGGCAAACCGAACATGAAATTCGCGATCACGCGAATGCCGAGGCCATGCGCTTCCTTCACGACATCGCGAATCTCGCGTAGCGATGGAGGCTGACGTTTGGCGTCGCTCAGCATGCCCAGGTTCACACTCTCGACGCCGATTTCCAGCGACCTTAACCCGGCTTCGCGAAGCGTTCGTAGTAGGGAGGCGTCGAGGCGATCTGCTCGCATTTCAGCGCTGAATTTAACGTCGAGAGGCTTGACCCCTGCCGCCAGGGCCTTTACGCGATCGCGATCCAGATTGAAAAGCGGATCTCGGAACGCAATCCCGCGGGCGCCGTAGCGAGATTTCAAATGAGCGATTTCCGCGACGACATTTTCGGGGCTGCGTTGACGAAACGGCGCGGTCGCGCGGAACGGACAGTAGTTGCAACCAAACGCGCAGCCGCGAACGCCCTGCACCGGCAACGTCGTCTCGCGCGTGAGTAAGGCGTAGCGAAATGTGCTTGTAGGAAATGCGCTCCAGCTCGGGAACGGAAGAGCATCGAGGTCGTCGATATAACCGGCGTCGATCACTCCGCGCTTGCTGCGATCGAACAACGCTTCGCCCAAGCCCTCGGGCTCGCCACGCACGACAACGGTGGCAGCGTCGAGAAAGAACTCCGGCTTGGCGGTCGCGTAGGCACCGAAGGCAATCGTATGCGTTCCAGCACGGTGCAGGGCGCTCATGACATCGCGTTCCGCTGACGCGTCGACCATCGAGGTGAGCACGCACGCGATGTCGAAGCCCTGCGGAACCTCATCACGCGATCGTTCATGGCGCTGCAGCTCGACCACGTGCACGGAGTGCCCGCTCCTCTCTGCGACGGCCGCCAGGTAGCCAAGGACCGGCGACGCCATGCGCGCGAGCTCGCTCTTTGCCTTCTCAAGGATGCGAGCGCGACTTGAGTGGCCGATCTGAAAGACGGTGCCGTAGCCACCTGCGACGTCTTTGAGCGTGCAGTGCGTGTGGGAATAGACCGTGACCAGCGCGATCTTCATGGGCAAAACGTGAGTAGCAGAGCTTGAACAAATCGGCTAGGACGCACGCGTGGTGGGACATTCAAAGTACACAGGTATTGGGGTCGCAATCGTGCTGCTCCTCGTAGCAATTGCATCGGGATGGATGCTGGCGCGCCGTGCCGTTCCGGGTTCGGGGGATATGCGGGAGCATCTTCGCGATCGTGGCCGTGTGCTTTGTGTGTGCGGCGATGATCTCGGACGGCTCAGCGCCCACGGCACGACACTCGTCGACGTCGCGGATCTTTCTGGGATAGGCGCCTTGCTCGATGCCACCGACGAACGCGCACTTACGTCTGCGTTGGCGCGCTCGCACATCGCTCACGTCTTGATCGATACCGCACAACCGCTGCGCGGACGCTCGGTGATCGCGCGGCTCTCCCGTTTGGAGCGGGTGAGTGGCTTCGTTGGCGTTTACCTCGCGCCATCGCTCAGCCTCTATGCCGTGCGACCCTGGTTCACGTTGGACGAAGCGCGCTTCGGCGATGCACTCGCCACTGTGGCGCGTCGTGTGCTGATGGGAGACGTGCCGCCCCAGCCAAGCTCCTTCCCGGAGCAGCTTCGAAGCGAGCGCGTCGTCGAAGTGATGGTGCGCGTGAGCGACGGAGATCGCCCACGCATGTGGAGGTCGGCTCGCGGCTCATCGATCGCGAATGCGCTGCTCGTTGCGACGCATGCCATCTTCGACCGGTGGCGCGAACGAGAGCATGCGATGCAGGAATCCCTTTCGCACGCGCTCGCGCGAATGAACGTCGAGGTCCTTTTGCTCGAAGAGGATGGGGCCTTTGACGAGCCGACGGCGGCGGCGATCGATCGGGCGATCACTCTCGAGCATGGCGTCGGCTACACTTTTCGCGACGCATGGGAGTACGCCCTGCCAGCGCAGGTGCGCGTCGATGGCAGTGGTTCCAAAGCGTTGCATGCACTCTTCGCTGCGCACTCGTTGCCCGACACAGCCATCGCTCGCGATGATCTGCGCGTTTACCGGTTTTCGGTGACGCTGCTTGGACGATCGCTCGCGCCAGTCTCTTTGGCCGGTGCGGGCGAGGACTCGCGCGCCGGGATCGCATCGTGGCGCGCCGTGACAGGACCCTGATCGGAGGGCGGTAAGCGCACGACGAAGGTGGTGCCAACGTTCTCGTGCGTACGCACTTCAATCGTGCCGCCTGCCGCGGAGACGATGCGCTGTGAAATCGCGAGACCAAGGCCTGTGCCAGTGTCTTTTGTGGTGACGAACGGCACGAAGAGATTCGCCATGACCCGCGCGGGAATCCCGGGCCCTGTGTCGCGAACACGAATTTCGACCCACGCGGTCTCATTGTTGCGATTCGGTGAGCCGCTGCGCGAAAGCGTTTCGATGACCAGCGAGCCCTGGGTGTTCATCGCCTGCACCGCGTTCTGAACAAGATTGATCAGCACCTGACGCAGCTGCTCTACATCGATGCGCACAAGAGGTAGGTCCTCGGCTGCAGCGATGCTCCACGTGATGCCGTGCGCTTCGCACTCGGAGCCGAGCAATTGCATCGTGCGCCGAATCGTATCGTTGACGTTGGTGGGCGATGCATCACCGCGCGACGGGCGCGCATAATCGAGGAACGACGAGACGACGCGGTTCAAGCGATTAACTTCCGCAACGATGATGCCCAAGAACTCGGCAGTGTTGGCAGTCTCGCCATCGGGCACGGGCTCGGCGAGAAACTGCGCACTCGCTTTGATTGCTCCGAGCGGGTTGCGAATCTCATGCGCGAGGCCAGCCGCCATTTCTCCAAGGGCGGCTAGGCGATCTCGCTCTTTCACGCGAAGGTGCACGCGCGAGTTCTCGGCTGCGGTGGCCGCTTGGGTCGCTAATCCGCGCAGCAGCTCAACTTCCTCGGGCGTATAAGCATCGCGCAAGCGATCGTCGCGCACCGCCAGTATTCCGTAGATTTCGTGTTCGCCAATGATGCCCACGCAGACGGTGGCCTGCATGGCTTCAAGGTTGTGGATTATCTCCGTCGCGAGATCGGCGTCGCGCTTTTCCCCCAGCTCTCTTCGCTCCTCGACTTCACGCTCCAGGCTTTCCAATACCAAGGCTTCGCCCTTGCGCAAACGATCGAGCAGCGCACGCGCGGGCGCTGCCTCGATGCGATGAATGGGCGCCTGGCCGAGGGAGCCTGCGAGATCGTAGCCACGCAAATCATCGTCAGAAAGGTAGATCGCGACGTTGGTGACGCGACGCGAGCTTTCGAGACCGGCAAGCATAATGCGCGTCAAGTCGGAGAGACTGAGCGCGTTGGCAACGCGTCGTCGAAGCTCGCTGACTGCTTCTTCGAGCGCGTGACGTTCGCGAAAGAAGATCTGCGAAATTTGTTCCTCAACCTTTGTGCGAATTGGGTCAAAGACCAGGAGCACCACCATGGCCGCCACGACGGAGTGCAGGAAGAACCACTTCCCGGCGAAATAGACGAGCACCCAAAAGATGCCGGCCAAAGTGAAGGAGACCACGGTCAGCACGGTCAGCGTGCCAGCAAGCTCGTAGAGATCGAGGAGGCGGTATCGAACGATCGACTGCGCCAGCGCGTAAAGGAAGATGAGCGTGAGCACAGTGCCGACCGGGGGAATGTCCAGACCGACATAAGGCAAGTAGTCGACGATGGTGAACGTCGCGGCGAATGCTCCGGCGAGAGCGAGGTAACGGAGCCGAGCTTGCTCAACGCGGGACCCGGCCACACGACCACGGCGAAACACCAGGACGATGACTGCCCCGAGCATGACGCAGACGAAGCTGAAGATGATCGGCGCGACGAATGGATGCGCGTAGAGCGGCGATAGAATGATCGCCCACAAGGTTGCGGCCCCGAGCGCGCCGGCGCGAGCGAGCGCCGTGGCCAAACGGCTCTGCCCAGCAATGAAGGCGCGAAAGAAGAGCACTGCAGCGACGGGCAGAATGACCGCGCACGTAAGATTGATGCGCCCCCATAGTGCAGCCTCGCCGGTTGCACGCGCGAGGAAAGTCGTCAGATACCAAGCCGCAACCGATACAGCGAAAAAAGCAAAGAGCCAGTGAACATGGCGCCGACGTGGGCGCAAGACTACAGTCGAGGCGATGGCAACGCTGAGCACCGACGCGATCAGCGAAGTCTGTGTCCGAAGATCCATCGCCGCGCAGTGTACGCGAAACGAAGCCCCGGGGACGATCGGTGAAATAGGGAAATAGCGGCGTCAAAACCTCAGTGAGTTCGGCGCCCCAACGCTATTTCCCTATTTCACCGATCGTCCCCGGAATCGTTATTCGGTTACTTCTACGCTGCCGGTCATGGAGGGGTGGAAGTAGCAGGCGTAGTCGTAGTGCGCGGCGTGAGTGAATTGCAAGCAGATGGTTGCACGGGGCTCGAGAGAAGGTGCGAAGCCGGTGGACCAGACGGTGTGCATCGTCTCTGTGTCGTCGTTGACCCACTTCACGATGTCGCCAACGCTGACTGCGATGTTCTGCGGGACAAAGCCCCCGGCAAGACTCGAATGAATCGTCGTGATCGGCGTCAGGCCCTCGCACGACGTCGCGGTGATTTGCTCTTCGGCGCCGCCGTCGGTGAGGGTCGCGGCGTCGCTCGCGATTGCTGAGTCAGTGTCACCGCCATCCGCAGCCACGCTCAAGTCGAGGGCGCCGGAGTCAACGGCCCCGCCGTCTGTGGGCGCAGTTCCCATGTCGACCGCGGCGCCAGAAGATTCGTTGCCACAGGCGGCCGTGCACAGTGCGAACGCCAGCGTCAATGAGATGCGAGTAGAGAAGGTCATGGCGGCTAGACTATCATAGCGAGCAAGGGGGCTCACCACGTGTCGAAGAGAAGGGGATGGATCATCGCAGTCGCCGTGCTGCTCTCACTTTGCTGCATTTCTTCGATTGTGATCGGCGTCATCGCCTCGCGCTCGATCGGTGCCGTCCAAGGAGCGAGCGTCGCATGCACGGGCCAGGTTGTAGCAGGGGCGCCCGCCTATCGAGCGCACGCTTCGAACGTCGTCGCCGCTTTCGAACACAACTCCTTGGGGAACTGGACTTACTTCCAAGCAATCCTTCCCACGCAGTGGCCGCACGCAGAGAACGCGTCGGACGCGAGCGTCGTGTTTTGCTTCGAGGCCGAAGAACGCGAGTCGCTAGGAACGTGCACGTATGAAGACAACTCGACGCTCACACGCTACCGATTGAAGCGCCGCGTGCGCGCAGTCGAGGCAAGCACCGCGCGGCTTATTCGGGAAGGGACCGTGATCGGCGATGACCCCGAATCTTGTCCCGACTCACTCAGGCATCGCGGGAGCCGCTCTGTCGAGCGCGAGCGCGAAGCCGATGAACCCGATGCCGAGGCGATGGAGAAGGCGTTCTCCGATCTCTTCCGCTAAAGGGGACAGTCCCCAATAAAAAAGGGGAACGTCCCCATTATTCAGGAGTAGTCGCCGGCCCACTGGGCGAGTATCTGGAGGATTGCACCTTGCGGCGCGGTGTGGCCGCCGGGCTGGTTCGGCTGCGGCGACGGGTCAGAAGCATCGGGGCGCGGCGGCGCGTTGGGTTGGGGCGAAGGATCACCTTGGGCTGCCCCCGAGCCGGGCGCGTACCATCCTGGACGATTTGGCTGCGGTGACGGGTCACCAGACACTTCCTCGCGGCGCGTGAGCAGCGAGGGCGAACCAAAAACGACGCGCGTTTCGTTCAGCGCGATGTCGACACGCAGGTTGGTGACCTCGTGCAGTTCGGTACTCAGCGCGTCGAGTGTATCGACGCAAACTGCGTGCGAGCCGGACATGACGACTCGCAGCTCTGGCTCGCCGGCCGCGCCGAGAATCTGATACTCGCCGTCGGGCAATGCATCTTCGCATCCGGCGGGTGCAAGCTCCCACACCGATCGGGGAAGCTCGTGCGTGGGCGTAACCGTCAGCGCGTCTTCTGCTGCGCTCACCGTGCCAGGCGAGGATTGCGCCATGCAGCCGGTGAGCTGTGCGGCGAGAAGGCTACCGAGGAAAAGTTTCTGGATGGAGGTTTTCATGATCACGCCTCCCCGTTGGCTTGCAGGCCGTATTGCTTGACGAGCTGCGAGAGTCTGGGGCGTTTCATTCCGAGTAAGGTTGCCGCTTTGGTGATGTTGCCGTTGGTTTCTAGCAAAGCGCGCGAAATGCACTCGCGCTCAATTTCCTTCTTCATATCGAAGAGCGATACCGCGCCGCCGCGGATCTTCTTGTAGGCAAGCTCGATCTCCGACTCCTCCGGTCCGACGGCTGCCGGCTCGGGATTGATCGAGTTGCGATGCGCGACCTCGGGCTCCGGATCGGCCGTCACGAACGAGGGTGCGAACGCCGCAAAATCGGCAGCGTCCAGAAGCTGCCCATCGGAGAACAACGTTGCGCTGCGCAGCACGTTATCGAGCTCGCGTACATTGCCTGACCAACGGTGTGCAGAAAGCAGGCGCAGCGCCTCGTTGGAAAGTGTCTTGGGCGACTCGTTGCGTTCGGTCGCGATGCGCAAGAGCAAGCGGTCAGTGACGATAGGAAGGTCCTCGATGCGGCTGCGAAGGGCCGGCATCTCGATCATCACGCCACGGAGGCGGTAGTAGAGGTCCTCGCGGAACTCCCCGGAACGAACCATTTTCTCGAGGTCGCGATGCGTCGCGCAAATGATGCGCACGTCGACCTTGATCGGCTGAGTGCCACCGACACGCTCGAACTCGCGCTCTTGAAGGACGCGCAACAGGGCTACCTGAGTCTTGGGCGAGATATCGCCGATCTCGTCGAGGAAGAGGGTGCCTCCGTCGGCAAGCTCGAAACGTCCCTTCTTACGCGCGGTGGCACCTGTGAAAGCGCCGCGCTCGTGGCCGAAGAGCTCACTCAAGAGCAAGGTCTCAACGAGGGCTGCACAGTTCACTTTGATGAGAGGCTTGTCGCGGCGCGGCGATTGATTGTGCAGAGCTTCCGCGACGAGTTCCTTACCGGTGCCGCTTTCGCCGCGTACCAGGACCAAGCAGTCGCTAGGTGCCGCGCGGTCAATCACCGAAAGTACGGATTGGATCGCGACTGAGTTGCCGACAATCTCGGGATACTTGAAGTGCCAATCGTCAGAGCGCTGCGAAGTTGCGCGAGGGGGCGGCGCGACGGAGGTGCGCTGAGCGCCTCTGCGAACGCCCGATTCGCGACCGAATGACGACGAAACCAGGCCTTCGATCTGCGCGAGCTCCTGACGCGTGCGACGCGCTTGCCACGTCTCGAGCGCGTCTTCTGGCACTTGGGTCGTGAGGCGATCTTCGGTCACGCGCGCAAGAGCAACAGCCCGTGACGCCTCGCTTAGGTTCCCGGCGTCGATCGATGCCCGAGCCATGCGAATCTGTGCTTCTAAGCGAAGATCATCGTCGCCTGCGGATTCCGCGACCGCGAGCGCTTGGCCTGCGATGTCGAGCGTGTCGTCGCCTGCCGCTCGCGCCACGTCGACGCGCAAAACTGCAATCTGCGCGAGCAAGCGCGGCGACTCGTTCTCGCCGAGGCTTGCGAGGATGCGCTCTGCGCCTTTGACATCGCCCTCGGACAGTGCCGAGTGCGTGAGCTCGAGGCGTGCTTCAACCAGCCGCCGCATGCCGTGGCGCTGGAAGGTTGCGCTCGCTGCCTCGAACGCCGCGCGCGCTGCGCCGTCGTGACCATTGGCCGCTTCGATACGACCGCGCAGCAACAATCCCTCGCCGACCACCGACGGAGGAAGGGCCGGTCCACCAACATGCGCTGCAAATTCGCAGAGAGTCGCGGCACGCGAACGATCACCAAGAGTGAGATAGAGCTCGCCCAAGTTGTTGGCGACGCGCGCGAGCATCGCACGGTTGCCCAGGCGCTTTAGCGCGGCAACGGCCTCATGATAGTAGCTCTGTGCGGTCGCATAGTGCTGACGGATGTGCGCGAGGACGGCGAGGTTTTCAGTGGCAATCGCGCAGTCGCGAGTGTCAGCCGCCTCGCGTGCAACTTCGGCGGCGCGTGCGAAGTACGTCTCGGCCGATGCGAGCTCCTGACGTCGCAGCATCGCGACACCTAGGTTGGTAAGGGCCTGCGCTTCCTGATGGCGCATTCCGGCGTTCTGCGCCTGCACACGATTTTGCTCGAAGAGACTTGCGGCGGCGCCCGCATCCCGTTGAGCCAACGCGACTTTGCCCAGCGTGTTGCGCGCATGCAGAGTAAGATGCAGCACGCCAAGCTCGGCGGCGTCCGCGAGCGCAAGTTCGGCCCACTTCAACGCTTCGCCATAGGACGCACGCTGCCAGAAGAGCTCGGCCAAAAGCGCGTCGACTTCGGCAGTCGCGAGCGCATCGTTTGCCTCATGCGCCATGCGATGAGCGCTCGTGAGCACGTTTGCTGCTTCATCGAACTCGCCCGACAGCGTAAGCAATTCGCCGACACGCTTGGCGGCATTGGCGTCGCTGGACGCCTGCGCTGCAAGCACACGAGCGTGCTCGAGCGCGCGTGGGTACTCAGCCGAAACGCGATAGAGCTCAGCAAGCTGCTCGCGAAGCTGAGTCGGGATCTCGCCCGCGCTCGCCGCCACGACTCGCTCCAGCAGCTCCGCTGCTTCGCCGTGCGCGTGACGCGCTGCAAGCATGGACGCCGCATCGATTGCCAAGGGAACCGCGCGCGCGACTTCGCCGCTCGCGAGCGCGTGCTCGGTAGCCTCTTGCGAGTCGTCAGTGAGCGCAACCATACACAGAAGGTGAAGTTCGCGACGGCGCGCGTCGTCGAGCATCGCGTACGCGCGCTCGCGATCGGCTTCGCGCGCGAATGAAAAGAGAATGCGGCCTTCAACGATGGTGCGAAGGACGAGCTCGCTACGACCGAAGTCGTTGCGGGCTGCCGAATCGATCTCGGTGCCGGCGACGCGGGCGAGCAAATCCAAGTCGCTCGGGCGGCGCACGACGGCGAGCGCTTCGACGAGACGGCGCGCAGCTGGCAAAAGGCTTTCGACCCGACGCTGGATGCGCGCCTCGGGAGTAAGCGGGTCGCCGTCGAGCAAGAGGTCAATGGCTTCCGGAAGGCCGCCCGTACGCATGAGCACGCGGGCGACGGTTTCGGGCGCCTGCAGAAGCGCACGCACGCCATCGGCAGTGAGCTTGCCGACTTCGACGCGCGTCGACGCCGGATGCGCCAGCAGTGTGTGGAGCAGCGACGAGTCCGCTACGCCGTCGTTGCGGACGCTACCGATAATGAGCGCATGCAGAACGTTCTCGGGGCCGGTGCTGTACGCAAGGGGACCTACGCCCTCGAGCAAGAAGGCAAGGAGCTGAAGGGTGCCCTGATCGGCGCGCTCGAGATCGTGAAGGATGACGACCGGCGGGCGAACGCGCGCGACGTCCACTAGCAGCTCGCGAATCGCTTCGAAGAAGCGAATGCGGCGCTCAACGGCCTCGGCCTGGGCCTCAACCGCGTTGACCGGAGCGGCGTTGACCGGGAAGCGCAGTGTCTCGCTTTCCGCTGCATCGTGACGATGCTGATGCCAGAAGCGATGGCAGCCTGCGCGACACGCGAGGTCGGCCACGTCGATCGACGGCGCCGCGTTGACCTCATCCAAAAAGCGAAGGGCTTGAGTGACGATTTCCTCGAAAGGACCAAACGCGCGTCCCGGCTCGCAGCGGCCGTCGAGAACGATGCCGCCGTCCAGCCGTACGCGGCCGCGGAATTCCTGCAGGAGGCGCGACTTGCCGACGCCGCTTTGACCCTCGAGCCAGGCGACGCGCTCGCCCTCAGTGCGCGCCTCAGAGTAGAGGCTCGCCAGGGTCAGAAGCTCCGCCTCACGCCCGACGCATGGCGTTCCGTGAACTGCAGGTGCCACGCTCGTTCTCTGTTCCCGTTGGGGTTCAGTGGCAACCGTGATTGGGGTTGCCGAGTTAGCAGCGGCCGGGGCTTCAAGGAGGCGGAGATGGGTCTTTGAAAGCACGGGGCTAAACTGTGCAAACCTCGTACCCTGGGATCATCCGCTGAAGATCATTTCACTTTTTTGAGGTCGGCCCCTGGCAGCGATGACGCGGTCCGACATCCGCTGTGACAGGCGTGCATATCTTAACGCCCCCGCAACATTAGTGGGATGGGGCGCCGCGCGCAGGATTGCGAAACTAGGACGGTGGAACGTTGCCGGCTACGCCAGCGTCCCAGCGTGCAGCGTGAGCTCGGTGTCGAGGGCCGCGAAGAGCTTTTGGTTGCCTTCCTGGTGGTGGGCCTCGAGAGCTTTCGCGTACTCGTCCGTCTTGGCGAGAAAGGCTTTGAGCTCGCCTTCGGTCACGCCCTCGTGGTGTTCACCGTAGCCGAGCTTGACGAGGTAGCGCGCGCTTACGATTTGCTCGAAGTGCTTGTGGATGGGCACGGAGTAGATGGGCTTGCCGAGATAGACCGCCTCGCCGAGCACCGTGAAACCACCGCCGGCTACGACTGCGCGACTGCTCGCCAAGTCGTCGACAAACTTCTCTTCGCTGAATGCGCGCAAAAGAACGTTCGGCGCATAACGAATGTCATCGCCTTCGCGCGTGCCAGCGGGAGGTTTTGAGTCGGGGCGCAGAAAGCCGTAGACGCGGCACTCTACGCCGACCTTCTTCAGCACATCGAGCAGCTCCACATAGCTTGCGCTCGTTTGGTACACGAGAAGATGGTCGCCCCGATTTGCGGTGGCCTTCCTCGCGAGCACTTCAGGTCGCAGAATTGGCGGCACGACCGTAGTGCGCGATGCGTACTTCTCGCGTACTTGTGGCGCGAAGAACGAGGTGACGAAATAGTGAACGCAGCCGCGCATCTTGTTGCGAATGATGCGGCGCGCGAGATCGAAATCGTTGTGGTAGTCGTGAACGAGATTGCCTGCGGCATCGCGCATTTCGAGCACGTCGTCGTCGTGCTGAAAGAGCGGAATCGCGTGCTGGTTGTCGATGGAGATAACCGGTTTGTTGTGCCGGATGCCGTAGACGTGCGCGAAGGAATCGAAATCGCTGATCACGATATCCGCCTCGAAGTGCCGGACGTCGCGCATGTAGGCCTGCACGTTCTCGAGCGCGTAGCTCGGCGCCTCGGCGAAGATCTTCCATGCCGTGCGGTCGCGGTCGACGGCGTTCTCTTTATAGACAAGGGGCAGGCCAGCGATCTCGACGACGTCCTTGAAGTGCTTCGCCAGAAAGCCATGCGCACGGCCGCTGACAACGACTTTTACTTCATGGCCGCTTTCAACGAGATGGGTGAGCACGACGCGAGAGCGAATGGCGTGACCCATTCCTTCACCGACAACGCCGTAGAGAATTTTCATTCGCAGTTGTCGGCAGGCATTGCGGCAATCCACTCGGTGAGCAAAGCAAGGCCGGCAGGGTCATGCAGTTGCGTCGGCAGCTCGGGCATCTTGATATCGGGCACTTCTGATGCGACGCGACAGATCATGATCGAGTGCTCGGGGTCGCCGGGCACGATGTCAAAGTCGAGATCGCAGGTGCCGGGTCCGGCGGCGGGCGGACGTTTGCACACACCTTGATGCTGCGGGCCTTGCTGCTCCCAGTTGAGCCACAGGCCGCTCGCGGAAGCAGCGCCCCCATCATGATGGCAGTGGGCGCAGTTGGCATCGAAGTAGGAGCGCACGCGCGCGTCCAAGTCGCCTGCGCCAAAAGGACCAACGAGGTTGGGTCGGTCGGATTCCGCGGGCGGCGCTACGTCGAACATGCCGAGCGTTGCCATGTGGTCGATCTGGTTTATATCGCCTGAACCGTAATTGTTCAGCCGGTCCATTTGTCGCGTTCGCAGTGCGAGTGGAGTCACCGCGCCTGAGCCCCCATGACACGTGCGGCATTGCGCGTTGGTCGGTACACGATACTCAAGAGTGCGCAAAGCTCCCGCCATATCGGTCCACTCGACATGCACGCTTGCTCCAATCGCCACGCGCGAAGCCTCGGTCTCCTCGGCGTTCCACAAATAGGTGATGGCGTTCCAGCCCGCCTCCTCGCGAATGATGAGACGCGTCTCGACGATGTCTTCGCCCAGGCTCGGGTCGCGCAAATCGTGCAAATAGCTAAACGTCTTCACGAGAACCGTGCCGACGGGAAAATCCCAAACTGCTTCGTTGTCGTAGCCAATGCGCCCGCCTTCGGGCAGGCGAATGAAGCGATGCTTCGATGAAAAGTCCGCGAAGAGCGTCGACGCCACTTGATATGGCACCACGCCTTCGGCAGGGATCTGTGTTGCGCCCGTTCCCTCGAACAATCCCCAGTCCGACAGATGAAGCGGGTAGGGACTGTTGCCTGCGGGGGCTTCGACCTCGCTGCTGCACGCAGCGACAGACCACGCACATAGAAGAACGAGGAGAAATGAGCGCTTCATTTTCTACTCTTGTGGCAGGACGACCGGTGCTTGATTTGGCAAGGTGCAATCGTAGGGAGCCTTGTCCGTTGACATCACAACCCCTGCCATGTCCGTGAAGATGTGCTGTCCGTCGAAGTCACGGAAGGTTGCCGTGCTGTCTTGGATACAGAGCTGATGCCCTGTGAAGTCGGGCTTCGCCCAACCATCGAAGAGAATGTCCTCGAGCGGCGGAAACTCTTCCACGTCGGGATGCGCGACGCCGGATACCAAGAAGCCGAGCGTTCCGATGGGCTCGTAACCGTTGTTGTTGAAGGTGTTGTCGTGAATGAAGACGCCTTCGAGGTAGGGATCGAAATCCGGATCGGTGATGCGCGAACCAGCGAGACCTGCTTCTTCCACCGTCGTGTAGCTCACAAGAAGGACAGCGCTGTTCTGGTTGCCCTCGATGGTGTTGTGGTCGATCTCAATATCGTTGCCCGCGATTGTCATGAGGCCCAGGCCGGACGGTGCGCCGGCAACGATGGTGCCCGCGTGTGCGAAGTTGGGGCGGTTGTTGTCGTGCATGCTGTTGTTGTGCACGCGCGTCATGCCGCCGTTGTGCACCGGAAGCTGCGGAAGATCGAAGACTAGGATGCCGGCGGTGTTGTCGTACGCTTCGTTCTCGTAGACGTCAGCGTTGGTGGAGTTCTCGATCTCAATGCCAGCGACGTTACCGTGCACGACGTTGCGGCGCACAATGATGTTGTGCGACTGGCCGACGTAGAGGCCCGCATCGGAGGCGCCTTCGATTTCGCAATCTTCGATGAGCACGTTGGTGCAGCTCACCGGGTAAAGTGCGTAAGCGCCGTTGTCCATGCTCGGCTCGCCGTCCCAGCTTACCTTCACGTTGCGGAAGGTGACGCCCGTCGCGCCGGTCACGCGAATGCCGTCGCCGTGGCTGTTCTTGATCCACATGCCGTCCATCTCGAAGCCGTTGCCGACGACGCTAATGCCGTTGGCCCCGCTGGTCTGATCGGCAAAGTCGAGCACGGGCATGCCGACGCCGAAGAGTGTGACGTTGGTCGTCGCGAGGTCGAGCTGACCATTGAACGAGTAGTTGCCTGGACCGAAACAGATCTTGGCGCCGTCTGTCGCCTCATTAAAGGCGGTGAGCACTGCCGTCTGGTCGTCTGCAGTCGGGCTCAGACGCGCGGTGCAATCGCTTGGGAACTCCACAGCACCGTCGTCGCCGCCGCACGACGCAATCAGGACACCCGCAGCCAACCCAACCGTTACGCGTCGCAAGAACATGATCACCTCAGTATTCGAGGGAGAAACGTACGCGGCGAGCCTAGCGGGGTCAATGATCTGGGCCGCCTGTTAAGTCCCCTCGTGCTCGCCAAACCACGCGTGAATCCGCCGGTTTGCGGCGGAGGCGCAGCGAAGCTAAGGTCCGCGTTCTTTCTTCGGGAGGCTTCGCATGGTTCGGCAGTTTCACAGCGTGCTCGCTGTTTCGTTTGGCGCAATCTTTCTCGTGGCGTGTGCCTCAGGCGCAGACAATCGACACGTGGACGGCGGCGCGCGTGACAGCGGCGGATGCACCAGCAACGCCGCCTGCGGAGCCGACGGCACCTGCTGCAGCGGTAGCTGCGTCGACCTCACCAACGATCGCGACAACTGCAGCGCGTGTGGCATGAGCTGCGCGCCCTCGGGCAACGCGTGCTTCAGCGGAACGTGCAAATGCGGCGGTCATGACTCGTGCACGGACGGCGAAACGTGCTGCGGAAATTCCTGCGTCGATCTTTCCGCGTCGAGCACGAACTGCGGCGGTTGCGGCGTCGCCTGTATGGAAGGCCAAGTTTGTCGTGATGGCACCTGCGGGCAGCCCGAAGTTTGCTCACCCGCGTGCAAAGCCAACGAGACTTGCGAAGACAACGTGTGCCATTGCGGCAGCGGCGCAGGTTGCAGCGGCACGCAAGCATGTTGCGACGGCGTCTGCGCCGACACAACTTCGAGTTTCACGAACTGCGGCGTGTGCGGCCACACCTGCACCGGCGACATGATTTGCCATGCAAGCGTGTGCAGTCCATCCACGTGCACACCGGCCTGCGCCACAGGGCACACGTGCACAGCAGGGACTTGCAAGTGTGGCATTGGCCCGGCGTGCACTCCCTCGCAGGTTTGCAACGCGGGACGCTGCGAAGTTCCTACTTGCGCCCCCGTGTGCGCGATCGGCGAAAACTGCACGCCGACGGGATGTCGTTGCGGTACGGGCCCTGCGTGCAGTGGCACGGATGAATGTCACGGCGGATTGTGTCAGCCGCCGGTTTGCATGCCCAGTTGCTTCGACGGAGAGTCGTGCGTCGGCGGTACATGCATGTGTGGCGCGGGCCCCGCGTGCGGAATTCTCGAGCAGTGCTGCAGCGGCGAATGCTGCACCGTCTGCGTCGCCGGTATCTGCGTTATCTGATAGATTGCGCGCGCTATGAGCGACACGAAAATTACTCTTGAAGATGTGCGCAAGGTCGCGCGTCTTTCGCGGTTGGCCCTTGATGAGGCGGCGCTTGCGCAAATGCGCGGGGAACTATCGAAGATCCTCGGACACGTTGCATCGCTCAATGCCCTCGACGTTTCGAATGTCGAACCGACCTACCACGCCGTTCCGATGAACGCGCCTCTTCGTGCGGACGTCGTTCAAGCGTCATTGCCTCGCGATGAAGTATTCGCGTCGGCACCCAAGACAGAGGCCGGGGGCTTTGCGGTGCCGAAGGTCATGGACGGTGAAGGATGACTAGCCAAGCCCTGTGCGCGCTGTCTGGCATCGAGATTCAGAAGAAGGTCGCTTCAGGCGACGTGTCGGCGGTCGAAGTGACGAACGCATTTCTCGAGCGCATCACTCATCAGGACAGAAAGCTTCACGCCTTTCTCTATGTCGATGCGGAAGGGGCGCTGGCGCAAGCAGCGACCGTCGACCGCGCACGTAAAGCAGGCGAGACGCTTGGACCGCTGGCAGGTGTTCCAGTCGCGTTGAAGGACAACCTTTGCACGAGGGGCGTTCCGACGACGTGTGCTTCAAAGATCCTGGCTGGCTATGTGCCGCCGTACGATGCGGACGCCGTTGAACGCCTGCGTCGCGCCGGCGCCATCGCTGTTGGCAAGACAAACATGGACGAGTTCGCGATGGGCTCATCGAACGAGAACTCGGCGTTCGGCCCGGTGAAAAACCCTTGGGACGAAACGCGTGCGCCGGGCGGTTCCTCCGGTGGATCGGCTGCGGCCACAGCATCCTCGATGGCTTCGTTCGCGCTTGGGAGCGATACGGGCGGTTCGGTTCGTCAGCCGGGTGCCTTCTGCGGCGTGACGGCATTGAAGCCAACCTACGGACGTGTCTCGCGCTTTGGCCTCATCGCCTTTGCATCGTCGCTCGATCAGATCGGGCCTTTCGCACGTTCGGTGCGTGAAGCTGCGCGTGTACTCTCCGTCATCGCCGGACACGATGCGCGCGACGCTACATCGACGACGACTGCCGTCGACGACTACGAAGCTGAGTGCGGCAAAGAGGTGCGAGGATTGCGCGTTGGCGTCGTGGCCGATGCGCTCGGAGCCGGAGTCGACGCGGAAGTTGTGAAAGCGACCCGCGCGGCGGTTGCCAAACTGGCCGAGCTTGGATGCGAAATCGTCGATGTGAGTTTGCCGCATGCAACGCATGCGCTTGCTGCCTATTACTTGATCGCGCCGGCGGAAGCGTCGTCCAACCTCGCGCGTTTCGATGGTATGCGTTACGGCCTGCGCAAGACCGGCGACGATCTCACGGCTACCTACGGAACGACGCGCGCTGAAGGCTTCGGCCCCGAAGTGCGACGCCGCATCATGCTCGGCACGTATGCGCTGTCCGCAGGCTATTACGATGCGTTCTATGTGAAGGCGCAGAAGGTTCGTACACTGATTCGCCGTGACTACGATGCTGCGTTCAAGAAGTGCGACGTCGTGCTCACTCCAACTTCACCGACCACGGCCTTCAAGCTTGGGGAGAAGACGAGCGATCCCCTGGCGATGTACATGGCCGACATCTTCACGTTGCCGCCAAGCCTCGCCGGTTTGCCCGCGGTGAGCATCCCCGGTGGTTACTCGGCCGACGGCTTGCCCATTGGTTTGCAGCTCACCGGCCGCGCGTTTGACGAGAAGACACTCGTTCGCGTGTCGGACGCGTACGAGCGTGCGAGCGGCTGGCTTTCACGTCGCCCTTCGGAGATTGTCTGATGGCAACCACCTACGAACCTGTCATCGGCCTCGAAGTTCACGCGCAGCTTTTTTCGAAGACCAAAATGTTCTGCGGCTGCTCGATTTCGTTTGGCGCTCCTCCCAACACGCAGGTGTGCCCCGTGTGCTTGGCGTTGCCGGGCGCCTTGCCCGTTCCGAATGCGCGCGCGATCGAGCTCGCGGTGCGTGCCGCGCTTGCGCTTGGATGCACGGTCAACGAGCGCAGCGTGTTTGCACGCAAAAACTATTTCTATCCCGACTTGTCCAAGGGCTACCAGATTTCGCAGTTCGACCTGCCGTTGAACACGGGCGGCAAGCTCGTCATCGACACGCCTTCGGGGCCGCGCGAAGTGGGCATCACGCGCATTCATGTAGAAGAAGACGCCGCAAAAAATCTTCACGGCGTGGGCCACGGCACCGACACTCTCGTTGACTTTAACCGTGCCGGCACGGCGCTTATCGAGATCGTCGGCGAACCAGATTTGCGCAACGCCGATGAAGCGGAGGCGTACCTGAAGAAGTTGCGCGAAGTGCTCATGTTCGTCGGCGTGAACGATGGCAACCTCGAAGAGGGTTCGTTTCGTTGCGACGCCAACGTTTCGATTCGCCCGGTGGGGCAGGAAAAGTTCGGCACTCGTTGCGAGCTGAAGAACATCAACTCATTCCGCTTCGTGCGCAAAGCCATTGAGTACGAAATCACGCGTCAGGAAGCAGTGCTCTCCGCAGGTGGCACCATCACGCAAGAGACGCGTACCTACAGCGATGGCTTAGGAAAAACGATCCCGATGCGTACAAAAGAAGATGCGCATGACTACCGCTACTTTCCTGATCCCGATCTTCCGCCGCTTGTGATCACGCGCGCGTTCATCGAAAAGCTTCGCGTAACAGCGCCGGAGCTCGCCGAACAAAAGCGTACGCGCTGGCAGAAAGAGCTTGGCGTCACGTTGTACGACGCCACTGTTCTTACCGGTCATCCCAAGATTGCCGACTACTTCGAAGAAGCCGCCGCCGCGTTGGCCGGCAAAGACGCAAGTCCAGAAGCACGGGCCGCCGCTGGCAAGAAGGTCGCGAACTTCGTTCAGTCGGAAGTTTTGCGAACTGTCACCACGCGCGGGCTCGAAGCCGAGTTTGCGGTCAGCGCAGAGTATGTCGCCGAGCTTCTACGGTTGGTTGAAGGTGGAAGCATCAGCGGCAAGATGGCCAAAGACGTTTTCGCCGAGATGATCACGACCGGCCGATCGGCGTCGAAGATCATTGAGCAGAAGGGGCTTTCCCAGGTCACGGACACCTCCGTCATCGAGGCTGCTGTTGCCGAGGTGCTCGCTGCCAACGCGTCTCAAGTCGAGAAGTACAAAGCTGGCAAGACTAGCGTCGTCGGCTTTTTCGTTGGTCAGATCATGCGGGCCACCAAAGGCGCCGCTAATCCTCAGCTCGTCAACGACATCCTCAAAAAGATGTTGGACGCGCAGTAGCTGACGCACCTCTGAAGTAAGCGTAGGACGAGAGTCGCGGCAGGACTCAAACTTCGCCGGCTTTGGCCTTTGCGACCCACTTCTTGATCTCGGTTTCGATGATCGAAATGGCTTTCGACTGAAACATCTTGAAGAGGAAGGGCACTTCGAGATCGATTTGGATCTCGCGCGGCAAAATATCGAAGGTGCCTTTGAGACTGGAGCCCTTAATGGAAAACGTCGTCTCGGCACGCGAATCGCTTACCCAGCGCATCGATGGGTTGTACGAAGCAAACTTCTCTTTGTACGCTTCGTAGGCTTTTTCGGTTACGCGTTTGGCTGTGGCGACGTCGAGGTCGTGCGAGACAGAGTGCTTCATGGATAAGAGTCTTTCGAAGGGCTTTTGCTCATACTACACGACCGACGCAAATTCGAGTAAACCTTCGCCATGGCCAAAGACCCACTTTCATTTTTGCGTGAAGACTTCGTCGCTCTTTTCAATCGCGGCGTTTCAGACCTGTCGCAAAAGGCGACGGCCGGTGAAGCGTGGGCGAAAGCGCGCCTCGAGGACGTGCGCGCGGCGAGCGGTTGCGCTCACTTCGTGCTCGACGGCGCCGGAGGCGGCGAGGTCTATCTCGAGATCCAAAATGGCGAGATGAAAGCGCACGCGCAAAAGCCCGCTTCTCCCCCGACTCGTCTGGGCGTTGGCGGATCGGCCGCCACCGCGCAAGCTGGGCTCGAGATGCTATTGAGCAGCGGACATCTCGACGACGCGAGCTCGGCCGTTCGTGTGACTCGCATTGCCTCGGGAAAGCTCGAGAAGCTCATCGAGAAAGAAAAACTCAGCTTTCAACTTACCGTCAAAGACGTGCCGGAAGTCGATCAAGTTGTAGTGCGAGTAGGTCTCGGTTTCGAGGACCCGCCGGTGACGCCCGGATTCTCGATGACGGTTTCTTACGACGATCTCGAAGACGTGCGCAATGGCGATTTGAAGCCGCAGCAGCTCTTCATGAGCAAAATCAAAATCGTTGGTGACGCTTCGCGTGCGATGACGCTGGCAATGACCTTGATGCAGCAGCGCCGCTAGCTGTGACGGGCGCGGCAAACGCTGAAGCCGCAGCGCCGGATCTGTTGCATGTGCAGCAGGCCGTGCAGCTCGGGCGTTTGGACATGCTCATTGGTTGGGCTGAGCGCGCGCCAGGGGTTGCGCTTCGCCGATTCTTGGTGGCGCAGGCGAACGGCGCCGCAGCGAACGTGGATCCGGGCGCGCTTTCCTCCGGCGATCTCTCGCGTGCACATGCTTTGGGCATCACACTTTCGCGCGATCTCAGCGAAGCTGCAGAACCACCACCGCATTCGGTCATCGTTCCCTTCGCTCTTCCGCGGTTGAGCGTCGCGCAACGCATGTTGATGAGCTTTTCGTTTGACGACGAGCCCACGCGTCTCCGTATGCAGGCCGATACCACCGATGCCATCGCGTCGGCTGTGGGGGACGCAGCGCGAATCGCGTCGCCCCCATACAAGATCGATCGCTATCGATTCACCATGTGGAAGACGTCCGGTGAGAACGCATTCTCGGTGTCTGGGCGTTCACTCGGACCTGCGGCACTCGTCTCGGCGGTGTCTCTTTGGCAAGAGCGTGCCGTGGAAAAGGGAACGGCGATCACCGGCGTCATTGAAGGGACGCGCGTAACTGCAGCGGGCGGTCTTTCGGAAAAAGTCGACGGCCTTGCGGCGCGAGCGGATTTGCTACGATTGATCGTTGCCCGTGGCGAGGGTGAAATCGCTCGGGCACTGCTTTCAGAGCGAGGACGCAGCGACGTCTCTGTTGTGGAGGTAAGCGACATAGCTCAGTTAGTCGCGACAGCGCTCGTCGCGGAACGTTCTAGCGTGGTCGATCCTGACGAGGCCATGATTGAAATGCGGCGTGAGTTTGAGCGCGCGTGGGAAACGTTTCGTTGGCCGGTGTTGCGTGAGCGTGTCGAGCGCTTAGCTGGCTCAGGACTTAGCCACCGTCCGGATGTCGAAGTTGAGCTCTGGACGATGGTCGGGGCCGCGCGTCGCCACCTTGGCGATCCTACCGAGGGGCTGCGCGCCCTCGACCGGGCGTCAATCATTGCCTCGCGATTTGCGAAGAAGATTCCTGACGCTCCGCTCGCGCGATTGGCCACTCATCGCTCGATGACCTACCTCGCGCTCGGTGACCTCAAAGCAGCTTCGCTTGCGGCCGCGCGCGCTCGTCGTATCGCTCGACGTGCTCGCTTGCGTGGCGAGGAGATCAAGGCGCTCGGTTGCATCGGCCTGGTCATGCGGGCGCGTGGCCGACTACGCGCAGCAGCAACTGCGCAGTTTGAAGCGCTTACCTTGGTTCATGAGTACAAACCGAGTTCATGCGCTCGCTCGCACGCCTACCTCATCGATTGTTTGGGCGCAGCCGGAGACATTGACGGGGCTCGCCGCGCCTACGACCAAGGCCTCGACCATCTGCAGGGCCTCGACGCGCCTCGTGCGCGCGACCACGAATCATGGCTGCGCATCAGCTTGGGTGGCGCGCTTGTCTCGAACGACCGCATGCGCCAAGCTGCGGAGATACTAGACGTGCCGTGCGTGCAAGAGCGCATTGATCGCGACGCGAATCCAGGCCTTTGGGCGCGGCGCTATCTCGGCGTAGCGCTGTGTCATGAGGCAGCCTCGCTCGATCGCGGATTGGCATTGCTCGCAGCCTCGCCCGGGGCATATTCGACAGCTGTTGGATCGCGGCTCGTTGCCGTCGCTCACGTCAACGTGCTGCTCGAGGCGCGATCGCGGGTCGCCGCGGCGAAGCTCGATCACGATTCGCACGCACGCCTCCTGCGTGCGCTCGGGCGCATTTCAATCTTTGGCGAGCGCGATCTCGCGGAGCTCGCCGTCATCGGCCCGAAAGCTTCGGCTCAACTCGACGCGCTTGTCTCGCGCGCTCTCTCGAGCGGTCTTTGAACCACTGCGGGGATTGCACCGATGCCCGCCGCGTCTGAGTCTCAGTCGCGCAAACCGAGCGCAGGTTAGCCCGTTGATAAAGGCTGCTTAGGAAGCTCGACTGTGAATGTGACACCCGCCGAGCCTTCGTTGATCGCGGCCCACACGCCTCCGCCGTGCGCTTCGACAAGCTGCTTTGTAATGTAAAGACCCAAGCCGAGACCGCCGTATGCGGTTTGAGACACGGCGCGTTCGAAGCGGTCGAAGATGCGATGCATCTTGTCGGCGTCGATGCCGATACCGCTATCGCGAACGCAGAGCTGTGCAAAGTCGGCTGTCTCGCTCGTCGTAATATCGATCGGGTGTCCTGATCCGTACTTGAGCGCGTTGGACAGAAGGTTCACGACGATTTGGTCGATGCGCACCGCATCCCAAGAGCCGACAACGGCTTTGTCGGCGTGAATGCGGATTTCGCATTTTTGCGAGCGCGCTTCTGCAGCAAACCGCTCGCATACGTCGCGGACGACATCTCCCAAGTCTGTAGGCTCGCGCTCGAGATGCAGGCGCCCTGCGCTCAATCGCGAGACATCCAGCAAGCCATCGACCAAGCGCGTGAGGCGTCGCACCTGCCGCGCAGCCGTCTCGATCTTCTTCACCAGCTTCGGATCCGTCGTCTCCACGCCGAGGCCGGCTTGCAACGCGTCGAGTTGAAGCTGAAGAGGAGTGAGCGGCGTACGCAGCTCATGGCTCGCAATCGAAAGAAACTCGTCGCGGGCGGCAATTGCAGCTCGTGCAACGCGGTACAGCCGCGCGTTGTCGATGGCGAGGCCGGCACGTCGGCCCAGCTCTTCAGCGAGTGACACGTCAGCATCCACATAGGTGCGATTGCTCTCGCTCATCGCGAAGACAATCCCTCCCAAAGGTTCGCCGTGCGCCATCATCGGTACCGTAATAAGCGAACGAATCCCGATTGCGCGCAACAAGCGCAAGTGATCATCGTTCGAGGCGGCCCGCTGGTAGTCAGAATCAGTCATCTGCGGCATCCACGACGAGGTCCCGGTTTTCATGACGTGCGCAAGGCAGCGATCGCTGACCGCGTTCTGCCGAAACTTCTGGCCCAACTCGCGCACAACTTCGACCATATCCGGCTTCACGTGCGCGACGAGGTCATGCGCCTCGTGTTTTTCATCATCCTGCGCGGCCAACAACCGCACGACACAAAGGTCGGCGAAGCGCGGAACCGCTAGAGCGCCGATCTTTTCGACAGTCTCGGCATAGTCGAGCGACGATGAAAGCAGCGCGCTTGCCTCGGCCAATAGCTCGGCTCGGCGTTGCTCGCCTTCGGCCGTCCTACGGGCCGCTTGTTCGGTGAGAAAGCGGACACGAGCCTCGTCTGCCATCATGCGTTCGGTAATGTCGAGCGAGGTGCCCGCCATCCGAACGAGCTTGCCCTCTGCGTTCGTAATGGAACGACCCTGCCCGTGCACCCAACGCACCTCCCCATCGGGCCGCAAGATGCGATGCTCGAACGCAAAGCTCGTCTTGTTCTCACGCGCGTCCTCGACGACGGCTCCAACACGCGCTCGGTCTTCGGGATGCACGTGCTGAAGGAAGCCCTGATACTCGCGCGAAAACGCCTCCCGAGTCTGTCCGTAAATACGATATAGCTCATCGGACCACGTGATGGTGTTGGCCTCGATGTCCCATTCCCAACTGCCGATCTTCCCGATGGCCTGGGCCTCGATGAGCTGTTGATTGATTCGTTCGAGCTCGAGCGCGCGCTGGGCAAGTGCTGTCTCCGCGGCGGCGCGCTGTTTGTGGGCGGTGACGAGATTGTCGGTCATGCGGTTGAAGTCGGCCGCGAGTTGTCCAAGCTCGTCATTCGATGCGATGTCGATGCGTCGTTCGAAGTCAGCGGAGCTAACGCGTGCCGTGCCTTCATGGAGATTGCGAATGCCCGTCACGATTTGGCGCGAGGTCGTGGACGAGAGCATCAGACTGAAAAACAGGCAAATACCAGCGCCCAGCACTGTAATCGCGAGGATCACTTCACGCAGCCATCGCGCGGCTTCGCCGAGCGTGAACGAGAAATGATCCTCCACATCGGTCAGGCGCCGATTGCAATCGTCGATGCGGCGCAAGAGCGCGGCGCGATACTCTGGAGTGAGCGTGTTGCTGCGAATGCGTGTGCGCACCTCCTGTGCATAGCCTTGAAGCTCTGCGATACCGACGTCACCTTGACGCCAATACTCAATTGCGCGGTCGATGTAGCTCACGTGGCGGAAGCGTCGGAAGAGCATCGACATGCCGCGAACTTCGTCAGGGTCGTTGCGGCCTTCGATGAAGGCGCGATTGGCTACTTCGATGTCGGCATTGGGCTTCTCGAGCTCTTCGCGCGCGCGTCGATCGGCAAGTGGAACGGCGAGAAAATGTTCGTACGCTTCGAAGTCGTGTTCGTTGCCTGAGTACGCGTACTGAACGAGATTGTAGACGGCATCCTTCTGGCCTTTCGACCAAAGCCCTTCACCGCCAACGTAGGCACGCACTGTTGAGAGCACATTTGCCGCAAACGTTCCGACCGCGACGAGACAAACAATGACCGCCGCGAACATCCACAGCGAGATGCGGAGTTTCGTTCGAATCGATAGGCGCTGGATGAAGCGGGAAATCAACGGACACTAGAGTCGCATCAGGACCGCGCCCCAATTGATTCCGGCGCCGAGCGCCAAGAAGCAGAGTAGGTCGCCTTCTTTGATACGTTTGGAGCGACGCAGCTCGTCGACGAGAATCGGAATCGTTCCGCCCGACGTGTTGCCGTAACGCGCGATGTTGGAGGGGACTTTTTCTTCCGGAATTTCAAGAGCGTCACGCACCGCCGAATTAATGCGGTCGTTCGCTTGATGCGCGACAAAGCAATCGATGTCGCTCAACTTCACATTGTGTTTCGCGCACAGCTCGCGCACGACCTTGGGGAGCTTAGTGACCGCGTTCTTGAAGAGCTCCTTGCCCATCATGCGCGGAATGTACTCCTCGTTTTCGACTAACTCGTTGGACATGAAGGGGCGATTCTTGAAGCCGCCGCCTGGAATGTAAATCTGCGTGGCATCGCGACCATCGGTATGAATCTGCGCACCGATGAAGCCTTGGCCTGGCTTTTTTGATTTGCGCATCACGAGCGCGCCGGCGCCGTCGCCAAAAAGTACCGACACCGCGCGGTGACGCGTGGCACGGTCGAAAGCCTTTTGCGAAGGTTTGGGGCCGTTCTCGTTGTAGAGGATGTCCCAGTCCTCCCACGGCATGAATCCGGCGTGGGCGTCTGCGCCAATCACGAGAACCGTCTCAGCTGCCCCGGTGTTGACGAGGCCGTCGGCGATCTGAAAACCAAATGGCATTGCCGCACACTGCTGACGAATGTCGAGAGCGGGCACGCCCGGGATCCCGAGCTTGGCACCAATGAGACCGCCGGAGCCGGGGAACACATACTCGGGAGTCATCGTGCCGAGCAAAATGTAGTCGACGGCACTCGCTGGGAGGTTCGCGTCTTCGAGCGCGCGCTTGGCTGCTTCGAAGCCGAGATCGCTCGTGCCTTGGCCGGCTGCAACGAAGTGTCGTTCCTCGATGCCGCTGCGCTGTTTGATCCATTCGTCCGTCGTCTCCATCACGCGCGCAAGAGCGGTGTTTGTGACAGGCGGTCCCGGGGCAAAGCTGCCCGATCCGATGATCGTAAGTCCAGGCATGAATCAGCGCGTCTCCCTTAGGGGCTGCAACTTAGCAGGGCTACGCGCAAACTTACAAACGGCTCGCTTTTACGTAAGCACAACGCCGAATTTGGCCGCCGCTTTTTCAGCTTCGGTACCGCGCGAGCGCAATCGCTTCATGGAGTCGGTTAATGCCTCCTGAACGCGAGACCAAGCTGGCCCGCCTTCGACGTCTCGCAAATCGACCAGGACTTCGGGATCGAAAAGCTTTGAAACGTCTCCTTCGAACATGGCGTGCTCTTTCTTGAGCTCGACAAGGGAGAGCTCCGGCAGCGTGCGACCGGTCTCGACCGCCAGACGCACAAGGCGGCCTGCGACGTGATGCGCTTCACGAAATGGAACTCCACGAGCCGCCAGGTAATCCGCGAGATCGGTAGCTTCAAGAAATCCATCGCGCAACGCAGCGCGCATGCGCTCTTTGTTGAAGTTAGCGGTAGCGAGCGCGCCGCTCAGGATTTGCAGCGAATCGTCGACAGTGTCGAAGGCGTCGAAGACGGGGCGCTTGTCCTCCTGCAGATCGCGATTGTAGGCGAGGGGCAAGCCCTTCAAAAGCACGAGCATGGTGACAAGGTCACCGATGACGCGCGCGCTCTTTCCGCGCACGAGCTCTGCCATGTCCGGGTTCTTCTTCTGCGGCATCATCGACGAACCAGTCGTGAAGGCATCGCTCATCTGGACGAAGCCGAACTCCTGCGAGCTCCACAACACAAGCTCCTCGCCGATGCGCGAAAGATGCACCGCGCAGTTTGCGAGTGCCGCCAGCGCTTCGACAAGAAAATCCCTATCCGAGACAGCGTCGAGAGAATTGCGTAGCGGACGCGCAAAGCCAAGCGCCTTTGCGGTCTCCTGTCTGTCGAGCGGAAAGGTCGTCGTCGCGAGTGCGCCCGAGCCGAGTGGCGATTCGTTCATGCGCTTTTGCGCATCGTCGAGGCGTCCACGATCACGCTCGAGCATTTCGCACCACGCCAAAAGGTGATGGGGCAGGCGGATGGGCTGGGCACGTTGCATGTGCGTGTAGCCGGGCATCAGGTGATGACGCGTCTGATGAGCTCGCACGATGAGCACTGCAATGAGCTCGTCGACGTGGCGCGCAGTCTTCTCGCACGCAGCGCGGGTCCAAAGGCGCATATCGGTCGCGACCTGATCGTTGCGGCTGCGCCCGGTGTGCAGACGCGCGCCCGCGTCACCAATGCGTTCGGTCAGCCGCGCCTCGATGTTCATATGGACATCTTCACGCGACGCGTCCCACGTCATTGTGCCTGCGCGTACCTCGTCGAGGATTTGCGCTAGGCCTTCGGTGATCTTCTTTACGTCGGCGCCCGTTAGCACGCCGATCGACGCGAGCATGTTGGCGTGCGCGATTGAACCTTGGATGTCTTCTTCGGCGAGGCGGCTATCGACATCCACGCTTGCACTGAAGCGTGCTGCGAGCGCGTTAGGCTCCTCGTCGAATCGTCCTCCCCAGGCTTTCTTAGACATGCGGTCTCCTCATTCAGCTCAAGAGCGTGCCGGCAATCGCAGCGCGATGCGATGCAAAAGTCGCGCACCCGTCGGAAGCGCGTAGGCATCGAGCAAAAGCGCGATCACGGCCGCCACGGCAGGAGGCGCCCATGACATCGTGGCAGTCGCTACGGTCAAAAGTCCGCCGATGGCGGCAACCAGCGCGCCGCGCCAGGCGCCCCTGTCGCGCGGCGCGTGCAATCCAAAGGGCTGCTGCTGCGTCGCGAATATCCTCTGTGGCAAGCGCGACCGCGCGTTCACCGGCTGGACCGCCCGCTGCGCCGAGCACGACGGGAACGTAGGCGGCTGCGAGCGCGGCGTCGTCATGAATCGGTCGGCCGATGGCCGCGAGTGCGCCGCCGGTCTCGCCAAGGCGACGTACCTCCGTGCCCTGCTCATCCGGTAGAAGCTCGGCGCGTACATGGTCGATGTCGAGGTTCTTTGCGAGAGCTTCCACCGTGCCGCGATGATCCCCAGAGATGAGCACGACCTCGATGTGCAAGTCCATCATGCGCTGGACAGCGGAGCGTGCGCTCGGTCGCAAGTCGTCTTCGATCGCGAGCACAGCGCGGACGCGGCCCCCGAGACCGATGAAGATGGCGGTGCGTCCCATCGCTTCGGCGCGTGTCGCCTCGGCGTCGGCGACCGCGACGCTCACCCCTTCATCGAGCAGAAGCTGGCGATTGCCAATCACGAGTGGCTCGCCGCCCGGCGCGAGCGCGGTCACGCCGCGGCCAGGCAGAAACTGCGCGCGTCGCACGCTTTCCGGTGAAACGCCACGCGCCTCGGCGAAGCGCAAGATGGCACGTGCAATCGCATGGCCCTCCGCCGCCGACTCGGCGGCGGCGGCGAGCGCGATAAGCGGAGTGACCGGCGTGTCGTCGATCGCGTGGATCTCGACGACCTCTGGCTTTCCCTCGGTGATCGTTCCCCGCGTCGCAAGAGCTGCCACAGTCACTCGACCGGCACGCTCGAGCGATCGCGCGTTGTGAAATACGATTCCCCGTTCGCCCGCCGTAGCCGCCGCCGCTACCAAGGGTGAATCTGCTGCGCGCCGAATCGCCAGCAGGGGCGCTGCCAGAAGGACCGCCGCGGCTGCGCTCAACTGAAGAGAAAACGCGTGACCCTCGGCGAGAAAAAGTGCGCCGCCCGCGGCCACAATCACTAGTAATCCGCCCCACCGCGAGATGGCTTGGGCCACGGTAACGACTGGAGCAGATTCGCGATCACCCCCGTGCCGAAAGCGATTGGGCCGTACGAGCGCACGGTCCTCGCCTACGCGCGTCGCCAGGATTCGCACATTGCCTTCGACGATTCGCGCGCCCGCGAGTAGTGGATCGCCAATCACGCGCCGCACCGGGACGCGAGCGCCCGGATGCAAGAGCGCCATCGCTTCGCCGGCCTTCACAACGCCATCCACAGCTACCGTTTCACCTTCGAGCGCGAGAACTTCTTCGCCGGTTCGGATTAGATCGGTGCTCACCTCTTTTTGAGCGACGCCCAAGCGATCGGTTGAGCTTGCGACAGGAACGCTCACAACCTTTGGCATCTTGCGCAACAGGGCTTCCACGATGCGCGAAACTGGCTCTCGCGATCGTGCGTCGATCCACGCCCGCGCAAGCAAGGCTGCGCTTGCAACTGCCGCACCGACCATACCGAACCACGCTTTTTCGTCGTCGAGCACGTGCGCCAGTGCAGCGACGGTCGCGATGCACGCGCCCACGGGAGCGAGCAACCACGACAGGACATCGGTGTGGCGACGTGCGTCAAAGAACGCGATGATCGAGACGCCTATCGCGATTAGATTGGCAGTGCATGATAGTGCAGCCATCCAGATGTTGGCGGAGAGCGCTCCGCACAAGGCCGCAACAGCGCTTGCGACGAGCGCCAACCGAGGGTCGCGCAATGCGGAGATGGGGGCTTCCTCCTCCTTTTCCGGAACGGTGGAAATCGAGACGACGGAATCGCGTCCCGCGTCCACAAGCGTGATGCGCGTCGGCTGCACCGTTGGCTCGGGCGGCGTGACTTCAACGAGGCGAGACTTAGGCGAGCGGTCATGAGCGCGCTCGCCTTGACGAAACCGATCGGCGCATGCGCTGTCGCAGAGATAGCGGTAGCCGTCGGCGAGTAGAATCACGGCGCCGGCACGCAACGGCTCGACCGGCGTTCCGCACGCGGGGCATGGGCGCAATGGAAGATATGGACGTTGAGCCGCCACGGGGCTTTAGGCTCTAGCGGCGAAAAGCGGGCGCCGTCAAGTCGTGCGCAAACGCTGCGGCACTACTCGGAGATAAAGACCCAAGTTCCCTGATTGCGACGGTCGGCAAAGACGCCGTGCCACGCCGCGGGAAGCCCGGGAGTCGTCCACTGAAAGAGCCAACGTGCATCGGCCGGAGCGATGTTCACGCAGCCGTGGCTGTGCACCGTTCCAAAGGCGCTGTGCCAGAACGCGCCGTGCAAGGCGAAGTTGCCTTGGAAGTACATCGTCCACGGAACGTCTTCGATGCTGTACGCGCCATCGGGCGACATTTCGTCATCCATCGTCGTCGAGACGTGCTTTGACTGTATCTGAAAGAGTCCGGTCGGCGTCTCGTGACCTTCCTTACCGGTCGAGACGAGCGTGACAAAGACCGGTGTGTCGCCTTCGTATGCGACGAGTGATTGCTGCGCGAGGCTTACGTGAACCCACTTCGCCGTCGAGGGAACTCCCGGAGGGCGGTGGATTGGGTTGATGAGACGCACGGCCGGCTCGCGCACAAGGATGCCGTCGTCGCTCAGCACGTATTCGCGATTGCGACGCACGACGCTGTCATCGGCGATGACGAGCGGAGTCTGACGCTCGATGACTCCGTCGTCGACTACCGTGTCGGTCGTGTGATTCATGTGAAAGCGATGCGCGCCACCGCGAAACACAAACGCGACCGGTAGATGCCATCCGCCGCCTAACACGACGCCTCGCATCGCCGGAGGCGTTGCTTCGGTGAGCTCGCTTGCTTCGACGAATCCTCCGCGCACAGTGCGGTAGTACTCGTGCCCGCGATCATCGGTCTCCGCGTGATCGAGGCTCACATAGAAGCCGCGCAGCATGCGCATGCGGAAGAAATCGGGCAACTCGTTGTTGGTCGACGTCGCCGCCTCGCTTCCGACATCGGCAGTTTGACCGGGAGGCGGCGGCGCGACTACATCGTCGGCACTCGCAAGCTCGTCGGCCGAAACGGCCGGCGTAGTTGCCGTCGGCGCGGTCACTGTCGCCGCGAGCGCCGCCGCACGCGCCGCTGCGCGCTCGGCATCCTGCGACATACGCTGCACGAGCGCTTCTGCGGCAACTTCCTCCTCGCGCGTTGGCAAGCTCCAGTATTGCGGCACATCGTCGCGGACGGTTCGCGCGTACGCGTAAGGCAATGCGGAGTTCAACGAAGGCGGAGCAGGTGAGGGTTCAAAGGTCTGCGGTGTCGCGCCGATCTGATAACCATTTCCCGCGCACACAAAACCGTTTCCCGGAACTTCATGCCAGCCGCCGGCGCATCCCGGTCCACTCACGCGCTCCTTGGCTCGGAACTGCGCGCCGCGACGAACGTAGCCGACAACGCGTGCGTGATCGGTCGGCTGCGCAAAGACCTGAGCGAGGAAATGATAGACAACGCCATGCAGCGGATACGCGGCGTTGAATGCGGCTTCTTCTGACTCAGCCTTGGCGCGCGCTTCAGCTTCAGGATCAGGTGGCGGCTCAGGCGCGGGTTCCTCGGCTGCTTGCGCGGCATGCCTCTCGGGCACCATCACCGGCGTTTCCACGCGTAGCTCGCCGGAAGGGCTGCTCGTCGACGTTCCACAGCCCACAACGGCAAGCGCTACGGAGCTAAACAGGGCGAATGAGCGAGCAGACCCCATGCACCGCGAATCGCACGCTTAGGTGTTGCGCGTCCAATTCTCGGCCCCCATTTCCGCTTTGGTTTAGCGGAGGAAGAGCCTGGGATCGTCAGGGCGGCTGTCTATATGGAAGTGGTTGCGATGCCCGGCGTTGTAGTTGGGCGTCAGAACTGTCGAAAAGGCGTGCGATTCCGACAGCTCGCAGGCGATTTGCAGGAGCTCGGCCGCGTGCGCGTCCGTCGGCGGCGGCCCAGCGCAGGTTTCTTGCGCGGGCGTGACGACGAATTCGTTTTCGACCGAGAGAACACTGTCGGACTTATAGAAGTTGGCCAGATCGAGAGCGAGGCCAAGTGTGTGAAAGCTTGGCCGTGGGTGATCTCGGTAGGAGGAAAGTACATCGACGCGCCTGATGTTGTGCCGGTGCAGGACCGCGAGAAGGATCGGCAACCGCGCGGCCATCTCACACGCCAGGATAACCGGCTGCTCTGGATGCATGTGATGAAAAACCACCCCGTCGACGACGCGGTCGATGCGCACGGGAGTAGCGACGGGCGTTGTCGGCACCTCATCGACCGGTGTGAAACGGATGTTCGCCTCACGCAAGGCGCTCAAACAATCGCGCTGGCGACGAAAGGACCAGACGCTTCCTTCATCGATGTTCCACGTCGAGCCAGGAATTTGCGCGCGGTAGTTCTCGAATGTAGCAACGCGTCGCGCGATAACGCGGGCTATTACGCCCGCCGGATCATGCGAGGGTGCGAGAAAGTCCGTCGGCCGTGCGGGCACAGGCGGCGCAGTTGGAATCGGCATGAGAGGCGTAACGGGATTGCCGTCGAAGTCGAGGGGGTAGGCGGTGGCTAGGCTTGTGCTCGTCGGCCCATCGTCCCCACCCTCGCCGATTGCGTCCGCTGACGCCGTGCGTGTTGTCTCGGCAAAAGCGCCCGGCAACTGCCAGTGCGCGTCGAAGAATCCGCTCGCGCGCGGAGCACTGGGATGAAAGATGAGGCGCTGTCGCACGCGAGTCGCCGCACCGTCGTAGATCGCGTAGTCGCCGAGGAAGTCGGGCAGATTATGTCCTGCCATTACGGCCTCCGGCGTGACGCCGGTTTGAACGATCACGTAGGAGCGCGGTGAAAGGGGATTGGGGTAAATGTAGCGAACGCCGATATCGTTGCCCTCAAAGCGCTGAGCGCCGAAACTGATTCCAGTTTCGTCGGCGCGTATGGGCAGACGACTGGACATGCGATTGAGCACGGCATTGTCGTTAGCCGTGCCGTACAGGACGAGCGTGGCGTTTGCCATCATCTCCTCGTTGACTTCCGTGTCGGCGACGACGCGCTGCGCAACGCTCCATGTCCACAACGGCCAGCCACGCGACCCTTTCTGTGCAGCGCGACGAAGCGCTTCGGTGTGCTCAGCGTTGGCTGTGCCGTAGACGTGAATCATGCGTCCGTAATATGCGTCGCTCAACGGACCCGCGAGGCCTGGCACCTTCGCGAGACCGTTTGCAGTCTCGGGGTAGCCGGTGGTCCAGCCGCGCGCTTGCCGCGCTAAATGAATCACGTGACCGAGCGATGCGCGTTCTCCGCTGAACACCTCACGCCCGTCGACAACAATGCGCGCATGCGTGCCCGCCGCGAGCGGCACGTCGCGCAGGTCGATCGCGAACGCTTCTGCACCCGTCGTCGTCACGGAGATGGTGTCGCCGGCAACATCAGCCTGAAGACGCGCAATCTCGGGATAGTTCGCGATGCGCGTGACCGTCACCCAAAACTGCTGCGCGGCTCGATAATCGCCCGTCGCAATGTGCACCGAGCTCGGACGCGGATTGCGCCGCACGTTGGCAAGCGAATCGTAGATCGCGCCGTGGCGATGCACGATGTAGAGCAAGTCGTGCCCGGCATCAAACCACGTTCCGCGCGCAGGAAAGTGCCCCGCTTCGACGCGCCGGTCGAGCTCTTCAATGAACGCCGGTCGCATCGGACCCGGATCGCGCGAGCCGTGATAGTAGCGATAGTCCGTGTCGTAAGAATTCTCGAGCAGATGCATGCCTGACAGCGTTGCCATCACCGCGCGCTCTTCTGCGCGCGGACGACCACCACTGTACTGCTCCCAGCTCGGCGCGCCCGCCATGGCGATCACTGCGCTGAAGAGCGATGCGTGCCTAAGCCCGATGTTGTGCGCGCCGATGCCGCCGTTCGAGAGACCACACAACACGACCCGATCGTTGTCGACGTTGTAGTTGGCTTTCACATCCGCAAGCACGTCGAGCACGTCCTGCTCACCCATCCAGCGCCACAAGACTTGTCCGTAGCCATCGGGCGCAACCACGATCCAATCGGGTGACCATTGTGGAGAAAACTCGTCCCACAGATGCTGGTCGTACTCGAGCCAGCTCATGTTGTTGCCGAGTGTGACGCCGAGGAAAAGGTTTCCGTTCGACGACCCCCCATGCAGCATCACCATCACCGGATACGAGCGCGTCGGATCGTACTGCGGCGGGATGTAGACGGTATAACCCTGACGTCGCTCAGAAATAGGCGACATGTATCCACGGTTAGAAATTTTTCCGCGCTGCTCGGGATACGGATCATGTCCCGCGCGTGCGCGCGTGATGAATTGGTTCGCGCGCGTGCGCCACGCGTCAGCCTGCGCGGGGAAGCGCGTGGTGATGCGCTCGACCGTATCGAGCATGTAAGCGATCCCCTCGAGGGCGGCTGTCGGAACATTCTCCGGACGATTGGTGCGCAGCGCGTCGAGCTGCCCACGCAACTGTGTCAGCGAAGGCGCGTCAGCGCGTGCCGGCGCAGGCGCAGAAATCGCGACCGCGATCAGAGCCAACCCTAGAGAATAAGACCAGATCTGCTTCATGCTGCCTCACGCGCAATTACAGCTCACGAAGGGCTTGCCGCGCCATAAAGCTACAAGGTTTGGGCCAAGGTGCACGCCGCGCTCCCACTTGGGTCTTTACTACGCGTGGCGTCATCGGCACGGTCCCGCCCATGCAGGTCAACGCGGGCAGCACGGCGTTCATGATCATCTCGATGGCGCTCGTCTTATTGATGACGCCTGGCCTCGCGCTTTTCTACGGCGGCATGGTGCGCAAGAAGAATGTGCTCTCGTCGCTGATGCACTCATTCTTCGCGATCGCGCTCGTCTCTGTGCAATGGGTGCTGCTTGGCTATTCTCTGGCATTCGGCGGGGATATCGGCGGCTTTGTCGGGGATCTGCGTCACGTGGGCTTCGCGGGTGTTGGCCTCGAGGCGCACGGCGAGATCCCCCATCTTCTCTTTGCCGGCTATCAGGGCATGTTCGCGATCATCACACCGGCGCTGATCAGCGGTGCAGTCGCCGAACGCGTAAAGTTCTCCTCGTACGCCATCTTCATTCTCTTGTGGTCGACCTTGGTCTATGGACCCGTCGCGCATTGGGTTTGGGCCGAGGGAGGCTGGCTTTACCAGATGGGCGCGCTCGACTTCGCCGGGGGCACTGTCGTGCATCTCACCTCAGGCGTGAGTGCTCTGGTCTTCGTTAAATTCATGGGCCCGCGCGTCGGCTACGGCCGCGAGAAGTTCATTCCCCACGACATCCCGATGATGGTGCTTGGGACGGGCTTGCTTCTGTTTGGCTGGATCGGGTTTAACGCGGGAAGCGCACTTGCCGCTAACGGAACCGCTGCGCTCGCGGCGATCACGACGTGGATTGCCGCCGCAGCCGGCGGCCTATCGTGGGCCTGCGCCGAATGGGTGAAGCACAAGAAGCCGAGCATGCTTGGAACCGCATCGGGTCTTGTCGCAGGGTTGGTTGCGATCACGCCCGGTGCTGGCTTCGTGAGTCCACTGGCCGCGATAACGGTAGGCTCGCTAGCAGGCCTCGTTTGTTACGGGGCTGTCCTGTGGAAGGCCCGCGGCGGATACGACGACGCGCTCGATGCCTTTGGTGTTCACGGCGTTGGCGGCTTACTTGGCGCGCTGCTCACAGGCGTATTCGCCCAGAAAGCGCTCAACCCGTCAGGTCAAGATGGACTGATCGCGGCCGGCAACTTTCATCAGCTCGGCGTGCAGGCGCTCGGCGTGCTCGTTGCGGCGCTGTATGCGGCAGCCGTTAGCGCAGTCTTGCTCCTAGTCCTGCGATCGACCTTAGGTCTGCGAGTCGATGAGCCGAGCGAACGCGAAGGTCTCGACACAACGCAGCACGGCGAAGAAGCCTACAACTCGTAGGGACGCCATCTTCGACGCGGATGCGCTCGCAATCAGTAGATCACTTCATCGTCGCCGTCTGTCACGACGACATAGAGGATCGTGTCGGCGCGCGTTTCTGCGCTGAGGCTTTCCCAGACCGTGTGAATCGACTCGGCGTGCATCTCCCCGTAGGCCATCACGAAGAGAATCTGCTTCACCCATCGATCGCTTTCGACCACGTTCGCCGAGCTTTCGAGAATGTCGTTGAACTTGCGCTCGATGAACGCCGCGTCCTCCGTCGTGTACGGATCGCTCAGCGGAAATGATTCCGCGCGTGTCACGCTCACGCCGACTCGCATGCCGCCGATGGAAATAAGAATGTCGGTCTTCTTGCTGGTCGTCGGATCGTAAACAACTTCGGTCTCGCTTTTGAGAAATGTCGCGTCTTCGCAACGTGCGAGCACTTCGAACGCGAGCGCTTCGCTGATTCCGCTGCTTCCCCCGGCAGTGCCGTCCGCTAAGATTTCCTGCGCGCCTTCGGTAAGCAAAGTGCGCTCTTCCGGATCGTTGTATCCGTCGCTCATGAAGTCGTAGTGCGTGAGAAAATACGAGGGCGCGCTTTCGTCGAGCTCTGCGAGAACGCGGCCGCACGGACCTGCGATGGTTCCAAAGCCGCTCGCGCTGCCGCCGCTATCCGATTCGCTTGCATCAAGCGCGGGGGCGTCGATCACGTTCTGTGCGTCCTCTGCGCCGAAATCCGTCGCCTGAGCGTCAAAGCCTGCCGCATCGAAGCCCGCATCTAGCGAACGGGTGCCCGCACCGGAGTCGGTGCAAGCGCAAATCGCGAGGCTGAAACCAAGGATCGAAAGACCTGAAGAGAGGGTAGGCATGGGGGCCGAGTGTAGCGCGTCCCGCATTCCGTCAACCCGGCCCAGCGTCCGTCGGGATTCTGTCACCCAGTGAAATACTAAGAATTCCAGCTAGATCAGCGAGAGGACGTACCTGTACAAGTGGGAGCCATTGCGCCGGCCTTGTCATCAGCTAGCGTGCGCTTCCTAACAGGTGAACATGTCGCAGCGTGCTCGGTTTGGTTCCTTCCTTGGTCGTCTTCTCCTATGTGCCGCAGTTTTCGCCCCGGCGTCGGTGGCGAACGCAGCGCCATTGCTCACAGGTTTCGGGGGCCCCGGCGGCTTTGGTTCGAACGTGCTGCCGGGTAACGACGACGGTTCGTCTTCCGTGATCGATCTAACGGTGGCGTTCCCAGGGGGCCTGCGCTTCTTCGGCTCGACTGCCTACACCTCGGTCTACGTGAACAACAACGGCAACATCACCTTTGCCAATGCTCAATATACGTTTACGCCAAGTCCCTTTCCCGTCGCCGAGCAACCGATGATCGCGCCGTACTGGGCTGACGTCGACACGCGTGGCGGCGGCGCGCCGTCCCGCAATGGCGTCTACTGGTACTTGGAGCCGGGCCGCATGATCGTGACCTGGCACAACGTCGGTTACTACAGTCAGCACGACGACAAGCAAATGGACTTTCAGTTGATCCTGACCAACGCACTTAGCTGCGGCTCGGGCGATTTCAACGTCGAGTTCCGTTACAACCAGTGCGACTGGACGACGGGCGACGCCAGCGGCGGCTCAGGCGGCTTTGGCGGCACGCCCGCGCAAGCGGGTTTCGACGCGGGCAATCTCACCGACTTCGTCGAGATCCCCGGATCGCGCACGATGGACATCTTGAATCTGTGCACGACGACGAACGTCCCCGGTGGCCTTGAGCTTGGTGTCTACCAGTTCGGCGTTCGCGGCGGCGCGATTGAATGTCCCGGTAGCGGAGTTCCCTGCGCAACCACTGGCGAAGGCGCGTGTGGCGTCGGCGTCACTCAGTGCGTCGGTCGCGAAATCGTCTGTACGCCGATCGGATCGGCAACTGCTGAACGTTGCGATGGAATCGACAACGATTGCGACGGCGCGATCGATGGCGACGGACTCTGCCCAGACAGCAAACGTTGCGTGTTTGGCGAATGCGTTGACCCCTGCTTCGAAGACGGATGCAACGAAGGCCAGACGTGCACCGAAGACGGTGCGTGCATCGACTCGGCCTGCATTGGCGTCACGTGCCCCGCGCTCGAGCGTTGCCGCGAAGGGACCTGTTATCCCGCGTGCGAAGGCGTCGTATGTCCGCACAATCAGCAGTGCGTCGCTGGTCGCTGCACGGATTTGTGCGACGTCCTCACGTGTGGTGCCGAGGAAGTGTGCGTCGACGGCGCGTGCGTTCCCCAGTGCCCATGTCGTTCATGCGGTACGGACGAAATCTGCGGCGCCGATGGCGCGTGCACGCCCATCGGATGCGACATCGTCTTGTGCGATGAAGGCTTCTACTGCGCAGACGGCGTCTGCCACGACTCATGCGACGGCGCGACGTGTCCGGACGGACAGCACTGCGAACTCGGTGCATGCGTCGAAGGCGATCCTGTGGAAGTCGACGCAGGCGTTGGGCCGGGTAGTGACGGCGGCGTTCTTCCTGGTGCCGACGGCGGCGTTGTTCCGGGTGCCGACGGCGGCTTGTTCGTACGTCGCACGAGCGGCTGCAGTTGCGATGCACCCGGCACCTCGACCACTCCGTCGTGGATGATGTCACTTGCTTTGCTCGCAGCGGCCGGCCTTTGGATGTCGTTGCGTCGCCGTGATAAGAAGCGCTCATGAAAGCGGCGCTTCTTCTCTCCTCTCTCTTCGTTGCGTTTGCGCTAGTCGCTTGTGGTGATGACGGCCGCGCCGGCGTTGATGGCGGCGTAACACCGGGCACGGACGGCGGCCCTGTGGGCCATGACGCCGGAGCCATGTTTGACGGATGCACTCCCTCAATCGAGATTTGCGGCGACCGCATCGATCAAAACTGCGACGGTCGCGACACTTCGTGCGGCGATACGGATCGCGATGGCATCATGGCTTGTCGTGCAGGCGACGATCTCACGATGTGCGATTGCGATGACTCGCGCGCCGACGTTCGCCCGCCCTTTGGGATCGGTGTTCCCGGCGCACCGGAAGCGTGCGACGACGTAGACAACAACTGCAACGGTCGCGTTGACGAGGCCGCGGCGTGCTGCGCCGGTTGCGCAAGCTTGGGCGATCATCGCGATCGCGCGGACATCTGCACGGAAGACGGCACCTGCGACTGCTCGACCGAGCCGGGCGTGGGCGCATGTGACGAAGGGCAGACCTGCTGCACCAGCGGCTGCACCGATGTCGCAACCGATTTCTCGAACTGCGGCTTCTGCGGTGCGCGTTGCACCGAGTCGGCCGATAGCTGCGTCTCCGGCGATTGCGCGTGCGGCGCAGGCCCCGTCTGCGATTTGAATATCGTCTGCACCGGCGGCGGCTGCTGAAGTAAAGAGCGACCTCTGCTATAAGGGCGCCCTCACGTTAATCGAGGAGCGCAACATGGCTGGGATGCGAGTTGAATCCGATTCGATGGGCACGATCGAAGTGCCGAGCGACAAGTACTATGGCGCGCAGACTGCGCGCTCGAAGATGAACTTTCGCATCGGCGACGAACGCATGCCGCTCGAAGTGATCCGCGCATTTGGCATTTTGAAGAAGGCAGCCGCTCAAACGAACTTTGAGCTTGGGCTTCTCGACGAGAAGTCGCGCGACTTGATCGTGCGGGCCGCCGACGAAGTTATCTCGGGCAAGCTGAACGACCATTTCCCTTTGGTGGTTTGGCAGACCGGCTCGGGCACCCAGTCGAACATGAACGTGAACGAAGTCATTTCGAACCGTGCCATCGAGATGGCAGGCGGCGAGATGGGCTCGAAGAAGCCCATTCATCCCAACGACCACGTGAACAAGAGCCAGTCGTCCAACGACACCTATCCCACGGCGATGCACGTCGCCGCGGTCGAGCAAATCGAGGGCTACCTCTTCCCGCGCGTGAAGAAGTTGCGCGACACGCTTGCCAAGAAGAGCGTTGCGTTTCAGCACATCGTCAAGATTGGCCGCACGCATTTGCAGGACGCGACGCCGCTCACGCTTGGACAGGAGATGAGCGGTTGGGTCGCGCAGCTCGACAATGCGCTCAAGGCGATTGACGCGACACTGCCACAACTGCGAGAGCTCGCCCTTGGCGGCACAGCCGTCGGCACGGGTCTCAACGCGCATCCAAAGTACGCGGTGCTAGTCGCCGAGCGCATCAGCGATTTCAGCGGACGTAAGTTTGTCACAGCGCCGAACAAGTTCGCAGCCCTTGCCGGTCACGACGCGTTTGTGGGCACGAGTGGCTCGTTGAAGCAGCTTGCGGCAGCGTGCATGAAGATTGCGAACGATGTCCGCTGGCTCGCGTCTGGGCCGCGCAGCGGTATCGGCGAGCTGACGATCCCGGAGAACGAGCCGGGAAGCAGCATCATGCCCGGCAAAGTAAACCCAACTCAGTCCGAAGCGATGACCATGGTTTGCTGCCAGGTCTTCGGTAACGACGCGACAATCGGATTCGCGGGAAGCCAAGGTAACTTCGAGCTCAACGTGTTCAAGCCGGTGCTCGCGTACAATCTTTTGCAATCGATTCGCCTGCTCGCAGATTCGTGCGAGAGCTTCGAAGAGCATTGCGCAGCCGGCATCGAGCCGGACCTCGCTGTCATTAAGCGGCACGTCGACAACTCGCTGATGCTCGTCACAGCACTCAACCCGAAGATTGGCTACGACAACGCGGCCAAGGTGGCAAAGCACGCGCACAAGAAGGGGATGACCCTTCGCGAAGCAGCGATCGAGCTTTCGCTCATCTCGGGTGAGGACTTCGACAAGTTGGTGCGTCCTGAGGACATGGTCGGAAACTTGAAGGTGAGCTGATGCGTGTACTTCTGACAGGTGCGTCGGGTTTTTTGGGATCGCACATCGCTGAGCAGCTGGCCGCGCGGGGTGACACCGTGCGCGCCCTGGTACGCAAATCTACAAAGGTAGACGCGCTGCAAAAGCTTGGCGTCGAGCTCGCCTTCGCGAACTTAGAGCGTGGCGAAGGCCTCGATGCTGCGCTTGATGGCGTGGACGCGGTGATTCATTGCGCGGGCATCGTCAAAGCGCGAAAGCCTGACGAGTTTCACGAAGTGAATGCGGTCGGCACGATGAAGTTGCTCGACGCTTCCATCAAGAGCGGCGAGGTGAAGCGCTTCATTTACATTTCATCACTTGAAGCCTATGGCCCAAGCGCGGCAGGCGTCATTCCCACCGAAGACATGCCTGCCAATCCGCTCACCCACTACGGACGCAGCAAGCTTGCGGGTGAGCGCGCGGTGCTCGCGGCAAAGGATGAGTTGCCCGTGACGGTGATGCGGCCTACTGGCATCTACGGCCCGCGCGACACCGAGATTTTTCAGCTTTTCGAAGTGACGAACCGCGGCCTTATGCCTTTGATCAATTCACGCGACGGCACGTTTACGATGATCTACGGACCGGATTGCGCGGGAGCGATCCTCGCGTGCCTCGACAAGGACAAGTCGACCGGGAAGGTCTACTTCATCACCGATGGCCGCACCTATACATGGCGCGATGCCGAAACCATCATGCGCAATGCGGTGGGTAAGAAGACCCTCAGCTTCGAGATCCCCGGCTTCATGGTCCACGCGGCCGCGATCGGCGCTGAGGTCTACGGCCGCATCGCGAACAAGGCAGTCATCTTCACGCGCGACAAGCTCAATATGTTGCGTGCGCGCCATCTCGTTGCGTCTTCCGAGGCATTGCAGCGCGATTTCAACTGGAAGCCATCGGTCTACTTCGACGAGGGCGCAAAGCTCACAGCTAAGTGGTACCGCGACAACGGTTGGCTCTGAGCCATCCGGGGCCTCTGTGAACGCTGTCCTGCCCGATGGTGTGAACAAAAGGCCTCACCCGACCGCGAAACCCTAGTGAAATCGCGAGCCGCCGGTTGGCACGAAACTGGCGATAGAAGGGCGGAGAGAGGTACCAATCCGTCATGCAAAGCCAACGTCTACTCGGTGTCAGTCTCGTTCTCGCGCTCGCTCTGGTGGGATGCGGAGGCGATGACGACAACTCGTTGAAAGTCAGCGGCAATGCGACGGTCGTCGTCACGGCGACGGGAGCGTCCTCGAGTTTCAACTTCCCGACCTCAACGTTGCTGTATGACGATCGCGTTTCGCCTGATAACGGCGTGATCGCGGGACACTGCACCTTGCAGCGCGGTCCGGTCGGAGTTCCGGACGTGATCGATGTTGGAATTACACGCACGGGCACGAGCACCGACCTTGGTATTCGTTCGATCTCCGTCCGCGTGGACGATCCGGGCCTCCCCCTCGCGGGCAGCGTCACAGCGGCCATTGGCGCGGATAGCTACACATCTGAAGCCGGCAGCGACTGCAACATCCAGCTCTTGAGCTATGACGTCGATGCGCGCATTGCAACTATCGCTGTGAGCGATTGCACCATTGCCACGAGCGCAAGCGCGACGGCCACCGCAACAGCGTCGCTCGAGTTCACAAACTGCGACGTGCGCTAGCACCGCACGCGTTGGTTAACGCCTAGGCGAAACGAGCGGCGTTGCGCGCGAGCACGCGACTGAAGAGCGGGCGGCCGAGCGCGTCGTAGGTCCGGGTCATCGGTTCGTAGAGTCGCTGATGCGCGCTTCCTTCGTGGCGGTACCGCCACGCGGCATGCTTCAGGACGATGAGGGCATCTCCAGGATGGTTCGCGCGCAGGGCCTTCTCTGCAGCTTGCAGGTAGACGTCCGCCGGTACGTTGTTCTTCGGAACTTGAAGCGTACCGCTGAACGATTCCTTCTTCGCGAGCACGCCGACGCCGTCGGGCGTTTCGTGAAACGCATAGCCGTCAGGAATCGCCGGAGTTACTTTCTCGTCTTTCATCCAGAGCGGATCACGATCGTCATCGGGCGAGATATTGAGCTCGCGCAGCAGTCGTTCCGCTACCGGCGTCTCCGCCAGCTTCGAACTCGATTCCGCCGTGAACGACACTAAGTTGCGAAGCGCGTCATCCATGTTGCGGCCGACGATGAGAACGCCCGCTTCGTCCGCCGGCGCAAGCTCGCCTACAAGATAGTCTGTTAGACCAAGCTCGGGCGCATGCACGATGAAACCGTAATGCGCGCCGTCGCGTCCGGGGCAACCAAAGGGGCAGAGCTCAGGTGGCGTGGACGTGTAGCGCACGTCGTACGACTCGCGTGGGCCTTCCACAAAGAGAGCTGCGAGCTCTCCCGCGAAATAGAAGTTCGCGATATCGAAGTAGGAGTTTAGGAACTCTCCCAGGTCGTCCTTGGCCTCTTCGAAGGCGATCCGAAGCATCGTCCGCATCGTTGCAGGGATGGGAAAACCAAGGGCCTCGTCTAGTTCTTCATCCGTCGGAAAGGTCGAACGCAGCGTGCTCATAGGTGCTGCAGACTATAGGCCGCTCGCGCGCGCTGTCTATCGGTTTGCGGTGTCGCGCCGCGCGAGCAGATCACGGCACAGACACCGCATATACGTCGAAGCTTTCGTTGGTGTCGAAGCGGGGATGGACGATGCTTGCAGATTGGGTTGTAAAGACAGCGGTATGCCCATCACCCGATAACCACCCACCAATCACGCCCGACGATGCCGGGGCTTGAACGAGGCCACTCGGATCGCGGCTGACGAGGAGGGTTTGCCCGCTCATCAGGTCATGCACAAAGAGGTCGCTGACTCCATTCGTGTCGTCGGGAACGAGATTCGTCGCCGGCGAAACGAACGCTACGCGTCGCCCGTCATCGGAAATACTAATGCCGCTGGCGTACGCGTTCGCGGGTGTTCCGTCCGTCGCAATGCTTACACGAGTGGTCGTGCCAGCGATCATGTCGCGCACGAAGATGTCCGGGCTTGACGCCACGTCGCCCGCGACCAAGTTGGACGAGACCGACTGAAATACGACGTAGTGCCCGTCGGAGCTTGGCACTCCGCCGACTGCGCCAGCATTGCCAGCCGCCGTGCCGCTCATGGCGACATCTACGAGTACGGTTGTGTTCGCGATCAAGTCGCGCATGTAAACGTCGTATCCGGTGCCAACGTCGAGGGGTGAAAAGCTACTCAACGTAGAGAAGACGACGTAGCGCCCGTTGGCGGAAATCGCCGCTCCACTAGCAACCCCGCTCGAGCCGCCGACTCCGCTCGAGTCGACGCTTGCACGCACCGTAGTGTTCATCGTGCGATCGCGCACATAGATATCGTACTGATTGTTGGTATCGCCCGGCCCGGCTGCAGCATTCGTGAGAAACGCCACGAAACGACCATCCGACGATATACCCGTCGGCACGCTTAGCCCGCTCAGCTCTAGGCCAGCGCTGGAAAGGGAGACCCGCTCAGTCGTCCCAAACATCGTGTCCCGCACAAAGGCGTCGGTTTGGCCGTTCGCGTCGGAAGGAACCAAATTGTTTGCATCGCTGTAGAAGGCGACGAATCGGCCGTCGCCTGACACTTGCGCGTTCGCGCTTGCATTTGTGGCTTGAACGCCTGCGCTCGATACACTCGCGCGGGTCGTCGATATGCCGACACGGTCTCGCAAAAAAGCGTCGTACGTGTTGTTCGTATCGCCGGCGACGAGCGTGCCCGGGAAGGAGTGGAATGCAACATATCGCCCGTCTGTAGACACCGCGTTGGTCGCCTCGCCGCCGAGGAAGCCGGTGGCGGGCAGGTAGAGCGGCGTCACCGAGACGCAACGACCTTCATTTGCGTCCACGTTGAGGACGGTCACGTCCTGCGGATCCATCCCGTTGAATGATCCGTCAGTGCTTACCGCGGGCGCGGTGATGACCGTAACGCTCTGAGTGCCGTCGACGATGCCATCCGCCACTCCTGTGATCGTGACGGTCTTTGGTGTGTTCCAGTTGGCGGTAGTGAAGGTAAGGCTCGCTGGCGTAACCGTCGCCTCGCCGGTGTCGCTACTCGAGATACCGACAACGACGTTTGCCGATGGCGCGCGCGTGAGTACGACCTGCGCGGTCGATGTCAGTCCCTGCTCTGTAACCGGGGTCGGAGAATCGGGCGAGACGATGATATCCATGCTGTCGTTGTCCACGTTGGTGAGCGGGATCGGAGGAATCGTCACGGTCGAATAGCCGGGATCCGTCGTCGTGAAAGAGATGTTCACCGTGTAAGCCACGTCGCCGTCGATAATTAGATCGTCGATTCCGCGAATCGTGAACGTGAACGGAATAGTGGGAGCCCCGTTAATTGTATTGTTGTAACCGGGTAGGTTGTTGGTCGCGATCACTGCTTCTGTCGGATCGCTTACAACGATCGATAGATTGAGAAACGATGCAGAGAGCGTGCTGAACGCCATCCGGAACGTGGCGGTACCTCCGTTTTCCGTGGTCGCCGAACCGGCCACCTGCGTAACCACGATGCTTGCCGTGTCGTCGTCGATGTTCGTCAGCGAGACGTCCGGCGGATCGATTCCGTTGTACTGAGGGTCGGCGCTTGTCGCCGGCAAGACGGGGATGGTGTAGGCCACGTCCCCGTCGTCGTAGATATCGTTCAAGCCTCGCACCGTCACCACCTGTGGCGTGTTCCAGTTGACGGTGGTGAATGTAAGAAAGATCGACGAGTTGAACGTTGGGTGCGGCGTGCCTTCGGACGCGTTCTGGATTTGAATCGACACGTTTGCCGTTGGCATCGAGATGAGCGAAACCGTAAACATCGCCGTCCCGGAAGCCTCCGTCGTCGTGAGTCCGGCCGTGGGCGTGACGTTGATACCGGCCATCTCCGTGTGGATGACGCTGACGTTAGCCGCGTCGAAGCCACTGTACGTCATGTCCGTGCTGACCGCGGCGTCCGTGAACGCAGTGTTAATGAATGTGCCGTCCATCACGCCGTCGTTGATGCCCACTGCGGTGACAGTTTGAGCCACGCTCCAGTTGCCGGTCGTAAATGTAAGCGATGCGGGTGAAAGCGTCCCTTGTGTCGTATCGAGCATGTGCAAGGGGATCGTCACGCTGGCTGTTGGCTGCGACCGCAACGAAACGAGGAATGTGGCCGGTGTTCCGGTCTCGGGAGCGATGATGCTTGTCGGCGCAACGTTGATCCCGGCCGTGTCGTTGTCTGTATTCGTTACCGATACGTCGCTGGGGTTGATCCCCGCGTACGCGCCATCGGCGCTCGTCACGGCGCCCGTGACAATCGTGTACATGCGCGCGCCATCGGCGACGAAATCGTTTGCGCCGGTGACGATCACGGTGCGCGGCGTACTCCAGTTCGACGTAGTGAACGTAAGGCTCGCTGGAGACACAGTGCCTTCCGTCGGAGTATCCGACGAGAGCGCCACGCTGACCGACGCGGACGGTTGAGCATTCAACACAACGGTAAATGACGAGGTGCCGCCGGCTTCCGAGGTTGTGAGACCGGTCGTTGGCGTGACCGTCACTCCTGGCGTCTCGTCATCGAGGTTGGTGACGCTCAGATGCGTGTCGGCCAACGCCATGTAGCCTGCATCGGCCGTGAGATTCACGTGCACGACAACGTCGACCACTTGATCCCCATCGATCACCGGATCGTTGACTCCAGTGAGCGTTACAATCTGCGGCTCATACCATAGCGCCGGTGTGGAACGGGGGTTGGGGTTGTTGACCGAAACCTCCGAGGCATCCGCGCTTGTCACGGAGAAGATCACGTTGGCGGTCGGGCGGGCGTTCAGAACGATGCTAAATGTCGCGGTGCCTCCGCTCTCCGTCGTCGTCAGCGCACTCAATTGCGTCACCGTATAGCCAGGCGTGTCATCGTCCTGATTGGTGAGCGCTACATCGTCGGCGGTTCGCGCGTTGTAGAAGCCATCGGCGCTCGTCGCGGGACCGACGTGCACGAGGTAGGGTTGATTGCCATCGGCCACGCCGTCGTCGACCCCAATCACGGTCACCGCGTGCGGAATGTCCCAGTCAAGCGAGGTGAACACCACGGAGTCCGTCGAGAGCGTCCCTTCGCCTTCGTCGGTGCTGCTCAGCGGCACCAGGACATCGGCGATGGGAGCGGACTGAAGAACGACGGAGAAAACAGCAGTTCCGCCGGCCTCGCTCGTCTCAAGTCCGCTGGTCGGACTCACCACGATACCTGCCGACTCGTCATCGCGATTGCGACCCATCACATCTTCAGCGTCGATTCCGTCGTACGCGCTATCGGTGCTTGCCGTATGCGCCGTGTAGATTGTGAAGTCTTGATCGCCGTCGATATCGGAGTCGTTCACTCCGGCCACGGTCACCGTTTGCGGCGCGCTCCAGTTGGAAGAAGTGAACACTAGCGAAGGGGTGCTGATTGTAACTTCCAGCTCGTCGCTGCTCGTCAAGGCGATGGTTACATCCGCGCTGGGCGCAGCGTTCAACACGACGGTGAAGGTGTCGGTCCCGCCATTTTCGGAGGTGATCAGCCCGACGATCGGATCGACAGTGACGCCCGGTGTCTCGTCATCGGTATTGGAAACAGATACGTCGTCAGCTTCCATGCCTGCGTAACGCACATCGCCGCTACTCGCCGCTGCGGTTAGGATCGTGTAGGTCGAGGTGCCGTCCGCCGCAGGGTCGTCAACGCCCGTTACGGTTACCGTCTGCGGAGCGTTCCAGTTGATTGCGGTGAACACCAACGCAACTGGCGCGACGGTGCCCTCCGCGATATTCGAGCTCGAGATTCCGATTGTCACGTCGTTGGTGGGCTGCGCCAATAGGACGACGGTGAACGTATCAATACCACCCATCTCGGTGGTGACGAGACCCGACGTCGGGCTGACCAGTATTCCGGGAGAATCGGGCGTGCCCAGGTCCGAAGCGTCCGCCTCATCGGGTAGATCGAAGGCCGCATCGATGATGTCGCTGTCGCTTGCAGCGTCAAGCGCGGCGCCCCCGTCAAAGCTCATATCGACGGACGCGTCGTCGCCAGCGTCTTCGCTCTGCGGGTGCGCTTGAAATCCTAATCGGCCGCAGCTTGAAACGACGAGCATTGCACCGACGAGCTGTACGAAGAGACGAAGGCTGCGCGATCGCGAAAGGGGAAGAAATGTCACGCACGGAGTCTGCACGTCTCGCGTGAATGGAAGCAACCCCGATCGTGCGAGCGACGGCCGCGTCGGAGCACGCTGAGGCAAGCTGCGATGTTGCGACGAGATTGATCGTGCTACGTTGCGCGCCATGACCGACCGCAGTTTTCCTCTCCCCCAGCACGGCGCTCAGAATCCCAGCACTCTCAAAGAGGGGACGTCGCCGGGCTCTTTTGCCCTGGCGGCCAACATTGGTGGTGCACGTACATTCGCGTCGCCAGACACGCCCGGCATGCCCCAGCCCAGCGCCAAAACCGCGTGGGACTTCCTGCCTGTCGGCTGGAAGCGCGAAGGACAATTCGCAACGGCGCCTGGAGGCTTTGTCGCGACCACGCAGCTCGAGCACGCGCGGCTCGGCACCGTGACCGAAGAGATGAAGCGGGTTGCTGCGCGCGAGAAGCACCTTTCGCCGGAGCAAGTACGCGATGAAGTCGCGGCCGGTCGAATGATCATTCCCGCGAACAAAGTCCACCTCAAGTACAAGCTTGACCCCATGTGCATTGGTCGCGGCAGCCGCACGAAGATCAACGCCAACATGGGCGCATCGCCTGTGTCTTCGAGCACGGACGAAGAAGTGGAAAAGTTGAAGTGGGCTGAGCGCTGGGGCGCCGACACTGTGATGGATCTTTCCACCGGTGGTGATCTCGATGCATGCCGCGAAGCAATTGTTCGTAACTCGACCGTGCCGATCGGTACGGTGCCCATCTACTCGATGATCATCGGTCGCAAGATTGAGGACCTCACGCGCGAGGTGATCATGGAGTCCTTGCGCTTCCAAGCACAGCAAGGCGTCGATTACTTCACGATCCATGCGGGTGTGCTGCGTGGGCATTTGCAGTTCGTGCAAAAGCGTTTGATCGGCATCGTGTCGCGTGGCGGCTCTTTGCTGGCCAAGTGGATGCTCGTGCACGGCGCCGAAAACCCGATGTACACCTACTTCGACGAAATCTGCGACATCATGCGCGAGTATGATGTTTCGTTTTCACTTGGCGATGGATTGCGCCCCGGTGGTCTTGCGGACGCGACGGATCAAGCGCAGCTGAGCGAGCTTGCGACCTTGGGTGAGCTCACCGAACGTGCATGGCGTCGTGGTTGCCAGGTTATGGTTGAAGGCCCAGGCCATGTGCCGTTTGATCAGATCGAATACAATATGAAGTTGCAGCGCACGCTCTGTCACGGCGCGCCGTTCTACGTGCTTGGCCCGCTGGTTACAGACGTCTTCCCCGGCTACGACCACATCACCAGTTGCATCGGCGCGACAGCCGCCGCCTATCACGGCGCCGCGATGCTCTGCTACGTGACGCCAAAAGAGCACGTCGGTCTGCCGAAGCAAGATGACGTGAAGCAGGGCTGCATCGCCTACAAGATTGCCGCGCACGCTGCAGACGTTGCGCTTGGCATCCCGGGTGCTCGCGATTGGGATGACGACCTGACGAAGGCTCGCGCCGCGTTGAACTGGGAGAAGCACTTCGAGCTTGCGTTCGACGGCGACACCGCGCGCGCGTTCCATGACGAAGACCTCGATGTCGACACCGACTTCTGCGCGATGTGCGGGCACGACTGGTGCTCTGTGCGCATCAGCAAAGAGATTGTCGAGTTCGCATCGGGAAAAGCGGACGGCTTCGAGCGCGAACGCGTGATGAAGTCCCCCGCCCTCACGCCTGACCAGCAAGCTATCCTCGAGAAGCGCGGCGTGCTGAGCCCTGATGAGATCCACAAGCTTGCGGCAAAGACCCGCAACGCGGTGGGGGCCGAGACCGGCGAGAAGGCTTCCTGCCACAGCGACTACGTCGAACCTGAAAAGGCCATCGCGGTTCAACGCGAAAAGCTCGTGCAAGTACGCACGAAAAAGACCGACGCAGAAGTCTCGCGTTAGCGAGCGCGTGCGGCGACCCTCAGCCAGCGGGGTCGGCGCAGACCAAATCGAAGGTCGCGGCGGCGATGCGGACTACGCAGTGCGAGATCTCGCGGAGGCCAACGCGACCATCGCGCCCGCACGCATCGCCGATCTCACCAGCGGTCAGACCGACGGTGGCATTCATAGCAAGACCCAGATACTCGAGCGGAACGCCCTCGTAGATGCGCGCTGCCATCGCACCACCCACGCCGATTCGTTCACCTTCGCTTGCAAGCGGATGCAACATGAGGCCTGGCGCCGCGCCAGAGCTCTCGACAAGCATGGATGTACTCGCGCCGGTGTCGAGCTCGAGTACGACTGGCTGGTCAGCGACCTGTCCTTGCGAAATGAGCGTGCGCGTTTCAAATCCGTCTTCCATGCGAATACAAATGCTTCCGCCGTGAACGACATCGGCGCCGCGAAGATGATGGCGCAGTTGCGCGTTCGGGATATCGATCTCAACGAGTTCATCGGAGTTTTGAATTAGCTGCTGTGGCGAGAGAATGGCGCCGACGCCCGATGACACGAGCGCTTCGGGAAGATCAACGAGCACTGCATCCATCACTTCCGTTCCGAGGCCAACTATGCGCATGTGCGCGCCACTCGTTCCGCGCGCTGACGCTTGCCCGCCTGCGGGATTGGTCGTCGTGAAATCGATTTGCGAAATGACCAATGCTGCCCGTCGCGCGATTCGGTCATCGATAACACTCAGGGTCGCCCCTGTGTCCACAATAGCCCTTGTTCGAATGCCCGCGATTTCCACTTCGACCAGAGCAAGAGGCAGCACACGCCCTGCCGCCGAAGCAATCGGCGTCGTGGAGTAAACCAGCGGGACGCTCATCATCGGTTGCCGCGCTTGGATGGTGGCCGATTGCGAGGAGGGACCGCAGGCGATCAGAGAAAGTGCAATCGTGCAAAACGCAATGCGCATGGCCAACGCTAGCACGGCAACGGGCGCACCGGCGGGCGGCGAGAGCATCGCTTACTGTGCGGGGCGCGCCGGTGGCTCGGGCGAGAACGTCAGCGACGCACCGTCTGTCTCAACGATCGTTCCGCCCGCGTGATCGAGGCGCACGGCGCGTGTACGCGCAGCAGCGAGCCGCGCCAGCGTTTCGGGGTGGGGATGTCCGAATCGGTTTCCGCGTCCCGCGCTGACGATCGCGTAAAGCGGGCGATACGCCTCGAGAAGCGGTGCGGTCGTTGATGTTCGCGAGCCGTGATGTCCGACCTTCAAGACATCAAGCGCGCGTCCATCTGCAAAGCGAAGTAGCGTACTTTCTTCGTGAGCCTCGGCATCGCCCAGCAGCAAAAATTGCCGCCGACCAAATCGGACGCGTATGACGAGTGAGTTGTCGTTGGGATCGTAGCCGGCATCGTACGTGGGGCAGGGCGCTAACACGTCAACGACGGCGCCGCCGAAGGTGCGAGAGCGTGCGCACAGTTCGCGCGGAGTTCGTACCCGAACTCCGAGGGTTCGCGCCCGCGCGAGCAGCGCCGCTGCTTCGTTGTGGTTTGGCTCGTCTTCCGCTTGTCCAGAGTCCCAAATTTCGCCAATCGGGATTGTACCCAGCAATGCGGCAACGCCGCCGTAGTGGTCGGGGTGTGGGTGGGTAATGACGACGACGTCGACACGGTCGCGCCGGCGTGCGCGCAGCAGGGGCAGGAGCACGTGGGCACCGGGGTCGGGGCCGTGCTCAGGGTTACCGCCCGCATCCACGAGCATGAGCTGACCGTTCGGCAAATCGATGAGCGCGCTATCGCCTTGCCAGACATCGAGAAAAGTTGCGCGTAGCTGCCCGTGGGGTGATTCGGCATGACGAAGCCACACCTCTGCAAGCGCGATCGCTACGAGCGTCGCTGTGACAACGAGTGCGCGTTTTGGCACGGTGTGAACAAGAAGCAGGCCTGCGCAGCCACCGCACACGGCTGTGAGCTGAGCGAAGCTGAGAGGCGCAACATGTCGGCCATAGGAGAATGTTTGAAACCATTCGCAGCCTCGCAAAAACGCCTGCGTGGATACTTCGAGGGGGGCGCGCGTGAGGAAGGCTACGGGCGACGCGAAGAGCGCGACGCTGGCGTGCACAGTCGCCAACGGCAATAGGACCACGGCGCCGAGCGGGACAAGTGCTGCGTTTGCGAGCACGCCCACGAGCGGCGCTCCGTCGAAACACCAAACCAAGACTGGCAAAGTAGCGATCGATGCGCGAAGCGACGTACGTAAAGCCTCCGCCACATAACCTGTAATGCTCATGTTTTGAACGCACGGGAGTGCGACCAGCGCAGCGGTCGCAAGCACCGACAGCAGAAACGCAGGACGCGTGACGAGGTCCGCATCAAAAACACTCATCGCGAGCGCTGCACATGCCCCGACGGGACCTGCGCGCGGGCGCTTCCCGCACGCAACGAGGAGCCATGCGAAGGCAGCTGTCCACGCCGAGCGCCAAGCGCTGGGTGACCCCCCTGCAAACTCGGCGTACACGAGCGCCGCCACGCTCCCCAGTGCGCAAGCAACTCGACGTACGTCGAATCGCTCGGCGATGGAGGCTACGCGAAGAAGAATCACGCGCAACGCGATGACGAAGAAGCCGGCCAAGATGGCGACGTGCATGCCGGAAACAGCGAGCACGTGAGCGAGGCCCGCATTTCGGACTGTCTCGTTGTCGTCGGGTGATACAGCGTTCGCATCACCGAGCACCAGCGCGCACGCAATCCGCGCCACGCGATCAGAGAGAGAATTGAACAGCGCATCGCGAACGCGTGCCCGTGCGGCCTCCATGCTAACGGACCACCGACTCGAGGCGATGACTCGAACTTGCTCCGGTGCAAGCACGCTTATTCGGTACGTGATGGGCGCGGGATCAGGCCATGCGGGGTGCGGGGACGGATTTCGAAATCGAACGATGGGAGTAACCCGCGCAAGAAATCGAACGCGGCTCCCTTCGGCGACGAGCATTGGCCGGGCCCAAACGCGAGTGCCGGCGGCCAGCGTGCGAGTCCCGTCCAGGGATCGCGCACTGAGGATGACGAGCACGCATGCGGAGCCACCAGGACTTGCGCGCGCCGACTCGACGACTGCGTCGATTCGCATGGTTCCCGAGACCCAAGCACTGTTGCTGGCGGATTGTTCCGATGCCTGCGCGAGCCCGGCTGCGCAAGCCCCCACCGCGAGCAAAAGGTGTGTCCCGCGCGCGCTCATGCGCGAGCGCGCAACGACGAGCCCGCCCAAAAAGAGCGAGAAAATCGCCAAGAAGCCCAGTTGCGCGGAACAGGGGCAGAGAGCGCGCGCAAAGAGGCCGAGCAAGAACGCACTCGTAATGAGAGCCACGCGAGACACGAGGGGCTAAGTTGCAGACCGCGTGCCACGAAGCCGCGACGACTTCGCTGCGCATTACGCTAGCGAGAGGTGGCGGCCGTTGGCGCCGCACGGGCGTGGCCGTCAGTTTCGTGGTTCAATGAGGCGGCATGCTTGAGCGCGTAATCGATCTCTTTCGGGCAGGCGATGTTGCGGTCCTGACCGGCGCAGGCGTGAGCACCGAATCGGGCATTCCGGATTATCGGGGGCCCGGCACCCTCAAGCGCGCACGCACGCCGATACGTTTTGCCGACTACATGGCGACCCATGCCAATCGCGCCCGTTATTGGGCGCGCAGCATGGTGGGCTGGGAGCGTTTTTCCCAAGCGCAACCGAACGCAGCCCATCGCGCGCTCGCTGAGCTCGAAGCTAGTGGTGTGCTCGCAGGCCTCATCACGCAGAACGTCGATCGTCTCCATCATCGTGCAGGACATCAGTCACTGGTCGAACTGCACGGGGCGCTTGCCGAAGCGCGTTGCCTTTCGTGCGGTTCATTCGAATCGCGTGCGTCTATTCAGCTGCGCCTGCTTCGCGACAATCCCCAGCTGCATGCTCGCTACGACGCACTCGCACCCGACGGGGATGCTGCCCTCCCAGACGAAGCGATCGATGGCTTCATCATTCCTACGTGCGAGCACTGCGGCGGCGTACTAAAGCCCAACGTCGTTTTCTTTGGAGAGAATGTGCCCAAGGAACGCGTCGAGAGAAGCTACGGTATCGTCGATCGTGCGCGGACGCTGCTGGTCGTGGGTAGCTCGCTTACCGTGTTCTCCGGTTTGCGCTTTGTTCGTCGGGCTAAAGAGCGCGGGATGCAGGTCGCGATCATCAATCTCGGCCAGACCCGCGGCGACAACCTCGCGGACGTGCGCGTGGAAGCAACCGCGGGCACAGCGCTCCAAACCATAAAGAACGCGTTGTCATTGCATTGACTTGACTCAGCGCGTCAATCCGGCACGGCTTGACATTCGCGCCTGAACCCTCAATAAGGTGCCTTGCAACCAAGTCTTACGTGCACGTAAGGGTTAGGGTAGGTTCGCATGGCCGTTCAACTGCCGATTCATCAGGAAGCTCCGGCTCTCGTTCGCGAGATGCGTCGGGACTCGAGCGCGGAAGGCCCTACGGCTAGCGATGAAAAGCTGTTGCGCGTCGGCGACTTGGCGAAGGCCGCTGGCAAGACGGTGCGCGCGCTGCATCTCTACGAGGAGCTTGGCCTGCTTGTGCCGACCGATCGTAGCAAGGGCGGCTATCGCCTTTACGCCGCGGACTCCGTCACCCGCGTGCACTTCATCTCAAAGCTTCAGGACATGGGCTTCTCGCTGACGCATATCGGCGAAATCGTCCGAGCCTGGGAAGCCAGCGCCTCAGCGCCGAGCGCGATGGCCCGAATGCGTGATCTCTATAATCAGAAGCTCGAAGAGACGCGCGCCCAACGCGAGCGGCTTATCGCGCTCGAGCGTGAGCTCGTTGCGAGCGTCGCCTATCTCGACACATGTGATGCGTGTGATCCGAAGCGCCTCATTCAATCCTGCTCGTCGTGCGACATGCACAGCTGCAGCACTCACGTCCCGGGGCTCGTTGCAGGGCTCCATCAACAATCGACCCCACAGACCAATCGCTGAAAGCAGTCATGACCGTCAAGCTTCCTATCTACATGGACAATCACGCGACCACGCCCATGGACCCGCGTGTTCTCGAGGCCATGCTTCCCTACTTCACCGAGAAGTTCGGTAACGCTGCAAGCCGCAATCATTCCTGTGGTTGGGCAGCGGAAGAAGCGGTCGAATACGCGCGCGAGCAAAGCGCCAAGTTCATCGGCGCCAAGAGCGAAAAAGAAATCGTGTGGACCTCGGGCGCAACCGAAAGTAACAACCTCGCCTTGAAGGGCGTCGCTGAGTTCTACGCCGACAAGGGCAACCACATCATCACGGCCAAGACCGAGCACAAAGCCATTCTCGATACGTGCAAGCGCCTCGAGAAGGACGGCGTTCAGGTCACCTACTTGGATGTTGGCACCGACGGAAGCGTCGACCCGGACGACGTGAAGAAGGCCATCACCGACAAGACCATTCTTGTTTCAGTGATGCTTGCAAACAACGAAGTCGGCACCATCAATCGTATCGCTGAGATCGGAAAGATCACGCGCGAGAAGGGCGTTCTGCTTCACACCGACGCAGTGCAGGGCGTGGGGAAGATCGACTTCGACGTCGAAGCCATGAACGTGGATTTGGCGAGCATCACCGCGCACAAGATGTACGGCCCCAAGGGCGTCGGCGCTCTATTTGTGCGTCGTTCGAAGCCTCGCGTGCGCATCGTGGCGCAAATCGATGGCGGCGGACACGAGCGCGGTATGCGTTCGGGCACGCTCAACACACCCAGCATTGTGGGCTTTGGCAAAGCGGCCGACATCATGATGAAAGAAGGACGCGAAGAATCAGCGCGCATCTTCAAGTTGCGTGAGCGTCTTCGCGCCAAGTTGTACGGGGCACTGGATGAGCTCGTTTGGAACGGCGCAGAGGACCCGTGGCACTTGCCGGGCAATCTCAACCTTTCGTTCTCGTTCGTCGAGGGCGAAGCGATGATGATGGCCATCAAGGATGTCGCCGTCTCGTCTGGCAGCGCGTGCACCAGCGCAAGCCTCGAACCGAGCTATGTGCTTCGCGCGATGGGCGTCGACGAAGAGCTCGCGCACACATCGATTCGATTTGGCCTCGGCCGTTTCAACACCGAAGAAGAAGTCGACTACGTCGCGGCGCTCGTCATCGACCACGTCTCGCGTCTTCGCAATATGTCCCCACTCTACGAGATGCACAAAGAAGGCATCGATCTCAAATCCATTGAATGGGCCGCTCACTGAGCGTTCGCCCGCCTAAAGGAATCTCATGGCCTACTCAACCAAAGTCATCGAACACTACGAGAACCCCCGCAACGTCGGCACCTTGGACAAGGAAGACGAAAACGTGGGCACAGGGCTCGTGGGCGCGCCCGCGTGCGGCGACGTCATGCGTTTGCAGCTCAAGATCAATCCCGAAACCGAAGTCGTCGAGGACGCAAAGTTCAAGACCTTCGGCTGCGGCAGCGCGATTGCTTCTTCGTCGCTCGTGACGGAGTGGGTCAAAGGCAAGACCATCACCGAGGCGATGAAGCTTTCCAACACGCAGATCGTCGAGGAGCTCAATCTTCCGCCGGTGAAGATTCATTGCTCGGTCCTGGCGGAGGACGCCATTAAGTCGGCCATCGAAGATTTCAAGCGCAAGAAGGCCGCCCGAGCCGACGCTGCAAAGTAACGAAGCGACCAAGTAGACAGAGCAAGTAGACATGATGATGACGACCAACACTGAGACCACCCAAGCGCAGCTCCCGGCAGAGGCCACCGATGCTGCCGCGATCACGCTTACGCCCAAAGCCGTCGAGATGGCGCGCAAAGCAATTGAGCGTCGTGGGCCGCACACGGCGGGCTTGCGCCTCGGCGTGCGTGGCGGTGGATGTTCGGGCGCGTCGTACGTCATGGAATTCGCCGACAAGATTCGGGACCGCGACCACGTGTTCGAGTTCGACGGCGTCAAAGTAGTGGTCGATCCCAAGAGCCTCGTTTATTTGCGGGGCACGATTCTCGATTACGAAGTGAAACTCATGCAGCATGGCTTCAAGTTTGTGAACCCCAATGCGGTGAAGGGTTGCGGCTGCGGCGAGTCGTTCACCATCTGAGCTTTCTGATGGATCCTTTTTCCACTCTGGGTCTTTCGCTCCGCTTCGATCTCGATGTTGCCGAGCTCGAGCGTCGATACCGCGACTTGCAGCGGGCGCTGCATCCCGACAAGCATACGCAGGCGAGCCCCTCTGAACGTCGTGCGACGCTTTCCAAAGCCGTCGAAGTGAACGAGGCCTATCGCGTTCTGCGTGACGATCTCTCGCGCGCATCAGCGCTCTTGGCGGCGCACGGCGTGAACGTGGTCAGTGAATCCAAAGCTGATCCTGAGCTGCTCATGGAAGTGATGGAGCTTCGCGAAGCGCTTGCTGAGGCGCGCGCCACCAAGAATGATGCTGCGGTCGCTACGCTCGCGGCGCGCGTGAAGGCCTTGGAGGACGCAACGCGCCGCGCGATGATCGAAGGCTTTGCCGCAAACGATTTCAAGAAGGCTGCGCTCTCGTGGACGCGTATGCGCTATCTGCGCCGTTTCGTCGATGAGGTGAATGCCATCGCCGAAGAGAAGGAGAACGCCGCCGCGCGCGGAGTTTGAACTATGGCGCTTTTGCAAATCCACGATCCGTCGGCGGCTCCCACGCCGATCGGCATCGACCTTGGTACAACCAATAGCCTTGTCGCGTATGTGACGTCGCTCGGTGAACCAACTACGATTCTTGATTGCGATAGCGAGGCGCTCGTTCCGTCGGTCGTGCACTACGCGAAAGACGGTCGCGTCATTGTCGGACGCGATGCGCAAAAGCTTGCCCTGGTGCTGCCTAAAGACACCTTGATGAGTGTGAAGCGATTCATGGGACGCGGCGCGGACGACGCCGAGACACGGCGCTTGTCGACCTATCAGTTTGCGAAGAGCGATGGCCCGGTCGTGAAGTTTGAAGTAGGGCAGGGGCGCGTCGTGACGCCAATTGAAGTGAGCGCGGAAATTCTGCGCACACTTAAAGAGAATGCCGAGGACGAGCTTGGTCGTGTGGGTGGTGCCGTGATCACGGTGCCTGCGTACTTCGACGATGCGCAGCGGCAGGCCACAAAAGACGCTGGGAAGCTCGCAGGCTTGAATGTTTTGCGCTTGTTAAACGAGCCCACCGCCGCAGCGCTCGCCTACGGCCTCGATAGCAAAAAGAACGGCACCTTCATCGTGTTTGATCTCGGCGGCGGCACTTTCGACGTGACGGTGCTCTCGCTCGACGACGGAGTTTTTCAAGTGCGCTCGACCGGCGGCGACACGCAGCTTGGCGGCGACGATATGGACCGCGCGCTCGCGCATCATGTTTTTGCCAGCATGCAGGCGGATGCGAGCAGTGCGGCGCCTGAGCTTGTGCGAGCTATTCTCGACGCGTCGCGCGCCATTAAACACGCGCTCACTGCCAACGAGACCGTGGAAGCGGATATCGACTTGCCCGGGGGCAAAAGCTTCGCAGCGCGCGTCACGCGCCCAGAGTTCGATGCGCTCATCAAGCCAATCATCGAGCGCACTGGCCCGACGTGTCGACGCGCCTTGCGCGATGCCGGCATTGAGGTGGCCGCCGTCGATGGCGTGATTCTCGTAGGTGGCGCTACGCGGGTGCCGCTCGTCCGCGAGTTTGTCACCGCACTCTTCGAGAAAGAACCGCTTGGGAGCATCGACCCCGATCAGGTCGTTGCGCTTGGCGCGGCGATCCAAGCCGACCTTCTCGCCGGCTCGGGCCCACGGGACGAGGTGCTCTTGCTGGATGTCTTGCCGCTATCGCTGGGCGTGGAGACGATGGGCGGCGTCGTAGAGCGCATCCTTGCGCGCAACACTGCGATTCCCGCAGGTGCAAAGCAGGTCTTTACCACCTACGCCGACAACCAAACGGGATTTGAGCTCCACGTCGTGCAGGGTGAACGCGATCTTGCAATCGACTGTCGCTCGCTTGCGCACTTCACGCTCAAAGGAATTCCGGCCATGCCTGCCGGTATGGCGCGTCTTGCGGTCTCCTTCGAAGTCGATGCCGACGGTCTTCTCAAAGTGTCGGCGCGCGAAGAGAGCACGGGTATCGAGCAGAGCATCGATGTGAAACCGAGTTACGGGCTCTCCGACGACGCGATTGAGAAGATGCTGCTCACAGCCTACGAACACGGCGAGGCCGATGTCGCGACGCGTGCGCTGCGCGAACAGCAAGTGGAAGCTGCGCGCATACTCGCGGCGACGAAGAAGGCTGTCGAATCGGATGCGGCCTTGCTTGAAGGCCCAGAAGAGCGCGCGCGCATCGACGCTGCTGTTGCGCAATTGGAAGCCGCTGTGAAGGGCACCGACCATCGCGCGATTGCCCACCTGATCGAATCGCTCGACGAAACGGCCAGCGCGTTTGCGGGCCGCCGAATGGATCTACGAATTCGTCAAGCTCTCACGGGACGTAGTGTAAAAGACGTGGCGGACGAGTCTGCGCACGCGCAGGGCATCGAAGCTCATCTCGGGAATACGAAGTAGACATGGCCAAAATTCGCTTCATCAAAGAGAACCTCACCGTCGAAGTGCCGGATGGCACCACGATTTTGAAAGCGGCAAAATCGATCGGCGCGCCGCAAGGGGACCGATGTGGCGGCGTCTGTGCCTGCAGCACCTGTCATGTCTACGTGCTCGAAGGCTTCAACAACACCTCAGAGATTGAGGACGAAGAGTTCGACATTTTAGACAAAGCGTTTGACGTTCGCTCAACAAGCCGCCTCGGTTGCCAAGCCAAAGTGCACGGCGACATCGCCGTCGAGATCAGTGACGAGAGCTTTCAAGCTTTTCTCGACGAGCATCCGAACGACAAAGAAGCGGCGCACAAGCTGCGGGGGAAGTAGGGTTGTGCACACCGGCGGGTTCGCTGCCCTGGCGTACAGCACGACGAACGCCCCCGCAGTTGCGGCCATTTCTGCGATGCTGTAAATCATCGTTATCGCGTCTCAAAGCGCGAAAGGACAATTAGCTCAGCTGGATAGAGCATCGGCCTCCGGAGCCGAGGGTCGAGGGTTCGAATCCCCCATTGTCCGCCCCTGAAAATAGGGCGATTCCGCGATTCTCCTCTTTCGGCTCTGGACCAGACTGGGCAACCGTACGCGCCGCTAATGTATCAAGATGTCCTCGCGTGAGATGCGCATAACGCTCCGTCACCGAGATCGAAGAGTGCGCCAAATACTCGCGCACTTCCTCAAGTCGCCACGCAGCTCCCCAGCTGCCCATCAAGAGATGGCTCGCGCAGGTGTGACGTAAGTCGTGGAAGCGAATGTGCCTGGTGATGCCGACGCGCGAGCGCAGGCCGGGCGTGATTCGAAACTCGCCCTTAGTGTTGCGCTGCGGCTTGTCCGCCCACCCCAGATCGTAGCCTTTCGCCCAGCGCTTTCCCTTGGGTCCAGGGAATACGTAGTCGTGCGGCTCGGTCGTGCTCGATAGTGTCTTCTGCTCTTCGAGCAGGGCGATGGCCACGGGAAGCAAAGGCGCCTTGCGGGCCTTGCCATTCTTCGTGTCGCCACGAATCCAGAAGCGCGCGCCGTCTACGTCCACGTCCGCCCAGGTCAGTCGCCACATCTCCGACTGCCGAGCGCCCGTGTACATCGTGAACAGGATCGGGATGCGCTTATCTGCCGGCAGCGATTCGAGCTTGGCAATCTCGGCGGTTGTGAGAAAGCCGTCCGTTCGATGGCTTGTTTCTGCGTAGACAGCGACCTTCTCTGCGGGATTGCGCGTGATTAGCTCGCGTGCCACCGCGTCCGCGAAACACTGCCGAACGAGGCGCAGCGCGTGGCGGATTGTTGCCGGGCTCAATCGCTTGCCCGAGTCACGCCGCACCACTTTGCCGCCCTTGGTAATGGGGCTCACGGAATTCTTGAGGCTCAGCTCGCAGATCCAGTCTTCAACGTGGATGCGGCGAATGGAATCAAGCGGCATCGCCGCGAGGGCGGATGACGCGACATGCATCGACCACACGCTCTCCTCGTTGTTGATGTCCTTGACCTTGCGCGCGTGAGCGTTGCCGCCGTGTCGGCGACGCACGAGCCATGCTTCTCCGAACGCCGCAAGCGTGATGCCCGTGCCGTCCGCGATGTCACCGCTAGCGATGCCGGCGTTCCATCCACGCAGCATGCTCTCGGCGCGCTCGCGCGTTTCAAACGTGCCGAGCGTTTCACGCTTGCCGCCCGCACGCCGCACACGAAACCAGCCCGTCGGCAGCTCTTCGATTGTTCCGAACCCGTTCGGGCGCTTCACTTGCGGCCTCCGTTGTGCACGAGCTTCAGACCTAGCTTAGTCGCAACACGATTTGCAAGCGCCTTGTCTGTGTCATTCGCTTCAACGTACTTCGCCGTCTTCGGGGTTACGCGTAGCTTCTGCTTCGCCCGCATCTCCTGCCGCTCCAACATGTCCGCAATCCGCTCAGCAGCTCGCGCGATGCGTTCGACCGGATCGACGAGGTTCTTCGCGGCGCTCATACACCCACCTCAAACGGGTTCGTCTTCAGCTTCGCCGTCGGCAGCGTCATCTTCGCGATACGTTGCCCGCGGTACTTGACGAACCATGTCTGCTCGCCCTCGACGCCCTCGACCACGGTGTCCTTCATGATTTCTGCAAACGGGACAAGTGGCTTTGATAGATGGATTCCGCGAACGCACTCGCGCAACCACAGCTCCTTGAGCTCATTGCGAGATGAGATGGCTTTGAGCACGTAGCGCTCGAGTTCGCTGACGAAGCTCATCGCCCCGCCTCCCGCTTCTCCAAGTACGCATCCAACGCGACCAAGTCCGCGTGAATCGTTGCGCACCGTTTCGCGTCTTCGTGGTCGTCGCCATTGAACGCGTCCATTGCGGACTTGGCGTACCACTCCACCAGGCTCAGCTGATGACCCATGCGGAACTCTTCGTGATTGTTCTCTGCCCCACTCAGGAGCATGGACAGCGTGTCATCCGAAAGCACCGGCCGCCCCTCAGGCGCGAGAAGGTCGTCGAAGTCACCGCACTCGAAGGCGTGCGCGATGATATCCTCGGTCGCCTCAGATACATCGGACCCATCCGGGTACCACTCAGTCCCCGCAATTCGCGCAGCCACCTTCTTCGCAAGCTCACTCGTCATCCCATCCCCCTCAAATCCTTAGCAATCGCTTTCAGCAGCGCGCCTACCTCATCCAAAATCTCTGCCCGTATCGCGTGCCCGATGCTGTTCACGTCGCCAGTGCTCGCCGCGATCGATTGGCTCGTGCGTAGCTGATAGCGGTCGGCGTGTGCTTCGAGGATGCTGGCTAGTTGTTCTTTGGTCATGGCTTTACCAGCGCGTCAGCGCCCTCTTGCGTCACGTGGAAGTAGACCGAAGGACCTTCAACGCTTCGCCCCTTCCTCGCTAATCCCATGGTGACCATTCGCTCCCACTCGGCATGGTCGTCACTGCCAACATCTGCGTTGTAGTAGTTGCGCCACGGATCCGCACTGTGCTTGCCGCCGATCGCATGAAGAAGCATCTCTCGCATGTTTTCCGTTAGCCGGTTCATGTCCCCTCCACCTTTGCGCGCAGCGCTTCCCACGTGATCGTATTCCAGCCTTCGACGCTCAGCTCTGTAGCGAACGCGATCATCGCCTTCCACTCCTCCGACTGCGCCAACTCCATTAGCGCCTCATCGCGACCACGGCGCCGCGCTTCGTAGTCTCCGACGGTTATCGTCTCCAGTTCCCCGCGGGCGTACGCTTCGGACATGGCCTTGATCTCGGCCACCTCTTCCGCGCTCGGCGTCTCGTACACAATCTCGTGACACGCTGGACAAAGCGCGCCCTCTGCGCCGCACCTAGCGCAGCACCAATCCCGATCCGCCGGTGTCATCGGAACGGGCTTCGGTGCAATCGGCTCCGCCCGCGTGATGCCGCTGGGCTTGAATTTGTCGCGAGGGTGGATCAAGGCCGCACCCTCCACTCTGGCAGCCGCAGCGATGCAACGACTTCGCCATCGAGCGTCAGCCGCGTTTCGTTGTAGTTGGGCAACACGCTTTGCATTCCAAGGCGCGCGACCAGCGCGTCCCGGTCCTCGCCCAGCGGATTTAGTCGCAGGATGCACAGGCTCATCCACATCTCTTGGAGCGTGACTTCGGTACGCCTCATCTCTGCAGCGAAGTCTTCAACGCGGCCCCGGCGTTCGCGGTTCTTGGCGTAGCTCATGCCGCTGCCGTCCTCTCAAGCGCTCGCAAGAAGTTCGCTACCTTCTTCCCGTTCTCCGCGCTCGCATCCAACCGCATCGCTAGCTCCGTGAACCCTTGACCACGCTCGTACTCAGCTAACTCCATCCCGTCTCGCGCCTGCTTCTCCAGCTCTTCGGCAAGCATCACGAGGATGGGCGCGATGTCCGCCGAAACCTCCGGCCCCAGCAAGTCACTAAAGTCGATGCGCTCCACGGTCGCCATCAGTGACGCAATGGCGCCAGGCGTACGCGTCGCAGGGTTGTTGTCGCGCGTATCCCAGAACTCCTTGCGTATCCGCTCCGCAATCCGTCCAGCTCGCGTCGTCATTGATAATCCCCCACGTAAACCACCTCGGCGCCGACTTGCGCAAACAACTCCGCGATTCGCTGCTCACGCTCGATGCCGTCGGGCATGTTGTCGTTGGCTTTTGCTATATCTTCTTGCAGATCTAGTGTGAGATAGGCGCCGGCTGGCTGGTCGCTATGCATCCAATGTCCGATCACGCAGCACGGAGCATTGTTTCTGGAGTAAGCGCCCCGCCCCCACTTCGCGCGGTCGATGATGAGGCGGGTCATGTCGTCACCTTCTGAGCGAGCTTCGTCACCGCATCCGTGAGCCGGTCGAGCGCGTCGACAATCTTCTGCGTCTGCGATTCGGCCGACAGGTTGTAGGTTTTCGGATGCGACTCAGCGTATTCGCACTGACGGTCGGCGCCGTAGAAAATACTGCACGCATCGCAACGATCGTCACCGCTCACGCATTCACCCACGTGCATTCATACGTCTTACGAAACACCGGCTCCTCAACCGCCTGCGCCTTCGAGCTATCCACGAAGCAGAGCACCATGCCCTGCTCGCGGAAGAGGCGGGCTAGTTCGAGCTTGCGGGCGTCGCCGCGTAGGCCGTCGTTCACGCTCTGAACATTTGCGCGCAAGCTACCGATCCCTCCACCGAACAACCGCATGAGTTCATAGTTCGTTATGCCGTCGGCTGGAAGGCGGGAGCTATTCTCAAGCGTCATCCCCATATGCTCCGCGACGTAACCCATCGCGCAGCGCTCGCCGCGCTCGTTCGAAAGGCTACCGGTGCACCACTTCGCCTCGTCGATGATCACCATGATGGGCTTGGTCATAGCGCTTCCGTCTTCTGGTTCACCTGCATCTGTGCCATCGCGCGCTTCGCATAAAAGCTTGCTAGCTGGAGGTGGGTTCGCACGAGCGCGACTTCTCGCCCTTCAGTGCCGCACATGTTCGAAAGCTCTAGCGTGTTTAGAAGGTGCGAGAACTGCTCCGCGATAGCGTTCGCTGCCATCGTTCCAGCTTCGTTCAGCGCGTACGTGGAAAACTCATTTCGAATAGCCATCGCTCTCTCCTCAGTAAATAGCGCCGGTCATTGTCCACGGTGGCCGGCAACCGTTTGTCGTCATGCGAAAGGGGCGAACGCGTGACGACGGGGCAAGGTCAGAACGGAATGGAATCTTGGTCGTCGCCGCCGAACGGGTCATCAACGGGCGCATCGTTCTGCGAAGGGCGCGGCGAGACATCCGCGCCGGGCTTCGAGTTGAAATCAACGTACCAATCACCGGGCTTGATGATCTTGCCGTCGGACATCTTGATCGCCTCGATGCCGACGAACGTCTTTCCGTTATACGTGCGCGGCTTGTCGAAGCTGATGCTATGCCCGAACTTCGCCTCCCACCCGCTGCCGATGTAAATCTTCTCGTCCGTCTCTTTGTTTCGCAGACGCAGGTAGTGCGTTGCAGGTCGCTTCTCGCTCATGATTTCTTGCTCGCTTTCTTCTTGGGCATTGATTCTTTGGTTCCGCGCTCATCGCTTCTAGTCAGCTCGTCAAGGGCAAGCGTTGCGGAGCGCGCCGCCACGCCGAGTAACTCCGCTGCAAGGGTTTGCTCGAACGTCATTCTGTCCTCGGCCTCCTCCAACAACGCCCGCGCGCTTAGGATGTGCGCCGCAGCGACGTCGATGTTTCGGCAACTGATTACGCGGCCTCCGTTGCTGACTGAGCAGCGCCTTCAATCCGCGCCTGCGTTTCCTTGTAGAGCTTGCGCATACGCTTCTGGAGCGCGTCCGGCTGCGCCTGCATCGCGGCTTTGTAGTGCAAGGCCCATCCCTTTAGGACCTGCGCATCGGTAATCGCGACAAGCTCATCCGTCGCCGTGGCCTCGTCGAAGAGAACCGTCTCCGCGACTTCGCCGTTCTCGTCGTAGTCGTGGACGATTTCGGCGTCGACGATTTCCTCTGACGGCGCTTGCTTCTTCAGGTCCGCGAGTGTGCGCGCACCGTTGTCGGCGCTCTTGCCGTTGCCTCGGATCTCCCGGATCTCGTCTTCGCTGTACACACCCGAAAGAACGTCGGGGCAATAGGCGCGGATGGCCGCTGAGATGGCGCGCGCGCGAAGCATTGCCGGTGCGTACTTCTGCCAGTTGCCGCCGCCGAGCTGCGCCGTCTTCGCGTCTTCCATCGTGAACGATTGGCGGTAGGGCTTGTAGCCGTCGCGCACGAGTTCGATCACGGCCGCTTTGTTGTCGCTCGTAATCCATTCGTGACGCACGCCAGCCTTCGCAGCGAGCGAAAGCATTAGCTCGGCCGACGCGCCGACCTTGCCTTTGACCACGTGCAGCGAGCGAAGCGAGAGCATAGGAGGAAGCCCGAGCTCGCGGCCGGCAAGAATCACGGCCATGATTTCGCCCGTTGTTTTCAACGACTCAGGCAGGAGCCCCTTTGCCGTGTGCAGGTACTTCGCCATTTCGATAATCGACGCAAGGTCACCCACGAGGTCGAGCCCTGCCGCTTCGTTTGTTTTTGTGATTTCCGTTCCCATTATTCCGCCGCCTCTTCTGCGCTCTTCGCGCGTTCTGATTCCGCCTCTTCTCGCATCTCTCGAATCAATGCCCACTTGGGCTGAAGCTCGCGGATGATTCCCGCAATCACGTCGTCGTCGTAGGTGACCTCCATCACGCGCGGCAACTCGCCGTGCACAAGAGGGATGGCGCAACCGGTGCGCACGCCCAAGGTGTATTGCTGCACGAGCACCTGACACGCGACGTACTCAGGAGGCTTCTCGCTCCAAGCTTTCTTGAGGAACGGCGATACCATCTTGATCTCGGCCGGGTCCTCGTAGCCGTCGCACTCGCGCAGGTAGTCGGGCGTCGCGAAGAGCCACGGCGTCTCGGGGTTGCAAATCATTTGTTCGAAGCGCGTGAGCTTCAGGCCGTAGAGTTCGCCAGCCCACTGCGCGATGACGGGGGCGAAGCGCTTGCCCATCTCGGTAGCCGCGTTGCCCTCGAACGCAGGGGCGAGCGCGAAGTTGCGCAGCACGCCGTCGAGGTCACCGTGTTGCTTCAGGGCGTAGGGGTTGAGGCCGAGTATGGTCGGCGCATCGCTCGCTCCGATGCCATTGCGGCGCGCCGCAAGCCACGCCTCCTCGTTGTCTGCCGAGCTAATGAATGTGTACGGGGTGCTCATGCCGCCTCGCGTTTCTGGTACCTGAAGAATTCGGAGTACTCTGGATAGGTGTCGCGCCAAACGCGCGAGTAGTAGGCCACGTGGGCGTTCGCGATTTTGAATTCGCGATCGACTCGCGTGTCACCAAGCGCTGTGTGAAAACGAATGACGTGCATGATCGCGTCGGCCGAGTAGTGCGCGATGTTGTTGCCGATTAGCTCAAGGGCCAGCTCGGCGAACTTCACCCACACGCCGGGGTTCTCTCGGTGGAACTTCAGGAAAGCGCGCTGAAGATTTCCGCCGACCGCGTGGGGGAGCACCGGGTGCCTAACCGAACGAACGTCGAAACTCACGCTGCCACCGCCTTATCACTCTTAGTTACCCGCACCAACCAAGCCGCCTCTTTCGGATCGAGTCCGCAGTTGCGAACCAGATCAACGACGCGATAGAGCTGCGACATGTCGACCGTCTTTTCTAACTGCGCGACCCACTTCTCAAGTAACGCGACTTCTTCCGCGCTCGTCGGTTCTTCAAACATGTGCTTCCTCCTTCGGCGCATCCGCAGCCATCCCGTGAAACAACTCCTGCAACGCGCTCTGCAAGCTGAAGTACGCGCGCTTCACATGCGGCGTCTGCTCTAGCGATTCGAGCCCGATCGCGATTTGCTGAATACGATTCATCAGCTCGATTGTCGCGGCGTTGTCTTTCATGCCGTCACCGTCGCGTCGGCTATGGACCTAACGTGATGCGACCAATCCATGCAGCCCACGAGATCGACTTCGTTAGCTGCGCCGCACTCCGGGCACTTCCAGCGCTCACTCTCAGGCCCCTCTTCTGACTTGCATCGGTAGCAGGTCGTCTCGAAATAGCCGGGAAAGTTTTCCGTTTGGTAGCTCATGCGGCCACCGCTTGCCGAAGCTCGATGCCCGCGAGATTGGCTGCGCAGTCGATCGCGTCCGTCATAGACCGCGCAGAAAACACACTCTCTTCTGCGCCATGCACAATCGTCGCCGTGTATCGGTCGCCGCTCATGCGCAGGTACAGGCTCGCGCCCGCGCGGCTCAATGCGATTTCAATGTCTGCCATCGTGATAGACCCTGGTGATTGATTGCTCATGCCGCCGCCTTTCCTGTTGATTGAACCGTGAGCTCAGCGCGAACCGTCATCGCCGCGTCGTGATAAAGCGTGAACATCTCTTCAATGGCGTTCGGCAAACACGCGGCGCACAGGTCCGTCGTGCATCGGTAGCCGTCTGCGTTGGTGTAGTGGTACTCGGCGCCAACGTCGTTAGTCGGGTCCGTGTCGCAGTGCGAGAACTCGCCGCATCCGTCGCAGTCGTGCGACATGCACTCGCTACATTCGCATCCCTCTGCCGGTGACCAATGAGAAGCCGACCGTCCTCGATGCTCTGTTTCGCGATATCCCATCTGCAACCGCCTTTCGATGGATTAGATGTAATGCAGCTTACAAGTGATGTCAAACTAAACTTACAACAATCGACATGGCCATATGTTTTTATTTTCGTCCCCCGGGGATGGGATTGCGTTTTCGCGGCGATTACGGCACTAAGGCGACATGACAAAACGGCGAATATTTGTTGGCGCGCTGGTGATCTTGACGCCCGTTCTCGTTGGTTGCGGGCGCACCTATATCCACCGCCTGGAATACGTTCCGATCCCAAGCCCCATTTCCAGCGACGTGTGGATGATTCAGCAGGACACGGCGACGAACGTTGACCGCTTGATGATCTGCCGCATGGCGAATCTTGAGCCAGCTTGCCATTTCTACAACATCCAATCCCGTACGAGCACGGGGCTCTAGTCAGTCCGTCTCGCGTGGCAGCGTCTCACCCAACGGGATGAGTCCCGTCAGTCCACGCCACGCCCCATCGTCGATCCCCCCATGCAAGCAGGCTGGGAGGGCATCGCTCGCGATTTACTTGAGGGTACCGGATGCGACGATCCGTCGGTCGACGCCTTCGAGCTCGCCGCGTGCTGCGACTTAGAAGTCCGCGCGAAGTCTGGCCCCGCTTCCATCGTCGGCGACGTCATCCGCGTCGACATGCGCACCCGTCGCACGCGCCAACATGGCCAGGTCGCGCACGAGTTGGGGCACTGGGCGCTTGCGCGGGCAGGGTGCGACGACTCAGAAGAAGGCGCGATCTACGTAGCTAGCGCGCTACTTCTCCCGCGCGCTCACTTCAACGCAAGCTTACGCGCCACGTGGGACATCCCGGAGCTAATGCGACGGCACCCCAACGCGGGCGCGGGCACGATTGCGCGCCGTATTTGCGCGATGCGCGGGACGATTGCGAGCGTATGGGACCATCATAGAGCGCCGCTATTGCTTGGCCGTAGACGCCATCACGCACCCGAATCATGGGAAGCCGGGCTCGTGACGATCGTGCGGGAGACGGGTAGGGCGTACGCGGACGAAACCGCGCGCGCGTGGCTGCTGCCGGAGAGGCCGTGGAGGCGGGTGGTCGTGGTGAGGGAGGCGGCTTAGTGACGAACTGATAATCACCTATACAGTAGTGATTACATGATGTTGCCGTTATATAGTCGCGTTTCCCGATCACCCCGTCCCCGAAATGGTATTGACTTTTTATCAAGTTGGTTCAAGGTATATCTGTGACCAACGATGAAGCCCTGAGAGCGGCAAAGGAACTCGGGAAGTTCCGCGCGTTTTCGATTCGTGGTCATGCTTTTGATCGGATGGAGGAGCGCAATGCAGACCAGAAAGACATCGCGAACGCATTGCTTACCGCAACCAAGGCGAGCCACGAAGAGCGCAATAAATGGAAGTTCTCAGGCGGCGTAGACCGCGAAGGCGTCGCGCTCGGCGTGGTCGTGGCGTTCGATTGGCGCACTGAAGTAATCACGATTTTTTGAGGGGAGACTCATGAATCAAACGAACAACGAAGCTATCTGTTCGGCCTGTAATGTATCAAGTGGATGGATCACACGCGCGGCTACTATAAAGAAGCGGTTCGGTGCGGTGAGCGTAGTTGACCGTGGCGTCATGCTTCCGCACTGCGGCGCGTGTGGTGACTGGAGCATTGAGGCGAAGGCTCTTGAGGTTGTGGAAATCAAGGCCGCGGTAGCTGCAATCCGCGACACGGTTGGCGGCCTAAACGGCGAGGGCATGAAGGTCGTTCGCAAAATTCTCGGCCTCACGCAGGCTCAGTTTGCGAAGCTTGTAGGCTATGAGGCCGCAGAGAACATCTCGCGACTTGAGTCTGGTGACCGCGAATATCCAAGAGCAATCCAACTCGCAGCCCTGTTTTATTTAGAAGCTGGCGTGCGAGGCGAAATCGATCTGCATCTTCTCTCCGACGAGATGAAGCAGACTGGCGCGGCCCCTGCCCTTCCGCATGATGCGCGGCTCGAGGTCACGAAGGAGCGCGCGGCTTGATATAGCTTATAAGCTATACCGACTTGCATTTCTTAGCGGCATCTGAGGGTTTTCGCTTCGCGTAAGCTGGGTCCCGAATTCACGTCTGGCGGCCCAGCTTACGAACGGGGCGATGCTAACGGCCAACCTCACCGCAACGAGCGCGTTAATATGAGGTGCCCCGGATGGACTCGGCGCGGGGCAGCGCCTCCGGGGACATTCAGCGAAAAGGCTGCATGGCCCCTTGATGAACTTGACTACCGCCCCTTCTTCCCTAGCCGCATCCGCGTCTCACCGATCGGTGTTTCAATCTTGTGCTCGGGAATGCCCCTGCCCTTGCGCAGGGCGTCGAGGGATTCGACGACGCCGATGTACTGCTTGACGCTCAAATCCAGCCCCTGGTTTCGCAGCGCGTGCGCCTGGGCCTTGGCCTCTTCGCTCGCGTTTTTGTACTCGTTCGTATGCTTGAAGACGCTCCATTGGTCCATGCTGGACTCATCGATCGGGTCGCGCTCAATACGGGATTCAGCGACACCCGCAACACGTGCGGGCTTCTTGCCGATGAAGTCGCGGTAGTTGGGGGACTCCCCAAGACTGGGGTCAGAAAAGAACGTGGGGTCAATTCCAAACGCTTCGATCGCGACTTGAATTGTGTCGGTTTCGGCCTTCAACGTTCCTGCTGCGTACTGCGAAACCGCTGACGGGGTTTTCTTGATGCGCCGCGCGAGTTCGCTTTTCCACCCATGGCGCTGGTTTTCCGCGTCTCCGAACTGATTCACAAAGACCTTGAACCGACGCTGCCTTAGCGTTTTCTTATCCACGCGGAAGGCATACCGCATCGTGTCGTAAGTTGGATTTGACATCTAACTTACAATCGATTAAGGTTCGGGCATGGCACTAACACCACACGCCCGTCTTCGTAAGTGGATGAAGAAAACGGGCACGACCCAAAGCGGCCTGGCTCGGGACCTGGACTGCACACCCGCCTTTACATCGATGCTTTGTCATAGCCCGACGGCGCTCCCCGGTCGACTCATCGCCAACAAGATCGAGCGACTGACCGCTAACTGGATCCATGGCCCGATCCGTTCTGAGGAGTGGGACGCGATTGAGCTTCGCAAGATCGAGGCGGCCAAGAAGAAGAGGGCCGCGTGATGCAGTGGTCTGACTACGCACTGATCGCAGCCGTCTGCGCGCTGGTGTTCGTTGTGATGATTACCGCGACTCTCGTGCTTCTGCTCGTCAAGTTGCGTGCAGTGGTGTTTGGCTCCTGGCCGCGTGACGTTGACGATCCGCCCGCTGGCATGAACTGCCGCTGCGTCACATCCTTTGCGTCGCCGCGGGACGAGCGCGTTGCGTCGCCTAGTTTTGTCTCGTGGGAATCCACGACGACAACGACCAATAAGCCAAGGGCAGTGCGCAAACGCAAGGCCCCGGTCGCAAAGAAGAGGGCCGCCTAATGTCAGCCGGAATCGTCGGTCTTTGGGTAGGACTCTCGCTCGGCTTCCTCGTCGGCTGGTCCTGCGGCCGCCCGGTGCGTCGATGACATCAGCGTCAATCATCGTCGCCATCACCAGGCACGAAGCTAACCGCGAGTTTAATGCGCGCGTTGCCGCTCTCCTGCCGAACCTTGATTGCGATCTCCTTCGAGCCATCCGCGGGGAAAAGAGCCCCGCAAGCGCAAGCGATGGGCCTCGCGCGAAACGTGTAACCGCACTCGGCGCAGGCGTAAGTGATTTCGGATTCGAACATGCGGAGAAGTTAGGCGAAGCAGAAACAAAGGGCAGGGGAAATGTTAGAACGAGTCGCTACTAATCAGACGATCAAGCAGGTCCGCGAAGGCGCGCGCGTTATCGCGTCCCGCATTGTCGCGTCAATCCCCTCGCTTGCCGGCGTTAGCTACACGGCGATCGGCGAGTCCCTTGGGATCAATCATCAGCGCGCGTCGAAGATGGCCGATCCGCAATACGCGAGCGTCAACATCACCGTCGCCGATGTGCTTTGCATTCCGCCCCTTGCGCGCGCCGTCGTTGTCCGCGCGCTTGCGCATGAGTCGGGTGGGGAGTTTATCCCTTGGCCGGACACGAACGAGACGAACCGCGACCTACGCCTCATCGCCAGCCTACAACGCGAATCGAGCGAAGTTGTCGCGACGCTTCTAGACGCGTGCGCTAACGGACACGTATCCGTTTCCGAGGCCGCGGCGATTCGCAAAGAGACCGAGGGACTTCTTACGCGCGCGTTCGAGATCCTTCGCCTATGCGATGTCGTCGAAGAGAAGCGCGGATTGGGGCTTACGCGATGAACGCCGCCGCGTGGGAATGGCTCGGCATGGCCATCTCGATGGTTGAGCACGAGGTTCTAAACAGCGGCCGCAGTCATGACCGCGTGCGCCGGATGTTCTGGCACAACCGCGAGCAGTTCGACAAAGGCTTCAAGCGCATGGTGACGACGGTCACGCGCATTCGCCAACGCGAACAGGCGATGGCGCAAGCGAAAGCTGTCGAGCAACGCAAGACGGAGTTCGCGCAGACGATTGCGGAAGCGAACGCGAAGGCGGCAGAATGAAAACCTACCCGCTCCCCGAGCTTCTTACCGTCGTGATCCTCTTCGCGGTGTTCGCGTTGTTTCATGTTGAGTGCGTGCCGAAGGCGGGGGCGTCGTTTGATTCCGATGCGCTCATTCTTTCGCGCGCTATCGTTTCGGAAGCGGGCTTCACGCCCGGTCGCGAAACGCATGCGCTACTTCACGTGTTGCAGTGGCGCAAAGAGAACGTGCCAGCACTTCGGCACATGTCGCTTGCGCGCATTGCCACGCTGTATTGCTCTGAGCTGAACGGTCGAGCGCGTACCGCAAGAGCAGCGCAGACGCGACGACTTACGAGCGCCGACATCCCCGACGCTATCGAGAGCGACGTGCGTTCGTGGCTGCTAGGTGAGCGGCCGGCGAACATCTGCGAAGGCGCAACGGACTGGGCTTCACCCGCGTTTGTGCGTGCGCAAGGACTGCGAGCGATGCGATGCGATGAGCCTACTCAGAACGCTTTTGTGCGACGCGGTGTGCGATGACAATCGAATCCGATAACGTTCTCGACGAGATCAAATCAGAGCTCGCGCGATCCATTCGCAAACACCCGATCTCGTCATGGCCAGACGGAACAACCGGCGCGCCGTGCTCATTGAGAGACGTCGACGATACGCGAATGTCTCTTGTTCTGAGGCAGGAGATTTTACGATTCCTCGAGAAGGAATCCCTTGCCACGTGGCTCAGTGTTCTCTTGTGCGAAGTGCACGAAGCGGCATCGGAAACAGACCCGGCACGCTTGCGCGCCGAGCTCATCCAGGTCGCGAACGTGTGTGTGCGGTGGGTTTTGGATATCGATTCGAGGGCGCGATGAGCCAGCCCGCCCACGCCGATCTACGCCTTGGAAAATGGCAAGACTGCCTTGCGGACGTGACGTGCGACGCATTGATCGTTGATGCGCCTTATTCCGCGAAGACGCACAGTGGGCACCGGGCCGGAGAACGGGGCGGCAGGATGCGCGCGTGTGGGCGACCAGATCGAGCAAGGGCGCGGCAGGACATACCATATGCGCACTTCTCCGACGATGACGTTTTTGAGTTTGTTGAATCGTGGGCACCGCGCACGCGCGGATGGTTTGTTACGATTACAGATGACGTTCTTGCCCCTTCGTGGGCTCGCGCTCTCAGGTCTTTCGATCGATACGTTTTCGCTCCACTGCCCCTCGTTGAAACCGGGTCGCGAGTTCGGCTTACAGGCGACGGGCCGTCGTCATGGTCGTGTTGGATTGTTGTCGCACGCCCACGTACGCCCGAGTTCGTTCGCTGGGGCACGTTGCCAGGGGCGTACGTCGCCACCAACGAACAAAAGCCCGTCATGGGCGGAAAGCCCCTCGGCCTCATGCGCGCCATCGTCCGCGACTACACGCGCCCCGGTGACTTGGTATGTGATCCATGTTTTGGCGGATGTACTACGGGCCTCGCATCCATGCTTGAAGGTCGCCGATTCGTCGGCGCCGAGATGGATCCGAAGCACTTCGAGATAGCGCGTAAGCGTCTCGCGCGCGGATGGACGCCCCCGCTTTTCCAGGACGCAAGTCCCGTCGCAGAGCAGCTCGATCTCACGGGCTCAGACGACTAACAGCTTTCTCGTTTTCAACACGCAACTCAAACAGGTGAAACCCATGGGTAAGGGCAAGGGACAAGTACACTCAACGCCGGAAGAATCAGCGAGCGACCTATTCTACGCTGAGGCAAAAAGCCACGCGAAGTCAGCAGGTTCGATCGCCATGCTCGCAGCTCGACAGGCAGCGCGCGCGATCGGCTTGGCGCTCTACGGCTGGAGCGTGAAGTCAGTGCCGGGCGTTTACCTCGCCTCGGCCGAATCACTCGACGCGCGTGATGATGCGAAGGGGATGAACTAGTGGCACGCCCTCGCTCCGAGCTCGGACCCTACGCAGCGGTGCGCGGCACCTACTGGCGAGACGCTGGCATCCGTCGCAAGTCGTTTGCCGCTTCGGGCCTATGGACCCGCGTCAACTCCATGTGCGCACAGGACAAGAACGACGGTCGCTTCCATCATCTAATGCTTCACTCCATCTTCCTTGACCAACCAATCGACGAGGCTCTCGTGTCGGAGCTGATCGATGGTGGATGGTGGAAGCGCGACGGCGACTACATCGTCGTCCAAGCTTACACAAAACATAACCCTTCGGCCGAAGAACTTGAGGACTCCGCCGCAAGTGCGCGCAATCGCAAGGCTGAGTACCGAAGCCGGGCGGCAACACAGGCCAAGAACGCCAACGATGAGAATGAAAACGCTGTCCCAGATTTGTCCCACGGGACAACTCCGGACAATGAAAACATTGTCCCACGGGACAATGCTCTGAGACAGAGACTAAGAGTAAGAGAAGACTTAGACAGAGACTTAGATCAAAACACATACGCGGGTGTGCGCGAGGCCGAACCGGTCAAGACCAAGCCAGCGCCCAAAGCTCCCGAGCCTGATTGGTTCAGCACCGATTCGGTTGCGACCGTGTTCGGCGAAGAGCGCGAAGCTGCGGGCGGCATGCCGTACACGCAGCAGCACTCGCAGTATCGCGGCCTCGAAGACGCGGTGACCGTGTTCGTCGAGTGCGCAAAACGGCTGAAAATACCGCCAATCGAGGCGGCCCGGCGCAGCGCGAGGAACTTCTGCGCAAGCGACTGGGCGAAAGAAAACAAGTTCCCCGTGGCTGTTTGGCTGAAAGACCCGGCCAAGAACCTCACCGAAACCAAACCCAAAGAAGCACTGCCCTGGATTGCACGCAATGTCGGCTGAACTTGAAAGCGAACACAGCATCGAGCGCGCATACATCGGCGCGCTCATGGTTTCAGCGTCGCTACAAAACATCGCAGCGCTCTCCGAAAGCATGGCAGTCGCCGACGACTTCGGCACGCAAGAGTACGCAAGCATCGCGACTGCGGCGAGCGAGTTGCTCGACCGTCGAACGCCTCCAGATTTTTGCGCGCTGTACTCGCACCTCTGCGCGTCGGGTAAGCGCGACATCGCTACGACGCTCACGACGCTCGTGGACGCGGGCAGCAACACAATCCTACCCAGCGCCTACCTCGCGGTGAAGGACGCAGCAGCGGGGCGCGCAAGGCGCACAGCGTTGAAACAGGCGATGAGTGTCGCTGACTCGGGAGCGGACGTCGACGTTGACGCGTTGTCGGCAACGCTTCGCGACGTTGGAAGCGCGAGCACCGTCGACGCGTACACACAACGCGATCTACTCCGGCTTGCGGTGACGCGTTACATGCACATCGCGGCAGCTGACGGCAGTCACCGACTACGGCTCAACGTTGGCGACCTAGACCACACGCTCGGCGGCCTCGATCGGGGATGCCTCACGGTCATCGGCGCACGCCCTTCGGTGGGCAAGAGTTCGATCGCGATGTTCTTCGCAGAGCGTGCCGCGCTGAACGGCGCGCGCACTTCGATCGTCTCTTTGGAGGATTCTCCCGAGGGATGGGCAACACGGCTTTTGGCCATGAAAACAAGGCTAAACGCATCGGCCCTGAGAGCGGGCGGGCAGATAGGCGAAGGCTTCAAGAGGCTTGATGCCAGCGTTGATTCGGCTTCGGACACGTGGCAGCTCGTCGACGTTCGCGGACGGAAGCTTGCTGAGGTGTCGAAGGCCATCGAGACCAAGTGCCGGGCGCACTCAAGCGACATCGTGATCGTGGACTACGCGCAGAAGATTCGCGGGACGGACGCGCAAGACCGGCGAAACGAGATGGACTCGGTGATCGACGCGGTGAAGGCGTCAGCGGTGCGGATCGATGCTCATGTGATTCTTCTTTCGCAGCTCTCACGCGCCGGCAAAGAGAACCAGGAAGTTGAACCGGGGCTTGACCGCTTAAAGGAATCAGGCGGCTTCGAAGAGCAGGCTGAGAACGTGCTTTTGATGTGGCGGGAATACGACAAGAGGGAGAAGAAAGAGATGCGTTTCGCACGGCTTGCAAAGAACAAGAGCGGCCCGGTGGGGGCGAAGTACCTGATTGACTGGCACAAGGAGTCGGCGTGCGTGGTCGATGTGCGGGAGGACTTGCATGAATTCGGGCAGTGAGTTCTTCGCGTGCGGTTCCTTTGGCATCAAGCTCACGCGGGCGTCATGTGCGAAGCGGCACGTGCGCGCGAACCGTCGAGCGTACCCGGGCCAGGAGCGAACGGAGATGTACACGACGTGCAAGCCCTGTGCGATTGGGCAGATGCATGCGGCAGGGACGAAGCCGGATGTGATGGTGACCGCGATGGTGCAGAAGGCGAGGGCGGCGTGAATGTTGGATTCTTTACCGCCTGTGCGTGCTGTGCGCGTCGCGTCGAGCTGCCGTTTTGTTCGTGTGAAGACACCTCGCGAACGAGGATTACGCACTACGCCCTGTTTGAACATGCGCACGACGAACGGCTGCTTTGTGCACCGTGCAAGACGTCGACGCTTATCGCGCAGCTTCGTCAGCAGATCGAGATCGAACAAGCGAATCGGGTCCGTTGGGAAGCGCGAGTCAAAGAGCTTGAAGCGCGCAACGACAAGGCGCGGGATGTTTTGGAGGGGAAGGTATGATTTCACCAGCGGGATATGAGCGCGAGATCCATGGACTTGAAGACAAGATCGTTGCGATGCGTCGCGAATACGAGGCAGCAATCGCAGACCGAGACAAGCGCATCGCGAAGCTTGAAGCGTCTGACGCGGAAGATATGCGCATCAAGATAGAGCTCGTGGGGAAGGTCCTTGCCACCTATCGCGGCAGACGCAATCAAACGCTCAGGCTGAATCTTAGCGACGACATGGAACGAATGCTGAGCCGAATCGACATGGCTTTGCGTGGGGAGGAATACACATGAGCGACAACGTAAACAATCCAGGACATTACAAGCGCGGCGGAATCGAAGTCATCGACGTGATCGAAGCGCTTGAGTTTGATTTCCATGACGCGAATGCGTTCAAATACTTAGCGCGGGCTGGGCACAAAAAACCAGACTGGGTCACCGGGCCAATGAGCCCAGACGTGCTGGCTGTTGAGATCGAGATCGCAATTACCGAGAAGGAAATCGAGGACCGGAGCAAAAGCATTTGGTATCAGAACCGAAAGCTAGAAGCGAAGAGGCGACTACTTCAATCGTTGCATGCGCGGCGCAATTCAGAAATCTCACTCCGTGAGAAGATCGCAACCCCAGAGGGCTTTCGCGAAGCTGTTGCGGAAGCGAAGGTTGCACATACGCAACCAATGCCAACCGTCAACCAGCGCCGCGCAGCGCTTGGACTGGAGCCTCTTACGGCGCCTGATCCGTGGGCGTCCCCAACGCTTTCAACTTACCCCGACGGCAAGCTCTAATGGCCTGGGAGCAACTAGAGCTTCAGGTCTGCATGGAGTTCGAGTCGTTGCAGATTATGCAACAGCTCGATCGGGAGTACGCCGAGAAGCTTTACTTCCTAGCCTGCGATCGTAGCCGTGGCGCGTGGAAGTGGGGCGACGGATCGGCGCGTGAGCGGGCCGCGGATATTAGGCGGTGGGCGCGACTGTGCGAGGCCGACGCCCGGCGCTTGCGGGCCAAGGGCAGCGCAACGGCGATACACGGCTCATGCGCATGTGGTGCGCCCATAAAAAGGCGAGGGACCAACGCGTGCACGCCGTGCAACATTGACCGTCGACGCGCACTAGCGAAGGAAAGGTGGAATCTTTCAAGCAAACGCGCCGCGTAGAATTTTGCGGCGGGCTATTGCATTTTGCTACGGAGTGCGGCTAGACGGAATTGCGGATGAAGAAGCCGCGAACAAAAACACGAGCCGCCTTCGCGCATCAATGCGTCGTGTGTTTCATCGATTCAGACAGTGACCTTAGCGGCGTCTCGATTTGGGTCGGCGGTAAGCTTCATATGCACGGCGCCGTAAAGACCGCCACGTCCCGCGATATGTGGGTGGGACGTGCTCGCGGCGTAGCAGAGGGGGCAGGGCTTCCGCTGGTGTTCGCCGTCGAAGATACCAACGGCAGATTCAAAACGTGGATGACCGCGATCGGGTACGGCGATGCACGCGGAATGTGGTTGCAGGCGATCGAGGCTTCAGGATACCGGCTCGACCACATCGTGTGGATCCCGGTGAATACGTGGCGAAGTCGGCTAGGCATCGGTAAGCACGCAGACCGCAAGGCGTACAAGGCAGCGGCCATGCGACGGGTCAAGCAGGAGTTTGGGTTGACGGTAGGCGACGACGAAGCCGAGGCGATTCTCGGCGGCAAGGTTGCGACGTTGGCGCCGGAGACGACGGAAATGCTCGGCAAGATTTCGCGGGCGAGGAAGAAGGCTGCGGCATGAGACGAGCGAAGACCCACTTCCTGCAATCGATCGGCGAATCCGGCGTCGCTAAGTCGCTGTGCAGTCTTTTCGGCGGGCAGTGTGCGCAGGACATGGAGCTCGTGACGTGCCGCATGTGCCTTGTCATTCTGCGTGAGCCGGTGACAGCGGACATCGTGTACCCACGGCCCGCACCATTGCACATGCAGCGCACGGGATGCCGCACCGAGCTTCGTATCGACAAGGAAATCGCCGAGCGCGCGCGGTGGCGTACGTGGTTCACGGCAGCGTTGCAGCTCATCCAGTGGCGGGATGACGGGTTCCCGATGAAATCAACGAGTGACCCGGGGCGCTTCGAAGCGGTTAGCGTGGGCAAGTCCGAGGCCGACGGGGACCGGGCACAACGTATCGCGGGAGAGTTTGCGATCGTGTCGAAGCTTTTGGACGCGGCGTATCAGTTGCCATGGGTGATTCAGCACACGCCACGGCTGGAGATATCGCCGAGGGATTGCACTACGATTCTTGAGACGGTCGTTGCGGGTCGCATACGCGCCAACGGCAAGGGACGCGAATCAATCGACCCGGTGGAGATTGCCGCGATGGCGACCGAGGCGCTTGGCTTCGAGGTGACGCGAACGGATGTTGTACGCATTGCCCGGCAGGGTGGGGCGTCGATTGAAAATGGACTTCACGCGCGCGGCCTGGTGTCGCATCGCGATTTGAGATTGCAGGTTGAGGATATGGCAGACGCAGTGAACAAGCCCTGGGACTATTCAAGCGTGAATGAAATTGCAGACGCGCTCGATCAATCACCGACAACCATTCGCCGATGGATGAGCCTTAGCAATGACCCGTTGCCGACGAAAACAATTCTCGGGAAGACAGTTGCGGTGAAGGCGGAGATCGAAGCGTGGCTCTCGCGACACGTGAAGGCGGCGTAACGTGAAAGAGTTCGAGGTTACGATCAAGGTTCGAAACAACCTGCTGAAGCAGAGGAGGCTTGAGCTTGGGATGAACCAAGCAGACATATCGCGAGCAATCGGGATAAATCATAGCCTGTACAACGCTCTTGAGACAATGAAGGATTCGCCAATGGGTCCGCGCGGGTGGCGTCCAGCGGCTCAGCGTGTCGCGGATTTTCACGGCCTATCGTGCGAAGAGCTTTTCCCATCCGCGATCAGAAGCGTGAAGAAGGCGACCGTCTCTAGGCTGTTTACTGCCGACGAGGCGCAGATGCTTTCGGGCGGCGTGTTTAGCGACGTTCAGTCACTTAGCGAGAACGCTCAATCGCGCGATGTTGTCATGGGCGCCGTGAAGCTGCTCACGCCCGAGGAGCAAAGCGTTCTCTTTCATCGATTCGGCCTCGCGGGCCATGAAGAGATGACACGCGAGGAAATGATCGACGCCAATATCATCGGCAGGAAAGTCACCGTCGTGCGCCTTCAGCAGATCGAAGAGAAAGCGCTCCGCAAACTGCGACACCCATCGCGATCGGCGAAGCTGCGAGAGGTTGCTTGATTTCTAGATCGGCCGCAGCGACCCCGGCGTGACGCGGTTTGATTCATTGTGGTTCTGTTTGGTTTGAAGTGGCGTGTCTTGGTTTTGTTTGGCACGTGACGCGACATAGGTGGTATGCGATAACCACTAAGCTGGGTCACACCCGCGAAGACGACAGGGCAGGCGGTAAATCGCCGAGCTTACAGGTCACTCGCAATACGAGACACCGGCACCAACTAGCGGCGACGGGGCAGCGCCGATACGAACCGCAGGCGATGAGCTTATGCGGTTCGACTGATCCCAATACTAACGCGCCAAGCATCACAGCGCAGGGCGAGCTGCTATCCCGGCAGCCATAAGAGCAAAGCGGTTCCGTCCCGCGCTCACCGGGTACCTCTAATCCTCGCAACAAAGCGGGGTTTACTTACACAACGTATGAAGGCCAAAGCGAAAGCTAAGAACGGCAGGCCAACAAGCCTGACGCCTGAGCTGCAAGCCCGAGTCGTGGCCAACGTTTTGCGCGGTGCCTACATCGAAACCGCATGTGGTGCCGCCGGCATTCTTCGGCAGTCGATGTATGAATGGCTCCGTAAGGGGCAAGCCGGTGTCGAGCCCTATGCCGAGTTCTACGAAGCCGTGACGGCAGCGCGAGACCAAGCCGAGCTTTCGGCTCTCAACTCGATCACGGAGGCCGCTCAGTCTGATTGGCGCGCAGCTGCCTGGTACCTCGAGAAGGCGCACGGCAAACGCTACAGCGGCGTGAACGTCAGCGAGACGAAGGTCGAACACATCGATCGCGTAGCGCAAGCGAAGGCAGTGCAAGAAGCCTATGGGTTCGCAAGCGCACCTGTCGACGGCGATGGTGCTGCTGGTTCTGTACCAGCGAAACTTCGTCACTGACGAATCGCGCTTCCGCTTAGTCGTCAAATCACGACGCATTGGTTTCTCGTTCATCGTTGCATACGCCGATGTCATCCGAGCCATCGGGTACCGCGTATGGATCGACGAACGCGGGCAGGTCCAGTCCGAGTACGACCCCGGCAAGGGCGTCGATCAAATCATCATCTCCGCTTCGATGCGGCAGGCGAAGCTTTTCCTTGCTGAGTGTGTTCGGCACCTCAAGGCGCTCGAGGTAATCCTCGGCGAGAAGCTCATCGAGGTTGATGGGTACGAAGTCGTACGCCTCACCAATGGCCGAGTGCTCAAGGCACTGCCGGCCAACCCCGACACCATCCGCGGTGAGACGGGCGACGTCACTCTCGACGAGTGCCAGTCCATTCCTCGCGCACATCTTGTGTGGGCAGCGGCGAAAGCGGTCGCGAACCGAACCCTCGGAAACCGCCACGGCTACCGGGTCAACGTATGTGGCACGCCACTTGGCGATGACAACCTCTTCTTCGAGCTTGCTCACAAGAAGATTGGCGAAGAGTTCTCGAAGCACATCGTTGATATCTATCGCGCGATAGCAGACGGCTTCCCCGAGGACATCGAATCGCTTCGGCGTGAGTACCCTGACACATACATCTTCGCGCAAGAGTTCGAGTGCCAGTTCCTTTCAAGTGCCACGCGCTACATTAGCGCTGAGCAGTACGACGCGTGCGTCTTCGATGACGACAACGAGATCCCGAACCAGGGACACCGCACCGGTTACGCCGGCATGGACGTTGGACGCAAGAGCGACGGCGACCCAAGCGTCATAGGCAGGCTGCTGAGCATCTTCGGGACGCTCTGGCAGAACGGCCGCGTCGAAGCTCGCAAGGGCAGCGGCTGGGATGACCAGGAAGAGTGGGTCGCGCAGACGCTCACGTCGTGCATGCGCATTGCACTCGATGCCACCGGCATGGGTAACCAGTTCGGCGAACGGCTCGTCAAGCGATTCGGTTCTCGCGTCGATCCTGTCGAGTTCACCGTCAAGTCCAAAGAGATGTTGGCGACGGGCCTCAAGCTCGCCATCGAGCGCAAGAAGCTTCGGCTTCGAGCGGATGACACCGAGCTAAGGCGCGACGTCCTCTCGCTGCGACGCAACATCACGCAGCACGGCAACGTTACCTACGAAGCCGCCCGCACCAAAGACGGTCACGCCGACCGCGCCTGGGCTCTCGCCCTCGCAGTGCACACCGCGTCCGGCCCCGACTCTTCCAACGTCGCGGTCAGTGTCGTCGGCGAGCGCACGACCAATCAACTCAACAAGTCCTGGTGATTCATGCCGAAGCGTAAGCGAGCCAAGAGCGTTGCTCTTGCTGCACCTACGCCCGCAGAAGCGTTGCCGGTAGTAGCGCCGAAGAAGCAGGCGCCGGTTATCGGCCCGTGGCTTTTGCCAACGGATCAAGAGCGGCATCAGCGGTTGTTCGGCGGGATCACCGTCGAGCGCATGGCCGGCATTCTCTCCAACTCCTTGACTGGCAAGTCCCAGATGGAGCTGCAGGACCTCTTCGACTGGATGGTCGAGAGTGACGCGCACCTCGGATCCGTCATCGAGACGCGGCTCGTGGGGTTGGCGACGTTGCCTTTCGTCATTGAGCCCGCGAAGGTTGACGCATCGCAAGAGCTTCTCGCAAAAGCTTCCGCCGACTTCATTGATCGTGGTATCGCCGGCATTCGCGGATTCAAGACCGCGCTGCACGACCTCTCGGACGGCATCGTCAAGGGATGGGGCGTTGGCGAAATCCTTTGGGACCGCCGACGAGGCGCATGGGTTCCGACCGACATCGAATGGCGACACGCTCGCCGGTTCTGTGTTGGGCAGGACGATAAGGTTCGGCTTTACGAGAACGGCACCAAGGGCGCCAACGGCGAAGAGCTGCCGCCCAACAAGTTCATCGTTCACGTTCCCAAGCAGCGCTCGGGATACGCGGTACGCAGCGGCCTTCTAAGGACCGCGGCGTGGTCGTGGATTTTCAAACGCTGGGTGATGAAGTTTGCGCTCACGGGCGCCGAGCGATTCGGCATGCCGACGCCCTTCGCGCATGTCGCAGAGAACGCGCCGCAAGATGTCATCAATGATTTGGTCAGGGCGCTTGAGCGACTGACGCAGGGCCAAGCGGCCGTTGGTCGTGGCGAGACCCGCATCGACTGGATGACCGGCGTCCTTGGTGACGCGAAGATTTATACCGACCTGCTCGCGTACTTCGATGCACAGATGTCGAAGGCGATTCTCGGCTCGACCCTCAACGTCGAGGGCGGGGCCAATGGCAACCGTGCTGCGGCAGAGTCTCAGGCGGATGCGACGATTGACCCGCGCATTGCGTACGACTCGGCGGCGCTTGAGGACACGCTCAACCGTGACCTCATCGAGCCGATGATTCGGCTGAACACGGACCTCTTTGGAGGCGTGCTTCCTCCGATGCCACGGTTTTCGTTTGTGCTCGAGAGCGAGCGGTCGACTCCGATATACGCGTACCACTTCGCGGGCAAGATTGTCAGGCGTAACGAAGTTCGGCGAACACTCGGCCTTCCACCGCTTGAGGATGGCGAGGGCGGAGAAGAGCTGCTCGACGTTGGCTCGCAGCCGGGCGCACCGCCCGCTGAGTTCTCAGCCACTGCCGGGGGTCAGTCCCCGGAGCTCCCTTTATCCACGGACCTTTCGAGGCTTCCGCCGAGTATCCGGACTTCGGAGATGTACGCGCGTTACGCAACGACACCGATCGGGCGCGCGCTGTCGAGACAATCGGACGACCCTCAGAGCTAGCCGCGAAGGCCACGCTTGATGCGGTGGTGCGGTTCCAGTTCCTTCGGGATGACATCGCGCGCATCGCGCTGGTGTCCTACGACGTCCCGCAGCTAAAGAGGCGCCTCGCAGAATGGGCCGACTCCCTTCGCGGCGATGAACGCATCGCCAACACGATTATGCAGCCGGCTGTGATGGCCGACTTGGCGGGTCAGCTCTTCGTGCAGAACGTGGAGCTCGGGCAGAAGAAGCGCTTACTCGCAGACGACCGTCGACCGGCCTTCCTTCGCTTGCCGTACGCGGAGGCGCTTGACTACTGGACTGCTCAGGGTGGTTCGCGCGAGATGCTCGACAAGATTCTCGCGGGGTACCGCAAGAATGCTCAGGCGGCCACCGAGCTGATGCTCGACAACCTGAGCCGCACGGTGATTGGCCGTGTCGAGTCAGCGCTCGCGAATGGCGACACGCTCCAAGACTTTGCTGCCGGTGTTCGTAACGACACGGTGGCGCTCGGTATCTCTCCCGCTTCGTCGTCGTACCTCGAGACCGTCTACCGCACCAACGTGCAGACGGCATACGGGGCAGGGCGCTTTCGCCAGTTGACGAATCCCGACGTGATGGAAGTGCGTCGATGGGCGCAGTACCGCACGGCTGGCGATAATCGCGTACGCGAGAATCACGCCCTTCTAGACGGCGTCATCTTCCGCATTGATTCCAGCGAGTGGCACCGCATCGCACCGCCCTGCGGTTTCCGGTGTCGTTGCAGTATTTGCAGCCTCGACGACGAAGGCGTCCGCCAGGAGCTTCAGCGCGGCGGGCGACTCGCGAGCGACATCGACCCCGACGACCTCCGCTCACTTCTACAGCTCGGACCCGATGACGACTCGTTCGCCGGTCCACCTACCCAAACGATTGAGGCTTAGTACCCATGGCGATTCAACTCTCAGTGTCAGTCCGCAATGCGCGACTCGATGCCATTGAATCAACCGTGGGCACGTCGGCCGTGTTGAAGATTCGCACGACGTCAGCTCCAGCCGATTGCGCTACCGCAGACGCCGGGACCGTGCTCGCTACGATTGCGCTGCCATCCGACTGGATGGACGCCGCGGCAAGCGGAAGCAAGGCCAAGTCAGCGGGCGCATGGACCGACGCAAGCGCGGACGCTACCGGCACCGCAGCACACTTTCGCCTCTACGCATCGGACGGCACAACCTGTCATGCGCAGGGCACTGTGACCGCAACGGGCGGAGGCGGTGACATGACCGTCGATAACGTTTCGATTGCCATTGGGCAGACCGTCACGGTAACAGGCTTTACGTTCACGGATGGCAATCCGTAATGGCGATCACGAGCATTGACGACATCGTGTCAGGGCTTGCGTCGCAGCAACGCATTCCGTTTATGAAGGTGATGAACTCGGCGAAGGCTGCGGGCGCTTGGGTGTCCGGCTGGAAGGCCGGAGGATTTCCGGGAGCCGGATCGGATGCTCCGGCGTATACGGCCGGGTCGGGCTACGCGTGCGATAGCAGCACAAGCGGTGCCGCGCCTTACTCGAACGCATCCGCCGTCAACTGGATTGCGCGTCTCACCGGCAGCGCGTCGGTAGCCGGAACCATCATTCTTTACGACCGACTCTGGTCATGTAGCGGTATGGGCTTCGCCGCGTCGACGTACACGGTCACGACCCCCGGTTCGCTTCCGGCCCGCATCACCGATGGCGGCATTGGTTGTGAAATCTGGATCGAGCAGTTCGTTGCGGCGGGTACTGCATCGGGCACCGTGACAGTCACGTACCTAGATTACCTTGGGAACTCTAGCACTGGCGTAAGCCCCACGGTCGCGTCGGCTCCGACGCTTGCTCAGATGCAGCCCGTGCGACTTCAGGTTGGCGCGCTCGGCGTGAGCCAAATCGTCAGCGCTCAGAACTCCGCTACATGGACGAGCGGGTCATACGGGATCACGGTGATGAAGCGCATCGCCGAAATCCCGATCAACGTCGCAGGCATCAACGACGTGGGCGACTGGGCGCAAGTGCTTACGTCACTGCCGGATGACGTATGCATCGGCATCATGTACCACGCGACCACGACCACGGGCGCGGTCATTATGGGTGCCGCTAGCATCATCGATAAGTAGGCACCATGACTCAGCGTCTTTCGCTCCTCGGCGAAAGCCGGCTCACGAGTCGGACGATGGACCGCATCAACGGTCCCGCTGCGGCCATCGCCGTCCTCGCCTTCTTCGGCCCTAACCAGGCCACGCTTTCAAAGACTCTCGCGCCGCTCACGTCGTCATCGACGGCAGCGGTTCAGGTATCCGGCTCGCTCAGTACATCGCTCGCAAGCGCAGCGCTTTCGTCCGCTGGCGCCGTGGCGATTCAAGGCGCGTTCTCCGCTTCGCTCGACGACGCGACCACGGTTGCGACGGCGGGGTCTACGACGAACGCAGCGGCGTCGCTGGTACTAAGTGACTGTTCCGCCACATCGGCAACAGTCGTTTTGGTTGCGGCTTCAACGGCCGTCACGCTCGATAGCGCCTCGCTCGATGCGGCGTTCGCCATCTCCCAAGTCTACATCCTGGAACTAAGCGCGGTCCTCGCGCCCCTGTCCACGGCGCTTACGTTCACCGCGCTCCCCGAAATTAGCGAACACATCGATCTCGAAGATGTTCCGGTCAACGCACGCCCCCGCGTCGTGATGTTGTGAGGAAGCCCGTCACGGTCGCCATCAAGCGCGACGCTACATACCCGCCGCTTCTCTTGCAGCTTGTGTCACACGGGCAGGCAGCAGACCTCACGACGGCCGTTGGCGTCGAGCTTCGGATGCATACCGACACCGCTCCTCGCACGCGGAAGTTTGTAGGCGCCTTCGCCATCGTCGACCCGCCAACGCTTGGGCTGGTGATGTACGCATGGCAGCCGAGCGACACGGACACCGCAGGCGACTACCTCGCCGAAGTCCGAATCCTTTACGACGACGGCACGACCGAGCGTCTTCCCGAGCCGAGCTTCATTCGCGTTCACATCGACGCCGACCTGGATTGAGACATGAGCACCATCCCGTACAACCTCAAGCGCAACGACACGCTTCCGGTGGTTGTGCTCGACGTGCTCAACTCGGACGGCAACGCCTACGACTTTAGCGATGCGGTTGGCGCTCGCTTCATCATGTGCGAGGACAACACGGCACGCGCGGTCAAGGTTGACTCGATTGCCGACATCGTGACGCCGGCCACGCTCGGGCGCCTGACGTACCAGTTCGACCCAACGGACACCGACACGGCCCTGGCCTATGTCGCAGAGTTCCAGGTCGAGTTCGCCACGGGCGACATCGCGACCTTCCCGGAGTCGGGATACATGCACATCACAATCGAGGAAGACCTCGACGCCGCCTAAAGATTTCCATCCGCCCGCGTCACGTTGTACCGACTGCGAGCACCTAGGGGTCCCGCGTTCACGCGAGTGACCCCGCCTTCAAAGAGGTCCGCTTGAGCCTTCGCAAGAACGTTCGACGGGCACTCGTTCACATGGGCGCGTCCCTCTTCGTGCACGGCGCGCTCCTGGCGCTGTTGCTCGTGACGCCGCCCAAGGACTTGCAACGCAATGTCTAATGTCGTTCGCCTTCGTGCTGCTCTTCCGTTGGTCGCTGACAACTCTGCCCGTGCATGGATTGACCTTGCATATGAAGGCGAGTGGAAGGGCCATCACGCTGGCGAGTTCTCGTTTACCGAGAGCGTCTTCAGCAACATCGTGAAGCGGTTCGGTGTTCAGAAGAACCCCATCCCGATCACGTACGAGCACCCCGAGAAGTACATGGGTACGCCCGTTCGTGCAGCGGGTTGGATTCACGACCTGCGAATTCAGAACGGCCACCTCTGGGGCTTGGCCGAGTTCACACCCGATGCGGCTCAGATGGTGAAGAACGGTGAGTACCGCTTCTGCTCCGTCGTCGTCGACTTCGCAAGCATCGACCGCAAGAGCGGCGAAGAGGTTGGACCCGAGCTCTACGAAGTGGGTCTGACGAACACGCCTTTCCTTGATGGCCAGCGACCCATCGCGCTGTCGCGTTATCACCGACCAGTCATCGAGCTGACCGCGCCCGCTCCCGTACGCAGGAGCACGACGCTCATCACGTCGCCTGAGATTTTGATCCCCGGCATTCGCCGCCGCTAACAGCAAACCAATCGCGCATCGAGACGGACGCCTTCGCGGCGGCTCCGGTCGCAGAGCTGCGCCCGCAAGAGGAAACACATGGACCCGGAAAAGATTCTCGCAGTTCTCTACAAAGCAGCCGGCCTCGATCCGAAGAAGGCTAGCCCCGCCGACCTCATCAACGCGGTCCAGGCTTACGAGAAGCTTGGCCTGGCGCTCAAGGGCGCAAGCGAAGACGCAGCCGAAGAGCCCGAGAAGGAAGAAGAGAAGCCGGCTGATGAACCGCCGATGCCCGAGATGTCGGCAGACATCCCCGCGCTCAGCGCCACGCCCGCAGACGCCGTGAAGCTCAACGACGTGCCGGCACCTGAGGCCGCGCCGGTTGCCGACTCGGTATCGCTCGCAGACGAACCCGCAGCCATCGAAGCCGCTGGCAAGCAGGTGATCGACAAGCTTATGCAGGCGTTGCAGAAGGATGCAGCCGGCTGCGTTGCGTTCGTGAGCGACAAGCTCGACGCGATTGTAGCGCTCGACGCGAAGCAGCCCGAGAGCGGACAGCCGAGCGACAAGCCTGCCGATGCAGCACCGGCCCTGTCGGTTGCAGCTAGCGCCAAGCTCAAGGCCGAAGCGATTCGTCTGTCAGCTCTCGAAGACGAGAACGTCAAGCTCCGGGCTGAAGTAGCGAAGTCGAACGAGCTAAAGCTCGCAGCAGAGAAGGCGACGAAAGTCGCGGCTGCCAAGGCCAGCGTCAATAAGGCCGTCGAGACCGGTCGCGTACTCGCAGCCGAGCGCGAAGACCTCGAGACGTACGCGCTCTCAGTCGGCGTCGAAGCTTTCGAGAAGTACATCGGCAAGCGTCAGCCTGTCGTGAGCACCGGTCGCATGTTGTCGGCAGAAGAGCCCGCATCCGCCGAGGACGTGAAGCTTAGCGACAAGCAGCAGTACGCGTTCAACGCGCACATCAACTCCGGAGCCACGCGCGAGCACGCCATGAAGCGCGCCCTCGAAGTGAAGAGCTCCGCCTAACCACCTTTCCAGCGTCGCGCCCTTGCGACCGATCAGGAGATCTAAACCATGACAGCAATCAGCACCGCAACGGGGCGCTCGCGAAAGAACATCGCGAACCTCCAAAGCGATAGCTACGTAACGGCCGAGGCTATTCCTCAGGGCTCGCTCGTATCCATCGATCACACCACGGGCCTCGCATACAAGTCCACGGACGTCGCGACACGCACGTTCGTAGGCATCGCATGCGCGGACACCATCCTCGGCGGAACCGTCGAGGTGGAGTTCGGACATCGCGAGCTTCTCGCATGCACCGCTGGCGTTGTTTACGCCACCGTCAACAAGAACGTCTGCGTCTCCGACAACAACACGGTCGCGCTCGCCACTGGCGAAGCCACGAACGACATGCCCGTCGGGATGCTCATCAAGATGGAAACCGCTTCGACGTGCTGGGTCGCGATCCGCGTCTTCGGCTCCGCAGCTTCCTGATCAGAAATCCTAGGAGAAACAGAACATGTTAATTGATCAGGCAAAACTAGACGTAGCGAACACGCTCGTCCACGACCGTTACAGTTCCATCTTCGGCGGCGCGAACGTAGGCCAGCTCGATTCAATCATCGACGTTATTCCGTCGAGCGCATTGAACAACGAGATCCCGTTCGTTGCACCGAGCGGCACATGGGAACGCTGGCTCGATGAGAAAAAGATTTCTCATCTCAAGGCGTACAAGCAGAGCATCGAGTTCCGTACGTACCACCTCACTCTTGAGTTGGCGCGTCGCGAGCTCGCATACGACTCGGCAGGAGTAGTCGGCCGTCAGGTCGATAAGCTCATGACCAAGGCGAAGGCCGACCACATCAAGATCGTCGTTGACGAAATGGTGTCGGCGTCCGGCGCAGGTCCCACGGCGTTCGACGCGGTGGCCTGGTTGTCGACCGCTCATCCACAAGCAGCCGCAGCCGGTGGCGTGCAATCGAACAAGACCACATCGGCCTTGTCGTTCACGACCTACGACGCAGCTCAGCAAGCGATGATGGGTTACGTCGGTGACGACGGTCAGCCACTCGGCATCTTCGGCGACACGCTTATCGTCGGCCCGAAGAACCGCAAGATGGCAGCGGACATCGCTGGCCCCTTGCGCCCCGTGTCGGTTCAGAACAGCGGCGTCTTCAACGAGCAGGGCTCGGGCATCGGTGGCACTGCACAGGTCGGCGGCATCGTTCTTCCGAACGTGTTCCAAGGCGACAACCTCAAGGTAATCGTCTCGAACCGTCTCGTGGGAACGCAAGACGACTACGCATACCTCTGTTGCACCTCGCTCGCAGACAAGCCGTTCTTGCTTGTTGAGCAACGCGCACCCGAGCTTATCACCATGTTCGACATGGACAGCCCGTCGCGTTTCCACCAGGACAAGTTCTTGTGGAGCGTTGAAACGGACTGCTGCCCGGCGCCGGGTTTCCCGCTGCTCACCTACGGTTTCATTCTCTGAGCCGGGAGGCTTAGGAGGGAGTTTCAACCAATGAACGAACCAATCGTCGAATACAAGAATCGCTTTGAAGCGGGCAACCACTTTCAAGACCGCATTCGCAATATCCCGCTGAAGATTCTCCGGGTAACAGTCAACGCCTCGGGCCTAGTGTTCGAAGGCGAATGCCTCTACCCGGGAACCTACGACATCCCCGTCTACGCTGACCGCGTGCCTGCTGCTATGGCATTGGTTGAACCGTGGCCGGAGAAGGTCGCGGAAGCCAAGCGCCTGTTTGAAGCAGACGACGCGAAGGCGACGGCTACCAAGTCGAAGGGCCTCTATCTGAATTGGGTTCACGCCTATCGCATGTTGTGCGGTGGCGAAGAGCCCAAGCCGTTTGATAGCTGCGTCATCGTCGGCGAGGGTCCGCCCCCGAAGTCGGACGACGAGCACAAGGCAGCAGCGACCACGCAAGCAATCGTCGAATCGATCTTGCGCACGCATGCCGCTGTGCCCGCAGCCGACAAATCCAAGAAGTAACAACACCCGCAACGAGGTCCCCGAATGGCTTTCATCACCGCTGAAAAGATTGATGCGGCCATCGGGGGACCCTTGCGCAATACGCTGACCGACAACAACCAGGGGTTGCTTGTTCGGCTCATCAATGCGGCTGACTCCCGCGCACGCTCTGATTGCAAACAGGGCGGCTACACAGTCAACCCGTCGACGTACAACGTCACGCCAAGCTTTACCGAAGCACCGATTGAGATTGAGCACGCGTCTCTGGGCTACTTCATCAAGATGACATTCCCACGGCGCAACCTGCCGATGGACGACTTTGCGATGTACACCGAAGCCGGCCCCTCGATTGCCGCCGGGACATTGCAGCCAACAGGACTAAGCCCCGACCCGGGCGAGGGCGTTGGCGCTGTCACCGTAACGTCAAGCGACACCTCGCTAAGCGGCAGCCTGCCGACGCAGCTCTCAATGGAAAACCTGAAGGTGTTCTGATGGTCGCCATCAAGGTCGACGCCAAGGGCCTCGACAAGGTGACTAAGCGTCTGCAAGCGCAGATTGAGCGCGCGAAGAATTTAGCGCCGGTGTTGCAGCCGATTGCTGCGGCACTCAAGACGCATATCGACGATAGCTTTCGGCAGAGCAAGTCACCGACCGGTGAAGCCTGGGCGCCTCTCTCGCGAGCGACGATTGCCGGTCGACGGCAGGGCAGCGACAAACCGCTAATCGACACGGGCACGTTGCGCAATGCGGCGTACGCCATGGTCGAGGGCAACGATTCGATCGTGTTCGGCGATAACGTTTCGTACGTAGGGCCGCAGCAATTCGGCGCAGAGATTCACGGGACGTACAAAGAGCCCGCTCCCAAGAAGCATGGGCCGACCTCGCCCGCTCGCCGCAAGGCAGCGAACAAGGCGAAGCGGACCATCAAAGGGCCGAAGCTATTCCGAGGGCAGCACGCCCCCGGCAATACGACGCTCTACGCGAAGCCTGTCGGACCGCGCTTCAGGTCGCAGAAGAAGCACGCGCCGGGCAGCGCCTACACCATCAAAATCCCCGCCCGCCCGTTCCTTCCTGTGAACGCTGACGGTTCGATCATCTTCAAGGGCGGCCCGCTTGAGAACCTCAACGAGCGCGTGATCGAATACATCCGCAGCGGCAAGAAGTCCGGAAAGTGACGCATGGCAAAGCTTGACCCCGAAGCGATTCGCGGCGCCATCGTCGAGAACCTTGACGGCACCGTCGAAGGTATCCGCCAGCTCAACCCGGGCGAAGCAAGTGGCGATATTCACTCAGGCGCATCCGATGAGATGAAGGCGCAGCGCGCTGTGGTCCGGCCACACTTCGCGGTGACCATCACGGAAATCAATCCGAACAAGAACGCGCCCCTCGGGCACACGTCGCTCACGCTGTGGGACATCACCGTCGTTCTCAAGTGCGTCTACAACCTGCAAGGCCCAGGCGTCGACCATGTCGACTACGACGACCGCAAGGCCGTAGCCGAAACGCAGGCTGTGCAGTTCGCGCACCGCATGATGCTGCCTGGCGTTGTCACCGACTGCATCTCACTCGGACGCCATACCGGCATCGTGAGCGGCAAGCTTACGCCGAGCGAAAACTTTTACCGCGTCACGCGGGACGATCCGGAGAAATCCATCTTCGAGGTCGAGCAGACATACACCGCCATCGTGCGCGTGAACGCTGCGATTTCCTAACAAGGACCTTCCATGTCAATCGAGCTCTCATCGCTCGGTCGCGTACGAATCGCGATCGAAAGCGGAACGTCCGCCTATGCCGTCGACCAATCCGCTAGCCCGGCAAACTTCATCGACCTTCCCGTGATGGAAGGCACCCTCGCGCCGTCGCGCAAGGAAGAGAAGCTTGACCCGATGACGCTCCAGACGATGCTGGACGATCACGACGAGAAAGTGCGCGGGCCGAAGTCCTGCGAAGTGAACTTCTCGACCATCCTCGCGGGCACGGGCGTTGCGTACACGGGAGGCGTTGCCTTTGCCAGCACGACCACGTGGGCGCTTGGTCGCTTGCTTCAGACGATCATGGGCGGCTCGATTCTTACCCCGGCCACTACGAGCACGGTTCTTGCGACAGCGGGCAGCACGACCACGACCGTCAACGTTACAGCCGGTCACGGCACGGACGGCACGTTTACAACGGGCGGACCCATCGGCGTCGTCATCAACGGACGCGTAGAGGTTCGCGAGGTTCTCTCGACGACAGCCAACTCCGTGACCGTGCCTCTTGCGTTCAGCGCGGCGCCTTCGGCCGGCGCAGCCGTTTACACGGGCTACACGTTCTGGCTATCTGAGAACCCGGTTGACTCCTTGCAGTTGCTCGTTGACGGCATGGAGGACAGCGACAAGTTCGTTTACGCGGGCTTGCAAGGCGGCTTTGATCTCGACGTCACCACGGGCCAGTTCCCGAAACTGAGTGTCAAGCTTTCGGGTTCGTCGTGGACGAAGCGCTCAAGCGCTCCCATTGCAGCCGGCGCCAACACGCTCTTTAGCCCGGCCATTATCACGGACTGCGAGTTCATCGTGGGAACCGTCGGCTCGACCACGCGCAACCTTGTGCATTGCACCGGTGAGACGTGGACGCCCGGCATCGAGTACCTCGACGTCAAGAGTTCCACTGCCGCGAGCACCGTTCTACGCAAGCGCCGCAACCGTGGTCGCGCCATCGCTGGCAAGTTCACCACGTACCGCGATGCATCGTCGTTTGACTTCGAGGCCGCGGACTCTGGCAAGACCGACCTCTACTTTCAGAAGCAGCTCGGCTCTACGGCTGGCTCCATCGTCACGCTAGTCGCTCCGACGGTTCAATGCGTCACGACCAACAACGCGGACGCGGGCGGAATCGCTGGCGTCGACGTTGAGTGGGAAGGCCGTAACAGCACGGTGTTCTCGACGCCCACTGCCGGAACGTACCGCAGCTCAGCCTTCAAAATCTTCGTGCTCTGAACTGAGCACCGCTGCGCTGGAGCGTCATCCAAGCAACGGCCCGGGAGGCCGAGGGACATATGCTGAATACACAGAAGAACAAGCAGGCTATCTGCTCGTTTGACCCCGCAATCGATCCTGAACTAACCGACGTTGGTGCCTACGCTGTAGAGCGAGACCTGTCGAAAGTAGTGTATCGCGCCGGGGCTAAGCCGGAGGTGTATTCGCTGCGCCCCCTGCGTCATGACGTTTGCGCGTGGGTGTGTTCTGCCGATAGCGATGTGGTGCGATGGGACCGCGCGTTTTTTGCGTGCGTCGTTCAAATCGACAGCCTCAAGATGTTCGACGTGAACGGCGTTGTGACCGAGGTCCCGCAATGGATCCCTGATTCGGTGAGCAATAGGCCCGACAAAATCGCGGGCATGTTCGACCTCTTCAAGTCTGACGAAAAGGCGCTTTTCCCTCCGGCCACGATTTACGAGATCGGGGAGGTTGCCTATCGCAATGCTTTTTTTCCGAGAGGGATCGCGCCCACGTTTGTGCTGCCGCGTACGTCGGTGCAAATCTTGGAGGCGGGATTTTACCACCGTGCGGCGCAGGCCAAGAGTACGCCGACGGATGGAACGAGCGAGCCGGAGCAGCCGTAGCACACGGCCGCAGCAAAGAATCGATCGAGCTACGAAGGCGAGCGCGCAGAGCATGGAAATGCGATTGCGACGGGATTAGCCACGAGCGACCGGGGCGAGAGCTTCTCCACCAGGTCAAGGCGTCCGCGGACGTTATCGAGATGGTCACCAAGGCCCGCCCGCAAACATGCCCCTGGCGCGCATATGAGCAGCCAATCGTCGCGGACGTTCTTTCGATTCGTGCCAAGCAGCGCGCGAAGACGCTCACGGCGAAAACAGATTTACCGCAACGAACGCTGGATGCCGTGACGGCATTCGAGACCGCGCTTAGCGCGTGTCGTCATGAGATTGCCGAACGCGACCGCAAGCAGCGCGAAGCCGAAGAGCGCAAGACCAAAGGTCAGAAACGATAGCCATGCCCACTGAAGCCATCGAGTACCGGATATCGATCACCGGTGGCGAAGAAGCGGCGCGCGTTCTTTCGACCATTGAAGCCGCAACGGCTAAGTCAAACAAGGCATCGCAAGCCGCTGCCGCGATTCAAAAGCCGCTTGCCGCTGCGACCGCTGCAACCAACGCGCAGGTTCAAGCCGCGTCGGTGCGATTCAACACTTTCCAGTCAACCCTTGGGCTCACCGGTCAAGCCCTGGGTCGCGTCAACCCCGCGCTCGGTCGCACCGTGTCCGTGATCGGCCAAGCAAGCGGCGTTATCCAAACGCTCACGAGCGCCGGCCTTGGCCCTATGGGCCTCGCTATTGGTGCCGTGTCCGCAGCCGCTGGGATTCTCATCCCGTTGATGAGCGACACTGCGGACGCCGCAGAGACCGCAGGCGACAACTTCGAAGACGCCGCAACGAAGCTCGGCAAATACGTCGCCGCAGCACGCACCGCGCGCGAGGCGAGTGAGCAAGCCCGACGCGACGCGAACAACGACATCGACATCGACCGGGCAAGCGGACTTCTTACAGAGGCGCAAGCCGAAGCGGCCACAGCAGAGCAGCGTGTTCTTGCAGCGCAAGCGCTCGTTGCCCGCACGTACACGCAGAACGGCGCAGCGGCTCGAGCGATTCGCGAAGTTACCGATGAGCAAGCGGCAAGCTTTATTCGCCAGGGGCTCGGCGTAGGCCGAAGCATTATTGAAGCGCACGAAGCGCAGCGCCAGCTTGATGCGGCCGTTGCTCGCGTCCAGGAGCGCTCAGGCGTGGTTCAAGGCATCGCCGCCCAGGACGCGTTCAACGATCCGCGTGCAGTGGCTCCAGCGGGTTCCAGCCCGACCACGCCAACTAGGCGCTCTGGCGGAGGCGGCAACAGCGCGGCCTCGGCTCGCGAAGCGTTCGAGCAACGCATGCGCGAGATGGAAGTAGACCGCCAGATCGCGGAGCTTCGCGCGCAAGAAGTGGTGATGCAAACGCGCATCACCAAAGAGCGCGAGAGACAGGTTGAACTCTCCGACCGTCTACTGGCACAGGCGGACGCAGAGATCGAAGCCGCTGACGCACTACGCGACAAGCTTGCGGCGGAGCGCGAAGCGCAGAAGGCCGCGGAGCGAGAGTTTCGAGAGGCGACCGGGAAGGGCGCATCCGGCGAAGAGAAGAACGCAAAAGACCTCGAGCACATGCAGGAGATGTCGGGCGCGATCCAAGAGTTCGGAAACAACTCCATCGCAGCGTTCGAGGCAGCGGCCAACTCTGGTCTAGGCGCGGGCGCAGCAGCTCAGCAGTTCTTCAAGACCATTTCTGCCGACCTCGCTAAGCAAGCGCTTGGTAAGGCGGTGTTCGAAACCGCTGAAGGTATCGCCGCACTCGCGAGCGTGTATGGCGCCGGACTCGCGCCCGGGCACTTTGCGGCGGCAGCAGCATTCGGATCTGCGGCGGCAGCGTTTGGCGTCGTGAGCGCTGCAATCCCATCGGCACCGGCAACCCCGTCAACAAACGGACCGTCCACAAGCTCGCGCCCTGAGACCGGTTCTGGTTCTGGCGGAAGCGGTAGCGAAGGCCGAACCATCATCGTCAAGTTCGGCGGCGGAGTCGTGACGGCTCTTACCGAGGCCGAGCTCGGCCGGCGCATCGGCCGCATGGTTGACCGCGGCGACACCCGACTGGGCCGAGGCTAACGTGTCGCAAAAAGATTACTACGCCGGCTGGGACTTCGAACGTCTCGGTCAGTTGGTGTTTACGATGACCTCGAGCACCGGCCCAAATGTGGACGTCGTGACGTGGAACGTCGGCACGTATAGCCATGTCAGCTTGCAGAACGCGACCGGAAGCGGGACCTATGTTTCGTTTGCGTCGACGCTACAGAGTTTCTTCGCAACGCTTGGCGGCTCGCATCCGACGTACACGGTCACATTCAACACGACAACGATGCAGTACGTATTCACCGCATCGTCGGGCACGATCACGCTGACTTTCGGCGCGACACCGCAGGGGCAGATGGCGCGCGACATCCTGGGATTCGGTACTAACCCAGCAGCCGGCGCCACCGTGACCTCAACGACGCGCCCCTACTTCGCGATCTCCGCCGTAAGCGGTGGCCCGACAAATTACACGGACGAGTACGAGCCCAACGTCGGCATCAATGAAGCCGAGGCCGACGACGGCACGAGCTATTCAATCTCGCGCACCACGCTCCCCGTTTACATGGACTGGGATCAGCAGATGGAAGAGAAGGCCGGGCCATCCTCTGCGGTCAGCGGTGGTGCTCGCACGGGCGGCGCTCCGATGTTTGATTACTGCGCAACCGTCGCCACGATGCCGTGCTCCTGGGAATACTTCTATCGGCACGTGCGCTGCGTCGAGCCGTTCGCAGTGTACGACACGAGCACCGCGTCTGGAGTCGTCTGCAAGCTCCGCGCAGAGGGCGCCAATTTCAAGCCGTCTCGCACGGTCTCTGACTACGACGTCCTTTGGAATCTACCGTTCAAGACGCGACTGATAGGGCGGCTCTAAGCAATGACATGGGCGTACGTCAAGGAAACCGGAAACGGCGACGTCGCGTTGCGCTTTGTGATTGAAGGACTTGATCGCGAGTTTGTGACCGACGAGTACCTAGCTGGCGCCGGCTCCGATGGCCGCGTTCGATGCACGGGCTTCCTAGGCAACTCGTTCATGTTCTCCGAGAAGTGCGACCTAACGAATCACTTCCTCGACTGCGAAGGATTCACCGCGCAGATTGCCGACGTCGAAGAAACCGGGACGCTTACCTTTGGCGCGATGCCGACGGGTACCACATACCTGGCCGCGGCGTTGAGTACGGCATCGGCATCCATGACGGTGCTCAATACCGCGCCGTTCACAGCCGGCGATTACATTCACGTTGCGACCGAATGCATGTCCATCGTGACGGTCGTTGACGCAACGACGCTCACCGTTGGACGCGGCAAGCGCGACACGACGACGCAGGCGCACTACACTAACGATGGTGAAAACCTTCGCTCCCCGGAAGTGACCAACGCGCCCGTCTCCATCGAAGGCCGCCGCGTCTACGTGTATGCGTACGGCAATGGCGAGACCGGAGACGGCACGCTGATTTATCGCGGTGTGTGCGCGACGGATGCGCGCCTCTCGAATTCGACCACATGGGAAATCACAGTTGACCCGATTAGCTCGCTCTTCGACCAGCAGATCGGTCTCGACCTAGACGAGCCAGTGAGCCCGCGTGGCATCCTGTATCAGCCAGGATCCGATCTTGGCGTGCACATCACGATGCACACCGGCACCGCGCCGTCATCCTCGCCTGCTTATATGGCCACGTTCTCGCTAGCGGCAGAACTTGGCACCTCAGATTATTTGGGCGGCGTGTTCTTTGAAACGCAGGAGGAATTCTGCGACGCGCTCAATGGGCTCATCGTTAGCAAGACGGCCTTGTTCGGGTCGCCTTATTCGCTCACGTCGGGTTCGACGGCAAACGAGCCGACGCTAAAGGCCGTTCCCGATGGCACTACGGGATGGCATCTAGAGTATAAGACCGGAACCACGCAAAAGTGGTGCAGCGTCAACTACTGGTCGCCCATTGACTGCAATACGCAGGCGACGTTTTCGGCCACGCCCAACGCAGCGTTGACGCGCGACGGCGAAGCGCAGACGGTCGTTGCGGCGTCGACTACGTATGTTGTCCCGCGCGTGACTGGAGATATCCCCGGGGCCGGAACGGTGCCGCGAGGATTCTTCAACGGAAACTTCTATTCGACATCGGACGGGCACGGCGGCACGCGCATTGGTGCTACGTCCAACATCATCCCGCTCGGCGGGAGCATTGTCCCCTCGGTGTCGAGCGCGCTTGCGAAAGTGCAGTGGCCGGAGTGCGGATCGTATCCAGAAGAAGAGGTCGAGATGGAGGTCGTCAGCATCGACGGCACCTATCGCTTCGTACAACTCCGCAGCATCGGCGATTCGGTCGGCCTTACGTCGCACCCCTGGACGTCGGTATGCAAGCCAAGCATTCGCTTTAGCCGCATCCTTACACACGGCAACATCTGGGATTTCCTAGCCGCGATCATGTCGGATGCGCCTGACGGTGGAAACATTGGCCGCGTCCCTTTTATCATCTCGGACGAAGATATAGCGGCGTCGGTTTCGCAAGCCACGATTGATTCACTGGCGTCGCGCTCGCCCATTATGTCGTCGCGCACATATGGGCAGTTCAAGCCCATGAAGCTGCGTGAGGTCATTGAGCCGGAGATTCTACTACTCGGCGCGGTGATGAGCACGGATTCAAACGGTCGCATTGTATTCCGTAAGCTCCAGGCATCGGCAGCAACCGAAGCAAGCAACGGCGCGATTACGTCTCACGAGCAACTAGACTTCCCGCCTTGGGAGCGTAACTCGTTCGGCTCAGTCAATACGGTTGTGCTCAAGACCGGATGGGACCCGCGCGAAGATTCGTACAACGGACGCACATTCATCGTGCGCGACGTTGGGTCGCTTGGTCGAAACAAGACCGCGCGCAAGCTTGAGATCGAACCCAAGTCATTCATCGATGGCGATGATGCGATGATTACGGACTCGGACGTGACCGCGCTCACCGCGCCCATCGTCGGCCTGCTCGGGTATCCGTACGACACGGTTACCGTCAAGGTGCCGCTCACGTGCTTCGATTTGTTCGTCGGCGATAACGTAACACTCACGTCGGCGCAGGTTCCGAACTCAATCGGATCACGGGGTATCAATGCGGGCGGAATCGTCATCGGCCGCAAGTGGTCACCGTATGAAGGCACGGGCGAAGTAACGCTCCTGGTGTCGCTTCAGAACATCGCAGGCTACGCGCCGACGTGGCGCGTTACAGCGTCGAGCGGCGCTAACCCGTACACGCTCACCGTTGCAGCCGGAAGCCAGCCTGACGGCTACGCCACAATCGCTGATATGCGGAACGGCGATATGATTCAAGTGGCGGCCATCGACACCACGTCACCTACCGTGCGAACCAGTACCGTTGCCGTGTCTAATGTCAACGTCGGCGCAGAAACATTTCAGGTCACGCTTAGCGGCGCACTGCCAGCCGGGACGCTGAACGTTGATTACCAATCCGCAACGGCGCCAGTGCAAGTGTCGCAGCAGGTATACGCCTTTCAGGCCGCGTCAAACGGCGTGATTGATTTCACTCCTACCGACGCAGCAGCGCGAACGATTTCCCCATAATGGCAACCTCCGAGCTTGAATACTTCTCGCGAATGCCGACGACCATCGCGGACGCACAGAAACCTATCTCTACGGGCCAGTTTCGCTTTGCGCTGAACAACGGTCTGCACATTGCCGACGAGTGCTGGAACCCGCTGGTCTCGTGGGTGCCTGACAACAGTTATTATCAAGTCGATGCCACGGCGTCTGGGCAGTGGCGCAAGGTCATTACGTTCGGCCCGTTTAACCTGTCCATGAAAACGGACGGAACGCACTACCCAATTCGCGTGTTCATTGGCGGTTCATCGGATAAGGGTGGCGATACGGTGCGGTTTAGGATCGTGATCGCGGCGCCCGGATCCACGTCAACGACAGTGCTCGGATCGGGGAGCAACGTTAGCGAGTCTGCTCTCGTGGGTAATACCCCGAGCTGGCTTGCGATGTCTAACGGGTATCTGATTCAGATGGACTCGTCTCAGATCGCGGAGTGTCAAACGACTATCCCCGTAAACGATGTGCTCGGTGGCCTTACGAGCGCGGCCAATGTGACGCAAGCCATGATCGAAGTATGGGGCACAACGACGGCCGGAACCAGCGACGTGCGCCTCTATGGGGTTCACGCATGGGAAGTGTGCGGGCTGTAAATGGCTGCCATCGTAAAGCCGCGTCGAAGCAACCCTTCGTACGAATCGATCGTATCGGGGTCTGCCATTCGCACCGGTACATGGATGCCGTGCGCGGACCTGTCAAACTGGATCAAGGGCAAAAGCAAAATCCTAATCCCGATGTCGTCGTGCCGCGAAGTCATTGCGGCAAGTTCTTATGCTGATTTTCACTTCCTCGTTAGGCCCAACGCTACCGGGCTTCGCCGCACGTGGACGATCTTGGTTAGTGGCACGGGCCGCGTTCGATCGGACTATGATTCCGTTTGGCACAACTTTTCGGCATCGACTGACACGGCGGAAATATACCCGTTTCAGTTTAGCGAACTTGTCACCGCCCCGGGCAGCACGGCATACGATGCATCGATCCGCGTTGAGACACTTGCGGCAACGACCGCAACCGTGCACGCCGTAGCTCTTGAAGAGGCGCCGCGATACTCGCTTGGCCTAGATTCCACCGACTTCGGCACCGACATCAACACGGAGGTTTTCCGAGAGCCGATGCTAGAGCAGGCCAACGCCGGACTATACGGACCAGCGCGCGTGTTTACGAATCCGTCTAGCTTCTATAGCCGGGGGCTTTTCTACTGGGCGACCGACGCCAAAACGGGCACGGCGTTTTCTGTGACCGGAGGGCCGACGAACATCTTTCCGATGAGCGCTCCGATCATTGTCCCGAAACTCTACAACGGAGACACCACGGGATCGGCGCACGTAGAGGCGTACGTTCAAACCAGCGCGTCTGGTACCAGCGGAACCGTAGTTGCCACCAACGGAGGCACCGGTACGACGTACACCGTAACCGTGCCCACGGGGTCACATACGGGGTTTTCCTGGAAGAACACGGGAACGACGCCCAGCATTGACTGTAGCGATATGACCGAGGCGACGGGGTTACAGAGTGGAACATTTAATTCGCTAACCTTCTCGGCCACGAGCACGGCCGGGACGCTCTACGTAGCCGGCATCGCCGTTTACTTCTCGGCGCCGTAACCAACTTTTCTCGCCGCGTTCACGCGTGCGCCATCTCGTCTGCCGAAGGGCAGGCACGGAGCTATCCTATGTCTACCGAAGTTGAACGCCAGGCCGCTGACTGCACCGCGCCGTTGGCCATTTACGCACGCACCACCGTCACCAACGACGAAGTGATCGAAATCCCTTCAACGTTTAATAAGAAGTTCATCACGTTCCAGGCTGAAGCGTCGGCGGTTAAGCTAGCCTTTGGAACGTCCGTGGCCGTTGCCGCAGACCCAGCGGCGCGTTCGGTGCTAACAGGCAATCTCCCAGCGGCCGCTGTCTCGGGCTGCCTCGACGTCCCCGCCAATAGCGAGCGCACCTACCGCATCCCCTCAAACTGCACGCACTTCGCGCACATCTCGGCGGACACGAGCGGCGTCCTTCGCTTCTTCAACTCGACCGGCCCGGGCGAGTAATCCCCGTGCGCCTCTTCGGTGCGCTGCTCGCCGTCGCGATTGTCGCGGCGTGCACGGAGCCGCGCGCTCAGTCAATCACGCGTGACGCCCCCGATGCGGCGTTGCGCTTCGAGCAAGGCGACTTCATGTCACGTAGATACAACTTCCGCGACGGTCGTCGCTCATTGCCCACGGGCACAGCGTCGGCCGCAGGCTTGCGCGCGCCCGATCACGAGCTTCGCGGCGATGACGCCATCTTCAGCGGCTCGACGATGACTTCGTGGCCGGCCGTGCATGGCCCGAGCATGACGCCGGTCGCGACGCGTGAACCGCAACTGACAGCGCTTCGTGCCAACGGTCACATCGGCGTGCGGTTCCCTAGCAGCGGCGCGCGTTGTGAGAGCACGGGCGCAATCATCCCTGGCACGGCTATCGTTCACACAAAGATTTGGGTGATTGACCCGGACCATCGCGCCGGGTTGGCTAACCGCCGATACCTTGAATACGTCGACAACAATTCGACGAGCGCGGATGTGCATCTCGTCTTCGCGCATTCGGCGAATCAGGTCGCGGGGTTCAATAGGATCGGCGCCTTCTACGGGTCCGATCATCTTGTCACGTGGCGCAATGTCAACGTTCTCCCAGAGAACCGTCTGCACTTCTTTGCAAGCGTTCTCGATCCAGATGGTTCGACGCGCTTTTACCGTAACCGCACGCTCGCCGGAACCGCGACCGGCATCCTTCCGGATCCCATTTCGTGGTCACACACGGTCATCGGCGGATCGTACCAAAACGTTGGATCGGAAAGCTCCGTCTCCGAGTGGTTCTCCGGGTACATCTATCACTCAAAGACGTGGGTGGACACGGCGCTAACCGAAGAAGAAATCTTCGATCAGTTCGATACGCTGTCCGCGACGTATGGATTCACCGCGAGCGATTACCGACCCGACACGAACTCATCGTCGCTCACGCTGTGGCTCGATAGCTCCGGTAAGCGCAAGAACGGTGGCGGGCTCTTCGACGGCACGACTGTAAGTCAGTGGGACGGTGGTGACGCGACCGGGCGCTACATATCATCGAGCACCTACCCCGACGAGGGCGGGTACATCAACGGACGCCCGACGCTTCGCACGGATGCGAACAATCATTTTGCTGGCGGCTACAACGTGCAGGGCACGCTAAGCGCAGCCAGTGGCGCGGCCTATAGCTTGATGACGGTGGTGACGCCCAAGGCCATCACGTCGACGCAGGCAACCGCCGTTGATATGCGGGACTCGATCTTTGGTGATGTCGGCGACTACTTCACGCTCGGAGTATACAGCAACTCGGGCACACCAAGCGTCAGCCTCTACCACTGGTCGACTGGTTCGCGGTCGGTAAGTGACTCTGGCATTGCGATCGATACGCCCGTGCTCATCCATGTTTGGTACGACGGAAGCGCCCTGTACCTGCGTGTCGGAGACCGAACGGCCGTGAGCTACGCGGCCCCCGGTAACCTTAGCGCAGCCGGTAACTTCCGCCTCGGCTGGGGTAACAACAGCGCAGCGAAGTTTGACGGCGACATCGCGGAAGTCATCTTCCGCAACGCATCGAACACAACGCACATGGATCAAGACCGCGCATACCTCGGCGCTCTCTACAGCGTCGCTTACTAAATGACTCACACCATTGCACGCCGGGGGCCGTTCGTGGCTCCGTCCGTGCGCGTCCCGAATCCGACGCTGCTTTTGAATGATGATGGGCTCGCGACTTCGGGAGGCATCATCACGTCGTGGACGGCAGACGGCGGACAGGTGTTCACGGCAACCGCGACGACTGAACCGATTACGGGTTCGCCAGTTCTGAACGGCCGAACGGGCGCGCTCTTTCCGGTCACGGGCGGTCGCCTCGTATCCGTCCCCGCCATCTTCGATACGCCTAGCAACACGTTTTCGTTTCAGGTCGTGATGTGGCCCGAGAACGCAGCCGGCTCCCCAGGTGCAGAGGCCATCGCGTACATCCAGAACGGCACGACCAATCCGGAAGCAAACCTGATTTTCCCGCATCAGGCGAACGGCTTCAGCCTCGAGCGCGTCGGCATGTTTCCGAATAGCTCGTGGCGCACCGTTGCATCGCTCCCGTCGCACAAGCCGCACGTGCTGATGTTTGTGTACAACAATGGAACGCTGAGTATCTACCGCAACGGGGTGCTTCTGGGCACGCACGTGGGCGACCCATCATCGGCAGTTGCCTTTGCGTACATGTATATCGGCGCGGCCGATGGTTCGCTCCCGCTTTCGCAAGAGTTCCATGGAACTATTTACGACGTGCGCATGTGGTGCACGCGTGTGCTTACCGCAGCGCAGGCTGAGCGAGCGGCAGAAGAGCAGCTCGACGACTACGCGATCACGCCAACGGCGTACTACCCGGCCGACGATGCCGGCACCATCACAGGACACTGGGACAGCCGAGGCAAGCGCGGCACGGTGCCAGGCGGATACTTCGACGGCACAGAGCTAAACCTCTGGATCGATAACAGCGGCCTCGCGCATAACATGTCGCAGGGCACGGCGGGGCAATATCCGTCGGCAGGCGAAAGCATCAATGGGCGATATGCGATTCGCACGGGCGTAAACAAGTGGCTTGCGGCCGGCACTAACTGGGAGGGCTTCTGCGGCACGGGCGCTCAGAAGACATACGACATCAAGATCCCGATTCGCCCGCGAAGCATCACCTCGACGCAGGCCACGGCCGCGCATCTTCGCGATTGCGTCATCATGGACATCTCGGGATTCCTCGGGATCGTCCTGTACCTCGACAGCGGCGTCCCAACGGCTGCGCTCTACCACTATAGCGGCGGCACGAGGCTTTTGCCGTTTCCAATTACGCTCGGCGAAGAGACCCTTCTTCACGCGTGGTATGACGGAAGCACAATCTTCTTCCGCGTTGGCGATGCCGCCGTTCAGTCACTCGGTGGAGTTGGCAATCCAGGCGATATCAGCATTCCAGTCGTTCTCGGACACGGCTTCACCACGGCCGGCTACGCCGACGCGGACATCCCCGAAGTGCTCATCCGTAGTTCGTACAACGCAATCACGGCAAACGCCGACCGCGCCTACTTTTCACGCATTTACAATTTCGACGTCTAGCACCCGAGGCCACCATGGTTCCCCCGCATATGCCTGGGGCGGAGCGGATGATCGAAGTGCTTCGCGAAATTCAGGAACTGGCTCGCATCGACATCGCGAAAGCGGATGGAGGCGAGCTCTCACAAATCACTATTCGTGCTCTGGGCTACTGGCTCGCGCGCGCTTGGGAAGCTGGTGCCGAATATGAGCGGGAACGACTACGAAGCCTGGGAGGAATACACCCCGGTCGAGAACCGTGACCTCGCGTCCATGATCGGTCACATGGCGAGGGACGTTGGCGCCGTTCGCCTTGCGCAGGCCGCTCAAGCCAAAGACATCGACGTCCTCAAAAAGGGCGAGACGATGCGCTGGAAGATTCTGGGGACCGTCGTCGCGGTTCTTTTCCTTCCTGCGATCGCAGGCGTCCTCTCTGCCGGTCGCGTGATCGAACGCATCGAGCAAATGTCCCAGCAGATCGAACGCATTGGAAACGACCACGAGCAGCGCATCCGATCAATCGAGCACCGCGTCCCATAAGCACAAACGCTGAAAGCAGCCGCTCCCGCGTGCCTCCCCTCGCTCCCTCCGCGTGGGGGCGGTTGCTTTGAGTCTTTATTCAGAAAGCAGAAACCATGACCTGGCAAAACGTAGCCGTGATCGGCGTCATCTTTGGATCGGCAATTGCGCTAATCGCGCTCAACCAAGCAACGTTTGCCGCAAGCCTTGTTACCGCAGGCGTCGGCATGCTCGGTCTCTTCACGCGTATCGGGTCCATCGCCGACCGGAAGAATCCACCGGCACCCGTGGCGGACGAAAACGACGAGGCCAACTGATGCGCTGGTATCTGAAGTCACCTCCCGAAATCGTCTACGTAGCGTGTCTCATCGTCTTTCTGCTCGGCATGGTCCTCGCGAACTCGGGTTGCACGTCCGACGGTCCCGCACGCGAGACGCTCGCTACGGCTACCCGCATTCTAAAGACGGTCGATGCGATTGAAGCTGTGCTCTACCGCGAGCACGCCCTCGATTGCATGGACCGCAACGAAGACGAAGCCGGATACTCGGATTGCATGCAGGCGCACAACCGCATCGTGCAGGCTCAGGAGGTCGCATACGCCTCGCTCCTAGCGGTTCAGTCCGCGCTTGATGCTGCGGGCGATGCGCGTCGCGACGGCATCCTGGCGGCCGCACCATGCGCCGCACAGGCTCTTGATGAAGTCATCGACGCGCTAACGGCGGCAGGCGTGCACGTGCCAGAGGAAATCCTAGACGCGGCCGCGATGTTCTCGGCCATCGCGCCAGGTAGTTGCGCTCATGGGCAGTGAAACCTGGGAGAACGTCGCGCGGGTCGGCAAGGCAGCGGCGGAAATCGCAGAGCTTATCGGTCGCCTCGTTACTGCGCGCAACGTGCAGCGCGTTGAGCACATCTTGCCGACGCTTCGTGCGTCGCTTGAGAAGGCGCGAGCCGACCTTCGAGCCGCGATCAAATATGGCCAACGTAAGCCGTAGCCAGCCCGACTACCTGGAGAGCTTGAGCCTCGTGCTCAAGGCCGCGCAGGAGCTCATCGAAGAATCTGAATGCTGGGTCACCGAGTCGCACGAGGGGTGCGGTCGATGCCATTGGTGCTCGCTTGCCGACGCCGTGGATCGGGCAGTGGGGGACGAATCATGACGTGCGTTGCAGCGATTGAGGATGGAAAGCGCGTCTGGCTTGCGGCCGACACCGGCGTATCCAGTGACGATGGGTGGACCGACAACACCCACGGCAAGATCTGGAAGCATGCGCCCGGCGTTGCATTCGGCGTCGCTGGTGCCGCGAATGCGATGCAGCTCGTGCGTTACCGCCTACGCGCGCCACGGCGCCCGCTGGCATGGACGGTATGCGCTGGTGCATCACGCGCCTCGTCCCTGCACTGAAGAAGATTCTGAAAGATGAAGTTCGCGACGCCGACGGCAACCTGGATTTCGAGATGGTTGTCGCCGTCGACGGCCGAGCTTTTCTTATTGACGACGGCCTAGCCGTTCTGCAAGCGCCGCGCGGATACACGGCTATCGGATGCGGGCGCGACATTGCGCTCGGTGCCTTGTTCTCGACGAAGCGTCAGTCCCCGAAGGCCCGTGTCTGCAAAGCGGTTGAGGCCGCATGTACGCATAGCAACGCGTGCGCCCTTCCGCTTGAGGTGATCTGTGTCCCGTAGGTCATCTCTCACATGTATCGTTTCGGACATCCATTTTCCGCACACCATGGAAGCGGAGTGGGCATCGTTCCGCGAGTTTCATCGCGAGGTGCGTCCCGAGACCACCATCATCGGCGGGGACTTCCTCGACCTCAATCAGATGTCGAGCTTCACGCAGGACGCGAACGCAAGCATCTACATCATCCCCGAGATTCAGCAGTTCGTCGCAGAAGCGAACGCGCTCGCGAAAGAATGCGGCACGCTCTACATCGTTGAGGGCAATCATGAGGCCCGCTGGAATCGCTTTCTAGAACCGGTCGCGGCAAAGCTTCGCGGCGCCATCGGTCTCACGCTCAAGGCCCAATGCATCGCGCAAGGGCTCACGCCTCGCGCTATCTGGCGCAAAGAGAGCGCCGCGGACCGCGGCATCAAGATTCAGCAGTTCGTATTTCGTCACGGGGACAAAGACTTCGGCCGCTACGGTGGCGGCAAGCACGCAGCATCCGCGCTCATCGACAAGGGATACGGCGGCGAGTCGGCCATCGTTGGCCACCTTCACCAATGCCAGATGATTGCGCGCCGTCGCACGGACCAAGAGGTGCTCATCGCCTTGTGTAATGGCACGTTCGAAAAGCCTGCCGACTACGCCCCCGCGAATAGCTGGATCTACGGCTTCACCCTCGTCGAAAAGTGCAGCGACAAGTGGGGCACGCCGCATCCCATCGTCATCGAGAAGGGCTGCTTCGCGTACGGCGGCCGCGTGTATGACGGCAACGAAGCGTTGCGCAAAGTGCCGCCCACGCCTGCGCCTAAGCCCGTCGCGTCTGACGTGATGCTCCCGTCACGCGCGCCCGTGCCCTACTACATGCCGCACGGAGACCCGCCTCCCGTTCCGCCGAATGCGATGGATGACCGAGTAGGGCATCTTGTGCAGCAGCTCGACGTCTTGCGCAAAGACACGCGCGACTACGTGGAACGCCTGTCAGGGATTACGCCGATTGAAGATGACCGGCTCCTGAGCCCCGTCGCTGCACTCCCGCCTCCTGCGCCTCCGCCTGCGAATGAGCATCCCACGCTCGACGAGCATCCCAAGGGCGAGTTGATTACCCATCCCGTCACAGGTGAGATGGGCAATGCATCGGCATGGGCACGCAAACTAGGGCTATCGCGCACAACCCTGCGTGACCGCATCGAGCGCACGAAGCGCGACCCCGAGTACACGCTTGAGATGGCGCTGCGTCCAGGAAGCAAGGCGGCTTGATGAGCGGTCTAGCGTTTGCGCCTATCTTCGACCTTGAGGACCGCGACGACGTGACCACGTGGCACGCGCCCCAGTCGCGCGCGTGGTGCAAGACGCGCGGGCTGCCCATGCCTACGCTCTACGACAACCGAAAGCCGCCTACGTCGCGCGCTGCGGACATTACGAGGGCACTTACCATTCAGAAGCCGCCGCTGCATGAGGTCGCGTTCTTCGGCTTCGGGAGCTCGCGTAGCATCCAAGCGGGCTATCACGTAGACGATGTGCCAATGCTTGCGCGCTTGCTCGTAGCAGCGACGACGGAGCAAAGCGTCGTCGAGATTCACGCGGTCGATCCGATCGTCGACACATCGGGACTTTGCGCGGATGACGGCTTCGCCGCTCAGCTCGCCAAGCAGATGCGCATTAGCGGGCGATGGACCGGCCGAGTGGTTGCGTATGCGTGCTGTCCCGAAGGCGAGATAGCGCGCGAGTTTGATGGGGTAGGGCGAGGCAGGTGGTTATGAAGGAAGTTGAAATCATCGACCTGTCGGCAGAGCAGCCGCGAAAAGCGCGCCCCGTCAACGGCAAATTCCATCACAAGCGCGACGCCAAAGACTTCATCATCCAGCGCAACCCGCTCGACGTTCGAGGCATCACGATTCACCAAACGGCGTGCGTCTTCGGACCGGCCAACGATCCGGTGAAGAAGCATCGCCGCGCGCTAAACATCGCTGCGCACGTGACCGCGTTCCGCGACGGTACGGTCGTGCAGGGCCACGAGCTGCGAAGCTACGTGTGGCACGGTAACGGTTTGAATGCGTTCACGCTCGGGCTTGAATGCGAAGGCGTCTACGATGGCGTTCGCATTGGGAAGCCAGAGCATCCGCGCGAGCAGATTGACGACGTTGCACTTGCGTCGTTTCAGGCGGGGCTAAAGCTTCTCGTCGACAAGGGCCGCGCAGACGGCATGCCGATCGAATACATCTGGGCGCACCGTCAGAGTCACCCGAAGAAGCCGGCCGATCCAGGCTGGGAGATTTGGCAGAAGGTTGTGATCGAGTTCGGAATCAATGCGCTCGGACTGAAGGCGTGTCGCGGCGACACGTTCGGCGGTGGGCGACCTATCCCGAAGCAATGGGATTCGAAGTCGACCGCGCCGTATGCCTAACAGCATTGTGCACTAGCTCAGTCGGCCGAGCAGGTGGCTGTTAACCACCGCGAGCCAGGTTCGATCCCTGGGTGCACAGCTCATCTACACTTTCCCCGCTTCTCGCTTCGGCGGGAGGCGGGGCTTTTTTGCGTTCGCTGCTCAGGCGACGTCTTTGTATGTCTTGCGCACCAACACGTTGTGAATGTTGATTGCGCGAATGCCGGTCATCGCGCTGATCCTGTCCGGACCGATTCCAGTTGCAGCGATTGCTCTGACTTCGCGCACCTGTGACTCAGTAAGCGTGCGTTCGTTGGCGTGACGGCCCTTCATTATCTTGTCGGCCTGGTTGTCCTGAATCGTGCCCAGCCAAAGATGCGCCGGGTTTATGCAGGCGGGCGTGTCGCACGAATGACAAACCTGCATCCCCTTTGGGATGTCCTTTGCATTGTGTTCCATGTACGCAACGCGGTGGGCGCCTACATTGCGCCCCTTGTACATGACCTTCCCATAGCCGAAACTGAGGGCGCCTTGCCAGATCCAGCATCCACTATCGGATTCCAATGCGCGTGACTTGAGATACTCCATCACGCTCATCCGCTTGCGTCGCTGAAACAGCGTGTCGGGCTTCGACAAAATCACCCGCGCACGCCTTGGCTCTTTCGGCCGTCTCAGGCACCGCTTGCAGGTGTAGACCACTCCACGAGGGAAGCTGTCGAGCGTCTGCTCTTCAGCGCAGAGTTCACACTTACGAAGCACGGCCCCGTCGTCCCGAGTCTCGAAACGAGTGCCACGATAAAGGATTGTTTTAGTCATACTTGCTGCACCAACTGTTAATAAGGAGGGAATAATGGTCACATATGGCCGTTCGCAGATTTACGCCAATGATTTCGGGCTGATAACGGGTTCAGTATATGTGCATATGATCGCGCGTCGGATGAAGCGGCGCAAGGCGTAGACGCGCCGCTCGCGTCCAATCCAATCAAGGTACCCGCACGCGCCGCGGCGATTGGCATTCCTCCTCACCCGCAGCCGTCGTGCTTTGCGGCGGGTCATCGGATGCCCACTTCACAAAGCGCTCGGTCCAAGCACTCGCGCGCAATGTCGTACTCGACGCCTCGCTCTGCCGCGAAATCCAGCATCGAGTCTGCGTAGCCGGCTGTTTTTTCAAGCGCCGCAATGTACGCGCGCACGACGGGCCAGTGATGAGCCGCTTCAAACTGCAAGCCCACGGCCGCTAGAATGTGCGACTCGTCATCGGGGTCTTCCGGCCTTGTCGTCGCCTTCGCGTGCAGTTCGTCGAGCTTTGCCAGCAGGTCTTTCATTGGTCTAGCTCCTCGTCCAGTTCATCCGCTTCGTCACAGCGTGAGCAGTCGGCGCCCGTCAAATGCGTGTGCGGCATGCCGAGTAGGCGACGACGTTCTAGCTTCTCAAGTCGATCAAGCAATGCCGGGAGCCCGTTGACCGCAGCGACGATGAGTTCGGCGTTGACTTCCTTCATGCTGCCACCGTCTCGGTCACAGTAGACGACCGGCTCGTACACCTCGGGGAAGTGGCGGATTGCGTGTCGGTTTTTGTTGTCGACGTCGTAGCGCCACGGCCCCGGCGTTCCCTTGCTCAGCAGCTCGCGCAAATGGGTGATGGTGTCTTTCATCGTGCCACCCGTGGCCCAGGACAGCGCCCAGGCTTGCATGGCGGCCTGTGCCCCGCTGCGTCTATCTCTCCGTCGCGCAGCATCTGATTGAAACGCACCGGACTGGTCAGCTCGACATTGTTAGGCGTTCGCGCACCCGCTTCCATTAGCGCCTTCCAGCCAGCCTCAAGGTTCTCTGGTGTGAGCTGCGCCGTCTTGCCGCCCCACGGCTTTGCGTCGGCGTGGTCGATGTTGAATAGGCCCTTCAGGTCGTCGTCTTTCATCACAACGCCTCCCGGCAAGCTGCGTTGGTGCGGTAGGGTGAGGTCATCGTGCATCATCTTCCACGAACAGCTCGACTAGAATAAAAGCCGGCAGCATGAGTAAGAGCACAACCAGCCAAAACAGCTCTTTTGCTAGTCGCCGAATCATTTGCCACCCTCCTTCTTCCACGCTTCCCAAGCACGCAGCTCGGCGGCGATGCGACCTTGGCGAACGCGGAACTGTGCATCCTCCGGCGTGTCGTCTTGCGTCGCGTCGTCGGCGTCATCCTGGAACCACTGCGAAAGACTGATATCGGTCTCGCGGGCGGACGTTCGCACGTAGACTTCGTTGTAAAGCGCGCAGATGGTCTCGTCGCTCAGCACAGGCCGGACTGCGGGCACGTCGACAAGCATCGTCACCACGTCTTCGGGCGTGCTGTAGTCAGCGGCCACCGACTCAACGCTCTCGCCAGCACGCAAACGCTCGCGCATGACGGCCACCATGCGCCACCATGAAGTGGGCGGCTCTGACGGCATCAAGTACCGCGTGTTGCCGATCGTGGCGACCTCGGTGGCGTAGGCGGGCAGCAAGTCGTCGTAGGCGCCGAGCTCAAAACCTTCTGCAACGAAGTCCATGCAGTCGCGTCCGTTGTCCTCAAAGCCGTACGGCTCCGGCAGCTTGCGTATCCGCTCCGCTATCGCCTTGGCTATCGGGCTGGTCATGCGTCCGTCCATTCGCCGTCGAAGTCAGCCTTGTTGAACTCGTAGGCCAAGCCGTCTTCGCGAACGTATAGCCCGTACTCGTTCTGACGACACAGATATGACCCTGGGCTGCCGTCATCAGGCGACGACAGCGAACGCACCATCTTACCCGCAGCCATCCGCTTGCGCGCCTCGGCCCAGTCGTAGGTGTCGGGGACGATGGACCAGGTCGTGCTAGCCGTTAGCAGCAGCTCATGCACTCCAAGCGTGCAACTTCGCCACCCCAGCCGGTCATGCGTGTCGACTTCAAACGCGCCGCGAGTGAACCGGTACTTCCAGCCGATGGTACGCACTACCTCTTTGCCATCCAGCAACGCCTGCACCACCTCCGGTGGGCTCAAGCTCTTCATACGTGCCTCCAGTTTCTTCCGGAACAGATTGCATAAACAGCGCTCACCGAAACGCCCTTGGCCGCTGCGATGGGCGTAGCGGATTCGCCGCCTGCTTTTCGTTCTCGGATCTCGAGCACATCAGCGCTGCTTAGTTTGGTGTGAGGTAGTTCGCGACCACGCAGACTTCGCTGTCGTGTTGTCCAGTGGTTGCGCCCAGTCGGGAATGTCCCATGACGCAAGGCGTCTGCCACGTTCTCGCGGGGCGTTCCCCAGTACAGGTTTTCAAGTCGATTGTCGCCACAGTCTCCGTTTCTATGTAGTGCCCAAAGTCCGTTTGCAGGACCAACGTGGGCTTCAAGAACAAGCCGGTGAACTCGACTGGTGTGGACTTTCCGGTCTCTACACAACGTGACGGTTTTGCGCCCCTCTGGGTCGGACCATTGCTTCTTTGGGCGCGTGCCTTGCCCATGATGCCTCTTGTGCGAGTACACCGTACCGTCGACCGTGACCGTGTATCCGCTAAATCCGGGGATTGGTTTTCCGTAGTCACTCATGCCGTCATCTCCACTTGCTTCGCCCTCTTCACCAAACACCCCACCCACCGCGCAGGCTTGCCGGGGATGTCTCTCGACTCGTGTTCGAACCACGTCCCGTGCGCGAGTTCTTCGCGGCGCAGGGCGGGCTTGCGACATGCGGAACAGGTCATCGCGGCCGCTCGACGTGAATCGTTTTGTATGGCCATGCGACGCTGCCGTCGCGCACGCCCGCGGCTTCCATCTCCGAGGCAGTTGCCTGGAGATAACCGCAACCCATCCACCCAACACGTCCGCCGACGTAGCGCAGCCATACCTCGCCGTTCGAGCTGGGCACGATGCCGTGCTCGGTCCGCAGACGGTCGAGGAACTCTTTTGAGGTTTCGCGAGGAAGGAGACGACGTTCGCGAGGTGTGAAGGTCATTTCTCCACCGCTTCAGAACCCGCCCGCTGACTCGCGCCCAGCAGCAGAGCCGCGAGCTCGACCGCGCGCCGAAGCGCATGCGGACCAGACAGGTCGGCCAGAAGCTCAGCCGCAAGGCGGACGTCATCGCGCGCGAATACCCGCAAGGCGAGCGCCTCGAGGTTGGCGCGGTCCGCCCCGCCGTTTGCGACGGACCGAAGTATCAGCTGCGCAATCTCTTCGGTTGCCCTGGAGTCGTCCAGACCACGAGCTAACTCAGTGATACCTAGGAGGTCCCCACGTCCTCCGGAGCCGAGGGTCGAGGGTTCGAATCCCCATTGTCCGCTTTGGTTGACGAGGCGAGGACCCGTCCTCGCCCCCGGCGCGGGGAACCCGCGTCGGGGCCCCCACTCCTGAAGGAACCGCTTGGCGTGGTTCCTCGTTGCTACCGCAACTTCACCTCCGGCTTTGTGACGATGCGAGGGCGCGTCCTCGCCCCGACCGCGGGCAAGTGTGGCGGTCGCTATCTGCGCGAGTTGTCGAAGAGCCAGGCTAGCTAGGCGATGCCGAGGAGCTGGCCGAAGGTTGGTTTGGCGATTGGCGAGGCGTGACGCAATCAGGATGCGCAGAATGTTCGGGGCTCGCCGCTTGCGGCCCCCAGGCAGAACGTACCGAACGGGCAATCGAGGCCGCCGCATTCGAGTGCGCAAGGGATTTGGCAGGTCGTGCTCGCTGCGGAGCTTACGCATTCGTAGCCGGTTGGGCACGCATCACTTATGCTGCAGCTGCGGCCAATGGCGGACGCGTCGCCGGTCGTGCCAGTGCAAAATGCGCCGCCGGCGTCCGCCGCGTCGAAGCCGAAATCGACCGGACTCGCACTGTCGCGCGCATCGATGCCGGTATCGGTGATGCGTGCATCGGTGCGCGCATCCGTGGCCGGCGCGTCGATGTCGAAATGTGCATCCAGCGCAGAACCTGCATCGCGCTCGCTCGCATCGAATGGCGCTGCATCCCGTTGGCCGCTGTCGTACCAGGTTGCATCGCGAAAACTGGCGTCGGCGGGCATCAAGCCGGGATAGGCCTCGGGGCTCGAGCAGCCAGCGTCCGCGAGCAGGCAAAAACCGGCCAGAACTCGAAAAGCGAAACGCATCGTGTCTCTGCGGGAATTCATCCTGAGACTGAGCGTAACAGGCGTAGCGCTCCGTCCGCACTAAGTGGCCCGCGTTGACGAGCCCCCCATAAACGAAGGACGATAGTTCAATCCTCGGAGGCTTCGATGACGATGAACGTAGAAGTTAGCAAGCCCACACCCAACACGATGAGCGCCGCGGAGAAGCAAGCGCGCATCGATCTCGCTGCCTGCTATCGCTTGGTCGCGCACTACGGCTGGGACGATATGATCTTCACGCATATCTCAGCGCGCATACCAGGTGCCGAGCACCACTTCCTAATCAATCCATTTGGCATGCTCTTCAGCGAGATCACCGCGTCGAGTCTCATCAAGGTCGACCACGACGCGAATATGATCGAACCGTCGAGCTATTTCGTGAACCCAGCGGGCTTTACGATTCACAGCGCTGTGCATATGGCGCATCCGACTGCGGGATGCGTGCTGCATCTTCACACGCGCGCGGGCATTGCCGTGTCTGCGCAGAAAGAAGGATTGCAGCCCCTTTCACAGATGGCACTCGTCTTTCACGACCGCGTCGCCTATCACGACTACGAAGGCATCGCCCTCGACTTGAGCGAACGCGAACGTCTCGTTAAAGATCTTGGCGACAAGCGTGCGCTCATCTTGCGCAATCACGGAACGCTCACTTGGGGCGCGACCGTAGCTGAAGCTTTCCAACGCATGTACTGGCTGGAGCGCGCATGCGACGCGCAGATTGCCGCACAGGCCGGTGGCACACCTCTTCATTTACCGTCGCAACAGTCGCGTGAAACCGCGGCGATGCAGGGCGAGCTGATTTGGACCGGTGCGGCCGGTCTGGCGTGGCCGGCTCTTTTGCGCATGCTCGACAAAAAAGATCCCAGCTACCGCACGTGAACGAGTTTCGCGCCGCAGTCGCAAAACAGTTCCCGGAAGACTTCGCGAGCTCCGAGCCGTCGGACCTTGAAACGTACGGGCGCGATTGGACCCGCGTGTTCGTGCCAGCTCCGTCGCTCGTATGCTTTCCGCGTACGACCGACGAGGTTGCGCGCCTCGTACGCCTCGCTAACGAGCATAAGGTCGCCGTCGTCCCGTCCGGCGGACGCACCGGCTTGGCCGGTGGTGCGGTGGCGAGGAACGGCGAGGTCATTCTGTCGATGTCGCGCATGCGTCGCATGGACGCAATCGATGAGCTCGGCATGACGGTGCGCGTGCAGGCTGGCGCCGTAACGGAGGCGGTGCACCAGCACGTGGCGGAGAAAGGCCTGACTTGGCCTGTGGACTTCGCATCAAAAGGTTCGAGCCAGGTCGGTGGAAATATTGCGACCAATGCGGGCGGCGTGAAAGTCATTCGCTATGGGCTCACGCGTCAGTGGGTGCTTGGTTTGGAGGTTGTGACGGGGAGGGGCGAGGTGCTCGAGCTCAATGGTTCGCTCGAGAAGAACAACACCGGTGTCGATTTGCGTCAGCTCTTTATTGGCAGCGAAGGCGTGCTCGGCGTGATCACCGAGGCGACGCTCAAGCTCACTCGTCTCCCGGGACAGCTCGATGTTTTCTTGTTCGCGGTGCCGAGCCTTTCATCCGTGCTCACGCTATTCGCGTCGGCGCGCAAGGCTGCATTCACGGTGATGGCGTACGAGTTTTTCACCGACAAGTGCCTCGCCCGTGTGAGGCAGCACCGCAAAGTGCGTGAGCCGTTCGCGACCTCGTCATCCCATTACGTGCTTCTCGAAGTCGAAGCGCATGATCGTGAAGGCCTCGACTCGTGGTTCGCGGATCTGGTCGAACGCGAGCTTGTGAGCGACGGAACGCTCGGGCAATCGTCGTCGCAGAACCAGGCTTTGTGGACGTTGCGCGAGGGCATCAGCGAGAGCCTTTCCGCAACGGGCTTTCCGCACAAGAACGACATCTCGCTACCCATCCATGCGCTCGCGGCTTTTTGCGCAGAGCTCGATGCGGTTTTCGAGACGCGCTATCCGGGTTGGGAGATTTGCCTCTTCGGACACATCGGCGACGGCAACCTCCACGTGAACATCATGAAGCCGGACGGAATGGACACGGCCGAATTCCTCACGCACACGCATGAGGCGGACCGCACGATGTTCAAGCTCGTGCAAAAGCACGGCGGTAGCATCAGCGCCGAACACGGCATCGGCTTGCTCAAAAAAGATTTCCTCTCGTTCACGCGCTCGCGTGAAGAAATCGAGATTATGCGCGCCATGAAACGCGTTCTCGATCCCAACGGGGTTTTGAACCCGGGGAAGATCTTCTAACTAAGGGCGCGTACGCGGATTGTGGTTTCGAGCTTGGTCATTGCTTGGCAGACCGCTTCCGTCACGGGCTTGTCGAGATCGATGATGAGATAGCCGATGTCGGAGTTGGTCGACAGAACCTGAGCAAGCACGTTGGCTTGATGGTCCGAGACGATGCGGTTGATGTCGCGCAAAACGCCGGGAACGTTCTTGTGGATGTTCGTAATGCGATGCGTGCCCGGCGTGATCCCGAGCTCGACTTGCGGCATGTTCACCGAGGCGGTCGTCGCCCCCGTGCGAATGTACTTCGTGAGACTCGTCGCAACCTCGCGACCGATGGCCTCTTGTGCTTCAAGCGTCGAGCCCCCGATGTGCGGCGTGAGAATGACATTCGGCAGATCTTGGAGCGCCGTTTTGAAGCCGTCCGAGGTGTTGGCCTCTGGTTCTTCTGGGTAGACGTCAATCGCTGCACCGCCAACGTGATTGGACTTGATCGTGTCGCGCAACGCATCGATGTCGACGACGGTGCCGCGGCTGGCGTTGATCAAGCATGCGCCCTTTTTCATCGTCGCAAGCTCGTGCGCGCCGATCATCATGTGCGTTTGCGGCGTCGCGGGAACGTGAACCGTCACAAAGTCGGACTGCGCGAGTACGGCTTCGAGCGTGGGGCTCGGCTGGTTATTACCCATCGGAAGCTGCGTACTGATGTCATAGAAAACGACGCGCATGCCAAACGCTTCAGCGAGCACGCCAACCTGACGCCCTATATGCCCGTAACCGACGACGCCCAACGTCTTGCCACGCACCTCGTGAGCGCCAGTCGCTACTTTACGCCAATGCCCGGTATGCATTTCGCGCACGCGGTCGCCAAGGTGACGTGAAAGCATCACGACCTCGGCGAGCACAAGCTCCGCCACGCTACGCGTGTTGCTGAAGGGCGCGTTGAACACGGCGACGCCGCGCCGCATTGCTTCGTCGAGTGCGATTTGATTGGTGCCTATGCAGAACGCGCCGATCGCAGCGAGCTGAGTCGCTCCGGCAAGGACCTTGGGCGTGACTTGCGTCTTGGAACGGATGCCAAGAACGTTTACCGCAGCCGCGCGTGCGGCGAGCTCGGCCTCGGGGATCGATCCCGACCCGACTTCGACCGTGAACCCTTCGGCCGACAGTTGAACGCGGGCAACATCATGAATGCTTTCAAGCAAAAGGAACTTGGTCGACTCAGATCGCATGCAGGGTGGATACGCCCTTCGCCATCCAAGTTCAAGGGCTTCGCTCTGGGTTTCTTGCCGCGATCTGCGCATCTCAGGGTAGAATGGGATCATGCTTGAACGTCAGATTCGCTTGGCCTTAGCAGTGTTCGCAGTGGGTTCGGTTCTTTCGGGGCTCGCGCTCTCGGGATGTGGAAGCAAGGCAGACCCGGCGCTGGATCCGATCTCTCCACAGACAGTCTCTGTCAGTGAGACACTTCGCGTTCCGCTGACTGTTACGAATCCCGATGGCGTCGCGATCACGGGCTTTCGATTCGAAGCGCCCGACCTCGAAGATCTTCCCGGCTTTTCACGCTCAGCCGGCATCTCGGGGACGACCGGTGGCGGCGAGTTCCGCTTCACACCGCTCGCAAGTCACGTGGGCACCTTTGATATCACGTTCATCATGACCTGGTCGGGCGGCGAGGATCGTCAGTCGACTGTCATCGAAGTCGAGCCGGCTGCCAACACAGCGCCAGTCTTCCTCCGTCCAGGCGCAGGCGGCACTTACGATCTCACACGCAATCCATGCGTCGACTTCGACATCGAAGTGCGCGACGACGATTCGACGAACGTCCAGATTAACTCGCGTGTGGATCTCCCGCAGGGCGCAACGCTCTACGACGGCGGCAACAAGACCGGGAACTTTCACTGGTGCCCTACGCCTGACCAGGTGAGCTCGTCCCTTCGCTACACAATTGCGATCGAAGCGGCAGACGAAGACGACGGACACGCACCGACGGAGAAAGATTACATCGTCGTGCTGCGCGGCACAGCCCGCCCCGATTGCCCAGGCGACGCGCCAACCATTTCTGTCACAGCTCCGTCCGATGGCAGCAGCGTGACGTACAACGGCGGCTTCGCAGTCACAGTCAACGCTAGCGACGACATGGGTCTACGCGATGCGCCGCTCCTCTACTACACCACGACCGAGCCCGAAGACATCTCCAACCCAGATGTCACCTCGTTCTCGCAGATCGCTTTCGCGCCGGGCTCGTCCGGTACTTTCAGTGCGCGCGTTCCGTCCCTTGGCCTCGAAGAAGGCGACGAGGCACAGGTTTGGATTGTGGCGAGCGCCATCGACAACGACGACACAACGGGTACGTCCTGCGATCACCAGACCGATACGGCCGTGCTTTCGTTCACGGCGGTTGGCGCATCGGCGGCATCCAATGGCGCGGCTTGCGATGCATGCGGCGCATCAACTGAGTGTTCGTCGGGAATCTGCGCGTCGGCTGCTGGTGGAGCTCAATGCCTCGATTCGTGTGCAGGCGGCGAAAGCTGCGCCTCAGGAAGCTGCGTTAGTGTCACGAGCGTCGATGGCGCCGTGACCATGGCGTGCGGCGACGTTGCTGCGGCCTGCACGACCACGAGCGAGTGTACGAACGACTCGCATGAGCCGAACAACGACATCACGCAGGCCACCGAGCTTTCCGGATCTTCTTCCGGACAAATTTGTCCCTTGGATGCTGACTACTACAGCGTGTCTGCCACTGCAGGCACGCGCGTGTCGTTCACCGTTGACGGCTTCACGTCGGAAGACGGCGACCTCGATTTGGAAATCGTGAACGCGGGCGGCACCATCGTCGCTTTGAGCGCCGGCACCGATGACAGCGAGACCGCGGGCTATTGCTTGAACACGGGGGCAACCATTTACGCGCGCGTAGTGGGCTATCGATTGGCCGCGAACAGCTACTCGATCAGCACAACATCCGCTGCGTGTGCGGCTTGCTCGGACGACTCAGGCGAGAACGACGACACGTTCGCAACGGCTCGCAATCTGACAGGCACCGACGGCGACCGCTTGTTCGACGGCACCATCTGCCCGGCCGACGATGATTTCATCGGCTTCGACGTGACGACCGCTGGAGCGGTGCGCATCGAGCTCGCCACCGAAGGCGCGGGCGATCTGGATATCGAGCTTTTGGGGACGACCGGGCGCATCGCCATCTCGGAGGAAGCGGGCGGCGACGAGCTCATCGTGCAGACACTCGCCGCAGGTCATTACGTCGTGCACGTTTACGGCTTCGATGACGCAAGTGGCGACTACGTCGGCAGCATCAACACTACGGCGACCACGACGTGTGCATCCACCGATGACTGCCCGCTCGATACGGTGTGCAACGCAAGTCGCTGCGTGAGCGATGTCTGCACCTCGACGTCGATGTGTCCGTCAGGTCATATCTGTCCGGTTGCGGGTCCCGGCTCGGCCGTGCGTCATTGCGCGCCCGATTGCGACACCAACAACGATTGCCGTGAGCCCTCGACACAAGCGTGCAAGCGCTTTGCGGAAGGCCACGGTGGCGGAAGACGTGGTTCGGCGCCCAACGGAGCCGCGTGCGCGAGCTTCTCGGATTGTGGTGGTCAGCGTTCGTGCATGCCGTATCCGTCAGGCTACTGCGCGCGCGCGGGCTGCACGACAAACTCCGAGTGCGAAGCCGGTACCTACTGCGGAACCGTGAGCGGCGTTGGCGTCTGCGTGCTTGATTGCACGAGCACACCGAGCGTTTGCCGCAGCGGCTACACATGTTCGACGCTCAGTGATGCGGCGGGTGCTTCGCGTCATGCGTGCGTTCCTGCGATGAGCGGGGGTTGATCGTGTTTGCCCGTCGTTTCGTTGGTGCGCTTTTGTTGGCCGCATTGGGTGCGTGCGGCAGCGAGACGCCGTTGCCGAGCGCACTGCCGCCGGTGCTCGATGCGGTTTCGGGGCCCACACCGATCCTTCCCGGTAGCATTTTGCACGCCAGCGGGACGGCCGATGGCGAACTAAGCTTGGTTCTCACCGATGTCGATTCGCAAACGAGCATCACGCTAGAGCTCGACGCGGGCGCGCTGCGCGATGAGCTCATTTTCGATGTCACAGCGGATGCGATCACGGAGCTCGGCGAAGGCGAACACACTCTGACCGCGAAGCTCGTCGTCGGCACCCTTGCAAGCAACGAAGTCGATGTGACGCTCACATTCGCAAGCTCGCTCGATGTTGCGCTCGATGACGTACCCGATGGAGACGTGCATCGCAACGACATCATTGTCATTCACGGCGACGGCTTTCTCGCCCCGGGCGAGGGCACTGTAGTGGCGAGCATCGACGGTTCGTTCACGCGTGATTCGGGCGGAAGCCCGGTGACGGTCAGCGCCACCGAGACCGTCGTGCAAGCCGAGCTTTATTCGCGCGACCGCGGCTTGCTTCGACTCACTACCGATTTGGGTGGTGTAGGCCCAGGAACCTTCGTTGGTACCGTGACGCTGGCTTCGACGCCGATTGATGGGGCGCCAAGCGATTCCGCGGCGGTCAACGTGAGCTTTCATTTCGGGTTGCCGGAAGTCATTGCGCTCACTCCCACGTCCGCATCGCTTGGTGCATACGTCACGTTGCAAGGCGCGGGATTTCTCGGCGGCGCCGATCGACCTGACGAGACCACTTCGCTCTATCTCGAGGGAATGTTTACGCCGCGTTTCGGAGATGCGGCGCCGTTCGGTCCGGTAGAACCAGTTTCGGAATTCGTCACGGGGCAAGCGGTTCGCTTCACAATCGAGACCGCGATCGACGAAGACAACCTTCTTGTCTCGAGCCTCTTCGGTGCAGCGCGCGGACTATTCCGCGGCACCGCTGAAGTGGTCGTTGGGCGCGGCTCTGAGGAAGCGCGTAGCGGTCCGACCGAGGGTGGATTCGTATTGGGTGCAGTGAAGCAGGTTGTCTACTTGCGCTTCTTGCCAGGCTTTTACGACAGCCTCTCGCGCTTCGGTCTCGGATCAGCGGCGGGGGCTATCGAAGACGGAATCAAGGAGCGAATCGAGACCATCTACATGGATTACAATGTCGACGTTCGCCTCGATGAGCCACAGGATTACAAGCTCTACGCCATCATCGAGATCGGCGGGCCCGATCCGAACGGTACGGGACTCTTCGGTTACGACAACTCTCCCGGAAAAGACATCGGCAACATTCGCCTCTACGATGAAATCGGAGGCCTCAACGCCGAGACGCAGAGCGACGGCGCGGCAGGCTACGGCGGCGTCTTCGTCGATTCGCTTTTGTTCTTCTCTTCACACCCCGAACTGCCAGGGTCCAACAGCTTCCTCGAACCCGAACCGCTCTTCGACGAAATCTTTGATCCGGTGCGCGCGCGCCAGGCCACGCTGGCCGAAGTCGAGGGCGAGGGCGATCCGGCACGCGTCGCAGAAGTCGCACGCGCCGTGCGAGCGCTATCATCCATCATTGGCGAAACAACCTCGCACGAGCTTGGTCACAGCTTGGGCTTAGCCCAACCCTACGGCCCGCTCGACGCCTATCATGACGAAGGCGACGAAGAGGGCTGCATCATGGAGCCCGGCGGCGCACGCCCCATCGGCGAAAGGGCCGCCGAGCCGGGCTTCGCTGAAACCCACTTCTGCTACGACGAGCCTGACTACTTGATGAGCATCCTCGCTCGATAGCGTGTTTCTTGGCGGCTGATGTGCTAATACGCCGCGCCATGAACAGCAAAAACAGCTTCGCTTCCCTCTTCGAAGAAGAAAACAAGAACGCCCCGAAGGCTCGCCGCTTTAAAGTCGGCGACAAGATCCGCGGCACAGTCGTGCAGGTCGGCAAGGACTCGGCGTTCGTCGAGCTTGATGGCAAGCGCCAAGCGTTCATCGACGTGAACGAGCTACGCGCCCCTGACGGAACGGTGACTGTCAAAGTGGGCGACACTCTCGACGCCGCGATTGTTTTCATCGATGACGAGACGGGTGAGGTGCGCATCGGTCGCAGCTTCGGCAAGACCGGCAATATCGCCGCCATCGAGCAGGCGCGTAACGCTGGCGTCGCCATCGACGGCAAGGTGAGCGGCATCAACAAGGGTGGCCTCGAGGTCGACTTGGATGGCGTGCGCGCGTTCTGTCCGATTTCGCAAGCTGACAACAAGTTCGTACAAGACCCGTCGCAGTTCGTCGGTCGCACGTTCTCGTTCATGGTCACGGACATCCGCGAAGGCGGAAAGAACGTTTTGCTTTCGCGTCGAGCCGTACTCGAAGAGGAAGCTCGTGGGCAGCGCGATGCTTTGTTACGCACCCTTCAGGTTGGTAACGTTGTGCGCGGAACCGTATCGTCGATTCGCGAGTTTGGCGTCTTCGTTGACTTGGGCGGCCTTGAAGGGCTGATTCCGAACTCCGAGCTCTCTTACGACCGTAGCGCCTCGGCGAGCGGCGTCGTGTCGCCCGGCGACGTCGTGGACGTACAGGTTCGCGAGATCAAAGAAGTCGCGCCGACGCGCCCCGGCGGCCAAACCGTGAAGGTGGCGCTTTCGCTCAAGGCACTCAGTGCAGATCCATGGATTGATGTGGATACGCAGATCACGGAAGGCAAGGTTGCGACCGGTACGGTCACGCGTCTCTTGGATTTCGGGGCCTTCGTGAAGCTTGCGCCTGGAATTGAAGGCTTGCTGCACGTTTCGGAGCTGGGCGCCAAAGTCGAGCATCCAAGCAAGGTTCTCAAGGTCGGACAGACCCTTTCCGTCGTTGTGCAAAATATCGATCGCACAAAGAAGAAGATCTCCTTAGTGCCCGCACCGGACGGACTCGGCGTTGGCAGTACCGTCCAAAGCAATAACTTCGTCATCGGTTCCATTGTGAACGCGACCGTCGACAAGATCGAAACGTTCGGCGTCTTCGTTCAGGTCGAGGGAACCAAAGGCCGGGCCGGTCGCGGCTTGATCCCGAGCGCTGAGCTGGGCACTCCGCGCGGATCGGACACGCGCAAACTTTTTCCTGAAGGCATGAAAGTCACCGCCAAGGTTTTGGAAACCGGCGATGGACGCTTGCGCTTGTCGATCCGCAAAATCGGCGAAGACGAAGAGCGCGCCGACTTCGACGGCTACCGCGAGACTTCCGCCACAAAAACCCTAGGCACCTTCGGCGACCTCCTCGCCCAAAAGTTAAAAAAGTAATCCAAAGTCCGCTCCCCGGAATTTCAACCGCCAAGTCACCACAAGACGCCAGCGGTTCAATCCCTCAACACAAATAGGGTTCTCTTCGTTTTTTTTTGCGGGCTCCACTGCTGGCGCTGGTGGTGACTTGGCGGTTAACCCTTCCTATGAGAGTTCACAGCGTGGGTTCGGCGCACCAGGTGCCGCCGTCGGCGGTCCGGTTTTGGCCCGGGGCGCAGAAGTTTTCGGTGGCCATGGCGTAGTGCGCCGTGATGAACGCACGGATGGAGGCTTCGTCGAAGCAGGTCGCGCGGTAGCTGTGGCCCCATGCCGACACCGCGACTGGCACATCGAGGGTGGGATCGGGCACGACGATGATCCGGTTACGCGACAGCGTCGCTGAGCATGCGGGGTCCGCTTCGACAGCATCCGGAATCGCGCGCATCGCAGCAACGAGCTCAGGGCACTCGCTTGCTAAACACTGGTGGTAAAGAATGACTGCGCCGTGCTCCATGCTGTGCACGAGAAAGCCATGCGGAACGGGCGCGTCATAAGCCTCGAACGAGGCCCACGCCGAGTAATGTGTGCCGCCCATCGGGGGCATCGTCGGGTAAGCGAGCTGCGTGCAGGGATCGACGTGCGCTCCGCTTTGCCCAGGCGCATCGACGAGCGAAACTGTGCATTCGGTGGCTGGCGTGAGTGCCATGGCATCGGCGTGGAAAATGCCGCCATCGATCGACAGCGGGCCGCCGGCGTCTTGCACGTCCTCGCTGCGCGCACATCCAATGAGCACAAATAGAAGTGCGATGTGCAGATGTCGATGCGTTGTCATCAACGCGTATGCATCGGCAAGACTTGCACGCTGCCTGTCGGGTCGACAAACGATGACGAAGTCAACGTGCCGCTCGCGTTGCGCACGACCATGCATCCCGAGCCGCCGCCGCCACCAGCGCCGTTCGTGGAAGACGGACGATCAACAGCGGTCGCGCCATCGATGGTTGCGCCGTGCGCCCCGTCGCCGCCGTTTGCGCCGACCACCATGCCGCCGCCGCCCAGTGAGGCCATCGGCCCGACCGCGCCGTCGTTGCCGTCGCCTCCATTGGCGGTGTTCGTGGACGCGGCGCCTCCGCCTCCTCCGCCCAGGCCAAGGCGCGCAGCTGCTCCGAATGAAACCGCTGGCGCTTCGAGCAAGAGCGCTCCGCCGCTTCCGCCGCCGCCGCCCGATCCGTAGTTCGTTCCGTCGCCAAGCTCGCGCGTTCCGCCTAGGCCGCCGCCGCCGCCAGTGAAGATGCGCCCATTCACGATGATCTCGGTGAGACTGCTGATCTGAAGTGCGCCTCCGCCCGCGCCGCCAAGGCCGGCGTTGGTGTCTCGCCCATCGACGAGGCCGCGTCCGCGTCCTCCGCCACTTCCGCCAGCTAGCGGCTCGATTGTCCACGCCGATTCTGAGTCGCCGCCATCGCCACCCGATGCGTCGCCGCCTGAACCGCCATTGCCGCCGCTGCCGCACAGGCCACCGCCCCCGCCCCCGCCGTCGTCGTACTCATCGATGTGCTCTCCGGCGGCTCCGGGGTTACGACCCGTTCCGTCGATCACGTCAATCGTTCCGCCCGCGCCTCCGCCCGCGCCCGGTTCGTCTCCGTGTGCGGACGCGTCGATCTCGCCGTCGATCTGAACGCGCCCCGTCGCCATGATGATTAGCGGGATCGGGCCGCGTACGGAGAGCGATGACTCATCGGCGACGGTCAACGCATTGACTTGAATCACGCAGACCGTGCCGCCGCCTTCTTGGGTCACGATCATTCCGTCCGTGCTCCCCAAGCGACACGTGTCCGTGTTGATGCGCGTCACACCACCGCCACGCACGTTCAGATCGTGCGTCGCATGATCCCAGAGATCGTCACTTACGTTCGATGCCGAGATGATGCAGCCCGCAGCGCCGCACGGCCCCATGTCTTCCGGCACGCCGATATCCGGCAAAACGTTCGCGTCTAGGTTGCCGGCATCAAAACCAACGCCGAGGTCGATGTTCTCGCCCGCGTCGAGACCGCCCGCATCAATCGGGTCGCGTCCCAGATCGACCGCGTTCTCGTTTGGTAACGCCGTTTCATCGGGGGTGACGAGCAGGCTGCATCCGAAAAGCGGGATCGCGCAGAGGGCGGCAAGGACGACCGGTGAAGCGGTGAAACGAAGTGGCATACGAGCAACCAAAGCTACACGACGGCGGGCGTCGGGGCGAACCGACCGCGCAAGCTCTGGAGAAACCTCTGCGTTGGGGCGAGCCCACTTAATTGATCCACGACTTAGATGTCGCAGTCCGCCTGCGTCAGCAGACAGGGGCTGCGATATTCACGCATATTTTCGATGGGGTGCGGCTTTGGCGCGGTCCATGCTTTTTCCGGTCCACGCGTTTAGATAACAATGGAAAAAAGGGCGCGCGCCTCGTTGCAAGCCTCCTTGACAGGGGAGGGGCGGGTAGCTAGCGTCCCGCCTCTTCGCGCTGTCTGGGGCAGGTGGGCCTGGTGCGTCGCACGTTTTAAAATGTTAGCGGAGGTTCGAATGTTGAAGCAGTTTTGCTTGATTAGCCTTGGATGTTTGATGGCCGTTGCGGCCGTCGGTTGCGGAAGCGATAACCCCGCTCCGGTAGACGGTGGCGCTGTTGACGGGATGGTCGTCATCGACCTCGGCACGCGCGAAGACGGCGGCGACGCTGGTCGTCCTGACCTTGGTCGTGCGGACGCAGGCCCGGCAAGCTGCCAGACCGGTCGCGCATGCGATCCGGCACGTGGATGCTCAGTCGGTACCTGCATTGCAGAGGCGGCAGGAACTCTCGGCGACACGACCGATCCGATTTACGTTGAAGAAGACGGCGGCTTGGTTCCCTCGAGCCCCGCGATGACCTATCCGCAGAACTTCATGACCGGTGGCTACTGCTCGAACGCTGACTTGTCGTCGGCCGCTTCGCGCGAAGGCAACGCTGGCGCATGTGACCCGAACGCGCCCGCGGGCTCGGACGGTTGCGAAGCCGGTTGCGGTCGTTGCACGAGCCTCGGCCAGGATCCGTCGGGCTTGAACGTCGTTCTTTGCATGGCTACCTGCGCACCGTCGCAGACAGCAGCAGCAGCAGCTTGCCGGAGCGGCTACGAGTGCAGCGTGACGGACGAAGTTTGTTCGCAAGGCTGCCAGAGCGATGCGGAGTGCCGCATCATTCGTCCGGACACCAACGGCGACGGCGAGATCAACAACTCGGGCGCAGCAGCTGATCACCTTGTCTATGACTCGACCAGCACCGCGACCTGCAACCCCACGACCTTCCGTTGCGACTCCCCCGGCACCCCCGGCGTTGTTGCAGGCGCAGATTGCACGCGCGACTCACAGTGCGAGGCCAACGGCCGTTGCATCAATGAGCTGCAGTTCGATTGGCCGGGCGGCTACTGCACGAAGTTCGGTTGCGATGTCCCCGGCCGCGAATGCGCGGGCACGGACAGCGTATGCATGGACATCGGCATCATGGCCTGCCTGCACTCGTGCAAGGTCGGCGCAGAAGCCACCACGGAGAATCCCCTTCCGGTCGGCGAGACCTCGCACGGCAATACCTGTGACGCTGGCTACGCCTGCATCTGGGACTTGGTCACCGACGCATCGGCGGCTTCGAACGGCGGTTGCATCCCCGGTAACTACAACGCAGTCACCGAGAACAACATCGGCGCTCACTGCCAGGACATCGTTGGCGGCCTCACCGCAGACGAGCAGTGCTGGTCGCCCTTCGGCATCGGCCGCTGCATCTTCGACTCACCGACGGGCGGCTACTGCTCGCTCATCAACTGTGGCGCACCGGGCATGCCGGCTGACGTCTGCGGTGCAGACGCGACCTGCGTCAGCGTCAGCAGCACCGACGCAACGACTGCATGTCTCGACAACTGCACAATGGCTTCGGATTGTCAGGCGGGCTTCGCGTGCATCGATCTCGATGGCTCGGGCGCTTCGACGACCAAGGCATGTCTCGCAAACTGCACCGTCAGCGGCGAATGCCGTACCGGTGAGTCCTGCGTGATCCCCACCGGCGAGACGTTCGGCACCTGCCAAGGCGCCTGAGCTCATCGCAAACTAGTCAGCCCGGCCCCGGTTCGCGCAAGCGTGCCGGGGTTTCGCTTTTAATGAGGACCTCATGTTTATCCTTGGATCACGCAAGCCCCGCAAAAAAGACCGCTCACGCAGCAACAAGCTGACCGCCAAGCACAAGGCCAAAAACCGCCGCCGCGTAAACGGCATGATCGGCAAGAAGCAAGGGCAGAAGTAAGCATGCGGCTGACGCTCAGCGCCGTTCGCTAAAGCAGTTCGCGTGCGCGCAAGCAAGCACAGCCAGCGGTGAAGTCGCGGTAGCGACGAGGAGACGGCACGTCTCCTTCGCGTGGGGAGGCTCATCCTCGGCTCCGCCGAGGATGAGGGGCGGCGCGTGCCGCCCGAACCGTGTTACGGTTCTATTGTGGATAAACGGCCTATCTTTGTAGTGAGCGACTCGACGGGTGAGACGGCGGAGCGCGTTGTGCGGGCGGCGCTTTTGCAGTTTCCGAACTCTGGCGTGCGGATGCGGTTGTTCACGCGCATTCGCGACAAGGATGCGGTCAACGACGTGATGGCCAAGGCCGCTGAGGTCAGCGCCCTCATTGTCTTCACGCTCGTGTCGCCTGAGTTACGCGAATACTTCCACGAGACAGCCGCGGCGCGCGGCGTCGAGACTGCCGACGTTATCGCTGCGATTATCGGCAAGGTCGGCGCGTTCTTGAACTCGCAGCCGCTCAACGTCCCATCGGCGTCGATGCCGTTGTCCGAGGATTACTTCAAGCGCGTCGAAGCGATCGAGTTCGCGGTCAAGAGCGACGACGGCAAAGAGCCGCGCAATCTGCGCAAAGCGGACATCGTGCTCACCGGCGTGAGTCGCACTAGCAAGACGCCGCTCTCAACTTACCTCGCCGGTCGCGGCTTGCGAGTCGCGAACGTCCCGCTCGTCTTGGGCGTGCCGCCTCCTCCTGAACTTTTCGAAGTCCCTGCAGAACGTGTGATCGCCGTCACCATCGCTATCGACAAGCTTCTCGAGATCCGTCGTGCGCGTTTGCAGCAACTTGGAATGCCTGCCGAGACGAACTACGGCCTCCGCGATCACGTTCGCGCGGAGCTCGAATACGCAGAACAGATCTTCGCCGAGCATCCTGAGTGGATGGTCGTGGACGTCAGTGGTCGCGCGATTGAAGAGACCGCCACCATCATCCTCGAGGCGTACCGCGAGCGCACCAGCTGAGGCGGGTCAGCGCTTCGACTAGCGAAGCAGCCGACCTCACGACTCGCACATCACGGACCCGAGCAGGTGCCAGCTTCGTCCGGACTTTCGCAGATCGCGCCGCACGGGCAAATCACTGCGCCTACGCACGTGCCTCCGCCGATACGGCAATCGTCATCGGACCAACAGCCACCGCGCGGCGCGCGGCCTTTGCAAACGCCAGCCACTGCGGGGTCGTCGCTGCAATCTACGCCGAGGCAGCGCACACCGACTCCGCCACCCAGGCCTCCCCCTCCGCAGTCGGCTGCGCCGTAGCAGCATTCCGCAGGCGGCGGTGTAGTCGGGCACATCATCTCGACAGCGCACGCGCCCTCGGATTGAACGGATACGCGACTCGCCGCCGCCAAACATGCGTTGTCGTATGTGGTGCCGTCACAGCCGCACACGGGTGCAACTGGCTCGCCGTCGCACGCGCGACTTCCCGGACGCGGCGCGCATACGCCGAAGCGCGCGCACTCCCCTGTGTCGTGCATGCAGTACTCGTCCGCAGCGCAGCCGCGATTACTGACACATGCCGTAGCGCCGCCGTCGATGTCCATCCCGCCGTCGATGTCGATACCGCCGCCGTCCATGTCCGTGGGGCCGCCGTCCACATCCAATGCTCCGTCGACCGGATTGGCCCCATCGAGCCCGATTGCTCCATCGATGTCTGTCACGGCGCCGTCGACTGCTCCGTCCATATCGGCATTCGCGTCGATGTCCACCGCCGAATCGATCGCCACGGAGCCATCACCCGGCGCGGCATCTCGCGGTCCGCTGTCGGCGAGGCCGGCATCTTCGGCAGCGGTTTCATTTCCGCAGGCCGGCAGCAACAACATCGCGAACATGATCAGCAAGCTGGGTTTCGTCATAGATGGCACGCACATTACCAGAAACGAGCGCGCTTTTCCGACTTGAACGCACTAATCACGGGACAGAGGAGGCCTGATGGGTCACAGTGCGCCCCCCATGTCATTTGAAGCACTTGGGCTCATTGAGCCTCTTCTTCGCGCGTTGCTCGAAGAGGGATACACCACGCCAACGTCCATCCAGACGCAGGCGATTCCGCACATTCTCAAAGATCGCGACTTGCTCGGCTGCGCGCAGACCGGCACCGGCAAGACAGCGGCCTTCGCGCTGCCGATTCTGCAATACCTCAGCGAGAAGAAGCGCATCGCCGAATCGCGTTTTCCGAACGTGCTGGTGCTTGCGCCGACGCGTGAGCTCGCCGCGCAGATCGACGAAAGCTTTCGTGCGTACGGTCGCTACCTCGGCATCAAGTCGACGGTGATTTTCGGCGGCGTCGGATTTGAGAAGCAAACGCGCGCGCTACGTGCCGGCGTTCACGTCCTAGTAGCAACGCCGGGACGCTTGCTCGATTTGATGGGGCAGGGCGAGGTCGATATCTCCGACATCGAGACGTTCGTGCTGGATGAAGCGGACCGCATGCTCGACATGGGCTTTATTCACGACGTCCGCAAGATCATGCGCGAGCTTCCTCGCAACAAGCAAACGCTGCTTTTTTCGGCGACGATGCCGGAAGAAATTCGTTCTCTCGCCGACGACTTGATGAGCGATCCGGTGAAGGTTGCGGTCACTCCTGTCGCTTCGACTGCCAAGGCGATCGAGCAATCCGTTTACTTTGTTGAGAAGGCAAACAAGCGCGGCTTGCTGGTGCATCTCGCCAAGGACCCCAACCTTACGCGTGCTTTGGTGTTCAGCCGCACGAAGCACGGAGCCAATCGCATCAGCGATCATCTTGAGAAAGCGGGTATCAGCGCGACCGCCATCCACGGCAACAAATCGCAGAATGCGCGCGAGCGCGCTCTTGCTGGATTCAAGGCGGGCGACATTCGCATCTTGGTCGCGACCGACATCGCGGCTCGCGGCATCGACGTCGACGGCGTTACGCACGTGATCAACTTCGATCTCCCCAATGAGCCCGAGTCATACGTCCATCGCATCGGACGCACCGCACGGGCCGGCGCATCGGGCACTGCATGGGCGTTTTGCGATCGCGACGAACGGTCCTTGCTCGCCGCGATTGAGCGCATCACACGCGAGAAAATCCCCGTCGTCGAAGACCATCCCTTCCGCGGCGCACCCACGGCCGAAGCTCTCTCCGACGAACGCGCAGCCGATCGACGCCCGCCCATGGGACGCGGTCGCGGCGGCGGCGGCGGACGTAGCGGCGGCGGCGGCGGACGCAGCGGTGGCGGTGGCGGTCGTGGCGGCGGCGGAAGCGGGCCACGCAGCGGCGGCGGTCGTGGCCATCGCGGCGGCGGCCCCAACCGCGGCGGCGGAAGCGGCCCCACCCCGGGCCCCCGCCAATAAAACTAAAGGCGGGTTAACCGCCAGGACGCCAGTAACGCCAGTACGTGCGTAGCGAATACGCGTTGAAACCAAAATTCTTAGTTTGGTTCTTTCAGTTTAGGAGTCTTCCACAAGCTGGCGTCACTGGCGCCTTGGCGGTTCAACCCTCCGAACCTGCGCAGCGTGGAGCTAGCGGCGGCGGAGGGTGACGTAGGCTTCGCTTACTTGCGTGTAGAGCTGCGCGAGGATTCCGTCGGCTACGCGCAAGCGTCGGCTGAGCTCGCGGGCGATGTTCATGATGAGCAGCGCATAGGCTTTGACGTCGCGGCGATAGAGAAGTTTGTCCACGTGCTCGGCGCTCATCCGAACGAGCATCGTCGGAGCGACTGCGCGAACCGTTGCCGAGCGCGGTTGCACATCGAGAATGGTCATCTCGCCAAACCAGTCCCCGGGCCCCAGCATCGCCACGCGTACCTCGCCGTCGCGCCCGTGCTTGAGGACTTCGAGCTCGCCCGCGGCGACGATAAACATGTCGCGTGCGTTCTCGCCCTCGCGGACAACCACGGCGCCCGATTCAATCTGCACCGTTGGCAGCTCGTGCGCCAAAATATCTAGAGACTCGTCGTCCAGACCGCCGAATAGTCCGATATCTCTCAGCGTGGCGGCGGTTACGCGCGGTGGGCGCGAGCGCATGTCGTCTTCGCTCATGGGTCCTCGTTCTTCAAAAGATGTCTCATGGTTTCACGCAGTTCGCAACCATCTGAAAGGCTCGGTGACATCCTTGGACGAAGAACGTTAGGCTCAGCTCACGTGCTTATGAGTCAGGAAGACCCGATGGGCATGACCCTTCCGCGAACGTTCGGGCCTTATGTGCTTCTGCACAGGCTCGCTTCCGGGGGCATGGCGGAAGTCTACGTTGCCAAGGCCAAAGGGCTCGGCGGTTTCGAGAAGTTGATCGCCATCAAGGTGATCCATCCGCGCTACTTCGAGGACGACAACTTTGTGCGACTGCTCGTGGAAGAAGCGAAGATCACCGTTCTTCTGAACCACACCAACATTGGACAAATCTTCGACCTCGGCTGCGTCGACGAAACCTATTACATCGCGATGGAGTACATCGACGGCGTCGACGGCTATCGCATCCTCCGCCGTTCGGCGGAAAAGCAAGTCAAGCTTGGCGAGGACGTTTGCGCATTTATCGCCGCCGAGATGTGTGCGGGCTTGCACTATGCGCATCAGCAGCGTCAGGCCGACGGCACGACGCTAGGCATCGTTCATCGCGATGTCTCGCCGCAGAACATTCTTGTTACACGCTCCGGTGAAGTGAAGGTCGTCGATTTTGGAATCGCAAAATCATCGATGCGCGCGCGCCAGACCGATGCGGGCATTATCAAAGGCAAGTACTACTACATGTCGCCCGAGCAAGCGTGGGCCGAGCCCATCGACTCGCGCACAGACATTTACTCGACCGGCGTCGTCCTTTACGAACTGCTCACCGGCGCAATGCTTTACAAAGAGGAGCCGGTGCTCACGCTTCTCGACAAGGTTCGCAAGGCAGAGATTCCGCCCCCCACGTCGCGACGTCCGGAGCTTTCGCCTGAGCTTGTGCGCATCATCATGAGGGCCGTCGCCAAGAAGCCCGAGGATCGCTTCAACTCCGCGCGCGAAATGGGCGAAGCGCTCACACGCTTCCTTCACACGCACTCGCCCACGTTTACGCGCGCCAAAATCGCAGATGTTCTTGCCTCGCTGTGTCCAGAAGCGAAGGCCCTCCATGGTGAACTCATGGAGCTCTCGCATACTCACTCGGTGCAAGAGGCGATGGCGGCCGAGCTGGAAGCCGAGCTTGTGCCGATGAAGAAGGACGAGTTCGTGTTCGAAGAGAGCACGAGCATCATCCTCGACCGCAGCGCCTACCAGAAGAAAACCGATCTACCGGCAACGCGCGCTGATGATCAGCTCGAAGTTGCGGAACCGAAAATCGCTTCCGTCAATCGCTTTGATCCGACAGCCCCACAGCGGCCGTCTCGCCGGCCGCCGCCGCCCGGGCCCGAAGCACCGTTCGTTCCGCCGGCGCCACCGGGGGCGTGGGACCTTGTCTCGAATCCAGACGCACCGCCGTCGCATGATCCCGACAAACGCTGGGATGACGACGGTACCGTCAAAGACGATAGCCCGCCGGAAATGGCGGAGCTCGCAAACACAAAGGTTGCAAGCGTGCGGCCGGGACTTGCGACTACCGATGCCGGTACGCGCACGCATACCCGTGGCAACGCGCTCCCGTGGATCTTAGTGGGCGTCCTTTTGGTGGCGCTTGTCATTCTCTACACGCTCAAGAGCTGACGGCTCCCTACTTCATGTAGCCGCTTTTTTTCCATGCAAAGGCGCCCTTTTTCAACATCGCGTTGAGCTCTTTGACGTCGAGCTCTTCGGGTTTCTTGATGTTGAAGCACGTCTTGCCTTTGAGCGTTTTGCGAAGATTCGGGATCGATTCCACAAGCTGCGCATCGTAGTAGAGCGGGAAGAAGTAGAAGCTCACCATATCCTTGCGCGCGATGTAGCTGCAGAAGTACATGCCGGGGACTATCTTCTTGGTGCTGCCATAGGGAACCGGTTTGTTGCCGATGAGTTCCATCGCATCCCGCGTCTCTTTGCTCACCACCATCGGCGGAGCGCACTTGCGCATCGCCGTGGCGAGGATGCTCGTGATTGCGGTCTTAATAGCGGGAGTTAGCGGCATCGCGACGCCTAGAGCGTGCAGCGATGTGCGCCACCGATGCAATAGTCATTGCCGAAGGACGTCTCGAGGATACACCCGCCAACTTGGCACGCGCCGACTTCGCGCGGTTCGCCGCCCGTTCGGTTGTCGCTCATCTCCAGGCCTTGGGTCGTGACGGATGGGTCCACGAAGTAGCGTGTGCGTTCCCCTTCGTAGAAGGCGCGATCAAACTGTAGCCAGCGCTCCGAGATGGGTGTTCCGCAATCACTCGACGTGCAATAGAGGACGCGCACACCGAGCGGCCGCTCGATTTCGTCGCCGTTCGCTTCGACGTCGATGGAGATGGACTGCGACGAGCTGATCAGCGTGACCGGCCCGATTGAGTTCAGCATGTCGGTGCCCAGTGAGACGGACCAGTCTCGCGGATTGCTTTCGGCCTGCACGAGCACGTGGGTGATAGGGCCGCGTCCGACGACAGGTTGCATACCAGTGGCGGGAAGATCGATATGCAGCTCGAGAATCGCGTTGCGCGCATGCGGCACTAGGCAACTCGCGAAGATCAACGAGCACAGTGATGCCGTAGCGAGCGAGACTTTGTACATCAATCGCCTCCAAGCACGATGCGGAACTGGCCCTGAGGCTCGAGCTGCTGTTGATGGTCCACGTAGAGAAGCGTTGCTACAGTGGCGCCGACCACAACGACACCGACCAATGTCCAAAACCATGGCGAGCTCGCGAGGGAGTCGTGGCTCACTTCCGGCATGCTCACGTCAACAGCCGCAACTTGGCCATCCGTCACCAACGCTTCCCAGTGAAAACTCTGCAGCTGCGGATCTGCATTCGCCTCGAAGTCCACGCTATGGCGCCCCGGATCCGCTTCCATTCGAATGGGCCGTTCTGGCGGGGTGGGCGTAGTTTGGCCGTCGAAGCGAAGGGTGAGATCGGCGCGCGCCGGCGCGTTGTTGATTGAAATCGTTGCAACGCGCGCAGCGACCTGGCCCCGTATTCGTTGTGCCTCTGCGCGAAGCTCCTCCGGAAGCTCGGCGTGATCGCGCAGAAGGCGGTCGAGTGCATCGCGCGATTCGCGGTGGCGCCCCACTGCGCGCAACGTGGTCGCCACGTTGAAGAGCGCGGCGGGATTGTGGGAGAGGTCGTACGACTCTTGAAAGAGGCGAAGTGCGTCGGTCCAGCGCGCTTCTTCTGCGGCCGTGCTGCCCTCGACATACATCGCGCGCGCACGTTCCGTGTTGCTCGCGGTCTCTTGAGCTGCTGCGGGCGCGATGGAAAGGAACGCGACCACGTAACTCACCAACACCCAAGCGACCCAGCGCACGGCGAAAAGCCTCATGAGGCGCGCGCGCGCGAGGCGGTTGAGTGTCTACGGCGACGGGCCCGGCGGGCATGCAGTAGCAACAGAGAGAGACCGAAAACCAGCGTTGGAACTACCGGAACGGGCGCTCGCGTCGACACGGTGCAGGCGCACGATTGGGTAAGCGGCGTTCCGTTAATCGCGGGCGCACCGAGATCACGATCAAGGCCCAGGTCCATCGCGACACCGGCGTCCGTTGTGATCGCGCTGCCGCTGTCGCTTGGCGAACCGGCGTCAGGGCGTGGTCCGGCGTCAAACGCGATGCCAAAATCGACGGGCACGCCTAGGTCGACCGGCGGCACCGATGAATCAGGACCGCTCGTTCCTGCATCGACCGGCGTTGCGCCTGCGTCGAGCGGCGCGACGCCAGCGTCAATCGTTGTGCTGGGGCCTGTGTTCGTAGCAAACGCGCCGAGAGAGAGATTGTAGTAGCTGCCGCTTGAACCCGCCTCTAGCTTGACGGCGCGCACCATGAAGCGGCGGCCCTCAAGGTAAGACTCCGTTGTACTGGTGTACGTTGTGCCGGATACGGGCGAGGTCGTGAGACGTGTCACCACGCCGCTTGTTGGTTCGAACTTATAGACGTGGTAGCCAAGCGGCGCGCCGCTTGCTGCGGTCCACGAGAAACTGACACGCCCCCCGACATCGCTCGTACGCAGATCGGTTGGCGGCGCGATCATGCGCATACGCAACGATGGATCTCCCATCAGCGCGAGATGAACTTTGCCGAGCTCATCCGGGGACTGCCAGCCGTTGTGAATCGGACTGTACTGCGCGACCGTGTTGCTCTGCGTGACCTGCGTGCTGTAGCCAATGGTGTCGCCCATGCCCATGTGGTGAAGCCACCAATTTGGCAAACCACTCCACACGCTCACAAGCCCGCGGCCACGTGCGATGTACGCTCGCAGCAAGTTGTTCTCGTTGTCCCAATCGCCGAAGTAGCTGCCGAGACTCATCGTGAAGACGGCACCGTTTTCGATGCTGCTCGCGAGCTCATCGGTGCTCACGGCGGCCGCCGTGTATCCACCACCCGCACCTGCGAAACCCAGCACGTAGGTATTGGCGCCGATATAACTTCCGTAAGACGCTCCGGCGCTGATGGTGGTGTGCGCGGGCGTGAGAAGAGCAATGATGCTTCGATATCCGGATGCGACGAGGCCCGCTCCAGCCCAATCGAGATTGTCTGAAATCAAGCCCTGGAAATCCGGCTGCCAGGCCGCCGTTTTGAACTGATGAGCCCGATTCAAGTAGGAGCGAAGCAGCTCGACTTCGCTAGCGCTGAACGCGGGCATGCGCGAGAGATCAACCCGTCCTAGCTGCAACTCGACCGCCGTCGGAATATCGCTTTGATCGAACTTGCCGTCGCCTGGGACGTTGTCTGTCTCGTCACGCATCGCGCCGCTATTGTTGACGGTGGAGTCGGTCCACGTTCCATTCATCTCGGCGTAGTAGCTGTCGGCTGCCCACGCGCCGTAGTGATCGGGGAAGTGGCCGGCCGGAGAAATGTTGCCGCTGTACGGAACGGGAACATGGCCAATCAGATAGGCAGAACGCACCCGCGTCGAGTCAGCGTTGTAGTCAGTCTGAAGAAGCGTGCGGATGCTCGTGACTCTCGCGGTGCGACTGACGTCGTGCCGTATCACCGACCAGCCGTCGGCATTCAAATCGGATGTGAGCGTGGCAAGCTCCGTCGCCAACGCTGCGGCCACTGTGTTGTCCACCATGAGAATTAACGTGCCACGATATGTCTCGAGCTCAACTTCGATTCCGGCCGCGATGTAGCTCGTGCCTGGAAGGTCGCCTGCGTAACTGCCCCCCAGCGAGGAAGTGCGCACGATTCGATACTCGTAGTAGGTGCCAACGCTCACGTCCGAATCCACGTACTGTACCGCCGACGCCGCCGGTGTTGCGATGGCGGTGCCCCAGGATGTTGCGCCCTTGAGGCGGCGGTAGATCGTGTAGCCCGTAGCCGAGGCGAACGGCTGCCAACGCAGCGTGATGCGTGCGGGTGAGCTTTGTACCTCCGCCCACAGCTGGACTGCGGCCACCACGGCGTGTGTTTGAGCGTGCGCGCGTGCTGTGCCGAGCGAGCCGATGAGAAAGACCACAAGGCTCATCGCAATGCGGGCACGAGAGGAGAGAGAAGCGGCGCGAGTCATGGCCATAAGTCTACACAACGTCAGTTGAGTTGCACGGTATTGAATTGGTCGCGGCACGGAGCCGCAAGCTCTGTCCGAGCGGCCGACGCTTTGCGACGTACCACGACGGCGGCGCACGGGGCAGGGCGCGGCTCCCACCTAAAGCTGCTGCGAATCCCGCGCCCTTGCCGTACTGTGTCGCCATGCAGTTCGCGCACGGCAGCTACGCACGGACTCGGTTACACTTACTCTGTACGATTTGACTGGGCAGTTATGAGGAGGGCCATGCAAAAGCCAACGCGTTTGAACTGGGTCGCGTTGTGCGCTTGCCTGCTGCTGGTCGCCGCGTGCGGTGACGATGATCCGACGATCGAAGTGCAAGTGGTCAGCGGCATCGACCCAGGCACACAATTCGCGTTTGTGCGAACGGAGTTGTTCGATGGTACGTACGATGATTCTTCGCCCGAGTCGTTCCGAGCGGACGCAAATCTTACAGCGAGGGTAGGGCAGGATTTTGCGCATGGTCTCTCCGTTGCTCGCTTCACCAGCACGCCAGTGGGTCGCTACACCGTTCAAGTTCAGTTTCTGAAAGCGGATCAGCGTCTGGTGTTGCGCCGTCGTTCGATCATCGACGTTCAGGGCGACACCGTCGTGCGAGTGCACTTGACGCCCAACTGCATCGGCACGGTGTGTCCATCCCCCGGCGGCGGTGCAGGGTTCTCTGAATGTCTCGACGGTCATTGCGTTGACCCGCGGTGCAATCCGCCGTCGCCGGACTTCTGCGATGGTTTCGATTTTTGCGCCGGTGAGTCGGACTGCGGTCCCTACGCAAGTTGCGCCGAAGCTACGTGCATCGATGGCGTCTGCGATTCCGCTCCCCGCGCCGACGTGTGCGAAGCTCCGCTTTTCTGCAACGCGTTGAGCGACGAGAACCCCGGTTGCGAATCGTCGGAAACGGTCGATGCCGGTTCGCCCCCCGACGCGGATCTTCCGACGCTCGACATGGGCGCCATGGATGAGGGCGTAGCCGACGCCGGGCTCGATGCGGGCATCGATGCGTCATCCATGTGCGGCACCGTGTGCGTTGACGCGGTCAACGCGTGCCTTTTCGGAACGATCGACTGCAGCGGGGAATCCCCGTTCTGCAATGCAACCTTCGAGCGCATCGGCTTGCCGTGCGGAGATGGACAAGTGTGCGGCGCTGGCGGTGCATGCATCGACTGCGTGCAGGACGGAGAGTGTCAGAGCGGATGCTCGCGCGGCCATTTGGAATGTGGTTCAGGCATTGCGAGCTGTGTTGTCGACGCGCCGCTCTCGACCGTTGCTGCAGGATCTCTTTGTGACGCGGCATGCGCAGGTGGGAGTGTGTGCCCGGGCCTGCATGTATGCTCGCCGAGCGCTGAATGCATCGCGTGTGACGACCACGCCCCATGCACCACGGGCTGCCAATACGGCCACATCGATTGCGCAAGCGGTGGGGGCTGCGTGTCCGACGGCATCAGCTTCCCGCCCCTTGCCACATGCAATGGTACGGGCACCTGTGATGAGCACGGCGTGTGCGGCACCTGCACGGACGGCGACGATTGCGGATCACCCAGCGAGTGCTCGCACGGTCTTCTCCGCAACTGCGGAACGCCATACCTCTACTGCGAGATAGACTCGTACAAGGAGCCCGGGGCTGCGTGCTACGACACTTCGGAGGGAATCTGTTCGGGGGGCGACCGCTGCTACGAGCCGTACCGCGCGGTGAACGTTTTCGCTGTGAATGATTCGGCATGCGCCGTGCGCAACGACCGCCGAGTCGAGTGTTGGGGCTACTTCCTGCCCTTGGGCGCTCCCGCATCGTCGAGTGAGAAGCGCATCATCGAAGGCTTGTCGAACGTTTCGACCATCGCCATGACCGGGAATTTTATGTGCGCGCTAACCGCGACCGGCGACGTCTACTGCGTGGGCGGCAACTACTATGGCGAGCTGGGCGACGGTTCCTTCGAATCGAGCAGCACGCCCGTGCTCGTCGCTCTCCCCGCACCGGCGGTGGACATTAGCGCTGCTTACATGGGCGCTTGCGCAGCTCTCGACGATGGTCGCGTGTATTGTTGGGGCGGGCTCGATCGCGACGCAATCCGCACGACCCTGCCATTTCCGGAACAGGTCGTTGGTGTTAGCGATGCGGTGCAAGTCTCGATGTCACCCGAAACGGATCGTCCGGCAGTGTGTGCGCGCCTTTCCGACGGGCGCGTGAATTGTTGGGGATATCCACGCTACGGGCTCTTGGGTGACGGTGTGCCCTGGACGGTCGATAGCCCTTACGTCCATACACCCGCGTTTGTTGCCGGCATCTCAAACGCCGCGACTATCTCAGTCGGCCTGGTTAGCGCCTGCGCGATCCTCGGCGACGGGCAAATGGTGTGCTGGGGAGGCGCTGACACCGTCGGAGAGCTCGGGTCTTCGATCTACGCATACTCGCCGACGCCCGTGTCAGCCAATCTTCTTTCCTCCTTTACCGACCTCGTCGACGTCACTTCGCAGTCTTACGCTCGATGCGTGCTGCGCGGGAACGGCGAGGTTTGGTGCTTTAGCAGCTCGGGGTTCGGCGGACTCGGCCGTGGCTTTGACTATTCAAGCTTGCCTTGCATTCCGCAAGCGGTCGTGGGCGTGCACGATGCAGTGGCGCTGTCGCGAACCGGATTATGCTTACGGCGTGCTACAGGAGACGTTCTCTGTTGGGGATGGAACGGCGCGCACGATCCGCTTGGCGTCGGACTGCTTGACACGTTCGTTACCGCGCCGACCGTCGTGGTGGGGCCGTCATCATGAAGCGCTACTGGCTCGCGTTTTCGTTCGCGTTGCTCGCCTGTGCACTTGCGGCATGCGGCGATGAACACTCGCTAAGCATTCGCATGGTGACGGGACTCGTCCCGGGGCCGGAGTTCGCGCTCATACGAATTGACCTTATCGAGAACGGCGTGCCCTTCGAAAGCGCACGTACTTTGCCGGGTGGCGTGGAGACAATGGTAGCGTTCGGGCAATCCTTCGCGCAGGGACGACGCATTGCCGAGTTCATCGATCTTGCACCGGGAACCTACACCGTTCGCGTTCAGCTCTTGCGCTCCGACGATACGCTCCTGATCCAGCAGCGCGTTCGCACGACGCTTTCCGGGAATGCGATTGTCACTGTGCATCTCACGCGTGATTGCGTGGCCGTGAGCTGCCCAAGCCCCGGTGGATCTCCCGCGTTCTCTGAATGTCTCGCGGGTCGATGCGTTAGCCCGGAATGTGTGCCGCCAAATGAGAGCGAAGCATGCAACGCCATCGTGTTTTGCAACGACGCTGCGTCATGCGGACCGACCGCGTCATGCGCGACACAGCTGTGCACCGATGGTATCTACGCTCAGCAGCCACTCGAGGGCGCGTGCGCGGCGGCCGAGTGGTGCGACCCCGATGTTGGCGACGGGTGCACGCCCTACGTGGAGCTCGACGGCGGGACCCTCACCGACGCGGGCACGATGGACGCCGAGGTCTCTGTGGACAGCGGTCCCGACGCTTCCATTCCTTGCAACGCCGCGTGCACCTCCGATTTGACTCCGTGCGTTGCTGGTTTCTGGAACTGCGCGGGTCCGACCCCCGTCTGTGAGCGGCTCGGCTTGCGTCCTGTGAATACGCCCTGCGGTGAAGACGCGGTGTGCAACGCCCTGGGCGTCTGCACGAGCTGCCGCGATGATGTGAGTTGCCGGATCGGTTGCGCAGCCGGCCGCACCTCGTGCGCGCGCGGAATCGAAGAGTGCGTGCTCACAACGCCAACATCGCTTGCGAGCGCGGGCACCAGTTGTACTACCGCCGGTCAATGCGTGGACGGCGACTCATGCGGGACGGGCGATTTCTGCAGTGAAACCGGGTCCTGCACACCGTGCACGCCTGATGCGGCATGCTTGACCGGCTGCGAGAACGGGCGCGTCGATTGTGCGATGAGTGGCGCTTGCATCGGCGATGGAACGCACGCGGACACAGGAGCATCGTGCGGCACAGCAATGCATTGCACCGCCGCTCACGAATGCGTCGCCTGTAGCGAAGGCGAAACATGCACCGCGAGTGACCCGTGCGCGAATGGACAGGTTTCCTGCGCCGCAGGCACGCCGTCGTGTGTCGCTGTTAGCGCACGCTTGCTGCCGGGCGCGAGTTGCGGCGTCGATCAAGTTTGCGACACGCACTGGACCTGCCAGCACTGCGTGAACGGCGAAACGTGTTCGGCAGGCGGATGCGGCATTGGTATGCAGTACTGCGGCGGCGGACCCAGCTGCTACCTCGCCAGTTACACACCGCCCGGAGACACGTGCGACGAAGGAGTGTGCAGCGGCTTGGGCGAATGCTATCCCGCTTACGAAGTTGTCGCGGTCTCCTCGGGCGACACACACACGTGCGCGGTTCGCAGCGATGGCAGCTTGCAATGCTGGGGCGACAACTCAGTAGGCCAACTTGGAACGGCGCTGCCGATGGGCGCGACGTTTACCCAGGTCACCGTTCCTCTCGATGACATCGCACAAGTCGCTGCGGGATCGGGTTACACCTGCGCCGTTTCCGTCGCCGGTAACGTTTGGTGCTGGGGCCAAAACTCATTGGGCAATCTTGGCGACGGAACGACTGATAGCCACTCGGCTCCTTCGCCTGTAACGCTGCCCGCGCCGGCGCGCTCGGTCGCTATCGGGGTTTACAACGCATGCGCTCTCCTCACCACAGGTGCAGTTTGGTGCTGGGGTATCGCCACGGCTGACGAGTTTGGCGATTACACGTTGGACTTGGCGCCAGTCGAAAAGCTCGGCCTTCCTTCCGACATCGTGCAAATCGCTGTCGGCACCGTCGACTATGGCATCGCATGCGCTCTCTCCGCCGACGGCGACGTTTGGTGTTGGGGCGGAAACAGCTTGGCGCAACTCGGCAACGGGGTCGCTACGTTCTTCGAGTCCGTTCCCGTGCAGGTGGTGGGCATCGACGACGCGATCGACGTCACCGCCGGGCAAATGAATGCCTGTGCATTGCGAGCGAGCGGCGAAGTGTGGTGCTGGGGATCAGGCGATGCGGCTCTCTTCTTGGACCCCGATGTCGATTTCAACGGCGTGGCTCCGCAACGCGTGCCGGTCGGCATTCCAGATCCGATCACCGACATCGGCCTTGGTCTCGCCCGCGCGTGCGCACTGACATCTGTCGGCGACCTATGGTGCTGGGGCTACAACTACGACTACGCGCTGGGCGTCGAGGGCTTGGCTCTCTATGCGGAGTCGCCGCCGACACCCGTGTCCTTTCTATCGGATGTCGCTGCGTTCACAACGGGCGAGGGCAGCTACGGCACGGCGAACTGCGCCACGCTCGGGAGCGGAACGCTGCTGTGTTGGGGCGCAAACTCCGTCGGCCAAGCGGCGCAGAATCCCGATTTGGGCATCACATCGTTGCAGACCCCAGTGATCGTGAGGAATCCATGATCAAGCAGAGCTCGTGCATCATTGTGGCTCTCGCGTGCGCACTGTTCGCGTCCGCCGCTGGCTGTAGCAACGACTCACCCTCCCTTGAGGTGTTGGTCGTAACGTCGCTCGTGCCAGGTCCGCAGTTCAGCTTGGTCGAGACAGAGCTGCTTGCGCCGTCAGCGTTGTACGAGCCCGCGACACGGCTCGCACGCGCGCAAACCGACGCTTCGTTCGGCGATGCGTTTACCCGCGGCCACCGCGTCGCAATCTTTGCCGACGTAGCGCGCGGCGAGCACGTGGTGCAGGTGCGATTGCGACGACCCGATGGAACTCTTTTGATCAGCCGACGCGCGCGGGTCACCGTGCAAGACAACTTTGTCCTGCGCCTTGCGCTTACGCCGGACTGCGTTGGCGTGATGTGTCCATCGCCCACAGGCTCGCCGACGCTCAACGCGTGCTTTGGCGGGCAATGCGTGGATGAACGATGCATACCACCCAATCCGGAGTTCTGCCCGGCTCTCAGCTTCTGCAACGAGGCGAGCGATTGTTCAGCGCCAAATGCTTCGTGCGCCGAGGCAGCCTGTGTGGACGGAGTATGCGTCGAGGAAGCACGCGCGAACGCGTGCGCCTCCAACGAGTGGTGCGATCCGCAGAGCGGTTGTGTACCTCGCGAGGAAGACCCGGACGCTGCAACACCCGACGCCGGCATCGAAGATGCGCACGTGCTCGACGATGCGATGATCGGTGATGCGCAGACGCCCACACCGGATTCTTCGGTCTGCGGAACCTTCTGCAATTTGCTCGACGATCCATGCCATGTCGGCGCGATCCGATGCGACGGCGAGGCCGCGACCTGCGAGCCTTTCGCCACTCGCGCTGTCGGCACCTCATGCGGCAGCGGTCTTATTTGCAACTCCCTTGCACAGTGTGTCTCGTGCACTGCGGGTGTCGCATGTTCGGTGGGATGCTTCGCGGGCGTGACGCGCTGCTCGTCGGGCAGTGAGACCTGCGACATTGGCGGGGGCACGAACCCTCTGGACCCTGGTGCAGCCTGTTCCAACGTCGCTACCTGCTACGAAGGTGAGACCTGCGGCGACGGCGATACATGCAGCGCGACGCAACTATGCGAACGATGCACGGGCGATGGAACAGCATGCACGACGAATAGCGGATGTCAGAGTGGCGTGCGCAGCTGTGCGCTCGGAAATGTCTGCACCATTGACGAGCTTGCCGAGTACGGCGCGGCCTGTCGCACCGTCCCCGCGCCCGGCGACGTTAGTCGTGAAGGTTTCTGCGACGGAGCCGGCGTCTGCACGCAGTGCAATCAAGGCGAGCGTTGCGAGTTGCCGACCGGATACGGCTTCGGGCGCATGATGTGCCCCGGCAACCCTTACGGATTTGTGCGCGGCTACTGCTACCCCTACGAGGATAGTGGTGTTCCGGTCGAGTTGTTTCGCGAGGACACCGTTTGCGACGGCGGGGTCTGCAGCGGTCAGTCGACGTGTGTTGCGCCGGTCGTGGCCAATCGGCTCGGGCGCCACGGGCCATGCTTCGTTCGCGAAGGCGGCACGATAGGTTGTTGGTCGTACTACGGCGTGCCATTTCATGGAGCGACGTACTGGGGTATGGCCATCACCGATATCGCTGGACTGCCAGCGTCGACCCACGTTAGCGGTGACACCGGTCGAGGATGCAGCATTAGTACAAGCGGTGAGTTGTGGTGTTGGACAAGCCCCGACGCGCCGGCCGTCGTCCCCCTACCGGAGCAAGCGATCGATGTTTCGATCGGCTACATCACTTCTGGCAGCATCCAGCGCGAAGTTAGCTGCGTGACCCTGATGAGCGGTCAGCTCATGTGTTGGGGCTCTCTCTATCTCACTGGCGTCGGCAATCAGGCAACGCCCACGGCCGTGCCGGGACTCGCCGATGTTGTCTTCATGGACGCAGGGTCGCCGACGGCGATTGCGCTGCGGGCAACAGGGGAAATTCGTGTGTGGGGTTCCCGGCATCAGTTTGGGGTACTTGGCAACGGCGTGGACTATCCGCCAGGGACTGGAACCGGCAACTTTGCCCTGTCGCCTGTCGCGACGCTGCCCGTCTCCAACGCCCGCATCGTGCGCTCAAGCGACCATCGTGCGTGTGCGCTGCAAGACGGCGGCACGTTGCAATGCTGGGGCCGGGCATTTGGGGCAGGCGTCTTTCCTTACGGCGGTGCTGCATCGAACACGCCGCAGCCGGTAGCGCTGCCGTTCACCGATGTTGAAGACTTCTCAATCGTCACGGAAGGTCTTTGCCTTCTTCGAAGCACCGGCGAGGTCTGGTGTTACGGTTCGTGGTTCGCGTCAGGTCGCGAAGGCATCGGAACCTACGCTGCGCCCGGTCCGGTCTCGTATCTGCCAGACGTCGTGCAGCTGGAAGGTAGCTGTGCCCTAACCAGCGCGGGTCGCATCTATTGCTTCTCTGGCCTCCCGATGCTGATTGGCGAAAGCTCGCCACTCGCGCCCTAACGACGTTGAGCTCGAAGTAGGCGCACGACGTATCGATTGGAGCGCGCGCGACGCCTTCGTGCTTCAGGCGCCGCAGAGAATCGTGTTGCTAATAGCGCTGGGTGGCGCGCAGCTGGTACGGTGTTGATGCATGAGACAAACACGTGCTCGAGTCTTGTTGATTGCGGCGATGTCATCGCTAATCGCGGTGGCCTGTGCGCGCGGTGGAGCAGATGCGCTGGACGCGGGATCTGCCGAGGGCGGCCTCAGCGATGCGCCCGCCCGTGACCTTGCATCTCTCGATGCTGACGACGCGCCCACGGACGCGCCGAACGACGCGCGCGTATCGCTCGATGCTTGCGTAGGACCAGAGCTCGCATGCAATCTCATCGACGACGACTGCGATGGAACGGTGGACGAACAAGCACCCCTTGGTAGCTTTGGTTGCGATGCGCAAACGCATGGCCTTTCGTTCAGCGGAACCGCTCAACAGCGCGTGTCGATCCCGTCGACGCCGACGCTGGCATTGTCCGACGGCCCCATGACTATCGAGGCGTGGATCAAGTTGGGGGCCAGCGCTAACAACTACGCAACGATCATCACCAGCACGAGCGGCGCAACGAACGGCTTTTCGCTGGCGGTCTGTCTTACAACCGCGTGCGATGGCGACAACATTCAATTCCGCCAGGCCGATCAGACGGTGTCTCCCGACGTGGGCATGGTGCGCTTCGCGGACGGCGCTTGGCATCACATCGCGATCGTGCGCAACGGGAGCTCGGTACTTTTCTACAAAGACTCGGCACTGGTCTGGAATTTTGTTACCGCATCACGTGACGTGAATACCGCGGCCGGCGTATTTCTTGGTTGGTCGGGACTCGATGCCGCCGCGTCGTCGTTCGCCGGTGTGATGCACAGCGTCCGCGTCTGGAACGAAGCGCGCAGCACAGAGCAGATACGACTTTCGTTTATGGGCTACGCGCCGGAATCTGCTCCGCTCGCCGAGTGGTCGCTCGATGAAGGTACTGGTGTCGTCGTCGCCGACAGCGTCGGCTTAAGAAATGGCGTGCTCGGATTTAGCGCAAGCGTCGAATCGAACGACCCGGTTTGGGTCGCAGTCCCGTAGTCGAGAACACCGCGCGTTGATCAGTGCTTCGCTGTGTGCGTCGAGCGCGGGCGGGAACGCGAGCCTGCTGGGTTTGGCTGGACTTTGTCTCGACCAAACGGGTCGCCTTCAAGTGACTCCGTATGAAGCGCGCACAACCACTTTCCGTCACGACGCACCCATGTGGAAGCGTCGGCGCAATCCAGGTGCACGCGCTGGCCGTCGACCGTGAGCTCCTCGTGCACGCTATAGGCGATGATCGCGACGTCATCCGTCAAGAAGCGGACCTTCGCGTTGTCGCCAAGTTCGAATCGATCGAGAGTATAGGTCGCGCCTTTCATCATCGCGCGCAGCTTGTTCTTCTCGATCATCCCAATGCCTGACGGGCCGGCAATGACACAAGGATGATCCGTCAGACGCAGGACGGCGTCGATGTCGTTCTCTTTAACCGCGTTCCAGTATTGGCGCTCCAAGTCGAGCAGTTCCCGTTCAATCGTGGTCGTCGCCATGCGCGCCTCCCTCAGAAGCGGGAGCATTGGTGCAGGCGTTATGCCATCGGAAATCCTTACTGATTCCGTCACACGGGTCGAGAACGACTGGCGCGATCAGACGCGCCTGTCGCAAATCGTCTCGGCCGCATCCAAGCGAGGGACACGCTCCCCCTCGAATACGGACGCAATTACGAGGAGTTGCAAATCGAGTTTGGCCGCGTGAATTTGATACATCGGCGCGTGCGAAGGTATCAATTTTGCGCGGCCAAAGTTGCTCTGCAAGTGGTTGAAATGATTGGCCCGCTCGAGAGGGAGCGTGTCCCCGTGGCCCATCGCTAGTCGCCTAGGACGAAGTTGTCGATTAGGCGGGTTGTGCCGAGCTTTGCGGCGACGGCGACAACCGCGCGCGAGGCGATGTGGCCGACTAACGGCTGAAGTGATTCCGCGTCAGCAACCGATACGTAGTCGATTCGGTCGAACGCTTTCTCAATCGGTCCGCGCGCAAGCGACTCGATAATCTGCGCGTCGCGCTCGCCCGCGGCAAAGGCCGCGTCCGCAGCGCGCAGGCCGGTGATGATCGCGAGCGCGCGCCCCCGTTCCGCTTCGCTCAAATAGCGGTTGCGCGATGAGAGCGCGAGTCCGCTTGGTTCTCGCACCGTGTGCATGCCGATGATTCCGACGGGCAATCCAAGATCGCGCGTCATGCGCTCGATGACTTTCCACTGCTGATAGTCTTTGCGTCCGAACACCGCAGTGCACGGCCCAACCAATGCGAAGAGTTTGGCGACTACGGTCGTGACGCCGCGGAAGTGGCCCGGGCGATGCGCGCCTTCAAGCACGTCACTTACGCCGCTTACTTCCACAGCAGTTGCAAAGCCATCTGGATACATCGTCTCGCGGTCGGGCGCGAAAACGATGTCTACGCCGCGTCCGCGACATGCTTCGACGTCCGCATCGAGCGTGCGCGGGTAACGTGAATAATCCTCGCTCGGTCCGAACTGCAGCGGATTCACGAATATGCTAACGACAATGAAGTCAGCCGAAAGCAGCGCGTGCTCAACAAGCGCAAGATGCCCTTCATGCAACGCGCCCATCGTGGGCACGAAGCCAATCCGTTTGCCCGCGCTCCGTGCGCCATCCAGAAGCGCACGAAGCTCGCTGCTCTCGTGTACCAACCGAGTCACGTGCTCAGCCCGTCGGTCCGTAACCTGCGCCACCTTTTGCCGGCTTCTTCAACTCGATGGCCGAGCTAGTCGCGGACGAAGGCGCCGGTGCAGCAACTGCACTCGCACCGCCCTTGATTTGGCCGAACGAGTGCTCGTTGGTGGGGAATGCGCCCGAGCGCACGTCGCTGCAGTACTGACGAACCGCTTCCATCCCGGCGTCGTACCATTCGGCGTAACGCTTCACGAAGCGCGGACGCAAATTCGGCGTGAGTCCAAGTAGATCATACGAGACGAGGACTTGTCCGTCGCAGTGCGGTCCTGCACCAATGCCAATGGTTGGAATTGAAATTTCGTTGGTGATGCGCGCTGCAAGATCGGTCGGAATACCTTCGAGCACCACAGCATACGCGCCAGCAATTGCCACCGCGTGCGCATCGCGCAGTACGCGCTCCGCTTGATCCTGCGTGCGTCCTTGAACGCGAAAGCCCCCCATCGCGTGCACGGACTGCGGAGTTAGGCCCACGTGCGCCATCACCGGAATGCCCACGGCAACGAGTCGTTCGATAGTCGCGGCCATCTCCTCGCCGCCCTCGAGCTTCACGGCATGTGCGTTGCCTTCTTTCAGGAAGCGTCCCGCGTTATGCAGTGCTTCTTCGATGGTGCCTTGATAGCTCATGAACGACATGTCACCGACTATGTGCGCGCGACGTGCGCCACGCGACACGGCGCGACAGTGATAAATCATCTCATCGAGCGTCACGGGCAATGTCGAGTCGAGCCCTTGAATCACCATGCCGAGTGAATCGCCGACGAGCAGAATGTCCGCGCCGCCTTCATCGAGCATGCGCGCAAACGTCGCGTCGTACGCAGTCACCATCGTAATGCGCTCGCCGTTCGCCTTCATCGCGCGAATAGCCGGGACCGTCATGCGTTGGAGGCGCGCAGGATCTGCTGCCTTCACAACCGCCGGAGGAGGACCTCCACTTGCGGAGTTACTCATGGTGCTTTTTGACGATCCGGTCGCGGCCGAAGAAACTTTCGGTCCACGCCATAACGTGGCCAAAGTCTAGCACAGGGGCCGCCCGCGTCGTCTAGACTTCTGAGCCGCGTGGATCGTGAGCAATCGCAGCAACTTCGGCGGTTCTTACGCTTGTCGCGCAAGCGGTGCGTGCCCGTCGCAGTCGGCAAACTGGGCATCGTTGCGTTGACGACGCGCATGCACGCTCGCACGCTGACGCTGCTTAGGGGGCTTCTATGCGCAACGCTGTTTTCTTCGCCACTATTATGCTTTCGCTGCACGTCGCAGCACCCAGCGCTAGCGCGTGTAGCGGACTCGAATGCAACAATGTTTTGTTTCCGCGCGCTGGATTCTCGGTGCCTGAGAACGTGCCCGCGCTCTTCTACTTCCGGGGGCGTAGCTCTGGCATTGGTTCCTATGTAGTCACGCTTGAGAATGCTTCAGGCACCACAGACGTCGTCGCTCAGATCGACAACGATGATTCGGCGAGTATCGTCATCCCGTTCGCAACGCCGATGCGCGCTGGGCAGACCTACACCTTTCGCAGCGACGACACATGTTGGATGGCGCGCGAGCAAGTGATTCACGTCGGCGCAGCGGCGCCTCTTCCCACGACCCTCGGCGCGCTCGCACAAAGCGCACCCATGCGAGCACTCGTTGGAGTGCCGACCGACCGCGGCTACTGCTCCGACACAGTGCAAGCTGTCACCGTAAACGTTGACGTCGTCTTGAGCGAAGTTGCGCGCGCGTGGGAGGGAATGTTTCTGTACGAAGTTCTCGTAGACGGCCACGACTACGTCGGCCAAAGTTATGCGCCCTTCGACCTGCCGCCAGAAGGCGCTACTCACCGAGGATTCGGTACGGTTGAGCTCGCTAAGATCTGCGCGCCGCACAACGAAGGGCCAGACCCCACCATTCAGTTCGATCCGGCAGCCGGCCTCGCTGTAGGTGCTCACGAAGTCATCTTCCGCGCCCGGGTCGCTGGAACGGACGCCGTGCTCGAAACGGCACCGGTTACCGTCTCCCTCAACTGTCTGGACGTGTACACGCAGGAAGAAATCGATGCGGCGATTCGCGAAGGCGGATTCGGTCCCGCGGCCGCAGCTGAATCGTGCGCCGTGTCTAGCGTTGGTGCGAGATCCCGCTCTTCGCTCTTCGGCTGGGCGCTTGCCTTGCTCGGTGCAGCTGCGACGCTAGGTGTGCGCGCACGTTTGGCAGCGCGCCAACGGCCTGTCCGAGCGCGCCGTTAACTTTGTTAACTTAACGATCGTCCCTCGAGTTCGCCTCGAGCTCGGCTGCGCGCTGGGCCATGCGTTTGGCTTCTTCGTGCATGCCGAGCTTGGTGAGAAGTCGTTCGGCTTCACGGTGGTACTTGAGATGGTTTACGCGATCGTTGCCTTGGGCGAGTGAACGGATCAGATCGGCGGCGCGTTGCACGTTGCCGGCTTTCTCTGAAGGGCGGCGAGGGCGACGGTTCCTTCGGGCGGATAGTCGAAGTCGCGTCGTGCGGTAAATGCGCTGATCACTTCTTCGAGGAGCGCTACGGCTTCGCCTGCGTTGCCAGCGGCAGCGTGCGACAGGCCGAGCTCTTGCAGCACGAAGGGGTCGCGGCGCTCGGTGTCCATCACCAAGAGAGCGGCCTGCAATACTTCGACAGCTTCCGCAGCGAGCCCCTTGGTGCGCAAGTAGTTTCCGAGCGCGATGTAGGGGCGCGGATCTTCTTCGAACGCTTCGATCGCTTTCTGAAACTCGCCTACGGCGCTTTCCATGTCACCTGCTTCGTCGAAGAGGCGAGCTAGCTCTCCATGCGCACCACGCCGCGCGTCGCCGCCTTCGTCGGGCCCAATGCGCGACAAGAAAAGCTGCAGCGATGCTTTGCCTTTCGCGAGGTCTCCGTCGAGGAGTTGCGCGCGTCCGAGCTCGTACTGCAGGTACGCGCCCTTTTCATGTTCCGAGGCGAGTGCTTCCAAAATCTCGCGCGCCTTTTTGAACTCTTCGCGATAGAGAGCCAGCATCGCTGCGCGGAACGACTCACCGTAGTTGTCGTACTCCTCCATCTGCTCTTCTTCCCACGCGCCGGCGAGTGTCATGTACTGCTCGTCGTCGTCGAGCGCGACAACTTCTGCATTGTCACGAGCATCGGTTCGCTCGAGCGCTTCGAGGCGGCGCTCGGCTTCGCGCCTCGTCGCTTCTCCGGCCGCGGTGTCGCGCGCGCCATTTAGTTCTTCGCGCGCAAGCTCGAGGTCCCCGTGTGCCAAGAGCTCCGCCGCATACTTCATACGATCCCGTGCAATCGCGTCACAGCAGGCCGCGACGCGCTCTTTGCAGTGAGCGACTTCCGTATCCGCAGCGCCTTTGGCATTCGAAACGGCACGATCGTACGCAAGCTTTGCTTCGCCGTACTTTTTGGCGTCGAAAAGCGCGTCGGCTTCGGTGCGCTGCTCGGCAAACGATGCGCCGCCGAACATCTTCTTTAAGAACGACATCAGTCGCCTCCGGATTGTTTGTCTTTTTTCATAATGCGTTGCACGGCAGCGGCTTTCAGAGGACCGGCGACGTTGCGACTGCGCGACAGTTCACGCAAGTCCGATTCGTGAAGATGGCTCAGGAAACGCAGCGATATGCCCACCGGCGTCTTCGAGTTGAAGAGTAGGGCACGCTTCACTTCGTAACTGCGCACCCACTCCTTCTTGTTGCCGATGAAGCGCAAGATGTCTTCGCCGATTTGGCGGCTGTTCGCGATCGCTACCGCCTCGTTCACAGTCATCGATGGCGACGCAATGGCCGAGTGCGCGACTTGCTTGTTGTTGTCGCGCACCAAGAGAGCGCGTGCGGCGGCATTTCCAACGAGAGACAGTCGTATCTTTTCCGGATTCGACATCAGGCTAACCTGCATCGACAGCGGAAGTGCATTCGCTTTCACTTGCTCCGTGCCGGCGGCATCTACTTCGACAATGTCGGGGTCGTCGAGGTCATCGGCCAGCGCCTGCTGAAATGCGATGTCGGTCGGAAGCGGCTCTGCGGTGGCCTCCGGAAGCAGTTCGGTCTGCAGCGCTTCGGCGTGCGCGGCGAAGGTGGGAATGCCCGTTACTTGCACGCCATTGCGAACCGCGAGATCGACCAAGCGATCGGCGGTCGACATACGCGTTCGCTTGTTCTTGTATAGCGCTTCGATGATCTCAGGCGCTGCGAGCAAGCGAGCTTCGTTGGTAGCAATGCGCTCCGCCAAGGATTCGCTGGCCGTATGCGCAATGCGCTCGACGGTGACATCGCTCGTTGCGTGATTTGCAACGATGCGCTCCTGTGCATTTACGTTGTTCACGAGGCGAGCGACCGCATCGAGAACTGAGGGATGGAGAATCTCGTCGCACGCGCTGAGCAATACGCCTTCGGGCAACTTGCTAAGGCTCGCCGTCGCAGCTTCCGCAATCGCCGGCGTCGCGTCCGCCGACAGCTGTGCCAGAACCGTCAGGAGATCGCCGCCTTTGACAGGCACCAATCCTTTGGCGGCCATCGTTCGCGCGGGCACTGGCGCACTCGGGTCGCAAAAACGCCGCAGGGAGGCTGGCAGAGCCTCGAGGGGCAGCGGCAGGGGCGCGAGCGGCGTCATTAAGAAAGTCCCATACCGATCGCCGAGCCCAAGCGTCAAGCCTGATAGCTCGAATTCGCCGGATTATCAGGCTCCAAAGCCGCCTTGGGGGTTAAGTATGCCGTAGGCGCGAGGATCCGCGCGCCGTGTGGTTGCATGTGCTCTCTTCGTGTCATACTCAAGCGCTTTGAGCGGGGCGGGGTCGACCGGTTCGCTTTCTTTTGGGTGCGTGTGGGCGTGCCCGTCTTATTTACCGAGGGAGCTCCGTTTAGAATGCGTTCCGTCCCCTTCCGCCTGCGAGTCGGTGTGCTCGCCTTTGCCCTTGTTGGCGCTGGGTTTGGTTGTGGCGACGGGCCAGCAGCCGACACTGACGGCAGCGTCGCGGACGGTTCGATCGACGCCCCCGGTTTCGATTTCGGCACTCCGGACATGGGCACCACGTGCACCACAAACGAAGAGTGCGACGACGACATCAGCTGCACGCGCGACCTTTGCGATCGCGGCTACTGCCGCAACTCGATCGACTTGAGCGTCTGCGCTGACGACGTATTCTGCAACGGTGTCGAGCAGTGCGACTTGGTGCGCGGCTGCATCCCCGGTCCGCCTGAAGCTTGCAATGACGATGACGTTTGCACCCTCGACGCGTGCGATGAGCCCAGCAAATCCTGCATGCACGCGCCGCGTGATTTCGACGAAGACGGCGAAGCCGACTGGCACTGTGAAGGCGGCACTGACTGCGATGATCGCAACCCATCGCGTGGTATGGACGTCGCGGAGATTTGCGGCGACACGGTCGACAACAACTGCAACGAATCGGTTGACGAAATGCCTTGTGGCCGTCCCGCAAACGACGATTGCTCGGACCCGCTCGACATCAGCGCAGGCGGCACGTTCACGACGACCACCATCGGCACTACACCGGACTTCACTGTGAGCTGCGGCTCCACGGGCTGGAAGGACGTTGTTGCGACGTTCACCCTCACCGAAGCGCATGACGTGCAGATTGAAGGCTCGAGCTCGACGGCTGTTGTGTCGATGTCGTTGCGGAGCACCTGCGACGGCGGCACCGAAACCGAATGCGCGTCGGGCTTCCCCGGTCTCCTGCGCCGCCGCAATCTCGCGGCCGGCACTTACTTCGTCGTGATTTCGACGTCGTCGCCGAGCGCTGTCGTGGTGACAGCAGCCTTTACGGATCCCACGAGCAATCCTACGAACGAAACCTGCACGGCTCCGACCGACGTCAGCGCGGGCGGCCATTTCCTCGGGAGCTTCGTGGATGTGACCAACGACCTTAGTCTGTCGTGCAACGCAGGCATTGCGCCGGACCTCGTCTACACGTTCACCATCGACACGCAAAAAGACGTCGCCATTCGCGCGACTTCGCCGACCGCCGACACCATCGTCACGGCGCTGCGCTCGACATGTGCGGGCACCGACTTGCGTTGCACGGGGGGCGCGCCTCTTGCGACGAACGTGCACTCGTTGGATGCCGGCACCTACTTCATCGTGCTCGAAGGGCCTAGCTACACAGAGATCGATTTCGATCTCGAAGTGGTGTTCTCAGAGCCGACTGCGCCGCCAGCGGGCGATACATGCGGAAGCGCAATCCCGCTCACCCTCGGCATGACGACGCTCGGCGTACTCTCCGACAAGGAAGACGACCTCGCTATCTCGTGTGGCTATCAGCACGGGGACGCGATCTACTCGTTCACGCTCAGCGAGACGCAAGATGTGACTGTGGTGGTCGATGGTGCGACCCGCTACATGAACGCGGCGATAACTCCGACGTGCGGCGGTGCTACCTCGGCGGAGATTCGTTGCTCGTCCGGCTCTCCTTCGCGTTCGCGTCTGCGCAGCCTCGGCGCTGGCACCTACTACGTCGTGGTTGAGTCCTACGGCGGTTCGAGCTTCCAGATTTCGGTGGATGCCACGGATCCGACGCCGCTCACGCCCGCAACCGGCAACGATATCTGCGGCACAGCGGTGACGATTCCTGAAACGGGCGGCTTCTATAGCGGTGACACGTCGGGACTTAACAACGACTACACCGGTTCGTGCGGTAGTAGCGCCGAGTCCAAGGACGCGGCGTTTGTGCTCGTACTTACAAGCTCGAAGCATGTCGTGGCGAGTACGACAGGCTCGGCATTTGATTCAGTGCTGCTCCTTCAGTCGGCACCTTGCGGCACCGGCCGCGAGATTGAGTGCGACGATGACGACGCAGGCGAGGGCGGCGATTCGCTCATCGAGCGCACTCTCGAAGCAGGGACTTACTACTTTATCGTAGATGGGTTTGGTACGGGGAACGCAGGCGCGTATTTCCTCGAAGTGGTTGTGACGGATCCGTAAATCGGAGCATTTGATGCGTAACGTTTGGTTGATTCTTGGTCTTTCGATGATGGCGCTTCTTGCGTTCGGCTGTACGCGTGCGAGCGACTTACAAATCCCCGATTCGGGCTTCCGCCTGGACGCGGGGCCGCCGACGGATATGTTCGTCGCGCCGGATCTCTTCAGTTTCCCCGACGCATCTGTCGACACGTGCGACCCCACGCAAATGGGCATGACGATCGGTGATTCGTGTTCCGGCAACTCCGAATGCGACGACGGCTGCTTCTGCAACGGTATCGAAGTGTGCACGGCAAATGTGTGCGCGGTTGGTGCGGCGGCGTGCGCCGACACAGTTGAGTGTACCGAGGACGTCTGCCTCGAAGAAGTCGACCGCTGCTTCTTCCAGCCGCGCGCGGACATGTGCTCCGATGGCGATGCGTGCAACGGAACTGAGGTTTGCGACACGACAGTCGGCTGCGTCGAGGCGCTTGACCCGTATTGCAACGATGAGAACTCCTGCACGATCGACTCGTGCGATACCGCTCTCGGCTGCGTGTTCTCGCCGCGCGACATTGACAATGACGGACACATCGACGGCCGTTGCGGCGGCGACGACTGCGACGACGATCCGCGCTACGGCACCATGATCTATCCGGGCGCGACCGAAGTTTGCACCAACCGACGCGACGACGATTGCGACGGCCTCCGCGACTACCTCGATACGAGCTGCATTCCTACCAACGAGACCTGCGAAACTGCGCAGCTCATCGCGGGAGCGGGAACGTACTCGGCCTCGACCCGCTCGCTCGCGAGCAACTACACGCTCAGCTGCGGCTCGGCTGGAGCGGACGCTGTGTTTGCGTTCACCCTTACCGAAGCCAAAGATGTTCGCGTTTCGGCGTCGGGCGGCACCGGTACCACTTCGATTGCGATTCGATCTGCGGCGGGCTGTTCGGGTACGACAGACATTCGGTGTGGCTCGGGCACTGCCGCTTCCGCTCTGGGGCGCAACCTTGCTCCAGGCGACTACACCATCATCGTCAAGACAGCGACGGCAGTCGCCTTCGATCTCGTCGTTGCAGTCGACGACCCGACCACCGTACCTCCGGTTGACACATGCGCCGCGGGCACGCTCGATATCTCGGCGGGTGGAACCTTCATGGGCAACTTCGAGGACGTAAACAACGACTACGTCTTGGGCTGTCATGCGGGCGCGTTCAAAGACGCGGCATACTTGCTGGTGCTTCCAAGCCCCAAGGACGTCACCATCACGGCGACGACCGGCTCCGACACCTACATCTCGCTCATGACCGACTGCACGAACGCAACCACGGCGCTCAACTGCCAGCACGAAGTGAATACGACCTTGCGTCGCCGTTCCCTTCCGGCCGGCACGTATTACGTGGTCGTCGAGTCAGCGAGCATGACGGCGATGAGTTGGACGCTCAATGCCACCATCACCGATCCAATGACTACGCCGGCGGGCGACAGCTGCTCGTCGGCGATCGACATCACCTCAGCATCGGGGACCATCGCGGTCGCGGACATGTCCCACGATTCCGGGACGGCGTGCGGCGGCATGGCCACCTCGCAGCGCGACGGTTACTTCCGCTTCACTACGACTACGGTTCGCGACGTCACCGTCACGACGATGTTCCCCGGCACGAGCGGCAACTTCGTTTCGTTGCAGGCCGCGTGCGGTGCGCCGCCGAGTGAGTTGCGTTGCCGCACTTCATCCACCACCGATTCGCAAACCTATCGCAGCCTGCCCGCTGGCACCTACTACGTGGCCGTCGTCGCATCCGGCACCACGGGCAACGTGGTCTCGTCCATCGTGACGGGGCCGCCGACGCCGGTTCCGCCGAACGACCAGTGCGGTGGCGCCATCAACGTGAGTGCGGCCAGCACGGTGCGTAACGACACGCTCATCGACTTCAACGATGACGTCGCGGGCGGCAGCTGCGGTGGGTTCTCGGCGCCAGATGCCATCTATACGTTCACGTTGACGAGCACGAAGCTTGTCTCCGTCAATGCGACTCGCCCGACACCCGGTGCGATGTATGTCGTGTTGCGCAATACCTGTGCACCGTCAGGCGCCGATGTCTCATGCAACACCGCCTCCATGACGGCCGGCTTTGCGCAGACGCTACCTGCTGGGACCTACTTCCTGATTGTCGAGACGGTCCCGAGCAGTCCGACCGACTTCCAGCTCGTGATGCACATCGACTGAACCTTGTGTAGCTCACGCGCATCGCTGGCTGTCTTCGCGTTCCTTTGCCTTCTTCCGAGTCTCGCTTCCGCTCAACGGCGTTTGCCGTTGGGGCGGGAAGCTTGGGCTGACGTCGAGGGCGAGGGCATTCGCGGCATCACGATTGGCCCAATCGAATCATCGCAGCAGCCGGGGCGTGGCTACGGCACCGACTATAGCAACGCGCTGCTGGATGAGCTTGAGCCGATGGGCGTGAACTGGGTGAGTCTCACGCCATTCGCCCGCATCTGGTCACTTCGCAGCACCGAGATCCTCATGGACTTCGAGGCCCCTTACGAAGAGAACCGAGCAGCGGTGCGGCGCATGGTCGAGCAAGCGCATGCGCACCACATGAAGGCGCTGATCATTCCCCACCTCTGGGTCGAGACCGACGGGTGGCGGGGCGAGATCGATCCCGGCACGCCACAAGGCTGGGCTGAGTTTCAGGATTCGTATCGGGCGTTCGTGCTTGCCTGGGCACGCGATGCTGAGCTCGTACACGCGGACGCGTTGTCAATCGGCGTCGAGTGCAAGTCGTGGTCGTGGCGCTTCCCGCAGTTTTGGCGCTCGTTCATTCACAATATCCGGCAAGTCTTCTCGGGATACCTGACTTACAGCGCGAACTGGGACGAAGTCGACAACGCGGTGTTTTGGGATCAGCTCGATCTCATCGGCATCAACGCCTTTTACCCGCTGGCGGACCACAACGGTGCGACCTACGCGGAGTATGTAGAGGGAGCGCGACGCGCACGCGAATCGGTCGCCGAATCGTCTCGCGTTTTATCGATGCCGGTCCTCTTCGTGGAAGTTGGCTACACCTCACGTCGCGATTCCGCGATTGAGCCCTGGCTCTGGCCGGACAATATGCAGAACGTCGTCTACGACGAAGTGGAACCCATGCGCGCGCTCGCGGCGATCTTTGAAGTCTTCTTGCCCCAGCGTTGGTTCACGGGCTTCTTCGTTTGGCGCTACTACGCGAACCTCGACGATGTTTCGCAAGAGCGCATCTTCGGCTTCTCGCCCCACGGCAAGCTCGCTGCGCCTTTCCTTAGCGAAGTGTTTCATGAAGCGTGGGCTGTCGACCGCGAGCGCACCTACACTGTGCGCTGATTTTTTGTTCTCTGATCCTGCATCTGGCAGGTTCGGGGTATGACGAAACGTGGCGGCGGCGGCGAAACGATCGACAACGTGATTCGTCCGTTTTCGTTCTTCCGTTCGGGAGCTCGAAACGATACGTCGACAGCCCAGAAGCCGATTCTGGTTCTGGAGGATGTCTTCAAGTACTTCCGCGAGGATAAGCCAGTCCTTCGCGGCGTAAACCTTACGGTTGAGCGGGGTGAATTCGTTTTCATCACCGGCCCAAGCGGCGCGGGCAAGAGCACGCTCCTTCAGCTCATCTATCGAAAGCACACTGTCGACGAAGGTCGCTTGCTCTTTTGCGGACGCGACGTTGGGCGTCTCACGCGGGAATCGATCCCCTTCCTGCGCCGCAACCTCGGCGTGGTTTTTCAAGACTTCAAAGTGATTCAGCACTGGACGGTCTTCGAGAACGTTGCCGCCCCGCTCGAGATTCTCTCGATGCCGTCTCGGCTCGTGCGTTCGCGCGTAGCCGAAGCGCTTGAGCGCGTCGGTCTCGCCGGCCGCGGAGTTGATCGCACGTCAAGCCTTTCCGGTGGCGAGCAGCAACGGGTCGCAGTGGCGCGCGCAATCGTCACCGAGCCCGCACTCGTTCTCGCCGACGAGCCGACTGGCAATCTCGACCCACAACTCGCGCTCGACATCCTCACGCTCTTTGAAGAGATCAACGACTCAGGGATCACGGTCCTTTTCGCAACCCACGATCATTCGCTTCTTGAGGCGCGACCGCATCGTCTCGTTGTTATCGATGAAGGTCGTATGTTTGAGGCGCGCGACGGTCTGCGCGAGTGGGCCGGCGCCACGGCGCGCGAGGAATCGCATTCTGACATTCGCGGCTTACGCACGGGGGTTCGCTGATGGATTTGGCAACGGCATTCACACGCGCTCGCCGCGGCATGCGTGAAGACGCGCGTCTCTACGTAGTTGCTGTCTCCAGTCTCGCTGTGGCCTTCCTGTGCTTGGGCGCTTCGCTCCTGGCGATTACGAATCTCTCTCGCATGGCAGATACATGGGGCCGAAGCGGTCGCATGACTGTTTACCTGCGCGATGGCGCCCGTGAGTCGGACATCGCCGTGCTGCAAAGCACGCTTGAGCGTCTGCCCGAAGTGCGAGGGGTTGAGCTCCTGACCGCCGCACAAGCCCGTCAGCAGTTCGTGGCAGACGCGCAAGTAGGCGGACGTCTCTCGTCGCTCCCAATCGATGCATTTCCGACATCGCTCGAGATTTCGATCGCGCCGAACACCAGTCAGGCGCGCCTGGCCGAGATCTCAAATCGCGTAGCGAACTTCGGGCCCGTCGAAGAGGTCGAAACCTACCGCAGTTTCTTCGATCGTCTGCAGACGCTGCTGAATGCTGGTCGCTCCGCCGCCGCTGCCGTCGCGTTTCTGGTACTGATCTGCGTTCTCGCGGTTGTCGGCAATACGATTCGCCTGGCCGTCGCTGGTCGCAAAGACGAGATCGAAGTGCTCAAGCTTTGCGGAGCAACCGATAGCTTCGTACGCGGTCCCTTCCTCGTGGAGGGCGCGATCCAAGGCTTTGCGGCGGCGGTCGTTGCCCTAATCGTTCTATTTCTAGGCTTCGCGTTCCTTCGTTCGCAAGTCGACACCACCCTCTCGATGCTCACCGGCATGCGCTCTGTATTCTTGCATCCGGCGGTGGCGCTCTCGCTCATCGCGGCCGGCGCGCTTGGCGGCGCGCTGGGGAGTGCCTTCTCCCTCCGTCGGTACCTCTCCGTATGAATGCGTCGTGGCGAAATGCTCATGCAGGTCTCGCCGCGCTTCTCATTGGAGCTGTCTGCGCCGTTCCGCATGTGCACGGTCAGGACCCGGCGTCGTTCGAGCCGGATCCGCTCGTGACGCTTGAACGTCAGACAGCTGACGCGTTGCAAGTCGTCGCGCGCGGTGAAGAGCGCAAAGCGCGACTCGACGCTGAGCTTGCGGGTCTTGGCGATGCGAGGACGGCCGCTGAAGCGCGTCTCAAAAGCCGCGCTCGTGCGCTCTACCGTCTCACCCGCGCCGGAATGCTACCGCTTATGGGCGGTATTGACGCTCTCTTATCGCATATCGCACGTGTCAATCGCTTGAAGCGCATGGTTGAACATGACGCGACGTCCTACGCGTCGCTCGCAGGTCGGGGAGCGACTCTGCACGCCGAGCTCAATGAGCTTGCGCGTGACCTCGCGCACACGCGCACGCAGGTGCGTGCGCTTGAAACACGCAAGGCCACTCTTGTCGCCGAGCGGCAAGCGCAGCCGGAGAACCCGCTCCTCACGCAGGCGAATAGCATGGGCATCGAGACACCCGTTGTGCAGCCCTCCGGCATCACCGAGTTGCCCTACGGAACTTTGCGCGTCGTTGGTGATGACGAGCCCGAAGCGGAGAATGAGTTCGAGTCCGAGCGCGGCCGTCTTTCGATGCCCGTTTCCGGAGAGATGCAGATTCGCGATGACGAAGGCCCTGGCACTGACGGTCCGGGACTCACGATTACTTTGCGCGCGAACACCTCCGTGCGTTCGGTCTCCGGTGGCCGCATTGTCTTCGCGGGCGCACACGCCAGTCACGGTCGCCTTGTGATCGTGGACCACGGCAATCGCTACTTCACCGTATATGGCGGTCTCGCCGCGGTCGACGTACGCGTTGGTGATGACGTCTCGCGCGGAGCCCGACTGGGTACGGTCGGCGGAACGAGTGATTTGCGATTCGAAGTGCGTCGTGGCACGCGCAACCTCGATCCACGCGATTGGCTCGGACTCTAAGCAGAAGCGCTCTGCCTAACCGCAGCGAATTTACGTTGGGCTGTTCTACGCGGAAGCTGTGCCCGCGCCCGGCGGCGCCTGATCCAGAATGCGATCCACCTTGCGTAGTGCCGGAAAGAGCCAGGCCCATGCAATCACGATGAGGATGGTTCCTACGCCGCCTGCGACCACGGATGGGACGGTGCCAAACCACTCAGCCGTTGCGCCTGACTCGAACTCGCCGAGCTCATTGGAAACAGACACGAAGAGCCCGGTTACAGCACTCACGCGTCCGCGCATTTCGTCGGGCGTCAGTAACTGACGAAGGTTCTGACGAACGAAGACGCTCACCATGTCGGCTGCGCCGCCGATGAAGAGAATCGCCATCGACAGCCAAAACGAACGCGACAAGCCGAAGATAATTGTGGTTGCACCAAAGACCGCGACGCTCGTGAGCGTTGCGATTCCGGCATGCCGACGGAGCGGGCGCACAGCCAGAACGAGTGCGACGAAAGCCGCGCCAAATGCCGGCGCGGCGCGTAGATAGCCAAGGCCATCCTGATCGACATGCAAAATGTCTCGAGCGAAGACTGGCAGAAGTGCGACCGAGCCGCCGAGCAACACGGCGAAGAGATCCAGCGAAACAGCGCCGAGCAAAACAGGACTTTTGCGAACGTAGTTGATGCCCGCCAGCAGTGATTTCCAGGATCTATTCGTGGCCGATTTGACCACGGCGGGAAGGGCCAGGCGGGCCTGAAAGAAGACGGCGAGCAAGAGCATCGCGGTGGATACGGCGTACACGTACTTCGCATCGTGTGCGAAGCGGTAGAGCAATCCGCCGATCGCCGGCCCGGCAATGGTCGTGACCTGCCAGATGGTCGTACCCCAACCGATGGCACTGGGAAGCTGCTCTTTGGGTACGACAAGCGGGGTGATGGTGGATGCGGCCGGCGCGTAGAACGCACGCGCGCAGCCGAGCGCGAAGAGCACGAGGTAGATCAAATGAACATTGTGATTATTGATCGCCGAAAGAAACGCGAGCGCGAACGAACAAAGTGCCAGCAGCACTGTGCTGAGCACGAGGATCCATTTTCGATTGAAGCGATCGGCAACTTGGCCTGCCACCAGCGCGAGCGCCGCGATAGGGATGAACTGATAGAGTCCTACGAGGCCGAGATCCATTCGTCGGTTGGTGAGCGAATAGACCTGCCACGCGACAGCGACACCTTGCGTTTGGACGGCCAGGTTCAAGAGCGCACCCGCCGCTTGATAGCGCCGGAAGCCGGGAAATCGAAACGCAGCGAAAGACTCGGCGCGGGACATCGCGCCGCACAAATACCACGCTTGGCCCGCTGGCGGCATCAAACGAGCGGCCCTAAGCTCCACGCATGACACAGGTCCTGGTCTACACAACAAACGCGTGCGCATACTGCAACGCGACGAAATCGCTACTCAAGAAGAAAAAAATCACCTTCGAAGAGCTCGACGTTTCTGGCGATTTCGCGAAGCGTGACTGGCTCGTTGAAAAAACCGGTCAGCGTACGGTTCCCCAAATCTTCATCGGCGGCGTTTCGATCGGCGGCTACGCGGAGCTGAGCGCGTTGGAGCGCGCCGGTAAGCTTGACGGCATGCTCGCTGCCGCCAGCTGATTGCATGCCAGGGCCGCTCTACGTTCCTGCGTGGCTCTACATCCCCGCGTCATCATCCGTGCCGGGACGCATACGTAAATCGATGCGGCGCTCCGGCGTGTCGAAAAAGACGGTGGTCTCGACCGGCTGATAGCCCGCGAGCTCAGCGCGCACTTCGCCAAACTCCGTGTCGGTGGTTACGGTCATCTCGAAGAGACCATCGCTATCGCTCGTCGCTTCAGCTCGGTACAGAGTGTCCGATGCGAACGTGACGCGCGCTCCTGCTAGCGGCGCGCCGGTGAACACGTCCGTGATGTATCCGTTGATTGAATATGTGGCGGTATCAGCGCCGCCCGAGCAGGCCGTGAGGCTGCCAACAGCGAGGCAGAAGAACACGGCGAAGGCGCGGAACGAATACCGCGACGCCATCAGCCGCCGCCGCGGCGCAGTTCGGTGAGAACGAGCTTGGCCACCGACTTCAACGTCTCAAATACGCCAATGCCCGTGGTCGCAACCGCCTCGAAGTCCGGGACGTTGCGCGGATTCAAAAGCGCACGAAGCTCTTCGACCGGAGCGATGCCGGGCATGTCGCGCTTGTTGTACTGCACAACGTAGGGAAGCTTCTCGAGCGAGTAGCCCTGCTCGGCAAGGTTGGTGTGCAGGTTCTCGAGCGATTCGATGTTTGCTTCGGCGCGAGCGATCTGTGAATCGGCGCAGAATACGACGCCGTCGACGCCCTTCAAGATCAGCTTGCGGCTCGCATCGTAGAAGACCTGACCGGGAACGGTGTAGAGATGAAAGCGCGTCTTGAATCCGCGAATCTCACCGAGCGCCAACGGGAGGAAATCGAAGAACAGGGTTCGTTCGGTTTCCGTCGCGAGCGAAATCATCTTGCCCTTCGCCTCGGGATTGGTCTTTTGATAGATGTACTGAAGATTGGTCGTCTTACCGCACAGGCCAGGCCCGTAGTAGACGATCTTGCAGTTGATCTCGCGCGAGAGGTAGTTGATGAAGGACATCGGTAGCTAGGCTCCGTCGCGCTCAGTTCGCAATCAATTCAGTCATTGAACAAGTTATCGATATCGTCGTCCGTGATCTCAGCGAAGGGGGTTTCGCGATCCGGATCTTGAATCTTGCGGACAAGGGACTCGAAGATGCCATTGAGCTCTTCGCTTGCCTTCTTCACGCGCAGGCGCACAAGGCCGAGGCTCGTCTTGTTGTCGAAAATGACAACGAGAATGACCCGGTTGCCCACCAACTGGATGTGGATGTTGGCCTTCTCGCCTTCGTGGTACTGAGTGTTGAACTCGTTCTCGCGAAGAAGCTTGGCCATGCCGCCCGTGGCCGCAATGTTTCCGGCCGTGAGTGAAGCGAGCGACGTGGTGTCGAGATGCTCCGTGTCACCTGCTGCGGCGATGAGCTGGCCGTTCTTGTCGATGATGAATACGACTTTGGAGTTCGCATCCCGCACCAGACGATCGACGATCGTTTGGATCTGGTTGAACTCTTCCTCGTACATCACCATCTGCGGGGCGGACATCGGACCACCTTGGTACCAGAGCGCCATCGCGGCGTAAAGACCTAGATTAATGGGATTTCCCAAGGCCAAGAACTAGCTGCAAAACAGCCTTGGCTTGCTCGACTTCCCATGAGGACCTACGGTCCGGGCGTAATGAAAGAGGGGAAATCATGAATATCCGCACCGTCGTCGTAGGGTTGGACTCGTCGCCCAGGGCAACGACAGTTTTGGCAGCGGCTCGCGAGCTGGCTACTAAATACGGTGCGCGCTTGGCCATTGTTCGCGCCGTGGGAATGCCGGTCGACTTTCCCGAGACGATCATTCCGATGTCGAGCGCGCAGCTCGCGGACAAACTCTTGCTATCGAGCCAAGACACGCTCAAGGCTCAAATCGCTGCCATACCGCCGGAGATGCTCTTGAAGGGCGAAGCTCGCTTCGGCACGCCTTGGCAGGTCATCTGCGATATGGCGACGGAGCTCAAAGCAGATCTCGTGGTCGTCGGTACGCACAACCGCAATGCCATTGATTGGTTTTTGGGCACGACAGCGTCGCGCGTCACGAACCACGCACCTTGTACGGTGATGGTGATTCGCGCGCAGGGGTAGTTCGGTCTAGAGACGTGTCTCAGCCAGGGACATTGCGTAGCGGCTCGGCTTTGGGCTTGGGCAGCACGCGCTTCATCACTTCGAAAATCGGAACTGGCAAGAATGAGAGGCCGAGCACGATGAGCCACTCCGTTCCGCTCATAAGGTTCGTCTTGAAGATGGGCCGGAGTGGCGGCACGAAAATCGTGATCAAGTGAATCGAAGCGCTGAGCAGTACCGCGCCCCAAAGGTAACGATTCGAGAAGAGGCCCACTCTCACAATGGACGAGCGCGCGCTGCGGCAGTTGAACGCGTGGAAGAGGGGGGAGATGGCCAGCAGCGTAAACGCCATCGTGCGCACCTGAGCGAAATGCTCGTTGCGGTCGCCAGGCCCTAGCCAATGTGGAGCATGGTCGGGGAGCAGGTACAACGCGAGCGCGGCGCCTCCCATGATGATGCCGACAAAAACGGTACCGGCGGATTCACGCCAGCCGAGTAACCTTTCGGTGACGGAGCGGGGCGGCTCCTCCATCTGGCCAGGCTCCGGCGGATCCACGCCGAGAGCGAGTGCGGGCAAGCCATTGGTGACCAGGTTGATCCACAAAAGCTGCAGCGGCGTGAGCGCATAGTTTTGCGTGTCGGTGAAGAAACTCCCGATGACAACCGGCACCACGAGCCCTGCGTTCGAGCTGTTCAAGAAGAAGATGAACTTCTTGATGTTGCGGAAAATCGCGCGACCTTCGCGAATCGCGTGAACGATTGTGGCGAAGTTATCGTCGGCGAGAACCATGTCCGACGCTTCGCGCGCGACGTCGGTGCCGCCTTTGCCCATAGAGATTCCGATTTGCGCTTCGCGCAACGCTGGCGCGTCGTTGACGCCATCGCCGGTCATGCCGACCACGTGGCCGCGTCGCTTGAGCGCGCGCACGATGCGCAACTTCTGTTCGGCGGTGACTCGGGCAAACACGGCCGCGTTCTCCACGATGCTCATCAAGCGCTGGTCGTCGTATTCCTCGAGCTCGGTGCCGGTGAAGGCGGTCGAGTGTTCATGCCAAAAGCCAAGTTCCTTCGCGATGGCAATCGCGGTCAGCTTGTGATCGCCCGTGATCATCACGACGCGCACGCCCGCACGTTTGCACTCTTCGACAGCGAGCTTCACCTCGGGGCGCGGCGGATCGATCATCGCCGCGAAGCCCAAGAACACTAGGCTTGCTTCGGGATTGTTAACGTCCGGGTTGGAACGCTCGGCAAGCGCGAGAACACGCAGCGCTTGGCCTGCGAGCTCTTCGTTGCGCGCGATGAGGCGAGCTCGTTCCTCTTTCACAAGCGGAACGGGCCCCTTCGACGTCATCACATGGGTGCACAGCGGCAAGAGCACATCGGGTGAGCCTTTAACGTGCGCTTTGCGAACCCCTTCCTCGTTGCGCGTGATGATTGACATGCGCTTGCGATCGCTGTCGAAAGGCATCTCGTGCACGATCTCCGTCGCCATGAGCAACGCCGCGCGATGGATGTTCGCCTTGAGTGCGACTGTGACGAGGGCGGCTTCGGTCGGGTCGCCGATGATCTTTGCGTCGTTGCCGTCGACATCGACGATGGCGGTGTTGCACAGGGTCGCCGTCGCAAGAAGGCTCTTCATTGGCGCCGAGAGTTCTTCGACTTTTACGCCATCGCGTGTGAACTCGCCGCGCGGCAAATAGCCTTCGCCGCTCACGTCGAGTCTCTCTTCGGCGGTCTCCAAGTGACGCACGGTCATGGCGTTCTGCGTCAGCGTGCCCGTCTTGTCGCTGCATACGATGGTCGCCGAGCCCAACGTTTCGACCGCTGGGAGCTTACGAACAATCGCGCCCCGCTGCGCCATGCGCTGCATACCGAGCGCGAGCGTGATCGTGGTAATCGCGGGCAGGCCTTCAGGGATCGCGGCGACGGCAAGGCTGACGGCGGTCAGCAAGAGCACGGTCCAATGCTGCTGTCCGCGCAAGATACCAATGGCGAAGAGGAGTGCGCTGATCGCGAGGCATGCGATGAGAATCTGCTTGCCGAATTGAGCAAGGCGTAGCTCAAGTGGCGTGTCTTCGCGTTCGGCGTCGCGAATCATCGTGCCGATGCGTCCGAGCTCCGTGAACGGGCCTGTTTGCACGACGATAGCGCGTGCGCGGCCACGCACGATGGTCGTGCCCATGTAGGCAATGCTCGTCCGATCCGCGAGCACTGCGTTCGTGTCTTTGACGGTGTCTGTGGATTTTTCGATCGCCGCCGCTTCGCCGGTGAGCGCCGCTTCCTCAGTGGCGAAATCTCTTCCGGTTGCGATTCGAACGTCGGCAGGCACCGCATCACCGGGCTCAAGCTCGATGAGGTCGCCTGGGATGAGCTCGCGCGCGGGGACAATCGTCATCACGCCATCGCGAACAACCTTCGCGTTCGGCGCCGCCATCTTCTGAAGCGCGTCGAGTGCGGCTTCCGCGCGACGCTCCTGCAGAAAGCCAAGCACACCGTTGACAATCACGATGAGGAGAATGGCCATCGTGTCGCTGTAGCGCTGTATCCACGATGTGGTCTCGTGACCGGTCGCGGCCACACCGGCCGCAATTGCAGCTGCTGCGAGTAGCGCGATGACAAGAGGATCACTGAACCCAGAAAGGAACTGCTTGACGGCACTCGGCTTGGGTGGCGCCGGGATCGCGTTTTCGCCAAGCTCGGCGCGCCTACGTGGGATGTCGGTGGAGGGAAGACCGGCCTCCGCATTGGAATCCCAATACGTAGCGACTTCCTCTACTTCCATCGCATGCCACGGCTTTTGAGCCTGCGACAACGGTCACCTCCGGTGCACAGAACACGGAACTTCGTGCTTTGTTGCCCGCGCAATGTATTCGGCGCATCTGCATGCCGCAACCGTTGCCCGAAAAGCAGGGAATCGCGTATGGTTTGCCCCTCGGAGGACTGAATCCATGAAGACTCTCGCCTTGATGACCGTCACGCTCGGATTGTTTATCTCGGCGTGCGGAGGTGGTTCGGGCAATCGCGCAAGCGTAACGCCTGGACCTATGCCGACCGGCGGAAGCTTCTCGGGCGTTTGGTTCTCGCCTCAGTACGGACGCCTCGACATGGTGCAAACCGGCGCGAGCATCGTCGGCGAGTACACGAAGGACGAACGTCACGGCCGCATCGAAGGTACAGCGCAAGGCAACGTCATGCGCTTTCAGTGGACCGAATCGCGCGAGCTCATCGTTGGCCGACCCACGGTCACGCGCGGCCGCGGATACTTTCAGTACGTAGTCGATGGCAACGAAGTGAAGCTCGTTGGTCAGTGGGGCCACGACAACGACGAAGTGGGCGGCGGTCCGTGGAATGCGGTGCGCTCCGGTCGCTTGCGTCCCCATCTCTCGACCGATCCCGATCGTCCCGACAACAGCGACGACGAGAACTCAGGTCGTTCTTCGGGCGATGGCGACAGCGATGGCCAGAGCACGAGCGGCGGCGAGACCGGTGGTAACGGTGGGGGCAGCACAGGCGGCGGCGGTCTCGAAGACCTCTGAGATTCGTTCGCCCCGTACCTAAGACGGTAGAATCGGGCTCGGGCCTTCGCGGCCGTCAGCCGGTTCCGTGTGGATCACTACGTCGTGCACGGTTGGAAACGCTTTGCGGATGGCGTCTGCGACTTTGTGCGTGAGCGCGTGCGCATCTTCGATCGTGATGTGCGCATCGACTTGGATGTGCAGATCGACGTGCACGTGATCGATTGATCCACGTGATCGTATTTTGTGCGCCCCGCGGATGCCTTCGACGGCAAGTGCGACGCTGAGTACGTCTTTGGCGTCGAGCCGCGCTTCGTCGGCGAGGCTTCGCACGTTCGGGACGAGCACCCCAAACGCCGTACGTGCGATGAGACCGCCGACAATCACCGCAGCCGCCAAGTCCGCCCACACAAAACCGAGCGCAACTCCCGCGAACGAAGCCAGGACCGCGAGTGCGCCCCATGAATCGGCCAACGTGTGACCCGCGTCTGCGAGCAGAATGGCGCTGCTCAGCTCTTTGCCGCGCTTGGCCTCATAGCGGGTGATGAAAATGTTGATGACGATGGTGCCCGCAACAATGCCTGCGGACAGCCACGAAACTTGCGGGGTCGTGCGATGGCCCATCAGGGCGTCAACTACGCTGCTACCTATCTTCCAAAGCCCCGCAGCGATGAAGATGCCAACCACGACCGAAGCCAACGTCTCAAACCGTCGATGGCCGTACGGATGATTTGCGTCGGGCGGCTGCGACGCGATCGCGATGCCGATCAGACCGACGACATTCGAGAACCCGTCCAGAACTGCATGCACGCCATCGGCGAAGAGCGAAACCGATCCCACGAACGAGCTCAGCACCAACTTCGTCAACGCTACGGCTACGTTGAGCGCGAGCACGATCCACAGCACACGCCGCACACCGTGGTCGCGAGTTAGAGCGCTGTCCGAGTCTGTCACATGCAGAGCATGCTGCTCATCGTGTAAGCTCGCCACGAATTAAAGCCACCCGCGCTATCTTCTCCGTGAAGCGCTCGTGGGCTAGGCGCGACGCTCCGACTCAACCAGCGCGCTGACGCGCTGGCGGATCTCGTCGCGTATCGCTCGAACCTCGTCGAGTGATTTGCTCTTCGGGTCGGGGAGGGGCCAGTCGTCGCGGCGCAGCCCCGGAACCACCGGGCACTCGTCGCCGCAGCCCATTGTGATCAAGAGGGCCGCGCCCTCTGCAAGCTCTTGTGTGAGCCGTTGCGGGCGCGCCGCGCTGAGATCGATGCCGACTTCACGCATCACCTCGATTACCTCGGGATGCACGTGCTGTGCGGGGTTGGTTCCCGCGGAGAGTGCTCGCGCCGTGTGTGCGTCCGCGAGCTGGTTGAAGAACGCCGCGGCCATTTGCGACCGGCCGGCGTTGTGTACGCATGCGAAGATAACGGTCTTCACGACGCCTCCCTTTTTCCGGCCGGCACCAGCCATTGCATCAACGCAAACGCCAGAGCTGCGCCCACGAACTGCGCTGCGATGAACGCGGGTGCATCGCTCGGCCGAATGCCGGCAAACGTATCGCTTGCCGCCCGCGCAAGCGTGACGGCAGGATTCGCGAACGATGTGGAGTGCGTGAACCAATACGCGGCGGTGATGTAGCCGCCAACCACATACGGAACAGCATCGGGCTTTCGCCGCGCGGTTCCGAGGATGACGGTGATGAGCCCGAACGTCGCCACGGCCTCGCTGAATATCTCAGAATGCGTGGACCTCACATGCTCGGACGCAAAGTAGAGTGGCTTGTCGAACATTGCATGAGCGACTGCGACACCAGCGAACGCTCCCGCCAGTTGCGCCACGACGTAGAGCGCGACTTCGCTCCACGGCTTCTCCCGAAGCGCGCCACTCACGCACGACACGACGGGATTGAAGTGAGCGCCCGACACCGCGCCAAAGGCCGTGACAATCGCGACGAGCACGCCGCCCGTCGCGATTGAGTTCGCCAGCAGTGCGATGGCGATGTTCCCGCCGGCAAGCGACTCCGCCATGATTCCCGAACCTACGACAGTTGCGAGCAAAATTACTGTGCCGACGAATTCGGCCGCGAGCCTCCGCAGAGGCGTTGTCGTCGAATCACTCACGCACAACAGCCTTTCGAACTTGTCTTGATGCCGGCGGCCTCGGCAGCCGGAGTGCAGCACGCGCTCGCACTGGCAGGAGTGCAGCAGGCGGCGGCCTGCGCATCCATGGCTGCGTCAGCGTCGGGGCGTTTTCCGTGGCGTTCGATGTCATGCAAGACGTGAAAGAATTCTACGTTACGGCCATCAGGATCGGTGATCCAGAACTTGTTCTGACCCGCGTAGCAACATTCCACTTCATTCTCGTCGCGGACCTGCAGACCCTGACTCAAGATCCGAGTGCGCGCGGCAACGAGCTGTTCGTCGGACCACACTTGGATGCCGAGGTGATCGATCTCGTCCGTCTCGACGTGCTCGACCGCGTTCAGCGTGAGGTTTACATCGGGAGTTCCAACATCAAACTTCGCGTAGCCGGGCTTCAGTTTGCTAGGCGCGGTGCCAAAGAGCTGCTCGTAGAAGCGCACCGACTCTGCAAAATGGGCGTTGCTGGCTTTGAGCGAGAGGTGAAATCGAATTGCGCGTACGTTCATGAATGCTCCTTGTATTTGTATCTATCGATTCAGTGGCGAAATAAAAACTAGCCCGCGATGACCAGATGGAACTCCGCGAGGAGCAGTGAGGCCTTGGGCTTAAGTGTGTAGTAGACCCATGTTCCGCGGCGTTCGGCGCTCACCAGGTCTGCGTCGCGAAGCAAACGCAGATGATGAGAGATCGTCGGCTGCGAGAGACTGAAGTGACTCTCGAGATCACAGACGCACAGCTCGCCCTTGGCCGCAGCGAGTAGCCCGATAATTTCTAAGCGCGTCTCGTCGCCGAGCGCCTTGAATGTTTGCGCAAAGCGCTTTGTGTCACGCGCGCGTAACTTCTGGCCGGGCACACAACACGCAACGTCGCCGACTCGCCCGCTCTGCAGCTCTTTGACCATGAGGTGGCTTATGCTTCCTGCATTGATGAATGTCAATGCAGTTGTTTTTGGCATCGCTCCTTCAGAGCTAGAACGGAACGCGTGCAACTCCCGACCACAACCAACCGCCGGTGGTGAAGATGGTGTTGGAACTGGTGGTGAACCCCACGTACTCGCCATTGCCGGAGATGGCGGGGTTCGTCGAAGGACCGTTCGGTTGAGCGCCGGAGTTTCCGATGGAGAGGCGCGCAGTCATTCCGGACGGCACGTCGTAGACGAAGACGTCACTGACTGCGTTGGTGTCGCCGCTCACGATATTGCTCGCACTTGTCTGATAGGCGATGCGTTGGCCGTCGTCCGATATCGACGGCGTGGTGCACAACGCGTTTGGTTCGCCGCCCAGCGCTGTACGGCTCACGCGGGTGTTGGTGCCCAGCATGAGGTCGCGCAGAACAACGTCGCCCACACCGTTGGTATCGCCGGGAACCGCATCACTGGCCGTGCTCATGTAGGCCACGTAGCGTCCGTCGGGACTAATGTCCGGCACGCTCGAGCTGCCCATCGATTGAGCGCCGCCTGGCGTCAGACTGATCCGCGTCGTGGTCCCCATCACTGTGTCGCGCAAAAAAACATCCGAAGCGACGTTGGTGTCGCCAGCGACCAAGTTGCTCGAACTGGTCGCGAACGCAACGTACCGACCGTCTGCCGACATCGAGCCCTGAAACGTATCTGCACTCGCTTGAACACCAGCTGAGCTTACGGTCACGAGTGTCGTGGTGTTGGTGACGGTATCGCGCATGAAGAGGTCGCGGCGTGAGTTCGCATCACCGATCACAATATTGGTCGCGCTACTCGAAAAGAGGGCGTACCGGCCATCGGCTGATACACCTATGCTCTGAACGTCTGCATTGGGTTCGACCCCGGCAGTACTCTGCGACACGCGCACCAACGTATGTGCATCGAGACCGGCGAGGTAACTGTCCGCATGGCCGTTGACGTCGGGCGAGCCGAGATTGCTCGCGAAGGTGTCGAAGATGACAAAGGCGCCGTTGGCCGTGATACCCCCATTGGTCACGTACGAATGATCATTGGCGACGATGCCGACGCTCGAGTGCGTCACAAGCCGGAGCGACATCGTTGCGCGATCCAGAACGTATACGTCCGTCACGCCGTTCGTATCTTCGGCAACGAGGTTGCCCCAGTCGGCTGTCTGAAAGACGAAGTAGCGGCCATCGGTCGTCATCGGCCTGTGCGGCGCAACCCAACCGGCGGTGATAGTGCCAGTGGCGCCGCGGGACCCTTGAACAAGTCCGTCATCCTCCACGTTCGTGAACTGGAAAGTCTTCGGCCCGAGCGCCGCGTACACCGCGTCGGTGCTCGTAGGGCTTGCGAGCAGCACCTGGTAGGCAACATCGCCATCGGCGATCGAGTCGTCGACGCCCGATACCGTGACTAGTTGCGGGTCGTTCCAGTTCACGGTCGTGAAAGTCAGTGAGGCCGGGCTTACGCTGCCTTCGGAGGCATCGTTTGACGAAAGTGGAATCGTCACGTTCGCGGTGGGCTGCGTTGCAAGCCGAACAGTGAACGAGTTCGTGCCACCGCCTTCCCATGTGAAGAGCGTTCCGGTGGCCGCTGTGGTGATACTCGCCGTGTCGTCATCGGTACTATTGACGGCTACATCGGTCACGGTGAGATTCGAGTACAAAGGATCGGTGCTTACGGTGTTGCCCGTCGTCACCGCAAACGACACGTTTCCGTCGTCTACGAAGTCGTCGACGCCGGTGACGGTCACAATCTGCGCGACACTCCAGTTTCCGGTCGTGAACGTGACGCTGGCCGGCGAGACTGTTCCTTCAGTGAGATCGCTGCTCGATAGCGAGAGCGTCACATCCGCTGCGGGCGCACTGACGAGCACGAGAGAAAACGTCGCTGTCCCGCCCGCTTCCGTGACGCTGACGCTCGTCGGCGAGACGGCGACCGCGCGCACGGCGTTGTCGAGATTTATTACGCCTACGTCGGGCACGACGAGGCCGTTGTAGCTTGCGTCTGCGCTCGCGCAGGCCCCGGTAACGACGCTGTAGGCGATGTTGCCGTCCGACAGTGCATCGGAGACGCCGGTCACAGTGACGATGTGTGGGGCGCTCCAGTCACTGGTCGTGAAGGTCACGGTCGCCGGCGACACTGTGCCTTCGGTCACGTCGCTGCTCGCCACGCTCACCGTCACGTTCGCCGTTGGTTGCGAGCGAAGACGCATGGAGAATGTCGCAGCGCTCCCGCTTTCGGTCGTAGTCAAACCGCTGGTCGGAGTGACGGTGATGCCCACCACGTCGTTGTCGGTATTGGTGACGCTGACGTCGGCTGCGTTTATTCCGCTATAGAGTAGGTCGGTGCTGGTGGCAGGATCGGTGATGGCTGTGTTCGCGAAAGGTCCGTCGACGAGCGCATCATCTACGGCGCTTACCGTCACGACATGCAACGACGCCCAATTCGAGGCGGTGAAGGTCAGGCTCGCGGGACTGATGGCACCCTGTGACGGCGTCTGCATGCGCAACGGAATCACGACGGTGGCCGTGGGCTGACTGGTTAGCGTGACGACGAAGGTGTCGCTCGTACCGCCTTCGGCGACCGACAAAACAAGGGGGGTAACGTTGGTACCAACGGAATCGTTGTCGAGATTTGTGATCGTCACATCGCTCGCATTCATGCCGCTATAGTTCGTGTCACCGCTGATCGCCGCTGCGGTCACCACGTGATAGACATGAGCACCGTCAGCGATGGCCTCGTCCTGCCCGGTGACCGTGACGGTTTGCGGCATATTCCAGGTCGAAGGTGTGAAGGTCACAGTCGCTACGGAAACCGTGCCTTCAGTGGTTAGGTCTGACGAGAGATTGACGATCACCGACGCTGCCGGCGCTGCGTTTAAGACGATAGTGAAGTCAGCGGTCGCGCCAAGCTCGTTCGTCGTGAGGCCGCTCGTAGGCGTGACCGTGATGCCAGGGCTTTCGTCGTCCGTATTCGTGAGCGCCACACTGCGATCGGCGAGCGCGGCATACGTCGCGTCCGATCCTGCAGCCACATGAACGAGGACGCTGTAGGCCTGATCCCCATCCGTTGCGATGTCATCAACGCCCGTGACGGTTGCAGTCTGCGGCGTTGACCAGGTCGCGCTTGTGAACGTAAACGACGACGGCGATACGGCGCCTTCCGTAGTATCGCTACTAGAGATGTCGAGAGTGACGTCCGACACAGGCGGTGTATTGAGCGCGACGGTGAAGGAAGCCGCGCTTCCCGCTTCGGTTGTCACGAGCCCCGCCGTGGGCGCGATAGCGAGCGACGCGGTTTCGTCGTCCGTATTCGTGAGCATCGCGCTTGCGCCGCTGAGCCCGTTGTAGGCGATGTCGAGGCTCGTGCTTGGGCCAACCGTGACCAGGTACGGCTGATCTCCGTCGGCTGTGGCGTCGTCTATACCCGTGACGATAATCGCTTGGGGCACGTTCCAATTGGCGGTTGTAAAGACAAGCAGGCTCGCGCTGGGCGTGCCCTCGCTTGTGTCTGAGCTAATGACCGGCATCGACACATCGTTGGCTGGTTCGGCCTGAAGAACGACTGTGACCAAAGCAGTGGCGCCAGCCTCGCTGGTTGTCAGGCCGGTGCTTGGGCTTACAACAATCGCAGCTGTTTCGTCGTCGCGATTCACGCCCACGATGTCGTCGACAGCAAGGGCGTCGTACGCCGTGCCGGGGCTAGAGAGCGCGCCGGTGACGATGGAGAAGGCTTGATCACCGTCAACCAGCGCATCATCGACCCCGGTCACCGTGACAGTCTGCGGCGATCCCCAGTTACTCGTCGTGAACGTGAGTGTGGCGGGACTTACCGTCGCTTCGCTGGGCAGGCTGCTTGCGAGCGTCAGCGTGACGTCGGCTTCCGGCTCCGTGTTCAAGACCATCGTTAGCGTGTCCGCGCCGCCGGCTTCAGTTGTTTCCAGCCCGCTCACACGACTCGACGTGAGGCCAGGGCTTTCGTTGTCGGTATTTGTGACAGCGACGTCTTCGGCGTTGATGCCGTTGAAGCGTACGTCCGAGCTCACGGTAGGTGCGGTCACGATTGTGTACGACTGCGACCCATCGGCGAGCGCGTCGTCGACGCCGGTCACTGTCACGGTCTGTGGAGAGCTCCAGTTGGTCGGGGTAAAGGCGAGCACGGCGGGGTCAACGCGCCCTTCGCCAGCATCTGTCGTGCTCAGCATCATGGTCACGTTGGCGGCGGGCACCATGCTGAGCACGACGCTGAATGTCGCTACGCCTCCCGCTTCGGTGGTGACGAGGCCAGTTGTTGGCGTCACGACGACGCTTGGTACAAGCCCAAGGTCTGAGCCCACATCGTCGCCCGAATCCACCGGTTCGACCGCGGCGTCGACCGAAGCATCGGAGCGACGCTCCGTGTCGTATCCAAGACGTCCGCATCCAGCGATCACCACGAGACAAAGAAGACTTAAGCGAGTAGCCATCACGGGGCGACGGTATCACGGCACGGCGTCATCGCTGAGCCTCAGTTGGCGTGCTGCTGCGGCCCGCGAAGATCAAGTAAGCCCATACCGCACTGCCAACCACGCCCGCGAAGATGAGCTTTGCGATGTACGGGATAGTTGGCTCGTGGATTTGGCTGATCGTGCCTTCGATGAGCCCGGCCAAGATCAAAATGGGCATGCCTCCAAGGATCAGGCGAGCCGCGCGCCGGGTTTCCATGAGCAGCGCTTCCTTGCGCGAACGCTGACGCGGCAGGATGAGACCGCGTGCGACCACGAATCCCGCGCCGCCTGCGACGATGATCTCGGTGAGCTCGGGAATCCCGTGCGGGAGGATCCACGCCCAGAAGAAAAGGTCTTTGCCGTATTGATGGTACTGCATCGCGAGCGCGCCCAGCGGCAGACCGTTTGCAAACATGACCGAGAGCGTGCCCACGCCGTACGTAATGCCGAATGCGAAGACCATAAAGGTCACTTGGATGTTGTGCGTAAACAGAAAGCTCGAGAACGCCGCCGCTTCGTCTGTGCGATGCGGATCGTCGGATTCCTCGGCAGCGACTCGTTCTGCTGGCGTGCGCCCTTGATGGTCTTCGGGGATAAGGACGGCGACGGCTGCCGGATCAACGCCCACTGCCACAGCTCCGAAACCGACTCCGAGCGCGAGCACGAAGGCCGAGAGGCACATTGCAATCCACTCTTCGCGAAACATGCGCGGAAACTCATGCGTGAAGAAACGCCAGAACGATTGAAGCCGATTGCCTGAGCGCGCATAGATCTGCGCGTACGCGCGCGCCACCAAACTGTTGAGATAGTCGACGACCGAACTGTCCACCATCTCGCCGCGTGCGCGAATTAGATCACTCGACACCATGCGATAGAGCTGGCCGAAGCGTCGCACGCCCGAAAGGCCGAGCACTTTGAGGCTGCTGCTTTCGACATGCACCAGCTGCGACTCGAGCTCGCGCCACACGACCGAACGCTCATCGATGAAACGTTGAACATCGAATCCCTGCATCGGCGCAGACGATACCACGTAGCGCATGCGCCCTGTGCGCGTGAAGCTCGTTGCATGCTATTAATCCTGCGTGCGCAGCACCTACGAAGTTCGCACTCCTGAAAATGTGACCTTCGAGTTTGAGCTCGGCGGTATCACATCGCGCGCAATCGCGTGGGCGCTCGATATGATCATCGTGGCCGTGCTGCTCTTCGTGTGCGTGTTCTTCGCAGGTCTCCTCTCCATCGCCGCAGGCGGTTTTGCACAGGCGCTCATGTTCATTGGCGCGTTCGTGCTGATGTGGTGGTTCACGGCCATCACGGAGTGGTGGATGGGCGGCCAGACGCTTGGAAAGAAAGTGATGGGTCTGCGCACGATTCAATCGAGTGGGCTGCGCATCACCTTTGTGCAGGCGGTGACGCGCAATCTAGTGCGCATCGTCGATCTGCTGCCCGCGTTTTATCTGGTTGGCGGTCTTTCTGCGCTGGTTGATTCGCGTACGCGCCGCCTGGGTGACATGGCTGCCGGGACTATCGTTATACGCGAGCGTCGATCACCGTTGCCCAATCGCATCGTCCCGCAGAACAAACGCTACAACACGTTCATCGCCGATCCCTTTGTCGCGCACGCGGCTCGTCGCATTACCCCACCCGAGCGTGAGGCGATGATTAAGCTCGCGCTGCGTCGTGAGGCCCTTCCGCTCGCGACGCGACACTCCCTCTTCACGCGCCTTGCGCGTCATCTCGAAGCACGGCTGAGTGTTCCGCGTCCGCCGTACTTTTCCGAGGAGAAGTACGTGCTGAACCTTACGGCCGTCGTGCTTTCGTCGTCGCCGCCCACCAAGAACGATGCTAAGGGGACGCTACGATGAGTAAGAAAGTTACGATCGCGTACCACGGACATTGCTTTGACGGCATGTCCTCGGCAGCAGTGCTCACACGGTTTTTTCGCGCGCGCATGGGCGAATCTACGGAGTTTACGTACCGTGGCCTCGACCATCAGCCTGGCGGCTCGTTCGTCCCCAACGCGGTCCTGGACGGCGAAGAGAACGCAGTGGTGGATTTTAGGTACACGACCTCGCCTGCGCTCACCTGGTTCTTCGATCATCACAAGAGCGGCATCGTTGGCGAGGAAGAGCAGCGGCACTTCGACGCTGACACTTCGGGACAAAAATTCTTCGATCCCACCTACGGCTCATGCTGCAAGCTGATTGTCGACATCACGAAGTCGAAGTTCGCTCACGAGGCACCCGAGCTCGCGGATCTCGTCGACTGGGCCGACCTCATCGACGCGGCGCGTTTTCCCACTCCGTCAATGCCAGTCGAGCTCAAAGAGCCTGCGCTCAAAATGATGACGGTCGTCGAAGTGCATGGCTCGGATAAATTCCTCGCGCCACGCATCGAGAAACTATCGCGTGGCGTTACGCTCGCCGAAATCGCGAGCGAAAAAGAAGTTCAGGACTTCCTTGCGCCTCTTCTCACCCTGCACGAGAAAACACTCACGGAAATCAAAGCCCGAGCCCGGTGCGAAAGCGGTGTCGTCACATTCGATTTGGTGGGCCTCGGCAGTGACCGCTACAACAAGTTCATTCCGTATTGGCTCTTTCCTGATTCACGTTATTGCGTGGCGATTACCGCCGGCAAATCGCGCGCCAAAGTGTCCGTGGGATCCAATCCGTGGGCGAAAGTTTCGCGCACCCACGACATCTCAGCGATCTGCGCGAAGTACGGCGGAGGCGGCCATCCCGTGGTTGGCGCCGTGAGCGTGCCGCCTAGCGAAGTCGAAAAAGCGCGTACAATTGCACGCGAAATCATCGAGACGCTTTCGCACGATTGACAGCAACGCTCGACGTTCGCTACACGCATGCGCGCGGCTCGCGAGGAGGAGTCGCGTAGTTGAAATAATTACGAGCAAACGGTCATCCAAGAAGTTGTTGGATGGGATGAGCACGGGGCTCATTCAAGGGAAGCTAGGTTCAAAGCCTACGCGGCCCCCGCCACTGTAACCGGGGACGACTTCGAATATCTCGCCACTGACTTCTGAGTCGGGAAGGCATTCGAGGAAGGATGATCCGGGAGCCAGGAGACCTGCCGTCTGCTCGACGCTGCCGACCTCACGGGGAGTGAGGGAGCGCCTTTCGCACGTTTCCTCACGTCGGATTGCTCTCTTGTTTTCCCTTTGATCTCGGTCGCGGCATACGAAAGCGGGGACGCTTTCAGAAAAGAGCCGACCATGACGAGATTCGCAAACACATTCATCACGATTACCATTTCGCTCGCGCTCGCCGCGTGCAGCGACGACCCGATTGATGCCAACACCGATGGTGGGGCGCTAGCCGATGGTGGCGCGATTGACGCCGCCACCGTCGACAGCGGCGACGTCGATGCGGGCAGCGATGCGGGTCTCGATCCCTGCGCTGTCACAAGCCTGCTCGTGACAACGAGCAACTTTAGCGATGGCTTCTTAGGACGTGTATCTACCGCGACGAACTCGCTTGTCGGAGCGCCCACGGCGTCGAGCGATCAAGATTCGATTCCCATGCGCTCCGGTTGCACGACCTTTCTACTCGAGCACGGCGCGGGCAATGTGCGCGTTCAATCGGCGTCCGATCCGACTATGACGGCTCACACGATTGCACTGGCTGAGCCCAGCACCGCCTACGGAACGAATCCCCTCTCGATCGCCTCGGTTTCCGCAACGAAGGCCTACGTCACGCAATATGCGCTGAACACGGTCGCCATCATCAATCCCACGATGGATGGCAACGGCGCTGTGACGGGGCAGATTGATCTCGCGGCCTTCCTTCAGGCGGGCGACGTCGACGGGCACGTCGACATGAGCTCGATCGCCGTGGTGGGCAGCAAAGCGTACGTGGCGCTGGGCAACTACTACTTTGGCGAGGGCGGGCGGGCGTTCGCGGGCCCAAGTGTGATCGCAGTTATCGACACCGCGACCGACATGCTTATTGATCAGGACACCGCCTCTGAAGGCGTGCAGGGCATCGCGCTCAACTTCCCCAATCCCGTCGACCTCGTTGTCGCGGGCACGAGCCTCTTCGTTCAAGCGCCCGGTCTCGACGAGATGCAAGATGGCGGCATCGAGGTGATCGACACCACGACGGGATCGCTTACGATCGTCGTATCCGAGGACACGCTCGACTCGACGTTGAGCCTCAATCCCGGCGGAATGGCGTTTGCGAACGGCGGGCTCTTTGTCATCACGGACTGGGACTTCCTCGGCGGCGGCACAGTCCAGATCATCGAGACAGATGGCGCAGTCGGTGTGGAACTGACTGTCGCTGACGCGATGTCGGTGCGCGTATCTGGAAATGCGCTCTACGTTGCAGCTGGCACGCCGGCTGCGTTGCGTGTTTTCAACACCGCGACGAATGCGGATGTCACGCCGGTCAGCGGCCCCATCATGGTGGGGAGCTTGGGCGTTTACGGAGTGGCGGAGGCTCCGTAGTGCGCGCCATCACCTTGCTCGCTTCTATCGCACTCGTTGGGTGCCGTGCCGATGGGAGCGATCTTACGCCGGGATCGCCGTACGCGATTGAAGTGCATCAGTTCACGCCGGGCACTGGCGCGGGCTTCGGGCAGGAGCATATGCCCGACATCGTGCTTGGCGCGCCGCGCGGTTTCGGCGCCTCCATGGGAAGTACGGACGTGCTGAGCTTAGGCCTCGGGGGACGCATCGTCCTTGCTCTGGGTGCGCCGGTGACCGACGGCGAGGGCGACGATCTTATCGTTTTCGAGAATGCGTTCTACATCGGCGGCGTCATGGCCGCGCCTTTCATCGAACCCGGCATCGTCGGCGTCAGCAGCGACGGCGTGAATTTTACCGAATGGCCCTGCGATCCGAGCACGTCGCCGCATACGGGATGCGCGGGGGTCACTCCGGTCATAGCGAACGGCTCTGTCGACTTGAGCGATACGCAGGCGGCCGGCGGAGATCGATTCGACCTTGCTGACCTCGGAATCGCAGAAGCGAACTACGTACGCATCCGCGACGCGAACGTCGTTACAGGCATGCGCGCCAATCCACCGACTGCGGGATTCGATCTAGACGCCATCGTGGCGTTGCATCATCGCTGAGGTCGCGTCACCGCGTTCGCTGGCAGGTTACGCGGCGTCGCAGAACAAAATCGCGCAGCCCTTCCAGGGCGATTCACTGATGCGCTGGCAGAGCTCGGCAAGGTTGTCGTCGGAGTCGACGACGGCGCCTTCGAGGGCGCAACCGGTATGCTCGTCGTAGCGGCACTGATCGAGGGCCACCCAGCGGCCCTTTAGGTCATCCCGGCAACACATCGCATGCCAGCTGAGCTTCTCGGTCTCGGTCTCGGTTTGAGTCTGGAACATCCATGCCATGGTTTGTGCCTCGAGTTGCGGCGTTGGTTACGCCCTGTGCCGCAGGGCGTCAAGCGATTCGATGTCCACGTACTAGGTATCTCGTATGTCGGAGATAAAGAGCAACTTTGAGGCCAAGCGCCTGACGCCAATTTGGGCTGTACGAATTGGAAGGGCTCACAGCGACTTTACTCAGTGGATCCCAAATGTTAGACGCATTGGGGGCGCCAGACTGCAGCCCGGCGTCTGGCGTCAGTTCTACCTAGCTCGCCGGCGACTTCTATCGCCACGGCCGTGTCGCCCGCCACCTGCTCCGGGTCGTTGGCAGGCCCACGTACGCGATCTCTCACACATCTCGGACGCCCTCCTGTTACGGGCGCGCGCACCACTCGGGATCGAACTGGCCACGGGCTGCGTCTTCGGCGTTGACGCTGTGCAGACGGCGGTAGAGGGCTTGCGCCAACGGGCAACGGCCCTGCTGCAATAAGATGCCGATGGCGATGTTGCCCTTGCGCTCCAGGCCTTGCCGTACGCCTTCGAGCATGGGGTTGTGGCGGCCGACGGTGCGTTGAGCCGCATTGAGGGTCGTGACCGCGCCTTCGAGATCGTTGCGCGAGAGTTGGCCGTTCAGCGTACCAATCAAGACGCGCGCCGCTTGCTCTTGCGCCGCTGAGGGTGCCGGCTCGGGCGGCCGCGGATTGCGCGGAGGAGTCGCAGGCGGATGTGCGGGCGGATTGACAGCCGGATTGGTGGGCGGACTAACTGGCGGATTGGCGGGCTGCGTCGCAGCATTCTCCACGGGCGGCACAACATGCTGCACTTGCGGCTTGTTCTCCTCGGTCGCGGGATCCACAGACGTGGGATTCGTGGTCGGACTCGTCGCCGTGCCGGTCGCTCCGCTCGTGCCGACCGGGGGAGTTGTCCCCGCTGTGCGACCGCTGTCTGCGTTGGCCGTCGTTGCATTCGCGGAGCCGCCAGAGTTCATCATCCAGTACGCACCGCCCACACCACCACCGACGACGACGCAGAGCGCGACGACGCCGATTGCGATGAGCTTGCCGGCGCCGCGGTTTTTCTTTGCCGTCGATCCCGACGCTTCCATCGAGCCGGTGTAAGGATGATAAGCGCCGCCGCCTTGTTGGCCGGGAACGGGCGTTTGATATCCACCATAGGAAACAGGCGTAGGCGTGTGCTGCTGCTGGTAGGGAGTCGGTACGGAGGGGACGCTCTGTGCGTGGCCCTGCACGGGCCCAGTGATTTGCGGCGCCGCCATTGTCGGATCCGACGTGTAGGTAGAGGGCACCGGCGTCATGTGCTGGATCTGATTCGGCGTTCCAATCGGGGTGCGACCGGTGGGCGGACCTTGCGTGTTCGGCGAAGGCATCGGAGAGACGCCGGAGGTTGCCATCGTCCACGCCGCTTGCGCGTCCTGATGACCCGTAAACTCCTGCAAAAAGACGTGCACGGTTGCTTGACGCTGATCGCGATTCTTCGCGAGCGCGCGCATGATCGCAGCTTTGCGCACAGCGGAGACTGTCGCCCCTGCCGGAGTGTTCTCAAGCGCCTCGGGCGCAGCGGTGAGGTGCTTGGTGGCCCATTCCCACGGCGTCTTCGCTTCGAACGGCAAGCGACCTGTGAGCATTTCGTAAACCATGATGCCGAGCGAGTAGATGTCCGAGCGTGCATCGAGCTCTTGTCCGCTGAACTGCTCCGGGCTCATGTAAGGAGGCGTCCCCAGTACCATGCCTTGTTTGGTGAGCTTGCCCTTGGATGCGTCTTCCGCTTCGCTGCGCTTGGCGATTCCGAAATCGAGCACTTTGACGAAGTCGCTTTGACCGCCGCGGTTGGTGAGCAAGATATTCTCGGGCTTCAAGTCGCGGTGCACGATGCCGCGCACGTGCGCTTCGTGAAGAGAGCCGCAAATCTGAATCAGGAGCTTATCGGCGCGCGTCGCTTCAATAGGGCCGCGCTGCAGAAGCGACGCGAGAGATTCGCCTTCGATGAACTCCATGACGATGAAGAGCGTTTTGTCTTCGAGCTCGCCGAAGTCGTAGAACTGAATCGTGTTGGGGTGTGAGAGCTCAATGACGGTTTCGCTCTCGCGATTAAACCGAGCAACGAGTTGGGGATCGCCGCTCAACTCAGGATGCAACGTCTTGATGGCGACCTTGCGCGTCGCCGCACCCATCTTCTGCTCAGCGAGATAGACGCGCCCCATGCCGCCTTCACCCAGCATCTTTACGATGCGGTAGCGGCCGAGCATGACCTTGCCGATCATCTTGTCGGTCTCGCCGGCGTCTTGCTGGACTTCGACCATAGCGCCGCAGTTCAGGCAGAACTTCGCGCCTTCTTGCAGGGGAGCCGAACAGCGGTGGCAGTTACCGGACATGGGTGGGGTCTTGGTGACTTGGACGCTCAAGAGCGCGAAAAAGTCTGAGGCGGAGTGTACTCAGCTAGGTGAGGGTGAAGCAACCCAACGGCCGGGAATCACGTGTGCCGGCGCGATCATGGAAATGCCCGCCCGAAGGCGGAATTGCTTGAGGGATTCGAGGTGTGAAACCATGCGCGCATGCGTACCGGACCTTCGATTGGGATTCTCTTCGTTTTCTTGGCTATGGGATGTGGGCGCGATGGCTACAGCCCAGCCACCGCGGTGAGACCCGTGTTCACTCTGGAGGCGTTGCCGATGGATTTCGGGGCGATCCCATGGCCCGACGATTTGTACTTGGATGACGACGGTCACATTTCGGTAAGGTCGTTGCCCGGCGCTGAGAGCGGCGCCGATCCCGACTACCTCGCCGCGGAAGTAGCGAGCCTCAGAGAGCTCGACGGCTTTGGCTTGGTGTCCCCTGTCTTCTTCACGTTTGACGGCGCCGTCGATCCGGAATCGCTGACCGCGACCTCCGTGCGCCTGATCGACATCGATGCGGCGTCGCCCAGCGCGTTTGACGATGTGCCGGTCGAGCTGCACTACGAAGCTGCGTTAAAGCAGCTTTCGGTGCGTCCGTCGAACGGGCACCCGCTGCGTCCCGGTGGTCGTTACGCTGCGGTCCTGACCTCAGGCATTCGCGATGAAAGCGGAACCGCGTTGCAAGCTTCAGCTGAGTTTGCAGCGTTGCGTGATGCGACGAGCGCGCCGGCTGACGCACGCGCAGCAGCAGCATTCGCACAGTACGATGGAGCGCTCACACAGCTTTCGTCCCATGGTGTCGTGCGCAGCGACGTGATCGCGCTCGCGGTCTTTCGCACGCAGACGGTGCTTGCCGACCTCGCTGATGCGCGGGAAGTCGTGCGCGGCGGCGCGGGACCGGTGGCATCCGTCACGGATGTCGTCGCCGGCGCGACGGAGCTGCAAGAGCGCCTGGGCACGCAGGCCGTTGCGTCGGTTGGATTTGATTCCGAAGGACATGTTCCGTACTCGAATGTTGGCTACATGATTCACGGAACGCTGCCGTCGCCGGGATTTGCGATGGCAGAGCCCCTCGTGCACGGACAGTGGACGCGCGATACGTCCGGCGACCTTGTGGTGAAGCGTACGGAAACCGTGCCCTTTACGTTGTGGTTGCCCATCGCTGCTGACTACGCGGACATGCGCGTTATTCTGTTTCAACACGGGCTTGGCGCGCAGCGTGGGGCAGCTCTTGGAATCGTCGATCAAGCGATGCAAGAAGGCTGGGCCGTCATCGCTATTGATGCGCCTTTCCACGGGCTTCGCTCGCAAGGCGCAATGCCGGACTATCGCAATGGCTTTACCGACGCGGCCACGCCTGACGGTTTCGGCGACACCGAAGGTCAGAATATCGTCGTCGACTTTGCGGGCATTGGCGATGAAGCGGGTGACCTCGTTCCGTTCCATCCGTTCTACTTGCGCGACACGCTCCGTCAGGCCGTTGTGGATCTGATGACCACGACACGCGCCATCGACGACGGTGATTGGGCTGCGGTACGTTCAGCGGACGCGGGCCTTTCGACTTTGACGTTCGCCGACGAGCCGCTGGCATTCATCGGCATTTCGCTCGGCGGAATCATCGGCGAAGAATTCGTGGCCAATGAGCCGTCCATTGGAGCGGCGCTCTTCAGCGTGAGCGGTGGCGATATCACGCACATCGTTTCCGAGAGCGCCGGTTACAATTCCTTCTTCGGGATCTTGCTGCCACGCATCGGCGTGTTGCCCGTCGACTATGTGAACTACCACACACGCTTCCGCCCTGAGATTGCCATTTGGCAGACTCTGCTCGACGGCGGCGACGCGATGTCGTGCATGCACACGCTTCGCGCGCGCGACATTCCGATCTTGATGCACATGGCGCTCGACGACGAGTCTGTGCCGAATCGTTCGACTGAATCCGCAGCGCGGGCGCTCGGCGCCGTGATGACGGGAAGTGCGCCGCGCTACGCCGACGTCGCGACAGGCAGCTTGCCGCTCACCGACAATGTGATGGCTGGCACGATGAACGTGACGCGCGCGTTGGTCGTGTTTGCGCCCGCGACCCATACCTTCCTCTACACCCAGCAGTCGACCCACGACTACGCGCACCCGGTCACCCAGCCGTTCATGGCCATTTCGCCGGTTGCAGTCACCAATCCGGTCGAGGCGGCTCAGGCCCAAACCTTCCATTTCTTCGACACATGGCGCGATTCGGGCCGTGCCGAAGTGGCTCCCTAATAGTCCGCTTGCTTGAGCGGATGGGGTTAGTCATGGTGCGGGCCTCTTTCAGGAGCACGGATGGATATCGAGACCAGCAAGAGCGAAGTCGGGCAGGGCAGCGCAGCCGAAGGTGCGAACGCAGGGCACGGAGTGGCGGACGTACCGCAGCTTGGTTTGTGGGCCGCGATTGGATCGCTCAGCTATGTGTTCTGGGTTGTCGGCGGCATGGAGATGGTCGAGCGCCTCGCATACTACGGCGTCAAAGCAGTCGCGACTCTCTACGCAAAAGATCCCGTGAGCGCTGGCGGCTTGGGCGTCACGATGACGGAGTTTGGAACCATCCTCACGGTGTGGGCTCTCACGCAGTCGCTCGTCCCGGCGTTTACTGGCGGTTTGTCCGATCGGTACGGGTACAAAGAGACCATCGCCGTTTCCACAGTCGTAAAGATCATGGGCTACCTCGTGATGGCCTTCTTTCACAGCTACGGCGGATTTTTCGCGGGCGCGATTTTGCTCGCCACTGGTACGGCGATCTTCAAACCCGGTATTCAGGGCACGCTCGTCAACTCGACATCGCGCGAGAACTCGTCGATGGCGTGGGGCATCTTCTATCAGACGGTTAATATCGGCGGCTTCATCGGGCCGCTGCTCGCGGGCTATCTGCGCAAACTTGCATGGTCCCAAGTCTTCTACGCGTGCGCGGCCATCATTTGCATCAACTTCCTCTTGCTCCTTCTCTACAAAGAGCCGGGCAAGGCGGAGCGCCTCGAGCGTGCGCGCCAGGAGAAGGCCGGCACGCTTGCACGCAAGAGCCTCTTCACGGAATCCATGCGCGAGCTGAAGAAGCCGCACGTCTGGATTTACCTGCTCATCTTCAGTGGCTTTTGGTTCATGTTTAACGCTCTATTCGACGTGCTTCCCGCGCATTTGGACGATTGGGTCGACTCGAGCGATGTCGTGGGTTCGCTCTTTGGCAGCGAGGGCCCGAAGAGCGGTTTTGTTCGCTTCTTCGTCGTTATGGACCCAACCAACACGCACATACAGCCGGAAGGCATGCTGAACCTGAACGCCGGTCTCATCATGACTACCTGCTTTTTGTTCGCGTGGCTCAGCGGACGCATGAAAGCCATCACGAGCATGGTTGTGGGAACTTTGTTCGCGAGCGCGAGTCTAATTCTCACCGGCTACTCCATGCTCGGTTGGATGTCCTTCATTGCGATTGCGATCTTCAGCATTGGTGAAATGCTCTCAAGCCCTAAGTTCAGCGAATACATCGGCAACTTTGCGCCGTCCGACAAGAAGGCGATGTACCTCGGCTTCTCGCAAATCCCGCTGGCAGTCGGCTGGACTCTCGAAGGTCAGTTCGGGACGCGGCTCTACGACCACTTCGCATCGAAGGACATCTTCTCGCGCGAGCTTTTGGTTCAGCGCGGAATGCCGCAAACCGAAGTTGATGCCATTGCCAACGGCGAGGCATTCCAACGTCTCGTTGCTTACACGCACGAAACTCCGCAGCACCTGACGCAGCTTCTGCACAGCACGCACAACGTTGGAGCCGTGTGGTTGATCATGGCCACTGTCGGCGTGTTCTCGGCGGCGGGCATGTATTGGTACGGCAAGGTCGTGCACAAGCTCGCGAGCCGTTCTGCGTAGGCTCTGCGCGACAAGCCGTTCGTCAAAATGAAAGGTCGCCCCACCGTGATCCGCACATCGTTGAAGGCTGGCTGCGTGCTTGTCACTTCCCTCCTCTTCGCCTGCGCGAATAATGGGGACGTTCCCCTTTCTTCTGCGCCGGCGACTCCAGTCGAAGCGCCGCCGACGGATTCGCTCGAGCGGGCCGTCGTGGCTGCGGCCGCGCCAATTCTGCACGGAATGAACGGCGAGACGCCGTTCGAGCATGGAACGTTGGTAGAGCACGGCAGCTCGGAGCACACGATCGTTCTCGAGCGTGGACGTTGCTATCGCATCGTCGCGGCCGGCGCGCCGACCATCTCAGATCTCGATCTGGCGCTCTTCGATTCGAGCGGCGTCGCTGTCCAGCGCGATACACGTCATGACTCGGTTGCGATGGTTGGCGCGGCGGACGCCGTATGTCCGCAGGAGCACGGCGCGTATCGACTCGAGGCGAGTGCAGCAAGCGGGCAGGGTGCGTTTGCGCTGCGCTTGTTTGCATCGGCGCATTGAGGTTGGAGTGATGGTGCGCATTGCGAGCCTGCTGATGGTGATGTTGGTGATGGCGTGTGGGAGGTCGGACGCGAGTCCGAGTCCGAGCCGGAGTCCGACTCCGAGTCCGAGCCTGAGTCCGAGTCCGAGTCCGAGCCCGACGCTCGGCGAGCTCGCTACGAACACAACATCTCCGATGCACACGCCGGCGTCGCCCGGCGCCTACGTGGGGCCGCGCCCTTCGGTGCGTATTGGTGACTTGCAGGTGAGCGGCGCGATGTCCGGCGCAGCGGTTCGCGGCGGCGTGGCTCGCAAGGTGAACTACGTTCGCTATTGCTACGAGCGCGAGCTTGCGAACAATCCGCTCTTGCAAGGTACCGCACTGCTTTCGTTCGTAATCAACGCGGACGGGTCCGTGCATGACATACACGTCGATGTGGGCGACATGAGTTGGCCGGCTCTTGGCGAATGCATTGCGAGCGCCGCGCAGCATTGGGAATTCCCCATCAATCCGGGCGGCGAAGTCACCACGGTGTCCGCAGTTCCTTACGAGCTTTCACAACACTAGATTCGTAGCCGATGCACGTCTCCGCCCTGCACGTTTACCCAGTGAAGTCGGCCGCCGGGCTCGCGCTCGACCGCGCAGAGCTTGACGACCGCGGCATTTTGCACGACCGCGCGTTCATGTTCGTCAACGCGAAGGGGGAGTTCCTCACGCAACGCGAGCATCCGCGCATGGCGTTGATTCGGACGACACTCACCAAAGACACTCTTCAGCTGGACGCGCCCGACCTTCCGTCCATCTCATTGCCTCTCGAGCGCAGTCATCTCGCACCGCAGATGCGTGTGAAGGTTTGGAGTGACTCGTGTCTTGCCTCCGTTGCTTCGGACGACGCGAACGCATGGGCCACGGCATTCTTCGGCGAGGTCGCGCATCTGGTGTGCATGCCGCAGACGACGAAGCGGCGCGTAGACACGCGCTACGTGAGTGAAAATCGCAACGTGCGATTCGCGGATGGCTTTCCACTGCTCGTGACAAACCAAGCGTCGCTTGAAGCATTGAACGCACGCCTCGCGCGTCCGATCTCGATGTCGCGCTTCCGCCCTAATATTGTCATCGCAGGCGGATCAGCGTTCGAGGAAGACGGGTGGCGGCGGCTGCAAGTCGGCGAGCTAATCCTTGAATGCGTGAAGCCCTGCTCGCGCTGCGTCATCGTGAACATCGATCCTGAATCAAGCTTCTCGCGTCCAGAACCACTGGCCGCCTTGGCCGCGATTCACAGAGTTAGAAACCGCGTCCTATTCGGACAAAACGCGCTCAACGACAAACCGGGCGTCATCGCCGTGGGCGACCAAGTGCGCTTGCTCGATTAAAGGGGACTGTCCCCTTTTCCGATTAAAGGGGACTGTCCCCTTTTCGATTAAAGGGGACTGTCCCCTTTTGTTAACGCAGGTCGATTGTGTAGGGCATCAGTGCGAGCGCGCTCATGTCGCCCATGTGTTGCATCGCGATGGCGGTGCGGATTGTCGCGCGGATATCGGCGGGCAGCGCGGCCATGACGCTTGCTGCGTCTTCGGCCGCACTCGCAGAGCCGCCCGCACCAAGGACGTAGTCGAGGATGCCTTCCGGTCGGCGCGGTAAGACGGTGATGCCGGCGCATTCGTCGAGGTCCACGAGCTCACGCGCGCGCACGAGCGCCGATTGCAATCCTCCGAGGTGGTCGACGAGATGCATCGTCAGTGCGCGGTCACCGGACCACACGCGACCACGACCCGCCGCATCCACTTGCGCGGGAGTGAGATTGCGACCTTCGGCCACGCGATTCAGGAAGAGGCGATACCAGAGCCGCACTTTGTCCGCGAGCATCGCGCGTTCGTCGTCGTCGAAAGGACGCCAGATGGACTCGGCCCCGGCATGGCGCCCTCGGCTGATGTTTGTGACGTTGATGCCGACGCGGTTCGCGAGTTCAATGACATCGACCTTGCCGAAGAATACCCCGATAGACCCGGTAATCGTGCTCGGATCGGCCCAGATTTCGTTCGCAGCGGACGCAATGTAGTAACCGCCGCTGGCAGCAACGGCGCCGAGCGATGCGATCACCGGTTTGCGGGCGCGCGCACGGCGTATTGCGCGCCACACCTGATCGGATGCGAGCGCGGAGCCGCCAGGCGAATCGATCCGCACGACGATGGCTCGAACAGACGCATCCGCAGCCAACTGTTCAATAGCGCGCGCCGCCGTGCGACCACCGGTCATGTGAATGTCGAGAAAAGGAATATCGATGTTATTGCCATCGACGATGTCGCCATTGATGAGCACAACGCCGATGCGCCCTGGCGCGGCCCACTGTTGGTCCATTTCGTTCGGCGCCTCGCCCCGACGTGGAAAGCTGCCGCCGAATCCGGCGCTTAGCTCTTCGGCCATATGCCATTCGTCGGCCTCCGCATCGCCGATAGACGCGGCCAGTGCTTCGGACGTCACATACGGGCCGCCGTCAACGAGAGCGCTTACGCGTTCAACCGGAACCGTCAGGTCACCGGCGAGGTCGTGCAGCAAGCGTGAGAATGAATCGTCCATCATCGCGGTGTGATCTTCGAGTGACGGCGCGCTCATCGCGTTGTTCTCGAGTTGCTCGACCGCGCTCTTGTAAGGTCCGATGCGAATGAAGTCGGCGTGAAGGCCAGCGTTCGCGAGTGCGTCGCCAAGCAAGAGAGTGTTGCTCGACGGACCCATCAAGCGAACGCCACCTGCCGGATCGAGAAGTACGCGGTCCGCTCCCGCGCACGCGTAGAATTCACTGCCCGTTCCGTCATCAAGATGACAGACCACGCGCTTGCCGGCCTGCTGAAGCGTGCGAATGATCAAGCGCAGCTCCTGCGCGAGCGCCAATCCAAGTCCACTTCCGCGAGGGCGCAAGAGCACGCCCGCTACCTGAGGATCGTGAATTGCGCGGTCTAGCTGAGCGACCAAACGAATGAACGATTGTGCGTTTGTACCGCGAAGCTCCACGTCGAGCACGTAGCGACCGGTGGGAATGGCGTGATCCCGCTGTCCGTTTTCAAGGCGTGCGATGCCGAACGCGCCCGGCGACTCTTGCGCGGTGTTGCCTACGAGCACGCCACCGCCCGCCGATGCATTGCCGAAGTTCACTAAGAGGCCCGCGGTGAGCATCGTCGTCTGATCGGCGTCTGAGATATGGTCGATTTGGCCGCGCGCAAAGAAGCTGCCTACGTACGGAACGCCTAACAGCATCGCCGCCGTCGCGCCCATGCGACCTTCTTGATCAACCACCGCGGCGGCATCAAGGGTCAGTATCGAGCCGACGGGTCGCAAGCCTACGCCAAACACAAACGACCGAGGCACGACGCCCAGCAGGGGATTGTTGTAACCGGGCGCGTTCACGTCGCGCGCGAGCAGGGACAAAGTCAAGAAGTCAGCGGCGCGAAAACTTGCCGCCAAATCGACGCTCACTGCGCCATCCAAAGAGCCTGATCGCGAATCGATGAAACGCGTGTTGATGCCGAAGGACCAAAAGGGCGAAGCGCGCATTGCGAGCGCGAACGTGCCCACGAAATCATTTCCGAGTGTCGGCATCTGCCGCGCCTCCAGACCGGCGCCCAGCGCTAATCCGAAGGGAAGGGGGAGCGCGCCGTAAAGCGCATGGCCCCCTATCCATTGAGTGGAGCGCGTCGCGCCCGCGTAGACCAAGCTTGCGTGAGGCAGATAGGCGAGTGCCGAAGGGTTCGCGGTGATGGCGCGCGCATCGTCTGGCGCCGCGACCATTTCGGTGGAGGAGGCGACTGACGCGGTATCTCTGCGCCACTGCGCGTGCACCGGTGCTGAGGCACCCCAAATTAACAGTGCGACCGCGCTGTACGCGCAACGAATTCGCTTCATATCGAGGTTCAATACCACAGTTGCGACGCAGTAGCCTGGCGGCTGGGGACACTGTACCTTGCACCTGAATGGTAGGGGTTTTGGGCAGCGTTTCTCTTATGCGCTTAGTCAGCATCTTGCTTGCGGCAAGCTGCGTTCTTTTTTTGCGCGTGAGTCCGCTCGCCGCGCAGGAGAGCAGCGTTCAGCCTCCGCCGGCAGAAGCAGTCGAGCTCTATCGCCAAGGCAGGGAGCTCTATCAGCAAGGACGTTACCGCGACGCACTGTTGGCCTTGCAACGTGCTGCTGCGCTCGACCCGACCTCCGCGAATCTCGCGTACAACGTTGCCCGCGTACAAGAGCTGCTCGGCGAGATTGATCCCGCGATCCGTTCGTACCATCGCTATCTCGATTTGCTACCGGCGACGCAAGCCGATGAACACGCGCGCGTTGAAGGAATCATCCGGCGCCTCGAAGGCGCACGAGGCGAAGTCGGGGGCGCGCACCCCGTGGAGACACAACCCACGCAGGATGAAGCGCTGCGCGATGTCGGTCCGGTGGTCGTTCGCGAACGCGGCGTCGCTGATGTGGCGTTCTTTGCCACAGCCGGCACTGCGGCGGCTTTCCTAATCGCGGGCACCGTTTGCGGAATTCGCGCACTCGGGCTGCAATCGGAAGCTAGCGATTTCGTCGTCGGACGCGATGGTTCTCTTTCACAACACGAAGCGCTGGTCGCAAACGCGAACACCTTCGCGATGGCTACCGACATCGCTTTTGGGGTGGGCGCAGCGCTCGCCGTCACAAGCGGCTTGCTCTACTTCCTGCGCTCGCGAGATACTGAACACTACCCAGAAGGCTCCACACCCACCCCCGTGCCTGAGGTTTCGGTGAATACGCAAGGGTTTATGCTTTCACTGCGGGGGAGCCTGTGATGCGCGTTCTCGCGTGCCTAGCGCTCGCGTTCGCACTCTCGGCGTGCAGCGTCATCGTGACACCCGAGAGTGATCCGATTCGCTGCGACTCAAGTCTCGGCGATATGTGTCCCAGCGGGACTTCGAGCATCGGCGGATTCTGCGTGGATCCAAGCACGGTTGCAGACGCTGGCTGCACGGCCTCGATGGAGCTCTGCGACGGACGCGACAACGATTGCAATGGCGTCGTCGATGATGGCGCCGATGCGGATCACGACGGCTTCAGTTGGTGCGGTGGCGGGATGCGTCTGCTCGCCGACTGCGACGATGGGGATCCGAGCTCTCATCCTGCGGGTGTGGGCATCTCCGCAGGGATCGAAATCTGTGACGGGCACGACAACGACTGCGATGGCTCGACCGACGAAACTACCGACGGTCCTCTCTGCACAGTTGCCGGCACGGAATGCATTTCGAGCGTGGGCCTTTGCTTGAAGCCGGATTGCACCGTGCCCGGCCATCTCTGTAGCCCTGGCGACTTGTGCGTCATCAATACCGACGGTACGTGGCTGTGCGATCCACGTAAGGGCTGCGACTCCTCGGCTACGAACGCCTGCCCGGGGACCCAACGTTGCAACCCAGTGACACACGAGTGCTTTGACTACGAGCTTGAGCTTGGGGCGGCGTGCACGGCTGATATCGAGTGTCGAAGTGGCGCATGCATGGAGAGCGCTGCGTTTCGACTCCCGGGTTCCGTCACACGCGTTTGCGCAGCAGCCTGCTGCAGCGATAGCGACTGCAGCAGCCTCGGCGGTATCTGCTGGGCATCGGGTTCAGGAGCGCGCGCCTGCTTGCCACGCTCCACGATTGCACGACCCATGACAGCGGGTGCTGGCGTTGCCTGGGCGGCGTGCGCCGCTGACACCGAGTGTGCGTCCGGCGTTTGCGAAGCCGGCCATTGCCTCTCCACCTGCACTGACAGCGCCCAATGCGCAGGAGGCGCAGCGCTCACGTGTTCGATTGCGGCGGGCATTCACGATGCAGGACGTACAGACCTCAGCAGTTACTCTTGCCAAGCGACAACCGGCACTCTGGAGTCTGGGCAACTCTGCGCATCGCCCGAGGAGTGCAAGTCCGGCATCTGCTTGCAGCTGGGCGTCGGTGCATCGTTTAGCATCGCGCTTTGCACCGAGCCCTGTAGCGCAAGCGTCGACTGCGCGGGGTTCTCGGGGCTCACTGCCTATTGCGGTTACGGCTATATCGACGCCCCGTCAGGCGCACGCGACTTCTTGCCGCTATGCATCCCCAAGATCTTCGAATCGGGCGACGCCACCACCGGCTCGAGCTGCACGGCGGATCTCGATTGCTACGACGGAGCATGCGAAGACCACATTTGCGCGGATACCTGCTGTAGCGATCGCAGCTGTGGGAGCAACGCCTCCTGTAGGCCGGTGCGTAGTGGAAGCCTCTGGGCCATGCGCTGCATCCCCAATACCAGCCCTTAATAACGGTAGAAATTGCGTTCGCTAGTGTAGACGGGGCGCGTGTTAGACTTCGCGCCACTTCATGCGGATTTGCCCGCAATGCCGGACGCAGTACGCCGAGTCGGACGTTCGCGTCTGCACGAAGGACGGAACACGCCTCATGGAAGCGCGACACTTCGCGTCGGCCGAGGCCGACCCGCTACGAGGCGTAGTTGTCGGCGGTCGCTTCAAGATCATCTGGCGCATCGGCATCGGCGGCATGGGCACTGTCTACCGAGCGGAGCAGGTGGGCTTGGATCGTCAAGTCGCACTCAAAATTTTGAAGCGGGAGCTCATCGCTGATCGCGAAACGGTTCGACGCTTCGAGCGCGAAGCAAAGTCGACCAGTCTGCTGGTGCACCCGAACACGGTACGCGTCTTTGACTACGGTGAGACGACAGACGGTTTGCTCTTCTTGGCGATGGAGCTCCTCGAGGGCGAGCTCATCACGCAACGCCTCGAAGGCCAGCGCGCGATGGAGTTGCACGAGGCGGTCGTTGTCGCAAAACAGATACTGCAGAGTCTTGCTGAGGCACATAGCAAAGGGATCATTCATCGCGACTTGAAGCCCGACAATATCTTCTTGATGCGCGTGGACGGCCGCGCCGATCCGGTGGTGAAGGTCTTGGACTTCGGCATCGCCAAGGTGATTCAGGGCGAACGCAAAGTCGATCAGCTGGAGACTCAGGCGGGAACGGTGTTCGGAACGCCCCGCTACATGTCGCCCGAGCAGGCGCAAGGCAAGCCACTTGATGCGCGCAGCGATCTCTATTCGGTCGGCGTGCTGCTCTACCAGATGCTGACGGGGCGTGCGCTTTTTCTCGACGATGACGCAGTTGTCGTGATGGCCAAACACATCAAAGAGCGACCGGTTCCGATGCGCAAGGTCGCGCCACAAGCTCGGATCCCCCAAAGCCTCGAGCGGGTCGTGATGAAGGCACTGGAAAAGGAGCCTAAAGACCGCTTTCTGAATGCCGAAGAATTCGACAATGCCCTGACCGCGTGTCTCCCCGATGTCGAAGCAGCGATGCGCAATCCCACGTCGTCGCGACCTGTCGCTGCGGTGACGGCACTTTCGTCAGTTCCGCGCGCCGCATTGTTTGCAAGCATCGCCGTACTGTTCGTCGCACTGGTGATCGCAATCTATGTGCTCACATCGAAGCCTTCGCATTCTCGGCAACAGCTTATCGTGACACCGGTCCAAAGTTCGGACTCCGCCGTCGACGAGCAAGCTCCGGTCGTCACGTCCGTGCTTCTTCGTACCGAGCCATTGGGTGCAGAGGTACAGCGAGACGGAGAAGTGCTCGGCGTGACTCCGTTGCGTGTAGCTCTGGGCGAAGGCGGCACATCGGTGCCCGTGTCGTTACATCTCGACGGTTACGACGACGCGAACGTAGAGCTTACGAGCAGCAACTCGACCCCATTGATTGCCCTCAGCCCGCGCATTGGCGTGAACTCTGTCAGCGGCAGTCCCGCCGCGGCTACCAAACGTTTAGCGACCGGTGCGCGCGACGCTGCCGTGCGTGCGTCCGCAAACCGGGCTGCGCCTCAGGCCGCGCCCTCTATCACTACCCACGTGGCGCCACCCGACAACGCAACGAACATGGACACGTCCATGCAAACGCCCGCCAGCGACCCTTACGAACGTTTCGAGTGAACGTGTAGGACGCTTTCTTCGGCCGGTACGCCAAGTCGCAACGGGAATCCGTAGTGACCTGTCCCACGATGCACGTAGAGCCGATCCCGATTTCGTGCCCATAGGCCGTGGTCGGGCATGTCGACGATTCGCGGGACTGTCCACGTCCCCCCCAGACTGACAAAACCAAGGTGGCCGCCGTGCGTATGACCAGAGAGGACGAGATCGGCTGTGCCCTCGGGTAGGTGCTTAAACGCGCCCGGATCGTGCAAAAGCGCAATACGCATAAGTCCGGTGCGCGGGTATTTCGCCGCTAGACGGGCAGCGTGCTCCTTACGATTTGCGAAGACGAAATCGAAGCCCAGCACTTCTACATCGCCGTACGGCGTGCGTGCGACTGCCTGCTCGTCAATCAAGAGGTGAATGCCGTTGCTCGAGAGGGCCTCGGCGACTACGCGCGGCGCCTCATGATCGTGATTGCCGTGGCATGCAAAGGTGCGTCCGGCCATCGGCAGAAGCGGTGCGAGCGCGTCGCGAAGATGATCGGCGCGGTCCTGCGATTCCATCGTGAGAAAATCACCCGTGAGCACGATCAAATCGGGACCGGCCAAGACTGCGCGTTCACAGATTTTACGCAGACGCGCGACTGACATGAAGGGCCCGAGGTGGGGATCTGTTATCTGCACGATCTTGAGTGGGCGGTCGGTGTGCTCTTTGCTCGAGCGATGACGCGCCATGGTGGGAATGTTCAGCTCGTCGAGCACGATGTGGACGTTGCTCTTGCGAGCGGTCATGGAGTGCCACACGCCGGTGAGCGCAACGGCGAATGGCAACCAGGGCACCCACGGATGAAAGCCGAGTCGAATGAGAATGCCCCAGGGGAGCGAGAGCACAGCGCCCGCGACGAAAAACGACGCGGGAATACTCACGAACACGCGATACCAAAGAGGACGCATGCGGGGCCTTGCGAGCAAAAGCAGGTGCACGTACACGCTCACGTGCAGAGTCGCGAACGCGGGCCAAACTAGCGTGTCTGCGACAATCGGGGCGAACGACGTTGCAGAGAACGTGTACACGCCGACGATGATGCTCACGAACATCGCGTAGGGGCGGCCGCGTACGAAATAGGCCGCGAGCGCCACGGCCAACCAGGCGCCGACGGATGCCAGGGAAAAGTTGCTCATCGAAGAAATACGAGGGTGTAGCGGTCGCCGCCTTCTTCGGTAGTCGCAGGCCGACTCTCCCGAACGTAGCGCGAGGGCTCACGAAGCTTGGCGCGCAAAACGTCGCGCAGAGCCCCTGTGCCAAGACCGTGAAGGATGTATCCGACGTTCACGGATGCTCCATAAAGCCGGTCTAGGAAACTGTCCATCATTGCCAGGGCGTCGTCGGCGCGAAGACCGCGCACATCGAGCGTATTGTCGGCCGTCGCCGTCGGAATAGCTGTGCTGGCCGGAAGCGCTTCGCGCATCTCACGCGATGCCTTGGGGCTTTCGGGCGGTGGTTTGGTGGCCGCGCGCACCTCGTGAAGCCCAAGCCAAAGTTTCATCGAGCCTGCCGCTACACGAACGCGCCCGCGGGTTGGCCCTTCGAGAATTTCGGCCTCCGATCGAAGGCGTGGGACAAAAACGCGCATGCCGGCGTGCAGGGTGCTGGGATCGAAATTCGCAGGATCCGGCTCGGCTTCGCGTGCCACGACCGGCTCGAACTCTCCGCCCATCGCGAGCTTGCTCGCCGCGCTATCGACTACTTTGCGCGCGACTTCAAGCGCTTGCTCATCGAGCTTCTTCTGTTTTACGCGCGCACGCGCCTCGCGCACGTCGTCGCGGGTGCGCTTGATCTCGCTAACGAGGCGTTCCGTCTCTTTGGAAATGGCGCTCTTGCCCCGTTCCTGCAGCGCCACCAGCTCATGCGCAAGCTTCTCGCGAATGTCGGCGGCCTGACGTTGCTCCTCCTCGACGTTCTTGCGCGTGATGGCGAGCGCCGACCACTCTTCTTCGAGCCTTCGCACGAGCTCGTCAAAGCTCTTGGCTTGATCGGGCAAGACGCGTCGCGCCGTTTCAATGACGTCGGCGGGAATTCCAAAGCGGCTTGCGACCGCAAGCGCACTCGAGGCTCCGGGCACGTCGAGCATCAATGTGAAGGTCGGGCGCATTTCGCGAACGTCGAATCCGACCGATGCGTTGCGCAAACGTGGATCCCGCAAAGCCAGTGCTTTGAGGGGCTCGTAGTGGGTTGTGACACCAACAGCTGCGCCACGACGACAAAGCGCATCGACGACCGCGCAGGCAAGGGCGGCTCCTTCTTCGGGATCGGTGCCCCCGGCGAGCTCATCAAGCAGGACCAAGGAGCGCGGTCCTGCTTGTTCTAGGATGCGCACGAGATTGGTGATGTGCGCGGAGAAGGTCGAAAGATTCTTTGCGAGCGATTGATCGTCGCCAACATCGGTGAGAATGGGCGTGAAGAAGCCGCATTCGCTGCCTTCCGCGCAAGGCAAAGCGAGCCCCGCCCGCACCATGAGCGCGGATAGGCCCAAGATCTTGAGCGCCACTGTTTTTCCGCCTGCATTGGGGCCGGACAGAACAATCGCATGGCCTGTTTGAATCTCGACGTCATTGGGAACGACAGCGACGCCGTCGAGCAGCAGGATCGGATGGCGTGCTTGCCGCAAGCGCATGCGGGTTTCGTCGACGAGCTTGGGAAAGGTGCAGCTGAGGTCGCGCGCAAAAATCGCGCACGCATGACGCAGGTCTGCTTGATTGAGCGAATACACCGCTCCTTGCAGCGCGGGCAGTCGCTCGCGCACAAGATCCGAGAGAATCACCAAAATGCGCGCGACCTCGCGCTCCATTTCGCCTTGCGCAACTTTGAGACGATTGCCGAGCGTAACGAGGGCCCGCGGTTCAATGAATACAGTTGCACCGCTCGCACTTGTCCCGTGAACGATGCCGGGCAAGCGCTCGTGTGCATCGGTACGAACCGGCAGGACATATCGGTCTTCTCGCAACGTGTGATAACTGTCGGAGAGGATGTCTTGATGCTTCTGCACCAGCTCCTCAAGGCGGGCCAATATGCGTGCGCGCACGTTGGCAACTTCAATGCGCAGGCGCTTGAGCTCAGGGCTTGCGTGATCGTGCAGCGTGCCGTCGACGTCGACCGCGGCTCGCAATTCGTCTTCAAGCGCATCGAGCGACGGGTCGGTACTGCATGCGATGAAGAGTCGGGGCGCGCGCACGCGGCGCAGGCCGACAAAGCGCCGGAGTGTTCGTGCGCAGGCAACCGTCAATGCAATGTTGTTGAGCGCTATGCCCTCAAGTGCGCCTTGTCGTTCGAGGCGCGAGAGCGCTTCGCTTACATCGCGATCCCGTCCAGCGGCAGCGGCTCGCCGGCCGTGTATAGCCCGAACGCTTCGCGCGACTCGTCGAGCGCCGTTTGGGTCGTCGCGAACGATGGAGCAAGAGGAAGCTCCTCTGCGTCGCGCATCGGACCTTTGCAGCGCGAGAGCACCGCACGAACGACGCGATCCCACTCGAGATCCGAAATCGTCTTTGCGGGGGGAGGCGGCTCGGCCATGGGAGAGCTAACCTCGCGTGACACAGAGCGTCAAGAGAGGTGACCCCGGCGGAGGGGGCTGCTACCATGACCGGGTGCTTCGTCTAACGTGCGTTGCGAGCTTAGTCGCTGTCTTTTCTCTCGCGTCTTTCGGATGCGCGAAAAGCGAGTACTCACTTCTGATCAGTGCCGACAGTGTCGGCGATCTCGATTCGGTGCGCGTGCGCGTGCTGCCAACCGACCACAGCCGTTCGCTGTCGGTTTCCGGCGAGCGACCCGTCCACAAGTCAGCGCGCGAGCTTCACACGGAGCCGCTTCGCGTTGCGATTCCGTTTCAGCGCGAGACTGACGTGCTCGTCCAAATCATCGCCCACGGCCCAGCAGGCACCTTCGTAGCCACGCGCTGCTATCACATCGATGGCGTTGTGCGCGACACCGTGATGCTCGTGGCGCTCGACGCTGCGACGGCCGACCAGGATCAGGATGGCTTCTCGCCGACGCCATCATCCCTCTGCTCAGATCCCGATGGTGCGGGCGGCATGGTCGCTTGCGACTTCGCATGCGCCGATACTGTTGCTGCCGACTGCCGTGGTTGCGTCGGCTCCACATGTCCCAGCGACCCCGTCGACTTTAGCGGAATCATCTACCCCGGAGCGCCTGAGTTCTGCGAAGACGGTGTCGATCAGGATTGCAGCGGCGCCGACATCGCGTGTGGCGATAACGACGGCGACGGTTCGAGCGCCTGTCGCGCTACAGCCACGACCGGCGCATGCGACTGCGACGACCAAGATGCAACACGCAATCCGTCGGCGAGCGATGTGTGCGGTGACGGCATCGACCAAAATTGCGATGGCCGGGACGCCGCATGCGATCGCGACGGCGATGGTTACACGGCGGATATCACGATCGGCGGTACGCCCGATTGCGACGACACCAATGCGAGCATCAACCCCGGTGTGACCGAGATCTGCACGCCCGACGGTGAAACGCCGGTCGACGAGAACTGCAACGGCGTGGCCGACGAACTTTCCTCGTGTTTGAAGCCCGATTTGGACTTGGACGGCTTCGACGTGTGTCCGCCTGGTGTTACGGCGGGATGCGATTTGAACGATTGCGATCCGGGCGTGTATCCCCGTGCGCCCGAAATCTGCGGCAACGGCGTCGATGAAAACTGCGACGGTTCTGCCCCGATGTGCTCGACCGGCGACGTCGATGATGACGGCTTCGCGTCGATGTCGGTTGGTGGCACCGATTGCAACGATAGCCTTTTGGAGGGGGCGAGCATTCACCCCGGTGCCGGCGATCGTTGCGACGACGGCATCGATCAGGATTGCGATGGCATCGACCAGCCGTGCGGCTCCGACGATACGGATGGCGACGGTTATGTGGGTGCGGGTGACTGCGACGAAGGTGATGCGACGATCAATGCGGGGGTCACCGCCGACGCGTGCAACGGCGCAAACGATGACTGCGACCTGACGACCGACGAAGTATTGGTGTCGATGTCGGACCACGGGTGCGTGCTGACGGGTCGGGATAGCGGCCAGCCGCGCGCAGCGATTACATTCAACACGATTCTGCACTGTGGAGCCTGCCGCAGCTCGTGCAACCCAGGCACAGCCTTGGTTGCCGACGCGTGCATCGCCGATCCCGGAGCGGGCGGAGCGCTAGCTTGTGACTGTTCCGGCGATAGCGCAGTGCGCGCCTGCGGTGGCGGACGCAGCGACGCGTGTTGTCCGGGCCAAGGTTGCGTCAACCTCGACACGAGCATGAATAGCTGCGGAATGTGCGGAAGGGCGTGTGAGAGCGCGCGGGCTGATTCGTGCGCAGGGGGCAACTGCGCATGCGGCAGCGGGCCCGCTTGCACGGGCTCAGACGTGTGTTGCGGCGGCTCGTGCGTTGCTCCGAGTACCGACGTGAACAACTGTGGAGGGTGCGGTAACGTCTGCACGCCGTCGGACGTGCCCCACGCCGAGATCAAGTGCCAGAGCGGCGAATGTGCGGTGCGCTCCTGCCTGGACGGCTGGGACGACTGCTCGGCAGCGCCAGGCTGCGAGAGCTCCACGCGCACTGCCGAACATTGTGGAAGCTGCGACGCCACGTGCCCAAGCGGAGGCACCTGCGCGACCGGAGAGTGCTTGCCGAACACCTGTCCGAGTGGCGAAGCCGACTGCGACGGCACAGGCCCGGGCGGATGTATTCGCCTGAATACCAATACCAACTGCCACAGTTGCAATACGGCATGCACGATTCCAAACGGTGTCGGCGATTGCAGTACTGGCACGTGCGCGGTAGGTACCTGCACTGCCGGATTCGCCGACTGCGACGGGATCGCAAGCAACGGCTGTGAGGCCAACATCCTTACCGACACGGCACACTGTGGTGCGTTGTGCAACGCTTGCTCAAACAGCGCAGTGCATGGCACAGCAGAATGTCGCGATGGCGTGTGCGAAGCTGTTGCCGGAACCTGCCAGGCAGGCTTTATCGACTGCGATGACGAGATGCCGGGCTGCGAGAGCGTCGACATGTCCAGCACGTGCAACGAGTGCATGGCCATGTGCACGTCGAGCATCGTGCATGGCACCGCAAGCTGCATGGGCGGCTTCTGTCACGCCACCGATTGCGACATGGGCTATCGCGACTGCGATGGAAACCCATCGACCATTACCTGCTCCGTTGAAAGTCTCGACACAAGCTGCAACGAGTGCGGCATGCCGTGCACAGCCGCCATGGTTGGCGGCATGCCCTCGTGCGAAGGCGGCGTCTGTCACGCGACGGGCTGCGATGGCTCAATGGGCCTCATGGATTGTGATTCCGGGGCAGGAGTCATGTGTGTGTCGACTCGCACGCTCACCGATTGCGGAGCGTGCGGCGTCCCGTGCTCGGGCCTAGCAAATACCACCCCCTCGTGCGCGACCGGCAGCTGCGTGAATACGTGCAGCCCAGGCTTCATGGAGTGCAATAGCAACCCTGCCGATGGATGCGAGCCGATCAGCCTGGCGACCACGTGCAATGAATGCGGGAACATCTGCGTGATTCCTAACGCAACCGCGAGCTGCGCTGGCGGCATGTGCCACGTCGAAAGCTGCGATGTGGGCTACGGCAACTGCGATGGCGACGCCAACACCTGCGAAACTATTTCGGCAAGTACGCAGTGCGGATCGAGCTGCACCGACTGCACCACGGCAGGGAACGTTTGCTGCGAAACGAGTTTGGGCTCGGGCGCGTATGAGTGCCGCGCTTCGTGCTCCTGACCAATTAGGTCAGCGTCGCGGAGCGAGAGGGTCGCGGATTTCGCTGGTGTCAACCTGGTGAATAATCGTCGTGGTGTTGTGCGTGCTCGCGGCGTGCGACGCGAGCGCAATTGCGATGCGATTGTCACCTGGGACGACGACAACTGCCTGCTCGCCGTTGAGGCGGCCTTTGCGTGCACGCACCAAAAGAGCATCGCCCGCGCGCGCATCGAACTGACATGGGGAAGCGGGACATGAAATCTCGGGATGGTTCGCGACCGTCACCGTGGCTCCATCCTCGGGCACCGTCAGGACGTAAACGATGGCTGCGCGCGGATCGCCCGCATCAATGGCGGGGCCTGCGTCGGGAACATCGGGCAGCGCAGGGGGCGCATCGCCCACCCCGGGAAGTGCATTCGGGTCGGACTGCGGATCGTTCACGTGCGCGTCGGCAATCTGCGTCGCCGAATCAGCCTGCGGAGGGCGCGTCGCAAACCACGCGATCGCGATACCCACAATCACGAGGCCAAGTCCCCCACCAACGTAAAGACCGGTTTTGGCTCGCGGAGCAGGGGGCGGTTCCGTCGGAGCGAGTCCGATGGACGGAAGCTCCTGTGTGGCGACCGCCTGTGGCGACAGGATGCGGGGACCGCGCGCCTTGGCTTTGACTGGCTCGCCGTAGCCCGAGAACGTTTTCTCCGTGAGGTCAACCGATTGCGAGAACTCCATCGCCGTCGCGATGGCGCGAGCCATTTCGTCCATGGACTGAAAGCGCGCGGCGGCGTCCTTGGAAAGCGCCTTGAAAATAACCGCTTCGAGCTCGGGAGGGCACGCCACGTGCGCGTTGACCGTGCGCAAAGGGGGCGGCTCTTCAAACATGTGCTGCGTGAGCACGCCCATGAACGTGTCCCCGACAAAGGGAACGCGGCCCGTGAGTAGCTCGTATAGAATTACGCCCATCGCATAGATATCGACGCGATGATCGAGCGCTTTTCCAGCGGCCTGCTCGGGCGACATGTACTCGGGCGTGCCGAAAATCATGCCGGTTTTCGTGAGCTTGCGCCCGGGCGCGCCGGCAGTCTCGATGTCGCTCATTTTCGCGATACCGAAGTCGACGATCTTCACGAAGTCGGCTTGGTCCTCACGCGTGATGAGGAAGATGTTCTCGGGCTTCATGTCGCGATGGACGATGCCCTTGCTGTGCGCGGCGCCTAGCGCCTTGCAGCATTGAATCAGGATGTGAGCTGCCCGACGAGGCGCGAGTGTTCCTTCGCGCGCGAGAAGGTCCGCGAGATCCTCGCCGACCAGCATTTCCATAACGAAGTAACTCGCGCCGCTCGGCGTTTCGCCGAAGTCTGAGATGTCGACGATGTGCTCGTGACCGATGCGCGACGCGCTTTTCGCTTCTTGGCGGAAGCGTTCCACCACTTCGGGGCGCGACGAGAAATCATCACGCAAGACTTTGAGCGCGACCTTCTTTTCGATGACGACGTGGGTCGCCTCGTAGACGATGCCCATTCCGCCTTCGCCGATTCGGCGAAGAATCTTGTAGCGCTCATGCAGAACGATACCGACAAGCGGATCCTCACCCGGCTGTTTGAGCAGGGAGTTGGCAATGGAAGGACTCGTGAGGCGCGCGCCATCCAGAGGGCAGAAGACTTCTCCGCCGGGGTATTCGGTCTTGCACAGCGGGCAAGCCTTCATCTGGGAGATTGGGTCCAAAACGCGTCAAACACACTAACATCGGGCATTTGCACTGGCAATGATTGTGAGTTTTGGCGCTAAGCCACCGGCCGTCGCTTATAGGGGCAGGTTACCGTGCTTGCGCGGCGGATTCTGGTCGCGCTTGTCGCGAAGCATGGTCAGCGCGCGGGCAATGCGCTGGCGGGTCATGCGCGGATAAATTACCTCGTCGATGTAGCCGAGCTCTGCCGCCTTGAAAGGGTTTGCGAACTTGCGGCGGTACTCCTCGACGAACTGGGCTTTGGCCGCGACCTTGTCGCTCGCTGCATCGATCTCTTTGCGGTAGACGATATTCACGGCGCCATCGGGTCCCATCACCGCGATCTCTGCGGTGGGGAAGGCGAAGTTGGCGTCGCCGCGCAGATGCTTAGAGCTCATCACGCAGTACGCACCGCCGTAAGCCTTGCGCGTGATGACGGTCACTTTGGGAACGGTCGCTTCGCAGTACGCGTAGAGCAACTTGGCGCCGTGCTTGATGATGCCGCCGTGCTCTTGATCGACACCCGGCATAAAGCCCGGCACATCGACGAAAGTGACGATCGGAATGTTGAAGCAATCGCAGAAGCGCACGAAGCGCGCCGCCTTCAGGGACGCGTTGATGTCGAGACAGCCCGCGAGAACCATCGGCTGGTTGGCGACGATCCCAACACTGCGCCCAGCGACGTGCGCGAAACCGATAACCATGTTCATCGCAAAGTCCGGTTGCACTTCAAAGAAGTCGCCATCGTCGACAACGTGCGCGATCACGTCCTTGATGTCGTAAGGCTTCATCGGATCGAGCGGCACTAACGTATCGAGCTCGGCGTCGGCGCGGTCCGAAGGGTCCGTCGTCGGACGCATCGGAGGGTCTTCGTTGTTGTTGGACGGCAGGAACGACATGAGCTCGCGAATGGATGCGAGGCACTGCGCATCGCTGCTCGCCGCAAAGTGCGCAGAGCCGCTTTTCGTGCCGTGCGTCACAGCTCCGCCCAACTCTTCCTTGGTGACGTCCTCGCGCGTGACGGTCTTGATGACGTCAGGCCCCGTGATGAACATGTACGATGAGCCCTCAACCATGAAGACGAAATCGGTGATGGCCGGGCTGTATACAGCGCCACCCGCGCACGGGCCCAGAATCGCGCTGATTTGCGGGATAACGCCCGAAGCCATCGTGTTGCGCAAAAAGATTTCTGCGTAACCCGCGAGTGACTCGACGCCCTCTTGAATGCGCGCGCCGCCGGAGTCGTTGAGTCCGATCACCGGTGCGCCGGTCTTCATCGCGAGATCCATGATCTTGGTGATCTTGCTCGCGTACGCATAGCTGAGCGAGCCGCCGAAGACTGTGAAGTCCTGCGCGAAAACGAAAACTTGGCGACCATCGATGGTGCCGTAGCCGGTGACAACCCCGTCGCCGGGAATCTTATGCTCGTCCATTCCGAAATCATGGCTGCGATGAACCACGAGACGGTCCATCTCCACAAAGCTTCCAGGATCGACCAGCAACTCCACACGCTCACGTGCGGTGAGTTTCTTCGCGTCGTGCTGCTTCTTGATGCGCTCTTCGCCCCCGGAAAGCATTGCCAACCGATTGAGCTCATCGAGATGCTTGAGCGGATCGCCCGCGCGGGTCTTTGAGTTGCTCATGGTGCACTTTCCGCGAGGAGCGAGACGAAACTATCGAGATCTGATTTTTTGTGGCGTTCCGTCACGGCGATAAGAAGATCGCGTTCGCGATTGTGATCGAAGCGCGCAAGGTCGATGCCGCCAAGCACACCCTTGTCCGCGATTGCGGCGAGCACGGCCGATGCCTTGCCCTTGTTGCAGCGCACCACGAACTCATTGAAGGTCGGCGCGCTGTAGGGAAGGGTGAACTTCCCGGTCGCGACGATGGCCTTCTTCAAATACTCGGCGTTGGCGAGGCAGACTTCGCCAATGTGCTTGAAACCACTCTTTCCAAGCATCGCCGTGCGAATCGCGAAGGCGAGCGCGATGAGTCCGTGGTTGGTGCAGATGTTCGACGTCGCACGTTCGCGGCGAATGTGCTGCTCACGCGTCGAAAGCGTAAGCACGTAGCCGCGTTTGCCGCTTGCGTCGACGGTCTCACCGCAAAGACGGCCGGGCATCTGGCGTACGTACTCGGTCTTGCAGGTGAAGAGACCAACCCCAGGTCCGCCGAACTGGGGAGGCACTGCGAGTGACTGGCCTTCACCGACAGCGATGTCGACGCCGTACGAACCGGGCGGCTGCAAGAGCGAGAGTGCGTACGCTTCGTTCGTTGCAGTGATGAGCAAGGCGCCGTGCTTGGTCGCGAGATCGCGCAGCCCCGCGAGGTCTTCGACGCAGCCAAAGAATTGGGGTAGCCAACGACGATGGCATTTACGTCATCGCCCATTTGCGCCGCTACCGCCGCAAGGTCCGTGCGTCCATCGGCTGCGAGGTTGGCTGTCGTGAGCGTGATGCCTTGCTTCGCAACGTAGGTGTGAACCGTCTCGGTATATTCCGGATGAAGTCCCGCGCTCAGAATGGTGCGTGTGCGGCCGTTGATGCGTCGAGCCATGAGCACGGCTTCAGCTGTGGCGCTCGCACCGTCGTACATCGACGCGTTCGAGACATCCATGCCGAGCACTTCGCAGACGAGAGTCTGAAATTCGAAAATCGCCTGCAATGTTCCTTGCGAAACCTCGGGCTGGTACGGCGTATACGCTGTGTAGAATTCACTGCGCAAAAGCAGCTGATCTACGGCGGGCGGAATGTGATGGTCGTACATTCCTCCGCCCAAAAACGAGAGAGCGCGCGCCGCTGTGTTCTTTTCCGAGAGGGCTTCCAGATGCCCCATCAGCGTCGCTTCATCGAGGCCTTTGCCGATGTTGAGCGGACGATCAAAGCGGTACTTGGCGGGGACAGACTCGAAAAGCGCGTCGACGGATTTGACGCCGATGCGCGCGAGCATGTCTTTGATTTCGTTTTCGGTATGGGGAAGGTAGCGCATGGCTTTCAGTGATCGAGGCTGGCGACGTACTTCTCGTACGCGTCGACATCCATAAGTGAATCGACTTCGCTCGGATTGCTGGGCTTCAGGACCATCATCCAGCCCTTGTCGTAGGCGCCTTCGTTGACGAGCTCGGGCTTGGCATCAAGAGCCTTGTTGGTCTCGACGACTTCGCCAGCGATCGGCGTGAAGAGCTCGCTCACCGCTTTGACCGACTCGATGTCGCCGAAGCGTTCGTGCGTGCCGAACTTCGTTCCCTTGGCGGGCAAGTCGACGAGCGTGATGTCGCCGAGCTGCTCGACCGCGTGACCGGTGATGCCGACGCGTACGAGGTCGCCTTCTTTGCGGGCCCACTCGTGGTCTTTGGTGTAGCGCAGGTCTTTCGGGTAGTTCGCCATGTTCTCGACTAGTCCTTTTTACGTTTGTAGAACGGCGTCTTCACGACGACCGCATCGATCACTTTGCCGCGAATCTCAATTCCGATTTTCGTTCCGACTTCGCTCATTGCGGTCGGCACGTATCCAAGGCCGATATTCTTGCCAACGGTGGGGCCAGGCGAGCCGCTGGTCACGATGCCGACATGTTTTGCAGCGGCGTCGGTGATGGGATATCCGTGACGACCGATGCCGCGGCCGGTCATCTCAAAGCCCACGATTTTGCGCGTGAGACCGGCTTCTTTGATCGCAGCGAGCGCTTCGCGTCCGACGAAATCGCCCTTGTCGAACTTCGTGACCCAACCAAGGCCCGCTTCGAGCGGATTGGTCGTCTCATCGATGTCATTTCCGTAGAGCGACAAGCGAGCCTCAAGCCGCAGTGTGTCGCGTGCGCCCAAACCAATCGGCGCAAGACCGTGCTTCTTGCCGGCTTCCATCAAGGCACGCCAAAGCTTGGGCGCGTCGTTCCACGCACAGAAAAGTTCGAAGCCATCTTCGCCGGTATAGCCAGTACGGGCGACTGTGCAGTCCACGCCGCCTACTTGGTCCTTCGCAAAATGAAACGATGCAAGCTTCTGCGTCGACGCCGCACACTTCGCATCCCAGATCACGTCGGCTGCGCGCGGGCCCTGCAACGCGATGAGGGCGGTCTCTTCGCTCACATCGCGGAACTCACAATGGTCCTTGGCGGCCTTCTCGAAGTGCTTGGAAATCTTCTCGACGTTGCTCGCGTTGCAGACAACAAGAACCTTGGTAGGCGAATGACGGTAGATGATCAAATCGTCGAGGATGGTTCCCTCGGCGTTGCAGCACGCGGTGTAACGCGCCTGGCCATCGGACAAGCCCTTGATGTCGTTGGTCACGAGATAATCGACGACCGCAATCGCGTGCTCGCCTTCGAGGATGAGCTCGCCCATATGGCAGACGTCGAAAAGACCGGCCGCATTGCGCACGGCATTGTGCTCGGCGATGACGCCTTCGTATTGGACGGGCATCTCCCACCCAGCAAACGGGACCATGCGTCCCCCCAACGCCACGTGTTCATCAAACAAAGGCGTACGTTTTTGGGGACCAGATTCCACAGGCACCTTCCTTAAAGGCGTCGGGACATTAGACGGCCGACCTATGGCTTTCAAGGGGACTGACTCGCGCCACAAAACATTTGTGAATCCCGGCGCTTACTCACCCTAACGAGGGGAATACTTTGGCTACTTTCGCGGTCAGGTATGCGCCGTAAGTGCCGTCCAACGCGTCGAGGTCGAGATCGTCCCAGCGATGGGCGCGGGTCGCCGTTGGCGGGGCGATGCCGTCGATGGGTTCTACGCGCGCGTCGTAGCTCGGGTCGAAGAAGAAGGGAAACGAAAGTCGGTCGCGGGTGCGCGGTGCAACCACGCGATGCGGCGTCGAGACATAGAGACCGCGTGTCATACGGTCGAGCATATCGCCGAGGTTGCAGACGAACGCGCCAGGGACTACGGGCACCGAGTTCCATCGACCGTTGTGCTTGACCTCAAGGCCGCCGACCTCGTCTTGCTTGAGGAGTGTGATCAATCCGTAGTCGGTGTGCTCGCCTACGCCCCACGTTGCGTCCTCGCTCGTCGTAACCGCGGGGTAGTGAAAGACGCGAAAGAGCAGAAGGGGATCGCGTGCGCAGCTTGTCGCGAAGTAGTCAGCATTGAGACCGAGGCTTAGCGCGATGCCACGCAGCACGGCATGCCCTAGCGATGTCATCGCCTCGATGTACTCGAGCACGGCTTCGCGCAGCTCAGGGGGGGACGTTGGGAAAAGGTTCGCTCCATGCATCGGCGTGCGCGCGAGAACGCGGGGGTCGGTCGCCGCGAGCTCGCTCCCGAAGTAGATGCCTTCCTTGCGATCAGGTTTTCCTGACGTGAGCTCCGCGCCGACTGGGAAGTAGCCACGCCACGCGCGGCCTCCGTGTTGCATCGCGATGCGCATCTTCTCCTCGACTGGCAGCGCGAAGAAGTCTTGCGCCGCACGCTCGAGACTTGCCTCAAGCACCGGATCGATCCCGTGACCGACTACGCAGAAAAAACCGTGCTCGCGACACGCTGCGCCAATCTGGTCTGCGACGGGGCGCATGTCGGCTCCTGGTGTGCGAAGCGCGGTGACATCGAGAACGGGAACCAACATCGGCGTCATTGTGGCCAATTCGCAGGCGCGTTCACAAGAGCTGCGTGGTGGAACACGCCGTCGAATCCACTAGCCGTTAGCGGGGTGGGGTGTTTCACTTCCTGCGTCGTTGACCAGAGGAGTGGGCATGCTGCACGAGATCGTCATTCGAAACGGAACTGTCGTAGATGGGACGGGAGCCGCTCCGTTCGTCGCGGATGTTGCGATTGATGGCGGAAAGATCTCGGCCATTGGCAAAGTCGATGGGAAGGGCACCCGCGAGATCGATGCCGCTGGCGCGATTGTCACCCCAGGCTTCGTCGACATTCACACTCACTACGACGGACAGATTTCATGGGACGCGGATCTCATGCCTTCCTCGCAGCATGGCGTGACAACGGTCGTGATGGGCAACTGCGGTGTCGGGTTCGCGCCTTGCCGCGCGGCGGACCGCGATGCGCTGATCGCGTTGATGGAAGGTGTTGAAGATATACCGGGTTCCGCTCTTGCCGAAGGCATCAAGTGGGAATGGGAGACCTTCGCCGAGTATATGGACGCGCTTTCCAAGACGCCGCGCACTATCGATTTCGGAATGCACGTTCCGCACGATGCGCTGCGCGTATTCGTCATGCGCGAGCGGGCGATCGCTGGCGAAGTGGCGACCGACGATGACATCACGAAGATGCGCGATGAGTTACGTCGTTCGCTTGAGGTTGGTGCGCTCGGATTCACGACTGGGCGCAGCGACAATCATCGTTCGCGCAGTGGCGACGCGACGCCTGCGGCAGAAGCCAACACGCGCGAGCTCGTTGGTATCGCACAGGCGTTTGACGGACTGTCGTACGGCGTGTTGCAGGCTGTCTCTGATTTCAACATGGCCCAGGGGCCCGATCAGTTTGACGCCGAGTTCGACGTGCTTGAGCGGATGGCGGAGGCGGCGCCGGGGCATCGGATAAGTTTTTCTCTGATGCAGCGCGATCAAGAAGCCGGGCAGTGGAAGCGCATTCTGACGCGCGTAGAGAATGCGGCGGCGCACGGCATTGCGGCGCGCGTGCAAGTCGCGCCTCGCGGGATTGGCGTGCTTCTCGGCTTCGAGGCCACCTTCCATCCCTTTATGGGCTTTCCCAGTTACAAGGCAATTTCGCATCTTCCTCTCGCAGAGCGCGTTGCGAAAATGCGCGAGCCGGAATTTCGCGCGCGCCTTTTGTCGGAGAAAAGCGAGCGAGTCGCGGGTGACGGCAGTGCGCTGCCCCCGGTCGCCGATTGGGTGCTCTCACAGCTGCACGTGCTGTCGTTCCGAATGTTTCGTCTTGGTGAAAACCCGAGCTACGAACCGTTGCCCACCGCATCGCTCGGTGCTGAAGCCAAAGCGAAAGGCATCGCGCCGCTTGAGGCCATTTTGGATGCGCTGCTCGAGAACGAGGGCCGCGAGCTGCTCTACTTCCCCGTCTACAACTACACCGGCATGAATCTCGACACCGTTCACGAGATGCTCACGCATCCGCTCGCGCTCCCCGGTCTCTCGGACGGAGGCGCGCACGTAGGCACAGTGTGCGACGCGAGCTTCCCCACCTTTCTGTTGACGCATTGGGTGCGTGACCGCGCGAAGGACCGCATCGCCCTCGAGCGCGCCGTTCAGATGCTTTCGAACGACACCGCCGTTCACATGGGCCTGCGTGATCGCGGGCGCATCGCTGTCGGTCTGCGCGCCGACATCAATGTCATCGATATGGACCGCCTGCGCTTGCGCCGCCCCAGGCTCGTGGCCGATTTGCCTGCGGGTGGAAAGCGCCTGCTGCAAGACGCCGAAGGCTACCGCGCAACATTGGTTTTCGGCACCGTCATCGCCGAGAACGGCCTACTCACCGGCGCGCGTCCCGGGCGATTGGTTCGCGCCCAAGCATGAGCGCTCCCGCAAGCACCACGGTGGTCGACACCTATCACCGTAAGCTCATCGTCTTTCTCTCCGTCGCGACCTTCTTCGAGGGCTACGACATGTTCGCTCTCGCGCAGATCTTGCCGAATTTGCGCGCGGAATTTCATCTCGACGAAACGCAGGCCGGCATCCTGCTTTCAATCGTGAGCGCCGGCACCGTGCTCGCGGGCTTTCTCGTGCGCCTCGCGGATCGCGTCGGCCGCAAGACGGTGCTGTCGATCACAATCGCGGGCTACACGATTTTCTCGCTGCTCACCGCGCTCTCGCCGAACATCTACGTGTTCGCGCTCGCGCAACTACTCGCGCGCATCTTTCTGATCGGCGAGTGGGCGGTGGCGATGGTTATCGCTGCCGAAGAGTTCCCCGCCGAGAAACGCGGCACGCTGATCGGTGTGATTCAGGCGTGCGCCACTTTCGGCGGTATCGCCTGCGCGGCGTTGGTGCCCTTTTTAGTGAGGACGTCGCTGGGCTGGCGCGCGGTTTACGTCGCGGGGGCGATACCGCTTCTCCTGGTCGCGGTAGCGCGACGCGGTCTGCGCGAGACGCGACGGTTCACGGAGCAAGTCAAGGACCGCCCAGCGGACGCCAATGGCGCTCTCGCGCGCGGACGCCTCGTGGCAATGCTAAGAGGTCCTTACCGCGTGCGCATCATCCAGCTCGGTATCATCTGGTCCTTGAGCTACATCTGCACGCAGGCCGCGACCATGTTCTGGAAAGAGTTCGCGGTGCACGAGCGCGCGTTCACCGACAAGGAAGTCGGTGGCTCGCTCACGATTGCTGCGATTGTTGCGATGCCGATCGTCTTTTACTCGGGGCGCATTCTCGACGTGCTCGGCCGGCGTGTGGGCGGGGCACTCGTCTTCATCGTGGCTGCAGTAGGCGTCGCGCTAGCCTATCTTTTGCACGGGCGCGTCGAGCTCACGATTGGCCTCGTGCTGGCCATCGCGGGCACAAATGCGGTGCTTCCTCTGCTCAATGCCTATACAGCCGAGCTCTTTCCCACCGAGATGCGCGCCGATGCGTTCGCTGTTTCGAACAATGTCTTGGGTCGCATTGGCTATGTGCTCGCGCCGACGTTGGTTGGCGTCGTCGCGCAGCGCACCAGCTGGAGCTTCGCCGTTTCATGCACGAGCCTAAGCTTGCTGCTCGCGATCGCCTTGTTGTGGAAGGTCATGCCCGAGACCAAAGGACGCGAGCTCGAAGAGACCTCGCGCGTTAGCTAGCAACGCGCAGCGTTTGCTGGCGATAAGCCCCCGGGAGACGGAGGGCAACATGGAAGGCAACACCGAGCCAATCACGCTTGGCGCATTGGCCAAGGGCGCGGTTCTCCTGCTCCTCGCAGGCAGCGGTGAGCCAAGGCGCTTGGCGATCTTGAATCGTCCGCTTCGAGTCGGAAGCGCGGACGACAACGACATCGTCTTCGATGACCGAGCGGTGAGCGCACACCACTGCGTCCTTCAACCCACGGACGAAGGCGTGTTGGTGCGAGACCTTGATAGTCGCAACGGCACATGGGTCGACGGCGTGCGGGTCATGATCGGCCGTGTGCGGGCAGGAGCACGCGTTCGCGTGGGACGCACGGATCTACTATTGGTCACTAGCGCTCCTGCCAACAGCGCCAGCGCCGATGGCTTGGTGTCGGCTTCGAACGCGATGTGCCGGGTGCTCGCCGAGGTCGACCGCTTGGCCAAGCTCACTTGGCCAGTTCTTGTCCTCGGTGAGAGCGGCGCAGGAAAAGAAGGCGTCGCCCGCGCTCTGCATTTGCGCAGCGCCCGCGCAAGCAAACCTTTTGTCGCCATCAATGCGGGCAGCATCACGCGTGAGCTCGTCGAGAGCGAGCTCTTTGGACACGAGAGGGGCGCGTTTACCGGCGCGCTCCAGCAGCACCGCGGCGTTTTCGAGCAAGCGCATACGGGTACGCTCTTTCTGGACGAGATAGGCGAGCTACCACTGGCGATGCAAAGCCGCCTGCTGCGCGTGCTCGAGACCTGGGAAGTGCGACGCGTTGGATCGCCCAGCGTGATTCGAGTGGACGTTCGCTTGGTGTGCGCGACGCATCGAGATCTTCGCGCCATGGCCGCTGAGCATCAGTTCCGCATGGACCTTTACTATCGACTCACACGTCTGATCATCGACATACCGCCGCTGCGTTCGCGCCCGGAAGATGTGCGCGCATTGGCGACGCATTTCTTGCGCGCAATTGAGGTTGATCTTGGACCGCGCGAGCTTACGCCCGCAGCTATGAATCGCTTGCTCGACTACGATTGGCCGGGCAACGCGCGTGAGCTTCGCAACGTGCTTTCGGGTGCTGCGGCTTTTACCTCTTCCGTGATTGACGCTCACGATATCGACACGGCGCTTTCGCGCATCTCAAGCATCCCGCCTCAGCCGATGCTCGCTGATGATCTCGAGCGCGTGCTTGCCGAGCATGCCGGTAACTATTCAGCCGCGGCGCGTGCGCTCGGCATCCCGCGTTCAACCTTGCGCGACAGGCTACGTCCCGTCGCGAAATCGACGGAGCCTTAGGTCGAAGAGATCTTTCGCGACGCCAAGCACTCGCCTGATGCCGGTGGACTTCGATACGCCTGCGCGGCGCGGCAGGCACGGCACCGTGACCGTGGAGACTCTTCGATCCGCAGCCAACATGCGAATCGGAAACTCAAAATTCAAGAAGAAGGTATCAGGCGGCAGATCCTCGGGCACGAAGAGGGAGCTGCGAAACAAGTAGGGTCCATCGCTGCTGAGTTTCACGCCGTGAACCAGCCGAATGAGTGCACGCACGCCCCACGAAAGGACTTTGCGATCGAGACCGTCGTCGCGATGGTCGTAAACCGAGAGCACGATATCCGCGCCATCGCGCACGGCTGCGGCGCGCAAGATGCCCACGGCTTGCGGCGGCACCTGGCCATCGGCCGGAAGGAAGGTGATCCACCGCGATTGCGCTGCGATGACGCCGGACTTGAGTGCTGCGCCAATGCCGCGATTGGTTTCGTGACGCACGACCACGTGGTTCGTGTCCGCGAGGGCTGCGCGCGCGGAATCCGCCGTCCCATCCGTCGACCCGTCGTCGACGAATACGATGCGTGCCCCGGGTTCGTGTGCGTCGAGCCAGGCGCGCACTTCACGAAGCACGGACGGAATGTTCTCTGCCTCATTGAACGCAAAGATGACGACCGCAAGCTCGTTCACGTCGGCCGCTCGCGCAAAAGCTTCGCCGGAACGCCCGCGACAACGCAATAGGGCGCCACATCGCGACTCACCACGGCGCCGGCCGCGATCTGAGCCCCGCGGCCGACCGTGACGCCTGGCATGATGATCGAACCGATTCCGAGATCCGCATCGTCGTCGATGACAACGGGCGCAAACACTACCGGCGAAAATAGAATGGGCGTGCTGCGTCCCGTTTCACTGTGCGTGGATGTCAGAATTTTCACTCCGGGGCCGATACCCACCCGCTCGCCAATCGTGATGCCTCCGGCCGAATGGAAGAAGCATTGCTGGCCGATCCAAGTCTGCGCGCCGATGCGCATCTGGTTTTGGTGGTAGCCCTTCAAAATTGTTTGGTGGCCCACGTAGACGTTTTCACCGAGGTGCACGTTCTCGGGATGGAAGACCAAGACGCCTTCTTCGAAGACGCAATCAGCCCCGCAAGAAGCCAAATCTTCCGGGCGGAAGCGCCCGTTTCCATGGCTGCGATGGCGGCGTTCAGACATCAGGGGCTTCCTACCACACTTTGGGATTGCTCGAGAACGAGGCGCTGATTTGACGTCGCACGCGCGATGCCTTACGAGCAGCCCGCCATGGTTGCTGTATCGAAGCTCGGAAAGTCGTTTGGAGGGCGCACGCTCTTCGAGAATGTCTCCCTTCAATTGAATGAGGGTGCCCGCTACGGCCTCGTCGGCGCCAATGGGTCGGGCAAGACGACCTTCCTCAAGATCCTAGCTGGGGACGAGCAGCAGACTGACGGCCAAGTCATTATCCCAGCGCGCGCGCGCGTTGGTGTGCTGCGTCAGGATCGTTTCCTCGACGACGACAAGATCATCCTTGAGCAGGCGATGATGGGTGAGCTCGATGTGTGGAACGCTCTGCAGGAGCGCGCGCGCATCATTGATCACGGCGAAGGCGACGCGACGCGACTCGCCGACCTTGAAGACACGCTCGCCAACTTCGACGGTTACACACTCGAGGCGCGGGCGACGGAAGTACTAGAGGGCCTAGGTATTCCGTTCGCAACCCATCAGTCGCCGCTGAAGACCCTTTCGGGTGGTTTTAAGCTGCGCGTTTTGCTCGCGCAGGTTTTGGTTGGCGGACCCGACGCGCTCTTTCTCGATGAGCCCACCAACCATCTCGACATTCTCTCGATTCGCTGGCTCGAAAAGTTTTTGGCCGACTATCGCGGCGTGGCTCTTGTGATCTCTCACGATCAGCGATTTCTCGACAACGTCGCAACTCACATTCTCGACGTCGACTACGAGACGATCACTCCCTACACAGGCAACTACACTTCGTTCTTGCAGCAGAAGGAAGCGATTCGCACACAGAAGGAAGGGCAGATCGCGCGCGCTGAGAAGATCATCGCTGACAAGCGAGCGTTCGTGGACCGTTTCGGCGCGAAAGCCTCCAAGGCAAAGCAGGCGCAGAGCCGTTTGCGTCAGATTGAACGCGTCGAAGTCGAAGAGCTGAAATCGACATCACGTCGCAGTCCCTACTTCAAGTTTGCACCAGCCCGTCAGAGTGGTCGTGACGTGCTTGAGATTGAAGGACTATCGAAGTCGTACGGGACCAACGAAGTCTTACGCAATATGTCGTTCGTCATTCGACGCGGCGAGAAGGTCGCTGTTATTGGACCGAACGGGCTTGGTAAGTCGACGCTGTTGAAGATCGTGACTGGCGCTGTTAAGCACGATAGCGGGACGATGAAGCTAGGTCACGAAGTGAAGATTGGATACTTCGCGCAGGATCATCACGATGTTTTGAAGAACGCGAAGATGACGCCGCTCGACTATATGTGGGAGGCGTGTCCGCCGGAGTGCGCGGCGCTCGTTCGCGGTCATCTGGGGCGCGTTCTCTTCTCGGGCGACGACGTCATGAAGCCGATTGGCTCGCTCTCGGGTGGTGAGGCCGCGCGCTTGGTGTTCGGCCGCATCATCATCGAGCAGCCGAATATGCTTGTGCTCGATGAGCCCACCAACCATCTCGACCTCGAATCCATCCAAGGCCTTTCAGCCGCGCTGAAGGCGTACGAAGGCACCTTGCTTTTCGTCTCGCATGACCGGTGGTTTGTCTCCGAAGTGGCGACGCGCATCATCGAGCTGACGCCGTCAGGACCACGCGATTTCCCCGGTACATACGCCGAGTATCTGGAGCGCAGTGGCGACGATCACCTTGACGCCGACGCAGTTGTCGCGAGTGTGAAGGCGAAGACGAAGACCGAGCGCCCCAAGCCAGCCGAAGGCAACAAGCTTTCCTACGAGGAACAGAAGCGCGAACGCAATCGCATTCAAGGCCTTCCCAAGTTGCGCGACAAAGCGCTTGCGCAGATCGAAGCCGCCGAAGCGCGTAAAAAAGAGATAGCTGCGCTTTACGACGACCCGCAGTTCTATATGAAAACCCCGCACGACAAGATGGAAGAGCTCGTAAAAGAGAACAACGAGCTGACGGGAAAGATCGAAAAGTGGATGGGGCAGTGGGAAGCGTACGAAGCGGAGATCAACTCCCTCAAGGAGTGAGCCCGTTGAGCATTACGCCGCGCGCCGCGCCGCGCTGCGCATTCCGGTTAGCTCTTCGCTCAAGTCCCACAGGCGCTTCTGTGCAGCCACGTCGTACGAGGCTTTCGACGACTTACGCTCGCGGTTGCTGGCGAAGTACTTGCCAGTGACGCCAGCGACCTCGGGCGAGCTCGCAAGGTAGATGCTCGTCTGCGCGCCTTTCACGGGCGTGATCATGAAGGGGGCGGCGGCGTTCACGAAAAACTTCATGAGCCCGCGGGTGTTTTGGCCAAAGTTGCTCGCGATGACACCGGGATGAAGCGCGTTCACCGTGACGCTCGTGCCTTCAAGGCGACGCGCAAGCTCGTAGGTGAACATGATATTGGCGAGCTTCGTCTGCGCGTAGACTGAGAAGCCCGAGAACTTCTTTTCGTGCTGCAAATCGTCGAAGTCGAGGCCCTTGCTGGCTTGCGGATGTGCACCCGAGCTCACGTTCACAATGCGACCCTGCTCGCTCGCTTTCAGAAGGTCGAGCAAGAGCAGAGTCGTCAAGAAGTAGCCGAGATGGTTGGTCGCAAACGTGGCTTCGAGCCCATCGACCGTCGTTACTCGCTCCATGTTCACAAGACCCGCGTTGTTCAAAAGAACGTCGAGCTTGGTGTACTTCTTCTTGAACGCATCTGCGAACGCGCGAATGGACGCTTGTGAGGACATATCGGCGAGCATGAGAGAAACGCGTTCGTTGCCTGTTTCGCACCGGATTTCGTCGACCGCTTGCTTGCCCTTAGTTTCACTACGGCAGACCAAGACAACTTCGGCACCTTGGCGCGCAAGGTCTTTCGCGGCTTCCTTGCCAATGCCTGCGTTGGCACCTGTAACGACGACGACTTTACCCTGCATTGTGATGCTCATGGGCCCTGTGTCGTGCGCCCCTCTCGCGCGTTACAGCGAAATCTGTTCGCCGTGTTGCGAGTAACCACGTAGGTGCCCTTGTTGCCTGCGTCGAATGACCTCAAGAACAAGGGGCATGAATGTCTTTGTCGCGCTCATAGGCGCCGCAGCCGGCGCTGCGTTGTTTCATTTCTTGAGCCCGCGCAGCGGAACAGGTTTCAACCTGTGGGGCTTCTTCGTTGCGTTGGTGGGCGCCATCGTAGTGTTGGGCGGCTACCACCTCTATCTGCAAAGCCGGGCCAAGAGCCGCTGACGCCGCCGCGGCTCGTCAAGCGGACGGCGTGACCACCGCCGGGGTTTTGCGAGCGAGCGTATGCACGAATGCGATGGAGATCGGGATTAGCATTGCGGCAGCGAACGCTGCGCCCTTCATCGCGCTTGCAATGCCTTCCGATAGGAGGCGCGTTTTCTCTGCAGGCGATGCGTCGGCGACGCTCTCAAATGCACCGCTCATCATCACGAAGTAAGTCACCACCGCTACGAGAAGACTGACCAAAACACAAAGGCCGAGATGCACCACGTAGCGACGCGGAGTCTGCGACTTGCGCGCTACGTTCCAAAGGACAGCGGCGCAAAGCAAGGGCACGCACGCGGCGACGACGAGGGGCAGCGACATCGGCCGACTATGCCGCGACGCGAGGCAACTCTCAACCTCGGAGGGCTCGCGACGCGGGGGCCGGGACCGCCCTTTCGTCACCCCTCTGTCATAGTCCTGCAATCTCGGTGATGCGATCTGGCGCTTTGATTTGATTCTAGGCAGGCTTGGTGCACGTCATGAGTGCTTCCAAACGAATCACCAATCTCGTCGGCCGTGCCTTTCTCAAAGCCTATCGCTGGCGTGTGGATGGAGGCGTCCCCAACGTGCCCAAGGCTGTGGTGATTGCGGCGCCGCACACGTCAAACTGGGATCTACCTCTCGCTATCGCGACCTCGTGGGCGCTGGGTTTCGATTTTCGCTGGATGGGCAAGCACACGCTCTTCCGCTTTCCGTTTGGCGGCGTGATGCGGTCCCTCGGCGGCATTCCGGTGAACCGCAGCGCCAATCACAACGCAGTCGACGCGGCGATCGAGCTGCTTGGGCAACGCGAAAAACTCATGCTGCTCATCCAACCCGAAGGCACGCGCGGTCGCGCCAAGCGTTGGCGCACAGGTTTCTATCACACGGCAGTCGGCGCTCAGGTTCCGATCGTACTCGGCTTCCTCGACTTTCGAACGCGCAGCAGCGGCCTCGGACCCATCATGCATCCGACAGGCGACATCGATGCCGACTTCATCCGCATCCGCGAATTCTACTCAAAGATCACGCCCAAATTTCCCGAGCTCTACGGTGAAATCCGAATACGCGACGAGGTGTGAATCGTGTACGTCGTTGGTCGCTTGGTTTGCGGATCGGTGAGCCGGCTCGGCGGGTGGTAGACCCCCGCCTGCTCAAACATCCAAAACCAACCTTGGCGTGTGTGCAGGGGATTCTTCTCTGACGTAGCCGGTTGGTTTCGGAACTCGCAAGCGGGGGTCTACCACCCGCCGCGCCTGCGTGCGCGATTCGCGGCCCGTGACGGGCGCGAGTTTGAACTGCTTACATCTTGATGCGTTTGTTTTCGGGATCGTACAAAGGTTTGATTGAGATGGTGGCCGGGTAGAGCTTGTTCGCGATTTCTACTTCCCACGTGCCGGCGTCTACGTAGGCTTGGTTCATGGGCTCGCCGGCTTCGATCATGGCGAGGCCAACTGCGCCGCCGAGGGTGAAGCCGTACGAGGCGGCGCGGATGTAGCCCACTGCCTTGCCGTTGCGACGCACGATTTCGGCGTGGAACATGAGCGCGTCGGGATCTTTCACGAGCACCTGCACGATGCGTCGCGTGAGCGGGCCTTGTTCTTTTTTTGCGAGAACTGCGTCGCGTCCGATGAAGCCGCCGGGCTTCTTCAGGTCAACGGCGAAGCCAAGACCCGCTTCGAGCACTGAGTCGGTGTTGTCGATGTCGTGTCCGTAGTCGCGATAGCCCTTTTCCATGCGCAGGCTGGCGAGTGCCTTCAAGCCCGCGTGACGGAGCCCGACACTCTGGCCGGCTTCGGTCAGACGATCATAGACGTGCGTCGCTTGCTCAGTCGGTACGTAGAGCTCGTAGCCAAGCTCCCCGAGATAGGTGATGCGCACGCATAGGGCACGCGCAAATCCGATGTCGATTTCGCGCGCCGCGCGGAACGGGAAGTTCTCGTTCGAGAGATCGGCGGTCGTGACCTTCTGCATTAGCTCGCGTGAACGCGGCCCTTGAATGTTGATCTGCGCGTAGCCCGACGTGACGTCCGTGATGAAGCAGTGCGCATCTTCCGGTGTATTGCGCTTGACCCAGCTCTCCACGTGGCGCAGCGCCGTGTCGGACGCAACGACCCAGAAACGTTCATCATCGAGCTTTGTCACGGTGAGATCGGCTTCCAATTTGCCAAGCTCGTTGAGCCACTGCGTATACGTGATGAAGCCAGCATCGCCGTCCACGTTGTTGGCGGAGATGTAGTTGAGCACTCGGCCCGCGTCGCGACCTTGCACGAGGTACTTCGACATGAACGACATGTCCATGAGAATCACGCCTTCGCGCGTCGCCTTGTGCTCGGCTTCCCAGTGCTTCCACCACGCTTGACGGCCCCACGAAAGCCCTTCGACTTTTGGTTCAAGACCTTGCGGCGCATACCAATCGGGGCCTTCCCAGCCGCTGACGTCTTTGAAGTACGCCCGCTCGTTCGCGAGGCGTTCGTGAAGTGCGGACCTCTTCGCGCCGCGCGCTGTCTGCATGGAGCGATACGGGTAGTGGCATTGGTAGACCATCCCAAGCGATTCAACGGTGCGTGTGCGGCGATACTCAGGATTCGCCTGATAGGTCTGCAAGCGATCGATGTTAAACCCCGTGACATCCACATCGGGGCGGCCGTTGATGATCCAATGTGCCATCACGCGGCCAAGGCCACCGCCTGTGAGAATGCCAATGGAGTTGAGGCCGGCCGCGACGAAGTAATTCTTGAGCTCCGGCGATTCACCGACGACCGGCTGCAAATCCGGCGTAAAACTCTCCGGACCGCAGAAGAATTTACGCACGCCAACCTCCATCGAAATCGGCACGCGATTCATGGCCTTCTCGAGGTAGGGGCCCATGCGCTCCCAATCGGGCGGCAACTCACCGAAGGAAAAGTCTTCCGGCACGCCCTCCACTTTCCACGGCGCGCAAATCGGCTCGAACAGACCAACCATCAAGCCGCCAACTTCCTCGCGGAAATATCCGTACGAGCCCGGATCTTCAAGCACCGGGAAGCTGCCCTTCAGCTCGGCAATCTTCTCCGTGATCAGGTAGTAGTGCTCGGTTGATTGAAGCGGGATGTTGACTCCCGCTTTCGCTCCAAGCTGGCGCGCCCACATGCCGGTGCAATTCACGACGTACTCGGCTTGAACGTCGCCATACGCAGTCCGCACGCCCGTGACTGCGCCACGCTTCTGCAAGAAGCCCGTGACCGGGCAGTTCTCGATGATCCTTGCGCCCTTCATGCGTGCGCCGGCGGCAAGCGCCATCGTGGAGTCGACGGGGTTGGTGGTGCCGTCTTCCTTTACGTAGAAACCTGCAAGAAGGTCGTCGACGCGTGCGAGCGGAAAGAGGTCTTTGACTTGAGCCGGCGAAATCTCGTGAACGTCTACGCCGCAATAGCGGTTGAACGCAGAAACCCGGCGGTACTCCTCGAGGCGATCCTTGTCGCCCGCGACTTCGATAAAGCCGCACGCCTTGAAGCCGGTCGATACGCCGGTCTCAGCTTCGAGGCGACTGTATAAGTCGCGCGTATACTTGCGCATCTCCGTCGACGTCTCAGAGGTAGAACCGAACGTCACCATCAAGCCGGCGGCGTGCCACGTGGTGCCTGATGTGATGCGGTCACGCTCCAGGAGCACGACGTCCACGCCCATGTGAGCAAGGTGATAAGCGATGGAGCATCCGATGATGCCTCCACCCACGACAACGACACGAGCTTGGGAGGGAAGGTTCGGCAGAGACATGGGCGCGGAGCTTACCTAAACTGTGAGCGGTTTAGGAAGCGGCGCCTTTTCACTGAAAGATGTGAAAGTGTCCCAAGACCCACCAGAGAATGCCGAACACGATGATGGTGCCAACGCACCCAAATCCGGTCTGCTTTGCGCCCCAACCGGCGGCGAGGCCGCGAAGTAATTTGCTCATTTCTGTCTCCTTGGAACTACGTCATGCCTGGGTGCTGCTCGGACTCACGCGGTACGACGCGCGCGGGGACGATTGCTCGGCAGCTTCGGCTCGCGGCGCAAAGGCAAGCGAAGAAGCGCGCGACGATAGGCAACCCAAATGGCGATGATAGCGCACGCGATGCCGGCTAGGTAGGCGAAGTTGGTGATCGTCAGCGAGTCCTCGCGGTCATGCACGGCGATGGCGAAGAGCGCCCACGCAAACACGGCGGGGTACGTGACATCGCGAAAACGCTGCGCAACCACTGCCGCCAAGAGGACCGCGACGGCAATGATCAGAGCCGCCCAGCGCCAAGCGCCGAGTCCGAAGTTCTGTCCCTCGTTGGAAACGATCCACTGTGTGACGTTTGCAATCGTCGCGACAGATAGCCATCCGGCGAAAAGCGCGAACGGAATGGTCAGTCGTAGTCGTGCGGGCTTCGTATCGACAATCTGATGCGCGCGCAGGAATAGCTGTAGTGCGACGAGCAGCGTTGCGACGATAATCACGACGCTGAAGCCAAGATATCCCGAGCGGAACACCACAATCCACACGCTCGTGAGCACATTGGCCGCTATCAGATGCGGGTTGAGGCGGTCGTAGTATTCAACGTTCCGCTGCGAGGGAAGGAGTTGCACTGCCGCATAGACGATGAACGCCAAATAGATCAGCCCCCAAATGCTAAAGGCGTAGGGCGCGGGCGTGAAAAGATTGTCGTTTCGATCGGATATTTCGCGCATGCTGCCGGCGCCAAAGTCGATCGCTTGTGAAAAGTAGTTCCAGGCGACGTTGGCAAGAATCACTGCCAGCGTTGCGTAGCGAAGAGCCATCCCCTTATTGCGCTCAATCATCGCAAGTTCTCCTTGTTTCAAGGAGATATGAGAGCAAGCGGCGTGCCCGCACAAAAGGCCCGCGATCGCGCACGTGGTTGTCGCTATTGCGCCACATCTGTCCCAGAAAGGCGCACGCGCGGCCTTACGTAAGCAGCTCGCTGATCACGTCGCTCGTCTGCGCCTCGGCAAGGCCGAACGATGCGATGTCGGCGCCGACCGCATGCGCCAGGGTGAACGGAACGCGCGCTGCGTTGCCGGGCGTGCCTGCGAAGCGATGATGCGTTCCGCCGCGAATCGCGCCGCCCGCCAGACCAGCAACGACGAGCGGATACTCCGTGTGCGAGTGCAGTGGACCGTAGCCGGTACACGAAGTGCCGTAGACAACGAGATTGTCGAGCAGGTTGCCGGTCCCGTCTGGCGTGTTGCGGAAAATCTCGAGTGAGCGCCCAAAGTGTCGCATCGTCTCGTTGAGCGCGGCCTCCATGCCGGCGAGTAGCGGCGTGTTGGGCGTCGACCCATCGGAGAGATGGGCCATGGCATGCGTCGCTTCGGGAAGCGTCGGATACTCGGCCAGGTGCGGGACGTCGGGGGCTTCGAAGTAGCGCGTGAACGCCGCCGGCCCTGTGTACATGTACGATGCTACGCGCGTGAGATCGCACGCGAGCGCCGTGGCGAGCAACTGCATCATCGTATCGTTCATCATCGTGAAGTTCATCACGGTGCCAAACTCGTCTTCGATCATGGAGTCGCTGACCGTGCCCGACGGGTCGGTAGGGGCAGTGCAGGTCGGACCGGCCGACGCCGCGATGCGCGTTTCGAGCTCGCGAATACTCGTCATGTGTTGGTCGAGGCGTGCGCGATCCGAAGCCGTGAGCGAGGCGGTAAGCGAGTTCGCATCCGCAAGTACCGCGTCGAGCACGCTGCCGCGAAATGTGCTGTACGGATCGACGCTCTCGACCGTACCGAAAAGGCGACGGAAGACGCTGCGCGGATCGCGGTCGTACTCATTGGGCATTCCGGGCCCGCGATGAGAGATGTAGTTGTAGACCGTTCCCGCGACGCCGGAAAAATGACGGTCGCCTGCCAGCTCGAGCGATCGCAAGCCGCCGGGCGATACGTCGATGGCGTTGGCAATGACCTGATCAATGGAGGCCGATTGCGGTGTGCCGTTCGAGCCGATGGGGTCGTTCAAGTAGCTACCGCATAGTGCGCCCGATGCACCGCCCGCGTGGGGTTGCCACGCCGACTTAATCTCTGCGTTGGTGACAACTGAAACGTAAGGCCGCAACTCCGGGGTCGCGATGCGCGCAAGCATTGCGGGCGGCGTCCACACGGCGCCCGTCTCGGTGGGGATCCAGCGCTCCGGCACAATACCGTTGCCCCAGAACCAAACTAGGAAACGCTTAGGCGGCGTGGGAGAATCGGCACGCGCGCGCGAACCGCGATGCAAAAGCGATTCGAGAGTCGGCAAGCCGAGCGTTACGCCTGCTCCTGTGGCAAGCATCCCTCGAAGAAAACGACGACGACCCATGGAGTGAACGGACATGTTGAGCTCCGAGCTAGCGAAGATTTCTTCTACGACTACTGCGACTGGAACGAACGAAACGGCTCACTCAAAATTACGTACTCGATGAGCTGACTCACGGTGAGTCCACCGGTCGGCAAGCGAGACGAGTTGAAGACGGAAAGTTCCGACGGTGCTTCACGCCGACCTGCAGCCGCGCGGAAGAGGTTTCGAGCCATGCATGCTTCGATGCCCTGGTTCTGGCTTAGCGCTACGCCAAGCGACGCCGCGTCAGCGAAGGCGACCGAGTCGAGGTCACCTGAGGGGTCGATTGTCTCGCCACCTTCTTGCGTGCGGAATGCAGCGACCGCATCGAATTGCTCGAATCCGAAGCCGATAGGATCCATCTGAAGATGGCAACCCGCGCATGAGGGATCGGTGTTGTGACGCATCAGGCGAATGCGCGCAGTAGCTCCTGAGTTGATCGGGACGTCCGTCGAGACGTTCGCGGGCGGCCCTGGGATGCTCGTGCACATCAAACGCTGACGCACGAAGAGGCCACGAAGAGTCGGCGAGGTGCGGCCACCGTGGCCATGGCTTGCTAGCACGGCACCGAGTGAAAGAATGCCGCGTCGATTCGCGGGGAGCGAAACGCGTTCGAACCCGCTGCCGCCGGGCGGCGTCAATCCGTAATGGGTTGCAAGCTGCGCGTTCACGAACGTGCTGTCGCGTGTAAACAAATCACGAAACTTTGTGGCGGGTTCGTCGAAGATCGCTGTCTCGAGCACTCGGCTGAGCTCTTCGCGCATCGCGCTTGCGATGCCGACGGTCGCACCCACATTCGGAACTGCCGTCTCGAGCAGTTCGATGTCGAAGTGCTCTATCATAAGAGCCGTGATCGCTTTACGTGCACGTGCGTCGGCCAGCATGCGCGTCAGCTGAGTGCGCAGGCCGTCATCGGTGACGAGCTCACCGCCTGCGGCCGCGTCAAGTAGTGCCTGGTCGGGCACCGAGTTCCACACGAAGGACGCAAGCCTCGCTGCCATTTCGTAGTCGGTGTAGCGACGACGCGTTGTCGAGCCGGGCATCGCTTCGCCCACTTCCACTTGGTTGAGGAAGCGCGGCGACTGGAGCATTCCGCTCACGGCGAGCGACAGGCCACCGTCAAAGCTGCCGACGTGCGCGGCGGCGTCGAGAGTGAGCTGCGAGTAGAGCGTGAGCTCTGCTTCGGTGAGAGTGCGTCGGAAGAGTCGCGCGCCAATGCGCCCGATGGCCGTGCGAGCACATGCTTGATCCGCAACACCCGTGGGCGTGCAACCGGAAAGGCGGCGCGCGCGCGCGCTGTCGGAGAAAGCGCGACGCGCGAGCTCGTGCGCGACGTTTTCGTATTGCTCAGCGGCGAGCGGATTGATGGAGGTGGTGCCCGCGCCGACGCGCGAGAAGCCAAGCACACGAACGTCGGCTGGCAGCTCACCTGCGGGCGCTACTTCTAAAACGTCTTGCACGCTCTGCGCGTACTCGAGCGCTGTCACTCGGCGCATCAACCGATCACCAGGTGTTGCTGGTACCGGCGTGTTTGGCGTGTTCGGAGTATTGGGCGTGTTTGGTGCTGCGGGCTGTCCACCATCGAGCTTGCCGGTGCATGCGGTGCACAACAACAGCGCGATGGCCAACGTCGTTTGGCTTCGAAGCATTTCACAAGCCTGCACGGCGACGCACGTCTCGTCGATGTCGTTCTCTGCCTACAGCGCGCGACATTGGCCGCAACTGCGCATGCACAGCGCGGCGCCCCGTCGCGTTCCGTCACGCCACGTCAGCACGCGGCGTTTTGTCGGCTCGCTACATCGCGGTGAAGACGTATACGGCGCCCGACGTGGCCGCGGAGTTATTCGACTGGTCACCCCCGACACCCGTGGCGTTGCTGTCCTCGCCTGCGGCACCGACGACGAGCGTACTTGCGTCCGATGAAAGACCGACACGAAAGAAGCCGTCCGCACCATTGGAATTGGATGCTTTGACGAAAGCGTGCTGCGACCACACCGTCGCTGCGCGTCGAAAAATATACACTGCACCAACAGAGCCAGCACTGTTGCCTTGGTTGCCGCCGACACCCGTGGCCATGCTCTGTTCGCCCGGTGCGCCGATCGCCATCACGTCACCAGTGGAAGAGAATGCGATTCCCTCGTCGAAGCCAAAGAGATCGGGCGACTCTGTGTTCGATCCCTTCACATAGGCTTGCTGCGTCCACGTGGACCCACTGCGCGTGTAGACGTAGACCGCGCCTGCATTGCCCGCGGAATTGTTCGACTGGTCTCCATTGATTCCAGTTGCGTTGCTGCTCTCGTAACACGCGCCGACGCCCAAGGTGTCTCCGTCGCCTGACAGCGCCACCACGCGGCCAAACAAATCCGATGCGCCGGCGTTCGACGCTTTCACATAGGCCTGTTGCGTCCACATCGACCCTGTGCGCGTGAAGACGTAGGCCGCCCCCGACGCGTCCGCCGAGTTGTCCGCAGCGTTGCCATCGATGCCGGTCGCCGCGCTGTCTTCTGCGGATGCGCCGACCGCGAGAGTGCTTCCATCGCTGGAAAGCGACACGCTCTCGCCAAAGTAATCGAGGACACCGGCGACGGCTGCTTTGAGAAACGCTTGCTGAGACCACACTGCTGCGCTTCGTGTGAACACGTAGACCGCGCCCGAGTTTACGCCTGCGGTGTCTTCGCCACTGGCACCGACCGCCAGCGTGTCGCCGTTAGCCGAGAGCGCGACGTCGCCACCAAATTCCATCGACGAGTAGGTAACGGAAGGCTTTATGTAGGCTTGCTGCGTCCACACCGTGCCTGTGCGCGTGAAGAGATAGACGGCGCCCGCATACGCCGCGGAATTGTCCGCTTGGTTTCCGTTGATCCCCGTTGCGTTGCTTGCTTCTACGTTTGCGCCTACGGCGAGCGTGTTGCCGTCCTCGGCGAGCGCGACGTCCACACCAAACTGGTCGCTCATGCCGGTATTCGATGCTTTGATGTACGCCTGCTGCGTCCATGACGACCCGGCGCGAGTGAAGATGTAGACCGCGCCGGCATTTGCCGCGGAGTTGTCGGCTTGGTTTCCGTCAATGCCCGTCGCGTTGCTAGCCTCGAAGGGAGCCGCGACCGCCAGAGTGTTGCCGTCGGCGGACAGGTTGACCCGCGCCGAGCCAAAGCTGTCTCCAGCTCCGGTGTTCGAGGCCTTGACGTACGCCTGCTGACTATAGGGAGTGGTATCGATGTTGGTGACGGAAACGTCTGCGACTACGCGCCCGCTGTAGTTCAGATCCGCGCTCGCCGCGGCACCCGTGGCGATCGTGTAAAGAATGTCGCCGTCGCCGATGACGTCGGCGAGGCCAGCGACCGTGACTTGCTGTGGCGCGTTCCAGTTCGAAGTCGTGAAGATGATGGAGCTTGGGAACACCGCGCCTTCCGTCGCGTCGCTGCTTGAGAGTGCAATGCTCACGTTTGCCGTTGGCGCAAATGTGAGCACGAGCGTGAAGGCGGCGGAAGCTCCGCCTTCCGTCGTCACAAGGCCAGCTGTCGGCGTGACGAGCACGCTCGCGAGCTCGCTATCGGTGTTGATGACCGAGATGTCCGAAACCGCAAGCCCTGCGTAGTTCGGATCGGTGCTCGAGGCCACGCTCGTTACAATGCTGTAGCCGACGTCGCCGTCGAGCGCGGCATCGTCGACGCCGGTCGCGCTGACGAGCTGCGGCGTGTCCCATGTGGATGCTGTAAACGTCACGCTCGACGGATTGACTGTCCCCTCAGTGACGTCGCTGCTGGTGAGCGTCAGGGTCACGTCGGCGCTCGGCCGCGACGTAAGTACGAGAGAGAACACGGCGCTGCCGCCGAGCTCGGTGGTTACGAGTCCGAGGGAAGGCGTCACCAATACGCTCGCTGTGTCATTGTCGCTGTTGGTGAGCGAAACATCGGGGACCACGAGTCCAGAATAGTTTGAATCTGCACTTACCGCGTCGCTCGTGACGATGTGGTAGATGGGCGCGCCGTCGGCGACGACATCATCGATTCCAGTCACGGTGATAGTTTGGGCGACGTTCCACTGATCGGGCGTAAACGTCACGCTGGCCGGCGACGGGGTTCCTTCGGTCGGCGCGTCGGATACGAGGTTTATGCTGACGTCGGCGCTCGGCTGGGAGTTGAGCACTAGCGTGAATGTTGCCGTTGCGCCGGCCTCTGACGTGACCAGCATTGCGGTCGGCATCACCGTGACTCCCGCGGTTTCGTTGTCCGAGTTGGTCGCCGATACGTCGGTTGCTGCTAGCGCGGCGTACGCTGCATCGCTCGCGGAGTTGGGAGCTATGTGAACGAAGTAGATTTGCATGCCATCGACGATGGCGTCATCGACGCCGGTCACTGTCACTAGCTGATCCGTATTCCAGTTTGACGTGCCGAATGTCAGGCTTGCTGGGCTTGCAGTGCCTTCACTAGAGTCGGTGCTCGACACGTCCACAATGACGTCGCGCGTCGGCTCCGTGTTCAGACGCACGGAAAAGGTAGAGCTTGCTCCAAGCTCGGTCGTCGTAAGCCCCGTGAGTGGGGATATCGTGAATCCAGCGGTCTCATTGTCGATGTTCGATACGGAGACGTCACTCGCGTCCAGACCCGCATACTGGGCGTCGTCGCTGACAGCCGCGATTGTACGTACGAGATAGGCGACGGTGCCGTCGGCGATTGCGTCGTCTGCGCCGGCAACCGTGACAATTTGAGGGGCCGCCCAATTCAGCGGTGTGAAGACAACGCTCAGGGGGCTCACGTTGCCCTCGCTCGTATCGCTCGTGCTCAGCGCAATTGTGACGTTCGATGTGGGCGCGCTGTACAAGCGAATGGAGAACTGGTCGGTGCCGCCCGCTTCGCTGGTAGAAAGCCCAGTTGTCGGCGAGACGCTGATGCCTGCGGTCTCATCGTCGAGGTTGGAGAAGTGCACATCGGCCACGGAGAGTGCGCTGTATCGTGCGTCGCCGCTCGCAACCGCAGTGCTGATTGAGAAGGTCTGTGTGCCATCGGCGACCGGGTCGTCCACGCCGACTACAGTGAGCGTTTGCAGACCGCTCCAGTTGCTTGGCGTGAACGTCAGAGTGCGAGGCGAGACTGTTCCCTCGGACTCATCGGTGCTGGAAAGGGTGAGCGTGACGTCACTCGTTGGTTCGCTGGCAAGACGCACCCCTAGCTCCGCGCTTGCACCTGCTTCCGTTGTGATGGACTCGAAGGTCGGCAAGATGACAACGCCGGCGGTCGTGCCGCCAGGGATGCAGCTTCCCGTGGCGTTGCAGATCCCAGTCGTGTCGCACGGGCTTCCCTCGATACAAGTGCCCACTTCCCGGCACGCCTCGCCTTCGGCCAGCTCGACGATGGGCGTGTTCAGTGCGCAAATCGCAACGCCAGTGGCGCACGAAACGGTTCCGGTACGACAACCGATTGTGCACGACGCGCCGCTGGGACAGGCCACGCACTGCCCACCCAGATCGCACACGTCCGCAGCGCCGCACTCAGTTCCGCTTGGTCGATTGGTCAGGGGGTCGCAGTAGGGCGTCGCGCTCTCGCAGTTCCAAAAGCCGAACTTGCACGCTTGCGCGTCATCCGTGCAGATCGTGCCGCACGGAAAGCTAGCCATCGGTAGAAGGGGCATGCACCCCGCGCCAACGTCTGGATTGCACCACTCGTCCGCAGCGCACGCATCGGGGAGCGCACGCTGCGTGCAGATCCCTTCCACGCACTCTCGAGTCGCGCACTCGGACGTCGGCTCGCACGCAGTCGCATTAGCGCAAAATGTGATCTCCGGGCAGAACTCCGTAGCCGCCGATGTGCACCTGGGATCCACGCATCGGCCACCGAGACATGCGGAGAGATTCGGATTGTTACTCCCAGGGCACGCGACGCCAACGCAGTCGCGCGTGATGTGCACGCGCAAGACGTAGTTGCCCTGCAGGTTGAGTTGCGCCGCCTGCTCGACCAAGAGGGACCCATCCCGACGCAAGAGGCGAACGCGCACCCGATACTCGCCCTCGCTCTGAGTGAACGAGGCGACGCGGCGGCCGCCGCCGTAATCGCGGCCGAGGAGTGCGCGCGATTCCGCGTTCGCGGCGACAACACTTGCGTGCGAGGAGGCTGCGCTCTGCTGGTAGAGCGTGGTCTCTACGTAGTCAAATTCGGCTCCGGCGACCAAGCCCGTCACGAGCTCTACATCAAGCGTCGGCCCGGCAGCATTGCAGGCTGCAAGGCTCAGATCCCCGAGTAGTGCGAGTGCGCACACTGCAGAAACAAACTTCGTATTCATCGTCCCCTCTTCGATACGATATCCGACGCAGCGGGCCATACGGTCAGAAAACTGGTGCGACGATTCGAGAACCTGTCTCGACGGCAAACGACGAAGGGCGACGTGCTCGCTGAGTTCAATCCGTCGCTTCAGGCAATCGCAGTGCCGCTGCGCGCGCGACAAATGCCGCTTTGTCCACTTCGTCGCCTGCTTCGCCGAGGATGAACGCGGCAAACATGAGGTTTCGACGCGCGTCACCGAGCGGCGCCTCTTCACGCCATGCCGGCATCTCGCCATCGAAGCGCGGCACTCTTACGAGCGCATCCACATCGAGCGCATGCAGCGGCGGACGCACACTGGGCGGAATCCCAGCGAGCGTCGCGTGCAGCGCCTGCGCCGGACGCCCCAGCCGCAGAAGCGTTTCGCCACGCGCCAGCGCGACTTCGGCGAGCGCGCTATCCGACGACGGAGATCCCCGATCGATGGCATTCATCGCGTCGGCAAGCGTTCGAGTCGCCTGGTGCGTCGCGAGGTTGCCCCGGCACATGCGACCAACCTTCATCGCGAAGCCCACGTCGCACACGACAACGTTGAGCTCGCGCGCGACGAAAGGCTCCGCGACGAAGATTGCGCGACCGCGCTGCGCTTCTAGAAAGCGAACAACGCGCCCGGCCTTGCCGTTCGGCCCGCGCAAGGCCGAGCCCACGAGCTCGGGGTGGCGACGGTAAACGAGATCCCAGTACCAACTCGAGCTCGAGAGGCCGTACGCCAGCACGACGACATCGGGTCTTTGGTGCTCAACCTCCTGCAGATAGAGGAGTGGCGCTACCCAATGGTCTTGCGCCGCAACGAGAATGCCGTTCTCCGGCACCTCACGCAGCGCGCCTTCTGCGAGTATGCGAGCCGCGTGGTCACGATGGCGCGAGCGCTCCGCAATCGACGGCAGAGGAAACGCAGCGAAGAAGGCGACGAGCACGAGGACGCCTAGCGCGATCATGCGTGTTCCTGAGTTGTAGGCCCACGCTTTGCCGAGAAGCGCAGCGGTGCCAGCGCCCGCGAGCAGCAGCGCGGGCATCAAGTAGTCAATGTAGTCGGCGATGTCGGGCGCGAATACGACGTGCGAACATAAAAGGGCGACCGTCGCCGTGAAGAAGATCAGCGCCGTCGTGCGCCCTGCCGCGCGCATCTCGCCGAGTGTGAGGTGCGCTGCGACGCCCAAGGCACCAAGCGGAAGCGCGGCAGACTTCATTGCCCACACAGCCCATTGGCCCAGATGTGCAAAGAATGCGTCGAAAGAAATTCCCCGATTGCGCGCGTAGTCTGCGCCGCGCATGTATTCAAAAAGCGCGTGACCGGATGTGGGCGCCCCCCACACGAATACGTCCGTGCGGTGCGCGACCAGCGGAATGTACACGTAAGGCAGCAGACCTATCGCACCTCCCAGTACGAGCGCGCCGATCTCACGAACGTGAAGGTCGCGCGCACGAAGCGAGCGCATCAGGAGAGGAACGACCGCGAGCGTAGCGAGCACGGCAAGGTAAGCGTTGGTTGCACCCAGCAAGCCGAACACGATCCCGGTGCGCAAGAATGCAGGCTGGGTGCTCGAGGCGAGACCGCGCACGTGCGCAGCGATACGCGCCAGCGCCCACAACGAAAGCAGCGCGGCGAGCGCATAGACTTCGATGCGACTTGCGGACTCCCATACCGTCCATGAAAGCGCGTAGAGCACGACGACGACTGCTCGAACCCACTGCGCGGATTTCGGGTCGATACCTTCGACCGAAAGGGAATCGGCGATGCTCATCATTGGCAGTAGGGCCAATGCCGCAGGAATGACGCTCAGCATGGTGAGCCCGACGAGTGCGGGCACCATGGGAATGTGCGTCGCGAGGTAGCCGAGCACGGTGTGAAGGGGCTGACCAATGGGGTGTCCGAGCCCGAGCTGCTCCGCGACCAAGGCGAGCTCGGCGCTGTCGTAAAATGAGAGGTCGCGCGATGAGCTGAGCGCGTAGTAGACGAAGAGCAGAGCGACCGTTCCCCATGCCAAGCGTGGCTGGCGAATGGGTAGTCCAAGCGTGAGCAAACCCGCGTTCATGGAGCGGATTTTTCCTTGGCCGGGGCCAATTGAAGCAGTCCGCCGAGTGCGCCTACCGCCGCTTGTGCGCACCAAACGAGCAACGAGACTGCGACTGCGTCTCCGCGCGCTACGCCGACGGCCTCAAAGAGATAGGCGGCAGCGGTTTCGCGTACACCCGCGCCGTTTACGCTGAACGGGAAGTAGGCGGCTGCCGTGACGATGGGAAAGACGGCGAGCGTATCGGTGAGTGCAACGTGCGGATCGATCACATTCATGAAGAGATGCGCCGAGAGAGGCACGAGGATTTGGGTGAAGAGGGAAAGTAGAATCGCAAGTGCAAACGGAGCTGCGCTTTGAATGCGTGGGAGGCTTGCGATGCGTTGTCCGAGCGTTCCGCCGATGCGTGGCCCGATTCGATACCCCGCCGACACTAGGGCTATCAATGAGAATGCCAGTGCGATCCCGGCCAGCGATGCGTAGAGAACGCGTGAGTCTTGATGCAAAGGATGCAGCAGGACCACGGTCGCTGTGATCGCGAGCAAGCCGACCAGACCAAGTACGCGTTCGATGAGCACGACCGCAACGGCGGATACTGTGCCGTCAGCGCCAAAGCTTTCGTTTGTCGCGACTCCGCGCACTACATCGCCAGCCACCGCGCCCGGCAACCACGTGTTGTAGAAAGTGCCAACGAGATAGAGACGAAAGAGTCGCGCGATAGAAGGGCGATTTGGGGCGCCGTACGCCGCAAGCAGCGCGCGCCAGCGCAAAGTTCCGACAAATACGCCGAGGAGCGTGAGCGCGACCGCGCCGGCGAACGCTACGAGTGTAACGCGGGCGAGCGAGCTCGCGACCGCGCGACGGTCGACGACAACAAAGAGCCAGGCAAAGGCCAGCGCCGTAATCGCGATCTTTAGGACTGTTACGCCCGTGCGCCGAGCCATCACGGAGACGCCGACTCGGCTGCGGGCTGCGCGGGCGCAGGCCCGGGGTCGCGGGCATCGTCGGCGACCGGCGTATCTTGTGCCGCGGGCGCTGCGGCGGGTCTCGGCGTCGAGCCCAGAATATCGGCTCGCTCGTCTTCCTCTGCGCCGCGTTCACGCGTCAAGGTGAACTCGACTTCGGTCACGCGCCCGCCGGCCAGATCCACGAGCCGGTCGGTGTCGTAGTGGCGCACGCGGTTTACAAAAATGCGCGTGGGACGCGCAGGAACTCTCAGCTCGTAGGGCGAACCACCTTCATGCCATTCGCCGAGCACATTCACGCGCGCGTCAGGCGGGCTCACGCGCACTATCAAGAGCGCTTCGTCGGAACGTAACTCCGTGCGCTCGAGGGGCACAACGCGATCGAGCGCCTCACCTGCGCTGGTGGTGAACACCAGGTGCGCGGGCACGTAGCCGTCGAGAATGCATTCAACACGATGTTCTACGCCGGGTCGCACTTCGGTGAGAGTTGCGGGAGTGCGCTGACCTGTATCGTGGCCATCGAGGAAGACTGCAGCACCTCGCGGCGTCGTGGTAATTCGCGCGATCGATGCAGGCGGGGGGCCATCCGGTTCGAGACGAACGACGACCGCGCCGTGCGGTTCATTTTGGGTAAGCGGCAGCTGCTGGGTGAGCGGAGCAAAACCGTCGAGGGTAAGTTTGACGGCGTATGTCACGCCCACGGGCAGACCATGCAGCGTCGCGGGAGTTCGTTCGGGACGTCGGTCTCCATCGATCCAAATAGCGGCGCCGGGAGGATCGGTTCGCACAACGATGGCGCCACTCTCGCTCGCCGCGAGTCTCCTCAGATACCAGAAGGTGCCCCCCGCAACGAGCAATACCAGCAGCATTCCAATGAGCATTTTGCCCCAGCCCCGCTCCTCCGGTGGCCCGGGGCGCGGGGCGAGCGACGGAAGAAACGAAACGCGATCGGTGACCCGCAGCAGCTCCTCTTCAGCGGCCTGTTGTGCGAGCACGTCGGCGAGCTTCTGACCTTCGCGCAACATTTGTTCCTGCACGGTGAGCTTTTCTTCGAAAAGACTGCGCATCCACGTGCTCAGCGAAAGAGCGCTCACGCTCAGCTGCGCCGTGCGCACGTACTCCTCGAGATCCGCCTGTAACTCGCGCGCACTCTGATATCGGTCGTTGGGGTTGCGTGCGAGTGCTCGCTCGATGATGGCGCCGAGCTTTGGAGCAAGCCGGGGATTCACCGCGCACGGCGCAGGATACGGCTCGCTAATGATCAGCTTGAAGGTGTCGAACTCGGTCGGCCCGCGGAAGAGGCGCTTGCCTGTCGCAAGCTCGAACAAGATCACGCCGAGCGAGAAGACATCGCTTCGCGCATCCAGGGGCAAGCCCTGCGCTTGCTCGGGGCTCATGTAAGGCGCCTTGCCTTTGAGCTTGCCGCTCGATGTGACGTCTTGATTGCCGCGCGCAGCGATAGCAATACCGAAGTCGACAAGCTTCACGTCGCCGTTGAACGTGACCAGGATATTCTGTGGACTAATATCGCGGTGCACAATCGCGAGATGCTGGCCGTCCAAGCTGCGTTGCTCGTGCGCATACGCAAGACCCGCCGCGCAACCAAGGACGATTGCGAGCGCATGCTCAAGCGGAAACTCGCGTACCTGGTGCTGCTTCATCGCGCGGACGATTGAGCGAAGGTCCTCGCCGTGCACGTGCTCCATGGCGATGTAGTACTCGCCGTTCTCGACGCCCACGTCGTAGATGTGCGCGATGTTCGGATGATTGAGCGTCGCGGCGATACGCGCTTCGCGGAGAAGCATCGTGATGAAGTTCTTGTCCTGGGCTAAGTTGGGCAGGATGCGCTTGACGACGAGCATCTTCTCGAAGCCGGCGACGCTGCGCTGCAGTGCGAGAAAAAGCTCCGCCATACCGCCGGTGGCGAACTTGCGCAGGAGCGCGTACTTCCCGAAGCGACGAGGAAACTCGTCGGCTTTCTGACTCTGCGCTGTCGTATCAGGAAGAGACAAAGGACGGGCCTCGCGTGGGCGCGGAGTATCGCATGCAGGCCTTCGGCCCTGTCAACGCGTGTCGCGATAGACCGCGAAAGCTCCGCGAGTGGCCAGCGCGCGCGGGCCTTTCTTGATTGCGGAAAACGCTTCGTCGGTGCTCTTTTTGAGACCGACGTAGATCACTTCGCCACGCTCTGTGAGCAGGCGACGAGCTTCCGGGACTTCGAACTGCAGCGCCTTTGCCCCCGCTCGTTCTGAGACTTCGACGACGATTAGGTCGAAGCGCATCTCTTCGTGCACAGCTCGAAAGGGCCAGGCGCTGGGCAAAACGGTAAGGGCGCTCGCATGCCTGGCGTTGCGCGCCGTAAAGGTGAGGTTCATCAAGTCGTGATCGGCGGCCACTACTTCAGCGCCACGGGCGAGCAGTGTGACCGCAGCAATTCCGTAACCGCCACGCACGATGAGCGCTTTCTTTCCGTTCAGGCGTCTGGGCAGCACATCGAGCATCAGCGGTATGGCCTCGCGCATGTGCAGTGGCGCCTCGGAAATGTCGTGGGGTCGCTCCAGGTTTAGATCGCTGATGGCAACCGTATCGCGCACGTAAACGTCCTCATGGTCCTCACCGGGCGCAAGCGACGATGGTGCGACGGAATAGACCATGTGGTTTTTGCCCGTAGCGACTTCACTTAAGATCAACCCCTCCGCGCTTGCGGCGGCGGTCACAGCTTTGGCAAGCGCGCTGATCACGACGATCAGCATGACGCCGCGCTCGGTGAGACGGCGCGCGCCCTCGCGCAGCAGGTAGCGCACCCCCGCGTCGCCAATGCGCGCTGGTACGTTGCAGACAATCCAGTCGTAGTGCGAATGCGCAACTTCGCGATAACCCAAACTCGGATGCACCGACACGTTCGACAGCTGATGCGCGTTCGCGTTTTGAGTGGCGTACTCGACTGCGATGAGGTCGCGGTCGACAAGCTCGACACGCGCCCCTTTATGCAATGCCGCGATCGGAAGGCCGAGTGCGCCGTAGCCACACCCCACGTCGAGGACGCGCGTTGGGGCTGCGCTCGGCAGATGCTGAAGCAAAAGGCGCGTGCCGTCGTCCACGCGGTCCGCCGAAAAAAGGCCGTTTCCCGCCATGAAATCGAAGGCCATCCCGAGAAGCTTTGCGCGGACCGTTGGGCGGTCATGTGTTCTGTGGAGTAGCGACAAATCCATGTAGGCTTCCGCGCACTCTAGAGGACACGAGCCCGCGCGTGAATCGACTTCGTGCTCAGGCGTCGAATCCCGCGCGGAAGCGACAAAACGGTCTAGCTCTTACGGTGACCGTTGGGTGATACTTCGGCCGATCGCGAGACTCGAGAGTCCGCGAGCAATCAGATTTTTTCGGGGGAGGCCTTTGTGAAGAGCTTGTACAAAACGAAGCTAGCGTTGTTGGTGGCCTTGTCGTTGGTCGCATTCGGCGGATGCGGAGGCCCTTCCACAAGCGTGCCCGCGCAGGGAACGAACAACGCGGCGCAAGCTTCGAGTGGGGTACTACTCGACACAGCGGGCAGTCTCGACGGCAACGATATGCACATCGGCAACAACTTTGCCGACCGCTATCAAGTCAACGTACAAGCCGGCGATCACCTTATCGTCGACGTAACTTCTACGGCGTTCGACACGACCCTCGAGGTGACTCCGCCGAGCGGTGGCTCACTCGTCAACGACGATTGGCAGGGCGACCGAGCGCATTCCCGCATCGAGTTCGTGGCGACCGCAGCGGGCGAACTGAAGATTCAGGTGTCCAGCTACACTCCGCAGACGGCGGGCGCGTACCACGTGAGCGTGCAACGTGCCGCGGCCGGTGCGGCGATGGGGCAAGCGCCCGCCGGCACGTCGGCGGCCGTTCTTCCTGGTGTTTTCCTTTCTCCCGGTGGTCATGCGAACGGAGAGCTCGCGCAAGGCGACACGGTCGCGCCCGATGGAACATTCTTCGATCAGATCTTTGTGAACTCACCGGGCAACGAGGCGCTCACGCTGCGCGTAGTCTCGCCAACCAACTCACAGCTTCGTACCTTCGTGACCAACTCGCGCGGCCAGGCGATCCTTCCTTCCTCGCCGGGGGTTTTTACTCTTCAAGGTTCGCAGCTTCATCGCGTTCAGATTGTCGGCAGCGCGCCGGGCCAGGGCGGGCAGTGGGCAGCTTCGGTCGACGAAGGGACCCAAGTAGCGCAGCAGGCCGTCGCTCCGAACTCCGGGGACCATCAGATTCCGACCGACCTCGGCACTGTCGCCCCGATTCAGCTGGGCCAAGAAATCCGCGGCACGCTCGCCGCAAGCGACACGCACATGCAGACCGGCGAATTCGCGGATGTGTACGAGTTCCAAGGACGCGCCGGCACGACGGTCAATTTCGCGATCAACTCCGACGCGTTCGACACGTATCTGCTTGTGGCCGCTCCGTCGGGGCAGATCTCGGACAACGACGACTCGGGTGGAACGCGTAACTCAGCGCTCTCGCTCGAGCTGCCCCACGACGGAATGTATCGAGTCTTCGTGACGAGCTATCGCCCCGGTGAAACCGGTGCCTACGTACTCAAAGTTTTGCCGGATCAGCGCACCTCGCAGATCACACGGGGCACGCCCAGCGGTGGGCAGCAGCCCCAAGTAGGCAGCGCGACAGCGGGCGCGACGCAGACGATGACCGGCAGCCTCGCGCAAGGCGACCGCACTCTTCAGTCTGGCGAGTTCACCGATGAGTACACCTTCAATCTCACTGCGGGTTCCACGGTGCACATCGGAGCTACATCGAGCGAGTTCGATACCTATCTCATCGTGCAACCGCCCGCGGGCGAAGCGCAGCAGAACGACGATCTGTCGCCGGAGAACCGCAACGCGGGCATCGATTTGCAGGTTTCGCAAACGGGTCCGTATCGCGTCGTAGTGACGAGCTATCGCCCCGGTGAAACTGGAGCGTACGAATTGCGTGTCGACGGCGCCGCGGGTGGCGCAGCAGCGCCCGCAGCCGCGAGTCCGGCAAGCAACACCGCCGTAGCAGAACCCACGACGTCCGGTACCGGCGGCTTCCGCACGATTACCGGTTCGCTTGCGCAAGGGGATGGAACACTTCAGAGCGGCGAGTTCCGTGACGAGTATCCGATTACTCTCCCCGCGGGCGCGCACGTAAACCTTCGCGTGCACTCGACCGCGTTCGACACCTACCTCATCGTGTTCCCGCCCCAGGGCGCCCAAAGCGACAACGACGACGCGGCTCAAGGCAACACCGACTCAGCGCTCGACCTCGTAACGACCGTCGCGGGCAACTACCGCGTTGTAGTGACGAGTTATCGCGCCGGAGAAACGGGCGCCTACGAGCTCACCATCGGTGCGCCGGGTGCTCAGGGGTCCTTGCCCGCAGCGACCACGCCAGCAACACCCAATGAGGCAACGCCTGCTCAGCCAGCAGCGACAGGGCCGTCGACGGCAGTTGCACCGGGTGCACGTCAGACGCGTGGGAATCTCGCGCGCGGCGATCAGACGCTGCAGAGCGGTGAGTTCGTCGACCGCTTCACGATGCACTTCGACGCAGGCAGTTCGGTACGCTTGCGCTTGAACTCGAGTGCGTTCGACACCTATCTGCTTGTTCGTACACCGTCGGGCCGTCAGCTCGACAACGATGATTTGACGCCCAGCGATCGTAACTCGGGTATCGACATTCCACTCGCTGAAGCCGGCGACTACGAAATCAGCGTGACCAGCTATCGCGCAGGCGAAACGGGAGCGTATGTGTTGACGCAGGAGCGCGGTCCGTCCATTCCGGGCGCGGCACCAGCAAGCGGCCAAGCCGCTAGCGGCAACGCTTCGGGCGGACGCCTCTACGGAATCTTTGCAGGCATCAGTGATTACCCCGGCACGCAGAATGATTTGCCGGAGTGCGCGAATGACGCCGTGAAGATGTCGCAGACGCTTACCCAAGCGGGCCTGCTCGACGACGCTCATCAGGTTCTTCTCACAGACGCGGAAGCTACGCCGGATGCGCTACGTCAAGCCTTCCAGCGCTTCGCTGGCCAGATGCGCCAAGAAGACATCTTCATCTTCTTCTACTCAGGACACGGCGGTCGCAACGCGGGCTCGCAAGATGCGCGCGAGATCGACGGCACCGACGAGACCATCTTTTTGTACAACGGCGAAATCGTGGACAACGAGATGGGGCAGATGTTCGATAGCCTCCATGCGGGCACGTCGATCCTCTCACTCGACTCGTGTTACTCGGGCGGCTTCGCGAAGGACGTCATCACGCGCACGGGCCGCGTCGGTCTCTTCTCATCGGAGGAGGACGTGACCTCGGGCGTTGCCCAGCAGTTCCAAGCGGGCGGTTACCTCAGCTATTTACTTCGCACGGCGCTCGCGGGCGAAGCAGATGGTGACCCGCATGATCGCGTTCTCACGGTGGGTGAGCTCACGCACTTTGTGTATCGCCAGTTCGGCCAGCACGTGACTGACGTGCGCATGGGGGCTGCGTATCAGCAACTGGTCGTCGATCGCGGCGCGGTTTCTCCGGAAACCGTTCTTTGGGCGTATCGACAGTAGTGCGAGAGAACAACGACGAGGAACGGCCGCGCGCCATTGTTCTTGGCGTGCACATGCAAGGCGTGAGCGACGGAGAGTTCGACTCGTCGCTTTCCGAGCTCACACGCCTTGCGACAACGTTGGGACTCGACGTGGTGGGCCGCATCACGCAAAAGCGTAGCGGCCTCGCGACGGCAGCCGTCGTAGGGGGCGGCAAGCTGAAAGAGCTGGCCAAACTCACGGGCGGCACCGGTGTCATTCCGTCTGGCGCCAAGAACGCTAAGTCCGACGCTGACTCGGACACGGACCCGGACTCGGACTCAGACACGGACTCGGACACGGACCCGGACTCGGATTCGGACTCGGACACCGAACCCCCCGCCAAGCTCGCCCAAGTCGTCGTCGTCGATCACGACCTCACCCCGTCACAGGCGCGCAACCTAGAAAAAGCTACGGGCGCCGAAGTTCTCGACCGCACTGCGGTCATCCTTTCCATCTTCCAGCGCCACGCGCGCTCACGCGAAGCAAAGCTCCAAGTCGAAATCGCGCGCCTCGTCTATATGGCGCCTCGCTTGCGGGAAAGCGGTGCCGGCGCTGACCGTCAACGCGGCGGTATCGGCGGCAAGGGCGCGGGCGAGTCGGCCGTCGAGCTCGACAAGCGCAAGATCCGCGATCGTATTTCCGAGCTGCGCGAAGAGTTGAAGGCCCTCGAAGGAGAATCGCAGACGCGCCGCCAGCGCCGCGATCAGCACAACACCACCGCGCTCGTCGGCTATACCAACGCGGGCAAGTCATCGCTTATGCGCGCGCTCACTGGCAGCGATGTCTACGTGGCCGACAAGCTCTTTGCGACGCTTGATACGACGGTGCGCGCGCTTCAGCCCGAAACGAAACCGCGCATCCTGATCTCAGACACCGTCGGCTTCATCAAAAAGCTCCCCCACGATTTGGTCGCGTCGTTTCGTTCGACTCTCGACGAAGCCCGTGACGCGCATCTCCTGCTGCACGTCGTTGACGCGTCGGATTTCGCATTCCGTTCGCAAATTGAGGTCACGCGTGATGTGCTGCGCGAGATGAAGATCGATGAATCGTCGATCGTTGTTGTGATGAATAAGATGGACAAGGTTCCCGAGGGCGAGCACGCGAAGCTTCTCGAGGAGTTTCCGGACGCCATCTTCCTTTCCGCCAAGCGCCCCGACGATGTCGCGATGTTGCGCGAGAAGATCATCCAGTTCTTCGAGAAGGACATGCTCGAAGAAAATCTTTTCTTCCCCTACGCCGAAGGCAAACGCGTCGCCGAGGCGCATGCATCGTTTCGAGTGCTATCGGAAACTCACGACGAACAAGGCACACACCTACGTGTACGTGCGCCCCGTGCTCTGCTTGAACAGCTAAAAAAGCCTGCGCATTGAGCCGTCCACAATTGCAGCGTAGCTGAGCGTTATCGGATATAACGCGAGACCTCCCATGGCAGAAGTCGACGTCGCCTCCTCCGAGAAGATCCCGTTCATTCATTGGGCGGACGCAAAGCGCATCATCATCCTGGCGGTGCCGGCGATGTTGGCGTTGCTCACGCAGACGCTCGTCAACACGGTTGACACCTATTTCTTCGGCAAGCTGCCCGAGCCTGACCACACCGACGGGCAAGCGATGCTCTCGGTCGCTCTCCCCTTGCTCTGGGGCATCGGCGGATTCTTCGCGGCGATTTCCGTTGGCACGCAGTCGATGGTCGCGCGACGCGAAGGGCAGGGCGAGCCGCAAGCGGCAGGTGCAGTGCTCATGAATGCGGTCGTGCTCGCCGTTGGCGTGAGCGTCGTGGTCGCTATCATCGGCTACTACTCCGTTGGCGCCATCTACCGCGTCTACTTGAACTTGAGTGCGACGATGGGTTCGTTCTCTGGTGGCTCGGCTGGTTCAGACGTTGCGCTCAACCGAATGGCTTCCGACGCGCATTTCAACAACGTCGCCATCGGTTATACGCAATGGCGTTTCGTCGGCGTCGTGCCGCTCGTGATCACCGCTGCCTACAAAGCGTACTTTGATGGCACCGGCCGCACGTACGTTCACTTCGTCGCTGCCGTCGTGATGAACGTCGCGAACGTGATTCTGTGTTGGCTGCTCATCTTCGGGAATATGGGCATGCCGCGCATGGGCGTTGCTGGCGCAGGCGTCGCGGCCGCGGCCTCGTCTTGGGTAGGCCTCTTCGTCGTGATCCTTTTCTCGTTTGGCAAGAAGGATCGCAAGGACCGTTCTCCGTATCGCGCCAACACCATCTCGCGCAAAACCGTCTGGGAGATTGCGCGCATCTCCATTCCATCGGGCTTCGCCACCACCATCGTGATGCTCGGCGTCTTGCTCTTCCGTCAGATCATTCAGGCGCTCGACTCGCAGCTCGGGCCGGATAGTGAAGCCATCAACGGCGCCGCTACGACGATCATCATCCAGGTCTTGAGCATGATGTTCTTCGCATGTTTGGCGCTGGGCGTCGCGACGGCCACCTTAGTATCGCAGGAGCTTGGGGCGGGCCGTCCCAACGCGGCCGAACGCGTTGCTTGGACGAGCGTGCGCCTGGGCGCGATCCTCTTTACGGTACTTGGCGCGCTGCAGGTCATGTTCCCTGAGTCGCTCATGCTGCTTTTCAAAGCGTCGCCAGGCGTAATGCACGTCGGTGTCAACGCGCTGCGCTTGATGGGGGCGTGTGGCCCGCTCATCGCATTCGCGATGATCTTCACGCAAGCGCTCTTTGGCGCTGGCAACACCCGCTACGTCATGTGGGTCGAGCTCTGCTTGCACTTCTTGTGGCTCGTGCCGGGCGCGTTTATCTTCGGCGTCTGGTTCAAGGGCGGCCTGTTCGGCGTCTGGGCAGTAGCCGCTGGCTACATCGCACTGCTCGCGTTCTTCATGTGGCTCGAGTTCCGTCGCGGCCGCTGGAAAACTATCAAGATCTAAAAGCCACTCGCTATCGGAATGCGCGGGCCAAGGAAGTGTGGTCTGCGGCCGAACGCGTGCGAGAACCACATGATGGCGCGTACGCCGCGTTCGCGTAGCCACATACGTGTCGTTCCGCCGTCAACGTCGCGCGCGTTGAACGCAATGGCGTCGATGCCGAAGGTGCGTGCGATCCAAAGCGCGCGTTCGTTGTGGAAACGCTGGCTGACGATTGTGAAACGGCGCAGGCCGAACACTTGCTGCGCGCGAACGATCGAATCGAATGTAGTGAACCCCGCGAAGTCCATGGTGATCGCGGACTCAGCGACGCCCGCCGCAATGAGCGCCCGCTGCATATCGAGTGGCTCGTTGTAGCCGTCGTGACCGTTGTCGCCGCTGACCAGCAAATGCTGAACCTTGCCGGCGCGATACAAGGCGGCTGCTGCTTCAATGCGATACGCGAAATAGAGGTTCGTCCGGCCGCTAGGCACTTTCGCCGCCGTCCCGAGCACTAGCCCCACACGGTTCGTTGGCAGATTCGCGAGGTCCGAGTAAAGGCGACCGCCGGCATAGTCCGCAATGCGCCACTCTCCAAAACACGCGGCGAGAACCAGTAGCGCCAGCGCCACAGCCCCCCACATACGCAGGCGTGCCCACTTCGATGTCCCCATCAACAAACCCGAACGCATCTTGCGCTCGACAGAGTTAGAACTCGGTGGCATCGGCCGGGGGAACGCGGGACGGGGGAAGCAAGCGCAAGCGGCCTGAGCAGAAGGACGCCCAAGCGGCGCCCATTTCTTCTTCGTGGATGCGGGCGTTGGCAGCGCAGGCTCGGTACGCAGCGCGAGCGCGCTCGAGATAAGGCGATGCATTGAAAGCCACCACGTCACGATACGCATCGGCGATCGCGGGTTCGTCTGCGAGTTCGTCAGGAATTGGAATTGAGAGCATGGACTGCGCGGCGTTCTCGTAAATGAGACCGACAATGGCGCCGCCCATAATGCGCTGGCGTGGCTCTTCTTCGGCAGCGGCGTCCAGCTCGCGCGAGGCGGCCGCAAGAGCACGGGATTTGTGGTGAAGCCATTCACCGAGCGTGGTCTGCGACCAGGTCTCCAACGTGGCCGAGTCCCGGCGCGTTGGAACGTCGGGCATGTTGATCAAGGTCGAGCTCGCGGCGAGCTGCCAGCCAAGGCGCATGTGCTCGGTCATTTCCTCTCGCGGCATCGGAGGCTCAGGCAGGGCGCCGAGAGTCGGCGACGCGGTTGTGCTTCCCGCGGCGAGCGTGTGCTGTGACCCACCGCAGCCGATTGCGACGCTCACCCATGCGATTGCCCACCACGTGCGCATGCGAGAAAGCCTACACGCCAAGGTTCAAGATCGCGAAAAGGTGTGCTTGCGGGCGGGCGCACCCGACTTATTTACGTAAATGAACCCGAATCTCGCTGAGCTGCGCAACCGCCGATAGGGCCGCCGCGGGGAGTTTTGCGTGCACCCCAGGCTCGTTCTTCCACCAGGTGCGCTGGCGCCTTGCGTAGATGCGCGTGCTGCGAATGATAGCGGTGCGAGTTTGATCAAGCGAGACGTTGCCCTGAATACGGGCGATCATTTCGCGATAACCGACGCTTTGCAGCGCGCGAACATCGGGGCCCCAGCGCGCCAGCAGCGCTCGCACTTCATCCTCAAATCCCGCTGCCAGCATTGTGTCCGTTCGCGCAATGATGCGTTCAGTAACAAGCTCAGCATCATCGGCGAGCACAAAGGTGAGAGTGTTGTAGCGAGGCGCTCCGAGGGCGTGCTCGTGATGGAGATCTCCGAGCGCGTGCCCCGTCTGGCTGTGCACCTCGAGCGCCCGAATGATGCGAATGCGGTCGTTGGCGTGAATAGCTTTCGCCGCCCGCGGATCCACTTCGCGCAGCCGTGCGTGAAGCGCTCCCAAGCCGAGTGCCATCGCTTCCTTTTCGAGCGCCGCCCGCAACGCGTGATCCACGGGCGGCAAATCGACCAAGCCTCGCAAGAGTGCACGCAGCCAAAGGCCCGTCCCGCCCACCACGATGGGAACGTGACCACGGGCAATCGTTGCGGCAATCGCTTCGTCTGCGAGGGCAGCGTACTGAGCAGCGTCAATCGGCGCGTCAGCGTCGGCCACGTCGATCAAATGGTGCGCAATGCCTGCGAGCTCTTCTACCGTGGGTTTGGCCGAGCCAATATCGAAGCCCCGGTAAACCTGAACACTGTCCGCGCCAATTAACTCGCCGCCGAACATGCGCGCGAGCGCAAGCGCCGCAGCCGTCTTGCCCGAAGCAGTCGGCCCGACAACGGCGAGCATGGGTTCGTCGCGTATCGGCGCAGTCCTACTCATCGACCGAGGCGCCGCGCGAGCTCCGCAAAGGGCATCGTGAAGACGACGGGGCGACCGTGCGGGGAGTAGGCGTTCACATCTTCCACTTCGTCGAGCGCGCGCAGAAGAGCGGTGCACTCCGCGGGTGAGAGCGCGTCACCGGCCCGAAGCGCTCCGTGACAGGCCATGCTTGAAAGAGTTGCGTCTATCGCGTCGCCCACGTCCTTTGTGGCAACCCGCGCAAAGTCCTCGAGCACACTGTGCAAGAGCGGCGCGGGCGAAGCCCGTCGCAAGAGCGATGGAATCGCGTGCACGGCAGCGGTCGTTTCGCCGATGCGCGTCACATCGAGTCCAAGCGCCATGAGTTCGTCGCGCATCGCCTCAACGAGCTCTGCTTGCGCGGAGGAGACTTCGACCCGTTCTGGAAAGAGTAGACGCTGAACTGCGACGTCGCGCGCGAGATAGGCCTTGCGAAGTCGGTCGTAGCGCACACGCTCGTCCGCGGCATGCTGGTCTATGAAGTGCAGGGCATCTTCATTTTCACACACGAGCAGCATGCGTTTGACCTGCGCTAGAACGCGTAAACTACCAAAGAGGCTGCGCGAGGCATGAATCTCAGGCGTAGATTCACGTACCTGCATGGATCCGAACAGATCCGCAGAAAGAGGTGACGCAACCGCTGCGGCGAGGCCCCACGCCTCATTCGCCGCCGTCTCGCGCGCGGCATCGCGCTTTTCACGTGCGACCGGCGTAGACCACGAAGCGCTGCCCAAGGATGGGGCAAGAATCCGGGTAATCGCGTCGTAGATCGCGCGGGCATCCTGAAAACGGACTTCGGCTTTTTGTGGATGCACGTTCACATCGACGCGCTCGGGATCGACCGTAATGTGAATGACGCCAGTCGGAAAGCGCCCAGCGGCGAGTGCACCGCCGTAGGCGAATGCAACAGCGCGTGCAATCGCGCGTTCCTGGACTGCACGTCGATTGACGAAGACGTACAGGCCACCTGCGCCGGATCGGGCATGCTCGGGCGTGCCCAGAAGTGCGAGCACCGTCACGCCCTCACGCACTCCCTCGATCTGCGTGAGCGCCTCGCCAGCAAAGGCTTTTCTCGCGCGCGCTTCGAGCGATTCAACCGGTAGATATTCACGAAGCACGCGCCCTTCGCGCAACAACGTCAGGTGCAACTCAGGAGTGGCAAGCGCTGCGCGCAGGCATACCTCAGTGATGTGCGCGAGCTCGGTTGCCTGCGTCTTGAGAAACTTTCGGCGCGCCGGAACGTTGTAGAACAGATCGCGCACTTCAACGGAGGTGCCCGGCGCAATACCGATAGCACTCACGGTGGGCGGACTTCCGCCCTCCGCGATCACCCGCGTGCCTTCGAGCGCGTCGTGCTCCTTGGTGGACAGTGTAAGGCGTGACACCGACGCAATCGAAGGAAGCGCCTCGCCACGAAAACCGTACGTGGCGATGGTCGTGAGGTCATCGCGCTCGCGAAGCTTGCTCGTGGCGTGGCGCTTCAACGACAGCAACGCGTCCTCGCGCACCATCCCTGTTCCATCGTCGGTAACGCGCAGTAGCCCCACGCCGCCCCCACTTACTTCGACCACGATGCGCGTGCCGCCGGCATCCAGCGCATTGTCGAGCAACTCGCGCACTACGCTAGCCGGTCGTTCAATCACTTCGCCGGCTGCGATTTGATCGATGAGCGCGTCATCGAGCACGCTTATCCGCTGGGCCATGGGCTACGGAAGTTATCACGTCCGGAACGTTGATTCTCGATCGTCCATTGACCGGACCTTTCGCGGGAATTACGGTCTCGACCGATGCATGCCTTCCGCGTTTCCGCCGTCTTGGTTATCTTGATCGCTCTGACCGGCTGTAAATCCTGCAAGCCCAGCACGCCCGGCACGCCCGGCACGGCTCAAACATCTGCCGCCACTCGCACGGCGCCGCATGGCCGCATGATCGTGCTTGGGTTCGATGGTGTTGATCCGCGATGGCTGGAGCAGTGGGTAGGGCAGGGCAAGCTTCCCAATCTGAAGCGTTTGATGGAAGCCGAGCAGGGCCGCGCTTATCGACACCTCGGGTCGACTAACCCGCCCCAGTCACCAGTGGCCTGGACATCGTTCGCAACCGGGACGCGCCCCGGCGCGCACGGCATCTACGATTTCATTTCGCGTCGATTGAATCGCCAACCGGGTCTTCCTCCGGTTACGCCGCAGGTCGCGACCAGTAGCTTTGCGGTCCAAGAGGCTGGGCCACCCGTCGCGCGCAATCTCCGAACAGGCGAACCGTTCTGGCAGAACCTCGGCAACCACGGTGTGCGTGTGGTTGCGCTCAACGTGCCGTACAGCTTCCCGCCTGATCCGATGCGTGACGGGCGCATGCTCAGCGGTCTTGGCGTTCCGGATCTTCGGGAGACGAACAGCACTTTTACCTACGCGGGCACCGAAGTGAGACCCGGTCCAAATCCTGGTGGCGGCGTGATGCTTCCTCTCGTTGTTACGGATGGCGTCGGACGCTTCGACCTGGAAGGTCCCAGCATTCCCGGTGGCCAAGGCGAGCGCATGAAGCTTCCGGTGGAAGTTCGTGCGAGCTCTGAGCAAGCGATGACAGTGACGATCGATGGGCACGAGATGCAGATGCGCGTACGTGAGTTCAGTCCGTGGATTCGCGTCACGTTCAATCACGATGGTACCAATGTGACCGGCATTTTGCAGATGGTCGCCCTCGAAGCGCAGCCGCGCATGCGCCTCTTTGTGACCCCGATTAGCTTCGACCCACGTCATCAATACTCGCCAATCGCATACCCGCAGCATTTTGCGGTCGATCTTTCCGACGACCTGCAGAGCGATTTCAAAACAGTAGGCTGGGATCACGATACGAGCGCGCTCAACGCCGAAGTGATCGACGAGGAGCTATTTCTTCGCGACATGAACACCATTGAGACGCAGCGGACGCAGATGCTTGTCTCGCGGTTTCAAGCGAACGACTGGGACCTTCTGTTGTGGGTTTCGACGGCGACCGATCGCGCATCGCATATGTTCTATCGCCTGACCGACCCGCAGCATCCACGCTACGACGCTGCCTTGGCGTCACGCTTTGGCAACGCCATCGAGGAGCAATATCGTCGCATGGATGCGACCGTCGGACGGATAGTCGCGATGATGAGGCCGGACGACACATTGGTCATCCTCTCTGACCACGGTTTTCACAACTACCGTCGCGGCCTGCACATCAACCAATGGCTGCGTCAGCAAGGACTTCTATTCCTGCGCAACGATGCCGAAGCATCGGACCGCGAATTCCTTCTCGACGTCGATTGGACGCGCACCAAGGCCTACGCGATGGGCACCGGCCAAATCTATTTGAACGTGCGCGGACGCGAGCGCGATGGCATCGTCAACGAGTCGGACGTCGCAGCGCTCTCGCGACAGATCCGCGACGGTTTGCGTGCTCTGCGCGACACCGAGCGCGGCAACGCAACCGTGGTGCACGAGGTCTACATCGGCGCCGACGTCTTCCGAGGGGGCCGTTCGAGTGACGCGCCCGATTTGCAGGTTGCGTTCGCCGAGAACTACCGCACGAGTTGGGAATCCATCCTAGGCGGGATCCCCGCAGGGCTCTTTCTCGACAACGACAAAAAGTGGAGCGGCGATCACGCAGCGAGCGATGTGTCGGAAACTCCCGGCATCATCATTTCTAACCGCGCCCTTCGCAGCGAGCATCCCGAGATTATCGATTTCGCGCCCACAATGGCCCATTTCTTCGATCAGCCAATTCCGGCGAGCTACGAAGGCCACTCGTTCTTTTAGATCCGCTTGCCCCGAGACCAGGAACCCGGGAATGAGAGCTATTTCAGTCGGAGTGCTTCGCCTTCCAACTCGGCGTTGACCGACTCGGGCCGAAGCGCGTGCGCGACGAGTGAATGCGCGAGTGTTGCAGCGTCGTTCGACGCATAGCGCGCTTTCAGCGTATGCCCGCCGAGCACTCCGATCACACTAAGCAGCCCATCCGCAAGCGCAGCACCGTAGCGCTCCGCGGGACGCGACTCTTCTCGATCGGGCCCGGTGATGAACGATGGGCGCGCGATGGTGTATGGCACACCGCTCGCTTTGAGCTCCCGTTCGAACCGCGCGCGGACTTCGAGGTAGGGATTGGCTGAGCCTTCGCTCACTCCAAGCGACGAGACATATAGAAAACGCGGATGCAACTCCGCGGCGAGACATGCTCGCAGCATCATCGCGGTCAGGCCGTAGTCGACCGCTTCGTAGCTTTCTTTTGCTGCATCGCGGCCTTCTTTCGTCGCGCGCTTGGCGCGTGCGCGGGTGGTTCCAAGCAGCGCGAACACCAGGGTGGGCTTGATGCGCTTCATCGTCGCAATCATTGCCGCCTCTTCCCACGGCGTTGTGTCCACGTGTGCTCCGAATCCTTGGAACTCGCTTCGATATCGCGCAAGCGCAGACGAATCGGGTCGCACATGGGCATGCGTGTCAATCCCACGAGCGCGCAGCGCGCGCACCACTTCGCGCCCCGTATACCCGGTAGCGCCGCCAACAAATGCGATTTCACTCATGTCGAGGCGCTTTCATCGAACCATCGGATTGCTAAAGCTTACGGGCACCGGGATGCGTAACACATCCGTTCCAACTGCAACATCGGTGGGCACGGGCGGGAAGGGCGCGCTTCGCTCGATTGCCGACAACGCAGCTGCATCGAGATCATCGAAGCCGCTCGACCGCACGAGGCGCGGCGCTTGCGCGAGCGTGCCGTCACGACGCACGAATAGATGAAATACGCTCTGCCCCTCATCCATTGCCACCTGGCGTGCGCGCGGGAAGGCGAGCGCGTTAGTGACGCGCCCGCGCAGCTCGAGCATCCACCGTCGATAGCGCGACTCGCCTGTGTTCAGGGCGCCGGCCGAGCCGCTTCCTGGTATGTGCGCGTTGGCGCGGCCCCCTTCTTCGAGGCCGCCGCCGCTGCCCGCTGCGCCGCCGCCACCGACGCCGCCCCGACCCTCGCCGGCGCGCGCGCCCGAGCGCTCGCTGGAATCAACCATCGACTGCAACATCCGAGCTGCGAGCAACTCCGCGTCCTGATCATCGCGTACGTTGTCGGCGCGCCATTGAGTTTCGGTCGCAGCTGCGCCTTCGTCGACGGGCGGCCGGCCCCGCGCCACGCGTGCCGCGTCCGACTCGCGCTCGGCGCGCCCGTTCTGGATGCCGCGACCCATGGAGCTGCGCGCGTCGCCAATTCGGGTGTCCGAACCAGTGCGTTCTGCTCCGTTTGAGAGGGAGTGGGTGCTCGCTCGGTCCGAGGCATGCACCACCTCTGCGGGAGCTTCGAAAATTATCATCCCGCCGTTCTGCTCGGTGGTCGCAAGAGCCGTTTGATCTCGACGAAGCGCTATCGACCCCGCCAGCGCGGCTGGTGCCGCATTGGGTGCACCTTCGCGCGGATCCACCTGGGCGACTCGACGCCGCTCTGGGTGCTCGCCGTCGCCCGAAGCGAGGAAAGCCGTGTCGCTTGGATGAGGTGTTGCTCGACGCGTCTCTGTCGTCGCGCGATCGTCTGCAGTGCGAATGCGCTGCGCTTGCGATACACGCACCGCGTTCATGGGCGCGTCTTGCAAGGTGATTGAGTCCGCCTGCGAGGCAAGGCGCACGGCGTTCTGGGCGCCTGCCGCATCGCCGCCTTGGCCGCGATCAAAATCGTCGATGTTCTGCGTCGAGCGCGGACCGCCGAATTGCAAAGGTTGTCGCCGGTGTGCCGAGGGGCGCTCTCCGTCTACGCCCGCGGCCCCCGCTATGCCTTCACCAGGCGCGGCAATCTGGACGTCGATTTCATACGCGCGCCGCGCATGCGCCGAGTGGTTGGGAATGCGCAAGAGTAGAAGCGCAATGGTGGCGTGCGTCATCACCGATGCCGCGAGCACCACGAGCGAGATCCGATAATCCCTTAGCCCTCCCGACACCATCCCGTTATTCTAGGGCTAGTGCGGCTCAACCGCACTCTCACTTCGTGCGCTTTGGGGATACCTGTGGCGGAACAAGCGCAGAAGGCGGCAAGGTGATGTCGGGCCGCGAATACACGTAGTAAATCACGGCGACGCCGATCGCGAAGAGCAGTACGGACCCATAGTGCCCCGGCGTTAGGCCCAAATAGCGCGGGTCGGCGTCCGCGCCAAACTCTTCGGGACGTATGCGCAAGAAGTCGAGTCCGAAACGAACCGGCCCGTACAGCGCCGGCAGCAAGCCCATATAGAGCCCGGGCTTGGTCTTCTTCGTTCCGAGCCACAGGAAAAGTGGAACCACCACGAGCGAGAAGAGCACTTCGTAAAACCCCAAGTCATGACGCGCTTGGAACGGAGGCTGACCGATTTCGTATGGATACACGGCGAGGAAGAAGTTCGTAACGGTGCCTGGATGATCGTGAACGCTGAAGCATCCGATGCGCCCAAAGAGCCAACCCAGCGGGAATGCAAAGACGATGACGTCGCCCACGGCGAGCAGCGACATCTTACGGCGATAGCGCCAGAGCAGTGCGCCGCCGATCGCGCCAAAGAACCCGCCGTACGACGAGATGCCCTTCCACAGTTGGATGAGGTAGAGCGGATTCGCGGCCACCTCTTCCGGATGATAAAAGATCGCGTCAAGAACGTGCGCGCAGATGAAACCGGAAAACAGAACGTGCGCCACCAAATCCCCGAGCACAGCCTGGTTGATGCCAAGTTTCTTCGCGCGCCACTCGGCGAGGCGATAGCCGCTAAGCACTCCAGTGGCGACGAGCACACCGAATGGCTGAATCGGAAGGTGGTATCCGCCGGGGAGCGGAATACGGATTTCGTGCGCCTGAAACCAGGGGATAAAAAGTAGAATGGACATGAACGCGCGCGAGAGTAGCAGGCCTGTGGTAGCTTGTGTCCATGCCTGCGAAGAGCCCTTTGGCAAGCGTGAATTTGCCAAGCATGAGCAAGGAGCGAAAGGCCCGCGCGAAAAAAGTGCTCGAGCGGCTCGCCGCCGCGATGCCGGAGCCCGAGTGCGAGCTAGATTTCAAAAGTCCCTGGCAGCTTTTGGTGGCGACCATCTTGAGCGCGCAGAGCACGGACAAGATGATCAACAAGATCACTCCAGCGCTCTTTGCGAAGTGGCCAGAGCCAAAGGATTTGGCCAAGGCCTCGCAAGAGGACGTGGAAGTCGCCGTGAAGTCGTCGGGGTTCTTTCACAACAAAGCAAAGTCACTGCGTGCTACGGCGACCATCGTCACCACCGAATACGGCGGCGAGGTCCCGAAAACCGTCGACGAGCTGACTCGCCTACCAGGCGTTGCGCGTAAGACAGCGAACGTCGTCCTTGGCACGGCCTATCGAATCTCAAACGGCGTAACCATCGATACTCATGCCGGCCGTGTTTCTCGCCGCTTGGAGCTCACGGAACACGACGATCCCGTCAAAGTCGAAAAAGACCTGATGGCCCTGTTCCCGCAGAAAAGCTGGATAGACTTGGGGCATAGGTTCGTGCTTCACGGGCGCTATGTTTGCCTCGCACGCAAACCTAAGTGCACCCTTTGTCCGCTCAACGAGATCTGCCCAAGTGCTGAGGCCAAGGCTTCTGGCAAATGGCCAGAGCGCGCGGAGCGTGAAGGCGCTCTGGTTCGGGCGCGCGGTGTGACTGAAGACAAATCCAATCTCGAAGCGGGGCTCGCATAGCTGATGGAAGATTTCGACGAGCACAGCCTAAGCCTCGACGCGCGAGCAGCGATCCACGCTGTGCTTCACGCCGCGCGCAATGCGCGACCTCAGATGGCTGCGGCGCTTCACCAGCTCGAGAATGAATCCGTGATCACGCCAGGGATGGACAGCGCGATGCGTGAAGTCGTCGCGGCTGTTCGCGCTATGTACAGCGTCGAGGTCGGAGGCTACGAGCTTTCGCACAGTGCGCTTGTGGAGGCGATGAATGCGCTATCCAAAGCACTCACGCTGATGCAAAAAGAAGTCACGCAACACGACTCGGTCCAAGAAGCGACCGAGCGCGTCGCACTCACCCTTGCAATGCTCTATCCCGCGCAACAATCGATCAAGCATGCGCAAAGCGTAGAGCAAGCGATGCAAAAGCACGCTGCGTCGGACGATGGCGCGGCGATACCGCTTTCGACGCCACGACGGCGCTCCGCAACAGTGAGCGATGCCCGCGTGCGTGCCGACCTCGTTTTCACCACGCCGACAGGACCGGGTTCCGAACGCCGTATTTCACCGCGCGCCGAAATCGAGGTCGACATAGGCTTTCAAAGTGACACGAATTTCTTCGTGGGCATTGCCGGTGATCTTTCGGACGGTGGTCTCTTCATTGCCACGCAAGAAGCTCTGCCGATCGGCACCGAACTTACTATTGCGATGGTTCTGCCAGGCGGCCATCACATAACAGCGCACGGCAAAGTTGCTTGGACCCGGCGTGGCGAAGCCAAAAACAACACGGTGGCCGGCATGGGCGTGAGTTTTACCGAGCTCGGCAAAAGCGACGCGCGCGTGGTGGGGATGTTCCTGCATCGGCGCGAGCCCTTGCGCGTCAAACCGTGATTGACGCGACTTGATTGACGCGACTTGATTGACACGACTTGATTGACACGTGGGTGCGCTTCCCCGACGATGCAGCGCATCTCGGAGGCGTCTCAATGACTGAAATCACCGGCATTCTTGCTCGCGAAATCTTGGACTCGCGGGGAAATCCCACGGTTGAAGTAGAGGTCGAGCTCGATAGTGGCGTGCGCGGGCGCGCGGCTGTTCCCTCCGGAGCATCGACCGGTGAGCACGAAGCCCTTGAGCTGCGAGACGGCGACAAGAAGCGCTACCAAGGCAAGGGCGTCAAGAAGGCCGTGGCCAACGTCATGCATAAGATTGGGCCGGCCGTCATCGGCTTCGACGCGCTCGATCAAACAGAGGTTGACCGCGCGATGATCGCGCTTGATGGCACCAAAGCGAAATCAAAGCTCGGCGCGAACGCGATTCTTGGCGTGTCGATGGCTGTGTGTCGCGCGGCCGCTAACGCGACTGGCTTGCCCCTTTGGCACTACCTAGGCGGCGCGCAAGCGCGCGTCTTGCCGTTACCCTTGATGAACATCATCAACGGCGGCGCGCACGCGGACAATGGCCTGGAGGTCCAGGAGTTCATGATCGTCCCCGTGGGCGCACCGACGTTTGCCGAGGCACTACGCGCCGGCGCGGAAACCTTTCATCACCTGAAGGCTTTGCTCAAGAAGGACGGGCAAGCGACGAGCGTCGGCGACGAAGGTGGCTTTGCGCCGCGCCTCGCCAGCAATGAAGCCGCGCTCGCGATTATCGTGAAGGCAATCGAGGCCGCCGGATACAAGCCCGGCAAAGACATCTCCCTCGCGTTGGATTGCGCAGCGAGCGAATTTTTCGATAAGAAAAAGTCCTACACCTTCGACAAAAAGCAGGTCGATGGCGCAGGCCTCGTCGATATCTACAAGAAGCTCGTCAGCAAATATCCCATCGTCTCCATCGAAGACGGCTGCGCCGAGGACGATTGGAAGACGTGGAAGCTTCTAACCGACGCGCTTGGCAAGCAAGTGCAGCTCGTCGGCGATGATCTCTTTGTCACGGACGCGAAGCGCGTCAAGCAAGGCATCGACAAAGGCGTCGCGAGCGCGGTGCTCATCAAGGTAAACCAGATCGGCACGGTCACCGAGACGCTCGACTGCATCCGCCTCGCTGCCCTCGGCGGCGGTTCGTGGATCATTTCTCACCGCAGCGGCGAAACAGAAGACACGTTCATTGCTGACCTGGCCGTCGCGACCGGCGCGGGGCAGATCAAGACTGGTTCCGCGTCACGCTCTGAGCGCATCGCAAAGTACAATCAGCTCCTGCGCATCGAAGAGCAGCTGGGCGCCGCGGCCACGTACGCCCGCGGGTCGACGCTTTCGTTACGCCGCTAGTGGGTGTTTTGCGTCTGGACTGAAAGCGGATTAGGCCGACGCTCACTCCGACCCTGGCGCGCGCCTTTCTTTTAGCGCGCGAGTGACGAGAGCGAGAAGGTCTTTCGCATAGCCGGGCATCGCCTTCTGCAAGAAGTACGGAGTGCCCACCCGCACTGCGAGCTCGCCGACGTTCTCGCGCGAAGACACCGGCACGATCGGAATGTACTCCTCACCTGCATCGTGACGGAGCATCTGCTCTGCCATCTCCGGCCCGGATAGCACGGGCATGTCCACGTCGAGGACGACGCATTGCGGGTGCGGCAGAGCGCGCAGCTGGCGTAGGCCGTCGGCTCCGTCGACGGCCGTCATCGTTGAGAGTCCGGCAGATTGAAAGAGTGAAATGCATAGAGCCGCGGTGTCCGGGTCGTCTTCTACGATAAGTATATTGGCCATCTGGAGCTCCGATTCAGCTAGGTGTTTGTGCGCTCAAGGTCGGTGTATGGCGCGGTAATTCGATCGTGAAGATACAACCCTTTCCAGCCACATCGTGGACCCGAAGCGTGCCCCCGTTTGCCTCCACGCCGCGCCGACTAATGGCAAGCCCCAATCCCAACCCAGTGCGATCGGAGCCCTGTTGGGCGAACGACTCAAAGAGCTCATCCGATTTTCCTTTGGGTAGTCCGCCGCATTCGTCCTCGACGTCAATGATGACGCGCTCTCCGCTCGCCCGCGCGTTCAACGTGACGTGTCCGTGTGCGTGCGTGAACTTGAAGGCGTTCTGCAAGAGGTTCGATAGCGCCGACGAGAGCATCGGTCGGTCTGCGTTCACCCAAAGTCCGTCCTCGAGCGACGAGGAGAATGTCAGGCCGTGCTCTTGCGCGTCCAGCTCCGCCCCGACCTGTACCTCTTCGATGAGGTCGCGAATCGGAATGAGCTCCGCACGAATCTTTAACCCTGCTGAGAGCCGCACGTCCGCGAGCGAACGATCAATCAGATTGCGTAGCGCCAGGAGACTTCGGTCGAGAACAGCGCCGGTGGCTCCTGTGAGCGCGACGCTTCCCGACTTGATCGAGTGAAACGCAAGCATCGCCGTGTTCAAATGATTGCGTAGCTCGTGCGCGAGAAAGCCGAGTCGCTCGTTCATCGACTGCTCCTCGCTCGCCGAATTAATCGCATCGCGCCGGTGCCCGAACGCGGTGACGGCGTCGGCCATTGCGTTGTCCAAGCAGCGGTTGAATGTGTGAAAGTCGTCGACCGCGATGGTTTGGTGCTTCTCCTGCGCGAGCTCAGTGACCGCTTGGCACAGGTCTCCGTAATCATGCACGACCTGGGCAACGGTGTAGCCGCCATGCAAAAGCTCAACGCCGTGCTTGGCCGCAGCGCTACCGATTGCACCCTCGGCACCCGACGCGTTGCCGTCAGCGTCCACGCCGTCGGACTGGGCAGCGCGCAGTGCATCGGTCAGTCGGCTGAGGAAATCGGGAATGCCATATTCGAGTCGTGCCGGGCTTGTGCCTGGTGCAGACCGACCGATGACTTTCGTGCGGCAACGGCGAATGAGTTCGTCGTGGTTCGCGCGCAGAAATTCGTGAAGCATGAAGCCGCCAAGTTTCTCAGGCGCTGGGAGTGCGAAAGCTTGCACGCGCGGGCCTGTGAAAGTGAGGGAGCACTAAGCGTGCCGCGGCGCACAGCGCGTAATCCGCGCCAATAACTCGTGTCACGCTGGCGTTGCTGCCGGCCGACGCGCGCAAACGCTACAAGTCGCACGCAGGAATGTCCCGTGCGCGTGCTAGCGCAGGCGGCGCGAACGTATCAGATCGAGCAGAGATTCCACCCCGTCGGCTCGCTTGAGCTCGAGAGGCGGAAAGCCGCGCTGGGTCATCGCTGTTGCGATCGCACGCCCGTACGGAAGCTCGGCGCCCCAAATCGCACGCACGAGCGTGGGTGCCCCATCCGCGAAGATATCGGCGAGCAACGCAGCGTCGATCTGCGCGAAGTCGGTGGCGTCGACAAGGGCCATGTAAGGAGCGTCGGCGCTTCGAAGCTTGTTGCGAATGTTCTGGGGCGAGGAGATCACGTAAGTGAGTACAGTGTCGCTACCGAGCGCCGCTTCTAAACGGAGCGACAGGCCCTGACCCGCTGCTACAATCAGCACGGTCATCGCTTCGCGAAGATTGGCATGCGCGTCGTCGTCGCAAGACGGTCTTCGTTCAAGAAGGGATCGGGTGGAGGCTGATTGGCTTGCGAAAGCTTGCTACGCGCAATGAGCTCTTCCACGCGCTCAAGCACGACGCTTGCTTCGCCTTCGCCAACGCGTTTTACAATTGCGTCATGCAAAGGCCCGCGCGCGAGCGCGAGCAGAGCGTCAGTTCCTTCTGGGATACGACTACCAAACGGTTCGAGCGCGTCGAACAGGAGCGACGTTGCAAGATCCGGCGACAACACCCCTTCGAGTGCTTCGCGCAACATACGCATCGAAAACTGATCGTGAACTGCGTTCAACGCCAAACTCCGTTCGAGCGATCATAGCCGTTGGGTGAGCATTCTTTCCACAAACGTGGCATCGAACTGCCCGGCGCGAAAACCCTCGTGGCCTAGGACCTTCCGGAGCAGCGGAATATTGGTCTTCTGGGGGCTCATGGCCGTCTCCGCGATGACGCGATCGAGGGTCAACACCGACTGGTGCCGGGCTGGCGTGTAAGCGGTGACGTTGGCGACGATATCGTCGTATGAATCCAAAATCCGGGTCCCGGGTGCAAATCCCGTCTCGATGCGAACCTTACCTGCGCCGATCGGAGGGAAGCGCGCTTCCTCCACAACGCCAGTCGCGGGCTCAGCGTCATCCCATGCAACGCGCGCTTCAATCGCGTGACCGGTGGGCGTGGCAACAAGCACCTCGTCTGGCATCGCTTCACCGGCCGCCAGGCGCATTTGCACTTCGACCAAATCGAGTCCGGTACACATCTCATGAAGCGCGTGTTCGGGCGTGAGACCGGGCGTGACGCCGAGGCAGTGATACACCCCGTCGGGATCGAGCAGAAATTTCACCGTGACTGGGCCGACGAGCTTCAAGGTTGAAGCAAGTCGTATCGCGGCTTCGTTCAGCGCTTCACGTACGTAGTCGCCATTCAGCAGAGCCGACACTCCGGGCGCCGGCGATTCTGCGAGTAGGCGCTTTTTGTGATGACGCAAGCTGCACTCGCGCTCGCCGATCGTCACGAAGTCGAATGCCGCATCGCCGATCAATTGCACTTCGATGTGACGCGGAAAGGGAATCGGCTCTTCTCCTTTGGGAGGAGCCATGCGCACGCTGGTTTCGGCGGCCGCTGCACGTACGGCCGAATCGTCGGCGCACAGTGCGAGCATCTCGGCGCTGGGACCAACCCAACTCAATCCTTCGACGACGACGCGCTTCGCGAACTCGACATCGGTCGCCAGCATTCCGTAGCCCGGGTGCACGGCGTCGGCGCCAGATTTTTTCGCGGCGTCGATCATGGCGTCGTGGGTCATGTACGAAGCAACGCCCGCTTCCGTCGAAATCGCGATGACTTCGTCGCTCGCTTGGACGTGAATGGAATCGGAGTCGGCATCTCCGTGCACTGCGACCGTCGTGATGCTCATGCGCTTGCAGGTGCGCGCGACACGGGCGGCGATTTCTCCACGACTGGCGAGCAGGATTTTTGTGAACATGGGTCGCGCAGCATATCACCTTGACCAACCGAGCGGGGAGGCCGCATCGTTGAGCCAATGCCCGTTTCTGCTCGATGGCAAGGCGAAGGCCGCCCGCAAATCGCCACCAAAGTCATGGAAGCGCGCGCGAGGAAAATGCTACGCGCGCTCGGCTTGTCCGACGAAGAGCTTTCCATCGTGCTCTGTGATGACGCGACCATTCACGCGCTCAACCGTGACTATCGCGGCAAAGATAAACCCACCGATGTGCTGGCATTTGCGATGCGTGAGGGAGAGGGAGCGCGTTTTTCGGGCCCGATGTTAGGAGACGTGATCATTTCCTTGCCGACGGCAGTACGGCAGGCCCGTGAGCGCAAGCGAGACGTGCTCGACGAGGCGACCATGTTGCTGGCGCACGGCCTTTTGCACCTGCTGGGCTTCGATCATCGAAATCGGCAGGAAGAACGGCGAATGAGCGCTCGCACCGATATGCTCGTCAGCGCCGCGCGCGCGCGCTAGCTGATGTGGATAACGGTCACGTGTGCGGATAGCCAGCGCCGCTGGTCACTCCACTTGCCAGCCCCCTGCAGTCGAAGAAGCAAAGCAAACGTAGGCGTTTAGTAAGTTATCCACTCCGGGCAGCCCGCACCGCCAGCAGATGGGCGATGCCCTGTGGATAAGTTGTGAGTCTTTCGTGGCTAACGCCTCTGGCTCAGCCACGCGACTAGCAGAATTGCCGCTACTACAGCCACTGCCGCGCTTTCCCAGCGGCGATGGGCTGTGGGTTTTTTCACCGCACTGCGCTCGCGCTCGATGGGAAACCTCACCTCGGCGATGGTCTCCTCTTCCATATTGACCAGCAGAACGCCGTCGACGTCGAATGCCACGCAGTATTCGAGAAGCTGACGACGCGTGCTTGTGGTTTGCACACTGGGCGCGTGTTCGCCGGTTTTCACCTCGGCGATAAAGGTGCGGTCGCCGCGCGTCACCAAGAGGTCCGCGCGCAAATCGATTTCATGCTCGGTTTCGCCGACAAAGACGTTGAAAACCTGGGGCACCTGCCGCCGGGTGATTGTGAACCCCGAACGCTCGAGCAAGCTTTCCGCGTTCAGTTCGCCGCGCATTGCGCGCGAGCTGCGCCGCTTGGCTTTGATGCTTCGGTACGAGCTTCGCAGCGCATACGCGAGCATGAGAGTGATCACGGCCCCGCACGCAGCACCGAAGAGGAGAAGTTTCACTGCATCCTGGGACATCGAGCCCGATCCAACGGGACAACGCTCGTCCGGTCAAAGATCCCGCTTACAACGCCGGAAAAACGCCTTGCTATGCCTTGGGCGATCGTTTGGGATCACCTCGAATCGGTCTAAATTCGGCCTCAAAACGCACTTAGGCGATTTTTGCGACGTTTTTTTGGATCTTTTAGCAAAAAGCACTTGTCAGAGCGAAAACGGGCGTGCATAGATGAGCGCCACGACAGCGGAGAGCCCTAAAAACAAGGGGGATCCGAGGCCGGCAGGTGTTGGGACTTTAGTTGTACCTGTAGTTATTGCGGGCAGTTTTTCACAAGGAGAATCACCATGGCAGCAAAGCGCATGACCAAGTCGCAGATCATCGGCGAACTTGCAGAGAAGACGGGCATCTCGAAGAAGGATGTCAGCGGAATTTTCGGCGGTCTCTCAGAGCTCGTGAAGCGTGAGCTTGGCAAGAAGGGCCCGGGCGAGTTCGTTGTTCCGGATATGTTCAAGCTCAAGGTCCGCCTTATCGCGGCCAAGAAGGAGCGTCGCGGTATCGACCCCTTCACCAAGCAAGAGCGCACCTTCCCGGCAAAGCCGGCTTCGAAGAAGATCCGTGCAACGGCTCTTAAGAAGCTCAAAGATCTTATCAAGTGATCCGCTGAGGCTGCTTCGGCAGTCTCTTTTGATTGCGAGATTTGGAAAGCCGTCGGCGAAAGCCGGCGGCTTTTTTCGTTAGCGCGCCCGCGGCCGTGCGATAGCGACAGCAAGGACAACGATCGCAGAGACCCACTTCGCGCATGTCAGGTAACCCAGATAGCCCGGGACGTCGAAGTCGTCGTGAGTGAGTAGAGTGAAGATTGTGAAGGTCTCCGCCAAGTCGAACGCTCCTGGTACCAGCGCGATCCAGTGCAAAGGACGCCCTTCAAAGCGGCGGAGAAACACGCGCAAGAGGAATGCGCTGTAGACGCAAATCAAACCAAAGTCGATGCACTCGACGCGCAGATACGCCGAGCGTCCTTCGGCACCAATGTCGACGAGAAAGTCGTGGGCGGTTTGCGCTGAGTAAAAGAAGCGCGTGTCGAGCGTCTGCGACGGACCGATCGCAACGAGCGTTGCCGAAGTCGCCATCGCAACCAGACCCAGCACGATTGTGTAAGGGTCAAGAATACCCTTCCAGGAGCTCACCATTGCCGCCTCAGCGCCTGCACAAGCGATTTTTCCATGCCCTGTAGTCAGCGCGGAGCGGGCAGAAGGCCTGTCACAGCGAGAGCCCCCGTGATCATCGCGCGCATCGGCGCCGCGTCTTCGCCGCTCACGGATGAGATCAGCATTGGTAGAGCCTGCCCAACCAATGCCGCCAGCATGCGAGCTCGCGCCTGGTCCTTCGACTTGTCGAAAAGCACTGCGATCACAAACGTCATCGTAAAGGCCCAAAGTGCGCTTGCTGCGGCGTCGCGTAGCTCGGCAGGCACGTCGGGGTGGTCGACGACAATGCGCATGGTGGCGATTGCCTCTTCGCGTACTTTCGACGTCTCATCCGAAAATACAGCGAGCGGATTGGTCGGATCGAGAGCTACGCGACTGAGGGCAATGAAGAGCTCACGATCCCGAGCCAGCTCCTCCATTCGGAATTCGAGCACGGCCTGAACGCGCGCTGCGAGTGACTTAATCTTCGGCATGTCCTGCTCGACACGTCGTGCGAAACCCGTCTGCAGCATTTCGTAGTAGCTGAGGACAATCGCCTCTTTGCTAGGGAAGTAGTGGTACGCCAAACCGAGTGAGACCTCAGCCGCTTCGGCGATCGCTCGCATGGTCGTCGCGTCAAAGCCCCGCTTGCGAATGAGTTTGAGCGACGCTTTCACAATGCGCGCGCGGGTCGCTGCGCCGTCCTCGCGGTGACGTACAGCGCGCGCGCGCCTTGCTTTGGGAGCTGCTTTCTTAGGCATGCTAGGTGCGGTGTACTTTCGCAGCACAATGAGCATTCGTACACACCGGAATGCCCATCAACTGCCCCGCAAAGACCCGGTGCGCGGCGAGCCAGTCGAAGAAGAACGACGAGAGCTCGTGAAGAATCGGAAAATCAAGCCAAGTCGCGAATGTGTGCCACCCGGCACTTGCCCACAGCACCATGCGAAACGCGTTCGCCCCAGCCCACACCGCGCCGTCGCTCGTTGCTACGTGGAGCTCATCGCATAGGCCCGGGCATGCAGCCCTCATCGCAACGGCGTCCTGACCACGCGCATCGACCCAACGAAGAGGAATCAGCGCGGCACGCTTTGCAAAGAGCGTCCGGCAGTGCGCGCACATTGTGCACGCACCGTCGAAGTAGACCGTCAGGTCAGACACCCGCGGATGGAGCGGCGGCGCTGGCAGTCTGTACGTAACCAGATTGTTGTGCATAGGGATTCACCCAGGTGTCAGGACGAAAGGGGGCCAGTTGATTGCGACTGCGTGTGCGCGAGCGGATGCGCTGAAAGACAAGCAGGTTGGCGAAGTGCATGACCGCGAGAGTGAGCAAGAGAGTGCCCAGCTTCGTGGACAGAGTCTCGATTGCTTCTTGCAAGGTCGACGCGCGGCCACCCTTCAGCTGCAACGCCGACCATCCCAAGTTGACCAGGTAGAAGCCCACCACCAAGAGTTTGTTCACCGCGCGAGCCAACTCGTCCTTTTCCGGAAACACGTCGCGCAGAAAGAGTGCACCGTTGCTGCCTAGCACCCGCGCCAACCATACCGTAAGACCGATGCTCACCGCGGCGTATAAGCCGTAGACGGCGGGCAAGAGCACATTGCTTTCCCAGGGATTCATATCGTCCTCCTCGAACCAACTAAACGTTGAACACGTTCAGTACATGCCTTGGCCGAGAAACTTCGTCAACAGTTTTGTTGAACGCGTTCAGTTAAACTTCGCAAACGCGAAAAAGCGCGGCCTTTTTAGGGTCGCGCTTCTTTAGCCTTCGCTGTAGCCGTCGCGCTAGGGCGAGCAGTATCGGTGTGCGGCGGCCGCGCTGCGATAGGCAGCGGAGTCGATGGCCGAGCAATGCGAGCGCATATTGCTCTTGAGAGCGGTGACCTGATCCCACGTGAGAGCCATTGGCTCGAATACGATCGGGAAATCTTGATGGCTTGCGTCGGCCAAGAGCGAGGATGACCCGAAGCAACTTCGATCGACATGCCGAATCCGATGTACGGCTCGTGGGAACGCACGCGCCGTCAGTAGGCGATGTCGCTGTGTGGCTAGGAGAGGGCGGGCTACTTGCCCTTGTACTCCATCATGCCCTTCATCACGCCGGTTGCAGCTTCGGCAACTTCGTCCTCTTCGCGTGCCCGATCGGCGCAATCTTCGCAGACGCGAACCTTCTTGCCACCGATTTTCACGGCTACCAGACTCTCAACTTCGTTTCCACACTCTTTGCACTCCATCGTGCTCCTCCGGGTATGCCAAGCGATGATATCTCAACTCGCCGCGTCGATGCTGCTGAGTTTCACGGCACCACCGGCGCGGGCGGAGGCGGCAGAGCGCCGCTCGACGGCGTCACACTCGCGCCCGCTGGTTCTTGCGGGGGCGTCGTCGGCGGGGGATTGGGCGCCTCCGTGCGAGCAGGCGGAAGGCGCGGCATGAAACTTGTGGCTAGATTCAGCAAGCGCTCCACCTGACCTTGGCTGAGCTCCATGTGAAAATGCATTTCCGCGGCTTCGCAGGCGAGCGTTGAGTGTTGCATCGGCCCGGAGAGGCCGATGAGCGCCGCGATGGTGCTGCGCGCGAAGAAGAGTCGTTGTTCGTTCCAGACCACTTGCGCTGCTCGACACTCTTCCTGCGTAGCAAACTCGCCCGTTGCAGCGACCACGACCGTGTCATTCGGCGTTTCGCTCACCCCAGCGTGCAAGCTTGCGGGAATGATGTTGGCTTGCACGCCGCGCACGAAGTTGTGCGCGCCTTCAACGTCAGCCGCGATCGCCTCGCCTTCGCCAAGTGCGAGCAGTGCATCGGCCTCGCTGATAAGTTCGGCGGTCGGCGCTGCGTTCGGCCCTGCGTCGATGCGATGGTTCAGCTCGTCGGCCCGCGCGCGAGCGACAGCAAGCACGCGCGGTAGGTCGTCAGGACGCGTAATCGTGAACTGGTTGGGGCCCACCAGGGCGATCCGGCGCTCGACGTCGTCGAGGTTTGGCCACGGCGCGACGGGTATGCCATTTTCCGTCGTCCATTCCGCCGTCGTACCGCGCGCCTCGGCCATCATTGCGACAATGCGCTCGACGCGTGCCGTGTCCCCGGTGTAGCGCCCGCTAATGACCCAGTTCTCACGTTGCAAGTTGGTTGAAGCAATCATCAACCGATCAAGATCTTCGATAGGGTTGATGTCGGATCCGTTCAGCAAGAGCTGCCAATCCGGGACCGCCTGCATGAAGGCCGCAACTTGGCTATGCATGCGTGACGCGCGAATCCGTTGAAGGTCGAAGCGCACGCTGAGCTGCGCGCCGGGCGGCGCATACATCGTCAGCGCACCACGCGGTGCTGTGCCGGGGCCGCCTGCGTCTGAGCCAGCATTCGCTAGCATAGTGGCGTCGCCTCGGCCGCCGTCAGAAATGCCGCCATCGCGACGACGTCGTCGCCCTGCGTCTTCCACTCCGCCGTCGAGGCCTGCGTGGCCGGGACCGTCTCCACCCAGCGTTGAGCCTGCGGGAGCGGTCGCGGGTGTTGGAACAGGCGCTGCGGCTGTCGGCGCCGCAGCGACTGTCACGCCTTCAGTCAGACCAAACTCGACTTCGCTAGGTAGAAAGAAGTCGACCTGCAGCCTGGGCCCTGTGTTTCCGAAAAGAATGAGCAGCAGCACCCCACAGTGGATAAGCAATGAGCCGCCGATCCCGATCAGGACTCGGGCCGGGATTGACGGCGTTTTCACTGTGACGGGTGCGCTCATTCGAGAAGGTGCAAAAGGTGGCTCAGAGCGAGATCTTTCGCAAAGGCCAACTGCCGCTCTGAACCTTTTCGGGTAGTATGCGCGCCGCCATGCTTCGGGTTGTCGGAACGATGTGTGCGGGCCTCTTTGTGGCTATCGCGCTGGTGATGGGATGCGGTTCGAAAGCGAACGAGCGCGCGGATGCGCGCGTAGCTGCGCCGGTTGACGCCGCAGGGGCGCCGAGCAAAGTGGCTGCGCCATCCGGTCCGCCAAAGAAGATTTATGCAAAGCGCTTCGTTGTAACCGTGCGCGTGCGTCCGGATGCGAATGCAACGCGCCTAGGCTATCTGCGCGGCGGCGCGATCATGCAGGCTCGTACGGCGGAACCGGTGGAGCGCGGTCATGAAGGTTGCCTCGGCGGATGGTGGGAACTCGAGACGGGCGGCTTCGTTTGCAACGTGCGTGATGTAGTTGCCTTCACGGGACGGCGCCCCCCGGAACGGCCGCCGATGCCAACCGACCGCGACGCGCAGCTTCCCTATCAATACGGTCTAAACCGTCGCGACAACACGCCGATGTATCGCCGCCTTCCGACCGATGATGAAGCTGCGAAGTTTGAAGGCTACCGTCCGCCGGGCCTTGTTGCGGAAGAGCCAACACCAGCGGCTGAATCCGACCCGTCCGCGTCGACGGCTTCCTTGCCTGTGGCTGGGCCTGACGCGACCGCCGTTGCGGCAGCAGAACCGGCGCAGGCCCCCGTCATAGAAGCAAGTGACCTCGTCGCGCCAGCATCCGATGAGCCAGTGGATGCCGGACCGCCCACGTTGGAATCGTTGCGCGGTGATCGCGAAGGCGCTTTATTGCGACGCATGGTGAAGGGATTCTACGTGAGTCTCGATCACGATGTGCGTGTGCGCGACCGCCGGTACTGGCGCACTCAATCGAACGGTTTCATCCCTTACGCGCGCCTCTCGTTGGTAAACGGAAGCCGTTTTCACGGAACCGAGCTTGATGGCCAGACGTGGGATTTGCCCGCTGCCTTCATCATGAACGAGACCACTTCGTCATATCGACGAAGTGGCGATGGAAGAGTCCGCCGCGGTGCACGCGCCGCCTTTCATCAGGTTTTCCACATCGTGAGCGAAGAGGATATCGGCGGGCATCACTTTTTCGTGATGCAGGATGGTTCGCTCTTTCGCTCTGACGACGTGCGACGCATTGACCGCGTGACGCCCCCGGGCAATCTGGCGGAAAACGAGAAATGGATAGACGTCGATCTCGAACGCCAATCGCTCGTTGCGTACGAAGGCGCGCGACCAGTCTATGTGACGCTCGTGTCGAGTGGGCGCATCGAAGACGAGGACGATCCGCTGCGCAATCACGCGACCCCAACCGGTGATTTTCGAATTACGTCCAAGCATGTTGCAACCACGATGGATGGCGATCACGCAGTGGACGGTCCCTACTCAATCGAAGACGTTCCGTACGTGATGTACTTCCAGCTGGCGTACGCGCTGCACAGCGCCTTCTGGCACAACCGTTTCGGATTCACCAAGAGCCACGGCTGCGTGAACCTTTCGCCAACCGATGCGCGCTTCCTCTTTGGCTGGACGCTCCCCGCGGTGCCGCTCGGATGGCATGGCGCGTATCCAACGCCAGACGTTCCGGGCACGCGCCTAATCATTCATGGAGAGGCGCCTCACCGCTAGACAGCGACGGTCTAGGATGGGCCGCTCGCGGTAATCGTCGCCCTCCACAGGCGAGTGCGTATTTCCGCGCGAGTAGTTAGGTCCATTGTGCGCGGCATGCATACGAGAAGCGCGGGGATTCCGTGCGGCGCAAACATCGCAAGATCGTAATCACCCCACTCAGACGCCGGCGGAGGGCGTTGACCGAGCAATGCACGCATAGCGGCCGCTAACGCGCCAACCGATCCCACCTTGGATTCGCAGTGGCCCGTCGTAGCATCGAGCAGAACGGCGCTCGCGTGACGCCGAGTAACCCACGCGCGCAGCGAGTCGATTGTTTCACTCGCAGTGCCGAGCGCGTCGCGAAGGGGCGACGGGTAGCGATTGTTTGCGTTCATGAGCGCGAGCGCCGCGTCGCCGTCGCGTGCGCTTTCCACGCTTTCAACGAGGGCGACCCCGTGCGTTCGCTGTGCCCACTCTGCGAGCGGGTTTGACGTCTTCTTAGCGCATACGAAGATGTACCGATGGCCAACACGCGTGGTTGCTGCGTCTGTGAATTGCGCGAGCTCAATAGCGAGGTGGCGGGCGGTGTGTCCTGGTGCCTCTGGCGCGACCTTCAGAACGAGAATCGACGTCGCGGCCATCTGGCGTCGCACATAGTCGAACCAAAGCGCAAGAGGCAGCGGCTCCCTGTCCGAGGCCACGAAGCCGTCAACTCTGCGCATGCCGGCGCGGACAAAGAGCGTCGCCAGGGCTAGCAACAACGTCGCGCCGATCAGTAAGTACGTGGGTGCGAGGAGGAAGTAATTGGCGCTCGCGAACGCGACGAGCAAGCCAAATGTTGCGAGCGCAGGCCGACCTTCGCGATGCGCTACGACGCTTCGCAAGAGCTCGATGACAAATAGCGCGGCTGCAACGAGAAATGTGCAGAAGGGCGCGACCAGTCCTGTGCGCACCGCTCCTTGGCTCTGGACCAGCGCGATGAGCGACGCCGCGATCAAGCATACGAGCGCTGTCAGCGTGAAGGCTCTTACGTGCCGCTCGAGGCGCGCTGCACCAAGTTGCCCCAGCGAGTGGACCGCCACCATGTCGATGTAATAGAGGCGGGGAATGTTCAGAACGAAACTCGCAATTGGACGGGCCGCGTAGAGCAATAGGCCCCCCTCGAGAAAGCCTAGCCGCGACCACAGCCCAAGCAGGACCCAGGTGGGCAGTTCAAACGAAAGTCCCGCGAGCAGAAAACGCACGCTGCGCAAGAGCAGCGCCGCGTTCGGAATCGATCCCGAAAAAATCCGCATGCGTCGTGGACCGAACGCCGTCGCCTTGTAGGCACGCCTGGAAAAATAGTACGTGAAGGCCGCCTGTAGAATCCCCGAGGCCAGGACTGAAAAAGCGATAGACCAGGGACCAATGAAACGCCATAAGAGGAAAAGACCTGTGACGTCGACGAGGTCGGGCAGCATCATGGACCAGCGCGGGCGATGAATGCGATGCACGGCGTTGACGCCGCTCGAGTAGGTTCGCGATACCAGCGAGATCCCGACGCGCAAAGCGAGGGCCAGGGCATACGCATCGACTACCGAGAATAGTCCGCGTCCAAGATGAGGATTGAGAACGACCCACGCGACGCCGGCGCCGCTCACGAGCGCACCCAACCAAATGGATCGCGCGATGGCCTCTTCGATGCGCGCGCGCGCCCCATCGACATTTCGCTTCCGCAAGTTTTCCCGGACGTCTTGGCGCACGGTTTCAGTAGCACCCCAGATCAACGCCGACGCCATGCCGGAGATGAGGCGCACCGTCACAATCGCGACCAGATAGGGTGAGTCGAGCACAATCGCGAGCGCCGCTGCCTCGGCAGAATGAAAGAAAGACGTGATGAGTGCGCGTACGAATGCAAAGCCGCCACGTCGACGGGCGTATGGGAATGCTTTCCCCGCGAAAAGCGCTTGGCTCAATGTAGGAAGCTTCTCGCGCAACTCTCTAACGCGACGAAGGCGCGCGTGAAGTCGCTTCACGAGCCGGCCTTCGCGTTGATGTGGCGTCGATTGCGCGCCGCGACGCACGAAGGCAAACCCAGTCGGTACAGTTCGCGAGGCGGCAGAAGTCGAAATGCGCGCACTCCGCGCACGTGGGTGCACAGCTCCGCCGCGCTCCTACATAGCCAATTATCGAACTCGCGAAGCTGGCTGCGGTCGTCGACAAGATCGACGAGATCAGCTGCCTGACTTAGCGCGAGCGCACTTCGTGCATCGAACGCAGTGCGCACAGCGGCGCTCACGCATTGAGCGCGCGCTTCAGGCGAAAGCGCTCCCGACCCCGCCAAGCTGCGCGCCATTCGCTTACGAATCGACCGAAGTAAGATGCGCCACTTGTCGCGCCGAACTCCGACCGTTCCGCGAAACGAGATCGCCATGCCAAGGTAGTCGACGCTATCGGTCGCAGTGAAACCCGCAGCGCGCGGCTTTGCTGCGCCGTTGAAGTCGAGGTTCTGCGCCTTCTGGACCTTGGACTCTAACGATAGCGATTTGAGGTGCGTGTCGATAAGCCGCCCAGCCTGGGTTGCGATATCGGCGTCCTCGCTCGCGAACAGCAAGTCATCCCCAAACCGCGCGTAGAAGCCCAAACTCGCGAGTGATGCATCAAGCTCCGCAAGGTAGAGGTTGTTCAACGTCGGTTGAATGCCCGATCCGGTAGGCGTACCCACGAGGAGGCGAGCCCCCTTGCCATCGATGCCAAGATATTCTCGAGGCAGAAGTTGGTGAAGGAGCGCTATGGCAATCCGGCTGTCGGACTTGTCCGCGTGGAAAAGCGCGCGTTCGAGCAGCGGCCAGAGCTTTGACTCCGAGTCCACGCGAATAGACTCTCCGTAACTCGTAACATCGCGGCGCAGCACGTAGAGGCCTCGCGTATGTGATGTCGGGCGGGCTTGCCGATGCGACCGGATAAATGCCGAGAAGGCCCGAAGCGCATCGCGCGGCGCGAGCCCCTTGCGGTAGGAGAAGACGTGGGGAGAAAGAAAGTTCTCGAACGACGTCGACAAGAACTGCGCGATCACGCGCTCAACGATGGAATCGAGCGCGGTCGATCGAAAGAGCGTTCGCACCTTGCCGTCGGTCAATGCGTGGTGAAGCTCGGCCGGCGCAAAACGATACTCGCCACCTGAAACCAAGCGGCTTAACTCGCCTGCGACGAAGCTCGCTTCCGTCTCTATGTCACGCATCTCGAATTCGCCGGCGTAGCGTCGATGCTGGCGCAGAGCCATGGTGTCGATGGCGGCCGAGAACGCGTGCGCGGAAAAAGAGCTCATGGCGGGTCTGTGTCGAGTGAGAACGGACACAGACGACACGGGAAAGTGCAACTCACAGCAAGCTTGTGAATTGCTTCGTGTCCGCGCCGAGGCCTCAACCTCCGACTCGAACGTACAGCACCCGTGAGGGGATCGTGTCGCCTGTGCCCGCGTCGACGTTAGCTCGGCGCGGGCACGGCGTGCAACTAGACCCGAGCTTTAGAAGTTGTAGAACTCTTGGTCGGTGAGGAAGAGCGGGTAGAAGCCCGCGCCTGCGTAGCGGCGCATTTCGGCGCCGATGAGATCACCAACGCACGATGGCGAGCCGTAGCACTTGGGCGAGAACTGAGTCCATCCGTCGCGCATGCCGTAGCCGTTCGTTCCGCAATAGTAACTGTCATGGAAGCGCAAACAGTTGCGACGATTGGTGCCGCTGTCGGCGTATTCGTTCTGTGACCACTGCAACGTGAGCTTGCGCCACATCGCGTTGTCGACGTTGTCGGTCAGCGCCGCGTCGGCCGGCAAGAGAGCCGACACCAGGGTGCTGAACGGCTCGTTGAACGTCTGTACCGGCGTGACCGTGCCGCCCGATGCGTTCAAACAAACGCCTGCGCCGCGGCGGTTCATAACGATTACATCGCAGCTACGCGTTATGTCGCGACGAACGCCATGGGTGTGCGTGCTCGCGACGGAGCAGTGGGCTCCGCCGAGGTCGCCGGTCTGACCGCCCGAGCGGCGACGCGACGCGTAACGGCGATAGACGAGGAGTAGGTCATTGGTCTCGTTGAGCACGAAGCGACGTCGCAGCGAGAGTACCTGCTCTTGGCCGTCTGGAAGTGCCCACGTGTGGTTGTCTCCAGGAAGACGCTCGCCAAAGGCGAAGTAGCGGTTGAAGGGAATGTCGAAGTTCATGCGGATGAACGGATTGCTCAACTGCACGAAGCCAGCCGCGCTCGCCTCGCCCGACGTGCTGAACGTGCCTGCACCTGGCAGCGATTCTGCGGCCACGCTGAAGATCGCGTCTTCACTCGCGCCCAACGTGCAATCCGGAGCATCGACCAAGCTCGAGTGCAGGTAGTACGCGATCGAGATGGTGTCGGTCACGTCATCGCCGGAACGATTGAGACGTACCTGTGTTTTATAGAGACCGTCGCCGCTTGCACCAAGGTCAATGGAAGGCGTGAATGCGCCCGCGGGACACGCGGTGAACGCGCCGGCGACATTGCCGTCAGCTTGCGCGTGGCCACTGCGACACTCGAGGGTGCCAGTCACGCCAGCGCGCAAAGCAACCTCAATGGATACGTCCGCCGGATCCCACGCGTAGCCGTTTGATGCTCCAGCGGGCGCGGCCTGCACGTCGATGAACGAAGCCACATCGCAGAAGCTCGCCTCATCCGCGTCGCCGTCGCAATCGTCGTCGATGCTGTTGCCGCAGATCTCGACAGTGCCTACGCACCCGCTGCTGCTCGTGGTGTCGAGGTACTCGGGCAGGCCGTCGTCGTCCGTGTCGACACGCGCTTCCTCGGAGTCGAGGAAGTCGTCGCCGTCGCTGTTTGTGTCGAGCCAGTTGGCGCTTCCGTCGCCATCGATGTCGTTGCCGTACGCTGTGCCATCGGTAAACTCGCGTGAAGTATCGATGCCGTCACCGTCATCGTCTGCATCACGAGAGTTCGCGACGGAGTCGCTGTCGGTGTCCAGCATCGCGCTGCCGACGCCGAGCTCGTTGTCCGTATCGATGCCGTCGCCGTCGTCATCGCTATCGCGATGGTCAGGCGTGCCGTCGCCATCGGTGTCGTGCGGCAACATGGAGACGAGCTCGGAACTAGTGGTGAGAGTGTCGCCGTCGTCGTCGGCGTCGAGGAAGTCCGGAATGCCGTCATCGTCGCTATCCGCACAGGCGGTGGGCATTGTCGGGTCAGCGCACTCGAGCGTGTCGGGCAGGCCATCGTGGTCCGAATCGACAGGCGCGCTCGCGTCGTCGAGGTAATCCGGAACGCCATTGCCGTTCTCGTCCGTCGTACCTTCGAGACCGTCGCCTACGCCGTTGCCATTCGCATCGGCATCCAGCCAGTTCGCGATTCCGTCGCCGTCAACGTCATCGGACACAGTGCCCGCGCTCGCGGTGACTTCGGCCGACGTCGGAATCGTGTCGCCGTCGTCGTCGCGGTCAAGGTAGTTTGCTGTGCCATCGTCGTCGCTGTCGGTCGGGGTCGCGCCCGTCCCAACTTCATCCGCCGTGTCGATGCCGTCACCGTCGTCGTCGGTGTCGAGGAGGTCGGCCGTGCCGTCGCCGTCCGAGTCGCGACATGTGGCCGGCGCGCTTGCGTCAACGCATTCCACGCGATCGGGAATGCCGTCGCCGTCTTGATCGCGGGGCGTTGAGTCGTCATCGAGGTAGTTCAGGACGCCGTCGCCGTCTTCGTCGCCACGGCCTTCCATCATATCGCTCATGCTGTCGCCGTCGGAATCCGAATCGAGCGAGTTGCGAACGCCATCGGCATCGGGATCCTGGCCGGCCGCTGCGCCATCGGTGTTCTCGAGAAGTGAGAGAATGCCGTCGTCGTCGTCGTCGGTATCCGCGTGGTCGGCGGTTCCGTCCATGTCGTGGTCGGCTGGGTCGCCGCCTACGAGCTCGCTCGCCGTGGGCGCTCCGTCGTTGTCGTCGTCCGAATCTTGGAAGTCCGGGGTGCCGTCATCGTCGGTGTCGGCGCAGCGCGTCGTGTCCACGCACTCGAACGAGTCGAGCAAGCCATCGCCGTCACTATCCGTCGGGCCTGCCTCGGGCGCATCAGGTGTACACGCTGAGAGCGCACTGACGATGGCGAACGAAAGAAGAATGTTGAGAGATGAAGAACGCGAACCAAAATAGATACTCATGCCTTAAGCGTCGCAGATAGACGCCAGGCAATCAATAACTCTCAGTCGTAATACTCGTTGCCGAGGTGCGTGATCATCGGCTCGTCCTTCAACCATCGCAGTGTGTTCTTCATCTTCATCAACTGAATGAAGAGGTCGTTCTCAGGGTAGAGGCCCGGCGCAGACATGGGGCTCTTGTAGTAGAACGACAGCCATTCCTGAATGCCGCTCATGTCGGCCCGTTGCGCCAAGTCCATGAATAGAGCGAGGTCAAGCACGATTGGCGCGGCGAGAATGGAGTCGCGGCAGAGAAAATCGATCTTGATTTGCATCGGATAGCCGAGCCAACCGAAGATATCGATGTTGTCCCAGCCCTCTTTCTGATCCCCGCGAGGAGGATAATATTCGATGCGTACCTTGTGGTACATGTCTCCGTAGAGAGAGGGATGCAGCTCAGGTTGCAAGATTGTTTCGAGCACGCCGAGCTTTGAGACTTCCTTGCTCTTGAAGCTCTCGGGATCGTCGAGGACCTCGCCGTCGCGATTGCCGAGAATATTGGTCGAGAACCAACCGCGAATGCCGAGCATGCGCGACTTGAGACCGGGCGCAAGAATCGTCTTCATCAGCGTTTGACCCGTCTTGAAGTCTTTGCCGGAGACCGGAACACGCTTTTCGCGCGCAAGCTCGAGCATCGCCGGGATTTCGACCGTTAGATTGGGCGCGCCATTTGCGTAGCCGACGCTCTCTTGCAAACACGCGTACGCGTAGATCATCGACGGGCTAATCGCTGGGTGACTGGTGCGAAGACCTTCCTCGAACTTCGCCAACGACGAGTGCACATCGGCCGCTTCGTGATGCACCTCGGTCGAGCCGCACCACACCGCGACTGCGCGGTCGAGCCCGTTGTTCTTTTTGAACTGACGAATATCTTCGCGAACCGCTTCGGCGAGCTCCATTTTGCTCGTTTGCTTCTTCACGTTCTCGCCGCGAAGCCGCTTGACGTACTCCGGAAAGAAGACCGCAGGCATGGGCTTGATAGCTGAGAGCTCATCCTTGATCAGATCGAGATGGTCTTTGCTAAGCACTTCGGCATTGCGCGCGGCAGTGTACGCGTCGTCGTGGAAGAGATCCCAACCGCCGAACACAATGTCTTCGAGCTTGGCGAGCGGCACGAAGTCACGAATGAGGGGGCTGCGCCCGTCGGTGCGCTTGCCCAAACGAATCGTGCCCATCTGTGTGAGAGAGCCAATGGGCTCGCCGAGGCCTTTTCGAGCGAGGAGACACCCGGCGATAAACGTCGTTCCGACAGCGCCCATGCCCGGAAGGAGGATCCCCAGCTTGCCAGTGGCGGGCTTAATCTTTTCGGGCTTCTTCATCGCAACGTCTCCTCGCGCGCGTACGTACCAAACGCGGCAGATCCTCGCAATGCACTTCCTATGCCGCTTGCATGGCCGGGTGCTCGACGGCGCCCGGACATTGCTCCCCGATCGGCCTCGTGATATCCGCCTCCCTGATGTCCGAGCCCTCGGCCGCACGTTTGCCGCCCTTCCACACGCTGCTCAAGTCGCGCGAAGTGGAAGATCCCATCAATCTGTGGGTGCATCGGCCCTTGGCGTATGCGTTCGTGGCGCTGATTTTCCGCACACCCGTGACGCCAAATCAAATCACGGTTCTCGCGACGTTCACGGGACTTGTTGCTGCTGGGTGCTGGTTCGTCGGAACCCCGACTTTGATGGTGGCGGGCGGCATTATCCTCTGGACAAGCGCAATTCTCGACGGCGCCGATGGCATCTTGGCGCGCGCCAAGCAGATGCACTCGCAGTTTGGACGTGCACTCGACGGCAGCATGGACATGGTTGTCGCGATCGTTTCGGTGAGCGCCGCGTTCTTCCATCTCTATCTGCAGCAGCGCAACATTTGGCACCTGATCTTAGCGGTGCCGGCGATCGCGCTGACCCTTCCGCATATCTATCTCTACGATTTCTACAAAGAGTCGTTTTTGCGTATGACGCGCGTCGGCCGCGGCGGAGAAGCGGAGGACCTAGCCTTCGTCAAAGACTGGGCGGCACAGCTCGAGCGCGACAAGGCCGGTTTTTTTTACCGCTTTCTCGTGGGCAATCTTCTGATGGCCGTCGTGTCGTCCGAGACCGCACTCGTGCGCATGCTCAACCCTGCCGCGTCACGCGAAGGACTCGTCTTCAACGTGACCGACCAGACAGCGGCCATCTATCACAAGCACAACTGTGCGCCGATGCAGTTATGGAACGCCATCTCACTCGCGCCTCACACGTACATCATGTCTATCTGCGGAATCTGCGACCGGCTCGACATCTACCTCTGGATCCGACTCGTCGTGATGAACGTGATCTTCGTGACCGTGCTCATCTGGCAACGCATAGCCACTCGCCGCACGAACGCAGAACTCGGCGCGGCCGGCCTCGGTCCCGTCGCTGCAGGCTGAATCGAGAATCGAGAGTCCACGGCCCGGAAACGGGTATCCCTTCCCAGTCGCGAAAGGCATGCGTGCGGCACTCGCCCAAGCCAATACTTTTCTTCACGCGCGAACCATGGTCGCCCCGTACAGAGTGCAGTCCACTTTGCTTGGTCTCGCGCCGTACGCGGTCCCAGCTCCTGGGAAGGAATACCCGTTTCCGTGCCTAGTTTCTTCATTGAGATAATGCGGATGCGAAAGGCGTCGGACGGCTCCTCATGCCTTTGGTGAACCTACGAAGAAACTAGCGGCGGGGCCGTGTAGTCTTTCCCCGCGAGCTGGGACCGCGTACGGCGCGAGCAACGAAAATAAGGATCCCACGCTGTACGTTGCGAAGATGGTCGCTACTCGAAGTCTAGGAGTGGTCGTTGCGAGTGCCGCACGCATGCCTTTCGCGAGCGGGAAAGGCTACACGGCACCGTCGCGTAGCTTTTCGTTTCAGCCGCACGCATGCCTTTCGCGACTGGGAAGGGATACACGTTTCCGGGCCATAGCTTTTTCGGTCAGGCTTTGGAAGCGTGCGCGGTCTTGGCGGCGTTGCGGCGGATGGTGAGGAGGAGAATCGCCGGGACGACGAGACCTGCCGCCGTTAGGCAGGTGAGCTCGCTGATGCCCATCGCTTCACCGAATGAGTTGAGCGCGAGGTTTGCGCTCGTCCATAGCGAAAGGTAGCCGATGATCGTCGTGAGCGAGCAGAGCACAACGGCGCCGCCCGTTTCTTCGATAGCGCAGCGAATCGCATCCTCCGGTGCTCTGCCTGAGTCGCGTTCAAGTACAAAACGACGCATCACATTTACGGCATAGTCGACGCCGATGCCGAACGTGATTGGAAAGGCGACGAAGTTGAGGAAGTTGAGTTTCATGCCCAACGTCGCCATCAGTCCCGTCATCCAGATGACACCAAAGACCAACGACACGAAGGTCAGCAGGCGGTCACGCGACTTGCGAAAGGTGAGCAGAATCACGAAGAGCGTCGCAAACAAGGACGCGATGACGGCCTTGGGGCCATCGACAAGAATTACTTCAATGATGTCGGCGAAGACGGGCGCTCTACCCGCAAGGATCGGCAGTTCGGCGCCGGGGACGCGCACCGCGCGCAGCGATTGCGCCCACGCGATCAAGTAGCGCCCATCCCACGTGGTAGAGCCCTCGCGTGACTCGACCGCGAGAATGGTGCCGCGCGTTCCGTCCTTCTCGGTGAATGGCCGCGCGACGGCCTCGGGCAAATCGCCTTCATCGAGCGTTTCGATGCGCTCTGGCGGCATGTTCGCATCGATGTTTCGCTGATCGGCCTCGCTGGCAAAACGCCGGGCGTTCTGCAAAAGCGAACGGATCTCGGACAGCAGGGCAATCTTCTCGGGCTGCTCGCTCGGAAGAAGATCATCAATCGAACTCACGCGCCCGAATGGTGCGTGTTCGCGATCGCGCAAGCGCTCAATCTCCGCGCGGAAGCGAGGCGCGTCAGCGCGGTGGCGCACAAGAACATAAATCGCGTCCCCGCTGGCACCGCGCCCGACGATTTGTCCGACCCGTGCGTTGCCTTCGCTCGCTCGACTCGATGTCTGACGCACGGAACGCAGATTTCGAAAGTCGTACTCAAGCGGGTCGCGGGCGATGGCGAGCGCCGTCGCGCCTATGGATCCAAGTGAAAGGAGAATGGCGACGACGACAACCGCACGCGGTGCTCCGAAGACGGTTTTCGAAAAGAGCTTTCCGTAGAAGCTCCCGTGTTGCTTGCCCGCCTTGAACGTCATCGGTCGCAGTCGCTCAAGAAGCGCACACAGCGCAGGTAATAGGAGCAGCATCGCGAGCCACGACAAGATCATGCCCATGCCGCCGATGATTCCGAAGTCGCGAAAGCCGCGGAAGTCGGTGATGACGAGCGAGCCGTATGAAAGTGCTGCGGCGGTCGACGCCGAAAGTGTTCCGGCGAAGGTATTGACATGAGTTTTGCGCAGCGAGCTCGCGACGTCGTTACCGCGCCGCCGTTCTTCGAAGTAGCGCGCCATCCAGATAATGGGCTGATTTATGCCGTTTCCGACGACGATGCTGCCAAGAAACGCTGTTGAGGTGTTGAGATACTCCACCGAAATTTTCGCGAACGCGAACGTTGCGACGATGGGCGGAATCATCGTGAGTCCGAGGAGCCCAATCGCGCGAACGCGGAAGAAGAAGAGGTAGATGCTTAAAAGCACGAGCACGATTGTAAGCGAGGTTGCAATCACCAACTCGCGTTGGATGGCATCGTGCTCCTCCCGGCCCACAAGCAAGTCGCCGGCATACTCAACCTTCAAGTCGGCTGCGAACGAAGACGGACGGAGCGCGTCGACTTCTTGCTGCACCGTACTGATCAATCGGCCGGCGCCCGCGGCGTCGCCTCCCGAGATGTCGGTGCGAATGAAGATGGCGAGCAAGTTGCCGTCGGGATGAACGTAGAAGCCGCCGGGGAAACGTCGCATCTTGGAACGACCTTCGCGGGCGCGGGTCTCAATGCGCTCGATGACTTCACGCGGCTCGGGCGGAACCTCGTCGTCGAGGCTAACGAAAAGAGGATTGGCTTGCGCATGTTCGTAGTCGATGCGCTCTTGCAAGGCGTCGCGAATCTCCGTCAGGTCCTGCCGACTCGCGTAGAGGTATCGATGCTCGGTGACGAAGTCTTCAAACGCCGCGATGTTCCAGTCGACACTGCGCACTTTGGTTTGGTCGCCGCGCAATCGCTCAAGACGCGGCACGAGTGCGCGCGCGAAGCGCTGCATCGCATCCACATTGCGCGACTCGACCATCAACGTGAGCGTCGCAAGTCCACCCACTCGACCTTGCGCGCGATGCAGATCCACAACGCTCGGCTTGTTGCTAGGGAGCAGGGCGGTCCAGTCGCTGTTCAGCCCTAGTCCTTTCATCAGTGGAAAGGCCAAAGCGGCCACCACGGCGGCCACGACTACGTAGGTCGCCGGGCGGGAATGTTGAGACGCCGCCAATCGCTCCAGCAGGATCCTGAGAGTTTTCATGCTGTCCCGCTGCGTAGCACGGCGTGTGCTCGGTGCTCAAACGCGGGCTTTGCGCTGGCCCCTTACTTGCACAAGCCAGGGCTCTAAGGCAGCAAAGTTGGTGAAATCGCAGCGAAAGGCTAGTTTCGACTGGCCTTGTGTGAATGAGAGTCACGCATTGGTGTGAATCCCATTCACGGTGTGGCCTAAAGGCAACACATGTAGGTGGCTTCAGGAGACCTTGATTATGAAGGCGATTATCTTGGCGGCAGGTCGGGGAGAGCGACTCGTAAGCGGCTTGGCGTATCCGAAGCCTTTGAAGCGCGTCGGCGGCGTTCCGCTGATTGTTCGCATCCTTCGCAACCTCGAGCGTGCCGGTGTCGACGAAGTCGGCATCATCGTCGGCTACCTCGGCGACGTGCTTACCGCCGCGCTTCGACGCTATCCCTTCAAAATGAAACTCACCTTTATCGAAAACGATGAGTGGCATAAGCCCAATGGCACCTCGCTGCTGAAGGCTCGCGACTTCGTGACTGAAGCGACGTTTGTGTTGATGAGCGATCACCTTTGGTCGCCCGAGCTGCTCACAGCCGTAGCCCGTTATCCGCTTGATGAAGACGAAGCCGTTCTTGGCATCGACTTCGACGTTCCGCGCTGCTTCGATTTGCCTGATGCGACCAAAGTGTTCATCGATGGTGATCGCGTTGTGAACATTGGCAAGCAGCTTGAGACCTTCCACGCCCTCGACACGGGCGTCTTCCGCATCACGCCGGCGCTCATGGACGAGCTTGCCCGTGTGAACGGTCCAGACGGTTGCAGTCTTTCGCAGGGTGTTGCGGCGCTGGCGGCGCGCGGTCAGATGCGCGTCGTGGATGTTGGCGACGCGATGTGGATCGACGTCGACACGCCGGCGACGCATGCGTTTGCGGAGCGGCAGTTGTCGATGTACGGCGACGCATTGCGGGAGCTTCCCGATGCAGCCGTCGCAGCCACCGGCTGACGAGCGTTTGTCTTTTGCCCTGATCCTGTCTTTCGTCCTCGCTCCAGTCGGTCATGTGCTTTCCAGCACACTCCCTCCTGTCGCTGCGGGCGCGTCCAGGCTCAGGGCAAAATCCTGCACGCCGTTATTGCAGGCGCGAACTGCGCTTAGTGCTCGCGGCTGGGCTCCATCTGAAATTGCGCATCAGGTCGGCCAAAAAGCTAGGCGCCCACCGCACCTTCGATGAGCGCAGCTAGCTCGGTGGCGCGATTCGCTGGGGCATTGATACGAAACGCGCGCTCTGCTTTGCCGAAGACAAGAAAGGTGTGAACGTCGTGAATCGAACCGCGCCACAGGACATCGCACTCCGAAACGACGACTGGGGAGACGCTCTCGTGGCCGAGCTCCGTGCGGCGGGCGACGCCCCAAAAGTACGCTGTCCACACCACTCCTCGGCTGCTTGCGTGAATGACATTCAGTCGCGGCCAGGTCCAGACGAGCACGCCGAGTGCTGCTGTGATTGTGGCACCGACAAGCGCCACGGACGCTGCCGCCTCATCAATCGCGATTGCACCCAGGATTGCAAACGGGATTGCGGCGAGGCCCCAGCACGCCCGCGCGCGGGAGTGAGTGCGTACCGCTATCAGCACGCCATCAGGTTGCCGCTCGATCTCAATCTTCACGCGAGCCCCGGCGCGTAGAGCGATCCGTGTCCTGGCGCGCACTCCTCGAGTGCCCGTTCGCTCGAACGAACCAGCGCGAATTCCAAGCACAAGAAGCACCAGGAGCAGCAGGGCGCCGTTTGTCAGTTCACCGATCCAGCCTGCCCGGCTTGTGCGCCCACCCAGCCCAGCCCAAACGGTGCTCACGAGGGCAAATAACGCCAACCCGGCCGCCAGACAGCGGGCAAACGTATCAAGCGGCTCGTTTCGCAGGCGCGCGCGCCACGTGTCGTCCATTGCTTAGCGGAAAAGCGTGCGGGCGTTCTCTACGAGCTTGCGGGCGCGGCGTTGTTCGGCGGCGTTTTCGGGGCCGAGCTCGGGGTCGGTGTGACCTTGTGAGAAGAGGACCGCGTGAAGCTGCTGATCAAACACTTCGCGGGCGCGTGCTTTGATTGCGTAGTCTTCAGCGATGAGCACGCGTGAGGCGAGGTAGTTTGGCGCAACGCGAAGGGCTGCTTCGAAGTTGGCGCGCGCGCGGACGATGTCGCCGCCTGCTGCCGGTGCCCAGCGGGCATAGATGTCGCCGAAGAAGCGGTACGGGCCGCCGTAGAAATAGTTCGCATTGAGGTCGAGTACGCGCGCCATCATTGCGCGAGCCTCGGGGCCGTAGGTGCGGAGCGTGCCGCCGCCTTGCACTGTCGCCCAACGGTTGAGGTTCATTGCGCGCCAGAAGAGGCAGGGCACATCACGCGTATCCAAAAGCGTGAGTTGATCTTCGATGGTCGAGCCTTCGCGCATGCGCGATGCGAAGGTCGGGCTCGATTGAAGCAGGCCCTGCTCGGCCGCGAGTGCGCCATCGTGATAGGCGGCAAGCATCTCGGTGCGCTTGCCATCTTCAAACGAGAGGTGCGCGTCGGCGAGGAAGTAATAGGCGCGCGACAGCATCGCCCAATCTTGTTCGCGGGTCGGATCGAGGACGAGCGCGTTCTTCCACGCTTGGATCGCCGCACGAAGGCGCGGCAGATCACCACGCTGAGCCCACGCTGCGTCGGCTTGAGCCATGAACCCAGCGCGCTGCTCGCGGGCGTGCGGCCCAAGGCCCGCAGGTGCGGCAACGACGGGAGCGTGCTCTCCCCATGCTGCTTCGCGAACGACTCCGCCGCATCCCAAAGCTAACAAACGCAACGATTGCGACCGCAAAAACGCGCTTCATCGAGACCCCTCCGGCGAGCTATCGCGCTCGGCCAAGGCATCGGGATAACAGACGCACGATCCCGGTGTCAACGTGCTTCCGCCGTAAAAACAGGGCGATTCTGCGTTTTCACGCATCATCGCCAAGGATGCGTCCATACCCTCGGCAGAAAAATCGGTGCCGGTTTTTTGGAGTTGGATGTGGGTCTGTTCAATCTATGTGTGCATGCAACGCACCCTCCGATCGCTGAAAATCGCTCTGATCGCCTCGGGTTTCGCTTTTGCCTCTATGTCCGCCTCGTCCGCATCTGCGGACGACAGGTGGACCGACCCCTACCCAGGGATCCGGCACCTGCACCGAACGCTGCCCCACACCAATGTCCACATGATGCTCGTGGACCTGACGGCGCCGGAGATCTCCATCGTTGCGACGCGACCTGAGGATCGCGGCATGCCCGTTCACGACTTCGCGCGCCGCTACGACGCGCAAATCGCCATCAACGCAAACTACTTCGATGGCGGCTACAAGAGCTGCGGCATGGCAGCTGGCGACGGTCGCGTTTGGAATACGGCCTACGTTGAGGGTTGCGACATGAGCATCGGCTTCGGTCGTCTGAACGAAGCGATGATGTTCGATTCGAGTTCCTTTTTGCGCGGACCGATGGCGACCGAGTGGATGAGCGAAGTCGTCAGCGGCAAACCGTGGCTTGTGCGTGAGGGCGTAGAGCAGGGCGGCTGGCTTACACCCGGGCATATCGAGGGTCACCACCCGCGCACGGCGCTTGGGCTTACGCGTGATCGACACACGCTGATCATTCTCGTGGTGGATGGGCGCCACAACGGCGTGCGCGGCTGGGACGGAAACCAGCTCGCCGAGATCATGACTGAGTTCGGCGCATGGGATGCTTTCAACCTCGATGGCGGTGGATCATCGGAGCTCTTCGTCGCGCGTGAAGGCGGTACCGTCAATCGTCCCTCGGATGGACGCGGTCGGGGTGTTGGCAATCATCTCGGGATTCGCGTGCGTCGATCACCGGGTTGGTATAACGCGACGCTCGCAAGCGTTTCGCCAACCGCGAATGTGGACGCAGGCGGCAACGCGCAGATGCTCGTGACGTATCGCAACACCGGCCGCGCGCCGTGGGCGATTCACGACGTAGTGTTCGGCACGAGCGATGGACGCCCGAGTGCTCTGTGGGACGCGTCGCACTGGTTGTCGACAACGACTGCGGCGACGAACGAAGAGTTTGTTGCGCCCGGAGCGTTCTACACGTTCGCGGTCGACGCGGCTGCACCCGCAATAGGCGGCGAGTTCGTCGCGCAGTTGGTTCCGCGGGCATCGAATGGCATGCCGTTCACTGCAGAGCCCGCAACGTTGGCCATGCACGTGGATGACGTTGAGCCGGTCGTCGAGGCGGCGCCCGCACTTGTCGCAGCAGCGGACGATATGCCAGCAGAGTTTCTGGACGAGCCGCTTCCCGCGGAGCTCATTGCGATTCACCCGGCCACCAATGAAGCGGGCGCATGGGGGGGGCAAGGCACTTCGTGGATGACGGCTCTGGTTGCAGCGTCACTCGTCGGCGTGTTTTGGCGCTTGCGTCAGCGCTCGATGCGCCGTGCACCGCGCAACATTCGTCGCTCCGCGTAAGCATCGCAGCAGAAGGCATTTGCACGCGGGTGAAGATCGATTCAGATTCGCGCGATGCAATCTTCCGGGGTGCGTTCGCGGTGGTTATTCGGGCTTACCGTCGCGTCGTTGATCGGTTGCGGGCCACCGATGACGCACGAAGCTGCGACGACGCCTAGCAGCGAAGCGCCGGCGCCGGCGCGCCCGGTGGTGGCCGACACGCGGGAGCTTCCGGGCGTTGGTTGCACAATCGACCTTGAGCATCACAACGCCTTCGTTGGTGACGCGGCGCATGCCATCGGTACAGTTCGCAACAGCGAAGGCGTGAGTCAGTCGTGGCCGCTCGCGCAGTATTCGGAGACTGGTGCGCAGCGCTTCGACTGGCTGGTGACGGCGCTCTACTTGCCGGCGCGTGCAGGCGAAACCGCAGTCGAGCGCTTGTCGCGTGCGCTGCTCGTGTGGAGCGAAGAGTCGCACGTCAACCCGCAGCATCCGTCCGTGGAGATCGTGAGCGAAAACGCGCGCGTGTGGACGTTTGCGCGCGATGCGTCTTGGATGACGCGGTTGCGCCTTGAGCTGGTTGGTCCGTACGTCGTTGCCGTCGATTCTAACTACGGACCGAGTGGCGAAGCGGCATCGGCGCGCTTTGTGGGCAGTCTCTCATGCACTGGGCGGGAGCCCGCAGCTCCGGTTTTCGCGTTGCGCAGTGTGCCCGAGATGAATCTGGCACTCGAGTTGCCCGACGGCATGCAAGAGTCCGCGTCCGCCGCGAGCGCGAACGAGGATGTCGCTCAGCCGGTCCACCCGATCGCGCGAATCGGTCGGGTGGTGCGCGCGTTTGAGGGTCGTGTCGGGCGACTCACGTTGGCCGCACGCGTTCACGAATACGAGCGCTCGGTTGCCGTCGATGCTGACGCGCTGCTACTCCGCTTCATGCGCAATGAGCACGGCGCGCCTGAGAATTTTACCGCAGTGCGTGGATGCGGCGATGCTGGGCGCGCGAAATTCTTGTGTAATACCCCTGGCGAGTCCGCCGGGCACGAACGGGCGTCGAGTCTGCTTGAGCTTGACCGCCATGTGGTCTTTCTCGATGCACGCGCACCACTCGATATGACCTCTGACGAGTGGATGGCGCTTTTATACTTTCTCGCTCAGACACACGCCGTCGTGCAGGACGATGCACAGGCAACGGCGCGTGCGGACGCAGCGCAGCTCGGCGTCGTTGTCGATGCGGCTGCGGTTGATGGTGCGTTGCGCGGTCTGCGTGCTTCACTTGCTTCATGTTTTCGTCGTGCGACGACAGAGCAGACCTACATGCTGTCGATCAACCGAGGCGGTGATGTAACTGATGTCCTCGAAGGCGGAGGCGACGATGCGCGCGACGCAACAATCGACGCCTGCGCTGCCCGCGCGTTTCGCACCGCCCACTTCGACCAGGCTTACACAGCGCGCACCGCATATCTGCGCTGCACCTCGCGCGGCTGCGAACAAGCACCTGAATACGCAACCACCACCTCGTTACCCGCATGTGAAAACGGGGACGATCGGTGAAATAGTGAAATAGGGACGTGCTCCGAGCGTACGTCGAAGTTCAGCTGATGGGGGGGCCTCAGCCTCGGGCGCTATTTCACTATTTCACCGATCGTCCCCGATCCTAGCGAGGGGTGTAAGAGCAGTTTGCCGACGACCTTGCCGGCGCTTGATCGCTCGTGCGCAAGCTCGGCGCTTCCGAGAGGGAACGTTGCTTCGATGATGGGCGTGATCTCTCGCGCGGCGGCTGCCGCCACCAACACTTCTAGCACGGGGCTTCGCGCACGGCCGAGGGAGCCTCGAACGTTTCGCGATGTCGCCAATGCGAAGTAGTCGGCTACACGCTGCACGACCAGGGCGACAGTGCCGTCGGGCTTCAACAACGCCCGGCACGCAGCGAGCGGGTACGTCAAGGTTCCCACGGCGTGCAGCACGAGGTCGTACGGCCCATGGGAACGCGCGGCAGCGAGTGCGTCGCCGCGTGTATAATCGATCGCCTTCGCGCCGAGTGATTCAACGAGTGCGACATTTGTTGTCGAGCAAACGCCAACGGCCTTTGCGCCAAACTTTCGCGCGAGCTGAATCGTACACAAGCCCACGCCTCCTGAGGCGCCCAGGATAAGGACGCTTGCGCCCGGCTTCTGATCCACGTGCGCGAAGTCGATGAGGGCTTGATGCGCGGTGGCCCCCGCTACAGGGAGGCAGGCGGCGTCGTCGAACGAGAGACTCTCGGGCAGCGCAGCGAGCTGATCTTCCTTCACCACGACCTCGCTCGCGTAGCTGCCGAGCTGTTTGCGCGCGAAGTCCGTCGCGCCGACCACACGCGTGCCCACTGCAAACGCTTGAACGCGCGGTCCGATTTCGGAAATCTCACCCGCGAAATCGACCCCAACTACGAGGGGCCCTGAAGGTCCGATGAAGCGATGTGCAAGCCGCAGGGGACCGCCCCGACGCATCTTCCAATCCACCGGATTCACCGCGATCGAGCGCACGCTTACACGTATTTCGTCGGGTTCAAGTGCGCGCGATGGAAGCTCCATCAACGTTAGCGGCAGCGCAGCGGACTTCGACGTAGCAACGATCATCGCGACGCCAGCGTACCCCCAACAAATAGGGGACGTTCCCCTTTTATTCGTGCGCGCCGGAAGAAAAGAGAAGGGGACGTTCCCCTTATATTTGTGCGCGTGAAAAAGGGGAACGTCCCCTTTAGCTCCGCGCGGGCCGAAAAAGGGGAACGTCCCCTTTATTCGGTGGTTAGGGCGTTTAGGGAGCGGCGCATTTCCTCGCGGCTTTGCTCGAGGCCGCCGGCGACGCTGCCGTCGAGGGAGTGCATGTCTGTGGTTGAGAGGACGACACGCAACGCGAATACGCGGTCGTGAAACTCATCGACGATGCGGCGGCCGAATGCTTCCTCACTTTCGCCGCGCTTCTTTGCTACATCGACGCACTGAATGCGTGAGCCGTCGGGGCCGCTCAGGCAGGCTGTAACCCCGGCGCTCGAGTTTCCGCTCAACGCTACGGTGAAACCGCGTTCACCATCGCGGAAGCGCGGTGAGCGAGCGAGAGCGTCGCCCGCGAGGGTGGCAGCTTCGCCGCTCGCTCGGTTGTTCACCGTTGCTGGTAACGCGAGGCCGAGGCGTCGGATCACGCCCGGGTCTTTTTGCATGGCGCGCGAATAGAGCGAGCGCGCTTCGCTTTGACGACCGAGCGACCATGCTGCTTCAGCGCCTATTGCTGCGACGCGCGCCGTGAGCAGAGCCTCGTCCGGTGGAAGATTGGAGAGTGCGCGCCGCGCAAGAGTGAGGGCTTGCTGCTCATCACCGCGCGAAAGCTCCACCTCAGCACGCAGCGCATCCCGGTAGGGCGCGACCGCCGTGAAGCGTGCGTCCTCGGTCGCCGCGCGATCTAGCGCAACTGCCACAACGCCCGGCCCTACCACCTCGACTAGGTCGGCGACGAGCCAGCTCGGAACCGGCTCGATGCCGCCTCGCACGTACATTCGGACTGTTTCGACGAGGCGGTGATTGTTCGACACCGAACCTAAAACGCGCTGCTCGTCGCCCCACACCTGCCATGCGTCGAAAATCGAGCTGAGACGGGCGCCCACGCGTTCGAAGAAAGACCCGCTGGAAGCGTGCTCGAAGCGCATTTGCGTTTCAGTTCGGCGAATCGCGCGACGCAAAAGCGCATGCCCGCCTTGCGCCTGTTCGGCATTCGATGACGAGAGCCCGCGCCGGTCGGGTCGGGCGAGCGCTCGCTCAATGATCTCGAATGCAGAATCTATTTCGCCGACCACCAGCAAGGTCGTCGCGAGCACAGCGTCCGTTTCCGCGTGATCTTGGTCGCGCAAGTTCGCCGGCTGACGCGCGCGCCAGCGTTGCATTTCCCGAAGCGCTTCGATCGCTTGCTGCGCCTTGCCTTCATCGCAATAGAGCGAGGCTAAGAAGCGCCATGGATTCGCGGTCGTGAACTCGAGGCGCGCCGCGCCTTCCTTGGCGAGTCGCTCGGCATCGCTTCGACGCATCACGCTCAGAGCCGCGAGCGCGGCATTGTATGCGTGAACTGTGATCTGTTGCGTCGGCGCAGCTTGCTCAGCCCCGGCAGCGGGGGCAGGCGCACCGGACCGTCGCCGAGCTCCTTCAAGGGCTGCGATGCAGGCGTCGTATTGCGGCTGGCGTGTGCCGGCTTCTGCTTCAATCGCACACAAGGCGTTGAGACCGAGCGATGCCTCCCATGGATCGTTGGTAGCGACCGCGCGGCGCGCGAACTCGCGGGCTCGGTCGTATTCGCGGAGGTGAATAAGCGGCCATGCGTGCTCGGCGAGCAGATCCGGATCATAGAGCGAGTCGTAAAACTCGATGATGTTCAGCTGATAGTCGTATTGCTCGATCTCGCCCGCGAGCTGCGTAATCTCGAAGAGAATGGCCTGATGCAGCCGCCAGGGCGCACCGGAGGGGCGGTTGATGCCCCACTGCTCTTCGTAAAGCTCGCGCGCGCGACCGAGATAGTGCATCGCGCGGGCAAGCGATCCTTCCGCTTCGCGCAAAACACATCCAAGCACGTAGTTGCCAACGATCGAATCGGGGTTGCGACGTAGAATCGCCTCGACCTTGGTGCGCGCGCTTAGCAGTTGATTGTCGGTGTACAGGCCGTACGCCTCGAGCTCCTCGGGTGTTCCGCGAAAAGGCGCGGGACGCGTTTGCGCGCGGCCGTCAGTCGCAATAGCGGCGACGGCAACGAGCAGACTCAAGAGAGCTATGAGGCGCAAAGACTTCATCGACGCAACGTAAGTCGCGCGAGCTTGTCGAGCGGTTCCGCCGCGCAGTCGCGGATGACCTGATCGACGTTGCCGATACCGGGCGCAAGCTCCAAGCGATGAGCGAAGATCAACATCGCGAGCTCGAACACATCTTCTGCCGTGACGTAGTCTCGCACGCGCGTGAGGGCCCGCGCTTGCAGCGCTGGAATCATCAATACTAGAGAGCGGGTGGATGCTCCTTGCAACACGCGCTCGTCGGAGCGAGTCCGCGCTGCGATGTCGACCAAGCATTCGCGAACCTCCGGCGCGACCCAGACGAAGTTCTCGATCACGTTGCGTGCTTCGATAATCTCGGTGCGCGTAACGCGAGGCATCGCATTGCCAACGCCTGCCCGTCGCGTCTTGTAACTCGCCAGAACTTCGAGCTCGGCGTCGCGCTGAATGTGCTTCATGCGAATCTTGAAGAGGAATCGGTCGAGCTGTGCACTCGGAAGCGGAAAAGTGCCCGCCAAATCGAGCGGATTCTGCGTCGCGATCACGAAGAACAGCTGATCCAGCTTGCGCGTTCGGTTGTCGACGGTGCTCTGCTTCTCGGCCATCGCCTCCAGCATGGCGCTCTGCACCTTGGGCGAGGTGCGGTTGATTTCATCGGCCAGAACGATGTGCGCGAAGATGGGACCGGCGCGGAAGAAGAACTTGTTGGTATTGGGATCGAAGATGGTCGTGCCCGTCACGTCGCTCGGTAAAAGGTCAGGCGTAAATTGAATACGACGGAAGGTCACTATCTCGTCGTGGGGCTGGTCGTCGATGATGCAATCGCCCAGCGCCTTGGCGAGCGTGGTCTTGCCGGAACCGGGATAGTCTTCGAGAAGCACGTGGCCGTCCGCGAGAAGGGCGATGATGATTGTCTCGATAACCTCATCACGACCACGTACGGCCGCTTGCATGCGTGCACGAACGCGCTGCACAACGTTGAACGCGCCGTTCAAATCCGTGATGGGCGGTGCCAGGGTATGCGTAACGTGTTCGCTCTGTTCGAAGTCGGGTTCCATATCGGTCCTCTGTGCCTAGTTCACTTGGATGAGAAGAAAGAAATCGGGTTGATGGCGCCAAGCAAGCGCTTCCAGAAAGTGGTGTTGGCGCGGATCTCTTTGCGAACGGCGCGCATGATGGCACGTGTGCCAGCGACATCGAACTCGGGACGCGAGAGATCGTCGCCGGACGCTCGCAACGCGGCAGCGATGTTGCGCGTTGTGAGCTCTCGGAACGAAGGAGCGATTTGGGCAACACGCTCGGCGAAGACTTCTCGGGTCTCGGTGACATCGCGCGTATAGCCAACGTGACTTAGCGAATCGAGAATTGACCTATATCCAAGGCGTGCAATCGTCTTCTGCTTCGCAAACGACGGGACCACCAGGCGCCAAATCTTGACGAAATAGAGCGCGAGCAGCGCTAGACCCAGCAGTATCGCGGAGGTCCAGAGAAAGATCTTCAGCCAGGGAAGTGAGTCATCTTTCTTTGGCGGCGGGTCGGCGGGATCCTCTTGCTCCTCGCGCGCCATCTCGCCAAGCATGCGCTGCAAGTCTTCGTCGGTGGGCTGTCCGGGCGGATCGAGGTTTCGCTCTGCAGCAATATCGAGCACGATCCATCCATAGCCCTCGACGTAGATCTCAGGCCACGCATGCGCGTCGGAGCCGCGTAACAAGATCGCGGATCCGCCGCGTCGATTCTGTTCGTCAGAGTGGTATCCATTGCCCACGCGTGCCGGTATCCCGAGGGCGCGCCAGAGATACACGGCCGAGTGCGCGAAATGAACGCAGTAGCCGGTGCGGTCACCGAAGAGAAGGTCGGCCACCGGATCATCGACGCCCGCGTGACGATGGCGCGTGGAATAGGTGAGGTTGTGATCGAGGTAGAGTTTGACTGCAACCGCCTGCGCGAAGGGATCCGCGCGCCGCGCCTCGGGCATGCCGTTCACGATTTCATGCGCAAGAGCGGCGTAGCGGGGATCGGTCGGACCCTTCAGATAGTGCGCCCGTACATCCGGCGTCCACGCGGGGTTGCCAACGCGCGCGTGCAAGAGCTGCTGATACGGCACAGTCTGCGAACGCGAGGTGAAGCGGAATGCACGCACAAAGCGACTGGCATTCGGATTCGACGATGGAGCGAGACTTTCTTCAGATTCGAGGGCAAAAGGCCCATTATGCTCGACAACCAACGCGACGCGGCCAGTTACGATTACGCGCCCCCGGGTCGGTGCCGATTCGCGCACGCGGACTTGCTGCGTGGGATACTCGCGGATGACATCCTGGTCAGCATCGGTACGCGACGACTCGATAAGCCGATGCCCGTTGAACTCGCTCCACACGCCTTGGCGGAAATAGTATGCACCCGACGGAGGCGAGTAGTCATTGTCGAGCAAGACAACGGCCATCGGAGCACTTGACGGCTGCGGGATATCGTTGCGCTGAGACTCTTGATCGGTCTCTGACTGACGTTGCGATTGGCCAGAAGCACCGCCGTCGCTTGGAGGTGCGTTTGATCCGTTGCCGCCATCGGGGGGGCGCTGCTGCGTGCCGCCGTCGATGCCGCCGTCTTGCGCGCCTGCGCTGCCACCCGCGTCGGTAGCCGCGTCGCGTCCTTGCGAAGCGCCTCCGTCGACGCTGGCGTCGCCGCCACTTGAACCGCCGCCATCGGTGCCAGCGTCGCGCGCGCTCGAGCCGCCGCCATCCACGGCAGCGTCGCGCGCGGATGAGCCGCCGTCGATCCCCGCGTCGGTAGTGTGTGGATCCTGCTGGCCCGAGCTTGCGTCGGGGTTCTGTCCGGCTCCGCCGTCGCCCTCCTGCGGGCGCGCGCCTCCGTCGGGACCACTACCTGGCTGATGTGGCACGCCTGCGTCGCGCACCTGCGGCGGAGTTTGCGGTGACTCGCCGTGGTCGGTGAGATTGATATCGCTCGCCGGCTTTGGCTGGGGAAGGGCGCTCGTCGTGAAGATAAGTACCGCAATCAGCGCCAAAACAGGCAGCGCGACGAGAGACGCGATGGAGACTTCGCCCTCGCGTTCAGCAAGTAGCAAAAGTGCGAGCACGACGATCGCGAGACCGCCAATCGCAAGCAGCACGTGCACGGGATCGAGCCCGGCCTGCCAGGCCCAGTCACTTAGCCAAAGCGGCCGGGCGATCACTCCGTCACGGTGTGCTGCTAGCGCAAACGCCACAGCTCCAACGACCATCACGAGCTCGAGCACGATGAAGGTCTGCTTACGCACAACAAGAGCCCGCACTGCCGATACGACAGCGAGCGATGTGACAAAGTAACGAATGATTCCAAAAGTGCGAAGCGAAGTGCCAGGTCCGAGCGCATCGGCGACGGACTCCCCGCGCAGAAGCAATGCGGTCAGCAGCCAGACCAGCAAAAGCGATCCAGCGACAGCGCTAAGCACGACCTCGGTCCGCCACTTCGATCGGCCGAGCCATTCCCCAAGCGCAACGCCGAGCACCGAGCCGATGACGCTTGCGACGACAGCCTCGCTCATCGCGAACTGCGAAGTGAGCGCGAGAGCGGCGAGGCCGAGCGCGAAGGCGCGCAGCGGATGGCGGATTGCTCGGACCGAAGCGCGAAACTTCATGCGCCTTGCTTTCCGCGCGCGAAGCGTCCGTCATAGACCCGGCCGAGCTTCCGATCGAGAACCAGTACACGCGCACGGGCGGTCGACAGTGCGTCGACGACCTGCGTGAGCGCCTCTGTGTCGGTGAGCGAGCCGTCTTCGGGTCTTGCTTTCGCCGGCCGTGACGCCAAGCGTTTCCATTTCGGAATCTCCGCGACGTCGCGGACTCCATCGGTGCACACGACGAATCTTACCGGCGAAACAGGCGATTCTGGCCAGCACGCATGCGCGCGGCCGCGATCACTTTGTCGAGCCATGGGCCAGGACGCGCGGGAACGAACACAACGGCCCGGCCAACCGATGCCGGTGTCGCTCGCTGCAAGAACGCGTTTAGGCCGGCGCCGCAATCGGCTTCGGTCGCATTCGCAGAGCGTGCCAAGATATCGAGCGCCAGCGTTTTGGATTTTGCGTAGTCGCTGCTGCCATCCGTGCCAAGTACCCAATCGGTGCCGAGCACTCCACTGTCAACGGCAACGCGTGCAGCGCCCGCCGCAGCTTCGTCGCCTTCACCCGTCACGAGATACGCAACGGTTTGACGAACGGGACTAATCGCGCGCTCAGGCGTTCGCACCACAAGGTCGCGCGACTTTGCGTAGACCTTCCAGAGCACGAAGCGGATTGGATCGCCCGGATTGTAGTAACGCATGTCGATGCGCTCGCCATCGGCCGGCGCATCGGGATGAGAGATGTCTTGCCCACCGGACATGCTGCGCACGACGTGTACGGATTTAAGTGCGCCCATCGACGGTGTGAATCGCACTTGGCGCGATTCGCGCGCGCGAAACGTGACGCTCGTTAAACCAAACACGTCTTCGATGGTGATGCTGCGCTCAATATGATCGGCTACCCCGCGTCGATACGGGATGATGTCCTCGTGCAGCCGTCCGCGGTCTTTGCGCAGCGCGACATCAATCTCTTTGGCGCTCCACTTCCAACGGATGCGTACGAACGGCACGTACCAAAGCGAAGGCATTGAAAAGCCAGTGCGCCGTCGCGACCCGCATTCGAGCGCAAGCGGCTCCGTCGAATACACTCGCTTTCGCTCGCTGAAATAGAGAGCCGTCGCAGTGATGCTCGTCGCGAGAAGGCAAAGCACCGCCATAGCCGCGCCCACGGCGCCAACAACGAGGAGCGGCAAATCGATGCGTTGAATTCCGAAGTAGACGAGCGCGATAACCGAACCTGTGGCCACGAAAATACCGAGCCAGGTAAATGGAAAAACTTCGCGCGCGCGCGTCCATGCGCGCGACACAAATTGGCGCACCCGCGTGACGCGCGGTCCGCTGAGCTTCTTCGAGAGAGCGCTTTGATTGGGGATCGCTAGAGGTTGGGGCATCGCTAACAGTCGCGGCAGGTCAATGACCGCAACCGCAACCTCCTCCACGTCCCGGCGGATAGAACGAAGGCGGGGCAACTTGTACGTGGGGCACGGGGGGCGGCTCCAAACATCCAATGCGACGGAAGACCGCGGGCTCGTTCACCGATCGGCCGCCGTCGTTGTTCACCGACTGAAACTCCTGAAGCGCCGGATCGATTTGCCCAGAGAAATGATCGAGGTTGTATTCGCCCATGCCGGGGCCATGACCGCAAAACGTTTCCTTCGGCTGCCACTGCGTTCCAGCGAACGAGACGGCGCCCTTGTCGATGGAACCTTGGGCCGTCATCTGAACTGTCCAGTGGTTCAATCCAAAGCGACATGCCGGCGGCTCCGACTCGGTCGGGCTTCCGTTCCACGAATGCGACTCGATGTCGCCGATCAGCTGGTCGGAGCCGGGCGTGATGCGCCGAATGCGCAGGGTGAACATGTACCAATCCTGAAAGTCTGGATTGTAGGTGTGCGAGAGCCAGACGCCTTCCACAGGATCGGTGCACGTGGCGGGCGGAGGCAGGCGCGCGCGTTGTTCCTGCACATTGGCGGGCGCAGGGCTCGCGTGAAAAAGCGTCACTCCCATCACGAGAAGCGCAAACACGTGAATCAACGTGAACCGCTGACGTCTTTCGGGGAGCTCTTTCACGCGCCAACCATACCCCACTTTCCGCGCTCCTTGAGGGGAGCCAAATGCCTGTCTACAGTAGAAACCATGCAACCTAGAGCCGCATTCCCGTGGGCCATTGCGCTTTCGCTTTGGGGCCTCGCCTCGAACGTCGCGCATGCGCAGCCACGGCCCTATCGCGGCCCGCATCCGGTGGATCTCGAAGGCCACTGGCATGACGAATCATCCGTGCACGTGCACGACACGATGGCAGTTGGCCTTGAACCGTTTGTTTCTGTGGACGGCGTCATGGTCTTTATGGCTGATCCAGGCGCGTACGGTTATGCGGGCCAGCTTTGGACTTTCAGGGATGGGCACCCGCTCCCCGCGGGTATGGGCACAGGCTACTGCGCGATCGGCGGCGCGCATCGCCACTACTTCGCGCCAGAAGGGGAGGGCTCCTTTCGCCGCACGAGCGATGGCGCTTATGTCTTCACCGGCACCATGCGCGGCGGCGTCGCGTCTTACGTGCCCGAGCGCTTAGTGCCGCCGGCGGATGCACCGGTCACACTCACAGCGCAGACTCCGAGCGGCACGACTCCGGACTGCCCGATGATCGGTCGCGTCGTTAATGGGCTCACTGTCTATGAGCCAAACCTTCATCCGGGATTTGCCTGCGTACGCAATCCGCACGTCGCTGCGACTTACGGATATCCGTATGGCTGGCATGGGCCCGTCCCGCCTCGGCCGCCGCTCGCCGAACCCACGCCGCCCGCAGTCGCGGAGCGACCACCTGTTCGACCAGCGCGCCCTGCGCGTGCGGGGCGCCTGGCAGTGCCGCAACGACGCGCTTCCCCATAGCGCTGTGAATCGCGTTATCGTGCGCGCGTGAAAGCAGGCAAAGCGAGCTCGACAGCAAAGGGTGTTGCGTGGGCCCGTGCAATCGCGACGCAAGGACACGGACGAGTGCGGATTGACGATCGTTTCGCCGCTGACGTTCTGCCCTGGTATTCGCGCGTTGCGCTGCGTGCTAGCGCCAGTGAAAGCTTCGTGTCCCATGCGATCGGGACCCTACTCGACGGCGCGAGTGCGGGAATGGTCGAGCATTTGGCGATGCGCACGGCAGCGATCGACGCCGCCGTGACGCAAGCCGTCGACTCGGGGGCTGATCAACTCGTTGTGTTGGGAGCGGGGCTCGACACGCGCGTGCATCGCCTGGCGCTTGCTCATTGCGACGCGTTCGAAGTCGACCATCCAGATACACAGCGGATCAAGCAGAGCCGCGCCCTTACGCTGCCACTTGCCGCGCGTTCCTTGCGCTACGTCGCCGTAGACTTCGCACATGACTCGCTCGCGAATCGGTTGCGCGCAGGCGGTTTCGATCCAGCGCGCCGTTCGGTGTGGATATGGGAGGGCGTTACGATGTATCTCCCCATGAGCGCGGTGCACGCAACGCTGCAAACACTCAAAGAGCTCGCAGCGGAAGGCAGTACGCTCGCGATGACATATTTTCTTGCCGAGGGAAGCCCGCAAACCAAACGCTACGCAGCGTTCGGCCGCGCAATACTGCGTGCGCTCGGCGAGCCAATACTCTCGACTATGACGAGCGACACTGTGCGTAGCGAGCTTTTTGCGGCAGGCTTTGAGCTTGTGAGCGACGCGAGCGAGAATGAGTGGTGCGAAGAGCTCGGTATCGCGCCAGCACGAATCGACGCATTTCACGGAGAGCACCTCGCCGTGGCCCGCCGACTCTAACGCTGCCGGGTGCTCAAAAAGCCAGGCGCACACCGATGCTCGGTGCGATGAGCGGTGCAAAGACATGCGCGACTTCGCGTTCGGCGAACACCAAGACCGGCGCTGGTAGCGCAACGCCGACGACCACGCCGGGTTCGATCGCAACACGGTCGCTCACTCGCAGCGTGAGTGCCAAACGCGCAACGGCGAGCGCGAAAAACTCCGAGGTGGAACGCTCTTGAAAGGGCGCGGCTGCACTGGCTCGGATTTCCGCGCTTCCCACACCAACGCCGAGACCAAGTAGGAATGCATGGCCTCCAAGCGCGCCCTCTAAAAAGCGAACGTGCGCGCCCACCCACACAAGGGAGCTCGAAACCGATGCACTGCCGGTTGCGTCGCCTACCTCAGGGCTGAGCAGGCTTGTTGCGCCGCCAACTTCGAGGCCGACGGTATCTCCGAGATTCCATTCCAAGAGAAGCTCGGCGTTGAGTCCGGTGCTCAGACCGCGCACCGGTAATGGCAGGCTTGCGTGCAGAGACAGCGCGAGCGGACTGCTTGATTGCTGTGTCGGTGGCGCGCTTGTGGATGCATCGAGATCAACTTGACCGGGTTGCTCACCTTCGGAGAGCTGGGGCGCAACGACACTGGGCGCGCGTCGTCGTTCTTCGTCGGCAGCGATAGCGCCCGGCTCCCCAAGCTGGGCGCGAACTGTTTCGACGACGCGAATGAGCAAGACGGCTGCGTCGCTTTCGAGAAGCTCCTCGCAATGAGGAGTCGTTCGCAAGGTGCATAGTCGCGCGCGCAGCGGCGCGCCGCGTATCCACACGGCGGCGCCCAGTCCCTCGAGTGCGCTCGCGTCATCGATAGCGTGCGTTGCGTAACCCCGAACCCGAAGCTCGGAGATCAACCGGCGCTGAAGCGCTTGCGTATTAGCGTCTGCCCATACGCCAAGCTCACCTGGGTCTTGCGCGTGCGCAGCGACAGGCCCGAGCGTGGACGCAAGTAGCGCAAGCGTTGCCAGTGCAAAGCGCGCTTGCGTCATGGACTTTGTTCGCGTGCCATCGCGGCGTGCGGCCCGTCTGGGAAACGCGCGAGATAGAGTTGGGCCAGCTCCTGAGCGCCCTCGGTATTGTGCAAGCGCACTAGCGCTTCGAGATGGCGCCCCATCGCTTCGCGAATCAGCGGCCCATCGGGGCTTGTGAGTTCGTAAATCGCAAACCAGCGTGCGGCTTCCTCGAAATCATGTTGCGAGTCGAAGGCGAGACGGCCCAAGAGAAACGCGGCAAACGCACCCTCGTTGGAAGAAGCCCCGCGCGCGCGCACGTCGAGGAGCAATCTGCGCGCCGCAACGATGTCGCCGGCGAGCGACGCACGTTCCGCATCATCAATGCGCGACGCGAGATCGGACGGGGGATTCGGACTCGGACTCGGACTCGGACTCGGATTCGGATTCGGACTCGGACTCGGACTCGGACTCGGATTCGGATTCGGGCCCGCTGCATCCACCGTAGCAACCGCAGTGCAACGCAGCGTTGCCGCCTGCCCAGCAGGAACGTCGCGCGCACCCGTCATGCACGAACCCACGATGCGCACGCTTCCCTCTTTTACTCGGACCGACAGCTCTGCTTTCGCGTTGTCCCACTGAACGCGGAAGCGTGTGCCGGTCACCATGACCGCGTAGGGTCCTGCGTAAACTCGCCATCGCGTTCCCTCGCGGTGGCGCACGCTCGCTTCGAGCGAGCCATGATCAAGCGCAAGCGCTGCCCCCTCGGCGCGCAGGTCGACCACGCGTGCTGCCGACTCGTCGAAGAGCTCCACGCGGCTGCTATCGGAGAAGTCGAGCACGCCGCGCGTCCGCGTCGAGATATACCCATCGCCCGACTGCATCCCGTCCGTGGTCGCCAAGTAGGTGAGCGCTGAGGGCCTGTGCAAGAGCCATGCACCCGCGATGCCCGAGGCCACGAGCACTGCTGCTGCTGCCGCCCATCCCCAGCCGATCGCACGCCGCGATGCGCGCGCCCGCGTTGCGTTTTGCGTGAGTAAGCGCCGCATTACTTCGTTGCTCGCATCGGTGCGCGCAAGTAGCGAGTCCTGCTCGCTACGAACTTCGTCGAAAAGTTTGTCGATCATGTGACCTTCTCCCGGAGCACCGGATCTGCGGCCGCCCACTCTTCGAATAGTTTCTCAGCGCGCGCAATCCTTCGCTTCACGGTGGCGAGCGAGGTTTCGACGAGCGTCGCGATTTCTTGCAGCTCCATGCCTTCGATGCGACGCAGAACAAATGCCGCGCGCTCGTCAACGTCGAGGCGATCGATCAACGCGTACACGCGCCGCATGGTCAGCGAAACTTCGGGATCACCTGTCCACGCGACCGCATCTGCCGGCAGCTCGCTCATCGCCCGTTTGCGCGTTCGAATGTGTTCTTGCGCACGGCGCACAGCGATTCCGCTAATCCAAGCGCGTAGCGACGACGGATCTTTTAGCGAGTCGATCCCTTCGAGCACGCGCACAAAAACGTCGTGCAGCAGATCCACGCGCTCCGGAACATAACCGAGCATGCGCACGATCATCTTCTCCGCCGCGCTTGCATGAAGGCGATAGATCTCCATCGCCGCGTGTGCGTCGCCCGCCCGCATCGCACGTACGAGCTCAGCGTCCTCGTCCTTCGTACTTGTGCGCGTAGTGCTCGGGATCGTCGAAGTGGTATCCGGCACAAGGCGCAGCTCGGGGCGTTGACCAGCGGTCATTGCGCGAAGCATTCCTCGTTCTTGCGACCAATCACAAGGGCGGACTTTCGCACCACGTGAAGCGTAGCTCGCGGCAGTCGGCCGGACACGCTGTGCACACCATGCATTGCAGCAGGCTGTTTAGCAGGTCGATTGCACCGGTGTGCGCGGCGGCGCACGTGTTTGTGCATTCCTGCGTGCCGCAGCCATTGATGCACGAGTGCAAGGCCACGCACTCGGCGTCGTCCTCGCAGGCGAGCGTTAACGCATTGCACTGTCGAAAGGCTGCCTGCGAGCAAGTGGCGCACGAATCGCAGTCGTCTTGCTGGTCGCATTCCCCGCCGCCTGTGACCTCGGGCAGAGGTCCAGCATCGGCGGCGGATGCATCGACGCGCGCGTCATTCGGCGCGTCTGCGACCGCGGCATCGTCGGGGGCGGTAATGACTTTCGCCTGAACACAGGCCGCGAGCCAAATGACCGTGAACGCGACGACGCTCGGCCTCATGGCGCACCCGAACATTGAACGGCGATCGAGTGAATCCTGTTGTCCGAGGTCAGCGCGAAGATCGCGTCGTTTGAAACCGCCAGCTGTGTGACGTTCGCAAGAGCAGGCAGCGCAGTGAAACTCTGCGCGGCGTCTTGCGATACCGAAACTTCGGACGAGTCCGATCGAACAAGCAAGTCCAAGCGCGCCGCTAGCGCCGACGTGGCGCCTTCGTATCGAGGCAGCCACACGTTTCCGGAGAGCGCGTAGATCGATTGCGCATCCCACGCGAGGACTTCATCGTCCGCCGTGATCAACTGCGTGGTTGTCGCTCCGACCGGTAATCCTGCAGCAATCGCGTTCCAGCGCCCGGCAACGAGTTGATACACTCCACGTCCGGCGAGGTGCGCGAAGACCGCTTGCGAGTTGGCCGTGAGGCTCGTGATGTCGCTGCGGAACGGAGGACCGCCGCCATCGTCCGGTGCGTGCTCGATCGGAATGCCAGCATTCACGGGTTGCCAGAGATTGGTCTCACGACGCCGCCAGATACCAGACCCGGACCGATACTCCCACGGAACTTTTCCTCCCGTTCCCGTGACGTTGGTGATGCCCCCGACGGTGCCGGCATAGAGGTAGCCATCGGGCGCCATCGCGTACGCCCCAACACGTCGCCACTTATCACCCACGTTGGAGGAATAGTCGGGATACGCGCCGTCGAGTAAGGTCCAGCTCACTCCGTGATCGGTTGAGATGTAGGGCTGCGACGCTGCGTAGTCGCCCGGGCGTGTGACGTACACGTCACCGACTCCGCTCATGCCGGCCGTCGCGTCGGGCGGAGAGCAATCGGCCCAACTCCCATCGGATTCGAGGCGATAGCTGAGAGCGGCGTTGGCTTCGTTCGCGGCACGCGCGACCAGAGATTGCCCATCCGTCGCAATCTCGTAGACCGCGCCCGCCGCTAACGTCGCTACCGCGTTGCTCCACGTGCGTGCGTGATCACTGCTTGTGATCACGGTTCGCTCGGCTGTCTCTCCGATACGTAGGCGACCCTCTGTCGTGATGAGCTGGTTTCCGTCGGAGGCGATTTGGTAGACGAGGCCTGCGCCCCAGTTCTGCGTTGGCACTGTGAAATCCGCGACGCGCGTCCACGTTGCTCCCAGAGAATCTGCGGCGTAGTACGCGCCGTCGATTCGAGTCATGCCGATCACGGTTCCATCGTTTGCAATCCAGACGGGAATGACGAGGTGATCGGAGGGAGTGACCACGAATCCGGCCGCTTGGTTGCGTTCGTCAAAGGCGTAAAACTCCGTGTTCAAGAATGGCTCGTTCATCGTGACGAATCCGTCGCCAGCCGCGAGGTCATGCGCGTCGAGCGAGACACCGTCGACGAGCACATCTTCCCAGCTCGTTGCGTCGATCGAGCGACGCACTGCGGCGTGGGGCACCGTTTCCGAATCGTCGTGCACCAGAATGTAAAAGTACTCATCTGTCGCGACTGCGTCGTAGAGCGCTATCGCTCCAGAGGCTTCGCCGGCAGCGCGTACCCAACTCGCGCTAACGGCGTCCCAGCGGGACAATGACCCCGAACTTGTGAACACGGTGAGCGCATGATCGTTGCTTAGAAAGCTCACAATGATCCCGTCAACTTCGCCCGAAGGCATCCAGCGGGCGTCGGCTTCTGACCAGCGAAATACATTGGGTACATCGGCCGCGTCGCGCCTCAAGCCGAGCCACCACGTATCGCCGTGCCAGCTGAGGGCGGTCATTTCGAGCGCCGTCGGAAGTCCCTCGCTCGGGAAGGGACTCCATGCTGCTCCCGTCGTCGTGAATATCTCGCGTGTCGACGCGGCGACAATGACGTCGTCGTGGAGGGCCACGAAGTAGACCTCTCCTCGTAGCCTCGGTGTTACCAGAGTCGCTGGCGCGATGGTCTGCCAGGTTGCATTCGGAATTGGCGCACACGTCGAAGGTTGCGCGCCCGCATCAACGCCAGCGTCCGCGTTCGCGCCGTCAAGCCTCGGCCCCGCGTCGGTCATCTCGACGACCGACACGTTGCGTTCACATCCAGCAACCAGCAAAGCAGCGATCCAGATCCACGATTTCATTGTAAGAGCTCCACGTTAAGACCAGCAGGAAGCAAATAGCTCGTGAATGGCGCGACAGCGTACATTGTCACGCCAACTCCAAGCCGGGAAGCAACTCGGTGTGTCCCCGAGGAGATCTCGATGCGTGCGACGCGGAAATCCGTGCCGGCGACATCGGACCATGCCCTAACTTCAACATCGTCGAGGCGAACAACATCTTCGTGATAGCTGACCAGAGCTACGAAATTTGCTTCGTAGGTTGCCGGTGCAACGAACGTGTACTCACGGCGGAACTGAGCGACAGGTGGAACGAATCCCATCGCAGGGTCTCCCAGCAAGGGTGCATCGCTCGTCGCCGAAGCGCGATTGAAATAGGTGGACCCCACCAAATACTGTGTTGCAAATATCGGAGCGTCGGACGTGATCGCCGTGTCATCGGTCGTCATCAGCTCGAAACTCTCGCCTCGATCGAGCTCGATCGCGGTAGTGAGCGTGCTGAACCGCACATGGTTGTGATCCGCTGACGAAACCACCCGAAGGAGCGACGGCTCACCCGCAACCGAACGAGGCGCTGCTGCGACAAGATACGAGCCCCACGTGCGCAGCGGCAGCATCACCTCTTCGAGGTGGTCGCATGACTTGAACCCTCGGGGCACGTACGCGCATGCATTTCCAGCGACGACCAGCAGTGATTCATTGGCAGCGATTTCAGTGCCGCCGAGCACCCCTGTCGTCGGCGCGAGCAAGAGTGTTTCCGCGCGACGCATGGGAATGTCATGCCACTGGCCGGCGCTAAGCAGGTCGAAAGCACCTTCATTTGAAGCGGCGATATCTTCTCTCGGAAAGACCCGCACGGTCGTATCTGCGGTGGCTACCACGGCGACGAAGCTCGGGTACATATCCCCCGTGTGCGCGATGACATCCACCATGTAGTTGGAATCGAGCGCAGCGACCGGCAGCAACAGAGATGCGTCATTGGTAAACGAAAAGCATCCGCGGTCCAGTGGGTCGGCCGTGCGCTCGCATTGCGGCTCGCGTCTGTACGTGAGCGGACTGTACTGATACGCGGCGACGGGGCGATCCGAAACGATGTGGTAACTTCCGTCATGGAGCAGTGTGGAGCCAAAGGTCATTGACGCAATCTCCTCGATCCATGGCAGCTCGATGGTGGCAACGTCACGCGCGGCTATCGTTCGTTCGACGATGCGATTTTCACCGCGCGTGACTTGAACCGTCGTCGGTTCATTTCCGGCGTTCGCGACGACGATTCCAAAGCGGAACTCACGGCGGTCCAGAAGTGGGTTCGGCGTTGAGACTGCGTAGTACTCGCATCCCAAATAGGAGCGTGTCTCCCTCGCGACCTCGCACGGGTCCAAGTTCTGCGGCACGCAGACTTCGCTCGCATCGCAGAGCATGGCGTCGTCGGTGCAATCGCGGAGAAATTGCCTGGACCCGGCGGCGCAGATGTACGCGACGTTGCCGACGCAGCTGAGCTCTCCGGGCGTGCAATCGGCGTCCGATGCGGGCGCCGCCGAAAGGGTGCATCCGCCCAAAAGACAGGGGGTGATGAGGGTGAGGGCAAGCAAGCGCACCCCGTGTAGTGATCGGGCGCGGTCAAACGGCTCACCTTGGCAGAAAATACTTAGTCGCAGCCATTCAAATTGAAGCTATCGATGACGTCGGCGTCAGTGTTGATGGCCTCGGCACGGAGCATGCAGCCGTCGATCGTGATCGAAAGGAAGTGGTTTCCCTCGTCGGTCGCAAAGGCAGTAAACCAGCTGCTCGACACGACGCGCGGCTCGCCACCACCGCCGCCGGCGACGACATAGGTAATGGCGTGCGGATCTGTTGGCGCCGCGGCGTCGTCCCAAATCGGAACGGTGCGTTCGTAGTCGTGATCGTGCCCGTTGAGCACCAAGTCGACGCCGTGCTCCTGGAAAATCGGAACGAACTGCGCGTCGACGTCTGCCTCGTTGCCGTGCTCACCGGATGAGTAGGCCGGGTGATGAAAGAAGACGATTTTCCAGTCGGCGGTTGACGCTGCGAGATCGGCGGCCAACCAATCGAGCTCATCGTCGGTGCCGCTTCCACTTCCGATCGCATCGAACATTTCGGGATTCGAATCGAGCGATACGAAATGCGCATTTCCGTAGTCGAAGGAGTAGTAGCGCTCATGATGAACGGGATCGAGCGCTTGTCGCGGCAGCACGTAGACGTTGATGTAGGGATCGCCTTCGTTGGTAACGTACTCGTGATTGCCAATGCTCGGCCAGAACGGCACATCGTCGAGAATGTCGCGATACACTGTGAAAAAATGCGATTCAAGTTCTGTGTACGTACCCGAGCCGTACGCAATATCGCCCAAGTGCACAAAGATATCGAACTCGTAGTTCGTCATTCGATCACGCAAGGCGAGTTGCGCAGTTCCGCCGGTCCCGCTGTCGCCGAAGGCGAGGACGCGAAGAGGATGGGGCGTACCCGTCCACGATGTGTGAAAACTAATTCCGTTCGCGAGCACCGTGGTGCCGTCGAGGATTTCGTAGCAGTACGACGTGTCGGCGGAAAGGCCCGTCAGGCTTGCATCATGCTGCACGTACGCTGCGCTCGCGCCGGTCGTCGATGTGGAATACGCGCCGGAGCCAGGCGTCACCGTGCTCCACACGCCAGTTGTGGTGGGCGCGATACGAATCGTCGGCGAGCCCATCGCGGCGGTGGTCCATACGATGTGCGCTGCGTTCGTCGTCACGCTTTGTTGGTACGGGCGCCTGCGCAATGAGGTGCCGGCTGGATAGTTCGCAGTTGCGCAGGTGATCACGGGCATCGAACCCATGTCGGTGCCGAGGTCGACCGTGCCTAGGTCGACGGTGCCCAGATCGACGCCGGCACCCATGTCGAAGTCGAGGCCTGAATCGATCGCAGGCCCGCCATCTGCGACACTCATATCGAGGCGGGTGCCCGCATCCACACCGACGCTGCCGTCGTTGCGCGCGGTCAGGCCGAGCGAGCCTCCCTCGCAGCCACCAAAACTGAGCGCTAATCCCATAAAAAGGCAGAGTGGCCGAATCCGCATGTATCACGCTTATCACGCGAGCCCGGGGGGCTGTCCACTCGATCATCGGAGTGGGACGTTTATCTGGCGGCGGGTGCGCTTCAGAGATAGCCCTGCGCCTGCAGTTTGAAGAGGCGCGCATACCGCCCGTCGCGAGCCAGCAACGCATCGTGCGTTCCCTCATCTTCGACGCGCCCGCCTGCGAGCACGACGATACGGTCTGCGCTGCGCACCGTCGGAAAACGGTGCGAGACCAGGATCGTCGTGCGTCCTTCGGCGAGCGCGTGAAAGCGTTCGAACACCGCTTGCTCGGCTTCCGCATCGAGCGCGGCCGTCGGCTCATCGAGAACCAGCACGTCCGCTTCCTCGCGCATGAACGCGCGTGCAAGCGCGATGCGTTGCCATTGGCCCCCACTGAGCTCGACTCCGTCGAATCGAAACTGGCGACCCAGTTGAGTGTCAGCCTTGTCTTTCAGTCCCGCCACAATCTCTTCGGCGCCGCCGCGTTCGATGGCGCGTTCGATGCGGTCGTTCTCCTCCAGATGATCGACTGAACCGACTCCGACGTTCTCCTTCAAAGCGAGTTGATAGCGGTTGAAGTCTTGAAAAATGACGCCCATGCGTTTGCGCAACTCGTCGCGGTCGTAGTCGCGTAGGTCTTTGCCGTCGAGAAGGATGCGGCCCTCGGTCGGCTCATAGAGACCTGTGAGCAGTTTGATGAGCGTGGTCTTGCCGCTGCCGTTTTGGCCCACAAGCGCGAGGCTTTCGCCGGGTGCGATATAGAGCGAGACATCGCGCACGGCCCAGCCTTCCTGCCCCGGATACTGGAAGCCGATCTTCTCGAGACGAATCCCGCGTTCAGTGGATGCGGTCGTGATTGCCGGCGCAGGTGGTTTGGTGCGTCGTCGCGGCTCAACGGAAAGGTACGAGAAGAGGTTGCTCATGTAGAGGTTGTCTTCGTACATGCCGCCGATGGCCGTGAGCACGGACTGAAACGCCTGCTGACCCTGACGGAATGCCAGCACATAGAGCGTCAAGCTGCCTAGCGAGAGCGCTTGTGTCGCCGCAGCAATTGCCAGCACTACGTAGCAACCATAGAACGCGAATGTCGCGAGGAGTGACAGCGCGTATGCAACCCACGCGCGTCGCGTCGCCAGGCGTGCATCTTCTGCGTAAACCTCGGCACCAATCTTCGCGTAGCGACCGAGCAAGAGAGGGCCAAGACCGAACGCCTGCACCTCTTTCGCGTGCGTCTCAGTGGCGAGCACGTGCTCGAGGTAGAACATGCGGCGCGTTTCCGGTGCCCGCCAATTGCGGAGGCGAAACGCTTTGGCCGAGTAGCGCATTTCGGCAACGGTGGCGGGAAGGGCGGCCGCGACCAGCAGGAGCACGGCCCACCCGCTGAACTGAAGGAGAAGCGCGACGTAGCCGATGAGCGTTAGCGCGTTTTGCAGAAGCTGAAAGGTTTCGTTCACAACCGAAATCGGACGCGATGAGGCCTCGCGACGGGCGCGCGTGAGTCGGTCGTAAAACTCGGGATCCTCGAAATAGGAAAGGTCGAGCGTGATCGCCTTCTGCAAGATGATCGTGTTGACGTGCACCGAGAGCTTCGCGCCCATCAAAAGCCGCAAAAGCGTTAGCGCGCGTTGCACCAGGGCTTGTGCGGCAACGATCCCCAACTCGAGCAGCACAAAACGCAACGCCGCCCTACTGTCGTGGGCGACAACTGCGTCGATGATCGCTTTTCCTACCCACGCAATCGCGAGTGGAAGGCCGGCGCTCGCCAATGTAAGCGCGAGCAAGCCGATCGTCTGCGCTCTCGAGACGTGCCAAACGAGCGCGATGGTGCGAGGAATCTCGGCGAACGAGCTTTTGAGCGAGAGCCTTTTAGGGGAGTTGGTTGCCACGAGGTCTTAAGCCGGAATGGAGCGACACGTGTAGCCTTTTGTGCCGCGCGTCAATGACGTCACGCCGATTGCGCAGTGCGAACGGCGATTTCCTTTTGGGTGCGCACCAGACCCCACAGCGCACTCGCGGCCAAAAGAGGTCCTGCGCACGCGACCACGGTGCCGGCGACGCCGACCACCGAGTCGAGGCGAGGCACGTTGAAGCTTAGGGCTTCCACTAGCGTCACGGCCGCATCGAGACTGACGAGCGAAGCGCACAACACGCCGAGCCAATGCGTGTAGTGACGCGCCAGCGTTGCGAGTAGCACCACGAGCAGCACATCAAAGCCTACCCAGCTCCACTGGACCCACGGCGCTGGAAACCACTCGGCGGATGGAGCGATGGCCAATACTGGAATCCAAAGTGCGAGCAGCGCAACCAGTCCCGCGAGGACGAAGGGAGGTCCTCGGACAAAGGTTTGGAGCGCGAATGAGGCGAGACTCCCACGCGCAAACGCCCGCAGCGATTCAACGAGCGCCGGCCATCGCGCATCGCGGGTCGGCGTCAGCAAGAAGAGAGGCTCCCACCCATCAGGTCGCAGCTTGTTCTTGAACGCATGCACCCCACCGAAATCGTAGAGCGGGCGCGCGAGCTCGCGAATCCATTTCAAGCGCCGGGGGATTTCGCCAGAAAGCGGCGCCATGCCCAGCGTGACTAAGCGCGCGCCGTCGCTGGCCGCGTCCCGCATCGCGGCGTCGATCAAAAGCTCGGCGGTGCCGTTGGGCGCGTCGTGAACACGCAAGAGATCTTCGAGCAGCCAACCGTTGCGCGCGTAGATAGGCACAGCGCTCAAGAAGCCCACGAGTCGCTCGCCTTGCTCGGCAACGTAGAACCGGCGCTCATTCGCGAAAGTGAACGGCTCGACGCCCACCAGAAACCCCATCGGTGCCATATCGCGTGCGTCCGTCCACGCGTTGGCGACGTTCTGTACGGCGCGTCTCAGCGGTGCATCCCGACCAAGCTCACCGGCGGCCGCTCGCCTCACCACGACGTTCTTATTGCGGGCGCGCTTGATCTGCGCACGCAGTGACGGAACGTCACCGACTTTTTGCTGCCAGCGCGTGGGATCCCAAATCGGCTGGTCGCCGATGCGAAGCTGAGCCCACGTCGTGGCATCCGCGAAACGCTCACCAGCCGCAAAGAAGCACGCGCGCCGCTGCACGCTGCGAGCAGCTGATTCGAACCGATTGGCAACATCAACAAGATGCTCGGGGGCGGCGACAGGAGCGCCAGCAGCTACCCACGCGCTTCCCGTGTCGACGTAGCCGACGAACGCGTCGTCCTCGAAGAAATACTGAAACCCGCTCTCCAGCGTCTGAAACGACGTGGTGTTCCAGCCATGGCGGCGCAACAGCTCAAGGGCACGTTCGCGTTCAATGTCAGATGCCACGCGAACTGATTCTTACGCCTCGAACGCGAGTTCGCCTACCACCGTCTCACGCGGCCTTCGCTGCAAACGACGACCTAACGAAACCCTCACGAAAATCCTACGGCCCGGAAACGTGTATCCCTTCCTCCTCGCGAAAGGCATGCGTGCGGCACTCGCAACGACCACTCCTAGACTTCGAGTAGCGACCATCTTCGCAACGTACAGCGTGTGGCCTTCATTATCGTTGCTCGCGCCGTACGCGGTCCCAGCTCGCGGGGAAAGACTACACGGCACCGCCGCTAGTTTCTTCGTAGGTTCACCAAAGGCATGAAGAGCCGTCCGACGCCTTTCGCATCCGCTTATCTCAATGAAGAAACTAGGAACGGAAACGGGTATTCCTTCCCAGGAGCTGGGACCGCGTACGGCGCGAGACCAAGCAAAGTGGACTGCACTCTGTACGGGGCGACCCTAGTTCGCGCGTGAAGAAAAGTATTGGCTTGGGTGAGTGCCGCACGCATGCCTTTCGCGACTGGGAAGGAATACACGATTCCGGGCCGTAGCTTTTCGTTCAGGCGAGCGCCAGGACGAAGAGACACACGATTTCCGGGCCGTAGGCCGTCGTGTCTTTGCAGCCCCGGCTAAACCAGCCTTTCGGTGCCGGGTGGGGCGGAATTGGGTGTCGCCTTGATCGCCCTAAAGTCGCGTGCTAGTTAGCCCGCCGTTGTAACCTGCTCGCCCTGAAGTTCGGGGCAAGCAGAGGGTTGAGCCTGAGGTGGCCTCCCAAGGGTCCGCCTTTTTTTGTCTTAAAAACACGCCATTTTGAACGAAAAACCCAATATTTTCATGTTGCCCGCTAGCATCGACAACGCTGCGATCGAGTCCATCGTGGAGCCTATTTGCAAGGCTCACGGCTTAGAATTGGTCGAGGTGCGTTATCTGCGTGAGCCGGGCGGCGCGGTATTGCGGATCACGATTGATAGAGACCGCGCCCCCGGCGTCCCTCTCAATGAAAGCGGCGTCTCCCTCGAAGACTGCACCAGCGTCAGCCGTGATGTTTCAACGGCCCTCGATGTTCACGACCCTCTGTCGACGCGCTATCGACTCGAAGTCACTTCGCCCGGTCTCGATCGCCCGCTCGTGAAGCTGCGCGACTTCGAGAAGTTCGCTGGCGAAGACGTTCGCATCACCACGCGAATGCCGGTCGGCGACCGCCGCAATTTCAACGGTCCACTCCTCGGAGTGGATGGGCAGAATGTTCGTATCAAGCAGGACGGCAAGGAAGTCTCTTTGCCGCATTCGGAAATTACAAAAGCAAACCTCATCCATCGATGGGGCAATAAACGCAAAGCCTCTTAGTTTTGCGTGGCAAGTGAACGGAGCGCACAACGCGCTCTTGATAAGGTGGGACCGATGCAGCAGTCGCTTTCGCTCAAAGACATCATCGATCAGGTCAGCAAGGAAAAGGGTATCGACTCCAAGGTTCTCACTGAGACCATGGAGCAAGCCATCTTGACGGCCGCCAAGCGCACGTTCGGTGCCGACCGCGAGCTCTCGGCGAGCTACAACGAGGAGACGGGCAACGTCGACTTGTTCCAGTACATGCTGGTCGTCGAAAACGTGGAGAACGCTGAACGCGAGATGACGATGGAGGACGCCGCCGAGTACAAGCTCGAGGCCGCCATCGGCGATGACATCGGCTTTCAGATTTTCTACACCGCCGACGATGAAGCCAAGGCCCGCCAGCAGGACAAAGAGTTCGGCGAGCTTTTGATGCTTCAGCAGTACCGCCACGGCTTTGGCCGCATCGCGGCTCAGACTGCGAAGCAGGTCATTATCCAGCGCGTGCGCGATGCTGAGCGCGAGCTCATCTTCAACGAGTACAAGGACCGCAAGGGCGAGATCATCACCGGTATGGTTCGGCGCTTTGAGCGCGGAAACAACATCGTGGTCGACCTTGGCCGCACCGAAGCGATTCTTCCCTCACGCGAGCAAACGCCGCGCGAGAGCTATCGCCCCGGCGACCGCATCGTGGCATTTGTGAAGGACATCGATCGCGAAGCACGCGGTCCGCAGATCATTCTCTCACGCACCGACGTGGGTCTTCTCGTGAAGCTCTTCGAGATGGAAGTTCCGGAAATCTACGAAGGCATCGTGCGCATCGTCGCTGCTGCTCGTGAGCCGGGCGCGCGTTCGAAGATTGCCGTGTCCAGCCGCGACAACGATGTCGATCCGGTGGGCGCATGCGTGGGCATGAAGGGCTCACGCGTCCAGGCTGTCGTGCAAGAGTTGCGCGGCGAGAAGATCGACATCGTGCCGTGGGATCGTGACCCGGCCCGCTTCGTTTGTAACGCCATTGCCCCAGCAGAAGTTGCACGCGTCATCATCGACGAAGCGAACGGCGGCATGGAGCTCGTGGTTCCCGACGAGAAGCTTTCTCTCGCCATCGGTCGCCGCGGTCAGAACGTGCGCCTCGCATCGCAGCTGACGGGCTGGAAGCTCGACATCATCGGCGAGAGCAAGTTCAAGCAGATGGAAGAAGAGGCCATCTCGGCCCTCGCGATGATTGACGGCGTCGAAGAGCACGTGGCTCGCACGATGTACAAGCTCGGCTTCCGCACCTTGGACGAAGTTGCAGAGGCGAGCGAACAAGAGCTCGGCGGCATCCCTGGCCTCGGTGGTCCCTCGAATGCGGCCAAGATCAAGGACGCAGCTGAAACAGCTACCGAGAAGTATCGTCAGATCCGCGTGAAGAACGCGGCGACACGCGCCGATTCGCTCACCGACAAGGAGCGCATGCTTCTCGTCTCGGGCGTGAGCGAGCGCAACCTTGAGCTGCTCGAGGCAGCCGGCTACCGCACGGTGGACGATATCGCGAAGGAAGACGACGTCGACCGTCTCGCGATCAAGACCAACATCGGTACCAAGCGCGCCAAGCAAATCAAGGATGGCGCAGCGCACTTCCTCTCAGTCGACGCCAAGTCAATCGATGAAGGCCGTAAGGCAGCGCGTGCTCGCGCTGACGAAGAGCAGAAGGCTCGCGCAGCAGAAGCAGCAGAAGCAGCAGAGGCAGCCGCCGCAGCCGCCGCGGCAGCAGCTCCCGCCGCAGAGCCCACCCAAGAAAACGCAACGGAGTAAGCAGCAAACGTGCTTCCGATGATGACAGACGCGAACGGCGAAGAGCGGGAAGACCCGGCACGTACATGTGTCGGCTGCCGCAAGGTCGATACGAAGGACGCGCTTCTGCGTTTCGTCATGTCGCCCGATCACGCCCTCGTGCCCGACATCGCTCACAAGCTTTCAGGACGTGGCGTGTCGGTACATCCGACGCGCGCGTGCTTGAAGGCGGCAACGGCTGGCGGCTTCTCGCGCTCGTTCAAGCGCGCGATGTCCGTAAACTGGCAAGAGCTCGCAACGCTAGCCTCGTCGCAATACACGCGTCGTGTTGAAGGCCTCATCGTCTCGGCACATCGCGCGCACTTGCTCGCGATTGGTACGGATGCTGTGCGCGAAGCCATGCGCGAGCAGAAGACCGAACTGTTGATAGTCGCGGCCGATGCAGCAGGTCGCCGCGAAGATTTGGAAAACCAAGCAGCAGCACTGGGACGGCATTGCGCTGTCTTCGCAACCAAAACGTTGCTCGGGGCTCTTTTGGGACGTGATGAAGTCGGGGTAGTCGCAGTTCTCGATTCGGGGATTGCATCTGCAGTAACGCTCGCGGTCTCGCGCGCAGCTGCGTTGGTGGAGGCTGAATGAACAAGGTTCGCGTCTATGAGGTCGCTAAGGAGCTTGGCCTCGACAATCGAGATCTCGTCACCAAGATGGCGACGTTGGGCATTCAGGTGCGCAATCATATGAGCGCTCTCGAACAGGTCGACATCGACCGTGTGAAGCGCGCACTTGAGCAAGAGAAGTCGACCAAGGTGGTCGAGCAGATCCGCCCGACGGTCGTTCGCCGGCGCGCAGTTGCCAAGACCGAGACCGCACCGGCAGCAGCCGCAGCACCCGCGCCGGCACCGGTTGCCGAAGCGCGCCAGCCGTCGGAGCCCGCAGCCGCACCGGCAGCCGAAGCAGCACCCCCTCCCGCCGCCAAGGCCGAGGCCCCAGAACGCGCAGCAGCATCTTCGACATCAGCGACGGTCGTACGTCGTGGTCGCGACGAAGAAGCAAGCGCTGAAGAAGTTGTCTTGCCGCCGCCGCCGGCAGCTCCCGCGCACATGGATACGCGCCGCAGCGGACAGCCTGCGTCGTTCGCGGAACGTCTTGGTCATACCAGTCTTCCGCCGGGCGTTGTCGCTCGCGGTTCGTCGATCGCTCCGGGAGCGCCCCCGCTTCCCCCAGGTGCTGCATCGCGCATCGTCGCGCAGCATGCGCCGCGCACGTCATATACGCCGGGTGGTGGTGAGCCGCCGCGTCGCCGTGAGCTTGGTCGCGCAGCCTTAGGGCCCACGGGCCGTCAGCAGCAGACCGGTGGTCGCAATCAGGCCCGCAAGAAGATGCCTGTTGGCGGCAAAAAAGGCGCAAAGACCGAGATCACGGTGCCGAGCGCGCAGAAGCGCGTTATTCGCATCGAGGACAATATCGGTCTGCAGACGCTCGCCGGACGTATGTCGCTGAAGGCGACTGAAGTCTTGATGAAGCTCATGACCCTCGGCATGACGGGCGTGAACATCAACAGCTCGCTCGACGCCGACACGGCGAAGATTCTTGCGAGCGAGTTCGGATACGAAGTCGAGAACGTCGCCAAGAGCGAAGACGACTTGATCGTGGACGCACGCGGAACCTTCGAGAACCTCGAGAAGGATCTTATCCATCGCGCGCCGGTTGTGACCGTCATGGGTCACGTCGATCACGGCAAGACCTCCTTGCTCGATCGCATCCGTTCGGCCGACGTGGTCAGCGGCGAAGCAGGCGGCATCACGCAGCACATCGGCGCTTACCGCGTCGAGACAACCGGCGGCATGGTCGTCTTCCTTGATACTCCGGGTCACGAAGCCTTCACGGCGATGCGTGCGCGCGGTGGTCAAGCCGCTGACGTTGTCATTCTCGTTGTCGCTGCCGATGACGGTGTGATGCCTCAGACGAAGGAAGCCATCGCACACGCGAAGGCGGCCGAGGTCCCGATCGTCGTTGCGATTAACAAGATCGACAAGCCCGGCGCTCGTCCTGAAGTCGTCAAGCGCGAGCTCGCGGTTGAAGGGCTTCAAACCGAGGAGTGGGGCGGCGACACGATCTTTGTGGAAGTCAGCGCCAAGACCGGCGAGGGCCTTCCCAAGCTCCTCGAGAGCGTCCTTCTTCAGGCTGAAATCCTTCAGCTCACTGCCAACCCCGGCATCCCCGCGGAAGGCATCGTCCTTGAAGCGTTCCTCGACAAGGGCCGCGGTCCGGTCGCTAACGTTCTCGTGCAGAACGGCACCTTGAAGGCTGGCGACTACGTCGTTGCTGGCTCGTCATGGGGTCGTGTCCGCGCGATGACCGATGATCGTGGTCGTCCGCAGACTCAAGCGGGTCCTGCGACTCCGGTCGAAGTGCTCGGCTTGTCCGAAGTTCCGGGCGCGGGCGATTCGATCTACGTCGTTACCGATCAGAAGAAGGCGCAAGAGATTGCGTCGCAGCGTCAGCAATCGCGCACCGCGAAGTCGATTTCGCCTTCGGCTCAGGCGCGCGTTGGTCTCGACCAGATCTATCAGATGATGCAGTCGGGTCAGGTTGCTGAGCTTCGTCTCGTCATCAAGTCCGACGTGCAAGGTTCATCCGAAGCTCTTGTGAAAGCACTCACCGACTTGTCGACCGACAAGGTCAAAGTCGAGGTCATTCACACCGGCGTCGGTGGCATCACCGAGAACGACGTCATGCTCGCCTCGGCATCGAGCGCGATCATCATCGGCTTCAACGTTCGTCCGGCGGGTCTCGCGGGCGCAACGGCGAAGTCCGAAGGCGTCGACATCCGTCTCTACAGCATCATTTACGAAGCAGTCGACGAAGTGAAGAAAGCCATGACTGGCCTCCTTGCTCCGACCTTCGTCGAGAAGCATCTCGGCCGTGCCGAAGTCCGTCAGGTCTTCAACGTCTCGAAGGCTGGCGCAGTGGCCGGCTCGTTCGTGCTCGATGGCAAGATCACCCGCGGGGCGAAAGTTCGCGTCATTCGGGACTCGGTGCAGGTTTGGGAAGGCTCCGTCGCTGGTCTTCGTCGCTTCAAAGACGACGTCCGCGAAGTTGCAGCAGGCTTCGAGTGCGGCATCACGCTCGAGAACTACGGCGACCTCAAGGAGAAGGACCTCATCGAGGCGTTCGAGTTGGAGAGCGTCGCGGGCAGCCTGTAGTAGACGACGATGGCGAATGAAGCAGTCAAACGCGCGGTGCGAATCGCCGATCGGATTCGGGCCGAGCTCGAAGACGTGCTCCATCGCGGCATCGTGCGTGACCCGGCAGCGCAAGGGGCGGTCATTTCGAGCGTGAAGGTTACCGACGACTTGCGTTTGGCGACCGTTTACGTGCGTTGTCTTACCGGGGCTGAAGTGCCGCGTCAGAAGAACTTGGTCCGCGCGATGGAACGAGCCAAGGGCGTGATGCGCCGGGAGCTTTCGACACGTATGCAGCTTCGTTACACGCCAGAGCTTAAGTTCTTCTGGGATGAGGGTGCTGACCATGCCTTGCGCATGGACACGCTCTTCGACGAGATCGCGAAAGAGAAAAAAGGCCCCGCATGAGCCGCGCCGCCGTTGTCGAGCTCATTCGCAAAGGCCAACGGTTTCTCCTCAGCTGTCATACGAGGCCGGACGGCGACGCGATTGGCTCGATGCTCGGCGTAGACGCCTTGCTACGCTCGCTTGGCAAGGAGACGTGGATGTTCAACGTCGACCCCGTTCCACCTTCGTTGCATTTTCTCCCCGGCATTGAGCGCATCGAGCGCGCCGTCCCCGATGGGACGAAGTTCGACGCATTTCTGATCACCGATACGGCGTCGCGTACGCTACTTCCGGCGAACCTGCCGCCGACTTCGGTGACGGGCCCAGTGGTGATCCTCGATCATCATTTTGCACACGATGACTTCGGCGACGTGATCGCGCGCGAGCCCGATGCGGTGGCGACCGCCGAGGTCGTGATGCGCCTAATGAAGGATCTGGGTGTCGAGAGAATACCTGCCGAAGCGGCCATGCCTTTGTACACCGCGCTCGTTGCCGACACCGGCGGCTTTCGCTATCGCGGCACCAGCGGTGACATTCTGCGCATGGCAGCGTCTCTGCTCGACGCAGGCGCCGATGCCGTCGCAGCGCCGAAGAATCTTTTCGAAGTGTGGTCCGCCGATCGCATGCGCTTGTTGCAGCTTTCACTCGAGACGCTGGAGACGCATTTCGAGGGACGCTTCGCGCTCGTTCAGGTGACACAGCAGATGTCGGTCGAGACGCGCACCAACGAGGACGACGCCGAGGGCCTGGTCAATTATCCGCGCATGCTCGCGGGCGTGGAAGTGGCGGCGCTTCTATTTCAGCGCGCCGGCGATGCGCCGGTCACCAAAGTTAGCTTGCGTGCCAATCACGACGTCGATGTATCCACGATTGCGATCACCATGGGCGGGGGTGGCCACCGCGCAGCAGCCGGTGCGGCGCCGCCAATAGCGATTTCCGCCGCACGGGAGACGCTCCTTGCCGCAGTGGCACGCGCCCTTGGCGTCACGAGCTAGGCGATGAGCACGGACGGTGTTCTCGTAGTCGACAAACCGATCGGACCTACGTCACACGACGTCGTATCGCGCGTGCGACGAGCGATGGGAACCCGCGCTGTCGGTCACGCCGGCACGCTGGATCCGATGGCCTCAGGCGTGCTGGTGGTACTGATCAACGAAGCGACCAAGCTTTCGCCCTACTTGTCGGCCGACGACAAGGTCTACGACGCGACGATTCGGCTGGGAAGCGAAACGGATTCTCTTGATGCGCAGGGCAACGTGACACGCACCTGCGAAGTACCACGCGATCTTTCGCTCGACGGAGTGCGCGCTCTGTGCGCGTCGATGTGCGGAACGATTCAGCAAGTCGCGCCCGTAATCAGCGCCATAAAACTAGAGGGCCGCACCCTGCACGCTCGAACGCGCAGCGGCGAGACGGTGCAAGCGCCGACACGGGAAGTGCTCTTGCGTTCGGTCGACGTGCGCGCGGTGCGTGCCGACGAGATCGACGCGCAGCTTGATTGTGGCAAAGGGTTTTACGTGCGTTCGTTCGCGCGCGACCTTGGTGTGGCGTTGGGCAGTTGCGCGCACCTTTCGGCCTTGCGACGCGTGAAGAGCGGCGCGTTCAAGATAGAGCAAGCGTGCGATTTCGAGCTCGTCAATCAAGCAGCGAAAGGGGATGCGGATGCTCGCACTCGGCTCCTGACTCACGTTATTTCATTGGAAGACGCGGCTGCGCTGCTGCCGCGCTTTGATCTCAACGACTTCGGGACCGAAGCCATCAAACACGGCCGCAAGGTTGGGATGGATGGCTCAGCGGATGCCAACTCGCTCGGACTCGACGGCAACCGCGCGGTATTTGATACTGCTGGCCGGCTCGTGGCGATCGGCGCCGTTGAAGCAGGCGTCCTCAAAGTGATGCGCGGTTTCGTACGTAAGTAGATTCACAGAGTGGGTTTCGCGCGCTTTGGGGATCTGCTCTACTGCGGCATGCGAATCGGCACGGCAGCACTGACACTTCTTCTCGTCGCATGCGGATCGAGCGCAGAAGCTTCCCTCGACGCCGGGATCGACGCTCGTGACGCCGGGTACGATGCGAATCCCGCTCCTGACCTTGGACCCATGTGTTCAGAAGAATGCGGCGCCGGTGGAGCGTGTTGCTCAGCGGCAAGCGGCGGCGAGTGTCGCGCCATCCTCGTCGACGCGTTGAACTGCGGCATATGCGGCAACTCCTGCCTCAACGGCAAAGGCACCGAATGCCAAACCGGCCAATGCGTGTGCGGAGAAATCTTGGAGGGCTGCAACGGAACGCGTCGCTCGTTCTGCTGCCCTCCGCACGACATCATCGTTCAGTCGTACTGTGCGAATTTCGATCTGGACGCGACCGACTGCGGCGAGTGCGGGCACGTGTGCGAACCTATGCTCGCCGATCAATGCTCGGGCGGGCATTGCTACTGCGGAACGGAAGCGCGCGCCTGCGCGGGCACCGCGAATGACTTGTGCTGCGTGAACGAGTTCGAAGAAGGCAATTGCGTGGACACCTCGAACGACGACCGCAATTGCGGCGCGTGCAACGTCGTGTGCAACGGTGCTCTCGGTCAGCACTGCGTTGATAGCATGTGCACGACGGCGCCCTAGCCAATCAGGGTTCTGCTGACTGCGGAACGAGCAGCGCGTGATCGAGCCAGATGCGCGCCTCGGGCGGCTGCACTACGAAGCGTGCGGTGACGCCATTGCGTAGCGCAGCAATCTGCTGGGCGCTAAGCGACCAGCGGCGATCAGTCCACTGACCGTCGACTGAGACCGGCTGCAGCGTGAGATTCCCGACGCGCACTTGCAGAGTGGCCGGCGCGGGCGCGTCGCTGCGCCGCACATTGAGGATGAACGTCGCTGCGTTTGCTGTGGCGACAGAGGCGGGGACAGCTAGCCGAACCGTTGCTACCGGCCCGTTCGTCTCGCAAAACGTGCGCTGCGCATAGTCCCAGTCGTGAATGAGCGGACCCGCGACGCAACGTCCGAAGCCCGCGAGCCCGGGCGCTTCACGAAGGATGTCGGCGCCGCCCACGACGCCGCGATCGAGAGCACCGAGTCGAATGAGAGATTCGGGCGCGCTCGACATATCGGGCTCGGTTGCTGTGATAGCGGTCAGTATGGGAAGCGCGCGCGAGTCGCCGAGGCGGCCCATCCCGCGAACGACGCAATCGCGAATATTGGTGCGGTGCTCCCAGCCCAACATGTCGACGAGCGGCGTGAAGGCGCGAGGGTCTCCGATTTCGCCAAGCGCAATGGCGACCAAGTGGCGCGTGCGAAACTCTGGGATCAACGCCAGCAGAGATTCCACGGCGCGCGGATCCCGCAAGCGACCCAACCACCGCACCGCCTCCTCGCGGTCGTACGCGGTTTCAGCACGACCGATCGCTTCGATGAGCGCTGGCACCGCATGCGAGTCGCGCAGACGACCGAGCGAAATGCCGGCGCGCGTGCGAATGTCGGGATCCTCGCCGAGGACGAGTGCGCGCAGCTTTTCGCGCGCGCGCGAGTCATACATGCGTCCAAGCGCGATGGCCGCTTCGGCTGCTACGAGCGGTTCTGGTTCCTCCATGGCTTGCACGAGCTTGGGCGCCGATGACTCGTCGGCGAGGCGCGTCAGAATTTGAGCTGCTTCGCGGCGCATCGCAATCGATGCGGTGCGATCTAGAAGCAAATCTCCAAGCGCGGGCACCGCGCGTCGGTCCGTGAGGCGTCCTCGCTGCAATGCAAGCTCGCGTGGATCGATTCGTTCAGAGCTTCCAAGCGGAACGGCCACTCGATCGAGCCAATCGTAAATCCCGCCCCGCAGAGCCGTCATGCGGGCGGGCTCGGCGCTGGCGAGGTTCTGTCGCTCGTGCGGGTCCCGCTCTAGATTGAAAAGTGAGTACGTGTTGAAGCGAAGGTCGGCGATGAGTTTGTAGGGCCAGTCCACAATCATCCGCTTTTGCAGAACGGCGGCGAACGCGGGCCCCAGCGAGCGCATGCGGCCGGTGGCGACGGAGCGCAGGTCCCGCCCGCGCATCGAGTCCGCTGGAGCTACGCCCACGACACCGAGAATCGTTGGTGCGATATCGATGGACTGTACCGGAGCCGCGACGCGTCCCGCGCGCAAGGACGGCGCGTGCAGAATGAGGGGAACACGGATCTGCTCCTCGAAAAGCGTCGAGCCGTGATAGACGCCCCCATGATCGTGGAACTCCTCTCCATGATCGGACGTAACCACGATGACAAGATCCTCGCCGAGGATGCGGCGCGTCTCCGTTACGAGGCGTTGAATCGCGCGGTCGGTTTTACGGAGCTCACCGTCGTAGCGGTCGACATCGCGGGTGCCAAGCGAGGTGTCTTCGTACGGCTCATGGCAATCGAAGAAGTGGGCCCACAGGAATGCTGGGCTTTCATTGTGGGTTGCGAGCCGTTGCACTTCCTCAAGCACGCGTGTCGCCGTTTGTTCCGCGTCGCGTTCTGCGTGATCGTGCACCGCGAAGCCGAATGCATTCTCACGGTAAGGCAACAAGCGCTCGCCCTCCGTGTGGAAGATGCCAAGCGTATAGAAGCCAGCCGTGTGATAGCCGGCGTCGGCAAGGACGCTCGATAGCGTCTCGGTCGGCAGGGCCTGGCCTAAATCGAGGGTCTCGTGCAGAAACTCCGATGACATGATGGAGCTCAACGAGTAGCTCGAATGAGGCGCTGCGGAATAGACCTGCTCGAAGACAACCGAGTTTCGCGCAAGCCGATCCAGGAAGGGCGACACGCCGCGCGCGTAGCCGTAGGCGCCCAGATGGTCGGCGCGCAACGCGTCGATGGAGATCATGAGCACGTTCGCGTTCGGTGACTGAGGTAGATCAGTCAGCGCTGCGATCTCTGCTCGGATCGGGTCACTTTGCGCCGCGAGGTTGTGGCGTCGCGTTCGAGGAGCCGGCTGCGTCGCGATGACGAGTGGCTCGATTCCCAGCATCACGGAGCGCGTAACGGCAGCCCGCGGATCGAAGAGAGCGACCCGGACGTTCGGATTGCTGTCGAGACTAAGCAGGTTCGCGACCAGTCCGAGAGTAGCGAGTGCGAACGCCAGCATGCGCGTGACCGTGCGCGTGGGCAGGAGCGCAACGAGCGATGCCCGTGTGCGCGCGAAAAAACAGATTGCGCACGCGGCACATACAAATGCTTTTACGCCGAGAACGCCGTGCAGATAGTCGTACAGGTTTGGAAGAAAACGTTGATCAATCTTGCTGACCGCGAACGCTGCGGTGAAGAAGATTGCACCCAAGACCAGCTGAACTCGAACGCCGCGGCCGCGCGTCGTCTCAAACAACGCGCGCGCGATCCGTATTGACAGGTAGACGCCGAACACCAGCGCAAGTCCCGCGACGAGTGCGAGCACCCAGCGCGCCGGCAGGCGCGACATCTTGCCGCCGGTGAAGAGCATATGGCCGACGGCGAGGCACGCCGGCGATGCAAGGGCGACGAGTGGCACCGGCCACATGCGCGCGCTCGAAAACTGCCTTGATCGCAACGCCCACGCACCGACAGCAAATAGCAACGCCGTGACGAGTGCGCCAAGAGGCACAAGCGTGAGCATGGTGCGCATAAAGAGGGCGCCGCGATCGGTCCAATGCGAAAGCCACAGCCAGAGCGCGCCAAAGTCCGCCCATGCGACAATGGCTCCGGCGCCTGCTCCTACGAACAGGCCGCGCGTTGCTGCGTGCGCGATGGAAGACTCAGGCTGTGTCTCGTTGTGCATCTATCGGGAGAGTCACAGCTACGGTTCTGGAGGCGCCGACCGGATTCGAACCGGTGTATGACGGTTTTGCAAACCGTTGCCTAACCACTTGGCTACGGCGCCGAAAGAAGGGCCTTTCACTATCGCGGGCGGGGCGTTTTGTCCACTGAAACGCCTCTTGAACCACCCCACTTTTCTGTCATAGTTCGCGCCCATGACCTCGAATCAGCAGCAAATTGAAGTTTCGTACGACGTTTCGAACGAGTTTTTCCGCCTCTGGCTTGATGAGGGGATGCACTACACGAGCGGAAGCTACCTGACCGGTAAAGAGACGCTCGAACAGGCGCAGCTTCAGAAGTGCAAGATTCTCTACGACTACGCGGAGATGAATCCCGAGAAGATGGTTCTCGACATCGGTTGCGGCTGGGGTTCCAACCTCGAGTATCACGTCACGCAAGGAACGAAGCGCGCGCACGGCATCACGTTGTCGACGCTGCAGCACGAAGAGATCATGCGCCGCAAGCTGCCGGGCGTGCAGGCCATCGTTTGCGACTACAAGGATTACGCGCCGACTGAAAAGTACGACGCCATTCAGTCCATCGAAATGATCGATCATCTCTGTTCGCCCGAACAGGCGAACAAGGGAATGGCGGTCGACATCTACCGCGAGTACTTCCGCAAGGTCGCGCAGTGGGTGAAGCCCGGTTCGTACTTCGGCTTCCAAGCGATCCTTCGTGATCGCATCCCGCGCACGCGCAAGGACATCGCGGACTTGAAGTTCACCGCTGACGTTATCTTTCCGGGCGGCCTCAACCCGCGCCTTGAAGAGCTCATCGTTGCCATCCGGCCCTACTGGGAAGTTGTCGAGATGCGCACGCAACGCGAGAGCTACGGCAAAACCACCGCCGAGTGGCTTCGCCGCATGAAGCTTCACGAGAAGGACATCCGCGCCAAGTTCGGCGACAAGACCTTCGACGACTACGACCGCTACCTCAGCCTCTGCGTCCGCGCCTTCGAGAACGAATGGTCCAGCGACGTCCAGATGAAGCTACGCTGGCGCACCGCTGGCTGATAGAACCGTTCCATCTTGAAACGGTTCTGCGGGACGGTGTAGCGTTTGTTACACACCGACGTTCAGGAGCCGGCGGCTTCTAGTGGCGGCGACTCGCTCTCGCTGTGCACGACATTGGTCAGGCCGTTTTGCGTGAGCACGCCGCAGTCGCTTTGATCGAGACCTTGGCTGCTGGATTCGTTGCAGACCATCAACGTGTCGCGGGCGCCTGCCCGTGTAAAGCGCATCGCTGAGCGGAACGCGTCGTTGCCTAGAGCAATGTGGCTGACGAAGGTGTAGTGGCCGGCGCCGTCGCCGCGCATGAGCGCGAGGGTGTGATCGCCCGATGCGCGGTCGTTGCCGCTTGGCACACTGAGCACGACTTCGTCGGAGGCGAAGAACGCGCCCGACCCTATCGCGACGGGTGTAGCCGCCGAGTCACATACCGAGCCGATGGCGTCAAGCGTGCCGGGGCTAGCTGCATCGGCGATGCGCGTGAACGCCACGTCGGCAGAACGCGGGCTTGCGGCACAGTACGTCGCCCGGCGCGCAGCGTACGCAGCAATCGCAGGTGCGGCTCTACTTAGGTCGAGCACGGAGGCTTCGTTTCCGTACTGCGACGCCATGGGTGGCGCGGGCGATCGCGCCGCGGCCGGCGATGCTCCCGGTTGGGGCTGTGTCGCAGACGGCTGCGAGCCGCATGCCATCGATGAAAGTAGAACAACGCAGAGGCCCGCTACGCGATGCATGTTCGTCATGCCACTGTGCGTATCATGGGCGCTGAGGCGCGAAAAGGTGGTGGCGCGTTGATTCGCTGGGGCGAACGTCGTAGATCAGCCGCCATGCACTTGGATTCGGTTCCCCTTCTTTCGGGCAGCAAGTTTTTTGTCGGCCACAATCTCGAACTGCAGCGCGAGCGCATGCGCTTTTTGGATCGGATTGCCGAGGAGAATGCTCCGATGCTTCGCCTGCGTGCTCCCGCAGCTCACCTCGTCGTAATCAACGATCCGCAGATTCTTCAGGAGGTCTTCGTTGAGAAGGCGAAGTCTTTTCACAAGTCGATGCTCGTTAAGTGGGCGCTTTATCCGCTGGCGGGAGAGGGACTCTTCACCAGCGAGGGGGATTTGTGGCGCAGGCAGCGCAAGCTCATGGCGCCGCTTTTTCATCAGGCTCAGCTTCAGCGTTACGCAACGGACATGCTCGCGTGCACGCATCGCACGATGGACCCGTGGAAGGACGGAGACGTTGTGGAGTTCGCGAACGCCATGACCAAACTAACGATGGGAGTGGCGGGCAAGACTCTCTTTGACGCCGATACATTCGACGATGCGGATGCCATCGGCGAGGCGCTCACCGACACGCTCGAGTGGATCGGCGAGGCGTCGGGCTCGTTTTACGGCATCGCACACTTGGTTGCGCGCCGCCTTGTGCTGCGGGCAGCTGAAGTGGCGCCCGCTACCCTTTCGGCGCGTCTGAGCGCAGCGGCGCAACGACTCGCGCAGCCGACCTGGATCCCTGGCGAGCGGGGCAAGAAATTTCGCGCCTCGATCGCATTTCTCGATCAACACGTGCAACGCATGATCGACGAGCGCCGCGCCTCGGCAGGCCAACGTGACGACTTGCTCTCTAAGCTCCTCAGCTCGCGCGACGAGGAAAGCGGCGCGGGTATGAACGACAAGCAGGTGCGCGACGAAGTGCTCACGCTCTTTGTGGCAGGGCACGAGACCACCGCTACCGGTCTGTCCTGGTCGCTGCAGCTTTTGTGCGAGCATCCCGACTGGTACGCGAAGGTGCAAAAGGAGGTGGATGCACTGCCCGCGGATCCTACCGTCGCTGATTTGCCGGCCCTTGGCCTATGCCTGCGCGTTTTCAAAGAGTCTTTGCGTCTCTATCCCCCGGTTTACATGTTCGGCCGTCAGACCCTCGAACCGGTTGAGGTGGGCGGCGTGACGCTGCCGCAGGACACCGTCGTGTTGCTGTCGCCATACACGCTTCATCACATGCGCAGCGTTTGGCCCGATCCGAAACGCTTCGATCCCGACCGCTTTCTTCCCGAAGCGGAAGCATCACGCGCTCGCTATTCATGGTTGCCCTTTGGTGCGGGCCCACGCGTTTGCATTGGCAATCACTTTGCGATGATGGAAGCGCAGCTCGTGCTTGCGACGCTCCTGCGCCGCTATCGGTTCGAGTCGTTAGGCCATGCGGAGCCGGAAACGTCTGCGACGTTTCGCCCGAACACGGCGATGCCAATGCGCGTGCATGCACGAAAAACGTCGTAGTTTGCCGCACGCAGTTCGCCTGCGAGCAAGCATCGAACGGCGCCTCTCTACATCGAGGGAGGAAGCTCCGCGATCCACGCGCGCACAAGCGCAACGGCGTCCGTGTCTACAGTCTCGGTGCCAAGCGGCGGCATCTCGTTGCCATCCCCACGATGCTGCATCCGTCGCCACATCTGACTTGACTCGGGGTCGCCTGGCACGATGCCAAGGGTGGTCTCGTCGATTGTGTGGTGCATTGGAGATCCCACGAGCGTGGTGAGAGCAGGCGCGTCCGCGGCATCGATCACGCCCAGCGGGAGTCGAAAGCGAATCGTTCGGAGATTGGCAAGCGGATGATATTCGCTGTGGCAGTGTCCGCAATTGCCATGGAGATATCCGAGGACTGCTTGCTCAAGCGGCGTACCGGGCACCGAAGGGTGCTCCGCCAGCGGCACCGACAGACGCCCGGTATTTGCGAGCGCGGCCAGCGGCTCGCTGGTCTCGCCGGTTGCAAGTTGGATGGCCGACACGCCGAGGAGATTGTCAGCGGAGCCGCGATGGCAGTTGTTGCAGTCGCTCACGCTAGGGATGTCATGGGTCGTGCCCAGTGCATCGGTTGCTCCATCGCGCGCTGCATCGGCGTCGCTTCCATCATCCCGCCACGCGTACGCCACGCGTTCCCACTGCGCTTGCCCAAGTTTCTGCATGAAACGCGTTTCCACAAGCACGCCGTCCACGCGAAACTCTTTCCACACACGTGTTCCGACTGGAAAGACCCACGCGTCCGGGTCCGAGGTATCGATGGTCGTGCCCGGCGGCAGCCACAGATGCCGCGTCTTCGTCGCACCATCCGCCCACAACGGAAAGCGCACGCCGTACGTGAGAACGTCCGCGTCGATCGTCCGCGTTGCAAAGTCACTGTAGAGGCCGGTATCAGAAAGTAGCTCGGGCCCGGAGAAGCTTCCCGTATCGACCACGCCCAGGTCGTGCTCATGCGAATGCGCGTCGACCCCGGCATCCGGAACTGCCGTGCTCGCGGGATTCGCGCACGCGCATAGCGCGAGCATCAAAAAGAAGGCGGGCAAGCAGCGAAAACTCACGGACCGAAGTTAGCACAGCTGTCGCGCAGCGGAGCAGCAACGCGCCCAACGCTTCGCTAGACAGAGCGTCAGGCACGCGGGCGCGAGCTCAGGCGCTGAGACAGGCTACGCCCACGCTGACGAGAACTCCGGCGCCCACCAGACGGATCGCGCGGAAGCGATGTGCTTCGGGTACCAACCTGAAAATCAAGCCGCTTGCTAGGCGCGGTTCAATGAAGCGAACCACTGCCGCCACTGGACGCGGCGGTTCGATGAAAGCGAATGCAGCGAACACAAGCGCTAGTACGAAGAATAGGATCGCGATAATCACCATGCTGAAGTTCCCCCGTGCCCAAACTTCGAGCGGTTGTGTGTCACGGCTCAACGGTCGGCATGTGCGGAGGTGAACCCGCTACATGTGGTTCTGGCAAGTTAAGAGGCCCATTTAACAATAGGGCGCTCGCCCTTTAACAACGTGGTTTCGCGTCGGCCCTGCGCTACGCTAGGCGCCTCGCAAGCAATGGACCGGGCTACAGCTCACGACGCCTCGCTTTTCAACGATGCCTACGCGCGCGCTCTCGGCGCCGACGGCGTCGGCTTCGTAGCCATGCTTCGAGAGCATAGTGCAGACCTTGCGGCGCACTGCACAGACAGTACGGTGTCGCTGGAAGCGTACGCGACGCTTGCCGAGTGGACGGGCAACTCGGCTGCAGCGGCCAAGCGCATCGCAGATGCATTGCCCACGCTTCGGCCGGAGCTTCTCGGACGCGCGCATTCGACGCTGGGACGTCTGCTGATTCTATCCGGCTCGCGTGAGCGCGCGGGCATCGCACTTGCCGAAGCCGAAGCTCTCTCGGAAAGCTCGGCAGAGTCGTTACGCATCGCGCGCGATAGAGCGCTGCTCGCGATGACAGATCGTCAATGGTCGAATGGCGAGAACGAACTGCTGCGAGTGGAGGCGGCCTGCACCGCTGCGTCGGCGTCCATTTTTGCGCTCGAAGCCGCGATCTATCGCGCGACGTCTCTCGTCGGGAACGGTGCGGCCGCGGAAGCGCTAGATCTCTTGCTGTCTCGCTACGAGGAAGTTCCGAAAGGGGGCTTGTTGGAGTTGCGCGCGCTGCTCGTGCTTGCGCGGGCTCACATCGACCGGATCGAGCTCGATCGGGCCTCCGAGTTGGTGGAGCGTGCGCGCACGCTCTGTGATCCAGAACTATTCGAGGCGTATGTGCGCCTGGTGCACGCCGACGCCGATCTTGCGGCGTGGCGTTCGGAGTGGCCTGCTTCACGTCGCCACCTGCAGACGCTCCACGAGGTCAGCGTTGCAAGGCAACTGCCTATTTACGAAGCCCATGCATGCTATGCGAGGGCACTTTTGGAATTCGACGCCGACGACTTCGAGTGCGCGCTCGAGTACGCCGCTAAAACCATTGGGCTTGGTTTAGCAATTGAGCACGTCTCCATCGTCAACGCTGCGCGATTGATTCAGGCCTGCGCGCTCGCAAAACTTGCGCGACGCAATGACGCTCTCAAAAGCTATCGCGCTGCACGCAAACCAAGCATTGAAGGGATCGATTCGGTCTATTTTGATGGACTGGCCGCCTTGGCGGAGATTCTCTTGGCCAATCTAGCGAGCTCCCCGGACGAAGCCGCCGCGTTCGAGCTGCTCGCGAAAAACCGAATCGCGACGATCGTCGTACGCAATCCGCAGGGCATTCGGCACGTCGAATCGAGCTTTCACCTTCACGTGCTGTCGCGGCGGCTGCGTCGCTACGCCGAAGAGCGCAAGCTTGAGACATCGCTCGTCAGCAGGACGCGTCTCGCAGCCGTCGACGTGGATGGCCGATGGATCGAGCTCTCCACCGGCGAGCGTATCTCGGTCGAGCAACGGCCCGTGCTGCAGCGCTTGCTCTCATGCCTCTGGCGCAACGCCAAGGCCCGTCCGAACGAACCTATCATGGCAGCCGAGCTCATCGCGGCCACGTGGCCCAACGATCGCGCCAGCGAAACTTCGCTGCGGGTGCGACTGCGGGTCGCTGTCGCTACGTTGCGACAGTTCGGCCTCGAGGATGCGCTGCACACACAGAAGAGCGGTTACTTCCTCTCGCTCTAGCTGCTCATCGGCGGGAAGTCGCGCTTGTAGATGCGCACGACGCAGACGCCTAAGGTTACGATCATCGGGCCCGTGATAATGCCGATCGGTCCGAACGCCGCAATACCTGCAAGAATTGAGAAAAAGGCGAGGGCGCCATGCATCTCAATCCCGCGCTTCATGAGAAGGGGCTTGGCGAGGTTGTCGACGAGGCCGACGGCGATGAAGCCCCACAAGGCTAGGAATATGCCCTGCCAGGTTCCGCCGCCCAGGTAGACGAGAACAGCGACGACAAAGACGGATCCGCCCGCGCCGATTGCGGGGATGAATGCGAGGACAAACGTGACGAAGGTCGCAACGAGGAGATGCGTTGCGCCGGCGATCAGAAAGCCAATCAGCGCAACCACCGACTGGATGAGCGCCGTGCCAATATTCGAAACCACCACCGAGTGGCTGGCTTTGCGAAGCTCTTCGAGTATCTCGTTGGAGTGTTTCATCTCGAGAGGCACCGTGCCCCGCACCCACGTCAGGATGCGCTTGCCCTCAATCAAAAACACAGTGAGTGCGACTACCATGAGCGTCGCCTGCAGCAGTGCAGTACCCACACCACCCAAGAACGCTGTCGCCATGCGAATCGCCGCCGCGCTGTAGCTGCCGATGCTTTCTTGGAGAGTGGAAGGATTGACTTGCAGTCGTGCCAACCAGCCACGCAACATTGCGCGCGAGCCTTCCGGAGCAACGTCGATCAATGCGCCGACTCCGCCGGCGCGGATGCGCTGGCTAATTTCCGTCGCAATCTCCACTAAGTCCGTGAGTAGGCTGACGGAGACCGCGACGACAGGCGCAAGCACCAAGATCACGAAGCCGATCGAGATGATCGACGCAGCGAGGGTGCGACGGTCGCCGAGTTTCGCGGACAGTTTCTCTTGCAGCGGAAAGAGCGAAACGGCAAAAACGGCAGCAACCGCGAAGAGCCCGAGGAATGGCGCAATCAGAAGCGCCGTGAAGACGCCCGACGCGGCGATAAGGAATACGACGAAGCGCCGTGCGCTAAGAGTTTGCATCCCCGACAAGGTGGCTACTTTGCGGGGATTTGTCACGCGCTCGATTCGAACGACGCGCTCAACGAAGATGCCAATGCGTGTAGAGCGAGGGGGCGGTTTCGTGGTAAATCAGCGCCCATGGCGAACACCGGTAACTCCTTCAATAGCCGCGCAACTCTCAACATCGGCGGACGCGAAATCGATATTTTCCGTCTCGACGCTCTCACCAAGGCGAAAGTGGGCGATGTCGCCACACTTCCATTCTCGATTCGTATCCTGCTTGAGAACTTGCTGCGTCGCGAAGATGGCAAGTCCGTCTTCAAAGAGCACATTGAAGCTGTCGCAAAATGGGACCCAACGGCGGAGCCCTCCCAGGAGATTGCGTTCACGCCGGCCCGCGCACTCCTGCAAGACTTCACTGGCGTCCCCGCCGTCGTCGATCTTGCGGCTATGCGAGAAGCGCTCACTCGCATGGGCGGCGATGCCACGAAGGTCAATCCGCTTCAGCCCGCAGACCTCGTCATCGATCACTCGGTGCAGGTCGATAGCTTCGGCACTCTTCGTTCCTTTGACGAGAACGTGAAGCTCGAGTTCGAACGCAATCAAGAGCGCTATCAATTCCTGCGTTGGGGACAGAGCGCCTTCAAGGGATTCCGCGTCGTACCGCCCGGCACGGGCATCGTGCATCAGGTTAACCTCGAATACTTGGCCAGCGTGGTCTTCACGGCGGACATCGACGGCCGCACGGTTGCGTATCCCGATACACTCGTTGGTACCGATTCGCACACGACGATGATCAACGGCCTCGGCGTGCTCGGATGGGGCGTCGGTGGCATCGAGGCCGAAGCCGCAATGCTGGGCCAGCCTGTGGCGATGCTCTTGCCGCAGGTCATTGGCTTCAAGCTCACCGGCAAGCTTCGCGAGGGAACCACTGCGACGGATCTAGTTCTCACGGTGACCGAGATGCTTCGTAAGAAGGGCGTCGTTGGGAAGTTCGTCGAGTTCTATGGCAGCGGCATTGATGCAATCTCACTTCCCGATCGCGCCACGATTGCCAACATGGCGCCCGAATATGGCGCGACGATGGGCTTTTTCCCAGTCGACGCGGAGACGCTCGCCTTCTTGCGTTTCAGCGGTCGCGATCCGAAGGCCGTCGAACTCGTCGAGAGGTATTGCAAGGAGCAGGGGCTCTTCCGCACGGCGGAATCGCCCGAGCCGCGCTTCACCGACACGCTCGGATTGGATCTTGGCGACGTGGTTCCCTCCATCGCCGGCCCCAAGCGTCCCCAGGATCGCATCGCGCTCACCGATGCCAAGAAAGCGTGGCGCAAGTCGCTTGTCGCCATGCTGGGCACAAAGCTTGAGAAGACGGACAAGACCGCGGTTGAGCGCTGGCTAGGCGAGGGCGGCCAGCCCGCCGAGGAGCACGGCAGCATCTACGACTTCGCGAAGGTGAAGCACCCGAGCGGGGAGTATTCTCTTACGCACGGCGCAGTTGTCATCGCCGCGATCACTTCGTGTACGAACACGTCGAACCCGAGCGTCATGTTGGGCGCGGGTCTAGTTGCCAAGAAGGCTCTCGAGAAAGGCCTAAGCGTCAAGCCGTGGGTGAAGACTTCGCTCGCGCCTGGCTCGCAAGTAGTCACGGAGTACTACAAGGCGTCGGGCCTCAACACCGCGCTCGACGCACTCGGTTTCAACTTGGTCGGCTATGGATGCACCACATGCATCGGCAACTCAGGACCCGTGCCGGACGACGTCGCCACAGCCATCAAAGACAAGGACCTCGTTGTGTCGTCCGTGCTTTCCGGCAACCGCAACTTCGAGGGGCGCGTAAATCCGGTCGTGCGTGCAAACTTCCTCGCATCGCCTCCGCTCGTTGTTGCGTACGCGCTTGCGGGTACGACCGACATCGATTTCGACAAAGATCCGATCGGCAACGGCAAGGACGGAAAGCCAGTCTTCTTGCGCGATATTTGGCCGACTCAGAAGGAAGTCACGGACACGGTGCGTAGCGCGGTGCAGACCTCGCAGTTTGAGTCGCGTTACGCCGAGGTCTTCAAGGGCCCGGAGCAATGGCAATCGCTCGTCGTACCCACTGGCGCGACGTTCGCCTGGGATCCCAAGAGCACCTACATTCGCAAGCCCTCGTTCTTCGAGGATATGACCCTCGACATCCCGCCGCCTCCCTCGGATATCACAGGCGCACGCGCGCTCGCGATCCTTGGCGACTCGATCACGACGGATCATATTTCGCCGGCCGGCAACATCGCCAAGGACAGTCCTGCCGCGAAGTACCTCACGGACAATGGAGTTGCACAACGCGATTTCAACCAATACGGCGCGCGTCGCGGCAATCACGAAGTCATGTTGCGGGGCACGTTCGCCAACATTCGCTTGCGCAATGAAATCATGGGCGGCGCTGAAGGCGGCAACACCAAGCACTTCCCCGACGCTGCGCCGATGAGTATCTACGACGCGGCCATGCAGTACAAAGCCGAGGGCACACCGCTCGTCATCGTCGCCGGCAAAGAGTACGGCAGCGGTTCGTCGCGCGACTGGGCAGCGAAGGGAACCTTCTTGCTTGGCGTCAAAGCGGTTATCGCCGAAAGCTACGAGCGCATCCATCGCTCCAACCTCGTGGGCATGGGTGTGCTTCCGCTCGAGTTTACGCTCGGCCAGACTCGCCTTTCGCTGGGCCTCACCGGCACCGAGATCTTCGAGATCACCGGCATCAGCTCAGGGCTTGTTCCGGGCAAAATGCTAACGGTCAAAGCGGCGGACAAGAACTTCCAAGTTCGCGCCCGCGTCGACACCCCGCAGGAGATTGAATACCTCTTGCATGGCGGCATTTTGCAGTACGTTTTGCGCAGCCTCGCCAAGGCCTGAACCGAAGCACTCTCGGCGCTTGTCCGAAATGGGCCTGAGCCCTAACTCCGAGGGATGCGACCCATTTTCTTATTCTCACGAAGCTCGGTCCTCACAAGCGCGTTTTTGCTGAGCGTTCTAATTGCGTCGCCTGTCGCCCGGGCGCAGGACGCCGAGGACGAACCCGTGCCCTCGAACGTGTTCGACGATTTCTCGCCAGTTCCTCGCTTCGGCTTTGGGGTTCACGCGGCGCTCGACGCAGCCACGTCAAGCGCGATGCCGCATTACTCGGGGGGCACCGGAATGGGCGTCGGGATCAATTCGCAACTGGGCATCGTGAGCCTGATCATCGGCAAGCCGAATAGCTTCTTCATCCGCGACCTCTCATCACTCGACGCAACGATCGGCGCAGTCGCCGGCAACCGCGACAATGCGATCTTCGCGCGGGCTTTTGCACAGACGGGTCTTGCGCTCGGCATCGCGAGCGCATCGAGCGCCTTCTACCTCTACCCGCACGTCTTTACAGGCGTCAACACGAGTCGTGTCGAGCTTCACACGGCGAGCGGCGCTGCGCGAAGCGGCTGGGTGATCTCTGCGGCGGCGAACTTGCGCGAAATCGGGCTTGAGTTCGGATTCGGTCACGGCTGGGATTCAAACAATGACTCACAGACGATCTTCGAAATCTCGACCTACCTGCGCTTGTTCCCCGCGCGCGTTCTGGGCGCCTTCGACCTGCTGGTCATCAAGTACCAGGGAGTCTACGGCGACTTCATCAACGAACACGATTTCACTCTCGGCCTCGGCGCGCACTTCTGAGGTGCGTGCCGCGTGTCGCTTGCGCGCAGATGTTCGCTAGCTGCCGATGACGGTGATCGTGCCGGTCATGTTGGTATGCACTGCGCTGTAGAACGGATAGGAGCCCGCCTCGTTGAAGCGGATGCACAGTGATTCGCCGGGCGCGAGGCTGACATCGAAGCGGCCATCGGGAATCGGCGAGCCGGACATCACGGTGCCCGAGGTCACCGTCTGCATCGACATGCTCACATTCCAACGAACGATCTCGCCTGAGCCGATGAAGGCCGAGCTTGGGCTCCACGACGTCGACATATTATTCGCGACGGTGATGCCCGGCGTGGCGCCGGTGCACGAGATGATTTCAATCGCCGGGGGGGGACCTGCGTCGCTGCCCAAATCCACATCGCCTGCGTCCGTTCCGAAGTCGATAGCCTCGCCTGCGTCGGGTGCGCCTGCGTCGATATCGACTGAGCCTGCGTCGACGTCGCCCGCGTCTGCTTCGCCTGCGTCTACATCGACGGAGCCCGCATCGACTTCGCCAGCGTCCGTGTCTCCCGCATCCAAAGCCCCAAGGTCGGTCATTGCTGCATCGACGTCCCCGTCCACGGAGCCTGCATCCGTAAGCACTTCACTATCGCTGCGCGCGTCCGATGCACCGAGGTCGACTACGCCGGTGTCTCGCATCGGCGCATCGGTAGCTGAGGCCATGTCCGAAAGGCCCGCGTCGCTCAGAGGGACACCGGTTGTGTCGGTGGAACAGCCAGCAAGAGCCAGCATGAAAAGCGCCATACCAAGTGTGATTCTAAGTGTCATGAAGCTCTCCCGTTCAACACAGAGAGCATACAACAACTGTCGCTACTCCGCCCGTAAGTAGACATGCATGTACGCGTCGCGCTGTATCTGTCGATAGACCGGCGTGTGCTCGAGGGCGCGAATCAAGCCGGGTGTTTCCCTGCTGCTGAGACATAAGACCTCATAGTGCGTCAGACGGAAGAGGGCTTGGGGCGAAGGTTGGTCACTCATCAAATCTGCGACCCACAGCATTTCGCTCTCCTCGAAAAGCTCCGCGCGCGCGTCGTAGGCGACGCGGCCCTTCAACTGTGGGGCATAAAACAGCAGCCAGTCAGCGCGTCCCGGACTCGCGAACACGCGTCCTTCCACGCCAGCGCGCGCTTCGATCTCTCGCGCGACTCCCGCCGGAAAACGCTCCGAAACCTGGGCTTTCATCGTCGCGAAGAGCACGACAAGCAGGCCGATGAAGACCGCGCTAAGCACACGCGATGCCCAGCGAAAAATTCGCTCGGATTCAAAACGCAGGGCGTCTTTCGGCAGCGCGCGATCCACAAGCTCGGGCATCACGAGCGCGAAACTAATGCCAAAGAACATCGCGTGACGCACCGCTGTGAGTGCGAGCAGGGCCGCGACCACCAACACACTCGTGTGAAACGCCGGAAGGGCCGCCCGTGCTCTCCATACGCAAAGCACGACCAGCGCAAACCCGACAAACGTGAGCGGCACGTCCTCGAGCGTTGGCCGAGCCCACTCCGTAATGTAGTTCGCTACGATCGGATTTCCCGCCGTGCCTTTGTACGCACTCCACACTGCGAGCCCGTACGGCGAAGCAAATGCACTGGCGATGAAGAGCGGCATGGACGCGCCCGAAAGCGCGATAGTGCGCCACGGCGATTCTGCTTTGCGTTTGCGCAGGGCGACGATGCAGTCGATAAGCGCAGCAAGGCCAGTGACAGCAATTCCAAGCAAGACCGACCCGTGCACGTTGCACCAGAATACGAGCAGCAACGCAATCAGGCCGTCGCGCTTCCACGTGCGCGCTCGCGATAGCAATACGAGCAACGCCGCGTACGAGAGCTCGCCAAATGCTTGCGCGCGCACTGCGAAGAGAGGCCCGCTTATCGCCATGGCGAAGAGCGTGAGCATGGCGACGCGTCCGTGGGTCGCGCCACGACGAATCGCAAAGCTCGCCACCGTTGTGAACGTGCCGATCCAAAGTGCGAGCCGCGTCGCGAAGAGCGCCGCAAAGCCTGCATACCGGCCGATTGCATAGAACGCATCGTGCGCGAGCCACTGAGTGTCCACCCACGGAGCTCCGTGCATGAAGAGCGTGTGGTCATTCGTGCGCGGCAATCCGTGCGACGAAATTTCGCGCCCGAACACCAAGTTAAACCAGGTATCGCCGGTGATGAAGCGCGCGGGATCGATCAGGAGGGCTATCACCCCAATCAGCAACGTCGTTTGAAGCACTGGGGGAATGCCGAGCATTTCCAGGCGGCTGATTCGTTGGGAGACCGGCATCTCGTGCATGGAAGGCGAGAATCGTATAGTTTGGCCCAAGCATGAAACAAAAGATCCTTGGCTTGATGGTTGTAGCTGCAGCAGTGGTGATTCTGAGCTCGGTGGCATACGCCCTCTCGGCAGCAGAAGAGCAGCGAATCATGGCCGATGACGCAACCGTCGGAGACCAACTGGGCTCGGCGGTCGCGATTTCCGGGGACACCATCGTCTCGACCGCAGCTGGCGCTCCTCCTTCTGGAACCGGCTACGTCTTTGTGCGTTCTGCGGGTGGCGCATGGACGCAGCAGGCGCATCTCGATCCGCTCGATGTCGAAGCCGGCTCGTACTACGGGCTTTCGTGCGCAGTGGACGGCAACACCGCAGCGATTGGCTCTCCGCTCACAGATGCGGGCTCCGTTGTCGATGGCGGTGCTCTCTATGTGTTCACACGTAGCGGCACCACGTGGACGCAACAGCAAAAGATCATCGCGAGTGACGCTGGCTCCCTTCAGTCCTACGGCTACTCGATGGACCTCGAGGGTGACACGCTCGTCGCCGGCTCACGCTGGAACAACCACAGCGGTCTAACCAACGCAGGTGCAGTGTACGTGTATACGCGCTCCGGTAGCGTGTGGACTGAGCAACAAAAGATCATCGCGAGCGATGCGGAGAACTACGACACCTTCGGCTTCGCCGTAGGGGTCTCTGGCGACACCATGGTGGTCGGCGCTTGGCGCGCTGATCTTTCTATGGGTCGCGGCGATGCGGGCGCGGCGTATGTATACGTGCGTAGCGGCGGCATTTGGACGGAGCAACAGAAGCTCGAGATGGACGATGCGTTGCTCGGTGATTACGCCGGCTCCGCTGTGGCAATCGAAGGCGACACCATCATTGTCGGCGCGCCCGGCGTGGACCGCGGCGCAGACATGGATGTCGGCGCGCTCTACGTGTGGACGCGCAGCGGCACGGTGTGGACGCAGCAAGCGAAGCTCGAATCGGCGTTGTGCGCTGCAGAAGATCGCCTCGGCGACAGCGTGGCGTTCGACAACGATGTCGTCATTGCCGGCGCGCCGTACGCGACAGTCGGGACAAATGCACGCGCGGGTGCGGGCTTTGTATTTGCTCGTTCCGGGTCGCTGTGGGCCGAGCAGGCGCGCGTCGTACCGGCCGTCGCTGAAACGGATGGCAACTACGGATTCACCGCCGCGCTCGATGGCACTGCCGCAGTGTTCGGCGCTCCCGCGGAGAATATTTCCACAAGCCCGGGCTACCTCCACGTAGTTCGCATGACTGGAGTCATCGCGCCTATTGACGGCGGCGTTGCAGACGCTGGCGGCGCCTCCGACGCTGGCGGCGCTTCCGACGCTGGCAGCGACGCTGGCTTGACGAGCGATGCTGGTCTTGCAGACCTTGGCGTGGACGCGGCGATGATTGATGCCGGGGGAGTCGACGCGGGCGAAGACGCAGGCCTAGTCGATGCTGGCGAGGATGCCACGTTCGCCGATGCAGGCGATACCGACGCCGGCGACGTCGATGCCGGTGAGGTTTCGATCGACGCTGCCGTTGCTGACGATGCGTCTGTGGTTGCGGACGCCGGCGCAGACGTCGACGGCGCTGCCTCTGGCGCAGACGCCGGAATCGACACCGTGCCGCCGGGCGGATGCGGTTGTCGCGTCGCTTCGGCCTCGACAACGTCAAGCGCGAATACGATTGGCCTCTTCGTACTCGCGCTTTTGAGTCTCGTCGTTGTGCGTCGTCGCCGGCTCAGCCGGTGATCGTAAACTGACTCGACGCGACCTCGGTGCCGTCCGCTGAGGTCACGTGAGCGGTCCAGTTGCCGGGCGTGCGCGCGCCGCGCGTGAAAGCCCAGGTGCGCCACGTGCGATTGCCGGTGGTAGGCGGCAGACTTACGCTCACGCCGCCCGTCTCAGTCGACGAGCCTTCGCGCGTGAAGGTCACCCTGAGCTCCGCCGGTGAGCCCGACGTGTTGAGACCCTCCATGTACACATACAGTTTATCCAGGGTCGCCAAGCTGAACGTTGTATTGGGATCGACCGGCGCGCGATTCTCGATGCCGCGGGCGATGACAATACGCGGAAGGCTAATTGCTCCTTGCGCGACAACAGCGGATCCGCTCTGAACTGGAACGCTCGGTGCTGCGACCGGCGCGGTCGCCGTGCTGGGCACAGCTACGCGCTGCATTGGCGCTACGTCGCCTTCGGGCTGACGAATGTGCGTAACTTCCGCGCTGCGTTCTTCCTGCTGCGCGTGCGCGCTCGGCTGGGTCCGTGCCGCAGGTTCGCTATGAGCTTCGCCGCAACCAACGCCGACCATCGCCGCAATCACAGTCATCAGAATCGTTGTCGAGAAGCGCTTCATGTTCGAATCCCTCGTATCCGGCTCGCCAGTCGTTGGCAGCACGTAGAGAGATAGAGCAGATGACGTGCCAACCACGAATTCTCGGCGAAATGATCAAGTGTGGCAAAACCGCGTGGGCGTTTGGACACGGCGGCGCGTCGCAAGGACGCCTGCGCACGACTGCTGCGTCTGACCTACGAGCTCGAAGCCACGCTCCCTGCGACCCGCGGTCGTCGAAGAGATACGCGTTCGGAAGTGGGGACGTGCTGCAGGGGACGGAACCTCTTGCAGATCCGTGCCTAGGAACCGTGCGGGCCGGTGGCACGGGCAAGAGGTTCCTCGGCGCTCATGCCAACTCGCGCGTGGTCCCAAGCTTAGCGAGTTGGCATTCGCGACGCCCCTTACGCACATCCCCACTCCCGACGGCTATTCTCACATCGGGAATCGCAAGTGCGTTCAGTGCGTGACGCGTGCTCTGCACATCAGTGCGAATGTTTGAGTGGGTCTCACACTGCGCGGATGGTCTGCCGCTCCGAGAAGATGTGCACTAGCGGAGGAAGGCGGGGATGCGCGTACGGGGCGTCTCGAATGCCAAGTCACCATGCGAAGGCGAGCCGGCGTGACTTGGCATGAGAGCCGAGGGAGCGCTTGCCCGCGCCACCGGCCTCAAGCCTTACAGGCGCGGATCTGCAAGCGTTCCCGTCCCCGGTAGCGCATCCCCGCCTTCCTCCGCGTAGCTGGCCGTCTGACACGAGGAGCGCGTCCCCGCCTTCCTCCGCGTAGCTGTCCGTTCTTATTGCGTTCGATCGTCGATCGAATCTAGTTGAGTTTGCTCTCTCGCTCTCGGGCTTGCGAGCGCTCGACCGTGGCGCGGCTCTTTTCTTCCACAGTATCGTAATGGCGTCCAAGCCATTTGAAGACAGGCACGAACGCCAGCGCGACCATAATCATCCCGAGCATTCCGACGACTTCAATCATGGTGGGCTCCAGGTGAGGGGCTGAGCTTAGTTTAGTCGCGAAGCAGCACGTCGCAATAGTAACGAACTTTGCGAATCAGCTCGCCGTGGGGACGCGTGTGAATGTCCTTTTTCAGGGCCAGCATGATGCGGCGCTGAATCGTGTACGCGTTGATGGCGCGCTTCTTGGGCTTCTCCCCGTTCACTTCGGTGAGCGCGTCAAAAACGTGCTCCTTCGGATAACCCCACAGCGCGAGATCGGCAGGATCAAGGTCTTCGATGATGCGCTCGGCGAGTGCGCGCTTGCCGTCATCGGCCGCGAGCTCGTTTGCCCACTTGTGTACAGAATCAGTGACGGGGCGGTCATGCTGATTGACCGTGATCGGGTCGCCCATGCCTTTCTTAGCATCGAAGCGCTTGCCGTACTCGACCGCTTCCGGCTGATGCGGCAGTCCAAGGAACTCGAACATGCGCGCAAGCTCAGGCTCGGGATCGGCGACGAGCTTCTCGTAGCTCACTTGAATCTGCGGAACCTTCTTCTCGCGCATGAACCGCGACATCGCCGGCACGTAACGTTCGGCAACGGGATTGAACTCGTGCGCTCGTTGCCAATCGCCTTCGAAGAAGCTGTTGGCAAAGCTGCTCATCACCGCAAGCGGATGACGCGTGAGCACGATGTACTTCGCGTGGGGATAGAGCTTCTGCAAAAAGTCGAGCACGAGTGCGTAGGCGGGCGTCTTGTCGAGGAACATTTTGCGTCCGCTCGTTGCGAGCATGCGTTCGTACATCGTGTCCGAGTACGCACGCACCGCATCGAGGTAGTCCTGCTCACCGTGCGGCAGACCCGACACAAAGAGCCGTATCGCCTCGGCCGCATTGATGTGGTCGTAGGGGGCCTTGTCGACAGTGTCGTGGTAGCCCAGGTAGGCGAGTGGAGTAATGAGATGCGGCTCGGGGTGGGTAAAGACCTCCGAGTGGGAGCCCAAAAGCCGTTGCAGGAGCGTAGAGCCCGAGCGCGGCGGCGAAATAATGAACAAAAGCCGGTCTTGCACGAACCGGAAAATCTCACGAATAAGCGCGGCCGTCGATCCCCGTGTATGATAGGCGCGTGTCCCAGTTGAAAGACAAAACGATGCAGCTTGCCGTCCTCCCGAATGAACAGCACCGCCCTGAGAACCTGGCGGTAAAACCCGCAGTCCCAGCCGACGCTCATAAGCATCGAGATTTGGTCACGGGCGAATTTTGGCGACGGATCCCGGCGTACAAAGATGTGACTGAGGCCCAGTTCCTCGATCACCTCTGGCAGGCGAAGAACTCGATCATCAAGGTCGAGAAGCTTCTCGCCACGCTTCAGGGCTTGGTCAGTGAAGCGTTTATCAAGGACGTCGAAGAGGGCTTTGCGCGTGCCCCGATGGCCGTGCGCGTTTCGCCCTACATGCTCTCGATCATGAACTGGGATGATCCCTACAACGATGCGATGCGCCGCCAGTTCATTCCGACCGGCTCCACCATCCTCCCCGATCATCCGAAGCTCGGTCTCGACTCACTCGGCGAGCAGGCCGACTCTCCGGTGCCCGGGCTCACGCATCGTTACTACGACAAGGCACTCTTCCTCGCGCTCGACACGTGCCCAGTCTACTGCCGCTTCTGCACCCGCTCTTACGCGGTCGGTCCCGATAGCGAAGAGGTCGAGAAGGTTCAGCTCAAAGCCAACCCCGAGCGTTGGCGCCAAGTGTTCGAGTACGTCGCGTCGCGCCCCGAGCTTGAAGACATCGTCATCAGCGGAGGCGACGCGTGGAATTTGCGCGCCGATCAAATTCGCACGATTGGCGATACGCTTCTGGCAATCCCGCACGTGCGCCGCATGCGCTTTGCAACGAAGGGCCCGGCGGTCATGCCGCAGAAGCTACTCACGGATGACGCGTGGTTCCGCGAGTTCGTTCACGTCGTTACGTCGGCGCGCAAGATGGGCAAGGACGTCGTCCTTCACACGCACTTCAATCACCCCAACGAGATCACCGACATCACGCGGCGCGCGATGGATCGCTTGTTCTCGGAAGGCGTGATGGTCCGCAATCAAAGCGTGCTTCAGCGCAACGTCAACGATTCGCCCGAGGTCATGACGATGCTCTTGCGTCGCCTCGCGTTCGTGAATGTGCATCCTTACTACGTGTATCAGCACGATTTGGTGAAGGGCACCGAAGAGCTGCGTACGACAGTCCACACCGCGCTGCAGCTCGAGAAGCACGTGCGCGGCAGCACGGCCGGCTTCAACACGCCGCTCTTCCTCGTCGACGCCCCCGGCGGCGGCGGCAAGCGCGACGCGCATTCGTACGAGTACTACGACCGCACGACTGGCATCAGCGTTTACACAGCGCCGTCTGTGAAGCCGGGCATGTACTTCTGCTACTTCGATCCCATCGACTTGTTGCCCGAAGAAGGACGCCGCCGTTGGGCAGATCCTGCTGAGCACAAGAAGATGGTCGACGAAGCGCTTGAGAAAGCGGCTGCCGGTCCGCGTTAGTTCTGCAAGCTGAAACGGTGGCTCGCTGGTTCGCGCTGGTCGTTACGGACTCGGTACCTCGACTCGGTACAGGACCATGATCACACGTCCTGCGTCTCGCGATTTCTCAAGATCGATCGTGATGTGAAGGGCGCAGTCTGTTGGGCCGTCGTCGTCGAGAAGCACCTGCTGCACTCGCCACACGCGCTCTTCTTCCTGAAGCATCGTGGTCGAGACCGCGCGAGCATCGGCGTCCGTTCGTAGAAACGAATGCGCCTCGAAGTATGCGCGCAACGCTCCTTGTAGCCACGGTGCGCTACGCGTGCCGTCGAGAAGTTCGCTCGCTGCATCGTATTGGCCACGCGCAAGGGCACGCACCAGGCGAAAACACTCGTTGCGAACGAGAACGGTGAACGCGCGCTTGTCCCGCGTGATGTCTCGTGCGGCTTCTTCCGTTCGTTCATCCGCGGCTGATGGCGCGACAACTGCTGCGGGGTTGCGCATGCGCTCCCACTCGTCGAGGAGGCTTGCGTCTGTGCCCTGCACGATCACACGCAGATATTCCTCCACGTCGCGCACGGATTCAGTTTTCGCCCACGCGGGCACGGTCTGCACCATCGCGCGATAGACCTCGCTCAAATAGCGCAGAAGCACTCTTTCGGACCGCTGTAACTCAAGCTCGCGCACGTACTCGCCAAAGGAAAAACACTCCTCGACCATTTGCCGAGCTACGGACTTTGGATGCACGTTCTTTTGCCCGACCCAAGGCTCTTTTGCTCGAAAAAGGTTGAACTGCTCGTAGACGAGTTCTTTCTTTGGTTTCGGCCCTTCCATTTTGTCGAGCTCCGCGATTCGTTCGTCGTACTCGACGCCGTCACCTTTCATCTCCGCCATGCGCCGCGACTTGAGCTTGTCGAGTTGCTTCATCAAGACAACGTCGGGGTCTTCGCATGTGCTCTCGACGAACGTCAGTACGTCGAGGGCGTAGTCGCTCGCGTCCAATGAAAGAGCGCGAATGCCTTCGACAACGAAGAGGGAGAGGGCTTGGTTGAGCGAAAAATCAATCTGCAGGTCGGCGTGGATGGCGAGCGTTTTGCCGGGACGCGCTTCTGCCTTCGGCACAAGCTCAAGCACACTGGCTTCATACAAGGAGCGAATCAACGAAAGAGACTCGCGGCGCAGTTCCTTCTTTCGCGCCAACGACTCGTGGCTATCGCGAACAAGTGCTTTCATCGCGGAACAGCCGCGCTCTCCACGACTCAATACGGAGAGGATCATCGCGTGACTCACAGAGAAGCGTGATTGCAGAGGTTCGGGCTCCGCTGTGCGCAACTGCTCGAACGTTTATTCATCCCAGGGGACATAGCCCTTCTCGGGCGGCTTCTGCTTCACGAGCTTCTTGCGTTTGCTCGGGCCTGTGGATGCCTTTTGCTCCATCCGTAGATTCTCTACGACGTGCTCAGGCGCTTGCGCGCACACGAACCCCTCGTCGTCGAATCCTTTGCGCCCAGCTCGTCCACAGATTTGATGAAAATCACGCGCGCTCAAGATCGCAGTTTTCTGCCCATCGTATTTGCACAGCTTCGTAAGAAGCACCGTCCGAATGGGAACGTTCACCCCGACGCCCAACGTATCGGTGCCGGAGATCACCTTCAGCATCCCCTTCTGCGCAAGCCTCTCGACGAGAAGGCGATAGCGCGGAAGCAGGTCCGCGTGATGTACGCCAACTCCATGCTTGAGAAGGTGCTGCATCTCTTTTCCGTAGGGGTTCGTGAAGCGTGTCGAGACGAGCTCGTCGGTGATGCGTTTCTTCTCATCTTTCGTGCACACTTCGACCGACGCGAGATCCTGCGCGCGCTCCGAGGCCTCCCGTTGCGTGAAGGACACCATGTAGATCGGCGCGCGGCCTTTTTCGAGCAGCTCCGCAATCGTCTCGTGTAGCGGACTTTGCCGGTACTCCCAGGTCAGCGGCACAGGCCTTTTCGCGGAGCCGACCTTCGTTGTTTCAACGCCGGTCAACGTTGTGAGAGCGCGTTCAAACGTTTCCGTCGGGCCAAGCGTCGCGCTCATCAAAAGAAAACGAGCTTGCGGAAGCGTCAGCAAGGGAACTTGCCATGCGACCCCACGCTCCACGTCGCCGTAAAAGTGAAACTCATCCATGACGACTTCGCCAATGTCGATATCTTCCCCTTCGCGTAGCGCGAGGCTCGCGAGAATTTCCGCGGTGCAACACACGACGTCCGCGTGCGCGTTCACTGTGGCGTCGCCCGTCATAAGACCAACGCGCTCGGGTCCGAACTCGCGGCACATATCGAAAAACTTCTCCGCGACAAGCGCCTTGATCGGAGACGTGTAAAAGCATCGTCTTCCCGCCGCGATTGAAGAGGCGCACATCGCCATCGCGACAAGCGATTTGCCAGAACCGGTTGGCGTCTCGAGGATGACATTTTTGCCCGCAAGGAGCGCGAGAATGGCTTCCTCTTGCGCGGGATAGAGAACGAGATCCTTTTGGCGTACCCATTCGAGCAACGCAAGAAGGAGATCGGCGTCGCGCTCCTTAGGCAGTAAGTCGATAAGCCGCATTGGAGCGTGGAGCCTATCAGAGGTGCCTCATCCGCTGGCCTCCGAGCTGCTTGCCCCGCGCCGCTAGAGCGCGCTTACTTGTCGATCTGGCTATCTGGCATAGTTAGTGGCATATTCATGCCATGAAGTCTGCCATGAAAAACTTCCACTTGCCGCTTTCGAAGGAACTTCACGCGGAACTGTCGGCTGCGGCCTCCTCGATCGGTAAACCGGCGACTCGCTTGGCCCAAGAATTCGTCGCCCGTGGTTTGGCGGAGTTCCGTCGCACACTGCGCCGTCGCGACATCGCCGCCTATGCCTCAAAAGTCGCGGGTTCAGGCGACGACCTCGACGAGTTGCTCGAGAGCGCGTCGTTGAAGCATCTCTCAGGTCGCGAACGATGAGACGCGGCGAGATCTGGGAAGCAAGCCTCGCTCCGCGCTCGGGGTCCGAACAATATGGCAAAAGGCCGGTCGTAGTTCTCTCCAACGACGGGTTCAACTCAGTCGAGGAATGGCGCTCCGTCGTCGTGGTCCCGATTTCAACTTCGGAACGCCAGCGCGCGCGTGGGCCAAGCTCGGTCGCGCTGAGAAGAGGCGCGGGAGGTTTGCGCAAAAGCTCAGTGGCGTTGTGTCATCAGATTACGACTCTCGACCGACGAAAACTTACGATGCGCTGGGGAGCACTGTCTGCTCACGACCTGCAAGAAGTAGAAGAAGGCATCCGGGCGGCGCTCGACTTGTGACGCTCCGACGTCATCCCGCGGCTACCGACTGGGAGCGCTCGCATGAAGGTGCCGCGCACCGCGAGCAAGCGAACGCTGCTTGAAGAATCGAACGAGCATCGCGTCCGGAAGGTGATCGATTTCGACAAGGTCCCCGAGTACGTTTGATTCCCCAAATCGCCACTACGGGCCCTCGCGCACGGATACGACACGGGCTATCGTCCGCGCGTGAGGCGCAGGGTTATCATCGGCGGTGCGATTGCGTTGGCAGTCGCGGGTGTGCTCGCACTCGTTGTGTGGGCGCGGTCTCGTCGATCCATCGAAGTCATTGACGAAGAAGAATCAGTTTCGGTGTCGCGCGAGCAGGTTCTGACGAACCCGCGCTTCCGCCTCGAGATGGACGACGCTGGGGGCTCTTCCCCTACCGTGGACTCCGCATCGACGCGAACGGCGCCGGTACCGTGTTCCAAGCCGTGCTCGAGGCGAATCGCCCGTGCGATTGCCACGTTCGGCACTTCGATGTGGTTGCGTCCGGCATGCGCGAGTTGCAGCACCGTCGCCCGTCATGACGGTTTGATGACGAACGTCTATCGATGGGCGGTGCGAGCTAACCGAACGCGATGGCTAGCGCGACTAGCCCTGCGACCATCAGACCAACGACGAGTGCTACGAGTAGCGCCGTTTTTGTTCGCTCACGCTTGACGGCGTCGCGCTCGGCAATCTCAGCGTGAATGTCGTCGACAGACATCGCATGCTTTGGAATAGCGACGCCCGCTTTCACAAGTGCATTTGCCATCGTCGCCACACCTTCAGGAGTAATATCAATCACGCGATGGCAATGCTCACACGTCACCCTCACCGCATCGGCGCCCGGATCAATTGGCCCCCCACAGTTGGGGCACGAAATGACGCGGGCACGCGGCGTAAGCATGGGATGAGCCCATCAGGCCACATCCAATTTTGCAAGCGGCGCGTTCCCGAACACATCGCGCGTATGTTTTCGAAGAAGTTTCGACCCTGCCGTCCGTACAACTTCACGGCGGCAAATTCGTCGTCGCGCATGCCGACAGGGTCGCAGAGCGTGTTAACGATTCGATTTGAACGCTGATCCTGAAACTTAACGTGTTCGCACGCGACTTCGACTCAGGGGCGATCTACTCTTCTGGCCAGTTTGGAACACTTTCTAAATCGCTGTGCTTCGATCGCTTTCGTGTGTCTCGCCATCTTCGCCAGTGCTTGTTCTGAGCCGCGATTGCCGGGTTTCATGGACGCGGCGGTGCTCGTGGATGGCGGCACGCCTGTTGATGCAAACATTGTGGACATGCAGATTGCAAGTGATGCCGCAGATCTGGGCGGTGCGTTCGACGCAGGTGACGTTGCGGATGCGCATGAGCTCGTCGATGCAATGGCGTTCGTTGATGCCACTGAGTTTGTTGATGCCACTGAATTTGTTGACGCAGGTGTCTTAGTCGACTCAGGTCCTATGCACGACGCCGGCGTCCTGATCGATGCAGGCGTCGATGCAGGCGAAGTCGACGCAGCGATCACAGACTGCCGTATTGCCGGATGCACCGGCATCGCGCACTGCGACACGGGCACCGGGGTGTGCGTAGCCGGTTGCATTGCGCCCGCTATCGAATGCAGCGGCACATGCGCTATGTGTCCGACGGGCGGGGGAGTTACGTCCACGGCTTGTAGCGATGGGATGTGCGGAGCCACTGCGTGCGCGACCGGTTACATGCTGCTCGGGAGGAATTGCGTGAGTTTGGGCGTTCTCGCACAAGAGGCTTACGTGAAGGCGTCGAATACCGGAAACGGCGACGCCTTCGGATACACCCTCGCGCTTGCCGCGGACGCAACAACGCTCGTCATCGGTGCGTACTACGAAGACAGTGCGGCAACCGGCATCGACGGCGATCAGTCTTCGAGCTCAGCTATGCACAGCGGTGCGGTCTACGTTTTCCGACGAAGCGGCGTCACGTGGGCACAAGAGGCTTACATCAAAGCATCAAACACAGACGGCAACGATCGATTTGGATGGAAGCTAGCCGTGTCCGCGGAGGGAAACATGGTTGCCGTAGCCGCCAACTACGAAGACAGTTCTGCGACGAGTATTGGCGGAGATGACTCGTCCGACAGCGCGACGGACAGCGGAGCGACGTATGTGTTCCAGCGTGTTGGCGGGAGTTGGTCGCAGACTGCATATCTAAAAGCATCGAACGCATTTTCGTTTGACGAATTCGGATCCAGTCTGGCCCTTTCCGGAGATGGAAACACGCTCGCGATCGGTGCGCACGGCGAGGACAGTGCAGCGGTAGGCATCGGTGGCGATCAAACATCAAACGCGGCTATCGATAGCGGGGCCGTGTACGTGTTCCGCCGCAGCGCCGGTTTGTGGCATCAGGAAGCGTACGTCAAAGGTTCCAACACGCAGGCGAGCGACGCGTTCGGTCTTGGTCTTTCACTTTCGTTTGATGGCAATGCACTTGCCGCAGGTGCGACGAACGAAGACGGCGCATCGACTGGCGTGGGCGGTGACCAGTCGTCCAATGCATTGAGCAATAGCGGGGCTGTCTACATGTTTCGGCGAAGCGGTGAGACATGGACGCAAGAGGCTTACATTAAAGCGTCGAACGCAGGCGCGGACGACAGGTTTGGTGCTCCGCTCGTTCTCTCCGCCGATGGCGCAACTCTCGCCGTCGGAGTGAGCGGCGAGGACAGTGACGCCACGGGTGTCGATGGAAATCAGATCTCCAACAGTGCACCTGAGAGCGGTGCCGTGTACGTCTTTCGACGAGCCTCGAGTGGTTGGGCGCAGGAGGCGTACCTCAAGGCCTCCAACACTGATGTCGACGATCATGTCGGTGAAGGGCTCGCTCTCTCGTCCGACGGGAACACTCTCGCCGTCGGAGCAAGAAGGGAGTCGAGCTCAGCGATGGGCGTCAACGGCAACCAACTCTCTGACTCGCAGCTTCAGGCTGGCGCCGCGTACCTATTTGGACGACGCGGTGCAAGCTGGACACAAGAGTTTTACGTCAAGGCGTCGAACACATTCGCCGGAGATTTCTTTGGTTGGGTTGCTCTCGCGGGCGACGGCAACACCCTCGTCGTCGGTGCAAATGGCGAAGACAGTGGCGCCACGGGAATCGGTGGCGATCAATTGTCGAACCTCGTCGCCGAGAGCGGCGCGGTATACCTCTTCACACGATAGCGGAACGGATTTCGCATCTGGCGTTGCAGAGCGGGTCACGTTCGTGATGGTCGGATGCGCAGGAGTCGCGGTGCGTGCAGGGCGAGTTTACATATCGCCATCAGACCGATCTACGCTCTTCGTCGTGATGTCGCGGCGTTAACTCGAAAACGGGAATTATGCCGGGCTCGTTTCGATCGAGGCCGCCGTCCGCGTCGATCCCGCCCATACTTCCGGGGCGCTCGCCCGCGCATGCACCAAGTACAATCCCCCGCAACGATACCGCCACTTGGGAGAAACCGGGCGTTCGACCCGTCCGTGTCGGGGAGGAAGCACAGGATAAGTAGGAGTCAACCGTCGTCGGAAAGTGATGGTTCGGGGTGACTTTCCATGCAGAGGGCAAGCGCCGCGGTCGGGATTCATGCGAGAGTTGGCGACTCGAATGAAGAAGATATTTTTGGGCTTAGCTGCGCTTCTCCTAGGTGCGTGCGGTAGCGACGAACTCTCGCTGAATGTTGAACTCAGAACGGACCTAGTCGCCGGAGTCGAGTTTGCTCGCGTCGATACGGTGCTGCTCGAAGCGACCAATGCTGGCACTGCTGCGGGCACCGTCGATGAAAAGCGTTTGATGGTGACTCGGCAAAATATTTTCTCGAGCGGCCTTCACGTCGCCACCTTCGACAGTCTCACCGCTCGAGACATCGTTGTCCTCGTGCAGCTCGTGGACGCGCGCGGCGCCATTGTCGTAGAGCGACGCACGCGTGTAACTCTGGCGCGTAACTTTGCGCTCTCGGTAATCGTCACGCGCGATTGTGTGGGGGTGATGTGCCCAGCTGCCGGCGGACAGCCGCTCTTCGCGGCATGCGTCGCTGGTCGCTGCGTCGACGAACGATGTCACCCGAGCACTCCAGAATTTTGTCCTGCCTTCATCTGCGATCCGGAAACGCACGAGACGGACGCGTGCCCGCCACACGACGAGTGTGCGGACGTTGAGTGCGCCAGTGGCATCTGCCTTTTTCCCACACGCGAACCGGCGCTATGCTCGGAAGTCGAGTGGTGTGACCCGTTCGAGGGCTGCGCGCCGATCAACGCAGACACGGGAGACATGGGGCTCGACATCGACGCTGGCGCGGACGGTTCCACGGACGCGAGCATGGGCGATATGGAAAGCGGTGACGCATTCGCCATGGATTCCGGCGCGGATGCGCTCATCATGACCGATCTAGGTGTTAGCGATCTTGGTGCTGTTGACGCGGGCATCACCTGCACGGGCGCACGCGAACTGTGTGAAGACGCGTGCGTCGACTTGAGCTCGGATCTGCACCACTGCGGAGATTGCGACATCGATTGTTCGATCTTGCCGCACGTCGACGGCGCCGCCGTCGCGTGCACAGCCGGCGCATGTCAGGTCGCAAGCGCATGCGTCGCTCCGTTCGCGCATTGCAGTTCCGATCCGCTCGATGGATGTGAAACAGATCTCTCCCTCGCCTCGAGCTGCGGCGCGTGCTCAACACCGTGCTCTGGCGGAACGCCACTCTGCTCGAGCGACACAGAGGGGCGCTACTCGTGCGCGTCCGGTTGCAACGCGAGTGCACCAACACTTTGCGGCACGACGTGCGTCAACCTCAACACGAATCCGCTCGCATGCGGAAGCTGCGGCAGTGCGTGCCCGGTTTCAGATCATGGACAGGCGACTTGCTCGGCGCGTACGTGCGGAATCGTCTGCGACGCTGGCTATCATCTTTGCGGGAGCACGTGCGTTAGCGATCTCGATCCGGAAACGTGCGGCGGACGTTGTACCGCGTGTGCATCCGTGTCGAACGGGAACGCGACGTGTGATGGAACGTCTTGCGGCTTTGCGTGCGCGAGTGGCTTCCACGCCTGCGGTAGCTTGTGCGTCGACAACACAAGCATCTCGTCGTGCGGCAGCTCGTGCACGACATGCCCCGGCGCGCCAGCATTTGGAATGGCGACCTGTGACGGCTTCGTCTGCGACTTCGTTTGCCTCGCCGGCTATCACCGATGTGGAAGTGCGTGCGTGCGCGATGATTCCGTCACCGGATGCGGAGCGGGCTGCCTCACTTGCTCCGCGCCGCCTGCGAACGGAACAGCCCTGTGCGCATCTGGACTTTGCACGTCCACTTGCAACGCAGGCTTTCACGCCTGCAGTGGATCATGCTCTGCCGACAGTGACCCCACACACTGTGGCGCGTCGTGCATGCTATGCACACCACCAAGCGGCGGGTCCGCAACGTGCACGAGCGGCGTGTGTGGCACGACGTGTCCAGCGGGCACGCATCTTTGCGGCGGCGCTTGCTTGTCGAATACCTCAACTGCGAGCTGCGGCACATCCTCCTGTTCAGCGTGCGCGGTTCCGGCGAACGGTTCCGCCACATGCAACGGAACCACATGCGGCAGCACGTGCAATACGGGGTACACATTGATCGGCAGCGATTGTGATCTGCCGCCGCCACGACCGATATGGCCGCTGACGTCACACGTGGTGACCTCGCACACTCCCACGTTCCGTTGGGCACTCAACGGCGTCACTACCGGCGCGGTGATCGATCTGTGTAACAACCGTTCATGCTCGAGCGTCATCAGCAGCACGACGGTGGTCGGCACCACATTCACGCCAGCAGCTCCGCTTCCAGCGCGCAGCCTTGTTTACTGGCGTTTGCGTGCGCGTTACGCCGGTGGCACAGGTCTAACTACGAGTGCAACGTGGCAGCTCACGACAGGTGCTCTTTCAACCCCAGTCTCCACCACGTCGGGCCCAGCGCTTCGCGACGTGAATGGTGACGGATACGCAGACGTCGTCGTGGGCGCGCCAACAATCGGTCGCGCGTACGTATTTCACGGTCACATGGGTGCTGCTCCGTCAGCCACGCCCGATGCGACGCTCATCCCACCGGTCGCAGGCGGCTACTTCGGTGAGTCGGTTGCGACGTGCGATGTGAACAGCGACGGATATGCCGACACAATCGTTGGTCAATCGCTCTACTCGTCGAACGCGGGTCGCTTCTACGTTTACTACGGAAGTGCGACTGGAACGAATCCAAGCGCGGGCACGACAGTCGAGGCGCCGGCCATTCTCGGCGGTGGAAAACGATTTGGCTACTTGCTCGAATGCGCGGGCGACATGGACGGTGATGGATTCAGCGATGTCGTCAGCACCGCCGTAACGCGCGGAGTGTATTTGCCGGGCGTGTTTATCTACGCCGGCAGTGCCACAGGCCTTGCAACGACGCCATCGAAGAGTGGCGGCTCGAGGATGGACTGGGCCGCCAATCACGCGCTCGACGCGAGCGACGTCAATGGCGATGGCTACTCTGACGTGATTGCAAACAGCGGCGACATGTTCGTCTTCTACGGTGGCCCAGGATGGATGCCCGCTTTTCCCACACAGGACGCAACTATCTTCACGTATGGCACAGCGAGCCTTGGTGACAACGATGCGGACGGCTATTCCGATATCGCAACGCTGTCGGGTACGACAGGCAGGGTCACCCTGCAACGCGGTGGGGCCACGGGAGTCAATGTCGCCTTCGCGCGCGAGTTCGACATTCCGCAGCCTCCCGATGCTCTTAATTACCCGCCGCGGTTCACTTCGATCGATATGAACGTAGATAGCTTCGATGATCTGGTCGTTGGGGATCCGCAAGGGATGGAAGGTCGCGTCTACATCTATCAAAGCAGTGCAACGTTGCCGACTGCGCCACCCACGCAAACGATTTTCAATCCGACCTTCTTCGGGAAGTTTGGCGCATCCATAGCGCGCGGCGGTGACGTCGACGGCGATGGGCGCATCGACCTAATCGTCGGGACTCAATCCGGTGAGGTGGCTTACGTCTATCTCGGGCAAGCATCCGGGCTGTTCACGTCAACGCCCGCTGCCACAATTGCTTCGCCATCGATGGGGAGCGGCGAATTCGGCGCCTGCGTTCGGTGAAATGAGATGCTAGCAGCGGTGCGCGCAGTTGTTGGAGCATAGCCGGCTTACGGGCGCGCTCGGTTAGTTGAACGCGCGCGAGAAGTTTCCGCCCCGCTTCGATCCAGCCCCCCGGACTGAGCAAATTCGAGCTGCCGCGCGCTTGTTGCAAGTCGCTCCGGAATTCGGACCGCCTCGGAGCGACAGATGCATGGACCCCTACCAGGAGCGCCCATGTATCGCAAAAACCGCAGCAACCCGACTCTCGTTGTCCTACTCGCCTCGCTCGCCGGTTGTTCCGCGGCCACAGAAACGCGCCATGAGACAGCCGTGGTGGGCAGTTCTGCTGCGCTCACCATCGGCCCCGAAGGCGGGTCCCTCGTTCTCGGCGGCGCGCGCTTGAGCATTCCCGCCGGCGCATTGCACGAAGCGCAGGAGATCCGCATCACGGTAAGTAGCGAGGCGGGCCCAACCGCCTTCGGCCATTTTTCGCCCGTCTACCGAATCGAGCCGGAAGGGCTTGTGCTCGACGCTCCTGCTCATTTGACGATTCCCTTCGAGGGGCGCGATGACGTGGCCACCGTCTTTCATCACAACGAACGCACCGCGGCCTACATTGCCGAGCAGACTCAGGTGAACGCTGATTTAGCCGGGGCTGATCTAGCAGTGCTTGGTCGCGCATTCGTTGGAAGCGGCACCGCCGACGCATCCGCATGCCGGCCGGCGACGGGCGAGCTCGATGTCCTGCTCGCAGTAGACAACTCCGGTTCGATGACAGAAGAGCAGGTAGCGCTCGCGGCGGCGCTTCCGCGACTTGCGCGCGTGCTTGCGTCGGGTGACATAGACGCCGATGGCGTGCAGGACTTCCCCGCAGCGAGCAGCATCCAGTGGGGAAACATCACGACGGACCTTGGATCGGGCGCCTTCTACGCTCCAGGCTGCAACAGCGGGGGCGACGAGGCAGCGCTTCGCACTCTTGGTGCAGCGGACGATTCCTCGTGCGCAAGCTCGTATCCAGGCGTGTTGCGCTTCGATGGATACGCTGCGGGTGCGGACGTCGATGCCTTTGCGCACGACGTCGCATGCGTTGCCCGCGCCGGTACGAGCGGCTGTGGTTTTGAGCAACCACTTGAAGCATCGCTACGGGCGCTCGCACCAAGCTCGTCGGAGTTGAGCTTCTTCGGCAGTTCAAGCGGGCAGGGCGATCTCGCCAACGCAGGCCTCGTTCGCGAGTCTTCAGTGCTCGCCGTGATCAATCTGACCGATGAAGATGACGGATCGGTGAACAACCCCGACCTCCTCAACCCGGTTAGTTCGGCATATCCCGGCGAGTTGAACATCCGCACCTATCAATATCCGGAGGCGCTGCAGCCTGTATCGCGCTACGTCGACGGCCTCATCGCGCTCAGTGGAGATCCCGGTCGCCTGGTTTACGCCGCCGTCGCAGGTGTGCCTCAGGATCTCGTCGCTGACCCGGGCTCAATCGACTACGCCGCAGTGCTTGCCGACCCTCGCATGCAGTACTCATACTCTGCGGAGTATGGCGCGCTGACGGTCGTACCAGCATGCGAGTCCGCCGTCGGCGGACGTGCGTTGCCGAGTGCTCGCGTCGTCGAGACGGCGCAAGGGCTAGACGCGCGCGGTGTTGCGACAGTCATTCAGTCCATCTGTGCTGACAATCTCGACGCGGCAGCGAACGCGATTCTCGTTCGCATCGCACGTCGCCTCGCCGGCAGCTGCGAGTGAGCGTTCGCGTGCTTGCGCGCTAGCGGACTGCTAGCGCGCAAACTTTAATTCAGCAGCTCTCGGCGTCTGTTAGTATAGCGACGCAAATGAAGAACGCCGTCGCCCTTTTGTGTGTGTTGCTTGCCGCGTGCTCGAGCGCACCGGCAAATTCCAGTGTTGCGCCCGTGCAAGCTCCATCTTCGAGCACAACGGCGCGACCAACAGTAGAGTCGGCGACGCGTGCTCGGCTGTCGTGGTTTCGCGAAGCCGACCACGTCGTCTTTTGCGTTCCGAAGTCGGCAACCGGTAGCTTGCCGCTCATCGATGGGTGCGCCGCGCATTTTCAAGGCGACTGGTATTGCGTTTCGACCGCGGGTGTTGGAGCGCCGACGACCGTAGCTGTCGTCCTTGGCCGTGTGGATGCTGAGCCATTCCGTCAGTGCATGGTCTCTCTTTCGCAGGACGGCCTCGCCGTCACGCGCCAAGGCGACACGATCACGGTACAGGCGGCAGGCAGCGCGAGCGCGCCAGTTCGATTTTTGGTTCCCGATGATGGAAGCGGGATCGGCCTCCTCGGAGAGGATGTAGACCGTGCAACGGTCGGGCCGTCTCGCGCGAGAAGTGTGCTCGACAACGCGCCGATGATGGCGTTGCTATCAAACGTCGATCTAAGCAACGGATGGCTCGTCGCGAGTGGTGACTCAACGTCGGGCCTGTTGGGCGAAGCGTCAGAGTCGCTCTGGTCTCGCGTTCAGCAAAATGCAGACGGCAGCGTCTCGAGCGTTCATGCCGTGATCGCGTTTCAGAACGCGACGGCGGCAGAGTCGGTCCGCTCACGCATCGCGGCCGGTGGCCTGCCGCAAGCAGTGCAGAGCCTCCTCGGCACAGGCACCGTTTCCTCGGCCGTGAGAGGGAGCGCTTTGACCCTGGACTACCGCACGCCCTAGCGCGTGGCTTTGCGCGCGACGACGATTTGCGACTCGCTCTCGTCCGTGAGCGGGCCTTTGTTGTAGTCCCCGTAAATCGCGTCGATTTTGAAGCCGTTGTAGTGCAGAAGCGCTTTGAGCTCCTCAGGATAGAACTGGCGATGCGCGAGCGGCGTCACGAAATTGTTCTGGTGATTGCCGAGCTCCTCGAAAACCATCGTCACCATTTGAACCTGGCGCACGCCGTCGTACTGAAAGGCTTCGGAGTACGCGTAGCGTTTGCCGTCGGCTGGGCTCTTGATTGGCCGGCTCTTGTAAAAGCGCGATGGATCACGCGCGAGCGCGCCCGGCACCGGCATGAGTACGTCGAACACGAACGTACCCTTCGGTGTCAGATGCGCGTGCACGGTTTGCAGGGTGCGTTCAATTTCCTTTAGCTCGTACAAGTGCATGAAGACGTTGAATGGCGAAATTACCAATGGGAAGCGCTTGCCGAGCCGCACGCGCTGAATGTCGCCACGGCGCAGATCGATGCGCGCGCCAATCTCCTTCGGCAGCTTCGCGATGCGCTCCTTGGCGCGGGTGAGCATCTCCGCCATACGATCAATGCCCACGACTTTGATGCCGGCGTGCGCGATGTCGATGGCAACACGACCAGTACCAACCCCAAGCTCGAGGACGGGGCCGCCTTTCGAGCGCGCCATGTCCGTGTAGAACGCCACGTCGTCTTTGCGTGAGCGGTAGGCGTTGTCGTAGTAGTGCGCGTCTTCGTAGTGCGCAGAGGTTCCGGCTTTCAGAAGGCGACGACGAGCTTTGGGATTCATGGTGCTCATGGGGGAGGGGGACGAATATCGAAGTGTCCCGGCTCAATCAAGAGGCCCCCGTCGGGCAAACGCAGATTCACATCGCGCTCCGGCGCATCTCCGAAGTCGAAATTTGCGACCAGCCAATCCTGGCCACGACGTTCCATCGTGAAAACGGCATCGCGCAAATAGGGACGCTTCAAGAATTCCCCCTCGGCGCGCCCGCGCAGGATTAGTTTGGTGTCGGAGACGCGCTCGCTCTGGTTGATTCGCAATGTAAGGCGCATGTCGGCCATCTGCCGCCACACGGCGTCGGCCATCACGCGGTCTTCCTCAAGCATTTCCTCTTCAGCGGCGCGGCGGTGTTCTGCGCGATCGCGCGCCGGACCCACGCTCAGGCGAATCGCATCCGCGTGCGCACGCTTGCGCCATGCATCCAAAAATGACTCAGCCGAACGCTCTGGCGTCGAAGTATCTACCGTCACGTGAAGCGGCTGTTGCATCACCAAAGACTCCCCGTCGTTCGCCGGGGCGCCGCGCATAAAATACGCGACGATGCCAACCGACACCATCACGCTCGCTGCGGCGAGTACGACGGGCAGAGGCAGTCTTCGTTCCTTCTTCGTGTCGTCTGTAGCCATGCGCTAGCGAACCGTATCGGCCACGCGCATCCTCGACAAGAGCACATCGACGATCTCAGCGAAGCCGCGCCCGCGGTCAGCGGACGCGATGAACTTGGGCGGGTTGGGTATACGCGTCAGATGCGCGCGCACGTTCTCCACGGCAGCCGAGTTAGGAAACGCCGCGAACGCCGCAGCATCGTTGCCGCTGTCACCGACGAAAAGCCAAGACGCCATCTCGGTCGAAATGTCGCGTCCGATGGCATCGCGCGCCGCCCGTACGGCGCCTTGCGCTTTATCGCACGCGGTGATGAAGGCATGGGCGTGCACACTGGACACGCTCGACTTGGCGCCTTCCGCATGGATGATCTCCAACAACGCGGCGATGGTTTCTTCGTTCTCCCGCCTTTGCTCACCGATGTCCCACGCTACATCGCAGCGGCGCGCATGAGAGTCGCGAGCGAGCTCGAGTGATGGCAGCTCGTTCTGAACGCGCGCCACTATGCGCTTTAGGACGGCACGTTCGTGGTCTAGCTCTGAAAGGCTTGCGAAGTAGCCCCGTCGCAGGTGCCCGTTCGCGTCGAGCCATATCCACCCTGCGCCATTTTCGCCAATCGCAACGTCGACTGGCCAGTGCTGCGCAACTACTTCGGCAAGCCCAAGGGGGCGTCCTGTCGCGGCAATCAGGTGCAGGCCTGCTTCGCGCAAGCGCCACATTGCGTCGAAAGCGATGCGTTCCACGCGTCCCTCGCGAGTGACTGTGTCGTCGATATCGAAGACGACGCCAACGATTTGCTTCGCGGTGCTGGTGTCGAGCTCGGCGATTGGCAACATAGATCAGGTGACGCGCATGAACGCGCACTTGAGGTAGCGACCTTCGGGGAAGGATGCGGGCACGGGATGATCCGCGCCCTGGGTCCCCAGGTGCAGCATGGCCACGTTGCGACCCGAATCCCGCGCCGCGATTCCAACCGTTCGCAGAAATTCTCCCGGCCTCATCGCTGCCGAACAGGAACAAGTTACGAGCAAGCCCCCCTTCTTCACGAGTTTGGCGGCCGTCGAGTTGAGGCGTCGATACGCTTTGCGCCCTTGCTCGACGTGGCGAGCGGTAGGCGCGAGCTTGGGTGGATCAATGATGACGATGTCGAACTCGTCGTGCTTCTCGGCCATCTCAGGCAAGAACTTCTTTACGTCCGCGCGCACAAGTTCGATCTTGTCGTCGAGCTGATGGTGTCGCGCCGCGACTGCGGCCGACGCAATCGCTGCCGCCGAAGCGTCAACGGCGACGACTTGACTCGCCCCGCCCCGTGCCGCGGCGAGCGCAAATGCACCCGTGTAGCAGAAGGCATCGAGTACGCGCTTGCCCTTGGCGAACGTCTCAAGCATCGCGCGATTGTCGCGTTGATCGAAGTAATAGCCGGTTTTCTGCGCTTCGCCGAAAACCACTTCGTGCGTAAACCCGAGCTCTTTGAAATTGAGTGTCGTGATTTCTGGGCCGCGAACGACGGCGGTTTTGACTTCAAATCCCTCAAGGCGCTGTGTGCGCTCGCTGGCTATTTCGAGCACAGTCTTTACGCCAGTCACACGTTGCACTTCCGCGAAAATATCCGCTTCGCGAACTTTCATTCCGAGCGTGAGCAGCTGCACTGCGGCCGTGTCGCCGTAGATGTCGACGACCAATCCGCCGAGGCCGTCACCCTCGGAGTGGATCAAGCGATAACCGGTCGTGTCGTTGTTTGGGAGTCGCAGGAGCTCGCGTCGCCACTTCGCAGCGTCTTCAATTGCCTTGCCGAGGAATGCGGCATCGATCGTGTCGTCTTGATGACGCGTGAGGATGCGGACTGGAATCGCGGACTTTGGCGAGTAAAAGCCGCGACCTAAGAACTGACCGCGCGCGTCGACGACGGTGACCACATCCCCCGCCGCAGGTCCTCCCTCGATGCGCTCAATCGCCTGCGCGTACACCCACGGATGTCCCGCCCAGACCGGTTGAACATGCCCTGATCGAAGTCGAACGGTTCCCACGCAGGGCACTCTATCACCGAAAGGCCTGCCCCGAATGTATTGAACGCCGGCGCGCAACAATACGCGGCCGAAAGTGGGGATGCGCTGCAGGGGACGGAATCTCTTGCAGATCCGTGCCTAGGAGTCGTGCGGGCCGGTGGCACGGGCAAGAGGTTCCTCGGCGCTCATGCCAACTCGCGCCGGCTCGCCTAGCGTAGCGAGTTGGCATTCGCGACGCCCCTTACGCACATCCCCACTTCCGGCCGCTATTCTAACGACGATCAATCGCAAGTTTCGCTCAGTGCGAAGTGCGTGCGCTGCACGACAGCGCGAACGTCCGCGTCGGGTTTGCAATGCGCAGATGGTCTATAGCGAAGAGAAGATGGCACTAGCGGAGGAAGGCGGGGATGCGCGTAAGGAAAAGGGGACGTTCCCCTTTTCGGCAGCTCTCCGTTCAGCCTGCTGGAAAAGGGGACGTTCCCCTTTTCGGCAGCTCTCCGTTCAGCCTGCTGAGTGAAAAAGGGGAACGTCCCCTTTTCCGGCCGCGTGTTGGTTCGCAGCGGCCGAGCGGGGGAGCGCTGGTTACGCGAGGTGACGTGTGCCGAGGCGTGTTAGGGCGATGGCGCCGAATGCCGCGATGCACGCACAGATGAAGAGTGCCATGCCGATGCCGGGCAGCTGCAGGAATGCGAACACGATGACGAGCCCGGTAGCGAACTGAGCGACGGGTCGTTCGCGCAGCCAGGCGATCGGGAGTGCGTGGCCCAAGAGTACGGCGATGAGACCTGCGCCCACGTAGGCGGCGAGCGCAGCGCCGAGAACGAGAAAGAGAGCGACCGGGATCCCGATGAGTGTGATGCAGAGTGCGACGCTGACGAAGACCAACGCGAACGTCGCGCCGATTCCGGCCAGGAAGGAACGCAGCGGACGCGTGAGCAGAGCGTTGCGCGTCGTATCAAAGCGCATCGGCGCCCAGCGCATCACGACGAGACCCAAAAGGAAGACGAGTGCCAGCGATGCCACGTCGCTGAACGCTTCCTCGAGCCACGAGCTGTGGTCTTCGTGTCGCTCGCTGCCAAAGCTCACCGTGCGATTGCTCTGTTGCGCTCCGCCCGTCGCGGTCGGCGCAATCGTCGGCTGACCGTCACACGGACTATCGTGGATGACCGCGCCGCCAAAGGAAACGGTGTCACCGTCGACGACTCCGCCGCAGTGAATCACGATGTTCCCGCCGAATGCAGCAGCGTCGCCGTGCACATGACCACTTACCTGGAGCGATCCACCAAATGCCACCGCGTCCTTCACATGCTCGGTCGCGCCTACCACAACGTTCTGTCCGGTGCGATCGGGGTAGTGTGCATTGTCTGCATCGATGACCACGGCTGGCGCAGCGGCGGGCACGGGCGCCGGCGGGGCCGTAGGGCTAGGGCTGGCAGGCCTAATCGAGACACGCTGTGCGACGCGCTCAACCACGATAGCTTCACCTTCGAGAATCGCTGCGAACACTTCCTTCGGTGCGGCGTCGTGCATGTGCACGCTGACCCGCATGTCCGTCGGCGCGTGGACGACTAGATCCAAATGCGCAGCTGTAGCGGCGTTCTGCAATGCTTCGCCGACCGGCACATTTTCAGCATCGACAGAGATGGGCGCAGCGGCCGGCCACTCGCCGACGAAATCAAGTGCCCGGGCGCTCGGCGCTGGCGAAAGCCAGAACAGAACGCCAAACGTCGACATTGCGAGTGTCGCTCTCGTCGGGGTCCACGCAAGCAGACGTCCGAGAAGTGCAACGGAAGCAAGAGCCAAGACAGCCATAGTCAATGCCACCAATCCCCACCCCATCGGCACGTGCTCTCGCACTGCGCCATCCAAAACACTCAACGCCACCAACGCGTCGTGCGCGCGCGTCCGCGCCGTTTCGTTCCAGTCAGAACGCCACGTCTGCATCCACGCGAACGCTGCGATGGCTAGCGCCGCAACGCCGCCGCCGACGACCGTGCGCAACGGAATCGGCTCCGCGTGGTTGTCCAACGCGCGCTCCACAAGCGCGTCCACATTGAACGAAAGGGCGGGCGCCTCGCGCATCGCTGCTGACAGACGCTGCGACGAAAGGAAGATGGCTTGCAGCTGCCGCGCGCATTCCTCGCACCCTTGCGCGTGCGTGAGTGCGTCCACCGAGACGAGATCCTCGCGACCGTGTGCGAGAGCGTCGAGCGTTTCCGGTTCGAGATGCGTTGAATTCATACAGTCTCCAAACGCGCTTTCAGGCGCGCCCTTCCGCGGTGCAACCAGGTCATCACTGTGCCCATCGGTACATTGAGCATTTGAGCAATCTCTTCGTAGCTAGCGTCGTGCATATGAAAGAGGACGAGAGCCGTGCGCATCGGCTCGGGTAATGTCTCGAGCGCGCGCTCAAGCGCGTGCATATCGAGTTTTTGAGCGAGCGCCTCGTCGGGCAGCGATCCTACGTGCGCCACATCGAGGTGCGCCTCATCCACTTCGAGCATCACGCCCGATTCAACGCCTCGCCGCCTGAGCATGTCGCGACATACGTTGCGCGAAACGGCAAACGCCCACGTGCGGAAGGGGCCGCGGCCGCCGTCAAACGAACCGACGTTGCGCACGATCCGCTCGAAGCTCTCTTGCGTTGCGTCTCGCGCGTGCGATTCGCCGACGATGGAGCGACAGAGATAAGCGATGGCCTGACTGTGCTCTCGCAGTAGGCGACCGAGCTCTGCTCGCTCTTCGGATTGGGCTTGAAGTGCCATCGGTCGCGCGCGCAGCCTCTCACGCCTTCAACGGGGCGAAAAACATCCCCAATCCCGTGGGCTTACCGGCGATCGCATCTCGGGAGCGTGTTCTCATAACCATCCCTACGCACAAGACGGCTGCTTATTTCAGTCGCCTTGCGGTCCCTGGTTCGAGAGCGTAAGGTTCACGCAACTGCCGCAAATTGCGCGGCATTTCGATTCGGAGTCGCCTGTGTTCAATAGTCTGGGATTACCTGAGTTGCTCGTTATCCTCGGCATCGCCGTGTTGATCTTCGGCGCGCGCCGCTTACCGGAGCTCGGCGATGGAATCGGCAAGGCAATCCGCAACTTCAAGCGCGGCGTGAATTCCAATGAAGACATCGACGTGCAGAAGCGTGTCGAGTCCCGCTCGAGCGCGGCGCCGGTCGATAGCGCGCGACGCAACGCCGTCGACGCCGAATCTGTCGAGCCTAAGTGATGCGACAGACTCTCGCCGTAGCCACGCTGCTATGCGCTTTCGTGATGCTTTCGGCTTGCTCCGATGATGCACCCAGCTCAGTGGATGCGGGCGTCGATTCTGGGGCGCCGGCGGATGCGGGCGGACAAGTGGATGCTGGATCCATGCATGCGGGCGCGGCAGACCTCGGGGTGGACGCTGCGCTCGATCAAGGTATTGATGCTGGCGCTGACTTCGGCGTAGACGCTTTCGTTGTCGATCTTGGCGTTGACGCTAGTGCCATCGATCTTGGCAATGACGCGAGTGAGTTCGATGCCGGTGCCTTCGCTGCCCTTGGAGAGACGTGTGGTGGTGAGGACCCGAGCTGCGCGCCCGGCCTTGCATGCTGTTACCCATGCGGCATTCCCGGTTGCATGAATACGTGCGCCACGCCGTGCGAACCCGGCTCCCCCGGATGCGGCGGCGGTGGCTGTCTGCTTCTCCCCTGAACCCGGCACTTCGTAGCTCGACGCGCTCAGAGCCGGACTCACGGGAACACTTCGAACGACCGCACGATTCCGTTGTGGCAGCTGACTACCCATGCGCGCCGCGGAGGCATTGCCGGTGTGCACTGCGACTCGAAGCAACACGGCATGCCATCAATCGCAACGAGGCCAACACGTGAATTGATGAGCTCGTCGCAATCGCTGAGCTCGCAGCTTAGGTCCGCGGCAGGGAAAGAGCCGTCACGCAACGGCCTTGCGTCGCTCGGAACAGCAGCGTCGTCATACTTCCACTCGCGACTCTCGTAGCAGCCGCATAAGCCGAGCAGGCTTAGCAATGCTACGAAACGCACGTATTTGTTCTTGCCCGCCACGGATAGTGAGATGGCGTGGCGCCCGCAGATCTATCAAAAATAATTCGTACACACCGAAATAGGCCGGCCCCCTCTAGTGCAACGTAGGCGCAACGCTGCTGCACGCGCACGCATCGCGGAGCGTGGTGTCGAGGTCCTGCGATTGCGCCACCATGCGCGCGTCCTGAGACGTGAGATGCGGCACGAGTTGCAAGGCGATCTCCAGGGGCGTGTAAGGGTTACGCACTAGAGCAGTGCGGACGCGATAGCGCGTGACCCAACGCGTATGCCGAAACACTTCCATAAGAACACGGCCGGATTGAGGCCGACGCGCACACAATCGAACCACGTCGTCTTCCGTGATCCGTGGATTACCCAAGAGGATGCGCATCACATCGGCGCTCGGATCGCGCAGCACGCGCGCGATCAAATCTCGGTTGTGGGTACGCGCGAGCGACTTGCGCTCTCCAAGTGACAGAGGGCGACCTTTGCCCAAGTTGGGTAGATTCGTTTCGCTTGAGGGGTCGGGCGACGTCTCGCTGCTCGGCGCGAAGAACCGACTCACGTCGGCAAGGTTCTGCTCGCGTGCAAGCGTCGTGATGCTCGTGCGGAGCGCACGGCAACTTTCGTGAGCGAGTGCGACCGACGTTGCGAGTAAGAGGTCGGTAGTCGCGGCATCTCTCACTTGAGCTGCGGCAGTCATCGCGGAAAGCAACGTCAGCGCATCTTCGGTCGCGAGGGCGAGCAAAGTCGTGCGCAGATACGAAACCCGCACCGCCGTATCGGTGATGCCAGCGATGCGCCTCCTCAATTCGCGATTTCGTCGTCCATCGCCTAGCCATCATGGCCACAGACAGGCCATTCCACCACCCTTTCGCCCCTGCCTTGACGCACCGCGTTGGTGCACGGTATTCCCTACATATGAGTGACGACGCAGCGCAGACGCGGGAATCGAAGAAGACGGGCACACGCATCGTAAAGCGTTATGCGAACCGTAAGCTCTATGACACGCGCGACAGTCGCTACGTGACGCTTGTCCAAATCGCGCAGTACGTGCGCGCGGGCGAAGACGTCCAGATCATCGACAACACGACCAAGGAGAACGTCACCAACGTCACGCTTGCTCAGATCATCTATGAGCAAGAGAAGAAGGGTGAAATCGACGGGCGCGTTGCGTCGGTCGGAACACTGCGCCACTTCATTCAGTCAAATAGCCATCGCTTGATGGAGAGCCTTCGCGAAGGCCCTGTGGGCAAGCTAATTGCGCGTCGCGAGGATGAGGTCGGCCCAGCGAACAGCGCCCACGACGAGCCTCGTCGCACCATGCTGAGCGCCTCCAAGGAAGCGCTCGAGGAGTTGCAGCGCACAGCCGATGATCGCTTGCGCGCACTCGTCTCGAGCGCGATTGCGCCGGTGCACTATCTTCAAAGTGAAGTGAAGCGCCTTCAGGAGCGCATCGATGAGCTCGAGGCGACTCTCGTCAAAGCGAGCCAGCCGCGTTCGGTGCCCCCCAAGGGCAAGGGGTCGACTCCGCCTGAGAGCCGCTGAGTCCGGCGCCCGTCGAACGACGCTGTGCGGCGATCCCGCCCCCGCTTCCACGTCTCGATAGCCCCGATCTACGCGCGATCTGCCTCGAAATTGTTCGCTTTTTCGCCTATCGCAGAAAAACGCGCCTGACATGAAATAGCTCCTATTATCAGCGTGTTGCCTAGGCTGAAGAAGGTGCGATTCTCATGGCCGTGTTAGGACGCAAAAACGAAACGCCCCGCGCAGAGTTCGAGCGAGAGTCGCTCAAGCATCTCGACGCCTTGTATGCGACCGCGCTTCGCCTGCTTCGCAATCCGTCGGACGCCGAAGATCTGGTGCAGGACACATACCTGAAGGCGCACCGCTTCTACGACAACTTTGAAGCTGGCACGAACATGAAGGCCTGGCTTTTCAAGATCCAGACGAACACCTTCATCAACAAATACCGCCGCACCACGCGCGAGCGCAGCGTCTTTGACGGGATCGGCAAGGATCCCGTCGGCGAGGGCGTGATGAGTAACTCGGCGATGCGCCAGCTGCTCGATCCGGTTGGTACCATGATGACGCCAATCATCTCGGACGAGATTCGAATGGCGCTCGATCAGTTGCCTGAAGACTACCGGCTGATGGTCTTGCTCGCGGACGTCGAAGAGCTTTCGTACAAAGAGATTGCCGAAGTTGTTGGGTGCCCGATTGGCACTGTCATGTCGCGCCTCCATCGCGCGCGCAAGCAGCTACAGATTTCGCTCTTCGCACATGCCGCCGAAATGGGTTTGGTCAAAGAGCCAATCGAGCCGGTGAGTGCGAACGTTGAACAAGATGCTCCCATCGCGCTCGACGCGTATCGTCGTCGCAAGATGGACGTAGGGTGATGGAGTCGCCATGAACTGCACACCATTCCGAAGCTATTTGGATGCCTTTCTCGATGGCGAGGTCGATCCGACCACACAAATCGAGTTTGAGCGGCACGTCGCAAGCTGCGCTCACTGCCAGGAAGAGCTTCACGTTGCACGGACCCTGAAGCGCGAGACCAAACTCGCCTTGTCGAACGAGCGTGCGCCCGATGGCTTGCGTCAACGCATTGAAGCGTCGCTTGCAGCGGCGCCCATTCCGATTGGCGAAGGGCGATACCTTGGAGAGCGTCGTCCACTCATCCGCGTCACGACCTTGCCAGCGCGTTATGCGTTGCCCGTCGCAGCAGCGGCGATTTTCACGATGGTGATGGGCGGTTTTTATGTTCGTAAGTCGAACAGCGCAGCGGCTGAAGCGAGTGTGATGCCCATCTTCCAAGACGTCGTGCGTCTGCACTCGTCGCAGCTTCCCTCCGACGTACAGAACCCGCGTCAGGATCAGGTCGTGTCGTACTTCCGCGGCAAGGTCGAGTTCCCCGTTCGGCCGGCAGACTTCGGTCCAGAGCATGCGCAGCTTCTCGGCGCGCGCCTCTCCAACGTCGGTGCGCGTCGCGCGGCAGCGCTCTACTACGAAGTTGGCGGACGCCGCATGACAGTGGTGGTCTTTGCACCTCCGACGACCGTGACCTTCGATGAATCGACGCTCGGCCATCCGATCTTCCGCTCGCACGGTCGCTCGTTCTTCCGTCAGCGTGTCGATGGCTACAGCGTGCACATGATGCAGCACGAAGGCGTGACATACGCGCTTACGGGCGACATGGATGAGAGCCGGTTGCAGCATCTCGCCGAAGCAGCGCACGTTTACTAGCGCGTTTTCAGATCGGTACGCCGGCACGGCGGGTGGTAAACCCCCGCCTGCTCAGACATCCAAAACCAACCTTGGCGTGGGGGGCACCACCCGCCGTGCCTACGTGCGCACCGTGATGCCAGCTCAGTTTCACTATTAAACGAAGAACGCCGACTCACTTCCGTGGGCCGGCGTTTTCGTTGCTTTGTTCGCGATTGCTTAGGCGTTGGCTTGCGCGGAGGTTGCTACTGGGATTTCCGGTTGAAGCAGTTTCGCTTCGTGCTCGATGGTGATCTCCACGGTGTCGCCTACCAGGAGGCCGCCGGTTTCGAGGGCTTGGTTCCAGACTAGGCCGAACTCTTTGCGATCGATCTTGAGCTTGGCTGCAAAGCCCACCTTGGTGTTGCCCCAGGGATCTTTGACCGTGCCGCCGTACTCGGTGTCGAGCACGACTTCGCGTGTCGTGCCGCGGATGGTGAGGTCGCCAGTGATGCGAAGCTCGTCGGCCTTGAGAACTTCGACGCGCTTGCTCTTGAACTCGAGGAAGGGGAACTTGTCCGCATCGAGGAAGTCAGCCGATCGCAGATGAGCGTCGCGCTGAGGCTCTTTGGTGTCGATGCTGCTTGCGTCGATCCTGGCCGTGACCTTGGTCGCGGCAAGATTGGACGGGTCGAGGTCGAGATCCACTGTCCACTTGTTGAAATGGCCCTTGGTCTTAGAGACGACGAGATGTCGTACGGAGAAGGCCACACTTGAATGAACCGGATCGAGTTCCCACTTTGACGTCGCCATATTTGTCTCCTTCGAAATGATGAAGTGAACATAGGCGTTCGCGAATGGGATACAATAGGGTCCAAATGAAACGCAGGGTTGCTAATCCGGAAACCATCGATGCCGATCTCTTCGATCTACGGGCATTCTGCGCCGTCGTGGATGCGGGCTCTATTACAGCGGCTGCGAAAGCCATTGGCGAAACGAAGGGCTCCGTGAGTCGTCGCATGACGCGTCTCGAAGAATCGGTGGGCGTGCGCCTGTTGCGGCGCAGCTCGCGCGTGGTGCAAGCCACAGAAGATGGTGCCGCGTACCGCCTTCGGGTCGGCACAGCCCTCGATGCGCTCGCCGATGCAAACAATGCGCTGCGACAGACGCGCGACGAGCCGCGCGGACACCTGCGCGTGACAGCGCCGGTCGATCTCGGCGTCACGATGCTCGGGCCGCTCGTTGCTGCTTTCACCGATAAGTATCCTGAGATCACTGTTGAGATGCTGCTTACGCCGCAGGTCTTGGACTTCGAAACGAATCAAGTCGATGTCGCCCTGCGTGCCGCTTCGAGCCTGTCGGACTCGAATCTTGTCGCGCAAAAGATTAGCGCTCTGTCTTCGGCATTCTACGCAGCTCCCGAGTACGTGAAGGCGCACCCGAAAGTCCGTACCCCCGCTGACCTCGGTAAGCACAAGCTTCTGATTGCCCGAGCGACGCGCGGCCAAGCTGAGCTCGCACTGCGCCATACGGATGGGACAAAGACTGTACTCAGCGTGCGCGCGGCCATCTCCGCGGCAGACTATTCATTCACTCGCGAAGCGGCGCTCGGCAACGGCGGGATTGCTCTGCTGCCCACGATCGTGAGCGAGCGCGATGTCGAGCGCGGCGCTCTCGTGCGCGTCCTTCGGGATTACGTGCTTGACGGCACGAACTACTTGTACTTCGTTCACGGTGGAACGCGCTTTCTTCAGCCCAAAGTGCGGGCGTTTCGTGATTTTCTGCTCGCGGATTGTGCCGTGCAGAAAGCGTCCCGCAGTTAGCGCAGCGCAGGCGGGATTTCATTAAGCACCAGCCAATACATCCCCAGCTGACGAACCGACTCCACGAACTCGGCAAAGTCGACCGGTTTACGCACGTAGCTGTTTGCGCCGAAGCTATAGCCTCGAATCAAGTCTTGTTCTTCAAGCGACGAGGTCAGGATCACGACGGGCAAGAGGCGGGTGCGTTCGTCCGCTCGTAATGCTTTCAGCACGTCGAGGCCGTCGATCTTCGGCAGCTTCAAGTCGAGCAAGACCAACTGCGGCAGACGTTCGCGCGCCGCGTGTGCGCCCCGGGCGAAAAGATAGTCGAGAGCTTCCGCCCCGTCCCGCGCGACGACAACTGGATTCGCCACATTGCTCCTCTTGAGCGCGCGGAGCGTCAGGGCTTCGTCGTTGGGATTGTCTTCGACGAGCAAAATGGCGGAGTGAGTCATGGCTGTGGGCTTGTCATTTCGGAAGGAGATTGTGTCTCGCTCAACGTAAAACAGAAGGTGGCGCCGTCGCCAAGGCTACTTTGGGCCCACACCTCTCCGCCATGACGTCGAATGATTCGTTGTACTGTAGCAAGCCCCACGCCGGTTCCCTCGAATTCCGCAACGGGATGTAGTCGCTGAAACACGCCGAAAAGTTTGCCGGCGAAGGCCATGTCGAAGCCAGCACCGTTGTCTCTGACGCGATATACGTGCCGGCCGTTATCCTCAACACAACTCACGTCGATGCGTGCGACCGGCTGCTTGGCGGTGAACTTCCACGCGTTGCCGAGAAGGTTGGTGAACACAATCGAAAGCAGACGTGCATCGCCGGTGGCCTGCAACCCCTCTTGCACGGTCACCTCGACCTTCCGCTGGGGGGAAGCCCGCTTCAATGTATCGGCGGCTGACTGTGCGATGGCGCTAAGATCGACCGGCGCGCGCTCGACTTCGCTGCGTGTCATGCGCGAGAGAGCCAAAAGGGCGTCGATGAGCTGGGCCATGTGCTGCGCGTTCTTGCGGACGCGGTCCAAATGGTCGCGCCCTTCCGGGTTGAGCACTTCCGCACAGTCCTCAAGCAGTGCTTGGCTAAATCCATCGATCGCCCGGAGCGGTGCGCGCAGATCATGGGCGACCGAGTAACTAAACGATTCAAGCTCGCGGTTGGCTGCCTCCGCCACATCGCGCGCTCGCACCACCGCGAGCTCAGCGCGCTTGAGCTCCGTGATGTCCCGAACGATTTTGGAGATGCCGATGACTTCGCCAGCGCGGTCGTGAATGAGCGAGCTGCTGATGGAGACGTCGACCTCGCGTCCGTCTTTGCGCCGCCGTACCGTCTCGTAGGGAACGACCGCACCGGTGCTCTTCAAGCGCTGGGTGACTGCGCGGCTTTCGGCTAGACGGCTAGGCGGGACGAGCGCTGAGATATGCTTGCCGATGATTTCTTCCGCGCGGAAACCGAACAACTTCTCAGCGCCGAGGTTCCACGTCGTGATCTGCCCATCGGGTGAGGTGCTCACGATTGCGTCACTTGACGAGTCGACAAGGGCTGCGAGACGGCGGAGCGCCTCCTCGTCGGCCTTCTTCTCGGTTATGTCCTCGGAGATGCCAAGCAGGTAGAGCGGGCTTCCATCAACATCGAGCACAGGAACCTTCTTCGTGTGCAGCCATCGCCGACCAGTGGCGGTCTCGATAGGTTCTTCGTCGATTTCCACCATTGTCTTGCCGTTGAGCGTATTGCGATCTTTTTCTTGAAAGAACTTCGCCTGCTCGGGCGGGAATAGATCGTAATCGTTCTTGCCAATGAGCGCCTCACGCGCAACGCCCAGTAATCTTTCGCCTGCGCGATTGAACTTCTTGAACGCAAGGCCTGCTGCGTCCTTTACGAAGATCATGTCCGGGATATTCTCGATGATGGCGTCGAGAAATTTGTCGGCATGATCGCTGTCGCGCTCGGGCTGCGATAGGGGCACACCCAGAATGTCGGCGACGCTTGCCAAGAGCGCGCGGTCGGACTCGGAGACCGTGTGCGCATCGCTTGCTTCGACCGACAACATCCCAACGGTTTGATCCCCGGAGCGAATCGGGAATGCGAGATGCGGACCCGCCGCCGGCGTGCTCGCTCCCAGGTGAATTGTGCACGTAACTCCGAGGGCCTCGCGAAGGCGCGCTTCGACCGCTGCGAGTGTTGCCTGACCCCGCGTCTCCCAGAGAATGCGCACAACATCGGGCAGCACTTGCCAACGCAGGTGCATGCTGTGGAGCGCCGCATGTGTGGTCCCCTCGTCCGCCATCGCGATTGCAGTGAATTGATCTACGTGATGGGTAGCGAGTCGTAAAGGGACGCGCGAGACAAAGGGCGTTTAGCCAGCAATTCGAGGACAGATCACTCGTCTAGGTCGCCAAACTTGCCGCGGTTAAAGTCCGCGATGGTCTGCTCGAGCTCCTCGCGTGTGTTCATCACGAACGGTCCGTAGTGCGCGATTGGTTCATTGATGGGCTCGCCGCTCATCAGGACAAACGAGCACGCGGTGTCGGCCACCACGCGCACAAGGCCCGCTTCGTTCTCGAGGAGAACGAAGTCGAGGTGCTCAGCGCTTTGCGTTCCGTTGATCGAGAGCGATCCTCCGGTGACTAGAAGGCCGGTGTTGTGCGCCGCTGAAAGCCTTGCTTCGAACGAGGCTCCTGCTTGAAGCTCGACGGTGTAAAGATTGATGGGCGTGTGAGTAAAGGCAGGACCTCTCACGCCGCGATACTCGCCGGCGACCACACGCACCTTGACGCCCGCAGCGTCGCTCTGCCCCAACTGCTCGCGTGTGATTGCCTGATACTTCGGCGCAGTCATCTTGTCTTTCGCCGGCAGATTCACCCAGAGCTGCAGCATGTGCATCTCGCCGCCGCTCTCGGAGAACTTCTGTTCCATGTACTCTTTGTGGAGAATGCCGCTACCGGCCGTCATCCATTGCACATCACCCGGTCCGATGACGCCGCTGTTGCCGGCGCTGTCGTGATGCGCAACTGAACCGGCAAACGCGAGTGTGACCGTTTCGAATCCGCGGTGAGGATGCGGACCAACGCCTCGCGTTTGCTTGGACGCGGGGACCGTGCGAGGCGGACCGTAATCGAGCAGGAAGAACGGGCTTACTCGACTCAAGAGCTCGCGGTCCCCGGGAAAATAATTGCTCACGCGAAAGCCATCGCCTACCCAATGGAAGGGCGCGCCGCGCACCACACGCGCAACCCTCCGAAGCTTCGAGGTCTCTTGCGTCGCTTCCGTCGGGGAGCGTTCTTGTGTCTCAGGATCGTGCATGACGGACGAACCTGTGCCTCGCTCCCATGTGCGTCAAGACGGACATCCTCGGTACGCTCGCCTCCATCGACACGGTAAAAGCACGAGATTGCAGGGAGTTGTTTGACACGCTCGATGCCGGACCACTATCCTTTCGCGCATGTCAAAGCGGGTGCTCGTATTCGAAAGCGATGCCAAATTCGCGGAAGAGCTGCGAGAGAATTTCCAGGACATGGGCGCTACGGTCGGCGTGTTCAGCGACGGGGCTGACGGCATCGCCGACGCGCTGAAGCAGAAGCCGGATGTAATTCTTCTCTGCATCGAGCTCGCGGGCGTCAACGGCTTCTCGGTGTGCACCAAGCTTAAGAAGAACGCCGACCTCAAGTCGGTTCCGGTCGTGGTGCTTTCGAGCGAAGCGACCGACGACGTCTTCGATCAGCATAAGAAGCTCAAGACACGCGCAGACGTTTATCTGCACAAGCCGATTACTTTCGGTGCGCTCTTCGATCAGCTGCGGCCACTGGTGAATTTTGCCGAGGGCAGGCCAAGTCGCGAGATTGAAGTCGATTCGGGGATGCTGGAGTTGGGGGACGTCGAGCTCGAGGAGGACGTAGTGGCGGACGAAGGCGGCGAAAAAGAAGTCGACGAAGAGATCGATGCGTTTGCAGACAATGCCTTCGACGCTCTGATGTTGCGAGACGAAGAAGCCACCAACGTCGGCGTCATGCCGCAGGAGCTGGTAGCTGCTGCGCAAGCCGCTCGGCAGCCGACGACAAGTCGTCCGCCGCCTCCTCGTTCTTCGGGGGTGCCGCGCGCGGATACCGGTGCCGTTGATGAGATGCGCGCTGAGTTGTCTTCGCTTCGGAATCAACTCGGCGAAACTAAAAACGAACTGACTGTGGCCAAGCGCCGTGCGGCCGATGTCGACAAGCTCGAGAAAGAAATTGTCGAGCTCAAAACGCGCGCCGCAAAGGGCGGAGGCGTATCGAGTCGCGAGTTCTTGGACCTGCGCGAGGCGCTGAACAAGAAAGAAAAAGAGAACCTCGATCTCAAGGATCAGGTCGGCAATCGCGATAAGCAGCTGCTGGATGCGAGCGACAAAGCGCTCGTGCTCGAACGTCAGGGCGTCGATTATCAGGAACGCATCGCCACGCTGGACGTGGACCTGGCGACGACCAAATCCACATTGGCCGCGCTGTCGGCCGATCGCGAAACGATTCAGAAGCGCGCCGAGGATCTGAAGACGCGCCTTGAGCGCGCCGAGACCAAGGGCAAGAAGCTCGAAGAATCGTTGGACGCCGAGAAAGAAGCGCGCTCAGCGGATGTCGCGAAGCTGATCAGCGAACACGAATCCGCGATTGCCGACGCGACGGCGACCCACGCGGCGGCGACCGCTGCGACCCAGGAAGCGCACGACACGGCGATTGCGCGCCTACGCGCCGAAAGCGCGACCAAGCTTGAAGATGCCGAAGAGAAGCGCGCCGCGGAAGTCGCGGAACTTCGAAGCTCCAACGAGCGCGCGTTGCGCGAAGCACGTTCGGCGCACGATGCCGCACTCCAAGAAGCGCGTGATGAGCACGCGGCGACTCTGAGCGCGAAAGACGCAGCGCACGCGGAAGAGATCGAAGCGCTTACCAGCAAACACGCGGCCATGCTGGCGTTGCGTGCGAACGAAGCAGAAGAAGCGAAGGACGCCGCCCTGGAGCAGTTGCGCGCCGACCTGCTCGCTGAGATGGAAGGCCGTCTTGCCGATGCCGACAAAAAGCGCGCGCGTGAGCTCGCGGAAGCTGCGCGCGCGGGGGAGACGGCACTCGCCGAGCTCCGTTCCGAGCTCGAGGAGAAAGGCGCGACCGAGCTTCAAGCAGCAGGCGAAAAGCATGGCCGCGAACTCGCCGTTCTTGGCCGCAAGCTCACCGAGACCGAGACAGCGTTGTCGACCGCGACCGCAGATCTCGAGACCCGCACTCACAACCTGGCTGGTGCTCGCGCACAGATCAGTGAGCTCGAGACTACTGTTTTGGGCAACGAAGAGCGCATCGAAGAGCTTGAGGAACGCGTGGCCGAGCTCAGCACCAAGGTTGAACGTGCGACCACGAAGATTGCGAACGACGCTCAAATTCTAGAGCGCGCTCGCAAGGCCGCGGCGATTGCCCTCGGTCTTCTCGACGACCAAACCAAGAATACTCTCGAGGACTGAGCGTTCTCAGCTCGCCTCCGGCAAGCAGGCGGCGACACAGTGACCGCCCGAACACATTGCGTCCACGTCGGCACAGTGCGCGGTCGTGTCGCCACAGCTCTCACTCAGGGCGGCATCGCTCACGCAGCTCGTTGCGCTGACTCCGTCCGACACACACGTGAAGTTCGCGCCGCACGGATCGAGCGCGTCGCCATTTGCAATGTTCGAGACGATGCACGAGGCGCCAGCACTCAAGCTCACGCACGTGCTGGCCTGGCAGGATCCGCGCAAGCAGCCGACTTCAGCCTCGCAAGCTTCGCCGAGATTGGGCAGGGGCGCGCATCTCCCTGTGACGCAACGCAGGCCGAGCGCGCAGGGAGCGGGGCCACAGTGCTCGCGGTTTGTGCGAATGCGTTCGCAGTGCCCTGATTCGCATTGAGTTCCCGCTGCGCAGCGCGCTGCGTTTTCCGTGGTGCAGGTGTCGCCTTCAATCAGCTCCGGGCGGCAGATGCCGGCGGCGCACACGAAACCGTCGGCGCAGCGCGGGCCCAAGAAGGTCGAGTCGCAACTCTCCATATTTCCGTGGAACGCGCGGCAGATTGAGCTCTCGGCACTGCAGTACAAGGAGGGCGAGCAGAAGCTCCCCGGGCTCGCGCATGTGTCACCGATTACGTAGCGAGGCCCGCAGGTACCTGCGCGGCACGTGCCTTCAGCACACTCGCCGGAGACACACGGCTCGCCGAGTCGCCCGCCGGCTTCGCAGTGTCCGGCGACGCACGCTGTCCCTTCGGCACATTCTGGTCCGAAAGGCTCGCACGTGCCGTGCAGCGCAACGACGGGCGCGCACGTCTTTGCACAACCCGAACCTTCGGTGCAGCTGCGACTCACGCACTCATTGTTGATGTAGCAATCGCCGCCGGCGGCAGTGGCGCCCGCGATTTCGGCGCAGCTCGACAGCAAATCCAGCGGGGCTGCTGCGCACGCTTCGTATGCGGAAGCGTCATAGGTTGCGCGTCCCGATAGGAGTGCTGCGTGATTCGTGCGGTAGAAGACCGTGCTCATGTTCGCGGTAGCTGCGCAGAGAGCCGCCCGGAAAGAATCGAAGCTTGTGTTTTGCACGAAGCTGGTGAACTGGGTGCATGCGCGCGCCGCGATTTCAGCGAGCGCTTGATCCGCTGTGCAGGTGCCGGCGCTGCACGGTTCACAGCTGTGCGCGAGACAAAGCGGCGAGTGATCGGGACAGTCGGCGTCGCCTTCGCACTCGCGGCAGAGTCCTTCGAAGCAGACGGGCGTTTCACCGCTGCACGCGGGTGTGCACGTTGCTGCGGTCATGTCAGCGCGAGGCCCGTCGCTCGTGGGTGCATCGGTCGCTACTTGCGAATCGCTCGGCGCGTCGGACGGTACGCCGCCGTCGAGGGCGATACAGCGTTCACCAACTTTCTGGGATCCCGCGGGGCATTCGTCGTTGCCGCATGCGGTGAGCAGCGCTGTTGCGCAGAACAAGATGGCAAACGAGCGATACATAGCTGTCTCCTTGAGCGATACGTTGCGGGCGATAGCTTACGGCGATGCGTGGGATACTGTCCTGATTTCGATCGAACGGGACTCGCCGGCGTGCAGGCGCACGGTTTGTGGGCGCGTGCTGGGGCCAGAAGATACGCGATGCGTGCCGGGGGGGAGCGTGATCCGCGCAGGGGACTCCCCGACGCGAGCGCCATCGACCCAAACGTCGCCGAAAGGGATGATGACAACATTGAGTCGCGCGGGAGCTGCCGAATGCTCGACTGCCACGCGCTGTTCCCCGGGAGGGGCCGGTGGCGGCGCAGCGAGAGTCGGATTCGCACTCGGACTCGGACTCGGATTCAGATTCAGACTCGGACTCGGACTCGGACTCGGACTCGGACTCGGATTCGGATTCGGATTCGGATTCGGACTCGGACTCGGACTCGGGTCCCCACGAACCGTGCGCTCGCTTCCCGCGGCGTACCAACGCACGAGCAGCACTCCGACTAAGAGCGCAGGCGCGAGCAGGAGCCAGACCTGCCAACCGCGTCGCCGCTTCGTCGTCGCTTCGTCGCGTGCGTGAATGCGGGTTGCCGCCAGTAGGTCACTACTCATCGCAGGCGAGAACTTGAGTGCCTTGGTTTCTGCTGCCGCCAATGCAAGCGCCGCCGACTGATCCTCATCGATACGAGTTGGCGCATCCGATCGATGCTTGTCTTCGTTGACGCTCTCGTCTGGATGCTGCGTCCGTGTGACCGCGTCGGGTCCCGACTCGTTCGACGCGGGCCTGCCCGGAGGTGGATCGGGCTGCGTCGTCGAGCCAAGTCGAACGGTCGGATTATTGGCAACGCCCGTGTCGCTCTGCTTCGCGTTCGGGTGGGGGCGAAGCGAATGTGCGAGCGAGCCGAGAGTCCTTCGCGCCGTTGGCGAAGGGGCCACCTCGGTCAAAGCATCGAGGAAATCGTTCGCAGTCGAAAACCTTCTGTCGGGATCAGGATCGATCAGCTTTTCGATGGCCTTCACGAGCGAAGGAGGCGCAGCCGGGCAATGCGTAGCGAGTGCAATGCGTTTGCCTTCGGACGTATTTTTCACTACTTCCACGTCGGTCGCGCCACGGTACGGACGCTCGCCGGCAAGGCATTCGTAGAGAAGGACCCCGAGCGCGAATAGGTCGCTGCGCCGATCGTACCGCCCCTCAAGCGCATACTCGGGCGCCATGTACGGAACTTTGCCCTTGATTGTCTGCGTTAGATTCAGCGTTGTGGACTTCAGCGCTTTCGCAATTCCGAAATCGGTCAGTTTAATTTCACCCGCGTAGCTGACCAACACGTTTGAAGGAGATAGATCACGATGCACGATGGGCACGGACGATCCGACCCGCCCGCCGGTGTGCGCGAAGTCGAGTGCCGATGCGAGCTCGATCGCAATCAACGCAACGAGCCCCGACGCCAACGTCTCGTGACGCCGCTTGAGCTCGCGAAGAAGCTCTTTGAGATCCAACCCGTCAACAAGCTCAAGCACCAGATAGTGCGAGCCGTCCTGCACACCAAAGTCGATCACTTGCACGATATTGGTATGACGTAAGCGCGCCGCGAGACGCGCCTCTTCGAGAAACATCTTGATGAAGGTTTCGTCGCGTTCAAACGCCGGCAGGATCCGTTTCAAACAGACCTGTTGTTCGAATTCGCCCGGGCCGCGCCGCGTCGCTACGTAGGTCTCGGCCATCCCGCCCACGCCTAGTGCGCGCACGAGTTCATAGGCCCCGAAACTCCGCGTCCCCTGATTCACGGTCGGGCCAGATTATCACGGTTCGCGCTATGCCTCGCTCGCCGCGTTCTCACCCCGGGAGGTGACCCGTGTAGCGAGAGTCCGGGCGAATGATGCGCTTTTTCGTCCGCTGTTCGATGACGTGCGCGGCCCAACCGACGATGCGGCCAATCGCAAAGACTGCAGAGAACGAAGAGCGCGCAAGACCCAATGTGTCGAGCAGCACGGCGGTGTAGAACTCGACGTTTGCCTTCAGAGCTCGCGTCGGGTGGCGTTGCGAAAGGACGCCAGTCGCAGCCCGTTCGACCGCCCTCGCAAGGTCGAGCCGGTCCGTGCGCACGCCGGCGGTCGCGAGCGCTTCGACCGCGCGCTCGAGCACTTCGGCTCGTGGGTCGCGCACGCGATAAATGCGATGCCCCATACCCATGATGCGTTCGCCACGCGCGAGCGCCTCTTCGATCCACGCCTCTGCGCGCGCCGGCGACGCAATCGCGTCGAGCATATCGAGCACGGGTCCGGGGGCGCCGCCGTGCAGTGGACCCTTCAGCGCACCCACCGCGGCGACGATCGACGACACCATGTCGGAACCTGTCGATGCAACGACACGGGCTGTGAACGTCGAAGCATTCATGCCGTGATCCGCAACAGTCACCCAATAGCTATCGAGGCCACGTACCAGTGCCGCACCGGGCACCTGGCCATTGACCATGCGAAGAAAATCGGCTGCGTGCGTCAGGCTCGCGTCAGGCGCGACCGGCTCAAGCCCGCGTTGCATCCGCGACCACGCCGCGACGTAGACTGCGGCACTTGCGGCGAGAGCCACGGAGTCGCGCGCGTCGTTGACCGAAGGCACATGCGCAAGCGCCGCGCGAAGCGCCTCCATCGCATCCGGGAGCGCCAGCGCATCGCCGAGCCGAGTCACGCGCTCCCACGCATCGCGGCGGGCGATGCCTAGATCAGTCTGCAAGCTGCGTGCGTTCTCGGGTGTCGCCCAGAGAAGAACGCACGCATCCTCGTACGTACACGTTTCGGCTAACACCTCGATGTCGCGACCCCGCACAACAAGCTGGCCCTTCTCGCCATCGACGTGACCGATGGCCGTTGCAGTGACCACAATACCCTCGAGCCCTTCGTGAACCTCTTTGCCGGTGTTCATAGTGCCTCCCACTCCATCTATGGCGCCGGCATAAACATTGATCAACGTTGATTCGTGAATCGATGTAAGCTGCGTCCGATGCCCAATTCAGCGAGCGAATACGTGACGGCAAGCGCTGCCTGTGCGCTGCTGGATATCAAGCGCGCGAGCCTTTACAGCTACGCCAGTCGAGGTTTCGTGCGCAGTGTCGCAAGCGTAGGCGGTCGAGCGCGTCTCTACCTTAGAGCTGACATCGTCCGCTTGCGCGCGCGCCACGACGCACGTTCCGGGCATACGGCGGTGGCTGCGTCGGCATTGCGCTGGGGAGAGCCGGTTCTTGATTCGTCTATCACCGAAATCAAAAGTGACGGCCCGCATTATCGGGGCCACGCGGCCATCGCGCTTGCACAGCGTCACGTCAGCTTCGAGCGAGTCGTAGAGCTTCTGTGGGGAAATTCGCTGCCCGAGAAGGTGTCTCTCTTTCCGGATGGGGTCAGTCGCGAAGCGGCCCGCATGCTCGCGCTCTTGCCAAAGGGGGCCGGCACGCGTGACGCCTTCAACTACTTGCTTTCCGGCCTCGCGGCGAGTGACCAAGACCGGTTTGCAACGTCGGAGACCTTCGAGCGCGCGCGCGCGCGTCGCGTGATTGCGTGCGCAGCGAGCTTGCCCGCGCTCCTAGCGAAGCGCGCGGCCCCCAGCGTTGCCAAGAGCGTCGCACATCGCACGGCGCAGGCATTCGGGAAACGCCCAACGCCGAGGCTCGTTCGTGCACTCGACAGTGCACTAGTCCTTGTCGCTGATCACGAGTTGAGCGCATCTGCGTTCGCGGCGCGCGTGACGGCGTCGACCGGCGCCGATCTTTACGCGTGTTTGTTGTCGGCAGTCTCGGCATTCTTTGGTCCCTTGCACGGCGGTGAGTGCGATCGCGTGGAAGCGTTGCTGCGCGAGATTCCGGGGCCCGATGAAGCACTCGCTACCGTTCGCGCAAGACGCGCGCGAGGCGAATCCATCAGCGGCTTCAGTCATCGACTGTACCGGGAAGGTGATCCCCGCACCGCATTGCTTTTAACGCACGCGAAGTCGTTTGGCGGCACGAAGCGCACGCAGAAGATTTTTGCCCTGATCCGTGCGGTGGAGAACACTGGCGGCGAAGCTCCGACGGTAGATGTTGGTCTCGTAGCCCTCGCGGCGGCGCTGGACTTGCCTGAGGGTTCGGCGAGCTACGTTTTCGCGCTGGGCCGCATGGCCGGGTGGGTCGCCCACGTTTTTGAGCAGCGAAGCACGAATGCTCTCCTGCGTCCGCGCGCGCGTTTCGTTCCGGTCCCAACGCGGGTACCGTCTGTGTCGTCTTGACCACCTTTACGCCCGCTGTCGCGTGGCGCGCCCATCCCGCGCGCAAACGTCCATTTGTAGCGATGGGCGTTCTGTTATTCTGTTCGCTTACCGCCGTAGTGGCGTCGCGCGCCCTCGGGGAGGACAAGGCATGGACCAGCTTCCTCTTCCTGCTAGTTTTGCTTGGTAGTGTTTCGAGCTTCCTGTTTCCGACCGACTACCGCATCGATGGCGAAGGAATCGTGGTCAAACACCTGCTGACGACGCGACTTCGCCTTTGGAAGGAAGTGCGTCGCATTGAGATCGGCACGAAGGCAGCCCTTGTCTCGACGATGCGGATCAAGAGCCCACTCGATCGGTTTCGGGGACTTGTTATCGCATTCGACTTTGCGCCCGAGGTTGTGCGCCAGGATCTCGCGCGCCGCGCGTCGCTGCTAAAACCGTCCGCAGATGCAGACTAGCGTTTGTCGTAGCGGTGCTCGACCGGGGCAGGGCGCCCCTGCTGCAGCGCACGCGCAACGTTCATGAAACTATCTTCATCCAAGCTGCTGTACCAAGCCTCTCTAAGCGCGCCGTTTTCCGTGTAGTAGCAAGTCATGTTAGGCCCGAACGAGCAGGCGCCCAAGCACCCGGTTTCCGTCAGGCGCACGTTTCCGCCGCTCGAGTAGTACGCAATATTCTCGTCCTCGAGACGCTTCCATACTCGTGCGAAAAGCTCGCGCGAACCTACGCGCGTGCAGCTCGGTCCAGTGCACACCAGAAGGTGAACGCGTGTCGGGAAGTAGAGCGGCTGCTCCATGCGAAAAGCATGCACGGAAGCTACGGTTTAGGCGAGTATGCTTTGGCGCAATGGATGCCGAGCCCGATACGCTCAACGACGAGGAGGAAAAGTTGCTCGAGCGCTTTGCTCACGCCGTTGTGCAGCGTGGCCTCGTTGCGCCAGCGATTCTCTTTTTGGAATCTGTGCGTCCGCTAAACTTTCTGGCCTCGCAGGGAATGCTCTTTTTCTCGCCAATGCTGAGCGCATTGTTCCCGCGGCAAGAATGGGATGTGCTTCAGCGCCTGCTCGAACGACGCGCGTCTATCGAGCACATAGTTTCACGCATCGAGAAGAAAGACGCAGAGTGTGCGGCTCAGAAGGAGAGGCCCGGCCAGGACGGGAGCGGCGCATCGTCGGGCGGCGACAAGTAGACCGCGAGCGGATAGACGCTTTGCGCACCGGCCGTGATTCCCGCAGGGCGGTGGTTGCCACTGTCTTTGATTCCGCCAAACGGCAGTCGACCGCTCGCGCCCGCGCTCGATCGGTTCCAGTGAATAACTCCGACCTGCAGCTCATCGGCTACTGACTCAAACGCCGCGCGGGATGACGTGAACACCGCGGCTGTCAAACCGAAGCGTGTCGCGTTGGCGAGATGGATCGCTTCGTCGATGTTATCGACGACGTGAATCGCGAGGTCAGGTCCAAAGAGCTCATGGTCCGTATAGCCAACCGCATGTGCGTTTGCGCCCGGCGCTTTGTGCAGCGACGGGCGCACGTAGAAGCCCGGATGCCCGGCCACCTCGACGGATCCACCTTCAACGAGCGCTTCGAACCCTGCGCTGCGTGCGACTTGCTGTGCCGCGAGCAAGTTGGATTTGGCGTCTGCGCTTATGACGGGGCCCATGAAGACGCCTTCGTCGAGCGGATAGCCGACGACCGCGCGGCGGGCGCAGTCGCTCAAACGGTCGATCAGGGCATCCGCTACACCCTTCGTCACGATGACCCGCGAGCTTGCCGTGCACCGCTGACCGGACGTCGCGAACGCCGAGTAAGCAATCTCTCGCGCAGCTCGTTCGAGGTTGCAGTCGTCAAATACGAGCGATGCGTTCTTGCCGCCAAGCTCGAGCGCGACGATGCGGCCGGGCCGATCGAGATTGGCCTCGACAATCTTTTTGCCGACTGCAAGCGAGCCGGTGAAAAGAATTCCGTCGATATCGGCATGGCGTACCAACGCTTGGGCGGTTTCCGCTCCTCCTTGCACGACGTTGATCACGCCCGGCCCAAAACCCGCTTCATGAAAGCAGCGCGCCATCCACAGGACCGTGCCCGGAGCTTTGTCACTCGGCTTGAAGACCACCGTGTTGCCGAGCAAGAGGGCTGGCACGATTTGCCCGTTCGGGAGATGCCCTGGGAAATTGAACGGCCCAACAACCGCAAGGACCCCGTGCGGTCGATATCGTATCTCGCCGGGCAGATTTGCCAGCACTTCGTCTTTGGTGAAGCGCGCTCCTTCCCCGAGCGACAAATCCACCTTGCCGATCATCGCATTCACTTCATTGCGCGCGTCCCACAAGGGCTTGCCAATTTCACGAGCGATGGTCCGCGCGAGCTCTTCCGCGTTTGCGCGCAGCCTCTGCTGATACGCGAGTAGAAGCGAGCGTCGCTTCTCCTCACCGAGCTTGCGAAAGTTCTTCTGAGCGCTCCGCGCCGCCGAGACCGCTTCATCGACGTGCTCGAGAGCGATGGCGTAGCGACCAACCTCGTCGTTCGTGTCGGCAGGGCTCAGGATCGTAAGCTCTGCGTCAGGATTGCCCGAACTGAGGAAATGTCCGCCTAGATAATCACCGTGTTGGATGGCCATGGCTTTGCTACTATAGCGCTGCGAAGAAGGAGAGGGGCGGATGCTTCATCGGGTTTTTCTGATTGGGTTGATGGTTGCGCTTTCATCTAAGGCGACCGCGGCTTTCGCGCAGAACGTCGAGCAGCTTGCGACGGCGGTAGCGGAAACAGCGGCGGGCTTGGGCGGCGACATCAATACTCCGATCACACGCCGCGCCGGATCTCTCAATGAAGGGCAGACTCGGAATTTGCCCATCGCGTTGCGCCCCGGGCAGTGCATCGTCGTCGCGGCACGGTCAGCACCGAGCATTGTAAATATTGATGTGCAAATCGTGCGGGGACGGACAGTGCTCACGCGAGACGTCGAGACGAGCACCACGGCCAGCGCCTCGTTCTGCGCGGGTCCACGCGGTGAGCACCTTCAGGCGCGGGTGACAGCATTCCGCGGGCGCGGCGATTTCGCTATTGGTGTGTTCAACTCGAACAGTGCCGCGTCGGCGAGTGGCGCCGCGGTGCCCGCGGAAGGCGGCCAGCAGGGGTTGCTCGACCAGGTTGCCGCACGGGCTCGCCAAGTTGCACCGGAGATGCAGGCTGTAACTCCGGCGGCGCGTGAGTCGCTCACGGAAGGCCAGCGTATCGAGCGGGAGCTCGCACTTGTTCCGGGCCGTTGCTATCGGGTCGTTACAGCGGCAGAGCCGAGCGTGCAAGACATCGACATTGCGGTAAACACCCCGAGCGGTGGCGAGCTTCAGCACGACGGCACCCGCGATGCTGTGCCCACGCTTGGCGTAGCTCAGCCACTGTGTCCGGCGGCGCCAGGCACGCATCGTTTATCAATCCGAATGGTGCGCGGCGGCGGAGCCATGGGATGGCAGCTTCTTGGGTCGACGGTTGGGACGAGCAGCGCGACGCCTCACCAGAGTGCAGCCACGTTTCCCATCGGTGGCGCGGGCACTGACTTCGTCGCGACGCGTATTCGTGCGCGCCATCAGGCTGTGGGCGAGCGCGGACGTCCGGTCAACGACTTGGTAAGCGGTGAGCTTACGACGTCGCTCGCACGCGATTTGGAGGTCGATGCGCAAGCGGGCCATTGCTATGTGGCGTTGGGTGCGGGCGTGCCTTCGGTGCGTGAGCTCGACCTCAAGGTATTCGATGGCCTTGGCAACGAAATCGCGCGCGACGGCGAGCGCGATGCCTTTCCGCGCGTCCGCTTCTGCCCGACTTTGGCGGGGCGATTTCGGGTGAATGTGCGCATGTTCCAGGGCTATGGCCCCTACGGCGTGCAGGTGTTTGAGGTTCCGTAACGATTGTGTGCCGACCGCACCGATTTCCATCGGTTCTGATAACGTGCCCGCCCATGTCGAGGGTATTTCTTCATCGCATTGTCTTCTTCATGTGCATCGCGCTGTGCACCTCCTCCGCCACGCGTGCACGCGCGGACTTTTTGCTTTGGGAAGAGAACGCGGACGACGAGTGGCATCACCGTTCGTTCGCCGCCACGGGGTATCTGGCGGCAGGTTTTCTCTGGCGCCAGAACGATCCTCAGAGCCCATCCTCCGACGACCAGTTCATCGTGCAGCACGCGCGGTTCGGATTTCGCGCCCTCCTGCACAAGTGGGCGATGTTGCGCTTTGAGATCGAAACGTCCCCGTCGCCATCGGCGACAGACGTCTTCATTGACTCGCCCATTTCGCCGATGTTCGGGATTCGCTTCGGCCAATTTCGTCTTCCCTTTCTGAGAATGGGGATTTTTTCCGAGACATCGATTTCGTTCATCGACCGTCCCCTTTTCACCCCACAGGCGCCCGACCGTTCGAATTTCGGCACCATCTACGCGCGCGACATCGGTTTGATGTTCTCGGGCACCTTCGGCAATCGCGAGCCCGCGCTTCGCATCCCTTCGTTGCAGTACGCGGTAGGCGCATTCCTAGGTCGCGGCGCCAATCAGATCGTTAACGATGACAATGCGTTCCTCTACGCTGGCCGTTTGTCGTTTCACGTCTTCGGCGCTCCGGTCGGCATCGAGAACGAGAACGATCTTGCGCACAACGAGATCCCACGCGTTGCGCTGGGCGGCGGGGCGTACACGAACTGCAGCGATCGCGGTGATTGGAACCGCGGATGGACTGTCGACTCAGAGTTTCGATATCGCGGCTTCTTTGCATCGCTCGCATTCGTCCGTATGCGAAGCGGCGGCGTGAACGGAAGCGGCCTCGGAAAGGCCCTTGGCTATGACGACAGTTGCGGCGTTGGCGGCACTGGCTCCGTCGATAGCGTGGGCTGGGGCGTAAACGCGCAAGTTCAGTACGTCTTGCCCCCAGTGCTATTTCCCTTCCACGAGCAGTCTCTGGAAGTGCTTACTCGCTTTGACGCCGTATCCCCCAATGGCCCGGCGGATGGTTCGTTCTTCGGAGGTGGCGTCGGCTCGCCCGGATACACGAGCCCTAACTCGTACGTGAGTCCGGACAACGCGCCGTCGACCTGGCGCATCACGTTCGGCCTAAACTGGTATCCAACGTCGCAGCAGATACTTCACCTGACCTTGAACTACCAGATCAACCGCGAGACCGAACACGCGGTAGTTGCCGGCACCGAATACGTTGGCATTCGAAACGACATTCTTTGGCTGCAGCTCATCGCCGGAATGTAGAAGTGCGGGACGACGTCAGGCGAGCACTTCCCGTCGCGTCGTTTGCTTTTGGGATCGGTGCATCGTTAGCCTATGTTGCGCAACGAATCGTTGAACGGCTCCGCTCGGCGCCGATCGATCCGACGCTGCTCGTATTTACGATTCACACCTCGTTCTACTGGCGTGTACTGACGGCAACGTTCTGGGGCGGCGTGTTCGGCATCATTGCCTATGCAATTGCCCATCGCCTCTCTGACGAACAGCAGGGCCGATGTTATCGCGCGCTAAGCCGCGCCATCGTGCCGATTGCGCTGATACTCGCGTACTGCTCGTGGAGGTTTCCATGAGCTTCATGCGTTTGCTGGAGTCGATGCACGGCCACTTCGGCGTTTTGCTCACCGTTGCACTTTTGCACCCGGCGATTCTCCTACGAAAAGGCCAGCCACTTTCGCGTGGCACAAAATGGTCGGTCGCGCTGACGAGCGCGTTGAGCTGCGTTGCGTTCTCGCTCGGCTGCACCATCTACGAGCCGTATCGCGCGCAGATAAAGCGTCCACTCTTCTTCGACCATCCGAGTGCTGGATTGCTCTTTGAAACGAAGGAGCATCTTGCGTTTGTGGTGCTCGCGCTTTCGCTCGCTGCCGGCGTCGGCGCGTGGACCGCTCCACGTCACGCAAAAGAAGCGCGCCAGGCAGCCGCGATGATGTACGCAACAGCCACGTTGCTGTGCGTGCTCGTGGGGGGCATCGGAACTTACGTTGCCAGCACGCGCGGGTTTTAGGTCCAGCTCTGAAGACCTGCGACGACGTCCCGCATCAAGTGGGGCGCCCGCAAGCGCAGCTCCGGTTCAATCTCTTCGAGCGCTTCACGGGCCATCGCGCCGCCGTGGGCATCGAGACGCAAGCGGGGCCGATCGGTCAGAATGCGGACTAAGCGGTCCGCGACATTCGCGGGCGAACTATGGGTCGAAGGAGAGCCGTAGGAAGCAATCCTACGGGTGAGTTGCGCAATGACCCGCGCGTGCTCCTCGACTTCAAAATCTGCGAAACGCTCAGACGACGCGAGCTTCATCGCGTTGAAGTAGAGTGCTTCTCCCGCAAGATCAGGCAGTAGCGTCGCGTCCAGCAAGAGTTCAACGCCGATGTGGCCCACCGCGCGCGCTCCGCCTCGCGAAACGCCCCGTGCTTCGCACGCTGCAGTGGTTTTCGAGGCCAACTCAACAAAATCGCGCGCGCCGTGGAAGGCAGCGTCTGTATCGTGATGGAGCGCGACGCCTCGCTGCACGGTAGAGTCGTAAAAGACCGTCGTACGTGCTCGAACCATCGCGCAAAAGTCCGGCAACATTGCGCCCAAGACGAGGCCTGCGGATGTCTCGCGCATCTTGGACGCGACGATGGCGTGACCGAAGAAGTTCACGAGCCCAAGCCTAGACCGAATCGGTCTGGCACTCCACGTGCGTCGGTGCTTCACTAGGTGGCGCATGCGCATTCTATCCACACTCGCTTTGATCTTGGTGCTCGGCTGCGGATCCTCCCCGGCTCAGCGTGAGACGTCTGTGTCTCCCGCAACGAGCGCAGCGACAAACGATCCCGCGCCGGCGGTCCTGCCGTCGACCGTGGTAATCTCGCTCGTTGGCACCAACGATCTGCACGGACATATCGGAAGCCTCCCGATTCTCGCCGGCTATCTTCGCAATCTACGCGCGGCGCGCGAGCGCGATGGGGGCCGGGTCGTGTTGCTCGACGGCGGCGATCTCTTTCAGGGCACGCTCGAATCGAACATGAATGAAGGCGCGGCGGTCATCGAGGGCTACAACGCGCTCGACTACGACGCGGTTGCCGTCGGCAACCATGAGTTTGACTTTGGCCCGGTTGGCGAGCGCGCGACGCCGCGTGACCCGAACGACAATCCGCGCGGTGCACTTTTCGCACGCATTGCGGAAGCGAACTTCCCATTTCTTTCGGCGAACCTTGTTGAGAATGCGAGCGGTGCGCTCCCCAGCACACCCAATCTTCGCGTCACGACGATGATCGACGCGAGTGGAGTCCAGATTGGCGTGATCGGACTAAGTACCGAGGCGACAGCGCACACCACTATCGCTGCGAACTTCCAAGGCCTGACAATGCAGCCGCTCGAGTCGACGGTTGTGCGCGAAGCGGCCGCACTGCGCGCAGCCGGTGCGAAGCTCGTTTTCGTAACCGCGCATGCGGGGGGCATCTGCCGATCATTCGATGACCCGCTGGACATCTCGAGCTGCAATCAACATGAGGAAATCGTCGACCTCGTTAATGCACTGCCTGCCGGCACCATCGACGCCGCAGTGGCCGGACACACGCACGCCGGAATGGCACACATCATCCACGGCGTGCCCGTGATCGAATCGCTCTCGGGCGGTGTGGCATTCGGCCGTATTGATTTTACGGTCGAGCGCGCGAGCGGTCGGATTCTTAGCTCACACGTCTTTGCGCCGGAGCATCTGTGCGATGTTGGACAGCGTCCACGTGCTTGCTCAGCCACGACCTACGAGGGCGCAAGCGTGCAGCCCGATGCAGTGCTTCGCGCAGCGCTCGAGCCGCGCTTCGCCGAAGCGCTCTCGGTGCGTAACGAGCTTTTGCACGTACAACTCAGTGCGCCATTTCGCCGAAGCCATGACTCCGAGTCGCCCCTTGGCAATCTGCTTTCCGATTGGATGCTTGCAACGCAACGCGGCGCAGACGTTGCGATCGTAAACGGCGGTGGTATTCGTGCGGACTTCCCGGAGGGCGTGCTCACCTACGGCGCCCTTTACGAGACGTTTCCGTTCGACAATCGCTTCGCGCTCGTCACGCTCACGGGAGCGCAGCTCAGGCGCATTCTCGCCGACAACGTTACGTCGAACGGAAGCCTGCTTTCGGTGGGCGGCGTGACGGTGAACGCGGAGTGTCATGGACGCGAGTTGCGCGTCGACATCGCGCGAGCAAACGGCCGACCTGTCCGCGACTCGGATCGCCTTACCATTGCGACGAGCGACTTTCTCGCTACCGGCGGAGACCGCGCACTTACCGCGGAGATCGACGCAAACAATATCCGTATGCCTGACGACGGCCCAAACATTCGCGACGCCATCGCCGCCTATCTGCGCAGCTTGCCCGCCGCCACGGTGGTGCAGCCCGACAACGCGCAAATCTATTCACGCGAGCATCCACGGTGGCACTACGCGGGCGAAAGACCCGTGCGTTGTCCGCGTTGACACGAAGAAACGGCCGTAAGACGCTCGCGTCCGATGGCCACGCATCACGCATCTGAAACGCCGACGGTCAGCAAAACGGGTCACCCGTTTTCCGAGATTCGCAGCGTGCTTGCGACGGATTGCGGCTCGACCACAACGAAAGCCATTCTGATTGAGAAGCAGACCGACGGAACGTTCCGACTCACGGCGCGCGGGGAGGCGCCTACCACGGTCGAAGCGCCCTTCGAGGACGTGACACGCGGTGTGTTCAACGCTTCAGTCGAAGTTGCTGAGCTGTGCGGTCGCACGATCGTTGGACACAAGGACGGCGAAGAATTCATCATGCGCCCGCAAACGGAGGAGGGCGGCGTCGACATTTACATAAGTACGTCGTCGGCTGGCGGTGGTCTGCAGATGGTAGTCGCCGGCGTGGTGCGATCGATGACGGCGGAGTCGGCGGAGCGTGCAGCGCTCGGCGCCGGCGCCATTGTCATGGACACATTCGCGATCAACGACGGCCGGCAGCCGCACGAAAAGATTGAGCGCATTCGTCAGTTGCGCCCAGACATGATCTTGCTCGCGGGCGGCATCGATGGGGGCACAGAGAAACACGTGGTACAGCTCGCCGAAATGCTGGCGGCGGCCAATCCCCGGCCCCGCTTGGGCATTGGCTTCAATCTGCCGGTCGTATTCGCGGGCAACTCTCAGGTTCGCGGACGCGTCGATGAAATCTTAGGCAAGAAGGTCTCATTGCAATCGGTGGGCAACGTGCGCCCGACGCTCGAAGAAGAGGACCTTCACCCCGCGCGCGAGTCTATTCACGATCTCTTCCTCGAGCACGTCATGCAGCAAGCGCCCGGTTACGCGAAGCTCATGGACATGACGGACGCTCCCATCATGCCGACCCCAGGTGCGGTGGGGCTCTTGATTGAGCAGCTCGCCAAGGCAACTCACCAGAATGTTCTTGGGGTCGACATCGGCGGCGCGACGACCGACGTGTTCAGCGTCTTTTCGGAAAAGTTCAACCGCACCGTGAGTGCGAATCTTGGAATGAGTTACTCGGTATCCAACGTGCTGGCAGAGGCCGGCCTGCCCAACATCTTGCGTTGGGTTCTTTTCGATATCGAGGAAGAAGATCTACGCAATCGTATTGGCAACAAGATGATTCGCCCGACGACAATCCCGGTGACGCTGCAAGAGTTGCAGATTGAGCAAGCCATCGCTCGTGAAGCGCTGCGACTTTCACTGGTGCAGCACAAGGCGTTCGCCGTCGAGCTGCGGGGAGTGCAACAGGAGCGCACGATTGCCGATGCGTTCCGGCAATCGGCGAGTGGCCGCACCTTGGTGGACATGATGAAGCTCGATCTCATTATCGGATCGGGCGGCGTTCTGAGCCACGCGCCGCGACGCCAACAGTCGATGCGCATGATGATCGACGCGTTCTTGCCAGAAGGCGTGACCGCGTTGGCGGTGGATAGCATCTTCATGATGCCGCACCTTGGTGTGCTTTCGAGTGTGCACGCGGAGGCCGCGACGGAAGTCTTCGAACGAGATTGCCTGGTGTGGCTGGGGACCTGCATTGCCCCGATCGGCCCGGGAACGCAGGGTGCGCCGTGCCTGCTTGTGAAGCTTGAGGCACAAGGCGATCGACCGGCGCAGGAGCACAGTTGCAAGTTTGGTGATCTGATCCTGCTGCCACTTGAGCACAGCGAAAAGCGCACGCGCGCGACGCTCATGCCCGCCAAGGGGTTTGACGTCGGTGCCGGTCCGGGCAAATCGCGCGAGGTGGAAGTCACCGGCGGCGTCGTTGGTCTTGTGATCGATTGTCGTGGCCGTCAGCCTTTCACGGTTCCGGCTGAGCGGAGCGCTCGCGTCGAGGCCCTTTCGCGTTGGGGTCGTGCGATGGACGAGTATCCGGAGCACGCCTGATGGGTGCCGCGTACACGCCCGGCCTCAAGGTCAGTGAGCACGTGCTCATTCAGAAGCATCGGCAGTTGCCGCTGCGCGGCGAGGTTGTCGTGAAAGTCGGCGACCGCGTGGGAAGTCGGGACATCGTCGCGCGTACGGATCTGCCTGGCAAAGTGTACGCGGTGAACGCCGCCGGCATTTTGGGCGTGCTCGAAACGGATGTGCCCTCGCTGATGCAGAAGAAGGTCGGCGATGCAGTGAAGCACGAAGAGCTTCTGGCGATTTCGCCTGGCATCTTCGGTTTCTTCAAGAGCAAGTTAAGCTCGCCCATCGAAGGAACAATCGACGCCATCAGCGATCGCACGGGTCGGGTCATGTTGCGTGAGGCGCCCACGCCCATCGTAATGCACGCCTACATCGATGGACTCGTCACAGAGATTCATCCAGGCGAGGGCTGCACAGTCGAGGCGCACGGGGCGATGTGCCAAGGCATCTTCGGACTTGGCGGGGAAGTCGAAGGCGCGATCGAGATCATCGGCGCGCCCGATGTGGAGCTCACGGCGTCGATGTTCGAGCGTGACCTAACGGGCAAGGTCTGCGTGGGTGGACGCCTGCTCACGTTGCCCGCGTACGAAGCCGCGAAGAAGTCCGGCGCAGTCGCGGTCATCGCCGGGGGCATCCACTATCGCGACATCAAGGAAATCGTCGGACACGAAATCGGCGTCGCGATCACCGGGAGCGAGAAGCTACCCACGACGATCGTCGTGACCGAAGGCTTTGGCGCGATCGATATGGCGCGCGCGACTTTCGAGCTCGCGACCAAGCTCAACGGGCGCAAGGCGTCAGTCAACGGAGCAACGCAGATACGCGCAGGCGTAATCCGGCCCGAGCTTGTGGTTCCGGACCTCGATGACAAGAAAGAGATGAGCCGCGCCGCGGAAGTTCCGTCGCTTGAGATCGGTAGCCCAGTGCGCATCATCCGCGCGCCATACTTTGGCATCATTGGCAAAGTCGTGGAGCTGCCAATCCAGCTCACGGAGCTTGAGTCGGGCACCATCGTCCGCGTCCTCATCGCCGAACTCCCCGACGGCCGCCGCGTCACAGTCCCCCGCGCCAACGTCGAAATCATAGAGCGCTAGGGGTTTTTACCGCCAAGTCACCAGGAGGCGCCAGCCGCGCGGCCCGATCCGTAGCGACAAGAATCCTGTTCTTGTTTGGGATTGAACATCTGGCGTTTGGTGGTGACTTGGCGGTTAACCTTCCGCAGAAACACCGCTAGCTGCCGGGGAAGGAGGGTCTTCGTCGTCGAAGGATTCCAGGTTTTTGAATTTCTTCGCTGCTACGAAGGTGTAGATGACTGGGACGGCGAAGAGGGTGACGAAGAGCGTCGTGACCATGCCGCCAATGATCACGACTGCGAACGGCTTTTGCGTTTCGCTGCCGACCGCGGTCGAGACGGCCATCGGCATCAGGCCGAGCATCGCGAGGAGGGCAGTCATGATGATGGCGCGGAAGCGTTCGGTCGATCCACTGACCACGGCGGTCATGATGTCATCGCCCGCGCGGCGCCGATCGTCGATAGCTCCCAGCACAAGCAGTGCCGCGAGCGAGACCTGGCCTAAGAGAGCGATGAATCCGATCGCCGCGGACACGCTCACGTTGATGTGCGTTAGTGCCAACGCGAAGATGCCACCGCACATTGCGAATGGAGCCGCGAGCAGAACAGTGCCGGCGGTTCGCGCTGAACCCAGAGCCATGTAGAGAAGTACAAAGACAACCATGATCGCGAGGGGCACAACGATGCTGAGGCGCTTCATTGCCCGCTGCTGGTTCTCGAACTCACCGGTCCAGGAGATGTGGTAACCATCCGCCATGTGCGGCGCAACGTCGCGGTGAACCGCCGCAATAGCATCGGCGACAACGGAGCCGAGGTCGCGACCTTCTACGTTGAACTTTAGAGCGAGAGCGCGGCTGTTGTTCTCGCGGCTGATCGAGGTGCGGCCCGGCGTGAGTGCGATGTGCGTAAGCTCGCGGAGCGGCACGCGCGCGCCTTGCGGCGTTGGCACCATAATCTCGCCGATACGGTCCAGGTCCTCGCGCTCGGATTGTGGCAAGCGAAGGCGCACGGGTACAACTCGCTCCTCTTCCCAGAGCTCAGTCACAACGTGGCCGGCAAGCGCAGTCGAGATGGTCGTTTGCACTGTTGCCACGTCGACGCCGTGAATGGCGAGAGCAGGACGGTTCACGGCAATCTCAAGTTGCGGCACGCTGCGGTCTCGGTAAAGCGCTAGATCGGTAACGCCGCGCACGCGCCGGATTGAATCCATTGCGTGCAAGAGCGTCTCGCGCATCACGCGTAGGTCGGGGCCGAAGATCTTGAGCACGATCTTGCCGCGCACGCCGCTAATCGCTTCTTCAACGCTGTCCTTGATCGGTTGCGAGAAATTGAAACGCACGCCGGGTATGTCTTCGAGCGCGCTTCGAATCGCCTCTGTGAGTCGCCCTTTGTCCCAGCCCGCACGCCACTGATCACGCGGCTTCAGATGGACGACGTTGTCCGCCATATTGACGGTCAGTGAATCGAGCCCATCTTCCGGGCGTCCGTGACGCGTGTCGACGGAGATGACCTCTGGGAACTGGCGAATGCGTCGTCGCATTTCTTGCAGAATCTTCTGCGCTTTGGGAAGCGCGATACTCGATGGCATTTCCACGAAGAGCAGAATGTCGCCCTCGTCGAGCTCAGGCAGGAATTCCGACCCGAGCTGCGACCCAACCAAGCCTCCCAATGCCAGCAGTGTAAGCACGGCACCGATGACGACCGCGCGCTTTCGCAAGAGCCACACTAGAATCGAGCGGTATTTGTTGCGGAGCTTTTCGATGAACGCGGGCTCCTTGGTCTGGGCGTCTTTGATACGCATCAAGAGACCGCACAGAGCCGGCACGAAGGCCAAGGAGAAGAGCAGAGCTCCGATGAGCGCAAAGCTGTATGTCAGGGCTAGTGGGCGGAAGATCCGGCCCTCCACGCGCTGCAGCGTAAAGATCGGAATCATCGCCGCGATGATGATGGCCATCGCGAAGAGAGTCGGCTGCGCGACGCTTACTGCAGCACTCGTAATAAGCGAGAGGCGCTCGCGCGTATTTCGGGGCGGATGCTCCTGCAGTTTGTGAATTACGTTTTCGACCAAGATAACGGCCCCATCAACGATGATCCCAAAATCGATTGCGCCCATCGAGATAAGGTTTGCCGGTAGACCAATCGCGTAGAGACCGATGAAGGCCGTCAGTAAGGCCAAAGGAATGACCGAGCCGACGATGAGCGAGCCGCGCAAGCTGCGAAGAAATATGTAGACGATAGCGATGCAGAGTACTGCCCCTTCCAGCAGGCTGTGATGCACCGTCTCAAGCGTGCGGTCGACCAGCAGAGTTCGGTCGAGAAAGGTCTCAATGCGCATTCCGTCCGGCAGAAGGCCGTGATTGAGGAGCGCGAGTTTTTCGTGCAATCCCTCGAGCACGATGGATGGGTTCTCCCCGCGCCGCATGAGCACAAGCCCTTCCACGGATTCGGGGTTGTCGTTGAAACCCGCAGTTCCCTGACGCGGCGTATGGCTTTGCACCACGCGACCCACATCCGCGATGGTGACTGGCACCCCGCCCTCGCTTTTCAGAACCACGCTTTCAATCTCTCGCGCGTTTTGAAAGTAACCGACGCCGCGAATGACCAGCTGCTGATCGCCAGAGTCCATGAAGCCGCCGCCACTGTTGCGATTGGCTCGTTCGAGCGCATCGTTTACATCGGACAGAGTCAGGCCGTGCGCAAGCAGGCGCGAGGGGTCGGCTTCAACGTGGTACTCCTTTAGGAAGCCGCCGCGAACGACGACATCGGCAACGCCCGGCACGCGTTTGAGCATCGGCGCAACATTCCACTCTTGCTCCGAGCGCAGCTCCGTGAGGGTGTGGCGGTCGCTGGTAAGTCGGTAGATGTAGACCTCGCCGAGCGGCGTTGCGTCGGGGGCAAGCTCGGGTGTGACGCCATCGGGAAGTTCGGCCTGGTGAAGGCGCTGTTCGACGAGCACGCGAGAGCGAAACGGATCGGTGCCATCTTCGAAGGTGAGCAAAATTAGCGATAAGCCGAACATGCTATCGCTGCGCATCGAAATCATGCCCGGCGTTCCGTTGAGCGCGCGCTCAATAGGAATGGTGATCTGTTTCTCGACTTCCGGCGGTGCAAGTCCCGCCAGCTGCGTAACGATGTTCACTTGCAGGTTCGTGACGTCAGGGAAGGCTTCGACAGGCGTGTTCAAGTATGCGTGAACACCGTACGTCGCGATGCCGAGCGTGAGACCAAGAACAGCGAGGCGTCGCTTGACGCACAGCTCAATGAATTTCTGCAGCATGGGGACCGTACCTAACTAAATGAGAAGGTCTGCTTCGCCATCGAGCAAAAGTGCGCCGCTAACGACAACCCGTTCCCCCGCTTGCAGGCCGCTCAACACCTGCACACGCCCGTCGATGGATTGGCCGACCTGAACGGCGCGCCGTGTGAAACTACCGTCCCCGTTGTCGATGTAGACTGCGTAGGTCGACCCATCGCGGATCACGATCGCTTGCGACGGCAACGTAATGCCCGCCTCGGCCGAATCGATGGCAACACGACCGAACATACCCGGGCGCAAGCCGGCGGGGGCGTGGTCGAGCGCGATGCGCACGTTCATGGTTCGCAGCTCGTTGTCGACGGTCGCACCCACGGCCACAACGCGTCCATCGATCGCCGCTTCGATGCCCGTGAGCTGGATATGCGCGCTTGCGCCGTCGTGAACGAGCGCAACGTCGCGTTCGAAGACCGAGGCTTCGACGAGGATGGCGTTGGGGTCGCCTATCTCAATCACTGCGGGTCCGTCTGGTTCGACGCTTCCACCGAGGGTCGCGTTGCGACTAATGACTGTGCCGGCGATGGGGGAACGCAGGATCACATCGCCGCCAGCACCTCCGCCAACGAACGAAACGGTGGTGCGCGCCCGAGCGACTTCGGCTTCAAGTTCGGCGACGTGTACTTCCGCCGAGAGTTTTTCTGCTTCGGTACCGACGCCTTGCTCGAGCATTCGCACGGCGCGATCTCGCACCATGCGCGCGGCCGCGAGCTGTTGTAGCGACGTCGACATCTGCGCGCGCGCCGACGCCGCGTCAGGACTTCGTATGCCGATCAATGGCGCACCTTGTAGTACGTGATCCCCGACGTTGACGAGCAGCTGCGTGACTCGACCAGCCATCGGAGAGCCCACTTCCGAAATCGCGCCGTCGCGAAAGATGAGCTTACCGGGCACCCGGAGCGCCGCGGCTCCTGAAACGACCCTGGCCGGCTCAACCGTGATGAAGCGGCGTGAGCCCGGAGTCAGATGCACGGTTCCGTCCACATGATGCACGGCGGGCGGGCCCTGACCCGCAGCCGCCGGCGCATGCTCGGCACCGCAGCCCGCGAGGCCCACACTCATGACAATCAGAATCCCAAGGGCGAAGCGTTGCATCCCCCAACGTTATGCAACGCGCGATCCAGCAGGCGGCATGCGTTAACGCGGTAAAATGCGCGCAGCGCGTAGTTGCAAAGGACTGCGGTCGAAAGAAACTTGCGAGGCGACTCGCAAGAAAGTTTCGAGGTCAGCTAGACGATTTGATGCCGCCCTCGGCGACTTTTTTGGCAATCGTCGGGAACGAGACATCCAGAATTCGCGCGGCCTGCGTCTTGTTGCCGTCGGTTTGGGCGAGGATGTGTTCGAGGTAGAGCGCTTCGAGTTGGCGCAACGTGGGCGGCGGCGCGCCAGGTGGCAGGCGCACACTGAAGAAGTTCTCGCTGGTGGATGGCGCGGTGCGAGCCGTCCCGAGCACGAGCGAATTCGCGGTGAGCTTAGTTCCGGTTTCGAGAATCATGGCGCGTTCGATTACGTTTCGAAGCTCGCGCACGTTGCCGGGGTAGGGATACTTTGAAAGTGCATCGACCGCAGCATCATCGATCCCGTCAAGCTTGCGCCCCAAACGCAGCGCCGTCGTGCGCATAAAGGTTTCAGCGAGGGGCAAAATGTCTTCAGGGCGTTCGCGCAGGGGCGGTACCACGAGGTGGAACACGTCGATGCGATGAAAGAGGTCGAGACGGAAGCGGCCCTCTTCGACGTCGTGCGCAAGGTCCCGGTTCGTTGCCGAGATAAAACGTATGTCGACGCTCAGGTCTCGCGTTCCGCCGACGCGGCGAAAGCGCATCGTTTCGAGAACACGCAGCAGCTTTGCCTGGATGCCAAGCCCAAGGTCCCCAATTTCATCTAGGAAGAGGGTTCCCTCTGTCGCAAGCTCAAGCAGCCCGGGCTTGGAGGCCTTCGCGTCCGTGAATGCACCACGCTCATGACCAAAGAGCTCCGTCTCCGCGAGTGAGTCAGCAATCGCTGCGCAATTGAGCTCGATGAGCGCGGCTTCCGAGCGGCCCGCGGTATGGGCATGAATGTAGCGCGCCAGCATGTCCTTGCCGGAGCCTGTTTCGCCTTGTAGGAGCACCGCGGTGTCAGGACTTGCGGCAACGCGCCGCGCCATGTCGAGGACTTTCAGCATGGCGGGGCTCTTGGATTTCTCGAGCTGCGAGCTGACATCGCCTTCGCGCGATTTGAGCGCGCGCACGCGGCGCTCGAGACGCCGCCGTTCCAGAGCCTTTTGCAACTTGATAACAAGATCGGGAAGTTGAACGGGCTTGGTGATGTAGTCGTCGGCACCACGACGCAACGCATCCACGGCGTTGTCGACTTCGGCGTACGCGGTAACCATCAAGACTACTGTGTCGGTGCTCCGCTCCCGCGCGTCGTGGACGAGCTGCGCGAGCACATCGACACCGTCGGCGTCGGGCAGATTGCGATCAAGAATAACGAGGTCGGTCGGAGCTTTGCGCCAGAGCTCGATCCCCAGCGCAGCGTTGGGTGCCGTGCGAACGTCGTAGCCCTCCTCGCGCAACGCGGCTTCCACGATTACGCGGAAGGACTTCTCGTCGTCGATCAGTAAGACGCTCTCGTTCATGCGTTGGCCCTCAGCTCGCTCGCTGCTGTAGCTACCGCAATGTCGAACTCGAGGCGAGCCCCGCCCAAGGGACTAGGCGAAAGGCGAATAGTTCCACCATGGGCCCGCACGAAACGCGCCGCTGTAGCTAAGCCGAGTCCGGTACCAGTTCGCTTTGTCGTCACGAAGGGCTCGAATGCTCGTTCGCCCAGGTCGGCGCGCACGCCATCGCCTGTGTCATCCACCCGAACATGCACCCGACCGTCGTGGGAGTCCTCGACGCTTAGCACCACACGGCGCGGAGTGTGCTCGCTTGCGCTCGCGGCCTCGACGCCGTTGCGCAGTGCGTTGACAATGACACTTTGAATTCGGTCAGAGTCGACATCCACGCGGATGGATGCCGGCACGTCGACGTCGACTTCGACGTTGAACGTCTGCGCGTGATCCTGAATGAGTGCCGCAGCCGTTTGCACGAGAAGCTGAAGCGGCACTGCTCGGCGTCGCAACGTGGGCTCCTTGGTGAAGTTCAGGAGATCATCCGAAAGCGCGCGTAGGCGCGAAACTTCGGAGCGTATCTGTTGCTGCACTTCGCGCAGCTCAGCGCGCCCATCCGTGTTTCGAATCAGAAGGTCGATGCCCATACCCACCGCATTCAACGAGTTGCGAAGCTCGTGGCTAATAATGGCGCCCGCCTGCCCGATGACCGCGAGGCGCTCAGTCTCGACTAGGGCCGCCTGCGCTTCGCGCAACTCGCGCGTGCGCTCTTCAACGCGACGTTCTAGGGATTCCGCAAGCTCGGTGATCTGAGTCATGTCGAGGCGAATGCGCGCGTCCCGCTCTTTGAGGTTCGAAGAAAGGTCGCTGAACGCATTTTGCAGCGCTCCGATTTCATCACCTCGCAACGGGCCGGTATCGGTCTGCGTACTGGGAGCCATCTCGCGAACCTTCGTGGCCAATGCGCGAATGGGCTCCGCGACGAAGCGCGACATGACGTAGCCAAGCACGAGCGCCATGATCAAAACAAACGCGGCGATATATACGAGCTCCAGCAATTCTTTCTGACTGCCGGGATCAATGCGGTCCCACTTCCACGAGTAGACGAGGCCCATACCGCCGGTTCTCACCGGCGCCCACACGTACAGCTCTCGCTCGGATCCGGACCCGTCGGTCGCAGTTCCCGTTTCACCACGGTGGACGGAGCTAACCGCCTGTCGGAAGAAGAGTTGCCGCGGGCCGATGCCGCGCGACGCATAAAGCACGACTCCGCCCGGCGCAACGATTCCGAGCTCGCCCTTCGATCGGGTGGCGCGGCGGACCAATGGCCCAAACACGAGGTCGTCTTGTGAAACGTCCAGAACAGCGCGAAGGACCCCGCGCTGTCCGGATGGGTCAAGCCGCGTAGCGACGAGCATCATGACGGACGCGTGACCGACGTTGTCCACATCGCCGATAACCGTTGTGACCGCGGCGTCGTCTGCCATCCGCAACCACGAAGCGTTGTGATAGGAAAGGCCGCGGCATGGAATGTTGCTTGGTGCGGCCCACTGGCAATCGCCCCGAGCGTCGAAAAGCTGCACGCCGCCGCGCAGCACGGTGGACTGGCGCCACCCGTTGTTCAGACGTTCGTCGCGTGATCCGACGCCTTCCACCAGTTCGTTCTGGGCGACGATGCGCGACAAGCGCGTGAGTGCGTCACTGACGAGATCGAGCCGCTCGCGCAACGCGACGGCTTGCGCATCCGCAAAGAGAGCCTGGCGTTCCGAGACGGCCTCCGCCATATGGGCGCGGCTTTCGCGAAGCAGCAGCAAGGTCGTGACACCGACGCAGAAAAGGGCGAAAGAACTGAAGATGAGGGCTGTCTTAGTCGCCAGGCGCATAGCTACTGCGCATGCACATTGACACGGCAGGCCCCTACCAAGAAGATGCGAGCGCAGATGGGCTTTTTCCGCCGCGAACACGCGAGTTTAGGACCGGTTCTGGCTCTTCTGGTCAGCGCGTTCTCGCTGGCGGCTTGCTCGCTTGCCGCAACCCACGTTGCGCCCCCCGGACAACCCCTCGCCGAGAATGCCGAAGCGCTTCGGGAGACGATGCCCGACGCGCGTACGATTATCCGCGTGCCTCGTAGCGCCGATGACGGTGCGGGCTTGGATTTGGTGCAGTCGTATTTTCTGATGCGACGTGCTCGAGGTACGCAAGAGTTTTCGCCGTTCGGCTATGAGCCGGCGCCCGAGCTCATCGCACACGACCCGCGTGAGGTCGTCTTTGTGGATACAAGCGCTCCAGCCACTGCGGTCGAGTACATCGCGTACGCGATTGGCGAGCGTGAATTTGCGACACTCGGTTCGCCCGGCGTTGTTGTGACGGCGTCGCGGATCTCGCAGCCCCATGCGGCGACGAACGGCTTGCCGATGGTGCCGGAGGGACTGGACGTTTCGTCGACTGCGTCTGTCACGGTTCTGCCTATCGCGGGTGATGATGGGCATCATGTCGAGCTGCGCTTTGATCCGCTCGTCGGGCCAGGTCCGCAGCAGCGCGTGAATCGCTACGTAGTTTTGCGTGCGTCGAACGTGAACGGACCCTACACGCCGTTCGCGGGCAGCGTGGTAGATGCGCCCGAAGACGGAGCGAGGCCCGTGATATCGCGCATCACTGTCCCCGACAGCCGCCCCTATTGGTTTCGTGTAGTGGCGGTCGGCAACGACCCTCGGCCTATTGCGACCTTACCTATGCGCGACGCAAGCGGTGTAGTGGCGGAAGCGACGCTCTTCAATGCACAGAAGCTCAACGTCGCCATCGTTCTCCTGCTTACCATCTCGCTCACGCTCATCTTCATGGAGCTCGCGAAGAAGCCCGGAGCGAACATCTTCATCCGTCGCATTCCCGGTATCGATGCCATCGAGGAGGCGGTTGGTCGCGCGACGGAGATGGGCCGGCCCGTGCTCTACGTGCCTGGTATCGACGAGATTCAAAATATTCAGACGATTGCATCGCTACTGATTCTAGGGCGCGTCTCGGAGATTGTTGCTCGCTACGACACGGACATCCTCGTGCCGTGCTGCATTCCGCTCGTCGCAAACGTGGGCGAAGAAGTTGTGCGCCAGGGATTTTACGATGCGGGGCGCCCCGACTCGCACAAGCCGCATAACGTTCAGTGGATTAGCTCGGAGCAATTTGCGTTTTGCGCTGGCACCAACGGCATCATGCTGCGCGATAAGCCGGCCACCAATATCTTTCTCGGGCGCTTCTTCGCGGAGTCGCTCATTCTTGCCGAGACCGGATACGTGAACCGCGCGATTCAAATTGCGGGTACGGCTGAGATATCGCAGCTCCCCTTTTTCATTGCTGCATGTGACTACACACTCATCGGCGAGGAGCTCTTCGCCGTAAGCGCCTACATGACGCGCGACCCGCGCCTCCTATCGACGCTCAAAGCGGCGGACTGGATCAAGGCGCTCGTGATCGGCGTGCTGGTGGTGAGCGCGGTCGTTGCTTTTATGTCGCCCGGCAGTGAGCTTACGAAAACCATCTTGCAGTTTTTGAATCCGGGCGAATGAGATGAGAACTACGCTTCCCCTTCTCATCACCTTCGTGCTCGGCGTCTTCTTTGTCGCGGAGTTTTTCATTCCGCACGCAGGCATTCACGGAACCGTATCGCTCTTGCAAGAGTGGGGCGCGGTGCTCGCGGCGTCCGCCTTTATTTTGGGCGGCGTGAACGTCATCCAAGTGAACATCCCCAAGATCGCGCGCCGCGAGAAGGATTGGCTCTACAAAGTCGTCCTGATTGTTTCCGCGTTCACCATGATCGTTGCAGGCATCATCAATCGTGAAGAGGGCGGCCTCTATAACTACGTGTACACGTACGTTTACACGCCTTCGAGTGCGACGATGTTCGCGCTTCTCTCCTTCTTCATTGCGTCAGCAGCGTTTCGCGCCTTTCGCGCGCGCAACGCCGAGGCAACGCTCATGCTCGTGGCGGCGATTGTCGTGATGCTGGGCGTGATTCCGCTTGGCGAGTGGCTGCACCCGACCTTCTTCCCGCTCTTGAAGGACTGGATTCTCGAGTACGCAAACAACGCTGGCCGACGCGCCATCCTGATAGGCGCGGCTCTCGGCGCCGTGGCCACGGGATTGCGCGTCATCTTGGGTCTCGAACGTAGCCACTTGGGGAGCGACTGATGCTCGACTTCCTCACCCACCTCGACCGACGTTGGCTCTTTCTTGCCATGACATTCGCACTCGTGCTGCCGCTCTTGTGGCCCGCGCGTTTGCCTTTTCGCGTCAGCCGAATGGTGCAAGACGTCTACGATCAGGTTGAGCACCTGCCACCGAACTCGACTGTTCTATGCAGCATCGACTACGACCCGGCGTCGCAGCCCGAGATTGAGCCGTTCACGCGCGCCGTTTTTCGCCATCTGCTTCGGGGCGGTCACAAGATGGTGATCATCACGCTCTGGGATAAAGCGCCGCCCATCGTCAACGGCCTTATCGGTGATGTGATCGAAGGCGAATACGTGCGGGGCACGGGCTTCTTCGAAGGGCATCCGCATCCTGAATACCGTTACGGCACGCACTACGCGTACCTCGGCTTCAAAGCAGGCAAAGAGACGGTCATCGCAGGCCTAGGCCAGAACTTTAGGCAGATCTATCCCGCTGACTCCCGCGAGACGCCGCTCAGCCGCTTGCCGGTGATGGATCGTATCTCGTCGCTGCGCGACTTCCCGTTGATCATCAACTCGTCCGCGGGTTTTCCCGGCGCGAAGGAATATGTTCAGCAGGTCGTGACACGTTACAATCTGCCGTTTGTCGCCGCGACCACGGCGGTGTCGGTGACTGACCTGACTCCGTACTACCCGGCGCAGATTCGCGGTCTCATTCCGGGTATGCGCGGCTCGGCTGAGTACGAACAACTGATGGGCTATTCAGGCAACGGCATCGCCGGACTCAACGTACTGACCTTCGGCCAGCTGCTCGTCATCGCATCCATCGTGCTTGGCAACGTGATCTTCTTTGCGACGCGCCGTCGTGAACGCCTTGCGCGCACGCAGGGAGGGGCCTGATGGTTAGCCTTTACGAAGTCTTTGGCCACTGGTTCGCGATCTTCATCACGGTAGCGACGCTCAGTTACCTTTACGAAGACAATCCTTTCTACAAATTCGTCGAGCACCTCTACGTCGGCACGACCATCGGCTACGAGATCATCGTCCAGTTCTACGACACGGTGAAACCCAATCTCATCGATCGCTTGGCAAGCCCCGCGCTCGGCGCATCGCGACTCGTCTACATTGGTTTGCTCGTCCTCGTGCTCTTCTTGTTCATGCGATACAACAAAAACCTCGCATGGCTTGGACGCATTCCGATTGCGTTCGTGATTGGTATTTATGCGGGGCAGAACGTACCCGCTGTTGCGAACAGCGATCTCATCGCCCAGGTGCAGGCCACGGTCGAGGGCGTGCGCAGCTTCGCAGCAGGCGACACGGCCGGCTCGCAGTTCCCGCTGTGGGCGCAGTATCTAGGCGTCTTCGTACTGGTGAGTGGCCTCATCGCCGGCCTCGTTTACTTCTTCTTCTCCATCGAGCACAAAGGCTCGATCAAGCACATCTCGCGCTATGGAGTCTGGGTCTTGATGGTCGGCTTCGGCGCGAGCTTCGGCTTCACCGTACAAGGCCGCATCTCCCTCGCCATCGGCCGCGCCATGCAATGCCTCGGCGTAAACGAAAGCGCAGCCCAAGCCGAAGCGTTTCATAGCCGCGTCGTCTCCGTCGTCTGCGTCGTCGTCATCTTCGGCACAATCATCTTCTTGCAACGCCGCACGAAGAAGAACACGCCCGACTCTGCGTCTCCCCCCACGCCGACTGGGTAGGTCTCGGCGTGGATTGGCGAGGCCCATTCGGAGGGTTTAACCGCCAAGGCGCCAGTGACGCCAGCAAGCGCGACCCGCGTTGAACGAAAATAACCAAAAGTTTTTTCTGGTTAAAGGCCGGGCATGGGCGAACTCTCTGGCGTAACTGGCGTCCGTGGCGGTTAACCCGCCTTCCGCCTTCCGCCTTCTGCCTTTCGCGTCTCGGCGCGCAGGGAAGGGCTAGATCTTGCGGTAGACGCCGACGACGACACCGAGGATGCGTGTCGAGAGCCACTCGGTTTTGGGAACCAAGATTGGGGCCATCGTCGCGTTCTCGGGCTGAAGGCGGATATGATCCTTCTCGGGGAAGTAGCGCTTGCAGGTCGCTTCTTCACCGACCATCGCAACGACGATCTCGCCGCGGTTGGCCTCGAGTTGCTTGCGAACGAAGACGTAGTCGCCATCGTGGATGCCCGCGTCGATCATCGAATCGCCGTGGATGCGCAGACCAAAGACGTCGCGTGCGCCGCGCCCGATCAGCATTCGGTCGATCTTGACGCTGTCCTCAGCGGCATCCGTGCGCGAAAGGTCGACGGCTTCCTGCAAGCGGCCTGCGGCCACACGTCCCAAAATCGGGATTGTGATCATGTCGTCGTCCTCGGCGGCGCGTGCTGCGGGAAGGGGGAGGCGCGTGACGTTGTTACCGCCGCCGCCCGCCATTGCCGTGGGACGCAGGGTGCGCGACTTCATGTCCTCACGCGTGAGGTAGCCCTTGCGCTCAAGAGCGCGCAGGTGATCGTTCACACCGTTGGTGCTGCGGATCTGCATGAAATTCCCAATCTCGCGAAGGGTCGGCGGGTAGCCTTTGGTTTCGATCGCGGCTTGGATGAACTCGAGAACTCTGCGCTGCCGTTCGGTCAACGTCTGCATTGGGGCCTCGTACTGCACGGATGATTCCTGTGCGTTTGAGTAGGTGGCCGGAGGATGCACGCAGGCTCGCGTACCTGTCAAATGATCAGCAAAGAACATTTGAGGAGCGCGGGTCACAGCTCAAATATCAGTGGGAGGCGGGCATGAAGCGCGTAATTCGTGGGTTTTCGGCTATGGCCATGGCCGTTTTCGGACTGTCTCTTTTTGTCCCGGAGGCGCGCGCGATTGGCCTGCTCCTTCCGTCAAACGGCCAGCTCGAGCCTTTAGCGATACAAAGCCATCGCGTCACCGTTTCGGTACGGGAGCGCGTTGCCGAATCGCGCGTCGAGCAGGTCTTCCTCAACACTACGAACCAACGCCTGGAGGCGACGTACATCTTTCCGCTGCCCGAAGGCGCAACGGTGAGCGGCTTTGCGATGTGGGTGAACGGGCGGCGTACGGAAGGTGAGCTGCTCGATTCAAATCAGGCGCGCAGCGTTTACGAAGGCATCGTTGCGCGGATGCGTGACCCAGGCCTCGTTGAATACGTCGGATGCAATCTCTTTCGCGCGCGCGTTTTTCCGATCGAGCCGCACGCCCAACAACGCATCGAGATCAGCTTCACGCAAGCGCTCTCGTACGAATCGGGCGTGGTGCACTACACATACCCGCTTCACACAAGCGGCATCTCGGCGCGCACGCTGCGCGATATGACTGTCAACGTTGACATCGTTTCGCGCACGCCTATCCGCGCAGTCTATTCGCCGTCGCATCGCATCTCGGTCTCGCGCCCCACGGACCGGCACTCGGTCGTCGGGTTCGAAGCGTCGCAGGCGATTCTCTCGGACGACTTTGAGCTCTACTACTCGGTCGATGACCGGGACGTTGGTCTTTCACTGCTCACGCATCGCGACGCCGGCGAAGATGGCTACTTCCTGGCGATGGTCGCTCCGCGCTCGCAGGTAACGGAGCAGCAGATTGCCGCGAAGGAAGTCATCTTTGTCTTCGATACGTCGGGCTCTATGTATGGAGAGAAGATTGAACGTGCGCGTGCGGCGCTTGACTACATGCTTGCGCGCCTGCGTCCCAATGATCTTTTTCAGGTGGTGAGGTTTTCGACCGACGTAGAATCCCTCTTCGATCAGGGGCAAAGTGCGCCTGCAAGCCCGGCGAATATCGCGCGTGCCCGCGAATTTGCCCGGCGTTTTGACGCAGCCGGCGGCACGGCCATCGAACCCGCGCTCATGAGCGCCGTCCATACGCGCGCGCAAAACGATATGCCGCGCATGGTGGTATTTCTGACGGACGGCATGCCGACGGTTGGCAACACCGATCCCGAAACGATCGTGTCGAACGTTGCGCGTGAGTCCGGTGCGGCGCAGCTCTTCGTCTTTGGCGTCGGCGATGATGTGAACACCACCTTCCTCGATGCGCTTGCCGCGCAGAATCACGGCGTCGGTGACTACTTTCGCGACGGCAACGAGATGGAGCGCCGCTTGAGCGCCTTCTACGATCGAGTGGCCTATCCACTTTTGACGGAGCTCAGCATCGCCTTTCCAAACATGAACGCTTACGACATCTACCCGCGAGACCTTGGCAATCTCTATCGCGGCGGTCAGCTGCTCGTGATGGGGCGCTATCGCGGCGAGGGAATGTCGCACGTGGCCCTCAATGGACGCATCGCGAACGAGCATCAAGCACGCACCTTTGCGTTCAACGTCAACTTCGCCGCACGCGAATCCGGCAACGACTTTCTGCCGAAGGTTTGGGCGACGCGAAAGATTGGATATTTACTCGATGAGATCCGAATGCACGGCGAACGTGCCGAGCTGCGCGAAGAAGTCGTCGCCTTGGCACGTCGTTTTGGCATCGTGACGCCGTACACGAGCTACTTGGTCGTCCCCGATCAACGCGTGGAGCCGTCGCCGCTTCAGCGGCAGCAGGGCGCGAGCAACTCGGCTCCCCCGGTCGAGCGTCGTACACGCCCGGCAGCCACCGAACGCTTCCGCGCCTTTGCTCCCGCCGCTGCGCCTAGTCCGAGCGCAGGCGCTGGGTCGGGTTACGCTGCTGCGCGCGGACGATTCGCTGACCAATCGGTGGGCGACGCGGGACGCCAGTTGTCAGCGGGCCTGCGCGACATGCGCGAGAACGAACTTGCAACCGACGACGTCGATACCGCATCGCGCACCGTGATGGGGCGCGCCTTCTCGCAAAGCGGCGGCGGTTGGGTCGACAGCAACTATCGCCCCGGCATGACTGAGCTGCACGTACGCTATGGAAGTCGATCGTACTTTGCGCTACTTCGCATGCGGCCGGCACTTCGATCGGCGGCCGCTCTCGGCACACGCATCGTGATCGCAATCGATGCGACACGCGCCGTCATCATCGACGACACAGCTCCCGAAGTGACCGACGCTACCTTGAGCGCCTTCCTCGGACTCTAGTTACGGAGAGTGTTGCAAGGAGGACTGCGATTGAAGATGCCGAAAGGGGGCAAGTTGTCATGCGCCGAATCGAGCGGGCGGTCGTAGATTTGGACACGACCGGAAACGAGGCCATACTTCGTCCATGCATAGATTTACTTTTCTTGTTCTGGCTCTCGCAGTCGCGAGCCTGATCACCGCATGTAGCTCCGGTGACAACAGGGCATGCACACCAGGCACAAACCGAGCGTGCATGTGTGCGACAGGCGTCTCGGGAACCCAGAGTTGCAATGCTGCCAGCGCGTGGGGCGCATGCGGATGCGACATGCTTGACGCCGGCAGCTTCGACGCGGGGGGCAACGACGCAGGCTCCGCTATCGACATGTCACTCCCCGATGCAGCTGCGGTGGATAGCTCGTGGATGCGCGCCCAAGTGTTGGCGACAATCCCAGCGTTAGGGGTGGCAACGGTTGGCACGGGCGGCGGCGGCATTGCAGTACCCGACTACGCCTGCCGCGGCGCCTGGGACCAGACCGACGACGGCGATGATGCCGAGGGAATTTTCAATTTCGACTACGGCGGAGCGATCAACACAACGGTCGATATCAAGTTTTTCCCAGCCAATGCGATTCCCTACGACCGGGTCTGCACGGGCGATTGTTTCACGCGCCAAGCGACGGAGAGCGGTAGCACATCGACTTTTCCAATCCGAACGAACCGATTCATGGCGTGGGCGTCGCCTCAATGGACCGCCGAGTGGGGCAGTGTCTACGTTCCAACTGCTACGTATTTCGTGCGCTCGGAGCAGTTCATCCCCTACAACTATCGAACGACCGTGCCTGACGTCGCGGAGATGCAAGACCTCTACTCACGCAGCGGCATGACGTACGACGCGAACGTCTCAACCTTGACCGGATCCGTGCAGGATTGCGATGGCTTGTTCGTGCGCAACGCTGCCGTGCGCGTCTTTGAAGAGGCCGGGACTTTGCGCAATCACCTGAGCGCCCCCTATCTCCTGTACGGCTCCCTCTCAACGGCCACGCAATCGAACGGGCCCGTGACCCGGGAGGATGGCCATTTCGTCGGCGTCAATGCACAGCCACTTGATGCGCGGGGAAGTTTGATGCGTCTAGAGGCTTGGGCCAATCTCGGCAGCGGCAGTCCCGAGTTGCTCGCGTGCGAACGAGTGCGCGTTTTCGGCGGTACGCTCATCGACGTCCCGCTTCGACCTCGCCGCATTGGTAGTCCGTCCGACTGCACGCCGTAGTGGGCCTTCGAGGAGGTGCAGGTGCTTTCCAGCGCGCGCATCTTCTGCGCGCCGCGCGGGATTTGCAGACCCGGTGCACGTGAAGGTCGCGAAAATAACGCCGGTCCAAATCGTGCAAGGGCCCGCGCTAGGAGGCTTGTTCTATGAACGCGCGAGACATCATGACTTCGGACGTCGCCACGATCGATGAGTCCAGCACCATCGCTGAGGCGCTCGAAACTCTTTCTACGCTCGAAATTCGTCACCTGCCCGTGGTCCGGCGAGGCGGCGCTATCTGCGGAATGCTCAGCGACCGCGATCTGCGTGCGTTTGGCTTCCGCAGCTTTCCCGACACTGAGCCTACCGAGACGAGGCTCGCGCGCTTGAGCGCTCCTGTCTCCACGGTGATGAGCAGCGATCCGCTCACGGTATCGCCGTTGACCGCCGTTGAGGACATCGTCGAGCTTATGCTCACGGAGAAGGTTGGCGCGTTGCCCGTGCTCGACCCAAAGAGCGGCGAGCTCGTCGGCATCGTCAGCTACCTAGACGTACTGCGCGGGGTTCAGCCTTTTTGGGCTTAGCTGCTGCACGTTGCGAAAAGTACCATCGCACCGACGCTCATTCCCGAGCGTCGACGTGCAGTGATACGACTTCGCTGCGCCCGCGACGAGTCTCGTTGTAGAGGGCTTCTGCGGTCACGGCGGGCCACGCCAGTTGGCCGGGGCGAATCACGCGCACGAGAACGTCCACTTGGCTCTCTCCGCGCGGGAGTCGCCATGCGACGAGGCTCACGCGATCGTCGTGAATAGCAAAGTAGCCCCAGAGATTGTGCCCGCCCGAACGTTCAGCATGGTCGCTGCGTTCGGTCGCAAGGGATTGATCGACGGCTTCAAAGGCTGCGGGGAGGGCCGTCCTGATCGCAACTTGCTGCTCCGCGTGCTCGGCATTGATCGTAACGCGGATGCGCACGACCTGCCCAACGCGTAGCGCAGTGACGGGCGTGTCGTCCACATCGGATAGGATGGATCGCGTAATATGGATGCCGCGCGCCTCCTCACTCGCATGCACAAGGTCCACCGAATAGCGGAAGCGCGCATCGAATCGAACACTGGATCCTGCGGCAGTGCTGAGCGTTAGTGTGCCGTGCGCGCCGGCGGCGACGAGCGCGTCCATTGGAATTGCAATCGTTTGCATCGCGTGCCGGCGGTCGATACGCACCGAGCCGATGGAGCGGCCCTGATAGCTGATACGCACCGGCGCGCTGCTCTGAGAGTGCGGGCTCGCCTCTTCGTATTGCGCAAACGCGTAGAGAATCCACATGGTGTTAAAGGTATTGCCGAAAGTGCCGTCCGGATTGCGTCGTGCCAGAAGACCTTCGACGAGCTCGCGCGCAACGTCCATTCGATGCGCACGCACCATCGCGACGAGAGCCGCGGCCGTGTTGCGAGCTTCTGAATGTAAATCGAACGCGTAGTCGTCGCTGCCCATCGATCCATTGATCACACGCTGGCCTGGCCCGAGGTTCGAGCTATGCGCAATGAGCTCGTTCAACATCGCGTCAGCGCGTGAATCGTGGGCTTGCATCAACGCCAAGGCGAGCATCGCTGCCGAGAACGGCCGGTTGAGCAACTCCTCGTTCGTCGCGTCTGCATGGGCTCGGACCAGCGCGTCGAGATTCATTGGTGCAAGACCCGATTCTGAAAGCACGAATGCGGTGAAACTTTCCTGTTCGTGCCCTTGCCACCAACTAACTTGATGGGCCTCGCCATCACGCAGTCCTGCTGCAACGTAGCTACGTAGTCGATCAAAGCGCGCGCCGTCGACTTGGACGCCGGACGCGCGTGCGACCGTCAGGCCGAAGAGCGCGTACGACGATACAAATCGATCCGACAGTTCGGACGAGAAGACCCCAATGCCCCCGTCCTCTGCTTGTTGCGCGTAGAGGGCAGCGAGCAGATTCTGGGCCGTCGCTTCGCGTTCCTGCCGACGCAGATAGTGCGGGCCACCCTCGCTCCACATCGCGTGGAGGGAAGTGAGCGGCACAAGCGCCGAGGTGATGCGCTCTGCGCCAAAATGCTCGGTGAGCATCATCTCACTCATCGACGTTTCGCACACCGCACCCAGTCCAGGTGACAGCGTGATCTGCAACTCGCCGGTCCCCGGTAATCGATCGCTCGGTGTCAGAACGTCGAGTTCACGGGTAGCCGAGTCATCGCTCGCCACAGCTCCCGTACCCACAAGTTCGCTCGTCCAATGCGTGGGCGATTGCGTTGCCAAACGTGCTTCGAGCCCATCGCTGTGCGCACCCATGCGAACACGCGCTCGCACAACGACCTGCCCAAGCACGCTCGCGCTCACTCGGAACGAGAGCTGCACTTGCGCGCCAATCTCCAAGTGCACGTTTTGCATTCCGGGATCGCGCAGCGTCGCGCCTTCCACTTCCAGCGTAACGCGCGCATCGCCGGCTGTGCCGGTTTCGTTGTGCAGCACAATGCCAAAAGCCGTCTCATCGCCGAGCGTCATTACCCGCGGGAGCGATGTGGTGATTTGAAGTGGCTTGCGAGTCGTGACTGCCGTGACTGCGCTGCCATAGGCGGATCGTCCATCGGTGGCCGAGCCCAAAATGCGCCAGCGTGTGAGATTGTCGGGCATGCGCACTCGCGCTTCGGCATTGCCGTGAGCATCCGTGACAACGCTTGGCGAAAAGAATGCCGTCGCGAGGAAGCGAGACCGCAACGCGCCTTCCGCATCTCCGCCGCTATCGCCAGGTCCTCCGCCTTCGCCGGGCAGCGCCGTGGTCCACGGCATGAGATTCGCCGCGCTCGAAACCTTCAGCTGGACCGACGCGTACGCGTCTTTGAAGAAGTCGGGCAGCGTGTAGCCCGTGAGCGCGAGCACTCCCTCATCGACGCCCCATAGTGTTGTTTCTCCGCGCACAGGTCGTCCTGCGGAGTCTTCAATGTGAACCCGGACCACAGCGTCCTGCCCGGGCTCGATTTGATTCAGCGTTGGGGTGAGCGTCACGCGCAAGCGATTTGCTTCGGGGTTCACCTGGAGATTCGTGTAGGCGAAACGGATCGGCATTCCGAGAGCAGGATCGCGCGGCCCCGCGCCTCGCGGAACAATCGCTACGCTCACGTAGACATTCGGCGCATCGGCGCGCCCGAGTGCAATGTCGATCGGCGTGCCCGCGCCCTCGAGATCAAGGACCCGGCTTTCCCGAATGAGATTCTGCTCCACTGTAACGAGCGCAGTCGCATGCGCGTAGGGCGAAGCCACCAGAAGCCGCGCCGTCTCTCCGGGCTGATAGCTCTCTTTGTCGGCGCGTAGATCGACGTTGGGCCGGTCGCTCGTCTGCCCAAAGAGACCATCTCCCCATGCCCACACGTTCGCAGTCGCGTAGGCGGGCGTTTCAGCAAGATGCACGTCGATGTGGTATCCGCCACCGCCCGGCAAATCGAAATGAACTGGCACTGCGCGATCCTGGCTCTGCACGCTGCGTGTGAGCACCTGCTCCTCTACATACTGACCGCCGTAGTGACGATAGCCCTGCGAGTCGACCTCGACGCTTGCGATCCAGCGCCTGCGCATCAAGTTCATCTGCAGCGTCCGCCCTGCGACAGCACGCCCTTCAGGCGTGGTGGCGACGACGCGCACATCCCAACCTTGGGCGGGACTCGCCATCCACACGTTGGACTCTATGCCCACGAGCACTGAAGCACCGAATACTGTTTGTCCCGCTCGTGCCGTGACCTCGGCGTCGGCAGAATCTTGAGTGGACGCTTCGAAGCCGAGCGAGAGCGCTTGATATCCGCTCTGCCAAACGGAATCGAACGAACGGAATGGAATTGTCGCAAGCCCGTTGCCGTCGCGGTCTAGAGTGAGTTCACCTGCGGTTCCGTTGCGGGCTGATCCACTAGGGGAAAAGTCGAACTGCTCAAAGCCATGCACTTGCGGCGAAGTCCCGTCCCAGTTGGCGGTCCACTGGGTGTGCCCGCCGCGCACGGGCGCCCCGTAGTAGTAGCGCGCGTTCACCGACGCTGTGATATCGGCACCGGGCGCACGCGGAGGAACGCTTGCTGTCGTCTCAAAGGGCGCCGCGCGAAATTCCGCGACCTGAAAACCGATCATGCGCATGGTGCGCTTGTTGCGAAGTGCGCGCGGGGTCGATGCGTCGTCCTGATTGCGGTCGTAGTAGTCGTATTCGCCGTCTTCGTAGCCGGCGCCGCCGTAGCCCTCGCGAACTTCGTCGAGGAGGTGCACAGACCAGCCGCCAACATCGGCAGTAGTCGGAATGCGAAAGCTGGTATGCACTGTGCCGAATGCGGACGCAGTAACGCGCTTCCACTCGACCGCTTGTCCGTCCGAGGCTCGCAAGACTGCAAGGTAGCTTGCGCGCGAGGCCGTGAGAGTCCCATCGGCCTGGCGAACGCGCACCATCCCAAACGCGTGCACCTCCTCACCCGGTCGATAGATGCCGCGCTCGACTTGCAGCGATACGCGCTCGTCGACAAAGCGCTGTGGCGAGCCGCCGTATATCTCAAAGAGCCATGGAGCTACGCCGAAGGAACTCTGCGCAACGAACCCAGCGTGATGCGCAGCTTCCACCACGGCGAGCGGAAAACCCTCACCCGCCCGATACTGGCGCGGCGTGCGATGCGCAGCGAGATAGGTTCCCCATGTCGCGACGCCGCGCGCGTCGGTGCGAGCGACGACAGAGCGGCCAGTCTCATCGATCAGAGTGACACGCGCGCCCTCAACAGGGGCGCCGCTATCGATGCGCGTCACCCACGCGAGTGCGCCCGGGCTTGCAAGCTTGAGCACGACGCTGAACGGCGTGCGCTGCACAATCGTCATGCGCGTTCCGGATTCCTGGCTGTCGCCCGCATAACCAAGCACGAGGGCGAGGTCGCCGGGCGTGTCGGCAAAAAGATCGACGCTGCTGACAACGCGCGCGCGTCGTACAGGCGAGCCCTGTACTGCGATGCGACGCAGTCGGCGCGCGATCGAGGGCGGTAAGGCAGCACGTGCTTCGGCGGGGGTTGACCAGTGGGGCGCAAGGGCAACGAGTGCGGCCAAGTCCGAAGGTTCTAAGTGGGCCACTTCCAACGTGCCGCTCGTCGCGTGCGCGATCGCAACCGGAAGGCGACCGTTTTCGGGCAGCGTAGCCGCCGAATAGGCCATCTCGATGCGTGCGACAAAGCGCGTGACACGCAGCTCTTGGCGCACATCATTCTCGACGCGCCCCACGCCGGCGAGCATCGATCCACTCGCGATGCTTACAACGTAGCGGGTGTTTTCTTGGAAATCGCCGACGAAGGTGGTCGCGCCGAAACCATCGTCCTCGGACGGCCGAGCGTGCAATTCGATCGACGGCTCGACGTGCAGGGCGGCGAGCAAAGTGGCGGGATCCACGGTCTCGCGTGTGTTGACGTAGACTTGAATGGACGCGTTTTCTGGATTGCCCTCGTTCGGCATGATGGACACGCGCACCGATTGGCCCGCATCGCGGTCGACGCCCGCGTCAAAATCCCCGGCGGCAGTGGCTGTGCGCGCAGGTTGAGTTGAGCCGCCGCATGAGAGTGTGAGCGCAGCAAAGGCAATGGCCGCTAATTTATTCATCCGCGTTCTCCATCTACGTAGACCGTCACTTCATCACTCAGCGATACGCCATCGCTCACACCTGTAGCGCGCAGACGATGCACGCCTGGGCTCAACATCCACACCTGGCTGAACGGCGCGGAAGGCTCGCCAATAGGTTGGCCATTGTCGGTCCAGTGCACTCTCGCGACGTGTGGTGCGCCAAGTGCGGCGCGCAGTACCAGACCCTGGCTTGCGGCGGGCAACGACGGGTCGCGCACAAAACGACTCTCGTTCGCGGGTGCGAGAATACGCAAAGGCGCCCGGCCCTCATCGAGTGCGCGAGCGTTGGGCGTTGGCGAAAAGGCTTGCACCTCAGCGGGCAGTGAGACGCCATCGCTGGTGTGCCATGTGCACTGTTCATGCGGCGCAGCGCTGCGTGCGACGAGCTCGTGAACGTGCGACCCGCAATGCGGGCCGGGTAGCATTCCCGAAATCGGACACACGTCGATGCGTGCGACACCGGCTGGCTGCGTGAAGTCACGTGCCGGTCTGCCGCGCATAGCGGTTTGCATCACTTCTGCAAACAATGGTGCTGCGCCCTGCATCGCGAGCATGTGGTCGGTTGAGCTTCCGTCGAAGTTGCCGGTCCACACGGCTACCGTGAGCTCCGGCGTGTAACCGGCGACGAGGTCGTCCGCGTACGCCTGCGACGTTCCAGTCTTGGCGGCAAGGGGGAAGGGCAAATCGAGAGGTGTCTCGTATCCGAACTCGCGCCGTCGCGCAGCGCTGTCCGAGAGCATCGAGGTCACCAGGTACGCAGTCTCTTCTGAGAAGATTCGTTGGCCAGGTTCGTTCGCGGTGTTCAGGTCACGCAAAAGACGCGCGTCGCGGTGCACGCCGCCGTTCGCAAGCATCGCGTAGGCCTCGGCAATTTCGATCAGGCGCGTGGGCACGCCGCCGAGCGCAATCGTCACGCCTGGTTCGCGTCCATGCAGTGCTGAGGCGAAGCCAGCGCGCTCGAGCAATTGGGCAAAGCGACTGGGGCCAAGCTCCGCGGCGAGCCGTGTCGCAGGAACATTTAGCGAGGACGCGAGCGCCTCACGCATGGGCACGACGCCGTGGTAACGGGCATCGAGCGAGTGCGGCGTGTAGCCTCGAAACATTGTGGGCACATCGACAACTGGCGTGCCCGGGAAATCTCCGTTTTCGATCGCCATCGCATAGAGAAAAGGCTTGAGAGTGGAGCCGGGCCGCCGCACCGCCATTGCACCATTGACTGCACCGCTGTCGCGCGTCGCCTCGTAAGCCGCCGAGCCCACGAGCGCGAGCACGTCCATGCTTCGGTTATCAATGACCACCACACTCGCTTGCGAAATGCCTCGCGCGCGCAAGGTAACGAGCTCGGTTCGCACCCGCTCTTCGATGCGGGTCTGAAGGTCGAGATCGATGGTCGTGCTCGCACGCGATTCTCCTTCTGGGATCGAGCCGTGGAGTGTGAGCCAATCGAGTAGATGCGGAGCTTCGCGGCCAGACTCCGTTGATGCGAGCGCGAGTGGTTGCGCCGCTGCTGCGTTCGCCTCAGCGCGCGACCCGTATCTTGCACGCACCATAATATCGAGCAGATGTGCGCGGCGCGCGAGCGAGGCTGCCGGATGGCGACTCGGGTCATAGCGCGTGGGCGCGCGGGGCAAGACAGCGAGCAGCGATGCTTGGTCGAGCGTCAGCTCACGCGCTGAACGACCAAAGAAACGTTGCGCCGCCGCTTCAACACCGTAGGCGTTGCGGCCGTAGTAAACGCGATTCAGATACGCTTCGAGAATGCCCGCTTTGCCAAGAGTGCGTTCCAACCGCAGCGCGGCGATGGCTTCACGGATCTTGCCGACGAGTGTGCGCGGCTCTCGATTGAATGTTTTGGCGAGTTGTTGTGTGAGGGTTGAGCCGCCATACGCGAATCGCCCGGCACGCAAATCCAGCCAAAGCGCTCGCCCGAGGCCAACCGGATCTACGCCTGGATGCAAATAGAAGTTCTGATCTTCACCCGCGAGTGTTGCGGCGACTAGGTAGGGCGAAATCTCATTAAGGGGAACGGGCCGCCCATAGCCGTCCAACGCGGACAACCGCTCGTCGAGCAAGCGCCCGTTCCGGTCGAGAATCTGCGTAGACGTGCGCTCTGTGCTTGAAAGCTGCGCCAAAGCGAACGGTTGCGAAGCCGCGTGCAGCACGACGCTCGCAAAGACCGCGAGGGCGAGCGCGCGACGCGGCGCGCGAGGGAATCGAAGCGAAAGGGAAGGAAAGCGAGTCACCACTCCCACTCACAGCAAGGCCCTTGCCACTCACGAAACGCGCAGAATGTTCACTTGCGTGGCCGAAACCGGTGTCGTCCTAGCCACGCGGCCGTGGCGCCGCACACACGATCTGCGTAGCGCCTTCCCGCTACCGCTTTTTTGGCAGTCCGTCGTGCGGCCCAAGCTCATGGGCTGGGGCGTCCGTCCAGTACGCGCCCGCCATGCGCTCATCGCTCGCGCGCGACGGATTGAGGGGATAGACGATGCGGTTGTCGGGTTTGCTACGCTCGCCCCCGACGAGCAGAATAGCGTCGCTGTCGCTGTCGTTGATGAAGACGTGCGCGATGCCAGTCCCTGCGGGGAAGGCGGCCAAGTCGCCTTTGCGCATCGCGTGCACGTGGCCATCGACCCAGGCGAGCACCTCACCTTCGATCACGTAAACAAATTCCTCCTCCTTCTCCTCCGCGTGAGGCCATGAGGTTCGTTTGCCCGGGGGCAGGCGCTCGTAATGCAAACCGATCTGGAGGAGGCCGGCTGCTTTTCCGATCGCGCGACCGAAAGCAAAAGTCTCTGTCGAGTTGGGGTAAGAGAAGCTGCTTTCAGGAAGATCGCCTGCTGCAATTATGAACGCGGGCCGTGTCGATGAGTCGCTCATGGGTCGCACGATACTCGAATCCGCGTTGGCCCCAAAACTGCAACGCCTCAAGTCGGAGGCTGCCATGAAAGAGCTGTTGTTGTGGGCTGTAGCAGCGGTGATGATGGGACTCGCGTCGGTCGCATGCGACTCAAGCGAGCTAAATTCGCGCTGCGAAAGCCACCTCGGATGTCCAGGCGGACTAGAATGTGAACCTGAGCACGGGGCCGTAACACACAAACCGCACGTTGCCCGTTTCGCAACATTGGCACTGGGCACCTAACAACCACTCCCCAATTGGGGCTGGATGGTGGACACGTAGAAACAATCCCCGACGAGCCACAGCTGCTCGTTGTGATCGCGGGGCCACTGCTCACGCTCTTGCTCGCAAGTGGATTGACGCTGACGTTGCGCGGGCTTCGCCCGATGCGCGATTCGATCCTCGAGATTGCGCTCACGGTCGCGGCTCTTTGGAACTCGCTGTTTCGCTTATCGTCGCTCGTCGACGGCGCGCACTCGGACGAAGCGAAGGCGGCGGCCCTACTCGGAGTTCCGGCGCTCGTGATTGTTCTACCCGTAGTTCTGCTTAGCCTACTGCTCGCGCACCTAGCTTTGAAGGAACGCGTTTCGACCCAATGACAGCCGCTCGCGATCCCTGCGCTCTTCGTGGCCTGCGCACTTTCGTTTCGCGCGGGGTTCTACGTGCTTGCGCTAGTCTTCTAACGCGCGGGCGCGTTTGTGTTGCGTGTCCGCATTCGCTGCGCTGCGTAGATGCTGCGCTTGCCTTTGATCACGTAGGCGAGCACCGCAACAATCATGACGTGCGGAAAGACGCCAGCTCCGAGGAGCTCTACCGCCATGATCGACAGCGCGAGCGGTGTGTTGGAGGCGGCAGCGAACACAGCGGCGAGGCCCACGCCCGCGCCAAGTTCGATGGGGATGTCGAGTGCGCGCGCGAGGACGTTGCCTAAGGCGGCCCCAATGAAGAAGAGGGGAGTTACCTCGCCGCCGATATAACCTGCGCCGAGAATGATCGCCGTGAAGACCAGTTTCAACGCGAACGCGTAAACCGGAAACGTTGGGTCGTGCAGCGCGCGCACAATCATAGGAATGCCGAGCCCGAGGTAGTCGCTCGTTCCGACGATCTTCCAAAGTAGGACGACAGCGATTCCTCCGAGAAGCATACGTATGGGCAAGCGCGGCACATGGTCCTCGCCGAACTTTCGGATGAAATGCGTGAGCTCAATGAACGCGGCAGCGACCATGGCCGCAGCGACGGCAAACACGACCCACTTCAAGAGCACGAGAGGCGACAGCGCGAGCGAAGGCGCAGCCGGGTACTGCGTGTGTACAATGCCCCACGCGCGCGTGGTCATGTCGCCCACGATCGAAGCAGTCAGCGCCGGCACGATAGCGTGGTACTCGATGCTTCCGAGCACCACGAACTCCAAGCCAAAGACCGCGCCCGCGACCGGCGTTCCAAATACTGCGCCAAAGCCGCCAGCCACTCCGGCGGCAAACAGCTGCCTGCGAACGCTACGACTTACACGGAGGCGATGCGAGAGCCAGTCGGTAAGGCTTGCTCCCATTTGGACGGCCGTGCCTTCGCGACCCGCAGGCCCGCCAAAGAGGTGCGTGACCACAGTCCCAACGAGAACCATCGGCGCCATTCGCAAAGGAAGCTCCGGACCTTCGTCGTGAATCGTGTCGATGATGAGATTGTTCCCGGCTTTGATGCCCATGCCGAAGCGCTCGTAGAACGCGCCCATCGCGAGGCCAGCGAGTGGCAATGCGTAGACGATGAGCTCGTGACCGGTACGAAATGACGTGGCCTGGTCAAGCGACCAGAGAAAGGCTGCGGCCGCGCAGCCGCAGATCACGCCGACCACAGCGCCCAGAAAAAGCCCCTGCACGACGTCGAGCACGCGCCTTCGCGGGGACAGCGGCTCGCGAGCTTGAGGGGTTGTCTCGGTCATGACGTTGGCCTTTGAGTAAAGCCGCAGATGCGACTACGACGCGTCCGGCGTCTTGTCGTCGTCGTGATTGCTGCGCGAGAAGTCATCGGGAACCGGATGCTCTGATGAAATATCTGCATCGTCCGCCGAATCGGCAACCGGGGAGTCGTAGCGTGTGTCGTTAGCGCTCGTGGTTGTCTGCATTTCGCCCGGGACACTTCCCGCGTCGAAAGGACTCATGCTTGGGGCAGGACGCGAGCGCAGGGCCTGGCCCAACAGGCTGAGCGGGTTGAAGCCCAGCGTCTGCGTGATGCTCGTTACTTCCGTGATGCGGCCGCGCACATATGTTGCGAGCGGCTGCAAGAACGCGAAGGCGTCGTAGCCGCCGAGAAACTTCGATGTCGAATGTGCGGCTGCGCGCACGGCATCGGCGCCCAAAGCAACGGCCACGTAGGGCGGCGTCGGATGGATCACCAAATCACGCACCATCGCAGCGCGGGCCCACGCGCCGCGATCGGGAGAGCGCAAGAGAGCGCGCACCGTATCGACCTCGGCGAAGATTCCAAGATGCACGGGCGCCACCGCACGTGACACCGCTTGAGAGATGACTCGGTAGTCGCGCCGCCAGTCGCCGCCAAGCGGTCCTGTCCAGCGCGCCAGCATGTCGGGGCCAGCAACGAAATCGATCATGCCACCTTGGCGGCGAAGCACGGCGCCGGTCCAAACATTCTCCGCGTGCCAAAGCACCATCACGATGGCGTGACCGTCGGGCAAGACCAAATCGATCGCGCGCCTGACCATCGCTGGCGTTGGCACAGGCACGTTGGCCATCGGATTGGGATAAAGATGGATCTGCCCCGCGTCCATCATGTCGCGGAAGATGCGCACCAGCATGAGCCATTGCGCGATGTAATCGTCGGAGCGACTCAGGCGCACCGAAAGGCGCTCCACCACTTCTTCCATCACGCCCTCTTTCAGGGCGATGGCGCGAAATGCTCCGTACGTTTCCGCGATGCGCGGCAAGTCCTGCGGTCCTTCATAGACCAAATCGCGAATACGGCCGCGCGACGTGTGGAAGGTCTTGAGCACGCGTCCGGCTTCGTTGCAGATGATGATGACCGAGCCCGCGCGTTCGTTGGTCGCAGCGTCGGTGCGATCCACCTCGGGGACGGTGGTGTCTTGAGGGTACTCTTCGATGCGATCGACGACGCCCGGCGCGAACAACGAGAGCAGATTCGTCCACGACGCCGCGTCGAACCCTTCGAAGCGAAAGTGCGGGCTGATCATGACGACCTCCGCGCGCGCGCCTTCGGAACCGCTGCGCGCTGCACGCCTGCAGCTCCGCCAGCCAACTTCTCCACAACGAGCATACGAATACTCATCGCGCCCATGGGTACGCGCATCGTTTCGCGTCCTGCGAAGTACTCTCCGCTCATCGCGTCAGCTACTTCGATGGAATAGGGGAGGGAGATCTCGGCGTCGACGGCTTGCTTGCCCGGATTGATCACGAAGATCACGCGCGGACCTGTCGTGTCTTCGTGCACGCACGTCTCGACGATGTTCGGCGAAGCGAAGAAGGGCCGTGCCAGATCAAGATTGTCGATGAGCTCGCCGACGACTTGCACCGCGTCGTCGGGTGTATCGATCAGCACCTTTCGTCCACGGCTCGGCACCTCGAAGAGGTGGCGCGTCATGTTCTCGTCCATGTGAGGAATCGCCGGGCCGTAGACAACAGTGCCTTCTTGATCGGCGAAATGACAGGTATCGCGCCAACGTTGCAGCGACGCGAACTCGAACGAGGGCGTGACGAGCACGCGAGCCGAGCGCAAGCGATCGGTGTCGGCTGCGCTGTCTACATAGACATAGGGCACGCCGGCATCTGTGAGCGCATCGGCGATGCGACCAAGCATGCGCCACCATTGCGATTGAACGGGACCAGCGAATCCGAACGTATCCTCGCGACAACCGTCAGTCGGTGCACCGCCCACGGCTTCAATCGTGGAAGGGCTGACCGGACCGAGCAGATGCGTGGCGCGCATCAAGCGGCCGTACTCGCGCGGAAAGACCAAGGCGACTTCGGCACGACGCGTGAGCGTGTGAAAGTGAATCGCATGCAATTTGTGAATGAGCGTCTTCCACGCGCGTGATTCAAGACGCGGTGCGCCGGTTGCGTCGATGGGCGCGCCGTACCAGCGGTCGCGGTCGACGGCCATGTAGAGATTGAATCCGCGCAAGCCGTACGCGAGAGCGGTCATTGCGCAGTAGAGCGAGTCTTCGTGAGCGAGCGGTGTGAACCACGGCGGCGCGCCAACACCAAGCTCCGGCGCATAGGCGAACTCCGTTGTGCCCGCGATGTAGAGAGTGCGGCGCTTGATTGTCTGGTGCTCGCGACGCGCGTGATAATAGTCAAAACCGACGACATCGACGACGCGCGAAATCGCGGGAACGCTAATCGGTTGCCCGGCGTCCCCGAGCGGAACGTTGTGCACTACGGGAATATCCGTGATGCCCGCCTCAACCATGCGGGCGCGCATGCGCGCAAGAGATTGCGTGATCAAATGCTCGTGAAACGCGGCCCAATCCAGGTGAACGGGAAGCTCTTCCGCTTTCTCGGCGGTGAACTTGGTCGGAGCTGCGACGTCCGTGAAGCCTGCGTAGATGCGGCGATGCGCGGCGCACACGGCTTCGAGCGTTCCATGACGCTCTTCCAAAAACGTGTGCCACTGCGCAATCGCGTCGGGGTGAAAATCTTGGCAGTAAGGTCCGTTGCGGAAGTAGAACGCCGCCTCGTTGTCGACCTGCGTAAGAACAACCGGGCCGTTCGGGTAGATGCGCGGTGCTACCACTTTCGCGAACGCGTCAAACCAGCGGCCGGTCTCCTCGTGGAACTTGTTGCTCGCGTACGAAGGCACAGGAAACATCGTCGGCGGGAACGAGAGAATGACCGGATTGCCTTTGGGCGAACGCGCCTGGCACTCAGCGTCGTAGATGATGCGCTCCGGCAAACCAAACCACGTGAGCTCCGCATTGATGTGCGGGCCAGGACGCACGAACGCAAGCAAGCCCACTTCGTGCGCGAGATCCAAAAACGCACCCAAGTCTTTGCGTGGGTCAAGCTCGCCGAAGTCGTACTCACCCGGTGCGATCTCGTGCACACCCCATGGCGCGTACGTCTCCACCATGGTCATGCCCAGATTGCGAAGCTCCTCGAGGCCGCGTCGCCACGCGTCGCGATCGAGACGCCAATAGTGCATCGCGCCTGAATGCAAAGGGACGCGGCGCGCCCCCACAACGAGTGCGCCGTCTTCGATCGTGATACCGCTCGCATTGCGAATCGGTCGTGCGCGCACCGATGCGCGTGGCCGGGCCATAAGGTCGGCGAGGATATCTGCTCTCGGCCCCGAAAAAAAGCCGTGTTGAGAACTAGAGCGCGTCGCGGAACTCGCGACCGAGGATTCCGACGCGCGGCCGAGCCCGGGCTAGGCGCGGCGACGACGAATACAGGCGGTATTTGGAGGAGCCGCAACGACGCCCGGGCGAAGCGCCCCGCGAGGAAGCCGACCGAGCGAGTTTCGCGACGCGCTCTACGCCTTCATGGCCACTTGGAGCGCTGCACCGGCTGCTTCCATTGCGTTGGCGAAGGGTTTGGCCTTGGAGAGGTCGCTGATCTGCGTCCAGCGCTCTGCCACCTGTTCAGGGATCAGTGGCTGGGTCGGGTCGAAGTTTACGCCTGCGGATTCGACGACCGCAACGCGTGCAACGTAGCCGCCGCCGACCGAGAAAATTTGCGCCGTGTCTTGGCAAGTCTCACTGGCGAGATATGCGACGAGAGGCGAGACGAGCTCGGTCTTGAGGTTCTCGAGGACGTTGGGCGGCAAGATCGTCTCAGTCATGCGCGACTTGGCCACCGGGGCAATCACGTTCGACTTGATGTTGGCCTTCGCACCTTCGTGCGCGAGCGTCTTGGCCAGCCCAACGATGCCCATTTTGGCTGCGCTGTAGTTGGCCTGGCCGAAGTTGCCGTAGAGGCCGGCGGCGCTGGTTGTGAAGACGAGGCGGCCGTAGTTGTTTTCTTTGAGCAGGGGCCAAGCCGCTTTGCAAACATACATGCTGCCAAAAAGATGGACGTTGAGAACTTTCGTCCAGTCTTCTTCGGTCATCTTCTGAAAGGAGACGTCGCGCAAGATGCCGGCGTTGTTGATGACGATGTCGATCTTGCCGAACGCATCCTTCGCCGTGGCGATGAGCTTCTCGGCGCCCTGCATCGTATCGATGCCGTCGTAGTTGGCGACAGCCTCGCCGCCGGCCGCTTTGATCTCAGCCACTACCTGATCGGCTGCGCTCGTGCTTGCGCCATCGCCTTTCACGCCGCCGCCCAAATCGTTTACGACCACCTTCGCGCCGCGCGAAGCGAGCAAGAGCGCATGCGAGCGGCCCAAGCCTCCGCCTGCACCAGTTACAACGGCTACGCGATTGTCGAAACGGATCTGAGTCATCGAAAAGCTCCTTCGGCGCAATGTTGTGAGTGCGCGGGCGCGTAGAGTACTCCTTCTCGGCTCGGTAGGATCCTCAAATCACATCGGTGAAGGCATCGAGGATGGTGTTGAGGGAAGGGACGCCTTCGATCACCAGTCCGTCGCGGCCGTAGACCGTGTTGATCGCGCGTACTAAGTCTTCGCGAGTGCCTTTCGATCCGCGAAGGGTGTCGTTGAGTAGGGCAGGGGCAGCCGCGTCTTGGAAAAAGTCGCCGCTCAGCACCGCTTCGTGGACGTCGCCGTTTGCGTCGCGCCTTAGACCAGCGCTGATGAATCCGATTGGTACTTCGTGCGGCGGCGACCAGCGCAAAGCAGAGTCATCCGTAACGACGTCGGTGAAGTAGCGGGCCGCCTTCTCGTCGCTGGGCGCTGGCGCGCTTTCTTCGAGTGTGAGCCCGTAGGTCTTCGCGTAGCCTTTGTGCAGGATCCGGTCTGCGACTTCGTTGAGCGTGGCTTCTCTGCCCCACGCTTCGGCCAGCGTGATCGGCACTTTGTCGAGAAGAGGCGGCGATGAATGGGCGGGATAGGCCGACACTCCGTCACCCGGCACGAACGACGCGTTTGCGCTGACGAAGAATTCGAGGAGCACGTGTTGCTCTGGCGTGCGTGTCCACGCGACGTAGATTGCTGGCCTGCGCTCCACGCTTACAAAGTCGCGCCCGAAATAGTGCGTCCCCGCGCCCGCCGATGTCAGGCCGACGAGCAGGCCGCGCACGTTGCGATTGAGTACGCGCGCTTTGGGGCACTCGAGAAAGACGGAAGCATCGCGCAAACCCACGGCCACATAGACGATGCCAGCGCCTGCGGCGATTGCGCTGCCTCCGGTTACTCTGCGCACTGCGCGATCGTGAGCCCTTGGGTGCAAGGCGATCTCCGCGCGCTGGTAGTGCCCGAGGCTGATGGCCTGCCCGGTTAGCTCCGCTACGTAGAATGCGGACGTGGGGCCGTCCTTTTCGAAGGCGCGAGCCGAAAAAAAAGCACCTTCGCGCAAAGCACGCTGTGCGTCGATCGAACCTGTGATGTGAAAAACGCTCACTTCACGCGAGCTTAGCAGGCTTCTCACCCCGGGGGTGTTCACCCCCAAAGTCGATTCAGAGGCTCATTTTTTGGTCGATTGATAGTTGGGTAAGAGCGCTGCAGAGCGCACAAGGAAAACGGAGAACAATATGCGTACAAGTCTCTACTCCCTCGGGGTGATTGCGATGATGGTTTCGGGCTGCATGAGCGCGGACCCTGCAGACTCCATCGGTCGATTGAGCTTGGCGCTCTCTGTTGAGAAGGCTGAGATCGTCGAAGCGGGCATGGAGCCCGCGACGAACCGCCCGTTGCTTGCATGGCACGCCCTCACCAACGTGAGCAGCTACGAAATCCGCGTCGAGCGCGACGGCGAGCTCGTGATCAGCGCCGAGGTCAAACCGGGCGAAGTTCTGTGTGACTCGGGCGAGCACACCTGTACTTTCGTCGCCGACATGGCGCCGGAAACGAGCATCGCGTGGGTACGCGGCCGCAACGCCGACTCAGACGGCGAGTGGAGCGACGCATTCCGCATCGAAAGCGCCCACTGACCAGTCTCGGGGACACGCTCCCCCTCTAAGACACGCGCAATTCCGGCGAGTTAGAGATCGAGTTTGGCCGCGTGAATTTGATACATCTGCTCGACGGCAGGTATCAAATTCGCGCGGCCAAAGTCCCTCTGCAAACCGTTGAAATCACACGCCCGCTGGGGAGGGAGCGTGTCCCTGTTAGGATTTGCGGCGTTTGCGGGTTAGCCAGAGGAGGCTGATGTGGCCGGAGCCCCACATCGCTGCGAAGGCTAGGCTGAGGCCGGCGATCCAGTACTGCTTTTGCGTGGCGACGATGGCGGCGCCGATGACGAAGGATGCGACGACGAGGCCGCTGTAGAGACGGCGGCCGAGGTGATCGAATGCGTCAGTGGTAGACGTCTCGTGCGTGCGCACCACGAGGTTGCCGCGGCGCAGATCCTCCATGACGTCCTGCAATTGCACCGGCAGATCAGCCGCCGCAACGCCGATGCGCGAACCGAGGCGCATAAGCTCCGCAGAAACTTTCTCCGGTGAGTAGCGCTGCCAGAAGAGCTTCAAGAAGTACGGCTTCACCTCTTCGAAGACATCGAGCTCTGGGTAAATCTCTTTGCCCACGCCCTCAACTGTCATGATGGTCTTGCCCACCATCAAGAAATCCGGCGGCACTTCAATCTCGTACTTGATCGCAGCGCCAACAAGGTCGCGGAAGAGCGCGGCAATCTCAATCTCGGCCAGCTTCTTCCCAAGATACTTATCAGCAAGCGTCGAGACCTCCGCCTCAAACGCCTCGCGATCAATGCGCTTCGTCGGCCGACCAATCGCATAAAGGGCATCCGCCACCGCACGTCGATCCTCGCGCGCAACAGCCACCATCAAGTCAATCACGCGGTCGCGCATCTGCGGCGTCAAGCGCCCGACCAAACCCAAATCAATGAGCCCCAGCGTCGGCTCGTCTTGCTCGCCCAGGATGAGCACATTGCCCGGATGCGGATCCGCGTGAAAAAACCCGTCCTCGAAAACCTGCTTCACGATCACGCGTACGGCGTTCTTCGAAATCTTCTCCGCGCTGTAGCCTTGCGCGACCGCGTCGTAAATTTTCAACCCCGGCAAATACTCAATCGTGAGCACGCGCTTCGACGACGCCTCTTTGTACACCGTAGGAAATTTTACGAGGTGGTCGCCCTCGAAGTTGCGCGTGAAGCGCACCGCGTTGTCCGCCTCGAGATTAAAATCGAGCTCGGCGGTAATAGCGCGCTCGAATTCAGCAACCAGTCGCACCGGAGCGTAGAGCTTCGACTCGGGCACCGAACGCTCAATCGCGCGGGCCATCATGTAGAGCAAATCAATGTCGCGCTCGATGATGTGATCAATGTTCGGGCGCTGAATCTTCACGGCGACGTCGATAGGGCCGCTGGCCGAACGCAGCGTCGCGCGATGCACCTGCCCAATCGAAGCCGACGCGAGCGGCGTCTCGTTGAACGTTTCGTAAACGTCGTCGATGGTGGCACCGAGTGCCTCTTCAATCTCTTGCTTCAGTTCGGCAAACGGCACCGGCGGCACATCGTCCTGTAGCTTCTTCAGCTCGGTGACGATGTCTTCAGGGATAAGGTCGGGTCGCGTCGAAACAATCTGGCCCATCTTCACAGCAGAGGGCCCGAGGTCGGTGAGCACGTGCCTGATGCGCTCGCCGCGGCTCAAGCGCGCGGCGTCTCCATCTTCATTCTTGCCAACCAGCAGTGCACCAAGACCGCTGCGCTGCATGACTTCGCCGAAACCATGACGCGTTAGAACGCCAACGATTTGGCGCAGGCGTTCTAAATCGCGAACCGTGCTGAAGATGGAGGCCATCGGGGCGCGCAGGATAGCAGCTCAGTGAGCGGTGTGCCCTGCTGCGTTTTCCGGTGTGGCGGGCGCTGCGGCGGCCGGCGTTACAGGCGCTGCGGCGTGTGGATTTGGGCAGGTCTCGGCCACGGTGATCGTGCGCGACGTGTCGTTGTAGGGCCCTGCAACCGGCTGGCCATTCGCCCCGAGTAACTGCAAGCGAATCGTGTGCTCGCCCGCGGGAAGGTTCTCGATGTAGTGGGGCGCCCAGCTGGTGATGTCGCCGCTCAAGCCGCTGTCCACTGTGTACTGAACGCGGAAGCCATCAGCCGCCAACGCCGCAACGTTGGTGAGGTAGAAGTCGAGCAAGACGCGTGTGCCTACAACATTGCAACCTTTGGGACGGCTGTAGGTGAGCAAAGGCGCGCGCGAGTCGAACGCAAAACCATCGGTGGGACGTCCGTACACAAAGGTGAACGCCACAAAAGCGCGCGCATCTTTCACGGACTCATGCGTGGGGCGGCTCGGGAACATGCGCACCAAGTGCGAGCCCTCGGCAAGATCATGACCGAGGTTGTCGTGCACAAGCGCGACGAGATCAAATGGATGACTGAGATCACGAATCGCGATGTAGGGCTCGTTGTCGACGATCACGTGCACGTGATTTCCGGGGTCAGGCGCGAGGCTCCAGTTCGCAAGCGTGGCGTTCACCATCACCGGCCCGCGTGCGATGCGAGCGCCGTTGCGCGGTGAGGTAACACGCAGCGTCGGGGTGGGTCCTTCGATAGCCGCGTTTTCGGCCGCGACGACTTGCACAGGTGCCGGCGGCGGAGCAGGCGCCTCGACTTCTTGCGTTGCGGACGGCGGCGCGCTCGTCACTTCGGCGCTGCCGCCGTTGTCGGGGTTCGGCGGATACTCGGGCGCCGTTTCAGTCGCTCCACCACAGCCAACAACGACCAACGCGAGAAAGCAGGAAATCGTGCGCATGGACCAGCTCCTTGAAATTGTGTGGGACCGTTCTAGCCACGCAATCAAGGAGACGCAACGGAATAGAGAGGTTAGTCTCCGCATCCCGTGAGCTCCGAACAGACCCAGCAGCGTGCGCCCGCGCTCGTCTTCATTTTTGTCACACTCCTCATCGATGTGACGGGTCTCGGCATCATCATTCCAGTGATGCCCAAGCTCTTGAGCTCGCTCACGGGCCGGCCCATCGAAGAGGTCGCCGATTTGGGTGGCTGGCTCATGTTCGCGTTCGCCGCGATGCAGTTCGTCTGCTCGCCGATCCTCGGTAGCTTGAGTGATCGCTTCGGACGCCGACCCATTTTGCTCGCGTCACTTTTCGGATTTGGGCTCGACTATATCTTCCAAGCGTTTGCTCCAAGCATCGCGTGGCTCTTTCTTGGACGCCTCATCGCGGGCGGAATGGGTGCGAGCTTTACGACTGCGCAGGCTTACATCGCCGATGTGAGCACGCCGGAAAAGCGCGCGCAGAATTTCGGTATCGTGGGAGCCGCGTTCGGCCTTGGCTTCATCATCGGACCGGTCGCAGGTGGTTTGCTTGGCCACTTCGGTCCACGTGTTCCCTTCCTCGCAGCAGCGACCCTTGCTCTGTTGAACTGGCTCTACGGCTATTTCATTTTGCCCGAGTCGCTCGATCTCAAGCATCGACGCCCGTTCGAATGGAAGCGCGCAAATCCTATTGGCTCACTCGCGCACATCAACCGCTATCCAATGATCGGCGGCCTCATCGCGGCGGTCGTCGGCACCTATCTCGCGGCGCACGCGGTGCAAAGCACCTGGACCTACTACACGATGCTCAAGTTCAGCTGGACGGAGCAGATTGTTGGCTACTCGCTCGGCGTTGTCGGCATCCTCGTTTCAATCGTGCAGGCTGGATTGATTCGCGTCGCGCAAAGGACAATCGGGAGCAACAAATCGATTTATGTGGGCATGGCGTGCTCCACCATTGGACTTGTACTCTTTGCGTTCGCATCGCGGTCGTGGATGATGTTCGCGTTTCTCGTACCCTATTGTTTGGGCGGGCTCGCAGGCCCAACACTGCAGAGCCTGATTTCAAATCAGGTGCCCGCCAATGAGCAGGGCGAGTTGCAAGGCGCGCTGACAAGTCTCATCAGCATCACGTCCATCGTCGGACCGCCGATGATGACAAACCTCTTCACTCACTTCACTACCTCCGGGCCGTCCCTCTACTTCCCCGGCGCGCCGTTCTTGCTCGGGGCAGCGATCATGCTCGTGAGTCTCGGCTTTGCGGCCCACGCGCTACGCAAGCTTGGGCATCCGGCGCCAGCCGACCCCGCTCCCGCCTGAAAAGCCCGTAAATCCCGCAGAAATGCGGCGCAAAATTCGACGCCCGGGAATGAATGTTGGCTGGGTGTAGGCGCCACTAACAAGGCGTGAACGCGATTGTCCGCATGTTCTTCTCCCGAGCGCCGTCCCCGATGCCGTCTCTGCTGATACACCTTCAGGGCTTTCGCGGACCGCTACCGCGCTCGATTCAGGTGAGCGTGCAATGATCACCCGGTGATAAGCGCGAGGCCAAGCTCGCCTACATCGTAAACGGCATGGTCTTGATCCCGTGGCTCGATGGCGCACAGCGCGCGAAGGTCACGCTCGTTGCAGGTGAGCAGCGCGCAGAGCTCGAGATTGAGGCTGCGGCGAACTGGTACGGCGACGTAGTCGATCTCAAGTTTCGCGACTGTGTGAATGCCGCGTAGCTCGGGGCGCCTGCCTAGCACGCGCTGAAGACGTCTTCACCCAATCGCGCTATCGCATGCGTCATCGTCGCGGTGTTGAATGCGGCGGCGCTACGTCCGCGCGTGTCGACGAGTATGATGCCGCCCAAGCCCTGCACGCGTTTGCCCAATAGCGCGATGACGCGTTGAGCGGCTTCTTCCGGTGATGCGCCGTCGCGCAAGTATTCACACGCCGTGCGCGTGAGCGTCGCCCGAATGATGGCCTCGCCGTTGCCTGTGGCCGAGCCTGCGCCGAGTTCGTCGTCCGCGTAGGTGCCCGCCCCGACTAGCGGCGAATCACCCACGCGTCCGAGCGCCTTGCCGACCGTGCCTCCCGTACTTGTCGCAGCAGCCACGCGTCCTTGCGCGTCGCACGCAACCGCGCCGACGGTCCCACCTGCCCACGTCTTGCTCGCGCGCCCTTGCAGCACGAGCTCAAGCCTCTGGCGCGCCTCGTCCGTGCGCATTTCTTCGAGCGTCGATGGAAGGAAGCCTGCGCGTGTCGCAAATGCAATGGCGCCATCTCCTGAATAGAGGACGTGCTTTCCGTCTTCGAGTACGGCGCGGGCGATTCGAATTGGATTTCTGTAAGGGGACAAGCCTGTCACTGCGCCGCAGCTCAAATCGCTCCCGCGCATGATCGATGCGTCGAGCTCGAGTGTTCCCGCCTCGGTGAGACAAGCGCCCGTGCCGGCGTTGAATAGCGGATCGTTTTCGAGCACTTCGACGGCCGCTTGCACCGCGTCGAGGGAGCTGCCTCCTTGTGCGAATACGTCGCGTCCGGCGGCGGCGGCCCGCATGCACCCGTCTTGGTGGCGGGCGCGATTCTCCAGCGCAACGTCACCCGCTCCACCATGAACGACGACGACGGGAACGATGGCGCTCATCGAAAGCGAAAACTTCGCAGATAGCGAATCAAGTCACCGCGCAGATCGAAGCGCAGCACTCCGCGCGCGACCTCCTTCTCGCCTGCGTACACTGAAATCGGTAGGGTCGTGAGACTTCCGGCCAGCCGCAGAAACTCTACATCACGCTCACCGCGCAGACGGCACTCTTCGCCTTTGTTATTCTTGAAACGGACCTCGTAAACAATCTTGCGACGGATGAGCGAGATGTTTAGTGAGCCGTGCGCATCTCTGTGATCCGCGAAGCCTTCGGCGTGAAGTTCGCCGTCCACTTCAAACGAGGGGTCTAGTGTGAACTTGCCGATGTTCGCTGTCTGCGCATGAATGCTAAAGAGCATCGGCTTTTCCACGCCCGGCGCCTTGAGCGTGTAGTAAGAACCCGACAACGCTTCACGAAATTCAAAGCCAATGCCCATGCGCGCTAACTCTTTTTCTTCCCAACGGGATCGTCGAAGAGCTCGGGCGGCACGAGCAAGCGCTCAACCAATGTCCCCTGCACGAGCGCTTCGACAATCTCGGGAACGTCCTTCTCGGTGACGTGTCCGTAAAAGACATTGTCCGGTTGCACGGCGACCGCATTGCCGACCCAGCACAGATCCAAACACGTAGACCCACACACGCGAACGGACTCCGAAAGGCCGCGCGCGTTGGCAGCTTTTTTGAGCGTCGCGAGCAATTCGCGCGACCCCGATCGAGCGCAGCTGCCGCTCGGATGCTCGGCAGGCCGCTCGTTGGTACAGACCCACAAATATCGCTGACGTTTCGGCATGGGCGGACACTTTACCCCAAGACGCTTCACCGAGGCACGCCCGTATGCTACCGCTCAACTCATGAAGAAAGTCGAAGCGATCATCAAGCCCTTCAAGCTCGACGAGGTCAAAGAAGCCCTGAGCGAAATTGGCGTTCAAGGAATGACCGTGACGGAAGTTAAGGGCTTCGGCCGCACAGGCGGCAAAAAGGAAGTCTATCGAGGCTCGGCGTACGTCGTGGACTTCGTTCCGAAAGTGAAGGTCGAAGTTGTCGTGCCTGATGCGCTCGTCGTCCCCGTGCTTGAGGCCATCGAGAAGACGGCCAAGACCGGCCGCATCGGCGACGGCAAAATTTTTGTGACCAACGTAGAAGAAGCGCTGCGCATTCGAACAGGCGAACGCGGCGAAGACGCCATCTGATGTTCGTGCGCGGCGATGTGCAGCTCGCTTTGGCGTGCATGGTCGTAACGTGCGCGCTCGTGGGATGTCACGGCAGTGAAGTCCGCGAGTCGCACTCCGCCAATGATGTAGAGCGGGAGCAGCCGAGCGAGATGCGCGCCACGTTGCAATACGAGCTCGACGGCCACTCCATGCCGCAGCCCTACGTGAACGCGATGGTTGGTACGCACGTGACGCGCTTGCTCATCGACACCGGCTCCAACACCAACGTGATCGCGCGCTGGTTTGCCGACGAGATTCAGTTGCCGCTTTCGCGTGCGCCAGGCATGGCGACCGGACAGCCGCCCGTGATGATGGTCGATCATCCGCTCATCGATATCGAAGGCTTTGGCTCGGTGGATCTCGATTCGGCCATCGTCGTCGAAACGTCCGCCATCTTCGAAGAGCTTGGCATCGGCGGAACGCTTAGTCCTCAACTGCTTGTGACGGGGCAGTACGCGGTAAAGCTCGATCTTCAGCGAGATACACTCGAGCGTGTACCCCGGTCTTCCGCGCTCGCGATGGAAAACATTGACGGCGAGTTCATGACGCGCGCGCCCATCGGTGCCTGCGACGAAATGCAGCGCGGTGTCCTGCTGCGCACACTGCTCGTGCGCGGAACTGTCGGCGGCGCCGACGTACAACTCGCGCTCGACAGCGGCGCCCTGCAAACAGTCGTGCGCAGCCCGGGCACGGACATCCCCCACGGCGAAGGCACGCATGTAATCATTGGCGCTGTCGATCGCACAATCGACGTCGGCGCTATCGAACACCAAGACGCGGGCCGCTGCTCGTGGGACGGCCTCGTGGGCCGCGACTTCCTTTCAAACTGCGTGCTGGTCTTCGACGTGGATCGCGTGGCGGGACGCTGCGTTCTTTAGCTCAGCAATGTCCGCGTGGACGAGAGCGCGTTTGGACGGCTTAATCACTTAAGTTTGGCCGTGGACGCTTGCTCGTCAGAGGGCCTCAAGTACGGTGCGCGGATGCGAACCTCATTACTGCTTGGGCTGCTTTCATTCATCGTGGCTTGTAGCGCCGATCGCACGCGGTTCGCTGCGGAGGATGCACAGATCGGAAGCGACGCGGATATAGCTGACGCTGGCCTCGATGGCAGTGCGGTGACGCGCGACGGCAGCGTGATGCTCGACGCAGCCGCAATCGACGCGCACACGACGTCAGACGCGAGCGTGATGCTCGACGCCGCAGCAATCGACGCGGACACGACGACGGACGCGAGCGTGATGCTCGACGCCGACGTGTCAGATGCGCCTTCGTTCGATGCGGAAATACTGGACGCGCATGTGGCAATCGACGCGCACACGGTCGATGGCGCTGTCGCTCCGTGGAGTTGCTCAGGCGGGCGCGTGGCACCTATTCAGAGCGGCGGCAGAACTCCCGCCGTTGCGTTCGATGCAAGTGGCTACGCTCACATTGCGTATATCGACCCCATCGACCGCGTCGTCAGCCATGCGTGGAGAGATGCCTCGTCGTGGCATACCGAGCGTCTGACGACCGAACCAGTCGCTACGCTGTACAGCACCGTTCAGATCGTAGTGGACCCGAGTGGGAATGTGCACATCCTTTACCTCGCCGAGGGCGGCGACACGGTGGGATTTCGGCGGCGCCACGCCGTGCGTAACGCTGGGACGTGGACCGTATCGGCGTTCGAGTTTGCCAACTCGAGCTTCATGGCGATCGATCCGGCGGGAACGGTGACCGTCGCGTCTGCGACGAGTGCCTCGGTCGACATCCATCGCTTGGTGAGCGGCGTGTGGTCGTCCGAGCACATTCACAGTTTCACGTCGGGCATGTCCGGCGGTTTCGTCCCGCGCATCGCATTCGACGACGAAGGCCATACCTTCGTGGCCGCCCCAAACAGTGGCTCAAGTGTGGCCGTATTCGAGAACACCGGTGGCACATGGAGCTTGAACTTCGTCGCGCTTACGGGTTCCGGGTCGATCAACTTCGCCGTCAGCCCCGATGGAGAGACGATGTATCTGACGCGCGGGTTCAGCATGACGTCCGGATTCGGCGCATTTTGGTTTTCGGAAACGGTTCCGCATCCCGAACGCGCCTCCGACTCAGTCATTTTCGCGATCGACGACGACGGAGTTCCGACGCTGGCGTACGGTTACTCGACCCCACTGACGGTTTCCTCGTGGGCCTACCACTTCGACGTCGTAAAGCGCGGCGCTACCACGTGGTCCATCGAAGACACGTTCGATTTCAATCCGTCGATCACTTTCCTCAGCACGTTTGACCACGAGCTGGCACCGAGCGCGTTTGATTCCGCAATGCGACCGGTCGCCCTGACGCTGCCTTACGAACGATTAACGTTCCCCTTGGATATCTACTACACGCAGTATGCTCCGCTGCAGTCGACGTCACGTGTCACTGCCAAGGACAACATCGACTCGACCTTCTACTCCGCGGTCGATAGTGCAGGGCACCTGCGTGCAGCGTTCGCGATGGACCGAGATTCGTACTCGCCGTCGTATCCCAACATTCAGGTCGCGATTGAAGGTGTGGACGGATTTGAAGCGACCACCCATGGACTCACCGAAGGACTGCTCCTCGGCTTCGCGATCGGTAACGATGATCGTGAGCGTGTTTTCGCGTCCGAGGGTGCGCCGGTTCTGAAGACCTGGAACGGGAGCGCGTGGGTCGAAGAAGTGGTGGCCGCGAGCACGAGCGGTACGATTGGAAACGCCAACAGCACAGACTTTGTGCTCGCCGATGACGACACGCCGCATGGTGTGTGGACCGAAGAGGCGCCCTCCGGTGTGACGACGTTGCGCTATGCGACGAAGGTAGGGGGCTCCTGGCAGGTATCGACGGTCGCTACGAGCTCATACGAAATCTCGGGCGTGCGTGTCGTCGTTGCGGGAGATCACGCATACGTCTTCTACTCTCTGGGCACCCTCGACTGGCCTTGGTATTTCGCGCGCTGGAACGGAACGACGTGGGGGTCCGCAGCGTTGGGCGACGGCAGGCTCGTGCCCGTAGTCGACCGCGAAGAACGACCGTGCGCCGTTCAGTCCGGCGTCATCGATGGAGGGTGGAAGATCCTCCTCACGTGTTTCGATGGCGCAGCCTTCGTGAGCTCGACCATCGATGACACGCTCACCAACCAAACGATTCTAGACGTCGAGGTGGACGCTGACGGGTACGTGGTCGTCATTACTTCGCAGGGCGGCTTCGATGACGCCCCACGGCCAACGGCAATGTTTCGTCAAACCGCGTCAGGATTCACGCGCGAAGGTGACATCGGCAATCGATCCGCTTTGCAGGCCCACATCCTGGGAAGTGAGCTCCACATCGTCTCGTACGACACAGTCACCGATACGATCCAACGCGACGCTTGCAGCCGGTAGGGTAGCGCCCAACTTCCGAGGGCATCGACGGTTGGGTCGACGGCGCAATCGAACACCAAGCCGCCGGCCGCTGCACATGGGGCGGGGTCGTCGGGAGGGATTTTCTTTTGTGACCGACGTAGAAGCGGCTCTGCGCATCCGAACCGGCGAACGCGGCGAAGACGCCATCTGATGTTTGCCCAGCGTGCACGCCACCACGCGCTAGCGATTGCGTTCGTGTGCTGCGCATTGACGTCGTGTGATCGCGGCCAAGCGCGCGAACCACAGACTGCAAACGATCTCCCCCGCGAGAGCACAAGCGACGCGCGCGCGACGCTGCAGTACGAAGTCGACGGCCACTCGATGCCCCAGCCCTACGTCAACGCCATGGTAGGCACGCACGCCACCCGCTTTCTCATCGACACCGGCTCCAACACAAACGTCATCGCACGTTGGTTCGCCGACGAAATCCAACTCCCCCTCACACGCGCTCCTGGCAACGCCGCAGGTCAGCCCCCCGTCATGCTCATCGACCACCCACTCATCGACATCGAAGGATTCGGCGCAGTCGACCTCGACTCCGCAATCGTCGTAGAGACCAACGCCATCTTCGAAGAACTAGGCATCGGCGGAACCCTCAGCCCCCAGCTCCTAGTCACAAACGAATCCGCCGTAAGACTCGACCTCCAACGCGACACCCTCGAACGCATCCCCCGCACCGGCGCCCTCAATATGGAAGGCACCGACGGCGAACTACTAACGCGCACCCCCGTAGGAGCCTGCGACGAAATGCAGCGCGGCATCGTCCTACGCACCTTGCTCGTACGCGGAACCGTTGGCGGCTCGGACGTGCAGCTAGCGCTTGATAGCGGCGCGTTGCAAACAGTCGTGCGCAGCCAGAGTGCTGGAACGCCGCATGGCGCGGATACCGTCGTCTCCATCGGTAGCGTCAATCGCACCCTCGACGTCGGCGCGATCGAACACGAAGCCGCGGGGCGTTGCACATGGGACGGGCTCGTCGGGAGGGATTTTCTTTCGAACTGCGTGCTGGTGTTTGATTTGGATCGCGTGGCGGGGAAGTGTTTGATTTAAGGGGGAGGGCGTGGGGATCACGTTGCCGCAGCACGTCAGTTCTGATGCGATAGCGGGCTAGGTTCTGATGGCGGCATCTGCTCGCTCTTCCGACACGTAGGACGAGAAGTGGATGGGCGCTAGCGAAGTGCGCCTGCCCACGATGAACTCGAACTGGCCAGTGGCTAGCACTCTCCGTCGTACCGCAACGAACTCAGCGGCACTACAACGCACCCGCTTGGCACTAGCGAGTGGGCGCGTCTGGAAACCGCGGAGCCCGCGCGCGTCATTGTGCTGGCTTTCTTCAACGCGACGGATTCGAGTCCCGTCCACCCCGCTGTTGAGGGCGCCCCGAAACGGGCGCCTTTTTGCGTTTCTAGGTTTGCGACTCGCGTCGCGCGTTGGCTTGTGCCCTATACGTGCCCAACGCGTTCGAGTCGCCCTGCACCTCATCCTCGAGGAGGTCGATGGCCTCCCGATGATGTGACGGCGCAAGGTGCATGTACCTCATGGTGGATCCCATTTCGCTGCCATTCCTGATGTTGTAGACGGAGAGGCCTGCGCGTACCCAACATCGAACGCGAGTCATAACGAACCGGACAAGATCGGACTCGCAGGCCATCCCACCGAAACGCGCGGCTGCCCGTGCGGTCGACTAACTATTTGTCCTTCTTCTTGCCACGGCGCGCTTGGTGGCTCGTTGCCTTCTGAGTCCGGTGCTTTGCTCGGGGCTTGACCCTCTATATATGGAGAGGTTACATGCACTGCCGCGCATTAGGTCGCCAAGCGATAGACCTTTTGCGCACTCGGAACGTCTGCGGAGAGGTCTGGATTGCCCCACCAAGATTGTTCGGCCGGCGTCCACTGGTGCCGAGCATTGCGCGCGTATCCGATGATTGGACCGTCGTAGCCCTGCGATCGCATTAGCAGGCCGAGGAGCATTGTGCGCAGCACTCCTATGCGAGTGTCGAGCGATGAATTCGGAGTGCGTTCAGCAACTGCAGAGTGCCGGGCTGCGTGCCAACGGTTCGATTCCTCGAGCATCGCCGCGTCGAGTATTAGGTCGAGCACTGCGAACGCCGCGCGAACGCGCTGCCCTTCGGGGAGCTTCTTACCATTTTTCCATCTCGGGTTTGTAGCGACCCATTGATGCCAGTCGCGCCGCGCGGCGGACGCACCCAACGCGAGCGGCGCGCGATCAATTTCGAATTCGGTTGCCGTCGCATTCAGCACACCCGGAATGTTGCCCGCGCCCGATAGGACTTGAATCGCAAGGCCTTCGAGTGCCACCACCAGTTTCAGGTAGGCCTCATCTGGGTCGCTGAAGAAGGACGACAAGTAATACGAGGTCGCCAAGCGGAATATTGGGGGTCCACTGACCATCGCACCGACGAGTTTTTCAAACGCTACGGCGTCCCAGCAATTGTCGGTCAGCGGAATGGGGCGGTGCGCATGAAACGAAGCGCGTTCGTAACGACCGAAAGCACTGCCCACCATCGAGTGCGTGGGAGAGCCCGCAACGTCGACGCCTCGCAGTACGCCGACACGCAATCGCTGTGCGAAAAGAAACTGAAGAGTGGCGAGCACTCGCTGGATGGTTGCGCGCGTGGGGACGATGCTCGTCGGCGAACCAATGACTAGCAGCTTTGTCTGAGGCCTGCTTTCGACATCGACTACTGCGATGTCGTGATCGAGGAGTCCGCGCAGGAATAACGCGCGGCCTTCGTGGAAGAAGGCGTTTGCTGACACTAGTCCATCAAGTCCATCCAGGCGCCCAAACCAAACGCGCGGATGCGGTTGCGATAGCAGCTGCCAGTCGCGAGTGACAAATCCTACGGTCGTCACCGATGTTCCGCCGCGACCAAAGCGAGTCGCTGAGTCTGCCGCAAAGCTGACTCCGTTCCACGTTCCGGCCAGTTTGAACGCCACCTCGTCCGGTAGCTCCATTTCAAAAAGCTCGCGACGCAGTTTCAGATCGGGAGACGTAATGTGAACGCCCAGGAGGTCGTCCTGGAGATTGGCCGAGGCGCCGACGGCATTCAGCGCGAGGCCTGCGCACTCGTTGAGTTCCATCTCGTACATCGTCGCGGTCTGCGGATCGGCAAACACCTGCTCCGGCAAACGGGCCCAGAATGGTGCTAAGTACGCAGGGAAGTCGGCAGTGGTTGTGTTGGTCATCGTCGCTTGATCGTGCGCTGCTTTGGACGCGAGCGCATCGGGCGCGGGGAGATCGAAGGCGGCACAACTATTTTTGGATCAGCGGTAGCTAATCGCGGTGCCGTTGTGAGAAGTCGTCGGGGGACGACACGCCGCATCTGCGCCCGAGCACTGTTCACCCGGTGCTCAGAATCTCAGCCTGGAGGCCGAACTGCGACTGCTCGGGGAAAGTCCGAGAACGAGAACGAGCGGGCACGTTTATCCTGTCGTCCGGCTGAAGGCAGCTCGCGCGCCGCGAATGGCAAAACCAGGTCCATCGCGTTTAGTCCGCCGCGTGTGCCTTTGAGGGCTGCGCGAACTGGTTTGCGTGACTTGGGGAGGGCGTGACTGCGCGCGTAGGCCGCGTTCGCGGCCTGCTTTCTCGATGGATTCCCAGAGACGCGGCTCGCCTGAGTTGTCCTCTCTGCGCCGTTCCCGTATCGTGCCGACGCCCGATGGGCTGGGTTTCGCCTGTTTGCGATTCATTGTTGCGCAGGCGTGGCTCACGATCGCGGCGCGCGCAGAGGCGTTTGCCGCGCTAGCGGCCGAACGGAGGTAGACGATGCTGGGGTTGACACTACGTGAGGAATTTCAGGGCCGTCGCCTGAAGGGCACGGCGATCGAACTCGCGAACGACAACAACACCGGCGCGACACAAGTAAGCGCCGCTCAGTTCCTCGGAATCACCTACCCGACGGCTGACGTCGTTGCTGCGATGGACGCCATCGGACCGAACCACGGCCAACCGGTCGTGCTCATCGGCGAGCGCGGCCAGGGCAAGTCCCATTTACTTGCCGCCCTATACCACGCGTTCACCAGTCCCACCGAAACCTCCGCGTGGCTTGCTGCATGGGGCGGACGCCTAAGCCAGCCGAAGTTGGGCGAGATCAAGCTGCGGCCGAAAACGTACGTGATCAGCGAGAGCCTCCACCGTCAAAACTTCAAATTCCTTTGGGACCTCGTGTTTGACAGTCACCCGCATGGCAACTACGTGCGCGGCAAATGGGAGGCGCAGGGCGACAAGCGCACGGACATCCCAGGCGACAATCTACTGCTCGAGCTGTTCAAACACACGCCCACCGCACTCATCCTCGACGAGTTCCAGACCTGGTACGAGGGACTTCGAAATACGGATCAGTTCCCGTGGCGCACATGGGCGTTCAACTTCATTCAGCTCCTCTCCGAGATTGCGAAAGAACACCCGGAGCTGCTCGTCCTCGTCGTGTCGGTTCGCAATGGAGAAACGGACGCGTACCAACAGATCCATCGTGTGAATCCGCGGCAGATCGACTTCAAAGGCCCGAATGCCCGCCGTGACCGTCTCCGGTTGCTGCTCCACCGGCTCTTTGACAATCGCAGGCAGACCTCAGGGGACGCGATCGAAAAAGCTATCGCGACACATGTCGCCGAACATCTTCGCTTAGCGGACGTTGCGCCGGCGGAGCATGACCGCGTGCGACAGGAGTTCGTCGAGGCGTGGCCGTTCGCGCCGCACCTAATGACGTTGCTGGAAGACCAGGTTCTGGTCGCAACACAAGCGCAAGAAACGCGCGACCTGATCCGAATATTGGCGGACATCTTCAAATCGCGCGGCGACACTTCGCCCGTGCTCACCGCCGCGGACTTCCGCCTCGACGACGACAAGAGTGGCATCGCTGCGTTGCTCGATTCCATTTCGAATCAGCACCACGCGAGCCTGCGCGAGAAAGCGCAGCGGAACCTAAGTGCCGTCGTCGACGCAGTGAAAGACCCGGAGCAGAGCATCCCTCACCTCGCTGAGATCGTTGGCGCACTTTGGTTGCGGTCACTCGCGGTCAAAGGCGCCGGTGCCGAGCCCTCGGAGATCCAGGTCGACATCACCCGAGAGGAAGCCATCGACGACAATGCCTTCCAGGCTGAGCTGTCGACGATTGTCGAGAACAGCTTCAACATTCACCAAGAGGGCGCTCGCCTGGTATTCCGCGAGGAAGAGAACCCACAAGCGAAATTGATCGCGAATGCGCGGAACGACAAGCTCTTCGCGGATGGGTCTGACAGCGTTCAGTTAGCGCGTGAAGTGCGCTACGTCATTGGCGGAGGCGAGAGCGTAGCGAAGGCGTTCAAAGTGATCGTCCTTGGCGGAAACTGGACAACCGATCCTTGGGACGGCGTCGATGAGAGCGACCGTCCTGCGCAGTGGGACGACCGCATTCCAATCCTCATCTTGCCCGAGCCCACCACTAAGCTTGAGGCCAAGCTTGGAACGTGGCTCAAAGATCATCTGCAGAATCGTCGGAATACAGTTCGCTTCCTCATCCCGCGGGAGGGGAGCGAGAACCTTTTCTATGAGCGTGACCTCGCCGTGCTCGCCAGGGCGGTACTGCTCGCGGACAAGTGGAAGACGCAGAATCCCGAATTCAAAAAGCTGCACGCAAAGTACGAACGCGAGCTTCGCGACATTCTGAAACGACGATTTGACCGTTTTGCGATACTCGCCAACTGGAACTTCCAGAACCCAACGCTCTGCAAGTTCCACATCGAAAGCCACAAGGCCGAGGGAGCACAAATCCCAGAGACGGTCGATTCTTTCGTCATTAAGAATCTGTTCGTTTCGGAGGATTTCGATGAGCGTATTCATGCGGCCGCTCAGCAGAACGAGTCCGTCGGAAAGCTTCTTCGTGAATTGCAGGAGCCGCGTCCCGGCGGCGACGACTGCATCCCGTGGCTCGGCGAGACTTTGATGAAAGAGAAACTCGTCAAGGTCTGTGCGCGCGGAGAGATCGCGATCAACCTCCGCGGCATGGACCTCATGCAGCTTCGAGCCGGCGAAGACGAGGACGTGGCCTGGAAACGCATGCGCGGAAAGCTCGGCACCGGCAGGCACCTGGACGAAACGACGATTCAGCCACTCCAAGCTGCGCCACACGTTGAAGGCGTTGGCGACGCACCGCGAGTCGTTGTCGGAACCCAGGCAATCACGGTCGGTGCTCAATTCCCGGTCGGAAGTGCATTAACGGGTGATGGCGTGCAGGTCTCCGCGCCGGCCGGCGAAACGAACGTGTCTCCAGGCACATCGCGAAGTGCCAACAATATTTTCGGTGAACGCGGCTCGGTTCGCCAACTGAGCAGCGCGGGCGCAACGTCTGCTCTCAATTTGCTGGGCAAGGTCGAGAACTGGGGCATCACCACAGGAACGCAGATCCAGGACGTGCAGTTGAAGGTCGCAAACCTCACGGGAGCGCAGCTGAGTGAGCTGCTCAAGAAACTTCCCGATGGGATCACATACGAACTGACGTTGAACAAGGAAGAGTAGAGATGGCGATGCCTCTTACTTTGCTCCGACAGCTCCAGAGCGCTTCCGCGTCGAGTGCGTGGAGTAGCCTTTTCGAGCATGCTTGGAGCATCTGTTCTGCTCCACTCGAACCGGGGACCGCTGCGGCTGAAGTGACAAAGCGTGACGCTGCGCTCGGAGACGCGGATCTTTTTCTCGCGACCGCGGGATGGGATCTCTGGCGAACATACGAAACCGTTGTTCCGCGCACGGCTGATTTACTCGCAACGTGGTGGGCCTCGCAGGTCGCAGGCCGTGCAGTACTCGTGCTCGACGCGCTTTCGCTCCGAGAGGTGCCGTGGCTGTTGGGCGGGGCAGCGGAGCACGGATACACTGTTCACCAAGCGCGCGCGACAGGCGCCGAGTTGCCTGCCGACACGACTCCGTTTGCCCGCGCGCTCGGCTTCGCCACTCGCAGCGCTCTGCAGAACAACGGTGGCGCCGGGAAGGGTCGTCTTTCAGGAGCGGTCACAGAGTCAACAGACTTGCCGTGGCAGGACTGCGCCGCGCAGATTGACGCGTCGCCGGACTGGCTGCTTTGGCACCATTGGCCGGATGTTCGGTTGCACGACCTCAGCACCGCGGGACCAGGACTCGTAGGGCTTGCACGCGAGGCGGCGGAGAATCTGCGCGGCGGTGCTTTCTGGCAACTCGTGAAGAGTTTGACGACCGGACGCCGACTCATCATCACGGGCGATCACGGGTACGCGGCGAGTGGGCAATTCCCAGACGTTGCCGACCCAACGCAGGCACAGTACCTGAAGGATCGATTCAAAAGCGGGCGCTGGTCCGCCGTTGCTGACGCCGACAAATCCGCGACGGGCACGTGGGTGCCTCCACTCGACCTCCAACTGTCGACTCTGCATGCGCACGCCGCGTTCGCCCTGGGGCGTCGGAAGTGGAAGAGTCAGGGCGGGTATCCAACTCTTGCACATGGGGGCCTCTCCATCCTCGAAGTGGCCGTCCCATTCATCGAGCTGTCGCGCGCAGAGGGAACGTAGTCATGCCGAAGCGAATGAGCGGAACCTCGGGAAAGTCGAAACCTCAGCGCGTTGCTGAGGAAGTCGCTCGTGCGGTTGGTGCGGGACGTGCGGTCCAACTCGACACTGTCGATTTCGGCGATGCAAAGCGTCCAAAGACTTGCCTCGAGGTGGACTTTCCGATCCTTCCTGTCAATCAGGTGGCTTCGATCGAGGGCAACGCGGGCAAACCCATCTACCAAATGTCGAAGTGGTGGGCTCGTCGCCGGTCAAGTGTGTTCCGTTCGTTGTTACTCGCTGCGTCGATGAAAGCTCCCGACGACTCGTCTCAGGCGGCGAAAGCGGTATGGGACGTCTACTACGCGAACCATCAGAAGAAGCGCTCATTCGCAAAACTCAAAGTCGCAGACATCTTCATGGGTGGCGGTACGACAGTGGTCGAGGGCAGTCGCCTCGGGATGCAGATGTTCGGGAATGACCTTAATCCGGTCGCGTGGTTCGTCGTGAAGACAGAACTCGCGCAGGTCAAGCGCGCCGAAGTTGAAGCTCTGCTCGCGGATATCGAAGCAGAAGTGAAGCCGCAGATAATGCCCTTCTATGCGTGCCGAGGTCCGCATGGGGAACACGGCAAGTGGACACGACTTTCGGACGGGATGGAGATGGATCAGAATTTCGACCCGCTCACGTTGCAACCAGCGGAGCGAAAGAAGTTCAAGTACGAAGGCCCGGAAATCATCTACGTGTTCTGGGCGAAGCACGGTCCCTGTCAGGTCACAGGATGCGGTCACCGCACGCCCGTGATGTCTTCTCCAGTCCTCGCGGTGAAGGAACTCTCGATCAAAGCCTGGGCGCACGAGTGCAAGGCGTGCAAGGTCGCTTTTGACGTCGAGGAGTCCGAGGCGAGGATGGCGCCCGACGTTCCTCTCGTGCTCGCTGCCGACGAGAGTCGATTCGCCGTGCTCCCGAAGAATGGGAAGCTGTCCTGCCCCTCGTGTGGCGCGGTTGAGCCGTTTCCGGCGCTTGGCAAGGCCACGAAGAAGAAAGTGTCGCTGTCGCTGCTGGTCCACCCTCAGTGGCTTCAGGGCAGTCCATCGAAAGATGAGCGAGGCGAGGCGCTTGGTGGTAGCGCGGTTGACGACCAAGAGGCCTCCGCGCGCTGGGAACGGATCCGTGCGAGTGCGCTTCGCCTGATTGAGGTCCGCGGTACGTTACCGGAGCACGTGACGTGTCCGGAAACCGGGGTGACTTTCAGCACTACGGTGGGCACTGTGCCCAAGAAGTCGCACTACGCATGCGGCGCGTGCGGCACGGTGCAGGACATCCTCACAACCGTAAAGGCTTCGGGCACGACAGGACCGATCGCGCCTTACGCGATCCAAGCGTACAGCCCGATGCGCGATCGAGACGGAGTTGCTTACGGAGGAAGATACTTTCTGCCCGCCGATGACGCGCGCGCGACTGCATGCGCACATCGAGAGTGGCAAGAGCGTCGTGAATCTGATCTTGCAGACTACTGGCCGCGTAGCGAGTTGCCGTACGGATTCATGACGCACATGAACAATGGTGGACTTCCCAATCACGGGTTCACGCATTGGTCGACGATGTTCAACTCGCGCCAGCTCCTAGTGAACGCGTTGCTCTTAAAGGCGATCACTGAAGTAGGCGGCGACAAATACGGATGGGAAGTGCGCGAGTACGTGCTCGCGGCGTTCCAACAATATTTGCGCAACCAGAACATGTTTACGATTTGGAATCCGCAGCGAGATACGCCGGAGCCCATGTTCTCGAACAACAACTACCACCCCAAGGCGACATCTATAGAGAACTGCGTCTTCCCAAACTCGGACGAGGCATTGGCAGACCTCCGCTGGCTCCCTCCTCGAGACGCTCGACTGGAGTGCGTCACCATGGGACTCGTGAGCAACGACTGGCTTCGCTACGCAGGTCCCGACGATTGCGAAAGATCTCAGCGGGAAGAGCGAAAAAGCCAGCGCAGGAGACCCAGTCCTTCCTGGCGTCCAGCTCGCCTGCGGATCTGCGACCGAGCTAAGCCAGCTAGAGACGGGGACGTTTGATTTGGTAATTACCGACCCGCCGTTCGGCGGGCTGCTCCACTATTCGGAGTTGTCGGATTTTTTCTACGTGTGGCTTCGGCTAGTTCTGCGCAGGCGATATCCGGATCAGTTCGAATCCGAGCACACGCCCAAAACGCTCGAGGCCGTCGCGAATCGTGCACGCCAACCAGAGGATCCCGACGCCTACTACCAGCGCCTTCTGACCGCGAGTTGGAAGGAGGCAAACCGCATCCTCAAGCCCGGTGGGATACTCGCGTTCACGTTTCATCACAGCGAGGATGCGCCGTGGGTGTCGGTTCTCGAAAGCCTCTTCGACGCAGGGCTATACCTCGAAGCGACTTGGCCGATCCGAAGCGATGAAACAAAAGGCGAAGGGTCGAAACCTGGAACGTTCGGATCGCAGAAGATTGAGTACGACATCGTTCACGTATGCCGGAAACGCACTGAGGAGCCGACAACGGTCAGCTGGGCGAAGATGCGGAAGCAAGTGTTGCAGGATGTTCGTGGGCTGAAACAGATGCTCGAGCATCATCAGAAATCTGGACTTCCCGACGCCGACCTTCAGGTGATTCGCAGGGGTAAGGCGCTCGAGTACTTCTCGCGCCACTATGGCAAGGTTCTCATCGACGACGGACGAGCGATGTCAGTTCTCGAAGCGCTCGTTGGTATCAACCAACTTCTCGATGAGGAGACCGGCGGAATCAAGGATCCGCCGCCTGTCACCGCCGAGCCGTTCACCCGACAGTTCCTGCGCCTCTTTGATGGGGTGAACGAGCTGGCTCGCGACCAAATCCAGAAGTTCTTGCGGGGCACCGGCATCGCACCGTCGGATTTTGAGACGCGCGGCTGGTGTTCCGAGGAGAAGAAAGTCTTCAAGCAAACCCCGTTTATCGAGCTCGCCCGCGCTTGGCAGGGCAAGCATCGCCGGGGCATGACAAGCGACTACGACCAGGCCGCGTTTCTAATCGGAGCTTGCTTCGAGAATAGCGGCATCAACGCGACGGACACCCTGACGAATGACATTTTAGCCGCACCCAGCGTTGGGCTCCCTGCTCGAATGGTTCGCCACTCGGGGAGCGACCTCGAGATCCGCAACGCCGCGTCGCGCGCCCGAACCATATTGCGCTCCTGGCGTTCCAAGCACGAGAAGCAAGTCCAGCAGATGAGTCTCTTCTTCGACGATCCGAGTGCCACGTGAGAACCAATCGCCAGCGAGGCTGGATGCGACGTGGCTTCTCGCTGCTGTGGGAGCCGCGAGTGTTGACGCAGATCGTCGCGCCAAACGCTGTGTACTCAATGCGCGAATTCTTCGACGCCCGAAAGGCCTGGCCCGACAAGCTGCCCGGCTCTGCGGAAGACGCACTTGTCGTCGCAGGACTCGATGGCTGTCTGGACTCACTCACGGAGAACGACGCGATCGCTTGGATCGAAACCGATCTGAAAGCTGCCGTGCTCAGTTTCCAGGAGCACTACGAAGGACAAGCCGCGCTCATGCTGTGGATCGCGTCAGGACGGGCTCGCGTTGGAATGGACCTAGCGGACGAAGAGTACTTCTGGAAGACATCTCCCAGCCGCGGTGCAGCACGCTTGCCCCTCGGCCGATGCCTTTGGGGTGGCGCCGAGGCAGACGTGGAACGAATCCTCATCTCAGATGAAAAAGATCCCGACTTCGACGGCGATGCCTACGTGGGTCTCTATCACCCGCGGATCTCGTGAGGCACGCTTGATCGAAGTTCCGTCGTTCGTCCCAGGACAACGCATCAGCCACGCTGAGCACGGGGAAGGCGTTGTCGTGGACGCCGAGCGCAACGGCTACGTGCGCGCATTTTTCGCGGGCGGTGAGCGCCTCGTTGCCGTTGCGGCGCTGCAGCCATTCCTGTCTCGAACGGAGCGTGTCATCAGCTCGGTCACCGCGGATGATGAGCGGCGCCGCGAAGCTTGGCTTGAGTACGAGGCCCATGCGCTTCCTCTAATGGAAAGCGCCGCGGCGCTGACCGCCGCCCCGATCGATCTCTTGCCGCACCAAGTTGTCCTCACACATCGGATCGCGACTGCATCGCCGCGACGTTTTCTAGTCGCCGACGAGGTCGGGCTCGGGAAAACGATCGAAGCTGCGCTTCTGCTCCGCGAGCTGGCGAGTCGAGGAGAACTCACTCGAGCACTCTTGGTCGTGCCCGCGGGATTGGTGAACAACTGGCATCGCGAAATGAACGAAGTCTTCCGACTCAACTTCGAAGTTTTCGGAAGCGAAGGTGACGTTACCGATCGAAAGTCCAATGCATTCGCCAAACATGATCGGCTCATCGCGAGCATCGACACGCTGAAGCGTCCAACGCGGATCAAGCGACTTCTGGACGCACCACCGTGGGACCTTGTGGTGTTCGACGAGGCTCACCACCTCAGCGCTTTTCGCGCCGGCAAGAAGACTACTAAGACCGAGAACTACAAGCTCGCCGAAGCGCTCAAATCACACTCACGCGACTTAGTGTTGCTGTCCGCCACACCGCACCAGGGCGATCATTTTTGTTTGTGGGTGCCCATTCAATTGTTGAACCCGACGCTTTTCGGTAGCCCTGAGGACATGGTCGAAAACCGCCACCGGTTGAACTCCGTGATCTTTCGACGCACTAAAGCTGACGCGTGCCGCCCCGACGGTTCCCCCCTGTTTGCTCGGCGCTGGGTGCACACAGAATCCTTCACGATGATGGACGAGGAGCGCACGTTTTACGCAGCGCTCAAGGAGTATCTCGAGGACGGGTTCGCTCTTGCGCAGCGCCAAGGTAACCAAGGTCGCGCGCTCGGCTTTGTGATGACGATCTTTCAAAAAATTGCCGCATCGAGCTTCGCTGCCGTTCGACGCACTTTGCGTCGACGCATTCTGATGCTGACGTTGCACGAAGCGATCATCAAGGATCAAGAGTTGGACATCGATGCGCGGCAGCAACTGCTCGATGAAGCACGCGACCTCATCCATGACGAGTACGAGATCTCGCGTGACCCGGTGGGCCGAGGACAGGTAGATGCGGTCCTTGCGGACTTGCGTGTGAAGCTGCTCAAGAAGTTGAACGAGGAAGAGCTCGAAATCGCGTCCGACGCCGGAGCAGGTGAGTCCGCTGCCGCCGGTGGCGAGGAAATGGCGATGATGGCCGTCAAACTCGCACTTCCCGAAGAGCGCCTTCGCATTCGAGATCTCCTCGCCGTGTTTCCGGGGCAGCGCGAAACAAAAGTCGACAAGCTCCTTCGCGGGCTCGGAGCACTGTGGGAGCAGGATCGTGGTGAGAAGGTCGTCATCTTTGCGACGTATCTCGGCACCGTCGAGCTGCTCGGTCGCGAGATAGAGAAAGCCTACCCAGGCCAGGGCGTGGTCGTCCTTCGAGGGGGCGACCACGGAGCCAAACTTGCGGCCGAGCGCAAATTCAAGAGAAGCGATGGCCCTCGGGTGCTCGTCTGCACTGCGGCGGGGCGCGAAGGCATCAACCTGCAGTTCGCGCGCATCCTGTTCAACTTCGATCTGCCCTGGAACCCGATGGACATGGAGCAGCGCATTGGGCGCATTCACCGGTATGGCCAACAGCATACTGCCCAGGTCTACAACCTCGTGCTCTCCGACACGATCGAGGGGCGGATATTCCTGCTGCTCGACGCCAAATTGAAGGAGATTGCGAAGGCGTTAGGCAAAGTGGATGAACACGGCAACGTTGCCGAGGATCTGCGCTCCCAGGTACTAGGCCAGCTTTCCGAGCGACTCACCTACGATCGCCTGTATCGCGAAGCGCTCGGTGACCCGGAGTTGCGACGCACGAAAGAGGAGCTTGAAGCAGCTCTGTCGAACGCTTCGGAGGCACGCAAGGTAGTGTTTGAGTTGTTCCAGGATCTCGACGGCTTTTCGCTCGAGGACTACAAGCCGTTCGCGGATGTGAAGCCTGGACTTGATCGCGTTCTGGAATTTCTTCGCGCAGCCGTTGTCGCCGATGGGCGTCGGATCGATACGAACGACGATGGCACGTTCGTCGTGAAGGGACCAAACGACGAGAAGGTGTGTCGGTTCACATTGAATCGAGATGCCGCTCGCGAGCGCCCAGATTTGGATCTTCTCGGTCTCGATCATCCGCTCGTGCAGGATGCGCTCAAGCGTTGGCAGAGCTCTTCTCCTGAGCGCATCGGCCTCGCCGTCGCTGGTCCGGACGGACCTGGAGTGTTGACGTGGTGGCTCGTTGAGACGCGCGGGCCCTTTGGTGAACACCGCTCGTGCGTTCTTCCACTCGGCGTGAGCGACGATGGCAAACGCAATGCGCGACTCGAGCGACTTGGCGGCGGAGTGTTCGCCCGTGCGGGACGCACAAATGACGGTCACACGAATGCGTCGCGGAAGAATTTGTTGCACACAAACGTGGAGCCTATGCTCGAGCGCGAGTTGCGGCACAGGGAGATTGTTCCAGAAGGCGGCAGCTATGCGGCCAAACTCATCGGATGGGTTGAGGTTGGCGCGGCGTGACGTCGTTACCGAACGGAACTCGTGATCTCACCACCGTGGCAAGGATTGCGGCGAGCAACGGTGAGTGCCTCGCTCCAATCACCCAATGTCAGACCTGAGGCATGCCCGCTAGCTCGCGCAAGCGGCAGAACAGTTTGAACATCCCGTACGTGTCGCGTTCGCAGTACTGAAGCAACGCCTCTCGGAGCGCGAGCATCTCCGCAGCTGGCAATTGATTCGCGTCGAGTAGAACGCGTTCGAGAAGAGCGGCGGCTGCTTGTCCGTCCGCCACGTCCAAATCATCGTAGCCCAGGCCCGGAACCAGAGCGGGCAGTACGCTCTTGATGCTGAAGCTGCCGCCGTACGCCGGATGGTAAGTGTAGTCCCGAACGACGGGGTGTAGGTCTTCGACGCGGCTCTTTATCTCGAGAAGCTCTGCAGCGCGTGTCGGTAGCGCTTTGGCCAACTCGTGTAGCCGCGCTTTCTCGAAGCTCGCATAGTAGGCGAGCACAGTCCCAGTGTTCTTGCATGCAAGGATGAGCGCGTCTGCGAGCGCAGGCCGGGGGTCCTCTGCGCCGTCTGCAAGCCACGAGTGGTGGCGCAGGCCGCATTCGTCGACCACGTGAACGCTGAACTGCACAGGAATCTGATCAAACGGCGAGCACTCGTTCCAGCATGGAATGGCCGGCATCACAGTCTCAAAATCGAGAAATGCAATCGGAGTTGTGAACGCTGAAAGTGCAAGCATCAATCCATGCTCGACGACGAGCTCGCCGGACTTCACGCTCGCGATTTGACGCGCGACCGCTCCAGTCGATTTGTAGCTGGCCGGCAAATCGTGAATCGTCGGGCATCCTGAGCTGACGAGCTCCGAAGCCTTCTTCTTCCGAATGCCAAATAGCGTCATGACACTGTGCTCTGGCATCGGCGGCCAGCATCGATCCTTGAACGCGCATTCGTATGGTTCATCGCAATGCGATCCGACTGGGACGCTCGGGAGCTCGCCCGACAGCGTCAAACGCAGGTCGCGAATGCGGTCCGACAGGTCTGCGCACCACGCGCGTGCGGCGTTGGTGACGTCTTCGCGGAGAAACAAATTTGTTAGGTTAGGGTAACGGCACGCCTTGTTCAGGTGCATGAGCTCCGCCCGCATGACCTTCAGGCCGGCGCGCTCAAGCACGTGGAGTTGCACGGCGATGTCCGGAATGTGTTGATCCTTCACGCTTAGCGTGGATTTCACTTCCATCAGTGAATATCCGTCGGCGTTGCGCTCGAGGATGTCGACCGCGACGAACACGCCGTCCTCAAGAAAGCTCGCCTCGTAGATCACCTGTGCACCACGATCGATCGCGTCGCGTGTTTCGCGCACGCGCTCCTCGAGTGTGAGCGGCGGACCGCCGATCAAAATGCCGTCAGGCACGTAACTGCGAGCGAGGTCACCGACGACGTGTCCGCGCTCGAAGAGCGCCTTTCGCGCGGGGTTGGGCACGAGTTCGGGCGCGCCACGGTCGTGCGTCTCCCACCACATGCGACGTGGGCACTGGAGTCCGGCCAGGACGCGTGATTTGGAGAGGTTGGTCGTGGGGAAGACGCGGGTGACGAGCGGTTGAGATTGAGTATGTGGAATTCGAGCGACCTGCGAAAGACTGCTCGTCGCGGCGGTTGTCAGTCGGCATGGAGGCCCATCGTCCTGAGACGTATGGCCCCAACTTTCGCATTTTTCGCCCTCGAAACGAACGCACGGCGGGCGTGGAGCACCGCGGAGTGCCAGAGACTTGTCCTCTGCAGTGGGAGCGCAGCATGAGTCCAGACGCCGCAGAGCTTCTTTTCGCCGCCGTGCTCGAGGCTCGCCGGCGTGCGCGTGCTGGGTAACTTCGGCATCAACCCGACGGCGATAAATGGACGCGTGCGAGCGAGGAACTGGCCCGATTGCTGCCACTTGCGACTTGCGAAGTCGAGGGGACAATGTAGACGCATGGACCGAGCCCGCCACCCTCCAAGTTTCGAGGTCGACCGTCTGTTGCTATGCGCACCTATCCTCATAGACGGTGCGGAGCGCGCGGAGTTCGACGCGAAGGACGGCTTCCGCATGACGAACTATCCGGCGCGCGGCGTGGTCGTTTGCAAGACGGCCGTCGGGAGCGTGCACGTCATTCCACTCAAGCAAGTGCCGAGGCTTGACGTTGTGTTCGGGCCGGTGACCGCGGACGAAACGGCGAGGGTTGTCGAGGCGATGAATTCTTGGGAGCCCAGCGAATGAGTGTTGCATCTGCGCTGCTCTTGCCGACGGAAGCGTCGCCCTCAATCGGCGACGTGAAACGCGCGCTGCTCTTCTTCGATGAATTGCACCTCGTCGGTCCCGACGATCGCGAATTGCTTCCGCGTCTCGCCGCGATGGCAGTGGTTACACCGATGGGCGGCTTCATGGGCCGTGACATGGGACCCGTACTTCTGCTCGGGAAGGCGCCCGGCTTTGATGATGACTTCGGGCAGCTGATCGACGCCTGCAAGCGATCCGGTGCTGCTAACAAGGTTGTGGTCCGTCCCACGCCTCCTCAGCAGGGCGGTATCGTCATTGGATCAATCCCAGTGCCAGCGGGAACTCCTCCGCCTAGCTGGGTGTTTCAATTGTTCCGCGGTCTCGTGGCGTCGCCCGATGTCATGCGTGACATCGCCGCAGGCCTAGGCGCGCTCGAGAACCTGACGCACGAAAAGCTACTGGGGCTCAGCGGTGGCGTCGCGTCGAATCACTTTGTGTTGACGAGCGCGGCGTGGCTTCCACCAGTTGCCGATGTCCCTTTCGCTGTGGCCGCAGATTGCGTGCGGCCGCTCCGCGACGCAGCTGCGGCGCGTCTCGGCGCACTCGTGAAGGCGCTGGGAATTGCACAAATGCACGGTCTTCACCCGCTCACAAACGACGAAGGAATGGGCCGAATCCTTCAGCGCATCCACCGACGTCCTTCAGTGGCCGCGACTGATCAGGATCCGGCCGACGATGCCGGACTCGCGGTCGTCCGACTGCTGGATCGGTACTCGAAGGTCGTACTGAACGATGAAATTGCGATGCGGAAGTTGGAGGATCTGTCTCTGAAGCAGGTCCTTAGGCTCCGGGATCATTCTTGGGGTGTGGCGCTCGACGCTCGTGAGAAGATGTTCGCGGCGTTGCACGATGTCGCCCGCGAAGCGGACTCAGTCGGAGACTTCGATCGCCGTCTCGCGGAGCTCCTCGACGAGTACCGCCGCGCTCGAGCCGCGCTTAGTTCCGATTTCCGAAGCCTGATCTGGGATGCCGGTTCCGACTTGGTGTTTGCGGGTGCGACCGCCGCCTCGAGTTCAGCAACCGTGGTGCAACAACTCCTTCACGACGGACCGCTCATAACGCTAGCAACACTTGCTGCTCTGGGCGCCGCGGGCAAGGCGGCGAAATCCGTCGTCAAACTTTCGAAAGAGTACGTCGATGCGAAACGCGCGTTCAATCGCTCGTCGGCCTATGCCATCGCTGCACCGTTCCGGTTCATCCTTTGACGGTATTCATCACGAAGGCGTATTGCGCGCGCCGCGCCGACGTGCCTGGAGGAGAGCTTATCGGTCGTCTCTGCCCGCGAGCTCCAGATCCGCAGGCTCGGACGCGCCCGTGAGGAGTTCGATTTCACGCCACAGTCGCGCTTGCCGCCATTCCAAGAATGGCTCGTAGTCGTCTCGCAGCAGTGGCGAACCTTCTTCAGCAGGGAGTCCGTGTGAACTGAGCACCGCATCGAATGGGAATCCGCGCGTACGCCGGATTTCTGAAAGGTAATCCGACGGTGCCCGGTCACTAATCATCTGATTGGTAGTGCGGTCGATGAGTGTGCGGTTGAGAACACAGTCGCGCCGCCGCGATTGACTCACGCCCAGACGCTCGAGATAGGCCGCAGGAAACACGTGATGATCATCGATCCCTTCATCGGCCATCAGTTTTCCGGTGATCACGGCTTGTGTATGAAAGTCCCGGGCTCCGAGCCCCAGAATCAGACAGATCGCGCCACGATAAATTGCGCGCTGTCGCGGCGTAACATCGCGTAACGCGCGCGGGTCGAATCGGAACGCCGCCACGGATTCCGGAGCATCGCCTTCGGCCAGCCAAGGAACGATCTCAACTACGTCCTTCGCAGATTTGCTGTTCGGTGCGCCTTCGTACACTTGCCCAAAAACGGCGCACCAAAACCATTGTTTGAGTTTCTCGCGTTGCACACCCGCTTCAGCATTCTTCGGGGTTCCCGCGCGAGCCAGAATCGCTGCGAGAGGCGGTAGCATCGTTTGATACGGAAGCCATTTCGGCAGGATGACTTTGCAGTCGTCACGTAGGATCTCGAGGCCTCGCGCGAGCCCCAACACGACTTTGTCCCACCACTCTGTGATGTCCGCGGCGGTCATGTTCAGTACATCGCTTCGCTTACACGACGGAGCCTTGCGTGTCTGGGCCAGCGAAATCGCTTGGAGCACGTAATACGGATCGACTTCGAATTCTGCGATTACCGGATGCGCGGCAAGCGCCTTCTCCCACATCGCGCGGAGTTTGAGGTTTTCTGGCCAGAACCGAGCAGTGAGCAGCTCGAAGACGCTGAGCTTCACGCCAGTCCGGTTGAGTGTCTCAAAAATTGTGCATAGCGCGTCTGGTTGCGTCTGGTCCGAAAGAGTGACGACAGGGAAGTGATAGTCGTCGATGACGCGAATCCATTTTTCCTCGATTGCGTCCAACGCGTCCTCGAGTGCGATGCGTTCCTTGTCGGCAAGCTGTCGAGCGATTCGTCTCCCCCACTGCCCGAACCCACCGGCGCCACCACGTAGGACCGACAAAGGGAGCAGCAACTCCGCAGCCTGCATTTCGAAGTCCTCGTTTGCCTTTGCTCGTCTGGTTGATGCGCGCACGTGGAAGATCGATTCGTCAAAGTCAGCGCCATCACTAAGCTTGCGGAGATCGAGAAAGTACCGGTGTTCGCCCAACCCGTAGAACGCCTGGTACAGCGAGGTCAGTCGCTGCTGGCCGTCGAGGACAAGGAATGTGTGCTTCTCCTTACCGAGCGGAGCTGCGCCTTCGAATTCGCGTGCAGCGAATACACGCTTCGCATCGCGTACCCTGAGAATGCTACCGGCAGGATAGTTGCTTGCGATCGAGACGATCAGTTCCTGCGTCGCGCCTGGCTCCCAAACAAAGTCCCGCTGAAAATCTGGGAGAACGGTTGAACGTACGTGCACTTCTGCGAGCAGTTCCTTCAGCGCACGCGGATTTGTGTCTTCGAAGAGGCTCATGGCGGCATCATACCCCAGAACGTCGCGCGCATGCCCTCGGCGAGGCGGTCACCGCAATCAGTCGATGCACATGCCGGTGTCCTGAAACGTAAGCTCACGCTTCCGGCACTTCGGACAGAGGTACTTCCCCCTCGTGAGCTCGAACCGGCGGCCGAGTTGCTGCTTCATGTTCCAGCTCGCGACCTTCGGCTGCATGGGTTCGTGCCCCGAACTGCGTCTCGTTGTACCGCTTCGCACCCGGAGCGCCGTACTTTGGGCACGTGTACGGCCCGGCTAGCAGATTTACTTCCACTATGTCCTCGCACGAGTTGCAGAGGCACGGAGACATGGACTTCCGTCGTCGCATTGACCAGCGTCTTCGTGCGAATGCTTGATACCTTCGACGCGGAGGAGCGCGCGTTCGCCGACTCGGTGACGCGTAGACGTGAGCAGCTCAACGAACTCGTACGTGCGGCAGTTGCAGCATTCAGTCAGCACGAAGACTCGAAGGCAGGCAGCACGGCCACGCTCGGAGTTCAGCGCTAGGTTCGCGCCTCGATCTGGCAGCGACGTCTCGAATGGGACCTGCTGCTGTCAGTCGAGTGGGGTAGTTTGCGTCCTTCTCAGTATGCGGAAACGTTTGCGGAAAAAGCTACGCCGCGGTGAGTTTGCGCGCACCGTGTGTCTCCTCAGCGGAGAGCTGCGTGTCCAAACAGACGACGCATATGGGCTCGTATTCGAGGCAGTTGTGGAACTTTGCGAGGCGCGCGGACTGTTCGCGGGCGGTGGCATCGCGAGCCGCGTCAACCTTTGCGTCGTCGCAAACAATCGCGATGTGACCGAGCACGACCGCGCGGCCCTGCTGGCGTGCATCCAGAGAATGGGCGAACCTAACATCGTCGCGTCACTCGTCATCGACGGGTAACGTACCCAGGCATCCTCACCACGGAGTCCAGTATGAGCCCTACTGCAGCCGAACTACTTTTCGCCGCCGTTCTTGAAGCACGACGTCGAACTCGCGCGGGCTATCTTCGGAGCAAAGCGGAGGGGGATAAGTGGGCGACCGCGAGCGAAGAGCTTGCCAAGCTTGTGCCGAGTCGAGCGGATGACCTACGAGACGTCGACGACCGGACGTGATCTCGTCCGCCCGGTTGTGAAGTGACTGGTAGCCGGGAGACGCCCGTTCGATTTACGCTGAGGGCCTCGATGACACATGAGCGACGTGATGCGCTTGAGGCCCCGTTCGATGGTGAGTGTGCGAGCATGGCGCGAGCTCGGCACCGCGAGTGCGTTCGCGCGAACGTCAGTCCCTATCTTTGTGCGGGGAGAATCTGGCACCGGTCGTCGCACGCTTGCTCGGCAAATCGCGTTGGCGCGCGGGGCGACTGCAAGTGCCTTAGCGGTGATTGTGCCCGGCGACCGTGCATTTCCCGTCACGGAACTCGCTGCGTTGAAGCACGTCATTGTCGAGCGGCCGTCAGAGCTTTCGCGCGGCGACCAAAATGCACTCGTCGAGGCCACGCGCGCAGGCTTGCGACTACACACTTGGGGTGACGATCAAGTTTGGAAGGCGTTGGATCAGCGTTTTCGGACTGCGCTCGCGGCCGGGGAAATTGCCCTGCCGCCGCTGCGTGAGCGTGGAAGCGAAATCGTTTGCTGGTCGCGCCACTTCGCCGCGTTGCACTCAAGCGGAACGTGTCCGCGCCTAAGCGAAGAGCAGGAATCGTTTGTCGCGGCACAACGATGGACCGGCAATCTCCCTCAGTTGGAACGCTACGTCGTTGATGCTCTGAGCTTCGACGCCGGTTATGTGTCAGCTACCTCGCTCCCGGCAGGTGCAGCCACCGTCTCCGAGCCTTTCAAAATCGAAACTCTGGCGGCAGCCACCGACAAGTTTCGCGAAGAATACATCCAACGCGTGCTCAAACATTTCGGCGGCAACCGCACACAAGCTGCGCGAGCGCTGAACGTGGACCCACGCACCATTTTTCGGCATTTGGAGAAGAAGTGACATTGGCAGTGTTGCGCGCGTATAGGCGCACGTTCGGCCACTCGATGTCCCGTGCCGCGATCGCGGAGCTCAGCGCGCCGCGCCGACGCGAGGTCGCCAATGACTCAGCTGCCATCGTTCCGCGAGCGCGATGAAGTCTTGCGAAAACATTGGCACGGCATCGATCACCGGCGTCTTTGCATCCGCGAGCACAGCATCACGACTACTTCCGACCTGGTCGAGGAGGCGCGGACGCCGCGCGCGGAGCGCCCATTCGCAGAGGCCGCTGACTCGACGAACATCAACGTGATTCACGTCGGGACCGAGCGCTATCCGTACGGTGAGCGGCTCCGAAGCGTTCTTGTTCAGTGCGCCGAGAATGTGTGCCTTGGCGTCGTCGTCTGTCTCCGCGAATCGGTAGCCGACGATGATGACCGACTCGGCCTTCGAAAGGGCTGTGCTCGCGAGGCCCCAAAGGTCCGCGCAATGCTTTGCGACCAACGGCTTTGATGGGCCGGGCACTCCGATCAGTGGGTCAAGGTCGAGGCGAACGACTTCGCGTGCGCCGACGGCCTGCACGTCCTTCGAGGTGCGAGCCCATCCCGCGGAACCATGCAGTTTGAGGAGAGTCGGGCGTGAAGGGTCCAATTCTCCGGTCCACCCCGGTGCCAGCGCGTTGATGTCGTTTTCGCAAACTGTTTCTACGACCTCGTCGTAGTTGAATGTGATGATCGTGTCGCCGGCATCTAACCTGCTCTTCCATTTGAAGTAAGGCCTCCATGCTTCACGATTCGCCAAGCCGGCGGTGTCGCGTGGAATGAAGTAACTACACGCCATAGCGAGATAGCGCCGAACCATTTTCGGCAACTTCTGCAGGTCGGCATTTGGCAACCGCTGCGATACCAATCTACTTATCGGATCATCTGTGCGCGCCTGGGCAGCATGCTCCACAACCGCAAGAAACTCTTCGACACTAGACCACGGTGAGTCCGGCGAAGGCGTGACTGTACCGTCGGCACCCGGCTGCGCGTAGTACCCCGCCACGTCTGCGATGTCCGTGTACCCAGGAGCTCCTTCAAATTCCGTCCGCATGCGGTTCGCCGTCTTCTGCGAGAAGAGATTCGCGGTTACCGGCGCGCCGAGTGGCTGCGAGAAGCCGGCGCCCAACACCCAAACGTTAGACATCGAGCGCTCCTGTCTGCCCACGTTCAAAGCTCATGTTCGCGTCTTCCAGTAGCCAGGTCGCTGTCGCTGGTGCATCACAGCGAGCACACGAATCAATTTGGAAGTTCAACAAATACGAGTGCGTACGGAAATCGATGCAGGAGCACGCGACGAACATTGAGCTCGGGTGCCACGCCGATCGCGAATGCGTGACGTGAGGGCGAGGCGAGGGCGTCAATCGCGGAAGCTATCTCCTGCGCGAAGAGGCCTTCGAGCACAGGCGCCTGCGCTGCATACCAATCGAGAGCGGCGCGCAGCTCGGCTTGGGCAGCGACGTCAAACTCGACCGGCTTCTTCATCGCTTCAGGCGGGCATCAAGCTCGGATTTGACTGTCTCCCAGGGGACCGAAGCTGCGGTGCCATCGATCGCGGCTCGGGCTCGGGTTTCGATTTCCGCTGTCCACTCCTGCGCGGCTCGTGCGTCCGCAGGCCCGTCTACGCTTTCAATGAGGTCACGGAGGAGCTCAGCCCGCTCGTCCGTTGGCAGCTTCATGGCATCGGCGAATATCTTGCTGGCGCGTTCACCCATGGGAGGAGGATAGCCCGGCGGAGAGGCTCGAGCCAACGCCGCTTGTCGGTGCCCAATAGGTGCCCAGCCACCGTCGCACAGCGCGGAAAATGATCGGACTGGACAGGACTCGTTGGGCACCGGCCCACGTGCGTAACGATTTGAGATGAGCGCGAAAACCGTGTGTCGCCTTGTTGTTAGCTCATCTACTTCGTTCGCATTCGAGTCCCGTCCACCCCGCTAGTTACGCGCAGAAAAGACCCCTCCGCGGGGTCACTGTAACAGTCAGTGTAACTGCTCGACGCTACGCGTATCGGGATCACTCTTGCGTAGCTACGTCGCACAACGGCAACGCATTGAACTGCTGCGCACATCGCTGGCCAGTGGTGCACTTGATAGCCCGTTAGGACATCGCCTTCGCGTTGTGTGCGATTCGTCGGAGCCACGCCTCAGAGGCGCCGCCCGCGAGCGAGAGTGTGATGAATGTGCGCCTTGCCGTATGCGTCGCGAGGTGTCGAACATTTTCGATGCCCTGCTTCGCGCAATCTTCCTGCGGCTTGCGTGCGGCGTGGTTCACATCGCGAGCCCCGGTCATACGCGACGGCACGATGAGATCGTCATCAGTCGCCCGGCGCCGATGAGTCATGTGATAGCCGGCGAGGCGCCACTCCGCCAGCATGAGTGCGAGAGTCGGAAGCACTGGCACGTCGGGAGGTGGACCGCCAGCGCCGCGTTTCCCTTTGACCGGGGCATCTTCATCTTTACGTCCGTGCGTGCATCCAGCCACTCCGTCGCAGATGCAGTCACGGTTAGTCGTCCCCCGGTTCGCTCGCCCTGTGGTCGCCACGTTCCGTCGACAGTCTGTGAAACCGCCCATTCGTGCGATCGAATACGCACAGTTCATGAGCAGCGGTCCGGAGAAAGCGAGCGAGCTGCCCAAGGCGGAAGATCAGTTCTTCCTTGGGCAGTCCCCATCGCGCACAACGCGCCGAGAGAGCAGCAGAGACGCAGTGCTGTCATTGAGTTCGGTTCTCTCGACGCGAAGGCTTCGAATCCCTTCTCCACACGTCGAAACAAGTCGCGCGAGGAGCGCTCGCTTAAACGTGACCGGTTCAGAACGAACAGATTCGCGGTGAGTGCGTGTCAGGGCAGGCAAGTCCGCTTGAGCAGTCGTCCGCCACACTGCACCGCGTTGTGCACCGCATAGCGCCTTCCGTACCGAACGCGTTGCAGTACCCGTCGTCGAGCCCCTCCACGCCACAATCCGTATCCTCGGTGCATGTCGTTACTCGATAATCATTCTGCGCGACACAAGTCGCCAGCGTTAGGGTGCACACGCTCCCTGCGAATCCATCGAGAGAGAGCACCGTATCAGGATGCGTATACGGGGCGTTCGCGGACGTGGTGCAATCCGCTCCTGCTGCTTCTGACTGGCGAAGCAGACAGAAATTTCCGACAGGCGTGGACGACGATCCGAATGTCATTGGAGCACACACAGAGTCTTCGGCGCAGTCATCATCGCTCACACACTCGCCACAGCGCTCCACTGAATGCACTCGGCGATCCGCGCAGTGATGCGTAGTCGCATCGCACACATCCAGCCCGCCGTTGCAAAGGCCGCGCGTCTCGCGGTTGCACTCGAAGCAGCCCTCGCCGACTACGCATGCGGGTGTTGTCGCGAATCCAGCGCACTGCGAATTGTCGTCGCATGCGGCGCACGTGTGTCGGGTCAAATCGCAGCGAGCTAACTCGGGGGTTCCGCACTGCGAATTGTCGAAGCATTGAACGCACTCATGCGACGCCGGATCGCAATGGTCGTTCCCATCGCAGTCGTCGTCGATTGCGCACTCTTCGCACGACGCGACGCCGCCGTCTTCGGCCACCAAGCACACGGGCGTCTCGCCACCGCACACCGGCGAACACGGCCCCGCATCGACCGGCGGGGGCATGTCGCCTGCTACGCCCATGTCGGTCGGCGCGTCGATGATTTCGCGGCAGGCGGACGCAGTGAGAAGGGTGATGAGTGCGAATGCGATGCGGAGGGACGTCGACATGGAACGAATGGTATCGGGGGGGGCCAGAATGACAAGTTTCGGAGGCGTGCGCGGGGGTGATTCGTGGGAATCCTTTCACTATGTGGTCTTGCGAGTGCGTTGCGGGTGCCCGTAGGCTTGGCCCATGCGCGTGGGGGTTTTGACATCAGGCGGCGATGCACCGGGGATGAATTCGGCGCTCCGAGCCGTCGCGAAAGTCGGCGCGGCTCTTGGCCTCGTGGTGGTCGGGGTCGAAGACGGGTACGTGGGGTTGCTTGAAGGGCGCTTGCGTTCTTTGTCGATGCGCGAGGTGGATGATGCGTTTCGCAAAGGTGGCACCGTCCTTGGCTCGGCGCGTTCCAAAGTATTCCCGACGCCCGAGGGCCAAGCGCAAGCGCGCGACACAATACTGCGCGAGAAGTTGTCAGCCTTAATCGTGATTGGCGGTAACGGCTCACTCACGGGTGCTCTCGCCTTGTCTGATGCGAAGACGTTTGACGGCGCGACGCTGCGCGTGGGCGGGATCCCCGCCTCCATCGATAACGACCTTGGCGCGACGGCGCTGTGCATTGGCGTCGACACGGCGATGAACACCATTGTCGAGGCGTGCGACCGCATCTGCGATACGGCGACGGCTCACCGCCGCACGTTCATCGTCGAAGTGATGGGGCGCGACTCTGGGTATCTCGCGATGACGTCGGCGATTGCTGCGGGCGCGGACGCGGTGCTTCTGCCGGAGAGTGGGAAGACCAAAGAGCAGTGGGTCGAGCAAGTGGCGCGCGCAATGGAAGCGGCCTACCAGCGCGATAGCGGCAAGCGTCGCGTTCTTGTCATCAAAGCGGAAGGCGTGAAGTTGGACTGCGCCGAGCTCAAAGCAGCGGTCGATGAGCGGGTGCGTACAACGCTGCCCGGTGCGGATACGCGGGTCACGGTGCTTGGGCATGTCGTACGTGGGGGCGTGCCGACTGCGCTTGATCGTTTGCTCGCTTCGCGTTTGGGAAATGCCACGATTCGCGCGCTGGCGGATGGGCAGAGTGGATTTATGGCGGGGTGGTTTGGGCCGGGCGTCGCGAACAAGCCGTCGCCGTACGATCCGCAAATCGTCTTCACACCGTTAAAGGAAGTGCTTGAGGAAACCGCGCGCATGTTGCGCGGCGAGACCGAGCTCGCGCGTTGGCGGCGCAAAGTCTTCGACGAAGCCGAATCCATCTTGCTGCGTTAGGTCGCAGCATCCGTCGGCGTGCGTCGGCGAAATCCGTCACGGCTCTCCACGCGTGAGGCAAATGCGCGCGTTGTGTGGCGGCATACGTCTTGCTCGTGGTGGCACACGGAGTTGCTATGAGCTTGAAGTTACGAGCAGTTGTCATCGGATGGATTGTCATGGCGGCGGTCGGTTGCGGCACGCGCGGGACGAGCGACTCTCCCTATCTGCGCTCGGACGGCGGCGCGCCAAGCGATGGCGGAGGCCGGCGCGACGCCAACTTCGTGAGTCCGCCACCCGGCGACACAAGCGATACGGATCATGATGGCCTGTCCGACGCCGATGAGATCAACGTCTACTTCACCGATCCCACGCAGCGCGATAGCGACGGCGATGGGATCACCGACCTCGGTGAAGTTGCCGCGGGCGCAGATCCGAACGACGCAAGCTCGCGGATCTCCGATTCAGATTTCTTCGTCGTGCTTCCGTACAATGGAGAGCATCAAATCAAGAGCCTCCACTTTGGCACCAACATTCAAGTGGCCGATGTCTTCTTCTTGATCGACGACACGGGCTCGATGCAAAGCGCCATCGATCACGTGAACTCGTCCATGAGAGACATCGCCTCGCAGGTTCACGCGCTGATTCCGGATGTGCAGTTTGGCGTGGGATCCTACGAAGATTTTCCGATTGGCTCGTACGGCATGCGCGATAGCGTTCTGACTTTCCGGTCACGTGATGATTGGCCGTTTCATCTCGATCAGATGATCACGGATGATCTCGATGCCGTGAACGACGCGTTGGCGCTCACTGCGGAGGGTGGAAGCGACACGCCTGAGTCGTCCATCGAAGCCCTCTATCAAACCGCGACTGGCGCAGGCGTTGGATACGAGGGCGGGTCCGTGCCGCCCGCGACTTGCCCGTATGCGCCGGACGATTTCGCGCCGCGCGTAGGCTATCCGTGCTTCCGGCCTGGAGCGTTGCCGATTGTCGTGCTCGTGACCGATGCGCCGTTTCATAACGGGCCCGGCGGAACGAACGCATACGACAGGTCCTCGGTGCCCAATGCGCATTCGTTCGACGACGCGGCCTTGGCGCTCAACAGCATCGGTGCGCGCTTCATCGGCGTCGACCTCGACGCCGCCCTCGAGGACGAAAGTGCGATGGCCATCGCAACCGGCTCAGTCGATCCGGCAGGCTATCCACTCGTGTACATGGGGACGGCCACGTCGACGGCCGAGCGAATCGTAACGGGCATCACCTCGCTCGTGGGCCGCACGCCTCAGGATGTGGGAGCCGTCGCACGCAACGTCGCCGGCAACCCCGACGACTTCGACGCTCGCGTCTTCATCAAATCGATTGCACCGGTTGAGGGTTACAACGGAAGCGCATCAGGTCCTATGCCTGGCATCACGTACGCAAGTCACGACGACACGACGTTCTACCAAGTGATTCCGGGAACGAGTGTCGAGTTCAGCATCGACTTCTGGAACGATGCACGACCTCCGGGAGTAACCGCGCAGGTCTTCAAAGCGAACATCGTAGTCGTGGGCAACAGCGTCGCGACACTCGATGTGCGAACGGCGTACATCATCGTTCCATCCGAAGGTGGCATCGTGTTGCTCTGATATTCGTGGCGAGAAACGTCGGATAGACAGAGGAATTGGCCGGGTCTCACCCCAAGGGGTGATTTACGTTCCCAGTGCGCGTCGCGTATCGTGAGAGCTGCGGATCAACAATGCTCCACGCGAGGAACTCGTGCAGCTCGCCTCGTCCAACACGAATAAGAAACACACGGTTCTCGTCGTCGACGACGACGCACGCAACCGCGCGCTCGTGCGCGGCATTCTGCAAAGCGACTACACCATCCTCGAAGCGGACGATGCCGCGGAAGCTATTGACCTCGTCGCCCACGCAGGGATCGATCTTGTGCTGCTCGACGTGATGATGCCTGGGACGAGCGGCTTCGAAGTGTGCGCGCAGATCAAGGCGCGCGAAACGAGCGGCTACCTTCCGGTGCTGATGCTCACGGCTCTTGACCGACGCGCGGACCGCCACACCGGACTCGAATCGGGCGCCGATGACTATCTCATCAAGCCCATCGATCGTCGCGAGCTCATCTTGCGCGTTCGCACCTTTATCAAACTGCGCGTGCAGGATTCGCTTATTCGCGAACAGGTAGAGGCGCTTCGTCATCTCGATGCGCTGAAGGATGATTTGGTTTCGCTCATCGTTCACGACATGCGAAATCCCCTCTCGGGTGTGATGGGCTTTCTCTCTCTCGTGCGTATGCAGTTGAAGGAGCAGCCAAAGCTCTGCGCAGATATCGACGAAGCGCTTACGACTGCGTACCGGCTCAAGGATTCGATCGACGATTTGTTGCAAGTACGCATGCTCGAAGAGGGGCGGGTCGAGTTGCGGACGGCGCCTCACTCATTGGTTCAGATCGTGGACGAGGCTCGCAAGACTCTCGAGGGAAACGCCCGCGAACGCGGCGTCGAGGTACGCGTACTGACATGCGACGATGCGCCCGTCTTCGTAGACGCCAAGCTATTGCGTCGCGCCGTTGAAAACCTATTGGTGAACGCAATCAAGTACTCGACGCGCGATAGTGCGGTTGAGCTTGCGGTGCGCCGCGGTCCCACAGGCGGCACCGTGCTCGAAGTCTGCGATCGCGGTCCTGGCATTCCGAGTCCCGTGAAGAACAGCCTTTTTCAAAAATTTGGCGGCGTGCAGAAAGAACAGGATGCACGGCGCGGCTTTGGCCTTGGGCTCTACCTCGTGCATCTGGTGGCTACCGCGCACGGTGGCGATGTGTCTGCGCATGATCGCGAGGGCGGCGGCACGGTTTTCCGATTGCGGCTGCCTCACCGTAGCGCTTGATGTGCAGAGTGGGTGGCGCGGAGCAAATGGAGAAATAGAGAATGCGAGTGCTGCTTGTCGACGATGAACCGGCCATCCTTCGTACCTACGCGCACATGCTCGAAGCGAAAGGCGCAACCGTCGACACGGCGTCCGACGGGCGTGCTGCTGTCGCGAAACTTGCCGCAGCAGGCGACGAGTACGACGTCATCGTCAGCGACATCTCGATGCCGGGAATGGGCGGCATGGAGTTTTTGCGCAATGTGCGGCTGCGCCACCTGGATCTGCCCGTGGTCTTGATCACGGCGGACCCCGTGCTCGAAACCGCCGTTAAGGCGATCGAATACGGGGCTTTTCGTTATCTGGTCAAGCCGGTGACCGAAGCGGTCTTCACGGAAACCGTGGAGCGCGCCTCGCAGTTTTACGCGCTGGCGAAAGTGAAGCGGGCTGCGCTCGATGACGAGAACGGGCAGGCTCATCAGCTTGGCGACCGCGCCAGTCTCGAGGTGCGTTTCGAGAAAGCACTCGACGGCTTGTGGCTCGCTTTTCAGCCTATCACCTCGAGCTCCACCCATTCTGTTTTCGCCTACGAAGCCTTGATGCGTAGCGATGAGCCCACCTTGTCGAAGCCCAACGACATATTGGCCGCCGCCGAGCGCTTGTCCGCTCTGCCCGATGTTGGACGTCGTGTGCGCGAGCTTGCCGCGAACGCGGTCGGGGTCATGCCGAAGGAGACGATGCTCTTCATCAATATGCATGCGACGGATCTCAACGACGCAGATCTCTTCGCTTCCGGTTCGCCGCTCAGCGACGTGGCCGACCGCGTGGTGCTTGAGATGACCGAGCGCGCATCGCTCGAGGGACTGCGCGATGTTGCGCTTCGGATCGCGACCTTGCGCAGCATGGGCTTTCGGATCGCGGTAGACGATCTTGGAGCAGGCTATGCAGGACTCTCGGTCTTGGCCCAGCTCGAACCCGACGTCGTCAAGCTCGACATGTCGCTCATTCGTGACGTCAATGCATCACCGACGAAGCAACGCGTGGTGCGCTCAATGGTGCAGCTAAGTCGCTCGCTCCGCATGACCGCGGTGTGCGAGGGGGTCGAGACCGAAGCGGAGTGCGCCGCCCTCGTCGGAATGGAATGCGATCTACTGCAGGGCTTTTACTTCGCCAAACCCACGCGCGATTTCGCGAGCCCTGCCTGGTAAAAAGCCGGTTCTGGAGAGCCTTTCCGCGAAAAGACGCATGATTTCCGCTTGTTGCAGTCTGCTGCCTGCGGCGCGGCCTGCTTTGACCCTTTGACGTGTCTTCGCCGCCTCGGATAGCATCCAGAGCCCGCTACGGCGTTACTTTGAGGCGCCCCTCGGCCTCGCACCACCATGCCCCTTAGCAAAACCCGCGTTGCCGCCGAGCTCTTGCGAATCCTGCCCCGAAAAAGGGTCAGCCAGGCCCTGGGCATGCTCGCGGATTTGCCCGTGCCAACGTCCGTGCTCGATCAACTCACGGGCGTTTACATCAAAGCCTACAACGTCGACTTGAGTGAAGCTGAGGTTCCCGAGGGTGGCTTCGCCTCCTTCAACTCCTTCTTTACGCGCCGACTTCATCCCGGTTCACGTCCTCTCGACCAAGACGCGACGGCCTTGCTGTCACCGGCCGACGGACGTATCGAAGATTGCGGTCCTATCGAGCGCGGCGCGACCTTCCGCGTCAAAGGCAAGCTCTACGATGTGGGTGAGCTCCTTGGAGACTCGTCCATTGCACATCGCTACGACGGCGGGCTTTTCTCCATCGTCTACTTGTCGCCGCGCGACTATCACCGCGTTCATGCGCCGGTCGCAGGCAAGGTCAGCGAAGCTCGTTACGTCGGCGGGACGCTCTATCCGGTGAATGCCATCGGCGCACACGTGCCGCGCCTTTTCGCGCGCAACGAGCGCGTCGTCGTGCATCAGAATTCGCTGCTGCACGGTGACGTCGTTTCGATCCTCGTTGGCGCAGTCGGTGTTGGCCGCATTGGGATCGCGTTTGACGAGGAGCTCGTCACCAACGTTGGCAAAGCGCCTGTCGTTCATACGTACGGTGATGACGGCCCTTACATCGATCGTGGCGATGAACTAGGTGTATTTTACCTTGGTTCCACGGTGATTCTTCTCACTGAAGCGCGTGCCAAATGGAAGCTTGTCACTGCCGCGGGCGATAGCGTTCGCATGGGACAGGCGCTCGCGCGCAAGGTCGCCGTATGAGCGAGAGCAATCGCCCGCCGCAGAGTTCGGCGATTGCACAAGACACCGCTGATCAAGCGGCGGCGCGCGTTCGCGCACGAGTGCGACGCACCAAGCGCTTGCGTGTACCCGTCGACGACGTGCCGCGTTTGAGTGATCGCCCGCCGGCAATGGCCGTGAGTACGCCCTCCTCATCACCGCCTCCACCTGTTAGGCCCTCGTCGCCGCCGCCCGCAACTGAGCGCCAAGAAGCAGCGACGGTAAAGCTACGGACAACACCGCTCTCCGTTTCCCCGCCTCCGCCATCCTCGGTAGTGAACATCGTGCCGAGTGTTGTCGTCGGCGCTGCGCAGGTCGTGAGCGGCACGCCGAGTCGTCCGCCTCAGGCGATGGCTGCGGCCACCGAGCAGATGCACAAAGAGACGCACGCGTCGATTCTCCCTCCGCCTGCCGGCGAGCTCGCGCCAGGACATGTTGAACTGCCGCCGTCCAGCGAAGCGCGGCGTTCGGATCGAGCGCCGCGCGTCATTCTCGACGACAGCGATGACACGCTGGTCGAAGTTCCCATCACCCTTGGCGCGACCACCAAGGCCAAGCCCGAAGAGGTGACCTCAAGGCTCTCCGAGCACCCGCCCGCCCAGCCGGCGGTCGCCACTGCGACGAGCCAGCCAGAGAGTGTTCCGCCCGCGCGCCTCGACGATGATGATTTGGATGATGCGACCGAAGAGGATCTGAAGGGGCCGCATGCCATTGCCGCGCCTTTGCCTCCGGCGCCACGCCTTTCAATGCCTCAGGGCGCGCCGCCGCCGCCGCCCGTTCGGATGTCCGCGCCCCCGCCGGTTCCTGCAGGCACGGTTGAAGCGCCCACGGTGGTTCGCTTGCCGCCCCGACCTGCTGCTGCGCCTGCGGGTCCCGTCTCGATGCCGCCGCCGGCCTCGATGGATCCCGCAGCCGTTGGTGCCGCGACTCAAGAAGCGCAAAAGAAGAAGAAGCGCAAGTCGTGGTGGGAAGATTTCTTCAACGACGATTTCCTTCGCACGGTTTGACCGTCGACGCAGGAGCAGGTCTCGCGTCAGTGTGACTTCCTCGAGAAGAGCCTCGGCCTTTTGCGCGGCGCGATGATCTTGGACGTGGGTTGCGGCCTCGGTCTGCAGGCCATCGAGCTTGCGAGCCGCGGTTACACCGTGGTTGGCTTGGACTTGTCGCTGCCGATGCTTTCGCGCGCGGCCGACGAAGCGCAAGACCGCAATATGAAGATCAACTTCCTTCACAGCGACATGAAGGAGATGGGCTTCGAAGGTTCGTTCGACGCCGTGCTTTGTCTGGGCACCACGTTCGGATACTTCGACGACGAGTCCAATCGCCAGGTGCTCGAACGCTTCCGACGCGCGCTGAAGCCGCATGGCGTCTTGCTTCTCGACAGCGTGAATCGTGACTACGTCGTGCAGAGCCAACCGAACCTTGTTTGGTTCGAAGGCGACGGCTGCGTGTGCATGGAAGAGACGCAGTTCAACTTCATCACGTCGCGCTTGCACGTGAAGCGCACAATGATTCTCGAAGACCGTGATCAAAAAGAGAGCGAGTATTCGATTCGCCTCTATCCGCTCCACGAAATCGGCCAAATCATGCATCACATGGGCTTTCGCGTGACCCAAGTGAGCGGCATGGAAGCAACACCCGGCGTCTATTTCGGCGCAGCGTCACCGCGTTTGATCTTGCTTGCAGAACGTCGCCCCGAAGGCCCACTTACGGGCGAGACGCCCAAGCCGCCGCTCGCCGACGAAAAGACGACGCCCCAAGCCCGCCGCCGCAGCGACCCTCCCGCAGACGGCACCTAACCCGCTTCAGATACCGCGCACGCGGTGGTGAGCGCGGGTGCGGGCAGCAGTTGATTAACAAGAGATCAAGAGATCAAGAGGAAGGCAATTAGGTGGACGACCTGGAGTTCCCAGGATTTCGTGGACAGTTCATCAGCGTCTTTTCTGGACGGCTTCAAACTGCGCTGGGCTGACGCCGCCCAGATGACTGTGACGACGCGTTGAGTTGTAGAAGTCGTCGATGTACGTCGCGCTGGCCTCCGACGCAAGTTGTCGATTTCTGAAGATCTGCTTCTTGATGCGCTCCTTCTTCAAGCTACTGAAGAAGGACTCCGCGACTGCGTTGTCCCAGCAGTTGCCCTTTCGACTCATGCTTGGCTCGAGACGATGCGAGCGACAAAATCTTCGCCACGCGTCGCTGCCGTACTGGGTGCCCTGATCGGAATGAATCAGCGTGCCTTTCGGTCGACGCTGACGGACCGCCATGAGTACTGCGTCGAGAGCAAGCTCGCGATGAAGCGTTGGCGCCGTCGCCCAACCCACGATCTTGCGTGAGAAGAGATCCATGACGACCGCGAGGTAAAGCCATCCCTGCCACGTCCGAATGTAGGTGATATCCGTGACCCACGCTTTGTTCCGTCGTGTCACCGTAAACTTGCGTTGCAGCAAGTTTGGAATCGCCACTGACGGCTTGCCGACCGACCAACGTCGCGTCCGATAGCCGTGCAACGCGCGTAGGCCATTCACGCGCATCAAGCGCGCGACACGATGCTTGCTGCAAGTCTCGCCCGCCTCGCGTAGGTCTAGAAAGATGCGCGGTGCACCGTAGATCCCCTGACTCGCTGTGAACGAAGCGCGGATCAATCGAAGCAGCCGTGCATCTTCTTGAGCTCGCCTTGAAAGCGGCCGAGAACGCCATGCGTAGTAGCCGCTACGCACGACTCCGAGCAGGCGACACATCGTTTCGACCGCAAACTGATTTTCGTTGTTGCGAATGAACTCGTACTTGGCGCGCGTGCGTAGCGAGACGGCTTTCGTGGGCATCGGTGATTTCTCCTTTCGGAGCTAAATCACTGTCCACGAAATCCTGGGAACTCCAACCCCCCCAATTGCCTTTGGCCTTCCTCTTGATCTCTTGATCTCTTGTGACCCCCAATCAACGCGATCGCGCGAGACAGCGCAGACGGTCGCGCGAAGGCGCGGGGGGGGGGCGTTATTCGGAGCGGTGGCCGGTGATGGTGAAGTGGGCGGCGCAGGGCAGGGCGTCGAAGTAGCCGCCGTATGCCGTGAGCAATGCGTTGCAGTTGCTGCCCGGGCTGGGCGTGAAGGTGTGGTTGTCGGTCGCGGTGAGCGCGGTAGTCACGGCGCCCGCGTCGCTACCCGCTGCGTCGATGCCGACGCCCGCATCGGCGATCAGCACGACGTTGCCGCTGATAGTTTCCGACTCAATGATCGTGCAGCCGAGTAGGCCGATGCCGCCGTCCGCCGCTTGGAGCGTGGTTGTCGAAGACGCTGTGAAATAGATAGCGCCCGAGCTGTTGATGGTTCCCTCTTGGAAATCACCATCGTCGACAGCCCAATACCCGCGCGTACCATCTTGGCGGATTTCGACGTTGTAGCTCGTCGGGTCGGCGGGCGGCATGGCGACGCCGCCGCAATTGTTGTCGACTAGGCTGCGCAAGACGGCGAATTTGCCGACGCGAAAACCGGGATCGGCCGCCGGTTCACAGCCCACAAGCAGGGCGAGTGCAAAGAGCACACTCGCCATCCGATGCATTAGCGAGCGCCGCCTGCTGCCGGAGCGGGGGCTGCTGCGCCGCCTGCTGCCGGAGCGGGGGCTGCTGCGCCGCCTGCTGCCGGAGCGGGGGCTGCTGCGCCGCCTGCTGCAGCGCCACCGCGTCGACGACGCGCCGGCGTTGCTCTCGGTCCAGCTTCCTCAGTGCAACCGTCTTGGTCTTCGACGCCATCGCGGTCTTCAGGTTGATCCGGACATTCGTCGGAATCATCGGGCACGCCATCGCTGTCGAAGTCGGTCTCCGGGCAACCATCTTCGTCGCCGTAGCCGTCTGTGTCTTCAGCTTCGTCCGGGCACTGGTCGTGCTCGTCCTCGATGTTGTCGCGGTCGCGATCGTTTTCCGGGCATCCGTCTTCGTCGCGGTCTTCGTCGCGATCTTCAGGAACGCTCGGGCACGAGTCGAATCCGTCCGGCACGCCATCGCTGTCGTTGTCACGATCGGGGCAGCCGTCCGTGTCTTCGAATCCGTCGCGGTCTTCCGCTTCGTCGGCGCACTGGTCTTGCGCGTCAGGGAATTCGTCGCCGTCGTTGTCGAGCTCGGGGCAACCGTCGCGGTCATCCCAGCCGTCGAGGTCTTCCGCTTCGGTCGGGCAGGAGTCAGCGCGGTCTTCCACGCCGTCGCCATCGCGGTCGTCGTGGTCGGGGGCCCACTGAAGGCCGCCTGTGAAACGGAAGACCGGAACGCCGAGCCCTTGAATGAGGCCCGTTCCACCCATCAACAAAAACTTGAAGTCGCCCACAGCGATACGTGCGCCAAGGCGCCACTCCGCTGCGTTTTCGTCGATTTGTGCGGTGAACGACGAGCTACCGGTGATTTCACCGAGAATGCTTACGAGCGGCGTCGCATCGAACGCGCCGGCAATGCCGTACGTGAGGCGCGGCCCGATTTGGCTCGAAAGGAAGGTGCCTGACTCACGCCAGAAACCGCCGATGTTGCCCGAGACATGGAAGCGCGACCGACTGAACTCGCCAACAACGTGACCACCGAGAACCGGACCTTGGTCGCCAAGGAAGCGGCTGTCAGCCGTGAAGTGCGCGAACGGAATCGTTCCGTAGACAACAGCGGCAACGCCAACGCCTTCGCCTTCGCCGATGATGCGTACCTTCGCGCTGAGGCGAAGGTCACCGATACCGAATGCACTGCCACCGGGCGCGACGACGACAGGTGATCCATCACGCGTGAACTGAAAGGGGTCGCCGTTCGTCAAGCTCAGCGGCAATACCAAACCGAGCTGCACGCGGTTGTAGAGAGTGATCGCACCCGTCAGGTAGGCAGTTGCGATGTAGCGACTGAGTACCGCCTCGGGTCCTTCGACGGTGCAGTTGGTCGCGCTCGCGTCTGTGCACTGCGCTTGATGCAAGACAAAGGGGCGATGCGCGTAATCGAGAACAAGTCCGAACGCCGGAGTGAGATGGCTCGTGACCATCGCCCCGTCGACCATCAGGTAGTTGCCACGACCGGGTGCTGGGACAAGGGCCTGCGCCGAAATCTCGTCTCGCGGAACGCTGAAGTCCTGTGCCTCTGCCGCCGCGGTAAGCCCGAGGCACATCGACACTGCCAACATCAACGAAATAGACCCTTGCCGCATCGACTCTCCCTTTTACCGCGTCCGATTCCAAGAGTGCGAGACTCTTCGATTTCCGGCCAAAAACCAGCGCGGCGAGTATCGCATCGACTGCCTTCGGCCTGCAACGATGTTGTTAGGGTCGAAGCTTTGGCGCGCGCGGCTAAAAGTCGTTGATTGTGAAGCCACATTCGAAGGTGACTTCGGTCGTGACAGGCTGACCGTTTCGGTCGAGTGGCGGGCTCCAAGCGCCCATTTCCTGCAATGAACGCCGACATGCATCGCCAAACCCGTGCTCGTTGCCCGAAACAATTCGGATACGAGACAGGCGCCCGTCGGGCGAGATCTGCATTCGTGCCACAGCTGTTCCGGCAATTCCCTCGTCGCGCGCGTCGCGTGGGTAATTGCGCGCCAGTGTCGCGATCATCCGATCCATCGACGGAGGCGTGGGCCTTCGGCTCAAGTCCGAGACCGGCACGATCGTCGGGCCCGCCGCGGCTGGCGCGGTGCCAGTCCCGCCGGCCATTCCGTTGGGGTCACCCTCTACACGCCGCGTGCTGTTTCCCGATCGAAGGGGTCCGGTCATCCGTTGGCCGTTGCCAGCATTCATCGTGAAGCTCGGATCGGCGTTGTCGTTGGTGAGCGTGGTGCCGTCGAAGTTTACGATTTCCTCTTCAAGCGGGGCTGCCGGCGGTGGCGGTGTTTCGGGCGGCGGCTCTTCCGGTGCTTCACGCGCTGGCATCTCACGCGCAACGGGGCGAGGCGCCTCAGGCTCGGGCGCAGGCGGAGTTTCCGGAAGCGGTTCGGGTTCAGGTGGCGGCGCCTCTACAACCTCGAACGCAACCTCGTTGCGCTCTTCAGGTAGGACGACCACCTGTGGCAGAGCGCCGATGGCCAGAAACGCAAGCCCATGCATCAGCAAGCTCGCCGTCAACACACCAGCGGTTTGTACGAGCGACGTCACTCACCAACTTCTTTCAGTGCGCGACTTCTTCGGGCTGCACTCGGATTGCAAACTTGGTCACGTTTTCTTGGCGCAGCAAGTCGATCGCGTGCACGACGCGCAGATGCTCGACGCGACCGTCGGCCGCGATGACCGCGCGCACGTCGTGGTTGCGCGCATATGCGACCGCAACTTGGCGACGGAATTCGGCCTCATTGACCGGCTCACCATCAAGGAAGAGATTCCCGTTCGGTGCGCAGGGCGCAGTCGCACTCGCAGCCCCGCATTGAATGGTGACGGAGAGCGGTGCGTTTGTATCTTCGCCGGTTGCGCCACGGGGAAGATCGACGGGAATCGTCTTGGTGTTCTGCGCGATGTAGTTCGCGGTGACCATCAAGATGATCAGAAGGACGAGAACGATGTCGACAAGAGGAGTGACGTTGATCGCTGTGATCAAATCGTCGTCCTGATTTTGCGCGCCGCCTGCCATGTTTAGGCCGCGCTCTTGGTGGAGGGCTTCTCGCCAGCGACATCGCGATAGGCCACGCCAGCGCTGCGATTGGACTTCAAGTAAGCGAGTACATCGTGCGAAAGCGCGTCGGCCTGCCCGATGCGTGCCCGAATCATCCGCTGAAAGCCGTTGTACGCCGCGACCGAGGGAAGGGCGACAAGAATACCGATGGCCGTCGCGACGAGAGCTTCGCCGATTTCGGTCATCAAGGTCGCCGATACCTGACCCGCGCTGCTCTCGAGAGCAGCGAATGCGCGGATGATCCCGATAACCGTTCCAAGCAGTCCCACGAAGGGGGCGTTGTTGCCGACCGTACCCAAGAACGCGAGGTTCTTTTCCATGGTGAGACGGGCGAGCTGAGACTCCGCTTGCATAAGCTCTTCCGCAACTGCTGCCGGCTGGCCAGCGGCGGCGAGGCCCGCATTTGCGACCTTCGCTTCGAAGCTGCGCGAGGCCGAGAGGAGGCTGCGCGCTCCATCTACATCACCTGTAGCGAGCAGGCTCAAGAGAGACGCCTTCAACTTCTGGATGTCTTCGCGCGTCGAGGCGAGGAAGTAGAGTCGCTCGAGACCAATCGCGAGACCTACGACGGAAAGAATGACGAGGAGCCAGAGCACCCAGGTGGCGCCCAACATGGCGAAAGCGGTAAGTCTCTCTTGAATGTTCATGAAATTCTCCGAACGGCCTTAGTTCGCGGCCGAAAGCTACGGTGTGCGAGGGGGGCGAGCAAGCCCGATTGTGCGTCGAACAATTCCTAGTCTTCTCCGCCCGTGTCCAGGTTTGGCGTGACGCCTTTGGTCAACTCCCGCACGACCACGGTGGCGTACGCGCCGCGCATGAGGGAGAAGCCGAGCTTGAGCGTTTCCTCGGCACTCCATTCGATCGTGACGTCAGTCGGCCTGATACGCATCACGCGGCGGGTTCCTTCACCAGCGCGACCGAAGCGCACGAGGTGCTCAGGTGTGAGCCCCGTGCGCGCCAAAGATTCAAGCTCGCGTTTGTTGGCCTCGTGCTCGGCTGGCCTCATCCCGGTACCGAACATGGGGCCGGTCGGACTAACCGCCCAGGCGCGAACGCGTGCGCGCGCGTCTTCTAGATCGTCGGTGGTAAAGAGGCCGCCAGTGTCTTCTTTGCGCAAAAGGTCTCCTGCAACGGCGTCGTCGAACAGGCCGTCGCGAATGCGAGTAGCTACGACGTCGTTGAAAACAACGGATTGCAGAACACTCACAAGAAGCTTTCTCTTCCATTGATCGCGCGGGGCGTGTCCGTTTTCGACAATCCAGCGCTTTGCTTCGTCAATATTGCGCCCGTCAAAGCCAAAGCGTTGCTCGCCAAAGTAGTTGGGGACGCCTCGCTCTGCGAGGAGAGCAAAGACGCGCTCGACATCTTTGCTACGAGCCTGCGATGCGCCCCGCAGGACGAGCTCGAAGCGATTGCCGCGAAGATGCCCGGTGCGCAGCTTGGCCGTGTGGCGCGTGACGGTTAGGAGGCGAATGTTTTCGAGTTCCACATTCTCGAGCTTTTCAGCTTTCCCGAAGAGAAAGCTCGCCCACTGCGTGGTGATAGCGTGACGGTCTTTGAGGCCTGCGTAGCCGGCGTCGCGCGGCTCAACGCCGAGAGCGCGCGCGATTCGCTTCACGGCGTCCGGTGTTCCTAGCCCCTCTTTTTCAAAATGCACCCAGAGGTGATCGCCCGACCCCGTCGGCGCGTAGGCCGGCAATTCGTGCACGACGAAATCGGATGGAGCCTCTTTGATTCGTGCGGCGATCGGGGCGATTTCTGCGGTGATAAAGGGCAGATCGGCCGCTTTCAAGGGGGGGCTTTGGGCGACGTCTTTGGGGGGGGTTGACATTCGGAGTGTTTTTTCGTGGACCCGCAACGGCCCGGCAAGGTCCACACACCTTCAGGCCAGACGGTGAGCAACGCAAGGAAGGACCGCGTACGGAGCGAGGCAACTCGTCTTTTAGCGGCGGGAGTTGCGGGACGAGTCTTCCCGGGCGGAAGTGCGTGCGTCGCATGGCGCGACGGCAACGCCGACGTCTATGCGGAAGCTGCGGCCGGTAAACTTACCGAGGGCGGCGCCAACGTCGAGATATCGACGCCCTACGATCTTGCGTCGATCACGAAGCCTTTCGTTGCGATGCTAGCGCTGCGCTTGGTTGCACAGGGCAAGCTCGCGCTCGACTCGCGTGCCGACTCGCTCGTCTCCGATGTGCGCGGCGGCGCAGGTGGCTCAGCCACACTCGAACAGCTGCTTACTCATCGCGCAGGGCTCTCGCCCTGGGGCGGGTTGTTTCTTGATGTGCCGCACGAGCCCGGCACTTCGGCTGCGCGTCGCTGGATCATTGGCGAGGCGTCACGTCGTCCTGATGAAACCGGCGCTGCGCGTAAGCAACAAGCCGTCTACAGCGATCTCGGCTACCTGATCGCCGGTGAGATGATTGCGCGGGCCTCAGGACTTTCACTCGATCGCGCGCTGCAAACGCACGTGCTTGAGCCACTTGGCATCGCAGACGACGTCTACTTTGCCGGAACGCTTCCTCCCGACAAGAAGACCAGCCTCATTCGCCGCACCGCGCCTACCGAACGCTGTGAGTGGCGCGGCCGTCTGATTCGCGGCGAAGTGCACGACGAAAACGCCGCAGCGCTCGGTGGCGTCGCTGGCAATGCTGGCCTCTTCGGCAACGCAAAGGGCGTCGCCGTCTTTGGGCGCGCGATGCTCGACGTGCTGGCGATGCGCTCAGACTTTCTTCCGCCCAAACTTTTGCAGGAGGCGCTCGCCGAACGTCCCGGCGGCACCTATCGCCTCGGCTGGGATACGCGCAGCGCCGAAGGCAGCTCCGCAGGCCGTCGTATGTCGCAAAGCGCCTTTGGACATCTTGGTTTTACGGGCACGTCCGTGTGGTGCGATCCGGAGAAAGACATCGTCGTGGTGCTGCTCTCGAATCGCGTCCACCCAAGCCGCGCCAACGAACGCATCAAGGGCTTCCGCCCCGCGTTTCACGATGGCGTTATCGCGGCGCTCGAGAGCTAGACCCGCGTTTAGTTCATAGCGCCGGGAGAGCACGGACCTTCTTCGAATGAGGCGAGCGATCCGTCGCGCATGCTAGTCGTGTGGCGCACGATGCAGGCGCCCGGGTGTGCGACTGCGAGCGCGGGCGCTGCGCTCAAGCGATGCATGCTGGCGTCGCGTAAGTAGAGTGGCTCGCCCCGATTAGTAATGCCGCCACTTCCAAGCGAGGTGCCGATGCGAATCAAGGGCACGCCTGCAGGTACGGCGACATCGTCTGGTGCAGTTGGATCGAAGTCGTCGGTGACCACGAGCGCCCGCGTGCGCGCGGCGATTCGGAACGAAGCCTCGAAGACGTCGCCCTCAGCGTCGGGTCGGTCGGAAAGGGAGAAGCCGGCGATATCCAGCGCAGCTTCTCCGTAGTTGTAGAGCTCCACGTATTCTTGCTGAGGCTCGGGCCCGAGTGGATCGGCGCGCACTTCGGTGATGGCGAGTGCCGCCAGCGCTTCGGTCGTCGCGAAGGGGACATCAAACATCGCGACATTTCCGCCGAGGTCTACGGTGCGCAACTGCGCTACAAGACCCGCGCCGGGCGGCAGCGGCAGTAAGCGCAACTCGAGCTCACCGCGCGGAGAGATCTGATGGTCCTCGAAGCTGCCAAGGGAGAGCCAGGCACGAACTGGCGCGCTGGCGCGGGCGCGCAACACTACTTGCGTGTCATCGGTCAGCAGGCAGCCGAGCTCGGACGCCTGCTCGTCGAGGGCGCAACTTGGTATTGTGAACGTAAGCGGCGCGTCGACCTCGGCGGTGGCTGTTGTGAATAGCGTTTCTTCAGCGTCGAATGCTGCGCCGGTTCCGTCCAGTAGTGATTCGTTGATTGCGAGCGAAAGCCGAGTGTTAGTTGGCAGCGCATCAGAAATCGCGAGCACAACGCAAAAGCCGCCGCGGTATCCAAGCTGCTCGCAGGACGAGACGTGCGAAAACGCAGCGAGGTCTGCGCCGCTCTCAGTGCGCAGCGCAATGCCGTGCTCGATATTGGTTACTTGCCCATCAAAGCGAAGAGCCGCAAACGGCAACCTAAGTGGAACATTGCTGCTGCCGGATGCCGGCCAGGTATCGGTGAGTACAGCACCATCTTCGGGGCTCGTGGACACGCGTACGGGATAGCTCACGACGCCACCGTTCAAGGGAACTCCATCGACCGATCGTAGCCATTTTGCGACGACCAACACGAGCGCTACGCCTGGGACTAGCGGCTGGCGCGGGCGCAGCTCCACGGCGCTTCCATCAACGGAGAGCTGGCATGGCACGACGCGCTCGGCCGACTCTGCGCGCAGAGGCGATTCCCCGAGATCCTGCAGGAGTAACTCGTCGCCCTCTCCGCGCATGAGAAAGACTGCGGCCTCCGCGTTGAGGGCCGGCGCGCTAAACGACACTCGGAATGCTGCGCGACGCGGGACATTCGCAAAGGTGCGGCCTTGTCCGGTTTGCGTGCGCACGTTGACGTCGACAATGGCGAACACCGCTCCAGCGTCCGACCCGCCGTCCACACGCACGAAGGGTGGGGGTTGGGTTAGACATCCGGGGAGCACCACGAGTGACATGAGTAGAAATCGCACTCAGCATCATCGACCGGGATGCCGGGGAGTTGTGTAGCTGCCTTCACACGCGGATACTTTCCTTGTGTTCCCCTACGCGCATGTGCAACTCGGGCAAGTCATTGCTTCGCGCTATCGTGTCGAGGAGAAGTTAGGCGAGGGGGGCTTTGGCAGCGTGTTTCGAGGCACACGTTTGAACGACGGCGCGGCCATCGCGATGAAATGTCTCGATAGCGAACTGCAGCGCAACGCGGTCGCTAGCGCGCGCTTTGATCGAGAGATTGAGATCTTACGCGAGCTCACGCATCCGGGTGTGCCCCGCGTTCTCGACGTCGTAGAAAGCGACGCCGCGCGTCTTCTCATTATGGAGTACGTGAACGGATCATCGCTCGCGGGCCATATGGCGCGTGACGCCCCGTTTGCACTGCACCGCGCACTCCACATTGCGACTCAGCTACTCGACGCGCTCGACGCGGTGCATCTCGCCGGTGTTCTGCATCGCGACGTCAAGCCGGACAACGTCGTGGTCGGCCCGAACGATTCGGTGGTGCTCGTCGATTTTGGCGTTGCAGCTTGGCGCGACGCCGCGCGTAACGCTGACCTCACGCCTGCGCATACAGTCATGGGGACGCCCCGCTATGCGGCACCCGAGCAAGTTGGCGGCGATGCGGTCGACGCGCGCACTGATCTCTTCTCCGTCGGGGTGCTCTTTTACGAAATGCTCACTGGCGAAAGGCCGTTCCCCGCCGTAACTGCGCAGGGCACGGCCATTGCTGACTCTACGATGCCGCCGACACCGTTCGCGGCGTATCGCCAAGATTTGCCTGATGCGCTCGAGAGAATTGTGCTGCGCGCGCTCGCGATAAAGCCGGAGGAGCGCTTCCAAAACTGCGCCGCGTTTCGCAACGAGCTTCGCGGTCTTGCCGTGCTAACCTGATGGCAACAGAAGAGAGTGGTTGTGAGCATCGGATTGCAAGCGCAAGTCTTGGTGTTGAATCGGAACTTTCAACCGGTGCGCGTCACCCGCGCGCGTAGCGCCTTCGTGATGATGTACGTCGGCAACGCACGTGCTCTTGACTCTTCGTTCGAAGCATACGACTGGCAGCATTGGTGCTCGCTCACGGTTCAGGCCGATGACGATTTTATTGGGACGCTGCATGGTCCGATCCGCGTGCCGCGCATTGTCGTCTTGAACACATACAGCCGTGTGCCTCGCGCTGCAGTTCGACTTTCGCGTCGCAACATATTCTTGCGGGACGGCTATCGCTGTCAGTACTGCGCGCAGACTCCCAAGGTGACTGATCTGAATCTCGATCACGTTTTGCCGCGCTCGCGTGGGGGGAAAAACTCTTGGGATAATCTCGTGACCTCCTGCCGCGCGTGCAATTTGTACAAAGGCCGATACACGCCGCAGGAAATCGGGATGCGTTTGCTTCGCGAGCCTGTTCGACCGACTTGGACCGCGGCCGCCCAGTTGGGCGCAGCGCCACGAAGGTTCGCAGAATGGGAGCCTTTTCTCTCCGGCGTGACCTTACAGGAAGCCTTGCCGGAGGCGAGCTGATTTGCGCCCGGGCCGCTGGCTTGATACCCCTCTGGCCCTCGCATGAGTGACGAACAGAATAAGGAGACGCCGGAATCGATTCGGCCATGGGCGCAAACGCCGCCTCCAGGTTTTCGTCCACCGCCGCGTGGTCGTCGCATCATCGTCGTCAGCGGCGCGAAAGGCGGCGTTGGCAAGACGGTCTTTGCGACCAACCTTGCTTTGTACTTGGCGACCATCGGCCGACGCGTTGTGATGGTGGACGCTGACGCCGTTGGCGCGAACGCGCACACGTGCCTCGGTGTCGAGCGTCCGCGCACGACCGGTGGCGAGCTGAGCGCCACGGTGGATACGTCGGTGCCAGGCCTTTCGCTCTTGCGCGCGGGAATCGATCACCCCGCTTCCGGTGGTACGCGCACGGTCCTTCGCACTCGCTTGTTCACGCGCTTGCGGGAGCTCGACGCGGAGTACGTGGTGGTCGATATCGGCGCCGGCACCGTCAGTACTTTGCTTGACATCTATCTCGCGGCTGACCTTTCTGTGTACGTCACGCTGCCAGAGCCAACCGCGATCGAAAACACCTATCGATTCATGCGGGGCGCGTACGTGCGCGTGCTTCATCGCAATGCGCCTTCGCGCGAAGCTCGGGTCGCGATTCTCCAGCGAGTCGCGGATCTAGGTGGCGCGCCGTCGCCGCTCGATTTTGTGCGCGCGCTCGAGAGTGAGGGGTCGCCCTATGCGGCGTTTGCGCGCTCTACGATGGAAACTTTCGCGCCGCATATCGTGCTCAATCAAACGCGCGTTCGAGCCGACCTGGAGCTTGGGGATGCAATGCGCAGCGCGGCATATCGCCGTTTTGGAATTACGATGGATTATCTCGGGCACATCGACCTCGACGACACCGTTTGGTCGTGTGTGCGCTCGCGCCGTCCGTTGTTGGTGGAGAGTCCCGGGACCAAAGCGAGCAAGAGCATCGAGAAAATTGCACGCCGCATTCTGGCGATCGATACGGGCAAGGGTAGGCCGCGCACGCTGCGTACGGTTCCGCACGAAAGCCATCACGATTTGCTCGAAGTGGATCGAGGCGCCACGGACGAAGAGATTCGCCGAGCGTACAAGCGCGTGAAGGAAATCTACGCGCCCGACGCGCTGGCCTGTTACGGCCTTTTCGACTCGCGAGAGATTGCCGAGCTGCGCGTCAGGCTTGATGAGGCCTACGACGTTCTCCTTGATCCTCTGCGACGTCGCCCCTACGAGCTGAGCGTGTTCCCGCCCGAACCCGATCCGCGTGAGCGTATTCCGGCGGCGCACGACGACGGGGAGCCCATGCCGCCCGCGCCCGAGATCACGCCCGAGACTGAATTCAACGGAGCGCTCTTGCGTGCAGTCCGCGAATCGCAAGGCATGGACCTGAAGGACATCAGCCAGCGCACGAAAATCGGCGTCGTGCATCTGAAAGCGCTCGAAGACGATGACTTTCCCGCGCTGCCAGCGCTCGTTTACGTGCGCGGCTTCGTCGCGGAGTTTGCCAAAGTATTGCGCCTCGATTCGTCGCAAGTAAGCCGTAGCTACATCCGCCGCTACCGTCGTCATCTCGAGGACCGCGCGAAGCTCTGATGGTCACGCTCTCCTCGTCCCTCGTGCTTGCGTCAGCCTCACCACGCAGAAGCGAAATTCTGGCGGCACTCGGATTGCCGTTTCGCGTGGTGGTGAGCGAGGTGCTCGAGGAGCGGGCTTCGCACGAGAAGGCGATCGAGTATACGGAGCGCTTGGCTGCGGCAAAGGCAACGAAGGTGGCCGACTCAATTAGCGCGCATGAGCCGGACGCGTTCGTGCTCGGCGCCGACACTGTTGTGGTCTGCGACAACGCCGTTCTGGAAAAGCCGAGCGATGACGCGGACGGCGTTGCAATGATAATGAGGTTGTCGGGACGTACGCATCAGGTCGCAACTGCGTTTGCACTTGTTCACGCGAGTCGCGGCTTGCTCACTCGTTCGCACGTGGTGACCGAAGTTGCGTTTCGCGTGATCACGCAGGCCGAGGCGGAACGCTACGTCGCAAGTGGCGAGGGCCGTGATAAAGCGGGCGGATATGCCGTGCAGGGACGTGCGGGCGGTTTCGTCGTCGAGATTCGCGGCTCGTATCCGAATATCGTAGGCCTTCCCGCACGCGAGGTTCTCGACGCGCTGCTTCTGCACGGAGCGGTCCTGTCGTGGCCATGAGCGATATTGCGGCGGGCTTGCATGCGACGCGCGCGCGTGTGGTCGCGGCATGTGCGGCTGCGGGTCGCGAACCTTCTTCGGTGAGTCTCGTCGCCGTGTCGAAGATGCACCCAGCAGAATGTGTGCGCGAGGCATATGCGCTAGGGCAACGCGCATTTGGCGAGAACTACGTGCAGGAGCTCGTGAGCAAAGCGGCGGAGCTTTCGGATTTGCCAGACATCCAGTGGCACCTGATCGGGCACCTTCAACGCAACAAAGTGAAGGACGTCGCACGTCTCAATGTTGTGATTGAAACTGTCGACTCAGAGCGTCTCGCGCGAGCCCTCGCCGAGAGAGCCGCGCTCGAGAAGAAGAATATCGACGTGTTCATTCAAGTAAACGTGGCCGGAGAGTTGCAAAAATCTGGATGTGCGCCCACCGAGCTGGATGCGATTGTGAAAAGCGTTCGCGCGCAAAGCTCGCTGCGCCTTGTGGGACTTATGACGGTCCCGCCTGCGGAGGATCCCGAAGGGGCCCGCCCGCACTTCCGCGCACTGCGCGAACACGCCGCGCGCGTTGGGCTTAGCGCACTGTCCATGGGCATGAGCGCCGACTTAGAAGTCGCCATTGCCGAAGGCGCAACCAGCGTGCGCGTCGGCACAGCCATTTTCGGGCGAAGGGTCTGACGCGCGAAGCGAGACTACTTCAAGGCCTTCTTCACCGCGTCCTCGCCAAGCTCTTGGGCACGGCGCGTCGCAGCCTCGACGGCGTTGATCAGCGTTGTGCGTAGGCCACCAGCCTCAAGCGTGTGCAGGCCGGCGATGGCGGTGCCACCGGGACTCGTCACCATATCCTTGAGCCGGCCCGGGTGTTCACCGGTCTCGAGCAAGAGCTTCGCGCTCCCGAGCACAGTCTGCGCAGCTAGCATCAGCGCCGAATCGCGATGCAAACCAACTTTTACGCCAGCGTCCGACAACGCCTCGATGATCAGGAAGATGTAGGCCGGCCCGGAACCACTGAGTCCGGTCGCCGCGTCGATAAGGTTTTCGTCGAGCGTCACGCTCTTGCCGACGCTGTCGAAAATTCTTTTCGCAAGTGCGATGTCCTCTGCGGTCGCGTGCGTGCCCTTGGCAATCGCAGTTGCGCCAGCATCGACAATCGCGGGCGTGTTGGGCATCGTGCGAATCACTCGCGTGCCCGTTTTCAATCTGGACTCGATCGCTGCTGCGGGAACGCCTGCCGCGATGGAGATCACGAGGGCGTCGGGGCGAAGCGAATCTGCAATCTCCACAAGCAAACGATCGAGCACTTGCGGTTTGGTTGCGAGCACGACGATATCGGCCCAGGCCGCGCTCGCCTTGTTGTCGTCGCTCACGGTGATGTGATGATCGCTCTTCAGCTGAGCGAGACGGTCCGCTCTCACGTCGGTTGCCAGGATCTGCGAGGGGGCGCACGCCTTCGCGGACAGCAGGCCCTTGATCAGCGCCCCGGCCATGTTGCCTGCGCCCAGAAAAGCGATTTTTTTGTCGATAGACATCGCGCGGACGCTAGCATGCCTTGCCCTCCCTGCGCAGCGAGGCGTGCTACGGTTCGTGCATGCGCTTTGCCGTTGTATTTCTGCTCGGGTTGCTCGTTTTGGCGGGGCCGAACTCGGCGCACGCGAACGGCCGCTTCCCGTCGTCGAACCAGATTTCGTTTCATCCGACGGACCCCAACGTCTTTGTGACGCGAACAACGTTCGGCCTCTTGGTGACGCGCGATGACGGCGATAACTTTCACTGGATCTGCGAGCAGCTTCTGCAGACGCGCATGCTGGAGGATCCCGCTCTCTTGGTCATGGGCGACAGCTCCACGCTCGTTTCGCTTTTCATCGGACAACGACGCGGCACCCCCGACGACTGCACCTGGGATTTCGTATCTCCAGACCTTCAGAACCGCGTCGTCATCGACAGCATTGGCGATCCGAGCAACCCCGCAGCGGCGTGGATTGTCACCTCGGACGGTGCGCGACCGAACGCCGTTTGGCGCACCACCGACAACGGCGTGACCTGGGCCAAGCTAACCGACGACTTTGAAAACGTTCTTTTCGAAACGATTGAAGTCGCTCCCAGCAATACACAGCGCATGTACCTGACCGGCGCGATTCCGCCGACCTCGATGATGGCGCGACAGACCTTCGTGTTTCGCTCTGATGACGGCGGCGCATCATGGGATCAATTTCCCTTCAACCTCGAGACCGGCACGCAGATCGACTTGAACATCTATCTTGCATCGGTCGATCCCGTAGACCCTGATCGCGTGTACATGCGCGTGCGTGGCTCACCGAATGACAAGCTTGTTGTGAGCGAGGATGGCGGCGAAACCTTTCACAAGGTTATTTCGTTTAGCGGCATGTTGGGCTTTGCACGTTCGCCTGATGGGCAGCATCTCTGGGTGGGTGGAGATCACGGCACGCTTGAGCCAGGCCTCTTTCGTTCCGACGATCGCGGCGAAAATTTCGACCCCGTAAGCGGGATGGTCATGCTTGGCGATGGCACGACGGCTCCCATTCCGCTGCGCATCGGTTGCCTTGCTGTGCGCGGCAACGAGCTGTGGGCGTGCGCCAACAACTTCGCCGATCAGTTCACACTTGGCTACTCACTCGATCAGGGGTCGACGTTTGCGCCCGTGCTTCGCTTTGACGAGATTCAGGGTCCACCACCGGCGTGTGGATCGTCCACCGAAGTTCAACAAAGCTGCGCGTCGCAGTACCCGATTCTAGTCACAACGATCGGCATCGACGCTGGGATCGATGAAGGATACGACGCGGGTAGGCAGGACGCGGGTCCCCTTGAAATGGACGCGGGGCCGCCGCCAGCAACAACGCCGCCCAGCGGTTGCTCGTGCGACATGGTCACGTCGCGGTCGCGTGATGGGTGGTGGACGGCTGCAGTTGGCAGCGCGATCCTACTCGCGCTCATCTACCGCGCGCGTGTCTCCCGGCGTTCGCGCCGCGCCGAGCCGAGCGTCTAGTTGCTCGCGAGCGGTAGCCTGGCGCGTCCACGCATGACAAGGCATTCTCGTCCGCGACGATGAACGTATCCGCCGCCGCTCGACGCCTTGCTTTGCTCTCCGGCTTTGCCGGCCTTCTCTATGAAGTCCTCTGGGTACGCATCTTCACCGGACTTCTTGGCAGCACCACCGAGAGCGTAAGCGCGGTCGTCAGCGCGTTCATGTTCGGGGCAGCCCTCGGCGCGGCGACTTTAGGTAAGCGCGCCGATCAGGCGTCATCCCCGATGAAATTTTACGCGCGCCTCGAGCTCGCCGCCGCCGCGACTGCTGCCGTCGCCTTCGCGCTGTTCTTCTGGCTCAACATCGCCGACGGCGGATTTCTTCGGGAGCTGCCGTATACCGTCTTGCGTTGGTTCTCTTTCGCAGTCGCAGTCATGTTCGTCGCGCTGCCCGCCGCACTGATGGCCGGAACACTGCCTGCCCTTGTGCGCATCGCGGCGGAGGGCGGGGAAGATAGCGTGAGCGCGATCCCACGCATCTATGCAGTGCACACCTTGGGCGCCGCTGCTGGCGCACTCGCATCTCCTCTCATCGTCGCGAACGTTGGCTATTCATACGCGTACGGTGTGGCGGTCGGCGTAAGTTGCGTCGCGGCACTGCTCGCATTGGTCGTGGCCGCTCGGTCGGCGCCCGCGACGCAACCCGCGTCGGTCCTCACCGTCAACACCGAAGAAGCTGAATCGCCAGCGCTGAAGTCCTGGTACATCCTGGTCGCGGTCGGTGGATTCGTCGCACTTGGCTACGAAGTGATTTGGTTTCGCCTCGCGAACCTACTGCTGCGCGGAACCATCGTGAGCTTTGGCCTCACGCTTGCTGTCTACCTCGTGGGCTTGAGCCTCGGAAGCGCGTGGGTTGGAATGCGTGAGAGCGATCAGCGCGCCGATCGACGAAAGCTGTTCTTCGTTCAGTTCGTCGTGGCGCTCCTTCTGATCGGCGGCGCGCCGGCGATGGCGTGGCTCTGCGAGCTCGCAACGGAGCGCGGCCCGCGCGTTGGCGGCACGCTTCTCTTGCTCCTCATCACCACGCTTGCGATCGGTGCGGTGCTTCCGCTGTACGCCCGAGTTCTCGTTCCCACGGGCGATCGCGTGGGCAAAGCGCTCGGCCGTGTCTACGCTGCGAACGTTTCGGGAGCAGTTCTTGGCTCCCTTGTCACGGGCTTCGTACTCGTTCCGTGGCTCGGCACCGCGACATCGCTCTTCGCGCTCGCAGCTGTAAGCGCGCTGACGGCGGCGTTTACAGCATCCAAAGCCCTACGGTCGCGCGCCTTCGTCGCGTTCGCGATCGTCACCGGACTCGCGGTCTTTGTTTCGGTGCGCGGAAAGTTTGTCGAGCGTTTGGTCAACTCAATCAACGGTCACGGACTTACGCACGTCGTTGCAATCGATGAGAGCGAGCTGCAGCTCCTGAGCGTCCTCGAGGACAGCGGCAACCGCCGCGAGTTGTGGGGAGGCCCGTTCGTCTCGGGCAGCACCGATTTTGCGCGCCGGCAAACGCAACGCTTCCAAGCTCATCTCGGCATGCTCGCGCATCCCCATCCGCGTCGCGTGCTTGAGGTCGGCTACGGTGTCGGCGAGATTCTGCGCACAATCTTGCTCTACCGTCCCGAGCACGTGGATCTCGTGGAGATCGATCCACACATGATCGATGTTGCCGATGAGCATTTTGAAGCTCTGAGTCACGGAAGCGCGCACGCACCGAACGTCACCATCCATCAGATGGACGGTCGTCACTATCTGCGTCGCTCCCACGAAAGCTGGGATGTCATTATGAGCGACTCGATGATCCTCGAGAGCGAAGGCTCATTGCGTCTCTATACCGTTGAGCACTTCGAGGCGGGCCGGGAGCGCTTGGCGCCGGGCGGCATCATGATGGTGTGGTTGCCGCTGAACATCGGCGAGGAAGAGTCGCGCATTATTCTCGCGTCGTTCGCTAGCGTGTTTCCGCAGAGCCTCGTCTTCTTGCCCGAGATGGCGCAGCGCTCCGAGGCCTACCTTGTCGGCTTTCGTGATCACGCGAGCATTGACTGGCCCACCATGCACCAGCGATTCGATACGTACGCGCGCGACGACCTTGCGTTGTTCGGATGGCATGACCCTATCTATTTTCTCGGCTCGTTGCGTGCAACGCCATCCGACCTCGCGTCGCTCGTGCCGCGAGGGACCCCGCTCAATCGAGATGCGCGCCCGGTCCTCGACTTTGTTCGCGACGAAACATTCGGCGAGTTCACGCACCATCTGCTTACGGCGCAGCCCTCCGGCGTCTTCGATTGGGTGCACCTTGAAGAAGGCGAGACCGCAACGCGCACCGCGCTCGACTCGCTGCGCCGCGCGGACCGTGCATACCACGCGGGGTGCGACCCGCTCGGCGACGACATTCGACGTGTCGAGCATGTGCGCGTACCCGACGAGCGCGCGTGCACGAACGCAATTAGTCACTTTCCTGATTACGCGAACGCGAAACTGGCGTTGGCCGAACTCTACGTCGCGCGCGCAAGTCGGGCGCAAGGAGGGCAGGAGAGGCGCGCACTTTTGCAACGAGCCCTCCGCGAGAACCCATACAACGCGCGCGCTAACGTGATGCTCATCCAGGATGCGGACGTACCTCACGCACCCGACGTGGAAGCTGCTCGTCGGCGTTTGTCAGTGCTGATCCCCTATTCCTCGCTCGCGCGACACTAGCTGGGAGCAAAGCTATTCGGCGTAACCGACGAACAAGTACGCGATGATATCGGCGAGCTGTTGATCGCTGAGTACTTCTGGCGCGAAGGGCGCCATGTCACCGCCGAGGCCGTAAAATCCGCCGGCTCGAACTTTTTGGATGGAGATCAGGCGCGCGAAATCTGCGTGCTCTTCAATCGTGTCGGTGGGAATGGCGGCGATGAACTGCGTCAGGCGCCCCGCGCCGGTGTTCGTGTCACCGTGGCAGCTGCGACATGCCCTGTCGTAAAGCGCCTCGCCCCGCGTCGAGTCACCCGCCGGTAAGTTGTCATTCACCAAGCTCACAGTCCACGGTACGGAATCGCTCGGGCCTTCCAGTGTGTCCAAGTAGCTGAGCAGATCGAGTCCCCTAGCGTCGGCTTCGCTCAGAGGCTCGAGCGAGGGATGACGCATGAAGCGACGCAGGCAGTAGTTGATCGCCGCGCGCACGTCACGTTCGCGTCCGCCGAAAAAGCTTTCACGATTGGAGACGCCGAGCAGCGAACCTCCGGCGAGGATGTGATCGGATGGGGACGAGCTTGCGCTATGGCAGGTTGCGCACGAGACCGCGTTCGTGGGCGAAGGCGACATGGCTGGATCAGAAAAGAGCGCTTGTCCGCGTTCAGCGGAGGTCGTCCCTGGCCCGCACGCAGCAACAAACGCAATGGCCAGAACTAGAGCCGCGCGCCTCACCACGTGACCTCGTTCACGATCTGAATCCCGTCGGGATACACGCCGAGTGGCAGCACATCCACAATGTCCAGTGTTGAGCGCTCGAAAACTACGAGACTGCCTGGTAGTAGATGGTCGCCTTCGCACACGAGCAGAATTCTCGTGCCCTGTGGATCGAGCATTGCGACGTGCGGGCTCACGCACGCGGCTGGATCCATTGGAATGGTTTGCGTAACCGAGAGAGTAGCGACGTCCACTACCGAGAGCGTGTCCGCGACCTGCGTCGGCACATAGAATGTTGCGCCATCGGGCGAGAACGCTCCGAAAAAGGCCGCACCCGAGAGTGGCACCACTCCCGGGTCACGCACCGTCATCGTTGCGACGTCCATGACGCGTAAATCTCGCGTATCCGTGTTGCCCACGAATGCCGCGCTCTCGTCAGGGAAAAGCAAAACGGAATAGGGACCGTAGTGCGGGGGGGGAACGTCGTTTGCGAGTGGCCCAAGCGTTGCTCGCGTGAGAACTTGCGGCACGTCGCCCGAGACATCGACAAACGCAACACGATCATCGCCGTAGCACGCCGCGAGAGCCAGGCGTCCGTCGGAGGTGACCGCAACGCCATGCGGTGCGGTGCAAAGCGCGACCTCGCCCGTCTTCTCCATCGTTGTGCCGTCGACGAGTGTGAGCGACGCCCAACCTTCCTCCGGAGGCAATCCCATCGTCGCGGCTTCGGTCGCGCGCTTGAGATCAAAGTGCGTCGTAACGAGCCGCGTTCCGCCGAAGAGCACGATGTCGCCGAGGTTCGGATCGACGCGCGTCGCACCGGCCGGCGACAGGTCTTCGATATGTAGCCGCTGCACGTAGCTATCGGCGTCACCGCCTCCGTGGTCACCATGAATCCCCGAATGGGGTCCGGCGCCCTTCACGTTGCTGATGCCGACATAGACGTAACCGTGCGCGGGGTCGGCGGCGAGATGGTGCGGGGCCTCAGGCTCGGCAATGTCGAGCCCGACCGGCACTGTCGCGACGATGCTAAGGTCGTGCAACGAGACGATGCTCAACGTGTCAGAGCCGTTATTCGTTACGTACGCAAGTGGGCCTGTGCCCGAAACGACGTGCGTGCCGTCAGGCCAGGTGGCGCTCGAGGGGATGTCATCGCCCTTGCACGCGGCGAGGCATACAAGCGCAGTTAGCGCGGCGACAAAGCGGAGCACGCACCGAACGTAGCACTGCTCGCGGCTCGGGTCCCGCCCGTCGCCCCTTTTCGATAAGCCCGCCCCGTACTATGGATCCCGTTATGAGCGGCGGCTTAGTAGAGGGATCGGGCGCAAACACGACGCGCGGCTTCCGCCGCATTGTCACGTTGCTCATCGCGCTTGTCACGGTTCCTACCGGCATGCTGCTGCTCGTCGGCATCGCGATGCTCGTGTTTTACAACCGAGCCAATCTTCAGCTCCTCTTCGGCATTCTGGTCATTACGCTCGTCGGCTGCATGGTCACAGGTAGTGTGCTCGCACTCGTTTTCCTTCGACGTCAGGCGAATCTTTCGAAGTTGCAGATGGACTTCGTTTCCAAGGTTAGCCATGAGCTAAAAACGCCGCTCACGTCCATTCGCATGTTCGTCGAGATGCTGCACATGAAGCGCGTCTCCAATCCGGAAGAGCTCGAAGCGTGTTTCGATGTGCTCTCACGCGAGACCGAACGACTAAGCGAACGCATCGATCGACTGCTCGATTGGGGACGCATGGAAGCGGGCCGTCGCGTCTACCAGCTGCATACGGAAACGGTGCCGGAGATGGTGCACGATGCCGTACTCGCATTCGACGCAACGACGTTGGGGCGCAAGGTGGATGTGAAGCTCGATATCGCGCCGTCGCTTCCCAAAGTGAGTGCCGATCGCGCCGCGTTCATCGATGCACTCGTTAACCTTCTTTCGAACGCTTACAAGTACACCACCGAGGACAAGTTGATTTCCGTCACGGTGACGGCTGACGACAAGTGGGTGAGCGTCGCTGTGCGAGACAACGGCATGGGCATTGCGCGCGGAGAGCATCGTCGCGTATTCGAGAAGTTTTACCGAGCGGACGAGCGGCTTTCGCGCGAGGTTGAGGGTTCGGGGCTCGGGTTGGCGATTGTGAACCACGTCGCGCGCGGGCATCGCGGGCGGGTGGATTTGGTGAGCGCTCCTGGAAAGGGGAGTACCTTTACGCTCCTTCTGCCCGCGCTGAGGCCGACCGATGCCTGACACTGTCCCTGAGAAGAAAAGAATTCTCGTCGTTGAAGACGATGCGTCGATTTCGCTTGGGCTGCGAATGAATCTCGAGTCTGAAGGCTACGTTACAGAAGTCGTCGAAGATGGCGCGCTTGGACTGGAAGCGGCGCGCGCCGACTGGGATTTGATGATCCTCGACGTCATGTTGCCCCACATGAACGGCTTTGAAATCGTGAAGCAGTTGCGCGCGGAAGGTGTCGTAACCCCCGTCATCATGTTGAGCGCTCGCAATCACGAGATGGATAAGGTCTTAGGTCTGGAGCTTGGCGCCGAGGATTACATCACGAAGCCCTTCAGTCTGGCGGAGCTCCTCGCCCGCGTGCGCGTCGCTTTGCGTCGCGTCGCAACGAAAGCACCCGAGTCACTTACGTGGAAGTTTGGCGACGTCGTGGTCGATCGAGCCTCGCGTCAGGTAAGTCGCGCCGGTGAGCTCGTCGATCTCACGGCCAAGGAGTTCGATATCCTCGCTACCTTAATTGGCGCGCGTGGGCGAGTGCTTTCGCGTCAGCAGATTTTCGATTCGGTGTGGGGTAGCAATCATCACGGCACACCTCGAACGGTAGACAACTTCCTCGTTCAACTGCGAAGCAAGCTCGAATTCGATCCCGGCGAACCGCGCCACCTCGTGACGGTGCGTGGTGTCGGTTATCGCTTCGTAGGCTAGATGATGACGGAGCCGCGCATTGTCGATGTGGTGGTGTTGGGCGGCGGGGTTGCAGGCCTCGCCGTAGCAGGGCTTTTGCGCCAGGCCGGGGTAGGCGATGTCTGCGTGCTCGAGCCGCTAGCTCTCTACGCGTCACAGGCGTCTGCGCGAAATGCAGCAATGTTTCTTCCGGTCGAACGCGATGCGGTGACAACTCGATTGGTGCTACGGCAAGCGGAGCTTCTCGATGCGCTTTTCGCGGGCTCGGATGAGGAGTGGCTTTCGCGCACGGGTGCGCTCCTCGTGTCGAGTGACGCGAGCAAAGTGGGCGCGCTTCATAGCGCGGTCACCGGGCATGGTTTTACGTGTGAGGTCGTCGACCGCGAATCGATCGTCGCACGCGTGCCCGCGCTCAAGGACGGTGATGCCCGCTTCGGAATCTCAGTAAGTGCAAGCGGCGTTCTCAATACACATGGCATGATTACGCTGCTCATCGAGCGCGCGCGCGGGCTCGGCGTGCTATTGCGCAACGACGTCGGGTCGACTCGTGTCGAGTGCGTGGCTGGCCAAGTTGTCGGTGTGATCTTGGCTGATGGTTCGCGTATCGCGACGCGCGCGGTGGTGATCGCGGGCGGCGCCTGGTCGAGCGAAATCGGAACCGCGTGCGGCGCCTCCTTGCCGCTCACGCCGCTCAAGCGTCATCTGCATTGGCTACGCGGCGACGAAGCAGAAGACCTCAAGTGGCCGGTGGTCTGGAGTCTCGACGACGAAGTGTACTTTCGCCCCGAATCGGGCGGCATTCTCGCGAGTCCGTGCGACGAACGGCCCACGCACGCCAGCGTGGATACCATCGAAGAGGCGGATGCGAAAGACGCACTCGCGACCAAGCTCATGCGCATTGCGCCCTCGCTATTGGAGCGGGGCGTGCGACGAAGTTGGGCATGTCTGCGCACGTACGCGCCTGATCGTTTGCCGGTGCTCGGTGCAGATCCGCGCGTGCACGGCTTGCATTGGCTCGCCGGCCTTGGAGGGCAGGGCATGAGTGTATGTCTATCCGCGGCTGAAGTGACGGTCGCCGCGTTCACGAACACGCCGCATCCTCTTCGCGATGCGTGCGCGCCGGATCGATTGATTGCCACCATGGAGCAACGATGAAGTCCCCGTTGCCGATCTTACGCGAGGGCCTGGAGCTTTGGCGCCGGGATCAGGCGACGGAGCGGGCGCGCACTTTGGCAAGGTGCTGAGGATGCGCAGACGCCATCGGATGTCGCGCGCCGGCACAAGCGGTTGCAGACGAGCGAGTACGCCGAAGCACTGAGCGAAGTGCGCGCGCTGGGCATCGTTGATGCGACGAGTGAAGGGCTTTTGCATGCGCACTTTGCGCGCGCTGCTGCCGAAAGCTCGCTCGCCAAAGAGCGCGATGCGCTTGCAAACGCGATCAACGACACTGTCGAGCTTGAAGGCGCTCCGATAGCGATCGCGGATCTCCTCGATTACATGGCGTCTCAGTTCCGCGACAACAGATATGCGAAGTCGAACAGCAAAGCAGCGCTCGTGCTGGAGGCGACTGCGCAGGAGGCGAGCTCCCGGCTCCACCGGGCACGTACGCGGGCAGACGAAAGCGCGCAGACATGGCTCAACGATGCGAAGCCACGTGCAGATGCGGGCCCGGCTCGCGATGAATTGCTAAAAGAGGCGGCAGCGTTCTTCGACGGAACGCAGGATCTGGCCGGCGAAATGACCGAGCGCCTCTGCACAACGTCTCGCTCGCGCGCGCCGAGCGAATGGCATGAGGTCCTGCCCCTCGTCCGTAGCGCGGAGCTCGACTCGTTCGTCCCCCGTCGCGAACGGTTTCGGCGCGTCGGCGCGCTCTTCGCGCCGCTCGGACTCGAGACCTATCTGTCGAAGTTCGTTCGCGTCGTGGGCGCACACGGGGAGGTGGACGTCCGTGCGCACCTCGCCGCGGTCGATCCTCCCCGCGACTTACGCATCGCCTTCTCGAAGCTCGAGCTTGGCCTGCTCAGCGAGATGGCCGCGAGCGAAGCAGTAGCGCGCGCGCTCTCGCACACCTTGTGCGATGCAGCGCTTCCAGTTGAAGCACGCCGTCCGCTCGACGCGAGCGTGGCACGTTCCATCGGAGCGTTGTTCGCTTACCTGCTCGCGGATCCATTGTTCTGGCGGCGGGTGCGGGGCGCGTCACGTTCCGACGCGGAACGTCTTTCGCGTAGCGGCGCCGCTATCGCACTCATGGACGCGCGCATCGCGGCAGGCGCTCTTGTTGCGCGTCACGCACCTGTGCGGTCGCTCGACGAACAACGCAACGTTGCTGGCGCTCAGCTGAGTCGCGTTGTTCCTGGCGTCCGCGTTCCTGACGCACTAGCTTCACTCGTGGCGCTCACTCCCGCTGCGCTCGGTGCGAGATTTCGCGCTCGCCGCGCCGCACTCGCGCTTCACGTGGGCCTGCGCGAGCAATTCGACGACGACTGGTTCGTAAATCCACGAGTCGCCGAAACATTGCGCGCTATCTCGTCCCAAGGAGGCGCGACCAGCATCGAAGCGCAGTGTGTCGAGCTAGGCATCCCCCTTACGACCGCGTTGGCCCGTACCAACGAATTAGCCAACGTTTAGCGCGGCCGCGCCGCCTTGACCGTCCCGACTTCGATCACCACAATCTCGCCTCGTGAACGACCTCTACGCGAAACGCCGCGAGCATCTTCTTAAGACGATGGGACCTGGAGTGGTGATCATCCCATCGACGCCGATTGCGATACGCAACAACGACGTCGAGCACGAGTATCGACAAGATAGCGATTTCTTCTACCTCACCGGTTTCGATGAGCCCGAGAGCGTGCTTGTTCTCTCCAATCAACACGAGCATAAGATGGTGCTCTTCGTTCGCCCGCGGGATGTGACGCGTGAGATTTGGGATGGGCCGCGCGCAGGGGTGGAAGGCGCAGTCCGAGATTTCGGCGCGAACGCCGCGTTCACCGTGGGCGAGCTTGCCGATAAGCTGCCCGACTACCTTGGCAATGTGCAGCGGGCCTTTTATCGCGTCGGGCGTGACCGGTCCTTCGACGACCGATTCTTCCACGCCCTCGATCGAGTTCGCTCCCGCGCCCGCACTGGCATTAGCACGCCGTCCGAAATTGTTGATCCGGGCGTCTACATTTCCGAGATGCGTCTTCGTAAGTCGAGTGAAGAGTTGAAGACCATGGCGCGCGCGTCCGAAATCACACGCGAAGCTCATCTGCGTGCAATGCACGTAGCAAAACCTGGCGCATATGAGTACGAAGTGGAGGCAGAGATCATCCGCATCTTCCGCTTCCACGGCAGCGAGCGCCCCGCGTATGGCTCCATTGTGGGATCAGGACCCAACGCGACCATCCTGCATTACCGTAAGAACGATCGAAAAATGCAGGACGGCGATTTGCTTCTGATCGATGCGGGCGCCGAGTACGGCTACTACGCGTCGGACGTCACACGCACTTTTCCGGTGAACGGAAAGTTCACGAAGGAGCAGCGGGCGATTTACGAGCTTGTGCTTGCCGCGCAGGAAGCGTCGATCAACGCCGTGCGCCCTGGCATCACCATCGACGATGTTCATCAAGCAAGCGTGAATGTGCTCACGCAGGGTTTGCTCGACCTTGGCCTACTGAAGGGCACGTTCAACGAGGCCGTCGAGAAAGGCACGTACAAAAGCTTTTACATGCACCGCACCTCGCATTGGCTCGGCATGGATGTGCACGACGTAGGCCCGTACTTCGAAGGCGGAAAAGCGCGGCCGCTGCAACCAGGCTTTGTGCTCACGGTCGAGCCCGGCCTCTACATCGGCAAAGACGCAGACGTGGACCCCAAGTGGCGTGGTATCGGCGTGCGGATTGAAGACGACATTGCCGTCACGGACACTGGTTTCGCCAACCTCACGAGCGAGATCCCGCGAAGCGTCGCCGAAATCGAGCAGATCTTGGCTGAGAGAAACTAGGTCATTGCCCACGTGCAACCTTCGATGACGCGAGCTAGACTCAAATCCATGTCCACCGCGGACGAGTCAGAAGCGATTAGCTGCGACGCCTGCAATGCGCCGATCGATGGCGAACCTGCCGGCAGCGGCTTGCTCGTGTTTCCGCGCGGTGACCGTGTGCACTACGAAGAGCCGCCTCTCTGCAAAGACTGCGCGTTAGCCATCGGAATCACGGCTCTTTGTCGTTTTGCCGAGCAAGAGGAAGAGGGCTGACAAGCCCTGCTTGACCCCGCTCGCCCGATCGATGCACGCTCGTTACGCAATTCAGGAAAGTTTCAGGAGATAGATCAGGACATGGCTAACGCGGACGACAGCAAGCTCTTTGTTGCAGGCTTGCCGGATGGGATGACGGAAGAAACGCTTCGAGAAATGTTCACCAACACGGGGCTCGCTGTTGAAGAGCTGAGCATGCCCCGCGATCGAATGACTGGACGCCCTCGTGGCTTCGCGTTCGTTCGGCTCGCATCTCCTGATCAAGCAGAGCAGGCTCGTCGTTCGCTCGACGGAAGTTTCGTCGGTGGGCGGTCGATCAGCGTGCGCGCATTCTCCAATGACCGTCCTGGTCCGGGTGCTCCCGGTGCAGGTCCCGGTGGCCCGCGTGGTCCAGGTGGGCCCGGCGGTCCCGGCGGTCCCGGTGGTCCGCGCTTCGGTGGCCCTAGTGCAGGTCCGGGCGGTCCCCGTCCCGGTGGCCCTGGCGGTAGGCCCGACACTTCTGATCGCACCTTGTATGTCGGCAACCTTCCGTACGATTGCACGGAGCAAGATGTGCGCGATGCGTTCGACGCAGTGCAAGCGCCAGCGCCCGCGCAAGTTTCACTGCCCACCGATCTCGATGGCCGTAAGCGCGGTTTCGGTTTCGTAACCATGGAGACTGCCGAGGTCGCCAATCAAGCGATGGGCATGGTGAAAGAGCTTCAGATGAAGGGCCGTCGGCTCGTCATCAATCTCAAGGGCGATCGTCCTCCCCCGCGCGCGGGCGGCGGTGGCGGCTTCGGTGGCGGTGGTGGCGGCGGCTTCGGCGGCGGCGGCGGCGGCGGTGGGTTTGGAGGCGGCGGTGGTGGCTTTGGCCCCGGTGCTGGTTTCCCGATCGATCTTCCCCCGGGCGGCGACACTGAACGTCGTCGAGCAAAGGCCCGTCGCGCAGCTGGCGACGGCGAAACAGCGAACAAGTTTGCGGGCGGCAACAAGAAGCGCCGTCCCACCGAGCCCAAGACCGGCGCAGGCGCAGACAAGAAGCGCGGCCGTGGTTGGGAAGACGACGACTACTGAGTAGCCGTTGTTTTCATCGCAGCACCTCCTTTGCGTTCTGATTGTGACAACGACGTGTGCGTCGTGTGGCGGCCCCACACCCAACGACGTGCCCGACGCGAGCGTGATGGAGTGCACCCGCACCTTCACGTTTGAGGCAGGCGATAGCGAAGGTGCGCCAAGCCCGCTGTCCGCGGCCGCAGGCCAAGTGCGAGCGGGTCGGCTCGCCACGGAAGAACTTCCAGCAAACGAGAACGGCCTCGGTACGGTCGCTGCTGGCGACTTCGTGCTCGCCAACAATCGCATCGCAGTCATCATCGAGGACGTCGGCGACTCAGACATCTACGATCCGTGGGGCGGCAAGATTGTCGGGCTCGCAAAAGTGCGCGAGGGTGCGCTCGTCGAGCCAGCAGATTTCGGCGAAGCGATGATCGGTCTTGGTCGCTTCACGCTACGTACGACCAGCGTGTCCGTTCTCAACGACGGCACCAACGGCGAGCCCGCTGTTGTTCGTGCGTCGGGTTTGATGACAGCGGTCCCGGTCATCGACGAGTTCACGCGTCCTCTGCTTCCCGGCAACTACGCCGACATCCCCGCGGCTTTCGATTACACGCTCGATGCGGATTCGGAGAGCGTCGATATCGACGTCCACTTCGGCTACGACGGCACGACGCCGCTGCGCGTGAACACGGTTTTGCACGCCTTCATTCAAGGCAATCGCATGCCGCGCTACGCGCCTAACGTGGGTTTCGAAATCGGGCCCGATGCAATTCCGTACATTGGGTTCACCAATGAGAACGGCTCGGGCTACGCCTGGAGTATCCCCGATGCGCCTATTGTTCCGTTCTTCACTGAGTCGGGTTTTTCTGGCTACACCGCGCCCCCGCTCACGCTCGCCGCGTGCGCGCAAACAGATGTGCATATGGTGCATGTGGTCGTCGGTGGACCCGGCGTTGATGGATTGCGGCAGGCGGTCGCTCGCGACTCCAACGAGACGCTGCAAACCGTGTCAGGCGTCGTGCGCGACGCCAATGGTGCGCCCGCAGCGGGCGTGCATGTGCACGCACTCGTCGACGAGAATCACTACATCGGGCGTGTCACAAGCGACGCCGACGGCGCGTTCTCGTTGCACCTTCCGTCGGAGCTGTCAGCCGTCAAGCTGCTAGCGTTCCGGCGCGGCGATGCGGTGCTTGGTCCCGTCGATTTTAACGATCTATCAGCATCTCTCGATTTGACGCTCGCGCCGGCGGGCACGCTCCGCATCACGATCTCCGATGCTGCGGATATGAGCGCGTTGCCGGCGCGCGTGCAGGTAGTGGCTGATACGGGCAATCCTGACCTCGCGGACATCTACGGCGAGGAACGCTTCGGCAACGACCGCCTGTTCATGGAGTATCCGACGGGCGGGTCGCTCGATCTGCATGTCGCAGCTGGCGGTTATCGCGTCGTGGTCTCGCACGGCTACGAGTACGAAATCCTCGACACGCACGTCAATGTCACCGCCGATGCGGTTACGACTGTCGATGCGCAGCTCGAGCATGTAGTCGACACCACCGGCATTCTCTGCGGCGACTTCCATATTCACACGCATCGCTCCACGGATTCCTCCGACGACGTGCACGTGAAGGTGGCCGGCGCCGTTGGCGATGGCGTCGAGCTGCTCGTGCGCTCCGACCATGAATGGATCGGAGATTTTCAACCGATCATCGATGAGATGTCGCTCTCGCCATGGGCGATGGGGATCTCGTCCGAGGAGTTTACAACGACGGTGTGGGGCCACTTCGGCGTCTTCCCACTCATCGCAGATCCTACCCGGGCCAATGGTGGCGCCGAGCCGTGGGCCTACATGCTTCCGCCGGCCGCCTTCGCCCGAATTCGTGCCCGTCCCGAAAGGCCCGCGCTCATTATCAACCACCCGCGCAGCACGGGCGGCCTTGGCAACGGCTTTGCTTATTTTGAAGCCGCCGGTTACGACCCCGACACCGGGCTCGCAGACCGCAGCGACCTTTGGGACGAGACGTTTAACCTCGTCGAAGTCTTCAACGAAAGTTCGTTCGAAGAAAATCGTAACAGGACGGTGCGCGATTGGTTCTCGTTCCTGTCGCACGGCAGACACGTTTTCGCCGTGGGGTCGTCGGACAGTCATACCATTGCAACTACGCCGGTCGGCTACCCGCGCACCTGTTTGTCCTTAGGCACAGATGATCCTCGGGCTGTCACCCCCAACATTGTTCGCGATACGCTGGAAGCGGGACACAGCGTCGTGAGCGGCGGCATCTACGTCACTGCAACGGCGAGCGGGCGCAGCTCGGGCGAGACCGTCACAGGCGCAGGGAGTATGACATCGGTGGACGTTGTCGTTCAGGCCGCGTCCTGGGTCGACGTGCAAACGCTTGAAGTCATCGTCGATGGCGTGACGACGCAAACCATCGCCTTGTCACCCGACATGGCTGATCCATCGAACCCAGCTGTTCGCTTCCGCGGCTCGTTCGACATCAATGTTTCGAACGGAGCCACCGGGTCCTACGTCGTCTTCGTTGCGGCAGGCGCGGAATCTTTGCAGCCCGTGCATCCGGGACGCATGCCCTTTGGTGTGACCAATCCGATTTTCTTCACCCGTTAATTTGTCCGTGTGTCCTACGGGTACGAGTGTGAATCCAGTCTGCTGGCTTCCTTACAACCGCGCTTCGCATCGCCAGCTTAATCATGATTTTGCTAGCGCCAACCGCGCTATGAGGCATTATCCACGCGCTTTATTCACAAGGTGAACACTCGATGTCGAACACGCGCATTCTAATTCTTCTTGGTTTCACCACGATGATCGGGTGCGGCGGTCGGCAACCCAACCGCTCAGCAGGTGACGGAGGGGTGGACAGTGGTGGCGTCATCGTCACTCCTGGAAGCGTCTCCCTTGCGGCTTCTTCTTCGATGGAAACGGGATCGAGCGGAGAGAGCACCTCCTATACAGTTACCGTTTCTGTTGGAAATGGTTTGAGCGATGCGATTTCCGTCGCCCCGTCCCTGTTTCGCATGCGCGCCGGGGCACTGGAGCATCCCGCAAGACTCGATGCAGCCCTCGCCAATGGATGTCCGCTCGACTCCTTGCTCGCGTCCGGCGCAACGATCGAGTGCGGATTGTCGTTTCAAGTGGCGTCGGGTTTAACTCCATCGGCCATCGTTATGACCACACCCGAAGGTTCGATCGAGGCGACAACTACCGCAACGCCATGCACACGCTGCGGAGATTTCTGCACCGACTTGATGACGAGTCAGTCGAACTGCGGAGTATGCGGCCGCGAATCCCCGTCCAATGGAAGTTGTGAGAATGGCGTCCCGACGTGCCCAGCAGGCAAGCACATCTGCAACGGCTACTGCGACAACTCAGGCGTCGAGTGCAGTCTTCACTTGGATACGCGACGCATCGCATGCGAAACGAAATGTCAGGAAATCGACCTGCATTGCGTGTACAGCGAGTCCTACTACATGTGCAGCGATACATCGTCTGCGTCCGATGAATCCGTCGGTTGCAACGACGAACCGCCTCCCAACCTCGCCGATTGCGGACCGTTTGATAACGCCGATTGCCGCTGCTCCGACTGACCCCGTTCACCCCTTCGCGAGCAGCAACTGACTCGCCGGTCCTACGCATACGCGCGCGTTCATACCGACTACGCGCTTAAACCTCGCTCGAATGAAGCGTTGCAAGCGGTCGCAAAGAATAGCCACGTGCGCACGCACGTATCGGTGCAATGACATCTCACCGCATTCTCCTGTCGCTGATCATTTGCCTGACGCTGATCGCATGCGCGCGTCCCCGCGTGGTCGTCGGCTCAGACGCCGGAATGGCAGACGCCTCGTTTCCGGATGGCTACACGAATGATGCGATCGTCACCGATGCTTCGCTCGACTCGAGCGTGTCGGTCGACGCTTCCGTGCTCCAAGACGCGATGCCCGATGTTCTCGACATGAGCACCACCCCGACGTTGGTAGATTCCGTGGAGTGCGGCGCTGGTCACACGTGCGCGATCCTCGACGATGGGACGGTCGCCTGCTGGGGGAAAAACTATAACTATCAGCTCGGAATCGGCACACGCGGCGTTGGCATCGCGGTTTTGTCATTCGATGTTGCAGCACGTGCCGAGCAAGTTGCGGTTGGTGAGCAACGCGGCCGGGCAACTTGGTATTGGCAGCGTCTACTCACCGTCCATGTATCAAGCGGTCGATCTGGGCGCATCGCGACACGCCACCGCGATCACCGCTGGCAGCTCGCACGTATGTGCGTTGCTCGATGACCACACCGTCAAATGCTGGGGTGGCAACGCCTATGGGCAGCTTGGCCTTGGCGACACGAATGCTCGCGGTGACGCGCCCGGCGAAATGGGTGACGCACTTCCGATCGTTCAGCTCGGATCGGGGCGTCACGCGATGGCGATTGCGGCGATGAAGGGAGTTGGCGGCTTCGACATGAGCTTCAGCACGTGCGCCTTGCTCGACGATCAGACCGTCAAATGTTGGGGCGAGAACAACCACGGTCAGCTTGGCCTTGGCGATACGGATGCTCGCGGAGACGGGCCGGGCGAAATGGGAGACTCGCTACCCGTCGTGCCGCTTGGCTCTGATCGCCACGCCGTGCAGCTCTCGGTGGGTGGCAGTTTTGCCTGCGCCATTCTCGACGATGGCACGATCAAATGCTGGGGCTTCAATCGTGGAGGCGTTCTTGGTCTGGGTGACATGGACGATCGCGGAGACGAACCCGGCGAAATGGGGGACGCACTCCCTGCCATCGATTTCGGTGCGACGTCAGAGGTGAGCTTTGTGGTAGCGGGTCCGCACCACGCATGCGCACGATTCACCGATCACGCGCTTCGATGTTGGGGATCCAACTTCACAGGCCAGCTCGGACTTGAAGACAATGTGGACCGCGGCCACGTCTCCCGGGATCTTTCGAGCGTGATCGTGAACGTCGGCTCGGCCAGGTACCCAATCGCGATGTGTGGTGGCGGTTCACTATACGTCGTCGGCGGCCGAACCTGCGCCGTTCTCGACAATCACCAACTGAAATGCTGGGGTGACAATGACTTGGAGGCGCTCGCTCTCGATCTCCCAAGCGGCGAGCACCTAGGCGACGAAGCGGGGGAAATGGGTGACGCGCTTCCCTACGTGGAGCTCTCCTCGTTCTGATCGCGAACCTGTGTGGCCTTCAGACGTGCGCTTTTCCCTTCGCGGCGACAACGGGATAACTCCCTCGCTAAGCTCGATCACAATGCGGCAGGCGATAAGCCATACGAGCGCGAAGTTTAGGTTGGTCATTTGAATCGCGCCTATGTCACGCTCGTCGTAGCCCCCATGATCGCTTGGAAATGGCCTTCTTTCACTGCTGCTTTGCTCTTAAGCTGGGCCGCCACGGCGTCGCACGCGGACGCGCAGGTGCAAGAAGAAGCCAGCGCCGAGGTCAGCGTGAGACCGCCTCAGGTGCAGGCAGGCGCGCGAGTCGAGGTCGACCGCGCAGCCGCGCGCCAAGCGGCTAGCGGTGCAGTTGGCAACGCGCTGTCGGGACTTCGCATCGATGCGCCCATGCGGTTCTACGTCGATGCCGCCGTTGGCGCCGGTTGGCTCGGCGTTCCGGTAAACCACGGAACTGGCGCGGTCGGATTTTGTTATGATATCGATCCGTTGAGCTGGCTTGGTTTGGGATTTCGCGTTCAGCACAGTTGGATGGGACGCTTTACCGTCGATGCAAATAGCGATGGCGTGGACGACTTATCGCAGTCGGTGATTCAGGCGAACATGGCCACGGCGGGTCCGCGCTTCCGATTGTGGACTGACTCGGACCTACGTTCCGCGTGGAGCATCGACCTCGGTGCGGGTTACCTGCAGTTTCAGAATCACGCAGCGCCGAACGGTGCTCTCTTCGAGGCAACGGTCCAACGCATCGCTGGAGCGCGCACCGTCGGAGAATCGAATGGATTCGCCGGCGGGATGTTCGTGCGCTTGCAACACGGTGTCGGCGCGACCGCCGACTATCGTGCGTTGATCGTCGGCGTGTCCGGCGCGTACGAGTGGGGCAACTCATCCACGCGCACTTCGTGGAGCAACTCACCGTTCCGCTACACGCTGGGCGCAGATGTCGGCCTTGGTTTTGGTCTCGGCAAGACGGGGACGTTCGCGTTCCCTGCGGCGAGCTATGCGGCGGGTGTTACGTTTGGCCTACCGATTGGCTCTGTTTTCGAGCCTCAAATACGCCTCGATGCTTCTACGCGCGCGCCCAGTGATCGCGATTCTATGTACGCGTACGGCGCTTCCGCCGGCGCGCGATTGCGCTTCGATTCGTGGATTCCGTTCTACGCCCTCGCGCGAGCAGGTTACGCCGCAACGATGGGAACGCCGGAAGCGCGCGCGCTGAGCGGCGCATTCGTCGACGCGGGCCTTGGACTGCGCTTCTCGTCGTGTGATCCAACATTTCGTTACGCGTTCGATGTGGGACTGCAAGGTCGCATCGGCATCGACGACAACGCGCCGCTAACCGGATTGTTGTTCACCGCAGGGTTCGAGTACGAAGGCGGGACTCCCTTCGCGCGACCGCGATGCGTTGTGCCTGAGCCGGAGGTTGTAGTTGCGGAGGTTGTGGTTGAGGGGCCTGCGATCAGCGTTGGCTATCACGCGCCCGCGCCTGATTCCGTGCCCGTGTCTGATTCCGTGCCCGTGTCCGAACCCGTGTCCGAGTCCGTGTCCGAGCCTGTGCCCGTGTCTCGGCCCGTGCCCGTGCCTGAACCCGCGCCCGTGTTCGAACCCGCCGCTCCGCGCGAACTCGAAGTGCTACCCGCTCCCAATCGTCCGCTCGGCGAAGGGTGGGGCGTCCGCTTCGGGGTCGAGCCGTTGATGGCGCTCGTTCCGCGCGCACCAAGTACGACAGGTCACCTCGGCGCGGGCATCGGCCTTACGCTCGACACTCGCTTCGGTAGCGTCTTCAACTGGAGCACGCGCTTCACGTATTTGCACACGGGGCCCGCGTCGCTCGATTTGAACGCCGACGGATTTCGCGATGACTCGCGGCTTGGCTTTCGCGTGTTCACCATCGGCATGGGGCCCAAGTTCAATCTCTGGACGAATGCCGCGTCGCACGAATCGCTCGATCTCGAGCTTACCGGTGGCTACGCGCACAGCTCATCAGATAGCTCAAATTCAGGCGGATTCGTCGATTTCGGAATCGCACGGCAGGTGGGTGGCCGTTACGACGGCGGCCTCGGTCTCGAGGGCGCTCTCACCTTGCACGTGCAGCAAGGCCTAGGCGGGATGAGTGACTACACGGCCGTGCTCTTCGGCATGCGCGCATCCATGTCGAGCAACAACGCACCTGCGCTAGGCAGTGGCATGCCGAGTCTACACCACACGTTTGGTGTGGGCATGCTTCTCGGCGGCGGCGTCTCCGCGCAGGGCGCACCGATTCGTCCTGGCCTCGTCAGCGGCTTCAACTTGCATTTCGGGCTGCCACTGTCGAGCGTGTTCGAGACACGCCTGCGCTTCGATTTTCAAATGCGGTCGAGCGGTGTCGGCCGCGAACGTCTCTACGATTTGATTCCAATGCTCGGACTGCGCGCGCGGCTCGACGACACCATCCCGTTCTACATCGAAGCATCCTATGGCTACTCGTTCCACTTCGGTCTGCCTTCGCTCTACGCGGAGTCAGGATCCCTCGTCGACTTTGGCTTTGGCTATCGCTTGCAACTCAGCTGCGGCGGCGATAGCGGGTTCGAGCTCGGTGTTCACGCGCGCATCGGCATTGAGGGCAATCGCGCTGACGACGCCATCTACGGGATCGCGCGCTTCGAGTACGGCGGCGGCACTCCGTACTTTACAGATTCGTCCACCTGTCGCTCGCGACGAGCTTCGGACGAACGCCGCGCCGAGCAACGCATTCGCGAAGAGCGCGAACGCGCCGCATGGCAGCGCGAGCATCCGATGCCGCAGTTCGATGGCACGCCCAGCAGCAGCGGCGTCTACGCCAATCGCCCCCCCGTACCGGCGGGTGGGACGGCGAGCGGGTCGGTTCGCGTCGAGGTCCAAACGCCGCCGCCGCCGGTCCTCCGCGTCGAGGTCCAGCCGCCGCCTCCACCGCCGCCTCCCCGTCCCATCCAGATCGACGTGCCCATCGGCGTTTCTCTCTTTGGCGGAGCGCTCTCGGCTAGCGTCTCACCGCGCATGTTGCCCCTCGCCCAGCTGCGTGGGGCCGGCTATGTCACGGTTCAGGTCTATGGTCCGCCCGCTGCGGTAACGCAGGTTTCTGCGCAAATTCAGGCCACCGTGGGCTCGGCCGGCGCGCGAATCGACGCGATGAGCACGGTGGCGACGAGCGACCCAACCATCCGAGCCGTCTTCACGATTTACCCCCCGGGCACGCATCCGTAAAATCGCGGAACACGCTGTCATGATTGACAAAAACGTACTTGGGCGTTAGATGAACCGCGCACTTTTGGTCCCTCTGCGAGGACGTCCATGGTCTCGGTCTATCTCCCGGTTCTACTCATGCTCGTGGTGGCGCTTGTCGTCGCCCTGGCCATCTTTACGCTGACGACCCTTCTCGGGCCGAAGAACATGACGGCCGAGAAAGCGATCCCGTACGAATCGGGAAGCGAATCGACCGGTGCGCAGCACATCAAGCTGAGCATCAAGTTCTATCTCACGGCGATTTTGTTCGTCGTGTTCGATATCGAAGCAGTCTTTCTCTATCCGTGGGCGGTGCTCTTTCGCCACCTCGGCTGGATGGGCTTCGTCGAGATGATGGTGTTCCTCACCATCCTCACTCTCACGCTTGTGTATGCGTGGAAGAAGGGAGCTCTCGAATGGGAGCACTAAAAACAGTTATGGGCGGCGATGCGGGCTTTGCAACGACAAAGCTCGATGCGCTTTTGAACTGGGCGCGTAAGTACTCGCTCTTCCAGTATCCGTTCGCGACTGCATGTTGCGGCATGGAATTCTTCGCGGTCGCAGGGCCGCGTTACGACGTCGCACGTTTCGGCGCCGAGGCTCCGCGCTTTAGCCCGCGTCAGAGCGACGTGCTCTGGGTTGTCGGCACCATCAGCCAGCGTCAGGCTCCGGCGCTCAAGCGCATCTACGAGCAGATGTCTGATCCGAAGTGGGTCGTGGCGTTCGGCACGTGCGCGTCTTGCGGCGGGTTCTACGACAACTACACGACCATTCCCGGCGCTGACAAAGTCATCCCGGTCGACATCTATATCCCTGGCTGCCCGCCGCGCCCCGAAGCCGTCCTCGATGGGCTCATGCTTTTGATGGAAAAGATCGAAAAGGGCGGCAATCGGGAAGCAATGACGGTTCCGCCTCGCGAGCTTCCGCGCCTCGCGCAGCTTCGGACGCGCGCCGACACGACAATCGTGAGCGATCACATCGGCAAGATGAAGGAAGACAAATGAGCGTCGCCGTTCTCGCGCGCCTTCAAGCTGAGTTCGGCGCAAAAATTCTCGAGACCTCGAGCTTCCGTGGCGATGACGAAGCGATTGTTGCGCCAAGCGATTGGGCGGCTGTTGCGGCGTTCCTTCGCGCCGACTCTGAGCTCGTGATGGATCACTTCATCGACATCACCGCGATTGATTATCCAGAGCGCACGCCACAGCTTCCGCGCTTCGACGTCGTCTTGCTCGTTCGCTCGATGAGCAAGAATCATCGCGTGCGTTTGAAGACACGTGTTCAAGATGGCGAAGAGCTCGACACCTTGGTACCGGTGTGGCGCGGCGCGAACTGGACCGAGCGCGAAGTCTTCGACATGTTCGGCATTCGCTTTCGCGGTCATCCCGACATGCGTCGCATTCTTCTTTACGAAGAGTTCGTTGGTTATCCGCTTCGCAAGGATTACCCGATCGACAAGACGCAACCTCTCATCGAGTACCGCAAGGAAGACAACCTCGAGAAGCTTCCGCCGTTCGGGCCGACTGAAGGCCAGCCGTGGAACCGAATCGATTGGCAGGCCCGCCTCGAAGGGCGCGACATGCAAGTGTCGCCCGCGATCGCGGTGCAGCAGGGACAGAAGCACGCATTGAGCGAGTCGTCGGCGCGCGCCGAAGGCAAGCCGCTGCCCGACGAGATTCCGGGGAAGAACTAATGGAACGCATCGAAGAAGAGCTCGAAGACGAGAGCGCACTCGAGCTGCCAACTGAGCCGATGCGCCTGAATATGGGCCCGTCGCATCCCGCAATGCACGGAACGATCCGCATGGTTTTGGATCTCGACGGTGAGATCATCAAAGACGTAGACATCCAGCCCGGCTACTTGCATCGCGGCTTCGAGAAGTCGTGCGAGCGCGGAACGTGGGCGCAGGTATATCCCTACGCCGACCGTTTGAACTACGTCTCGCCGATGCTCAACAACGTGGGCTTCTCGCTCGCCGTTGAAAAGCTCATCGGCATCACCGTTCCCGAGCGGTGCGCCTACTACCGCGTCATCTTGGGCGAGCTTGCGCGCATCGCCGATCACCTTACGTGCAACGGCGCGGGCGCGATGGAGCTCGGTGCGTTCACGCCCTTCCTTTGGTTTCTGAAAGTCCGCGATTGGATTTGGGACATTCTGGAACGCGAGACCGGCGCGCGCATGACACATTCGTTCGGCCGCATCGGTGGCATGGCCAAGCCGCCCACCGAAACGCTGAAGCAAGATGTGCTCGACATCCTTCCCCAAGTGGAGAAGGTCTTGCTCGAGGCCGAAGGCATGCTCCTTCGCAATCGCATCTTCATCGATCGCACGCAGGGCATCGGCATCTTGAAGAAGGACCTTGCGATCGAAATGGGCGTCACGGGCGCCATGCTTCGTTCGACGGGCGTCGACTACGATGTACGCAAGGCGCATCCGTACTCGCTCTACGAGCGCTTTGATTTCGAAGTGCCGATTGGCCACGACGGCGACAACTACGACCGCTTCCTCGTTCGCACCGAAGAGATGCGTCAGTCGATGCGCATCCTCGAGCAGGCAGTTGCACAGATGCCCGACGATGGACCTATCAACGTCGAAGACGTGCGCATCATGATGCCGCCCAAAGATCAGGTCTACAACACGATCGAAGGCACCATCGCCCACTTCAAGTTGGTAATGGAGGGACTGAAGCCACCGGTGGGAGAGGTTTACAGCTACACCGAAGCGGGTAATGGAGACATGGGCTTCTATATCGTCTCCGATGGCAGTGGCACGCCTTATCGTGTTCGTTGTCGTCCGCCGTGCTTTATCAATCTCGCGATTTGTCGCGACATGCTGCTCGATGAAATGATCGCCGACATCGTTCCGACCTTCGGGTCCGTGAACATGATCGGCGGCGAGTGTGATCGCTGAGCGGGAAATCTGATGCCGACCTTCAAACTCAACGACAAAGAAATTCCTTTCGAGCCGGGCGAGACGATCATTCGCGCGGCGTGGAAGCAGGGCATCGAGATCCCGCATTACTGCTGGCATCCCGGTCTCTCCGTCGCGGCCAACTGCCGCATGTGCCTCGTCGAGGTGAAGAGCCAGCGTCCAATGATGCTGCCCATCTTGAAGTGGGACGCTGAGAAGCAGGACTACGTCGAGGATACGAAGCCGAAACTTGCGCCGGCGTGTCAGCAAGCAGCGGCCGAAGGCATGGAAGTGTCGAGCACGAGCGATCAGGTCAAGCAGGCGCAAGCCTCGGTGCAGGAGTTCTTGCTTCTCAACCACCCGGTCGATTGCCCCATCTGTGATCAAGCAGGCGAGTGCAAGCTTCAGGACTATTGGCTCGATCATCAGAAGACGTTGAAGCGCAAGCAGACCGAACCCGTTCACAAGGTGAAGGGCGTGCGCTTTGGTCCGACGATTGTTTATGACGGCGAGCGTTGCGTGATGTGCACGCGCTGCATCCGCTTCAACGACGAAATCGTCGGCGATCCGGTGCTCGATATGCGCGAGCGCGGCAATACCAACGAAATCGTGTTGAGCCCAGGCCGCCAGCTCGATCACAAATATTCGCTGATGAACGAACACGTGTGCCCGGTAGGCGCTCTCACTAGCCGCGACTTCCGCTTCAAAGCTCGCGTGTGGTTTTTGAAGGCGCAGACCAGCGTGTGCTCAGGATGCGCGACGGGCTGCAATATGTTCGTCGATTACGATCCGCGCGATCAGCACGTTTATCGTTTGCGCCCGCGCGACAACGAAGCCGTGAATAAGCACTGGATGTGCGACGACGGAATGCTTTCCTACCATCGCTATCATCAAGAGCGCATCGTCACAGGTCGCGTTCGCACGAACGGACATTTGGCCGATGTGAAGATCGACGTCGCGATGCGCGAGGCGGCAGCTCTTCTCGCCACCGTCGAGAAGTCGAAGATTGGCGTCGTTTTGAGCGCTCAGCATTCCAGTGAAGACAACTTCGTACTCGCCAAGTTGGCGCGCGAGAAGTTTGGGACCGACAAGCTCTACTTGGCAGCTCTTCCCGGTTGGGACGGGGACAAGATTCTTCGTCACAACGACAACAATCCGAACCGCGCAGGCGCAACGCTTGCTGCTGGGGGGCCGCTTCGCACCGTGAAGGATCTGCTGGCCGATGTGGCAAGCGGCGCCGTCGAAGGTGTGATCGCGTTGGGCTGGGCATCGGCCGAAGACGCTGTCGCACTCGCACCGCTTTCGCGCGCGAAGGTCGTAGTCTCGCTGTCGAGCAACGAGGGCGCGTTGCCAAACACCGCCACCGTCGTGCTTCCCGTCGCAGTCCACGTGGAGATGAGCGGCACCTTCGTGAATGCGAAGGGCATGGCCCAGCCGTTCAAGAAGGCGATTCAAGCACCGCCCGGTGTGAAATCCGCGTGGGAAACAACGTTGGATCTCGCGCGCGCGATGGGCCTGGGGATCGATTTCGCGAAGCTCGATGACGTACGCCGCGCCATGCCGGCCAACACCCCCGCTGCATCGAATCCGGGAGCGCCTGTCTGATGGATAGCTTTCTTCTACTCTCCACCGCCGCGAAGATTGGCTTCGCACTTGCGATCATCTTCTCGTTCGCACCGGTTCTGATCTGGGCCGAGCGTCGTCAGAGCGCGATGATGCAGGACCGCGTCGGTCCGGTCCGCGCCAACATTAAGCTCTTCGGAATCAACATCACGCTCTTCGGCTTGCTCCATCCGCTCGCCGACGCGTTGAAGTTGATCTTCAAAGAAGATTTCGTTCCGCCCAAGGCTGACAAGTTCCTTCACGCGTTGGCACCGATCATTTCGCTGGTTCCGGCGATTTCGGTCTTCGCGGTGATTCCGTTCGGCGATGTCTTCTATCCCGAGTTGTGGAATCAACACTTCTCGATGGACCTCGTTGGACCTGCGACCCGCGGTACTCCGTTGCAGATCGCATCGTTGAACGTCGGCATCCTTTTCATCTTCGGCATCGCAGGCACGGGCGTCGTCGGAGCTGCCATCGCCGGTTACTCCAGCAACAACAAGTATTCGTTGCTCGGCGGTATCCGCGCTGCAGGCCAGATGGTTAGCTACGAAGTCACGCTCGGCATGTCGCTCGTCGGCTGCTTCATGGTGTACGACTCGCTCCTGCTCGAGGACATGGTCCATTGGCAGATGGCGCATATGTGGGGCGTGATGGCGCAGCCCATCGCGTTCTTCGTCTTCTTCACGGCGGCTATCGCCGAGACCAAGCGGATTCCCTTCGACGTACCGGAAGGCGAGAGCGAAATCGTCGGCGGTTACTTCACCGAATACTCGGGTATGAAGTTCGGCATGTTCTTCATGGGCGAGTTCGTCGAGGTCGTGACCTCGTCGGCCATTCTCATCACCTTGTTCTTCGGCGGCTACCACATGCCGTTCTTGAACGCCGGTGGTTGGGACTTCAGCTTCCAGGCCTTCGGCCACGTCTACCTTGAGAACGCGCAGATTGCTCTTCAGCACTGGGGCGTCACGCTCATCGAAGTTGTGACCTGGGTCTTGAAGCTTTCGCTCATGATCTGGTTTCAGCTCATGATCCGCTGGTCGCTTCCGCGTTTCCGTTACGATCAGATCATGGCGCTTTGCTGGAAGGTGCTCTTGCCTCTTTCACTCTTGAACATCTTGATCACGGGTCTTGTGATCATCTGGAACAACTCCTAAGTCGCATCGGGGATTCATGGGCAAGCTCGTCAACAAGCCGAAGTACACGATGATGGAACGCGCCTACCTCCCTGAGATCGCGCGCGGTCTCGGCGTCTCAATGCGCCATTTCTTCAAGAACACCTTTAGCCGCCGCTCGAAGAGCGAGATCGTCACGGTGAACTACCCCGAAGAGAAGCGCATCTATCCCGACCGCTTCCGTGGCGTGCACCGCCTCACGCACCGCGATGACGGTTCACCGCGTTGCGTCGCCTGCTTATGCTGCAGCACCGCGTGTCCTGCGCAGTGCATCCACATCGAACCCGCCGAGTACGACACCAGCGATCCGCGCTACGGCTACGAGCGCTTCCCCAAGGTCTTCGTCATCGACGAGCTGCGCTGCATCTTCTGCGGCTACTGCGTCGAGGCCTGCCCCTGCGACGCCATCCGCATGGACACGGGCGTGCATGTGCCCCCGTCAACCGACCGCGCCCACTTCATCTTCGACAAAGAAGTCCTCATGTCGATCCCCGGCGCCGACGGCACGTACGAATCCGAAAACCCCCGCCACGAACCCGGCGATCCCAGCCACCCCGGCCTAACCCGCAACCACGGCCACTAGCCACTAGGGGACACGCTCCCCCTTAAAAAGGCGCACGATTTCGGTGACTTGCCGACCGAGTTTGGCCGCGCGAATTTGATACCTCGCCGCGCGGGATGTATCAAATTCACGCGGCCAAACTCCGTTCGGAACTAGCGAACTTTGTTTATGTTTTAGAGGGGGAGCGTGTCCCCAAGTTGTAGCGGTTCGGGTACTGAGACGACTACTCGCATGTCTCTTTCCCGCGCGCTCATCATGCTCTCCGTTCTGCTCGGCATCAGTGGGAGCGTTCATTACTACTTCTGGGCGCGGCTCGTGCGTGACACGAAGCTTCCGCCTCCGTGGAATCGCATCCTTGCGATTGCGCTCGTTGTCCTTGCGGTGTTGTCAGTGAGCTGGATTCTCTTGGTGCGCTTCGTTCCACGTGACATCGGCGCCCCCGCGTTGTGGCTGACGTTCACGTGGTTCGGCGTGATGTTCTTCCTCTTTGTACTCTTGGTACCGGCGGATCTGATCCGTGTGCTTACCGGCCTGGGCATGCGCGTAGGGGGCAGTGCCGCAGATCCAGCACGCCGTGAATTTATGTCGCGCGTAATGGGCACAGTTGTCGGCGTCGGTGCGTTCGGACTGAGCGGCATGGCGGCTTATACTGGATTGCGTTCCGTCGCCATCAAGAAGGTCCCGGTCGTGTTGGCGCGTTTGCCGCGAGCACTGAGCGGCTACCGTATCGTGCAAATGACCGATATCCACGTCGGCCCGACCATCGGCCAGACTTTTATCGAAGAGCTCGTGCAGAAATCGAACGCACTCGATCCTGACATGGTCGTCATAACCGGCGACCTAGTCGATGGCCGGGTGAGTGAGCTCGGAAAGTTTTGCGAGCCCCTTCGCAACCTGCGCTCACGCGACGGCGTCTACTTTGTCACCGGAAACCATGAGTACTACTCGGGCGTCGACGAATGGATCGCCTTTCTGCAAACCGTGGGCATTCGCGTGCTACGCAATGAACGCGTATCCATCCGCGGGCAGGGCGGATTCGACCTCGCCGGCATCGACGACTTCCGTGCTGGTGATTTCGGCAACGGCCACGGTCCGGATCTCAGCAAAGCACTCACCGGTCGCGATCCATCACGCTCTCTCGTCCTTCTTGCTCATCAACCGAAAGCGGTGGTCGAAGCGGCCGAGAACAACGTCGACCTGCAGCTGAGCGGCCACACCCACGGCGGCCAACTCTTTCCCTTCAACTACCTCGTCGCCCTGGAGCAACCGTTTGTTGCCGGCCTTCATCGCAAGAAGGACACGCAGGTCTACGTGAGTTGCGGCACGGGCTATTGGGGACCGCCGATGCGTCTGGGCATCCCGGCGGAGATTACGGAAATTGAGCTCCGCAGCGCCTAACCGGCCAATCGACCTACGCAGAAGTCGGGAAAATTTTTCTCTTGCGCGAGCTATTGCGCGGAACCGTTCCATAGTCCGCGCGTCTGGAGATAGAAACATGAGCAACCGGCGCATTCCATGGCTCCTGGTCACACTGATCGTCGGCTGCGGCACGGAGCGAACGATGCTGCCGTCAGCAGACGCTGCCGCACCGTCGGATTTGAGCGTTACTTATGACGAAGGTAGCGCATTCGATGCCAACGCTGTGGACGCGGGCAACGATGGGGCGGAGGCGCCGTCCGATGCGAGTTCTGATTCTGCAGCGTTCGACGCAGGCCTAACCACGATAGACGCAGGCTCGGATGCGTCTGCATTGGACGCTGGGAGAGATGCAAGCTACGACGCCGGCGTCGACATGCCAATCACGTGCGCGAGCGACGAGCGCGTGTGTCGCGGAGTGTGCGTCGCTTGTCCGACGACTGGCGTGAGCACAAGCGCGTGCTCGTTTGCGGGCGCGTGCGTCGCCCGCACGTGCGCCGAGGGGTACTATCTCATGTGCGGCGAGTGCATGGCGAACAGCACGAGCCCGGCCTTCGCCTCAACCCCATCGTCGACAATCGCCGGACCTGCAGCTTCCATCGCGTTCGGAACATCGCTCGCGATCTCCCATGACGGAAACGTGTTGGTCGTTGGGGATCCAGATTTCTTCGATGCAGTGTCAGACACACGGCCGGGGGCGGTCCTCATCTACGCACGTAGCGGCGCCGCATTCGCGAGCACGCCCGTGCAAACACTTGTTGAAACGACCTTCGGCTCGTCCTTCGGAACATCCGTCGCACTTTCTGGCGATGCGAGCGTTCTTGCAGTTGGGGATAGCGGGATCGGCAAGGTCTATTTGTTTGCTCGTGCCGGTGAGGCCTTCGCCACCACGCCGTTTCAGACACTGAATGAGAGATTTGCATACTCAACGTTCGGCTCGGCGGTCAGTTTCAACTTCGATGCCAGCACGCTGTACGTCGGCGCCGGCGGCACCGACTCGCGTGCGGGCGAAGTGTACGCATTCGAGCGTAGCGGAGCTTCGTTCACCACAACACCGAGCCAGACTCTTGTGGGTCCATCCGATAGCACCGAGTTCGGTGCAAGCATCGCGATCACAGAGGATGACGCGACGCTCGTCGTGGGCGGAGGCGGACCGCACGCGCGCGGCGTTGCCGAACACCTCTACGTGTTTGCACGCGCGGCGGAGGGCGAGTTTCCAGCGAGCGCTACGCAAGCTCTGTTAACGCCGTGCGAGGGCCTCGACTTCGGTAGCAGTCTCGCGTTCACACGCGACGGCGCGACGCTCTTCGTTGGCGATACTCGCTTCGGCGATATCGGCCGCGTCTATGCGTATGCACGGACGGGCGCAGGGCTCGACGCCACGCCCTTTCAAGTCCTGCTGGGTGCTTTGGGAACCAGCTTCGGCACGAGCGTCGCCGTGTCCCCCGACGAAACTCGGCTCTACGTGGGCGGGGTGAACTCAGTGTCCGTGTTCAGCTCTCCCTGAGGGGGCGCTGTGGGGACCGAGATCCGCGCACGGATTGAGTCAAAAAAGAACGGGCCCGAGCGAGAAGCCCGAGCCCGTCATGCCCTACCGCGAGCGCAGAACTAAGCGCTAGCGACGCGGTTCAGCGTGCGCAACTTCTCACGTGCTTCCATCGAACCAACGCCGCGCGAATCGCGAGCGCGAATCAGCAAGCCGCGTTCGCCCATGTCGCCGAGAATATCGGCGGCGAGGCTACGCAGCGAAGCATCGGTGCCGGTCATGGCTGCGTACAACTTCTCTCGAATGACGGCGGCAGTGATGCCGTGCGGTCCCGACCAGCCTACGTTCAGGCGCTCGAAGAGACGCTGCCAGGGCGTGGAGTAGTGGCCACCGGTTTCAGTGCCGTCGCGTAGGACTTGGGCCACGCGCATGCGACGGAAGACAGCGCCGGAGTCGAACATCTCAGGAAGCAAGACGTTGAACGCGTCGTTGTCTTCGCTGTTCAGCGCAAAGTCGATGACTTCGCGTGCATCGGGGTTGTCCTTCAAATAAGTGAGCAAGCGTGTTGCGCCTTCCTCGCTGCCCCCGAGGACGACAGCGAACATGGCCTCGCGCGCCTTGTCCGCGTTGCCGAAGAGCGCGTTTACTCGCGCATCGACCGATGCATCGGCTGCATAACCAACGGCGAGCGACACTGCGCGCTGAACTTCGCCGGGAAGGCTGCCTTCGAGCAAAGTGACAAGGTCGGCTGCGAGCGTGCGATTCGGTTTCTGCCACAGCGCTTGCGCGTAGTAGCGGCGCGATGCTTCATCGAGGCTCGAGTTGCGAATCTTCTCGAGCACGGTGCGCATCGTGGCTTCGTCGGCCAGGATGCCCAACGTCTCGCCAGCGGTTGCACGAAGGCGTGCATCGTCTTCAGCGTCTTCAATCACGGTGAGCAACGCCGGGATCGCATCGGGCTTGCCGTAATATCCCAGCGACTCCATCGCCTTGCGACGATTGCGATAGGCGTTCTCGTTGGCGGGGCTGGGCTCCGTGAAGTCGATGTCGCGCGGGCGCGTGACCATCGCGAGGATCTGACGATAGGCCGGCTCGTAACGAAGCTCGCCAAGCGCAACGAGTGCCGTCTCGACGTCCTCGCCCGCAAGCTCGCGCTCGAGGAAGGGGCCCGCAGACGAATCGCCGCTCGCGCCAACCGCGTGAAGAACTGCCGCGCGGCGACCGGGATGCGCTTCGAGCATCGCAAAGAGTTCAGCCGATGGAACCGGAGCGTGCAACGCGCGCAATGCATCGAGGGCGTTCTGTGCCGCGTTCTCATTGTCGCCCTTGGCGATTTCGACAAGCGCAGGAACGGCGTGCGGGTCACCAAGCTCAGCCAAGCCAAGCGCAGCCGCTGCGCGAATCGCAGGATCGGTTGCAGCTAGCTGTGCTGTGAGCGATTCGGCCGCGGCCGGATCATGTGTACGGCGGAGCATCTCGACGAGACGAAGCTTGAGCGCAGGGTCCGACGCTGCAGACAAGAGCTGGGCCATTCCACGCGCGCCGATTGAACGGCTCATCGCGTCGAAAATCGACTGCTGCATGTCAGGATGACGCGACAAAAGCGCGAACAACGGCGCGCCTGCGGCCGGATCGCCGGTGCGACCGAGGCCTGCTGCGGCCGTGCGAACGACCTCCGGATCGCTGTCTTCAAGAAGGCGAATCAACGGCGTAACCGCTTCCGGTGATGCTGCTTCAGCGAGTGCTTGCGCGATCAAGGTGCGCACCGCAACGGTCACGCAACCTGCAGGCGGAGCGGGGGCTGCAGCCGGTGCGCCGTTTGCGCCCGGTGCTGGCGGAGGCGGGCAGGGCGTGCCCGACGCAAGCGTCGCAAGACGCGTTGGCCCAAGCACATCTGCGATCACTTTCGGATCAAAGCCCGGCTGCTCTTGCAAGCGTCCCGAGTTGAACTCCGAGATGATCGCGTCGGAGGCACGGGATTCATGCAAGACGGCAAGCGCCCAAGCGATTTGAGCTTTGTGTCCGATGTTCGTTAGCGGAAGCGCATCAAGCAAGCGTTGCTTGGCAGATTCAGCGGCCGGCAGACCGATGGCTGCAAGCGCTAATGCGGCAGCACCACGCACGCTGTCATTGGTATCTGAGAGAGCACCGACGAGGACCGGCACGGCGAGCGCATCGCGATGACGGGTCATGCCGCCGATGTAGAGCAACTTCACATCGTCGAAGCGCGTGCGCGGCAAATCATCGCGAATGATTTGCAGGAACTGCTCGCGCGACGGCGCATGCTGAGCCTGAGCCCACACATCGTTCTTGTGCGCTTCGAGCTGCTGCTGCTTGTACATCATGTAACCGGCCGTACCGCCGCCGACCAAGACGAGCAGAAAGAGGACGCGTCCCAGGGTGCTGGTCTTACGTCGGATCTGCTTCAGGTCCGGGTCGCGCAAATCGCCCATGTAGGGCTCGGGTGCCGGCGCGGGTCCCGGAAGGTCGTCATCATCAGGCGGAAATTTGGCCATCTCTCGGGCTCCTTGGGGTCGGCGAAAGCCAACCGGGAAATGCGGCACGTAACGATACCGACCTTACTGCCCATCCGGCAATAACCGAGTGATCAGTGCGGGTTTGTTGCCGGCAGCTGAATATGAAGGATTCGCATCGCATTTTGGGCGTAAATCTTGCGCAAAACGGCCGCCGGAAGGTGGATTCCATCAATCGTCCACCGGCCTTGGATCGGTGTGGGAGTAGCCATGCGGCGTGTATCGGTCTCGAAATAACGCCAATGCGCCGCGAAGAAGGCAGGCAATCGCTCGGCTCGGTCGCGCTCGCGTCCGTGCGAGCCTAGGGAAAGTCCCTCCTCATCGATGCCAGTATCGGAGCCGAAGAGAATGCGGTCTTGCCACCGAATGAAGAACGCCCGCATCTCGCTCGCCGGGTGCCGCCCGAACTCAGGCACGCGCGCCGCCGTGTCGATCACAAGATTCGGATAACGCGCGAACATCTGCGCGACCCGCTGCGGATACTCGGCGGCATTGCCAAAATGCGCTCCGATGAACGTTGTGTGTGGATGACGCGCAACCCGACGTTCGTACTGGGCAAATAGCTCATCCCAGCTCGGCCACGGGCGGCCCGGCGCGCTTTCGCCGAAGAAACTCCACCCCGGATGTGCCTGCAACTCCTCGAATCGCTCGTTTTCTCGCGTCGGTGGAGTGAAAAAGGCAACCGGGTCACCGCTGTGAATCAGCACCGGCAAACCGAGGGCCCCAGCGCGCTCAAAGAGGATATCGAGCCGCGGGTCATCCACGGCGAGCAGGTTTCCGTCCGACGTGCGGTAGCCAAGTCCGAGCGCCTTGAAGATCTTTACGCCTCGAGCGCCTAGGCGTTTGCAGTCGTCCACCATTTGGATAGCGCGTTGCGGCCAGTCCGCGGCGTCCGCCTCGGCGAAGTCGACGTTGCAGTAATAGAGGAGGCGGCCCCCAGTGCTGGCCGCGAGGTCGCGCGACGTCGCAAGGCCCTGCCCGAGAAGTCCGCCGGACGCATTCACCGCGACGTCGATCCCATTTTCTCGAAAAAGATTCACGGCTTGGGCCGCATGGCTCGCACTGACGTGGGTATGAACGTCGATTTTCGGATAAGGCAGAGCCGGGGCTGCTGGAGCGGAAGTCCTTGAACATGCAATGGAAAACAGGACTGTCGCGGCTGCGGTAAGCAGACCTAAACCCTGTCCATTCGGGGACGCCAAACGTCGTTCGTTCTGCCCAGTTCTCATCCCCGTTCCCATCCTCTTTGCTCGCAAGTGTCCGAAATCGCTATTGACCGAGGTGCGTCGCCGAATATACTCGAACGCAATTCCGTGGGGGGCCCAGTGACGATGACCAAGTCCGAGTTGATCGACGCCGTAGCGCGGCGTAGCAAGATCACTAAAAGCCGGGCAGAGCTTGTCGTCAACTGTGTGTTCGACACAATGACGGCTGCTCTCGAAAAGGGAGAAGGCATCGAGATTCGCGGGTTTGGCTCCTTCACGGTGCGAAACTACAAGCCTTACAGCGGTCGCAATCCGCGAACGGGCCGTCAGGTCTCGGTTCCTGACAAGCGCTTGCCTTTCTTCAAGGTCGGCAAAGAGCTGAAAGAGCTCGTCGACAACCACGTGCCGAAGAGCGCTGGCGGGGGAACTCCGCCGTCGTCGTCGTCCACCTAGTTCATCGCACGGATGGGCCAAGTCGCACCCGAAGAGCAGCTACGCATCTTGAAGAGTGGCGTGGTCGACTTGCATGTCGAGACCGAGCTGCTCGCCTTGCTTCGCAAGGGCAAGCCCTTGTGTATCAAGGCCGGCTTCGATCCAACACGTCCTGATTTGCACCTCGGGCACACCGTCTTGATGAACAAGATGCGTCAGTTTCAGATGCTCGGGCACAACGTCGTGTTCGTCGTTGGAGATTTCACCGCGCAGATCGGCGACCCCTCGGGTCGCAATGCGACGCGCAAGGTGCCGACGCGCGAGGAGATTGTCGAAGGTGCACGCACGTACGCGGAGCAAGCTTTCAAGATCCTCGACAAGGATCGCACGCGCGTTGTCTACAACAGCGAGTGGCTAGGCAAGATGGGCTTCGACGACGTGATTCGGCTCGCCGGTCGCTACACGTTGGCCCGCATGATGGAGCGGGACGACTTCAAAAAGCGCTGGACCGAGCATCAGAGCATCTCATTGCACGAGTTGCTTTATCCCCTCGCGCAGGCGCAAGACTCCGTTCATCTCGACGCGGATGTCGAGCTCGGCGGCACCGACCAGCTTTTCAATCTCATGGTTGGCCGCGAAATCATGCGCGAGTGCGGGCAGCGTCCACAGGTTGTCATGACGACGCCCATACTTGAAGGCCTCTCGGCGCGTGTCGAAAACGGAAAGCTTATCGGCGAGAAGATGAGCAAGTCGCTCGACAACTACGTTGGAGTTGCTGAGTCGGCAGGCGAACAGTACGGAAAGCTGATGAGCATTTCGGACGCGCTCATGTGGCGCTACTACGAGTTGCTGAGCACGGTGGACCCGGCGGATGTAAAATCGTTGAAGGCATCGTGCGACAGTGGTGCGACGAATCCCAAAGCAGCGAAGAGCGCCCTCGCCAAAGAGATTGTTGCTCGCTATCACGACGCAGCGGCCGCGGACTCCGCGTTCGAAGCGTGGGAGAAACAGTTCTCTCGTCGCGAAGTTCCCGACGATATGCCTGAAGTTCACGTAGCCGCAGAAGGCGACTCGATTTGGCTGCCCAAAGCGATGACTGCGGCAAATCTCGCCACTGGCACGAGTGACGCGCGGCGGAAAATTGAGGCCGGCGCAGTCGACGTGGACGGTGAGCGCGTGAGCGACGTGAAGGCCGTCTTGAAAAAGGGCGCCCAGTACGTCGTGAAGGCTGGCAAGCGCGCGTGGGCGAAGATCAGCGTTACTTGAGCGATTTAGTGACTATTCACCCCTAGGGATGACGGCAAAAGCCACTACAAGCGAATGCAGGATCTGAGTATCCTGTTTGCGATGGGGGGAGAGCTCGACTTTCGACTTCTGTTCGAGGAAGCGCCAGACGTGTTGCTGGTGCTTCTGCCGGACACTCCGAAGTTCACCATGGTCGCCGCCACCCGCGCCCGCTACGCGGCAACGCAAACCACGCCCGAACAAACGATCGGCGTTGGTCTCTTCGAGCTGTTCCCGGACAATCCAGACGACGCGACTGCCACAGGCTCGAGCTATTTGCGGTCGTCGCTCGAACGCGTGCTTGAGACGCGAGCACCTGACACGATGGCTGTGCAAAAATACGACGTGCGCGATCCGGACGGGAATTTTCAGGTGAAGTACTGGAGCCCGAAGAATATCCCGGTGCTCTCACCCGACGGCGAGGTGTCGTACATTCTTCATCGCGTCGAGGACGTTACGGAGCTCGTCCGCGCGAGTGAGCTCGGAACAGAGCTCGTAGGTAGAACGCGGGCGATGGAACGAGAAGTGCTCGCTCGCAGTCGTTAACTAGCTGATGCCAATAGCAATCTGCGCGACGCGAACACAAAGCTTGCGGAGCTCGATGCGGCGAAGACAGTCTTCTTCAGCAACGTCAGTCATGAGTTTAGAACACCACTGACGTTGATTCTGAGTCCCCTCGAAGACCTGCTGACGGTGTCGAATGAAGGGCTTAGCGAACCGCACCGCGCACGCATCAAGATTGTGCACGACAACGCGCTTCGACTTCTTAAACTCGTAAATACGCTGCTTGATTTCGCGCGCATCGAGGCAGGCCGCATGCGCGCGAACTATGCGCCGCTCGATCTGAGCACGCACACCGCCGAGCTCGCGGCGATGTTTCACTCGGCCACGGAGAAGGGGGGCCTCGCGCTACGCATCGACTGCGCCCCTCTTTCGGAGCGCGTTTGGGTCGATCGTGAGATGTGGGAAAAGATTGTTCCCAATCTCGTTTCGAATGCGTTCAAGTTCACGCTGAGCGGCGAGATCGCGGTACGGCTGCGCGAAGAGCAATCCAACGTTGTGCTCGAGGTGAGTGATACGGGCGTTGGTATTCCGGAATCCGCGCTGTCGCGCATCTTCGAACGTTTTCATCGCGTCGAAGGATCGAAAGGGCGCACGCACGAAGGCACGGGCATCGGGCTGTCACTTGTGCGTGAGCTTGTACGGTTGCACGGCGGCGACGTGAGCGTGCAAAGCGAACTCGGCAAAGGAACGAGTTTTCGAGTCGTGATCCCCAAGGGGTTCGCTCACCTTCCTCCCGACGCGGTGTCGCACGAATCAGTCCAGCACGGCAGCCACACGTTGGACGCGGCGGCGCACGCAGCGGACGCGTCGCGCTGGGTGAGCGACACGATTTACGAAGAACGCTCGGCGCATCCGCCGCAGGTTGCCGTCGCGTCGTCTGCGCGCGCACATGTTCTTGTCGTTGACGACAACGCGACGCTGCGTGAGTACATCGCGAATTTGCTCGGGCCGATCTATCGCGTGACGGTAGCTGTGGATGGTGCGGCGGCACTGGTTGCGATTGCGCAGGAGCTGCCGGATCTCGTTGTGAGTGATGTGATGATGCCCAATCTGGATGGGTTCGGACTCGTGCGTGCGCTGCGCGCCGAGCCCGAGACTGCCGCCCTGCCGGTGATACTTTTGTCGGCGCGCGCTGGCGAAGAATCGTCTGTCGAAGGCCTGTCGACTGGAGCTGACGACTACTTGGTGAAGCCGTTCTCCGCACGTGAGCTGCTCGCGCGAGTGCGCACGCACGTGGAGCTCGCCCGCGTGCGTCGCGCGTGGATCACAAGGCTTGAGCAGGCCAATCGAGAACTAGACGCGTTCGGCTACTCGGTGTCGCACGATTTGCGAGCGCCCCTTCGAGCGATTGCGGGCTTCAGCCAGGCCATTTCTGAAGACTACGCGGACAAGCTCGACGCGACAGGGCAGGATTACTTGCAGCGCGTGATCACCGGCGCGAAGCGAATGGGCGAGCTTATCGACGCACTTCTTCAGTTGGCGCGCCTTGCTCGTGCCGACGTGCGTCGGGACACCGTCGATCTTTCAGCGAGTGCGAACGCGGTCATTTCTGATCTTCGGCAGTCCGATCCGTCAAGGGCGGTCTCGGCAAACGTCGAAGCTGGACTAGTTGCCAACTGCGACCAGGCGCTCGTACGAATCGTGTTAACGAACCTTATCGGCAATGCATGGAAGTTCACCGCGCGCACTGGCCACCCGCGTATTGATGTAGGGCGCATCGCGAATACCGAACCAGCTTTCTTCGTTCGCGACAACGGAGCCGGCTTCGACATGGAGTATGCCGGCCGTCTGTTCTCGCCCTTTCAGCGGCTTCATGCGGCGAGCGACTTCGACGGGACGGGCATCGGCCTTGCGACTGTGCAACGCGTGATCACCAGGCACGGCGGACGCATTTGGGCGGAAGCAGCTCCCGGTGAAGGAGCCACGTTCTATTTCACCCTGCCGGAAGACAACGCCTAGAGATGGCCCTAGAGTCGGCCACATGATTACGCTTCATCATCTCGAGCGCTCGCGCTCGCAGCGTGTGCTGTGGCTGCTCGAAGAGTTAGGTATTCCGTACGAGATCAAGATTTACGCGCGCCATCCAAGCACGTCGCGGGCGCCAGCTGAACTGCGCGCCGTCCATCCTCTCGGGAAGTCGCCGGTGATCACGGATGGCGAAACGACGGTCGCCGAATCGGCTGTGATTATTGAGTACTTGCTCGACAAGTATGGGCAAGGCCGATTGCGGCCTGTGGCCGGCACGCCCGAGCACCAGCGCTACGTGTACTGGTTGCATTTTGCCGAAGGCTCGGCGATGGCGCCGTTGCTCGTAGGCCTTATATTCGCGCGTTTGGAAACTGCGAAACTTCCATTCTTCGTGAAGCCTATCGTGAAGAAGATATGTGCAGGCGTGCGCGACGCGTACATTCAGCCGCAGCTGGACTCGATGTTTGGCTACGCGAACACAGCGCTTGAGAGGCAGCCGTGGTTTTGCGGCGACGAGTTCACAGCTGCCGACATTCAAATGAGTTACCCGGTCGAGGCCGCCGTCACTCGCGCCGGGCTCGGCACCAAGTACGTGAAGCTGACCGCGTTCGTCGAACGCATTCACGCGATGCCGTCGTACCAACGGGCAGTTGCGCGTGGTGGCCCAGCGATGTTGGACGCGCTTTAACTATACGAGGCCTTTTTGCATGACCTGCGTGTAGAGGTCCTTCGCAGGGTCGATGCCTTCCACAAGTGCGTCAGCGGGAGTTTGTCCTTTGGCAACGAGCGCCTGAAGTTTGGCGAGGTGCACGGTTTCGTCGGCCCCGTCGCGGCTCAGAATGGCTCGCCGATGCAGTCCGTCCATCGCGACGGCGAGCAACTCCGATGCCCACTCGCCAACCTCGCGGCCTTGCAGCTCGGCGCGAAGTGCATGTTCCGCGATGTCCGAGCGCGCTGCGTTCACCGCTGGAAAGTTCAACTTCGACGCGAGCGCTTCTGCTTTGCCCAGTGCTTGCTCGTCGTAGAAAATGCCGGTCCACAGCGAGGGGAGGGCGCACAAGAGCGCCGTCTGTTGCCCGTCCGCGCCACGCACTTCAATGGTTCGCTTTAGGCGCACTTCCGGGAAGAGCGTGTTGATGTGCGTCTCCCAATCGAGCTTCGTCGCACGATGGCCCTGAAAGCCATCCTTCATGAACGAACGGAAGGTCTGGCCCGTGTTGTGGATTACGTCGCTGCCGCGCTTCACCATAAACATCGGAACGTCGAGCGCCCAGTCGATGTAGTTAGTGAAGCGCGCGGACTTCTCCCATGCAAAAGGAAGGAGGCCCGAACGATTGTTGTCGACATCGAGCCAAACCCAAGCGCGATGCGAAAGCTCTTTCGCGCGGCGCCCTTCCATGAACGGGCTGTTCGCGAACATCGCCGTCGTCACAGGAGCGAGCATTAGCGAGATGCGCAGCTTGCGCATTGCATCGTCCTCGCTGTCGTAGTCGTAGTTTGCTTGCACGGTCGCAGTGCGCTGCATCATGTCGAGCGCGCGCGACCCGACGGTTGGCAGGTACTTGCGCATGATGCCGTAACGAAGCTTGGGTACCCATGGCAAGTCGGCGGGCTTGGCGAATGGATGAAAGCCGAGGCCCAACCAGGCCACGCCAAACTGGTCGGAAATCTCTCGAAGCTCCGCCATGTGGCCGCGGAATTCGGCACAGGTCTGATGCATATTTTCTTGGGGCGCGCCCGAAAGTTCGAGCTGGCCACCGGGCTCCAACGTGATCGATGCTTGGGCGCGCTTGAGCGCAATGACCTCGCCGCCCTCGTACTCCGCCTCTTCCGTCCAGGCGTGACGGTCCGCGAGCTCCGCCAAAATTGCACGGACGCCGCGCGGGCCTTCGAACGGGATTGGGCTGCCGTCGGACAGCGAAATGCCAAACTTCTCCGCTTCAGTCCCGATACGAAACGCGCTCTTCGGCTTGATGGCCTCGTGAAAAGGCTCAAGCAAATCATCGAGTTTGCTGATCGGTTCGTCGTGTTTTGGATTGCTGGAAACGGCCATTGGGGGTTCTAAGTCGCGCGCAGCATGTAGCCGTTACTGCGCCGGAGCAAGGGGTTGCCGGGATGCGTGGTGCGCGCGTCGCCAGTGTCAATCGATGATCTGCCCACGGATCCGGGACACGCGGACGACAATTTCGTGGAGCCGAGCCGGCGCGGCATGTCTCGTGGGCCTTCAGCATGTGCCTACCAAACCCGAGGAGGATCCCGTACGCTCGCGCCATGTCGGAGAAGCAAATCGCCGGATTTTTCGGGGCGTCGCTCAAGGTGCGAGGGACGCTCACGGGCAAAGGCGATCTCGTTGTGGAAGGCCGGCTAGACGGCGAAATGCGCACGCTCGGTTCTCTTGCCATCGCGCAAACCGGAGTCGTGCACGCCGATGTTTCCGTCACCACGCTCGATGTGAACGGCGCGCTTGTGGGTGACGTGCAGGCCACGCAAGCCGTACGCATTGCTAGCGGCGGCCGCATCGATGGCGATGTCCGCGCGGCCAGCATCGCGATTGACGATGGTGCGGAGCTGAATGGCGGGATCGAGATGGACTTCGAAATGCCGGACGATGAGTTAATTCCGTCATGACGCAGAAACCGTCCATTTTGCCTGCGGGCATGAAGCTCGAAGGAAACGTTGAGGGCGACGTCGACTTCGTCGTGCTCGGCGTGATGGTCGGCGAAGTGTCGGTGAGTGGTGCGTTGGTCATCGAAGAGGGTGGCGCCGTGTTCGGGCCAGTGCGCGCTCGCACCATTGTTGTGCGTGGCTCGCTGCGCGGCGATGCAGTAGCCACCGACACCGTGCGCATCGAGCCCACAGCCCGCGTCGAGGGCGACGCGATCGCTCCCAAGGTAAACGTACTGGAGGGCGCACGAATCCGTGGCCGCATTGAGCCTGTCGTGCAAGACGGCACTCCGCGCGTCGTTCGCGCGAAGAAGGCGCGTCGCGCAAGTGCAGCGGCGGCAAGTCCGGCAAGTTGGACAACTCCGGGCACGCTATCAACGCCGCCCCCGGCGAGCGAACCAACTCAGGTCGACACCAAATCCCCAGCCGCACCCGCGCCCAAACACGTTCCGTCCGCCCGCGCTACTCCGCTTGCCCGTCCAGCCCTGATCACGCCCGTGCCCTCGAACCAACCGACGTTGGTTGGCGCACCGGTCGCTGAGCTGCGCGCCCCCACGGAAAAGATCCGACCGACCCCAACCGTCGTCGTGCCCGAAGCGAAGCTCGCTCCCGTGGCACCCCCGGCCACTCCCGTGGCACCCCCGGCCGCTCCCCTCGCTCCCGTCGTAGCAGCGACTGCTCCCGTCGCGACAGTCGCGGCCATCGCAGCCGCGCCAGTCGTTCCCCAAATTGTTGCCGCACCGCCCGCCGTGCGTCGCCCGCCGGCGCCTCGCATTCCCGCGATTCGTCGCAGTGAGGCAAGGCGCGGCGACGAGGCCAAACGTCGCGAAGGAAACTCTTAATCATGACCGACCGACTCCTCGAGCTCCTTACCGAACGCAGCTATGCCAAGAAGCGCGTCGTGCTTGCGTCGGGACGCGAAAGCGATTTCTTCATCGACTGCAAACAAACTGTTCTGAGCGCCGAAGGCCATATGCTGGTGGGCGAAGCGATGTTCAAGGCGCTCGGCGGATTTGCTGAGAGGCCGGTGGCGGTCGCGGGCGTGGAACTCGGAGGCTGCCCGTTGGCGTCCGCAGTAGCGCTCATCTCGCATCAGCGCGGCGCGCCCCTTGATGCGATATATGTGCGGAAAGACGCTAAAGACCACGGCTCGAAGCGTCTGCTCGAAGGCGATGCCACTATCGCTGATGCCTCGAACGTTGTTGTGCTCGAGGACGTGATCACGACAGGCGGTTCGACGCTCAAAGCGGTTGAAAAGCTCGTGGCGCGTAACCTCCGTGTAGTCGGTGTTGTCGCCATCGTTGATCGCGAAGAAGGTGGGCGCGAAGCGATCGTCGCTGCGGGCCTACCATTCGTCTCTCTTTACAAACGCAGTGACTTTCCATGAGTAGCTCTCGCATTGGCGCGCCTGCACTGGTTGCGTTCGCTCTTTTGTCGTGCGCTTGCGCGTCGTCGCAGCGGGTCTCGATGCACTCGGCGCCGCGGGAGTTTACCGCCAACGACTACGATGATGTCTACGACGCCTGGACGCGGTCGGCCGATGGTTTCGACTTTGGTCAATTTCAAGACGTGCTCAACGTCACGTCCACGTTCGAAGCGTGGGAGTTTCGCTGGGCGTACGTCACGCGCTATGCAAACGACTTCAGTCTCTCCCATGAGGCGCGCACTGAGATGCTGCGCGCGACGCTTTTGGACGCCGAATCCCATCATCGCTTCTTCGTGACGATGGCCGGGCGCAATTTTCGCGAATCCGACCTGACGCGCGAGCAATCCGCGTGGCGCGTCATACTTCTAGACGAACTAGGCCGCCAAGAAGCGCCGTCGGAAATCGACCACGTGATGCGTCCGGGCGCACGGGAGAGGGAGTACTTCCCGAGCATCACGTCCTTCCGCCAGACGTTCCGCATCACATTCCCGGCGAACCACGCTGATGGCACTCCCGTAATCGCACCCAACGCTTCCCACGTGATCCTGCGATTCACCGGCCCAGAAGGCACCGTCGACCTGCGCTGGGACTTCCAAGGGGTGTGAAAGCGCGTTGACACCCCCTTTCGTCGCGCTCTATAGTTCGTCGCGCGATGGGGGCTAAGTCCCCGTTCCGCAAAAGAAAAGTGTTTTGCTGAGGAGGGGATTGATGAAGGCCATCGCGCTATCCGTGAGCTTGATGTTGGCGTCGCTTTCGTTCGTGGGCTGCCACGCCGACCCGGATGACCCCGCTGGGCAAGCCAAAGAGCTCGCAAACCCGGTGCGCCGGCAAAACGCGATTGGCAATCTCACGCGCCTCTACACCTCGGCGCTCGCGGCTCACAACGGCAACCGCCAGGACCCCGCAGTAAAGGGCATCGCCGACGCGATTATCGATTCGCTCATCAAAACGTATACAGACTTCCCGGAAGACAACCGCACGCGTCGCGACATCCTTTCGCTGATGCGCGAGATGCGCGACGTGCGCAGCTTGCCCGTACTCGTAAAGGCCCTCGAGTGGCGTGCTGAGATTAACGAAGACCAGGCGATCGCGGCTGCGCAAACGTTGAAAAACCTCACGCTCGACCCAGCGCAGACCACGCAGGTCGTAACCGCGCTCGGCGTAGCACTCGATAAAGTTGAAGGCCGACGTCCTACCGATGCGCAGATGCGCACAGAGTTCATGTCCGCGCTCGGCGCGACAAAGTCTCACGCGGCGGTGGCGCCTCTCATGCGCCTCGCGTTGCGCCTCAACGAAGATCAGGACTTTGCGTTCAACGTGCGCGCCTTCCAAGTGCTCGCGCCGTTGACGACAGCGGAAGACATTCCGAATCTGATCAAGGGTCTCTTCCTCTTCGCACCGGGTCGTCCGCAGTTCCGCGTAAACGATAGCGCGCAGATTGGGCTCGTCGGCGTGGGGCCGGCCGCTTTGCAGCCCCTTCTGGATGTTTTGGCGGGCCGCAACGCGGACGCCAATGCGATGGCCGCTTCATATATTGAGGCGATGCGTACTGCAGCTCCCGCCTACGTCGAGACGCACACGGCAGCGCTCGTGGTGGCCGAGGAAGCCACCACGGTGCTCGGTGAGCTCGGCTTGTCACAAGCGATTCAACCGCTCGTTTCACGCCTGCAAACTCTGACCGGCGAAGATCACTCCGGCGAGCGTCTTTCCATCGCACGGGCATTGGCCCGTATTCATCGTTCCCCGGCCGACACGGCGACGGTTCGCGAAGCCATCATCTCGGTCTATCGCGCCTCGCAAAAAGTCGAGCGTCCGTTCATCGTGGCAACGTTGCAGCACACCTTCGATGCAGATGCGTTGCCCTTCCTCCTCGAGGTCGCTCGAACCCCCGAAGACGAAGTGCCGGTGGTGCGTGGGCTTGCGCTTCATGGGTACGCGCTCTTGGCCAACGGCTCAGAAGCCGCAGCGGCGCGCGCACTCATCGCAAACGAACCCGGCCCCGCGGATGGTGGCTTCCACACCGAGTTCGAAGCGGACAACGCGCCTCTGCTCGTTGCCGCAGGCCAGTGCAACGTGGACATTGCGTGCTGGGTGGGCAAGCTCAGCGATTCCAATCGCGAAGTTGCACTCAAGGCAACCTACATGCTCGCGCGACTTGGCCGCGGCAATGCGGCGGCGCTAAACGGACTTATTGCGAAGATCGATTTCCCGAACGCCGACGTCCGCGTTGACGTGATGGCGGCGATCGATTTCTTGGCCGACCGCGGCAGCCCGGAAGCCGTCGCCCGCATTGAGACTTTGCAGCAAACCGAAGACGGTCGCTCCATCTGGAATGCCGTGAAGCCCACAGCGCTTGCTACGGCGGCGCGCCTGCGTGCGCGTAGCGCGCACTGATCTTCTTCTAAGGGGTACAGAAGCCTATGATTCGACTCGAAGTGATCGACGGAGAAGACCGCGGTCGCGCCATTGAGTCGAACGCCGATCTTGTGACGATCGGGCGAGCGGCTGAAAACCACCTTGTTGTCGCGGCGATTCATGTTTCCGGCGAGCACGCGCAAATCGCGTTCGCCGGGGACAAGTACGTCGTGCGTGACAATCAGAGCACCAATGGTACTCGGGTACGGCGAGGCGCATCCGTGATCGCACTGTCCGCGCAGACCCTGCGCGAGACAAAGCTCGAAGACGACGACGTGATCGAAGTGGGTGAGCCAGAGCATCCAGTGCGCATCTCGGTCGGCATCGCAGAGGAGAGCGATTCGACGCGCTTCCTCTCGGTGGTGAGCGTTGCGAAGCTTGCCGAGGTCGAAGCTCAAGTTGGCGCCGACCGCGCAACGTTGCAGGCCTTGTACGAGGCCACGAAAGAGCTTGGCGGCGCACTCGAGCTCGACGAAGTCATCGACCGGGTTGCGGCGTCGGTGTTCAAGTTCTTGTCGCGCGCGACGCACGTCACAATCGCGTTGCGCGAAGACGAAGACGAGACAGGGGCCCGCACGAGTCGTTACGTGCCGGTCGGGACCCGCCTGCGCGCAGGCGGCACGGCCACCGAAGCGATTCCGATTACGCGCAGTGTGTTCAAGAAGGTTGTCGCGGAGCGCGCAGCGGTTCTGGCCGCTGACGCACGTCGCGACGTCGGCGAGACCGCCTCGATCATGGGCGCGCAAATCTTAAGCACGATAGGCGTTCCGCTATGGCACGGCGAGGACATCATCGGTGTCTTGCAGGTCGACAACCGCGGCTCGACCGGCGTCTTCAAGGAAGGCGACTTGGATATTCTGGCGGTGCTCTCCCAGGCGGCCAGCCAAGCGTTTACACACGCGCGTTTATACCAACGCGTGAAGGTGGCCGAGGAGCGGCAGCGCAAAGAGAATACCTATCTCAAGCGACGTGAAGAAAAGCGCCGCGAGAACAACGTCATTGGCGAAAGCTCAGCGATGCAGAACGTCTTTTCGCAACTGCGCAAAGTCGTCGATACCCGGGTGACGGTGCTCGTTGAAGGGGAGACCGGAACGGGGAAAGAGCTCATCGCAAGCGCTGTTCACTATTGGTCAAACCGCCGCGAGAAGCTCTTCGTCGCGCAAAACTGCGCGGCGTTGCCGGAGAATTTGTTGGAGAGCGAGCTCTTCGGACACAAGAAGGGCGCATTCACCGGCGCAACGGACGAGAAGAAGGGCCTGTTCGAGCTCGCCGATGGCGGCACGCTCTTTCTCGACGAAGTAACAGAGATGCCCCTCGCGCTGCAGGCGAAACTACTGCGTGCGCTGCAAGAGGGCGAGATCCGCGCCGTCGGATCGAACATCACCAAGCGCGTCGATGTCCGCATTGTCGCCGCGACCAACCGCGACCTCGAGAAGGAAGTTGCCGAAGGCCGCTTCCGTCAAGATTTGTATTATCGCCTGCGCGTATTTCCGCTGCGCATTCCGCCCCTGCGCGAACGCCGCGACGACGTGCCGCTGCTCGCGGTGTACTTTCTCAAGAAGTACTCGGCTGAGTTCGGCAAACCCGCAGCTGGCTTCTCGCAGCAAGCGATGGAGTTGCTTCAGTCCTACGCGTGGCCCGGCAACGTGCGCGAGCTTGAAAATGAAGTGCAGCGTCTGGTCATTCAAATCGACCCCAACTCCTTCGTGCAACCTGACTTGCTGAGCCCACGCATTCGGCAGGTCGGCAGCGTCATCGATCGCGTGCGTCCCGAGAAGGGCACGTTGAAAGAGATGATGGACCAGGTGGAGAAGTGGCTACTGGTTGAAGCCTTGCGCGAGCATGACAACAACAAGAGCGCGACGGCCAAGACGCTGGGCATCACGCGCGAGGGCTTACACAAGAAGCTGAAGGGCTTTGGGCTGGGCTGATGGGTCGGCACCTGCGCGAAGGCTCGGGAGCTTTGCTGGTGCTGATCGCGGCAGCGACGTTGTTTTACAGCGTGGTATCGCTTCGCGCGCGCGATTACATCGCGGCGGTGCTCTTGATAGCGACGGGGCTTGCAGTGCTACGTTCCGGGGTGGAGCTGCTACGTCCGTCTGTCGGAGAATGAATGCGCGGCATCTACGCAAGCGCCTTGGTATGTGTGCTTGGCTGCAGCTCTGCGCCTGAGCCAGCCGCGAGCGCTGAGAGAGTCGAAGCTCGGCGCGCCTTCGAGTCAGACCGCGTTGCGCGCGTCGCCGACGTGGAAATTAGTCGAGCGGATGTCGAGCGTGTGATGCGCGCGACGGGGCTCGATGCGCGCGAAGCATTGACGCGTCTCGAGAATGAAGTCCTTCTCGCACGGGAAGCTGCGCGCCGAGGACTCGCCTCTGATGGGCCGGTGCGCACGTCCGAAGCGCGTGTCGCAGTGCAGCGCCTTCTGGAGTTAGAAGTTGAAGCCACCGTGACCCCGGCTAGCATCGCCGAGCGTGACGTTGCCGAGGTCTACGAGCAGCGTCGCCGTGTATACGATCATCCTCAGCTGCGGGCATCCGTTCATGTGCTGGCGCGTGTGGGACCAGACGAGAATGCGGCCCGCACCCAAGAGGCGGAGCGCTTCATCGAGCACGTCATCAACGAGATGCGCACTGAGGGGGCGCTCGCTGTGCAGCAACGCTACGCCTCGAGCCCGCCTGTGCTGCCATTCGAGATTCGCGCCGAGCAGGTGCCAGCCATGGAAAGCAGCGACGCCGCCGCTCCCGAGTATCTGCGAGCCGTCTTCTCGATGGCGGATCCTGGGGTTTTTCCGAGACCGGTGCGCACGAGCTTCGGCCTCCATGCGATAGCGCTCGTCGAGATTGTGCCGGAAGCACATCGCTCGCTAGGTGAGGTTTCGCCCGAGCTACGCGCTGAGATGGTCGTGCCTTTGCGTGAACGGCGGCTGGCCGAGATTATCGCGCGCCTTGAGCAGGCAACCCCGCCCGTGCTCGACGAAGCACACATCGCCGCTGCGCTCGCGCGCGATCCGAACGAGATGGCGCCGTGAGCAAGCGCGTCTCTCAGCGTCCTGCGGAGTTCGCACGTCTCGAAAGTGAAAGCGGCTTCACGCCCATTCTGCGCGAGCTCTTCCGCAGCTCGCGTCACATCATTTCGGTAACGTTCGTTGACTCCCAGAGCGAGTGCATCGATTACTGCTCGTCGCTCGCCCCCTACGATGCAAAGATCGCCGGCGCGCAGCTTCTGATTACGCTGAGCGGGATCCAAGACGAAGAGCAACGCTTGAGGCACGGGGAAACGTTTCTCGTGCATATTTCCGGTGACACAAAGGAGCTTGTGGTCTGTCGCGTCGGGCCGGAGCACGTTCTTGCGGTGGTGCTGGAACCCGAGTCGGCTGCTCCCGACTTCTTCGATTCACTCGAGCGCGCGATTAGAGACCTACGCATTGAGTCGGGGCTCGAGCGCCGCACTGCGATCGAAGCGCTACTCGTTGGCGTTCGTCGCGCACGAGGCTGGCCCTACGCTCCGACTTCGTTCATGGAGGACGGCATCGCGGTCGACATTGTTGGTGTGCTCGGCCGCTGGGTGGAGCGCGCCGCCGACGGAGCCGAGCTCGTCTGTTTCCGCGTGAGAGCGAAGGGGGGGGAGGAGTTGACCCTCGTCCACGCCCCGGAGGCAGGGGGGTGGACCCGGCGAGGCGTTGGGATCCCTTGAAAACAAACCTATTCGATAGTGAAAATCGCCGTTGCCACTCTCGGACACCCCGAGTAGCATCCTCGCCGTGAGCCGCCGGTGCCCGAGCTGTGGGACGAGCTTCCCTGATTCCGTTGCCTTCTGCGGCAATGACGGAACAATCACGGTTGAAGAACTACCTGCGGGCGAAACGGACCCGCGTCTCGGTCAAACGCTCGGCACCTACACGGTCGTTGCCCGCATCGCCGATGGCGCGATGGGCCGCGTATACGAAGGTCGCCACAACGAGACGAAGGCGCGCGTCGCCGTCAAAGTTTTGCATCCGGATGTAGCAAAAGACCCGGTTGCTGTTGAACGCTTCAAGCGCGAGGCCGATACGGCTCGCGAGCTTGCCCATCCGAACGTCGTACAGATCATCGACTTTGGTCAGACACCGGACGGCTCGTACTTTATGACCATGGAGTACCTCGAGGGCGAAGAGCTCGGACAGGTGCTTCGTCGCGACGGTAAGTTGTCGCCGGAGCGCATCGTTCGCGTGCTCTCGCAGATGGCTTCGGCACTTGGACACGCGCATTCATTCGGCGTCATTCACCGCGACCTGAAGCCCGATAACGTTTTCCTTTGCCGCTCGCCGGAAGGCGATGTGGTGCGCATCTTGGATTTCGGAAGCGTGAAGCTTCAAATGGAAATGGGACCGAAGCTCACCGCATTCGGTACCACGCTTGGATCGCCCTATTACATGTCGCCCGAGCAGGCGATGGGTAAGCAGGATGTCGATCAGCGCACGGACGTTTTTGCATGCGCGGCGATTCTTTACGAAATGCTAACCGGCAAGGTTGGCTTCGATGCGCCGAACGTTGCGCAGATTCTCGTGAAGATCATGAACTCGCAGCCCACGCCTCCCAGTCAGCTGGGCTTGGGCACACCGCCGGCGCTCGATGACGTTGTCGATAAGGGGCTGCGCAAAGACAAGCTCAAGCGCTACGCGTCCGTGCAAGAGCTCGCCGACGCCGCTGTGAGCGCCTACGGTCTTTCGGGCGCGTCAGCCGATTGGGCGACCAAGTCCACGCCGGAAATCGTTCAAGCACTCGGCGGTGCAACACCCGCTGCGCCGAAGCCCTTCGGCGTCGTCAGTGTGGCGCCTCCTTCGATGACTCAGGGACGCGGCAACGCGCCGGTATCGTTCGGTGGCGGCTCAGCGAGCTTTCCGCCGGGCGAGGCCAAGGGCATGAGCACGGGCATGATGGTAGGCCTGGGCGTTGGCGTTTTGGTCCTGCTCGGCATCGTCATCGCAATCATCAAAGTCCTCTGATTTACGGAAGCGGGACGAGCGCGCCATGCGTTACGACGTATACGCGCGTAGCGTGGATGGGTTCTCGATTGGCGTTGAAGCCGCCAGCGGCCGTGGTGGTTTCCACTTCGCCTAGCTGAGCGAGTGCGGTGCCGAGTGCGTCGCGAGTGCGCGCCCCACGCTCGACTGCATTGTGAACGAAAGTGAATGCGTCGAATGCGAAGGCGCTGAAGACGTCCGGAGGTCCGCCGTTGAGAGCTGCGTACGAATCTGCAAAGCGACGCCCGGCTCCCGTTGCGAGCGGCGCGTAAAAGGGCAGGGAGAAGATCGCGCCTTCAATGTAGCGCGCGCTTGTACGCAAAAGCGAAGCGTCGAACGCGAGACTCGAAGCGACGAAGGTCGACGCGCGACTGCCGAGCGCTGCCTGCCGATGCGGCGCTCGACCAGATGCCCGCCGCTGCAAGCGCAGGCACTAGCATCGCGGTCGTGCGTGCGGTATCGGCGAGAACGATGGAGTCGAAGGCCAAGGTGCGAAGTTGGGCAATCTGCTCTGAGAACGAAGTCGCGTTCTCGGCATACGCCACGTTCGCAATGACCGCGCCGCCGTTATCGGCGATGGCATGCGAGAAAGGCTCGGCCATGGCCGTGCCGACGGCGCCGCTTGAGTGCAAGATCACAAAGGAGCGTGCACCACGGTTACGCGCCGCGCGGATCAAGGCGGTGGACTCGGCGACAGCATCACTGAAGAGGCGAAAGATCATTGCGCCCCCACGCGTGATCCCAGGCGCGGGAGTCAAGGTGATGAGGGGCACGCCGAGCTCTTGCGCGCGTTGAGCTGCGGCGAGCGCCTCTTGCCCATCGATGGGCCCAATAATCGCAATCGCGCGGTGCAGCGAAACGAGATCCTCGACCGCGCGTACAGCTTGCGCCGGATCGCCCATCGTGTCGCGGTAGACGATGCGTGGCGAACCAGGCGGGAGCGGACGATCGGAAGGCACCCCGGATGCCAGCATCAGTGCGCGTAGAGCTCGTTGACCGATCTCGCGGGCGCGTCCGCTCAGCGGTAAGATTACGCCAATCACGTCCGGCGCCGCCGCGTCGGGTAGCGAGGCCCGCAACGTCATGGATTGCAGCTCGTCGGGGAGCTCGACGCCTCGTGCCCGCAAGTCCGCACCGAGCGCACGCACGCGCGTCATGTTGCCACCCTCGAACGCGGCAGCGAGCGCGCGCTGCGCAACGACCGACCAGGAGTAACCGTCGCGGGACAGGGTGTCGGCGGCGTTCTGCGCGTCTTCGGGTGAAAGGGCGTTGGTTACAAGCGCGTCGATGCGTGCGCGAACAGCGGCGCGATCGAGGTCGGAAATGGGTTCACGCAAGAGGGCGTCGAGGTGCGTGAGAGCCTCCCCGTGCGCACCGAGGGCCTCCTCGGCGGATGCGAGATTGCGCAGCAACATCGCAGTGTCGGCCGGGTCAACTGTGCGTCCGACAAAGGTGTTCAAGACCGTGCGTGCTTCGGCGTGACTACCACCAAGCTCGAGCGCAATGCCACGGTAGAACCTTCCACGGTCTGCGGTCGCTGCGTGAGTCGACGTCGCGACCCTAGCGAAGAGCGGTAGGGCGCCCGTGACGTCGCCCGACGCCATCAACAACAAACCCAAGTTAAGCTGTGCGATTGGAACGAGAGGATCGTTGGGGTGCTCGCGCAGAAACGTTTGGTAGAGACGCATTGCGAGCGCTGAGTCGCCTGCCGCCTGGGCGGCGCGTGCTTCGTTGATGTCGTGTTCGGCGTCCGGATCGGCAGTTGTGACTTGGGGAAGGGAGTCGACATTGGTGCCTGGCCCACGCGGACAGCCGCTGTTGACCAGCACGAGCGTAAAGAGGGCGGCGAGCGTGCCCGAGACTGCCCTCGCGCTTCGCCACTCGAATGGCACTTGAGCGGAGGACGCGAGGGAATGCATGGCCTTTCTCGTGCCATTGGCATCCGCTGTGGGCAACTTCTGAGCGTTGCGAATCAGAGGAGCGAATCCCGCATGAGCGTCACGATGTCGAGCACGATCGCATCGCCATTCTTGCGAAACGCATTCGCGGCGGCAGGACATGCGGTAACAACCGTGCCGCCGCCGTGCCGCGCGTGCTGGCCCATTCGCTCCTTCGCGATGTCCTTCGATGTTTGTTTATATAGGCGCGGCAGCTGTCCGCCCGCTCCGCTGCACTCGCTGTGCGCACGATTCTCTACGAACTCGTCGGGCGGGCGACCCAAGATCTGCTGCAAGACTCTGCGTGGCTCGTCAAACACGCCAAGCCCGCGTCCCAAGCGACACGGGTCATGATAGCGGACCGGGCCGTCGGTCTTGCGTTCGTGGAAGCGCTGCAGCCGCGAGGCGGCAAGCTCGGTGATGTGCAGCAACGTGGTGCGCGACTCGACGCCGTGGGTTTTCGCAGTGACGCGCAACGCGTGGAGACAGCCTGGGTCTTGAAAGACGGCCACGTCCTGTTTTGAGACTCGCGTAAGAAAAGCCTGCGCGGCGCGAACGAAGCCATCGTGATCGCCCGCTTCCAAAAGCGGCAAGCCGCAGCAGGCGGAAGCTTCGACGCGAGTGCTCGCTGTCGTTAGCGCGCGGGTCACTTCGAGACCGTGAAGCGCGGCATCGCCTGATTGCATCACCGTGGTACATCCGGGCACGTACGCTATCGTCTGCGATAAATCGCTCATGGAGTCGGCAAAGATGGCGTCCGCGCGCAAAGCGGCATTTCGTTCGCGACTCTGATGCTTCGCGATGACCTCGAGCGCTTCGCCGGGCGCGACGCCGTGGCGCACCGCCTCGCTGCGTGCATCGATGAGAGTGTCGGCAACCTGATTATCGTGTGCGCAAAACTCGGTGCATCGTTTGCACCCCGTGCACGCGTACCAGGTAGCGGCGTATGCAGGATCGAGTGGTAATGCTTCCGTGACTACATGGTGCAGCGAGCTCATCTTGCCCCACGGCGTGGTCGTTTCGCGGCCCTCCACCGTTGAAACCGGGCAGCTGAAGCGACAAAGCTTCGGGCAGTAGGCGCAGTAAGTGTGCTCCCCCTCGTGCTTTGCCACGAGGGGCAAATGAACTGGCATGTGTGGTCAGCGTAACACGTAGGGAGGCTGCACTCGACGAGTACGCGCGTCTTGGGCAATATGCGCCGGGCATGCTTCCTAAGCCCCGTCGTCGCCCCGTTGAGCTCGTTGCCGCGCGCCCGCTTTCGCCCGCGACCCGAGAGTTGACCTTTGCTGTCACGGACGGTGAGCCGTTCGATTATGTCGCGGGTCAATGGGTCGATCTGGAAGTCGATATTCCTGGTTTCGTCGCTGAGCCAGGTAAGCGTGCCTATTCGATTGCGTCCGCTCCAAATCCTTCAGCGCGCGATCGCTTTGAAGTAGCGGTCACACGTGTAGAGGGCGGACCGGTTTCGACAGCGCTGCACTCTTTGCAAATCGGTGCGCGCATGCCAACGGTTGGACCCTCGGGGCTCTTCACGCGTGAGCGCGCGCCAATAGATGCGCCGTCGGTTTTCGTTGGGACCGGCACTGGCCTTTCGCCCTTACGCGCGATGATTCAAGACGAGTTGAGCGTGCGTCCGGAGGGAGCTCTGATGACCTTGATCTTCGGCTGTCGCACGGAGCAAGACATCCTCTGGCGCGAGGAGATGCAAGACCTTGCCGCGCGGTACGCGCGCTTCCGCTATGAGATTACGCTTTCGCGTCCTACACCCGCATGGAACAGTCGCCGCGGCTATGTGCAGAGCCACCTGCACGAGCTCGTCGACCCAGCGCAACCCGTGCACGTCTACATCTGCGGGCTGACCCGCATGGTCACCGAAGTCCGCCAAGTTCTAAAAGAAGAACTAAAGCTCGATCGCAAGCAGGTCCATAGCGAACGCTACGACTGACGACCTGCTGGCTACGCAGCAGGTCTCGCCTAGCAGCGGTCTAGAACGCATCTCATAAATCCCTCGGTCGGCTTCCTCGCGGGGCACTTCGCCGTAGCGTCGTTGCGGCTCCTCCAAATACAACCAGTATTCGTCGTCGCCGCGCCTAGCTACGGCTCGGCCGCGCTTCGGAAATCCTCGGTCGGGATTTACGAGATGCGTTCTAGCGGCGCAGGGTGTAGGTTAGAACTTGGCGCGAGCCGCGGCGGTTGGCGGGAAAGGTTGCGCCAGACACGAACGGTGTGATGCAGGCCTGGGCCGTTGGCGGTTGCGTCGTGACTTGCTGCACGACGCCGTCGCCATCGACGACAATCACAATGCGAACTGACGGTGGGTGCGTGCGGTCTTGGCGCATGCAAGTCTGCAAATCGTTCATCACGGGGCTGAGCGCGGCCTCGACATGCTGCATCGTGAGCATCTCCGGGCGTGCGTCAGCGTCAGTGTCCGCCTCCGCGGTATCGGTTGTCGCCTGCACGCCAGTTTGACGGACTTCATCGGCTTGCTGAGCCGCGGCCGAGACTGCGCCGAGTCCCTCGAGCGCCGCAGCCGCGCGCGATCGAACCTGGCCGATGCCGAGCGCGTCGTCCGCGATCTCACGTAGCGTATCTGCCGCAACAGGACCCGCGAGCGCGACAAGAGCATCGACGGAAAGCGAAAGCGCGCTGGTCAACGCGTCTGTGGGCTCTTCGGCGTGATAGAGGCGCAGGAAGTCTTCGAGCGAATCGACGACGGAGCGGTCGCCGAGCACCTTCAAGGCGTTCACCACGGCCGGCAAATCCTCTACGGGCGTTTGCGGATCACGAAGCTGCGCAATGAGCAGCGGGATGGCGCGGCGCTCCTGCATGCGCGTTGCGGCTTGAGCTAGCGCACCAACCGGCGGGACTGTCGTCCCTTGTAAGAACGACGCGTGCCGTTCGAGTGCCGCGATCACGTGATCGTCGCTGCGCGTGCGCTCCGATAGAGCAACACATGCTGCATTGTGCACGCTCGGGGGAACGCGCGGTGCGCTGCAAATCGATACAAGGTTTTCAGTGACTGCGTCGTCTTCAAGTGCCGCTAGCCAGTGCACCGCCAACACACGTACCGGTACGAGGCGCGAATCGGTGTCTTCTGCGGCCGAGGTAAGTTGGTCACGAAGCGGGCGGACTTCGCCCACCGGAGAGCTTTGGAGCGCGAGGTCTCCTGTACCGAGCTCGATCGAGGACGGGGCGACTCCGAGGTTGCCATGCCAGCCCGGACGGCCATCGGCGTGATCCAGAAGCGTGAGCACGCCAGTGTGATCGGCGACGAGCAAACCGTTGCTCTGGACGGAGGCGCCGACGATGTCTTCCGTGCTTTGGTGCACCCAGCGCACGTTCTCTGCACTCGGATCGAGCGCGACCACCGTGCGGTAGAAGACGAGGTAGAGAGAATCGTCGACGAGATGCACTTCCTCGCCAGTGCCGGTGGGCCGCCACGCGAAGCGCACGCTATGTGCGGCGCTCGATGCGTTTGCGGGCGGTACGTATGCGTCGGGCAAGAACGCGGGGCGGCCCGGCAAATCGGGCGTGTGCACCGCCAGGTAGGCAGCTTCCGCCTTGGTGCCGTGCGCGATGCTGGGCGTGAGACGAAAGAGGCCAGCCTGTCCGACGTAGACATGTGTACCTTCCACGAAAGCGTGACCAACTACGTCATCGCGGATGCGAATGCGTGCGGTCTCGTCGGCGGAATCGGCGTCGAGAACGGAGATGTTCTGATTGCCCCATGGCACAAAGACTAGGCCGGCGTGAATTGCCGGAACGCCGCAAGCGTGCTCTGCAGTGCGCGTCCAACGAATCGAGTCGCCGTCGATCATGATGATCTTCGACGAGGCGATGACGCCGCCGCCAGTCGACAACACGAATACGCCCAGCCGACCTTCGCCGTCGCCGCCGACGAGGTGCAATGCTTCGCTGTCGAGAGTGAACGTTTCGTGGCCCGTGCGAAGGTCATGACCGGTGATTTGGCGATTCTCGTCCGTGATCACCGTGTCGCCCGCGACGACCGGAGTCACTGCGGTATGCGTTGGGATCGACCAGAGCATGCGCGCTGCGCGCAGATCGTATGCAAAGAGCTGAGGTGATGCGCCTTCGGTTACGCCCACCGAGATCGAGCTCGTCGGACGCGCGGGCGCGGCCTCTACGCGGGCGAGCACGTGCTCGATGTCGGCCTCGCGGCTATCGGGGAACGTGGGTGAGAACGCGCCCGACGCACCGCCGCACGCAGCGACGAGAAAGGTGAGAAGAGCGAGCGCCCACGAATGACAGATTTGGTTACGCATGGGTCCTCAGTTCACGATCCGAAGAGTTGCATCTTCGGCGGCGCGACGAACGGCGCTGTGATCGGTTGCGGGAAGGGAAGCGACAAACTCTTGCAGATAGGTTTTGACCTCGGCAGTGGCTACCTCGGCAAGCTGCGCAATGAGATCCAACTTGGCGCGTTCGGGCACATCGCGACGCGCGAGGATCTCGCTGAACGCCGGCGTCATGGCGTCGAAAGGCAAACGCCCCACGTAGCTGCGCAAGCGCGGAATATCCGCAGGGGCAGCGAGCTGACCGATAGCGGTCGACGCTTCGAGCACGCCGCGCTCGAGCGCGAGAAACAGAGTTTCGACTGCTCCGCGAGCATTGAGCTGTCCAAGACCGAGAGCAGCGGCCGAGCGCACGCCGGGATCGCCGTCGTTCAGCGCAGTCGTCAGGCAGCCTTCCGCTCCGCGAGCATGCGACGCGACCAGCGCTTGCACGGCTTTGAGCCGTACGGCAGCGCGGCGATGTGACGTGAGCTCGATCAGTACCGGACCTGCTTCCGGACGACTCGCAACGAGCAATGTGTCGAGCGCGAGGTCCAGTAGTTCCGGCGAGAGCCCTGCCCGAATGCGCGCGACGAGTGGCTCGACCGCGGGACCCGTGCCGACGACGCCAACGGCTTCAATGCCGTTGCGGATTTCGCCAACATCGCTCGATGTGAGGAGAGTGCGAATCTGGGCCGGCGTGACGCCGCGTTGAGCGTGTGCGGCACCCAGAGGCGCGAGCAAAAGACTCACCGCGAATACCAGGGAAAAAGGCAATTCGACTCTCATGATTCCTCCACGTGCGCCACGACTGGTAACGCGGAAACCACTGAAAATCAAGGCCGAAACGCTTACGAGCCCCGGTCGGCCCGTGCTATACACCGCGTGTGAAACCGGCACTTTCATCGATTTTGTGCGTTCTCGTCGCGCTTCTCATCCTGTTCGCTGCACGGCCGCGCAGCGATGCTTGGGCACAAGACGCGGCTGTCGATCCATTGGTGGTGGCATCTGCTGATTCATTGGATCTTGCGCGCGCCGCAGCGCGCGTCGGCGACCGTGGCGTGCTCACGCGTCTTCGATCACCAATCGTCAGCACACAGCTCGCGGCAATCCACGCTACTCCGTTCATGCGCGACCCGGTCGCGGCGTTGGGCCCCCTCGGGACTCTCGCACGCGGTCGAGATCCGGATCTCGCGCCCGCCGCCGCGCAAGCGGCTGCCACCATCGCACGTTCACTGACGCTCATTGCCCTCGCTCACCACGAGGTGATGCGTTCGGAAATAGCCCAGCTTGCCTCCGTATACGCACAGCTTGGCGCTGATACTACGGCGCGCGCCGATATTCGCGCCGCTGCGCTCGTGGTGGCCTCAAAGCTGCGAGGCCTCGCGGCCGGCTGAAGGCATGAGTATCGTGTCAGACGCCCGCGACGGATTCGCCGAGCGTACGAAATTCTTCCACTGTGAGCGTTTCGCCGCGCCGCTTTCCATCGATGCCCGCCGCCGCCAGCGCGGCATCAATCTTCGCTGCGTCGTCGAACGCTGAGATGAGCGCGTTGCGCAGCGTCTTGCGACGTTGCTCGAAAGCGCCGCGTACGACTTTGCGAAACGTTTCGGTTTCTTCGGCCCGTGGTACGGCGCGCTTGCGCAACTCGATCACAGCGCTTGAAACCTTCGGTGGCGGATGAAATGCACCGGGAGGAACATCCAACACCGAGAACACGTCGAACACGGCCTGCACAAATACGGAGAGGGCGCCATAGGCTCGCGTGTTCGCATCGGCCAGCAGGCGATCACCGACCTCTTTCTGAACCATAATCACGGCGCGCGAAATCGAAGCGCGTTGATCGATCAATCCGCGCAAGATGGACCCGGTGACCGAGTAGGGAAGGTTTCCCGCGACGACGATTTGCTGAGATGGCTCATCGAGCAGCGGCGATAACGCGAGATCTGCGGCGTCGCCATCGACGAAGCGTGCCGTTGCATACTGGGCAAAGTCTGCGCGCAACACTGCGAGCATATCGCGATCACGTTCAACGCCAATCACGCGGGCACCCTCGCGCAGAAGGGCTGCCGTCAACGTGCCAAGACCTGGCCCAAGCTCGACGACAAGCTGGCCATCGCGCTGACCAACGGCCTTGGCGATCGAATCCACGGCGTGTTGCGAAACTAGAAAATTTTGCGAAAAGGAGCGCTTCGGATGCAACCCATGACGCGACAGCACCTTGCGAGGATCTTCGAAAGGGGGACCTTGCGTATCGGCGCTGCGCGTTGTGTTCATGCTGCGCGCCGAGTCGACGACAGGCGCGTGAGTGTGATTGCCGCTTGCTCGCCCTTCCGTGACACGACGACCTGAACACCGAGTCACCCAAACGTGCTTTTCGCATCTCACAAGCGACGGTCCTCGCCATGACCATACACTCGATACAAGTCCGCCTCGACGACATTACTGGGCGCATCCACGAAATGGCGCGCATCGAGTACGAACAACGTGATTGAATGGCCGTGGATCCGCATGAGTTTCACGGCAGCTACGAGCGGCTCGGGCGCGCCGAGACTGTCGAGGTCGGTGATCAGGAGGATCGAGCGAGGCACGCGTGAGCGCCCTTCGGCTTCGCGCAGCGCGTGGGCAAGGCCCGGCGCTTTGCTCGCGTCCCGCGGGTCCGGTCGGTAGGGCAGGGGTATGCCACGTACTTTGCAAAAGCGACGCAAGAGCGTCGAGGTTGGCGAGAGCGCGAGCACCTGCTCTTTGCTGCCCTCTTTTCCGAGTGAGCGCGAGACATGCTGAATCAGCGGCCCGACTTCCCATGCGTCGGGCTTCGTTGTAGATGAGAAGTCGATCCCATCTTGATTGCGCACGTAGCGACCGACCGTGGCCACGACCTCGTCGTCGTCGAGGTCGGTCAGATCGTGGTCCACAACCTCGGTACAGCCAATCAGCGCATCATAGACGCGAATCATGTGGCGCACGCCGTCGTCCGCAGGCACGTGATGCAGGATGCGCCCGTCGACAGTGATCAGCCCGAACTCGTCGCCACGCTCGAGCGTGCGGCGCGCTTCGACCGTGGCCGCTTCGATCGCGAAGTCGAGCTTGCGCCGGCCCAACGCTCCCCCACGCATGGTCCCACTGACGTCGACGATGACGTAGTGCACATCCTGCACTTCGCGTTCAACCTCCCGCACTAAGAGCTTTCCCGCGCGTGCGCTCGCCTTCCACGCAATGCTCTTGAAGGGATCCCCCGAGTGCAGCTCGCGTAATTCGCGTAGCTCCGTTCCTCCTCCGGGTCTGCGCACGCGCGTCGTTCCGCTGCGCTCGAGGGGCAAGCCCGCGAGGCTACGTTGTGACGCATGACGGATAGCCGCTGCGCTCGGCAATACTTTGATTGCGAGCGGATTCGGGAAATAGAGCGGCACCTCGAAGAGACCGAGCGGGCCTACCAATGTTACGGCGAGGCCGTGCAATACGACGCGTCCCGCCGCAGGAGCGAGCAGTCGAAACGCAAACTCCGTGCGTGTCGCCGGCATCAGCATCAGCGAATCCGGCTCGTCTTGCAGCAAGCGTGCGCCGCCCGGGACGATCGGTTTCATTTGCGAGAGGAAGAGGGGAACGTGCCCACGATGGCGGATGTAGCAGCGCACCGTGAATGGCGCGCCTGGGGTCACGGCTCCGCCGGCGCTTGCGCCATCGCCGTGAGCAAGCCACCAGGCGAACTCGAGCTTTTCATGGCGGACGCGCCGGCCCGTCGGCATGGTGAGCGCGAGCGCGAAACCTAGCGCCGCAAAGCCCGTCCCGCCGAGCGAAACGATGATCGGAGAGCTGACTGCGATGCCAAGCAGAACCATGAGCGCTGCGCCAATGAAAGCGATGCCCGCAACGCGTGTTGGCATCGGGAGCATTAGGCGCGCGCTTCACGGCGGTGGGCCACTTGCTCGAGCGCTTGACGAACAATCGCATCGCGCTGTGTGCCTTCCATTTCCGCTTCGGGCGTAAGTACCAAGCGGTGAGCGAGCACTGGTACAGCGAGCGCTTTTACGTCATCGGGGATCACAAAAGGCCGGCCCGCGGCGAGGGCACGAGCGCGCGCCGCGTTGATCAACGCGAGCGAGGCACGAGGCGAAGCGCCCAAAAACAGGCGTGTGTGTTGTCGCGTGAACTGGGAAAGCTTCACCACATAGTCGTAGAGCTCTTCCTCGACGTGCACTGACATTACAAGCTCCTGCACTGAGAGAATGTCTTGCGGAGAAAGCAGAGCACGCAGCGCCGGCTGTGCCGTCGTGAATCGCCGCAGGATACCTTTCTCGTCGCTGGCGCTTGGATAGCCGATGATCAGACGCATGAGGAAACGATCGATCTGCGCCTCGGGCAGTGGATAGGTGCCGGCTTGTTCCACTGGGTTTTGCGTCGCCAGCACGATGAACGGTGAGGGCAGAGGGCGGGTGTCGCCTTCGATCGTGGTTTGTTGCTCCTGCATAGCCTCGAGCAACGCGCTCTGCGTCTTCGCCGGGGCGCGATTGATCTCGTCCCCGAGGACGACGTTGGCGAAAATCGGACCTTCGCGAAGTTGAAAGGTGCCCTCACGGGGTGACAGCACGTACGTACCGGTGATGTCGGCCGGCAGGAGGTCTGGCGTAAATTGAATGCGGCGGAACGAGCAGCCGAGCGTTGCAGCGAATGCTTTGCATAAGGTTGTCTTCGCAACGCCTGGCACACCTTCGAGCAGTACGTGGCCGCGCGCCAGCAACGTCACCATCATCAGTTCGGGGATCTCCCGCGGGCCGATGAAGATGCGTTGCACTTCGCTCACGACTTCCTGAATGCGAGACGAGACGCGCGCTAGGACGTCTTCGCCGATAAGTCTGTCGTTCACGAAAGCACTCTCCTGTCGAAAACTGCGAGCAACTGCTCACCACGCGCTACCAAGTCATGAAAACGGGAACGAGAGATGGTGGGCGGTCCTGGTGGACGGTCTTGCGCGGTATGTAGAGCGTCCAACGTGAGCAGAAGTTCCCGCGCCGCCGTTAATTCCGCGCTCGTCGCACCATGCGACTTCATAGCATCGACCACGTCGCGCAAGAGGGGCTGCGTCTGCAGATTCATGCGACGAAGAATCTCACCTTCGAGCTCGAACTTGTAGACCATCAATGGCTGCAAAAAGCTCGCATCAGGCTGCGTGAAGAACGTAACCCGCCCCACGAAACCGCCCGCCGCCGGAGCGCGAGCGAACATCGTTTGCCCGTCGTAGGGCGAGCGGCGCGGGAGTGCTGTCGCGGCAACGACCAGAAGTATCGACACCAACATCAAAGCCAACACCTGCACAGCTTCCTTGGGAATCGGCATGCGAGCGAGGCGCTCGATCGCGGCCCGTAGGGAGTAGAGCGGACGATCGGCGCCTGGTGTGCCGAAGGTGCCACGCACCTCGTGCGAACCCGTCATGATGAAGAGCTGACCACCGTTCTCCGCGAGGTAGCGTACGAGGTTCTCGGCGAAACGTCGGTTTCCGCGAAACTCGAGCATGTTGTTGATGAGCGTACTCGGATCGCCGATCGCGACGAAGCGGCCATCGCCAACCGCGCCTGCCAGCACCAGAGCGTCGCCCTCGCCAAGCGAAAAGAGCGGCGCAAGATCAGTGTGATGCAGCGCTTCTGGATGATTACTCACGAGCGCGCCGACGCCATCCGTGAGCGGGTGCGCGCCACTGGGACGCGCGACAAGCAGGGCGTCGTTGTCGCGCAGCCGCAAAATGTTGCGGGCTGAGGGGGGTGTACGAGTGATTTGGTAGGCCCTAAGTAATGAAGTGCCTGTGCCAAAATCGTCCGCCAGTGCGACACGTCCGCCCGCTTTTAGAAATTCGCTCAGGCCTTCAACAGAGATTTCCAGATCGAGGATAGACAAGCAAAACGGCGTCGCGCCGCGTCAAGGTGCCCGCATCCAGATAGGTTGGTGTCTGCACTCGGATGGACGCAGTGCGGCAAATATTGAGGAGGTCTGAAAGCCCGTTCCAAGTCTGATTCTGAGGTTCGAAGTCACCGTCTGCGCGCGCGAGATCCGCGTGCAAAAGCACGGAAAGCACGCAAACGAGAGTGGAAAAGGTCAGCTTCATTACCGGCGAGGGAAGGTGGGACGGTTCAGGTGTGTGGAGCATATCAGCCTGGGAAATCCCGAACAGCAGCCTACAACTAGACATCGAAGGGTCGTTTTGATCACTATGAAAGAAACCGACAGCACGTGCGTCTAACAAGAAATCTTACCGCTTGGTCGAATACATCTATTGCCATTGGCATCTTGATTGCTATTGATGCCTTAGTACCCCCGGAGTCCCGCCATGTTGCCTCCTTTCATCATCGACCAAATCCGACGTCGTGAAGAAGAAGAGCGCCGCGAAGATCAGCGGCCGGTTCTGGAATTGCCCGTTCCCGTTCCTGACATGCGTAGACCTCCTGAGGGCCGAGCCAAAGACGAGCCCGAGCGCGGAGTTGTCGTTATCGATTTGATGGGCTGAAGTTGAAGGGCAGAGAAGATACGTCTGCGCCGCTGTAACGTCGTCAACGCCGTCCTTCCTGCGAGGGGCGGCGTTTCGCTGTCAGCGCGCGAGGCAGGAGTCGATGAAGGTGTAGGTGTCGCGCCAGATCTGTTTGGCTTGGTCGCGCCAAACGAAGGCGTGGAACGTGTGCACTTCGTCGGGATAGATTTTGACGTCGCAGCGCACGCCGCGCTTGGTGAGCGCCTTGCCGAGCCGGCGCGTGTCGTCGATGAGTGGATCTCGTGTGCCGACGCCAGCGAAGAAGGGTGGAAGGGGACGCACAAACTCTGTGTCGCCTTCGAGCAAGAGCAGCGGATCGGCCAGAGCGGTGCCTCCGGTTTCGGCCCCGGCCGAGCCTTCCAGATAGCTGCGCGAGACTGCGGTCACCCGGTCATAAACCCAAGGTGCACGGGCGAGCTTCTTCTCGAAGCGTTCAGGGTTACTCACTTGCAGGATTCCACATGCGGGGATTACGCCGATCGGCGAGACGCCAGCTTGGAACACGCGTTTGGAGATGGTCTCGGGGCGCTGGCTCGTCGCCATGATCGTCAATGCCGTGATGAGATTTGCGCCCGCGGAATCACCTGCGAGAAAGAGGCGCGCGGTGTCGCCTTGGTAGCGCGCAGCGTTCTGGGCGACCCACTCGTATGCGAAGGAGAGGTCCTCGAGAGCCGCCGGGAACTTATGCTGAGGCGCGAGGCGATAGTTCATGCTGAAGACCGCAACACCACGTCGTGCGAACGCGAGTGCCATCGCGAAATGCGTGTCCTTGGATAGGATCTGAAATCCGCCGCCGTGCACGTAGAACACAACGGGGAACGGGCCTGTGCCGACTGTCGGAACGTAGATGTCGAGGAGATGGGCGCGATCACCAGTTTTGCGATAGGGGACGTCGCGTACGACGCGCACATCGTGGCGCTCAGGGCGAGCGTGCGGATGCAAGCGCGCCAGACGTGACATGCCCGAGAGCGCTCCTTGAATCACTTTGCCAACAAGACGGCTGCGCGTCTTTTCTCCGCGAAACGACGGCACTAGCCACTCGCTTTCGTGATGTCGCGAAAAGAAGCCGCAACTTCGTCCACAGTGAACGGGCGCGATTCTGAAAAAGCTCCGGCCGTTTCGCGCACGCGATAGGTGTAGGCGCGCGCGCCGGCCACGCCCAGAATCTCGCCCGTCAGTTCGCGCGACAGGTCGGAGAGAAGATAGCCTGCGATGGGCGCGACGTACTCAGGTGACATCGAGTCCTCGCGAATGCTTTTGAACATAGGAAGCTCTTCTGTTTGGCGCGTACGCGCGGTGGGGACCAACGAGTTGACGCGTACGTCGTGGCGCTTGAGCTCAGCGGCCGCCGTGCGGGTGAGGCCGAAGATGGCGCCGCTCGCTGCGGCGAGCGCCGATTGCCGGATGCTGCCGAAGAACCCCACGGCACCCGATGTCAGGATAATCGAGCCGCCGGCCTTCTGATCGATGAGCGCACGCGCCGCTGCGCGCAACATGCCGAACGCGCCGCGGACGTGCACGTCGAATACGGCCGTAAGATCTTCGTCGCTGGTCTTTTGCACGATCCCCTCGCGAAGCATTCCGGCGTTGCACACGACTCCGTCGAGGCGCCCGAACGCCTCCATGGCTTTCGTGATTGTGCGTTCTGCGGATGCCGCGTCAGTCACGCGTTCCGCAACCGCGAGCGCGTCGCCACCGCTGCGCTTGATCTCTTGGGCGACCGAAGCGGCGACACTTTCGTCCGCGCCCGTGCCGTCAACACCGCTGCCATCGTCCACGACGACCACACGAGCGCCTTCGCGCGAAAAAAAGAGCGCTTCGGCGCGCCCAATACCGCGCCCGGCCCCGGTGACGACAATAACCTTGTTCTCGAGGCTGCCCATCGATCTTAGTGCACGAGCGGACTGCGACGCATCACGAATCCCTGGCCTGCGCTTAGCGAGAAGTTGTCCATCTCGGACCAATACATGAGGTTGGTCATGTCGGCGTGCGTCGTATCGGAGAGCACGTCGCCGCCGGCAAATGGCGCACAGGGGTTTGACGAGGAGGGAATTTCGCCCGATCCGCACGCGCGGCCCGATTCCGAGTTGTGGAAGAGGCCGAGGTAGTGGCCCATCTCATGCGCCATGATCTGCGCGATCAAGCGTGAGCTGTTGAAGCCGCTGCCTAGCAACTCCTCCGAGAAGCTCACGGCGACGCCGCTGTGATTGGTGCCGTGCACATTGCCAGCACCGGGAATTCCACCCGCAATGCCGAGCGTGATGCCGCTTTCGCGCCCGCTCTCAGCGTCAATACGATGGACGAGAAAGATATTGAGCGCATTGTTGGTTTGCCCGGCGCTGAGCTCGAACATGCGGTCGAGCTCGCTGCCCGCTGAGTCTGCGGAATCGATGACTGAGTAGATGGAACGCTCCGTGGACGTGACGTCGACGTAGTTGATCGTGCCGATCGAAATACCGGTGGTTTCGTAGATGTCGCGAAGTACCTCGATGGCATCTTGCAAGCGCGAGTTTGCGCCCGCACTCGACGCGTTCAGATCGGGCGTGACAAGGAAGATGTTCAAATCCAACGTGCCGGTCGTCATATCGCCGCCGGGCGCCCGCTTCACCCGCACGGACATCTGCACGTCGAGCGACCCAGCGTCTGCTCCCAGCAAGGAGAGACGAGTCGTGTAGCGGCCGTTGCGCAGGGCGATGCGGTCCGGCGTGGAGTTCGGAATCAACATAGAAATCATTCCGCCGTTGCCGTCTGGAAACCAGCGTACGGGCTGATCGATGTAGTCGTAGATCATCACCAAGTCGAAAACGGACGCGCGGGTGGGGTCAATCACCTCGACGAAGCCCACCGACGTGGACGATTCGCCAACGGGTTTGCCCATCAAGGTGATGCTTACCGCGTCGTCCGGCACGGCGAAGTGAACTTCCGATCCGAGCAGGCCGGAGGGAATCGTTTCGGTGCCGAGCGGTATGTCGAGGTACTCGACGCCAGTGCCGCTCAAGGCCGGGAAGCCGCAACCGTAGAACGCCCCAGGAACGGAAGGGCGCTCACGCGGAACGCACGACTGGCCGGCCAAGCAATCGCCTGCTTCGCGGCATGGGACCACGCACTCGTTGTTCAGGCAGAGGCGGGCGTCGCACTCGGAATCGCTGTCGCATGCGCCTCCCACCAACGCCCCGCTCGTTGTGATCGGCAAGCACGCGGTGTCCACGTTGTCCGCGACCGAGTCGCCGTTTGGGTCAACCGGCACTGCTGCGCAAACCAGGTCGAACGAATCGCAGGCCGCCGCGTTCGCGCATTCCTTCGCGCACGTGCCACCTTCACTTGCCATAAGACATACAAGGCCAACGGAACACGGCTCGCTGGCTGTGCACGCTTCGCCTTCGCCGTGTACGACGCTCGCGTCTTCGCACATTCCGCCGGCGACGCACTGAAAGCCCTCTTGGCACTGTTCGTTACTCGTGCACTCGGGCTCGCGGCACAAACCGGCAGCACCACACACAGAACCTTCACCGCAGTCCTCATCGCCGACGCAGTTCACGCGGCACGAACCATGGAAGCATTGGTAGCCTTCACGGCACTCGCCTGCCGATTCGCAATTCACCAAGCAAATTGCCGCGCCAAAGTCGCTGTTGCACGTGCTGCCTTCGGGGCAGGCCGAGCTGTCGCAAATCGTCGTGCAATAACCACCCGGAACGAAATCGCCGGCAGCGCACGCGAGCCCGCCCGTGCATGGCTGCGAGTCGTTGCATGCGGCGCCAGTGTTGGGCTGGTCGGGCATCATCTCGTTTGGCTCGCGGCTCTGGCCGCAGCTGGCGACGAAAACGAGGGAGCAGGCAAATACTACGAAGGGAAAGCCAGACGAAAAGCGCATGTGGCGCAAAGAGTAATCGACGCGGGTGCTCGAGGCGAACCGAAATCGCGTTCAACGCGCTTTGTTCAGCGTGTTGTGGGAGGTGTAGGTGTAACGCTTGGCAATGGCGCGGGCGCCGTGGGTGCCGGCGCGACAGCGACACGATCGAGCTCTATTACAGCCCGCACGGTGCGAGGCGCATCCGGGACCGCCGCAGTGAAACGAGCGTTTTGGAGTCCGCGGTTCATGCACGCCGTAATGGCGCTCGGCACGCCGTTCCCAGAGACAGAGCTGCGTGTGACGACGCCGGAAGTCGTTACAGTCGCCTCGACACTGATGCGCATGTGTGACAGAGCGTGGGACAAGTCGACGCCGTTCGCACACGCAGCTGACGATCCCGCAAGCGCGCGCAGCTCAGCCGACAAATCCCGCGAGGGCTGCGGCGCTGGCGTGCTCGTCGTTTCGGTGGCCGTGCGTTCGGGCTCGTCGACGCGAACCGCGGGAGCACGATAGTCATCGCGCCCGGCCGGACGTTCGAAGGCAGTGGCTGCCTCAGTGCGGCCGCGTCGGTGGTCTGGCGAGGTGCGCGCTGTCGTGGTGGCGCTTGGCTGCGCTTCGGCGGGATCGTTCGACACGAACCCCCGCCCGCGTGGTTGCTCGCGATCCGCTGTCGACACGCGATTGCACGCGACGGTCGCGGCCATGCACATCGCGGCTGCGACGAGCAGACACTTCATGCGCGAGCGAGGGCCTTGGCGACCGCTGCGTCGAGAGCGCGGTCGTTGTAGCTTTTGCCGCGTAAGGACTCGAGCACAGCGTCGACTTTCTCTTTTGGCACCGCGACGAAGGTGTGCTTGTCGCGCATGCGGATGCGCCCAATCTCTTCAGCCGGTAGGCCTGAGGTGTCACGCAGAAAGCGGCTTAGATCGCCAACGCGCACGCCATCTCGACGTCCCACGTTGAGGTAGAGGCTTACGGCGTTGGGATCTTCCACTTGGTCGCCCTGGGGAAAGCTCTCCCGCGCTTGCGCGTCGTCGCGATTCTCGTTGAGAACAGCGATGGTCGGATCGGCGTCGTGTCCAGTGCGTGTACGACGGCGACGCGTGCGCTCAACCGGTTTGTCGCCGTCGACTGAGGCTTCACTTACACGGGGCGCTTGCGCGACAACGGCGGGGCGGGGACGCGCGTCGACTTCGGCGCGATCAAGTACGTCGGTGATTTCACGAACGCGTGGCGCGGGTGCGCGCTCTGCAGCGGCCGGTGCGCGCTCTGCAGCAGCCGGTGCGCGTTCCGCAACAGCCGGTGCACGTTCTGCAGCAGCGGGCGCGCGCTCGGCGTGTGTGCGAGGTCCGCGGTCAGGCGATGATTCACGCCCCCTCGCTGGCCGCTCCTCGAATTCGCGCCCGCGCGACTTCTCGGCACGGCGCGTGCGTTCGATGATCACGGGCGGCCGCGCGCGACGAGCTGCGGCGGCTTCCTCCTCGACGTCACTGCCCTTGGCACCAAAGAATGCCGCGAGCAATCCGCTCAGCAACTTCTCCGCCGATGGATGCGTGAGCAGGCGGCGAGCGATGGCCAAATCGTGGTCGCTCGGGTCGTTGGCGAACGCTTCCGCCAAGATCGCGAGCTTGTCGGTTTCTTTGCGCGTGCGCTCCTCGCCAGCTGACGGGAGGGTACGCTCGATGGGAAAGATCTTGTACTGGAGGCGCAGATAATAGAGAGCGCCAATCTCCCGAGGGCCCACGAGCGAAATCGCTGTGCCCGTGCGGCCGGCACGACCGGTACGACCGGTACGATGCACGTAGTTCTCGACTGATTCGGGCAAGCTGTAGTTGATGACGTGCGTGAGGTGCGAAACGTCGATACCGCGCGCCGCGACGTCGGTTGCCACGAGGTAGCGAATGCGGCCTTCGCGCGTGCTTGCCATGACTTGCTCGCGGTCGGACTGGGGCAAGTCGCCGTTCAACCAATCGGCGTTGAAGCCTGCTTGCGCCAGGTCGGTCGCGACGCGTTCAGTTTCAATCTTGGTATTGCAGAAGATGATTGCGCTCTGCGGGTCTTCTACTTCGAGAATGCGAATCAAATCAGACGTTCGATTGTGACCCGTTACGCTATAGACGAAGTGGCTGATGGTCGCGGCGCCTACAGCATCGCTTGAAAGCGCGATAAATTCCGGCTCGCGCATATGACGGTCGGCCATGCGGCGAACGGCATCATCGATAGTGGCGCTGAAGAAGAGGGTCTGACGGCTCTTTGGCAAAAGTTCGAGAATCGAATGAAGCTCTTTGGCAAAGCCCATCGACAACATCTCGTCGGCCTCGTCGAGAACGAGCACTTTGACTGGGCTCGAGTCGAGCGTGCCTCGACGCAAATGGTCAAGCACACGTCCGGGCGTTCCCGACACAATCTGTGCGCCGCGCGCGAGGTCGCGCACTTGCTTCTCCATCGGCGCGCCGCCGTAGATAGCGGTGGTCTGCGTGTTCTTATACTTGCCGAGCTTCTCGATCTCGCGCGCGCTCTGGAAGGGCGAGCTCGCGAGTCGGCGCGAGGATCAGCGCTTGCACGCCTTTTTCGCTCGAGACGAGCCGGTCGACGAGCGGCAATCCGAACGCTGCCGTCTTGCCGGTACCCGTGCGCGCCTGCACGAGGAGGTCGCGCCCGGCAACTGCGGGTGCAAACGCTGCTACTTGAACTGGCGTCGGCGTAGTGAAACCAAGCTCGTCGACCGCACGTCGAACTTCAGGAGAGAGGGATGGCGTCGAACGTGAGAGGCGTGTCCGAGGCATCTGTAGCTTGCAGGGTCATGATCGGTCCAAAGTTAGTGAGTGCGCGCGGTAAGCGCCGCGTTGATTTCGTTGACGAGAGAGGCTTCGCGTTCGCGATGCCGAGAAAGTGAGGCTTCTACGCTGTAGCGCAGACGGCCGAGGGCCGAGTAGGCCTGGGGATGTCGGTCTTCGCAAGTCTCACCTGCGCCGTTGAAACGTTGGTCCCATTCCGCGAAGAAAACGCGTTCGCTCGACGACTCGCTCGCCGAGTCTTCGCCGTTGATGGTGTCCGCTTCGTACGAAGTCAGCGCACCCTGCAGCTCGCGAATGGTTCGCTCGCAGTCGGCGGCCGCGACGGCCTGGTGCGGATGCACGTAAGGAAAGAAAACCTGAATCAACACGGAGCGCAGGCCGGCCACGCACAGAAAAAGCGTGAGTGCGAAGTAAATGATTTGCCCAATCCGATAGCCGACACCGCGCTGCGCCTTACCGCTGTTCATTTCGGGGCAGAGGGTTGCGCGCTAGCGTGTTTCGGTCAAGGCACGAGCTTGTAGCCCAGGCCATAAACCGTGAGGATATGACGAGGTTTTTCTGGTTGCGGCTCGATCTTCTTACGCAGTTTCACGATGAAGTTATCGACAGTGCGATTGGTTGGCGACGCCTCGACGCCCCAAATCTTGTCCAGGATCTCGTCGCGCGAAACGACCTGGCCCGCGCGCGCGTGCAAATACTTGAGGAGTTCGATCTCATAGAACGAGAGCTCCATAGACTCCCGGCCGATTCGAAGCATGTGAGCCGCGGGATCGATCGCCGCCTCGCCGATTTGAAAAGGCGTCTCTGTCGCAATGACGCGTGACGCACGTCGCAACATGGCGCGCACACGTGCGATGAGCTCGCCGATGGAGAAGGGCTTCGTGACGTAATCGTCGGCGCCGGCGTCGAGGCCACGAATCTTGTCGGACTCTTGGCTACGCGCAGTGAGCATGATGATGGGCACGTGGGGATCGAAGGCGCGTACCTGCTCGCACACTTGATATCCATTGAGCTCGGGTAGCATCAGGTCGAGCAGGATGCATTCGGGCTTCGCTTCGCGCGCCTTTGTAACGCCTTCCCGTCCGGTCTTGGCGTGGACGACACGAAAACCTTCGAACTCGAGCGAGTCGACAATGCCAAGAGCAATGGTCGGATCGTCCTCGACGAGCAGGATCGTGTTGCGCTGCGCGCTCATGAGGCCGTGATTAACTGATGCACACACGCCCTGTCAAACGGCTCGTGGGCTGATGCGGTTGAGAGCGGCCTTGGGGTTTGGAAAGAGCGGCAATGCGAAGGCGACGGTGGCGCCGCCGCCGTCTGCATTTTCGGCCCATGCCCGACCGCCGTGTGCGGTTACGATTTGTTCGACGAGCGAAAGGCCGATGCCGGAGCCACGCGCGTTGACGTCGCGACGCGAGCGGTAGAAGCGTTCGAAGACCTTGCTGAGATCTTCGGCAGGGATGCCCGGTCCGTGGTCGCGAACTTGCACGACCAACTCCTGGCCAACGTTGGACACCTTGACGTCGACGCCGGTTCCGCCGCCGTACTTCACCGCGTTGTCGAGAAGATTGATCGTAGCGAGCAAAATCGCTTGCTCATCGATCGGGATGACGAGCATGCCCCCCTCGCGCGTAAGGCGGACCTCAACGCCGTCCTTCTCGATGCGATAGCGGAAGGTGTCGATGGCGCGCGCGACCACGTCGCCCAAATCCCGTTCGTGCATTTCGTATTTGGCTTTGCCTCGCTCGATCGCCGCGAAGTCGAGCACGTTCTCGATCAGGGCCGACAATCGCTCCGATTCGCGGCAGATAATTTCCAGGTACTCCTGCTGCTTCTCGGGACTCTTAACGCGATTGGTGAGCAACATCTCGCCGAACATGCGCACCACCGAAAGTGGCGTCTTTAGCTCATGCGAAACGTTGGCGATGAACTCACCTTTGAGCTCGTTCAAGCGTCTCTCTTTGTCGGCCGCGTAAACGAGAAAGAGACTTCCGATCAAAATGATGCCGAACGACAGTGCAATGAGCGTCACTTCGTTGATGCGGCGAGTTCGATTGTTCTGATCGAGCAGCGGGGCTTGTTTTGGCGCGACCTGCAGGCGCCATTGATAGAGCGTCGTTGGGAAGCGTCGACCGACGAGGTAGTCGCCGGATCGCGCAAGGCTCTCGCCGTACACGCGATGCCCGTCCTCATCCACCACGTTGTACAAGCGTTTGCCCTCTTCGTTCACGAAGAGCACGGGAAACTCTTCGCGCATGATGTAGCCAGTGTCGTGATGCGCGACCACGTAGTAACGGCGGCCTTCGTGCATTAAGGCTTTGTATGAAACGAGATAGTTCGTCGTGCCGTAGCTGTGCTGAAGATGTTTGAGACGGCCCACGTACTGCGTCTCGAGCTCGAGATCGGGCAGAATGTGATCGGTGAAGAGCTTCAAGAAGTTACGCTTCTCTTCCGGCGTCGCGCGTGCGGCGTACGCGATGGTATTGCCCCCATCATCGAGCACAAGCACAGCGCGAACACTCGGTGAGATGCGCTCGGCGAGCGGCGGCCAACTGCGCTCGATTTCCTCGGGATGCTCTGGGTCGATGAGATGGAATACCGAATTGTCGGCGTCGATGATTCGCTGCTCGACGCGGTCAACTTTTTCTTGAACCAGCAAAAGGGTCGACTGTGCGATTGACTGCTCGCCAAGCGCTTCGTACTGCGACGCAGTAACCCACGTGTAGTATCCGAGAATCACCGAGGCGGCTGCGATGGCCGGCAGTAGAACGAAGTAGAGGATGCGTAATCGCCAGCGGGACACGGCTTAGTAACTCGGAAGCCTATTCGAAAATCGTCCCGACGTATCGGGTACTGCCTGTGACCGTGCTCTGCAGATAGGCGGCGTACGCGGTCTTCGCATCGGCAAGCGACAGGCCGCCGAAGTTCGCTGCGAAGGCTTCGTCGAAATCGGCGCCACGGCTTGCCTCTGTCGAGACGGCCAGCATTCGCCCGTGGACGTCCGGATAACCCATCTCGCCGCCGTGCGGATGCAGGAAGCGGAGGTACTCGATGAAGAAGCCGGCAACAGCCTGATCATGCGCGAGCTCATCGTTGTTGGCAGTCATATCCTCGACGTCAAACCGCGCGAACGTAAGTGTGGCGTCAGCGCCTGTCGCAGGATCGACATAGCGTTTGAGAAAGCCGGTCCACGTGTGATCCACTTCCCATCCGAAGTGGGAGCCCATGTTGATTGCGGTACCCTCGACCTGCCACCAAGGGATTGAAGAGTCGTCAAGCACGCGACGTGACACGAGAATGTGGTTCACTTCGTGCGCGATAGTGTCGTCCATTTCGGCGCGGTCTTCGAGTGCGTTGTAAGGAATCACAAACGCGTCGCCGTCGCTGCCAAATGCGATGTAGGAGAGGCCGTACGTATCGTTTGAACCAGTGACCGCTGCGTAGGTTGTTTCATCCAGCACGACGACGCGCACGCGGGGTTCAATCTCTTCGCTGGGAGTGTCCATCTCGTCGAGGTTAAACGTGACCGCCGCGGTCGCCGTGTCGAAGTAGTCGACGATCTGCTCTTCAGTAAGGGTCGAGCCCGGCTGCAAGTAGATCTTTACGCGGTTGTTCTCGCGCGCAACTTCGAGATCGGAAGCAACTCGACGAATGTCGCGTGGCATTTGCCTGGGGTCGTCGATCCACCCGGCGTCGTAGCCGAGGTCGATCACATCGCCAGCGTCGATGTCTATCGACGCGTCGGTGTCTTGGGTGTCGCTGTCGACGCCAGCGTCCAGTGGCTCTTGGTAGGGAGGCTCCGCGTTATTGCTGCACGCAGCGCTCGCCATGAGAAGCGTGAGGAGCGCGAACGAGGAGGGCGCAAGTGACGGCATGGAGGCATCTGCTTAGCGCGCGGGTGCCAGTGCGGCAATCGGAGGGCATGGCGTCGCTGGGCGCCACGGCGTGCGAACCCCGGCCACTGCACTCGCCACCCTACGCGAGCTCGCCTACTCGCTTTTCACGCAGAATCGGCCCATCGCATCTCGCCGCGAGGTGGCATGCGTCTTGTATTGATCAGCTCGATGCGCAGGATCGCTGCCCACTGCTAGTCGGTGCGCGGGGATCGGCCCACGGTCTTAGTTGTTGTAACTAGTTCGTAGTAGACCCACGCACTTTCTTCGCGGGTAGTGCGTGGGTTTTTTTAATGAAGTGGGCGGGTCACGCGACCCGCCCCGCGGAAATGGGGACGTTCCTCATTTCCCGCCGCGGGAAATGAGGAACGTCCCCATTTCCGACTCACCCGCGACGGAAGCTTGCAGGGGGGCCTCTCGCAGCGAAGCTGCGATTCACCTCCGCGGTGCTTGCGGGCGTGGTGCGCTTACTGCGCTAAGGGGGAGGTAGGGATCCTCACGCTGCCACCGGGTATGCTCGGCGCGCGTTGTGGTCGGCGTGGCTTAGGTGCCGAACTCCCACCAGCGGGGTGACGTTGCGAAGGCCGCGTGAATGAGGCCCACGTGTGAATAGGCCTGAGGAAAGTTTCCCCACATCACGTTCGACTGCGGCTCGAGATCCTCAGCGAGAAGACCGAGCGGTGCTTTTACATTCCGCACGCGTTCAAACAATGCTCGCGCTTCATCGACGCGATCGAGGCGAGCAAGGGCTTCAATCTGCCAGAACGTGCAGAGCATGAAAGCAACGGCGGGGGCTCCGAAGTCATCGTGCGTGCGATAGCGCTTGAGCCAGCCATGCTCCGAAAGATCATCACGTACGGCGTTAACAGTTGCGTGCAACCGCGCATCGCCGGGTGGAAGAAAACGCAGCGTGACCGCCTGCAGCAGCGCAGCGTCGACTTCCGTGCCGCCGTAGTCAGCAACGAGGCATCCACGTAGCGGATCGACAGCCTGCTTGAGCAGCTCGTTGCGTATTGTGTTCGCTGCGGCGGCGAATTCAGACGCATCAACCGGACGATGCTGGCTGGCGATGGTGCTCATACGGTCGGCGGCGGCCCAGCACATCAGTGAACTGAAAGTTTGCGGGCGCCACTTTGCGCGATACTCCCAAATCCCCGCGTCGGGCTGCCCCACTACGGAAATCGCCTTGCGCGCCAACCGAGTAACCAGGTCGAGCACGGGGGCGGTTACCTGCTCGCGGAAACGCGCGTCCAGAAAGAGCGGCGTGAGCGCCAATACCATCTCGCCGAACACATCGTGCTGTTGATGCGTTGCCGCGGCATTGCCGACTCGAACGGGCTTCTCGCCGCAGAAGCCCGGCCAATCGGTAAGCACTTCTTCGGTGAGATCCGATTTGCCATCGATACGGTAGAGCGGCGCGAGATCGAGGTCTGGGGATGACGCCGCGATGTTCAGCAAGAACTGTAGAAACTGCTCGCGCTCCTCGAAGTGGCCGAGCAGCCCGAACGCGCCCAACGTGTAGTACGAGTCTCGCAACCAACAGTATCGGTAGTCCCAGGTGCGACCGGACCCGGGTGATTCAGGTAGCGATGTGGTAAGCGACGCGACAATCGCGCCAGTGTCCTCGAAGCAATGCAACTTCAGCGCGAGCGCTGAGCGGATGACCTCGTCTTGATACATGGGCGGGATATCGCAGTGCTTCACCCACAGCCGCCAGTACTTGATGGTCTCACGCAAAAAGCGATCGCAGAGTGGCTCTAGCGCCTCTTCGACGGGAGCGCCCCACGCCAGCACGAAGTGCTTGCGCTCCGAGAGAGCGAAAGGCTCTCCGTTCAGGTACGAGAGCGATGCATCGGTCGTCAGGCGCACCTCTGCGTCGTACCCATGGAATGAGATGTGGTGTGAGCCGAGCTCGCGGCGCGGACGCTTGCGCGTCCACCCAATCACTGGATCACACGTCACGCGGATGCGAGGTGTGCCGGAGAGTGGTTCCACGATGCGGACCAGTTTGGTCGGCCGAAAGCTTCGCTCGTTTTGCATGAAGCGCGGCGCGAAATCCAGAATGCGGAACGCACCATCGGCTCCCTCAAACTTCGTCTCGAGAACGTTGGTGTTGACCAAATAACGTTGAACGCCCGGTCTGCCATCGGCAGAACCAATCGTGAATGCGCCGCCGTCGTTCTCGTCGAGAAGCTTCGCGAAAATCGGTGGCGAGTCAAAGCGCGGTGCGCAGGACCAGACGATTGCGCCATCGCGTCGCACGAGAGCAGAAAGCTGACAGTTGCCAATGAGACCAAGGTCGGCGAGCGGCATGTGCGTTGTTTAGCATGCGATGATTGGATATCCAATCGTGTCATGCTAGGTATCGAAACATGCCCCGCGCTGCACGCTTCCTGCTGCTACTCCTGGCCGGCCTAGCTCTGCTCACAGTGGTGGCCTACTTCGCCCTCACCAAGGTTACGCGCGACTGGTTCGAGCGCGATATCGAGCTTCGCTCGCGCCTTGCGGTGTCGTCGGCTCGTCAAAGCCTTGAAAACAACTGGCGCACCGATCGTGCGCGCCTGACCGAGACGCTCACGGACATCACGCGTGACGAACGCATCATGGGCGCAGCTGCGTGTTCGCGCGAGGGCGAGCTTCTTGCTGCAACCGAGGCCTATCCACGTGAGTTCACTTGTTCATCCCTGCTCGCAAGTATGCGCCGTGATGCACCCGCGAGTGCGGATTCGTGGTCCACGACGCCGGAACTTCCGTCTGGGAGCGTGCGCCTCAGCGTTACGTTCATCGGCGGCGAATCGCAACTGAGGCGTGCGGTCGTGCTCGTGCATGACGTCAGCTATTTGAGCCGGCGTGAGCGTACGACGCGTAACATTCTCATCATCGCCTTCTTTGTGCTTTCGCTTTGCGCGGCGCTCGTCACGCTTATTGCGGCGCGCCTTGCGTGGAGAAGATGGACGAACGAGTTGCGCAAGGCTCTTAAGGGAGGTGCGTCAATTGAGTTTCTTCCGTTGCTCCGCGACGTTCGGACCTTGGCTCGACAACTCGCGAGCGACCGCGAACGCGAGGCACGCGGGGGGCTGTGGAGCCCTGAGCGTCTTCGCGCGACGTTGACGCAGTACTTGGACGGAGAGCGCATCGTTGTCTTGGCCAATCGCGAGCCACACATACACGAGAGAACCGCGGACGGTATCGCCGTGCTGCACCCCGCAAGCGGCCTGGTGACCGCGCTCGAGCCGATCATGCGTGCTTGCTCGGGTGTCTGGGTCGCTCACGGCAGCGGCAGCGCCGACCGTGAAACCGTCGACAAGCATGATCGGGTGCGAGTACCTCCTGGCGAAGAGTCCTACATGATCCGCCGCGTGTGGCTGGGTGAAGACGAAGAGCGCGGCTACTACTATGGCTTTTCGAACGAAGGCCTCTGGCCTCTTTGTCATGTGGCGGACGCACGTCCAACTTTTCGGGCGGAAGACTTCGCCCAGTATGTGGAAGTAAACCGCAAGTTTGCCAACGCGGTGTGCGAAGAGGTCGACTCGGATGACCCGATCATCCTCGTTCAAGACTACCACTTCGCCTTGGCCCCCAAGATGATTCGCGAGCGGTTGCCACGCGCGACGATCATTGCGTTCTGGCACATTCCATGGCCCAACGCGGAGCGCATTGGTATCTGCCCGTGGCGAGATGAGCTGATCGCTGGCCTTCTCGGCGCAAGCGTTGTCGGCTTTCACACCCAACAGCATTGCAACAACTTCATCGATTCAGTCGACGCGTTCATGGAGAGTCGTATCGATCGCGAGTCGAACGCGATCGTGCAGGGCGCTCGCCGAACCTTAGTGCGGCCTTATCCGATTTCGATCGAGTGGCCCGTGCACTGGCTTGAGCAAGTGCCGTCCGCCGCCGACGCGCACGTCGGAGTCCGCGCGGAGCTTGGCCTCTCACCGGATGTGTTGCTCGGCGTGGGGATCGATCGCCTCGACTACACCAAGGGGATCGAGGAGCGTCTTTTCGCGGTCGACGAGTTGCTGACTCGATACCCGGAATTTCGTGGCAAGTTTACGTTCATTCAGCTGGCGGCGCCGAGTCGCACGAAGATCGAGCGTTACCGAAAGCTAAACGAACGCATCGACGAAGTTGCCGCGCAGATCAACGCGAAGTGGTCGACCGCCAACTACCGCCCGATCGTGCTTCTTCGTACGCACCACGAGCCGGCTTCCGTATTTCGCTACTACCGTGCTGCGGATCTTTGCTACGTGAGCAGCTTGCACGATGGCATGAACCTGGTGGCGAAAGAGTTCGTCGCGGCGCGTGACGATGAGCGCGGCGTGCTTGTGCTCAGTCAGTTTACCGGCGCTGCGCGCGATCTTACCGAAGCGCTGATCGTCAACCCATACGATTTGCGTCAGGCGAGCGATGCCTTAGCTGCGGCGCTTCACATGCCGATCGACCAGCAGCGCGAGCGCATGCGTTCGATGCGACGCTTCGTGTCGGAATTCAATGTCTATCGCTGGGCCGGGCGCATGCTGGTGGATGCAGCGGAGTTGCGGCGCAAGGAACGCATGTCTGGTCGCCTCGACGCCATGGCCAGGTTCACGCGAACGGGCAACTCGTGAAATATCTGCTTGCCCGAGAGAATAGCGAAGTGCTCGCGCAACTGGCGTGGTCGAACGTACTCGTCGCTTTTGATTTTGACGGCACGCTCGCGCCCATCGTGTCGAATCGCGACGATGCGCGCATGCGACACAGCACGTGCGGGTTCCTCGTGAGAATCTGCAACCTCTACCCGTGCGCAGTCATTTCGGGGCGCGCGCAATCCGACGTGTCGACGCGCCTCGGGGGCGCGACTGTGAAGTACATCGTCGGTAACCACGGGCTTGAGCCAGGCAGTGGCTTGGACGCGTTCGAGGTAGACATCGGCAAGGCTCGCAAGATCCTCGGGAGCGAACTCGCCGAAATGGCGGGTGTCGAGCTGGAAGACAAACGGTACTCGCTCGCGGTCCACTACCGTCGCTCACGTAACAAACGTGCGGCACTCGCTAAGATCGTTTCTATCGTTGAAAATCTGCCAGTGCCCATGCGCGTGGTACTTGGCAAGCAAGTCGTGAACGTCATCCCGAAACGCGCCCCGAACAAAGGTGATGCACTGATGGAGCTGCGCGCGGCCGAACACGCAGACACGGCGCTCTACATTGGCGATGACGTAACAGATGAAGACGTGTTCGAGCTCGATCAACCCGGGCGCCTCTTGACCATACGCGTGGGCGAGGCGGCGACATCCGCTGCGACGTACTTCGTTCGTGATCAGAGCGAAGTGGATCGTTTGCTGAGCAAGCTCATTAGGCTTCGGGAGAAACGTTCAGGCACATGAGCCACGCAGCCGACACGAGCAACCGCTATCCACTTGGTGAGGCCCTAGATTTTCTGCAACGGATCTGGCAGCTGAACCACGCCCTTGAGAAGCTCTCGCACCGTATGGAGAAGAATCTCGGTGTTACGGCACAGCAACGCCTTGTCCTTCGGTGCGTGGGCAAATACCCAGGAATGACCGCCGCGCGGCTGGCGTCGCTGATGCACGTCGACCCGGGCACGGTTTCCTCTTCGTTGAATCGCTTGCAAGGTAAGCAGCTGGTTGAGCGACGACGTGATCCGAAGGATAAACGCCGCGTTGCGTTGGGCCTAACGCCCAAGGGCAGAGCCTTGGACCGGCCGTCGAAAGTCACCGTGGAGCATGCCGTGGAACGACTTCTCGAGAGTTCGAATCCCGACGAGCTGCAAACGATGATACGCGTCGTCGATCAACTTACTGAACGACTCACCGAGGAACTTTCACTCGAATGAGCATGAGGCCGTTGTTGGCAAACGCCCGCCCAGGTTAGAGCGGCAGGCTCACCCAGACGGCCATTACTCGGTGAACTGCTGATGGGGCCGGACTGAAAGTTAGTTGCGAGATTCGTTCGATGTCGCTTGCGGGCAAGAAGTAGAGGACGGACTCGATGGGGCGGAAGCGGCCGTCGACCGGGATGTCGACTGCGCGGCGCGACTCATCGCTTGCGAGCAAGGCATCGCGTGGTGGTGTGTCGTCGGCTCGGTCGCCGTCGACCCCGTCTACGTCGCTGATCGCGCCACCGAAGAGCGTGTCATTCCACGCCGCGATGAATGCGTTTGCTTCCGACGGCGTGAGATGTTGCGCGACGAGTGCTTGATGCAGCGCTTGGCGTCCGAAGCCAGCGCGATACTCGTGGCCAATGACCGATGTTGCCCCAGGGGAGGGGGACGGAGCGCTTAGCACCGACGCCACGGAATTAGCGAATCGGTGAATGCGGAAGATGGGTCCCGGCAAGGCTTCGCTGCCTCCGTTGGTGACCGACACGTCGCCTGCGCCTGTGCGTGCAAAGCGAAGGGGCGGCGTGAACGAGGTGTTCGTCGAACGATAGAAAAGAAACGATTCGCTGACGCCGCCCGCTGCCACACATGCGGAGTCGGCGGTGCGCATCCGGGGCAGTTCAAGCGATTCGCAGGATTCGTCGGCACGAAGTGTACTGCATGGCGCTTCGGTCGCGGTGGGCGCGCGGGTGTACGTGCACGGGCCTCGAGAGAGTCCGACGTCCGTCCAGGCGAGCGAAGAAGGGTGCGCGCCGAGAGCGCCTGCGGGAACGAGGGGCCAGTGCTCACGGACTTCTCCGTCGACGGCGCGCACACCCACGTTGGCGAGCGTCATGGGATCGCCGTGCGGATTCGACAAATGGAAATAGAGCACCGGCTTGTCGACGGCGAGCGGCTCGTAGAGCGCTTCGACCGGCGTCGGTGCGCTTCCGACGACCCACTGGTCGCGCGTATCGGTGCGGATCAATCCCCATTCATGCACTTCATAGGATTGAGCGCTCGACGACGGTGCCACTATCTCGCCCGATCCTGGGACGGTGTGAGAGGGAGTGCTTCCGCAACCAGCGCTATTTCCACACGCGGCAGCGAGGAGAGTGAGCAATGAGATCGGGAGCGTTGTCTTCATGAGTGAGTCCTAGCGAGTTCGGACCCGTACACTCTCATGGCCTTGGGTCTCAGTCCGAATCGCAGGCATTAAAAGTCGAACACATGATCGATCGTGAGTCCGCGCGCTTCGAGCGAGGGGACAATCCGGTGCATCTCACTGACTGGCATGAAGATCAGCGCACGCTCGCGCGCGGGATCTGTGAGTACATCCCACCGCATGGTGACCTCGCCGTCACTTCGGGCGAAATGAAAACCACGTGGCGTAACGACCGTCATGCTCACGCAGGAGTTGCCTGCCACCTGGCGCAACTCGACGCCGTTGCGGTAGAGAGCACGTGACGCATCGCGAAAGCCCTCGTAGCGCGGCAGGGTCACGATTTCTTCGCCATCCCCAAGGGTTGCCACCGTCGAAACACCCTGCGGCAAGGCGGCGCCAGCCGGGCGATGGATCCAAGCGATCGTCGAGAGTTCTTCCACACCGAACGCCGAATGCGACGCCGCACCAATGGCGCCGGCATACACAGCCTTCGCCCCGTACTCGACCGACAAGATGAAAAGGCGCTCCCATTTTCGAATGAATGAGACGTCGCGACTCGAGTCGAGGTTCCACAACTCTTTCAGCTTCGCGGCGTACGGAAAGTCGTACCAGGGATAGGTGCGAATGAACGTGTTGTACTCCGCCGCTACTTGCGCAGCGTAGCGATCCTCGGCCGTGGCTGGCGTTGCGCCGCCGGCATCCGCGAACCACTCCGTGATGCGTCCTACGGTATTCTCGTAAACACCCTTGATCAGATTCTCGAGTGAGTAGCTGACGCCGATGACGCAGTTCATCGTGTGGTACTCGGTGTTGGGAGGATAGGTTCCGCGAGTGCGGTGATAAACCGTGCGGTACGAGCTCCAGAATTGCGCATTCGAGCCAAAGTACGGAAAGCTGCTTGGAGCGCGACGCGACAAGTGCTGTGCGTACTCCTCCGCGCTAAAGACGATGTACCACTCAGGCAACGTGAGGAAGGTCTGGCCCTCATCGCGCAAGGCATCGCGTTCCTGACGCAAGCGCTTTAGCGCGCGGAACTGTGCGTCTTGGGTAGGCGGCAAGTACGTGTCCCACAAGGTATTGCGGAATCGATAGTGCGGATCAACGCGAGCTTTAAGGCTTACGAATTCTTCGAATCGCGGATATGCGCGGCGAAATTGAGCATGTGTCGCGTGCGGTTGGTACGGCAGGTAGTAAGTTCCGTTGACGGAGAGAACAGCGTCGATGAGCTCACGTGTCCATCGCGCAACGTGAGCGCGCGATTCGGGTGTCGTGTCTTGTTTGTAGTAAAGCACAAAGCAAAACATTTCTTCGCGCGCCCACGCCATCAAGCTGCCCGGATCGGGTCGCGCATGTCGGATGGAAAGATTGAGTGCGTTCACCTCGTGTTCATTCAGGATGCGGCGCATCTTGGGTACGAACTCATCTAAACGTGCGACCGGAACGAAGTACTCTTGCAAGACATAGGTCGACGTCTCTCGCGACCTGGGCTCAAGCTCAAGGACGTCGTAGCTTGCTTCGTGATTGCGCGTGGTGACGGGCTGGTTGCGATAGAGCCAGGGATCGTAGAGCGCGGAGCGGATTCGCTTGCCGCCGGGCACTTCAGAAACCACATAAAGCATCAGCTGGTCCATGAGCGAAGGGCGCGCGCGTGGAACGAAGCGCTCGGACACAGTCAGCGGACGAGTCGTCTCAGACCACGTAACGGATTGTGCGGTGGTGTACGCCGGCGGGTAGAGATCCACGTTGTGAAAAATAGCGCTGCGCGAATCGCGAATGTGCTGCCTGAAGTACGAGCCATACTGCGTGATGGGCATCGCGTGCGTGCGGCGTTCGACGTTCGCGTTGTCCGCTAAACGAAGCGTGGCTTCGACGATGACGCCAATGCCGCCGTATCCGCCAATAGCGCCGTAGAAAAGCTCCGAGTTCTCCTGGGGGCTCGCGCTCACGAGGCTTCCGTCGGCGAGCACGAGCTTTATGGCCTCGACCGAGCGAATTAGCGGGCCCTCACCGATGTACCGCCCATGGCAGTTGACGCTCAGAGCGCCGCCGACCGTGAAGCTCGAGTACGTTTGCATGATGCGAATCGCAAGGCCATGCCGATCGATGAGCTCCTGAATGTCGCGCCAACGAATGCCTGCCTCGACGCGAACGCGCTTGTTCGCGACGTCGAGACCGAGCACGTGGTTCATGTGCCGCATGTCGAGGGAGAGGCAACCTTCGCAGGCGGTCTGACCGCCCATGCTGTAGTGACCGCCTCCGATCGCGATGGGTCCATCGCACTCGGACATGATGCGTTGCACTTCCGCGGCATTCGCTGGATAGGCGATGCGCCTGACCTCGATGGGATTCATCGCGGTGACGTCGTTGACGATGGCGCGATCCACGTGCGGCGCGAGGTCGGGCCCCGCGCGAAACCAGATCACGAAACCAATGGTGTAAAGCAACCACGCTGCGAGCGCGATCGTCTTCTTCGGATGTCTGCGTGCTACGCGTCGAATGGCGCGCCCCATCGTGACGAACATCGCGCGAGCGATCATCCAGAAGACGATACGTAGCCCTCGCGCGTCGCCCTGGGCCATCAGACTCGTTCGAACGCGAAGAGAAGATTCTTGGTCGGATCGCCTGGCTGCGCGACGAGGTCGCCAAAGCGGCGAAAGCCCTTTGCGGCCAGATAGTGCTCGATCGCTACGGCGGATTGGAAGTGTCGCAGTTCTTCCTCGTTTTCGGCCCAACGCACTTCCAGGCCCGCGTTAAAGACGTCGTGCGCAAGCGCGACGAGCGTATCTTGGTCGGCGTTGTCGACATCGTGATCGCGCAAAACAAAAACTCCGCCTGGTCTCAACGCTTCACGTATTGAGTCGACAAACGCATCGAGCTTCGGGCGTGGCGCATGGTGGAGGCCAATGTAGTTGGTGATGAAATCGACGCGACCCATCGGTACGACAGCAGGATCGAGTGGTTCGTAGTTATTGAGGTTGGTGAATTCGCCGACGCGGCGTAACTGCCCGCGCTCCGCGATGTCTTCGAGCGAGAACTCCGGCGACTTCACGTGGACGAGGACTACTTCGTTGCCGATGTGCATCTCCCGTCGCAGGGCATTCACATAGCGGCCAGGCGTGCCGATCTCGACGTAGCTCTCCGCGCGCACGCGATTGCCAACGAGTCGCGCGGTCTCGCGGGCGATTTCGGTCTTCTGATGCGCGAGCGCGGGAAGGGCATAGCGCACGCTGGCGAGCAGAGGGCGAATACGTGGCAACTCACGCTGCACTCGAAGATAGATCGCATGATCGCTCTCGAGGTCTTGGCTCGCCTGCGTGATGACGCGATGAAGCTCGGTCTCGGGAAGGATGTGATAGACGTTGCTGAGGAAAAGCAGAAAGCGCGCGCGCATCTGGGGGTTGCCGTAGATGCGCCGGAATCGGGAAAACGACGTGGGATGCGCGCTTGGTACTTCAGGCTCACTTACCACGCGGCCGTCGCTGCGTTGACCACACGCGGCGAGAAATAACGTCGCTAGCGTTCCAAGCACGAACTCTCTGCGGTTTGCGGCTTCGGACGGTTCGTTCATCGCGGCTGCCTAGTCGCGCTCGGGGCGCGGGTCACGCGTCATGAGCGAGCGCAGTGCGTCGAGCGGCGCCCTGTCCTCGTACAACACTTTGTAAATCTCACCGACAATGGGCATGTCCACATGTTCGCGCAACGCGAGGTCGTAGGCACTCTTGGTCGTGCGCACACCTTCAGCGACCTGAGTCATGCCCGCCAAGACGTCCGCCAGTTTCTTTCCGCGTCCCAGCTCAAGACCCACCGTTCGATTGCGTGAAAGGTCACCTGTGCAAGTCAGTACCAAGTCGCCCATGCCCGCGAGTCCTGCGAGCGTAAGCGGATGGCCGCCGCGCTTCATCGCTAAGCGGCCGATCTCCGCGAGTCCCCGCGTAATCAACGCCGCGCGCGTGTTGGAGCCGAAGCCAAGACCGTCCGCGATACCAGCTGCGATTGCGATAACGTTCTTCAGCGCGCCGCCTACCTCCACGCCAACGACATCGTCTGTCGAATAGACGCGAAAGCGATCGGTCGAGAACGCGTGCTGCACACGCTCCGTCACTTTTGCATCCAGACCCGCGACCGATACTGCGGTCGGCATTCCCAGTGCAACCTCACGCGCGAAGCTTGGACCGGAGAGATAGGTGAGCTGTTTGTGGCGCGAAGGATGCAGGTGTTCTTCAAAAATTTCTGACACGAGCTTGAGCGTTGAGTTTTCGATGCCCTTGCTTGCACTCACAATCGGGACATTCGGAAAGAGGCTCAGCGCCTCTTTCAATGTGTCCCGCAAGCCGTGCGACGGAATGACCGAGACGATCATGTCGACGTCCTGAAGCGCGCTTTCAAGCGAATGCGTTGCGCGCAATGTCTTTGGAAGCGCAGCACCCGGGAGGTAGGCGGTGTTCTCGCGCGCGGCTTCAATCGCCTGCGCGACATTCTCGCGACGCGCCCACAGACGAACGTAGTTGCCCTTGTCGGCCAGCAACTTCGCCAGGGCCGTTCCCCACGACCCTGCTCCAAGCACCGCGACCTGATGGCTCATGGCGGCGACTTTACATCGGCGATGGTCGCGCGCGCCACGCGTCCTACAGATCCAGCGAAAACGGCAACCGCACCGACGTTATTGGTGGCCAGGCTTTCGGACCATACGCGGAGTTAAAAGGGCGCCGCCCCCACGAGGGGCAACTCGTGGAGGCGGCTTGGGGGGGGAGGGAGCGAACAAAGGGGAGAAAATAAACTTTGTCAGTGGCAACCAGCGCGTGAGCACTCTGCGTTGCGCGTCGACGTATTGGCTTCTTTGCATTTGGCGGGCCAACGGCGGCGCTCGCTCGACCGCGTAAAAACGCGCGAAAAAATCGGGTGTCCAAGTTCGATACGCGGCTTCTGAGGTTTCCAGTTCCGGCGATCGCTGGGGTCAGGTGGCCACTGGTGGGGCCAGTCGGTCTCCGTTTGAAGAGCACGCTTGACCCGGCACTGTGGGGGACCACATCTGCGAGATGCTTTTCCGCCGCATCGAGCACGCCGCGCTCGCATCGACTGTCGCAACGACAGCGACGACGTTGGCGAGCGTGCTCTTCGCTCACGTGCAGAGGGAGCTGGGCTTCGGGGTTGAACGCGACGAGCCATATTCTAGGGGTGACGAGGACGCGGGTCGCGCGAACGAGTTCGATCTGAAGCACACCGTCGCCGGCGCAGTGTTGAACACCGGGGCGATGGGCAGTTGGGCCGCACTCCATGAACTCGCATTTGGCACATGGGCGCGTCGCTCGAAGGTCAGCGCTCTTGTCGCGGGCGCGGCGACTTCTGCTCTCGCCTACGTGACTGACTACAAGCTTGTACCCAAGCGCCTGACTCCGGGCTTTGAGCTGCGCTTCTCGCCCCAGGCGATCTTTGCAACGTACGCGGTGCTTGCAGGGGCCTTGGCGCTGAGCAGCCTGATGCAACGCTCGGAAAACGCCTAGATTTCACAATCATTCACGATCGACGGCCGGCCCGACCCTCGATACACTTCGCTTCGAGGGATGAACACTATGTTGCAGTCAAAGTGGGCCGTTGTATTCGCATTGTTCTTTGTCGCCAGCTGCGGAAGCACCGATGTGATTGGTGATTTACCCGATACCGGACCCGTGTCCGACGGTGGAGGCATCGATGGGTCGCGAACAGACGGTGGTAACCCCGGCACTCCGGGCATCCTCGTCACGCCGACCAACGGCTTGCGAACCACTGAGGCCGGCGGCACTGCAACGTTCACCGTCGTGCTGCAAGCGCAGCCAACAGCCAACGTAGTCGTGGGCTTGTCGAGCAGCGACACAGGCGAGGGCACCGTTTCGCCCGCATCGCTCACGTTCACGACCGTCAACTGGAATGCGCCGCAGACCGTCACGATTACTGGCGTCGACGATGACGACGTTGATGGAAATCAGACCTTCACGATTCGCACTGCGATGGCGACGAGCACCGACGCGCGCTACAGCGTCATCGATCCGGCCGACGTCACCGTGTCGAACACGGACAACGAAACCGCGGCGGTCATCGTGACACCGGTAAGCGGCCTCATTACAACCGAAGCCGGTGGAACCGCCACCTTCACGGTCGAGCTCGTGTCCGCGCCAACGGCGGACGTATCACTTACAGTGAGCAGCGACACGCCGACCGAAGCGAGCGTGATGCCGCTCGTGCTCACGTTTACGCCCACCAGCTGGTCTTCAGCCCAGGTAGTCACTGTCACTGGTATCGATGATGAAAGCGTGGACGGTGACGCTACCTTCACCATCCTCTCCAGTGCGACGGACAGCGCCGACGCAGACTACGACGGCTTGGACGTCGACGATGTAACGGGCGTCAATCGCGACGACGAAACCCCCGGCATCGTGGTCGAGGCCGAAGATGCCCTGCACACAACGGAAGCCGGCGACACCGCGACCTTCACCGTCGCGTTGCAGTCGCGGCCGACCGCCGATGTCGCGGTCGCAGTTGAAAGCTCCGACACGACAGAAGGGACGCTCTCCGTAACGTCTCTCTCGTTTACGCCCGACAACTGGGACATCCCGCAGACGGTCGTCGTGACAGGTGTCGACGATCCTATCGTCGATGGCGATCAGGAGTTCATGGTGAATGTCAGACCGTCGACGAGCATCGACACGGACTACGAGGCCCTCAGCGGGACACCCGTTACGCTTCGCAACGCCGATGACGAAACTGCGGGCTTGGTGATCACGCCCGAGACGACGCTCATCACCACCGAGGGCGGAGGCACCGCAACCTTTACGATTGCGCTTCGCTCACAGCCAAGTGCTGACGTAACGCTCGCGATTTCGAGTAGCAATCCAGCCGAGGGAACGGTATCGCCCGGCGCCGTTGTCTTTACCGCGGCTGATTGGGCGACCGAACAGACCGTAACCGTCACGGGCCGCAATGATTCGGTGGTCGATGGGGACCAGCTCTACGGCGTGCTCGTACGGGTCGATTCGAGCGACGACGCCAACTATGCGGCGCTGACTCCCGTGCCCGTTCAGGTCTCGAACACGGACGACGAAACCGCCGGCGTTACGGTTAATCCCTCGACGGGATTGACGACGACGGAAGCGGGCGGCACGGCGATGTTCAGCATCGTTCTGAACTCCCAGCCGACGGCGGACGTCACGATCGATTTAACATCTGATTTGATCACCGAAGGCACGGTCGCCCCCGCGAGCCTGACTTTCGGTGTGAGCGATTGGAACGTTCCGCAGACCGTCACAGTGAGCGGGGTTGACGACTTCGCCGCCGATGGCGGACGCGTTTATCACATCGTCACGGGGGCTGTTGCGAGCACCGACCCGAACTACTCGGGGCTTCTCGTCGCGGACGCAACGATTACGAACACCGACGACGATGTCGTGGGAGTGGTCGTGTCACCAACGTCCGGGCTTACGACCAGCGAGTCGGGCGCCACGACCACGTTCACCATCGCGCTCACGTCGGAGCCGACAGCGGATGTGACCCTTGCCCTATCGAGCAGCAATAGTGGTGAAGGCACGGTCTCGCCCGCGAGCGTCGCGTTCACCCCAGCGAACTGGAATATCCCGCAAGTTGTGACCGTCAGCGGCGTTGACGACTCGATTGCCGACGGCCTCGTCACGTACTCCGTCGTGGTAGCTCCCGCGACCAGCGCTGACGCGGGCTACAGCATGTTCAACGCACCGGACGTGATGGTGACGAATTCCGACAACGACGTCGCCGGCATTGTCGCGACGCCCTCGTCGGGATTGACGACGACCGAGGCCCTCGGCGTCGCGTCGTTCAGCGTGGTGCTCACCTCGCAACCGACATCCGCCGTGACCATCGCGCTTACAAGCAGCGATACTACGGAAGGAAGTCCGGCGACGACGACGCTCACCTTCACGAGCGCTAACTGGAACGTTCCGCAGACAGCGTCTGTGCGCGGCGTCGACGACAGCATCGATGACGGCCACATCTCGTACACCGTTGCGCTCGGTGCAACCAGCAGCGATGCGGGCTACAGCGGCCTTGGCACCAGCGTTTCACTCACCAATGAGGATGACGACACCTCAGGCATCGTGGTTTCGACGACCTCGGGCCTTGTGACGACCGAGTCGGGCGGGACGGCTACGTTCACCGTGCGCCTTGGCACTCAACCCACAGCCAGCGTGACCATCACGCTCTCCAGCAGCGACGCCACCGAAGGAAGCCTCACGCCAACGAGCCTGACATTCACCGGCATCAACTGGAATACCCCACAGACAGTCACAGTGGTCGGCGTCGATGACGCAACCGTCGACGGCAACATTGCGTACACCATCGTTACATCGGATGCAGTTAGCGGCGATCCGACGTACTCGAGCATCAGCGCGGATGACGTCAGCGTCACGAACAACGACAACGATGTCGCGAGCGTTACCGTCTCGCCGACCTCGGGATTGATCACGACCGAAGCCGGCGGCACCGCGATGTTCACTGTTGCGCTGGGGGCGCAGCCTGAGGCCGACGTCACCATCGCGCTCTCGAGCAGCAACACTGCCGAAGGCACCGTTGCACCGTCGACGCTTACGTTTACATCCAGCAACTGGAACGTGACGCAGACCGTGACCGTGACTGGAGCAAGCGATCAGCTCTTCGATGGCGACGTCGCGTACACCATCGTCACCGGCGCGACGACCAGCTCGAGCGCTTCCTACAACGGAATCGCGGTGTCGGATGTGAGCGTCACCAATCAACGCTCGCTCGCACAGACCGCATACGTCAAAGCTTCGAACACAGCGGCGGCCGATGGATTTTCAAACGTTGCCCTGTCCGCGGACGGCAATACGCTAGCCGTAGGAGCCACCGGCGAAGACAGCGCCGCCGTCGGAATCGACGGCGATCAAACCAGCAACGCGGCCAGCAGCGCAGGAGGCGTCTATGTGTTCGCGCGCAGCGGTTCGACGTGGACACAGCAGGCCTATATCAAGGCTTCCAACGCGGGCACGAACGACCTCTTCGGAGCAAACCTCGCTCTATCTTCCGACGGCAGCACGCTCGCCGTTGGCGCGTACACTGAGGCGAGCAACGCAACCGGCATTGGCGGTGATCAAACGAACAACGCTGCGACCAACGCCGGTGCCGTATACGTGTTCACGCGCGCGTCCGCTACGTGGAGTCAAGAAGCCTACGTCAAAGCATCGAATGCCGGGGCGAGCGACAACTTCGGCTACTCGCTAGGTCTATCGGGTGACGGCAACACACTCGCGGTAGGAGCTTATGGCGAAGCGAGTGCAGCAACTGGCATCAACGGAAACCAGGCAAGCAACACCCTCTCGGGCTCAGGCGCTGCGTATGTGTTCGTGCGCGCGGGCTCAACCTGGACGCAGGAGGCCTACATCAAAGCGTCGAACGCGGGCATGAGCGACTACTTCGGTCGCGCGATTGCGATTTCCGCGGATGGCGACACGGTCGGAGTGGGCGCGTATTACGAAGGCAGCGCCGCGACCGGCATCGGTGGCAACCAATTGGACAACACGTCTACCGGATCTGGCGCAGCGTACATCTTCCGTCGGACCGCCAGCGTGTGGGCCCAGGAGGCTTACATCAAGGCGTCGAATACCGGGGCGAACGACTCATTCGGCCTCTCCGTCGCCCTTTCCGGCGACGGCTCGACCTTTGCGGTCGGCGCATTCGGCGAGTCGAGCAACGCAAGTGGTGTCGGCGGCGACCAGACCAACAACAGCGCGGCCAATTCGGGCGCGGTCTACGTGTTCGCACGCTCGGGCGCGACGTGGTCGCAGCAGGCGTACGTTAAGGCGAGCAACCCCGGGGCAAACGACTTCTTCGGCTGGGCTGTGGCGCTTTCGGCCGACGGCAACACGCTTGCCGCTGGTGCAACCGGTGAGGCGAGCGCCGCTACCGGCATCGGTGGATCCCAGACAGACAACACTGCTACCAACTCGGGCGCCGTCTATTTGCTCACGCGTGCGGGTTCGACCTGGACGCAGTACGCCTACGTGAAGGCCTCCAACACGAATATAAACGATCGATTCGGTACGACAGTTGCGATGTCTGCGAACGGCTCGACCGTGGCAGTTGGCGCTCCGACGGAAGCGAGCACGGCGACGGGCGTCGGCGGCGACCAGACGAACAATGCGGCCACGGGCGCTGGCGCGGCATACACATTCACCGTCTACTGACCCCGTCCGAGGACCAATAAAAACGGCCGCGCCAGACGGAAAGTCTGAGGCGGCCGTCGCGCGTTCCTTTTCGATCAGAGGCCGGATTGCGAACACGTGCCGGGCACGCAGGCGTTGTCTTCGCTACACTCCCAGTGAGCGCCCAGGCAGCGGAAGAGCGGAAGTTCCTGCGTTGTGCATTGCGCGCTCGTCTCGCACCAGCCGCCTGCCTCGTCGCGCGTGAGGCTGACCGTTGCGCCAGCTGCGCCGTCATCGATCTTGGTCATGCGCAGGACGCCGCTCGTCGCGCTGAAGGTGTAGCGGTAGCGCGCGATGAGCTCGCGGTCCTCGTCGAGGAAACGGATGTAGCGGCTGCGTCCGGACTTCGTGTAGGTGTAGGTTCCGTCGCGCGCGGCGATGCGAGCCGGGCAGGGCGCGCGTACGCATACAACGCGATCTCGCTTTTCGTAGTGAAACGTCTTGTCGCTCATCAGCGTGACGAGATAGAGGCCTTGTGTGCCCGCGACGTTATCGACTTCAAACGTGCCGACCGGGCGCACGACCCCATCTTCTTTCCCTGCCGGATCGTCAGTGTCTTCGCTCGCGTCGTCGACGGATTCGCCGACGTCGGCTGCGCAACCCACGGTTCCCAACGCCAACATGAACATCAATGAGATTCGAAGCATCGGCACCCCTTGCGGTTGTATTCGCAAGAGGCCGCTTAAGCAGATCCTATGCCACGGCGAGCACAGGTACTTTGCGCTGTGATTCCGCACGCTGCGGCGCGCGTTCTCCCGACACGGCTGCTCTTTCAGCCAGTGATCTTGGCTACTGCAATGGCCGCAGGCGGCTACTGGCGCTCGAGCTCGACGCCGTAGTGCAGAGTGCCTTGCGGTGAAATCGCAGCGCTCTGCGTTTCGGCGTTGTGCACCAGGTAGCGCGTGGGACGCGGCTCGCGGCGGACCGTGTCTTCGTTGGGTCGCACGGAGCTCACCTGATTCCACACGAACTGATTGTTCATACCTTCGAAGCGAACGGAGTAGGGCTGCGGACCTTTTTGCACGGCCGCGACCATCGACACGGTCGCCATCACGCCGTTGCAGCCATCGATTTCGCGATAGTAGTGCACGACGTTGATCGCCATGCCGATCACGACAGCGCATGTCGTCGCGATGACTGCGCCTCCGCCGACACGACCGAATTGTGCGTACGCGCGGTCGAGCATCATCGCCACCGGCCACACCGCCAGCGGCCCGACGTACAAGAGGTAGTGCGGGAAGAACGGTTTGTGCGCGAACATCAAGAGCGCGGCGGCGACGACCATACTGCCGACGACTGCCAGCGTGAGGCGTACTTCGAGCGGTGCGACGCGCCCCTTCCAACGCGTGCGCGCCCATACGATTGCGAACGCGATCCAGCACAACGCCGCCACGACCACAGAGAGGATTTGCAACGCTGCGCGCAGCGGACCTGCTTGCTCGATGCGTCGTGCGAGCCCTGCGTTCGTACCGTATTCCGCCGCATCATCGAAAGGCTTCCAACCGAAGTAGCCTTCGCCGAACTGATAGCCGATTTCGCTCGTGGAAAAGAGCACCGTGTAAAGAGCGGTGCGCCAAGGGATCTGGCGGGTCTTTTCAGCAGGCTCGTGGCCGCCACCTTCGGACAATATGGCGCGAGTGTTGGCGAAGTCCGTGCGCAGTTCTTGAATGAGGGGCGGCGTCCAGAGTAGCGCCGTCGCGAGAACGCCGATGCCAATCCACTTCCAGGAAAGCTTGAAGCGCGGGCCGAGCAAAAGAAGAATCGCGGACAGAACCCACAACACTGGCGCCGACAAGTGAATCTGCGGCGCACTGAAAAGCAGAACGAGAAGCGCTGCCTGCCACTTCGGATTGGTGACGCGACACGACGCGTACGCTGTGCCCATGGCCCACACCGGCATCATGCAGGCGCTCCACACGCGGTCGCCGTAAAACACTTCCCATGGATTCGCGACGAGCATCGCTAGCAGAAAGAGCGCTGCCGTCGTGCCGCGTGCTTCTTTCGCAAGGCGGTACAAGCCAGCGATGCACAGCAAGTGAAGCAGACTCGTGAACGCTCCGCACAGATAGGGATGCGACGAGAGCAACTCGGGAATGGCCATCAAGTAGTAGAAGAGGGGTCCCGGCACATTGGCCGCAGATCCCGACACCGAAGGCCCGAAGCTCGGAAACTCCTCGAAGCGCGCGATGTGCACCGCCGTCGCCCACTGATGCGCTTCATCGCCCAAGAAGCGCCCATACATCGCCCCCCACAAGCGAAGGAGAAGCCCCGCAGCGAAGAGAGCGACAGTGATGACCAAAGGCCACCGTTCACGCTTAAGCAAAACCACCGTCCCGCATCATAGACACGGGGACGATCGGTGAAATAGTGAAATACGGGACTGCGCGCCTCGCTATTTCACTATTTCACCGATCGTCCCCGCTTCGTATAACTTAGAGCGCGCATGCAGCCCTACGAAGGTCCGCCACAGTCACCGGCCCAGAACAGCAACGGGCAGTCATGGTCCTTTGGCGCATTCGCACTCGGATGTGTAGGTTGGCTCACGCTCGCCAACGGAGTGGTCGGGTTCACGTCGTTTATGTTCATGTACATCGTCAGCAACAAGGGCAACCCTAGCGCGGCGGCGTTGCCGTTCCTGGTCATTGGACCGCTCGTCGTCTTCGGCGGGGTACTCGCCGCGGCCCTCGTGCTCGCGCGAAGAAGCGGTAAGCGCGAAGTGCTACACGGAGTGATCGCGGCAGCCGTACTCTCCTTCCTGACGGCGGCGCTGCTGCTCCTCCTCTTCGGCTCGGCGATTTTCCTACTTGGCCACCGTTCGTAGCGAGAGTCAGGGGACGATCGGTGAAATAGTGAAATAGCGTGCGCGTTGGTCCTATTTCACTATTTCACCGATCGTCCCCGCCTCGTAAGCTGGCGCCGCCTCGTAGCTAGCTTCGCCGTCCGAATAAAAAAATGCCCCGCCGAGGCTTCACCAGGGCAGGGCATCTTCTGTGTGGGTACGCGAGTCTTACGCGTGCACGGTCGGAGCCGGCTTGTCGGCGCCGCCGTCCAAGTTCAACTTCTCCGGTGACTCGAGAGCATTGCGCAGGACGTCTTCCATCTTGCTGACTGGGACGAACTCGAGGCTGTCACGAATCTCCTGCGGCACTTCGTCCAGGTCGGCAACGTTGCGCTCAGGAAGGATGACGCGCTTGATGCCTGCACGGTGAGCCGCAAGGATCTTCTCCTTGATGCCGCCAACCGGAAGGACGCGACCACGCAAGGTGATCTCTCCGGTCATCGCAACGTCGTGACGGATACGGATACCCGTCATGAGCGATACGATGCTCGTCATCATGGTCACACCGGCCGAGGGACCGTCCTTGGGCATCGCGCCCGCGGGGATGTGAATGTGGATGTCGCTCTTCTCGAGGAAGTCCTCGCTCAGATTGAAATCCTTCGCGTGCGTGCGGACGTAACTTAGAGCCGCTTGCGCTGACTCCTTCATGACGTCGCCGAGCTGGCCGGTGAGCTGCATCTTGCCCGTGCCGTGCATACGCGTGGCTTCGATGAAGAGAATCTCGCCGCCGACCGAGGTCCATGCGAGGCCGGTTGCAACGCCCGGTTCAGCCGTGCGCTCTGCAACTTCGCTCGTGAAGCGCACCGGGCCCAAGTACGGACGAAGGTCTTCTTCGTTCATAATCTTGAAGGGACCCATATCGCCTTCAGCAACCTTCACCGCGACGCCGCGGATAACCGTTGCTACCTGCTGCTCCAAGCGACGAACACCCGCTTCACGCGTGTAGCTATCGATGATGGAAGCAAGTGCGCCGTCGCCGATTTCCAGCTGGCTCGGCTTGAGGCCGTGCTCTTCAATTTGCTTGGGTGCGAGATGGTTCTTCACGATGGCCAACTTCTCGCGGCGCGTGTAGCCGGGGATCTCGATGATCTCCATGCGGTCGCGAAGGGGAGCCGGAATCGTGTCGCCCACGTTGGCCGTCGCGACGAACATGACCTTCGAAAGGTCGTACGGGATCTCGAGGTAGTGATCCGAGAACGTGTCGTTCTGCTCCGGATCGAGAACCTCAAGGAGTGCCGCTGCGGGATCGCCACGGAAGTCGTGACCGATTTTGTCGATCTCATCGAGCATGAACACCGGATTGATGGTGTTGCCCTTCTTCATGCCCTGGATGACTTGGCCGGAGAGTGCGCCGACGTAGGTACGACGATGACCGCGGATGGCCACTTCGTCGTGCACGCCGCCGAGCGAGACGCGAACGAACTTGCGTCCGAGAGCGCGCGCAATCGAGCGACCGAGTGACGTCTTACCAACACCGGGAGGTCCAAGGAGACAAAGGATCGGTCCCTTCTTGTCGGCCTTGAGCTTGCGGACCGCGAGGTATTCGACGATGCGCTTTTTGACCTTGTCGAGACCCGAATGGTCTTCATCAAGGACGCGACGCACGGCCGCGATGTCCATGTTGTCCGTCGTCTGATGGCTCCACGGAATGTCGAGGATCCAGTCGATATAGGTACGAACGACCGTATATTCGGCCGAACCAACCTGCATCGAACGGAGGCGCTTCAACTGCTTGCGCGAAACGGTCTCAGCTTCCGTCGGAAGGTTGGCCTTCGCGATGCGCTCTTCGAGCACATCCAAATCGCCTTGGTCGCCTTCTTCTTCGCCGAGCTCTTCTTTAATAGCCTTGAGCTGCTGGCGAAGGACGTACTCGCGCTGGTTCTTGCCCATCTCCTCTTTGATCTGCGAGTTGATGCGCTCACGCATCTTCAAGATCTCGAGTTGGCGGGTCAGGAGACGAAGCACCTTACGAATGCGTTCCTTGGTGTCGATCGTTTCGAGAAGAACTGCCTTCTCTTCGACGGGAGCGTCCAAGTTGCCAGCGACCAAGTCGGCGAGTTGTCCAGGCTCGTTCATCGAATCGATGAGTGAGCCGGCTTCCCGCGGAAGCTCGGGCATCAACTGAATGACCTGCTTCGCGATGTCGCGAAGGCTCATTGACAACGCCTCTGCCTCAACGTCTTCGGCCTTCGGCTCGTCGAGACGCGTGACGCGTGCGCGCAGGTACGGAGCGTTGCCGGTGACGTTCTCCATGCGGATGCGCATGAGACCTTGGAGGATGAGGCTGTAGTTGCCGCTCGAGTGCTTGAGCGCCTTCAGGACGCGCGCCGCTACGCCCACCGGATAAAGATCGTCTGGGCCCGGATCGTCCGTCGACGGATGCTTCTGCGCGAAGATACCGATGATGGGCTGGTCGAGATTTTCGATGTCTTCAACCAGGGCGACCGACTTGTCGCGACCCACATCGAACGGCGCTACGGCGCCCGGAAAGAGGACGGCATTACGAATCGGAAGGCCGGGTCACTCATCGGGAAGCTTGATCTCGTCGAGCTCAATCTCCGGAGCGTTCTTCGTATCTTCGTCGGCCATTGATTTTTGACTCCCTTTTGTTCGGGGGAACATAGTCACCCCGCCAATTCTCCGCAAGGCCTAAGGCCCAACGCTCACTCAGCAATTGCGTCAAAGCACAGCCAATGTTGCGCATTTGAGCCACGCGTCGTCAGCTCCACGGTCACATCGTGCTCGCCGCGCTGCGTCGGAAAACTACGCTCGATCCAAAGCCCGGAATCGGGCACATCGACACGCCCAAGTTCCCGCCCGCTCGAAAGGACGCGCAACGAGATCACACCGGTCTCGCGCAAGCTTCCGACCTCATCGGAGATCCCTGCGCCAAACCTGAGCGATCGCGTCAGGGGTACGTGCTCGAAGGTAGCCCGCATCACATCGCCTTCAGGCGGGGGGTGCGCCCACGTGCACGACCGCAGCCGTCCTTCGACTGCCATGAGCGTGGGGCCAACGGCGAGCCAGCTCTGCCCCGCACAAGCGTGACCGCCTTCGTCGCGAGCCTCGGTGCATTGCTGCGTGTTGCCTTCGTGCACAAGTTCCAGATGTGCGGCTCGCGATGCCGGCGTCAAGCGGTAGGGGCGGGTGAGCGCGACGACCAACGCGATCAGGAGCAGGAGGCCGACGGCGAGAAAGGCGATGCGAAGGCCGCTCCACTTGCTCGCCTCGAAGCGTTCGACCAGTGCAACCCACTTCGCGCGCGCGAGTGCGCGCTCCCAACGCCGTTGCAGAATGCCGAACGCGAAAAGCGCGGCCAACGCAACCCCGACGAATGTGAGCAGAGCGGCGAAGATGCCGAGCGCATCCAGGGTGCGATACGTGAGCTCAACGCTGCGTGTGCCAGCGGGCAGGTGCAAGCGCATGACGCGTAGCTCCGGCGCGGAAGCGAGGCGTTGCTCAGTGATTGCGATTGCGCGGCCGTCAGCGCTGGCACGCCAGCCTGGGCCTGCGGCGCGACGTACAAGCAAATCGGTCGCGCCGTGTGGATCGATCACCAAACGTTCATGACCGCGTGCGGTGATTGTGGGTGTCGCGTGTCCTGCGACGTCCACCGCGATACGCGAGTCCCAACCGTTCAGCTCATAAACCGAGAGAGGCCCGAACGCTCGCACGCGCTGCGATTCGCGTACAAGTCTTCCATCTGGCGAGCCCCAGAAAACGAGATAGCGCACGTTCATGTCGCGTAGCGCTTGGGCGCTGTTCGAGTCGCTCACGTTGCCAAATGCTTCCGCGATCAACATCCCCATCTTATGCGCTGGATGATTCGTCAGCGCCGCCGCCGATTGGAAGATGTGCGAAGTCGTGTCGGAGTACGCGACGCGAAAGAAGGGTTCGTGCGGCTGGGCGCGCATCCAATCGGCGTACGCCAGGTAGTCGCTGAAGCCGGGGCGCGACGCAGTGGTCGGAACGTCGCGCGCGATGAGGAGCTCTTTCGACTTCGCCCACAAGCCCGCTGAGAAGGGCAGCACGAACGCGATGAGCGCGACGGAGCTGACCACAACAGCTGCACGACGCTGCTCGCGAAGCTCCGCACGCGCGCGCTCAATCAGGTCGCTGAGAAGCAAGCCGACCAGCACGAACGCCATCGGCTTGGCGAGCATCATGAAGCGCGGATACATGATGCGACCGAGCGAGGGCAGCCAGCCGATGGAGTCAATGCCCGTGAGCCAATCGCGGGCCGAGAGCACGAGCATCAGCGCGGTCGCAATGGCGAGCGCGCGCCGCGCACCGCGCGAGAAGAATGCGGCGACCAGCGAAACTACGACAAGCACGCCGGTAAATGGGCCCATGTTCGGCGCAATCGAGCCTGACATCGCGCGTGTGCCGAGCTCTTTGTAAGTGATGTAGAGCTGCCCGTGATCGTCGAGCCAGCGCGTTTGCGCAAGCAACGGAAAGAGCCACCACGCGGAGATCAACATTGCTACCGAGAACACGGAGGCGATGCGGAAGGCGGGCTCCTTGAGCTTGCCGATGTCGAGCCAGCGGCCAAAGAGAAGCATCGGCAAAATTGTCAGCGAGCCGATGAGCACCATCTGATGCGAGAAGAGGGCGATGCCGAGCAGCAACATCGCGCGCGCGCCGTCCGTGCGCTTGCCTCTTTCAAGAAAGCGAATCAAATCGGCGAGCGAGAAGAAGAAGATGGTGACGCCCAGCTCCATCGGCCAAACGCCGTACAGCACATCGTAAAACCAGCCGCCCTCACTGTGGTCGCCGGCGTCGGCGAGCAAGATCACTCCCGCGAGGAAGGCGGCGACGCGCGCTGCGCCCGCGACTCGCGCGAGTCGGTAAACGCTCAGTGCAACGAGACAGCGAAAGGCCGCAATCGCGATTGCGTACGTTTGAATCCAGTCAAGCCAGAACGTAAACGCGCGCACGAGCAAAATGAATATCGTGCCGCTCGGTGCGTAGAAGGTATTGAGGGGAACGCCGAGCTCGACGTTGTCCGTCCAGCCCCGCAGGAACGGCAAGAGCTCATGCGCAGTCTGAATCGCCTTGCCGAGATGCGCGCCATGGTCCCACGAGATGGGCGGCGAGAGCCCTTGCGATAGCCCCGGCCAAAGCTGGGCGATGGCAATCAGGCAAAGCATGAACGGGCCAGCAAGCTTGGCCGCGACGCCGAGAACCGGATCGCTTTTTGTCTTCATCTTCGTAAGGAAGCGGGAGTTCAAGTTTGCCTGCGGGATTCAGCGGCGGATACTACTTCAGCGGCCGCAGTCTCGCTATTGCTGTAGAGGTTGGCCTTGGCTACGGTACGCACCCGAAAGGTCGATACACACGCATGAGCGCCCTAACCGAGTTCTTCATGTTGCGAGGCGCCCAAGAGCTCGCAGCCAAGCTAAAGCCTGAGACGCGAACCGAAATGGATCACGCGCTTCGCCTTGGCCGACAGAAGATGCAGGCGGCGGAAGCGCTCTGGTCGAATGGAAGCATCGCTGAGGCGTTGCGCCTTGCGTCGCAGGGGCTCGCCCTGGTGACCGACACGCTCGCCGGTTTGGATCCGGAGCGCGACTTCAGCTTCGAGCTCATTCGCGAAATGCTCGCTAAGGGTGGAGTGAGCAAGCGCCGCATCGACTCGGTCGAGAAGGCAATGGAGCAGCGGCGCACGTTCAAGTTGCCGTCGCTTGACGAAGAAGCGCCCGCGGACTCAGCTGAGGTCTTTCGTCGTTGGGTCGAAGCCGAAGAGCGTATCCATCGCACGCTTGAGCCGACATTGATGTCGCGCACGCAACAGGTCGGGCTGCGCACCTTTCGTTTTGTGACGGCGTTCTTGGTGCTTGCGGTGGTGGCGGCCGTGGTCGTCTTCTTCGCCACGCGTGTCCCGGACGACGAAATTCACGCGTCCGGATTCTTTGGTACCAGCGACATGTTCGCCGGCATCAAGGCGATGGATAACAATGACAACTCGTGGTGGCTCGGTCCCGATGGCGTATCCGCGTGGGTCGAAGTGAAGCTCGGCAAAGCGCGTCACGTGCGCCAGGTCCGCTTGCTGAACTCGGCGAGCCCGCCGTGGAATGATCGCGGCACCAAAGACTACGTGCTTGAGCTTTACGGCAACGGTCGCAAGCTTCGTTCGATCCCGGGCACTTTCCCGGAAACAACACATCCCCGCATTGTCACCGTCCCCATCAACATGGACGGCGTGGAGCGCGTGCGGATGGTCGCGCGCACCTGGTACGACAAGGGCGCAGCGCTCGCTGAGATTCACGTCGACTAGCGTGCTTTTCAGCGAACGCATTCCGCTGTACATCTTAAGCCATGATTCGCACCAGCATCCTCGGCATCGGCTCCTACGTTCCTGACCGGATCGTCACCAACGAAGAGCTCGCCTATCTCGATCAGAAACACGTTCGCCAGACCGAGAAGCAGACGGAAACGAACGACGAGTGGATCCGGGTCCGCAGCGGCATCGAACAACGTCACTACGTTCCGAATGATGGAAAGTGGGCGTGCAGCGATCTTGCGAAGGAAGCCGCCGTGCGAGCCATCGCCGATGCCAAGCTTCAGCCAAAGGACATCGACTGCATTATTCTCGCGACTCTTTCGCCGGACATCCATTTCCCTGGGACGGCCGTATTTCTTCAATCGAAGCTCGGGATCGATGGTGAAGAAGGGTGCGCTTGCTACGACATTCGTCAGCAGTGCAGCGGCTTTTTGTACGGCCTTCAGATGGCCGACTCCTTCGTCAAGACTGGCCTCTACAAGCGTATCTTGATCGTTGGATCGGAGCTTCACAGCCACTCACTCGAATACTCGACGCGCGGGCGCGACGTCATGGTTCTCTTCGGCGACGGGGCGGGTGCAATCGTCGTGGGCCCACAAGAGACGAACGACGAGCGTGCTGGCGTTCTCTACACGAAGGTGCAGGCAGATGGGTCAGGCGCGCTTGACCTCTATTTGAAGTGCTTCGACATCGCGAAGGTTCCCTATCTCGATTACGACGCCAACAAGACCGAAGAGAATCGAGATATGTGGCCGACGATGAACGGCAAGAAGGTTTTTCTTCATGCTGTTCGCTGCATGACGATGGCGACGAATCAAGCCCTCGCCGCGACCGGACTCACGTGGAAGGACATCGATTGGTTCGTGCCGCATCAGGCCAATCTGCGCATCAACGAAGCCGTCGTTCACTACGCTGAAATCCCGCCCGAGAAGGCTCTCAACAGCATCATGTTCTACGGCAACACCACGGCTGCCACCGTGCCGCTCACAATCGATCACTACCGACGTGAAGGCAAAGTGAAGAAGGGCGACCTGATTTTGTCCGCGGTCTTTGGCGCGGGCTTCACGTGGGGCGCCGGGATTTTCCGCGTCTAGCCTTGCTTAGCGCGAGACTGTCAGCGAGTAGTTCTGGCCTGGCGTGGCCGCGACGAGCAGGAGCGAACGCTCGCGCATAAGGCGATAGCGAGCATCGCCGCTTAGGCGAATTGTCGGCGCATCCCCAAGATGACGAGCGGGCAGATGGATTTCGCTGACGCCCGCAGTGGCGTTGTCGACGGCGAGCTCAAAAGTCGCCGTCTCAGCGCTCCACGAGAAGCGGACGATGTGGCCTGCGACCGCGCGCGGATAGGCGCGGTCGGTAGTAAAGGCCCACGGCTGCTCGCTTCTGTCGCTCCGGAGCACTGAGAAATCCTCGGAGTTCCAGTAGTTGCTCGTCTGGCTCGCGTCCCACATCGCGCCGCTTGCGAGATGCGCGTCGAGTGCGTCGTAGATGATGTCGAAATGCTCGGCCTTGTAGGGGTAACTATTCTGGGAGCCGAACTCACCCAGAATCGCAGGCACGCCCCAGCGCTGCGCGGGTTCGAGCATCGTACCGATGCGCGTGCTGAGCAGCGCCGCGTTCAGCGAACGCCCTCCCAGGGACGCTGCAGGATCGTAGAAGTGCGGTGCGTACACAAAGCCGGGCAGATCTGGCGCTGCCAAGTGATTCGACGTGCCTAGCGAGTCACCGGTGCGGCCGCCGCCAAAAACAGGGACGCCCGAAGCAACCTCGTGAATCGCGCTGCCCATGCGCTCGTAGAGCCGAGGCAACGTTTCGCTCTCAAACACTTCGATGGGCACGCTGCCGGCGCCTGGTTCGTTGATGACTTCAAATCCTGCGACCGCCGGGTGATCCGCGTACTCGGCCGCAACCCTGCGCCACATTGCTTCCATGTCATCCTGGAGGCCATCCGTATTTGACCATAGGCGATCGAATGCGCGGCTCACATCGCTCGTCGCGTCGAGTGCTGGCAGCGCCCAGTCGGGAAAGCCGCAGTCGTAGCGAGGCGGCCCATGCGCAATCTCGTCACCAATCGCCCAGAGCGGAAACCCGTCACCGCAAAATGGGGACGCGAACACGTCTTGGTGAAAATCCACAATGACTGACAAACCGTTCGCATACGCTGCGTCGAGCATCTGTGCATACTGATCAAGGTAAGGCTGCGAATAGGTCCCGCGTTCGGGCTCGAGGCCCTCCCAACTGAACGTCAATCGAACGAGATTCGCGCCGAGCGCGGCGATCCGAGCGAAGTAGGCGTCGGCTTCTGCTGCATCATCGACGGAGGCGTCCTCGTCGAACGGAAGGAAGGGTGGCATCTTCGCACGCCCGCCTGCGTTGAAACCCCGCAGGATCACTTCGCGGTCAAGCTCATCGCGAAGACGAGCATTCGAGACATGCAAGTGCCTCGTCCCTAGTGCCGCGGGCGCAAGCGACGGGTCCAGGGTCGCAGTTTCCGTCTCGGCCGCGTCATCGCACGCGGCGAGCAAGATCATCGCTGCGATTTGTGCGCACAAGAGCGGCTTGGATGAGATCTTCATGGTCGCAAAGGCCCTGTGTTCAATTGCGCGCCTAACGCTTCCGTCCACGAAGAGAGGCGCCAATACCCGCAAGAATAAGGCTGATAGCGCCTGCCGCGAGCAGCTTGAAGAACATCGGGTCAAACCAGATCTTGGGTGTGCCTTCGGCGACACGTAGCGGGCGCGCGCGAGAGTCTGGTGCGATTTGCGCGGTAGCTGTCACATCGCTCGGGAAGTCGTCGACCCGTTGGCCATGCACAAGTGCAACGCTTCGCACGTTTCGCACAGCGCCAAGGTCGAGTTGTACGGCCATGCCCGGCTTGCGGTAGCGCGGGGCCGACGTCCACGCAGAGTAATGCGACGCGTCCATCGCTGCGCGCCCATCCATCGGCATGCCGTAGCCATCGCGCACACGCACACTTCCGTTCAACGCAGGCCCTCGCAAGACCGTGCCATCGTCCAATGCAACGACGACGTCTGAGATAGCCCAGTAGTGCAAAATGGATTGTCCTTGTTGCTGCACGCGCATGTAGCGAACAGGTTGGCCGTCGCCGTGAATGACCGTCTCGGTACGATTCTCGCGTCGCAGAAAATCCGAGCTCATGTCCCATGGTGAAACCGCAATGTCTCGCGGAACGCGCGTGAGCTGCGAGTAGTCCAATCGAAACCAGGACCACGATTCGGGCTTGCCTGGCCACAGGTACTGGTCGTACTCGTGCACAAGCGCGAGCCCTAGGCCTTGCACCCACAGGCCCCATGCGACAACGGGAATCGCAAGCCAGCGCCACCGCGGGAGCGTGAACCATGCCGGCACACACGCGGTCGCGAGTGGAAGCACGGGCAAAATCAGGCGCGGTCCCCAGCACTGACCTCCAAACCACGCCCACCATGCGCCGATAAGCACGATTTGGCCGAGAAGTGCGCTCATGCAGAGCACCGCCACGTCTCGTTCGCCCTTCTTGTAGACGCGATAAGCCACGAGCACCGAAAGCAGGACGAGTGGCGCAAATAGAAAGACGCTGCGTCCGGGCGATAAGAGCAGGCCGTAGAGGCCGTCGATCATGTTGAAGGTGAAACGCTCGTCGTCGTAGCCCGAGCTTGGCCCACCGAAACGAATGCGCATTGTGATGAGCACGATGCCGCCGCACAGCACGAACGCGCCGGCGAGCGCGGCAGCAAGCCGATAACGACGAACCGATCCAAGTGACATCACAGCGGCGATGGCGACAACGGCGGCAGCGGCGGGTACGTTCAAGCCAAGCCCCAACACCGATAGCGCAATCGTGCTCACTCCCAAGATCGGTCGCCGCCGCGCGATCACAACGCCCAGCAAACACGCAAGGGCAAGGGTTGTCGACATCGGCTCGCTGTAGAAGCGCTTCGTGTACGGCCAAATGGGATTGGTAAGAATGTACGCGACGGTGGCAGCACACCAGACCGGTGTCTGGATCTTGCGAAGCCGCATGATCAGCGAGAAGAGAAAAACGCCGATGACGGCGATGAGTGTATTCGCGAACGCTCCTGCGCGATGAGCCCACTCGTCGTGGCCAGGCGCGTCGAAGCGTGCGCCGACGTGGATAAAAGGCGATGCCCAAATGGACGTAAGCGGGGGATAGCGGCACACGGAGCCTGAGTTGGCGAGGGCCGTGATGCCTTCGCGCGAAATCAGCTCGGCCAGCGCGTAGCGCGCGCGCTCATCGGGTGAAACGAACTGATGGTCGATTGTGGCGAGGTAGAGAAAGAGCGCGCCCGCGCACAAAAACGCTTGAACAAAGCGCGCGTTCCACCTTCCTTCCATCACTCAATCTCGATGTCCGGAAGACGCACTACGCCGTTGCCCGTCGGGTCGCCTTCGTAGTGCAGCGCTTCGCCATGATCGACGACGCGGAAGGTTACGTGAATGCGTGAACCGCGCGGAGCGAAGGTCGGGATCGGAATGACGACCGAGTCGCGCAAGTACTCGCCTGCACGCCACTGAGGGGTGCGGTACCGTGAGAGGACCGGTAGGTGACGTCCGTGAAACCATTCCACGTTTGGAAATCCCGGCGGAGTTTCGAATAAGATTTCAAATGTGAGATCGCGCGAAGTCTCCTGATCAACACGATAGAAGAAATCGAACGGGATTGATTCGCCCGGAGCGAAAGGCGTGCGCGGCAGGTTGTATCCGAGCACGGTGAACAAACCTTCGAAGCGCGTACCCATGCGGTGGTCGAGGTGCGCCGGCGGATGGCGAAAGCGATTGGCGCGCAGAATCTCATCGTCGCGCATTGTGCTGCTGGCGGTCTGACTGGCCCACGCGCGAAGCTCACCAAGCATGCGCTGCGTCTCGGCGACGCGCACATCGGCCAGGTTGGTCTGCTCGAGTCGATCGGTGCGGTGGTCGTAAAGCTCCAGGCGTCCGTCCTCGAGAAACCACAAAAGCTTCAGTGACCCCTCATAGATAGCCTTCTGGTTGATGCTCGCCCAACCGTCCGGCAAACGCTCGGCAAAGCGCACGCGCGTGGCCAGGCCATCGCCACCATTCAAAAGAGGTACAAGGCTTTGCGCCGGCATCGGCCGTGGAACGTGCACGTTGGCCAAGTTCAAAATGGTTGGCGCTACGTCGATCGTGCTGACCGGCGCGCGGGAAACCGCGCCTGTGCCGCCTGGTAAGTGCACCATCAGAGGCGGACGCAACTCTTCGTCGTAGAGAGTCTCGTGGAAATAGGTGCCATGCTCGCCGAACGCTTCACCATGATCGGCCGTGAAGACGATGGCGGTGGTGCCATCCAGATCGCGTTCCTTCAGGGCCTCGAAGAGGCGGCCCATTTGCTCGTCCATCAGTGCGACTTCCGTGTCGTACTTGTCACGCAAGCTATGGCCAAACTGCGAGGCGTGTCCGTCCCCCAGATAGTCGGCGTGCACATTGAAGAGATGAACCCATACAAACCAGGGGTCGGTGCCAACGCGCAGACGATCAATGTGCGCAATGGCATTGTCGACCGGCCACTCGCGCGTTGAGTGGAAATTAGTTACCTGCTCAACCGTATCAAAACCTTGGAAGTATCCTTCAATGCGTCCAAAGAAGTAGGTGCTCGCAATCGCGACGGTCTTATAGCCAGCGGAGGCGAGTGACTCCGCGACGGTGGTGTTCTCGGGAAGAAGCGCGGGATAGAAATACTGAGTGCCGCGCGCAATCTGCGAAGGGTAGAAGCCCGTCATGATGGCGGGCATGGCGGCGACGGTGCGCGATGAGGGGGCTATCACGTCCGTGAAGCGCGTCGCTGTTCTCGCGAAGCGATCCAAGTTGGGCGACGTGCGCCGCGCATATCCGTACGCGCCCAGGTGATCAGAACGCAGTGCGTCGACTGTCACGAGCACGATATTGGGGCGATGGATGCCCCGCGGCATCGCTCCATATGAGCCGTTGCCGAAGGGCGATACGTTGGGTGATCCATCGCCGCCGAAGCAGTCCGCATCAATACCGTCGCCTGGGCGATCGAAGGCTCCAGGATGCACGTTGGCGCGTTTGTCATCACAGTCGGAATCGGCGAAAAGTGCCGAGTAACCGTCACGGTCGCGGTCGAAAAGGCGCATATACGTGCGCACAACGCTGCTGCCCACGATGGCGCGCCGTTCGACGATTTCGCGCACAGATTGAAGATGTCCGTAGGTGAGCGCTGACCATAGAAAAAGACAGAGGCCAACGACCACGGCGGAAGCGGCGAGCACCGACATGCGGCGCAGGAAAAAGGATCGTCGTCGCGCTACAAGGCGAACGAGTATGGCCGCGAGCGCATAGGCAATCAGAACCATCGGAGCTGCGATGTAGCGCCGCCACAGACCATTCTCGAAGAGATTCAAGATTAGATCGCGCGCGAGAACGATGCATACGATAGCGCCGGCGACGCCAAGCAAAAAGAGCGTGCCCATGTTCGCGAGCACGCCGAGCACGCGCGGAAGCGGGCGCAAGAGCATATTGGCGAGGGAGAAGACAACGAGCGCCCCCGCGACCAGCGCGAGCGTAATGAGCGCCATCGCAAGACCTGCGAACTGCTTCTGCGCAAACGCAACGCTGACGATCGAGAATGCGCGCCACGAGGCGTACGCGACCACGCCCGCCGTCAGCGCAGCAGAGACGACTGCGACGAAACCCTCGGGGTCGTATGCGAACCATCGACTCGGGGTCACCACGCGTTTGTAGACGCCGCCAAACCAACCGGCCTTGCGCAGTGAGCGCTGCACCAAACCCACCGCGATGCCAAGCGCCAATCCGAGGCACGCCATCAGCGCCCACTCGTCGACCACGGCGCGCAAAATCGTCGTGACACGAGGCACGCGGGCATGATCTGTAAAGATCATGCTGACGTCGGCAATAGAGAGCAGCGCAGAAGCGACGAGGCCTACTTAGGGCCTGCTCACCGACAGACGGTGTTCGCTTCTCGGATAGGTCGTTGCGCTCCACGTTTTGATTGGCGAAAGCGGCTATGGCTTTCGTCTGCGGGCGATTGTGTAGCTCAAGCCAACGAGGCGCAAATGTTTGGGAAGTTTCGGAATAACGCCGGTTTACCGCGCCCGGATGACCTCGATTTCGGTCGCACTCAGCGGAATGGAGTTCGTGCGCCCGATTTGAGTGATTCGGATGGTACCCGTAGTGATCGTGGGCAAGCTAAATGCGATCGAGCTGCGGCCAGGCCTGCGACCCAACACCGCAGGCGAGATTGCGGCGAAGGTGCCCCATCGCTGGTATGCGCCATTGGCGCCCACGTACTCCAAGCGCAATCCCCGCGGAAGCTCGGCACCAAAGCCGCGTGCGTTCCACTGAAGTCCTCGTACCGGCTGGTCGAGGAAGCGTAGCGTGATTGTCTCGGTGCCAGTCTGCGCATGCTCGGAGGACCACCGCGTTCTGTCGTCGCCGTCGACCAGGCTCGGACAGATCACCGGCGCGGCGCAGTCCGCACGTAGTCCCGTAACGCGCTCACCCTCGATTGTCGCTGGCGGCTCGAGGCTGCGAATCTCAGGCCGCGCAAGCTCAACGAATGTGCCGGACGGCGCTTCGAGCACGCGTTGAACGTGTCCACCAAGTCGCTGCACGCGCGTCCTCCTCCACACTGGGCTGCCACGAAGCATGACCCAGTGGATGCCTGCGTCCCACAACCACGCATGTGCCGCGCGATCTGGCAGGGACGCGAGTGCGTCGTCGACTGCTGCGATGAGGGGCGGCGTGATGCCAGACTGACCGGTCGACGTGCGTATCCCGCACGCAGCGGCTTGCACGCGATGCATCGTTCGCACCGGATGCGGTTCGCCAGATTCGATTTGCTCGCCGAAAGTGCGGATGCCCTGCGAGCGCGCAAACGCGTAGTTGGGCTCGGCACATACCATCGAGAGGGGGGACGCCGAGAGGCGCAGTGGGAAAGCCTCGAAGTAGACGACGCCCATGGCCAGCACACACACCGCAGCGGCGATATGTGGGCTGCGAATTCGCGAGAGACCTAACGCGGCCAAACAGCAAAAGCCCAGGTCCACGAGAATGCCCGCGCGTCGCGCGACACGAATCGCACCGATGAACGGCACGTGCGTTGATACCCAAGAGTATGGAGCTCCGGTGAGCGGGTATCCCCCAGAATTCCGGCCAGTGTCCGCCGAATAAAAACACTCCGACGGTCAAGAGCACGACCAGCGAGGGGAAGGAGTGATGGGCGCGACCCGTACGCGCGAGGTAGACGGATGCTACGCACAACAAGGCTGCGATGACCCACACCGAAATGTTCGCAGTCCACCCCGGCATTAAAATCAGTGCGCATAGAGCAATCACGACGAAAGCCGCCGAGCGGTACCGCCACGCCGCGCTCAACACTGCGACAATCGCGGCCAGGAGCACGAGCGCGCCTGGGAAATACGGCGAGTCGTTCTGCCAACGATCCTTGAGCAGCGAACCCCACACGCTGGCGCGGTCGGCCCACGCGAAGAACATCGCGTCGTTTACTTGAAGAATAGCTTCGCCATGGCGACTGACCGCAAGAGCATCGCCGTGCACGAAGTAAGGCCACAGCAAAAGAGTAACCGGCACGCTTATCGCGAGTACGGCCGCAAGCAGCACGGCTAGATCACGCACGGCTTTGGGACGCCGATAGCTCAAACGCATCGTCAACGCGAGTGCGGGCAGTAGAGCGCACGCGAACATCGCGTAGTAGAGGCAGAGTTGCGTGAGTGCGCCGAGCCACAGCGCAACAGCGAATGCCTGGCGCGTCGATCCTGTGCGTGACCAGTGGACCATCGCCGCAATCGCGAACGGGATTGGGAATAGATAGAGAAGCTGTACCCGTCCCGATTGGAAGCCTGTAAGCCGAAAATGCGAAAGCGACTCCTGCGACAAGACGCGCCCAGCGTCCCGCGCCCAACGCTTCAGCGCATTTTGCCCCGCCGACGCAATCGAGCACGAGCGCAACTATGATGAGGATTGAGTGCGCGAGAATTGGATGTCCGCGCAAGGGCAGGGTAACAACGGCGGCAAGAAGCTGAAGCTCGCTCGTCACGAGCGGGCGAGGCTGCGGGAAATAGAAAGACGAGTCGTAGAGAACATCGAGGACGTTCTTGCCTGAGAACATTTGGAAAAGGTTTTGATGAATCGCACGCAGATCGTCGATGTTCATCAGCGCGTCATGCGCGAACGTGCGATCGAGATAGAGCCCACCCGGGTGGCGCATAAGCGGCCACACGAACGCGAGCGCACCAGCAATCGCTGCGAGCCAGAGCACCGTCTCCGATGCATCGAATCGGCGTTGAAGCCGCTCTCTTAGTGTGGACGATCCGAACACGTCTAGCGCTCTAGCAAACGTATCTCAGCGAGAGCAGCGCCTCTTTGATGCCATGAGACAACTTGAAAGCGGATGCGCGTGACGTTGTTGGCCGGTAACGCAAGACGCTTCCATCGTGGAGCGATTTCGTAGCTTGCAAACTCGCCGGTCGCAGCCCCCACGCGCCGGCCGTGGCTGTAGGCCTCAATGCGAAAAGCCCGCGTCGCGCGATCATTCCACGGCGTGTTATGTCCGTTGAGAATCTCAATGCCAGTGATGTTGCGCGCGGGCGTCAGCGTGAGATCCGCAAACCCTGCCGAGCCGTCGGGAGTCGCCCACTCAGTCGCTTCCACGCCGTCGATGATGTGGTCCTCGTGCCAATGGTCTTGGTCGTCCCAGTGACCTGATGCGTGCACCGTGATGGCGCGCTTGGGTGCGATAGCCCAGACGAGGCCTGCGATTACCAGGGCAAGAATTCCCAGTGTCGTGATAACCCGCCGCGCTCGCGTGGCCACGCGTCCCCATCGGGTCGTTACAAGGGGCGCGAGTTGCACCTCGATGAGCTGGCGCGTTGCGATAAGCTCACGATGCAGGTCGCGGTGTTCCTTGGCGATGCCCGCATCGAGCGATGGAAACTCAATCTTCGACGCACGCTCGTTCGTCGCATCGATACGTTTGATTTCCTCTGCCGAGAAACCGACCAAAGTGCGAGCGTCGGGCGTCATCTCTTCGCCGGCGAGGGTGACGACAGCTTTGGGGATCGCAGTCTCTGCGGTGCGCATCGCGTCGAGTGCGAGTCGCAATCCTTCTGCGCGAAAGCCAGCGTGCCAGAGCGTCTCGCTCGCCTCGAGGCGTTGCCGGCTGATCGATAGCGCGCGCTCGGATGCTTTTCGTGGCTCGTCTGCAATGGAGGACGCGATACGAATTGCGTCTCGCAACGAGTAGAACTCTTTCGCCGAATCGATGAAGCGCCTAAGCATACTAGGGGTGTCCGGGCGGAGTATTTGCGCGACCCGCAGGCATAGCAAGGGCCGGCATAACTGGCGGGATGCGCGGCGACGGTGCATGGCTCGGCTCCCGGCGGATCTGAAGGCCACGGGGCGAGTCCGCCGGCGAAGGCACTTGGGCATCGGGTCTCGCTGGTGCCGGCTGTGCGGCCGCCGCGCGCACCCCGGCGGGTATTGTCGGTGGAGTCGGTGCGCTCGGAGCGAGCATCGGCCGACTTACGCGCCGGAACGCTGTCGTCTCGTTGTTGAGCGCCGTCGCGTGTCCCACTTCCTCCCAGCTCTCTCGGTGGCGACGCAGCACCGAAGCCTCAGGGCTCGCGTGGTCGACCACAACCCACTTCGCTCGTGCACGACCGAGGTCGCGCAAGAATGTGGCTTCCCCGTGATAGGCCACCCACACGACGCGGTTCGTGTAGTGCTCGTTCCACAACGTGCCGATGAAAGGATGATGCGTGAAGGCGACAACGTCACCTGCGTGCAACTCGGCTTCACGCGCGCGAGCTGTTGCCTGCGGCATGATCAAGACGCCCAGCGGATGAGCAATTCGCTCGGTAGCTGACTCTCGCATGAGCGCGCGCATCGCGTCGTAACCAACATCCCATTTGGGCGTAGCCCAATGCAACGTGACGAGGCCCATGACAATCAGTGCGCCCGCAAACCCTTCAGCGAGCCTTCGCCATCGGCCTTCGCCTAGCAGCCACGCGACGAGCATGTATCCGATCACCACAACGTGCAGATTAAGGCGTGCCCACCAGAATGCCGGCGACTGCGAGAAGGCTAGGCCCGTCGCGAAGGTGAGGTAGAGAAGAAAGACGTCGTTCTTTGACGCACCGCTCGAGGCGCGAAAGAGTCCGCTCAAACCCTGCTTGATGACGCGGAAGAGCAACGCGAAGATGGCGATGACCGCAAGCGGAAGCATGATGGCGGTCGTGGCGTTCCCATAGCCATTGTCGCGCGAGTCGGCGAACTGCTCGGACGGACTGGGCAAATCGAACAAGTCCTTCCAAACATCGCTCGCGGCGTGCTGCATGTTGGAGACCGGGAAGGGCCCGCGCCAATGAATATCGAGCGCTGCGATGTTCAAATCCGACGGCCAAACGACGTTCTTTTCTCGAACCAGTTCCGTAAGTAGGTCACGAAGCCCAAGGCGACGATGGCAACCGTTCCGAGCAACACCGTGGGCAAGTACGCCTTGCGACGCTGCTCGAACCCCGTCGCGCTTGCGCGCAAAAACCAAAGCGCAAGCAGAGGCGGCGCGAGTAGCAGGCCGGTCACTTTCAAGCCGCCGAGCAGTCCTATCGCGAGCACGCACAGCCACGCGTGCGCGAGGTCCATTTTCGGTCGCGTCACGACATGGCAGCAGGCCGCAAAGCAAAGTGCGTATTCGATATCGACGTAGGTGCTGCGCAGCTCGAAGACGATGGCCGGCACCAAGTACAAGCCACACGCGAGCGCGATGGTGACCGAGCGGTCCTTCATAAACCTTCGCATCGCAACGTAGAACGCCAGAATGGCGATCGGGCTCACGACCGTCGGCACCAAGTCCATGAACCGCTTGCCATCGAAGAGCGCCGCGGTGAGCGCGAGATACTCACAGGTGCGCGGGAAGCCGTTCACTTGCTCGAGCACACCTTGCGGCACCTCGACCCAGCGAAAGCCATGATTCTGGATTGAGAAGCCGACGATGGCCTCGTGGTACATGAGGCCGTCCCAGCTCGACGACGGCGCAAGGTAGGAGAGCCACGCCGTCCACATCAGGATGAGCGCGCACGCGATCAAGCCAACAAACGCAACGCTACGCTCGCGCCATGCTTCCGCGAATGCGTCCCAGGGTAGGCGCGCAGTTTGCGCGATGATGCCGGCCATCATGCGTGCGCGTCGCGTCGGAAACCACGCGAGCACCAGCATTGCGGCGGTAACGACGGCGAGTGCAATGGCGAGGTTTAGGCGCGTGAGTACGTTGAGCCAACCCAGCACGTGCACCGGCACACAGAAGATACCGAGCCATAGAATCGAGGCCGCGAGCGCTCGCTCAGCCGTCCCCGCGCTTTGCAGCCGCGCAGCACAGGACAGGGCCGCGAAAACAGCAATGGCCGCGAAAAAGGCTAAAAGCACACCCTGCGTGTACGTCACAGATGGGAGTTTCCGCAAGCCGGAAGCTACGCGGGCGGGTCGGCCGAACGTGTGTTAGAAACGGCCACCCCATGGCGTCGCCCGGACCCGGCATCGAACTTTCGATCGTAGTGCCCGCGTATAACGAGGCCACTCGTATTGGCGCCACTTTGGCGCGAATTGTCGCGTGGGCTCGGGACGCCAAACGCTCCATTGAGGTCTTGGTCGTGGACGACGGCTCGAGCGACGAGACGTGTCGCGTTGTCGACGATTTCGCCCGCGGCGAGCCGTCCGTGCGCCTCCTGCGCCAACCGAGGAACAAAGGCAAGGGTGCTTCCGTGAAGCGCGGCATGCTCGAGGCCAAAGGCGCTTACGTGCTCTTCAGCGACGCCGACCTCAGCTCCCCCATCGAAGAGGTCGACCGCCTCATGGGCTACATCGAGCAGGGCGCAGACGTTGTCATCGGCTCACGCAGCCTCCCCGATAGCGACATACGAACGCGTCAACCGCGCTTCCGAGAAACAATGGGTCGCACCTTCAACCGCATCGTGCGCATCGCGACTGGCCTGCCCTTTCACGACACGCAGTGCGGCTTCAAGCTCTTCACACATAAAGCCGCGCAATCGGTCTTCCGCGAGCTCACCGTCGAGCGCTTCGCGTTCGACGTTGAAATGCTCCTCATCGCCCAAGACCAACATCTGCGCGTCCGCGAAGTGCCGGTCGTCTGGGCCCACGCCGAAAATTCCCGCGTCTCCCCCATCACCGACTCCGCCCGCATGTTCCGCGACGTCCTGCGCGTCCGCCTCTCCCGCCGCCGCCGCTAACCTCGCGTCGGCTGCGTTGAACACTTGGCGGTTAACCCATCTTGATTTCGGGTTAAAGGAAAAAAGCCACGCAAGCCGTGCTCGCGTGGCCTTCTTTGTATCGCTCGCCTAGGGGGCGGGCGGTTCGCCGATCACTCGGCGGGGGCGCTGACGGGCGGGGTGGCGACGGTGGCCTTGTTGCCTTCGTCTTCGATGCGCATGCCGTAGAACGAACGGCGGACGAAGAAGACCGAGAGCAAGAAGAGAATCGCGGCCACGAAGTAGCGCATCTGCGCGTAGCGCGGGTTTGCACCAAGCTGCTCCGCGAGCTCGACGGCGAGAAGGCCGAAGAGGGTCGTGAACTTGATGATGGGGTTCATCGCGACTGACGACGTGTCCTTGAAGGGATCGCCGACCGTGTCACCGACGATGGCTGCATCGTGCAAGGGCGTGCCCTTGGCGCGAAGCGTGGTCTCGACGACCTTCTTGGCGTTGTCCCATGCACCACCCGCGTTCGCGAGGAAGAGCGCTTGGAACAAACCGAACAAGGCAATGGAGATGAGGTAGCCGATGAAGAAGTAGCTCTCCAAGAACGCGAACGAAAGCGTCGAGAAGAAGACCACCATGAAGATGTTGACCATGCCCTTCTGCGCGTAGACCGTGCAGATTTCGACGACCTTCTTCGAGTCTTCGATGGACGCCTTTTCAACGCCGTCGAGCTTGATGTTCGCCTTGATGAATTCAACGGCGCGGTAGGCACCCGTGCTGACTGCTTGAGTCGATGCACCGGTGAACCAGTAAATCACTGCGCCGCCGGCGATGAGGCCGAGCAAGAAGGGGGGGTGAAGCAAGGACAAGTTCACGAGCAACTCGCTCTGCAATCCCGTGAGAACCACGATGATCGAGAAGATCATGGTCGTGGCGCCGACGACAGCCGTGCCGATGAGCACGGGCTTCGCAGTTGCCTTGAAGGTGTTGCCTGCGCCGTCGTTCTCTTCGAGAAGCTCTTTGGCCTTTTCGAAGTTCACGTCAAAACCGCTGGTGGCCTTGATGGTCTCCTTCGCATCCACGACGTTCTCGATGAGCGACAGCTCGTAGACCGACTGCGCGTTGTCCGTGACCGGACCGTACGAGTCGACCGCGATGGTGACCGGGCCCATGCCCAAGAAACCGAAGGCCACGAGACCGAAGGCGAAGACCGCCGACACGTCGTGTCCGTTCAACGTCATGATCTGGCCGATGGCCATTTCGGTGCCTGCACCGGTGGTGGTGACGATGTATGCGCCGCCCATCAAGAAGACGAGAACGATGCCCATCCAGTACGCGCTGAAGTTACCTGCGGTGAGACCCGCGAGAACGTTGAGCGATGGGCCGCCTTCCTTCGAAGCCGTAACGACTTCCTGGACGTGCGCCGAGTCAACCGAGGTGAAGGCCTTGATGAGCTCGGGGATGATTGCGCCAGCCGCGGTGCCGCAGCTGATGATGATGGAGAACTTCCACCAGTACGCGCCGCCGCCCAAATCCGGAATGAGGATGTAGGAAACGACGAACGTAAGGATCATCGAAACGACCGACGTAAGGATGACGAGGTTCGTGAGAGGCGTTTCGAAGTTCATCTTTGCGCCGCCGCCGTACTTGCCCTTGGTGATGGCTTCGTTGACGAGGTAGGAGACGCCCGATGCGATGACCATCACGATGCGGATGACGAAGATCCACACGAGAAGCTTCGCTTGGAAGGCCTCTTGGACCGCGAGCATGATGAAGGAGATGAGAGCGACGCCCGTGACGCCGTAAGTCTCGAAGCCGTCAGCCGAGGGGCCAACCGAGTCACCAGCGTTGTCGCCCGTGCAGTCAGCGATGACGCCCGGATTACGCGCGTCGTCTTCCTTGATCTTGAAGACGATCTTCATGAGATCGGAGCCGATATCCGCAATCTTCGTGAAGATACCGCCAGCGATACGAAGAGCCGATGCACCCAGCGACTCGCCGATGGCGAAGCCGATGAAGCAGGGACCTGCGTAGTCCGCGGGCATGAAAAGAAGGATGCAAAGCATCATCAAGAGCTCGACGCTGATGAGGAGCATGCCGATGCTCATGCCAGCCTTGAGCGGGATTGCGTAAACGGGGTAGTGCTTGCCCTCGAGCGCGGCGTAGGCCGTGCGTGAGTTAGCGAAGGTGTTCACGCGGATGCCGAACCAAGCGACGCCGTAGCTGCCGGCGATGCCGACCAAGCTGAAGAGGATGATGGTCGCGACCTTGACTGCGCCAAGTGCCTCGCCGTTGGCGTCCTTCGCTGCGAAGCCGAAGTAGGCGATCATGATCACGCCGATGAGCAGCTCGAGCCAGAGGATGAACTTGCCCTGCGTGATGAGGTAGGTCTTGCAGGTCTCGTAGATGAGCTCCGAGACGTCCTTCATCACCTGATGAACGGCCATGTTCTTGAGCTGCGAGTAGATGATGAGCGAGAAGAGAAGGCCGAGCGCGCAAACGCCGAGGCCCATCATCAAGAGCATGCGGCCATTGATGCCGCCTGATCCGTCTTCCGCGGTCATGAAGTGAGCTTCACCGAGATCCGGAAGGACCAAGCTCGCTTCACCGCCGTGGTGCATTTCAACGCCTTCGGGCGGGTCCTGGGCGAGGGCCGTAAGCGGCATCATCACCGAGAATGCGAGGGCGGCGGTGGCAAAGAGAGCCGTGCCGCGACGTAGAAGGGACGAGAATCGAATAGCCATTTGAGACAGTCTCCTGCTTTTTGCAGTGATTCCGGGCATTTGCGGCCGCGGACAGAGGTATGTGTCCTGCAAGGTGCGCCTTATTAGCAGCGAGGCGCCTCGCTGTCGAGTGCTGGCCTTGGCGCGGGTGAGGAAAAGGACCGGCGACGCGTGGACCGGGCCGAGTTTTCTCAGGGCAAGGGCGTCAGGTACGCGGCAGACAGCGCGTCCGCATCGTAGACCTCCGCGAGCACGTTCCCCGCGTAGGTGGCGAAAAGGACGTTCAAGCCATCGCCGGAGATGTGCGCCGTCTCGTTGCTGAAAATGACTCCGTTTGGCCGCGATCCATCGAAGGTCTGCGGCACGAGTGTGGTCGTGCCGCTGATCATGTCGTGCACGAAGATATCGGCAACACCGTTGGTGTCGCCGGGCACGAGATTGGTCGCGCTCGAAATGAAGACGACGTAGCGCCCGTCGTCAGAAACGCTCGCACTCGTGGGCCATGACTCTGCGTTCGCCTGAGTGCCCGAGCTGCTCACGCTCACCCGCGTGGTGAGCCCCGACATCATGTCGCGCAAGAAGATGTCGCTCAAGCCATTCGTGTCGCCCACGACCAAGTCGGACGCGTCGGATGCAAAGGTGATGAAGCGACCATCGGCCGACATCCGCCCTGTGTAGGAGCCAAAGCGGCAGTCGTTGGGGCTCGTGAGAGGAACACTTACGCGCACGGTGGCATTAGTCATGAGATCGCGACGATAGGTGTCTCCGCACAAATTAGTGTCTTCAACCGTCGCGGCGCTGTTCGAGCTAAAAGTCAGGTACCGCCCGTTCGCTGACAAGCTCGGGGACGAACCCCCGTAAGCAAGCTGCGCGCCTGCCTCCGTTACGCTCGCACGCACGACCGTATTAGAAACATTGTCGCGCACGAATATGTCGAACCAGCCGTTCGTATCCCCGGCAACTACGTTCGGGTCGTTCGAACTGAACGCCACATAACGGCCATCGTCCGAGACATTGACCGCCGAGCTTATTCCGGTCAGCTGCGCGCCCACGCTATTGGTCGTTACGCGCGTTGTGGTGCCCATCAGCGTGTCCCGCATGAAACCGTCCTGCGCTGCGTTTGTGTCTCCCGCGACCAAGTTGGTCGCTATACTCGAGAACGTAATGAATCGACCGTCACGACTCACGCCTCCGAATTGCGACCACGCGTTTCCGACGACCCCTGCGTCATTCACACTCACCAGCGACACAACGCCCGACTGCCGATCCCGAACGTAAACATCCGACGAGCCGTTCGTGTCTGAAGCAACCAACGAAGTCGACGTGGTAAAAACCGCGTAACGCGCGTCATACGAAAGCGCAGGTGCCGAGCCCAGTTGCGCGAAGACGGGGGTGTACGTCGTATTCGTGCATGAGATGCAGCGCTGGCCGTCAAAGTCGATGTTCGTCACGATGGGATCGATTGGATCGACCCCCGAGAAGCTGCCATCCGTGCTGACCGCGGGCGCGGTAATGATCGATACGAGTTGCTCGCCGTCGATGATGCCGTCCATCACTCCTGTGACGGTCACAGTGCGGGGCGTGGACCAGTTGACCGGCGTAAACGTGAGACTGCTCGGTGAGACGGTCGCTTCACCGGTATCGCTCGACGAAACATCCACGACAACATTCGCCGAAGGAGCTCGACTGAGTACGACCGATAGGTTGGCGCTCAGGCCTTTCTCAGTGACCACCAGCCGCGAGGCTGGCGCTACGACGATGTCGCCCGTGTCGTTGTCGAGATTGGTGACCGAAATCGACGTTGCGCCGAGGCCGTCGTAGTTGGTATCGGCGGACGTGATCGCTGCTAGGTTGAGTGTGAACGTCTGGGGACCGTCTATGACGCTGTCATCTTGGCCAGTGACCGTGACCACCGTGGGGTTCGTGGGCGACGCAGAGTTACCCGCAAACGAGATCATTGTCGGCGAGACGACGCCCTCAGTCGTATCGCTCACCGACACGTTCATGAAGCCACCAGCGCTCAGTTGAGTCGACGAGTAGACGAGGAATGTCGCCGATGTGCGGTTTTCAGACACCGTGATGGGGCCGGCAGAAGTAACGACCACACCGACGCTATCCACATCCGTGTTGCTCGCGCCGACGTCTGAAACCGCGAAACCGTTGAGCACCGGATCGCTGGTGATCATGCTGCTCGTGACGATGGTGTAGGTGGCCGTGCCGTCGACAAGGTGGTCGCGCCGCCCGACGACCGTGACTGTTTGCGGCACGTTCCAGTTTGCAGGCGTGAAGGTCAGCGATCCGGGCGTAACGGTGGCTTCCCAAGGCGCGCTGCTGCGCGCGGTGATCGTTACGTTGGCGCTCGGGACGATGTTCATGACGACGGTGAACGTTGCCGTGCCCCCGGCTTCGGTGGTGACGAGGCCAGACGTTGGAGTGACGGTAACCGGCATGCTTTCGTTGTCCGTGTTGCTCACGGTCACGTTGGCGACGCCGATGTTGTTGTAGTTCGCGTCAGCACTCATCGCTGCCGCCGTCACGACGGTGTAGGAAATCGCGCCGTCCGGAGCAAGATCATCTACGCCGGTCACTACGACGGTTTGGGGCGTGGACCAGTTCCCCGTCGTGAACGTCACGCTCGCGGGCGCGACTGTGCCTTCGGTAAGGTCGCTACTGGAAAGGGCGACGGTGACATCGGCGCTCGGTGCGGCGCCGAGAACCATCGTGAACGACGCCGTGCCTCCCGCTTCGGTGGTTGTGAGCCCGCTGGTTGGTGTGACCACGACACTCGCAAAATCGTTGTCGTTATTGGTGACGAGTACGTCTGCCACTGCGAGTCCGCTGTAACTCATGTCGGTGCTAGTGGCGGCGCCCGTGATGATCGAATAGGCGATCGGGCCATCGATGATCGTATCGTTCACGCCGGTAATTAGTACCCCCTGCGGTGAGTTCCAGTTCCCAGTGGTAAAAGTGAGACTCGCTGGACTCACCGTACCCTCGGTTGTATCTGAGCTCATCAAAGAGATTACAACGTTCGCACTCGGTATCGTTGCCAGGCGTACGGTGAACGACGACGATCCTCCCGACTCAGTCGTCACGAGCCCAGAGATTGGGCTGACCACAACCGACGCGGTGTCGTTGTCGTTGTTGGTGAGCGTGACGTCGGCCGCGTTCAGCCCATTGTAGTTGAGGTCGGTGCTCGTAGCCGCAGCGGTGATGACGTGATAGACGCGGGCACCATCAGCGTACGAATCGTCGACTCCGGTCACGGTAACGATATGGCTGCCGTAGCTGAAAGGCGTGAACGTCACGCTGCTCGGCGAAACGCTTCCCTCACTAGGCGTATCCGAGGTCAAGTTGACCGTCACGTTGCCCGTGGGTGCGGTGTTCAAGCTGAGCGCGAACGTCGCCGTGCCGCCACTTTCAGTGGTGACCAATCCGCTTGCGGGCGTTACCGTAATTCCCGGCGCGTCGTCGTCGAGGTTCGTGTAAGCGACGGTTTGCGGCGCGAGTCCCGCGTAGTCCGGGTCGGCGGTCGCCATAATCGAGAACGAGACGTCGTAGTCGATGTTGCCGTCGGCCATCGCATCGTCGACACCGGTAACCGTAACCGTGCGCGGCGTATTCCAAGTCGCTCGGGTGAAGCTGAGCACCATCGGCGAGACTGTGCCTTCGGTTGTGTCACTTGAAGCAACCGTCACAGTGACGCTCGCGATGGGCTCGGAGCTAAGCGTTACGGTAATCGCGTCGGCGGTTCCATTCTCCGACGTGACGTGCGTCGCAGCGCTCACAGAAAATCCAGGCGAATCGTCGTCTGTGTTCGTGATCGAGACCGCGTCTCCTCCGAGGCCGACATAGTCCGCATCGCCACTCGCTGGACCGACGAGCACCTCATAGACGACGTCGCCATCGTTTGCGAAGTCGTCGACGCCCGTCACCGTGATGGCTTGCGGAATGTTCCAGTTCGACGTTGTGAACACCGCGGATGTGGTCGCGATGCTGCCTTCAGTGGCGTCACTGACATCGAGTGCTATCGCGACGTCTGTGATCGGCTGCGACTGAAGCACGATTGAGAAGTCCGCAGTACTTCCGCCCTCGCTTGTCGTTAGGCCGCTCGTAGGCAGCACAAGAATTCCCGGAGTCGCATCATCGTAGTTCGTTCCACCGACATCGGGCGGATTGAAGCCTGCATACAATGGGTCGGCACTGATACAAGGAGCCGTGATGATCGTGAATGCTTTGTTTCCGTCGGGCGTTCCGTCGGCGATACCGGTCGCGGTGATGGTCTGCGCTGACGCCCAGTTCTCGCTCGTGAACGTGATCGAATTGGGAGACACGCTCGCCTCGAGCACGTCACTGCTCGAGAGTTCAATCGTCACGTCGTCGGTCGGTGCGCTGCCGAGAACGATGGTGAAGGTGTCCGACATTCCGGTCTCGGTCGTCATCAAGCCCGAGGCACGCGAGACGAGGACGTCGGGACTGGCGGGCAGTGGCATGTCCGTTTCGACGCCCCCGTCCATGGTGGCGTCTTCGCCTGCGTCGCTCGCATCGAATGACCCGTCCATCGACGCATCAACGCTGGCATCGAATCCGGAATCGCTCGCATCAGGCCCTGAATCCACCAGAGGACCTAGATCCGCGGCGTCCTGCGTCCCGTCGCTCGCGCCTGCCGCATCCCGCGCCTCATGAGCTTCATAGCCCAAGCGTCCGCACGCGGTGAGGCCGAGTAGTGCAATGATAAGAGTGATTCGTAAGTGCGTCGACGGCATCGCGGCTCAACGTAGCAGCGCTTCAAACCCGATACAACGAAGCGCTGTGGCGGCGCGAGGCCGCTGCCCGCGCCCTCTGCCTGCGGAGCTGCACTTCGCGCAGTGTCGTTAACGACTACGAGCGCCGACAGCGATGGCTGTGGCGCTCGCGATCGTAGCTTAGGCGTTCGCTTAGGCGCTGGCGCCAGCGGGCTTTTCGACGAGGACGACTTTGTACGTATCCGTGCCATCGACCATGTTGTCGTAAAGGCGCGTGCCTGGATTGCGTGCGAAATTCTTGAGAGCGATTTCGGCTTCCACGCGACGCTTGGCGCCGTAGTACGGAATCTTGAAACCGTGGAAGGTGCGAAGGCAGTGATCGACGAAGATGTCGATACGCTTCTTGTCTTCATCACGAGCTTGAACGGCTTCCTTCGTCACGTCGCGCACTTCGCGAACCTTCATGCCGATGGACTCGAGATAGTCGAAGCAGGGCTTCCAGGTCGCTTCCGGAATCGCATTGCCCCACACAATGTGTCCACCGGGCTTGAGCATGCGCTGTGCAGTTTTGAAGAAGCGGCGATCCTCGTCCGTGATGACGCCGGGCATTTCCGTGACGTGCGTTTCATTCACGGCAACAAAGTCAGCAACGCTGTCTTTGATGTCTGCTTTCGTTGCATCGACGCAGGTCGCGACGAGGCGTCCGCCGAGCCCTGGCACATGCTTGCGGCGCGCGGTTTGAATCGCCGCGTACTGCATGTCGAGCGCTTCGTAGGTGCACTCAGGCAGCACGGTGGTGCACACGTAGTTGGCGCCAGCGCCAGTGCCGCATCCCATTTCAACGACGTGGACTTTGCCCTTGCGCGCCGCAACGTAGTCTTTGACTTCCGCGAATTGGTAGAGACCCGCGTAAGCGTTCTTCCCGAAGCGCTGGGGATCGTTGGCTTGTGTCGGACACGGGCCCCACGTCTTTGGCCAAGCGCAGCCCCATGTGTTGAACGTGAACTCGTATGACGCGCCGGTCTCCGACGGGACGTTGCCAACCGAGCGGTAGAGCGCATAGAGAAGCGAATACAATGACTGCTTGTCGTAATCGTCTTCACTGACGTCGCCGTCGGTGGTTGAAATCTTGCTCTTCTTCTCGAAAGCCGTGCTTGCGATCCAAGCGGCGAGAATGAATTGAAGCTGAGTCTTCGAGTAGTCAGCTTTGCGGTCGAGGGCGGTGAGAACATCCATGTCGTCTAGTCTCCGATACGAGTTGCGTCATTCGGGACAAGTCGATGTCCTCGGCGCACAAACAGCCCGCTACCTTGGCTGATGGAAATCATTTGGGATACGTAATTGTTAGGTCGCGTGCACTGAATAGCTGCGAAGTCGCTTGAATGATTGGTGATCGCGGTGCGAAGAAAATCCTAGCTGCGATTCAAATGAACTCACTTCGCGCGAACCTGCAGCGTTTTGTCGGCGCGAGATCAGAACAAGGCGTGAGTGCGTCGTCGGACGTCGCGAAGCGTCGAGTGCCGTCGTGCGGGCTCTCGCACGACCGCGTGACGGACAAAAAAAGCTAACGGACCGGTGGCAGTTCGAAGCGGCTGCGCTAGCTTCGGCGCGTTTTCTAACGAGGCCTCTATATGAACCGCGCATTTCAGATCATCGTAGGGTTCACTCTCGCTGCATGCAGCGCCTCGCACGCCGCGACCCTTGACCCACGCGACGCGGGAACTGTAAGCGATGCATCAAGCATGAGCGATGCAGCGTTTCACACAGCCCCCGACGCGCGCGACGATAGCGGCAGCACGCCAGGCGACGCGTCCAGCGACGCCGGTGACGATCTCTATGCGCGCTACATCGCGTATTTGATGGCGGGCGAACGCTCGGCAATCCACGGCTGCACCTGTACCTGGGCATCGCATTACGACAGCGAGGACGCATGCATCGCCGCTGCGACGCTGAGTGATGTGGAAACCAACTGTTCCTGGACCGCATTCTCCGATCACCGTGAGCAGTTGCAGCCCACGTTCGATTGCACGTACACCGCGCAGCTCGCGTACTTCCGCTGCATGGGCCGCGTCCCATGCGACGAATCGGTTGCATCGGATTTCGAATACTCGTGCTCGTCTCAGTTCGACGAGGTCCGATACTCGTGCCCGGAGCGCGACCAAGCCGCAAGCGACGCGATGCGCGAACAGTACTACGCATGCATCGGAGACCTCCCGCCAAATCGGTAGCCCGCGCGCGCGTTTGGAGCCCGCGCGCGGGTTTGGGGCCCGCGCGCGGGTTTGGGGACGATCGGTGAAATAGTGAAATAGGCGGCTGGCGTCGCTATTTCACTATTTCACCGATCGTCCCCTCTTCAGAGCTAAACGGTCATGGGCTTCACGTCGTTGCCGACGATGAGCTTCGGCTGCGTCTTCTTTACGATGTCGTCGGTGCTTACGCCCGGGGCGGTTTCGCGCAGGATGAGGCCGTCCTTGGTGATGTCGATCACGGCGAGGTCGGTGATGATGCGGTGCACGACGCCTTTGCCGGTGAGCGGCAGTGCACACTCGTTGAGAATCTTTGGGTCACCGTTCTTGGACGAGTGCTCCATGATCACCACGACACGTTTAGCGCCATGAACGAGATCCATCGCTCCGCCCATTCCTTTGATCATCTTGCCGGGGATCATCCAGTTGGCGAGATCGCCATTGGCGGCAACTTCCATCGCGCCGAGAATCGCCAAGTCGATATGACCTCCGCGAATCATGCCGAAGGATTGCGCGCTGTCGAAGATCGACGAGCCTGGCATCATCGTGACCGTCTCTTTGCCGGCGTTGATGAGGTCGGCGTCTTCTTTGCCTTCCTCCGGGTAGGGGCCGATGCCAAGCAGGCCGTTCTCGCTCTGCAACATCACTTCGACGCCTTTGGGAATGTAGTTCGCAACGAGCGTGGGCATGCCGATGCCGAGGTTTACGTAGAAGCCATCACGCAATTCCTGCGCTGCGCGTTGGGCGATTTGTTCGCGACTGAGCATCAGACCGCCTCCTTCTTGCGTACCGTGCGACGTTCAATCTTCTTTTGGTGCTGGCCATTGCCGACGACGACACGCTGCACGTAAACGCCTGGCAAGTGCACGTGGTCGGGATCGATGCTTCCAACCTCGACGAGCTCTTCGACTTCGGCGATGGTGATCTTGCCGGCCATCGCAACGAGCGGATTGAAGTTGCGCGCGGTCTTGCGGAAGACGAGGTTGCCGTAGCGGTCGCCTCTCCACGCTTTGACGAGCGCGAAGTCGCCAACGATTCCGCGTTCCATCACGTACATGCGTCCGTTGAACTCGCGCGTCTCCTTGCCTTCAGCGACCTGCGTGCCAAATCCCGCCGGCGTGAAAAACGCCGGAATGCCGGAGCCGCCGGCACGGAGGCGCTCAGCGAGAGTGCCTTGCGGGCAAAGCTCAACCTCAAGCTCGCCCGAAAGAAACTGGCGCTCGAACTCTTTGTTCTCGCCGACGTAGCTCGAGACCATCTTCTTGATCTGTTTTGGGCCGAGCAGAAGTCCCAAACCAAAATCGTCGACACCGCAGTTGTTGGAAACGACCGTGAGACCCTTGGTCCCGCGTTCCCGAAGCGCTGCGATGCAGAGCTCGGGGATCCCGCAGAGACCAAAACCACCCGAGAGGAGCGTCGCTCCGTCCGGGATATCTTTGACAGCTTCTGCTGCGCTCTTGACGACCTTGTCCATGCGCGCTTTTTAGCACGGCGCAGCCTGACCGGGGAATACGCGGAAACACGCGTTGCGCTACAGGTTGCCGGGCTCGCGAGGGGCAGGCTGCCAGTGCGACGTGATGAAGTTGTATTCGCGCTGTGCGTCGGCGTTGGGCGGATCGTCGGGCGTGGCAAAGGCGTGGATACCGATTGCGGCTACGGCGACGGCGATGACGGAGGCGATGATTCGCTCGCGAGCGTTCTTCAGTAGGCGCAGCGAGTAGATGAGCGCTGCTGCCGCGACGATGAGCAGAGGATACATCGCTGTGGTGCCGAAGACGTCCCAATAGTGCAGTGCGGTGAGAGGAGCAAAGTTGTTCTCGATCAGCGGAACAAATATTTGCGCAACCGGGCGCGTCACAGGCTCGGGCAGGTGAGGGTAGTAGGCACTGGGAATGCCCGAGGCAACGAAACCAATGGCGGCGGTGCCGAGTGCGAGACCCGCGGCGAGTGGTTTGCTCTTCGCTGCGATCCATTCGAGCCCTGCGAGCGCGGGCCACGCGACGAAAGGTACGACGACCGCGAGGTAACGGGGACCGATGGTCCAGCCGCCGCGCCAGTTGTTCATCAGCGAGATGACGAGGCCCGTGCCGAGCGTGATCGCGAGTGCTGCGAGGGCGTCGGTGCGGTCGCGCCGGCGTCGCAGGAGCAGAACCCAACCGACGAATGCGAAGAAGAGTATCGGCGTAAGGGGAAAGAGACCGAAGCCTGTGTCGAAGAAGAGGCCCCGAGCGCCGTCTGCGTGAAAGCCGTCGGCTCCGAAGAAGCCCTGCTCATGCGCGGCGCGGAAGGCCGGGTTTTCTACGAAAAGATGCCCGGGCCGAAACGGACTTCCGAAGGAGCGCCATTGAAAATGCATCATCAAGAGGGTCGGAAGAGCGCCGCCGATGGCAAAGGGCACCAGGCGTTTCCACGGCCGCACGCACGCGAGTGCGTAAACTGCGAGGACGACGGAGACGACAAAACCCGGATACTCGAAGAAAGTGACGCCCGCAGTGCACAGGCCGGCAACGAACGCTGCGGTGCCTGAAAGCTTCTTCTTCTCACGCGCCTCCGCGAGCAAGGCAAACGCCACGAACGCTGCGGCCGCGCTCTGCGTATGACTGACGAACATCATTCCGTAGCCGTATAAGAGCGAGCCAATCGCCACGGAGTAGAAGACCGACTCAGCGAGCACTCCTGATTTTGCGCGGCGCCGCAGCCAGCGATAAAAGAAGACGAGAAAAAGAACAGTGGGAAACATGCTGGCTGTGGCGCGGCATACCCAAAGCGCGGTGGTGCGATCGAAGTTCTTGGCGAACGTATAGTAGAGGAAGTAGCCGGGCACCCCGAGCATGCTCGTGCCAGGAGCCTTTACGCTGTAGAAGTGTCCGTCCCGTACCCCCGCGTCGTTGACCCACCCCCAACGCGCGCGCACTTCGTCGATTTGGTACGAGTGGTTTTCGACGAGCGCCGCCGTCATGTAGAGGCGAACGTTCTCGTTCGGGTTGTTCAGGTCCGGCTGGTAGGGAAAGACGTAGAAGTACGCGAACGCGCAGACGATGAAGGCAAACGCGCTGCCTCGTATTTTTCCGCCGTTACCCGACATCGCGGCGCAGCGTAGCGCGAAACCGGCGCGCTTGCGCGCATCAACCAACGCACTCTTCTGTGCTAAACCTCGCCGCCGTGACGCCGGTTGCTGCAGAGAAAACGACTAAAACACTCACAGAGCAGCTGAGTGCGCCTCGCATTGCTGCGGTCATTGCCGTGATCGCGCTCATCTACGGCATCGCGAGCATGCACCGTTACGGCGTGACGAGTGACGCGCCGGCTCTCTACTACGCTGGCGACCGCACCCTCTACTGGATGGGGCGTCCCACCGAGCACGGCGCACTCGATTTTCGCGGCAACGATCCGCCGGCATTCACGAGCACTTTCGATCGTCACCAAGCAGCGTATGACGACTCGATTTGGTTCCCAGTTTTTCCGGGACTGGTCTGCGCGATAACCTCTGCGGTTTTTCACGACTCGCTTGGCCTTCTGAATGTGATCGACGGACATCACCTCGGCCTGCTCTTGCTCCACTGTGTTGGACTCTTCTTTTTCTGCGTCTACACGTCGCGCTTATTCGGGCGAGTGGGCGGAGTTGCCGCAACGCTTGTGCTAGCGCTCTTTCCAAGCTCGATTGGTCACTCCTTCAACAATCCAAAGGACTGGCCGTGCGCAATCTTCTACGGCCTGGCGATGCTCGCCGCGTGCACGGGCATTGTGGAGCAGCGCGCGCGGCATCTGATTGCGGCCGCAGTCTTCGTAGGCCTTTCAATCAGCGCCAAGTTCAACGGCTACCTCGTTTTCGCAAACTTGGTGTTGTGGGTGCCGATTGCGTGGTGGCTCCTCTACCGCAAGAAAGTAGAAATCAGCGCAGCGATGGCTTCGGCCTTCATCGCGATGCCCTACATCGCCTTCGCACTATTCATCGTGCTGTGGCCATGGATTTGGCACGCCGGAATCGCGCGCGGTTGGGACAATTTCGCCGAGCACATTCGCTTCATGATCTCACGAGGCGTCGGCGATCGACCAACGTGGACAAGCTATCCGTTCCGCGTGCTCTTCCTCATGTCGCCCCCTGTCGTCCTCCTGCTGGCGATGTTTGGCGCGGCAAGCGGATGGCGGGGGGATGAGCGCCAGCGTGTGATTTGGATTCTGCTCCTCATTTGGTTGCTCTTCCCGCTCGTGCGCATCGCGGCGCCGCATTCGAACTTCTACGATGCCAATCGACACTTCCTCGAGTACGTGCCCGCGCTCTGCGCGCTCGCCGGATTTGGCGTCGCGCGCGCCTACGACCTGCTGCGCCACTCAAAAAGGGGACTGTCCCCTTTTATTTTGTCCCCGCTTGTTGGCGTGGCTGTGGTTGGGCTTGTCTACGCGGACGCTCTCTACCGGCCGTTCGAAGCCGCGTACTTCAACGCCTTCGCGGGCGGTCTCCACGGCGCTCAACGCGACCGGCCCCTCTCCATGGAGGAGCCGCATGTCGGTTGGGCAAACGGTACCGAGGGCGATTTTTGGTGGAGCTCGGTCCGCGACGCGGTGACGTTCTTGCGCGAGCATCGCGTGACCAATTCGGTGGGTTTGTGTCAGACCGGAAAACTGCTTTGGGCCGATAGCTGGCCTGAGGATGCTCCCATGCCGAACTTCGTCGACGCGCGCGACCCAGGTTTCAACGAAACGTCATGGGTCTACATCATGCCGCGCCAGACATCGTGCCCATGGCCGATGGTGCAGCGGCTCGAGTCCGAACGCCCCATTGTTCATCGGGTCGAGCGCGACGGCGGACTCATCTTCGAAATCCTCGGTGCGCGCGATGGATTACCCCACCAACCACGGCCGACCACGCTCGAAAATGCCCGACGTTTTGCGCGTTAGGTGCGTTGACCGGGGGTGGCTGCAAGTTCTAACCTCTCGCTCCCTGTGACTTCGAACGCATCTTCGCGCCCCGCAGGCTCCGCGTCATCGGCCACGAGCCTCGCGCAGGGAGCTAGTAGCCGTCCGTCAAAGCGTCCGCGCCCGCGCCGCATCGTTGCCGTGACGGGAGCAGCGTCCTACCTCGGTCGCAATCTCGTGGGCCTCCTCGAAGAAGACCCATCAGTTTCGAAGATCATCGTTCTCGATATCCAGAACCCGACTACCGCCGGCAAGAAGACTCGTTTCTACAAGATTGACCTCACGCAACCCGCGGTCGACTCGCGCCTTTCGGAGATTTTCGGCGCCGAAGAGGTAGATGTAGTTGTGCACCTCGCGTTCCTGTCGAGTCCGTCCACCGCCACTGCATGGGCACACGAGCTCGAGAGCGTTGGCACGATGCACGTACTGAACGCGTGCCGAGAGAAGCGCATCTCGAAGTTCATCATGCGCTCGGAAACGTTCCTCTACGGACCGCACAGCGCTAATCCCAACTTCCTCACCGAGAAGCATCCGACGCTTGGGATTCGCAACACGTCCTTCCTCAAAGACAAGATCGACGCGGAGAAAGAGGCGCGCAAATTCGCAGCCTCCAATCCCCATTGCTGCGTTTCGATCCTTCGCTTCGCACCCATCGTCGGCCCGACGGTGCACAACTACATCACCAAGTGGTTGTCGCGTCCGCTCGTGCCGACCGTGATGGGCTTCGATCCGCTCGTGCAGTTCGTGCACGAGATGGATGCCGTGGCGGCGTTACTCCTGGCGATCGCGCGTGACGTTCCTGGCACCTTCAACATCGCAGGCGAGGGTGTGTTGCCTTTGTCGACGGCGGTGAAACTCACGGGACGTTCGACGTTGCCGATGCCGGAGTTCGTGCTGCGCGGGGCGGTGGCTATGCTTTGGGCTGCGGGACTTGTCGAAGCGCCATCCGCATTTATTAGCTATTTGCGCCATCTCTGCGTCGCTGACGGCGAGCTTGCGGCGGTTGAGCTCGGGTTTCGCCCGGCCTATACAACGCGTGAAGCGGTGTTGGACTTTGGTGGCGCGATGCGTCTTCGCGATGCTCGTCTCTTGCAAGAGGGTCAGCGATGAAGAAGAAGAAGAAGAAGCCAAAGAAGATCGGCGCCAAGCCTGCAGCAAAAGCTGCGCCGGTCGTCGTGCAGAAGTCGAAGACCGCCGCGAAGAATCCGAAGCGAGCGGGGCGCAAAGCGAAAGCCAAAGTTCGCAAGCCCGCGCGCATCCTGACGCCCGGTGTGCACATGGGTGCGCACGATATGGAGACTTTCGCGGAAGCCGACATGCCCCGCTTCGAGGATCTCGCGCCGCCGCGAGTTCCCTCCTCGCCGTCGAGCGACCACGCAGTGCTCGAGCGCGAAGAAGACGACTTCGAGGACATTACCGATCTTCGTACGACGAACTACTACGACCGCCAGTGGGGACGCGCGGCCTTACGCAGTCGTGCGGAGTCCGTGGACGATTTCGGACTCGATCCAATAGTCGTCGCGCGCATGCGCCCCTTGTTTGAGCTCGTCTACCGTAACTACTTTCGCGTCGAAACCGTCGGCGTTGAAAACATTCCTGCGGAAGGGCGCACACTGATTGTCGCTAACCACAGCGGCAGCACCTTCCCGTGGGATGGCGTGATGTTGAAGACGGCATTGCGTGCCGAGCATTCGAACAAGCGAGAGCTACGTTGGCTCGCCGAAGATTTCATCTTCCACATGCCCTTCCTAGGTTCGCTGATGAACCGCATTGGAGCTGTTCGTGCCTGCCAAGAGAACGCCGAACGTCTGCTAACGCAGGACAAGCTCGTCGCTGTATTTCCCGAGGGCATTCAAGGCATCGGAAAGCACTACAAACAGCGCTATCAGCTTCAGCGCTTCGGTCGCGGCGGCTACATCAAGCTTGCGCTGCGTTCTGGCGCTCCGCTCATCCCGACCGCCGTCGTCGGGGCCGAAGAAACAAATCCACTTCTCTTCAAAGAGAGCTACTTCGCGAAAGCACTCGGCGTTCCGTACATTCCGGTTACGCCGACTTTCCCCTTGCTCGGCCCCCTCGGCCTGCTTCCACTCCCGACAAAGTGGCGCATCGTTTTCGGTGCGCCGATATCGCTCGAGGAGTACGGCCCCGAAGCGGCGAACGACGCAATCGTGGTCAACCGCCTCAACGAAAAAGTCCGGGCCACCCTGCAGACCATGATCGACGACTCCCTCGCCGCCCGCGGCTCCGTCCTCTTCGGCTAAAGCGAGCGTTGTGTAAGTCATTGGAGATTGAGTTGAGCTGCGAGCGCGCCCGCAGACGACCGAGGGAGTGGGCTCTCGCCCATGACCGAGGGAGGCGAGGACGTAAGCCGCAGATCAGCTCAAGATCCGATGACTTAGAAGCAGACTTTGTTGCGGCCGGTTTTTTTGGCGTCGTAGAGTTTTTCGTCGGCGATTTTTACGAGCTCTTCGCCGTCTTTCATCTTCGGATCCCATTGGGCGACGCCGAGGCTGATTGTGACGGGGATGCGTGAGCCTTCGAAACGGAAGTGCGTTTGCTCCACGAGCTCTCGCAACTTGCCGGCGAGCACAACGCCGCCTTCGAGCTCAATCTCTGGCAAAATAACGCCGAACTCTTCGCCGCCTGTGCGCGCGAGGGTATCGTCGCGACGGACCTTGTTGCGCATGATCGAGCCGAGCTGACGCAAGACCGCGTCGCCCGCGAGATGGCCGAGTGAATCGTTTACCGACTTGAACTTGTCGATATCAAACATGATGAGCGAAAAAGTTCGATCGTAGCGGCGGCAGCGCGAAGTTTCCTTCTCGAGCGCCTCCGTGAAGTAGCGGCGGTTGTGTACCTCGGTGAGACCGTCGACAGTCATCAACCGATAAATTTCTTCGTGGTACTGCACCTCGATGTTGCCACCGGAAATGAACTTGAAAATCGTGCGGCCAATCTTCACTTGATCGCCGTCGCGCAAATGGACTTCGCCCTCGGTCAGCTCGTCGTTGACGTAGGTGCCGTTGGTCGAACCCATATCTGAAACCGCGTGACGCTTGCGGTCGAAGACAATCTTCGCGTGATTGCGCGAGACGCTTTCCTGATCCACTTGCACATCGCACTTGGACGAACGCCCGATGATGGTGGTGGCGCCAGTGAGCGGCACGCGTCGTCCCATATCGTCGCCGTAGATCACGATGAGACACGCATCGGTCCCCGCCTGCTTCTTGGGGGTCGCGGTGATCGTCGTTACGACGGTCTTATTCGGATTCGCCGAGAAATCGTCGTCGTCCATGTCCGAGCCAACTCTAACCTAAGCGCAGTGTTTCCCGCAAAGCGTGCGGATAGGTCCTAAATTCAGGACAGCGAGGCCGGTTTTTTGACGCGTTTTTCGAGCAGCCTTACGTTTCCACACATCTTGCGTATGCGTTCGCGTTCCATCTGGATGTTGGGTCTAGCCTCGGGGCTTGTAGGCGTCGTCGTCGCACTCGCGTCGGCCGATGGATTGCGCAGTGCGCCGGCCCGAAGGCCCCCGCAAGCTCATGCGCGTCGCACGGGTCCGGCCGTTGTGTCGCGTGAGCTGCTCCGTGGTTTCAACCCACTTCAACATCATGTCGATGGCGAGCGGCTCGTTTCCGATTTGCCGAATGGCAATCACGTCGAGCTCACGCTGGATCCAGGGCTGCAAGCATTTACGGAAGACGTTCTCGAAGAGTACCGCGTTCCGTTTGGGGCGCTTGTTGCGATGGACCCGCACACGGGACGCGTGCTTGCGTATGTGAGTCACTCGAGCGCCAATCCCAACGCCGGCGATTTGGTTCTTGATCCTACGCCCCCGACCGCGTCGGTCTTCAAGGTGATTACCGGTTCGGCGTTGATCGATTCGGGCCAGACGCCGTCAACGCGCGTTTGCTATGGAGGCGGGGAACATCGCCTATCGCTCAACGACATCACGGACAATCCGGCGCATCGCAACTGCGCCACGCTCGCTCAAGCGATGGGCGGCAGCATCAACGCCATTTTCGCGAAGTTGTCCGACCAGCACCTGAACCCGGCAACACTTGAACGCTACGCCTCGGCCTTCGGCTTCGGTCAAACGCTTCCCTTCGATTTCCCGACACGTCCGAGCCCGGCGGAAGTTCCTACCGAACGCCTCGAGTTTGCGCGCACGTCCGCTGGTTTCTGGCACATGCACATGTCGCCTCTTCACGCCGCACTGATTGGCGCGACGATCGCGAACGACGGCGTGATGCCGCGCGCGTTCATGGTCGAGCGCGTGATTGACAATGATCGCGGCATCCTTGGCGTAGCCGCAGCGCCTTCGGCTTTTCGCTCGGTGATTCCGGCCGCAACCGCACGCACCGTGAATCAGATGATGCGCATGACCGTCACCGAAGGCACTTCGCGCCGCACATTCCACGACCCCGCAGGTCATCCCTTTCTGCCGGGCATCGAAATCGCGGGCAAGACGGGAACGCTCTCGGCCGAGAACCCCTATCGCGGTTACACGTGGTGGGTCGGCTTTGCTCCGGCGGATCACCCGACCATCGCAGTCGCGGCGCTTATCGTGAACACGCCCAACTGGCGCATCAAGGCGAACTTCCTCGCGCGTGAGGCTCTTCGTTACTATTTGGTCGAAGCGCCAGCCACGCGTGCGCGTGCAGCCGCGCGTGCAGCGGCAGCAGCGCCCGCGACGCCTGCAACGCCCGCTGCGCCTACCGTGCCCGCCACGCCTTCGCGCACAAACTAATCGCGCGAGCTCGTTGTCGAGGGCGCGAGTTCTAGTGCGCCGTCAACCGGCGCGCGCCTGTCCATCGGAGCAGCGCGCGAATTAGTCCCGGCATGATCGCGTAGAGCCAAACGAACGAGCTCAGCATAAACGGGTAGGCAATCTGACGCCGCGGCCTCTTCGCGACCTTCACCAGTACGCTCGCGCATTCCTCGGGTGTGAGAGTACGAATCAGATTCGCGATGCCAGGAATCTTTTCCTCAGCGCCAGGATTGTTTGCGAAGTATGCGCTCGACACGCGCGCAAAGACCACGTGGCAACTGCGTACGCCTGTGCCCGCCAGATCCTGGTTGAGTGCTTCGTTCAGTCCGCGCAATGCCCATCGGCTCGCTGCATAGCCCGTGCACCCTGGCCACGCGAACAACGACACCGGTGAGCCGACGTGAATGACCACGCCGCTCTTCTTAGCGAGCATGGCATTCATGAAGGCGTGCGTTGCGTTGAAAGCTGCCAGGTACGGCGCTTGCGCCATCACGAGCGCCTCCGCCGGAGACGTATCCTCGACAAACTTCCACTCACCGGCGCCCGCAGCGTTGATAAGCACATCGGGCGTTCCGTGCTCTCGCAACACGCGCTCTGCCATCGCGACGACGGCGCGCCCATCACTTGCGTCGCAGGCTTCGACGATGGCGTTCGCGCCGAGCGACGCGGCAAGTTCTTCAAGTTTCGTGCGTCCGCGTGCGACCAAAACGACCTTGTAACCGCTTGCAGCAAAGGTCCGCGCAGATGCGGCGCCGATCCCGCTCGATGCACCGGTGATGACAGCCAATCTCATGGGGAAACGGTAACACGGAGTCGGGTTCGGGTTCGGGTTCGGACTCGGACACGGACTCGGACACCGACTCGGCCACGGACTCGGACTCGGATTCGGATTCGGATTCGGACTCGGATTCGGATTCGGATTCGGACACGGACACGGACACGGATTTCGGGCGCTGGATCTTCTCGGCTTCGCCATCGTGTTTTGCGTGGTGTCAGGCCCCTGGGGTGAAAGAGTCATGCCAGCATTCGCTCTGCGCGCGATGGGTGCTGAGCTGGCATGCCTCTTTCACTTGAGGGGGGCATGACACCACGCAAAACACTCAGGTCTCTTAGGGTTCTCGATCTAACCATCGACGTCATTCGGTGCCTGGCACCTTTGATACGCGAGATTCGCAAATGCGACTCCGATCTCGCGGATCAAATACGTCGCGCGGCATCGAGCATCGCGCTCAATCTTGGCGAGGGAAATGCAAGCCTCGGGGGCAACCGCCGCAAGCACTTTCACTTCGCGCTCGGGTCCACGCGCGAAGTGCGCGGCGCGTTGCGAGTTGCCGAAGCGTGGGGCTACATCGCGAAGGCGAATGCGCTCGATGAGCAGCTCGACATCATCGGTGCGACGACATGGCGATTGATGCAATGTGGACCGTGACGGACACGGATTCGGACACGGACACGGACACGGATTCGGGCACCGACACGAACTCGGACACGGACTCGGGATCGGATTCGGATTCGGAGCCCGCCTATTTCGGATGAAGCAGGCGATAGGTCATCGCCGCAACGCGGTCGAGCTCGGCTTCGACGCGCGTTGCGCAGCGTGTGTAGTTCCAGATGCGCGCCATGCGAAGCGCAGCGCGGACTTCGTGCAGTGAGCCCATCGCGATGCGGAAGTGACGGGAGCGATTCCCATCGCGCACTCCGCTGCCCTCGGCAAGATTGAGCGCGATGCTCGTTGCAGCGCGCTGAAGTTGGTCTGCAAGATTTCGATCGAAGCGCTTGATGTCGCGAACAACCGGTACAAGTTGCTCAGCGACGAGGTACATGACTTCGAGAGTATAAAATGGAGCTGCCGTTTCGCGTGTGGTCATGCCCCCCCCCACGTGAAAGGGTCATGCCAGCTCAGCACTCAATGAGCGCATCGCGAAAGCTGGCAGGAGCCTTTCACCTCCCGGGCCTGACCACACGCGAAACGGCAGAACCGCGCACCGAAACGGACTCGGAAAAAGGGGACGTTCCCCTTTTTAGAATCTCGAATCGGGAAAAAGGGGAACGTCCCCTTTTCCCTCACTTCGCGCTACGGTCGTGATTCACGATGCCCGAAATCACCGCAGGGAAAAAGGGGACGTTCCCCTTTTTAGAATCTCGAATCGGGAAAAAGGGGAACGTCCCCTTTTCCCGGTCGAATCGGGAAAAAGGGGAACGTCCCCTTTTCCCGGACTCGGACTCGGACACCGACGCCGAATCGTCCATCGCCATCATGCTAAACCCGCGCGTCGCTCGTAAGAATGAACCGCGAAATCTCCGGTGAGCTCCCAATGCGCGCAGGCGGTCCGGCCGTGCCGAAGCCGCGATTCACGTAGAGCTGTGAACCGTCGCGTTGGTACATGCCGGCGATGTAGCCGAAAGGCATAAGGTGACTTGTGAGTGCGAGACCGACGTTGAGTTGGCCGCCGTGCGTGTGACCACTCAATTGAAGCGCAACTCTGCCAGCGGCTTCGGGGAAGAAGGCAGGGTTGTGCGAGAGCAGGATGCGCGGGAGGTCACGCGGCACGGTTGAGATTGCGTGATCGAGGTTGGGGCCGCGGCCGGTGCCGTTTCGGCGTGCCCAAAGATCATCGACGCCAAGCAATGCGAATGCGTCGCGACCGGCGCCAATCACGCGGCCGTGGTTCACGAGCACGTGGCCGCCAGCGCGGGTTGCGGTGCGCAGAACTTCGCTTACACCGGTGTAGTAATCGTGGTTGCCCGGGATCACAGCGACGCCGTCACGTGCGAGTGGTTTCAACTGCTCGATGAGTCGGCCGAGGAACGACACGTAGTCAAGATCATGATCGATGAGGTCGCCCGTGAGCACGACCAGGTCGGGACGGGCGCGCCGCACACGGTCAACAGCAGCGCGCAGTTCTGGCTCGCCCACGAAGGGACCAAAGTGAATGTCGGAGAGTTGAACGATGGTGTAGCCGTCGAGAGTGGCTGGCAGGCCGGGGATGCGAACTGGAACGGTTTCGATCGCGTAGTCGTGTCGCCCAAAAAACACACCGTACGCACTGCTCGACGCGCCGATGGCCAATGCACTTAGCGAGGCGGCATTTTCAATGAAGTCACGACGGGAAGGGGAGACCGCGTCAGCGACTGGGAGCGGAGGCGTTTCGGAAAGAGCGCTCTCATTCACGGCCGCAAACGGAGTCGCGTTGCCCTTCGCGTCTTCTGACTTGGCAATCTTCCTCGCGACCCAATGCCCGATGCGATTGACGGCGCGTCCACCATCGACAACGAAGAGAAGGACTGTGGTGATGAATACGGCAAGCTCGACGGCGAGACCAAATACAGCCCACGTTGTCCAGCCCGTCCACATGGAGCGTGCGGCGAGACGGCTCGTGACGCTGGCAATTGCGCCCAGCACCAAGAAAACCAAGAGCACTATGGAGCCCCGCCGCGCGTGCTGACCGAGGGCACGCCGTGCGTGGGCGAGCACGTAGAGATTGAGCAGAACAACGAGCCCAATCGCAATCCCTAGAAACGTGTAAAAGCGCACGGTGATCTATATGGAGCAAAGGGTGGGGGCTGGCCAGCGCGCTACACACTTTTCAACGAGCGAGGCTCTAGGGAATTGACGCAAGCACCGTGCGGGTGAAGCCGTGCAGGTCGCTTTCGACGATAGCTCCATGCGACATGATGACGCGCGCGAGTGTTGGCGTTGCGAGGAGGCGCGCCAGGTGGGCGTGCAGTGCTTTTCGATCCTTCACCGCGGTTAGGCGAAACAAAGCGGTCACACGCGGACCACCCGTCGAGCCAATCCATCGAAAGAGTGTGCCCTTAAACCCGCCGCTATGTGCCGTGTTGAAAATCGCATCGGTAAAAACGAGTGACGTGCGGCCGTCGCTGTCGACAAGGAATACAGGTTCATCGGTCTTCGTGCCGTCGAGAATCGCAACGCCAATGCCCTGACCACCGGGCAGGTCCTCGAACGTGCCGTCGACCCGCGCGATCTTCTCGAACTTCTTGCGACTCTTGACCGAACAGAGAACCTTCGCGTCCGGATAACGACGCGCGTATGGATCCACGTCTAAATCGTGAAGTGCGTTTGGTGCCACAATGAACGCAATCGGCCCCCACGCTTCAATCTCGCGCATGCTCGCATCGTCGAGCGGAATCGCTGAGTGCACCACGACACGTCCATCCCGGAGGCGCATAAGTGTCATGCGTTTTACGAAGCCGTCGAAGAGCGGCGCGGTCACAGACCACAGATTGTCCTCGTGCTTTGCGATCGGTTGGTGCGACCCAACGATCCATTCGCGATTCGGCATCCGTCAGCCTCCCATTTGTTGGCGCGCCGTCTCGACCGTGATGACGCCGCGCTTGACGAGATCACGCAAGGCCATCTCGAATGTCTGCATTCCGTAGGGGTGGGTACCGCGTTCCATGATGTCTTTGAGTGGAACGTTGCCTTCGGGTTTGCGAATCGTTTCGCGCGCCGTGCCAGTGCATACGAGCGCTTCGGCCACCAGACATACGCCATTGCCGTCCGCGCGCGGCACCAAGCGTTGCGCGATGATTCCGCGTAGCGCATCGGCGAATCGCTCGCGCGTTTCACCCCCGTCTTTCGCAAGCGAGATCACACGGCCGATGGTGCGACCAACGTCTGGCGTGTGCAGCGTGCTCAAAACCAAGTGGTCTGTCTCGGCCGCTTTCAAGCCGATATCCATCGTTTCCTCGTCGCGGATTTCGCCAACGAGAATCACATCGGGATCTTGGCGCAGCGCTGCACGCAGCGCGGTCGCGAAGTCCGGCGTGTCCAATCCGATTTCGCGCTGCGATACGGCAGCCAAGTGATCCTGGTGCAAGAACTCGATGGGATCTTCGATGGTCACGATGTGCACGCGCTGCGTCTGATTGAGGTGGCCTATCATCGAGGCCAACGTCGACGATTTGCCGTTGCCCGCAGCGCCCACCACCAGCACAAGTCCGCGGTCCATCTCCGCAAGCGTTTGCGCGACCGGTGGTACACCCAAATCTTCAAAAGTTGGGATGACCAGCGGAATCGAGCGCATCGCCAACGCGAGCGTGCCGCGCTGCCGATAGACATTGACGCGATAACGCCCGATGCCCGGAACGCTGTAGGCCGTGTCGTACTGCTGCAGCTCGTCTACGACGCCGCGAAACCGCGAGGCGCGAAGCACGACCTCCGCGAGCTGCTGCGTGTGGTCGGGGCGGAGTTTGTCACCCTGCAGATAATGCAATTCGCCGCTGACTCGGAAGGCAGGAGGCTGGCCGACTTTGAACAAGACGTCGCTCGCCTTGTGTTGCTCGCCCTTTTTCAGCAGGGAGTGAAGCGTGCCTTCGTCCATGGCAGGAGCGTACCCGATGCGATTCGCTTTTGCTTCCGGCAATCAGCGACGCCGCTTTGATGCGTAGCTGCTGCCGTACTTGCGCGAGTTAGGACCAGCGCGACTGACGGTTTGCGCGCCTATTCTGCTGCAGAACGCGCATCGGTAGCGCGACGCACGACGAGTGTATTCATGCGCTCACGCGCTTCGAAGTCGTGCCGGTAGGTTTCCGCTTCGCGCAATGTATCGAAGGGGCCGATGCGCACGCGAAACACGCGCCCGCGGCCGGGAACATCGACGCGCATGACGAACGCGTGGTGACCGCGGGTCCGAAGAGCAGCCGCAAATGCGTTCGCCTCATCGACGTGGTCGTACGAAATCACTTGCACGGTGTACGTGCCTTCAGCGCCGACACCGACCGGCGCTGCGGCGGAAGCCGAACGATCGGGAATGTTGGAGAGGAGAGGATCGCTGTGCGCCGATTGGGCGATGATGCGCGCAGCGGGGCCAGCGGCAACTGCGGCGGGCAGTGCTGCTGAGACTCGCGTCGCAGCAGAGGGAGCCTCAGGCAGAGCAGCGGGCGACTGCCCTGCCTGAGGGATGGAAATATCGTCGATCGGGAAGGGATGCTGAGCCTCAGCCGAAGCGGCCGCCATCGCTGCCGCAACTTCGGGGCGCGGATCGTCAACGAGGGTGTTGGGGAAGGTGAGGTCTTCGCGCGTGATAGGCGCGGGCTCCGTACGAGCTTCAGAGGGAGCAAGGCCTTCGCTCGAGGCAAGGCGCGCGAGTGGATCCTGCAGCTGTACGGCTTCGGCCGGGCGCGAATCGGAGAGAGCTGCGCCCATGGCGAAGACGAGGCCGACCGTGGCTAGGCCGCCCAATGCGAGAAGGCCGTATCGCTGGCCCTTCTGCTCGTCGTTGCGCTCTTGAATCTGCTCGAGGTCGCGTACTGCGGTGTCCATCGGCCTCCGTGGGGGCTGTGTACAGCGATGTAGGACACAGCCTTCGAAAGCGGTCAAAATACGCGCAAATCACTCGTCAGTGGCGCCGCGGTCGCTGACCACGCGCGAAACGATAGGCCCGGTGTCCGTTCCGATGTGCTGCCAGATCGAGAGGGTGTCGCCGGCGGCAGCTTGGATCGTGAGCTCGTAGCGCCCCGATGCATTGGCGCGTGTGATCACGCCCAGGTCGAGGCGCGCGTTCAGGCAGGAAACATACGCGTTTTCGAGCACGTCACCCGAGACGGTCACCGTGCCGTCGACGCTCAATTCGGACACCAACGCTGTCGGCGGCGGAAGAGGCAAGGTCGGCGCGTTGCACGACGGCGCGATGAGCCAAGTGGCAAGCAACGTGAAGCTGAGCAAAGCGCGACGCATATACGAGGAGTGTAGGGGAAGCTTCAGGGAATGCCAGGCCATGAACTTAGTCTTTTTTCTTCGTGATCGATCGTAGCGCGTAGATGACGACCGCGATTGTGCCGAGCACGAACGACGCAAGGATTGCGAGCAGAACTATTTCACTAAGGCCCAGCACGAGTGGGGACCGTAACACCTTCGACTCGGTCTGCAACTCGCGCCACGCGCCACACGTGTAGCGCGTTGCTACATACATTTATGCGTGGCGGACGAGATATCAGCGGGATGCGGCCAACTCCGCTTGGCACGCCCGTCGCATCAGCGGATGCGAACTAATAAGGGAAACGACCATGACCACTAAACTTTTCGAATCGATCCTGTGTGCCGCTTCGCTCGTGACTGTAGCCGCATGCGGCGGGAGCTCAGCGAACGAGCCGCAGACCACGACGGCGACTGTGGCGATGAATCAAGAGACGACCAATCGCGAGTGCGGCGACGGAACGGTGCTTTTCGCAACTGGTTCCGCTGAGCTGACTGAGAACGATCGCGCGTCGCTCAACCGTTTGGCGCAATGCCTCAACCGGCATGACATGGACACTCTTTACGTGACCGGCACCGCGGACCCGCGGGGCGACGCCGAAGCGAATCATGCTCTCGGGGAGCAGCGCGCCGAGGCCGTCGCGTCGTATCTTCGTAGCGCAGGCTGTGAGGCCCAATTCATCATCCGCTCACGCGGCGAAGCGGGGGCCGACGACACCCAGGTTTTGTGGCCTGCCGACCGTAGCGCCCAGGTTTCCCAGCCTGTCGACCCGACGGCCGGCGTCGGGGTCGGGCATTAGGCCGGGGAGGGTCCGCGGGGGCCTGAGCCCGAGGGACCACACCTTATTAAACGCGCGCGCGTGCGCGCGAGCTGTGATAGGGTCCGCCGCCTATCATGACCGACTCTCTCGTAAAGATTCCAGTCACCATCGAAGAGGAGATGCGCTCGTCGTACCTCGGGTACGCGATGAGCGTCATCGTTGGGCGTGCCATTCCGGACGTCCGAGACGGCCTAAAGCCCGTCCATCGGCGAATCCTCTTCTCGATGCACGAGCAGAAGGTTCTGTGGAACCAGGCCCATAAGAAGTCGGCCCGCGTCGTCGGTGACGTTCTCGGTAAGTACCATCCTCACGGCGACTCCTCGGTCTACGACGCCCTCGTGCGCATGGCCCAGGACTTCGCGATGCGCTACCCGCTCATCGACGGCCAGGGCAACTTCGGTTCAGTCGACGGCGACCCGCCCGCCGCCATGCGTTACACGGAAGTGCGCATGGGGCGCTTTGCGTCCGAGCTTCTCGCCGACATCGACAAGGACACGGTCGACTTCGGACCGAACTTCGATGAGTCCGAGCAAGAGCCGGTCGTTCTCCCGAGCCGCATTCCGAATCTTCTCGTGAACGGTTCGGGGGGTATCGCGGTCGGCATGGCCACCAATATCCCGCCACACAACCTCACCGAGATCCTCGACGCGACCGTTCGCATCATCGAGAACCCTGAGATCACTGTCGATCAACTCATGATGGACGAGCCCGAGAAGGGCCGTCGTGGCGTGAAGGGTCCAGACTTTCCGACTGCCGGTTTCATTTACGGAACGACTGGGCTGCGTCAGGCATTGAACACCGGCCGCGGCCGCGTGGTCATGCGCGCGCGCGCCATCATCGAACCGATGCCGGGCAAGGGCGAGCGCGAGCACATCGTCATCACCGAGATCCCGTATCAGGTGAACAAGGCGGAGCTCATGAAGAAGATCGCTGAGCTCGTGCGCGAAAAGCGCCTCGAAGGCATCAGCGATTTGCGCGACGAATCTGATCGCGATGGAATGCGCATCGTTATCGAGCTGAAGCGCGACGCCGCGGGGCAAGTCGTTTTGAACTCGCTCTACCAGATGACGCCTTTGCAGACGTCGTTCGGCGTGAACATGTTGTCCATCGTCAACGGACAGCCGCAGATCCTCAATCTCAAGGAGACGCTGCAGTACTTCATCGAGCATCGCCGCGAGATTGTTACGCGCCGCACGCGCTTTGAGCTTCGCCAGGCTGAGGCGCAGCGCGAAATCGTTGAAGGCCTCGGCATGGCTATCACCGAGCTTGATTTGGTCGTTGCGACCATTCGCAAAGCCAACGATCCCGATGAAGCAAAGACCGCCTTGATGCTCTTGCCGCTCAAGGGCTTGGAAGAGTTCGTTCGTCGCGCGGGTCGTCCCGAGAGCGAAATTGAAACGGCGCATGCGCGCGGTGATTACTTCCTTACCGAGCGTCAGGCCAAAGCGATTCTCGAGATGCGCTTGTCGCGCCTCACCGGCCTTGAACGCGAAAAGCTCGCGACTGAGTACGGCGAGCTCTGCGCGTTGATTGCACGCTTGAAGGCGATTCTCGGCAGCGAGTCTTTGCTCTTCGACGTGATCTTGAAAGAGATTGCCGAAATCCGCGAGCGCTACGGCGATGAGCGCCGCACTGAGATTGTCGCCGAAGAGGGCGAGATCAGCATTGAAGATCTCGTCACCGATGAAGACGTGGTAGTGACGGTTTCGCACGCGGGCTATATCAAGCGCGTACCGATTACCGAGTACCGTTCGCAAGCACGCGGCGGTAAGGGATTGCGCGCGATGGAAACGCGCGACGAAGATTTCTTGAATCAGATCTTCATCGCGAATAACCACGCGCACGTCTTGTTCTTCAGCGATAAGGGCAAGGCCTACCTCAAGAAGGTCTTCGAGATTCCGCAGGCCGGTCGCGCAGCACGCGGTCGTGCCATCGTGAACTTCGTCGGTATGGAAGCGGGCGAAAAGGTCGCAGCGATTGTACCGGTGAAGGAGTTCAGTGAGGGTAAGTTCCTCATCACGTGCTCCAAGCTCGGCAAGATCAAGCGCACGAGCCTCGATGCTTACTCGGCAATTCGTCAGACCGGAATCATCGGCGTCACCATCGAAGAGGGCGATGCGCTTTTGTCGGTGCGTGTCGTCGCGGAGAAGCAGACGGTCATCATTGGTACGGCGCACGGCATGTCGATTCGCTTCGACGTGGACGATGCACGTCCGATGGGACGCGTCGCGGCCGGCGTGAAGGGCATCGAGCTGCGTGAAGGCGACCGCGTTGTCGGCATGGACGTGATCGAAGACCCCGCGCAGCAGGTGCTTACCGTCAGCGAAAACGGCTACGGCAAGCGCACGCCGCAAGAGGACTACCGCATTCAGAACCGCGGCGGCCTTGGCTTGATTGCGATGGACACCTCGGAGCGCAATGGCTCGATGGTGAAGCTCTGCCTCGTGCGCACGGACGACCAACTCATGGTCATCACGGACGGCGGACAGGTCATTCGCACGCACGTTGGGCAGATTCGCGAAGCAGGACGCAACACGCAGGGCGTCCGCATCATTCGCTTGAGCGAAGGCGAGCACGTCGTCGACGTCGAGCCGGTAGCCGAGAAGGATGACGAGGACGTTTCGCCCTTGCCGCAGAACTCCATGGCACCGCCCGATGGCGGCGCAGATGCTGCGAGCGCCGAAGGCGAATCGACAGCTGTAGACGTCGCCGCGCCGGACGATGGTGAAAGCAACTGAGCGCAGCGTCGTCAGCAAAGTACGAAGAGGAGCTTCGGCGAGAATTTCCGAAGCTTCGAATCGTGTTCAAAGACCAGGATGCGCTTTCGCGGATAGTCGACAAAGCGTTGCGCGTGCTGACGCTCGGCGGTCAGTCCTCGTACATGACGAAGTACGTCACGACGATTGGCTCAACCATCTACGTTCCTGCCGATTGGAACACACGCGGCGATGTGGAGCGCTACGCGACGCTTCGCCATGAAGCGGTCCATTTGCGCCAGTTCCGCCGGTACACCTTGCCCGGGATGGGCTTGGCTTATTTGCTGCCGATCCTGCCGCTCGGCTTGGCCATTGGGCGCGCACGTCTCGAGTGGGAGGCCTATGCGGAAACCATTCGGGTGAACGCCGAGCTGCACGGAATGCGCGCGGTCTACGATCCACACTTCCGTAAGTACATCGTGGAGCAGTTCACTGGGCCGGCCTACGGGTGGATGTGGCCTTTCCCGCGGATGGTGCATCGCTGGATCGACGAAGTTGTGACCGAGATCGAAAATCACTGAGAATCGTCTGCGGGGGCAGCGCATGGACCAAGAGCAAACTCAGGGCGTGGTGTGGGGTGTGATTCTCGCGCTCATCTGTTTTGGTTTCGCGGCGTATGGATTCGCCGACATTCATAACCTCACGAGCTTGAGCGGCTTGGTCTTCGGCACTCTCAACGAGGTTGGTGGTCAGTGGGCGGTGATCGGTTTTCTGCTCCTTGCGGGCGCCGGATTCTCGCTCATGGCGATACGTAGCTTGCGTCCGACGACGTATGACAAGAAGACGTTTAAGCCCACCGCAACCGATCGCACGATGGGTAGCGACGTGTTGCACAACGACCCAAACGCGAATCTGCCATTGCACATCCGTTACGTGCTCGGCGTCGGTGCGCAGCTCAGCGCATTCAGCGGCTCGTTCTTGAATTCGATTGCCACCGGCAAGGACAAAGCCATGCTCAAGTCTGGGCTCGAGCATATGTGGGGTATCGCCTCGCGCGAGGATTTCCTGGAGCTTGCGGAGCACCTCGCGCAGTTTCCGAACAAAGGCCCGTACGAAGGCATGTGGCAAGGAGTGCTGGGCTATGTGCACAACCCGCCGCCGGGCAACATCACCAACGCCGTCTTTGGCGCCACCATCCCGCCGCCCCAGCTCACCGAGGCAATCAACAAGGTTGCCGCCGCCCGGCCTGATATCGACTTCGCTGCGAATCCGAATGCGTATACGGAATGGACGACGCGCATCCTGCACTCGCGGGATTGGGTGGGGCTGATGCGGGCGAACGGAGTCGCGGTCGACACGGTATCTAACCTTGCGGTGTGGGACGCAGGGCGTCTAATCAACGTATGCCGCTGGTGCGTAGATCTTGGATGGGTAAGCGAAGCTGAAATGATCGCGCTGTGCCTGCCGGTGGCGCAAGCCGTACAGCAGAGCTACGGCTCGTGGAAGATGCTCGCCGATGCATACATCGTGGCGTCGATGATATGGGGCGCTGAACAATTCGGCGGCAGCGATGACCAAGACGATCTTACGGAACGGCTGAACTCCTTCATGCGCACCTACCGGATGCTCGCAGCTGACCCGACGAGCCCCTTCCTCACCGTGCCGTGGAACACGCCGCTCGCCTGACGATCTTTTCGAACGAGAAGCTACGGCCCGGAATCGTGCGTCCCTTCCCAGTCGCAAAAGGCATGCGCACGGCTGAAACGAAACTCTACGGCCCGGAATCGTGTATCCCTTCCTCCTCGCGAAAGGCATGCGTGCGGCACTCGCCCTCGCCAATACTTTTCTTCACGCGCGAACTTGAGTCCCGCCGTACAGCGTGTTGTCTGACTTGCTCGTTCTCGCGCCGTACGCGGTCCCAGCTCGGGAGGAAGGAACACACGATTCCGTGCCTAGTTTCTTCATTGAGATTCGCCGAAGCGGCTGCGAAAGGCGTCGGACGACTCCGAATGCCTTGGTGAACCTACGAAGAAACTAGCGGCGGTGCCGTGTAGTCTTTCCCCGCGAACTGGGACCGCGTACGGCGCGAGCAACGATAATGAGGGCTACAGGCTGCACGTTGCGAAGATGGTCGCTACTCGAAGTCCAGGTGTGGTCGTTGCGAGTGCCGCACGCATGCCTTTCGCGAGGGGGAAAGGCTACACGGCACCGTCGCGTAGCTTTTCGTTTCAGCCGCACGCATGCCTTTCGCGAGGAGGAAGGGACACACGCTTCCGGGACGTAGCTATTCGCTGGACCTAGTGCCCGTGGCGGATCTTGCCTTTGAGCAGGCCAGCGTCGTATTCGCGCCGCATCTTTGGGTCACAGAGCACGCGATAGGCTTCAGTGCCTCTGCGGTAGATTTGCGCGGCACGCGCGACATCCTCGGCGCCGCCATCGGCGTGGCGGTCGGGATGGTAACGCAGTGCGAAGCGGTGGAACGCTGCGCGGATGCTGTCGGCCGTTGCGTCGTCCGCTACTTGCAAGAGCGTATAGTAGTCCAGAAGATCGAGCTGATCGTCAGACACGGTTGATGCTCACGTTCACGTGACGCGCGCGCAATGCGTTTAGTTCTTCTTCGCTCATACCGCCGACGAGGTTGATGCGGATGGACTGCTCGCGCTTCGTCTCGAGGTCCTTAGCGCGCACGCCCAGCACGCCGTCGGCGTCGATCACGAACGTGACTTCAATGTTCACTTCGCCGCGAGTCGCCGGTCGCAGACCGAAGAGCTCGATGGTGCCTAGGTTCTGGTTCTCGCCTAAACGGCGCGATTCGCCCTGGCAAATCGCCACGGAGACGTCTTTCTGCAAGTCGCGCCCGGTCGAAAACACCCGCGACTGTTCAACTGGAATCGCTGCATTGCGACGGATCACCGGTTCGCAGTAACCGCCAACGGTTTCGATGCTCAGTGTTTGCGGAGTGACATCAAGCAAGAGCGGTGCGCGCGCTGGTGCCTGCGCGGCCTGCATCGATGCGTGTGAAGATTTTGCGCTTGTTGCCGCAGGCGCTTGGGTAATGATAGGCGCCACCGGTGCAATCGTCGCAGCCTTGGCCGTGGGCGTCAGCGTGGGCGGTCGCGCCGGCACTTTGGATGGCGTCGTGTGAATCGACGTCGGCAATGCATCGTCGTCGTCGCCATCGAAGAGCAAGTCGGGAATATCGAGCAGGCCCAAATCGTTCGGCGCGAATGCCGGGCCTACCGGAATCGATTCTGTAGGCGGCGGTTTGGTGGGGCGCATCGTCGGGACAGCGACTTTCTTCAACGCGAGGCGCGCCATCGTCGAACCGGTCGTGGCTTTGCCGGCAAGGGCCGCGCCCTGAATCGCAGCTCCTTGCGCGACCACGAGATCCGGATCGAGCGTGGCGAGTGCTTGGCGCCCGAAGTATTCCTCGACCATCTTGCGCACGAGCGGCATGCGCGTGGATCCGCCGACAAGAATCACGTTGTCGAGTTGCGTCGGACGAATGCCCGCGGTGCGCAGTGCCTCCTCGCAAACGTCGAATGAGCGCGCAATCAGCGGACGAGAAATCGTCTCAAGCTCGTCGCGTGTGATCGAGAATTCCAGATCGAGCGCTCTGCCACCGGAATCGTAGGCAAGCTCTTCGACGCGCAACTGAATGGTTTCTTCCACGGAAAGCTGGCACTTGGCCCACTCGCCCGCGGCCCGTAGGCGCTCGAAGGCCTGCGCATCGGACTTCAAGTCGTATCGATGCTGCATCAGGAATGACAAGGCCATTTTGTCGGCGACCAATGTGTCAAGGTCGTCGCCGCCGAGGAACGTGTCGCCCGCCGTGGCCAATACTTCAAATACGTCTCCGGCAAGCTCAAGCAGGGTGAGGTCGAACGTACCGCCGCCGAGGTCGTACACCGCGACGCGCTCGCGTGCGCCCGTAGAAAATCCGTAGGCCAGCGCGGCTGCGGTTGGCTCGTTGAGAATACGCAACACGTCGAGACCGGCGATCTTACCGGCGGCCTTGGTCGCACTGCGCTGAAGCTCGTTGAAGTTTGCTGGCACCGTGATGACGGCGCGCGAGCAGGTGACGCCCAGCGCCTCTTCGGCAATCTCTTTCACACGCCGCAGGACAAAGGCGCTGATCTCCGGAAGTGCGTACGACTCGCCACGCGCGCGCACGACGCCACCGCCCGTCGGTCCCTGTGTGAGCTCGAAGGGAAAGCGTTCCTTGGCGCGCTTTACTTCCTCGCTCGCGAAGGGACGACCGATGAGACGTTTGACAGAGTAGATAGTATTGCGGGCATCGACGAGCCGGCGTTCGCGCGCTGGGTAGCCCACGAGCACGTCGCCATTCGGATGGAACGAGACCACGGATGGCACCAAGCGGTGGCCGGCCGCGTCCGACAGAACCCGCGCCTTGCCACTATCGGCGATGGCGACGACGGAGTTCGTCGTGCCAAGATCAATTCCGAGTACCGGGCCTTCCATGCTCAGGTGCCCGACTTCTTCCATTCTTCGACGAATTCCCAGTCAGCGATGAGGTGCTTCTTCATCAAAAGAGAGAGAAGGGCGGCGAACATGTTCTCCCATTGTGCTTCGCCGATGACTTCCGTCACGTCGTTGCCGTGCGATTTTGCGCGAAGCGCTGCGATCAAATCTCGCGCCGTGAGCGACTCTTCGGAGTGTTGTTCGGCGGCAATCTTCTGACCGGGTGTTGGCAAGCTCACTGTGGTGCCGTCGAGCAAAGTCATGCTGACCATGCGTACCTTGGGCGAGACGACCGAACTCTTGCGCGAGCGAGTGCGCGCCGGGAGCACGGGCGCCTTCGGGGACTTTGCGCTCGCCGGCGCGGGTGGCGGCGGCGGGGGAGCTTTGCCTGCGGACTTCTTTGTGCCCTCGCTCCCGGCTGTCCCTTCGCCCGTTTCGGTCGTCACTGCGATGCCACCGCCTCCGTAGTAAACCCGGATTGCGTGCCGAATGTCGGAGGGCGAGGTGACCATCGGTTTCACGGGCAAACCAGAAATGCTGCGCACTGCCTTCAGTGCGTCTTCGTTCGTCGGATCATCCATCGCAACGTAGAGCGTATCGCCTTGCTTGCGCACGTTGCGCAAATACACGGGAACGAGGCAATGCATCTCAGCGAGCTCGCGTGGAACAAAATTCAATAAGTGACGAGAGAAGTCGACGTGGTAGAGAGAAACCCACGGCACGCTCAACTGATTGGACAGCATCTGCGTAAGTTGCACTTCGCTTACATAGCCGCGCGCGACGAGGATGTCGCCAATGCGCTTGCCTTCGCGCTCTTGCGCCTTGAGTGCGTCTTCCAGCTGCGGTGCTTTGAGCATGCCCGCGCTGAGTAGCATTTCACCGATCTTGAGTCGTTGAGTCACGTTCACGTTTACGCCTCTTCTCAGCGCGCCTACCAATGATGTAGAGCGCGGCCCCTATGATGACGACGAGCACGCCAAAGAGGAAGCACGAACCGTAGATCAAAAAGTACGCGCCGCCGCCAATCATGACCGCAGCTATAGCGGCTTTTGGTGGTCTGAGGAAGAACGTCCGGCGTCATTCACTGCCTAGGGATCAAAACCCTTCGTACGGAATCACGTGTGCCCAGTAAAGGGCCATTGCCACGACGGAGAGCGCGACGCCCAGCGCCGTCGCAATCTTGAACCACTGCTTGTCGTGGCTCTCCTCCGCGAGAGCGCCCAGGCCCAACGCGAAAAACACCGAGTACTCGGTAAACGCGCGATGCCCGAACGAGCCGCCGTACCACCAATTCCACCAGCTCGCGACGAGCGCGAGCTGCAATGACAGGACCGCGAGCGACGGCGTTAGGTCGCGAGACTGTTGGCGCTTGAGTGCACGAAAGCCCCACGTCGCAAGCAGCAAAAGCGGCGACCAAAAGAAGAGACCCTTCTTCAGACTGAAGAGGACCTGCAGCGGTTTGGGCGAGGTGAGATCAAAATGCTCGTGGCCGTAGGCGTATACGACGTAGTGGCCAGTCGTGATCTTCCAACAAAGGATTTGGATGGAGAACAAGCCCGCAGCGAGAAACGCGCTTAGTAAAAGCAGCTTCCAGTGCCTCAGTCCTGGCGTGTTCGCGCATAGCCCGTGCAGCGGCAAGTAGAGCAGTACAATGGCGTTGGTCGGGCGCACGAGCATGATTGCTCCCATTACCAATCCAAGAAACATTGCTACGCGCACCGATGCCGATTCAAAGAAGCGGGTGACAAGCCAAACGAAACTTGCGAACAAGAAAAACGAATAGACGTGACTGAAGACTGCGTCGAACGTGAAGTAGTGAAAAAGATTGGTGCCGAACGCCATCGCAAGCAGCACCAAGCCCACCCCGTGCGTAAATCGCTGTTCGAGCACGCGCCGCAGCATGTACAAGCCGAGCATTCCGAAGACGATGCCCGCTATCGCGATGGCAATCTGGTAAGGCGCCGAGAAACCATCGGCCTGTAGTGACAACACGTGCGCGCTGGCGTGCGCCACGAGGAAGAATGGCAGCATGAACAGCGCCGTTCCGACTGGAAATTTGTCGAATATCTGTCGCGACGCTGGGTCCACGCGCAGCCATTCAGGCGCAATCTCGTAGTCGGGTGCGACGCCGCGCTGCATCGAGAGGTTGCCCTGAATGAACACTGCCGGAAGGTACGCGTAGTAGCCGGCACCGTCCGAGCGGATCACATGTCGCAAGCCCGCCGCGTACATCGTCGCGGATGCAATGATGGCGATGACGAAAATGAAACGGAGCGCACTGCCCGGCGAGAGGCGCGACACCTTACCGCTCTGCGACGACGAGTGAATCCATCCCTGAGAAGATGCTCGTGCCGTTGCGCAGAAGGCTCAGGGGTAAACGCACCAGCGTAGCCAAGCCGTACTTGCGACGCGTCCGCCAATCGTCGAATGACTTTACGACACGAAGGTCAGCGGCTCGCATAAGCGCTTCAAGCAAAGCGCGCGGGTAGGGCCTTACGTGCGTTGGATCCAACCAAAACACGTGCGTCCATACGAGCAAGTTCGCAACGTTGGGGGTCACGATGACCAACCGGCCTCCGGGCGCGAGCAAGTTCGCACAACCGGCGACCAGGCGCAGTGCGGTATCGCCGTCGAGATGTTCGATGAGGTGTGAACAGAAGATGCCTCGGTACTTCGTCCCGGCCTTCACGTGTTTCTCGATGTACTCAAGTACGTCGCCGACTTCAACGTCCCCAAAACCCTCTTTGCGGCAGAGCTCGACGGATTCGGCGTGTCCGTCCACGCCTGCGGCTTCAAGGCCTGCGTCGCGTAAGAGCTTCAAGAAGAGGCCGCGCCCGCAACCGAGGTCGAGCACCTTGCCGGGGGGACCCTTTTTGAAAAACTTTACATAGTCTTTCTGCAACGACTGTACGAAGTCTGCATTCGCAAACTTGTACAGGACGCTGCCGAGTAGGGCTTGGCTATCGACCATGGTTAGCGGCGAGTGCGGGGCGTGCGGGGCGTGCGAGGTGCGCGCGGCGGCGGCGGTGGCGGACAGGCAATGCACTGGTGCGCACGCGAATCGCAGCACGCGGTTGCTCCGCCGCACTGCGAGTTGTCGAGACACGAGACGCACGCATTGGCATCGCTGCCGCCATTGCACACCCCGTTCGGACAGGTCGTCCCGCGACGCGCTGCTGGATGCGTGCATCGTCCGTTGGAACACGTGTCGGTGGTGCAGGCGTTTGTGTCGCCGCACTGACCGTCGGCCACGCATTGGACGCACGAGGTGCGCCCGTTGCAGAAGCCAGTCGGGCAGGTCGTGCCGCTTGCCGCTGGACGATTGCTGCACGTGCCGTTGGCGCCGCAGCTATCGGTCGTGCAGGGATTGTTGTCGTCGCAATGCGCGGCCGTCGTGCACTGCTGGCACTCGTGCTGGCCAACGTTGCAATGGGAGGTCTGGCCGCGACATTGCGCATCGGACAAACAACTTACGCAGGCCGGCGTGCTGCCGGATGTATCGCAAACGCCGCGGCCGCACGGTGCAGCTGATGCCATCGCGGGGTTCGAGCAACTGCCGTTCGTGCAGACGTCGTTCGTGCACATGTTGCTGTCGTTGCACTGCGCGTTGTTCAAGCACGCCTGGCACTGACTTGTTTGGGTATTGCAGTGGGGAGTCGCTCCACTGCATTGCGAATCGCTCACGCACGCGACGCACATTGGAGCCGCAGCCCCGTTGCACACGCCGCCAGCGCACGAGGTACCTCGCGAGCTCGGACGCGACGAGCAAGTGCCGTTTGGATTGCACGTGTCGACGGTGCACTCGACACTGTCGTTGCAATGCCCAGCGTTCAAGCAGGCTACGCAGCGACTGGTGCCGTTGCAGTAACCGGCTTCGCAGGTCTGACCCGCCGGCGTCGAGCGGTTCTGGCAGCTTCCCGCGACGCATGAGTCTTGGGTGCAGCTGTTGTTGTCGTTGCAGTCACCCGCGCCGACACACTGCACGCAACGGCTGCGCGCAACATCGCAGTGCGAGGTGTTGCCACCGCACTGTGCATCGCTTACGCACGCCACGCACTGCGGCGCGGACGCTGCGCCGTTGCACACGCCGCCCGAGCACGCTGTGCCCGGAGCTTGCGAGATGTGCGCACACGCACCGCCTGAACACGTATCGGTCGTGCAGCCATTTCCGTCGTTGCATTGCGCGTCGGTGATGCACTGAGCGCATCGGTTGGTGCTGGTGTCACAGCGCGGCGTGTTGCCGCTGCACTGTGCGTCGCTTACGCATTGCACGCACATCGGAGCTGCGGCCACGCCGTTACAGACGCCGCCTTCGCAGGATTGTGCCGTCGGAAGGGCAGTAAACACGCAGCTGCCTTCGCTGCTACAGGTGTCGCCGGTGCAGTTGTTCTGATCCGTGCAGTGCCCAGCATTCAAGCAGGCGCGGCAAGTGTGCGAGTTGACTTCGCAGTACGGCGTCGATCCACCGCAGTTGTTGTCAGCTACGCACTGCACGCAGGTGGAATCCGCGCCGCCCGTGCAAGCACCAAGCGAGCAGGTCGCGCCCAAATCGCGCGGCGGATGCGAGCACACGCCAGCGGTGCAACGGTCGGCCGTGCATTCGTCGGTGTCCCGGCAGTTGGCGTGCGGGTCGCGTGCAACGGTGGTGCGCGCGGCTCCGGGTTCAGCGCTGTCGAGCGAGCAGTCGTTGTCGCTGTCGACATCGAGGTAGTCGGCCAGGCCGTCGAGGTCTACGTCGGTGCGTGTACATGCGCCTTCTTGCGCGTCGGGAACGTGATCGCCGTCGGCGTCGCCATCGTCGGACGCGGCTCGCGCTTGGAAAATCACCACCGGGATGTCGGTCGTGTCGCCTGCGCGCGAAACCGTTTTGAACACGCTGATCGGAAGTGTGGTTGCGCCGGGCGCAAGCGACGCAATCTCCCAAAGCTCGTCGTCTGAGCGTCCGCCCGCATTGTCGAGAGAGTCCGGCGTCATCCCAACTGGGCGTCCCCGAGCGTCGGCGCCCAGATTACCAACCGTGTAGAGACCTTCGGCTCCCGCGCCGCCAGTTTGGATGCATGTGCCTGTAGGCGCAGGCGTCATATCGTCGGTGCCGCCGGAGCGTGTTGAGACGACCGCGCCGTTTACGCGGACGGTGGCGTTTTCGTCGCAGCCTGCGAGGTCGAGGGCGAAAGCCATCGTTAGAACGGCGGGGTCATAACCGAGCTGCGTGCGGTTGCACTGCGAGCCAATCGCCGCGGGAAGGGTAAGGGTCTGCGTGTAAGCGGTCGCCGCCGTCTGCGGAATCGGAGTGACGCCGTCCGCCACAACGACAATGCGCGGAGGCAGTCGATTCAATTCGTATTCGACAACGAGCGTGTGGCCAGCAATCCAAATGTTGGACGCTTCGGCGTCGTCGCCCCGTTCGGCGATCGCCACGTTGAACGTTCCAGAGCGAGCCGCGGTCGCGAGAGCGCGTAGCGTATTGGTGACGTTGGTGGTGAAGAGATGGTAACTCGGGCGCCCGTTGAAGGAGGGAAGAGGCTCGCGTCGAGTTGAGTCGCCATTGCCTTCAAGATTGCGGGTCTGCGTGTTGGCGCCTTCCCCAATACGTACAAAGCGATGACCGGGGATGGCGCGGATGCCGCCGCCGTTGAAGTTGTAAGCGCTCGAGTAGAGCCACGCTGCGCGAACGGCCGAGCCGTTGGGGATCTGCACCCGCAGAGTTCCAGTCGCTTCTTCCGTGGTGCTGCTCTTGAGACCGATGCCGCTCGATACAACGCCACCGTGAACCACTTCGGAGATGCGTGGTGCCCAGGTTTCGGACGGCGCTGCAACCGGGGCGCGGCGGCGATTCTGAGCCGAGATGACTCCGAAAACCGTCATGCACACGGTCGCGACGAACGCGAATGCAAACAGGTAAGTCGACTTACGCGAACGCGGCTTTTGGCCCTCGCGACCGTCGATGCTCGTGTGTTTGATTTCAGCGCTCATGAACTCTTCTCCCGCCCTCTGGCGACCTACGGGCCTGCCACGCGGGGAAGGTACGCAATGTCCCCACTTCAGGGAACAGGAAGATCGCTTCGGCGGCTCCCGGCAGGTTGTTTTTGCGCGAATAAGGACGTTGATGGGACGAATTAGCTCGTTTTTAGCGATCGCAGGCCAATTGGGGCGCGTTCGCGTGACGCCGTCCGCCGAGAGAAGAAGCGCCGCTTGGAGTTGCAAGCTATCGTCTGCGCGTGACCGATTCGGATGTGCGAAGCCTGCATGAGCGCGTCGAGCGGAAGGCGCGACGACTGCATGTGTTGCATCAAGCGCGCACCCAGTGTCGTAGCGGTTGCAGTTCGTGTTGTGTCGACGAGCTGACGGTCTTCGAGGTTGAAGCGGATGAGATACGGACGAGCTACGCAGAGCTGCTTGCTCGCGGCACTCCGCACGCCCCGGGGGCGTGTGCGTTTCTGGACGTGGCAAACGCGTGCCGTATCTACGAGCATCGCCCTTATGTTTGTCGCACGCAGGGATTGCCGCTGCGCTGGATCGATGAGCGTGACGACGAAGCAGTCGAGCTTCGCGACATCTGTCCACTCAACGAAAACGGGCCCCCCGTCGAAATGCTAGCGGAGGAAGAGTGCTGGACCTTGGGACCGTTCGAAGAGGAGCTGGCTACGATGCAGTCGGTTTCACATCCCGAGCTAACGCGCATCCCATTACGCACCCTCTTCAAATAAAGGGATAAAGGGGACGTTCCCCTTTTTTGCGCCGCCCGGAAAAGGGGACGTTCCCCTTTGGGGTTGGCGATGCCAAAAAAGGGGAACGTCCCCTTTTGCCTTTTGCTTTTTGGGGGGGCGATGCGCAACGTTTCGGTCGCGGGTGCGATGAGCATGCATGCCTCGACTCGCGCGCGCCTTCACTCGGACCGACTGTTACCACGCGCTCAGTCGCGGCAACGAGAAGGCGACAATCTTCTACGACGACAACGACTACGCAGACTTCGTCGACCTAATGGACCGCGCCAGCGCCCGCCACCCGATCGAACTATTCGCGTACTGCCTGATGCCAAACCACTTTCATTTTGCGGTGCGCGCATCGCCGCCGCGGTCGCTTTCGCGGTGGATGCACACACTGCTGACGTCACACTCCCAGCGATTCCGTGCAAAGTATGGGGGCGCGGGTCACGTGTGGCAGGGGAGGTACAAGACCTTCGCCGTGCAACAAGACGAGCATCTGATGCGGGTGCTCCGCTACGTGGAGCGAAATCCGGTTACTGGGGGATTCGTGCGTCGTGCCGAGGACTGGCCATGGTCGAGCGCGCGGGAGCGACACTTTTCGCTAGCACGGGTGTCAAAAGCTCCTGTTTCGCTGCCGCCTGCTGCAGACTGGCTTGCTTGGGTCAATGAAGCACTCAGTGAGCGTGAGTTGCACCGGCTTCGCGAGAACACCACAAAGGGCACGCCGTACGGAGATGCCTCCTGGATTGCTGAGACCGTCAACGCGCTTGGGCTGGGTGCCACCATGCGACCGCGCGGGCGTCCCCGGACAACGCTGTCGCCGCGGGCAAAGTGAAAAAGGGGAACGTCCCCTTTAACGCTGTCGGCACGGGCAAAGTGAAAAAGGGGAACGTCCCCTTTAGCGCGGCCGGATCGGCGCGGTCTCTTCAAACGTCCAAGACGTGTTGTCGCGGATTGCGCGACGTAACTCGTATTCGTCGCGGAAGAGCGCCACGGTCTGTCCGTCCTGGTCCATGACACCCATCGTTACGCGCTGTGCCTCAAGCTCGCTCGGAGTTGCCTCCTTCACCCAGCGCGCCATCGTTACGCCCAGGGATTCGAGCTCTACGCGCGCACCGTACTCGTGCTCCAAGCGATAGCTGAGCACTTCAAACTGTAGGCGGCCGACGACACCGAGGATCGGATCTTTCTCGCGCCCCTTCTGCGTGAAGAGTTGAATGGTCCCCTCTTCGGACAACTGCTCAATGCCCTTGTGCATTTGCTTGCGCTTCATGGGATCGAGCAAACGTAACCGCGCGAAATGTTCGGGAGAGAAACGCGGCACCGAGTCAAAGCTGAGCGGCCCTCCCGTTGAGAGCGTGTCGCCGATTCGAAAAATTCCAGGGTCAAACAAGCCGACGATATCGCCCGCGTAGGCTTCGGCGACCGCTTCGCGATCCTGTGCGAAGAACTGTTCCGCTCGCGCGAGACGAACTTCCTTGTCGAGACGATAGTGGTTCACACGCATGCCACCTTCAAACTTGCCTGAGCAAATACGAAGGAACGCGATGCGATCGCGATGCGAAGGGTCCATGTTCGCTTGCACTTTGAAGACGAAAGCGGTGAAGCGTTTGTCGTCGGGATTAACAATGCCCGCACTCGTTTCGCGTGGTCCCGGCGGGGGGCAAATATTGGCAAAAGCCTCGAGGAAGGGCTCGACGCCAAAATTCGTGAGAGCGCTTCCGAAGAAGACGGGCGTCACTTCGCCCTTCAAGAATTTCTCGCGATCGTACTTGTCGCCTGCGCCATCGAGTAACTCGATTTCGCTGCGCATCTCGTTCGCGAGCTCTGCACCGGCGATTCTGTCGATGGCGGCGTCGTCGAGGCCGGACACCTTTTGGACCGGAGCGCGTCCTCCCTTGAGGCCAGGATCGAAGAGCATCACTTCGTGCAGCTCGCGGTCATATACACCGCGAAAGCGGTCGCCGCTGCCAATGGGCCAAGTGCGGGGCACGGTAGGCAGCTGAAGCACGTCTTCGACTTCCGACATGAGCTCGAACGGATCGCGCGAAGGGCGGTCAAGCTTGTTCACGAATGTGACGATCGGCGTTCCGCGCTTGCGGCAGACGTCGAAGAGCTTGCGCGTTTGCGCCTCCACTCCTTTGGCCGCATCGATCAACATGATGGCGCAGTCCGCTGCCATCAGTGTGCGATAGGTGTCCTCGCTGAAGTCTTGATGTCCCGGTGTGTCGAGCAGGTTGTACTCGATGCCTCCGTACACGAAGTGAAGCACGCTCGACGTGATCGAGATGCCGCGCTTCTTCTCAAGCTCCATCCAATCGCTGGTGGCCGACTTCTGGGCGCGACGCGCCTTGACTGCGCCGGCTGTATGAATGGCTCCTCCGTACAGGAGAAGCTTTTCGGTCAGCGTCGTCTTGCCAGCATCCGGATGCGAGATAATCGCAAACGTGCGCCTTTTCTGGGACTCGGTGACCATACGAAGGACGCCCTATTAACCTTGTCGCCAGATTCTCGCAAGCCGGGCCAAGCTCGCTTCGATAACTGCATATAGCTGCGCATATACGGGGCGCGCAAAGTCCTCGTGCTATCGTTCGGCCCATGGCTCGCCAAGCAAACGTGGAGCGAACGACCAAAGAGACACGCATCTCAGTGCGCGTAAACCTCGATGGAACGGGCGCATACTCGGTGAAGACGCCCTTACCGTTTCTGACGCATATGGTTGAGCAGCTCTCGCGTCACGGGCTTTTGGATCTGGACGTGGACGCGACGGGCGACACGCATATTGACGGTCATCACACCACGGAAGATCTCGGCTTTGTGCTCGGCAAAGCGGTGGCGGATGCCCTAGGAGACCGGGCCGGCATCAAGCGCTACGGATCAGCGACGCTGCCGATGGACGAAGCGTGCGTGACATGCGCTCTCGATTTGTCAGGTCGCCCCTTCTTCGTTTGGAAGGTGCCGATGCCCAAGGCCAAGATTGGAGAGTTTGACACGGAGCTCGCGGAGGTCTTCTTCGAAGCGTTCGCGCGGGGCGCGCAATGCAATCTGCACATGCTCCTGCACCAAGGTGAAGTGCTTCACCATATCGTCGAAATTTCATTCAAGGCGTTGGCTCGCGCTTTGCGCGAAGCCGCGACAGTGGACCCGCGCGTCGCAGGCGTTCCGTCGACCAAGGGCACTCTTACTGAATGAGCGTGCGCCGGGAAGTCACCATAGTGGACATGGGCCTTGGGAATCTGCGCAGCGTGGCGCGAGCATTCGAGCGCGCTTCAGCGCTTGTGACGATTAGCGCTGACCCTTCGATGATTGCGCGCGCGAGCTGCTTGGTCGTGCCAGGGCAGGGCGCATTTCGTGATTGCGCGCTTGCGATTGAACGCGGCTTCGGCGATGCGCTGCGCGAGAGCATCGCACGCGGAATTCCCTATTTGGGCATATGCCTGGGAATGCAGATGCTTTTCGACTCGAGCGAAGAGGCGCCCAATGCAGCGGGGCTCGGGGTGTTCAAGGGCAAGGTGGTGCGCTTCGCGGTCGACTCAACACTGAAGGTTCCGCACATGGGCTGGAACAATGTGCATGCGACACACCCGTTTATGCAGGACGGCGCGTACTACTACTTCGTTCATTCCTATCACTGCGTGCCGGCGGACAGGAGTCTGGTAGCGGCGACCGTCGACTACGGCGGTGAGGTGTGTGCTGCAATCGCGAAAGACAATCTCTTTGCGTGCCAATTTCACCCCGAGAAGAGCCAGGATGCAGGAGCACATCTCATCGAGAGCTTCCTAAACGGACCCGCATGGAGCTGATCCCGGCGATCGATATTCTTGATGGCAAGGTTGTGCGTCTTCACAAAGGTGACTACGACACCGCGACAATCTACGCGGACGACCCGGTAGCGTGCGCGAAGAGGTTTTGCGATGCAGGAGCGCGTCGTCTGCATGTGGTCGATCTCGACGGCGCGCGTGACGGCAAGCCCGTGAATGCAGCGACCATTCGCGCCATCGTGAAGTCCACGCAACTTGCCGTACAGGTTGGCGGTGGCATTCGCAATCACGACACGGCAGCACGTTGGTTCGACGCAGGAGTGGAGCGCGTGGTGCTCGGCACATCGGCGGTGAAAGCCCCGGCGTTTGTCGAAGAACTATGCAAGGCCCGTCCGCTCGCCGTGGTCGTTGCGATTGACGCGCGGCACGGCGAAGTAGCCGTTGAGGGCTGGAAAGAGGGAAGCGGCATGCTCACCGCAGATCTTGCGCAAAGGGCGGACGCGTGGGGAGCTGCAGCAATCCTATTTACCGCCATTGAGCGCGACGGAACGCGCGAGGGGCCCGATGTCGTCGCCACAGCGGCGTTGCAGGCGCAACTTCGGGCCACCGTGATCGCCTCGGGCGGCATCGGCTCGCTCGATGATCTGCGGGCGCTCGCCAAAGCCAACGTTCGCGCGGCGGTGTGCGGTCGCGCGCTTTACTCCGGTGCCTTTACTCTGGACGAAGCCTACGAGGTCCTTCGTACATGCTAACCAAGCGCATCATTCCTTGCCTTGATGTGAAAGACGGTCGGGTCGTGAAAGGCGTGCGCTTCGAAGGCTTACGAGACTCGGGCGATCCGGTGGAGTGCGCCATGCGATATGACCGCGACGGCGCTGATGAGATCGCGTTCTTAGACATTACCGCGTCGCACGAAGCGCGTCGCACACTCTTTGGTCTCGTCGAGCGCACGGCCGAGAATATTCGCGTTCCACTCACGGTCGGGGGCGGTGTGCGAACGCGCGACGACATCCGTGATTTGCTCAATGCGGGCGCAGACAAGGTCTCGGTTAACACCGCCGCCGTTCGTGATCCGGATTTCATCGCGGACGCGAGCAGCGCATACGGTGCGCAGGCTATTGTCGTGGCGATTGATGCGAAGCGCAAAGCGGATGGCGTGCGATGGGAAGTATTTACGCACGGGGGGCGTCAGGGCACGGGCCTCGACGTTGTCGCGTGGGCCAAGCGCGTAGCTGCGCTTGGGGCGGGCGAGATACTCCTGACCAGCATGGACCGCGACGGCACGAAGGACGGCTACGACCTTGCGCTGACGGCCGCCGTGACAAGCGCCGTTTCGGTGCCCGTCATTGCATCGGGAGGCGTGGGCACGCTCGAACACATGCGCGACGGGTTTCTAGTGGGGCACGCCGATGCGGCACTTGCTGCGTCGATCTTCCACGATGGGGCCTTTCGCGTGCAGGATGTGCGAACTTTTCTTGCCGACGCGGGCATCTCTGTGCGTCCATTCGGAAAAGGTTACGCGTGAACGAGCTTGCCGGCATTGCGATCGATGAACTTCTCTCCGCGTTAAGGCGGCGTCGAATTCCCATGCCCTACGATTCGGGAACCTTTGTGGCGCTGGAAGTATGTGAATCATTACAGAAGCACCGCGTTCACATCTCGCCGCAAAACGTGACGATCAATGCCGACGGCATGGTGGCCGTGACAGCCGAGAGCGTCGCCCTTGAGGAACAGGTCGTGCGCGAGACGCTGGAGCTTCTCGCGTCGATGTTGGTCGCGGCAGGGCCTGGCGTGCCGCAGACTTTGCTCGCACTTATCGAACGCGGTCTTAGCGAGGGGCCGTGGACGCTCTCGCGTCTGCGTAACGATCTCGATGCCTGTTTGGTTCCGCTCAATCGTTCCGCCGCACGCCGGGTGCTTGCGCGTCTTGTGCGCGATGCCGGCAAGGACGGCGGACCGCGACCGAGTAGCCGGCCACCAGCTCCCGCTCGTGCTATCGATGACCTCGACGCCGATCTCGATGCGCTTTTGAGCGACGCTCCTGTGGCAGCGAGCCCGGTACTAAAGGGGGCCCCGGTCACAGTGCACGATCAATCGACTGCACCGTTAATCGCCTCGCCGCCTCTTGCCCCGCAAGCCCCGCCGATGGCACGTGTGCACGCCGCCGAGTCGGCTGCGCAGAGCTCGGTGTTAGAGCCCGTGCCCGAAGAGCAACACCGTCAGGCAATCGCTGTGCGTGATGCAGACGCTCAGCGAAGGCGCGCGGAACAAGAAGCGCGCTTCGGCGAGCTTTCCGTGGGCTCAGCGCCCGCGCAGGCGCAGGTCTTCATGTTCGTCGGGCGCGGTCCGGCAGTAATTGCAGATTTGCCCGTCGGAGTCGCGCACGAGTTTCTCGCTCTTGCTGACGGCAAAGCACCGGCCCGAGCCGTGCTCGCGTCGGACGCCGAATGGGAGTCTGAAGGCGGCTCAGTTCGCTACGAGCTTGCGGTACAAACTGGCGATGCTGATGTGAGCTTCGATAATCTGGACGTTGGGGTTTCACGATTGCCGCAGGATGTAGGCACTGCGCGCGGACAAATGGGCAGCGTCCGCGTTGTCACTACACCTCGTGGTGCCAAGGTCTATCAGCTTGTCGGTTTTACTCCGCAAGTTCATCTGACCGGTGTGCCGACCGACGCCGCTCTCGAGCTGCTAGTCGCGGCGCCCGGTCACCATGTCGAACGAGTCGTTGTTGGCCCGAGCGATTGGCGCGCAGAGAACGGCCATCGCACTGCATCGGTCGATGTAACTCTGCGCCCACGCTGATCGCCAGCCGCCGCGGGTTCTAGAATGGAGCTGCCGCCACGCCGCGGAAGATTGTATTCGTCGCCGCGGTTGCAATCAGAGTGGGTGAGGGCGAGCCAAAACCCGTGTCGAGCCACGAAACAAGGGTGTTCGTGTTGATCTCCGCGGTTGTCGCGTAAACGGTTACGCCCAATGGTCCAGGGATCGCCGTGACGCCGCGGCAACCCGTCGCTGCGACCGTAAACGTTGTGGCCAGCGTCCATACACTGCCGTCGAACGTGTACTTCTGCACGCCACCGCCGGCGGCGACCGCACTGTCGTCTGCGATATACGCAGTGTCGACACCCGCAACGCTTGTGTTCAGATCGAGCAATACAAAGCCATAGGGGCTTGCGCCGCTCGTCGGCATGCCGGCAAGCGCCGTCCCGGTTGAGCCGCTCGTTGTCGGAAGCCCGCTGCCAATCGCGTGCACGGTGGTGAAACCGGCCGAGCCCGATGTGGCGTAGAGTTGGCCGTCGTAGATGCCAACGCAACGTATATTGCCGGGCACGGCACTCACTTGCGTGGATGTGCTCGCGCCATAGCTGATATGCTGCACGCCGTTGAGGCCAACGGTTGCGGCGGTTCCGCCGGTCCAAATGTGAGTGCCGTCGCTGGTTACGGCGCTACGAATGTTATTGACGTCGTAGGCGGTGGACGTGCTCGAGCTCACGTTTACGCCGAGCGCGGCATCGATGCGAGCTACGACGCGCGGCACTGTCGCGCTCATGGAGGCGGCTACCGAAGCGAGGCCCGGTGCGACCCCGTATCCGGCGAGCGTGAGAAAATGTCCGTCGTTGGAAAGTGCGAGGCAACCTTCCGAAGTAGCCGAGCCGGAGAGGGAAATGGGCGTTGCGGAAATCGGAAGGGCGACCGATGTGATGAGCGACCCCGCAAGGGAGAATTCATCGAGAAAAACTGCGGTTGCGGCGTTGGTACGCGCGGCTGAACCGTCTCCCACGCGAACCACGACAACGGCGGTGGGCGCTGGCGGCCCAGCGTCACTACCTAAATCGGGCGGCCCCGAATCGGGCGCTCCCAAGTCGGGCGCTCCCAAATCGAGGGCACCGAAATCGGGCGCTCCCGCATCCATCGCGCCTGCATCTATCGGCCCTGCATCGAGGCGACCGGCATCGAAGCCCGCGTCGACTTCGCCCGCATCGGCGAGCCCGCTATCGAGCTGCTCAACACCCATATCAACTTCGACGTTGCCCGAGTCGACGCGCGCCGCATCCATCCCGGCCCCCGCGTCCATGGCGGCGCCATCAAGCGCACCCGCATCAAACGCCCCCGCATCGAAAGGCGTTCGCTGTTGCTGAACCGCGCATGCAGACAGCACGCCCGCCGCAGCAGTGAGCCAAAGCACAAACCCACCCCGTAGCAAGCGCGAATACAACACCATCAAAACCTCCAAACAAAAGAGTCCTGCAGCAACTCCCCGTCTCCCAACCTCCCCGTCGAACTCCACCGCCCGCCGCCCGGAGATCAGGCCCGAAGTGTCGCCACCACGCCCTCCACCTCGGTCTGAATCGCCTTGAGTGTAGCCTGACTCTGCGACTCGAATCGCATGACGAGAATCGGCCCCGTATTGCTGGCGCGCACGAGCCCCCAGCCGTCCTCGAAGCGGATGCGTGCGCCATCAACGTCCGACACATCGCGCTTGCCGCGATAATGCTCAAGAACGCCCTTAACCACGCCAAATTTGAGCTCGTCTGCGCAATCCACACGTAGCTCTGGAGTTGAGAAAGTCTTCGGCACGTCCGCTACGAGCTCGTTCACGCGCTTTGGACTCGCCGCGAGAATTTCGATGAGCCGCAGCGATGCATAAATCGCGTCGTCGAAACCGAAGTAACGATCCGCGAAGAAGATGTGTCCGCTCATCTCGCCCGCGAGCAGTGCCTTTTCTTCCTTCATCTTCTTCTTGATAAGCGAGTGACCAGTCTTCCACATGATTGGGCGGCCACCGTGCTTCGCAATGTCGTCGTAGAGCGTTTGCGAACACTTCACTTCGCCAATGATCGCGGCGCCTGGCGTCGTGCGAAGAATCTCCCGTGCGTAGATCACCATGAGCTTGTCGCCCCAGAGCACATCGCCATTGCCGTCGATGACTCCAATGCGATCTGCGTCGCCGTCGTACGCGATACCAAAGTCCAGTTTGTTCTCCCGAACTGTCTTGATGAGGAGCTCAAGGTTCTCGGGCATCGAGGGGTCAGGATGATGTACCGGGAACGCGCCATCCATTTCGATAAGCAGCGCGGTCGGGTTCAAGCCTAGCCCTCGCATGGTCGCGAGCGCGGCAGGCCCGCCGGCGCCGTTGCCCGCGTCGATCGCAAATTTTACATCCGTTCGCGCGAGCTTGATGTTCTCTTTCATGTGCGCGACGTAGAGCGGAAGCGGGTCCACGTTTTCGCTTGTGCCGTTTTGGGGCAACTCAAAGTCGCGTTTCTCGATCATCTCGCGCAAGACCTGAATATCCGCGCCAAAGAGCGAGTCCTTGCCGATCATCATCTTGAAGCCATTGTCTTCGGGCGGATTGTGGCTCCCAGTGATCTGCACGCCTCCGTCCAAATCGAGCTTCCATACGCTGAAGTACATCATCGGCGTCGGTCCCACGCCGATGTCGACTAGTGCCATACCGGTTTCGAGCAGTCCGTTCTTCAGCGCGCCATGAAGCCGCGGCGAGCTCAAACGACAATCGCGTCCAAGAGCGATGCGCGTCTTGCCCTTGCGTTGCAGGAAGGTGCCCAGGGCGCGTCCCAAGTCGGCAGCGAGGGATTCGGGCATATCCCGGTCCGCCACGCCACGGATGTCGTACTCACGAAAGATATTCTTGTTGATCGTCAAAGCGTCCTCTTTCGAACTTACAAACGAGATATGTCGTTGCGCGCTTTCAATACCGCCACGATTTCGCGCACGTCCTGCGCTCGCTCCCGGGGAACGATGAGTAGAGCGTCTTCGGTATCGACGACGACGAGGTCATGCATGCCGATGATGGCAACGACTTTCTTGCTCGACGCCTTTACGTAGTTATTCGTTGCATCCACGAAGACCGAATCGGCAGGCGCGGCGTTGCCGGTCGCGTCTTTGGGCGCAAGCTCGTACGCCGTCGTCCAGCTTCCCACGTCGGACCAACCGAAATCGCCATGAATGACCGCGACGCGCTCGGCCTTTTCCATGATGCCGTGATCGATTGAGATATTCGGCAATGAGCCGTAGGTCTTTTTCACGAGCGAAGCTTCTTCCCCCTTCGCCGCCGCGTCGTCGTACTGCTTGAGCGCGGCTGAGAGCTCGGGAAGGTGCTTCGCTACGGCTTCGAGAACAGCGTCAGCGCGGAAGAAAAACTGCCCGCTGTTCCACAGATAATTTCCCGCGCGCAGAAAGTCTGTCGCTCGGGCGAGATCGGGCTTTTCGACAAAGCGTTTCGCGCGCATGACGCCATCGCTGATCGCTTCGCCAACCTCCAAGTATCCGTAACCAGTCTCGGGGCGCGTCGGCTTGATTCCGACAGTGACCATCTCGCCTCCTGCAGCGGCCGCAACGGCGCGACGAACTACCTCGAGGTAGGCCGCTTCGTCGGCCATGTGATGATCCGCAGCAAGTACGACAAGCACGCCGGTCGGATCTTTGCGAGCGATTGTCGCAGCCGCCCACGCCACGCAGGGAGCGGTGTTGCGGCCGGTCGGCTCGGCGAGAATGTTTTCGCGCGGAACTTCGGGCAGCTCTTTGGCAATCGCGTCCACGAGCGCTTCGGACGTCACGATTAGCACCCGCTCCGGGGGGATGAGCGCGGCAACGCGGCGCACGGTCGCCCGAATCAGCGACTCGTTCTGCCCACCGAGCGGCAACAACTGCTTCGGTGTCAGACCACGGGATAGTGGCCAGAAGCGCGTTCCTGCTCCGCCGGCCATCACCACTGCATATGCGTTGCTCATTGAATCCTCACGACAAGCCGAAACTGATTACGGCGACATCGCGCCCCATATCATCACGCCAACTCCAAGCGGGATGAGGTAGGCGGCGAAGATCCATAGCTTGCCACGACTCACTGCTGCACGCAGTGCATACAAAGCGCCCATTCCGACGAAGAACGAGACGACTGCGCCGATTGCCGCTTGCACGCCAAGGCCGCTAAGCGCGCCATGACGGAGTGCCTTTAGCAGGACGGCGCCGCCGACGGCTGGCAGCGAGAGGAGGAATGAGTAACGAAACGCTTGCGGGCCAGCCATCCCAAAAACCATCGCCAATGCAATCGTAGAGCCGCTACGCGACAAGCCTGGCAGCACAGCCATGCCTTGCGCGATGCCCACCAAGACAGAATGGCGAAAGCCAAAAACCTTTACGTCGGTGGATCTTGCGTAGAGCGTAACGACCAACGCGAGACCCGAGGCGAACAAGCACAATCCTACGATCCATTTTATCGAGGACCACGCCTCGACAGGTTCCTCAAGGAGCAGACCGACAATGCCGGTCGGAATCGTTCCGGCAATGATGCTAAGCACCATGCGCCCATCATCGGTACCGAGCGCCTGCTTGGGCGCGCGCAATGCATGAAAGACGGCCGTGAGCAGTTCGGCAACATCTTTGCGAAACATGATCAACGTCGCGAGAAGCGTGCCGGCGTGCAACATGACGACGAACGCGAGCGGCATGTCGTGTGTGCCGAAGAGCATCGCAGTGATGGCGAGATGGCCGTCGCTCGAAATGGGGAGAAACTCGGTGATGCCTTGAACGACGCCAAGGACCAACGCTTCGAAAATGCTGACGTGAGGCTGCATAGGGGTGAGGCTCTATTGCACGCGCGCGGCTAGGACGAAAGTCTCTTGCCATGAAACGAGGTGATTTACGCGTGGACCCGGACCAAGGGCCGCAGTGAGATTCTCGGCAAGGCAGTTGGTGAAGAGATTGTCGACAGGCACTGTCGCGACAACCTCGACGAGCGGATCAAAGGAGTCGTAGGAGCCCCGATCGTGCATGCGCGTCGAGTACTTCAACGTGAGCTGCGCTTCGGCCGTGCGCTCGTGGCGGCTTTCCCAGTCCGCGATGAAGCAACCACTGACGGCGCGTGTGGCACCTTCATCGCGCAGAGCGGTGGTTAGTGCGACGTAACCGGGGTCATCCCGCTCGGGAAGCTCGAAGCTTATCTCGATGGCGTCGATGGTCGGGCGTGTCGGCGGTTGCGTGAAGAATCGCGGCGCTGGCTCCGGTCGATCGAAGAGTGTGAGGTCCAGTCCATCGTAGCGCAGGCGCGCAAGTCCCAATCTCACGTCACTGCGTGAAGGATCACCGGGGAGGGAGTTACGGAAGCACGAGTCGGCGCGCTTCACCGCGTTCTCGCGATCTTCGGGAGATGCCGCGCCGCGCAAAGCAGCCGAGGCTGCGCCGCACACAACTTCAGGAGGCGGCTGCGCGTTGAGGGCGCGAAAGCGCTCGAGCGATTGATCGAACGACTGCAACGCGCCGACGAGATCCCCCGCCTCGAGCTGAGCTCGTGCCGACGCCGCAAGAATTTCCCCCGCTGCGCTCGCCCGCCGCGCGCGGCAGGTGTTCTGCATGCAAACTTGGTCGCTCGCGCAGTCGTCGCGACCCCGACACGACGTTCCAGCGAGAGCTGCGTTGCTCGGCGGCACAATGCCTTCGAGCCGGGGATCTTGCGGCGGCTCGATCGAGTCGTTGCTTCCACCACCCGTTGAAGGTTTCGGGCAGCCCAGGACTGAGCACGCGATAAGCAACGACGCGCAAACCTTCGATGAAATGCGCATCAAAATACGGCCTCGAGGCCGAACGTGCCCACGATGGCGTGCCGATTTGGAATCGCTGCGCTTCCATAGTGGAAGCCATCGAAGGTGAAGGTCAGATAGTCGCCCTTGGCAACAAGATCCATCGAATCGAGGAAGCCAAGCACTTCGCCCTCGTCGTTCGTCGGCACACTCCACGCGAGACGTGCGCCCAACGTCAGCGTGCGCATCGCGCTGAGCTCGCGGTCACCGGTGAAGTACTGGCCCCGTGGCATGCGCGAATAGTCATCGGAGAAAAACGCAGCCGCGGTTTGCGTGTACCAACGTCCGCGCACACGCAGGCGCAAGCCTGCAGCGATACTTTGATCGTACGCAAGCTCTGCGGTCACTGATCGGATATCCCACGTGTCGCGATAACCGCGCACGCTGGCTTGCAAGGCTCCCCGCAACGGCTTGATCCAGAAGCGCAGGTTCAGGGCCGCAGCGTAGCGCGCACGAACTTCCGGATGGTTCTCTTGGGCGGCGCTTCGTCCGAGCCACACCGCTCGATAGGGATTGGATTGGAAGCCATCGATGATCTGCGTGCTCAACACGAGCTGAGTCGAGAACAACGAAGTCCACGCTTGACTCCACGCGCCTTGAAAGCTTTGCAAAGACACATCGCGCGCGACGCGGTCGCTGCCGTCGACGAAGCATCCTTCGGAGCTCGGCAAGCGACGATGCTCGACGACGTCTTGATCGCGCGGATGAGAGATGTCGCACACCGAATCGAAGCCGCGCGCGTAACTCACCTCGAGAATGGTGTTGCGCTCGTACAGCTCGGTGCGTGCCGTAAGATCGAACGCTTGCGAGCGGTAGTCGTGTTCCGTGCCATAGACATAACCCGCCCGCAAAGACGTGGTTTCGTCGCGCAAAGTGAGATGAGCGTGCGCAACGTGCCGAGTGTCGCGCAACGACGTTGCGCCAGAAATGGCATCGGGCGCGCTCGACGGCGCGTCGACAATGGCCACGCTCGCGCCGCTGACGATGTCCGCCTCGTAGCCGGCGGCGATGTTCACGTGGTCCCCCATATCCGCGCGCGCGTCGACGCCGGGCGTGATGACGGACATGTGCAAGGGACCGCCGTACTCTTCGAAAATGGTATTCGTCGTCGAGACGACGCCATCAGCACGCGCGCCGCCGCCGCTCACCGAAAGTGCGGTAAGCAAGAACGTGAGCGCGATGCCGAAGGTCCTCAGTTGCATCCGCAGCCGCCTCCAGCCGCGCCCGAGGCGCCTGCCGATCCTTCACGGTTTGCCAGGACGTGATCCTCGTGGCCCGCTGTCGCGCCTTCTGATCCATAGATCATCGACGGCTCGGCAAGAAATTCTTTGTCCTCGGGACGCACGGTGACGCAGCCCGTGAGCGTTCCGCACGCGAGCGCTAGCGAGAGCAACAAGCTCAGACCTGCACGGGTCTTAGAAGAAGATCGTAAGACCAGCACTGAACTCCTCCTGAACCACGTAGCGGTTTGGTGTGTAGAAAGCGTAAACGCGCGCGTCGAGGCGCAACGTGATGCGATGATGAAAGCCGATGCGTAAGCCGCCGCCGCCCCACATGGTCGCCATGGTGCCAGATTGCAGAATGAACGAATCTGCATTGGGCTCGCTCATCACCGCGCCTGCGCCGATCGTCAAAAAAGGAATGATCGGCGAGCGGGGGAAGATATTGACGATGGGACCCGCGCCCGCGATGAGCAGGCGTCCGCCGCGAGAGACCGACGCTGCGCCGGTGATTTCGAGCCCGAAAGTGGGCTGCAAAAGGATGGTGGGGCGAATCGCCATGAAGCCGCCGCCCGAGAGAACGCCGAAAGTCATCGCGACTTCGCCGTGCGCGTCGGGCAAGGGAGGCGGCGCCAAGAGCCAGGGCAAGAAGCGCCCCGCACTTGCTTCGTCATCGCTCACGTGGCGATTGTAGACAGCGTCTCCCGACACCCAGGCGCGCGTCGCGTCGGGAAGCTCAACACGAAACCAGTAGCCGCGCGTCGCGCGTTCGCGTACGGGAAAAACCTCGCCGCGGTGCGCCACGTAGACGCGACGAAAACTCCCGCCCGGACCACTGCGCATGGTTGTGGAGTCGACGATGATCTGCGCGTAGACATCGTCGTCGGCCCGAGCGCTCCTCGTCATCGAGAGCACGCATGCGCTGGCAACGAGTCCGAGCGCCAGCGCGTGCGCTCTCACATCGCCCCCGCCGATAGCCAGTCGACAATCAACATGGCTGCCGGATCGCTTTCGGGGAAGATCACGCGGGGATGCGAGTCGAGGCCAACGGGCCTACGATAAAAGGGGCTCGACAACGGGTCGCTCTGCAACTCGGCGCGCACCGCGTCGAGGTTTGCTCGGTACGATTCCGGCACGGCACCTGTGACTTTATTGTCAGCATCGCAACTTGGGATCTGGTCGGTCTCAGCCGTTGCGCTCAAACGCATGCCCGAGCGTGATGCGTGACAACCGCCCGTATCTCCTGCGCCACCACTCGCACACGAGTGCGCGTTGAGGACGTTGGGTTGGATTTGGCAGAAGAAGAAGTCGTCGTCGACCGCGAGGTCAGGTGGGACGATGTTGTCGCCGAGATCCACCGTGCCGCAGGCTGTCAGAGTCAGAGCAAGGAACGTGAGGATGGCGCGGCGCACGGGCAGACCATGCCAAAGGGAGGGTGCTTGGGTCAATTGCGAATAGTGTCGCGTAGCTAAGTCTGCTTCATGCCTTGCCGGCGGATCGGAAAGGCGCATACCATGCGCCCGGTCGTAACCGATGCGTAATTCCTGGACTGCCGCCAAAGTGGGGTTGCTTGTACTGATCGCCGTCGGCGCGAGTTACGGCGTGTACCGACTCGTCGACGAACAAGCGGGCGGTTCTGGCGACGGCTATCAGGTGCACGCGATCTTCAACGATGCTTCAGGCCTCGTTAAGAAGTCGCGCGTGGTCATCGCCGGCATCCAAGTCGGCTACATCGACGACATCCGCTTGCAAGGGGAGCACGCACGCGTCGATATTCACATCGACAGCAACGTGGAGCTCTTTCGCGACGCGATGGTGGCGAAACGTTCGGTGTCAATTCTAGGCGAGTCGGTGCTGGCCATCAGTCCCGGCACCCGTTCGCAGCCACGCATCCACGGCGGCGCGGAGATCGCCATCCAACCGGAAACGCCTGGCACGGACGCCATCCTCGCCAACGTGGCGCGCATCAGCGAGAGCGTGCTCGCCGTGACGCGGCAAATTGAGCGCACGTTCGGTACCGATGAAGCCGGCCAGCAAATGCGCGTGGCACTTTCGAGCTTGAGTCAGGCGCTCGAGTCAATCAATCGCACCATCGCCGAAAACGAGCACGTCATCGCGGCCGCATTGCGCAACGTTGAGAGCATCACGGAGACGGCTGCGCCGCGCCTCGCGTCGATTCTCGAGAATATTGATGTGGTGACGCAGAACGTGCGCAACGTGCTGGCGCAGAATGAGAACGGCATTAACCAAGGCGTGGGCGGCTTCTCCGAAACGATGGGCAACGTCCAACGTTCGTCGGCTCAATTGGAAGCCGTGCTCGCAGACTTGCGCCAGGTCATCGACCGCACCACACGAGGCGAAGACACGATCGGCCGCCTCACCAACGACGAAGCGTTGATCGACGAAGTGCAGGGCGTTGCCGAAGGCGTCGGCGACATCGTCGGCGGGATTGCGCGCCTGCAAACCATTATCGGCCTGCGCACCGAGTACAACTTCCTCGCGAATACCTTCAAGAGCTACGTGCAACTCCGTCTGCAGCCACGCGAGGACCGTTACTATTACCTCGAGCTCATCAACGATCCGCGCGGTCTAACCTCGTACGAAGAAACCGAGATTACCGAGAGTCCGCCGCCGGTTGGCACTCCGGAAGTCCGCCAGGTTCGCACGGTGCGCACCCGTGACGCATTCCGCTTCTCGCTCGGCTTTGCCAAGCGCGTAGGCTTTGCCACGTTCCGATTCGGCATCATGGAATCTACGGGCGGCATCGGCATCGATTTGCATTTCTTAAACGACAACATCGAGATTACCAATGACGTATTCGCGATCGGCGAACAGGCCTATCCGCGCATGCGCACGCGTCTCGCTGTCGAAATCGTTACGCGACTTTGGATTCTTGGCGGCATCGATGACTACTTCAACAGCAGTCGTGACTTCTTCTTGGGCGCGGCGCTCCGCTTCAACGACGAAGATCTGAAGTCCATTCTGCCCTTTGCTGGTGGTCTCGCGGGTGGCGGCTAGCAGCAGGTCCTCGCTCGTGCACGCAGGTGCACGCGCACTTGGAAGTCGCGCCGTCGGCTTCTGGCGTGGCTTCACGTTCCCGTTCCGCGGAGCGAAGTTCGTTTATCGTCAGCATCCAACTCTAGTTCGCTTCTGGGCGTTTCCGATCCTGATCACACTCGCGACGCTAATTGGGGTCGTGGCAGTGTCGCTCGGCTACAGCGACGACCTTGCGAACGCAATGTGGACGGCGCCGGACGGCCAAGGGGGTCTCGGCGACGCTTGGTCGAATCGTCCATCTTCTATTTGAGCTAGTCGTCACGCTTCTTCTCATAGGCGTGGGAGTGGTCGTTGTGGCGCTACTGTCGAGTCTCTTCGCCGCACCGTTTAACGATGCGCTAAGCGAGGCCGTCGAGCAGCTCGCATCGGGCGTCGAGTTTCCGCGCGTCCCCCTGGGTGCCCAGGTCCGCAACGCCTTGCGCGGCATCGGCGGAGAGATAGCCAAGCTCGCGCTCTACGCCGCGGTAATGTTGCCGCTCTTTTTTGTCTCGCTCTTGATCCCAGGAGCGGGCCAGCTCGTCTACTCAGCGGTGGGCTTCGTGCTTACCGCTGCCTATTTCGCCATCGACTACGTCGACTGGCCGGCATCGCGTCGGGACGGCGGGTTTCGATTTCGCTTGGGCATGGTTAGACGCCACGGAGCGGCAATGCTTGGCTTTGGTTGCGGCGTATGGCTCTTCTTACTGATCCCCTTCGTGAACCTCTTGTTCATGCCGGCCGCTGTCGCGGGGGGGACTCTGCTGTTTTTGGAGCTCGAAGGGCCGGCCGAGGAGCGCCGATGAATCAACCTCGGCAACGTCCCGTCCTACGCATTGCTTGTGGCTATTTACGTGTGGGCGTTATGCTTTGCGCCCACGTGTGTTGTTTTGGAGGATGTGGATGAAGAACGCCATCATTGGAGTGCTGCTAGCAGGGTTTGCCATCGGGATGTTTGCGTTCGTCGCAGACGCCCAGCAGCGCGGACGGCGAGGGCGTGGCGCTGGTCGACGCCAAACGCCTAGCAAAGTGCAGGAGGCGCCGCAGAGTGCCCACATCGCGCAGTCCATGGGCGAGCTGCATTGGGGCATGACCAAACAAGAGGTCTACACTCTCTTCCAGAATCAAATTCGCGAGCGCTTCCGTCCGCTCCTCGCCAAAGCGCCGGGCGCCATCGAAGAAGACCGTCTTCGCGCCGAGATGAACGAAGAGCTCCGCCGCCTTCATGACGAGGACACCTGCTTCCGTGGCCGTCGCACCGGTTGGGACGCATCGTTTCTCGCCGACGAATTTACGCACAACAACAACGAGTGCATGCTCGTTCGTCGCGACGCAAACTCGCAGAACTTCTACTTCTTCATCAACGACCATTTGTGGAAGTGGTACAAGGCGTTTGACGCGAGCGTCTTTGCAGGACAGACGTTTGCGCAGTTTGCAGGCGCATTGCAGGGCCGCTTCGGCCAAGCGCGCGAAGCCACAGGCGAAATCGCAACGGGCCGCGGAACACGTCACTGGCTTGAATGGCAGGATTCCAATTCGCGCCTGCGCGCGATCGACCTTACTTCGTTCTATGGCTTCTTCTGTTTGGTCTTCGAAGAGAAGGCGACCATCGATAATCTCGCGACGCTTCGCGCGAACGCACCCAATACTGGAGCTCGTCAGCGGACGCTCGTCGACTCCGTGACATCCGGCGAAAATGAGCCGGCCAATCCCGATTCGAATCCGGACATTGTCGATCGCATCACCGGTCGCATCCGCAACCGCCAGGATGCGCCCGAAGATGGTGGCCGCCCGCGCGACGCCGGCCCCGGCGCTAGCCGCGCTGCCCCGCCCCCACCTCCTGCAAACCCCGGGCAGGATCCGCTTCTCGGTCTTTAGCGCGCCTGTGGATCGCAGGATTGCAGCGGCGGCCCATTCAAAGAGCGCAGCAGTAAGGCCCCAATCAGGGCTGTAGCCGCAGGCGCTCACTCAAATCGTGGTTGGATTCGTGTGCGCGAGCCGTTAGGGTTCGCGGCATGACTCTTATCTTCGCATCCTCATCGCGTCGCTTGGCCGTCGGCTTGATCTCACTTTCGCTCACGCTCGCGGGTTGCGCGATGCAGCTAGGCGACGGTGAAGACGCGGTCGGACGGTCCAACGCCGCCGTTGTTCCAGGAGCAGCCACCGCACTGACGGCGCAGCCATTGAGCACCCGCGCGTTGCTCGCGTGGACCGCGCCAGTAGTCGTACCCGCGATCACAGACTACGTGATTGAGTACAAGCTGAGCGCAGCGTCCACGTGGAGCACGTTCGCTCACGCGCCATCAGCGCTCGCGACGGCGACGGTGACAGGGCTTACCAACGGATCCTCGTACGACTTTCGCGTGAGCGCGATCAATACAGACGGAACAGGCCCCGTATCAGCGCAGGCGTCGTGCACGCCCAACATGGCGCTCGATCAACTCACGCCAACCGTACCGGCCGTTGCATACGGCTTGCGCAAGCTTCGTACCGCGTACGCGGGCTCTGCAGTTCGTGTTCGTCGCGCCACAGGCGGCACTTCGGACATCGGCTTCGCCAGCAACGGCGATCTTGATAGCGCAACGCTCACGACGTTCTGTGCCGCGACGAACTGTTTCATCACGGACTGGTACGACCAGAGCGGCAACTTCCGGGACTTCAGCCAAGCGACGACCACGAAACAGGCGCGCATCGTGAACGCAGGCGTCATTGACCTCGCGGGGGGCCAGCCGGCCGCTGTGTTTTCGGGCGGGCAATATTACGGATCGACTTACAACGCGACCAATCTCACGAGCGGCGCCGGCACGATCACCACGGTGAACTTCGTCGAGACTGCAGCCACGGTCAACCAAGCGCTTTTCTCAAATGCGGATGGTTCCACGAATCGCTACTGCGTTTTCGCGCCCTGGGGCGACGGCAGAAGCTACTTGGATTTCGGCAATATTGGCGGCGCCATGATGGGACGCATCGACGGTCCGCTTACGTGGACCGGTATGTCCGTTGGCACCTATCGTCGAAGCGGCGCGCAGGGGAACATTTTCAAGAACGGCACCTCCGCCGTTTCCGGCGCCGCGATGTCCACGGCCAGCACCAGCGTAGCCCCGATGTGGCTCGGCGTGTACGACGGCGCAGGCGCAGGCTCCTTCATCATGAACGGCACTGTTTCTGAATTGATGGCGTTCACGACGGCGCTCTCGACTGTCGAGCGCGGACTGCTCGAGCGCAATCAAGGCAAGACGTTTGGCGTCACGATTCCTGCCAGTCTTCCGCTCGCACCCACTGCGCCGGTTGCAACGTCCTCAACGCCCGGACAAGCAAGCGTGGCATTCACGCCGCCGGCCTCAGACGGCGGCGCCTCGATCACCACATACACGGTCACGAGCTCGCCCGGCGGTCTCACCGGAACCGGCACGACGTCGCCCATCGTTGTCAGTGGTCTCACCAACGGCACCACCTACACCTTCACCGTGACTGCGACCAACAGCGCAGGCACAGGTCCCGCGTCGGCTGCGTCTGTGGGAGTGCTCGTGGGCTGCACCACCGATGCGAACTGCACGGCGGGCAATTACTGCGACACGCCCGGCACCAACACCTGCTTGGCCAAGGTTGCAACAGGCGTGGTCATCCCGGGCGGCGCAAGCTGCTCCGCCGGCGCGTCGACCCGCTGCCTGAGCGGCGTATGCGATGCGGACAATATTTGCGGCCACGCGAACGCGGCCGGTCCGTGCACCACGATGAATGCAGCTGGCGCAAGCGGCACGTGTCGCAGCCAAGTTTGCGATCCGGCGGCGGCGAGCGGCGCGGGACTCTGTCGCGCATGCACCGCAAGCGATCTCACCAACTGCGGCGGCGCGACACCTTTGTGCGACAGCACGACGTTCGCGTGCGTTGCGTGTAATGGCGATAACGGAACCGCGGTAAGCGCCGCGTGCGGATCAGTTGCTCCCTACTGTCCGGGTAGCGGCGGCGCGTGCACTACGTGCGGCACTGCAGGTGGCACTGTGACTTGCATGGTGGTGGGCGCGACGCACGCGGGACTCATCTGCCAAGCGTCTGGCGCATGCGCGAATTCATGCGTCAACGACAGCAACTGCATGGGGACGTCGTGGTGCGACACCGGTGCAGGACCGGCAGCATGCACCGCCGATTTGGCGAACGGCGTCGCGATTCCCAACGTTCCGAGTCACGCATCACCTCCGCTCACGGGCGCTTGCACAGTCGCTGCCGCGAGCGCCGTGTGCGCAAGCTTGGTGTGCGATTCGGACCACGCGTGCGGCTACGCGAACGGCACAGGACCATGTACGACCGGGACAGCGGGAGTCGTATGCCGGAGTGGTGCGTGCTCTGCGGACGGCACGTGTCGTCCGTCCGGCGGTTGCAACGTCAACGCCGATTGCGCGTCCACTGAGTGGTGCGAGAGCGCGACGACGCACATGTGCATGGCGAAGGCCGCAACAGGAGCCGCAATCCCTGGCGCAGGCACATGCGCCGGCTCGCTATCGTCACGATGCCTAAGCGGAGTCTGCGACGCCGACAACATCTGCGGTCACGCCAACGGCGCGGGCTCGTGCACGACTGGTGACGCTGCAGGTACCGCCGGCACTTGCCGTAGTCAGGTTTGCGATGGCGCCGCCGCCGGCGGAACAGGTCTTTGCCGCGAATGCACGGCTGCAAATTTGGACAACTGTGCAGGTGCAACGCCCCTTTGCGACAGTGGAACCTTCACGTGTTCGGCATGCAACGGTGACAACGGCGCCGGCACTTCAGCGACGTGCACGGTGGTTGCGCCGTATTGCCCAGGCGGCGGCGCGTCGTGCACGACGTGCGGCACCGCGGGCGAGAGCGCGGCGTGCACCGCGGCCGGCGCAACACACGCGGGCGGAATCTGCCAGACGACGGGTGCGTGCGCGGACTCCTGTTTGAGCGACTCGAACTGCGCCATGACGCAATGGTGCGACACCGGCGCGGGCCCCGCGGCTTGCGCAGCTGACGTCGCCAACGGCTTGGCGATCCCGAACGTGCCGAGCCACACCTCGCCCACTTTGGACGGCACATGCACGGAAGCGGCTGCCATGACCGTTTGCGAAAGCGGCGTGTGCGACAGCGACAACTTGTGCGGCTACGCGGATGAAACCGGTCCGTGCACAGCGATGACGTCCACGACGGTTTGTCGTAGCGGCGCTTGCTCCACGACGGGGACCTGCCGCGCCGCCGACGGCTGCAATGCGAATGAAGATTGCACGGCCACAGAGTGGTGCGACACCACTGCTCATTCATGCATCGACAAAGCCGACACCGGTGACGCGATCCCGGGTGGCGGAACGTGCGCTCTCGGTCTCTCCGTACGTTGTTTGAGTGGCGTGTGCGACGGGGACAACGTTTGCGGTCACGCGAACGCTGCCGGGCCCTGCACGCTCGCGCTCGCGTCCGGTGCTAGCGGTCAGTGTCGAAGTGGTGTGTGCGACGCAGCAGCGGGCGGTGGTACCGGCCTGTGCCGCGAGTGCACGTCTATCGACGCCAGCAACTGCTCCGGCGCGGCCGCGATCTGCGACAGCGTCACGTTCGCGTGCGTCGCGTGCAACGGTGACGATGGCACGACAGCGAGCGCCGCGTGCGACGCCTCGGCTCCCTACTGTCCGGGGGCAGGCGGCGCTTGCGCGACCTGCGGAACCGCAGGCGCGACGGTCGCGTGTATGGACGGGGCGGCGGAGCATGCCGGCGGCACTTGCCAAAGCAGCGGTGCGTGCGCCGACGCGTGCTTGACCGATTCAAATTGTTCAGACGTGCAGTGGTGTAACACCGACGCTGGGCCGGCTGTTTGCGCGGCGGACCTTGCCAACGGCGTAGGCATTCCCAACGTGCCGAGCCACGCAGATCCCGTGCTCGACGGAACATGCACTCCAGAAGCAGCGACGCTTGTCTGCCAAAGCGGCGTGTGTGACACAGCCGACGATGCGTGCGGCTACGCCAACGACTCGGGTCCATGCACGAGTGACAACGCAGCACTCGTCTGCCGCAGCGGCGCTTGCTCATCGACAGGCACCTGCCGTCCTGCGACAGGTTGCAACGCAGATCCGGACTGCGCTGTCACGGAGTACTGCGACACGGACGCTCACTCGTGCGAGAGCAAAGCCAACACCGGCATCGCGATTCCAGGTGGTGGCTCGTGCAGCGCTGGCGAATCCTCTCGTTGCTTGAGCGGCGTGTGCGGCACGGACAACATCTGCGGTCATCCGAACGCGCAGGGGCCATGCTCGCTCTCTGATGCGGCCGGCCCAAGCGGAAGCTGCCGGTCCAACGTATGCGATCCGACGGCAGCAGGCGGAACGGGCTTGTGCCGACAGTGCACAGCGTCGGACTCGACCAACTGCTCGGGAGGCGGCGCCAGCTGCGACCTTGCGACGTTCACGTGCGCGGGCGCCTGCACAGGCGACTTCGGCACGAGCGCGAGCGTGCCTTGCGGCGAATCACTGCCGTATTGCCCAGGGGCGGGCGCAGCGTGCACGACATGCGGCACTGCGGGAACCACGGCGACTTGCTCGGACGCTGCGGCCACGCATGCAGGGCCAGTGTGCTTGGCGAGCGGAGCGTGCGGAGATGGACCCCTCCTGGACGGCGGCGTTTCGCTTGACGCCGGTGTGCCGTCCGACGGAAGCGTCGCTATCGACGGCAGTCGCCCCGACGGCGCAGTTGTCGACGGCGCAGTTGTCGAGCCAGTTCCGGAACCAGAATCGGGCTGCGGCTGCGACGTGCCAGGTCAGAGCACGCGCGCACCGCTCGGCTTCTCGATTGCACTGCTTGTCCTCTTCGGCGGCGCCCTCGCGCGTCGCCGAACTCGAGGCTAGCGAAGGCTGCCGGCAACTCGTGCTAGCCTTCGGGCAAGCCGGTATGCTTTTTCGTCAGTTCTTCGAGCGCGAATCCAGCACGTACACCTACCTCGTTGCGAGTCGACAAGGCGGCGAAGCTTTGCTCATCGATCCCGTGAAGGAAGAAGTTGCGCGTTACCTGCAGCTCATCCACGAGCTTAAGCTCAAGCTTGTCTTCGCAATCGATACGCATGTGCACGCGGACCATGTGACGGGACTCGGCGACCTGCGCAACGAGACCCAGTGCGTGACGATGATCGGATCGGGCAGCAAAGCCGAATGCGTTTCGCGCAAAGTCGACGACGGCGAAGCGCTGCGCATCGACGGCCTTGAGCTGCGCGCGATGTACACGCCCGGCCACACCGACGACTCATGCAGTTTTGTGATGAGCGATCGCGTTTTCACCGGAGACACCTTGTTGATTCGCGGCACGGGTCGCACCGATTTTCAAAACGGTGACGCACGCGCTCAGTACAAGAGCCTCTTTAGCCGGCTGTTGAAACTGCCCGACGAAACGCTCGTGTATCCGGCGCATGATTACAAAGGCTGGACCGTGAGTACCATCGGCGAAGAGAGGGCGCACAACCCCCGTCTCAAGGTGAGTAACGAAGACGAGTACGTTGCGATGATGAACAGTCTTAACTTGCCGAATCCGAAGCTCATGGACATCGCCGTTGCGGCAAACCTGGCGTGCGGGGTTCGCTAGCCGCTCGACTATGTATCGCCTACGAGCCCTGTGCGAGTTTGACGTTGATGTGCACGCCCAGCGCACGTCGCAACACAGGCTCGATCACGTGGGCCTTTGTGAAGCTTTGGCCCGGGCAGCCCGCGCACGCTGCGCTAAGACGCAATGTCACAGAATGTTCGTCAAGACTGACTAGATCGATGGTGCCACCGTCGGCCTCGACCAGGGGCCGAATTAGCTCGGCGATGGCTTTCTCAATCTCGACGCGACGGTCCATGACGGGCGAAAGCTATCACGTCCCCGCGCCGATCGACCGCCGAACGGTCGTAATGCTTTACGTACCCACCTTGGTCCCCTTACACTCGGACATTCTTCCGGGGGGAAGGGGTCCGATGGCTCGCTACCGACTTCGTTTCCTGCTCCAAGAATTCGATGTGCTTGGCGAAGAGGTCATCATTGGCCGCAGTCCGGACTGCCACATCTCCATCGAAGACCCTCTCGTCTCGAGGCAGCATGCGCGCATCCGAGTCGCGGGTGAGGCACCCACCGTCGAAGACATGGGCAGTCGCAATGGCGTCCGCGTCAACGGCCGGCCTATCAAGGCAGCGACACCATTGAAAGACGGCGACCGCATTCGCCTCGGCACGCAAGATCTCGTGTTCACCGTTGTAAAGACTCGTGAGCGTGGCGTTCGAGCTACCGGCTTCATGCGCCACTGCAACGTGTGCGGCACGGCCTACCCGGAAGGCGCGCAAAGTTGCCCGCACTGCGGCGCGGCGACTGCGCCCGACGAAGATACGATGTCGGGCATCCAAATCGACACTCGCGGAAGCTGGACACTTCACCTGCTTGCCGAAGTTATCGAGAAGGCGCTCAGCACAAACAAGCTTGTTGATGCCGAGCGACTCCTTCGCAAGGCCAGCAATGAAATCGATACGCGCATTGCGGCCGGCGATAAGCTCGACAACGCGAATATGACGTTGGTCTCCACGTACGCGATGCGCCTGGCGCAGGCTACCAATGGCGGCGAGTGGCTGCTCTGGACGCTTCATCTTCACGAGAAGCTGAACGTGATTCCGTCACCGACCATCATCGACTACCTCGAGCAGATCGACATCCAAGCGATGCCGGACGTTTCGCGCGCCGTGTCGGCCTACGCAAGCCAACTGCTCGCGGCAGCCGTCGAAATGACGCTCACCAAAACCGAGCTCGACGTCCTTACCCGCCTCGAAGCCTACGCCCGCCGCTCCGAAGCGTAACCCTCGCGTGCTCTTCGTCTTTCGAAGCTATCGCCGTGGAACAGCGCTCTACATTCCACGCTGGTGGTTGCTAATCCCCGTTTACGTGATCGGGTTTCAGATGCTGATGGTGGCGTCTCCGCTATTCGCGTCCATCGTGCCCGGCCTGATGAACATGCCCTACTCGGAACTCCGCGCGCTCATGTGAAGCCACCCTCTGGCCGCAAGGCTGACAAGCAACGCGAGCAAAAAAAGCATTCCTCCTGCAGCAACTCTTGAACTCTTGATCTCTTGATCTCTTGTCGAACTCCACCGCAAACACCGAAGCAGGACGCAGCCAGTTGCGGGTAGGGCGCGCGTGAATTGAAAAAGGCCCGCTGCGTGGGCAGCGAGCCCTTGGTGCGCACCTGGTGAGGCGGTGGATTAGAGCGAGAAGACGTCGGACGATGAGCCGAGCTGCGTGAGCGTGGCTTCGAGGCGGCCGCGGACTTCCTTCGTGTCATCCAGAAGAGCTTTGAGCTCCACGAGGCGACGGCGGTACTCGGCGAACGAGGTGAGGCCCTGACCGAGAACGTGCATGCTGGATTGCGTGTCGATAAGAACGACGAAGTTGTCGGGGCCATCGTCAAGGGGTTGACCGTTGTAGATGGTCTTCGGGACGCCTGCAGCACCGCGACCCGTGCGAACGGTTGCGGTGGTCGGAGGAGTCGCGCCCTCGGCCACAGGCGCTGGGCGGTCGACGTAAACGAGCGAACCTGCAAATGCGCCCTCAATCTGGCGCGGAATCAACCCGTACTGCGTCGTCGACAAATCGCCCGTGGCCTGCACGGCATTGGTGAGCTCGGTGCGAGCTGCCGGGCTGAGCGTCGTGGCGGCGAGGATCTGAATGCGCTGCCAAATCATCTGAACGTTGTTGTTGAGATGGAAGAGGTTATCAACTGCCTCGGAACCGAACGCGCTGTACTTCTTGTTGAAGAAAGCTTCGGGGGAGAACGGCTTACGCAGCGCGTTCAACGCCGTGATGGCATCGAAATCGACGCCGGGCGCCGTGCCTGCGGTCTGAGGAGTCGCGCGCTCGAAGGCTTGGCGCACAAGGCGGTCGGCGCTGTCGAGCGTCGTTTGTGCCGCGCGTACGGACGTCACGAGATCTCGTGCGTCGTGCAACGCTGCGTTCTGGATGCGGCGGTCGTTCATGCCGATGCCGAGCAAGTAGCCGAGCGCCAGGCCAAGGAGCAAACCAATGCCAACAATGATCAAGTTGCGCGTGGTGCTCTTGCGGCCGATTTCCGCTTCGTCGACAGCCTTGTCGTCGAGGACGATACGAACTTCGCGCGGGCCTTGGCCAGCGACAGCCATTGCGCCCGGCGCAGCAGCAAAGGGATCGAGTTGCTTCTTCTGCTGAGCGGCTTCGTTCGCTGCGGCTTGCGCGAACGGCGGAGGCGCAACGCTCGCTCCCGGAAGCATCGGACCTCCCGGTCCTTTGGCTCCAAGTGTGGGCGGAGCCATCACCGGCGGGGGCACAACGCCCGCACCCGGCGGATTCGATCCGCCCGGAGGCGCAATCGAAGTGGCTGTGCGCCCGAGGCGCGCCTTGAGATCCTTGATGTCTTTGGGTTTCTTCTGCTCGTCTGACATGGGTGCGCGACGGTATCTGTCGCGGCCTTGTCCTGTCAACGACGCGAAGGCCCGACGATTGCGCCCCCCAGACCCCTCGCATAGAGTGCCCGTCCCATGCCCAATCTGAAGGTCGAAGAGCGCCGCGTCACCTCGTTCGACGGTACCGACATCGCGTACCACGTGGTGGGTGAGGGCCCGGCCATCATGCTCGGCAACGGCCTGGGCGGCAGCTGGAAGGCCTGGAAGCACCAGATCGCCTATCTCTCCGACCGCTATCGTTTCATCTCCTGGGACTACCGAGGCCTCTATCGCTCAGGACCGCCCGCCGACAAGAAGGCGCTTGCTGTGCCCGACCACGTGAAGGATGCGCTGGTCATTCTCGAGCACGAGAAGATCGAGCGCACGGCCTTTCTTGGTTGGTCCATGGGCGTGCAAGTCGGTATCGAGCTCTTTCGCGTGGCGCCTGAGCGCATCGCAACCTTCGTCCTTATAAACGGCGTGGCCGGGCGGCCATGGGAAACAGTCCTCGATATGCGCGCGATGAAGTCTGTCGTACCGCGCATGCTCGGAGCTGCGCGGACGATGCCCGGCGTGATTGCTGCGGTCACACGCAAGATGGTGACGTGGCCGGAGACGGCGGGCTGGGCCAAGCGCATGGGCCTCGCCTCAAAGACGCTCGACGAGGAGTTGTGGGGCGAGCTTGCCGGTTCGTTCAAAGACCTCGACATGGACGTCTATGTGCAAGTCCTTCAGCGCCTGGGCGACCACGACGGCTGGGACGTATTGCCAACCATCGATGTGCCGACGCTGGTCATCGCAGGCGATCGCGACATGTTCACGCCGCGCAGCGCATCGGAGCGCATGGTGCATGCGATCCCGGGATCCGAGCTCATGGTAGTGCCCGGTGGCACGCACTACGCAGCCGTTGAGTATCCCGAGCTCATCAATCTTCGCATCGAAAAATTCTTTCGCGAACGCGGCTACGCTTCACCGCGCTCCCCCGGATGATTCGCGCGCTGACTTGCAGCTCGCCTGCGTGGATCTGCCTATGTTTAGCGCTCGCCGCGTGCGCAAGCGGCCACGAAGGAAGCGAGCCGCAGCAGCAGCGCGCAGACGCCCGTACTTTGCGGGCAGCGCTCGCGCACGACCGATCGCAAGGCCCGCTGCATGACGCAGACAACGCCGTGCAAGACAGACGGCCTGTGCTTGCTGCGGAGCTCATTCGCAATGGCGGTCTTCCGGCTATCGCGCGCGCCCGTGCGGCGGTCGCTGATGCCTCTACGCGCACACCGGAGGGTAACGCCGCGCGCTCGCGCCTGCTTGCGGCGTACGACGAGCACACGCGAACACTCGACGCGTACGCCCATGTTCTCGAACGCGGCGAAGTCGAGGACATCGCACTTCTCGAGGCGGTGCACAACGAACGCGTCGCCCAACAGAATACGGATCAGGCCATTGAAGGTGTCGGGCGCTTGGAGCAGGCCCAGTGATTCTCTTCATCGATAACTACGACTCATTCACGTACAACCTCGTGCAGCTTTTTGCCGCCATCGACGGTGACGTTAAGGTCGTGCGCAACGACGA
>JADJQN010000016.1 GCA_016712745.1 Sandaracinaceae bacterium
ACCCACGCTGCGACTGCCGAGTCGCTCCAGTCGGCGCTCGTCGTCGTCTGCGAAACAGTTCCCCCCAACACCCGAATCACCATCGAGCTGCGCGTTGCCGGCGAATAGCGATCGAGCATGGCTTCAGCGTAGGAGGCCTGCTGCTGCGGATCCATTAGGCCTTTGGCATTGAAGCCGAAGTGTATCTCCGGCGCAGCGCCCCCACTGTCCGCAACGTACGCATCCGCGACGTCCCCATCTGCGACGTACGCATCGGCGACGTACGCATCGGCAACGTACGCATCGGCAACGTATCCATCCACGCCGGCGTCCGAACCGGGGGTGCTAGCGTCCATCGCATCTGACGTAGCGGTAGAGCCGCAAGCGGCGACGAACATAGCGAGCGTTAGAAAGGAGAGCCTCAGTGCGAATTGCATCGGGCCAGGTTACGCCGTGCGAATCCCGTCCGCAACGGAGTTACGCGCGCCAACGCCGGTAGCGCAACGTACGTCATCGGATGCGGCATCAATCTGATCGCGTGCGCGACAGCTCGTCTCTGCGACCCCGCACGCCTTGGCTGCGCGCCAACTTTGCAGCGAACGGAGCGGCCGCGACGACGAGAACCAAATCACCAAAACAAGGCTTACGGGAACACTCGCCTCAAATGAAGCCGAGTAAACGCGTTCGACTGCTGGTTCGATACAGCGAGACGGGCTCGCTCAAAGGCGTTGATGCGCTCCGCACCCCAACGCGCAGCGCTCAGCATAGCTGCGCAAGGGATGCTCGATGCAAGCAGTCCGTCGCTGTTCGGCGTGTACCGTCGTTGGCAAGCGCCGCGGCGCGTCTCCATCTTGGGGTGACCACGATGCGCTCAAGCCGAGCCGTACGGTTGATGGCACTTGAATGAACGCCGAAGTACCACTGAAGCGTGGCGGGCCGGCTTTCAGCACGTACACGGTGAATGCATTCATCATGTATGCTCGCACGCGGGCGCCGACCTTTTAGAATGTGGCGGGGGAGCTACTGATGGAGTCCACGAAACTGCTAGCTTGCATCGTGTTGACGATGGCCGCGTGCGTGTGCGCGTGCGGTCGCATTGGATACGACTCGCACATGCGCGAGATTGACGCCGGTTCAACGGACGCTGGTACGTTCGACGCAACAAGCGTGAGGGACGCGTTCGACGACGCAGCGTCCGACTTGATGGATTTGGAGGCGTCTGATGCGAGCATTGATGTACGCGTCAGCGTCACACCGACCTCGGGCCTCTCGACGACTGAAGCGGGTGGCACAGACACATTCACAATTTCGCTTAACACCGCCCCGTCGGCCGATGTCACGATTGCGCTTTCCAGCGACACGCCTAGCGAAGCCGCGGTATCGCCTGCGAGCGTGACCTTTACGTCACTCAATTGGGCCTCGCCGCAAACCATCACAGTGACCGGCGTGGACGACGCGGTGCAAGATGGGAATGCGTCGTTCACAATTCTCACCGCGCCATGCGTAAGCGCCGACACCAACTACGCGTCGATCGATCCGTCGGATGTGACCGGCACGAACCTCGACGACGAGACGGCGGGGATCGTCGTGTCCCCGACGAGCGGGCTTATCACGACGGAAGCGGGCGGCACCGCGAGCTTCACGGTTGTGTTGCAGTCGGCGCCGACCGCGGACGTCACAGTTCCGCTTGCAAGTTTGGACACGAGCGAGGGTACGCTCTCTGTCGCGGTCGCAAACTTCACATCCATCAACTGGAACGTGCCGCAGTCCATTACAGTGACGGGCGTAGATGACGCACTTGCCGACGGCGACCAGCTCTACACGGTGACAGTGGGCCCCGCGACAAGCACCGACGTGATCTACAACGGTTTGAGCGGCGCGGATGTATCGCTGACCAATGCAGACGACGAGAGCGCAGGCTTCGTCATCACATCCGGGCCAAGCTCGGTGACGACGGAACGCGGCGGTACCGCAACGTTTACGGTGGCGTTGCGTTCGGCGCCGACGTCGACGGTTACGATCGCGGTGACAAGCTCCGATACGACCGAGGGCACGGTCGCGCCGGCGAGCTTGATGTTTACGACGGTGGATTGGAACGCACCACAAACAGTGACCGCGACGGGCGTGGACGATCCGATTGAGGACGGCGACCAACCGTATGACGCGGTGGTGCATGTCGCGTCGACGACGGACGCGAACTATTCTGTCCTTGGGGATGTGGCGGTCCATTTAACAAACATCGACGACGAGACGGCGGGCGTCACGGTCATGCCGACCTCAGGCCTTGTCACGACCGAGGCCGGTGGCAGCGACACGTTTTCAATTGTGCTGCACTCACAACCCGCCGCCGACGTGACGATTGGCTTGTCGTCGGACACGCCGAGCGAAGGCGGCGTACTGCCGGCGAGTGTGACGTTTACGATGTCGAACTGGTCGACGCCACAAACGGTCACGGTGACGGGAGTCGACGACGCGATTGCGGATGGAGCGCGCGTCTATCACATCGTGACGAGCGACGCTGCGAGCGCAGATGCCAACTACAACGACGTCGTGGTTGCGGACGTCACGGTGACCAACACGGACAATGACGTTGTGGGCGTGACGGTCACGCCAACATCCGGCCTTGTGACGAGCGAAGCCGGTGGGGTTGCAAGCTTCACGGTCGTGCTCACGTCTCAGCCGATGGCAAGCGTGAGCATTTCATTGACGAGCAGCGACCTCAGTGAGGGCACTGTGTTTCCGGCGAGCGTGACGTTTACGACGATGAACTGGTCGACGCCGCAAACGGTGAATGTCACGGGCGTTGACGATGCGTTGGCCGACGGAGATGTGACGTACACGATCGTGACGGGGGACGCAGCAAGCGCGGATCCGGCATACAACGACTTGGTAGTCGCGGACGTGTCGGTGATCAACGCCGACAATGAGATCGCGAACGTCACGGTGAGTCCCACAGCGGGTCTTGTGACGACGGAGGCGGGCGGCACTGCGATGTTTACGATCGTGCTCACGTCTGCACCGACGTCAGACGTGAGCGTTTCGTTGACGAGCAGCGACCTCACCGAGGGCACGGTGTTTCCGGCGAGCGTGACGTTTACAACGATGAACTGGTCCACGCCACAAACGGTGACGGTCACAGGAGTCGATGATTTCGTTGCCGACGGAAGCACCGCGTACAGCATCACGACGGGCAACGCGACAAGCGCGGACCCGACGTACAACGGCCTTGGTGTCGCCGATGTCTCAGTGACCAACACCGACGATGACGTGATTGGCGTGACGGTCAGTCCAACGTCGGGTCTTGTGACGACAGAACTCGGCGGCACCGCGACATTTACGATTGTGCTCACTTCTCAGCCGACGTCGGACGTGAGTATTTCGTTGATGAGTAGCAATCTGACCGAGGGCACCGTCGCGCCCGCAAGCGTGACGTTTACGACGATGAACTGGTCGACGCCACAAACCGTGACTGTCACGGGCGTAGGCGATGGTGTGTTCGATCTCAACGGCATCTACACCATCGTGACAGGCGCAGCGGTGAGCGTGGACGTTGGATATTCTGGCCTTGCTGTGTCCGATGTATCGGTGAGCAACAGTCAACCGCCAACGGCGTATATTAAGGCGTCCAATAGTGGAAGCGGCGATTCGTTAGGGCATTCGATCGCGCTCTCGTCCGACGGCACCACCCTCGCGGTGGGCGCGTACGGAGAGGCCAGTGCCGCTGTGGGCGTGGGCGGCAACCAAGCCGACAACTCGACCGCGAGTGCGGGCGCCGTCTACATCTTTACGCGCGCTGGCTCCGTTTGGACCCAGCAGGCGTACATCAAAGCGTCCAACACGGGAGCGGGCGACCGGTTCGGGTGGGCGATCGCGCTCTCGTCCGACGGATCGACGTTGGTTGTGGGCGCTCGTTATGAGCGCAGCAACGCGACCGGTATCGGCGGAAACCAGAGCGACAATTCCGCCGCGCAAGCGGGCGCGGTATATGTTTTCTCACGCGCCGGCTCGGCGTGGACACAAGAAGCGTATGTAAAAGCATCGAATGCGGGCGCGGCGGACCAGTTCGGGTATTCAGTGGCGCTCTCGCCCGACGGCACCACGCTCGCCGTCGGCGCATACGGGGAGGCGAGTGCCGCTCTGGGCGTGGGCGGCAACCAGGGCGACAACTCGGTGAGTTACGCCGGTGCGGTTTACATCTTTCGACGCGCGGGCGCCGTGTGGAGCCAAGAGGCGTACATCAAGGCGTCCAACACTGGGGGCAACGATCAGTTCGGGTGGTCGGTGGCGCTCTCGTCGGACGGTGCCACGCTCGCTGTCGGTGCGTGGCTCGAAAAGAGCGCCGCAACCGGCATCGACGGCAACGGTGCCGACAACTCCGCCAACAGTGCGGGCGCGGTGTATGTCTTCACGCGCGCGGCCGTGATGTGGACTCAAGAGGCGTATGTCAAAGCCTCGAACGCCGGGGCCGGCGACGTCTTCGGGTGGTCGGTAGCGCTTTCGTCCGACGGCAACACGCTGGCGGTGGGTGCTTATGGCGAGGGCAGTTCCGATGTGGGCATCGGCGGTAACCAGGCCGACAACTCGGCACCAAGTGCTGGCGCAGTCTACGTGTTTACCCGCGCCGGTGGCACGTGGGGCCAGCAGGCGTACATCAAAGCGTCTAATACGGAAGGCGTAGACTTATTCGGGGGATCCGTTCGCCTCTCGTCCGACGGCAACACGATGGCGGTGGGTGGTTATGGAGAGGGCAGTTCCGCTGTGGGCATCAGCGGCAACCAGGCCGACAACTCGGCGTCGCCCAATGCTGGCGCAGTTTACGTCTTCACACGCATGGGCGCTGCGTGGAGCCAGGAGGCGTACATCAAGGCGTCCAACACGGATGCGGGCGACGTCTTCGGAAATCCAGTCGCGCTCTCGTCCGACGGCAACATGCTGGCGGTGGGAGCCGGCGGCGAGGACAGCTCCGCCACTGGCATCGGTGGCAACCAGGCCGACAACTCGGCGTCGAATGCGGGTGCCGCTTACGTCTACACGGCCGACTAGCTAAGTCGAACAAGCGTACAACTCGCGAGCCGCGTCGAACGTGAGTCTTCGCCGTGACGCATCGTGAGAAGCTCAGGTTTCTGCCCGACAGTGCCTTTCATCCAAACGACGTTGATGAAATTGCAGTTGGCTACATCGTCGGAGCAACGCGGGTGCGCACGCGTCGGCTTTCGTCATTTTTCGACGCGTTTTCGCTTGTTGACTGCTGCGCGAGGCTTGACCAGTCGAACCGCAACACACCACGCTTCTTGAATGCGCTACCTCCCATTCTGGGTTCTCTTGCTCGTCGGTTTAACTCTGGGGTCCGCGTGCACGGGCACGCTCGGCGCCGAAGCGGCGCGAGACGGAGGTCTGCGAATCGACGGTGCGGCGCGCGATGACGCGGAAGCAACAGACGCACAGCAGGATGCTGGCTCAGTTCCTTTCGATGCTGGCACCGATAGTGGATCAGTGTTGCCTGGGGCGAACGATCCACCGGTCGCCCACGACGAAGCGTTTCTGACGAACGTTGGTACCGCAGTGAGCATCACGGGCGTCCTCGCGAACGATACGGATGCGGATGGCGATGCGCTCGCAATCGCGAGCCATACGTCGCCTGCACATGGAACGCTGTCCGATGCGGGTCCGTCTGCTTATTCCTACACACCCACGCCTGCTTTCTACGGCGAGGATTCCTTTTCGTACACGGCGTCGGACGGCAAGGGCGGGTCGGCGGATGCGACTGTGCGCATCTTCGTTTATCGTACCGCGTATTTTATTTCGAATTCCGGCAACGATACACATGCCGGGACGTCGTCTGCGACTGCGTGGCAAACGCTCGGCCGCGCGCAATCGATTACGAACTCGCTTCTTCCCGGCGACGCGATCCTCTTGGAGCGGGGAAGCGTGTTCAACATTTCGGCCGGGTTCTATCTCAATGCGAGCGGAGCTGCTGGCCAGCCCATCGTGATCGGTGCGTACGGAGCTGGCGCGCAGCCGGTTATTTCCGGCGGGCGTCGAATTTCCGGATTTACGCCATATATGGGGCATATTTGGCAAGCGACTGCGACCGGTCCAGCCGCGCACGTGTTCGTAAACGGCGCGCATCAAACTCTCGCTCGATATCCGAACACGGGTTACCTGCGCAACGATATGGGTACCACGACGACACTCTCGGATCCGAATCTAACGCAACCCGCTGGATACTTCACTGGCGCTACGATGCGGATTCGAAGCATCAACTGGTTGTTCGACGTGCGCGAGGTCACCGCCTACACACCGGGGCATCTTTCTTGGACGTCAGCGCTGTCCAATAATCTTAGTTCGGAAGACTGGGGCTACTTCCTCGACAACAAACTCAACCTCCTCGACGCGCCAGGCGAATGGTATTTCGATAATGCATCGCACACGCTTTATATTTGGGCAGAAGGCGATGCGGATCCAAACACGCTCGAGGTCGCAGCGACGCAGGACATCCCGACTCAGAATGTCGGTATTCAGCTCTCGGGCAATTACAATGCGCTCGTGGACGTCGCCGTCGAGATGTTCATGAACACCGCAGTCTCAGTGAGCTACTTGACGCAGGGCGTGACAATTCGATCGTGCACGCTGCGCCAGAGTTATAGCGCGCTCGTTGCGTACACAAATCAGATGACCGTCGAAGACAATGTGATTCGCGACACGTTCGCGACGGGAATTCGCTTTGGCGGCAACGGCAACGTGATCGCGCGAAACACGATTCGAAACATCGCGATGTACCCTGGTTTTGGCGAGGAAGTGTGGGGTTATTTCGGCATTCGAGCGTCGGGCGACGACAACGTGATTCGACGCAACGATGTCGACGGAGTTGGCTACATTGGCATCACGTTTGGTGGCGCGCACCCGAGTCCAACTGTGTTCAACCTCGATCACCGCACCTTGGTCGAAGAGAACGTGATTCGACACACTGTCGCGATTCTCAATGACGGCGGAGCGATTGCATTCGACAACACGGATGGACTCGTCATGCGGCGCAACCTGGTCCTCGACACTGTGGGAAATATCGAGGCACAGAATACGCGCGTCAACGACTACCCGAATCATCGCATCGCCTATGGCATCTACTTTGGCAACCAAGAGATCATCAACGCGCACGTCGAGGACAACGTCTGCGCACGCAATGCTTCGGGAATCTTTGTCGATCACACGACGCGTTCGATGAACAACGCGGTCACCGGCAACATGCTCTACGACAACGAGGGGCAAGCGAGCATGAGCGACAACTCAAATAACGTCGATCCACCTACATCGGATACCTGCGTTCCTGCCTACAACGATATTTTTACTGACAATCTCCTCTTCGCGAACTCGAACACGCAGCACGTCTTAGAGCTCAACGAGTACCGCTGCACCGTCCCTCTGCAATGGGGCACGTACGACCACAACCGTTACCTCAATCCGTTCAACAGCACCGTCGTCTCGCGTTTTCGCGCGCACGCAAGCGTTACCGACTCGTTCACGCTACCGATGTGGCAATCGGCAAGCGGCCTCGACGCGGCATCGAGCAGCTTCACGGCGGCATGGACGCCCGGTCCGACGCATTCTGCGGAGTTCTATGAGAATCCGTATCCGACAGCCCGCGTCGTCGCGTTCACGGGCATGCGCCAGGCCGTCGACGGGACCGTGGTGAGTAGTCCGCAAAGCATCGCGCCATACACCGCGCTCATCTTGCTACGCTAGAGCGCCAGCCCCCGGTAGGTTCGACGCAGTGGTGACTGCGTTGAGCAAGACCTCTCTTGCATGGCCCGCGCCGCAATACGCCGGATTTCGACGGCGCTGACCCGTCCCCCCGGCGGCTGACGAGTCGTGGCGTTTTGCGTACTACGCGCCTATCTTTGCCTCAGTGAAATTGCCATACAGTGGTCATCTATCGCGTGCATTAAGAACGTATCTTGGGATGCGATTCGGTGCGGTCCTCGCAGCATCGTTCTTCGCCATTGGTTGTTCCGACTCGCGGACGCTTGAGGTGCAAGTCGCCACGGGTCTCGTTCCCGGTCCGGAATTCGCGCTCGTGCGTACAGACGTCGTGACTGCAGGCGATGTCGACGTGGGCAATGCATATAGTGAAGCGCGTTTTGGCGATGCGTTCGCGCGCGGGCGCCAGGTCGCTTCCTTCTCACTCGCGGCGGCAGGCGAATACGTCGTGCGGGTACGGCTGCTGCGCACCAATGGCAGCCTTCTTATCCAACGCCGCGTTCGCATTGTTGTCGACGGCGACTACGTACTCGTTGTTCACCTCACGCGCGACTGCGTGGACGTTGAATGCCCGTCGCCAGGAGGATCTCCCGCATTGACTGAGTGCTTGGGCGGGCAGTGTGTCGATCCGCGGTGCGCTCCGCCGGCTCCGCAATTTTGCCCGGAGATACTTTTCTGCAACGCATCGAGCGATTGCGAAGCCGGCGCGACCTGTGCGACGCCGGTGTGCACGACCGGTGTTTGCGAAGCCGAAGCCATCGCGGGCTCGTGTGGCGAGGCTATGTATTGCAATCCCGACGAAGGCTGTAAGCCTTTCCCCGACGCTTCCTCTGACGCCGGCGAACCACCGTTGGATGGAGGTCTCGACGACGCAGCTATCGATGCGAACCTCGACGCTGGCGCGGTCGTTGATTCTGGCGTCGTTTGCAACACGGTGTGCACGCCCGACGACGATCCCTGCTACGCCGGCTATTGGGATTGCAGCGGAGGTGACCCAGTCTGTGCACGCCTCGTTCCAAAACGCGCTGGTTCTGCCTGCGGCGATGGCCTGGTATGCGATTTTGCTGGCGTCTGCATCGCGTGCGAAACCGGAGCTGCCTGCGTGCAGAACTGTACACACGGAATCTTGGACTGCTCGAGTGGCGAAGGCATTTGCATCGTCGCCAGCGATGCTGTCGCGCCCGGCACGACGTGCACTCCTGACTCCTACTGCACAGAAGGCAGCGCGTGCGCGCCCGACCACGTTTGCACAGCCACAGGAATTTGCTCGGCGTGTATTGAAGGCGCGTCGTGTGCGGTCGGTTGCGCAACCGGCACTTTGAATTGCGCCAGCGGCGCGGTGTGCACTGGCGACGGGGGTCGATTGGAGCAAGGCGCGCGCTGCGAGATGAGCGGTGTGGACGAGGCGCACTGCCAAAGCGACGGCGTCTGCGTTGCATGCACCGAAGACCTCGCCTGCCACGTAGACAATGTGTGTCAATCGAGCACGGTCAGTTGCGCGGGTGGTGCTCCCGTTTGCACTCCGCGTGAGTTTCAGGAACGCGGTTTTGCGTGCCCCGATGGAAGCTGCAACGGGGGCGGCCTTTGTCTCGGCGCTGGTTTGCATGCTGTGAGCCTGACGGCGGGTGCGCGCCACACATGTGTCGCCACGAGCGGCGACGTGATCTGTTTCGGCGACAACAGCGATGGACAGCTCGGCACAGGAGACACGTTGAGCGCGGACGGCGAGCAAGTACGCGTCAGTGGCTTGTCTTCTGCTGACGTTGCGCTCGTTGCGGGCGGCGGAAATTTTTCCATTGCTCTGAGTTCGCTGGGTGCAAGCTTCATCCCTCGCACCTGGGGCGCCAACGACTTCGGTCAGCTATGCACCGGCGATCTCGTCCCTTCGCCCGCTCCGATCCTTTCGGATCTCGGCGGCAAGTTCGAGAGTCTGTGTGCCGGCGGAGACTTCGGATGTCTTTTGGAAGCGACAGACTCTGACGTTTACTGCTGGGGCAACGGCATCCACACAGGCACCGGGGAGACGGAGCCGCTGTCGGCGCTCGCCCGAGTGTCGCTGCCTTCGACCGGCGCGTTCGGGCTCAGTGCGGGTGGCGGACACGCGTGCGCAGTCTTGGATGAGTTGGTTTTCGGCATGCGCATCCGCTGCTGGGGCGACAACGACGCGGGGCAACTCGGCAACGGCTCGCTGAGCCCGAACGAGCTTCTGCCTGTGCCAGTCTTCGGAATCGACGACGCAATATTTGTGGCGGCGGGCGGCGAGCACACCTGCGCATTGCGTGGAACGCGCGACCTGACTTCGGTCGTGTGTTGGGGGCGAGGCACCGAAGGGCAACTCGGAAACATAACGCCAACTTCGAGTGCGTATCCCGTAGCCGTCCTTCTACCTGCGGACACTCGCGTGGACGAGATCAAGGCCCTTGCGAGCGGCGGACAGCATTCGTGCCTTATCAGCGGCGGCGAAGTAGTGTGCTGGGGTCGCGGAGTTGAAGGACAGCTCGGTGACGGTCGCTTGAATGCCATCGGCGCGCCGAGCGTTGTGCCAGGCATTACCAACGCGCGCGCGCTTGCGCTTGGTGATCGACACTCATGCGCGCAGCTCGACACGTCGGAGATCGTGTGCTGGGGTGACAACAGTTACGGACAGTTGGGCGATGGGACAAAAATCTCGCATTCGCGACCTGAGCTCGTGCCGGTACTTTTGCCATGAACCATCGTTCGATCAAGGTTTGTCTTTCCGCCTGGGTTGCGCTCGCGACTGTGTTGTTCCTGGCTGCATGTGGGAACGACGGGAGCTCGCTCACGGTAGTCGTCGCGACAGGATTGGTTCCTGGACCTGAGTTCACGTTCGTCGAGGTGAGCCTCGTTGAAGGTGGTGACATCTACGAAGGCGTGAACGTTCAACGCATGAGCGAAGCACGTGCGATTTTTGGAACCGAGTTCGCGCGCGGAAAACGAGTCGCCACGTTTGAAGGAATTCACCCTGGGACATACGTGGCGATCGTCAGCCTGCTTCGAACAGATGGCTCAACGCTCATTCGCCGGCGGGTTCGCGTGATCCTCGCGTCCGACTTCGTCTTGGTCGTTCACCTCACCCGCGATTGCGTGGGTGTGACATGCCCGCAAGCGGGCGGATCCGCTGCGCTCACTGAATGTCTTGACGGGCAGTGCGTCGACGCTCGATGCAATCCACCCGACCCTACCTTCTGTCCGGACATCACATTCTGCCTCACCGATACCGAATGCCCCGCCACAGCGTCCTGCGCGACAGGGCGTTGCGTGGGTGGTGTTTGCGAAGAGGAGATGAACACGGATGCATGCACGCTGAACGCTTACTGCGATCCGGATCCCGTGACAGGTGGCTGCATGCCTCTTGCGATGACGCCCGACGCCGGCGTCCTCGAAGATGGGTCGTTCTCCGATATGCAGATCTACGACGATGCGTCGTCAGATGCTTCACTCGTCCCTGACGCCGGACTAACGGTGATTTGCGGCACCGTATGCACATTGACCGATGTGCCATGCGCGGTGGGTTACTGGCTTTGCGCGCCGGGTAGCGCTCCTGTGTGCACCGATCTCGGTGCCGATCGCGAGGACGGTGCATTGTGCGGCACCGACCTCATCTGCAACCGAGGCCGCTGCATTGCATGCGAGGATGGCGCGAGCTGCGTGGCGGGGTGCCGCGAAGGAACACTTCATTGCGCAGTTGCTCCGGTGTGCGAAGCAAGCGCGACATTCGCCGTGGCGGGCACTCCCTGCGTTGGAACAGGCGCATCCGTCTGCGACGCGGCGGGCGATTGTATTGCATGCGAGAACGGAATTACGGCCTGCATCGCAGGATGCGCACGGGGTCATCTAACCTCATGTGAAAGCGGCGGCGTGTGCACACCCGATGCAAGCGCTTTCGTCCCGGCTGGAACAAGCTGCGGTGAAGATTCTGTATGCGAAACCGACGGCACATGCGCGCATTGCCTTGAGGGCGAGGATTGCTCGACCGCAGACGGCTGCGGCATCGGCCGCGTTTCGTGCAGCGCCGGCGTCGTCTGCTCGATGACGGTTGACTACGAGCCGGAGTCAACAACTTGTCCGGATGGCGCGTGCAATGGCGAAGGAACGTGTTGCGGTCCAGCGAGCGTCGAGCAGTTCGATTTCTATTACGGCACCGGCTATGGCGTGATGAGCGATACCAGCGTGCAATGCTGGAATCGTTGGGCTCCAGCGTTCGTGGTGCACGCACCGAGCATTTCCGACTTCGTGCAAGTGTCAACAGGTGACTCGTCGGGATGCGGCGTCCGCAGCGACGGCTCGGTCTATTGTTTTGGCCTCAACTACTACGGTCAGCTCGGCGATGGCACGTTGAGCGACAACACGGACGGCGTCCAAACGCTCTTGCCGGGACCGGCGCAATTAGTCGCCGTGAGTGGCATCTCCGCATGCGCCGTTCTCCAATCCGGCGCTGTCTATTGCTGGGGATACCTCTATTGGAAAGACGAGTTCGGCGATGGTTTGACGCCTACACCGATACGCTTGGACGGAGTGATCGACGCAGTGGAAGTCGATGTCTCCTACCAGCACGCGTGCGTGCGCACCGCGCTCGGCGATGTCTATTGCGTTGGCGCAAACACCTGGGGTGAGGCGGGCTCCGATCCCTCCGTAGATGGCGACACGCTCTACGATGCAACACAGGTCCTGAGCGTATCGCACGCGGTGGACCTCTCCATCACGGACGGCGTCTCCTGCGCAGTGCTCGGCGACGGCAGCGTTTCCTGTTGGGGATACCAAGTCGAGTCGGGCGCAGGATCCTACGTAGCTGTTCCTCAAAGCGCGCTTGGTTTCACCGATGCTGTGCAAGTCGCGACCGGTTCTAACGCGGTGTGTGTGCGCCGTGCACTGCCCGGCGGCGAGCTATGGTGTTGGGGTGACAGTCGCATGCTTGGCACAGGTGACGCCTCCGGGACGTTGCTGGGCCCCACGCGCGTGCCCGGACTCGGTCCAGTCGCATCTGTCGGCCTTGGCACGTCGGTCTACGCCTGCGCAACGCTCGCGGCGAGCAAGCAGCTCTTCTGTTGGGGCCTGAACGACGATGGGCAGCTTGGTTTCGGCAGCGGTTTTTCGCCGCATTATTCACCCGTCGCAGTATGTGGTCCGCTATGACTCTCAGCTTTCGTTTGCTTCTTGCGTTGCTGGTCTTTGCGATGGGCTGCAGCTCGAAGGGCGTGTTGACAGTCAGCGTGCAGACGAGCTTGGTGCCGGGACGCCAATTCGACTTGGTCGACGTTTCGATCGTCGATTCGAATCCAGTCACCGAAGGGGTTGCCATCCTTCGTCACGGCGATGTGCGCGCCGTGTTTGAAGACGATTACTTGCATGGCAAACGTGTCGCGGAGTTCTCTGACATTGCCGCAGGCGAAACCGTCGTGCGTGTCCGCTTGATGCAACCCGATGGCTTGCGTCTCCTTGAGCGTCGCGTGCGAGTTACCATCGCCGAAGGCGGCGCGAGCTTCTCGCTCGTTGTGCGCATGTCACGCGATTGCTTGGACGTCACATGTCCGAACGCTTCGGGGGATGCTGCACTTAGCGAATGCCTCGCTGGCCAATGCGTCGATGAACGCTGCAATCCACCATCGCGTGACTTTTGCCCGCCCGAGGTTTTCTGCAACGTCGAAACGGACTGTCCGACTCCGCCAAGTTGTGCCGTACGACGTTGTCTCGATGGCCTCTGCGAAGCTGAGCCTGTCGAAGGCGCATGCATGGCCGGCGAGTGGTGCGATCCGTCGAACGCCATCGGCTGTATTCCGGTTCTTGATAACGATGCTGGCGTTCTCGATGGCGGCGCAGATGCGGCAATGGACGCGGACATCGCCGATGCGCGCACGGATGCGGAACTCGATGCGAATATCGACGGAGGTCCAGTCTGCGGGACAGTTTGCCAAGACGGCCTCAACGCGTGTCACTTCGGTTATTGGGATTGTTCGAGTGGGACGCCTACGTGCAGTGCGATTCTTCCGCGTTGGGCAGGAAGCGCGTGCGGAACGGATAGCGTATGCGACGGACACGGTGCCTGCGTCGCGTGTGAAAGCGGGGCCGCGTGTTTGGTCGACGGCTGCATCCCCGGCACGGTTGCGTGCGGCAGCGGTGCGGCGGGTTGCGTCGCCTCGTCGCCTGCCTTGGACCCTGGCACCGAGTGCGCCGCAAATTCCGTGTGTACGAGCACAGGCGCGTGCGTGTTCGCGCCGGATCACGGCGACGCATGCGATGAAAACTGTGCGCACGGTAACTACGACTACGCGACCGGCGTTCGCGTATGCGTGGCAGACGGTACAAGCACGGAACCTGGCACAAGCTGTGGAGAGAATCGCGTGTGCGACACGGCGGGCAGCTGCAGCGAGTGCGCGGCGTTTACCTCATGCATCACCGATTGCTGGTACGGAATCATCAACTGCGGAAGCGGAGTTGCGGTTTGTGAGCAACGTTCCCCGACGCCACCGGGTGCAGCATGCGCGGGCGGCATCTGCGATGGATCGGGTACATGCTTGGCTTGCGTGCCCGGGGAAGCGTGCGACGTTTCAAATCCGTGCCAGCGCAGTCAGATGGAATGCACCAGCAGCCCGCGCTGTGCCCCCGCTGCCTTTGAGCCCATAGGCATCGCGTGCGACTCGGGGATTTGCAATGGTCAAGGTTCGTGCGTGGAGCCTCTCGTGGCGCGCTCGATGCGTATGGGAACGCAGCACGCGTGCGCGATCATGACGGATCGCACGATGCAATGCTGGGGAAGCAACGCTCAGGGTAAGCGCGGACTCGGCACGACTACGCCGCCCTTCGCCGCACCCTATTTCAAATCGGTCGTACCCGGCATGACGGATATCGACGAGGTCGCACTCGACGATCAGCGCACGTGCGCGCGTTCGCTCGCCGGTGACGTGTGGTGTTGGGGCATCAACAGTTACGGACAACTCGGCGATGGCACAACAACACGACGGACATCGCCAACGCACGTTACACTTCCTTCGCCGGCAATCGATATCGCCGTTTCGTATCGCAACACGTGCGCCGTGCTCTCCGATCACAACGCCTACTGTTGGGGCTACGGCGCAAGCGGCGCGCTGGGCAATGGCCTGGCTACCAACGCCACCACGCCTTCGCACGTAACTGGCGTGACTGACGCGGCGAGCATCGAGCTTGGCTGGGCGAGCATGTGCATTTTGCGCAACAACGGACACGTCGCATGTTCCGGCACCGGTGGCGGCGGCGACGGAACCGCCCGCGCCTTGGTCGTAGCAGACGTGCCTGGTATCGATGAGGTGATGACTCTCGCTCCCACTCCAGAAGGTTATTGTGCGGTGCGCACGGGTGGACGCGTAAGCTGCTGGTCTTCCACGATCGATCCCGATCTAACGCTTCCATTCACGGATTCTATGAAGATCGCGATTTACGCGGACGGCCCCTACAACGTGCGTTGCATCCTGCGTGCGAACGGCCAAGTGTGGTGTGATGGCCCTAACGCTCTCGGCGAACTCGGTCGAGGCTATGGCGTAGCCGATCCGCCGTCTACGTGGGGTGCTGTGTCTTATATCGAGACCGCCACGGATGTGATTCCGTATTCGTGTGCTGGCGTCGTGGGCGGATTCTGGGAATGCTGGGGCAATCGTAACTATTACTACGGCATCTATGGCACCGGAACGTACATGGACTCTTTCTACTATCCGACACTCGCCGTGGCGACTCCGTAACCATCTCCACCGACCAGGAGTGTAGGGATGGTGGAGCAGCGAATGCTTCACGAGAGGACGCCCTCGTTTCTGAAGCGTCATGTGAATATACATCCGGCATTGCGATCAACACGTCTCCTGGACTGACCCCGAACGGGACAATCCCCCCTCAGATCGGCCCAGTTTTGAGCGAAGTCTTCCGATGCGCGAGGCTCACGCAACGGGCAAAGCCGCGAGGCGCGTCGACGCCTTGGCGTGTGAGAAGGAAAATCGACGATCGAAGCAATTGTCGCCTAGTAGACATCCGACATGCGGCTGCTGAAACAGCACTCGCAACAAGCGCACCAAGGAAGGCGCGCACCTCGTTGATCTTTTGTGGGCTCGCGCGCCAGGGACGTTGCAGCAGGACGCCCCAACCGAGTTACGCCCGCCAACACGGGTTGCGTAACGTGTGTTACGCCCGCCAACACGGGTTGCGCAACGTGCATTATCGGATGCATTGGCGATCAGATCGCGTGCGCGACTGGGTCGTATCTGTGAGGCTAGGCGCTTCAAACGCCCTTTTTTTTACCCGTGTTCGAGATGGCCGAAAGGCGAGTTTACATATCCGCCCTTTATGCGAAGCGGATTTCCACGTGATGTCGTCCTGTTAGCTTGAGTTCGGAGGTGCGGTGGGCTTGTTCCGATGGAAGAGCTTTGGATGAAGCTCGGGCTCAACGAGCTCGTGCTGGCGATGCGCTACCCTCGATGCGCACGATGCCCCGAACGCGCTCGGACTGCTCCGACGCGTGACCGAGATCGAGCGCATGATGATCGCGCAGCTCCGCTTAATCGAGATGATGTCTCCCCATTCCTACATCGCCGTGCGCAAAGTCTTGGGGGCGGGTAGTGGACAAGAGAGCCCTGGCTTCAACGGCCTCTTGCGTGTGGCGCCCGATCTTGGAGCCGCGATGCAGGGCGTGCTCAAGCGCGCGGGCACGGACGCTCTTACCGTCCATCGCGAACCCACGAAGTATCCCTTGCTCTATCAGTTGACCGAGTGCGTTCTCGATTTCGACGAGCTCTTTCAGACCTTTCGCTATCAACACATCATGTTGGTCAAGCGCATCATCGGAGCGGGCACCCCTTCCTTGAAGGGAAAGCCCACCGAGTTGCTCGAGCGTTCGATGCGCACGCCGTTCTATCCCGACCTTTGGGAAGTGCGTGAGACCATGTTTGCCGATTTTGTTCGCGGCGAATCTCTTACTAAGAAGTGAGCCTTGCGATGACTCAGGTAGACGAACAGCCGCTGCTCAAGACCCGCGAGGAGTTTCCCACCCTCGAGAACTCGGTGCATCTCATCAGCCATTCGCTTGGGGCCATGCCGAGAAAGGCGCGCGAGCACACGAAGAGCTTTCTCGACCTCTGGGAGCAAGATTCGATCGAGGCGTGGAGCAATCAATGGCTCCCCCACATGAAGACACTCGGCAACCTCGTCGCCAAGGTGCTCGGCGTGGACGCCGGCACCGTGATCATGAATCAGAACGTGAGTACGGTGCAGGCCATTGTGGCTTCGTGCTTCGATTGGACACAGAAGCGCAATAAGATTGTCTATTCCGAGCTCGAGTTCTCGACGGTTCACTATGTGTGGCAGGCCCAAGCGCGCCGCGGTGCGCGCGTAAACATTCTAAAGAGCGACGACGGGATGACCGTTCCGCTTGAGCGTTTGTTCAATGCGATCGACGAAGAAACTCTGATCGTTCCGTTGAGTCATGTGCTTTTCCGTTCGAGCACGCTTCAGGATCTAAAGGCCATCATCAAGCGTGCGCACGAAGTCGGCGCGTATGTTCTCGCCGATTGCTACCAAAGCGCGGCGACCATTCCGTTGGCGTTGAAGGAATGGAACGTCGACTTCGCCTGTGGTGGCAGTGTGAAGTGGGCATGCGGCGGCCCCGGCGCGGCTTATCTCTACGTGCGTCCCGATCTGCTTCCGTTGATGAAGCCCATCGACACTGGCTGGTTTGGCCACGCCGAACCGTTTGCGTTCGACATGGGCGAGATGCGTTACGCCAACGACATGTGGCGCATGGTTGGCGGCACGCCCGCGATCCCCGCTCTCTATTCTGCGCTCGCCGGATGGGAAATCGTCGCAGGCCTTTCGCAAACCGCTGTGCGCGCAAAATCCCTGCGCCAAACCACGATGCTTCGCTCACTCGCCGAAAAGCGCGGCTTTCAGATCAACACCCCGCACGAAGACGCGCAGCGCGGCGGAACGATTTGCTTCGACTTCGGAGGCTCCGACGAAGTCGCAAAAGAGCTCAACAAGCGACGCTTCTTCTGCGACTGGCGCCCCGGCTGCGGCATCCGCGCAAGCCCCCACTTCTACACAACCGACGAAGAGATTTCGCGCTTCATCGACGAAGTGGACCGCATCCGTTAACTACGGAGCGATCGAGTTGCAGTCGAACGTGTCGACGTCGGTTGCCGGCTCTGCCCCAAACGACACGCTGGTGAATGTGATCTGCGCCCAGTTCGAGGTGCGTGGGGTTCCCACAAACCCGAGTTTGATGGGCATGGGGTTGGGATTGCTGCCGCTGCGACTTGCGCAGCTCCGACCGCCGGTGGCTGTGTTGCCACAGGCTGAGATGCCAACAACACCGCCAACGCGGTAGATGCGTATGTCGATGGGCGAGTCGCTGGCAATACCGAATCCTCCGCCTATGGAGGAGGTCGGGTTCTCGGGCCTGCCGAGATAGGACCAGACGCTGATCTCGTGACCCAAAAACTCGGTGTCTCGCTTGATGGCAGCCGAGATCATGTACGTTTCACCTTCGATGATCACGTCTGCTCCCGCGACGACAACCGTTTCACCTAACGGAATCTCTTTCGCCGCGGCGAGGTGGACTGTGACGTCGAAGTCGTCCGTAAACACTTCCGACAATAGATAGTTGGCATCAAGCGGAGGTGTGCCCGTCATTGTGAGACCCGGCTCGGTTAGACACACGTGGTGCCCCAGAATGTACGAGGCGGCGTAGGTTGTCGGAGTCCATCGAGGAGTGCATGACGTGTCGGCAACGAGGCACGACATAGGTTCTGGCGTACCTGGTATGTCGCACGACCCACCAGCGGCGACGCAAATGTTTGAAGCACAGTCGGCGTTAGACCGGCAATCAGGCAGGCACAGGGCCGCGCTCTCGAATGACCAACAGCGAGATCCCATCGGGCAAGAAGATGTGGAGATGCTGCCCGTAGGACCGAGCTCGCACCCGACGAGACACACGCCCTCCAAAGCATCGCGAACATGAACACAGGTTCCTTCCACACACGGATTCGCAATGTCGCACGCAGCGCCGAATAGGCCGGGCGCTACATCCGCACCAAGCGGCTCGCCGTTGCAACCCACGGTGGCCGCACCATCGAACGACATGCACGGATCAACGGGTCCTGCATCGTCGTGAGATCCATCGGGCGCTGAGCCCAGGTCGGTCAACGATTGGCCATCGGTCAGCGTTGCAGCATCACGTGCGGCGTCGGACGGTGCCGCATCGGAGGATCCCGCATCGGATGGAGTCACATTCTCGGTCGTTGCGCATCCCGCGAGCACCAATGGAAACAAACGCACCACGACCGCTCCGCATACAGTGCCAATCCTCATGACTGAATCCTTTCGCACGACATCGTCAGGCCGCTTGGACCGACCCTATCGCGAAGCATTCAGAGAGGCTAGCCAGCATAAACGCGTTCTTCGATTCGGCCGTCTGATGTGGTCGTAGAGCAAGTTTACATATCCGCCCTTTATGCGAAGCGAATTTCCACGTGATGTCGTCCTGTTAGCTTGAGTTCGGAGGTGCGGTGGGCTTGTTCCGATGACTCTTTCGACAGATGCCGGTCTACGCCACCACCGCGCGGAGGCTAGCCTGCATAAGAGCGCGGCTAGGCGATATAAGCGCGCCTTTTGAAGATCGGGGTGAACGTGACTCCGGGACGGTATGTTGACTCGGCTCGGCAAGCGCGTAGCGCGAGTGTCTGAAAGAACCTGTTTATACGGACTACGCTCTTGGGATGCTTTGGGAATTATTCGGGGCTCGTGCGGGGTTCTGTTCCGAACTTGCTTGCAGGGCCGGCGGTTCGAACGCCGGTGCGACACTCGAAGCTGTCAATTCGTGCGTACAACCTCGCTGCCATCGATGCGGAAACTCATCGAGCGTTCCATCGCGAGAGTCGCGGGGTCAGTCGCGCACACCGAATTGTCCGCGTAGCGCTCAAGATGGAAGCGAATTGTGAAATTCGATTCATCGCTCCACTCGACGACCGAGCCTGCGGCTTTCGCTTCGCAGTCGGCAGGCGCATCACTGCTGAAAGACATTCCCTCCTCACCGGCTCCGAGCCATGTCCAACTTGGCGCATCGAAAATCGAAACCTGCAATCGCGGACCGGCGAGGCCTCCACGCTCATAGACATGGATCCAGCGAGTGCGCGCGGGTGAAGCGGTCTGAATAGGTCCGATCACGTTGCCGTCGTGCACGCGTACCAAAGACGAATCGATCTGTATGGAATCTGTCGTGGCGTCGTATTCGCCGACATCGGACGGAACGAGGACTTCGCTCGTCGCCGACGTGTAGTGGGCGAAGGTGTCTCCCCCTTGGATGAATGTGATGGTGTAGTGCGTGTTCGTCAGCACCCATCCGGGCCCAAAGCAATCGGCGCCGTGTTCGATCGAATCCTCGTGCGTGTATTCGCGAACGTTCACGGCTTGCACGCGTGCACCATTTACGGTCGAGGTGCATTCCGCCACAACTTCGTTCGACGGCGGCGCGGGCTCGTCTACAATCGGCGGGCAGCCACAGGAAGCGAACAGCGCAGAGAGTACGAGAATCGTTGTTTTCTTAAGCATTCGACGAACATACTTGTGTGCCCCTCCCTTTCCCGTCAAGCATGCTTGGGCGCGTGAGAGATTCCCGGGAGGCTAGCCAGCATAAACGCGTTCTTCGATTCGGCCGTCTGATGTGGTCGTAGAGCGAGTTTACATATCCGCCCTTTATGCGAAGCGGATTTCCACGTGATGTCGTCCTGTTAGCTTGAGTTCGGACGTGCGGTGGGCTTGTTCCGATGACTCTTTCGGAAGTCCGACGCTTGTGGATTCGCGTAAGGCCTCCTGCACAAATGACGGTTGTGGTCGTTGAGCGACGAAGCCGGACGTTCAACGTTGGCGCGCCGTGCGCTGTCGGCGTAACAAGACGACACGGTTTGCAAGCGACCGATCTGCGTTGCTTCGAGCATGCAATGTTCTAGTCTCACGCTGTGCAACGTCGCATGCCAAGGAGCGATACGTGTCGAATGAAGTCTCCCACCAAACCGTGGGTCGTCGTGTTCATGCTCGTGAACGTTGTTGGTTGCAGCGGAGAGCTGAGCGGCAACGCGAACAACCAACGTCGACGCGGGCGTAGCTTTCGACACAGGCGTGGCTTTCGATGCGGGCCTCGATTTCGATTCAGGAGATCCGCACCTCGATGCTGGAGCTGACGCACCGATGGTCGATGCTGCACATCTACGACCTACCAACGAACCACCCACCGCACGTGGCGAAACATTCTATACGGCGCCTGGAGTCTCTGTTGAGCTCACCGCACTGACCGCCAACGACGTCGATCCCGATGGTGATGCGCTGACACTGACGGTTACGATGGCGCCGACGCACGGCACGCTCGTCCGAAACGCGAACGACAACTACACGTACACGCCCGCTACTGACTTTGTCGGTGAGGATTGGTTCGAGTACTCCGTCTCGGATGATCACGGCGCCGCGGATGCGACGGACGTGCACGTCTACACCGCAAGGCATACCTATTACGTTTCACCGAGTGGCAACGACAGCAACGCCGGCACCGCTCCGACAGCGGCGTGGCGAACAGTGGATAAGGTTGTCGGCGGTTTTTGCTCAGACGTATTCGTGGGCGGGGACGTCATACTGCTCGAGCGCGGTGCTACGTTCTCGGAGACGTTGTCGGTGTGTGGTCGCCGTGGCGATCCTGGTTTGCCCATTGTTGTCGGCGCGTACGGAGTCGGCGCGCAACCGGCCATAACAGGCAGTACGACGGTCAGCGGCTGGACTCGACACTCAGGCGACATTTGGAAAGCCACCGTCAGCGAGTCGACGAAGGGCCTCTATTTCAATGGGCTTCGCCAGAACCCCGCGCGATCGCCCAACGTTGGATGGTTCAAGAACGCTGCGGGATCATCCAGCGCTTCGTCCACGCTCGTGACACCCGATCTAACAGGTCCCACAAATGCATATGTCGGTGCGACCGTACGAATCCGTACGCGCAACTGGTCGTACGAAACCGCACACGTCACGAGCTCGTCTTCGGGCCAGCTCTCTCTCGACGTTGCACTGAGTGACGTGAGCACGGGCGATTGGGGATACTTCGTCGACAATCAACTTCAATTCCTCGATGCGCCCGGCGAGTGGTACTACGACGAAGCGTCGCATACTTTGTATTTCGAGGCGCCTCATAGCGCCGATCCAAACACAGGCGTAGCGGAAGCCGTCGTTCGCGAATCAGCGCTCGAGGTTTTCACTGCCGATGGGACCGACGCATCCCTTGTGTTCGATGACATCGCGATCAAGTACGCATCCACACATGCCGTAATCATTGCGAACAACAACCGCAATGTCGTGCTGCGCCGCGTGACCGTGTCGGATAGTCAACAGGGCATCGCCGTTGTAGCGGACGACGTCGACGTTGTTGAATCGGAAATTACGCGGACCCTGGGAACGGGCATCGTCTTTGGCCTCAATCGCGATCGATTGCTCCGCAGTCGCGTGACCGACATTGCAGTGGAGCCTGGCTACGGCGAGTCGGTTTGGGGCTATATGGGAATCCGTGCCTATGGAGACGGTGCGGTCGTACAACACTGCGTCATCGACAACATCGGCTATATCGGCTTGGTTCTCGACGGCGCCAACAGCTTGGCTGAGGAGAACTTCGTCTCCCACGCGCTCGCCGTTTTGAACGACGGAGGCGGAATTTCCTTCGATCATTGTGATGGGCTTGCCATTCGAAGGAACGTCGTCGTCGATGCGATCGGTTCGTACTTGGACACCGTCAGCGAGACTGCGGGTCCTTACGTCAGCCCATACGACAACCTCACACTTGGTATCGCGTTCGGAAATACGAGCATCAAAAACACAGTGGTCGAAGGCAATGTTGTCGCCCACAATCGCGGCGGCATCGCCGCTGATCACACGACGAATTCACTGGGCAATGTGGTTCGCGACAACCTGATCTTCGACAACGTGCACTTTCAGCTTGCCGTCACAGACCAAGGGCGTGCCGAGTGCACGCCTGTGTTCGACGACATTTACACAGGCAACACGCTTGTGCCCGGTTCACGCGCGGACATTCTCTTTTCCAACAAGACGTTCGCTGTCCAACGCTTGTCGATTGGGGAACGATCGACAACAACATGTACGCGACGCTCTACGGCGACAATATTCTTCACCGACAGCATTTCACCTACGCTGAGCTGAACGGCGACTACACACTTGCGCAATGGCAGGCGGAGAGCGGCAAAGACTCAAGCTCGCGCGAGCCGCCGGCTTCGCTCACATTGCCGGACGATATCGCGGCCACGCTCTATTACAACGCGGCGCGCGGCCGCCGGATCATCATGCTCGATGGAACGTGGCGCACGCTCGACGGAGATTCCGTTAGCGGCTTGCTGAATATCGAGCCTTACAGTGGTGTTGTACTGGTACCGACGCTGTAGAGCAGTTCTACATTGAGCTGAAACGGGTCTGAACGTGGATGTCCTTACAGGCGTGGCGCCCGTACGACGTCCGCGTGACCATTGGTGTCACCGGGAATAAGATTTGTCGCCCACGTAAGAAAGCTAACCCACTGTCCATCGCCCGAGATAACAGGCGCCGAGTTTGAACCGTTGGCTTCTTCTCCTGTTGCACTCAAGCTCTGACGCCGTGTTGTATGGGCAACGCGATCGCGGACAAAGATGTCTGTCTGTCCGTTGGTATCGCCAGAGACGAGATTGCTCGCCATGGACATGAGGCTAGGCGCTTCAAACGCCCTTTTTTTTACCCGTGTTCGAGATGGCCGAAAGGCGAGTTTACATATCCGCCCTTTATGCGAAGCGGATTTGTAGGGCCCATTTAGAGATGTCCGGTTTCTCCCAAGTAGAAATGTCCGCCTCGGGAGGCGGTCATGGAGGAACTGACGACAATGAGCACCAAGGAATTGGACCGGGCCGCGGTGATGGCACGGCTCTCGGAGCATTCGCTGTCACAGCGAGCCGCTGCGGAGATGTTGCAGCTGACTGTGCGGCAAGTTCGGCGACTGCAGCGTGCGTACGCGGTTCAGGGGCCGCGGCTCTCGCCTCCAAGCGACGTGGCCGACCAAGCAATCGCAAGTTAGCCGCTGATGTTCGTGCGCGGGTGCTCGCGCTTGTCAAAGAACGCTATGCCGACTTTGGCCCGACCTTGGCCTGCGAGAAGCTGCGCGAGCAGCATGATGTTGTCGTGTCGGTCGAGACCTTGCGCACGTGGATGTCCTCGGAGGGATTGTGGCGTACGCGCATGCAGCGGCGAAAGCCAGCCCAATCACCGCGTCGTCGCCGCTCGTGCTTAGGTGAGTTGGTGCAAATCGACGGGTCGGACCATGAGTGGTTCGAAGGACGCGCGCCGCGCTGCACCCTCTTGGTCTACGTCGACGACGCGACGAGTCGTTTGATGGAGCTGCGCTTCGTGCGCTCCGAATCGACGTTCGAGTACTTCGCGGCGACCGAGCGCTATGTGCGTGCGCACGGAAAGCCCTGCGCTTTTTACAGCGACAAGGCCGGCGTCTTTCGCGTCAATGCCAAGGATGCACGCGCGGGCGACGGCTACACGCAATTTGGACGCGCTATGTACGAGCTGAATATCGACGTGATTTGCGCCAACACGCCCGCGGCCAAGGGGCGCGTCGAACGAGCGCATCAGACGCTGCAAGACCGTCTCGTCAAAGAGCTCAGGCTTCGCGGCATCTCAGACCGTGATGCGGGCAACGCGTACCTTGGGGGAGTTCATGAAGGACTACAACCAGCGTTTCGCGTGCGAACCTCAGAGCCCGCACGATGCGCACCGGACGTTGCTGCCCCAGGAAAACCTCGCACGCATCTTCTCGTGGCAAGAGGAGCGACGCCTGACCGGCAGCCTCACCTTGCACTACAATCGCGTGATGTACGTCGTCGCCTCGACGCCAGCATCGGAAAAAGCGCGTGGCAAGCGTGTGACGGTGCGCGAAGAAGAAGATGGAACCGTACACATCGAATATCGAGGCGAACACTTGGACGCGTACGCGTTTCCCAAAGACGCACGCGTGCATCAAGGCGCCATCGTCGAGAACAAACTCTTAGGACATGTCCTGAGCGTCATCGCTCAAGGTCAGCGCGAGCGTGACAAGCGCACGCTTCAAACGAAGCGCCTCACGTTGCGCGACGAAGATCTCATGCGCAAAGCGATGGGAGAACCAGGTCTGACGACTCGGCGTCCACGCGCGAACCAGAAGCGCCAACAATCCGCCAGGTCGATTGCGCCCTTGCCCGTAACCCATCCATTGGCCACCGCGCTGCAGTCGGCAAAGCCGCATCCCAAACCAGCAACCCTTGACCGAGGCACCCAAGCGGACAACTGTACTTTGCAGAGCACCGGACATTTCTAAATCGCACCGACAGGATTTCCACGTGATGTCGTCCTGTTAGCTTGAGTTCGGACGTGCGGTGGGCTTGTTCCGATGACTCTTTCGACAGCCTTCGGTCCGAGGCGATGGTGCCGCACGTAGCGCTGCGATGATGACGTCCAGCGGCGGCACGCCACGTACGTCGCTGCCAACGTAGATGCGGCACGAGGAACCGCCGCCCGGAGCAGCGCCCGCGACGTCCTTGCCGCCCACAAGAATGGTCGGCGACCCGTATCCGCGCGCGTGGGCCGGTGCGCTTTCGGCGGTAACGTCGACCTCGGTCCACATCGGTGAAGCGCCAAGTGCCTCGAAGGCGCGGCGCAGTTGCTCGCGCGCGGCAGGGATGTTCGGACAGTCGGGGAAGTAGAGCAGCTCAACGGTGGACATGGGCGTCTCCTTGGGCGTCGAGGGCATCGAGCAGCGGGCACTCGCTCGTGGGCCCCTTGCCAGTGCAGGAAGCCGCGAGCTGGGCAAGCGCGGCCCGCATGCGCTGAAGCTCGGTCAGCTTCGCGTCGACCTCGGCGAGCTTCTCGTGGGCGAGCTTGCGCACGTCGGCGCACTTCTTCCCTGCCGTCACGCGGAGGCTGAGCAGCTCGCGGATCTCCCTCAGCGTGAAGCCGAGCTCCTTGGCCGCCTGGACGAAGTGGATGCGGCGCACCGTGTCGGCCGGGTACTGCCGATAGCCCGAGGGCCGCCGCTTGGGCGCGGGCACCAACCCCTCACGCTCGTAGAAGCGTACCGTCTCGACGCCGACCCCGGCGCCCTTGGCGACTTGCCCGATGGAGAGGCTCGATGAGTCCATACAGGCAGTATGGACCCTGTAGTACACTACGGAGTCAAGGGTTCACGAACTGGCGAACCTGCGCCGGGGAGGCTAGCCAGCATAAACGCGTTCTTCGATTCGGCCGTCTGATGTGGTCGTAGAGCAAGTTTACATATCCGCCCTTTATGCGAAGCGGATTTCCACGTGATGTCGTCCTGTTAGCTTGAGTTCGGACGTGCGGTGGGCTTGTTCCGATGACTCTTTCGAGTAGCCGTTGCTGCGGTGGCGATCAAGCGTGCATCCCAACCGGTGGCGCGGTTCAGCACCGTGAGGTCCTTGCGGTCGACGTTCTCTCTCGCGTCCGCCAATCGGTTGATGTCGTTGCCCACATGCGGCGTGACATCCGCGACCAGTCGTTGGAACTCGCTCGCCAGCGGCCGCAATGAGGAAGGCACCAATAGGTTCATCACGATGCGCTCCTCCACGCCGACGTCGTCGAACACCTTCGTCAACGGGATCTCTTCGCCCGCATCGTTCACCGCGCGGATCTCCAGCGCGGCCGACTTTCCTTCCAGGTCGTAGGGCAGGGAGTATAAGCCTTCCTCGCGCGCTAAGGCTTCGGCCAGCATGCGCGTCTCCGCTCCATACAAGCGCTGCATCAGGCGCAGCTTCACGCCCTCTGCCGCACGACCATCATCGAAGAGCACGCGCCCTTCGATGCGGCGCGAACGGGTGGCCTGCTCCGTGGCCGGTACGTGGAGGTCGATCACTTCCATGGCACCTGCGTTCGCTTTGTCCGCTGATGCCAATGCATCGCCGTCCTTGCGGCTCACACTCACGCGCAGGTCTATGCGGTCCACGCTGGGTAGCTTGGCGTACACGATCGTGTATCGCCCAGCCTCGTCGGTGCTGTCTTCGCCCAAGCGTACTGTCGCCAGGTTCGTAGCATGGAAGACCCGCACTGTCGCTCCTTTCAGTGGCAGGCCATCATCGCGTAGCACTTGCCCGCTCACCACACCCTTCTCGCCAAGGGGGGCTCCCGGTTCCACTGGATCAACGGGCACATCGAAGCCCCCAATGCGCTCGTTGAGCACCCGCGCGGTCTTCTCATCCACACTGCCGCTGGGTTCCAGTTGGAAGGTCTGTTGCGCCAGCTTCACCAAAAGCACGGTGTTGTCGCCGTAGATCTTCTCCACGCGGTCTCGCTTGATGACGGTTAGCAACCGCTTCTGCTCCTGTGCGTTGTCCGCAGCAAGCAGGTTCTTCTTCAACAACAGTGCGAGCCCATCGTGCAGGTCGGCAACGGCATCGCCGCGGTCGCCGGGGTTGAGGGGGGAGATGATCTTGTTCATGGGGATAGGCGTCTAGTGCTAGTACAGCGCGATCAGTGAGGCGAGTGTTGAGAGGTCAGGTGCGAAATGGGTGGTGCGGAGGGTGTTGTTGTTGTCTTCGATGCCGCAGGGTCCCGCCGCTGTGCGGCTGAAGCGGAGACCCTGCGGAGGTCTCGGCTTAGGCGTTGTTGCCGCACGGCCCCGAGGCGGAGACGCTGCGGAGGTTTAGAAGCTCTATTCAAGGCTGTTCATCGAAAATGTAGATGACGCGTCTAAGTGCTGGCAGATATCCACTAGTCAACCCTGACAGCTGAATCCCGTCAAGCTTCCTAAGATTCTCCATCAACCAATCTTGGTCATTAAAGCGATCCGGCCTCAAGACCCTGGTATCGACAAGCACAAGTTCTTGCATGCGCCGAATTATCCTGTTGAGGATGTTTTGCTCCGACGCTTGTTCCATTATGTCGACCACACGTTCTAGGTCGCCTTTCACTGTTTCGCGCGCCTCGTGCAACCACATGCTCAGAACGTCACCAAAGTGAGTGGTCATTACTACCGACAGATCCACCGGTTGGAGTAGTTGGTCCACGAACTTGAGGCTTGCCAAGACATTCCAATGCGCTAGGATCGCCCGGATCCTCTTTGATACGACCATGTTGCTATTGGGGAAATGATGTCCAATACCAACGGCCAATGCACCCCATGGATAATTGCGCACAAAGTCTTCGTATTCAATGGCAATCCCAGCATGATTGACGTAGTCCGACTTTTCGATGACCTCAGCCAATAAGGTCTCGACGAAATAGAGCCTCCAATGACTCGACGCGCGGTTAAGATCGCTTACCTCGCGTAGGTAGATGACCGTTCCGGGGTCTACACTCGTAAGCACTGGTCCGGGAAATGAGCCTTGAGCTTCGCGAGAATTCAACCACCGCGTCGCCTCCTTCTTGACCATCATCTTTAGCCGGGTGGCTGAGCCAAACAAGAAGACTGGGAACTGAATATTGCTCATGCTGTTCATCGTGCTCGAAGAGTCATTAGCCTGCTTTCAGCAAAGGCGGAGCGGGTTGCGCCGGAGGACGAATAGGTAAGGGGACGACATTGGGCGGGAGAGGAGATGGCGGGGCTTGCGCGGGCGGTGGTGCCTGCGCAGGTGCTGGTGCTGGTTGAGGTACGTTTGTTTGACCCGGCCGTACCCCTTGACCGGCTCTGCTTCCTATTCCCGAAAGTATGAACGACATTAAAAGGGCGCTTGCAACCCTGCCAATAAGTTCTATTGGAACGCTCGCTGCATTCTGTACGGTTTGGATACGTTCTCTATTTCCTACCATTATTTCCGCGGCTCTGGCAACTGCCTCCTCATATTGTTGTGCTTCAGCTTGCGTAATATCTACCCATTGAGCATTATTATAGGCTTCCCGAACAGCTTCGTCGCTTTGATCGCGGGTGTTCAGCCGTTGCCAGCGGTACTGAATAATGCCTGCCTCGGTAGTTTGCCAAGAAAGCCGCCAAGGAGCAACACCGTTGGCAAAGCGCACCCCCATTTCCCCGCTTACTCCTGTACCTAGGTTGAATTGAGCATTGGCTGGTGCAGCACGGTTCAAAGCACTTTGATACTCTCGCACTTGTCTACGACCAAGAACCAACTGTTCGGGATTGTAGGATTTGATCTCGAATACTTGGCGTGTGGTTGGATCTGTAATATCGGGCCTGAGCGCTCGCTCGTTTGGTTGTACTAGGTTGGGATCTCCAGCGCCTGTTCTCCGCAAAACCTCCGGTACTGTCACCGAATTGTATTGCGCATTATTACCTGGGTGGTTGTACTCATAGTTGTAGGCAATCAGGCGATGGGCTGCTGTACCTAGAAAATAGCCGTACCACTGGTTCCCCGGCCGGCCATTGAGGCTAGCCAGCATAAACGCGTTCTTCGATTCGGCCGTCTGATGTGGTCGTAGAGCAAGTTTACATATCCGCCCTTTATGCGAAGCGGATTTCCACGTGATGTCGTCCTGTTAGCTTGAGTTCGGACGTGCGGTGGGCTTGTTCCGATGACTCTTTCGAGCGACGAGTAGACGCCAGGCGATTTAACAACCGGTGGCCACGTCTCACGCTAGTGTTCGTGACGACCATGACAGGCACAGCCAAGCTAACAACCGCGCTTACTGTGCTGCTCGCCATGGTCAGCCTGGGCGCGACCATCTACATGAACGTCAAACGCGACCGGGTTACGCGCATCTTGCAGAGCGATGATGAGTTCGAACTCGATCTCCGTCGCCCATTCGAGATGCGCCTTGGCTACGGCTCGAGTTTAGGCGGGATGACCGTTTGGACGCGCAACCTTGACGGAAGTGTCACCGTCGCAAGCGCCGATCTTAGTGAACCGTTCGTTGACGAGGTGCTGCCGGCCGCGCGGGTAAATACGCCGCTTGTGTCGATGTTGGTTCGATGCACGCGGGCGACATTCCGCGACGAACTGTGCGAGAGGGGACCCAAGACGGAACCCAAGATGGAACCCAGGCGATTCTGTGGTTCAGCCAAGATGGTAAAGCGCAGGTGAGCTATTGCGACAACGCATTGCCCGATGAAGTCGCGCGGCTACACGAGCTCCTCGTGGGATTCTCGCGTCGACGCGAAGGCGATCCGAGATCCGGTTTTCTGGCGAGGCGCAGCGGACCGCGGGCGCTTTGCGGGCGCTCCAGCAGCAGATGCCGTAGTCGTAGCCGAACCCGCCGAAGGAATTCAACCTTCACGACGCGCGACGAAGCGTTGGCTACTGCGCAATGAAGACGTATACCGCGCCGTTGTTGACTGCGCTGGTGTCCACTTCGTCGCCGTTGATGCCGGTTGCGTTGCTGTCTTCCTGCCAGGCTCCAACCGCAATCGTGTTTCCGTCTGCCGACACGGCAACGTTTCGACCGAATTGATCTTGGCCGACGCGGGAGGATTTGATGTACGCCTCTTGAGTCCACGTCACGCCTGCCCGTTTGAAAGTATATGCGGCGCCGATATCTGTTGTCTGTCCTTCGAGGACGTACGCACCCGAGCCCACGCCCGTGCGGAAAGAACCTTCGCCCCATGCGCCCACCGCGAGCAGGTTGCCGTCCGCGGATAAGGCCACGCTCGAACCGAAGACGTCGGCCCAGCCAGGAAGGGGCGGGTAGGGCTCTGTGTTCGACGCCTTCACGTAAGCCTGTTGCGTCCACGTCGAGCCGGTGCGCGAGAACGTGTATACCGCCCCGGTGCCGCTGCTCGGAGGCTAGCCAGCATAAACGCGTTCTTCGATTCGGCCGTCTGATGTGGTCGTAGAGCAAGTTTACATATCCGCCCTTTATGCGAAGCGGATTTCCACGTGATGTCGTCCTGTTAGCTTGAGTTCGGACGTGCGGTGGGCTTGTTCCGATGACTCTTTCGACAGCGCGCATAAAGGCCGTCTGGAGTTCGCCGATCCGTGCAAAACGTGCTTTTTCGAGGACGCGGACGCACGCTCGCCTCAGGGCGTCGCGGATTTCGACGGCGCCGTCACGCTGCGTGGAATTCCCAGTCGTCGGACGCGTGCGGTGGGCCTCGGGTGGGTGTCGTGGTGACGCGTTGGTGAGGTAGGCCGAGCGAGCGAAGGATGGCGACGGCGGCGCGGGGGTTGAGGATGATGGCCATGAGGCGAAGGCGTCCGCTGCACTTCGGGCAGGTCGTGACGTCGATGGCGAAGGCGCGGCGCATCAGCTCGGCCCATGCGCCGTGAGGACGTTTGGTTTTGGCGGTTTCGGTAGGTTTTATGGCGCAAGCGAGTGCGACGACGCCAGGTCGCACGCGCGCGTTGGGCGCGAGGACTCCGTGGTAGACGAGGAGGTTCTTGCGGGGGCGCGGGATGAGAGCGGCTAAGCGTGCGCAAAATGCGAGCGGGTCGAGCGTGAGGTGCGTGGTGCCGTCGCTCCATGGCGTCTTGAGTTGGATGCGGACGCGGCCGTCGTCAGTGAGTGTGATGCGGTCGTGCGAAAGAGCGGGGCGTGTGAGGTAGCGACAGAGGTGTTCGAGTTGCTTGCGTTGGTGTTTGGCGATGACGACACCAGCATGCAGGTCAAAACCTTCGATGCGGGCACGAAGGCCAGTGGGCTTCTTCGCCGGGAGCATGCGCTCGGCGTGAAATGCAGCGAGCTGCAAAGGCGCTCTTGCGCTGCGGGCTCGCGTGCGGCGGCGTTTGCAAGCGAGGACGCGTAGCAAGCGGCGAGTGGGTCGGCGGCGTGGTCGTTTTGCTCGTCGCGTTTTTCAATAAGACGTGTGACGCGGGCGCGAATCCTCTCAGCAACGCGCTCGATGTCGGCGCGTGCGAAGCGCTTTGTGGGATGGAAGCGAAGCGCGCCGTCGTTATCGGGCGCAAAGACTCCGTCGGGCACCACGAGGTGAAAGTGCGGATTGAGATTGAGCGCGGAGCCAAAGCGTTGAATGACGCAGACTGCTCCTGCGCGCCCGTCCACGATGCCAGCTTTGCGCGCGCGACGTCGGTAGTCGGTCAGAATCGCACGCACGACGATGCGTTGAACGGCGAGCGCCACGTCGTGGTTCCATGCAACGGGTGCGCGTAGTGAGAACGGCAGCGACAAGACCCATTGCCTTGTGCGCGCGAAGGGCAGGACGTTGTCGACGAGATGTGCGGCAAGCTCCGTCATGCGACGACCGCCGCAACTTGGGCAAAACCCACGGCCCTTGCACGACAGACCTACCAAGCGGTCGTGGCCGCAGTGGTCACAATGCATGCGCGCGAAGCCTTCGGAGAGAATGCCGCAGCGAAGGAACTCGCGTAGCTCCGTCGCGACAAAGCGTGGAAGCGAATCGGCGCGCGACATCGCAGCGTCGTCGAGGAAGGTCTCGATGTGTTCGGTGAGCACGCGGTGCAGCGCGGAGTCAGCCGGGCGACGAGGGCGGTAGGTGTCCACGCACCAGCGAGTGCAACGGGTGGACCGTGCGAATCACGCACACTACGGGGTAGTCGGCTTGGCGGTGGGTGGCGGAGCGTTGACGGGCGCCAGGTGTCTCCAACCACATTCGCACGTTCTTCGACGTTACAGTGGTGGTGCTTTAGACCGTATTCCCGCGTGAAACGCGCACGTTCGGCGGGCCGCGCCAGCCGTGGGTTTCGTTGGGCGTGCGACGGAAGAGCCAGACCAGCGCAAGGCCTGCGACAAAACCTCCGACGTGCGCGAAGAAGGCGACGCCTCCTTGATTGAGGCTCGCCATGCCGAGCGAGGTGAGTCCCGAGAGCAGTTGCCAGAAGAACCACACGGCGATGAAGAAGACGGCGGGCAACTCAATGAACTGCACGAAAATAAAAATGGGAACGAGCGTGACGACGCGCGCCTTCGGATAGAGCGTGACGTACGCGCCGAGAACGCCTGCGATGGCGCCGGACGCGCCGACCATCGGGATGTCGGCGTGCGGATCGATCAACACCTGCATGGCAACCGCGGCGGCGCCGCATGCGAGGTAGAAGATGACGTAGCGAACGCGGCCGAAGTTGTCTTCGATGTTGTCGCCGAAGAGATAGAGAAACCACATATTCCCCACGAGGTGCAAAACGCCGCCGTGTAAGAACATGGACGTGATGGGGGTGATGTAGCTTCTCGAACTGAAATCGAAACGAGCCCGGCATAATTCCCGTTTCCGACTCAACATCAAGACATCACAACAAAAAGTCGTAAATCGTCCTTGGGATGACTTGTAAACTTGCGTCGTGGCCGTTACCGACCGTGCGTTAGAAACACACGTTTAAGCTGACTATCTGGAATTGACCCGGTTTGATGGACACAAATCTAGAGGCGACAATGCCTCGTGGAGTGTCCATGGAACAAAGAGCCCGCAGAACATTTAGCGACGAGTTCAAAGCGCGAGCGGTGGAGCTGTGCCGCACAAGTGGCAAAAGCGTTGCGGAGGTCGCGAAGGACCTTGGGGTCGCAGATCCGGGACTTCGAGTATGGCTGAAGCAGTCGGAAGTCGATGCGGGTCGGGGGCCCGCCGGCGCGTTGACGACCGTTGAGCGCGCGGAGCTTGCGCAGCTGCGCAAAGAGAATCGTGTTCTGAAAGAGGAGCGCGAAATCCTAAAAAAAGCGGCGGCGTTCTTCGCGAAGGAATCGAAGTGAAGTTTGACTTCATCCGCGCGCAGAACGCGAAATACGGCGTGCCCGTGATTTGTCGAATGCTCGGTGTATCGAAGAGTGGCTACTACGCGTGGCTCAAGCGCGAACTTTCGGCGCATGCGCTTCGCGATGCGGAGCTTGCGACGACAATCGTATCTGTGCATCGCGCGAGTCGCGGCGTGTACGGAAGTCCGCGAGTGCTTGACGAACTTCGTGCGCGTGGCGAACGAACGAGCAAAAAGCGCATTGCGCGCCTGATGCGTGAGCACGGGATTTCGGCTCGATTCAGTCGAAAATGGCGTCACGCGAGTGCCGCTCCAACAACGGGACCGCACCAAGCCAATGTGCTCGACCGAAAGTTTGAGGTGCAGACGCCAAACCGTGCGTGGGCCTCTGACATCACGTACATCAAGACATGGGAAGGCTGGCTTTACCTCGCGGTAGTCATCGACCTCTTCTCACGACGCGTCGTCGGCTGGTCGATGCGACATGATATGCAGGTCGACATCACACTCGGCGCCCTCTCGATGGCGCTCGGTCAGCGACCGGTCGAAGCTGGAAACTTGCTGGCTCATTCGGACCGAGGCTCTCAGTACACGAGCCGCGACTATCAGCTCATGCTGCGTGAGAACGGCCTCACATGCTCGATGAGCGGACGTGGAAATTGCTGGGACAACGCGGTGAGTGAGAGCTTCTTTGCGACGCTCAAGCGCGAGCTCGTGTATCGCCAGTCGTGGCCCACGCGAGACGACGCTGCACGCGCCATCCACGAGTACGTCGAGGTCTTCTACAATCGCCAACGCAGGCACTCAACGCTCGGCGGAATCAGCCCAGCCGAATTTGAAAGGAGACACGAACAGAATCTCATTCAGGCCGCTTAACAAACCAGTCCATCAAACCGGGTCAATTCCAGTGCGCATCGCAAGTACGATTCGCGGCGCGCGCTAGCGACTCCGAGTTACGTTTCATACCGACGCGAAATCGGATAGGCTGTCGCCTTGAGCGCGAGAGGCAAAAGCACGCGGGTTGTTTCAGTCGTGCGACGCAGGTCCGCACGAAGCGCGGCTTCCGTGCAGCTCGCGAATGCAACTCCCATGGAGACGACGGACATCCTCTCCATGGCACTCTTCGGTTGGAGCTATGATCGTCTACCCAGACTTCGCCGATCTGTTACGCGCATTCGTCGACTATCGCGTTGAGTTCCTTGTCGTTGGCGCGCATGCGCTTGCGGTACACGGACACAGCCGAGCGACGAAAGACTTAGACGTGTGGGTGCGTCCGTCCAAACGAAATGCCGCGCGATTGCTGCGAGCCCTCGATGAATTCGGTGCGCCCACGCGCAAACTCGCAATCGAAGACTTTTCAGTCCCGGGCATCGTGTTCCAAATCGGATCGCCTCCAGTACGCATCGACGTAATCACCGAGGTGAGCGGCCTTCGGTTTGCACCCGCATGGAAGAATCGTGTGTCGACGCGCTACGGCGGGCTCGACATTTTCGTCTTGTCACGGAAAGATCTGATCGCGAACAAAACCGCCGCCGGCCGGCCGCAAGATCTCGTCGATCTGGAAGCGCTTCGGCGCAAGCGCGTTGGCTAGGTCTAAGGCAGCACTATCGAGTTGCGAGCGTGTACTCTTCTGCACACTGATCCACTGGGTGAGCAACCCAACTGCGACGTACGCGTTGGTGACCTGACAACTTGCAAACGCGATGCCGATCTCGTGCGCGGGCAACGCGTTACGACGTGCGCACCCAATCGGGTAGCGTTACATCTCGGCGGCCGACGTTGCGACGAAGCGGACGGCATCGCGTGTCTGGCGAATGGCCGGATCGTAGTACGCGTAGACGGTTGATGCTTGCGCGGTGGCGTCAATCGCCAGCGACGGTGTAAGGTGATAGGAAAGTTCGCGAGTCGCGCCCGCGCTCACGTTCATCAAGTAGAAGGTGACGTCGTCGGAGTTCACTTGGTAGCGGGCAACTGCACGCGATGCGACGAGGCGTGCGCATTGCCACTGGTGACGCTGACTCGAATCGAAGCGCGTGTAACACCCGCGGGCATCGCAACGTCTGCGCGTGCCTCCCCGTGCGCGTCCGTTTCGCCGGCGAATACGGGATTACTGATGTCCTCGCTGTCGGTTGCACCGGGCTCGATGAGCATAGCCTCAACCCGCGCACCCGCCACCAGCGCGGAGGTCCGTGCGTCGCGGACGACGACGCGTAGCGGGGATGTCTCGCCCGCAGCGATCTCGGTCGGAACGCGGAGTTGAAGATCTAGATTACCGAGCGCGGAGAACAAGCTGCGACGACCGAAGAGATCGTCACCTGCGGAGGTGAAGTACCAGTTGATGATGATCGGACCCGTATTCTCACGTTCAAGATCTCGCCCCGCACCCGCAACAACCACCGTGTGTTCGGCTAAGGATTCACTGTGCGAGACGTGCGGCGTTGCCGTCGCCAAAAAGTTCCGCCGCGCCGCGCGACGCATCGCTCAACTCGACGCGAAGCTCGCCATCGAGGCTGCCATCGCTACGAAGTCGCTGCACTGGAAACGAAAGGTGCAGGTCGTTGCCTGCGGTCGAAGCGACGATCGCCGCCTCGTTCAGGCTCGCCAGTTCGTTTCGAAATCGTTCCGCCGGCGGGGCGTCGCTGCGATTGCAAGCCGCTGCGACCAAGACCACAGCCAAAGCGAGCGCGTTCAATGTGCGCGAGTTCATGTCTAGCCTCCAAGCGACACACGTCGCTGTCAGGCGGCATTGCACCTGCCGTGCCCAACCAACTTGGCTTTGATTTCGGTGCGTACGTTCTCGGTGAGCCCGTCGCAGCTTGGCCAACTTGGCGCGATCTGCACAGAATGACACTTGCAAAACCGTCTATGCCGTGTTGCCAAATGCTCGACGGGCTCGCTGTTTCACGGTCACTCCACGAGGCATTGTTGCCTCTCAGAATGAGTCCATCAAACCGGGGCGATTCCATTATGGGGCGGGCCGTTCGATGCTTCTCGCGAGTTAACGTGCCGAGTCACCGGCACTGAATGTCAACGGTCCATATTCCCAGCGCGCCAATGTGACCTGTGACATGATCGACGACACGAAGCGTCCAGACGCCCGTTGGATCCTCGCCGACAAATTCACGCAGAGCACCTGGTCCCTCCGGTGGACTCGCGGCGTTGTACTCGAAGTAGCCCGCGTTCAAAGTACAGTCGCCGCTTTGGTCCCGAAGCGTCACCGAGGTGCCAGCCGGACTCATCAGTTCAAACGACAGGTCCGACTGGCAAGGGTTGTTCACCTGAACGCGAATCAAGTCGATGGACACGATGCGGCATGAGTGCGACAACACTTCGTAGGTGGAGGTGATTTCACCATCGGTGCCGCCGGATACCTCGGTGTGGTCGGGTATATTACGGCTGGCGTGAACTTCGATATGGATATCCCCATCTTCCCCGGAATCGTAGTTCGGCACATCGATCTCGCCACCGCCGTCAGACGCACCAGCGTCCATCTCGACGCCACCGTCAGACGCACCAGCGTCCATACCCGGTAGAGCCTTGATTTTCGTGCACGCGGAAATCCAGCACGCAGCGGCCAACGCGAGCAAAGAAACGTAGCGATTTATGCGCATCAAAACCTCCCGCGACATGCGGCGCCAAGGATGTCGACTGTGGGTGCGCACAGCCACGCGGAATCCGTCGTCTCCGGCCGCGTCGGCGCGAGTATCAAGAGGAGCACGCCTGCGGCGAGCGCGGCGCCGCCGACCGAATATCCGATGATGGCAACTACACCACTACGACTGGCGGTCGGCTGATGCTCGAGATAGCAATCTGCGTTCGAGCAATCGTTCGCGTTCGCTGCCTCGACTTCGCGGTTGATGTGGAAGCCGACGCCGACACCGAGGCCGATTGCGCCGGTCACAATTCCCGCGACGCCCCAGGCATGCATCGTTGAGCGTGCAGCGGCTTCGTCGGGCTCGGGCCGAGTGCGATTTGATTCCGTGAGCGGCGCCCTTGGTAACCGAACGCCTGCAGCGTCCGAATGCGCGCGGTCCGCTTCGGGCGGCGCGGCGATACAGTGAAACAAGGTGGTCTCACCGGCGACAACGCGGAATCTCTGTTCGTCCGCGTTGGGGCCACGCACGGCAATCACTGCTTCGCCGACATCCAAGGCCAGCGGGCTCGCAAGGGGCAACGCCGCAACATCCTGACCGTTCGCAAATACATGGCTGCCGACATCACATCCGAGGAAGCTCACGAATCCGACACGCGCGCTGATTCTGGTAAGCGCGACATCCAATACCGCGCGGCGTGAGTTAACCCATGCATCGTTAGTGGTCGAGAGCGCAAACGCAAGCGCGCGATGGGCACGTGCCCAATGCTGGAGCATCGCCTCCGTCAAACCAATCTGTGCTGTGGCATGCGGCGTTCGCTCGAGGTCGTTCGCTTGCTCGAACGCCGCGAGCGCTTCCGCGATGTGCCCCTGATTGCGCAGCGTCATCCCGCGTTCGATTTGTGCGCTCGCGACGGCGTTATCGGCCGTGGCGACGCTCGGACTGGCAAGCAGAAGTGCGATCACGATTAACCCAGCACGCGTGTTCATTGAATGTTGAACTCCGAAGTATCCGACGCGCGAGGCGTAGGCGCCACGGGTCTTGTCGAAATTGCTCGTGAAGTGCGCCTCGTGTGTTGGCGCGAAGAGCCTAGCACTCGCGGCTCGCGAGCAGAAGTCGAAGGCGTCGGCAACGCACTGACGCCAGGACCGGCGTCAACACCTGCGTCAGCACCTGCGTCAACACCTGCGTCGACGACTGACACGGGGATGCGAGCGGGAGGGGGCGACGCTTCGACTGTCGTACGAAGGCGAGGCTCTGCGACGCTCGTCGCGGCGGGCTCGCGTGCTTCAGGGGTGCGGGCGGCTTCTGGCGTGACCGTTGATGTGTCGACGGACCCCTTCCAATTCGCGATCGCCGCCCAGGCACCGATGGCCACCGCGACAGCGAACAACACGGCGGCAATCCCACGACGAGCGCCCGGCGTGCGGGGGAGATCCGCTGTGACACGAGCGACTCGCGCTGTGTCGTCGATCGTTGCGGTAGACTGAGCGGCGCGCGACGGATTCTCGAGGATAAAAGATCTGTCGACGGCGACTGTAGCCAATCCAAACCCGAGCTCCGTCGCGTGTGCCGCGCGTACCCGAGTCCCCGCATACGGAAAAAGATCCGCCGCCATCTTTTTCGCCGAATCGTATCGGTCCGCCGCGTGGAGTTTCATCGCGCAACGTACGATGTCCGCAAACTCGAGCGGGAGGCCCGGCCGCAACTCGGCGATATCCGGACAGTCCCCCTCGCAAATGGCGTGAATCAATCCGTACAGCGTTTCCGATTCGAATGGGCGTCGTCCGGCCAATGCTTCGTACATGACCACGCCCACCGAATAGAGATCCGTACGGAAATCGACGAGCTTCGATTCTCGCGCTTGCTCAGGCGACATGTAGTAGGGGGTCCCGAGCAATGCTGCGGTGCGCGTTAGTTTCGCTTCATCGCCGACGAGCTTGGAGATCCCGAAGTCGAGCAGCGTCGGACTCACGTTGCCATCACGTTGGCGCGCGAGAAAGACATTCTCCGGTTTGATGTCGCGATGGACGATTCCCTCGTCGTGCGCGGCCTGCAAAGCACATAAAATGGGTACGAGGAAGTTCGCGACATCTTTCGGATCGCACTGGCCCGTGCTCTCGAGACGCGCGGCGAGTGATTCGCCTTCGAGAAAATCCATGACTAGGTAGGGCACGCCATCGGCTACCCCAACGTCGCTAACATCCGCCGCGTTTGGATGACGCAACGTCGCGGCCGCCCTGCCTTCGCGCACAAACCTCGCGACGACTTCAACGTTTGTGGCGACTTCCGGATGCAGTGTTTTGATCGCGACGCGCTTGCCCAGATCGTTGTGAATGGCCTCCCACACCGTGCCCATTCCGCCGCGGCCAATTTCTCCAATCAGCGTATAGCTTCCGACTGCGGCACCGCCTCTCAGGCCAGCCCCCCCCCCCCGGCACCTGCATGCGCGTTGGCGGCTTGGGTCGCGTCGAACGCGACATCGGGCGGGTGCGCCATAGTCCACAGAGGATCTCGGTATCGCACTCATTTGTCAAAATCGTACGGCAAGCGTCGAGCAGGCCGATCGCATGAAACGGCCTCCCGCATGACTTGATGGCGAGATCCTTCACAGATCAAGGCGCGCTCGGAGCTGCAAACGCACGTCGACAGTGGAGAAGGTTGGCATCGATGTGCACAGCGGATTGATGGGATCAAGCCATTCCCATTCACTCGGGCCCAAACGTTTTGGCTGGGGTTCGTTACGGACCGATCGCGCGGAAGCCAAGGTGGACTATATACGTGTGAGTTCCGCCCGGAAGTTTCGGGCGAGGAACGAAAGGTGCGAGGCTAGCCAGCATAAACGCGTTCTTCGATTCGGCCGTCTGATGTGGTCGTAGAGCAAGTTTACATATCCGCCCTTTATGCGAAGCGGATTTCCACGTGATGTCGTCCTGTTAGCTTGAGTTCGGACGTGCGGTGGGCTTGTTCCGATGACTCTTTCGAGAATCCCCCGACCCAACGCAGGTGGACGCGGTTCATGCGCGGTGCACCGGCGCGCTTCGGCCAGCGTGCAACGAGGACGACCCGTGGGCCTGTCCGTTCACGACGTTTGACGGCGGAGCGTTTACGGCGGAGTTCGCCTACGAAAATGGTAACGGAGTTTACGGCCAGCATATTTGGCATGCTGCGTTTCACACCAAGCCGACATGTCGAACAGAGTTGCGAGCAGAGTTTGATGTGAACGACGGCGCGATTGTTATGCCCGTTCGCTTGAGCGGTCCTGCCCACCGAAATCGGCGGACCGTCGAAAACTATTTGCGTCGAAGTGTCTCAGCGGTGCATTTTCGTCCGGCCTCTCTCCGGAGTCCCGAAGCAGGTGCCGCGCGCCTCGTGTTGTCGTTCGCGCTGGGTGTTCCACACCGCGGCAGCGAGGACGCTTTGTCTCTAGACGGTCCGCTCTATGCGACTCCGCAAGCGGGCGCTGGCAATCCGACGACGCCTCAGTTCGTTAGCGTGTGGGCCGCCGATGTGCCGCTGCGCCCAAACGCTCCGCTGCGTACACCACGCCATTCGGACCCACAGATTTACTTCGTTTCAGGTGCCGTCCCCTTCCCGCCGGAAGAAACGTCAACATCGCCCTTCGGGCCAATGGTGCACGTCAAATCGATGGGCACGCTGAATATCTACGAATACGCGATGCCCGGTCGCAACCGTGGTCGATTCGTGGCGGTTCACGACACGACAACGAATCAGCATCGTTGGGTGCTTGAAACCAGACTGGGTGTGCTCGGTTCGGAGATTCGTTGGGTGGGACGCTTCGATGATTATGTCGTCGGCGAATACGTTTCTCGACACCCGGGAGAAATTTATCGGGGTCAAGCAGGCATCGTGCTTGTCCGCGTCTCCGATGGGAATGCCTTTCGGTTGAACGTTGCCGGCGCGTTCGGACCGGAGGGGCGCATTGCCTATGACGAAGAGCAACTTGCGCGCGAAGATCGAATCGATGCCTGTGTCGCTGAGCACGTTCGCGCAGCGCATTCAGATTGGACCGATCATGACATTCGACGGGCCCACGAATGCGACCGCGAGCCGCGCGCGCTTGCGCAAGCAAGTACCGACGCGGCCGACGCTTGCCACACTATCAACTCGGAACTACCCAATGTCGTCATCGCCCACGATACGTTGCGCGTTCGCAACGCGGCAGACGTCTGGACAAATATTTCAGTCGGCGAATTGAACACACTCTTCCAACTCGAGGCTCATATTGAACCATTTGTCGAAGCAGACAGCCCCTGATCGGTATTCCGATTCTGCTTCTACTGAACACAGCGAGGGGAAAGTAATCATTACGTTCAACGAGCAGCCGCTCGCTACGCCCCGCACGAAGACGGACGTACCGCCCCCTGCTCGGCCTGTGTCCGCGTTCAACAGCGTGCTCGCGTTCGAGTTGCCGGCACGATCGCGGTCTCTCGATGTGAGGGCTGCTGGCCCTTACTCGTTTGAACAGAGCACAGGAGTGGTTTGCGCCGAGCTATGCGTGGTTCCGGTTCCGAGTTGCGCGAACGAATCGTCGCCCCAGCAGTAGACGCTGTGGTCCGCACGTGTTGCACACGCATGCGCGTCGCCGCAGCTGATCGACGTCGCGTCGTCGATCACACTCACCGTCACAGGTGATTCACGCGTGGTGGTCGTACCATCGCCCAGCTGCCCGCGATGATTGCGACCCCAGCACTTGATGCGACCGGTTTCAAGACGTGCGCACGCGAAGGCAGCACCTGCACAAATCGACGTCGCGTTGTTGATTCCATCGACCGTGACGGGGATCGCGCGGCCCGGAGCCACTCCGATGTAGTCGTGTCCGAGTTGGCTGTACTCGTTGCGGCCCCAACATTCGATCTCCCCGGAAACATGCAGAGCGCACGTGAACTCTGAACCTGCCTCCAGCTGCATAATCTCGTCGCCTAGCGAAACTGAATTGGGTGACAAGCCAATGATGCCGAAGTCGGTGCCGCGTTCGTACTCGGAGTTGCTTCCCCAGCATTTCACGTGGCCCGCGTCATCCAGTGCGCAGGAGTGAGCGTTACCGACCGCGACGGACACGACATCACCAAGGCCGCTTGCGCTTACAGCGGAGGTCCTCACGGTGGTGGTGCCGTCGCCGAGCTGGCCGTATTCGTTGTTGCCCCAGCAATAAACGTCGCCGTCGCTCTGCGTGATGCATGCGTGATGCCCACCTGCGATGTAAGTTTCATCGGGGTCGGTAAGCGGTGAAACATCGATCTGAACAGCGGATGAAATACCCGAAGTCGAGACCGCGGAAGTTCGTGTTGTGGTGCTGCCGTCGCCGAGCTCGTGGTAGGAGTTGATGCCCCAACACGCAACGGAGCCGGAGCTGAGAACCGCACACGAAAAGCCTCCGCCAGCCGCCATCGTTTGAACACTCGCGAGCGACGTCACCACACGCGGAGCGTTTTGGTGGTCACTTGCGGACCCGCCGACATCACTCGACACATTGCGTCCCCAACACGCAACCTCTCCACCGGAACGCAAATGACAGGTGTGATACGCGCCGGCAAAGTACGATCCGGGAACGAGCGTTGCACCTGCGTCGGATGTCCCGCTGTCGGTGAGTATCGCCGAACCGTCGTCCGCAGCGACGAATGCGTCGCTTATTCCCGACGCGTCCGTCGACAGCCCCGCGTCCATCGTCGCGTCCCATGCGGATCCATCGAGCCTTGTCCTGCCGCCGTCGAGCGTTACTTGGGCGTCTGCGACTGGCCCGCCGCCGTCGAGCGTATCGCACAGGCAGATCCCGAACTGCCTGTCGACTCCGCAGGCTTGAGCGGATGGTGCTCCGTTGGGACACGTGCACGCTCGCTGCGCGCCTGGAACGCAATCCGACGATGGACTCGCGCACGAGCTCAGCAGAACAAGACCAACAACGGAAACTAAAAGCAGAAAATAGTTGCGCATCGATGACAAAGGTAGCGCGAGATGGGTCACGTGTCAGAGAAAACGGAAAATGCTCACACCTTGCGGCCCCTCGACGGAGCGAGACGCGTCAGTAACGAAGTAACGCGAGCGACTCCGCCTGTGTGACTCGCTATCGGTCCCGCCGTCTCTTCAGTACGCTCAGGCGCCAGGCGACGAGTCCGAGCGCGGGGAGTTCGACGAAGAAGAAGAGCACACAACCGGCTACGAAAGCTCCGATGAGTTGCATCTCGAATGTGTCTTCAGGGTGAACCCAGCCGTGTGTGATCCAGAAACCTATTGCCACCAAGAGCCCCAAGTTTGTCCACGCGATGATCGCAGCCGTGTTCGGAGGCGTGTTTCGGAGTCGGGCTTGCATGAACCTGTTCGAAAGAAATGCAAACGTGAGCATGATGGGGAAGAATCCTGAGAGAAAGACAATGATCACCGTTGCGAGTACGCGTTCGCCGGCCGGGGCGTAGCGCAAGTCTCCTGCTGCGCCGCTCGACGAGCTTGAGCTCGCGCTCGAACTCGATCCCCTGAAGCTGCTACCACCCCCGCCGCTTGAGGAGCTTGAATGACTGCTGCCGAAACCTCCGCCGCCGAAACTTCCGCCCGTCGACTGCGCCTGAAGCGGGGAAGCGTGTCCCAGCAGAACTATTACGCCGACAACGAAACACGCAGCCAGACACCATGGTTTGTCACGCACGTTGCCACACGCTAACACGCGGAATGGAGCGTCCAAATGTCGCGCGCATCCGCCGCTCGTCGAAATTGTCGAAGACGCAGGCGCCAATGAGACAATTTTTCGTCGTCGATGAGGCCCGAACGGGCAGCCCCAAAACCGCGAATCGAGGGTTCAGGCGAAAGCTTGAGCGAAAGGAGCGCTCAGCCCTCTCCTTAAGAAAACGCGACGCGGGCGACGCCTGAGTTTGCCCAGCAATATCTGCACAGAGCGTTCGACCTCGCGGAGAGCGTGAGAGCTTTCGTCGCATAGCGTCGCAAGACGTCGTATCGCGTCGCCTCCGGGCGTCCGTCATACTCTGGCTACAAAACTTGTGATGCTCAGAACCGCGCCAAGCTCCTTGTTCTAGCAGTATCGAGAGAACTACCATGCCCTTCTCGATGCGTTTCAATCTCAAATTCACAGTCCCGTGCTTTGTTGTGTTCGCCCCTCTGTGCCAATGACCGTGAGACACTCGTCGAGAGAAGTTTAGTGTCGAGGGCGAGCTAGGATTTGCTCATCATGGTGATGTCTGAATTGGTATCGTCGCGTGCGGAGGTCGAAGTGTCGACTAAGGCGAGTCGGCGGCGTTTCACGGCCGACTACAAGAAGAAGATTTTGGACGAGGTGGAGCGTTGCACCGGCTCCGGGGAGGTGGGCGCTCTGCTGCGGCGCGAAGGCCTCTATTCGTCGAATCTGGCGCGGTGGCGTGAGACGATTGCGCGCGGCGGTCTGCGCGCGCTCAAGCCCCAGAAACGCGGCCCCAAACCGATGCGCGATGCACGTGACGTCAAGCTCGCGACGCTTGAGCGGGACAACGTGCGTCTGCGCAAACGCGCGGAGCGTGCGGAAGCGTTGGTGGAACTCCAAAAAAAAGTATCGGAGAGGCTAGCCAGCATAAACGCGTTCTTCGATTCGGCCGTCTGATGTGGTCGTAGAGCAAGTTTACATATCCGCCCTTTATGCGAAGCGGATTTCCACGTGATGTCGTCCTGTTAGCTTGAGTTCGGACGTGCGGTGGGCTTGTTCCGATGACTCTTTCGAGAAACTCAAAATTCAAGAAGAAGGTATCAGGCGGCAGATCCTCGGGCACGAAGAGGGAGCTGCGAAACAAGTAGGGTCCATCGCTGCTGAGTTTCACGCCGTGAACCAGCCGAATGAGTGCACGCACGCCCCACGAAAGGACTTTGCGATCGAGACCGTCGTCGCGATGGTCGTAAACCGAGAGCACGATATCCGCGCCATCGCGCACGGCTGCGGCGCGCAAGATGCCCACGGCTTGCGGCGGCACCTGGCCATCGGCCGGAAGGAAGGTGATCCACCGCGATTGCGCTGCGATGACGCCGGACTTGAGTGCTGCGCCAATGCCGCGATTGGTTTCGTGACGCACGACCACGTGGTTCGTGTCCGCGAGGGCTGCGCGCGCGGAATCCGCCGTCCCATCCGTCGACCCGTCGTCGACGAATACGATGCGTGCCCCCGGCTCGTGTGCGTCGAGCCAGGCGCGCACTTCACGAAGCACGGACGGAATGTTCTCTGCCTCATTGAACGCAAAGATGACGACCGCAAGCTCGTTCACGTCGGCCGCTCGCGCAAAAGCTTCGCCGGAACGCCCGCGACAACCGAATAGGCAGCCACATCGCGACTCACCACGGCGCCGGCCGCGATCTGAGCCCCGCGGCCGACCGTGACGCCTGGCATGATGATCGAACCGATTCCGAGATCCGCATCGTCGTCGATGACAACGGGCGCAAACACTACCGGCGAAAATAGAATGGGCGTGCTGCGTCCCGTTTCACTGTGCGTGGATGTCAGATTTTCACTCCGGGGCCGATACCCACCCGCTCGCCAATCGTGATGCCTCCGGCCGAATGGAAGAAGCATTGCTGGCCGATCCAAGTCTGCGCGCCGATGCGCATCTGGTTTTGGTGGTAGCCCTTCAAAATTGTTTGGTGGCCCACGTAGACGTTTTCACCGAGGTGCACGTTCTCGGGATGGAAGACCAAGACGCCTTCTTCGAAGACGCAATCAGCCCCGCAAGAAGCCAAATCTTCCGGGCGGAAGCGCCCGTTTCCATGGCTGCGATGGCGGCGTTCAGACATCAGGGGCTTCCTACCACACTTTGGGATTGCTCGAGAACGAGGCGCTGATTTGACGTCGCACGCGCGATGCCTTACGAGCAGCCCGCCATGGTTGCTGTATCGAAGCTCGGAAAGTCGTTTGGAGGGCGCACGCTCTTCGAGAATGTCTCCCTTCAATTGAATGAGAGGCTAGCCAGCATAAACGCGTTCTTCGATTCGGCCGTCTGATGTGGTCGTAGAGCAAGTTTACATATCCGCCCTTTATGCGAAGCGGATTTCCACGTGATGTCGTCCTGTTAGGTTGAGTTCGGACGTGCGGTGGGCTTGTTCCGATGACTCTTTCGAGCTTCCGTACGGCACATCGCGCTAACAGCATCGGCGCTGCTCGCGTTGGATCCCGTCGAAGCTACTCGGCGGCCGGCGGCGGCGGCGCCGCGGCCGCTTGGGTCAAGAGGCCGCGCGTGTGCGTGAAGAGTTCGGGGCCAGCTGGCTCGCCGTGTCCGGGAATGACAAGAGCGGCATTGGAGTAGCGCTGCTGCAAGGCTTCGAGCGCGCGAGCCCAGTTCGAAACGTTGGCGTCTGCCACGTTGCCGAGCGAGTGATCGGTTTCGGCGCGCACCATGCAACCCGCAAAAGAATGTCCTGGTCAGCGAACCAAACAACGATGTTGTCGGGGGCGTGAGCCGCGCCCGGAAAGAACACATGCAACGTGACGTCGAGCAGCTCAACGGTGCCGTCGGTGTCAAGCGGTTGGATCTCGAGCTGCGTGCCTTCTTCCCGAATCTTTGAAATCGTGAGTGGCAACGCATGAAAAACCGCGCCTGCTGACGCAAGAGGAGCAGCTCCTCCGAAACGGTCATTGTGTGCGTGCGTGATGATCACCTCGCGAATGTCCTTGCCGAGAACGCGATGCGTCCATTCCATCAAGCGCCGCGATTGGTCAGTCGTCCACGGCGTGTCGATCAGGATGATGCCGTCCTCGTCCACGATGAAAAGACCGTTGGATGCGACGCGTCCATGGTCCGGAACCTCGTTGTAAGAGATGTGCCGCCAAACGTTCTCGTCGAGTTGCTCGACCGAGATCTCGCCACCAAGGTCTGCGTGGGATTCCTGCGCGAGAACACGTGCGTCGGCGATCGAGGTGTGATGATGGCAAGCCGTGAAAAGCGCCATCGCAATAAAGACGGCGAGGGTGCGAAGTGTAGTCGTCATGGGGCGTACAATAGACCCTCTCACGCGCCAGATGAACGCTAAAAGTGAGCTCGGGTGTTACTGTCGATTGCAACTCGACGTAGCGAGCAAATCTTCCTTACTTGGCGCGTATTTTACTTCGGAGCGGTTGCTGCACGCTTTCTCCTCCCGAATCGTGTGCCCTGTCTCCCGGTCAATGGTGGCGCGCCACAGCTCGTTCTCGCGAAACCAAGTGCCTTCGATCTGTTCGAAGCGATGGTTTCGCTCGATGACACGATAAGAATGACGCAGCGGTACTTCCGAACGAAGCTCTGCGTTCAGGCATTTTTGATCTAGCCAGAAGCGAAACTGAAACGCGTGCTGCGTCGTGTTTCGCAACCGAAGATCGCGATGGTTGTACATAACCGTCGCTCCGCTTGCGAACGGCAGGACTCGCCCGTCGCCGGGAAATGGATCGAAGCTATGATGATGTCGCTCGACGACTTCGAGTGGAGAGTGAAGGGCGAGCCAGTAGATCAGATTCGACGCCTGACAAATTCCGCCGCCCACGCCCGCCCGCGCGACGCCACGCACAAGCTCCATGCCGTCGAGAAAACCTCGTCGACGCGTCGGACGTCCTACCAACTTGCAGAATGAAAAGGTCTGACCAGGGCCGATCACAGTCCCGTCGAGTCGTTCGATTACGAGTCGAAGGTTTCGGACTTTATTTTCTTGCAGACGTGGATCAGCCCCAGGCGTCCGTCGAATGAGGACGCTCTGGTGCTTTTGCACGCGCGACGCGAGTGACACACTGCTGCGTCGCAAGCGGTAGTCGTGCTCATCCCAGACCCACTGTGCTGTTCGCTCTGCACGTCTTACGAAGAGCGCGGCATGGTAGAGCCACGGTCGCAGCATCGATGGTGGTCGAGGAAACCAATGTGGACGTCGGATCATCGAAGCGCGTTCTCTTAAGCTACAGAGACAGTCGAACCACCCTCAGTTATTCCGTACGCGCTACCGCGCATGTGCGTTCTCAGCTCGGCTCCGCAGCGCACTCGCCTTCAGAATAGACGCCAACGCCCTCGCGGGCGGCGTAGCAGGTGTTGCTGTAGGTCATACCGTCGCAGCCGCACACAGGATCCCAAACGTCGAGGCAGCCGTCGGTGATCGGCGAGCACGTGCCGAGTGCGTCGGTCGCGCCGCACATGTCTTCGATTGCGTAGTCGCAGAATGCGCCCGAAGGGCAGCTCGTACCGAGTAGGCCGCCGCATGATGCGGAGCACGGAGCGTATGCGTCTTCGCATGACTCGGGACTCTCATACAGATTTCCGCAGTCGGCGCCTTCGCAGGTGCAGCCGCTGATGCCGTAACAACTTTCGCCGTCCCATGCATAGCCGAGGAAAAGTGCGCACGCGCCCTCGCCCAATGCATCTTGGTAGCCACAGGTCACTGTGCCGCCGTCGATGCTTGCATCGACTGAGCTGCCAAGGTCGGTGGCGGCGTCGCTTGCGCTTCCAAGATCTGCCGGTGTTGTTCCGTCGACCATGCCCGCGTCGACGGAGCCCGCCTCGAGTGCACCCGAATCCGTTGTGCCGGCATCATTGGTTGCTGCGTCAACGCTGCCCGCATCAGTGACGGTCACATCCGGGTCGTTCGAACAAGCGAGCAGAAGCAGAGCGAAACCGGCAACAATTGATTGAGAAAGTAGTCTCATAAGCGCCCCGAGGCTAGCCAGCATAAACGCGTTCTTCGATTCGGCCGTCTGATGTGGTCGTAGAGCAAGTTTACATATCCGCCCTTTATGCGAAGCGGATTTCCACGTGATGTCGTCCTGTTAGCTTGAGTTCGGACGTGCGGTGGGCTTGTTCCGATGACTCTTTCGACAGCGCGCATAAAGGCCGTCTGGAGTTCGCCGATCCGTGCAAAACGTGCTTTTTCGAGGACGCGGACGCACGCTCGCCTCAGGGCGTCGCGGATTTCGACGGCGCCGTCACGCTGCGTGAATTCCCAGTCGTCGGACGCGTGCGGTGGGCCTCGGTGGGTGTCGTGGTGACGCGTTGGTGAGGTAGGCCGAGCGAGCGAAGGATGGCGACGGCGGCGCGGGGGTTGAGGATGATGGCCATGAGGCGAAGGCGTCCGCTGCACTTCGGGCAGGTCGTGACGTCGATGGCGAAGGCGCGGCGCATCAGCTCGGCCCATGCGCCGTGAGGACGTTTGGTTTTGGCGGTTTCGGTAGGTTTTATGGCGCAAGCGAGTGCGACGACGCCAGGTCGCACGCGCGCGTTGGGCGCGAGGACTCCGTGGTAGACGAGGAGGTTCTTGCGGGGGCGCGGGATGAGAGCGGCTAAGCGTGCGCAAAATGCGAGCGGGTCGAGCGAGGAGGTGGTGCCGTCGCTCCATGGCGTCTTGAGTTGGATGCGGACGCGGCCGTCGTCAGTGAGTGTGATGCGGTCGTGCGAAAGAGCGGGGCGGTGAGGTAGCGACAGAGGTGTTCGAGTTGCTTGCGTTGGTGTTTGGCGATGACGACACCAGCATGCAGGTCAAAACCTTCGATGCGGGCACGAAGGCCAGTGGGCTTCTTCGCCGGGAGCATGCGCTCGGCGTGAAATGCAGCGAGCTGCAAGGCGCGCTCTTGCGCTGCGGGCTCGCGTGCGGCGGCGTTTGCAAGCGAGGACGCGTAGCAAGCGGCGAGTGGGTCGGCGGCGTGGTCGTTTTGCTCGTCGCGTTTTTCAATAAGACGTGACGCGGGCGCGAATCCTCTCAGCAACGCGCTCGATGTCGGCGCGTGCGAAGCGCTTTGTGGGATGGAAGCGAAGCGCGCCGTCGTTATCGGGCGCAAAGACTCCGTCGGGCACCACGAGGTGAAAGTGCGGATTGAGATTGAGCGCGGAGCCAAAGCGTTGAATGACGCAGACTGCTCCTGCGCGCCCGTCCACGATGCCAGCTTTGCGCGCGCGACGTCGGTAGTCGGTCAGAATCGCACGCACGACGATGCGTTGAACGGCGAGCGCCACGTCGTGGTTCCATGCAACGGGTGCGCGTAGTGAGAACGGCAGCGACAAGACCCATTGCCTTGTGCGCGCGAAGGGCAGGACGTTGTCGACGAGATGCGGCAAGCTCCGTCATGCGACGACCGCCGCAACTTGGGCAAAACCCACGGCCCTTGCACGACAGACCTACCAAGCGGTCGTGGCCGCAGTGGTCACAATGCATGCGCGCGAAGCCTTCGGAGAGAATGCCGCAGCGAAGGAACTCGCGTAGCTCCGTCGCGACAAAGCGTGGAAGCGAATCGGCGCGCGACATCGCAGCGTCGTCGAGGAAGGTCTCGATGTGTTCGGTGAGCACGCGGTGCAGCGCGGAGTCAGCCGGGCGACGAGGGCGGTAGGTGTCCACGCACCAGCGAGTGCAACGGGTGGACCGTGCGAATCACGCACACTACGGGGGTAGTCGGCTTGGCGGTGGGTGGCGGAGCGTTGACGGGCGCCAGGTGTCTCCAACCACATTCGCACGTTCTTCGACGTTACAGTGGTGGTGCTTTAGACCGTATTCCCGCGTGAAACGCGCACGTTCGGCGGGCCGCGCCAGCCGTGGGTTTCGTTGGGCGTGCGACGGAAGAGCCAGACCAGCGCAAGGCCTGCGACAAAACCTCCGACGTGCGCGAAGAAGGCGACGCCTTCCTGATTGAGGCTCGCCATGCCGAGCGAGGTGAGTCCCGAGAGCAGTTGCCAGAAGAACCACACGGCGATGAAGAAGACGGCGGGCAACCCAATGAACTGCACGAAAATAAAAATGGGAACGAGCGTGACGACGCGCGCCTTCGGATAGAGCGTGACGTACGCGCCGAGAACGCCTGCGATGGCGCCGGACGCGCCGACCATCGGGATGTCGGCGTGCGGATCGATCAACACCTGCATGGCAAACCGCGGCGGCGCTGCATGCGAGGTAGAAGATGACGTAGCGAACGCGGCCGAGCTTGTCTTCGATGTTGTCGCCGAAGAGATAGAGAAACCACATATTCCCACGAGGTGCAAAACGCCGCCTGTAAGAACATGGACGTGATGGGGTGATGTTGGAATTGACCCGGTTTGATGGACACAAATCTAGAGGCGACAATGCCTCGTGGAGTGTCCATGGAACAAAGAGCCCGCAGAACATTTAGCGACGAGTTCAAAGCGCGAGCGGTGGAGCTGTGCCGCACAAGTGGCAAAAGCGTTGCGGAGGTCGCGAAGGACCTTGGGGTCGCGAATTCGGGACTTCGAGTATGGCTGAAGCAGTCGGAAGTCGATGCGGGTCGGGGCCCGCCGGCGCGTTGACGACCGCTGAGCGCGCGGAGCTTGCGCAGCTGCGCAAAGAGAATCGTGTTCTGAAAGAGGAGCGCGAAATCCCAAAAGCGGCGGCGTTCTTCGCGAAGGAAATCGAAGTGAAGTTTGACTTCATCCGCGCGCAGAACGCGAAATACGGCGTGCCCGTGATTTGTCGAATGCTCGGTGTATCGAAGAGTGGCTATTACGCGTGGCTCAAGCGCGAACTTTCGGCGCATGCGCTTCGCGATGCGGAGCTTGCGACGACAATCGTATCTGTACATCGCGCGAGTCGCGGCGTGTACGGAAGTCCGCGTGTGCTTGACGAACTTCGTGCGCGAGGCGAACGAACGAGCAAAAAGCGCATTGCGCGCCTGATGCGTGAGCACGGATTTCGGCTCGATTCAGTCGAAATGGCGTCACGCGAGTGCCGCTCCAACAACGGGACCGCACCAAGCCAATGTGCTCGACCGAAAGTTTGAGGTGCAGACGCCAAACCGTGCGTGGGCCTCTGACATCACGTACATCAAGACATGGGAAGGCTGGCTTTACCTCGCGGTAGTCATCGACCTCTCTCACGACGCGTCGTCGGCTGGTCGATGCGATACGATATGCAGGTCGACATCACACTCGGCGCCCTCTCGATGGCGCTCGGTCAGCGACCGGTCGAAGCTGGAAACTTGCTGGCTCTTTCGGACCGAGGCCTCAGTACACGAGCCGCGACCATCAGCCTCATGCTGCGTGAGAACGGCCCCCACATGCTCGATGAGCGGACGTGGAATTGCTGGGACAACGCGGTGAGTGAGAGCTTTGCGACGCCCGCCGCGAGCTCGTGTATCGCCAGTCGTGGCCCACGCGAGACGACGCTGCACGCGCCATCCACGAGTACGTCGAGGTCTTCTACAATCGCCAACGCAGGCACCTTCAACGCTCGGCGGAATCAGCCCAGCCGAATGAAAGGAGACACGAACAGAATCTCAGTCAGGCAGTTTAACAAACCAGTCCATCAAACCGGGCTGATCCGATCCCAGACATCACAACACAAACCCGTATCTGCCTTTAGGACGATATGTAAACTTCCCCCGCGACCGCGTTCGGGCGGCAGTGCAAGACAACGTGTTCATGCCGCCTATCCCCCCAAGTCCAATCGCTTAGCAAGTGGGGAACCACGCCGCGGTCGCAAACGATCCGCATCCGCATTGCCTCAGGGTCATCGAACGCTGTGTCACGCCTGGCTTGAGGCGTGACTTGAACCATGTACAATATTCGTTCCTGCAGCACGCATGACCTTATCCAGTACTTTGTCCTCCAGGTGTCCAAGCATCGCATGATTGACTTTCGAACCATCGTTCTGCCCATCGCCTCTGTCGCCATGCTCATCGCGTGCGGTGGTCACGCCATGTCGCGGCCAGCGTCCAGAGAGCGTCACGCTGCGTCAACGGCAACGCCGAACGACACTCGCGACATAGCGCATCCCCCGGCCAGCGATGATCATGATACGCAACGGCAGACGGGGATCGACGTCGCCATGGCGGAGACCAGCGCGCTCGAAGCAGAGCGCCTCACTGCGCACGACCGAGATTGCTGCACCCGAGCTCGCCGAGAATGTGCCGCGCGGCCGAGGGGCCCCGATACCATCGTTTTGGAATGCGACGGAGTGGAGCCGCGCTTCGCCCGCGACGCTTCCGGTCACGTTGTCCTTCTCAATGTTCGCGAGACGTTCCCTACCGCATATCACGGATTGCGGCGAATGTGAGGAGTACAGCGCAGCGGACCTTGGTGGTACGGATGCCTACGGGCGTCCGGTAGGGCGGCGTTCGCAACGTGTCCCTACGCCCATCAAGGTGGAGATCCTGCGCGTAGGGCCCGAGCCTAACAGGTCGTCGCTGTCCTTCCCACGACTCCTGCGCTGATAGGCGTCCGGATCCTGCTCGACCTGACATCGCAACGAACCCACCATAATCCCCGGAACTGAAATCGAAACGAGTTCGGCACATTCCCCTGGCTTCGACCTAACATCACGACATCACAACAAAGTCGTAAATCGTCCTTAGAACGCTATGTAAACCTTACCAAGGAAGCGCCTTCAGGAAACGATTTTGAAAACGCGTTTGAAAGTAACCGTCCGACCTGTGTCGTCTCGATCAGTGGATGACGATTGAGGCCCAGTTCCCCGGGAGTAGCTCACCGAGCTTGTTTGCCGGGTGATCCCGCACGCGCGCGATCACGTCGGCAAGGTAGGCGAAGGGGTTGATGTCGCGCGCCTGCACGTCGCGATGAGCGAGAGAGACCCGCAACGGTTCTTCCCGCTTCGAGGTCGCCCGACGAAGAGAAAGTTCTTTCGTCCGAGGGCGACGGCGTCGAAGCGCGCGCTCAGAGATGTTGCTGTCGAGAGGATTTTCGCGTCGTCGAGAAAGCGTCCGAGCTCGCCACTGGTTGAGGGGGGTGTACTGAATAGCGCCTCCGAGTGCTCTGCGGAGGGCACGCATGTTGCGCATCGAGCCACTCTTTGAGTCTCCGAGCGCGCGGGCGCAGCGCTGTCTTTGCGAAGCTGTAGGTGTTCAGGCTTGCCGACGATGCGCATCTCGAGCGCTTGATGCCCGACGCGGTACATCTCAAGAATGAGCGCGATGGCTTCGCCTGCGATGGGCGCGGACTTCTGCGCGTCGTAAAACGACGACGACATGCGCGTAGCATCCAGCGCGCTCGCGTGAGGCGACCTGCGACGACGTTGTAGCCGGCGCACCCGTCGACGAGCAGGGTTCCCGCGGTCGACTTGAGCACCTCCCTTAGGCGTCTCACCGCTTCGACTCGCTGCAACATGTAGGCGATGTTCCGCCGTCGGTGGCGTCCTGCTCACAAACGTCCACACGCATTCAGTCTTCGGCTTCTTCTCGCCGCCATCCAGCATGCGTGCATATCTCAAAGTCTCATCCGCGCATATGAGCGACGCGTGCGCAAGCGCACCTGGGAGACGCGTCGAGAGGCTCTACGACGGTGCTGGCGCGGTGAAAGAGCTGTTCATCGTCGAGCGCGATATCGCCACGCCTTGGCGCTTGAAATCCTCGATGCGGTAGATGGGAATGGAGTCCGCGCACTTCTGACCGCGAGATGAGCCATCAGGCTTGCGCGAAGCGACCGCCTTCAACGACTTCGGACACCGGGCGCTGTCAGCACGCACCTCCCGCCGCATGCGCACCGAAGAATTTCTTGCACGTGCTCGTGACGCACGATGCGGGGCGGTACGTACTCAAATACGTCGCGGTCCGACCTTTCCAAGCTTCGAAAACTGCGTCCCGCCACACACTGAGTGCACGTCCCGGTGGTCTGCGTCGGGCACCGCGTGCCTGATGCGCACGGGCCGGCATTGAATCGCGTGCCTCCGTTTTCGCCTTAGCGTGTGTCGCTGCAACCTCCGCCGGCGTGCGCCTTCCACGCCGGGAGACTCCCCGGCCACGCTCGGCATCTCTCCGACCGCGGACCCATCACCACCTTCAGCTGAGCAATCTGACGTTCGAGACTTCCGATGCGTTCCGCTTGTGCACGCACAAGCGGCACCAGAGCTATGAGCGCGCATTCATGGTCGACTTCCGAACCTGCATCAATGACGTTGATCGGGCCTTCTGAGCGCTTGTCGATCCCCCTCGGTGTCCATCGCGAAAGACGCCTTGCAGACAGGTCGATTCCGTCGAGCAGCATCGCAAGCTCGCTTCGTTTCGATATCGATGTGCGCGCGACGCGCGCGTCCTCTTCGGCATTCGAAACCGGCCGCGTTCAAGACGCTTCATCAAACGACAAAGCCTC
>JADJQN010000017.1 GCA_016712745.1 Sandaracinaceae bacterium
TTGAAAGTAACCGTCCGACCTGTGTCGTCTGGATCAGCGGATGACGATTGAGGCCCCAGTTCCCCGGGAGTAGCTCATCGAGCTTGTTTGCCGGGTGATCCTGCACGCGCCGACGACGTCGGCAAGGTAGGCGAAGGGGTTGATGTCGCGCGCTTCGCACGTCGCGATGAGCGAGTAGAGACCCGCAACGTGTTTTCCCGCTTCGAGGTCGCCGACGAAGAGAAAGTTCCTTTCGTCCGAGGGCGACGCGTCAAGCGCGCGCTCAGAGATGTTGTTGTCGAGAGGGATTTTCGCGTCGTCGAGAAGCGTCCGAGCTCTTGCCACTGGTTGAGGGTGTACTGAATAGCGCCTCCGAGTGCGCTCTGCGGAGGCGTGCACTGCATGTTGCGCATCGAGCCACTTCTGAGTCACGCGCGGGCGCAGCGTTGTCTTGCGAAGCTTAGGTGTTTCGGAACGGGAGGCTTGCCCCGACGAGCGCATCTCGAGCGCTTGATGTTCGACGCGGTACATCCCAGGACGAGCGCGATGGCCGCCTGCGATGGGCGCGGACCCTGTGCGTCGTAAAATGACGACGCACACGCGCGTAGCAACCAGCGCGCTCGCGTGAGGCGACCTCTGCGACGACGTTGTAGGCGGCGTACCCGTCGACGAGCAGGTTCCGCGGTTGACTTGAGCACCCTCCTTAGGCGTCACCGCTTCGACTCGCTGCAAATACGTAGGCGATGTCTTGCCGTCGGTGGCGTCGCCGCCACAAACGTCCACACGCATCCAGTCTGGGTTTCTTCTCGCCGCCATCCAGCGCGGCGCTCGTCTCATCCGCAGCACACGAGCGTGCGCGTGCGCACGCACTCCGAGAGACGCGTCGAGAGAGGCTCTACGATTTGTGCGCGGTGAAAGAGCTCGTTCATCGTCGAGCGCGATATCGCCACCGCCTTGGCGCTTGAAATCCTGCTCGGCGGTAGATCAGAACGGAGTCCGCGCACTTGGACCGCGAGTTGAGGCCTTCAGGCTTGCGCCGTAGCGACCGCCTTCTTAACGACTTTCGGAGCACCGGGCGCTGTCAGCACGCACTCGCCGCATGCGCACCGAAGTACCTCGCACGTGCCGGTTTGAGCACGATAGTGGCGGTACGTACTCAAAATACGCTCGTGGTCCGACCTTCTCAAGCTTCGAAACTGCGTCCCGCCACACCTGAGCACGTCTTGTCTGCGTCGGGCACCGCGTGCTCGTTGCGCACGGCCGGCATCGAATCGCGTTATCCGCTCCGTCTTGGCGTGTCGCTGCAATCCCCTGGCGTGCGCTCAACGCCGCCGAGAGACTTCGCCACGCTCGGCATCTTCTCCGACCAACGCGGACCCATCACCTTCTGAAGCTGAGAACACTGGCGTTTCGAGACTCGAGGCGTTTCCGCTTGTGCACACGCAAGCGGCACCAGAGCCGCGAGCGCGCATCCATCGGTCGACTTCCGGAACCTGCATCAATGACGTTGGACCGGAATTTCTGAGCGCTTGTCGATCCCCCTCGGTGTCCATCGCGAAAGACGCCTTGCAGAGCGCAGGTCGATTCGTCGAGCAGCATCGTAAGCTCTCGCTTGCTTCGAGCACGATGTGCGCGCGACGCGCGTCCCTCTTCGGCATCTGTAAAACCGGCCGCGTTCAAGACGCTTCATGTAAACGACAAAGCCTCCGGCGGTCCCCCAAAGAGCACCTTCACGCGGTTCTTGGACTTGCCGACAAAGACGAAGAGATGTCCTTCGTAGACATATTCTCGATGGTGCCTTTCACAAGCGCACAGAGCCCATCGATCTCCGTTGCGCATGTCGACAGGCTCGGTCGCGAAGTAGATGCGCACCGAGAGCGGAAGGCCTAACATCCGCTCGACTCCAAGCACGCGAAGAGACGCGCGAGCGCGGCGGTGTCGAAGTCGTGCGCGATGCGCACAACGTGCCCCGAGCGCGTGACCACTTCGAGTGCAGAGGTGGTTCGAAGGGGTGCGGGTGCCTCTTTCGCGTGAACTCGCACGAGCGCGGGCGACGACGCAAACCTCCTCCTCCACAAATAGAGCGTCGAAGGCGTCAGCCCCGCGACACCGCGAAATCATGAATCGACTCGCCGCTCAGCTCCTGCTCGGAAAGCCACGCGCGCGCACTTCTGCAGACATCCCTTTGCGGTGACATCCGTCACCTCCGTGACAACCAACGTCCCGCATTCACTGTCAGAACCAAGACGACACAGGTCGGACGGTTACGTTCGATGACTCTTTCGCGAGGCGGTAACGATACAGCAAGACGCGTGAGCAGCGGAGGGGTCCATCTGGTGCGACCGTCCCGTCCGCAAACATCTTCTTGAGTGCGATGCGCAAACGCGGACCGAAGAACCAGCCCGAGTCAGCGTAGGGAAGGTAACGACATGTAGTGGTCCTAAACCTGTGCTGCGGAAGTAGTCGTTGCATCCGGCGCGGAAGTCACGACAAACTAGAAGCTATGCGACCTGACGTTCTTCTTAGCTTTGATCTGTTAGCGTTGTTTGCGCTCCCACGACTGTGCTCGCACTCTGATGGCCCTGTGGCTGCCGAATGCGAATGGCCTTCGTCGTTGTGGGGAGTTTGCTCAACGCAGCTCATCCATCCACGGGTCGCCGTCGCATCGGGCCACTGCCATGGGGGTGGCTTTAGCCGCACGATGAGTTCAGCGAGAACAACACGACGCCCGCGCTCACGATGGGTGCGATGTGCTACACGGTGCCCGGCGTCGACTTGTCGTACTGTTTACTGAACGAGGCCGTGGACGTGCCGTTCGTCCCGCCGGCGATGGGCTGCGAGCTTATGGGATTGGGAGATGGAGGCGCCCATCCTAGGGGCCGGGCCGATTACGGCGGCATGTACTACTCGAGGGTACGAAGCGAGTCTCGAGCGTCAACGCATCGATTCGGTGAGCTCGACGGGATTTGTGGCAAGCGGGGTCCAGCATCACGCGCCAATGACTCAGCTCGCCTATTTATTCTCCGCACCCGATGGAACGTGGCGCACGCTCGGCGTGGTGCTCGATTCGGACTTCGTCTCGCACTCCTCAGGCGTGATTCTTTGCGCCGAGCATTGCGTATATCGAGTGAAACTGGGATCGACGTAACCGTGCACGACCGCGACGGGTGCGTGGGATCCCGGACCTGAATGCAGGAACTTTCCGCGCACAAGTCAGCGCGGTGCTGAAACTGGCCAAGTTGTTACTTCGATCTCGAACCTGCATACAGCGATGGCTGGCACTCCGTATGCGACAACGCCGGTAGACGCGGGTAGTGGACTGGGTACACCGCCTTCAGATGCCGGCACAGACTTGAGGAACTGTCCCGGTCGATGCTGGCAGCAGATCGACAGGAGTGCCCACCGATTCGGGAACGCCCACCGATTGGGAACGCCACCGATTCGAACGCCCTTCGACTCCGGATCCGTATTGACGGACGCTGGCATGGTCATCGATTCAGCAACGCCGCCGCCGGATGCTTCGATGCGAACGATTTCGGGTCCAGGGCTCAGTGGTTCTTGTTCATGCCGCGTTGGCGCAACTCGAACGAGTGGTCAATGGCCTGCCTGCTTTGTTGGCGTGGCGCTCTGGCGGGTACTGCGCTCATGCGACGTCGGCGGCGTGCGTAAGCGCAAAAACGCGCCCTCGCAGACCCTCACTCACAGCGCAGGTTTAAGCCGGATTCGAAATCGAGTCGTGTCTGTACGTGCACGAGTGGGCCCGAGCGCGCTTGAGGAATGCTCATTGTCGACACATCGCGCGCCTATGCTCAGACGTTCTTCCCGCAGCTGGCAGGACGGCGGGCCCAACGATTTACTTCGACACAGAAGAAGCCACAAACTTTCTCTCGGAGTTCAGCAATGAGGGAGCGGAGGCGTTGAGGCTAGCCAGCACAAACGCGTTCTTCGATTCGGCCGTCTGATGTGGTCGTAGAGCAAGTTTACGCCATCCGCCCTTTATGCGAAGCGGATTTCCGGGATGTCGTCCCGTTAGCTTGAGTTCGGACGTGCGGTGGCTTGTTCCGATGACTCTTTCGAGCCGTGCCCTGCCCATCGCACGAGCGCTCGGCTGATCAGTCCCGAATCGGACGCAGGTTGAGACGCTCTCTGGCGTATCATGTCAAAATGCGAGCGATGCGACGTATAAGTGATCCCGATGGCCGCGCGCGGCGCGCTTTCGCTCGTGCTTTTGAGCGCATGCACAGGCCGTCTCGAATCGGGGTTGCCGCCGGCGAGCGTCGACGGATCGGTGTTGATGGATTTGGGCACGCCGCTCGATGGCGCGCCCGCGACCGACATGGGAACCGCGCTCATCGATGGTGGGCACGATGCAGGCGTTGGCTTGCCGGGCGGGAACCTTTCGCCCGTCGCCTATGGAGAGACATTTTATACGCTCGTTAACGCGTCGGTTTCGATCACGGACGTTCGTGCCAACGATAGCGACGCGGACGGTGACGCGCTCAGCGTCAGCGCGCACTCGATGCCGTCGCACGGAACATTACGTCCGAAACAGGCGCAGGCACGTTCTCGTATACACCCACCAGCGGCTTCTTCGGCGAAGATTCATTCTCGTATCCATCGACGATGGAGACGGTGGTCGGACACCGCCATCGTGAACATCCACGTCGCGCACCCACTATTATGAAAGAGACCGGCAACGATGCGAGTGCCGGCACATCGGTCGCGACGGCGTGGCAGACCCTCGAGAAAGTTAGCAGCCAGTTGGATGTTCATGCCCGCGGACGTTGTGCTCTTGAGGCGCGGTTCGCCTCTTTAGGGAACTCCACTCTGTTGAACAGCGGCGCAGCAGGACAGCCGTCGTTGCATCGGCGCATCTGGAACGGGCGGTGATCCGGTCGTCAACGGGGCCATACTGGTCACCGTGGTGGACCGTGCACAGCGGCAATATCGCGTGCAAACGTCTCGGGCGAAGTTCGTCACGTCTTTGCATCCGGTGCATTGCAAAACCGCGCGCGTTAGCCGAACAGCGGCTGGTTGCGCACCGATTCGCGTACCACCACGAGCATCACCGACAGCGATTGACCCAACCAGAGGGCTTTTTACAGGTGCGACCGTGCGCCTGCATTCGGTCATTTTCGCGTTCGAGCGCAGCACGATTTCCGGCTCGGCGCCGGGCTCCATCTCTTTTGCGGCTGGAGTCCGCTGGTATTTGACTACCGCGATTCGGACTGGGCCTATCTGATCGACAACAAACTCTCCTTGCTCGATGTCGCGGGCGAGTGGTTCCACGATTCGGCAGCGGGTGTTTTGTATTTCTATGCACCCGGTGGAGTTGACCCCAATGGTCTGGCGGTAGAAGCGGCAACCCTAGACGCGGGCGTTGCGCACGCAAGGCGCCACGATCGTCGATGGCATCGCTTTCAAGTATCAGACGCAGGCCGGCGCATATTTCACGTACCTGCAAGACTTCGTGGTTGCACGCCGTTGTCACTTTAGTGATTTGAACATGGGCATCATGTCCTGGGACACCGACACAACGGCCTACGAGAATGTGATCGAGCGCACGTGGGAAAGCGGGTCCTATTTTGGTCTTGAGCGCTCGCGCGTTGAACGCAACATTTTTCGCGACGCGGCGATGATCCCCGGATATGCTGAAGATTGGTTCGGCGCGATGGGCATGAAGGTTACCGGCAACGACAGCGTTGTTAGGCACAATGAAATCCAACGTTCTGGCAACGACGGCATCTTTCTGGGCGAGTCACGCACCGTTGTCGAAGAAAATTTTGTGAGCGAGGCCTGCAGCGTCGTGAACGACTGCGGTGGCATTTACGCGGACACACTTATCGATAGCCCGGTGCGCCGCAACATCATCCTCGACACCATCGGAAGCCGTGCAACCGCGAGTTCCACGCAACAAACGCGCTCTCGCATCGCATTCGGCATCTACTACGGACAGGACCATATGGAAGGCCTAACCGTCGAATACAATACGGTAGCCCGTGGCAGCGTCGGCATCTGGGTCGATCACACACCGAGTTCGGGCAACAACGTGAATCGCTTCAATACTCTCTTCGACAACGAAGACGCCTCAACTTGGATTCAATGACTACTCGAAGCGCGCGAGGTGCTACGCCTCCGGATCATTGCATTCCTGTGACGACATGATTCTCGACAATCTGTTTTTCTCGCTCACGTCCACTCAGCTCTCATGACGATGTATGAGGTCTACTGTGGCCCCGATCAACTGGGGAACGTTCGAGCGCAATCGCTACTACAGCGTCACCAGCCCGACGCTGATTCGTCGCGAACACTTCAACGCAGCATCGGGGCGCATCTTCACGTATACGCTTCCCGCAATGGCAAGCCTTCAGCGGCAGGACGGCACATCGTCCACGTTCCCGAGCAGTCTGGACGCCCGGAGAAGGCGAACTCCCGAGCTCTACACCAATCCGTCCCGTGGTCCGCGACGTATCACGTTGCCGGGTTCACGCATCGACCTTGAGGAAACTCGTGCCACGGATTCTGTTGGCCTTGAACCGTACGGCTCAATCGTGTTGCTCCCGTAACGATCCGCGACCGGCACCTCGCATCAGAGACGCGTGTCGAGCATGAAGAGCCAGTCGCCCGTCAGCGCAGCGTACGTGATCGATCCGCTCGCCATCGCGCCGGACACGCCCGCCGAGAACGAGTCCTGCCCGGTGAGCCACAGGCCCTCGATGGGCGGCTTCGGGCGCAACCAGTGCGTGTCTCGCGTGAAATGAGTCGGCCGACGGCTCGATGCCAAGCGAGCAGCCACCCCATGCGCGCGGGTTGCGAGGCTAGCCAGCATAAACGCGTTCTTCGATTCGGCCGTCTGATGTGGTCGTAGAGCAAGTTTACATATCCGCCCTTTATGCGAAGCGAATTTCCACGTGATGTCGTCCTGTTAGCTTGAGTTCGGACGTGCGGTGGGCTTGTTCCGATGACTCTTTCGGCGATGGTGCCTTCGATCGTGTTGTAGACCTGATCTTTGGGCGGCATCATGATGCGCACGTCTTCGACGTTGATAGGTCCATCGTCGGGCATCTGTGCAACTGCCTGCTCGAGGATGCGCATCGACTGACGCATCTCTTCGGTGCGAACGAGGAAGCGGTCGTAGTTGTCGCCGTCGTGGCCAATCGGCACTTCGAAATCAAAGCGCTCGTAGAGCGAGTACGGATGCGCCTTGCGTAGCATCGTAGTCGACGCCCGTCGAACGAAGCATGGCGCCCGAGACGCCCATTTCGATCGCAAGGTCCTTCTTCAAGATGCCGATGCCCTGCGTGCGATCGATGAAGATGCGATTGCGAAGGAGCATGCCTTCGGCCTCGAGCAAGACCTTCTCCACTTGGGGAAGGATGTCGAGCACATCTTGCTTCAGCGTTTCGGTGGGCGGCTTGGCCATGCCAGAGGCTAGCCAGCATAAACGCGTTCTTCGATTCGAAGCCCGCCTGATGGTCGTGGAAACGAAGTTTACATATCCGCCCTTTATGCGAAGCGGATTTCCACGTGATGTCGTCCTGTTAGCTTGAGTTCGGACGTGCGGTGGGCTTGTTCCGATGACTCTTTCGAGAGATGCCGGTGGTGCGATGGACGCGGCGACCCCAGTATGTGGTCAGATCTGCGAGCCTGTACCGGCACTGCTTTGCCGTGTGTCACGCTGGAGTTGCGCAGAGGGAAGCACGCCGGTGTGCTTGCCGGCCGAGCTCGCAGATCCCGGAATCCATTGTGGTGTCGGCATGGTGTGCGACGGCAGCGGCGCCTGCACGGCGTGCGAATCCGGCGGCGCGTGCACCGTCGGCTGCTTCGACGGAACGTTTAGTTGCGCAGACGGCAGCCAGCAGTGTGACGTGAGTTCGAGCACGCCTATTTCTGGTCGCGCATGCATTATCGGAGGAATCTGCCGCCGCGGGCTAACGTCGGTCTGCGCTCCCGACGGCGAGTGTGTGTGCTGTGCCGATGGCATCCCGTGCGTTACCGAATCTGGCGCATGCAACGGCGGTCACATCTCGTGTGCAGCAGGCGGGATCTGTGTAGCAGACGGTGCTCCACCCCCGGCCGGCACCACGTGTGGAGACGAAATGATTTGCGACGACTTGGGCGCATGCGTCTCCTGCATCCAGGGAACGAGCTGCACGATCGGGTGCGCGGCGAACATCCTCGGCTGCGCCGCAGGACCTATCTGCGGTGGTCCGCTTCGCGGCCCTGGGGTGATCTTTCCATCCTGGGCACTCGCCGAGGGAACGCCGTGCATCGGCGACAGCGTTCAATGCGTCGAGGGCGACGTATGCGAGACGCCGACCGGCACATGCGCAGCGATGAGTGACGGCCATCCTGGGTCGTGCGTACTTCCGTAGCGCGTGCTGGCGCGTAGTGGACGCAATCGTTGACGGCGGTTCCGAGGCGCGGTGGCTAGACCGCTTCGCAGTAGAAATGATGGCGACTTCGCTCGTCTTTCGCCACGATAGCTGCGTTGCTCATCCGTCACGGGGCTACGGCCCCGCTCCTTCTTCGCGCCTTGCTCTCGCGTCGAAATCCGTCGCGATCTCACGATCATTTCTACCGCGAAGCGGTCTAGATCGCGCGAACCTGACCGATCTTTGGGATCGAGAATTCTCGCGCTGTCCATGTGCCGCGGAAGGAACGCACGACGTTACCGCACATTGGTTTCGAAAAAGTCGAGCACTCGCTCGCCTTTGGGTGTGACTCCCGAAAAATCAGCGTGCAAGTCCGCAGGCTGCCAGCCCGACCCGTTTTTATAGAGCACCTGGTCGAGCAAGTAATCCCCAGGCTGCAAGTGGGTATAGATCGCGAGAAGGTGATCGTACGCGGCGTCGGGATATCCATCGCTAGCCATCACGGTTGGATCGAGAATTCCCGATTCCGTCACAGCAATGGGCGTGCCCGCCGGCAGTCGTGCGCGGATTCGATCGATCTGATCGTAGTCGAAACTTGAGTCTCGACTGTACAGATGCAATGTCACTCCGATCGGCGCCCCGCTGTGAGCGGCGAGCGCGGCGATAACGGTTGCATTCCACTGCTCGTATTGCATCTGCAGTGCCGGCGTCTCACCCGCTGGAGCGAGGATGATGAAGATGGGCAGGCCGGTGTCTGCGAACACTGCGCCATACGCAGGAACGATCGCCGTGACGTAGTCGTCGGGACTGACGGCCATTGTCACGTCCGGCTCCGTCGTGTCGCCGTCGAGATACTTGCGTAGATAGTATTCGTTCATCATCTCGATGAACGAGAAATGGGCGCCTGCAGCAACCCAGCGGTCGTAAAACGCGCGCTGGGATTCCGGACTATCGTTTCCGTTCACGATGAATATGAACTCGACGCCGCTATGCACTTGAAAGGCAACCCACGCTGCGACTGCCGAGTCGCTCCAGTCGGCGCTCGTCGTCGTCTGCGAAACAGTTCCCCCCAACACCCGAATCACCATCGAGCTGCGCGTTGCCGGCGAAGGGCGATCGAGCATGGCTTCAGCGTAGGAGGCCTGCTGCTGCGGATCCATAGGCCTTTGGCATTGAAGCCGAAGTGTATCTCCGGCGCAGCGCCCCACTTGTCCGCAACGTACGCATCCGCGACGTCCCCATCTGCGACGTACGCATCGGCGACGTACGCATCGGCAACGTACGCATCGGCAACGATCCATCCACGCCGGCGTCCGAACCGGGGTGCTAGCGTCCATCGCATCTGACGCAGCGGTAGAGCCGCAAGCGGCGACGAACATAGCGAGCGTTAGAAAGGAGAGCCTCAGTGCGAATTGCATCGGGCCAGGTTACGCCGTGCGAATCCGTCCGCAACGGGAGTTACGCGCGCCAACGCCGGTAGCGCAACGTACGTCATCGGATGCGGCATCAATCTGATCGCGTGCGCGACAGCTCGTCTCTGCGACCCCGCACGCCTTGGCTGCGCGCCAACTTTGCAGCGAACGGAGCGGCCACGACGGCGTACCAAATCACCAAAACAAGGCTTAGCGGAAACACTCGCCTCACATGAAGCCGAGTAAACGCGTTCGACTGCTGGTTCGATACAGCGAGACGGGCTCGCTCAAAGGCGTTGATGCGCTCCGCACCCCAACGCGCAGCGTCAGCATAGCTGC